>NZ_PYMI01000001.1 GCF_003025595.1 Photobacterium ganghwense
CCCTGTAGTTGTTCAGTAATTTGGTTCAGTTTGTCCATTGCCTTTCCTTTTACGCTGCTAATTGCCATTGTTCGTAGTGCTCGCGGGCTGCCATTGCGCTGGCAATCTCGCGGTCAGTCGGTTCCCTTGGTGGAGCAAGTGGGTCTCTAAACACGCTTTGCCAGTACGCCCTTCGGTCTAAGTGGCGCAGGTATTGGCCTGCGTATTCCGATTGGGCGACGGCTCTGGCTTCGGTGACGCTGTCGGCTAACTCGGTTTCGTCGTCAACCAGGGTCATGCCCCAGCCCCTCGCACCGGCAGCCCACAGCAGAAAATCAAAGGCTTTTTGCTCGGCCTGCTCGCCGTCAAATGCCATGCAAAATACGTTTTTGGTACTGGCGTGCACCTCACGGCTTTTTATCGCCTTGCGGGTTGCCCGCATTTGGTTCTCAAGCCGGATAATACGGGCGGTCAGCTTGTTGATGGCCTGTTCGTCCTGTTTGGCTTGTTTCGCTATGGCTTTCGCCTTAATGGTTTGGTCTAGCTGTTTTTCCAGTCGCTTGAGGCGGCGGTTAATGGGCTTGCGCCATTGCTCTAACCGGTAGCCACACTCTTTGATAATTGCGGCCATGTTGTCGGCCTGAAAACTGGCGATACATTCCCACGCCGGAGCGCGGCTGCATCGGGCGATGTTGTAACGGTTGCCACGAATCAGCCCCTGGTCGGCGTTTTCGCCTTTGGCGGCATAGCCCACGGCCTTGATGATGTAACTGCCGGCAGCCATCGGTTTTTTGATGCGCTCCAGGTGCGCGAACCCTTTGCCCCACAGATTTTCGAGGCGCAGCGCCCAGGCTGGAAACAAGTTTTGTGGTACCGCCCAGTTCAGCAAAACGTGAACATGCGGGTTTGGCTCGCCGTCGTCATTGGCCGGACACTCCGCCACCCAGATGTAGTGGAAATCGGCGGCTTCACGAGTGGGACCAAACTCACTCGGCTTGCTGTGGCCAGGTATGCGCTTTTCGGTCAGCTTGGAATATTTGGCACCGGATTCGGCGTCGATTTCCTGTGTGTGGTTGGCTACCCAGCCGCGCTGGTACATTTTCTTTGCACCATCAAGGAAACGGGACACCTCTTTGCCGATGGTGGTTTCGGCGGTTTTGGTGATGGTGAACAGCTTTTCCGGTTTCAGGAACGTCGGTGTGTAGGCTCCGGCAATCATGCCGTCGGCATTCATCACTTTAACCGTGCCATCATCCAGAATATCGACGGTCGCTGCCGGGTCGTCGGCGGTGGTGTCGATGTAGCAATAGGCACCGGCAATGTGCGGGACACACTCGGCCATGTTGCGGGTAATCAAAACCGGTGTATGGTCGCCGTTTACGTCATCGGCCTCGACCATGCTGGAGAAAATGCGGGCGCGCTCGGCCTGGCTGAATGTCAGGGTCAGGAAGGTGCAGAACCCGCCGTGACAGGTCGCCACGTAGGCACCCGCCTCAAAGATTTTACTGACGGCGCGCTTGGTCAGTTTCTCGGTGAAACGCTCGCCTTGCTGCGCATCCGGCGCGGCACTGCTCGGCGTCTGGGTGTAATACTGGATTTTGCGCTGTCCTGACCAGTCGCGTTTCATCAGGCGAACCACGTTTGGCGTGATAGTTGGCTCGGCCACCTTGGATTTGCCTTTTGGCGGCAGAACGCGGGCACGGTTTCCGGCCTCAGTCAGCCCATACAGCGTGTCATGGTTGTAGTAAGCCTCAGAGCTTCCCAATTCGTCATCACGCGTTTCTAGCTTGCGCTGCTGCGCCATCAGGCGGTTTAAACTGGCCTGTTGTGGGTGTGTCGGACTTTTGCGCCCTTGGACAAGCCTATTGTTTTCGGCACTGCGTGCCGCCGCTTCGCGGAGGTGTTCGGCGTCAATCTTCGGTTGTGACGCCGCGTGCTTAACCTGCTCGCGAGCAAAGAACACATTCAGCTCATTGAGGTTATGCAAATGGTTGCTTTTCTGGTTTTTGGAACCTAAAAAACCAGCTTCATAGCTGGCTAAATTCTTTTTGGTTCGGTCAGCGGGTTGAACGGCACCCGCCACGAATAAGAGATCGTTATTTGAGAGCATCGACAATACCTTGCAAAAAGCAAAAGCTGCCAGGAAGCATGACGAGGTGCGCTCCATGATTTGTAACTAAGTCATGTGCTTGTTCCTGAGTGATAAGCTCAAACCCCTCAACGTTTTCAATATCTGCCCCTTGGGGGGCAACGAATACTTGAAGGATATTCCCAGGCCATACGACCTTACCGAATGCGGCGCAGGGTGCTGATGTGACGATCATTGCGTTACCTCTAACAGTTCACGGCGGCTTTCCGCTGCATCATTAAGAAATTGAGCCGCTAGGCGACGTTCACCGGCCAGACGGTAACTGCGCGCCAGTTGGATGCTGGCGCGAATATCATTTTTCAGAAGTTGGTAAAGGTTCATGTTCATTACAGGCCACCCATCACAGTGACAGCCTGACGAAACGCGGCAAAGATACGGCGAAACTCGGCAGCATCCGATAGAAAGAACGCCGCCCCTTCATGATCACCTTTGCGGCGCATGTCCTTGGCAATGCTCAGTGAACGGAAAAACTCCTGGCGGGCGTGATTTGCCATGTATTCAGCGGTGACAGATTTATCCAGCGGAATAGAAACCTCATGCAGCGGCATGAAAGAAACCGCCGCCCCCGAAGGGGCTTTGGTCACTCGCTTGGGGAACTGAGTTAAGGTGCTCATAGCGCACCTCCTGAAATCCAATCGAAAGAGAAAACGACATAGCCGCCTTGCTGGGCAAAATCGGTGATGTATTTGATTCGAATCACCAGGTAGCGTTTTCCATCATTTAAACGGACACGATCACCCACCTTGAAATCACGGTCATTCTTTCGAATCTCAAACGTTTTATCGCCATCCAGAATGGCTGTTAGGTATTCGGTTTTGATTTTCAGGTCATGCAGTTTCATGCAACACCCCCTTTTGCCAGTACGGCGCGGCGGGCTTGAATCTGGAAGGTGCGGCTGTAACGGAAGTCAGCACAGCCTTTCGGCAGTTGCTTGTTTGTGTTCTTCGGCTTAACGGTCGTTACGCGCAGTTGTTTGAATTGCTCTTTCAGTTTGGCGAGATGTTGCAGTCTGTCCATGTCTGTATCCCCATACAAGCAAGTGTGTGTTTTGTGCGGGGAATAGCATCTGTCAACATCGTTTCGACGTCAACATCGCTTCAACTATGGTTTTGATCATTTTGATCGCCTAGAATTTAACAAATCAAAGGGATTCAACGGGCTCGGTATGACTTACACAAATGAACTATTGGATATGGTGAAAGACAAGTATAGTCTGGAGTCAGACTACAAACTTGCTCAAAAAATAGGTGTAAGTCGTTCTCGCCTAAGCAAATGGCGAAATGAGTTAAATTCGATGGACTGGGATGTGGCTTTTAAGATCGCCGATTTGCTTGGAATGGACGATCAAAAAGTTGTCTATGGTCTGCTCGAAGACAAGTACGAAAATACAAGACTTATCAACGCTCTATGCGAAGGACGCCCCGCTTAACCGGGGCGTTTTCATATCGGCCATACTATACATAATGCGCACTGAAGCTTCGGATTGTTAAACGCCAGAATCCCAGCCATACCAAGGGCTAAAACACCGTTATTTAAGGTTTTTCTTGTGGTGCGCACTCGTAGTTTGATGAATATCATTCCTAAAGCGGTGTGCCGGTACGCTCTAACGTGGTTACGCCACAGCCGTTTCGTGGTGGTCGCCGCATGACACAGCCCCAGCAGCAAACTGTGACAAAGGAAAAGAAAAAGGAAGTCAGGAAAGCCCAAGCTAAACGTGCGAGCCGAGCATCACCACCATAATGGCTAATAAGCAAAAATGAGAAAGCGTGCTATTTTTAAAATTGTAAATAACATGATATCTCGATTTAATTAACAGTTGATACAGTCCAAGCCATGAACTTCACTTTAGCTGTTAATAAAGGCCCCTTACCGGGGCCTGTTTTTTACTTTTGTTTTTTGTGGAAATCGAGCAATAGAAACAGCGCTGGAATAAGTGAGAAAAAATAGATAAACCCAGCGAATTTGATAATGAAAATCAATGCGATGCTGAAGGTATCCGGTATTCCTTTTTGATACTCCCAGCTAACAATGACTGTTGCTATACCGACCCACCATACGAACAAAAAGCAAAAAGGCATTTGGCGTTCCCTCGCTTTTTATTTGACATTGCCTACAAAGATAATCCATCTTCTAACGAGATGGTGGCATATTTTATGGGGAACGTGAGTTGAAGTTCAATTAGTGCTTCTATTTATTTTTTGTCTCCTGACTCCCACTCTAATTTCATGATCCGCTTCTCATGCAATTGCAGCATTTCCTTTAATTCGCCCAACACCGATTCATGGGCTTTGACGGCGCGGAACAGCAGATAACACATGATGAGAGTTGGAGGTGTCACCCCCAACTCAGCAAACAGCTTGATGAGCTCTCGCATACAAAACCGTGTCAAACAGGCCGCGATGAGTGCCGCCGCAATGGTCGGAATCAGGCCGCCAATTTGCGCGCATTTTTCACCGATAGTGACCTGGACTAACTCGCTGTGCCGGTTATAAGACTAGCTGCCATGATTTTTCGTGTTTCGCGAGGAATATAGTCAAAGGGTGACAGTGTCACTATTGGATTGTATGCTTTATCCCGTAAGCTGTTTGAGGAAAACTCTTCATCCAAGGCTCCGTGGAAATTCAGATTTGTGAGGTGGCGTGCTGATAAATATCTAGTGGGTAATGCAACCGCTTTGCTTTTAGCTAAACTCTTTTGGTCCAATCTTGTAGCATTCTCTGTTTTCCAAAAGGCACTTATCAAACATCAGCGATTAGTTATGTAAAAAATGCCAGGTACAAAAAAGCCCGCTTAACCGAGAGGTTTACGGGCTTTGGTCGTTGTGATATGAATCACGGAGTTCAGTTCAGTAGTTGATAAAACTTCCTGAGTATAAATTGTCTTAGTTCGTCTTCTTTACCGCTTGATACAGACTGCAACCACATAAATTGTGACTTGGTGGACATTTTCAGGAAAGCACATGAATCGATTTTATTCTCGCTAGGTACGTTGATAAAAGCTCTTTCAAGAGAAGTTTGTATGGCAGAAGAGATAAAAATATTTGTCGACTCTAGGTAGTCGTCCAGTTTTGACAGATCTTCCAATGGTAAGCGAGACTTCCTACTCATGTATAACGTTTATAATTTTATTTTTGTTTCTAAACCAGCATTGTAAACCTTATAAAATTTAATGACAATGCAATTAATGTTGCTTTGCTTAACACTGACTCTGACCCTCACCTATCCTAATCACTTATCAGCACTTGATTTAGCATTTGTGACACCGTGACATTTTAAAAAATTACGGAGCATATATCCTATGATGCTGACCTCTTCTTGAAGGACCAACCTATCTCCTTAATTGACAGTGATTAAACGGGCTGTGTTTCATGGGTATTGGAACAACAGTGCTCACAGAGTGCTGCGTTTTGATAAATTTTTCTTGCATGTTCGCTGGCCACATGACTTGAATCAAAATAGCCGACACAAGTTATGCTTTCCGGAGAAGGTAGATGTAGGCAATCATTTCTATGTACTTCATGAATTTTAGTGTTTCTTTGTGGCTTATCACTTACAAAATATACAGAATACGTCATTTCTTACACCATATAACGTTCGATGACACTACTATTATGGCTCGGTAAACATGAAGGAATGATTACTTGCTTCAGAGAAACGTCTAAGCAAAAACTAATTTGTAAACTCTGCCAATGCTTCCATCGCTTCTTCTGCTCTCTGGCTTGGAACAAAAATATGATCGTGGTAATACGCGGCAATGACATTTGCACTGATACCCCGTTCACTTAGTTTTGATGCAACACTCGCGGTAAGCCCTACGGCATCCAGGCTTGAGTGAACGGTTAAAGTGATCATTTTGTATGTACTAGAGAAGAAAAGATCTTTATCTTCAGCCACATTTTTAGGAAGGATGATAGTTAACCCCTCTTTTTCCAAGAATGTCGCAATGGGTTGTAATGCCAACATTTCGGACAAAGTGTTTGGAACTGAACAAAAAACATATTCTTGAGGTTGGAGTTCCGGTGATAAAGACTTGAGTAACGATTCTAGCTCTAGAATTCCAGACATTGACATCCCTCTCTTTTTGCAAGACTTTGTATAAGCTAAAACACTATTCACGTTTTTCAAAGAAGTTTATTTTTTTCTTAAAACAAAAGTTATAGTGCATTAGGTGATATGTTGAAATTTATAATTCGCAATTTGCGAACCTCAAAAAAACATAAGCATCTGTTTTAAAAGGATAATATTTCTGGCCAAAATATTGCTTTAAGAGCTATATGGCTAGAAAAGGATTACGGTATATAAGGATGAGACATAAGATCAGTAAGTCTCTAATGCTTCTACTAATACTCATTCCAATGGTGCTATCGGATATGACAGTGCCAGGTAGTCACGACCAATTAAATGAGAACATAATGGATGCGTCTCAACTGTCGAATAACAATGTGTTTAAACATGTTTCCAATAGTTCTTTTATTGAAAGTCAGCGTGAAGAGTTTACTCAACTCTCAGATCTGTATGCCACCTTACAGCAGAATGAAGTCAGAAATGAACAATTGCTATTTGGTGAATCAAATAGCGCTTCTTTACTTCCCTTACCTGGTTTTTTGTTCGATACAGCCACCAGCAGTGGTACTCCTTTAATTCAATTACCTGTCATACAGTTTATGTTTCCTTTTACTGTCTCCGACTTTCTACCACAGATGTCCAATCAGGTAGGAAATATGTTTAATCATCAAAGCCACACTTCCACCGGAATCCGCTACTCTGCTTCAATAGGTAATAATCTTGCAGCAGCAGCCCCCTCACTTTCAGTATCTCCAGCGCAATCCAGCTCGGTGAACTCAGGTAATATGACATTGAGTGGCGTGGGAGGCAGCACTGCTTCACCACAGCAAATGCAAGAGGACCCTGACCAAAACGAGGCTCAAAATAATAATACAAATACCAGTTCCAGTAGTAACGAGGCTAACTATAATAAACCAGCTCCGAGTGGTAACGAGAGCAGCACGGCAGTATTACCATTAAACGAACCAATAATCACAGCGCAATCTACCCCATCCCACAAGGTGTCTAATGTTCCAGAGCCTCCTTCATGGGTACTATTTCTTTTTATAGTGATGTACATTCTTATTCAAAAAATTAATTGTTACCACGTCACTACCCTGTTACGGTCAAAGCCTAACAAAAGGCCAAGAAATTTATAAAAAACAGTCATGCCCTTTCATTTATCTGCTAATAAATCTCTTATCTTCGATGGATTAGCCTTTACTGATGATTTCATGATTAAGTGGTGGTTATAGATAAACCCAAGTTATAGTGCATTAGATATTTGTGAGTGGGTTTGGGTCACATTTCTTCTGCTCAAATTTGAGCATTTGGTTAATAATCCTCCTCCAGATAGCTTATGATTAGAAAACGGTTGTTAGTTGTTTAAGGGATTCTGCATGAGCCGCTTTCTGATTATTGAAGACAATAAGATGATGACGCATATTCTGGCGCAATTGTTACGTAAGTCGACAAAGATAGAAAAGTTGCTTTACGCCACTACTGCGCAGCAAGCATGTAGTCAGCTTAATCGGTTTGAATTCGACTGCATTTTTTTAGATTTAAACCTCTCCAAGCCATTGGATGGTATTGAGGTGCTTGAATTTATTCACTCCCACCAGCTACAGATTCCCGTAGTAATAGTCAGTACTGATAGTGAAATGGACGTCGTCAAACAAGTGATAAAGTACAATCCAAGTGATTATCTGGTGAAGCCGATTTCTCTGCAAAAAGTAAAAAGGTGTATTGAAAAGCTTCGCCAGTCTCGGCAGGTTTATTTACTGGGCTAAACTACTCTTATCTATTTTATGTTCACTCTTTTTCACTGTGTAGTCAGCTTCTTAAATGACAGCTTAGAACCATCAAAGATAAGTTTGGATAGTAAAGATTTGGCATTTTCCCCTCCATTCACATCAAACAACACGCCACATTGATTTGCATTACCAGACTTCACAATGTTCTTTGTCACTCCAGACAAACGATACGGTTCCCCGCTCGACGGATGAACCACCCGAATGCTAAGCGGCATTCCTGGCGAAAATTGCGGGCCATGAAGCTCTGTCAAAAAACAGCAACCACTGCTTGATATATCTTTAAGCTCAACAGTCAGCTTTCTGCTCCCTAGTTGAATTATCCCTGTTAGATTCACTTCATAACGTGGCTCCTGACGCAATTGCGTCAGTGTGGCCGAGACAGGAATATCCACTACGACTAAACGAACAGGGTCTGTCACGAGATGCTTAATACGTGTTTTAAGAGTGATCTGAGCACCTTCCCCATGCTCCGAGATCGCTTTAATAGTTATCCAGTATCCCTGTTGAAAGAATTCTTCGCACTCGATTTTCGATATTTTTGGAGGCGCCAGATAAATCCGGTCAAGACCATCCGACCCGATGAACGTGGTTTCAGTCCGGTACAAATGCCCTAACGGAGTTTTAACGCTCACCATAACATCAGAGCCATGACGAATCATTTTTACACTTTTCAGGCCTGGTGCGTCTTCCTCTCGCGCTCTATTGGCCAGAATTTTTTGTTTCAACATTTCCGCTTGTTGATTCATGCTAAGCCCTATGTTTTTACTCTCCGTATTCACCGATTTTAATATTAGCGGTTCCCTATTTACAATCTGCTTACTTTTATTTCTGAGCAAAAAGACATCAATTAAACATCGTTGACTCCTTTCCCGCTGTAGCTTGTGATATCACCGACGAGGTAATTTGATTGCATTCTGTATTTCATCGATTTTTACCAACCCTCATATAAAGCTATCTTTTAGTTGAATAAGATAAAAATATAAATGACAATGCTATCAAACAAAAGCAATACAATAACTTATGGCAATTACAATTAGAAACATTGAAAAACATGCTTATATGATTGAAGAGCTAAAATCTTTAACAGAAAGCAATGTCACGACAAAAGCCTTAATCAAAGGTGGCTATTTAGCCGTCGAGTTAGGAAAGACCTTGGAGGAAGAACGAAAACAGCGGCTTCTTGCCGAAGAAAGGCTCTCTGCTCTGCAGAACAAAATACAACAATATCTCGTAAGCCAAGCTGCACTGGTTGATGCCGTGAATACAGCACCCGGCAAAACCCAAGACTAAATATTTGACGATGAGTTACCCTGATTAGACCATTCATCATTTGTTTTCGTCATATACAATGAACACTCCAAAGCATTCCCATAACCTTTTGCAGAATTTGCAGGTTTTACAGCTCTTGCTTTCTAGAGGTCATTTACAGCCTCTGTTTTACCCTGGCAGTGATACCCATATGAAAAGAAACCAGTAAATGATTTTGTAGACCGTCAATATACTCGGGTGAAACTTCAAAGCTTCACCCGAACGATGTCACCCAGACGCTTATTTGATAGCTTTAACGACCAGCTCCGTGAACCCAGTTTGATTGTCCAGCTCACGACTGAAGCTCAGGTTACGATACTCGGCAAGACAAATTTCTGCCGTAAACGAAACTAGCGTTCCTTCCAGCAAGTGGCCTCCATACATCTTACCTTGCTTGTCAGCGACGGATATATGTAGGTGAACATGCTCGGGGGTTAATGTGCCGGACAGTGTCAATATTTCCAGAGGCCCGTCTAAAAGTAATGAATCTGCCTCATTCGCTAACCTAATCGTCGCGGCAGATAAGCAACCGACACCACTCAGTAAAGACCCGGCTTGAATCCCCGTTTCCTGAACATACTCTAAAATGGCATTACGTAAATCAGCACCTTGGGTTAGCCTGAAAGCATGCGGAATTAACATATGAAAGTGACCTCCCTGAAAGTCAGCCAATGCACTCACAAATTTAATCGATGAAAAAGGCTTCCGAAGAAGCCTTGATAACTCACCCATTGTAACGCCCTAGAACCAAAGACGCTCAGACATAATCACGTAGAAATATGAGTAGATTGCGCTATGCGCGTTTACCTGAACGTTTTTTGCTACCGCCAGAGTATGGAAATACGTTATGAACGCGTTGTTTAACTTTCGCGGGTACGGTTTTCGAAAAAACCAGCTTTGTGGTGAAACGGTTCTTGTAGACTTTGATTTTCCCGCTGAATGGCTGCTTATGAGCGATATCTTTACACCCATTCAGAAAACCAGCCGGAATTGTGCCTTTCTGTTTGGTGAGCTTACCGTCTTCAAACTCCATCACCATAACCGGGCGGTCTTTAAACACCAGAATAAAAACGACAATAGCCAGAACGATGACATATTCCATAGTGCACTCCCTATAAAAACACGGACGCGTTCAGTACATCGTATTCTGGGTTAACCAACAATTCTTCAGGTAAGAACACCATCTAATGGTATGAACGCAAAGTAATCTCAAATCAGTCGAGATTCAGCAACTCGTGCAGATCCTGTTTCAGGTCATGCACCTGACGACTTGCCATCTCAGTTTTACTGGACTCACTTAACAAGTATTCGATAGCATCTGACAAAGTACAGTCTAACTCACGGGATTTTTCCGCCAGTTTTTCCCATACCCGGTAGTCCAGGTCGATAGATTTCTTCCGCGTATGAACCTGCTCAGCATTAAAATGTCGCTTACGCTTGGCACGGATCGCTTGCTTCAACTTGTTGTCTAGCTCCGGTGACATATGCTTATCAATCCACTTCAGCACTCGAGTCGGTTCATGCTCGATAGCAAAAAGTTCATTGATGGCAGCCTCTGCTTCACTGGTATCGATATAGCTGGTAATGGCTTCGCCTTCCTTCCACTTCTTAACCAGATACTTCCATTTCCAACCGGCTTCCAGATTTTCAAGCTGCTGATATTTCATAGTCGTCAGAATATCTCAATATGTCTACACTTAAGAGTGACAGTGTAACCTCAGTGTATTAAAAGCACAATTCTTTTCGGTTTTAAGCATTTGTTTTTAAGCCAGTCTCGCCTGACCTGCAAAACAGCTAAATAACATCACGTCACCGCTATTATGCGGCTATTGATTCCATTATACTGCTGTCTTTTTCACACTAACGATAGAAAAGCACAAAGCCTATGCATGAAGAAACCTGGCGTACGATGAGCCCAGATTATTCCCCGTACCACGCTATTTTAGCGCAGTATGACGATCTCTCCCCCGCTGTAACAGGAACGCTGCAAGATCGCCTGAAGGATGCTGTACGCCGGTTTACTGCTATTGAGCTACAACCTCGAGTGCTTTGCATTACTGCACCCGATAACAAAGTATATCGCGATTATGTCATTGAGCTGATTAATTTAACGGCACCTCAACGCGACGAACCACCAGTGATTGTAGCGGGTGAAAATGTTACTGAGCTAAACTTGTTTGGCGCGGTCTACCCGCCTGAAGATGGCAATACGATGGCCAAACATCAGGTTAAGCATGGTTTAGTACATCAAGCTCATAATGGCTATCTGGTACTATCGATTGGGGCGATTTTATCAAACCCCGGCTTGTGGCCACGACTGAAAAGCATACTAATGAATGGCCAACTGGAATGGCAGCCATCAACGAATAAGAGGCTCTACCCACTGCCACCAGCAGAATCACTCAATATTAAGCTGGTTCTTATTGGCGATCGTTACCTCATGGCTGAGCTTGAAAATGCGGAACCGGATATCTCTTCCGGATTTAGCATGTACGGTGAATTTGAGCAGGACCTGCTGCTTAGCGAAGATAATCTGCCACAATATATGGCTTACCTGAAAGCCATCATCACCAATGCATCTCTACCGGACTTGGCTGACCAGCAAGCTCTGGAAGCCGTAATGAAAACTGGCGCCCGCTATGCCGAAGATCAGGAGCGTCTTCCTCTATGTCCTATCTGGCATCTCAGTTTGCTGAGTGAAGCCAGCATTGAGTCTCAGGGTGCGCCGATTACGGCAGAGCATATAAAAGCCTCACTGAAGGCCCGTGAGTATCGTGAATCCTACCTGCCGGAACGCGCTATCGAAGATATTCATCACGGTCAGGTATTGATTGACTGCCAAGGCCAAGAAATCGGCCAGGTCAATGGCTTGACTGTGGTTGAAGTGCCGGGTCATCCCCGTGCGTATGGCGAGCCGGCACGAATTTCCTGTGTTGTCCATTTCGGTGACGGGGATATTTCCGATGTTGAGCGTAAAGCAGAGCTTGGCGGTAACATCCATGCCAAAGGTATGATGATTATGCAGGCTTTTGTCAGCACAGCACTGGATTTGGACCAGCCGCTGCCATACTCCGCGTCCATTGTTTTCGAGCAGTCATACTCTGAAGTGGACGGAGACAGCGCATCGCTGGCTGAATTGTGCTCTTTAGTCTCAGCTTTGGCTATGCAACCTATTAATCAGCAAATTGCCGTGACGGGTGCGGTCGATCAGTTCGGCCGGGTGCAGGCTGTAGGTGGTTTAAACGAAAAGATCGAAGGTTTCTTTAAAGTGTGTGCCTATCGTGGCCTGACCGGTACCCAAGGTGTCATTTTACCGAAAACTAATTTGACTAACCTATGCTTAAATGACGATGTACTTGAAGCCGTAAAAGCGGGTCAGTTCCATCTGTGGGCTGTCGAAAGTGTTGATGATGCTCTGCCATTATTAACCGGTAAAGTGTTCCGCAGTGACGATATGGAAGCCGACACCCTTCTGGCCCGAATTGCGGTCCGGATTGATCACTTCCATAACGGCGATCACGATAATGAAGTCAATTGGTTATCGCGTATCAAAAACTGGTTTGTCCAGAACTGATCCGAGTTGTATGGCGTACATGTGTAAGCTAAATTGCCAGCATACTTTTTAAGGAGCTTAAAAGTCTGATGAAACGCCAACAATCTTATAACTACGACGAACTTGTTGCCTGTGGTAAAGGTGAGCTTTACGGTCCTGAATTCCCTTCACTGCCATCTGACAATATGTTGATGATTGACCGTATTCTTACTATCACTGACGAAGGTGGTGAGCACGGTAAAGGCTTCATCCAAGCAGAGCTAGATATTCGTCCTGACCTGTGGTTCTTTGATTGCCACTTTAAAGGTGACCCGGTAATGCCAGGCTGTCTGGGTCTGGATGCTATGTGGCAGCTGGTTGGCTTTTTCCTGGGCTGGGCTGGCGGCGAAGGCAAAGGCCGTGCGCTGGGTGTGGGTGAAGTGAAATTTACTGGCCAGATCCTGCCGGAAGCGAAAAAAGTCACCTACGAAATTCAGCTAAAGCGTGTTATCAATCGTAAGCTGATTATGGGTGTGGCTGATGGTCGCGTGCTGGTTGACGGCAAAGAAATCTACGTAGCGAAAGATCTGAAAGTCGGTCTGTTCAAAGACACGTCATCATTCTAATCAAGATTACGCTTACGAATAATAAAGAAAGGTCGCCCAGGGCGGCCTTTTTTGATCTCTGCTCTCGAAAAAAGTGACATCGTCACATGTAATACTACCGACTCTGCTAGCCAATGGGTTAACAAAGCAGGAAAAATGGCAATCACGCCCAACCTATCAATAACATACAGACCATAAAATACAGTCGGCAAAAACAGTCCATATGTGACAGCGTCACCCAAGTGCACACCTCTTCTTCAAATACTACTGAATGATTGGATGATGAATGATTGGCTGAAAGTCTGAATGTATTTGGAAAATACCCAACCTAGCGCCTCAGAACCAAGAAGCACCAACGAAACGACAGATAAGAAGTAGCAGATATGATAGAGCCCCTATTCCTGGTAGGGGCTCGATAAGGGTGATAAGACGGAGGGATTTATTTATAGAGGCCAGATTGCAGATCTTGTCTTGCTTCTCGCCAGCCACCTAGCCAATTCGTACGGGCGTCCGTAGCATGATACGGACAATCTTCGCTGGAGCGACCATTAATACCAGCTTTATAACCTTGCGATTGAGCGCGTTCCAGGCGATCCCGCTTTTGTCTCTTCATAGTTCGATCCTCATCCTTATCGGTTCAGTCACTACTATTGCATAATGATGGAGCTTTTGTGACTCCACTATTAAGAATTGGCCAAACAGACTTTCAAATCAACCCTTGAAATGAAACAGGCTCACGATTTGTGAGCCTGTAGAAGTTTTGCGCAATATTTACACAAAAATCACTTGCGACGACGGAACCCTAACCAGCCTAGCACTGTCAAAGCCAATACACCCAAGCTACCACCGCCAGAACGTTCGATTGACGCTTCCTGCGTAGGACGTGACTCAACCGACGGAGATTGTGCTGCGTCAATTGGTACCAGTTTAACCGCAACAATACGCTCGACATTTGACGCGCCGCCCTGACAGAACGACTCTTTCGTCAAATCATCGTAACCGCCTTCACATTTGTAAGCCGTCGCTGAAATGACACCCGCATCATTGATACCTGTAGCTTCAAAGATACGGTATTGATTCGCGACATCGCCTTTCACAACGCCATCGTTGGTCAAGTCATCCAGCAGATACACATCGCCCTTCTTCAGAGCAGCTGAACCAGGAATGTCAGACATTACATATGTAAACGCACGCTGGCGACGGAATCGGCCATCAACCTGGTTGACAGACTCAGCATCCAGACGACCAACAATCTGATCATTGTTGTTAATTGCCGCTGCGTAACCATTCGCACCTTTGAAGAACAAAGATGAAATGCTGCTATCCAGGAACGTTGGGCTAGCACTTGGGTTGTTATTGTCATACACAAACATACGTTCAGAGTATGAACGGTTATCAACAAGGTAATTCTTCGCGACACCGATTACCTTGTTGTTTTCATTCACGTCGGTCGCGATGCTGTAAGTCAGCTTACGCTCGCCGCCCCCGTCTTCGATATCCAGCCCAGGGATAATCTTACGGGTGAATGACTCGCTGCTGGCGGTTGTTGAACCATCTGGCAGTTCCCATACAGAAGCACGAATCGCGTAGTAATCTTTATCCGCTTCATCGATGGACGTCTTATCAATAGAGTCAGTCGTGAAACCAACCACCACTGGCTTGCCGGAAACCAGAGCAACAGCACGCGCACCTGCTTGATAGCTGCGATCGTTATTATCAGGGTCAAGCGTGCGATACTCCAATTCAGGATTCCCTTTAGCTACCCGTTTTGACAATAGATTTGCTTCAGTGTTGTTGGCAGAAGAGCCATCAACAGTCCAGAAGACCGCGTCATTAGCAAAGACGGACAACTGGCACTCTTTAGTATTGTAGAATTGTTCTAGTTTACCTGGGATCAATTCATCACAGCCACGGAATGCGCTATCACTGAAGGTCGGGTCACCACGATCACTGCGGTTATTTGGCACCTTCAGATCAGAATCATCAAAGTCACTGGGTGCAAAAGAGGCACTGCCCACCACCAGTAGTTTTCCGTCAAACTCTACCGCATCAAACGCCAGAGACTGACCTGCAGTTTTGGTCAGCTCGTTGGCTGAGCTAACCGCTCCCAAGCTCAATGGCGAACCGTTAACGTTCACAAAGCCACGTTTGGCAAATTGACGAGCATAGCGGCCGTCTTTACCAAAATACGCACTGCTGGCAATACCCAATTCGTAAGGCTGACCACTCAGATTACCTACGTGAGTCACCACAGAATTCGAAGTCTCTCGGTCAGCAACCAGATCACCCAGCGCTGCGGATGCGGAATAATTAGCGGAATCAGACGCAAAAGTCTCAACCACGCTAAACTGGTTACCATTGGTCAGTAACGCCTGTGAGTTTGCATAGAAGTTTTTAGTCCAGGCTTCTTGCTCACGAACTAAACCACCCAGCCCGGAACGGTCACCAATGTCATTGGTGTTATACCCCTTTCCGTAAAATTCGCTGCGCGCCCATGTATCACAGGTATTCGGCCCTAGATTGCGATCACAGTAACGGTACAGGCGATCTTCATCGTTGATCTCCTGATAGTTATCGCTGATGAACGGAACCACATCACGCATGCGAAGACCTTCAGCCCCGAAACGGCTTTCGCCGAAGACCTGATAGTTATCACTGCTACACCCGCCGCTGACAAAACAGTTTTCACCGTCAGCAGAAGGACTAATACCCTGACCATGATATTCAATCTGGCTGCGCGCTTTATTTTGATCTACATTCTCAGGGAAGTAATCGCGACTTGCGACAGTCGGGTCTGCGTCAATTTCTACAACCTTATAAACGGCCGCATTTGCACTTGTGGCACCGGCGATCAGTATCGCCAGTGTAGATAGCTTCAAGGTGTTATGTTGCATTAAGATTCCTTTTGCATCGCTTCAAGTTCTTCCCAACGTTCAAATGCCTGCTCAAATTCCGCTTCGGCATCAGCTAAACGGGCCAGGACCGCTTGGGTATCATTTTTGACGTCCTGGAAGAAGGCAGGATCATTGATTTTTTCCTGCAAATCAGCAATTTCATTTTCCAGTTGTTCAATTCGTTGCGGCAGGTCTTCCAACTCTTTCTGCAATTTATAAGAGAGCTTCTTAACATTGCGGGGGCGATCAGCCTGACGCTGTTTGTTGTCTTCTTTCTTCTTCGCAGTTTCAATTTGAGCCGCTTGTTCTTTGGCTCTCTGGCTGTGCGAATTGGCACGCTGTTCCTGAGCGTCATGGTAACCACCGACATATTCTTCAATGACACCATTACCTTCAAAAATCCAGCTGGTTGCGACTGTGTTATCCACAAACTGACGATCGTGGCTCACCAACAACAAAGTACCTTGGTAATTGGCAAGTATATCTTCCAAAAGTTCCAAAGTTTCAATATCTAAATCGTTGGTAGGTTCATCTAGCACCAACAGGTTGTTAGGCTTCAGGAACAACTTGGCCAGTAACAGTCGGTTTTTCTCGCCGCCGGACAAGGCTTTTACCGGTGTACGTGCACGTCGCGGATGGAATAGAAAATCCTGCAGGTAGCCCAGTGCGTGGCGCGTACGGCCATTAACGGTCACTTCCTGTTTACCATCTGCCAGGTTATCCATTACCGTTTTTTCCGGGTCCAGCACTTCGCGGTACTGATCGAAATACGCGACTTCCAGCTTGGTACCACAGTGGAAATGCCCCTGGGCTTGCAGATCGCCCAACATAATTTTCAGCAGGGTACTCTTACCGCAACCGTTCGGACCAATCAGAGCAATCCGGTCACCACGCATTACATTAAAGCTGAAATCATTAATGATTGGCTTGTCGCCGTAGCTGTAGCTGATGTGTTCAGCTTCAAACACGATCTTACCGGAGCGATTGGCTTCCTGAAGCTGCATGTCAGCCTTACCCTGCACATCTCGACGCTCGCTGCGTTCACGACGCAGTTGTTTCAGCGCACGTACACGGCCTTCATTGCGGGTACGACGGGCTTTAATACCCTGACGAATCCACGCTTCTTCCTGAGCCAGCTTCTTATCAAACTCTGCGTTTTGCTCTTCTTCAACCCGCAGCATCTCTTCTTTGGTTTCCAGGTACTTGTCGTAATCACCCGGGAAAGAAGATAAGTTCCCGCGGTCCAAGTCGACAATACGGGTCGCCATGGAACGAATGAATGCACGGTCGTGCGAGATAAAGACAATAGAGCCTTTAAACTCTTTCAGGAAGCCTTCCAGCCACTCGATAGTCGAGACATCCAGGTGGTTCGTCGGCTCGTCAAGCAGCAGAATGTCTGGATCGCACACCAGAGCTCGCGCGAGCGCCGCTTTACGTTGCCAGCCACCGGACAAATCTTTCAGCAATGTCCCTGGCTGTAACTGCAGGTGCTCCAGCACAGAAGTAATTTTGTTATCAAACTGCCACGCGTCGGCATGGTCAATTTTTTCCTGAGCACGAGCCAGCTTGGCAAAGTTTGACTCTGTTGGTTCATGAGAAATCAGATCGAGCAAGTGGTGATATTGCTTCAGAACTTGACCAATTTCAGCCAGCCCTTCAGACACAAAGTCAAACACCGTCCCTTCGGCGTCACGAGGCGGATCCTGCTCAAGGCGAGACACTCGCAGTTCAGACTGCTGTTGGATGCTACCATCATCAAGTTGAACGTCGCCGGCAATCACTTTCATCAAAGTGGATTTACCCGTGCCATTACGGCCTACCAGACAGACACGTTCGTTAGGTTGAAGAATAAACTCTGCTTTATCGAGTAAAGCATGGTCGCCATACGCCAGTTGGGCGTTACTGATGTGAATTAAAGCCATTATTGTTTAACCATGCAGCCAGCTTCTCGGCATCAAACGGCCAGCCGAGTTCCGGACTTTGTTGTTCAGAATCAGGATATTGAATTGCAAGCACAGGAATAGTGACACCGTAACGAGCAAAGAGCGTATCATCAAAGGCGATATCAACCACCTCAACGCGATTTGATACGCCGGCATGAACGAGCAGGCCATAGGCCTGCTCGCATAAGTGACACCCTTCTGTGCTATAGAGCGTAATTAGCACTTAACCTTCCTTGTGGGTAATGATCCAGCAGTTATGAATATGCTTGTTACGACCGAAATCCAAAGGCAACGTTTTATCAGAAATGTTCTGCGCTTGTAACCCAAGTGCTTCAAGTTTCTCGAAATCCATTTTGAAATGGCGCTTATTGTTCGAGAAAACAATCTGACCATTCGGACGCAGCATACGTTTCAGGTTTTCCATCAACATGATGTGGTCACGTTGAACATCAAAACTTTGATTCATACGCTTTGAATTCGAGAACGTCGGCGGATCGATAAAGATCAAATCGAAACTACCGTCCGCTTCCTGCAGCCACTGCAGGCAATCTGCCTGGATGAACTGATGCTGACGACCTACTTTACCGTTCAGTTCCATATTCTCCTGCGCCCAGCGCAGGTAGGTGTTAGACATATCAACGGTTGTCGTCGATTTTGCCCCACCGCATGCGGCATGACAGGTCGCCGAACCTGTGTAAGCGAACAAGTTCAGGAAGTCTTTCCCTTCGGCCATTTCACCCAGTTTGCGACGGGTAATACGGTGATCAAGGAACAGGCCGGTATCCAGATAGTCAAACAGGTTAACTTTCAGTTTCACGCCGTATTCATCAACGACCATGTGACGCTCAGCACTCGACAGTTTCTGGTACTGGCTCTTGCCTTTCTGGCGTTCACGGACTTTGAGTACCACTTTGCTGGTATCAACACCGGTTACCTGAATTGCAGCACGCATAACATCCATCAGGCGGCGACGTGCCGTTTCTTCAGGGATAGATTTTGGCGCAGCGTATTCCTGAATAACCAGATAATCCTGGTATTTATCAATCGCAGCGTTGTAATCAGGCAGATCCGCGTCATACAGACGGTAGCAATCCAGCCCTTCTTTGTTTGCCCACTTAGACAACTTACCGATGTTCTTTTTCAGACGGTTGGCAAAATCCGGCGCAACCTGAGTTTCTTCAAGTGTCCCTTCTTGCTCGCCTTCTACGTGTTTCACGCCACCTGCCGAGATCAGGTACGTTTTCAGCACACAGTCCAGCGCACCATTTCGCAGCTTGAATTGCTTATCAGCACGCATACGCAGGCAGCTAAGCAACTCGTTTGATGACGAGTATATCGCAGCCGTTGAACCCGCAAATGCCAGTTTCAGGCGATTACCAAACAAGGTGTAAAGAGAAATCAGCTCAGGTGTTGTACCCAGACGCTCACCGTATGGCGGGTTACACAGGATGACACCTTCTGCAAATCCTTCAGGACAAGTCAGCTGAGTCGCATCTTCCTGCTTAAATTGGATCAGTTCAGAAACACCAGCACGACCGGCATTATCACGCGCAATGCTCAGCACACGCTGATCTTTTTCACGACCAAAGAACAGTGGTTCAACGTTCGCAGGACCACGGCGAGCTTTTACTTTCGCTTCAGCATGAATTTCCATCCAGGCTTCTTTATCGAAATCGCTGATGAACTCAAAGCCCCACTGTTTACGCTTAAGACCTGGGGCAATGTCTGCCGCGATCATCGCCGCTTCAATCAGCAAAGTACCGGAACCACACATAGGATCCAGCAAAGGCTTGCCAGGAACCCAGCCAGATTTCAGAACCAGTGCTGCGGCATGGGTTTCGCGAAGAGGCGCTTTACCAGCATCAGTACGATAGCCACGCTGGTGCAGACCGCTACCGGCCATATCCAGACCCAAAATGCCGTTTTCGCCTGACAGACGCATATGAATACGGAGCTCAGGACGGACGCGGTCAATACTCGGACGAGGAAGATCAGCCTTTGTGAATTTATCCACAATGGCATCTTTTACTTTCATTGCGCCATACTGGCTGTTACGAATTTCGCGGTTAGTACCGTTGAAATCGACAATGATTCGAGTATTGAAGTGGAAGTAAGACGGCCAGTTGATAGCTGTCGCACCAAGGTACAGATCCATATCATCACGAACAGTGAATTCACCCAGTACCTGAATGATTCGTGAAGCCAGTCGTGTCCATAGACAGCAGCGGTATGCCGTACCCTGTTCCGCCTTAAAACGCACGCCGGCGTGAACAACTTTAATTTGTTGAGCACCAAGTTGCTCGAGTTCTTGGGCCAGAAGATTCTCAAGGCCACGGGAAGTGATTGCTAGATATTGATTCATGAGGTTCATTTCGCACTTATGTTGCGGTGAATTATAACTGAAAACCCTCTAAATACCTTGCACCAAAGGGATCTCCCGACCCATTTAGTTAAAAAAACAGCAATTATTTCACTCAAATTACGCTGCCCTGATTCAGCGTACAGATTCAAAGGTAATGTCAAGGGCAATTCAAGCTAAAAGATTCACCCTGAGTTCATGTCAAAGAAGAAGCAAAACAGGCCACATGAGCACTCAATAGTATACAACCCCACCCATCTGAATTGTTCACTCCGGGAAACAACAAACAATCATCACGAACGTTTCCATTTAGAAACGGTCAGGGAAACCTTAGCAAAACAACGCCCACCATCCCCTCCACAATCGTCCACCCTTAGAAACAAACAAATATAACCATTAATTATCAATGAGTTGAAATCATAAAACAACAAGATGACTACGCACTTCCTGTCTGAGGTGATTCATGCTTTCCCCGATTAATAAGTTTGTACTGACTATCACCAAAGGCGAATCAAAACAAAACACTCGTTAGTTTCCCGATTGGAAATAGTTCAGGTTTGTAACGGATATCTCTCATACATCACTTGTAATTTAATTACACGAATAAGGAAATTGAGGAAATAAAACAAATCACCATGTAGATTCAGGTGCAAAATATTGGTGTTTTTTTGCCCTCAGAAGACAAAAAGAGGCAGAAAAAACATTAAAAAAAGATAACTTTTTTAGACCCAGCTCACTAATTTTGAACATATTTTGCACAAGCAAATGGGCATTCCCTTACCTTCACGTCTGCTCAGGCAGACAGTTTTTGACGCGCAACGTCAAAAATACGCCACATGCTGACTCTGTTACTTGGTGATGCCCCGGTAATGAAATACTTCAGACCAGAGCATTGCCTTTATTTTTCCCTTAGATTCATCCTGCTTTTGTGGTGTAGAAAAGATCGCTCAAGAGCATACAATTTATCTGTCTACTAAGGCTGAGTAGGCCAACTATGTGTTGTAAACACACCCACTTCAGATATATGTGAACAAAGCGACGAAAAAGTATTTGGTAGACTTGCTGACACTCATTGGGGCTAATGTGCTTAGGGATCCACTTGAACGACGCATTAACATACCGACAGAACTCGTCCATACATGAGTATAAAAACCTAACGGCTCTATTTTCGACTTCCCTACCCTTTCTCATTAATATACAAACAGTTATGACCGCCACATGGTAAGTAACCACTCGTCTCTTTTTTGTTCAGTACATGGGGGATTTCGTTAGAAATTGCACCTGATGGTTTGGTCCGTGCATTGAGAGTCGTTCAGAGGCCATGAGTGAAAGTCGTTTTAGTGAGAGATGTCGACCATGGGTAACGAGTCAATTGAGATAGACAGGCACTCTCTCTCCAGTTGGTACACAAGCGATAGCGATTGGCTTCTGGTAGAGATTGAACTCAGGTAGCAATTGGCCACAAAATGAAGGGAGACTAGAGTACGCAGCTGTGGTTTGGTTGCCTGTGGCTGCTTAAAGTTAATGGAGGTTAATGTTTCCAGGGTTAGTTTTTCGGGGCAATGGACAAGCTTACAACTCGCTATTTTCAGCGAGGAAGGAGATATAACACTGTTTCATGTGCAGTTATCAGGCAGAAATAAAGGTAACAATTGAGCTGGTACGCGCTGGCTGTGAATGCCACGGAGAAACATTTCAGAAGGTAAATCAGCCTACCAGTGCGAAACTGACAGGCATTTCTACGTGCGCCTCGAATGCTTCCATACGGTCATTCATCACTTTGATCGTATCGCAGAACTGCATTTGCTTCGCATTGTTAAGGTTAACGGCCTCCACTTCAGCCGACATACACAGGCTGGCGTTTCCGTTATTTTCAATCACCAGGAAGTTAGCCTGGCCATCTTCCGTATACAACGTGACAACGTCACCTTCAG
Organism: Photobacterium ganghwense; assembly: GCF_003025595.1. Taxonomy (GTDB): domain Bacteria; phylum Pseudomonadota; class Gammaproteobacteria; order Enterobacterales; family Vibrionaceae; genus Photobacterium; species Photobacterium ganghwense. The sequence continues at coordinate 22,561 of NZ_PYMI01000001.1, forward strand.
ACGGGCAATGTGCGTTTTTAAGGTCTTTAAAAAACCAGCTTTTCGGCATCATTGGTTTATGAAAGCGGTTTGCAGCCACTGCATTCAGAGCAATTTCAACTTTGCGCGGTGCTGGCAGATCGAGCGAAGAAACGCCCTCAAGGTAGGTTTGGTAGGTACTGGCGTCGTCAACAGTAAATACAGAACGGGTAAATGCACAAGGCACCAGATTTTTGGTTGGAATAGAGACGCGAAAAATCATCTCCTCCCCTAGATCCAGCATCAGAGCGTCATGTTTTTGGTCGTAGTACCACATCCATGAATTGTTAGGTTTCAACATGTTCTCGCTCCAAAATCCGTTCGTTATACTGCTTTATCCAACGTTCGAAACAAAACTTTAGAACAATTTTACTGTGGTCAGGCCAAATAAAAAGAGGAAATAAACAGGGCTAAGTAGATGAAAAAAGGTGTAAGTTTGACAATTGCCCCTGACTTGAGTGTCTGTCATATACCTTAAACAAAAAAAAGTGCCTGCCGATGAACATCAACAGGCACGATATACATTTTTTCTCGAACCGCTTACTTCAGGTTAGAGACAATGTCCTTAACCAGTTTTGGTCCGTGGTAAATAAAGCCGGAGTAAACCTGCACCAGACTTGCGCCAGCCATCATTTTTTCTCGAGCGGCAATAGCAGAATCGATACCACCCACCCCAATGATAGGTAATGCGCCATCCAGTTCTTGTGCCAACAAACGAATCACTTCGGTGCTGCGGTTTTGAAGCGGACGACCACTCAGGCCACCCGCTTCATCGCAATGAGGCATCCCTTCAATCAGCGAACGATCCAGAGTCGTGTTCGTCGCGATGACACCATCAATTTCATTTTTGATCAGTGACTGGGCAATCTGGGCAATTTCGTGATCTTCAAGATCCGGTGCGATCTTCAATGTCAGCGGTACATACTTGCCATATTTCTCACACAGCTCTTTCTGCTTCTCTTTTAGCTGTGCCAGCAGCTCATCAAGCATTTCACCGTATTGCAAGCTTCGCAGGCCCGGTGTGTTAGGAGATGAAATATTGACTGTGATATAGCCAGCATGTTCATATACCTTCTCCATACAGATCAGGTAGTCCTCTGCCCCTTTCTCAATCGGTGTATCTTTGTTTTTACCGATATTGATCCCGATGACACCGTCATACTTTGCCTTCTTGACGTTTTCAATCAGGTTATCAACGCCCAGGTTATTAAAACCGAAGCGGTTAATAATGCCTTCGGCAGGAATGACACGAAACAAACGAGGCTTATCATTACCAGGCTGAGGGCGTGGTGTGACTGTACCGACTTCGACGAATCCAAAACCCATCGCGCCAAATGCATCAATACATTCGCCGTTTTTATCAAGGCCAGCAGCCAGACCAACAGGGTTTTTGAATTTGATACCCATCACTTCGACAGGATGATCAGGGACGTGTTGACGATAGAAGAGATCGAGAGGTGTACCGGTGAAGCGAGAAAAGTTCTGAATAGCAAGATCATGCGCCATTTCAGCGTCTAGCTTAAAAATAGCGGATCGTGCGAGGCGGTAAATCATTGTACCTCCTAGTAAAAGCCCCGTATAAACGGGAGAACATTATTCCTACTTTGTGCCACCAATTCAACGATTATTTTATAGTTTAACGATAAAAATACTCGCTACCCTATAAATTGACTGGCTAATGCAAATAATTAACAGTTTGTTTTTTAACAGAAATAGCAAACGATTAACTTACATGTTAACCAGAGATAAAAAAAGGCCACCTCACAGCTGTGGGTGGCCTGAAAATCAAACAATTTGAGCAGTTGCTATGGTTTATTCACCAATTTTGCAGAATTACATTGCCGGACGGCAGTGCAGATTCAGCAGCATCAGTTCACGCAGTGCAACAGAGAACTTGGCAAATTCATGAGTTGTACCTACCTTGAACTCAGTCAGCACGGTATTCCAGCGACGAATCGCCTTCTTGTGTTCCTTCATCCAGCTCTCAATCAGGCCTTCTGCGTCACCCCCTACTAAACCACTGCTGATAACAGCAGAAGTCAGCTGACGCTGTTGCCAATCCAGATCTTCGCGGAATGAAGCACGCGCCAGTGCCTGCCAGTGGTTTTCTACAGGCTGATTATGAACCTGTTTCAGGAACCAGTGCAGTGACAATTCAGCTCCCAGGACAAAGTACACTCGAGAGATAAGGTCGATATCTTTATCCATCTCACTGGTAATTTGTGCAATATCCATTGCTGAGTACAGGCTGCTCAGGCGCGCAATATTATGCGCCAGTTCTGCCGGTACACCCTGTTTGATCATCGATTCAGCCTGATCGTTGTGCTCTTTCACTTCTTCAGTGACAAGGTAACGTTCCAGATTTTCACGTAGTTTGCTTACTACCGGCTGGTAGAATGCAATTTGCTCTTCGATGCTTAGCTTACGGTCGCGGTTACGCAGAATCCAGCGTGTCGCACGACGCAACATACGACGGCAACGGTACATAATGTCATACTGCACATCGGCCGGTATTACGTTATCCAGCTCACGAACCTGCTCGAAGTACTGAGCAAAGTCGAAAATGGCACGGCCAACTGAGTAGGCAGATGAAATTTCGGCCACTGTTGCACCGGTTTCTTCCTGCAGACGAGTAACAAAGTTACAACCCATCTCATTCGACATCTGGTTAGCCAGAGACGTCGCAATCAGCTCTTTACGCAGTGGATGCTGATCCATTTGCGTGCGGAATCTTTCTTGCAGCTCTTTCGGGAAGTAAGCCGGCAGCAAACGCGCGTGGTACGGATCATTTGCAATTTCATCCGTTGCCATTTCTTCTTTCAGAACCATCTTGCCGTAGGCAACCAGTACTGCCAGTTCAGGGCGGGTCAGACCCATACCTGATTTTTCACGCTCAGCCAGTGCATCGTCATCCGGGATATTTTCCAGAGCGCGATCCAGCTTCCCTGCTTTTTCCATGTGATGGATAAAGCGGATTTGCTCTTTCAGCAGTTGGACTTCCTGATGCTGTGTCACGGAGATTGACTCGCTCTGACAGTATGCATCATCAAGAACGATTTCAGACACTTCGTCTTCCATACGTTCCAGCAGTTCATTACGCTGCTTGTAAGTCAGATCTCCGCCGGCAACCAGTGTGTTCAGCAGGATCTTAATGTTCACTTCGTTGTCTGAACAGTCAACACCGCCTACGTTGTCGATAAAGTCGGTATTAACACGACCACCGTTCTTCGCGAACTCGACACGGCCCAGCTGAGTCATACCCAGGTTACCGCCCTCGCCCACAATCTTCGCACGTAGCTCACTACCGTTAATGCGCAGACCATCGTTTGCACGGTCGCCCACATCAGTGTGCGTCTCAGCCTGAGATTTCACGTAAGTACCGATACCACCGTTCCACAGCAGATCCACTTCCATTGTCAGGATCAAACGGATCAGCTCATTTGGCGGCATGGTTTGCTTACGGGTGCCCAGCAGCTTCTGAATTTGTGGCGTCAGCTTGATCGCTTTACTGCGACGAGAGAAGACACCGCCCCCTTCAGAAATCAGCTCTGGGTTATAATCTTCCCAGCTTGAGCGAGGTAGATTGAACAGACGGTTACGCTCTTCCCAGCTGGTTGCAGCATCCGGATTAGGATCCAGGAAGATATGCATGTGGTTAAAGGCAGCGACCAGGCGCGTATGCTTAGACAGCAGCATGCCGTTACCGAATACATCACCAGCCATGTCACCGATACCGGCACATGTAAAGTCTGTATTCTGGCAGTCAATACCGATTTCACGGAAGTGACGCTTGACTGATTCCCAGCCGCCTTTCGCGGTGATACCCATGGCTTTGTGGTCATAACCGTTAGAGCCACCGGATGCAAATGCATCACCCAGCCAGAAGTTGTAGTCTTCCGACACTGAGTTAGCCAGGTCAGAGAACGTCGCAGTCCCTTTATCGGCTGCAACAACCAGATACGGGTCGTCTTCATCATGACGAACAACGTTCGCTGGTGGAATTAGATCGCCGTCAACAATGTTATCAGTCACATCCAGCAGCGCACGAATGAAACGTTTGTAACAACGTTGACCTTCAGCCCAGATCTCTTCACGAGTTGACAGCTGAGGCTGACGTTTACAGATGAAGCCACCTTTTGCACCTACCGGTACGATAACAGTGTTCTTAACCTGCTGCGCTTTTACCAGGCCCAGAATTTCTGTACGGAAGTCTTCCTGACGGTCAGACCAGCGCAGGCCACCACGCGCAACTTTACCGCCACGAAGGTGTACACCTTCCATATCCGGTGCGTACACGAAGATTTCGAAGAACGGAACCGGTGCCGGGATTTCAGGGATCTCAGACGGACGCAGTTTCAGTGACAGCCATGGTTTCGGCTGACCGTTTTCGTCCAGCTGGTAGTAGTTAGTGCGCTGGGTAGCACGGATCATTTCCATGTAACGACGGATAATACGATCGTCATCCAGGCTTTCTACTTCATCCAGCTTCTCATGCAGTTTTGCAATCAGATCCTGCTCTGCTTTTTCTGTGTGCTTGATTTCAGGATCAAAACGCAGTCGGAACAGCTGAACCAGATCACGAGCCAGATCATTGTGATTTGACAGCGTTTCTTCGATGTAGTGCTGGCTGAATGGGAAGCCAACCTGGCGCATGTAACGGGCAAAACTACGCAGAATCGTGATTTCACGACCTGTCAGACCGGCACACAGTACCAAACGGTTGAAGCCATCACTTTCGATTTCGCCGTGCCAGATAGCAGAAAATGCTTCCTGGAAACGATCGCGGGCTTCAGCCAGATCAATCCCTGTGCAGGCATTGTGGAGCATCGCAAAGTCCAGGATCCAGTACACGGTACCGCTCGCAGTCTTCACTTCATACGGTTCTTCACCAATCACGCGCAGGCCAAGGTTTTCCAGCATAGGCATAACGTCTGACAGGTGGATCGGCTCATCACGGTGGAACAGCTTCAGTTTCACGTAACGTGAATCGGTCGCTTCTTCCTGCGGACGGTAGAACAGCATGCCCAGCTTGTTATCTTCGCTCAGGCTTTCCAGCTGCTCGATATCCGCAACCGCGAAACCTGGCAGCATCTGCTCTTTGTATGAACGCGGGAATGCGCGGGCATAGTTTTTCGCCAGCAGCGTCCCTTGGCTTTCACCAAAGTTTGCGATCAGAGATGAGCTCAGACGGTCTTCCCAAGAAGAAGCCGCTTCAACCAGATTGTGTTCGATGGCTTTAACGTCGACATCGAAGTTATTGTTTTCTACGCGCACGATGTAATGGGTTCTTGCTAGTGGGCTCTCAGAGAAGAAAGTAGTGAATTCAACGTCCTGTTCAGAACCAAAGTATTCTTTCAGTACGCGCTGCGTCTTACGACGAAGCTCAGTGTTGTAACGCTCTTTCGTGACATACACCATGCAAGAGAAGAAACGACCGAATGGGTCGCGGCGAACAAACAGACGTAGCAAATCACGATCCTGCATACGTACAACACCACAGCCCACATCCAGCATTTCTTTTTCGCTGGCCTGGATCAGTTCGTCACGCGGATACGTTTCCATCAGGTTATTCAGCGCTTTCCAGGAGTGAGAACCAGCAGAATAGCCACTCTCTTCCAGAATACGGTTAACCTTATTGCTGATCAGAGGAATGCTCATGATCGACTGATTATAAGCCGTTGACGCGTACAGACCCGTGAAACGGTGCTCACCGATCACATTGCCATCTTTATCAAAACGCTTGATCCCGATGTAATCGGTATAAGCCGGACGGTGGATCTTCGACTTCACGTTGCCTTTTGTCAGGATCAGCAGATCCGGCTTACGCGCTTCAAAGCGGGCAGTCTCAGGCAGCTCAGACAGACGCAGTGTTTTCACCTTGCTTGACTTGCTCAGCAGGCCAAGGCCGTCTTCATTCGTCGGGCGCAGTTCATAATCACCTTCAATCGGCACCAGATCATAGTTGTGGTAACCCATGAAGGTGAAGTTGTGGTGAGTCACCCAGTCAAGGAAAGCAATCGCTTCTTCGCGCTTGTCTTTCTTAACTGGCATATTTGCATTTTTCAATTCTTCAACGATTGACTGCAGTTTTGCCTGCATCAGTTGCCAGTCATTGACGACCAGATCAACATCCTGAAGCACTTGTTCTAGTTCTTGTTTTAATGCTTCCAACTCTTGTTTGTCGTTCAGGCGGTCCACTTCAATGTGGAACAACGTCTGAAGATCGCCGTCTTTACCACACGCTTCAGTAATGACACCTTCCGCGTTGCGTTTGAAGAAATACGGGCCGTTCAGCATCAGGTGACTGGTGATACCCAGACGGTTCAGTGTCATGCGTACTGAATCAACCAGGAATGGGCGGTCCGGAGTAATAATTTCAACAACAGTGTGGGTAGACTGCCAGCCGTAACGGCTCAAAGTTGGGTTGTAGACACGTACTGAGATTTGATCAGGTTTATTTTGTACCAGGTGGTGCCACAGACTTAGTACAGCACCGTAAAGGTCAGATTCATTCCGTTGAAGCAGATCATCTTCTGCCAGTTGTCCTAACAATCGCTGAGCAAACACTTCTACTAATGACTGCTGAGGGGTCTCAATCTTGTCCTGGATTAAGCCATAAACTTTCTCAAGCAATACCGGCACTATAGGGTCAGGTGCGGTCATAGCAATGCTCCATCGTTATATTTTTACAATAAAGTATAGAATTTTTATAAAAACACTCATGAGCAGAATTGGGGATAAACAACTCACGAATGACGGGTAATCCGCGAGTGCTATTGTAGGGCCTTTTGTTGCGAAATGGTTACGTTAATATCACTGTCTGAGCAGGAAAAAATCGAATATGTGACTAAGGTAGAGATTTTGACTGGTCGGATTATCTGGGTCTGATGAAAATAGCGTCAAAATTCCCACAGGCCCTTGTCAATTGGTCTAACCATTTATTTTTAGGGTTATTTTCAGCTTTTATTCAGTTAAATAAAACTAATGCAAATTAACTGCATAACTTTTATTTTTGCTCTTTCATTAAATTCATTAGTTACAAAAATGTTATCAAGATATTAGCAGCAGTTTTATGCCAGCTTCTCCAGTGAATGGAATCGATTTTCACTGTTTACTGTTAAACGAAAACGCCCTTTTATTCCTATTTGGCTTAAAAATGGCCGCAACCGGGCCGCAGGTAACTGCAACCTTAACCCTTCATCTGTGACCACCTGGACCGTGCTGGCTGCGCCGTTGTAGTAGTTAAGGTAATTCTGATATGTGATATAGATTGAAAAAGTATACGCTTTCATGGTTTTTCCTAACTCGGCCTCCTGTACCTTCTCACGCTATGTCCAAAGAACGTTCTGTATGGCATGACGTAAGCATACCGACTGCTCAAAAAATAAAGGGCAGGTCTCCCTGCCCTTTATAACGGTTAAAACATAACTGCTAAACCATCGCGGTTAAATCAGCGTTTAAAGCCGCTGGTTTACTGTTGCAGCGCTTTTTGAACTTTCTCGTACAAATCTTTTGCCAGATTTTCCAGCTTAGCCAGTTTCTCAAGCTCAGCGCGCATCAGTGACTGGCGGGCTTCGTCATACTGACGATACTTTAGGAACGGCTCAATCAGACGAGAGGCGACCTGCGGGTTGCTGGTATTCAGCGTTGTCAGGATTTCAGTCAGGAACTGATAGCCTGAACCGTCTTTCGCATGGAAACGAACTGGGTTATTGGCACAGAAGCTGGCAACCAGACTACGGGTACGGTTCGGGTTTTTCAGATCAAACGCCGGATGCTTCATGGTTTCACGCACATTCTCCAGCGCATTCTCCGCCGGGTTCTTACCTTGCAGAATGAACCACTTGTCCATTACCAGACCATCGTGCGTCCATTTATCACTGAAATCAGTCATCTGAGCTTCGCGACAAGGAAGTTCCGCGTCATTCGCGACAGCCATCGCGGCCATGGTGTCAGTCATGTTATCAGACACCTGGTATTGCTTGCTGACCAGCTGATTACCTTGCCCAGTATGACCCAGATAAGCCAGACAGGTATTCCGCAATGCACGTTTGGCCATCGCGTCATGCTCAATGGTGTAAGCCCCCTGATTCAGGGCATGGTAGATCGCAGTAAACTCATCTTCCATTGCCTTCGCAAAAGCAACTTCCAGCTCTCCAACAACCTGGTGGATCGCATCCACATCCACCGTTTTGTACCAACCGGCAATTTCGTTTTCGTTTGGCAGTGTCAGGACTTCAGCGATGAAAGCAGGATCCAGCTTCTCATCCAGCAGCACGCCACGGAAGGCATCAATCACGGCTTCAGGCAGTTCAAACGCCTCACCCTGGCGAACGCGCTCTACATTGCGCTTAATGTACTTCGCCAATAGCATCTGACCCGCATCCCAACGTGCAAATTCGTTACGAGCATGCACCATCAGGAAAATCAGCTCGTCGTCGCTGTAATCGTATTCCAGGATCACCGGAGCAGAGAACTCACGCAGCATAGAGATCACAGGTTGCTCGTCGATGTTTTCGAACTCAAACACCTGCTCGGCTTCAGTCACATTCAGCACATGATGCATGGCTTCACCGTTACATTGTAACGGAAGAACATCACCCTGGCGGTTATACAGCTCAATATCAAATGGAATATGAAGCGGCAACTTCTCTTCCTGCTCAGGTGTTGGTGCAGTGTGTTGTTTAACAGTGACACGGTAACGCTTAACATCCGCCAGATACTCAGTATCAACCGTCACAACCGGTGTACCGGCCTGGCTGTACCAACGACGGAAACGCTCAAGGCTGATGCCCGATGCGTCTTCCATCGCCTGAACGAAATCGTCACAGGTTGCCGCAGTGCCGTCATGGCGCTCAAAGTACAGCTTCATGCCAGCCTGGAAGTTTTCTTCGCCCAGCAATGTGTGCATCATACGAATAACTTCGCTGCCCTTCTCATAGACGGTCAGGGTGTAGAAGTTATTCATTTCGATCACTTTGTCCGGACGGATCGGATGAGACATCGGGCCACGGTCTTCCGCAAATTGCGGGCCACGCATAATACGAACGTTGTTGATACGGTTAACCGGACGAGAACCCAGATCAGAGGAGAATTCCTGATCACGGAAAACCGTCAGGCCTTCTTTCAGGCTCAGCTGGAACCAGTCACGGCAAGTCACACGGTTACCGGTCCAGTTGTGGAAATACTCGTGACCAATGACCGACTCAATACCCTGATAATCGGTGTCCGTCGCAGTATTCGGGTTAGCCAGTACATATTTAGAGTTAAAGATGTTCAGGCCCTTGTTCTCCATGGCGCCCATGTTGAAGAAATCAACAGCAACGATCATGTAGATATCCAGGTCATATTCCAGACCGAAACGCTCTTCATCCCACTTCATGGAGTTGATAAGCGAAGTCATGGCATATTCCGCACGATCCAGGTTGCCTTTGTCGACAAAGATTTCCAGATCAACCACACGACCGCTTTTCGTCGTGTACTTATCACGCAGTACGTCAAAATCACCGGCAACCAGTGCGAACAGATAGCTTGGTTTCGGGAACGGATCCTGCCACTGAACCCAGTGACGACCATTATCCAGATCACCGCTGTCAACACGGTTACCATTACTCATCAGGTACGGATACTGGGCCTTGTCGGCAATCACTTTTGTGGTGTAACGCGCCAGTACATCCGGGCGATCCAGATAGTAAGTGATATTGCGGAAGCCTTCAGCTTCACATTGCGTACAGAAGGCACCGCCTGATTTGTACAGACCTTCCAGCAGCGTATTTGCTTCAGGGTTGATTTCTGTTTCGATCAACAGTTCAAACTCAGCAGGCACATTATAGACAGACAGTTTGCCCTCGCCTTCAGCAAAGTCGCTCCAGGCTACACCGTTAATTTCAATGCGCACCAATTTCAGGTGGTCGCCATCCAACTCCAGCGTCGTTGCGGTGTCTTTCTGACGGATAACCTTGCTGACCGCCAGTACTTTCGTGGCAGTGTCATACAGGTCAAATTCCAGGGAGATATCGGTGATGGTAAAGTCAGGAGACTGGTAGTCAGAACGGTATTTTGCCGTAGGCTGAGTCATCGTAGGTTGTTCGGCCATGTAAATTCCTTATTTCTATCCGCACAATTACCATAAAGGCAGAGCGAGAAGTCGCTGGCGGTTGTTTCCATTATTCTGTCTTTAACTGCGACAGACAAGAGCCACTGCCAGAATCGCTCTGAAGTTCAACACCAGATATGACAAGTGGTGAATATTCATGCAATGCAGGCAGACTTCAAACTAGTTATTCAGCTAAATGACAGGGCATCATTTTTACTATAATTAGTTTTATAAAAGATAATGGTTACCCAAAATCTTTCTCGCAGCAAGATCCTCGCATAAACATAGTGTTAACACTATGACACCAATTACCATAAAAAGTGCTTGGTAGGCTTGTCGTTGATGGCTTTTCAGCGTATGGTACTCGCCCTAAAAATTTCAACTATCTGAAACATTTTGAGGCAATCTCGGCTCAAAATAAGGTAAAATCCTCGGATTGCAAAAAACGACCAAACTAGTTATGAATCAATTAGGACACATTGGGATTATCGACTCCCTGCTTGATACCGATGCATATAAATTACATATGCAGCAAGCAATTTTTCATCAATACCCAGATATTGAGGCGGTCGCAGAGTTTCATTGCCGGAGCGAGGAAGACCTTCGTCCTTATTGCCAAGAGATTCAGGATCACATCAACCGTCTTGCCGGCCTGTCATTCACCGGTGAAGAGATTGCGTACCTGTCGACACTCAGCTTCTTTAAAGAAGACTACCTTGAGTATCTCAAGTCATTTCAGCTTAAGAGTGAGCAGGTACATATCGATGCAACCGGCGATCAGCTTGCTATCACGATCACCGGTAAGTGGCTGGATATCATTCTGTGGGAAGTCCCGCTACTGGCTATCATTTGCGAAATTCGCTGCAAACACCTCTACCCTGATGCCAGTTCAGACGACGCCCTTGCACAGCTGAAAGGAAAACTTGACCAGTTTTACCACCGTGCATCCGAGGAAGGTATTGATCTTGACGCCTTTGCACTGGTCGATTTCGGCACTCGTCGCCGCTTCTCTAAAGATGTGCATCACCATGTTGTGGATTATCTGAAAACAAACGTGGCTGAATTTAAAGGCACCTCAAACTATCACCTGGCGCGTACACGTGGTTTGACACCTGTAGGCACACAAGCGCATGAGTGGTTCCAAGCGCATCAGCAACTGTCCGGTGAACTGGCGGATTCCCAGCAACTGGCTCTGAATCGCTGGCTACAGGAGTACCCGGACTCACTGGGTATCGCCCTGACGGACTGCATCAATATGGATGCTTTCTTGCGTGATTTCGATCTGCGCTTGTCTGAGCGTTTTATTGGCTTACGCCATGACAGCGGTGACCCGATTGCCTGGGGTGAAAAGGCCATTGCTCACTATGAAGCACTGGGCATTGATCCGAAAACCAAGTCTCTGGTGTTCTCAGACAGCCTGACTCTGGACAAAGCACTGACAATTTACAAACACTTTGCACATCGCATCAATATCAGCTTTGGTATTGGTACACAGTTGACCTGCGACTTACCCGGTGTGAAAACGCTGAACATCGTGCTGAAACTGACCGAGTGTGAAGGCCGCCCTGTGGCGAAAATTTCTGACGAACCCGGCAAAAGCATCTGCCGCGACGAAGATTATCTTTCCCAGCTGCGTCAGGCTTTCAAGATTGTTGGATGATGATACAGCACCGAGCGTTATTGACTGAGGCAAAGAACTAATTACCTCTGACCGCCAATTTACGTTCAATGCTCTTCCAAAAAAATAAAAAAGGCTTGTGAAAACAAGCCTTTTTTACATCGCTATTTCACCCTAACCTTGCGTCTTTTGTTGCTTGATTCGTGTTGCTTGATTCGTATTGCTTGGTTCGGTGACCGATCAGCCAGCCACTCACCACTGTCCTCTCATAACCAATCTTTCATATGGACAACAACGCGATCAAGAAACCGTTATTCACGTTGCATGATAGCTTCCATCCCGAACAGCTTGTTAGTCAGAGTCAGGGTGTTACTGCCTAACCGGAATTGACTGTCGTGCTGGCCGTCTTCAAAAATCAGCACGATTTGATCATCTTCGATGTAGTAAATTCCGCGATGTTCGATTTTCTTGCCATTTTTGCCAGACACTTCTGCTGAAAACAAAAAGTCAGGACGAAGCGATAATGATAACTGAGTGACAGCATCTCCCACATCCTGGCCGCTGATGCGCGATGAACGCCAGTTGCCCGCCAGATGTTCAGGAGCCAGTTTTGTGAATCGCGCACCATCTAATAAAAACTGGTTGTAGCTCAGCATGTAAGTATGCTGTTGCTCAGGCTGGCCGCGACTGCGAAAGGTTACTGTTGATTCATCAATGTCGTAAATGCCGCTCCATTCTTCAACATTTCCGTCTACCTGCAACAGACGAATCACATAATGGTAGTCTGATTTAAACTTGATGTTCATTGCACGATAGCTGCTCCCTTCGCTTTCTACGCCCTCTTCCGTGTTGCTAAACCAGTACCAGTCACCAAGCAGCAACGGGTAATCAAATTCTGTCAGGTCAGCCTTTGCCTGCGCGGTGCCAGTCAAGGAAGCCAATAACATTGATACTGCCACTAACAATGATCTCACCATAGCGATTCCCTCGTGCAGAGTAAAACGGCCAGAATTTTGACATCTACCTTTTAACCCTAGCCTTCATTGCCAGGAATGGATGAGAAATATGATTAATATCACGGTTATTAGGCAAGGCGTCTCAGCTATGAGACATGGTTTTAAAATAAAAATCGGACAAGAAAGTCTGATAAATCAAATAGAAAAGCGGCACCCTAAGGTACCGCTTTCGAAGGTTATACAGAATCTGTATGCCGTTTAGCTCTGTACGCTGACAAGATCAGCGGTTACAGCAAGGGCTTCGTCCAGATACGCATCCGGCGCTTCGTAGTCTTTCGGCACATCATCCAGTTTGGCAAACGGCTGCTTGCCAAGTGCTTTCTGACGCTCGTTCAGACGAGTCAGACGCTCAGTATCTTCTTTATTCTGCTCCGCAATACGCTTCTTCTCGTTCAAAGAGATGGTGTTAATGTCCTTCTCTTCTTTATAACGATCGATGTCTTCCTGAATAAAGCCGAACTCCATATCCTTGTCGATACGTTTTTCGTGCTTGGTTTTCAGTGAAGGCAGAATCGGCGAAAAGTTATACATCTTCGAGTATTGCGCCGCTTTGATGCTGTCCCACGGAAGTGCGTTATCTTCGACGCTTTCACCGGTTTCAGACGGATCTACCGCCGTCGGGAATGGCACATCCGGAACAACACCCAGATTTTGTGTACTACCGCCGTTGATACGGTAGAACTTCTGAATGGTGTACTGAACGTGACCCAGCGGTTTATCAAACAGATCATAGATATGGTTCAGCGAACGGTGTTGCTGCACCGTACCCTTACCAAATGACTGCTCACCCAGAATGACCGCTCGTCCGTAGTCCTGCATCGCAGCTGCAAAAATCTCGGATGCTGACGCACTGTAGCGGTTAATCAGCACCGTCAGAGGACCATCGTAGTAAACACGATCATCTGAATCACCGTTGACTTTAACCCGGCCATAGCTGTCACGCACCTGTACAACCGGTCCGCTGTTCATGAACAACCCGGTCAGTGCCGTCGCTTCCGTCAGTGCACCGCCCCCGTTGTTACGCAGGTCGATCATCACCGCATCCACTTGCTCATCGCTAAGCTTCGCCAGCTCTTTCTTGGTATCTTCTGCCAAACCCACATAGAAGCTTGGGATTTCAATCACCCCAATCTTACGGCCGTGCGAGATTTTCACCTCTGACTTGGCTGCACGGTCTTCCAGACGGATTTTGTCACGGACAATTGTGACATCGTAACTTTTGGCATTGTTACCTTCAGGCAGGATCTCAAGCTTAACCTTGCTACCTTTAGGGCCTTTGATCAACTGCACAACATCATCAAGACGCCAGCCAATCACGTCCACCATGTCTTTGCCGTCCTGCGCCACGCCGATAATGCGATCACCGGCGGCCAGTTTCTTCGAGGCTGAAGCCGGACCACCAGCCACCAGCGAACGAATCACGGTGTAATCATCGACGACTTGCAGAACCGCCCCAATCCCTTCCAGAGACAGATTCATTTCTGACTGGAATTGTTCGGCGTTACGAGGAGACAAATAACTGGTATGCGGATCGACCTGACGCGCAAAAGCGTTCATGTAGATCTGGAATACGTCTTCACTGTGACTCTGAGTCAACCGCTTCAGCGCATTGTTGTAGCGCTTCTCAAGCGTTTCTTTGATATCAGGCCACTCTTTACCGGTCAGTTTCAGGTTCAGCGCGTCGTATTTAACGCGTTTGCGCCAAATCTCATTCAGTTCATTACGGTCTTTCGCCCAGTCCAGCTTGGAACGGTCGATCACCATGTCTTCATCGATATCAAATTTGATCTCACGATCAAGCTGATTCAATGCAAACTGGTATCGGTCATAACGACGCTTGAGCAGCGTATTGAACATATCAAAGGCAGCAGAGGTTTCGCCCCGTTTCAACTGATCATCGAGTTGGGTTTTCCACTTTTCAAACTGCTTGATATCTGAAGCGGTAAGGAAGCTTTTGTTGAAATCCAGCATTTCGAGATAACGATCAAACATGCCGGCAGAAAAGTTATCATCAAGTGAGAATTGCTTGTAGTGAGAACGAGTAAAGCGAGAAGCAACCCGCTTACTGGCAGTCGCATGCTGCTTTTCGGGTTCTAACTGAGGAATGTCACTTAATGAGTATTTGGCCTCAAGGGCCTGAGCTGAAGCTGCCAGCATCATGCCGGCAGCAATCAGTGAGAAACGGTATCGACATTTCATGCGTCGAACATTCTCCTTTATGAACGAAGGTGCTCCGCTTTCACTACCATGGTCAGACCATTTGATAGTCGCACTCGCACGTCGTCCTTACTAATTTCAACGATAGTCGCCGGCATGTTTCCGTTGCCCATGTTCACACTAACGTCTTTGCCGACAACAACTTCATCAGCAGCCAGTGCACGGGTCGTTTCTGCAGGCTTTTTATTTAGCTTAGTCGTTTTTTGCTTGGTGTTCTTTGGTTTAGCAGTTTTGGCGCGAATTTTTTTCGCTTTAGCTTCACCGTCTTTCTCACCCGCTGCCGCTTTCGCTTCAGCTTGTGCTTTACGACGTTCACGAACCTTGGCTTTGCTTTCTTCAAGTGCCTTTTGCGCGTGCTCAACATGTTCTTGTTCTAGCACACCGCACTCGTTGCCATCAAGGTCTACACGACTTACGCCTGCTTTCACACCGTGAAGATAACGCCAGGAAGAAGTGTATTGACGAAGCGCTGTACGCAGCTGAGTCTTGCTTACCTTCGGGTCATCACTAAGGCGCTCAGCCAGATCCTGGAAGATACCAATCTTCAGAGGCTTGGCTTCACCTTCAACAGTAAAACATTTCGGGAAACGCTCAGCAATATAGGCAATCACTTCTTTACTGTTCGTTAGCTTTTCAGAGTTTTCCATGGACTTTCCTGACACATGCGAGTCTTCCCCGCAGTTAGTACATAAATCAAAAAGAAATTGTTCCGCTATTATAATTACCTAACGCCGAAAAACCACCGAAAGCATCTAATTAGAGTCTTTTTTGTAGTTCTTCCAACATATATACCAAACCGTCTTCATCGGATTGGCTAAATCTTGATAATTTTGGACTATCAATATCCAATACACCGTATAGCTCACCATTCACATGAAGTGGAATGACAATTTCGGAATTGCTGGCTGCGTCACAAGCAATGTGGCCTTCAAACTGATGAACATCTTCAACACGCTGCACTTTGTCTTCCGCAATCGCAGTACCGCAAACACCACGGCCAACAGGAATACGTACACATGCCGGTTTACCCTGGAACGGCCCCAGAACAAGTTGATCCTCTTTCAGAATATAGAAACCTACCCAGTTAATATCTTCTAACTCCATCGCCAGCAGCGCACTAATATTAGACATATTAGCGATCAAATCAGGTTCACCTTCAACCAGCGCGACGGCTTGCTTCGTTAGTGTGTCGTAAAACCTCGTTACATTTTCCATGGCTTACTCCTTATATAGCCGTTAAAATGACACCAATATTAGTAATAGGAATCATTATCATTGTGAAAGAAAATTCGAAACAAATGATTAACTGGTCTTGGCTGATAAAGCAAGCAAAACATCATAAATCAAGACTGGTTGCTGCAAACGTTATCGCTCTTGCTGCGACTCTGATCAGTGTCCCTATTCCGCTATTGATGCCATTGATGGTGGATGAAATTTTATTGGGTAAGCCCGCCGACGGTATCCGCTTTCTGAACCTGTTTCTTCCTGAGTCCTGGCAGCAACCCACCGCTTACATTTTACTGGTTCTGCTGTTTGTAGTGCTGATGCGCATTTCCAGCCAGGCGCTGAACATTTTACAAAGCCGTCAGTTCACCCTCGTAGCGAAAGATATTACCTATAAAATGCGCCGCCACCTGATCGACAAATTGGGTCGCATCAGTATGCGTCAGTACGAAGAACGCGGCAGTGGTGGGATCACCTCTCACCTGGTAACCGATGTGGAGACCATCGACAAGTTTGTAGGTGATACTCTGAGCCGCTTCCTGATTGGTTTACTGACCGTCATCGGCACAGCCATTATTCTGCTGTGGCTCAACTGGCAATTGGGGCTGTTTATTCTGCTGGTTAACCCCCTTGTTGTTTATGCCTCTAAGCTGATGGGCAACCGCGTAAAAACGCTGAAGAAACAAGAAAATCAGTCCTTTGAGCGTTTCCAGCAGCGGCTGGTTGAAACCCTTGACGGTATTTATCAGCTTCGTGCTGCAAACCGCGAACGTGATTTTCTGGCTCAATTGAAAAGCAGCGCCAATGACATTCGCCGCGATGCCGATAAATATGCCTGGCAATCTGAAGCCGCCGGGCGTATTTCCTTCCTTTTATTCCTGGTCGGTTTTGAACTGTTCCGGGCAATGGCAATGATCATGGTGCTGTTCACCGATTTGACCGTGGGTCAGATGTTCGCCGTGTTTGGTTACCTCTGGTTTATGCTTGGGCCGGTTCAGGAACTGCTGGGCATTCAGTTTGCCTGGTACAGTGCATCCGCAGCGATGCAACGCCTGAATGGCCTGCTGTCTATAGAAGAAGAACATCGTCCGGTGCAGAAAGTCTCACCGTTTAATCGTGACAAACTGGTGGATATCGACGTCCGGAATCTACGTTTTTCATACGATGAAGATAAAGAAGTACTGCGAGGGCTGAACCTGACTATCCCTGCCGGCAAACGTGTTGCTCTGGTGGGCTCTTCCGGTGGTGGCAAGTCGACGCTGATTCAGCTGTTACTCGGTATCTACCAGAAAGACGGTGGCGAGATTCTGGTGAACGGCCATCCGATCGAAGATGTCAGCTACGAAGCCCTGCGTGACAGGATGGCAGTGGTCTTACAACATCCTGTTCTCTTTAATGATACGATGCGCCACAACCTGACTCTGGGTGGTGAGTATAGTGACGAGCAGTTGTGGCAAGCTCTGAAAATTGCCCAAATGACCGACGTAACCCAGCGCCTGACCGAAGGGCTGGATACGATCATTGGCCGTCAGGGCATCAAGCTTTCCGGCGGGCAACGCCAGCGATTGGCTATCGCACGTATGATTCTGACCGATCCTGAGTTTGTGATTCTGGATGAAGCGACTTCTGCCCTGGACACCGCGACGGAAGCGGCACTGCACACAGCACTGAATCAGTTTTTGGCGGGTCGCACGACGCTGATTGTGGCGCACCGTTTATCTGCCGTTAAACAAGCCGATGTAATCTATGTGCTGGAAGATGGTCAGGTCAGTCAAAGTGGTACCCACTATGAACTGGTCAACCGGGAAGGGCTGTATCAGACCCTGTATGGCAGCGTTCAGTCTGCTGAGCCGGTAAATTCTGAGTCACCGGCCACACTCTCAGTAGCCAGAGCTAACTTAAAATAATAATATAGCGTTCATTTTTAAGGGCTTAGTCCATTATTGTTTTACCAGTACTGATAAATCGAATGATGGGCAGGCCCTTTTTGATAAAAATTGCCCAAGCCTTAACCAAATTTTGGGATTGTTAAAGGATTAAACCCTCATGACAACAGCGAGACGATGTCCCGGTTGCGACCTGCCCGTTATGCCGCAAGTTGCCCGACACGGACAAAGCGCTTACTGCCCGCGATGCCAGACCCGGCTTTATCGCGGCAGTACTGTTCGCTTTACCGGCGAACTCGCTATTGCCTGCGCCTGCCTGATACTGTTCATTCCGGCGCATTTTTTTCCGTTGATCACCATTCGTCTGTTCGGGGTTATGATTCCGGCAACACTGCCATCCGGCACCCTGACGTTGGCCAGTGATTTTCCGGCGGTTGCTTTACTGATCCTGTTTTGCAGCTCGATTGCCCCATTTCTGGTCAGCACTGCGGTTATTACTGCCCAGCTTGGCCTGAAGTTTCGCAAGTTCGGCTTATTCCATCGCTCACTGTGGATTCTGGAACATCTCAAGCACTGGGCCATGTTCGATGTCTTTCTGGTCAGCCTGGGCGTCTCCTGCTTTAAAGTGCAGGATTATGCCGATATTTTTGTCGGCCCTGGTTTGTACTCTCTTGTGCTCCTCCAGTTACTGATGGGGATATTACTGGCGCGTCTAAGCGTCAATCGCTACTGGGAAGCCTGGCAGCCTGAGACCGACCATAAGCAAACCGAGTTTTCGTTACATTGTCACAGCTGTCATATGACACAGGGCGACCACAGCCATTGTGTGCGCTGTGGTGAATCTCTTTACAAACGTATGCCCCATTCCATCCAGAAAACCTGGGCATATTTACTGGCCGCTACCGTCTTTATTTTTCCGGCCAACCTGTATCCGATTTCAATCTTCCTCAATAACGGTAAACGTGTTGAAGACACCATTTTTTCGGGAGTCGCGACACTGGTAAAAACCGACATGGTGGGCATCGCCATCATCATTTTTGTTGCCAGTATCGTGGTACCTGTCGCCAAGATCCTTGGGCTAGGATTCATTCTGCTGACCATCCAGTTCAAGCGCAAAGTTAACCATCTGCAACGAATGAAGCTCTACCGCTTTATTCAGTGGATTGGGAAATGGTCGATGATGGACTTGTTTGTTATCTCGATCATGGTGACGCTGATTGACCGCGACCAACTCCTGGATTTCACGCCCGGCCCGGGGGCAATTGCCTTTGGTGTCGTAGTGGTGCTAACCATGCTTGCCGCTGAAAGCTTAGATTCTCGTCTGATATGGGACAACTATGAACAACGGACTCAACAACCAACAACCCGAACCGGTCAACATCAAGCGTGATCGGGGCATCTCGCCGCTGTGGATATTACCGTTACTGGCATTAATGCTGGCCGGATGGCTGATCTATCAGGCGGTCAACGACGCCGGTGAGCGCATTCGTATTCACTTCAACGATGCCGCCGGTCTGGTCGCCGGGCGCACGACGATCCGCTATCAGGGGCTTGAAGTGGGTATCGTCCGGGATGTTAACCTATCTGATGACCTGCAAAGCATTTATGTTGAGGCCGATATTTATCCTGAAGCCGTTCAGACCCTCAAAGAAGGCACCCGTTTCTGGCTGGTGAAACCCAAAGCGTCGATAACCGGTATTTCGGGGCTCGATGCACTGGTTTCCGGTAACTACATTGCCCTTCAGCCGGGTCAGGGAAAATTCGCCAATGAGTTTAGCGCGCTGGACAGCCAACCGGCAGATACCCCGGTAGGCGAAGGACTGAAAATCCAATTACGCGCCCCTAGCCTCGGTGCACTGACTATTGGTTCCCAGGTACTGTACAAACAGATCCCGGTTGGTGAAGTGTTCAACTATACCCTGAGCAAAGACCGCAAGCGCGTGGTCATCGATGTGCTGATCAAACCGGCCTATGCGAGTCTGGTCACAAATAAAAGCCGGTTCTGGAATGTCAGCGGTATGAGCGCGAACATCGACTTTAATGGTGTCGATATTCAGTTTGAAAGCCTGTCAGCCATGCTCAGCGGCGCAATCGCATTTGACTCGCCTGACGAAGGACTGGCCATTGAGGCTAATCACCTTTTCCGTCTCTACCCGGATCTCAACACTGCCGGTCGTGGTATTGCGATCAGCGTGGCTCTGCCTGAAGACAACAACATCAGTGCCAGTGGCGCACCGATTGTTTACCGTGGACTGAAGATTGGACAGATCTCAGATGTTCGTCTTGACCACGACCGCAAGAAAATCATTGCTCAGGCGGCGATTGACCCAAGCATGAGCGATCTACTGACCACTGGTTCAAAAATGCTGCTGGAAGAAGCTGAGCTTTCTCTTAACGGAGTAAAAAACATCAGCAACCTGATCCGTGGCAATTACCTGACGCTGATTCCCGGCGCCGGTGAAAGTACCCGAAAATTCGTTGCTATCAGCCAGGATGAACTGCAGGAGCAGCAACCGGGCGTGGCCACCTTCTCACTCTACGCTGAAGACAGCTATGGGATTAAGCGCGGCACCAAGATCCGCCACCGCGGCCTGGAAGTGGGTCGGGTGAAATCTGCCCGTCTGCAAGGTGATCGCGTACGTTTTGACGTGATTATCATGCCGGAATACACCGCACTGGTTCGCTCCGGCAGCCGCTTTTACATTGACGGCGGTATTCAGGCTAACCTGAGCACTCGCGGGCTGGACGTGAACATCCCGCCAGCCGATCAGCTCATTAATCAGAGCATTTCGTTTACCACCAGCGGGAGCCATAAAATTCAGTCAACGTACCCGCTTTACCGCAGTAAGCAACTGGCAACGCTGGCCGCAGAGAAAGCACAAGGATTCTCCAGCTTTACCCTGTTTGCCGAAGAGCTGCCGCCTGTTACGGAAGGTTCCCCGGTGTTGTACCGCAACATGCCAGTGGGTGAAGTGCAAAACTACGCCCTCACCCGTGACGGCGTCACCATTGGTGTTCGTATCAGTAACAGTTACCGGCATTTGATCACGCCTGACACCGTATTCTGGAATCGATCCGGCGTCGAAGTTGAAGCCGGATTATCAGGAGTGAAGCTAAAAGCCGCCCCTATTGCTGCTCTTGTTCAGGGTGGGATTGCCTTTGACAATATCAGCGGTGTGGCGAACCGGGTCGGCAACCGATACAAGCTGTACAGCAGCCTGCAGGATGCGCAGGATTTCGGCCTGCTGATTACCCTGACAGCCGACGATGCCAGAAATATCACGACCAACACCGATATTCGTTATCAGGGGGTCAATGTCGGTAAAGTGATTGAAACCCACCCGGATTTCAACACCGGCAAAGTGCTGATTAACGCCCGCCTGTTCCCGCAGTATGCGAAAACACTGGCGAAGAAAGACAGTTACTTCTGGGTTGTGACGCCAAAAATCAGTCTGAGCGGCACCAAAAACCTCGACTCTTTGCTGAGCAATTACATTTCGGTTGCCCCGGGTACCGGTTATTACGCCCAAGACTTTACCTTAGGTACATCGGAGCGCATCAATTCCGGGCTGACAGTAATTCTGGAAAGCGAAAAACGCAATTCAGTCTCTGTCGGAACCCCATTGCTATACCGTGATGTTCAGGTGGGCCAGGTGGTGGATGTTGCATTGGGCGATCTAGCAGACCGCGTGATCATTAAGGCCCATGTGGAGCCTGACTTCGATCATCTGGTACGCACCAATACCGTGTTCTGGAATGTCTCCGGTCTGGATGTGACAATCGGGTTGACCGGCGCATCCGTGCAGAGCGGTACCGTCGACAGCCTGATTAGAGGTGGCATCGCCTTTGCCACTCCGGAAGCGCAACCGCTGTTGCCGCGCGCCAAAGGTGATACCCACTATCTGCTGCATGACATTGCCAAACCGGAATGGCACACATGGCGAACTGCAATACCAAGACATTAAGTCCTTGGCATCTGTTCACATTTTATTGAAAAGGAGCGCACAGGCGCTCCTTTCTTTTACGACAAGCACCACAAGTGGTAGACTCTGCGGCCATTGCCAGATAACTGAGATTCCCATCTTGCATCCTAATATTTTTATCCCGGACGCTTTCATCGAACAAATTCGCCAGATCATGCCTGAGCACCTCAGCATGGATGAATTTATCGCTATCTGTAAAACCCCGCTTCGCCGCAGCATTCGAGTCAACACACTGAAAATCAGTGTCGACGATTTTCTAGCCCGCATAGCCGATAAAGACTGGACCCTGACGCCGGTTCCATGGTGTGACACCGGCTTCTGGATTGAACGCGAAGATGAAAACACCGTCTCACTGGGTAACACAGCCGAACACATGGCTGGCCTGTTCTATATTCAGGAAGCCAGTTCCATGATGCCGGTTGTCGCATTGCTCAAAGACAACGACCGTCTGGACTGCGTGCTGGACATGGCGTCTGCTCCAGGTTCAAAAACCACCCAAATTGCCTGTGCGATGCAAAATCGTGGCGCATTAGTGGCCAACGAACTGGCAGCCAGCCGTATTAAAGTGCTCCATTCCAACCTGCAGCGTTGCGGGGTTCATAATGCGGCGCTGACCCATTTTGACGGTTGTGTATTTGGTGGCTGGGCACCTGAAGCGTTTGACTCCATCCTGCTTGATGCTCCTTGCTCCGGTGAAGGAGCCATTCGCAAAGATGATGATGCAATGGAAAACTGGAGCCCGGAGCACGTAGAAGAAATCGCGGCCATTCAGCGCGATTTAATCATCAGTGGTTTTCAGGCGCTGAAACCGGGGGGCGTAATGGTCTATTCCACCTGCACCCTGAACCTGAGTGAGAATCAAAAAGTCTGTCACTTCCTGAAAGACACCTTCGGTGAAGCGGTGGAATTTGAATCACTGGCTGGACTGTTCGACGGTGCCGACAAAGCACTGACGGAAGAAGGCTTCCTGCATGTTTACCCACAAATTTATGACAGCGAAGGTTTCTTTGTTGCCCGTATTCGGAAGTTGGCTTCTGTCGAATCTCCGGAAGTGAAAAAACGCAAAGGCAAATTCCCGTTCAGCCAGGCCAGCCGCAAAGAGGCAGACGAGATTGCCAACCAGTTCAGGCTGGATTTGGATCTGTCGATTCCTGAGGACAGCGAAATCTGGCTAAGGGATAAAGAAGTCTGGCTGTTCCCAGCCAAACTGCATGCTCTTCTGAGTGAGATCCGTTTTCAACGTATCGGTATCAGGCTGGCAGAGACCCATAAGAAAGGCTATCGTTGGCAACATGAAGCCGTGATGACACTGGCTAGAGGCAATGAAAGCACCGCTGTGGCGCTTAATGCTGAGCAAGCCAAAGAGTGGTTCATGGGACGCGATATTCGCCCGGATATGCCTGCCGGCAAAGGCGAGGTTATTGTCACCTATCGCGACTACCCGATTGGCATCGGTAAATGGGTCAGCAACCGAATTAAAAATGGCCTACCGCGCGAGCTGGTGCGTGATACGAACTTATTTGAGATCTGATGTTCATTGCTGACACATAAAAATGCATGTTGTCACTGGCGGGTATACAGACAGTCAACAGAATCTGGCTATTAGGCTGAAATATTTGTTAACTATCAGAGTTGAATGACATTCTAAGCAGTGATACTGGCAAATTATACTGCTTGAACTACCATTGATAGTGTAATTGATCTCCATTTACTAACCAGTTAGCGCAAGGCTCTCACGAGCCATTCCCCTAAGCCCGAAACAGGAGTCGTTTCGGGCTATTTTTTACCTTGTCAGCCGCCCCCTAGCTATTCAGTTTTTTCCACCTCGTATCTGAAATCACATTAAAACGCTGTCTTGAAAACAAAATCCGCTGGGCCATCCGCCAAAAAATTAATTGAAAATCAGATAGCTACATGGATTGATTTGTAATTCAATTTTTTTGAACAAGTCGCGCGATTTTTTCCGCTATCATCCTCTGCGCCTGACTCTTATAGTTCTCATCAAGCACTACTGATTGAGATATTAAGGAATAACATCATGGCAAACGTACTCGTACTGAAATCAAGCATCCTGGGTGACTACTCACAATCAAACGGCCTGATTGATCACCTGGTTGATTCGTTACAAGGCAGCAGCATTGTAGAGCGTGATCTGGCCTCTAACCCACTGCCGGTACTGGATGGCGAGATTGCCTTTGGCCTGCGTGGCGGTGAAGAGCTGAGCCAGAAGCAGCAAGATGCATTGGCGCTGTCAGATACACTGATTGAAGAAATTAAAGCCAGCGACACCATTGTTATTGGTGCGCCAATGTATAACTTCTCTATCCCTACCCAGCTGAAAAACTGGTTTGATTTGATTGCACGCGCCGGTGTGACATTCAGCTACACTGAGAATGGACCAGTTGGTCTACTGACCGGCAAAAAAGTGATTGTGGTTACCACTCGTGGTGGTATGCACAAAGGCGGCGCAACGGATGTCATGGTGCCTTACCTGAAAACATTCCTGGGCTTTGTGGGCCTGACTGATGTTGACGTCGTGTACAGCGAAGCACTGAACATGGGTGAAGAATTGGCTGCCGAAGGCATCAAACAAGCCAAAGCAGAGCTGGATAAACTGACCGCGTAAATACGCAACACTTATCCCTCGCTATCCACCATTTTTCTATTAGGCTGAGCGTTCCATTTGCCATCGCCTTACCCGACCAGCTACCTAGCCAACATCATTCGGGTAAGGCTTTTTTCTTCCTCACTCGCAACTTTTCATTAACGCTCTACAACTTCTTCCGAAATCGTTTAAGGTCTTTCCCAATCACTAAACAAACGGAGAGCCCCATTCATGCTTTCAACCAATCCGTTTTCAGGTACTGACGCTGATCGTACCGCCATTTGGAATATGCTGGTACAGCGGGATATACAAGCTTACTGCCAGGCCAACTGGCAACTGGTAGAAAAGGACTTTTTGGCCAACGAATTCTTTGCCGTCAATGCCGGTAATCAAGCAGATCCCGGCAAATGGAACCTCGCGTTTTCAAGTCTGGAACATTACCGGGACGAATGGCTGCGTCAGGCTAAACTGGCATCAGACACTGAGTATGCTGAACCGCTGGAGGACGCTGTCCATGCTGCTACCCGGCTTGAAGAAATTGAAATTGCGGATGGCAGGGCGATTGCTCGGAAGCAGTTTAACGGCGAGATTAAGAAAACCAATGGTGAGGTAGACATTTTACTGTGGCAAACCCTGTACTATCTGAAGAAAACAGAAGACGGCTGGAAAATCTGTGGCTTTACCGGCTACCTGCCATATACGGCCTAACCACCCGCTGATTCATTGAAACAAAAAACCCGGCAACGGCCGGGTTTATTTAAGCGTTAAAGCAAGTCTCTACACGTGTATAAAAACAAGCCTCAAATTAGCGCCAGGCTTACACGTTGTGAGTGGCCAGATCAGCTTTCTTCAGCTCTTTAATGCTCTTGCTGACTTCACGGCGCTCTTTCGACAGCTCTGCACTGATGATGATGTGGTCATCCACACGATCTTCGTAATCCGCTTTCATGTTTTCGATGATTTCAACAATCTGATCGTGGGTCATGTCTGACTTGATGTAGTCCATCAGGTTTTCAAGAAGCTCAACACGCTTACGGTTGTCGCGAATTTTACGATCGTTATCCAGGATCTCGCGTTTCAGCTTGTTCTTACGGCGAGTTTGGCGAACTAGCTCTAGGATAGTGTTCATTGTTTGTCCTTATATGAATCTACAAAACCCAACTGACCCCGTTATAGCAGAAACCGCAGATGTTACTCAAGTCACATTTTAGCCAATCAGGCTGAATTTGCCCTATCTTTGATTTTTCTCAGAATTCATTAACAAATTTAATAATACCGTCTGATATCAAGTTTTTATGAAAAGGCTGTCTCTATATACAGTCTCAGGCATGGACTGTTTAACAATCTTGTATTTCCTCACTTTTATCCTGTGAATTTAAGCACAATTTTCTCAGAATTAGATTTGCATTTAGGCCGGGTATGCCTAGGCTTGAAGAGACCAGTAATGTTTGGCAGTGACGCAACACCGTTAAGAATCGCTTCATCTTGCAATACTTTCAGAAGTACAGAAGAGCAAAGGGATTCATCAGTTGTTTTCAAGGTTAAATAGTATTGGCATGTATGCAGATGTAAGTTATTCAGGAGTCACCATGTCTAAAGCAACAGGTACCGTTAAGTGGTTCAATGAAGAAAAAGGGTTTGGTTTTATCACGCAAGACAACGGCGGTGCCGATGTGTTTGTTCATTTCCGCGCCATTACTGGTGATGGATTTAAAACTCTTGCAGAAGGCCAGAAAGTCAGCTTCGATACTGAACAAGGGCCAAAAGGCTTGCAAGCGGCAAATGTAGAAAAGATTTAATATTTTGTTCATTTCTGTCGATTTTAAAAAGGGCAAATGATGCCCTTTTTTACTTTATAGCTACTTTTCAGCACAAAAATTCATTTTTATTTTCTTTTTCACTATCTTAACCTACAACCGACCTCACATTTTTCCCCTAAATCGTTATACTTTCAAAGTATTTGCTTGCCACACACTTCCGGCTGTGGCCTAATATTCCTCGGCCTGTAATGCAGTCCTATTTATGTTACAAAGTGAAATAGAAACTTCGTTCCACCGCTTTACACAGCGTCGTCCTGAAGCATTCAACGTTCTTTTGTCCATAAGTAATTCATTATGCTGGCTTAAGTGCGCAATCTAGCGTGACATCTATATTATTTTCAGGAGACACATCATGTCTAAAGCAACTGGTATCGTTAAGTGGTTCAACGACGAGAAAGGTTTTGGTTTCATCACTCAAGACAACGGTGCTGACGTTTTCGTTCACTTCCGTGCTATCACTGGTGAAGGCTTCAAATCTCTGGCTGAAGGCCAAAAAGTAGCATTCGACGTTGAGCAAGGCCAGAAAGGTCCTCAAGCTGCTAACGTAGAAAAAATCTAATTTTAGTTAGATTAAAGAATTTTTAAAGGGCGTTTTTAACGCCCTTTTTTATTTTCCGATTACCCTCGCCGCTTTCTTCTTTTCTTACCCGTTTCTTTTTCACATTCCGGGCAATCTTCATTATTCTCCCACCCTCGGTGAAATACGTCTTCTTGGCGTTTTTTAGCTTTTACTGTCTACCCTTCTCACTCCAATACCCGGGCTGACGGCAAGCGACTCTGCAAACCGTTATCAGCAAGTGGCCCACAAGTGCAACTACACGCAATTAAATGACAAGCACATAAAAACCACTCAAACAGTAACTTTTGATTTTCCAACCACCTGTCAGCGGCATAAATGTGATCCCACGCAATCTGCCACCTGGGGACATTTTTCTATAGTCAGCACGCAAACTGTTAATCAACACTTTAGGATGATCCCACAATGAAACTGACTTCAAACACACCGCTGGCAGCAGGTTTGCTGTTTACGTTAGCCACTCTGTCCGGACAAGCACAGGCCGAGATTAAAGAAATTACTCTGCTCCACACTAACGACATTGAAAGCGTGTATGAGCCTGTTGACGCCTTCTGGAATGATAATATTGAACGCATTGGCGGAATCCCTTACCTCGCCAGCCTGATTAAACAGGTACAGGCAAAGGAGCCAACCAGCTTTCTGATGGATGCCGGTGATATTTTTACTGGCTCTCTTGCCAAAAAAACGCAGGGTAAACTCTCTTTTGACCTGTACAATGCCATGGGGTACGACGTCATCACATTGGGCAATCACGAATTTGAGTACGGTTGGGAGACCCTGCGCGATACCATGCCGAGAGCCAGCTACCCTGTGTTGAATGCCAATATTGTGTATGAAAACGGTGATGTACCATTTGCCCAGCCCTACACTATTTTAGAGCGCGACGGCGTACGCATTGGCGTTATCGGCGTCATGGGTGTTGATGCATTCTACAACACCATGTGGAAAGGCAACCGTAAAGGGCTCACCATTAAAGACCCGACAGAAACGGTACAATACTGGGCCGATAAAATTCGTGATGATGTGGACATGATTGTTGTGCTGACTCACCAGAACAAAACAGCCCCCATGCAGACGGATAAAGAAGCCGATGATGAAGTTCAGCGCGGCTTTGACGAAGACTACGCAATGGCAGGCAAACTTAAAGGCGTGGATGTGATTTTCGGCGGTCATTCTGATCACGGCCTGTGGCAGCCTGTTGTCCACCCTGACACGGGCACCGTCATCGGTCTCACGTTTGGCCAGGGCAAATACTTGGGCTACACCAAGTTCTCCGTTGACACAGATAAACACGATGTGAAGCTGCTCGAAGGCAAACTGATTCCGGTTGAATCGAACAAGCTGCCACGCGATCAAAAAACAGGGGCTCTCATTGACCACGCCCGGGCAGCATACCCGCAATTGGCGCAGGAGATCGCCACCATTGACGCAACGGCATATCGCCGTTATTACCGTGAATCCAATATCGGTAACCTTATCGCAGACATTATGAAGGATGCCGGTCAGGCAGATATTGCGATGATCAGCTCTGGTAGCATCCGGGCCGATCTGAACAAAGGGCCGGTGACCATGGAAAAAGTCATGGATGTGTTCCCGTTTACCGACAAGCTGTCAGTGGTTTCCATCAACGGTGTCCAACTGAAAGAACTTATGGAGTACAGTTACACACTGCCGTACGGTCTGGCACAGTTTGCCGGTATTCAGTCAACCTATGACAGTACTCGCCCTGAAGGAAAACGCCTGATCTCGCTGAAAGTTAATGGTGAACCAGTTAAAACAGATAAGATGTACCGGGTCGCGACATACTCTTATGCTGCCAGCGGCGGAGATGGTTACCACATGTTTGCCAAAGGTCAGCTAGAGTCAGAAGGTAAGTCGGTAACTCAGGTACTGATTGATGGATTCAAACAGCGTCAAAAACTGAACGTACCTGAGATTGGCCGCCAGACAGATGTTAGCCGTGAGCTAGCGGCTGCCGGCCAGTAAGTCCTGTTGAGCCCATGCAGACCATGGGCTCAATACATTCTCCCCAGCCATGTCATCAAACAAGTTCTGTACACTAAGAGGTTTACGGTGTTTCGTAGCGAATTCAATGGTTGTAAATCCTACGGGTGCGATAATCTCGGCAATCCCGATCTCGCTCTTTACACTTATTCCGAAAGACTGGGCTATCCGGCATACCACTGTCCGCTGTGTGGTGCCTATCCTCCCGTTCTGCACAATGCTCCCATTATTCAGCTCACGAAGCAGACATATTCCCCGGTCGCAATGCATTTACACTGGCCCCGCTGTCGCTGCACACCTCAGCGTTTCGCGTTTGAGGCTAACGCCAAAGATGTACACCACGCCAACTTCGCGACAAAACTAGCCAGTCAAACACTGACCAAGCAAGAGCCTGCTCGATGGATCAAATATGGCCACACCAGTTCCGGTACGCCCCGAGTGCGCTGCCTGCAGTGTTTGGGAGTCACCAGCTTGCTCAATCCTTTGTCGCTCAGTCGCAGCCTACAGCCGCTTCTGACCGCGTTACTGGTCGCGTTCCGCAATAACGAACCGCTGGAAACAGCCCTGACATCACTTTCACTGTCGAACAAAGTCCTCTATGA
This sequence comes from Photobacterium ganghwense, assembly GCF_003025595.1. Lineage (GTDB taxonomy): Bacteria > Pseudomonadota > Gammaproteobacteria > Enterobacterales > Vibrionaceae > Photobacterium > Photobacterium ganghwense. Next base: position 52,227 of record NZ_PYMI01000001.1, read on the forward strand.
AAAATTAGGCAAGCTGCAACAGTTGTTGGAACATGCCAGCCGTTGCTACGAGCGCCAATGGTTCTCCACATTACCCACTATTACCATACAGACACACAGTACGGTCAGCCATTGTCGTTCAGGATTGCAAGGTTATGACAGTACCGCATGTTGGTATCTCTCCACAGCAGAAAGCCGCACCGGTTATCAAATATTGATCAGTGATAATTTACTTCTGAATAACGTGCGTAGCGATGCTCACCAAACCGGCAGGTATTTATTGGATTATGTGGAACCGGATATGGCCGCGACTCAGTCCGTGTTTGAGAAAGCCAGGCTCACCTATGAAAGAATCATGTCGCGCAGCCAATTTGATCAACGGGGATATTGCTTACAGCAACACGCCGCCAGCAAAGAAGGTACGGTTTTGCGACCTGTTTACAGCGCCCACGCCCACATGCAGACCTTACAGGCACTGCTTCCACCCAACAAACCGTTGGCACTAGTACTTGAACATGAAAGTTTTCTTCGCGGAGCCGCCATTACCACCTTTGCCGAGTCAGTCCGTCTGCAGACTACACAGCTGTACTATTTACATGCGCTGCCTCGCTCAATACATTCAGAAGCGACCAAACACTATCTGGCAAACAACAATCAACAGCCTGTGAATAAACTGGTCAGCGATATCCAGCAAAGCAATTTACATCCGATAAATGTACAACAGAGCAATTTACAGCAGAGCGATAAACAGATTTTGAGCTGGTGGCAGGAAAGCTGGCACCAGTATGATCATTACTTTCCGGCGAAAAGTGGGTCAACAGCCTGGTCGCTGGGAATTGGCGTGCTCACCGGAAAGACTGCTAATGAGAAAACCACAAAAGGAACCGCTACCGAGCAGTTAGCTTCGTTGCTGGTACCGACACATCCGAAGTGGCATGAAGATTTCTGGTCCACATTTGAACAGTGGCTGCCGGAGCAACAGCGCCGTCGATTGTCCCATCAGCGCGTGTCACAGTGGCTGGGTATTTTCCGTTATCTCTATAATTTTTGCCAACAACCCGCCAGCAATGGAGCCGCGCCTGGTTCTAACAATCATGTTGTTCCGGCAACTCGTACTAAACCAACATTTGAACCAACGCACATCGCGAGTATCGCCGAATACATTAACAGCCAGCCCCTGAAATAATCACACTAATGATCGAACTGGGACTGGCTGTTTCTGCATCATCCTAAAAATAAGGCTAATTACTGAATACTATGCAGCTCTTTCCAATTCCCTGGATGGACCACATAGCCAAATAGTGCATGACCGCCATAAACCAGCTCTGTGCCTTCCGGAATCCATAACATCTGCCCCGGATACACCTTATGGATTTCCCCGTTGGCGGTCAGCTCAAAACACCCTTCAATGACGAAGACCACTTCGTCATACAGAACTGTCCAAGACACTTCGGCCCCTTCCCACCGGGCAAAACCAACACCAATATTGGGAGACACTTCAGGGCTCAGGGCGCGAGCCACATACGCCATACCCGGTGAATCGCCACGTACACTAAAATCGAGTGTTTGGCTATCAATCACTTTTACTTGCTTCATAGCTCACTCCGACTTTGCCATTTTGCCAGTTGAATTCGACTTTTCACGCCCATACCAAGAAGAGGTTCCGGCGGATTTAGACTTGGCATTCCTGTCACTTGCTGAATATCTTTCAACGCAGAGGAGTATTCACCCGCGACAAGGTCTGCCAATAAAGTACCGGAGATCGTCCCCCAGGCTGCGCCCACACCGTTATCGCAGGCACTGGCATAAACCCCATCATCCAGTTGACCAAAGAAGTTAGTAAAGTTACGGGAAATCGCGTAAACGCCACCCCAAGTGTGTGTAAACGGTACGTCCTCCAGCTCAGGATATCGTGCCAGGAAAACCTGCCGATGATCATTTTGGATCTGTTGTTTTACTCTATCACTCACACTGGCGCCGTACTTCGGTACATGCTTATAAGTGTTACGGATTAGAATCCGACGATCCGCCGTCATACGTAGCGTTGTACCGGCATGATCGGCAGGAGTCAGCCCCCAGTTTAACTGTCCACCGTAACGTTGCATCTCTTCATCGGTCAGTGGCCGAGTCCAGCTGGCAAATGTCATTACCGGCAGCAATCGGTTTTTCAGGTACCCAAATTCGCGGGTAAAGATACTGGTACCCAGTAGTAGCTCTGGGGTTTTCACCACACCATGATCGCCCTGCAGCACCCAATGCCCGTTTTCTTTGTACAAACGACGTATTGGTGAATTCTCAAAAACTTCAATATTCTCAGGCAGACTTTCCCCCAAGCCGCGTACTAATGCTGCTGGCTGCATCAGGTAGCCACCGGGTGTATAAATAGCTCGACTGTAATAGTTCGTCCCCAGCACTTTTGCCAGCTCAGCACCATCAACATGTTCAAACGGTTCACCTAAATCTTTCATCAGGTGTTCAAAATGGTCCAGGTAAGCTTCACCTCGAGACCCAACCGCCCCCTGGTACTTACCGACGGCCGACCACTGACAGTCAATGCTGTACTGCTTCACCAACTTCGACAGCTGTGAAATAGCAGAGCGGTTAAGGGATAACAACTTTTGCTTATGTTCAGGATTCGGATGCTCCAGCGCAAACTTGTGTGGCAAATCGATCACGAAACCTGAATTACGCCCGGAAGCTCCCTGCCCGATACGCTGGGCATCGATTAACAATATGCGGGCATAAGGGCTATGTTCAGCCAGTCTTCTTGCCATTGCCAATCCGGCAAAACCGGCGCCCAGCACCACATAATCTGTAGATACTTCGCCGTTAAGTTGAGGCTTCACGGGCGTTTGTGGCAGCGCCTGATACCAGCCACAAGTATTATCGTCATTGGGTAAGTGAATCATTTTTCCTCCACTCACGCTGCTGTTTGTTTAAGGGACAATTGTCCCAGCCATTTTGCCCGCATTGACTGAGCATGCTTGCCTAACAAGGCAAATCCGGTCATTACCCCTTCAGGTGTATAAAATGCGGCTGTCATATCTTCACCCTGTTGCTCGATGATCCATTCCCCGTAAGCAGGAGTTGAAACAGGGAAAACAGAAAGTGGCATCAACGGGGTTTTGACTATTACCGGGGTCGCCGACAGTATTACGGGAGTCACTTCACCGAGCAGACTTTTTGCCATAGACGGGATAGCCTGATTAATTGGCGCAATATACGGCTGCCAACCTTGAGATGTTTCGGCGCAATCGCCCAGCGCAAATATATGCTGGTCACTGGTTTGGCCATAGCTATTAACTATGATCCCACGTCCTGTTTCCAAACCCGCTAACTCGGCCAGTTGCACATTGGGTTTCAAACCGACGGCGCTGAGTATTAAATCGGCTTCAACCTGCTTTCCGCTGTTAAGATGTAAGAGGTAATCGGTTTGGTCTGCACTTGTTCTCTGAGACGGCTCGATAAAAGAAATGCTGTCTTGCAATGCCCACTTGACCCCACGACTTGAAAAGGTGGCTTGCAAAGCTTCGCCAAGCGGTTGCGGTATCAATCGCTCCATCGGCCACTGCCCCAGACCGATGACCGTTACGTCAAAACCGCTTTCGATTAGATCGTTGGCAAACTCGCAGCCGATTAAACCGTCCCCCAGAATGGCTACTCGTTTTTTCTCTGCCAGGTGTTGGCGAAAATGGCGATAATCCACTAAATCATTGACACTGAAAACACCGGAACAATCACCGCCGATAGGAATCGCTATTGGTGAAGCACCCGTTGCCAGCACCAAGCGACTATACGCATAAGTGCCGATATTGGTATGCAGTGTGTGATTTTCACGATCGATATGCTCGACGCGGGTATGCGGATAAATTCGAATGTTAAGGCGGCTTTCCCACTCCAAAGCACTTTCGCTTTGCAGGCTTTCGCCATCTTTACCCACAGCCAAAGCATTTGACAGAGCAGGCTTGCTGTAAAGTGCCCCATCATCTGCAGTGAACACGGTGATGGGCACATCGACTGACTGCGCCCGAAGTGCAGCGGCCAACTGGTAGCCACTGTGACCACTACCGATAATGACAATAGGTTCAACCGCAACAAACGACGATGGATTGACTTCCTGCTGTGAAGGTTGCTCGGCAGGAATCATCGATTCAGATGAACCTGACGGGTCTGCTACTACCTGTTCTGCGACAGCAGTGACATCAACAACTGACTCAGCTTCGTCCCTCGTAATTTCAATCATCTCGAAGTCAGCTTTACTTACCAGGCAATCCGGACAAAGCCAGTCATCCGGTACCTCTTCCCAGCGCGTTCCCGGAGCAATGCCATCTGCTGGCCACCCTTCAGCTTCATCATAAATCAAGCCGCAAATGATACAGAGCCACTTTTTCATCACTTTGTCTCCAAACTACCTTGTTCTGCTTTTACCGCATTGTTCTGCATTTTCCGCATTGCTCTGTCAGAGCAGTCCGGTGGCAATGAGCAACCTGCTTGTTGCAGGCTGTTCGGCACAACCTCTCCCTCACCGGTACCGACGCCTTCCTTACCCGTCCCGTTAATCAGGTTGACGCCGGGCCGGTGAAAGAGAGAATTGTTTCGGGTTACTCGTTGTCGTGTTGCAATCGAATTGCGATATTGCGGGTATGGACATAGCTGTAAATCGCCTCTTGTCCTTTTTCCCGGCCAAAGCCGGACAACCCAACACCACCAAATGGTGTTTCAATTCCACCGGCAAACCACTCATTAATGAACACCTGGCCACCACGAAGTTGCTGCGCCACCCTCAAGGTCTGATTTAGGTTTTCACCGAATACGCCAGCAACCAAACCAAAGTCGGTGCCATTGGCGATATCTACCGCTTCTTTTTCGGTTTCAAATGATGTAATAACCAATACCGGGCCAAACACTTCTTCCTGAGCAATCTGCATATCCGGTGTTGCTTCTATCACCGTCGGCGCCACGAAGTAGCCTGACAACTCTGGGGCATAGCCACCGGTCAGAATGGTCGCACCTTCCATTCTGGCTTGCTCAATCATTGCCAGCACTCGCGATTGCTGATCTTTGGAAACCAATGGTGTAATGTCCGACTGGCTTTCACCCTGACCAATACTCAGCCCTTCAGCCAATGCCACAACCGCCGCTTTCACTTCCTCGTAGCGCTCTTTTTGCACCAACAAACGCGACATTGCTGAACACACTTGTCCGGCATTGAAGAAAATCCCAGTCTGAACACTTTTCAGTAAAGTCCCCAACACAGCATCGTTGAGCACAATGGCAGCTGATTTCCCACCTAATTCCATAACCGATGGCGTAGCGCGCTGCGCCGCATCTTTGAGGATCCGCTGACCGGTTGGTACTGAACCGGTAAAGACAATCTGATCCACTTCTGGATGCTGCACCAGATGACTACCCACTTCCGACCCTTTACCACACATCAGGTTAATAGCCCCTTGTGGAAAACCAGCTTTTTCGATGGCTTTGACCAACAAGGTCATCGCCAGCGGCGAGATTTCTGGTGACTTGATAACCACCGCATTACCTGCCGCCAGTGCCGGAGCTAAAGAACGGGCGCAAATCGAGACAGGAAAATTCCAAGGCACGATCTGCACCGACACACCAAACGGCACGTACTGGGTAAAATCGACATAGTCTTTGCCAAGCGGGATCGAGGTGCCTTCCAGTTTATCTGCCATGCCTGCGTAGTATTCGAAGTAGCGGGCCGATTCCAAAAACTCATCTTTGGCATCCTGCAGTGACTTACCGTTTTCACGACAGGCCACCAGCCCGCCTTCGTCTACCATTTCGCGAATAGCGGCTGCGGCTTTCAGCATCCACCCGGTTCGGACTGCCGGGCGTACACCCGACAGCACCCCCTCATTAACACAACGGCGAGCTGCCGCCATGGCACGGTCGGCATCAGCAATACTGGCCTGCGCAATGGTTGCGAAAGGCTCTGCCGTGCCTGGGTTCATCACCGTAAGGGAACGTTCAGCATCACACCACTGACCATCGATGTAGTTAAGGTAATGCATCATGATCAGTCCTCCATGGCCGATTTCACTTGCTTCGCCAACCAAGTCTGGAAAAAGTGTGTCGGTACATCCATCTCCGGTGAGAATACGCCGCCACTAAAGCCAGGAGAGTGACGTCCCTGCTGCATCCCTTCTACAGCACCGATATCTTCACCGAACACAACACGCCATGATTCAACGGTAGCGGTACGGCAGGCTGCAAACTCATCCTTGGTTGCTTCATCGCCGACATAGAAAATGCGCAGATGCTCAACACTCTTCTCGGCAGAAATTGGCTCTATCATCATGGCAAATGCATGATCCGCCTGAATGCCCAGGAGCACGTTCGGAAACAGCGCAACATATTCCGCATGACGCAGCTTATCTTCCGGCCAACTCGGGAATTTAGGCAAATGCGTGCCTGCCGTGTCAGACAGGTTATAAGCCAAGCTACCTTGACCGGCAAAACGTTCGTCAAACAGAATGTTGTAGTGATCTTCAAGACGCGAATAGCTGTTCAGACTTGGGTGAACCCAAGGTAGGTGGTACGCTTCACAGTAGTTTTCAACGGCCAGTTTCCAGTTGCTATTTACTTCAATTTCCAGGTTTCCGCCCATATTCACGCGGCGCAACAGGCCCAAACCGTCATCCCCCAGAAAGGTCTTCCAGCGTTGCTCAAGCGGGGCAATGTGCTCCGAAAAGCTTGGAGCTTCACCTGACAAATTGACGAACACCATGTCCATCCATACAGCAGAGCGCAGCGGCTTCAGACCGTGTTTCTCACACTTAAAACGCTCATCTTTGTGTTTTGCAATTCCGCCAATGTGCGGTGTGCCTTTCAGGTTACCGTCAAGGTCGTATGTCCAAGAATGATATGGACAGCGAATCATTCCCTGTACTTCGCCTGCTTCATGCACCAATTTCATGCCTCGGTGGCTACAAACGTTGTGGAACACCTGCACTTCACCCTGACGATTTTTCATCAGCAAAAGAGGCAGATTCATAAAATCGATTGGCATGACATAGCCGTTTTTTATCAGATCAGAAGCAAATCCAATACATACCCAGGTATTGCCAAATACATAATCACGTTCAAAGGTGAAATACTCAGCATTGGTGTAGGCGTCGTTTGGCATACCTGTCGCTTCGCTGATCGGATTCAGAACGTTTTCGACCAGCTCAATAGGGATAATGGTTTGATTGACATTGCTCATATTCTTATCTCCGCAAAATAGAGTTGCTTCCAGTGCTCACAATATCGTGTCGCGTTAATGGAGAAGATTCTGGTTAACAATGCCGTAACAAACAAACGACTTTTTTGGAGGGTGTTAATGAGATTTTGTCATTGATGCATTGATCTCGAACAATTAATTTATCCACACTAATAACAAGACTATTATTTGCATGATTAATTATCATCAATTGATGATAATTAATCAGTTGAAACACATTTCCGCACTCACTACCCTTTCGAAAATTAACAATAACGTAACAACACTAAAAGCACTGAACAGCAAAGAACTGAGAGGGATGTTTATGAGAGCAACATCAGGGATACTGAAAGGGCTAAACCCTACTGTTACGATTGCATCAAAAATAGTAGTAATAGGATTTGTACTTTTCTGCGCCATTCTCGCTAATCAGGCCGGACAATATTTCGAAACGATTTCCGGCATTTTATTGCAGAATATGAAGTGGTTTTACATTGGTCTGGTGTCACTCGTTGTCGGATTTCTAATTTATTTAATGGTCAGTCGCTATGGCCATATTCGACTGGGTAAAGATGATGAAAAACCGGAGTTCAGCTATTTGTCATGGATTTCGATGCTGTTTTCCGGAGGTATGGGAATCGGCCTGATCTTCTGGTCAGTCGCCGAACCCATGTGGCATTACGCAGATAATCCATTTACGGAAGGACTGACCAATCAATCAGCAGCGACAGCAATGAGACTGACATTTTTCCATTGGGGTCTGCACCCTTGGTCAGTCTTTATCATTGTCGCACTGGCATTGGCTTACTTTTCCTACCGTAAAGATCTGCCTTTCACTCTGCGCTCCATCCTTTACCCGCTAGTGGGTGAACGTATTTACGGCCCAATCGGGCATACCGTGGACATACTGACCGTTGCAGTAACCGCCTTTGGTATCTCACAAACATTAGGCATGGGCGTTATACAGATTAATTCCGGGTTAAATCAGGCATTCGGGTTTGATATCAGCCTGGGAACACAGCTAATTATTATTGTGACGCTGTGTACCTGCGCAGTAGCATCGGTTCTGTCTGGGGTAGGTAAAGGGATACGTCGCCTGTCAGAGTGGAACATGATTCTTTCACTGTTATTGGTGTTGGTAGTGCTATACATAGGGCCAACGCGTTATATTTTAAACACGATGCTGGAAAGTACCGGTGCCTATGCGCAGAACCTTGTAGGGATGAGTTTCTGGAGTGATGCGCAGAATGATTCTGGCTGGCAAAACTGGTGGACAGCCTATTATTGGCCATGGTGGATGACATGGGCACCGTTTGTCGGCATGTTTGTGGCACGTATTTCGAAGGGACGTACGATTAGAGAACTGATTGGTGGTGCCTTGATAGTACCAACCCTGATCACTTTCCTGTGGATCTCTGTTTTTGGTGGCGCAGCACTGAAAGTGGAGCAAGATGCCCGTATCGCTTATCAAAATAAGGTTGTCGCCGCCCAAGAAGCTAACCAGCCAACCCCACCCGCTTTTACCGGAGGTCCAATTCTGGAAGCAACAAAAGCCGATACAACTCGTGCCCTGTTTACCTTGTTTGATAATCTGGATACTGACCTGTTTGGGAAACTACTTAGTACTCTTGCCTGTTTGTTGCTTGGAACCTATTTTATTACCTCGGCAGATTCCGGCACACTGGTTTTGTGTACACTTGATGCAGGTGGCGACAGTGAGCCTCCGAAATCAATTCGGATTTTATGGGGTATTATGATTGCAGCCATTGCCGGCGTGTTGCTATATGCAGGCGGACTGAAAGCTATGCAGACGGCCTCTATTATTGCAGGCTTCCCAATTGCTATCTTTATCGCGGTGATGAGCCTTACACTGTTCCATTGTATTCGCCGGGAGCCTAAACCGTGGGCAATGCTGCCTGAACATGTACACCCAGAAAAAGATAAATTAGACGGGCCAGTTGAACCATTGTCAGAACCGAAGACAGAACTGAATACTGCGACAGCAACAGCAACGGCCGTTCAAGCAAATCTGGCTGATAAACCGGATACCGATCTCGCAGTGGACCAGAAACCTCTCTTAAGTTAGCCGTTTGATTCAAAAACGATTATGTAAAACAGACGCTTCATAGCATGCGACGACATTTGCATGCGACGAAATAAAAAGCTGGAATATATATTCCAGCTTTTTATATTCAGAGCTTCAACCTTATTCCAGGAGTCTAAACCAATCCTTTTTGTCCCACTCCATCGGGTAGTTGTCGCAACAACCACTCACGAAAAAGTTTGACGCTGGATGGTATGACTCCTCTTCCTAACGGCTCCAACATTGAAAAATTCGATGGTGTCGACAGAACGTGTTCAACAGGCCTTACCAAAGCTCCACTTTGCAAATAGTCGTCAACCAGCGATCCCCAGGCCAACGCTATACCCTGCCCATTAATAGCTGCCTGCAGCAACATTGGATAATTATTAATGTTCACTCGATTTCTGGGAGTATAGTGAGGCAGACCAACAGATTGGAACCACTCTTCCCAGTTAATCCAGTCACGCTGTGATTCTTCCAGATATAAAAGGGTTTTATTAAAGACATTCTCGTGCTCGGTCGGATGACCTATTTTTTCCAGATATGTAGGGCTACACACAGGAAACACTTCTTCAGAAAATAACGTCGTCACCTTCATTTCCGCAGGCGGAGTACGACAATAAAATAAAGCTATATCGCAATCCAAACGTCGTAAGTCCAGAATATTGTCCGAAGCCAAAATCCGAAGATCAATATCTTCATGGTCATTCTGAAACTCAGCTACTTTTGGAAGCAACCATAGCGCAGCCATCGCATTGGTCGTTGCTACGGTTATCTTTTGATCACCTTGCCATTTTTTAACATCACCGGTCACTTGCGCAATGTCCATGAGTGACTGGCTAATCGAATGGTAATATTGCAGTCCGGTCGGAGTAAGATGAATACTACGATTGGCTCGGGTAAACATCGCTTTTCCAAGGTACTCTTCAAGCTGGCGAATTTGTCGGCTAATCGCCCCTTGGGTCACATTGAGTTCATCAGCTGCCATGGTAAAACTTAGGTGTCGAGCTGACGCTTCGAATGCAATTAAGCTGTTCAAAGGAGGTAACGGTTTGATTTTCATTGTACTTCCAGTAAGGCGTGTTCTGTAATTATTATGATTTCTATGCCCTTATCGGCATGAAGAACATCAGCACATTCTGAGCGGAATTCACTAAACAACAATTGATAAAAGTAAAAAAGGAGACTTGAGTCATAGTTAACCCAAGTAAATTCGCACTTTTTCGCAAGTCGCATCCTTTGACCGAAAAAGTGAGGTCAATACATAGAAAGGGTCTTAGGCAGCTAAAACCCATTACTGTATGCAAGGTTCAATGTTATCTCGTTATAACGATAGGAATTGTGCTCTTCCTATAAGCAATACACCGACCTAATTGAAGAAAACAAACAGCACACTTTGCTAGCATTTCTCAGTTTCAACGATTTCAACCGTATAAGAGATTGCAATCTTTGGCTGCAGCATCAAGCAGACATGGCAGTACTTATTGATAGCATCTGATGCAATTTCAGAAATTTGTGATTCAGACACATTGTCCCCATCAACCACAAAATGCAAATTGACGGTTTCATATAAGCGCGGCGAAGATTCTGTCAGTGTGTAAGTCACCTGATTGCGAAAAGATTTCAGGACTACACCCTGCTCTTGCAATCCCATGACGACATCCGTTGCACTGCATGTTCCAAGGGCTGACAGTAGCACTTCTGTCGGACACGGCGCAGACTGGTTATCAGCATCAATATTCAGCCAAAAGCCACCGGATGTTTCAACGTTAAACTGGCAATCCTGTTGCCACTGTATTGTCAGACTCATTTCTTCCTCGTAATACACTCTCAGATGGGTATGTGGGTACGCGTTTCGCATACCAATCGTGCCACAATGACTATCACACCATACGCACATGATTGAGTAAACGGTAATTTCGAGCAGTCTTTACTTTCTCCCCTCAGGCCTCTGAAAAACAAAGCTTCAAAGTAACTAAACGTCTGCGGCCAAGGGCTTATAATCAGCAGTAAAAACCATTGTTTGTCATAGGGGGGATTGTTAACCTGACTTTCGGTTTCGGACTCGCGTTACCAGACAAGCCACAATCGACAGCAGCAAAAACAGCCAGAACAGTGGAATCAACCCGAACGACTCCACCAATTGACCGTTTTCAGCCACATACGCACCTGTCATGTTGTATCCAACCAAACAGCCTAAACCAAGAATTAAAAAGGTCAGAGATAACCAGTATTTTTTCAAAATCGTCATGAACTACTCACTCAATAAACCGGAAAGAACAGTCCTTAAGACTTGCTGCGAGCGCCAGAGTTCACGAGCGAATACCCAGACTTCAAGGGATTGACACGGTACTGACAAAATTTGCTACTATTACCGCCTCCCGTTGTAACGTTATCGAACGGTAAGCAAGTCGCTTCCCCATCACTTTCATCGCGGCTTTATTCTTGATTACAGCCACATCACGCTAACTGGATTATGATGGAAAGATATAACTCTTCCGTTCCAGCATTAATCCGCCTCAGTTGTATCAATCTCACTTTATCAAGCTAGCTTTGATCAATCTCTTTTTCACCAGCCTTGCTTTCATTTGCATTTTCGTTACGCATCTTTCCTGAAAATCCCGTTTTCTTTTCTCTCTAATTTTCATCTACCATTTTTAAGAGGTTCATCCATGAGTCAAAACGTCATTTTTACCGGTAGCCCCGGTTCGGGTAAAACCACAGTGATTCAAGCCTTAACTCGGAGAGGGTTTAGGTGCTCGGAAGAAGTCGGTCGCGCGGTTATCCAGAGCCAACTAAAGCATGGCGGCGACGCCCTGCCCTGGAAAAATAAAGCTGCGTTCCGTGATGCGATGGTTCAAGCTGAATTGAATAACTACAACGCTTATCAAGCGCTGCAAAACACCATAATTTTTGACACCGTCTTTTTTGATCGCAGCATCATTGACTGCGTGGGTTACTCTAACCTCGAAAACTTGAGCGTTCCGGTTGAGTTAGACGTGCTCTGTCAGTCATTGACATACCACAAGCAGGTTTTCATTTTCCCGCCGTGGGAGGCCATTTTCACCAATGATGCAGAGCGTAAACAAGACTATGCCGAAGCGGTGAGAACCTACGAAGCCATGGTCGCGACTTATACCCAGTATGGCTACACACTTATTGAGGTTCCCAAAGTACCCGTCACACAGCGTGTCGCGTTTATTCTCGACAGGCTGGCTTAAAATAAAAGCGATGGGGAAATGAAACGATAAGGGGCAAGAACTGATGCTGAAAACTGCTGGTCTACCAATGGGCTAAACCAGCGGTCTCCTGATGAACCATCTCAATAGTTAAAACCAACCACTCTCTTCTGCTGTTGATCATTACTACTATTGAGCACCACTTCATTCTCTGTTTTTTGTCTGAGTGCTCAGCTATAACTAAGCGATAAGCCAACACCCACATCTAATACATCAGAAAATTTTGAGAGCTTAATTTTGTATTCCAGACTGGTACAGTGACACGGATGAATATTGCTGATTGTATTTTCTTCAAAATACTTAAGCGTTCCTTTCGATTGAAGGTCACTGGGTGAAATCAAATGAAAGCCACCTATAACATCTACAATTCGGTCATCATTACAGACTTTCTTAGCATATTCGATAATGTTGCAGATACCCGCATGGGAACAACCAGTAATGATCACTAAGCCTTCAGGGGATATATACACCAAAGAAGAGTCGTCTTTGACGTGATCATCAACCAGTTGTCCATCCTTCTCACACAAGCCGATGGGATCGATATTCTCGAAATCATTCCCCCTTTCGATTTCTCCCAGGTAGACAAGGTTTTCAGTAATCCAAACCGGTGCTTTCGATAGCTGAATGTCATAGTACTGGCTCAGTGTCTGCTTATCCAAAATCGAGCCAATGCCATCACCGTCATACTCTTTGTGTGAAAGTGCATCAGGATGGGAAATAATCATTGGCTTGTTAAAGCTAACGCCTGCATCCTGCGCTTGCGAATAATGTTTAATAAGAGGAACAAGGCCACCGGTGTGATCATTATGACCATGCGAGAGCACAATATAATTAACGTCCATCAGCGATTCATTCATTTTTTCAGCATTTTGAATGAAGACGTCTGAGTAGCCAACGTCAAACAACAACTTAACATCACCCTCTGTGATCAAATAAGAGACACCTGGCTCTCCCAGATAGTACTTATCAATAATTGTGTTGTTATCAACCAGAACTTTTAGCTCCATCCTGTGCTCCCTTCCATCATCTATCGCGTATTATTTGAACTGGCATCAAAGCATATAAAACAGAATGCGTAAATGTGCTCACCGCTATTTTCTACAGCATCTCTGTCAACTTTTCGCATACAAAAAGCACTGAGCACTGAAGCGTCTCTGACAACAGGTGATGCTCACCACGATGCAAACTTGTGTTCTGCGTGAGCAATCAATACGCCTCTACTAAAAAGATTTAAGTGATACAGCTCTCACATGAAAGCCAATGAGGCACAATTATCACGTTAATCATGCAGCATGACAGACACCTAAGAAAATAAGCACATTAACGCATACTTTGGCTATGTGATAATACGTGAGTTCAAGAAATGGATGATTGCCTTTAAACAGGCTTGTCAAGAAAAGGACCAACTGATCACGGACAAGTCACCCATTCGTTCATGATGAACATTAATGAGGGAGCCACATGAATATATTGAAAATTGCCGGAGGATTAACAGCTCTCGCTGCTGTCGCCCACATAGCGATTATTGTTGGTGGTGCGGATTGGTACAGATTTTTCGGCGCCGGGGAAGAGATGGCAACATTGAGTGAACATGGGTTTCTCTACCCTGCGTTATTAACCGGTTTGATTGCCACAATGCTTGCGATTTGGTCAGCCTATGCGTTCTCCGGGGCGGGTGTCATCCGGTTACTGCCATTTACCAATAAAATATTGGCACTCATTAGCATCGTATTTTTAGTTCGGGGGATTTTCTCGATTCCTGCGGTTTTGCTGTCTAGTTCACCCTATATGCTTGAACTAGCTGATAAAATGCCATTTATGGTTATTAGTTCTCTCTATTGCTTGCTCTTAGGTTCCTGCTTTGGGTACGGCGTGTATTGCCGAACCAAGCATCAAGGTCATGCCTAAAACATGTAGCACTAATAGTGGTACTTTTAGTTTTCGCTTTTCCTGGTAATCCGCCCTCATGCATTAACGCAGCGAGCTCTTTACTCATTATTAATCGATGAATTAAAAGTAAGTTAACTTGAACAACGTCATTCTCAGGGAATATAAAGACAGTGATTGGCCGGACACCTGTGCAATTCATGATAAAGCCCGGCTCATTGAGCTTAAAGGTTCGTGCGACGAAAGAGCATTTGTACCACTCACCACCGATGAATGTGATTTGTAGAATTTCTATTTATCCAGAAATTTTGTTGCTTGCATCAACGATAAAATTGTCGGATTTATGAGTATACCAGAGAGCGAAGTCGCGTGGCTTTATATCGCTCCCGATGAGTTCAATAAAGGCATTGACCGTAATTTTCTCAAATACGGTTTAAAGAATTATTGATGACAAAGCGATTACCTATGTTCTCGATGGTAATCACACTGCTCGCAAACTGTATGAAAGTGAAGGTTTCAAGCTTAATGCGGTATTTGATAGTACTAACACTAACAATGGCTACCCGTGCACGGTACTAAAGCTGTCACATTGAATAAATCCAAACTGTCAACCATAAGGATAGGATTAGTAAAATGGAATTTAATGAGAAAATAGTGATTAAAGCGTTGCCTGAAAATATCTATCCTTTTTATTCGCAGGTGAGCGAATGGAAAAATTGGGATCCTGACGTGGTTTACTCATCTATTGAAGGAGATTTCACCCAAGGTGCTACCGGTACATTAAAGCCCCAAAAAGGGCCAGAAGCGAAAATCGTTTTCACCGAAGTCACACACAATAAATCGTTCACAACCATTACAAAACTGCCCTTTTGTACAATCACGTTTGTACATTTATTAGAGCAAGTTGGGGCAGATACCGAAGTCACTCATGCAGTCAATTTTACGGGTTTCCTGTCTCCTTTATTTGGACAACTGATCGGAAAACAAATTAAGAGAACACTACCAAACACCATGCAAGGCTTAAAAAAGGCTGTTGAAATGTACAACGACGAACAAGCTGCATAATCATTCGACATACTGAAAGGCGATAACCTGTAACTTCCCCTACTCGAAATCATGCGGGTGGGTTCATCCACATGTTTACTGTCCCAAGCTCTTAGCCCGATAGCGCATACAACAATTATATTCCCACCAAGCATCATCCCTCATCGAACATAAGAAGCCTGCGTCATTTAAGGGCCTAGCTCATCCACAACTATCATAGCTGGCCGTGTTTCAGAGTGGCTTAAATTATCGCCGTATGTATATAGCAGGTTCTGTAGATGCTTCCAAAATCAAACCCGCACCCAACTCAAATATTTGTTATTATGAGGGCAGACAACACTTTTACCTGTGTGTATTGATAATAATGAGTAACAGCAATAACCAGCCAACATTGTTTTGGCTCGATTATGAAACCTTCGGTGCCAGCCCGGCGAATGACCGTCCGTGTCAGTTTGCGGGTGTGCGTACCGATATGGATCTGAATGTGATTGGTGAGCCGCTGGTGATTTATTGTAAACCACCCGTGGATTACCTGCCCTCTCCTGAAGCCTGTCTGATCACCGGTATTACTCCGCAGGAAGCCCACCAGAAAGGGCTGTCCGAGCCGGAGTTTATTGCCCGCATTCATGATGAGCTGTCTAAGCCGAATACCTGTGTGATTGGCTATAACAACATTCGTTTCGATGATGAAGTTACGCGCTATACCCTGTATCGCAACTTCTTCGACCCATATGCCTGGAGCTGGCAGAACGGTAACTCGCGTTGGGACATGCTGGATGTGATGCGCACCTGTTATGCGCTGCGTCCGGAAGGTATTACCTGGCCGACCAATGAAGATGGTTTTCCTAGCTTCAAGCTGGAGCACCTGTCGGTCGCCAACGGTATTGAACACGCCAACGCGCACGATGCGATGGCTGATGTGTATGCGACCATTGAGCTGGCGAAGCTGGTGAAACAGCATCAGCCAAAACTGTTCAGTTATTTCTTTGATCTACGCAACAAGCGTAAATTACAGAACCTGATCGATATCGTGGAAATGACACCGCTGATGCACGTTTCTGGTATGTTTGGCGTGGAATGCGGCAATACCACCTGGATTGTGCCGATGGCGTGGCATCCGGATAACAAGAACGCGGTAATTGCGGTCAATCTGGCAATGGACCCAGCGCCGCTGCTGGAGCTGTCTGCCGATGAGCTGCGCGAACGTCTGTACACCAAGCGAGCGGACTTAGGGCCGGATGAGTTGCCAGTGCCTCTCAAGCTGGTTCACATTAATAAGTGTCCGATTCTTGCACCGGCTAAAACCCTGCGTGCTGAAGATGCGGCGCGTATCGGCATTGACCGTGAAGCCTGTCTGAAAAACCTGCAGCTATTGAAGTCTCACCCGGAAGTGCGCGAGAAGCTGCTGGCTATCTACAGTGAAGATCGTGAGTTTACGCCGAGCGATAATGTGGATGCACAGTTATATGACGGTTTCTTCTCTGATGCGGATCGCTCCACACTGGAAATCATCCGTAAAACGCCTTCTGAAGAACTGGGTAAGCTTGAAATCAATGTCAGTGACAAGCGTATCAAGCCGCTGTTGTTCCGTTACCGCGCCCGTCACTTCCCGATGACACTGGATTATAAAGAACAGCAGCAATGGAAACATTACTGTCAGGACTTCTTTGAAGCCAAGCTGCCTGGTTACATGCAGAACCTGGAAGCTGTGGCGATGGAACACCAAACCAGTGAACGGGATATGAAGATTCTGAAAGCAGTGTATGACTATGTAGAGTCACTGGTGTAAAGAATCAGATAGTTCGCTGTTTTTATGGTTCACCGGCAGCACTAAGTAACCAACAGAAAATGCTATAAAAACTACTAGCCTCTTCCTGCAAGTGCAGCAAGAGGCTTTTTTCTAAGACAATATCCTTAGAAGTGAAATTGCGCATCCCCCCTTCACCGCTCACACTTAAATCAGACCGGTGTAATCAACACCTTATTTCCGTTGTCTATTGGCCCTGCTGCTGGGCGTATTTACCGCAAAACCAGGTTGACCTGAGATCACCTGTCAGGTTGTGCGGATTCATTAGGACACTGTCATTCATGGATTCGAAGTTTGAATTGAAGTAATTGATATGGCAACCAGAACTCTGACACGCTGTTACCGTTTTCCTGACGTCGACTTCGAGCCTGACCTGCGTTTGCTGGTGTGGAAAGACAAGTCAGAAACGTCGCTGACTCAGCATGAATCCCGCCTGCTGGAAGTGCTGTGCTATTGTGCGGGGGAAGTGATCAGCGCTGAACCTTTGTATGAAAAAGCCTTCTCTCAAATCGACCCCTACGAAGATGCCAGCGGGCAACATTATGACATCAATGCTATTTTTCATTCACTGACGGATAAGCTCAATAGAGACGGCAAACTGGCAATTCCAATTGAAGTTTTGCCCCATTATGGATTCCGTGTGCCTCTACCGGACAAAACATGCCGGACGGTACATCAGAACCAGTTGAAGCCTAGCCTTCCGGCCCCGGAAGAAGATGTCCCGCCTCCTTACGAAGAAACCCCGACCGAAAAAATCGTGAAATACAGCGTCTGGCACAAAATCTCTGTGGCAATACTGACGCTGGCCGGGGTCGCCATGATCGTGGCCTCCACATTCTGATTTTGCAATCTAACTTCCATGGTCCGAGCAGGTCATTTTAGTGTGGTCTGCGTCACATTTATTTTGTATGATGAATGTGTGGATTCCTGATAGTGAATGGCTCATGGCGTATCTCCGTTCTTTCTTTGTCATCTTTATTTGCCTGATGTTGGGCAAAGGTATTCAGGCCCTGACTGGTCTGGCAATTCCCGGCAGTATCATCGGGATGTTAATCCTGTTTACTGCCTTGTCGATGGGTTTACTCCCCGCTCATTGGGCGATGAAAGGCTGCCACGTACTCATCAAGAACATGGCACTGCTTTTTGTACCTGTCGGTGTCGGACTGATGAATTATCTGGACCTGCTGACAGATAACACGCTAACTATTTTGCTCAGTACCCTAGGCAGCAGCCTGGTGGTATTTATGGTGATTGGCATTGCTACACACTATAAGGAAAAACAATGATCTGGCTTCTGACTACCGTTGTAGTGTTTTACACCGCACGGCTTATCTCCAAACGTCTACAGCACCCGATTGTTAACCCTTTACTGATTTGTCTGCTGGTGATTATTCCGCTTCTGATGTGGTTGCACGTACCGTATGAAACCTACTTTGAGCAGAACAAATGGATTAACGCCCTGCTGGAACCCGCAGTGGTCGCTCTGGCCTTTCCATTGTACGAGCAACTAAGCCAGATTCGCGCCAAATGGAAAGTCATTTTTTCCGTGTGTCTGGTTGGCAGCGTGTTATCCATGCTGACTGGGGCGGGTATTGCTTTCATGATGGGTGCCGACGCCCAGCTGACGGCATCGATTCTACCAAAATCCGTAACGACCCCCATCGCAATGGCGGTCGCCGATCAGATTGGCGGCGTGCCTGCTATCGCTGCAGTCATGGTCATTATCGCGGGCTTGTTTGGTGCTGTTCTGGGTTATCCGCTGTTTTCCCTTTTCGGCGTGAAAGCACCTATCGCCAAAGGACTGACCATGGGCACCGTGTCTCACGCGCTGGGCACGGCAAAGGCGGCAGAAGAAAATTATCAGGAAGGCGCATTCAGCTCGCTGGCACTGGTTATTTGCGGCGTCATGACATCAATTCTGGCGCCATTATTGTTCCCACTGCTCACAGCGGTGTTTCAATAGTGCTAATGTTTCTTAGCATATTTCTTTTTAGCGTTTTCTTAAGTGCACAGGCTCAATTGATTCACTAGGATCAGCCAAACTAAGAAACAGGTAAAATGAGTGGGTAATCGAATACAATCTCTAACTCACTGATAAATATTGCACTTTGAAAATTAACTTGTGTGAACTCACTCTCAATAATGAAAACAATGAAACAAACAAAACAATAACGTGATAAATATCACACAACAAAGTAAGAACACAGCCTACAATATTTCTCCATACACAAGACGGAGTGATAACTCATGCACACTAAAGTAATGGATGCTTTAGGCGCTTTACCCGCTGATTTAGCATCGGCCATCAAACCGATCGTGGAAGCGGATCATTTTGATGCAACTCTAAGCCCTGAGGTGTTTGCTCAGTTGCTGTCACAAACTCAGATGACAGACACTGAATTACGTGTTGCATTACTTCCGCTTGCCGCCGCTTATTCAATTACCCCCATTTCGCATTTCAATGTAGGCGCAATTGTGCGCGGTTTGTCCGGCACTTTGTACTTCGGCGCCAACATGGAATTTGTTGGTACCAGCCTGTCGCAAACGGTTCATGCTGAACAATCTGCTATCAGCCACGCCTGGGTAAAAGGTGAAACTGGCCTGCAGGACATTACCATCAACTACAGCCCTTGCGGTCACTGTCGCCAGTTCATGAACGAGCTGACGTCAGCGAAAGATCTGATTGTGCAACTGCCTGAGCGCGAGGCAAAAAATCTGCAGGAATATTTACCTGAATCGTTCGGCCCTGCCGACCTGAACATCACCGATGCCCTGCTGGCAACCGTTGATCACGGCATGCACACAGAAGCAACCGAAACACTGGTTCAGGCGGCCTGTCAGGCGGCAAACCGTGCCCACGCGCCATACACCAACAATTTCAGCGGTGTTGCGCTAAAAGCCAAAGACGGAAACGTTTTTGTGGGCATGTACGCAGAAAACGCAGCTTTTAACCCGAGTCTGCCTCCGCTGCAAGTCGCTATGATCAATATGAACATGGCTGGCTACCCGCTGGCTGATATAGAGGAAGTCGCTTTGGTTGAGAAATCGGACAGTACGATCAGCCACCTAGCTGATACCCAGACCACTCTGGAAGCGCTGAATCCCGACATTCCTCTGACTTACGTCGCGGTGTAATCCATCGTAAATACGTAAAAGTCATGCTTAAAATCAGAAAAACCGCCGTAATGGCGGTTTTTTTATACTTTTGTGTCAGCAACCAAAGAAAGCGGTTTCTTATCCTTCCTCTCGCGGGTATGATTTTTCAAGTTTTTCATTACCCTATCAATTTGAATGTCACACCAACATAATCCTATTCAGGGTGCCAGCTGGATGCTGATCGCCGGACTGGCTTTTGCCCTGGTTAACAGCCTGGCACAGTATGTCAGTATCAATTTCGGCATCCCTTCAACCACTGTCGCACTCATTCAGTACGCCATTGCTCTGGTCGCGATATTCCCTTGGCTTCGGACGCTCGGGCTTCGTCGTGCACTACGCACTCAGCATTTTGGCATGCACTGCCTGCGGGTTTTCCTCGCGGTAATAGGTATCCAGCTCTGGCTATGGGCGCTTGCCTATCCGGTTCCAATTTGGCAAGGCATTGCATTACTGATGACTTCACCGTTGTTTGCCACGATTGGTTCTGGGATCTTTCTGAAAGAAAAAGTCGGCACGGCGCGCTGGGTAGCTACCCTGACAGGTTTTCTGGGGGCGATGCTGATTCTTGAACCTTGGGCCGACGGCTTTAACTGGGCCAGCCTGTTACCGGTCGGTGCCGCGTTCTTCTGGGCCAGTTACTCCCTGATGGTGAAGAAGATGTCAGCGTATGATCCACCGGCCACTATGGTGGTGTATCTGCTGATTCTGATCACTCCCTTCAATATTTTTCTGGCTGTACCTGATTTCACAATGCCCGATACTGGTTTCAGCTGGTTGTTGCTGTTCGGAGCGGGTCTGATGACAGCACTGGCACAATGGGCTATCGCTAAAGCCTATGCGGTGGCAGATGCGTCGTTTGTGCAACCTTTTGACCATGCCAAATTGCCGTTGAATGTACTGGCAGGCTGGCTGGTCTTTGGCTGGGTGCCACCAGGACGCTTGTGGCTGGGCGCAGCCATTATAATTGCCTCGGTGGCGTTCATTACTCAGTGGGAGAATAAGAAAGCGGCGGGTCAACAGGCTGCAAAAGCATAACGCTGTCTGTCGGTCGCAGTTTGATTGCATCGCGCGCTGTCTCACTTTTCTTCCCCACCGTCTGCGGGTGTCAGTAAGGGTTTTAGAATCTATGGTTTCAGAAGCTGTAGTTTCAAAAGCTGTAGTTTCAGAAGCTGTAGTTTCATAGCCTAAGCTGACTCCCACAGACGACAGGGATTGTCTTAATCCCACGACAAGTCTCACTCTCTCACCGTCTAGACTCAGACCTAATGTCGTTTGCTGAACATTCTCTGTGAATCAAACCACTCTTGATCAGCAAACACAACGTAACACCCAACCCTTCTTTCCTCTGCCCGTATCTGCGAGGTCATTATGAAACGGTTCCGCACGCTGACTATCGCTTGTTTGTCCTGCTTCAGTTTGCTTTTGGCCGCCTCCGCCTTATCCGAAACCTTTATCACAATTGGTACCGGGGGCGTAACCGGCGTGTACTACCCGACAGGAGGCGCTATTTGTCGGCTGGTGAACAAAGACAGACCGGTACATGGCATTCGCTGCTCCGTCGAATCCACCGGTGGTTCAATCTATAACATCAACAGCATTCGTGCCGGTGAGCTGGATTTAGGTATCGCGCAATCTGACTGGCAGTATCACGCGTACAACGGTACCAGCATTTTTGCCGAGAAAGGCCCGTTCAAAGCGCTGAGATCTGTCTTCGCCCTTCACCCCGAACCCTTTACCGTGGTTGCCAGAGCAGATTCAGGGATTAAAACGTTTGCTGATTTGAAAGGAAAACGGGTCAATATCGGCAATCCCGGTTCAGGACAGCGTGGCACGATGGAAGTGTTAATGAAGGCCATGGGTTGGTCGCAGTCCGATTTCAGCCTGGTCGCTGAGTTAAAAGCGTCGGAACAGTCAAAGGCCCTTTGCGATAACAAAATCGATGCCATGGTGTATACCGTGGGGCACCCAAGCGGTGCCATTAAAGAAGCCACGACGGCCTGTCAGAGTGTGATTGTGGATGTTTCAGGGCCGGTGATCGACAAGCTGATAGCAGAGAATAATTTTTATCGGGTAGCCACCATTCCCGGCGGTATGTATCAGGGAAATCCAAAAGACGTGCATACGTTTGGTGTCGGGGCGACACTGATCTCTTCAGCATCAGTGGATAAGAACATCGTTTATCAGGTCGTGAAATCTGTTTTTTCAGACTTCGAGACGTTCAAGAAGCTTCATCCCGCGTTTACCCTGCTGAAGAAAGAAGAGATGATCAAAGACGGACTGACCGCTCCCCTCCATGACGGCGCGAAACAGTATTACATTGAAGCCGGGTTAATGAAGGAATAGCGACACAACTCGCTGTTTACGGTAAATCGGACTGCGCAGAAAAGCAGGATGTCAGTAGTCTGAAACCGATAAGCTGCATACCGGTAAACAGAATCCCGGTAAACAGAATACCGAAAACACAAGAAACAAGGGAATAGACATTCCACAGCACCCTCATTCTCTCCGAAACCGGAAAGAATGAGGATGGAACTCATGCGAAAGACTCTATAGAACCGGCTCGATTATACCTCAGAGTCAGTCGCATGAATCACGGATAACAGCTATCAAAAACGGTAACGAATACCCAGCGCGCCTTCAAGATCCGCATCAAAATCTTCAACCATGTACAGTGTCGGGCCCAGTTCACCGTAAATCTCGAAACGCTCGACCGGCACTTCAAAACCAACACCGGCACGTACGCCCAGTTTATTGTGTTTGTCGTCCACATACTGCCCGCCTACGAAGGTGTAGAAATTGTTCATAGACGGATCATTGGCCAGAGAACCCAGATTAAAGGTTTTATCTACCGCCACACCAAAGTCATCCACCCCCAGCGAGAAACGCAGATCGTGATGCTTGTACTGGACACCCGACATCGGGCTACCGAAGAAGGCACCAATAGACTGAGCCGCATGAGCCGACAGCGGCAGCGCCGCTAACAAACTTAAACCTAGAATTGCTTTTTTCATGATCCACTACTTTTTATTGCTGAATTTATGCTGGGTAATCTAGCCGCAAAAATGTCCTAATTCGAGGCCAGACCGGCAGGAATGACAGAACTTTTACAATTCTGCACACCGTTTTGCAGCTGCACTTTTCAGCATACGAACAGACAAATGCTCCTCGCCTGTAGCGTGTATCAACCATGTAGATGAAATACTCTCCGCTATTCCTGTCAAGCCATTTGACTGCATCACAACAAAATACAGCCGCCGCACCTTGCCATACTTTTATCGCCTAATCTGTTTTACCATTTCTTTATAAATCAAGGGGGGATAAACAACAAAGCAGGTATACAATCACACACGCAAACGTTTGCGTATTTCATATAATCCGGTATCATGCCGACTATTCACTGACACTCGGTAAGGATTTTCGATGATTGGTTCAGCTACCCGTTTAAACGCAACCCGTGTTCTTCTGCTTGGCTCTGGTGAGCTGGGGAAAGAAGTGGCGATTGAATGTCAGCGCCTCGGCCTTGAGGTTATCGCGGTTGACCGCTATGCAGATGCCCCGGCCATGCAAGTGGCTCACCGCAGCCATGTGATTGACATGCTTGATGGTGCCGCCCTAAAAGCGGTTATTGAGCAGGAAAAACCGCATTACGTGGTACCGGAAATCGAAGCCATTGCAACAGATATGCTGGTTGAACTGGAAGCGCAGGGACTGAACGTTGTTCCTACGGCCAACGCGACCAAACTGACCATGAACCGTGAAGGTATCCGCCGTCTGGCTGCCGAAGAGTTGGCTCTGCCAACCTCGCCGTACGCGTTCTGTGATCAGTTTGAAGAGTTCACTGCAGCCATTGAGCAAATAGGCATGCCTTGTGTGGTCAAGCCGATCATGAGCTCGTCAGGCAAAGGTCAGAGCGTGGTGAAAGCCGCGGCAGACATCGAGAAAGCCTGGCGCTATGCGCAAGAAGGCGGACGAGCAGGCGCTGGTCGGGTGATTGTCGAAGGCTTTGTCGATTTCGATTATGAAATCACCTTGCTGACAGTCCGTGCTGCAGATGGCGTGCATTTCTGTGCCCCTATCGGCCATCGTCAGGAAGACGGGGATTACCGCGAATCATGGCAGCCACAGCAAATGTCTGAAGCGGCGTTGCAAGCCGCTCAGGCAGCAGCAGAAAAAGTGGTGAACGCGCTGGGTGGATACGGTCTGTTTGGCGTTGAACTCTTCGTAAAAGGTGACAAAGTGCTGTTCAGCGAAGTATCGCCCCGCCCTCACGATACCGGGATGGTCACACTGATTTCCCAGGAGCTGTCAGAGTTTGCTCTGCATGTTCGTGCTTTCCTGGGACTGCCTATTCATTCGATTACACAATATGGCCCGAGTGCGTCAGCTGTGATTCTGGCTGAAGGCATCTCTGAGAACATTCGCTTTGATAACCTGGCAACGGCGTTGGCCCGTCCGAATACTCAGGTTCGTCTGTTTGCCAAACCGGATATTCATGGTCGACGTCGTTTGGGTGTGGCTCTGACCCGTCGTGACAGCATTGATGGTGCCGTCAATGATGCCGTAGCGACCGCTGCGGATGTAAAAGTGATCCTGTAACTCAACCTTACATCAAAACTGTGCCATAAAGGCCGCACTCGAAAAAGCAGGCATTACTAATCTGGCACTAAAGCCTGGTATTTTAGCTTGCATTGAGATCTAGGCATTAAAAAAGGAGCCCTCGGGCTCCTTTTTATGATTCTGATTCGCATGATTTTACGACGGGCTCATAACCAATTCGTGATTACACTTTCAGGTTATTTAGCCACTTACCACGTAATCCGTCTTTTATAACGAAATCAACCAGGCTTCTTCTGCAAACCGGCTCACCCCACGTTGGATACGCGGATGGTTCTCATCGCCTTCTTCGCGTGACAGATGACGGATCTGGTAGCCTTCGAACAAACGCTCCACTTCTTCCTTCGCCACAGAAAACGGAGGGCCGTCCATTTCATGCTGCGGGTAATCCACTGTAACCAGCAGAATACGGCCACCCGGTTTAACCAACGACAGCAGCTTTTCCACATACATCTGACGCATTGCTTCCGGCATCGCAATCAGTGCTGCACGGTCATACACCACATCAGTCGGTTCAATGCGCGTCGAGAAAAAGTCACCGCAGTAAATGGAAATTTCATCAAACTCATACAAACTCTGGCCATTACCCAGTGGCGTTACCAGCGGGGTATACAGGTGCTCAGAGAAGTAAGCGCGAACCGCAATCTCACTCAGTTCAATGCCAATTACCTGATTGTGTTTTTCCGCCAACCAGGTCATGTCCAGTGATTTACCGCACATCGGCACCAACACGACATCTTCGCGCATTGCCTTTACCTCCGGCCAGAAGCGTTCCAGCATTGGGTTGGTATCATTCTGGTGAAAACCGATGCGGTTTGCCGCCCAGCGGCTGTGCCAAAATTCTGCATCCATTGATTTCTTCTCATTTATTCAGGCTGACTGGCACGTTTATACCAAACTTCATCCACAATGGCTAACCGAGTGACATCACGCTGCATAAAAGAAAAACGCGATGCAACGCTTACATGACCCCAGCTCTTAGACCTTCTCAGCCGCATTCTGAGACCGTTTTAGCGACTCAGCCCCTGCATCCCACAGAGTCACGGCCAGAACGCCACCAGCATCGCTTCAGAGAGCACTTATCACACAACCACGCACCATTTCGGACAATAACCAACCATCCTGGTGAAATGACTGCGCTAAATGCCAGCCAACAAAAAAGGATGCCTGGGCATCCTTCTTCGCTAATGGAATTTTGCAAGGGCAAAAATCCATTAAAAATTATTTCTCAATTTTCTTTTATGAGAGTCATTGAATAATCGATGTTATCTATCGAATTAAGAAATTCGGAATAGCTTGATCGAGTCACGACGAACAGTTACGCCACGGAAAGTTACTGGCTCCAGCAGGGTCATCAGCTGCTTAGAAACGAAGAACTTGCCACCGTAGCTACGATCGCCACCACGATTTACCCAATCTGCAAATTCATCTGCCAAGCTGAACATAGAGTTTCCAACAAGCAGAACCAACACTTTTGCGACTTCACTGTCATTCTGTTTATTAAACTCCGCGTCGCGAACTTTCTTACGATATTCCTCGACGATTCTTTCTAGGCACTCAAATCTGCTCATATACACCACCATAAAAAAAGAGGTGCGGATACTACTGCTCAAACCCAACGAAATCAACCCATTCAGCATGCTTTCATGACAGAATTCCGTGAATTTTTCTTTCTATTAACATCGGCAACCCAAATTACGCGAAAAATTAAGATTTAGGTCAAATTATTACCGCCACTTTAAAGTTATATTTTACATATAAGTTTAAAGCAATGACGTCGAAGGTGAGTCATGACTAACCAGGCCCCCTCCCCTGTACCATCCCCGGTTTTGCTGGGCAGTCTCGATACCGAATTAAAAACCATTCAAGCTATGGTGAAAATCTATTGCCGGGATCACCACGGGCCAACGCTGTGCGATAGCTGTCGCGACTTTTTACACTATGCCCACACCCGCTTGGATCGCTGTCCTTACGGTGAAAATAAGCCAACTTGCCGAATATGCCCGATCCACTGCTACAAAGCCGATTACAAAGCCCTGTCTCGCACAATAATGCGCTACTCTGGTCCGCGAATGTTGCTTCGCCACCCTATCCTGGCAATCCGCCACCTGATTGCGGAAAAAAGGCCGGTGCCAGAAAAACCGCAAGACAAAGCCTCTAATCGCCACAAACGCAAAGCACTGGAAGCGGAAAACACCAGAAACCAGAAACCAGAAACCAGAAACCAGAAACCAGAAACCAGAAAAGATAATCACACGCAGTAATCCGGCGCCGACTAGCGATTAGCCGCCAATCGCGTAAAAATCGACAACAACAAAAAAGGGTCACCCTCGGATGACCCTTTTGTTTGTTGTGAATCAGCAGCGTTTATCGGTAGTAATCAACGACCTGAATTTTGGTCGGTGAGTCATTCGCCACCAGCGCCATCGAGAAACGATTACCACCCAGCATTTGCACCGTCGAACCTTGCGAACCGGTAACACTCACCCCTTCAATTTTGTCAAAGCTACGTGTTTCGCTGTAATGCATATTCACAGTCAGTGTAATGTCTTTGTTGGATGACAGCTCAAACTGACAAATACCGGTCACGCAGTACACATTCAATTGCTCGTCCTGATACTGCATGGTTTGTACGTCTTTTACCGGGTTTGCTGTGATCTGCAATTTCTCACCACATCCGGCAAGCAGCATTGTCAGGGCACTCACAGCGACCAACGCCTTTAAGTACTTCACGAATTTTCCCTCAAAAGATAACAACTTGCCTCCAGTATACCTCAATCGCATTTGGATGCGGTCAGATAATCCGTACAGATACACCTAGTATTTATACGTGATTACAAAACAAGACACACAGTCTCAGCCTTGTCTTTCCTACACTCATCATGACTGTTTTTCTGGGCAGTCACTATTAGGACACCAAAAGGATACCCTCATGAAAACAATGAGCTACCGGCACACGCCCGATGTTCGGGGCGTGAGGATAACTATTGTTCAGCATATGGTTCTGCGTATGGCGATGTGGATGATGAATAGCTTAACTCAACGCATGATCTGGGGGCTGCTGTTATTACCTTTTGTGGTACTGGCGCAGCACCCGACGGGGAATGAAAAATGGCTGCATCCCCATAAACCTACCTCACAGGCTGAGATTGATGCCCAAATGCCGTTTTACCCCTCCCGCGCCAGCACCGGCGGGATGGATCTCAAACCCGAAATGTTTGAAGACCCGCAAGTCTGTAAAGGCTGCCATCAGGAGATTTACCGACAGTGGAGCCAGTCGGTAATGGCAAATTCCTGGGATGACCCTATCTATCAGGCGCTCTTTAAACGAGCCAGCGAAGCCACCAAGGGTGAGATCGATAATTTCTGTATCGCCTGTCACAGCCCAATCGGGATGACCAGTATGAAAGCGACCTCCGCCATGATAGGCAGTGATCAGACACTTCCGGGCGTGAACTGTGAGGTATGCCATAACATTTCTGAACTGTCAGGGCACGACAACGCCGCTTACGTCTTAACCCCCAATCGGGCAATGCACGTAAAACTGGGGCCAAGAACCGATGCCGAATCGCCGTACCACAAAACCGAATTCTCTGATTTACACACCCGCTCCGAATTCTGCTCCGTTTGCCACAATGTCACCCACCCGATGAACAGCACCCCGATTGAACGCACCTACGATGAGTGGCAGGAAAGTGTGTATAACGAGCAAGGAGTCCAGTGTCAGGATTGCCACATGACTCCAGGGCCGGGTACGTCAGACAACCCGGGTAAATCCGCCATCATGGGAAAAGATCGCAAGCACATTTACTCACATGATTTTTCCGGCGGTAACTCGACGTTACTGGAGCACCTGGGCCATTCGGAAAGTGCTCAGTTGTCCCGGGACATGCTGCGCTCTGCCGCAACCATTGAGTTCATGAACTTGCCGAGCCATGTTATTCCGGGCGAACCGGTAACTATTAAGGTCAAAGTGACTAACACCGGTGCCGGACACAAATTGCCAACCGGCTTCCCGGAAGGCCGTGAAGTTTGGATCGATTTCAGTGCTAGTCACGACAAAAACCGTCCGCTGTATCGCTCTGGTGCTGTCGTTAACGGCGAAACAGAGGCCGGAACCCGTAACTTTAAAGTCTGGCTGGGAGACAAAAACGGCGACATTGTGGATCTGAACGTCTGGGAAGTTGACCGGGTTCTGGCAGATAACCGGATCCCCCCCAAAGGCTTTGCCATTGTCGATTACACGTTTGTGGTCCCTGAGGACAGCAAAGGCAAGCTGACCCTTGCTGCCAGTCTGAAATACTGGCCTTTCTCTCAGCATTTGGTCGACGAACTATTGGGCGCAGGCAAAATGAAAGTGGATATCGTGGAGATGACGGCGGCAACCACAACACTGGCTGTCAAAAATGAGCCTTTGCCAAGTCTGATTGCTCAGGATAGCCACCATTAACTTTATTGATTGCTTTCATTCACTTAGCAATCAGCACGGCATAACGCTTAATGATAAAACTTGGTAACTAAGAATAAGCTGAGTAGCTAAGAATAAGCCGGGCAACGAAAAAGGATACTTAGTTATCACTGTCTTTAAGCCCAGCGTCCTTCGCATTTGCCCCGTGTCCCCTGAGTAATGGGGCAAATGCGTAGCTGGTCCAGCCAGGCAGTTAAAACTAAAGACATTCAAAGCTTATGCCTTCAGTTCCTTACTGGCTATTGTTGTTAACCAGCCATTCGTCACGGGTAATGCGATACAGGCAATGGCGTTTTACAGCATTAGGTTTATCCAATAAACGGGGGTGGTCAAAATCCTGCCCCGTGTTGCTCATACCAATTTTTTCCATCACCTTTTGCGAAGGAATATTTTCCAGCGTGGTAAACGCATACACTGCGTCGGCGATGTTTTGTTCGAATGCAAAACGCAAGGCTTCCCGAGCAGCTTCCGACGCATACCCATTCAACCAGTGAGATTTGGCCAGACGCCAGCCAATTTCCACAAAGGGCGTATTGGGAATAGCAACGCCTTCTTCCTGAAAATGCAGACCGACAAAGCCGATAAACTCACCGGTTTCTTTGAGCTCTGCTGCCCAGAATCCCCAGCCGCGCTGGCTAATCAGCCCCTGAATTCGGCTGGCCCCTGCATCGCTTTCTTCCCGGCTCAGCGGAGCGGGAAAATAACGCATCACCTCTGGGTCTGCGGTCATCTCAGCAAAAACCGGCAGGTCTTCAGCCTTCCAGCTTCGAAGTCGTAATCGTTTAGTTTCCAGTTCAAAAATTCGCTGCGTCATAATCAGTCCTGATGCCAAAATGTGGTGAAGTGAATGGCTCATCCCTCTTACTCATCCCTACGATGGGAGAAATTCGCTGAGGGTTCGCACAAAATGATAATGCATGGCACACTTGAGTTAACTCAGGGATCCAGAACTGGATTGAGAGCGGTAAAAACCGTAAACCGCATGGTTCAGAATACGATCGCCAACTTTTTCTTTGCGAGTTATGATGCCTTCCAGCGTCATCCCTAATCGCTCACACACGGCCCTGCTCGGTATATTGTCTTCGGCAGCAGAAATCTGGACTTTTTCCATCGCCAGTTCACTGAACGCATAATCGATCAGATGTCGGCAGCAACGTGTCATGATGCCCTTACCCTGGCAGGACTCCGCCATCCAATAACCAATCTCGGCTACCTGAAGCGTAGGATTAATGCTGTTGAAGCCCACGTTTCCAATGATCTCGCCGCGGTATTCAATTGCGCAGTTCATGGCAACGCCGTCAGCATATTTGTGCAGCGAACCTGCCACGAACTGCCGAAAATCCTCTTCGGTTGAACACACTGCCGGCCAGGCCAGCCATTGAGAAAGGTACGCTTTGTTCTCCGCCGCCAACTGGACATAGCGGGGAACAAAACGCTGGTGTACCAGACAAAGGTTTATTTCATCATCAAGCTTCCATTTGAACAAAATGCATCTCCTTTCATAACAATATTTTCACGTTATATCAGGGTATTGCATTAATCCAGTGATTTCTTGAACCGCAGTGAAGCTACAATCAGACCGATAACGGTAAAGCCTACCAGCCACACCGCATCGCGCCACAGATCGGCCAGATCGGCCCCTCGTAAAATGATCCCACGGATCAACCGAATGAAATGGGTAGCCGGCAACGCTTCTGAAATCCATTGCGCCGGAATCGGCATGGCTTCATACGGAAAAATAAAGCCGGACAGCAAAATCGATGGTAGCAGGATGAACACTGTCATCTGCATCGCTTGCAACTGGGTTTGCGCCACGGTTGAAATCATCAGGCCCAGTGTCAGGCTGGCGGCGATAAACAGCAGCGTCCCGAGCAATATCTGGCTCAGGGGGCCATTAATCGGTACATCAAAAATGAAATGCCCCAACCCGAGAATGATGGTGACCTGAATCAGACCGACAAAAATATACGGAATAATTTTGGCGATCATCAGCTCCAGCGAATGTACCGGTGTGGTAATTAACAGCTCCAGATTGCCGCGTTCACGCTCGCGCACGATGGCCGCAGAAGTGAAAAGGATCATAGTCATAGTCAGGATCACCCCTAACAACCCCGGCACAATATTAACCGCCGAGCGCCGTTCCGGGTTGAAAAACAAGGCTACTTCAAAAGTTTTGGGCGGCGGTGGCTGATAATTAACCAGCTCTCTGAGCGGCATAGTCTGAAGCTGGAGCAGTGCGGTACTCACCATGGTGTCAGAGCCGTCCACCAGCCACTGACCGACCGTACGCTGTTGTGCCACTCGCTGCGTCAAATCTTTAGGCAGCACCAGCACCCCGCGCACCAGCCCCTGATTAATGGCTTCCTCGGCTTCAGCCACCGTCGGATACCGATGGATCACATGGACCACCTGTGTCGCTTTCACCGATTCGGTGATCATCCGTCCCAGTGCCGATTCACTCTGATCAACGATCGCAATCGGGATATTACGGACATCCGTATTGATGGCGTAACCAAACAACAGCAGCTGAATGAGCGGAATCATGACAACCATGCCAAATGTAATTCTGTCCCGCGACAACTGGCGGATCTCCTTGCTCATGATGGCTTTCATTCGCAGCAGGCTCATCACACAGGCACGCAGAAATGTGACCTTCTCTTCCACTCTCATTGCCGTCCCTCCCCGCCGGTGGAGGTGACAAACACATCTTCCAGACTCGGTCGTGCCAGATTCAATTGTTCAGGACGCAGTTCAGGAAACCGACTGGTCATCCAGGCAATCGGATCTGCCACTTCTTTTCGCACCAGCACCCGCAGTCTTACGCCCAGCTGAGCGGCAGAGCGCACTTCTGCACATTTCAGCAATCGTTCCTTAAGCTGACGGAGCTGACTGGCTTCCACTTCCACCACGTTCACGCCCATTTCCTGCATCAGCCGTTCTGGCGGACCATCGGCCCGCACCACGCCAGATTCCATGATCGCCAGAGCGTGACAGCGTTCAGCTTCATCCATGTAATGGGTCGTCACCAGTATCGTGGTGCCCTGATCGCATAAATCAAACAACTGCTCCCAGAATTCACGCCGATTTTCGGGATCCACCGCAGAGGTCGGTTCATCAAGAAACAGTAGATCCGGCGCATGCATCGTCGCTGCAGCCAGTGCCAGTCGCTGGCGCTGACCACCACTCATTTCTCCGGCGCGCTGTCTGGATCGCTGATCCAGGCCATAGGTCACCATCTGCTCCTGAATACGAATCCGGCGCTGCCGCGCCGGTATGCCATAGATTTCACCGATAAATTGCAGGTTTTCAAATACCGAAAGGTCATCGTACAGCGAGAATTTCTGGGTCATGTAGCCAATACGGCGACGTAACAATTCTGCTTGTCTGGGAATCGACAAGCCAAGAACTTCCACCTCGCCAAAAGTCGAACTGAGCAACCCGGTTAGCATCCGCAATGTCGTCGACTTACCGCACCCGTTCGGACCGAGAAAACCATAAATACTGCCTTTCGGCACCTTCAGGTTCAGCCCTTCAACGGCGGTAAAATCGCCGAACTTTCGGGTCAGTCCGCTGGCTAAGATGGCATAATCACTCATCCGGCATCTCCACCTGCGCCGGCACCCCGGCAGGCAGTGAACGCGCCGAGTCCGGCAGATCAATTTCCGCCAGATACACCAGTCGGGATCGATCCTGCTCATTGAGGGCGTAGTAAGGGGTGAACGCCGGTTCGGTGGCTATCCAGCGAAGCGTGCCACTGAATGGGTCACTGACACCGTCGACATACACGGTCAGGCTATCACCAACGGTCAGTTTCACCCGATACGGCTCTGGCACATACACTCGGGCATACGGTACTGTGTCGGCCTGAATCGCCGCGACAATGGCATTGACGGGCACGCGTTCACCGACATTGTACGGCAGGCTGTCCAACACACCGTTTCGGGTCGCCACTACAGTCAAATCGTCGAGTACCTGCTCCTGCAGGGCAACTTCCGCATGGGCAGCAGCCAGCGCGGCTTCGGCCTGTTTTATATCTTCAGGGCGCTCCCCGCTGGTTAACTTCGCCAGATCTTCTGACGCTGACGCCACATCGGCACGAGCGGCATCCCGCTCTGCCCGGGCTTTGTCTCGCTCGGCGTAACTCAGCAGTTTCTGATCCACCAACCGGTTAACACGCCGGTAATTTTGCTCGGCTTCCCGTAACGTTGCTTTGACGCGTTCAAGACGGGCCGCCGAGGCCGCAATGTCTTCCGGTCGCTCGCCATTTGTCAGTCGCAACAAAAAAGCTTCTGCCTTGGCCTCTTCCGCCCGGGCCCTGGCCAGAATGGCCACTTGCTGCTTGGTGTCCAGTTTGACCAGTACCGCGCCTTGCTGGACGTAATCCCCTTCCGCTACCGGCTGCTCACGGATAATCTCATTGGCTGTTGCGGTCAGAGTGACCCTGTCACGTTCAATCGTTCCCAGTGCCTGCTTTGGTGGCTGACTGTCGCAGCCTGCCAGCGCGATCATCGCGACTCCCAGCCAGATTCCCTTTATTCCCATACGCCAACCGTGCTCTGTTGTCTATTTAGCAAAAAGTGTAGCGGGATTGCCCGTAAATAGAGTGGGTTAGATTCACACTCTGCGCATAAAGAGGTGAATGAAATGTCACTTTTACAACAACCTCTCCGTTCTGCGCATACTTGAAAGGCATCAGAAAGCTGAGAACATGCCACCGCCGTCTGACACAGGTACTCTCGCCATAACCAACTGCCACAAAACATAAAAACGCTAACAAGCGCTTTTTTGCGGGAAAAGATTGTGATACACCATGAGTCACTTTATTATCCCACCGCATAAACGTACCCCTACAGGATTTATTAATGAAAGGTATTCTCTCGATTCAATCCCATGTCGTATATGGCCATGCGGGCAACAGCTCGGCCGTGTTTCCGCTTCAGCGCATGGGCTTTGAAGTCTGGCCGATTCATACCGTTCAGTTTTCTAACCATACCCAGTACAAGGAAGGCTGGACCGGGCGCGCGTTTGATGCGCAGGACATTCACGCATTGGTCAACGGCATGTCTGCCATCGGCCAACTGGCCAATTGCCAGGCCGTGATCAGTGGTTACCAGGGTAGTGCCGAGCAATGTGCCGCGATTGAAGACACCGTCAAGAAAGTAAAAGCTGAGAATCCGGCCGCGCTTTACGTTTGTGACCCTGTGATGGGTGCCCCAGACAAAGGGTGTATTGTGGCTCCTGGTATTGCCGAGCAGCTGATCAACACCCTGATGCCAATGGCAGATATCATCGTCCCGAACCAGTTTGAACTGAGCCAGTTTGCCGGGATGGAAATCACGTCACTGGACGATGCCATTGAGGCGTGCCGTGTTGCGCTGAACAAAGGGCCGAAGATGGTAGTGGTTAAACACCTGCACAGCGTGTCGGACGAGATGTTTTCAATGATGCTGGCAACAGAAGCCGGTTGTTGGCTGGCACAACGCCCTCACCTGCCGTTTGATAAACAACCGGTTGGCGTGGGTGATCTGATTTCAGCCCTGTTCACCGGTCAGTTCCTGGCACAAGGTAATGCCGTGGAAGCTTTCGCTCACTGTAACGATGCGTGCTACGCGGTGCTGAAAGAAACCGCCGCCCGTGGCGAATGGGAACTGCAAACGATCGCGGCACAAAACGAGATCGTGACACCGGCGGAACGTTTTACCCTGCAGGCGCTGTAACCGCTTTTTTCTTGGCTAAACAGTAGCGGTAATAACGCTATCCATCATAATGCCAATCAGCAGCAAAAAGCCCTGCATTACCGCAATGCAGGGCTTTTCATTTAGAGCACAATCACTGTTCCGAGTCAGCAGGTCAGAGCCAACGCCTGACCTGTTGCAGGTATTGTGGATAAGAATCCGGAAAAACTTTTTCCAGCATACGCTCTTCCGGCTTGATCTGAAACTGGGTCAGATACCATGCAAAGCCGACACTCAGCATGATACCTGCCCCACTGGCCAGCCAGCATGACCATGCCAGTAACATCAGTAAAAAGCCCAGATACATAGGGTTGCGGGTCACACGGTACACACCTGATGTCACCAGAGCTGATGAGGCATCCGGAGTCATTGGGTTCACCGTGGTTTGCGCACGTTTGAAACTAACAACACCGCCCCATGCTACGCCAATACCCGACAGCATAAGGATTACAGCCAGCCATTTCCCGCTCGCCATCAGTCCACTGACCGGAGGAACGTACGCCGCAGCAGCGCCTACCGCAATACCAAATACCAGTAACAACACCAAAGGTGGTATACGTAACTCTAATGATTTCATCGTTTATCTGCTTCCATTCTCAAACAACTTGTAACCTTTCTGTATCTTACTTCAGGGCCTTACTTCAGGGCCTTACTTCAGTGCCGAGCTTCAGCACTTTCCGTTTTCTCTGCGCTTTCAGCATTTTTTACTGAAGCTGGGCTGGGTAAGGTCAACCTTTCTTTTTCCCTGGCACGGGTTCTGGCTTTAGCACAGCATGCTCCTCACTGCTCAGAAGGAGCTTCGCAGTATTCCTCAAATGCCTCTGCTGTATTCTCAAAACCGACTTTCTCAGCAAGCTCCCATGGGCGTTCGCACTGCTGGGTTGACTCACACCAGCTATAACCCGCCGAGGCTTTACACCCGTGTTCATCGCTGTCGCCGCCCACTTGATTGTCATCAGCCTTCTCGTTTGAGCTGGTTTCTGCGGCAGCATCCGGTTGACCCGTCGACTCTGGTACATCTTGCTCCGGGGTATTGGCTTGCTCAAGGCCGTTTGCTTGTTCAGGACTGCTGACTTGATCAGCGCCGGGCGCGGGTGATGACTGACTGTCCTGAGCCGGTTCACCGCACCCTGAAAGCATCAATGCCAACGCAAGCCATCCCGCACCATACCATTTCACACCGTTTTTGCTATTCACCTGGTTCATTTCTGACTCCTGAATATTGACCAAATTGCGATGTTAAGACACTGAATCAGTGTAGTTTTATTTTTGAAAAGAAAAAAGCCACTCGTAGCGAGTGGCTTGTTATTATTTTCGTTTAATACGGTTTTTGCGGTTTAGACAATATCCTCGGGAAACCGCAATCAGTAGTGGAACCGATCCAATACCGCGTCCGCAACTTTCTCAGCAATTAACCGGTGTGTACTGGTCGTCGGGTGTGTCACGCCCCAGAACACATAGCTGTCAGAACCGTAGGTCGCGCAGTCATTCCTCAGTGAATGACTCATCAGGTAGTCTTTCGCGGAGTTGCGGTTAATATCCAGACACGAATCCGTGGCATTACGGAAACCAAATTTCTGCGGGTTCGCGGTCAGATCTTCAAACAGACGGTACGTGTCAAACAGTGCCACATTGACCCCTGCCATCTGATACTTCATCACCTCGGCTTTCAGGAAGGTGTTGTACGCTTCGATTTTCTGTTTCACTTTCTGCGCTTCGGCAGGATCCGCATATTTAAACTGCGGTGCTTTCGACGCATCCGGCAGGTTCAGAATGACAATGTGCTGCGCGCCATTGCTGGTCAAGCGATCCATTGCCTTGGTGAAATCACGACTAACGCCTTCAACGGAGCGGTTATAATTCACGAAGTCATTCAACCCGAACTCCATCGTAAACAGCGAGTTTTCCGGTCGGTAATTCTTCGCCATCTTCATGTAGGTCAGATAAGATTCAACCTGATCATGAATCCCGGACAACAGTAAATACTGAGTGTCGCCAGCGGCTCCGCCGACGGCCCAGTTATACATTGGCAAGCCCATTTTTTCTGCCAGGTATTCCGTCCAGACAAAACCGTTTGAAAAATGGCCCAGGAACCAGGTATTGCTGTTCGGGAATGTCCATTGTGACGCGTTGAAGAAATTCCCCGTATCCGAAATGCTGTCACCCAGACTGATCACTTTATTGATTTTCTCTGGCTGGTTCGGCTTATCGTTTGTCCAGAATGTGTGGTTATAGGAATAACGCATATCTGAAGCAGAGAATGTCAGATCCCGGGTGTCATGCTCAACCCCAATGGTCTCTTCACAGCGATCTTTGATGGTTTGCTGCGGTGTGTCCGTGAAGAACATATTCATCAACGACACGGAAGAGTACCAATATCCCGGCACAGTGTAATAGCTGCCGTCCGGATTTTTCGCCCACTCCCACTGTGTGGCAGAATCATCATGGTTGTAATGCGGACGATACCAGCAACGTACATAGGTGTAGGTATTGTCATTCTGCACCTGGCTGATTTGAGCGGCGGTAATTTGCTCGGCACGTACCGGCATTTCAGTGGCCATTATGGCGTCACCGACTGGCCACTCAGCGGCGGACAACAGAGTTGCGGGTAACATTAAAGCGATGGATAAAGCTGTTTTTTTCATTCTTATTTTACGTGACATTCTTGTTTTCCGTGAATAGATATCTTGCCAACATCTAGCCTGGCAACGTGACAGCCTGACCACATAGAAAGCTGGCAGACTGTCAATGGTCATACACGTTTATGGTCGAACGGTGCTGAAATCTGTAAACCGACTGGTATACAGAATCCCAACGGGTTTCTCGGCGGTATCGTCCAGCGTCACAATGGCCGGTTTTGCATCCGAAGCGCCTGCACTGGCATCAATGGCGTTGATCGTACGGTCATGATTGACGGTATACAGAACGTCATTGGCAAAGCTGTTCGGCTCTTGCCAGTACCAAACCTGGCTGTTCGGCGCGTAATCAGCATGACACTGATTGCTCAGGGTCAGCTGACCACCTGCACTGTCGAGACAGTGATCCAGAAACTTAACGCTGCGGTAACGTTGCTCCTGGTCATAAACGAACGACTGCGATGTGGCACCTTCCACACAAGATGTGAACGAGAGCTGTTTGTCTTCTCCCACAGTCAGGCACTGCGCACTGTCCTGGCTCAGATACGTCGATTTGATCGTGACGGCATCAGCCCCCAGGAACCACGGACTGTTCCAGTCAACACTGAGCGTAAACTCATCGTGGTAAGCCAGTTTTTCAAAGTCGCGGTTTTCCTGCCAATCTGGATCAAACGAGGTTTTCTCTTTCCATAACTGACTGCCGGAGGCATAGCGACGACCAATAATCCAGCGGTTGTGGCCAAACAACGCCAGCCCCTGCACCGTGGTTTTCACGCTGATATCTGATGCTCCTTCCACCTCTGGTTTCGCTGCGACTTTGGCAACAAAATCAGGTCGCATCCCACTCACTGCCAGAGGGTTATTCTGCTTCAGCTTGTCAAAGTCCCACGGTTCACCGTATTTATCGTCATAGTCCCAGCACCAGCCATCAGCGGTTCCTAAATCACAGAACCCCTGTTCTGCCGGTACTGCTGAGCCATAACGGTTATTGACGTAACGAATACTGTAACCGTCCGATTTTGTATCGGTGACCAGAGAAAACTCTTTCTTGTTGGTAATGGTGTATTTATCGCGAAACGTGTATTCAATGTCTTTAAGCGGTATCTTTGCCGAAAAACCTAAACCTAATTTAATACTAGTGCTGGTTTCTTTTTCTATTTTTGAATCAACCTGATCCTGCATACGCGGATATAAATCATTAAAATAAATCTGTCCTGATTTCAGTTTTTCTGCATCATGGACAAGAATATCTACATTTACCGAATCGAGATATTCGTTATACACATAACTGGTACTGCTGTTATGGTTCCAGCGGTAATAAATACTGGACCAGTCATTTTCCAGCCCCATATCAATGCCTGCCCCTTCGGCCAGTACTACTTCCACATATTTATCTTTATCACCAGAGCGAGAATAAAAGGGCGACTTACTGTAATAGCGCACTTTATATTTCAGTGTTGCGTTACCATCGCCCTCACGCTCCACTGTAAAACGGCGATGAAGGACAAATTCCATGACATTGCCATTTTCTTCTGCCAGCGCACGTTTGACACGACGAGATGGGGTCTGCTCAGCAGATTGCCCCAGATCATGTTCCAGTTGCTCGACCAGATAATCGATATCCAGGTCATCCAGTAGATATATTTCACGTTTGCGAATCTCACCCGGACGGGTGATCAGTAAATAACGGGTATCAACCCCGATACCGAGCAGGCCCATCGTAAAGTGTTTGCGCTCTGCCTCATCCAGGTGACCGAGGTTCAGAGCCAGATAGTCACAATCCGCGGGAATCATCGTTTCGTTGCCAAACAGATGGCATTCCTGACGGTAGTACGCCGTCGAACTTTGAAACGCGTCTGCCACGGGGTCTGGTAAACCCTTGTTCGCTAATGCTACTTCCGGTGAAACAGAGACAGAATAAGAGGTTTCCGGAATAGCGTCGGTAGACGGAGTTACAGCCAAGGCGGGACCAGCAAAAAAGCCCCCTATCAGTGCGAAGCCAAATGCCGCTTTTTGACCACTCAAGTAACGAGCCGAGTGATGAGGGAGATGATAAAAAGGTTTGTCACGGCCGCGGAGCGTAGCGCTTCGAATAGCCCTGAATAGCGTGTTGTGTATGACCATAGTTATTTCCAAGGTTATTGTTATTCACATTCGTAAGCAGAATGTGGGCGGATTTTATGCTCCGCCGGAATATACAACTACGGGCAATA
This sequence comes from Photobacterium ganghwense, assembly GCF_003025595.1. Lineage (GTDB taxonomy): Bacteria > Pseudomonadota > Gammaproteobacteria > Enterobacterales > Vibrionaceae > Photobacterium > Photobacterium ganghwense. The sequence continues at coordinate 92,310 of NZ_PYMI01000001.1, forward strand.
TTCACATTTGAGTGACTGCTGTAAAAATTAGACAGCTTTTCAACATGCAAGCGAAAAAATGCCAACCATGCATTGAAGGGATGATTTATTACCGTCACTTTGGGTCTGATTTATCACTAATCATCAGATTTTTGGTCGAATTTATGACTCATCACAGTAAATCATGTAGTCGATTACACTGTCGATATATCAGTATCCGTTACAGGAAAAAGTGAGTCATTCAAAAAGGACAATGGGTAATTAGGTGAATGAAAAAGGAAGAGATGCCCATAAAGTTAGCCATTTGCTATCTGCTTTCAAGAGCTATCTGTTTTATGAGCCATCCGTTTTATAGCCACGGATGACTGAATTGCAAAATAATGAATCACTTAATAGCTAAATCACAGCCGCAGCCTTCATAGCGATAACACAAAGTGCGTACCAGAACGATATTCGAATCCCAGCCTGATAAAAAATTGTCTGGAGCGCACATTGCCGTCATCAATATCAGCAATTGCTTGCTTGATGCCATAACGAGATGCCAGCGACAACAATGCCGTCACCGCTTCTGACATGTATCCCTGACGCCAGTAATCGGAATGCAACAGGCAGCCGATTTCAGCTTCCGTCCGGCAGTTATTAAACGAATGAATCCCGCATGTTCCAATAACCATGCCTGACCCTTTGAGTGATACGCACCATTCAAAAGATACCCCTTTGCGGTGTAAATTCGCGACACTTTGCAGCATTTGATCGACTGTAGAAATATCGGTGAAAACCGGATCAGCCGCAAACTCCATCACCGCCTTATCGCTGTAAATTGAATATAATGCCTCTCGGTCTTCATTCTGTATGGCTCTTAATATTAACCTTTCGGTGTCGATTATCGGTAATATCATCCCTGCCTGTAATGTCATAGACTCTCCTTCCGATGGAAATTTATTTATGTGACGTCATCCGTTTTATTAAAACTAGATATTCGCAATTTTAGCGCGCTCTTCTGGTGTCGGAATACAATCACTGAATTTTTCATCCAGCCAATGGATGAAAGTATTTTCAAGTTCAGTCGGCGCCGTATCCTGTCGCAATAAAATATAGTTATATCCCGATGGGTTAAAACCAAACGGGGCAATTAAATTTCCCCGTCGAAGATCATCCGCCACAAGCGGGTAAGGCCCCATTGCAGCCCCAAGACCGTCAACCGCCGCCTGAAGCGAAAAATAAAAATGCGCGAATGTTTGCTGACTGTTATTTGCAAATCCTGCGTACCCGGTACGACTTATCCATTCTGACCAGGCTTCAGGCCGTGTTTGGGTGTGCAATAATTTCACCTGTTCGATCTTCTCTTTCATTTCATCCCAGTATCTGGGCGCAAATACCGGCCCCACCCACTCTTCCGTCAGGTGACGTTTCTGATAATCAAACACGACCGGAAAGTCATCCCGACGGATGGCCATCGCAATACCGGACGGACCTAACGTTACCGCGCCTCCCGCCGTTGACAACCGAATGTCAGTTCCGGGGTGTTCAGTATAAAAATCAGATAGCCTTGGCATCAGCCACCGCATCGTTAACGTAGGCTCACAGGAAATATCCAGGCTCTGCTGATTCAAGCCAACCACGGTTTCAACCCCTGCTTCCAACGTAGAGAATGCCTGCCCCGTATATTCAGACAGGGTTTTACCGGCTTCTGTCAGCACCACATGTCTGCCCTGACGTGCGAACAGCGTAAGCCCCAGATAACCCTCCAGCACTTTGATTTGTTTACTGACCGCTCCGTGAGTCAGATTCAACTTCTCTGCCGCTTCCGTAAAACTGCTCGACAGCGCAGCCTGATGAAAAACATAGAACGATTTTAAGTGCCTCACTGTGAATTTTTCTCACACATTGTCCGAAATCTCTTCGATTATAGTCAGCCCTGACATTGGCTACAATCACCCTCAACCTAAACATAAATACGGAGAGCAACATGGATATTTGGGGTCTGGCATTGTTGGGAATATTAATAGTGATCAGTCCAGGAGCGGACTTTGTTCTGGTTTTACAAACCAGTCTCAATGCCGGACGCAAAGCCGGTGTATGGACAGCGCTGGGAATCAGTGTAGCAATCACCCTTCACATCAGCTATTCCATGCTCGGGTTAAGTTACTTTATCTCACAAAACCCGACACTGTTTGCTGCGCTGCGATACCTGGGTGCCGGCTACCTGATTTATCTTGGAGTCAAAGGACTGCTGTCAAAGGGTCAAGCGCTACACATTGAGCGCAGAAAAACTGAGGAACAATCCGGCTTTTATTATTTCCGGCAAGGGCTGCTCTGCAATGCGCTGAACCCTAAAACGATGTTGTTTTTTCTCAGTGTCTTCAGCCAGGTCATGATGATTGACACCACCAGCCAAACCATCCCGATGTTTTATGGTTTATATATGATTGCACTTCACGGTCTCTGGTTTTCAGCTGTGGCCATGTTACTGACCTCTGATGCCTGCCAGTCATTGCTGCTGTCTGCCAAAGATCATATCAATAAACTGTGCAGCGCCGGATTAATTGCGTTTGGGGCATCATTAGGATTGCTTGGCTAACTAAATTCTGACAAACACTCAGGCTAAAAACAGCGCTGTCCAGCGACACCACAACCGTGCCTTGCCATTTTGTGCATTCTCTTGCCATTGTGTGGATAGTTTTGCCATAAGGCATCGAACAAACTCGGTGAGGTTGTCGCTGGACAGACTGGATAAGATTTCGCCACACAAGCCATTGATAATGAATAAAAAACAAACGAGACAGGCTCTATTTACGGTAAAAGTGTGACAAATGTATCAAATTGATTTTTATCTCATTGCTGAGACAGACCATTCAGCACTAGTATCAATCCCGTAGTCAGACAGAACGTTATGCGGACATCGTATAATGGTATTACCTCAGCTTCCCAAGCTGATGACACGGGTTCGATTCCCGTTGTCCGCTCCAAATGTTCACTGACTCATCACTTAAGGTTTTATGCGGTGGTGGCGGAATTGGTAGACGCGCTAGCTTCAGGTGCTAGTGTCCGCAAGGACGTGAGGGTTCAAGTCCCTCCCTCCGCACCAAACCTTGAGATACCTTTCAGATAGCACTTTTCAAAGCTGACATTCTCTGTTTGCGTTCCTCAATCTTTTTAAGATGCATCCTTGCAGCTTTCACTTTCTAGCGTTTCTGCTGTTGAATCATGGTTGCAATACCCACCAAAATGGGTGACGCATACTCATAAAACGCTTTCAACCCAGAGCAAAGGTAGTTAAGCCCAATTTCGCCTTCCGGCGTTTTGATCAACCTGTTTTTCGGGCACTCTCCCCAACACAAATTCAAGTGATCGCACGATAAACAGTAGTCAGGCAAACTATCCCGTTTTGACATGCCAAACGCTTCCTGACGAACAGAAAACACCATGTGATTGAGCTTGTGATCTCGAATGTTACCCAGCTTGTATTCCGGATAGACAAAGTGATCGCACGAATAGACACTACCATCATGTTCAATCGCGAGCGCTTTACCACAAAACTCTGAAGTTACACACAACTGAGAGGGATACCCCATGGTTTGGGCCACGGCAGTTTCAAACAGATTGACCAGTACCCGGCCCAGATCATGATTCACCCACTCTTCAAACACCCCTTTTAGAAAGTTGCCCCAGTCATCCGGGTCAACAGACCAATCGGTAACCACAGACATTGGGTGACCCGGTTTACTCAGTTCTGACCCAACCACTGGCAACATCGATGCATTCCAGAATTGTGGCGCGGTTGTTTTAAATGCATTGGCTTCAACACAAGGCGTAAACTGAATGTAGGTGGCTCCCAACTCTTTTGTCAGGAACCGATAAACTTCAAGCGGAAACTTCGCGTTGTGCCGATTCACAACAGTCAAAGCATTAAATGGCACATCATGTTTTCTCAGGCACTCAACGGCACGCATAACAGCATCAAACGTCGGTTTTCCGCTTTTTGTTACACGGTATTTATCGTGAATCTCTCTAGGGCCATCGATGGATAATCCAACCAGAAAATGATGTTCTTTGAGGAACTGACACCAGGCATCGTTCAGCGCAATTCCGTTTGTCTGCAAGTCATTATGAAGTGTTACGCCTTTTGGCTGGTATTTTTTCTGCAGCGCGACAACGTTGCGAAAGTAGTCAATACCTAACAGCGTTGGCTCACCTCCCTGCCAGGAAAACACGATTTCATTGCCATCATGACTGTTTATATAACTCTGGATAAAGTGTTCGAGGGTTTCATCATCCATACGAGGTTGTCGAGGCTGATGCAATAGCCCCTCTTTATGGAGATAGAAACAGTACTGGCAATCGATGTTGCACTTAGCTCCCCCCGGTTTCGCCATTACATGAAACTGGCGGGCATAGCGTGCTTGTCCTGATGGGTCCTTCTCTGCCGTTTTCAGTGGCACAAGAGACATTCGGGTCGTATCGCTGGTTTGCATACGTCGCATAACATTACACGTCCTGTGACAAATCGCTAATCAATACGCAGAGCCCAATCACAACCCATTCACAAAAAAAATCACAAGTTAGTGCTTGGACTCTGCGTGCAGCATCATGCTACTGCTGTGTCTTTTTCATCGCATCTTCAATGGTTTTAGCCATATCAAATGTTGAGCCACCCTGTACCGGCGGGTATTTCACCAGTGACTCAACGTGTTGCTGAACCATTTCACTGATTGGTGCCAACAGCCACGACACTTTCTGAGTCAGGTGGCCATAGGCATCGATAGAATCATAACTCTCGAACGGGTCCGCTCTCAGGTTATAGACCTTAGGCTTGGCCTGACTAACGAGGTTGTCATAGTAGTGTTCTGCAGTCGCAAAGTGGAATTTCCAAGGGCCAACCCGGACTGCCGATAGCTGACTTTCAAAGTAATAAAAGATAGAAGTGCGGGCGGATTTGTCGCTGGTACCCTGCCAGTAAGTCAGGTTATCAACACCATCAATATATTGCTTTTTCTCATCCATCATTTTCTTGCCGACATCCTTAACACCGGCAGCAGAAGCTAGGGTGGTAAACAAGTCCTGATGCCCCTGAATACCGTTGAGCGTTTTTCCGGCCGGTAAGACTTTCGGCCAACGAACCATCATCGGCACCCGGACACCACCTTCATAAGTCGTCATTTTTTCGCCCCGGAATGGCGTAGTCCCCCCATGAGGCCAGGATGAATGCTCGGGTCCGTTGTCGGTGGTGTAAATGACAATCGTGTTTTCTGCCAGACCCCGTTTTTTCAGCTCATCCAAAATAAAGCCAATATCATCATCATGCTGAAGCATGCCGCTGCCGTAGAAATCATACTCACTGGTGAAATTTTCTGCGGCATAACGCCATTTATCATTGAGGCGGGTATATAGGTGCATTCGGCTGGTGTTAATCCAGGTGAAGAATGGCTTATCGGCTTCAATGGCCTTATCAATGAACGTCAGGGCCGCCGGGATCATTTCGGCGCGGTCGAAGTCTTTCATCCGTTCATTGCCCAGAGGGCCGGTATCGGTACACTTCTGCTTACCAACCACTCCAAAACGCGGATCTTCCGTGGCATCTTCAGCCTCTGTTGCAAAGCAATGCAGTACGCCGCGGGTTCCGAATTTCTTACTGTACTCTTCTATAGAGCCGGAATAGGCTTTCGCGAAATTCTGGTAATCGCGTTGCTCATGCTCTTCCTGGGTGTTGAGGTGATAAAGATTGCCGAAGAACTCATCGAAACCATGCACCGTCGGTAAGGCAAAATTGTGGTCACCCAGATGGTTTTTACCGAACTGACCAGTGGCATATCCCGCCTCTTTCAAGACTTCAGCCAACGTTGGAGACTCTTTCTTGAGCCCCAACGATCCGCCGGGCATCGCCACCGTTGTCATACCTGAACGTATCGGATACTGACCCGTTATAAATGCAGCACGGCCAGCCGTTGAACTCGGCTGCGCATAATGATCGGTAAACTTGAGACCCTCATTGGCAATCCGGTCAATATTCGGGGTGGTATAACCCATCGTCCCCTGACCATAGGCACTCACATTCTGCCAGCCAATATCATCACCAAAGATAACAACAATATTTGGTTTATCCTGCTGCGCCAACACACTCCCCGGCAGCAAGATACCAATAACAGAAGCTAAAGAAGTTAGCCGCGTGGTACTTATGGTCTTCTCCATGTGCTCATCCTTATAGATAAGTAAATGCCAAATGACATACTCAAGCATAGACGCCAATCACAAAGGGGTAGAAGACATGGCATGGTTGGAAAGAAAAATCAGAACCAGATTCAAGAATTCAGGGCTCAATCAGTAAGCCGTACAGCGACAATGACCCGTACTCTTCCTAAAACGGCGGCCGAAGTACTTGCATCAGCAGTCTGGAAATGTGAGGTAATTAACAGCCTTATTTTATTGAATCAACCACTCAAAATAATAATGACAATAATCAATAGAAGCAGAGACGCGTTCCGCTAGCATGATGCAAAACATGGCCAGGTTACTACCCCGGGTTACTACAATGCGGACGTTAAGATATTCCTCCTATTACCTTCTGACCAAGCTGTCTTTGCTTATGGGTATTCTTATCTTCTGCCTGACCCTGCTTCTTTCCGTTGGCCATTATCACAACTACATTCATTTACGAATGAACACCTACCACGACATGCTCAATGTCATTAAAAATATTTACCTGTTAGAGCTTGTCGTCAAAAGTGAACGTCAACTGACTTCCCTCTCAGCATTACTGGACAAAACAGACATAGAGAACGGCCAGTCTGCCATTAATCACACCTGGCCAATTGTGCATAAAATCAAGATGGAGGCTGATCATTATATCTACTTCTATAACGCACAGACCGGGAACATTGACAGCTACCCAGAGTGGAAGAGACCTGACGACTTCGACCCGGTTACCCGTCCTTGGTACGCATTGATAGAACAGCCGACCGACAAACCGTCATGGATTGGCCCCTACCCGGAATTTGGCAGCGATAAACCGGTCATCAGCCTGGGACAGACCATTGTATCGACCGATGGACGCACACTTGGCGTATTGTTGGTGGACATGTCGTTGGATTCCATCCACTGTGTCATGGAAAGAGTATCCGGCGGGTTAGACGTCGCGATCTTTATGCGCTCAAAAGAAAATAACGAGATGATCTCTGTCATCAATGAACAGCTGTTAAAGATTGAGCATATTATCCCTAATGATAATTCTGTCGCGCTCAGTGGGTTAACGCAGGGTGCACTTATACTGTATTCATTACCCTACCTTCCCTGGGAAATCGGGTTATACATTCCTGCCCACCGTTTCAGGCAGGCTTTTATGAATGAACTGGTTATTCAGGTCTTACCCGTAACAGCCATCACACTCATCACTTTTCTGGGCATTCTGTTCTTACTGAAGATTTTTTATCAGGAACTCAGACTAGTTGAAAAAGAAGTCCGCCGATTAGGTAAAGCAGCTCAGCCACACTCCGTTGCCTTACCGTTTTCTTCCTGGTTTGTCGAAAAAAGCCTCAAAGCCCTGAATAAAAAACACCAAAGCCAGTATCAGACATTACGACGAGATCCATTAACCCGCGTTTTAAACCGGCGCGCCTTTGATCAAGATAAAAAGGTGTTATTAACGACTAATCAATCTTATGCTCTGATCCTGATCGACATCGATCATTTCAAGCACATCAATGACAGTTGGGGGCATCAGTTTGGCGACACCGTGCTTTGCCGCATTGCCGAACTCATCGCGTCAGTCGTCGGAGAAGATCACACCTACAGGATCGGCGGCGACGAATTCGCATGTATTGTTCCTGCTGACGTTGAACACCTTGAATCAACCCTAAACAAAATACAGCACTGTGCCAGCCACCAGCAATGGCGCGAGACAGAATGTCCGATTACATTGAGCATGGGGGCGGCAATGGGGCCCGACGAGCCAACGACTCTCTTTCAACAAGCCGATGCCGCGCTGTACCAAAGTAAACACATGGGCCGAAACTGCTGGCACCTTTCAGCAGACCAAGCTGACAACCAGACGCCACAGTGACCCATTAATAGAGTTCAACGGCAGGTTCGTTCGAGTCCAGCACGTACTAGTCAAACCGACTACGGCTATTAGCCCTCGCCTCAGAGAAAATGAAATTGTACCAGCCACAGTGTTTACCAGTACAATCCATTCCTATTGATAGAATATATCAATAAATATCTCTGCTGCTGCGAGCCAAATAACTAAAAGGCGTGTTGCGGTTCAGGAATAGTCTTGAAGGTAGCGTCAAATACGCTTCGGTCACCTTCCGACAGGTTAACTTGAAAACCCACTGCTCTCTCATAAAAGTCGTGAGCTTTAGCGTCTTCTCCAACAATGTGGCAGGCATGACTGAATACGGCATTCGTGAAGGCCTGAACCCAATCAGCCCCTTGACCATCAAAATATTCAAACGCTTTTTCTGCATATTGAACACTCAACGAAGAACCATTTACACAAAGTGCTCTTGCAACGGCCAAATAAGCCAAATGTTTGTTCTCTTCCGTCCCTATTTCTGACCAATGAAAGAGTGAAGTAAACGAAGCGGTTAAAAGCCTTTGCTTGTCTTCATTACTCAAATCACCCTCTGAAAGTGACCAGAATTCGTTGTTACTCTCTATCGCAAAATAACGATGAAAACGCGAAACATCTTCCATATTCGGCTTAGCCATAAAACATCCTTATTATTAATTTCATAATTACTTTCAGAAAAATATCAAATGGACACACTAAAACATACCTTTAAAGTATATTAAGAAAGATTTATCCATTCTGACAATGGCCTAAATTACCATACCTACACTTTTAATTTCACAGCAGGATAGATACATTGTCACTGTAAATATTAATACCAGAAAACCTCAGTGAACTTAGTAGATATTGAAAGAAAGTCTACTCACGACATTATCTATAAATACATTTTCTGATTTTCATCACATTCCATATGTTCATTCATGAAGTAATTCTAATACCACTATGTGTGAATGGCTTATCACTTCATGTCAGAAAATTTGGAATCTAACCATAATGATAAAAGATGAGAAAGAGGTATCGAGTCATTTATGAGTTTCAACTAAAACTGAGCTTTTATTTTTCTTACGAAGGCATCAACTCGAGCTTGTGATGCATTTTCACTCTTATAAAACGACAACATTTCAAACTTACATCGCTTTGCACATGCGCCCAATAGAGCCACTTTCAGTACCCTTTTCACAGGCTGCCAAAGTACAAACTTGTCCACCCACCAGGGGGAACCCAGTGTTGTTATCACCTTTACTTCTTGAAGGTTGTCTAAACAAGGTGTAATCGCGCCCAAATCTGAAGCATGATTGTAGGCATGCCCCGGAGCCCACACACGATCAAACCACCCTTTCAAAATAGCCGGGAAACCAAACCACCACGTGGGAAACACCAATACTAGTGATTCTGCTTGCTTCAACTGCGCAATTTCCTCAGCAAGTAAAGTATCATCAAAATCACTTTGATAATAACTCAGCCTCTCTTGCTGAGTTAAGGCTGGAGAAAAGCTATTTTCATACAGATCAAGTAAAGTAATCTCATAACCTTTTGACTGTAGGTGTTCAATCGTATGTTTTGCTAAATAGTGACATAAACTTTCCTTTATTGGGTGTGATACTACTATCAAACATTTCATTTATTTTCCCTTTAACTTTTAACAACGATACTGTTTATAGATTAATGGTTACTATCAACAACCAGACATTTTATACATTCTATAATCACAAAGAAAAAATCCACATGGCGTCTTATGAGGCTATACAACATTTATCATAGACGCCATCAGTGTTATAAACTTAACCAGCACATGGGTTGGTAATGGATATATCGACTATATTTATCGTAGACTCGATGAAAGAAATACTATCTTTACTCCCTTCACGCTTGTAGCTGTTTTTTGCAGTACCTTCCAAACCAATATACAAATTATCAAATAACTCATTAAATCTAATATCTATCCGTTTACCAACACTGATATTGAACCTCTCAGATGAATATGATTTAGTCGATTCAGATGTAAAATACTCATAGTTAAAATAACCATCATTGATTGCATTCCCACAAAGATAATCTGCAAACATGAAGTCTGAATAAGAATTCTGGCTTCCAAAACTATCTTTTTGACTTTTCAGTTCTCCAGAGCTAAGCCAAAATCCGTTAACGTTATCATCAATAAGGACGGTATAGGTAACGAAATCTCCTACGAGTACATGGCTAATTTCTTTTGAGGTAGTATTGTCGTTAACTCTAGTTACGATTCCTTCTACGGTAACGTATACTGGTTCAGCACAAATGCTGAATGATACGAAGAGTAATGCAAATCCTATTTTATTCATTTTAATCCCTTGTAACAAATAATCGAATGAAAGAAAAACAGTGAAAAGATGACATCAGTTAACCTTAAGCATGTATCTTAAATCAACTACATCCCTTAGATACTGTCATGGTAATACTCGGCAACAAAGAAAATAGTTAGCCTGTTTCAATCTAGCACAGTTTTTAAAAAATCAAACAAATAAGATAGAATATTAAGTTGAATTTCTTACTGATAAAAACAACCTTTATTACAAAGGCATTACCACTTCATTAAAAATCACGTCTGTAATTCTTATTTATTAATAGAAATATAATTATATGATTTCATAAAAACTAAAAAATATTAAATGGCACATAAGTAAAACATTTCAGGACAGTACTAAAATCCAAAATTACACATGTGCCAAATAGCTATTAAACGCTTCACTTGCTTAGTTAGTCAAACACAGGCCTGAAAAAACTGCGCTCATAGCTGACTATACAATTTGTTTTTTCAGCAAACTTAATAGCGGCTATGCATTCATTATCTTTAAAAGAGTCGTTCCGATATGACTCATACTCCGCAAGGCTCGGAAAAGTAAACAGAGCAAGAGCGACGTTGTTAGCACCTTCAGATGGTAGAAAATAACCATTATGCTGACCACCAAATTTGGCGACAAGCGGTATCCACATTTTTGCGTATTCTTCAAACTCACTGACCTTCGCAGGATCAATGATATATCTCAGGTAACACGTAACCATTTAATGAACTCCTTTTCGAAATTTCAGATGCTCTGCCAGCGTATAACCCACGCTACGAAAGCTTGCACTAAAAAAGCCTCTGTACGTTTCAATACTTAACCCAAAGCAGACAAAGAAAGCAATGAGTACCCATCGCTTCTGAACGCGTTATCAGGTCATTTCTACAGATATGTCCCGACAATAGACATACAATGTTGAACTGTACTTTCTTTTTCGCCTACTGGCGCCACATAGTGAATTGCAGCTTCGGCGTGTGACCTCCCCGCAAGCTTACACAATACCCATGTTGCTAAATACTGCGAGGATAAACAGCCACCTGCTGTTGCCAGGTTACCTTTTGCATAGAAAGGCTGCTCTAATACTTTGACACCCGCCTCGATAACCCAAGGTTTTGTTGTCAAATCTGTACACGCTGGAATTTGGTCTAGTAAACCCAACATTGACATCAGTAACGTTCCAGAACATTGCCCACCGATTATCTGCTTTTGCGGATTGAGGTTGAACTGCGATAACAATTGACTATCTTGCGCTATATCCCGTGTAAACACACCGCTACCAAACAGCACCGCGTCGGCAGTATGAGTAAATTCTAATGGCTGTTGAGCGCGAATGGTCACACCATTCATTGACGTAACAAACTCAGTGGGACTTGTAATTTGTACGTTCCAACCAAACTCTTTCATTCGATTTAAAATGCCGAATGCAACAAACGAATCCAACTCATTGAAGCCATCAAAAGTAAGCACCGCGATGTTCATATTGATCTTCCTTTTCCTGAATCCACATTTGGCCAGTGAATGCCAAACAGTGGGAATGACTCTTAACTACTTTGCTATTCCTGTACTAACTTTTGAGTGTAATGCTCAAAGGCAACACGCTACCGCCCCCTTGGATGGCGTCATTGCCTCCGGCTAGAACACAAGTTACCGAATGACAGTACAGTGTATCCACAACATCTGACAATCATGACTAGCACCCACAATATGCATGACAACACATAACATTAAAACCCATTATTGGCTTTGTTGACTAAATCGGCGTGAACTTTTCTGACATTCAGTGATGTGATCTTGCGACATTTACTGACAGGCCACCTCCATGGGAAAAAACACTTACCGGACAGATACCTGGAAAGAGTACAACCAAGCACAGATTAACCGCGGTTCACTGACATTCTGGATCGACGAGGAAACGATTTGCGCTTGAGTATGCTCTGAGCATCACGGTAAACGTGGACGCCTATTAGTACTCAGGCACCGCGATCATGACGGTGCTCATGGTGATGCTGCTTTTCAATATGTCACTTCGTGCTGTTCAAGGCTTCATGGAGTCAGTGTTTTCTCTGATGAAAGTACCGCTTACCAGCCCGAATTACAGCAGTATCATCAAACGAGCGAAAACGGTCGATATTCCCATCAAAATGCCTGCTCGAGGTGAAATTCGTCATCTTGCCATTGACGCAACTGGCCTGAAGGTTTTCGGTGAAGGTGAATGGAAGATGAAAAAACATGGCAAGGAACAACGCCGTGTCTGGCGAAAACTCCATCTTGTTGTTGATGCTGATAACCATCAAGTCATCTGCGAGGAACTCTCGTTATCAACCGCCACCGATGGCGAAGTCATGCCAATATTGCTCGACCAAACTTATCGTAAGATCAGACTGATATCAGGTGACGGCGCTTATGATACCAGGCTGTTCTATCAAGCGATTCAACGGAAGAAAGCACAACCCTTTATCCCTCCCAAAGTTGGAACAGCATACTGGGATCACGGTCATCCCAGAAGTGATGCGGTTGCAAACCAGCGTATTCACGGTAGCAATGAACACCCTCCAGTCGCTCAATCTCAGAAACGGTGATGCCGAGATATAAGCGGCTGCTGGCTCAACTTTAAACCAGCGTGATTACAACACTCAGGTCGGGGAAGTGCTTGCTGCAGTCCGTGCGTTGAACAAATTAACAAGGCTGGTATGCCCGTAACCCACAAAGTTAGATAAATCATGACTTATGTTGGCTAGATCTGCCGGCTTTCTGATTTGATCAACAAAGCCGACATCTGGTCAAAACTACATCAAACTGAAATCACGTCTCTTAGTGTTTGCAACTTTCAAGTTTACCAATTTTTCCGAGATATACGGAAAACCACTACGACTAGCGCTTTATTTTTTGGATATCCATACTCCCCTTCACTCATTGTTTTGTGAAGGTAGTCTATCGTAAATTCATTTCCAAATTCTTCTTCAAGACCAACTAACCGGCTTTCTAGTAGATCGCTCTCACTCAGTGCGCCATTGCCCTTTGTTAATGTACTTACGGCAGCAATATATCCAGTCTGGAGCCTGTTTTCTGATATTCCTTCTATCGCTAAGGCTTTTATTCTCTTTGCTTCTTTAATCAACTGAATTGAAAGCAGAGAGCGCTTTACTTCTACAACATGCCTTAAGTTACCTGTTTTTCTGCTGGTAATCACTAAATCAAGCTTTCCTGCGACCCTGAGATCATCTGGTGATGTCGGAAGTGACACTTTAAGTTTATCTAATACGTGTATGACTGGCATCTCCAGACGATAACCAATATTAGGGAAGAATTCAGATAGTGCCTGACCAATGTGGACATTTAAATAGTACTCAGGCATTTTTCGTATATGAACGGCGGAATATTCCATTGCATTACGTGCCGCATGTTCCAAAGCATCGAGCATAACTCGCTGTATAGCTAAAGTTGTAGCTTTACTCATAAATTTTTCCAACGTGATTGAATATCCGCCGACTCAGTAGACACTAAATAACCTTTCTTCATATCGCTTTTCATACTCTACAGACGACAACTGATTATTGGAACCATGTCTACGTTTAACGTTGTAAAACATCTCGATGTACTCGAAGATTTCCATACGAACTTTTTCCCGCGTGGCGTAGACATTTCGTTTTATTCTTTCTCTTTTTAGTAACTGGAACAAGCTCTCTGCTAAAGTATTGTCATGGCAGTTGCCCCGACGACTCATGCTTGATCAAGTCCATACTGTTTTAAGAACCTATCCCAATCATGGCTGGTATACTGGCTTCCTTGATCGGAATGTACGAGCACGTTTTCTTTAGGTAAGCGTCGCTAAATCGCCATCAAAAACGCATCCATAACCAGCTCTTTGGTAATTCTGCTTTTCATTGACCAACCAATAACTCGTCGGGAAAACAGAACAACTACTATGGCAAGATATAGCCAGCCATCGTGCGTTTTTATATATGTAATGTCAGTTACCCAAGATTGATTCGACGAATTTCGGCACTCTCATCATATTTGGCTTGATATTGGTGAACTCTGGGCCGTACGTTTAATCTAGGGATAAATACTATGTTTTGTTGTTCCTAGACGATAAACCACATCAGCCACGCAATGACCTTTTTCAGTAACCAGTTTGACGGCTTCAACTTTGAATTCTTCTAGATATCGCTTGCTGCTCATAAGCACCTCTCTGCTAGTCCATTGTCTAACTAAGGGTGTCTATCAAGTTGATGGCTATTCACCTACCCCAAAAAAGGGGGGCTGCGTTTTATCGAGGTTTAACTCAGCACTAAAGAAACGAACAAATAGTCTTATCTGATATCCGATGAGCTTAGAACAAGATTAGAGCCGGGATGGGAGAAGGCACAGGCGGCGGCGACCACCTATGCCTTTAAAGCGAGATTGTATTAACCGATTAGAGCAGGAATACCCGGAAGCTGGCCAACGACAGCAAGGGAGCCAGCGCAAATGATAAAGGCAATACCAGGAATCAGGTATTTATCTTTGCTCGATAGCTCGTTGGCGCGCTCATGGTCGCCGATAAGTCCGAGGTTATCCAACAGCATAGTGATTGCCCAACCAAAGACTGGGTTAACGAATGCACAGGCAAAAATACAGATACCTGCACTGAGTGAATCTTTATGCTTATGGATCATCTGCATACCCGCTTCAAGAAGTGGTAAGAATACACCAACAATTAGCGCAACGCGTAGAACAGGCTCCCACATTGCTAGATCCATCGGGTAACCAATTACTGCCGCGGCAATACACATTAAGCCCGTTAACAGCGCGCCACCAGGAATAGGACGTTTGGCAATTGCGGCTGGAATCATGTACGTCCCCCAAGAAGAAGCTAGGTTACCGCCACCCAATAGTGAGCCTACACCCTGACGAACAGATGCTCCGACCATCGTGTCGTCGACATCCATTAATACGCCTTTTGCTTCTTTTGGGTAGTTAAGTTCTTGAAAAACACGATGACCGAGGTAGTCAGGAGACCACATAGCGACGGCTAGCAGAGCAAATGGAGTAACGGCAATAAAGTGCTCTAGGGTTGGCCAGCCTAGTTGCCAACCGGTATTTTCACCCCACCAGTAGAATGGACTGAAATTAGGCAAGCCCGGCTTAGTGGTAAAAGCAAACTCGGCGCCCATCACATAAGCGACAATCCCCGCTAGTGCAGAACACAGTGGGATGGCCAACCAACGTTTGTTGATCTTGGCTAAGTAGGCATACACCATAACCGTTAGACCAATGACCACAAACGAAATGTACCCTTGATCCGTACTTGCAGCCCACGCTTCAGTCTTATTAATCTGTCCGATCAACCCCACTGCGCCGAGGTATATCAGCAACCCACCTCGAACCCCAACGCCAGTCAGGGTCATGAGTTTAGAACCACCTTTAGTCAAAGCGAGAATTAAACCAAAAGCACATACCATCAAACCGAGAGCCAGAGGATGTCCCCCTGCTGCAGCAATCAGAGGAATCAGCGGTATCATTGGGCCATGGGTACCGGCTAAGTTTGCGTTCGGGTTTAGGATGGCAGAAAACAGGATAACAAACAGAGCGCCCGCGATAAGCAGTTCGTAACGCACGTTTTCTGCAACGAACTCCGGAGATAAACCGAACTGAACAGCAAAGGCGGAAACCATGGCGGTTACCATCACCACTTTACCAATGGTTGCTGCTAATGCAGGTACCCAGTCTTCGATTTCAATACTGTAATCACGTGATGGCAGATGAATCCCCCAGCGACGAAAGCTCATGACGGTTAAATCATGGTTTAGAAAATCTTCTCGGTTTTCAAATTCATGCGGTTTTTTGCGCACATCCCTGTAAAAAGTCTTACCTGTATCAGACATTGAGTTATCCTTTTCATGTTTCGAAGTTGAACTATGTCAATTGGAGTTTCGCTTGGTATACAGACCCTCGACCAATACGAGACGACATCCTAAGTGCTATCGAGCACCTTTATTGATTTGAGCTTATTAAGCATGTGTTTCTACCGGTAGGAATATTAGACATTAGTCAAAGAGCAACAAAACTCTCACTTATTAAACATAAATTTAACATCGCATTGGTCGTATTGAACTTTGGGGAGTAATTTTACTAATGCAAATACGTATGAATGGAATTAAATAGATTTCATATCTCTAAATGATTTCGGGGCAAAAGTAAGTTAGACATGGCAGATCAAGATGATGTCTGCTCAAATCGTGCCAGACACATTGCTGAATTAACAATTATCACATAACCTCAGGTATGGAAAAATCGCTTAACTCAGTGTCAAGTATGAGGGTGCAGATCAGAGCCTCATCGCCTTTCTTTTCCTATCGTTTTCGATGATACTCTTGCACATTATTGTTTAGTTGGAAAACTTCATGCCTCAAGCAAATTCCGTGGTAGTACTTGACTTTGAAACCACTGGCCTTTCTCCTAATTTGGGTGACCGCGCAATTGAAATCGGTGCGGTTAAATTAGTCAATGGTGAAGTTGTCGATACTTTTCAGCAACTAATGAATCCTGGCTTCAGAGTGAGCTCATTCATTGAAAGTTATACTGGTATCACCAATAACATGTTACGTACAGCACCAAGCTGCGACGAGGTGATGGCATCGTTTAGTGAGTTCATTCTCGATGAGAACCTTATAGCTCATAACGCTTCGTTCGATAAACGATTTCTAGACGCAGAGCTTGAGAGAATCAACCGTGGTTATTCAGGAGAATTCGCTTGCTCCTTACTGGTGGCAAGACGACTGATTCAAGGTGCACCGTCACACAAACTTGGTGAGCTCGTTCGCTACAAAAACATCGACAACGATGGTGTTTTTCACCGAGCATTAGCCGATGCACAAATGACAGCCAAACTCTGGCTTCTAATGGTAGATGAATTAGAGCAATTAGGTATCGCCAAGCCTAGCTTCCAGTTTATGAAAACCGTTAGTAAAACAGCAAAAGGGAACGTGAATCTGCTACTCGCTAAAAGTCGTGCTTAACTCACTCTTACTCAAATACTTTTTGATAAAACTTTGAAAAGTATTTGATTTTAGGGTCTTCGACGTTTAAGTGAATTTCAAAAAATCAGCGACAAGGTTCGCCATCAATGTCGCGTATTTCTAAATCACAACAATCTTGACCCATTAAAAAGCATTATTGGACAATTTTGAGTTAGACCTCTTGCTCTACATATGTAACATCAGAGGAATTAGAGTACCCTTACACCTGAAATCAAGGGAGTTGATGACCTAGCTATCTAGATCATCTAACCTGAATCTTACCGATCTCATTGCTACGGCTATATAAATACTTCGGATGATATATCCAATATATATTTGGGTTATCAGAGTCTCGCGATATCCACAACTCAAGCTCTCCAGAATGAATAACAATACGCAATGTGGTTCTATCTACTGGTCGAGTTTTATTGGTAGAAATGTATATCTGATTTTTTAATGCACTGATCAATCTTTTTTCATCAAACTCAAGAGTTGTGCCTACGATAAAACTGTATTCACTCAACTGCTCTGACAGTTCATTTCTAATCATACGTTTAAGAAACAGTAATGAAAAAAAGCTGACCAACATGACACAAAACAATAGAATTATGACTTGCTTTCTTATCTTCCATTCTTTGAATAAAGCAGTAAAGAAGATTGTAAAAACACATACAGGGATAAGCGCATGTACAACCACATGCCATGTGTCAAATAGCTTGATCATAAATAACCTTATTACATAAGTCACCAGACCTCAATGTGTGTAATTTCCATTGCGCTTTATCCTTGAAAATTTACATCAATGAGAGATATGGTGACTTCTTAAGCTCATTTTCTGAAAAACATTACCAATTATAGGTATCACTTCTTCAGAGAGTAAAGTAAGCCAATAATCTATTGATTAAAAAGGGGCTCTAACTTCCCATCCCAATTAATGGTATTTACAACCCACTCATTTTTTGACTTGTAGAAAATACAATTACACCGCATAGCGTGATATTAAAACTTAATAGCATAAGTGTGCATCACAAAGCTTGAACCAGCTTTTCGGGTTCCAATAAACTCAGTTCCCAATGCAGAACCAGATCTAAATGTAAATAGTTCAAACTGAGACATTCCTTGGTGAACAAGCTTATTAATTTCTTCTTGATTAATCGGCCAATGCGGTACTAGAGTGTCTGCTAGATATTTCATTTTACCTTTCTCGAACAACTTAGCTGAACTATGACATAGTTCTTTGATACCATCTAAATCTGGCACACTAGCGGTTACTTTTGTGGCAATTCCTAACAATAAAATCGCAATATAGACTCTCAAGATCAATGCTCCCTTTATCTTGAACTCTTAATCGACCTCAGCATGCATTCTTTGAATGCAGCTTGCTAACACCATTAACAATCAATATGCAACTAGGTTGGATTAAATACAAGTTTGATTAAGAAATAGTGAGAGCACTGATTACAATTTTTCAACCCTATCTTTTGATTTACGTATAAATTCCTCTATATCGGAACATTTCTTGATTTTTTAAGTCTCAACTCACTTATACGCTGTTTACTGTCAAACTAACCTGACCTGCTCCCCGCTTTCTAATCCAGCTAAAACTTAGTAATGTTCATCTTATAAAAAGGAAGGTGAATATGAAGAAGCAATTCAACGAACAGCAGATCATTGCCATTCTCAAGGAAGCGGAAGCGGGTCTGCCCTTCAAAGAATTATGCCGCAAGCACAATATTTCCGATGCCACATTCTACCTATGGCGTAAAAAGTACGCGGGCATGGATGTTTCCGATGCCCGTCGCTTGAAAGCATTGGAAGATGAGAATGCCAAGCTCAAGAAGCTCTTGGCGGAATCCATGCTTGATGTTGATGCTTTAAAAGCGGCTCTTAACCAAAAGTATTGACCGTCGGAGACAAGCGCAAGGCTGTGCATGCAATGCAGGAAGTCACCACGATTTCGGAGCGCAAAGCCTGTCTGCTCGTCGGTATAAATCGCGCATCGATGAGATACCAACCTCAATCTAAAGAGAGTGATGTGGAGCTGTCGGCTCGTATACAAGAACTGGCACTAGAGAGAAAAAGGTTCGGATATCGCCGTATTCACCATCTTCTTCGGCGGGAAGGGACAGAGGTTAATCATAAGCGTATTTACCGGTTATACCGAGAGTCTGGACTGACCGTCCGTAAACGGAAGCGAAGGAAATCATTATGTGTCGAGCGAGAGCCACTTTTACTTCCCTCACTGCCCAACCATACCTGGTCGATGGACTTCGTCATGGATGCACTCAGTTCTGGTCGTAGGATAAAGTGCCTCACTATCGTTGACGACTTCACAAAGGAGTGCCTGGATATTACTGTTGCATCAGGAATTTCTGGAGATGAGGTGGTCGCCATACTTGAGTCTATTGCAGCTTTCCGTGGTTATCCTGAGACTGTTCGAACAGATCAGGGGCCAGAGTTTACGGGTAAAGCCCTCGACCAATGGGCTTATAATCATGGTGTCATTCTGAAGCTGATACAGGCTGGTAAGCCAACCCAGAATGCTTATATCGAAAGCTTTAACGGCAAGTTCAGGGACGAGTGTTTTAACGAGCATCTGTTCAGAGACTTGAGCCATGCTCGTAAACTGATCAGTGACTGACGCATTGACTACAATGAAAATCGGCCGCACTCATCAATTGGATACCTAACTCCCTCTGAATTTGCAGTACTGACACGTTCAGGGCTAAACAGTAACGTAACTGACATTACTAAAGAAGTGCTGGATTAATTATTGGGGGCAGGTCAAACCTTCACCGGTAAGAACCGCTTAATCAAGTATCTAACTCATTTTGGGGCAAAACTGATTTAGCCGTTTTTATTACATCACCTCTTGACCACCTAATGTGACTTAACATCTCGTTGAAATAGCTACATGACTTTCATATTGAATATGTTTACAACACAAATATCCTTACTACTGCTACATCAGAATCTTTAAGTAGGCACTGAGGTGTCATTTCTAATACCTTACTGTTCACTTAATTGAAAACAGAAAATCAAAAATCATATGGCCAACCCGTCTCATCCAATGGCATGTTGACCCTACGACTTACCACGGAAACTGTTCTAGAAAGCATCTATTTATTGTTGGATAGCAAACGCACATCAACCGTGCCGTGTACCTGGCATACATGCCGTAACACAACATCTCAGTGTAAATGATTAACAATAAGCCCAAGAAACCCGCTTCTAATGGAAACCCTGATTCAACCAGCTAACGACTTCACATCAGTCTCAATATTTTGAAAGGGCTTTATGTAAGACTAGAAAGCACACAGCTTTTCCCATTTACTCCCATTTTCCCATTTAATCCCAAGGTGGAACAAAAACCACACTGAACTGAGACAGTAAAGATAGCTTAAATACTGACGTGTTTTTGCCCACACCACCTTAAATTACTGTATAAGACAGTTATATCAAT
The DNA here is from genome assembly GCF_003025595.1 of Photobacterium ganghwense. Lineage (GTDB taxonomy): Bacteria > Pseudomonadota > Gammaproteobacteria > Enterobacterales > Vibrionaceae > Photobacterium > Photobacterium ganghwense. Next base: position 113,142 of record NZ_PYMI01000001.1, read on the forward strand.
GTGATGATCATAAAAAATTCATCACAAATATTCGCCTTTATTTCTCGCTAAACCTGGATTGCCTTGATCTCCTACCTGTTCAAAAATTAACAAAAAAACCATTATTTATCAATATTTTAAAATCATCTCCATAATCCCATTCAGCCGGACAGAATCCAAAATGAGACTGGAACTGACACACAAAAAACACTTGCATCAATATCCGAACACAACTACTGTATAGACATACAGCATGTATAAATAAACACTGTGAGGATGATGGACTATGGCAGCTTACCTTGAACACTTACATTCAATCTCTGCTTCTCAAGCTTATAAGGCAACTTTTACGGCGCAGACTGCTGCCCCATCGTCTCCGAAAGCTGTTAAATGCCCGATTGAAGTCTGCTTTTCAGACCGTACACAAACGCAACTGGCGTATTTTCTTCGTATCCTGAAACAGGCCAGCGAACAGAATCGTTGGATCATGTTTATCGGACAAGAATCCCTGGTGGATAAGAATTTGCTGAAAAGCGCTGGCATTGATCTGCACAAAGTTCTGGTGCTGACCAATAAGAAAGGAAAGAGTGATCAGGCTCTGATGGCACAAGCACTACGTTCAGGTAACTGTAGCGCGGTAATCGCTACGGGTGAGATTGAAGCCTTCACCAGTACCGATATTCGTGACGCTTCCGATTTTGGTGCCAGCTATGCCTTTGTAATTAATCGTGATAGCAAAAGCCAAATCACTTTTCATTGATCAAAGCGGCACATTTACTCCCTGTTTATAAACTTTTCGTGCCATCCTTTTGATAAAGCCATTTGCAAACGCTGATGGCTTTTTTGATCCAGTACAATGAATAGTGTTTTTAACTACTCATTACGTGACTTACATCACCTTAGGCGTGTAAGTTCATAGAATTACCTCATAATAGACCCGAAAATATCCTGCAATAAGAGATTAATACCGGATAGAAAAATGGATAACAAACTGGGTTTAGGCTCGCTAACCGCCTTAGTCATCGGCTCTATGATAGGTGCCGGAGTGTTCAGCTTACCGCAAAACATGGCAGCGGTTGCCAGTCCGGCTGCGGTCATCATTGGCTGGACTATCACCGGCATCGGAATGATCTTTCTTGCTCTGTCTTTTCAATATTTGGCTGAACAAAAGCCACATATTGTCAGTGGAGTATTTGGCTATGCACAAGCGGGTTTCGGTGACTTTATCGGCTTTTGTTCAGCCTGGGGGTACTGGTTAAGTGCAATGCTGGCAAACGTTTCTTATCTGGTCATCGTATTCAGCACCCTGGGAATGCTTTTCGACCAGCCAGATAACATTTTGTTTGGTCAGGGCAACACCTGGTTGTCAGTCATTGGTTCCTCGGTCTTATTGTGGATGGTTCATTTCCTGGTTAAACGCGGGGTACAGACCGCAGCACTGATTAACCTCGTGACCACGTGTGCCAAACTGATTCCTCTGTGCCTGTTTATCATTACTGCCCTCATCGCGTTTCGCTGGGACATTTTTGTTTTTGACTTCTCGGGTCTGCACTTCGGCGAGAGCCACAATCTGATCACTCAGGTTAAATCCACCATGCTCATTACAGTCTGGGTCTTTATCGGGATTGAAGGTGCTGTGGTGGTGTCAAACCGGGCACGCCATCGCCGTGATATTGGTCGCGCCACTATTCTGGGTCTGCTGACCGCCCTGACTATCTATGTGTTTGTCACGTTATTGTCGATGGGAGTTGTTAGCACAGAGACATTAGCTAGTTACCAAAACCCGTCAATGGCGAAGGTACTGACCGAAATCCTAGGCCCATGGGGAACGTATATTATTGGTGGTGGCCTGCTGATTTCGGTTTGCGGTGCATTTCTCAGCTGGACAGTGCTGGCTTCGGAAGCCCCTTATCTGGCAGCAAGAGACAACATGTTCCCGAAACGCTTTGCGGAACAAAATGAGGCCGGTAGCCCAATCAAATCCCTGATGCTGACAAACGTCTGTATTCAGCTCTCACTGCTATTTGTGATGTTTGCCGGCAGTACATACGACACATTGCTGGCCATCGCCTCAGAGATGATCCTAGTTCCCTACTTCCTGGTAGGAGCCTACACTCTCAAGCTGGCGCTGGAACAAAAAAATCGCGGCAAACTCTTGTTTGTCGGTATTGCCGCCAGCTTGTACGGCCTCTGGTTACTGTATGCTTCAGGCCTGAACTACCTGTTATTATCAGCACTGCTTTACCTGCCTGGGCTGTACTTTTATATCCAGGCTAAACGCGAGCAGAATATAAACCCGTTCGTCGGAAAGGAAAAAACCGCAGCCAGCCTGCTTACTGCGGCGGCCTGCCTGGCTGTCGGCATGCTCTGGCAAGGTATGCTTCATTTATAAGTTGCGCTTAGCAACCCGACTCTGCTTGAGCGCAAAAAGAAAAAGCCAGCACTTATATGCTGGCTTGTTTTTTGGTTGATTGGGCCTGTTACAGCATATGCGCTCTGATTACTTCACCCTGCTCATCCAACAGGATGAGTTTGCACATTGATTTTGATTCGATCTCACCTAATTGTTCATCCTCGAACGCATAGGGAAGCTGGATCGTTAACTCATCAATGTGCTCTGCTCGGGCCAGACGCAACAATCGAATAATATTGTTGGTATCACTCACACTGGTAGATAAAACTTTCAGTGCCTGCAACTGCAATTTTTCAGAGTTTGTCATTCCCGACGGCATTGTCGAAGTCCATGATATTTCAAATGCCGGAACGAGTGACTTTAACGCATCAAACAAAGTCATCCTCTGTTTGCAGGATGCAGATAAGAATGTGGTGTAGTTAAACGTCACATTCTCATGACTTGAGAAATCAACTGATGTTTCCATAATCGTCCTTACAAGAAACATTACTGCTGTTGGTAATCACTCAATGCATCGGGCTGATTACAAACTACCCTGTTTCCACTATACGTCGTAGCATTATTTGATCTATGTCGAATTTATAAAAATATGCAGCGGATCTTCTTTTTAAGTCATCATGTAGCAAATAGAAAATACATAAGAAACAATTGATTAACATCAACAAAACCGACGATAAACTTTTGGCCTTTCTTGATATAAAAGTCAATTTTTGCTAGTACGCTTGGATTTTGGCAGGTAAGCAGCGCTGGCAATTCGCTACATCTCGTCAAACTGCCAGCCTGAACATTTAAAACTGATAATCGGAAGGGATCACGACAACACCATTCGGAGAGACTTTGAAACGTTCTGCATCTTGCTTTTTGTTTACGCCAATTTGGGTACCCGGTGGAATCACAACGTGCTTGTCGATGATACAATTTTCAAGGTGTGCACCATCACCGACCGAGACATTCTCGAAGAGGATGCTGTTAATCACTACCGCAGCATTATCCACACGAACCGTTGGAAACAGGATAGAGTTCTGTACCGAGCCACCGGCGACGACAACGCCGCTTGAAATGATGGAATTAATAAAAATCCCTTCATTGCCCTGTGGTGAAGAAACCGTCCGCGCCGGCGGTAATTGCGGCTCATAGGTTCGAATCGGCCATTCTTTCTGATAAAGATCCATGGGCGGCTGCGGCGATAGCAAATCCATGTTCGCTTCATAGTAGGAATCAATCGTCCCCACATCTCGCCAGTACGCATCCTGACTCACCCGCCCTTCTTCACCACCGAACTGATAAGCATACACCCGCTCGCCATCAATCAATTCCGGAATAATGTCATTCCCGAAATCGTGACTGGAATCCGGGTTCGCGGCGTCTTTACGCAGGGAACGCTCAAGTGCATCCATCGAAAAGATATAAATCCCCATCGAGACCAGACAGGCATCTGGCTTATTCGGGATAGGAAGCGGATCGTCAGGTTTTTCTGTAAATGACTGTATTTTATGATTTTCATCAACAGCCATTACCCCGAAAGCACTTGCTTGCTCACGCGGCACTTCCATACAAGCCACAGTCAGTTCGGCTTCACTTTCAACATGGTGTTTGAGCATTGGCGCGTAGTCCATCCGGTAGATGTGATCACCCGACAATACAACGACATACTTGGCTTCGCTCCGGGTCAACAAGTAGAGGTTCTGATAAATGGCATCAGCCGTGCCCTGATACCAACTGGCACCAGTGCGCATCTGAGGGGGGACGGCTGTGATATATTCCCGCAACTCCGGATTGAAAATCGACCACCCATCCCGTAAATGCTTCTGTAAAGAATGGGATTTGTATTGCGTCAGCACCAGAATGCGTCTCAGGCCAGAATGAAGACAGTTGGTGAGCGTGAAATCGATGATGCGGTATTTACCACCAAATGGCACCGCCGGTTTTGCACGATTATCGGTCAAAGGCGATAATCGCGACCCCACACCACCAGCAAGAATGACGGAAATTGTCTCTTGTTTCATTACTTATCCCCTAACGCTTAATCCATATGAGCACATTTCAAAAACATAAACAGCAAGATTCAGACCAAAATGAGGGAATCGTAACCCAATGATTATTAATAAAAATCCTTCACCTTTTCATCAGATGAGTTTTCAGCGCTTCATTTTGGTGCCTCCAGTAAGAATAGTGCACTAAAAAAGCCCTAATGGCGTATGACCGCACCATTAGGGCTAACTGGTTCATTCAGATTAGGTTTTTGTTGTTATAAGCTGTGTTTCTTTTGCTTGAAGCCCGCTTTATTAGTCAGTTCAGGTTCCCCGCCGTGGAGAACCAGATGACGCTGCACCAGATCGTGGCAGCGCAAACTAAGCCACCAGCATCAAGCGTACCCTCAAGGGCGTTCACCTTCCGCCAGACGACGCTCAATATCGGCTACAACGTCTGGCAAATCCGCAATGGTATCAATTTGGTAATGTGCACCAGAATGGGCAAAGGCATCCTGCGCTTTGGCTCGCGCGGCAGCCAGCGTCGCTTCATCAGACGCTTCAAACTCCGCTTGAGTCAGACCCGCTTCGTTACCGGACAACAGCAGGGCGACCGTCCACATACCGGCATTCAGACCTTCTGTAATACCCGGCACAGAGTCATCCACTTTAATACACGCTTTGACATCACTGACCTGAAGCTCAATCATGTTCTGCAGCACCATGTAAGGTGCCGGACGACCGCCCGCAGCTAAGTCATCAGTTGCAACCGCGCAATCCGGGCTATAACCATTCGCTTTTGCGGCTGGGATGAGAGCGTCCAGCACGACACGCGGATAGCCGGTACATGAACCAATTTTAATGCCCTGCTCGCGCAGACCATCCACAACGGCTTTCGCACCAGGGATCAAATCCGCATGCTCACCGACCTTCGCTACCTGGAGCGGCATGAAGGTTTGATAAATCTTATCGATATCCGCTTTTTCCATCGCCCGGCCAAACTGAGCCTGCCAGCGCTGACTGACACTCGGCAGCGCACCAACCGCCTGAATGTGATCCCACTTACCGAGTCCCATCGGAACACGCGCTTCTTCCAGGGAAATGTCGAAGTCGTATTCACGGCGGAATGCTTCCACAAAAATGGTGGTAGGTGCAAACGAGCCAAAATCAACAATTGTACCGGCCCAGTCAAACATTACCGCCTGAACATACTTAGTCATGGTTCTATCCTTTTCTGTGTGAGGAGCCGCCCCGGGCTAACTGCACAATTATCGGGCAAACTCAGAGTTCAATCTTCTTTGATGTAAATAATGGTGATTCAACTGCCGCTAGCAGTTGTGCTGTAAATCCGATACTTCCCGGATTGCCTGTTCGACAATGTCCAAAGCGTGCTCCAGCTCGCCCCGCTCAATAATCAACGGTGGGCTAAGCTGCAAAACGTTACCCTGTGACACTTTAAAGCTGAGTCCCAGCTCAAGGCAGCGATACAAAATAGATTCGGCTTCATCCAAGGCGCGCCTTTTCGCTTCACGGCAGGTCACCAGCTCGATTCCCCAGAGCAGCCCCATTCCCCGAATGTCGCCAATCAGTGAATAGCGCGACTGCATTGCCCGGAGCCTGTCACGCACGTAGGCCTCATCGTCTTTAACTTTGGCCAGCAGTGATTCCTGCTCAATGACTTCTATCGTGGCCAGCGCAGCGGCGCAGCCCACCGGACTTTTCTCATGGGTGTAATGCCCCAGCGATACCTGTGAAGCCGTGTTGTATTTGTCTTTGGTCAGCATGGCCGCCATCGGGACGATGCCCCCGCCCAATCCTTTTCCAATACAAAGGATATCCGGTTCGATACCAAAAGCCTGATACGTAAACCAGTGACCGGTTCGGCCCATGCCGTTCGGTATGTCATCGATGATCAGCAACACATTGTGCTTGTCACAGATTTCTCGGATACGCTGCCAGTAGGCGCGGCTTGGAATTTGTACATCGGTATTTCGCAGTCCTTCAGCGATAAATGCACCGACGCCGCCCTCTTTTTCGATTACATATTCCAAATAGTCCGCATAGTGCACATCACTGCCATCCGGTGACGGGAAAGCACCCCGGTAGGTGATCGCAGGCGGAATTCGCTCCACTCCGGCCAGTAACGGCCCCATACCTTCACGAAAACACGCTTCCCCGCCGACCGCAATCGCATCCAGGGACGCCCCGTGGAATGAGTCCCACAGCGACACCACTTTGTAATTACCGGTAACATGGCGAGCCAGCTTCAGTGCCATCCCGACAACCGACGTTCCTCCCGGCGCAAACAGTACCCGGTTCAGTTCCCCCCCGGCGATTTCTGTCAGCTTTTTCGCGCAATCAATCGCTGTCTGATTGGTAAACCGGCGCGGTGAGAACGGCAACGCTGCGATCTGATTCTGAATCCGGTTCACCACGTGCGGATGCCCGTAACCCACCTGATGGACATTGTTGCCATGAAAATCCATATACCGTTTACCAGCGGCATCCCGCAGGTAAATCCCTTCCGCTTCAACCAGCGCATCAAGGCATGGCGTTGACATTGACTGGTGCAGGAAATACCGGCTGTCCTGCTCCAGCATTTGTTGGGTCGTGGGGTCCGCAATACTTTGCGTCCAGCGTTGCCGGGCCGGCGTAATATTGGTATCCCCTTCGCTGCGCAGTAACTGTGCCGACAGCGATGATTGCGAGTGGACCTGAGTAGACATGTTCAGAGCCTTTCTTTCCCGTGATTCTTTAAGCCTGCGCTTCGTTGAGTCATGCTTCTTTTATTACCAACGCATCCGTAAATTAATGCGTCTTTACAGCCATCACTTTCAGGCCCAGTACATTGACGCACGAATTGCATCAATCAGGCGGTGCATGTCTTGGTTGTGAACGTCACCGATATTTCCGATACGGAAGCAATCAGCGTTAGAAACCTTACCCGGATAGATAACAAAGCCTTTTTCTTTCAGCAGCGTGTAGAAACGTTTGAAATCATACTCAGCATGTTCCGGTGAGTAGAAAGACGTAATGATGGGTGAATGCAGCGATGCGTCCAGCAGACAACGGAAACCCAGTGATTCCATACCTTCAACCAAAATTCTCTGATTGGTATGGTAGCGCTGATAACGTGCCGCTACGCCACCCTCGTCAGCCAACTCAATCAGGGCCTGATGGAAAGCTCGAACCGTATGCGTCGGTGAGGTAAAACGCCATTTACCCTGATTTTTTTCCATGCATGCCCACTGATCAAACAAGTCCAGAGACAGCGAACGGGCACGACCACGGCATTGTTCCAGTTCCGCCTGCTTGGCTATCACAAACCCGAAACCCGGTACGCCCTGAATGCATTTGTTGGCCGAGCTGATCATAAAATCAACACCCATCACACCGATATCCATTGGGATCCCACCGAAACTGGACATCGCATCCAGAATCATGATTTTGTTTCGGGCTTTTACTACATCACATACCGCAGCAACTGGGTTCAACATACCGGTCGTGGTCTCACAGTGAACCATGGCAACGTGTGTGATGGCCGGATCCTGATCCAGTTGCTGAGCAATATAGTCAGCGTCAGGCTGCGCCACTTCACCGAGATCCAGCACTGTATGGGCAATGTTGAGGTACTGGGCAATCTGGCCGATACGCTCACCATATGCACCGTTATTGATCACCAGTAACTTACCGTCAGTCGGTATGACACTACCAATAGTCGCTTCTACTGAAGCGGTTCCGCTGCCCTGCATCAGGACACTTGTATAACCTTCCGATTCTGTTGCCAGCGCCACCAGTTGCTGACGGATCACCTCTACAACCCCTTTGTTGTATTCATCATCCCAGGTACACCAGTCTTTTAGCATGGCTTCACGTACTGTACGGCTGGTTGACAGTGGGCCCGGTGTCAGCAACAGATATTGATTATCCAAGTTTTCCATTTTTCTCTTCCAATTTTGGACTATACCAGATTGATTAAACTATACCGACCCGGATTATTTTGTGTAAATCCCCGGCCGGGACATTTCACAAAATCTTCATATGTCACTTTCATGACAAATTTGCGCTGATTAGCCGGAATTTGTCGTCAAATCCCTTTCAATAAAATTGTTAGCAAAATGCAATATTCCAATCATCTAACTGTCATCTTTCCTTCCTAGCATCATCCGGGTCGAAAACATCTGGTAAAGACCAGTTTGGTCGCCAATATCATTCATGGAGAAAGAACGATGAAAAACCGTTGGATTATTGCCCCTCTGACTGCAATTGCAGCCCTGACCGCTTCTTCTGCATTTGCAGCTGAGGAACTGACGGTCTACACAGCATTCGAAACTGACATGCTGGCGAACTACAAAAAGACCTTCGAAAAAGCTAACCCAGACATCAAAATCAAATGGGTTCGCGATTCAACCGGTATCATGACAGCCAAACTGCTGGCAGAAAAAGACAACCCGCGTGCTGACGTCGTCTGGGGTCTGGCAGGTTCATCAATGGCGCTACTGAAAGAAGAAGGTGTGCTGAAGCCTTACTCACCAAAGGGGCTGGCTGACGTTCGTCCAAGCATGGTGGATCCACAGGACAACAAAGCCTGGTTCGGTAACGATGCCTTCTTTAATGCGGTCTGTTTCAATGAAATGGTCGCCAAAGCTCAAGGCCTGCCAAAACCGGAAAGTTGGGACGACTTACTCAAGCCTGTTTACAAAGGCCACATCGCGATGCCAAACCCGGCTTCATCCGGCACCGGCTACATGCAGGTTTCCGCCTGGATCCAATCTATGGGTGAGCAACAAGCATGGACCTACATGGAGAAACTGGACAACAACATCGCGCACTACACACATTCTGGCTCTAAGCCATGTGTTCAGGCCGGTATGGGTGAAGTGGCTATCGGCATTTCAATGGCGCTTCGCGGAGCAACCCTGAAAACACAAGGTGCCCCTATCGACATCATCCTGCCAAAAGGCGGTGTGGGCTGGGAAGCTGAAGCCGTGGGTCTGGTGAACACGAAATCTGACGCTGCGAAACGTCTGGTTGACTGGTCAGTTTCGAAAGATGCGAACAAGCTGTACAGTGAGTACTACCCGGTTGTGGCACACAAAGACGTGAGTGCGCCAGTGAAGAATTACCCGGATGTAGAAAAAGCGATGCTGAATCTGGACTTCGGCAAAATGGCAGTCAGCCGTGAAGCCGTGCTGAAAACCTGGTCTGAGAAGTTCGACGCGAAATCTGAGCCTCGCTCATAAACGTTGGCCTAATCAGCACAAACAAAAAAAGCGTGGTGACGACAGTCACCACGCTTTCGTTTTTCTCTTAAACAGTCTGGCAACGCATCATAACTGATAATGCGCATAAGAGAGGCTCACCTGTTGTTCTTGTTGTTGTGCACTCTCTTGCTGCTCTTTGCGGGCATCCAGCTTTGCCAGCTCTTTTTTCATTTCAGACAGCTCACGCTCCATATAAGAGATATTGCGAATTAACATTTGTCTTTCCATGCTTCATTCCTTATGAAGTAAGTGTAACTTTCAGGGCCCCACCTGCCCGCATTCCCAGGTGGCCTCAAAGCATTAATGGATAGACTGGCCTACACCTTTCTGGTCAGTCCCCCCTCAGACATCGACATATTGAAGCTTCCGGGAAACAAAAAACGTGGCTTGCTCGTCATACTGCTTATTTTTGTACAACAAAAAATGCCGCATTCAGCACTGGTTAAGTATGGTCAGCCCGGACAAGATTTTCCATGTCAAAAATGTCTTTTTATCGTAAAACGCTTGTCATTTAAGTGTCATGCTGCGCCTTTAAATTTGGTATATACCAAATTTAAAGAGAAACAACATGGAAACGTATCTGAAGATTGAACATGTCAGTAAGCAGTACGGTCAGTTTACTGCGCTGAACGACATCTCCCTTGATATCCGCAAAGGCGAATTTATCTGTTTTCTGGGGCCGTCGGGTTGCGGTAAAACCACACTGCTGCGTGCCATTGCCGGACTGGATCTGGCCTCTTCAGGCAAAATTACCCAAGGTGGTAAAGAAACCACGTTCCTTTCCCCTGAAAAACGCGATTTCGGGATCGTTTTTCAGTCTTATGCCCTGTTTCCTAACCTTACCGTGTCAGAAAACATCGGCCTTGGCCTGCGTAATCAGGGCAAGGACAACAAAACCGTCGATGACGCCGTCAATCACTGGCTGGAAGTTATCGGTCTGCCCGATGCTGGTATCAAGTACCCGAACCAACTTTCCGGCGGTCAGCAACAGCGTGTCGCACTGGCTCGCGCCTTATCATTATCACCAGGTTTGTTACTGCTTGATGAACCTTTGTCCGCCCTTGATGCAAAAGTGCGATCTCACCTGCGTGATGAAATCCGTCGCCTGCAACGCAAACTGGGGATCACCACCATCATGGTGACGCACGATCAGGAAGAAGCGCTGGCAATGGCTGATCGCATCGTGGTGATGAATCACGGCGTCATTGAACAGGTTGGCACCCCACAGGAAATCTACCAGAAACCGGCCTCACGATTCGTGGCTGACTTCGTGGGCAACATGAATTTCATTCCGGCGTCTGTGGTCAGCGAGCAAGACATCCGTATTGGTGAAACCCTGCTGCCAAAACCGTGTGACAGCCTGAAACGCGGCGTGCAGTTCGAACTGGGAATGCGCCCGGAAGACCTTCACTTCCTGGAAATCGGAAAACAAACCGCTTCCAGTTTCCCGGTCAAGATTGAAGAGCTGGAGTTTCAGGGCACCTATGTACGGGCTGAATGCCGCGTGCAGGGGGAATATCAGGGCGGCACGATCAAAGTAGATGTCCCTATCCGTGAATTACGTGAACTGGCGCTGGAACGCGGCCATTACCACTTCGTCAATCTGTCGAACAAACACGCCCATATTTTTCAGGCGCAAACATGAATTCGGGCATGGACACAGGAAGAGAAACTGTAATGGATACTGGAATGAGCACGTTAAGTCCCCAAGAGACGGCCAAACGACAATCGCCAATGAACACGCAAACGGCACCTATAACAACACGCCAGCGACTGGCACAATTTTCCGCCTCTCTCAGTAAAGATAACCTGATCCTCGGCACCGTTCTGCTGCTGATTCTGGCCATACTGGGCACCTTTGTAATTGGTCCTCTGTTCGCCATGCTGCAAAAAAGCGTGCTCAATGCGGACGGAGAGTTCGTCGGACTTGCTAACTTTGTCACGTACTTTGCTTCACCGGCCCTGTGGCAGTCCTTGCAAAATACCCTGACCCTAGGGATCATCGTCACACTGTGCGTCGGGCTACTGTCATTTGGTTATGCCTTTGCGCTGACCCGCAGCTGTATGCCACTGAAAGGCCTGTTCAGTATTCTGGGCTCTGCACCTATTCTGGCGCCATCTCTGCTGCCGGCGATCAGTCTGATCTATCTGTTCGGTAATCAGGGGATCGCCAAAGATCTGCTCATGGGCCATTCAGTATACGGTCCGATCGGGATCGCCATGGGCCTGATCTTCTGGACGTTTCCTCACGCCGTGATGATTCTGACTACCTCACTGCGCACCTCGGATGCTCGTCTGTACGAGGCAGCCAAAGCGCTCAATACCTCATCCCTGAAAACCTTTTTCATTGTTACTTTGCCAGCCGCGAAATATGGCCTGATCAGCACCCTGATCGTGGTGTTTACCCTCGTGGTGTGTGATTTCGGGGTACCGAAGGTAATCGGCGGCAGCTACAACGTACTGGCGACGGACATCTTCAAGCAAGTTGTCGGTCAGCAGAACTTCTCGATGGGTGCCGTCACCAGCGTATTGCTACTGTTGCCTGCTCTGCTCGCCTTTGTGGCCGACCGCTGGGTACAGAAAAAACAACAGGGGCTGTTTGATTCCCGTTCGGTGGCTTACGTGCCAACACCGAGCCCGGTACGAGACGGCCTGTGCTTCCTGTTCTGCGCCACTCTTTCGGTGATGATCCTGGCCGTGATCGGTATGGCGGTCTATGGCTCTCTGGTGACCTTCTGGCCCTGGAACCTGACGCTCAGCCTGAACAACTACAATTTTGAGCAGTTCAGTACTTATGGCTGGGAACCGTATTTCAACTCGCTGCACCTGTCTGGCATGGTCGCTTTGCTGGGAACGGTGGTGATTTTTATCGGGGCGTACTGCATTGAAAAAGGCCGCCTGTTCGCCCCGCTGCGCAGCCTGCTGCAAATGCTCGCCATCCTGCCTATGGCTGTACCGGGCATGGTTCTGGGTCTGGGCTACATCTTCTTCTTTAACGATCAGGCAAACCCGCTGACGATGTTGTACGGCACCATGGCCATTCTGGTGATCAACACCGTGATTCACTACTACACGGTCGGACACATGACGGCACTGACGGCACTGAAACAGCTGCCAGCCGAGGTCGAAGCCATTTCTGCATCCATCAAAATGCCGCAATACAAGGTGTTTTTCAAAGTCACGGTGCCGGTTTGTCTGCCAGCCATCCTCGACATTGCGGTTTACCTGTTCGTGAATGCCATGACAACCACCTCTGCCATTGTCTTCCTGTATGCGACCGACACCCTGCCTGCGTCTGTATCGGTACTGAATATGGACGATGCCGGTCAGACCGGTCCGGCCGCTGCGATGGCTGTTATGATTCTGCTGACGGCCGCAGGCGTGAAACTGCTGCAAGTGGGTAGCCACCAATTGATTGAGCGTTACACCCAGGCGTGGCGCAAACGCTAACCGCCTCAGTGATTTTGGCGCAGGCTGCCACAACTTGCCTGTTTGCCTGCCGGGCCGTAACTCCCTGACTAATAAATCCATTATTAGAAAGCGTTGCGGCCCGATTCAACAAACCGTCATACTCATCGATTACCGTCCTAGTGCCGTTGGGTTTGTGCTTACAGCCGGTCAAGCAAGCCTGATATAATGCCAATCCAATTAACCGCCCGCAGGTGCCGTTAATCGAATTTGCATTCTGATAAGGTGAATTGTGCAATATCTGAAAATCATGGAAGCCATCAACGAGCAGATTGATGCCGGTCTGTTGGTTGCCGGAAATAAACTGCCTGCAGAGCGAAAGCTGGCAGAGTCTTTCAATACCACGCGTGTGACATTACGTGAATCTCTCGCGCTGCTGGAAGCCGAAGGAAAGCTGTACCGGGAAGACCGACGCGGTTGGTTTGTCTCGCCGCAACCGCTGCGATACGACCCTACCTACACCACCAATTTTCCGGAAATGGCACGCCAGCAAGGCCGGACGGCACGCAGTGAACTGATTCAGGCCCGGTTGATCCCGGCCAGCCGTCGTGCGGCATCGCTGCTCAAAGTTCCGCCCTTGTCGGAAGTTTACCGTATCGATCGGGTTCGTTTTCTCGAAAACCGCCCTGTGGTGGTAGTGACCAACTTTATCCTGCCGCGCTTTTTCCCTGGCTTGCTGGAAAGGTCGTTTACCCACTCGCTGACAACTATCTACCGGGAAGAGTACGGCGTGCTGTATTCCAAAACACGCTACCGGGTCAGAACCACTTCGTTACTCGGTGACACGGCCCAGCATCTGCGTGCTACGGCAGGTAGCCCGGCGATGCTGGTCGAGCGACTGAACTACGACCAGCACGGCAATGTGATTGACTGTGATCTGGAATACTGGCGACACGATGCGATCAGCATTGAGTCTACCGCTACGCTCGACTAAAACCTTGACTCACCATCGCGGTGGCCAAACGTGTTTGCCACACCACAGCTTTAACCCCTGATAAAACAAAAAGCCCGGACCAATTGGCCCGGGCTTTGTTTATACGGGTGTCTCATGGATAACCGTGTGCTTATCCATCAACCGTGTTTTTTTAACAACCGTGGTTTTTATCCAACAACCGTGGTTTTAGGCAACAGCAATGAAGAACACGGCTGTCGAGATAATACCGATCAGTGCATATGGCAGCTGAGTCAGCGCGTGTTGCATCGCCGTACAACCAGAGCCTTGTGCTGACAGAACTGTTGAGTCACTGAAGAAGCACGAGTGGCTGCCCGCGGCTGATGCTGACAGTAGCGCGCCCACAGTGATGTGAACCGGCACCCCAAGATGCTCACCCAGCGGGAACACGATTGGCATCGCTACCGCAAACAGTCCCCAGGACGATGCTGTCGCAAACACCAGCCCTGTCATCACCAGGAAGATAATCACCGGGAAGAAGCCAGGTGACATCCATGGTGACACCGCTTCAATCACGTATTGCGTCAGACCCAGCTGATCGTTCACGTTTTTCAGCATGAAACCACCCACTACTGTTGCCAGTGGCACCATCATCACTTTGATACCGTCGTAGATAGCATCAAACATGGTGTCCAGGCTCAGCAGTCGCTGAATACCGTAGAAGAAAATGGTGAACATGATTGCCGCAAATACGCCAGCCAGCAGGTCAATGTCAAAGTACCAGCTCGCACCAACCAGCACGACCATTGGCAGTACAAAGTTCATCACACCCAGGAACGCATTCGGATGAGGCTCAATGTTGTCACCGAAGTTGATCTCAGTCGCGCCTTCGGGCTTCACCTGTCCGCTCTTGGCACGTGCTTCCGCCACTTTCATCGCGCCCATGTCAGGCAGTTTGTCAGTTGCGACCAGCAGTACCACCACCAGCGTTACCCAGCCGTAAGCCATGTAAGGAATCGCCTGAATATACACACCCAGACCACCCCCGGTTTCGGCCACGTTGTTATCTTCCAGCAGGGAACTGAAGAACACCGCCCAGGTTGAGATAGGAATGATGATACAGATGGGTGCCGCCGTTGAATCGACCAGGTACGCCAGTTTCTCGCGAGAGATCTTGTAGCTGTCGGTGATGCGTTTCATTGATGATGAGATGGCAATTGCATTCAAGTAATCATCAATGAATACCAGAATCCCCAACAGGAAAGTCAGCAACATTGACTGCTTGCGGCTCTTCACTTTGGTGACCAGCGCACTGCTCAGGCTAAGAATACTGCCGCCTTTTTCGAGGATGGCAATCAGACCACCCATCAGACCACACACCAGAATAACCCAGGCGATCGTCTCATCCATCATCACGCTGAGAGAGACATCGACGACCCCGCCAACCAGGTTTGCCGGATCAATCATCAGCAAGCCCATGATCGCACCACTGAACAGGGCTTCAACTGTCCTGTGAGTGATCAACGCAAACGCAAGGACAAACAGGGTCGGTAACAGGCTTACCCAACCGTAAGCCTCACCCTGTATATGGTTGTTACCGATAATGACAAAGGTAGCAATGGCGCCAAAAACGGCGACCAGATAGAACCAATAGCTATTGCTGGGCTTGACGGGGGTATCAAGCACTGTGTTTTGGGTCGTCATACAGATTCCTTCCTTTATTTTGGTCTTTGCTAAGCTGTGTGCAGCATCCATTCAACTTCTAATGGCGTGACCGCAGTTTCAAATTC
This sequence comes from Photobacterium ganghwense, assembly GCF_003025595.1. Lineage (GTDB taxonomy): Bacteria > Pseudomonadota > Gammaproteobacteria > Enterobacterales > Vibrionaceae > Photobacterium > Photobacterium ganghwense. The sequence goes on from NZ_PYMI01000001.1 coordinate 128,918, forward strand.
AGTCAGTTCGCTTTGCTTACAGGCTGAATAAATGTGAATAAATTCCTCTGATAGATACTGTCCGAATTCGCCCTGTTCCAGTTCAGCCAATGCATCAGACATTCGGGTCGGAATCGAGGCCGCATTCTTGCTTAATGGCGGTGGGCACTGCTCCGGAGTAAAGTGCGGAGCCGCAAGAACACTTGACAACACCACTGACGCCAGAACATACGGGTTTACATCGGCGCCGGCAATACGGTGCTCAATACGACGGTTACTGCTGTCACTCATCGGAATGCGAAGCGCAACACCACGGTGGTTTTCGCCCCAGTCTGCTTTTGTCGGAGTATACGACCCGAGCGAGAAACGGCGGTAAGAGTTCACATTCGGGCACAACAGTGCAATAGAACTTGGAATGGCGTGAATCATCGCCGCCAGCGTCTGGTAAAACAGCGGGCTGGCATCCCCATTCGAGTTCGAGAACAAGTTTTCGCCATGCTCATCCACCACACTCATATGAATGTGCTGACCATTACCGGCTTCATGCGCAAAAGGTTTCGCCATGAACGTCACATCAAAGTTGTGCTGATGCGCAACCTGACGGATCAGACGCTTGGCAAAAATCAGCTGATCACACGCCTTGAGCACATCGTCGGTATGGTTGAAGTTGATCTCAAACTGACCCGGCGCCGATTCTGACAGCGCACCGGACGTATTCAGATCCTGCTTCTGCGCTGCAGTATTAAGGTCAGACAGGAACGCCGCGTAATCATCAAGGCTGTCGATGTCATACACTGCCGTGTCTTTTTCCTGACGATTCTTAGTTGGGTTATGTGCCGGTCGCACCAGCCCGTTTTCCGCCCGCTTCTTATCGACCAGATAGAACTCCAGCTCCAGCGCGATAACCGGGTATTTTCCGTCTTTATGTAGCGTGTCCAGGATCTGCTCCAGCACGTTTCGAATAAACAGACGGCTTGGCTTCTCGCCGGAGCTGTCCATCATCGAAAGCAAAAGCTGCGCCACACTTGGATTGGCAGTCGGCGTCAGCGTGCCCGGAATCGGCATACAGATATGATCCGGTTCACCCAGCGCTTCTCCCAGCCCGGCTTCTTCAATCACGCTCCCTGCATTGCTCAGTGTGATTGTTGAAACCGGCAGTGGTACACCATTCACCACCTTCTTCAAGGCATTGACAGGAATACGCTTCCCGCGAGGGGTGGCATTAATGTCGGTAAAAACGAGATCCACAAATTCGGTTTCAGGCCATTTTTGTAAAAAATTTTTAATTTCAGATTCGAATGTATCCATACAATTGTCTCCGGCTAATTTTTCATCGCCTGTCATATTCAACCGAACGCAAAAATTAATTATTTAGAACACACCATCGAATGTTACAACTAAGCAAAAAGAAAAATATTCCTTATTTTTTAATTGTTTATTCTCTGATTGCGCATTTCAATTGACTCAAGCGAGTAACAAATTATTAACACAACGATCGAGTTTTGCTCAATATTTTAAACACTATTTTGGTGATTAAATGGCATTTCAGCGATCACAATCACAAAATTTCATTCTTTTTGAGCATGAACGTTGCGTAAATCGATTACGTTTTGTAACGTCAATGTTAAATATTTCGAACAAGAAGTGTTAGACAAAAATGAATAGATCACCAGTCATCGCCATCGTTAGCTGTCAGAAGAAATTGAATGGTTATTTAATTCAATCGGTTAATGAGTTTTATATTAATGCTGTCACTGACTTTGGCGGGATCCCGGTTCTGTTACCGGCGGCACTGAACAAAGATGCGCTGGGCACACTGTGCGAACAATTTGACGGCTTCCTGTTTCCGGGCAGTCACTCCAACGTTGCGCCACACCGCTATCAGGCCACGCATGATGAGGATTACACCGATGAAGGACGTGATGAACTCGCATTGCAGCTGATTCGCACCGCTATAGAGCAACGTATCCCTGCTTTGGGGATTTGCCGTGGCTTCCAGGAAATGAATGTGGCGTTAGGCGGCAGCCTGCACCCACACGTGCGCCATGTGGGTTATAACGACCACCGCGAAAATCCGTCAGAGGACTTTGCGGTTAAATACGGTCCGGCCCACCCGATTCATGTTGAACACGGCGGCCTGTTTTCTGACTGGCTGGGCGAGCAAAACACATTTAGCGTCAATACCCTGCACAATCAGGGGATCAATCAGCTGGCGCCTGGCTTACGCGTGGAAGGTTGCGCACCTGACGGCCTGATTGAAGCATTCAGTCTGCCTGAACACCCGTACTTTGTTGGTGTGCAATGGCACCCAGAATGGCAAGCAAAACACAATCAGTTCTCACAGTTTTTGTTCAGACACTTTATTATGGCTTCATCTCAACGTAATGGAGCCAAGAGAAGTGGACAACGAAGCGATAGGTAACAAAATAGCCAGTTTGCGTAAAGAGCACGGAATGTCTCAACGCGAACTGGCAGAGAAAGCACACATGACCAACAGTGCCATTTCATCGATTGAAAACGGCAAGGTCAGTCCATCTGTCAGTTCCCTGCAGAAAATCGTCAATGTGTTTTCTTTGTCGTTATCTGAGTTTTTCACGTTTGAACAAAACGAGAAGAAAGAAGCAAAGGTTGTACTCACTGCCGAAGAACTTGTTGAAATGGGCAGTGAAAGCGTATCGATGAAGCTGGTATGTAACGGCACCAAAGAACGCAAAATGGGTTTTCTGATTGAAGAATACAGCCCACATTCCAGTACCGGCGCGGCAGTGATTCAGCACGAGGGTGAAGAAGCCGGCACCGTACTGGAAGGCGAAATAGAACTGGAATACGGCGATAAAACTTATGTGATCAAGCAGGGAGAGTCTTACCTGATTGACACAACCATCGCCCACAAATTTACCAATAAATCCGACAGGGTCTGTAAGATCATCAGTGCTCACACGCCTGCGACTTTCTAGCGCCCTGTCCTGTTCAAGGAGAGCGTATGAAATCGCAGCAGGAATGGAAGCAACTGAAAGACCAAACCCGGCTTGAAACGCGGGCATTCATCAACGGGGAATATGTCAGTGCCGCTGACGGCGAGACATTCAGTAACATTAACCCTGCGACCGCTGAAACACTGGGCCAAATCGCACGCTGCAAACAACATGATGTTGATCTTGCTGTCTCATACGCCCGCCAGGCATTTGAAAACGGCTGCTGGCAACACCAGCCACCAGCCGCTCGTAAAAAAGTCCTCTACCGCTTTGCGGAACTGATTGACACTCACCGCGATACACTGGCGCTGCTGGAATCACTCGATACCGGCAAGCCCATTGCACACGCCCACTCGACCGATATTCCAGGTGCCGCAGCTTCTCTGCGCTGGTATGCCGAAGCCATTGACAAAGTGTACGGCGAAGTCGCCCCAACCGAACATGACGTTCATGCCTTTATTACCCATCAGGCGATGGGAGTAGTCGCCGCGGTTGTGCCATGGAACTTCCCGCTCTGGCTGGCCTGCTGGAAACTGGGACCTGCCCTGGCGGCAGGCAACAGCGTGATTCTGAAACCGTCAGAAAAATCGTCCCTGACTGCTATTTATCTGGGTCAGCTGGCCAATGAAGCCGGTCTGCCTGCCGGTGTGTTCCAGGTCATTCCGGGCTTGGGCCACGAAGCCGGTGAAGCACTGGCCCGTCATCACGATGTTGACTGTATTACCTTTACCGGGTCAACCAAGATTGCCGGACACCTGATGGTGTGCGCCGGTGAAACCAACCTGAAAAAAGTCTGGGCAGAAGCCGGTGGTAAGAACGCCAACATCGTCTTTGCCAACTACCAAGATCTCGACAAAGCGGCTGCCGAAGCGGCGGCGGGTTGTTTCTACAATCAGGGCGAAGTTTGTGTGGCTGCCACTCGTCTGTTGGTTGAAGAAAGCATCAAAGATGCCTTCATCGACAAAGTGGTATCAGCTGCGCAGCGTTTTGCGCCGAAAGATCCGCTCGACCCGACATCTTCGATGGGTGCACTGATCGACCAGGATCATAAAGACAAAGTGCTGTCCTACGTTGACCTCGCCCAGCAGGAAGGCGCTACTGTGCTGTGTGGCGGTGATGTGGATGCGAAAGGTGCCTTTGTCGCCCCGGTTATCCTCGACAACGTTACTAACCAGATGCGCGTTGCCCGTGAAGAAATTTTCGGCCCGGTACTGTGTGTGATTCCGTTCAAAGATGAACAGGACGCCATTCGTATTGCCAACGACTCCCCATACGGCCTGGGTGCCGCAGTATGGAGTTCTGACCTGAGCCAGGCACACCGTGTGGCCAAGCAGCTGGAAGCCGGTTCAGTATGGGTCAACAACTACAACGAAGGCGACATGACGGTGCCTTTCGGTGGCTTCAAAATGAGTGGCAACGGCCGTGACAAGTCACTGCATGCCATCGAGAAATTCACAGAAACCAAGACCACTTGGATCCGCTTGTAAAAATAAAAGGACGTGATTATGAACAAGCACACTGATTCTTACTACGCCAACTCCATCGACAATATGCCCGATTACCCGCAGTTGCAGGACCATATCGAGGCGGATATTTGTATCGTTGGAGCCGGTTTCTCGGGTCTCTCCTCTGCCCTGCACCTGAGCCAGAAGGGATTCAAAGTGGTCGTGCTGGAAAGTGCCAAGATTGGTTTCGGCGCGACCGGACGCAACGGCGGCCAGATTGTAAACAGCTACAGCCGTGACGTCGATGTTATCGAGAAGCGCTATGAGCCGAAAATCGCCAAAGCGCTATGTGACATGATTTTTGAAGGCGGCGACATCATCCGCGACCTGATCAACACCTACGATATCCAGTGTGATCATAAACCAGGCGGCGTATTTGCAGCACTGAACCATAAACAGATGCGTGGGCTGGAAGAGCACAAAACCAACTGGGAACGCTTTGGTAACGATCAGCTGAGTTTGCTGGACAAAAACCAGATGCGTGAAGCCCTGGGGACCGATGCCTATGTCGGCGGTATGCTGGATAACCGTGGTGGCCATATTCACCCGCTGAAGCTGGCTCTGGGCGAAGCAGCAGCTGTTACTCAGCTGGGTGGCCAGATTTTTGAACAATCCGCAGTCGTGCGTATCGAAAAAGGCGCCAAAGCTGTCGCGCACACCGCAAAGGGTTCCGTAAAAGCCAGTTACCTGGTTCTGGCCGGTAACGCCTATCTCGGCGGTCTGGCACCCAACATCAGTAACAAAGCGATTCCATGCGGCACGCAGGTCGTTGCTACCCAGCCGCTGACCGATGAACAACTGCAATCTGTGCTGCCATCTGACTACTGCGTTGAAGACTGCAACTACCTGCTTGATTACTTCCGCCTGACGGCTGACAAGCGCCTGCTGTTCGGAGGCGGTGTGGTGTACGGTGCCCGTGATCCGGAAAACGTCGAACAACTGATTCGTCCGAAGATGGAAGGGATTTTCCCGCAGCTGAAAGGCATCGGCATTGATTACGCATGGACCGGCAACTTCCTGCTGACCTACTCCCGCATGCCGCAGTTCGGCTGTTTTGATAACAATATTTACTACCTGCAGGGATACAGCGGCCACGGGGTTACCTGTACCCACCTGGCGGGCAAGCTGCTGGCTGAAACCCTAACCGGCCATGCCGAACGCTTTGATGCCTTTGCATCGCTGAAACACTATGCCTTCCCAGGCGGTCGCCACTTCCAGGTGCCGTTCACTGCACTGGGTGCGGCTTATTACAACCTACGAGACAAACTGGCTATTTAATAAAGGATTATCATTATGCCTAAAAACGTCACTTTTGCTGCCGTCCAGCTTTCTATCAGCTGGGATTTAGACAACAACCTGGAAAAGATTCGCCAGCATGTCCGTGAAGCAGCCGAGAACGGTGCTAACGTGGTGGTACTGCAAGAACTGTTCGCCGCTCCGTATTTCTGCAAGAAACAGGAAGCAAAATACTTCGAGCTGGCACAACCACTGGAAAACAGCCCGCTGATCAAATCCATGAGCGAGCTGGCCAAAGAGTGTGGCGTGGTTATTCCGGTCAGCTACTTCGAGAAATCCGGTAATACCTTCTTCAACTCACTGGTCATGATTGATGCCGATGGTACGGTGATGGACAACTACCGTAAATCGCACATCCCTGACGGCCCTGGCTACAGCGAGAAGTTCTACTTCAGCCCTGGCGACACTGGCTTCAAAGTCTGGGATACCCGCTTCGGTCGCTTCGGTGCCGGGATCTGCTGGGATCAGTGGTTCCCTGAGCTGGCGCGCAGCCTGGTGCTTCAGGGCGCGGAAGTGATCTTCTACCCAACCGCGATCGGCTCTGAGCCGCAGGATCCGACTCTGGACTCCCGCGATCACTGGCAGCGCACCATGCAGGGCCACTCTGCGGCAAACCTGGTACCGGTGATTGCTTCAAACCGTACCGGTGTGGAACTGGACGACGGTATTGAAACCACTTTCTACGGCTCCTCGTTTATCACCAACCACACCGGTGAAAAACTGGCCGAAGCCAGCCGTGATGAAGAAACCATCATCTATGCCACGATTGATCTGGAAGCCACGGCCAAAGCTCGCCACAGCTGGGGACTTTTCCGCGACCGTCGCCCTGAACTTTACCACCGCGTAAACAAGCTGAGTGATAACTGATTCAGAGAGATAAGGAGATCCCCGATGGAACTAGCCAGCACGCCTGCACAGGATGGCTTTTATTTCCCTGCCGAATTTGCCCGGCAGGAACAAGTCTGGCTCGCCTGGCCGGAGCGGACTGACAACTGGCGTAACGATGCCAAACCGGCGCAACGCGCGTTTGCTGATGTGGCCAATGCCATCGTGAAAACCGTCCCGGTATGCGTTGTTATCAGCAAATGGCAGGCAGAATATGCCCGCCAACTGTTGGATGATGCGATTTCACTGGAAATCATGCCGTATAACGATGCCTGGATGCGGGACATCGGTCCGACCATTCTGGTGAACGACCAAGGCGAGCGACGCGGCGTCAGCTGGCAGTTCAATGCCTGGGGTGGCGACTATAACGGGCTGTATGACTACTGGGAAGATGATGACCAGGTGGCGGCAGCCGTATGCGCCAAACTCGGTTTAGATCACTACCGTGCACCGTTTGTACTCGAAGGGGGTGCGATTCATACCGACGGTCAGGGCACACTTTACACGACAGAGGAATGTCTGCTGAGTCCGGGGCGTAACCCGTCCATGTCCAAAGCCGACATTGAGCAACAACTGGCCGAGTATCTCGGTATCCAAAAAGTCATCTGGCTGCCGAATGGCCTGTTCAATGACGAAACCGATGGCCACGTTGATAACCTGCTGCATGTGATTGCGCCGGGCAAAGTAGCACTGACCTGGACTGACAATGTCCGCGATCCGCAGTACACACTTTCCCGTGAGGCGCTGCGAGTACTGGTGAACAGTACCGATGCCCGCGGACGCCGGATTGAAGTGGTCAAGCTTCCGCTGCCGGGACCGCTGTATCTCAGTAAAGAAGAAGCAGAGGGTGTGATTCAGTCAGAGGGCATGAACCGTACTGAAGGGGAGCGTTTAAGCGGCTCGTACGCCAACTTCCTGATGATCAACCATACGGTGTTTATGCCACTGCTGGATCCGATCACCGATCGTCTGGCAATGCAATCCCTGCAGGATGCCCTGCCCGATTATCAGATTGTGGGTATCCCGGCACGAGAAATATTACTGGGTGGTGGCAACATTCACTGCATTACCCAGCAGATCCCAAGCGGATTATGACAAATTCAGGCCGCACGCAATGCGGCGGCCTGCTCTGAATTAGGACAAACTATGCACCAGATTAACAATGCAAGTTTGCTCAGTGGACTGAGCGAACAGGGTTCTCACACCCTGACCATCACCAATCCGGCTACCGGCGAAGTACTGGGTCACGTGCCTACCGTTAGCGAATCCGCCTTACAGGACATGATTGAGGCCGCTCACCAGGGGCAAAAAGCTTGGGCAAAGACCACGGCCAAGCACCGTGCTCAGTGCCTGAACCGCTGGTTTCAGCTGATTCATGACAACCAGGACGATCTGGCACGCATCATGACGCTGGAGCAAGGTAAACCGCTGGCAGAAGCAAAAGGCGAAGTGGCCTACGGTGCCAGCTTTATCGAATGGTTTGCAGAAGAAGCCAAGCGTACTTATGGTGAGACCATTCCGGGTCATACCGCAGACCGCCGCCTGATGACCATCAAACAGCCAATCGGTGTTGCCTGTGCCATTACGCCGTGGAACTTCCCGATTGCGATGATCACGCGTAAAGCCGCCCCTGCGCTGGCAGCCGGCTGTAGCTTCATTGTCAAACCCTCAGAACTGACTCCCCTGTCTGCGCTGGCTATCACGGAACTTGCCTATCAGGCGGGAATTCCACGCGACATTCTGAAAGTGGTATGCAGTGATAACGCGCGCATGATCGGCCAGATCTTCACCGCCAGCCCGCTGATCCGCAAACTTTCTTTCACCGGCTCAACCCGGGTTGGCAAATTGCTGATGGAACAATGCGCAGACACCGTGAAACGCACATCAATGGAACTGGGTGGCAACGCGCCGTTCATCGTCTTTGATGACGCGGATATTCCGGCTGCTATTCAGGGAGCCATCGCATCTAAATTCCGCAATGCCGGACAGACCTGTGTATGCGCCAACCGCTTCTACGTTCACAGCCGCATTTACGACGATTTCGTGGCTCAGTTCCACGCCACAATCAACAAACTGGTGACCGGTAACGGACTGGATGAAGGCGTCACTATCGGGCCGGTTATCAACCAGGCCGCCAAAGACAAAGTCACCCACCTGATCAATCAGGCTTGCCAGCAAGGTGCGACCCAACTGGGTGAGCCAATTCCGGCAGACGGCCTGTTTGTTCCACCTCAGATTCTGGTCAATGTCGACCACCAGATGGACATCGTTCAGCAGGAGATCTTTGGCCCGGTTGCTCCGGTGATCAAATTCGACAGCGATGAAGCACTGATCGAGATGGCAAACGACACACCATACGGTCTGGCCGCTTACTTCTACAGCCAGAACATCAAGCGCATCTGGAAAGTCGCAGAAGCACTGGAATACGGCATGGTCGGTATTAACGAAGGCATTATTTCAACCGAAGTTGCTCCGTTTGGCGGAGTGAAAGAGTCCGGCATTGGCCGCGAAGGTGCCAAACAAGGCATCGATGAGTACATGGAAATCAAATATCTCTGCTTCGGCGGCATTAACGAATAAGGAAATGAACATGAAATCCAATCAGGAACTGCACAACCAAAGACAACAAGTGATCGCTCAAGGCATGGGTGCCGCGTATCCGCTGTACGTAGAGAAAGCCCTGAATGCCAAGGTATGGGATGTGGAAGGCAACGAGTATATCGACTTCGCCGCCGGTATCGCCGTGAACAATACCGGCCACTCCCACCCTCGCATTGTGGAAGCCGTAAAGCAGCAGCTGGATAAATTTTCCCACACTTGCGCCATGGTCACGCCGTACGCCTCATTTGTTGAGCTGGCTGACAAACTGACAACAGTGGCTCCTATTCAGGATGCTAAAGCGGTCTTTCTGACCACGGGTGCCGAGGCGGTTGAAAACGCGATTAAAATTGCTCGTGCCCACACCAAGCGCAGCGGCGTGATTGCTTTCAAAGGTGGTTTCCACGGCCGTACTAACCTGACCATGGGTTTGACTGGTAAAGTCGCACCATACAAAGCGGGCTTCGGACCGTTCCCGAACGAGATTTACCACGTGCCTTACCCAAATGCGTACCACGGTATTTCAATCGATGACAGCCTGCAGGCCATTGACGACCTGTTCAGCTGTGATATCGAACCAAGCCGTGTGGCAGCCATTATCTTTGAACCGGTTCAGGGTGAAGGCGGTTTTTACCAGGCGCCTCCTGCATTTGCTCAACGCATTCGCGCCCTGTGTGATCAGCACGGTATTGTCCTTATCGCCGATGAAATTCAAACGGGCTTTGCCCGTACCGGCAAGCTGTTCGCCACAGAATATCTGGGTATCGAACCTGACCTGATGACCATGGCAAAAGGTATCGCCGGTGGCTTCCCGCTGTCTGCGGTTGTCGGTAAAGCCGCGATCATGGATGCCGCGGGCCCGGGTGGTCTGGGCGGTACTTACGCCGGTTCACCACTGGGCTGTGTCGCAGGTCTTGAAGTGCTGAACATCATTGAAGAAGAGCAGCTGTGTAACAAAGCCCTGAATATTGGTGAAATTGCCAAAGCCCGTCTGGAAGCACTGCAACAGGACGTGCCAGCCATGGGTGATATCCGCGCACTGGGTGCCATGATTGCCATTGAATTTACTGACCCGGCAACCGGTAAGCCGCTGCCAGACCTGACGAAAGCCATTATCGGTCAGGCACAGCAAGCCGGCCTGATTCTGTTGTCCTGTGGTGTGAAAGGCAATGTCATTCGCCTGTTGCCACCGCTGACGATTGACAATGAAACACTGGAGCAGGGTCTGAACAAACTGGCTGAGGTACTGAAAGCCACAGCCTGATAACGTCTCACGATATCCCGAGATAAGACCAACACCGCCTGTCGGGGCCAGCCGACATGGCGGTGTTTTTTATTGCAAGCAAGCAAACGGAGCAACACCACCAAAAAAGAGCGATAAATGGCGGTTATGCTTTATCTGTCTTTCCGGCAGCATTGGCCAGTTTAGCCAACTGCTTATCAAGCCACAGCGGGGTTTTACCTGCGTCTTCCGCCGCTTCTTTACGTCGAATCGCATTTCGCACCAGCATGGCACCGGTCCATCGGAAAGGCTCTGGCGGGAAGTACCCTTTCGGTCCGGTTGTTAAACCGCACCGGCTCCATTCATTGTCCAGATCCAGTACCATCGCAGAGAGGATCTTTCCCCCCATCCAGGTCTGCACCACGCCATTACCGGAATATCCCAATCCGTAAATGATGTCCGAATTTTGTTTCATGCGCCCAAAAAACGGCATGCCCGTCACAGAACGATCTGAGGCCCCGGTCCAGGTGGCGACAAATTTCTCCGCTTTCAGCGTCGGAAAGAAGCGGTCAAATGCCCCACGCAACAAAGACTGGTAACGGCTGGGTTCATCAAAGACCGGGCTGATGCGGTTGGCAAACGAAAAATGGTTTCCGCCTTTCCCCAACATCAAACGGCCATCCGGCGTTGTCCGGTAGTAGTGCACAAATGTGCGGGAATCAACCACGGCTTTACCATCCTCCAGCCCGATTGACGCCAGTTTGTCCGGCATCGGTCGGGTAATCGCCATGTCGGATGAGACCAGTACCACACTGCGCCTGAACTCGGGAAACTGCTCTGTCATCCAGGCATTCAGCGCCAACACCACCTTGCGGGCATAAATCTCACCCTGGGGTGTTGAAATGGTCACCGGCACCTCAGTGTTGATACTCTCCATCGGGGTATTCTCGTAAATGATCACACCCAGCTCCTCCGCTACCCGCTTCAGGCCCCGCACCAACATCGCTGGTTGTACACTTCCGGCAGCGGGCGAATAGAAGCCTTCGCTGTGCAAATCGGAGCCGGCGGCTCGTTTGACTTTGTCGGCCTGCCACGCCTGCCAGCTGTTCAGCGCCTTCTCATCCAGCGCAGCCATCACCGAGGCCATGCTGCCTTCCTGAGCCGGACTGGTTGCGGTGTACAAGGCGCCATGGCGACGCAGTTGCGCATCTATGTTGTGGGCCTGACAGAATGCTTCCAATTCATAAACGGCCTGCTCCGAGGCCGCAACCAGACGGGCCGCTTCTTCTTCACCGTACAGCTTTTTCATCGACAGGTACTTTGTTGACCAGGTCAGCATACAGCCACCGTTTCTCCCGGAGGCTCCGCTTCCGCACAATCCCTTGTCGATAATCACAACATCCAGATCTGGCTGCTGCTGTTTGATATTGATTGCCGTCCACAATCCAGTGTACCCGCCTCCGACGATACAGATATCGGTCTGAATATCGCTGGTTAAAACGTTCGGTTGAGCGCCCTGCTCCTGCTTCATTGCCTGTGCAAACCAGAAAGGTTGGCTGGCAGTCCCGTTGTGTTGCTTGTCCTTTGCCATGTAGTGTTGTTATCCCGCTCAGCTGTTGTCAGAACTAGAATGACGATAGTAAATTGGTATAGACCAAATTTGTTAAAGGCACTCTAGCGACCAACTGTGAACGCTTAATGACAATCCTTCACAAACAGCGTATAACTGAAAACACCAGCCAGTTACTTTTCCTTTGATGCGATACTTAGCAACACCAAGGGCAAAAAAGTGATACGGGCTGAAAAAGTACTGGCGTATTTTATTTTTTCTTCTTAGAATGCGCCCGCTTTGGGGAGTAGTCACCTTAGTTCGTCTGTCGTCATCTCGAAGCCAACGCTTCCGGCAGCCGAGGGTGGAACCACCATCCTGACGAGACCAACGCCATTGAACTGACACAACTGTGTCTGTGTTTTCATGCGCGAAAGGTCTTGGCACGTCTCATCATCCCGCCCCTTTCGCGCACCTGTGAAAGGAGATTTTCATGAGTCTTATCAGCTACGAAGGGTTTGCCCTGCTGACATTGTGTATGTTGGCGCTCGATTTATACCAAACCCGAAATGGCCAGGTCACGATCAAAAAAGCCACCATCTGGAGCTTGTTCTGGGTCGGGCTGGCACTGATTTTCAACGTGGTGATTTATTTCTACTGGCCGATGATGGCGCCGGACAGCAGCTATACCAATGGTGAAGCCGCGACCGCGTTCCTGACCGGCTACCTGCTTGAAAAATCCCTGAGTGTCGATAACTTGTTTGTCTTCGCCCTGATCTTCAGCCAGTTTGCGGTACCGGAAGCGATTCGCCCTCGGGTACTGATGCTAGGGGTCGTCGGGGCACTGGTGCTTCGCGCGATCATGATTGGTGTCGGGGCTGAGTTGCTGACTCAGTTCCACTGGATTCTGTACGTGTTCGCTGCATTCCTGCTCTACACCGGTTACAAACTGTGGCGGGAAGACGAAGAAGAGGATCAGGATTTTTCAACGTCACTGCCGGTCCGGCTGGTTAAACGTTGCTTCCGGGTCAGCGACAGCTATCAAGGCCACCGATTCCTGGTTAAAGACAGTCAAGGCTGGATGGCAACACCGCTGTTTATCGTGATCGCGGTGATCGCGATGACAGACGTCATGTTCGCCCTTGATTCAATACCGGCGATTTTTGCTGTCACCAAAGAGCCGTTTCTGGTACTGACTGCGAACGTCTTTGCCCTGTTGGGTCTGCGCTCGCTGTACTTTGTGCTGGAAGGCATGCTCAGCCGGTTCTGCTACCTGCGCCCGGCTCTGGCATTCATTCTGAGCTTCATCGGGGTGAAAATGCTACTGATGGAAACGCCGTACGCCATCCCGACCCTTGTGTCTCTAGGGGTAATCGTGGTGACTATCACCGTCGCGATTGTCGCGTCGTTACGTAAAACCCGACGTATTGAAGCGCCTGAATCCAACTAAAGTCCGTGAGCACCCGTTACACTCTTGAGCGAATAGCGGCATGCTGAGTAACGGGAAACCCAAAAAAACGGGGGCAACTGCATGGCAAGCCAGAAAACAGAAAAACTGCCCCATGATACAAAGACAGAAGAGCCCTGCATTTGCAGGGCTCTTTTTCGTTGACGGCCATCGGTCAAGCGTGGCTGACTATCACAGAGACTGACACGATCACTGGGTATAACGATAGTTCTTCATTGTCGAGAACACAGGATCAGCCGGCTCATCCGTCGGCCGGTCATAGCCATAGATATCTTCCCGCATCTGCAACTGATCATTATCATCAACCCATGCCGTCAGATAGGTCATGTCTACATCAATTCTTCGCGGCAAGCTGATAGTATCCGTGGAACTGCCCGCCACCAGCTTATCGTAACTGCGCCAGCTTGGCCGCTGCTGGTAATCAATGATAAACCGGGCCAGATCCGCCGCTTTTTCAACCCGAACACACCCCGAACTCAGATTACGTTTAGAGCGGTTGAACAACCCTCTCGCCGGGGTATCATGCAGGTAAATCGCGTAGTCGTTAGGCATGAGGAATTTCACATTCCCCAGTGAATTTGTCGGCCCCGGCCCCTGCATAAACTCATACGGAAAAGTTTCTGGGGTGACGCTTGCCCACTCGATCTGATCCGGTGAGATCTCGCTGCGATCCCGCCAACTGCGGATGATCTTCAGATCTTTCTTCCGCAGATAATCCGTTGATGCTTTCGCTTTAGGAATCACATCTTTTTTCTTGATGGTTTCCGGCACATTCCAGTTCGGATTGACCACCATGACATTCAGCGCCGATGAAAACAGGTTTGTCGGACGGGAATTACGCCCGACGATCACTTTCGACTCGAACACAATTTGATCGTGGTAAGCGATTTCCATACGGTAGTCCGGGATGTTAATCCGGATACTCGGCCGGTTTTCCCCGCTGGCGACCAGTTGACTGCGGTGCAGGTTCAGCGCCAACACGCGCGCAACTTCACTATACGGCAGCGCCAGTTGTTTCGCTGTCGCCGGGCCAATAACACCGTCATCTGCCATGCCGTTGCGGTGCTGGAACCGGCGAATCGCCTGATTCACTTCACCGTCATTGAGAATTTGACGACTTGCACGATAATGGTCAGCCACCTCACTGCTCATATCCCCATACGCAACCAACACATCCAGCATTTCATGGCCTAGAGGGATCACCTGCCCTTTTTTCACCAGCACCCGCCCCTTAGGCGTATAGTGGTGAGCCGGTAAGCGTTGGTACTTCTCGGCCATTCGAACAACACGTGACATTTGCTCTGTTAGCGTCGGGCGACCCTGCAATTCATTCAGCAGCGTTGATTCATTAATACCCGAGGTGATCACCGAGACTGGCAGTGTCGTCAGTGCAGAGCGCTCAATGGGCAGTAACGACTGATGGCGGAACAGACGACTGGGTTGGGCTTTCAGTTGACGGATAAACGCCTGATACACCAGATAGCTGTCGGTCGCTAAAATATCAAAGCCCCGTTGATCATTGTCATGCTCACGCTCTTTAAGCTCTTTCACACGCTGCTCGATACCCGGCGCAAGACCTGCGTAACCCAAAGCTGTCAGACGCAGAAACAGTGCATCACGTAACGCTTTCGTGTTCCAAAGCGGCATGTAGCCATTGATGTCATAAATACGATTAACCGGCCCGGCAAAGCACACTTGTGCCGCCGAATGCGGGCACAACGCCGCCACGCTGTCGAGTGGCTTCGCACCCAGAAGACTGAAATCCAGCCCTTTGTGACTGGCCGTCGTCGACCGTGAAGCGTCACTCGCTGCGGGCGGGTTTTCCGGCGTCGTCTGTCGGCTGACAGCAGCACGCACCGGCGATGATATCACCGGGCCACTGTCAGTAGATGGAACAAGTTTTATTTGTCCCGGAACAGTCGTCACGGAGGAGACAACATAAGAAGTGCCGGACGTACGTTCAGAAACAGACTCGAGAGAATGCGCCTGTTGCGCATAACCACCTATCACAAGTGCTAACAAACTTAGTGCGGTTGGTCGGTGTCGGTAGCAAGACATCACTGGTACCCTGAGCTAAACAATGCTTTTTAATGCTCAATCCTTGAGGGAGTTATTGTAATCAATCATCCTGATTGTGATTTACTTCTCATTATATTTAGTCAAATTTTTGACATCATGACAAGTAAATAGTCATGATTATCACCAACATTATGAGACACAACGCATATATTATCATCTCGTTGCACTCAATCTTTCATGGGGATAAACCAATTCGTGATCAAAACCGTTGGATTTCAGATATAGAAAACAGTGATTGTATTTTTTTCACTTCAGGATTTGATGAATATAACTCTCAGCTAAACGAAATAATCAAGAACCCCGTCGCTATCACGCAGCAAACTTTAGATACAAATTGGGTAAACATTGAGAAAACAGTCCAGCAAAAATAATCAGAATAATGGCTGAAGAAAAATTTGAAACAACTTGAGACAAGATGACGAAAAAATGGGAATAAGATCTGTCAGATAAATGATGGAGGCTGCCCCCCATCATTAAATCACCCTACTTGACATGTTCATTTAGCAGAATGTGAAGTCAGCCTGCGTTAGTCAAAATCACTGTATAGCTTCGGTACCGCTGGTGGAAACTCAATAGGCTGCCAGCGATCATTGAAGGTATATTTGGCATAGAACATAAAATGGTTCGGCGTGTAAAAATCTGACCGTTGCAAATCAAAGGATGCCCCAAGATACCAACGTTCACTGACTCGTTTTTCTAAAGCAGCTTGCAGCGAGTAACCAAAACCACCTCCGGTATCTGACTGACCACTGGATAGATAAGGCGCATCTTCCTGCGTCCAGGAGTTCGATACCGAGCCACTGATCAAGTACGACCAGGTATTGTCATAACGACCATAGTAATTAACCGGCAAAGAGATAGAAAAATAGCTTTGCGGACTGTAATAACCACCATGCAGTAACGAATACTCGCTGAGATTTTTGTCATAGCTGAGATACATCAGGTTAGTCCCGACACTCAGGCGACGATCATCGGTAGCGATAAGCTTATAATATGCCCCTCCCAGCAGCCCCAGGCGCGTGTTGTCGGCCACCTTTTCACCATTCATAAAATGGAACTGCGCACTACTCCAGAACCCGTAAGATCCGCCGTCGTCCCAACTGGCATTGAATTTCACGCCGGTTCGTACAACACCGCCCCATTCTGTGCCGGCTGGGTCTGAAGCCTCTGAAGGGACCGTCATTCCCGCATAAGAAAGCGTACTACTGGTCTCCGGACGGCGCGATACCGTTGCCGTCCAGCCAATATCTCCGAGATCACCATCCACACTTAGACCGCCCACCCAGGTCGAATGATTAAAACCTAACGGGGTCGTGCCTATGTCAGCTCGCCAGTTTTCGGCTTCCCAGCCAACTCCCAGCGCCATACCGGATGCCTTGTTACGGAATCTGGTGATATCTTTGTCAGTATTTTTGTCGTAATAGCCCAGCTCACCGGAATCGACAGAGATATAATCCGCTCTCAGTAGAAGATGCCCCTCCCATTGGGTAACCGGAATACGTGCTTCAATGGGTATCTGACTGGATTTATTTTCACCGTCACGGGCGCTGTAATCCCAACCAATCAGAATATGGCCGTCAGTACGATCACGAAGCTTATCAATATCCGTTTTAACGTTTCGGGTTAACCAGTAATCGTCTGCTGTGTCGTAAAGCTCCCTGGGCGTTGGTGTTTCAGACTTAGCCACTGCGGTGTCTTTGCGTTTTTCGATACGATCGCTGTTTAATGCCTGATAGGCCCGCATTTCAGCCAGGTTCCACTGCTGATTGTCCATGGCAATGGCCATACTGTCGCGATAGTCCATGGCATCAGCGTCCGACCGACTATCCAGCAATGCGTTAAATTCACTGGCTTTTTGTTGATAACCCACTCGATGTAGCACTGTCGCAGCAGCCATAAGCTGACGCGCACTAAGTGAATGGCGCTTAGCATCTAAAGCCGCCACCAAATTCGGATAGCGCGCTTTATCACCTAACTCTGCGGCAGCCAGAAGCATACCTATCTGGCCCTGAGTCTGATATGGCTCTTGCTCCGATGACGCTTTTTCGTAGCCGTCAAAGGCACGTTTTGCATCGTGACGGGCCAAAAGAATATCGGCCTCTGCCAACCAACGTCGGGTTTGGAGAGCATCCAGTTCCCTCAATTCAGAGGCTGATAGTTTGTCGGAAACTGAACGTTTTCCTGTCGTGAGCTGAGGGGACAGAGTGTTGTACCAGCGATCAAAATCGGCAAAATGCATGAGACTGACCATCAGCCCGCCATACGCCAAATGCGCATCAGCGTCCCAGCTACCGGAAGGCTGTAACGTTCGGTATATACGTTCCGCCTCTTGCGGATGCCCTACATCTACCCATGCATTCGCGATACGAGAAAGAGGCTGAACCTGACCCGCAAACTGTTTCTCCAGACGATGAAGTGTCTCTCTGACCGCTGACGGGGAGATCGCATACTGCTTATGAAGATCAGTAAGATCACGGTTCAGTTGCAACCGGATCAGATTGCGCTGCATCGACTCAGTACGGTTGTTTACCGGCACACGTTCCAGTGCCGCGATGGCCGCATCCGGCTGCTCGGTATCCGCGAGATACAAGGCATACGCAAACTGCATTTCAGGATCCGCAGTCTCGGCCGCCCATCGCTTCATCTGTGCATCAGCCCGGGATCGCTCGCCCAGAGACAGCAGCACATTGGCGATATCCAGACGTAACCACGGTGACGTTGGATTAACCTCAATCAACGCTGCCAGATATTTCTCTGTCCCGGCTCTGTCATCATTCGCCATGGCTGTACGCAAATTGCGCAAAATAGTGTCCGACTGAATAGCCGCCATTTTATCGGCAACCACAGATTGTTGCGCCGGAGTATAGCGTTGCGCCAGTTTCAGAGCTCCAACAGCATCATCCTGCTCTAACAGCACATCAAGACGACCACGAAGCGCTGAGCCATTGAGCTTATCCCGCTCAAGTGCCATACGGTAATACCTGTCCGCGGCAGCGTACTTACCTTGCTGAAGGTATAACGCACCCAGCGATGTAAACGCGTAAGGCCCGCTTTGATCGATGGTGATGGCGCTTTTATAGCGCTGCTCAGCCTTGGAAAAATTGCCCCGCGCAGCAAACTTGTCCCCGTCGTCCAGATAGGTCCAGTAACTCGACGTCTGAACCAGGTTCTCCCATTTGGACTGCGTATCCGGGTTGGTATTCAGCGCCAGCGCCTGCTTGAAATAATTGAGCGCTTGCTTTTGATTGCCCGCTCTCAGGTAAACCAACCCCAGCCCGCCAAGAATGTCAGGGTCTTGAGGTCGTGTCGATAAAGCGTAACGTAACTGTTTTTCCGCCTGCGCGTTTTTCCCTTCATCCAGCAGCTTCAAGCCTCTCAGCTTAGCGAGATAAGTCGGATCTTTCCTCAGCTCCTGCTCGATTTCCCATCGCTTAGCCGCTCCCTGACTGGCTCGCTGAAGATCCATGTCCGAAGGAAAATAACTGGCAAGCAAAGAGTATTGCTTAACGACGTCGGCCGAGATAGGAACGATATCCAAAGCCCTCATCCATGAATTACGGACAGTCGTTCCCAATCCCGGGGTAAAGGCAAGCTGACGATAAGTGTTCAGCACCCAGGGATCCGCCGGGTTTTCTTTCATAATATGATTGGCCAGTGCCAGCTGATATTGCGGCACTCCCGGGTAATCAGCATTCAGGCGTTCCAGCCCGCGTTTAACGTCCGCCCAGCGACTGCTCAGATTGCCTTCCAGCTGGAGGTATTCCAGCTGCAATGCCGGTGACGGCATTCCTTGGGGAAACAGTGTGTTATACGCGGAAAGCGCTTCCTGATAACGACCTGATTTCGCCAGTAAGCGGGCATGTTGATAGGCCAGCCTGTCTTTACCGCGAAGGGCCAGAATGACGCCTAACGCCTGAGTGTGGCTTGAGCGAGGCGCTGATTTTTTCAGACGCTCATAAACCTGCTGGGCCAGTTCGGGTTGTTGCCTTTTCAGGTACATATTGGCTTCATAATAAAGCCCGGCAGGATGATTCTCTTCAATGGCGAATAATCGTTCCAGCGTGCTTTCGACAATATCATCCCGTCCGACCGCATCCGCCAGCTTAAGCTGATTCAACAACCACTCCACCGAGTTAACCCGAGGCACAGCCGTCGCAAACTGCGCTGGCTGTACCGGCTGATACACCGCCTCAAGTTGAGCCTTGGTTAAAGGTGCCGTCGAAATCTGCTGGATACCGGCGTGTGCGCTCAGGGAGGAAAAAAGGCTACTTACCCCCAAAGCAACAGGCATCAGATGCGTTACACTTATTTTTACGGCTGGTTTTAAAGCTGGACCTGTCCTTACTGGCATTGATTACTCCATGAAGGAAGAAGTTCGCCTTTAGGACCAAAACGATAACGCTCGTTGTGCCAGCCTAAACCAAACAGCGCCAGCACATTGTCATAGTAGTGATCGTAACGGTCGTGGTTAAACACTGCTGATGCCCGGTCAGCCTGTGAAGCCAGGACAGCCTGCTGGCCGGAAGCGGCCAGTAATGGCAACATAGCCGCTGAAAAACCGGCGCTTCCAGATTGGGAATAAGTCCCTTCAACGGTATTCACTTCTCTTGGCGGCGCTTGCAACTCGATTGTTGCCTTCACCATTGGCTGCATGGCTTTTACTAAGCGCGCTTTTTCTTCGACACTATCATCCAGCATCCCCGCCCATAAATAGGTACGAATGGCGTTATAGCTGCCTACCGGTCCAGTCTCAGCATCTGCTGAATATTGCCCGCCTTTCAGCCTTGCCCAATCAGGACTAAAACCTGCGGGCATCGTCTTCATCAACATGGCGGTGCTGGATTGATACAAGGATGCCCATTCCGGCTGCGGGTACAGGGAATGCATTCTTGCAACCAGCTGAAGCGGCTGATAACTCGGATTAATCCGGAATTCACCATTACCCTGCGCAAACCCTTCCGGTGCCGGAAGTAATACCATTCCGATACCATCAAGCGTAATTGTCTCTTCACGCAAAATCCGGCTGGCCAGCAGGTAAGCCAGCGACTGATAATAATAGTTGTCCCAAATACGCCCGGCTTCCGCCAGTGAATATGCGATCCACAGATCAGAATCAGAGGCCGGATTGGCATCCAGCACACCAAATTGACCATCTGGCTTGCGGCCCCACAGCCAAGCCGGTAAACGAGCCGTTAAATCACCACCACTCAGGTGTGTTTGCGTCCAGTCCAGCACGTCACTAAATGCCTGTTTGTCATTCGCGACCAGAGCAAAAAACAGCGCATACGACTGCCCTTCAGAAGTGGTGATCAGACGGGCATCACTCCCGTCAATGACCCGCCCCTGCTTCATGTAGACAGACTTAAAATGCTCCCATTGCGGCCAGTCGCAACTGTTCGCCAGTTCCTGGGAAGCAAGCACCTGTGACGAAAGCACCTGTAACGAAAGCATCATGGTCAGGATCGCAATCCACTTTCTCATTCTTCGTCCTCGGTATTTTCAGTGCGTTTCTGGGCAATCTGACGCAGTACCCGCCACAGTACGATAGTCACAATCACCACCAGCAGAGCAGCAAAGAAAGCAACGATCACCGGATGATTTGAGAAGTGATACCAGACAAGCTGCCATACCGGTAATTTACCCATATAGTAGTGCGAGCCAACGTTGTAACTGGCGACCTCACCATTACGCAGCGTCACCACAGAACCAAACATGTGTGCCACTTTACCGGAATCAGTGATTGCCTGATCCACCGCGGCAAAGTCTGCCGGTTTGGATGCCATAATGGAGACCAGAGTACGGTTTGGCGTAAATGGGGATTCCATGCCCGTAATGGCGGCAAACGAACCGCTCGCCTCAACAGAGACGAAATCAGCGGCATCCTGTTTGCTATTGGACGGATTCATCCAGTTCAAGCCAAGCTGTTGTTCGTTTTTACCCGGCAACAGAATCTGGCGTTTTCCGGCTTGCAGAACCAGATTGACCTGATCAGCATTTTGCGCAGCGTCTTTCAGTTCTGGCACCACACCAATACTCAGAATGTCTTTATTCTTCAGCGCCGCTTTATCCCATTGATCCGTTAACGTGACTTTAATGCCCGGATAGCCCGAGTCACCGCCCAGAGAGCCCATCACATTCATAAACGTTTGCAACGCTTCACGTGAGGCATTTTGCGGAATGACAACCACGGTTTCAGACAAGTCAGCCATACGCGTATACGGGAAACCGGACGTCGCAAAGGCACGCATGTTCGGCATTTCAATGTAATGCGGGAAGCCACTGAAATCGATGGTCGAATCGCCATCAATAACAGCATATTGCTTGCTCGGTTGCGTGACCAGACATTGCCCGTCAGTCACCGATGCAAAACCAAATTCAAACTCAATCTGGTTCTCACTGCCCACTTTGAACGCCGGGATACGAACCAGATCGTTAGTGCTCAGAAAACTGTCATCCAGCAGAGGGACACGAACGCGGTTGGAATCACCACCCTGTCCTGAAGTGGTCAGGTTGAAGGCTTCCACAAACTGATCGTTAATGCTCAGCGTCAGGCGCGACCCTGAGTTATCTTTAGTCGGTGGTGAATAGCGGTAGCTCAAATCCATCGGAATACCTCGGCTCTGCCAGGTAAACAGATCCGGCGGCAGACGCAAGCTGACATTGATCGGCGGCGGTGTCCGACCTTCTACCTGCAGCATGCTCTTTTGTTCAACCAGCTCTGACAACGCGACCGGGCGACTGGTGCTAACCCAGTTTGGCGCGTCATACGGCACCCGAGGCTTAATCTGCTTGACCTCGTTGATTTTAGCCATGGGACCGGTCAGCAACTGGTTACCCAGCGCCAGTCCCTGCACTGCCGTGTTCAGATCATTGCTGTCGCGGCCGATCACCAGCAGCAGTTTGACATACGGATTTGTCGGATGACTGATGATCTGCAAGCGTGGGCCATCGGCATCAGGAAAATCACGCAGAAACGCCGGTTTGTTGTCATTGCTGACAAATACCACGGCGTTATGCTCAGGAACGCTATCAAAACTCAGCGGAAAGTGAGCGCCCCGCCAACCGGCTAACGAGCCAAAATAGGATGACAAGACCCCGGCCGCTTTGATTTCACTGAGCGAATAGTTATCTCCCATGATAATCGGCAGATTCAGCGGGCTGAAATCACGCACATCAAAGAAAGGCGCTGGCAGTAAACTCAGATCACTCTCCAGTTCCGTCTTTTGCACGTACATTTCGATACGGCTGCTCTGGCTAATTTCGGCCCAGATACTGGAGTCATTCGGGTTTGAACACTCTTTTTTGGTATTACCAATCAGTTCAAAACGAATCTGGTTAAAGTTACTGAAAAAGCGCGTATCCAAAGGCATCGAGAGGCTGAGCTTTTTCCCCTGCTGACCATCTTCAATGGAAGTGACACCCATCAGTTCATTATTCAGGTACACCTTGATATGCGAAACCAGTGACAACAATGCAGGTGACGGTGTCACATCAAAGTACAAGTTAGCCTTCGACACCACCTCATCAAGACGGGAACCAAAGCCAATGTATGCGTTTGCCTCACTGCCCAACATCGCAATCGAGCGGTTAAAGCCCAATTGGTTAAACGGCATCACCTTCTTGATAACAAGGGAAGCATCAGGAGTTTGAGACTGATCGTTGGAAACTGAAGAAAGCTGACTGACTTCCACAGCGGCAGCATCACCTGCCAGACAGGCAAGGCTTAATGCCGCAGTAAGCGCTGTTATTTTTTTATTAATTTTCATGAATAATGGTCCTGTTTGGGACATTTCGAGGTCGTAATGACCAAATAAAATTGCAACCTGCCATTACCGCACTGACACAAACGGTAACCGGCTTCGGACTGTGCTTAAGCAATCGCTTATAACCATTAAGCCCGACAAGAAGAACGGCCTGCATGCTCGACAAAGGCTTATCTGACTGATAACTCTGTTGCCATTTTGCCCATGTATCCGCGCGGGCAAACGTACACTGGACGTAATCAATTTGCTGCTGGTTAGTCAGTTCAGACAACTGCAAACCAACGATGCCATTGCGCGCGTAAGCGACAACCATAGGGAAAACATACTCATGGCCGCCACGATTGAGCACGACGTCCAGCGGCTGCCCATTCTCGAACAAACCGATATCAGCCTCAGATTCACTCATCTGAATGCGAACACCACCCAAAGAGAAGTCTTTCATTTCCGCCTGCACCAAATGCCCGGAATTGAGTCGAACGGCAATAGGGATAGAAACTTCAACGCGATGATCTTTACGTACTTGCTTGGCTTCTACAGCCACCGCGACAGCAGCCCCCAGAATCAACAGGTTGTATAGCGTCCAGACGATATTGACAATGACAGTACCAATTTCGTCCTGCGGCCCCCATCCGAGTCGGTAAACACCGGCTGCCAGACCTAAAATATTCAGCGCAACCAGTGCCAGATATGGCCGGGAGATAACCCAGTCGTAATGTGACTTCTCGACCAGACCACCTTTCGCAGTTACGTTAAAGGTTCCTTTATGCGGCGCAAACAAAGCAACTGTGGTTGGCCTTGCGATATACCAGGCCAGCACCGTTTCATAGACCTCACCCCAGAATGAGTAGCGATAATCGCCCTGCATCCGCGAGTTAGTCATGCTGGCGTGAATCATATGCGGCAGCACGTACAGAATGATTGCTAACGCTGGTGCATAAATCACATAAGAGTGCAGAAGCAAATAAGCCAGTGGTGCGATCAAAAACACAATCCGTGGTATGCCCGATAAAAAATGCAGCATGGCATTGGCATAACACAAGCGCTGGGACAATTTCAGCCCTTTACCTTTAAAGGGGTTATCGACCCTGAAGATCTGCGCCATCCCCCTCGCCCATCGAATCCTCTGCCCCACATGGGCTGACAAGGTCTCTGTCGCCAGACCTGCTGATATCGGCTGCTTCAGATACGCAGAGTGATAACCCAAACGGTGCATACGTAACGACGTGTGCGCATCTTCCGTTACCGTTTCAACCGCAATCCCGCCAACTTCTTCAAGCGGTTCACGACGCAAAATGGCGCAAGAACCACAGAAGAACGTTGCATCCCACAAGTCATTACCATCCTGAATCAAGCCATAGAAAAGGTTGCCTTCATTCGGCACATTCCGGAAGTTAGACAGGTTACGCTCAAACGGGTCCGGCGAGAAAAAGTGGTGTGGCGTCTGAATCAGCGCCAGTTTCGGATCTTTCAGAAACATACCCATGGTGAGCTGAAAAAAGGCCCGGGTTGGAATATGGTCACAGTCGAAGATCGCCACGTACTCGCCACTGGTCTGCTTCAGGGCGTAATTGATATTACCGGCTTTGGCATGCTCGTTCGTTGGCCTTCGGATGTAATTCACCCCAATACTTTTGGCGAATTCACGAAAGTTGTCGCGTTTACCATCATCCAGAATATGGATCTTCAGCTTATCTTTCGGCCAGTCGACCCCCAGCGAGGCGTACACAGTTGCCCTTACAACGTCTAAATCTTCGTTGTAAGTCGGTATCATAATGTCGATTGTTGGCCATAAAGACTGATCATCCGGCAATGCCACAGGCTTGCGATTCAGCGGCCAGATATTCTGGAAATAGCCCAGAATCAGCACGACCCAGGAATAGGTTTCTGCCAGTAATAGAATGCCGCCAAGAAACAAGGCAAGCGGATCATCCCAGTTGAGCGTGGAAGAGTATCGCCACCACAGGTAACGGCACGACGCGGTGACCGACAAAATGATCAGCAACATCGTCGGGAAACGTCCCGGCATGCGCCGAAACATCATCGCCAACGACCATAACAGAAGAACAAAAACGATTTGCGCTTGATACCCAAATGGTACGGTAAAACACAGCAGTGCCAGGAACACAACCACAAACAGCAACAGATAATTCAGCAACATCGCTGACTTACTGGCTTTCATCTGTTCTCGAACTTCAGGTGATTTCGCCTGATTCGCCTTCTTCTCAAGCCATTGCACACCTTTGGTAATGAATTCAAACGGCAGGTAGAAGCACTCTGTCAGGACATCCAATGCTTTACCGGCCAGAAGATGTAAACGCTCAAGAAAAGCCATCGTCGCCTGCTGTTTGAAACACAGCAGCCAGATGCTCTGGATGATAAAGCGAAGAGGATCCAGTAACCCCGGTGCAGCAAAGTTAATCTGCGGGAAATACACCAACGGCAGTTTCCATGACGGAACACCTGCGATTGTTGGTTTTAAGAAGATAAAGGCAAAGCTGAGCCAGATTGTCAGACAGCACTCCCCTATCCAGGACGCACGGCAATCCCACTCACGTTCGTAAGTTCGCTTTTGCTTTTTGAACTGGTCAACAATCCAGTCCTGAAAAAAGAGATTCAGGCTACGAAACATAATCTAGTCATCAAGTTGATGTGAGGACAGAAACGACACGCACCAGAATGCCAGCGACTGAAAATCTTTTGCCGCCTGACTGGCCGGCGCATAGTGCTGAACTGTCGTAAGGTTGGCGACACTGTCCATGAGAGCCGTATCCTGATGAACAATAACCGGGACCAGAAGACCAGCCAGTTCCTGTTTCAGTACCAGCATAAAATCGCGGCCAACTTCCGTTTCTGGCTGGTATTTATTGGCGATAAATCGCAGCTTGCCTTGTTTGCTTAACACCTCTGCCGCAGGATGCGACTCTAACCATGACTGTAAAACCGTGTAGCTGACGGCATCTGGCGTTACAACAACAAACACCGCATCCATCGATGCCACAGCTTCTGCCAGGTATGAAGCATTCAGATCGGACATTTCCGCATGAAACAACATCCATTGTTCCCTGTCGGCAGAATCAAGCAGGTAGGTTTGCTTATTCAGGTCAACCAAGTATTGTTCGCGCGAAGCGTCAAATTGCTGTCGTTGTTCCGGTAACAACTGGCCAAAAGGTAATAAGGCAGCACCCTGAGGACTCTCAAAGCCAGCCTCATACCATGGGAGCCCTTTGAACAGATGGTGTGCCCATCCGTCAGTAGTAAAATTAGGAAGGCCAAAATGAAGGCGCAGCAGGTTAGCCGGCGCCGTATCAATCGCCAGCACATGCTTGTTGATCTTAACCAGAGCCTGAGCTAGGTTGGCGGTCACTGTCGTTGCGCCGCATCCACCTTTTAGGCTGACAAAAAGTAGTCGCTTCATACAGTATCCTGTTGTTCAGTGCCAGCAAAGGAGTGCCCTTTCTGGTCTGTATGGGTTGAAGCGATATCTTCATTTGACTGCAATACCAGCCATTTACGACGAGCCCGCAGGTACGCTTCCTTTTCTGTAATTTCAATGTACTGGTGATTGTTCACCTTATATGATGCATAGATCGCATTAATATCTTTTGCTGATTCTGACACAACAATCATCCACTAATATGAGAGGGTTAACGCAACCTTGATGTTGCTTACGAAAATACTAAGAAGAAGCTTGAGCTAGGCACGCTACATGAAAAACCAGACTGTTAAGTTTTTGTAATCAAGTCACAAACAAGAATCAACACAATATGGTAGAATTGAGACCTTAGTTCTGCACATCACAAGCATTGTCATCAAAGAGGATGAATCTGATAAGAACACATCATTAAAAATGATATTATCCCTGACAATATAATTACTTGTGATTTTTTGCTTGTAATTAATTGATTTACTTATCCATTAACAACTATTGCGCAAAATTGTATATCTATTTTTATTTTTTATCAATTTAGTTTAAGATTAAAGCGCCATTTTTTTGTCACTAATGATAAAATTCTGTCAGAAGACGTTTAAAGGCACTAACTGAAAGGCTATAACCTTTCTTAAGTTGCAAGAATTTAAGGTATTTTTATGTCTGGCGTTCAAGGCCTAACTGCTATTACAAGCGAAAAACAGCTGAGATCTGTTTATGTCAATTTATTTTCACATAAAAGCTTAGCAATCGATTACCTTGCAAATTCTTGCTCTGTTGAAGATAACATTACCTTTACAAGCTGTTCTGATAAAGAATCCTTTTATTCGGGATTAAACAACCACAGCCAAGAGCAATTTAATGCTTGCGTCAATTCACGAATAAAGAATACCTATTTCCTTAATATTAAATACTCATCAAAGTTAATTAATATTTCTGATCTATCTGAAGATCTGTGCCGTATTAAAATTCAGAATAAATCCATTTTTATTCTTCTTATTCCTGACGCATTACTTTCAAATAGCAGTGATGCAGAAATTAATGATTTTTTGAAAAGGTTCAGCTCCTTTTCAAAAAAACACACAGCAACAGTACAACTTTTTATATACGGTTCACTGGCACTGTCCCTGCTAAAGCCCAAGCTGCTAACAGCCAACAGTTATTTATCAGGTCTCGCAACGATGACCGTACTGGACGAGTACCGTTACAGTTACCTGGTGGATTTCTGGTCTAACACTCACGGTGTAAAGTCAGATGTTGAGTATATTTTGTCCCGGCTCGAAAATGGCGAAATTATTGCCGAGACGAATGAAAGTGCAGCACCAAGCATGCTAATTGAAGATAAAGCAGACAGTGAGCGTATGTATCTGAGTCAAGATGTACTTGGCGATAATACTATTCCGCCCAAAGGCGTGTATATCGCAGAGAACAATAAAGCATTATTAGGCTTACTCCAGAGTCCGCGTGCTTCTACGGTGATTTTCAGTTGCAGCAGTCAGAGCGAGATCCGTCAATTAACGATTGATTGCTTCCAACTTCGTAACCGAGCTGGTAATCAACTCAAAATCATTATTCGTGAAACCAGTCAGTGTTTACGTTACGCGGATGAAAAGTTTCTTATGCGGGCGGGGGTGAATCTGATCTCACCTTTCCAGGTGCCATTCGTAAGATTCATGACACAGGTTGAAGCTATTCAAGGACAAATACTTATCCGTCCTCAGCCAAAGAGTCTTGAAGAGTTGCTTAAATATGATCAAAAGTTCGGCCGAAAAGGATATTTACACAATAGCGACTTTACACATTATTGTCGGGACGTATTGAATAAATCCCTACAATCTAATATTCGCTTTGCGTTAATTCGCCTTCAGTTACTTCCGGGTATGAATGCAGAAGAATGTTTACGTCTTTGTCATATTCGCCGCGATGGCGATGTTATTACTGCGAGTGATAAAGCGCTATATGTTCTGTTTAGTGCAATCAGGCAAGATGACATTAATATTGCGCTAAACAATATTTTTGAGTTTCCGGTGAGGGATTTGTTCCATTCTGTTCGAACTTTCGAGAATCACCATGATATCGAAATTGAGCTCAAAAAGATTGATGAAAATGAAGTGATAATTTCTGAAGAAGTTTCAATGCTGGCTACAGAGAAACGTATTTTCTCATCAAAGCCAACATCAAACGAAAACACGCCATCACTTTATGCCGTCAAAAAACCGCTTTCAGTTAAGGTGAGCGCATGAATATTAATGATTTCCTACTCACAACCGGAGTTAGTTTAACCATAGGATTGCTTGTAGGTTATTTCATTCGGGATTTAATTGAGAGCGGTAAACGCTTTTATCAACGAAATCTCAAACGTTCGCGTTACTTTGAACAAGATATGACTACTAAGAAATAAGACAATGACGACCACTTCGAAAAACACCCCAACCCTACTGCAGGGACTTGGTTGGTGGAACATGTACTTTATTATCAAGATTGCCTTGTTTTTACAGGGGGTAATTGACTTCCACCCTGTCGAGAACTTTGCTCTGCTACTGTTGATCTTGTTTCCACTGCGTCAGAAAGCAATCAATGTGACCCGCCATATCGTTGCGGTTCCATTGGCTGTCTGGTTGATGCACTACGATTCATACCTGCCGCCGTTGGATCGGCTATGGGCACAAACCGGTCAGCTGCTGCAGTTTGAAACCGCTTATCTCATCGAATTACTGGGACGATTTGTCACATATCAGGTAATGATCGTGCTGTTCGTGCTCTGTACGGCCTATTACATATTGAGTAAGTTTTTGCGTGTGTCGGTACTTGTTGTAGCAACCATGATGTACATCAGTATCCCCCAACAGCAGACAGCACAAACCGTGGTGGCAGCGCCGATCACAAACCAGCAAACAGGTACTGCGGCCGGTAGCAAAGGAAACATGACAACAACACCTGTTGAAATCAATGACAGTGTTCTAAACAACCTTAAAGCGGACTTCTTTGAACGGGAATCAGCTCGTCAGGTTAATTTCAGTGCAGACAGCAGCAACGATGTTCCGTTTGATCTGTTGTTTCTCAGTATCTGTTCTGTTGCTTGGGATGACATCGAAATTACCGGCCTTGGTGACCATCCCCTGTTCAAAGAATTCGACATTATGTTCGATAATTTCAGTGCTGCTACCTCGTACAGTGGTCCGGCGGTCATTCGTTTGCTTCGAGCCAGCTGTGGCCAACAAAAGCAAGACGCGCTCTTTGAACCTGCACCAACTCAACAGTGCTACCTTTTCGACAACCTGAAAAACCTGGGCTTTGAAGAAAACCTGTTATTGAACCATAACGGTGTATTTGACAGCTTCCTGGATTTGATCCAGAAAAACGGCAACCTGCAAGCCAATATGATGCCTCAGACGGGATTAACCCCTTACCAGAAGTCATTTGATGGCTCGACAATTTTCAGGGATAAGCAAGTCTTAAATCATTGGTGGAACGAACGCTTGTCCAGTAACAGCGACAAAGTTGTGGCTCTGTACAATACCATCTCGCTTCATGACGGTAACCGTATCATCAGCGCCAACTCGTCAACCTCCATGGTGAGTTACAAGCGACGCCTCAATAATTTACTGGATGACTTGTACGATTTCTTCCAGACCTTGAAGGCATCAAAACGCAACATCGTGGTCGCACTTGTTCCAGAGCACGGAGCAGGTATGCGTGGTGATCGGATGCAAATCTCCGGTATGCGTGAAATACCGGCTCCGACCATTGTTCACACACCAGTAGGGCTAAAAATCTTTGGTGAAGGGATGGAACGTATTGGTGACAGCGTCGCAGTGAAGGCACCATCCAGTTATCTGTCTTTATCTCAGTTGGTGGCGAACATCCTTGAACAGGACATTTATAAAACCAAGCGTTATTCTCCAATCGCTTTAACTAAGGGTCTGCCTGAAACTCGTATGGTTTCTCAAAACTCTGGTTCTACGATGATGGAAGTAAATGGCAAGTATTATGTCACGCTGGATGAATCAAGCTGGAGTGAATACCCGGTTAAATAACGCAAACCACGTACCTCAGTCAGCCAGGAATAGATCATTCGACTGACTGAAAGACCACAGTACTCATCCAGTAACCCGCCGGATGAGTACTGCAACCTCAGGCTAAACTCTATTTAACCTTCTGGCCGCGTATGCTGAGCCGTTTTATCGTTCCTGCCGTCATCATTTACATCGGAAAGAACAATGAAACCTGACCTTCTAACTACCATTAGCAGTGATATTTTGCACTTTTCCTGCCACAGCGCACCGGGCAACCGCTTAGCACTGTATCTGCAAAATTGCCGTTCCCGCAGTCCCAATTGCCATACTCCTTCGTCTTCTCTCCCCTCAACAGATGTTGTGAGTTACCGGGTTCCATCTTGCCTGTGCGACCCTGCTGCCAACACTTTTGCACTGTCCGTTGAAGAGGCATTGACGCATATTCATCGCGAGCTACCTTTTATATCTGGCATCACGATTAGCTGTAATGAGGCAACACTGAAAGCCGATCTGGCGTTAGAATTGACGGTGGCGCTTTTCTCCGCCATCAAAAACAGTCCGGCACTGTGTCATTTGACTTGCTTGATCGACAGTAGCGGTTGTTTCAGTGAGGAAGGCTGGCTGAGACTGATGCCGTTTATGGATGGAGCGATGATTGATCTTCAAACCTGGCAAGCAGATACCCACCAATGGGTCACCGCTCGAGATCAGCACCGAGTAATTAGATCAATTGCTTTACTGTCACGTCATGACAAAGTGGAAGCGCTGAAATTGTTTTATATTCCGGGCATCACAGATTTTGAAGAAGAGTTAATTGAGCTTGCCCGTTGTTTAGGACAATTACCAGATAGAGCGCAGATTCAAATCAATCGATTTCAGCATCATGGTATGGATAGTGAGGTAGTGAACTGGGATATCTGCACCCACTATCAAGCAGTCGAATTTACTGAACAACTCAGGTTACTGGGAATAACCAGCGTCTGCCAAAGCGGGCTTGAAAAGAGGAAGAGCTAATGTGGCAAGGCAGTGCATTCGCTCCGACCCATCCGCTCCATTCATTCACTTTTCAATGCTTTCGATTTTCAATAGTATCACTTTTCAATAAAGAGGCAGATGGCTGGAACTCTGGTGATTAGCTCTCGCGAGCAACATGGACAATCTGCTCATAGAGCCACCGCTGGGCTGGATCATTCATGCCGGGCTGATGCCACACCAGTGAGTAAGCCACTTCACCGTAATCAAACGGCAGGGATTTAACCACTAAGCCCTTAGCCTGCCGCGCCGTTTCCGCCCACTTTTTCGAGCAGGTGAACAACAAATCGCTTTCGTGACACATGACTGCTGCGCTGCCAAAATCAGGCAGTTGTACTGACACCCGACGATGTCGGTGCTGCTGAGCCAATTGCAATTCAAAATATGGCACCGCGAGTTCACCATCAGAGATGCCAACATGGTTAAATCGCAGGTAATCATCAATCGTTAACGAATAAGCGGCCAGCGGATGCTCAGGCCTCATCAGGCACACCATCTCGTCATCCAGCAAACGTTCCCAGACCAGGTTACTCTGCGAGCTGGGCGGCTGGCTTTTGTCATGCGGCAAAATGATAAAATCCAACTGACCTTTACTCAGGCTATCGAACCCCATACTATCCCGCGAACAGATTTCCAGTCTCATGCCCGGAGCCTGACTCAATACCCGCGCGGACAATCGAGCAGCCAGCAATTCAAATGTACTTTCACGCATCGCCAGAGAAAACCGCCCCTGATAAGACGCCGGATCAAATGCCTCCTGCGTCAGCATCTGGTTCATTTCATTTATCATCTGGTGCACGGTTGGCCCCAGCCGACGAGCCAGCGGTGTGGCAATCAACTGATTACCGTGCCGGTAGAAAAGCTCATCATTGAGGCTTTCACGTAACTGACTCAGGGTTTTACTGACAGAGGAAGGACTCAGGCATAGCCGCTCAGCACTCACCGTCACGCTCAGAGTGTCCAGCATGACATGCAAAGTGATGAGGTGTTTCATACTGACACGCGACAGCTTGATAAGATCCATAACCCTTCTCTGGCTGAACAGTGGTAACAAAGGACGTTTAAACGTGAAAAAAGCCAGCAGTGAACCTGCTGGCTTATTGATAGTATCTGAACCGAGTGGTTATCTTCAAATGAAGATTTATCTTACACCATGCAGAAATTCAGCACGGGTCGCAGGGTTTCGTTTGAAAATCCCCCCCAGTGCCGTTGTGGTGGTCACACTCGTCGCATCCATAACACCACGCGCTTTCACACAGTAGTGAGTGGCATCCATGGTCACAGCCACATCGTCACTTTCCAGCAAGGTTTGTAGTGCAACCAGAATCTG
This sequence comes from Photobacterium ganghwense, assembly GCF_003025595.1. GTDB lineage: Bacteria > Pseudomonadota > Gammaproteobacteria > Enterobacterales > Vibrionaceae > Photobacterium > Photobacterium ganghwense. The sequence continues at coordinate 162,042 of NZ_PYMI01000001.1, forward strand.
CTGAGTCATACGCTCCTGCACCTGCGGGCGCTGAGCAAAGAAGCGAACAATGCGGTTGATCTTTGACAGACCAATAATTTTGCCACGCGGAATATAAGCGACAGTCGCTTTACCGTCGATAGTAACCAAGTGGTGCTCACAGGTACTGGTCAGTGTAATGTCTTTAACACGTACCATTTCATCACAGTTCATTTTATTTTCAATGACCGTGATTTTTGGGAAGTTGGCATAATCCAGACCAGAAAAGACTTCGTCGACATACATTTTCGCGATGCGATGTGGTGTCTCAACCAAGCTGTCATCGGTCAGATCCAACGACAAAAGCTCGAGGATTTCACGCATGTGATACTCAATCCTCTCTTTTTTCTCTTCGCGGCTGACAACCTTGTCGGTCATCGGGGTTTCAAGGCCACGATCAATCAGTGCCTGGCGCACCTTCAATGCAGATTCGCTGTATGCAGTCATTCTTTTCCTCCAACCGGCTGGCCGTACGACAAAACCATCTGCAGTTTTTGACTGAGACAACTTTCCGCTCTCCTTCCCCGTCATAAATCGGGACTGTCTTCTTTTTGCCGTCAGTAAATCGCATGCAATAAAAGAAGACCTGAGCTCCTGAACCTTCCGCAGCGATGAACACGAAAGACGCCTGAAACCCAGCAATGACATGAGATGAGAGCATGCCAGCAAACTTTGAGACCGAAGGATACCTGTAAATGGGAACAATTACACCACGAATTTGATCGGGTATTAGTGAACAACTTATTTTTTTGTCATAATAAGTGCTTACACAAAACAACGAAGATTATAGACGGATAGCAATTATGGGATGTTGTGACACACCAGGGTTGATGCCAGTTGAAGACGCACTGCAGAAGATTCTGGAACAAGTTAAACCACTGGAAACCGTCAATACGGTATCCCTGGCAGATGCCATGGGGCTGGTACTGGCTGAAGATATTCGCTCGCCGATTAATGTACCGCCTTTTGCCAACTCAGCGATGGATGGTTACGCCCTACGCAGTGCCGATCTGGCGCAGTCAGATACCTTGACCCTTGCCGGTAAATCATTCGCCGGGATCCCGTTTGAAGGCACCTGCGAAGCAGGCCAGTGTATCCGTATCATGACCGGTGCCCAAATGCCGGACGGTACTGATACAGTAATTATGCAGGAAGAGACCGAAGCGCATGGCGAGCAAATTCGCTTTCTGACGAAAGCGCCGGCGGGTGATAATGTGCGCCCGATTGGTGATGATGTTCGCCAGGGGGATGTTGTGGTTGCCAAAGGCACCCGTATCACCGCACGTGAAATGCCGTTACTTGCCTCTCTGGGTATTGCTACCCTACCTGTTTATCGTCGCCCTGTTGTTGCTTTCTTCTCAACCGGTGACGAACTTAGTCCGGTGGGTGAACCACTGGAAGCCGGGCAGATCTATGACAGCAACCGATACGGCATTCGTGCTCTGCTGGAAAAATTCGGTTGTGATGTGATGGATTTGGGCATCATCCCGGATTGCCCGGAAAAACTGTGTGATGCCTTTGCGGCGGCCACTAAAGCGGATGTTCTGGTCACTTCCGGCGGCGTCAGCGTCGGTGAAGCAGACTACACCAAAGATATTCTGGATGAGCAGGGAGAAATTGGTTTCTGGAAAATTGCCATGAAACCGGGCAAGCCATTTGCTTTCGGTACCATCAAAAACACCTGGTTCTGTGGTCTGCCCGGCAACCCGGTATCCGCCATGGTAACGCTATACCAGCTGGTTCAGCCTATGTTGGCTAAACTGTCTGGTCATACTCAATACCAGCCACCGCAACGCATGAAAGCTAAAGCGGCGACTGTCTTTAAAAAACGTCCGGGCCGGGCTGACTACCAACGCGGTATTTATCAGATTAATACCAATGGTCAGCTGGAAGTCTCCACCACCGGTAATCAGGGCTCTGGCGCGTTCAGCTCAATGCACCTTGCAAACTGTTTTGTCATCCTTGAGCAAGAGCGCGGTCGCGTGATGCCTGGCGAAGAGGTGACTATTGAACTGTTTAACCAGGCCATGTACTAATTCAAGGCAGTAACTGACAGGATATACCCGTGGTAGAACTTACCGATGCAGAGATGCTGCGTTATAACCGCCAGATCATTCTGCGCCAATTTGATTTTGAGGGTCAGGAGGCACTAAAAAGTGCTTCTGCCCTGGTACTGGGAGCTGGCGGACTTGGATGTGCCTCAACCCAGTATCTGGCTGCAGCCGGTATTGGCACGTTAACCCTGATTGACGACGACAAGGTGGAAGTCTCAAACCTGCAGCGTCAGGTACTGCATAACGACAATACGGTCGGTATGCTCAAGGTTGAGTCTGCGAAGCAAGCATTACAGACCATCAACCCGAATGTATCCGTCTCCACCATTGCCGCACGTCTTGATGACAACACTCTGCATGATTTGATCGCAAAGCACGATATCGTGCTGGATTGCAGTGATAACGTGGAAACCCGTAATCAGCTGAACCGTTTGTGCCACCAGCTGAAGACGCCTTTAGTGTCAGGGGCCGCCATTCGCATGGAAGGCCAGATCAGCGTCTATACCTATCAGGCCAATGAACCTTGCTACCAGTGCCTGAGCGCACTGTTTGGACAACAGGCACTGACCTGTGTCGAAGCCGGAATCATGTCACCTGTGGTCGGTATCGTGGGTGCAGTACAGGCAATGGAGACCATCAAAGTGATTGCTGACATGGGGCAGCCCTTGTCAGGAAAAATCCTGATGCTGGACGCCATGACTATGTCGTGGCGCGAGATGAAGCTCAGTAAGCAACCTGCCTGCCCGGTGTGCGGATAACAGACGCCATCAGCTCATTGATATAAACGGGCAGCGAACAAGAATTAATCGGTTTATTAGTTCACTGCCCGCTTTTTTATTGTCGATTTTATTTTGGTTTCTTGCTTCTGACAGGCTCACTGGTAAACAGGCGAGTTCGCGGACTCCCCTATGCTCCGTACTATTACGGCGTTGCCTCTTCAAATTTTGGCGACAATCTCATCTCTGTAATTTGGCAATACGACGATTGTGCTTACGCACGCCCATCTTGATTTTCAGCAATCAGCGCACTTTTGCCTCCTGCTTACCTCCTGCGCTTGCGGAGGCTCCTTCCAAATCGATCAAGTTCTCAATTCACCGACTAACCTTCTATAAGGCAATCACAACGCACTAGAATAGATTCAAAGACTTAGCGTTATCAGATCCCTTTGCTCAGGAGTATCTCATGCAGGACTTATTCACGGTTATCGTTACGGTATTTATGGGTTTTTTTGCCATTATGAACCCCATTGCCAATACCGCAGTATTCGTCGGCCTCACCGGACAACAATCCGTCGAACAGCAACGCAGAACCGCTTTTAAATCAGTATTTACCGCTTTTTTGGTTGTCGCCGTATTCAGCCTGTTAGGCAAAGCCATTTTCTCGCTTTTTGGTATCACACTACCGGCATTACGGCTGTCTGGCGGTATTCTGGTTTTTATCGTCGGCTACCACATGCTGCAAGGCAGTAGTTCAACCATGCACAGCTCTACTGACAATTCTGACCAGGACATTGCTATTTCCCCGCTGGCAATCCCGATTCTGTCCGGGCCCGGAACCATTGCCACCGCAATGAACTACTCGGCAGCAGGAGGATTCTTACAAATTCTGGTAACCATTGTCGCTTTTGCCATTTTGTGTGTCATTACCGTGGTTTGTTTCCTCTACGGTCAGCGGCTCGTGAAATATATGGGTTCGGAAGGCATAGGGATTGTCACGCGTCTGATGGGACTCATCCTGACAGTCATTGCGATGCAGATGTTTATTCAGGGTGTGCATGATGCCAAGCACCTGTTTGATAAGCTAACCTGATTCGCCTGACCGTAACCAGAACGTGTCTCAGAGCAAGATCCTAATGCACTGTACAATGTATGGAATTGTATGGATTTAGGGTCTTAATAGTGCATTGCGATAAAAAGTCGTTATGATAGCCACCAACAAATTGAACAACGTTTTATATCAAGGTTATGGGCGACCCATGCGGATATAAAACCGTGATACAAACACAATGGCTTTCGAGAACGACGATGAATAAAGCAAGCATGACACTCTGTGGTTTAACTGCACTGATCCTGGCAGGTTGCGCCACCCCTTATGACACCGACAAAAGCTCCTTCTGGTCATTCGGTAAAGGATTCGAAGTAAGTAACCTGTCCAGCGATACCTGGCAAATCAGTTTTGTCGGTAATGAATACACTGATCGCACCAAAGCCCGTAATTACCTGCTGCACAAAGCTGCGGAACTGGCGCAGAATGCCGGTTACCCTTACTTCATGCTGCGTGGCGAACAGAATTATCGCGATCAGACCGGCACCAGCGGTTTTGGTACCAGCAGCCATGACTTTCTCTATGGCGTAGGCAACATTACTTCAGAAACAACCGTCATGGTAGAAGCTATCGGCCTGAAGGAAAAGCCGCAAAACAGCACCCTGCCAGTCTACGAGTCAGGCTTTATCCTGCAGAACATTCAGGTTAAGTCTTAACCGCAGGTCCGGCCGCTACCACCAGCCTGCAACGTTTAGTCGAAGATAAAAAGCCGGACCATGGTGGCCCGGCTTTTTCTGTTTTGATCTTGCTGATTTATTTCCGGTTGCCTGATTCCTGCGTGTGATACGGCAGTATCTGTAACAGGCATCAGGCATCAGGCTTCAGGCTTCAGGCTTCAGGCTTCAGGCTTCAGGCTTCAGGCTTCAAAGTTCAGACATCATACGAATTACTGGATTTTATACAGATCACGGGTGTACCGGGCATCCGACGCATTAGTAGTTGAGTAACCACCGACTTTCGGGTTTTTCAACACAGAACGAGTGTAGTGATACAGCGGGATAGCCGGCATTTCTTCTGCAAAAATCTGCTCAGCCTGCTGATAGTAATGATTACGTCCTTTACTGTCTTTTGCGAGAATTGCTTTCGCCATGACCTCGTCATACTTCGGATTTGACCAGTCACCGTAGTTCATACCCTGGCTGTCAAAGAAAGACAGGAAAGTCGATGCTTCATTGTAATCCCCCATCCAGGCATAACGGGCCACACTGAAATTACGCTGTGACAGTTTTTGCAGAAACGTTTTCCATTCCTGATTGGCGAGTTCAACGTCGGCGCCCAGCGTTTTCTTCCACATCGAAGACATGACAATGGCCAGCTTTTTATGCGCTTCCAATGTGTTGTAAACCAGTTCAAACTTCAGCGGATTCGCCGCGTTAAAGCCTGCTTCTTCCAGCAACTGTTTCGCTTTCTGATTACGCTCTTTCTGATTCAATTCACCCCAACTCAATCTCGGCGCAGCAAAACCGTCCACTGACGGTGGTGTCAGGCCATAAGCGGGAATCTGTCCCTGCCCCAGAATCACATTAGTGACAACGTCACGGTCAATCGCATAAGCCAGCGCTTTTCGTACCCTCGGGTCATCAAACGGCTTCTTGTTAACATTGAACAAGTAATAGTACGTGCCGAGCGATGGCATGGTCAGCAGTTCATCCGGGCGCTGCTTCTTAATCGCATTGTACTGCTCCAGCGGAAACGACGACGTAATATCAATTTCCCCGGTACGGTAGCGATTGTATTCAGCGGTCATATCAACAATCGGCAAATATTTCACCTGGTTGATAACGGTCTTCGCGTTGTTCCAGTAATTCGAGTTTCGTTCCAGCACGATACGCTCATTCAGCGTCCATTCTTTCAGCTTGTAAGCACTGCTGGTAACAATATGCTCTGGCCTCGTCCAGGTGTCGCCGTGCGCTTCAATGGCTGGCTGATAAACCGGATAAGTGGATTCATGTACCAGCATTTTCAGCAAATACGGTACCGGCTTATCCAGCGTGATTTGAAACGTCTTATCGTCCGGAGCAGAAACACCCAGCTCTTCTACCGGCACCTTCCCTTCACTGATTGCGGTGGCATTTTTAATGTGTGCCGTACCGTAATACCAGGCATAAGGCGCGGCTGTTTTAGGGTTGATGACACGTCGGAAGCTGTAAACAAAATCACCGGCGGTAATGGGTTCACCATTGGACCAGGTGATGTTATCGCGAAGGTGGAAGGTATAGACTTTACCGTCAGCGGATTGTTCCCACCGGGTAGCGAGCGCAGGAATGATTTCCCCTTCAGGACTTTGAGTCACTAACCCTTCAAACATATCACCTATAACACGGGAACTGGCAGAGTCAGATGAGAATGAGGGATCCAGCGTGGGCACCTCATCACCGTTACCGCGTACAAGCACCTGCTCTTTTGCCAGTGTGACATCAGACGGCACATTTGCGGCCCAGGAGGGTGAGCTGGCGACAAGTCCGATAACCGCTGCGATAACGGAAAGTTTACTTCCTTGCATATATTGTCCTTTAATGCAGTTGTCTCTTTAGTGAAAACACCCATTAACATACACAGTTATAAAACATGACGATAGGTTTTCGGTCACAAAAAAACGGACAAAAACCATGCAAAAAGCCATGCCTTAAAACAAGTCAAACTGTTCCGATTAAGTCATACAAAACTGACAGCTTTTCATAGAGTTAACCGTGATTGAAAGCCGAAGGATAAACAGGCGATTTACGATGCTTTTTTATTCTTTTTATCCGCTTGGCTAAGCAATTGTTTCAGTACCCCGATTTGTTGTTTCATCGCGAGATACCCCGCATCGACTGCCGCTTCACGCTCCGGCGTGCGCCCGAAATTTACCAGGCTGTTATCCGGTGGGATGGGAGTGATCACCATATCAGCACTGGCAATTTCATCGCTGGCCAGCTGACAGCTTTGCAACCAGAAGGTATTCGCCATGGTATCAACGGCCTTCTCTCCCAGTGGAGGTGGTTGACTGCAGAAAACATCGACGGCAATAACGACATCGGCTCCCAGTTGGCGGGCGGCATAAACCGGCACCACAGACAGCACCCCGCCATCCACCAGTACATCCCCATGATGATTAACAGGCACAAATACCCCAGGTACACTGGCTGAGGTCTGAACGGCCTGCCCTACGTCACCGGCAGTAAACACCACCGGTTTATGACGGGTCAGGTTCGTGGCAACAATGCCGGTTGGCATTGGTAGCTTGCGTATATCATCGTAGGCAACATGTTTATTAACCCACTTCGCGAGCGCCTTTCCTTTCAGCACACCCTCTGGCGAGAGGTTGACATCGGTAATGTCATGCTCGGCAAATTGAAACAGCAGGCGATGAACGGCGCTGTAATCATTCGCACTGTATAACGCTGCGGCAATGGCGCCCACAGATGTCCCCGTTACAATATCTGCTTTGATACCCTCTTCTTCCAACGCCTTCATCACTCCAAGATGCATCATGCCTCTGGCAGCACCACCGCCAAAGGCAATCGCCAGTCTAGGGGGATAGCGCCCGGATGAATCAGTACGTGGACTCGACGGAACAGAATCAGCTGGCCGACGAATCTCAGTTGTTTGCAAGTGGTCATACTGATTGACCGTGGAACATCCCGACAACGTCAATGATGCCAGTGGAACCAACACCAGCATCGTAAGTGCGTTTCGTAAATGGTGAAAAGGTTGCATCTGGAGCCAAACATGTTTCCTGTACGCCATACCTCACTCCTCCGGACCCGATCTAAGCCCTAACCGCGCAAGTTCCTTCTGATCTTCCTTTTCGTCATACGCTGCTATATCCCTGAACGTGAGGTGAGTAATACGTTTGCGCCACAGATTGTCCGGAATATGGGAGAAAGATGAACGGTACTTGCTGTTAATTTCCAAAACCAGCACAGCAATCTTATCCAATTCCAGGTCATAAAGGCGTGATGGCAGAGACAAGATTACCGGAAAATCAGTGACTTCACTCACCTGCGATTTAGCCAGATACGGTCGCTGGGTATCTCCCAGTAAATAGTGACGTTTAAGTACCATGTACTTGCTAGGGATCGATTCCTGCGAGTCCCACCAGATGCCATCAACTGCATCCAGCGCCATTCTGGCCTGCGTCTTGTCAACGGCATCCAGCTGACGCAGACTGGCATCCAGCCACAGCGTCAGATTCCGATTGTAGTCTTCTTCACTTAATATCTTGCGCTGCTGAATCAGCGCCAATACCAGCTTCGCCCCAAGCATGTTGGAATAGAGATCTTCTATCGAGTAGGCAGAGATCGTCTCCGGCCAGGCTGTAAAGCTGCTGTAACCGTGCCACTGGGCAATTTCATGGGATTCTGCTTTGAAATAGGCCAGTCGGGCTGCAACATGAGCGGCGATTTGCCACCGCTGTTCGGCGGTCAGCGCTGACGTATCAAAAGCTTTTAGTTCGATATACCGAGGACCAAGCTCCGAGGGCAATTCAATACGATGGGCCTTGCCTAAGTGAGCCAGGATGTCAAAAAACAGCGCAATAGTATCGTCTGCGGTATCCCGAACATGCGCCAGGTCGATAAACCCACCGCGCCTGGTGTACATCAATCTGTTATTCTCCCCACCCGCTTGGTTCAGCGCAGAAGCCGACGCGGGGGTAAAATGGTAAATACCGCTGGCAAATTTATGCGGGCCCACATCCTCTCTGGCTCGCAGGTTGTCGAGACGGAAAAACGGCACCGGGACAGCGCTGACATTCACTTTCTGCATATCACCAAATGCGCAGCATGGCCTGACATTCTGGGGAACCCGAAACTGAGGGTAATGATGCTGACTGAGTTGCCACGAATCTTGGTTGATCGCCTCGCCATTCAGCATGGCATGAATCTGCTGCTCATCAGGCAGCGTGTTTGTATTCCACGATTGTGTCGTGCATCCCTGTACGGCCATTATCACGGCTGATAATAGAAAAACACTGAAAGTCTGTCTTTTCATAGTAAAGAAAGCGCCATATGCACTGAAAAATGTTGTTTCCTGAGAGGCTGTGTTAGCTGGATGCTCTATGCATTGGATAACTTATTGGCAGGATTACCTATTTAACTAACTGGCCACATAGCCAGCCGGGCAGTCCAGCCCCCTAAAAGGCTTCATTGATAGAAAAGTAAAAACCGCTCTGATCGTTGCCAAACCCCATATCCAGACGGAGGTTCACCCGCTGCTTTATTTCAAAGCGATAGCCAACACCGGCTGAATACAGCCATTTGTCCTGCCCCAGCTCGGAAAAGTCGCTGGCTAAGGTGCCGCCTCCCAGCCAATACACCATCCCGTGACGTCCACCCAGCGGCCTTCGGTATTCCACCTGAGAAAGCAACATATTGCGATCGCGGTAATGCCCTTGCTCATAACCACGCAATGCATCGGCACCACCCAGTAAGGCCATTTGATCCCAGCTGACATCACCGCGGTTAGATTCGAGCCGCACCTGCCAGGCTACAATTCCTGGCATGCCGGGTATCCCTTTCAGCGTCAGGTAATCGCTGTAGTTCAGTTTTATCCGTTCGAAATCATGATCCGAGCCTAAGGCTTGATCAAAATAAAAGTATTCAATCTGAACGAGTCGGCCAGACGAGGCATTCAACGCAAAGTCTCGGGAGTCATAAGTCAACGAGGCTTTTAGACCGATGTGGTTTTGTTTATGCGGAAAAGCGGTCATTGCTGGCATATCCGCTGCGTCCCGATAAGCAATATCTGAGTTACCGTTTACAGAGCTGTTTGCTACAAAACGGGGGGGTTCATCCCCTGTGTTTACCGAACCGTCACTGGCTTCCGTGCGAGTAAATTGCGCCCCCAACCCGAAATACGTAGAAGGAAAGATTTTCCTTTTTCCTTCCATTGAAACCGAATACGCCCGTCGAGTGTAGTCAACTCGAGGGTTGTACTGTCCGGCATCAATCCCGACCCCATAAAAGATATCCGGTGAATCAATCACTTCTGCGTTAAAGTACAACCGATATGTATCACGCTGAAGGTAACTGGCGTTGCTGACAGACAAACCATACGCGCCGTTTATCGACGCAAAGCCATTCAGCGTCACTGCGCTGGGTTGCGATACCTGATCATTCAGATCGGGTAAATACAGCCCAATCGCGGAAACCCCAACCCCCAGCTTTTTCTCCGGGGTATAAAACGGCCCAGGCATGACACTCCAGTCGATGCCTTTTTCCGGCGTAAATTGTCCGTCAGCACCCAGCTCCAGCAACAAGTCGGAAAACCATGCCTGAGTTCGCTGATACAAGCTGAGGTCATTGTCAGCAGGTGGTGTCTCGTTTCCCGCCGCGGGTTTTGCCACCGCGGACACGGTAAACAACATCGCAAGCCATAGTCGCTTATGCTTCATACTGACTTAAAACCGCCGACCTAAGGAGAAAAACAAGGTCTCGCGGCTACCGAAACCGGCCTCAAACAAGGCTTCCCAATCGCGGTTGAAGGCATACTGAAAACCAATCACCGAGTTCCATTTGTCTTCCGCATGCTGACTGACCTCAAACTCACCATCGGGTGCCAGTGATCCAAGCAGGTGGTCGAGTTCTGACGGAAGCCCAATATCACGTAGGTTGCCGGACAAAAACTGTTCAACGTTCTGATACATCGCACCGGCAAACACCCGCAGCTCCCTGCCGCCGTCATATTCCCAGCGATAACCGACCCGGGGTGCCGCAACAAACGTTTTGATATTGCCGTTAATCGCCGAAATGCTGGTGTAGGTATAGTTCATATCAAGCAAGGCAAACCAGTTGCCAATGCCACCCGCCAGTGTGGTGCCGACCCCATACGTGCCGCCATCCATATCGAGCACAAATTGGGTATTCTCCGGTAACGATTCGCCGCCCTTGTCTATGGCGGCGCACAACAAGCGGTTAGGATTCAGCAATCCCGGAAACTGACTGGCATCACAGTGGACCGCATTGATGTTTGCCTTACTTTTCCCCTGGGTATAACCGATGATGCCGTACACATTCATAAAAGGGAAAACCCAGACATCGCCACGTAAAGTAATGTTTGAGCCTGAAAAATGCGCCTGCCTGGCATCCACATCAACGGCGTTGAGTACGGGGTGGCCTGAAAAAGAAATGCTGTCGATAGTAATCGGATTATTCATGTCCATGTAAGACAGAGATAACCCATAAGGCTTAGGTAATGTGTATCCGCGCTGCTCTGCTTCCTCGCCCCAGATAGGGAAAAAACTGTCCTGGGCACTGAGGCACGACGAGGTCAATGCGGTAAGTAATAATAGTTTTTGTCGTTTCAAGGTGGTGTTTCAACCTATCCGCCCATTAACCATGAGCTAAAAGTGGTTATTAAAAGGGGGCCAGTATGGTTTCGGAATACTTAATGATTTCTTAATCAACCTTCCAATAATCCCAAGAGTCATATTTTCAATGTGTAACAATTCATGATTTTAACGCTAACTCATTGTCGGCATGTGGAATTATTCAGCGCTGTTTACATGTAAAAAAAGAGGGGGAAATGAGAGGCAAGCAAGAGGAAAAGAGATGGGAAAACGTAGGTCAATTGTGGTTCTCCTGTCGCACCTGATACACATGAGAAACACACGGGGAAACGGGCGAGATAACCGGCATAACGCACGGATAAAAAAATGCCCCGTGAATACGGGGCACTTTCGAAGCAGTATTAGTTATCGTTCAGACGGATACCGTCACGCTCGATAATGATCAGTCCCTGTTTGTATAAGCTACCGATGGTTTTTTTGTAGGTCGCTTTACTGGTACGGAACTCTTTAAAAATTTCATCCGGGCTGGATTTATCGCTCAGCGGAATGAAACCGCCTTTGCGTGCCAGTGCGGTCAGGATTTTATCTGCCAGATCATCAACGCGTGCACGACCCGCTTTTTGCAACGACAGGTTAATCTTGCCGTCAGGACGAATCTCTTTAATGAACGCTTTCAGCTTCTTACCCGGGAACAGTTTACCGAACGCTTCAGTTTTGAAAATCAGTCCCCAGTGCTCACCTTCAATCACTGCCTTGAAGCCAAGATCACTCACTTCGGCAATCATTACCTTTACTTCTTGGCCTACTTTGTAGTTTGCAGGGGTTTTATCCAGGAAGCGGTTAAACTTGGTACTGCCCACGATACGACCTGATGCCTTATCTGTGTAAATGCGCACCATGATTTCCTGTCCGACTTCCAGACGACGGCGCTGCTCACTGAACGGAACCAGCAAGTCTTTCTCCAGACCCCAGTCAACAAACGCTCCGACACCGCAGATACCCACGACTTTCAGGCGTGCAAACTCACCAACGGTCGCCAGTGGCTGCTTCGTGGTCGCAATAATTTCGTCTGATGAGTCAAAATAAACGAAGACTTCCAGTTTATCACCCAGCTGAGTGCCGGCAGGAACGGAAGCATTTGGCAGCAGGATGTTACCAAAGTCCTCACCACCATCAAGAAAGACGCCAAAATCTACCATCTTAACGACTTCTAATGTGTTGTATTGTCCGATTCTAATCATTCTCTCGACACTCTCTGGATACATGACATGGCGACGTTACCCACAGGCACACAACTTGTCACAACATGTCTCACAAACTATGGCCGCGCATTATACGTGATGTTACTCCACTGCGCCTGACCTATCTTAAAATTATTGGCTACTTTTCCACCTGTCAGCCTTATCATGGTGAATAAGCCATGCTAATAACTGATTAATTCATCTAAAATTAAAGTCATTTCCGACGCCTTAATACATACTGTCAGCCCCCTACTGTTTCCCCGCGGCCCGAAAGAGGATAAATACAAGCGTGATCACTGTTGAAAAGAAAGACGGACATAAGATTAAAATCTCTCATGTCATTCAGGAAACCACCAACAGGCAGCTTGACCTCTTCATTTTTGTCCCCGGCGAACTGGGGCTGAACAGCCATATTATTTCCGCTGACGAATTTTACCATAATGCCATTCAGGGTAAGCGGACTTACTACAGTGACGTGAACCATTTACCTTTGGTACACAGTCGGCTGGCCAGTCGCGGTAAACTCTCTACCGAGCAATACCGTCTGAGCCTGAGCCTCTATGCCTTCCAGTATGCGCTGGCATTAGAAAAAACGACCCAGGCGCTGCTTGATTCGCAGGAAGAGCGAACGCTGGAAGAAGTCGAGGAAGTCGCCCAGCTCACCATCCGTATCCTCAAGCGTCTGCGCCGTAATGTGCCGTCCGACAAGAAACTGCACAAATACTACGAGAACATCGACAATTACCTGTCATGGTTTACCGAACAGCGCCTGCTGGAGCTGGTTGCCCACCTGCCACGTAACAGTGAATACAGCAACATCAAAACCATGCTGCTGGAAGTGTGCGAAAACGAGGCCGAACACCGACTGAATCACGAGTACAATTCGTCAAAAGCCCGGTCTGATTTAACCCGGATGTCCAACAAAATGCGTCTGCTGCGACGGTTGATCGAATATCCGGTCACCATGAAAGAGAAGACGGACGAGCTGGGTCAGAACACCCGCAAAATTGTCACCGGTTTTGCCGCAGGTTTTGTGATGATTTTCGTGACCCTGATGCTAATCAAAGCCCGAGGCGTACTCGGGGACATTACCGCCTCCTTTATTCTGGCGTTGTCTTTCATTTATGCGGCCCGCGAAGTGTTCAAGGACGACCTCAAACTCATGCTCTGGCGCTGGGTACGCAAAGGCAAACCTAAGTGGCGCAAACAGTTTTACGACGTCAACACCAATCAATTGATTGGCCGTCAGCTGGAATGGATGGAGTATTGCAGTTTCAAAAATCTGGATGAAGAAATCCGCCAGATTCGTAAACACAAGGTCTCACAACGGGAAGAAACCATCCTGCATTACAAAAGCACCACCCGTATGTCTCCCACTAAATTCCTGAGTGGTTATGAACAGACGCTGGAATCGCTGATGCTGGATCTGCGCGGTATCACCAAGCTGATGGAAAAAGGCTCTCAGAAAATCTACCAGCTTAACGATGGTCAGGTTTCCAAGGAATCGGTCGATAAGCGCCACCTGATCAACCTGATCACCCGTGAAAGGGATGAAGACAACACGGTGCGAATCCAGCGCTGGAAAATCGTCATGAACCGCTCAAAAATCGTTGATATTGAGCCAATAGAGACCGAAAGCAGCACCGAACCTTCCGGGCTTGAATAGCCCTACTTTCTTTCCGTTGTAACCTGAGACCAAGTTGTTACGCTTAAAGGGAGAATTTTAAATCCGAGCCCTTTATGAAAACACTGTCGCAACTGGTTTTTAATAACACTTACCGTCAACTGCCAGCGTCTTTTGGCACCCCGGTTTCTCCTCAACCGCTGGATGACCCATTTCTGGTCAGCGTGAATCAGAAAGTCTGCCGCTGGCTGGAGCTGGATCCGGCGGATGCCGCGACGCCCTATTTCATCGACGTGTTTACCGGCAACGAAGACCATGACGGGTTTGAACCTTTTGCCATGAAATACACCGGTCATCAGTTCGGCCAATATAACCCGGACCTCGGCGATGGCCGCGGCCTGCTGATGGGCGAAATCGTGACGTCTGAAGGTAAAAAGTGGGATGTCCACCTCAAAGGGGCTGGCATGACACCCTACTCACGTCAGGGCGACGGACGGGCAGTATTGCGCTCCAGCATCCGTGAATACCTGGCCAGTGCCGCCATGGAAGGACTGGGGATAAAAACCACTCATGCGCTGGCCGTGTTATCCAGTAACACGCCGGTTTATCGTGAACGTATTGAGCGCGGAGCGACTCTGATCAGAATCGCGGAAAGCCACATCCGTTTTGGCCATTTCGAATATTTCTTTTATACCAACCAGCACGCAGAATTACAGTTGCTGGCCGATTATCTGGTTACACACCATTTCCCCGAAATTGCCCAGCAGTCTGACAGCCGTGACCCTGAGCGCTATTCCCTACTATTTCGGGAAATTGTCCGCCTCACCGCCGAGATGATCGCAGACTGGCAGGCCGTCGGCTTTGCCCACGGGGTAATGAATACCGATAACATGTCTGTACTGGGGCTCACCTTCGACTACGGTCCGTATGGCTTTCTGGATGACTATAACCCCGGCTTTATCTGTAACCATTCCGACTATTCCGGTCGTTATGCCTTTAATCAGCAGCCATCCATTGCCCTCTGGAACCTGTCTGCACTTGGCTACGCCCTGTCACCGCTGCTGGACAAAGAAGCTATCGACGATGCTCTGAACAGTTATCAACCAATACTGCAGACAGCCTACAGCCGGAACATGCGCAGCAAACTCGGACTCAAAGAAAAACGGGATGAAGACACGCCGCTGTTTTCCGATTTGTTCCAGCTGATGACCCAGCAAACCGTTGACTATACGCTGTTTTTCCGCACCCTATCGGACATTGAGAGCTCGGCGCTGCCAGACGCGGCAGAACAATTCGGTGCTTTCGTGAAGCAGCAGCCACCACTAAAAGAGTGGCTGGGGCGCTATGCAGAAAGACTGCAACACGAAGTCGTGCCGGACGAAGAGCGTCTCACCCTCATGCGCGCCGTCAATCCGAAATACATTTTGCGGAATTATCTGGCGCAACAGGCCATTGAAAAAGCAGAAGGCGGCGACTTCGCAATGATTGATCAGCTGCTGCATGTACTCGAAACGCCATATCATGAACACCCTGATTACGCGTATTTCGCCGACCTGCCACCGGAATGGGGTAAACACCTGGAAATCAGCTGCTCATCGTAGCATCGTCTTCAGGCACTCTGGTCAACAGCCAAACAAAGCCCGTCCGAGCACCTAATAGGCTCGGACGGGCTGCTTTTTGAATCGGTGATTTTGCGATTTTTTTGTTAACTAGATTTTTGGGTTAACTATATGGTTAGCTGTTTGGTTTGCTTGCGGGAAAAGGCAAGGGGGAATAGGTGAAAGGCAGCGCCCGCTCCCTTCCCTCACGGCTTCTTTAGTAAGCAATCACCCGAGTCATCCCCTGTTCCAACAGCCACTGCTGCAGGTTCGGTGCCTTGCTGATAAAGTGGCTGAGTACTTCTGCCGGTTTACCGGCTTTGCGTGCTGCACGGAGAGACTGAGCAACCAATTGCAACACGGCTTCGTTCTGATCATCATGCAGATATGCGAGCGCCGGATGATCAAAGTCCACGCCCAGCGCAAACCGGGCAAGCTGGTCAACATCAATGATCAAACCATCAAAGTAGTGCAGGAAGGTTTCAGCAGTCAGGGCATTTGCCGGCAACTCGGCCATCAGATGCACCTTCAGGCCGTCGGTTCCCCGGCTGAGCCCCTGCTCGGCCAGCAAATCCATCACTGTCGCCGCTTCGCTGAACGTGCGTACAAACGGGATCACCAGCTCTATGTTTTTCATTCCCGCTGACAAACGTGCCCGTTTGATGGCCTCACATTCCAACTCAAACGCCTTGCGAAAGGTGTGATCAGCAAAACGCGACACACCACGCAGCCCGATCAGCGGATACGCTTCTTTCGGCTCTAACTCCGCCCCCGGCAGCGCCTGACGGTGGCTGGAATCCGCGCCACTGAGACGAACACGCAGCGGCTGCTCTCCGGCCAACTTCGCCGCCTGCACCAGGTGCTCTGAAAGGGTCGAAACAAAAAATTCAGCCGGATTTCCCTGACAGCGCTTCAGCAACGACTGCTGGCTGTCCTGAGCAAGCTCAGCCACATACGCGGCAGCATAAGGGTGAATGTTCAGTTCACTGATTAAGTCATCCATTGACACCAAACCTATCGACACCTGTCCGATGGCAACATCCTGGTTTGCCAGTTGTTCTGACGACGTCATCACCGTCATGAATTGAAGTCCAGACTGAGCACAACTTGTCATAAGGCACCTTACTGCTAGCGAATATGCACATTGATAGAATGGCAGGCTCCGGACAGCTATCCCGAACATGCGCGACTGGTATTCAACTTACTGACAACATATGGATAACGCAAGGTGTTACTGGGCATCCCGTCTTTCCTTTTGAACAGGCAGATATTATTCCTGCAAGACTATTAGTTGACAGCATATTGATCGGCGGATTGCTTCACTGAATGTCTAAAAACTCACCACGCATTGATCCGGGTTGACTATTTTTGAATAAAAGGAAAGACGCAGAGAATAAAAAACTAAGCTATATCACAAGTTTGGTTTATTCCTACCGGCTTTTAAGCTATCTTTACGCGTTATTAATTTTTGCAATACCGAGATAGGCACGACTATGCCAATGAAAACCGATGAACTTCGTACCGTGAGTCTGGGCCCTATGCCTACACCTGCTGTGGTCGAAGCCGCATATCCGATTACGGATGCTATTGCGGAGCATGTCGCCCAAGCGCGTCGTCAAGTTGAAGCAATTCTGACGGGTGAAGACACTCGCCTTCTGGTTATCGTTGGTCCTTGCTCGGTGCATGACCCTGAAGCAGCCATTGATTACGCCACCCGCCTGAAAGCGTTGCTGGACAAGTATCAGAATGAGCTGTTCCTCGTCATGCGCACCTACTTTGAAAAACCGCGTACTGTGGTCGGCTGGAAAGGTCTGGTTTCCGACCCGAACCTGGACGGCAGTCTGGACTTGGCAAAGGGCCTGCATACCGCACGCAAATTGCTGGTAGATATCAATCGCCTTGGCGTGCCAACCGCAACGGAATTCCTTGATATGATCACCGGTCAGTACATTGCAGATCTGATTGCATGGGGAGCGATTGGGGCTCGGACAACAGAATCTCAGATTCACCGTGAAATGGCCTCGGCCCTGTCCTGCCCAGTAGGTTTCAAAAACGGTACTGACGGGAATATTAAAATTGCGGTAGATGCCATTCGTGCCACCCGTGAGCCACACGTCTTCTGCTCACCGTCTAAAACCGGCGAGATGACTATCTACCGTACGTCCGGTAACCCATACGGACATGTCATTCTGCGTGGCGGCAAATTGCCTAACTATCATCAGGAAGACATTGATGCTGCGTGTGAAACGCTGGCATCCTTTGAATTACCACCACGTTTGGTGGTGGATTTCAGTCACGGCAACTGCCAGAAGCAACATAAACGTCAGCTCGACGTTGCCGCAGACATTTGCCGACAAATAAAAGCCGGTAGCCGCCATATTGCTGGTATTATGGCTGAAAGCTTTATTGTCGAGGGGAACCAGAGTGTTGACGCAGGCAATCTGGACGCCCTGACTTATGGCCAGTCGATCACGGATCCGTGCATCAACTGGGACGATACCGTTACCATGCTAAACATGCTGGCGGAAGCAGTAAAAAATTCTTAAGCCGTCTGAATCGACAGCGGCTATGCTGAAAAACATTACAAACACACTGTGAAAGACGTTAGGACATCAACATGCCTTCTTTTGACATTGTCTCTGAAGTAAACACTGTAGAACTGAAAAACGCGGTTGAAAACGCCATCCGTGAACTGGATACCCGCTTTGACTTTCGTAACGTTGAAGCCAGCTTCAAACTGAACAAGGATATCGTGACCGTTTCTGCGGAATCTGACTTCCAGATCAGCCAAATGGTGGATATTCTTCGCAACAACCTTGCCAAGCGCGGCGTTGAAGCTAAATCCATGGAACTGAAAGACATTGTTCATTCCGGTAAAATGTTTAACCGTGAAGCCCACTTTGCGCAAGGTATCGACACCATGACAGCAAAGAAGATCGTGAAAATGATCAAAGATGCCAAGCTGAAGGTTCAGGCTTCTATCCAAGGCGAAAAAGTACGCGTTACCGGCAAAAAGCGTGATGACCTGCAAGCGGTTATGGCACTGATTCGTCAGGCTGATATGGACAAACCGTTCCAGTTTGAAAACTTCCGCGACTAATTATCCGGAAAAACGCAAACAACACAGCATGAACGCAAACGGGAAAAGGTCACTTTTCCCGTTTTTCTTTCTGTGCAGAATATCTCAATCATATTAGCTCTCGCTGCCCCACCCGTTTCAAAGTGAGTGAAATGACTCGCAACCTCATGGTTTCGCCCAGCGATAATTCGCAATAAAAACTATCTTGTTTTTTGTCTTTGACAATCAACATCATAAGGAAAACCATGATAAAACGTTCTCATAAGCCGTTGCCGCACAAACACCTGCTTATTGCCGCCAGTATTTCCGCAGCCATGTTTGCCGGCAGTGCCTTCGCCAGTTATCCGAATTACAGTGCTGATGCCGTCTATCACAGTGGTGATCAGGTGCTCTATCAGGGGCAGGTCTACAAAGCAAAATGGTGGACCACCAATGAGCTGCCGGGTAGCAGCAGTGGTGTCTGGGCTCTGGTTGATTCAGGCACGACTCCGCAACCAGAACCCACCCCTGAGCCGCCCCCTGTTCCGGAACCGACACCAGAACCAACGCCTGAACCAATTCCTGATCCGGCTCCGGGTACTGCAACCTACCCTACGTACGAAAACGGAAAAGTGTATGTCGGAGGCGATAGAGTCAGCCATAACGGCAAGCTATACGAAGCCAAGTGGTGGACGCAGAATGAAGCGCCGAACGCAGCAAACGGCACTGGAGTTTGGCAATACATTGGAGAAGGCAGCACAACGCCTGATCCGGGTCCAAACCCTGACCCGACACCGGATCCAGATCCCACACCAGACCCAACTCCGGATCCTGTTCCTGAAAATGGCATCATCGGGCAAAACCCAGACGGCAGCTATATCATGAGTAAAGCGTATCTGGATGCCAAAGAAGCCGCACTCACCAATTCACCTCAGTTTGATCAGGTGCTGGCATCCATTGCAACTCAGCCAAACAGTGTGGTTGAAGCAATTCAACCGGGCGCGACCACTAACCCGGATAACGTAAAACGCGTTGAATCGCTAATCTCTGAGCAGCAATGGGACTACACCTTCCCCGAGCGTAATCCGGTCTACACCTATACCAACTTCCTCAAAGCTGTGGGTAAATTTAAAGGGTTCTGCGCTACTTACACTGACTACAGGGCTGCGCAGTCAGATGACATCTGTGCCAAATCGCTGGCCGTGATGTTTGCTCATTTTACGCAGGAAACGGGGGCCCATAATCCCCACTCACCTAACGAAGAATGGCGTCAGGGGCTGTATTTTGTTCGCGAATCCGGCTGCTCTGAAGAGGCTGGCTCCTGCGGCTACAACAGTGAATGTGCCGCAACAAACTGGCAGACAGAGCAATGGCCGTGCGGTAAAAATGCAGATGGCAGCTACGTGAAATATTACGGACGCGGCGCCAAGCAGCTTTCTTACCACTACAATTACGGTCCATTCTCTGATTTCATCTTCAATGATGTGAATGTGCTGCTGCAAGATCCGGATCGGGTGGCGAACAGCTGGCTGAACCTGGCTTCTGCGGTCTTCTTCTTTGTCTATCCGCAACCGCCTAAACCTTCCATGCTGCATGTGATTGACGGCACCTGGCAGCCAAGCGCGACCGACATTGCCGAGAAACGCACAACCGGTTTTGGTGTCACGACCATGATCATCAACGGCGGGATTGAATGTACCCTGGAGACGGAAAAGCCGCAGTCGGTCAACCGTATCAAGTACTACCGTGGCCATGCTGCGGCGCTGGGTGTACCTGTTCCTGCTGACGAACAACTGGGCTGTGCCGGTATGAAACCGTTTAAGAAAACCTCAGATAACAGCTTCGGCCTATACTGGGAAAATGACTGGGGTTACTACCCGAATAATCCGGGCGGTGCCAGTTTCGCCTGCCGGATTGAATCCGGTTACCAAACTGCACATACCACACTGAAAGAGGGTGACTACGCGAAGTGTGTTCAGAAATACTACAATGTGACCATTGAATAACACCCGTAGTTATTAATAGCTTTTATCAAATTACGCCCACTTTTTAATATTTGAAAGTGGGCGTTTACAATTAGTTACCCTTATACATAACTGCCTATAACCCTGATTATCAGGGGGATCTACATATGCTGTAATTTTATGCAAACAGCGCAGCCAGAGTCGAAAATACATAGGTGTTAGATAGCTAATCCCATATACTTTCTGTGTCCTATTTAGGGTTCAAATTGTTGTTGATTAAAGGTAGATAATAAGAAATATAGAGCGAAAATGACCAAGTAGCGTTCTACTTGTATGGAAACAATATCGCCAGACCCAGGACGTCACCCCTAACATTTCAGGAAATTGAAACTGTTAACTCCCCAGCACGCTTCTTTATCATTCCAGATGAAAAAATCTTTTTCAGGCTGCTCATATTCCTTTGCCAGATAACTTTTTATGATGGCAAAGCAGGGAAGGTACACAGTGTGAACCCTTTAAGGCTAATAAATAATACCTATAAAGGAGATGTCCATTATGGGCACTGTGAAAACAAATACAGTTCATTCTCAAATTACAAGCAACACAAAACCAACTTGGAAAAAAAGCGATACACTTTGGGTACTTGGCCTTTATGGCACAGCTGTCGGCGCTGGTACTCTGTTCCTGCCAATTAATGCCGGTGTCGGCGGTCTGATCCCTCTGTTGGTGATGGCTGTTCTGGCGCTACCTATGACATTCTTTGCCCACCGCGGAATGACACGCTTTGTGCTGTCCAGTTCCAACCCGGGTGCCGATATCACTGAAGTGGTTGAAGAGCATTTTGGTACAGGTATGGGTAAAGTGATCACCCTGCTCTACTTCTTTGCCATTTATCCGATTCTGCTGGTGTACAGTGTCGCCTTGACGAATACCGTTGAAAGCTTCATGCAATACCAGCTTGGCATTGAGCCACCAGCCCGCGCATTGCTGGCCTTCATGCTGATTATCGGCCTGATGGCAATTGTCCGACTGGGCGAGCAGCTGATTGTTAAAGCCATGAGTGTACTGGTGTTCCCGTTTGTTGCGGTGCTGCTCATGCTGGCGCTGTATCTGGTTCCTTACTGGAACGGTGCAATTTTTAACAACGTGATTCCGGCTGAAAATGGTGTGTCATCTATTCTGATGGCTGTCTGGCTAATTCTGCCTGTGATGGTATTTTCCTTTAACCACTCACCGGTTATCTCATCGTTCGCAGTCGCAACCCAGAAAGAACACGGCGCACAGGCAGAGCAGCAATGTTCACGCATTCTGGCCCGCAGCCATATCATGATGGTCGTGACAGTCATGTTCTTCGTATTCAGCTGTGTGCTGAGCCTGTCTCCGGCTAACCTGGCGGAAGCCAAAGCGCAGAATGTTTCGATCCTGACTTACCTGGCGAACCATTTTGATACGCCGATCATTGCTTACGCGGCACCGGTTGTGGCGATTATCGCGATCACCAAATCGTTCCTGGGCCATTACCTGGGTGCAAGCGAAGGTCTGAAAGGTCTGATGATTAAAATGGCACGTGGTCGTGGTAAAACGGTCGGTGATAAAACCCTGAACACGGTGACTGCCTTGTTCATGCTGGTTTCGTCTTGGGCGGTTGCCACTATCAACCCGAGCATTCTGGGTATGATTGAAAGCCTGGGCGGCCCGATCATCGCTATGCTGCTGTTCATCATGCCGATGTACGCGATTCAGAAAGTTCCGGCTATGCGCAAATACTCCGGTGCGCTGAGCAATATTTTCATCGTCGTGATCGGTCTGATTTCAATCTCAGCGATTTTCTACTCGCTGGCGCAATAATGATCAGAGGCCATCTTCGGATGGCCTTTACTGTTTTTTTTCATCATCAACTTCTTCATATTGTTCTTTTTTCTTCTACATTTTATTGGCCCTTTAGCCGGGCACTCTTAGCACACTTTTTCTGCAGCCACTTAGCCCAACATTTAATCCCCCTTGCCCTACATCAACATCCGGGCTTGAGCTTACCCGGTCGGCTCTGATAGCCTACTACACTGATTTTTGGACATGAGCGTTTATGCTACAGCCTCAACCACAGCCCTCAGTACCCACACCAGATCAATATGAAAACCCGTTTGTCTGGCCGATATACAATCTGCTCTGCAATCAGTCTGAAGGGTGGAAAATCCATACTCTCGCGGCGGAGTTAAGCGCCAGGAAATTGCTTACCCGACTCGACAATGATGACTATCAGCATCTGTTCAAAACCAATTTTCTGATCATGAATGCGCTGTATCAGTTGCAGAACTTGTTGCTGCCAGCGCAATGGTTGCAGGTTGATGCCATGAATATCCGCCTGCAGTCCGCGCAAGAAATCGGGCAAGCGAACGCAACCCTGCCATACGCAAGTGATTCACTGCGTGATTATTACCTTGACTGGCAGCACTACACCTTGGACTCAGAAGAAATTCAGCATCTGCTGACTGACTTCTGGACACGCTATGCTGCCTATCAAGGATTAGCCACAGCATCAGCCACAAGCCTGGAAGATGATTTACAAGCATTCGGCCTTAGCAACAACGCTTCAGCACACGACGTACGTAAACGCTGGCGACAACTGGCGCTGAAATGGCATCCGGATCGCCCGAACGGTAACGCAGAGCAATTTAGGTCACTGTACGTCGTCTGGCAACGCTTGCGTGTCAGCACCCCGGCCTAGCGTGTGTCTCTAAGCGTAAACCTCTACTCCACATCTTCTGAGCAACCCAGTAGCCTCCCACGATAAATACTGCGTTATCTGAAGCTTGCCTTTGATTAAACGCGTTATACAAAGTCATTCAAATTTTTGAAACAAGCTGTTCGTTTCAGCCCTCTGTATGTCTGCCCTAATGCTTTCTACACTGTGTGCATAACGATTACATGCCGTATCAGAGCAAATTCGCATTCAGGAGGCCACCATGGCAATTCGACACGTCAAACAGCTCATTCGTTCTCACCCATCAGCAGATGGTGACGGCGTTAAAATTCAACGTGTAGCAGGATTTGATAACCCGGTGTTCTCTCCTTTCCTGATGATCGATGAGCTAAAATCAACCAGTGCTGACGATTACATCGGTGGCTTTCCTCCGCACCCCCATCGTGGCATTGAGACCCTGACTTACATGTTAAATGGTCATTTTCAGCACAAAGATCATATGGGTAATGTCGGCGAGTTACGTGACGGCGGCGCGCAATGGATGTCTGCCGGACGTGGCGTGATTCACAGCGAGATGCCAATCATGACAGCGGGCCAGTTGCACGGTTTCCAGATCTGGATAAACCTGCCCGCCGCCAAGAAAATGCAACCGGCTGACTACGCAGATTTTCAGCCCGAAATGATCACGGAGCACGCCCTCAACGACAACAGCCTGATCCGGGTGATCGCCGGGGATCTGACCATTCGCGGTACGACCCTGACCGGCCCGCTGCAGAAAACCGGGGTTGCTACGACCATCGCAGACTGGCATGCCAGCCGTGGCGAAGTACTGACCAGCTGCCTGAACCCGGATTTTCAGGCACTGATCTATGTCTATCGCGGGGAGGCTGAAATCAAGGGGGTCAGCATTGATGCCGGCACACTTGCTGTACTCGATCATGGCGAAGGTATCGAAGTTAGCGCGAAACAGGATACCGGTCTGCTTTTACTCTCCGGACTGCCGCTGAATGAGCCGGTTGTTCACTATGGGCCGTTTGTCATGAACTCACTGGAAGAAATTGAACAAGCCATCACCGATTATCAAAACGGTCAGTTTGTTTAGTTCGTAGCAAATGTAAAACCCGACGAAGCAGTCACCATTGGCTTTCCATAACAGCCTTGTCACCACGGTCATCGCCATAGTTGGCTGTTTAGAAATAAAAAAGCTTCCCACAGTGGGAAGCTTTTTTCACAACTTTAGTTTAGATAACCTGAAATGCTGTCAGCGCACTCAGTAAAGCGACGGCTCGCCTTCAGGACGCGTTTTGAATCGGCGATGCAACCACATATACTGCTCTGGCGCTTCCATGATAGAACGCTCAATCGCTTTATTGGTATACGCAGCCGCTGCATCCGGATCATTGTGCGGGAAGGCGTCCAATGGCGGGAAAACCTTCAGCGTGTACTGACCAGAATCGGTATTGCGGACCATCGCAAACGGCACCACAGCACATTTCGAGGCGTCCACCAGCAGGCTGGTACCTGTGGTGGTACACGCTTTCTCTACTGCAAACAGTGGCGCAAAGGTTGAACGGCGGCGACCGTAATCATGGTCAGGTGCATACCACACACGTTCTGCTGTGCGCAGCGCTCGCAGCATCCCTTTTACGTCTTTACGATCAATCATATATTTGTTAGAACGCACGCGGCCTTTAAACTGAAAGTAGTCAAAGCACGGGTTCTTATTAGGACGGTACACCCCAACCCCCGGCGTTTGCATACCAAAAGCACGCGCACCCAGTTCAAGGTTCAGGGAGTGGCAAGCAACTAGCAGCACGCCTTTGCCTTCCGCTTCCAGCTGACGGATATGTTCCATACCTTCATAGGTTACATGGCGGCGCACACGAATATCCGGCCAGAACCAGGCCATGCCGGTTTCGAACAACGCCAGACCGGTATTATCAATGTTCTTTTTCACCATCTCGTCGCGCTCTTCCTGCGACATCTCAGGAAAACACAGCTCCAGATTTCGAACGATGGTTTTCTGGCGTTTTTTAAGCAAACGAATCCCCAACCGCCCCAGCAACTGACCCAGACGGAACTGGATGAAATAAGGAAGCCAGCTGATCAGATACATCAGACCAATCATGACCAGTGTCAGCCAGTAACGCGGATGAAGAAGCGCCTTGGTGAAAGTAGGAGCTGTAAATTTACTCATTAGAATCGCTGTCCCGTTGTCTTTATTGTTATCGCACCCAGTCATCGGTAAGAGTCTGAAGCGTAAACTGAACAGCAAATTTTATGCTGCTGCCCCCGGTCATGCAAGGCTTAACACCTTCACATAAAGGGGAAGGTGCCTTTCCGAACCAACCCTAGCAGTAACCTGCTTCACCGGTTCACAATAATGCGGACAATCAAACGAAACAGAGGCAGAAAAAGGGATGACTCAGAATGACACGGCGGATGCCGTCACGGTGCAAACCTGACGACAGTCGTTTGCAGATCGCGTGCTACAGAGAGCGTATTGCAGAAAGCGCTTGCTGAATACGAGCATAAATCAGGCGGCTGCATCCTGCAGCCTCATCACATATCTCTAAGATAATAAATCCATTAAAATCCTTCCACACCACTCATATTCGGCAAACGGTGAGCAATCCCTTTGTGGCAATCAATACAGGTTTTTGAGCCATCAGCCAGGGAGCTTGAATGTTGTGTGGATGCCCGTGATGATTGACGGGTGAAGTCCATATAACTGAACTCATGGCAGTTACGGCACTCCAGCGAATCATTTTTCTTCATTCGGGTCCACTCACGCTCAGCCATGTGCAGACGACGGGCATCAAACTTTTCTTTGGTCGAAATCGCACCGGTTATCCAGGCCCACACTTCTTTGGATGCCTGCATCTTACGCGCCATTTTATCCGTCCAGTTGTGAGGTACATGACAGTCAGAGCAAATCGCCCTCACCCCGGTTCGGTTGGTAAAATGGATCGTGCCCTGTATTTCCTGATAAACATTGTTTTCATGACAACTGACACAGAAAGGTTCGGTGTTGGTCAGTTCCATCCCGGTATTGAATGCCCCCCAGAAAATGATCCCGGCGATGAATCCGCCAAGAGTAAGGAAGCCCAGACTGAAATATTTCGCCGGTGAGCGTATGATTCCCCACCACTTCTTAATCCATTGCCACATAGGATCCTCCGTTACTCTTGCTGATCTAGCAATGTATCGAGATCAGAAAAAGTGGTCCCGACGGCAGGCTTAGCATCTGTCTGCACCACGTGGCATTGTTGACAGAAGTAGCGCCGGGGCGAAAGCTCTGCCAGAAAGTTACCGTCACGGTCCATATAGTGCGTCACACTGATCATGCGGGCCTGTGTTTCTTCCACCCGGCTGCGAGCATGACAGGCCATACATTTGTTGGCATTCAGATCGACCTGATAATTATCGATCTTGTGCGGGATCACCGGCGGCTGCATCGGATAATTGCGTTTCGGTATCCGGTCGGTGTTGAGTGTATTGTTCATTGCCGGCGGCTCTGGTTCGCCCACCAGAGCAAACTTACGCAGCGTCGCCAGCTCATCGCCCTTGATCACAGTGGTGGCGGCAATCACTCCGGTAGTAAACAGCAATATCATCAGCATTATGATGCGGTTCATAGCAGGCTCCTGAGCCAATGCTTGGCTGTTGGGTATGCTCTTCTCGGTATCAGGCCTTCACGACCTTAACGGCGCATTTTTTGAAATCGGTCTGTTTGGATAACGGATCCGTTGCATCCAGTGTCACCTTGTTGATGAGCTGACTGGCATCAAACCACGGCACGTACACCAGACCTTTCGGCGGTTTATTCCGTCCCCGGGTTTCAACCCGAGTAATGATCTCACCTCGCCGCGATATCACTTTCACCGCATCACCCCGTCGCAGACCTCTGGTACGGGCATCTTCCGGATGCATGAAGACCTGTGCATTCGGATAAGCCATGTACAATTCCGGTACACGTCGGGTCATTGAACCGGAATGCCAGTGCTCCAGCACCCGTCCGGTTGAGAGCCACAAGTCATACTCTTTATCAGGACTTTCCGCCGGCGGCTCATAAGGCAGCGCAAAAATCACAGCCCTGCCATCCGGTTTTCCGTAAAATTCAAAACCGGTTCCGGGTTTCACATACGGATCGGAGCCTTCTCGGAATCGCCATAAGGTTTCTTTACCGTCGACGACCGGCCAGCGCAGCCCGCGTTCTTCGTGGTATCGCTCAAACGGTGCCAAATCATGACCGTGACCGCGTCCGAACTGGGCGTATTCTTCAAACAGCCCCTTCTGGACATAGAAACCGTATTCGGTCGATTCGTCATTACTGCGACCTTCGGCAATCTCTTCCAGCGGGAACTGATTCACCTGACCGTTAACGAACAGCACGTCAAACAGCGTTTTATCCTTATACGCAGGGTTGGCATCTAACAGATCTTTCGGCCACACCTCATCGGTCTTGAAGCGTTTGGAGAATTCCATCAACTGCCAGAGATCTGACTTGGACTCTCCCGGTGCATCGACCATCTTGTGCCAGAGTTGGGTACGGCGTTCGGCATTGCCATATCCCCCCTCTTTTTCGACCCACATGGCCGTTGGCAATACCAGATCGGCTGACTGCGCCGTGACCGTCGGGTAGGCATCCGACACCACGATAAAGTTATCCGGATTGCGATACCCCGGCAGGGTCTCTTCATTGATGTTCGCCCCGGCCTGGAGGTTGTTGTTAACCTGAATCCAGTAAACATTAATCAAACCGTCTTTGAGCATCCGGCTTTGCAGCACCGCATGAGCCCCTACCTTTTCAGGAACGGTTCCCTCCGGCAGTTTCCAGATTTTTTCAGCTGTTTTACGGTGTTCCGGATTGGTTACGACCAGATCAGCAGGCAGTCGATGCGCAAATGTCCCGACTTCACGCGCAGTACCACATGCTGACGGCTGCCCGGTCAGTGAAAATGGACTGTTGCCCGGAGTCGAAATTTTCCCGGTCAGAAGGTGAATGTTGTACACCAGGTTGTTACACCAGACACCGCGGGTATGCTGGTTAAATCCCATCGTCCAGAACGAGGTCACTTTGGTTTCCGGGTCGGCGTACAGCTCAGCCAGTTCAATCAACCGGTTTTGTGGTACACCCGACATTTCGCTGACCTTTTCAACGGTGTACTCCGCCACGAAATTTTTGAATTCATCAAAGGTCATCGGATCCGATTCGCCGCTGTCCGGATTTTTGGCTTTTTGCTGCAATGGGTTATCCGGTCTCAGACCATAGCCGATATCGGTCGCCCCACGGCGGAAATTGACATGCTTATCTACAAAGTCATGGTTCACTTTGTCGTTGGTGATGATGTAGTTGGCAATAAAATTGAGAATGGCCAAATCCGTCTGCGGGGTGAAGACAATCGGAATATCGGCCAGTTCGAAGCTACGGTGCTCAAACGTCGACAGCACAGAGACTTTAACATGCGGATTCGACAGACGCCGGTCAGTCACCCGAGTCCACAGGATCGGATGCATTTCTGCCATGTTCGATCCCCACAGCACAAAGGCATCTGCTTCTTCGATGTCGTCATAACAGCCCATAGGCTCATCGATACCAAATGTGCGGATAAACCCCACAACGGCAGAAGCCATACAGTGTCGTGCATTGGGTTCAATGTTGTTTGAACGGAACCCGCCTTTCATTAACTTTGACGCGGCATAGCCTTCATAAATCGTCCATTGGCCGGAACCAAACATCCCGATGGCCTCTGGGCCTTTGGCTTTGAGGGTCGCTTTCCATTTCTCAGCCATGATGTCGAACGCCTGCTCCCAGGTGATTGGCGTAAAATCACCCTCTTTATCAAATTTGCCGTTTTTCATTCTTAGCAACGGCTGCGTCAGGCGATCCTCCCCGTACATAATTTTGGAGAGGAAGTATCCTTTCACACAGTTCAGGCCGCGGTTTACCGGCGACTTAATATCGCCATGAGTGGCCACCACCTTGTCGTCCTTCACCCCGACATTCACCGAACACCCCACGCCGCAAAACCGGCAGGGTGCCTTTTCCCAGGTGATTTGCGTTTTGCTGGCATCGGTAACGACATTACTGGCCACAACCGGTATGGAGATACCAGCAGCGGCAGCAGCCGATGCGGCGGCCTGCGCTTTGATAAAGTTACGCCGTGAACATTTCATTGCGTCCTCACTCTGCTGCTTAATCTATGCTGACAATCTGCTGTGCCTGATCAGCAATCGGCTGTAGGCTCAATGGCTGACCAAGGCTAATAGTAGGCTCTGTAAACTCGCTCTTTAGCTGTTTTTTCATTTGGCGCTAAGTGTTTATCCCGCCATGACCTGTAAAAACCACACTAGGAAGCCGTAGCCACCAACCACAGCGACCGCCAATACAGGAAACAAAATAACGGTGATAAACAGGAAGGCTTTCAGCTCTGAGCCTCGACGATTTGCGTCACTCATAGTGATATCCCAATATCCATTCCCTATCGGTTTATTATGTTTAACTCTAGTTAGCTTCTGAGAATTTGATAACTTAGTCAGGCGGGAATTAGGACTAAAGGGGTAGCCGATCGGCGCTGACGCACGGTAGAAAAGCGATCAAGACAAAGAACCTCGATACAATGAGAATGGACTGTTGCCGGACCCATTTCAGTGATAGGCTTATTTACAGCCTAAACACCTGCTAACCATTTGTTTTATAGGCACCCTGACGATAAATGTTCAGGCTGAGAAAAACGCGTTCACAAACTGTTCAGCCAAACAGAATTCCATCAGGTATGCGAAGGGAAATGCCGGGCAATAACAAAGGCGACGCAATAAGGATTTTTCAAGAAGGACCGTCTGAAATGACAATTAGCAAGACCAAAACCAGCTTTTACCGCCGCCTTTATGTGGCATACCTGATAGATAACGGCATCGCCACGGTGCCGGGGTTACTGGAATACACCGGTATGCCGCGCCGTACAGCGCAGGACACCATCAAAAGCCTTGCTGATCTAGATATTGTCTGCACGTTTAAGCAGGCGCAAGGTGAACGCAATCGAAGCGGCATGTATGTGATTGAAGAATGGGGTGCCATTAACAAACACTGGATTCATGACAATCTGAGCGACATCAAAATGGTGCTGGACTACCCGTAACATCCCGGATTCGCCAGCGAGGCCAATCCGCGTGTTTGCGTCCTGGCTTGCACCTTTACTTGCACCTTTAGCTAAACTATTCATTGCACTCTTAGCCGCGCAATTAACGTCACTCCGCTAACTTAACTCTGCACGCTCTTTGCCCGGCTCACGTCAGACGGGCAAAGCATGTTTTGATTCCACTGCATTAGCCTCATTGCCAAAAACAACCGGCAACGGAGGCATAATCCGTAAACATTTTCCTGCAAACCCAGCCAGATACGCTAAAACTGAAAAGGGATACGCATCTTGTGGCCGACCGGGCAGATTAGCATGCGTATTTTTCCGCGATGACAGAGCTTTGTCAGAGATTTTTGATGGTAAAGTGAGCGACAGCGAAACGAATTGATTTAATTAGGGCAAAAAAATGACAGGCTTAGATGTAATGCACCCTGATTATGATAAGATTCGCCCTAATTTTGAATAAGAATCTCACTGTTTATAGAGAATACGGAATATGGCTTTTGATTTTTCTAATCTGACTGTGGATCTATCGGCAATGCCGACAACTATCGACATGGGTCACGCCTGGCTGGCAGGTCTTGTCGTTGTTCTTCTGGTGCTGTACGTCGCCAAAAAAGGCAAACCGGTAGAAATCGAGAAAGTCGTTGAAAAGGAAGTGGAGAAACTGGTCGAGGTTGAAATACCCGTCGAGAAGATTGTTGAAGTTGAAAAAGTGGTTGAAGTCGAAAAGATCGTCGAAGTTGAACCAAAACTGAAAACCGCCACGCCTGATGCGGCACTTCAGTTACTTTCACTGCTTCAGCAGGAAGCCCGTTTCATCGACTTCATGCAAGAAGATTTGAAAGGCTTTGCCGATGCTGAAATCGGTGCTGCTGCGCGCGTTATTCACGAAGGTGGCCAGAAAGTACTGAACGAGTACTTCAGCTTTGCCCCAGTGCGTAGCGAAGACGAAGAAACCCGCATTACCCTGCCACAAGGCTTTAATGCATCAGAAGTTCGTCTGACCGGCAATGTTGTTGGTGAAGCGCCATTTACCGGAACATTAATCCACCGCGGCTGGAGAGTCACTGACGTCAAACTGCCTAAACTGGCAGAAGGTCATGATGCGCGTATCATTGCCGCCGCTGAGGTAGAACTGTAATGCACGAAACACAAGAACACCGTTACAGTGTCGGTATCGACCTGGGTACCACACACTGCGTTTTATCTTACGTTGATCTGCAAGATGAAGATGCTCGCGTCAATGTGATGCCGATTGCCCAGCTGACTACGCCAGGTAATGTCGAAGAAAAAGATCAGCTGCCGTCTTTTATGTATCAGGCTCACGAGTCTGAACTGGCACCGGGCGACACGGCCCTGCCTTGGAACGGTCAACCGAAAGCCATCGTCGGTGCCATGGCTCGCCAATTAGGCAGCAAGACCCCTATCCGTCTGGTTGCCAGTGCAAAAAGCTGGCTGTGCCATGGCGGCGTAAACCGCCGTGATGCGTTTCTGCCGCTGAACAGCCCGGAAGAAGTTGAGAAGGTGTCGCCACTGGAAGCGACCCGTCAGTACCTGTCTCACCTGGCTGATGCATGGAATCACCAGCACCCTGACTCTCCGCTGTTTGATCAAGACGTGACCATTACGGTACCGGCCTCGTTTGATCCGGCAGCCCGCGACCTGACCGCCGATGCGGCCCGCGAAGTCGGTTTCCGACACATGACGTTGCTGGAAGAGCCACAAGCCGCGGTATACAGCTGGCTGAAAAACAATGAAGAAAACTGGCGTGACCAGGTTTCTGTCGGCGACGTGGTTCTGGTTGTTGATATCGGTGGTGGTACTACTGACCTTTCACTGGTTGCCGTCACTGAAGAAGACGGCAATCTGGTACTGAACCGTGTTGCAGTCGGCGATCACATCCTGCTGGGTGGCGACAACATGGATTTGGCGCTGGCTTACCGTCTGAAAATGAAACTGGCGCAGGAAGGCAAGCAGCTTCAACCATGGCAGATTCAGGCCATCACACACGCTTGTCGTGATGCGAAAGAAGCACTGCTGAGCGACCCAGAGCTGAAAACGATGCCGATCGTGGTGCCTAGCCGTGGCTCGAAGCTACTGGGCGGCACACTGCAGACTGAACTGACTCAGGAAGAAGTCCAACAGACACTGGTTGAAGGCTTCTTCCCACGCAACAGCGTTAACGAACATCCTGTCGAAATGCAGCGTGGTGCACTGACCCAGATGGGTCTGCCATACGCACAGGATGCAGCGATTTCCCGTCATGTTGCCGGCTTCCTGAGCCGTCAATCTTCTGCGGTTGATGAGCTGTTTGAGAAATACGACCAACTGCACGAAGATTTCATTCGCCCGACCGCGATTCTGTTTAACGGTGGCGTTCTGAAATCGGATCTGCTGTCACAGCGTCTGATGTCCATCATCAACAGCTGGCTGACCACCGCAGGCAGCCCGGAAGCGAAGCGCCTGCAGGGTGTGGATTTGGACTTGGCCGTTGCAAGCGGCGCCTCTTACTACGGTTCGGTGCGCAAAGGCAAAGGCGTTCGTATCCGTGGCGGTATTGCAAGCAGCTACTACGTAGGTATCGAAAGTTCAATGCCTGCAATTCCGGGCATGGAGCCACCGTTGGAAGCTCTGTGTGTGGCACCGTTTGGGATGGAAGAAGGCACTCATGCCGACGTCCCAAGCCGTGAATTTGGTCTGGTGATCGGTCAGCCGGTTCAGTTCAAATTCTTTGGCTCAACGGTTCGCCGAGAAGACCCGGCCGGCACCCATCTGGACTGGTGGCAACCGGAAGAACTGGAAGAGCTGCCTGCGATTCAGGTTACCCTGCCAGTTTCTGAAGGTCGTACTGCAGGTGAAGTGGTCCCTGTTCGTCTGGCTTCTCGTGTGACTGAACTGGGTACTTTGTGCCTGGAAGCGATTCCGACTGACGGCGGCCAGAAATGGCAGGTCGAATTCGACGTTCGCGACAAGTAATCCCCTCCATAAAACGGCGCTTAATGCGCCGTTTTTCTTACCGTTCGTTATTGTAATCAAAGATTTGACTCAACAGAGACCGGTTTACAACGTTATAATGGCCGCTGTCTTTTTGCATACTAATCTGAATAAGGAAGATTCAGTTTCCGGTCAGTCCCCTTTCAGCCCATCCTGATAAGGTGATTTTCAAAACCTGTATCCGCACTGAATCCTACATGTTCTGAACACTGAATGATCAGCCTGGAGTAATCATGTCATCCCCTCGTTATCTTGTCGGTATTGACCTCGGGACAACCCATACCGTTGTTGCCTACACCCCGATTTCTGACGATCTAGAATCGAGTCCAATCAAGATATTTGAAATTGATCAGCTCATTGCTCCGGGAGAGGTCGCCCGTAAGCCGCTGCTTCCGTCATTCCGGTACCACCCTGCCGACGGTGAGATTGATCCGTCACAGCTGGTGCTGCCGTGGGACAATACGCCGGTTCGCGGTGACATTCCTCATGCCATTATTGGTGATTTTGCCCGTGAACTTGGCGCTAAAGTAGAAGGCCGTCAGGTCGTCAGTGCAAAAAGCTGGTTGTCACACACCGGCGTTGACCGTAATGAGCCTATCCTGCCTTGGTCTGCCAACACCAGCGTGCAGAAAGTGTCTCCGGTCGTTGCCAGTGCCAGTTACCTGAACCATGTACGCCAGGCGTGGGACTACCACCACCCGGATGCCAAACTGAACAGACAGGAAGTCGTCATTACAGTGCCGGCTTCTTTCGATGAATCAGCCCGTGCGCTGACCCTGGAAGCCTCAGCCATGGCCGGTTTAACCAATATTCTGTTATTGGAAGAGCCACAGGCAGTCTGCTACGACTGGTATGCACAGAATAAATCGCAGGCGGAGCATCTGCTGCAGGATATTCCGTTGCTGATGGTCTGCGATGTCGGCGGGGGAACCACAGACCTCAGCCTGATTAAAGTCGGTACGAAAGCAGGTAAACTTACATTGGATCGTATCGGTGTCGGGGATCACCTGATGCTGGGTGGTGACAATATTGACCTGGCTCTGGCACATCTGGCTGAAAAACGACTTCACGGCGACAGTAAAAAGCTCAGCGCCGCCGGACTATCAAAGCTGATTCAGCAAACCCGCAAAGTCAAAGAACGTCTGCTCTCTGGTAACGCGCCGGAAAGTGCCAACATCACCATGCTTGGCAGCGGTTCACGCCTGATTGGCGGAGCAAAAAGTGTGGCTCTAACCCGTGATGAAGTACACGGAGTTGCGCTTGATGGCTTTTTCCCTCGCACTGCGTTCAGTGATCAGCCTGCCCATCGTCAAGCTGCCGTGGTAGAGTTTGGCCTGCCCTATGCTGCCGATCCGGCAATCAGTAAACACCTGGCGCAGTTTATCTCATTGCACGACAGTGTTTGCCGCGAATCTCTTCGTGAAAAAGGCATTGAGTTATCCAAAGAACAACCCGCAATTCCGGCCGCTGTGATCCTTAACGGCGGTGTGTTTAACAGTCCACTGCTCTCCGAGCGGGTGCTGGAAAACTTTTCCGCATGGCGAGGTGACACTGTCACTGAGCTTGAGAATCCACATCCGGATCTGGCCGTCGCCTTTGGTGCTGTTGCGTATGCCAAAGCCCGTCACGGGGCACAGCTTAAAATCGGTGGCGGTTCAGCCCGCTCATTCTTTCTGGTTCTGGATGACAAGAAAAAAGACAGACAAGGCTTATGCTTGCTGCCGAAAGGGCTGGATGAAGGCACTGAAATTCGTCTGAAAGATCGTAAATTTGCCCTGACGCTGGGCGAACCGGTTCGTTTCAACCTTGTTTCTTCCACTGACGATCAGCACACACAAGCCGGCAAGCTTTACCCTATCGATCATGAGAGCTTCGTTAGTCTGCCGCCTTTCATTGCCACACTCGACAGTGAGCGGGATCGCTCTGAACTGGCTGCCAACCAGAAAGATCGCGAGGAAGTTACCCTGGCCTGCCAGCTTACCGAGGTGGGAACACTGCAACTGGAATGCGTCAGTACCCAGGACGACACCAAACGCTGGAAAGTCGAATTTGCCATCCGAAAAGATCTGGCAAAACTGAATCAGTCTGGTCACGCGAATCTGGCCGAGTCCGGTGTACCAGCCAAAATGGATGACGCAGTAGCACTCATTAAACAAGTGTACGGTGGCAGCACCAAAACGGCCGATCCAAAAGCCATCAAAACCATCAACAAACAACTGGAAAAATTACTGGGGAAACGAGATAGCTGGGAAACGCCGTGTTTGCGAGAGCTGGCCAATGCTCTGCTCGACAGCCGCAAGCGCCGTCGCCGTTCAGATTTACACGAACGAAACTGGCTAAAACTGGCCGGATTTACGATGCGTCCCGGTTTTGGTTACCCATCAGATGAATGGCGCATGGAGCAAATCTGGTCGCTTTACCAGCATGGTATTCAGTTTGATAACCCGAAAACCTGGAGCGACTGGTGGACCTTCTGGCGGCGCGTCGCCGGGGGGCTGACTCAGGAACAGCAAAAACTGATTTTTAAGGAAATTGCCAAGTACATTAATCCGTCGGCATTGCGAAACAGTAAGCTGGCTAAAGAAATGCAGGATCGCAGCTACGAGGACATGGTTCGTTTAGCAGCATCACTGGAAAACCTGCCGTTTGAGTACAAACTGCAGCTGATTGAGTGGCTTTTCGGCCGCTTGCAGAAGCCCCAGTTCGCTCAGGCACATTGGTGGGCCATTGGCCGGATTGCAACGCGTAGCCCGTTTTATGGCAGTGCGCATAACCTGCTAACACCACAGCACG
This sequence comes from Photobacterium ganghwense, assembly GCF_003025595.1. Taxonomy (GTDB): domain Bacteria; phylum Pseudomonadota; class Gammaproteobacteria; order Enterobacterales; family Vibrionaceae; genus Photobacterium; species Photobacterium ganghwense. The sequence goes on from NZ_PYMI01000001.1 coordinate 198,326, forward strand.
TTGCCTACTGTTTACCAGAGCTGATGGATCTCGATTGGCGCAATGATTCCAACATCGCCTTTGCGGCCGTTATGATGTGCCGCATGACCGGTGACCGGGCACTGGATGTGGATGATGAAAGCCGTCAGGCTGTACTGGAAAAACTGAAGCTCAGCAAAGTACCTGAAAGCTGGATTGAGATGGTATCTTCCGTGAAAATGCTGACAGAAAGCGAAACAAAACGCGTATTTGGTGATGCACTACCAGCAGGTCTTCGCTTGCTCGATTAAGGTTCTGTTAGGGTTCGGCTGGTAATCTCTGTGGCATAAATAAAACGACTTTTTACTTTTGAGCAATTTTAGTCCTTTTTTGCCGAGCGAGTAATACCAGATGAACCGAGCCCAATACCAAATTATCGCACAACGTATTTTTAAATCTGACAATCAACGCGTTGCTGTCGAAGCTGTAGTGTTTGAAGGCCTTTCCAGCTACGAAGCTGAGAAACGCTTTGATGTTCCTAAGGGCACACTGTCACGTAATGTTCGTAAGTACAAGCGTGAAGTAGACTACATCAAGAGTGTCACAACAGCCTGACCGCTGTTGCTGACAGGGAAGAAAATAAAAACGGAGAGCAGTGCTCTCCGTTTTTATTTCTATCAGTTCAAGGTGCTAAACAGTGCCAGTTTCCTGCAAGCAAACACCTACTAGCAAGCACCTACAAATAAATACTCGCAAACAAGCACCCGCAAACCATCACTGGCACAAAAAGTGTGTCCTAACTGGCTCTGTTTGCTGGCTAATGTCGCTATCACATACGTAGCATTTCGTCTCGCCCGCGTAACCAGACGGATGCCAGAAACATCAGTACACTAGCAACCAGCAGTATCGCGTTCAACCAGCCTAACATCAAATAAGCGGGCAGAGGTTCACTGCTGGTCAATACGGTTACCGGTAGCCAGTAAATATCAGAGAGTCGACTTCCCAGTTCCGTTGAACCCGTCGCCTGAATCATCGCAACCTTGAAGATAACAATCGCCATAATCACTGTTAATAGTGGATAACGTGTCAGCTGAGAAACTGCCAGCAGCAAGGTGGCAATCGGCAATAATGCCAGGCTCATCAAGCCAAGGCGCGTCACATAACCAATCCAGTGCATTGCGGCACCAGTTACTGAAATGCCCAGCGAGGCAATTACGTCCTGCGGCATAAAGAGCGACGCCAGCACCCAGACAATGGCATCAGCGCTAAGCAACAAAACGGAAGAGATAGCGGGAATAACCACCAGCGCGAAACAAAGCTTGGCCGCCACTGCCAGCGTGTCAGACACAGGCATTGAACGCCAGAACATCAGACTTCCCTCTTGTTTTTCTTTACGCATCGTCTTCGGAACATAAATAAAAAACAGCACTAAAGAAACAATACCGGCGAGCAACTCATTCAATTTCCCGATGAGTCCCGCAAACGCATCCGCTTCGATTCCCCAGTCAATCATCGCGCCCGAGCTCTTTACAGAGAACATCACCTGACTGTCTCCGCTAAGAACAATGGCAAAATTGACCACGGCAAACACGACAAGAAACAACGGCAGCTTGATAACGATTCGATATTCCAGCAGTTCTTTCTGTAGCAACGTCATCCAGCTTTTCATTGTTCCTCCTGCTGTAATGCCAAAAACACTTCTGCCAACGTTGGGATAGAGAGTTCCCCTAAGCGAGCCAGTTTTTCAGGGGGCTGATTGCGGTAATACCCCACTCGAGAATTTGCCCCATGTTGAATCCAAACCGGGCGGGCCACTTCTGCAGCATGGTATTGCTCGGGCAATAACTGTACTTTCGTCAGTTGAGTAACCGCATCGGCAATGGTTCCCATAAACACAGGCTTGCCGCGTTTTAAAATCAACACATCAGTCAGTAAATGGGCAATTTCATCAACTTCGTGGCTGGCAATAATTAACGCTCGGTCGTCTTGCTCAAACCATTGCATCAGGTGCTGGTAAAATGTCTCACGGAACATTAAATCCAGTCCCAGAGTAGGCTCATCAAGAATCAGAACTTTTGCCTGACTCGACATAACCAACCCTAAATGCAACTGCACTTTCATGCCTTTAGACAGACGAGAGATTCGGGTTGATAACTGTATATTTGTTTTTTTCAGAAACTCATGAACAGCGTCTTTACTGAATTTCGGGTGCACGCCGGACACAAAATTGATCACCTGCTTCACGGTCATCCACTCCGGTAACATGGCAACATCAGAGATGTAGGCCAGATCCCGGACGATGTTCACCCGATCCTTACGGGGCGACAACCCAAAAACAGAAAGCTCGCCATCAAAATCATGGGCACCAAGTAAACTTTTGATTAATGATGATTTTCCTGCACCATTGTGGCCAAGCAGCCCCATCACCTGCCCGGCTTTCAATTCAAAACTGACATCCATCAGGGCTTTAAACCGGCCATAAGATTTGCTCAGTTGTTTCGCTTTAATTAAAGTTTCCACACTTTACGCCTGTATATTTTTTCTTTGCATTTATTTTTTGACAGGCCAGATTTCTTGGCACAATCAATGCTGAAGCACTAGTTTATACCAAGCCTAAATTGATATACAGAATCCGATAGATTGCTCAGTTGATAGCACAGAATGAGCAAGATGACAGCGTCCGTTTCAATTGTAAGAAACTTATATTACATCAGACAAAGGAAAGACAATAAAAGACAGAAGCGCCAAACCATATTTGGCGCCCAAGTAAGAGGTAAAGAGAAAATCACTCTCTTTAATCATTAGAATTCATTGAGAGTTAACTGTGTACGCATTACACGCAACAGAAAATCGATAATTAAATGGCTTAATTATCGGTGAACAAGATATCTTTTTCTTATTCACGAATCAGAACTTGGTGCTCAAAACTCGTTAACTAAATATATGCAGTCAGTTTTATACTTCGTAGCTGTTTTCCAGCAATTCTTCCGGGTGTACCCCGTCTTTTTCCATCTGCGCCAGGATCTCATTCATACGAACCTTACGCGACTCTTCTTTAAACTCGTGCAACACAGCAATCAAGTTATTAATCTTCTGTAATGGAATACGCTTAATTACAGCTTTCTGACGACCAGGAACCTCATCAGCAAAATCAATCAATATCTGGCGGTAATCAACGCGCTCTTCTTTAACTGAACCTGATTTACTATCAACGCTTTTCAGCATCGCTGATAGCGCCTTTTCAGCGGCAGCAAAATTATCCATGAATTATACCTCTTAAACCGAATACCACATCCGGCTCATTCTGAATCGACAGAAGATATGATTGACTCTCAGCGAGGCACGGAATTGATAATCGAAAAGTCACAACAAAAAACACAGCCTCAGAACTGAGCTGGTTTGACAAACATTCTGAACCACATTCAATATGCAGGACACTAGTCATTTAAAGCATTGTCATTGAGAGCATAGAGCGTGGCAATCAGAAACCACTAAGGTTAGACAGGCCGATGATACCTCTACTTCTTGTACATGTGAACTTAAATTTCTGCAAAATTAACCTTCGTTCAGGTAGTAGCAGGTTTTTGTTCTTTCAAAATGAGTGTGGTTCACACTTGTTTGTTTGGCAACAGTTTATCTATATGAATCGTATCCTCTATAATATCTGCAAATATTTCCATACATACGCGCCTAATTAAATCATGCCAATTTCACAGACTCGTCCAATTAAACATTTCGCTTTTCTGCTCATTGCCAGTTTAGTCCCAATTACCAGTTTCGCTTCAGTTAAGGTTAATGGATCGTTCACTGCCTCAGAACGGTGCCCGGCTTTTCAATCCATCAAGAAACAAGCTAACCCGGGCGACTGGTACACTGATTCCGGCAACACCTATCAGGCATTACAGCTTAACAAACCAAATGGCGACTGGGTTCAGTTGGCCATTCCTGGTGCTCACCCGCAAGAACGCTGGGTAAACCTTAATTGCGGTAAAGCGGATTTCACACAATCTCAGTCGCCGCCATTTACGGCATCTCAGAATAATAAACGCCAAAACAACCAATGCCAGATTCCAAACCAGCATGACTCCTATGTTCTGGCTGTCAGTTGGCAAAAAGGATTTTGTGAGCACAACAAAAATGCCAATCAAAAACCTGAATGCCGTGCGATTAACCACAATAAACTCACTGTTAATAATCTGACCTTGCACGGTTTATGGCCGAATCGAAATGTTTGTGGCACCCAATATGGGTACTGTGAACCCGCTGAGCCAATGCGCCTTTCACCTTCCACGATAAAAGCGATCGCTCCCTGGATGCCTAACTTTTATTATGAAACTGACTTTGGTGAATACCAGTGGAAGAAACACGGTGCCTGCCAGAACCGCGCAGATGACGACTATTTCTTATTGGCCACAAAATTAGTGCAACAGGTCGATCAGTCTGTGGTAGGGCAATTCATTAAAGCTAACATTGGCAAATCCGTCCCTGTAACTCACTTCCGTGAGATGATGGTTGCGTCATTGGGCGAAAGTGCAACCCAAGGTATTCAGCTTTCTTGCCTGAACGGTCATTATCTGCAAGAGATACGCCTTTCACTGCCGAATGATTTTGAACAACACTCAACACTACGTGCCAAGCTTGAAGCATATTCTGCCCAGACCGGTTTTAAAAAACGGGGACAAGACAAGGCGTTCAGAGGGAACTGTCAGGCCAATATCCGCATCGAGGATTAAACGCTCCCCCAGTTATTGCCAGGAATCCTGATTTTCCCACAACACAAATGTTCTCCCATGACACGAATGCAGCCTGTAATGGCCTTACCGGCTGCATTTGTTTCTACCCTTAGCACGCTATCCTTACTTAGCGCCGCTCCTCGTCATGGTTTGATTAAACACCGCGAATGCTTCTCTTGCATTTTTACGACAGGCACACAATCATCAGTCAATCAGTAGCCAGTAGCCAGATATCCAATAACAGACATACACAGCCAGACAGTTACAAACCAGAGATAAGATGGGGAATTTTTCACCAAACAACCGACCTGTTCTGAGAGATAGCTTAAATTTCTCGTGGAGAGGCTATTGCATTCTTTATTTTCTTGAGTACACTCATTTGCACTAACGTAATGAATATAAAGCCTTTTGGCGGACATTAGCGCAGCCTGGTAGCGCACTACTCTGGGGGAGTAGGGGTCGCTGGTTCGAATCCAGTATGTCCGACCAGAAGGCTTTTTTATTCTGATGCATCTTCCCTACTCTCAACATTCACTTTCAGAGCACCTTTTTCATGCCTCCTTCGGCTGAAGGTATTTTTCTGTGTACCTTTCCTCAATCCTTTGTTACCAGTGAAATTTTAGTCATCTCTGATTAATAATGCCGCAGATCCCGTCGCGACATGATGACGATTCTGACCGTTAGTTTACAGAAAGTTATCAATAAATTAAGGTAGTATACTTACAGCAGGCTTGAGCGTATGTTGTTCAGTCATGCTGCTAATGATGAATAGTAATGAGGCTTTCACAGATATATGGTTCCACTTCTTTTATGAAACTGCTGTTTTTCTTACGCATCAGTGTTGTTTTTCTGATTCTGTTTGCCTCATCTGCCTTGCTTGTTGATCGGTGGTTTACGTCTCAGGCTTCGTCGCGAATTTTTGAAGATACTGCAGATATCCCAGCCCGCTCAGTCGGTCTGGTGCTGGGCACCAGCAAATATATCGCGAAGTCACTGAACCCCTACTATCAATACCGGATGAATGCCGCCCAAAACCTGTACCAGTTAGGTAAGGTAAATGTGCTGCTACTCAGTGGTGATAATGCCCATCGTTCTTACAATGAACCCTGGACCATGAAGCGGGACTTATTGAAGGCCGGGATCCCGGATCAAAACATCGTGCTGGATTACGCGGGGTTCAGAACGCTGGACTCTGTAGTGCGCGCTAAAAGTGTGTTCGATGCCGACCACTTTGTCATTATCACACAGCGCTTTCACTGCGAACGGGCACTCTTTATTGCTAAACAAAACAACATCGATGCCATTTGTCTGGCCGTACCTGAACCCAAAGGTGCTGCGGGAATGAAAATCCGTGTTAGGGAAGTATTCGCACGCGTAAAAGCGGTTATTGATATCTATGTGCTAGATATGCAGCCGAAGTTTCCGGGACCGAAAGAGCCAATCTTGCAACAAAGGCTTGAACAGGATGCCCCACATTCATCACTGTAAGCCCGCAACGCACACGCTGACGTAAATATAATGCTGTGTCATCAATTCCTTTCGATGAACCGGCTGACTAACGGATACAAAAACGCCACTGAGTTTCAGTGGCGTTTTTCATCACAAATACTGTTCAATTGACTTTCGCCTTAGAGCCGTCGGCAAAGGATCTGATAAATTTTTCTCTTACGCTACGCATGTGAGTTTGTACTTCACTCTGAATGCGCTTTTTCATCAAAACCTTCTTTGTACTCATTGTGTCCCTAGCCTTTTTGTATATTAATTATGATTCCTTTTTACTTATGATACATAAGGCATAACAGTAACTAAATACTGTATTCATCAGGTGCCAACCTTAATTGGAGCAAGATCACACTTGTTTCGCCAAAAACCTGCTGTGCGTCCATAACACCAGTCAAAGTATTGACATTGTTGTTCAGGTCAGATTCATCCAAATGATGCCCTTCTGCCAGGCGAACATCATCATTACGCCACGACTTTTTTGTTAACATATCTGACGGTGTACCCCATAAGATGCGACGGGGAATACTTTCTGTTTCATGGGTGACAGCTTCAATGGGTATATTCCCACACATTCCCTGAACACCAACTCACAAAAAGAAAAACCCACCCGATAAAGGCACAACATTTGCGCGCTCTTTGGTTAACAATAGCCATACAACTGATAACATCTGTACCCGATTCACCGCCAAGACAAGCACTTGCTCGGTAATAACTATAATCTAGCGAAAGGAACTATTATGACAGCCTTGACCATGACCCTACGTAAGTGGCTGTTTGACCGGAACAGTATTATTCTGCTGGCAGACATCGCCCTTTTTACAATACTGCTGAATACCCTGCCTTTTGACCACAACGTGGTTGTCGGCCTGAGTATTCTGGTGTTCGTTGCTGTACTTTGGCTGACGGAAGCGCTACACGTCAGTATTACCGCTATCCTGATTCCTATTCTGGCAATTGGATTTGGCATTTTCCAGACGCCTCAGGCGCTCAGTAACTATGCCAACCCGATTATTTTCCTTTTCCTGGGTGGTTTCGCTTTGGCAGCCGCACTGCATAAGCAAGAACTGGATAAAGCGATTGCTGACAAAGTACTGCTGATGGCTAAAGGCAAGATGTCTGTTGCCGTATTCATGCTGTTTGGGGTGACTGCAGGCCTGTCTATGTGGATCAGTAATACAGCCACTGCTGCAATGATGCTGCCACTGGTACTGGGTGTCCTGAACAAAGTTAACGCCAAAAGTGAACGCAGTACTTATGTCTTCGTGTTGCTGGGTATCGCTTACTGTGCAAGCATCGGTGGTATCGCAACCATCGTTGGTAGCCCACCAAACGCCATTGCCGCTGCAGAAGTGGGTCTGAGCTTTACAGAGTGGATGGCATTCGGTGTGCCAGTTACAGCTATCCTGCTACCTGTTTCTGTAGGTTTGCTGTACCTGCTGCTTAAACCAAACCTGAACCACACGTTCGAACTGGATCATAAGCCGGTTGAATGGACCAACGGTAAACTTGCGACACTGGTTATCTTCTCTATCACTGTCTTCCTGTGGATTTTCAGCAAACCGATTAACGCATTCCTGGGTGGTTTCGGCAGCTTCGACACTCTGGTAGCTCTGTTTGCCATCGTCATGCTGGGCACCTCGCGCGTTGTTGAGTGGAAAGATATCCAAAAATCAACTGACTGGGGCGTTCTGCTGCTGTTCGGTGGTGGTATCTGTCTGAGTAATATCCTGAAAGCAACCGGCACCAGTGTGTTCCTGGCTGAAGGGCTGAGTGGTTTCCTGGATCAAGCTGGTCTGTTCTTCACGATTCTGGTTATTGCGGGCTTCGTTGTCTTCCTGACTGAGTTTGCAAGTAACACGGCAAGTGCGGCACTGCTGGTGCCAGTATTTGCGACCGTAGCAGAAGCGTTGGGTGTATCACCTGTCATTCTGTCTGCTCTGATTGCTGTTGCCGCTTCATGTGCCTTCATGTTGCCAGTGGCAACACCACCTAACGCAATCGTGTTTGGTTCGGGCCACATCAAGCAGTCTGAGATGATGAAAGCCGGTATCTACCTGAACCTGGCTTGTATTGTGGTGCTGACACTGATTGCTTACCTGTTCTGGTAATCCGCCAGCCTGCTCAAACATTCAATAAAAAGGGCCTCTCAAATTGAGAGGCCCTTCTGTTTCTGCCATATCCCGGCCCAATTACCCCCAATCGCCCCAATAAAAACGCCTTCATAGCACTCACGGATGCCAATCTACTGCCCTCTCGTCGTAATACACGAATGCTCCCTAGCGACAAAAAAGCCAGACAAGCATCTCCTGGCCGGGTTACACACAGATTCAAATAAAAAGACCAATATGAACAGCTGTAAGCTGAACATATCGGTCTTTTTTCGTTCATCAATATCGTGCGTCTAAAAGCACCTGTGTTTTTAGGTATCCTTCAGTTGCTGCTTATACATCGACTCAAGTCAGACGAGCAGTATTCACTGATTAGGTATTACAGCTTATCGGCCGGATAGCGCACACCAATAATTTCTCGAGCCTGAGTAATGATTGCACTGACAATCTGGCTGCGCAGTAACCCTTCATGGTCAACCTGCTGGCTCTCTACCAATTCGGCAAAAACTTCGGCCTCATAGCGCATCGCATTCTCATCCTGCGCTACGGACAAATCGACGACGGGTTCACCTCGACGGTGCAGTTTTACACCATGACATTCAGAAATAAAATCAACCAGTAACGTACCCTGCTCGCCCTGAATTTCACTTGGGATAATTCCATCGCTCACTTTTGAGTGACACACCACCACGTCACACTCGCGGTAATGCAACACAAGCGTACCGTGCGCATCAACACCCGAATCCAGAAGTGCCCCCTGTGCCGTAAAACTGTTAGGCTCACCAAACAGTGCAATCGCCGTGCTCAACGGATAAATGCCAATATCCATCAGTGAACCATTGGAAAACGCCGGGTTAAACGTATTCGGATTTTCACCGTCCAGGTATTTCTGGTAACGGGAAGAGTACTGGCAGTAAGACAAATACACTTTGCGCAATTTACCCAACTTCGGTAACGCCTGTTTCATGGCGTAAAAGTTCGGCGTATACGTTGCTTTCATAGCTTCAAACAGCACCACCTGATTCTGTTGCGCGACATCAATCAAGTCCTGAACTTCAGTGAAGTTCGATGCAAGCGGCTTTTCACCAATCACGTGTTTACCTGCCTGAAGAAACTGTTTCGCCTGCGGGGCATGAAACGAGTTCGGGCTGGCAATGTACACTGCATCGATAGCCTCAGAGGCCGCCATCGTTTCCAGCGAGTCAAAGCACTCAGCGGTATCATATTTTGCGGCAAAGGCTTTCGCCTGCTCCATTGTCCGGGAGTATACCGCTGCCAACTGATACTTGCCTGACGCGAGCGCTGCCTCGATAAAACGGTCGGTAATCCAGTTTGTGCCTATTACACCCAAGCGAATCATGGTTTATTCCTTTTTTTAATGTGTACCTGCTGATTGTAACAAATCCTTTTCCTGATGAATCGCTCCATATTTCAAGCTGACGCACTGATTTTCTGTTGTAATTACGTTAAGGTGTCATGGCGAAATTGTGTTGGACAACAATAATAAGAGTCATCCTATGTACTATGCCGAAATTACTGGTTGGGGAAAGTGTCTGCCGCCAACCGAACTGACAAACGAAGAACTGAGTCAGTTTGTTGATACTTCTGATGAATGGATCCGCACCCGCACCGGTATTCATTCTCGTCGCATCAGCCATGTGAAAACTTCTGAACTGGCCAAAGTGGCTGGCGAACGCGCACTGGCTGCGGCAGGAATTGATGGTTCCGAGCTGGACCTCATCATTGTCGCGACGTGCTCACCGGATACCCTGGTTCCAAATATCGCGTCGAAAGTCCAGCTGGATTTAGGGGCTAAGAAAGCCGCAGCATTTGATATGAATGCGGCATGCACAGGATTTCTCTACGGGCTGGAAACAGCCAGTAAAATGATTCAGGCCGGCAACTATGAGCATGCACTGGTTATTGGTGCTGAGCGTCTGTCCTGGTATCTGGACTGGAGTAAACGTGACACGGCAGTTCTGTTCGGTGACGGTGCGGGTGCTGTGGTATTAAGCCGCTCCACACAGCATTCTGGACTACTGACAGCTCAGCTGGGTTGTGATTCAGAAGGTCGCGACGTACTGGCGATTCCGGATTTTGGAGTCGGGATGGATCGCTACAGCCCGGATGCAGGACACTTTGCGTTCAACTTTGTCGGACGTGAAATCTTCCGCCGTGCGGTGCGTGGAATGGGAACCGCAGCCAAAATGGTCATGGAGCGCGCTAACCTGACGCAGGATGACATTGACGTCGTCATCCCCCATCAGGCAAACCAGCGCATTATTGAAGCGCTGTGCGAGCATTCCGGCATCCCGCTGGAAAAAGCCTTCATCAATATCCATAAATACGGCAATACCTCGGCTGCCACTGTGCCTATCGCGCTGTGTGAAGCCGTTGAAGAAGGCAAAATCAAGCCTGGAGACACCATTCTGTCAGCTGCCTTTGGTGCAGGGTTGACCTGGGGGGCTGGCGTCATTCAATGGGGACCGAGGGTTGAGCCACGCCATCCGTGCGATGCGGATTTGCCTGAATGCCACTTCACAGCCACAGAATTACTGGCCGACGCCATCAAAAACTGCAAACGTTAACAGCAGTTATCGGATATGTCCGTCATGAGTCTCTGAAACAACAAAACCCGTGCAGCCTAATGCACGGGTTTCTTTTCGTCGAGAGCACACCTTTTGGGGGCTGAAATATTCTGGTACTTAAGGTGAAGGCTGTGGAAAGTTACGCGATATAGCCAAATACCTATTAACCAAACAGCTATTAGCTAAACACATATTAGCCAAACATCTATTAGCCAAACATCTATTAGCCAAACACCTATTAAATACAGATACCGTTAGCGGCTGACACGACGCCCACGATTCTTATGAATCTGATGCTTAGCTTTGGCGCGGCGCTTATCGCTTGAACGACCTCGACGGAGATTTTCCAGTGGTTCTGCCGTTGGATCCGGCTCATAACCTTCCAGCCATTGCTGCGGCAAGCGGGTATCCAACAGTTCTTCAATGGCTCGCAGCGCCCATTCTTCATCAAGACTCATCAACGAAATTGCCTTGCCGGTCTGGCCTGCACGCCCGGTACGACCGATACGGTGCACATAGTCTTCTGCTTTAAACGGCATATCGAAGTTCACAACATGCTCTAGCTGTTCGATGTCCAGCCCTCGAGCGGCCACATCCGTCGCCACTAATGCACGCACTTTACCTTCTTTGAACTGCTCAAGCGCACGTTGACGAGCGCCCTGACTTTTATCCCCGTTAATAGAAACCGCTTTGATCCCATCTTTACCCAGCTCTTTGGCCAGTTCATCGGAGCCCTGTTTGGTTTTCGTGAAAATCAGTACCTGCTGCCAGTTGCCGGAACCGATCAGATAAGAGAGCAACTCGCGCTTACGATGCTTATCTACCGGGTAGACCATTTGTTCTACCGTGACGGCAGTACTGTTTGCCGGAGATACTTCAATTTCTTTCGGATCCTTGAGGATACGGTACGCCAGCTCTTTCACTTTCGGGCCAAACGTCGCAGAAAAAAACAGTGTCTGACGCTCAGCTTTGATGCGCTTCATGATCCGTTTGATATCGTCAATGAAACCCATATCCAGCATGCGATCCGCTTCGTCCAGCACCAGCATGCTGATCTGGCTGAGATCAACGGTCCCGACATAGGCATGATCCAGCAGGCGTCCCGGCGTTGCGACCAGAATATCCACGCCCTGTTCCAATGCTTTTACCTGCATCTTAATACTGGTTCCACCGTAAGCCGTGACAATGCGTAAATCGGTTTCTTTGGCATAACCGCTCAGGCTTTCAAAAACCTGCTGCGCCAGTTCACGGGTCGGCGTCAAAATCAGCGCCTTCACGGTTTTAGCGCCATAAGAACGTGCCGGTTCCGCCATCAGCTGCTGGATCAACGGCAAGCCAAACGCTGCCGTTTTGCCGGTTCCGGTCTGCGCGCCCGCCAACACATCATGCCCGGCAAGCACTTCAGGAATAGCCTGTTGCTGAACCGGTGTCGGCTGTTGAAAACCCAGAGCATGGATATTGGAGATAAGTTGGCTGTTAAGCCCTAAAGCTTGGAAAGGCATGTTGGAATCCGGCATTGATAAAACGAGCGGGGATTCTAGCAGAGTTCATTCACAACCGTTAGCATCTGGCGAGATTCATTACACTTTCTCACTGTCTACCTTTTCATGATTCTGGCTGTACCCCGTCAGTATCAGCCAACACGCGGATTCCCCGAAAAGCAAAAAAGCACCGCCAGCGGTGCTTTTTTCATTGAGGTTATTTCTTTATAACCTTGTGTCCTTATAAAGAACAAAAATAGTTTTGCTATGCGATTTTGCTACAGCCGCCGATTAGCGGATGTTCAGGAATGCCGCACCACGAACACCACCAGCATCACCGTGTTTCGCTTTGATGATTTTAGGTACGCGGGCAACCGACAACAGGTGCTTAGGCAGTCGTTTAGGCAACTCTGAATACAGCAGGTCAAAATTCGACAGTCCACCACCCAGCACCACCACATGCGGGTCAAACGCCGTGAACAAGTTTGCCAGACAGATTGCCAGCATTTCCATAAAGCGATCGACATGCTCAACGGCTTGCACTTCACCTTCGCCGTACTGCTTGATGATGTCTACCGCTTTCAGATTTTCGCCATAGTAATGGGCATACAGCTGCTCGAAACCACGACCAGACAGGTAGTTGTCAATACAGCCTTTATTGTTACAGCCGCACTCAAACAACGGTGCTTTCTCGCCCAGATGGAACCAGGCATCGATAGGCATACGCGTATGACCCAGTTCACCCGCGACGTGATTTTTGCCGGAGAAGACCTGGCCATCAATGACAATGCCGCCACCAAATCCGGTGCCCAGGATCAGACCCAGTACGGATTTTTCACCCTGCAGCTCACTGTCCCACGCTTCTGAAAGCGCAAAGCAGTTAGCGTCATTATCAATCTGAACGCTACGACCAATACGGCTTTCCAGATCTTTACGCAGGAAACGGCCTTTGGCTGCAGGCACATTTGAAGTCAGTAGTGCACCATCTTCCGCATCTTCCATACCCGGAATACCAATACCGATCTGGCCCTGAGTTCCAAATTCACGGTCGGCTTTTTCAATAATGTCGACAAGGATATCCACCAGCTTGTCGTAATCATCCCCCGGTGTCGGTACTCGCTCAGTAGCCACCCGCTCCAGTTTTTCGTTAAAGGCGCCAAATTCAATCTTGGTTCCGCCAATATCAAAGCCGTAGTACATCCCGCACTCTCCGAAAGTCATTTAAAAACAAAACTGTAAAAAATTATCCACACTTCTACACCTACAGACTGTGATGAGGTACAGATTTAGCGGGGTCTGTTCCATGCGCTCTGTCGCGATTGCCGAAAGAAACATCGATATGTTGCATATTGTAACGCAGGAATGTCATTTTATTACTGAATAGCCGGCCATACATTCGGACAAATCTTTCAGCGCGTTTGCTTCCGGCAAGGTGCGATTGAGCTTGCCGGTCATGTAGCGTTCGCGAAATACATCAAACCACAAGTCGAGCACCTCGGCATTTTTTGTCTCGCCGTACAGATCCACGATACGTGCAGCCACTTCAGCAGTTCCCAGCTGATTGGCTTTGGTGGCTTCGCGCACCTGATAACGGGAAGGCTTATCCGGATCTATCGACAGCACAGGCAAGTGATTCAGATATGGGCTCTTCCGGAACATTTTCTTGGCTTCCGCCCAGCTGCCGTCCAGCAAAATAAACAACGGCCGCTTATCCGGTTGCGCACTGACTTCCGCGGCCACTCGCTCAGGTACCGCGTATTCGGCTGGGAAAATCACATATGGCTGCCACTGTGGATCATTAAGCAGGGCCAGCATGTCGGGATTGGGTTCCGTCCGTGACCAGATAAACGCAAACGTATCTTTGAACAAATCGGCCACTAATCGCCCGGTATTGCTTGGCTTCAGCACTTCATCGTCATACATCAGCAGCATAAAGGCAGCCTGAGAATCAATGTCTGGCTTACTTGAACAAATACACAGGTGAGTACGTAACATGCAGTAGAGACAGCGCTCAACTTTACCGCCTCGAGCCAGAAATGGCCGGGTTGAGCGAGCAAGACGCTCATCATACAACTTATGAACAGCATGAATACGCATAACAGATACCAAACAATAAAAAACGCCAGCATTGTACTGGCGTCTGAATCAGTTGCAATGATTACGCGTTAATTCCTACCGTTAGACGTGTTCTCATGGTGTTTTTTACGCTTTTTCTGCTCTTTTTTCACAGGGCTTTTTCGCAGGGCATTTTCACAGTTTTTTTTCTGCTCATTGCCTCTGTTGCCTGTTTACCAACAACCTTGCCCGACGGGAAAACAGGCTTATCCGTTCACAGTTTGTAAGTTGCCAGTAAGTCCTGCTGTTGATGAGCAATGTCCGCCACCGCTGCGGCCTGTTTTACCAGGGTCAGTAACTGAGCGTTATTACGTTCTGCCTGCCCGGAAACCTGTCCGACGCTTCGCCCTACTTCGACCGAGGCGTTCTCCTGCTGCTGGGTAGCGGCTGCAATCGTGATGATTTTATCGTTAATGCCCGTGATGACTTGCTGCATCTGGTGAATGGCCTGCTGCACCTCGTGACTGAGGGTGATTGTCGAGGTCATCTCCTGTCGACTTACCAGCATCGCTTCGTTCGCATCCCTCGCGGCGCGGTGCAGTTCGTTAATGGTCTGTCGAATGGATTCTGTTTGCATATTGGTTTCTTTGGCCAGCTTGCGGACTTCATCCGCCACCACCGCAAAGCCCCGCCCCTGCTCTCCTGCTCGGGCCGCTTCAATGGCCGCATTCAGTGCCAACAGGTTTGTGCTGTCCGCAATCGAGCTAATTAGCTCCACCACTTCCGTGATCTTGTTAACATGGGTATCCAGCTCGGTCATGCGCTTTTCATTCACCGCAAACTGATTATCCAGCTCCCGCAGCCTCACAGTACTGCGTTCTATAATTGCTACGCCGTTTTGCGCCAGCTGGCTGGCCTGCTCTGCCTCAAGCTCAGATTCAGCCGTACTGCTGACAATTTCTTTTATTGAAATTTCAAGCTGTGAAATCGCCGCTGAAATCGTATTCAGCTCATCGCTTTGTTCATTCAGCGCCTGACGTGACTGAGAAGCCGCCTGCTGACTGCTCTCTGCGGCAAGATTCAGTTCGTGGCTGTTAGTAACCAATCGCGCCAGGATTTGTCTGTTATTGGCATTTGACTGTTCCAGCAACGAACCCAGCACCGCAAATTCCTTTGGCATGCGTTGCTCAACCTGAACCGTCAAGTCACCTTCACTGGTCGCTTTGACAACCCGGTCAATTGTCTTTATCGATCGTTGTACCGACACACTGATCCAGACACTGGAAAACAGAGCCAGTATCAGCCCCGCGATACTCAATGTTAAAAACAGCGCCGTCGCCTGTTCGCTGGCATCAATGACTCCCCGCTCACCTTGCGCCACCAGCTGATTGGCCCCCGCAGTCAGGGTTTCGAGCTGTCCCATCATCTCATCAATATGCAGTCTTACCCGTTCAGCTTTTCCCGCCTGGGTTTGCATCAGTGAAAGGGTTTGCAGTTTCAGCGCGATAATGCCGTCATCGGCAAACAGCGCTTTCACCATATCAAACGGCACGGTGACGCTGGTAAACTCTGTCATCGCCGGGTTGATCCGGTTCATTTCCTGCCAGGCGTATTCCATACCGGATAAATTGGTCCGGCGTAAATCTTTGGCCAGCTCCTGCGCTTTATAGACATCAGTTTCCAGCATCAGCGCCATCAGATGGCTCGCCATCTCAAGCGAATGATTCACGAAGTTGGTCACTTGGTTCATACCGGTCGGATTATCATAAAACACATCCTGTCCGACACGGCTCATTTCTGCTCTCACTGATGAAACGGCATAATTCATCATGGCTTTATCGGCAAACAGGCGGGTTTGATTCTTCAGGATCTGTTGTTGTGACTGATTGAGCTGCTCGCCCATCGTGACAATTTCCGCATGCTGTTGCTGCAACTTCACCACACCATCCGTTAACCATCCAATACGGTGTTCAGCCGACAGGCTTTCGAGCGTCGTCAGCGAAGTGGCCATGGCGGTATACCCGGTTTCAAACTGTCGGTAAGCCGTTTCTAACTCCTCGACCGAGGCGCTATTGATAACTGACGACAAAGCTTGCGCAGATTCCAGAGCGGCCTTGACCATGACAGCATTATTCATGGTGACCGGAATCGCCTGCTGACTCAGTGTTTCAAATTGCCGCGAAACATTTTTAAGGCCATCGTTACCAAAGAAAGACAGTAAACCGCCAGTGGTAACCAAAATGAGGAACACAA
Source organism: Photobacterium ganghwense (assembly GCF_003025595.1). Classification (GTDB taxonomy): domain Bacteria; phylum Pseudomonadota; class Gammaproteobacteria; order Enterobacterales; family Vibrionaceae; genus Photobacterium; species Photobacterium ganghwense. Next base: position 215,005 of record NZ_PYMI01000001.1, read on the forward strand.
TCTGAATTGAACGAACAATTGAGACTTTTGCGCCGCTCGGAGAGAGGATTTTCATTATTGTCATATTCCTTTATTTCTGTTTTTGGCGAACAGCATCAGTGCGTGATGGCCTTATACGGAACCGGGATCACACTGATTATCGCTAGCGGGCAAAGTACAAGAGAAATATGACAGGGAGATTTCAGATTTACGGGATTATCAATAAAAACAAAGTGATTGCCTTTACCGGTAACTGTACAAGCAATCCCTTTGAGTGGGAACCTCGGGATAGATAACCTCGAGAATGGTAATTCCGTGAATGGTAATCCCGTAAATGGTAACCCCGTGTGGGGCAACCCTGTGTGGGGCAACCCTGTGTAACCATAGGGTTGCTTATTGGCTTTAAGAAAATTCGGGTAATTCGCTGAACGACGAATCAACTACAGTCAGTGTTCAGCAGGAATCGGTTAACGATGTTTCCTACCGTCTGCGGGTCTTCATGGTGACAAGCATGAGAAGTAAACGGCAGGTTGGCAAACTCGGCATCGGGAATACTCGCTTTCAGCAACACTGCTTCCTGTAGCGCAAACAGAAAATCATTATCACCGCGCATGATCAGTACCGGACACTGAATAGCTTCGACCGTCTGATTCGGGTAGCCCGTGTGTGAAACATCCAGCCAAACGTCTTTCACCGCATCGACCAACCGCGAGAAATCCGGAGTCGGATTGATGGCCTGATACCTCGCGACATCCTCAGGGAAACGTTGAGCCCAGAAATCCGCTGACAAGCTTTGCAGTACACGAATCGCGGGATCATCAGGCTCAAGACGCCATTGTGAACCGAGTGTCACCAGCCGTCCGACCTTATCCGGATGGGCTGCTGCCAGTCGATACCCGACAATTCCGCCATCACTAAAGCCAAAAATGGCGTACTGATTTACCTGCAGATGATCCAACACAGCCTCAATATCTTGTTGGTATTGCGCGTAACTGAGCGGAGCATCTCCCAGTGCTGATCTACCATGCCCACGAAAATCAACAGCGATAACAAAAGCGTCGGCGGGAATATACGCCCACAGAGGCTCCAAATCATCGATGAACCCAAGACCGCCATGCAGTACCAGCAGCGGTTTGCCATCCCTGTTCCCCGATAATTCATAATAAATATCGGCGCCATTGACCGTTAAATAATGTCCTGTTTTATTCATCATCGTTCCTGATTTATTACACCTAGCCATGTATTTGAACTGAGTCTGTCTCGACGTCCACCAGCAATGTAACGGCGATATCTCGTGCGTCCATCGGGTAAAGCTCAAGCGTACTCAATTGCTCAAAAGGCAGCCAAACTAACTCATAACGGTTTCTGATATTCTGTTTTTCAAGCTCAGGTCCGTTTCCCAGCCTGGCTGGTATGTTATCAACATTGGCAACAAAGAAATGCTCTCTTCGCCCCATATTCAACAATGAAAATACAGGAGAAAACTGCTGAAGGACAAAGGAGGTTTCTTCAAGTGCTTCGCGCTGCGCCGCGGTTAACAGGCTTTCCCCTTGCTCTACACCGCCACCGGGAAACACCCAATAGTCTCTTTCTTCCTTGATACGATGAATAAGCAGGATTTCTCTCTTCGGATTAATCAGAAGTAAACTCACGCGCGGTTTCATGGCTAATCTCTTTGCTAACTTTTATCTGATCTTTTCCTTGGCTTCTCTTTTTGGCCTTGCATCCCTTTTAGCTTGCCTTTTTTAACTTGCCTGTGTGTGGCTTGTTCGCTTCGCCCTTCGCTTTTAAGCTGGCCTGACGGGTTAAAGCCATGCTTGGTCAATGCGATCAAAAAAGGCAGCTGAGCTGCCTTTTTACCATTCGGTCTTTAGATGTTTTTGAGACCTCTGTTCGCACCACATGGCCTGCCGTGACCAAGTATCAGGAACATGGTTTACTTACTGAACGTGCTGACTGATCGCACTGTCAAACAGGTTTTTGACAAGACCAATATAGTCTTCCAGAAACATCACCTGCTCATTAGTCGGACTTCGCATCAAGGCCCCGGCGAGGACTTCATTCAGGTCTTCCATCACAGCATCGGCTTCCTGCATCAACCTGAAGCGAAAATCAGGTTCCAAATCTGGGTTTTGCGAAAACACAGCCATTAAATTGGTTGCAATCATGTCCGTGACAACATCTTCAACCGTCTCATTACACGCTTCTGTTTCCGACTTCTCAAACAGTGATAAGTGCTCGGTAAAATACTCAATCAGCGCGTGATAACCTTCTGATTCAACAACCATAATTATTGTAACTCGTTCTAATACTCATTCTAACAGCACAGGTATCGGAAGCGCCGGTGAGCAATCCATTCTGCTACAGCGTTTTCATCACTGGCCTCAATAACGACATTATTGTAGGAGCAAATGAAACAATTACAATGATATAACTAATAAAACCAATAATTTGCCCTTGATTACGTCAAAGACATCTTGTGAGGAGCAGATTCGCGCTGGGTAATGAACACAGTACTTCGGTTACGCCCCCCCTGCTTGGAACGATACAAAGCTTCATCAGCACAAGCCAGCCACTGATTATAGTGCTTCATCCACGGCGCCCACTCACAAATCCCCAGGCTGATAGTGACGCCAATTTCCCGCAGGTCGATTTTTACAGACGACTCATCAACTCTGGCCCGTAATCGCTCGGCAAAATAACTGGTCAGTTCCGACGTTGTCTCCGGTAAAATGACCGCGAATTCCTCGCCGCCATAGCGACCGGCGAGATCATTCTTACGTTTGGCCTTACGCAACATAACCGAAATGTTTTTAATTACAGCGTCACCGGCCACGTGACCGAAGGTGTCATTCACCTTTTTAAAATGGTCGATATCAAACATCACCAAGGTCGACGGAGTCTGTCGCTGCCGGCAGCGTTCAAATTCTTCTTCCAGGCAACGTTCCCAATGACCACGGTTGTACAACTGTGTCAGCCCGTCAGTAATGCTCAAATGAGTCAGTTGAGCGTTTGTCTCACTGAGCTGCTTCTTACTTTTTGCAGTATCAGACACATCATAGATGGTCATGCAGACATAGCTGTATTCTCCCGTCAGGGATTTAAGTGGAGTCAGCGTCATGTTCTGATACATTTCGACCGAGCCCCCAGTCACCGGACTAAAATTCTTGAAATCAAAAATATACGGCCGATCTTCCCAACAACTGAAAGTACGGGTGCGGAGCTTAAACGTGGAGGCTATTTTCTTTTTCAGCCAGTCATAGGGTAATCCGGGCACGACATCGAACAGGTTTTTCCCCATGATTTGCTCGGCGCTGATCCCACTGTAGGCCTGCATAAACGTATTCCACGCCTGTACGGTGTAACTACGGTCAAGCAAAACGACACCGGCGTCGATATTATCTATCAGCTGGATCGTCAAATGAAAATCAGACAGATTCATCAGGTCTTTCAATGTAACGTCTCCATCACTCGCTTAATTACTTCCGTCGAATTGTGATCCATCATGAATAAGACATTACACTCGACATCCAAATTTTCTGACTGATAACAGTATTCCACGGTAAATAATTCGCGTTGATCCCGTTTACCCTCTCCCCATACCATATAGTCTTCCATCACAACCGGCTGACGAACAGAAAAAGGGATATTCATTTGTTCAGATAACGAGACCAGAAATGAAGATACCATCAGGTTGGCAATATCCATTACCACCTCACTTTTGAATTCGTCTTTTTGCCCGAAGCCCAGACGATAACCAAATGCTTTAATATCCTGACCATGCAGGCACACCAGGGCCTCTCCATGTATGCCACCACCGACAAAGCGCTGCGCAATGGCTTTAGACTGAGCCTGCTGCTTGATATCAAGAATGGCCATAGCCAGTTCCCCCGTGCTCAGCATCGCCACATTGGGCATGGGCATTTTAATAAATTCACCGAAATGATCAGAGATAATTGCAGCCCCCCGCCCCAATGCCACATTCGCTACTTCTTTAAACACGGTCAGAAAATCGTCCTGGCCAACATGGTTCCGATCAGGCTGGGTGGAAGCAATGGCAGACGTTGAGGAAGATGCAGCCGCTGACAATGCGTTTGGATGCGAATTCTGATGTACGTATGAGTTTGTTTCAGGGCTATCTGTTTGATGAACCTCGGTTTGAAGGCTTACGTTTTGCGTGCTTGCTGTATCACTGTACGAGGCTTGATGAAAAGCAAGCGTTATGCCGACCCGCTCCAGGGCTTTAACAAGAATGGCTTGATTGAATGGTTTCGGCAGGAAAAAAGTGGCTCCATTCTGGATACAGCGTTCCATCGCCTGTTTTTGCACATCCGCAGACAGAATAATGATTTTCGTCGGGTACGGATTCACCGGTAAGGTTTGCAGTACTTCAAACCCATCCATTACAGGCATGGTTAAATCAAGAAAAAGAACATCCACCTTGTGCTGTTTCATGCATTCGATGGCTTGCTCACCATTTTCTGCATTGAGCAGGGTCAGCGCTTCGGCGTCCCCCAAATATTTCATTACAGCTTTATGGACAACCGGCGAGTCATCACAAATTAAAATTGTCTTTTTACTTTGCACGAACTCATGCCTTCTCATAAATTATTCATCGATTATGATAATGAATTAAATAAATAATGAAATTAGGTCGCAACACAAAATGATGATGCAGTGAGATAGATCGTTTTTTTCATCATCGCCTCCTATTATTTCTATGAATAAATAGCGATGAAATATAAGCGTGCTACTGCAACAGCAGGATGCCGAGGGAATTATTCACATCAATACAAAAGTTTCATTCCTCAATAATGCCACGATCCATCTTCCATTTTCGCCAAATAAGTACCGTATTAAGTACCAATATGGCGGCAAACATAAATACCTTTGTTCATTTTCGGGCGCTTAGTTGATCCTTCGTCAGCCTGCATCACCAACCGCCATACCCCTCCTTTAATCATGGTTTTATCAGAACATGAAAGTCGCTATCATGTCGGCCACAACATGGTGTTAAGAATTGTTTCAAAAGGATAGTCCCTCATGAAAGTCATCCGATTGGTTTTGGGCCAGCTTATTCTGTTGCTCAACGCTATTTTTTCTCCACGTGCAATGAAACGCAGTGAAGATGCTCAGCAACAAGTCAATGATCAAGCAAAACAGCTTCAGCTTTATCAGTTTGAAAGCTGCCCTTTCTGCGTCAAAGTTCGTCGTTCGGCTAAACGCCTGAACCTGCCTCTGGCGACTGTTGATGCCAAACAACCGGACAATGAGCAAGTGCTGATTGAGCAAGGTGGTAAACGCAAGGTACCTTGCCTGCGTATCGAAGACAAATCTGGCCAGGTAAAGTGGATGTACGAGTCAAACGACATTGTCGCTTACCTTGAACAACGCTTTGCCTGATTTGTACTGACTCGTTGTTCTGACTCAGCCAGCAGGGATAAATCCCCTTCGCCACCTAGTCTCGGTCTCCGGTGCTGGCTGATATTCCTCTCCCCGTTTTTTCTTCCATTTGTGTGATCGCTTTTTTCAAGCCGCTTCACAACAACAAGCTTTATCGCTTTGTCATGTGCAGATTCTTTCCACTTTTCCTGCCTGCTCCCTGAGAAATTAGTGAGCAACATCAACTCCCCGCTTTCGGAGTTGTGCAATTTAACGTGTTTAGTGCCACACTGCGCTTTCGCACGTTTAACTCATTTTGTGACATGAAAAAAACAAAAATTATTACAACTGACGATATTCTGCTGAAACTCTGTCAGTCAATTGCTTCGGTTTTATCCACCGCTACAGACAGTCCTGTTCATTACTCTGCCATGGTGCAGAAAATTCAAAAAACCAGCCTAAAGCCAGACATCGGTTGCTTTGTCTTATTTGACGGCGGCTTTACCGGCCTGGTCGTCACTAATTTCTCTCAACAAGCTGCACTTGAGCTTTATCAGGAATACATGCTGAAAATGGGCATGGCTCAGGATGAGCTGGCTATTCACCACACGTCTGATGAAGTTGCCGATGTACTGGGTGAATTAATGAATCAGGTGGTGGGTGATTTCACCCGTAAAGTTCGTCGTGAATTGCAGGTTTCTATCACTCAGAACCAGCCTAAAATGCTGGCACTCAACAAACAGGTTATGCTGTCAGTCGATACTAACCTGGAGCGTCCGCAGGCTCGCCGAGTCAGTTTTACTACGGCTAAAAACAATATTTTCTATCTGGAACTGGCGATGGATAAAACGGAGTTTATCCAGATTGAAGAATTTGAACATCCGGATGAACTTGATCCAGACAGCATTATTGAGCAAACCCGCCATTCACAGGCCCAAGCAGCATCAACCCACGCGAAAACGCAGCACGCCGAAGTTGATTTAGATCTGCTGGATGAACTGGGTATTTAACTGCTAACCTAGGCGACACCTCAGTTAGCGCATACCATCGGAAATATGGGCTAACTGAATCTTGGCATCAGTGACAAGAGCTTGACGGCGTTTCTCTTCCCCTCAATGATGAAACACGTCTTGCAACTTGAATTTGCTAGACTTCTATCATATTTCGACTCGGGGTTTCTTTATTATGCGCGGTAGGCATCGTCATCTTCGTTTACTCACTGGCATTCTTTGTGGTGCCTTGCTGATTCCTGTTTGTCAGGCTGACGAAGAGAGCGCAAAAAGCCAATACAGCAATCTGGAGAACGGCGATATCATTTCCGTTAGCCTTGATCAGCTCCTGCCTACTCAGGCTGTACTCGATTACGATGCCATTTTCGCGAATTTGCAGCGATATGCTAATGACCCGGCGAATATGTTCAACGATTTGTGTCGCCTTAACGGGGCACAAAAAGTGAAGTCCTGGACAGAGGACTCCATGCCTACTAACCCGGACAGCTATACCTGTACTGCCAAAAACGGCAGCGATGCTGACGCACTGGCCACGGTTGTCGTTGGGCCTGAAAATGGCGTGCTCTATCTGACCAGTCGCCTGACAGCGCTGTCGACGTTCTGGGATATGCCTAACGGTGGCACCAGCGTGCCAATCACGGTAAAGGTCAGTCATAACCTCATTGAATCCGGTGATGATTTCTGGGCCGAAATGAACCATGACAACGCCGTCTGGCTTTACGATTTCAAGGGAAAGAAAGTCAGCCCGGATGATTTGCCGGAATACATTGGCATGAAGCAACTTAAGCACGACAAATACCTGACCCTGGTTAACCTGTTAAACGGCATCAGCTACACCGCACCGAAGCCGGATGGCAAAGATAACACCAGTGCTACGGTGCCGTTTCTGCATCTGCAATGGGCGCTGGAACTTCGCAAACAGATGAAAATCTCTGAATACGACCTTAATGATCCTGAAGAGTTTGCCACCGCGTTAACGGAAGCTGCCACCATTATGGTTGATCTTCTCGATGATCAGGAAATTGGCAAATCCAAACGTACAGCACTGATGATGGGTCAATTCGATCAGGTGGACAGCAAGGCGCTAGAAGCCCTGCTAACCAACGAAAAATCGCCGTTTGGACTCAGCGTGGCCTATCGACTCGCCCAGAAAGTCAAATCGACCCCGAAAGTCGTTCTGGAAGAAGAGAAAGCCAAAAAAGAGAAGGCCAATAAAGCAAACAGTGAAGAAAAGTCGGACGCTGGCTCTGGCAAAGAGCCAAACAGCACTGACAAACAAAGCAGTGCAGATAAGCAAAGCGCTACTGATAAACAAAGCACTACCGAGAAAGAAACACCGGAAGAATAAACGTCCGCCAACATGTATGAGGATGGATTTAGCCCGTTATCAGCCGGGTTAAATGCCCCTTGCCACCTCGAAGTGGATTTCATTCTATTTTCCAAAGCTAACTTTCCCAATGATCTGATTTCAGCAAAACAGGCCACTGACAGCCTGTTTTGCTGACTATACTTTCCGCTGTACAAGCCCTTTTGTTTCAAGAGCATTCTGAACATGCCACCCCGAATGCAGGCTGAGGCACTTTCTTCTCCCGGAGGAGAGCATGGCGGATACCTTTCTTCTTTTTTCAGCATCCGACAAAGACAATGTCAGCAAAGAAGTCATCCCATTATTCAGCGACACCCTTTTGCCTGTCATCTGGCCATCAGTGGAACCCATTACGCTGACACCAGACTGCCGGGTATTTGTCTATATCAGTGATGCTCATATCCCAGCGATTATTGATGCGGCTGTCGCTCATCAATGGCAACTGGCGATTCTTCCGCACCCGGAAGCCGGTCATGCATGCCGTGGTTTTGGTATCCCCAAACAACTTGATAACGCCATTCAGTTGGCCTGTGACGCAAAGCCCCTTCATGTTGATGTGTTACGCTGCAACGGCAGTGTCGTGCTCGATACCGTTATTCTGGGACGAGGCAGCATCTTTGGCCTGAATCGCCAAAACCTGAACTGGCAGGAAAAGCTGAAAAAAGTCTTCGTCAACCTCAGTAAAGTCAAAACCTTCATTCCGGCGAAATTTACGATTACGACGGAAAGCGAGAATACAGTGGAAACTGCCGCAATAGGCACGTTGATCATTTCCCATGCTCATGGCACGGCGTTATCACGCAATATTCTCAGTACCTCCAGTGTCAATGACGGCATGTGCCATGCGATTGTGCTGGCACCACACAGCATTATGGAACTGGTACGGTTATTTATTACGGCCCCATTTCGCCGGGATCCCCGTCTACCGGGTTTACTCGGTTTTATCAAATCACGCACGCTGATGCTGTGCGTGCAAAATCCGATGACCTTCCTTCAGGACGGGATTGAAAGTACAGCCCAAGAGCTGATTATTGAAACAACCCCCCGCAGCTTGTGTATTCTGGGCGGTGAGCCTCTTCCGGTAAGTGACAACCCCGGTAGCAGCAAAGAAAGCCGGAAAATTGTTAACTTACCGGCCGGAGGGGCAATTGCCGCCATGATTGATAAGCCACTGCCTTTCATTACGCACGCGGCCACTGATGAATTTAGAGAACTGTATCAATTGCTGCGGGAAAATGCGTCGGCGACACCCTCTTTCCTGACCCTCATGGTGCTGTCTACCCTGCTGGCCAGCATTGGGCTATTTGCCAGTTCAGCCCCCGTGATCATCGGCGCAATGATTCTGGCACCGTTAATGGCTCCAATCATTTCCCTCGCGATGGCCTTAGTCAGGCAGGACACCTCACTGCTGAGTGCCAGCTCACAAACCCTGCTGACCGGCCTGCTGATGGCCACCAGTTTCGCTGCGCTGGCCAGCTTTATCCTGCCGATGGAAATTGTGACACCGGAGATTCAGGCCCGTCTCAGTCCTAACTTACTGGATCTGGGAGTTGCCGTCATTTCCGGTATTGCGGGCGCTTATGCACATGCCAGGATCGACGCGTCAAAAAGCCTGGCGGGCGTGGCTATTGCGGTGGCTCTGGTGCCCCCACTGGCCGTGACCGGCATTGGGATTGGCTGGGCAGATCTTCATGTCGCTTGGGGGGCTTTACTGCTGTTTTTAACCAACCTGGCAGGCATTGTTCTTTCTGCATCAGTCACCTTTCTGATGTTGGGGTTCGCCCCCTTCACCCGGGCAAAAAAAGGGCTTGCCGTTGCCCTGCTGGCAGTTTTTATTGTGAGTGTGCCACTGCTGATTAGCTTTGTGCATTTATCGCACGAAGCTAAAATCATCAAAGCTCTGGAGGGACTGACTATCAATCAGGTTGTGCTGCGGCAGGTCAGTGCACGGGATGTGAAACCGCTGGAACTGAGTTTAGAAATCATGACACCGCATGCTCTGAGCGAGCAGGATCTCGACAACATCAAACAGGCGATTGAGCAAGAACTACAAACGCCTGTGATTCTTGAGGCCACACTGGTCATTCGCCGCGAATAAAACGGAAAGAGCTCTACAGCTCTACAGCTCTACAGCTCTACAGCTCTACAGCTCTACAGCAATGATGGCTATGACTGGCTCGCCATTCAGGCCGAAGTAAGATTACGCCTTTTTATAGCGGCTCAGGTACCGATCCAGCTGGTTACCGAAGTTCTGACGGTCGGCCTGACTCAGAGGAGCCGGTCCACCGGTCTGGATACCGGAACTGCGCATGGTTTCCATAAAGTCACGCATTTGCAGGCGCTGCTTTATGGTGTCTTTGGTATACATTTCGCCACGGGGATTAAGAGCTAACGCTCCTTTCGTAATCACTTCGTCTGCCAGCGGAATATCGGCAGTGATAACCAAATCACCCTGCTCTGCCTGCTGAACAATATAATTGTCTGCCACATCAAAGCCGGATTCGACCTGAATGGACTTAATGTGCGGGGAAGGCGGCACACGAATGAACTGATTGGCTACCAGTGTCACTGGGATACCTACCCGATTTGCCGCTCGAAACAGAATTTCTTTGATGACATTTGGACAGGCATCAGCATCGACCCAGATTTTCATTTTGGCTCCACTTAATTAAGCGCAATGGTTTGCGCTCTGTAACGTTTGATTTTATCAGTCTGACTCGTCGAAACCCGCCTGTGTTAAAAAGCCGCCCATAAGGCGGCTTTAGCTCGTCGATGACGACATACAGTTAAGCGTATTGAAAATTAGCCTTCCAGGCCTTTCTTCGCCAGGTACTCATCGTAAGTACCGTGGAAGTCTTCAATACCGTCTTTCGTGATTTCGATGATACGCGTCGCGATAGACGATACAAACTGACGGTCATGGGAAACAAACAGCAGTGTGCCTTTGTAGTTTTCCAGCGCCAGGTTCAGCGATTCGATAGATTCCATATCCATGTGGTTGGTTGGCTCATCCATCAGCAGGATGTTTGGTCGTTGCATAATCAGCTTACCAAACAGCATACGGCCTTGCTCACCACCAGAAATCACACGTACAGATTTCTTGATGTCATTTTGTGAGAACAGCATACGACCCAGAATACCACGAACGGTCTGCTCATCTTCGCCTTCATTTTTCCACTGACCCATCCAGTCCAGCAGGTTCATATCGGTATCGAAGTCTGCAGAGTGATCCTGCGCGTAGAAGCCAATATTGGCATTTTCAGACCACTTCACCATACCTGACATCGGTTCCATTGCACCGGCCAGCGTATTCAGGAACGTGGATTTACCAATACCGTTCTCACCAATGATCGCAATGCGCTCACCCACTTCAACCATCAGGTTAACGCCGTTAATCAGGATGTTGTCACCGTAGCCCTGTTTCAGACCTTCCACTTCCAGCGCGTTACGGAACAGTTCTTTTTCCTGCTCGAAACGGATGAACGGGTTCTGACGGCTTGACGCTTTCACTTCTTCCAGCTGGATCTTGTCGATCTGCTTCAGACGTGAAGTCGCCTGTTTAGCTTTAGAGGCGTTAGCAGAGAAGCGGCTCACGAAGGTATTCAGCTCTGCAATTTGTGCTTTTTTCTTCGCGTTATCAGCCAGCAGACGCTCACGCGCCTGAGTCGCCGCAACCATGTACTCATCATAGTTACCAGGGAACAAGCGCAGTGCACCGTAATCCAGGTCAGCCATGTGTGTACAAACGCTGTTCAGGAAGTGACGGTCGTGCGAAATAATAATCATGGTGCAGTTACGCTCAAGCAGAACGCGCTCCAACCAGGCAATCGTGTGGATATCCAGGTTGTTCGTCGGTTCGTCAAGCAGCATGATTTCCGGGTCAGCAAACAGAACCTGCGCCAACAGAACACGAACTTTCAGGCCCGGAGCAACTGCACTCATCAGACCGAAATGCAGATCTTCAGGAATACCCAGACCCAGCAGCAGCTCACCGGCACGCGCTTCAGCAGAGTAACCGTCCATTTCGGCGAATTCTACTTCCAGGTCCGCAACACGCATACCGTCGTCTTCAGACATTTCCGGCATTGCGTAAATACGGTCACGCTCTTCTTTGATTTTCCACAGTTCTTTGTGACCCATGATCACGGTATCAACAACGGTGTACGCTTCAAATGCAAACTGGTCCTGGCCCAGTTTCGCCATGCGTTCATTAGGATCCTTGGAAACAGTACCGGCAGAAGGCTCCAGTTCGCCGCCAAGAATTTTCATGAACGTCGACTTACCGCAACCGTTCGCACCGATCAGGCCGTAACGGTTACCTTCACCAAATTTAACGGAAATGTTCTCAAACAGAGGCTTATCGCCAAACTGCATTGTGATGTTAGCTGTTGAAATCAATGTACTGTTCCAATAATTAGGTCTTTCAAGCATTAAAAAAGCCGTTTCAGGGTCAAAGCCACGCTTCCTGCCTGAACGACTTTTCGTGATGAGCGTGGAGTATATCAGTTTCTGCCAGTGGCATCACCCCATAATAAAACGGGTCTGAAAGCCCGTTGTTAGCGATAGCACAGGACGGTTTATGGGCAGAGGTAATGGGAAGGTTATGGATAGGCACTCACGCCTCTCTACAGGTGAAACTTACAAGGCTTTGCCTGAATACCACCATCTGTCTATGGCATTGATTTGGCCAAACATTCGTTCAGTATCCACGGTGAAGATGAGCAAGGCAAGGTACTGTTCTATAAAACAATAACTCGCTCAAAAGTCCTCTCAACGTTTGCCACTATCCCCCATCCATTGTTGGAATGGAAGCATGCGGAGCTTCCCATTAGTGGGCTCGTGAACGGGTTAAGTTGTGCCACACTGCAGAGATAATGGCATCTGAAGCCGAGCGGCGGGGTTTTAAACGGGCCATTGTTGCTCTGGTCGCCCAAAATACTCGGATACTATGGTCGCTGCTCAGTAACAACACCGAATACCAACCTATATAAAACCAAGCTGTTTTCTAACGGAATAGCTGACTTCTCCAGGTCATTGCAATAGCCAATGATGATGTAAGGTTAAGACCTTTTGCGGGAGAGCTGATAATGCGGCGGGTACTGTAGAGCCTTCTAACGAATGAGGAACCGCAACCGCGTAGGGTCACAGGGTCATGGCATCAAAAGCTAATAAACAGACCGAATATAGAGCGGCAGTCCCAAACCGTCCATCACCTGACACTGTTGTTGACAACCTAGAGGAGTCCATGTAGCCCGGTTAAAGGGCTGACAACGCAAAACCCTGAACTCAAAATCAAAACCGTAATCACAACTACTGATTTGAACAACTGAGAGCGCCACGCGCTGGCAGCCCCTATTGAACCGTTTGCGATATCGTGAACCGATGCACAACGTAGGAACTTCTTTATCAATTGCCATAGTCCCGTATAATCGCGGCCAAATTACACCACACCAATCATCAGTGAGTTTCAAATGTCCAAACTATTTTTCAAAGGTCGAATCGATGCTAGACAAAACCACGTCATTTCAGGCTACAACGTAAATCGTGATGTAAAAGCAGGCACTGAAGAAGCTCCAATCAATGTTGTCGTCCCAACCGAGGCTCGTAAAGCAGAGATCGAAACATTGCTTTCTGAGCACTCAATAGTGGCCCATATTGTCATAGACTCAAACCAACCAGAGAGCACAGTTGAGCTTGATACGCTATTAAACAAGCCTAAAACTATTACCTATGACAAAACACCAAACCGTAATGAGCCATGCATTTGCGGAAGTGGGAAAAAATACAAAAAGTGCTGTGCTTAAGCTACTGATAATTAATTTAAAAGCCGTCATCTGACGGTTTTTTTGTAAACTAGATCTAACACTCACTTGATACGGTGCTCTGTGCCTAAGTTAAAGCGGTATAACGAATGACATGGACTCCCCCTCATCAGGCTCTGCCACACTGGGTAAGTCTGACTACCGTCCTTGGAGGACACCATGTCACTATCAATTTATGGCATTGATTTAGCCAAACATTCGTTCAGTATCCACGGCGAAGATGAGCAAGGAAAGGTACTGATCCATAAAACAATAACTCGCTCTAAAGTCCTTTCGACCTTTGCCAATATCCCGCCAGCCATTGTCGGGATGGAAGCCTGTGGAGCTTCCCATTATTGGGCTCGTGAACTGGTGAGGTTGGGTCACACTGCAAAGATAATGGCATCTAAAATTGATACAGCGGATAAATTCCCGCATGCTTTTTCTCACCAAGAACCGTAACGACTTTTAAAGGGTCAGACACTGCCTCAGCAACAATCTCTTTAATTGCTTCCTGTCCGTCTTGGACAGCATTAAGGCAATCCAGGATAAACTGGTTTCGACTTAACATCACGACATCTCCCACACTCTTCTTCAAGTGTGCCTTAGCTAGTTTGCCGACAATTACTAGTAGTATAGCCATAGTGGGTTTCTGAACATTCAGTTCATGTTGAGGGCTTTATTGGCTATCTGCTTGCCAATTTTAGTTTACGAGCCAGAATACCCATGAAAATAAAATGTGTTTTTTCACCAATCGTCATTACTGGCTTTATGAAAAGCTCCTATCGAATGGTTTTAAGGGCTCGGGTCCATTTTGCCAATTCATTCAGCATGGCTGTTGCCGATGATTCATGGTGTTTGGCTGGACTAAAATTACCATTTTCATCAATCAGGGAGCTGGCCATTTGTACCATCACGCCCTCCATCATTGGCATCATTTTTACTGTGGTCGCCAATTGTTTTGCCAATTGTGCTGAACGCAGGCCTCCCGATACACCTCCGTAACTCACAAAACCGCAGGGCTTATAATTCCACTCCTTGTACACATAATCGAGTGCATTAAAATAGCTTGGCGGTGGGCAGTAGTTGTACTCGGGTAAAACAAAAACGAATGCATCAGCCGCTTCAACGGATCGCGACCATGCCTTAGTGTGGCTGTTTTGGTATTGTTTTAAAGATGGATGATTGGGTTCATCGTACATTGGTAGTCCAACGTCTGCTAAATCAACCAAGTTGCTATTGAACTCATCATGTTGATTGGCAAATTCATCAAACCATCGGGCAATTGATGGACCAATTCGACCAAGGCGAGTACTACAAATAATAGTGTTCAATTTGTATGGCATCGTGTCTATCTCCCTCGTCTAATAGGTAGCCATAGAAACCACTGTCTCGCCGGTATTTCTGATGACTTATAAAATCTTGAAATTAGGGTCATAAAGAGGTTTACCTCTTCTAAGTATGACAAGTACACAGTCGGAAGTCTTATGAGTCAGTGTAGATCCTTATGACTAAAGGAAGGTAGATTATCGTTTCTCGCTTAAAGCGGCACCGTATAAGTGATGATCTTACAAAACGGGTACCCATATATCAGTCACACACCCCAACGTACGGCATGCTGGGACAATCCGTGGGACCAAAATGGAACCCTTCGTGGGGCTAAATAACGTTCCGCCTCTTCCATTTTACTGTTTATGCATACAAAACAGTGGAAATGAAAAAGCGAGCTTTCGGAGTGTTCTAAATCTTATTCCCAATCAAGGATAACCTTGCCAGAACGCCCGCTACGCAAGGCGTCGAAGCCTTTTTGGAAGTCATCAACCTTTAAGTGGTGGGTGATAATTGGGTTAAAATCCAAGACAAGTTGGAACAAGCTTGCCATCTTGTACCAAGTTTCGAACATATCCGGTAAGATAGGATATAAATACTTTAAAATCATAACCTTATTTATTAACCCCTATCCCGTGGGGCTAAAATGGGGCTATTTAAATAATGTAGATTTCTTCTTAGCTGGCGCCGTGGTCACCAGAAATCCTCAGCTGCAGCCCGGTTTCACTAAGTGACCACTCAACCGCCTTAACGCGCCATTTCCCGTCTTCCACATCACCGAAGCCATCTAGGGTTACATGACCTTCAGCAACCAGTGCCATCAGTGATGCTCTTGCTGGCAGGGTGACGTCCAGCGTATCACTGCCAGCTTTAACCTGCTTGGCGCGAGCAACCACTGCAGCTTTGGCTTCCTCATAGTTCGGATATGTATAAACAATCTTGAATTCAGGCTCACCGATTCCTGTCGAGACTTCCTTCGTATCGCCGCTCTCCAGGTCATGGTAGGTCGCCACCACCCGGCGGACATCATTCCGGCTGCTGAACCGACACTGCCAGGTCGCCACTTGGTGAGGGTGGAGTGTGATGTTCTTTAGTGCTTTTCCTGATGCTGATTTCCCTTCCCCCACTTTCAGAAATAGCCAATAGCCATTTGCAGGCTTGCTGACTGCCCCATAGCGCTTCGCCAACCGGGTAAGCAGGTTCATGTCACTCTCACCGACCTGATCAATATGGGTCAGCGTGATGCTGGCCAGCTCGCTGCTGACCCGCGGCACCAGGCCGTGCTCAGACACGACGGTTTTCACTAAATCCCCCAGGGTAACGTCATCGAAACTGCGGGTTTTCTGGGTCTGCAAACTCCCGGGCTGCTTGCGGTTATCCATCGGGGCGGCGTTCGCCACTATCTGCACCCGTCTGGGTGGGCCACTGGAGGTCACCTCATCCACCACAAACTGCCCTTTATCAATCAACTCACCATTAAACCCCAACCCCAGGCGCAGGACAGCCCCTTTCTTCGGGGTGGCCACGGTGTCAGGCAGGCTCACGGTAATGGCAAGGCGATCCGACTCGCTACCGGCATTATCCGTTAGGGTTAAGCTGATCAGGTTTCGTTGGATGGCAGCTGTGATGTCGTTGCCATCCGCGGAGAGGGAAAAATCCGGACGGTAATCTAATCCCATAAGCTCGAGGACTCCTTAGCAACGGGGGGCGGCAGGTCAGGCAGCGTAATTTGAATGCCGCTTGGCAGAATAGTCCCACGGTCAGCCAGACCCGGATTGGCGTTTAGCACCTCAATCACGGCGTTTTCCCGCCCGTAATGACGCCAGCAAATGGCATCAAGCATGTCCCCTTCACGGGTTCTGTAGGTCATCGCCATAAAATGCTAACTCCAGAGTAAACGACTGGCGCCTTGGCAGGCCACCTTTGATGAATTTGGTATTGGTTTCACTTAAATCCGTCATCACCCAATATCCCATGACATCGCCAAGGCCGCTGACGAGCAGCTGAGGTCTGTACTCATTGCCCATTGCGGCCAATTTCTCAATCTGATGGGTGCCAACCTCCCGGAACGTGGTCGCGATTTGCCCGTTCAGCGAAATCTTCACGGCGGCTTTGCCGGTGTACTGCAGCAGATCAGACTGGCCAATGCGAGACTGGGCATGCCAGCGCCACTGCCACGTTCTGACCAGTTCATTGTAAGCGGCGGCATCAATGTGGAACTTGAAGCCGCCCAGGGACAACATCACTTGAGCCATTAGCCTGCCTCCGGTAAATCATAGAGCGCACTGTCCTGGTAACCACCAAGCTGAGAGTGAACAGCCTGCGCCACGTCTGCCGGGGATTGCCCCGGGGCCGCATACACTTTGATTTCACCCACGCTCTGGTGTACCGTATGGCCTTTACTGGCGGGATAGGAACTGTTGATGGCGGCAACGGTCCGGCTTTGCGCAGCTTCCTGCTGGACCTGGTGATAAGATTTCACCTGCGGTGCCGGGGAATCGCTCTCCCAGAACGTCAGCGAGTCCATCCAGCCGCTGACGGTGTCCCAAATGCCTGAGATCCTGGCGAGGCTCGCATCGAAGATCCCGGTGATGCCACCCCAGAGATCAGTAAAGAATCCCGTGATCGGCGACCAATGATTAACAATCAGCCCCAGGGGCGACCAATCAAACAGCGTCTTGATGACATTGAACGTGGACGGGAACTCGGTCTTAAACCAGGTCAGTTTTTCGCTAAACCACCCTGTGACAGCATCCCAGTTTTGATAAAGCTGCGTGCCGGCAAAAATCAACGCCCCCACCGCTGCCACGGTTAACCCAATCGGGTTGGCGGCCATGACCGCATTAAAGCCAGCCATCCCGACTTTCATCGCACCGATGACTTTAACCGCCTGGTATCCGGTGGCTATCATACTGCCCAGCCCCATCACCAACTTGCCAGCCAGCAGGGAGGCAACCGCCAGGCCCACCGTTTCCCAGCCACCGAAGATCTGCACCACCCGGTTAACCGTGGCGCCCACATTCCACACGACCACGGCAAAATCTTTGGCACCGTAGACCATCGTTTTTAATGTGCCGACCACGTCCTCCTTGTTCTCCCGGACGTACTGGCTGACAGTTTGGCCAAGCTGTTGGATATCGCCCGCCATTTCACCGCCAACGATGCCTGAGATTTCTTGCCAGGCTGAACTGATGACCGTTCTGAGGTTTTTGAATGACTGGCCATACGCGACCGCACCTCTCGCACCTTCCTCGGTCAGCATGTTGAACTGGCGCTGCTCATCCAGCAACGCATTCAGGCTTTTCCCCGTATTGCGGATATAGGTGGTGACCTTGTTCCCTTCACCGCCAAAGAGCATGTCAGCTAAAGAGGCAGCTTGCTGCTTATCCGTCACCCCTTGCAGGCGTGCCATGATGAACTCAAACTGGTCGGCCGCCGCCATGCCTTCCATCATGGCTTCATCGATCCCCAACGCCCCAAACACATCCGCCACCGATGACTGTTCGCCCAGGGCTTTGAACTCACCGAACTTGTTGCTGAGCTCTTCAATCAGGTCGCCAATGTGCTCCCCGTTCAGGCCTGCCTGCTGGGCGACCCCACTCCATGCCTGGAAGCGCTCAATGCTCATGTCGTAGGACTTGGCCATCCCCGCCATGGTGGCAGTGCTGTCATTGGTGACGGTCATTAAGCCGGTGATCGCCGTGGTCGTGGCCCAGATACCCCCCACGGCAGCCGCACCTGCCGCGCCAATCCCGAGTAAGCGGTCGCCCAGCCCGGACGCTTCTTCAAAGGCCTCCGCTTTTACCCTGGCATCATCCAGCTCCTCACCCAACTGCTGATACCGGCGGGTGAGCAAGCTGACATCGGCACCGGCTAATTTTGACTTCCGGATCGATTTGGTGAGCTTGCCCTGCTCCCGCTCGAGCTCCTTGACCGTTTTGGTTGCCTTCCCCATAGACTCATTGAACGCAGAGCCCATTTTATTGAAACTGCCATCCACGGTACCGCCAAGGGTGACCACCGTTTTAAGATTTTGCGTGACCATCAGACTTTTCCTTTTTAGGCAGCAGTTCAATGAATTCCGTGAACGTGTTCAACGGCAGATCCAACAATTCAGAGAGTGACCAGCCCGTGTAGCTGGCCAACGCGATCAACCCTCGCTGGATGTGCCGCTCGCTAAGCGCTTCTGGCGAAAACCCACGATGACTTTTTGCACCTCCGTGTAATCATCCATATCCAGCTCCTGGATCACGGCGGGGTCCACTTCGGCTAACAGCGCCATTAAATGCACTTCTTTGTCGGCGTCGATCTTGTTCTGTTTGTTCGCAATCAGCTGATCGCGAACCTTAGGACGGCGCAGGGCAAGCACCTCAATGGTCTGGCTGCCTACCGTCACGGGATAGTCCAGTTTCACTTCTGTTTTTTCAGCAGCTGGGTATGTCATGATGTCACTCCAATAAAAAAGGCCGCATAAGCGGCCATAAAAACGAATGCAACCGCGGTCGCAGGGTATTAGGCGAGTTGCAGGATGCCGCGGATGCCCTCAAGGACATCGATGCCGCCCAATTTGCGAACGTGGTTAACCGGGTCAATTTCAATCAGCACGGCGCCGGACCGCACCACTTTGTAGTAATCCAGTTTCATGGTCACTTTCATGGCCTTGTCACGTTGGCTGCCGGTGTCCTGGGTGTCACGCTCAATCTTGGTGATCATGCCACCCAACTCTTCAACCAGGTCATAACTGTTACCGTACAGGTCGGTATAGGTAGAGCGCACCGACACCGCCGTGCGTGATCCCTGGCGCAACCCGAACAGCGGCAACACGGTAATATCCACCCCGAACAGGGAAAAGCTGGACTCCATGCCCGCCATGCCATCATCCACAGGGATCGGCATGTCCATATCACCGGCCTGAAAGTCAGAGGTCAGCACCTCAAGCACCGGTGGCGTGTACTCTTTGGCATTACCGGCTTTGCCGACACCATCGACCCAGATAGCCCAGCGGCTCAGTAAGTTGTCCCCTGCCATCAGCTAAATACCTCTTCCAGATAATCATTGTTTAAGCGGCTGCGGAACACGATGTGCTCAGCCGGATACGGCGGGCAGAAATCAAAATCAAAGTACACCAGGCCTTTTTGAATGGTCGCAGGTGTGTTCAGCTCTTTATCCGCCCAACATTCCCCGCCAAGAATCGCCCCGAGCGCCTTTAATTCACGCAGGTAGGCATTCACCCCTGCAATCACGTCATCGACGTAGGTCTTGGTGATGTTGCGGTCTACGGCCCACATGTGCGAGCGCTGGACGCTGTCGTTGATAATGTCTGCCGTTCGGCGGGTCTGCTCAAACGTCCATTTCGGATCCACACTGCAGGTGCGGTTCCCCCAGTGACGAAAGCCCCCTTCACGGATGATGGTGCTGACCTTGTTTTCGTTCAGCATGTTCGCCGTGGTATTCGCGTCCCCCAACGACCAGTCGACGGGTTGGGATGTCCCCACAATGCCATAGACCTGCTGGTTCGACTTCGACCACCAGAAACCTTTCTCTGCATCGATGCGGGCACGAAGACCTGCCGCCCGGGCGGAATAGGGACGATCAATCTCTTTGGCCAACTCGGTGTCGAACACACGCACCCATGGCCAGGTCACTTCAACCCGCTCACCGAACTGACGTGCGCGTTTGATCGCATCAGTGTACGTCGCGGTTCGCTCGCAATCTGAGTAGAAGATAGCGCGCAGGCGTTTGGCTTTGGCTTCCCCTTCACTCGATACCGCATCCACCTGGCTAAACTCAGGGGCGATCAGAATGCGCGGGGTGTATCCGGTTTCGGTTTGGCTATCAAGCCAACCTTGCATAGCCTTAATGACGTTTGCTTGGGTAGCTGCATCATCCGCACCTTCTTCGGCACGAACCACAATGACCAAAGCACCTGTTTGGTCAAAGATGTCATCAATGGCCGCGGGTAGCGTACCGCCAACACCAAGACCTTCAGCACGCTTACGGCTACCTGCCACGGCAACAGGCTTATACAGCGGGAAAGGTTCATTCTCGCCGCCAGTCAGGTAAGTACGCGGCGTTGCCGCCACATCACCACTGCCATCACCCAGCACGGCCACAGAAACCAGCGCAGCAACTGCCGCTTCGGCTTCAATGGCCGCTTTCACTTCATCTGCAGTGGACGTTAATGCCGCATCGGCATCCGTGCCCAGGACAATCTTGATTTTGTTTCCATCTACCGTGACGGCAAGCGCAGCAGAGGCTTCTGACTGGGGAAGGATTTCCACGCTGATGGCGTTGCCTTCCGTGCCTGCCTTTTTCGCGGTAAACACCAAGCCATCATTGAGGATGACACTACCCAGGGTGAGCGAGGCCGCAACGGCAGATGCTGCCCCTGGGGCCGTACCAACCAAACCAATGACGGCTGATTTTACGGTTTGAATCGGGCGTGAGCCGTCATCAATTTCGATGACTTCCACACCATGGAGAAATTGCGTCATAGCTAATTCCTATTCGTCGGGTAATAAAAAACCCCGCCGGAGCGGGGTTTGTAACCTACAATGATTTAAACCGAGTCTACAGACTCATATCGTGCATTCGCTTTAACATATCCATGAAACAAATCGGCGGGGCTTACCCAATCATACGCTGCGCCTTTTTCCACCAATGTTCCTTTTGAACTTAAACAGTTTGTCGGAATATATTGGGTAGCTGTTTTTACTATTGTGCAATCACGTAGATGATGGAGAGAGAATTCTGCATTACCAGACGTTCGGCTTGGTAATGGTATGATCTGTGAGCCATAAAACCATGCCTCGCCCTCTGAAACTAAACCTCCAGAATTTGCGTCATATGAAATACATGATCCTCCGTGAACTTCTATGAGATGGTCAACAGTAACTTCCACGTCAAACATGGTGCAATCTGTAACTATCGCCCGTAATTTAATTCTGTCTGAATTAATGTTTCTATCGTCGGGTATCGGATCATACTGAATTAACGTTTCTGCCCCTGGTATACCATCATCATGAAACGGATTTCGATTAGCATTAAAAATTCTCGATATACACCAAACTGAATTATGAGCACCGGATAGCACCGACTCAGATTCAACCGGCATTTTTACATACTTATCATTAGGCCCATTGACCGCTGATATATATGCCTTTGCATTTTCCTTTGAATAATTAACGTTATCGACAACAATTCGTGCTGGTAGTCGAACGCCAGTAGTAATGGCCTTTTTATTGTAATCGACACAAACAACACCGAACTCATGACGATTCAAATGGCTGTCTGGTGCATTAATGACCACATTCTGAACGTTAATATTTCTCCCCCATTCAGTTATTTGTTTGGCGCCATAATCCCCATTAGAAACAAAATCAACAATTTTAATAATATCTGTGACGGGCATATTAGAGTCGATAATCAATGTCAAACCATCAATATCAATATTACCACGCCATTCAGCGCCATAGTCAGGACGGAATTGCACAACTGATTTATACCCATACTGAGAGGCATTGAGCTTGGTTGACTTGCCAAAGAATCTAGAACAATTCTTCAATTTCAAGTAACCACCGCCATTACCAACCATGACTCCCCACTCTTTGAAATGGGTGTCCTCTGCATAAAAGTCCCATAGGCCGAAATGACAATCTATACGGTTTATTTTTGAACCTTTTAATGACAACCCATTAATATTATTAAACCCAGAAAAACCCCAGCCACAATAACCATTAATGTTTTCCATTTGAAGGTCAACAATACCGTTGCCACTTAAACCATACGTCCCTTCCGTACCTTCCAATCTTGTTGGTGCTTCTCCATTAACATTAATCAACCGAATATCCGCTGCATGAGTAATTTTCATCGTAGCTCGAATATTTAGCTCATCTGACTGAGTTTTATCCTTGAAACCAATCAATTCCCAAATCGTATTATTTCTTGCTATATCGAGAAATACATGACTCGGACTTCTGTTTAGGTCAATAAACCCGCCCTTTATTGTAATATAGCTTTCCTCTAGGTTCCTATATTTTACTGACAGACTTGTTGCACCTGAGTAATCAAATCTAAGCGGCTTATTTAACTCTCCGTTCTTAACAACACGATTAGGTTCTTTCTTGTAAATAAATGTCGTACTTTCAGGTTTTCTTTTTATATGTTCAAGATCGGACTCAATGAAAACATAAGCATTGTGTAGCGATGAAAGGCTAGCAACATGACTAGATGTTTCATAAAACTCAGTATGATTGAGCGCACCATTAAAATCAGAAAGAGGATTACCTTCAGCACGAAACAAAACCGGAAAATCCCATGTCGCAGGACGGCCAACATCTTCATGTATGACAAACTCTGTCATTCCCCAGTCAACATTAGTATTGATAACCGCCAAATAACTATCATCAATTAACGCTATCCCATCTTCATTGACAACTGGAAGTTTCTTTAAGTTTGCACAATCATGACAATCTTTAATTTGACGCATGACGGGAGATTGACCATCTAGAACAGCTCCAAACTGCCGATAATTTAAGGGACTGCTAATTATCTCAAACTCTCGGCCTAATTGGTCATAAACCAAACCTATATTTAGATAAGTCTGTCCCGCTTCCTCTTGCTTGATTTGACCTGTATGGGTGAATTCTGCATTACCTTTGTCGCCAGGATGATTGTAGCCTCGTGTAATAATGTGTGTAGCATTAATATCCTTTTTAGGAATATCTGTAAAAGCACCAACCGTCTCTGTTCTAGTTTCTACTTTTTTATTAACCCAATCGCGGCTTGCTATCACCACATTAGGATCAATTTCAATAATTGGCTCTGCACTGGTAATGACAAAGATCATCTCCAATGTCACCGGCGTGCTGACGTTACCGTTATTGATCGGGGCGGGTACATAAATACGAGCGCAGTTGCCCACCGCATGAAAGTAGGTATTCCCATCAAACGTCGCCACGGCGGCAAATTCTCGGATAATCAGATCATTGACATCATCAGGGAGAATCGCCTCGACCTTTAGCATCGGGGTGCTGTCGGGTGTGGGCTGTAGCACATCCACCGAATTCACCGGGATACGGGCCAGCTCATTGACCAATGCGGTCTGTTTACGATCAGGCTGCACATAGGTGTCATTGGCATCACCAATCGCAATATGGGTGAAGGTGATTTGTTTGTTCTTCAGCTTACCGTTCTGCTCGGCGTTTTCGCCGAGGATGGTCAGAATCGAGCCATATTGCTGTTGATTCTCTGGGGGTTGACTCATGTTTGTTACTCCAACACTAACGGTATCGGGCCGGACTTTATCTGTATACCCTGGCGTGAAATGCAAACCAGACCGTTATTTGACGAACTCACCATTGAGGAAATAATCCACGGACCCGCTTTCAGCTGCATCGCTTGCCGACTCACGGCAACATGCTTTTCCGGCGCTTCCACCCGGCTGGTAATGGCGACTTTGGTTAAGGTGCTGCGGACATTTTTCGCCGCATTGATAGCTGGCACGAGCTTTTCCAGATCAGAGCCGTCAACCGGGGTTCCGGTTGATACGTAATCCACCGTGAACTCACCCGGAGCCAGGTTTGCTTTGTCTTCAAACCACTCGGTAATTTTGGTGTCATCCCCGCGGATGCCGCTTACAGCCCGCTCGACCGCATCCCGGGTTCCCTTTTTCCGGTGTATATACAGACTGTCTTTGATGACCTTGCGCTTGAGCTCAACTGGCCAGGTAGAATCCCAGTTATCCACCGACAACGCCCACGCCAGATGCGGCAGGAGGTGCTCCGGGCATTTGTCCGGGTTCCAGAGATCACGGTTGGGAAAAGAAAGAGGCGGTGAAATCACCGCCTCGATGTCTTTTTCATGTTTGCTGGCATTGGGTGGCAGCAGGCTTTTTCCCGTCACGTGGTCACCCTCGCGGTCAGTGTGAGGCTTGAGGCAAACCCGGCACTGAATCGGTCATTGATGATGTCGGCCGCCGGCGAGGTTAAATGCACCTTATACACCCCGGGTACACGCAACGCGGCATAAAAACCATCCAGGGTTAAATCCAGACCCTGACGATGGGATTCGCTTAACCAGGCATCCAGTTTTTGCCGCGCCGCCTTCAACACTTCCGCTTGGTCCGGCCCCGAAAACAGCTCTAATTCAGCCTCCACCGCAAACTCATTGATGTGGGCACTTTGCACCACCACCTCATCACTGAGCGGCCTTGTGCCTTTTGGCGTGAGCGTGTCTTCAACCAACTGGAGAAGCTCTGGGGTGGCCGTACCGTTCCCTTCATGGGACAGCACCGACACCGTCACCGTTAACGTGCCTTTGGGGGAGTCAGTGGCAATACTCTTTACCCGGCCATCGGCTGACAGCGCCCAGAACTCATAATCATCCGCGCTGCCTGCCGTGTTCTTGGCCCGGTTGGATAGCTGTATCCGGTACCGAAACGCTTCATCTGACTCCATAATGCGCGGGCGTGGCGGCAGGGCTTCGGGATCCCCGTAATCAATCACTAGGCGCTCCACATCAAAATCAGCCCCTCGGATATCCAAGTCGGTGCCAGTCGCATACGCCAGCATCGTGGCATGCGCACCATCATTCACGCGCTGACGCAGCACCATTTCACGAAACGCAGCAACCTCCATCAGCTTGTAAACCGGATCAGACTCGTTCACATCCTGGTAGTCAGGGTCAATCGCCTGATAACGCCCCACCCACTCCTGGAGGATTTGTTCATAGTCCAACTGCTCTATCACCGCAGGTTTTGGCAGTTGGCTCATGTCTACATTCACGACTGCCATTAACTCACCTCAATGCCTTCCAATGTGATGGGCTCACCATTGGGTTTGTATTTCCCCTCAATGGTGAGTATTACCGAGCCCGGCCGAGCTGATGTCACCCGAACCCGGGACACCTCAATCCGCTTTTCCCACTTCTTCAGGGCCTGGGCACTTTCTGCCACAATGTCCGCCACCGTTTCGGGGTTACCCGGGTTATCAATCAAATCGAACAGGCGGCTCCCGTAGTCACGGCGCATTACCCGTGAGCCAATGGGCGTGGTGAGGATATCCCGCACCGACTGTTTGAGGTGCTCCATTCCGCTCAGTGCGCGGCCTGTCGCGGCATCCATCCCTTTCATACCTGCCCTTACTGTTCCGAATTTGGCTCACTGGTGTTGGGTTCACCGTGGCGGTGAGTGTGGCCGTTAAAGATGTCCCGGTCGTCGCCCATGCTCCGCACGGCGTCGGTCACCGTCTTCCCTTTCACCTGCTCTATCGCCGTCACATTCATTTGGACGGTCATGTCACCGGTCGTGGTCTGGTTGCCGTCATGCTGGATATTCGCATTGATGTAGAACGTTTTGCAGTTGAGCTCAGCATTGCCGTCACTACCCAGCGAAATGGTAAGCTTGTGTTCGGCGCGGTTGTATTTGATCTCAGTGCCATCGGCATAACGGCTGACATGCTCATCGGGCGAGGTGCTCGGTACCGGGCTGGACGCATCGGCCAGAGAGGGGATCACCACACCGGCAGCCAATTCGCCAGACTCTGACAGAATGATCACCTGCTCCCCGACCGCCAATGGTTCCCAATCCGATCGGCTGTCTTTGGAGGCTCGGCCCGACACCCAGGGTAACCAGGCAGTCACCGCGCCTTTGGCATACTCAACCCTGACCCGCGGCGGCACCTGGGTGAAATCAACACTGTGGACACGCCCCCGGCGAATCATGTTGGCCATCCGCCGCTGCAAATCCCGGATGATGAAATTCAAATTTAAATCACTCATTCGGTACCACCTGCACGTAATCCGCCTCATGTGCCGCCCCAATCTTCGGCGCGACGCCAACCCGCACCATCGCGGGCGTCAGTCCTTCCGGCTTGAACGCATCCTCACCCACTTCCACGTTCTGGCTAAACCGAATCGACCAGACCGCGTAATCATCCAGCTCGGGATTGAAGCCATCAGGTTCCGCGCTGATAAACACGGCAGGTTCTACCGGCAAACCAAAACGGGCGCCTTCCACCTTCAGGCCAATGGCCATCGCCGCGTTACGTACTTCAAGCTGAAACTGCTCATCGGCCATGCCAAGAACAGCAAGGATTTCACAATTCAATGTGACCGCCAGCTGCCCGTTCATGGGCTGGTCATCGGCCCGATCCCAGTCCATCACCGCAAAGAACAAACAGGGCGTGGACAGCTGGGTTTTGGTTTCCGGGTAATAATCCACAGACTCAACCCACTCCAATTGCTCTGCCAGCCATTGCCTGACTTTGCTGTGATAGTTGGTTAAATGAATGCCATCACTCATGCCAGTTCTTCCTGTTCATTCCCATCTTCACACGGCCTTTCAAGTCGGTTTCAAAATGCTTGAGGAATATTTCCGGCAAACGCTCAAAAATTTCATCTTCGATTGAGACTTGAAGGGAGTCTGAAATCCCCACGCTGGCCTCATCTAGAGGATAACGATGCTTTGTAGTACGCATATAGATAGACTTCTTCCCATTTCCGTATGGAGAAGCAATAAATCCACGATCATACTGCTTGGAAGGTAGTTTCCCCTTTGGCGTAAACCGTGACCCCTTTGGCTTTTTCTTGGTGCCTAGACGTCTCATTGAGCCCTTTAAGATACCTATCGGCACATTATCAAGACCAAACCACAATTTGATTTCATCCAGTTTTTCCAACTGGCTGGTACTGCGAATCCGAAAATACTTGATACGCTCTCGCAGCTTATTCATCGCTCTTGGCTGAAGCTCATCCCGGACCAAAGACTTAGACAGCTTCCGCAATGTTTGCGCGGTTCGACCAAGCGCACGATTGTAAGCCGCTTTAACCTGGCTTTCTGTCGCCCCGAGAATTTGCCTAACAGCCTCAAGTTCCTCGGGATCAATATGGAATAGGAGATCGTTGTGATTGCTCGCCATGATGATTCCCTAGCGTCAGCTTCACGAGGCCAGTGCCATCGGGCTCTGGGTTCTTAACCTGGTAAGTTTTAACCGTGCCATCTGAAAATGTCAGAGTCACTAGCGTTCTTCGCGATATTCCAGATGCATTGTGACTTTGAAGGAATAGCTCATTGTCTCTATCTGATATTTGGCCGCCGCCTGGTAATGAACTGATGGCTGATGGGTTATCAAAAATGCCAGGAACAGGGTTATCTCTCCCTTCGATCGTAACGGTCACATTGGCAAAGGTTTCAAAGATAATGTTGTCCGCTTTTTTCAAAGCAGACTCAAAATCAAACATACACCACCTCTACAGGGTCGCGATCAGGTTTGCCAGACCGGCTTCAACCGCTTCCATCGCTGTTTCTTCATCCAGGTAAGGCTTGTCACCGACGTTGTGCAAAACAGACCGTTTGCCGGTGTGGCTTTGAAACGCTTTCAGTACCAGTACCTGCATTTCACCGTCGTCATTTGTATTGACCTCAGGTGCCGGGCCTTCATCTACGGACTCTCCATCTGGCAGCTCGCCAATACCGACCAACACTTCTGTGTGACCCGTATCCGCACCCTGGGTTTCCTGGCTTTCATCACTGGCCAGATCTCCAGAGTGAGCTGCTTCCGCTTCGGTGCCAGTTTCATTGTCTTGATTGACTTCATCATCGGACTCATCCTCACCGGGCAGCTTGTCTTCCAGCTCATCAATCATGGTATTGAGCTGCGCTTCTGATGAGGTATCGGAATACGGGACATCGGCGATACCCAGCTCTTGGCACAGCGCATCAATACGTTTTTTCAGGTTGTCTTTACGGCTCATTTCGTTAGCCCCAAAAAAATGGGGCACTAGGCCCCATTAGGTTTCACTCCGCTGGCTAAGGGGTTAACCCACCTTAACCACCACCACTTTGTTCACATCAATCAAGTACATCGCCGGGGCCGATTCCGTTTTGGTTTGACGCACTGCCGGGTCACCGCCTTCGGTCCAGTCCTTAACGTAACGCTCAGCTTCGTCTAAGCCTTGCATTTGCGCATCCAGGTCCTGAATCTGGCCATACAGACGGGCACCGCGAACGGAGGTATGCGCCAGGATCAGGTGGAAGTCACGCTGGACTTTCTTGGTGGTACCGTCGCGGTCAATGTACTCTTCATCAACCACAATGATGGTCACATCGCCCAGGTTACCTTTGATGCTAACGGTTGCCCCCAGGTCTTTGAGCGCAGTTTCCAGCTGGGAGTTTGACCCACGGCGGGTTTCGAGCTTGTCTTTGAATGACTTGAACTCGCACATCAGTGCCCACGTTTTTGGATCCGCAATCACTGTGTTCGTCAGCCCTTCAGACTGCGCTGCCCACTTCGTGATGTCTGCAACAATGTCATATGTTTCACGGTCTAGGTTGGCCCACTGTGCGGCAGAGAGCAGCGTGATGTTGTTACCCGGGTTACGACCGGCATCGATCTCATAAGGCTCTTCGATGTAGGGGCTATCAATGACCGTTTTACCGTCATACACCATTTCGGCACACATCAGCTCTTCACGGTCACGCACCGCCTGCTCTTCGATGTCCATGTTCTGCATCACGACGGCGTTTAGTCGTTCTCCGGCTGACATGGTGCCTCGCACGGGCTCACCCGGACGGCGTTTGATGCTCTGGTTCGCCGTCACAATGTGCTTGGATTTCACGTAGGCAGGTTTAAACGTAGAGGTTTTGAAACCCTGATTGCGGTCCGGTGCTGCACCAATCATCGGTGAGCAATAGGCGGCAATCTTGGTTTTGTTCGGGATCATGTCCAGGTCGACTTTTTCCGTGGCGAAGGTGTACGACTCACGGAAAAAGAAGCGCATGAAAAAGTTGTCACGGCGAATACCGGCTTGCGTCACAGCACCCAGCAGTTCACGCGTTGTGTAGTTATCAGGCATAGTAAGCTCTTTCTAAATTCTAAAGGGAACGACTTAGTATTCGTCGTCGACGTACACGGCACTGCCAAGGAACGCTGCACGCTTGGCTTTATCGGTGGTGACAGTGTCCGGCCAGTTCACGAAACCAATACGGAAACCGCCCTGTGGGTATACCGTCGACACCTGCTCTGAGCCGGAGTCGGTCACGTTACGGGCTGACACCGCAATAGCTTTGCCCGGGGTGCCGTCCCATTTGACCAGCGCAGCAGTATCGGTCGCGTCGAACATCAGCGGCGTGCGGGACGGGAAAGTTTCACCGGCTTTAATCGTGGCGCGGGTTGTCACCGGATGACCAATCAGGAACTCGTCCGGTGTGTATTCTGTTACTTCACTCATTGCGCTTTCCTTTAATCAATACGCGTATAGGATGCAGCGAGAGAATTGATATTCTGCTGCTCTTCGGAAACGTCGGCGGAGTTCACATCCTGGCCAAGCGGTTGACCATGGTCCTGTGCGAGCACCTGAAGCGCCGCATCATTCTGGCTGACCGCACTTTTTGGTGCTGAGGCGAGAAAAGCCTTGGCTTCCTCCACCGAAATTTTCGGGTTGCTGGCCAACTGGTGTGCCAGTGCTTCTCGCCCTTTGCTTTCTTCCAGGCCCAGAATCCCCATGCAGCGTTCACGCTCGGCGGTCGCAGGATCAGGGTCTGTGTTGCTCTCTGGTGCCGCCGCAACTGCCGGGGCTGGTTGCTCTTGCTGGCCCTGGTCAAGATCGGCTGAGGCTTGTGGGGCTGTCACGTTGGCATTGGTGTCATTGCCGGTGGTTTCTGCTTTTGGGTTAGCTGTGATTTCCATGGAGGCTCCCATATCAAAGTTGGTTGATTTGTTTTTGAAGGATTCAGCCATCAGCTGAATCGCATCCAGACCGTTTACGACTTCATCCGCGAAGCCAATATCCACCGCTTCCTGACCTTCGTAGATCTCCGCTTCGGTGGCCAAAACTTTATTTACATCCATGCCCATATACTGCGCCGCCTTGCTGGCAAACATCTGACGGGCTGACTCGACATTTCGCTGCCATTTTTCCTTCACATCCTTAGGCAGCGATTTGTAAGGATGCCCATCCGCTTTGTGATCCCCGGCAGTGATCAGGGTGATTTCCACTCCTTCATTTGCCAGCATCTTTTCCACGTTGGTGTGGGCCATAATGACGCCGACCGAACCAGCTATCCCGGTTTGGGTGATCAGGCGGCGTGAGCAGGCGCTGGCCACCATTTGCCCCGCACTGGTATGCATGTCGTAGCCCAAGGACCAGATAGGTTTGATTTGCCGGAGCTGGGCAATCTTGTCAGCCAGATCAAAACACCCGGCGACCATGCCACCGGGTGTGTGCATATCCAGCATGATGGCTTTCACGTCCTTATCACTCACCGCTTCGGTCAGCCGGTACACGATGCCGTCGTACCCCGTCATGCCTGAGTAGGGTCGGACGTAGCCGTATTTGTGCACCATTGACCCGTCAATCGGGATAACGGCAATGCCATTGATGATCTGGTAGCTGCGGTTTTCAGAGCGGCTCCGGCTAAAACTCGACGCGACTTTTTCCATGTCCCGCTCAAGCAGAACCACCCCGTCGGTATCAGTCAGTTGCACCACGTTGCCCATCCGCTGGCTTAATGCCGAAAAGAAAACCCGGGCATAACCCGCCTCCAGCGCCAACGGCCTGTTGAACGTATTACTGATGAGGTGTTGTAAATTATTCATTGGGATTCTCGTTTGGGTTGTCCGGGGCGAGCGCCTGCAGCTTCATCCAGCTTGGAGGCGGTAGCCCTTTGGCTTTCCGCTCTTCCATCTCGGCAACCTGCTGCTCGAAGGTTTCCTGGTAATCTTCACCGAGCAACGCCAGCTCTTTCTCGTAAGTCGACAACCCGGCTTCGATACGCAGCACCGCTTCCTTGACTTCTTTCAATCCATCAATGGCCAGACGGCCAGAGCCAATCCAGTCACTTTTCGTCCAGGCGTGGCGGCGGTCATAGAAACCAAACCGGGCTTTACTCGGCAGCGTGATGTACCGGCGTATCAGCATTTCTTCAAAAATCAGGGTGAAGATTTGGCTGGCAAACCGGTTGGCAATGATTTTTCTGCGCCCCATGAAGTAGCGCCACGAGTCGTTATGGGCTGCCCGCAAGGTGCTGTAAGACATCTGCGCGTAGTTTTTTGATAGCTGCGCGTAATCGACCCCTATGCCTGCCGCAATGTATCGGATGATCGACTGCTCCAGGGCTGAGAACCCGTTGTCCGCGTTTCCGGCGCTGTGCAAGTTGATCTTGTCGCCAGGCATCAGGTGGGGCAGTTTCACCCCGTTGAATTTCACTTCGTTGGACGAATAGTATTCCCCGTAGGCCATCAACATCCGCTCAATAGAGCCATCCTGCTGGTTGGCCCCAAACAAGAACTCCATGGCCTGCTCCGAGCCCAGTTCAGACTCAATGCTGGCGGCATACATGGCATTGACGACAGCCCGCTGCAGCGTCGTGTTCTGCAACGTATCGAGCATTTTGAGCTGCTCTAAACTGGACATGAACCGATTGACGCCACGGCACTGGCCACCTTCGGAGGGTTCAAACACATGCAGAAAGCCGAGTCGGCCGGTGCGGGTGTACTTGGGGATCCGCCGCCATGTTTTGGCAACCCCAAAGTTGTCTGCACCTTCTTCGATATAAAACGCTTCCGCCGCGCCATAGCGGTTGATGTCCATCCCGCCCCTGAGGTCCGGTTTATCCATCGCGTAGTTTGGGTTGTTCACCTTTCGAGGGGCGACCATACGGATGCAGGTTGCAAACGGCGAATTTCGCCGCCCTATCCATTCCGGTTTCGCCATGATTTCACCAGCTGACGCATGCGTTTCTACAGCCTCGCGCATCATCATGGTGAACGTTCGGCGGCCTTCAGCGTCAATCAGGCAGTTGGGATCCTCGGCAATGTCACGGAAGATGGCTTCCACTTCCCGGACAAACCCTTTGTCGGGCCTGATGCCGAGCAAGAGCCAATTAGGTTTGTAACTGAGGCGAAATTCAGAGCCGATGATGTGGTCTTTGTGGATTTGAATCCCGTTTGCCGCAATACCGTTATTGCGGATCACATCGTCGGTTCGGGCATTGGCCTGCTTCATGACAGGCAGTAAAGCGGCATCCACTGATTTTGACGGCGGATGCCAGTCGCGCATCTGACCACCAAACCCTGAACCGCCAGCTCTAAACACCGCCTCTCGTAATGGTGTCTGACCATCTGGAGCCAGAAGTCCGGTGCTCTTCATTAGAATCCGACTCCTGCTGGGCGGCGACGCCGAACATTGGTGATGCCTAATTGCATTTTGAGATCGTCAATATAGGCTCTCAGTTCATGCACGTTCGCTCGGTTGTACTCCACCCGGCGGTCTCCTTTTTGAATGGACACCGCCATGGTTCCGGTCTGAATCTGGTGGTAAGCGTGTTCCGCTTCATCCAGTCTTGCTTGTAAGCTCATTATCCACCTTTAAGTCTGGCGGCTAGTTCAGCGATGCTGAGGCCGGAAGATTTCTTCTGTTGAACTGGCTCAGGCTCCTGTAGCACCAAGCCGAATTTTTGAATAAGGATGTTTAACGCGGCATAGGCATAGTTCCAGCCATCCAGCGCTTCATCGTAGGGGTGGTATTGCTTTATCCAGCGCCACATCTGGCGACCTGACTTACTGTGCTCGAGCTTTTTGTTGGCAGAGCACAGCTGTTTGAAAAACTCATCCCCGGCAATGGCATCATCCATCGGGAAGTGAACGCAGCCCGGTACCGGCTCGTTGCCGTTGGGTGTCAGGCATAACCGGCTGTACAGCCTTTGCTTGATACCATCGGTACCCAGCCGGGTCAGGTACACTTTCTTGCTGTTTTTCTTGCGCGGGAAGTTTTGGATCGGCTTGCCGTATTGGTTTTCACCCTGAATCGGGATGACCCTGAGAACGCCGTGTTTCCGGCTCATTTCATACACGTCATCGGTTTTGTGCCCCATGGCATCCCAGCACCAGAGCTGGACGTCCATTTCGGCCCCATTGCGCTTTTTGTAGGTATTGTTTAGCTCTTTACCGACCGTATCTTTCAGCACCTGGCTAGAAAGGTCGCCAACACGCACAATATGGTCAACCAGCCAGCACTCTTCACCGGCTCCCCATGCCCAGATGAACATCTCTATCCGGTCATCCTGGGTATCAATGCCACCGGTCAGTACCACCGCGCGATCCGGTACCGGATTTTGTTTCCGGTCTCCGGCCCACCAGATTTCGCGACGTGCTTTGAGTTGTTCCCAGTCCAGCTTGTCGCCGTTCTCACCTTCCCAGAGCTGGCCGAGAATGAGGTTCACAAAGGTCTTGAGTTTTGCCGGGTCGTTTTTCTTGGTCAGGTACTCGCGAACTAATCCAACCCAACCGTCAGTCATGGTGGTGTTGTACGCCGCCCAGCAATGGATACCGACACTGACCGGGGTGCTGACGGGCTGATTGTCTATGTCAAAGAACTCCAACCCGTCCTTGGTCCAGGTGAAATCTTCGGCCATCCAGCGGCCAGCTTTCTCCATCTTCAGCAGGTCGCGGTAATAAATCGCCTGCTCGCACTCGATGCAGCGGTAATGGGCCGTTTTGGCTTTTTTCTCTATCGACGGCTGCTTGTTGTCCCATTTGAAGCCGTGTTTGGTTTCGTCCGAGCCCCATTCCAGCACCTGCTCATGGCCGCAATGCGGACAAGGGAGATAGAACCGGAATGTCAGCTCCATCTCCGCCATCAGTTTTTCGATATGGGATTCACCGGCGTTGGTCGGCGTCGTTCCCCAGCGCTCCATTGGGAACGCGGCACCGTCAAGTCGGGTGCGGGCAAGGGAAATTGGATCCCCTTCTTTGCCCAGCTCCCAGTCCCACCCGTCCACTTCGTCGCCAAATAAGGCGGCTTTGGTGATACGCCGCATGTTCTTCGGGGTAGCAGCACCTAAAATATCCAGAATCCAGCCGAGACCGACTTTCTTTTTGGTGGTGTTGTTTTGGTCTCTGGCGTTAAGGTACGGGAAGATCCGCCTGATGATTGGCATTTCTTCCCAGGCACCGTCTATCTCATCAATGCAGAACCCTTTGGCATCATCATCCGTTGGCTGGTAAATCACGGTGTTTGTTTTGAACTGATGCAGCAAACATGAAACCGCAGCCACCAACATTTTTGACCAGCCGATGCGGGCCGATTTTTGAAACGCTAACCGGCGGATGGACCGGTTACACATCATGTTCAGGATCGCGACCTGAAACGGCAACGTGACCCAGGCACCTTCATCTTGTGAAGATCCTGAGGCCAGCCGGTAATGTTCATTCGCCCATTGCGTACCACTAACCGGCGGTGTCCGCTTCATCCCCGACAAGCCACGCTGGACCGCCGAATGGATCGCCGTCCATGTAATCTGAGAAATCTGGTCGAACATCAGCACACTCATTTGACACAGCGGCGATTTCCGCCTCAAGGACTTCGATGGCTTCTGGCGGCATCTCTGGCCAGACTTTTTTCATCTTTGGTAGCAGGCCATCAAGGCGGGAAGTGAGACGGGAACTGACCTGTTGCAAGGTCTCGACAATGATCTGAATCGGGCCGTAGGATTTCTCAAACAAAACCCGCTTGGCTCGCTTCATGGCGATGGTTTCTTTCTTGTCTTCGTTGGCCAGCCGCTTCTTTTCAATCTCGAGGTCCTCTTCTTCATTTTCTGCCGGGGTTTCCGGTTTTGAATCGACCTGTTTTGCTTGCGATTTATAGCTGATGTACGCATGGGTACACGCTAAAGGATCCATGCCGTTCCGCCCCTTGGCGGCAGGCAGAACCCCTTGATTTAAAAGGTTTCTAACCTGCCTCTCACTGATACCAAGGAGCTTGGCAATATCCGACTGTGTGAACTTTTTGTCGGGATTGAATATGCTGCTCATTCATGGTTAAAAACCGGAAACCGGAAACCTCCAAAATCAAAAAAAATTTTTAACGAGGGCTTTTCTGCGAGGTTACACCCCCGTGGTAATTGCGGATCGCCAAAAGGACCCGTGACCTCTGGCAGAGTGAGACCACGCAACCAAACATTCAAAGGCAATAAAAAAGCCCAGCATGTAGCCGGGCAAACTGGAAACAAGTGGACATATTCAAAGCTGGGCGTCAGCTATTTTCTGGACTGCTTGTCTTGTACCCAGCGGTTAATCTTGTCTATCTTTCCTGCACACTGATCAAACGCCACTTTCCAAACGGGATCTCGTTCGTAGGCGTCACCATAGGTGTCGGGCTCTGAATCAAATGGCGGGGCGCAATCAACCAAGTAGGCTGGCGGCGGGAACAGATAAACCTCGTTAACTTTGGTGATGACTTCGGGTGTAGACGGCGCGCACCCCGTTAACAACAGCATCAGGAGGACGCTTATCCCGGCATTCATCTTTTGCATCTTCGAATCCCTTTCTGATCACGGCCAAATCTTTTTCCAATTGCTTGCTGGCCACCCGTTGAGCCTGGTTCATTTCAACCGCGGCTAACTGATTGGCTACCATTTCCGATGTTAGCCTGGTCACTGTCTCATTC
Organism: Photobacterium ganghwense; assembly: GCF_003025595.1. Classification (GTDB taxonomy): domain Bacteria; phylum Pseudomonadota; class Gammaproteobacteria; order Enterobacterales; family Vibrionaceae; genus Photobacterium; species Photobacterium ganghwense. The sequence goes on from NZ_PYMI01000001.1 coordinate 251,316, forward strand.
AGTGAGGCATTGTATGAAGTGGCCACTTCAGCCATTGACTGGTATTTCTCTTTATCAAGTTCTGACTGGTGCAGCTGCCGTTTGAGAAGGCCAATCTGAAATTGATTCAGAACCACGATGCCGAGCAGTGCTAAAGAAATCATGGCCCAGACATTGCTAAATATTCGCTTCAGGAACGCCAAGGCACATCTCCGTTTCTTTCTGGCGGCGACTGATCAAGCCGGGCAGCTTTTTACCCCCACCATAAACCCAATAATTAAGCTCACGACAGGCTGAGTCATATCGACCCGCCTTGATCTTGCGGTAAATGCGTGTCTCACTGCCGTCCCCGTTAAACCGGAATCGCGTACACCCAGTGTTAAAGATAAAGGACGTGAATGCGTCAACTTGGCCCTGGCGTAAACCGGCGTCAGAGGCTGAGGCAGTGAGACATTGCTCGGATGACTGGATGTTCTTCACCCAATCTTTAGCAATTTGTTCCAGACTAACCGGGCTATCCGGTACGCCGTAGGTATTACCTATACCATTGGTCACAAGGCCTGATGGGCATCGATATGGGTCCTGTCGGCAACCTTCTGCGTTACCAATTAACTCAAGGGCCGCAGGTGAAACCCGCAAGTTGCCCAGTGATTGACCATCAATCACAACCTGCCCCACGGATTGAGTAAAACCAGTGTCAGTGGTTGCGACACCACCAGTGATTAACGCGGCCACTGCCGCCACGGAACAAACAATGCGTTTCTTCAAGTTCATGACTGGTCAACCTCGTTCATAATCTTCTTTTCACGAGCCGATGAGTGCCTCAGAAGTTCATGGTTTTTGTGTTTGTAGTACCAGCTCAAACCGAAAGAAGCGATACCCAAGACAATTCCCACGATTACTCCCCACTCCTGAACGGTGAACAAACTAAAAAACGTCGACCAACCCGCCCAAAAGCGAGTTGAGCCAGTTGAGAGTTCTTCAGCCCTGACGGTGACAGGAAAAGCTGACCACCACACAGCGACTCTCTTTAACATGCTTTTCATTTCGTCTTGCATGATGATCAAAAAAGGCACCTCACGGTGCCCCCTCATAACAATGATTTGTATTTCCTGAATTTCAGGCATAAAAAAACCGCCAATTGGCGGTTATTAAGATATCTGTACATTTATCCATACTAGATATATATACACTAATATGCCCCACTTTTATTTTCAAGCACTTTTTTGAACAACGTCCGGGCTAATTGGTCATAGCTAATTAGCTGCGCCCGAATACTCTCAACATGTTGTTGCCAGGCCGACCAATGGTTCTGATAATACCGTTGGCGCTTTTTCCAAAACGACTCGGAAAAATTGTCCTTCTCTTTACAGTCGAACTCCACCAGCGCGGCAATTAAGGCAGAACGTGTCGTGACTGGTTGATATTGCAGCTCTGAATTGTGATAGCTAACATTGGCGCCTGAGGTTTGCTCCAACGCCAAACCACCAGCAATAAGTGGCACCAAAGTTTCTACCCTTTTAAACGTTCGCTCTTGAATGAAAACGCCATGCCCGGCCAAATTCATTGCCCAGTCATGAAGCAGGTGGCTGAACAAACGCTGTCGATTTTCCTGAGCGTTCCAATAGGGTGAAGAGTAAGCAAACAGACTCCAGTCAGCCAGATGAGGGGATAGTTTTTCAATCTCATCGATAACGGCTAAGACTTTCGCACCATCTATTTTCGATGCGATCTCCATGTCAGCAGCACCGAAGCCGCCACCACCAACACCGTGATTGTATTTGGCCTTAATGCCTTCAGTCGCCATCCCAATAGCCGCCGGCATACCCCAATTTTCGATATTCGTAATGAGTCCCATGCCCTTACCACTGTCTATTTAACCAGTATTGTGAATTGAAATACAAAAGTAACACCGTGTCCAGTAGTAAAAACAAAGAATAAATAAAACCAATTTTTATCTTTATCATCTAACTATCGATCTGATAGCAATAAGAAAGGCGCACATTCACTTAAACACTCGCTATTTTGATAGTAAAGCTATTCACCGTTCCCCTTAAGTGAGGTATCTCTCTTCAAGAGCCAACTAAGTAACCCTATTCCCACCAACGCTGAAAATAAGGATGCAGATAATATACCGAGCTTCGCTACATCAACGAGTTCAGGGCTCAAAGCTAAGTGGGCAATAAACAACGACATGGTGAATCCTATACCAGCAAGCATGCCACCAGCAATAATGTAGAGCCAAGGTAGATCTGGCGGTCGCACAGCCAGCTTAGTTAATGTTGCTAATCCGCTAAACAAGATGATTCCGGTGGGCTTCCCTATGACAAGGCCAGCAACAATAGCTGTATACAAGCTTCCGGATAGTTCCGAAAAAGAGATCTGTACGCCAGCGTTCGCGAAGGCAAAAAGAGGCATAATGACAAAACCAACCCAAGGATGCAGTAACATCTCTAAACGCTCTAATGGAGAAAGCGCTTCCCGAGCTGCTGCTTCGGCAGTTTTTAAGACTTTTCGATCAATCCGAAATTCACTGGGCTTGCTTGTTGCCGGAGCAGGAATGACACAATCCATTATAGTTAACAGACGCTCTTTACTGACCCAGCTGATTGTGGGCGTCATTAACCCCAAAATGACACCTGTAACCGTTGGGTGTATCCCAGACGCGTCCACCGAGAGCCATATCAGACCACCAATTAATGAATAAATAGCAATACTGCGAATACCGAGCTCAGCCATAGCCTTAATACCAATGACCCCAAGTGCCGCTATTCCAAGATAATAATAATTAATCTCTTCACCATAGCCGACCGCTACTACGATAATCGCACCTATGTCGTCGATAATCGCTAAAGAGAGCATAAATATTCGTAGACTTTTAGGAACACGGGGGCCAAGTAAGATAAGGCAAGCAATGACAAATGCTGTATCCGTCGCCATGACGATCCCCCAGCCATTTTGTCCCGGCTGATCTAATTGAAATACTAAATAGATTAATGCCGGAACCAGCATGCCGCCCATTGCCCCTGAAATAGATAACATTGCTAAACGCGGCTTTTTTAATTCTCCCAAAACAATTTCACGCTTCAACTCCAATGCAACCAGAAAGAAAAACAGCGTCATCACAGCATCATTAATCCACTCCTGAAGTGAACGCGTATATTCGAACGAACCGGATTTTATACCGAGCGGGATCTCCCAGAACGACAGGAAAGTCTCTGACCAGGGAGAATTAGAAAGTACTAAAGCGACAATAGTAAAAAATAGCAGTACAACCCCTGCAGCAGCCTCAATTTTCAGAAACCGAGTAACAGGTTGAGTTATCCAATCAACATATTCCTTCGGTAATTGAGTAGGATGCCCCCTCTCATTAGGACTAAAAGCTGTTTTCTTCATGGGTTTTCTGATTTTGCTTGATCACTTGCTGGTAGTTGTATCCTCTTCAGAAACTTAAATAAGTCACTATCAGTGGACAACACCAATGTAGTATTTTCTGACATGATCGTTTTATAGACTTGCAGCGTCCTAGTGAACTCATACAGGCTTACCGCCTGTGGGCTCTGGTTGTAAGCCTGCGCATAGATTTCTGCTGCTTTAGCGTCGGCAACACCCCGAATTTCCTCCACTTCACGATAAGCTTCGGATTGAATTTTATTTAAATCTCGTACTCGATTACCACGAATTCTAGCTGCTTCACCGTACCCTTCAGACAAAAAACGCTCCGCAATCTGTCTACGTTCACTGATCATCCGGTCATAAATTTTGGGTCTCACACTTGCGTTATAGTTAATCCTTTTGAATCGGATATCCAATAACTCGATCCCGAAGACACGCACTTTATCAGCCGCGGCCATAAAAATTTCATCCTCCACCACCTGACGACCTTTATGGATGGGTACTAAGTTACCCATTGTTAAATCACTACCACCCTCAGCCAATAGCGGATCTCTCAAAGGCAACCGATCTTTTGAGGTACGGATAATTTCTATCAATTCATGCTTTGCCACCGCGTTACGCGTTTCACTTCCAAGAATGTCATCCAACCTGGACTGAGCACTCCGCTCGTCTCGGAGGCGAAGAAAATACTGTAAGGGCTCCGTTATCCTCCATCGGGCAAATAAATCGACTGAGATATATAGCTTATCTTTCGTAGGCATATCTGAAGGATTGCCATCCCACTCCAATATTCGCTTATCTATCGTATTGACCTCTTGAATAAACGGTAATTTTACTTTGAGCCCAGCGCTCGTAATCGGCTGTCCGACAGGCTTACCAAATTGGGTTATAATGACCTGCTCAACTTCACTCACTGTATAAAGGGTTCCTTTAGCTGCAAGCAGAACGAATACAAAAAGCAAAATGGCTATTAGTACAAAGAAATTTTTCATGGCTTATCGCCTTTTTCCAAAACGTCAGCTTGTAGATCAAGAAAAGGCAAGATACTGCGGGTTTGCTCATCAATGATAATTTTTGAGTGCATCGTAGGCATGATTGCCTGCATGGTTTCTAGGTAAATACGCCGACGGGTTACTTCAGGTGCCTTGATGTACTGCATCAGTAATGCGTTAAACCTTGCAACATCCCCTTCGGCCTCATTGATTCTTTTAAGCCGATAGCCATCAGCTTCTCGAATACGCTGATCTTTTTCACCTTCCGCTAGCGGGATCACTTTATTGTAATCTCGTCGCGCTTCGTTAATGAGTTTCTCTTTTTCTTGCTGAGCCTGGTTCACTTCATTGAATGACTCCTGTACCGGCTTTGGCGGGTTAATATTTTTCAATTGAACCTGATCGATATTGATACCCATAGCATACTTAATCGCAAGCTCCTGCATTTTCATCAATGCTTCAGATTCAATCTCCTGTCGGCCAATGGTAATGACTTCATCGACAGTGCGGTCACCAACCACTTCCCGCATAACAGACTCAGAGACATCACGAAGAGTAGCTGTGGGGTCCCGCACTTCGAACAAAAACTTGACGGGCTCAGCAATGCGGTACTGAACCACCCATTCAACTAATGCTGCATTTAAATCGCCTGTAACCATCTGAGTTTCCATCTCACGATCATTTTCAGACGGGTTTTGGTAAGGGTCAGTTGCTCCGAGCGTTATAAATCCAAACTCTTGCTTTAACTGGCGCTTAACAGGAACAATGGTCGCAGTATCTATGCCTAACGGTAATTTGAAATGTAAGCCGGGTTGTATTTCGGAATAAAATTTACCAAAACGCTGAACGACAGCAATTGAGTCGCTTGGAACCGTATAAACAGCCTGCCATGAACTGATCAAAAAAATCACCACAAAAATTGATATGAAAACACTTTTCATATCACCTTTAGGAATATATCGTTTTATTTTAATTGCTCTTTTTTTAACGATATTTCCAACGCTTATAGGCGTAGAGCCATCGGAAATTTGAGTTACGTTATCAGAAGATGGGGGATCATTGGATGTCGGCATGAACGTAGCCTTAATCACATGGGAAAATAGAGTACCATTTAAGACTGGTTTGCGTTGGATGATTTTTCAAGACAGCGGGAACATTAAAATTTTTTAACCATATGCGCTTTGATTAATATTTCATGCACATATAGTATTCGTTTTATCAAAACTACTGTAACGAACATCTCTTCTCCAAACTATACTCTTAAAGGAAGATGAAATATCGACAAAAATTAAAGTGATATAACTAATAGGTGAAACCATGTTTGAATGGCTTAAAAACATTTTTTCTCATGAAAAACATGAGGCTGACAATGATGCCAGCAGAGACAGAATGGATAAAGAGCATATAAGAGAGAACAAAAAGGAAAGTTCTCCCATCGAATCACCACCGAAAAATAAAAATGAATAGTTTCTTCAACTTTCCATCTTGATTTTATAAAGCCGAGTTGTAATAGATTAATAATACTCGGCTTTTCTTTCGAAAATATGCCACTCTATGACTATACATTTACCGAGCCTCGAGATCACTCGTAAACGACGGCATAAAGAGGAACTAGCTAACAGCATCAGCCATGGTATAGCCCTCGTTGCCATACTGACTGGAACACCTTTTCTAATTATGAATGCTGTTCGTATTGGTGATTTGGCATTTATTATCGGAACAATTATTTTTTCTACGACGGCAATATTGCTATACCTGTCTTCCACTATTTACCATGCGCTATCATTTGGCAGAACAAAGCGACTGTTTCGTATAATAGACCACTCAGTAATATTTTTACTAATTGCAGGTACATACACCCCATTTACACTTGGTGTATTGAGAGGGACATTAGGTTGGATACTCTTAGGCTGCATCTGGTTGTTAGCATTTATAGGTGTAATACTGAAGTCGTTGCAAAGACTCCACCACCCCGTATTATCGACAGGGCTTTATCTATTTATGGGATGGCTGATTGTCATAGCCATTTATCCAATGCTTAATAATGTGCCGATAAAAGGAATGTTATTGCTGCTTGCCGGAGGATTATCCTACACCTTTGGCGTTATATTTTTTGCGACTGACTCATATTTAAAGTATGGGCACTTGCTTTGGCACCTATTCGTAATAGGAGGGACAACATTCCATTATTTTGCCATTCTTTGGTACGCATATTAATTCACATACTCAAACCATATGATATTATTATCAATTTTTATCATTCTTAACATCCAGAGACTTCTGGATAATATCTGTAAAATGTGGCAACTTATCAAGTAAGTACTCTAGGTTTGATATTTCACAACCTGTTATTTCACTTTTTATTAACTCCAACGCACATGAAACTGCGATTGCCCTTTTTACATTCTCATCCTTAGATTCATGATAAATAGATCGAGCACTGGCCGTGGAATTATCAAATTTAATTCTTAATAAATCCAAGAAAATTGAAACATTACTTTCATTTATCATAGTAACCGACCTCTTACCAATTAAAATGCTTTATACTTACATTAATAAGTATAAAGCATAGATATTTAGATTCTTAAAAACATATGAATGGCTTTAAGGATACTTAGGCTTGAAGCTTTAGAAACTACCCCAGCGCCCCCAGCTCGAGGGCTCTCTTCAGCGTTGCTTTCACATACCCAAGCTGTGAGCCATGCCGTTCTTCCCAGGCTTTGGGATCGTCATGAAAGCGGCGGTGTTCGTTGGCTTCTAAAGGTATAGTGAAGAGATCATGGGTTTTGCCGCCCATTTTCCCTTCGCCGTGGCCGATTAAGTGATGAGCGACGACGTTTTCAGTTTGACCGGTGATCACACAAGGCAACGAGCGCACAAACTTCAGATACTTTTCGCTACGCCAGATTAGCTCTTTGGGCCGGGCCATGTACATCGCTGGTGGCTCGTCATCTATCTTGAACTGGATAGGTTTCACCCTATCGGCCAGTAATGCCTTCGTATCGAGGTCGAACCGTTCATCACTTTCTCGGCGAAGCGTGAATGTATCCGACTTTGGTTTTGGTCTCAGACCAAACATCTCATCGACGACAGAACGAGGCAGGCATTCATATACGCCATTCACCACACTCCACCAGCAGAGTTCAGGTAGTGAAACCGCCCGATCTAACCTCAGTTTGCGCTTTACCGCTTCGAGGCCCCACAATATGACATTACGCCTGGCGATCGCCCTGCCCTTTTCAGTTGGATTAATGCGTTCCTGATTGTCATGGTGCCAGCAAAGCCGAATGGCCCCGCTGGCGTAATCCAAGAACGTCAGGTTTTTATCGCAATACTCACTGTCTGAAAGCTGGCAATGGGGGATCCGCTCTAACCAGTGATAGAAGTTACCCAGGCGATTCTGCACAGCCGGATGAGTAAAGAACTCGAGTAACCGCTCATCCTCCACCAGCGATTTTGAATTATCCGGGAAAACCGGACTGTTCAGCTTCCCGCTGGGTACATTCACCAGCTCTTCCGGTAACGGCATGACCACCAGCCGGTTACCCTGGCTCATTTTTGCCAGCTCAGATAACAGGGTTTTGCCCGGTTTGAACATCATCAAACCCAAGTCAGGCTGAAGAAATGGTTGAAGGACTAACATTTCACTCGGCCTCAGTTACGAAGTACGTTGTCGAGATTTTTCAACTTGGTGCTCAATTGGAGTCAGCGGGCTATACGAACTTTTCTGCGAAACAACGCGTGATGAAGCAGTCATCGCAGTATAGTTTCGCTTAAAGTCTAGGGTGATACTTTTTCCCTCAGCAACCATCCTCACAAAACCTCGGATAATATTTTCAGAGAATTTAAACCAGCCTCTTCGAGTCCCTAACGCATTTTCAACAATGCTCCCAAAATTCTCTTGTTTGAGCTTATTAAACTCTCTCTTAAATTTGACTTCATCCAGTACGTGTATCCCCAATCGCTCAACTGTGCCAACCTCAAGATCCCTACGCGTACGGGTATCGAGCGTTTCCATTATATTTTTGTACGAGAAGTAGATATGAGAATACTCCCTGATTAAATCAGCAGAATCCGCCATCGCCCATAGAATATGATGGAAGTGCTCTGATCGTCCAAGAGTCGCTTTGTCGTAACTATTCCTTAATGTTTCAGCCACAGATTCAATAGCTTCATTGAGTGCAGCAATAAAGTGTTCATGTGTGACCTGAGAAACGATGACATCTGCTCTGAATGCTTCCTTCAGTAACATCTCGCACAGTAGATGGACATAGCTCGGGAAGCCATCACTTAAACCTGCGATTTTGTATCTAATATCATCTGGAATTTTTACACCAAAGCGCTCAAATGCCGTATTAATAATTGCATAGCGTCCATCCCAAGGGAGGACATCCAATTTCACTTGGTGAAGCTGACGGGAGCTAGATAGATGTCCCGCAAGTAGATCGTTGAGAGAATCACCTATACCAGTAAAAATTATCTTTACTTTAGAACCCATGTCGCCAAGCTGCTTCAGTAATATACCGAATTCACCTCGCACTGATTCTGTAATTTGGTCAAACTCATCTAACACAATGACTGGCGTGTCAGAGTGCCATTCTGATAAGGAGTTCAAGGCCATCGCAGCAGTTGTAGTATCAACTATCTCAAAGTCTGAGTGCTTCCCATTGACTTCAGATGTGTGCTCATACTGCATAAAACTAGGGCCAACCTTTAGCTTTTTGCTGTATTTCGAGAATTCAACATTGGCTTTAGCGTAAGCCAGAATAACTCGAGTGATACTGGCTAAAGTTGATGTAGGCTCACCGCTCACCAGTATCGGCTTGTTATCTGAAGACTGAATAAGATAAGCAACAGAATGAGCTAATGAGGTCTTCCCTACTCCCCTGTCACCATATATAAACGCATGGCGTCCTTTTGCATGTAATGCCATTTCAATATCATCAACTTGTTTAGCCCGACCAAATAAATGATTAATGTCATCTATTGGGTTGGCCGCTGACAATACCTCATGCAAAGCAGTTAAAAAGTTCTTCCTATCAAAACCTTGAATAGACATGGCATCTCCTTTTTTTGCAATTTTACCATGATTCAAATTGCATATTTAATTTTTCAGTGTCGGCACTTATTTTTATAAGCAACAGAAGAAATCGACGTCTTGCTCATATATATGATCTACAAACGCTCTAACTGACTCAAAACACCACCTCTTCATTCCATACGGGCTCCAGTTCGGCTTCAACCCGCGTATCTCTCCCTGATCCGGCAACTGAAATTGAGGTCACAAAGTACTGTTTTCCATGATGGTCATAAACACGCTTCTTCTCATAGCAAATGCAAAGGGCTTCAGCAGCTTTGCTATTGGGTAACATACGAATAATCATCATCCCTCCACCAGCCAGAGCTTATGTGTATTCCCTGTCCGCTCGTTGTTCATGATTCGAATATTGGCGCCGGCCCTACGGGCTTTATCTAACAGCCGGACCAACTCACAAACGTGCACACCCAGTTCGTCGCATAGCTCCTTTGGCGTCCACACTCTGGCGCGGGATACCATCAGCGCTCGAAGATCCTTTTCACTGGCCATTCCTTCCCCCTAGTTCATCCAGCAGCTGCTGTCGTTGTCGTGACATTTCCGCGATACGACGCTTACTGGAATCGATAGACTCTTGTGTTGCTCCCCAGTCCATAGCGCGCAGCAGCGCTTGGTTTTCGTTGTTGATTTCCATCTCCAATTCGCGAACTTTGTTTTTCAGCTGGGTACGCTGGTCTGGTTTTGGTTTCGAAGCTGGTTGAGCCGCTGCTGGCAACACATAACCGCGGTCTTGCTCTTTGGCCAGCCATGAGTTGATGAACCGCTCGATGCCGGATTTCGTTTTACGACGGCGAGGGTTTGATGCTAGCCAGCCGATCATGTTCCGACACTGCTGGTGGACGTCCACCGCCGGGTACAGCCCTTCCAGTGCCTGAACGTCCTCGGCATACAACGGGAACAGCGACTTGTCGTTCAAAATAAACTTAAAAACTGGCTGCCGTTCGTCGGCATCGAGCTTGCTCGGTGCATTAGAGATCTGTTTGTTTGTATATGGTTTGGATCTGTTAATGGAATCGGTAATATTCCCAGTTCCATGGTTTTGGTAATCTTCCCGATTCGACTCGGTAATATTGCCGTTTCCATTCGGTAAAATTACCGAATCCATTTGGGAATTCTGTTCAGTTGCAGGAAACAGTAACTCCACCAGCCGATCACCATTAATCTGGTAGTGCGTTGTCGGTACACCATTGGCTTTCTTCACCCGACTCTGAATCACATCACCCAAGCGCTTCTTGAGCTGGCGAACGGCGTAACGCACCTGGTCTGTGGTCAGGCACAATTCAGTGCCCAACTCATCATTTGATTTATAGAACCACTCACCGTCTGCTTTGGTGCTCGACCAAAACACCAGCTGAGACAAAACAGCAGCATGAGTATGGTTACCCTCGCAGAATTTGATATAAGGACGTGGAATGCTGATCGCTGCTGCCTGACCAGATAGCTCACGAACTATGTCGAACAACCTAGCCACGTAACACCTCCTCATAAATCGCTTTGAAAAATGAGCGACTGATTTCTACAACACCATATTTGCCCACCATGAAATATCGCCATTGGTGGTTCTCTATACGGGCCTTTAGTGCTATTCTCCTCATGACTTCTCCGGGTTACTTGCAAGTGTTTTCGGGGTTGTTAGTGACTTTTCCTCGCAAGAAAATTCACATCCTGGCTTTAAGTCGTTGCCGCGGCTTAAAGCCAACTCAATTCTTTTCTCTAACGTTTGGATATGTAGGTCGCATCGAGCCTTGAGTATCTGAAGCCGTTCCAGTTCGAACCGGTCACCTTCAATGTCCTGTTGCTTTCGAATCACTCGGCAAGAGTTCATCGTCATGTCCGACATCTGTTTCACCATTTCCCAGAACTGATCTGTTTTCATACGTCCTCCGCGTATAAAGCATCAAGCTTGAGCATGAAAGCCTCGAACATGCCCTGATAGTCATTCTTTAACCGAGCAATGGTCATCCGTTCGCGGGAATCAAACACACCATCGGCCCTCGCCTCTTCAATGGTTTTATCCAGCAGTCCCTTCACCGCATTCAGCTGCAAGTGACAATCGAACATGTCTACGCTATCCAGCTCTGCGACTCGTGGACGTTCCACAACCATGCTGCCAACACGCTCTGCAAAGTATTCAGCCACGTATGACGTACTCGTCAGATCGGCCATCTCCACCAGCTCATCGACACTGAAGAACCGAGAACCTTTCTTTTCGTATAAATGGTTATTGAAGCTATCCACTGACATACCCAAAACCGCAGCAACCGCTTCCTTCCCACCGGTTACCCCCGCAATGGTCTTGTTCACCATCTCTTTCTTGTTTATCACCATCTGCTCCTTTGTTTGGTGGTTAGTTACCCAGTATTTTTTGAGTTATCTTGAGTACTAGGCGTAGGGAACACATCTTCAAATGAGCAGTTGGCTCCCATACGGTTTAATGCTTCGACGATACGCCAGCACATTTTTATGTTTGGCGTACGTATCCCCTTCTCAAAGTGAGCAATAGCTCCTTGTGTTACCCCAACATGCTCAGCCAATTCATCTTGAGAGGCATTAATTGAGGTTCTAATAGCTTTAATGTTTGACATAGATTCTCCTTACGAACGCAACAATAATACATAACGTAATTTTACACCACAAGATTATATTACGTTTTGTGACTACTGCCGTTTATTACAGCCTGTAATAATTAGGGAATGAAAATGCAATGGAACATGCTGGTAAAAGCCAGACTAAAAGAGCTCGGAATTACCCAGGAGAAATTGTCTGAGAGATTGGGCATAACTCAGGGGGCGGTTGCGCATTGGTTAAACAAACGCAGAGAGCCTTCATTAGAGCAAATCAGCCAAATATTAAAGGCGGTTGGTCTTGATAAGTTGACTCTACATTCAGATGGAACACTGGAATATCCTGACAGTGTCATTTCTAATGTAACCCAGATAGATATCCAGCCTTTTGATAAACGAAGATTCCCAGTTTTAAGTTCGGTACAGGCCGGAGCTTGGACTGAAGCTGTCGAGCCTTATTCGACAATTGAAGCTGATGAGTGGTACATAACTACAGAGCGCACAAGTGATCGTTGCTTTTGGCTTCGCGTTCAAGGTGACTCAATGACTTCAGCTACTGGGGTTAGTTTCCCAGAAGATACACTTGTACTAGTTGACACATTTAGAGATGCTGAAAATGGCTCGCTGGTTGTCGCAAAGCTCACAGATGTAAATGAAGCTACTTTTAAAAAGCTCGTCATCGATGCTGGACAGAAATTTCTGAAGCCATTGAACCCCGCCTATCCAACCTTGCCTATCAACGGTAATTGTAAAATTATCGGAGTGGTGGTTGACGCAAAGCTAAAGCTGATTTAACCGCAGACTTGAACTAACCACACATTGCATTGACTTTACTTATAAACCGCCTTTTGGCGGTTTTTTTGTATCTCAAACATAAAAAATTACATTATGTATTTACACCAAAAAATACATAATGTAATTTAATGGGGGTTGAGGGGGCATTAGAGCCAAAGGAAAGCCAAGTTGAATTCGGATTAACTAGTACCACTAAATTGCGAGGAAAAACGATGCAGAAACAAGAAGCCGGAAACCTCAGTGTTGAGGATCGCACTACCAACTTCCCCAAGCTGATGCAAGAGCTTGATGGCGGGGTCATCTCAAATGTAATGGGGCTGGCCTTGTCGAACGTTGCCCGAGCTGTGTCTTACAGCGACAAAGTCGGCAACGTGAAGATGGATCTCAAGTTGAAGCCAATGGGCACCAACAACGAGATGGTTGAAATCACGGTAAACATGTCGGTGAAAGAACCCAAAGCAGGTTTCGGCGCCAAGAGTGAAGACTTCCAGTACACCTCAATCGCGTATGTAGGGAAAGGCGGCAAACTGACCTACGACCGACCAAAGGAAGACATTCACGGCCAAGTCGTTATGGAAGACACCATGCTGCGGGAAGTTCGCGGCTAATACACACCACCCTATTCAATAACTGAAAGAGAGTAATCATGAGCATGGACAAATCTGCTATTCAACAAATTCAGGAAACCGGCAGCGCTAAAGAGTTTCTGGCCCAGCTGGCCGTTGCAGGGTTTCCTGTTGCGGCGCTACCTGCAAACTTCGAACTGCACAATCTAGAAAGCTACATGCCTAACCGCAACACTTTCCGCGGCCTGATGAAAACGGCCAACATTGATGAATTTGTTCGCTACCACGAAGAATATCAGACAGAAGGAAACCAGTGTTTTATTAACGCCGACAACATGTCAGCGCTAACCATCTTTGACTTGGGCACTCACAATGTTCCCGGCCACTGCAAACACCAAGCGCAACTCACCTTACGCAAAACAGCGCTGTTTCGTGCCCTGCTGAACGTGAATGAAGAGCGCCTCGGACAAAAGCAGCTGGCCGAGTGGATCGAAGATTACAGCACGGCTATTCAAGTGTTTTCGACTACTGGTGATGTCATTGATAACGCGATCGCGTCTGCTGCCGTTCGTAACATGAAGTTCGAAGCAAGAGCTGGCCGTGAATCAAGTGTTGATGATTTCAGCCAACACCAATCAGAGTACGAGTCGGTTGCTGTTCGTACCAAAGAAGAATTCCCAATGCCAGCCGTGTTCAAGTTCACCTGCGAACCGTATCTGGGGCTTGATGAGCGCGTGTTTGAACTACGCATGAGCACCATCGGTAACGATACGCTGGTTCTGCGCATCAAGAAATTAGAGCAGCATCAGGAAGAAATGGGGGAAGAGTTCCAAGAGAAACTTCAAGCCAAGTTCCTGTCTGAAAGCATCGAAATCGACACCTTTATCGGTTCGTTCACTTCATAACGGGATAACGCGCCCTTTCATTAGGGCGCTTCTTGCGAGGAAACATGGCTACAACATTTCAAACGAAACACGGGGTAATTACGGTCGGCAAGCCGTATTACCTCTTCCCTCTGGGACAGGTGGTTGATCTGAAGCTGATACGGCATGAAAACCAAGAAAATGGATGGGGAGTCAGCAAGCCCTACCCGGTTTCAACTGAACTCACTTCCGATCTTCTTAACGACTTTGCCGATCAAGCCAGCAAACTACTGTAAGGGACTACCATGCATTACGAAAACGTCACTATCGACATCGAATCCACTGACACAGCAAACACCTCGAAGATTCTCAGCATTGGCGTGGTTCCCTTCAACTGGGGAGAGAACGTCAGCTTTGATGAGCTGTGCAACCGGGAAAGCAGCCTGTATTTGACTCTCGATTTATCCAGCTTTCCAGCCGGTTTCACCGAATCCGCCAGTACGATGAAATGGTGGGAACGCCAAGGTGAAGCGGCGCGGCATGTGCTGGCACCCAGCCCGACAGACATCAGCATTAAAGATGCTTTGTTGAAGCTGCACATCCACCTTTGTGCTCACGTGCTTCCCCTGACTAAAGACGGCGGACAAGTGTTTTGCCGTGGCTACGACTTTGACGGGGGCATTCTGGAGTATGCCTATGAGCAGCTTGAGTTACTGACTCCCTGGACCTACAACCGTTTCCGCTGTGTTCGTACAGCCATTGATATTCTGGCTGACTCACGTAACGGCTATGTGGTTGAAAAGAATCCTGCCGGTTTCATTAAGCACCACGCGTTGCATGATGCGGCCAAAGACACCTTAACCATGCTGGCGCTGAATAAGGCACACCGAGCATCAAGCAATACCGCGCATTGAGTCGGTACGTTTAAAAAGTCAACCACCAGTTCCGCCCGTTACTGGTGGTTACCTTCAACACCATAACCAGATATATAGGTCACATACATGAGTAGATCTCAAATCGCGATTGTTACGCTGAAGAAGGCTTCTGAAGAAATTGGCCTGAGCACCAAAACATTGCGAGAAAAAGCTCGTGACGGGTTCTATCCATCCACTGTCATGAGAAAGATTCACGGCACCTGGATGGTAGATATTGAGGAATGGAACCGATGGCACCGAATGCAAGCTTGAACAACCTACCGCCAGGTATTGAAGTTCATGGTAATCACTTGCGTATAGTTTTTTATCACAAAGGCAAGCGATTCAGAGAAACACTCGGTTTACCGCCTACGAAACAAAACATCAACTTCGCCATGCGCAAGCGCGAGGCCATTCTTTATGAAATGAAAATCGGTACCTTTAACTATGCGGCACACTTTCCGGAATCTAAACATGCGTCGGGCAAGCCGAAGGCATTAGACTTGGGTCATCTCGCAAAACGGTTTCTTGAGTCCAAATCGCACGATATTCGCCGTTCGACTCACCAGCGGTATGAGTGGGTGCTGCGTGACTTTCTGGAACTCTACGGTGCAAACCGAAGCTGCGACACACTATCGCCCAGATCACTCACGCAATTTCGGCAGGAGCTGGTTAAAGGGAAAAGTGGCAGGACGATTAACCGTAACCTGGTCACCATCAATGCCTTTCTGGCCTGGCTACACAAAATGGAATACGTCGAGCGCGACCTTTCTGAGGTGCTCACCCGAGTTAAAGAGAACGAGGTAGACATACAGCCTTTCTCGGTCGACGAAATTACCAAGGCACTGGCTGAATGCCACCAGCTACAGCATCGGAATATGATCACGCTACTGGTTTACACCGGCATACGCAGCGGCGAGTTATGTGCCCTCGCCTGGGAAGATGTGGACTTTGAAAACAACACCATTCACATCCGGCGATCAACCTATGACAGACGTGGCCTCAAAACCACCAAGACCGACAAAGAGCGTTTTGTTGATTTACTGCCACCAGCCATTGAGGCGCTGAAAGCACAACGCCACTTAACGTATTTGTTTCCGGCCAAAGATTACGATGTTGAGTTGCCCGGCCAAGCGTATCGCCAAGAGAAGCTCCGTTTCGTCTTCAACCCAAAGGCCGTTAGAGAGCAAAAATGCAGCGACTACGACTATTACGGGAAACGCGCGCTAGGCAAAGTTTGGGAAACCCTTTGCCAAAAGGCCGGCATTCCACACCGGAATCAGTACCAGTTGCGGCACACCTACGCCAGTTGGATGATCACCCACGCAAACGTCAATGTCAGTTACCTGGCGCAGCAAATGGGCCACGCCGACATCACCATGGTCGCCAAGGTCTATGGGAAATGGTTAACGGAATCGAACAAGAAAGAGTCCGATCGGGTGTGGGGAGAGTTGCAGAAGGTTCAGAAGAAGAAGTAAACCGCCGGAGGGCGGTTTGCTGTTATCGTAACTAACAAATGTACACAAGCCTGTTAGGCTGATGCTGGTAATCACAGCTTCCAATAAAATGAAATTGGGCAAAATGTAGTAAAAGGCTTTAGCTAAAGGGGATCGATTAAATCGATGGATTTCCAAAGAGAACCTTGATGGTCATCACACAAAGTGGCCAATTATCAATTACATGGGTTGTATTCAGGTATAAAATATCGGGCAAATAGGCATTTCCTGAGATTAGATATGACAACAAGATCAATACCTAGAGTTTGTGACCGTCATTTAATAGATGTTTTCGCATATCAAGTGCTAAGAGACGGAAAATTAGAGGGAACTCCCAAGGAGGTAGATGAAGTTCAAGTTTACATTCTAGGTGGAGAAATCTGTATTGAAAAAGCAAGTTTCGACGATGAGGGTCTTATTAAAGATTCGACTATCACGGCACTTTATAAATTGGACTCTGAAGCAATCAATCGCATCCGCATTTTTTACAGGTTGAAAGGTAGTACTCCAATACAGAACAAACGTACGTATATCGACTACATACGATCAACTAACAGTTTTGTTGACCAGTTAACTGCCGACGCTTCAGTTCCTAAAGAAAACACTATTTTCTTTGCTGCCCTACTAACAGCACTATCGGTGGGAGTGACTGGCAAAGAGCACCACAAGTCACTTCAACCTGAATTGTTCTCTGCACACCACGAAATGCTCAGTCGCTTAGAAAGCGTTAGTACTCACTTGTTCGAAGACGCGCATAAACAAATGAGGAAATTGGAGACCGAAAAGAGCACATTCTTATTAACCCAAGCAACAGAATTTGAGGAGAAACGCCAGCAACTGGTAGTTGAATTTGAAGAACGTCAGGCACGTCTTGAGGAGCAGTATTTCCAAAAAGATCAAGAGTTGAAGGAACGAGAACACGCTATTGAAGATGCGGACAATACAACAGCTCGTAGACAAACAACTGTTTCAGCGATTACTGATGTAGCAGAAAGAGCTAAAAAATTTACATTTTCAACATCTGTCAACTCAAGAATGGTTTTCATTGTGGGTCTCTGTTTGTTTTTAGCTAGCCTTGGTCTGACTTCTACTTGGCAAGCTCTAACAGTAATTTCCTCGACTTCTTTCAGTGCTGGAACAGATCCCAATATCGTGAAAGCAGAGGCAGTTACCAATTCTGGATACATGTGGTTTAACTACATTCGTGTATTCTTATCATCAGCTCTAGTCGTATCGTCCTTAGTCTACCTCATCCGCTTTTTCAGTTCTTGGATGAATAAGGTCGCAAATCAGGAACTAGACAACCAGAAATACGTGCGTGATCTAAATCGAGCACACGTTGCAATTGAAATGTGTCTAGAATGGAACGACAAGAAAGACGGCACAATTCCAGAACGTTTGCTCAGTGCTGTGACTGAAGGGTTATTCGTAGATAAGACTCAATCTAACGTTGACATTAATCATCCAGCAGAGCAGCTAGCTAGTGCATTGATTAGAACCTCAGATAAATTGGAGTTTCCGCTAGGCACAGGAACTGTTACTACAAGCGGGAAAAATATAAATAAGGCTAAGGCGGACACACAAAAGGCTAGACCTGAATCGGAAGTTACTGCAGAGTAATAGCAAAATCAGAGGCTTCGGAGTATTTTCGGACGCCTCTCTTTGTTCCTAACTGAATCCCATTTATATAACCAAATTTTCCGTCTTTATAATTAAAACACTTAACGTTGATAATTATAAAAAACGCTATACTCCCTTTAACTATTGGTGGTTTCTGGACTCAGGCTGTAACTTTCTGACTTTATTACAATAAGTTAAAACGAGAAGAAATCGACACCGTTAATAATATTTTGATATTTAAGTATTTATTAAATTAACAACATTTAAAAGCAACAGAGCCATCAAAAAATCCTTACAAGATTTACCATAAATATAAAGAGAGCAAATTTTCACTAACGAATGTGGCGGCCGAACTTAAACTTGACACTATCGCAGTTGAGCATCCACTTCCCAGACAGGGTCGATCAATATGTGGATCTATGACTTACGCTGACACAGAACTATGAACACCCTCCGCTGCATGAATACTTCAAGGCTACTTTCAAGTGGCCTTGTTTGTTAATGCATTAATAGAACCATTATTATTTTAGTCCTTGCTTTCGATAAATATATAACGCCAAACGCACAATGGGGCAGAACCGATTTAGAGCAACCTATCAGATCTAGTCACATTGGGGAAACGAAACTGACAGATTGCATTCAGACTAATTCACGTTAGAAGAGCGACCTCCGCAGAATACACTTCATAATTCTCTTCTCGCAACAATCGGTAACCATCTAACTCTATAACATGAGCTTCAGATGCAAACACATCTAATGCAGAGTTCTCCATACCACACATAATTATTTGAGAAGTTTTAGGAACATTCTCCATAATGACTTCAACTACTTTCTCATACCTGTGCACAGCCTGTTCTTGCTGGTTAGGAGTATCTACTACAAAAGGAGAGGTTACACTGTTCCGAGCAAACTCAATTTGTCTTAGGATCGCTAGTTGGTATGCAAGCAATCCTCGAGTTCCCTCTGCTGCCCCTCCCCCCATCAGCTTGGTATAATCTGTTGGATGTTTAACTTTGCTTAAATTCAGCCCCTCAGCTCCAAGAACCTTGATGTTCTCTATCAGGTTCCCAATGAAAAATTCTCCCAACTCCTCTCTAGTAGCCTTCGGCAATAATTTTCTCTGTTCTTTCTTAAGCTCTTTTTGACTATGTTCAGCATTCGTTGAAATAAGTTGCTGTTCTTCCTTAGAGCGAACCACACTTTTAGATACATTATTTTGAGCAATACAACTCAAAACACTCGAGAAAGCAGCATCTTCAGCTTTTTCCTCATCCTCTGAAACTATGTATTTCTTGTTTATTCTTGCTATTTCTTCCTTAACTCTTCCGAGGTCAGAGTTAATAACACTTAGCTGACTCTTCTTACACAAAATCTCATTATCAATTAACTGTGCCCGGTCAGACACCTCATTTTTATCTGCAAGCAGTACCGCTCTGCTAGCTAGTGAATTATCGTGGTTAGTTCCACACAATGGACATTCAAGTACATCATCTGCAATAAACTCTACCGCGAAAGCATAGTCCTCTTCCAGTTCATTTGCAGATTTCACAGCTAGCTCTAATTGCTTTTCCAGATCATATAGTTCAGTTTGAATATCTGCTTGAGATTCAAACAATCTCACTTGTTCCACAACAAACTGACTCAGCTCTTCTTGGATTTCTTGCTGAATAATATCGAATTGTTCTTCACTAACCGCGACTGTGGTATCTGTTGAAACCTCTTCTAAGACCTCAATGGCAGAGTCTATTCTTTGAACCTGCTTATTGGCTTCATTTATAATTTTTTTCTGCTCACAAATACACTCTTCTATCTCGAAATGCTCAGGACCTATGTAGCCCGAGTGATACTTAACGACGGTAGGCTTCCAATTACGATACTGGCCTAGCTTTTCAAATGACGCCCACGGCTCACCCCAGCTCTTCAACTGATCAATGTAGAACGGTAGGAAATAAAAAGCCGGTGGTGGTACTTGCAATTCAGTTTCATCATCACGATTAGGAAGCTTCAGCTTAAAACCAACTAGGTTTGCAAATGCTTCAGAGTAACCACCACTGAGACTGTTATACCTTACTCCATCAAGTACAATAGTATTCTGGTAACGTGCTACGTAGTGATCATCTCCGTCAATACTGAAGTAAAGTAACGCTTTGACATCATTAGATTTCCACTCTTCGTCCAACGCTGGATCACAACCTAATGCCCAAAAGATGTTTTTTACTAAAGTTGACTTACCAATACTATTATCTTTTCCTGTAATTAGATTCAATCTTTCGGGAAATTCGAACTGATTCGCAAGTCTTTTCGAATCTGATACCAGAACTAACCGTTGGAATTGCAAGCCTTTCATTTTTCCTTTTCCTCAAGTTTCTAATTAGTAATTTATAGTTTTGGTTCATGATTAGTCCTTTAGATAAAGATAAAGTACTTCTGTCATAATCTCATCGTCATCATTAAAAGCATCCACTGGAAAATCAGCTTTGATCTTTAATACTTGAGCAGAAAATCCATCCTTTAATGAGCTATATTGTTCAGGGTCTATGGATTCGATGCAATCCTCTATTCTTTTCATCCGGTTAATTTCAAACGCAGTCAGCATCCCCGTTCTCTGAAGTAATAACTTTTCTATTCTTCTCCGATAGCCTTTGAAAGTAAGAAAGGTCCAACCTAGGTCACCTTTTAAACTACTTAAATCGCTGATCATCCGCTCCGTAGAAAAGTGCTTAGTGTTCACTGCTATAACCTCTTTGACTTTATATGACGTCAGAGACTTCTCATCGACTAATCTCTCCCAATCTTGGAAATCATATTTCACACATCCTTTCCTATGGATCTCATCAATGATAGCTCTATAAATGGAGACAGCGTTACACATGCCTTTGGGGAATAGTGAATCAATAAGATCTGCAAATTTAGTAATTACATACTCTCTTTGGTTCTCTAGTTGAATCGTAGGAATAATAAACTTCAGGTTGTTAGGAATTTGGTTCTCTCCTAACTCAGACGTTATTTTTTTTGTAAGTTCTGTCGTACAAGCTTCAGATAAGTCACCCACGGTTATAACATCAAGCTTAAGCTCGTTATCTTTCTGATCGAGGCTAAAGCCATTAGAGGCAACTAAGCCTATTTCAGTTATCCTGTCAGTATACTGAGTACCAACGCATGAACTAAGAAGCTTTCCTAATACTGAGTTCTTTTCTCCCTCTTTTGCTACTGAACGTTTTGTTAAGCTTTGTACTGTATATCGAGCGCCAGTCTTATTTTTCACTTGATAGAAATCAAACTGCGCTTTTTGGCCATCCATGGAATCCGCTATAACTACGTCTTCGTGATACTCAATAAGCAACGCATAGTCTTGTTGTTTTTGATGCTTTTGCAGAATTTTGCACAGAGCCCAATGAAACTGGAACTCGTACTTTGCAAAAGTCTCTGCCCCTGAAGTTTCTCTTTGGGGTTCATTTAGAATGTTGTCGACCATGTGACCCAACCATAACAAAACGATTTCTTACAGAAATTTGACGTAAATGCATGCTATCACACATGAAACCATGGACATTACTTACTGTTTGATTTTGAGTAACTTGATCAAACTTTTACCTCTAAACTCATGCTCCGGTTGGGTGAAACCATATGGGACAGAACTAACCTAAGCCAACCTGTCAGATCTATACACACCGAGGAAATGGAACTGACAGGTTTCAATAGATGACCTGCCCTACCATTAACTTGGAAATGTTCATAAACTGACTGTGAGCTATCAATACCCTAGCCGCACTTGATAACCGGTAGATCCCGCCACTTGGTGGTGTACTGCGGGGAGAGAAATTCACGGCGCATTGCCCATTTGGGGCTGATACCCTGTGCGGCCATGAAGACAGAGTCGGAGCCAAACTTTCCATTAATGCTGTCGAAAGCTTTCATCAGTGTTGGGTTTGATGGGGAGGTGTTGAACAAGTCTTGCTGGGCGTGGCGGGCATCTTCCAGATCAATTAACCCGACACCCACTTTGTAGTAGCGCACACCTGAAATAAAGAGTGATTTGGCAGCTTGGGATGCGATTTGTGTAAATTGTCGGGTGTCATCTGTCGCGCAAGCAAACCGGTGCTGGAAACGTCTGCTCACTGGCGCTTCATCGTATGGCGAGTTCCCCGCAAAAATGAGTATATGGCGGCACAATGATTGTTGTCGTCGAGCCTTGGCGGCTGCAATGCCCGCATGTTTGCACAGCGCCTGTTCAAGCTCCGTTAGGGAGGTAATGCGCTGCCCCATACTGCGGGTAGAGAAGATCTGTTTCTTGTCTGCTCTGGCTTCATCCCAAACTTTACAGGGCTGGCCGTTGAGCTCTCGAACTGTCCGCTCCAGTTCAACATTAAACTGCTTTCTTGCTAAGCCAGGAGGCATATCGGCCAGCTGCAACGCGGTTTCAATCCCCACCAGCGATAACCGCCTGGCAATGCGCCCACCTATCCCCCATATGTCTCGGGTCGTCATCTGCGCCAGTACTGAACGCCATGCCCTGCTCTCATCGAAAACACAAACGCCCTGGTAACCGGGAATTTTCTTTGCCGCATGGTTAGCCACCTTGGCCAGCGTCAGCGTTGGTGCTATTCCGACACAGACAGGCAACCGACATTCTTTCCATACCGTTCGCCTTAGCAAAGCTGCATGCTCTGCAAAATCAGGGATAGCTTTACTGCAGCGCTTAAAGGAAAGAAAGGATTCATCAATGGAGTAAATATGTTGCTCAGGGGCAAAGCGGCCGATCACTTCCATCATTTTGGCGGACAAGTCACCATAGAGTTCGTAGTTTGATGAGCAGACAATCACGCCTTTGGCTTTGCACAGTCCCTTCACTTCAAAGTACGGCTTGAATTTTTCAATGCCGGCTTCTCGCGCCTGCCGGTTTGCGGCCACGATACAACCGTCATTATTACTCAGCACAATGATCGGCCTTCCACGCCAGTCTGGCCGGTAGACCTGCTCGGCAGAGCAATAGAAACTATTAGCATCAACCAAGGCAAACATCAGGCCTCCAATAACCGGCTGGCCCGGTGGCAGCGTATTGAACGAACCACGACGCCTTCGACTGAGAACTGATCATCGCCACTTATCCAGAGCGGCGGATACCCAGAGGCGGCTGAGAGTAATCGCCTCTGGCGAATATCGATGATCTTACAGACGAATTCACCATTGTAATTAGCGACGATGACATCGTGGTCTGACACCGAGACATGACGATCTACAATCAGGATATCGCCATCGAATATCCCGACCCCTTCCATCGAGCGACCCTGAGCTCGTCCGATAAAAGTGGCACTGGGATGTTCAACCAGGAGTTCATCCAGGCTGAGTGGTAACTGAAGGTAATCGGCTGCCGGGCTCTCAAAACCTGTGATACCGGCACTTGCACAAATTGGGATGACGTTCATACCGCAACAATACTGTCTATATATACAGTATTATTTTCAACGTTACCGGAGTGTTTTGCAAGCGCTCTGTCACTTCAATAGATCAACAGATGAGAAGGTAAGCATTATGTGTGGACGATTCAGTATCGACAGCTGGCTGGCAAAAATGGTGAGGGACGAAATGGAGTGCGAGTATTCTCCGCAGGAAAACATGGACTTGAGGCCGACCAATGAGGTCACGGTGCTGATCCACCAGCAGGCATGCTACCAACCACTGTTGACGCATTGGGGTATTCAGCCAGGCTGGGCAACCCATATGATCATCAATGCCCAGTCGGAAACGGCGGCTCAGAAGAAAACCTTTCGTGATGCGATGGCGAACCATCGGTGTCTGGTGCCGTGCTCGGGATGGTATGAATGGCGAGATGAAGGCAATCCTAGAAAACAAAAGTACCGGTTCGCTCACGCGGAGCAGCAGCCACTGTATATGGCTGGCATTTGGTTTCCTGCAGACGAACCGAAATTGGTGTTGCTAACGGCAGAGGCAGATGATCAATGCCTTCCTTACCATCATCGCATGCCATTGCTGGTTGGGCGTGCTCAGGCGAATGAGTGGTTATCTGGGCAGGCTCCCAGGGCATCGGTACCGCTAGCAATTACGCCATGCTGAGGATTTTGCATTCCCAGCCGAATAGATGCCAACCAATTACTAGATGTATAGCAACAGTGGTTTACTGGACAATCAGTTCATGCTGTGTACTTTATCGGCTTTAGTATCGGCCCATCCCGTGGAACATCCCGCCAAAAACAGCCATCAATAGAGCAAAAATAATGCTCAAAATTATAACGGCCGGAATTGATGCAATAGCGAGTTTAACTAAGAAAATAACCATAGACGTAAATGGCATTTTTACATCTACAACAGTAACTTCTTGTTTATCATTTTCTGCGGACATACGTATTTCCTTGTTATCCAACGTAAGCAGCATGCTTACTTTAATGAGTAGTGTCGTTCCGTAAAATAGCCATTACTTTCATTTCATGGGTTAAAAAGTAACTTCAGATACTCAAAATAAGTAAACCGCCATACAGGCGGTTTATACAGTATGCATTGGGTTTCGAGCCAGGTTTGAGCTCACATTTTTGGAATGGAACTGAACCTTATTCGTACAACCATGCTACCAAACGCACTTTGCGGCGCAGATAGTTCAGCACAGGTGTACTCAGGAATGGAAAGATAGCCTGTTGTGAGGAGCATATCCAAATTTTGAGGAATGCAGTACAAAGGTTAATCATGCCTTACATCACGGTAAATCCATGATTGTTAATTAATGATCTTGAATTATTGATGCTGCTTAAAAAAACGTTCAGCTTTTGCGAAGAGAGAGTCACAGTGTTTTTGATGCTGGCTGTATTCAGCTGTTCCTACCTTCATGGAGTCAAGCATTGCTTTAGCGTTTTGGTATTCTCCAACCATCTGCTCAAATTTTGCTTCATGACCGTTCTTCCACGCCTTCTTCTGATGTTTTTCTCGATTTTTTTTCATTTCGTGTTCCTATGTTGAAATTCATAACTACAACGGAATTTCAGTGTAAAGTATTCATTCTCTTCAAATATATGAACATCAATCAATTAATATATTGATATAAGAATGAAAAAATTGCCAACCGAATAAATATTAGAGTTAGCAAATAAAATTCGACATTAAGAAACGCTCATTCATTTACTGAAAGTAGGGTTTCTATTTATATTGTAATATTCTAGAATCAGGCTAATTGACTAAAACACTTGTAGTCTGCGGACCTTTACCGCCTTGTTCTATATTGAATGTTACTTTTTGACCTACAGAAAGAGTTCTGACACCTTCTGAAGCTATAGAATTAATGTGGACGAATAAATCTGCTCCACCATTGTTTGGAGAGATGAAACCAAAGCCTTTAGTTTCGTTGAACCACTTTACTGAACCTGTTGCTTTATTAGACATAATAACCTCATTAATAGTTAAAAACTGAAACTATTTTATGGAAGATAAAGATTAAGTTGCCTCAGGAGTAGTATAACGAAGTGATTCGAAAGAAAACTAAGAAGATACTTGAACTAAATGTTTCATAAATAGCTCACGTTTAAGAGCTATTTTCACTATACACTGATTACCCTAAATAGATAGAATTTTCTCACTTTATTTTCATAATCAAAATCATTTCGCTATATTATATTACCTTCGCGCATATCATTTCCATTATCGAAGATGAAAGTCACTAAAGGTTTTGACGAAATTTTCCAGATAGAAATACTTCCAATTTATGGGAGCTTTGCTTTTTTCTCATGCTCTATCATATCTAAAAACATAGTTAACAACGCCGCTCAACTTACATGAATATCGGAATTATCTTTCAACACTTCAAAAACCAAATGCCACTTGTTTTATATTAACGCTTTTCGATAACCACAAAAAACCAATAAAATCACAAACTTAACTCGCAACACCTTCAGGAAATAAAAAAGTGTTCAAAAAATCCAAAATAGTACTGTCTATTTTCAATACAACCTGTATAGTGTTCGTAGCTCTTGCAAACGGGCTATTAATAAAAATTTAGTACAAGCTTTTTCCCAGTTTCCTTTCGATACCTTCGTCTAGCTCCTGCGATAGCTTCTCTTCATGGTTTTAAAAAATAGCATTTGCTCGCAGTTTTCAATTTTATTTATATCTCAGAGGTATCTATGTCTACTAAAACAACTGGTTCAGTAAAGTGGTTCAACGAAACTAAAGGCTTCGGCTTCATTACACAAGATAATGGCGGACCTGACGTGTTTGTTCATTTCAGAGCTATTGCATCTGAAGGTTTCAGAACGCTTATTGAAGGCCAAAAAGTCAGCTTCAATGTTGAACAAGGCCAGAAAGGCCCACAAGCAACAAATGTATCATCGATTTAAAAATTTCAGGTGTAATGTGAAAGCATTACACCTATCACCTTTCACAGTTTTCCATCCCCCTAAAATAATCAGGATTTTTATTGTCTCGTAGAACAAGTCGCCAGCGATACTGGTATAAAAAATTATGTGATAAAAACTCACAGTCGACAAATGACAAGCGTAGCTTATGCTTAGCATAGAATTTTATTTAGAAAATGAAAGAATACGCTGGTCAACAAAAATACATCAGTTAAATAGTGACATCTTACGACGTCACATTCTTCCAAGAATTTACTCCAGCCATTATAACCTCCTATTTTCATTTTCTGAAAAAGACAGTCAGGGATGTATTTTATCAGGTACAGGAACGCAACTAGGCACTTTCAAGATTTCCTAAATATAATTTTATGAGTAGCAGGTGCGCATGAAAAAAACTAAAAAAACATTAAAAAATAAAGAAAAAGACAAGACAAAATCAGAAGTGGCTGAGAACAAGAACATCCATAAAACCAGAAGAAAAATCGAAGATATTCTTGATAAACGCGACTTTGACAAGCTATATGAATTTTAGCTGAGTGTTTAAGTTTTAGCGTTGAAAGTGGTTTTGCCCCTCCACTAGTCGCTCGCTAAAAAAACGAATAAAAATCCAAAGCTAATGTCCACCTGACTAAAACTGTGTGCGATGAAGCGCTTTTTCAAACAGCATAAATTGCGTTGTTTCGAAACCATAGAATGCTGTCATCATAAGCTAGAAAAAGCGGTATGAGCAGCTGGCGGCACCGACGTGTCACCAGCGGGTGAGAAGATACATATTCGATTGCAGATACTTCATGGTTTAGCCACAGTTTCGCTACTGCCGCCTCCAGCCACTCCAAACCGGGTAACCTTCCGAATCTCGTAGCACTAAAACATCATTTCCTTTGTGAACTTCGGACGCAATCAGTGCCGGCTCGTCATAAAAGATGATTCGAGACCCTTTGATGACGACTTTGTCCCCAGGCATAATTTTCATATCTTGTTTTTCAAGGTGCCATACTGGACCAAGGTGCACTGATATGTTGCCTTCGCTGGTCTTAACCGTAAGAACTACGCCTTCGTTCATTTGATGCATCATCGTAATCCTATCCACCGATACCACTTCACCAGTGATTTCCGTCATAGTCTTGGTGTCATACATCATTCCATAAGCAGAATGGTGTCCCCACCCTCCACTTCCATGCCATGTCATGCCTTGCTGGGCGAATACAGCACTGGCGTAAGCTATTTGTAGCAACGCCACCAGCAAGATGACTACGGTATTAGATTTCATCCTCAGACTCCTTTGCATCATCACATAGATGAATGACTGGTTGAGATTTTATCAGACACCCCATGGCAGTAGTTTGCTCAATTCGGAACTGTCTAGGGCAGCTTCCCTACAATGTTAGCTGTTTATCTAATTTAATTATGAAGCATGTGCGGCAGAACGAAAAAAGCCCCAAGAATCCTTGGGGCTTTTTTGTAATTAGCTTTGGGGCTAAATTGGGGCTTTTTTTGGGGCTAAATACCGCCCCATCTTCCATTTCACTGTTTATGCATACAGCACAGTAGAAATGAAAAAGCGCCCCTTCCGGAGCGCTCTCAATCTTATTCCCAATCAAGGATGACCTTGCCGGAACGCCCGCTACGCATGGCGTCGAAGCCTTTTTGGAAGTCATCAACCTTGAAGTGGTGAGTGATAATTGGGTTCAGATCCAGACCTGATTGGATCAGGCTTGCCATCTTGTACCAAGTTTCGAACATTTCACGACCGTAGATGCCTTTGATGATCAGACCTTTGAAGATCACCTGGTTCCAGTCGATGCCCATGTCTGACGGTGGAATACCCAGCAGTGCAATCTTACCGCCGTGGTTCATGCTGGTCAGCATGCTGTTGAACGCTGACGGTACGCCTGACATTTCCAGACCCACATCAAAACCTTCTGTCATGCCCAGCTCGGCCATCACATCTTCCAGTTTCTCTTCGGCAACGTTTACAGCTCGGGTTACGCCCATTTTACGCGCCAGATCCAGACGGTATTCGTTCACATCAGTGATCACCACGTGACGGGCACCAACGTGTTTCGCAACCGCAGCCGCCATGATACCAATTGGGCCAGCGCCGGTGATCAGCACATCTTCACCAACCAGGTCAAACGACAGTGCCGTGTGAACCGCGTTACCAAACGGGTCAAAAATCGCAGCCATATCATCAGAGATGTTCGCCGGGATCTTGAAAGCGTTAAACGCAGGAATCACCAGATATTCGGCAAATGCACCTTCACGGTTTACACCTACACCGATAGTGTTACGGCACAGGTGCGTACGGCCACCGCGACAGTTACGGCAGTGACCACAAGTGATGTGCCCTTCACCGGAAACACGGTCACCAATTTCAAAACCACGCACTTCCTGACCGATACCTACAACTTCACCCACGTACTCATGGCCAACAACCATAGGAACCGGGATCGTTTTCTGTGACCATTCGTCCCAGTTGTAGATGTGTACGTCAGTACCGCAGATGGCTGTCTTCTTGATACGAATCAGCAGATCATTGTGACCAAGCTCAGGCTTGTCCACTTCGGTCATCCAAATACCTTCTTCAGGCTTTAGTTTAGAAAGAGCTTTGATTTTCATGTGTTGTTCCTACTGCAGGGTAGAGATCCGGAGGCAGGTTTCACGGCTGCCTCCGGCCCTAGAAATCCATGTTCTGTTATCGCACTGAATCAGCCGATAATCCCCATGTCTTTACCGACTTCGATAAAGGCATCGATAGCTTTATCCAGTTGCTCACGCGAATGCGCGGCAGACATCTGAGTACGAATACGTGCCTGACCTTTTGGTACAACCGGGAATGAGAAGCCGATAACGTAAATACCTTTCGCCAGCGCGCGCTCTGCAAACTCTGCAGCGACTTTAGCGTCGCCCAGCATGATTGGAATAATGGCGTGATCTGCGCCTGCCAGAGTAAAGCCGGCTTCAGTCATACGCGTACGGAAGTGAGCCGCGTTGTCCCATAGCTGATCACGCAGTGAACCGCTTTCTTCCAGCAGATCCAGTACTCGCAGTGAAGCTGAAACAATCGCAGGGGCCACTGAGTTAGAGAACAGGTACGGACGTGAACGCTGACGCAGCCAGTCAATCACTTCTTTTTTACCAGAGGTGTAACCGCCTGATGCACCACCCATCGCTTTGCCCAGGGTACCGGTAATGATGTCGATGCGACCCATAACATCGTGGTACTCATGAGTACCGCGACCGTTTGCGCCCATGAAACCAACAGCGTGAGAATCGTCAACCATGACCAGAGCATCATATTTGTCAGCCAAGTCACAGATAGCAGGCAGGTTAGCAACCACACCGTCCATAGAGAAAACACCGTCAGTCACGATCAGCTTATGGCGTGCACCCGCTTCATTAGCCGCGATCAGTTGCTGCTCCAACTCTGCCATATTGTTGTTCGAGTAGCGGAAACGCATTGCTTTACACAGACGCACACCGTCAATGATAGACGCGTGGTTCAGTGCATCAGAAATAATGGCATCTTCTGCGCCAAGAATGGTCTCGAACAGACCGGCGTTAGCATCAAAACAAGAGGTGTACAGGATTGTATCTTCCATACCCAGGAAGTCAGACAGCTTGCGCTCAAGCTCTTTGTGAGAATCCTGCGTACCGCAGATAAAACGAACGGAAGCCATACCGAAACCGTGCGTGTCCATCCCCTCTTTCGCCGCTTCAATCAGCGCCGGGTGGTTAGCCAGACCCAGGTAGTTGTTCGCACAGAAGTTCAGTACTTCTTCACCGGTGTTGATAGAAACAGCAGCTTTCTGCGCTGAAGTGATGATACGTTCGGATTTGTACAGACCTTCAGCTTTAACGTCTTCGATTTGCTGATTGATTTGGTCATAAAATGCGGCAGACATGATGTTCCTCTCATTATTGGCAAGACACCGCGCAGGCTGCTCCCGCTTGGTGGAAGTAAATAGTATGATTATTTACTTTTGCAATATTTCCATTTTTAGATTAGGTGACATACCTGCAAAAATGCTAATTTCACAGGTTACCTCATGTAACGCCATTCTAATCAAACCCCTTTCAGACTATTATCCCCTCTTCCGGAAAAGGACTCTTGAATTATGGACACAAATACATTAATTGCCCTGATGTCGGAGCTGGCCGTTTTTAAGATAGTGGTTGATGAGGGAAGTTTTACCGCAGCCGCCCGCAAACTCGGCGTCACTCCGTCAGCCCTGAGCAAACAGCTTTCTCGTCTGGAGCATACCCTGTCGACCAAGCTGCTCGAACGCACCACCCGTAAACTGGTTATCACAGAGTCCGGTAAAGGTATTTACAATCAATGCTGTACGCTAATTGAAGCAACTAAGCAGGTGGTTGAGTTCACCAGTTCGGAGCACACAACCCCATCGGGTTCGTTAACCGTCGCAGCGCCGAAAGCGTTTTTGAGCATTGTACTTCAGCCGATGGTGCTGCCGTTTTTAACGAAGTACCCGGACATCGAGCTCAAGCTGAAAGCTCGCGATGGAGAGATTGATCTGATCTCGGAAGGGATTGATGTGGTTTTCCGTCTGACGGAAAAACCGACCGAAGGGCTGGTTTTAAAGCAAATGGGTAAGGTCAGCCTGAGCTTATGTGGCAGCCCTGACTATCTGGCACAACGCGGTACACCCATGCACCCGACAGAGTTACGTCAGCACGACTGCCTGTACCTTGGCGAAACCCCCACCGATCATATTTGGGAGTTTGTTAAAGAAAATGAATCCCACACGGTCGCCGTGACAGGACGCTACGCCGTTAACCACTCCCAGATGCGCCTGCGTGGTGTTATGGACGGACTGGGAATCGGCATCTTTCCGGATTTTGTCATCAAAAAAGCACTGGAAGAAGGCAGCGTGAAACAGGTGCTGGCAGACTGGACAATTAAAGGCAACTATCAAGGTGACATTGCCCTGCAATTTGCGCAAACCAAATTCATGCCGGCTCGCCTGCGGGTGTTTATTGACTATGTGTCAGAACACCTGTCCAAATACACGGTGTCCTAAATTTATACCTCCGCCTCTTCTTGCTTTTGCCATTGGGCACGTTTTCGAACAGCTCACAAAGTGATTCAGAGGGAAGATTAGCGGCGCAGTGTTAACACTGCGCCCTTGCCTATTCAAGCCGGAGTGACTCCGGCTTTTTTACCACCTTGGTGTTCTATACTGAGACACAACACTCAGATTTCTTCGCTGCAGGCGATTTAAGACGATCAACCAACAATTATTTGCGTAAGACACTCAGACCGTTTCTTATCGTTGATCCAATCCGACAGGCGCGTCGTTAGATATTGGCAATGGCACAACGGCCATAACCCGCTTCAGACCGTGATTGACTAAGCCACTCTCCATACTCAGTCAACGGCGGAGGGAGAACGATGATGAAGATTTGTGTTCAATGGCTGATGATCCTCCTTCTCATGGCCGGATCACCGCTACTGCTCGCCTACCCTTACGGATCCATTCACTGGAATCACCGAACCATTCTGTACTTTGCACCTGAAAAAGATCAGCACGTCGACAGCTTCCTCAAAGAATCTCTGATGAATGATTGCCTGCTCAAAGAGCGGGACATCATGGTATTTGTTATGACGAAAGACGGCTTTAACCAACCTGGCGATCTTCTCAGCCCAGAAGAAGTACGCCGCCTGACCCTCAAATACAACATTGATGAAAGCAGCCATACCGCCATTCTGATTGGTAAAGACGGTAAAGAAAAATACCGTTGGCGCGATACCACCAATTGGCAGTATCTGACCCAGCTGATAGACAGCATGCCGCTGCGAAAAGAAGAAATCGCCGCCCAGACCAGCAGCCCCTGCTCCATTTAACTTAAAGATGGGGAGTGGCTTCATCAAAGTATGTCGTTCAAATCGAACCTTATTTTTCTCATCGACACACAGGTCAAATCCGCAAGCGTACATTTTTAATGTGCTGCAACAGACTGTTATTACAGCTACGCCCCGCACTACGCCTCCAAAAATTGAGGCAGGAGGATTTTATTTACCTGCAAAACCAGTAAGGTAGATCAACACTTCCATACAGGGGGCTATTAGTACAATGATGAATACGCCTTTTCTTTTCCACGGACAGGATCCATCGTGGATTGAAGTCACCGAACAGACTCTGAACCTTACACTGGTCAGCGATGCTGACACGCCAATTACCGCCATTTTTATTCGCTGCGAACCCGACAATGAAGAACGTCTTGTCGATATGGAGCGTGGCCAGCAGATGGGAAAACGGCAATTCTGGCACGGTCAAATTCCGCTGAATCAAGATAAAACCATGACGCATTACTGCTTTAAAGTCATGCAGAACAGCCGTCAGTGGTGGTTACATGCGCAGGGCATCAGCCCGCGAATGCCGAGCCGCCATCAGCATTTTAAATACAACCGACAAGATCACCCTCCGGGCTGGGTGAAACAGCAAGTGTTTTACCAGATCTTCCCGGATCGATTCTGCAACGGCGATCCGACAATCAGTGTTCAGGATCAGGAATATTGCCTGAGAGGGGATCAACTGCCTGTTATCGCCAAACAGTGGGGAGACGCGGTATCCGGCCATGACAATAATGAAGAGTGCGACAACCGCAACGGTGCCAGTGAGTTTTATGGTGGCGATCTGCAAGGCATTCACTCCAAGCTGGATTACCTGGCTCAACTCGGCGTCACCACGCTCTATCTGAACCCGATTTTTAGTGCCCCCAGCAACCATAAGTACGACACCACCGACTATCTGCGAATTGATCCGCACTTAGGTACGAATACACAGTTTGCCGAACTAGTGGCAGATATTCATCGCCGTGATATGAAAATCATCCTTGATGCGGTATTTAACCACACCTCGGTTGATCATCCGTGGTTTGATAAATACGGCAGACAAACGTCTACGCCAGGTGCTTACAATCATCCGGGTTCTCCGTATCGGGACTATTACCAGTTTGACGGCGCCACCAACCAGTACATCGGCTGGAACGGCATCGATACCCTGCCCAAGCTGAATTTCTCCAATCCGGAAGTTCAGAACTACCTTTACGCAGGTGACAACGCCGTTATCAAAACCTGGCTGCGGCCACCTTACAATATTGATGGCTGGCGATTTGATGTCATTCATATGTTGGGTGAAGGAGCCGGAGCAAAAAACAATGCCCATTACGTGAAAGCCTTTCGCGAGGCGGCGAAATCAGTAAATCCGGACTGCCTGATTCTCGGCGAACACTTCTTTGAAGCGACCCAATGGTTGCAGGGCGATCAGGAAGATGCGGCAATGAACTATTTCGGATTCGCCCACCCGGTGCGGGCCTTCTTTGCCCATAAAGATATTGCCTATCACAACTGCCAGATTGACGCCGAAGAACTGATCGCCTGGCTGGATGAAGCTCGGGCACAAATTCCGTGGCAGAACCAGTTGGCGCAGCTGAACCAGCTCGACAGCCATGACACCATGCGTTTTTTCACCCTGCTTGATGGCGATGAAGCCACCATGCAACTGGCACTGCTGATGCTGTTTGCGTACGTCGGTACACCGTGCCTGTATTACGGTACTGAAGTCGGGATGGAAGGCGGGATGGATCCGGATAACCGCCGTTGCTTCCCATGGGATAGCATTACCCAGCCAACCGAAAAAATCAGCAATACCTTTCAATATGTCCGTCAGCTTATTGAGCTGAGGAAGACGCGTCCGTCTTTACAGGCAGGTAGCTTGCAGTGGCTACATGGACAGAATAATGCGCTGGCTTTTTCTCGCTCAACAGAGCAAGAAACCACACTTTGTTTAATCAACAACAGCGACCATGCGGCGACCTTTACCCTGCCTCTGTGGCAGGTAGGCATAGAGGAAGGGACACTGACCGATCTGCTGACCGGGGATGAATGGAGTTGCAAACATGGCGAGCTGTCTCTGACGCTGGCGGGGAAAGAAGGTGTGCTGCTGAGTCACTGAATCTGACCGAAACGTCATTCAAAACAGATGAATAAAGAACAGGAGCCTGATGGTTCCTGTTTTATTTTGGCTGCTTTGCCTCTAGTACCGTCCACAGCGCCTGAAACAGTTCAGTTTTAAAGACGGGCTTGGTGACAAAATCGTTCATCCCGGCATTCAGGCAACGTTGTCGCTCAGTCTCCGAAACATTAGCTGTCAGCGCCACAACGGGAAGTTGATTGCTACCGTAGTATCGCCTGATGGCAGCCGTGGCCTCGATACCGTTCATCTGCGGCATCTGGCAGTCCATCAACACCACATCCGGTTGGTCGGCCTTCACGGCAGCCACCGCTTGCCGCCCGTCATCAGCAAATCTAATGCGGCTCATCCCCATCGACACCAGCAGGGCTTTTACTAACAGCTGGTTCACCTTGCTGTCGTCTGCCACCAGAACAGAGCACGCCTTAAACCGGGATAAATCACATGTCCGGAATGCCTCTTCAACAGGGAGGGTTCCCTGCGTGGCCTGATTCGCCGTCAGCGTCAG
This sequence comes from Photobacterium ganghwense, assembly GCF_003025595.1. Classification (GTDB taxonomy): domain Bacteria; phylum Pseudomonadota; class Gammaproteobacteria; order Enterobacterales; family Vibrionaceae; genus Photobacterium; species Photobacterium ganghwense. The sequence continues at coordinate 286,458 of NZ_PYMI01000001.1, forward strand.
ACAACATTCCACGCCTTTGCCTTTACTGCTGTTCAAGCGCAACCTGGCACCCATCAGCTTCGCAAGTCGACTGGCAATGGTCAGCCCGAGGCCAAGACCACCATAATGTTCTGCCACTGCAGCATCGGCCTGTATAAAAGGACGAAACACCGCCTGTAGACGATTGACAGGAATCCCTCCCCCGGAATCCTGAATGCGAATATCGATATCAACATAGGACAGCGGCACGCGTTCACTGACGGAACGGTCACCTTCCGGCTCGCCATTTTGTAACAATACTGCCGCTTGAGGTGTTAACGTCACACTCACCCTGATCTCACCGTCATCGGTAAACTTCACCGCATTATCCAGCAAGCAGCCAATGATTTTTTGCAGATGCTGGGTATCAAGCATGACGGGCAGATTAGCATCAGACGGAAGCCTGACATCCAGCCGAAGCCGCTTCTCTGTCGCGCGAGCAGTAATGTTATCGACACACTGCCTAACCAGTTGCGACACCCGCACGCACTGCATCTCGGTCACCACATCACCTTGCTCCAACCGAAGATAATCCAGCAAACCCTCGATCGAATGATTCAGTGTCAACGCGGCCTGTTTAATAAACGCGGTCTGCTCCAGCATCGGTGACACAGTTTCTACTGTTGACGCTGGTGTTGGCGCTGCTATTTCCGCCTCTTTTGCCGCTGGTAGAATTTCATCTTTATGGCTTTTCGCTTTTGCTACGTCACTTGCCTCTTTATCTATTCCTTTATTTCTTCCTTTATCTCCTCCTTTATATAGCGGCTTATCAGACAAAGCATGCTCATGTTCAAGGCATTGCACAAAGCCCAGAATGCCATTTAACGGCGTACAGAGCTCATGACTAACATTCGCCCATATATCAGGATATTGTTTCAATTGGGATGATACCGAGGAATCGAACGTTGATGGTGCTGGTTGCCGACAATCGCGAAGTTCTTCTGTTAACTGTTCGGTCATTGCCAAACCCGTTTCAAGCAGGCGTCGGGACTCCTGAGATTGCCTGTGAAGCCAGCGGTAGAGAATCACAAAAGCGGCACTAAGGCTCATCAGATAGATCACCAGCAGAGGCAGTGCTTTGCTGAAGGCGCTAAACCACATTACCGCAATACAGTAGTCAACCTGATACACCATCGACTTTTGAGGCGGGTCCCCCAGGCTCCCCGTAATATTGAGGGTCCACAATGGATACCCTTTCACCGAAGGGCAACACACAGAAGAGCAAAGCTGTGATTCACCAAGCTCTGATGCTTCAAGTTCTGTTGCTTCAAGTGCTGATACAGCAATCTCTGATGTACAAAGCCCTGAAGAACAAATTGCCTCCTCGCTTTGCCGGTGCGCCAGACGCGTACCGATAACCTCTACGCTGTTAACCTTATTATCCCCGGATAGAGTGACAACCAACCGGGTAATGTTGTCGTCATGCTTAAACAATTGCTCAACCAAGGCCTCAGCGTGCTTCAGGGTGAACGCCTCTTCCTTCAATCGGTCATCCGTCATGTACGGCATACCGGTTTTTGAGGGTGTTTCTGTTTTAGCAAACACGTCGGTGTCGACAGGCATAACCGGATGATCAACCCCACCCGCTTTGCCCGGCGCCTTCGCTCTGACATAGGCAGACCGCTCAGCACCGAGCGGCTGAGCCATACTCATCGCCAGTTGAACTGACTGTTCCGCTCTCAGCACCGTCAGCTTCGTGACGTAGAGCACCACCATCAGCAGGCTCATTACCATCACAAAGCTATAAATCATCACGATCACTCGTCCCAGCCTATGCTGTAGCCCAAATTGAGTTCGCCATGGGCGGCAAGTCGGCCTAAACCGGGAATGATCTGAACCAGAATGCACCATTGAGCTTCCTCATCACACATTCGGTGTTCCGCAGGCTGAGTTCTAAGTCGCAGGCACTGAGCCATCACAACCCAGTCACCAATACCCAACCATCAGGATTCCGAATGATACAGTTGCCACCTAACGCCTATCGCCTGTTGCTTGTGCTTGTGCTTGCTAGGCACATGCAACAACCACTAGACTTGCGAAGGGACGACTGTTTGAACGTTAAAAATGAAGGAGCAAAAAATCTGCCAACTTTGGGTAGGAAATAACCAATTGATTTTTAATGAGGTCTTTAAGGAAAAATCAGAGGGACAGCCTTAAAGCGGCGTATTACCGGATTCTGGATGCAAATTGAAAAGAATTTACTCAAAAAGCGGTGATATTTCATTCGCTAATTATCTGCTAAAAAAAAGTGCTCGGTAAGTTAAATGTGTTACATAGACGTTCACTCAAAGTTTGCGCACCATCACCTTTTATCACCGTTTTAGATCACATTTATAAATCATTAATTTTACTAGGATAAAAACGACGCAAACGTTACACTTCCCGCCATCAAAAATCATAACAATAACATCACAAGCCGAAAATAACGGTTTTACCTCTATCTTCCCTAAGTGAAAGGTCCAAACGAAAGATGAGTCCAGAAAAATACCTGCTAGACTGGCAAACCAGCCAAACCGACGCCGAAACCATCGCTCCACTGCTAGGTCAGCTATATCGCCAAAAAGGTGTAGAAGTGCTGCTATTTGGTCGTCAGGTAGTTAACACTTCAGTGATTGATCTAATCAAATCACACCGTCTGGCCCGCCGTTACACCGGCTGCGAAGTTTCACCGACTCAAACCCTGCCTTTAATCCAAGCGCTGACTGAACTGGATCTCTCTCCTTGTCGTATCGATGTCGGCCAACTTGCCGCGACATACTGGAAAACTAACAACGACGAAAGCAATATTCAGGACTTCCTGCAAACTGCACTGATTGAATCCATCAACAGCACGCAGTCTGTCGAAGCTCGTGACGTTGTTCTGTACGGCTTTGGTCGTATCGGCCGTCTGCTTGCTCGCCTGCTTATCGAGAAAAGCGGCCAGGGTTACCCTCTGCGCCTGAAAGCTATCGTTGTTCGTGGCGGTAAAGGTGGTGACCTGGAAAAACGTGCCAGCCTGCTGCGTCGTGACTCAGTACACGGCCAATTCAATGGCAGCATCACTGTTGACGAAGAGCGCAAAGCCATCATCGTTAACGGTAACTACATCCAGGTTATTTACGCGAACAGCCCTGCTGATGTTGATTACACCACTTACGGCATCAACAACGCACTGGTTGTTGATAACACCGGTATCTGGCGTGACAGCGAAGGTCTGAGCCAGCACCTGGCTTCCCCTGGCGCAGCGAAAGTTCTGCTGACCGCTCCAGGTAAAGGCGATATTAAGAACGTTGTATTTGGTGTGAACGAATCTGTGATTCTGGAAAATGACACCATCATCTCAGCCGCTAGCTGTACAACTAACGCCATTACGCCAGTACTGAAAGCGATTAACGACAAGTACGGCATTGACTCTGGTCACATCGAGACTGTTCACTCATACACTAACGACCAGAACCTGATCGATAACTTCCACAGCGGCGAGCGTCGTGGTCGTTCTGCATCACTGAACATGGTTCTGACTTCAACAGGTGCTGCGAAAGCTGTAGCTAAAGCGCTACCTGAACTGAGTGGTAAGCTGACTGGTAACGCAATCCGCGTACCGACACCAAACGTGTCTATGGCCGTTGCTAACCTGAACCTAAACTCAGAAGCTGAGAAAGACGAGCTGAACACATACCTGCGTGAGATGGCGCTGAACTCACCGCTTTCTGGTCAGATTGATTACACGCAATCAACTGAAATCGTATCCAGCGACATCGTAGGCTCACGCCACGCGGGTGTTGTTGACGGTGCAGCAACTATCGCTCAAGGAAAACGTTGCGTACTGTACATCTGGTACGATAACGAATTCGGCTACAGCTGCCAGGTTGTTCACTGTATGGAACAAATGATGGGTGTTCGTTACAAAACTTACCCAGAATTTGCTAAGAAATAAGCCCTACACATAATAATAACACTGTTGTACTTTTGAATTTGCCGCCATGTTTCCTGGCGGCTTTTCTTTATCTGCAACTTTTCTGCTTACAAACATTCACCTCCCCCTCTCTCACAGAGTCTTTCCGCAAACCACCACAACATCCCCTGCAACTGCCCTCTTTAAACAAATCTCAAAAACACAGCTTAAAACAGGTATTATCCGGTCTCAGGATCGAAAGATGTTTAACAAGAAGGATATTATGGCCATTTTAGACATACTCACCGCACCAGACCCAAGACTCAAGGTACAAGCCGAAAAAGTTGATGATGTTAAAGCGGTGCAACAACTTATTGATGACATGCTGGAAACACTTTACGCCACCAGCAATGGTATAGGTTTAGCCGCTACTCAGGTCGGCAGGAAAGAAGCCGTTGTTGTTATCGATCTTTCCGAGCAACGTAATGAACCTTTGATACTGATTAACCCTGACGTGGTCAGTGGGGCACATAAAACAATGGGACAGGAAGGGTGCTTATCGGTTCCTGACTATTACGCCGATGTCGAGCGCTACAGTTCGGTCGTTGTCTCGGCGCTTGACCGCAATGGAACTCCAATCACCATTGAAAGTGACGATTTTCTTGCCATTGTGATGCAACATGAAATTGACCACCTAGCCGGCCATTTATTCATTGATTACCTTTCGCCGTTAAAGCGCCAATTGGCATTAAAAAAGGTGAAAAAACACCTGAAAGCCAAATCCTTACCAGCAAAGTAAGCGTGTCGTCAGACATTCCTCAGCGTTTGATACCGCCGGATTTGCTTGATACTTAGAATTTCGCTTCATATAGCCTGCTAGAGCCTCTGAGGCTTAATATCCGGGTGCTATTAACATTCGACTTCATCGAGGCTCTTATGGTCTGCTACAGCGCTTTAGGGCGGTTTTGAAACTCAGGTCATTAACTAAGGTCAATAGTTGCTGTGATTTGGATGACGTTGCTTATGGATGAGCTATAAATGCCTTGGCTGTGAATACCGCGATTCTGAAAGCTGTACTTCTGAGAGCTATGCTTCTAAATATGTGCTTCTAAAGGCTGGGAGTCTGCATTTTGAGCTTCGCAAAACAAAAAGCCTGCAACTTTCATTGCAGGCTTTTTCATTCAGCGTTTCGCAGTGATCAGATCATTGCGAGGTAAGCTGGTATGGAATTATTGTTTTGAACCCAGGTGTAGCCAGGTTTCAACAACTGTATCCGGGTTCAGAGAAACAGAATCGATGCCCTGCTCCATCAGCCACTGTGCCAGATCATCGTGATCCGACGGGCCCTGACCACAAATACCAACGTATTTACCCGCTTTGTTCGCCGCTTTAATGGCCATGCTCAGCATCGCTTTCACCGCTTCGTTACGCTCATCGAACATGTGCGCAATTTCACCGGAGTCACGGTCCAGACCCAGCGTCAGCTGTGTCATGTCATTTGAACCGATTGAGAAGCCGTCGAAGTACTTCAGGAAGTCTTCCGCCAGAATCGCGTTAGAAGGCAGCTCACACATCATGATGACTTTCAGGCCATCTTCACCACGGCGCAGGTCGAATTTCGCCAGTAGGTCGATGACAGACGCTGCTTCGCTGACTGTACGCACGAATGGGATCATGATTTCTACGTTCTTCAGACCCATGCGGTTACGAACACGTTTAATCGCTTCACACTCCAGTGCAAAACAATCCTGGAACTTAGGTGAAATGTAGCGAGACGCACCACGGAAACCGATCATCGGGTTTTCTTCCGTTGGTTCGAAGTTCACACCACCTACCAGGTTACGGTATTCGTTTGACTTGAAGTCAGACATACGAACAATCACACGCTTCGGCCAGAAGGCTGATGCCAGTGTTGAGATCCCTTCAGTCAGTTTCTCAATGTAGAACTCAACCGGATCGCTGTAGCCTACAATGCGTTTGTCGATTTCAGCTTTCAGCTCATCAGACTGCTCGCTGTAGTTCAGCAATGCTTTCGGGTGAATACCGATCATCTTGTTGATGATGAATTCCAGACGGGCCAGACCAACACCTTCGTTTGGAATACAAGCGAAGTCGAAAGCACGATCCGGGTTACCCACGTTCATCATGACTTTCAGAGGCAGGGTTGGCAGGTCATCTACCGCTGAGCGACGAACTTCAAAGTCCAGCTCACCTTCGTAGATGTAACCAGTTTCACCCTGAGCACAAGAAACCGTTACTTGCTGACCAGTCTTCAGCAGTTCAGTCGCATCGCCACAACCCACTACTGCCGGAATTCCCAGCTCACGGGCAATGATAGCTGCGTGACATGTACGGCCACCGCGGTTAGTCACGATAGCTGCCGCTTTTTTCATCACTGGTTCCCAGTCAGGGTCAGTCATGTCAGCAACCAGTACGTCACCTTTCTGAACCTGATCCATCTGAGACAGGTCAGATACCACACGAACCACACCACTACCGATACGCTGACCGATTGCACGGCCTTCAATCAGAGCTTTACCTGTGCCGTTCAGGTGGAAGCGTTCCATCACACTCGCATCATCACGAGAACGAACGGTTTCCGGACGAGCCTGAACGATGAACAGCTCACCAGTGATTCCGTCTTTTGCCCACTCGATATCCATTGGACGACCGTAGTGTTTCTCGATGATCAGCGCCTGTTTCGCCAATTCTTCGATTTCCTGGTCGTTCAAAGAGAACTGGTTGCGCTCTTGAGCAGACGTTTCCAGTGTCTCAACCTGAGTACCCAGTGCTTTACCGTCAGCGTAAACCATCTTAATCAGCTTAGAACCGATTGTACGGCGTACTACTGCCGGGTTACCGGCTTCCAGAGTTGGTTTGTGAACGTAGAACTCGTCCGGGTTCACCGCACCCTGTACAACCATTTCACCCAGACCCCATGAAGAGGTCACGAACACGACCTGGTCAAAACCAGACTCGGTGTCCAGGGTAAACATTACGCCTGAAGACGCTTTGTCTGAACGCACCATGCGCTGAATACCAGCAGACAATGCAACACCTTTGTGGTCGAAACCCTGGTGCACACGGTAAGAAATCGCACGGTCGTTGAACAGAGAAGCAAATACATGCTTAACCGCTTCAATAACAGAGTCGATACCGCGAATATTCAGGAACGTCTCCTGCTGGCCTGCGAACGAGGCATCCGGCAGGTCTTCTGCAGTTGCAGAAGAACGTACCGCGACAGACAGCATGTCGTCACCTTCGCCCAGCTCGGCGTAACATTTGCGGATATCATCTTCCAGGTCTGAAGGCAGCGGTGCATCCAGAACCCAATTACGAATAGTTTCCCCAGCCTGTTGCAGTGCGTTGACATCGTCAACATCCAACGAGTCCAGCAACTGGTAAATTCGCTCGTTCAGCGAATTCGCCTCCAGAAACTGGTTAAACGCATATGAGGTTGTCGCATAGCCATTTGGCACTTTAACGCCAGCGTTTGCCAGGTTAGCTACCATTTCACCTAATGAAGCGTTCTTTCCACCCACTTTATCAACATCGTTCATTGACAAAGCATCGTACCAGACAACATTCTGTTGCACGGTCATTCTCCTTTATTGGATTCAACAGGTTATATTGGGGCAGTTTCAGGCTAAACGATTGCGCCATCGTTTAAAAAAAACGCGGTCGCAACCGGTATTACCTTCCTATGCAAACGTCACACTCAAAAATGTAAACGAGGCATAGCCACCCTGTGTGGTTATTGTTATAAGTAATATTGAGCTTTAAGCTACAGAAATTTTTTAAGGATTCAACTTTTTATGCAGCCCAAAACTAATTTTCGTGACGTGTTTTACGTTTCTGATGGTACAGCGATTACTTCTGAGACACTTGGCCATGCTGTTCTGGGACAATTTGACATTGAAACCCGCCAAACGACCCTTCCCTTCGTCGAAACCATCGAACGAGCGGAATCTGTACGACGAAAAATTGAAGCGGCCTACGAAGAAACCGGTATCCGACCGCTTGTCTTCTATTCCATTGTAATCCCTGAAATAAAAGCGGTTATTGAGCAAGGCCCAGCGCATTTTTATGACATTCTGAACTCGCTGGTTGTCCCCCTGAAAGACGACCTTCAATTAGAGCCGAGACCAATGCTGCAGCGGTCTCACAGCATCAATAAAGATGCTGCCAGCTACCAGGATCGTATTGCCGCTATTGAATATACCCTTGCCCACGATGATGGTATTTCTCTCAACAATCTTGATCAGGCCGACATCATTTTGTTAGGTGTGTCACGTTGTGGAAAGACCCCTACCAGCCTCTATTTAGCCATGCAATTTGGAATTCGCGCCGTGAATTATCCTTTCATTGCGGAAGATATGAAGAGCCTGGTTCTGCCGAAAGCGATTGAACCCTATCGTTACAAAACCTATGGCCTGACTATCGATCCAGAACGTCTGGTTACCATTCGTCAGGAACGTTATGCCAACAGCCAGTACGCCAGTGCGATGCAGTGCGAGCAGGAACTGGACAAAGTGGAGGCCATGTTTCGCCGTGAAGCAATCCCTTATCTCAACACCAGCTCTCTGTCGGTAGAAGAAATTTCAACCCGTCTGCTGGACATGAGCGGGTTAAAGCGAAAGATGTGCTAAGCCGCTAAGAAGACTGACCGTTCAGCCTCGGCTATATGCCACTGTGGGCAGGTTCAAACCTGCCCCATTTATCTCAACTCAAGGTCTTATTCTTGTCTCAGCGCAAAATCTCATTCCTGAGAGCAAAAAAATCACACGCTTTCAGTCACTTATTATTTTCTTAATTTTCTCCCCGTTATTCGTCAAAAAATTATCAGTTCTTGCAATATGCTTATCCTGAGCTTCAGAAATTATTATAACGAGGTTCCTAGCATGATTAGGCCAGCGCTAACAATTCTCACGACCGTTCTTTTATTTGGCTGCGGCGGAGGTGGCTCAGACGGAGACCCCACCCCTTCTGTCAGTTCAATGGATGATATCAGTGTCAGAAAAGCCGGGATTGATTTAATTAATATTGTTAATGAATCAATCGACTTTTATGTCAAACAGACATCCGACAGTTCTCAGTTATTCGACGGCAATAATAAAGTTGCGACAGTGTTGGATAACGATGGACAATATCATTCAATTAGCTGGACCACATCAACACCAACAAAAGTCAATATTGGTGTGACCGATACCAATAGCCAGACTTTTGTTAATCAGGTGGATGATGTTTTGCTGAATAACTCAGAGAAGCTCTGGGCAGTATCCTGGGCTGACAGTGGTGACCTGATGCTGTCCACGGATCTGCATACACCATCACCGGTTGCAGAAAAATACCGAATCAGGATATTTACAACGAAAGATACTCAGGTATTAACTCTGTCATCGGCGATGTCGACAATAGAAGTAAAAAAAGGCACCTTTTCACCCCACATGACATTAGACAATTGTAACGGTGAACTTTATTTAGGTGCGAACTCTGCCGATGTTTGTAATTTAGATATTGGGAAGTCATATCTTTTGGTGACTGATGGGGAACATCTGTTGTTAGCAGCAGAGGAATAATAACAATAAAAAAGAAATATAAAATAAATAAAAAACAAACTGGGAAATATAATAACGATAAAACTTGCGCTTTAAATTAATTATACGCAGGGAAAGTCTACTTATAACTAGTGCGTCAATCAGAGCTTGCTGTACATTGTACAGCATTGGGGGAGCGTCACTCTGAAACCTAAATAAGGTGACCACGACACAAAATCGTAGGCAGCGGTGGCAACAGCCCCGGCAATTTATGCCGGGGCTTTTTTTAGGATTTCAGAAACGAAACCTGATTATTTTGCTGTACCACTTACTTTGCCTGCGCCGCGACCAACAATTCTTCATCCGATTTCTTCAGGAAAGCGTACGTCACACCGGTAACGATAGTACCGGCAGCAATCGCGACCAGATACATGAACACGGGTGTGATTGCATTCGGAATCAGCAGAACAAACAACCCACCGTGCGGAGCCATCAGTTTTGCGCCGAACAACATCGACAATGCCCCAGTCAACGCGCCACCCATCATACAACTAGGGATCACTCGCATTGGGTCACGGGCTGCGAAAGGTATCGCCCCTTCTGAGATAAAGCACAGTCCCAGAACAAAGGAGGCTTTACCGGCTTCTGCTTCGTTAGCATTAAACTTGCGTTTAGCCAGAAACGTCGCCAATCCCATCCCCAGCGCCGGTACCATACCAGCCGCCATAATGGCCGCCATCGGAGCATAAGTTTGTGAAGCCAGCAGTCCTACACCGAAGGTGTACGCTGCTTTGTTCACCGGACCACCCAGGTCGAAACACATCATGGAACCCAGAATAATCCCCAGCAGAACAGCATTTGCTGACCCCATGTTATTTAGGAAATCAGTCAGTGCTGTCATTGCCGTCGAAACCGGGCCACCCACCACATAAATCATGATAAGACCGGTGACCAGGCTGGCAACCAGAGGAATAATTAGGATAGGCTTCAACGCTTCCATCGACTGTGGCAGTCTGACTTTATCTGCGACAAATTTCGCGGTATAACCGGCAAGGAAACCGGCTACGATCCCCCCCAGGAAACCGGCACCCGTTGAGCTAGCCAGCATACCACCAATCAGACCCGGCGCCAGTCCAGGACGATCCGCAATCGAAAATGCGATATAGCCTGCCAGCACCGGAACCATCAGCGCAAACGCCGAACCCCCGCCGATGCTCATCAGGGCCGCTGCCAGTGTGCCTTCTTCTTTAAATGCCTCAATACCGAATACGAACGACAGCGCAATAGCCAGACCACCAGCCACCACCAGCGGCAGCATGTGTGACACCCCGGTCATCAGGTGTTTATAGGCACCGGCTTTCTCTTGCTTTTGTTCACCGTCAGACGCCTGACCACCCTGATGGCGATAAACCGAGGCCGTTGAGAAAGCTTTATCCAGTTCGGAGGCTGTTTTCTTCAGTGCCAGACCCGTACTGGTTTTATACAGTTTCTTACCGTCAAAGCGCGATAAATCCACTTCGATATCCGCTGCGATAATAACTAGATCCGCCGCCGCGATTTCTTCAGCCGTCAGCTGGTTTTTTGCGCCCACCGAACCACGGGTTTCAACCTTGATCTGATGCCCCTGACGCTTGCCTTCATCTTCCAGCGCTTCAGCTGCCATAAAGGTGTGCGCCACCCCGGTCGGACAGGCCGTAATCGCCACAATCCGCTTGGTGCCAGAAACGAGTAACGCTTCACTCGATGCACTTTGCCCAGAACTTAGCCCTGAGCTTGGTATAGAGCTTGGCTCGACGCTATCAGCAGTCTGCAATGCAGCGGCATTGGTTACGGCAGTTTCAAGGAAAGCTTTTGGATCGGCCAGACAGTCAGCAATACAGGCCTGATAAACTTTCTTACCCACAAAACGACGAGTATCGACCGCCGTGTCAGCAACGATAACAATACAGTCTGCATCATCAATTTGTGCCTGAGTCAGTGTCTTACCCGCGACGACTGAAGACTGGCACTCAATACTCGTTGTCCATTTCAGATCGGCGGACGCTTTTTCCATCAATCCCGCCGCAATCACACTGTTTGCAATACCGCTAGGGCACGCTGTTAGAATCGCTAATTTCATATCAAAACCCTCTGATCCGCGTTAGCACGTCACGTTATCAATCCGGACACTTTCTTTTACTTTCAGCACTTGCTCGATGTCTTCCACACCGACGCCGACCTGACTCACGGCCAGCGCAGACAATGCCGTTGCAAAACTCAGTGTCTCTTCTTTGTTCCAATTATTCAGGTGTCCCCAGCACAGCCCGGCGACTAATGTGTCACCGGCCCCGACAGTACTTACCACTTGCATTTTCGGAGGCTGAGAACGCAGCCAGCCGTCTTTGTCCAGCCACATCACTCCTTCAGCCCCTAGTGATACCACCACATTGGCGATCGCTTTGGTTGCCAGCTGCTCTGCGGCCGATTTAAGCTCTGCTTGATGAGCCAGCGGCTTGCCCGCCCAGTCAGACAATTCTTCATCATTGGGTTTCACCAGCCATGGTGCGGCTTCGAGACCCGCCGTCAGCGCGGCTTTGCTGCTGTCAAACAGCACTTGCTTGCCTTGCTCATGCAGTGTTGCGATCCATTGTGCGCATTGTTCAGGCGACAAACCGCGCGGCAGACTGCCTGAGATAACAAACACATCGTGGGTTTCCGCCAGCGTAAACAAGGTGCGTTCGAACGCAGCAATGTCATCCGCCCCGACTTCAACACCCGGGAAATTAATGTCGCTGACACGGCCGTCCTGTTCCACCAGCTTTACGTTTATACGGCTGGCACCTTTCACCCGGACAAAGGCATCTTCTGCACCCAGCTCGGCAAACAGTTGACAGAAAGGCTCCTGATTATCCGCTCCCAGCAAACCGGTCACGGTCACTTTCGCCCCGAGTTCGGCCAGTACTTTGGCAACATTGACGCCTTTTCCAGCCGGATGCAGACTGCCGCTTTCCACCAGATTCACCGCGCCCGGCGTCAGGGATGCCAGATTACCGGTCAGATCCAGCGCCGGATTCAGGGTAACAGTGACAACACGTGGTGCATTTTGATTGACCTGACTCATCATCTGCCCTCACCCAGACCATCGGCAATGGCCTGACCAATAGCGGCCAGCGCCTCATCAGCGTCATCACCTTGCGCTGTAAAGGCCAGCTCATGACCTTGTTTAACCCCAAGGGCGATCACTTTCATCAGACTCTTGGCATTCACGGCTTTACCATCCCCATTCAGGTTGGCAACCAGAATGTTGGCATCAAATTTCTTCGCAACACTGACCAGCATCGCTCCCGGACGGGCATGCAGACCATGCGGGTTACGAATTTTGAACGTCTGGCTGTTGCCTTCAATCACTTCTTCGGTCAGCAGCGCAACGATCTTGTCAGCAGCAGAGGTGAACAGTTTATCAGCCTGCTGCTTGTACAGCAGTTGCGCCAGGTAAGTGAGATTTTTTACATGTGCGCCATTACACGCAGCCACAAACAGCAAGCCTTTTACCGGCTGCCCCTCTTCCTTAAAGGCTGTAGCAGGAGTGACCAATGACAGCGTGGTACGAGTAACACCGGCTCGGCTTTTTGCCAGCCATAATCCCTGCCCCAGATACGTCGCGCCTGTTGCGATGGCTGCTGCCACGGTTTCGTTCGTGGCAGACTGACGGTTTTTCACCAAGCCGGCCGCCACGGCCGTCAGCTGAATCAGATCGGTCGCCGGGAACTCGAGCTGAATCAGTGAGTCATCAAAATCGGCTTCCAACTGTGTTTCACCGTTCAGAATCGCGATCAACCCTTCTGCGTTTGCTGCGGTACGCAGTTTTTCCTCCACGCCGTCAGCGGACAGCACTTTGGTCAGTTGCTTGAGAATGCCAAGGTGTTCATCCGATTTGGCAGCAATACCAATTGCCAGATACACGGTTTTGTCATCCCCCCAGCTGACGCCCTGCGGAAAATGATGAATACGCACGCCAGTCTGCTTAACCAGACCGCGGGTATCTGTTGTACCGTGCGGAATCGCAATGCCGTTGCCAAGAAAAGTGGAATTCTGTGCTTCCCGATCCAGCATCCCCTTCACGTAACCCGTTTCAACCAGCCCCTGCTGCTCCAGACCGGCCGCAATGGCTTTGATGGCTTCCTGCTTGTCTGCCGCAGCTTGCTGTAGCTGAATATCTTTTGTCGATAACGTCAGCATGTATTCACTCCCATTCTGTTCAACCCGGTGAGGATGTCCTGCCTCTTCCCGTCTAAGTCTAGTCTACCCCTTGCTTGCTGAATCGTTTCAGCAAAAGGGGGAAATAAAAAGTTTCAGCACAATAAATGGAATAACTCGCTCTCTGCTGAAACCTTTCAGCTTGAATGCTGAATGGTTTCAGCTAATAATGCAAATGTGTTCGACGGTTCATGATTCAATCTATGATCCGCCGCACAAAACAGGATCGGGAAGCCGTTACCCTAGCCATTCAGGATCCATGATCCTGAATGGCTCACCGGGGCGAATGCCTTTTCGGAACGAGACAGCCTTTGCGTATGCCGACCAAGCCAGTAGAATGCAACGGTCTGCCTACCTCGTTAAGAAAAAGAAATCACATGAAGCTAGACGAAATTGCCAAACTTGCCGGAGTCTCCCGCACGACAGCCAGCTACGTCATTAACGGCAAAGCGGAGAAATACCGCATCAGTGACAAAACCCAGCAAAAAGTCATGGCGGTGGTTAACGAACATAACTTTCGTCCGGATCATGCGGCCACGTCACTGCGGGCAGGCAGCAGCCGTTCGTTTGGCCTGATCATTCCCGATCTGGAAAACAGCAGCTATGCCAAACTGGCAAAATTGCTGGAGAGCAATGTTCGTCAGGCGGGTTATCAGCTGATCATCTCCTGCTCTGATGATGATCCGGAGACCGAAATGAAAGTGGCTGACACCTTGTTAAGCCGCCGCATTGATGCCCTGCTTGTGGCCAGTTCGCTGCCCAGTGACAATGCGTTTTACAAACGGATTCAGGCCAGCGGTGTGCCGGTGGTTGCCATCGACCGTGCACTTGATGATGAAGTGTTTGCCAGTGTGATCAGTGAGGATCTGGACGGAGCCTATGCCCTGACGCTTAGCCTGTTGCAGGAAGAGGTATCCAGTATTGGCCTGATCGGCGCAGTACCTGAGCTGGGTGTGTCCCGTGAACGTGAACAGGGTTTCCTGTCGGCAGTTCGAACTTACAGTCAGCAGAAAGATCAGCCTGAAGTGAAAACCCTGATTGCCAATGGCGATCATTTCAGCCAGAAGCAAGGGCAATACCTGGTGGAACAATGGATTCAGCAGAACATCATGCCAGATGCGATTCTGGCCACGTCTTACACCCTGTTTGAAGGGGTTCTCGATGCCCTGCTTGCGAATCCTTCCCTGATGCAGCGCACGCGACTGGCAACATTTGGTGATAACCGGTTACTGGATTTTCTGCCGATGAAAATACAGTCGCTGCCTCAGCAATTTGAACTGATTGCGGACAGTGCGCTGGAGCTGACACTCAATGCGATTGCGGGACGTTACCGGGCGGGCGTTGAGGTGATCCCGCGCAAAATCGTTAATCGTTAATCAGAAAAACAGTTCAGAACAATAATTCAGAAGAACAGTTACCGCCGACTGTTCCGTGGAAGCGGCGATAACTGCTTACTCATGGCGTTTAAGTTTTGCATTTATGACACGTGCACCTATCTAAAATGCACCGCTCACAAATACAGTAATCAGGTAAACCACTGACTCAGTGCGACTTTACTCAGTCGATACAGCCGTTTCGCCTGATCGCCTAACGCGCCACGCGCATGCTCAATCCGACGCCGGTTGAGCTGTGTATTAACGCCATCCTCAAACGCTGCCAGCAGGCTTTCCCCCACTTTCTCCAGCTGATAGGCCGGTTGCTGATCTGGCATGGCAATCACCACTGCATCATCCGGCTGCAACTGAGCGATGTTGTATGCCAGTGCCGCCTGAATATTCTCAGCTTTCCGGTTGGTCGGCTGGTCCAAACAATACGGAGGATCCCATTCGGTAACCGGCGACAGACGATCCACTTGATTCAGCAGCATGATGATCTTAGGCCGCTTGCGGCTGCGATGTTCCGGTTGCTGATAAAAAGCATCAATCACCTGTTTGAAGGCGACATCAAGCTGTCTGGCTGGTTGATTGGCTTTTACGACCCAGAGCACCACATCGCTGTTCGTCACCTGTTTCAGCAGTAATTTCTGATTGGCTTCGGTTCCGTCTATACCGGGCAGATCCACCAGATGAATACAATCAATGCCTTCCACCTCGCATTTATGGATCACTACACTGTCAGTTGTCGGAATAGCATTCACCTCGGCGACCAGGTTTCCGATAAAGGCATTAATCAGCGACGATTTACCGGCACTGATCTGCCCCAGCAGAGCGACCCGCAACGGCTCGATTTCGGCCGCAAGGTGACTCTGATCGGTTTCGTGACCATGACTTTCCCCCAGTTCATCGTCAGCCAGAGCAAACCGGCCGCTGTACAGGTCAATGGCAACTGAGATCACCTCTTGCATCAGCACCTTCTTCAGTTTGTATTGCACATCCACGTTCACTTCATCAAACAGGTAACCCAGCACTTGTCCCCGGGCTTCAGCAATCCATCCGGCAGGCGTGACCAGTCGAAACAACCGGTAAACATCATAGACCTGTTTGGCCGTATCCAGCTTCTCTTTGTACAGGTAACCCTGTTTAAGGGTTGACAGTTTCAGCTGCTCAGCAAAAGGCACATGGTTGAGCAGAAACCGGCGGTATCGCTGACTGACGTTTTCCAGCATCAGCAAAAACTCCGGCGCAGTAAAAGCCAGCGCCTTCCCCTGCCGTTCTGGATGGTATTGCCCGGCCACTTCCATCGCCAAATCTGTGCCCAGTTCACGCAGTGAAGGCCAGGTCGTGGTTTTATCAAGCCTTGCATCCAGCTCTCGGTTCAACGCTTGCCAGACCTCGCGTTCGAATCTGCCCCATTCACCAGAAGGCGCAACCTGATAGTCCCCTTCCAGCTCGAAATCGGTCATAGCTTCCACGTTAGCCCGGCGTCGCTGTAAGCTGAGATAACCGATTAGCACCAGCAAAGCCGATCCGGCCAGCACCAAAGACAGCAGTAACCAATAGTCATTCTGAAACACACTGACCAGCCCGAGCCCGGCCAGCACCAGTAACGGCAGCGTCAGGGCTGCCATGAGCAACGGCACGACACCGGCGGACAGACGAGATAACACCCCGAGGCTATTTTTTGTTCTTTTCATTATGATCTCCGGCCTTGTCGCGCAATCCGTTAACGCCACTGGCTTTTACCTGTTTCAATGCCTCTTCAAACACGCTTTTCACGTCCTGCGCAGTCACCGATTCCCCTTTACTTAGGTGGTAGAGGTACTTACAGGCGGCACGTCCGATGGCATAGGTCATGGCAAAGCTGACCGCAACAGCCACCGCGCTGCCGACGGTCTGGCCATACACTGGCACCAGCTTGACGATTTGTCTGACCCCGAGTTTGGTCAGGTACTTAAGGGCAAATGTTCCTCCCAGCAGACCGACAAACTCGACAAAACGCTGCCGTGTCCATGTCACGCCGTAGTGACCGCCCAGACTGTGCAGCATTTTGCCCTGAATAGCCGGGACCGAAACCAGCCCTACCGCGGGCAACGCATCGGATGCCCCCGCTGTACCGGCATACCACAATACTTCCCGCTGCAAGGTCGCAAAATTCCTATGTTCCGCGTCTTTATGCTGCTGCTCCTGACGCAGCAAATACAACACCGGCATCAACTCGGCCATCTGCGCCGTCAGGGCTGACCAGCCATGCGGTACCTGCGAACCAGTACTATCCGAAGACTCAAAAACAGCAAAATCCACCTCGACCGAAGTGAACGACTTTCCCCAGACTGCCGTGACCTGCGCCTGGTTATGGGCTATCGCCTGCTGGCGCTGATCACGTTGCGGAATGGATAAACAACCGGTATGCACCAGCAGCAACGACTGGATTCGGGCATCTTTACGGATTTTTTCCAACGCGTGCAGCACGTCACCCTGCTCAGGCTCTTCAGCTTTCATGACGACGATCAGTGCATGGCTCTGACTCAGGCAGGCGGCAATGTCTTCTGCCGGATCATAACTGGCTTCCGCCAGTCCCCGAGTATCAAGAAATCGAATGATCGGATTATCCTGCGGAAATGCATAAGCCACTGAGGTTTGCGTGCAGGGTTGAAAACCATTGCCGATTTCAATTGCGCTGTTTCCGGTCACGGATTCAATCAGAGAAGACTTGCCCGCACCGGTTTTTCCCAGTAACCAGAGCGTGGGCAACTGGGCTTCCCATTGCTCACTGGCGGCAGAAAGATCAGGATTTTTGGATGGATTCAGGTATTGATAAATTTGTTCAAAGAACTGCTGCATGACAACCCCGTTGCTTGCGATACTGCGACCACGATAACAGACTCAAAAGGTTTCATATAGCAACTGTATAGTGCTGCTGGTAGCAGAATAACGCCCTCGGTAGCCAGATAGCGCCTTTTCCTCCGGGCGTGACCGAACGAACAATACCAGGCGGTGGGATAAACTCAGCCCCGTCGTCAGGTGTCAGACGGGGCTGATAACGTCAGTCCTCGGTATTTAGGGCCGTCTCGTCAGCCTTTTCAGGCTGGCCGACCGGCGTTCTCACCCAATGGGTGAACAGTTCGTACCAGATAGCCAGTACTACGGCTCCCACAAACAAACCGATGATTCCTGAGACCAGCATCCCGCCGATGGCACCAATCAGGATAACCGGCATAGGTATTTCGACACCCCGTCCCATTAGCATGGGTTTCAGGATATTGTCCGACAAGCCAGCTAGCAGAACCCAGACCGTAAAGATGGTCGCCGGCGTCGTATCCATGTACGAAAAGACATAAATGATCACCGGCAGCACAATTATCAGTGCCGGTAACTGGGCAATCGCCAAAATAAAGACCAGCAGTGTCAGACCGCCTGCCGCCGGAATACCGAAGACGAAAAACGCCGCGCCAATCAGAATGGCCTGAATAAAAGCCACCCCAACCACACCCAGCAACACACTGCGAATCGTTGCGGCAATCAGGCTTGCCCACTGTTCCCCTTTCGGGCCGGCTATCCGTATCGACACGGTTTTGACCGCTTTCGACATGGACTCCGCATTAGCCATAAAGGCGGCGGCAATCAGCAGGGAAATGACGGACATCACCACCGTGATCACCCCGCTTCCAAGGATGCCCGCAAACGCCCCGACGGCGGTTTTAATCTGCGGCAGATAATTGGTGATGGCTTGCTCCAGGTTGGTAGAGAATAATGACCAAATACTGTAGAGCTTGTCCCCTATCACCGGAATGGCCGCTATCCGGTCGGTCGGGCCGGGAATACGAATCTCTCCGGCCTGAAACACCTCCGTGAGCCTGATAATGCCATCATAAATTGACCCCATGACCAGAATCAGCGGCACAATCAGCACCAGCACACCGAGCAATGCCAGCAGCGTGGCGGCCAGACTTTCCTTGCCGTTGAGCCAGTTAGCCAGCTTTTTGGTCACCGGCATCAGCGCCACCGCAATAATGGCCCCCCACAGCACCGGGATAAGAAAGGGTTTAATGATGTCATAGGTCCACACGACCAGCACAAACAGCAAACCAATTCGAATGGCTGACTCGACCATGTTGTTGATAAAGGCACTGCTCGATTCTGAGTGTTGCGGATTTTGATTATTCATCATGCTTTTCCTGATTACTCTGACTGGCACCAACAAGGCTGGCTACCACAATAGCCATATAGAACACACCGGCAATCGCTTCCAGATACACGACAACCTGAGCAAACGGCGTCACCGGGCTGATATCACCGTAGCCCAGCGTTGTAAGGGTCACGAAGCTGAAGTAAGCAACATTGGTAAAGTTCAGCCCCCAATCCTGATATTCCAGCCCGTCAAAAGAACTAGGCGAAAATTCCAGAATTAACAAATAAAGAATCGCCCATATCAGCCCCAGCAACAGAAAGAGCGCGAGCGAGCCAACCACTTTGTTGTTATCAATCGATCCTGTGAACAGGATCTGCCGAACAATGGCTTTAAAGGTGCCGATAAAAAACATGAGCATCAACAACATCATGGCAATGTCGACCTGCGTAATGCCGAAGACATTTTTGCTGATTGCCAATACGACCCAGATAATCATGATAGTCATCAAAAAACGATACCATCCGACGGCAAAGCGGAGGCTGATCAGGCAGACGAGAAAAGTAAAAATCGTGATGGCCTGAAAAATTGTGTCCAACCAGTTCTGTTTAATGACCATGCCGAGTGACGTGGAAATCAACAAAATGATCAGGGCCAGCGTCATGTAGTAGAAATTGTTCTGCTCGGTGATTTTTCGCCCCATCCTACCGCCTCCTCATTGGTTCTGTTGCTTGTCTGATTGGTCGAGGACCATGACCGACGCTGTCATACCGAATCGCAGGTGAACTCCTTCCGGCAGATCGCCAACCATAATGCGCACCGGAATACGCTGTGCCAGCCGGATCCACTGGAAAACCGGGTTAACGTTAGGTAGCAGGTTATAGCCGACACTGCCGTCCTGCGGGGCAATCCCCCAACCCAGTGAGTCGACCACCGCATCAATTGGCTGCTCCGGATACGCCATCAGCGTCACTTTGGCATCATCCCCAATGTGAATACGAGACAGCTCATTTTCACGGAAGTACGCAAACACCCAGAAGCTGTTAACATCCACCAGTGCCAGCAACGGCTGATTCGCGACGGCCTGCGTTCCCTCCCGGATATCCAGGTTGGAGACATAGCCATCGACCGAAGCCACAATCCGGGTAAACTCAAGATTCAGTTTAGCCGCATGTACTTTCTGCTCCGCAATACGAATTTGCACCAGCGATTCCTGATAGCTGATTTCCCTACGGGTTAAGTCTTTCAGCGACACCGCGCCACGATCTTTGGCCTGAATATCCAACAACCGGTCGTATTCGATTTTTTTGCCCTTGGCGCTGATACGGGAACGCTCCAGTGCCGATTCAGCCTGAGACAGCGCAACATCAAAGGTGGTCGGGTCAATTTCAAACAGCAAATCCCCTTTGCGCACAAACTGGTTGTCTTTCACCGCCACCGTTACCACCGGGCCGGAAACCCGCGGTGCCACTTTCACAATATTGGCCCTGACCTGTCCGTTTCGGGTCCAGGGATTGGCAAAATACTCCTCGTATTTCTGGTAGCCGAAATACACCGCCCCGCCAATGATCAGGACATTAATCAGCACCACGATGAGCTTTTTAATTTTTTTCATAGCTGCACCTAAAAACGGATAAAGTAGGCATCCACTGCCACGATGTAGAACACGACAAACGCCAGAAAAGTGACCGACGGAAAGGCAATCAGTCGGGACAACCGCGTGGCATTCAGCAACATCACGGTCACCCAGGCAGCCACAATGGCAATGACCACCACCAGTAAAAACGGGGAAAAATACACATCTCCCCACGATAATTCATATGGCATCAGGGTCCTCCCGGATAACGTTGCTTGGCCGGGTCAATCGGATCCCCGAACGGGGATTTGGCCGGCGTGACCGGTTCCGGCGCCCACGGCGGCAGTGTTGTCTCTTCCAGCATGTCACCCCAGTCGGTGCGCTCTGCCATTTTTTCGCGAGTTGCCTCACTGACGAATGCCTTGCCGGTATTGGCTTCCCAGCCGCCGCCCAGCGATTTGTACAGCGCCACAACCTGCGTCGCGACACTGCCTTTCACAATGGCGTAGTTATCTTCACTGCGAGTCATCTTCTCGACAGAATCCAGTAATCGCTCAAAGCTAATCTGACCGTTCTGGTACTGGGTCAGTGAGATGTTAAAGGCCCGAACCGAGGCATCCACAGAGTTAAACGCCAGCAGTTTCTGCTCACGGTTAAGCTGATAAGACTCCAGGGCATTCGTGACTTCCTGCACCGCCAGCAACACCTGCCGGTTGTAGTTGGTCAGGGTTTCCTCGAAACGGGCATCTTCCAGCCGGATATTATTTTTCACCCTGCCGTACTGAAAAATGTTCCAGGAAAAAGAAGGCCCCATTTGCAGGTTCAAGGCTTTACTGGAAGAAAAGTCACCACCGGCCGGTACTGTGCTATCAAAACCAATGGCACCAAAGAGCGTAAACTGCGGATACAGGTCTGCCTGAGCGATCCCTATCCGGCTGCTTTGCGCATGAGCCTGTAACTCCGCCAACTGCAAGTCCGGGCGCCGCAGCACTAGAGATGCTTCAATGCGTGGCTGAACCCGCGGCGGAACCGGTATCAGGGATAGTTGATCATAGTTTTCAGACAGTCGGCTGTTGAGGTGGGTCTCATACTTGTTATCAAAGGCAGCGACTTTTGCCCTGACGGCGGGGCTCTTCAGCAAGATCTCCACGTCGTCCGGCAGCATTCCCAGCAACACAGCCAGCGCATTACGGGACTGTATCAAACCGATTTTCAGGCTGGGCAAGGCAGACTGAGTGTTATACAGCTGGGTGTTCGCCTGCTGTACATCGAGCTCCGTCACATCGCCCGATTCATACTGCACCTGGGTGATTTTGGCGACCCGCTTCTGGATATCGATGTTACGCAGCGACAGCAGAATACGCTCTTCGAAGGTGCGGTAGTTGATGTAATTGCGGACCACTTCCGCCGTAATGGTCACCAGCACATCATGATAAGAGGCAATAGAGGCATACATTGCCGCTTCTGCCGATTCTATGCCCCGCACGTAACGCCCCCAGACATCAAGCTCCCAGGCCGCATCAAACGTCAGGTTGGTATTATCGAAAGTTTGTTCCGACTGATAGACCTTTGCCAGTCGCCCGGATACCGTCTGCCGTTGTGGATACCGCAATCCGTCAGCCACCCCTAATGCCGCTCTGGCCTGCAGAATCCGCAAACCGGCCGCGGTCAGATCCAAATTCTGCTGCGCCGCCAAATCAACCAGATGATTGAGGTTGGGGTCGTTAAA
This sequence comes from Photobacterium ganghwense, assembly GCF_003025595.1. GTDB lineage: Bacteria > Pseudomonadota > Gammaproteobacteria > Enterobacterales > Vibrionaceae > Photobacterium > Photobacterium ganghwense. Next base: position 308,933 of record NZ_PYMI01000001.1, read on the forward strand.
CTGCTGCCACCAGCGTGCGGTCTGCGTCTGGCTGAGCTGATAATCCCTCTGATCCCAACTGGCAGGCAACGGCACCGGATCAACTCCGGTAAAATTCGGCCCCAGTACGGTACAACCGGGCATGGAGGCCAAGACACCCACGAGAAACCAGACATTCAGTTTGCCTGTCACGCCTTTCCCCTTAAAAACGTGTCATGCGAAGTGCCGACCAGGGAACCTGATCATGGGCACGCTTACATAACATCAATGATTCAAATAAGTTTTTCTTCAAGTTTAGGAAAAAATAAAATCCGGCAATGTCTTTACTGCTGTGCTTTTCCAGCACGATATGCTCAAAATACTGATCCAACCGATGTTCCAGTTCATGATAATCCTGCCGGAGATCTTCCGATTCATGTGGTGGTGGATCCCTCTTCTCCGGTGCGGCCATCAGAGATTTAGCGACCGCCGGTAAAATTTGGTCCCGGTGTTTTTTCTGTGCATTAAGCACAATTTCGTTGTCGCTCAGCTTTGACTTGCCCCGATCCAGCATTAATAAATGATGCTGAAATACCTCACACGCAGCGATAAACGCTGCCATGTCCTGCTGATCGATATCGGGAAACGACTTTGTCGGTACTTTCTGGCTCCAGACCTTCATTTTACCCAGTGTGGCCTGCATGGTGACCCGATGCCACCGACGCAGAATACGATCCCGAATTGTCAGCTTTGGCTTTTGCATCAGCCGGAATAAGCGATAGCAGTGGCGGAAAAAACGTTCGCGGAAAATCAGCATCAGCGCTTCGGGGCGGCTGGTAAACGGCAGGTAATGCGACAAAATTACCGTGAACGTAATGAGATAAAACATCGTCACTATGGTGATGGTGATATTGAAGTTGTACACCATGGTGTTGTTGATACCGATCGTGAACATCCCAAGCAGGAAGAAGATCGTGACCGGCCCTTTCAGCAGGTAGAAACCAATAAATGTATACAGAAAAATGAATACGGCCAGTTCTGAGCCTATGGTCAGCTGTGGCAGGATAAAAACATAGGAAGGCACAGAAAACGCAAACCCGAGGGTAAACAGAATCAGCAGCAGCACCGGGTGTATCGGCATATAAGACAGCAGCGAAACCAGCAAGGCGCTGTATATCACCACATTGTATCCACCTGGTGGATTGAAATTGATCCAGAATGCGGCGGCCAGCCAGTAGGTCAGCAGTACCTTTATCGAAGTTTTGGCATTTTCAGCATCCCACCAGCGGAAGTCAGGTGTGGCGGCAGGCGTTGGCAGATCCAACCCTAATCCGCCCGTCACCGAATCAATACTGCTGATGCAGGTGCGCAACTGACACAGTTTTTCCTGAAGCTGACCAAGCAGATAATTCAGCGTGATCGCTTCGCCACGATAGAGATGGCTCGCCTGTTTCAGTACATCACCATCACACTCTATCGGTTCAAGTGCCACAAGTGGATACACTTCTTTGCTCTCCCACGCCTCCGGCAAGCTGGCAAACAGCGCCGTAATCTCTTCACAGCGGGCAGAAAAATCGCGGATATAATGCTCCGGGTGCCCCCCGGCGCGGGGATGCTGTCTGGCAGCCATCGCGAGCAAATCTGTGATTTGGCTGAATAACGCCTGAGCACCGTCCCATTCCGTTTTATAGGCAGAAATTTCACTGCAATCGGCATTCAGGGTCTGATACCGGGTATCAAAGGCTTTCTGAGCGGCAAACATCGCTTGTGTTAATGCCATTAAATCTGTGTGAGAAGCGTTTTTATCTGCTTCCGGCGAGATATGAGTCTGAGTCTGCGGAGCACTCCCTGAACCTGCATCGGAAACAATTCGCTCGGTATCCGTGCTGCGACTCTTATCGGTCTGAAATTCCGCCGCTTGGCTTTTGTCCGCCATGTGGCTAACCGTTTCTGATGACAGGGATTCCGGCGGTTGGCAGATAGCATCAAATAACCCTTTCTGCACCGCGGCCAGTGCGTCAGCCATCTGATGCAAGTTTTGCTCTACCCGGGGTGGAAACAAAAAGATCCCAATCAGGGTGTACACCACCACACCAAACACAGTCATATAAATACGTTCGATGCCGTAAAGAAACGCGCCCTGTGCATCACCACCGTGATACATCATCAGCGTGGTGACCCCGGTGAGCATGAACAAGGTGGGATCATTGAGATAGGCAGAGCGGATATAGAAAACCACTGTCACGACCAGCGACACCACCAGCAGATACAGCATGCGGTCTTGCGCGAACATGCCCACCAGCACCAGTCCGATAAAGCCACCGAGCAGAGTGCCTAGAACCCGCAATGTCCCCTTCGCCAGCGATTCACGCCGACTGCCAGTTGATGCAATCAACATGACTGTCGTGGCTGCTGTTGACGGGTTACTCCAGCCCATCGCCATGGGGAACAAGTAGGCAAATGTCAGGCTGACCGCCACACGGAAGGCAAATTTGAACTTATCGCTCAGACAAAAAGGGATCAGCCACGTAGATGGCCGGGTCATCACAATTTCTGATTCGGCTGAGTTGCTGCCTTCTGTACTGGACAAGTGCGGCTCCCTCATGTGAACGACAACGCGCTGGGCTTAGGCTTAGGCCTGTGAAATTAAAGTCTGTGAAACTCAAATCTATAAAACTCAGGCACTCTGGATACTGCGGATCGAAATACATACATAGTTCTGCGCTGACAAAGCTTCCTGGCGGTTCCCCGTCGGCGCATGACGATGAAAGTTAGTTTTCTTTAACCATAGAAATAATATGCGCTTTTTGAAAAATTTTTGTGCTGAACCTTAAACAAATTCGTTTCAGTATAAAAAAGACCCCGAAACTTTCGCTTCGGGGTCTGTCGGAAGTGTCCTTACAATGAGCAAGGCTATCGCTGAGGTCTGTATACCGGTTTGTCTCTAACCTTAGTAGAACTAACCCTGTGGAACATTTGTGCCAGACATTAGGTCGAAAAATGGTTGGCTTAATTCGTTGCCACTCAGGCTGTGCTCCCGTGCTATGTTATTGAGCTGTGATCTTGTATCTATGCCCGTAGCTATGCTTGAATCTATGCTCGATTCTATGCTCGTAGCTAGCTTAAATACATGCTGATAACTATGGCTCTTAAGCTACTTTATTGAGCTATTTCACTGGGACGCGTCATTCAACTGCGATTCCCGTTGCAAGCTACTGATCGCATTCAGGAACAAGCGCACAGCAGGCAACATACGGCTTTCATCAATATCAAAATCGCCGTTGTGGTGGCCAGCTGTCAGGTCTGAACCAATCAGGCAGTACACCGCCTTACCACCGTTCGCCTGCACCCGATCAACCAGATAACCGGCGTCTTCACTGGCACCGAAATCTTTCTCACGCATCACATCGGCAAAGCCGCTCGGTTTCCCCAGGCGTTCAAGCAGATTCACCATCTCGACATCGTTTTCCAGCCCAATCGCTTCGCCTTGTGGCCGGATCTCCACCTGCACGTTGTGCATCTGCCCTGCGGCCTTGGCGATCGTTTCAACCTGCTGGAACATATACGCGTTCAGCTCGCGATTTTCACCGCGGGTTTCCCCCATCAGCACCGCATTTGCCGGAATCACATTGCGCCCGTCACCGGCATGCATCTGTCCAACGTTCACCCGTGTCATCCCGTCACGGTGACGGGGAATCGCCAGCATCTGAGTCACAGCCGTACAGGCCGCCGCGAGGGCGTTGTGACCGGCGTTAGGTTCAATACCGGCGTGAGCCGGTTTACCGGTAAAGTGCAGGTCAAACTTGGAACTGCACAGGAAATGCTGAGGGTCACACACCAGCGTCCCGCTCGGCACATTCATTCCGATATGGGCGGCAAAAAGGTAATCCACATCGTCCAGCCAGCCACTTTCAGCAATGGCTTTACCGGCGCGACAGCCTTCTTCTGCCGGTTGGAACAGCAGCTTGATGGTACCTGTCATCTGAGATGTGTTGGCTGCCAGAATTTCTGCGATCCCAAGACCAATCGAGCTATGGGCATCATGGCCACAGGCATGGGTCACGCCCGGCTCCAGCGACGCAAAGCCCAGAAAACGGGGACGATGTGAGTCATTCTGGCTTTCCATCACTTCAACAGCATCAATGTCAAAACGCATGGCAATGACCGGCCCCGGTTTACCGGTATCAAGAATGGCACCGACACCGGTAATGCCGTTCATTCTGGTCATGTAGCGCTCATCCGCACCCCAGACCATTGCACGCTGCTGCGCTTGCGCCACCAGCGTTTCATCCCGCCCCATGATGGCATCCCGATGAATGATTTCATCGCTGAAACACAGGGTATATCCCAGCGCTTCCAAGTGACCGGCAATCCGGCTGGTCGTGAAAAATTCCCGCCAGGCAGCTTCCGGGTAACGGTGAAATTCCCGGCGAAAATTCATTAAGCGTTGGGTCAGCGACGATTCATCGAATTGTAAGTTAGTTAACACGTGTGTCTTCCTATTCGTTTCCTACGGCGTGCCGGCATTAATAGCCGGTCAGTTCCATATATCCTTGTCCTGAATGGCTGCCCGTTACTTTCACAGGTCCTTCCCAATATGAAAAGATAAACGGCAACCATTGTTCCTTGCGGACAGTATCCACTTTCAGTTGTATTTGATAAGCAGGTAACTCAATGTACCAGGCGTGAGGGTAACTATGTCCCTCATCGTTAGTCGTAAAAGACACGGGCGACAGCTTAATATCTTCCGGCTTCAGCCCCTGAGTACGCCCATCCGGCCAACTGAGGGAGCCAAAATAATACGGACGGTGATCTTTTTCCCTGATCTGGTACAGCATCAGGGCACGACCGTCATCAAGATGAATCGCAAACCAGTCCCAGCCCAGCTGGCTGTCTGACAGTCCGACACTGCTCCATTCCCGATCCAGCCAACCCTTACCTTCGACGCGGTAAAGTTTGCCGTCCAGCTCCAGTTCACCCTTCAGTGTCAGAAATGGCGCGCTGTAATAGTAAGAAGCGATCGGCTGAGTAGCATGTTTGCGGCTATAACCTTGAACGCCCTGCAGCACCAACGGGCCAGTTTGCGTGATCTCCAGCTTACCCGCCATGTCCGACTTGGGTGACTCCCCGTCAGCAAAGGTCAGTGTCGAGGGAAACGGTGAGTCGCTGTGAGACAACCATAACCAGTTATCCAGCCAGGCACGAAACGGCCGTCCGGTGACTCCGGCCTGACCAATCCCGCCACGGGCAAAGCGTTCTGCCGCCCAGAGCTTCTTCTCACCGGTGACCACCAGATGTGCCATATAACGTTGCGGATCCTGCCAGCCATTACCCGGTTGAGTCGATACGGCGTTGCGGAACAACGTCCACTGCAAGCCAAACTCTTCCCCGGTTTCACTTTTCAGGTTCGCAGTGAGATACCACCATTCATTGCGAAATTCCGGATGTGGCAGGTGATCCTGCGGAAATGTCAGCCTAACTCCCGGTTCGACTCGCGCAAACTGCTCACCACTTTCCTGACTGAGCATCACAATTGCCTGATCTTCGGGGTCGGACTCTGTCTCACACCCCTGCAGCGTCAGCAGACAGGCGGCCATCAACAAAAATACCGGCAGCCGGCTGAGGGTTGATAGTGTGCGCATCAGAATGACTCCCGCAAAGACAGAATGGCTGACCGCTTCACCAACCGCCAGACCGGCCAGGCCCCGGCCAGCAACAGGACAAACAAGGCGGAGCCCAATGACATCAAGTAGTCAACCGGGAAATATTCAACCGGCATCGTCCAGCCAAACGAGTATTTGAGCACCACATCAATCAGCAACTGCGCCAGAATCAGCCCCAACGGCAGTGCAATCAGAGCGGTCATCACCCCGATCAGCAGCAGCTGGCCGCCGCCCAGCAAGGCTAACTCGCGCCCGGTCATGCCCATGCAACGTAACAGAGCAAACTGGCGCTGACGCGATAACTCACCGGCAACCGTCGCAAAAAACAGGCCACAGACTGCGACAAACAGGGTCAGCTTACCCAAAGTGGCCGTGACCACAAAAGTACGGTCGAACACCCGCATGGCCTGTACCATCAGCTCGGCATTGTTGCGCACCCGCTCAGGTGGCAGACGGAATGTCTCCCCCAACTTTTTCATCATGCTCATGGTGTCAGCCCCTGGCTGCAGATGAATAGCCAGCCCAACCTGACCACGGTGCGGCCACAACTGCTGCCAGCGTTTGTGCGGAATAATCACCTGACCGTGCGGGTTGCCGTAGTCGTAATACACGCCCGCGATCAGCCATTTCTGGTTCAGCGGTGCCGGCATATCAATCACCTGACCCGGTTCCCAGTTATGTTTAATGGCCAGCGACTCACTGACCAGCATTGCCCGGCCATAATGCAGCCGCTGCCAGTATTCCGGCATGGCGACTTTAATGGCCAGCGCGGCTTTTTCTTCTTGGGTGCCGCCTACGCTGACCACCTGCAGTTTGCCGTAATCAGAAGGAATGGTATGACGCCATTGCCACCAGACCTGATCCACTTCTTCCTGCTTTTCCAGCCAGCTGGCAATGCGTGGTGCTACATTCGCCGATGGACGCACATAAATGTCCGCCGCCAGTCGCTGATCCAGCCACACCTTGGTCGTATGACGGAAACTGCCGGTCATGGTTTCCATCCCGATATTGGAAGCCAGAGCCAGCATGAAAGCCATTGCTGCTACCCCCCGATAGCTGAGGCTGGCCGCGGCATCGGAGAAAAACCAACGCAACCGTGCCGAACGGACGACAACGCCCAGCAACCGGAACAGTTGCCACAACAGATAAGGCATGCCTAATGCCGATGCAATCAGAATGCAGGCAATCAAAACAAACCCGGCCTGCTGTCCATGTGGCAGCTGATAAATACCGTAGGCCGCTACCACAAACAGACAGGAAACCAGCGCCTGAATCGCAAACTCACGCCCGCTGAAACGCACCAACGACATATGTGTGGCCAGTCGTGCCGGCGGCGTTCGAATCAACCGTATCAGCGGCCAGCCACAGGCCAGCAGGCAACCCAGCAAGGCAATCAGCACCGAGGCAACGCCCCACTCCCAGTGCCAGCTGACTGACAGGCTGACGTTTGCACCATACAAATTGTTCAATGTCTCGGCGACCGATGGCAGCAGTTGTTCGGCCAACATCAGGCCCAGCAGATTTCCGCCCACCAGCCCGAGTACAATCCAGACCAGCAATTCCACAATCAGGGCTTTGGCCAGTTGCAGAGAAGATACCCCAGCCTGACGCATCAGCCCTACCAGCGGCTGGCGCTGCGTCAGCGATAACGACATCGCCTGATAAAAAATGAACAGTCCGACCACAAAGGCCAGCATTCCCATCGCAAACAGGTTCAGGTGAAACGCATTGGTCAGCGGTTCCAATCCGGCCGCTTCTTCTTTTTCCAACTTAAGGGCAATTGGCAACTGACTTTCCAGACGGCGTAGTGCCTGTGGTGTCATCTTGCCGCACAGGATAGCGGTCAGGCCAGAGCCCGGCTGAATACTGCGCAGTAGGCTCATGTCCGCCAGCATACGGGGGCCGTTGATCCGCTCTTCATCCACCACATGAACCGGCCCGAGCTGACGCCCGTTTTCCAGCGTCAGGGGCTGGCCGTCTTCGATGCCCATGTAATTAGCCAGATGAGCCCCCACCATGATGGGATACGGCGGCTGCATCAGCTGCATGATCTGGTTCTGATTACGTGACGATAATAAAGAGGCACCGTTAAACAAGGCGACCGGATCGATCCCGACGATTTCCACATCGCGTCCGTCTTGAGTGACGACCCGGATCTGATCCATAGGTACACACTGTTTGAACCCGTCACGGCGAAGCTGGATATAAAACCCTTGCGGGACTTTCAGGGACGGCTGAGCATGGCGAATACGGTAGGGATAAGGATTGGAAAACAGTTGCTCACCGTCGCGGTAGCTTTCTCTGGCCTGCTGGTTGACACCCATAACGCCCACCAGCAGTGCGATACCCAGTGTCAGGCCAAACCAGACCAGTACTATTTGCAGGGGGTGGCGTTTGTAGTGCCCCCATAGCGCCTTAGCTACGGGGTTTGACATGCAACTGCCCTCCCTGAAGGCGAATACAGCCGTTCATGTGATCGGCCACTTTGTGGCTGTGGGTCACCAGCAGCAACGTGCAATCCAGCTGTTTGGTCAGACGCACCAGCAGGCGGATCACTGCGTCGGCATTTCGCTCATCCAGACTGCCGGTCGGTTCATCGGCCAGCAGGATCTGCGGTTCCATGTATAACGCGCGGGCAATCGCGGTACGCTGTTGCTGACCGCCGGACATCTCCTCAGGATAACGGCCCAGCAGCGGCATCAAATCTAGTGCAGAAATAATCTGACGCCAGAGCACAGGATCTTCATTCAGCCCTTTCAGCTGTCGACAAAAACGGATATTGTCGGCCGTGGTTAAGGTAGGCAGCAGATTAAACTGCTGGAAAACGAGGCCGATATTGTTCCTGCGAAACGCCGTTCGGGCCCGCTCAGGGATAGCATGAATAGGCTGGTCACCGAGCCAGATTTCTCCGGCATCAGCGGTATCCAGCCCGGCGATCAGATTCAGCAACGTACTTTTACCGGAACCACTTTCACCCATGAGTGCGAGTTGTTCACCTTGGTCTAATTCCAACTCAGCCCCTTGCAAAACAGAATGGTATTCATCACCATCCAGATAGCCTTTGCAAAGATTGACCAGTCGTAGCATGTGTATCCCCAAATTCAGGAAAGCAATTTGACGGAGGAATGTACTGTAATCCCTGTGTGGGTAAAAGAGAATCGGGAAAAATCAACGGTTCTTGTTATTTATTCAACAAATTCACCGCAATTTATCCAAATCTCATACACTTCCCGTCAAAAATTCATAAAAACAAGCCACTTAGCTATTTGGTTGCCCTAAGTGTTCTTTCTCAATTGTACCCTATTGGGCCCAAATAACTAACCCTTGTCACATTTTTCCACTACAGTGAATAGAGTCAGACACAAGGAGTAAGTGGCTTATGGGACAAACAATTTTGGTTGTTGGCGCTTCTGGATACGTTGGCAGCCACCTTGTTCCTGAACTGGCAAATGCCGGTTACCGCGTTAAAGCCACCGCAAGAAATATCAAACTGTTAGAACAACGAGGCTGGCAGGAAATCGACAACATTGAGATCCACCAACTGGATCTGGATACCCCCGACAACCTTGACACACTCCTTTCTGATACTGACATCGTTTTCTTTCTGGTACATGGCATGAATCACGGCCATGACTTTATTGATTTCGAAGCGCATGTTGCCCGAAATTTCAGTCAGGCGCTCAAACAAAGTACCGTAAAACGGGTGATCTATCTGGGCGCATTGCAGCCGAAAGAAGGTCACTCATCCCACCTTGCCGCACGCAAAGCGACTGGCGAAATTCTCAGAGAAAGCGGCATTCCTGTTACCGAACTGCGAGCCGGCATTATCGTTGGCCCGGGATCTGCCGCATTCGAAGTGATGCGGGACTTTGTCTATCATTTCCCGGTCCTGATCACGCCGAACTGGGTGCACACCCATAACTCGCCGATTGCGCTGCGCAACCTGCTCTATTATCTGATGGCATTACTGAAGTTTAACCCCTGCCGCCATCAGATCATGGACATTGCCGGTCCGGAACCTCTGACTTATGCCACACAGTTGAGAAAAATCGGTCAGCGTGCCGGTAAAACAGTGCGGATTCTGCCCCTGCCCTTTTTGTCGCCGAAGTTTGCCGCGCTCTGGCTGCGTTTTGTCACGTCAGTTCCGACCAACATCGCCAGAGCCTTAATTGGCGGGATCAGTCTGGATCTTAAAGCAGACGGTTCAGCCATACAGTCGCTGATCCCACAACGTCTGCTCAGTTACGACGAAGCTGTTGATGAATCACTCAGTCATGAAACCGAAGTCGTACGCAGCGAAATTTGGGGGTTCGATCCCGATGCCCTCGCCCGCTGGCAACCCGGTTACGGCTATTACGCCAAGCAGGCGGGCTACACCTTAAAAACCGATGCGACAGCCGAGCAGCTATGGCGTCAAGTACAACTTGTCGGAGGCAAAGAAGGGTATTTTTTTGCCAACATATTGTGGCGGATTCGAGAATGGATGGACTGGTGTATCGGTGGTGATGCGCTGAAACGCTATCGGCGGGATCCGGAAAACTTGAAACTGGGAGACAAGGTCGATTCCTGGAAAGTCATCAACATAGAACCAGGCCGCTTCCTGTCCCTGCTGTTTGGCATGAAAGCACCAGGGCTGGGACGGCTCGAATTTACCATTGATGATCATGGCGATCACCGCACGTTGGATATTCGCGCCTGGTGGCACCCGGCAGGGTTTTCCGGGTTACTGTACTGGTTTGCCATGATGCCGGCCCACCTGTTCATTTTCCGCGGCATGACGCACGCTGTGGTTAAACGCTGTAAGGCCACAGCGCAGGAAGGCAAAACGGAAACCATCTGAACTTATCACCTTCTGGTTAAGCTCGAAGGCATACAAAAAAATTCCATAGCGGCGATGCCCACTCACTGATTCCCTGAAAAAAGCGATATACCAAGCAAAGATGCAAGACAAAAAAGCCTGCGCTAAAACAAAAAACGAGCCTCTCAGAGGCTCGTTTTCATCGGGTTACTGGTGCTGAACCGGAATCTCAGGAATGGACGGCCCGGCATTGCGCGGATACAAAATGTACTCACCGTGATATTTCACGATGGATTTATAATCGGTCACTTTAAACAGCAACAGGCCGTGCTGATACGCCACTTCAACCAGCTCACGCACATCGCCACGAACAAACAGCGACAGGGGTTTTACCATCAAGCTGTCGGCTGTGTCACCGTCAAATGCCAGTTTCGACTGAGTCGCACACACTACCAGCGATGCCTGACCGTCGGTATGATGCGTCACCTTGCGGTTGACCTCATATTCCGTCGTGACCAGCCAGTCTTTTTCGGTCAGAGACGCATACAGCCCTGTCAGTTGTGAACGTGTAATGTCAGCGGCCTTCTCTTCAACCGCCTGTTCTGCCTCGCCACCCTTTTGGCGCGGCACACCGGCATAAGTGGCCTGAATCTGCTGAAACTGCTGCTTCATCTGGGCCTTTGTGCCCTGACTGCGTGCCTGTTTCTGCCAGCTCACCAGTGTTGTGGCAACACTGTGATCATAGCGCTGCTGTTTGATCGCCTTGGTCACCCAAGCACTGAGAAAATGCGTTTCACTCACCGGGTTATTCGGCGTTTTACCGCTGCGGATGGCTTCCGCCAGTTCGTTTAACCCGTCGGAGACCAGCTTGCTGAGCTCCTCAATATATACAGCCATGTGTTTCCTTATGCGTTTCGGGAAAATAACCAATAAAAGCCCGCAGATAATACTGCACATAACGCCATGGTCAATGCCATTGGCCACGCTGTCGCATCCGGCATGGCTGCAACCAGACTACCAATAACCGAACCAGTACCAAATCGCATTGTGCCCGCCAGTGAAGACGCTGTTCCCGCCATGTGCGGATACTTCGCCAGCAAGCACGCCATGGTGTTACTCCCGATGATCGAAATAGTACCAACATACAGCATCACCGGCACAACAACGCCCCACAGCCCCAGATCAAACACCTGACCGATAACCAGCCCTGCTCCGGCGATCAATTGAACCCCCAGACCAAAACGCAGCATCCAGTGCGACCCTTTTTTGCGTACCAGACGGCCATTCAGGCTGGTCATCAGAATCAGGCAGACAATGTTAAGGCCAAACAGCAAACCAAAGTTTTCAGTGCTGACCTGATACAAATCGATATAAACGAATGAGCCGACCGTCAGGAAAGTAAACATCCCGGCAAACGAGAAACCGCTGCTGAAGATCAGACCGACGGCTTCTGGTGTCACCAGCATCCGGGCATAGTTCCGCAAGCTGGCGCCGAGATGAAACGGCAGGCGTTTCTCTACCGGCAGGGTTTCGGGTACTTTTCCCAGCACCGCCAGAATGATGATGATGGCAAACAGTGCCAGCACCCAGAAAATAGAACGCCAGCCCAGCCATATCGACAGATAGCCACCGATCATCGGGGCGGCAAGCGGCGCAATCGTCATGACCAGGGTGATAAACGACATGGTGCGGGCAAACTCTTCCCGCTCAAACATATCCCGCACCAGCGCCTGAATAATGACCGCAGCAGCCGCTCCGGCAAAACCCTGAGCAGCACGTACCCATGTCAGCTGAGTAATATCCTGACTGAGCGCACTGACCACTGCCGCCGCAGCGAACAGCAACACCCCGATCATCAGTACCGGACGTCGCCCGTAGCTGTCTGCCAAAGGTCCGTGTAATAACTGACCAATCGCAAAGCCAGCAGTATAGGCCGTCAGAGTTACCTGCACAGCACCGGGTACAACCCCGAGATCTCTGGCAATGCTCGGCATCGCCGGCAGATACATATCAATCGCCAGCGGCGTCAGCGCTGCTATCGCCCCCAGGATCAGAATCATTTGAAAACTCAGCCTAGGGCTGTCGGATGTGGTCATAAAATCTCAATGCAGAAGATGAGGAAAAAGAGAGCTATTGTACGATGAATTTCATCATTTCACTCTTTCCTAATAGGAAATGATAAGTTTCTGATGAATTGATCTTGATCACAGGTATAAAAATAAGCAAGCCCCGGTTCGGGGCTTGCTTATTACATTAGAACAGTTTTTCCGTGACGAGCGGTTAATCAGCCGAGGAATCTCGATAATGGTGCAACACGTGAGATAACCAGCCAGTCCAGCACCAGAACCGTCACAATCGCCAGGCCTGCAAGCGGAAAACAAACACCAAGTACGGCGATCACTACCATTGCGCCTTTCCAGAGTGCCGGATCATTAGGTGCTGGCGGAGGTGACAGACTCAGCTTGCCTTTCGGGCGACGTAACCACCACATCACAATGCCGCTCAGGCTGATCAGAACAAAGGACAGACACAATACCGTGTTCACCGCTTTATTTGCATACCCCATATCGCCCTCATGCAGGGCAATTCCCCATGCCATTGTTTTCGCCATCGCGGTGTAGTCAGCATATTTCACATCAGCCAGCACCTTGCCGCTGTATTGATCAATATGCATGGTGCGATCCTGCGTGGCGTCGGTAATGTCTTTCCCCATGGTACTGGCCATGATGGTGTAAATACCGGTTGCGCTCTGCGGCAGATTCAGACGGTAGTTCGTGAACCCTTCCTGACGGGCAAAAGCCGTCACGCTGTCAATGTTGACGTTGCCGACGATACCCTGTTGCAGCGAACGAGCCGGTACTGATGTCTTCATATGATGACCTGCATGATGGCTGGTCGTATTCGCCGTGTCGGCTGCCGTCCCGGTCATCTCTTCCTCAGTGATAACGGACATGGGCATAGGCGTTTGCTCAAGGTTCCACGGCACCTCTTCCGCTTCACCGTGATTCATTGCCGCATGGGTAACATCCGACAACGGCGCATCACCAAAGACCTCGGCAGGAAAACTGTTCCATGCCTGAACCATTTTACTGCCCCATACACCCGACCAGGAAAGGCCGGAGAGTAAAAACAACAACAGGAACACTCCCGTTACTACTCCGACATTGGCGTGAGCGTCTCGCCAGAAGGTTCGCTTGCCCTGCCCCAAACGTAGCCGGAACATCCCTGCGCGGCTGGCATTGTCGCGTGGCCACCACAGGTACAACCCGCTGACCAGCAAGATCACCCCGAAGCTGGCGGCCAGTTCAATCAGACGATCTCCGGTTTCACCAATGAGGAGTGTGCCGTGAATATCATTCGCCAACTGATACATTGTGTTATCACGCGGGATACTGCCGAGCACCTGCGCCTGATAAGGGTTTACCGTGACAAACAGCCCTTCGCCCTGTTGGGTAACAACGGCAAAACGGCTGACATCCTCAGGGGTTTTCGGCGGGAGGTATTGCTTTATGGTTGCCTCAGGAAACTGCTGGCGAACCACCTCCAGCTGCTGGCGAACCGATATTATCGGCCCGGCAGGTTCTACATGTAACAGGTTCTGATAGCGGTAATTTTCAAGGGTGCCGGCATACATCATCATCAAACCGGTAATCGCCAGCATGATAAGAAACGGCGCGACATACAATCCGGCGTAAAAATGCCAGCGCCATGCCGTCCGATAAAATGCCCGGCGTTGAGACAGGGGCGATTGAATGTCAGATGCAGAGACCTGACACTGAGAAGTGTTCATGGTATTTCCTTTACAAAGCTGCTTTTTTAAACACACAACAAAAAACGGCTCCGCCTACTGCGCGATAAGAAGTCGCATCAGCAACGAAGTCGATGATGAATGTGTCTGATTTTTTATTTTATTGAGAGAAGTTCAGGCTTAGCTGAAAGATGATGTGATGACGACCGGCGGGGCTCGGGTGATAAAAAAGGCATACTCCCAGCCTTGGGGAGTAAAGTGATACCGGTACGGGGCCAGTTCCTGATGCTTAACACCAGGGTCAAGCCATCGGTCATCAGCATGAGCCAAACTGAATAAACCAATGGGACATTGCCCGTGGGTGTCATGCTGGAACTGCTGGGTTTGCCCGTCAGCCAGTTTCACCAACTTGAAGCCACTTAAGGTACAGAGAGAAGCCCACACACCAACAGGTTGGTTATGGGCGTTGACAACCGGCATAGCAACGAGCACAAACCAGCTCAGCAGGCTGGCCAGAAACATCGTTCTGATATAAGGCGTTCTCGGTTGCATCGTTCCCTGTTGCATAAGTATTCGTAACGAAGATAGGGACGAGATAGTAAAAAGATTGGATACTGTTTACAACCAAATGTAAGAAATTAGTGACATTGTTAACAGGAAATCAGGCGTCCCATAAGCATGTAGCCAGGACACGACTTTTCTTGTCTGATTGTTCGGTGAAAATGCGAAGAAGTTGAAGAAGTTGAAGAAGTGAAGAAGTGAAGAAGTGAAGAAGTGAAGAAGTGAGAGAGTAAAAATAAAAACTGAATGATGTGGCACCCTGACCGGGCCAAGTAGAAAAAACAGGCTCTCAGCCTCTACTTACGCAGATTTAATGCTAAGAGCCATATATTCATCATATTTAACCCACGCTCGTAAACGCAAATTAAAAGAAATCAGAGGACATCAAAGAAAAGCAGCGATCTCTTCGTCGGTCAGCGGACGGTACTCACCCGGTTCCAGATCGTCATCCAGCTCAACAGCGCCGATTTTTTCACGGTGCAAGGCTTCAACCTTGTTTCCTACCGCAGCAAACATACGCTTCACCTGGTGGTATTTACCTTCAGAGATGGTAATCACCGCTTCACGCTCACCCAGAATTTCCAATTTCGCCGGGCGGGTCAGTTCTTTTTCGCCACGCAGCTGAACGCCTTGTGCAAACTGTTCAATTACCTCTTCGGCAATCGGATCAGCCAGTTCAACGTAGTACACTTTCTCACACACATGGCGTGGGGATGTAATACGGTGAGACCACTGACCATCATCAGTCAACAGCACCAGACCGGTGGTATCACCGTCAAGACGGCCTGCAACATGCAGTTTCTCCGGGCTGACTTCATCCAGCAACACAAAAACGGTCGGGTTGTAGTCATCGACATGTGAACAGACAAAACCGGATGGCTTGTTCAGCATAAAATAACGCGGCCCTTCAAAACGGAGTGAACGCCCGTTGAATTCGACATCGCAATCATCCGTCACTTTCAGCGCGCCGTTCTTCACGACTTCGCCATTGACTTCAACCTGTTTATCTTTTAGCAGCTTACCCGCTTCTTTTCGGGTAATGCCCAGTGTGGTGCACAGAAATTTATCAAGCCTCATGAGGGGCTCCAGATGGTACAAAAACGCGTATTCTACCAACATCCGTCAGCGCATAACATCCTGGTCATGGAAAATGGGCTAAAATGGAATCACATCATTAAATGAGCACTGTTCATTGCTTACAGGTATCCCTTTTGGGCAAAGTAGATTTTCAGTGCTAACCTGAAACCCGTTACAAATGCATTTTCCAACTAAGCTCATAAACTAGAACATTTTTGGGTTTTTGTGGTCTGAATCAGTGGACGTGTCGGAAGATGGTTACGTATAACAGGATGTAATACCGATTCATCAAACATGATGGAGCTCAACTGCAAAGGTCAAACTATGAAGATTTCACTTGTTGCGCCAAGTCTGTCCTCAATGGATATGCTGCTTAAGCTTGTTGGCGAATTGTTTGAATATGAAGTGCTGCCTCAGAAAAAAGAGCAAACCCAGCACGCTATTCAACAGTTGCTGAACAACCCTGAGCTTGGCCAGGCTTGGTTTATTGAAGTGGACGTTGACGGTGAAAAATTCATCGCCGGACATATTATTATCAGCTTCAGCTTTAGCCTGGAACATGGCGGCCGTATAGGCCTGATTGACCAGTTCTACCTTAAACCGGAATGGCGCCAACAAGGGATTGGTACCGAGCTAATCCCACAGGTTGAACAGCATGTTGCTTCTGCCGGGGTCAACGCCCTGTCGCTAGAGGTTAACATTGGTAACAGCGGTGCCCGTAAGTTCTATGAAAAACACGGTTTTGTACCGCGTCGTCAGTTCTGCATGATGACCAAGGTTATTAAGCCAGCTGAAATACCGCTAAATCTTGCTTCTTAAAACGTTTCAGGCCCTGTATGTACACAGGGCCTGCTTCACTTGTGGTGATTTCCCCTGCTCCTCCTCTGTACCATTTTTCACGCTAATATCGGTTTACGAATCTCAGCTCTCTAATCCCTGCTGCTCCCTCATCTCTTCTCCGGCTCGCTAATTGGTGCCACAGTCTGTACACTGTCGCTTCACCAGATTTACTCTCATTGATTGTCCCGCTCTGCCGGACTGACCCTTGTTTTCAACTATGTACACTCTTCGCCCATACCAACAAGACAGCGTTAACGCGACCATCCATTATTTCCGAAAGAACAGCACCCCAGCAGTGCTGGCTCTGCCAACCGGTGCAGGTAAAAGCCTGGTTGTTGCCGAGCTGGCTCGTATTGCGCGCGGCCGGGTATTGGTTCTGACCCACGTCAAAGAACTTGTAGAGCAAAACCATGCCAAATATGAAAGCTATGGCCTGAAAGCCTCCATTTTCTCTGCCGGCCTGGGCCGCAAAGAAACGGATCAGAAGGTGGTGTTTGCGTCTGTACAATCGATGGTTAACAGTCTGGATCAGTTTGCGAACGAGTTTTCGCTGCTGGTTATTGACGAGTGCCACCGGGTTCCGGATGACGAAAACAGTGCGTATCGCCGGGTAATCAAGCATGTGCAGGATATTAACCCCGGCATCAAAATTCTCGGATTAACCGCCACCCCATACCGGCTTGGGATGGGCTGGATTTACAAATACCATACCCGGGGTCAGGTTCGAACCGAGCAGGACAGATGCTTCCGAGATTGCATTTTTGAGCTGCCAATCCGCTACCTGTTGGATGAAGGCTTTCTCACCGAACCCAAAGTCATGGACATGGCCGTTATCGGCTACGACTTCTCGAGCCTGAAACCGGCCAATAACGGCCGGTTCCGGGAAGCAGATCTGGACAGCATTATCGAACAGTCGGGCCGTGCCACTCCGATGATCATTGATCAAGTCATCGACTATGCGAAAGATAGGCGGGGGGTGATGATTTTTGCTTCTACCGTCAACCACGCCAAGGAAATCATGGGCTATCTGGCAAATGAAAAGGCCGCTCTGGTGGTAGGTGACACTCCGCAAGATGAGCGGGATCGCATCATCGATGACTTCAAGCAACAGAAACTGAAATATCTGGTGAATGTCTCGGTGCTCACCACCGGATTCGACGCGCCGCACGTGGATTTGATTGCGATTCTGCGTCCGACAGAGTCCATCAGCCTGTACCAGCAAATTGTCGGACGCGGCCTTCGCTTGTTCGAAGGTAAAAAAGACTGCCTGGTGCTGGAATACGCCGGTAACTGTTATGACCTTTATCAGCCGGAAGTCGGTGATCCCAAACCGGACAGTGACAGCGAAGTGATTATGGTGCCCTGCCCCGCCTGCGGCTTCAATAATAGCTTCTGGGGTAAATTAGACGCGGCAGGTTTCCTCATTGAGCATTATGGTCGTCGCTGCCAGGGGTATTTTGAAGATGATGACACCGGCGAACGAGAAGAATGTGGTTACCGTTTCCGGGCTAAATACTGCGAAGAGTGCGGTGCCGACAACGACATAGCCGCCCGACGCTGCCATGTCTGTGATGCCGTAATGGTCGATCCGGATAAAAAACTGCGGGATGCCCTGAAACTCAAAGACGCGATGATCATGAAATGCACCGATTTGCGCCTTGAACCCGGCAAGAACAAGTTTGGCAAACCACAACTGAAAGTGATTTATGTCAGTGATGAAGGGGCGGAAATCAGCGAAGTCTGGACCTTATCGACCAAAGGGCAAAAAGACGAATTCCTGCGCAAATTTATTAACCCGCATCTGGTCGACCGCCACCGTCCGTTTACCGATACGGCTCCCACCAAAGTGGCCAATAATGAGCACCGCCTGAGGCCGCCCGAAGTGGTGATTGCCCGCAAAAATGGTCGCTTCTGGGCGATCAGAGACAAGCTGTTCGATCTGGATCAGTACCAGAAAGCCTGATGCTGAAACTAAAAAATACAAAACTAAAACGAAAAGGCCGCATATTAATGCGGCCTTCTGTTTATGGCTTTGGACTGATAACTTTCGTCTTATCGCTTTCGACGATTTACCTTTTGTGCCAGTTAAAACGCGTAGTCCACAGTAACCCCCCAGTTACGGCCAGCTTCCGCCTGACGGTCCAGTTTGCCCTGTTCGGTTGCCGTAGAGTCACCCGCAAGATTCTGGTACTGCCAGTATTTCTTATCAAAGGCATTAAAGAGGCCCGCACGTAGCGTCAGATCATTGGTGGGACGATAGTAAGTGGTCAGGTCAACCACCGCATAGCCCGGAGCATCCACATTCGGCTTTTGACCCGCATCAGGACCTTCCCATTCGTCTTTACGATCCGCCGCGGTAACCGTCAGTGCCCCGCCCCACATTTCGCTTGGCGCATCGTAACCTAGACCAACGACTGCAATAAACGGCGCCACGGTGTCCAGGGTATCGCCGGTTTCTTTATTTTCCCCATCCATGTAAGTCATCGCCAGACGGGCATAGGTTCCCATCGGCGCACCAAAGGCTTCATCCAGCCACAGGCTGCCCTTCAGTTCTGAGCCATAAATACGGGCTTTATCGATGTTTTCATTTTTCGTGATATCAATGCCTCCCACATCATTGGTTTGACTCTTAATGAAGTTCTTATAGTCGTTATAGAAGAACGACATTTCGACTGCACCATAGCGGTTGTTCCCGCGCAGACCAATTTCGTAAGACTGGCTCTCTTCTGGTTTCAGGTCAGGGTTGGCTTCCAGTTTGTAGCCGTGTGCCGCATTGTCTTTGGCGTAGTACAGTTCGTAAATTGTCGGAGAGCGGAAACCTTCGCTATATTGCGCATAGGTGCTGAAATTATCTGTCCAGTGATAAACCGCCCCAAGGCGGGACGTCAGTTTGTCACTATTGTGTTCCTTCAGGCCAGAATCACCTTGCGGCTTGGCTTTAAAATCGTCATAACGCAGCCCCGCAGTAACCACCATCTGGTCATCCATCAGGAAAATCTGGTCCTGAACAAAAACTGCGCGCTTCTCGGAATCAGACTTAGGGACTTCAGATGAACCCGGCGATGATGTGCCGCGATCCAGGAAGTAGTCAGTATAATCAAGGTCAAAACTGGCGTCAGAAGCTGCGATGCCGTAAGTCAGTTCGTGACGGCTACGGCTTAGCTGCAGTTCTTTCTGCATCTGAAGATCAAACTGCAGGCTGTCATCTTTGCCTTTTCGCAAACGATCGCGGTTGCCGTAACGACCAGTGTGGTCGAAGTTATGGTGTTCGGTTTCGCTTTCCGACCAACTCAACTGCCATTTCAACGTATCAAAGACAACGTTGTTTGCCAGCCACTCGTGCTCCAGACCTACGCGATAGCGGTCATCTTTATCATCAAAATGCACGTTGGTGTAAACGAAGCCCGGCATCATACCCATGCCGCCATCATAGCCTTCCTGTGACAGATTCCGACCATCCTGGCTCTTGGTATTAAATTCCCCTGTCAGGCCGACACGGTGATTTTCGTTGAGCTGATAAAACAGTTTACCCAGCACATTGTGAGAATCGTAGCCAAACGGGTTCGCCGCCCCACGCTGCTCGCCAATCACATCAGCACCATCGCCGTGTACTTCTGTCTCATGACCATTGCGGTAAGTATAAATAACCATTGATTCCAGATCGCCGGTACGGTTTGCCAGCTCCACTGTGGCTTTATACTCATCGTTAGCACTGGCATAGCCAGTTTTAACGCCCACATGCGTATCGTCACCCGCTTGCAGCATATCCTCCGGTTTCTTCGTACGCATATACACGGTACCACCCAGCGCATCGCTTCCGTAAAGGGTTGAAGACGGCCCTTTATTGATTTCAATTGCTGTCAGGGTATCAACATCAAACCCGTTCGAGTTTTTACGCATTGCGTCAGCACCCGGGTTATAAGAGGAAGGCTGCTCTACGCCATCCAGCAACACTTTGACACGGTTGCCGCTCATGCCGCGGATGGTGAAATCCTGCATGCCAAAGCGACCTCTGCCATTCACCTGCACCCCCGGCTCATACTTCACCGCTTGGGTAATGTCTGTGGCCAGATTCTGCTCCATCTCCTCCGCTGTAACTTTTGACACGCTGCTCGGTACATTCTTAATGCTTTGTTCAGAACGAGTACCCGATACAACGACTTCATCAAACACAGACACATTTTCTTTTGCCTGCAGTGAAGGAGAGATTGCCAGAATGACTGAGCTGGCGATCAAAGTGAGCTTGTTTGTCATAGTTTCCTGCTTATTGAAATCATTATCAAAAACAACATTTGATAAATTATCACAAATAAAAACGATAATTACTATCATTTGCATTGTGATCAAGATCAATTTTCAGAATTTATTGCACACAAGGTCTCACTTTTAGCTATACCGACTTTTCATAAAAACGATGGCTAGTCTAGGGGTAGTACGGTTATCATTCTTGTCTTGCTGAGCTCTGCCGGATAATAGCAACACAATAAAGCAGCAACCCGCTTAACATCTCAGTAGTTAGTGAAAACAAATGACATTTCCCCTTGCCGCCTGTACCGAACACTGCTAATATCCGCGCTCAATTTATGACATCGCGTAAGGTCGCATTATGCGATGTCCTTATTAGACAACTTAAAGAGACTTTAAGATGAAATTTGAAGCAGAAGTACGTACTGACCTAGGTAAAGGTGCGAGCCGCCGCCTGCGTCACGCTAAAAAATTCCCAGCTATCGTTTACGGTGGTGAAGAAGCGCCAGTAGCAATCGTTCTGGAGCACGACTCAGTGATCAACCAAATGGATAAGCCTGAGTTCTACGAAGCAATTACTCTGGTTATCGACGGTAAAGAAGTTCAGGTTAAGCCTCAGGACATCCAGCGTCACCCGTACAAGCCAAAAGTTGAGCACATGGACTTCAAACGCATCTAATTGCGGTTGTCTATTGCGAAAAAAAGCGCCCATTGGGCGCTTTTTTTATACCTGATCGAAACGCAAACTCATCGATGAAAAATTGATGAAGAAAGCGTTCAGTGCTGGCTTCCTCACTCGCCCCTGCCGATTAGCCGTGTGGCTATTTTCAAAACAGATCTTGTTGAGGGGAGTCATGATCCTGAACGGACTGACCTGCATCTTGCTGTTGTCTGGCTTTCAAGACTCGTTGATAACGTTGCCGACATAACCGAATCACATTGCGTTTCTGCTCATTCGTCAGATTTTGCCAGTGAAACCGCTCATCACGAGAACGGAAACACCCTTTGCAATAACCCCGATTATTTGCCTGGCAAACACCGACACACGGGCTGGGAACGGTAAAGAAGTCTAATTGTTCCATCTCCCCCTCCTTCGGCGGCCATGATTTCATCAGTCTTTCTGATAATAATCGCTATTGGCTTTTTCTCCAACCGGTTAACACTTCATTAACTAACATACCGTCCACTTTACATTCTTCCGCTTGGATTAGGATCAATTGCCAGAGAAAAGCGGGGAAAAGACCCAACTTGCAAGACTAACAATAATTCTGCTACTGTTTACGAGGTTATCTGGAAGGAGCCAATCACTACTCATCCCACAAAAGACCGATGAATGGTTCATTGATCTTAGTGAGAACGCTGATTTTAAGGAGGGAGCCATGGATTTTTTTGTACCATCTGCATCTGACCCACAGCAAGCCGAAGCGGTATTCACCTCGATTGCCAAACACATTCAGGCGCCAGCACAACAACAACGCGTCTACAAACTCGAATGGCGACATGAAGGAAAAGTCTGCCAATGCGAAATCGGTAAGCCGTTACCGGCAATTTTCCGAAACGACGAAACAGTTCTCGCAATTTATGACTGCGGCGAGGTTTACAAAATTTGTACCCCTAACCGTGGTGCCATCAAATTTGACCCGATTCTGGCGTCTAAATCGGCCGTGCAACATGTAGAGTTTTTCAGCCACTAGTCACTGACTCGTTACTGGTTACTAAAAACGCGCCATCTGGCGCGTTTTTCAAAACAGCCCTAATTGCGGCGCTGTGATCTCTTCAAAATACTTACCGATAAATGGCAAAATACCATCAGCGACCGGCTTAAGTTGCTTATCAACATAGTGCTCGTAGTCAATCGGGCTCTGCTGGGCTTCTATCGGTTCGGGACCGTTCAGCGTAATCACATACTCAATCCAGCCACCATTCTGGTACTGTAATGACCGCCCTGCTTTCTGGTTCACTTCATCTGCCATACGGGCGGCCCTGACATGAGGTGGCACATTTTTCTGATATTCAGATAAGTTACGTCGTAACCTTTTGCGATAAACCAGCAACGCATCGTGCTTGCCGCTACGGGTATCCTCCACATATTGTCTGACGTAGTCTTCCACATCCTGGGCGTGAAACACCTTATGGTACAGGGCCTGCTGGAAATTCTGAGCCAGTGCCGTCCAGTCTGTCCTGACGGTTTCCAGCCCTTTAAATACGATCTCTTCCTGATCCCCTTTCACCACCAGCCCGGCATAACGTTTCTTACTGCCAGTCTCCTGCCCCCGAATGGTCGGCATAAGAAACTGGTGATAATGAGTCTCGTATTCCAGCTCCAGTGCGGATTCCAGGTTATAGGTTTCACGCAAATGATCCCGCCACCATTGGTTGATATAGGCAACCAACTCTTTCCCGATGGTGTCGGCTTGCTTAGCACTGTGCGCTGTTTTCAGTGAGACGAAGGTCGAGTCCGTGTCCCCGTAAATCACTTCATAGCCCTTAGCCTCAATCAGCTCACGAGTTGTCTTCATGATTTCATGCCCACGCATGGTGATGGAAGATGCCAGGCGATGATCAAAGAATCGGCAACCGGACGAGCCCAGCACGCCATAAAAGGAGTTCATAATGATTTTCAGGGCCTGAGAAAACGCCTTCTCACCTTCCCGCTTGGCCTGATCACGGGCAGCCCATAACTCTTCAATCATTTGCGGCAGGAAGTGGCGCTTACGGTGAAAACGGCCGCCCCGGAATCCGGCAATGGCCTGATCATCTTCCTTGCCTTCTTTCAGCAAGAGTCCCTCCACCAGCCCGAGAGGGTCAATCCGAAAAGAACGGATAATGGACGGGTACAGCGACTTAAAATCGAGTACCAGTACCGACTGGTACAACCCCGGTTTGGAGTCCATAACGTAGCCACCGGGGCTGGCAATCCAGTTCTCGCTTTCCAGATTGGGGGCGACATACCCGGCACGGTGCAACTGCGGCAAATACAAATTGGTAAACGCGGCTACCGAGCCACCGACCCGGTCCAGTTCTACCCCGGTCAACCGACTGCGTTCAATGGCAAAATCCAGCAGGTGGGTATGCTCGAAAATACGTGAAACCAGCTTACAGTCCTGCAAGTTGTATCGCGCCAGCGACAGCTTGTCATGACGATACATGTGGTTAATTTCCGCCATACGGTCATGGGCGTTATGGATCGCCTTGCCCTCGCCCAGCAGTTCACGGGAGACCGACTCCAGCGACCAGGAACGAAAGTTGTAAGTGGCCGTTTTGAGGGTATCAATACCGTCGAGCACAACCCGACCGGGAAGCGTCAGAAACCCTTGTTGCGGATTTTGGGTAGACTGCCGCCAGTGCGGCGTTTGTCTGCCTCGTCCGATCCGCAAGCTCAACCCATTCCATTCAGCACGACGCAACAGCAGGCGGAAGTCGAAATCAATCACGTTCCAACCGATAACAATATCCGGGTCAAACTGTTCAAACCAAGTTTCCAGCGCCAGTAACAAAGCCTTTTCTGACTCAACCCATTCAATCCACGGCGCAGCCTCTTTCACCTCTTCCGGATTACCGACCATGATGACCCGGCTGTCAGTGTTACTATGCAACCCGACGGAGTACAGCACGCCTTTTTCTGAACATTCGATATCCAGTGACACCACAGATAAAACCGGCTTGTAGTCAGCGCTCTTTGCTTTTACCTGGGTGAAATCCTGATAACCATTCCGCTGCTGTTTAACGCCGCTGAACGCGATGCCGCCGCGAATAAAACGCTCCATCAAAAAGCGGTCTGCGAGACGGATATCTGCCTCATACGCTTCAATGCCTTCCGGAGTCAGATACTGACTGACCTGTAAGCTGTCTTTGACAGAGGTGCAATAACACGCGGTCATCGGTTCATGCCGAAAATTTTTCATCGGCAACGATTTCCAGTCAGCGGCAATCCCAGCCTGACGTAACAGCTGTTCTGCCTGAGCCTGATCCTGCTGGCGAATGAAGCACACCGGCTTATCCCCCTGCACTACCAGCTTTGCCGGACCGTCATCGGTACTGACCCATAAGGTGATTTCTGTCGTACCGCGAACATCGCGACTCTGACGTGTCAGCACAAAGCCTTTTGATTGAATAAGCAATGAAACCTCAGCAGCCATGACGGCTTAACCTATCTTTCTATCAATCTTATCAAACTCAGCCACAATCCAGCCGCCAAAGTCAGTAATCATGAAAAGAGTTGCTTTTTTTGGCACCTGAGTGCCGGAAATCAGAACAAATAGACGTTCAATCTCGGTCTTTTTTTCCGGGTAGTAACCCAAAAACATCTCGGCGGCCTGCTCAACAGACAATGCCAAGCGTCGTTCTCGATGAAACACCAATGAAAAACAGCTCCAGACCATTTTTTTGGCAACAGAACGGCAGTCATCAAGATACTGGGCTACCACCCGGGTCGCCATAATGCGGCGTCGGTAATTTTCTAGTTGCTCGCGCAAATCACCGTTTTGCATTTTGGCGATGTCCCAACTGGCCTCAAATTGGCCGAATCGGGATGACAGATCATCGCCCGACAGACACCGGCACCCGTGCTTCAACCAGAACCCCCAACGGAATATCCCATCCAGACCCAGAACGTCGTCCAGCGTCACCCACTGGATATCCAGCCCTCGAATCACCGAGCCGTATAAGTAGGCGGTGCGTCGTTCAATGACATCCAGCGTACTCAATTGGGCTGCGGTAAGGGGCCGGTGCAGCACCAGCGTCAGATTCAGATCAGATTGTCCGGGGTGTCCATCTCCTCTGGCAATACTGCCTGCGAGATACACGCTGTGCAGATGCACAGCCAGCCCCGCTTTAAGTTGATGGAGAATCCCGCTGACAACAGGCTGAAATTCCGGTTGAAGTGCAAAACGATTATCGAGAACAGGTAAAACACGTGTCACAGCTGGCCCTTATAGCGATCAGTCAACCTGCAAATTATAACGGTTTCATCCGTGTCTGTTTAACGTAAATCCCCGCTTAGTCGCAGTTACCGGAGACAAAATTTTTGGTTTCCCCATCATACCCATCATGAAAATGTTGGTGTTGCTGCCTTTCCGTGGTAATTTCCGTTTTTTATCTCACAGAAAGATCAAATCCATGCCAAAAGCGAGTGATATTAAGAAAGGGGCCGCTGTACAGTACAACGGTAAATTGTTGCTTGTTAAAGATATTGATGTTCAGAGTCCGAGTGCTCGAGGCGCAGCTACCCTTTACAAAATGCGCTTTCGTGACGTGGCTACCGGCCTGAAAGTTGAAGAGCGTTTCAAAGGCGATGATGTTCTGGACACTGTCGACCTGTCCCGTCACCAAGTGACGTTCTCTTACGTTGACGGTAGCGAATACATCTTTATGGATGTAGAAGATTTCAGTCAGTACAGCTTCAACGAAGAAGACATTGAAGACGAACTGCTGTTTATCACTGAAGAAATTCAGGGACTGAGCGTACTGGTTGCTGATGGTAAACCAGTTGGCCTGGAACTGCCTGCAACCGTTGAGATGGTGATCAACGAAACTGATCCGTCAATCAAAGGCGCATCTGCGTCTGCTCGTACCAAGCCAGCCCGTTTTACAACAGGTCTGACTGTTCAGGTACCTGAGTACATCTCAACCGGCGAAAAAGTTAAAATCAACGTTCAGGAACGCCGCTTCATGAGCCGAGCAGACTAATTGTCTTGCTCCTGCTGACCTTTGAAAGGACAAGCTTCGGCTTGTCCTTTTTGTTTGGCCAAACCTCAGGGATTCAATCTTTACCCTCTCGCCAAAGCCGCCTGGTTTATACCAAACAGGCTTGCCAGGAAAACATACCCTGATTGTTGATGGCCTGGATTAAATCCCCCCTGCCCGCCCGCAAACGCTGGTATTCAGAGATGGTATCGTTATACTGTCGCTTTACTCCTTCATTAGACTGATACCGCTCATGGACAATCAAGACCTGATTTCATACGACGACGTGATCGACACCGCCTACGACATTTTCCTGGAAATGGCTTCAGACAATCTGGAACCTGCTGACGTGATGCTTTTCACCCTGCAGTTTGACGATCGCGGCGCTGCCGAACTGGTAGAAACACAAGACGACTGGGCAGAACACGTAGGTTTTGACGTCGATAAAGACGTATACGCAGAAGTACGTATCGGCCTGGTTAATGAGGAAACCGACGAGCTGGACGATGTTTTCGCCCGTCTTCTGATCTGCCGCGATCCAGACAACAAATTCTGCCACATTCTGTGGAAACGTGACTGATTCAAGGCAGCTGGTTCTTAAGTGATAGATTAAAAAGTAACAGATTCTAAAGTAACGAATCTAATGTGGCTGATGCATTGTCTGGCTGAAGACCGATTCGCGTCAGAAGATACATCACAAATAAATAACTCACTTAGACATCATATTTCAGTGCCACGAAAAAGCAGAAGGCGAGGTAAATACCTCGCCTTTCTTATTACCGGCTCCGCTAACTGAGCAGTTATGACGCCAGAACTGACTTATCTTCATTCTGACTGCGACGAACCCAGATCAGACTCAGCATCACCAGCACAGCCATCACAGACATAACCGCTCCCAGGTTGTACTGATTTTCAGCCCCCATTAACGAAGCCGCCAATGTTGCCAGACCTGCACCCAGGTTCTGCAAACCACCCAGAATTGCGCCAGCCGTCCCAGCATGATGTGGGAATGGTTCAACCGCTGCCGTTGTCGCAGCCGGAAATAGCACCCCAGCTCCGATAAAGTAAAGAAACGCACCACCAATCAATGAATTAACGGTTACCAGCCCGGATAACCCCGGCAGCAGGATAGTCAGTGAGCCAGCAATGATAGCGATCATACCCAATGTCATTACCCGGCGGTTACCCAGTTGTTTCACCAGCACGGCTGACATCCATGAGCCCGCCAAATATCCCGGTAATGGCAGGACAAACAACCAGCTGACCGTTTCCGGATCTAATTTCAGTACACTGCCAAGCAGCACACCCGCGGCAGCCTCAAACACCGCAATACCTGCAAATGTCGCGACCAGACACATTACATAGCCCTGGAACCGACGATGCCCTAGCACATAGCGGTAGCTGACCATTACACGTTCATGACGGCGTTTCTCTGCCGGCAAGGTCTCTGAAAACTGAGACATCATTGCCAGCGTTACCACCGCACCAAAGATCAACAGGAACAGATAGCTGGCCTGCCATTCAAAGTAAGAGGACAGATATCCCCCCAATACTGGTGCAATCAGTGGCGAGAATATAATTCCCATACTCACCAAGCTGTTAGCTCGGTGTAATTCCGCCCCTTCATACGCGTCACGGGTTACCGTACGGCACATAGCTCCGCCACAACCGGTACCCATGCCCTGGATAAAGCTGGCCAGCAGGAACAATTCAAATGACGGCACAAACAGTGCGCCGATAGTACCCAGCAAAAAGATCCCCATACCGAGCAGAATAACCGGACGGCGTCCGACGCGATCTGACAATGGCCCATACACAAACTGGGACAATCCATAAGGGATCAGGTACGCAGCCATGACGGCCTGCAGGTATGACGACTGTACTGAAAAATATTCCGACATCGCAGGAATAGAAGGCACATACATGGTTTGTGTCATTTGACCAACCGCGGCCAGAATGATTATCAGAAATAACAGTTTTACCATGTTGGTAGAAGACGATTGCATTTCCACAACCAGAATCCTTATCACAGAATAATGTTTCGATACATGCGGTAGATTTGAACGAAATCCGCCAACTTAAAGAACAATTCTCTTTTAAATTTCAGGTTTGCAATTTATAAGGCCAAAAGAATTAGCCTTGATGGCAAGATTAACTGGAGAATTCGAGCAGATAGTAATCCTGAAGCCCTGACTAAGCAAGGACTTAGCCCACTCAACAGCACGATACTTTATTATGAATCGGATTAGTTAAGCTAATATTACTAACGCATTTTCCACATCATGAGAAAAACCCGCCTACATGCATTTTTACGCAACCATTTTGAATAGAGTGAATATTCATTTTCAGTATGTTTTCATACTCCAGATGCAAATGCATCTGGAGTAATATCCTTGCCTGATCACTATCGGAACCATAAAGTTTCAAGGAAGCCAGAATACAAAAACAGGCGGACAATCAGATGGCGAAGCGGTGTATGCCACGACGAGAACTTACTCAGTATGTCAACCCACCCAAAGCGGGCAAATAAAAAGCCCTGCCAGAAGGCAGGGCTTTATATACTTGACTGACATCAGTTTGAATCAATCAAAGTGGAAACGGTGCTTACCGTGGCTCGCTTTGGTACGCAGGTAATTTTCATTACCGTCTTTAACATACGCTTTCGTGCCCACAACTTCCGCAATCTCAATACCCAGAGATTCCAAATCACTGATTTTTTTCGGGTTATTGGTGATTAGACGGATTGCATTAATCCCCAGAGCTTTCAGCATCATCGCCGCTTCAGTAAAGTCACGCAGATCATCCCCGAAACCCAGGTGGTTATTGGCTTCGTATGTGTTCATGCCCTGACTTTGCAACTCATAGGCATCAATCTTGTTATACAAGCCAATCCCACGGCCTTCCTGACGCAGGTACAGAAGAACGCCGCCTTCCTGACCCATTCTTTCGATCGTTTCGTCCAACTGCTCACCACAGTCACAACGTGAAGAATGAAACACATCGCCCGTCAGACATTCAGAGTGCATACGAACCAGAGGCGGTACATCGCCCTTGTCCGCACCACGGAAAATCAGTGCTACGTGTTCTTTACCTGATGCTAACTCATTAAATGAAAGCAGCTCGGCCGGTATATGACTTTTCTGGCCGACTTTGAATGGCACTCGGGCCCTTACAGTTACCATGTTGTTCCTAATTACGTTTGCTGCCGGGATTGCAATACCCAGTCAATGAGACAGTTATCAGCAGAAACAGCCTATCGTACTCGCGACAATGCTAATAACTCAAAAAAACTAATCAGCCCAACGGGAGTCAAACGGCTCTACCCGGACTATCACTTATGCAGTGATGATATCTAAAATTATTACACTTAAACAGCGCTAAGGCACTGTGATAACAAATTAGCCTGTTGAGGCATACCGCTAAGATCGCCCCGCTCATGTTTCTCAAATGATCCTTCACCACTCAAGATATGTTATAACATAACATATCTTAATCTTGCAATGAAACACTTCGTGGCGTCATCTTGCAATCCGCGCTAACTGGTGGCTTTTATCGAGGAGTAATAAGCCCTGACTTTATCGCTCTGGAACACAACCGCTGACAGTAGCGTAAAACAGATCACCCCTCCCATGATAAACAGCAATCTCCCCCAACTTTCTCCCATCACAAGACGGACAGAAAGCATGTCATAGGTCACCAAGCACCAGATAGCGGCATTGAGCAGCAATCCCGCTCCCATCACGACAGGTATCCAGGCGGAGCGCATCTTGAGCAAGAGCGGTAAGCACACCAGCAATAACGCCACATCAAACACCGAATGGCGAAAAAAATGTGCTGCTAACAACCAGTAACTTATCACAACCGGCAACAGACGCCACATTCTTGACTCTCCTTCTCACGCATTCAAACATCGCATCAATATTGTTAGTCATCAACATGATGGTCCCAAAAACACAGATTCATTAACACAGCCCATTAACAGTCATTATATATACATGTTATAAGCGGTATTTGCCTTAGATTAAGATCAATAAAGCATAGATCCTCTGCAAACAATTATGCTGAGTTATTAGTCAGTAATGTACAATGAAAATAACATCCAATTACGTACCTGATGGTCTGTAATATCCGCACGAATTATGGTTGAATGTTTTTCCTTCGTTAATTCTGACGCATGTACCGCACTATGGATCTGACATTCTGGCGACGCTGGCGCTTGCCCGCTCTGGTATTTATTCTGGGTACATTAGTCATTATGGTAAGCTCACCGTTTCTTGGGGAGAGATTATTTGCGTCTGAAGCCAAGGAAAGGATGGACAATCTGTTCGACTTCTACCAGAAGCGCTACATGGATATCGGCAAGGAAGCAAGGCGACTCGCCACGCAGTTATCCTTCACTTGTGATGAACACGATATCGGTATTCTACGCGACGCCAGTGAAAACCCGACGGTCATTCAGTTTCTGGAACTCCAGACCCCTCATGAGCATTGTTCCGTCTACGGGAAAGATGTCAGCCTGATTAAAGACTTCCGGAACAAAGAGTTCTTTTTCCTGCATGACAGCCAGTACAATGCGTTTATGGTTGAGCCATATTTCAATCAGCGTCTGAAAATCACCTTCTATCTGGCCAAAGGTGAAATGATCCTCATCACAGAGCCTTTCCAGAATGTCTTCACGGACAGCGAAGCCTGTATCAACTGTTTTGCGATGTCACTGCTGTATCGAAATCGTGAATTGCCCATAAAACGTAAAACAGCCGACCAGTCTTATCGCCTCATTGCCAGTAAAGCATTCACAAAAGAGTTTGATGTCCAGCTTTACGCCACTGAGCAGGGTCTGAGGGAAGTTGTCGATCATGATGTCGAAATTACCCAAATGCTGCTGATGTCTCTGCTGCTGTCCTTCAGTCTGATTCTGGGTTTGCGCAAGCCTCCTGAGAAACGGCTCAGCGATCTGATCGTTCACGGATTGAAAAACAATGAATTTGTTCCTTATTACCAGCCTATCATCAATACGGAAACACATAGGGTGGAATGCTGTGAGGTACTGATTCGCTGGCACAGGGCGAACGGAGAGGTCATTGCCCCAAATCAGTTTATTCCCATCGCGGAGCACAACGGGCAAATCCTAGAGCTGACCGAAAACTTACTCGACAAAGTCGTCCATCAGTTCTCAGAGACGTTTCCGACAGGGCCGACCTTCTCCCTGAGTGTCAATGTCACTCCGCAGCAACTGGAAAACCATCGCTTTGTTGACTGCGTACTGAATATTCTCAGCAAAGGTAAGCTCCCAGCAGAGAAAATTGCGTTTGAAGTAACCGAACGCACGCCTTTTACTGATGTGTTACGGGCGAAAGAAGTCCTGGACCGCTTCAAGCATCACGGAATCAGTATCAAGCTGGATGATGCAGGCACGGGCTATGGCGGCTTCAGCTACCTGCAATCACTGCCGATTGACACCCTGAAAATCGATAAAATGTTTATCGATACGATTGGCACCAATGATGTGAAATCCTCCCTGCTGGATGCAATTATCCTGTTTGCTCATCACGCCGGGGTTGAGCTGATCGCAGAAGGGGTCGAATCGCAAACACAAGTTGATTACCTGCAAAGCAAAGGGGTCTTGTTACTGCAAGGGTACTATTTCGCCAAACCAATGCCGTTTGATGAACTGTGTCAGTACCTGAGTCGCCATCACGGTCTGGAGATTCCTACAGCTACCGCGAACGAAAACAAACAAGAAGTTCCAATGGCCTGATGCTTGCGAGTTTGTTTCATATCAATCGTTTTGCAATAACACCCCATTACACTATGCCCCTTTCAGGCAGGGGCAATATTAATCGTCAAGAGGCGCACAGGCTGCGACTTTTATTGACCGTAACGTCCCTTCCCTTCCTCTTCTAAAAATACAGGAAACAACATGATTGAAGTCGTAGGTCACAAAAACCCTGACAGTGATAGCATCTGTTCTGCATTAGTGGCGGCTGAACTACTTAAAGCTCGCGGGCTGGATGCAAAAGCGGTACGTCAGGGAGACATCAACCGTGAAACCCAGCATATCCTCGAAACCGCAGGTGTTGAAGCGCCGGAAAGGTGTACCACCGTGGCTGGTAAATCTGTATGGTTGGTCGACTTTTCCGATCTGGCACAAGGCCCTGACGACCTTCAAGCCGCCGAGATCGCAGGCATTGTTGACCACCATCGTCTGGGCGATGTGACCACCGTTAACCCGCTGGAAGCCTGGATCTGGCCAGTGGGCTGCACCTGTACCATCCTGTTTAATCTGTTCCAGATGGAAAATGCCACTATCACGCGTCCATTGGCGATTTTGATGATGTCGGCCATTCTGAGCGACACCGTAGGCTTTGCTTCACCAACCTGCACGGATAAAGATAAGGCCGCCGTCACTGCTCTGGCCGAAATTGCCGATGTACAGGATCTAGATGCTTTTACTGAAGCATTGCTGATTGCCAAAACCGATATTGTCGGACTTTCCGCCGATGAGCTGGTCAACAAAGACCTGAAAGCGTATGCCTTTAATCAGCGCGATGTGGTTGTTGGTCAAATTGAGCTGGCAACACTGGCTCAGGTTGAAGAGATGATTGACCAACTGGAAGCAGATCTGCAGCGTCGTTGTGACGAGGAAGGTCTGGCACTGGCCGCGCTGATGCTGACAGATATTACCACCAGCACTACACGACTCCTGTTCCGCGGCGAATGGTCAGAAAAGCTGGCACCATTTGCAGACGCTGCCGGTCACCTGATGATGGAAAATACTCTGAGTCGCAAAAAGCAAGGCTGGCCTTGGCTGCAAAACGTGCTCGCCTGAGAGAAGTGACAAGGCAAATATTTTTCCAAGACCTTAAGCATGCTTAAGAAATGAAGTAAAAGGAACCAGACGGTTCCTTTTTGCTTTCTGATGAGCGGTTGATAATTCTCTTCAGCCCAGAAGTGCTTCAAGACAACAGAAGAAACACTTGCGACACCGTATGCACCAGAGAGGCACCAGAATCAACGCTATCGCCGCTTGGGCAAGCTGGTCGTGTCGTTTAGGATATCTGCGAAATGCGCGATAAACTCTCTGCCGACAACTTTCCCCTCCCGGTAGTCCACTTCCAGATCATCTTTATCACTCAGCAAAGCGCGACTACGCAGGCTTTTTTCCGGTGCAATCTGGATCACCTGCAACCCTTCAGGTGGTGCATACATAAAATCATGTGCCGCCTGGTAGGTCGTGTAATAGCGATTGAGCATCTCAATCACCTCGGTACTTTTACTCTTACCGGCAATTTTGAGAAAACGTTCTACATTATCGACCGACAATAAGCTCCATTTTTTTCCTTTGCTGGCTTGAGCTTCAATTAACTCACCGGCACTTTCTTCAATGGCACTGTCGACCGGATGGCGCTCATTCCTCGCTTGTTTCCAGCTATCAAACTTTGATGTCCATTCACTGTGCAGTACCTTCACTTTATCAATCGACTCATTCAGGCTGAGACGATCAATATACTCAGGCACCAGTGTTTCTATTTTTTCCCGCCAGTCTTTTAACAGCCGGTTGTCGTCTTGCTGCGGCCTGAGTAACAAGGGTTCAGTGCGAACGACAATGACTAAATCCGCCCCCCGGTTCCAGGCTTCTTTTACCGGTACCGCAGCACTGACACCACCATCAACCCACTCCAGTTCATCGATATTCACCGGCAAGTTATAAATCACCGGTATTGCACAGGATGCCCGTAATACATCAGTCCAGTTGCCCTGATACATGGGCATATATATATCCTGCAAGGTATCTTTTCGGGTCATGCAAGCCAGAGCGGTACGGTAACGCAGAACCTGCTGCGCCGTCACGACATCCAGTGGCGTAGAGCCTTGCTCTCCTACTTCGCGCAATGCCCAGTCCAGATCCATTGACTGTTGCTGACTCAGATATTTGTAAAGATTGAAGAATTTACTGTCGGTGGTGTAATTGACAATAAAATTGTAGCCAAATTTAGGCTGACGACTAATGAAAGAAGAGAGATTCAGAGCGCCGGCAGACGTTCCGATATATAACTCGAAGGGATCAAAACCAGCTTCAAGAAAAGCGTCAAAAACCCCGGCAGTAAAAATACCCCGCTGGCCTCCCCCTTGCACGACAAGAGCGATACGACGCTTTTTTGCAGTTTTCAGTTTAGAGGAGAAATTGTTAACCAGTTGTATATCAATATCTTTTAAACTGAATGGCAAATGATTAGTCATACACCTGCCTCTTTCATAACGAACACGTTGGCAGACAGTATATCGCACTCCCCATTCAGTTTTTCAATAGTGATCACAATTTGCTTTATTATTAATAAATTACGTAGTAATCGCGATAATGCCGAATGAAAACAGTACCGTCATCACAACAGCAACGGTGACAAGTGCTAACTTGAGATCAAAGTCCATCATAAAAACCTCACTACTTATCATGACTTAACATATTTTTAACCCTATTTTAGGGAGACTTCAAGATTATGACTATTGGAAAAGCACTAATTTCGGAAAGCTGTCACACTAAATTTCTGTTTAGAAAACTGGACAAGGAAATGAAAATACCCAAGTTGCTTTTTGCAGCCGTCGGCCTGTGCACCTCAATGCATGCGCTGGCAGAAAACACAATTTATGTCACTCCTTATATCGGCTACACCTTTTCCAATAATATCCGGGATGAAAATCAGCTGAACATTGATATCGATAACGATGTTCACTACGCCCTGGGTCTGGAAACAGATTTTGAAAATGGTCGGGTCGGCCTGTTTATCAGCCACCAAAAAAATGAAGCCAGCCCGTTCAGTGATGACGGCACCCTGACCTACGTACATATGCAAAGCGCCCTTCACTATCAATTGCAGCACCGACTGAACAGTTTTATTGGTGCCAGTATAGGCACCACGATCCTGGATGTTGACTGGAGTGACAGCGATTTAGTGTTTTCTGCTGGTATCCACGGTGGAATGACCTACCAGCTGGCTGACAATTTTGCGGTGGTATTTGAAGCTCGATGGCTGGCCAACCTGATTGATAGCGACACCAGCACCATTTGCACACTGCCCACGGGGAATGAAACCTGCAACGTTTCAATCGATTCAGAGTGGCTGACGCAGTTTCAGACCAATCTCGGCCTCACATATTCGTTTTAAAAGAGCCAAATGACAGCAGAGAAGACCAAATGCTCTGGTCTTTCTCTGTTTTTTACAGTGAATAACTCCTTTTTGGCTATTTTATGGTCATTGATTGCAAATATGTAAAATAAAATTTATCACTAGCGTGAAACTTAACAATAGTGAATTAAACCAGCCTTTTCCCAAGCCCCACTCCGTTGTTTCATCCTACCTACTGCTACCAATGAATATCACCACTGGACATAAGCAGGTCCTCTACTATGCTCTATTGCGTAAGACATTTTCTCTAGCTACTCTCGAAACATCTGCCTGGTCTAACCTTTCAAAGATCATGCAAGTCACGGTTTATTAATGGAATATTTCTCTACTAATTCCTCGTTATATAGGGATTTGCAGTACATAAGGAGATGCATATGAAACGAGAACAATGGGGCTCACGAGCCGGGTTTATCCTGGCAGCAGTGGGATCAGCAATTGGCCTGGGGAATATTTGGCGATTCCCATATATGGCTTATGAGAATGGTGGCGGCGCATTTTTTATCCCTTACCTTTTTGCCATGCTCACCGCAGGTATCCCTTTTATGATCATGGAATTCAGCCTCGGTCATAAATTACGTGGTGCCGCTCCCCGCGCTTTTTCTAAGCTGGGTGTGAAGTATGAATGGCTGGGCTGGTTCCAGGTGTTTATTGCTGCTGTTATCGCCGTTTATTATGTCGCGGTTATCGGCTGGGCAATTTCCTACCTTGGTTTTTCTTTCTCTCAAAGCTGGGGATCGGATACCAACGCCTACTTCTTCAGCGAATACCTGAAGTTAGGTGAAAACTCACCGTCTAAACTCGGTGACCTGCAATTCCACATTGCCATTCCAATGGCCATTGCCTGGGCAGTCACCTTTGCAGCTATCTTTACCGGCGTAAAAGGCGGGATTGAACGCGCCAACAAAATCATGATGCCTTTGCTGTTTGTCATGGTTATCGCGCTGATTGCTCGTGTAATCTTTCTGCCGGGTGCGGTGGATGGTATTAACTATCTGTTCCAACCTGATTTCAGCAAGATCATGGACGCAAAAGTATGGTCTGCAGCTTATGGTCAGATTTTCTTCACCCTGAGTGTGGGCTTTGCCATCATGGTGGCTTACTCCAGCTACCTGCCAGAAAAATCTGACATCAACAACAACGCCTTTATGACCGTGTTAATCAACTGTGGTTTCTCAATCACGGCGGGTGTGTTGATCTTCGGCGTACTGGGCTACATGGCTCAGGAGCAAGCGAAGCCACTGACAGAAGTCGTTTCTGCTGGTGTGGGGCTGGCCTTCGTGACCATCCCTGCAGCTATCAACTTGCTGCCAGCACCTTATATTCTGGGTCCGCTGTTCTTCCTGGCTCTTGTGGTCGCCGGTTTGAGCTCACACATCTCGATTCTGGAAGCTGTCACCAGTGCCATTATCGACAAACTGCACTGGTCACGTAAGAAAGCCGCTTCAGTCGTATGTGGTGTCGGTTTTGTGGTGTCAATGGCATTTGCAACCAACGGCGGTCTGCTACTGCTGGATTTGGTCGACTACTTCATCAACAACATTGCCCTGCTGAGCAGCTGTCTGGTTGAACTGGTTATCATCGCTTGGCTACTGAGAGTCTCTGACATTCGTGACTATGTTAACGAGCGTTCAGAAATCACTATCGGCAAATGGTTTGAAGTCTGTATCCGTTACCTGAGCCCACTGATGCTGGCTGTAATCCTGGGCACCAACCTGCTGAATACAGCAAGTGAAGGCTACGGCGGTTATGAAACATCCGACCTGCTGATGCTGGGTTGGGGATTGGTTGCGGCCATGTTTGTTTTGGCTGTCATCATTAACCTGTCATCTAAACCACAGACTCATCAGGAGGCATAATTATGACTACAGGTGCAATTATCATGATGCTGTTCGGGCTGGGCATTACCTGGGGTGGAGCTGCCTTCTGTATCTCCGTCGCCATGAAAGAGCGCGGACACTGAACACTTCAGATCTCGTTCTGATTCCAAAAGTAAAAAGAGGCTCACATGGGCCTCTTTTTTTATTTGGGCCAGCTACTGTGTTAAGCATTTTTAAACACAACGGTTTAAATACCACTAAGGCCACGACTCTCCCGTTCAATTGTGTTAACAGTGATCCATTCCCACAAAGAATCCTTTTCCTTTGCTCAATCATCCCGTTACAATCAGCGAACCATCAGGACATAAGATGGCTTAGCAAAAATAAAAGCGAACTCAAGCGCTATCGCGACAACTTGGGCCCAATAGATATTACATTCAAGGAAAGGCAATGAAGTTAGCTGCAATTTTACTTTCAGCCGCCATGCTACCAGCCACTGCTCTGGCTGCCAATGACAGCTGTGAAAGCCAAAAATATCACCAATATATCGATGCCTCACTGACCTGGTACCAGCAACTGGTTGATATCACTGTCGAGAAAGATGCCAGCCTGAAAGACGTCGGCGACTGGTTTTTAGAAGGACGTAAGCACCACTTTGAGCTTAACCGTGAAGTGTTCGACTGGTATCTTGCCAACGACAAAGAAAAACTGGATTTGTCGCAGCCGGTTGAATCCTGGCTGAAACTGACCCAGCAGGATGTAAAGGCATTGGCTGAGCAACATTCAGAACTGGGTAAAACCGCCAAGCAGGCTTTTGATGACCGCCAGAGCAAGCCTCACCCTCAGAACTATGCACTGCGTAGCGCCTTCGCCGAACTCCTGACCCATCCGGGTAAAATTGAAAAGCCTCTCAACGATTACAACAAAGCGATGACAGCCATTGCTGACATCTCATGTGATTAAGGCTGCACCTGTTGGCTGGCAGGGAAAGTGCGATGTGATCACACTTTCCCTGCCAGCCAATTTTGCCCTCACAAAATGGTCACCTTCGTATTCACTTTGTCTTTGTCTCAATATCCGCCTGTAATACACCTACCGTAATCCATTACAGCAAAGCTCACTGAAAAAAATGGATTATGTTCACGGCCAACTTCTATCGTCATTTGTATAAATAAAAAGCGCGGAAACTATGTGGAATCGTTTGCGAAAAATAAACGAAGTTCACAATATACCCTCTGCTTATGCATCAACGCCGTAAAGCAAATTACTGCCTGCTTTTATTTAATAACTAACTCTGTAAAAATCTCCCACATAACACCTACAAAAATAACAAACAATCCACATCAGCTTAAATCAGGAGTCTTCATGAGTTCGCATTCTCTGGGTAGAATTGCTCACATTTCCGCACTGCTTATTGCCTCATTCCCCGGCTATGCCGCAACAGCTAAAGACTGGCAACCAGGTCTGAGCGGCGATATCGCTGTAATGGCCGGTTATTCACACACACGCTCTCAATTTGATACCGATAACAATGTTACCGACAGCTTGGACAGCCAGGGACAAGGACGTGACAGCGGCATTATTTTCCCTCTCGGTACCCTGAAATACACCAACCAGGCCGGTGACAAACAAGTCTACATGGGGAGTAACCAAAGTGACTTGATCTACGGTCGATTCAACCTGGAGCTGGGTTATAAGCAGCGATTACAAGATAACAGTGTTATCACTATTGCGTATGCGCCGGGCCTTATTGCCTCAGAAACCTGGAAAGATCCCTTCGTAACCAACGTGAACCGTGAAGAGACCGACGTAAATACCAAGGCTCTGCGTCTGATCTATGACCGCATCCTGGGCACAAATTTCTCGTTTGAATTTGCACTGCGTGAGCGCGAAATTGACAATGAAGAAAGCGGTCTGGCTAATTTCACGCCTGATGAACAAGCACTGCTTCGCCGTGACAGCGATATCTATTACAGCCAACTGAGCTACCTGCATCGGATTAATCAGGATCTGGCCCTGCGTGGCGCAACCAGTTACACCAGAACTGACGCCGATGGTGATGCGATGTCCAATGACAGATATGGTGCGGATATTACCGTTATCAAAAACTTTGAACGCTCTAATCTGGCCGTCACACTGCATTACGACTACTCCGAATATGATAAAGCTAACCCCGTTTTCGGCAAAAAACAGGAAGACAGCTTGCTGGCAGCTTATCTCGCATACCGATATGCCGAACCTTTTGGCTGGAAACAGTGGAGCTTCCTGGGCATTGCAGGGTACGGCTACAGCGATTCGAAGATCAATTTCTATGAAAACGAAGGAACAGTGATCACTGCCGGTTTAAGTTATCACTTTTAATTTTTTTCGACAGCGGCGGCAATTTGCATTAAATTAGCAACAATTTGCCGAACAAAATTACAAGATATCAAGTGATATGGCAGTGATGGATTCTAAAAAAGCCGATGCGACCCAAGCGTCATTACATCGCATTTTTACGGTGCCGGAAGCACCAGACTCAACCCTGGGCCGGATCGAGAAAGAGATTTCGGAAAACCTGAACGCTTTTCTTCAGACGCACATTGCGGCCAGAGAAAAGCCACTGGCCGAGATCGAAAAAGACTTTTCTTGCGCAGACATTCCTGAGTCTCCCAGCTTTGTCTCAGACCATACGCATTTCTTGCTGGATAAACTGGTGGCTCAGTCTGTCCATACCTCGGCGCCGACCTTTATTGGTCACATGACCTCAGCACTGCCCTATTTTTTGATGCCGCTGTCAAAAATCATGATCGGGCTGAACCAAAACCTGGTCAAGATCGAGACCTCGAAAGCATTCACCCCTCTGGAACGTCAGGTACTTGGCATGCTGCACAACCTCATCTACGACGAAGATGAGCGTTTTTATGCTCAGTGGATGCACAGTGCTAACCATTCGCTCGGGGCATTCTGCTCCGGGGGCACCATTGCCAACATTACCGCCCTGTGGGTGGCACGCAATAACGCCCTGAGGCCAGATGGTTCATTCCGTGGTGTGGCGCAGGAAGGCTTGTTCCGGGCAATGAAGCACTACGGCTATGAAGACTTAGCTGTGCTGGTCTCAGAGCGGGGCCATTACTCGCTGAAAAAAGCCGCAGATGTTCTCGGTTTAGGCCGGGATTGCCTGATTCCGATCCAGACAGACAGTGATAACCGGGTTTGTGTTGATCAAATGCGTGCCAAGCTGGAATCACTGAAACAGCAGAATGTGCGAGTTTTTGCCATTGTTGGTGTTGCCGGTACAACGGAAACCGGTAACATTGATCCCCTTGATGCACTGGCTGATTTGGCTGCCGAATACGACTGCCATTTCCATGTGGATGCAGCCTGGGGCGGCGCAACACTGATGTCCAATAAGTACCGTCCATTGCTTAAGGGCATTGAACGTGCAGACTCCGTCACCATTGATGCTCATAAACAGCTGTATGTGCCAATGGGCGCGGGTATGGTCATTTTCAAAAACCCGGCCTCAATGAGTGCGATTGAACACCACGCGGAATACATACTGCGTAAAGGTTCAAAAGACTTAGGGAGCCACACACTGGAAGGTTCACGCAGCGGAATGGCAATGCTGCTTTATGCCAGCCTGAACATTATCAGTCGTCCCGGCTACGAAATGCTGATCAACAACAGTATCGAGAAAGCCCGCTATTTCTCTGAA
This sequence comes from Photobacterium ganghwense, assembly GCF_003025595.1. GTDB lineage: Bacteria > Pseudomonadota > Gammaproteobacteria > Enterobacterales > Vibrionaceae > Photobacterium > Photobacterium ganghwense. The sequence continues at coordinate 350,207 of NZ_PYMI01000001.1, forward strand.
CTGATCAAGGCGCACCCTGACTTTGAGTTGGTCACGGAACCGGAACTTTGCCTACTGACCTACCGCTACCTGCCGGCTCGAACTCAGCAAGCACTGGCAATCTCCAACACGGCGCAGAAAGAGCTTCTGCTGGATGCTCTGGACGATCTGACCAAGTTCATCCAAAAACGTCAGCGTGAATCAGGGAAGTCTTTTGTCTCACGGACTCGGATTACCCCTGAAAAGTGGGATCGTAAACTGACTACCGTTTTCCGCGTGGTGCTGGCTAACCCTTTAACCACAGAAGCCATCCTACAGGATGTGCTTGAAGAGCAGACTCAGATTGCTCAGGAAAGTGAGAAAAGTTATCCGCTGATCATGAACATGACAGAGTCCATTCTGGCAAATGCCTAAGGCTACCACCGTTGACCGCTCAGGATGCGCTGTGCTCATCTTGGGCTATTCATCGTAAGCGGCTATCAGCAAGAGGCTATCTGTTTTCAGGGCGATTCGTTTACAAGATGATTCGTTTACAAAGCTAAGTGTTTACAAGGCTACCCAATCTGACTATTCAGCTGGGTAGCTTTTTTCTTCTCCTTTATCATTTCCTCATTTCCTCAATATTTCCATTCCTCATTGATACTGAGCGGCTTAAGATGCTGCCTTTACGAACCATGTAAAAATTGACAGGGTAAGCTGAACTTCACTTAGTACTCACGCTCAGTTAATGAATGATTTTTCACCATCAACGGTGTTAATTGGACGCATTCTTTTCGAGTAATCTGGAAATTTCATTCGGGAAAAGTATCGAACCGCTTTGTTGAATGGCTATTATTTAATCAGCCACTCTGCGATTATCCGTTATGAAAAATTTGTCTTCAGCAAAAAATTTAAATATTCCGGTTACTTTGAATTTATAAAATGTATAACCGCCAATTTTTCATTTACATTTAAGAAAAGATTTAGGCCCATTTTTGTTACCGGGATAAACCATGGATAAAAACAATAACCATTAAAAAATACATATTTAAAGTTAATGATAAATTAATGGTCAAAATTGATATTCCAGGCATATTAATATCCAGTAATAAAAATTGATCAATATCAATGAAAGGTCGGATTTATCGCTATGGAAAAGGTCGACACACCTTGTGAGTCGACCTAAATATGACAAGTTATGACAAAACAGAATTGAAATTGTATGGGATATTAGTCACCCGCAAACATGTAACCTTCACCATGAACGGTCACAAAGATCTGGGGATTTTTAGGGTCAGTTTCCATTTTAGAACGCATACGACGAATCAGAACATCGATGGTGCGATCGTTCGGTGCTTCTACCCGATGGCTGAGCATATTCAGAATGCGCTCGCGGCTCAGTACCACATTGGGATGGGACGAAAACGCGACCAACAGTTCGTATTCAGCCTTTGTCAGTTTCACCGGCACACCATTGTGGGTCAGCGCACGTTTGTTGATATCAAATACCCAGTCGCCAAATCGGATGATGCTGTCTTCCTGCATTTCAGTCACTGTCTCGCAACGGGCCTTTTCCACCAGCGAGATACGCCACAGCAGGTTTTTCACACGTACCAGTAACTCCCTCAACTCAAACGGTTTAGTAACGTAATCATCGGCCCCCATTTCCAGCCCGACAATACGATCAATACTGTCTGTACGACCTGTGACGAGAATGATGCCGACTTCCGAACGGCTACGCAGTTCACGGGTTAGCATCAGACCGTCTTCACCTGGCAGATTAATATCCAGCATCACCAGGTCAATCTTTTCCTGAGCCATAATCTCGCGCATTTGCATGCCGCTTTCCGCCTGGCTGACTTTATACCCTTCATTTTCAAAATAACCGACCAACTTGGTACGGGTAACAATCTCATCCTCAACTACAAGTACGTGATGACTCATTTCATTCTCTTTATGTCTATTTAACTGTTCTTTTTAACGGTAGTACAAAAGGCGGCTATTCACAATTTGTCACAACACAGACATTTCTGTTAATCGCCACCGTTAACCTTATTCACATCGTGGAATTAAGATTACCCCATAAAAATTTAAACGTCACCGTTGTTTACGGCAGGCAATTCATCCATACACGGAATCATACTATGAAAAAACTTTGGCAAAAGTTAATAAAGCCAAGCAGCAAGTATCCTATTATTGCGCTGGTTTTAGTGGGCATTGGTATTACATTGGCGGGCACCTTTGTAGTTCATAAAGGATTTGAACTGACATCCTCAATTGAATTCTGTACGTCTTGCCACACCATGGAACAGAACTACGAAGAATATAAACAAACCGTTCACTTCAAAAATGCTTCCGGTGTGCAGGCTATTTGTACTGACTGCCACCAGCCTAAAGATTTTCCGGGCAAAGTATTCCGTAAACTGGAGGCGGCAAAAGATCTGTATCACCACTTTATTACCGGCAAAATCGATACACCGGAAAAATTTGAAGATCACCGTTTGGAGATGGCTCAGAAAGTCTGGGAACGCATGAGCAGCCAGAACTCGAAAACCTGTAAGAGCTGTCACTCCTACGACAACATGGATCACAGCAAGCAATCAGCGAAAGCAGCTTTCGAAATGAAGAAAGCGGCGGCCGAAGATCTGAACTGTATCGAGTGCCACAAGGGTATTGCGCACGAACTACCAAACATGGCAGGTGGCTTCCAGAAAGACTTCCAGGCGCTGCAGGCAACAGCAAACAGCCAGGGTGCCAATGCCGAAGTCCTGTACTCGCTGGGTGAAAAAGACCTGTATGCCGTGGCTGACCCTAACAGCAAAGCTGACGGTAAACTGCTGCCGGCTTCTCAGGTCAAAGTGCTGGAACGCAAAGACAACATGCTGAAAGTACAAATCGACGGTTGGCTGGAAAAAGCAGGTAAAGGCCGTGTGATGACCGAATACCTGGGTAAACGTGTCTTTAAAGCGACCATTCGCGGTGATGTGAAAGCGACTGAGAAACTGATTGAAGAGAAAACCGACAGCGCAACAGACATCGTATGGCAGCACGTTTCTGTCGAAGCCTGGATTACTGCGGAAGACATGATTGACGATATCCAGCCAATCTGGAACTACGCAAAGACCATGTACGGCTCAACCTGTAACGCCTGCCACGCGGCACCAGACCCAGCGCACTTCACTGCGAACGGCTGGATCTCTGGCCTGAATGCAATGAGCGCATATTACCGCCTGAGCAAGACAGAAGAACGTACTCTGCTGAAATACCTGCAGAACCACGGCAAAGACACAGGCGGCGCAGGCGCGCACTAATTCCTGAACGGTGGCGGGAGCACAGCTCCCCCCACTTTTCCACAAAGAATTTAAAATTAAGGATTGTTCAATGGCGACTCAAATTCTCAATAAAGGCGTTTCACGCCGTCGCTTTCTGTCTGGTCTGGTAGCGGCCAGTGCAGCATCCGTTGTGGGCACCAGTCTGCTGGCTCCTCGCAGCGCACTGGCAGCCACAGACACCAAAGCAACCTTAACCGGCGAAGTACTGTCTGGTTCACACTGGGGCGCATTCCGTGCCAAAGTCGTGAATGGCGTATGGGTAGATACCGTTCCGTTTGAGAAAGACAAACACCCGACCACGATGATCAACGGTGTACGTGAAGTGGTATACAACCCGGCTCGAGTGAAGTACCCGATGGTTCGTCTTGACTGGCTGAAGCACGGCTTTAAGTCTGACACCAGCCAGCGTGGTGATAACCGCTTTGTGCGTGTGCCTTGGTCGCAGGCGCTGGACTTCTTCTATCATGAACTGGAGCGCATTCAGACCACGTACGGCCCAAGTGCCCTGTATGCCGGTCACACTGGCTGGCAGTCTGTGGGTAAACTGCACTCTGCAAGTACCATGATGATGCGTGCTATCAGTCTGCACGGTACTTTCCTGTCAAAAGCCGGAGACTACTCAACCGGTGCTGCACAGGTTGTACTGCCGTATGTTGCTGGTGCGATGGAAGTGTACGAGCAACAAACCTCATGGCCGCTGGTGCTTGAGCATTCTGACACCATCGTGATCTGGGGTTCTGACCCAATCAAGAACCTGCAGGTTGGCTGGCTGGTGCCTGACCACAGCCCGTACGCGTACTACGAGCAACTGGCTGAGAAAGTGAAAAATAACGAGATCAAAGTGATCTACGTTGACCCTGTGGTTTCCGATACCCAGAAATTTGTCGGTGGCGAGCAGGTACGTGTGAACCCGCAAACTGACGTGCCACTGATGCTGGCGATCGCTCATACCCTGTACAGCGAAAATCTGTACAACAAAGAGTTTATTGCTGACTACACCACAGGTTTTGATAAGTTCCTGCCTTACCTGCTGGGCGAGAAAGACGGCGTAGCGAAAACACCGGAATGGGCGGAAAAGATCTGTGGCGTTAAAGCTGACAAGATCCGTGAAATTGCGCGTCAGATGGCGTCAGGCCGTACCCAGATCATCGGTGGTTGGTGTCTGCAACGCATGCAGCACGGCGAGCAGTACGCGTGGATGCTGGTTGTGGTGGCCGCCATGCTGGGACAAATCGGTCTGCCGGGCGGTGGTTTCGGTTTCGGCTGGCACTACAACGACGCCGGTTCCATTACCTCAAATGGCCCACTGATGTCAGGCTTCAGCGGTGTAACGGGTGTTGACCCGATTCACAACGGCTCTTACAAAGGCTACTCGACCTACATTCCTGTGGCCCGCTTTGTCGACTGTATTGAAAACCCGGGTAAAACCATCAAGTGGAACGGCCATGATGTGACCTTCCCTGAAATGAAGATGGCGGTATTCTGTGGTAACAACCCGTTCCATCACCACCAGGATCGTAACAAGATGATCAAAGCGTGGCGTAAGCTGGAAACCGTGATTTCAATTGATCACCAGTGGACAGCGACCTGCCGTTTCGCGGATATCGTCCTGCCGGCAACAACCACGCACGAGCGCAATGACATTGAGCAATACGGTAACCACTCCAACGCCGGTATCATCGCCCTGCCGAAAGTGGTTGAACCTATGTACGAAGCCAAAGATGACTTCGACATTTTCAAAGATCTGTGCCGCCGATTCGACCGTGAAGAAGCCTTTACTGAAGGCAAAACACAAATGGAATGGATTGAGCAGATCTATAACGGCGCTCGCCTGCAAGGTCGTGGTCTGGGTGTTCGTATGCCTAACTTCAAGAAATTCTGGGAAGGTGAAGGCTTTATCGAATTTCCTGCGGGTCAGGAATGGGTACGTCACGAGTCATTCCGTAAAGAACCGGATCTGGAACCACTGGGTACGGCTTCCGGCCTGATTGAAATCTACTGTAAGACCATTGCCGACATGGGCTACGACGACTGTCAGGGTCACCCGATGTGGTTCGAGAAAAATGAGCGCAGCCATGGCGGTCCACGCTCTGACAAGTTCCCGATCAATTTGCAGAGTACGCACCCGAAACACCGTCTGCACTCGCAGCTGTGTTCGTCAACTGAGCACCGTGCGACCTACTCTGTGGCCGATCGTGAACCGATCTACATCAACACAGAAGATGCCAAAGCACGCGGCATTAAGTCTGGTGACATTGTGCGCGTATTCAACGACCGTGGACAGGTGCTGGCGGGTGCTGTCGTGACTGACGACTACATGCCTGGCGTGTGTCGTATTCACGAAGGTGCATGGTACAGCCCGCTGGAAGGCGGTAAACCAGGTACGCTGTGTACGTACGGCGATCCAAACGTACTGACTCAGGATGTTGGCTCTTCCAAACTGGCACAGGCAACATCGGCCGCATCGGCACTGGTTCAGATAGAGAAATACACTGGCCCGGTGCCGGCTGTTACCGGCTTCAACGGCCCGACAGAAGTAACTGAGATCAACCCGTTGTTCCCGGCGATGGATATTTAATATAAACCCGGAACTACGCTAATAATCTGTACCTCAGACAGCCAGGGGTTTCCCCCTGGCTGATTTCTCTTCGCTGAGCCGGGTATCTCAGGTACACCGACCCGTATCGACAAGAGCCTATTCACATATACTAAGGTCAGCACCTTAGCTATCTGAATATGCTTTTCAAACGGCGCATATTAAGACGCCGACAGCCTGATTTGGAGTGATCATGAAAGAACTCATTGCTTTCAACGAACAACGAGCCGAGTTTTACTGGTGGATGTCTTCCCTGTTTGCCCGTGAGCTGACGGCAGAAGACATTGCCCAATACCAGGACGGCGAAATGCTGACCTACCTGTCCGGCCTTGGCATGACCGAAGAACTGAAGCAACCGGTTGACGCATTTCGTGATGCTATCCATCGTCTGGGACAACGCGCAGACGCTCAATTAGAACTGGCTGCCGATTTTTGCGGTCTGTTCCTAAGCACCCCCAAATCCGGTGCTTTGCCATATGCATCCATGTACGTCGGCGAAAGCGGACTGATGAATGACAAACCGGCGCAGGATATGAATCAGTTGCTGGATGAATACGGAATTGCCCAACGTAAGGATTTTAACGAACCGGCCGATCACCTGGCGATCGAGTTGGATTTTCTGGGCAACCTGATTATCATGGCCAATCAGCAAAAGACAGAAGCTGATGCCGAACCGCAGATGCAGGCGCAACTTCACTTTCTGGAAAACATGCTGCTGAACTGGCTGCCGGCGTTTACCAGTGCCGCCAAAGCGCGAGACCCGTTTGGGTTCTATGCGGCCGCAGCCAGCCTGCTGCTGGCCTTCTGCCGACTGGATACCAACTTCCTGAAAGGCGAAGAATAATATCCCCGCTGGTCGTAGCAGCCAGCGGTTTTCCATCACTATCGTGACGTTGCCGGCAGAAGGATTGCCGGCTTTTTTCTGTTATGCTGTTCAGTTTTCGTGCAGTATTCATGACACAATACTGACATATCGATAAACAAGCTTCGATACATTGATTTCAACCGGAAATCGACGTTTCATTCTGGGTTTAGCCCTGAACGAGAAAGTCACAACTAGCAAAGGTTATTCTATGCAAAACAGCTTAACGCGTACTGCCACATTCCCAGCACTTACCCGCAAAGCCATGAAGCTGTCACTACCTGTGATGCTGGCCGCGTTGTTTACGCTGACTCAGCCAGTACAGGCAAGCGAAACGACCGATAACGTTGCCAGTCAAGCCGCGGCCACGAAAGCGACCACACAGCGAATCAATGCGATTCAGCGTGATTTGACCAGCATTCGTCAGCAAGCACTGAAAGCAAACCCGGAACTGGTTGAACAAGCCAAAGCGTTCGAAAGTGCTTACAAAGAGAAAGCACAGGAAATCGGCTATAACCCTGAAGAATTTATTGCTCAGGCCCAAGAGTTGCAGGTAAAGATCCGTGACGAAGGTTTGTCTGAACAAGAGCGTAGCGACCTGCTGCATGAATTTGCGAAAGCAAAGCAAACGCTGGCCAAACAACGCCAGACACTGCTTGAAGATGAATCGCTGATGGCACTGCAAAACGAACTGCAAAACAATACCCTTACAGCGATGAAAAACCACAACCCGAAAACCGAAGAGCTGGTTTCAGAACTCAACCAATTGATTGAGTCTCTTCAGTAACCCCATCCCCCTGGCATTGCCGTGGCTCCCTGTATTCCACGCCGCGGCAATGCATTTTCTCCTGTAGATTGCGCTTCCTCTGCTGATGTGTTGCTTGTGGCATTCTGGCTTGTGGCAGTCTGGCTTCTGGTAGTTTAGCTTCGAGTGCTCCGCCCCTGATGCGTCAAAGCTCGTCATCCGCATACGGACTTAAATCAATCCCCATTTCTTCCGCCATGTCTGCCCAGTAAGGCTCCGCCTCACAAACACAGCAGTCATACCACAATGCAATTCCATCATGCATATTCGTTTTCTGGTGGCTCCCTTCATGTCCGCGTGCAGATTGCGATTGTGATGCCGAAGCCACTTTGCCATGCGCTGTTACTTTTCCCATCTGTCTCCCCTCTCCTTCATCTATACCGCCAACGCTAAATCCGCCCGTTGCCGCGACTTTGCCGGTACAAAGCAATCGGATTAACAATGCTGATTCCGGTTCCAGTTCTCTACAAAGTATAGAAACGACCCAAGAATAGAATCGACCTGAAGTGACAAATAGGAGCGGTAATTGCGTCGTGCCACTACAGCAACAGCGACAGCGACAATGATGGCAGCGCATGCATCTATGACAGAATAAGCGGAGCCGATAAGTAGATGAAAAAAGCCGGTTGGTAAAACCGGCTTATTAGAAGTGACGTTCTACAACAAGGAACGATGGAGACCAGAGACTCATCACCCGCCAGGGCGAATATCACAGCTCAATCGCCTTGTGCTCATTCAATAAGCGGATGCCTTTGAGGTGCTGAGCAAACCACTTCACAATCGCCAGCCCGGCAATCGCTAAGCCAACCACTGGAATGGCTTTAAGCAAGACATCCAGCCAGCTGCTGTGCACCCAGTACGTTGCCCCTGCGACCATGCCGCTCATTGTCGCAGCAGTTACGCTTAGTACCACGAAAAACGTAAAGAAGAGAAAAAACGTACGGATGAGAGTGTAATAATGGCTGTAACTGAATTCATCCGTCCCTTTGTTGAGCTTATACCCGGCGTAAATCACCGCGACAATCCCGGAAATCATCAGTGTCAGTGGGGTCAACAAGCTGGCGATATAGGCAAACCGCAAGCCTTTCATATCCTGATTTTCATTCACCATAATCAAACCTGAAAAAAGGGAAGAATAGGGTTAATTATCACACGGTTTCAGAACTCAGCAAGCCAAGACAGGACAGAGGATGATCATGATCATCGGAATCCGGCAGAGTCCGTTAAAATCCCCTAAACGCACACAGCCCGGCAGTTACACCGGGCTGTGAATGGTTCAATACGGAATCAACCCGTTGATGCTATTACAGTTCTTCAGACGCTTCCGTCACTTCACTGCCGTCTTTGATCCGCTTGTGTCCTTCCTGCAGATGGACAAAGTCCACCAGATCATCACCAGATACCTGGAACGCCTGACCAAAGCCTTTAACAAACAGTCCCTGCGTAGGTGACAAACGGAACAAGGTAAAGTCTTCCAGTCCGCTCAGCCCGTCAACGATATCACCGAAACGTGCCTTCAACGCCGCAATCGCGTCCTGCCACTTGTCAGTTGTACGTTCCACCACCGTCACATCAGCTTCAAACGTCAGTCGTTTACGCGCATAAAGCGTCTTTGACAGGCTTTCATCTTCAATCATCATCAGCGAAACCTGCGGGTTTTCCAGCAGGTTTCGGGCGTGCTTGGCAATCTGGCTGATCAATACATAATAACCGTCATCCAGCATAGCAAACGGTGCATAGCTGACATTGGGTTTACCGGCAGCATCGACGGTTGCCAGTTGCAAGGTCTGGCAGGCTTCACGAAATTCTTTAATTTCCGGGCCAAGGCGATTTTGCAGGCGCTCTTGCTTTACTTCACTCATTCTGACTTTTCTCCGTGGAACGCGAATTTTAATTGTTGGAATTTTTCAATTTGTTCTGGGAACAATTGTCGCTGCTTGTCGCGACCAAGATACACCTTGAAGACACATTCACCGCCAGTCGTAAAGAAGCCGATAAAGTAGCTTTCCTGCCCCATGAACGGTTTACTGACCAAGGCGATATCCGAAATACGGTCCAGACGCAGGTGGCCATGCAATTCACCCGGTTTCCCCATTAAATTGTAGTAGCCGCGTGCTTCCTTTCCTTTTGGAAACGGCGCTTTGACTTCAAAGATGGAGCCCATTGAATGCACGATCGTCGTCACTGGCCCCCAGCCGGACAAATCTTCCAGAATTGCTTTGGCGTGCTCACCCGGCAAGCTGACCACCAGCTCTTCAGGCATCGCCATGATGATCTCTCCTTCAGTCACGTCCAGCATCTCAGCCATAGAAACAGCATGTAACTTCGGGTCTTCGGCCAACATCTCAGCAACGTTGGCTTTCAGTGAGGCTAGTGAGATTTTCTCAAACACAATATTTCTCCAGATACTGGCTCCATGACGACGGCTGCCGACGACCGGAACAGATTGATTTCAGTTTTTCACAATTTCTTCATCAGAAAGAGGCGGTTTCTGAGTGATTATGCGGTCAGACGTTCGTTGCCAGTCAAGGCCTGCTCCATCACCTGAATCAGCCCCTGCGCCAACGTGACAGACCAGAACGCTCCCGCCAGGGTCAGCGTGAGGTAACTATCTTGCACGTTAACCAGCCCGTTGCGCTGCCACACCTCAAACAGCGGGTGACACCAGCGGAAAACGTCCCATCCCGCAGCGCGATCCAGCGCTTTTGCTGACAAAGCACCACGATCAAAACCGGCTTTAATGGCGGCATGCACTGCCGCATTGGGCGACATTGTCATCATCATAGCAACCGGGTGTTGACCCTGCCTGACCGCATCGAAATATGACGGTAACTGACGGCATTGCATCAGGCTGATCCCACCTACGTGACCACCGGCACCGGCGCCAAGCGGAAGCACTTCAGCCGACGTTTTCGCCAGGCTGTTATACAGGCTGCGTTCCCGGTTATCCCGCGCCCAATGATTAACACTCAAACGGTGCAGGTGGTGTTTGTCCATCATCTGTACGCCGAGTTCAAACATCCCGGCTTTGCTCGCGGTATCCGCAGGAGGCGGCAAACGCTGGTTAGCCACCAGATCCATCATGGGCGTGCTACCCATAGGGATCAGCTGATACAAATCAACACCATGAGCACCACAATCCAGAAAATCCGTCAGATCCTGCGCCCACACATTCATTGTCTGATATGGCAGACCGTACAGCAGATCAATCACAATAGGGGCATCATTTCTTGCACTAAGCGACTGTATTCGCGCCAGCACCACCTCGCGATCGTCCAGCCGTTTGGCCTTACGTCGCACTTGCGTATTAAAGCTTTGTACCCCGAATGAAAAGCGGTTAAAGCCCCCTTCCAGCGCGGCATCAAACAAAACATCATCAAATCTATTAATTCGCCCTTCCAGGGTGATTTCACAGTCATTCGTCAGTGGAAAATACTGTCGGATTAACTGCCCCAACCGGGCAATATGCCTTGCGGTCAGATCCGTGGGTGTCCCTCCTCCCACATACACAGCCTGAAACGGTGCGGCCTGTGTCCACGGCTGGGCAGCTTTCATTTTCAGTTCCAGCACCAACGCATCGAAATACTCTTCAATGAGCGATGCACTCGCCGCATGCTGGAAAAAATTACAATAGGTGCAACGTACCCGACAAAATGGGATATGCACGTACAAACAACGATTCGCGGGCTTTTCTGCCGCCAGCAACACATTCTCAAACTGAGACTGAAAAAGGTCAGGCGATATAGGCTGCTGGCTGCCACCCGCATGCGCCGAAGCTTTAGTGTCAAACGCAAACCGCAGCGGGTCAGGCGTATGCCGACCTGTTACCGATTCAGGCAACGCTGTCACCTTCAGCTCAAAGCCAGGCGCATGATCTTCGAATGCAATGCCCTGTTGCTGGGGCAACCCATCCTGTGATGTATTATGCTCGGCCGCTGTACACTGGGAAACGTTAACCTTTGATACTTTATGTACTTCTTTCTGATGCATCTCTTTTGTATGCATTTCTTTTTTGTACATTTCTTCTTTGTACACTTTTTCTTTGTACATAGACACTTAAGCCAAAATGGCTTCTCCTCAACGGGCATTGTCTGACGAGCCAGACGACCTTGAGCACCGCAATACCAGCTGTCAGAAAAGAAACTGTTTCAGCATTACCAGTGCTGCGCCTTGTTGAGCGAATAGTGACGACTTTCTCCGGGAAGCGTTGACAAGAGCAAGATTAATACCCACAGCTAGCTCGTCGTTTACACGGCCTGTCTTAACCGGCCACTTCCCATGTAATCTTTTTATCTCACCAACGGAGACGTCCTGTCTGCGTGCATTAATGAGAACATATCTTATTTGCGTGCACTATAATTATCCGCAAACAATATTGCAAATGATAATTGATATTATTACCATTCCATGGATAATGAGAACCGTTATCGAATAGAGTTGTTCAAACAACTCCCCGATTGAAAACCTTTTCCTGTTAAAGCAATAAGATAAAGTAACATTTAGCTTTGGGTGATTCTGTGAACACAAAACGATATGTCATCGCTGGTGCAATTTCTGTCGCGTTCCACGGAATGCTTTTATATACCGTGCCAAATACACAAGTGATGGCGATGCCCATTGGGACAGAATCGACCAGTGTTTCGCTGAATTTGATGTCAGCACCAACCCCATCCGCTTCAGCGCCAACACCGCCGCCGGTCACCCAAAAGTCCAGCGTGACTCAGCCTGTTGAGCAGAAAACTGACATTAAAAAGCTGGTCAAAAAAACGCAATCTGAAGCGAAACCAACCAGCAAACCAGTGCATCACCCTGAACCAAAAGCGAAGCCAAAAACTGAACCAAAAACACAACCCGAGTTTAAAACCTCACGCAAGGTGACAGCGCCACAGCCAGACATACGCCAGTCAGAAGCCGCGCCAAATACGGCTGCCACCAATTCGCAGGATACCCATATAACGGAAACCAAGGCGTCACCCTCAGCGAGCGCAGCCGGGGTCAATAGCCCTGCCCTCGTCAACCAGCCAACCTTTGCCACCAAACCTTCGCCGGTCAGCTATCCGCGTATCGCACGTCGACGTGGACTGGAAGGTCAGGTCACGGTTGAAGTCTGGATTGATGAGAAAGGCAAACAGGTCAAGCAAATGTTAGTGCAGTCCTCCGGTGCGCAGGTACTGGATGAGGCCGCGCTGGACGCGATTAAACGCTGGCGTTTTTCCTCACACATTGTCGATGGGCACGCCATTGCCCATCGGGTTCATATTCCTGTTCGATTCAAGTTGGATTAATTCATGGACACGTTTCAAAGTCTTCAAAACCAGTTCGGCATTATGACTGGCCCTCTGCTGCTGTGTTCAGCACTGACCGTCATGATTCTGGTCGAGCGCAGTATTCAGGTTCTGCGCTGCACCGGTGTCGGCCGAGGGAAAATCAATGCCCTGCTCAGTGCACAAGATCGTGCCGACGAAGCCGGGCTGAATAACCTGGCTCATTCCCTTAAACAGCAGCGCCCTCTGTTGTGTCGGGGGGTCTCAATGCTGATTGCCCATCGCCATTTTGATAAGCCGCTACGTGAAGACGCAGCAGGTATCTGGTTGCAACAACAACGCAGCCAGTTGCGTGCCGGCCTTCGCCTGCTGGGGTTAATTGGTGTCATCAGTCCACTGATTGGTTTATTAGGCACCGTTCTTGGCCTGATTGAAATGTTTAAAGGTATTGCGGCCAGTACCGGCTCTGTCACGCCAGGCGATCTGGCTGATGGACTGGGGCTTGCGATGCGTACCACCGCCGCCGGTCTTCTGATTGCGCTACCGGCCATTACCGGGTCGCAACTACTGGGCCTTTGGGCAGATAAAATCACCGCCAAGCTCGAACACAGCCTGAACCATTGCAACTTATGGCTTGAAGGGCTCACCCTTGAGGGTGCAACCCGCCAACGTACGGCCACTCCGGCGGAACAGTCATGATCCGTACTCATCAAGGCATTAATACGGACGACGATCTGAAGCCTGATCTTACCCCGCTGCTCGACATTATTTTTATCGTCATGGTCTTTCTGCTGCTGACGGCCAGTGTGAAATTGCAATCACTGGACGTCGATTTACCGCAAACCGACACCCGGACACTGCAAACCACACAGGCCGATCCGATCACGATCAACCTGATGTCTCAGTCACCTTACTGGGCCTTGCAGGGAGCAGCTGTGGAGGACTGGGAAACCTTTAAAACTAAGCTGGTTGAGGCTGTCAAAGCCGAACCGGAAAAGCCAGTAGTCATAGGAGCCGATAAAACAGGATCGGTCGAAAACATGCTCAAACTGCTAGCCTTTTTACAGCAAAACAACATCAAAGCCACGCAGCTATTGATGGAAGAAGAAAAGTAATATCAGACGAAGTAATGGAAGAGGAAGAATTATGAAACATCTAGTCATCGCCAGCGCATTACTCATGACGACGGCCACAAGCTTTGCCGCTGAACGTATTATCAGTGCCGGCTCTGCCATTACTGAACTGGTCTACGCATTGGGCGCGCAGAACCAGTTGGTTGGCGTAGATCAAACCAGTAAGTTCATCGTTGCCAGACAAGCTCTTGAAAACTCGGATGCCATAGAGCAAAACGACAAAAGCCAATATGTCAATAACCAATATGTCAAAAACCAAGACGTAAACAATACCGCCATTCCCGTGCTCGGTTATCACCGTCAGCTCGCGGCGGAGAGCCTGCTTTCTCTCAACCCGACCCGTATTCTGGGTTCAAGTGAAATGGGACCGCAAACCACGCTGACCCTGCTGCGTCAAGCCGGTGTGGCAGTAGATGTTCTCAACTCAGGTGAAACCGTCGAAGATCTGCTTGTGCGTATTGAGCAGGTGGGTCGCCTTACTCAGCACAAATCTACCGCACAAGCCCTGCAAAAAGAGGTAAAAGACAAGGTAGCAGCCATTAAAGCCAACCAGGCCAAGACAGAAACGCCGAAAAAAGTTGTATTTCTGATGATTCACGAGGGACGACCAACCAATGTCGCCGGTCGCCATACCCCAGCAGACAGTGTCATCCAACTGGCTGGCGCCATTAACCCGGCAGCCGACAGCATTGAGTCATATAAACCTATTTCACAGGAATCGATTGTCGAGATGCAGCCGGACATTATTCTGATCAGCGAACGTACCTTCAGCCAGCTTGGCAGTGTGGAAGCCTTGCTGCAAAAAATGCCTATGCTGGCAGCCACGCCGGCAGGACAGAATCAAGCCGTTGTGACCATTGATGGTACAGCATTGATTGGCGGACTCGGGATACAAAGCCTGAATGAAGCAGAACGCCTCAACCGCGAATTTTATCCTCAGTCATTATGAGTCACCCTCAACCTACCCTGAGTCATTTTCCCGAGTAGTACACAACATGCAGTTACAACGACTCCCAACCCGCGTGGTCTTTCCGGCTGGTCTGGCTTTGCTGACAATGACGCTGATCGTCTCAATGACGGTCGGCCCGATGGCAATCAGCGTCAAGGACAGCCTCCATGCGCTTCTGCCGTGGCAGACCGAGCTGCCGACTCATATCAGTATGGTCATTCAGCAAATTCGTCTGCCCCGAACCCTGCTGGGTATTGCCGTTGGTGCCATTCTGGCGCTGTGTGGCGCTGTGATGCAGGGGTTGTTCCGCAACCCGCTGGCTGACCCGGGCATCATTGGGGTATCCGGCGGAGCAAGCCTGGGGGCCGCAGTCGGAATCGTGCTTTTTGCCCCGCTTGCCGCCCTTTCCCCCTACCTGCTCACACTGGGCACAGTGCCCGTGCTCGCTTTTCTGGGCGGCACTGCCACAACGTACCTGGTATACACCTTGGGAACCGATAAAAATGGCACATCCGTTACCGTCATGTTACTGGCAGGGGTTGCTATTGGCGCGCTGTCCGGCGCAGCACTGGGCCTGATGAACTACTATGCCGATGATCAGGCACTGCGAGATCTGTCATTGTGGACATTAGGCTCACTGGCTGGCGCAACCTGGCCCGGCATCGCTCTGGCCTATATGACGCTGGCGCTGCTGATTGTTCTTTTTGATCGCCATGCCAACGCCCTGAATGCCTTTTTGCTGGGAGAAGCAGAAGCTCGTCACCTGGGTGTTAACGTCCAGCACCTGAAACGCAGCCTGATTCTGCTTTGTGCCGCTGGCGTCGGAGTGGCCGTTTCCCTGACCGGGGTGATCGGTTTTGTTGGCCTGATTGTTCCCCATATTTGTCGAATGCTGATCGGGCCGAACCACAAAACCCTGCTTCCGCTGTCCGCTTTGCTTGGCGCTTTACTGCTCCTGATTGCTGACATGCTGGCGCGCGTTGTCGCGGCACCGTCAGAGCTTCCTGTTGGCATCATCACCGCGTTAATTGGCGCGCCATTTTTCATCACACTGTTAGTTAAGCAAAAGGGCAAACTGTCATGAGTGACAACCCAACAACCGTGAACGCTTCGTCCTTTGCACGCCAGCCAGCAAATTCGGCCAACTGCTCGTCTTTGGTAACAAAGCCAATTGTGGTAACAGAGTCAATTATGGTAACAGAGCCCGTAGCAGTCAGCGCCACGGGTTTGAACCTCAGTCTGGGCGACAAAGTGATTCTGGACGACTTCTCGATCGACCTTCGCTCAGGCGAGCTGACTGCACTGTTAGGCCCCAACGGCGCAGGGAAAAGTACCCTGCTGAAAGTTCTGTGTGGTGAACGGAGCGTGTCAGGGGAAATCTGCTATTTCGGCCGCAACCGACAAAACTGGCCACCCCATCAGCTGGCTCAGCATCTCGGCATCCTGCCGCAGCACAGCAGTCTGACATTTGCCTTCACGGCTGAAGAAGTGGTGGCTCTGGGGGCTTTGCCTCTCAATATCTCGCAGGCCCGTACCCGAAAAATTGCCAGTGAAAAAATGGCGCAGGTAGACGTGACTGCCCTGTCTTCACGTCTGTACCCGACCTTATCCGGCGGAGAAAAACAGCGGGTTCATTTTGCCCGCGTGCTGACACAATTAAGTCAGGCGGGCGAACAGTGCGTTCTGATGCTTGATGAACCGACCTCAGCGTTAGATCTGGCGCATCAGCACAACACGTTACGCGTCGCCAGAGACATGGCTCGGGCCGGCGCGGCGGTCATCGTCGTCATCCATGATCTGAACCTTGCTGCTCAGTACGCTGACCGGTTAGTTATCATGAACAACGGCAAAATCCAGGCAGATGGTAGCCCGCAGCATGCGTTAAGCGAATCGCTCATTGAAACCGTATATGGCTGGCCGGTATGCATCAGCCACCACCCGGTCGACGGCTACCCTGTCGTGTTACCGGCAGGTGAAAACGCAAACCGAAAAAAGGCAGAAAACAGAGCCGCTATTACTATCAATCAAACCTCGTGAAGCAGAGTGATAACGCCGCTTCAAGTGAAAAGACCACGGTTTTATAAGAGCGGAAACATCGTTGATTGAGCGAAATTAGTACCGGTTGTCGCGCAGCAAGCACAACCGGTATTTTTATTCCATGCAAACTGATTTATTGCAGGATATTAAATTTGTTTCAAATCAAGTTATTACCGTAACAATAAATTGCAGCGCAGAGCCTTGTTACAAGCAAAATATTGATAACTGTCAATAAATATCCATGACTTTGGCCAGAAACATTGCACTATTGGCCACACTCAGTAAAATGTGATCGCAAGCGATTAAACAATGCAAATGATCCATGCAACGCGTTTTATTAGCGCGGGTACGATTTTTTGTTATCAGAGATGAAGCCGCCCGTTCGAGATGCGGCCTTTTGGCGTTTCTGGTAATTCCACCTAACAGAATAGTGAATGGCATCCCTGACATCGCAACTCATCACTGTCCTCTTAGGTAATGCATTCAATTTAAAGGTCTGCGGACCCATTCACTAGAAGAATAACTATGGCAACGATTAAAGATGTTGCACGTATGGCTGGTGTTTCAACCACCACCGTTTCACACGTGATCAACAAAACACGCTTCGTGGCTGAAGCAACACAGAAGAAAGTTCTCGCGGCGGTTGAAGAGCTGAACTACGCACCAAGTGCCGTAGCACGAAGCCTGAAGTGCAATACAACCCGTACCATCGGCATGCTGGTAACCAAATCGACCAACCCGTTTTTCGCTGAAGTTGTCCACGGCGTTGAAGAATATTGCTACGGTGAAGGCTATACGCTGATTCTGTGTAACACCGAAGGTAACCTGGAAAAGCAAAGAGATTACCTGCGTATGCTGGCCGAAAAACGTGTAGATGGCCTGCTGGTGATGTGTTCGGATCTTGACGAGCAACTATTGGAACTGCTGGAGCGCCAGAAAGATCTGCCGATGGTGATCATGGACTGGGGTCCGGAAAGCCCGCACACCGATAAAATTCAGGACAATGCTGAACTTGGCGGCTACGTGGCAACCAAATTCTTTATTGAGCACGGCCACAAGGAAATTGGCTGTCTGACTGGCCACGCAGAAAAAGCGGCCTGTCGCGAACGCCTGAAAGGTTTCCGCAAGGCAATGACAGAAGCCGGACTAGACATCAATGAAGACTGGATTCTGGAAGGTGACTTTGAATGTGAATCTGCGGTAAAAGCGGCCAACACATTTATGGCAATGGAAAAGCGTCCAACCGCGATTTTCTGCTTCAATGACATCATGGCGATGGGCATGATCAGTACATTTGAGCAAGCCGGTATCCGTGTACCTGACGATATGTCGATCATTGGCTACGATAACATCGACTTGGCACCGTATTTTTCACCGCCACTGACCACTATCCACCAGCCTAAACGCCGTTTGGGTAAGAGTGCGGTTGAGATTCTGATGGATCGCGTGAAGAACAAAGAACACGAGCATCAGGTTTTTGAAATGATACCAGAACTGGTCGTTCGCAAATCAGTGCGTAACCTGAACAGCTAATATGCATAACTTGATGACAAATGTATGACAAACCGGAGATTTTTATCTCCGGTTTTTTTGTACCACTTTTGACTTAAACAGTAATAAATTCACAACATTAGAAGTATATCACTATAAAAATTGTGAGATATTACTGGGAGCAATATCACACTTTAAAAGTTGGGAGCAAGTTCAAAATAATCTTCTGAGATATGCTTTAGGTGTCACGAACAAGGCAAACCTATCGAAAGGTAGGGACGCAAAGCTTCCGGCCTAAGAGTAGGCAGTTTTATTTTTAAAGCAGTCAACTTATGGTAGCGGGGTTGCCGATGGATATAGCAGATAACATCAGGAAATAATTTCACTTTTCCCTGACAGTTCGTTTTACAACTCTGCTATTCTTGAATCCTCGCTCGTTGTTAGGTGACCTAGTAACAATTCACCGAGAAGACGCATGGACAAACCAGTACTCAAAGATTCATTACGCCTTTTTAATAATTTCGATAACGTCAAATCACGCTCAATGTTTGGCGGCTTTGGCATATTTTCTGGCGAAACAATGTTTGCACTCGTGGTAAATGACAAACTGCATTTACGGGCGAATGCCGACAATGAAAAGGAATATAAATCCGCAGGAATGAAACCTTATGTATATAAGAAACGTGGCTTTCCTGTTGTAACCAAACATTATGCCATTCCTGAAGAGTGGTGGGACGATACTGATAAAATTCTGGCTCAGGCGAAATTGTCTTTATCTGCCGCTAAAGCAGATAAAGAAATAAAAAATAACACCTCTCCCAATCGAATCAAAGATTTACCCAATCTTCGCCTGGCGAATGAGAGGATGTTGAAAAAAGCCGGAATAACCACAGTGGATGAGCTGTATGAAGCCGGTGCCCTGAATGCGTATAAAGCGCTACAGAGCACTCATGAAGGCGAAGTAAGTATCGACTTACTGTGGGCTTTGGAAGGAGCAATCAGTGGCAAGCACTGGTCTGTTATCCCGAAAGAGCGGCGCTCAGAACTTCTTGCGAAATTAAGTTAATCGCAACCTGACACATATAAAAGAGATCTTCGGATCTCTTTTTTATTCCCAACATATTTTTGGCTCTGCAATGACAGAATAATGTCATTCCCTGTCAAACATTGAATTAACTCACAAAGCTGCTTATTAATTCGGCAACACACTTTTATTCAATGAGGGCAATTGTAGAATTAGCCGGATGTAAAACACCGGAGGTTATATGAACTATTCCCAACCTTTCCCAGGACAAAATGAACAGATGTTCAAGGATAAGTTTGGCAAATGGCCACGCCTGATGCGAGCGGTGGTTCTTATTAGCCTGCTTCCGCCTGTGGTTGTCTATTTATTGGTCAGCCAACAAGTGGCTTCACCGGTGGCTATGCATGATGTGTTACTGTCGATTACCGTGTTAAACGTCACTTTATTCGTCTGGGGACTACTCCTAAAAATCCGCGCTAGAAAGTATTGGTATCGTAATTACCATATTGGTAAAACCATGTTGTTGTCTGTCGCCCCGATTATCGCTTGTGGCTATATTCTGATCACCGATGCACCAAGCAGTCGCAATCAGGTGGCTAACCAGCCGCAATCCATTCCTGTACGAATTTCCATCGATCAATCCTGATTTCTACTATTTTGATTAGCGACTGAAATTTTTTACCTCTTTATCAGGTCTTTGTCTGATATTTACCGATAAAATGATCCATGATCTTTATATTGGACTCAGACAGTTACACGACACACCGACGATAAAGAGGTTCCTGTGCGTATTCCGGCTAAAAAGCGTTACTCCGTTCTGATCAGACCCCTGCTCTGGCTCCAACAGCGGCACTTCGGCAAAGTGCTGAATCCTGCTTTACTGTGGGGTAGACGTCCGCCTTTATTCTGGCTGGTCGCCGGCTTTTTTG
The DNA here is from genome assembly GCF_003025595.1 of Photobacterium ganghwense. Classification (GTDB taxonomy): domain Bacteria; phylum Pseudomonadota; class Gammaproteobacteria; order Enterobacterales; family Vibrionaceae; genus Photobacterium; species Photobacterium ganghwense. The sequence goes on from NZ_PYMI01000001.1 coordinate 370,587, forward strand.
GTTATCTGGATCGCCGTTCTTCTCCCCTCTCCCCTGTGATTCGCTCGCTGGTGTGTGTCCGGGTCTCCCAACTCAATGATTGTGCCTTCTGTGTCGATGCCAACGGCATGCGACTGGCAGAACGTTGCCAGTCTGTCGAGAAAATCAAAGCGCTGGCACATTGGCAACAAAGTGAACATTTCGATGAATGTGAACGTGCCGTTCTGACCTATGTGGAAGCCGTCACTGTCACCGGGCAACGAGTCACGGATTCCATGCTGGTTAGTCTTAAACAGTGGTTCGACGAAGATGCCTTAGTAGAGCTCACTGCCCTGATTGCCTTCCAGAACTTGTCGGCCAAGTTCAATACTGCGCTGGATGTACCAGAGCAAGGCTTTTGTTCGCTACCCATTCAGCCTTCGGCTTCAGAATCTGACACGACTCAGACCACAAATACCGTTCAGGCCGACAAGGATGCTAACAGGAAGCCGTTATGACGAATAAACCTGTGGTGGACAAAAAGCCCGCCATCAATAAAAAGAAAGTTATCACGATCCTGCTGGTCAGCCTGCTGTTTGTACTGTGGTACGCCCTCGATTTAGGGCAATACCTGACGCTTGAACATGCCAAGGCTCAGCAACAGGTTTTGCGGGATACCATCCTCGCCCAGCCACTGCTGTCCAGTGTGCTGTATTTTGTGGTGTATGTGGCCGTGACCGCACTTTCCCTACCGGGGGCCGTCATTATGACTTTGCTGGGGGCCGCCTTGTTTGGTTTCTGGTGGAGTCTGTTGCTGGTGTCGTTCGCTAGCACTATCGGCGCAACACTGGCATTTCTGTTCAGTCGCTATATTTTGCATGACTGGGTACAGAGCCATTTCAGTAAGCGCCTGAGCGCCATCAATGCCGGAGTCAAAAAAGATGGGGCTTTCTATCTGTTTACACTGCGTTTGATTCCTATTTTTCCGTTTTTCCTGGTTAATCTGCTGATGGGGCTGACCCCTATCACGACCCGAAAATTTTATATTGTGAGCCAATTAGGCATGTTGACGGGAACGGTTGTTTACCTGAATGCAGGTACCCAATTAGGCCAGATTGAGAGCCTGAGCGGGATTATTTCCCTGCCGGTATTGGTGTCTCTGATGTTGCTCGGTGTCTTCCCATTTACTGCCAAAGCAGTCATGCACATCATCAGTCGTCAGCGACTTTACGCCAACTGGACGAAACCCGCACAATTTGATCAGAACATGGTGGTTATCGGTGCAGGTGCTGGCGGACTGGTCAGTGCATATATCGCGGCCGTCGTAAAAGCTAAAGTGACCCTGATTGAGAAAGAGAAAATGGGCGGCGACTGCCTGAATACCGGTTGTGTACCATCAAAAGCCATTATTCGAGCCGCGCATGCCATGTCTGAAATCAACAACGCGGGTCGGTTTGGTATTCAGGCCACCGCTCCTCAGGTTGACTTTGCCGCGGTGATGGCACGGGTACGCCACGTTATCAGCCAGATTGAACCCCATGACAGTGTGGAGCGTTATTCCGCTCTTGGCGTGAACTGTATAACTGGCGAGGCTCGGATCCGCTCTCCGTGGGAAGTTGAGGTAAACGGCCAGCGCATTACAACCCGCAACATAGTGATTGCCACCGGTGCCAGACCTCTGGTGCCGTCCATTCCGGGGCTGGAAAATGTACACTACTTCACCTCTGATACGATCTGGTCATTGACGGAACAACCAAAACGCATGCTGGTACTGGGTGGCGGGCCGATCGGCTGTGAGCTGGCCCAAAGTTTCAGTCGCTTGGGCAGCCAGGTCACACTGGTCGAGATGGCAGATCAGTTGCTGATCCGTGAAGATCAGGATGCCGCCAGACTGATCAAGCAAAGTCTGGTGCAGGATGGCGTGACCGTTTACACCAGCTACAAGGCAGTGAAATTCGAAGTATCCCCTTGTAAACCACCGCAGTCTGAGTCGCAGACACCTGATTTATCTATGGCAGAAACCGATACTCAACGAGTCTGGTTAGAGGCAATGGCAGCCGCTCATACCCATGCCCCTGGTAATCGTGAGACAAATACTCAACCTGAAAACCTACAGGTTGAATTTGACGTCGTACTGCTTGCATTGGGCCGTGTGGCCAATGTCAGCGGATTCGGACTTGAAGAGCTGGGCATTTCCATCAATTCACGCGGTACTGTGGCTGTGAATGACTATCTGCAAACCAAATACCCCAATATTTTTGCCGTCGGGGATGTAGCTGGCCCTTATCAGCTCACTCATGCCGCAGCACATCAGGCATGGTATGCCGCCGTCAATGGCCTGTTTGGTCAGGTTAAGACATTCAAGGCGGATTACTCTGTCCTGCCGGCAGCGACCTATACTTCGCCGGAAGTGGCACGCGTGGGCATCAATGAAAAAGAAGCCAAGCAGCAAGGTATTGATTTTGATATTGTTACATACGGTATTGACGACCTTGACAGGGCCATCACCGATGGCGAGGACCATGGCTTTATTAAAGTCATCACCCCAAAAGGGAAAGATAAAATTCTTGGCGTCACCATTGTCGGCCATCAGGCCAGTGAAATGCTGGCCGAGTTCACGCTGGCGATGCGTCACGGATTAGGTCTAAACAAAATACTGGGAACGGTGCACCCTTATCCTACTATGAGTGAAGCCGTCAAATATACCGCCGGCGCCTGGAAGCAGGCAAATGCGCCACAAGGGCTCCTGACATTGGCCGAAAAATACCACCGTTGGATGCGCCATGAGAAAAACCACGCATCAAACGCGGTAAACAACAGCCAGACATCGCCCCCAGTAACCGATAATCACCCAATCAGCCCGGAATCCGCAGAAACCCGGCCGACAGATGCTGACAGCGATACTCAGGCTTCGGAAAATACGCCGGTTAAGCGCAATGCCGATGGCGCGTTCAGCGATAAATAAAAACAAGGGACCAGAAAAATTCAATAAGGATAAACAATGAAAGCTTTTCTAACAGGTTTAACGTTCGCACTGGCCAGCGCAATGTCGGGGGCCACAATGGCTGCCACGGCGTCTGCCGACAACGCCGCATTGCCATCAGGTTCTGACTGGCCGCAGATTGTCGAGCAAGCCCGGGGACAGGTTGTGTACTTTAACGCCTGGGGCGGTAGCCAGGAGATCAATGACTACCTGCGCTGGGCAGATCGCCAGCTTCGCGCCCGTTATGGTGTCGAGTTACGCCATGTCAAAGTTGCCGATATCGCAGAAACCACACAACGGCTACTGGCTGAAAAAACCGCGGGCAAGAATGCTGGCGGCAGCGTGGATCTGGTTTGGATTAACGGCGAAAACTTCCGCTCGATGAAACAAAGTGGCCTGCTTTACGGTCCTTTTGTTCAGGCCCTCCCTAACTGGCAACTGGTGGATCAAAGCCTGCCAGTCAGCGAGGATTTCACCGAATCCACCGATGGACTGGAAGCACCATGGGGCGTCGGCCAACTGGTGTTTATTCATGACAAGCAGACGCTCAATAATCCCCCACAGAACTTTGCCGAATTGCTAAGTCTGGCGCAGGCGTTTCCAGGCAAAGTCACTTACCCGCAGCCACCGGAATTTCACGGCAGCAGCTTTCTGAAAGCCGCCTTGCTGGAGCTAACCCAGGATCCAGCGGCGCTGTACCAGCCAATTGATGCCGAAAAACAACCGGAACGCTTTCAGCAGGTAACGGCCCCACTCTGGCAATATCTCGATCGCCTCCATCCGGTTGCCTGGCAGCAGGGCAGACAGTTCCCGTCAGGCAGCAGTGAAATGATCCAGCTACTTGATGACAAGCAGTTATATCTGGCAATTACCTTCAATCCCAATGCCGCCAGAGCAGCCATAGAAAACGGCAAGCTCACTGCGTCTGCCGAGACCTATGCCTTTGAGCAAGGAGCCCTGTCAAACATCCACTTTCTGGCCATTCCATGGAACGCGAATGCAAAAGCCGGTGCATTAGTCACTATTAATTTCCTAATGAGCCCGGATGCACAAGCCAGAAAAGCCAATGCGAGTATCTGGGGAGATCCATCTATCCTCAAACAAGAGGCTTTAGCTTCGCAGGGCTCTCAAGGATTCAGCCTGTTCAAGGCTATTCCGGAACCGCATCCGAGCTGGTTAACTGCTATTGAGCTGGAGTGGCAGAAACGCTACGGCAGCTGAACACTGATGTTGCCGGGTCAACCGACCCGGTAACCGGAAACATTATGATTCAATTGATTTTTCTACTGGCGTTGTTGCTCTGCCTGATCCCGTTGATCCCCGGAGTTATTGGGCTGATCCTCCCCGCCTTTTCCTGGCTGCCGCCACTGGGTCATCAGACGCCGGGGCTTTCCGCCTTTACGATAGTGATTCACTGGCCGGGGCTGGGTGAGTCTATTTTGTTGTCGCTGTTTACCGGCCTTGGCAGTTCGATTCTGGCACTGTTGTTCACTTTTACGATCCTTCAGCGTTACTGGGACAGTGAGGGCTGGCGTCGCCTTGAGCGCACACTTTCTCCTATGTTGGCCATGCCGCATGTGGCTTTTGCCATCGGCTTTGCGTTTTTGCTTTCGCCATCTGGCTGGCTCTACCGGCTGCTGGAAACCGTAGGTATTCCTACCGGGCAGGCGTTCAGCCTGATTCAGGATCCGTACGGCGTTGGCATGATGCTGGCGCTGGCCATCAAAGAAACCCCTTTTCTGTTGATGATGAGCATCCCGGTTCTGCAGCAACTGCAAACCGCTCGACTGCTGACAGTGGCGACAAGCCTGGGTTACTCCCACCGGCAAAGCTGGCTGACAGTCATAATGCCGCAATGGTTACCGTTGATTCGTCTGCCACTGTTTGCGGTCGCCGCTTACGGGCTATCCGTGGTGGATGTCGCCCTGATTATCGGCCCGACTCGCCCTACAACACTGGCGGTGCTGATCTGGCAATGGTTTAACGAGCCTGATTTACACCTCTTGCCACGGGCGGCGGCAGGTGCCCTGCTCTTACTGTTGTTAACCGCTCTGACGCTGCTACTGATGCGTCTGTGTGAGCATGCTCTTGTACGAGGCTGGAAAAGTTGGCAGCTAAATGGTGCACGAGCACATCGCCATCGCAGGCTGAACGCATTCCGGCTATTTCGGTGCCCGGCTCCGATAAGTGCATCTAAGAATTATGCACCTTCATCAATGGCATCTTCGTCGACGACAGGGCTTGGTCTGTACTGGCCGTTCGTTGCCATTCCTGTGCTGGTCATTCCGGTGCTGGCCGTTTGGTCTGTTGCACTGCGCTGGCGTTTTCCGGATCTGCTTCCCAGTCGCTACAGCCTGCGTTTCTGGCAACAGGAAATTCTCTCACTCTTTGAACTGGCCGCGAACAGCCTGACCCTGGCTCTCGCCAGCAGCCTGACCGCGCTGATTCTGGCGATTGGCTGTCTCGAATACCGACAACAAACACAGCGTGGCCTGCCCATCTGGCTGATAGCTACACCTCTGGTGGTGCCGCAATTATCCTTGCTGTTCGGCGTTCAGATCGCCACTTACCTGATACCGGGGCAACACTACTGGCTATGGGTTTACTGGAGCCACCTGTTTTTTGTCTTTCCTTACCTTTACCTGACACTGGACGGGGCATGGCGCAGCTATGACATTCGCCTTGATCAATGCAGCCGCAGCCTTGGCATGACAACCTGGCAGACATGGTGGAAAGTCAAACGTCCCCAAGTACAGCCTGCCATGATTATGGGGGTGGCGGTCGGTATCAGTGTCAGTCTGGCTCAGTATCTGCCTACACAAATGCTGGGGGCGGGGCGAATATCCACCATTACAACCGAAGCAGTCGCGCTTGCCAGCGGGCAGGACAGACGCGTCAGTGCCATCTATGGCCTGATTCAGGGCTCGCTTCCGTTTTTCTTTTTCACTCTGGCATTCGTGGCAAACCGGCTAACGTCCCATTATCGCCACGGCAGACCCTACACAAGGAGCACACTCGCAGATGACACTGTCTGTGGAAAACCTCACTATAAATAATGGCCACCAGCCGCTGTTTGCCCCCGTCTCCTTCACGGTGTCCCCCGGTGAAGTCGTTACCCTGATGGGCCCCAGTGGTTGCGGGAAATCCACCCTGTTGAGCGCTATTGCCGGACATCTGGCTCCGGCGTTTCATTGCCAGGGCAATGTCAGTCTTAATGGCCACAATGTCATGGGGCTGGCACCGAACCTGCGAAAAATCGGTGTGCTGTTTCAGGACGATCTTCTGTTTCCGCATCTTTCAGTGGGCGAAAACCTGATGTTTGGCCTGCCCCGCTGCTATCAGGGTAACGAACGGGCTGCAAAAGTCACCGATACTCTGACGACCCTGAATCTGACGGCGATTGCCAACAAAATGCCGGATGAAATTTCCGGCGGACAACGAGCCCGTATCAGCCTGATGAGAATGTTACTGTCTAAACCACAAGCCGTATTGCTGGATGAACCGTTCAGTAAGCTTGATAAAGCACTGCGTGATGAATTTCGCCAGTTTGTCTTCAGTCAGATTCAGCAACGGCAAATCCCAGCGATCATGGTAACCCATGATGACGCGGATATTCCCGCCAATGGACAAGTGCTGAACTGGCCATGGCAAACGAGTTAGGATTCGGCAGAGATGGTCTGCGACCTTTCTCAGACGACAAAAGCCTTTAATACCCAAAGCACCATAAACGCCTTAGCATCATAAACGCCTTAACACCATAAACGTCTTAAGCTCCATAAGCGCCACAAATGGACAGACAAAAATGCAACGACAAGAAATGCAACCACAAGTAATACAACTGGAAGCAATTGTGCAATGAAAGAAGCGGTAACCGACATGACAAATCAGGTAACAACAACGTGTTAGACAAATATTCAATCAAAGTGATCAAATGGCCGCTCAACACCCTCGCGGTATGGCCGGATAAATTGGGTATCACCGCGAATCAGGTGACGATAAGTGGCTTTCTTATCGGATTACTGGCACTACCGGCTCTGGCATGGCAACAATACGAATGGGCGCTCGCGTGTATTCTGTTGAACCGTATTTTTGACGGTCTTGATGGCGCAATTGCCCGTCGGCAGGGCATTACCGATTGCGGCGGATTTCTCGATATCACCCTGGATTTTCTGTTTTACTCTCTGGTGCCCTTTGGATTTGTGCTGGCTAACCCTGAAGCCAATGCGGTCGCCGGTGCTTTTCTGATTTTCTCGTTTATCGGTACCGGCTCAAGTTTCCTCAGCTTTGCCATCATGGCAAGCAAGCGCAACATTGAAAGCCCGGTTTACAAGCAGAAGTCGCTGTATTACCTGGGAGGGTTGACTGAAGGTACCGAAACCATTGCCTGTTTCGTGCTGTGCTGTCTGCTGCCGCAACATTTCGCCTTGATTGCCTGGGTGTTCGGCTCACTGTGCTGGTTTACCACCGGTACCCGTATCTTGGCTGGGTACCAAACCCTGAAACAGGAATAACCCTACGATACAACCTTGCCTGGAAACAATTCGGAAGGGGCCAGCGATAGCAGCCCCTTTGTTAACCCCTCTTCATCTCTATCTACCATTCAAACTTTTCGCTGGGCTTGTTTCCCGGCGTTTTTTCTCAGCATCTTTTCGATACTTTTCTCGCTGCTTTTCCTGAAATACCCGCTTTCATTTATCTCTTGCCATTGCAGACCACTGCTTTACAATCGCTGCTTTTTTACGACGACAGATTGGAGCCTCGAATGAATCGCAGAAAGAAAGTCATCGAGACGCAGAAGAAAAAGCTGAAAAAGCAAAATGCCAGAATACACCGCAGCAATAAGCCGCGTTACATCTCCAAGGCTGAAAGAGCACAGATGGAAGACGAAGCTGCGATGCCAGAAGCTATTCCAGAAACTATGCAAGGAGCATTGCAAGGGACATTACAAGAATCTATGCAGAGCACCGCGTCAGAGGAAGCCGATTCAGCGGCTGATCGTCAGGACGACAAAACGATATCAGGTGACGACACCCACAGCGAAAAGTAATACCGGCAGAGGCCGAAAGCCTTCCCCGATTGACAGCTTGTCACCACGTGGCCACTTTTATGGTGGCCATCTGAAATCTTATCGGCAATATAGACTTGCAAAATCCTTTCTGTATTGGCTGATGCAGCTCCGTTATGAACTTCAATACTGTTCTGAGTATCAACACGGTGCTGAACTCCGATACCACGCATGATCCCATGGTTCCGAAATAGCTCTGTGAGACAACTAACGCATCCACTCACGGTGCAGCTGCTCGCTGTCACCCAAGTATTCCAGCAGCCATTCAATGGCTGGATTGCGTGTTGCTTTGTTCCAGGCCAGGCAACACGGGCTGAATGCTGGTTTTACTGCAAGCTCCTTTTCCACCAGCTCACCATTGGCTATCCGTGGCAGCGCCATATGAGCAGGAACAACCGTAATACCCAAACCGGATTTCAGACAGGACATCGCACTGTGCCAGTTTGGCACCATAATTCGGCGTTGGTTATCCATCAGCCAGGTGACCCGTTTAGGCAGTACCCGTGAGGTATCTTCCAGGCAGATGGCCGGATACTGGCTAAGCTCTTTCTCTTCAAGCGGATGGCTGGTCGCTGCTAACGGATGATCCGGCGAGACAACAAACCGCCACTCCAGCACGCCCATATCGCGATAATCAAAATGCCCGCTGACCGGAATCGCCGCCGTCGCACCGATAGCAATATCGGCCCGGCCATCAGCCAAGGCGTCCCAGACCCCATTGAACACTTCCATGGTAAGGTGCAACTCCATATCCGGAAACTGCCGATAAAAATCACGGACTAAGGTATTAACACGGCTTTCCCGGACCACCGTATCCAGCGCAACGGAAACACTTTGCGACCAGCCGTTTGCTACACGCTGCGTTTGCAACCTGAGCTGTTCCATCTGCTTGAGCAAATTTCTCGCTTCTTCGACAAAATACTGGCCAGCAGGGGTCAATTCGACCTGCCGGTGAAGCCGAACAAATAATTCGACAGCCAGCCGCTCCTCAATGGTTCTCACTGTGTAACTGATTGCACTTGGCACTTTATGAAGCTCTTCTGCGGCAGCGGAAAAGCTGCCTCGCCGAGCTACAACATCAATTACTTGCAGGTCATTGTATGAAAACATAGCAATATTCCACTACGAAAACGTGTGCGTGAATTTCAAATCAATTTATTTGAAAGCAATGTTGAAATTTTACCGTTTCACAGTCTATGAAGCCAGTTATAGACTTGCAGGCAAAGCAATTAATCTAATGCACTAAAACTATGACTAATCAACCATCAAAAATCACCATTCTCTGGTTTGCATGTTTAAGTATGCTGGGTTTCCTGGCAACGGACATGTATCTTCCCGCTTTTGAAGTTATTCGGCAGGATTTTGAAACTTCACAATCACTTATTGGACTGACGCTCAGTATTTTCCTTTTAGGGATGGCACTTGGCCAGCTGGTTTATGGTCCGTTGTCTGACCGTATCGGCCGTATCAAAGTCCTGTTGGGCGGCATGGCATTGTTCTCAGCTGCTTCAGTTGCCTGTGCTTTTGCCCCGAATGTCGAAGTCATGCTGATCGCCCGATTTGCTCAGGCTCTGGGCGCATGTAGCGCAACGGTTATCTGGCAGGCAGTGGTTATTGACCGCTACGAAGGCAAAGTGTCAGAGCGTGTTTTTGCCACCATTATGCCACTGGTTGCCCTGTCTCCGGCGTTAGCACCTCTGGCCGGTGCCGTGCTGGAAAGTCAACTGGGCTGGCGCAGCATTTTTATCGCCCTGGTAGGATTTGGTGCTATTTTATCCATCATGACGCTAAAGGAAACTGAAAGCGCCAATCTGGATAAAAAACAAGAAAAACTCAGTGTTCAGTTGCGCCAGGATTATCGCCAGATCCTGAGTTCAAAAAAATTCGTGGGTAATATGATCATTTTCGCTGCCTGCTCAGCAGCCTTCTTTGCATACCTGACCGGTTCTCCGTTTGTTATGTCTGCAATGGGTTATTCAGGTGCGGATATCGGTCTGAGCTATGCGCCGCAAACTGTCGCCTTTATTCTTGGCGGTTACGGTTGCCGTGCCCTGCTGGGTAAAGTTGACAGTCAGCGCCTACTGCCATGGATTTTGAAACTGTTCGTGGGCAGTGTCCTGGTGATGCTGTTGGTTTCCGTCAACACTGAGCCAACAACTATCTGGCCTATCCTGGTTCCATTCTGTTTCCTTGCGGTAGCAAACGGTGCGATTTACCCGATTGTGATCAGCAAAGCGCTGGAAGACTTCAAGAACTGCAGTGCTACTGCGGCCGGTCTGCTGAACTTCCTGCAAACCATGGTGTGCTTTGCGGCCAGCGGCCTGGTGTCTGCTTTTGCGGGTTACGGTTTGATTACAGTTACCATTGCTATGTTCTCGACCGGTATTCTTGCCCTGATCGGCTTCTCGCTGGTCGTCAAATCTCGTCGAGGCAATCCGGCAGTACAAACTGCCTAAGCAAAACATTCGCTTCGAATAATTATCAAGGCTGCCATTCGGCAGCCTTGTTTTTATCTGCAGTATCCCGCCCCTTCCAAAACTGCGTACTTTTCCAACCCCATTGATAAGTTTATTTATTAGAATTTCACATTTGCACTAAGAATCACCTAAAAACAGGTCATTCCGCCTTAAAGGCCCAGCGTTCGCAGAACAAATATTAAACAAAACCCTAACATCAAAGTTTTTTTATACATTTTTCTTGCATAAGCACTCACCATGGGTAATATAACTTCAATCCACGGTTTAATGCAGTCTGTCAGCATGAGTATTCAAGTAAAGTCTATTAACAAATTCTACGGAAATACCCAGGTTCTCCACGAGGTAGATTTTACCTGTGAGAAAGGTGACACCCTGGTACTTCTGGGCCCAAGTGGCGCAGGAAAAAGCTCTTTACTTCGCGTCCTCAACTTGCTGGAGACCGCCACATCAGGCCAACTGCATATTGCTGATGAGCATTTCGACTTCACTGAGTCTATCAACGAAAAGTCAGGGCTTCAGCTCAGACGTAAAGTCGGCATGGTGTTCCAGCAATATAACCTCTGGCCGCACCTCACAGTGCTGGAAAACCTGATTGAAGCACCGGTGAAAGTCGCGGGCATGAACAAAGCTGCGGCTATTGAAGAAGCGATGACAACGCTTCAGACACTGCAGCTTGCCGATAAAGCCGATGCCTGGCCGTTACAACTTTCCGGCGGTCAGCAACAACGAGTGGCTATTGCCCGTGCTCTGATGATGAAACCTGAAGTTTTGCTGTTTGATGAACCAACTGCCGCGCTGGACCCGGAAATTACCAACCAGGTAGTCAAAATCATCAAAGATCTGAGTGGCACTGGCATCACCCAGGTAGTCGTTACCCACGAAGTCGACTTCGCAAAAAAAATTGCCAGCCATGTGCTGTACCTGGAAAAAGGACGCATGGTGGAGTTTGGCACCCATGAGGCATTCACCCGACCAGCCACCCCGCAGTTTGCTGAATACCTCACGCACTAATTAAATCTCAACCCTTATTGATACACCGGTATCAGGCCGAAAGCCGTGATGCGCGGTTTATAACGCACGGAGTAATGCGATGAAAAAGATTTTACTGGCATCCCTGATCGGTCTGGCTTCCACTCACGCCCTGGCACAGGACGAAATTAAATTTGCAATGGAAGCGACCTACGCGCCATTTGAATATGTTGATGAAAACAATCAGATTCAGGGCTTTGATGTGGATCTGGCCAACGCGCTTTGTGAAGTCATTGATGCAAAATGCAGCTTCCATAACCAACCTTTTGACAGCCTGATCCCTGCATTGAAATTCCGTCGTTATGACGCTGCAATTTCTGGTATCGATATTACGGAACAACGCCAGCAAGTCGTGAACTTTACTGCGCCTTACTACGACAATGCAGCCGTTTTCGTTGCCCTGAAAGACAAGGTCGCTGACCAGTCTGCACTTGCAGGTAAGCGCATCGGTGTTCAGAACGGTTCGACCCACCAAAGCTACCTGACCGATACCATGCCGGGTGTAACTGCGGTGCCTTATGCGAGCTATCAGGATGCATTTCTGGATATGCAAAATGGCCGTATCGATGCGGTATTTGGTGACACCGCCGTTGTCGCTGAATGGTTCAAGAAAGGCGATACCCTGAGCTATGTCGGCCAGCCCGTTACTAACGCGCAATACTTCGGCAACGGTTTTGGTATCGCCGTAAACAAGAACAACGAAAAACTGCTGGAACAACTGAATGGCGCCCTGAAAACCGTCAAAGCTAACGGTACCTACCAGCAGATTTTTGATAAGTACTTTGGTGAGTAATTTATGGCGTTATCGGGATATGCATTAACGTTATTGGAAGCGAGCTGGATCACCATCCAGCTTAGCTTTGCCAGTGTCATCGTCGGATTGTTGCTCGCCGTCGCTTTTGCCGGTGGTGAAATGTCACGCTACAAATTGTTGTCGTGGCCAACAACTGCGTTTGTGACGGTACTCCGCGGATTACCGGAACTGCTGGTTGTACTGTTTATCTTCTTTGGTTCGACCCAGGTGTTGTTTCTCATCACCGGTGATTATGTCGAAATCAGTCCGTTCTGGTCTGGAGTGATAGCCTTGTCGCTCATTTTTGCCGCTTATGCTTCGCAAACCCTGCGGGGCGCGTTGAAAGCGGTACCAAACGGACAACGAGAAGCCGCCAGTGCACTGGGTATCCCGAAAAGCCATGCCTTTATCAAAATTGTGCTGCCACAGGCTATTCGCCATGCCCTGCCAGGGCTAACGAACCAATGGCTGGTGCTACTGAAAGACACCGCACTGGTCTCTCTGATTGGGGTCACGGATCTGCTTAAACAAGCCCAGTTAACAGCAGCAGCTACGCACCAGAGCTTTACCTGGTATGCCTCGGCGGCGGCAGTCTATCTGGTGATCACCATCATCACCCAACGTTTTGTTAAAGTGCTTGATAAGAAATACAGTGTGCAGGATGCCAGCCAGGGCCATTCGGTTTCCGCGGCATCCTCCAAGGAGGCAACGGCATGAACGAACAACATGTCTGGCAGCTCGTTGACGGACTCGCAACCAGCCTTGAACTGACTGCCGTTTCCTTACTGGTGGGCTGTGTTATTGCACTGCTGATGACACTGACACTGATTCTGAAAACACCAGGGTGCCACTGGATCAGTCGGGGGCTGATAACCCTGTTTACCGGTACTCCGTTGCTGGTACAGATTTTCCTGATCTATTACGGGCCAGGTCAGTTCGAGGCCGTTCGTGACAGTATTGCCTGGAACTGGCTTAGCCAACCGTGGTTCTGTGCCATGCTGGCACTGGCACTGAATACCGCGGCCTACAGCACCCAACTCTTTAAAGGGGCGTTTAATGCGATCCCGTCAGGACAGTGGCAGGCATGCCGGGCGCTGGGGATGGATACCAAAGCCACGCTGGGTGTCTTGCTACCCTACGCCATTCGCAGGGCTATTCCGGCTTACTCCAACGAAGTGATTCTGGTATTTAAAGGAACGTCTCTGGCCAGCACTATCACCATCATGGATATCATGGGTTACGCGCAGCGTATCAATGCCCAGACCTACGACACTTTGGTCGTGTTTGGTGTCGCCGGCGCATTTTATCTGGTGATTAATGGTTCTCTGACCTTACTGTTTCGTCAGGTCGAACGCAAAGCCCTGGCCTTTGAAACCGCCCGTTAATGTCAACGTCCGGCCATGTGCAGTGGCCGGACGTTAGGTCATTGTGTTGTATTAAGGCTCATTACGGCACTGGCTCAGCTCATTGCTTTCCGAGCGCCGACATTCCACATCCGCCCATTTGCCCTCAAAGCTGTCGAGTGTCCCATCTGTAGCGGAATAGCCCCACAGACTGCCGCTGCTTACGACACCTTCCAGGCTGATTTCACTATCTTTGCTTTCCTGATCAATCTTCTTGGCTCGGTGTTCACCATTCAACGAACGTCCCTGAATTTCTACCCACATCCCATTGATGGAAGAGAGCGATAATCCATCCACAAACTCAGTATTTGCATCAACGATAAAAGGGATTTGGTTAATCGTTAGCTGATTGCCAGCAAAACTGGCCTCACCTTCCACCTTAAACTCAAAGCTGGTGCTGGTTGGTACAGAAGGACTGGAACCACTGGCTTGAGATTCAAAATCAACCTTTGTTGCGACCAGTTGCCCATTCAACTCGACCAAATCTAATTCCACGATGGCGCCGGGTTTCAAGTCCGCAGGAGAACCATCATCAAAGACAGTACTGCCATCAACCCTGACACGCAGATATCCACCGACTTCAAACTCCGTCCCGTCGTCACTGACCCAAGTAACTATGCCCTCAAATTCACTCCCGCTGACATCACGTCCTTGCTTAACCTCAATACGGGAGGCCACAAAGGTGTCACCTGAGAATTGACCGTGTACTTCCGCCCAGACACCATCCAGCAATGGCCGGCTGTCATCAATCACCGCATTACTGAAATCCACCTTCACCGTCTGCAACAAGAAAGTACTGCCGGCAGTATCTAGCTGGGAAATCCCGCCTTCTAATTCTGCTGACGTGAGAGAAGGCGTTTTGGCCACATGCAGCACCTGCCAGGAATCGTCTGGCTGAAGCATCGCAAAAACCAGCACCCAGTCGCCCACAGCAAACCCTGAGCCACTGGTTGCAACAACAACCCCGTTCACGGTAATACTGTCAGCAGACACCGCCGTCACCGGCCCACTCAATACCGGCTGCAAAGTGATCTGCTGGCTAACCCGCTGTGCCTGTGTCCCTGATACGATGGCTTCGACAACCATCCCCTGAGCCAGATCATTGAAGCTGAACGTGTTATCGTCATACGACACCGTAGCCGCTGAGCCATCCAGCTGATGGCCATTAACACTTAACGTTTCATCATCATATGAAATACTCTCAACCGGGCCGATTATTCGGGCTAACGTTGTCGCATCATTACCGGTACCACTGTCGGAAGAATCACTCCCACACCCCGCAAACAACACCGAAACTCCCACCATCACCAAGCCCGAGAACATCTTCATAAACTTGCTCCAATAACGAATCAGGGCGGATACCCCAACAGGACGGTACAGCACCGAAGCTGGCCACTTATGTTACCTACCCACTTGTAGCCGATAACGTCAAACTGTTCGCTTGTAACGGTTTGCTTTAACTCATAGCTGCAAACAAACAGCTAATTGGCGCTGACGGAATAACACCGGCCCGGGTGCTGATACTCGCAATATGCGCTGAGTATAGGCGGGCAGCAGGAAGCATTAAGACTCATGTGTTAGACAATTCGGGCAGCAAAATGGAGAATGCGCTGAGTTTCAGGCAGTTAACATTTAGCGCGACAGTTTTGACGAAACCTCTGATAACCTGGATTGACCTCACTGCATGCATGGCTAATGGCCTGTGTACATTTGCTTAACGTCAGTGAAAGGTGTTTAATACCGGGCGTTTGCTGGCCGCAGGTTATCATTGTCTGATTGCTCGACTTGCAACATGGATATTAAGAAAAAGAGGACCTTATGAACGATTTAGAAAAACAGCTTGCCTTCATTACAGAAATTGACCGTTTGAAAGCTGTTCGACGTCAAACCATGGTCAAGCCAGACAATAACCGCCGTGAAAACAGTGCCGAGCACAGCTGGCACATCGCCCTGATGGCGCAGGTACTGAAAAGCTATGTCGAAGAGCCGGTAGATATCAATCGTTCTGTCAGCATGTTGCTTATTCACGATATTGTTGAGATCGATGCCGGTGACACGTTCGCTTTTGCCGCGCAACATGAGCTGGATAATCAGGAAGAGCAAGAAATTGCCGCGGCTAATCGCTTGTTCGGATTGCTGCCTGACGAACAATTTGAAGCAATGAGAGCGCTGTGGATTGAGTTCGAGCAAGCAGAAACGGCCGATGCCCGCTTCGCCAAAGCCATGGACCGTATTCTGCCGCTCATTCAAAATATGGCCAATAACGGCGGCACCTGGGTGGAGCACAAAGTCACCAAGCAGCAAGTACTGAAACGTAATCAATACCTGCAAGCAGTGACACCCAAACTGTGGGCCTACGCCTGTCAGCAAATCGACCTTGCTGTTCAAAATGGCTGGTTGATTGATCAGTAATGGTTATGACTTCATGATTGTTTTGAGCCCGTGACATTGGGCATCACTCACATTATGAAGAACAATAATAATGAGTAGCCGGAGCCACGCTGGCGGCTTCGGTATCATGCCCCTTTCCTAACTTATCCCTGTTCGTCTGCCGCAGGTTTTCCCTACTTTTCCCAGTCTGTCCCTACTGGCTTTTTTCCTGTTTTATCCACCTGTATTTAGGCTGGTTGACTCACCTGCTTTTTTAGCTTCATTGTTATTATTTCCGTCACGTAACCACCTTTTATTTATAAAAGTGAAACAAAAGCACCTATACTTAAGTTGCCTATGAAAAAACACATCCATTAATTATTGACAGTAATAACAATCAATTTAAATGCAGCTTTTATTTTCCTGATATTTAATTATTAACCTATCATTAAATAGGCATTCAGCTTATTACCAACTGATAATTTACTGACGCTAATTCGGAAAAAAGTTGTGCTTCAACTCGCAGAAATCATGCTTTTTGAAAGAAAACGCACGAAAACTCACTTTTTATACGACAGCAAGCAATCGGGTCCTATACTTAGTTCTGATGTGGCTTAATCATGGAAGATGTATGAAGGTAGTATTGTTGAGATTTCTGGTTCTGTTGATCCCTCTGCTATCGCTGACAGCCGTTGCTTCCTATTATATCTATCAAGAAGATGCAAAACAGTTAAAGCAGCGTATCCACGAAAGGGAACAAAGCCGGCATATTTCTTCGTTGCACATCACTCGACTGCATTTTTCACCGATCTTGGAAGATTTACATTATTTAAGTGAAAAATCGCGCGAAGAGTTTGTCTTATCCGGCCATTCTTTTGATGAGTCATTAACAATATTAACAGCAACATTTAAACGCCTGGCTAATACACGTCGATATTATGATCAAGTCCGTCTTCTGGATGAAAACGGCCAAGAAGTTATCCGTATTAACAGTGTTGATGGTAATACCACTGTTGTGTCAGATAAACAACTGCAAGATAAAAGCCATCGCCCATACGTCGTCGAAGCCCTGAATATTCCTCCGGGCCAGATCTATACTTCACCCTTTGACCTGAATATGGAAAATGGACGGATAGAACTGCCCTACAAACCCATGATTCGCTTTTTCAGCCATCTGAAAGTGAACGGGAAAAGTTATCTGGTCGGGCTAAATTATCTGGGGATGGATTACCTGAACGAACTTACCCAACAGTATGGCTGGCAGAACAGCCAGAACTGGTTGGTCAACAATGAAGGACAGTGGTTACTCGGGCCGGACAGAACCAGCGCCTGGCAATTTATGCTGCCGTCCAACAATCCCGCAGTGACAGATTTCAATCAGGACTTTCCGACACTGTGGCAGCAGATTCAGCTAAATGCCAAAGGACAGTTTATTTCGGGTGACTACCTCTATACTTTTACCCGTTTTTTTTCCGGGAAAGGCTTCTCCGGCGATAAGCCCTTCACCCTGCCTTTTGACGGTGCCGACTTACCCTGGACTATCATCAGCCGGGTAAATCTCACCAATGCCATTGATGAACTGGCTTTCTCACAGCAACGAATCATCAAGTTTGTGGCTTTTGTCATTCTGATCCTCGCTCTGCTGTCAGGCTGTATTGTCCTGACCTGGCACCTGTCTCAGATGCTCAATGCTCAGCGCAGGCTGACCCGCAACGTTGAAGACGCAGCGCTTAAGTATCAGACCGTGTTAACCAGTGCGCCTGATGGGCTGATTACGCTCGACATGCAAATGAACGTGCTGACGATGAATCCGGCAGCCCACAAAATTTTAATGCTACCGAATAAAAGCCTGAGCGGAAAAAACCTGCTGCGACTGGTAGCGGGCGGAAAAACCCGTAAACAGCTTAAAGAGCTGATTGACGATCTGCATGAGCGAAAAGTCGGTCAAAGCAACGAGGCTTCACCCGTCGTTAAAGCCACCATTCAGCTGAGAGGCATCCGCCCCCGCTATATTGAAATCATCGCAACCGAAACCACCTACAGTGAAAGCGATGAAATTTTGCTGAACATCCGGGATGTCACTGAGTGGTCATTGCGAGAAGATAAGCTGAAAAGCCTCTCGCGCGCACTTGAGCAGAGTAACGACGCTATCATTATCACCGACTATAAAGGGATTGTTGAATACGTAAATCCTTCGTTTGAAAAGCAGAATGGCGTGCGTTCAAAAGAAATTGTCGGCACTCAGTCTACCCGCCTGCTGCGCCAGTCATTGCCAAGTAACCATGAACTGCTCAAAGTGCAGGAGCAGTTGAAACTAGGGATGACGGTACAACGGGTGATTGCGCATGAACAAGATGACAAAGATGTGCTCTACGAAGAAAAAACGATTTCACCTATACGCAACAGCAGGGGCAAAATCAGCCACTATATCTCGACCGGGAAAGACATTACCGAACGGGTTCTGTTCGAGACACGCCTGCAAAAGCTGGCACATTTTGATTTACTGACCGAACTGCCCAACCGCACCCTGCTCCAGCAGAAAATCGACAGTACCATCAATGGTCATCATCGCCCGGAGCTGTGTGTGGCACTTCTGTCGGTGGATCTGGACCATTTCAAACAAGTCAATGACTCGTTCGGCTACGACTTCGGTGACAAGCTCATCCAGACTGTGGCCGGACGAATTCAGCATATATTACGCGAAACAGACTTTCTTGCGCGCTTGGGGGGGGATGAGTTTGCCATCCTCATTTGTGGTGAGATGACAGTCGAACACATCAGTCGCTTGGCGGAACGGATTATTACGCATATCTCAGACCCCATGTGTGTCGATAATAAAGAAGTCTTTCTGACCGCCAGCGTCGGGATAAGCCTCTACCCGATGGATGCCGGTACGGCCGATGAGCTAAGCAAACATGCAGACATCGCGTTGTATCGGGCTAAAGAAGAAGGCCAGAACCGTTACTGTTACTACACACCCGAGATGGGTCGAGAAAGCTTGCTGAAACTCCAGTTGGAGTCAGAGCTTCGTAAAAGCATCGGTTCCGACCAATACGAACTGTACTATCAGCCCAAGGTGAATGCCACAAACCACACTCTGTGCGGTGTTGAAGCACTGCTGAGATGGCACAATGAAGCCGGTGAGATTCAACCGCCTGTTGAAGTAATTCCGATTCTGGAGCGTTCCGGCTTGATCATTCAGGTAGGTCAACAACTTATCCGCACGGCGTGTCAGCAACTCAGGGCCTGGCAGGAAAACGGCGTGTATATCAATTTTGCGCTGAATATATCAGCCCGCCAGCTGCTGAACTCCAACCTGGTCGAAACGGTGCAGCAAGCCATCGAAGATTTTCAGTGTGACCCCAACTTCCTGGAGCTGGAAATTACTGAATCCGTCATTATGTCCGACGTAACGACCGCGCTGGATCGTCTTGTCAAACTGGAAGCGCTGGGAGTAAAAATCGCAGTGGATGATTTTGGCACCGGCTATTCCTCACTGGCTTACCTGAGCCGTTTTCCTATTCACATCCTGAAGGTCGACCGTGAGTTTATAAAAGAGCTGCCATGGAACCAGGATAATGTCACCATTACCCGTTCTATTGTCGAACTGGCACATAACCTGAACATGCGGGTCGTCGCGGAAGGCGTGGAAACCGATCCCCAGCAGCGTTTTCTGGCCAGCATTGGGGTCGAGGAATTTCAGGGCTATTATTTTGGTCACCCTGTCCCTGTTAATACGTTCGAAAATAAGTATATTACGCAGGACAACGAATCTGTCCTCTGAGCGAGCACGGGTTTTAATTGCAAATCTGCCTTTGGCGCTATACCGTTAAGAAAACCCAACGTGATTAGGTGTGTAACATGAGTTTCAGTGAGCATCTTGAAAACTACATCAAACAACGTGACCAACAACAGCAACAGGGTCAGCCATTACGACACAAATACGTAGTTCAGGATCCGACGAACCAAAGCCTGGCACGCGAAGCAATGGCACAAGCACAGGAAGATGCTTCCCGACAGGCGACGGTTGAATCAAAGCAACCGCACTACCGGGTGAATGGCCGCTGCATGACACAAAATGAAGCCAGCGCGATGGAACAGCTAAAACCAACCAGTGCTCCGGCAAATCCTGACCGAATTGCATATATTCAACAACTGCGCAAAAACCTGAAATTGAGAAAACCCAGTTAATCCCTCCCCCACTTTTGTCGCTCTTCTTTATTAACGATTCTCAGAAGAGCGATAAATTTGTGACTTCAATACAATGAAACGCTGATTTATTAATCACAATATCCCCCCTTCAATGCCGTTATCACTCTCGCGATATAATAAAAAGCCAATTAATTTCAAATTTTTTAAGTTAATTTTTGGTAG
Organism: Photobacterium ganghwense; assembly: GCF_003025595.1. Classification (GTDB taxonomy): domain Bacteria; phylum Pseudomonadota; class Gammaproteobacteria; order Enterobacterales; family Vibrionaceae; genus Photobacterium; species Photobacterium ganghwense. The sequence goes on from NZ_PYMI01000001.1 coordinate 391,039, forward strand.
TTTTACGCAATATAATCCTGCTTTTAGTCAGATGGCTACTATTTAGCCGCAACATATTCATCCTTAACAGTTCGATTACAATTCACCAGAATGATAGTTGCTGATATTCATCGTCTTCGAAACATTCAGAGAATTGACAGGGTCATGATTTTTAAGTGCTACAGCGGGTTTGGTGGTGAACCTTTGAGCGAATATTAAATCTGACATTTAATTTTCGCCTTCAGGTTAATTACGCCAACAATGAACAATATTTTAACAAATACACCAAAAGCATTATCAAGATACATGAAACACATCAAAAAATTAAACAATCACAACAACATAGAAACTGGAGACCTACAACATTTTGTTCGGGATAGCAATATATGCAGGTGCTTATTTAGGAGTTAATATGGCCACCTAAAAAAACAATGCAAAGACATAATCATGAATACAGTCGTACAAGTAAGTGAACTTGAATCGTTTCTGATAGCGATTATTGTGCTTTTTATTGGCTATTTCGTTAATAGCAAAGTAAAGATCTTCAGAAAGTACAATATTCCCGAGCCTATTGTCGGGGGCCTTATAGTTGCCTTGATTATTACCATTTTGCACAAGCAAGGTATCGATATTACTTTTCAGCTAAGCCTGAAAAACACACTGATGCAGATGTTTTTTGCCACCGTTGGTCTGGCGGCCAGTTTTAAATTACTGGCTAAAGGAGGCTCTCGGGTTTTCTTATTCCTGGCCGTGGCAACCATCTTTATTGTCATTCAGAACGCCGTAGGTGTCGGAATGAGCAGCATGCTTGGCCTGGATCCGCTTCTGGGACTGATGGTGGGGTCTATTACCCTGTCTGGTGGTCATGGAACCGGTGCAGCTTGGTCACAAACCTACAGTGAGCTGTTCAATCTGAACACTTTGGAGCTGTCGATGGCAGCCGCGACCTTCGGCCTGGTAATGGGTGGCATCATTGGTGGCCCTGTCGCTCAGCGACTGATTAACAAATTCAATCTTAAATCGGATTTTGGCCCGGGTGAGAAACATCATGTTGAGCATCCTGATCTGGTGACGTATATCGATCATGAAGAAGATCGCATCACCGCCAAGAACACGATTGAAACCCTGTTTATTCTGTTAATCTGTGTCGCGGGTGCCGCTCACTTTAAAGCGTTTGTGGATAGCTTTGGAATCAGCTGGCTTCGTATCCCGGACTTTGTCTACGCCCTCTTTATTGGTGTTTTCATCACCAATGTGTGTGAGACAACCAAGGCTTACAAGGTCAACACGGAAACCGTGGATGCCCTGGGCACTATCTCTCTGTCGCTCTTCCTGGCGATGGCATTGATGAGCCTGCAACTGTGGGAACTGCTGGGTCTGGCTCTGCCGATGCTGATTATTCTGTCGGTACAGACTCTGTGTCTGGCTGCGTTTGCCTACTTTGTGACATTCCGAATGATGGGCAGTAGCTATGATGCAGCGGTCATTGCCGGAGGCCACTGTGGCTTCGGTATGGGGGCGACCCCGACGGCAGTAATGAACATGGGCTCGCTGGTCTCTCGTAACGGGCCATCTCCGCAGGCATTCATGATAGTCCCTATCGTCGGCGCGTTCTTCATTGATATCGCTAACCTAGTGGTACTACAAGCCTATATCAGCTTTATCCAGTAAGTCGCCACTTACTCATGAAAAGGCCAGGTTAATCACCTGGCCTTTTCTGTTTCAGGAATCCACAGCTATTATTATCTTAGCGGTTCGCTGTATGCGGCATTGTTCGCAAGAGCACGATAAAGTAATCAGCGCCATACAAACGTTGTATTACGACAATAATGACTTTCTTCACTCTGGGTGCGCTAGGAACCGAAAGCAACACGGTAGTGCCGTACACGCTTTCTCACGAGGCCGTTGCAAGCGGTGGTCCATAAGCTGAAATTACGGAGTATCACGATGTTAGGTGAAAATCACTCGCTCTTCATTGAGTACCCAGAACTAAGTGACAGAATCAAAGAACTGAAGACATCCGATGAACACTTTAAAAGGATGGCAGATCGTTATCATCATCTTGACCATAAAATTCGAGGTTTAGAAGGCAGCAACATTCCGACAGACGACCACCACTTCACGCAACTCAAACTTGAACGCCTCCAGCTTAAAGACAAAATCTTCAGTATCCTTTCAAACTAACACACGCTCCCGATATAGCGCCCTCCCCGCCATCCTGTATGGCGGGGAAACATTTTCCTGCATTCCCCTGCACACCTGAAGCCGCATGTAACCCATTGAATTACGATGTTATAAATGAAAACAAACCGATGACAGCTGTTATCCGCCCGACAAACATTTGTAACAGGATGTGTCTATCTGTTTTCTGTCAAAAAAATATTGATAGAATCCGCGCTCCCTTGGCAAAAATGTCATTTTTGTTGATTAAAGACAAAAAAATTTTAGTAGAAAGCCCGCTGTCTTCGCGGTAGCGGCTTTGTTCGTGGTGACTGAGAGCAAAATGAAAAAATTTGATAGAGCTAAGCAGATCCTGCTGGCAGGTTTCTGTATTAACTTATGTATGGGCATTCTGTACGCTTGGAGTGTATTTAAGCAAGCGCTAGTCGTTGACCTGGGTTGGTCTAATGCTGATGCCTCAATGCCTTATACTGTCGCGGTCATCGCGTTCTCTGTATCTCTGCTGATTGCAGGCGTGCTGCAAGACCGCATGGGTCCACGCCGTATCCTGATTCTGGGTACCGTAATGGTGGGCCTGGGTATGATCATTTCCAGCTTTGCGACGTCACCACTTCTGCTGATTCTGACTTTTGGCCTGATGACCGGTTGCGGTATCGGTTTTGGTTACGCCTGTCTGGCACCATCAGCCATGAAATGGTTCCACCCGTCGAAGAAAGGCCTGGTAAACGGTCTGATTGCTGCAGGCTTTGGTCTGGCTGCGGTTTACCTGGCTCCTTTGACGTCCAGCCTGATTGGCACCTTCGGTATCAATACCAGCTTCATGATTCTGGGTGTGGCTGTCCTGCTGATTGCAGTGCCATTGGCATGTACCATCAACAACCCACCAGCCGGTTACCAGCCAGAAGCACCTGCCAATGCCGCGAACAAGCCAGCGTCTAAACCGGTTGACATCAACTGGCGTGCAATGGTCAAAACCCCGCAGTTCTATTCACTGTGGCTGATGTTTGCACTGGCTTCATCGGCAGGTCTGATGGTGATCGGTAACATCACCTCTATTGCCGCCCAACAGGCTAACATCACCGAAGCCGCTTACCTGGTTGTGATCCTGTCTATCTTCAACTCTGGTGGCCGTGTCGTTGCAGGTATCCTGTCTGATAAGATTGGCGGCGTGAAAACCCTGATGCTTGCCTTCATCATGCAAGGCATCAACATGGCGCTGTTTGCGAGCTTCAATTCAGACTTTACGCTGATGATTGGCGCAGCACTGGCAGGTGTCGGTTACGGCACCCTGCTGGCAGTGTTCCCATCTATTACTGCTGATTACTACGGTCTGAAAAACTACGGTGCAAACTACGGCGTACTTTACACCGCATGGGGTATCAGTGGCTTTATCGGTCCTGTGGTTGCAGCAGTCGCGGTTGACACAACCGGTACTTACACACTGGCTTACACGATCTGTGCCTGTATGATGGCAGTAGCAGTCTTCCTGTCTTTCATCACCAAGCCTGTCGATGCCGTTGCGCTGGAAAGCAAACTCGCTAAGGCGTAACCCGCACCACGTACGATGAAACCCAATCAAGCGCAGCTCAGGCTGCGCTTTTTTATTTTTAGAACAACTGTCGCATGTCTCATGCGGTCTTGCGAGGTTCTGAAGCCAATCTTAAGATTGGTGCGAAATCTTATGAGACAACGCAGGTTGCATATTTACACCTCCCCGATTGGCTTAAAAAGCTCTCAGAAAAATTGTCCTATTTTGTGGTGAGTTATCGTCAGAATATTCATAGCTGGCATAAAAAAGCCTTAGTCCAGCTTTGGGACATATCCTCACTTTCGCTACCCGCATCGCGGATAAGACTGAATTATTACCCCTAATGCAATTGTCTATATTTCCGGCTTAATTTCTAAATCAATAAAAGTACCGTTATTCACAAAGTTAATAATCAAGACTTCGCGTTTCACCCATCTTTATTTCACGAGTTTCCGCTCGTAATAAAAAACTAACAGTTTGTAAAAATGGAAGTTAGGGGTGAGTGATGAACGAAGTGAAGTTTTCTAAAAAACGTCAACTTCAAGCGATAATAGCGTCATGCATATTAGGCTTAACCGCCAGTATCGCGATCGCTGAAGTGGCCGAACCAACACCGGAGCCTGTCGATCTCTCTGTACTGAAATCGATGAAAGGGATCCAGCCCGCGCCCGTTTACGGGATAGAAAAATATGTCAAAGACAAAAATGCCGCGATTAAATTAGGTAAAGCACTTTTTTGGGAAATGCAGGCAGGTAGCCAGGGGCAAAGTTGTGCCAGTTGTCACTTCCACGCAGGGGCTGATAACAGGATTAAAAACCAGCTTAGCCCCGGTTTAAAACATACCGAAGAAGACAAACGTGAGATTTTTGACCCGACCCGTACTGGTCATGGTGGTCCTAACTACACACTGAAGAAAGAAGATTTCCCATTCCGTGTGTATCAAAACCCAGACGATCGTGAATCTTATGTAATGTTCGACAGTGATGACGTTGTCTCGTCTCAAGGGGTATTTGCCAGTACCTTCGATGATCTGTTTGGTGCCGACTACGACCAACACTTCACCGATGGCCGTGAGGGATGTACCAACATCAATGACATCTTCCATGTCACCAACATTGGTACCCGCCGGGTTGAGCCACGTAACACGCCTACCGTCATTAACGCCATTTTCAACTTCCGTAACTTCTGGGATGGCCGGGCGAATAACGTGTTCAATGGAATTGACCCATTTGGCCGTCGCAACAAAGATGCCAAAGTTATGCACTTTGATCGCTACAGCAACACGATTAACCTGAAGGAAGTGAATCTGGTTAACTCCAGTGCTGCATCTCAGGCGGTAGGGCCTCCAGGAAGTGATTTTGAGATGACCTGTGCATCCAAAGCCTTCCAGTCCATGGCAAAAAAACTGCTGCGTCTGGTTCCTCTGGGGCTGCAGCAAGTCGACAAAACCGATAGCGTACTGGGTTATCTGAGTGCCTACCCTAACAATGGTCTGCGTACGAGCTATCGTCAGATGATTCAGGATGCTTTCCATGAAGATCTCTGGGGCTACAGCCGTAAGATCGATGACTTTGAGCAAATCGAGCACAACTTCAGCCTGTTCTGGGGTTTGGCCATTCAGCTCTATGAAGCGACGCTGATTTCAGATGACTCACGTTATGACCAATATGTAGAAGGTGATAAATACGCATTGACTGACGAAGAAATCAAAGGGATGGAACTGTTTGTCGGGAAAGGTAAGTGTATTAACTGTCATAGTGGGCCTGAGTTCTCGAAAGCCGCAACCCATCTGAACCCTGAGCAACAGGAAGGGGGTCTGGTTGAACGGATGATCATGGGCGATAACAACGCGGCGATCTACGATAACGGCTTCTACAACATCGGTGTACGTCCAACCAAGGAAGACATTGGGTTAGGTGGTGATGATCCTTGGGGCAACCCACTCTCTTTCACTCGTCAGGCGCAGCAAATGGCCGCGGGTAAGAATGTGCCGGATAGCTTCGAAGTCGACCACAATACGTTTGAAGTCGATCCAAATGAACCGGTTAAATCTGACGAGCGGAATGCGGTTGATGGTTCCTTCAAAGTACCAAGTTTGCGCAATGTTGAGCTGACCGGCCCATACATGCACAACGGCAGCATGTCGACCCTGTTCCAGGTAGTGACTTTCTATAACCGTGGTGGTAACCGTGAAGACATGATGGAAGGACACGGCGACTCAACCGGATTTGGTGAAAACGGTTCTAACCTGGATCCAGACATCAATAACCTGGGACTGACTCTGGAAGAGAAATACGCGCTTGTCGCGTTCCTGAAAACGCTGACAGATGAGCGGGTTCGCTGGGAGAAAGCACCGTTTGACCATCCACAGCTGCACGTACCTGTCGGTGCCATCGGTGATGAATACGCGGTCACTGATAACGGCAACGGTATCGCGGAAGAAGAATGGATGGAAGTGCCTATGGTTGGTGCTGGCGGTCGCTATGCCAAAGGGCTGTCTCCAATCGAACCATTCATGAATGACAAGCCGGTTAGTTCGGTATACGCCAAGGATGACTACCCTTCAGTGAAATACCGGTACAAAGTGACATTTGATGTAACAAGCAATGATTACGCTGACGGCGCAACTATCGATATGAACAGCGTCAACGTGATCAATGGCCCGGACCCACTGCTCGGTAAACTGGAAAATCATGGTAACGGCAGCTTTACCTACACCGCGACTCGTGCCAAGGATGCTACTTTTACTTACACCGTGAAAGACAGCTATGGAAACCTATCGAATGTCGCCACAGTGACCATCAAAGTCTCTTACTAACTTACAGAAGCAATATCATAATAAAACGCCCCGTCCTGCGACGGGGCGTTTTTACGTGTTTGATGGTGCCAACAGGCTTGATGATACCAGCAGTTTTGCTGCTGCCAGCGGTATGGCTATGCCGACAAGATTGGGACGGATCATTCAGGCATAAATAAACCGCTGACAATGCAGCGGTTTTTTCGAATGTGGCGGAGAGATAGGGATTTGAACCCTAGATACGCTATTAACGTATGCCGGTTTTCAAGACCGGTGCTTTCAACCACTCAGCCATCTCTCCGTGAGCCAAGAATACTAATCATCCCGCAGCCTGCTGTAAAGCCTTTTATTGGCACTTGTGATTGATTGTTCAAACAACCAACAAGACTGCTATGAAACCACCAAAGCTAAGCAATCAAAACTAGTCATCAAACCCAGCCATAAAAAACCAGCCATAAAATGCTATTCATAAAACCTGGCCATCAAATGAAACTACCGAATCCAACCTTTTCATAATAAGCCACTAGAGGGTACATCGATCAGCCTTGATCCTTTGAGTAAACCACTAGCAGTATTTCAAACTGTTTCTATACTCAATAGTGACAAGAAAAACAGATAGTTAATATTCACTCTTCCGGGTGAGGCCATTCCGTGCCGATTATTCTCATTGCAGAAGGAATGACAGGACGTATTTATGAAGCAATCCATGACCTTTACCTTTCTCACCTCTTCAGCCCTGATCTTTCTGGCAGGCTGTGATGACGGCACAGCCCGGGATCAGGAACTGATTCAGCAACTTCAGAATAAAATTGACGTCCTGGAGCAACAACTCTCCCAGTCATCGCCCGGAGGCATCGCCAACCTCCCTACCGATACCATGGCGCTCCAGCAAAAAGTCATGGAGCTGGAAAAACAGCTGTCCGAACAAAACAACAAAACGCAACCGCTAGTTTCAGAAACACTGGCGCAAATTCGGCAAAAAGGTTATTTGCAATGCGGTGTAAGTACCGGGCTGCCCGGATTCTCATACCCGAATGACAAAGGCGAATGGAACGGGTTAGATGTGGAGTTATGTCAGGCTGTCGCCGCAGCCGCGCTCGGTGACAAATACATGGTCAAATACATTCCCCTCACCGCCAAAGAGCGTTTTACCTCGCTGCAATCGGGCGACATCGACATTCTTTCACGCAACACGACCTGGACCTTAAATCGGGATACGGCACTAGGGCTGAACTTTGCCGGAATCAATTATTACGATGGTCAAGGGTTTATGATTCACAAGTCACTGGAAATCAGCAAAGCAACCGAGCTGGATGGCGCCAGAATTTGTGTTCAGGCCGGAACCACCACCGAGCTGAATCTGGAGGACTATTTCCGCTTTCATGAAATCCGTTATACCTCAGTCCCGTTTGATACCGCATCTGAAACCGTAAAAGGCTTTGAGGCCGGTAAATGTGATGCCCTGACGGCAGATCAGTCTGGTCTTTATTCCCTGCGCCTGCATTTGGCAGAACCGGAAACCGCTGTTGTATTAGCTGACATCATTTCCAAAGAGCCTCTCGGGCCGGTTGTACGCCAGGGCGATGACCTGTGGTTCAATATTGTGAAATGGACGTTATTCACCATGATACAAGCTGAAGAGCTGGGAGTATCCTCACACAATGTGGACGACATGAAGGCATCTAATGACCCCGACATTCTCCGTCTAATCGGTTTGTCAGGGCCTAAAGGCAAAGGACTTGGCCTGAATGACGACTGGAGTTACCAGGTCATCAAACAAGTGGGTAACTACGGCGAGAGCTTTGAACGCACGGTAGGCATGCGTTCCTCACTCAAAATTAAACGCGGCCTCAATGCACTCTGGTCTGATGGTGGACTGCAATACGCCCCGCCGTTACGCTGACGCATCAACAATCTGAAATTTAAGAAAACTGATACTTAAGAAAACTGGCACTTAAAAATAAGCTTGGTGGTTTATGGCATGAGCACAAAACCATCAAGCTTCTTTCATTTGGGATGCTGAACAATCACCTTCGAAGTGATTTGAACCGCCAGGTTGTAACATTCGTTTACAACTTTAGCCACCACGATAAAGAATTGTTAAGTATCATCTTTGTCAAACAGTTACACTGACATACAATGCCTGGGGCAAGCCTCATCCAATAACGAGCGACTTGTAATTGGCGACACTCGCCCCAATCTATGTATTATCAGAATATCTACATAACTAACCCTGAGGGGACTATTTATGAACGATCGTATTGTCAATCGTGACACAGCTTACGAGAGCGTACTATCTACCAACAAGGTTCTACGTAACACTTACTTCCTGCTATCTCTGACGCTGGTCTGGTCAGCCGTTGTTGCCGGTTTTGCAATGACGATGAACCTGCCTCACCCAGGTCTGATTCTGACTCTGGTTGGCTTCTACGGTCTGCTGTTCCTGACAGAAAAGAACCGCAACAGCAGCTTGGGGCTGGTTTTCACATTCGCACTGACAGGCTTCATGGGCTATACATTGGGTCCAATTCTGAACATGTACGTCGGCGCAGGTCTTGGCCATGCCATTATCCCTGCACTGGGTGGTACAGCACTGACGTTCTTTGCGTGTTCAGCCTACGCCCTGACCACCAAGCGTGATCTGTCTTTCCTGGGCGGCATGCTGTTGGCTGGTTTCGTGGCCATTGTTGTTGCCATGATTGCGAACATCTTCCTGCAAATGCCAATGCTGTCTCTGGCTATCAGCGGTATGTTTGTACTGTTCTCATCAGCAGCGATTCTGCTGACGACTCAGAGCATTGTGCGTGGTGGTGAGACTAACTACATTTCAGCGACTGTGTCTCTGTATGTGTCGATCTACAACCTGTTCCTGAGCCTGCTGCAAATCCTGGGCGTAATGGGCAGTGACGACTAATTCGCTAGTGGTTAGTGGTTAGTGGTTAGAAGCTGAACATCAGCGTATAGCCAACGAATAGACAGCTGCCGTTTTCATCTTGGCAATAGTCCAGTTCATTCAAAAAGCGCCTTCGGGCGCTTTTTTCATTCTGTCGCCACCTTTCCTCTTTCTTGTACCAATTTATTTTTCCAGCCGGAATTTCTCTTTCTCGCCGCAAATGGAAACTTGCAGCGTCTCACGATAATCACTATTCTTTCCCCGTTCCAAAAACGAGGCGCAACATGCTTGAATTTGAAGGTAAACAGATCGAAACCGATGCACACGGTTATTTAAAGCACACTGATGACTGGTCAGAAGCCTTGGTTCCTGTCCTGGCACAGGAAGAAGGCATTGAACTGACTGACGCACACTGGGAAGTCGTGCGTTTTGTGCGTGAGTTTTATCAGGAGTTTAACACCTCGCCAGCTATTCGCATGCTGGTGAAGGCGATGGCGAAAAAGTACGGTGAAGAGAAAGGCAACTCACGTTACCTGTATAAACTGTTCCCGAAAGGTCCGGCAAAACAAGCAACAAAGCTGGCTGGCCTGCCTAAGCCGGTGAAGTGCATTTAAGATAACATGCACTTAGCTTTAAGTGCATGGTGGATAACGGATATCCCAGATTTTGTTATTAATAAGAGGCCAAGCCATAACAACAGCTTGGCCTCTTTGCTCATTCTTTCCCTGAATTCTCTTAACGCCTTCATTGGCTTAATAACTTAATTTACATACAGAACAGCGCTTAACCGCCACAAGTGCTATAATTGTTCACACTGTCTTGAAGGCTATCTCCAGTCCCAGACAAATGCAGCATCTAGTGTACATAAGCTACATGATTTCAAAGCCATCGACATGGCGCCATTCGACGGTTTCGCTGGCTATACCATCAACCCGGGACGTGGCCGGACCTCTGTTTAACCATTCCAGGAGCTTCCCTACCTGCACCTCATTGCCACAGGCAAGTACTTCAACACTGCCATCCGGTAAGTTTTTCGCATAACCGCTCAGCCCAAGCCGTAATCCCTCATGCGCAGTGTGGAATCGAAACCCTACCCCTTGCACCATTCCATTCACTACGGCTTTTGCACAAATTTGTGACATGCATCACCTCAAGTATTCTATCCATTAATCGATATTATTTTACAATCAGCACACATTGCTAAGCTTCTGTTTTATAGGAATTAACATGAAAGAAGTTGCATTCAGATGGATCGACAAATACCTTATCCACTTAACAATACAGGAAAAATTCACCCTCCTATTCCTTCTTCCCGTCATCGCTATTGTTAGCGTAGCTTCTATTTTAGTGGACGCGGCAGATGAACAACGTATTGAAATCACGACGCAACACCTGCAAAACACCGCAAGCATTCTTTCCCAGCATCAAATTCCTTCCTCAGAAGCCGCCGGTTTACTGCTGAACAGCGGACTTTCCGTTGGCACCAGCTCAGGCTCAATCACAGCCAATGTACCGGGCATGGCCTACAGCATTAGTGCGACTTACATGCCGGGACTGCTGAGCTACTTGAGCACCGGCCAGATCGCATTAATGGCTACTCTGATCGTTCTGGCAATGGCCGTGGTGTACTACATCATGACATTTATTGGCGGTGCCATGTTTACCACCAATAAAGCGCTGCAGGCTCTGGCAGACGGTGATCTGACTAACCGCATGAACTTCTTTAAAGTCCGTGACGAATTCAGCACCATTGCCATCACGATTGATAAAGTTAGCGAACGTGAACAGCAGTTGGTTCTGGCGACTCAGCAGGCGACTGCCCTGATGCAGCAAATCAGCAGCAGTCTTCGTCAACGCAGCCTGGAAAGCGAGCACTTGTCATCGTCTCAGCAACAACATTTAGACTCACTGGCCAGCGCCACCGAAGAAATGGCGACCTCAATCCGCGAAGTCGCCAGCCATGCCCACGAAACGTCTGAGCAGACCCGAGAAGCTCAACAGGTTTCGGAACAGGGACGCGCCCAGGTGAACCAGACGCGTGATGCCATTTCTCGCCTCAGCACCGAGATTGCGCTGGCTGCGGAAGCCGTTGCAGAGCTCGACAGCAATGCCGCAAGAATTGACGACGTTGTTACCACCATCAACGGTATTTCTGAGCAAACTAACCTGCTGGCGCTGAATGCAGCCATTGAGGCCGCCCGTGCGGGTGAGCAAGGCCGTGGGTTTGCCGTGGTAGCCGACGAAGTTCGTACCCTGGCGGGGCGTACTCAGAGTGCCACCGTTGAAATTCAGCAGATGATTGAATCTTTACAGCAGCACAGCCAGCAGCTGATGGCCGTGATGAAAAATACCGTCGATAACGCCCAGAGCAGTGAGTCCCTGATGCATTCTGTCGACAATGAAATCACTCATATCACGGAACGCAACCAACTGATTTCTGACCGAAGTACAGAAATTGCGGCCGCGGCCGAACAACAAGGTGCCGTAGCTGACAATATCGCCGGAGATGTTGAGCAGGTGCGAACCCAGTCTCATCAAATCTGCGATGTTATCAGCCAGTCTGCGCAGGAAATCGAGCAACTGAACAAACAGGCTGAAGTGCTGGAGTCGCTGATGAACGGGCTTAAAGCCTGATCACTCTGATATATCGCATCACATGGCAAGGGGAATGGCGGACCATTCCCCTTTTTTCTTTGTTCAGAATTTGATTTTCCGCTGTTTCGACAACATAATACGCCCCCATTCTTCCATCCATACAGAGCATGTCATGACAGCTTCTATTTATCTGGTTAAAGGCCGTGAAAAATCACTTCGCCGCCGCCACCCTTGGGTCTTTTCTCGTGGTATCCAACGCGTTGAAGGTAAGCCATCATTAGGTGAAACGGTTGAAATTTTTGACCATAAAGGCGAATGGTTAGCACGTGGTGCTTTCTCACCTCAGTCTCAAATCCGTGTACGTGTATGGACTTTTGATCGTAACGAAGCAATCGACGTTAACTTTTTCATCAAACGTCTGAAAACAGCGCAAGGGCTGCGCGACATCCTGGCGGATCGAGATGGCCTGACGGGTTACCGCCTGATTGCGGCTGAATCTGATGGTCTGCCGGGCATTACCATTGACCGCTACCAGGATTTTCTGGTATGCCAGCTGCTAAGTGCCGGTGCAGAAGCGCAAAAAGAAGCGTTAATTGAAGCTCTGAACACTTGCTACCCGGAATGCAGTATCTACGAGCGTTCTGACGTTGCCGTCCGGAAGAAGGAAGGCCTGAAACAACGTACCGGCGTACTTTCTGGCGAAGAGCCGCCAAAATTTGTCACCATTGAAGAGAATGGCGTCAAAATCAATGTTGATATCGTGGGCGGCCACAAAACCGGTTTCTACCTGGATCAACGTGACAGCCGTCAGGCTGCCGTGAAATATGTGAACGGCAAACGTGTGTTGAACTGTTTCTGTTACACCGGCGGTTTCGGCCTGTATGCCCTGAAAGGCGGTGCAAGCCAGGTGGTGAACGTTGACGTGTCTCAGCCTGCGCTGGACACCGCACGCATGAACGCCGAAATGAATGGCTACCCGCTTGAGAATGCTGAATTTCTCAATGCCGACGTCTTCAAACTGCTGCGCGAATACCGTGATCGTGGTGAGCTGTTTGATGTAGTTATCATGGATCCGCCAAAATTTGCAGAGTCAAAATCTCAGCTGGTTGGCGCATGTCGTGGCTATAAAGATATCAATATGCTGGCGATGCAGATTCTGAAACCAGGCGGCACACTGCTGACTTACTCCTGCTCAGGACTGATGGACAATAACCTGTTCCAGAAAATTATTGCTGATGCCGCATTGGATGCCAACCGTGAGGTACAGTTCATTGAGCGTTTCGCTCAGGCAGCCGACCACCCACTGGACAGCGCGTACCCGGAAGGTTTCTACCTGAAAGGATTTGCCTGCTACGTGAAGTAATAGTCTTTACTGCCGAACTGCTATCACAAAAAGAGCCAGCGCTATGCTGGCTCTTTTGTTTGGCTTTGCCTATTCCGTCGGATTTGACCTGCGTTAAATACGTTTATTTAATACAGGGTTAGGTCAGCATAGCTGCCACACAACCACACAGCGTCATTACAAACAAAAACCACTTCAGGGTTTCCGGCTTAGCACGAATGGCAAACTTCACCGCCAGGTGAGAACCCACCATAGTGCCGACAGCCAGTACCAGACCCGGGATCCACATCACCAGCCCTTCCATGACAAACAACGCCAGGGCAACGACGGTGAACACCAGTGTACACAACATTTTCAGAGCATTCGCCCGAACCAGATCATAGCGGAGCGTCCCGGCCAGTGCCGCCAGCAACACAAACCCGACACCGGCCTGCACAAACCCGCCGTAAAATCCTGCCAGCCCCAACCCCCACCATGAACTCGGAGTGTCTTTCACTTTACGAGGCTCTGTGCCCGGAGGGGGCGCAACGATAGCGGGTTTGAGCAAAATAATCAGCGCCATAGACAGCATGGTGCCGAGCAACAACGGTTTGATAATTCCTGCCGGGGCGTAAGCCGCCGCCGCTGCGCCCAACAAGCCACCAATAATGGTGGGTACCATTATCCCGCCGGTATCAGAGGCATCCAGCTTACCGTGATGCCTGAAGCCAAGGAGTGCGGTCAGGCCCTGCAATACGACCCCGACTCGGTTAGTAGCATTGGCCACTTCAGCCGGCATTCCCATCACCATCAGGGCAGGCAGCGTCAGGTTTGAGCCGCCCCCGGCGAGCGTATTAATAATGCCGGCAAGAAAGCCGGTGCTCACCAGCAGCCCGAGGTGAAACCAAGAAATGTCCATTTACTCTTTCCTTGTTTTGGTTATTTTTTATCCCTTGCGGGCATGCCAGAGTAAACAAAAAGTCACATAAGATCATTACTTTCTAACCATTCAACGTTATTATTCAGGATAGATTCAGCGATACAGAGCCAGACTTCTCAGATCAAAACAAAATCTCAGTAACCTGTTTGGAATTCAGACATTTTTCAAGGACTTTCTATGAAATTGCGTACTGCGTTATTAGCCATTACAGCGTGTGGTCTTAGTTTCTCATCACTGGCGGACGTAAAACTGGCCATGCCTTACCAGGCCGAAACGATTCTGGTCAATGGCGTCAAAAATAATGGTGATAAGTCACTGACACTTCCAAACGGTGTCAATCAGATTGCTTTCAAATTCAAGGATTCCCTGCGTGAAAACGGTGATGACCACCTTTTCACATCTGATGTTATCGTCGTAAAATTTGACGCCTCCGACGCCAATATCAACCTGGAACTGCCAAAAATCCGTTCAGGTCAGGAAGCACGTAAATTCAACCAGGAGCCAACATTCAATCTTGTTGATGCTTCTGGCACCAAAGTGGACTTTACTCAGGACAAACTTCTGAAAAAAGGTCTGCAATTTGGCCGTAACTATGAAGCTGAAATTGTGGCATACAACCAGTCTGGTCAAGCTGCCGCGATTGCACCGATTGCTGCAATTTCAACGGCACAGGCAGTGACAACTTTGCCTGCTAATGCAGCGCCGCAAGGTCAGAATGTTGCAGAAAACATGCTGATGTACTGGTATGCCCAGGCTGACGAGCAGACTCGCGCCCGCTTTAAGGCCGCGATTAGTCAGTAATACTATCTAACAAGCTGTTAAGCCATACATCAATACCTCAGACTGACAATCAGTCTGGGGTATTTTTATCCCTTCGAATACTAATTCATTTTGCCATGCCCAGCCTCAGTGGTTGCGCACGCGCTTGCACGCTGTCGTTCATACAGTCGTGACTCTTCGCTACAAAGCTACCTTCTGACAATATTTCCGCTTAATTTTTTCGTTAAAAACCGGTTATTGCTGCAAATTAACTGATGAATCTTTGCATCTGAATGCAGATATTTTGCGAGTTATTCGATGAATAACGAGAAATTTCAGTGAATATCTGATCCCTCTCCCTATAGTTATTTCACGGCAGAACAAAAGACCACTACAGCCGTCATTCTGAATATCCAACGTTCAATAACTAAGGAATATCAATGAACAAGAAGATCCAAAGGAAGGCAGTCTATCAGGCATTTCGCCTCAGCACCCTTGCCATATCGTGTATTGCCGCCTTTAATGCTCAGGCAGCAATAGACTGTGGGACCATTGAAAGCTGGAGCAACACCACGGCCTATGCTGGCGGTACGCAAGTTCAGCAGAATAACAGTGTCTATGAAGCGAAATGGTGGAGCCAGGGCAGCGATCCGGCAAAGAATTCCAGCTCTTATCAGGAATGGAAACTGGTTGACCAATGCGGCACGGGTGTCAGCAACCAGGCACCTTCTGTTCAAATCACTTCCCCGTCAGGCAGCAACCAATTGGTAGCTGGTGATGTCGTCACCATCAGTGCGGATGCCAACGACGTCGACGGTACTATTGCCAACGTCGAGTTTTACATTGGCACCACCCTGTTGGCCTCTGTGTCTAAAGCACCGTTCACCACTAACTGGACGGCAGTGAGTGGTTCTGCCGAAATAAAAGCCGTTGCCACCGACAACCTGGGCGCAACCAACACTTCTCAGATCACGCTGTCCGTTCAGGGTGAATCTAACGTTCTGCCAAATGTCGGTCTGACGGTTTCAGCCTCTGCGGTAGAAGCCGGCAGCGTCGTAACATTAAACGCCAGTGCTGCCGACAGTGACGGGCAAGTTGAAAAAGTCGACTTCTTCGCAAATGGCAAACTGGTTGGCACGTCAGCCACGGCACCATATACCTTCAGCTACACCGCTCCACAATCAGGCAGTGTTTCCTTGTTTGCGCGCGCGACCGACAACCTTGGCGGTTTCAGCGATTCTTCTGCCGTTTCGATTACAGTTTCCGGCGTTACACCACCGTCAGCACAAAGCTGTCGTCCGGATGGACTCTACCAGACTGAAGGCGTAAACGTACCTTACTGTACTATCTATGACGATCAGGGCCGCGAAATCATGGGCGCCGATCACCCCCGCCGTGTCATCGGCTACTTCACCAGCTGGCGTGCCGGTGACAACCCTGACAGCCGTTATCTGGTCAGCGACATTCCGTGGGAGCAGCTGACACACATCAACTACGCCTTCGTCAGTATCGGTCCAGACGGCAAGGTCAACATAGGTAACGTGAACGATCCTGCCAACCCGGCGGTCGGCCAGGAATGGCAAGGCGTTGACATCGATCCGTCTCTGGGTTTCAAAGGCCACTTTGGTGCGCTGGCTACCGCCAAGGCCAAACATGGTGTGAAAACCCTGATTTCTATTGGCGGCTGGGCTGAAACAGGCGGGCATTTTGGTCCTGACGGCAATCGCGTTGCCGATGGTGGTTTCTATACCATGACGACGAATGCCGACGGCAGCATTAACCATGCCGGTATTCAGACATTCGCCGATTCAGCCGTTGCAATGATGCGTCAGTACAAGTTTGACGGTCTGGATATCGACTACGAATACCCAACCAGCATGTCTGGAGCCGGTAACCCGGATGATAAAGCGTTTGCTGAGCCTCGCCGTCCGCACCTGATGAAGTCTTATCACGAGCTGATGCGTGTACTGCGTGAAAAACTGGACCACGCCAGTGCACAAGACGGCATTCACTACATGCTGACTATCGCAGCGCCTTCATCGGGTTACCTGCTGCGCGGCATGGAAACCATGTCTATTACCAAGTACCTGGATTACGTAAACATCATGTCTTACGACCTTCACGGTGCCTGGAACGATCACGTAGGTCATAATGCTGCCCTGTATGACACAGGTAAAGACTCAGAGCTGGCTCAGTGGAACGTCTACGGCACCGCGGCCTACGGCGGTATTGGTTACCTGAATACTGACTGGGCATACCACTATTTCCGTGGTTCTATGCCTGCTGGCCGAATCAACATCGGTGTGCCGTATTACACCCGTGGCTGGCAGAACGTCACCGGTGGCGAAAACGGCCTGTGGGGCCGTGCTCCGCTGCCGAACCAGTCACAGTGCGCCGCAGGTACTGGCGAAGGTGAGAAAAACAACTGCGGCTACGGTGCAGTCGGTATTGATAACATGTGGCATGACAAAGATGCTGCAGGTAATGAAATGGGCGCGGGCTCCAACCCAATGTGGCATGCGATGAACCTGGCCCGTGGTATTTACGGCAGCTACACCGCAGCCTACGGCTTGGATCCAGTCAATGACCCACAGGACAAACTGGTCGGCGCATACACCCGTCATTATGACAATGTAGCCGTGGCACCTTGGCTGTGGAACGCAGAGAAGAAAGTCTTCCTGTCGACTGAAGACAAAGAGTCGATCGAAACCAAAGCCAACTACGTCATGGACAAGGGTATTGGCGGTATCATGTTCTGGGAACTGGCTGGTGACTATAACTGTTACGTAGTCGATGCTAACGGCAAGCGCACCACTGTCGATCCGACGGAAGCGGCCTGTCAGTCCGGTAACGGTGAATACCACATGGGTAACACCATGACCAAGGCGATTTATGACAAGTTCCAGTCAGCCACGCCTTACGGTAACACAGTTGCAACCGGGGCAATTCCGACAGAAACCGTTGACATTACGGTGTCTATCGATGGTTTCAAAGTCGGCGATCAAAACTACCCTATTAACCCGAAAATTACTTTCACCAACAATACCGGTCAGGCAATTCCTGGCGGAACGGAGTTCCAGTTCGACATTCCGACATCTGCGCCGGATAACGCCAAAGACCAGTCTGGTGGTGGTCTGAAAGTGATTGCATCCGGCCACAACCGCGCCAATAACATCGGCGGCCTGGATGGCGAGATGCATCGCGTTGCCTTCAGCTTACCGAGCTGGAAGGATCTGCCTGCTGGCGACAGCTATATCCTGGACATGGTGTACTACCTGCCAATTTCAGGCCCGGCTAACTACAGTGTTACAGTGAACGGTAAAGAGTACGCCTTCAAGTTTGAGCACCCAGAGTTGCCTGTTGGCGATATCGGGGCTGGCAATGGCGGGGGCGATACCGGGGGCGGTGATAACGGCACCTGCAACACAACCGGTATTAACACTTATCCTAACTGGCCGCAAACCGACTGGTCTGGTAACCCGAGCCACGCCAACCAGGGTGACAAAATCATCCACAACGGCGTTGTTTATCAGGCTAACTGGTGGACAAGTTCAGTTCCGGGAAGCGATGGCAGCTGGAAAACCGTCTGCAACATCTAATCGTTGTTAGACTGATTACATCAAAGCGCAGGGTTGCCCTGCGCTTTTTCCTTCTCGAATGCGTCATCTTTTTTCCTTTATCCATCAGCATGCAAAGTCTGCGTTTTTTGTCTTAATCCTCAATCAGTCTCAATCGGCTCTCAGATTCGCTGTTTTACAACCATCGCCGAAATCTGCCCTGTCTATCAGTCTTCGCTCGGTAGCAGCAAGAGTTAACGGGTGACATCCGGCTCCTTGTTGCCTTCCCCCTTCATCAATGCTCATTTTATAACCACTAAAACGCGACATTACGCTCATTTTTCAACCGAACAGCCAAAAGTTGAATTTTTCTATAGTTACAAAAACATGATCCTGATTTCTATCATTACAAACAGATATTTATGCCATTCTCAATGCTGTGATTTATAAATTTAGCGAAAAGCGAAAGAACTAGGACAAATTTGATGATAAGAAAAACAAACTTATTTAACGCATTGTAATGAGCGTTCTTTTCCATCAGGACAAGAAATAAAACTTGATTTTTTTGCTTTTCATTCGGTCAATCTGAACCTTTACCAAGCCTAAACAAAAGTTTTTTTTATGGTAGAGTCCTTTCCCACTAATGATAAACAACTCACTTTTATACTTTACAGGGAAAATGAAAAAAGTAATTTTTTTGTTTGTTTGGGCTCTGCTCAGCTTACCAGCACTTGTATCGGCGAGTGTGATCAATGCTCAATCGTACACAAAGAGCAATAATTCAGACATCCTTGCCAAGGATGTTTATAAGAAAGCCAAACTAGAGGGCGTAATTAATTATCAAGTATTTGAAGAGGGTTTTAATGCTTATTACAAAACACAACAACGTAAAAAACAATTGCTGACAATCATTGATTTCAGTAAGCCATCAACACAAAAACGTTTTTACGTCATTGATTTAAGAACTAACCGCCTGCTTTATCACACCTACGTGTCACACGGTGTCAACAGCGGGGGTAAAGTGGCCAACCGTTTTTCCAACACGGTAAATTCACGCCAAAGTTCGCTGGGTACCTTTCTGACCGACACGACCTATTATGGTGGTAATGGTTACTCACTCCGCCTGGACGGACTCACAAAGGGCATCAATGACAACGCTCGCCGCCGCTATATCGTGGTTCACGGTGCAGACTACGCGACAGAGTCGTTCATTCGCCGACATGGTTATCTGGGACGAAGCTGGGGATGTCCAGCGTTACCGGAAGAACTATCTAAAGAGATTATTAACACCATTAAAGGCGGTAGTGTGATTTACGCACACGCCTGATGGCTAACTGTTCCTCTTCAAATCAGCTCAGAATAAAAAAGCAGTACATTCATGTACTGCTTTTTTATTCTTACCACTTCCATCAATCGGTTATATATATCATGCACATATAAGCGTTGCCTGACTAGAGATGCCATATATGCCCTCTGAACGATAACTTCTTATAAACAGAGAGCAATTTTTAAAATACCACCGATTCTTCAAAAAATATTTTTATTCTTTTCATCAAGCACTTATTAATCATTTTTCTGTCACCATAAGATCACTTAACTACGTCTTTTTTAGGCCGATAACTCTAAGATAATGAAATAAAATAATTTTCATGCCATGACAGATAAAATCAACCCAAATAAGCGCCATAAAAAACAATTAACACAGTGGCAAATAAAGTCGGTAAATAAAAAATCCCCGTAAACGGGGATTTCATATGATTAATCAAGAATTTGAATTAACCGGCCAGTGCGCTTTCAGGCGTTACATATGGCAGGTTTAACGATTCTGACACTTCGCGACAGGTCACCTGTCCGCGGTAAACATTCAAGCCGTGAAGTAGGTGCTTATCTTCCTGCAGTGCCGCTTTATAACCTTTGTCTGCCAGTTTCAGAATGTACGGTAATGTGGCATTGTTCAGCGCAAAGGTGGATGTTCTTGCCACCGCTCCCGGCATGTTCGCCACGCAGTAGTGCACAACATCGTCCACGATGTAGGTCGGTTCACTGTGGGTTGTCGGGTGCGATGTTTCGACGCAGCCCCCTTGGTCAATCGCAACATCCACAATCGCAGAGCCCGGCTTCATTTTTGACACCATTTCTGCAGTGACCAGTTTCGGCGCAGCCGCACCGGCCACCAGCACTCCACCAATGACTAAGTCAGCGTCAAGCACATGCTTTTCGATAGCGTCTTTTGTTGAGTAAACACACTGCACTTTTCCATCAAACTGGGCATCAAGACTGCGCAACACGTCGATATTACGGTCCAGGATTACCACGTTAGCCCGCATACCTACGGCAACTTGAGCGGCATTGGCACCCACGACCCCGCCACCGATAATCACAACATTAGCTGGTTCTACACCCGGGACACCGCCCAGTAACATGCCACGGCCGCCACGAGATTTCTCAAGTGCAAAAGCCCCGGCCTGTACAGACATACGACCCGCGACTTCAGACATCGGTGCCAGTAACGGCAACCGGCCTTTATCATCGGTCACGGTTTCATAGGCAATACATACCGCTTTGCTGTTGATCAGATCGTGCGTTTGCTCCGGATCAGGCGCAAGGTGGAGGTAAGTAAACAGGATCTGGCCTTCACGCAGTAATGCACGCTCAACAGCCTGAGGTTCCTTGACCTTTACAATCATGTCTGATTCTGCAAAAACAGCGACGGCTGTTGGCAGAATCTGGGCACCTGCATCAATGTAGTCCTGATCACTGAAACCGATCCCAGAACCCGCATTGGTTTCCACATACACAGTGTGTCCATGCGCAACAGCTTCACTCACTGAAGCCGGCACCATACCCACACGGTATTCGTGAACTTTAATTTCCTTAGGTACACCAATAATCATATTTTGTATCCTTGCGGCCTTGTTAAAAGTTATATACACAATAATGTAAATAACTCGGAATGTGCGCCCGTTTTTTAACCACAAATCAACAAATCGAACCGGGATTTTCTACCATTAAAGATGATTAATCGGTTTTTGAGCAACATCACACACCAAAAACCTGACTTATATCAATTAAACAGACCAGTAGACTATATATAAGCATACTTCCAGTCCAAAGCACTAAAAAATTTCTTTTTTAAGGTTAAATCATAAGCAAGGAAGCGGGTTAAAAGCAGTGGTGGCCTGATGGCGCCTAATGAAATTAAACAATTCATCGGATAAAACCAGAAAAACAGGATAAAGCTCATAGATGATAGTCTTATCTTTAGCCTGACTGACAAAAACCAAAGCCAACAAACAATTAAACTACCCGCAACAAAAAGAGTCTGGCCAATGGGGCAATCTGGATTTGAGGACAAAAAAAGAGCCGCATCGTGCGGCTCCTTTTTTATACCTTTTCAGCAGATTCAGAAGAATCAGTCTTCAAATTCCCACGGCATATCCGGTAATGCATCAAGGTTTTCGCTGTAACGTTTCAGATCAAAGCTACCGCCATTTTTCGCCACATCGAATACTTCAACCGATAAAGCGCAGGCGATCATCTCAATTGCTTCATCACGCGGCGTGCCGGTCATTACCAGTCGCATCAGCGTCTCTTTCACCTTGATCGGATTACCATCATCAAGCTGGTTTTTTACCGTTTCAACCAGCATGTCGCCAGTCATAATCTCATCATCTTGCATAAAAATGCCTTACATTTTTGTCATTTAGTGCTGCTGTAAGCAACACATTAAGCAACCAGCCAGCTGGCGCGCTGCTCGTGCGCTTCAACCAGTGTCTGGTAACGATACGGAGTCATCTCTCGCCCGACCGGATGACTGTCATTCACGACAACGAGTCGCAACCCGGCCGAGGTGGCCGACATCGCACCGGTCATACTGTCTTCCACGGCAACAACTTGCGTGGTGCAGTAACCCAGAGTCTGGCAGGCAAGCTGATAGATATCCGGAGCAGGCTTATTGGAAGCCACTTCATTTCCGCAAAAAATATGATCGAAAAACTCCAGCCATCCCAGCTTTGCCAGAATCCCTTCGACGTACTCACGCGGAGCGCCGGTCACCACCGCCAGCGGTAGTTGGCCATGTAGCTGGCGCAGCAATCCTTCCGCACCATGTTTAGGTGGTACGCCACGTTCAATCAGGGCGATGTGTGTCAGGTGCTCCATGTCAGCCACCGTTGTAGACGGGCAATGGGTCAGCTGATATTGCTGGTGAAACGCAGTGGCAACCTTCTCCCACGGTACTCCGGCATAATCACGTAAAAAGTCTGCGGCAGAGATATCGACTCCCCATTTAGCCAGATACTGGCTCCAGTTCTCAGCGTGAAAAATCTCGGAATCTACCAAGGTACCATCAAAATCAAAGCATACAGCCTGCATCTAACTACTCCTGTCATGTTTCGGCTGCTATGTTACTAATCTTGCGCGCATAATGCCAAACGTGTCGTGATACCGATTTATGACGAACACGAATGGCTTTGCTCTTATACCTGAGCTAAATACCTAGTCGCTACTTACCCAGAACCCAATTACCTATTACCCCGAACCTAGCACCTAGCACCTAGCACCTAGCACCTAGCATCTAGCACCGAGTAATTAGATCTCAGATCTCTTCCTGTTGAGCATCGTATAAATCATGGCTTCTGTCATCTTCAAGCCCTTCCTCATACTGATTGTTCAGCATCACCAGGCAATCGGTCAGCGGGCGTGCCGGGCTGTAGTAAAAACCCTGAACGTAATGACAGTTCAGTTCCTGCAGACACTCAAGCTGTGCCCGATTCTCCACCCCTTCCGCCACCACCTGAATACCGAGTTTGTGGCTGAGGTCGATAATCAGAGATACCAGTGTCCGACTATCCTGGCTGTGTTCCATCTCCCGGATAAAACTCCGATCAATCTTGATAATGTCGGGCCTCAGCTCGACCACAGAACTCAGCGAGGAATACCCGGTTCCGAAATCATCCAGCGCCACCTTAATGCCGCGCTGTTTGAACTCTCCCAATAGCGCCTGAATATTCTGGCTCTCACTGGATGCGGTCGTTTCCGTGATTTCAATGATCACCGAATCCGGCGTCAGGCCATACTTCTCAATCACATCCCAGACCATAGGTGTGGCCTGATAATTCATAAACTCTTTTACGGAGCGATTGATATTAAATGCGATATCGGTATAGCCGGCCTGATGGACTTTGCACAAATCACGGCACGCCTGATGCAGAACATATTCGCCAAGGTGAGTAATAAGCCCATATTTTTCTGCAACCGGAATAAACTTTTCGGGAGAAATGAATCCCTCGACGTCATCGAACCAACGCAGCAAGGCTTCAAACCGTTTTATTTTACCGCTGTCGGCATCAATGATCGGCTGGTAGTGCACCGTCAACGCATTTTCGGTAATGGCTTTTTTCAGGCGGTCACGCAGTTTCAGTTTTTCGATGTACTGAGACTGCATGTTGCTGTCGTACTCACAGATCCCATTCCGGCCATTGCCTTTCATGTTGTACATGGCGTAATCGGCATTTTTCAGCAGCTCACTGTGCGTCTCCCCGCTTTCCGGATAAGAAGAAATGCCAACGCTGACCGTCGTATTCACCTCCACGCCATCAATCATAAAGGTCTGAGAGATACGGTTAACCACTTCTTGTCCCCACTGCCGGGCTTCAGCGGCGGTGGTATCAGGCAGTAAGACACAAAATTCATCGCCGCCATAGCGGCAGATGTCATCATGGTTTGCAAAAATACCTTTAAGGCAGTTCGCGATATGTACCAGTACGTTATCGCCAAAATCATGCCCGTAGAGATCGTTGATCGACTTAAAGTCATCGGTATCAATAAACAGCAGAGCGAAGGCCTGGGTATGGCGATTGGACATCTGGTCGATATGTTTGCTGACGCGAT
Organism: Photobacterium ganghwense; assembly: GCF_003025595.1. Lineage (GTDB taxonomy): Bacteria > Pseudomonadota > Gammaproteobacteria > Enterobacterales > Vibrionaceae > Photobacterium > Photobacterium ganghwense. The sequence goes on from NZ_PYMI01000001.1 coordinate 415,481, forward strand.
GGGCAAAACTGCGACGGTTTACCAGTCCGGTCAACGGATCGTTATAGGCATAAAAGCTCAGTTGCTCTTCCGCTTTTTTCCAATGGCTTATATCCCGAAATACCGCGACGAAGTTAATCACTTCCTGATTATCATCACGAATCACATTGATGGACATTTCTTCTGGATAGATTTCACCGTTCTTGCGTTTATTCCAGACTTCCCCTTTCCAGTGTCCGTATTCACTCAGGTGCTTCCACAGAGATTCATAATACGATTTATCATGAATACCCGACGACAACACATTCGGGCGCAAGCCTAATATTTCATGCTCGCGATAGCCGGTAGTTTCTTCCAGCGCACGGTTAACCGAAATAATACGGTTATGTTTATCTGTGATCAGAATACATTCCGACGTATTATCAAATACAACCTTAGCACGGCTGAGCTGACGCTTGGTTTCGACACTACTGGTAATATCACGCTGTATACCAGCGATTTTAACCGGATTACCCGCTTCATCTTTGGCAATCACACTGCCTTTAATCTTTAGCCAGTGTTCTTTACTGACTGACTCACCAGAAGCAAAATGCTGTTTCCGGCGAAACTCAAATTGAAACACTGAAGTATGACGTTGCTGAAGAAAGCTATTAAAAAAGGTCAGCCCTTCTTCTTTGTCTTCATCAACAATAGAGTCAAGCCAGATATCAAGATCATTACCGCAGGTCGGTTTTTCCCTTCCCAGAATTTGCCAGAACTTCGGGGATGTCGCGAATTCGCGTTTTTCGATGTCGTATTCCCAGATACCTTCTTCGACATAGGTAAATGCTGTGTTCAGCTGGCGCGACGTTTTCGTTAGTTTGGCGGAAATCTGATACACATCGGTGACATCATGCACGGTTCCACGCATTTGTACCGGTGCGCCAAATTCGTTGCGAATCACTTCTGCCCGCTTTCGCAGGTATTTAATTTGTCCATCTTCCAGCAATGTCCGATGAACCAGGTTGTAGCTGTGCGATTCTGAAGCAATGGCGCTGTGCAGGGCATTCAGTACCCAATCTCGGTCTTCCGGGTGAATCAGGGTTTCCAGCAGAGTCAGCGACGGTTCCAGTGTTTCATCTGGCAAACCGTAGATACGGTATACCTCTTTACTCCAGCGGAAAGATTCCTGATTCAAATTCCAAACCCAGCTACCAACCTTGGCAACACGCTGACCTTCTTCCAGCGCCCACAGCAACTGATCCTGGCGCTCCAGCAACGCAGAATATTGCATTTCCACACCAAGGTAATAACTCAGTGACTGGCAGACCGCCACCAGTTCATCCGGCAACTCAAATGGCTTATCAAACAGACAGACAATAATGCCTTCCGGAGTATTTTTTTTCGCATAGACAGGAATACCCACGTAGGCTTCAGCCTGCAGATCCTTCAATGCAGTATCTCGGGGAAATAACGCCTGAATATTGGCGCTGTAACAACAAATCTGATTTAAACAGCGCACATCAGAGCATGGAGTTCCATCCAGCGGGTAGCGAAAATTGTCGCTTATTTCGCCGCGATGACGATAAGACAGCGTCTGAATAGAGGTGTTGCCATCGACAAAATAGCCAATAAAGACATCTGTCGCGCCAAAATGTTTATAGAGTAGTTGTGTGGTGGCTTCGAATAATGCTTCTCCACCCAGCCATTTCAGCTCGTTTATTATTGCTTCCATCACTATTGTGTAACCGCTGAATTCATAGAAAACGCTGTCACCCATTCCTTAGACGTATTGAGAAACGGGGGCGACTTTACAGCATGCAGCTTCGCGTTAAAAGTGCATCTACTTTAATATAAATTAACAGTAAACAGAATATTGATAAACATCACTATTTCATCAATGGTTTTTATCAACAACGTTAACGACGGAAAAAATATGCAAAAAAGAAAAGCCCGGAGCACAACGGTACTCTGGGCTTTGTATCTGAGTGTCGAATAGTTAATCAGTGACTAAGTCGAAAAGCTTAATCCGCTTTATGGGCGGGTAGCCAGACAGAAATCAGCGTTGTCACGGCCAGAAATACAAATGATACCCACAAGCAGGCCGCCAGTCCGAATGCCAGATATATCCATCCCGACAAAATGGTGCCAATTAATCGCCCCATCGCATTGGCCATATAATAAAAACCAACATCCAGAGACACACCGTCTTCTTTTGCATAACTGACAATCAAATAGGAATGCAGTGATGAGTTGATGGCAAACACCGCGCCGAAACTCAGCAAGCCAGCAATAATAGTTAACCCTGGTTGCCAGCCTGATTGCACGCCAATCGCCACCAGTGCCGTCACAGCGGCTAACAGGGCAGCCCAGCCCATTGCCGCTTTACCGTCCGGCACCACACCACGCGATTTGCCGGTGAAATGCGGTGCAACACCCTGCACAACCCCATAAGCAATCACCCAGAGAGCAAGGAAACCGCCTACCCAGAGATGATCCCAGCCAAATACTTCGCTCAGATACAGCGGCAACGCCACCACGAACCACACGTCTCTGGCGCCAAACAGGAACATTCTGGCGGCAGAAAGGATATTCACGCTGACGCTTTTGGAAAATATCTGAGAAAACTTCACTTTCTGCTTGGCTTTGCCCAGATCTTTGTCCAGCCACATCAGGCTCATCACCAGTACCACCAGCAAGACCGACGCCATGGCCACCACCGCGCCCTTGAAGCCAATCAACGTGAGCAGCAAACCACCGATAAAAAAGCCCGCCCCTTTCAGGGCATTCTTAGATCCGGTTAGTACCGCGACCCAGTGATACAGCGCCCCCTGCTGCCCATCAGGCACCAGGGTTTTAATAGCACTTTTGGCGCTCATTTTATTGAGATCTTTTGCGATTCCGGACATTGCCTGCGCCAGCATTACCCAAGGCACTGTCAGATAGCTGACCGGTACAGCCAACATCAGCAACGCCACCACTTGCATGGCCAGGCCGGTGTTCATGGTACGATTCAGCCCCATACGCGCACCCAGCCAGCCGCCAATCAGGTTGGTGACAACCCCGAAAAATTCATAGAACAGGAACAGTGAGGCGATTTCCAGCGCGCTGTAACCCAGTTGATGGAAGTACAGCACCACCAGCATACGCAGTGCTCCGTCAGTGACGGTAAAATTCCAGTAGTTAAAAGTGACCAACATATACTGGCGCACTTCTTTAGACAGACTTGAAATGGCGGCGATCATACTCAGAGATTCCTGTTCTTAGACTTATTCGAGCTTAACCTGCCAGACCCACTTTGCGGATCAGCTCTGAGGTACGGGTCGCATAACCCATCTCATTGTCGTACCAGGCATAGACTTTCACCATCCGGTCATTCACCACCATCGTCGACAGTGCATCTACCACCGTTGAGCGTTGATCGCCTTTGTAATCAATCGATACCAGTGGGCGGTCTTCATAGCCAAGAATACCTGCCAGTTCGCCTTCGGCTGCTTCTTTAAGCAGCGCATTCACTTCATCGGCTGTCGTGTCCCGGCTGACATCAAAAATGATGTCGGTCAGCGAAGCATTTGCCAGTGGTACACGCACCGCATGACCGTTAATTTTACCGGCCAGCTCAGGGAAAATTTCGACAATGGCAGTGGCTGAACCCGTCGTCGTCGGGATCAGGCTCATCCCACAGGCACGTGCACGACGCAGATCTTTATGCGGCGCATCCAGAATGGTTTGAGTGTTTGTCAGATCATGAATTGTGGTAAAGGTTGACTGCTCAATCCCCAGTTTTTCGTGAATAACTTTAACCACAGGAGCAATACAGTTTGTGGTGCAGGAAGCTGCCGTCACAATGCGGTGTTGTGCAGGATCAAACAGATGATCGTTAACCCCAACCACGACATTCAGTACCCCTTCCTCCTTCACCGGAGCGGATACTACAACGCGTTTCACACCCTGCGCTAAATATTGATCCAGAAACTCGCGCTTACGGTGAACACCGGTCGCTTCAAGCACCACATCACAACCTGACCAGTCAACCGCCTGAATATCACGCTCCTGAGTGCAACGGATTGTTTTGTTGTTAATAAGCAGCGTGTTCCCGTCAACGTTCACGTTGTGATGCCAGCGTCCCTGAACTGAATCGAACTCCAGCAAATGGCCCAGTGTTTTAGCATCACCAGCCACATCATTGATTTGCACAAACTCCAGCTCTTCCCAGTCAAACGCAGCACGAAGTGCCAAACGACCGATGCGGCCAAAACCGTTAATGCCTACTTTAATTGCCATGTTCCATTCTCCTCGCACCCGACGCTAATACCCGGGATCTTATGTCCGAAAGATAGTCACCCACGCTGGTGTCTAAAATCTTAGCCACACTCTGGGGTCAATACTTATGCCTAAGCCAGAATATACACAAAATCGTATATATGATTTTTCATATATACTATCAGGACAAAAAATAGTTTCCAGATCTTTTTACCTCCCCCTTCTCGAAGAGAAGCCGCCCCAGAAACCTAACTGACAGAAAAACCACTCTGCTAACCAGCGCTCCCCTGTATTCGGACAGGGAAAACACGGTAGATACACGACGTAACTTGACCAACATGGTGACCAAAAACAAAATAAGATGGAAAGAGTGAGGGAAAACGAGGTGAACAGAGATACCGCGAAACAAGCCGGGACAAAACGAAGCAAGTGGGAACAAAAAGAAGCTGATAGGTTTAGAAAAACTATAAAACGGAGGGAAACACAGCGTGGACCCACAAACAATTAAGCAGCAGCTTAGCATTAAGCCACTGCCAAATGTGACGAGACACTGAGCGCAGAAGCTACACTTTCACGGAACGATTATCAGGCACTTTACGTTGCTGGAGCTGACTGAGTTGGAGCTTTTCCTGATTGATTATTCCCGGATTGCCATTACGAACCGTTGTAAAAACATGACGGACCCAGACAGGCAGGTTTTCCGTGTAACGGTAGAAGATCCATTGTCCTTCCCGACGCGTTTCCAGTACCCCGCTATCGCGCAGCAATGCCAAATGTCTTGAGACTTTAGGCTGACTGACACCCAGACTTTCAACAAGATCGCTGACGGTCACCCACTGCTCATCTTCTATAATCATCAGGATTTTGAGCCTGAGAGGATCACTCATCACTTTAAACAGCTCGACCGGTCCCATCGCGGACGTCGATTCCGTGCCGTTTAACATCAAAAACAAGGAAATCCGGGCGATGAGCGCATCCAGCGTGTCACGAAACGGCTTGAGCCCAGGCAGCGGTTTAGGATCTTTAAAGTCCCAGTGTAACAGCGCATCAGAATCAGCAAACAACGCACACTCATCGCTGGCTTTGTCACACAAGGTGATAACGGTATCAAAGTGCTGATCCGCCAGATCCTGAACCGACAAGCTTTCAAGGCCGGAACTGTCGATCCCTTGCTCTGCGAGTGCTTCATAAACCCGTGGGTCAACCCCTTCAGGCCGCATGCCAGCGCTACACACCTCCACGCCATTGCCCGCCAAATGACGCATTGCCGCTTCAGCCAACTGTGAACGGGCGGAGTTACCGGTACAGAGAAAAAGGATTCGTTTCATGCTACTGGCCTGAAGGTTATTATTCTGCCGCTATTATATGCACAGGCTCAGATATATGAAAGATCATATATGCTGCGCTGTGACTTTCAGTCGAGGAGATTAAAACCGTTCTAAACAGATATACACGCCGTCGGGCATCAGCCACTAGGAGTACAAAATGCTGACAGTGGACAAAGAAAAAAGGGAAGGAAAGCCGGCAGAGAAACTGATAAAGGGAAATGAAAACAAGTTAACCGTTCTAAAAAGAAGAAAAAGCCACCCCATGACGACGTGACTCTTTTTGTGATGGTGTTCTGTAGTGAACGCGCTGATAAGTACCGAGACCGTTCAGCAGGGTATCTCGAAAACTAGCGGGAAATATCCATCCGGTCGCCCGTTACCCCATTGGTTCGGAACCAACCAGCAATGCTAAACCGTTCACGCTGTACCGGTAACACTTCATGAGGAAAATTTTCCGACAAAAAGACCACCAGCCGGCCGGCTTTTGGCTCAAGCGTTTTCAGCAAGTTATCTTCCATGTCATACATTTTAAGCTGGCCGCCATCATCTTCATGCCATTGCTCGTTGAGATAAAACACTGTGGTCAGCTTACGGTTGCTCTGGCCTTTGAAAGCGTCCAGGTGTTTCTCATAAAAATCACCGTGCTCGTATTTGGCAAAATGTGATTCATACTCAAACAAACCGAGAAACAGGTGACGATTGACCATCTGACGGATCGTTTCCATTTCGGCCAGATAAGCCTGAACCGGCTGCCCCATGTTGCCGTCCAGCCACTGTATTTTGTCGCGGCGTCGCGATTTTGCCTGCATGTAGTCCTGATTCCGCCCGATTCCGGCTTGCGTCCATTCCTCCGGAATACAGCTGGCTAATGCCCTTACTTTCTCTGTCGAGAGAAAATCGTCCCAAACATACCAACCACAGGTATGCAGTGCATCAATCAGAGAATCGTGATTCATTGTTTATAAGCGCAATACAGTAAAAAGACGCTTATATTTCATTCTGATGACCGCCACAAATCATCTATTTCATCCTGAGCATCAAAAATAATTATCGAGCTTTCACTGTCATATTATGCGCTTCGTCGATGCTGGGTAACACAGAACCAGCGCCTTAGGCAACACACTGTTTTTTAGCGAAAATACCGATTAAGACAAAATCTTAACTTAGCGCCTGACGGAGCAAGTGCCTAAGTTGCATTAATAAATGCTGACAAGATTTCTTACAACGTCATGTCTTACTAGGTCATTCCCTACAAAGTGTGGGTAAGTACCCATTGGCGAATTTGAGCCATCACTGTCGGGTGGCATATCAGGTCAATATGGTGAATGCCGGCCCCAACCCACTTTCCATGGTCAGCATAATTCAGCGCCGGCATCCCCTGTTCGCTCTCACCGAGAGCACTCGGTACAGGCACAAGGCCGTCGCCCAAACGGCGATTTTTTTCATCATGAAGGTTTTTCCCCAGGCAACTTGCCACCGCAAAGCAATGTACTTGGTCAGGTAAACGCGGACGGGTCTGCATCGCATCATGACTTGGTGACTTGTCAGTGTGCAGCCAGTCTTCATGCACAATCAGGCCTCGGCTTAAATCTTTCGTCCCACTACTGCGTATTTCACCCAGTTTCTGCAAAAAACTCAGACTTGGCGTAGTCGCGGCCTGCTCATCAATCCAGGAAGCCAGACGCGCCAGCGGTGCCCCATTGTGTGGTGTACCCAAAGTGACAAATGTTTGCAGTCGGTGCACCCACTGATAGTTGCAATGCTCAGCATAGTAACAAGCACTGCGGGTCACCAGCCCGCCCATGCTGTGGCCGACAATCACAAGCTCAGTCACCTCACATGGCCAGGCTCGGATCAGCGCTTCCAGTGCGGTCGCCAACTCTTCGCCATTCTGGGAAATATGGTGGCCGGTGTTGTAACGAAGAAAAACAGCAGTATATCCCGCAGCAGCCAGCAACTGATCAGGCTTATGCCCTTTACGCTGCCAGCCGGTATCAGCCATACACCAGCCATGTACATAAAGAACAATCCTTGATGAAGCGCCGGGGAGCTGGGATGCCAATAATGCCGGATGAGTACTCAGGATCTGGCGTTGATCAGTAAACACCATCGATAGCGCTAACGGGCTTTGTTTGTGATACAGCTGATCCCCTACCATGCCATTGACTTTGGCGAGAAACGCCAGTTTCTGATCCGGTGGCAATCCTTCTTCGATAAACTGCAAAGCACGCTGTTTAGCAGCAGCAGACTGTTCCACAAAGCGGCTGGAAAAGTCCTGCTTCAGGAGATGGAGCTTATCTCTGAGATTATCGTTTATCGTCATTGGTCAACCTCAGTAATATTTTTTCACTGTTCGATAATAGAATAATCCCCTCCGGCTTAACAGCCTATTTTTCAATACACGAAAAATAATCAGTGCTAACTAATTTAAAATAAAAACCAATAACTCAAATTTTAAACAAAAAATAAAATTGGTAGATTATAGAAAATTAAATTAGAAAAAACATACCAATTTTAAAAATATGGCTATCGATAAAATATCTATAAAAAATGGCGAAGGTAACAATAAGTCACAACTTCGCCATGAAGATGATAAATCACGCTACCTGATGCGTTGAAATAATAGGTGCAGGTGCAACGTCAGATAAATCGTTTAAAATCATATCAGCGGCTTTTTCTGCAATCATGATGGTCGGTGCATTGGTATTCCCCCCAATGAGCGTTGGCATTATCGACGCGTCAATCACACGCAACCCCGACATCCCCCGAACCCGTAATCGCTCATCAACCACTGCCATGCTGTCCTGCCCCATTTTGCAGGTACCGACCGGGTGATAGATCGATTCCGCTTTACGCCGAATAAAAGCGAGCAACGCTTCATCATCTTGTGCGTCACATCCCGGATACACTTCTTTCCCGCGATAACGGTCAAATGCCTGCTGGCTGAGAATTTCACGGGACAATTTCAAGCCCTGCAGCATTACCCGAATATCTTCAGGATGACTGAGATAATTCGGTGTGATTTTGGGAGGATGTGCAGGATCGTGGTTCACCAGCGTCAAACTGCCGCGGCTTTTGGGCCTCAGGTTGCAAGCATGCAACGAGTAGCCGTGACGGACGGTTTGCCACAAATTAAGCCCATGATTATCAAGGAAACAAGGCGAAAAATGGAACTGAATATCCGGCTTATCCAGAGTCGGGTCGGATTTTACAAACCCGCCAGCTTCCGCAATGTTCGTCGTGAAATTGCCTTTCCTGAACAATAGGTAATCGACGATTCCCTTCACAGAACGCAACAGCGCGACGGGGGAAAATCCAACGGAATAAAACGTTCGTTCACGCGTCACAGCCAGTACATCCAGATGATCCTGCAGGTTTTTACCTACCCCAGGTAAATGGAGAACAGGCTCAATGCCCACCGACGAGAGTTCGCTCTGCTCCCCAATCCCCGACAGCATTAAAAGTTGCGGACTATTGATGGCCCCTCCGCTTAGCAGCACCTCTTTGCTGGCCAGCAGTGTCTCCGTTTTGCCTTTTTTCTGATAACTGATCCCAATAGCCTTACCCTGTTCTGTCAGCACTCGGGTAACGAGCGCATCAGTAATCACCGTGAGATTTGTTCGTTGTTCAGCTGGGCGCAGGTAAGCGACGGCACTGCTACAACGCTGCCCGTTACGCTGGGTTACCTGATAAAAACCGATCCCTTCCTGACTGGCACCATTGAAATCGTGATTGATTGGGTGGCCCGCCTGCTGCGCAGCTTGCAGAAAGGCTTCAGATAGCGGGTTTCGGATACGCAGATCCGACACGTTCAGCGGACCATCTGCACCATGGTAGTCGTCTTCGCCCCGCTGCTGGTTCTCCGAGCGCTTAAAATACGGCAGCACATCTGCGAACCCCCAGCCCGCATTACCTTGCGCCGCCCACTCGTCATAGTCATCGGCATGACCGCGTATATAACACATCGCGTTAGATGACGAGCTACCTCCTAAGGTTTTTCCTCGCGGCCAGAACAGTTGGCGAGACTGTAACGTGGGCTCCTGCTCCGTATAATAGCGCCAGTTCATTTTTTTCGAATGCATCATACCGATGAGCCCCAGCGGTACATGCACTATCGGGCTGTCATCTTTTGGTCCGGCTTCTATCAGGCAGACATGGATAGCCGGGTCGGCACTGAGTCGGTTAGCAAGTACACATCCCGCAGAACCCGCACCGACTATGATAAAGTCATACATAGCATCCCCTTTGATAAATATTGTCCATGCCAGCCAAATGTATAACCCAGTCTATTTTCAGTTTTTTAATTTCTATTAATAATAGAAGATGATTGTGGCATTGTAATAATGCTTACACTCATTATTTCTATAAATTAAAAATAAAAAGTGATCGCTTTAAAATTTATTAAATTTCAACATAGATAACTTGTCAGACCAGTGTAAATATAGAATTGAACGTTAAATGGATGCACAGCCGTATCATTTCTATTTGGGTAAGACGCTGGATCATCGTCCATTCATTACTGACACCCGAATGAATTTTATAACCTGATGAGGGATCGACACATGGCAGATTTACATTCACAATTTGAACAGGCTCAGGCCAACATTAAAACGCTGACACAACGCCCAACCAATGATGAGCTGCTGGCTCTATACGCCCTGTTCAAACAAGCGACCGAAGGGGACGTTTCAGGCAAAAGACCCGGGATGTTTGATTTTAAAGGTGCGGCTAAGTACGACGCCTGGGAGCAACTGAAAGGGACAAACGCTGAAAATGCGATGCAGCAGTACATCGACAAGGTAGCAGAGTTGGCCACACAATACGCATAACCGCTTCACACCCACTCCACCCCATCACTCCTTTCGCAAGAAGTGTAATAAAAACAAGAAGTCGATAAGAAAAGGCCGCTGATGCGGCCTTTGTTATTGGTGACAGATACCAGTCTGCTGCGTCGCTACTTTGCTGCGTTGCGGCTTAGCTTCATAGCCACTTAGCGATTCAGCAATACAGCCAGTCAAACATCAGTATCGATTCCAGGTTTCGTGGTAGCTGGTATAGCTGTGATGACGGCTACGATAGATCAACCCATGATTATCATAGGTGTCTCTTTCAACGGTTATCTCAATCAGAGGTTCACCGTAGTAATCCAGCACCGGCTGGCCATCTTTCTGATAGAAACTGACCTCCCGGCGGCGGTTGACTTCACAGGCCGGTATGCTGTCCGTTTCCGAGACTTTGTCCCACTCAAGCACACGACCGGTAAACACTGTGCTGGTCACTTGCTCGAAGCGATGGCGCTCAGGATGATCACCTAGTAGCAACCCTCGAACATAAGACACTTCCGGCAGGAAGTAAGCGCCAGCCACGGCTGACCACGGTGTCATTTTTTCAACATACTGACCCCACACCACGGTATCTCCAGCATTTTTTGTGCCTTCAAAGCCGACCATCTCACCCGCGGCGTTTTTGTAATACACCTCGTTAAAACTGTAAGTCCCGCTGTCAAAATGCCCTCGAACAACGGATTGACTCAGCCCCTCATGTCCACGCCAGCTGGTATTTTCACCGGCCTGAGGAATCATGGTGTACACCCCTAGGCGCCGACTCAAATCGTGCAAATCAAAACGATCAACTAAGTATGATATTTCCTCATCAGGGCTTACTGTATAGCCACTATCCGGCAACCCGGCTAAACATTGCGCCAGGCTGACCGGCTGATCCAGTGGCGAACCCCTTTCTGTGACAGGGTCACGACCAAACGCATTGTTATCGATAATGGCTCCAACCAGATCTTTGGTGTAATCCGTGTATCCCCATGAGATGCTGCCTTCCGCAGCAGGATCATACTCCAGATAACTCACTTCAACTCGCTGTGCCAGATTATCAGTGTCCAGATACTGTTTACGTTGCTCCACCACTTTAGCCACAGGATGATGATTTTCAGCCTGGGAATCCTGATTGTTCATCAACACCATCTCAGAGGATTGCTGAACCACACAGACCTCACGCAGCCCCATGACCGTTTCGATAATATCTTTGCCCAAATACTCGGTTGACAGCTTGTCATGTCGCACAGGCGTCTCGGGAGCGTGCTTATCCAGCCGATCTACCCACCTTGGTGTCACTTTGCCTAACTCTAATTCGACATACGGACTGCTATCTACGTTGATCGACCACCAGTTACGGAAAGTTTCCCGGTTACCCAGGTATTCTCCGGTATGGGCATCGGTATATTCATGCTCGAACGTCGGATGGTAATCATTGTATTCCTCCCCGGGCGTGTACCCTGCGATTTGGGTCACTTTGATTTGCCGATCCGCCAGCTGACCTGTCGGTAGTCCGGTCCAGACATCAACATCGATTTCACTCTGGGTATAGTTCTGAATCTCGCCAGATGTCGCCATTTTTCGCGAAACCTGGTACAGACGGCTGTTTGGTCGGTCGAGGGCACTTTCCCCCTCTCCACCCAGCGCAGGCAGACCGGCAACACAGGCACTCAGAGTCGCAGGTTTATTCGGCGCTTGTAGCGGCGCATTGTCCCGCTCGTCATCGTAGCCATCGTTGTCATCATCGTTATCGGCGTTGTTACCGATGCCATCTTTATCTGTATCCCATTGCTCTGCTTTATCAAGCGGGAAGGCATCTTCCGTGTCTAGGGTGCCATCATTATCATCATCGGTATCACGATTATCGCCAATACCGTCACCGTCAGCATCAGCCGACTCTGTGGCATCCAGTGGGAAAGCATCCAGCTCATCCGGCACCTTGTCATTGTCATCATCAGCATCATACTTATCGCTGAGGCCATCACCATCCGTGTCTACAACATCCTTAGGCATCATTGGATAAGGGTCTGCGGTATCCGGAGAACCATCGTCATCATCATCTTCATCGGCATTATTCCCGATGCCATCGCCATCGGTGTCAAACCATTCAGCATCATCGTGTGGGAAGGCATCCAGATCATCCAACACTCCGTCTTTATCGCTGTCCAGTGTGCTGAGGGTCAACAGATTACCGGTTGCATCCAACAGGACAATTTCGTCACCTGCTGCACTTTTCAAAGCCGCTGCAATTTTCTCAGCATTACTGAGCAGGATTGACAGTTTAGTGATGAAATCGTCGGCGGTTTCAGCCAGAGCATCAGAATAAACCAAGGAAGCAGCAGCCTGACGAAGCTTCTGTGACCGCCCCTCGTCATCCTTGGTATAACTCGCCAGTAACGCTGCGCCACTGCCTTCTGCCAGACCTAGGCTTAACGCCACCGTTTCTGCCACGCCTTCAATCGAAAGCTCTTTCCCTTCTTTCTGAGCCTGCAGCAGGTGTAGCTCAATCACACTGGTCAGTGGGTTAAGTTCAACCTGATGTGAGGCAGTATCAGCCGCTGATTTACCGGCTTGTTCGGCTACCAGTGAAGCAACCAGCGGGGCGGACATCAGGTAGTTGCCGTGTACAGTATTGCGCCCCTGATGGGACGCTTTTCCGGCAACCACTTCGGCCATCAGTACATAGTTATCCAGATCTTTCACCGGCACGCTGTCAAACGTAACGCTGCCATCCTGACCGGTGACAGCACGCAGTTCATCCGCATCCGGCTGGTTATTGCGTTGAGTTTTCTTTTCCAGCCACACTGTTGCATTTTGCAATGCGGCAGTGTCACTTACCGCCACTTGCAGATTTACCTTTGAAACAGCCGTCGGTGTTGTGACATCCGGAGCGGGCTTTTCCAGCTCTTTCTTATCTGATCCGCCGCCACCACAGCCGGACAGAATGAGTACTGTCGATATCGCCAAAGCAACCTTGCTTTTGTTCATAACCTTTTCCTATGAGTTATTAGTATGGACTTACTTTGCGCAGAAAATTTTACCGATTACTCAAGTCAGAAGGATGGGCATCATATTCAACCTTCGGCGCACTTCAAAAAACTGCTCCTACCAGTTGAACTATCTGTGAAGTCAGACACACCTCTCAGCCAATAAAAAAAGGCTCATTCATACAGCTGATGAATGAGCCTTTGCTGGGTATGGGGGCAGAACGTATTAAGTATTACAAATTGAATCAGTTAGTTATGAGCGTTTTCGTGACGAAATTTCATCCTGATTCTGAGCAGGAAGCGATGGATCAATGTCGATAGTTTTATTCAGCATGTCGGTAAGCTGGGCCAGTTGCGCTTCCAGTGCCTCTACCTTACGTTGCTTTTCAAGATACAGCGCTTTGAAATCTTCATCATCCGGATCCAGACCTCGCTGAGCGGCTTCAACCGCAGTTTCAACAGCCAACACATCCTCATCGTGCCCCTGAAGCTGCTCGGCCACTGCCTCGATTGCCATTTGCATCACATCCTGCTCAATGTCGGCAAATGCCTCGCACATGTAGTCCGCTATGACTTCAAAACCGGGCAACGACTGCTTACAGGCCACCAGCGAGAAATACATCATCCCGGCGTTACTGAAAAACGTGATATTCAGGGTTTGTCCCGGCATCAACAGCGATACCGGATACTGCTCTTTCACTTCAGCACCCATAAAGTACAGGGTGTCATCCGTACCGGGCACATTGGATATCAACAAATTACTGGCAGGCGGAATAAAACTGTTCAGGCCAAATTTACCACTGAACAGGGAAACCCCATTAACCAGCAGCGAGTAGTTCACGTACGCATCCGGTGAGATGTTCAGCGCTTCCCGCTTGAGATCAACAGTGGCGTGCTGAATCGCTTCCAACCGTTCCAACGGCGATAAATCCGGCCTGCCCAACTCAACATGGCCAATGGAGATTTTGTTGCCTTTATCACTGGTATCGCCCTGCGCCCGCAGGTTCATGGGCATCATGGCCACCAGCGGCTTGTTCAGGGGGATAGCCCTGTCGTTGAGGTAACGGTTAAGGGCAATATCGCTGACGGTGAACAAGATATCGTTAACCGACGCGCCAGTGATTCGGCTGATATGTTTTAATTCGGCTATCGAAAAATGCCCGATGCTGACCGAACGGGTTCGTTTCGGACTCAAATTAAACGGTGTTTTAGGAGCCGTAAACGGAAGCTTCAAGTCACATTCAGCCATGTTCACCGCTTTCAATGCCAGCTTGCTGCCTAACCGAAACATGGAGGGTAACAAGGAAATTTGCTTTGTGGCGGCCATTGCCGTTTTCACAACCATGTCGGTTAAGTGAGTCTCTTCCCGGCGCTGACTGGCTGTTTTCCTCAAATCACACTGCCAGAGAGGCTGCGTAAAGGAGTCTTCCCGCGTTGTCGCACAACTTTGGGTAAACAGGGTACTGGCACGAATACCATCTGCCATGGAATGGTGAATTTTCATGATCAGTGCCACGCGGTTATGCTCAAGTCCCCCGACGACCCAGACTTCCCACATCGGGCGACTCCGGTCCAGCACCTGGCTATGTAAACGCCCCACCAGCTGTTGCAGCTGTTGATCGTTACCGGGCGAGGGCAACATCGTAATACGTAAATGGTCTTCAAGATTCACTTCGCTGACCGTCGTCCAGCTCGGCCGACCGGTCAGCGACCAGGTCAGCTTCCAGTTAAATGGCGGTACTGTCTCCGGGTGTTGCAGAAAATGCGAATAGAGCTCCTGCGCATACGTGGTCGCCTGCCCTTCCGGCGGCTCCAGAATGACCAGCCCGGTCACATGCATCGGCGTATTGGCCGTCTCGAAAACAATGAAACTTAAATCCAGTAGAGACAAACTTGGCATAAACCAGTCCTTATGTTGCAAGTTGGCGATAT
Source organism: Photobacterium ganghwense (assembly GCF_003025595.1). Taxonomy (GTDB): domain Bacteria; phylum Pseudomonadota; class Gammaproteobacteria; order Enterobacterales; family Vibrionaceae; genus Photobacterium; species Photobacterium ganghwense. The sequence continues at coordinate 430,775 of NZ_PYMI01000001.1, forward strand.
GGCCCGCTGAGAAACAGATTCCTTTTGTCAGACTCAACAGACACCGCAGCCTGGGTGATTTTCAGCAGACGGTTTAACCTTGCCTGCCACCGATACGTTTCCTGATATGCCTGAGGGAGTGAGTGTTACTGAGTTCCGACACGAAAATTCCTCACGACATACAACATCGGCGTGCCTTACTGTCCGCGTTTGTCTGCCAGCTTTTCCACTGCCGCCTGCAAACGATCTACTTTGTCTTCAAATTCGGTCAGTCGACGACGGTCAATGCCGCAGGTACGGTTCAGCACTTGGTTAAACTGTGCCTCAGCCTGATTGCGCACCGCCTGACGTGTATCCTGTACCCGATCACGTAGTTCAGATTCAACCGACTCGCCTTGAGCAACCATCGCACTGAATTGCTGGTTGACCCGTGACTGAACGCCATTCACCTGCTCTAGACCGACCCGGCACACACCCAAACCGGCGTACACCAGTTTACGGGTAAGATCCTCCCCGGCCTGACCTGCCACCCTGACATTAGATACTGCTTTAATATTGGTTACTGCTTTGATAGTTGAAAATAGCTGCATTGGACTCATCTTTTCTCCTCCTCTGACACAGTGGGTACAATCAGAGCCAGAAATACCTTTTGATGCATCCAAAGTAGCAACAATTATTAGATCAATCTTTCTAATTCGACGTGGTATCTGCTAGCCGCCTCACATAACAAAGCGGGCTTCCAGACTCGTAAACTCACCGCCAGCAACAGACCTCAGCGCACAATGAAACTGCGAGCCCTTTCCCGTCACGCCATCGCTAAACATGATGCACTTTTGGGGGAAGGCATTTGCTGTGACTCACTTCACCAATCCATAACAAACTGTGTATCCTGCGCATATTTTCCCAAAAATAGAATGAAAGCTCTAAGTCCTGCCGCAACAATTGATCACATAACAACCATAAGCACAGGGTGAATTGAGCAACGCTATCTTGGTGGCCATAGTGACTGCTATTTACGTATCTAGCACATCAGTCGCTAACATTTTCACGGCTAATCACCTCTGCGACTCACAACCCATGCGAATTACAACGTGAACAAGGAATGCGCCATGTCTGTGATACAACTCTTCGATGCGGAACAGCCCACCCCCGCCCTTGTTGCCTCGGTCGTTCATCCGAAACCGCATGCCCGGGTGATCGATCAGGCTGACACTCTGGTTGATGAAATCATTGCATGCGTAGGGAACAAGATCGTTCTGGGGATCCCCCTTGCCGTGGGTAAGCCTGTAGCCTTTGTGAATGCGCTCTATCAGCGCGCCAAACATGATCCCAGCCTCTCGCTCAGGATCGAAACCGGGATCAGCCTGGAGAAACCCGTTGGTAAAAGTGCACTGGAAAAACACTTCCTTGAACCGTTCGTCGCACGAGAATTCGCCAATGTTCCGGATCTCGATTACATGTTGGATCTCCGTCGCGGCTGCGTCCCTGATAACATAGTGATCAGTGAGTTTTTCTTCAAAGCAGGCAGCTTTCTGAATTCCCCCCAACAACGCAATTACACCAGCACCAACTATACCCACGCCGTCAGGGATTTGCTCGACAAAGGGGTGAATGTGATTGCACAGATTGTTGGCAAACGGACTTGCGGCCAAAACCACGAGCAAGTCACGACCTACAGCCTGGGCAGTAATTCGGATCTGGCGTTGGATCTGATTCCTGAAATGGACAAACTCAAAGCAACCGGACATCGCGTGGCTGTTGTCGGGGAAGTGAATACCAACATGCCGTTTATGCGCAACCATGCTGAGGTAGCCGACAGCGAGTTTGATTTTATCCTGGATCTGAATACACAGCCTGACCATCAGGACTATGCCCTTTTTGCCGCGCCCGCCGCCAGCATTTCGCCGGAAGATCATCTGATCGGTCTGTATGCCAGTACCCTGCTCAAGGACGGGGGGACACTGCAAGTCGGGATCGGGTCACTCAGCAGCGCCCTGACCTACAGCACCTTGCTTCGCCATGAAAATAACCGGGTGTACAATAAAGTACTGTCCGATTTGAATGTCTTTAATAAATTCCCCATCAGCCGCGATATCGGCGAACACGGGGCCTTTGAAGAAGGACTGTATGGCTGCAGCGAGCTGATGGTTGATGGTTTTGTCCATTTGTACAAGGCAGGCGTTCTGAAGCGGGAAGTATTTGAAGACCTCACCATTCAGCACTTACTGAATCAGAAAAAGATAAGTAAAACCGTGACTCTGGCTACTCTCAACACCCTGCTGGAATACGGCGCAATCAACAGTACACTGACTCAGGCGGATATCAGTTACCTGAAACGGTACGGGGTTTTCCGGCCGGAAGTCAGTCTGGTACACGGAAAGTTAGTCACGCCCAATGCGACAGCAGGCACCGACATTAGCCAACCGGACATTCAACACTGGATTGAAACCCATGCACTCGGTCCATCGCTAAAAGGCGGTGTGGTAATGCACGGGGCCTTTTTCATCGGTCCGAGAGCCTTCTACGATGACCTGAATCAGTTCAGCGATGATGAACATCAGCAGTTCTGCATGACCAGCGTAAACTACGTCAACGATTTGTACGACCATATGCTCGGCAATCAGCAGCTGAAACAGGCTCAGCGCAAACACGCCCGCTTCATCAACTCCGGCATGATGGTGACGCTGGATGGCTCTGTTGTCTCTGACGCACTGGAAAACGGCCAGGTTGTCAGTGGTGTGGGTGGTCAGTATAACTTTGTTGCCCAGTCTCACCAGCTACGCGATGCGCGCTCTGTCATCAAGATCCGCAGTTGTGCGTACCGCAAAGGCAAACTGACCTCCAACATTCTGTTTAACTATGGCCACAACACGATTCCCCGCCAGCTGCGCGACATTGTGATCACGGAATACGGCATCGCCGATCTTCGTGGTAAACCGGATGAAGTGGTGTACAGCGAGCTCATCAAAATTGCCGACTCCCGGTTTCAGCAACAGCTACTGGCGCAGGCAAAAGCGGCCGGTAAAATCGCCCCCGACTACCAGTTGCCTCCGGAATACGCCAACAATACGCCCGATATGATCAATGCCTTCTACCGTAAGTATCAGGCTCAAGGACTCTTTGCCCCCTTCCCGTTTGGCTGCAGTTTTACGGCACAGGAGCTGAAGCTGGGTAAAGCGCTGAAAGCCCTCAAGTCCAAAACATCAACTCGCACCGGAAAATTGCTCGCAATACTTGGCTCGCTGCATACCCAGAAACCCGATCATGACACCGAGCAACTGATCAAACGTATGAAACTGGAAGCTCCTTCCTCGTTGGAAGAGCGGATAACGCGCCGATTACTGGTCGCCGAGTTACAGAAACAAAGTTAGACACTCAGCAAGCCCCTCGAAAGGGGGGCCGTACAAATAGCAGCAGTGATGACAAGAATAACTTTCGCAATATCAATGCTAACGCAGGGCATTGTTCATCGGCAAAACCAACCGGTCGCCCTGCCCAATAAGGAGGTATTCAATGGCTCCCAAGACCAAAACCAGAAAGAAAGTACTGGCGTTGTGCCCCTACGCAGCGCTGCTCAGTTGCCGTCAGTGTCCGGTCAAACGCATCTGCCCGGGTAAAACCACCATTGGCGATCAGCCGTTAAAACCCGACAATCGCAAGCAATCGTAAAACTACACACGCGGCACGAACTTCCCGTCCGAATTTAACGGCATCAATTGCTGTCGGTTTGGTGTTGTCGGTTTGGTATTGTCGATTTAGTGCTGTAGGCAGTGCAATACTTCTAGCAACAAGATGCAGCCTGGTTGCACTGCCTGCTTCCTCAATGTTCACCCCGCTTTGACCTCACGCACAGGGCGCTCAAACGCCCACCAGTTTACCTGCCCTGCCTTAGTGCGTGTCTTACTTCCTGTAAACAACTAATAAGACGAATTTTTCTACTGGTGCACCACGAGTGATCATGACTATGCTTTAAATAAAACCATAAAAAGTAGTGCGGTGTTCCTGAGTCGTATGGGGGATAAAATGATGGAAGTCATGAAAGCCGTGTTATTTGGATTGATCCTGTCACTAACGGTCGGTCCGATTGCTATTCTGGTGCTGGGAAACGGTATACACCATGGTTATGTCACCGCAATGCGAAGCGCTATCGGTGCAGCGCTGGCGGATTATTGTTACGCCCTGATCAGCTTCATCACCGGGACACTGCTTATCAGCCAGCTCGATGCCTACCATTACCAGATTATCCTGCTGTCTTCGTGGGTTCTGATTTTCATGGGTTTCTACATGATGTACTCCGCGCTGAAAAATACCCGGCTACTGGCTAACGTTCATCACCCGGGAAAAAAGCTGGGATTTCGCTCAACGTTCTTTCTGACGCTGGCCAATCCGGTCGCACTGATTGCGCTGTCTGCCTTTATTGGTCACTCAATTGATCAACTCAACTTGTTGTTCGCGATGCAACTGGCGGGGGCGGTTTTTGTGGGGAGTTTGATTATCCAGTGTATCCTGGCGATATCCGGGGCGGTATCAAGGTCAACACTGATGGACGATGATGAGGTCATTACCTTCCCCTTCTACCTGCAAGTCTTAGGCGGACTGATCATCTGCTTGTTTGGGGTCAGTAATTTTGTCGATCTGGCGGGCTGAAGACGCTAAACGAAAAAAGCCTGACTAACCAGTCAGGCTTTTAAAATATGGAGGCGCGTCCCGGAGTCGAACCGAGGTACACGGATTTGCAATCCGCTGCATAGCCACTCTGCCAACGCGCCATCAATGTTGTTTGCCAGTATTCTGGCTCCACCTGCTCTGCTGCCGGAACTTTCGATATCAGTGAGAGGATGGAGGCGCGTCCCGGAGTCGAACCGAGGTACACGGATTTGCAATCCGCTGCATAGCCACTCTGCCAACGCGCCATCAATATTGTTTGCCAGTACTCTGGCCTCACCTGCTCTGCTGCCGGATCTTTCAGTATCCGAGAGAAGATGGAGGCGCGTCCCGGAGTCGAACCGAGGTACACGGATTTGCAATCCGCTGCATAGCCACTCTGCCAACGCGCCATACCCTGTTGCTTTGGTACACGACTCTTTTCAGAAGTGACCGCTGCGGTACGGGTGGCTAATTTACTGATTTTAGAAAGTGAGTCAACCAGAAATCCAAAGATTCTTACCGACTGACTACTTTCCGACACATCCAATCAAAAAGCAGCCCTTTATTGGTCAGTAGACCACCAGTACAGGCCTGCTGTTTTAGCCCGGCATTGTGCAATGTCGCGAATCCTCTCACCACTTACATCACCGTTCACCACCCTGAATTTATTTCAGTGACTCAATTTCCTCGTTCAGTCGGTAACTTTTATCCGTCACGATTTTCTCCAGCACTTCGACCCGGGCAGTCAGGGCGCTGACTGACTGGCGTAACTGATCGTTATCTTGCTCTAATTGGGTATGGTTGAGATGCTGCAATTCCAGCTCACGCATCTCTTTGCGGTGGCTGAGCAGGCGTCGTACAACTTCCGCACCAAAAATGATCCCGACAATAATGATGGCAATATCCATATCCGTCCTCATACTCACTGGATTGACTATAAAATCAACTTAATGAAGACTTTATAAATTCGCAACAAGCAAAACACTGCAATGTTCAAATTTGCTGGCGGTGACCTGAAGCCTTGCCAAAAGTGCGACACAGCTAAAATCGGGCGGGAAACAACCAAAAAGAAAGGGAGCTGATTAGCTCCCTTTGACTGGTACTCAAACTGAGAATGTCTGAATAATCAGGATACCGACCACTGTGACAGTGAACGTTTGAAATCGTCGTAGCCAAACTCGTTCAGCTTCTCAATGTCACCGTTAGTGCGCTCACAGTACACTGATGGCATTTTCAAACCGTTGAACCAGTTCAGTTTCACCATGGTGTAACCAGCGCTGTCAATAATGTGCAGCTTCTGGCCAATTTCCAGCGGCTTATCAAAGTTCGCCACACAGAACTGGTCGCCCGCCAGGCACGAGCAAGAGCCAATCACGTACTGATGCTCACCGTTTTCAGAGGCTTCCAGTACCGACGCTGGTTCATTGTAGATCAGTGTATCCAGACGGTGTGCTTCTGTCGCAGAATCAACGATCGCTGTTTTCATGACGTTTTCCACGACATCAACCACAGTCACGACCAGATCAGTGGTCTTCGTGATGATCGCTTCACCCGGCTCCAGGTACATCTGCACGCCGTGTTTTTCTGAGAAGGCTTTCAGCGCCAGACCTAGTTTCTCAACATCGTAGCCAGGCCATGTGAAGAACACACCGCCACCCATGCTAACCCAGTCCAGCTTGTTCAGGTACTCACCGAACTGCTCTGAGATCGCATCCAGTAAGTTAATGAAAGCGTCCACATCTTTGTTCTCACAGTTCATGTGGAACATCACGCCGTTGATGCTATCGAACACTTCCGGATTGAGGTGATCGACTTGTACCCCAAGGCGAGAGAACTTACGTGCTGGGTTAGCCAGATCCTGCCCCGCATAGCTGACGCCTGGGTTCAGACGCAGACCCAGTGAGGCTTTGCCTTCCACCAGGTGACGGTAAGCTGCCAGCTGGCTCTGTGAGTTGAAGATCATCTTGTCGCAGATGTCAGCCACTTCACGCACGTCATCTTCGCTGTAACCCACGCTGTATGCGTGCGTCTCGCCGCCAAACTTCTCGTAGCCCAGTTTCACTTCGAACGGACCTGAGCTGGTTGTGCCGTCAAGGTACGGCTTGATAATGTCAAACACGCCCCAGGTCGAGAAACACTTAAGGGCAAGAACCAGCTTCACCCCAGAAATTTCTTTCAGCTGCTTCGCGATTTCCAGATTACGGATCAACTTTGCTTCATCGATCATGAAGTAAGGTGTTTTTAATTGGTCTTTATTCATTTCTCAATCACTTAAACTAAATAAAGCCGGCGCGATGCACCGGCTCAATTTCATTACTGACGGATAATGTCAATCAATTGCCTGTTACTTCAGGATCTGAATGTCTGGCTGACGTGGTTCCATTTCAACCACACCCCAGTCCAGGCCAAGTTGTGGCATAGTTTCCAGGAATGGATCCGGATTCAGCTGTTCCATGTTGAACACGCCGGCATCCGCCCATTCGCCACGGAAGTACTGCAACGCCGCAGTAATAGCAGGAACACCTGTAGTGTACGCAATCGCCTGGTGTTCTACATCTTTATATGCCACTTCGTGGTCGGCATTGTTGTAGATAAACACGCTGCGTGGTTCACCGCTTTTCTTACCTTGTACCCAGGTACCGATACAGGTTTTACCTGTGTAACCCGGCGCCAGAGACGTTGGGTCAGGCAGCATTGCTTTCAGGACATGCAACGGTTGCACAACAGTGCCGTCATGCAGGGTCAGCGGCTCAGGGCTCAGCAGACCGATGTCGCGCATGCAGTTGAAGTAGTTCAGGTAACGGTCGCCGAAGCCCATCCAGAACTCAATACGTTTGGCAGGAATGAACTCTTTCATAGAGCGAACTTCGTCGTGCGCCATAGAGTAAACTTTGTGTTTACCTACCAGCGGGAAGTCGAACTCAAGCATCCGAGAGTGACATGGTACTTGTTTCCATTCACCTTCTTCCCAGTAGAAAGAATCACCCTGGATTTCCAGCATGTTAGTTTCAGGATCGAAGTTTGTCGCAAACTTCTTACCATGGTCACCGGCGTTCACGTCCATCACGTCGATGGTGTCGATTTCATCGAACAGGTGCTTAACAGCGTAAGCAGCAAATACGCTTACTACGCCCGGATCGAAGCCCGCACCCAGGATACCGGTAATGCCAGCTTCTTTGAATTTCTCGCGGTAGCCCCACTGCCAGTCGTAGGCTTGTGGTACTTGCTGACCTTCAGAACACAGGTCAACCGCAACTGATGTGTCGAGGTAAGACACTTTCGCCTGATAGCAGGCTTCCATGATTGGCATATTTACCCATGGTGGTCCAGCGTTGATCACCAGATCAGGCTGCACTTCTTTGATTAGGGCTACCAGTGCTTCAACGTCATCAGCGTTCACTGCACGGGATTCCAGTTTCTTGGAAGGGTCTTTCAGATTATTTTTACCGTTGATTGACTCGATAATCTTGTCACATTTATCAACGGTGCGCGATGCGATGGTGATATCACCCAGCACATCGTTATTCTGAGCCGCTTTATGCGCGACTACCCAACCAACACCACCAGCACCAATCTGTAGAATTGCCATTTCGTCTTTATTCCATCATTTAATGAGTAAGTGTCCAGGCACAGCCAGCCCGACGACCGACTGTGCCCTACGAGTTGTTAGCTTGCAGTCAGCTCAACCTGAGCTGCTACCTGGCTAATCTCTTTAAGTAACGCTTCAAAATGCGACAGCGTCAGACAAGGGTTCAGAATGGTGAACTTCAGGGCCACGTTACCGTTAACCATGGTTTCACCCAGTACTGCTTTACCTTGTACCAGCGCATCCATACGAAGCTGTTTGTTCAGGCTGTCCAGTACTGCGGCGTCAGTGTGGTTGCCGACATAGCGGAACAACACAGTGGACAGAGCAGGATCAGCCAGTAGTTCAAATTCAGAAGACTGATTCACCATGTCCGCAACCAATTGAGTCTGGTTCAGCAGGTGATCATACATTGCGCCCAGCGCCTTCGGTCCAACGCTTTGCATGGTCATCCATACTTTCAGGGCGTCAAAACGTTTGGTTGTCGCAATAGACTTGTCCACCAGGTTTGGCAGCAGGTCATCTTCACGGTTCAGGTAGTCTGCGTGATGAAGCAGATACTTGAAGTTTTCTTTGTCTTTAACCAGTACCGCACCACAGCTGATTGTTTGATAGAACAGCTTGTGGAAGTCAACGCTCACTGAGTCCGCTTTCTCGATACCGTGCAGGCGTGTCTTGTGACGGCTCAGAATCAGCGCACCGCCGTAAGCACCGTCTACGTGCAGCCACAGGTTGTGTTGCTGCGCGATATCAGCCAGACCAGCCAGATCATCGATCGCACCGTTATCGGTTGTACCTGCCGTACCTACCAGAGCAAATGGCAGCAGATCTTCATTTTTCAGCGCTTCAATCGTTTTCACCAGTGAAGCCAGCTGAATTGTACCGTCCGGGTTAGTATCAACAGTCACTACAGCATTTTCACCCAGCCCCATCAGAGAAGCTGTTTTCTGTACCGTAAAGTGAGACTTCTTCGAACACAGAATACGCATCTTGCCAGCATACTCAGGCAGACCCTGCTTCTGAATGTTGTGGCCGGAAATCGTATCTGCTGCCCAGTCACGCGCCAGTAGCAGACCCATCTGGTTTGACTGCGTACCACCACTGGTGAAGATACCGTCAGCCTGAGTGCCCAGTTCGTACACTTCGCACAGCCAGTCTACCACTTTCTGCTCAACGAAAGTCGCCGAACTTGCCTGATCCCAGGAGTCCATAGACTGGTTAAGCGCCGCGATAAATGCTTCACCGGCAATAGCAGGCAGCAATGGTGGCGTATGCAGGTGCGCAATGCAATGCGGGTGCTGAACCATGATCGAGTTTTTCGCGATCAGATCACCCGTTTCTTCAATTACACGCTCCAGAGGCAGCTGCTGATTGCTCAGATCAACGTTGTTGATCAGCGTTTTCAGGATCTGCGGGTCCATACCAGAGTAAGGCGTGGACGTCTCTTCAAACACTTGCTTCAGAACTTGCGTAGTCTGATTCAGAACCGCTTCAAATCGGTCCGCGCCGCCTTTACCGGTATGGATAAAGTGCTGGCTCCAGTCGTCATTCGACGCAGTGTTGTCTTCAACTTTCTCTTTTGCCGGACCCGCTGTTGCCAGAATCGCCTGACGCAGAGTTTCCAGAGCAAAATCAAGTTGCTCGTAGCTGATGATCAGTGGTGGCAGGAAGCGCAGAACAGAGCCTTGGCGGCCGCCTTTTTCAATGATCAGACCACGTTCCAGCGCAGCACGCTGAATAGCGATAGTCAGCGCTGAATCTGCTTCCGGCTCACCGAATTTGTTCTTCGAACCGTCAGGCTTACAGATTTCAACACCCAGCATCAAACCTTTACCGCGAACTTCAGCAATACAGTCAGTTTCACGGGCCAGACGCTCCAGACCTTCACGCAGGTACTGGCCAGCCAGACGAGCGTGCTCGGTCAGGTTGTCACGACGGATGATTTCCAGTGCTTTCGCACCCGTTGCCATTGCCAGCTGGTTACCACGGAACGTACCGGTGTGTTCACCCGGACGCCAGGTATCGATAGACTTATCGAACACCAGGATAGACATTGGCAGGCCGCCGCCTACAGCTTTAGACAGACACAGAATATCAGGCGTGATGCCAGATTCTTCAAAGGCGAAGTTGCTGCCTGTTTTACCGATACCACACTGGATTTCATCAAAAATCAGCAGGATACCGTGATCTTTAGTAATACGGCGCAGTTCACGCAGCCAGAATGCAGGAGCTGGAATCACACCGCCTTCGCCCTGTACAGGCTCAACGATGATCGCTGCAGGTTTCTGTACGCCGCTTTCGTCGTCGTTCAACATACGCTCAATGTAGCGCAGGGTTTGCTTCGCACCTTCATCACCGTGCATGCCAAACGGGCAGCGCAGGCTGTATGGGAATGGCAGGAAGTGAACATCAGACATCAATCCCTGACGACGGGCCTTCGTATTCAGGTTACCCATCATCGCCATTGTGCCGTTCGTCATACCATGGTACGCGCCGTGGAAGGCCGCCATGGTGTTACGTCCTGTTGTTTGCTTCGCAAGTTTGATCGCAGCTTCCACTGCGTCTGCACCGGAAGGACCACAGAACTGAATACGGGCATTTTTGGCAAACTCATCCGGCAGGAAGTTCATGACTTCCTTGATGAATTTATCTTTCGCTGGTGTTGTCAGATCCAGCGTCTGGTATGGCAAACCAGCTTGCAGATGTTCAATGATTGCCTGGTTGATCTCAGGGTGGTTATAGCCCAGTGCCAGAGTACCGGCACCAGCCAAGCAATCTAGAAACAGTTGGCCACGGCTGTCTTCGACCAGAGCGCCTGAAGCCTTGACGATAGCAAGCGGTAAACGTCGAGGGTAAGAACGCACCTCTGACTCATAATGCTCCTGACTGAGCAGCAACTCATCCGGTGTCAGATCATAGACCCCATGTACCACAGGTACATTTGAAGCAAGTTTTAGCTCATTAAGGTCAAACACATTACTCATGTAGTTTTCCATCTCATCACATAGTACCAATACACATGAAATTTCATTTCTTCAGACTCATCCCTCACCTCGCAGCCATTATAAACAGGGCATTGAGATGATAGAGCGCTGAGAGCAAGGAAATTGTCACGGTACGGTACAGAATGCATCGTGTTTAGATGCATAGACTTATAATTTGCCGAAAACGATTAAACGTTCGACGTGACCAATTAAATTTCTGACTTGCCAGAAAAAATTATCCTTTGCAAAACAAAGGCTAGGCAATACATTCATCAGAATATTAACAACCAGTGACTGTGATCAGAGAGATCAAGGCTCAGTAATAATACTGCAGTTGGGTAAGACAAAGCTGATAAGGATTGATAAATAAAATAATTTCACAGTTGGGTTCCCTCAATATGCCGCTGCGGGTTCTTTGGCCGGCAGTCAGCGCTATTAATGCCCTTCTATTGGCCACTAGCATGACCAATACCTACAATCGCATAAAAAATGCAATCAGCCCGAATACATTTTTATGCCGTGTGTCTCAGTAAAATGTCCCCCTGAGATTGCGCGGAAAAGTAACATATCAAAGATGCCGAGCCAAGCATTATTTGAACGAAATAACTCGCGCATAACATTTCAATGGTTACCACTACCTTAACACCCCCTCAAAGCATGTATTACATATGCAACAAGCATAAAACAGATAAAAAAACCATAAAAATATCATTTTAAAGTCATAAATAAATCATCAATTTATACGGTTTATCTATAAGATCATGAAAACCCAGAATTATTGAGCAACCAAATAATAAACAAATAATAAACGTTCATTTTTCACTCAACCCTTTACTCTGAGCAGTGATGGCTAAGTATCAATAAAAGTGGTTGAAAACCGTAAGTGACAAGCGAGGAAAAGAGAAGAAACAGGGAAAGCCCAAATGCAAAAAGCCCTGACATTACTGTCAGGGCTTCGAATCTGGAGCGACACACGAGGTTCGAACTCGTGACCTCAACCTTGGCAAGGTTGCGCTCTACCAACTGAGCTAGTGTCGCAATATGGAGGCGCGTCCCGGAGTCGAACCGAGGTCCACGGATTTGCAATCCGCTGCATAGCCACTCTGCCAACGCGCCTTTTTGGAGCGACACACGAGGTTCGAACTCGTGACCTCAACCTTGGCAAGGTTGCGCTCTACCAACTGAGCTAGTGTCGCTTCATCTCATCATTCGGGTACAACCCGTGAGAACGAGTTGTACTTTAACGGATTACGCCACAAGGTCAACAATAAATTTCTCCCCCTATCATCAAACGGTCAAAAAGCCGCCTTTGCGGTTTATTTTTTATCCGTGACGCGTAAGTTTCCTGCCAGCCACTGTATGCCCCAAGAATATATGGACCAAGAGTAAGCACTCTTAAGACTGCGCCGCATCCAACATATCCAGCCAGTCTCTATATAGGGCCTTACACTCTCAGTACCTGTCGGTTTCCCCTCTTTTCTTCATTGTGTTGCCTAAACTAAAATTTTCAGACCCGAGACGCGGAGGAAGAATGAAGGTTTATCTCGGTAACCTCTGGGAATACTTACGTACCAGTTTCTGGTTTGTACCAACGTTTATGATGTTGCTTTCCACGCTGCTGGCTGTCGGCACCATCTGGTTTGATCTCAGTTTCCATTTTTCTCGTCGCCAACTGCCTTTCTGGTTAATCTCCGCTAATGCCGAAAACGCAGAAGTACTGATATCCACCATTGCCAGTTCAATGATCACGGTCGCAGGTGTGGTCTTTTCCATGACCATGGTGGTACTGTCGCTGGCCTCCAGTCAGCTTGGCCCCCGGCTGCTGCGTAACTTTATCCGTGACCCCGTGACACAGGTTGGCCTGGGGATTTTCACCTCCACCTTCCTGTATTGTCTGCTGGTACTGGCCTGGCTGCTGGCACTGGCGGATACCGGTGTCCATTTGCGACTATCGCTGACGATGGCCATTATGCTTGCGTTTGCCAGCCTGCTGATGCTCATTCGCTACATTCACCATGTGTCTGTTTTTATCCAGGCGGACACCCTGATACAAGCCGTGTCAGATGAACTCTGCTCAGCCATCGATCGCCTCTATCCGGATACTTACGATAAAGAGACATCGGCCCCTATTGCTCCACACGACAATGAGCACCCCGGCCAAAGTCTGATGATACCAGCCCTGACCAGCGGCTATGTTCAGGCCATCGATTTAGAAGGGTTGTTTCATTTTGCCGATGAGCAGGATGCCAGCCTTCAGTTGTACTGCCAGCCAGGCCAGTTTGTGATTGAAAAAGCCCAACTAGCAACGTACTGGCATCAAAAACCGCCTGAAGAGGAGATAGACACTCAGCTCAACCGCTATTTCATCATCGGAGACAAAGCGACCCCGGAGCAGGATATTGTGTTCAGTATTCGCCAGCTTGAAGAAGTTGCCTTGCGGGCACTGTCGCCCGGCATTAATGACCCCGGCACCGCGATTGCCTGTGTCGATCGACTGACGATTGCCCTGGGAATTTTGCTCCACCGCCACTTTACGTCTTCACACCGCTTTAATGATGACGGGCTATTAAGGCTGACCTCCAAGCCGATCTCATTTGAAAACATAGCAGATGCCGCTTTAAACCAGATTCGGCAGCACAGCCAGGCCAACGTGGCCGTCACCGCGTGTATTTTGCGAAATCTTGCCATGCTGGCCAGACAAGCCGTTCGTTCGACAGACAAACAAGCTATCGAGAAGCATGCCATTCTGGCCACCAATGGGTGCCTCGAGCACATTAATGAACCGGTCGACAGAGAGCGCATTGACCAGTCTCTCAGCGAAGTGAAGTCGGCCTTGCACCAGAGCCACGGGCAGGATTTCCATTCGGGCTGAATACCGGTTTGCTAACGGCAAGTCGCTGATACCTGGGTAGCAGATTCTCGGGGGCAATGTGCGCCGCTCGTGATGACAGGCACTAAAACGAGAGGCAACAAATCGGGGGCTATCCGATACTTATCACAGCGTTCAACGTTTACTGATGATGCCATAACTACAGTAGCCACAGCACGACTGCCCTGTGCTCTGAGACATCTCTGAGACATACGCTACACATCTAAGAAAAGAATTCGACTTACCTATCGAATAAGGAGCCAACAATGGATCGCAAAGCACTCATCGATAAACTGCATGCCAGACTGCTTGACTGGAACAATGAAATTACCCGACTCGAAGCCAAAGCAGAGCAGGCCTCAGGGGAAGCCAAACGTGACTTGCTTGAAACCATCGAACAGATGAAACAGCGCAAAGAAGAAGCCAGAACCAAAATTGCCGAGTTGCAGCATGCGAGTGACAGTGCCTGGGAAGACATCAAAAAAGGAGCAGATGAGGCCCTCGATGCCATCAAGCGCTCATTTGAATCTGCCAAATCCAAATTCTGACCGCTTATCTGGCTGACAGCATCATACATACCAGCCTTAAGCCGGTATTAACATTCGCTGCCGTTTGTGGCTGGCTGTTGTTTCAGCCACAAATAGCCCAGCGTGCCCGCCAGAAAAGAGGCGAGCAGCACCGCTGTTTTCGCCACCAGTAACGCGTCAGGATCTTCTGAAAACCCCAGGCTGCTAATGAATATCGACATTGTGAACCCGACGCCCCCCAGCATGCCGATGCCGACAACGTGGCGTAATGACAATCCGTCCGGCAGCACACCCAGTTTCAACTGCATCGTCAGCCAGCAAAATAAAGGGATGCCGACAGCTTTTCCTATCACCAGGCCGAAAATCACTCCCGCGCCAAGCGGATGCAACCACACACTGGTCAGCGATTCGGTATCAATGGCAACACCGGCATTGGTCAGCGCAAACAAAGGCAGAATAAACAACGCAACCGGAGTTTCCAGCACCTTTTCCCAACGTCGCAATGGCGTAGAGGTTTTCTCTGCTGCTTTCTGCAGGTACTCGACCACTTCGTGCTGTTCCTGATCTTCCAGGATCTGATTGATCTCTTTATTCTGTCGGTGCAGTCGCTCAAACCGGAATAATAGTTTCCTGCCCTTTTCAACCAGCCATTTGGGATCCCGTTTACCGCGAGCAGGGACGGCAGCCGCCACAATAATACCGGCCAACGTGGAATGCAGCCCGGAACCATGCAAGGCCACCCACAGCACAATGCCGGCCAGCAGATAAGCGCTTGGACGCCTGATTCCTGCCAGATTCATCGCGGTCAGCACTAGCGTCATCGCCGCTGCAACGGCCAGGTACGGCAGGCTGATATCGTCAGAGTAAAACAGCGCAATGACCAGAATGGCGCCCAGATCATCAATAATGGCCAAAGCAGTTAAAAACACGAATGCCGCAGAGGGAATTCCTTTGCCCAACAAAGCCAGAATCCCGACCGCCAGCGCAGTGTCTGTGGCAACCGGGATCCCCCAGCCATGGCCGTATCCTGACGAGAGATTAAGCGCGTAATAAATGGATGCGGGAAAAAGAATTCCACCTAAAGCCGCAAAGGCGATTGGGGCTAAACGCTGCAGCGTTCTGATTTCCCCGACCAGCAGTTCCCGCTTCACTTCCAAGCCCAGCAGGAAGAAAAAGTAGGTCATGAAAGCTTCATTGACCCAAAGCTGCAGGCTCATTTCAAACTTGGCCTCGCCCCAGGAAAGGCCAATAGGGATGGCTTTGAAGGCTTCGTAGTGGTCAGCATAAGGTGAATTGGCCACAACCAGTGCCAGAATCACACAGAAAATCAGCAACACGCTGAGAGTGATTTGATTGCTGATAAATGACTGGAAAGGCTGATACAGCTTTTCAAATCCGTATTCAATTTTTTGGGGAGTCAACGGCATGGTTCCATTTCCCTCCAGTCACACACACTGGTTTATCTCAGAGTGTAAAGCGTGGAAGGGAAATAAAAACGGGTCAAGTTTATGCTGGCGCTGAGCGGCAAAAAGCCCGTGCGGCAAAAGCCAAGACAGTAAAAAGCCGGATAAACCGGCTTTTTACTGATTCCGCTATTTTTACAGGTTCAGCTAGCAGCACACTTAGCACTGATTACCATCTTAATCTCATATCTGTCTGCCGACTTATGCACATTTACGCGCAACCTGAAACCCGTTAACGGCACGGCGTTTCCGGCTGATCGCTGACCAGCTCGCTCACCGTATCGGCGACGTTCTGCGCGCCCAGACTAATTTCAGCAATCAGTGCCTGAGTCGCCTGAAGCTGTGCGTTACAGTCGTGCACCATGTTCTGAATGTCCGCCATGGTCTGCTCAGCACTGGCCGTCAAAGAAGCATTGTGCTGTACGATGGCCTCAATTTCCCCGGTTGCTCGCATCGTGTTAGAAGCCAGGTTTCTCACTTCATCTGCGACCACGGCAAAACCCCGCCCATACTCACCGGCTCGGGCCGCTTCGATTGCTGCATTCAGGGCCAGCAGGTTGGTCTGATCGGCAATCTTGGAAATGGTCGTGACGATCTGAGTGATATTCTGTGACTGCACGGCAAGATCGGTCATCAGTTGGTTAGCCTGAGAAACCGACGCAGTGATACTGGCAGCAATTTCAGTGGCGGAATTCAGCGTCGCTGCCCCCTGACCAGCAATCCCCACCGTTTCATCCGATGTTTGCATGGCGACTTCAGACGCTGAGCGAATGGCCTCGGCACGTCGAATTCGCGCCGTCACATCACTGGCAAATTTCACCACCCTGACGACATTCCCCTGCTCATCAAAGACTGGGTTATACGTCGCCTCAAGCCAAATCACGTCCCCGTTTTTCGTTTGTCGTTCAAACAACCCTGACTGATATTGCCCACGGGCCAGAGACTTCCAGAATTCGGAGATATCGGATAAAAAAGCTGGCGTACAGAATATCCGGTGATGCTGTCCAACAATCTCTCGTAGTGAATACCCGACACACCGACAAAAATTGTCATTGGCATGCAACACCGTTCCTTCTGGTGAAAACTCAATGGTTGCTAATGATTTTTGCAACGCCGTAAAAACAGCCCCCTGCGCATCGAGTTGCTGCTTTTGCTGAGTCACATCGGCAGCAATTTTGATGACTTTGGCAACACGACCATTGCCGTCGAGCACCGGAATATAGTTAGCTTCAATCCAGACACTGTTACCATCCCTGCCAACCCGCTCAAACGTGCCATGTTGACTGCGCCCCTGCCCTAGCTGGTGCCAGAACTGGCGGTATTCGTGCTGGGCAACCTGTTGTGGCGGACAAAACTGCCGATGATGCTGCCCCACCACGTCTTCCGGCAAGTATCCAAGTGTTTGCGTAAACAAAGCGTTCGCCGTGATGACTGTGCCATCAGGTGTAAATTCTATGTATGGGACACTACGCTGCACCGCCTGCATAAGCTGAGACTGTTCTTTCAACCTCGCAATGACCTGCTCGTTATCCTGCCGTGATGTTGAGCGTCCCAGAAAAAACATAGAAGTTTCCTTATGATTATTATTCGTTATACGTAATGGCAAACTTGTTGTGGCCGATTATGTCTCCATCGCCCAATAGCAATACAGCACTTCCCTCAAATTAACCATTTTCTCAAATGGAAAAAGGTTTCAGCGCCTGCCCATGAGCAAAAGAGCGCGAAGTGTAGTACATCTGATAACGCGATTTAACAACAATTGGGTCAATAAAAGCTCAAACATTATAAAAACGGATAAAAGAAAGCATAACCATCTGATAAAATTATTTATCTTTCATAATGTTACAAAAAGTAACCAAACTATCAGCTGTTATCCCACCCACAGCCCTTCCGTCTACCAGCAGATGGAAAATCAAACCGTTCAAACACTTTGATGAGTGAAACGTTGCTTGAACAATTTACACTGGCGAACAATCTACTCTGGCGAACACTGGATTCTAGTGAACAATGGATTCAGGTGAACCTAGACTCCGGTGAGCATTAGATCCTGATTAGACGTCTCAAAAAGGAGTGTGGACGTTGAAGAAACTTACGCGATGAGGTGGCACGAAAAGAATGAAAATAGAACACGGTTATCAGCTATATCTGAAGACGCACTGAATAACAGAAAATCGATGACAGGTAAAATGCTTAGTGGGAAATGTAGCTGATGTGAAAGTGCTGATGGGATGAATACACAGAAAAATGGAGGCGCGTCCCGGAGTCGAACCGAGGTCCACGGATTTGCAATCCGCTGCATAGCCACTCTGCCAACGCGCCTTTGAATACTCTCTTTATGAATGCCGATGATGAAACCGACCCTACTCGTGGCATGAGTAAGTAACGAGAGTAAAGATGGTGCCCCGGGCCGGACTTGAACCGGCACGCCGCGAACGGCGAGGGATTTTAAATCCCTTGTGTCTACCAATTTCACCACCAGGGCAACGCTTAAAAGCGATACTGCTAACTGAAGAAAGTTAAACACCATCTGTTCTGAGAGTTTCCCCGTAAGAACGAGGTGTACTTTACTGGATTGAAAAAATCCGTCAATAAGAAGTTTTATCTTTTTTATTCATATGGTTCAAAAGCATTCCACTTGGGATGCCCAACGCGCAATTAGCGTAAATAATTGACACTGCTTCTCAATGCCCGCCTTGTATGGCTACAAAAAATAGTCTTTGTATAAAAAACCTGTAACCGCAATGTGCGCCACCACGGGAAAAGCAATCAACATAAGCCGTAGCGTGTGAACCAGCGACCACTTTGCCTTCTCAAACGTTAATGGATAGTCAAAATACACCAGTAAATAAAGCATTTGCTGAATGGGGAAAAAGCCTGCTTTTAACAGAATATTTCTTCCTGATGCAGTAATGATAAACAAAGCATGGGGAATATAAGACGTTCTGACATCACGAGTAGTTGGCCAATAAGACACGACAATGTTTTGAATTTCGGTCCTCGCGACGGTGAGACACTGCGGACCTTGAGGCTCGGGTTCTCTCGGCTCAGGATGTCGGGGCTGGTGCTCCATAGACTCAGAAACATCCATGATATGGCATGGGGGAAGCTCCACTTTCCCATGGCTGATAAGGCATGACAGGCCTGAGACGTGGTAACAACGTTTAATACATGACTTTCGCAGGAGTAAATAACAAGGCACAGTGGCCCCATAGATGATGAGCGCAAGGACTGGCGGCCAAATCTTTGCGTAGATAAACGGCAATATTGCCAGACTAACCAACGAGATAAAATATAAGCCCTCTAATAAAAAGGGTAATGGATACAGTATTGATACCACTTTCAAGCGAATTACACTGGTTGGTGAAAGCGTCTTTTTCCCTTTAAAATCTGTGGCACCAAACCAGGAGGAGTCATTTATGGTGATCTTATCCATCTTTTCCATAACAGTATTGTGACTTTTCATTCCTTGAAAATGAGTCTGTAATGGCATCAGAAAGTGCCTCCCTAATACACCTTCAGTGCCCGGTTTCAGATCTGCGCGGCACAATATAAAACATGGCACATAATAAGAAAATGTGAATTTTTCGCATTTCAACCGTGCGATATTTCGCTGCCAGTGACCGTTAACCACCTGAAATAACCTTATTTCTTGTCCCCCTTGTTTTCAATACACTTTCAGGTCAGCATAGCGTTACTGTCTTGCCACCAGCCAGGAGATACCCGTTGACAGCAAAAAACAAATTGATTCGTTACCTGAGTATCGAGGCTGAAGATCTTTTCGAAAAAGAAGCCGAGCTGCTGCACATGGTCCAGTCCAATGCCCTTTCTCAGGCACTGCTGCTGTGGCAAGCAAAAAGCCCAACTCTTGTTCTGCCCGCCGGAAAAAAATGGCCGGTCTCTCCGACTCTGATTGCTGAGCTTGACGCATCCGGCTGGAAATTAGTCTCAAGAAAAACCGGCGGCGCTCCTGTACCGCAGCTGCCAGGTGTCATAAACCTCTCCCATATCTATCATTGGCCGGAGGGGCTGCCATACGATATCAAGACGGCGTATTTGCATCTGTGCCAGATTCTCACCCATTTCTTTGACGATCTGGGTGTCTCCGTAAACATCCATGCAACGCCCGGTTCCTATTGTGATGGTGATTACAACCTCAATATCGACAACCGAAAAGTGGTAGGAACGGCTCAGCGAGTATTGCTGAAAAAAGGCGGCGGTCAGGTTGTGCTTTCACAGGCCTGTATCCTGCTCACAGGCAACATGGATGACATTGTAAAGCCTGTACAGCTGTGTAATCGGATCTGTAATAATCCGGTACAAATCCGTGCCGATGTTCATACACCGCTTTTTGAGCACATAGATCATCAGCCGTCGGTGGATACACTGTTTCAGAAATTGACCAGTGCTTTCCTCCGCTCCGGCCCTATCAGCTCAACAGGGTAATCTGTAGGGCAACTGTCAGGCGCACTGTCAGTCATGCCCTCTATACCGTTCCTTGGCTTGGCTTGGCGGTATTCAAAACGTGACTGTTTAAGCAAGCGGTATGTGAATGAGCGCCGAATGCATAAGATACATATCATTAAGGCGTGTTGAATCCCTATTGAAGCGAGCCTGATTACATCCCAGTACATCTGCTAGCCATTCACATCCAGAGAGATATGAGACATACTGCAAACCATAACAACTATATTCTGCTGATTGTATAAGACAATCCATCTTTTCCACCTACACACTGGCTATCTGATCACCATGCAAACCGACATTCAACCCAACCTGACGTCAGGTACAAACCTGCACGAGTTCTCGAAAAAAGAAGTCTGGAACGGCTTTACCCAACTGGTACCACTGTCCTTTTTTGTCGTCGTATTTGGCGCGGCTTTTGGCCTGGCGGCCTCACAAACCGGCCTGGATAACACCTCGTCACTCCTGATGAGTACACTGGTGTTCGCTGGCGCATCTCAGTTTGCCGCCCTGGACTTGTGGGGCACAGAAGTGCCTGTTATTCCACTGATGGTCACGGTGTTTGCTATCAATGCCCGTCACCTGTTGATGGGAGCAACGCTGTATCCCTGGTTGCGTCACCTGCCTCCTGCAAAACGGTATGGCGTCATGCTCCTGGCATCAGATGCAAACTGGGCATTGTCACTCAATGCACTCAGTCGTGGCGAACGCGGGATAGGCTTGCTGCTGGGCGGTGGTCTGGCGCTCTGGTCGTTCTGGATTGTCGGCACCTGGCTGGGACTGACCTTTGGTAACGCTATTCACGACCCGGTTTCGCTGGGGCTGGACATGGTGATGGGCTGCTTCCTGCTTTCGATGGTAGCTATCGGACCGAAAAACATTCGTATTCTGGTGATCTGGGCCGTTGCGGCGGGTTCATCATTACTGGCTTACTGGTACTTACCTGAAAACAGCCATGTCGTAGCGGGCGCACTGTCGGGTGGTTTGCTGGGCGCATTCTGGACGGAGAAAAAACATGACCATTGAGACCAGTTTCAACGGTACCCTGCTAATTATTCTTGTGATGGCGCTGGTAACCCTCATCACCCGCTGGGGTGGAGTTTTTGTAATGTCTTTTATTCCAATCAGCCATCGAGTCCAACAGTTTATCAGTGCGATGTCTGGTTCCGTACTGGTTGCCCTGCTCGCCCCGCTGGCAGTGGAAGGGGATAACGGTGCACGGTTGGCATTACTGGCGACAGCCATTGTGATGATGATTTGGAAAAAGCCTTTACCGGCAATTGCTGCAGGTGTTCTGGCTGCGGCCCTGTTCCGGCATTTGGCATAAAAGAAAAGCCAGAAAGTGATTTCTGGCTTACTTGGCTTACTTGGCTTACTTGGCTTACTTGGCTTACTTGGCTTACTTGGCTTACTGGCTCATCTTACAGCGGAAAAGTATTGGTCATCACTTTATAAAGCTCAGTCCCCTGATTAACACTGGCCGATGCAAAATGGAGAACCGGGATCGCATCGCAATGCAAAGCCAGATCCCGGCGTTCACAAGCCTCACTTGCCAGCGCGTTAAAATGCCACAAAGTAACCAACGGCTCACCAGCCGCCAGCGGTTGATTCACCGCGGCATGGTATTCAACTTGCCCGCCAGCCGGGCTGAAAAACGCTTTGTAATCTTTCAGATAACACGCATGCTGTGTCACTGGCTCACACTCAACAACCTGCGTTGCTGACCACAAGCCCTGATGCTGCAGATACTGACAAATGCCAAGCGCATCTTCTCGTGCGGCCTGCACGTTCAGCTTCTCCTGCGAGCCCAGTTCAATCGTGAAAGCATCCACCATCACAGGTAACGGACGTCCAAACTTGGCAAACGCCTCGCTCAGTTGCCACCAGGGGCTGAAACTCGCTTCATCCATCGCACCACTGAAATCACTCGGAATCAGAATATTCAGCGGGATATTGAAATAACGCGCACGCTCTCTGGCATATTCCGGCACATACAAATGACGCGCGGAAATCGGCCCGGTATGCAGATCCAGCACAATATCAGCCTCAACCGCCATCAGTTGTAAATTGATGGCAAGATGCTGGCCGCAGGTCAGTCCCCATGGGGAATTCAGCCGCTCATGCAAATGCTGTCTCAACTGACCGCGAAACGCCTCACGAATCACGGTTTCCTCAGCATGGCGGTATTCCTCACAGAACGGAGCAATCAGACTGGCATCAAAATGATACTGACGATTCCAGTTTACCCCCGTTACAGGGTCAAAACGGCCAAGGGTGAACTCACCACTTTTCTGATTAATGCCCATCGGATTAGCAAGCGGCACCAGCACCACATCCCCTTCTGGCGGGTGTTGCCGAAAGAACTCAAGCAGCTGATAAATCACCGCGTTACCCTGAACTTCGGCACCGTGCACATTCGCCTGAATATACACCCGAGGGCCATTGCCGCTACCCTGAATACGGATAACGGAAATTTCCATTGGATTACCCGTTGGCTGCTCACCCACTTTCATTTTTTCTGTTGCAATCATTTGCCATTCCGAAGATTTCGCTTCGGCTCTCCGTGATCAGGCGCAGGCCTGTCTCAACAAGCCTGCACAATGAAGTTATCGCGTTGCTGATGTTGTTAGCGTATAAAGTTGTTAGCGTATAAAATTGCCGTAGAACGCTGCCGTATTGGGCTCTGTTTTTAGGTGCGAGATTCGTAAATGGCGCCGGCGCGTACATTGGTACCGGCGTAAATCGGTGCTGATACATCACTGTACTGCCCGAGATAAGTAAGAAACCAGTAATCAGGCAACCAGGAGCGGATCGTCAGCCGATACTGCTGGTTTAGCGCTGGCTTGCAGCCACTGATGCACAGCATCGTTGGCTTGCAGCACCGTGGTCAGTTCATTCAGCTCTTCCAGATATAGCGGTGGACGCAATCCGGCATGAGGAATTCGGCCCTGATGCTGCATCAGCGCTTTCACCGGAATCGGGTTTGCCGCACAGAACAGGCTGTCACCTGCTTGTTGCCATAACGCTTTAAAATCCGGAGCTGTCTCTGTCAGGCTGCGCTGGACATAGCGTGCGGTTGCTTCCGGCCAGGCATTGGCAGCCACGGAGACCAGCCCACACGCGCCAACAGCCACGAAATCCACCAGCAATCCGTCATCCCCACAGAAAAACTGCAGTGATGGCGCTGCATCATAATAACGGGTAAAGGCTTCCACACTGCCGCTGGCTTCTTTGACTGACCAGGCATTCGGGTGGACGGCCAGTGATGTCAGGGTATCAGCATTCAGTGACACGCCTGTTCGCGAAGGCACGTTATAGATCATGCACGGCCACTGGCTGGCATCCAGCACACTGAGGAACCACTTAAGCTGACTAACCGGGCCCGGCTTGGCATACAGCGGTACCGGCACCAGCAAGGCGTCAATCGGGTAATCTTTAAGGAAACTCAGCCATTGCAGTTGCTGCTGCAGCTGGAAACCACCCACCCCGACCATCAGCGGGACTGTCAGATCCAGCGCACAGACATGCTGAACCACGGCCTGTTGCTCTTCCTGGGTCATCGCCAGTGCTTCACCGGTACTCCCGAGCACCAGCACACCATTTCCGGCGGCTTCCTGTTCTTTACACAGTCGAGTCAGGGTTGCAAAGTCGATGGATTCGTCGGCATGAAAAGGCGTAATCAATGCCGTCCACAGAGTTGTTTGTTGTAGTTGTTGTTGAACCGCTGTCGCGGTGGAAGAAGTTTGATTTGGCATCTCTAATCCGAATTTTCCATTATCAGTATTAGAGAGCTTGGTTTTGCGAAAAAGCCAATGACAGACAGCCATTTGAAGGCAAAAAAGCACAAATACCAGAAGCTCTCCACCAAAGGTGACAGCCCTGAGGATTCAGCCCCAGTGACCGACAAGTATTGCATCCAAACGCAAACTCATCTCGGCGTTAAGCCCCCTCACCTGCCTTCCCGGGTATTTGGATACCTCAGACAGACTACCTGGTTAACGCACCTCTTCTGCTCCCATACACTGATGGGATGCCTCGATTCAATCATCAATAGCGAAGGTCTGTCAATCATTAGGTGGATTTTTATGTGCTTTAGAAGGAAATTTTTTCATTGATGATATATCGACGTGAAGATAACCCTATTATCTCCTTACTTTAATCATGGTCAAATGTATCTATGCATTAGCGTGATTAAAGATAAAAAAATGCCGGACTTTTGTCCGGCATTGATATCGTTTATGAAAAAATCAGAAATTTTCTGCTGTTTCTTGGTCGTTTATTGCTTGCTCACAACCAGTTTATCCCAGTCGATACTGAAGCGGACTTCCGCTTCGTTGTAATGGTTTTTAGTACCGTAATCAGACCAAGTACACGCACTGCGGGAGAATCCCTCCTGAACCTGCTTCATCCCGGCACGCACGATCATTTCGGTTGTCGTTACCTCGTTGGTATCCGCGTCGGGGGTAAACACATACTGGAACTTCGGTTTAAAGCCGTAAATCAGGCGTGGGAAATTCTCTTCCGGCAGCAGGTTCTCGTTGTAGCAGTCGGTGTAATGGTAAACACCTGCCCATTTGCCGTAGTACTGATAGTCATTGGTATACAACTGATTCAGTGATGTCGTCCATTTCACGCCTGTTCCGCGATAATTCCCGACCTGTGGTTTTACTGCGGTAACATAGTCTTTACTGGAATACCGAGAAGTATAGGCCACACCCAACTGAGTGTTCAGCGATGCCGAAAAACCAGGCATTTCACCCGGTTTGCCGCTCACAGACAAGCCAATAGACGGCGCAACGGTGGTAGTTGAAACCGACACGTCGCTGGCTTCGTTCTGCGGCGAATAGTCTTCACTGAAGATGGGGGTACCGCCAGCCTGATAAATGCTGTAATCGAACTGAACCGGATAATTCTGAGTGAAACGGGCAAGCAGCGGCGCATCATAGATTTGTTTTACGCCTGAGCCACCCGGCACATAACCGTTGCCCAGCGTCACAACCCGCGCGGCTTTCTTGCCGTTGTGGCTATTGTGGAACAGCTCCACCAGCAGCTTCATCTGCACTCGGCTGCCACGAAATTCGCTCGGTGACAATTGCGCTTCACTCTCAAGAATGACTTCATAACTTTTTTTCTGATAGCCATCGAGTGTCACATCATCAATCAGTACACTTTCCACGACCTCATTGGCAAGCACTGACGTCCCATTCAGTGCAGTGAAAACCAGCGCCGCAATCCATCTCTTTTTCATAGGTATTATCTCTCTGGGAACCTTCCCAACGAAAATACCAATTAGTTCTATTATCAACAACGCATTGAAAGCAAATTTATGAAGGCAAGATCAAATTTGTGATCTGTTAAGAAAAGTAGACAGGCTGCACCAGCAAGAATCGAACATACCTGACACAGAATTGAAACATCAGAACGCAGTGAGTAATCGCTGCTTGTAACCCTCTGAACAGCAAGTAAACACCGCCTGCAGCATATCGCACTCTTATTGCATCCATATCACAGCCTGTCGGTGAATGTTTTTTCACCAATAAGATTAATTAGACATACACTTTATGTGGATAAGCGAAGCAGTAAACATAACGCATAACAACGCAGGGATACACTGCAAGCACGTGAGCGAGGTTACTATGAAAATAAAACTGCTGACTCCAGCCAGATGGTCGCAGCATTTATTCGTCCTTCTTACCGCAATACTTCTTTTTTTACCCGCGACATCCTTTGCTGAACCCAAAGCATTGGTCATGAAACCCTTCAAGCAACTCAGTCAGGAAAGTAAGGAGTGTGCTGCCTGCCACAAGGAGAAAAACCCGTCTATCTACGCACAATGGGGTCGCTCAAAACACTACGGCGCCAATGTGGGCTGCTATGAATGTCATCAGGCATCACCGGATGATCCGGATGCAATAAAACATGAAGGCTTCAATATTGCTGTCATTGTGTCACCGAAAGACTGCAGTGCGTGCCACAGTCAGGAAGTGGCCGAATTTTCCGCGAGTCACCATGCCAAAGCCGGTCAAATTCTTGGTTCTTTAGACAACTTTTTAGCCGAAGTGGTGGAAGGCGCCCTCACCTTCCACGGTAAATCCTCTGCGGCGGTAAACGGTTGCTGGCAGTGTCACGGCTCTGAAGTCAAAGTGCTGGAAAATGGCGACCTTGACCCAACCACCTGGCCCAATACCGGGATCGGACGGATCAATCCGGACGGCTCGGTGGGTGCTTGTACCGCCTGCCACCAGCGCCATGAGTTTTCCATGGTGCAGGCTCGCCGCCCTGAAGCCTGCGGCAAGTGCCACTTAGGCCCAGACCATCCGCAGAAAGAGGTTTATGAAGAGTCCAAGCACGGTATCAACTTCTTTGCCCACGTCGATAAAATGAATATGGATTCGGCCAAATGGGTAGTCGGTGAAGACTATGATGCCGCGCCAACCTGTGCAACCTGCCATATGTCAGCAACCCGCGAACTGCCTGTCACCCATGATGTGGGTAACCGGATCTCCTGGACCTTGCGCCCGGCCATTTCGGAGAAAATTGACGCCAAAGACAAGGCATCCGGTAAAGAAACCAAGTCCTGGCAGGACAGACGGACAGACATGAAAAATGTGTGTCAGTCATGCCATACCAAATCCATGATCGACAATTTCTACCAGCAGTTTGACTCACTGGTTGAACTCTACAACGACAAGTTTGCCCGCCCCGGCAAAGCCATGATGGAAGTCCTGCAAAAAGAAAAACTGCTGACTGACACCGAGTTCGACGAAGAAATTGAATGGACCTGGTTCTATCTCTGGCATCACGAAGGCCGCAGAGCGCGCCATGGTGCGGCTATGCAGGCACCGGATTATGTCCAGTGGCACGGCATGTATGAAGTGGCTGAACGGTTTTATATCGAAATGGTTCCGCAGTTTATGGAGATCCTCGAAAAAGCGGAGCACGACGGAAAAACCGACAGCGCCACCCGGGCTCGCGCAGTACTGGATGAAATCCTCAACCGACCTGAGCATGCCTGGTTCACGGGTAATGAACCGGAAAATGTCAAAAAGGCACGAAAAGAAGCACAGGATGCCTTTAAAGACCGCTACCTCAACGACAGCAAATAGTCCGGGATGCCGGGCATGACAACCTCATGCTCGGCAATACCCTAAGGAGGCATTATGGGAGAACCACGTTCCCGGACAAAAAAGTTTTGGCGCTGGCTGAAAAAGCCACTGCTGCTTGGTATCCCGATTGGCATCGTCCTTGTCGTCATCGGGCTGGTCGGTTTCCAGGGTGTCATGGTGGCTTCAAACATGAACGCATTCTGTTTCAGCTGCCACCTGAAAATGGACACCATCGTGCAAGAGTACAAGGCATCGCCCCATTATGTCAGTGACGATAAAGTTCTGGCCACTTGTGCAGACTGTCATGTACCCCACGAGTTTATCGATAAGATGAAAGTGAAAATCGCGGCGACGGCAGATATCTACCACATGATGAAAGGCACGATCACCAAAGAGAACTTTGAGGAGCACAGGCCAAGGCTGGCCCGGATAGTCTGGGAGGATATGAAAGCCAGTGATTCAGGCACCTGCCGCCATTGTCATTCCGGTGAGAACTTTGATCTGTCCAAACAGCCGCAGCGCGCCCGGCTGAACCATGAAATGATTGAACAAAGGGGGGAAACCTGTATCGACTGCCACGCCGGTATTGCCCACAAGCGCATTACCATCGAGTAACCACCAGAAAGCACAAAGCCGCCAGTCAGGCGGCTTTTGTCATTCAGGCGTTCAGCATCCGGTTGCTGCTTTCAAGATTGATGCTTTCAACATTGGTACTTTTAACATTGGCGCTTTCAACGATACTTTCAACATTAATGTCTTCAAGATTGATGCACCCAAAATGTGTGCCAGCCAGGGTTACATATGCTCGGCATTAAACAGGTCGTCTTTAGCAGCACGCAGATAAATGTACATCGACCAGTAAGTCAAAATCATTGCGACATATAAAGCGACATACCCTACCCAGACTATCCACTCGACCGGATGCCACAGCAGCAGCAACAGGGCCAGCATCTGAGAGGCGGTTTTCACCTTACCGACCCAGGAAACAGCCACGCTGGAGCGTTTACCCAACTCGGCCATCCATTCACGCAAAGCCGAAATAATGATTTCACGACCAATCATAGTGATCGCCGGGATGGTCACCCAAATAGAATGATAGTGTTCGACCACCAACACCATCGCGGTTGCAACCATCACCTTATCCGCCACCGGATCAATAAAGGCGCCAAAGCGGGTAGTCTGATTCAGTTTACGGGCGAGGTAGCCATCAAACCAGTCTGTCACACCGGCGACAAAGAAAATCAACGCGGTTGCAAAAGGAGCCCACTGATACGGCAGGTAAAAAGCAATCACGAAAAAAGGGATAAGCGATAGCCGTATGAAGCTTAAAATATTTGGAATCGTTAAACGCATAATCAATTAGTTCTTATTGTGAATTTTTGTATCGCCACACCGCTAGTGTTGCAGTGCGTCATAGATTTTTTCTGCCAGTGCCCTGCTAATCCCTGGAACCTTGGCGATTTCCTCTCTGCTTGCTTTTTTGAGTTCCTGTAAACCACCCATGTATTTGAGCAACGCCTGACGACGCTTCGGACCTATGCCTTCCACATCCTCCAGCACACTGCGTTTTCTTACCTTCGCCCGCTGTGCACGGTGACCACTGATCGCATGATTGTGGCTTTCATCCCTGATGTGCTGAATAAGGTGCAACGCCGGAGAGTCTGAAGGCATGGTAAATTCTTCGCCTGTTGTGAGCAACAGGGTTTCCAGGCCGGGTTTTCGGGTCGTGCCTTTCGCCACGCCCACCAGAATCGGACGGGTCGGCCATTCGGCCATCAAAGGTGCTACTACATCATACGCTCTTGAGAGCTGACCTCTACCCCCATCGATAAAAATAATATCGGGAATTCTGTCAGGATCGATCTGCGAACCATAACGACGTTCCAGTGCCTGAGCCATCGCGGCGTAATCGTCGCCACCGGTGATACCGGAAATATTGTAACGGCGATATTCCTGTTTCAGCGGCCCTTCTTTGTTGAAGACCACGCAGGACGCAACGGTTTTTTCACCCATGGTGTGGCTGATATCGAAACACTCCATACGCTCAAGCGTATTCAGCCCCAATGCTTCACGCAGCGCCACAAAACGCTGGTGAATGGTCAGCTTGTGGTTCAGCTTGCTGATCAGCGCCGTACGGGCATTGGTCTGAGCCAGTTTCTGAAATTTGGCTTTATGCCCGCGCGTATGGGTCTTAATCGTGATTTTTCGCCCGGCCAGATCCGACAGCGTTTCCGCAATCACCGATTGCTCATCGCCTAACGACTCACCCAGCAAAATTTCAGATGGGATGACCCTGCCTTCTGCCTGATTCAGATAAAACTGACAGACAAAGCTGGACAGCACCTCGGTAATGTCAGCTTCTGCCGGCATTTTCGGGAAATAACTGCGGCTGCCCAGAATCTTGCCCTGACGGATATACAGCGCATGAATACAGGCCATGCCATTTTCGTGCGCAATGCCTACGACATCCAGATCGTCATCACTGTCCTGGCTGACAAACTGCTGCTCCTGTACCCGGCGCAGCGCCTGAATTTGATCCCGGTACATCGCGGCTTTCTCGAACGCCAGCTGCTGGCTCGCCTGCTCCATCTTTTCGACCAGGGATGCAATCACCTGACGGTCTTTCCCTTTAAGGAACAAACGGACAAAATTCACCTGCTCCTGATAATCCTCGTCGCTGACCAGCCCTTTCACACAGGGCCCGAGACAACGGCCAATCTGGTACATCAGGCAGGGACGGCTTCGGTTTGCATACACCGAGTCTTCACACTGACGGATAGGGAACACCTTTTGCAACAGGTGCAGGCTTTCGCGTACTGCGCCGCCATCCGGATACGGACCAAAGTATTCCCCTTTGCGCTTTTTCGCGCCGCGGTGAATAGTCAGACGGGGGTGCTGGTTAGCACTCAGGTAGATGTAAGGGTAGGATTTATCGTCGCGGAGCAGGACATTGTATTTGGGCAAATACAACTTGATGTAGTTGTGTTCCAGAATTAACGCTTCGGTTTCGGTATGCGTTACCGTGACATCAACTTTGGCAATGTTTTTGACCAAAGCCCGGGTCTTTTCACCACTGACATTGGTGCGAAAGTAGCTGGACAGGCGTTTCTTTAAATCCTTCGCCTTACCGACATAAATAACCTCACCAGCCTCGTCATACATTCGGTAGACGCCTGGCTGGTGAGTAACGGTTTTTAGAAAACTTTTTGCGTCAAACTGTTCTGACACTACAACGTCTCTGTGTCTAACATTCCGTGGCGAATCGCAAGGTGGGTGAGTTCGACATCACCATTAATGTCCAGCTTACTGAACAGGCGATAGCGGTAACTGTTAACCGTTTTAGGACTCAGATTCAGTTGCTCCGAAATTTCGGTCACTTTCTGCCCTTTCGTAATCATCATCATGATCTGCAGTTCGCGTTCAGAGAGATCTTTGAATGGGTTTTCTGAGCTTGGCGCAAACTGGCTCAGTGCCATTTGTTGCGCTATTTCCGGTGAAATATAACGTTGTCCGCTATTCACTGCGCGAATCGCATTCACCATTTCATCAGGCCCTGCCCCTTTGGTTAAATAACCTGCGGCACCTGCCTGCATCACTTTCGTCGGGAACGGGTTTTCAGTGTGGATGGTCAGAACGATGATTTTGATATCAGGGCTGAAGCGCAAAATTTTACGCGTGGCTTCCAGACCGCCGATACCCGGCATGTTCATATCCATAAGAATAATGTCCGAATGATTATTTCGGCACCATTTTACGGCTTCTTCACCACTGTCGGCTTCCCCTACCACTTTAATACCACGGACATCTTCAAGAAGACGTCGGATCCCTGTGCGAACCAGTTCGTGATCATCTACAAGGAATACATTAATCAAGCTGTATCTCCAATATGATTTGGCTCTGCACCCTGCCGGAATGGCGGGATAGCTGTTACTGATAGTAACCGATTCTACCTCAACTTCCTAACTGAGCCCATGCGGATTCTGTGTATCAGCGCATGTTTTCGAAGCAAGTTAAAGCTTGACAAGAATCGGAATGTTCAAATTTCACGCGCTTTACATTAAAGCGATATGAAACAGCAGTATTTACTAACTAAGTGAAAAAATAAAGTGGAAAATTCATTATTTCCAGCCGTTTAGATAGTTCTCAGCAATATCGGCGGAAAAGCATAACTTTCGTTATCAGCCTGTGTTCTCGCTATTATTGTGAGCAGAACAGAGAAAACAGTGCGCTTTAGCACTAACTGGGACATCCTTGCTAAAACGATAACTTATCATCCTAGAAACAGCCATTTAACGTGTGGCTAAAACCCAATATCAACACCGTTCAAGCTGCCTTGATTAACTTACAGTATTGCCGATGATTGCATACTTTTAAAGGCAACCTGCGTACTTCTTCTCTCTGTACTTCTAAGTTTAGTCGTCGTCAATGCCCGCCGAATAGGAAGAGTAAAAACGAAATCACTGTGTTTTTTCAGGTTACAAGGTATACGCTGATGACAACAAATCGGGCAAGGAATAGACGTCCGGAAGTAAAGATTTCATTTATTTAGCGGCTTCATGTATCATGCGCCGCTTGTGTCTGCCGACCACCCTGCTCTTGCGAAAAAATGGATTTACCTCTCTTCCCGGATATGACATCTGTCTGGCTATGCCAGCGCCCGCCACTTGCAAAGCAGCGTTTTCAAGGCCGGCAAATCAACAGACTCGCCTACGGGCAACGTCCAGTGAATTAGAAAGGTATGTCATGAATTTATCTGCCAAGACAGTTGTACTTATTGCTATTGGTGCAGCGTTATACGGCATAGGCGGTTTGCCTATGTTCGGTATTCCTGTCTTTGCCAACACCACCCTCAAACCGGCCATGGCTGTACTGGCTTTGTTCGGCGTCCTGTTTGGCCCACTGGTTGGCTTTCTGGTCGGCTTCATTGGACACTGGGTCACCGACTTATTTGCCGGCTGGGGCGTTTGGATTACCTGGGTGCTGGGCTCCGGCATCGTCGGCTTACTGATTGGCCTGTATCCGAAACTCACTCGCGAACGCCTTGAGAAAGGCCATTTCTCCAAGCTCGATTTCTGCCTGTTTGTACTGCTGGCCTTTATTGGCAATGTTGTAGGTTATGGCAGTTCCGCCATGCTTGACGCCATCCTCTACGCCGAACCTTTTACCAAGGTAATGGCACAGCTGACCATCATTGCCGCGGGCAACACGATACTGATTGCGGTGGTCGGCCACTTCATCCTGACCGCAGTCGCAAAACGTAAAAAACTCAGTTACAACCTGAAAGAGGCGTACTAACGCATGTCCATCCAGTTTTCAGATTTTTCTTTTAAATATTGGGCGTTAGAGCAGCCAACCCTGAAGAACATCAACCTGACGATTGAAAAAGGCGAAAAGGTCGTGATCGTCGGACCAAGCGGCAGCGGTAAATCCACCCTTGGCCAGTGCCTGAACGGGTTAATTCCTTTTGCCATCAAAGGTGATATCTCCGGCGCACTGACCATTAATGCTCAGAGCACCCAGCACATGGATTTACACCAACTGACCTGCCAGGTCGGAACGGTGCTGCAGGATACCGACGGCCAGTTTGTCGGCCTGAGCATCGGTGAGGATATTGCCTTTGCACTTGAAAACCAGATGGTTGCACCGGGTGCGATGCACCGTGTGGTCGAAGAGACCGCCAAGATGCTGGAGCTGGATGACATGCTGCATCTGTCGCCGTTTGATCTGAGCGGCGGCCAGAAGCAACGTGTATCACTGGCCGGAGTTATGGTAGATGACGTAGATATCCTGCTATTTGACGAACCACTGGCCAGTCTGGATCCCAAAACTGGCAAGGCGACCATTGAGATCATTGACCAGTTGCACCGTGACACCGGCAAAACTGTCGTGATCATTGAGCACCGGCTGGAAGATGTCCTCCACTGCCCGGTTGACCGGATTGTGATGATGGAACGTGGCCAGATTGTTGCCAACATGACTCCAGATGAGCTGCTGGCCAGTCCGCTACTGGGTGAACACGGTATCCGAGAGCCATTGTACCTGTCTGCTCTGAAAGCAGCGGGCTGTACTGTCCGTGCATCTGATCAGCCAGCCTCATTACAGACGATGCAGCTGGATGCGTTTAAATCTGACGTCCTTAACTGGCTAACCTTACAGACTCCCCAATCGCAAACCAATCAAGCCACACCTCTTCTGGAAGTCAGTCATCTGGGTTACTCCTACGACGGCCAGAAACAGACACTGGACGACATCAGCTTTACCCTTCACCAAGGCGAATTTGTCTCGGTGCTGGGTAAGAACGGTTCCGGGAAATCGACCCTGACCCGGCTGATTATGGGCGTCATCGACCCAGATCAGGGCACAATGCACTTTGAAGGCAAAGACCTGACCCAGCGTTCTATTTCGGAGCGCAGTCAAGATATCGGGGTTGTTCTGCAAAACCCAAATCACATGATTTCCCATCATATGATCTTTGACGAGGTCGCATCTGGTCTGCGCCACCGCGGTCTGCCGGAATCTGAGGTTGAGCAGAAGGTATTGGCTACCCTGGAACTGTGTGGGCTGGGTCGCTACCGTCACTGGCCAGTAGATGCCCTGAGCTATGGTCAGAAAAAGCGGGTGACCATCGCAACAATGCTGGTACTGGAACCCAAACTGCTGATTCTGGACGAACCTACTGCCGGACAGGATTACCGT
The DNA here is from genome assembly GCF_003025595.1 of Photobacterium ganghwense. Lineage (GTDB taxonomy): Bacteria > Pseudomonadota > Gammaproteobacteria > Enterobacterales > Vibrionaceae > Photobacterium > Photobacterium ganghwense. Next base: position 465,093 of record NZ_PYMI01000001.1, read on the forward strand.
CACTATACCGCGATGATGGCGTTTATCCGCGAGCTGAACCAGAAACTGGGACTGACTATCCTGATCATCTCACATGATATGCATCTGGTGCTGGAATACACCGACCGGGCGATTGTGATTGCCGACAGCAAGCTGCTGGCAGATGCACCGGTTAACACCATTTTCAGTCAGCCTTCGTTGCTGGAACAGGCCAACCTGACGGTGACCAGTTTGTACACGCTGGCTCAGAAACTTGGCATTGAACGAATCGATCACTTTATTCGTTGCTTCATTCACCATGAGGCAAGCGCACACGTATGAAAACCAATAAAATCAAATTCGGTATCAGTTACATCAATACCGGCTCACCGCTGCACAAACTGAATGGTATTACCAAGTTTGTCCTGTTCATGGCCTGGGTGACCATGGTGCTGATCACATTTGATATCCGCATCATCACGGCCATGATCGCCTTAGGTTTTGCTCTGCTGAAGCTGTCGGGCGTGCCGTTCTCCAACTACAAAACGCTGATGACAGGCACCGTAACCGTCCTGCTGCTCAACGCGCTGTTTATGTACCTGATTGCGCCGCAGCAGGGAACAGAATACATGGGTAGCGAGACGGTACTGCTGGCCCTGACCAGCCACTATACCCTGACTCAGGAAACCCTGTTTTATCTGCTGACGGTCACCCTGAAATATTTCAGCATGTTCCCCATCGCGCTGGTATTTGTTTTCACCACGCACCCGACTGAGTTTTCGGCCAGTCTGAACCGGCTGGGCGTACCATACCGGATCGCCTATGCCGTCAGCCTGACCCTGCGGTATCTCCCGGAAGTGACCAAAGACTTTATCAATATCATGCATGCCCAACAGGCTCGTGGCGTTGATATCTCGAAAAATGCCCCTGTTTTCACTCGCCTGAAAAATGTGGCCAAAATACTCGGCCCGTTGATTTTCTCCAGTCTGGACCGGGCCGATGTGATTTCCAACGCCATGACGCTGCGTGGTTTTGGCCGCCACAACAAACGGACATGGTACAGCCTGAAACCAATGCAGTCTGTGGATTATATGGTGCTGACAACCATTGCGCTGGTTCTCGCTGGCGGTTTCTGGCTGAGACACCAGTCCGCCCAGTTATTCTGGTATCCGTTCTGATCGTGCTGGTAGCAGGCCAGTAATGGAAAAGCCCGTTTCTGTATCGAAAACGAATACTGAAGTGGGCTTTTTAGTTTCAAGGTTCGCTGTACTCTTGGCGACAGTTAGCGGGAAGAGACGCCGTACTGGGTAGCCTGAGCCGGTCGGATGTTTGGCCGACGAATCACCAGGTATACCGCTACCGCCGCCAGGGCAAACCCCATCGCACCATATTTATCAAATGTTTCACCAAATACCAGCCAGGCCTGAAACGCCGTCATTGGCGGTGCCAGATAAAAAGTTGAGGCAACCTTTGACGATTCACCGTGCTTAATCATGTACAGCAGCAGCAGAATTGATACCACCGAGAGCACCAGTACCAGCCAGCTCAGCGCAAAGATAAACGTTGGCGTCCAGTTCACAGCCATGGTTTCCGTCATCAGTGCTACCGGCAAAAACAGAGTGGCAGCCGCCGCATATTGCCAAACCGCTCCGCCAATCATATCGACATTCTGGCAAAACCGTTTCTGATACAAGGTGCCGAAGGTAATCCCCAGCAACGCCAGAATCGTAAACGCATACGCTGCCGTTCGGTTACCATCCTGATGCCAGGACATGTTCCCCTGAAGTACCAGGGCGATCCCGACAAAGCCAAGCACTAATCCAGCCCACTGTGTGGGTCTCATACGTTCACCTGCAGCGGCAAACATCACCAGTGCCGTGACAATCGGCTGCAACCCGACCAGCAGTGAACACAGCCCGGCAGACATGCCAAGGCTAATGCCAATATAGGTTCCCCCCAAGTAGAAGCCATGGATCAGTAACCCGGCGACCAGGCAGTGCCCCAGCGCTTTACCTGTCGGCAGACGGGCACGCAAGATCACAACCAGCAACAGAAACACACCGATATTCGCTAACATGCGTAATAAAAGGAAAGTCATCGGCTCGGCATAAGGCAACCCTAGCCGGGCACCAATGAAACCGGAGCTCCAAAGAACAACAAAAATAAACGGAATAAAGCGTGCCAGCATGACTCTCTCACTTTGCATTTTTTCACAGAGTCTTTACTTTATAGGGGTACAGAAATGTTAACAGGCACAGATAACAGTGATTTTTAGGGTACAGAAGGATGAAAGCAACACCATCACCGGGCATCACCAAATATCAACAGGTACTCAACTGGCTCAATGACCAGATTGATAAACACAGTTATCTTCCGGGTGACAAACTGCCGTCCATTCGTCAGCTAAGTCACGAACTAAACCTGAGCAAGAACACCGTCATCCGTGCCTACCAGCAGTTGGAAGCCGACGGCAAAATAACGGCTTGTCCCCGCTCGGGTTATCGGGTCGCTGCCGGATTACATAGTGTCCCGACAGTCCCGGTGCCTGAACCGGAGTTTGTGGATCTGATGACCCTCAGCAAAACCATCATGCGGTTACCGGCATCGAGAGAGGTGCTGCCGATGGGCTCAGCGCACCCGGACACGAATTTTCCCGCTATTCGTTCTCTGTATGCTGAGATCGGTCGCCACAGTCGTTATCAAAGCCATATTCCCAGCCATTACCAGTTACCCCCCGGTGATGAAAACCTGCTGAAACAACTGGTGGGAATCAACCGCGAGCTGGGCATCACGACCTCAGCCAGTGAACTGTTGATCACACATGGAGCCCAGCAAGCCATCAGCCTGAGTTTGCAAGCGATCACCCGGCCAGGCGATATTGTGCTGCTTGAATCAGCCAGTTACTTTGGCAACCTGTTGTTGCTTGAATCTCTCGGCCTGCAGGCTATCGAAATTCCGTTTGATGCTCAGTACGGCTGGCATTTCGGTGCGCTGGAAGCCGCCCTTCAAAACTGGCCAGTCAAAGCTATCCTGATCAACCCCAGCTTCAACAACCCAACCGGCCATGTAATGTCAATACAGGAGCGACGGGAATTCCTCTCACTGACTGGCGGCATCCCCATTATTGAAGATGATGTATTTGGCGGGCTGGCTTACCACCAGCGGCCGCTGCCGCTCAAAACGCTGGATACCGAAAACCGGGTGATTTACTGTAATTCCCTCTCCAAAACCCTCGATTCCCGATTACGTATTGGCTGGGTGATTGCTGGACAATATCAGCCCGTGATCGAAAAACGCCTGATGACCGACAATATGGGCAGCCCCAATCTGCTGCACTCTGCCGTCGGCGAATTCCTGACGACCGGTAAATACCGCGATCACCTCGGCAAAATACGTCGCAGCTACAGCAAAAAACAAAAACTGTTTTTCCAGGCTCTGTCCTGGGCACTGGATCGTTATCCGCATCTGAAAGAACGCTATCACCTGACTCAACCTGAAGGCGGATATTTATGCTGGCTGATCTTACCGGAGCCAGCAGACAGCAATCGTATTTATCAGGAAGCCCTAGCCAAAGGCATCAGCCTGCTGCCGGGAAATATGTTCAGCGCCAAAGATCAGCACAGGCACTGCATACGGTTCAGTTTTGCGAACTACGAGGACACACCGAAGTGGCAGCAGGGGCTGGCTACCCTGGCTGGCATTATTGCCCGACATCTGGCCGAAACCTGATCTTTCACTGTTGCCTACTCACTCTGTTACAAAATCAGCTTGGCGCTAAATCAGTCCTTTGCCTGATCAGACTGCCGTATGCCAAGTGGCGATTCAGGCAAACCCAGGCAATGATGGTTACACTTGTCATCATCGGATACATGAAAAACAGAACAGGATTGTCTGCATGTTTCAGCAATTAATGAAAGGCATATTGACCGGGGGAATGCTACTAGGATTACCCGGATTGACACTGACTAATGGTGTCTCGGTCGCTCTCTCCTCCGCAAAAAGAGTTTCAGCGGCAATCGGCTTTGTGATAACGGTCTCCTCAGCGTTTGTCTCTTCCGTGTTTGTTTCTTATGTGTTTATTTCTTATGTGTTTATTTCTTACTCGTTTGTTTCTTACGCCTATGCTTCAGCCGCAACGGATTCAGAAACGAGTAGTACTATCCTCTTCACGGGGAGCAGTCAGGGCATGCCCTACCAGGTCGAGCGCATCGCACAACAACAGGGTACGCCCTGGGGCATGGCTTTTGTTGACGATCAACATCTCCTGGTTACGTTCCGTGAAGGCAAAGCCATGTTACTGAATCTCGATTCTGGTGACTGGCAACAGCTCAGCGGGGTGCCTCACGTTGCGGTGTATGGTCAGGGAGGTTTATTGGATGTGGCGAAAGAGCCGAAGCCATCCGGCAAGCCCTGGTACTATTTCACCTACAGCCAGTCTGTGACAGGCAAAAGCGGACAGGCTGCCACCGCCCTTGCCCGAGCCAAACTGGAAGGTAACCGCCTGATCCAATGGCAGGAACTGCTCGTCACTCAATCTGCCAGCGACACCTCCCGCCATTTCGGCAGCCGGATCGCCTTTGATCAAAGTGATCACCTGTTTTTTTCTGTGGGTGACCGCGGCCATCGGCCTAACGGTCAGGATATGACGACCCACGCCGGCAAGATACTTCGTCTTAACCTCGATGGCTCTGTGCCTGAGGATAATCCGTTTGTCCGCACACCAAATGCGCTGCACGAAATCTGGAGTCTGGGCCACCGCAATCCACAGGGCATGGCTTATGACTCAACAACTGGTCGCCTGTGGTCTATCGAGCACGGCCCGCGTGGCGGCGATGAAATCAACCTGATCCGCAAAGGGGTCAATTACGGCTGGCCTGTCACGTCACACGGCAAAGAGTATTGGGGACCCGTCGATGTCGGGGAAGCAACCGAAAAGGCGGGGATTGAGTCACCGAAAAAAGTCTACATCCCGTCCATCGCCCCCGGCAGTCTGATACTTTACACAGGAAGCAGCTTTCCTGCCTGGCGGGGAAGCCTGTTCAGCGGGGCACTCAAACTGCGCCACCTCAACCGGGTTGAACCTCAGGCTGATGGCAGTATTCGCCATGAAGAACGGTTGCTGGAATCGCTCGATGAGCGGATCCGGGCTCTGGCGCAGAGCCCGGAAGGCTGGATCTATTTCTCAACTGACAGTGGCGGCATCTATCGAATTCGACCGTCGGATCAGTAGTGCTTCCCTTATCTGTTAAGTGAAGCGCTCAGGCCTTGCACGGCACATCAGGCCTGAGCGCTAACCTGACAAATCAGTTCTTCGCAGCAGTCTTGCGTATCACACTTTAAACTGCCCCATCAGGGAATCCAGTTCTGTACTCTGCGCAGCCAGTGCATCACACACTTTTTGTGCACTCTCAATGTGGCTGAGCGTGTCATTACATCCCATCACAATGGCATGAATATTTTCAGTCAAACTTCCCGTCACGGCCGTTTGCTGTTCGGCCGCAGCGGCAACCTGCGTATTCATGTCACTGATCATCACAATAGACTGATTCATCACATCCAGCGCAACATTGGTTTCCTGAGAACGAGCCACCGTGTCTGCACCCGCTTTGGCGTTGCTGCGCATGACCTGTACTGATCGCTCGGCTGTCCCTTTGAGGGTTTCGATCATGCCGTGGATTTCATTGGTACAGTTTTGCGTTTTACTGGCCAGTGCGCGCACTTCATCAGCAACCACAGCAAACCCTCTTCCCTGATCGCCCGCGCGGGCCGCTTCGATGGCAGCATTCAGGGCCAGCAGATTAGTTTGATCAGCAATCCCCCGAATAACCTCCAGAATCGATGATATATCCACTACGTTCTTTTCCAGCTCCTGCATCATCAGGCTGGATTCATTGATTTCCGCCGAAAGCTGTTCCATTGCAGCCACTGAATCAGCCAGAGTAAGTTGCATGGTACCGGATTGCTGATTAAAAGCCTGTGTGGCATTGGCTGCCTCAGCAGCATGATCACTGACGGCATGGCTGGTTGCGCTTAATTCACTGACCGCAGATTCAACCGCCAGACACTCATGTTGCTGCACATGGCAGGACGAAACAATGTTTGCTGTCAGTGAGCTCAAATAGGCCGCCTCACGCTGCAGCAGATCTGAAGAGGCAACCACCTTCGCCAGGGTAGCCTGAATTTTTCCGACAAAGGTATTATAAGCCGTCGCCAGTTGCCCGGTTTCATCCTGACCCATCACCGGTACCCGCGCGGTCAGATCACCATCGCCATCAGAAATAGCTTTCAACGAATCTGTCAGTTGATGCAAGGGATTGACCACCAAACGGGTCATCACAAAGGCAATGGCTAACGACACCACTATCGTTATCCCGGAGCCCGTCAGCAGAATCGTTTGGGCAGCTTCGCTATGCTCCGCCACCTCCTGAATTAATTTTTCACGGGCATCAATAATTTCCCCTCGGATCACTTTAATTAACCCGCGAATTTCTTCGAAGTCTTTTTCTGCTATGTCTTCATGATCCCGATAATAATCCAGAGCCTGCTCAGGATGAGTCACAATAAACTCATATCTTTTCTGCCAGACATCATATTTATCCTCTAGCTGAATAATTTGATTTCTACTGGCTTCTGGCAAAAAACCAATATCAACCAACTGGTGAGGAGATGCGATTCTTGGTGCAGCTTTAGGGGCATTGTCATAGAAATTGAATTTATGAAACTCAATCATTTCTTTGTCATCAGGCAGGGTTAATGCCATCCCCATTCCTGCAGTCATAACCTGATAAATGTCCCGGTACGCATCTTCCATCTCATCCAGCACAGGCTGCACCTGTTCGTTGAGTACCTTGTTCACCTTATGCTGTTCACTGAAAACCACAGACACCTGAAAAATCAGAAATGTAAATGACAGGATAATAACGGTAATAGGAATGGTAAGTTTGTATTTGAAACTGACATTATTCAACCAACGCATAAAGCCTCTTAATACCAAAAGAACTGATAGCCAGTATAAATTTAAAAAATGAGAAAACAGAGGTTATATCAAACAGGATGATATCACTCCAACGGTTAATATCTACATTAAACTTATAAAAACAAAATCATTTATTTACTTTGAGTCAGAACTGGCTGAATTTAATTGTTATTAAAGTGAGAATAAAACGCTTTATTTATATTTGTACTCTATATGAATAACCGAGTACTAAATGATTTAACCAATATATTAATTTTAATGTTCTATGAAGACCAAAAATTACCAGTCTCAGACATCCGACACTATACAGTCAAATAAACGCCTAATTACCCGGTTTCACTCAGACTTTAAGATAAAAAAACCAGCAGAGTCACTCTGCTGGTTTTGTAGATTACAGCGCGCCATTCTTAGGCACTCACTTAGGCGCTCAGACGGCCACCAATGTAGACACCCGATATGAGCAGAGACATGGACACCGATATGAACGTAGCTGGGCAGTCGCTAAGAGGTTGTTCTGTTCTCAATCCATAACGATTGCCCATATTGCCGATTACAGGTGTTCACCACGACGAAGCGCGTCAATACGCTTATCCAGTGGTGGGTGCGTCATAAACAGCTCAGACAGAGTCTTTTTACCGTTGATGCCGAATGCCATCATAGAACCTTCCAGCTGGGATTCCTGGCTCATTTTCAGGCGTTCCAGTGCCGCGATCATCTTCTGCTTGCCAACCAGATGGGCTGAACCAGCATCCGCTTTAAATTCACGGTGACGGCTGTACCACATAGTCAGGATGCTCGCCAGGATGCCGAACAGCACTTCCATAATCGACGAAACAATAAAGTAAGTCAGGTAGCTGCCACCTTCACCTTCTTCATCGTTATTGTTCACGCCGCTGATTGCACCGGCAACCAGACGGGATACGAAAATAACAAAGGTGTTCACCACACCCTGCATCAGGGTCATAGTAACCATATCACCATTCGCGATATGGCTGACTTCGTGCGCCAGTACGGCTTCAGCTTCATCACGCGTCATGCTGTGCAGCAGGCCGGTTGAAACCGCAACCAGCGAATCGTCACGCTTGGCACCGGTTGCAAATGCGTTAATGTCCGCAGAATCGTAAATAGCCACTGTTGGCATGCCGATACCAGACTGCTGTGCCTGACGCGCGACAGTTTCCATCAGCCAGTGCTCAGTCTCGTTACGCGGGTGCTCAATCACCATACCGCCAACCGAGCGTAACGCCATTGATTTCGACATGAACAGTGAAATCAACGAGCCACCAAAACCAAACAGTGCTGCCATTACCAGCAAACCAGACAGGCTGCCAGGTTGCATACCGGTTACGGCATAAATAATGTTCAAGACAACACTGAATACCAGCAGTACAGCCAGGTTGGTTGCCAAAAACAATGCAATACGCTTCATGTTATATGTTCTCTCCTGAAAGGATGGTTCCTTCTCACAGCGCGCAGGCATAAATAACAAGAGCCCTGTGAATCAATTTATGTTGGTCTTTATAGTATGGTCGTCGAAACGAAAAACAAGTGAAAGTGATAAATTGTTACCTTTCGTTAGTGTTTTTCTACTCATGGATAACTCTATTTAACTCAATACGTTACTCTGTTTCATTTCGTACCACACTATTTTAGTCCGGCATCCTGTTCTTAACCTGTATCCGGTAAGGGTTAACGACTATACAGCGTACAAAATACGACCTTAGACTTTAGTCTTATTGTATCTGGAGGTCGGTTTGACTATTGTCATCGACAACAAGATTTCATTTTCTTACGTCGTCGAATTATCAAGGAGGACCGATGGCTGATCACGCAAATTACCAGGTCGCAATCGACATTCTGCGTTGTCACCTTGGCATGTCTGTTGAAGAAGCCCATAAAGAACTGGGGCTGGATAACAGCAAAACAGGTCTGAATGACACTCAGGAAGCCCTGCTCGGTTTGACGGGCGAAAACTGATCTTCCCACCTCATTATGATAAAACCTCCTTCGGGAGGTTTTATTTTGCACAAACAAAGCAAAGAAATGTGATCCAGATTCACAATTCAGTCTCTATTCAGTAAAGTGGCCTATAGTGTGTCCGATTTGACATACATATTACAATTGAACACGATACACACACTTTAGGTATTATTAATGCAGTCTATCAACTCTGTAGTTGCTGATGCAGACAAGTCTACGGTTAAAGCTTCCGCAATTTTCTGGCCATTTTGCCTCTCATTTTTATTTGCCAGTTTGCTTGCACTATCAGCCTTCGCTATCCACCTTGATGTACGAATTTTTCAAAACGACATGGGTGAAGCGTCTATTATCGAAGTCGGGCAGGAAGCCTATTTGCTGATTGCCGTGATTCTGTTTGGCCTGGTAGCCATCAAAGACGAATCTCAACGCGGGTTCGCGGTGCTGGTCACCGGCTTCTTTGCGACCATTTTTATTCGTGAAATGGACGGTATCCTGGACGCCATCCGACACGGTATCTGGAAATACCCAGCCTGGCTGGTGTCCGTTTCTGCCATTGGTTACAGTATTTTCCACCTTAAAACAACCACTCAGCCACTGGTACGATTCACTTCGACTCCGGCTTTTGGAATGATAGTTGGTGGTGTTTTTACCCTGCTGGTTTTCTCACGCATTTATGGCATGAACATTCTATGGCAGGCGGCGATGGGGGAACATCTGGACCCTGCTATCAAAGCCTACATTAAAACCATGGCTGAAGAAGGCGTGGAGTTACTGGCATACAGCCTGATTTTATTTGCATCAGCGTGGTACACCCTGCCTTGTCTGTTCAAACGTCGTTGAGATCTTGCCTTCCCATTGAAGAACGGGATATCACCAGAAAGAAAAAAAACCTGCCTCGGCAGGTTTTTTCTTTTCATTATGTTCGGAGGGAATGTCAGACAGAGTGTTATCCGCAACAACCCAAGCCGATTTGTCAGTTCGCGATCAAACCTAAAGGGGCCAAATCGATGTACTGAGAAAGGTCCCGTTTTTTCACTCCCGGCATATACGGTATTTCACCCAGTCGAGGGCAATGCAGGTTCTCATCCAGCATTCGGATAATCTCCGCGTAGTTTTCCGTTCCCGGATTTACACGGTTTGCGACCCATCCCACCAGCTCCAGTCCATCTTGACGAATGGCTTCGGCCGTCAGAATTGCATGGCTCAAACAGCCTAACTTCACCCCGACCACCAGAATGACCGGTAGTTTTTCCTGCTTCACCCACGTGGACAGAAAATCATTGCGCGACACGGGCACACGCCAACCGCCTGCACCTTCAACCAATACCACGTCAGATTTCTGCTTCAGGTGCGCTAGCCCTTGTGACAGAACATCAAACTCAATGACCCGATTTTCCATTTCAGCCGCCAGATGAGGCGAAACGGCCGCTTCAAACGCATAAGGGTTCACTTCGTCGTAGGTCAGTTCAACCACAGAGGCATCCTGCAGATACAGTGCGTCAGAATTCCGCATGCCGTCCTTGGTCGGAGCACTGCCGGAGGCTACCGGCTTATAACCCGCCATCTTGATATTGGCACTCCCCGCCGCATGAAGAATGGCGCGTGAAGCAACAGTTTTACCTACTTCGGTATCTGTTCCCGTGACAAAGAAAGCGTTAGTCATTCAAAATTACTCCAAAACAAACCTGATATGTCGCTGGCAACTGCCCCGTCGGGGTGCGGAACGCTTCATAAGCGCCCTCCAGTGCCTTCAGTCTGGCGCGTCCGGCTAAACCGGCCTGACGGCCTTGCTGTAAATGTGTTGCCCCAATCCCTTTCAGATCTTTCATCAGATCCATCGCGGACGGGTAATACATGGTGACAGGTGAAAATTCTAGGTCAGCCTGTGGCAGCCCCGCTTGCGCCAGCGCAAGTTTTATCTCGTTCGGAGAGAGAAACTGGTTGACGTGTTGATATTGATCAACCTGTTGCCATGCTGCTTTCAGCTCTGCCAGTGACCCATCAGCCAGGGTGGAGAACAAAATCCGTCCTCCGGGCTTCACCACCCGTTTGAGCTCTCGCAGCGGCACTGATAAATCGCGGCACCACTGCAACGCCAGGCTTGAGAAGGCCATATCAAACTGATTCACCTCAAGCGGCAGCTGTTCTGCATCGGCCTGTAGATACTGAACCCGATTGCCGCAGCGGCGCTGAGCCTGTTCGAGCATGCTTACCGACAAATCTGCCGCACAAACCCTGAGCCCTCGCTGCGTCAACTGGTCACTGAAATACCCGGTACCACATCCGAGATCCAGTATCTGACTGCCGGCTACTGAGGCCGCTGGGAGCTGACACAGCAGACGATGACCGACCAGACGCTGAAATTCTGCGGCCTTATCATAATGCTTGGCCGCGCGGCCAAAGGCCGCAGCAATCGCCTGCTTTTCTCCGGCATTCGGGAGAGCCGCATCATCCGACATCATCATTTTCACGTCACTGCGCATGAAAAACCTCGTTGATGGCATTGGCCAGTTGTCTGATATCCGACGGCTCATGATTAGCCGTCAACGTGATTCGCAGGCGGGAGGAATTCACCGGCACCGTCGGTGGACGTATAGCGCTGACCCAAATGCCCCGGTCCCGCAGTTGCTCTGACATTGCAACCGCGCGCTGGCTGTCGCCAACCAGTACCGGCTTAATGGGAGTATCAGTTGCCACCAGCTCTACTGCCGGGTCGAGTGCTTCCGCCAGGATGTGCCCAAGCTCCTGCAATTTTTCACGGCGCCAGTGCTGCTGCTGAATCATACTGCACGCCTGACTGAGTGCATGAGCCTGTGCCGGTGGAATCGCTGTCGAATAGATATAATGCCGTGCAAACTGCACCAGATATTCAGCCAGATCCTCGTTGCAAAGAATCGCAGCCCCCTGCAAACCAAAAGCTTTACCGAACGTCACCACTAAAATATCCGGGCGGATACCAGCCTGATCGCAACTTCCCCGGCCTTCATCGCCAAGCACACCGCAGCCATGAGCATCGTCCACGGCCAGTAAACTCTGATGCGCATGACACAATGTTTGCATGGCAGCCAAAGGCGCACAGTCACCGTCCATACTGAACACCCCTTCGGTCACCACCATTTTCACAGTTTCAGCCGAAGTGACATTTGTCTGCTTAGCCAGTAACTGCGCCAGTGCATCGGTGTCGTTATGCGCAAAACGCCGCATGGTTGCCTCGCTCAGCATGCCCGCCTCCATCAGCGAAGCATGGTTGAGTTTGTCCTGAATCAGCAGATCACCTTTTTGCAACAGTGTAAACAGCAGCGCCTGGTTGGCACCAAAACCGCTACTGAACAGCAGTGCGCGATCATAGCCCAGCCAGTCTGCAAGCTGTTTCTCTAATCGATGATGTGCTGGCTGATACCCCGTTACCAGCGGGGATGCGCCGCTGCCAGCACCATAGCGCGTCAGCCCTTGTTGCCATGCCTCGACCAAGGCCGGAGATTGCGCCAGACCCAAATAGTCATTGCTGGAAAAGTTCAGGCACCGTTTAGCATGGTGGGGAGATGAGGCTTGAGAAAGTGAACCGGTATCCAGCACCTGACAGTCCTGACGCTCAAGGCAGGTGCGTGAGCGATACAACCCTTGCGACTGGCGCGCGGCAAGGGCTGACTGGATGCGTTGATTAAAGGGATGCATCGTAGAACAGATCGTCTTTCCCCGGACGGGCAGCCATCCGCTCTGCCACTTGGTTCAGCAACTCCTGCTCCTGGATTTCATCCGGCTTGGCACTTTGCTCGTCCCGGTTGATACCCAGCTTGGCAAACAACTGCATGTCTTTGTCTTCACCCGGATTTGGGGTAGTCAGCAGTTTACAGCCATAGAAAATGGAATTGGCACCAGCCATGAAACACAGCGCCTGCATCTGCTCGTTCATCTTTTCACGTCCGGCAGACAGTCGTACCGCAGATTGCGGCATAATAATACGGGCAACCGCGATGATACGGATAAAATCAAACGGGTCGGTATCATCCACCGTTTCCAGTGGCGTGCCTTTCACCTTAACCAGCATGTTAATCGGCACACTTTCCGGATGCACCGGCAGATTCGCCAGTTCTACCAGCAGACCCGCACGGTCACGGGCACTTTCTCCCATGCCGATAATGCCGCCTGAACAAATCTTCATACCCGCATCACGCACATGGCTCAGCGTATCCAAGCGATCCTGGTAGGTTCTGGTGGTAATAATATTGCCGTAGAACTCCGGCGAGGTATCCAGGTTGTGGTTGTAATAATCTAGCCCAGCATCCGCCAGCTGATTGGCCTGATCGCCAGTGATCATGCCCAGGGTCATACACGTTTCCAGCCCCATGGCTTTTACGCCGCGTACCATTTCCAGCAGGTAAGGCATGTCACGTTCTTTCGGGTTTTTCCAGGCGGCTCCCATACAAAAACGCGTAGAGCCTGACGCCTTGGCTTTACCTGCCGCATCCAGTACCCGCTCGACTTCCATCAAACGCTCCCGGTCAACGTCGGTGCGATAATGCGCGCTTTGCGGGCAGTATTTACAATCTTCCGGACAGGCACCGGTCTTGATCGACAGCAGCGTACTGACCTGCACTTTGTTCGGTTCATGGTGCTGGCGATGTACTCGCTGTGCTTCGAACAGCAAATCCATAAACGGCTTATTGAAAAGCGCCTGAACTTCCTCGACTGTCCAGTCGTGACGTACTTCCACGTGTAAAACCTCGTTTTTATTGTTCTTGGCATGCCGTTGTTGCCACACCAAAAATTATTGTTATGTGCTTCCTAATACTTGGCTAGTCTACTTCGAGCCAGTAGACTGTCAACCATAAAGAAATAGAAAGGTTTACATCTGTGCAAAATAACAACAAACCGGTGGATTTAGATTTTGACCAGAAACATGTCTGGCATCCCTACACGTCTACCCAGGCTCCTCTTCCCTGCTATCCCGTCACCCATGCTGAAGGCGTTTATCTGACTCTGGAAGACGGTCGGCAGTTGGTTGATGGCATGTCTTCCTGGTGGTCGACCATTCATGGCTACAACCACCCTATGCTGAATGAAGCAGCAAAGTCGCAAATTGATAAGATGGCACACGTTATGTTTGGCGGTATTACCCACCAGCCGGCAGTGGAATTGTGCCGCAAGCTGGTCGCCATCAGTCCGGAGCCATTGCAACATGTTTTTCTGGCCGATTCAGGCTCGGTGGCGGTGGAAGTCTCCCTGAAAATGGCATTGCAGTACTGGCACGCCCGAGGTGAGCAACGCCCTAAGTTTCTGACTGTCCGGCACGGCTATCACGGCGACACCTTTGCCGCCATGTCAGTCACCGACCCGGACAACTCCATGCACAGCCTGTACAAAGGGTTTCTGCCTGAACACATTTTTGCCGACTCCCCGCAGTGCGGTTTTTTTGATGAGTGGGATGAATCAGATGTCGATGATTTTCGCACCAAACTTATCGCCCATCATACCGAGCTGGCCGCAGTGATCCTGGAACCCATCGTACAGGGCGCCGGAGGCATGCGAATTTACCATCCGAACTTCCTGAAACGGGTTCGTGAACTGTGTGATGAATACGGGGTATTGCTGATTGCCGATGAAATTGCCACCGGATTTGGCCGAACCGGAAAATTATTTGCCTGTGAACACGCCGGTATCAGTCCTGATATTATGTGTGTCGGAAAAGCGTTAACCGGCGGTTATATGACCCTTTCGGCGACACTGACGACCACGCATGTCGCAAATACGGTATGTGGTGGCGAGGCGGGCTGCTTCATGCACGGCCCTACCTTTATGGGCAATCCGCTGGCCTGCGCGGTGGCGAATGCCAGCCTGGATCTGCTTGCCAACGGACACTGGCAAAAGCAGGTAAAACAGATTGAAAATCAATTGGCTGAACAGCTTCCGGCGATCGGTCAGCTTCCCGCGGTTAAAGCCGTTCGCTGGCTGGGTGCGATAGGAGTGGTCGAGCTGTATCAACCGGTCGATATGGCCAAGATTCAGAAGACTTTTGTAGACATGGGTGTCTGGATTCGCCCTTTTGGCACACTTGTCTACATAATGCCCCCTTTTATCATTAGTCAACAAGAACTTAGACAACTGACCTCTGCGATAAAAGCCGCTGTTAGCTAGTATCGAAAAGCAGACAGCATCCAAAAGTTGTCTGCTTATACTTTTCCTGAACGTTATAGCAAACCCAACTTTCTGTTGGACCGTACTTAATAAAGAATAACGTCAGTAAAGGCTAGAACTATGCAGTTACCACTATTCCCGTTACAGCTGTATCTGCTCCCTGGTGGGATCAGTAAGTTGAGGATTTTCGAACCCCGCTACACTCGCCTGGTTAAACTGGCTATGGCCTCAGGCGAAGGGTTCGGACTCTGTATGAAAGACGGCGAGACATTGTGTCATTTCGGTACCCGGGCAATCATTACAGATTTTGAGCAACTCCCCGATGGTTTACTGGGTATCACGGTTAAAGGGGTAGAAAAGTATGTGATCAACAAACACTGGCAAGAGGAGGATGCCCTTCGCTTTGGCGATGTCACTCCACTGTCCAACTGGTCACCGACTGAAATAAAATTTGTTGACCGGGATATTTCAAGCAGCCTCAAGGCTCTGTTTGAAGAATACCCTGAGCATGCAGCTAACTACCCCATGCCCGACTATAACGATATGACCTGGGTCTGTCAGCGCTGGTTAGAACTCCTGCCACTGGAAACCAATCAAAAACAGTGGTTTATGAGTCGCAGCGATCATCGTGCGGCACTGTCTTTTCTGCACAGTGTCATCGACGATCAGTTGAAAAAAAACCAGTGAGTGCCACCTATATTGCCATGTCTGTGGATGTGTCATTTAACAAAGACATGAGTTGCTTTTTATAACAAAAATAAAAAATTGGCCTGTCATATTGCCAGTTACAGTCCCCTATGATTTATGCGCGACGATTTATTCATACTGACACCGTATTCTTTCAGGCTTGCGGGTTTGTTATGTTCCGAGCAGCCCATCTGCCACACTCCCAAAAAACATTCTTATCATTAAGCCAACGTGCGCAAATGTGGTGTTCTACAGTAAACACATAAACAGGAGCAGTAACGAATCAGGGAGATGAGACATACACAATTTGGGGATTCGGCATGAACAAGCTTTTACTGATACTGACACTCAACTGTCTGCCATTTGTCTTTATCGCATTTTCTATCTACGCCAGCAGTAACGAACCGGAAGATTCCCGCAAGACCCTTCAGCAATGGCTGCCACTCGATGCCATTTGTGAGTCGATTCAGTCTCCGCCCTCTCCATGACATCAGCTAACCACCGGTAGACATTTTGCCACAAAGCACGGTCACGGATTTCACCGCCAGAGGCAAATTCGTCTAGTCTCATAATAAGAAACTTCCACAAAAAAGGACTCAGCATTGGAATTTCTTTTGGGACCCGTGGGCTACTTTGTTGCCGCAACCGGTTTTGCGGCACTTTTGCTGTTGCTGCTGACAACATACCGGCAGGTGAACCTGCAAAAGAGCCTGCTTCAGCTGGTGTGTGTGTCCGGGGCTGTCTGGGCAGGCACCACCGGCTTGCAGCTAATTTACGGATATCCGTTGCTGTTTTCGCTGGTGACGGAAAGCCTTTTTAACGGCATTCTCAGTTTGCTGTTACTTGGCACAATTATCAGTGCCGAGCGCCTGTCCGAGGTGATCAAGCATAAACTGATGATACTGTGTGGCGTGATCTTTCTGGTCGCTACGCTGGAAATCTGTCGATTGCTGGTGCCTTTCCTGCACCAGAAAGTATTCTTCTTTGCGCATCTCTGCCAGGCCATCATTGGCCTCTGGTTCATCGAAAACCTGTACCGCCGCAGCCATCGTCAGGAATTGCAGGCCATCAAGCCTATCTGCCTCGGGCTCGGGATGATCTATGGTTACAATTTTGCCCTTTACGCCGATGCCTTCCTGACCAATGTCATTGCCCCCTCATTCTGGGATGGTCGGGGATGGATCATCGCAACAGCCATTCCGCTCATTGTCCTGACAACCCGACGCCTGAATCGCTGGGCCAGCCGGGTGTATGTCTCTAGGGATGTCATTTATCACAGCACCTTGATCCTGGTTGCCGGTATCTACCTGCTGGCCATGTCAATCGTCAGCTTTTTTATCAAAGCGGCCGGCGTTTCCTGGGCAGACACCGCGCAGACCATTTTCTTTGCCCTTAGCAGTTTAGTACTGGCCAGTCTGTTTCTGTCCTCTCCGCTGCGCAGGCGGCTCAAGGTTTTTATCGCCAAGCACTTTTTCGCCAATAAGTATGAATATCGCCAGGAATGGATCACTTTCTGCGCCAGTCTGGAACACCACGAACGTTCACCTTATGACAATGCGTTGGCTGCCATGCGGGGACCATTCGGCTGCACCGCAGGACTGCTGGCCAGCATGAAGAATGGCCGGTTACAGGCAGTCTCTCATGACGGCTGTGCGGCGGCGTCACCCGAGGCAACCTATCTGCTGGAACACTTGGGTCTGCCGGCTATCGAACACGACTGGATCATTGATTTCGAGAAACTCAAAGCCGGTTACGAAGTACCGCCGTTTTCTGTTGAACATGACCGGCTTCCCGCCCCTGCACCATTTTCTGTGCTGGTACCGGTGCATTCTGACGGTGGTTTCCAGGGTGTGTTCCTGCTCTCCCGCCCGACGTCAACCGATACCGTCGACTGGGAAGACAGGGATCTGATGCATGCCATCGGCAGTCAACTCGCCGTTTATCTGACGATGTATGAAGCCAACCAGAAGCTGGCTGAAAGCCAGCAGTTCGACACCTTTAACCGCATGTCTTCTTTTCTGGTGCACGACCTGAAAAACGTCGTGGCTCAGCTACAGCTGCTCAGCCGCAATGCTGCCCGTCACAAGCACAATCCGGAATTTATTGATGATGCTTTCGACACCGTCGAGTCTGCGGTCAACAGACTGAATAATGTGCTGAGCCAGCTACGCAGCAAACGTATTGATGCCGACAGCACGCAGCACATCGAAATCGCGCCGGTGATCGCCCAGGTTTGCCAGACCCGCTCCGTGCAGGAGCCGTGCCCTGTTTTTCGTGACCTTACCCACGAGCCAATCCGCCTCGATGCCAATAAAGAGCGCTTTGAAAACATCCTCAACCATCTGATCCAAAACGCACAGGATGCAACCGATGCACAGGGGCAGGTCGACATCACCCTGCAGGTAACCGGTAACCACTGCCAGATTGATATCACCGATAATGGTCATGGGATGAGTCAGGATTTCATTCAGCACCGTTTGTTCAAACCGTTTGATACCACCAAAGGCAACGCCGGAATGGGAATCGGGGCTTACGATGCCAAGAACATGATTGAACAACTCGGCGGGCATGTCACGGTACAGTCCGCCCCTGAACAAGGCACGCGCTTTGTGCTGGCGGTCCCCCTCAGCACCCGTTCACCACAAAAAAATCCAACTATACTCAAAGAATAACCACAAGAGAGGCAACGTATGGAAACACTGCTTGTTATCGAAGATGATCCGGGAATTCAGAAGCAGCTGAAGTGGTGTCTGGCCGATTATGACGTCGTATTTGCGGCCAACCGACAGGAAGCCATCACCGCCCTGCGCCGCTATGAACCCAAAGTGGTTACTCTGGATTTGGGTCTACCGCCAGATCCGACAAACGCCTCTGAAGGGCTGCAGACTCTCAAGGAAATCCTTGACCTGTGTCCGAATACTAAAGTGATAGTGATCACTGGCAATGATGATAAAGATAACGCACTCAAAGCCATTGAATTGGGGGCCCATGACTTTTATCAGAAGCCGATTGATGATGAGATTCTGTCTGTGATCATTGCCCGCGCCTTTGTCATTACGAATCTGGAAAGCGAGAATATCCGCCTGCGCCAGTCCTCGCTCGACAGCCACGGGTTTATCGGTAACAGCCCACAGATTCAGCATGTCTGCCGGATGGTGGATCGTATTGCGGCCTGTGAAATTTCCACCCTGATCCTTGGTGAAAGCGGAACCGGTAAAGAAGTGCTGGCACGGGCGATTCACGATCGCAGCCCGCGTCATGACAAACCTTTTGTGGCCATTAACTGTGCGTCGATTCCAGAGCATCTGCTGGAAAGCGAGCTGTTCGGGTTTGAAAAAGGGGCCTTTACCGGCGCACATAAAACCACAATCGGGAAAATCGAACACGCCAATGGCGGCACCCTGTTTCTGGATGAAATTGGCGACATGCCTTATCCGTTACAGGCAAAAATTCTGCGCTTTTTGCAGGAGAAAGTCATCGAGCGTGTCGGCGGACGCCAGGAAATCCCGGTTGATGTCAAAATCATCTGTGCGACCCACCAGAACCTGCAACAGATGATGACCGAAAAAACCTTTCGCGAAGATTTATTCTTCCGCATCAGTGAAATTACTATCGACAACCCACCCTTACGCGAGCGCGGAGAAGACATCGTACTACTCGCCCGTTTCTTCCTCCATCTTGCCAACCAGCAGACTCAGCACAAAATCAATGGCTTTACCGACGAGGCCATCGCAGCGCTGTGTCAGTATCACTGGCCGGGGAATATTCGTGAGCTGCAGAATAAGATTAAATCAGCCGCCATTATGGCGGACGGCAAGGTCATTTCTGAATTTGATTTGGCTCTGACATCAGTGGACGCCTCAGCACAGGAAAAAATGCCACTTAATCTGCGCCAGATTCGAGATGCAGCGGAAAAGCAAGCAATCAGCAAAGCGTTGACCATGACCGATGGCAATATCTCACGCGCCGCCAATCTGCTGGGCGTTACCCGCCCGACCCTCTACACGCTGATTGAAAAATTCAGCCTGAACGCCGATGCGCCTTCCTCCACGACGCAGTAATAAATGCGCTGAATAAGCGACATGCGTACAGATAAATCGGCCTTCTTATATCGGCCTGTTAAACCCGCCCCACGACAAGTTCGTTGGGGCAAACACTGAAGAAACCACCGGGTCTTAGCAGTAAAACGGCGAGAACCGTAAGCAACAAAAAAACAAGGCAGGTCGTTGACCTGCCTTGTTTTTTGTTTTCGTCCAATTTCATTATTCTTGATGGGCTTTCATCAGGGCCTGAACCCAACGTTTGCTCTCGAGTTTAAGATTATCAGCATCTTCGATTTGAGTGTTCCCATCCATGTCATTGTTGCCCTCACGGGGTTGAGATGACGTGATCTCCCCGCTGTACGACGAGGGAGCCGGAAAGGCATCTTCCCCGAGAACATTTTCTGCGGCATCTGTCTCAGCCCCCTCATTGCCATTGGATACCGCAGAGGAGCCGCCAAGCTGATCGGATAATCGACGCTTTTTCAGGATGAGATTGTCTAGGTAACGAATTGTGGCAACTTTGCGTTCAATGACCTTGTCCAGTACCTCTTTCACTGAATCCAGCGTAGACAGGATTTTATCCATTTCATGATCACTCAGTGCAGAGCGACCTTGTGACAAACTATTCTCCGGATGAAAACCCGCACCCGCCGCGGAATGCAGGGAATCGGAGAGAGGAGCCATGGCGTGCTGAGTACTGATAGAGCCAGAGAATTCTTCGCCCATTTCATCAATCACCTGCTGAACGGCGTCCTCATCGATAATGCGCAATTCTTCAAGGTAAGCATAAAGAAACAAGCGATCCATCAGGATGTTAATCTTGCGGGGAATACCGGCCGTTTGCTCAGCGACTTTGGCAAAAATCGCCTCGTCCAGTTCCGGGTTTCCCTCCCAGCCAACCTGATGTAAGCGGTGCAAAATGTAATCGCGGGTTTGCTCGGTATCAAACGGCTGAAGATGGCAGGATGCAATGACCCGCTGGCGGAACTGCTCCATTTCCGGCAGAGCAATAATGGCTTTGAGCTCCTCCTGCCCCAGCAAAAAGCTCTGAATCAGCGGACGGTCATCAAGCTGGAAATTCGATAACATTCGCAGCTCTTCCACTGTCTCGGCCGGAAGGTTTTGCGCTTCATCCACCAGCAAGAGCGCATGCTTACCCTGCTGATGCAATTTCAGCAAAGCCTGCTCCATGCGTTTCAGAATTGCGGCTTTATCCAGGCCTTCTACCGGTATCCCAAATTTGGCCGCTACCAACCGTACCAACTCTTCTGGCGTGAGCCGGGTTGTGGCGATCTGAATTGCTTCGATGGAATCATCCAGAGAAGCCAGCAGGTTTCGGGCAATCGTAGTTTTTCCGGTACCTATCGGCCCGGTGACCACGATAAACCCCTCGCCCTGTGACAAGCCATATTCAAGGTACGACGCCGCCTTTTCGTGGAACGGGCTGGCATAAAAGAATCTGGGATCCGGGCTGAGTTTGAAGGGTTTGTCCGTCAGCCCAAAATGTGCTTCGTACATAATTAAAATTCCACCCTGACTTCTAGGTAAACGCGGTTCTCGTCATATTCGTTGTCCGTAATTGACGAGGAACGCTGGTTGAACTCATACCCTACTGAGCCAAACATGTTCTTACTCAGCTCATAGTTTGTATCGAACGCCACAGTCCAGTACTCATCCTTTTGCTCGGGTTCCGCCTGGTTCCGAAAACGGTAATCTTCATAAGACAACCCAATACGGGCACTAAGCCGCCGCGACAGTTCATGGGTGATATCCATGCTGATACCGTATCCGTCTTCATCCTTTTCCTCAGAATTGTCATTGAGCGGACGCTGCTGGTTATAGAACAACGTCAGCACATAATCGGTGCGACGGGCTTCCAGCGTTGTTGTCCATTCCAGTTTTCTGCTGAGAATAAACTCCGCGATGTCAGAGCCTGAGGTAAAGGTGTCACGGTCAAAACTGGTGGCTTCTTCGGTATAGCTAATCGCATTGGTCAGGCGACGGGTTTGATGCGAGAAAAACACCTCGTACGCATCCCCGAAGAAACGCTTGTCATAAGAAACAAAAAATTCAGTTCTCGGCGACGGATTCAGGTGTATCGAACCAGCCCAGAAGTCTGAGATCCCGTCGGTTTCGGAGAAGTTATAGCTCAGTTCAAGGTATGACGTTTTTGTCCAGTAATACCGGAGCCCCGGCCCCCAACTCAGCGCGTCCGTACTGTCCGCTTCGGAAACACCGTTGTAATCTTCATAGTTCAGGCGAATAAGCGGCGACCAGTGATGAATAGTCTGCAACCCTATCACTTCGCGTAAAATTTTCAGCTCGGTGTTTGGCGCGCCTTTGTGGCCGTTTTTATAGTCATAACTGCCCTCGATATCCCAGAAGAGATCCCGGACACGCTGACCGTTTTCGAAGTTAAATTCACCGCCGTACCGATCGTAATTACCGATGTCATCTTCATAGTTCGCGACAGCGGTGAAAACCCGTCCATAGAAGTTAATGCTGCTCAGCGGATTAGACTGATAGCTCAAACCGACTTCGGCCGATTTACTCTCTATGGTATCCCCACTGAAAATGTCAGCATTGGCGTTCTCATCGATAGCACGCGCCAGATTGGAAATGGATGCATCAGCATCGACTCGAAAGCCACTGTCCCATAATCCTTTATCCGCATTAAAGGTGAGTTCCTGATAGGCCGAGTTTTCGCTGGAATCATGGCTGTAGAAGAGCTGACTAAGCTCATAATTAAACAGCAGGTTGCCGTCATTACCTGTGATATCAGCACTCAGGCCGGCGTCAATGGTTGAAATCAGGCTGTTACGACGATCTGAAGACGCCTGATCGACGTTATCAGTAAAGACCAGGCTGGTTCCGACAAAAGGGATAAATTCCACCTCTGCCGCGCCGCCGGTTTGTGGTAGCAGCAGTAGCTGTGCCAGAAATGCACTAATCGCTGTTCGTTTGAAGACCATATCCATAGCCATATCCATATCGACTATTTATTCCACGGGTCGCTTTGTTGAGAATAAACCCAATCACCATTTCCCTGTTCAGCTCCGAAATAGCCTGTTCAATATCAGACATCCGGGTTTTTGACTGCTCCACCACAATCATCGCCTGTCCCATAAATTTTGCGATCGTAGTGGTTTCTACCGCGTACAGCAGCGGCGGACAATCGAAGAGCAGAATGCGATCCACATAGCGGGCTGACAACTCTCTGGTCAGCTTCTCCATTTTGTCACTGGCCAGCAACTCATTGCTCAGGTGGTGCGGTCTGCCAGCCGGCAGCAAACGTAAATTCGGAATATTGGTGGTATAAATCACCTCTGAAATATCACTGACTTCACCCAGCAGGTACTCAATCAGGCCCGGCTTTTCATCCAGACCAAGGGTTTTGCTCACGCTGGGTTTCAGCACATCCGCATCGATCAGCAGAATAGTTTTGTCCTTTTCCGAAGAGATACTCAGCGCCAGGTTGACGGAGGTGAAGGTTTTCCCTTCCATCGGATTCGGGCTGCTCACCATCACCATGTTCGGGGACTTGAGGGTCTCAGAAGCGGGACCAAACGCGTTATAGAGCAATTTGTGTTTGATAGAACGAAATTCATTGGTAATTTGCGAGTTCGCCTGCTCATCCGTATGGGAAACCATCCCCATTTTTTTCAGCCGCTCAGTATCTATGTACAGTTCTGCTTCACCGGTAAACGCAAGCACCGATTCCTGCCCTACCGCAGACTGGGAATAACCGGTATGGCTATCCATATCTGCCATAGACCTCTCAGCCATAGACGTGTTTGGTAAGCGACTGCCCGATGCAAGCAGATTCGATGAGGGGCTCTGTTCCCGCTCTTTGGACTTATCCATCGCGCGGGCAATCATCCCCTGCTTACCCGGCTTTTTACCGCCCCCTTTTTTCAGTGCTTTTTGAATAATGCTCATAACATCTCCTTACCCTGCATTATCAATTGATGCACTGAAGGCATGCTATTGATGACCACAAAACAGACGAAAAACACCAGCAGCAAGACACTGACGAACGAGAAACGCAACATTCGCCACCGCTCAATTTTTTTCAGGCCAGAGAGCTCTGTTGCCGACACGACCCCAAATACCGGTAACTGCAATTGCTTATAAATTTGCGTAGGTGAGAATGCCACTGACCAGATTTGGCTGGCAATAAACGCCAGTGCAAACCCTACGCCTACCGCCAGAATCAGCACAACAGTCAGGAATAGCGGACGCATCGGACCAGACGGTTCCCGTGGCAGCAAAGGTGGATCGATAATCCGGAACGAAATCTGATCGGACTTGGCATCCAGGCTTTGCGACAACAAGGCCGACTCCCGACGAGAAAGCAATTCGTCATACTGCCCCTTCGTCACCTCATAGTTACGCATCATGCTGGTCAGTTCTGCTTCGATTTTTGGCAGATACTCCAACTTTTCGTCATTAATCCGAATCTTTTCAATCAGGCTCTCTTCCCTGGCTTTCAGAGAAGCTACCTGATTTTCCATTTGTCCGACCGTCAACTTCATTTCCTGCAATACTGGATTTAATGCCAGTTGCGCGGCATTGCTACCGCTGCTGCTTTGCTGTGTCTTCAGCTCTTCAATCTGACGGCGGGTTTCACGAACATCCGGATGCCTTTCCGTAAAGCGGAACAGCAAACTGTCCAATCGGGTCTGCAGGGCTTCAAGCCGCAGGTCATACTCCGTTTTAAACCCAGAACTCTGTTTAGACGCCAGATTGGTTTCCTGATCCAACTGGCGCCGGGCAGAGATCAGACTGGACTGGGCTTCACGCAACTGCAGCCGCGTTTCCTCCAGTTCGCTTTTCATTTGTTCTGATTTAGCGACAAAGCCTCGCTCAGACCCCGGCAAGTAACCGGCATTCTTTCGCTTAAAATCAGCCAGTTTGGCTTCAGAATCCAGCAATCGAGCTTCATATTCCGCCAGCTGGGTTGATATGAATTCATTGGCACGCCGGGTGTCCATCTTCTTCTGCCCGACGGCATTTTCAACAAACACATCCAGTGATGCCTGAACCACATCCTGCGCATACTGCGCATCTTTACCGGTGAAACTGATAGTAAAGAGGTTTTCTTTACCGGCACTTTGAATGCTGATATCTGATTTCAGGGTATCCAGCAGATCTTCATATTCTTCTGTGGTGCGGGTTTTCACATCAGCATCAGTGTAACGGGCAATGGTTTCCAGGTTGCGCCGACTCAGCAGCGTTTTCACCATCAGGCGAAGTTCCTGTGACGGATCGGCATTGATCGCCAGACCTTGCATCAGGGGTTTTAGGATCGTCTGCGTGTCAGCATAAACCCGCGCTTCAGACGTGTATTGATTTGGCATCAGGGTGACGGCAATCCAACCCAGCGGACAAATAACCCATGCCGTCATCCAGATCCACCGACGATTCAACCAAATACCGTTAAGGTATTGAATCAGGAGATCCAGCTGTTCCTTCATACAGACGCCCCCTTAAAACCAGGACTCAGGAATAATGACAATGTCACCCGGTAAAATATCGATGTTGGCCGTGATGTCACCGTCACGGATCAGATCCCCCATACGCAGCCCATATTGTTGCTGGCGTCCGTTAACAACCCGGATAAGGCGGGCATCATTGCCGTCTGCGTAATCAGTTAAGCCACCGACCTGAACCATAACGTCAAGCAAGGTCATGTTCTCACGGTAGTTAATCGCCTGAGGCTGAGAGGCTTCGCCAATCACCCGCACCTGCTCGCTGTAAGGGCCAATAAAACCGGACACCATAACGGTCACTATGGGGTCGCGAATATACTCGGCCAGTCGTGCCTCAAGGCTGCGGGCCAGGTCTGTCGGGGTACGACCAGAAGCGGGGACATCTTCAACCAACGAAGTAGAAATCATGCCGTCAGGCCGCACGGTGTAACTGCCTGAGATTTCAGGGTTCCCCCAGATAAAAATGCTCAGGCTGTCACCGGGACCGATCAGATATTTGTAATCCCTGACATTTTTGGTAAGTGAAGGCTGGGTGGTGGCGGTTGGTAGTTGCGGAAGGTTACCACTAGAGCATCCTGCTATCGATCCCGACAACATCAAGACTGCGATCCCTGCCTGCTTAGCGCTAAATACTCTTCTTTTCATATCCTTATCCATCCTGGTCTTTCCACATTTCAGCGCAATTGATGCCTGTATTTCCAATGTGTTGCAGCGTGCTAAAAAGAGTTTTGTATAAAACTAACTATATATGATTTTTTTATTGTGTAAGTTTTTTCTACACTACAATTATCCATACCAGCATAACGTTCATATTTAGCTATAAGTCAGGGAAAGCTATGGCAAATACACGTTTTCATGATTTAAATCTGAGTAATACCACACTCATCGTGACTGACATATTTTTGTTAGTCAGTCTTTTTTATTTAAGTTTCCATTACCTTCCGGTTTATTATCCGGAGTACTTTCATGGGTTAAAAAGCCTGCCGCTGATTCTCCATCTGTTCTTTTTTACACTGCCGATTCAGCTCACACTGTTAGCCGTCGGTCTGTACAACGAAAAGTTACGGGAATCTTTCAGCGGTATTACCGTTCGGATTGCTGTGGCTATTGTACTCGCCTATATTTTGACGTTTACACTTTCCATTGTCATTCCCCCGCTGAGTCTGCCTGCCACCAGTAAGCTGGTTCTGTATGCTTCAGCCTTTGCCGTGCTTGTGATTGCCCGCTATATCGCCATCAGTAAACAATACGAACACATTGGCCGACGCCGGGTGCTCTTACTGGGTTGCGGGGAACGCGCCACGCTGATCAATACCTGCATGCGCCGTAAAAAAGACAGGGTCCATTTTGAATTGGTCGGTTATGTCCCTTTTAAAGGCGATAAAGAAACTCAAGATCCGAACATGAATAAAATCGAATTAACCGTTCCTTTAGAACAATATGTGTTTGAAAACGGTATCGATGAAATCGTGATTGCGTTGGATGAACGCCGGAATAATCTTCCGACTGAAAGCCTGTTCCATTGCAAAATGCAAAACATTTTAATTACGGATATTCTTGATTTTGTAGAACGGGAAACCGGTCAAATTGCGGTTAACCATATTTACCCTTCGTTTGTTATTTACAACAACCACAATAAGGAAAATATCTTTTCACGTATTTTCAACTGGTTGTTTAATAGCGCATTAGCGTTAATTATTCTTGCCGTATGCTGGCCGTTAATCCTTCTGACCATCATCGCCATCAAATTGGAAGACGGTCTGAAATCCCCGGTACTGTACTCTCAGCAACGGGTCGGTCTACGAGGGAAAGTCTTCTCCATCTACAAGTTTCGCAGTATGCGTACCGATGCAGAAAAAAACGGGGCACAAATGGCCACCAAAGGTGACAGCCGTGTCACCCGGGTGGGTCGTATCATCCGAAAATACCGCGTCGATGAGCTTCCACAGTTATTTAATGTCTTTCGGGGAGACATGTGTTTTGTCGGCCCAAGACCGGAACGTCCGCAATTTTCTGAGGAATTTGAACACCATATCCCCTATTACTCGCATCGACACCGGGTCAAGCCCGGGCTGACCGGGTGGGCCCAGCTGAAATATCCTTACGGAGATGGCATGGATGATGCAGTAGAGAAATTGAAGTTTGACCTCTATTACATCAAGCACCGCAGCCTGATGCTGGATATTTTAATTCTGATCAGAACCTCTGAAATTGTTCTGTTCGGAAGAGGAAGGTAGCTATGCAAACATTCGATGCCCGTGATATTTCGACCCGAAAAGACGCCACTCCCGCTCAGCCTCGCTGTCATGCCATGACTGTCGATGTGGAAGACTATTTCCAGGTTGCGGCTCTTTCACCTGTGGTAAAACGCCACGAATGGGGAACCACATACCCGCTTCGGGTCGAAGCCAACACGCATCGAATTTTGGAACTGTTCGACCGGTACAACGTAAAAGCCACTTTTTTTATTCTCGGCTGGGTCGCTGATGCCTGTCCGCAGCTGGTGAAAGCCATTCATCGGCAGGGACATGAAGTTGCCAGTCACGGCTTTGCCCACCAGCACGCAAACCGCCAATCGCCGGATGTATTCTGGGACGATGTGGCGCGCAGCAAGCATCTATTGGAAGACCTGACCGGCCAGGCCGTTAATGGCTATCGCGCCCCGAGCTTTTCCATAGACCAGTCAAACCAGTGGGCCTTTGACGTACTGCAAGAGCTGGGCTTTCAGTTTACCAGCAGTACTTACCCGATTAAGCACGATCTGTATGGCGTCCCCGACTGGCCCAGGTTCAAACATGTCCGACAAGAAGGGATTGTTGAAATCCCAATTCCGACCCTCACCCGCTGGGGTCGAAATGTCCCCATCGGCGGCGGCGGATATTTCCGATTTTACCCTTATCGGCTCAGCCGATACCTGATTCAAGCTTACATCAAGGAAACCGGCCAGCCATACAGTTTTTACTTTCACCCCTGGGAGATAGATCCGGCTCAGCCTCGTCCCTCAGGGCTGTCAGCCAAATCGCGCTTTCGTCACTACATCAACTTACATCGAATGGAACGCAAGCTGTCGCGACTGGTTCAGGATTTTGAATGGAACACGATCAGCAATGTTTATCAATTAGACGGGCAGGACGATCATGGAAACGCTATCAATACGGAAGTTAACGCCTACCGAGCACAATGCCTGGGATAAGTACGTCGACACCCATCCGCAAGGCAGCTTTTTTCACCTCTCCGGCTGGCTTGATGTGATTCAGTCTGTGTTTGGCCATCGCCATCACTACATGCTGGCAGAGCAGGATAAACAGGTGGTGGGGGTATTACCCCTTTTTGAGCAGAAAAGCTGGCTGTTTGGGCATTCACTGGTGTCGACCCCTTTCTGCGTCTACGGCGGCGCGCTGGCTGACAGTGATTCCGTGCGTGAGAAGCTGGAAGAAGCGGCCTATGAGCTGGGCTGCAACCTGAATGTAGACTATGTCGAGCTGCGCGATCGCAATCCGGTCGAAAGCAAAGGTCCCTGGGTGACCCATAGCCATCACACCTCCTTCGGATGCACATTACCGGACGATCCGGAGCAAATTCTGACCGCTATCAAGCGCAAGCAGCGTGCAGTGATTCGCCACGCGCAGAAAAATGCGCTGAGCTGGGACAATAGCGATAACCCGGCAGAATGTTTCGACCTGTACTCAGAAAGCGTACGCAATCTCGGCACACCGGTTTTTTCAGACAAATTGTTCACCAGCCTGAAACAGCAATTCGGGGAGCAATGTGAAACACTGATTATCCGGGATCACGCGCAGACACCGGTGTCCGGCGTGCTGAGCTTTTACTACAAAGGCGAAGTGCTGCCCTACTATGGCGGTGGCACTCTTGATGCCCGGGATCTGAAAAGTAACGACTTCATGTATTTCCAGCTGATGCAGCTTGCCCATCAGAAAGGAATTCGTCAGTTTGATTTCGGACGCAGTAAAAATGATTCGGGATCCTACAAATACAAAAAGCACTGGGGCATGGAAGAAACACCACTGAACTATCGGGTGGCCCTGGTCAAAGCTCAGGCTCTGCCGAATCTGTCACCGAACAACCCGAAATACCGTTACTTTATTCAGCTCTGGCAGAAGCTGCCACTGAGCCTGAGCCGTCGCCTTGGCCCGTTGCTGTCAAAATACTTGGGGTAGTTGTTATGAAAGAGCCGTTACTGTATCTCTGTCACCGCATCCCTTTTCCGCCAAACAAAGGGGATAAAATTACCACTTACAATATCCTGAAATTTCTCAGCCGGTATTTTGACATTCATTTAGGCTGTTTTGTGGATGACGCGTTTGACAAACAGTACCAGCAAGATGTGGCGCAGTTTTGCGCCAGCTGTCATATCATGCCGCTGTCGCGCCGATACAGCCAGATAAAGGGGCTCACAGCCCTGCTGACCGGACAACCCATCACGGTTCCCTTTTACGCGCGCGCTCACATGCAGACCTGGGTTGACCAAACCATTGCAAAATACGCTATCCGCAAGGCATTTCTCTACTCAGGGTGCATGGCACAGTATGTGATGAAACATCAGGAAAACCTGCACACCGTGATGCACTTTGCCGATATTGATTCGGATAAGTGGCGCCAGTATGCCGACAAGACTCAGGGGATCATGCAGGCCGTTTATCAGCGGGAGCACCGCACTCTGGCAGCTTACGAACAGGCGGTTGCCGCAGCCTTTCAGGTCAGTTGCTTTGTCACCCAGACCGAAACCGACACATTCAAAGCCATGCTGCCCACAGCGGTACGGAGCAAAATTCATCCACTGGAAAATGGGCTCGACAGTGCCTTTTTTTCGCCCGAGGCGGATTGCCATTTGGGCGAGATCTATTCGCTTGAGAGTGATAACTACATCGTTTTTACCGGTGCAATGGACTACTGGGCCAACGAAGACGCCGTGATTTGGTTTTGCCGTGAGGTCTGGCCCAAAGTCAGAGCCGCCGATCCGAACGCCAAGGTCTATCTGGTTGGCAGTTCGCCGGGCCCGAAAGTGACCGCACTCAATAACCAACCCGGCGTCGTGGTCACTGGTCGGGTGGAAGATGTGCGCCCCTACCTTAAATATGCCAAAGCAGCGATTGCTCCCATGCAAATTGCACGCGGCGTTCAGAATAAAATGCTGGAAGCCATGGCGATGGCGAAACCGGTTGTTGTTTCTTCTCTGACCATTGAGGGCATGGAAGATTACCCGACATCGCAACTGAAGGTTGCTGATTCTCCTGACGTGATTAGCCAATGGCTGCTCAACAAACTCAACCAGCCCCATATTGTGGCCAGTGAATCACGCAACTGGATAGAGCAGCACTTCAGCTGGGAAGCCAAGCTGCGCCCGCTGCTGGATTACCTGGACTCGCCCTCTCTGGCGACCCAGTCTGATCCCGCCACACAGCGCCATGAAGGTTTGAGGGGAGATGATACGAATACCAATCCGCCCGGCTGTGCGGTCAAAGAAGCACAGGAACTGTAGCCAAGGTATTAAGAAGAGGTGACCATGGAACAGAACAAACCCTTGTTAGTGTTACTCCCCATCTTTTGCTGGGGACTGGTGTTCTATGCGCCGCTGATGGACATGGCTACCGTATGGGGGCAATCCAAAACCTATGAGCATGGTTATCTGATTGCGCCCATCAGCCTTTGGGTTGCTTGGCAACATCGCCAGCAAATCAGTCAACTGCCTCGTGATGTCGCCTGGTTACCCATTCTCCTGATGCCGATTCCCGGTATGCTCTGGCTGGTCGGTAAAGCCGGCGGAGTCGCGCTGTTTGAGCACGCAGCCGCCATTTTCAGCCTGCAGCTTCTGCTGTGGGCAATGCTCGGCACGCCCCGAGCAAAAGTAATGTGGTTTCCGATTGCTTACCTGACATTTTGCATTCCGTTCGGCGAAGAGCTGATTCCTTCACTGCAAACCGTGACCGCCGATTTAAGCATTGTCTTTCTGCAACTATCGGGGATTCCGGTATACCGGGACGGCTGGTATCTGACCATTCCCAACGGCCAGTTCTTTGTGGCCGAAGCCTGCTCCGGTATTCGTTTTCTGATTTCCAGCGTGGCTCTGGGTACTTTATTTGCCTATCTCCAGTTCACAAAACCCTGGAAGCGGATTTTGTTTGTCGGGTTTTCCTTTATTTTCCCGATCATTGCCAACGGTATCCGTGCCTACGGCATTATTCTCATCGGCTACCTGTCTGACATGAAACACGCTACCGGTGCCGATCATTTGGTGTACGGCTGGGTCTTTTTCAGTCTGGTCATTCTGTGCATTTATTTGACTGCCAGCCTGTTTGCGGACAAACAGCGTGAGCAAGAGACCTTTTCGCCGCAGCCTCACTCCAGCGGCACCTCGCCAATTAAAGCAATCGGGTTGTTATCCGCATTACTATTATGCTTTGCACTTTGGGGGCGCAGCATGACAGCCGTGCCGGATCCGGTGACAGACACGTCACCGTTGCTGGCCGGCAGTGTCGTGACACAATCTGTCAGTCATCTCCCCTCACCTCCGGACACAAAGCCAGCGACATCCCTTGAGATGGAAAAGTTGTGGGGCATTCAATTTCCGCATGCGTCTATAGCCAAACTGGCTGTCAGCACTGACGGCAACGCGCTGCTGTATACCGCCCGTTACGCTCTGTGGCAACCTGAAGGCGAACTTATCAGCAGTGATAATCAATTGTTTGATAAAGAGAAATGGGCGATACAACGTAGCGGACAACTATCACTACAGACTGACACCTCGGCCGCAACCCTGTCACTGACCAATCAGCGGGGTGACACAATGCAGGTGGTTTACTGGTACTGCATCAGTGAGTTCTGCAGCAGCGATCCGCTCACCATCAAATTGTACAAAGCTGGCCAATTGATCCGCGGCGGCAGCGGATATGCCGATGTTTTTGCCATTGCCAGTTCCGATGATCAGCAGGCGGCTCACTTTGCCCGACTCTGGTCGGCGGCAACCAACGCCGAAGCAGACGTTATGGCAAAAAACTTGCAGTAATCCCATGCAGTAACCCCTTGTCGTAACTGCTTGTAGCAAGTTCTGGCAATAAGCTTTTGCAAAAAACCGGCATAAAGCCAACAAGGAAACAGCTCAGCTACCCGTTAATGTCAAAAGGAGAGGACGATATGTGTGGGATTTCAGGGATTTTTAACCTGCGCCAGCCGTTTCCGATCGATGAAGAGTTAGTGAAACGGATCAATCGTCTGCAAAGCCACCGAGGCCCAGATGATGAAGGCTATTTCTTCGACAGCAACACCGCACTGGCCCATCGCCGCTTGTCCATCATCGACCTTTCTGGAGGCCACCAACCGCTGTTTAACGAAGATCACAGCGTGGTGGTGGTTTTTAACGGCGAGATTTATAACTTTCAGTCACTGGCAGACACGCTGATGACCCTAGGCCACCAATTTCGGACTCTCAGTGACACCGAAGTGATTGTGCATGCCTGGGAAGAATGGGGGGAACAATGTGTAGAACGCTTTCGGGGGATGTTCGCCTTCGCCCTATGGGACACTAATCGCCAAACCCTGTTCATGGCAAGAGACCGATTGGGTAAGAAACCGCTGTTTTATACCGTGACCCGTAACGGCCAGTTTCTGTTTGCCTCCGAGTTAAAAGTGCTGCTCGGGCATCCGGACATTGACACAACACTGCGTCCGGAAATGGCCGAAGAGTTTTTCATGTTCGGGTATATTCCTGAACCATTCAGTGCATATCAGCACATTTTTAAACTCAACCCCGGACACACCCTGACGCTGACTCCCGGCAGCCACATTCACCCCCGCCAATACTGGGATTTAGCGGCACCGTCAAACATACTGTCATGGGAACAAACCCAGGAAGCGCTGCTGGAAAAACTGGAAGAAGCCGTGGCCGTTCGTATGATCGCCGATGTGCCTCTCGGCGCTTTCCTGTCCGGCGGCGTCGACTCCAGTGCCATAGTGGCTTTAATGGCACAGCTACAACATGCCCCCGTCAACACCTGCGCCATCGGCTTTGATGAGAAAGCGTATGATGAAAGCGACTATGCCCGTCAAATAGCAGACCGTTACCGCACCCGCCACCATCAACACATCATCAGCCCAAACGATATCAGCCTGGTTGAGCAGATGACGGCGATTTATGACGAGCCGTACGCAGACAGTTCTGCCCTACCCACATACAAGGTGTGCCAGCTTGCCAGCCAGCATGTCAAAGTCGCATTATCCGGGGACGGTGGAGATGAAATTTTTGGTGGTTACAGACGACACCGAATGCACCTTGCGGAGCAGAAACTGCGGGATGCCATCCCTGGTCCGATTCGTAAACCACTGTTTGGCTCTCTCGGACACCTTTACCCCAAGGCAGATTGGGCTCCTCGCCCTCTGCGGGCCAAAACCACGTTTCAGTCACTGGCCATGAGCATGGTGGAAGGCTATGCAAACTCGATTTCCAAACTGCGCGCTGATGAGCGGCGACAACTGTTCAGCGCCTCTTACCGCCAGAAACTCAACGGCTATACCGGACTGGATTTGCTGCAGTCCTACACCCGGCACCTGCCGACCGATGATCCGCTGAAACAGATACAGTATCTGGATATCAAGACATGGCTGGTCGGGGACATTCTGACCAAAGTGGATCGGGCGAGTATGGCCAATGGCCTGGAAGTACGTGCGCCTTTGCTGGATCACGAATTTATTGAATGGGCCTACCAAATAGACAGCCGGGACAATATCCGTGGTACAGAAGGAAAATATGCCTTCAAAAAAGCACTCGAAAACCATGTCAGTCACGACATTCTCTACCGGCCGAAAATGGGATTCAGTATTCCGCTTGCCGAATGGTTCCGAACCAGCCTGAAGCCTATGCTGATTCAGAACG
Source organism: Photobacterium ganghwense (assembly GCF_003025595.1). Lineage (GTDB taxonomy): Bacteria > Pseudomonadota > Gammaproteobacteria > Enterobacterales > Vibrionaceae > Photobacterium > Photobacterium ganghwense. The sequence continues at coordinate 499,251 of NZ_PYMI01000001.1, forward strand.
TGTTGTCTGAACAGATGTGCGACAGCGGCTTTTTCAATGTCGATGTTCTGAAGAAAATGATTGCGGATCATCAGTCAGGGTATCGCGATCACGGTGCCTCTCTCTGGTGCCTGCTGATGTTCGCACAGTTTATGGTGAGGCAGCGCTGATGAAACTATTGACCATTACCACTCTTTACCCGAACGCCGAAGATCCTAAGCACGGTGTCTTTATTGAAAACCGGTTACGCCAACTGCGGCTGAGATACCCGGATGTCGAGGCCACCGTCATCGCTCCGGTGCCCTGGTTTCCGTTTCGTCATGCCCGATTCGGTGCATACGGCCGGTATGCCGCGGTACCCGACATGGAAACCCGCTACGGTATTAAGGTGTACCATCCGAGATACCTGGTAATTCCCAAAATCGGCATGAATCTGACCCCCTACACGCTGGCGCACAGCCTGAAAAATCAGGTTGGCCGTTTACAGGCTCAGGGCGAGCAGTTCGATCTCATTGATGGGCACTATTTTTTCCCGGACGGGGTCGCTATTCATGCTCTGGCACAATCGTTACGCCTGCCGTTTACCGTGACGGCTCGGGGAACCGATATCAACCTGATACCCAGCTATCCTCGCCCATTACAGCAAATTCAGCATGTTTTAAAACACTCTCAGCATAACCTGGCCGTGTGTGAAGCACTCCGCCAGGCCATGATAGGTTATGGCGCTGACCCGACGCGAACAACAACAGCACGCAACGGTGTCGACTTAAATGTGTTCCGATGCGTCGACGAAATAGCGCAACCGGCGTTACGTCAGTCGTTACAACTGCCTACAGATCGGCCTGTCATCATTTCCGTGGGATTGCTTGTAGAACGAAAAGGTCATCATCTTGTGATAGAAGCCCTCTCACAGATACCCGATGCGCTGTTGTTAATTGCCGGAACCGGCCCGGATGAACGCAAATTACGCCAGTTGGCAACACAACTGGGCGTGGCTGAACGGGTCACCTTCCTCGGTGGACTTTCCCAAAGCGTACTGGCGGACTATTTTGCAGCCAGCGATATTTCTGTTCTGGCATCCAGCCGGGAAGGCTGGGCCAACGTTCTGCTGGAATCAATGGCGTGTGGCACGCCGGTCGTCGCCACCAACATCTGGGGCACACCGGAAGTGGTAAGCGCGCCGGAAGCTGGCGTCTTGGTAGAACGTGACAGTTCCAGTATCGCCCAAGGTCTGTGCCAACTTCTGGCACACCGTCCGTCCCGTCGGCAAACCCGACAATATGCAGAACAATTTTCCTGGGATGATACGTCTGATTTGCTCTACCACTTATTCACGCAGATTATCTCCGGCCGTAACCCCCCGTTACCGGCGCCTTCAATTCGGCACACCCGATCTGAGACAGAACACGACAAGGAAGCCAGCTTATGAAAATTTTGTACCACCACCGGGTAGCTTCCCGAGACGGACAGTTTGTTCATATTGACGCCATCATCCAGGTCTTAAAGCAGCAAGGGCACGAGATTATTCTGGTTGCCCCGGAAATCAGCGAAAAGACCGATTTTGGAGACAACGGGGGATGGGTCTCCAGACTCAGAAGCACCTTACCGGGGTTCATGGCTGAACTGCTGGAATTTGGCTACAGCTTTCTCGATTTTTACAAACTCCGAAAAGCAATTAAAACCCACCGACCCGATGTGATTTACGAGCGTTATAACCTGTTCTTGCCATCCGGTATTTGGGCCAAAAAACTGTACGGCCTGCCATTGTTGTTGGAGGTCAATTCTCCCCTCTATCAGGAACGCAATGACTATACCGGTATCGCTTTGCCAATGCTGGCGCGCTGGTCAGAATACTATGCCTGGCGCAATGCTGACCACGTCCTGCCTGTCAGCCATGTGCTGGCCGGATACCTAGATGAAGCTGGCGTACGCCAAGAATCTATCACCGTCATACCCAATGGCATTGACGCCGGGCTGTTCGCCGCCGAAAGCCAACCCGCCCGAATGGCCGATTTTGAGGGAAAAACCGTAATAGGCTTTGTCGGCTTCTGCCGTGAGTGGCACCGACTGGATGCCGTGATGGATAAAATTGCCGAACTGAATAACCCCGATTTGCATTTGCTGGTCGTAGGAGACGGGCCGGTCTTGCCTGCACTGCGAGAAAAAGCCAAGGCACTTAACCTGAACCACCAGATTCACCTGCCGGGATTAGTCCCGCGTGACGACATGCCACGCTGGCTGGCGCAGATAGATATTGCGCTTCAGCCTGCGGTGACCCCCTGGTGCTCACCACTCAAACTGATTGAGTATCTGGCCTGCGGCAAGGCCATTGTGGCCCCGGATGCCGACAATATTAAAGAGCTGCTGGTGCATTGTCACAACGCCTTATTGTTTCAGGACGGAAACATGGATGCCATGATCAATGCCATCGAATTTCTGATTCAGCACCCGGAGCAGCAAGCTAGGTTGCGTCTGGCCGCTCGTCAGACAATCAATGACAAACAACTGACCTGGACCGCAAATGGCGAGAAGATTGTGCGTCTATTTGAACAGTACCTGTCCAGCACCGAGCCCACGCTGCTCAGCAGCCAGACTGGCGGATAACGACTAAAAGGCTATAAATATCCCCCAACCCACGATCACAGGCACAGGCACAGGCACAGGCAAGGAGCTAAACGATGGTCAGGAAAGTGGTTCACATTGTGTATGGTTTCCACATTGGCGGGCTGGAAAAGCTGATCGTCAACTGCATCAACCAGATGGGCGAAGCTTATCAACACACCATCATCAGTCTGACCACCGTGGGCGATATTGTGGAGCAGCTTGAGCAGGACGTCACCACGATGGCATTAAACAAATCGCCGGGAAACAGCTTAAAACTGTATGGTGAAATGTACCGGTTGCTTACCGACCTGAAGCCGGATGTGGTGCATACCTATAATCTAGCGACAATCGAGTTCCAGCTTGTTGCCGCATTGGCTCGGGTACCGGTGCGTATTCATGCCGAACATGGGCGGGATACGTATGACCCATATGGCAAGGTCAAAAAATATCAGTACCTGCGCAAACTCTGTGCTCTCGGTATCCATCGTCTGGTTGCCGTCTCTGATGATCTGTATCGCTGGCTGAAAAACGATGTAGGCATACGCCCCCGCCAGCTCCAGCTCATCCGTAACGGGATCAACACCCGCTATTTTTCACCAACAGCCTGCCACTTTTCACCAACAGCCAACCACGAGCCGCGGCAGCGGTTCACCTTTGGTCACGTCGCCCGACTGGAGTCGGTGAAAAACCAGCCCCTGTTGATCAAAGCCTATCAGCAGGCCTGCATTGAAAGCCCGGACTTTGCCCAACAAACGCAACTCATCATTGTCGGCGATGGCGACCAGCGCGCTCATCTTGAAGCCATGGTCGCGGAAGGCCCGCTCAATGCTCAGATTGAGTTTGCCGGACGTCAGACTGACATGCGCAGCCAGTATGCCCGCTTTGATGCCTTCGTGCTGACATCCATCGCCGAAGGGATTCCCCTTACACTGCTTGAGTCCATGTCGATGGCTCTGCCACACATTGTGACCACAGTGGGAGGAATTTCTGAGGTCATTTTGCCCGGTGAAACCGGCTGTGGTATTGCGTCAAACGATCAGCCGGCTCTAACCCGCGAGCTCCTGCACTTTTATCACCAGCAACCGGCAGCAATCGCTATGGGCCAGCGGGCCCGTGACCATATAGAGCAACACTTCAGCGAGAAAGCCATGGTGAGTGCCTATGAAGCCATTTATAACGCAGGTTCATAATTAAGGGATTATACAGAACACAGAGTACACATGCCTGCACTTCACTATGCCCACCAGCATCTACTACGGTGTCCATCATCCCCTGCATGTAGTAATAAACGCCAAGCGGCTATCTTCCTCTCAGAAGATAGCCGCGGGTCTGGTGGCATAGTTTGGGGAATGTAAGTGGGTACATGCTATGACACAGAGTTATCCCATGACGCAGAGCTATCCCATGACTCAGCATAACCCCATGACACAGTGTTAACTGAAATGCATCTGGTCATGCTGACTAAAGTACGCGTTCGCGAGCTTATAATCGTCGAAAATGCCGATATCGATAAAATAACTGTCCGAGATTTGGCTCGCCAGGCAGATATGGCGATCTGCTGCCTGCTCCAGATAGGTCTGTTCAAAAGAAAATTTACCTTCCGGTGCCCGACTGAAAATTGATGCTCTGAGCAGGTAAATTCCGGCATTGATATATCCGGAGAAACTCTGTTTTTTCTCCTGAAACCCGGTGACATAACCCCGGTTATCCAACTGAGTCGTGCCGTAACGGCTGGTGTCATAGAGGTATTTTGTCACCATGACAATATCTGCGTCTGTCAGTTGCTTGTACATGCCATTGAGGTCGAACTCACAGTAACTGTCCCCGTTCACAACCAGCAGGGTTTTATTTTCCAGCCCCAGCGAACAGATAGCATGAGCAATCGCGCCCCCCGTTCCCAAGGGCTTATCTTCCACACTGTAGTCAATCGGCACATTGCGATAAGTATCACCAAAATGCGCCTGAATAATTTCCCTCAGGTAGGAGACTGCCAGCACGATCCGACTGACATTTTGTTCCACCAGATTGTCGAGCACCCGCTCGATAAACGGACGCCCGGCGACATCCATCATGGGCTTAGGGGTTTCCTGAGTCAGAGTCCCTAATCGGGTGCCTAAACCGCCGCAAAGCACGACGGCAACCACGTCTCTTTCATCGTCATGGTCGGTCATAGAAATACTCCTTCTCAACGTACCCGCAAATCATGTGACCAATCAAAATGTGGCATTCCTGTATTCTCGGCGTATCACCGGATGGCACACTGATACAGTAATCGCAGCTTTCCTGAATAGCTCCGCCCTGCCCGGCCAAACCCACTGAAATGATGTCATGCTCACGGGCATATTCCATCGCGCGTAAAATATTGGCAGAGTTACCCGATGTAGAAATCCCGATGAACACATCACCCGGCTGACCGTTTGCCTGGAGTTGACGTTCGAACAGCTTTTCGAAACCGTAATCATTGCCGATAGCCGTCAGAATCGAGGTGTCGGTCGTCAGTGCCAGTGATGGCAGACCCGGGCGATCAAAATTAAACCGGCTGACAAATTCGGCAGCAATATGCTGCGCGTCAGCCGCACTCCCGCCGTTACCGGCCAGAATGATTTTGTTTCCCCGGCGATAAGCCGCCAGACACAGTTCGGCCACATCCGCAAGGGTACTCATCACTGCCGGGGATTCCAGCAAGCGCTGTTTAACGGCCATTGAATCAGCAATGCTGTGCGTAAAATAGCTTAAACCTTCCATGACTGTGTTCCTTCCTGGGTAAACTTAAACGGATGAATTGACCCTTCAAGATCGGCCAGCGCTGATTCAACGGCGAGGCGTTTGAGTGGATCGACAAACAGCATCATGAATCCGCCACCACCGGCACCGGAGATTTTGAGAGATTTCGCGCCGGCACTCATGGCTCGGTCTTCGATTTGTTCAATTAATGGCGTGGAAATAGAATTCGACGTCGCTTTCTTTGCCAGCCAGGACGAACGGAACAAATCTGACATACCTGAAATGTCTGAATGCAACAGGCGCTCTTTCATCTCAAATGCCAGTTTTTTCACATCATGCATCGCCTGAAGTGGCTTTTCTGCGTTACTGTTGGTCGTTCTGACCTGATCATCAATAATCTTGGCAGAGGAACGAGACACCCCGGTAAAGTACAGCATCAGCTGTGACTCCAGCTCATTGAGGATAGAACGCCGAATGCGCAGCGGATTGACCAGGACCCGATTATTGTCGTAGAACTCCATAAAGTTAAACCCGCCAAACGTGGTGGCATACTGATCCTGGCGCCCACCGGACAGCTGGCAGTCAATACGTTCAATATCATACGCAAGCTGTGCAATGTCGTATTCACCCAAAGGCAGGTTCAGTAATTTCTGGTAGGCGCTGATCATAGTTACAACCAGTGTGGACGACGAGCCGAGCCCGCTGCCCGGAGGCGCATCGCAATGGGTGTAAACCTTAACAGGAAGCGGTTGTCCCTGATTAAACTGGGTCACCACCCGGTTATACACGGCTTTGTGGAGCATGAGGTCACCCTCAAGCGGTATCGCACCGGTCAGATCAACATCCACCTGTCGGTTAAGATCCTGAGCGATAAATGACGCATAGCTGAATGCCTCATCCATCTCGATGGTACAGTGGGCATACATATCAATTGTTGCATTCAGTACACAGCCGCCATATCGGTCGCAATATGGTGAAAGGTCTGTGCCTCCCCCGGCAAGCCCGAGACGAAGCGGTGAGCGCGATCTGACTATCATGGAACAGGCCTCCTGTCGTCAAATAAGCAGTCGTCCAATAAAGAGCCATTAATAGGGGCCATCGCCAGTTAGCATCAGCCAGCCCGTTACAGACAAACCAGTGATAACAACCACAAATAAATACAACAAAGAAGTACAACAATTTAAGCGTGGTTGAGTACCAGGCTTAACGCAAGAAAAATACCAGTTTTACCGCCTCTAGTTTGCCCGGTTTTCAGGGCAATAGCAGACCAAATTGAAACGCCACAGCAAATATGCATCGTAAATTGCAAACCGCCGCCAGGCGGGCTGCTTCACTTCATATACTGTCTGCCTGCGTTACCCGACATCGCTGGGGCAGGTATGGCTTCCTGGTCAGGTTTCTGGGCTTTTTTCCGTTGCGTTTCGGCTGCAACCGATGCCAGGGCCGAGTTTTTCAGAGCGATAGTCATCGCAATGAACACCCAGATGACCTCGAAATATGGCAGTGATAATGCCGCGCCCCCGACACAGAATGCGATAATGGACAGCTGCATCATCTTTGCTAATTCCGCTTGCCACCTGGCACCTTCAATGTCTTGAACCTTCTTCATGATATTGCGGAGCGAAAAAATCGCCGATGCAATCACGCACAGGAACAGAAACATCCCCAGAAAACCATGGTCACCCAGCACCTGAAAATAAATACTGTGGGCGGCCCAGCCTTTTTCTCCGGGTTCAGGGGATTTAATAAAGGACAGTTTAGAAAAATTCGGCGCAACTGACCGCCAGACATGACCGTGCTGCATTGCCCTGAATCCGCCTCCGACTAACGGCCGTTCCATGGCCATCAAGGTGTACATCTTCCAGGCTTTCACCCGGATCATGAAAGAGCCATCCTGATCCGCATTCTCAATCGTATTCATCCGATTGAACCATTTATCCGTCAGAAATTGTGATGCCACCGCAGCCACAATTAAAAACCCGACAATGGTAAGCAGCTTACGTTTGCTGCGCATCCAGAAGAAAAAGCTGATGCAGCTCAGGCCGATAAATCCTCCCCGTGACTGTGTGCCCAGAATTGACATCACACAGAGCACCAGCACGCCAATCATCGTCAGGCGAATATATTTTTCCTTGTACTGCGACAGCAGATAAATAGTGATGGGAATAATCATACACAGCACAAGGGCGAAGTGATTGTTATCGGAAAGAATGTGGTTGTCCGGGCCTTTAATGTGATGGGAACCTGCCGAGGAAAAGAATTTCAGCCCTTCAATCACCCCCATTACCCCCAACGAAAACACAAAAACCGTACACAGGTACTTGAAATGATTCCGGTCACGAATAATCAGAATAATAAAGACCATTAACAGGACAATTTTGAAAAACTTGACCCACTCGCTCCAGACAAAATCTGGCAAGGCAACGGTGGTGATACTGGTAATGGTAACGTGCAAACAAAAGAGGAAGGTAATAACAAACGTGGTGGTTATTTTTACCGGATCCTTTCGGGGATAAACGATATAAACCAGAATGGTCAGCAGTGCGAACAGGGAATTAAAACTGAGGCCTTTGGCAAAACCGTAAAGCCAGTAAGCGGGTACAAAAATCCCCGTCCAAAGCCAGAGCGATACGGCGATGTATGGACGCCGAACGGCAAACAGCAACAATGCACAGACTACAGAGAAAAAAATGATGTCTCTCATTCGCCATCGCCTTTTTGATCATCCTGAAAAGAAAGGTAGGTAATCCAGACAAACAGCACCAGGAAAAACAAAAACAACAGGGATTCCATTCACCCTCCTTTCACCGCCATTGCCGGTCGGTTTCTGCGGATCAGTCGAAGCACGAACTCACAACATTCCCAGTAATACGGAAACCAGCGACGAAAACTGTAAGCCAGCAACAGCATACAAGGGATATAGACAACCATGCCGGTTAACACTCCCACACAGAGCTGCCACATCTCTGACGGAAACATCGCCATGGTCTGGACCACCATCAGGTACATGACAAGACCAGAAACCGCCGGCGTCAGATACAGGAACAGTAAATCATGCGCTTTAATGCCAATAACAAACCGTTGCAGCATCAACAGCCAGAGAAAGAAACCTGCACCAATGGCAAACCTGAGCTGAGCCAGTTGCTCAATCCCGGCATCATGGTATGTCGTGAACACAACAAAAATGGACACAATGATAATGGCGTCTGAAGCAATGATGACTTTCAGCTGCTTTTTGACCGTGAGAATGGAACACATCAAGCCATGCGAAGACATGACAATCACTAACCCCGCCATACATTGCAATAGCGGCGCGGCATCCCGCCATTCTTCGCCGAGCACAATACCGGAGAACGGTTCAGCAATGGCGATAAGTCCAATCCCGCACGGCACTAAAATGAGCATATTCAGACTCATCTGTTTCACTATGCGGTAATAAAAATCAGCCACCTCGTTCTGTACCCGGGACACCACTGCAAAAAAACCATGATTCATCGGCCCCACCAGCTGCATAAAAGGCAGCCAGGCAAATTCCGTGGCGATGTTGTATAACCCTATACTGCGGCTGTCGACGATGTTCCCCAATATCAGCACATCAATGCGCGATCGCATGTATCCAAAAATGGCGGATAAATAGAGCCATTTCGAGAATGTCCATTGCGTTGACCAGTGCGAGGCGGTCAGCCGTGGCCGGTAAGGAAACAGGATATAACCCGTGACGGTTTCAGACAGCGCAATCACTATTACCCCGATAATCAGCGCCCAGTAGGACTCCAGGTAAATAGCCAGCATGATAGACACAACAGTACCTATTGTTTTACCAATCATGTTTGCTGCCAGAATACGCTTAAAGTGGTAATTTTTTTCGGCCACATCCAGTGCGACATTTCTGAGCCCGGAAATGAGCGGCAAAATTGCCACAACATGGATAACCGCCTCCATTTCGGGTTTATTGACATAGTCAGCAATGAACCCGGCGGAGAAAAAAAGCAATATGGCTGAAACACATTTGACGGCCAAACCCAGCGACCAGATGCTGTCGAGTTCCTGTTTAGACATAGAGTCTGAACTGATGACAAAGTGACCGATACCGACATGGGAAAAAGCGGCAAATAACGAAACAAAGAATGTGGACAGCGCGGCGATGCCGAAATCTTCGGGTTTAAGCAGTTTTAGAAGGATAATGGTATTGACCAGGCCGATACTGCGGGCATACCAGTTGGCTATCAGTGCCCACTTTGCTCCCTGCATTAAGCCATCGCGTTCTGAAAAAGCCATCCCTGACTCCTTGCTCACCAGTAAATGGTGTAATGCCTTGCATTTACCAGGCCGGAAAATACTTTTTTGTGCTGGCCACGACCATACCATTGAATAAATTTGTTAAATATTTCAGCTCGCTCTTCTTTCATAATGCCTCCGTTCGAAAGAAACAAATTGCTGAATTCATGGTGAATGTCGGTCAAGCCGTTTCAAATAAGCATGGCACAGAACAAAAGAACCCCCAATTTAATTTCTAGTCACTAATATTTTTTTGTGCCCTGTCCATATCTCAGCCCATACTTATGCAAGAGCTGACAGCATGCGTATCAGGGATTTGATATATGAAAGCATTCTTTAAAAAATACCTGCTGGTTTGCGGGATTCTTGCCAATGCCACCTTTCTGTATGTCGGGTATAAAGCAGTAACCACGGTATTTTTGGAAAGCCCCAGTTTTCCTCAAGCAATACATTCGCTGTCTGCCCGGCTACAACCCCACATTCCCCTGGCCTCTTCGCTGCTGAGCGGGCTCGTCAGTAATGTCAGCGCTGCAGATTATTTTCCGGCAACGTTCATTCCCGAAATAACCCCTGAGCGCTGGCCGACTGTAGGCCCGGCGACAACCTTTTCCACAGACGAATTCCAGCCACGCGAAACGGTACGCGTGAGTGACGCCAATGCATTGCTGCTAGCGATAAAACAGGCTCAGCCCGGGCAAGCTATCGTGATTTCAGATGGCGAATACCGACTAAGCGGCAAACGCTTTGCCATTAGCCAGAGCCGCCCGACAGCCTCCAATCCGATCTATTTACGTTCTGAAACACCGGGAGGGGTAACGCTCAAACTCAATTCACTTGAAGGCTTTATGATTGATCAGCCTCACTGGTACATTGAAGGCATCAACTTTCAGGGTATCTGTGCGCAACATTCCCGCTGCGACCACGCCTTGCATATTGTCGGGGCAGCCAGCCACACCATAATTCGTAACAACCAGTTTTATGATTTCAATGCTGCGATTAAGGTCAATCAGCTGAAAGGACAGTTCCCGGATTATGGCATTATTGAAAGAAACCGCTTCGGCATGCATCAGCCACGAAAGACCAATGCCTCGGTAACCCCGATTAATCTCGACCATGGCAGCGGCTGGAAAGTCAGACAAAACCTCATTCATGATTTCATCAAGACCGGTGGCAATAAAGTGAGCTACGGGGCTTATATGAAAGGAGGCTCACTGTACGGCGTGTTTGAACAGAATCTGATCATTTGTAACACCAGTCAGACCCAGTATCCCGGAAGTCGGGTTGGCCTTTCTTTCGGCGGTGGCGGTATGCATCAGAAACAGCGCCGGGATCAGGCTGAATTTGAAGTCAGTCAGGCGGTAATGCGCAACAATATTATTCTGCATTGCAATGATGTCGGGATATACAGCCAAACGGCTAAAGATGTCACGATAAACAATAATATTCTGTATCACACCGCGGGCATCGATGTGCGTTTTCCTCAGTCAAAGGCCGAGGTGTACAACAATGTCATGAACGGAAAAATCCGGGAAAGGGACGGCGCACTCAGCCATCAGACCAACAACTTCATCGCCCCGCTGTCCTACTGGACAGGCAAGAATTCCCTGAAGGCGGTGTATGCCGCGCCAGAGTCCGGTGATTTTACTCTGGTGAACCCGGAACCCCTGTTGGATCATTCCGTGAATGCCCGTCGGAGCGCAGGTAACTTTTCCGATTACTGTGGCAACCCCATAAAAAATGGCACCGCCTACTTGGGTGCCATTTACGACAGTGCCCGTTGTTTTCAGCCGTCACGCCTTCCATGAATGCTGGATGAGCTTTTCACGGCAGAGATGATAGGCATCCTGACAGCTCATCAACAACTCATTGTCCAAGTCGAGAACAGAGGTATCCGGTGATTTTTTCACAATGACGCCTGCATGGATGTTTTCTGAGGAGTCACCGGCAAACCGATGGCCGGTTTTTTCAAACTTACGATACGTGGCTTCAAATGCACGATCGATTCCCAAAAACTCTTTCATCTCGCCAAGCACGCGTTTGGGATGTTGGATAATATCGTCCGCATCGTAGTAATAATAGTTTTGGTCATTACCAAGGCTGAGAATTAGATCAGTAATATAACGCACCCGGTCCAGGTAATATTGCGCGGCCCCTTTTGGCGTTGCACAAGGATGTTCCGGATTTTTCGCACTGTACAGCTTCACAATACTTTTGATTGTCGCCTTCGGTTCCCGCAGCGCTACCAGCAGCTTCACGTTATCCCGACACAAGACGTCGCGGCTTGTAAAATGTTCATTATGAAGCACTTTATCAAAATAAAAATCGGTTACTGGCTCGGTCCTGTTCTGCTCATGAAACAAAAACTTTTGATTAATCAGGCTTTTCCAGCTGTAGTACCCAATATGCATTTCGTAATAGCCGGAAATGTCTTCATGGCTGCCAATCAGGTGCCCGACCAGACTGGTATTGGCACGCATATGGCTGATTAACAGCACATGCTGTTTAGGGGCGAGAAGCCGCACTTTTTGTATCGCGTCTTTTATTGCTTCCATGATCAAACTCCTTTTTCGCTCAATACCCATTTGTCCTTGCGCTGAAATAGTTTCCGGCATGAGAGGTACACAGAAAAAAGCAGCCACTTCGCCGTGAATCTGGCTGCCAGTCCCTGCCACGCATAATATGCCGCGCGGTGAGCATCGCGTTGTTGATGCAGCGTTTCCGCAATGACTTTTAACTGAACACTCTTGCCATACTGGCAATGCTCCACCATCGCATCGTGTTTACTGTTGATAATGCCCTTGTCATAAATTCGCAGCTGAAAGAGCTTCTTCTCCAGCGTAGAAACCAATGTCGACACGTTATCCGCTTTCGATTTGTCCGGAATGTTGTGGTAGGCCATAAAACGGGGGTCAAAGTAGATTTTCCTGGCGGCGTCAATCGCACGAATATATAAATCACGATCACTTTCGTACCGCAGGTTTTCATCAAACCCGTTAATCTGATGAAAAAACGCCTTTTTATAAACAGAACAATTGAGGTGCGCAAAACCATCGCTGGTAATCAACTGCTCCAGCGTGACAGGATAAGCGATCCCGTCTGGTTTCTCTGCCAGCTCCAGTGAATCCCGGAGATCCTCGATCCAGACAGTGCCTGTTTTCTGCTCTCCATTGGAGAAAAACGCTTTCTGATTCGAAAAATATAAGTCTGCCTGCGGATCGTGTGTCAGGTTTTTATACACTCGGCTCAGATAGCCGTCGTCCGTCCAGTAATCATCATCGTCCAGAAAACAGATATATTCACCACTGGCAATAGCAACACCATGGTTACGTGAATAGCTTGAGCCATGCCCCTGCGGACGCTGTACCAGCGAGCAAAAACGCACACGCGCATCAGCCTGAGCCACAATCGCGTCATAGTGCGGCAAATACTGTTGATCGCTTCCGTCATTGACGATAACAACCTCAAGCGCGGTAAAGTCCTGCTGTAAGACGGATTTCAATGCCACAGCCATCAGGTCCGGTCTGTTTCGCGTGGGAATGATGACAGAAAAAAACGGAGATAGTGTGTTAGGCATAACATCCTCCATGATGCGCAAGGCTGGCTGGTAAAAACATTTCGCTGTCGGGCAACCGGTTAAACCACTCGATAAAGTCCAGTGTCGTAGCGCGGAATGTCTGGTATTCATCCGCCGACGAGACATAAGGCGTCATCCCCGGCTTTACGGTTGGCGAATGAAACGACAACACCAACTGGTGGTGACCAAGCTTTAACTGGTGTCTGGCAGCCGCTATTAAATCTTTCAACGGCACCCCTTCCGGTGACAAGCGGTATGTTCTTACCCCAAGCATTTTACGTACCACTCTGGTCGTGAAGTCCTGCCCCGTCAGTAACGTGGGATGATCATTCAACGTTTTACTTGCCCAGGGAAACGCTGACATGCGGCTGCAGGTATGCGGCAGATACGTTATCTGATCTTGTTGGAACATACGGTTGTTGAACGTACTGAAGTCCGGCCCTTGTTGATGGGTAAAATTACTGAACGCACTGATGCTCAAATCCACACGGTAGCCCAGCCGTTGCAAAATACGCCGCGTATTCGGACCAATGCCATACCGGCCAGCCAGATAAGTAACCGGAGATAAACCGGTTTCCCGTTTTATGGCATGAGACAACACCTGAATTTTTTCAAATTCCAGTTCAGCCGATAAGTTTCCGGGATAGGATTCCAGCTCACTGGCCACCCCATCTTCCCCGGTCTCCAGATAGGGCGGATTCACCCAGGGATGAAGATGGGCAGCAAACTCAATCGCCTCGCCAGCCTGATCACGGAAGGTATTTATAACCTGCTGACCACCGGCACTGGTGACAAACGGGTAATCCATCGCAAGCGTGACTTTTGCGCCGATTTGCAGCATTTCCCGAATTAAAACGATCAGTTCCTGATGGTGAGTCACGCTGTCATTGAAGCGACAGAATCCTCCGTTCCAGTCAAACTCTTCTTCAGCATGAATCACGACAGCCAATTTAGCGCTCATAAGCCCCTCCCTTGCTGATGATGTCCTTCGATAAGCGTGAAATACACTGCTCAATCTGACGGTAACAGTTTCTCACGCCCTCCAGTCCCAGCCCGTACGGGTCGGCGACTTCACCGGCGGTCCGGTTCCAGAACGGCTGTAAATCACTCAGATAAAAAGCATTGGGTACGTGATAGCTGGCAGTGATGACGGCATGGTTCTTTTCATCAAAAATAAACACCACGTCGCTGTCTTCCAGATCACACTGCCTCAGGCATTTGGAACGATGATCTTCAAGGTTGTAGTTGAGTTGTAGCGCGGCCTGTCGTGCCTCCGCCGGACTTTGCCTATCTTCAGGGGTGTGAAACCCGAATGATTCAACACCACTGCCGGTATTCAGCTGTTCGACCGCCTGGCGGCAGACCTGTTCAGCAAAGGGGCTGCGCATGATGTTGCCGTAGCAAACAAACAGAATACGGCGGTGCGGATTGCTCCGAAATAGCTTCTTCAGCCGGTAACGCGTTATCAGACAACGTCCTTTCAGCAACACCGGGAACCGTCGGGTAACCGCCGCGGCCAACTCAGCACCAATTTTCACGCCTTCCCGGACAAAAGGGAGTGGATCTGTCAGCGAGAAGCTGTCAATTTTCTCTTTACCCAGCAGAAGCCGGTGGCCATCTGCCAGTCGGGAGAACAGCTTTTTCAGCAAACGGGTTTTGCCGTGGCAACTGGCCATTTCCCGACGCAACTCGTACAAATCTGCCGTCAGTGCACGGGCATAGTAGCCACTCCGATAATGTGTTTGATCATCAGACGGCAAAGTGCCCATCATCAGGTAATTGGCATACCATGCCGGGAAGTCCATCCCGCAAAAAACAGCCAGAGGAAGTGAGCCCCAAAAACGGGCATTCACTTCAACCAGGATCCATGCCGATGGCTGCTCCTGCTTTTCCGGTAATCCGCGGCGAAATTCGAACATCGCCACCCCGGTAAACTGCGTGGCCTGACACATGGCCTCGACGGCGGCCAGTTGTTCGGGATCAGTGGCAATACTCACCCGGTAAGAGCTGCCGCCTCCTCGTTCAGGCTCTGCCGCACGGCGATGGGAAAAAGCCGAATGCACCTTGCCGTTAACCGACAAGACGGAAACACCTTCGCCAAAACCGGCAAAAAACGCCTCCACCATGACTGGCTCAGAGCCCGCAGCCAACTGTCCAAATTCTTTACAGTTGCTGACGATAGCTACATTCTGACGACGACTTAATGCCTGCTCTTTAAATGACTGGAGCGGTTTAATCACAAAGCGCTCACCAAATTCTTCCGCCAGTGCCTGATAAGACGAGTCTGCCAGATTCACCAGCTTTCCTTTTGCAACCGGTACCCCGCACTCCAACGCTGCCTGCTTGGTTTTCCACTTATCAAACAGCACCTCCATCGCCTGCTCGTTAGCAACGGCAAGGCGTGTGTGTGCCGGCAGCTTTTCTCTGTTCTGCCATAAGGGGTACATAGCCCGCTCGTCGCACGGCAGCACAATGTCGAACTGGTAGCGCTCAATCAGGCGAAATACGGCGTCCTGCCATTCCTGTTGTGAGTAAGCCTGGTAGTTGTAAAACTTCGCAGTCGTAATGTATTTGCTCGCCAGTGCCGGACTGGTTCGATCAAAGCAAACCACATGAACATCATACCCGGCCTTACCCAAAGACCGCACAACAGACAGGAAGCTGCGAGTGTCATCACCAAGTACTAACGCTCTGAATGGATGTCGTTCTGCCCGGTTCATACCTCACCTCTTACAAATCCCTGTTAATCCGGATGCGATGCGCTGGATTGCTCGTCTGTCACAAACTGCTGCTTGATGGCACGCAGGGTATGTTCCAGTCGGACACGCAGTCGGTTCTGACGGATGTGGTAAATTGCCAGCTCGGTTTCGTGGTTGGCGAACGTTTTCTTATATCTTGAAAAGCCACCCATGAAATCGTATCCGTCAAAACCCTGTTCAAACGCATCGTTAATCAATAAGTAATGAGAAACTAAGCCCGGTTTGCTGTGGCAGCCTTCTATCTCATAGTTCAAGGCACAGAGATAAAAATACACCTGATTCTGCCAGTGAAAATTGTACATAACCGATATCAGCGTCTGGCCTGCCATCACCTTGTAAATAGCGACAGAGCCGTCTTCAATGCCCCGAGAGATCAGGGTCTGATGAAATTGCCTGAAGCCGTCATTCACAAATCCGCTCTGACCGGGCTGGCTTCCCCATCGTTTTATATGCAATGGACGCGCCAACTCAAAAAAGCACAGCGCGTCTTTAACCGTAAGGGCTTGGGTGACCGTCAGCGGGCCAAGGGATTCATACTCACGCAGGCTGCGACGAATCTGATACCGGGCGCTGCGGGAAAGCGCCTGCGAAGGGGTCAGGCCTTTGGCCCGGTATGCCGTAAAATCCACAGAGTACGCGCTTGTTGCCCAAATCTGATGACGATCCAGATCGGGTGTAGCACATGTGAACGTGTCCCGGTAGCAGGCGCCAACAGATAACACCCCGTCACCGACCACTTCTGCCATCAAGGTGGCCAGCATTTTTTCCCGAACTGCATCTGCGACTGCTGGTTCCAGCAGAAAGTCGTTATATTCGATCCAGATTTGATCCAGCGAATCATCGCCGGTTCGGTGCAAATAATATTGCTTTGCAAAATGAAATCTGGACGGACGTCCCTGAGGACTGACAATGACCCCCAGCCCGACCGTCCTGCCCTCGATACGGGCTTCAATGACGTAAAAGTGGCGTACGAAGCAGTCAAGCCAGCAACCGATCCAATGCCATGATAAAAAAAAGACGGGATGGCACCGCTCTTCAAGGCTCTGCCACGCGTGTTGCAGCCAGGTACGATCCGGCGACAAAAACACCTCACAGGATATGGTACTTTTTTGTGGCTTATTCTTAACGCACGTACTCACCGGCCTGTCCATTGGCACCTCTGTTTTACGAACTCGAAAACGGGCACTGCTTATCCAGCAGTTTCCTCATCAAGCATAGCAACTGGGCTGCAAGAGTGATCATTGATTCTCCGGCCATTTCTCCGCTCACGGTGAAATCTGAGTCTATGATTGTTGATGAGGTGTTTTTTTGTCATGGACGGGATATCAATGAGCAAATTCATCACAAACCGAAGTTTATCGACTATCGCCGGCTGCCTGATGGCAGTTTCAGTAGCGGGTTGTAACGACATTGACCCGGATACCCATATTGCAAATGCCAAACAATTCATTACCAAGCAGGAATACAGTGCTGCCATCATCGAATTGAAAAATGCGATTCAGCAGTCTCCGCAATTGGGTGAGCCACGGTATTTGCTGGGTGATTTGTATTTACAACGCGGAGATTTCTCGGGCGCTGAAAAAGAACTGCGGCGGGCCCTGAAATACGGTGAAAATCCCGATTTGATTGAGCCCCTTCTGGCTCGCGCCCTGCTGGGACAAAGTGACTTGCTCTCCCTGAATGAACTAAGTACCCAGGCAAAAACCCAATTGAGTTCAGCCTTGGCCGACATTCATGCCATCCATGCCATGGTGCTGTTGCAACATGGCGAGAAAGAAAAAGCCAAAGCGGCGCTTAATCTGGCAATGGAAGATGATGCCAATGATGGCAGCCTTTACACCACGCTGGCTTATGCCGGACTGCTGGCCGAGCAATCACGGTTAAACGATGCGCTGGAAATCTTGTTGCAACTGACTCAGCATTTTCCCAAAAACAGCGATGTATGGCTGACAACTGGCCACATTCAGATGGCCAGCAACCGATTCAGCCGTGCCGCAGAAAGCTATTTGCAGGCTGTGACGCTATCGCCCCAGGCGAAACACTATATGCTGTTTCTGGCTCAGGCTCTGGTCAGAGACGAGCAGTACACCAAGGCAAACACTTATGTTGATGAAATTCTGACGGTATCCCCTACCCACCCTCTGGCCAACGAGCTGAAAGCCAGTATCGATTATGCCAACGGCAATTATCAGGATGCGCAAAACCATGCTGAGCTGGCGATACAAAATGGCTCACAAAGTATCGGGGTGTTTGTCATTGCCGGGGTAACCGCATACTCACGTAATCAGTTTGAACAGGCCAACGAATATTTCGCCCGAGTCATTCCCTTTGTCGGAAAAGATCACCTGATCAACCGCCTGTACGCCTCAACCCAGTTCAAACTAGGCAACATGGACGGGGCACTGGAGACGCTGAATAACTTTGACTTATCACTCAAAGAAAACAATGAATTTGTGAATCAGATGAGTCTGGAGTTTGCCAAAATCGGCCGTCGCACAGACGCACTCAGCCTCGCATCCAAAGCCAGCACCGACACACAAAATCAGTCCCTCACGTTAAGCCTGATGCAGTTGGCAAATAAAGAAGCTCAGGGTGTCACTCATCTTCAGAATATCCTGAAAGTCCAACCGGATTTACCCGAGGCGAATCTGGGTCTGGCGTATTACTACCTTGAGCAAGGTGACATCGTTCAGGCGGAGACTATCGTCAATGACTGGCTGAGCACAGAACCTAATCAAGTCAGTGCCATCATCATGAAAGGCTACATCGCCACCAAGAAAAAAGATTACCCCCTCGCCGCCAAACAGTTTGAGCGAGCTATCGGACTCGAACCGAAAAACCTGACGGCATTGCTTTCCCTTTACAAGCTGGAAATGCTGACCGGAAAACCTGAAGATGCCTATCGCCATACACTGGCTCTGGCTGAGCAGTCTCCGGAAAACTTCGTGATCGCCAGGAACCTGTTCCAGTTTGCGACAGAAGCCAAACTGCTGCCGGAAGCGCTGGCTTTTTATGAACAAAAAATCAAACAGTCGCCCAATGACGTGCCGCTGAAAATGATTCTGGCGCGTGGTTATGCCAGCCAGAATGACTACTCAAAAGGTCTGCAGGTTCTAGAGAGTCTGACTCCGGTACAACAAAGTGCCGAAAGTTTCAGTCTAGCTACCCTGCTACACTTCAAATCCGGCGATTACCGAAAAGCGCAACTCGCAGCAACTGAATGGCTAAAACGCGACCGGCTTAATCCGGATGCGTATATCAGAACCATTCAGCTGAGTGAGATGAACAAAGAGTATGACACAGGGATCAAAACAGCCTCACAAGCCGAAAAACTGTTCGTAGACCAACCCGGCTTTAGCCTGATGAAAGTCGGTTTGCTGCTGAAAGACACTCAGTATCAAGCTGCTCAGGCCATTCTGGATAAACAAAATGATGCCGTAAAAACCACTGCCTATTATCTACGTCTGCAAGGCGAGCTTTATGCCCGTAACGGGCAAACGGCTCAGGCCGTGGATGTACAAAAGCAGCGTTTCGAGCGTTACCCTAGCATCACGACCGTCAAAGACCTCGCTCTGGCTTACGATGCAAACAAACAAACTCATGATGCCGTCAGGGTACTAAAGCAATACATCACCCAACAAGGCGAAGCCGCTCAGCCTCTGGTGCTGGTACTGGCGCAGCTACAAGTCAAAGCCGAACCTGACGCCGCCATTGCCAATTACAGGGCCATTCTGGAGAAAGAGCCTAAAAATGTTATTGCGCTCAATAACCTGGCCTGGCTGTAT
The DNA here is from genome assembly GCF_003025595.1 of Photobacterium ganghwense. GTDB lineage: Bacteria > Pseudomonadota > Gammaproteobacteria > Enterobacterales > Vibrionaceae > Photobacterium > Photobacterium ganghwense. The sequence goes on from NZ_PYMI01000001.1 coordinate 518,954, forward strand.
ATGAATCAGAACGATTTTGCCAAAGCCTGTGAACCGGCGAGCCAGGCCTTTGAGCTGGCGGGCGAGTTTGCAGAAGTACAGGATACTTATGGTTACTGCCTGCTGAAGTCCGGACAGACTCAGTCTTCACTGGAGCCCCTGAAAGCAGCGTACCAGAGCAAACGGGCCAGTGTTGAAATCGGGCTTCACTATGCTGAGAGCCTGATTGCCAATCATCTGCCGGAGAAAGCCAAAGATATACTGAATACCGTAGAGGCAACCTCGCCGGAACATGTTCAGCAGAAAAATCAGCTGATGGCACAAATGCAATAATCGAACGGTTTCAGGCACACCCGACGCTCAGTGCTGCCACTAAAACCGACAGTGGCAGCCTCAAAAACCTTGGCGGGTATGCCTGCAATCATGGCCGGGGGCTCTCCTTACCGAAAGGTCAATGCCATTAACAGATTTCTAACCAACACGAGCCACAGCTGATGCTGTGGCTCGTCATATGGAGGATTCATGTCAGGACGATTCTTATTGTGTCTTCTCTGTTGCTTCTCGGCGTCAGTTTTCGCCGACCTGCCGGATACCATTGCACGTATAAAACCGTCCATCGTGGGTGTCGGTTTTTACGATAAAGCCGCCAGCCCCCGAGGTCAGTTGTTTGGTACCGGCTTCGTGATCGCCCCGCAATTGGTTGCCACCAATGCGCATGTCGTCAACCCTTCCCTGTTGACCGGTAAGCGGCAGTTTGTTGTCTTTATCGGTACCGGCCGCAGCCCGGAGGTACGCACCGCAACTGTCATTAAACGGGATACCCGGCACGATCTGGCTATTCTGAAAATTGCCGGCTCCCCCTTACCCGCGTTACGTCTTTCTACTCGCCTGGTTCGGGAAGGTGAGCGCTATAGTTTCACCGGCTTTCCGATTGGTGCCATTCTGGGCCTGTACCCGGCAACGCATCAGGGCATTGTTGCCAGTATTACCCCCATTGCGACGCCCGCCAATCATGCCCGGGAGCTGACCGTGCAGCAGCTAAGGCAACTTAAAAAGCCTTATGACGTCTATCAGTTTGATGCAACAGCCTATCCAGGAAACAGCGGCAGCCCGGTTTATCACCCGGAAACCGGTGAAGTCATTGCCATTATCAATAAGGTCTTCGTCAAAACCAGCAAAGAGTCTATGCTCACTGACCCCAGTGCAATCACTTATGCGATTCCAATTCAGCACTTAATTACCCTGAAGCAAAGCCTTTGAGTGAGTAACCTGAGATGATGACATTCACCCCCTTCCAGCGAAACAATCTTGCCTGGTTCGGTGCCGTAGCCAGCACACTCTTTATTGCCTACATTTCGCTGGTGCCCGCTCAAAATGAGCCCGAGTTCGCCGATTTGCAGCAATACGGCATTCTCTTTCTGGATAAAATTTTACATCTGATCGCCTATGGCGGCCTGACGTTTCTGTTTCTGTGTACGTCACAACTACGCCGTTACCCCAGAGCAACCTGTCTGGCACTGATTCTGTATGGGTCACTGCTTGAGCTCACCCAGGGTCTGTTACCTCTGGGGCGCGAATTTTCGCTGTTTGATGCCCTCGCTAACGTGCTGGGCGTACTGATCATCGGCAGCGCATTTCTCTACCGGCAGAAAAAACAAAAAGCCAGACGTCTGCTTTCGTCTGGCTAATCAGGTGGTACTCGCGGGTCATCCGGTTTGTCGTTGACTGCCAGGGTTGACCTCAGACAACTCCACAACAGGCAGGCAAGAAAGCCCCAACCGTCTGAATTACTGTTTTCTGCGTTTCATCCCCGCGAAGCCCAGCAAACCCGCACCAAACAGGAACATAGAAGCGGGTTCTGGTACTGATACCATGCCGTATGAAACGTCGTAGGCTTTACTTTCTCCATCAGGATTGAAAATAAATTCCAGGGCAGAAATGTCCGTAAAATCGGTGCCACCAAAAATAGGATCACTGAAATCGATATAAACGACCCCAGGAGCTGACGATGTTGTCACCAGATTCGCTGAGTTTGTTGAGGCACCGCCACCCCACCAAGTGTTGATGCGGATGCCTAAATCAAGGTCCTGAGACAGCACTTCAAACAGGAAACCGCTGCCGTTTAACGCAAAGTTTCTGGAACCTAAACCCGCTGCGTTGATATTTGGTGAGTTATCTGTGCCGTCATACTGAACAGACACAGTCGCGGATGTCAGAGTGTCAACACTCACAGAAAGAAAACCACTGCCGACAAAAGCACTGGCCCCTAAGTTGTTGTTGGCCACAGAGGTAACATCAACGAGAATATCCCGCTCTTCACCCATCAAAACACTATCTGGCCCTGTTACAGAAGTGGATAGGCTACCGACACCGTTTACCTCAATCTTTGCTTGATCAACGCTGAAGTCATCAATAATCAGTTCTGCATTGGCAGCGCCAGCCAGGAACAGTGTGGACAGTGAACATGCTAAAAGAGTTTGCTTAATCATGAGTGTTTCCCCCGATATAGAATCACTCACTACTAAGCGAATTGTGTGCCAGTTATTATATTACTGTTTTTACTGGGTTTTATATTCGTACGGTTTATCAGGTGTAAAAGATACCAACACTTTGCAAACCATACTGTCAGGAAAATCATGCAACGAAGGTTTAATGAACAGGCGACATTATCCCTCAATCAACTTCATCAGCAGGTGGCCGTCATACATGGCTTGCTTCACCAGCGCCGCACCGGGCATCGTTGCCTGAGTGTAAAAGCAGCTTTCTTCAATCATCAGATCACGATTATAAACCGGCAGTGACTGCGTTCGGACACAATCCATGATGGCCGGGTACAGCACTTCTTTTGCGCGGTTAAACTCTCCGCCGATCAGAACTTTATCGGGGTTAAACAGGTTGACCATAATTGCAATGGCCTGTCCCAGGTGATGACCAAGCTCAACGATAACCTGGCGAGCCAGACTGTCACCGGCAACCGCGGCGTCACAGATACCCTCGATTGTCAGCACTTTGCCGTGAAGCGTGGACGGATGCCCTTCGCGAAGACGCTGCTCCACTTGCTCAAGCACCGCTTTCAGGCTGGCCACAGTTTCCAGGCAGCCATGGTTTCCGCAGAAGCAGCGTTTACCATAGGGCTTTATCTGAATGTGGCCAAGCTCACCCACATTCCCGATACGGCCCGATAACACCACATTGTCCAACACAATACCGGCACCCACACCATGGTGGATAGAAATCAGTATCGAGTTCGCCACATCGCGCGAATTCCCAAACAGTTTTTCAGCCAGCGCCCATGAGCGGGTGTCATTGCCAACAAACACCGGCAATCCAGTAGCTTCATGGATAGCGGGACCTAACGCCAGATTATGCACATTGTAGTGCGGCATTTGCAGTACGGTTCCGGCTTCCGCATTCACCAACCCCGGCAATGAAACCGCGATCGCTGTAATACGATCCAGCTCATTCACATGATTGGCAAAAAAGGTATGAATTTCGGAAATCAGCTTTTTCAGGACTTCATCCTGCTCCAGCACATCCACTTCCTGACGTTCTTCAATCAGGATATCGCCCCCCAACTCATGCAGTGCGATGGTCAGATAGCCACGCCCCAGTCGGATAGACATAAACTGCCACCCTTCATTGGCCGGCATCAGACCAATCGCCGGTCGCCCCCGGCTGGCCGCTTCCTGAATAGCGGTTTCTTTTATCAGATGAGCATCAATAAGCTCACGGGTAATTTTCGTGATACTGGCCGGTGCCAGCTGGCTGCGCTTTGACAGTTCAATCCGTGAGATAGGGCCAAGCTGATCAATGAGCTTGTAGACGCTGCCGGCATTGTTTCTCTTGATATGATCGATATGACCAGGCTGAGCGACATACATGCCTTAACTCCTGAAAAAATGTAGATATAAAGATGAACAATTGAATTTTTTTACTTTGCGAAGTAATTGTGAAGCCGAAGTTTCATGGGACGTGACAAGAGTCACAGGGAAATCGAAATCAATCAGTGAAAACTGTATGCCGCTTCATATTTCCCTCAAAATGGTCGCGGTTAATTCACCACCAAAATTTATCTACTGGAAGACAGCTCACAGCTTTTTTGCCATAATGCCGCGGTTCAACTCTTGTTCAACTCACCACGAGGTTTGCGGTGTACAAAATTAACGAAGTCTTTGAAACCATCCAGGGCGAAGGTGTCTTTACCGGCGTACCGGCCATTTTTGTCAGACTCCAGATCTGTCCGGTGGGTTGTGCCTGGTGCGATACCAAACAGACCTGGTCGGCAGAGCCGCAGGATCATGTTTCAATTGCTGAGATCATGGCGAAAAAAGGCGACTCTCCGACCTGGACTGAGCTGGATGCTCAGGGCATCGTGAATCTGCTCCATGATCAGAAATACACCGCGAAGCATGTTGTTATCACCGGTGGTGAGCCATGCCTGTACGATCTGGTGCCTTTGACCGAAGCACTGGAGCAGGCCGGTTTCCGTTGTCAGATTGAAACCAGCGGAACATCAGAAGTGAAGGCCACAGCCAACACCTGGGTAACCGTGTCGCCAAAAATCAACATGAAGGCCAAGCTTCCTGTGCTGCCAAGCGCACTGGAGCGGGCTGACGAAATTAAGCATCCGGTTGGAACAACCAAGGACATCGAGCAACTCGATGATTTGCTGGCTGGCAAAAATCTGAAAACAAACGTCAGCATTGCGCTTCAGCCAATCAGCCAGAAGCCGCGTGCGACCGAGCTGTGCATTGAAACCTGCATTGCCCGCAACTGGCGTCTGTCCATTCAGACCCACAAATATCTGGCGATTGCCTAAGCCTCTGATCTGCACCACCCCATCACCTTCAAGCGGTCGTCTCACTTTTCAGACGGCCGCTTATTCTTTGAGACACCTTCCCCCTCTTAACAATGGCTAATTTTGTCCTATCTATACTCAGCAAAAAACCAATAGTCATAATCATTTGTGGGGAAATATTATGCGTAGCTATCTGGGATACTGCTTCCTGACGGCTTTCGCCCTGCTTCTGACCGCCTGTGGCGGAGGTGGAGGTGAGACACCCAATCCTGTTGCGGCTCCGGCCACACCGGTAACGACCGACTTCAGAGTCTCTGTCGATCTGCCTGACCAAATGACTCTGGCTCAGCAACATTCACTGTCACTGCTTCCTCAGGCTTACGCCAACGCAGTGAAAGATCTGACAGAACAAAATTTTGCCGCAGTCTGGCTGGACGATAAAGGTAAGGTGCTGGAATCCATCGAGCTGACCGACTGGCAGACAAACGGTGAAGGGATTTATACGTTTACCGGCGATACCAAACCCAGAGTCAACGCGGTACTGCTGATTGATCCGGCGGGGATCCCCGAATTCACCTTGGGTGAAGCACTGCCTGAGGGTCTTTATATGACTCCATTGGCCAGCGAACGCCTGACGGTCACGCTGGAAACATCGATGACTTACTACGCCCTGACCAAACGCATCGTCAAAGACGGCAACTGGGGGGTATTTACTGAGGTGTTTACCGATGCGCCACAGGGTAAAGTGCTGTTTGCGCTACAGGACATCAACAACATGGCCCTGGATATTCGCGATACCCTGTTCCCCCAAATCGGCCTGGAAGGCATGACACTGAAAGATCTGATGCAGCTTTCTATTGTCAAATCCATGACCGACGGTCGTATTGAGCGCTTTTATACCGAGCAGGATGCTGCGCTGGCTGATATTAAAGCCATTCTGAACGACGGTTACTGGCAGGTTGCCGCTGGCAGCAGTAACAATGGTACTGTCCTGATGTCGGACCGCACCTCGTATAACGGTTCACAGACCGAAGTGGCAGAATTCCGCTGGAAAAAAAGTGGTAACGAAGACATTAATCTGAGTGAATTTTTTACTTATCTCAGCGGCTCAACCGCATTCGGGACAGAAGATGTCACACATCAGGTGCTTACCTCTCAAGGCTGGACCGGGCTGTTCAGCTACCTGAAAGTCATCCTGGCGACTCAGAGAACCGCGATGCTGACCGATGCCGGTCTGACGAAAGATGATAAGTCGGGAATTTCCTTGGAGGCGAATGTCTATTCGTTGTCAGGAAAACGGATCCACGATTTTCTATCGAGCCGGGAAAATCATTTCATGACCCGCTATATCAAAAATACTGCGACGTTTGATGAAAATGCCTCAGGCTTCTATTTCACCTGGCGGCCGGAAAAAGAAACGTACCTGCTGTGTGACACCACCAACGACAAAGACACCTGCCGCGTTTACTCCACACAGCTGCCGGATACCGCCTTCACCAGTCTGGATGAGCTGATCACTGCTCAGGCCAATGCCGGGCCAGAGTTTGAATCCGTGAACGGCTTTAAACTCAGCGATAACGTGGTCGTAGAAATAATTGATGACGGCCTGTTTACCGTCCGTTACTGGAGCAACATTGCGGTCGATGAATGGGTGGTTCAGGAGCAAGGTGTCTGGTCTCCGGTAACGGTTGCCGGCAAACAGATGATCCGTTTCGATGTCCCCGATGTCATCAAACAACTGTCTGATAACTACCGTTTCAACAGCCTGGCACTGTTCCTGGTGGTTGACCGCGGATTCGTCAACATCGGCGAAACCCTGCTGGATGGCGAACAGTTCCACTACTCCGGTTTTGATAATGATGCGAAAGATCAGATCTTTGCCGCTGCGACCCGGGACAACCTGCCCGCCTTTGATAACTGTATCTTTGGAAATACCGCACTGGCAAATGAAGACCTCTTCCTCAACGCGGTAACAGAGTGTGGGGGTGACGAGCACTTCACCACTCAGGGCGTCAGTGATCTGGTCGACAAAACCCTGGTACAGATTGCCGAAGATGGTGAGATCACAGCTCAGATCCTGCGCAGTGATAATACCTGGGAGTTTTACCGCCACACCGAACCTGTCAGCGGCAGTAACCGCAGTTGGACACTACTGGATAACAGCTACCTGAAAGTGCTGGAAAATGCCGATACACCGGATTCCTTTGAGTACTGGGCGAAGACCAACTACGACTATGCCCTGCGGGTTATGGCGATTAAGCAGTACATCCATCCGGATAACGGTCAGCCTGAGGAAACGGTCATTACAAACTTCATGGCCCGTGAGTATCAGGCCGATCAACTGGCCGCCTGTACGACCAATGATTCCGGCTGGGATCAGACCACCACCACACCAATGGTGAAGAAAACTCAGGAGGAGTACCAGACTCAGGCCGCATCCTGTAAACAAGCCTGGTATGGCCGGGTGCCGCGGTTTACGGAAGCCTTGCTGGTTGGCCAGACCGGTAACCTGAGTGACGACAAAGCTCTGACGTTCGCCAGCGATTCGTCACGGTACCTCAAGCTGACCGATAACTTTTCCGGTGACTACTTCCTCGGCAGCTATGTGGACTCAGACGGTTGTGGCTTTAACTTCGACATCCGCTGGAAACTGGAAGATGACGGTACCCTGTACTATGAAGCCATTGATGGCTCAATGAAGGAACGGATTCAACTGTCAGATACTGACGGCCTGAAACTGGCCATCAAAGCCTTCAACCACCAAACCCGTTGGGAGACCGATGACACGTTGCTGTACGGGGACAATGAAGGGGAAATCTGGAGTGATATCGTCACGCTGATCGATGCCAGTGAAGTACCGGACGTGGTGCCCATTGAAGCACCGGAGACCCCGCCACCAGCGGAAGGCGAGCCTCCTGCTGAGCCGACCGGGCCACCAGCCGGGACCATTTTAAATGACGGCCAGACCTGTGCCTTTACCGAGCAGCCAGCAGCCTGATAAAAATACCCTATGGGAATAACACCTTTCTTATTCCCACAGCCTCGCTACCGAGCCCGCGTCACCTCGCGGGCTTTTTACTGCCAGTTGCATGACGATTATTCAGGCCATCTTCCACACTGGGTTCCCAGCCATAACGAACATAAAACAGAATGAATAACAAGCAATTACCTGTAGATAAAACGTTATCGTGGCTTACATCACAGTCATAGCAGGAAAACTATTTATTAACATGGCAAGCAATTACACTATATCCACAACAAGAATATGTGTAAGAGATTAAGGAAGATGCGTCTTACCATTGCTCATAAACTCCTCCTCACCCTATTAATGGTTTTTCTGGTCGTGCTGGTCGCCTCTCTCGCCTATGAGGCTCGTCAGCAAAAAACCATGCTGGAATCGGTCATCAGCGAGCAAACGCTGGACAAGGCCGGTAACTACTTCGACAGCCTCAATATGATGATGCTGACCGGCACCATGTCACAAAAAGAGACACTGCGTGAAAAAGTCCTGTCTCACAACGGCATTGAGAATGTCCGAGTGATTCGCGGACCCGGCGTGGTCAATATGTTTGGCCCCGGTCTGGACTACCAGAAGCCGGTGGATGACTTCGACCGACGAGCCCTTGCCGGCGAGCAAATCAGCGAAACCATCAGTACCCCGAACGGAAAAACCCTGCTGGTTGCCCTGCCAATGAAAGCCAGCAGCAACTACCGGGGCACCAATTGCCTGCAGTGCCATATCGTGCCGGAGAACGAAGTGCTGGGCGTCGTCCGCCTGGAATACAATCTTGGTCCGCTCTATGAGCGGGTTGACAGCCAATTACTTAACGCTGGGGCTATCATGTCGGCTATCGCCGCTGCCGGGTTCCTGTTCGCGCTGATGATGATCCGTAACATTATTGTTCATCCCCTGCGCCGCCTGTCCGGTTATATGAAAACCGCCAGCCAGAATAAAGATCTCAGCCAGCGTCTGAACTCATCCCGCACCGACGAGATTGGCGAACTGTGTCACAGCTACGATCATATGCTGGACAATTTCTCTGCCAGCCTGCGTCAGGTGCAACAAACATCGGAGTCCCTGACTCAACAGGCCAGCCAGTTAACCCAGGTTTCCGGCAGCACCAATCAGGCTGCGGACAGTCAGCGCTACGAAACCGGCCTGATGTTTACCGCTATCGACAACATGCAGCATCAACAGCATGACGTTGAGCAACACACCACCGAAACCGCCGCGCTCAGTCGTCAGGCCTCACAGGCGGCTCAGTCAGGTACGCAACTGGCGCAGGAAGCCGGTGAGAGCATTCAGCAGCTGGTCCATGACATTGAACACGTCAAAGCACGTATCGATCACCTCCATACGCAGAGTCAGCAGGTCGGCAGCATCTTAGATGTGATCCGCGGTATTGCCGAGCAGACCAATCTGCTGGCGCTTAACGCCGCCATTGAAGCAGCCCGCGCTGGAGAGCAGGGTCGCGGCTTTGCGGTAGTCGCCGACGAAGTCCGGAATCTGGCCACTCGCACCCATCAGGCCACCGGTGATATCCATACCATTATCGACAATCTGCATCAGGACTGCGAAGCCTCAGCTGATGCCATTGAAACCACCTGCCAGACTGCGTACGGAAAAGTCGAAACGATTCGTGAGCTTTCCGCCGCGTTGGCTGCTATCGATAATCATATCCAGACCGTCAACCAGCATACGGTCGACATTCAGCAGCAGTCATCAAGTCAGGCAGCCCTTGCCGATGACATTCGCTCAAAAGTTGAAATTATCACCGAGCATGCCGACGATACAGCACGTCATGCACAGTCGTCGAAAGAGATTAGCGTAAATCTTGAGCACTTAGCCGAGCAATTAGAGCGATTACTTCATCAATTTACCCTATCAGGCCATCACAAGGCTTGATGCCTGACGCCAGACAGGTAATATTGAACCCTTGGACAGTGTCTGGGGCTTTATGCCCGATGGCACAACAATAAAAGTGCCTTAACGGAGAATAATTTACACATGACTTACGCGCCTGTAACAGACGTACTGAGCGGTAAGCTAGCTGTCGACAGTGAAGTGACTGTACGTGGCTGGGTTCGCTCGCGTCGCGATTCCAAAGCTGGAATCTCTTTCCTTGCCATTTATGACGGCTCTTGTTTCGACCCGATTCAGGCCGTGGTCCCAAATGAGTTAAATAATTACCAGGAAGAAGTGCTGAAGCTGACTACTGGTTGCTCTGTTGAGGTCACCGGTAAAATCGTTGAGTCTCCGGCCAGCGGCCAGGATTTTGAACTGGCAGCAACCGAAGTGAAAGTTGTTGGCTGGGTTGAAGATGCAGATACTTACCCAATGGCAAAAACACGCCACTCTATTGAGTACCTGCGTGAAGTGGCTCACCTGCGTCCACGTACAAACGTAATCGGTGCGGTTGCCCGTGTTCGTAACTGCCTGTCGCAAGCGATTCACCGCTTCTACCACGAGCAAGGTTTCTTCTGGATGTCTGCGCCGCTGATTACGGCTGCTGACTGTGAAGGTGCCGGTGAAATGTTCCGTGTTTCTACACTGGACATGAACAACCTGCCTCGTACAGACAAAGGCGATGTGGATTTCAACGAAGATTTCTTCGGCAAAGAAACATTCCTGACCGTATCAGGCCAGCTGAACGCTGAAGCTTACGCGTGTGCCCTGAGCAAGGTTTACACCTTCGGCCCAACGTTCCGTGCTGAAAACTCCAACACCAGCCGTCACCTGGCGGAATTCTGGATGGTTGAGCCAGAAGTGGCTTTCGCCGATCTGGACGACGTTGCGAAGCTGGCTGAAGACATGCTGAAGTACGTGTTCAAAGCTGTACTGGAAGAGCGTCGGGATGACCTGGAGTTCTTCGCACAACGTATCAACAAAGACGCCATCACGCGTCTTGAGCAGTTTGTTGACTCAGACTTCGCTCAGGTTGATTACACCGATGCAATCCAGATCCTGAAAGACTCTGGCCGTGACTTCGAGTTCGACGTTGAGTGGGGTATCGACATGTCTTCTGAGCATGAGCGTTACCTGGCTGAAGAACACTTCAAAGCCCCGGTTATCGTGAAAAACTACCCGAAAGATATCAAAGCGTTCTACATGCGTATGAACGAAGACGGTAAGACAGTCGCAGCGATGGACGTACTGGCACCGGGTATCGGCGAAATCATCGGTGGTTCTCAGCGTGAAGAGCGTCTGGACGTACTGGACGAGCGTATGCGTGCGATGAACATCGACCCAGAGCACATGAACTGGTACCGCGATCTGCGCCGTTACGGCACAGTACCGCACGCGGGCTTCGGTCTGGGCTTTGAGCGTCTGGTTTCTTACGTAACAGGTATGGGTAACGTACGCGACGTGATCCCATTCCCACGTACACCACGCTCTGCGAACTTCTAAGTTCAGTAATAAAATTGCTGACAAAAAAGGCTACCTTCGGGTAGCCTTTCTGTTTTCGACGCAGCTTACCACTTTACCCACTCACTCTGACTCCTAAAGAGACACCATTATGACAAACCAACCGAATAACCCGCTACACGGCATCACTCTGAAAAGACTGCTGGAAGAGCTGGTTGATCATTACGGCTGGGAAGCCCTGGGACGCGAAATCAACATCCGTTGCTTCAACAGCAACCCGAGTATCAAATCGAGCCTGACGTTTTTACGCCGAACCGAATGGGCAAGAAAAGAAGTGGAACAGCTGTATCTCGAGACATTTTTTATCTGACCGAAACAACATTTCGCAGTGATGCAAAAGCACTTCGCGGGCCGGAAGAAAACGTCAACACGTTGGATGTCACAACGGCTGACGTTACTTCCTTCCTCACCTCAGTCGGCATGCATCAGCTTACGCAGCTTTTGACACGCATCGCTTGGCGATGTCGCATGACAAATTGCCGACACTAAGGCGACCCCAGCCGCACCGGCATCCATGGCTGATTTAATGTTGCTTTCATTCAACCCACCAATAGCCACCAACGGCAATCGACTTTCACCCGCCGCTTTCTCTAACCCGTCCAGCCCCCAGGCATACACAGTATTGGTTTTGGTTGGTGTCGGGTAAATCGCGCTTAGCCCCAGGTAGTCCACCGGCAGGTGTTGCGCATCCGCCAGTTGCTGCTCATTTTCCACCGAAAGCCCCAGAATTTTGTCATCGCCAATCAACTGGCGGGCGATTGCGACAGGCATGTCAGACTGGCCCAGATGCACACCATCGGCATCGACCGCCAACGCCACATCCACCCGATCATTTATGATCAACGGGATCCCGGTTTCCATCAGCAGCGCTTTAACAACCATGGCACGCTGAATGAACTCACGAACATCGCCGTGTTTTTCACGCAACTGAACCATAGTCACGCCACCGGCAACGGCTTCTTTGATCACGAACTTCAGTTGTTCAAGATCCAGATTCTCGTCCGTGACCAGATACAGGCTGTAATCAGGCATTGGCCGTGCCTCCAAGCAGCTTGGCGTTCAGACGGGCCGCCAGCGCAGGCTCACCCAGCAGATATAGCGAATCAAGCAGATTCAGTTGTAAGCTCCCCGGCCCGGCTGATTTTTCTGCGGCCAGCTCACCAGCCACTCCCAATACGGCCGTTGCGGCCAGCGCGGCTTCCCAGGTATCCTCGCACACCGCGGCAAAAGCCCCGGTCAGCGCAGTATGGCTGCACCCCATGCCGGTCACTCTTGGCATCATGGCATGGCCATTGTCCAGCGCACAGACCTTGTCGGTGGACACCACGTAATCGGTCGCACCTGAGATCACCACAGTACACTGGTGCTGGTGTGCCAGTTGTTTGGCCGCATTCAGGGCCTGCTCACTGCTGTCCAGTGCATCGACCCCTTTTGATTGCGCCGCTTCCCCGGCAAGTGCAATGATTTCAGATGCATTCCCGCGAATGATCAAGGTTTCTGCCAACGCAGCCAGCTTACGGGAAACCTCTGTCCGTAGCGCGCTGGCTCCGCAGCCCACCGGGTCCAGTACCACCACTTTGTTATTAGCGTTTGCTTTCTCCACCGCGTAGTACATCCGTGGTATCCAGTGGCTGTCGAGCGTCCCGATATTAATGACCAGTGCACCGGCAAACCCCATCATTTCCGCCATTTCTTCCCGGCTGTGCGCCATGATTGGCGAAGCACCAACAGCCAGCAATGCATTGGCTGTATTGTTCATCACAACATAGTTGGTCAGATTCACCACCAGCGGCTTTGTTGTCCGAACAGCCTGCAACATTGCGCAGCACATTTGCTCTATAGGCGTAGATTCTGTCTTCAAGGGGCGCTCCTTCTTGATATATTCTCGACAGGCATTATACCCAACCAGCCAGAATTCACAGCGTCATCCAGTCATCGGGCCATCGTTGGAATAACATTCTTTGAATGAGAGTGTTTAGAAGTGAGAATTTGAGTGAGGCCGCTTAATCAGCGTATCTTTGAAAAGTTAAACAACTGTTTCAAAGGTAGCATCACAGATATCTTTCTCGATCTGCGCTTAAATGACAACGCTCGACACCTAAAATAGTCAATCAGAACGCACTGAAGTTAAAGCGGAACAACAGGACGACACAGAGCAGCCCTCTCAGGGAGAAACTCTCGGCCGACAACAGGAAGAAAAATATGGATATTCTTGTCAATCAGGAAGATGCGATCCTTGATATTCAGATTCATCGCCAGGACGCACGAAACGCTCTCAATCAGCAGATGTATCAACAGTTAGCGGAAGCCTTTGAGCAGGCGTCCGCGACCCCAGCGATTCGGGCGGTGGTCCTTCGTGGATTACCGGATGTCTTTTGCGGCGGCAATGACATGCAGGATTTTCTCGCTATTTCAAAAGGGATGTCTGGCTTTGCCGTCGAAAGGTTCATGAAAGCGCTCATCTTGTGTAATAAGCCCCTCATTGCAGCCGTTTCCGGACCCGCGATCGGGATTGGCACCACTATGCTGCAGTTCTTCGACATCGTGTATGCTTCCGCCAGTGCGCTTTTCAAAACGCCGTTTGTTCCATTAGGACTATGCCCGGAAATGGCGTCCAGCACAGAATTGGCAAAAATCATTGGTATCCGCAAAGCCAAAGCCATGCTGCTGTTTGGTGAGGCGATGGCAGCTGATGAAGCGCTGTCACTTGGTTTTATCAATGCAATTGAAGCGTATCCGGATCAACGGGCACTGAAGGAGGCCAAGCGCATTTGTCTGTTACCACCACAAGCCATGAAGATTTCAAAGGCCATGCTGCTGGACCATGACAGGGATCGCCTGCTGGCAACCATTGAGCAGGAAAACCGTCAGTTAGTGGAGTGTATTCGCAGTGATGAAGCCCGCGAGGCGGTGTCAGCATTTCTGGAAAAGCGGACGCCAACATTTCAGTGAGGTTGTTTGCGAGAACCCTATACAGGGCTTGCGACCCAAACAACTCCCCCCCACCAGAAGCAGGAAGCAGGAAGCAGGAAACAATAAAGCAAAAAATAAACAGGCCAGTGAACGAACTGGCCTGTTTCCACAGAAGCGATTCAGCCTATCGACTAACGGCTAACTAGATTGCAGCAGAAAGCACGGCGGCAGACTTTTGCTCAGAGTTGCGTACCCGGTTCGGCTCATCTTCATCTTTCACGCGAATCACCATCAGCCCGGCGACAATCATGGAGATCCCACCCAATACGATAGCCATCATGGTGTTTCCACCGAATGCCCAACGGGTGAAGAAGCCGAGAATACCGGCCGCCAAAATTTGCGGCAGAACGATAAAGAAGTTAAAGACCCCCATATAGAATCCCATCTTCCGGGACGGTAACGCCCCTGCCAGAATGGCGTAAGGCATGCACAAAATGCTGGCCCAAGCGAGACCGATACCAACCATGTTAAGCATCAGCATTGCAGGATCATTAATCAGCGCCATAGCCGCTAAACTGACTCCGCCAATAACCAGGCTGAGGCTGTGAACAAACTTGCGGCTGGTTTTCTGTGCCAACCACGGCAGCATAAAGGCCGCCAAAGCTGAAATACCGTTGTAGGCTGCAAAGCACAATCCAACCCAGTCCGCCCCTTCGTTGTACAATGCGGAGCTGGTATCAGACGTACCGAAAATATGGGTGGTTACCGCAGATGTGGTATAAATCCACATCGCAAACAAAGCAAACCAAGAGAAAAACTGCACCAGGGCCAGTTGTACCATGGTCTTTGGCATCGCTTTTATATCGCAAAGAAAGGTTTGCCAGCACGCTTTGGGTTCCTGTTCACACAGCGGCTCGCCATCAAACAGCGCCAATTGCTGTGGCGAATACTCTTTGGTCCGACATACTGTCCAGAGGATCGATCCCAGAAAAACCAACGCCCCGCACAAGAAAGAAATTTTCACTGACGGCGGTACTTCTCCGGCCGGTGCGGTATTGGCGATATCAAACACATTACTCAGCAGATAAGGCATGGCAGAGGCCACCACAGATCCGATACCAATAAAGAAGGTCTGAACCGCAAAACCCTGCGTGCGTTGTGATGACGGCAGGTTATCCGCGACCAGTGCCCGGAATGGCTCCATCGAAATATTGATAGAGGCATCCAGCATCCAGAGCATACCCGCAGCCACCCAGAGGTGTGGTGAATACGGCATTACGATCAGTGCCAATGATGAGGCAATGGCCCCCAGCAGAAAATACGGGCGGCGGCGACCCAGTACGGTCCAGGTGCGATCACTGAAGTGACCGATGATCGGCTGTACCAGTAACCCGGTCAGCGGTGCGGCAATCCAGAGTATCGGTATTTGCTCAATACTGGCTCCCAGCGTTTCAAATATCCGGCTGACATTCGCATTCTGAAGCCCGAAGCCGAATTGAATGCCCATAAAGCCGAAGCTCATATTCCAAATTTGCCAAAACGACAGGCGCGGTTTTTCCATTGAAACATCCCCGAATTTGCCGGTCGGCATCCTTTCGATCCTTCAACCGGCATACAACATTCAGACAAACATGACATACGCAAAACCGGGAAGATTTAGCATCTTCGTCGCGCCAGCTGTACAAACACGAATTTTCTCCACATTTCGTGCCAGTAACAGGCTGAATTCATCATGTTTGACCTTATTCCATCGGGTGCAATGCTATGACATCGTATGCCCTACCATCCGTGATCGCATTCACGTAGACAAACAACAAAACCCATTTCATTAATAAAATTACGTAGTTACCTATTTTTTATACAGTTTTTGAGTGACATATATCACACTGATCGTTTATTACTCGGGAATTTGTAGTAAGTTTCCATAGCTTACCAAAATGTGACCCACACCAAAATTAACCACTTATTAACAAAAGACCCCGTAAACGTCTGCCAGCTATTAATATTTGATGTAATTGTTGCAATTTGTTGTCAATCACGTCCGTTAAAAGGTATAAAGAGGGGGTTGACCGTTATTATTCACATCAGCATGGATGATCATAATGTTTGAGAAAATTTCTGCCGCACCTGCCGATCCGATTCTTGGCCTGACTGAAGAGTTCAAGAATGATCCTCGCTCTGAAAAAATTAACCTGGGCGTAGGCATCTACAAAAATGAATCTGGCAATACTCCTGTTCTGGCTACAGTAAAAAAAGCAGAAGCCATTCTGCTGGAAAAAGAGACAACCAAGTCTTACTTGAGTATTCCGGGTACTGCAGAATATGGTCTGGCTGTTCAACAATTGCTGTTTGGTGCTGACTCCTCAATTATCAGCGACAAACGAGCGAAAACGGCTCAGGCACCAGGTGGTACAGGTGCATTGCGTGTGGCGGCTGAATTTATAAAACGCCAACTGGGTGATGTGAAAGTGTGGATCAGTAACCCGACTTGGGCGAACCACAATGGCGTTTTTGCGGCTGCCGGTCTGGAAATTGCCCAGTACAGCTACTACAACGCAGAAACAAAAAATATGGATTTCGACGCTGCGGTTACCGACCTGTCTACAGCGGCACCAGGTGATGTAGTACTGCTTCACGGTTGCTGCCATAACCCTACTGGTATCGATCCAACCGCAGAACAATGGCTGCAACTGGCTAAACTGTGTGTTGAAAAACAACTGCTGCCAATGTTTGACTTCGCTTACCAGGGTTTTGCCAAAGGTGTTGAAGACGATGCTGAAGGCCTGCGTATCTTTGCCCAGTATTGTGAAGAACTGCTGATTGCCAGCTCATTCTCGAAGAACTTCGGTCTGTACAACGAACGTGTAGGTGCGTTTACGCTGGTCGCGAAGAATGCTGAACAAGCCGAAACCGCTTTCAGCCAAGTGAAGTCTATTGCTCGCGTCATCTACTCCAACCCACCGGCTCACGGCGCGGCTATCGTGACTGAAATCCTGAACGACGCTGCTCTGCGTGCAGAATGGGAACAAGAAGTCGCTGACATGCGTGACCGTATTCAGGAAATGCGTACGCTGTTTGTACAAACCCTGAAAGATCTGGGTGTGGATGCAGACTTCAGCTTCATCGAGCGCCAGAACGGTATGTTCTCGTTCTCTGGCCTGTCGAAAGATCAGGTTGCTCGCCTGAAAGAAGAATTCGCAATCTACATCGTAGGTTCAGGCCGCATCAGCGTTGCCGGCATGACCAAATCAAATATGCTGCCGCTGTGTAAAGGCATTGCTGCTGTACTGTAAGCCAGCATTCTGTCTGACATCACGACATATTGAAACGGGAGCCATTGGCTCCCGTTTTATTATTTGTGCCCTACGTTATGTATACGCGTCTCGGTGGATGCTTTATCTGCGCTTCAGCCTAAATGACCTTTCTTGTCAGCCACTGTCTTTAAGAAAACGGCCTCTAACTCGAAAGCTTGGCTGACAGCTCATAGGTTCAACCTGACTTATCCAACGGCAACACATTACAGAAGAGCTCACGCTCATACTGACGTTCCAACTGCTCTCGCCAGGGTTTGTTTGAAACCGGCACCAGATAAAAAATCTCTCTTGATGTATCAGTGACAAATGCCATTCCGTGCTGCATCAGTTCGTAATGGATGTCATGAACAAAACCCAGTGAAAAACTCTGACGACCGGTCAACTGATTAATATCATCACGGGTCAGGCATACACCCTGGTCTTCATGAGCAAAGCGATTGCGCAGCCAGTCAGAAAACTCTCTAGCACTTATCATTGTCATAAACTCGCCTCCGCGTAGCTACATCCCTGATAAACCAGAATACATTTCTTAGTGAAGGTTCTTTATTAATAAGTTATAGCAGAGATGAGACATTCCGACAGGCGAATGGCGGATGAGTATTAATTTGTCTTTGCCTGATGCAATTTTGAGACAAAGAGGTGCAGTGCCCGTTTTTTGCAATTTCGGAGGTTCACACGATGCGAAAAAAGAGGAAAAACGTCAGCGGAAAAACGGCGGGAAAAAGAAAAAATGAGGGGGAGATAATACCCGCCCCTGTCGTTGTCACAGGAACGGGTCTGGCAAGTCAGCGCCTGACAACAATGAGAGCCTGAGCCTCACTTGTCAAATTGCAAAGTGCACAAAAATGCGAAATTACAGAGCTTTGTACAGCACCTTGTTACCTGCCAGCTGGATGCGTTCAACCAGACCGTCTTCGGCCAGTTTCTTCAGCGCACCGGTTGCCCAAGAAGCGGCTTTTGTATCTTCCTGACCTGCTTCAAGACCAATCCCTTTCGGGTTGATGCCTTCCGCATTTTTCATCACGATATCCAGCACTTGCTGCTGTTTAGGTGTTAATGACACAGTCGCAGCCATGGCTGGCTTCTGTGTTTCCACCACAGGTTTTGCCGCTGGAGCAGCTTTTACTGTTTCTGCAGTTGGTGCTTTCTTCGTAACAGCTTTAACTGCTGCTGGTTTTGCTTCAACTACCAGCCCTTTCAGGCGCTTTTGCAGCTTCAGCTGAACTTTACGTTTGTGAGAGATTCTCATTAAATTTCCTACTCCGTTGCACTACTTTCAGTCACCACCATCTAACGAGGCAACTGGATAGTTGTCCCGATAGTTCCAGCGGGAAAAAGTAAGCGCGTGTTATACCAAGGATGTCAGAGAAATGCCAGCAAACGGTTATTTAAGCCGCAATAAAAGATGATTTAACTCAAAAATAGGCGACAACCTCTCATTTCCAGCAAAAGATTTCCCCACAAAACGCGCTGAAAAATAAAGAAATATCCAAACTCAGCGGGGAAAATTCAGCATTCACCCCAAATAACTGGACAAATACACATATGCACATTCTTTTTATTTATTCTTGATTTTTGAACCAGCTTGCATAACCAAGGTGATCTGCTTACCAGTCTCAGCCATACTAACAGTAACAAAACTGACAACGTCTTGTGATGAAGAGTGATCTGAAGACCCAACATATCCATCCTCCGATTACCCCATTTGGTACCAATATGTATCTGGGCGGGTTAATAGGCGTTCTTGTGGCTGGCGCACTCGGTTTTCTCTATCCCGACGCTTCACCGCCAGCCATTGCCATCATCCTGATTGGTTCAGCGCTGATGGTCTTGCTGGGTTACAAGTACCAGCAAGGCCCTGAGCTTTCATTCACACTGACGTTTATGCATATCCAGTTTCACAGCCATTACGGTGGCTGGCTGGCAAAGTGGAAGAACATCGAACAAATCGGTCAGGCCAGTATTTCTGTGGATGGCTGGTATGAGCCGGTTCCCTGGGTGGGAATCAAACTCAAAGATTATGAAGAGTTTGTTCGTTCAATTTGTCCGAGGGTTGCCACTAAGCTGTTGCTGGATCAGAGGGTATTATTGGTCATGGCACATAAGCGGATGAGTGACCCACCCTATGAGCTGGAAGACATCTTGTTCGATGACAGCCACTATCACACGACGTCGGGTTACGTCTTTAAAGGGCTGCAGGCCATGTTGGCTAACCGGATGCGCTACAACCGGGAATTTCTGGGGTACGATTTTTTTATTTCAGAGGACTTTCTGGATCGACCGGCAGCCGATTTCGCCGGGCTGGCAAGACGCTATCTGGCAGCATCCTGATTTGTTGAAGTAAGTAGTTGGATTATTTCCTGACCTGTTCCTTTTGGGGTCTGTAAATTTTCTTCTCTAATTTATCTCGCTTTTCTACTTCTTCTAGTTTTTCTACTTCTCTAGCTTTTCAACGCTTAAAACAGCAAGAGCCGGAAACATCCGGCTCTTTTTTGTCTGGCAGCATCTCTGACAATTTCTGCGTTCAGGCTAGAGCTGTAACGATGCAATACCTAGCTTATTAGTACAACGGCATTTCGTCGGCGACAAACGGATTAGAGGCACGTTCGTGACCAAAGGTCGACATTGGGCCATGACCCGGTACGAAGGCAACATCATTGCCGAGCGGCCACAGCTTGCCCTTGATGGAGTTAATCAGGGTCTGGTAATCCCCTTTCGGGAAATCAGTACGACCGATGCCGCCCTTGAACAGCACATCGCCAACGAACGCTACTTTTGCCTCATCATTAAACAGAATGACGTGACCAGGCGTATGACCGGGGGTGTGGTAAACAGACAGAGTCTGGTTGCCAACTGAAATGGTATCGCCATCGTTAAGCCACTGATCCGGGTCAAACGCTTCTGTCAACGGGAACCCGAACATCTGGCTCTGGCTTGGCAACCCCTGTAACCAGAAAGCATCTTCTTTGTGCGGGCCAATAACAGGTACAGCCCACTCTTTTGCCAGCGGCTCTGTACCACCAACATGATCGAGGTGGCCATGAGTCAGAATCAGCTTGGTGACCGTCAGGCCCAATTGCTGCACCTTGTCTTTCAGCAGCTGAATATCACCGCCCGGATCCACCAGCGCTGCTTGCTTGGTTTCATCACACCAGATGATAGAGCAGTTTTGCTGAAACGGAGTCACAGGCACAATTTCAAATTGAAAACTCATCACTTTTCCTAACGATTACTATGCTGGCAGCAGGATAACAGTCCACTATCTAAATGCCAAATGCCGCGACCTAAATGCCAGATACAGCAAAGCCGACAGCTACCAAGAGAGGGAGATAGTGTCGGCTTTGTAATTATTCTTTTCCTGCAGGGCTGAAAAAACCAGATACGCGGTTCTCAGGCCTTGGCATAGCTGTTCTGTGTCCTGCTCGTCGGTGTACGGCTCGGCGTACAACAAAAATGTTTAGCTGTTACCATCAACGAGTCGTCAGCCGTTCCAGCGGCGAACCGGGCCCGTGTCAAGATGGATAAATCCGCTTCGTGGATAGTATCCTACTCCACCTAACCGAAGATCCAGTGCAGCATCACGGATTCGTGACAGCGGTACACCTTCCAGATGAAAGTCGATCGCCTGGCCTTTCATATGGTAGCTCTTTTTCGCTACACCGCCGGTTTTCTGCAGCGCCTGATTGGTCTGCGGCGAACGGTAGCCGGAGATAATCCGCACCTGCCCTTTATGCCCGAGTCCGGACTGGATTTCAGTAATGGCATCAAACAAACGGCGATCCATTTTTGCCACTTCATTACGTCTGAAATCACGGCAGATGTAGTTTATCTTCCTCAACTCGTCTTTCAGGTACTGCTCACCATCAAAGTAACGGGTTTCCAAATCTTCGTTAGTGTGAATGTTACACAGTGAGATAGAACGTTCATTCTTTGCTTTATAAGGGCTTGCTATCGCCAACCCCGGCAGCAAAGATGCCCCTAACGTAAGACCGCCAGCCACTAACAGCTGACGGCGCTTGTAATCAATATCAGACATAACTTTACAACAACTGCTTGTTAATTCTTGCTGATATTCCTCCCCGCACTGCGCATGGAATATCAAAAACGAGAATCAAGATAACGTTCAGTTATTGTGCAGTCAAACCATCAATTATCAAAAAATCGTCTAAAAAGCGGACGAAAACTGCCTACTTATTGACGTATAAGCAATTTAGCTAATGGTAAAGGGATGTAAATAATTGCTGGTTTTGAGACTCAGCTACAAATTTGTCATATTCGTAGACATCATCCCGGTAGTTCACTAGCCCATCCTGATCCACCCAGGCAGTCTGATAGATCACTTCGACCTTCACCTTGTTCTGCAAGCCCACTGTCTTAGTTTTCGTACGCGACTTCAGCTCAAACACTCGCTGCTCCGGCACGCCTGAATATGTCAGCAGGATTGTCGCCAGATCATCGGCCTGCTCTACCCGAATACAACCGGAACTGAACGCGCGCGTTTCCTTGGCAAACAGCCGTTTCGACGGTGTGTCGTGAAGATAAATGGCATTGTCGTTAGGCATGTTGAACTTGAACCGTCCCAGTGCATTGTTTTTACCCGGGTTTTGCCGCAAGCGATAAGGGAAGGATTTGGCATTCATCAGCCGCCAGTCAATGGTATGAATCGGGATTTGCTCAGAGCTGTTCCAGCTTCTGATCACCGCAAAATTGTTGCGGTACAGATACCCGCGGTCATACCGGGCTTTTGGCAGAATATCCTTACGCATGATCGACATCGGCACATTCCAGTACGGATTGAACACCACTGAGGATACATTGGAAGTCATTACCGGGGTGCGACGGCTTGGCCTGCCGACAATCACTTTGCTTTCAAGTACCTGCCGGTTATCCAGCCACAAACTCATTTCAAAACGGGGAATATTTACCACCAGCATTGAAGGCCGGTTCATCGGCCAGATTCGGGTTCGCTGCGCATTGAGCGCCAGCACCCGGACCCGTGACTGAGGTGACAGGGCAAGCCACTGCTTGGTTTTGGGGCCAATTGCGCCATCCGGTGTCAGACCATGGCGTTTCTGGAAGTTTTTCACCGCATTGGCGAGATCAATGTTGTAATTTCGCACTCTGGCTGAACGCAGCTGATCAGCCTCGAAATTCTGTAAATCGCCAAGCCGTTCCAGCATCGAAATCAGCCCTTCCGGATCTTTCAGGCGAGTGCCCAACCGGATAATGCCGGGCTGATAAAACCCCGGCCAGGGTGATCCCGCCGCTCTTTCCATCGACTCGATCGCCAGCAACAACTGGGTGTAGTTGTCGTCTGCCGGTTTCAGGCTATTCACAAACGAGCGCAGCTGTTCAAACTCGATGGCCCGATACAGCCGAGCCAGCTCCATCTCAGAAGGTAGCGGCAAACGCGGTTCAACGCCCGCACCGAACAGCCATTCCCGACCGTATGTCGGGATACCTTCCACATAGCTCATGTAAGCAAACAGGGTATCGGTCGCCAACAGATCATACTGACGCCAATCATTACTCTGCTTGTACTGTTTGAGTAACTGATAACGCTGGGTGAAATCACTGCTGATATTCGACAGCGCTACTATACGCAGCTGCTGCTCAAATTCATTAGCCGTGAAACTGTCCTGCCACAGGGGCACGAAACCGATGTTGTGGTAAAGATCCGCGAGCTGATCCACATAGCGAATCGTCGCAATATCATTGGCGACTTCGTGGATCCATTGACGCGCTTTTTTCTGCTGCAACAATTCTTCTGAAAATTGCTGCTCCAGCTCAGCACGGGTTGAAAGCGGCTGCACAGGCTGGATTTCTTGCGCTTCTGACAGCACAGAAACCGCCTGAGCAAGGGCAGCGACCAGAACCAGGCCGGTACTTCTTAACTTAGCCATTGCCAACTGACTCCTCATTGCCATTGTTATTATTATGGCAAACGCACTCTATGACGGACTAACTTTAGCCGTAAGCGCCAGCTGGCATTGTTTCAATTCTTAAAAAGTGGTCATATCCGGTTGATTCTGCGGTTCTGCCCTTTGCCCTGATTAGATGATGTTCCAGTGGTTATCCCACATAACCGGGCTTTGTACGGTCTTCGCGGTAAAAGTCGTATCCATGGCAACGATACGTCCCGAACCTGAGCCAACCAGCCATTGGCCGTCTTTAATGCCAACGCCGGACGCGTCGACCAACGGACGCTGCTCCACCAGCTTTCCGCTGGTTTCATCCCAGATACCGTAGCAATTTCCACGCGGCGAGGTGGCGAGCAGATAACCATCGAGGCTGGCAATGCTGGCAATATAGTGATTGAAGCGCAGCCACTCTGCTTCCTCAGCCACCAAATGCTGCAATGCCTGCCCGCGGCGATGTAACGCAACCAGCGGCACAGCATCTTCTGGCTTACCACGATATTGCTGGCCGCAGGCAATCGAACCGGTATCGGTCACACTCAGGTGACGAATACTGAGATGCTTATCCGGTAACTCCGCTTTATCCACCATCTCACCGGTATGGCGGTTCAGGTAGACCAGAGCAGGCTGCATAGTATCGAGATTGAGTGGTTCACGACCATGGGTGTGCACCCCACCGACGCCGATAGCCAGAGTCTCTGAATCGGCCAGCACCACTTCATGCGGACCAATCCCAAAGCCGCTGAACTCAGCGACTTTCGTTAGCCGACCTCCCTGCTCCGCAGGCTGAACCTCATACACCCCAATCACCCCCTGACTGGTTTGCGATTCACCTTCAGTGGCATAGATCAGCTTGCCATCCGGTGAAAACACCCCGTGACCGTAAAAATGCCGCCCGGCATCTGCCATATAAATCGGCCAGCGCGTTCCATTTTTGTAATCAAAGACCTGCAGGTATGTGCCGGGACGTCGTCCAAAAGCTGCCGCCAGCGACCCGCCCGGTTGCACGGCGACACCATGGCCCCGTGCAGGCAACGGCACCTGGTACAGAGGCTGCCCGTCCAGCGCGGCCGCAACAACACCGAATTGTCCCTCACCCTGACGGGAGCAACCGATAATGTGAGCAATCTTTGCATCGGCCATGGGCTCTGACGCAGATGTTAATCCCAGCGATTTACCCGCACGGGATTCATCGCTGCATCCGCCCAGCCCGGCGAAAGGCATCACAGCCAGCCCACTCAGCGCGGCACGCAGCAGCTTACGGCGGGTGTGATCAATCACCATCGGTTGCATTGAACCCCACAACAACACCCAGCTCCGGCGCGACTTCGTCGTGCAGCGCAATTTGAATGTATTCCAGTCCGTTATAGATATTGATCAGTTCGCGGTAGCCATCACGAGAGGTCAGAAGCGGAACCATAGCTTCACTGGCTGGCCAGCCGGACAGCAGATACTCAAACCGCTGACTGATACGTGTTGCCGTGTCCGCAAAGCCGCGCTCACGAAGCATCGCATCGATCCCCTTGCCATCAGCCAGGTACAGTGCCTGCATCGCCGCGACACTGGCTTTCAGGCTGGCCAGGGAATATTGGGCACGCCACGCTTCAGCCTGATAAGGCTTCGGCGAGCCGGGTTTGCCCATCGGCCGGGTCAGTTTCTTGATGGTGTAATCCATCTGGTTATTCAGCGCCCCAAGGTATTCCCCCAGCGCCATCTGCGGGGTCATTTCCTGCCACGGGTCTGCTTGCCAGGCCGATTGCAATTGACTTGCACTGTCTGCCAGACGCAGGCTGACCGCATGTGCCAGCTGGCAACCCTCGGCCTGTTGCAGCGCATCAGACTGATCAAACAGGAACCACTCCATCGCCCCGAAACCCTGTACAGCGACACTTTGTTCAGCCATCGCCTCTGGCGTCCAGGTCGTATCCTGCTTCAGCAACTGAGTCAGTTTACGTCCTGTGGTGTTTTTCTTGTCCGGCCAGAACTGGATCTGCCAGCTCAAGGCCAGCGCCGCTTCGCTGCCTTTTTCACGGCCCTGCAGCGGCATCCAGTTAAGAAAAGCCTGCTGCCAGTTGTGCTGCGCCTGCGCCAGACGCTCTTCTGACGGTGCCTGACAGATTTGTGCAATAGATTCCGATAATGCCCGGGTCGAGGTGGCCAGATCCGCGGTTGCCGTCTGATACTGACTCAGAACGGCTGTACGGGTAGTGACGTCTTCCTGGCAGCCACTGAGCAATGCAACAGCACCTACAGCCAGACTAACGGCAACACCAGCAGTAACAGTCTTAGTGGTTTGATTACGCATGGTACGTCTTTATCCTTACAGCGAATCCAAGAAAGCCAACAGCGCTTTACGCTCTGCCGTTGACAGGTGAACAACACGATCGCGGCTTGCTTGCGC
The DNA here is from genome assembly GCF_003025595.1 of Photobacterium ganghwense. Taxonomy (GTDB): domain Bacteria; phylum Pseudomonadota; class Gammaproteobacteria; order Enterobacterales; family Vibrionaceae; genus Photobacterium; species Photobacterium ganghwense. The sequence continues at coordinate 544,704 of NZ_PYMI01000001.1, forward strand.
TTCACCGCCATGCCAGAGGATCGCTTCCAGAGTATTGCGTGCCCGGCCATCATGCAGATACTGGGTGTGACCATTCACTTCCTGGGTATAACCCAATCCCCACAGCGGCGCTGTTCGCCACTCGCGACCATCGGCCAGGTACTCACCGCGATGATCCGCCAGACCTTCCCCCATATCGTGCAGTAACAGGTCGGTGTACGGATGAATGGTTTGCTCAGACAAAGCAGGCAGCTCGGTGTTTGGTGCCGTTTTCAGCGAGGTCTGGTGACAGCTCTGACAGCCGATATCGGCAAACAGCTTTTCGCCCTGAACCACCAGAGGATCAGACACATTACGGCGAGCCGGTACTGCTAGGTGACGTGAATAGAACTCAACAAAGGTCAGCACTTTATGGCTGACTTCCGGCGCACCACCGTTGGGTAAATCGGTACAAGCCGTTTGTGATGAGGTGCAGTTTTCAACCGGGAACAACTCACTGGTCAGGCCCAGGTCCCCATTAAAAGCCGCTGCATTTTGCTGCATCAGCGTCGGCTGACCAGCTTTCCAGCCAAATCGGCCGGTCACCAGCTCTTGCTTTGCCACATCCCAAACTCGGTTGATTTTGCCAGAAACTCCCTGACCATCCTGCTGTTGCTGTTTAGCCAACGCTTCCAGCGTGGCATCCGGAATTTGTTCCAGCAAACCTAAGCCGATCATTGGCGGTGCAACCCGTGCAGACATCATGATGTCTGCATGCATCGGACCATAGTTCAGATCAGTGATCGTCAGCGTCGGCTTACGCAGGGTTACCACTTCACCGTCAGCCAGTTTCACCGGTACATCCTGATAAGCGATATGGATCTGACCTTCAGGTTTCGCACCTTCCAACGAGAAGTCCTGCAATTGCCCACCATAGACGGGATCAGGAATCACGCCGTCGTTGATAATGGCTCGTTTTTGCTCGTCCGTTACCGCAGGGATACTCAGGCGCACCAGCATGGAAACGGCGTTGCTGTCCCCTTCTGCCGGTGGGTGGCCACGGCCATCCTTTATGTGGCAGTTCTGGCAACCGTTCGTGTTAAACAACGGGCCCAATCCATCACGGGCATCGGTGGTCGCCGGTGCCTGTACCCAGGGGTTACGGAAAAAGCTGTTGCCGACACTGAAATCCAGCCGCTTGGTCAGCGGCAGATTGGTAGCCGGCAGAGAAAATGCATTCGCCCCTGATTTCCGCACGGTGGTTTCACCGCCGGATTTCATTGCAGCGATCTCGGCCGGCGTCAATGATTCAGAAGAAGCAGACTGCGAGGTTTTAGCCTGCAGCGCCGGGCTGCTTAGCGCGACCGCCAGAGAAGCGGACAGCATTGCAAAAGAAAATAACGACTTCATTGCTTATTGCTCACGTAAAACGGCAAAAGGGCTCATCATGAGCCCTTTGATTATCAACGAAAAAATCAGAACTGATGGTCTGCAGTGTCCGGATTCAGGTTGTTCACCCCAATCAGACCCGCAGCCTGCTCAATGCTGGCAGTTTGCTGAACCAGTGCTGAAATAGCGTCATTCACCAGCGCATTGCCCTCTTTGTTGCCAGCAGCGATCAGCTGATCAAAGGCCTGCTGTTTTTTCTCCGCGGAGTCCACCAGGGTATGTACCTGGTCACGAGTCCGGTCAAACTGTGCCTTGATGTCTTTGGCTGCGGCGGCGTCTTTCTCCGCAACCAGGTCGTGAATGCTCGGGCCTGAAACCAGCTGGCCGTTTACACGCAGGTAAGTACCGGTGTAGACGTTGTAGATGCCCTGCTCGTTGTAGTAGTGAGAGTTGTGGGTATTGTCTGAGAAACAGTCGTGCTCATCTTCGGTAGAATTCGCTTCCAGCGCCACTTTCATACGCTCACCAGCCAACTCACCCAGCGACAGCGAACCCATGCCGAACATCATTTTCCGCAGGCCATTTTCAGCTGAGTCTGACAGCAACTCGGCACGGTAGTTACCTTTCACGTCAGCGGACCACTGCTGCTCCATCCAGTTCAGATCGTTTTGCAGCAACTCAGAAGCGGCTTTCAGGTATTCACGACGACGTTCACAGTTACCCTGCGTACAACCGGCACCCACCACAAAATCCGTGTAGGCACGCTCACCGGCACCAGCCGCCGTTCCGTGCAGATCCTGACCCCACAGCAAAAACTCAATGGCATGGTAACCGGTCGCCACGTTCGCTTCCGAACCGCCGATTTCGTTCAGTTCAGCCAGCAGTTCCGGGGTGATTTTGGTAACGTCCACTTTCTGGTTACCGACCTGAATCGTGCGGTTAGCTACGATGTTGGCATTCGCCCCTTCATTACCCATTTCGTGCTGGTAGTCTTGCGCAACATAGTCGATCAGCCCTTCATCCAGCGGCCAGGCGTTGAGCTGCCCTTCCCAGTCATCCACCACGGCATTGCCGAAACGGAAAACTTCAGACTGCTGATACGGCACACGTGCTTTTTTCCAGGCTTCGCGTGCCTGAGTCAAAGTTGCCTGCGACGGTGAAGCCAGCAGAGCATCAATCGCTTTATCCAGCGATTGTGCGGTAGTCAGAGAGTCGCTGTATACGCTGTGCGCAATATCAGCATAGTGTTTTACCACTGCTTCCTGTGTCACAGCAGCATTGGCGAAAACTGGCGCCACGCACAGTGATGCCATAATTAGGTTGAGTGAAAGCTGTTTTTTCATTGGCGGTTCATCCATGTATAAAGCGTCAATTTGCATTTAACCCAAGAGCCGTTTGAATCGCGTGTCACGAATCAAAAGCCACATAAGTCGGATAATCACTTAATTGCAATGCAAGTGAGAATTATTTTTATTACATAAATAATAACTAAGTTTGTAAGTAAATGTAAATAATGTTTTTCAAGAGTTGTCGGTTTAACCATAAAAAGCGGGTTTTCAGCACATATTATTCACAGCCTGAATCAAACTCGTCGTTTTCCGATTAAACTTGGAGACAAGCCACGTAGAACAACAGCCTGCAATTTATCCATTTCGAAAAATAACAGGCTCTGACTCTTCCAACTTGTTGCTGTTTGAGGTAATTTCGCCGGACACTTATTAGGAGAGTAAAATGGATAAGCACGAAGAAGTCTTGATTGCCTTGCGGCAAATCATTCGAGCCATCGACCTGCATTCACGCAAGCTCAATAAACTTGCAGGTTTAACCGGTCCTCAGCTGGTTTTGATGCGTGCTATCCGTGATTCTGGTGAAGTGACTATCCGCCAGCTTTCCAATAACACCAACATGAGTCAGGCGACCGCGACAACCATTTTGGATCGTTTGGAAAAACGTGGGCTGGTGGTGCGTGAGCGCAGCAAACTGGACAAGCGTAAAGTGCATGCTTACCTGACTGAAGCCGGTAAAGATCTGCTGTCCAAAGCACCACTTCCACTCCAGGAAGACTTTGTTACCCGCTTTCAGCAACTGGCAGAGTGGGAACAAACCCTGCTGCTCAGCTCCGTACAACGCATTTCGTCGATGATGAATGCTGAACACCTAGACGTAGCCGCCGTACTGGAAGTTGGCAGCATTACCGGTCAGGACAACTAACCCGTTCCGTTAAGCCCGCCCAGAGATACCCGTCGCAGAGACGGCGGGTCCCGCAGCACGAAGGACTGTTCACTGTGCTACTCGAAGGAATTGAAACCCTGCTAGTACTTGCCCGTGAAGGCACAATGAGCAAAGCCGGCAGTCGTCTGTATCTCAGCCAGAGCGCCGTCAGCAAACGCATCGCCAAGCTGGAAAAACGCATGGGCAAAAAGCTGATCGAACCTGACGGGCGGCGGATCAAACTGACCCCTGATGCCCGGCAGCTAATCGCAGCCGTTGGCCCCGGTTTCCACGAATTAAAAGGGCTGATTGCCGATCAGCTGGAAGTGGATGACCATTCCCTGATTCGACTTGCCTGCTCTGAAACTCTGGTGGCCGGTTATCTGGCACCGCTGTTGGGTGAATACGTCCGCCAGGATCCATACCTGTCACTCTCCACCCACCATACACCGGTTATTGTTGAAAAAGTGCAGTCCGGGGAGGCAACGCTGGGGATTTGTGCCGGTTATCTGCCGGCCCAACACGGTATTCAGGCCATTCACCTGTTTGACGAACCCTTCAAGATTGTCAGCCAGACGCCACTGACTCAGCCACCGACCGCTCTGCTGACCAATGATCTGGTCAACACCGCCAATACCTACCAGGCCGGATTACTGCAAAATGCCGGTATTGTCCCGCTGATGCAGATGGACTCCTACACCGCCGCCGCGCAACTGGCGCTGAATGGGGTGGCTGCCGCGCTGGTACCCATGTCGACCATTCGTACCCTCAACATCCCGGACAGCCACTGCTTTCATTTTGAGTTTCTCGACACCCTGACCCGCCCGGTTAATATCTGCTACCGGCAAAAAAGCTATCAGGTGCCACGAATCAGAAAACTGATTGAAACCATTGCGGATTTTGTTCAAGCAACAGTTTAATGGCCATGGTCATCGACACGATGACCACCATCGGTCGAATAAACTTACGCCCTTTTGTTACCACAACTTTGGCTCCCATGCGGGCACCGATAAATCCTCCGACCGCCATGGTAAGGCCAATTTCCCAGATTGGCAGCCCGGCCAGGATGAAGAACAACAGCGCAGCCAGGTTTGAGGTGAAATTCAGCACTTTCGTACGCGCTGTGGCTTCAATAATACCCAGTTGCGCCAGCACGACAAAACAGATCGTGAACAGCGAACCGGTACCCGGCCCGAAGAAGCCGTCATAGAACCCGATGCCGGTGCCAACGGTAAAAGCAAACGCCGCTTCCGATATTTTCGGCTCTCCCCCGCCTTTTCCGGCTTCCGGGGCAAACAGAAAATACAGCGAAATGGCCACCAGCATTACCGGTATCAGGTTTGTCAGCAATCCGGCATCCATCACCTGTACCAGCAAAGCGCCAATCGCCGACCCCGCAAAAGTACAGCCTATCGCCAGCCGCATGGATTTCAGGTTGACCAGTCCGTTGCGAACAAAATACAAACTGGCCGAGAAACTGCCGAACGAGCTTTGCAGCTTATTCGTTGCCAACGTCTGAGCCGGTGGTACACCGGCAGCCAGCAATGCCGGTACAGTCAGCATCCCGCCCCCTCCGGCGATAGCATCAATGAAACCGGCTAATCCCGCCACCAGAAACAAAATCCCAATAATATCCCAAGACAAATCCATATCATTTCCAAATCATCAAGAAACCCGGGTCACAAAAACCGAGGTTAACACCTTTGGCTGAATAGGTTACGGATAGGCCGTAAAAAGAAAAACGAAAACTCGGACAGTAACCCATTCCCGTATGGAATCATTTAAGTCTGTTTGAAAACCTCTTGCAGGGATGATTATCAGACTCTCCAATGGCCAAGCGCTCACATGACAAAAACGACATGCCCAAGTGCCAAGTGCCAAGTGCCAAACGTTAAACGCCAAGCGCCAAGCGCCAAGCGCCAAAGAGGCATGTCGCAAAATGAGAGGCTATTTACAATTCCCGGCCTTGTTCATCACTGGCTGTACGATCGCCCGCATCCCGCTTTATTGCTTTCATTGAATGGCTTGTCGACTCAATCAGACATTTGTCAGTCAGCAGCGCCTGATAGCCCTGACAATATTCTCTCTGCAGGCATGAAAACTGGAACTGCCAATAAAAATCGTCTGATGGGAGCGTATTGGCATAAAGATTGATTCTCAGAAGCTGAACGTCATTCTGAATGAAAAGACGCTTTCTCAGTGCTGCCAGTGCCAGCAGCAACAGTTACAGAAGAAACAACATGACAATCTCACGGGCAGCGAAATGAGAAAGACCATCCACTGCCCTTTTTGAATCACGCCTTCAGCACGAAGTCGTACACAAGCAGCAGGCTAAAGGCTATTTCATTCGCCTGCCCGCTTGCACACTGAAGGGAGACTAACCATGACAAAATGGCCTGCTCTGCTCGCAGGGGTGGTAATCACCAGCAGCCCGGCTTTTGCAGAAACGATCGAAATTACTTTCGGCAATTTTACCGGTGAATGGCTCAATGCCGTCACTTCAGACGGCGGGGATTCAACGTCGACATCCGGAACGGAGACCGACCCGGTGCTCAGCTGGGGTCGGCCTGCAACGTCAGAAGGACAAAGCAGCTATACCTTCGAATCCGAAGCCGCGTTTACGACCCTGTTTGATTCCAGTGCGGAAACCAGTGACATTTTCAATCTCGGTACTTTCACTCACTCAAATAACCCGATCTACAGCCCGACGCTGGTCAGTGTCGATTTGAAGCTGACCACAACGGTTCAGGTCGGGGATTTGGAAGCTGCGCCGGTGGAATTCCTGTTCAGTTTCAGCCATGACGAAACACCAAACAGTGCTTCCCCCTGTAAGTACGATGATTCGACGCAGCCCGGAGTAAATGACAACGGCTGTGCTGACAGCATTACGCTGACCTCGTCGTTATTTACACAGACCTTTACTATTGGCAACACGGATTACACCATTGCTATCGAAGGATTCAAGGTTGGTGAAACCACGGTGGACAGCTTTCTCACCAAAGAAAAAGCCGATAACGAAGCGATTATTATTGCGAAAGTCACCTCGTACGAGGCCATTATCACTGGCGGAGGGGAAAGTGGTACACCAACCGATGTACCGGAGCCCGAGCATACCGCTATCGCAGGGTTATTATTCTCGCTGTATGGCGGACGACGATGGTCAGCACGAAAACGACGAATGCCACGTTAACGCTATACCTTTCTGGCGCTATACCGTTCTGGCACCATACCGAACGACAGTTTGGCATTACGACCGCTGACCAAAGGCTTATCACAAGCACACAGTGACAAGGACAGAGATAACAGTGATTACCTTTTCCGTCATTGACCATCTTCCGAGGTCGCCGGTCACTGAAGGTCGTCGGTAACTGAAGAAAGCAGTGGCAAACCGCTTTACCGGTTACCGGTTACCGGCGACACCACTATCGTTTGTCGCTTAACTCAACCTCACTGCCGTCCAAAACGAAACAACAGTGCAGATCAACTGCGTAGAACAACCTGTGCCGACCAACGGAACAGAACAACGAAACTGGCGGCTGAGCATGGGACACAAAGCCACCAAAGCGAAGAAGTTTCAGTCGACAAAACTGAAATTAAATTTCACCAAATAACAACCAAAACTCTATTTTGTAGTAATTTTACAAGTTAATGACTTTTTTGACGGAATTTATCACCTTGTTAATAGACTTGATCGGTATGAAATCAGTGAATATCACTCTCATGATTAGTGCAGGTATATAAAATCATTGTTTCCAAAACTCCACAAATAGAAACATTCCCGCACCACTTATTATAAACAAGCTATTGTTTTATATAAAAATAGCTATTGAGCACTTCATAAACAAAGGTGCATCTATCACAAATTGTTGTTTTCCGTTACTCAATCCAATCTAAAAAAACATAGCATCAGGGGGAATGATACTTACAATAATCTCCCCACGACGTCCTCTATTCAAAAAATTTAAACAAAATTACAACGTATAAATGCGATTCGCCCGTCGTGCGGTTCGTTCTCTGTCACAGAATTATACGATGGAGTGGAAGTACCCATGTTGAACCTGATTATTTCAGTAGTCCCTATTCTGCTGCTGATTTGGATGATGACTAAGCGAAATGCCCTGCCTTCGCACATTGCGTTGCCGGTAACCGCCACCATCATCGGTGCCCTACAGCTATTTTATTTCGGTTCAGACCTGACTGAACTCAGCGCCAACATCATGGCCGGTATTCTGTCTGCTATTACCCCTATTTCGATCATCGCAGGCGCAATTTTGCTGAACCGCACCATTGCATTATCTGGCGCAGAAGCCGTGATTCGTCGCTGGCTGGAAAACATCAGCCGTAACCAGGTCGCGCAGTTGATGATCATCGGCTGGGCCTTTGCCTTTATGATTGAAGGCGCATCCGGCTTTGGTACGCCAGCCGCCATTGCTGCTCCTATTCTGGTCGGCCTGGGTTTTAACCCACTGCAGGTCGCAATGCTGGCGCTGGTGATGAATACCGTACCGGTTTCCTTCGGGGCTGTCGGTACACCAACCTGGTTTGGTTTTGCCAACCTTGGCCTGACCGAAGCAGAACTGCTAGAAACCGGCCGTAATTCCGCCCTGATGCACTCCATCGCCGCATTCATTATTCCGCTTCTGGCTCTACGATTTGTGGTGAGCTGGCAGCAAATTCGTCGCAACCTGCTGTTTATCCAGCTGAGTGTACTGTCCTGTACGATCCCTTACTTCCTGCTGGCACAGTGGAACTACGAGTTCCCGGCCCTGGTAGGTGGTGCAGTGGGTATGTCGCTGTCGGTACTGCTGGCGAAAATGCGTGTCGGTCTGGAAACGTCTGAAGACGACCACAACCGTGCCGCGCAGGAAGCCATCCCGTTTGGCCAGGTACTGAAAGCCATGAGCCCGACCCTGATGCTGATCGGTATTCTGATCGTGACCCGTATCCAGCAATTGGGCATCAAAGCCATGCTGAACGATGCGACCCCGATGCTGAACATCGACTTGGGCTTTCTGGGTCAGTTCTCTGTCAGCCAGGCGCTGATCATCCAATGGTCTGAGATTTTCGGCACCAGCACCGCATGGTCTTACAAAACCCTGTATGTCCCGGCTCTGATTCCGTTCTTCCTGGTTGTACTGATCTCCATTCCGGTGCTCGGCCTGAGTAAGAAGGTGGTAACGCAAGTGTTCACGGAAACGGCAAGCCGGATTCGGATGCCGTTTATCGCTCTGGTCGGCGCGCTCATCATGGTCAAATTCATGATGATGGGTGGCGCTAACTCACCAATCATGACAACCGGTCGCGCGTTCTCTGAGCTAATGGGCACTAACTGGCAATACTTTGCTTCGTACCTGGGTGCACTGGGGGCGTTCTTCTCCGGCTCAGCAACGGTTTCCAACCTGACGTTCGGCGGCATCCAGCAAACGATCGCCCACACAGTCGACCTGCCACAAACCACGATTCTGGCCCTACAGTCGGTGGGTGGCTCCATGGGTAACATGGTGTGTATCAACAATATTATCGCGGTATCGACCATTCTGGGGATCGCGAACAAAGAAGGCTACATTATTAAACGTACCGTGGTGCCTATGGTGCTGTACGGCATCATTGTGGCGATTGCCAGTACGTTTATCTGAGCCCGCCTGCCAGAGCAGGAACACGAATAAACGGCGGAAATTAGGAACAGCCGCCATTGCTCCCGACAGAGACTGTCGGGAGCAAAATAATAAGCGTAATACGCACAAAGCAACGGATGTTGCGAGTACGACACTTAAAGGCGGCATGAACCGTCAACTGGAGCAATTATGAAGGTAAACTTTTTCGTCACCTGCCTTTGCGATACGGTGAAGGCCAACGTGGCAAAAAAAACGGTCTTATTACTTGAGCAACTTGGCTGTGAAGTCATTTTCCCTGAAGAACAGGGATGCTGTGGCCAGCCTTCGCTAAACAGCGGGTATATCGAAGGCAGTAAGCCGGCGATGAAAAACCTGATTCGTGCTTTCGAGTGCAATGATCTGCCAATCGTCACCCCTGCGGGTTCTTGTGCCGCGTCAGTCAAACGCTACCCGGAATACCTGGCCAGCGAGCCTGAGTGGGCTGAGCGTGCGCAGAAAGTCGCTGACCGCCTGTTCGAACTGACCCAGTTCATCGTTAATCACCTGGGAACCGTGAACGTGGGTGCCCGCCTTGAAGGCCGCGCCGTTTACCACCCTTCCTGCAGCCTTATCCGTAAGCTGAATGTACGTGAAGAGCCGCTGAAACTGCTGGCCAATGTTGAAGGTCTGGAAATGCTGCCGATTGCCAACCAGGAAACCTGCTGTGGTTTCGGTGGTACGTTCTCGGTCAAGATGTCAGAGATCTCCGGCGAAATGGTGAAAGAAAAAGTTCACCACATTTCGGATGTGGAACCCGACTACCTGATTGGTGCCGATATCAGCTGCCTGATGAATATCGGCGGCCGTATCAGCCGTGAAGGTAAGCCAATTAAAGTCATGCACATTGTTGATGTGCTGATGAGCCGCTAAGGGGAAAGACCATGTCAATGAAAACCAGTGATCAGAACTTCAAGCAACGTATTGATGTTCAGATGCAAGATTCGTTCATGCGTGAGTCTGTCGCCAACGCGCAAACCCGTATGTTCACCAACCGTCAAATCGCTGCTGACAAACTGGGCAACTGGGAGCAGTGGCGTGAAATGGGCATGGATATCCGTAACCATGTTCTGGAAAACCTGGATTACTACCTGCACCAACTGAGCGAAAAAGTACAAGAGAACGGCGGTCACGTTTTCTTTGCGGCCACCGCGCAGGAAGCCACTGACTACATCGAAGGTATTGTAAAAGCAAAAAATGCCAAAAAGATTGTGAAGTCCAAGTCGATGGTGACCGAAGAAATCAGCCTGAACAAGGTGCTGGAAGCCAACGGCTGTCAGGTGGTTGAAACCGACCTGGGCGAATACATTCTGCAGGTAGATGACTACGATGCCCCGTCACACATCGTGGTACCGGCCCTGCATAAAAACCGTTTCCAGATCCGCGATGTGTTCCGCGACAAAATCGGTTACGAAGGAACAGAAGATCCGGAAGAGCTGACCCGCTACGTGCGTAATTATATCCGCCACGATTTCCTGGAAGCTGACATCGGTATTACCGGCTGTAACTTTGCCGTTGCAGAATCCGGCACCGTGGCACTGGTAACCAACGAAGGTAACGCCCGTCTGGCCACTACCCTGCCGAAAACGCACATCGCCGTAATGGGGATGGAGCGTATGGTACCGACCTTCGAAGAGCTGGATATCGTGATCAGCCTGCTGTGCCGCAGCGCCGTCGGCCTGCCGCTGACCGGTTACGTCACTGCGCTGACCGGGCCGCGTGAAGCAGAGCACCTGGACGGACCGGAAGAATTCCATCTGGTGATCGTCGATAACGGCCGCTCTGACATTCTGGGTTCTGAGTTCCGCGACATTCTGCGCTGCGTGCGCTGCGCTGCCTGTGTGAACACCTGCCCGGCTTACCGTCACATCGGTGGTCAGTCTTACGGTTCTATCTACTCAGGGCCTATCGGTGCGGTGCTGTCGCCGCTGCTGGGTGATTACGACGACTTTAAAGAACTGCCTTATGCCTGCAGCCTGTGTAAAGCCTGCCATGATGTGTGTCCGGTGAAGATCCCACTGTCGGATCTGTTGCTGAAGCACCGTGAGAAAATGGCTGAGCAAAAGCTCACCCCGCTGTCTGAGCGGGCATCTGTGGCTGCCTTTAACCTGATCAATGCCCGCCCGCTACTGTGGAGCAACACCGTAAAAGTAGGTGCCACCATGGCCAGCGGCCTGATTAAAAACGGGAAACTGCCGGTTCAGCTGGGTGCGATTGGCAAATGGACCGAAGCACGTGATCTGCCGGAGCCGGATGGCGAGTCCTTCCGCAGCTGGTTTAAGAATCGTAACTAATTCAGGAGAGGCAACATGAGCCAAATTCACAATCGCGACAGCTTTCTTGACAACATCGCCCAGAAGCTGGGCCGTGCCCGTCGCACTGAGCCGGTCGCCAAACCTGAGCTGAAGCACACCTGCCACCATGATGTGATGGCTGGTTTTACCCCGGACGAGTTGAAAAACGTGCTGTGCGAGTACGCCCGCACCTCACTGGGTTCTCAGGCAATTGAAACCACCAAAGACAAACTGACGGAAACCCTGAAAGCCGTTTGCGAAGGCTACTGCCAGCCGGAAGGGGAAGACGCAGCGACCGATCCGAAAGAGACCATTATCTCTGCCGACCCGCGCCTGCTGTCCCTGATTGACATCAATGCCCTGGAAACCCCGGAACAATGCATTCATATCTGGAATACCCAGCTGGGTTACGAGCCAAATATCGACGTCGCTGAGCGTGCCAAAGTAGGCATCGTGTTCGCGGAGCAGGCACTGGCTGAGTCCGGCACTATGGTGCTGTACTCTCAGCCGGCACAAGGCCGGGCTATCAGCCTGCTACCGGAAGCGTCGGTGTTTGTGGTGCCGAAAAGTGCCCTGGTAGCCCGTCTGACTCAGGCTACCCGCATTTTGCACGAGAAAGCCAGAAACGGTGAGCGCATTCCTTCCTGCGTGAACTTCATTTCCGGCCCAAGCTCAACCGCCGACATCGAACTGATTAAGGTTGTGGGTGTACACGGCCCAGTGTACGCCACTTACATCATTATTGATGACATGTAATCCGTTTTCAGCCAATCTTCCAGGCTGATTCCATGGCCATACCTGCTTGGGTATGGCCATCTTTTTTGGCAAGTCTGCAGTTTCATGGTCAAATAGCGGTATCGCCGACACAATGCCGCTATCTGGCCGCTCACGACCTCGCTAACTGTCTGAGCCTTCCCGGCTGAAACCTTTCTTATCGCTAACAGGATCACTATGCCGCAAATTGATGATCTGGTGCTTTTCACCCAAGTAATCGAACACGGCTCATTCAGCAAAGTGGCCGAGCTGAACAAAATGACCAAATCTGTGGTCAGTAAACGGATTAGCAAACTGGAACACGAGCTGGGCGTACAGCTGATCTACCGGACCACGCGTAAGCTGACACTGACCGAACCGGGATCTATGCTGTTTCACCGGGCCAAAGACATACACTATGTCGCGCAGTCTGCGTTTGATGCGGTTACCGGTTACAGTGAAGCCCTGTCCGGCAATATTCGGGTGTCAGTGCCGACGATCTCCGGCGAACTGTTGCTGGCTGAGGCCTTATCCGATTTTTGCCAGAAGCACCCGGGGCTGAACATTGAAATGTCCATGGACAACCATTTCGTCGATCTGGTGGCAGACAATTTTGATCTGGTGATCCGTACCGGCTACCTTGAAGATTCCAGCCTGATCGCTCGTCATATCTTCAACTCGCGCTGGGTGATTTGTGCATCACCGGATTATGTCACTGAACACGGCGAGCCGGATTCCCCCAAAAGCCTGCTACGTCATAACTGCCTTGGTTACACGCACCAGAGCACTGGCCCCTTTGACTGGATTTTCCTGCGTAATACCAATGAAACCTACACCCTGAAAGTGTCTGGCAACTTTGCATCCGACAACGCTGTCGCACTGCGTAAAGCCGCGCTGGCGGGAAATGGCATCGCCTATCTGCCAACCTGCCTGATCTACGATGATTTGCAGGCAGGGCATCTGGTTGAACTGCTGCCGGAGCATTCCGGCAAGGTGGTCGGCATTTACGCGGTCTACCCATACACCAAAAAACCGTCTAAACGCATTCAGGTGTTGATTGAACACATTCGTGAACGCTATATGGAAATGAAAGAACGCTTCTGAGTTGCCGTAAGACGATACATACAGTAAGAGAAACTACGCCGACCGTTCATTTAGCTGATGGAACATTTACGCTTACTCTTTCTGAATCAAACAGTAAGACGCCTCTAGAAGCCCTTTCCAGAAACTACTTTCTAAGAAAAAACAAAAGGCTGCACATGCACCCGCATGGCAGCCTTAATCTCGAAAATGGCAGGTGTGTCTAATTGACCGCTTTTCGTTAACTGCGGCTTCGGCACATTTCCGCCGGAAAAGAGAGCTGTACCATGATGTGGCGTTTGAGCAACTCATGGTAATTCTGATCATCCAGTGCTTTTTGCATACACAGCAACCAGGCTTCTTTCTCAGCGATACCAATACCAAGGTGACGATGGGCACCGGGTAAGTTCATCATGCCATACTGTTCGGTGTACCGATCAGGCCCCCCCATCCAGCCCGTCAGAAATGCGGTCAGCTTCGCTTTAGACTCGGTTAAGTCTTCTGCATGCATTGCCCGTATAGTTCTGGCTTCCGGCAAGGTATCCATGTGACTGTAAAAATTGTCGACAAGTTGTCTGATACCCTCTTCACCGCCCACGGCGATGAAAGTATTGTCCCCCACCGAATAGTCCGGTGTTGATTTACGTTGAACAGAAGAAGAATCAGGTCGGTAGATGAGTGGCATAACTAGCAATTGTGTGTGACTGAAAATACTAGTTTATCCACTCTCTACCTGATTAGTAAAACCAGAGTGCCAGATCTGTTACTTAGACTGTGCCTTCTTGCGGCGACGCGCCAGCCAAGTGCTTCCCGCCAACCCTAGTCCCAGGAAGGCGACGGAAGAAGGCTCTGGAACCTGAGGAGGGCTACATTGCCCCTCGCAGACATCACCAAATGTCTGATAAGCCTTGTCACTGTTGCCACCCAGCACCGATTGGCCACGAATACCGGCCGATTCAAAATCACTCAGGGTCAGGCCAAGATTAGCAATATCAAAGGTCACATCATAATACCAGTTACTGTTACCGGCTCCATTCGAACCCACCCGGACAATCACATCAAATGGATTAATGCCGCCAGGTACACCATTAAAGTTACAGCCACTCCCGCAGTTTGCATCGTTAAAGAAAAGTCCGGTCGGTGCTGTTGACGTACCACCATCTCGATTCAGCGCGACAAAATTCTGCACGTCAATATTGCCTGCATTATAAGGACCACCGTCTATGTTAAACGCGATCCCCAGAATGTCCGCATCAGCCTGCGGGACGCTGACATGAAATGTGAAACGCCCAGCTGTATTATCATCTACGGTGTAGGTGTAGCCTGCTGTTGGCGCATCTGTGTCCAACCAGCTGGTGATCGTCAACATATCAGCTGATGCTGAATTTACAAAAAACAAGCCGAGTGCTGCTGCTAGTGCTTTAACTTTCATTTTCCGTCTCCAACCAATCACGAGATTACGCATAGTTAAAAGCACAAACCAGGCCAATTATTTAACCACATGAAATAGAAGAAATTTTATTGAAACATCTATAACAGCCTATCCCCCGCTGTAAGAAATCCTGACAACTTGCCCTGCCGATTCCGGCATAACAGCCACAACGACCTGCCAGAACTACTCAATTCACCTTAAACAATGCCGCTCCAATTTCGTCAGGCAAGGCATTGAGCCAAACAGGCATGAGGCATCTGACTTCATGCTTTCCGCTTTACTTCTTACTCTCAACTCTTGCAAGACCGCCGATACAGTATGTTAAGTGGCCGAGGTAAGGCGTTCTGAGTGATGGGCCTTAAGCCGGAAGCCCTGGGTTAGAAGATCTGATTAAGCGCTTTAAGTTAGAGGCTCTAAGGTAAGCGCTCTAATTTAAAAAGCTTCAAGGCAAGGACTCTTCGTTAACCGCTGGAGGGATTAAGGTGCATCGAACGCTCTGGCCTGACTTTTGCAGTTTTTCTGGCTTCCTTTCCGACAACGAAAAAGGACGGTGACACAATGAGAGTCTCTTATTCAGCCCTGCTGTTATCCAGCCTGCTATATTCTGGCTTGGCAGCATCCGGGCCTATTGATCTGCTCAATGAGTATAACCTGATAGTTTTCAACGATCTGGATTCACAAAGCGCTGTTGAAGGCCATACCCTGGTAATGGGAAACCTGAATGGCACTGCGTCTAACTACGGCACCGGATCCGCCCCGGCTGGAGGCAGTCATCCGGCTTTAGTCATTGGCGGCGACCTGAATGCAACCGTTCAAATCGAGAACGGACACAACGCCGTATTGGGAGGTGTAAACAATGGCGCCATAAACTTCAATGGCAGTGGCGGCAGCCTGACAACTGACACCAGCGGTTATAATTTCCCACAAATTCAAACAGATCTAACAGCCTACTCCGCCTATCTGGCGTCACTGAGTAGCAATTCTCTGCTGAGCACACCTTCATCATGCTGCGGAAACGCACTTTTCAATGTCAATAATACAGTCGGTAGCAGTGAATCTGTTTTTGCGATATCCGCCTCGACTCTGTTTGAAAATCCGTATGTCCAAGCTTATGACATAGATTTTCAGGGTCAGAATCCCTATGCCGTGATCATTAATGTAGCGGGTAGTCATATTGATGATGCTGCCTTCACAGCAAACCCAATTGGCAATTTTACAAACAGCGCGATACTGGATGTGATCATCTGGAACTTTTACGAAGCCGAAACCATCAACCTCACCAGACAGTTAGGAGGTCATCTGCTGGCTCCCCTCGCGACACTCACAAATGCCAGTAACCTGAAAGGAGCAGTCGTGGTCAATAACCTGATTCAACGCGCGCTGATTCAGCAGCCCTATGATGACAGTTTTCCTCCTGTGTCCGGCAGCTACCCCGTTCCGGCTCCGGCGACCCTGCCGCTTCTGCTGATAGGGATAGGCGGGACGCTCTGGTGCCAACGTCGGCCACGCAGGCCATCGCCGGCACACGCGATTGCAGCCTGACATAACAAAGCCCTCGGATGAGGGCTTTCTGTTGGTGTCTCAGCCACTCAGTATTTTTAAGAGCATTTTCTACTAAAAAAGCATCCACCAGCTTGCTCCAAAGATATCTTAATGACCGCGACCTTTTCGCGATGGAGTCTTTACAATTTTTGCAAAGAGAAAGGCAAACCGTTCTCGCTAAACGACGAACAAAAAGCAATTGTGGAATAAGCGTCCAAAGTCGGTCAGGCGATTACCGTCAGCCCGGAACATAGACAATAAAAAAGGCGCCTTTTCAGGCGCCTCAGGGGATGAGCTTTTTCAGCTCGTTTTATTAGACTCGTTATTATTCAGGCTTGGGTACTGACTCTGTCAGTGTGCTTCTAAATCAAACACTGTATATCAACGGGTTATCACAAGGTGTTATAACGCAGTACTGTAAATAGTCTGGTTATTTTCGTACAGCTTCAGACGCTGCTGGAAGTTGGCGTAACGCTTTTCGTCTTGCTCGTCATCTTCCAGTTTACCCAGCGCCATTTTCTGCGCTTCAATAGCACGCTGGAATTCGCCACATGCCGCGTAAGCCGCCGCCAGGTTATCGTAGTCAGCTGCATCGCCGGTATCCGCACGGTTCAGTACCTGCTTCGCCAGTTTCAGAGCACGCTGACCATCACGCATACGCTCGTCGTCGCATGTTGCATACAACCAAACCAGATTACGTTTTGATTCCAGTGAGCCGCCATTCGCCGCTTCATTGAACCATTTGATGGCTTCGCCACATTCAACCGATCCATTTACACCTGACGCATAGTAAATGCCCAGCTCTACCATCGCAGGTACATCGCCCGCTTTGGCTGCGGCGGTGTACCAGTACACAGCCTGGTGATTATCACGAGGAACAAGCTGACCAGCTTTAAACAAATCGCCGATCATCGTTTTCACTTCCGGCATATCAACAGCGGCTTTTTCCAGCCAGTACATGCCTTTCAGTGGATCGGCCTGAAGACCGTTTGTCCCTTCCAGATACGCGCGCCCCAAAAAGAGCTGCATATTTTTATCGCCCTGCTCAGCTTCCAGTTCAACATAATCCAGTGTTGCAAGAAGGTGATGCTCAGGTGACGTGGTCACAGACGCATTTGCAAATGTCGCGCCCATCGCAGCAAGGCCAAGCATTGCAGTAATTACAACTTTTTTGAGGTTAGTAACAGCTGACATATCCGGGTCTCTTTCCTGTAGCAGTGAAGTCTGGAAAGAGAATTTAATGAAGTGCTGACTAAAAAACAACCAATAAAAAGTAGACACGATCGCCAAAAAAACCGACATATTGGGAAGTTTATTAATAGCGTCAGACGGTTAACCCTTAAAAGAAAAGGGAATAAAAAATAAGAAATGAGAGATGGATCAGACTATTCACCGTATAACCTACACATATATGTTGAACATCCCCTGAATATACAGCCGATTATGCTGCCGAGCTTTGTTGAGCAAAACCAAAGCACAACCATAAACGCAACCATAAGCACCTATCACGACCGCTATACGTGACTGGTTACTGGTTACTGGTTACTGGTTACTGGTTACTGGTTACTGGCAGTAGGATGATCAGAAAAAGAATCCACCAAAGAACAGAACATAAAATGACATGCAAAAGACAGGTGCAAACAGACGGGCGCAAAAAGAGTGCACAAAAAAACGGCCGGGTCACCCCTGGCCGTTTTCACGGTATCGCTTCATTATTTCACTCCGCACCACACACTGTTTTCACTGGCTAACGACATGGCTACAGACTTTGTCATCTGTGCTGACTTGGCCGCTTATACCGTTATGAAACAGCAAGTGTTACAGGTTACGGTAGTGGTCATCACCGGCAACAATGTGCTGGTCTTCATATTTAGAGGAACCATCCAGGTCGATATCAAGGTCAATCTGGTTTGGAGCATCCAGCAGGGCGTCACACACCAATACGATGTCGTAGTCCCCTTCCGGTACGTACTTCATGCTGTAGCTGTTATCATCATTCACTTTTGCAGTTTGTACCGGTGCATAGTCTGAACCTAAATCACCATGCTGATCCATACCTGCCGGATAGAGATACACATACGCCCCAAGCACGGAGTTCGCACAGGAGGTATCGTCTACGTCGCCGTGAATGGTCGCGGCCAACGCATTATCAACAATGCGGAAACCTTCATTTTTCAGCTTGTACGCATTCTCAATCATCTGAATCATGCTGCGCAAATCAAACGACATGGTGAACGTTTTCGGTACATCGATATTGATATTCAGGCCGTCAAACTTGAGATCTTCAACAATATCCATTTTCATCTTATCGACCGGATTACCGACATACGAATAAGGTGTATTGAGGAAATCACCGTAACTGCCCTGCAGCACTGACAGCGCCATCGACGTATATTGACCCACCGGAACCAACTGCTCGGAAATCAGTTTCACCAGATCAACACCGGTGATGTCATACAAGTCGATAACGATGAACTTCGGATAGCCGTCGTTATCGACCGGAATCTCGGAGTCCGCCGGGATACACTGTTTGGAATTTATCGCATATGGATCCGCCATACTCTTGGTGGTCCACTCAATGATGGTACCGGCGAGGTCCATAAGCCGTACGGCATCAATCGCCACACAAGCCTGCAGATCATCTGCCCCATCCGGTACTTCTTTCGGTGGTTTCGACACATCCACATCAATTGGCACTTCGGTTTTGCTGGTGCTGTCATCTGCTGCCGGTGTTGTTGCCCCTGCAGAGTTCGCAGCCCCATCAGAATCACTGCACCCGGCCACGATCAACATGGCGAGCAATGGTAGTATTATTTTTTTCATCTCTTCACCCCTACGACAATGTAATCACTGGCCTTTACCAAACCAATCTGCTGGCCGCCGAAAGTTTGGTTATGTTGTTTTGGGTCCTGTCCGGATGCAATTACGTAATCCCGTCACAACACGCAACCGTCATTCAGAAAGGAAAATGGCCGAATCTGACAGTTAAAATTTTAGGAGTTAATGAAAGGGCAAAAAATTTATCCGCGGGATAATTAAGTAATGAGAAAAAGTTCTTACTTACAAGACGAAAAAAGCCGGTCATCTGACCGGCTTAGTATCGAAGGGAAAATCAGAGGCTCGGCGTTACGCCGGATCCAGCTCCAGAAGCTCCTGAATATTAGAGGTTTTCGGCTCCTGGCCAAAACCACGCAGACCCACGACATGTACGTGTTCACGGTCTTTGAAGATCTTACGTACCAGCTTGTAAGTGGTCCCCTTCTCCGGACTAATATTTTCCGGCGCCGCAATCAGCAACTGCATATCCAGACGCTCACACAGCTCAAACAGTGTGGCGATTGACTTGGCATCCAAACGGGCAGCCTCATCGAGGAACAGCAGACGGCACGGAATAATATCTTTGCCGCGCAGACGACGGGATTCTTCCTCCCAGCTCTGTACCACCATCAGCAGAATGGCCTGACCGGTACCGATCGCCTCACCGGTTGACAGCGCGCCGGATTCGGCCTGCAGCCAGCCGTCGCTGCCACGGTTAACCTCAATGCTCAGCTCCAGGTAGTTACGGTAGTCGAGTAGCTCTTCACCCAGTACCTGCGCGGAACGCTGCCCGGTATCGATATGCGGGTTCAGACGCTGGAACAGTTTCGCCATCGCTTCTGAGAACGACAGACGGTTATTACCAAACAGATCCTGATGCTGATCCTGCTGCTCTGCCAGTCCGGTCAGCAGCTGCTCGTGGGTTTCGCGAACCTTCACGTTCAGACGCACACCGTTCACCTGACCAAAGCTGATGTTCTGCAGTCCCTGGTTCAGCATGCGGATACGGTTCTGCTCACGTTGAATGGTCTTGCGGATGATGTTCGCCACAGAGTCCGAGCTAATTGCCAGACGCTGTTCGCGCGCAGTCAGTTCTTCACTCAGGCGTGCCAGCTCCACTTCCATTTCTTCAATCGCTTCAACCGGATCATCGGTGCGAATGATGTCATGGCGGATACGCTCACGCAGATGCTGGTAAACCGCGATATAGAACAAGACTTTGCGTTCTGGACGAGACGCATCTTCCGAGGCGCGCAGCGCATCGCGCAGGTTCTCATTATCGGCCACCGCCTGGCGCAGTGCACCCAGCGATTTATCGGACAGCGAACGCAGGTCGTCGGCTGACATGTACGCCATTTCACGACGGTGCAGACGGCGTTCGACGTCGCTTTCACGCGCCAGACGCAGCACCGCACACCAGCCGGCTTTCGCCATCACGACCAGCTTACGCAGATCCTGATAGTCTTTACCCACTTTACGCAGGCGCTTCACTAGCGATTTCATCTCCAGCTCAATGGAGGTGATGGCTTTTTCCAGCTGGCTACGACGACTACGAGAAGCGTGCAGACGTTCACTCAGCTCATCACGGCGCAGACGGGCGCGCTCTTCGGCTTCGATATCAGCACGAACCCCCAGCTCCTGCAGCTCACGCTCAAACTCCTGGATGGTCTCCAGTTTGGCCTGATGAGAACTCTTCAGCGATGCCATCAGCTGGTTGTACTGGTTGGCCTGGGCGCGAGCCTGTTTCAGGCTTTCGCGGCAACGGGTACGCTCACGTTCAGCCGCCGCCAGTTTCGCTTTCAGCTGTTCATTCAGTTCAGAACTCTTGTTGAGCAGATCAACCGAGTCGGCGTAACTAAAGTGGTGACGACGCTCAACCAGATCGGCCACGGCGAAAATCTTGGTTTTCAGGGCTTGTAGCTTGGCATCAGCCTGTTCATATTGCGCATTCAGGGCATCAAACTGTTCCGGGTCAGCGTCCAGCGCTGTCACCAGTTGTTCCAGCTCAGCAATGGCTTTGCCGTGGCGATCCAGATAGTGACGGGCTTCATCCAGCTGCGCCAGTTGTTGCTCGACATCCTCAAAACGGGCCTGAAGTGTTTCGTCTTCCAGCAGGTTTACCAGCGGGCTGATTTTACCCAGCAGGGTCAGACCTTCACGGGCCCCATTCAGCTGGCTGCGCTGCTGTTGTTCACGTGCCTCTGAATCAGCCAGTTCACGGCTGATTTGGTTGCGTTTGTCGCGTGCGATTTTCAGTGCCGCTTCCGGATCGTCGTGGAAAGCAACGGCCATGTGCGTAGCCACAAAGCTGTTGAAGCTCTGGTACAGACGCTGCAGTTTCTGTGAATCGAACGACGCTTTGGCGTGATCTTCAATCAGCTGATCGCGCTCTTCGCGCAACCCTTCCAGGCGCTGTTCACGGGCCGCACGACCAAACAGCGGCACTTTAGGGAAACGCGAGTAGCGCAGCTGACGATCATTAAGATGCACGCAAACCGCATCTTCCAGCTCGTCCACATCGAACCCGCTGTCATCAAACGAGTCCGCATCCCCTTCGATGATGTATAGATCGTCCGGACAGTCATCCAGACCGACCAGCTTCTCTTTGATGCCTTTCAGATCCGGTACCACAATTGCGTGACGAGCCGGACCGTACATGGCGCTGAAGTACGGAGCATCAGCCAGAGTGATATCGTCATAAATTTCAGACAACAGGCAGCCACCCAGCGTATCCGCCAGTGCGCGCAGGCGAGAATCATCGCTGCCGCCCGGCTGTGCCAGACGCTCAATTTCCTGCTCCAGCTGCTGCTTACGCGTCGCCAGGGCATCACGCTTGGCCGATACCGCACGTTCCTGATCCAGCGTGTGCTGCATTGCTGCCATCACCGCCTGACCATCCTGCAGTGCAGACTCAGACTGATCAGACAGCTTGAGCAATGCATCGTTGGCTACAATCCAGGCCGGGGCTGTGGCTTCCAGGGCCTTAATGTCCACGGCCAGTTGCTGCTCCTGGCGTCGCAGTTCATTGCGCTGCTCTACCAGCGTTTCCTGATCCTGCTCAAGAGCTTCCAGCGTTGCTTCGTGGCGTGCCTGCTCTTCCGCCATTGCCAGCTCACCGTCGATAGTGACGGCAAAGCGTTTGGCATAGGTTTCAGCCAGCTCCAGTGCCTGACGCTGGTTACGCATGGCGCGTTCCATGTCGCGGTACTGGGCTTTCAGCTGCTCACTGCGCTCCGTAATGCCAGCCAGCTGGCGGGCATGGGCAATCAGCTCACGGGCTTTGCTGCCCGCATCGGCACGTTCAACAGCGCCAGCGATCGTGGTCACAATCGCCAGCCCTTTTTCAAACTGCTGGGCAGCCGCAGACGACATGTCCAGTTTGTGCTTGAGTGCCAGCAGTGCTGTGGTCTGGGTATCCTGCTCCTGCTTCAGCTGCGCCAGATACGGCACAGCTTTATCCGCCAGCAGCTGGTAGTCTCCTGACAGTTCACGGGCTTTTTCCAGCGCCTGTACCGCTTGCTGGTATTGCAGGGCACGGGTCTGCTGCATGTCGAGCGCTTGCTGGTAATCGGCCAGCTGAGTTTTCAGACTGTCGACTTCTTCTTCAGTCAGCAGTGCCTGCTCTTCCGCCATTGCCAGCTGCTCGGCCGCTTCTTCAACGACCATCACCTGCTCTTCGAGACGCTCAGTCAGCTCTTCCAGATCTTCACGGTAGCGCTCGATTTTCTCCTGCTGGCGGACAGCCGTCTGCACCAGTTGCAGGTGATCCGACGCGGCCTGATGATCCTGCTCCAGCGCGCCTTCGCGCTCGGTCAGTTCATCCAGCTCAGCGGTCATGTTCATCAGCGACTTTTGCTGATCGTCGAGCGTCATGCGTGACCCCATCAATTCACCGCGTAGGCTGAGCACTTGCTCCAGCTTGTTGCGGCGATCGTTGGCATGACGCATGTAGTCGGCGGCCACGTAGTTGGTCGCTTCCGTGATCAGGTGTTTGAACAGATCACGGTCGCTCTGAGTCAGCTTGATTGCTTCCAGCGTCATGCGGTTTTCACGCAGGGCCGCTTCCATGTCCTGGAAGGCTTTTTTCACCCCGCTGTTGTGAGGTAACAGGTAGTCACGCAGCGAGCGGGTAATGGCGCTGGAAATCCCCCCGTACAGGGATGCTTCAATCAGGCGGTAGAACTTAGAACGGTCAGTGCTGTTACGCAGTTTCTTCGGCAGTACGCCAAATTCAAACATTTGTGCATGATAGTCGGTCACAGAGTTAAAGGACTTGAAAATCACGCCTTCAAAATCGGCCGTCACAATGTCTTTAACTTCACTGAGCTGACGAACGCGCGCCTGGTTGTCAGACAGGGTTTCAACCAGCACTTCCGTGGGTTTCACGTGTGAAGGCAGCCCCTGAATGATAAATGGCTTGATGTCGACTTTCTTATCACGCCCTGCGACCTGCTGCAGTTTGACCACAAACAGGAGGCGCTGGTTGTTCGAGTTCACGACATCCAGTGCGGCGTAACAGGCACCCGGTTTCAGCTTACCGTGCAGACCTTTATCGCGAGAGGCGCTGGAGCTGCCCGCTTCCGTGGTATTTCGGAAGTGCAGCAGGCTCTGATCCGGGATCAGGGTGGTAATGAAGGCCGCCATGGTGGTTGATTTACCGGCACCGTTACCGCCCGACAGCGTGGTGACCAAGTTATCGATGTCAAAGGTACGGGCAAAGAAGCCGTTCCAGTTCACCATGGTTAACGATTGATACTTACCGCGTTCCATTAGGCTTCACCCTCCTGACCGGCGTGTTCGAGTTCTTGTTCTAATTCTTCATCGTCCAGCAGGCTGGATTGGCTAGGCGCCTGTTGATGCACGACAACGGCTTCACCATCACGGATCAGACGCATCTGCGCTTCGCGGATATCATCTCCGGCACGTACGTCCGCCCCGAAGCGGAACACGGCTTCGCTGATGCGGAACTTGCCGCTTTCGCCAATAGGAATAATCATGCCCAGGCGGCGCAAACGGCGCAGCGATGTCTTCACTTTGTCGTACAGCTTTTCGCGGTCAACGTCAGAACCACTGGCACGGTGAGTCACCAGCTTCATCAGCTTTTTCTCATCCGCCAGCGCCATCAGTTCTTCAAACAGTTCCTGATTGGTAAAAATACCTTCGTGCGCCAGACGCTCCGGGCTCAGGTACAGGAAACACAAGACCTTACCCACCAGCATATCCAGCTCGGCCAGTACAGAGCGGCTGATCAATGACGTAGAACGCGGGCGTAAATAAAAGAAGCCTTCCGGTGCACGCACCAGTTCAGCGTTATAACGCTTATAAAACAGCGCGAGTTCCAGTTCGAACTCGATCAGCATCGCGTGGTTGTCCAAATCTTCGCTGGAGATATGACGACCAGAACGAAGGGCATTATCCAGTGCCGGGAAAAGCGGGTTGGCAATCGCCTTGGCCAGCTTCTCAGGCATGTATTCTTCAATATTTGTCAATGACATTCGCTTGTACCTTGGCTCCGTAATTATTGATCGCTTCCCAATCTGGCTGAATGGCGTTGAAATCCGCTTCGGAATATCCCATCCGAACGGCCTGGTCGACGACCAGACGCGCCATGTCGAAGTGCTTCGCCTGTGGGTGCTGAGCCAAATAATCTTTCAGGAGTACACTCAAGTTAATTGCTGCACCGGTTTCTTTATGGGCCTGCAACATCAGGGCAATTTGTTCTGCCAGCTGGTCATGCACCAGATCCAGCTCTTCAAATTCCACTTCTTCCGGCACAATCCCGGTCACTTCGTCATCACGCAGTACCAGTGCTTCGTCACGCATATCGAGCAGACGCTCGGCATCGGCGTAAGTCAGCATCCAAGGTGCGTCGAAGTAATCCTGTACCGACTGTCGCAGACGCTGGCTGAATGCCCGGTTCTTATCCATATCGATCGCAGTACGGATAAATTTGTGAACGTGGCGGTCATAGCCAATCCACAGGTCAATCGCCTGCTGACCCCAGTTAATAATGCGGTCCAGTTTAGACTGAAGGTTGAATACCATCGCACTGACAAAATCCAGCTCAGGGTTGCCCTGAATTTCTTCCTGGATAATCAGCAGTTGCGTCTGCAACTGGTCACCGGCGGCCTGCAGGGTATCCTGCAGTTCACGCAGGGTGCTGGATGTTTCGTTCAGCAGGGTTTCACAGCTGGTAATGGCCGCACGCCAGTCCTGATTCAGCAGTTCCGCAATGTCCTGCTTCACCTGCTGTTGCTGCTCATCCATCGCCCGCTGGTTAAGATCGATGCGGTCAAAAATCTCCGCCACCGAGTACTTGAGCACTGCGTGTACGTTCTTGCGCCAGTGTTTCTCATCACCGCCCTGCTGGGCGGCACTGGCTGCTTTATTAATTTCATCGGCAACCATCGCCAGCTGAATCGACAACTTCAGGGTCGAGTATTCGCGGTGACGGGCGTAGTAATCGGTAATCCCCAATGCCAGCGGACTTAAACGGTAAATACTGGCACCGTCAGTCAATTCACTGGTAAAGCGGGAAATAAGGCGTTGGCGAACCAACTCATTTATGGCGTTGTTGGCGCGAAAGGCGACAGTTTCCGGCGTTTGCTGAAACAGTTCGCTGACAATGCGAAATGCATCAATCAGTTCACCTTCCCCTAATTCTTCGTCAATACGATCACCGCTTAAGACAGCAATCGCCAACAGGAACGCCAGCCGTTCAGTTGGCAGGTTAAGCTCGAATTCATTCTGCTTAACCCAGTTAACCAACTCAGGAACGGTCTGGGTGACTTCACTCATCCGTTGTCCTTATTGCTGTTATTTTCTTTCATCTCAGGGCTGTGCGCGTCGTTTTGCACGTCAGGTTTTTGTGCATACACATGGATGTAACGCCCTAGAGACAAATATGGTTCCTGGCGACACAGCTTACGCTCCATCTCCAGAACCTGTTCAAAGGTGTAATCGCCGACCCGGACTGTTTGCATGTAGTCATGGAAAGTGCGTACACCCGTTTTGCCTAAAATCTCAAAACCGGCAGCATTGAGCCAGTGGTAAACATCTTCCGGCTTAATCCCTTGCTGCGGCTGTAATTTAAACCGCTTGCGGTGTGGCATGCCCTCTTCAATGTGCGTCAGGTTGCCGCAAATCAGGTTCTTGAACAACAGACCATTGTAGTTGTAAAACATGACGGAAATGATGCCGCCCGGTTTCACCTGTTTCATCAGGCCTTCCAGGGCCGACTTCGGATCAGACAGCCACTCCATCACGGCATGGAACAGAATCAGGTCCACCGGTTCATCCAGGTGCTGACCTATCTCCTGTACCGAGCTATGAACCAGGCGATATTGCTCAAG
The DNA here is from genome assembly GCF_003025595.1 of Photobacterium ganghwense. Lineage (GTDB taxonomy): Bacteria > Pseudomonadota > Gammaproteobacteria > Enterobacterales > Vibrionaceae > Photobacterium > Photobacterium ganghwense. The sequence goes on from NZ_PYMI01000001.1 coordinate 571,183, forward strand.
CAGACCTTGCTTGGCAATTTCCTGCTCGGCTAATTTGAGCATTTCACCAGAAAGATCACATAACGTAACGTGATGTCCGAGTGCTGCAATTTTCTGCGAGAGCTGACCAATCCCACCGCCGGCATCGAGTACCTGCAGGGGCTGTTGTTTGTTTAACAGGCCCAGAATTTGCTCTAAATCTTCCCAAACAACGGTTTGCCGAATCTGGCCTTTACCGGTGCCGTAAATATTTTTTGCAAATTTTTGGGCTAAATCGTCAAAATTTCGATCTTTGATCACGTCGGCTTTACGTTATGATAGCGGTTTCAAAAATGTGGCTTATTTTCTCACAAGCGATAGAGGAATAAAGGCTTGTGGTGCTTTTTCAAGCTCAACTGCTGATTTTTCGGACTACATTCCATGTTTGAACTCAAAAAAATCGTGTCGGCATTTTTAATGCCCTTACCAGCCATGCTGCTGATCGGGCTCGCCGGACTGCTGCTGCTCTGGTTTTCCCGCCGTAAAGGACTGGGAACAGGGCTGGTCAGTATTGCTTTCCTTGGGATCTTCCTCTTCTCCTTCCAGCCGGTGTCGACTAGCTTACTCCGTCCGGTGGAAAAAGCGTACCCTCCTTATGTGCCTTCCGGCAAACCGGTCGAATTTGTGATGGTACTGGGCAGCGGACATATTATCGACAATGCCATGCCAATCACTTCGCAACTCTCCCGTACGGCTCTGATGCGGTTGTCTGAAGGTATTCGTATTCATCGCATGTTTCCCGGCTCTAAACTGATTCTGTCAGGTTTCAGTGGGGGGACCGAAGTGAGCCAGGCAAGGATGATGGCTCAGGTCGCCCTTGCACTGGGAGTCAACAAACACGATATCCTGCTGCTTGAAACAGCACGGGATACCAAAGAAGAGGCCTCACAAGCCGCCACTGTGGTCGGCGATCACAAACTGGTGCTGGTCACCTCCGCCAGCCACATGTCACGGGCATTGAACGAGTTCCATTCGGAAGGTCTCACGCCAATACCCGCACCGACCAATTTCCTTGCCAGCAACAAGATTGAACAGCCGTGGGAACGTTATAAACCACAGGCCTTATATCTCGAACAGACCGAGCGTTACTGGCATGAACAACTGGGTCGCTGGTGGCAAACGCTGCGCAGCCTCCTGAATCAGCAAAACGAGACGGCTGAAGAGAGCCATAACGACGCTGTGAATGCAGGATAGCCGCGGCATACTGGGCCTGTTAACTTACCTTTCCCAACTCCACCAGCATTCAAGTGACTGCTTCAGGCCAACAAAGTTCCAGCCGCCGGTTACCGGCGGCTTTTTTAATGACGACAATCCTTACTATCTATCCGGTCTTTTCTCTGCTGTTTATGTTGCTTTTTCGCCAACTCACGCCAGCACTGGTGACTTTTTCACCCTTATTCAAAATAGTTTTAACTAGTTCTATTTTTTTATATGGATAGTAATAAAAATTAATTCCTGTTTTGCGATACAAATCATAAGATCGCTTCCAGCTTACTATTCTTTTACCTGCTCGCTGAGGCAGGTCAGACCGTTTAGGATTCCACATATGTTTGTAATCATTAACCTGGCGATCTTTGCCCTGCTGATCGCCTTGCTGTTTATGCAGCAAAGGGCAGAAAACACCTTGTCAAAACGTGTATTTACCAGTCTGGGACTGGGTGTTGTCTTCGGTGCTGCGATGCAGTTTGTTTACGGCGGCGGCAGTGACGTCATCAGCGGTACGCTGGAATACGTGAATATTGTCGGTTCGGGTTATGTCAGCCTGCTGAAAATGATCATCATGCCGTTGATCACTGTGTCAATCATCGGTGCGATCATCAAAGTGAAAGACTCCAGCTCGCTGGGTAAAATCTCCGGTCTGACTATCGGTATCCTGCTGGCAACTACTGCGGTTTCAGCATTGATCGGTATTCTGGTCAGCAACATGTTCGGCCTGTCGGCAGAAGGCATTGTGCAAGGCGCGCGTGAAATCGCCCGTGGTGAAGCACTGGAAACTCGCCTGACATCTGTTGCCGGTCTGTCATTTGCAGACATGATTATCTCGTTCTTCCCGGCCAACCCGTTTGCGGATCTGGCAGGCAGCCGTCCGACGTCAACGATCGCGGTTGTTATTTTCTCTGCTTTCATTGGTGTGGCCGGTCTGACCGTGATCCGCACTCAACCTGAGCTGGGTGCCTCGTTCGAGAAATTCATGCAGGTTGCACAAGAAGTCGTACGAACTCTGGTACGTATGGTGCTGAGCCTGACGCCTTACGGTATTCTGGCTCTGATGACCAAAGTGGTGGCCGGTTCTAACGTAAACGACATTCTAAGCCTGCTGAACTTTATGGTAGCGTCTTACGTAGGTTTGGGACTGATTCTGGTGATGCACCTGGTACTGGTGGCCTTCGTCGGAGTAAACCCGATTCGCTTCCTGAAGAAAATTCTGCCAGTACTGACTTTTGCGTTCACTTCTCGCTCCAGTGCAGGTGCGATTCCAATGAACATCGAAACGCAGGTGAAAAAACTGGGTAACGGTGAAACGATTTCTAACTTCTCTGCCTCATTCGGCGCCACTATGGGCCAGAACGGTTGTGCGGGTCTGTACCCGGCGATGCTGGCAGTGATGATTGCGCCAACGATTGGTATCAATCCTCTGGATCCGGGTTTCATGCTAACGCTGATTGCCATTGTCACTATCAGTTCATTCGGTATCGCCGGTGTGGGTGGTGGTGCAACGTTCGCCGCGCTAATCGTACTGTCGGCACTGGACATGCCTATCGCGCTGGCAGGCCTGCTGATTTCTATCGAGCCTCTGATTGACATGGGCCGTACCGCAGTGAACGTCAGCGGTTCGATTACAGCCGGTACCATTACGGCTCGCCTGATGGGTCAAGCGGATAACCAGATTTTCGAGTCTGACAACGAAGTCGACGTACAAACTGCAAAAGCGTAAGCTTCCGACCTCGTCAACACATTCAGATTTCGTAAGGCCATCAGGGAAACCTGGTGGCCTTTTTCTTGGTTTACATTAAGGTCAGGATGCCTCTGCCTGCCTTCCGCCTGTTTTTCTTAACCATTGCTGCCTTATCCATTGCAGCCATTGATTCTGCGTGCATGCGATTCGCTTTTTTCTGTGTAACCTCTTCATTATCTTTCCCTCATTTCTGAGCGTTAAGTCTTCACAACTGGCTTTTGAACATTGCGTGATAGGCTATAGGCTGCGGATTGCGGGCTGTGCAGTGAAATCCCTATGAATGAATGATGAACAGGCGCCTCACGCTGGGTTCAGTCCAATTGGGCTTTAATAGCTCCAACAAACAGAAAACAGAAAACAGAAAACAGAAAACCCAGCCAATTCCATCCCAAAACAGATGAAAAGGGGGGGAGCTGGGTGCAAAATCTGAAACGGAGGCCTGATTATGATGAAACCACGCATTGCCCTGATTCGCCTGATCCAAAACAAACGACTGCTTAGTAAATGGTTCTTAAACCAACAGTTCTTAAAAAAACGGTTCTTAAAAAAACGTTTTTTGAAAAAAATGATGTCCAGCGTAATGACTAAGCGTGCAATGACTAAAAGTGCGGTACTGGCCATCGCGACCACACTGACACTGGGACCAGCAATCGCATTGGCTACCCCGACTAAAATGACCTACACCGGGCCTGTCGACGTTACACCTATCAAAGACGTGATGCACAACAGCGGCATGCTGAAAGACCATGCTGTGGTACTCGAGGGATTTCTGGTGAAACAGATCAGCGCTGATACCTACATGCTCAGCGACGGTGTGGATGAGGTAAAAGTAGAACTGGATGATGACATCCGTTTCAACAAAGCCATCACGCCAGAGACCCGCCTGCGCCTTTACGGCGAAGTGGAAGGCGGGCTGACACCAGAAGTGGAAATCGACAAAGTTGAGTTCCTGTAAGTCCCTACCCGTAGCTTGCATCGCGCTAGCTTCTGCCGCCAAGTCGCAGCGAAGACTTGATCATTAATGCAAGACATAAAACAGCGCAGACACGAACCCCACCCCGTCGGGTCAGCACCAACAAAAAGGGCTGAAGGATAACCTTCAGCCCTTGTGTTTCAGGTCGGTTCAGCCACCAACCAGAGCGCGGACTTTGTCCAGGTCTTCCGGCGTGTCAACACCCGCCGGCGGCACATCAATGGCCACATCGACATGGATCTTTTCGCCGTACCAAAGCACACGAAGCTGCTCCAGCGCCTCAATTTTTTCCAGCGCGCTCGGCTCCCATTCGATGTAGGTTTTGATAAAACCGGCACGGTATGCATAAATCCCGATATGACGCATCAGGTTATGGTGGATTTCCTGCGGGCGCTTAGCGAAATTGTCACGATCCCATGGAATAGAGGCCCGGCTGAAATACAGCGCATAACCGTCTTTGTCCGTCACGACTTTCACCGCATTCGGGTTAAAAACCTCGTCCGCATGATCAATTTCCACCGCCAGCGTTGCCATTGGAGCCTTGCTCTGCTCCAGGTTGACCGCGACCTGACGAATAATGGTTTCCGGGATCAGTGGCTCATCACCCTGTACGTTCACCACAATGTGATCATCCGCCAGGCCATATTGCTCAACCACTTCTGCCAGACGCTCGGTGCCCGATTCATGGTCCGGACGAGTCATACAGACCTCGCCGCCAAACCCGCGCACCGCCTCTGCAATGCGATCGTCGTCTGTCGCGACAATCACCTGATCCGCACCGGCTTTACTGGCCTGCTCATAAACCCATTGAATCATAGGCTTACCAGCAATATCTGCCAGCGGTTTGCCCGGCAGGCGCGAGGACTGGTAGCGGGCAGGAATAATTACCGTAAAGGCCATTATTTCACCTCGTCAGAACTCAGCGTACGAGCTTCCGGTTCAAGAAGTACCGGAATACCGTCTTTAATCGAATAAGCCAAGCGATCAAACTTACAGATCAGCTCATTTTTGTCTTTATCGTAATTCAGCTTCCCTTTGCATACCGGGCAAGCAACGATTTCAAGCAGACGATGATCCATATTCTTCCTTTACCTTCATAATCCGGTTAATTAAACCCTCAGCCTGTTCTTCAGGAAGTACCGCATCCACAGGCAAGTACCACCAATCAGACTGAGCGAAAGAGTGGCATTTCACCGCATCTTTCTCTGTCATCACTAAATGCTGCCCTTGTTGGGCGAGCTGTTGTAATTCTTGTTCACTGAATGCCTGATGGTCGGCAAACGGCTGACAGTGAACCGGGAACACGCCCAATTCCTGTAACGTATTAAAAAAGCGCGGCGGATGACCAATACCGGCCATTGCGACCAGATCGCCTTGCAGGCTGGTTACCTCGCACCGTTCACCACTCACCAGATTCACCAGTGATGCCGGTGCCAGTTGCATCGGAATTTCGCCAGGCTGCGGCTTTCCGCCATTGCAGATCAGAAAATCCACTTCTCTGAGCCGGTCACAACTTTCGCGCAACGGCCCCAGCGGGATCAGCTGTTCATTGCCAAATCGCCGCTGGCCATCAATCACCACAATCTCAATATCACGCGCCAGGGCGTAATGTTGCAGGCCATCATCCGTAATGATGACGTCTACTTCCGGCTCCAGTAATGTCACGGCTTCGGCCCGTTTCGGCGAAACCGCAACCGGAACACCGGTACGACGATAGATAAGCACCGGTTCATCCCCGGCTTCGGCCGTTGTACTGTCAGGCGTTACCCGATACGGGTAATACGGTGCTTTCGCCCCATAACCCCGGGACACCACGCCGGGGTTTAGCCCGGCGGCTTTCAGTTGTTCTACCAGCCAGACGACTACCGGTGTCTTACCGTTTCCGCCGGCGGTGATATTACCCACCACAACCACCGGAACCGATGCACGGTACACAGCCTTCTTGCCAGACTGATACGCCTGACGGCGGGACTGGCTAATTCGTCCGAACAGCTTGCTAAGCGGCCACAACAGCGGTTTTAACAGGCAACCGGCCGGATGTGACTCGAACCAGATTTTTTCAATCAACGAGGCCATCAGTCACCAAACTGGATACGATGCAACTGAGCGTAAGCACCGTCCTGCGCCAGCAGCTCCTGGTGAACGCCACGCTCGATAATATCACCTTCATCAACCACCAGGATCTGATCGGCATTTTCAATGGTCGACAGACGGTGGGCAATCACCACCACGGTACGGTCTTTCTGCAGCTCATCCAAGGCAGACTGGATCGCGCGCTCTGATTCGGTATCCAGAGCCGATGTGGCTTCATCCAGAATCAGAACCGGTGCATCGCGCAGCAAGGCACGGGCAATCGCGATTCGCTGACGCTGACCACCAGACAGGCTGACCCCGTTTTCGCCAATCACGGTATCCAGGCCATGTTCCATGTTGTTGATAAAGTCCATCGCATGGGCCAGCTCTGCCGCTTTTTCAATATCAGCGCGGCTGTATTGCTCACCGCTGGCGTACGCAATGTTGTTGGCAATGGTGTCGTTGAACAGGTGCACATTCTGCGACACAACCGCCACCTGCTCACGCAGGTTAGCCAGCTTGTAATCACAAATATTGCGGCCATCCAGAGTGATCTCACCGGAGTCAATGTCGTAGAAGCGGGTCAGCAGGTTGGCAATGGTACTTTTCCCTGAACCCGAACGACCGACCAGCGCCAGTGTTTTACCGGCTGGCAGGTCAAAGCTGATATTACGCAGTGCCGGGGTATCTTTGGTCGGATAAGTAAAGGTGACATTTTTCACCTGGATGTCGCCTTTGACACGCTTCGTTTCAAAAGTCCCTGTGTCTTTTTCCGCTTCCAGCTCCATCAGGCCAAACAGTGTCTGACACGCTGCCATACCACGCTGGAACTGTGAGGTGACGTTCGTCAGGGCTTTAAGTGGGCGCATCAGACCAAACATCGAACCGAAAATCAGGGCGAAGGTACCTGGTGTCAGCGACTCACGCAGACTCTCGGTATTAGCAAGAATCAGAACCACGACCAGTGCCAGAGAAGCAATCACCTGAATCACCGGGTTAGCAATCGCCTGTGCCGACACCAGTTTCATGGTCTGCTGGCGCATGCGGTTGCTGACTTTTTCAAAGCGCTCCTGCTCTACCTGCTGACCACCGTAACTCAGCACCACTTTGTGGCCCTTGAGCATCTGCTCGGCAGACGAGGTAACAGACCCCATCGCATCCTGCATATTCTTCGAAATACGACGGAAACGCTTGGAAACGACGCGAATACTGAACGCAACGACCGGCGCAATAATGAGCAGGATCGATGACAACTGCCAGCTGTTGTAAAACATGATAGCCATCAGCGCGATAATGGTCGCGCCTTCACGTACCAGACTGACTAGCGCACCACTGGTGGCTGAAGCGACCTGCTCTGAGTCATAGGTAATTCGCGACAGCAGCTTACCGGCCGATTCTTTGTCAAAAAAGCTGACCGGCATTTTCATGAAGTGGTTAAACATCTGACGGCGCATAGCCATGACGACATTGCCGGAAACCCATGCCAGGCAGTACGTCGATACAAAACCGCTGACGCCGCGCAAAATCATCAGGCCCAACAAGTAAATCGGCATCATGGCCAGGAAATTAGATTCAAGGCTGCCCAGCCCACCGAAACTTTCGTCCATCAGCGGCTTAATCATGGAAAGCATCAGCGCGTCGCTGGCTGCATTGAGGATCAGGGCGACAACGGCAACGGCCAGTCCGGTTTTGTACAGACTGATAGAGGGCCACAGTTGCTTAAACGTTTCCCAAGTGGATTGGTCTTTGGGTTGAATCATGGAAACCATATTTTTTTGAAGTCAATTCCCGACATTCTACTCGCTTACTGCGCGTGGACCAAATAAGTTAACAATTCTCATCACGAAACCGGTTGTTTTTCAAACAAAGCGGTTTATACCGCCAGTGAATTACAGCAAACCATCATGTCAGCGCTAAACGCTTTTCTTAGTTCTCTACGCTGCTGTCTACCGGGCTGACTATCTGGTTCTCAGGACGAAACCAGGCCGCTTTGCGATCCTGTCGGTACCTTTCAACCTTGATACCATCAGCGGACATGGTCAATGTCACTTGTCCGGTCTCTGCCGTCGACAACCAGGGAATCCCCTGCGCCAGATATCGCTGCCGGATACTTGCGGAGGGTAACTGCCAGGGATTGAATCGAGCAACAGACACCAAAGCATACTCCGGTGACATGGCTGACAACCAGGTAGCAGTCGAAGACGTTTGGCTGCCGTGATGTGGCACCAGCAAGATATCCGGCTGGAGATCAGGCTCCAGACGCGTCAGTAACAACTCTGATATCGCATCAATGTCACCGGTCAGCAACACCGTCACTGGAGCTCGATCACCGTTGAACCCTGTAGGGTCAGTGATTGCAACCACGCAAGAGTGCGGATTGGCCGCGCGTGCGACCTGTTTAGGTGGCCACACAGCACGAAATATTAGTCCCTGCCACTGCCATTGCTGCCCCCGTACACACGGCATAAACCCCGGGCGAACATCACTGCTGCGCCGCCACACCGGCTTAAACCGTTCGATCACATAGTCGGTGCCCCCGGCGTGATCACTGTCGGCATGGCTGAGAATAAGCCCGTCCAGCTGAAATATCCCGCGCCGATGCAGCACAGGTTCAATCACTGAACTGGCAATACTCCCCTGTGGCCAACGGTTGCCTGTGTCATAAAGCACCGCGCGACCATTACGCTCGATCACAACCGCCAGGCCGTGTCCGACATCCAGCAGGTCCACGGTCCAGGGCATGGGCGTTGACTGCTGTTGTCGTTCAATTGACATCGGCTGTTCCACCAACAGCCCTGCCGACTGTTGAACCTCAAACGGAGTGAATAACTCAGGTACGAATGGCAAGCGCGCCGCATTCCCCCACAGCAAGACAAGCAACACCCCAGATAGCAGCAACGCTGGGAAGCGCTTCCACGGCAACAACCAGAATGCGATGACCAACGCAGTAACGCCGATAATCACCGGTCCGCCGTTCAGACTGATAGGCCACCAGGTTCCCTGACTGAAACGGGCAATAAACAGTGCCAGTTCCAGACTCCGGTCAGCCAGCATCCACAGCCATGCTGCTCCCGCTGGCCAGAACGACAGTAATAATGCCAACAAAACCAGTGGCACTGTCACCATGCTTACCCAAGGCACCACCAGAAAGTTGACTAATGGCGCCAGTGGAGCAAAGCCACCAAACCCGACCCACTGAACCGGCAACATCAGACACAACAACGCCGCCTGCATCAGTGCAAGGCTGACGAGTTTTTCACGCCATTGCTGCCACCCGGTTTGTCCGGCGCGTTGCTGGGGTCGGATTCCGCTGGCGGCGGCCAGTAAAATCACCAGCACCGCGATAAATGATAACCAAAAGCCCATGGCATAACTGGCCAACGGATTGATTGCCAGACTAACCGCAAACACCACCAGCAAAATATGCCAGCCAGACCATACAATAGCCTGGCGCAACAATAGCAAAACCATACTGCTCATCAGCAATGCGCGAACCGTGGGATGGCTGAATCCGGCCAGCCACGCATATAACAGCCCGGCGAGCAGACCCAGCCAGATTGGCAACCACTGCCAGGCAGCATGGTCCGGCAACACGCCGCGCAGCCGTCGTCCAATGCCCCAGCCGCACAGCACCGCCAGACCAATATGCAAACCAGAGATCGCCATCAGGTGCGCCAGCCCGCTATCTCTCAGCAGTGCCCACTCCGAATCCCCGAGCAAATCCCGATAACCAAAACTCAATGCCAGCAAATAGGGCTGATACTCCAGCACTTGAGTGCGCTCCAACGCCTGTTCAAAGGCCAATTGCCGCCACCGAGCCAGAGTATCTGTATTATCTTTAAGGCGATGGCCGCCAACAACGATGCCGGTTCCGTGAATGCCCTGACCAACAAAGTGACGTTCTTTATCATAACCCGCACTGTTTACCCGCCCGGCAGGTGGCCGGAGGCGAACTTCCAGTTGCCACAATTCACCAGGCCGCAATTCGGGAAGTGGTTCAACCAATGTTTCTGCAACCGGCCAGCGTAGTTGCAGGCGCAGCGTCTTAGGCTGATACACTGCACTATCATGCACAGGCCGTGTTGGTGACGGCTCAGCGACGGGTGCCGTGCTCGCTGGATTCAGCGTAAAATCAGGGTTATGACGCCATGTTTCAGACGAAACAAATTCGAACACTGTATTGTTTTTACGAACATTTAAAAGGCTGCGAACTTCACCAACTATGATAATATTCCCAGCCTCTACAGCGGCAAATTGAACTTTCTTGAGGTAGCTGGTGGCGGAAACATTCGCCAAAAGTGCACCGAATGCGACATAGATCAAAAGATTCAGTCGAAAATAGGCACACACTAGCCCGCCTATCAGACACAGTGTCATAGTTGCATGGTAACTTGGCAATGCTGGCCAGAAATGCAACGAAAGAAGTCCGATTGCCATAGCGGCTGCGCCTTGCAACATATCAAGTCAGCCTTGGAAAAAAAGAACGACAATGCCCAGACAAGTAATCAAACGAATGATGCCGAGCCATGAGGTGATTAAGCGGCAAAAAGCGCTGAAAATCTTTGGCAACGTGCTCTATAACCCTAACCTGTGGTGTCTGAACCGCCGCTCGGCCTCTGGGGCCTTTGCTGTCGGTTTGTTTATGGCATTTGTTCCTCTTCCCAGTCAGATGATTATGGCTGCAGGCCTGGCTATCCTTTTTAGCGTTAACCTCCCTTTGTCGGTCTGTCTTGTATGGGTGAGTAACCCGATAACCATGCCGGTTCTGTTCTACGGCGCTTACAAAATTGGCGCCTGGCTGCTGAATACCCCCCATCAGTCGTTCCATTTTGAACTGTCGTGGGATTTCCTGATGAGTCAGATGAACCAGATTGGACCTCCTTTCCTGCTCGGTTGCATGATTTGCGGCGTAGGATGTGCGTTGGTTGGTTACTTCGGCATTCGTGGCTTGTGGCGTTACTCGGTAGTGCGCAGCTGGCAGAAACGTAAATTCCGGGTATTGCGTTAAAAACGCCCGATTAAAACTGTACAAGCGATATGTGCAAATAAAAAAACCTCGCCGATGCGAGGTTTTTTTATGCTGCGCGCCATGATCAAATCAATGCTTTCCCGACCAGCTGATTCATCACCGGAATCCACACTACGAAAAACCGGTCAGCCGCACTGGCATTCACGAAATTTTGCATGGCGGCTCTCACTTTCTTTGATGCTCTCAGTACTCTCCACAGATAACTGATTTCAGCCTACGCGTCTGGTTACGGTTCACGTTGCTGATTTTAATGAGTAGCTCTAGTCTGAACAGACTGAGAATACAAAACAACAAGGCCGGACTGCTACCAGTCCGGCCTTGGTTAATCGAGCCGAGAAAGAAATCAGCTCATGCCTTTTAGAGGCAATGTCAGCTGAATCACATCCAGCGCCATCAATGACAGCACCATCAATTCAATGCCATCATTAACAGATAGCCACTCCAGGTTTTCGCTTACTTCGCACTCAGTACTGTGGCCGGGTGCAGGCGGCTTGCCCGTCGCGCGGGATACCAGGTAGCCATAAAACTCAGTGCTACCGCCGTTAGGGTTACCAGCATGACATCAGAGAACGCCAGCTGAGTTGGCAGAAAGTCGACGAAATAGATATCGCCTGACAGGAACTGGTGGCCAATTATCCCTTCCAGCTGCCTGACCATTGCTGTGAGATTAACCGCCACCAGCGATCCCAACACCGAACCAGCGAGACTGCCGACCACTCCGGACAGAATACCGTGCCAGACAAAAATCGAGCGCACCAGACGATCATTCGCCCCCATGGTACGTAAAATCGCAATATCTGCCGCCCGGTCTTTTACTGCCATCATCAGTGTTGACACTATGTTAAAACACGCCACCCCGATCACCAGTACCATCACCAGATACATAATGGTGCGTACCATCTGAATATCGCGGTACAGATAACCGTATTTCTGATTCCAGCTTTTCAGGTACACATACACCGGCAGGGTGTAGCCCACTTCCCGCACAATGTGCTGGGCATCCAACACCTCATCGACGTTCAGCTCAATCCCGGTGATCCCGGTGCCCATTGACAGGTACTCCTGCGCATCAGCCAGTGGTACCAGCGCAAAGTTATGGTCAATCTGACCCGCCAGAGCAAGCAGTCCCGATACCTGCAGACGAATCCGGTGTGGTGCCTTCAGGCGGGCTTCCGGATCCGGATTAGGGATCATCGCCGTGATCCAGTCACCGACTTCAATCCCCAGCTTGTCTGCAACCCCCTGCCCCAGAATCACCTGCTGCTTACCGGATTCCAGACGCTCCCAGGCACCGTCTTTCACATAAGACGGCAAGGCACTGACCTTCGGTTGCATCGTCGGATCCACACCGCGCACTTCCACGGCTTTCAGACTGCTGCCTTTCTCAAGCAGCGCTGTAAACTGGATATAGGGCGCAGCAGCCGTCACCCGAGGGTGTTCTTCAACCTTGGCCAGAATCGGCTGCCAGTCAACAAACGGGGGTTTCACGGCTTCCAGCTCGCCGTGAGGGATCACAGACAGCACTCGGTTTTGCAGCTCACGCTCAAAACCGTTCATGGCCGACAGACCAATAATGATCACCGCCACGCCGACCGCGATGCCCAGCGTTGATGAAATGGAGATAAACGACACCATCCGGTTACGCTGACGAGCGCGACTGAAACGGCTGCCAATAAATAACGAAAGCGGGTTGAACATCAGGCTACCTCAACATCCACCAGTTCACCGTCCTGCATGTGCATGCAACGATCCAGCTTACCAGCTAACTCATTGTCGTGAGTCACCACCAGAAACGCTGTCCCTGATTCTTTGTTCAGACGACGCATCAAATCGTAAATTTCCAGTGCCGTTTTGTGGTCCAGATTGCCGGTTGGCTCATCCGCCAAAACCAGCGACGGCTTGTTAACCAGTGCTCGGGCAATGGCAACACGCTGGCGTTCGCCCCCGCTCAACTCGGAAGGTCGGTGTTCCAGACGGTGAGACAATCCCACCAGCTCCAGAATCTGATTAGCCTGCTCTCTGGCACTGGCTGGTGATACCCCACCAATCAACAGCGGCATGGCCACGTTTTCCACCGCGCTGAAATCTGCCAGCAAGTGATGGAACTGGTACACAAAGCCGATTTCCTGATTTCGCAGCTTGGCTTGCTTGTTGGCGCTCAGCGTATTGAGCTGCTGCCCTTTAAAATACACATCGCCTGCACTGGGTTCATCCAGCGCGCCCAACAGATGAAGCAGCGTACTTTTACCGGAACCCGACGCACCGACAATGCCGACAAGCTCCCCAGCTTTCAGAGTAAATCCGACGCCTTTCAGTACTTCGGTTTCCAGCTGGGCTTCACGGTAGACCTTACGAAGATCCTGACAAACTAATAACGGATTACTCATAACGAAGTGCCTCAGCAGGACGTACCAATGCCGCCCGGTAAGAAGGAAAAACAGTTGCCAGCAGACTCAGCAGAATAGCACCGACAATCACAACAAGAATTTGTAAAGGTTCGATCACCACTGGCAGATGGCCGCCGGTAGTGATGAAGTTGACCCCGAAGAAGGACATCAGGGTATTGAGGTTAGATGCCAGCAGTGTGCCCAGAATACCGCCAAACATCGCGCCAATGACACCGCTGCTGGCGCCCTGAACCATAAAGACCATCAGAACCTGATTGCTGGTCATGCCCTGGGTTTTCAGAATGGCCACTTCGGCCTGCTTCTCCATGACTACCATAATCAGCGCAGAGATGATGTTAAACGCCGCAACCCCGATGATCAGCCCCAGCATCAGTCCCATCATGTTCTTTTCCATTTTAACGGCCTGAAACAGCTCACCGCGTTGCTCGCGCCAGTCAGACCACTGCAGGTCATCCGGCAGCGCACGGGTCGCCAGTTCAGACACCACAAACGGGTCATCAACAAACAAGCGCCAGCCGCTAATCTCGCCCGGCTTCAGCCGTAACAAACGTCCAGCATCATCAATGTGCGTCAGCACCATCTGGTTATCGACGTCGGAGCCGGTATTGTAAACCCCGGCAACCTCGAAATTACGTTGGCTCGGAATACGGCCCAGTGGCGTATACTGGCTGGCACTGGTCACCATCAGGCGCACTTTGTCACCGACATCAACGCCGAGCTGCATGGCAAGCCCCTGCCCCAGAATCACCTTGTAGCTGCCGGATTCCAGCTCAGCCAGATCACCCCGCACCACGTAATAACTAATCGGCTCGAAGCCTTTCGGATCGACACCCAGCACCATACCTGCAGCCAGCGAACGGGCACTTTGCAGCACCGCTTCACTGCGGGTCAGAGGCGTAACCACACCGACATGCGGTATCGTCGTCAGGGCTTCGGGAGGCTGTGCGGTCCGGGTCAGGTGGCCAGCCGGTGACGATATCACCGCCTGCGGCATCACACCCAGAATGCGCTCTTTGAGCTGCTGCTCAAAACCATTCATCACAGAAAGCACGGTCACCAATGACAGGACACCTATCGTGATGCCTGCGGTAGACATATAGGATACAAACCGACTGAAACGATCGCCTGAGCGACCCCGGAGATAGCGCAATCCTATAAAAAACGAAACGGGATGAAACATATGAGTAAAGAAGAAACCATCCGGAATAATACTGCCAGCAAGCATACCTGTTGCAGCGCATGATTACCAACGAAGCGGGTAAAACTAATGTAAAAACAGGAGCTAAAAACGCCACTCTCTCAGAAGCTGACTTGCCCCAGACCGGCAGCTAAGTGATAATCGAAGAATAGTTAATGAAATGCGAGTGCGACATGAACCAGGACGAATATTTTTCAGTCCATGCAGGGTTAACCATTAATGTAGAGCCCCTGTCCCCCAATGAGGCGGTACCGGACGAAACACACTTTCCGCAGGAAATCCCGCCACTGTTTCGTGTCGCCAGTGAATGCAGCGGATTAGACGATAACCTTGATCGCACGCTGTCGCAGTTTAATAAAGAGCAGTATCAAGCACTGACCCAGTACCTGGCCGCCCAAAACAGCAAAATCAACCTGCTCCTGTTGTACGTACTGTCGCAGCAGAATGACCCGGCATTTCGCTACACCACCACGACCTTCGGGGCCAGCCGTCTGTCTTATTCCTCCGCCCAGCCTTTAACACCGGGTCAGGCTGTTCGCCTTAAACTATTTTTGGAACAACCGGCAGCGGCCGTCTATGCCTATGCTGAAGTCTGTGAATGCCAAGCTCTGGATCAGCAGTATGATATCTCGCTGCGCTATACGCGCCTTCAGGAAGAAGACCGCGATCTGCTGATACGGGCAGCCCTGTATTTCCAACAAAAAATTCTGCGCCAGCGCGCGCAACAGCGCTCAGATAATTCGTAATCATGATGAAATCACAATCCATACTGTCATTACCTTTACCCGCTCAGCCCGGCGATAACCGTTACATCGGCAATGTTTCCGGCGCCGCACTGGCTCTGTCAGTCGCAGAGCTGACTCAGGATCACCGTGGTGCTATTCTGGCCGTAGTACCAGATACCCAGACTGCCTTGCGGCTTCAGCCGGAAATCAGCCAGTTTACCCACGCGGAGGTCAGCGTATTCCCGGACTGGGAGACCCTGCCATACGATAACTTCTCGCCGCATCAGGACATTATTTCCGACCGGCTGTCACGCCTGTATGCCCTGCCCACCCAGAAATCAGGGGTGGTACTGGTGCCAATCAGCACCCTGCTGCAGCGTCTGACACCTCAGTCTTTCATACGTCAGCATGCACTGATGGTATCGAAAGGCGATCGGTTATCACTCGAAAAACTGCGTCTGCAACTGGAAACGTCCGGTTACCGCCATGTGGATCAGGTGATGGAACACGGCGAATACGCCAGCCGTGGTTCCTTGCTGGATCTGTTCCCTATGGGCAGTGACCAGCCTTACCGGATTGATTTCTTCGATGATGAAGTGGACTCGATCCGTCAGTTCGAACCGGAAACCCAGCGTTCAACCGGTGAAATTGAGCAGATTCGTCTGTTACCTGCACACGAATTCCCGACTGACGAGTTGGCAATCGAAAACTTCCGGATGCGCTGGCGCGAACGATTTGAAGCTCGCCGTGAGCCCGAATCGATCTACCAGCAAGTCAGCAAACGAACCTGGCCGGCCGGTATCGAGTACTGGCAACCCCTGTTTTTTGACCAGACCGAAACCTTGTTTGACTACCTGCCGGACAACAGCCTGCTGATCACTATCGGTGAACTGGAGCCTGCAGTTGACCAGTTTCTCAAAGATGCCGAGTACCGCTACGATCAGCGCCGGGTCGACCCACTGCGCCCGCTTCTGCCGCCGAGTGAACTGTGGCTGGCAAAAGACGAGCTGTTTGCCAAGTTTAAAACGCTACCGCAAATCCGCTTCCGCCGTGACGCGGAGCCGGAAAAAGCCGGTCGGTTTAACCCGGCACTGCGCCCGGTTCCAGCCCTGACAATCAACCACCAGTTGAAAGAGCCACTGGCAGAGTTACGCCGATTTATTGAAAGCTTTACCGGCAAAATTATTTTCTCCGTGGCCTCAGAAGGTCGACGCGAGGCCCTGCTGGATCTGCTGGCACGCATCAAACTCCGGCCAATGGTGTGCTCATCTCTGAGCGAAGCTATTGAGGCTCCCGGCCAGTTCAGCCTGATCATTGGCGCTGCCGAACAAGGCTTTATCCTGGATGAGCCGTCTGTGGCGTTAATCTGCGAAAGCGATCTGCTGGGCGAACGTGTCGTACAGAAACGCCGCCGGGAAGATAAAAAGATCGTCAACACTGACACCATTATCCGTAACCTGGCTGAGCTGCAAATCGGCCAGCCGGTGGTACATATCGATCACGGCATCGGCCGTTATCAGGGCCTGCAAACCCTGGAAGCCGGAGGGATCACCACTGAATACGTCACCCTTGAATACCAGGGCGGGGCAAAACTGTATGTACCCGTAGCATCACTGCACTTGATCAGCCGCTACTCCGGTGGGGCCGAAGAAAGTGCGCCGATTCACAAACTGGGGGGTGAAGCCTGGGCCAAAGCGCGTAAGAAAGCCGCTGAAAAAGTCCGAGATGTGGCGGCAGAGCTACTGGATGTTTACGCCAAGCGCGAGCTCAAACCCGGCTTTAAATTCAAACTGGATCGGGAAGCATACGCAGACTTCTGCACCGGATTCCCGTTCGAAGAAACCCATGATCAGGCGCTGGCCATTAACGCGGTTTTGTCTGATATGTGCCAGGCCAAAGCCATGGATCGTCTGGTGTGTGGTGATGTGGGCTTTGGTAAAACCGAAGTGGCCATGCGTGCGGCTTTTGTGGCTGTTGATAACAGCAAGCAGGTCACGGTTCTGGTTCCGACCACCTTGCTGGCACAGCAGCACTTTGAAAACTTCCGCGATCGCTTCGCGAATACCCCGGTTCGGGTCGAAGTCTTGTCACGGTTTAAAACCGCGAAAGAACAGAAGCAGATCCTGGCTGACGTGGCCGAAGGCAAAATTGATATCCTGATTGGTACCCATAAGCTACTTAATGCCGAAGTGCGTTACCACGATCTCGGCCTGTTGATCGTCGATGAAGAGCACCGTTTCGGGGTTCGCCAGAAAGAGAAACTGAAAGCGCTGCGGGCCGATGTCGACATTCTGACCCTTACGGCTACGCCAATTCCGCGTACCCTGAATATGGCCATGAGCGGCATGCGGGATCTGTCAATCATCGCCACTCCGCCCGCCCGTCGTCTGGCAATTAAGACCTTTGTTCGTGAAAAAGACGAAACGCTGGTTCGTGAAGCAGTGTTGCGTGAGGTAATGCGCGGTGGTCAGGTTTACTTCCTGCATAACGACGTTGATTCTATTGAAAAAACAACCGAAGAGCTGAGCCAGCTGATCCCCGAAGCGCGCATCACTTTCGCTCATGGCCAGATGCGCGAGCGTGAGCTGGAAAAAATCATGAGTGATTTTTACCACCAGCGCTATAACCTGCTGGTGTGTACCACCATTATTGAAACCGGTATCGACGTTCCGACAGCCAACACTATTATCATAAACCGGGCAGATCACCTGGGTCTGGCACAGCTCCACCAGCTGCGCGGACGTGTCGGCCGTTCTCACCATCAGGCCTATGCTTACCTGTTAACACCGCATCCGAAGCGAATGACCAAAGATGCCGTCAAACGCCTTGATGCCATCGCTTCGCTGGAAGATCTGGGCGCGGGCTTCACGCTGGCGACCCACGATCTGGAGATTCGTGGTGCCGGCGAACTGCTGGGCGACGAACAAAGCGGTCAGATCCAGTCGGTCGGCTTTACCTTGTTTATGGAGATGCTGGAGCAAGCTGTCGAAGCCCTGAAAGAGGGTAAAGAGCCATCGCTTGATGACTTGCTGCGCCAGCAAACGGAAATCGAGCTGCGCCTGCCCGCCTTGCTGCCGGATGACTTTATCCCGGATATCAATACGCGTCTGTCGTTGTACAAGCGTATTGCCAGCGCCGACAGTATCGAGCAGCTCGATGAATTGAAAGTTGAACTGATTGACCGCTTCGGCCTGCTGCCTGAGCCGACCAAGAACCTGCTGACCCTCAATAAACTCAAGCTCAAAGCAGCAAGTGTCGGGGTTCGCCGAATCGAGGCCGGCGAAAAAGGCGGATTTATCGAGTTCAACCCGAATGCCACGATTGATCCAGGCTTCCTGGTCAGTCTGCTGCAATCGCAGCCACAGCACTTCAGAATGGAAGGGCCGACCAAGCTAAAAGTAACGGCACCAATGAGCGACAGAAAAGACCGCATGGAGTACGTCGACGGTCTGATAACAAAACTCGCCGAAAACACAATGTAAATTTAGGCACAATTGTGCGGAGTAATCACTTGAAAAACTTGTTCTTTTTTTTGTTGGTTGTGCTGAGCGGGTCGAGCCTGGCACAACAATTTGATGTGGAAGTTATTGTCTTTAAACGCAATATTGCGCCGGAAAAAGTCGGGGAATCGTGGCCGAATCAGCTACCTCCCCTCAACCTGGATGATGCTATCCGTGTGACGACGGCCAGCGCCAGCGAGGACATCGGCAGCGAAAATACCACGGCACAGCTTCAGGCCAGAGGGATAAACCTGATGCCTGCCGAACAATTTCAGCTAAACACACAGTACGAAGCCCTGAAAAACCACGCTGGTTTCACGCCTCTGGCGCATATCGGCTGGCGCCAGAATAGCCTGGATCGGGATGTGTCCCCTCAGATCCGTATTACCGGCGGACAGGATTATACCGGCCGCTTTTTGAAAAACGGTGCCCCGGTACAACAGTCCGGTATGGACGTGACAACGGATAACCCTGACGCTACGACTGCTCCTAAAGATGCTCTCTTCGAGCTGGACGGGATGATTCGCCTGTATGTCCAAACGACCCCATTGGTGGATACTACGTTCGACCTGCGCGAACCACACCGCCGGGAAAGGGTCATTGGGACGGACATTGCGGATGATGAGCATGAGACAGCCATCGAAGAGGATAACCACCAAGATTCCGGACAGGAAGAAAGCACGGTGCAATTTGGCCATCTTCAGGAAGTGAAAAAACAGGTACAGGTGGATGAATTTTTGAAGGCTTACCGTCTGGAGCAGACTCGCAAGCTGAGCAATAACGAGGTGCACTACATCGACCACCCGCTCATGGGGCTGCTGATTCAGGTACGAAGTCTTTAGGGATACGGGCTTTTGCTAATGAAATTAGCATCACCTCTATACACTATTTGAGGCTGCCCATTGGCAGCCTTTTTCTTTCCAGCCACGTTATTTTATCCACCCGCCAGCGCTCCTTTTCAACGCTTTCTTTTGGCACGTGATCGCCTCCCCCTTTGGCCGGAAAATTCCCCTAAGCACTTAGCAAAAAAAGAAAAACTCGCTGAGTACATCAACTTGAGGTAACTTTGCTATAAGTGATCACAACGGACGACAGGAGAACAGATGAAATCAGATTTTGCGCTTACTACGCCTCGCCTGTACCTGCGTCCCTATAAAAATGCGGATCTGCTGGATTTGGTCGATGCGGTTCGCGAGTCTACCGCCAGCCTTAGCCCCTGGCTGACTTGGTGCACGCCGGATTACAACCAGCACGATGCTCACAGCTGGATTCATGCCAGCGCCCAAAACTGGCTCTATGATGTCAGCTATGAGTTTGCGGTTTTTTCCCGGCACAACGACGCCTTTTGCGGCAGCGTTTCTCTCAATAACCTGTCCAGCCTGGTAAATTCTGCTGAGCTGGGTTACTGGATACGCAGTCAGACTCAACGTCAGGGCATCGCCACTGAAGCCTGCCTGGTCGTCTCCCGTTTTGCTTTTGAACAACTGGGACTCACCCGGCTGGAAATCGTGACCCATACCGGTAACCTGGCCAGTCAGCGGACGGCACTAGCCTGCCATGCCAAATTCGAATGTACGGCCAGAAACAGAATTATGATGCATACTCAACCCATCGACGGAATTTTATTTTCGCTGATCCCATCTGATTTAGCGTCGGCCAAGATTCCTTCGGCACTAAAAGTTTCGCAGCCATAAACCGTGCAGTAACCACACCGGTAAGCCAACTATCTCGTTTGTACTGCTCTGTCTGACATCGTGAGGCCTCTGCCTGCCTCAAAGAAGGACTTGTGCAGATTCACACGCTTTAATATCAGGCTTTTCCGGGTTACAACGCTTTGTTACTATGCCTTTTTATGGCTTTTTCAGACACAACGCCTGCACTTTCAGGCAGCGATTGAGGACGTAACGTGTTTAAAATTATCATTACTATTGCCATTATCGGCCTGGTCATTTTCTTTATGCAGCGCACCTACAGCAACAAACAAGCCGCAGCAGAGAACGTCACGATCGGGGAAGCCTTCCTGGCCGAAAACCAAACCAAAGAAGGGGTGAAAACCACAGATTCCGGGTTGCAGTACCTGGTACTTAAAGAAGGCACAGGCACTGTTCACCCGAAAGCCACCGATAAAGTGACTGTGCACTACCACGGTACGCTGATTGACGGCACTGTATTCGACAGCTCGGTAGAGCGCGGCGAAACCATTCAGTTCGGTCTGAACCAAGTGATTAAAGGCTGGACAGAAGGCCTGCAACTGATGGTTGAAGGAGAGAAAGCCCGCTTCTTTATTCCGGCGGATCTGGCTTACGGCAACCGTGCCATTGGTAAAATTCCGGCAGGCTCTGTGCTTATTTTTGATGTCGAGCTGTTCAAAATTAACTGATATCTGAACCAGTCAAGGAACGCTATTTGCCTCTTTTTGCCAACCTGCGCGCTAATCCAGCAGGTTTCTGCTGACTTTAGGCTATTCTGCTTCCGACATAAAAAAACCGCCGTTCTGTACCAGACGGCGGTTTTTATTTTGGCTTAGTCGTTTTTGCAAAGCTTGTCGGGGTGCCACGTGTCGCGAGTTCAGCATTGTCGCTAACCGGCTACTCCACCACTGAAAATGCTAAGATCAGTACGTATCGCTCAATACCTTACGCTCTGCACAGTTTCGATCAGTGCAGTTTCAGGTTCGGACGCAGCACACGGTTGATGCGGCCAACCAGCATCATCAGACCCGTTTTAATCACGCCATGCAGCGCGATTTGGTGCATGCGGTACAGCGAAATATACACGACACGAGCGATACGCCCCTCGACCATCATCGAACCTTTGGTCAGGTTACCCATCAGGCTACCAACCGTCGAGAAACGACTCAGTGAGACCAGCGAGCCATGATCGCTATACACATAAGGCTTCTGATCGCGGTTAGTAATTTTCGCCACGATGTTCGAGAAACAACGGCTTGCCATCTGGTGAGCAGCCTGAGCACGCGGCGGTACAAAGCTGCCGTCTTCCTGCGCACAAGAAGCCAGGTCACCGATCACGTAAATATCTTCATCACGGGTAGTTTGCAATGTTGGTTTCACTACCAGCTGATTAATGCGGTTTGTTTCCAGACCGGCAATATCTTTCATGAAATCCGGCGCCTTAATACCGGCAGCCCATACCATGATTTGAGCAGGAATGTGCTCGCCGTTCTTGGTGGTCAGGCCGGTACTGTCTGCTTTCGTCACCATAGTGGCAGTACGTACATTCACACCCAACTTAGTCAGTTCACTGTGCGCCGCTGCAGAAATGCGAGGTGGCAGTGCAGGCAGAATACGCTCACCCGCTTCGACCAGGTTAACGTTCAGACGAGAGCTGTCCAGATCCCCAAAGCCGTAGTTACGCAGCTCTTTCACTGCATTGTGCAGCTCTGCAGACAGCTCAACACCGGTTGCACCCGCCCCGACAATAGCAATATCAACAGATTTCTGGTCTTTATTGGCATGCAGTTTCAGGAACTGGTTGTTCATTTCCGTACGGAAACGATGTGCCTGCTCCGGGCTGTCCAGGAAGATACAGTGTTCACGCACACCTGGGGTATTGAAGTCATTGGACGTCGAGCCAATCGCCAGCACCAGAATGTCGTATTCCAGCTCACGTTCCGGCATCAGCAGTTCATCGTGCTCATCATATAGTGCTTCCAGCTTGACCACTTTACGCTCGCGATCGATATCCTGCAGGCTGCCCATCTGGAAATCAAAGCTGTGGTTTTTAGCATGAGCACGGTAGCTCAGGGCATCGACCCCGGCGTCCATCGAGCCAGTCGCCACTTCGTGCAACAAAGGTTTCCACAGGTGGCTGGCTTTACGGTCGACTAAGGTGACCTGCGCACGGCCCTTACGTCCGAGCGTACGGCCTAGCTTGGTTGCTAACTCCAGGCCACCGGCACCACCGCCAACTACGATAATTCGCGTCACAATAACTTCCTCTTAACTTGTAAAAATTATGGTTCAGCGCCTTAACATCACATTTCATCCTTAAAGAGAGATGCTAATGCGCTGGCTAGCTGATAAATATCAATAGAACACGGCCTTGCCGGACAGTACTTTCACCACCAAGAAGAAAAACGCCATTATTCAACAAGGTGCAACACAAGACGTTGTGCTATTGATATTTGCAGACGGACCACGCCGCCTGCATGAAGGTAGGAGGTTAATGCGTATCTTTGAATGTTTTTATTGTTTGTAGATGTTGGGAGATTTTCTTGAACTTATGGGTTTCCTGATCATCCCAGATGATTTCGTAGTAATCACCTAACACATCTTTTGTGTGGCGATTATCTAATACTTCATCTTGAGTTGAAAGTATGCAGAGACAATTCCCGGCATTTTTTTTCCGAAAATCTGTAACACATTTTGTCGCAATATCAGCATATTCTTCAGGGCGGTTAATTCTTCCCTCCATTGTTCGTTCTGGATACAAATTCGGGTTAAAAATCACCTGCTTAATACCGCAAAGAAAACCGATACGTTCTGACCAGTAACCGCCGAGACCCACGCCGCAGATCAACGGGTACTCATCATCTGACTGCTCTTTGAGCTTCTGGACTTCTTTAATCAGATGCTGCATATCATGCTTGGGATGCTGGGTGCTGTAACTCACGAAACGGACATCAGGGTCAATGAATTGAAGCTGTAAAACCTTTTCATGATTTCCGGGGCTGGTGGAATCATAACCGTGCAGATAGATGATCATCGCTTCTCCCTGTCGTATTACATGCTCGACGTTATGGTTTTGAATTTAATCTAACAGGTTTTCCCGGCATTAAAAGGGGAAAAATATGACTCACTTTGCAATTTTCCGGCTACTGATGAATAAGCACCGCAATATCTTTTCGTAAGTCGACCAACTTATCATTCAGAAACGCATTTTGTTTCCCAGATAGCGTGTGCTGCAAACGCCGCAGCAATTCAAACCGCCGCTTGAGGTACAAATCCATCTCGCCACGATAGGTAGTGGTATTGAGCGCGGTGGCATCTCGCAGATACCCGGCCAGCTTTCGGTTGAAGCCAGCCTGTTTGCGCTCTGTCATCAACTGCTGCCAGCGCTTGAAGTAGTCATCACGCATAGCAATAAAAACCGGTTCCATCTCGATTTGATAACCTGCCAACTCTGCGAGCAAGGTTTTCTGACTCGAAGACACAGAGCCAATCCAGTTATCCGTAAAGTCCGCCAATCGTTCCGTGCGCTTGGCAATTTTTTGCGCTCGGCTCTTGCCTTCCCGCTCCCGATCCGCCTGCTGGAATTTTTTCCTGAGATTGATTTCTATCTGGGCGATTTGGCTTTCATCAAGCTGAGAGAGCATTGCAGCCAGCGGCGTGGCCAGCACTTGTGCCGAGTCCTGACTCAATCCGGTAAACAGTGTGTAGTAGTGCTGCATCTGAGCAAAGGTCACGGGGGATTTGAGATCAGCCTGCAAGGCATCAATGGCACGGTGAATTTTGGGGAGTTCCTGACGACGGTGGCGTTCGAGGGCACGTTCCAGATCGGTATCCAGCTGGAGCTGCTGCTGGCGGGTAAGCGTGACATAGTCAGATACCCGATTAACCAGCCACCAGTCAAGGTTGTTATACGCAAGCCGGGTGGTACATCCAGCCAGGATAATCACCAACAGCAACAGTAATATGCTAAACCGGCTGTTATTGTGTCGTTGTCTCGCCATGCCCGCCCCTGCTTGTCATCTATGACCACATAACTTATGACCACTTCACTCTATGACCATTACGTGTCATTCACTGCGATCGATCGCGTCACATCGCCGTGTTCCTGGCCGCTTGCTGTCATCATTGAATGAGCACGCTATGCGCACGGTTTGATCATCAAAGCAAGTTCGCTAAGCCGTAATTGGCGATGCCTGTTAATCCGGGTGACGAGAGACAACAGGCGTCAGCACTGCCATCAGCTTGTCTGCTTCCTTGCCGTATTCAGGCTCCTGCCAGAGTGCTTCTGCCACCCGGAACCAGAGTAATGCCAGATACTGGCACCACGGCAACCAGGCGTGTACCGCCTGAAGCCAGCGTGTTTCTTCAGTCCGGCTCAGTGCCCGGGCCTGACAATAGGCATGGACGGCACTTTGCAGCTCAAGTCCGTTGGCGCTAATCGTCAGCGCCAGATCCAGAGACGGATCACCCGCAGCCGCATATTCCCAGTCAATCACACGCGCGTCGGCTAAGCCGCCCGTTTCGCTGGTACCTGAAATTATAATATTATACCAACCCAAATCATGGTGGCAGCAAACGTCCGCAAACCACTGAATCGGAGGGTGGGTCTGGAAATGATGGTGAATCGCACGCAGTGCAGGTGATTTGGCTTCAGACGGGATATGGTGCCAGTAGTGCCTGGCCCGCTCCGGGCAATCCAGTCGCCAGTCTGGTACTTGTAATTGATGGATGTGCGCCTGTATTGCGGCCAGAGCCGCCAGCGGCAAGTTCTCAGCGGCCAGTTGCCCTTCCACCCACTCCACCAGCAGCCCCTCGGGCAACAAGGCAAATGCGGCGGGCGCAATCGCCTTTCCTGACAACACATCGCGCGAATCTGACGACAATGCCTGCCCGGTTTTCAGATTTTCCGAACGCCCTAAAGCATGGAGAAGACGGTACTCGTGCTCTCGCGACAGACCAAAGGCATTTGTCGCGGCAGACGTTGGCCGCCAGACCAGCGGCGTGAGGTAGTGGGACTGACGGTGCCTGAGGGTGACTTTCCAGCAACGATTGCTCAATCCACCGGTCAGCGGCGTTGCACTGACCAGTTGATAGTCGGGTAATTGCTGGTTAAGCAGATGGGCAATCTGCTCAATGGTCATGGCACCGTCCAAGGCTGATTTTACCAGCCAAACAGACTCTTCGACTGTTGCTTGCGGATCTCGCTCTCATCAGCCCATTCAATCAAGCCGCTTTGCAGATCCATGAGACGCATTGTCATCTTGTAATACACGTCTTTGTCGCTGCCAGCATTTTTCACGATGCTCGACAGGTTACCGTACAGCATGTATTGCGCGCCGACCATCTTGCCGAACTGAATCGCAGTGCTCTGGTTTACCAGTTCATCATTGTTCTGGAAGTTAAGCTGTTTGCGAGCCGCTTCTACACGGGCCATGTCCACAAAACGGAACTTGCCCGAGTTCAGCAAACGCGTGCTGACTGAGTCAGTGATAGATTCGGTATCAATGTGCTCGCTGGTCTTGTTCTTGATGCTTTCAACCATGATGATCGGGCGCTGACCATTGCCGGTGATATAACCCACAGAGCCGGACGACAGCATGCTGTCAGTCATCTGCTCGGCAATTTTCTGCAGATCCGTCGAGCCAAATTCGACTGTAGTAGTTTCAACCGACTGAGCATCCCCGTAGTTAACTTTCTGGGCACAGCCTCCCATCAGAGCTGCCACACCCATTAGAGCGATTACGCTTTTTTTCATTGTCTTACCTTTCAAATTGTCCGGCTCAGGCCTCAATGGCCGCCATTCCCAAATCAGTGAAAAATGTTAATCCGCTTGTCGGATATAAATACGGTACTGAGTGATTTGTGCGCTTCTGGCAACCGCTTGCAATGTCATCGAATCACGGCCATGCAAAATGACATGCCGCCACGGGCTGTCACTGCCGTTCACTTCCAGACCCTGCGCGTCATACCAGTAGAAACGGTACTGCAGGCTCAAATCAGAATCGACATTACTGACAATCGGTACTCCGGCTTTTAGCAGGCCGTTGACCTTTCCTACCTGTGCCTGCTCGATAGTCAGCCGACGCGCCAGATCCGTGTTACCGATCACCACATTCTGATTGCTGCTTTCTATGCTGATCCCTGACGTTGTTGAGGAACAAGCCGTCAGCCCCAGTACAAGGCCCAATATCATGAGTAAACGCATTAGCTCTCTCCTAGTAAGACTGACCAGCCTGTCAGTGTATTCCCTTGCCGTGATACCCAAACCATGGTTGTCCTTCCCGGTTTCACTCCAACATCAATCTGCTGCCCGTTCCAGGCCAGCGTATAATCGCCTGCCGGTAAATCCTGCTGAGCAACCGACACACTGGCAGGCAGGCTTTGCCAGCTCCGGGTGTCCGGCTGTTCTGTCAGGGTATTGAAAATATTGGCTAACAAGTTACCGACATCATCACCTGATTGCGCCGATACCTTACGCACTTCATTTTTGGCAACAACACGCAATGCCTGACGCACCACCATGACCGGGAGCTGCTCCTGCAGGTTGTATTTCGCCATCCGGTTGACGTCCGTCAGCGTACTGCCTGAGACCGGCCGATTGTTGAGCATCAGTGGCGACAGCACCGGTGAGGCATTACTGCGGTAGTACGGCAGTGCGAGGTTATAAATGGCACTCTGCCCCCGGCTATCACGCAACCAGAGTGGCAGACGCCATCCGTCACGTGCCGCAACCACACCCTGCTCGTCAAATACCACCACCCTGCCGCTGCCTTTGGCGGAAGGCTGGTAACGGCCATAACGAGCTTCCAGGCTGCGGCGGTCATCAATCATGGAAAGCCGGGTGGCAAGACGCAGCACAGTGTGTGCGACATAGCGATTGTCCGGGACCACCGCCAGTGCCCGCTTGTAATCGATGTAGGCGTTGTTGAGATCGCCCTCCGCCTCATACAGCACACCAGACAGGTAGAACAGGTATCCATTCTGCACATTACCGAGCGCATCACCCACGTCCGGATAACGTGCCAGAACCGCACCGAGGTTTTGCTTGTCCAGCCCCTCTTTACGGGC
Organism: Photobacterium ganghwense; assembly: GCF_003025595.1. GTDB lineage: Bacteria > Pseudomonadota > Gammaproteobacteria > Enterobacterales > Vibrionaceae > Photobacterium > Photobacterium ganghwense. The sequence continues at coordinate 598,822 of NZ_PYMI01000001.1, forward strand.
GGCCGATGCTGCGCTTTCCAGCTCTGCTTCACGCTGTTTGCGGGCAGATTCCTGAACCATATTGGCACGGCGCACTTCGACCAGCGCACCATTGAGATCGCGCTGCTGGATATAACTCAAAGCCAGGTAAAGATGAAGAAAACCCAGCTCATAATCGGCGGGTTTGTAGGTGATCATGTTGTCATTGGTCAACAGGGCACCGGCCTGATTCAGCCCTTCCGACACCTGAATCACCGCTTGCTGCTGTTGCGCTTCCACGGCTTGATCTGCCACTTTAAGTGCCGAGAAGCTCTGGGGATAGCTGCCAGCCAGAAAGCCAATCCGGCCGCGCTCCATCCCATCAAGGATTTCACCCGCAGGGGCTTCCGGTAGTTTCTCCAGTGCCTGCTGATAACGCCCCGCCTGTACAGCCTGGCGCGCGTCACTGTTGGCAGCACTGTAGTGACTGAATAAATTATGTGTCGATAAATTTGCACAGGCCGTCAAGCCTATAGACAGCACTGCTGCGACGGCATGTTTTATCATTACGCCTTACCCTAAGAAAAAGTCTGAGTTCCATCACTACCCAATCGGTAGCCTCTGCCACTCAGACTTTACAATATCTCTTTCGTTCACCCTGTCAGTCAGGACAAGCGTTCATTAGCCTGCTAGCATCGGGCCCATCGGACGGCCACCCAGCAGGTGCATATGCACATGGTAAACTTCCTGGCCACCGTGCGGGTTGCAGTTCACAATCAGACGGTAACCGTCTTCTGCAATACCTTCTTGCTCAGCAAGTTTACGCGCAACAGTAAACAGACGTCCCATCATCAGCTCATCTTCAGCTTCCACATCATTCACGGTCGGCAGCAGCTTGTTTGGAATAATCAGGATGTGACTTGGCGCTCGTGGGTTAATATCACGAAACGCCGTAACCAGATCGTCCTGGTACACTACATCTGCCGGAATTTCTTTGCGAATAATCTTACTGAAAATGGTTTCTTCAGCCATGCCATACTCCATTTCTGATTTTGTGACAGTACATTGCAGTATGCTCGACAAAAGACAGCAGGGCAATATTGAACACTGTTTAAAACTCTTTTTCCAGTAATTCTTTTGCGAAATAAGTGTTTTTTTGAAGTATCGGTCAAAGAATGCACCCCCTGAAATCCGCTACTATTTATCCCTAAGCCTGAATAAAATAGACAAAAAACAGGATGTTCCGGCTTACTTTTGGCCAAATTTTTGACACTTATTTTTTCGGTTAAAATTTGACTATGGCGATGCACAAAATAATCACAACAGCATCGTCCTGACTGGATATGGCAAGACAAAGGTTACCTTGCCGGTTTGTATTTAGGGACAATATGAAAACAATGAAACAAACCTCCGTGATACGACGTATGTACACCGGTTTTGCCATCATGGTATTGCTGTTCGTCGCGACCATGATGATGTTACTCAACGGCACCAGCCGCATTCACCAGCAACTGCAGACAGTCACCACCGACGCGCTCCCGCTGGTCTCCCTATCCAACCAGACCAGTGTCCGCCTGCTGGCTGCTGATAAAGTTTTCAAAGACTTTCTCACCAGCCAGGAGCCTGAACGTCTGGCGCACTACGACAGCCAGTTCAGTCAATCACATGAGCAGTTCCTGACTGCACTGAATCAACTGGTAGAACAGAGTCGTAACACCCCGGCCTTAAATGATCAGCTTTCCGCACTACTGGCTCTGGAAGAGCGGTATTTTCAGGAAGCCCAGACGGCAATGACCAATTACCGAGCCCAACTGCTGGCGCAATCGGAGCGGCAGCAAGCGAGCCGGAACTTCCAGCAGCTCCATGCCCGCTTAAACAGCAAAATGAAAGACTATGTCGATGATCAGGACAGTATTTCAGTCAAGATGATCGCCAAGAACTACTTCATGAAGTTACAGCAGACCGAAACCATTACCTCAGATGCGCTGGCTTCAGAAGACATTGCGGTGATTGAGCAAGCCATCAAAAGTAACAAGCGAAACGTCAATCACCTCAGTAATGCTTACCGTTCCCTCACCGCGCTGATGCCAGATCTGAAATCGGCTTTCGATGAGTCGATCGCCCGGTATGAGCGGGATATCGGCCAGAGTGGCGGGGTGCTGGATGCCCACGCCCAGTACATTCAGGCGCGTAACCGGCTGTACAATAATATTGCGGTACTGGCTCAGGAGATTGACTCAGCGACGACCCTGCTCGACGGATTCCGCCAACAGGCAACCCGCCAAATGGACGCGGCGATCACTGAAGCAGGTAACACCTACCGCCAGGGTTTCAACCACGCCCTGCTGCTCGGCATTGGCACCACCCTGTTTGCCGCATTTATTGGCTGGTATCTGGCCCAAAGCGTACGCCACCCTTTGAAGTCAACCCTAGAAACCCTGGAAGCACTGGCCAATGGCGACATGACGCAGCGCAGTAGCGTCAATCAGTTCGTGGAGTTCAGCCGGTTGGCCACATATATCAATACGCTCGCTGACAACCTGCAGGAAATTCTCGGCCAGCTCAGTCAGGCGGCCAGCGAACTGACTGTCGTAGCACAAGAAAATCAGACCACCACGCGCGATGCCAAAAACCGCCTTCATGCACAACGGGAGCAAACGGCGTCAGTGGCTACTGCGATGACAGAAATGGAGCACTCTGTGAATGATGTCTCGCACAGTGCGCAAAACACCATGGAACGGGTTAACGATGTTGAGCGCGCCTCAGGCACCGGGCGTGAGGTCATGAGCCGCAACATCAGCACCGCCCACCAGCTTTCCCGCCGGCTGGATGAATCCGTACAGGCCGTCACCAATCTGCAAGTGATGAGTGGCAATATCGGCAAGATTCTGGATGTGATCCGCAACATCGCGGATCAGACCAATCTGCTGGCACTCAATGCCGCCATTGAAGCCGCACGCGCCGGAGAGCAAGGTCGGGGCTTTGCGGTCGTTGCCGATGAAGTACGGGTACTCGCGCGCCGCACGACCGATTCAACCGCAGAAATTGAGCAAATGATAAAAGAGCTGCAATCACGCTCTGGGCAGGCCGTCACCATGATGCAGAGTTGTGTAGGAGAAATGGAGAACAGCATTCATCAGGCATCAGAGGCCAACAGCGCAATGGAAGACATTCAGGCGCTGATTCTGGAAATCAGCCAGATGAGCACTCAAATTGCCGAAGCCTCGGCAGAGCAAAGCAGCACCACAGCCTCAATTGCCCGCAGCCTGGAGGAAATCAGCCATATTTCAGATTCCAACTTTGGTGCCATGGAAGAAGTGGCAGAAGCCAGTGCTAAGCTCGACAGCCTAGCGCATCAGCAGCACCATCTGGTTCAGCGCTTTACGCTCTGACCCCTTTGAAGATCTGATTCGTGTATTACGTTCTTTCGGGCGCTTTACACACGGCTTACCCAATCAACAATAACCCCGGCACGGCGATAACGGTCGCCTTGCCGGATTTCACCCATATTGCCCCGCCTTAACCCAACTTTCTACAAACTTTCAGCCAAAGTCAGGTATATCGTGCCACGTAATCGATTGCTCTTTTTCGCTTCAGTCAGACAGCGTATCATGGTGAGAGCCTTTACAAGCCTCTACGTAGGCTTTAGAATCGGTCGATTTTTTTTGGAGGGAAGCAAAATGACGACAATGACGATCACCCGCCCGGATGACTGGCACACGCATTTACGTGATGGTGATGTTCTGAAAGACACAGTCCGGGACATCAGTCGATATATGGGTCGCGCCATTATCATGCCAAACCTGATCCCACCGGTCACCGATACTGAAGCCGCTCTGGCCTACCGCGATCGTATCCTTGCTGAAAAACCGCAAGCCCATTTCTCTCCTTTAATGACACTTTATCTCACCGACAACACCACCCCTGACGAAATTCGCAAAGCAAAAGCCACCGGCCATATCCACGCCGCCAAACTTTACCCTGCCGGTGCAACGACCAACTCAGATTCCGGTGTTACCTCGTTCGAGAAAATTCAGCCGACGCTGGAAGCCATGCAGGAAGTCGGCATGCTGCTGCTGATTCACGGTGAGGTGACAACCCATGACGTTGACATCTTTGACCGCGAAAAGACGTTCCTTGAAACGGTGCTGGCCCCTATCGTTGAAAACATGCCGAATCTGAAAATTGTGGTTGAACACATCACAACAAAAGATGCGGTTGACTTTGTGAATCAGGCTGGTCCGAACGTGGCAGCGACGATCACCGCGCACCACCTGATGTTTAACCGTAACCACATGCTGGTAGGTGGTATCCGTCCACACTTCTACTGCTTGCCAATCCTGAAGCGCAATACCCATCAACAGGCACTGATTGAAGCCGCCACCAGCGGTAGCAAGAAGTTCTTCCTGGGGACAGATTCCGCGCCGCACGCACAGGGCCGCAAAGAGTCAGCCTGTGGCTGTGCCGGTTCGTACACGGCTCACGCAGCCATCGAACTGTACGCGGAAGTGTTTGAGCAAGCCGGAGCGCTGGATAAGCTGGAAGCCTTTGCAAGCTTCAACGGCCCGGATTTTTATGGTCTGCCGCGCAATACCGACACCATTACGCTGGTGAAAGAGAACTGGGCAGTGCCTGAAACGCTGGCATTTGGTAACGATGTGGTTGTGCCAATCCGCGCCGGCGAGTCCCTGAACTGGAAAGTGATCTAATCACCTTCCTGACTCAGGTCGCATACGCTAAAAACAGTTATTTGCCATACGTAGAACTACCCGCAAATAACTGCGCAACAGCCATAAAAAAGGGGACTCTCATTGAGTCCCCTTGTTGTATCTGCTCCGGCGAGTCTCAGTGCCACAGCACCGCCCCGCCCGGAACGTCACATTTTTAACGTTGTTTCATCAGTGGGCTGTCGCCGTCTGGTCATGCGCCGTACCATGGCTGCCCGGCAGCGCAACATGGTGGAACAGGCGGTACAGTACCGGCACAACAATCAGTGTCAGCACGGTTGCAAAGCCCAGACCAAACATAATGGTGACGGCCATTGGCTTAAAGAAGACATCCGGCAACAGCGGGAGCATCCCGAGGATTGTCGTAATGGCCGCCATGCACACCGGACGCACACGACTCACTGCCGCATCCACCACCGCTTCATATTTGTCTTTACCACTGGCGATCTCAATTTCGATTTGATCCAGCAACACGATACCATTTTTCACCAGCATCCCTGACAGGCTCAGGAAGCCCAGCAATGCCATAAAGCCAAACGGGGTATTGAGTAGCAGCAGACCAAGAGTTACCCCGATCACCGCCAGCGGTACGGTAGCCCATACAATCAGCGCTTCCTTAACCTTGTTGAACAGGAAGATGGTGATCAGGAACATAACCAGATAGCCCATCGGCATGGTCTGGAACAGCGATGCTTTAGCGTCTGCGGAAGACTCATACTCCCCGCCCCACTCCAGCGAGTAACCAGGTGGGAAGTGCAGCGCCTCAATGGCCGGCTGAATACGGGTCTGAACCGTTGCTGCGGTTTCGTCACCCAGCGGGTTCGGGTCAGCCATCACCGTCATCATGCGCTTACGGTTCTTACGGGCAATCAGCGGATCTTCCCAACGAACATTTACGCCGTTAATCACCTGCTGCAGTGGAATGTACCCCTGCGTGACCGGGCTCCAGATCTTCATGCCTTCAATGGTGCTGACATCAACCCGCTCATTTTCCGGCAGGCGAGCCACAATCGGCATCAGATTCGTACCGTCACGGTAAATCCCGACTGTCAGACCAGAGAATGACATCTGCAGCAGATCATCCACGTCTTTCTTGGTGATACCGTAGCGGCGAGCCTGACTTTCATTGAACACAGGCTCAATCACCTTATTACGCTCACGCCAGTCGTGGCGAATGTTCGAAGTACCAGGGTCAGCATGCATGATGTCGACGACTTGTTTCGCCAGCCCACGCAGCACTGTTGGATCCGGACCAACCAGACGAGCTTCAATTTTCGCCCCGGATGATGGGCCAAGCATGATTTGCTTGAGCTTGTATTCCAGCTCCGGATGGTTCTCATCCAGCACTTTGCTCAGATCTGACAGCACAGGCACAACGTCTTCGAAACTCTTCACCCGCACGATAAGCTCGCCATACGACGAATAGCTTTTCTCCGGCGAGTAAGTCAGCATGAAACGCTGTGAGCCTTTACCGGCACTGGAGCTGACGTACTCCACTTTATCGCTTTTACCGATGATGCCTTCCAGCTCTTCCAGCTTGGCATTGGTGGCGCGAATGTCAGTACCTTCAGGCATCCAGACATCCACCATAAACATCGGCGTGGTCGATGCCGGGAAGAAAGACTGTTTCAACAGGGTAAAGCCGTACAGGCTGGCACCCAACATCAGGATCAGGGCGATAACCGTCATCCAGGCGCGGCGCATACAGAATTCAAGAAACGCCTTGTACCAGACGAAAAGCTTACCGGCGTATGGATCAACGTCTTCATCGCCGGTTCCCGTCTTCGCACTTTTGAAGAACAGATCACCAAAGAACGGAGTCAGCGAAATGGCGGTAAACCAGCTCAGCATCAGTGATACCAGCAGTACCGTAAACAGTGTCCGGCAGTATTCACCGGTGGAGTCCTGCGACAGGCCGATTGGCGCAAACGCCATCACGGCAATCACCGTTGCCCCCAGCAACGGCCACTTGGTCTGGGTAACGATGTCGGATGCAGCCTGCATGCGGGTTCGCCCTTTCTGCATGCCGATCAGTATCCCCTCCACGACCACAATGGCGTTATCCACCAGCATCCCGAGTGCGATAACCAGTGCCCCGAGCGAAATCCGCTGCAGGTCAATGGCCATCCACTTCATGAAGACAAAGGTGCCCAGCACGGTCAGCAGCAGAATCAGACCAATCAGAATCCCTGAGCGTAGCCCCATGAAGAACAGCAGGACGATAATAACGATCGCGACGGCCTGTCCCAGGCTGACCACGAAACCGCTGACGGATTTATCCACTTCGGTCGGTTGGCTGTAAACCTCACCGATATTGATGCCGATTGGCTGCTGCTCTCTCAGTTCCTGCAAGCGACGCTGCACCCGAGAGCCGACTTCCACCACGTTGACACCGTCAACAAAGGAGATCCCGACGTTCAGTGCCTGCTGACCGTTATAGGCCAACAGGTTATCCGGTACTTCCTTGAACTCACGCTTGATTTCCGCCACATCACGCAGATAAATCAGCCCTTTAGAGCCACCATCGGTGATGATCAGATCCCCCAGCTCTTCCACACTCTGGAATTCACCGGTTGGATGAACACGGATATACTCGCTGCCGATTCGTACTGCACCGGCACTGGTCACCAAGTTCTGGGTTTCCAGTGTGCCGTAAATGGTTTTCGGTGAAATGCCCAGCGCGCTCAAACGCTGCATAGAGATTTCAATGAATACCTGCTCTTGCTGAATCCCGCTGACTGAAACTTTGCCAACACCGTCTACCAGTTCGATTTCACGACGCAGGTAGTCAACGTAGTCATTCAGCTCTTTGTAGCTGTAACCGTCGCCGGTAATCGCCAGCAGGATGCCGTACACATCCCCGAAGTCATCAATCACTTGCGGTTCATGTACGCCCGGCGGCAGAGATGGTTTTAAGTCATTCACCTTACGGCGCAACTCATCCCAAATCTGCGGCAGATCGTTCGGACCGTATTTATTTTTCATGGTCACGGTGATCTGAGACAGTCCGCGGCTGGATACCGAGTTCACCTCATCCACGTAGGAAAGCTGCTGAATCGCTTTTTCCAACGGATAGGTGACTTCTTCTTCCACCTGCAGCGGTGTCGCGCCCGGATAGGCCGTGATCACCATGGCATCTTTGATGGTAAACGCCGGGTCTTCCAGACGCCCCAAACCAAAGAATGCCAGCGTACCGCCAATCAGGAAGATCAGCGTCATCATCCAACTGATGACTTTATTGCGAATAAAATAGGCTGCAATATCCTGCTTCATAATCAGCTCGCCTCCCCGTTCACAATCCGGACTTCCTGCCCTTCGCGCAATTGATTAACGCCATCTACCACAATGACTTCACCTTCTTCTAAGCCGCTGAGCAAACGTACCCCTTGAGGCACCACTTTATCCGTTGTCACTTGTCGTTTCGTCACCGTGTTATCGCTGTTTACTACCCACACAAATTTGTTGGCTTTATCCAGATCATCGCCGTCTTCATTAAAAATGGCTTCCATCGGGATCACAGGTTCACCCTGGCGATAGATTTTCAGCTTCTGGGCATCGGCTTTCACTTCGACCGGCATCCCGTCAAGAATGAAGCGATCAGAAGGCATCGGCATGGTCAGTGTCACCAGAAATGAGCCCAGCGTCGGGTCCGGCTCTGTGGTAAATTCCTTCAGCTTAGCCCGGTACAACGTGCCGTCCTGCAACACCACTTCCACGCCCGGCGCCGTCTCGCGTACCTCTACTGCAGTACTCTGGGAATAAATCATATCCGGAGCCTGAATAATGATGTCGACCGCGTCAGCCAGATGCAGATTCATGATCATCTGCCCCGCCTGCACGTTTTCAAACTGCTCGACCGGGACCCGGGAAATCACACCGTCAAACGGGGCTTTCATCTCAGTAAACGTCAGGCGCAGTCGCGCCAGATCCAGACGCGCTTTGGCAATATCGCGCTGAGCTTTGAGTTCATCGAACTGAGATTGCGGCAGATAGCCTTGCTTCACCAGCTTGGCCGAACGCCGGTACTGGCTGTCAGCCACATTGAATTTAGCCCGGGCATCATCAACTTCCAGCTGATAATCCGTCGGGTCCAGGCGCGCCAGTAACTGGCCTTTTTTCACTCTGTCACCAGCACGAACCAGAATCCGGCTCACTTCGCCGTTGACGCGAAAAGACAGGCTGGACTTGTCAGCCGCCGCGGCCACAGCAGGAAAGGTCATTTTAGAGGTCACATCGGCAATCTGCACTTTGGTCACATTGACCGGCGCCACGATGGTGCGAGGTTCAATTTCCGGCTTGTCACAGCCAGCCAGAGTCAGTGCTGCCAGCATCGCTAATGGCAATTTTTTCATCATCACAGCCCCCGCTCCTTGACCCATGCCCGAACTTTGTCACCGTCTTTCAGTTCAGCCACCCCGGAGGTCGCGATCTGATCACCGTCATTAAGACCACCGATCACCCGATTGTGATCATCCAGCTGCACGGCCACTTTGCTGACGACACCGTCAGCGTCGACTTTCCAGACAAAATTCTGATCGCCTTCTTTCACGATAGCGCGTACCGGGATGGCACCGGCTGCCCCGCGCGGCAGTGCAATCCGGACATGCCCCGCCATACCCGGCAGCAGGTTATAACCTTCCGGACGCTCCATATAGAGGGTGACTTTGTAACTCGAGGTGTTATCGTCTGCCTCTGTGTCAATCTCTTTAAAATGCGCGCTGAATTGTTTATCAGAAATGGTATCGAAGTTGACCGTCGGCTTGGGATCGAAATCCCCCTGAGATTTAAAACGGGTCAGCAGCTGATCCGGCAACTGGAACGTGACATTGATTAGACCGGCGCTCTGAATGTGCATAACAGGTTGCTTCGCCGCAACATACTCGTAGTTTTCCACCAGCGAGAGCGACAGCGTGCCATCATATGGCGCAGACAGTGTGGCGTATTTGAGGTTAGTTCTGGCTTTGTCCAGCTCGGCTTTGGCCTGATTCAGGTTCGCCTGTGAGCGGTCATAGTCCAGCTCAGAAACGGCATTGGTTTTCAGCAGCTCACGGTCACGGCGAAACTGCACCAGCGCCAGCTGATAATTGGCTTGTGCCTGAGCAACCAGGAGCTCAAGTTCGTCAGTTTTAAGATGCGCCAGCGCCTGACCCCGCCTGACCACCTCACCCGGATTCACATTCACTCTGTCCAACTGACCCGATACACGGAAGGTCAACACGGCTTTATCACCGGCTTCAACCACTGCCGGGAATGTCCGATAGGTTTCGGCCTCCCCCACGGCAACAGATTGAAGCTTCACCGGCCGGGAATCCGGCTCCGGCACGGCTTCATCTTTATCACTGCACCCTTGTACCGCTAGCGCGAGAAGTGCTGTGGCGAAAAGAACACGTCCCATAATTTCCTCAGTGTTGTTTTTGTTGTTATGAATAGCCCGCAACAAACCTGGAATGGACTATATGCCACTACCTGCGGCTCGTTATTACTATAGTCCACCCACTGCTTCATTTTTTTAACGGGGCACTAAAAACTGACAAAAAACAATTCATTAAACGAACCAGAAAGCATATCAAACCCCTGAGGCCGGCTCGATAAACGAAGGGACGATTTCAAAAAAAATCAACAAATTAAAAATATCAAAAGAGCTCAAAAAACAAAAAGGAGCCGAGAAGGCTCCTTTCCACTCATTGCACTTAAGCAATTGATTCACATCTGATTTGACTAACGCTTAGGCGTTTTCCATCTCTGCGATTTTCACTTTCCAGGTATCCGGGCCCACTTGGTGCGCATTCACACCCTGCGAGTCGACCGCAACCGTGACCGGCATATCTTCGACTTCAAATTCGTAGATCGCTTCCATACCCAAGTCTTCAAATGCCACCACTCGCGCTTTCTTGATTGCTTTAGAAACCAGGTACGCTGCGCCACCAACAGCCATCAGATAAACCGCTTTGTGGTTTTTGATCGATTCAACCGTTGCAGGACCACGCTCCGCTTTACCAATCATGCCCATGATGCCGGTTTTATCGAGCATCATGTCGGTAAATTTGTCCATACGCGTTGACGTTGTTGGGCCTGCAGGACCTACCGCTTCATCACCCACAGCATCAACCGGGCCGACGTAGTAAATGAACTTACCTTTGAAGTCCACGCCTTCTGGCAGGCCTTCACCATTGTCCAGCATGGTTTGAATGCGTTTGTGCGCCGCGTCACGGCCAGTCAGAATTTTACCTGACAGCAGCAGCGTTTCACCGGTTTTCCACTCCTGCGCTTCTTCTGCTGTCACGGTATCCAGGTTTACGCGGCGAGTGTTTGCGCCCGCTTCCCAGGTGATTTGTGGCCAGTCTTCCAGTTTAGGTGGCTGAAGATCCGCAGGGCCACTGCCGTCCAGCGTAAAGTGAACGTGGCGGGTTGCCGCACAGTTCGGGATCAGACACACCGGCTTAGAAGCCGCGTGCGTAGGTGCCGTTTTAATCTTCACGTCAACCACAGTCGTCAGACCGCCCAGACCTTGCGCACCGATGCCCAGTTTGTTGACACGGTTGAAGATATCCAGACGCAATTCTTCTTCGGCGTTTTGCGGACCGCGCTCGATCAGTTCCTGAATATCGATGTGTTCCATCAGAGATTCTTTTGCCAGTACGGCCGCTTTTTCCGCCGTACCACCGATGCCAATACCCAGCATGCCCGGTGGACACCAGCCTGCGCCCATTGTTGGCAACGTTTTTTCTACCCATTCGGCGATATCGTCAGATGGGTTCAGCATCACCATTTTGGTTTTGTTTTCACTACCGCCGCCCTTGGCCGCGATCTGAATTTCCACTTTGTCGCCCGGTACCATATTGATGTGTACCACGGCTGGGGTATTGTCTTTGGTGTTGATACGTTTACCAGCCGGGTCCATCAGTACCGATGCACGCAGCGGGTTGTCCGGGTTGGTGTAAGCCTGGCGAACACCTTCGTCAACCATTTGCTGAACCGTCATATCGGTTGAATCCCACTGGACTCCCATACCGATATTCACGAAACAGGTCACAATGCCCGTATCCTGACAGATAGGACGGTGGCCTTCTGCAGACATGCGGGAGTTAATCAGAATCTGGGCAATCGCATCTTTCGCGGCCTGACTTTCTTCACGGTGGTAGGCTTGTTCTAGGGCTTGGACAAAATCCAGAGGATGATAGTAAGAGATGTATTGCAGCGCATCAGCCACACTGCTGATCACATCTTGTTTGCGAATGACGGTCATAATTGCCTCGTTGATTATTATCGTTCCATGGCGCCCGGTTTAATGCTTCCAATGTAGGGAGTGATACACATTATCCGCGCCTGCCCGTAGGGTATGTGGCAGACGAATACGGTGATCACGCGGCCATGTTCCACATGGCTGAAGTTCTGTTCACATTGCCGTTTCCGTTCCGGAAAAAATAATGCTACTGGGATCGTCCTTGGGCGTCGTAATAAATTCTGCGTTTATGATACTCTTGCGGACAATTTCGCGCTATGCGCCAATCGTACACCTGTCACAAAAAAGAAAATGATTTGTAAATCACACCCAGAACTGAGCATTGAACTGCTCGACTACCACAAGGACGCGACATTAGCGTGGTTTGAACCGTTTGCGGGACAGCCGTGGGCTATGATATTACGCTCTGCGGCCTCAGATCATCCGGATAATCGTTTTGACATTTTAGTTGCTGATCCTTTAGCCACTTTAGAGACCCGAGGCGATGAAACCCGAATCATTTACCGCAACGGCGACGAGGAAATCAGCCCTGATGATCCGTTTGCGCTGATTGAGCGCACCCAGTCAGCCCTACTGCCAGCTATTACCCCGATAAAAGATGTGCCTTTTTCAGGCGGCGCTGTCGGTTTTTTTGCCTACGATCTGGGCCGCCGGGTTGAACGCATTCCTGCGCTGGCAAAGCAAGATCTGGCTACTGCCGACATGGCAGTCGGCATCTATGACTGGGCACTGATTGCGGATCACCAGACCCGCCGTTTATACCTGATCAGCCCGGAGGGCAGCGACCGCCGGAACTGGTTAACACAGCAGCGCAGTGCTACGCCCCAAACGGTAGTTGATACAGTTGAAGCACAAAAAAACCAACAAACCACCACCTTCCGCTTAACATCTGACTGGCAGGCGAACATGACGGTGGAAGAATATTGTAACAAATTCCACCAGGTGCAGGATTACCTGCGTGCCGGCGACTGCTATCAGATTAATCTGGCACAGCGTTTCAGTGCGCAATACACCGGCAGCGAATGGCAGGCATACCAACAGTTGGAAACCTGCAACGGGGCACCGTTTTCTGGCTTTATCCGAACCGGTGACAGCGCCATTTTGTCGGTTTCGCCGGAGCGTTTCCTACAGCACCGTGACGGAGTGATCGAGACTAAGCCAATCAAAGGCACCCGACCGCGATCCACGGATGCGAAGCAAGATGCGGCGCTGGCCGAGGACTTACGCACGACCGAGAAAGATCGCTCTGAAAACCTGATGATTGTCGATTTGCTGCGCAATGATATCGGGCGGGTGGCAAAACCGGGCACTGTGCGAGTGCCAAAACTGTTTGATGTCGAGAGCTTCCCGGCGGTCCATCACCTGGTGAGTACTGTTGTGGGTGAACTGTCGAGCGACTATTCGCCGACAGATTTGCTCCGAGCGTGCTTCCCCGGCGGTTCCATTACCGGCGCACCAAAAATCCGGGCGATGGCAATCATTGAGGAACTGGAACCGCATCGTCGCAGTGTTTATTGCGGCAGTATCGGCTACATCAGCCGCTGCGGCCAGATGGATACCAGCATCACCATTCGTACGCTGATTGCCCATGAGGGTCAGATTCACGCCTGGGCCGGCGGCGGTCTGGTAGCTGACAGCCAGGCAGAGAGCGAGTATCAGGAGACACTGGATAAACTGAGTCGTATCCTGCCGATTCTTCAGAATCCGGAACGTTAACGCTCCGTTCTGCGGATGACTTGAGGTTTTTGATAAACGCCGGAGCTTGTCTCCGGCGTTATTTTTATCCGGTCAATTATCCCGTCTGCATTGACCCATTTTCATTGACCCGTTTACCCACGGATTCAATTCCTTTAGCCTAATCGCCGCCCCCACAGGCGTTCCGTCTCGCTGACCACCCACCGATACCGACACCAATACCAAACTCCAACCGTTGCTAACGTGCCGAGTTTGGTTATACTGGCGATCAGCAAGTCTCCTGCAAGGAATGCAGGGCACTGGCCTGATATGGCCCATAAATGTCATTTCAGATGTTTTATCAACATCTATAGTTAATATCAGGCACACAACCACGGACGGCCTATGAACAACCCGAGTCACATCGTTACCCGCTTTATGCTGGCCCCACCTGCACACTATGATTCCACTCATAGCGTCCGTGTACGTTCACATCTCAAGCCATCCCTGCGACTTAAACAGGCTGCGGTTCTAATTCCGCTGGTTCCTCGCCCTGAAGGCTTCAACGTGGTTTTCACCAGCCGTGCAAAACACCTGAAACATCATCCGGGTCAGGTATCTTTTCCTGGTGGGCGAAAAGAGCCTCAAGATGTTGATTTGATTGATACTGCCATCAGAGAAACCTACGAAGAGACTGGAATTTTATGCACCCGTGATAATATTATCGGGCATTTGCCGGCCTTACCGACAATCAGCGGCTACATGGTTACGCCCTATCTCGGACTGGTTTCGCCTCACTACAGGCCAGAACTGGATTTCAACGAGGTTGAAGAATTGTTCGAAGCGCCGCTGGACTATGTATTAAACCCAATGAATATGCGCACTCAGAAAGTCTCTATTCAGGGTAAAGGCCATAATATTTATTCAGTCCCTTACCAAAAATATGCAATTTGGGGTGCGACCGCCCAAATGCTCAAAGTCCTCTCTAAACAGCTCTGGTATTAGCATAAATTATCCGTCGGATAACTACTGATTATATCACCCTCTCTCCTTGCGTGATCAAGATCACCATTAATTGTATTGCAATTGCGGTCCGTTACATAACGAGATCTCGATCAATGTTTTCCTGCAATAAATAGCGAAAATGCGCGCCGTTCCTAATTTCCGTTCCGTAATTAACTTGGATAGATAATCATGCAAACATCTACTAGCACAGCAGTAAATAGCACTGCAAAAGCAGGATGGACGTATAAAGACCTAACCTGGGCCCTTTCGTTATTTGGTACTGCTGTTGGTGCCGGCGTTCTGTTCCTTCCGATTAAAGCCGGTGCTGGCGGTTTCTGGCCACTGGTTATTCTGGCTCTGCTGGCGCTGCCAATGACCTGGTTCGCGCACAAGAGTCTGGCTCGTTTCGTTCTTTCTGCTAAAAACCCTGAAGCAGATATTACCGATACTGTTGAAGAACACTTTGGTAAAGCTGGCGCTAACATCATCACTTTCGCTTACTTTTTCGCTATTTACCCTATCGTTCTGATTTACGGCGTCGGTATTACCAACACTGTTGACTCTTTCATGGTTAACCAGATGGGCATGGAATCTGTGCCACGCTGGCTGCTGTCTGGCGGTTTGATCATGGCGATGACTGCAGGTGTGGTATTTGGTAAAGAGCTGATGCTGAAAGCAACATCAGCCATGGTTTACCCTCTGGTACTGATCCTGCTGGCACTGTCTGTGTTCCTGATTCCTGAGTGGAACGCTTCAATGATGTCAGTAAGCCCTGACTGGAGCGCAATGCCTTCTGTTGTATGGCTGGCAATCCCAATCATCGTTTTCTCATTCAACCACAGCCCAATCATCAGCCAGTTCTCTAAAGAACAACGTCGTGTGTACGGTGACAACGCAGTACAAAAAACTGACATGATCACTGGCGGCGCAGCTATGATGCTGATGGGCTTTGTAATGTTCTTCGTGTTCTCTGTTGTACTGTCTCTGTCTCCAGAGCAGCTGGCAGAAGCGAAATCACAGAACATCAGCGTGCTGTCTTACCTGGCAAACATCCACGAATCTCCAATGATCTCTCTGATGGGCCCACTGGTAGCGTTCGCGGCGATTACTTCAAGCTACTTCGGTCACTTCCTGGGTGCACATGAAGGTCTGGTTGGTCTGGTGAAATCTCGCTCTGAAATGCCTGTAAGCAAGATTGAAAAACTGTCTCTGGTCTTCATCGTTGTTACTACCTGGATCGTAGCGGTTGTTAACCCAAGTATCCTGGGCATGATTGAAACCATGGGCGCGCCAATGATTGCTGCCATCCTGTTCCTGATGCCAGTATTCGCAATGCATAAAGTACCTGCAATGGCGAACCTTAAGACAACTAAGGCTGCACAGATTTTTACAGCTCTATGTGGTATTGCCGCAATTACTTCGGTAATCTACGGAGCACTATAAGGCAACCTTCACAGATACTGTGATAATCAGCCACGTGAGAATGATTTTGTAAGATAATAAAATGTGCTACAACGCATAGTCTTATTTAATAAATCACGTAATATAGAAACGCATAAGAGCAGGAAGCACTCGCCCCCTGCTCTTTTGTTTTAATTATCTCGCCAAGGAAGGGGCGGGAATGATAAAAACTATACAGTCCAACAGGAGGCAAGATGGCTTCCAGGGGCTGAGGTATTAGCAATGATCAGTGTTTTTGATATTTTCAAAATTGGTGTGGGTCCTTCCAGTTCGCACACTGTAGGTCCAATGAAAGCAGGTAAAGAGTTCATTGATAACCTGCGCTCTATGGGCAAGCTTCGTGACGTCACTAAAATTACCGTTGATGTTTACGGTTCGCTTTCTCTTACCGGTAAGGGTCACCACACTGATATCGCGATTATTATGGGTCTTGCGGGCAACAGCCCTGAGCACGTTGATATCGACAGCATCCCAAGCTTTATTGCTCGTGTTGAAGAAACTGAGCGCCTGCCAGTAGGCATGCATTGCCACACCGTTGATTTCCCTCGTGAAGGTGGTATGAACTTCCATACTACCAACCTTCCACTTCACGAAAACGGTATGACTATCCATGCTTGGGTCGGCGACGAAGACATCTACACGAAGACTTACTACTCTATCGGCGGTGGTTTCATCGTTGATGAAGAGAGCTTCGGTAAAGAGGCTGAATCAAGCGTAGTGGTTCCTTACCCATTCACAATGGCTGAAGAGCTGGTGAACCAGTGTAAAGAGAACGGTCTGTCAATCAGCTCTCTGGTTATGGCTAACCAGCGCGCGATGAACTCAGAAGACGAAATCACGACATACTTCTCGAACATCTGGAAGACCATGCGTGAGTGTATGGAACGTGGTATGACCGAAGAAGGCATCCTGCCTGGTCCACTACGTGTACCTCGTCGTGCCGCTGCACTGCGTCAGCAACTGATGACGTCTGAAAAACTGACCAATGACCCGATGACGGTTGTTGACTGGGTAAACATGTACGCATTTGCTGTGAATGAAGAAAACGCAGCGGGTGGTCGTGTGGTTACTGCACCAACTAACGGTGCGTGTGGTATCATCCCGGCAGTTCTGGCTTACTACGACAAGTTCATTCAGCCTGTTGGCCCGAAAGAGTACACTCGTTACTTTGCGGCTTCTGGCGCAATCGGTGGTCTGTACAAGCGTAACGCTTCTATCTCTGGTGCTGAAGTAGGCTGTCAGGGTGAAGTAGGTGTTGCCTGTTCTATGGCGGCGGCTGGCCTGGCTGAGCTGATGGGTGCAAGCCCTGAGCAAGTATGTATGGCGGCTGAAATCGCGATGGAACACAACCTGGGTCTGACTTGTGACCCTGTTGCCGGTCAGGTGCAGGTACCATGTATCGAGCGTAACGGTATTGCTGCTGTTAAAGCCATCAACGCCTCACGTATGGCACTGCGTCGTTCATCTGATCCACGCGTATCTCTGGATAAAGTTATCGAGACTATGCTGGAAACCGGTAAAGACATGAATGCCAAGTACCGTGAAACCTCTCAGGGCGGTCTGGCAATCAAAGTTATTTGCTAAAACAGCAAAGCGAACTGTCAAGCTGAAGCCAATGGCTGACGCTGCTCCGGCAGAATCCTGATTAAAACTAAAGCCACCCAGTCGGGTGGCTTTATTGTTTCTGGAGCTTTGTTGTTTCTGAGGCTTTCACTTTAGCAACCTGCCACTTTAGAACCTGCATGAGATCCGGCTGCTTCGGGTAATCCAGGCTAAAAAGCACCGCCCGAATTATGTAGCAACTGTTCGATATCTTCGGCCATCGCCTCTCCCATTTGGAGGGTCATCAGCCAGGAAATCGGAATACCGGCTTCATCACCAAAACCGTAACAGGCTCCGGCCAGTGCCCCGAAGATCATCCCCCGTCCACAGCTATCTCCTCCCACGGCGACATTTTTCAGTATTGCTTCGGTATAGCTGTTGGTGGTTTGCAAAATCCAGGCGGCCATTGGCAAGCTGTCCTGCAAGTGGCACGCCGGGCTCGCGACTGTCATCGCCTGCTCCAGCGTTTCCATCGCCCTGACAGCCTCAATACGCATTTGAACTAACCCGCGGCATTTCACCTTGAGCACATTGAGCACCGGCTCTATCCGACGTGAGCGCAGGCCTTCATTCAATGCGGCAGCAAAGGCTTTTGCGCAGACCAAGGCCGTCTCATTCTGATGGGTAATGCCAAGAATACGCTCAATCTCCTGTTCCAGCAGATCCGACGGCATTTTCATGGCTATCAACGCAGGAACGGCGCACAGGGCGGTATTCTGATCATCATCAATGCCGGAATCATCCGGCCAATCTTCGGGCGGTAACGAAAACAGGGTCAGCAGCAGTGCTTTTGTCGGTGTATCAATGTAGCCGACAAATTCTCCACCAGGCCCAAAGAAGTCCAGTATCGCCTGCTGAATACTCAGAGTCTCGATGCCGGGTTGACTCAGCAACCGGATATACAGAGCCAGCCACTCGCCGTAAATCGTCAATTCGCCAGCCGTCAGCTTGTCATGGGCATAGAAACCCTCAACCCCTTGGTAGTGAGCGGGATCGGGTTCAATGAAAGGGAAATGCGCTAACTCCGTCAGGCTGGCAATTCGCTCAGGCGAGTAAATCAGATGCGTTCCCATCGCAGCGGCATCCGCCACCAGTGCCCCCATCAATGCTGCGTAGCGTTGTGCCATACCCTGCCCCCTCGTTCACTGCCGGACACAATGCAATAAGCTTATACCAATTTACCGGAGCTGGTTGCGAACATAAAAAAACCCGCCATTGGCGGGTTTTCAGGGTTTGTCAGTCGTTAATCTCAGGATTACGCTGCAGCTTTCAGCACTTGCTCAGTGTCTTTTTTCTTCAGTTCACCGATTGGCAGAATAATACGGCCATATTCGTTGTTCAGAACCTGAGCCATTGCGAAGTAGATCGCACTTGCACCACAGATGATACCTTCGAAACCAGCAATCGTGCCGATCAGCGCACTGCCAGTAAAATCACGAGCAGCCAGCAGGAAGAACAGTACAGTCAGTGAACCAAACACAAACTGCTTAGCACGTGGGTAGCACAGAGAGCCAATGAACATAAAGCCAGTGAAGATACCCCACAGCAGCAGGTACCAGCCCATGAAAGAAGCCGGGCTAGCAGGCAGACCCATGTAAGGCATCACGATCAGACCAACCAGAGTCAGCCAGAACAGACCGTAAGACGTAAAAGCGGTCGTACCGAAAGTATCACCACGTTTAAAGCACATCATGCCAACGAAAACTTGGCTCAGGCCACCGTAGAAAATACCCATCGCCAGGATCATCGAATCAATTGGGAAGAAGCCCGCATTGTGGATGTTCAGTAGGATGGTAGTCATACCAAAGCCCATTAGGCCCAGAGGTGCCGGGTTTGCTAGTTTCGTAGACATTGAATTCCTCAATAGGAGTAAATCAAAAAAAGTAATAAATATTAAAATTTGAGTGCATGGCAAATGCGCCGCGAATTCTAATGGAGGCTGACAGGCAAATCAAGACAAACACTGCTTATTTTTCGCCCAAAATGCAAAAATAGCTTCAACAACATCAAATTTGTAAAGAATTATTGGCTTTCAAAGACCGTAAAACTGTTAACAAATATTTCATCTATCGAAGTAATCACCCTATAAACGCCTGCTATCACCCTTTAAAATCAGAAAGATAAGTGCCAACCCTCCATTAACAACAGTTACAAATTTCCACTAAACATAAAAAAAGCAGCCACAGGGCTGCTTTTTTGACTCTAGACCGAAATTTTATACTCAACATGACACGTATTGAGTCACGTTAATCCTTTGTAAGTGGTGTTTTTAAGCCGATAACTTTTTTGTTTGCAAGTTTAACTCTTGACGTTCTACTGCTGTGACGTGCTTTCCGGACTACTGGTCAGCTGACTAAGTTGCTGCTGCAATTCCGAAATCTGAGCGTGCTGTTGTTTCAACATCAAGTGCAGGTTCTCCAGTCTGTCATGAGAAGCAGGCAGCGGTTCTGGCGCCCCTGGCAAACGGCGAAGCTTCACCACCCCTTGCTGAATATGTTCAGCCTGGGAAGCCAGCGGCATATCGCGTAAGTCTTCATCGCTTAGTGATTGGGAAATTGTCAGCAAGCGATCTTCAATACCTAAAATATACTCTTCATACTCATCCCGACTTAAATCACGTAATGATTTCACTTCACCGGCGATATGCCTGGCATGCGCCAGTTCAAACTGAATCGCGGATACAGCCTGATTAATGGCATCAAACGCACGTGGTGAGAGGTCGATCAGGGATTTTCCGGCCGCGATTTCAGCTTCCACGCGCGCATAACTTGCCGGCGCGTAAAACCGGACATCATTATTTTTCAGCTCCCGCAGAGCCTCTTCTTCCGGGGCAATATAGATGCGCTTGATCACCCTCACTTCCAGGCTGTGCGCACGCTCAAGAAACTCTTTCTGCTCGTCCTGGGCATCATTAAGATCCCCGGCCTGAACCAATGCAAACAGCCGGTCATAAAACCGATTCAGCCGGACAAACTCACTGCGGTAGTAAGCATTGGCGTCAATACTGTTGAGATAGGCGACCTGCACCATGGCGGGTTCCAGTACGTCATCAGCCACTTTCTTCAGTGCTTTCAGCTGCTTGTAGTGCTGCTCTACCAGCCTGATATCGGCGTAGAACCGCTCCAAATTCGTCTCTGATGAGAACAAGGAATAACTTTGTTGTGCCGACTCAGGCGACAGCTGCATGGCTTTGAGTAAAGCATCGGCGCGCTGCCAGCTCGCCATCATGGCGCTGTATTTATCCGGGGAGTAGCGTTGCAGCGCTTCGGCACTGACCACTTTGTTACGCCACTGCTGATCGGCTGACTGTGCGGATTCGAGAGCCGTTTGCGTGGTCACCTCACCAGCCGCTCCGGATGACGAGCCAGGTGAACTGCTGCACCCAGCGAGTAAAGACGCAGCCAGCACAGCCGCTGCGACTTTCCCAAAATACTTCATGTGATCTTCCAATTTTTGGCGGGTGTACATATCGCCCGCTTCTTATCATTGTTGAATGATGTTTCAGGGATACCTGCTTCTACGCTCTGCGAGGTTCAGTCGTTAAACTCAGCAAACGACCGTTGAATGGCCATACTTTCATCCTTATTTGGTCGCTATTGCATGCAGAGCGTAAGGATTCAGACCAAGCGCCTGGAAAAAAGTTCGTTGGCAACAGTGTCACGCCCGTCCTTGGGGTCGTGACACATAGAAAGGTGAAACGGTCGGCCACCACAGTAATACTGACATTGATACCGGCAGCAATACCAATAACTACCCGTTACTTTACGCTGAAGCCCTGACGGTGAAGAAAATCTTTCATGAACGGACGTGCTTCCTTGTCCATGGTTGCCGTGATTTGTTCACTCCAGGAGGTCTCTTTTGTCCCGCCGGTGCGGCTTTGATAGTACTCGCGAACATGCTGGTCATAGCTGGCCAGTAAGGCATGGTCGAGCGGCTGATAGGTATTTTCGTGCACCACCAGCGCACGCGGCAGGCGCGGTTTCATTTCCGGAGCCTGATCCGGGTACCCCAGACACAGCCCAAACAGCGGAATAACGTGCTTAGGCAGAGCCAGAAGTTCAGTCACTTTATCCGGATTATTGCGCAGGCCGCCAATGTAGACGCCACCCAGCCCCAAGGACTCTGCCGCGACCAGGGCGTTTTGTGCCATTAGTCCTGCATCAACTGCGCCAATCAGGGTTTGCTCTGTAAACCCGACCTGAGCCGTTGGGTGAATTTGCAGGTGGCGATTGAAGTCCGCGCAAAACACCAGAAACTCAGCGGCAGATGCCACATAAGGTTGTCCTCCGGCATATTCCGCCAATTTGTCCCGCATGGTTTGATCGGTCACCCGAACAATACTGACACACTGTAAAAAGCTTGAAGAAGAAGCCGAACGAGCACAGTCCAGAATAATCTCGAGCTGAGACTGAGGAATTGGTGCATCCGTAAATTTACGAATAGAGCGGTGGCCGAGCATGGTTTCAATCGTGTGGTTCATAAATATCCGTATCCTAACCCTTCATTTCAGACACCACACTGTACCACAGCCCTCACCCCGCCGCACTCTGGCGCCGGGAGGATCCTCATGATCAGGCCACCTTGAAAAGAAAGTTGTGAGGCTACTCCAGTCCCATTCCAAGCGAGTCAGGCGCAGTGTCAGAACACTGGCACATTTGAGTCAGAATACTGAGCAACCGCACTTTATTTAGCGGC
The DNA here is from genome assembly GCF_003025595.1 of Photobacterium ganghwense. Classification (GTDB taxonomy): domain Bacteria; phylum Pseudomonadota; class Gammaproteobacteria; order Enterobacterales; family Vibrionaceae; genus Photobacterium; species Photobacterium ganghwense. The sequence goes on from NZ_PYMI01000001.1 coordinate 621,187, forward strand.
AGCGGGTTCCCCTTGATCGCATTGGAACGCAGGGCATCTTCGGCCACCTCATCAAACATCGTGCGGCACAACCCGTACTCTGATACCTGCGGCAGATTCAGTCGCTTCAGAGTGCGTTTGGTCCATAAGATACCGTCGATGATTTCTGCGTTCATCCGCCCAGTCAGCAGACAAGCCAGTTGTCGGTAGCGGTTCAGCACATCGGCCCGGCCGGCTTCCCGCGCAGCCAGCACATTCTCCTGCATCACATATGGAGCCAGCTGTGCCGTGATCAGGCCATGTGGGGCTTTCAGACGTCCACCCAGTGACGAGGCCAACCCGTGAGCCGCACCCAGCTTGGCGTTGGCCAGAGCCATGCCACCCAGCATAGCGGCAAACGACATATCTGAGCGTGCCCGGGGATCATCGTCTTCACAGGCCGGCAAAATCGCTCCGGCCAGTCTACGCAGTCCCTCTTCGCACACCATATCTGTCAGCGGATTCGGCGCCCCGCACACATACGACTCCATCAGATGGGTAAACGCATCCATCCCACAGCAGGCCGAGGTAAGCTGATCCATGCCATAGGTCAGCGTCGGGTCCACAATCGCCAAATCGGCCAGCATATCCGGACTGCGCAGGCTGACTTTGACATTTTCCTGTGCCGAACGCAGCACGGCATTCTTGCTGACTTCCGACCCGGTTCCGGCCGTGGTTGGGACTGCGATAAACGGCAGCGGCTTGGCCTGAAACGGCACGCAACGGCCAACAACCTCCACATAGTCATAGACACTGCCCTGATTGGGAATTAAAGCTGCCAGTGCTTTGCCCGTGTCCAGTACACTGCCTCCGCCAATCGCCAGCACCATATCAGGGCGAAATTTCCGCCCCATGGCAGCCATTTCCTCAACCATGGCAATCAGCGGTTCATCATGAATCGCCACCTGCTGGTAACGCATGCCCTGTTGCTTCAGATAATGAATCACCGGCTCAGCACGCTGGCTGCTTTTCCCGGTTACCAGTAATACGCTGTAACCAAACTGGTTGAGGGCTGACAATGAGTTGACCAACGCCCCTTCCCCAAAAACGATTCGCGTTGAGGTCATAAACTGAAACATAGGCACTCCGTTCGCACTTAGTTAGCTTTAGTTTATCGAGTGTGCGCCATTTCAGATTCCTGATTTTGATTCTGGACAAGTTTTTGTGGCCCCCACACCAAACGCGCGCAAAGAATTCGTTCGGTATCACAGTTCGTTCGTAATCACAGAACGTTGAATTTAGTGCGCAAACCATGCATTTATCTGCTTTACTGACTAATAGCAAACAAACACCACAAAAAGGTTAAATTTCGCTCAAGCCCTCACTCCCTCTACATGACAAAAGTGACTGATTTATTTCGATTTAAAGAAGAGTTTTCGAAGATTTAAATTTTGTCCCAGCAGGTCATAAAAGTGACATGACACATCCATATATTTGTCATTTCAACCTTCTAATCTTGCCCCCGTTACGAAAACTAGCAATGAAGCCTAAAAATATTTCCAGGGGACAAAAATGAAAAAAATGACAGTGGCATCGGCCGTTCTTGCATCTCTGCTGGCGAGCGGTGTTAACGCTGCAACGGTTTATCAAAATGACGAAACGACTCTGAGCGTTGGTGGCCGCGCAGAAGCTCGTTTCAATATCTCAGATGAAAACAAAACAACTGAAAATGATTCTTTCAAAGATAAAAGCCGTGCCCGTGTAAACCTGAAGGGTAAAACCCAACTGGCGGAAGGATTTGGTGCCTTTGGTACTTATGAGCTGGAAGTCGAATCAGGCAAAGATCAACAAATTGATACCCGTTACCTGTTTGCCGGTATCGACACCCAATTTGGTGCGTTCTCTTACGGTCAGCAAGACTCCGCACAGGTCATTCTGACCGATTTTACCGATATTCTGGCAACCTTTGGTGGTGATGCCGCTGACCTGGTTGACGGTAACAAAGACAAGCGCGAAAACAACTTTCTATACGCAGGTTCTTTTGACGCGCTGACTATCACGGCTAACTACATTGCCAATGACAAGCGTGATTCTGACAACTACGGTCTGTCTGCGGTTTACTCTTTCCCGTTCGGTCTGGACGTGGGTGCAGGTTACGTTGACGGTAAAGAAGGTGATGTCGACGCAGATCAGTACAACCTGACGGCGGCTTACACCTTCAATGATTTCTACATTGCCGGTCTGTATGCTGACGGTTCAAAAGGCGATGCCGATTTGAAAGCCTACGAAATTGCAGCGGCTTACAAGTTCAACAAACTGACTATCCAGGGCGTGTACAACTTCCAGGAAGAAAAAGCCAATGGTATCAGCACAGATACCGTTGACTACTTTGCGCTCGAAGGTGTGTACAAGTTCAACGGTAACTTCCGTGCTTATGCCGGTTACCTGTTCGAGCAAATTGACGGCCAGGACGACCAACTACAGGCCGGTCTGCGCTACGACTTCTGATACCAAGGTATCGGCTGAAACCCTCCTAATTGGTTTCTTTTGGCCAGGTGGAAACACCTGGCTTTTTTACGTGCTCACGAAAAATGGTTAAGAGACTCATCCTTTCATGATCAATCGGTTTTCTCTATCACAGTAAAAGATAAAACCCGCTTTCTCATTATCAGCAGTCACGATATAGTAAGTTCATCGAATTTGAGGAGAGAAATTATGTTCGTAGTTATTTTTGGTCGCCCTGGCTGCCCTTACTGTGTTCGCGCTAAAGATCTGGCTGAGAAGCTGACAGAAGAACGTGATGACTTCAACTACCGTTACGTTGACATCCACGCGGAAGGTATCACTAAGGCTGACCTGGAAAAAACGGTTGGTAAACCGGTTGAAACCGTGCCACAGATTTTCATCGATCAGGAACACATCGGTGGTTGCACTGATTTTGAAGCTTATGCGAAAGAAAACCTGGGTCTGTTCCAGTAATTTTCATAGCAAACTGATAACAAATTCTTAAAAAGGCTGAGACATCAGCCTTTTTTATTATCTTCCGTCCTGGAAACCCCGAAATTACAGCATCTTTTTCTGGGGAATCCGCCATTTTGCTGTATGACGACCTCATAAAATCAGCTAGAATTTCACCATTTTGTTGCCTTTCTCACTGCTGCGGATAAATTTGTTGTGAATATCGATGTTGCCGCCCTTTTACATCAGAATGATATTCTGTTGCTCTTTGTTGTACTTGCGGTTGGCCTGTCGGCCGGAAAACTCCGATTTGCGAATATGCAGCTCGGAAACTCCATCGGCGTTTTAATTACGGCTCTGCTTTTTGGTAATGCCGGTTTTACCTTCGATGCGGAAGCCCTCAATATCGGTTTCATGCTGTTTATCTTTTGTGTCGGTATCGAAGCGGGGCCGAATTTCTTCGGCATATTCTTCCGTGACGGTAAACACTATCTGCTGCTGGCGTTAGTGGTGGTTATATCCGCCATTGTCATTACGGTGGTGATGGGAGAATACCTGGGGCTAAACCTGGGTCTGGCAACAGGGTTGATGGCCGGTTCCCTGACCGCGACTCCGGTTCTGGTGGGCGCCAAAGATGCCCTGCTCAGTGGCCTGACGGATGTCACTGATCCGGCGGATATTCAGATGCTGACCGACAGCCTGAGCGTTGGCTATGCCATGTCGTACCTGATTGGTCTGGTGAGCGTCATCATGCTGGCCAAACTGATGCCGAAACTGCAAAAGCACAATCTAGCCGAATCTTCTCAGCAAATTGCCCGTGAACGTGGTATCGGGGAAAGCGCCCAACGTAAGGTGTATTTGCCTATTATCCGTGCTTACCGGGTCGGACCGGAGCTGATCAACTGGATTGACGGTCGTAACCTGCGTGAGCTGGGTATCTACCGCCAGACCGGCTGCTACATCGAACGCATTCGCCGAAACGGGATTCTGGCCAACCCGGATGGTGACGCCATCCTGCAGGAAGGCGATGAAATCGCCCTGGTGGGTTATCCGGACAGCCATGCGCGTCTGGATCCGAGCTTCCGCAACGGTAAAGAGGTGTTTGACCGCGATCTGCTTGATCTGCGTATCGTAGAAGAAGAAATTGTGGTCAAGAATGACAGCATCGTCGGTAAGCGCCTGTCGGAGCTGAATCTGGCGGAATATGGTTGTTTCCTGAACCGCGTGGTTCGCGCCCAGATTGAAATGCCCATGGATCACAATATCCTGCTGACTAAAGGGGATGTCCTGCAGGTCAGCGGGGAAAAGAGCCGGGTGCTGGGTCTGGCAGAGCGAATCGGATTTATTTCGGTCCACAGCCAGATTGCCGACCTACTGGCGTTTTGCTGCTTCTTTATCGTCGGCCTGCTGATTGGTGCCATTACCATGACCTTCGGCCACATTGCCTTTGGTCTGGGAAGTGCGGCTGGTCTGCTGGTCGCCGGTATTACACTTGGCTATCTGCGGGCCAACCACCCGACATTCGGTTATGTGCCGCAAGGCGCGCTGAATATGACCAAAGATCTCGGGTTGATGGTATTTATGGTCGGGATTGGTCTGAGTGCCGGTTCTAACCTGTTTGAAAGCCTGACCCAGGTCGGCCTGGCAGTGTTTACCGCCAGCCTGATGGTGAGCGTGGTGCCGGTGGTGCTGGCTTACCTGTTCGGTGCTTATGTCCTGAAAATGAACCGCGCCCTGCTGTTTGGTGCCATTATCGGTGCCCGTACCTGTGCCCCGGCAATGGACATGATTAACGAGCACGCGCGCAGTACCATTCCCGCGCTGGGGTATGCAGGCACTTACGCGATTGCCAACGTACTGCTGACCATCGCCGGGACACTGTTCGTGATCCTGAGCTGATTCGGGTCCCCCATCCGCTCTCATCTGATAACGCCTCCTTCTCAGGAGGCGTTTTTTTGCTTTTGATTCGCTCTGAGTCAGCCCGGATTCAGACCCCATCGATTACTCTGTCTGCCATAATGCGAAGTATGGGCAGAAGCACATTTCACCGCTATTTATTCGCACCTCAAACGACTATTCAGTATATTGAGTAGCAAAGAAATATATTGGTAATCAAAACTATGCGTATCCTAATTGTTGAAGATGACCCGATCCTGAGCCATCACCTGAAATCTCAACTGAGTGAGCTGGGCCATCAGGTTCAGTGTGCCGGCACCGCTGAAGAAGGCCTGTTTTTCGCGCAGGACTATCCGAATGATGTGGCGATTGTAGACATCGGCCTGCCTGATCGGGACGGCATTAGTCTGATTAAAGACATTCGTAACAAAGGGTTACGTTTACCGATTCTGATTCTGACCGCCCGCTCTAACTGGCAGGATAAAGTCACCGGTCTGGAAGCCGGGGCTGATGACTATCTGGTTAAGCCATTTCAGAAAGAAGAGATGGTGGCCCGCCTGAGCGCACTGGTGCGCCGCAGTGCCGGTTTTGTCAAACCGGAAATGAGTGCCGGCGACATTCGTGTCGACTTGCTGGCCAAGCAGGTTTTCATCAATGACACCCAGTTGGAACTGACCGCTTTTGAGTACGACCTGCTGGAATACCTGATGCGCCACAGCCGCCAGGTGGTCTCCAAGCAACGTCTGCTGGATGTGCTGTATGAAGATCAGGAAGGCGATCCAAATACCATCGAAGTGATGATCAGCCGCCTGCGCAAGAAGTTTGCCAATCATGGTCAGGATAACCCAATCTCAACCATTCGTGGCCAGGGCTATATTTTCGAGCTGCAAGCCCAGTAATGAAACATATTCTGCAACCCCGTCTGCGCCGCCGGGTTCTCGTAACCTCGGTCGCCATTATCGTATTGATCACCTCAGCCCTTGCCGGGGTGATTAACCAACTCTACAGCCAGAGCTACATGGCCGCCTACTCATCTGAGCTGGTTGCCCAGATGCCGATGGTCGTCGCGCAGCTGAACCGTGACGGCCTGATTAAAGACGTTGATAAGTGGATTGATTCCATTGACCCGTCCGACACCGATTATATGTCCGTGGTTTGTGATAAAACCGACAACACAATCTGGCTATCAGAGGAAGCCAAAGTCGCCAACATCAACAACATCTGTAGTGAATTGCCTGACAGCATTCCGGTGCCGACCCTGATTTCAACGCACAACAATGAAAGTTTCATTGCGTACAACGTAAGTCAGGAGCGTGAAGGCGGAAGCATATACCAGCTGGTAGTCCTGCGTTCCGGAGATGCCTATGTGTCTTCCCTGCATCAGCTGCACAAACGCACCACCTTTTACCTTGGTCTGTTTGTACTGATCGCCATTGCCTTTTTGATCGCCGCCTTTCACTGGAGCTTCCAGCCTTTGCGGAAACTGGCTGAACAGCTCGATGAAATCGGTGAAGCTAACCGGGACAAGCTGGACAATGACTTTCCGATGGAGCTGCAGGAAGTCACCGTGGCACTCAACCGTCTGATCGAAATTGGCCGGGCGCAGAAAGGCCGTTATCGCCATGCGATGGATGATCTGGCCCACAGCCTGAAAACCCGTCTGGCGGCAACCAACGCCCTGCTGGATGATCGCGACATTCCCCGTTATGAGCTAAACCAGCGCATCATGGAGCAGATCAGCCAGATGGATGAACTAGTCCAGTATCAACTGAAACGCGCCATGATGGGTCAACAAGGGCTACGCAAAGACTGCACCGCCCTCAAACCGTTAATCGACAGCTTCGAGCGGCTGCTGAGCAAGGTCTACACCGAGAAAAACGTCAAGCTGGGCTACTATTTTGATTCGTCACTGACCCTGCCGGTCAACCGCAGTGACTTAATGGAGTTGCTCGGCAACCTGCTGGAAAATGCCTACCGCTTCTGTATCAGCGAGGTGAGGATCTACGCTAAACAGACGCCAGAGGGCACCGAAATCAGGATTGAGGATGATGGCCCCGGCGTGCCTGAAAACATGCGTGAAGCCATCTTCCAGCGCGGTGTGCGGGCAGACCAGCTCAATCCCGGTCAGGGGATCGGACTCTCCGTTTGTCATGAGATAGTCATGAGCTACAAAGGCTCAATTTACATTGAGCCAGCCAGTATTGAAGGGGCTGCCTTTGTGATAAAGCTGCCGCACTGATCGTGAGAGACTCACATATTGACCCGAGAGCCCCGGCTCTCGGGTCTTATCTTTCGCGTTTTTACAATTATCCTAGTGTCGAATTCCCCGACTTTCTCTTTCTACCCGTCGTTCCATCGTTCAGCCGATCTCTGCTTTTCATCAGCCTTTAGTTTGTTTCCCGCTAACCCTAATCCCACTTTTTCCTTCTTCCCCACAATTTCCCCACTGGCGCTCTTAGCTCTAGACTTAGATCAAGATCGAGCCTGATTGCTGGCCAGGCATGTCGCCAGATTCTACACGTTCAGCGCTTCATTCCCTGCTTCACTTCAGCTACAGATTCCAACACGTTTGCAGCTACAGACTGAACGCCATTTAAACCGGAGGAGCCCATGGAATCCCCAACACAATACATCGACGGATTTGTTGCCGCGGTACCGACGGCCAATAAGGCGGCCTACACGGCCTATGCCCGGCAAGCCGTGGCCTTGTTCAAAAAACACGGTGCAATACGGTTGGTCGAATGCTGGGGTGACGATGTGCCCCCTGGTGAGATCACGTCTTTTCCGATGGCGGTACAGTGTCAGGACGATGAAACTGTCGTGTTTTCATGGATTGTCTGGCCATCGAAAGCCGTGCGGGATGCAGGAATGGCAAAGGTCATGGCCGATCCGGATATTCAAGCTATGGACCCGATGCCTTTTGACGGCAAGCGACTGATTTACGGTGGGTTTGAAATCATTGTAGATGAGTAATCACATTACGCAGAGCCATTCTAACTAAAATACAACCAATAAAAACACCGCCCGATACAGGGCGGTTTTTCGCACATCGTCAGCTTGATAATAAGCTGACTGTCAGTGCCGAACGCTATTGCAGCTTAGCGGCTAAGTTTCGACACTCAGAAGAATCAGATGTCTTCAACATCAAACTCAACAACTGGGTTCACGTCTGCATCGTAGTCCACAGACGCAATGCCGAAACCAAACAGTTTCAGGAACTCGTCTTTGTACTGAACGTAATCAGTCACTTCAGCCAGGTTTTCATTGGTCACGCTTGGCCACAGGTCACGGCAGTGCTGCTGGATATCTTCACGCAGTTCCCAGTCGTCCAGGCGCAGGCGGTTCTCTTCATCCACTTCTGGCGCAGTACCGTCAGCTTTGTACAGACGCTGGCTGAACATGCGGTAGATCTGCTCCATACAGCCTTCGTGTACACCTTCTTCACGCATCTTCTTGAAGACCATCGCGATGTACAGCGGCATTACCGGAATCGCAGAACTTGCCTGAGTTACCACACTCTTCAGTACTGCAACGTTCGCAGAACCACCGGTAGCAGACAGCTTGTCATTCAGCCCTTTCGCTGCACGGTCCAGGTCCATTTTGGCCTTGCCCAGTGCGCCGTGCCAGTAGATTGGCCAGGTGATTTCTGTACCAATGTAGCTGTATGCAACCGTTTTACATTCGTCAGACAGCACGCCCGCTTCAGACAGTGCGTTGATCCACAGTTCCCAGTCCTGGCCACCCATTACAGTGACTGTGTCCTGAATTTCCTGCTCGGTCGCTGGCTCTACGCTAGCTTCAAACAGCGCATCCTTGTTGGTGTCTACCGCTGTCGCTTTATAAGTTTCACCAATAGGCTTCAGGGATGAGCGCACCATTTCACCGGTTTCAGGCATCTTACGTACCGGAGAGGCCAGTGAGTAAACCACCAGGTCAACCTGACCAAGATCTTTCTTGATCAGCTCAATGGCTTTTTGCTTCGCTTCATGAGAGAAAGCATCGCCGTTCAGGCTCTTGGAATACAGGCCTTCTTCTTTAGCGAATTTGTCAAACGCCGCTGAGTTATACCAGCCTGCAGTACCCGGCTTCTTCTCAGTGCCAGGTTTTTCAAAAAATACGCCGATAGTTGCCGCGCCGCCACCAAAGGCCGCAGCAATGCGAGAAGACAGACCGTAGCCACTTGATGAACCAATCACCAGCACGCGCTTTGGTGCATTAGCAATTGGCCCCTGGGCTTTCGTGTAAGCAATTTGCTCTTTTACGTTCTCTTCACAACCCACAGGATGAGTTGTCGTACAGATAAATCCGCGAATCTTAGGTTTGATGATCATTTTCAACTTCCCTTACACAGTTGCATGTAGGATAAAAGGTTAATGACAAAATCGCATTAAATTTATGAGTGAAAACGCTAAAAATGCCAGTGGTTGGAGGTGTTAGTCCCGTAAACGTCGGCAATTTTGCTGGTTTTGTCACCAATAATCCGCTTTCTGGTTGGTCTCCGATCGCCTGTGTATCAGTCGTCAGTGCCCTACTTTTGTTCATTCGAACACCAGTATGAGTATAAAAAGAAAGCCAGAAGTAGACACAGTCAACAGCCTCTCGTTCTGAGGCTAAGCTTACTTCCAGAAACCTTACGCACCTTAACATTTAAAGAACATCGGCCACTTTGAGGCGACCGGGTCAATTCTGATGTGATAAACAAAAAAAGTGCCACGCAGTTGCGTGGCACTCAGAGTTATCAGCACAGTAATTCCGTTGTGTTACGCCGCTTTACCCGGCTGTAAACTGCTTTTTTTGAAATCCGCAGGGGCAAAGTGGTCCACCTGAATCGCACGCTGGCGCAGCTGCTCAGCATGTTGCAGTTTTTCCAGTTCAGCCGCCGTGATAATGCCTTTTTCCAGCGCCTGTTCCAGTTTTTCAGCCAGAGAGGCTTTACGAGGAATGTCACCGGCTTTTGCCGCTTTCGCCAGTTTACGCTCAATATCTTTAACGCCATACATAGCTTCAAACGCGCGATCCATCAGGCCAACCGGATCATCCTCACTGTCACCAACATAGCACAGGTGAGTAAGACGCTCGCGGTGCACTCCCGGAGTCATCAGCAGTTCGGCAATCTTCACCGACAGCGTATCGCTTGGCGCCGCATAGCGGATACCGAACGGGAACAGCATTACACGTAGCAGACGACCAACGGCTTTCTGCGGGAAGTTAGCCAGTACTTCGTCAAAAGCAACGCCACACTTATGCAGGCAGTATTGCAGTGAGTAGTGCACCATTGGCAGATCCTGCTGCTGGCGACCTTCGTCTTCGTAGCGTTTCAGTACCGCCGACGCCAGATACAGGTGGCTGAGGATGTCACCCAAACGAGCGGAGATCATCTCACGACGTTTCAGTTCGCCACCCAATGTCAGCATGGCAAAATCAGCCGCTACCGCCAGCGCACGGCTGACACGAGAAAGCTGTTTGTAGTAGACCGCAGTTTCACCCGTCACTGGCGCACGATTCAGACGAGAGCCAGTAAACGCATTCAGCATTGATTTGGCCACGTTACCAACAGCAAAGCTGATATGCTTCGCCAGCAGCTTGTCAAAATCTTCCGCACCGTGCTTACTGTCCGGGTTCGCCGCCGCTTCCATTTCACTCAGCACATACGGGTGACAACGTGTCGCACCCTGGCCAAAGATCATCAGGTTACGGGTCAGGATATTGGCCCCTTCCACGGTAATCGCAACTGGCATCCCGAAGTAATGGTGGCCGATATAGTTCATTGGACCAAGCTGGATGGCACGGCCAGCATGAATATCCATCGAGTCATTGAGGATGGTACGGGCCATTTCGGTCATGTGGTATTTGGCAATCGCAGTCACGATCCCCGGCTTCTCATGCATGTCCAGCGAAGTGGTTGTCAGGGTACGAGCCGCTTCCAGCATATAGGTGAAACCACCGATACGCCCCATCGCCTGCGCGACCCCTTCAAAGTTACCGATAGAAGTGCCGAACTGCTTACGCACGTACGCATAAGCACCAGTCGTACGAGAAGTCAGGTGACCAACCGCCGTGCCCAGTGCAGGCAGTGAGATACCACGCCCTGCTGACAGACACTCCACCAGCATACGCCAGCCACGACCCACGTAATCCTGGCCACCAATAACCCAGTCCATCGGAATGAACACATCTTCACCGCGCGTCGGGCCATTCATGAATGCCAGATTCAACGGGTCATGACGCTCACCAATTTCAACCCCAGGGTGATCTGCCGGGATCAGCGCACACGTGATGCCAAGATCTTTCTTGCCACCAATCAGGCCTTCAGGATCGTGCAGTTTAAATGCCAGACCCAATACCGTCGCAACCGGTGCCAGCGTGATGTAACGCTTGTTCCAGCTCAGACGAATACCCAGCACTTCCTCGCCCTGATAATCGCCGTAACACACGACCCCTTTATCTGGGATACCGCCTGCATCAGAGCCGGCTTCCGGCCCGGTCAGGGCAAAACACGGAATATCTTTACCGCTCGCCAGTCGAGGCAGCCAGTAGTCTTTCTGATCCTGCGTACCATAGTGCGTCAACAGCTCACCCGGCCCTAATGAGTTCGGCACCATTATGGTGACAGCTGTACTCAGACTTTTCGTTGCAATACGGCTAACAATGGTGGAGTTGGCATGGGCCGAGAAATTCAGACCGCCGTACTCTTTACCAATAATCAGAGAGAAGAATTTTTCTTTACGAATGTACTCCCAAACCTCAGGCGGTAGATCCTTTTCCTCCTGAACAATTTGGTAGTCGTCCAGCATATCCAGCAGCGTTTGAAGCTGGTTATCAATAAATGACTGCTCTTCCGCACTCAGTTTCGGCTGCGGGTAAGTCAGGAGGGTATTCCAGTTAGGATTACCACTAAACAGTTCACCATCCCACCAGACACTGCCTGCCTCCATGGCTTCGCGTTCAGTATCAGATAGCGGTGGTAGCACTTTCTTAAACATCTCGAAAGCGGGATCACTGATATAGCGTTTTCTCAGGTTGGTTAACGTACTCATGTTTCAGATCCTTTTGTCTCATGTCGTTATTAGTGTTTTTGCATTACTACTACATCTATTGTGTTCCTGTCGGCTCTTCACGCAGTAGTGAGAGCGGTTGTTCTATTGGGGCTGCAACCCCTGCTGCCAGATACGGCACCAGACGTTCAACTAAATCCTGGGTACTGATTTGTCGTGAAAAGTCATTTTCCGCGATTTCGCACAACGCGGTAGACGATGCCATTGTGAACACCGTCGCCCCCAGCGTGAAGTGCAGTCGCCAGAACAAGGTTTCCGGATCCAGCGATGGGTTTGCCCGGCAAACCGCCGTGGTAAACAGTTTCAGTACCTTGTCGTATCGCGTCACAATGAACCAGCGTAAGTGGCCCTGTACATCGGTATAGCCTCGCCCCAGCAAGGACATAAAGATGGTGGCGCCATTGATGCGAAAATCGTTTAATGACAGCAGCGGTGATTTCACACAGCAGAAGACATCGAACATTGAAAAGTCATCACGTGTAAGAAGCACTTCCAGTTCCGCCTGCAAAGCCGGCATAAAAGCTTCCAGGTATCGACTTAATACAGCCCTGACCAGCGTCTTCTTGTCACCATAGTGGTAATTCACTGATGCCAGATTCACTCCGGCTTTGCTGGTAATGGTGCGCAGTGAGGTATCTTTGAAACCGTGCTCGGCAAACAACAATTCAGCAGCGTCCAGAATGCGTGCCTTGGTTTCTCCCTTTCCAGCCATACTCAGTCACCCGTATTAAACACATGTTTAAACTTTACATCTCGTAAACATTTTTAACAAGCGTTAAATGAGTCTCCCACCTCTGTGATACGTTTTTCGCCAACTTCAGTGTGAAAGGTGTGAAGGTGATCATTCTTCACTTCACTGTCTCACGAGACAGATCCCATCTCAGCCAGTGACCTGTTGTCACCTGCGAATGACGTAAGAATGCGGAATTCAAGAAAAAATGAGAAAATTTGAAAAAAGTTGGAACAAAGCGCAGAAAAGCGGGTCATAACTAGTGCCACTGCTTTTTCTTAGAAGACATTCTTCGAAGCCCGTCTCCCCCATGGAGATGGGTTTTTTTATGGCTGCGATTCAGGCCCGAAGAAGCAGATGCCAGAAGGAAAGAATGATAGTTCGGGCTGCCAGCAAAAAGCTTCCTTAAGCCACTTTCATAAAATCAACAAGTTAAAAAATATTTCGAATTTTTTCATTTCGACGCGGAACAAACGGGTTTTCCCCGAGTCATATATAGTGACATTAAGATTAAAGGTTTTCTTTGTTAGCTGGCCGCCAAACATGCCTTCTTCATCTTTAATCTGACAATGCCACTGCTGCTAAACTCCTAATTGTGTATAAAGCTTTGCCCACTGAATTTCAGTGGGCTTTTTTTTGCCGGTTTGACTCGTTCTGGTTATTCCGTCTTCAACTGAAATATCAGCTTCCTTAAACCTTCTCTTGCCTTCGCCCAAAAGCATGAGACACACGCTAAAAGACAGACTTCAGCCGCATTTGCTACCTGTCGCGCTTTGATACCTGTCGCGCATCTCGCGGGTTCCATCATTGGCTTTTTCTTCATCGCTGAAAAATTTTTTAAAATTTTTGGAACCTTTCGAATTAGCGCCAGTCTTAACTAGTGACATTCATAATTAAAGAGGCGATTCAGCCATTGTGTTGGGCTTCTTTAATTCGATGCCACTGCTGCTAACTCCTAATTGTGTAAAGTGTTCATCCCGCTAGCTTGTTTTAGCGGGATTTTTTTTGCCTGTGCATACCGAATCACTCCAGCTTCACTTCACCCTTTGCCATGATAGTTTTTGCTACTGCAACTTTTGCAACAGTAATTTTTGCGCCAAGCGGGCCAAGCGGGCCAAGCGGGCCAAGCAAGGTTCTGGCATCAAAGCTCGGGCGTCATCGCCATAAGGTCCGCATGCTGTATCGTTAAACCCAGCTTGGCGCAGGTTGCCGAAGCATCAATCCACTTCGCCTGACGATCTTCCCAAGGTTGAAAATGGGGTACCGGCAAGCCAGCCCGCTCAGCCATCTGGCAGTAATACGCTTCCCGGGTTGGGTGCTGCGGTGCTGCGAGGTGTAATACTTCGCCACCCGGCCACGTTTTAATAATCAAACAAATCGCTTCGATAACATCATCCAGGTGAATCAGGTTAACCGGATCCCCCCCGTTCACGATAGCCTCGCGCCCAGCCAGAAACTTGATTGGATGCCGATTGGGTCCAATCAAACCGGCTGGTCGTAACACAACGGCCCGACTTCCCCATTCAGTAAACAGTTTTTCTTCCAATTGCACATGCGCATGTCCTGATGCCGTATCGGGCTGCACAGGCGTCGATTCAGTCACCTGCCCTGAAACATTTCCATAGACCCCGGTCGTACTGATAAACAACACACGCTGACAACCTGACTGTTGCGCCTGCTGCAATAACGCAGAGATATTATTTACAAACGCCGGTACCGCTCCTTCCTGGCGCCCCGGCGGTACGTTAATAACCAATACGTCGGTATTAAGAAAATCCGATAAGGAAGCAGGCTCCCCCGGCAACGATAACCTGACCGGTGTAATTCCTTTACGACTCAGTTCAGCGCAGCCATCTTCTGTCCGGCGGCTTCCCCACACATTCATCCCGTCCCGTTTTAATCGCTCGGCTAAGGGAGTCCCCAACCAACCACAACCACATACACTGATTTTCATTTTATTGATCTTCTCCCTACTTCCCTACTGATGTTAGGTGCCGATTTTCCATCACGGATGGTTCGTCGGCATCCCCACCTACAGCGGCAACAAACTCGGTTTAGTCATAACTTTTTCTATTGGCAAACACTATACAACCAGCCTCATACCTATGCTCAGCTGATTTTTTTCATCCTGTAAATTAATTCCTGACACATGAAAATAAACAACAAAAAACCACCGAAAGCGTGTTCAAAACGGTAATTTCCCCTAAAAAACTTTTCAGTTCTGAAAGGGAAACTTCGATCCCTGTCAAACTATAATAAAAAGAAGCAGCAATATTCATGGATTTGCTAGGAGTGGATCCATGAAAAGTAGTATAGTTTCAACAAAATGGCTTAATCTGATTCAGTAAGCCAGTAACGAAATTCAGTAACGAGCGGTAACCGCCATGAATACCCTAGAAAAAATCCAGAAAAACCTTGATAACTTCAGCAAGTCTGAGCGTAAAGTCGCTGAGGTTATCCTTGCCTCGCCACAAACCGCTATCCACTCGAGCATTGCCACTCTGGCCAAAATGGCGGATGTCAGTGAGCCGACCGTAAACCGTTTCTGCCGTCGGCTGGACACGAAAGGCTTTCCTGATTTTAAACTGCACTTGGCACAGAGCCTGGCCAACGGCACGCCATATGTTAACCGCAATGTCGAAGAAGACGATGGCCCGGATGCCTATACCTCAAAGATTTTTGAATCTACGATGGCATGCCTGGATGTGGCAAAAAATAGTCTGGATCCGATGCAAATCAATCGTGCGGTTGATCTGCTGACACAAGCGAAGAAAATTTCTTTCTTCGGACTGGGGGCATCGGCGTCTGTCGCACATGATGCGCAGAATAAGTTCTTCCGCTTCAATATTCCGATTGTGTGCTTTGATGACATCGTCATGCAGCGCATGAGCGTGATCAACTGTACCGACGGTGATGTCGTCGTAATGATTTCTCACACCGGCCGCACGAAGAGCCTGGTAGAAGTCGCGCGTATGGCCCGTGAGAACGGCGCTACAGTGATCGGCATTACTGCAAAAGACTCTCCGTTGGATCGCGAATGTTCGCTTTCTATCTGCCTGGATGTGCCGGAAGACACTGACATTTATATGCCAATGGCAAGCCGTGTCGTACAGATGACAGTCATTGATGTACTGGCGACCGGGTTTACCCTACGCCGTGGTGCCGGGTTCCGAGAAAACCTCAAGCGCGTGAAAGAGTCTCTGAAAGATTCTCGCTTTACCAAAGAAGGCATGATGTAAGCCATCTCGCACAAAAAGCACGGCACTGACCGTGCTTTTTTCTGCCCGGATTTCGACCGCGACACCACTGCAATAATCGCTACAAAACACTCTGTAACAAACGCCGTAAAATGCGCTGCCGCAAAACGTATCAGCTACGTACACGCTCTCCGCATGCGGCTGTCATCAGTATGACAATGGCTTCGACTAAACTGATTACAAGTGAAAAGCCATAAGCTGAGCAACCTGCTTCCCAGCCTGTTTGTGACAGCGAATAATTATGACTCAACTTTCACAAAGCGTGGAATTACTCGCAAAAATGTGAAATTTCATTCAATTACATGACAATATTCTGTTCTTTTCTTTCATTTTGTTGATGGAGAGCAGCTTATCTCCAGCCCAAGTGTAGTAAAGTTTCAATCACCTCAATGAGGCAGACAATCCGAACGGATATGCTTCATTGGCTTGCAACGATACAGATGGAGTTTCAAATGTCTGAAAGGCTAAGACGTACTAAAATCGTAACGACCCTGGGTCCTGCTACCGACCGCGATAATAACCTGGAAAAAATTATTGCCGCCGGCGCAAATGTCGTCCGCATGAACTTCTCTCATGGCAGTCCGGAAGATCATATCCAACGCACCAAAACCGTACGTGAAATTGCCGCCAAACTTGGAAAGCACGTCGCTATTCTGGGTGACCTGCAAGGCCCGAAAATCCGCGTATCCACATTCAAAGACGGTAAAATCCAACTGGCCATCGGCGACCTGTTCACACTCGACAGTGACTTGCCAAAAGGCGAAGGTAACCAGCAGGCTGTTGGCCTGGACTATAAAGAGCTGCCGAAAGATGTTGAGCCAGGCGATATCCTGCTGCTTGACGACGGCCGCGTACAGTTGAAAGTTCTCTCTGTTGAAGGCAACAAGGTACACACGGAAGTCACCGTTGGTGGCCCACTGTCCAACAACAAAGGGATCAACAAAAAAGGCGGTGGCCTTTCTGCCGCCGCGCTGACTGATAAAGACAAAGCCGATATCCTGACCGCAGCCAAAATGGGTGTGGACTACCTGGCAGTATCTTTCCCGCGTAACGGCGAAGACATGAAATATGCCCGCCGTCTGGCCATGGATGCGGGTCTGGAAGCCAAGCTGGTCGCCAAAGTAGAGCGAGCTGAAGCGGTTGCAACCGATGAAGCAATGGATGACATCATTATGGCATCTGATGCCGTCATGGTTGCCCGTGGTGACCTCGGGGTCGAAATTGGTGACCCTGAGCTGGTTGGCGTTCAGAAGAAACTGATTCGTCGCGCCCGTAGCCTGAACCGCACCGTGATCACTGCAACCCAAATGATGGAATCCATGATCACCAGCCCGATGCCAACCCGTGCCGAAGTCATGGACGTGGCGAATGCCGTGCTTGATGGAACCGATGCCGTGATGCTTTCTGCCGAAACCGCAGCCGGTGACTTCCCGGTTGAAACGGTAACCGCAATGGCTAACGTGTGTCTGGGTGCGGAAAAAGAGCCAAGCATCAACATCTCTAACCACCGAATGACTCGTACTTTCGACTGCGCAGAAGAAACCATTGCGATGTCGACCATGTACGCGGCAAACCACATGCAAGGCGTCAAAGCCATGATTGCGATGACAGAGTCAGGCCGTACGCCGCTGATGATGTCACGTATTTCTTCCGGTCTGCCGATTTTCGCGATGTCACGTAATGAAAGCACTCTGAATCGTGCGGCTCTGTACCGTGGCGTAACACCGGTTTACTTCGATCGCGACAGCGATGCCGGTCTGGAAGCCGCCAAGCATGCGGTTGCGGTTCTGAAAGAGAACGGTTTCCTGAGCTGCGGCGATCTGGTCATCATCACCCAGGGTGATGTGATGGATACCATTGGTTCAACCAACAACATGCGTATCCTGACCGTCGACTAACAGTCGTCAACCAGACACAATCAGGGCGGCCCAAAAGCCGCCCTTTTTTATTGCTGGCACTAAATAATTGATAGTGCGATGCAGGTATAAATTGATGTATGGGAGCGATAATCAATACTCGCGATTACCCAAGCCCCTCTCAGGGATAGGTTTTATCCACCCGAACCCCATTGTCGAAATACAGGATTCGTACTCCATCCCCACGCTGAAACAACATGTCGGTATCCACATCCTGAATCACATCCACCAATTTACCCTCTTCTGTTTTAATCAGCAGTTCGACCAGTCGGTACTCCACAACATGGCGCTCAGGCTGGCGGTAATGCGCGATGCCCGCCCCGGTAACAGCCCCTATCGCAGTAGCGACTTCACGACCGGTTCCACCGCCAAACTGGTTGCCGATCAGGCCGCCAATTACGCCCCCCAGCAAGGTTTCCCAGCCATTGCGGTGGGACTCCAGGACTTCCTGCTGAGTTATGTACCGCACATTATCTACGTCTCCGAACACCACTTTATTCACGGCCCGCGCTTCATTACGCTGATATGGGCCCGCTTGGGCGAACAGGGGTAGAATTAGTAATAACATGAACCACTTTCTCAATTTATAATCCCCTGATAAAAAGGCGATAACCGCCAAAGATTGAAGTGCATATGATTTTAACCCGTCCAGCTGCCGGTCGTATATCTGATACCAGTCAACGCCCGCCAGGTGAGCTATTTTTAGTGTAATTATGGCAATTTATCTCCCGGAGCTTGATCCGGTCAATACTGATTTTCCGTCACCTGAGACTGCGCTGGCCGATCCTAACGGCTTGCTGGCCTTTGGCGGTGACCTGCGTCCTGAACGTTTACTGGCGGCATACCGACAAGGGATCTTCCCGTGGTTTTCCGAAGGTGAACCTCTGCTCTGGTGGAGCCCGTCGCCACGAGCCGTGTTTCTGCCACAGTATTTTCGCCCGAGCAAAAGCCTGCGGAAATTTTTCCGAAAGTCCGGTTATCAGGTCACCCTGAATCAGGCCTGCCACGATGTGATTCGCCTGTGTGCTGAATCACGCGGGGCTGATGAAACCTGGATCACGCCGGAGATGATCTGTGCCTACCAGGCAATGCATGACCTCGGATACTGCCACTCGGTCGAGGTCTGGCGTGAAAACGGCGAACTCGTCGGCGGATTCTACGGAATTGGCATAGGTGGCATCTTTTGCGGAGAATCGATGTTTTCTCTGGCTGACAACGCATCCAAAATCGCGCTCTGGTTTTTCTGCCAGCACTTTGACCTGCATGGCGGACAGCTTATTGACTGTCAGATGATGAACAACCACCTTGCATCATTAGGCGCCGTCGAGATGGAGCGTCCTCTGTTCATGCAGTTTCTCAGTCAACAAAGGGATGCCATACTGAAGTATGGTTGTTACGAGCCACAAACCTTAGCAGTACCCGAATCATGACCAGTTATCAATCGATGTCATTACGTATCGGGGTAACACCGGAGTCCCCCTGTAACTACCTACCGGAAGAGACAGAACAGCTGGGCGTGGTGATGGACCATCACTGGCTAACACCGGAAGGCTACGCTCTGTTACTGGCGTCGGGTTATCGCCGCAGCGGCACGGCTGTGTATAAGCCCATGTGTCAGCACTGTACGGCCTGTACCCCATTGCGAGTGGACTGCCAGCGGTTTACCCCGTCTCGCAGCCAGAAGCGTCAGCAGAATCAAATGAGAAAGCTGCGCTGGGAATTTAAACCCAACCTCGATCCGGGTTGGTTCGAACTGTATGCGCGCTACATTAACCAGCGCCATGCTGACGGCAGCATGTTTCCGCCGAACAAGAAACAGTTTTTTGAGTTCTGTACTGCCCCTTGGATGAATACCCTGTTTCTGCATGGGTATGACGGTGATAGGCTGATTGCAGTAGCAATTACGGATGTGCTGGACGATGCACTGAGTGCGGTATACAGCTTTTTTGATCCGGCATCGCCACTGTCACTGGGCACGCTCTGCGTCCTTTATCAGATTCACTACTGCCAGCTGACGGAGCGTTCCTGGCTGTATCCCGGCTATCAGATTGATGCCTGTAAAGCGATGAATTACAAAATACGGTTTCAGCCTTACGAACTGCTGAAAAACAACCGCTGGCAGTCAGGCGAGTAAAAAAGCGGCTGTTTTATTCACCAGTACCGGCATTGACCTGCGATTAATTCGTTTAAATGCATCTCAGTAGCTGACAAAGGTTTACTGCGCAGGTAAAATTGCGGCCTAAACTTTACACTTAACCAGTTTCAAGGCAACATCCGGCCCGATCAGAAGAATGGCTGGTAGCCTAAGAGGATTCAATGGCAAAAGAAGACGTAATTGAAATGCAAGGCACTGTACTGGATACACTGCCTAACACTATGTTCCGCGTAGAGCTGGAAAACGGTCACGTTGTGACTGCACACATCTCTGGCAAAATGCGTAAAAACTACATCCGTATTCTTACTGGTGATAAGGTAACTGTGGAACTGACTCCATACGACCTGACCAAAGGCCGCATCGTCTTCCGCGCCCGTTAATCTTGCCAATCCAAGATAACAGAATACAAATAAAACCCGGCCTTAGGCCGGGTTTTATTTTTTCAGTCCCACCAAATCGCAGACACGGCGCGCTCAGCCCTTCAAGCACGGCTTCTTATCAGTTCGATAAAACAATTTGCTCAAGTTCTGAAAATCATTTTATTTGCCTCAGGGGCAGAACGGTTGTCTAATCGCGCTGCACCCAACCGCGTACGACCGAGGTGTAAACGGGGACCCTCCCTTTTTATCTGTCATACCGTGAAATCTGTCAGCAGCACGGCCGTTTAGGAATGACAATGAAACCTCTCGCAATCAATGATTATCAGGCCGAGTTACACCTGATTACACTTTGCGATATCGCAGCTCATATTCGCCCTCAGAACAAATCGCTGGAGTCGACGCTTACGTCAAGCCGTCGCAAAAGAAAAATGGCCCTGAGACGACCAGCTAAAACTCCGATGACGACACCAAGCGTCTAACCACGATTTCTCCGGCGTCTTACACGCTGGGTCTATTTATTTCCGGTGCTTGCCTTTTCTGAATATTGGCGGGCGGCTTTGTTACGCCCGTTCGCTGCGGCATGCCCCGTATAAACACTGAGGATTTACTATGAGTGATTGGTCAATCGACAATGCTCGCGACATTTACAACACGCCTTACTGGGGTCAGGGCTACTTTGATATTAATGCTGAAGGTGACGTTACCGTCAGCCCAGATGTCTCCAACCCTAATAACAGGATTGCCCTTTCCGCACTGGCTGACGATCTGATCGCTCAGGGCGCCTCGCTGCCGGTTCTGGTTCGTTTTCCGGAAATCCTGCACCACCGGGTAGACAGCCTGTGTGCGACATTCAATAACGCCATCGCAGACTATGGCTACGATGGCCAGTACCTTGCTGTTTACCCAATTAAAGTGAACCAGCAAGAAGCCGTAGTCAGTGAAATTCTGGCCAGCCAGTATGCCAAACAACAGCGTCAGCTGGGTTTGGAAGCCGGCAGCAAGCCAGAACTGATGGCTGTACTGGCGATGGCGCATCAGGCCAGTTCGGTGATTGTGTGCAACGGCTACAAAGACCGCGAATACATCCGTCTGGCGCTGATTGGCGAAAAGCTGGGGCACGAAGTGTATATCGTGCTGGAAAAACTGTCTGAGCTGGAGACCGTGATTCAACAAGCGGCAGAGCTGGGTGTTCGCCCTCGCCTGGGCCTGCGCGCACGTCTGACGGCTCAGAGCAAAGGCAAATGGGAAGCCAGTGGTGGCGAAAAATCCAAATTCGGTCTGTCTGCCTCTCAGGTACTGACCGTGATGAATAAGCTGCGCGAAAGCAACATGCTGGATTGCCTGCAACTGCTGCATTTTCACTTAGGGTCTCAGATTGCCAATATCCGCGACGTTCGTAACGGCGTCAGTGAAGCCGGTCGTGTATATGCCGAGCTGTACCGTCTGGGTGCTGGCATCACCACGGTGGATGTCGGCGGTGGCCTGGCCGTCGATTACGAAGGCACACGTAGCCAGAACAGTTGTTCCATGAACTACAGCCTGCGTGAATATGCGAACAACGTGGTCTACACCATTGGCGATATCTGTAAAGAATATGGCATTGCCATGCCGCGCATTATTTCGGAGTCAGGCCGAAACCTGACAGCGCATCATGCGGTACTGATCAGTGACGTTATTGGTGTTGAAAGTTATAAACCGGAAGCGGCCATTGCCCCGCCGGAATCTGCCCCTCAGCTGCTGCTGAACATGTGGCGATCCTGGCTGGAACTGAGCACCCTGACGGATCACCGTTCACTGATTGAGATTTATCATGACAATCAGAACGATTTGGCGGAAGCGCATACTCAGTTTTCAATGGGCATGCTCACCTTCGAAGAACGTGCATGGGCTGAACAAATCAGCCTGCGCCTGAGCTTTGAGCTGCAAAAGCGCCTGTCGCCGAAAAACCGTGCCCATCGTCCGTTGCTGGACGAACTGCAGGAGCGCTTTGCCGATAAGTTCTTTGTGAACTTTTCGCTGTTCCAGTCTCTGCCAGATGCCTGGGGTATCGAGCAAATTTTTCCGGTGCTGCCACTCAGCCACCTGGACAAAGAGCCTGAGCAGCGTGCTGTGATTATGGACATCACCTGTGATTCTGACGGCGCGATTGACCAGTATGTCGAAGGACAGGGTATCGAAAGTACTCTGGCGGTCCCAAGCTGGAGCGATGAAACGCCATACCGGATGGGTTTCTTCCTGGTTGGCGCTTACCAAGAAATTCTGGGCGATATGCACAACCTGTTCGGCGATACCGATACCGCCGTAGTGCGCTGCCAGCCTGAGGGCGGGTATCATATCGAGCACATTGACCGCGGCGACAGCGTGGGTGATGTACTGCGATACGTTCACCTCGATGCGGCAACTTTCCTGCGTCAGTACGAGGAAATGGTCGCGAAGTATCTGCCACCGTCAGAGCACAGTGGTATTCTGGCTGAGCTGGCAGAAGGCCTGCAGGGCTACACTTACCTTGAAGATATTCGAGGCTGCCGATAAATCACGGTTCGCCGCCCGCCAGAAGTCTGATGACAATGGCGGGCGGCGAATCCATCAATTTTGAACGCCTTTCCTCACGCGACGCTGACGAATTGATAGTGACATATCAATACCGACGCACAGTGGAGGACAACAACTTGAAAAAAGACACTGATTCTCAGGAGAGCACTGCATTGTCAAATAACGCGCTAGCGACCCTTGCTAACTACCCGGATTATTCACTGTACGCCAATGCCTTCGGCTTTTTGCGTCAACCGCTGAATTTCACCCCACATACGTCTGACGCTGATGTAGTCATCACCGGTGTTCCGTTTGATATGGCGACAACCGGTCGCTCTGGCAGCCGCATGGGGCCAGGTGCAATTCGTCAGGTTTCCACCAATCTGGCATGGGAAGGCAAACGCTGGCCGTGGACTTTTTCTCTGACCGACAAAATCCGCATTGCCGATTGTGGCGATTTGGTGTTCGACAGCGGTGACGCCGCACAAATGTGTGAGCGCCTGGAAAAACATGCCACCAGCCTGATAGAACACGGTAAAACCCTGCTGACGTTTGGTGGCGATCATTTCGTGACGCTGCCGCTGCTACGGGCACACGCCAAAAAGTACGGCAAAATGGCACTGATCCACTTTGATGCTCATACCGACACTTATCATTTGGGCAGCCAGTATGATCACGGCACCATGTTCTACCATGCGCCGAAAGAGGGCCTCATTGACCCGCATCACTCCATCCAGATTGGTATCCGTACCGAGTACAGCAACAAGCTGGGCTTCAATGTTCTGGATGCGGCAAGTGCAAATGATCAGTCCGTTGAACAGATTGTCGAGAACATCAAACAGACCGTGGGTGACTTACCGGTTTACCTGACTTTTGACATTGACTGCCTGGATCCGGCATTTGCACCGGGCACCGGCACTCCGGTATGTGGCGGTCTGACTTCAGACAAAGCGCTGAAAATCATCCGTGGCCTGCAAGGGATCAACCTGATTGGGATGGATGTCGTGGAAGTGGCACCAGCCTACGACCATGCGGAAATCACAGCGTTAGCAGCCGCAACACTTGCTGTTGACCTGCTGCACCTGTGGGCATCCGAGCGTTAATCAATACCAAGTGATCACGCTCAAACAGCATGATAGCGATAAAAAATAACCGCCTAAAGGCGGTTATTTTATTTCTACAGTTAACTGAACAAGACGTGCCCTTGGTTCAGTCTATCAGTGCGCCGGTTCGACCTGACTGCTGAACAGGAATTCCAGCTGGTCATTGACCAGATCAACCCGTACAGAGCCACCGTTAATCAACTCACCAAACAACAGCTCATTGGCCATTGGTTTTTTCAGGTTGTCCTGAATCACACGCGCCATCGGACGCGCACCCATCGCCTTGTCATAACCTTTGTTTGCCAGCCATTCACGGGCTGCCGACGAAACTTCCATCGACACACCACGAGCATCCAGCTGCGCCTGAAGTTCAACAATGAACTTGTCGACCACCTGAGAGATAACCTCTTTTTCAAGATGGTTAAACCAGATAATGCTATCCAGACGGTTACGGAATTCCGGCGTAAAGACACGCTTGATTTCCGACATCGCGTCGTGGCTGTGATCCTGTTGGATCAAACCGATCGACTTACGCACAGTTTCAGTCACACCGGCGTTGGTGGTCATTACCAGAATCACATTGCGGAAATCCGCCTTACGGCCGTTGTTATCCGTCAGCGTACCGTTGTCCATCACCTGCAACAGCAGGTTAAATACGTCAGGGTGTGCTTTTTCAATCTCATCCAGCAGTACAACTGAGTGAGGATGTTTAATCACGGCATCGGTCAGCAAACCACCCTGGTCATAACCCACGTAACCCGGAGGCGCACCAATCAGACGGCTGACAGTGTGACGTTCCATGTACTCTGACATATCGAAACGCAGCAACTCAATACCCAGAGTACGTGCCAGCTGCACGGTTACTTCGGTTTTACCTACCCCGGTCGGGCCGGCAAACAGGAACGACCCCACAGGCTTGTTCTCGGCACCCAAACCAGCGCGGCTCAGCTTGATGGCTTCTGTCAGCGCATCAATCGCCGGATCCTGACCAAACACCAGCATCTTCAGTTTCTTATCCAGCTTTTGCAGTACATCGCGGTCGCTGGAAGAGACTGATTTCTCAGGGATGCGAGCCATTTTGGCAATCATGGCTTCAATGTCACTGACATTAACGGTTTTCTTGCGCTTGCTCGCCGGAGCAAGACGACAACGCGCACCCGCTTCATCAATTACGTCAATTGCCTTGTCAGGCAGATGGCGTTCGTTGATGTATTTGGCCGACAGTTCAACAGCAGCACGGATGGCTTTGTTAGTAAATCGCACTTCATGGTGCGCTTCGTACTTCGGCTTCAGCCCCATCAGGATCTTCGTGGTGTCATCCAGCGATGGCTCAACAATATCAATCTTCTGGAAGCGGCGTGACAATGCGCGCTCTTTCTCAAAGATATTGCTGTATTCCTGGTAGGTGGTTGAACCCATACAACGAATCTTACCGCTGCTCAGCAGAGGTTTGATCAGGTTCGCCGCATCAACCTGTCCGCCAGACGCTGCCCCGGCACCGATAATGGTGTGGATTTCGTCGATGAACAGAATGGCATGATCTTCTTTTTCCAGTTGCTTCAGGATAGCTTTGAATCGCTTCTCAAAGTCACCGCGGTACTTAGTCCCGGCCAGCAGTGAGCCGATATCCAGAGAGTAAATCACACAGTCTTTGATAACCTCTGGCACCTGGCCTTCTACGATGCGCCAGGCCAGCCCTTCCGCAATGGCGGTTTTACCGACACCAGCTTCGCCTACCAGCAGAGGGTTGTTTTTACGGCGACGGCACAAGACCTGAACGGTACGTTCCAGTTCATTGTCACGACCAATCAGCGGGTCGACCCCACCGGCACGAGCCAGTTGGTTCAGGTTAGTGGCAAAGTTTTCCAGCTTATCTTCTGAGCTTTGTTCGCTGCGAGGGTCATCCCCGCCCACATCCGAACCATGAAGATCGTCGTTTCCACTGTCTTTCACAGTGCCATGAGAAATGAAGTTCACGACGTCAAGACGGCTGATGTCGCTTTTCTTCAGGAGGTATGCAGCGTGAGATTCCTGCTCGCTGAAAATCGCGACCAGAACATTCGCGCCAGTGACTTCACTGCGTCCGGAAGACTGAACGTGGAACACAGCACGTTGCAACACACGTTGGAAACTGAGTGTAGGCTGGGTTTCCCTGCTCTCGTCGTCCACCGGAATCAGTGGCGTAGTTTGCTCAATGAAGGAGTCCAGTTCTTTGCGCAGCGTATCCAGATCAGCACGGCAAGCCAGCAGTGCTTCCTGAGCAGATGCATTCTCCAACAACGCCAACAGCAGGTGCTCTACTGTCATAAATTCATGGCGCTTTTCCCTGGCGCGTGCAAATGCAGCGTTCAAGCTCGCTTCAAGTTCTTTATTTAGCATAAGGCACCTCCCCTAAATACCACTCAATTATGGCGTGCCGAAAAAAGCCTAAGCTTTTTCCATCGTACACAGTAGCGGATGTTCATGCTCCCTTGCATACATCATTACCTGAGCAACCTTGGTCTCGGCGACTTCGGCTGTGAAGGTGCCGCATACGGCCTTCCCTTCATAATGCACAGTTAGCATCAACTGTGTGGATTTCTCCAAATCCATGGAGAAGAACTTCTGTAACACTTCTATCACAAAATCCATCGGTGTGTAATCATCATTATTTAAAATTACTTTGTACATCGATGGGGGCTTAACCCGGGTTTCCTCGTCTTCCAGAATATCGGATTCCGGAACGATCCACTCGTATAACTTACTCATAACCTTAACTTACCAGTACGATAGGAATAGTCCACCAATAAACAACAACTTAAGCTAGGACTAAGTGTATGTGGCGATTTCGACCGCAGTTTTCCTATCACTATATTCAGACTAATGCACTCATTGTATTCCAGCAACTAAGAGATGACTACGATAATGCCGAAAAACCGCCAATAAGACGGTGACCTGACGCGGGAAAACCGCCTTAAAGGAGGGATATTTTACGACAGAAAATAGCGTACAGACTAATGACTGAGTTTTACTTCCTTTTCAGAGCTTTCAACTGCATTCATCGTCTTTTTTTTCACCAACTGGTATTTTATGAGATTGTTACAATATGCACTTGACTGTCTATATTTTTTTACTAGAGTGTAACTTGTAGTAGATACTCACTGCATCAAATTAGCATTAGTATGCAATGCATGATAAAAAGGATCGGCAAACTAATGCAAAATGGAACTTGAATGCACAGAAGGATGTATAGCATGGCAACAGGTACAGTTAAATGGTTCAACAACGCGAAAGGGTTTGGTTTCATCTGTCCGGAAACCGGTGAGGGTGACATCTTTGCGCACTATTCAACTATCCAAATGGACGGCTACCGGACACTCAAAGCGGGCCAGCAGGTCAACTACACTGTAGAGACGGGTCCAAAAGGTTTCCATGCAAAGGAAATAGTTCCGGTCCAACTCGACGCCGCGAAGTGACCTCGCAATTACAGTTCTCTATTCGGTACATGAAAGACAGGCCAAAGCCTGTCTTTTTTATTGTTCGGGTTTTCAGTGCTGGCGCCATCCGGACCCGGAGTTTTTTGCTATCTCATTCATCAGCACTGAAACTGACAAATGAATAATTATTAAATAACGGTGATCCTAATCCAATTATTTAAATTTAACATTATTTAAACAAAAAGCCCTATTTATACAGCTTTGCTGTTTATCTTTCCATTCATATGTCGCGCATTTTTCACACAGCCATTTACGCCAACTATTCACTCAAAGACTTATCACTCAAAAAAGAATCGCCGGCAAAATGCATAGACTGCGTTTCAGCAACGCCAATAAAAAAGCCCGGCATCAATGCCGAGCTTATTATGCTTATTACAAGATGTTCAGCTTACATTTGCTCAATCATGTCGTTGGCAAATTCAGAACACTTACGCAAAGTAGCACCTTCCATCAGACGCTCGAAGTCATAAGTCACAGTCTTGTTACGGATGGCAGCTTCCATTGACTCGATGATCAGGTCAGCAGCTTCTGTCCAACCCAGGTGACGCAGCATCATTTCAGCAGACAGGATCAGTGAACCTGGGTTTACTTTATCCTGACCCGCATACTTAGGTGCAGTACCGTGAGTCGCTTCGAACAGTGCAACGCCATCACCAATGTTTGCACCCGGTGCAATACCGATACCACCTACCTGCGCAGCCAGTGCATCAGAGATGTAGTCACCGTTCAGGTTCATGGTTGCAATCACATCGTACTCAGCCGGACGCAGCAGGATTTGCTGCAGGAATGCGTCAGCGATGCTGTCTTTGATGATGATTTCTTTGCCGGTCTTTGGATTTTTCAGAGTCATCCATGGACCACCGTCCAGCAGCTCTGCACCGAACTCTGCCGCCACTTCGTAACCCCAATCTTTGAAGGCACCTTCGGTGAACTTCATGATGTTACCTTTGTGAACGATAGTCAGTGAGTCACGATCGTTGTCGATAGTGTACTGAAGTGCTGCACGAATAAGGCGCTTAGTGCCTTCTTCAGAAATTGGTTTGATACCGATACCACACTGCTGAGGGAAACGGATCTTTGTTGCGCCCATTTCTTCTTTCAGGAATTTGATAACTTTATCAGCTTCTTCTGTACCCGCTTTGAATTCAACACCAGCGTAGATATCTTCTGAGTTTTCACGGTAGATAACCATGTCAGTCAGTTCTGGTTGTTTCAGAGGGCTTGGAACACCGTCGAAGTAACGTACAGGACGGGCACAGATGTACAGGTCCAGCTCCTGGCGCAGTGCAACGTTCAGAGAACGGATACCACCGCCAACTGGCGTAGTCAGAGGACCTTTAATAGCAACTTTGTATTCACGAATAAAATCTAGCGTCTCTTGCGGAAGCCAGGCATCTTCACCGTATACATGCGTTGATTTTTCACCAGTGTAGATTTCCATCCAGGAAATTTTACGATCACCGGCGTAAGCTTTAGCAACTGCGGCATCAACCACTTTAATCATGGCTGGGGTGACATCAACACCGATACCATCACCTTCAATGAATGGGATGATAGGGGTGTTAGGGACGACCAGTCTACCTTCAGAATCCAGGGTAATCTTCTGACCTTCAGCTGGTACAACTACTTTACTATCCATTTAAATCTCCTAGCGTCCATTTGTTATCTTTTTGTAAGATGCGCGCAAATAATACTTGAAAAAATATCGAAACGCCACTCAGCAATTTTTCGCGGTATAATAGGCAGGTCGATTATTTTACCCTTTTACAGCTCGCTAGTTATGAAGCCAAACACCTCAATGCGTCAACCTAAACGTTCCAATTTTGCGCGTCGACCATCAAGAAATGTTAATCGCCCTCGCCGTCCGCAAGGGCCACAGAAAATCATATTATTTAACAAACCTTATAACGTTTTAACTCAATTTACCGGTGAACCCGGCGATCAAACGCTGGCAGATTTTATCCCGGTGCGTGACGTTTACCCGGCAGGTCGGCTGGATAAAGACAGTGAAGGTTTGCTGGTTCTGACCAATGACGGCATTTTGCAGGCACGTCTGACCCAACCGTCCTCGAAGCAGCCAAAAACCTACTGGGTACAGGTAGAAGGAGAGCCGAGCGAAGATGCCCTGAACGAACTTCGCCACGGCGTCACATTGAAAGACGGTCCTACCCTGCCTGCGCAAATCGAGCGCATGACTGAACCGGGAATCTGGCCACGTAACCCGCCTATCCGGGAGCGGAAGAACATTCCGACAACTTGGTTAGCCATCACCCTAAAGGAAGGCCGTAATCGCCAGGTTCGTCGAATGACGGCTCATATCGGCCATCCGACCCTGCGCCTGATTCGCTATCGCATGGCTGACTGGACCGTCGATGATCTGGCTCCAGGCGAGTGGCGCGAAGTGTCACTTTAACAAAGTGTCTCGCTAATCTGCTGGCCGGGCTTTCATACGCCCGGTCATTTGCTTGAATTAGACAAAGAGCCAGCGTGACAAAAAAGGCCAATCACACGAGGATTTTGTGATTGGCTTTGCTGCCACACAACATTTCTTAGTTTTTTCCGCTATAAGGACGAAAAAAACTACACATTTCAAATTCACTCAACTATCATTGCCGCAACAAAAGCAAACGTTTGCGTCAGTGGGTTCTGAACCACTGATTTGAGTCCGTTAAATAATTAAAGTGTGATTCTGCTCTCGCTCTGTTTCGGTAAAAAGCTTTCTGTTAGAATCACGCTCTTAACTTTCTTAACGACTGAAGAGAATTATGTCAGATAACAGCCAGAAAAAAGTCATTGTCGGTATGTCCGGCGGCGTTGATTCCTCGGTGTCCGCTTACCTGCTGCTTCAACAGGGCTACCAGGTTGAAGGCCTGTTCATGAAGAACTGGGAAGAAGACGACAACGATGAATATTGCTCAGCAGCGGAAGATCTCGCTGATGCGCAAGCTGTATGTGACAAACTGGGTATCCCCCTGCACACCATCAACTTTGCCGCTGAATACTGGGACAATGTGTTTGAGTACTTCCTGGCAGAATACAAAGCAGGCCGGACACCGAACCCAGACATTCTTTGCAACAAAGAAATCAAATTCAAAGCATTTCTCGAGTTTGCCGACGAAGTGCTGGATGCCGACTACATCGCCATGGGTCACTACACCCGCCGCTCTTTCCCGGCTGAAGGTGAAAAAGTGCAGATGCTGCGCGGCGTCGACAATAACAAAGACCAAAGCTACTTCCTGTACACACTGAGCCACGAGCAAATCGCACGCAGCCTGTTCCCGGTTGGTGAACTGGAGAAAACAGAAGTACGCCGCATTGCAGAAGAGCAAGGTCTGGTTACCGCGAAGAAAAAAGATTCCACAGGTATCTGCTTCATCGGTGAGCGTAAATTCACTGAATTTCTGAGCAAGTACCTGCCAGCCCAGCCGGGTAAGATTGAAACGGCAGAAGGCAACGAAATCGGTGAGCACCAAGGGCTGATGTACCACACCCTGGGGCAGCGTAAAGGTCTGCACATCGGTGGCCAGAAAGGCGGCAACGGTAACGAAGATCCTTGGTACGTTGTCGACAAAGATGTAGAACGCAATGTACTGATCGTAGGCCAGGGTAAAGACCACCCTCGTCTGCAGTCTTTAGGCCTGATTGCCTCGCAGCTGCACTGGGTTGACCGTCAACCAATCCGTGAACCGCGCACTTGTACAGTGAAGACCCGTTACCGCCAGCAGGACATTCCTTGTACCGTTATCCCAGTGGATGATGAAACCATCAAGGTGATTTTTGATGAGCCGCAAATCGCGGTAACACCAGGCCAGTCTGCCGTTTTTTATGACGGTGAAATCTGCCTGGGTGGCGGGATTATCGAGAAGCGTATCTAAGGGAGTTGATACACGTGGCACACACTTTATATGACCGTACTATTGCATTCGCAGCTATTTGCCAGGCAGTAAAGCTTGTTCAGAAAGTCGCCCGTGACGGCCACTGTGATGATGACGCGCTGGAAGCGTGCCTGAACAGCATCATGGTGACTGACCCGTCCAATACCCTGGAAATCTACGGCCAGGAATCCAAACTTCGCCTGGGTCTGGAAGCACTGGTATCTGAAATTGACAATACACCGTCAGGCAATGAACTGACCCGCTATCTGGTCAGTATTATGGCTCTGGAACGCAAACTGGCCAGCCGCCGCGACAGTATGGCTCAGCTGGGTGATCGCATTGATACTGCGAAGCGTCAGATCGAACATTTCGAGCTGATGGAAGATCAGATGATCAGCAACCTGGCCAGTATTTACCTGGACATCATTAGCCCGCTGGGCCCGCGAATTCAGGTGACCGGTACCCCGGCACACCTGCAGCAGCAAAGTGTTCAGCATAAAGTCCGTGCCCTGCTTCTTGCCGCAATTCGTGCCGCAGTGCTGTGGCGTCAGGTTGGTGGTAAACGCCGCCACCTAATCTTTGGTCGGAAGCAGATGGTTGAGCAGGCGAAAATTCTGCTGGCTCGCAGCTAATCAACGACTCAAAAAGCAATACCGATTGCGATACAACAAAAAGCGTTAGGTCGCCCGTCGATTGGCGGCCTGAGATAAAAAAGTCCTGCTGAGTGCCATTCAGCTTGGCAGGACCCTCAGTTATACCTTGTTTAAACCTCAAAAATCAGGAGAGAGCAACATGGAACTGTCAGCATTGACTGCTGTTTCCCCGGTAGATGGCCGTTACGGAAGTAAAACGAGTGCCCTTCGCAGCATTTTCAGTGAATTTGGTCTGCTAAAGTACCGCACCATCGTTGAGATCCGCTGGCTGCAAAAACTGGCCGCTACTGATGCTATCGTGGAAGTTCCTGCGTTTAGTGATGAAGCCAATGCCTTCCTTGACCGCATTGCTGCTGAGTTCAGCGAAGAAGACGCAATGCGCATCAAAACCATTGAGCGCACGACCAACCACGATGTAAAAGCTGTTGAATACTTCCTGAAAGAAAAAGTTGCTGAAGTTCCTGAACTGCATGCAGTGAACGAGTTCATTCACTTTGCCTGTACGTCTGAAGATATCAACAACCTGTCACATGCCCTGATGCTGAGTGAAGCGCGCGCGCACGTGATGCTGCCGGAAGTGCGTAACGTCATCGATGCGATTAAAGGCCTGGCGGCTGAATACCGTGACGTACCGCTTCTGACTCGTACTCACGGTCAGCCGGCTTCTCCGTCGACCATGGGTAAAGAGATGGCTAACGTGGCGTACCGCATGGAGCGCCAGTTCAAGCAAATCGAAAACGTTGAAATCCTTGGTAAAATCAACGGTGCTGTTGGTAACTACAACGCACACCTGTCTGCGTACCCTGAAATTGACTGGCACCAGTACAGCGAAGAGTTCGTGACGTCTCTGGGTCTGACCTGGAACCCGTACACAACGCAGATCGAACCGCACGACTACATCGCAGAGCTGTTTGACGCCTTCGCGCGCTTCAACACCATCCTGCTGGACTTCGACCGTGACGTATGGGGCTACATTGCTCTGGGTCACTTCAAGCAGAAGACAATCGCTGGTGAAATCGGCTCTTCAACCATGCCGCACAAAGTTAACCCAATCGACTTTGAAAACTCTGAAGGCAACCTGGGTCTGGCCAATGCGATCTTTTCTCACCTGGCACAGAAACTACCGGTTTCTCGCTGGCAGCGTGACCTGACGGACTCTACTGTTCTGCGTAACCTGGGTGTTGGCTGTGGCTACGCGATCATCGCGTACACATCTACCCTGAAAGGTATCAGCAAGCTGGAAGTGAACCGCAGTGCACTGGAAGCTGAGCTGGACAAGAACTGGGAAGTACTGGCTGAGCCTATTCAGACAGTCATGCGTCGCTACGGCATTGAAAAACCTTACGAGAAGCTGAAAGAGCTGACCCGTGGTAAGCGTGTTGACGGCGAAGGCATGCGTAACTTCATCGATGGTCTGGAACTGCCAGAGCACGAGAAGGCACGCCTGAAAGAAATGACGCCAGCCAACTACATCGGTGCAGCAATCGAGCTGACTGACAAGCTGTAATCACGTCATACAAAAATTTATATTCAAGGCCAGCACGATGCTGGCCTTTTTCTTTCTACAATAAAACTACCGACATTCGGGTATACTACCCGCTTACACAGTCAGCTATATATCAGATATGTATCAACTCACCTTCTCAATGGATGAATTTCTGGCCGAATACTGGCAGAAAAAACCCACGATTATCAAAGGCGGCTTCAAGCATTTTATCGACCCGATCAGCCCGGATGAGCTGGCCGGTCTGGCGATGGAAGAAGAAGTCGACTCCCGTTACATTGCCCGTCAGGGAAAAGAGTGGGACGTGAAGCACGGGCCGCTCAGCTTTGACCATGTCCCGGAAGACAACTGGTCGTTTACCGTCCAGGCAGTTAACCACTGGCACGAAGGTGCAGCTCGCCTCGTCACACCTTTTCGGGCTCTGCCAGGTTGGCTGTTTGACGATTTGATGGTCAGCTATTCCACCCCGGGCGGCGGTGTCGGCCCTCATATCGATCAGTACGATGTGTTTATCGTACAAGGTTCCGGCAAACGTCACTGGCGGGTCGGACCGAAGAAAGATGACTATGAGGAAGAATTTGGTCATCCGGCCCTGCGCCATGTCAAAGGGTTTGATCCTATCATCGATGAAATTCTGGAAGCTGGCGATATTCTTTATATTCCGCCAGGTTTTCCGCATGACGGCTATGCCATTGAGACCGCGATGAGCTTCTCTATTGGTTTCCGTTCGCCGAAGAAACAGGAACTGCTGAGCAGTTTTGCCGATTATGTGATTGCGAATGATATTGGCGATGTGCATTACCACAACCCGAAACTGCATGCCCGCAAGGCCAGTGGTGCCATTCCGGCCAATGAATTTGCCGATCTGGAAGGGATGCTGCGCAGTCTGATGGATCACCCACAGCTAATGCGTCGCTGGCTGGGTGAACACCTGAGCAACAATCGCCATGATCTGGATGTGATTGCCGCAGAGCCACCATGGCAACAGGCGGAAATTTACCAGTTCCTGGAAAGCGGCGAAGCACTCAAGCGTCTTGGCGGCCTGCGAGCTTTCTATTACCCGGAGCAACCACATGTGGTCTTCATTAATGGTGAGACTTATGAATTACCTGAAGAGTGCGGTGTTGCGGCAACCTATTTGTGTGATGAAGAAAACATCACCCAAAACCTGCTCGGTAAACTGTTGGACCATCCGGCCTTTATTGCCCTGCTGACCCAGCTGGTCAATCAGGGATACTGGTACCCGGTTGAGTAAATAAAGACAGCTTAGCCTGCCGGATACAGGCATAAAAAAAGCGCGGCTTTGACGCCGCGCTTAAAGCCTGTCACAGGCTTGGATTAGTGAGCATGCAGACAAGACACAGCGTGAATGTCAGTGCCTTCCAGCTGTGGTTTTTTCTCTGCACAAGCCGCGGTGGCTACCGGACAACGTGTACGGAAAACACACCCCGACGGCGGGTTCATTGGGGATGGTAAGTCGCCTTCCAGCAACTGAATTTCTTTATTACGTTCGAGCTCCGGATCCGGAATCGGCACGGCTGACATCAGCGCTTTGGTATACGGGTGCTTAGGTTCGGTGAACAACGCATCCGCTTCTCCCATCTCCACCGCATTACCCAGATACATCACCATCACGCGATCAGAAATATGTTTCACCACTGACAAGTCGTGAGCGATGAAAATCAGACTCAGACCCATTTCTTTTTGCAGCGATTTCAGCAGGTTGACCACTTGCGCCTGAATCGACACGTCCAGAGCAGATACCGGTTCATCACAGATAATCAGCTTCGGCTTCAGAATCAGGGCGCGGGCAATACCAATACGCTGACACTGGCCACCGGAAAATTCGTGCGGGTAACGGTTAATCACGTTCGGCAGCAGGCCCACTTTCGCCATCATGGCTTTAACCTGTTGCTTTACATCATCAGAAGACAGTTCCGGGAAATACGCTTTTAGCGGCTCAGCAATGATTTCGCCAACCGTCATACGCGGGTTCAGCGATGCCAGTGGATCCTGGAAAATCATCTGAATGTCTTTACGCTTTTCACGCATTTCTTTGTGATTCAGCCGAGTCAGATCCTGGCCCAACCACACAACCTTACCGTCAGTCGCTTCCACCAGGCCAATGACGGCACGAGCAAAGGTCGATTTACCACAACCAGACTCGCCCACGACCCCCAGCGTTTCACCTTCGTAAAGGCGAATACCGACCCCATCCACGGCTTTCAGCTTGAGAGGTTTGGTCCACGGCCAGGCCGATTTCTGGGCAATATCAAAGTGAACTTTCAGATCTGTAATATCCAGCAGCAGGTTCTTTTGTACATCCATTACCATGTCCCCACATCAGAAAAACAAGCACGTAAGCGGCCATCGGCAAACGGTTCCAGCGCAGGCGCCTCCTGCGAACAGCGGCTGGATGCCCGGTGGCAACGCTCCTGATACGGACAGCCAACTGGCAGACGCAGCAGGTTTGGCGGGTTACCCGGGATTGTCGGCAGCTCTTCCCCTTCCGTATCCAGACGCGGGATCGCTTTTAGCAGGCCTTCGGTGTACGGGTGCGCCGGCTTATAGAAAATCTCATCGATTTTGCCGTACTCCATGGTACGTCCGGCATACATGACCAGCACTTTGTCACAACTACCGGCTACCACACCCAGATCGTGAGTGATCATAATGATCGCCGTATTAAAGTCGCTCTTCAGCTCGTTCAGCAGTTCCATGATCTGCGCCTGAACGGTCACGTCGAGAGCCGTAGTCGGCTCATCGGCAATCAGCAGTTTAGGACGACACAGCAGCGCCATAGCGATCATCACACGCTGACGCATACCGCCGGAAAACTCGTGCGGGTACATAGTGATACGCTTGCGGGCTTCAGGAATTTTCACCGCTTCCAGCATACGTACGCTTTCTTCAAACGCTTCTGCTTTACCCATCCCTTTGTGCAACATCAGGACTTCCATCAGCTGATCGCTGACTTTCATGTACGGGTTCAGGGAGGTCATCGGATCCTGGAAAATCATGGCGATTTGTTCTGCCCTGATCTTATTCAGCTCTTTTTCCGGCAGGTTCAGGATCTCACGGCCTTCAAATTTGGCACTGCCAGAGATCACGCCGTTTTTCGCTAGTAATCCCATGATAGCAAAGACGGTCTGGCTCTTACCTGAGCCTGATTCGCCAACAATACCCAGGGTTTCACCCTGTTTCAGAGAGAAGTTCAGATCGTTTACCGCGGTGACAATGCCATCCTGAGTCTTAAACTCTACGCGTAGATCTTTGACATCTAATAAGCTCATAATACTTCCTTATAACTCTTCACCTTCAGCCTGAACGGTCAAGTTAAGCCGTCAGGCCGACGGGCGTCTTATTATTGTTATCTGTCTTTCGGATCCAGTGCGTCACGCAATCCGTCACCCACATAGTTAAAGCAGAACAGGGTCACCACCATAAAGGCGGCAGGGAACATCAATTGCCAAATCGCCACTTCCATTGTCTGTGAGCCTTCTTGCAGCAATGCGCCCCAACTGGTCATTGGCTCTTGTACCCCAAGGCCCAGGAAGCTGAGGAAGGATTCTGTCAAAATCATTGACGGTACCAGCAGCGTGGAATAAACAGCAACGATACCCAGTACGTTAGGCACGATATGGCGGGTAATGATGCGCCATTTGCTTACGCCTGAAACATGCGCGGCCTCGATGAACTCTTTGCTGCGCAGCGACAGTGTCTGACCACGCACGATACGCGCCATATCGAGCCAAGAAATGGCCCCGATTGCCACGAAAATCAGCATGATGTTTCGGCCAAAGAAAGTTACCAGCACGATCACGAAGAACATGAACGGAATGGAGTACAGGATTTCCAGAATACGCATCATGATGCGGTCTGTTCGGCCACCGATGAAACCAGAGGCCGCACCGTAAAGTGTACCGATAATCACGGCCACCAGCGCGCCCATGATACCGACCATCAATGAGATTCGACCGCCGATCAGGGTACGGGTGTAGAGGTCACGCCCCAGGCTGTCCGTCCCGAAGAAGTGCCCTTCCGGACCCAAACTTGGCGCGCTATGCAACGCGTACCAGTCAGTATCATCAAATGCGTACTGACTGAACATCGGGCCAAAAATCACGGCCAGGGAAATCAGGAACAGGATCGCCAGACTCACCATGGCCGCACGGTTGCGGGTGAATCGAATGCGGGCATCCTGCCATAAGCTACGGCCTTCAATTTCCAGCTGCTCGGAAAAATTTTCAACGGCCTTCACGTTTTCTTTTTTAGTAAGCATCATCTGTTGGCCTCTTAGTAACGAATCTTCGGATCAATGTACGCCAGCACAATATCAACCACGGCGTTGAAAATAATCGTTAGTGTCCCGATCAGGATAGTGATACCCAGAACCAGCGAGTAATCGCGGTTAAAGGCAGCATTCACGAACAACTTACCGATACCCGGCAGACCAAAGATAGTTTCGATAACCACAGAACCTGTGATGATGCCGACAAAAGCCGGACCCATGTATGACACCACCGGTAACATCGCTGGTTTCAGAGCATGCTTCAGGATGATGTAGGTGTAGCTCAGTCCCTTCGCACGTGCAGTACGGATGAAGTTACTGTTTAGCGTTTCAATCATGCTACCACGGGTAATACGGGCGAATGTCGCCACGTAAAGCAGCGACATGCCGATCATCGGCAGCAGCACAAATTTTGTAGAACCGTCGTTCCAGCCACCCGCCGGCAACCAGCCCAGGTTGATGGAGAAAATGTAAATCAGTACCGGCGCGAGGATAAAGGACGGCATCACTACCCCGGCCATCGCCGTCGACATAATGCAGTAATCCACCCAGCTATTCTGTTTCAGGGCGGCAATGGTACCGACCGTGACCCCCATTACCAGAGCAAAGATAAACGCAAAGAAACCGATTTTTGCCGATACCGGCAAGGCTTCAGAAACCAGCTCATTAACGGTGAAATCTTTGTATTTAAATGACG
Organism: Photobacterium ganghwense; assembly: GCF_003025595.1. Lineage (GTDB taxonomy): Bacteria > Pseudomonadota > Gammaproteobacteria > Enterobacterales > Vibrionaceae > Photobacterium > Photobacterium ganghwense. The sequence goes on from NZ_PYMI01000001.1 coordinate 659,623, forward strand.
GGCCGAAGTCACCCTGGACGATATTGGTCAGGTACGTGGTGTACTGATCAAATACCGGTTTATCCAGGCCGTATTTGGCTTCAATATTCGCCATCACTTCCGGCGGAAGCGGGCGCTCACTTGAGAAAGGGTTACCTGGTGCAAAGCGCATCAGGAAGAAGGAAATTGTAATTAACACCAACAGGGTCGGTATTGCTTCAAAAATCCGTTTAGCGATGAATTTAATCATAAACTCCACCGTTCATCAGTCTGTGACAGTCAAATCAACTGGTATAAAAATACCAAAGCTGCACTGCTCTCTTCCTGAGAGCAGTGCATAAAGGATCATTGCTTATAGTAACTATGAATTAGTCAGCGATGATGTAGAGGTCTTTACTGAAGATGTTATCTTCAGGGTTACGCTCTGGGTAACCGCCTAGCTTAGGATTTACCAGACGTGCGTTCACATAGTGGTAGATAGGCATGATAGGCATGTCTTTCGCCAGCAGTGATTCCGCATCTTTGTAAGCACTTGAACGGTCTGCGTCAGATGCAGCAGTCAGTGCCAGGTCCAGTTTTTTGTCGTAAGACTGGCTAGTGTACTTCGGATAGTTCTGAGAGTGGCCATCACGCATGATTGCCAGGAAGGTAGATGCTTCGTTGTAGTCACCACACCAGCCGGCACGGGAAACGTCGAAGTTACCCTGACGCTTGCTGTCCAGATAGCTCTTCCACTCCTGGTTTTCCAGCACTGCTGTCACACCCAGGTTTTTCTTCCACATAGACGCGATAGCGACCGCAATCTTCTTGTGGTTTTCACTGGTGTTGTACAGCAGGTCGAATTTCAGTGGATTATCTTTGCCGTAACCCGCTTCAGCCAGCAGGGCTTTCGCTTTCTCTACGCGCTCTTTCTGAGACAGCTTAGAGTAGTCAGGCATTTCAACTTCCAGACCATTGGTCGCCAGTGGCGTGAAGTTGTAGGCTGGTGTTTCACCTTTACCAACGATGAATTTGGCAATAACGTCACGATCGATTGCATAAGACAGTGCTTTACGTACTTTCTCGTTATCAAACGGTGCTTTCGCCGTGTTGAACTCGTAGTAGTAAGAACACAGGTAAGGTGTCACTTTGACATCTTCCGGATGCTCTTTCACCAGACGGCTGAAGTGCTCGTTTGGCATTTCATAAGTAACGTCTACTTCACCGGCCAGGAAGCGGTTCATTTCAGCAACCTGATTTTCGATCGGCAGGTAAGTGACTTTGTTCAGTACCGTGTGGGCATTGTCCCAGTAGTTCGCATTGCGCGTCAGAACGATACGCTCGTTCACTACCCAGTTATCCAGCACGTATGCGCCATTGCTGACGTAATTTTCAGGGCTGGTCCACTTGTCACCGAACGTTTCAACGACCTTCTGGTTTACCGGCTTCATAGAAGTATGCACGGTCATTGAAACGAAATAAGGAACGGGTTTTTCCAGAGTGACTTTCAGAGTGTGCGCGTCTACCGCTTCTACACCCAGAGTGTCAGGAGATTTTTTGCCAGAAATAACATCTGATGCGTTCTGCATTGTTGTCATTTCCAGGTATGAAGCATAAGGAGAACCCGTTTTCGGATCCGCCAGACGACGCCAGGCGTATACGAAATCGCCGGCAACCACTGGGTCGCCGTTAGACCATTTAGCGTCTTTACGCAGGTGGAAGGTCCAGGTTGTGTTATCTGTTGTTTCCCATGACTCAGCAACACCGCCAACCAGCTTGCCTTCACCATCCTGGTTAACCAGACCTTCCAGCAGATCACGGATAACGTTAGATTCTGGTACACCAGATACTTTTTGCGGGTCCAGGGATTCTACTTCGGTGCCGTTGCCACGAACCATTTCCTGTTTATCAGCCAGTTTGACACCAGCAGGAACATTCGCAGCAAGAGTAGAAAATGATGTGGTTGCTACCGCCATACCCGCACCCAGAAGAAGAGCCTGGGTAATCTTATTCTTATACATGCATTAACTCCGATACATAGATTGTACGTCCTTGAGTCTCTTCGGTCGGCATAGACTCTAACCTGTTGCAATATTTGCATCGTTAATCCTAAACGACACAAAGCAACCGAAGAATTGGTCAAAACATTAGCAGGCATCGAAGTAATTTGCCACATTTTGTTTACAGAAAGCGACATAATTCCGATCTGTAACACCCATATAGAACAACCCACCAGATGCAACAAATGTTGCAGTTTGATGTATCACAGAACAGGTAATGAGGAGTAATTTCCGCCAGAAAACCCAAAAAACAACAAAAATTGAATAAATAATCATAAAACTGAACAAACCGGCAGCATATTCATCTTTTTGCAACGTTTAAAAAAAGAACAGTCAACTGGAGGTCTGTCAAAACTTGAACTCATACCAAAAAAAGCGCCTTTTCGGCGCTTAAAATTTGATCAGGCTATTTATTTTCACTGTCTATGTTGATGTTTGGCGGGATATCATCCATCGATTCTGCTTTTTTCTCGACGACAGGCTGCCTGCCTTCATGACTGACCACCTCGTCAAACAGACCATCGTGGTTAATATCACCCAGCATTTGTTTAATCCGGCGATTGCTCATGCGTTTGTGCTTCATGGAACCCTCCGCTGTTAACCGTTAAGTGCAGTGCATGACAAGCCCGGTTGCCATGCAGGGCTGATAAAACAGACAAAGCAGACGTAGTGCAATACTCTTTTCTGACGGCTGTCATTTAGTCTGATAAACCAGCACTTCTACACTATGGCACAGGATGACCTATCCTGCCGGAAGGGTCCGATTCTCAGCGCTTTTTTAATAACTGCTATGCATATAAAAGAGACCTTATAGAATAAGTTTTTACATAGACTCATTTTCAAGACGGACACGTTTCTCTAACACATGAATAACGCTACTATCATCTCTGTTGGCTATGCACTTCATAACATTAGTCTTAACCAACACATTCCGTTCCCGTTCCGTTCTATCTTGAGAGTTTGAAAAGTATGAGACCAGCTGGTTGTTTTTCACGTCCAAGCCCTTCCCGTGTACGTCATGGTTATGTGCCTCCGGCTCATAAAACCAAAGACGGTACCAACGGTGCCAAATAAGCGTTAGCAGCCTTGACACCACCTCTAGCCCCTTGATTTCAAGGGGCTAGTTTCTTCTTTATTACCTCACTTGTTATTTGCTCCCCACTGTGAAATTATCCGGAAGGATCAAGGAACAGGTCCCGGCCCTGACGGCCGTAACATCAGTGGTAATAAACGGAATGTACAATGATCACCAAACCCTCCTCCCGGCAACACACCTACTCCATTTCTGAACTGGCTGAAGAATTCTCAGTAACCTTAAGAAGTATCCGCTTTTACGAAGATCAGGGGCTTCTGAAACCACAGCGAGAAGGAAAAAACCGCATTTTCTCTCGTCAGGACAGAGCACGCCTAAAATTAATCCTGCGCGGAAAAAGACTGGGCTTTACGTTGAATGACATTCAGGAGCTGTTTAATTTGTACGATGCTGAGGCTCAAAACAAAAAGCAGGTGCAGGTGATGCTCAATACTATTCGGGCACGGCAGTATAAACTGCTGCAGCAACAGGCTGATATCGACCTGATCATGATGGAGCTCAACGCTGCCGAGCGCAGGTGTTACCAGCAAATGAACAAATTCGACGAACACTGATGATACAGAACAGGCCACGTTCCCGATTTTTCCCTCTTTATATAGGAGGTACCTAAAGATAAAAAAGGTGCCTAAGTACAAGAGCATCTATATAAAGAAGGAGTAATTCTCAGCTGGCTGGTTAGCCTATCCGATAAAAAAGCCCGGCAGATACCGGGCAAAAATAAACAAGACAATGAACCATGGACCAGAATTACCAGTAAACGCGAGCACCTACAGCAAACGAGCTTTCGCCGTCAGCAGTTGCAATACCAACGAAGCTATCGCTTTCTTTGTTGGTGTAGCCCAGTGTGCTGCCGTCAGCATACGCGTATTCAACATACACACGTGACCAGCTGTTGAAGTGGTAATCGGTGCCAATGTAGAACAGTTTACCGTCACCATCTTCGGTGAATGCATCGGATTTCTGATCTGTATATTCATAGCCCGCGTAAGCTGTTGCATTGTCCGCCCAGCTGAAAGTACCGGCCAGACTGTATGCGTCTTCATCGATGGTTGCACCAGTCGCTTTGTTTTCCAGTTCCGCGTTGTAGTACGTGAAACCGATCAGCGCCGGGCCAAAGGTATACTCAACAGTACCTTCATAGTAAGTGTTTTCGATATCCGCAGAAACACCATCGCCAATAGAAACGGTTTTATCACGGTTAACACCACCACCCAGGTGGAAGTTAAAACCACCAAAGCTTGATGCGACGAACAGCTCAGACAATTCCTGATTTGAATCATCTTCTGGCAAACCGTAGTTAGCAGCCAGAATGAAGTTTTCACCTTCGTAGTTATATTTAATCAGTGAATCGTGGCGAGCACCTGATAGCGTTGAATAACGCAGACCGGTTCCACCGAAGAAGTACGAGTAATCTGCACCGTAGATATCATCAGCAACAACCCACTGACGACCAAAGGAGATCTTTCCGAATTGAGTGTCCAGTCCCGCAAAGTGCAGGCGGTTTTTCATTGCATAATCTTCAGTATCGGTAGTGTAGTTAAGTCCGAATTCAACCTTACCGAAAACATCCACAGTATCATTAACTTTGTACTGCGCTTGCACACCAGCTCGTGATGAACCGGCATTTAGAGTCACATCCTTGTCCTCTAGCTTTTTGATTTCCGTACGCAACTGACCATAAAAATCGACCAGGGCCTCATCACTTTTCACGATTTCGACGGCCGACGCGGTGGTAGAGAATAATACGGCGGGAATAACTGCTGCTAGTAGTGTTTTTTTCATTTTACTTTCCTGTAATTATTTTGTGTATCAACTCGTCCTGAGTCGCCACGAAACATAGCAACAGAACTTTTTAACATCAACATAACAAAATACTGCTAAACAGCTTTCTAAAAAGATCTAAACCCAACCACCAAAAACATACAATCAACAAAAAAATGAATAAAAAACCAAAAAAACAGAACCAAGCAATTGATAAATTAATCATTAAATGACTAAAACACCTTTTCACATCAGGAAAAATTAAATAACTAAAAGGAATATTTAAACTATAAACAAACAAAATAAATATAAAAAAATCACATAAAACAAACATGAACACCGCAAAGCAGAACAAAAAACAGTCTATTTTTATCCTCACAAAGAATTTAATAATGGGGGATTTTTGCAGGGACTTAAGATTGGGATGGGCAAAAACAAAAAAGCGGATATGAAAATACCCGCTTATCAAATATGAAGATGAATGAATATTTAATGAAGTGGAATTCTGACAACCCACACTTTATGCTGTTCACACACATCGACACCTTGTTCAGCCATTTGACGTAAATAGGCTAAACGATGATGCCCTTCCAATAAGTTAAACGGGGCTTTCAGCGTTTTGCCATTAAGCATGGGTAGATCTCTTTCATAGTGGAGAACGATAGGCGCAACTGGCCAAGTCCCCAGCAACTGCATTTCCTGAACCAGCCAGCTTCTCTGGAACAGTGGATTCATCATTCGACCCGATAATTTGTTCACTGTATCAATATGAGGCGTTTGGATTTTTGACTGAATATTCGTGGTCGTCCACTCTTCTAAACTGAATCGCATTGACTGAAAATCCAGCCAGCCCCAATTATAAAAAACGCCTTTCCAATGGCGATACACCCATTGTTCCAACACATCATCCGGAAAATGCGGCAAAACGCGCTGCGCTTTTTCTTTCCATTGTTCCCAGGGTTCGCAGAAGCGACTGCCAAATCCCTCGGGCTCTAATTCATAGAGTAAACGATCGCTCCTGATCATAGGCCAGCTCCCTTGTCTCATTCTTCGTTGACTGACTAAGTGATTTGTTACTGAATGCAATCTCATGATTAGCCGGATATACAAGCCCCTCACAACGCCCGATTAACCATTCAGTTTTAATGGTTATTTATCACCTTTAAATTCAAAGTAGCACAGGGATAACAGAAAAAACACCTGAATAATCAAGAAAGTTTATGCAGCTGAATATAGGGGGATAGTTCGTGGTACAGCGTTTTCAACTGAAAGGGATAAGGGATTGAATTTCTCTTTAGAGGATATAGCTAGGTACGCGGCAGGGAGAACCAAAAATTGTAGCCGGAAAATGGTAACGCAATGTAGCACAGCACCTGAACAGACAGATATCAGGTGCTGATACAGGTCAGCAGACTGCTGATTATTTTTCCCAACGTTTAGCAGCGTTAGTATCTGTCTCTCGGGCATCTACCCATCGGGACGCTTCCTGGGTTTGCTCTTTCTTCCAAAACGGGGCCTGCGTTTTCAGGTAGTCCATGATGAACTCACAAGCTTCGAAAGCAGCACCGCGATGCGCGCTGGTCACGCCAACGAACACAATCTGATCACCCAGATTTAAATCACCTACCCGATGAATCACGCGCACTTTTAGCAGCGGCCAGCGTGTACGCGCTTTATCGACGATCTCAGCCAGCGATTTTTCCGTCATTCCCGGATAATGCTCCAGCGAGAGTCCGGTAACACTGTCTCCCTGATTGAAATCACGGACTTTACCGATAAACGTGACAACCGCGCCGGCGTCCGTCCCTTCCGCTAGCAGCGCATATTCCTCAGCCACCGAGAAATCTTCAAACTGAACAGAAATCATCATCAGCCTCCGGTCACTGGTGGGAAAAAGGCCACTTCATCACCGTCAGTCAGTTCGCTATCAAGAGACGTGATTGTCTGATTGACCGCAACCAGCAGCTTACCTGGCTCCAGCGCCAGCTGCCATTTATCACCCTGCTCCGCCAGATGGGCACGCAGTGCTTCAGCCGTCGCAAATTCAGGTGTCATTTCCAGGCTATCCGTCCCCACCAACTCTTTAACCTGTGCAAAAAACAGAACTTTAATCATGCTTCCACCTTAAAATGACCCGATTTACCGCCCGTTTTTTCCAGCAACCTAACCTGACTGATGACCATATCTTTTTGCACCGCTTTGCACATATCGTAAATTGTCAAAGCAGCAACCGATGCAGCAGTAAGAGCTTCCATTTCTACGCCGGTTTTTCCTGCTAGCTTACAACAAGATTCAATCCGTACTTTGTTTTCTGACTCAATGGCTTCCAGCTGTACTTCCACTTTTGACAGTAGCAGCGGGTGACAAAGCGGGATCAGATCCCAGGTTTTCTTCGCTGCCTGAATACCAGCGATGCGGGCTGTCGCGAAGACATCCCCTTTATGATGCTGTCCTGAGACAATCAACTGCAGTGTTTCAGGCGCCATATGCACAAAGGCTTCTGCGCGTGCTTCTCGTACTGTGTCTGCTTTTGCAGACACATCAACCATGTTTGCTTCGCCTGAAGCATTAATATGCGTAAACTGATTCATCCGTATTTACCAGAAGAAAAGAATTAGAGATCAGGCAGTCTTAACCGCCAATAGATGCCAGATGAGGAGTCATCCCGGTGTTGCCTTCCTGAAGAAAATGGCTCACCGCTTTATCATTCAACCCACCCTGAATACGCGCGATCAACGCCTCTCGCTGGTCATCCTGCTGCATGAGATCACGTAAGTCGACACCGTGATCGCCAAACAGACACAGGTGCAGTTTCCCCATAGCAGAGACACGCAAGCGGTTACAGCTTTTACAGAAATCTTTCTCGTAAGGCATGATCAGACCGATTTCACCCTGATAGTCCGGATGACAGAACACCTGAGCCGGGCCATCATTGCTGCTCTTGAGTTTAAGCACCCAACCGTTAGCAATGAGATGATTGCGGATCGCGACACCAGAGACATGGTGGTTATTGAATAACGTGTCCATCTCACCGGTTTGCATCAGTTCAATAAAGCGCAACTGAATAGGACGATGTTTGATCCAAGCCAGAAATTGCGGCAGCTGCTGGGAGTTCAGATCTTTAAGCAGCACGGTGTTGACCTTCACCTGCTCAAAACCGGCATCAAAAGCCGCATCAATGCCTTCCATCACCTGCTGAAACATGTTCTCGCCAGTGATCTGGTAGAACATTCTGGGGTCAAGGCTATCGACACTGACATTGATGCTCGTCAACCCGGCGTCACGCCATTGACGTACCTGCTTGGCCATCCGGTAACCATTGGTTGTGGTAGCCACTTTCTTAATGCCCGGCTGTTCTGCCACGGTGCGGATGATGTCGGTAAAATCTCGACGCAGGCTTGGCTCTCCGCCAGTGATGCGGACTTTTGTTGTGCCACATTCTGCAAAAGCAGCCGTAACTCGATGGATTTCATCCAGCGTCAGAAAAGACGGCTTTTTCTTCTCCGCCGGGTGGTAGCCATCAGGCAAGCAGTATGTGCATTTGAAGTTACAGACGTCTGTAACTGAAAGACGCAAATAATAGAATTTGCGATGGAAGCTATCTTCAAATTGTTTCGCCACGGAACACCTTTCCAAATATGGGAGGCCGATGCATTTCTTTATCGACCCTGGTGACAACCTGTCACTGGCTTAACTCACCTATCCCCGTCACAGACCCTTGGCCAAGATCAGGAACTTAGTGCAGCAAGCTCGGAGTTATGGCAATTGTGCCTCTGTTGATTAAACCGAAATGAGCACAATAGCGTACTGTTAATAAAAGTATCAGATCATTAGCACGTGTGGCAAATCACTGCAAAAAATTCGTGCCGCATTCTACCGTTCCACAGATTTCACGACAATACTACTTAAGTAAGTATGGGAATATTTTCTTACAAAAAGTGAGGATATTATGTCCAATATTATCGAATCGGCTTCAATTGATGATATTGCGCTCTACTTGCAGCGGGAAGAAGGTCTGGATGCCAAGCAAGCCAGGAAACAAGCTCAGCAAGTGATCGACGGTTTTCTGGATATGCAGGAGAAAGGATTAATTAAAGGATGGTACTTTGACGAACAAAGCCATTTAGAGCTGCTGCCTAGTGACAACGCGCTAAAAATCATTGCAAATCAAAAATGATTCGCAAAATGCACAGGAATATATGCAATTCGTTTTGCAAAATGAAACTACAACATTTTAAAACGGCCACCAGCGTAGAAATAGCAGCAGTCTGAAATTCCGGCATCACATTTGCTTTGTCTATATCACCAGACAAAGGCAACCGGAGCAGACTATGAAACAGTACATTCCACTATTATTTCAAAAACGTCATATCTTGCCTGGTGGCCGTATTCCAATCCGTATCGCCCCTGGTACACAAATGGAAAACTTTAAATCGGCCATGAAGTCCAGTCAGAGTCTTGGTGTTTGCATGTTTGATCAAGATGAACACGGTCAGCACTTCTTCCATATTGGCACCCGCGTGACTGTCGAAGATTTTGACATCTCACCAGAAGACGGAACGCTGATTGTCACCGTGGTCGGCCACGAAACGTTTCGTATCGACAGCTTGCAGGAGTGCGATGAAGGCATGTTCATGGCGGAATGCGAAAGTATTCCACGCTGGCCGGACATTGAGCTTCGCCGGGATCAGCAAATTCTGGCAGACAAACTGAAAGTCGTGTTTGACAAGCACCCCGAACTCAGCGGGCTACACAAGAAAAAACAATACAACAACCTGAGCTGGCTGTGTCAGCGTTGGCTGGAGTTATTACCGGTACCGGCGAGTGAGAAACAAGTACTGTTGAGTGCTCCGAACTGCCATGACACCTACGACTATCTGATGAGCATTATGCAAAAACCGCATTGATACCTTAAACCGCATTGATACCCAATTGCTGCCGATGTTGTCTTTCCGCCCTCTCCGCCTTTTTGAGAGGGCATTTTTTATTCAGCCCACCCATACTAAACGTGATTAATATATCATCCCGGCACCTGCAGTTGTTTCCTCTGACATTGACAGGTTACACTCGGGGCACAGCAAGAATTTGATCACAGACAGACTCCATGACGTCAGACAGTACCCGCGCAATTACGGTTGACCCTCTTACACCGACCGATACCACTCCGGCCGACACCGGCCCACGCATTGTTGCCATTGGCGGTGGACATGGGCTTGGCCGCATGCTTTCAGCCCTATCCGACTTTGGCGATAAGGTCACCGGCATTGTCACCACAACGGACAACGGAGGTTCAACCGGCCGTATACGAGCCTGTCAGGGCGGTATCGCCTGGGGGGATACCCGCAACTGTATTAACCAGCTGATTACTGAGCCTTCGGTAGGGTCGATGATTTTTGAGTATCGGTTCAAGGGCAATGGCGAACTGGATGGCCATAACCTGGGTAATCTGATGCTTAAGGCGCTTGATAATCTGTCCATTCGGCCGTTGGAAGCCATCAACCTGATCCGGGATATGCTCAAAGTGCAACCTCATATTCTACCGATGTCAGAACACCCGGCTGATCTTTCTGCCATGACCCCAAGCGGAGAAATCATCTGTGGCGAGACCAGCGTCGATGAGCTGGAAGACGTACCGCTGCGGCTTTACGTTGAACCGGCAGTGCCTGCGACCAAAGAAGCGGTTCAGGCAATTGAACAGGCCGATTTAATCCTGCTGGGCCCGGGTAGCTTCCTGACCAGCATTATGCCGCCGTTATTGCTCAAAGAGATTGAGCTGGCACTGAAGCGCTGCCGCGCGAAGATCGTCTTTGTAATGAATCTGGATAAGGAAAAAGGCCCTGCGGGAAAAATGACCCTGGCCGATATGCTGCGTTGGTGTGAACGTTCGATGGGCGGCCGCCCGATTGATGTGATTGTAACTGATCGCCAGCAGGAGGCGATTGATGCGAAGTATCAGCAACTGATTATGCCCCTCGCATCAAACAACCACCAGTGGCGGCACGACAGAGAAAAGTTACGACAGGCAGTTGACCGGATTCTCCAGGCTCGCTAATCGTCTGTATTCTATCGCCATACCTTCCACCATCTGTCTGTATTCAGGCAGATGGTCCAGAATCCACTGATCCTGCCCCTGTTTCACCCGAGACTCGCATTCCTGAGCCATTACGGCCAGTTCATCTGCCCCAAAGCTGGCGGCACTGCTTTTAATCGCGTGGCTGATCTCCCGTACCTGGCTGATCGTAGGCTGGGAGGATAATTGACGAAAATACTGGTCAAGTTCGTCGCTGAACACATTCAACAGCAGCTGCAATGTGTCGTGACCCACTTCATCAGCCATTCGTTTGATGGTATCTGCATTGATAATCGATGTCATGCAATACTCTCCCTACAACTAACCTTGGGCTTCCTGCCAGGTTTGTAATTTTCGATAAATCGTTGACGGACTGACTTCCAATAAGCCCGCAGCGCGCGGAATATTTCCATCACAGGCATCGATGGCCGCCTGAATCGCTCGCTTTTCGACTACCCAGAGCGGTTCAACCTGTGACTTATCTACAATTTGGCTGGTTCCCACCGACGGTACTGGATCGCCCTCCAGCGGGGTACTCACCACTGTGTTACGAGGAGATGCAAAATTAACGCCACCATTGTTAATGGGAGGCGGAACCATCATCAGGGTGACTTCTTCACCACTATTGAGCACGACGATATTCCGAATTACATTCTGCAACTCTCGGACATTCCCCTGCCAGTGGTAGCGACGGAATAACTCCATGACTTCAGGTGCAAAACGGCTGAAATTTTTGCCCTCTTCCACTGACATCAACGCCAGCAGGGCATGCGCAATTTCAAGGACATCCTCCCCACGATCACGAAGTGGTGGCAGGGTTATCGGAATAACATGCAGGCGGTAGTATAGATCTTCACGAAAACGACCTTCTTGCACTTCCAACCACGGGTTACGGTTTGTTGCACAGACAAAACGGACGTCAACCGACTGCGTTTTGGATGAGCCCACCTTCTGATAAGTGCCGGTTTGAATAAAGCGAAGCAACTTGCTTTGCAAATCCAAATCCATTTCACATAACTCATCAAGAAACAGGGTGCCGTTGTTCGCCATCTCCACAGCGCCCTGACGCTCGGTCGATGCCCCGGTAAACGCACCTTTCACGTGGCCGAACAGTTCACTTTCAATCAGCTCTTTTGGAATCGCGGCACAGTTAAGCGCGACAAACGGCTTATCGCTGCGTGGGCTGGCAGCATGAATGGCTTCGGCACACACTTCTTTACCGGTTCCGCTTTCACCGGTAATAAAGACTGTCGCTTTACTGGAAGCCGCTGATTCAATCACCCGATACACGGCTTGCATCGGTAAGCTGTTCCCGATAAATCCCTGATACTGCGCACCGGTTTGTTTTGAGGTTGTCTGCCCTTCACTTTTGCGCTGTTCTTCTTTCAGCGCCTGATTGACTGTCACCCGGAGCCGATCGGCTTCGCACGGTTTAATCAAAAAGTCCTGAGCGCCATATCGCATGGCTTCAACCGCCACATCGATTGAACCATGCGCCGTCATGATCACGACCGGCACATTCGGATAATCATTTTTGACCGCTTCCAGCACTTCTAAACCGGTCATATCAGGCAATCGCAAGTCAAGCAGGATCAAATCCGGGACGGTATCTTTAATAAACGCCAGCGCATCGGAACCTGTTCCAACGATAGTGACAGCCACTCCAAGCGGATTCAGGTAGGACTTGTACAACGTCGCTACGGACGCCGTGTCTTCAACCATCAAGACTTGACGCTGTTTAGATTTGCTCTCCATTGCCCCTCCAAATCCAGTGACTCTTTACTAATTGTAATAAATAGAAAAAAAGAGGTATCACTTTTTTATTATGTTTGCATTTTTGTGCGAATTTTTCATTATGAATTGCATATTGATTTGCAAAATGCAATTCGCAGTACGGTTCTGCAAGTCAATCATGTTCAAAAACCCCACTATCCCCAATAAAAAAGTGCAATTAAAGAACACAACAAAAGTTGGCACAGTGCCTGCATTAACTATTGTGACTCTTCCTGAGAGTCAACCTAGCCAACTGACGTTGTTTGTGGAATATTTTCACTTAAACAATGACGCCAACCGACCTATTTTCGGTTGGCTTTTTTTTACCTGAAATTTGGCTACGCTGAACCGTTTGTCCTAATTCAGGCTGAAAAACTTGCCTTTCAGCCACTGATTACATGCAGCAAAGATACAAACTACAAAAAAACTACGGCTCAGCGACGACTACTCAACTGTTCGCGATGAACTGCTCTCTCAGGCTGTGGATCTTATCGCGCAACTCGGCCGCGGTCTCAAACTCCAGGTTCTGGGCAGCATCATACATTTGCTTTTCAAGTCCCTGAATTTCCGACTCCAGCTGCTGCGGAGTCATCGTGCTATACGTACCTTTCTTCTCAGCCACTTTATGCAGCTGTGCAGCCCGATTCGTTTTACGGCCTTTACCGGCACCACCCAGCTCCATGATGTCGGACACTTTCTTGTTGAGTGCTTGTGGCACAATGCCGTGCTTTTCATTGTGCGCGATCTGCTTGTCACGACGCCGGTTAGTTTCGTTGATCGCCCGTTCCATTGACCCGGTTATCCGGTCAGCGTACAGAATCGCGCGGCCTTCAAGGTGACGTGCCGCACGGCCAATTGTCTGGATCAGAGAACGCTCAGAGCGCAGGAAGCCTTCTTTGTCGGCATCCAGGATTGCCACCAGTGATACTTCCGGCATATCCAGACCTTCCCGCAACAGGTTGATCCCGACCAGCACATCAAACTCACCCAGACGCAAATCACGAATAATCTCAACCCGCTCAACGGTATCAATATCTGAGTGGAGGTACCGCACTTTTACCCCATGCTCACTCAGATATTCAGTCAGGTCTTCTGCCATACGCTTGGTCAGGGTTGTTACCAGCACCCGCTCATTTTTGGCCTCTCGAATACGGATTTCCGAGAGCAGATCATCCACCTGGGTGGCTACCGGTCGCACCTCAATTTCAGGATCCAGCAGGCCAGTAGGACGAACCACCTGCTCTGCAATTTCACCACCAGATTTATCAATCTCATAGCTGCCCGGCGTCGCAGAAATATAAAGCGTCTGCGGAGCCAGTGCTTCAAATTCTTCAAATTTCAAAGGTCGGTTATCCAATGCCGACGGCAGTCGGAACCCGTACTCAACCAGATTTTCCTTCCGGGAACGATCCCCCCGGTACATAGCCCCGATTTGCGAAACCGTCACGTGGGATTCATCGATGATCAGCAAACCATCTGGCGGCAGGTAATCAAACAGTGTCGGTGGCGGTTCACCTTCCGCGCGCCCACTGAGGTAACGGGAGTAGTTTTCGATACCGGAACAAAAGCCCAGTTCATTCATCATCTCAATATCAAACTGAGTACGCTGAGTAATACGCTGCTCTTCCACCAGCTTATTATTTGCCAGCAGATCTTTTTTACGGCTTATCAGCTCGACTTTGATGCCTTCAATAGCTTCCAGTACCCGTTCTCGCGGCGTGACGTAGTGGGTTTTCGGATAAATGGTATAACGCGGCAGATCGCGCTGCAGAATGGCGCCGGTAAGAGGATCAAACACACTGATACATTCCACTTCCTCATCAAACAGCTCGATACGGACGGCTTCTTTTTCCGATTCCGCCGGGAAGATATCAATGACTTCGCCACGCACCCGGAAATGCCCCCGCTCAAAAGCCATCTCATTACGGGTATATTGCAGCTCCGCAAGACGACGCAAGATATCGCGCTGGTCGATAATATCGCCACGGCGAATATGCAGCATCATTTTCAGGTATGAGTCCGGATCCCCCAGACCATAAATCGCCGACACCGAAGCAATAATGATGACATCGCGTCGCTCCATCAGCGCCTTAGTGGCCGACAGCCGCATTTGCTCAATGTGAGAATTCACCGAGGCGTCTTTTTCGATAAACGTATCCGTGGTCGGCACGTAGGCTTCCGGCTGATAGTAGTCATAATAAGAGACGAAATATTCCACCGCATTTTCCGGAAAGAACTCTCTCATCTCGCCATACAACTGCGCTGCCAGCGTTTTATTGGGAGCAAGAATCAAGGTAGGACGATCTGCTTCGGCAATCACATTCGCCACTGTGAAGGTTTTACCGGTTCCCGTTGCGCCCAGCAGCGTCTGGTGCGCCAGTCCGGCTTCCAACCCCTCCAGCAACTGCTTAATAGCCCCCGGCTGGTCACCGGAAGGAGCATAGTTGGAAGACAGCTTAAACGTTTTGCTAGAAGACTTATCCATAGAATTACCGTACTGGCTATATGATCAGTGGCCTACATTGTCCTATGCCGTTTTATTATGTCAATCATTCATCCAAGATCCAGCGTGCCACAATAGCTTTATGTATCTCCTGATCAGGGATTAACTGGCCTTATCTACACTCGACGCCATGGTTCAAAACTGAAACAAAAAATTTATATCTCACCTATTGATCCTAACTGGCTATCGGCGTATTATCACTGCCCTCACACAGCACATTGTCAACTTTATTTGGCAATACATCGCTTATCACCACCTCTTTTATACCTTTACTAGCACTTAGTTTCCCACAGCTTATCCAAGTTTCTGAGATTCTTAATTCACAGAAAAACGTGCCAGAAGAAATACCTGAAGTAATTACTCTAAATAAGATTTTCTGCCTCTTGCTTTTTTAGCTCATACCTTCTATTACAGCCATTTATTCCCTTTAACGATATCGATCAAAAAGCAACCACACCGTATCAAAAGGGCGCTCTATGCTATTTTTCCATATATCAATTAACACACTTATCCACAGTTTCCGTGGATAACTCAGCTAACGCCTTGTCTTTACAGGCCAAGAAAAAAGCAAGCGGATAATGACGCTTTTCACGCTTTTTCTAACGAGCGTTTAATTCAAACTCTAATTGAGCAATATTTAACCATAAACTCTTACTTTAGCCCTTCAACTTTACGAAACACTCCACCTAGGATCGGAATCTGATTCTGAGGTTCCCTCCTTTACATTCGCCCCGAGGGTCAAGCGGATAACTGCCGACAGTGACAAAAGGATGCCATGCTTTAAATTCTGGTGACTTTGGTTAAGGAAAGTTAACTTAACCGTCAACAACCGCAGAATGAATGGCGAAAAGGTCGCCGAAGAGCAAAAACCCTGCTCGATGGGAGTTGTTATAGATCTTACAAAGGCAGATAATATTAGGATCTTTTGGAAATTGTATTTTGGCGGTATGACTGAATACCTTCTGCTTCTTGTCGGTACAGTGTTGGTTAACAACTTTGTACTGGTCAAATTCTTAGGGCTTTGCCCCTTCATGGGGGTCTCCAAAAAACTGGAGACCGCAATCGGTATGGGCCTGGCAACCACATTTGTGCTGACGCTGGCCTCGGTCTGCGCGTACCTGGTCGAAACCTACATCCTTGTCCCGTTGGGCATTCAATATCTCAGAACCCTGAGTTTTATTCTGGTGATTGCAGTTGTCGTTCAGTTCACCGAAATGGTTGTGCATAAAACCAGTCCGACACTTTACCGACTGCTGGGTATCTTCCTGCCGCTGATCACGTCGAACTGTGCCGTTCTCGGCGTCGCGCTGCTGAACATCAATGAACGCCATAACTTTATCGAGTCCGTGATTTACGGTTTTGGCGCGGCTGTGGGCTTCTCACTGGTGCTGATACTGTTTGCCTCCATGCGTGAGCGCATTGCTGCCGCTGATGTACCGACCCCCTTTAAAGGTGCCTCTATTGCCATGATTACCGCGGGCCTGATGTCTCTGGCCTTTATGGGCTTTACTGGATTGGTGAAACTATAAATGAGTGGGTTAATCATTGCGGTTATCGCGATTGCCGTCCTTGCCGCTATTTTCGGTCTGATCCTGGGGTTCGCCTCCGTCCGCTTCAAAGTGGAAGCTGATCCGATTGTCGAACAGATTGATGCCATCCTACCGCAGACTCAGTGCGGCCAATGTGGATACCCGGGCTGCCGCCCTTATGCAGAAGCCATTGCCAACGGCGATGACATCAACAAATGCCCTCCGGGCGGTCAGCCAACCATCGAGAAACTGGCCGATCTGATGGGCATTGAAGTGCAGGAAATGGCGCACGATCCGGAAAAAAGCATCAAAAAAGTCGCTTTTATCCACGAAGACATGTGTATCGGCTGTACCAAATGTATTCAGGCTTGTCCGGTTGATGCGATCGTCGGCGGCACGAAGGCCCTGCACACCGTCATCAAAGAAGAATGTACCGGTTGCGACCTGTGTGTGGCACCTTGCCCGACGGATTGTATTGAGATGATTCCGGTCGAAACGACGCCTGAAAACTGGAAGTGGAATTTAAACCAGATTCCGGTGGTAAACCTTCCGGCAGAGCACAACGAGAACGCGGTGAAGTAACATGCTGTCAATTATCGAACAAATTAAACAAGGCCAGCTGTGGGACTTCCCCGGCGGAATTCACCCGCCTGAAAATAAAAAAATTTCCAACAAAACACCCATCACTCATGCCGGTATTCCGGACGAACTGGTGCTGCCGTTAAAACAGCACATCGGTACCAAAGGCGACATTCTGGTTGCTGTTGGCGACAAAGTCCTGAAAGGCCAGCCGCTGACTAAAGGCGGCATGAGTATGTCGGTACCGGTTCACGCACCGACATCCGGCGTGATCACTGCTATCGAGCCCCGTACAACGGCACACCCGTCAGGTCTGACCGATTTGTGTATCGTGATCCAGACTGATGGCAACGATACCTGGGGCTCACAGCATAAAATCCCGGATTACCAGGAAAAGGAGTCCGGCGAGCTAATTGACGCCATCCGTTTCAGCGGCATTGCCGGTCTAGGCGGCGCGGGTTTCCCGACCGGACGGAAAATTCAGGGTAGCCTTGGTCTGGCTGAAATTCTGATTATTAATGCGGCTGAATGTGAACCCTACATTACCGCCGATGATCGCCTGATGCGCGATTACGCCGAGGACGTGATTGAAGGGATTCGCATCCTTCGTCATATCCTCAAACCCAAAATGACCATCATCGGTATTGAAGACAACAAGCCAGAGGCGATCAAAGCGCTGGAGCAGTGTGTCACGCCTGATGATAATATTCTGATCCGTGTCATTCCGACCAAATACCCGTCCGGCAGCTCCAAGCAGCTGGTGAAAATTCTGACCGGACGTGAAGTCCCGACTCAGTCACGTTCATCAGCCGTCGGCGTAATTGTTCAGAACGTGGGTACCGCTTTTGCGGTTAAGCGCGCCATTATCGATGGTGAACCACTGCTTGAGCGTGTCGTCACCCTGACCGGCGAAGCCATTAAAAAACGTGGTAATGTTTTTGCTCTGCTGGGCACGCCAATCTCTTACCTGCTGGACAAATACAGCTATAAAGCAGACAAAAAATACCCACGCGTGATTATCGGCGGGTCGCTGATGGGCTTTACCCTGCCCCACCCGAATGTACCGATCACCAAGATCACAAACTGTATTCTTGCGCCCAAACGCCGCGAACTACCGCTCTACAACCATGAAATGGCCTGTATCCGATGCAGTGCCTGTGCGGAAGTTTGTCCTTCGTCTCTGTTACCGCAACAACTGCAGTGGTACGCCAAAGACGAGGATTTCGACAAATGTGAAGAATACAACCTGTT
Source organism: Photobacterium ganghwense (assembly GCF_003025595.1). Lineage (GTDB taxonomy): Bacteria > Pseudomonadota > Gammaproteobacteria > Enterobacterales > Vibrionaceae > Photobacterium > Photobacterium ganghwense. Next base: position 678,200 of record NZ_PYMI01000001.1, read on the forward strand.
CGACTGTATCGAATGTGGGGCCTGCGCTTATGTCTGCCCGAGTGAAATCCCGCTGGTAAGCTACTACCGTCAGGCTAAAGCCGAAATTTACGCACGCCGTGAAGAAGCCGCAAATGCTGAACGTGCGAAACAGCGCTTTGAAGCTAAACAGGCCCGCTTTGAACGCGATAAAGCAGCACGAGAAGAACGCTTCAAGAAAGCCGCCGACACCCGCCGCCAGGAAATGGCAGACAAAGGGGGTGACGATGCTGTTGCAGCCGCTATCGCTCGCGTGAAAGCCAAACAGGCCGCCGCGACCCAAGAGACCGATAAGAAACCAGCAGTGGCTGCTGCGATTGCTCGCGCCAAAGCCAAACAGGCCGAAGCTGCGAAAGCCGCAACGACCGATGCCGTACCTGATAACAGTGAGATGGCCAAACTGCGCGAGGAGCGTAAACGTCAGGCACGTGAGCGTAAAGCCGCGAAAATGGCTGAAGATGCACAAAGTGCATCGGTAGACGCAACGAATACACCGCAATCCTCTGCCTCCGGCGATGAGAAAAAAGATGCGGTTGCCGCCGCCATTGCCCGTGCCAAAGCCCGCAAAGCGGCGCAACAGGCTCAGACTGACAGTAGTCTCGACGATGATGAGCCAGCATCTGAGGCAGCATCAACTCCGGCTGATGCAGCGCAATCAGATGATCCGAAGAAAGCCGCTGTCGCCGCCGCGATTGCACGCGCCAAAGCCCGCAAGGCCGCGCAACAGGCTCAGGCTGACAGCAGTCTCGACGATGCTGAGCCAGCATCTGAGGCAGCATCAACTCCGGCTGATGCAGCGCAATCAGATGATCCGAAGAAAGCCGCTGTCGCCGCCGCGATTGCCCGCGCCAAAGCCCGCAAGGCCGCGCAACAGGCTCAGGCTGACAGCAGTCTCGACGATGATGAGCCAGTTTCTGATGCAGCGCAATCAGATGATCCGAAGAAAGCCGCTGTTGCCGCCGCGATTGCTCGCGCCAAAGCCCGCAAGGCCGCGCAACAGGCTCAGGCTGACAGCAGTCTCGACGATGCTGAGCCAGTTTCTGAGGCACCATCAACTCCGGCTGATGTAGTGCAATCAGATGATCCGAAGAAAGCCGCTGTCGCCGCCGCGATTGCCCGCGCCAAAGCCCGCAAGGCCGCAAAAGAAGCTCAAGAAAAGAATGAGGAAAAATAACCGTGGCGTTTAATATTGCCAGCTCACCCCATGCGCACAGCCGTCGCAGCACCAGCAGCCTGATGCGCACGGTTATCTTCTGCACGTCACTGGGTGTTGCTGCCCAGTGGTATTTCTTTGGTTGGGGAGTATTAATTCAAATTGCCCTCGCTGCACTTGTTGCCGTTGTTACGGAAGCAGCAGTGCTGAAACTGCGTAAGCGCCCAATCACACCGTACCTGCGTGACAATAGTGCGCTGCTGACCGGGGTATTGATTGGTCTGTCGATTCCCCCACTGGCTCCTTGGTGGATTGCCGTTATCGGTACGCTGTTTGCTATCGTTATCGCCAAGCATCTTTACGGGGGCTTGGGGCAAAACTTGTTCAACCCCGCGATGGTTGCCTATGTGGTTCTGCTGATCTCTTTCCCGCTACAAATGACAACCTGGTTGCCGCCACAATCCCTGGCTGCAGAGCCTGTCAGCCTGACTGATAGCCTGATGGCTGTCCTGACCGGTTTCACCACCGACGGCTTCAGCATCCATCAACTCAGACTGTCTGTTGACGGGGTTACCATGGCAACGCCGCTGGACACCCTGAAGACTTCCCTGACAACAGGCCACACCGCCACTGAAATCCTGGCTGGGCCGGTTTTCGGCACCATTGCCGGCATCGGTTGGGAATGGGTCAATATCGGTTTTCTGATTGGCGGCCTGATCATGCTGAAAATGCGGGTCATTCAATGGCATATTCCAGTCGGTATGCTGGGCGCCCTGTTTGTGATCAGCCTGCTGGGCTTTATGATCAGCCCGGATAACACGGCTTCGCCGGTTTTCCACCTGTTTTCTGGCGCAACCATGCTGGGTGCCTTTTTTATCGCGACCGATCCGGTTTCGGCCTCAACAACAGTGAAAGGACGACTCGTGTTTGGCGCCCTGATTGGGGTTCTGGTTTACCTGATCCGCACCTTTGGCGGTTTCCCGGATGGCGTCGCATTCAGCGTGCTACTGGCCAATATGTGTGTACCCTTGATTGACTACTACACGCGCCCGCGCACCTTTGGCCATTAATGGAGCAACAATGATTAATGCAATGAAGAAAAACGGGGGATTGCTGGCAATTTTTGCCTTGCTGGCGACCACTCTGGTTTCAGTAACAAATCTGCTGACTGAAGACCGGATTCAGGAACAGCAGCAAAAAGAATTGCTGAAGGTACTCAATCAGGTTATCCCGGCCGACAGCCATGATAACGAACTGTATAAAAGCTGTACGCTGATCAACAATGAACAGTATTTGGGTACACCCACCCCAATGCCAGCCTATGTCGCTGAAAAAGCTGGCCAGAAAACCGGTATCGCTATCGAAGCCGTTGCGCCTGACGGCTACAGTGGTGCTATTAAACTGGTCGTCGGCCTGAATATTGATGGCAAGGTAACCGGGGTTCGCGTGCTCAATCACAATGAAACCCCTGGACTGGGCGACAAGATCGATACCCGGATCAGTAACTGGATTAACAGCTTTACCGGTAAAAAAGTCAACGGCGAGAAAGATACCCGCTGGGCAGTACGTAAAGACGGCGGGGAGTTTGACCAATTTACAGGGGCAACCATCACCCCACGTGCTGTGGTCGGTGCGGTAAAACGTGTATCACTGTACTACCAGCAAAATCAGCAGCACATTTTCGATCAGCCGCTGAATTGCGGATAAGGTTGAGGTCATGAACAACGAATTGATGAAAAACGGCCTGTGGAATAATAACCCGGCCATTGTGCAGTTGCTCGGGCTCTGCCCGCTGCTCGCGGTCTCTGCCACCGTCACCAACGCCCTGGGCCTGGGTCTGGCAACCACCGCTGTCCTGGTGGGCTCAAACCTGATTGTGTCTCTGGTACGTCAATGGGTGCCGTCGGAAGTCCGTATCCCGGTCTTTGTGATGATCATTGCATCGCTGGTGACATGTGTTCAGTTACTGATGAATGCTTACACCTTCGGCTTATACCAGTCTCTGGGGATTTTCATCCCTCTGATTGTGACCAACTGTATCATCATCGGCCGTGCCGAAGCGTTCGCTTCCAAAAATAACGCCCTGCCAGCCGCCCTTGATGGACTATGGATGGGACTCGGCATGACTGCGGCGCTGGTTGTACTGGGCGCACTGCGGGAAATTCTGGGTAACGGTACCCTGTTTGACGGTGCTGATCGTCTGCTGGGTGATTGGGCCGCCGCCCTGCGCATTGAAGTGTTCCACTTTGACAGCAGCTTCCTGTTGGCGATTTTGCCGCCAGGCGCATTTATCGGCGTAGGCTTTATGATTGCCCTGAAGAATGTTATTGATAAAAAGCGTGAAGAAAAAACCGCCGCGGAAAAAGAAAAGCCGGTTATTGAACGCGCCCGGGTTACCTCGGCTCAATAAGGCAATCGGCCCAAAGTAAGGTAACGCCCCGAAACGATCCCGCCGGGCAAGGATGTCCGGTGGATTTAAACCCAAGCACAAAACTATAAATACAAATTTACCTGTTAGCTTTAACTGGAAGTAACTATGAACAATGAAAAGCGTGTCCAGATTCTGGAACGCCTGCGAGCAGCAAACCCTCATCCGGAAACGGAGCTGAACTGGAGCTCCCCCTTTGAACTACTGATCGCTGTCCTCCTCTCTGCTCAGGCTACCGATGTCAGTGTTAACAAGGCGACAGACAAACTTTACAAAGTAGCCAATACACCACAAACCATGCTGGATCTGGGTGTCGATGGGGTGAAAGAGCACATCAAAACTATCGGTTTGTTCAATTCCAAGGCCGAAAACGTCATCAAGACCTGTAAAATTCTGGTTGAACAGCATGGCGGTGAAGTACCGGAAGATCGTGAGGCGCTGGAAGCATTACCCGGTGTCGGGCGTAAAACGGCGAATGTGGTCCTGAATACAGCCTTCGGCTGGCCGACCATCGCGGTCGATACGCATATTTTCCGGGTATCCAATCGCACCAAGTTTGCAATGGGTAAGAATGTCGATCAGGTCGAGCAGAAGCTACTGAAAGTGGTACCGAAGGAATTTAAAGTGGATGTTCACCACTGGCTGATCCTACACGGACGCTATACCTGTGTCGCGCGAAAACCACGTTGCGGCAGCTGTATTATTGAAGACCTCTGCGAGTACAAAGACAAGGTCTACCCGGAAGAATAAACCCGTTCGGGTTTCCGGCAACAAACAGTAAAAAGCCCGCATTACGGGCTTTTTACATATGGCGAGATGCGACGGAAAAGGCTATTCGTCTTCCGCGTTATCTCCCGCGTTTTCTTCGGAATCCACCTTGCCGAAATATTCCGTCACGACCGCACGATACATATTGTCGTCCGATGTCGGATCGTTAAATTCGATCGAATAGTACGGCATGATGCTTTCTTTAAGCTTTTCGGCGATTTGCATTTCCAGGTTCTCGACACTGACCGTACTGGTCAGTTCATAAGTCTCTGCCCTGTTCAGCCCCATTTCTTCTGCCTGCTCTTCAGTGATTTGCTGAGCGCTCACTTCGCCCGCCAGCTCTTTATCCACCTTGGTCGTGTCGCTGCCTAACACCACATCGTCCGCAGCCAGCACAGTGCCGGTACAAAACATTAAGAGCCATAACAGATTTTTCATAGCCACTACCTATCTTACTATTGTTGTTCTTAGTAAATTTAGTCAGTTCAGCTATAAGGTCCGCATTATTTATAAGACAGCGAAAATTCCGGTTCAGGCAGTACCAAATGCGCCCAGTTAAATAATTGAACGACCTAAGGAAATCACTACCCTGCGGTTTTTCCCTCGACCAATCGGGTTACTGCTGTCAGCAATCGGGCGGCGCTTACCGTACGCCTGTACCTGAATACGGTCTTTCGGCATCCCTATGGTCACAAAGTAGTCTTCCAGTTTCTTGGCTCGTCGTTCTGACAGTTGCTGATTTTCATCCTTGCTGCCTTCTGCATCGGTATAGGCTGCCACCAGCACCAAATCCACATCATCACTGTAGCGGATAAAGTCAGCAATCTGGGCCAGGCGCTGCTGAGACATTTTGTTCAGCTCATCGCTGTTATGACCATAATGCAATACGGTAAAGGCGATATCATCGAAACTGTACGGTAAGAGGTTGTCGATACACTGGCTGAACTGGTTGTATGAGTTCTGAAATGACACCGCAGACAACGACACTTCCACCAGCTTATTGCGGTGCTGCCAGTCGGCATAACTGAAGGTTGGATACCGGCCACTTTCCAACTCAGAAAGCATTGTCCAGGCCGTCTGCCCTCCGACATACCCATCGAACTGTTTATAAAATTTCAGACGGGTTATACGTTCGGCCTTGTCACCAGGCATCCAGCGTGGCGGCATCGACACCAGGCTGACATTGCTGCTCTGCCCCATCGGGCGGCGCATTTTCAGTTCAAAATCCAGATTCAGCTTTTTACCGGCACGGGAAACAAATTGTGCTTCACCAAAGTTCGGCACCGTGTGCAGCATTCGACATTCAAGTGGGGTATCCACAGCGACCTTCCAGCTCGACAGCGCTGGTTTAGCGACATACAGCTGTCTTGCTGAGACAGACGTATTCACCGCCATAGCCATGCAAAGCGCCAGACCGCTATATGTGAGAAGAGATTTCATCATTGCTACCGCACTCATTCACCGTACTTTTTCGTTAACGTGACATCGTTTGAACCGATTCCCGGCCAGAAGAGCAATCATACCGCGGTATTGACCGGTTCAACACCAGGACTTTCTCAATGCCCCGTTCTATTACCTAACGTATCGGGCTGTTCGTCAAAAACTTTAGCGTTTCCCTCCCTGGGTGTCCTTGGCCAGCCTGAACAACCAGTTTAAGGTTTAGGTCTGGAAATGAATCTGACATAATGGCCGACTCATTTTTATTCAGCACCGTGTTATGAGCCAAGATAACGAACTAAATACTCTCAAAAGTCGCTTTCGCGGCTACTTTCCTGTCGTCGTTGATGTTGAAACGGCAGGCTTCAATGCGAAAACCGATGCACTGCTGGAAATTTGTGCAGTCACCCTGCAAATGGATAAAGACGGCTGGCTGAAACCTGCCACCACCCTGCATTTCCACATCGAGCCTTTTGAGGGCGCGGTGATTCATCAGGAAGCATTGGATTTTAACGGTATTCGCGACCCGTTCAGCCCGCTGCGGGGTGCCGTGTCGGAAAACGCCGCGCTGAAAGAAATCTACAAGCAAATCCGTAAAGAGCTCAAGAACGCTGGCTGCTCTCGTGCCATCATGGTGGCGCACAACGCCACCTTTGATCACAGTTTCGTGATGGAGGCTTCTGAGCGCGCTAACCTGAAGCGCAATCCATTCCACCCGTTTGTGACTTTCGACACTGCGGCACTGAGTGGGCTGGCCTTCGGACAAACAGTTCTGGCCAAAGCCTGTACTGCGGCAGGGATCCCATTTGACAATAAAGAAGCCCATTCCGCTCTGTATGACACAGAGCGAACCGCGGAATTATTTTGTGAGATTGTTAACAAATGGAAAAAATTAGGGGGCTGGCCGGTTTTCGAAAATCAAACAGCTGACCTAGAAGAAGAAGCATAATTCAAACGAAGTCAACTCATCAGACCTCAGACCAAGCCCTGTAAATCAGGGCTTTGTCACAAACCTGCAAATCAATCCCCTCAATTTAATTGTGCGTTTTAAACGCAAAGCAATTAAACAATGCTCAATTAGACAGTTATATGAAAAACATAACGTTACATTAGGTTAACATTTCTAAGTTTGCCCGATATACTGATTTTCACTGTTTTGTCATGTTTAAAGTGATTTCCGTACAATAAAAATGTGCTGGTCGACAGCCGTGCTTCATCCCCCCGCTTGAGCAGGGCGAATAACGTTAAATACAGGGTTACCCCCAAGGCACCTGGCGGAATCACTCAAGACATTACAGCCATATATTGTTTTTCATTCATGGATTGAAGAACTAGAAGCAAAGTCTACAAAGAGGCAAGAATAATAATGTCTAAAAGAATCTCCATCACGGCCATAGCCGTCACCGCTGCGCTATTTAGTCTGAATACCCAAGCGGCCGGTTTCCAGGTCAACGAGCACTCTGCGTCAGGGCTAGGCAGAGCATTTGCTGGTGAAGTCGCCATCGCAGATAACGCATCCGTTCTTGCGCGTAACCCGGCCGCGATGGCAAGGTTCAAGCGTATGGAATTTTCTGGTGCGATCTCGTTGATTGATCCGTCAATCGACATCAGCACCGTCGGTTCATCACCCGCGCAAACGTATGAAGATGTGGCACCATTTGCTGCAGTTCCTGCCGGTTACTTTATCCAACCTATCAATGACAAATTTGCCTGGGGTATCGGCCTTTTCTCTAACTATGGTTTCGCCACTGATTACCCGACCGATGCCAACTTTGGCGCCCTGGCCGGTAAAACGGAACTGCTGACAGTTAACCTGAACCCGAACATTTCATGGCGAATCAACGATCAGTTCAGTGTCGGTGCAGGTGTTTCACTGGTTTATGCAGATGCAGAGCTGAACCGCCATTTCGGCAGCCTGGGCGCGGTTTTCGGTACATCTCCGAGTCAGACGCTGATTAACCTGAACGGCGACACCTGGGAGTGGGGCTGGAATGTGGGCATGCTGTGGGAACTGAACGAAAACCACCGCTTTGGTCTGAGCTACCGTTCGCAGGTTGACCTGGATTTTGACGGCAAATTCACCGATTACCTGGGGTCAGGTGTTGCCGGCTCCACACCGGGCAATCCGAAAACCGTTGATGGCAAGCTGTCTATCCCCCTGCCGGCTATTGCTGAATTTGGCGGCTTCCACCAGCTGACCAAACAGTGGGCGATCCACTATGGCATTCAGTGGACAGAGTGGAGCGAGTTCACCGAGCTGAAAGCCACCAGCCCGGACTGTGTCAACAACACCTGCCTATTTAAAGATGAAAGCTTTGACGACAACACCCGTTATTCCATCGGTGCGACTTACACGCTGAACCCGGAATGGACCCTGCGTGCAGGCTTCGCCTTTGATGAACAAGCCGGTGTAGCAACACTGAGTATCCCGGATACCGATCGCTACTGGTACTCTGCGGGCTTTACCTACACCTACAACAACGACCTGTCGATGGATGTGGGTATCACCTACCTGTACGGCAAGAGCAGTAACTTCGAAGAAGAATACGTCGATAGCCGTGAATACGAATTCCGTAGTGAAAACGACGCCTGGCTAGGCGCAGCACAGATTAACTACAAGTTCTGATTCTGACCACCTGATAACGCATAAAGGACATAACATGAATAAACATCTACTTGCTCTGGTGGTTGCCTCTTCTCTGGGCCTGACGGCTTGTGGCGATGACACCAAACTCAGCGGCGATCCAACTCAGGACCCGAGTATTGGCGAGAGCTTGAAAGCAGAAACCAAAGTCAAATTTGACATTGTTTCAGACCCGTCGAATCCCGTTATCGTCAAGCCAACGTACCTGGCGATGGACTCCGTCGATGGCACCATCAAATCTGATGGCAGCGTAGGAACTGAAACCTACTCAACTGATATCTCAAACCCGGAAGTGGCCTTCGGCAAAAATGACGGCTGGAGTACCAGCCAACCGCTGGTGATCGAGTTTACCGGCAATGCATTGGATGCCACCACTGCGGCAGCCAGCTTCTTTATGCTGGAAACCGGTAACCCGACGTCAGCCGATTACGCCAACGTTCAACCGGTCAAATTGTCAGAGGCCAATGGTGATTTTAAAGTGGTCGCGTCCGGCAATAAGCTGATCGTTACCCTGCTCAAACCATTGAAGCCATCGAGCCAATATCAGTACGCCGTGACCTCTGATCTGAAAGATGCGAAAGGTAACCCGGTTGGTATGAGCAACAGTTACTCGATTCTGAAATCGACTAACCCAACCCCAAACATTGCGCTGGAACCTGCCCAACAACTGACCCACCTGAGTGAAGCAACGTTTGCTGCCGCGGGCGTCGATAAGAGCAAGATCATCTTCTCTAACTGGTTTAGTACCGCCTCTGTAGGTAAAGTGCTGGATACGACCAAAGCCGTTCTGGCACAAACTATTGCGACAGTGCAAGCCGGTGGCCAACCAGGTGATATCTGGAAAGGGGAAGCCAACCCGAACAACGTGGATCTGACCTCGCTGTATCGTATGGATATTACCCCTGTAGATAATATTCCGACATTTTTGAACAACAACCCGGCACTGCGCGCGCTGGTTAACAACGATCAAGCAACGCTGGATCAACTGGCAGGGGCATACACAACGCTGGGCCTTCAAGTTTTCACCGGCACTATCAACCTGCCTTATTTCCTGAGCGACGAAACAGACAACCAGGAGTGGATGAAAACGCCTTGGCAGAGCGCAGTACCAAGTCTGGCGAAAATCAAGCACATCATGACCGAAGGCAGCGATGCGGATAAAGCCGCTGTGATGACATCGTTACAAGGCATCGACATCACGAAGCTGCTGCAAGGTGACACTGTCGAGTTTATCAAACTGATCGGTGCTAAAGTCACGCTGGCTGATGGCTCTCGTCTCGACAGTGAACGTCTGGTCACACAGTACAGCCCGCTGCCGCAGATCAAATCGGTCAAACAAGTTCCGATCGTTCTGATCATGCCGGCAAATGCGGCTGATGCCGGTGCCGTTATCTATCAGCACGGTATCACTTCTGTGAAAGAAACCGCGTTTGTCTTTGCTGCCCAGCATATCGGCGCAGCATCAACCGCAGGCATGACCCCGAAAACAATCATCGCGATTGATCATCCTCTGCATGGTGAGCGAGCGTTAGCTGACGGTACCGTCACCACTCCGGCCACCGCATCGGTTTACATGAACCTGCAATACCTGAATGTGGCACGTGACAATATCCGCCAAAGCATCATTGATGATCTCGGGGTACGTACGTCTCTGACAATCATGCAAGCAGGTGGCCACCCGCTGCTTACGCAGATGAATACGCAGGATGTCAGTTTCTTTGGTCACTCACTGGGGGCGATCAGCGGCATTGGCACTTATCGTCTGGCAAACCAGTCGCTGGGTAAACCAGAGGCCGATGCATTATTCAACTTCACTTCCGGTGCCTTTGCTAACCCAGGCGGTGGTATTCCGTCCCTGCTGCTGGAATCTGCCACTTTCGGCCCGACAATCAAGCACTCGCTGCTGATGGGAGCAAAAGTGGATGCCTATGTGGCGAACTGTGGCAGTGCAGGCGCTTTAGGCGGAGCATGCTTCAACACCTTCTACGGCAGCCTGGATACAACGACTCAGGGCACAATTGATGCGCTTTTCAGTGAGTTTGGCTACGCTGCACAAACGGTACTGGATACAGTGGATCCATATAACCTGGCGAAAGATGTCAACGGCCCGGTGTACGTGATGCAAGCGGCCAATGACAGTGTCATTCCGAACCAAACCATGAAATTCAGCATTATGGGTGGTACAGAACCGTTAGCCAAACAGCTGAAACTGGATGATCTGAACAACTACAGCAGTGGTGAAGTCAGACACATTGCCCGCTTTAACAGCGGCTCGCTGGCACAGCACAGCACAGTGATTGCGCCTCAGCTGGTCGATGGCGAAGGGAATCCTCTTGACCCGGGTACGGCTCAAGCCGCTACCAATGAGGCCCAACTGGAAGTTGCGACCTTTAACGCCAGCGGCGGTCAAGGTGTTTTTGTCGCGGATGGCACGCTGATTCAACCGGAATAACACACCGTCACACCCCGCTATTCGTAGCGTAAAGAGGCCAGCGTTTAAGCTGGCCTCTTTTATTTTGTCCTCATGCTACGTGCCCTTTGCTCTTTGATTTTCTCTTTACGGTTTGTCATAGCCCGACATTTCGCTGCGCCATCGCAATCTATTTTGTGATCGTAATAGCAAATACGAAAACGCAGAAAAAAAGAGACACAGTGAAAATTAAACGCTCGCACTTTTAGCGCCTGATTCATTCAAACAACACCTTCACCGCGCTTCTGAAAAGAAGTCTCACAGAGCAATCAATAGAGTAAATAATCCAAACGGTCATTTCATTTTTATTGACCACTTTGAAATTAAGACGCTGAGTTTTCGTATATTTTATAAAAAAACCCATTGTTAACGACATGTTAACAATGGGTTTTTCCGTCTTTATACTGCTTTTGACCGACTGGAGAGGTTCAACAATTTTCATTCACGGACAGAACAATCAGAATTATTAAAAGGCGAACATCATGGATAGAAAAATCGCACCCACGCTCCTTCCTGCAACTTGTATCTTCCTGTCATTCAACACATTTGCTGCCGGATTTCAGGTGAATGAGCACTCCGCCTCTGGACTTGGCAGAGCATTTGCCGGCGAAGCGGCCATTGCCGACAACGCCGCGTCGCTGGCCCATAACCCGGCATCAATGACCCGATTTGACCGCATACAGATTGCCGGCGCATTAACCTTACTGAACCCGGAAGTCGATATTGAAACACTCAATACCGAGCCACCTCAGAGATACAATGACATCGCGCCATTTGCGGCAATACCGGCCTCTTACTTCATCCAGCCGGTCAACGACCAGTGGGCATGGGGGCTGGCGCTGTTTTCGTCCTATGGCGTCGCCACCGAATACCCGACGGAAGCCCATTTCGGGTCACTGGCCGGTAAAACGGATTTACTGACCATCAACATCAACCCAAACCTGGCATGGCGTATCAATGAACACTTGAGTGTCGGCGCAGGCGTGTCACTGGTTTACGCCGATGCGGAACTCAAAAGGCATTTTGGCGGGTTGTCGACCGCTTACGGCATATCGCCATCCCAGGATCTCGTCAAGATGACCGGCGACACCTGGGAATGGGGCTGGAATGCCGGGATACTGTGGGAGCTGAATGCCAATCATCGCTTTGGCCTTAATTATCGGTCGCAGGTGGATTTGGACTTCAGCGGTGAATTTGTTGACTCTCAGGGTGCCAGTATTCCCGGCGCCTCGTCTGATACCCCACAAAAAACAACCAGTGACTTAACCGTGGTGCTCCCTGCCATTGCAGAATTTAGTGGCTATCATCAGTTCACCAGCCAGTGGGCGCTTCATTATAGTATTCAGTGGACCCAGTGGAGTGAGTTTAAAGAGCTCAGGGCAACCAGTAAGGAATGCCGCAACAGCTTGTGTCTACTGAAAGAAGAAGATTTTGATGACAGTTTCCGTTATTCCATCGGTGCCACTTACTTTTTATCGCCGCAATGGACCTTACGTGCCGGGTATTCCTACGATGAGCAAGCCGGTGCCGCAACGCTGAGCATTCCTGATGCCAGCCGTTACTGGTATGCGACAGGCGCGACTTATCGCTACACCTCTCAGTGGTCATTCGATGTCGGTATCATGTACATCCGAGGAAAAAGGGATACATTTACAGAAACGTATGTGGATGGGCAGGAATACCCGTTCCGCAGTGCGAAAAGCGACGCCTGGGCGGGCTCAGCCCAAGTTAACTATACGTTCTGATGACTGTATTTAACGCAATTAATCTCAATACGTTAAAGCTTACACACACCAAATGACACGGCATGGATTCACCAGCCAGAAACCATGTCGCGTCCACTGTATGAACTAAAAAGGCTAGCCAACCGGCTAGCCTTTGATTATCTGTGACGCTATTGATTGCTTCTTACTATTGATTGTTTCTTACTTCTGGGTGTTTCTTAATTCATTGATATCTTCTGGCTTCACAGTATTTGCGTATCACGCCAGCGCAAGGGCCAATGAAAGTGATTACAGATCGTCAGTGTGAGCAGACAGGTATTTAGCGACACCTTCTGGTGACGCGTTCATCCCTTCTTTTCCTTTTTCCCACTGCGCCGGACACACTTCACCGTGCTCTTCGTGGAATTGTAGCGCATCGACCATACGCAGCATTTCGTCGATATTACGCCCCAGAGGTAGATCATTCACGACTTGATGACGCACAATACCGTGTTTATCAATCAGGAATGAACCACGGAAAGCCACACCGGCTTCCGGATGTTCAACATCGTACGCCTGGCAGATTTCATGCTTGGTATCAGCCACCAGCGGATATTGGACAGCACCGATACCGCCGTCTTCCACCGCCGTGTTACGCCAAGCATTGTGGGTGAACTGTGAGTCAATCGATACGCCAATCACTTCCACGCCACGTGCTTTGAACTCGTCGTATCGCTTATCAAAAGCGATCAACTCAGATGGGCATACGAAAGTGAAATCCAGTGGATAGAAGAAAAGAACAGCCGGCTTGCCTTCAATGTGCACATTCAGGTTGAAACGCTCAACAATCTCACCGTTACCCAATACAGCAGCGGCAGTAAAATCAGGGGCAGGACGGCCTACAAGTACGCTCATAACAAACTCCATGTTGAAAACGCCGGGCAGATAAACGCAGCCGGCAGAGTGGTTAGTCAGCCGTTATAACGCTATGATCTAACGACTGGTTCTAGATAATGTTCTGGCTGAACCAGTATAGGCAGACCATGATGACAACGATAAGACATGGCGCACAGATAAAGAAATTTGCCGCGAATATGAATTTTTACTCGACATGTTGTCATTTTTCAGCAAACTGATCGTTTTTGAGCAAAAAGCCAAAAATAAATAAGAAATACTGCATACCTTTGCAGTAACACGTAATTTTATGACATACACAACGGACGGATCTTAAGTATATGAACCCTGTAGTGATATCGGTATGCGTAATGCTTTTGCTCGCACTGATGCGGGTAAATGTTGTTGTCGCGCTTACCTTCAGTGCCATACTCGGCGGTCTGATTGGCGGACTACCCCTGGCTGAAACGATCTCTGCCTTTGAAGGCGGCTTAGGTGACGGAGCAACAACCGCGCTAAGTTACGCAATGCTGGGCACCTTTGCCGTAGCCATTTCCCGTTCAGGCATCACAGATGTTCTGGCGCAAAAAGTCATTACCCGTATTAGCGGCCACCATAATGCGGCGGCGGCAACCGGCGTTAAATATTCCGTTCTTACCATTCTTGTGCTGTTAGCCATCTCTTCTCAGAACGCGATCCCGGTACATATTGCTTTCATTCCGATTGTCATCCCGCCCCTGCTGCATGTTTTTGCCAAGCTGAAGCTGGATCGTCGTCTGATCGCCTGTGTACTGACTTTCGGCCTGGTGACTCCGTACATGGTGCTGCCGCTGGGCTTTGGCGGTATCTTCCTAAACAACATCCTGCTGAAAAATCTGCATGACAACGGTCTGGATGTCAGCGCGGCTCAGGTACCTTACGCGATGCTGTTACCGGCGATGGGGATGGTGTTTGGCCTGCTGCTGGCCGTGTTTGTCAGCTACCGCAAGCCACGTGAATACTCGGAAGAGAAAATCCTGGCCAACGAGCCTGAACACGCCACCATTAACATGCACCATGTGTATATCGCCATGGTTGCCATTGTAGCCGCGTTGGGTGCTCAGGTGTTCAGTGGCTCAATGATCATCGGTGGTTTGATTGGCTTTATGGTGTTTACGTTCGCCGGTGTGATTAAGTGGAAAGAAACCCACGATGTGTTCACTAAAGGTGTTCACATGATGGCGATGATTGGTTTCATCATGATTGCTGCGGCTGGCTTTGCTTCAGTGATGAAAGCCACAGGCGGCGTAGAAACGCTGGTCAGCTCTCTGGCAGACGTCATTGGCGACAACAAACCGATGGCAGCTCTGCTGATGCTGGTTGTGGGTCTGCTGGTAACTATGGGTATCGGCTCATCATTCTCGACGATTCCGATTCTGGCCACTATTTATGTGCCGCTGTGTCTGACTTTCGGCTTCTCACCGCTGGCAACCGTTGCGCTTGTAGGTACTGCTGCCGCGCTGGGTGACGCGGGGTCCCCGGCTTCAGACTCTACATTGGGTCCGACATCTGGCCTTAACGCTGATGGGCAGCACGAGCATATATGGGAAACCGTCGTACCGACATTCATCCACTATAACCTGCCGCTTATTGCATTTGGTTGGCTGGCGGCCATGGTGCTGTAATCTCAGCGACACTAACCAAATCATCCGTTCCCTCATGAGGGGATCAGACAAAAAGACCGCTTCGGCGGTCTTTTTTCTTTCACCGGCTTATTGCCCTGCAGATAAACAAAAACCCCGGCCATTTGGCCGGGATTTCAGTTGCGTTCAGCAATAATGCCTTATTCGGCAGCGGCACCGTCACGGCGCTCAGCAGCTTCTTTGATCAGCGGCTGAAGTTCACCTTTCTGGAACATCTCAATGATGATGTCGCAACCGCCAATCAGTTCACCTTCAACCCATAGCTGTGGGAAAGTCGGCCACTGTGCGTAAGCAGGCAGTTCAGCACGGATATCTGGGTTTTGCAGGATATCGACGTAGGCAAACTTCTCACCACAAGCCATCAGTGCTTGAGAAGCTTGAGAAGAAAAGCCACAGCTAGGCAGTTTTGGTGAGCCTTTCATGTACAACAGAATTGGGTTTTCGGCAATCTGCTGCTTAATTTTGTCGATGGTTTCCATAGCTTCCTCTTACGACTTGCTTATAAGTTAAATATATCAGTCCCTCATTCTACTTTGTCAGCCAGGAGAAAAACAGGACTTAATTATAGGGTTATTCAAGACCGAACTTTTTTACCCCGAACACTTTTAATAAAGAAAAAAGTTGCTAAAATGATTTCAAAGTCGCAAACGGCCCTTTACCTTAAAATTATAGTTATTCAGGTACCGCGGTCCTTTCGATGTGAGTCAGTTTCAAAAAAGTTGGCTGATGCCGACTGGAAGCAATGTCGAGGGGATATCCCCCAAACCAAAATGGAGAACCGAGCAATGGCATTTGAACTACCAGCTCTACCTTATGCAATCAACGCTCTTGAGCCGCACATCTCTCAAGAAACTCTTGAGTACCACCACGGCAAACACCACAACACTTACGTGGTTAAGCTGAACGGTCTGATCGAAGGTACTGAGCTAGAAAACCAATCTCTGGAAGAAATCATCAAGACTTCTACTGGCGGCGTTTTCAACAATGCAGCTCAAATCTGGAACCACACTTTCTACTGGCACTGCCTGAGCCCAAATGGTGGCGGTGAGCCAACTGGCGAAGTGGCTGACGCTATCGTTAAAGCGTTTGGTTCTTTCGAAGAGTTCAAAGCGAAGTTCACTGACGCAGCAATCAACAACTTCGGTTCTTCTTGGACTTGGCTGGTGAAAAAAGCTGACGGTTCTCTGGACATCGTTAACACGTCTAACGCTGGTACTCCTCTGACTGAAGAAGGTGTAACTCCAGTTCTGACTGTTGACCTGTGGGAACACGCTTACTACATCGACTACCGCAACCTGCGTCCAGACTACATGAGCGCGTTCTGGGCTCTGGTTAACTGGGAATTCGTTGCGAAAAACCTGGCTGCTTAATCTGCCCGGTTAACAACGTATCCCGAGTCTGTTTCAGACTCTCTAAACGCCTGCCTTGTGCAGGCGTTTTGTTTTCTGCCCAGCCAGAACCTATTGGCTTTCTTCCCTCGTGCACACGGGCTGTTTTTTCTCTTTTCCCCGCCGCTCCCGTTTATTCCCGCTATAACGTTGCCGCCAAACAGCAGGCATAAAAAAACGCCTGCCAAGGGCAGACGTTTTTGGTGTTTGTGAACCAACCTTGCTTTCGGCAGGTTGTTCTGGCACTTAGTGTTTTTCAGCCAGAATAATACGCAGCGTACGACGCAGCGGCTCCGCAGCACCCCACAGAAGCTGATCACCAACGGTGAATGCATTCAGGAAGTCGTCGCCCATGGCCAGTTTGCGCAGACGCCCGACTGGCACAGTCAGCGTACCGGTTACTTTCGTCGGGCTCAGTTCTTGTGCTGTGATATCGCGATCGTTCGGGATCACTTTCACCCAATCGTTGTGAGATGCGATGATTTCTTCAATCTCGTCCAGCGGCACATTTTTCTTCAGTTTCAGCGTCAGTGCCTGGCTGTGACAACGCATTGCGCCGATACGTACGCAAGTACCGTCGATAGCAATCGGGTTGCTTTCCGTACCCAGGATCTTGTTGGTTTCTACCGAACCTTTCCACTCTTCTTTGCTCTGGCCGTTGTCGCGCTTAACGTCGATCCACGGAATCAGAGAGCCCGCCAGCGGTACACCAAATTCTTGGGCAGGGAAGTTTGAAGAGCGCATGACCTCAGCCACTTTACGGTCGATATCCAGAATAGAGGTAGATGGATCAGCCAGCTCACTTGATACTGCGTCATTGATCACGCCCATCTGGCTGATCAGTTCACGCATGTTCTTGGCACCGGCACCTGACGCCGCCTGATAGGTTTGCGCCGTCATCCACTCAACCAGACCGGCTTTGTACAGACCGCCAACAGCCATCAGCATCAGGCTGACAGTACAGTTACCGCCTGCAAACGTGGTCACCCCTTTGTGCAGACCCTGAACCATTTGATCGTAGTTCACAGGATCCAGCGCAATGATGGCATCATCTTTCATTCGCAGCGTTGACGCGGCATCAATCCAGTAGCCTTTCCAACCAGCCTGGCGTAGCAGCGGGTACACCTTCTCGGTATAGCTGCCACCCTGACAGGTAATGATAGCGTCCAGTTTTTTCAGACTCTCGATATCAAACGCGTCCTGAAGGACACCGGCATCTTTACCAAAATTTGGGGCAGGAATCCCAATCTGGGAGGTAGAAAAGAAAACCGGCTCAATCAGATTGAAATCACCTTCTTCTACCATGCGCTGCATTAGGACAGAGCCCACCATACCGCGCCAACCCACTAAGCCTACTTTCATCATGTGCACAACACTCCCTGATCATTTCCTATCGGTTGAACTATCGAAAACATCATTTCACTGGCATGACGTTGTCGATAGCAGTAACGACAGCCAGCCCTCATCTATATTAATTTCAGCCCCGAAACACAAGTAATTTATGCACCGGCGCTGTAAGAAAAATCACTTCAGTGTAATGGAATTACTCGGCGAGATCATTTCCCTGGTGTTCAACTGCTGCAAATTCATGCTTTCAATTGTCGAGATTTGCGGGCCAGAAATCAGCCACATCTGGATCAAACAACCACCGAAACAAATGATAATGAACAAAAACATAGCCAATAATCAAAAAATGCAACGTAACATCATAAATTTAACTCATCACTTTTTTTGATCATTTCAACACACACTGATAACCTATAAAAGAAAATACAGGCGATATTTTAATCTGAATTATTAGATAAAAATTATCTTTAAAACTGCAAACACAGGGAAATACACAAAAGGACACAACTAATATCCACAGTTAAAAAACAACCAAAACACAACATTCACACGCAAAATTAACATTAATTTAAATAGTATTTATGTTTTTTTAAGTGTTTTATCGAAGTGGTTGGATGAGCTCACAGAAAGTGACATTTTCTATCGCCGCACCTCCAGCAATCGGCTAGAGTAGCGGCGATTTAACGTTGGCACCTATATTGGGCATCCTGCCATAAGAATTATTAAATACCTGCCTCCAATTATTACAAGCAAACAGGAGGCTGCTTTTATGTACAGGTTCGAACTTACAAGGTTAGAAGTATGAACACACAGACTGTGAAACTACCATCGCTGACACAGGTTGTTATCGCGCTTGGTATCTTTCTTGCGCTGGCATTTTCGTTCACCGCTAAACTAGATCTACCAATCCAGCTGGCACTTTATATCGGCTGGTTTGTCATTATGTTGCTTGGTCTCAAGCTTGGTCACGATTACAAATCGCTGGAAAAAGCGGCAACTCAAGGTATCGCTAACGGTCTTGGCGCTGTCCTTATCCTGCTTGCCGTGGGGGCGCTGGTCGGCACCTGGATTGCCGGTGGTATTGTTCCGACGATCATCTACTACGGCCTGAAAGCCATTCACCCGTCTATCTTCCTGCTGGCAACCATGCTGATCTGTTCCATGACAGCTCTGGCTACCGGTACTTCATGGGGTGCGGCCGGTACAGCCGGTATCGCTATGATGGGGATTGGTCAGGGGCTGGGAATTCCGGCACCAATGACTGCCGGTGCGGTTCTGTCAGGCTGTTACTTCGGTGACAAAATGTCTCCGCTGTCTGACTCCGTGATCCTGGCATCTTCAATGTCTAACGTTGAAATCGTGGAACACATCAAAGGCATGCTGCCAATCGCACTGATCAGCTACGTGATCACCGGTATCCTGTTTACGGCTGTGGGTTTCCACTACGCCGGTAACGTGGACATGTCACAGGTTGAATCTGTGATCACCGCGATGGAACAACAGTTTGTGATTTCTCCTTTCTCCTTTGTCCCTGTGATTATCGTGCTGGCGCTGCTGGCAATGCGCATGCCTTCATTCCCGGTGATTTCCTTTGGTTCACTGCTGGGTATTGCCTGGGCGGTACTGATTCAGGACATGGATCCACTGGTTGCCTTTAATACTGCATGGGCACCATTCTCGATTAACTCTGGTGTAGACTTCATCGATGCCATCCTAAACCGCGGCGGCATGTCATCCATGCTGGGCTCAGTGGCTGTTATCGTATTCGGTCTGGGCTTTGGTGGCCTGCTGGATAAAGTCGGTGTTCTGCAAACCATCGCTAAAATGTTCGAGAAGCGTGTTAACTCTGCAGGCAGCCTGTCAGTGTCGACGATCGCAACAGCGTTTCTGGGCAACGTATTTGGCTCGGCGATGTATGTATCGCTGATTCTGACGCCAAAAATCTGTGCCAAGAACTACGACCGTCTGGGCTTCCAGCGTAAGAACCTGTCCCGTAACGCCGAATTTGGCGGTACGCTGACATCAGGCATGGTGCCTTGGAGTGACAACGGCATCTACATGGCGAGTATTCTGGGTGTTGCCACCTTCTCATACGCACCGTTCATGTGGCTGAGCTTCGTCTGTATTCTGGTAACCATCATCTCGTCTTACATGGGCTGGTTTGTTGACCGCTGCCCACCAAAAGCCATTGATGAGCCAGAAGAAGACGAACAGACTGCGGTAACCGGTCAGCAGCAGACGGCATAGTCGCCCACTGCACCAGACCAACCCGGTTAAGAGAGAAGAGCGCCATCAGGCGCTCTTTTTATTGGCCTGATAAGACTTTGTGTGCTGATGAAATCAGGCACTCTTTCCCCCTCTCTGGTTCATTTTTCGCACCTGTCACTCCGCTCCGCTCCCAACACTCAGAGTTCCATCTGTGTTCCAATGGCTTCGCTGCAATTACCGGATACCCCTAAAGCGTTAATTTCGCTGTTTACCCCCACATAAGTTATATCTGATATATATCTTTATATTCATCCCTGATCTTGATCAATGATCGCACCTGGTTATCACCGTATTCTCACCCCCATAAAGATGCAATACAAATACACCTTTAAGGATGCAACGATGTCTAACCTAGCAATGTTCTGCCACCAATGTTCCATGGCTCAAACCGGCGGCTGCGGCAGCTCCGGGAAAACGCAGGGAACCTGCGGTAAAGATGACACTCTGTCTCGCCTGCAGGATATTATGATTTTTGGTCTGAAAGGCCTGTCAGCTTACCGTACGCATGCCAATGATCTGGGGGCCGCCACCAAGTCGGTTGATGATGTCATTGCAGAAACGTTGTACTTCACCCTGACCAACGTGAATTTCAGCTTTGACCAACACATTGCGCAACTAATGAAAGTCGGCGCTGCCGGCAGCGAAATCATGTCACGCCTTGGGGAAGCCCATCATCAGCGTTTGGGCGTACCGACCCCGGTATGTGTCCCGCAGAACAAAGCAGAAGGCAAAGGTATTCTGGTCACTGGCCACGATCTGGAACTGCTGGAACGGCTGCTGATCGCGACCGAAGGAACAGGCATCAACATCTACACCCACTCCGAAATGTTGCCGGCGCACGGCTACCCGGAGCTGCGTAAGTACCCGCACCTTAAAGGGAACATCGGTAAAGCCTGGTTCGACCAAAAACAGCTGTTCCAGAAATGGAACGGCACTATTATTGTCACCACCAACTGCATCGTGCCGCTGACAGGACGCGCTGATTATGCTGATCGCCTGTACCGCTACGGTATTGTCGGCATTGATGGCTGCCGTCAGCTGGGCGAGGACTTTGCTCCGCTGATTGAACACACGCTGAGCCTGCCGGATATTGAAGGCTTCGACAGCGACGAGACCCTAACAACCGGCCACAACTACAAAACTATTCTGGGGCTGGCACCGCAAATCCTGGGGGCGGTAAACAGTGGGAAAATCAAACAGTTCTTTGTAGTTGCCGGCTGCGATAAACCAGGCAAACAAAATGATTACTACCGGGAGCTGGCACTGTCTATCCCGAAGGATTGCATCATCCTGACTTCGTCATGCGGCAAGTTCCGTTTCAACGACCATGATTTTGGCACAGTACCCGGCACCGAGATTCCTCGCTATATCGACCTGGGCCAATGTAATGACAGTTACGGCGCTGTCATGATTGCGCTGGCACTGAGCGATGCCATGGGCGTTCCGGTCAATGATCTGCCGGTCAACATCGTTCTGTCGTGGATGGAGCAGAAAGCCGTACTGATTCTGCTGGCGCTGTTCAATCTGGGTATCCAGAACATTTATCTGGGCCCGAATCCACCGGAATTTGTGAATGAGGCCATTTTTGAATTCCTGCAACAGCAGTTCAACCTGAAACTCACCAGTGATGTCAAAACGGATCTGGACGCCATGCTCAATCCTCAGCCAACGCTGAGTGTGGTTGACGCGTAAGCCTTTCAGCACCGTCGTACACTTCCGGGCCGGCCTCTCGCTACCCACTTGGGGTTGGCCCACCTCCCTTTCACCACATCGGCACCCAGAAGGCCGGTACTGTGTTCAGTCGCAGGAGTGAGTCATGTCTATTACTGAGCAACCCGGTATCGCAGACAAAGCAATGATACCGGCAAATCCATCTACCCCCGTGTTTGTCACTATAGATGGCAATGAAGCCGCAGCCTCCGTGGCTTATCGCTGCAATGAGGTTATCGGCATCTACCCGATCACGCCGTCATCGCCGATGTCCGAAGCCTGTGAACAATGGGAATCGCAAGGTCGGGAAAACCTGTGGGGACAGGTACCACGCGTTATTGAGATGCAATCGGAAGGCGGTGCCGCCGGTGCCGTTCACGGCGCATTAATGGCCGGGGCGCTCGCGACCACTTTCACCTCTTCTCAAGGATTGCTGCTGAAAATCCCGAATATGTACAAAATTGCCGGAGAGCTGACGCCATTTGTCATGCACGTGGCTGCTCGCACGCTTGCCACCCACGCGCTGTCTATCTTCGGTGACCACTCCGATGTCATGGCTGTACGGCAGACAGGGTTTGCCATGCTGGCTGCCGGCAGTGTCCAGCAGGCGCATGATTTTGCGCTGATCAGTCAGGCCGCAACACTGGCCAGCCGAATCCCTTTCGTGCATTTCTTTGATGGTTTCCGCACTTCGCACGAAATCAATAAGATCGCGTTTATCGACGACCATACCCTGCAGGCGATGATCGACCCGGCTCATGTCGAGGCGTTTCATCAGCGCGGGCTGACGCCGGACGCACCCAGCTTACGCGGAACCGCCCAAAACCCGGACACATTCTTCCAGGCACGGGAAGCCGCCAATGTGTTTTATCAAGCCTGCCCGGATGTGGTGGCCGACTGCATGACACAATTTGGCCGCCTGACCGGCCGTTTTTACCAGCCGTTCACCTACCACGGTGATCCGGCGGCCACCGATATCATCATTGTGATGGGCTCTGCCAGCGCTGCTGTCCAGCAGGCCGTTGCTTTTCTCAACCAGCAGGGCCATGCCGTGGGTGTGCTTACCGTACATCTGTATCGGCCGTTCTCGCTCAAGCATTTTATTGACGCTCTGCCCGCTACCATCAAACGCATTGCAGTTTTGGATCGCACCAAAGAGCCGGGGGCAACCGGCGAGCCGCTGTATCAAGATGTGTGCGCCGCCCTGCAACAGGCCTGTCGCCAGTCACAGTATCCGCACTTGCCGGATATCGTAGGCGGCCGCTACGGCCTTTCCTCTAAGGAGTTTACCCCGGCCCATGCTGCCCGCGTCTTTGAAGCCCTCAAGACGGGAACCCTGCACCAATCTTTCACGGTCGGTATCCAGGATGACATTACTCACCTGTCACTCCCTCAACCCGTAAAGCCACTGAGAGAGCCAGAGAGCCGATTCCGTGCCCTGTTTTACGGTTTAGGTGCCGACGGTACAGTCAGTGCCAATAAAAACACCCTGAAAATTTTGGGTGAACATACTCCGCTACATACGCAGGGGTACTTTGTGTATGACTCGAAAAAGTCCGGCGGGGTGACGGTCTCTCATCTGCGTATTGATTCCGTGCCAGTCGAAGCGCCCTACCTGATTGAACAGGCCGAATTTATTGCCTGTCACCAATTTGAATTCATTCATAAATTGGCCATGTTCGAGAAAGCAGCACCGCAGGCAACCCTGCTGCTGAACAGCCCGTACCCGGCTGATCAGGTATGGCAACATCTGCCACGCGAAGTGCAAAGCACGATTATCGACAAACAGCTCCGACTCTATGTTATCGACGCGGTCAGCCTGGCCCGTCAGCTGGGTCTGAAAAATCGGATTAACACCGTGATGCAGGCCGCTTTCTTTGCCCTGAGCGAATTGCTGCCGATAGACACAGCGCTGAGCGCGCTGAAAGCAGCCATCAGCCGCAGCTACAGCAAACGCGGACCGGCCATTGTGGATGCCAACCATGCCGCGGTTGACGCCACCGTTGCCCGCCTGGCACAGGTTGCTATTCCGGAACAAGCCAGCGCAGCACACTCTCGCCCGCCGGTGGTCAGCCCGGATGCGCCAGCATTTATCCAACAGGTCACCGCTCTGATGATGGCCGACAAAGGTGACTTGTTGCCGGTCAGTGCATTCCCGGTTGACGGTAAATGGCCGACGGCGACCTCACAGTGGGAAAAACGCAACATCGCGCAGGAAATCCCGGTCTGGGAAGCGGATTTGTGTACCCAGTGCAATATCTGTACGCTGGTTTGCCCACACGCGGCAATCCGGGCCAAAGCCGTTGCTCCGGGCGAGCTGAGCGAGGCACCGGCTGGTTTCAAACACACCGATTACAAACAACGGGATTTCAAAGGTCAGGCCTATACCCTGCAAGTATCGCCGATGGATTGCACCGGTTGTAATCTGTGTACCGAAGCGTGCCCAGCCAGTGAGCCGAGCCCTGAACCCGGCCAGCTGGTCCGAAAAGCCCTGAACATGTCGGCCAAAGCCCCGCAACAGACTGAACAGCAGCGACACTTTGCCTATTTCCAGACTCTGCCTGAGCTCAAGCGCATTGACATCAAACGGATTGACGCGCGCTCCAGTCAGTTGCTGCAGCCCCTGTTTGAATTCTCGGGAGCCTGCTCCGGCTGCGGCGAAACCTCCTACATTAAGCTGCTGACTCAGCTGTTTGGCGATCGCCTGCTGATAGCTAACGCGACCGGCTGCTCATCCATCTACGGCGGGAACCTGCCGACAACGCCGTACAGCACCGACAGCCAGGGCCGGGGCCCAGCCTGGGCAAACTCCCTGTTTGAGGATAACGCCGAGTTCGGGCTAGGTATGCGCCTCGCCCTGAACAGCAAGCGAGACCGAGCGTTGAGCCTGCTGAGCGACAGTCAGGCCCTGCTACCGGAAGAGCTGGCCACACAAATCCGCCAAGATGCTTTCGACAGCAGCGAGGCTGCAGTCATTCGTCAGCGCCAGAACCTGTCAACACTCAAAGAATACCTTGCCGAGAATGCAGAAACAGATGCGCTGCTGGCCAGATCTGACGATCTGGTCGCGAAGAGCAACTGGATTGTCGGCGGTGACGGCTGGGCTTACGACATCGGATTTGGCGGGTTAGACCATGTCCTCGCCGGGAGCGATAACGTCAACGTGCTGGTGATGGATACTCAGGGATACTCCAATACCGGAGGGCAGCAGTCTAAAGCCACCCCAACTGGCGCTATTGCCAAGTTTGCCAGTCAGGGAAAAACCAGCGACGGCAAAGACCTCGCGGTTCACATGATGATGCACGGCAATGTCTACGTCGCCAAAATCGCGCTGGGCGCAAACATGAATCAGGCCGTCAAAGCCTTGCAAGAGGCCGAAGCTTACCCCGGCCCGTCTCTGGTGATCGCTTATTCGCCTTGCATTACCCATGGCTATGACATGGCAGAAGGCGTCAGCCACCAGCAACTGATGGTCGAAACCGGGTTATGGCCGCTGTTCCGCTTTGATCCGCGCCGTCTGGACAAAGGCCGCGCCGCACTGCAACTGGACTCCAAACCACCCAAGCAGGATGTAGAAGCGTTGGTCAGCCGCGAAGCACGCTTTACCCAGTTGCAACGCAAGCATCCTGAACGGTATGCCCAGTCGTTGTCCCAGCTTCGCCGTCAGGTTGCCCACAAACAACGTCTGCTGGCTCAGTTGGCCGACTGGACACCGTTAGAACCGGAGAAGCCCGCGGAGACAACGCCGTCTATTCCGACCAGGCAACCAGCGCCCCACCAGCAATAAACCGATTTAACTGCGGCAGCCTCTGTTAAGGCCGCCGCTCAACACTTGAATACCAATGTCTGCCAGAGTCACGACTCTGGCAAAAGCAACAGGAGACACACATGGCTAACGTTGGAATTTTCTTCGGCAGCGATACCGGTAACACAGAAAAAGTGGCAGTGATGATCGCCAGCCGTCTTGGCCTTGAAGCGCAGGACATTGCCGGTCTCAGTCACGACATATTTGATGCGTATGATCTACTGATTCTCGGCACTCCGACGGCTAACTACGGCGAAATGCAGCCGGACTGGGATTACTTTGTCCCGGAGCTGGAAGAAGCCGATTTAACGGGAAAAAAAGTCGCTTTGTTTGGTCTTGGCGATCAAATTGATTACCCGGACAGTTATCTGGATGCCATGGGCGATCTGGCCGATCTGGTCATGCAGGCTGGCGGCGAGCTGATTGGCCAATGGCCCGCAGAAGGTTATCAGTTCAATGACTCCCGCGCATTTCGGGATGGTCGGTTCATCGGGCTGGCACTGGATGAAGATCGTCAGCCGGAACTGACCGAAGATCGCGTCGCAACCTGGCTGGCGAGCCTTGGTCTGTAGGTTGTAATTCTAGTAACAGCCCCCCCGGCTAGCCAGTACGTGCAGGTGGTCAAACATGACATTTCTCCGAAGTGGCACCAAGCTAAGCTGAAAATAACAACGGAAACGAAGACAAAGGGCTGCCAGCAGGCGGCCCTTTGTCATGTTGAACCATAGAGAATAAATTCAGGAAGACACCGAAGACGAGGATTCCGTCTCACAACGTCGGAGACAGTCGATCTTAAACTTCAGCGCTTTGATTGGCTGTCGCCAGGCAAATTTGCGCATTGACCAGCGTAAGACATGAACAAAGTGCAATCTTTTGGCAGGTTGATAACAGGGCGTTTCACACACCAGGCAATTCGGTTTGGCTTCCCCTAACCGGCAACTGGCGATGCGCTTTTCAACATAGTCAATCAGCCCTTCACATTCGGGACAAACAATCGCCCCCCGATG
The DNA here is from genome assembly GCF_003025595.1 of Photobacterium ganghwense. Lineage (GTDB taxonomy): Bacteria > Pseudomonadota > Gammaproteobacteria > Enterobacterales > Vibrionaceae > Photobacterium > Photobacterium ganghwense. Next base: position 704,922 of record NZ_PYMI01000001.1, read on the forward strand.
CAGCGTTTTACAATAAAGCCTTATCATCGCCTTAGTGATGTCCAGTTCACGCTGCTGTCGAACCGGTTCGTTGGATTGAATATTCATAACGGCGGTATTATCCACCGCCGTTTGAAGATTCCTCTGATCCAGATCAACCGTGCGAAATATCACACTTTTTCGCTTACCTTGTTATCGGCGCATCCGAATTGTCTGTTGACCGCATGACTTCGCTTGCTACGCCCCTTCAAACACATCTACTGTATAGCGCCGCGCACTGTCCATGGTATCGTTCAACACCCGGGACAGCGCGTTACAATCATCCAGCGTGACCGGCTGCTGATGTTTGTACTGAGCTTCAATGTGTGCCGCGACCTCTTTCAAAGCCCGAGCTCCCAAACTGCCGGCAACCCCTTTCAAGGTATGCACCAGACGCTGCGCTTCTTCGGTCTGTCCCCCCCGGCGTACCATCGCAGTCAGAGCCGCCGCGTCACCGGCATGCTCTTCGATAAACAGCTCAACCAGCATCTGCACAGCGCTGACATCATTGTCGAGCGATTGCATCAGAAACCGCACATCAATTTCTGCCGCCGGAAGTGCGTTAGCCTGATTTTTGACAGCTTGTCTATTGGTTGCTTGCAACCTGTCTAACGAAGCGGCTGGAGCGGTTGATTCTGGGGATAGTGCGGATGTGGTTACGGTTGCCGATGAAACAAGCGCCTCTGCCGCCTTCACATCGTTTACCTCTCCGATAAATGGTTCTGCTCTGGCGTTATCGGTATCAGGTTCCACAGCAGGCGTATCACCAGAACCAACATGATGTTTCACTACATCGGTAGCCACGAGCACCACATCTTCCAACGCAACCTGCAGCTGGCGGCAATCTGCTTCTGAGACCACGTATTCAGAAAGAAAACCGGGCTGGTTAAGCCGTCCGGCGATTTTTCCAGCCTGATCACTGAGCTCACCGGCCCCCAGGCTGGCAGAAACCTCCCTCAGCGCCTCTGCTAATTTGCCGGCGGTCAGATAATCTTGCTGTCGCACAGCCCGCAAAATGTTGTTGCCGTCTTCGGCATGATCAGTCAGAAAAATTTCGAGCAGCAGTACCACTGAGCCAATATCATGATCCATTCGGTCCATTAAATAACTCAAGTCCAGTACTGCCTGCGGTTTTGCACCGCCGGTCAAGACATCTGAATTGAGGTTAATGTCATCGGCCGGGGTCACCCGTGGCGACATGGTATCAGTGTCACATTCAGGCTCACGCTGCTGTCTTAACAGCCCGACGACGCTGACCGCAGCCATGATCCCCACGACCGCTGCCGCATAGCCCCAATCAGCCTGTGAGACAACACCAAGATAGAGCCCGATAAGTGCCACCAAAGCACATCCAATTACGGCAACCACCAGTGTGATTTTACCTGCTTGCCGAGAATGCCAATCTTTCACCATCATGCTGTCTCCTTCCCTGCCGCCGAGGTTCGTTCATGGCAGACCGTTCGGACGGCCGCCACCTGTCCTGTTTTACAGGTCATACGAATCTAAAAATCTATACATCTACTTTAGGCAATAAAGTCAAAAGAGAACAACTCAGGAAAAGCAAACAGTGACTGGGCTGGCAGTAAAAAGCCCGTCACCAGAAGGCAGCGGGCTTTGCGAGGAATCAGTCGTCAGCGTTCAGGCGACGTTGCAGCTGATCTTTGAGGTTAGGCGGGATGCCCTTAATGGTCAGCGTGTCAGTGTCAGCATCGTAAAAAACCCGCTCACCCAGCAACATGCTGTCAAAATTGATGGTCAGGCCGCCGCCGGAACCCACAAACTTGGTCAATTTGCGCATCGCCGTGCGGTCTGCCGGGAAGCTTTCTTCCAGCTCATAACCCTGCTGTGACGTAAACTGGTAAAAATCTGTGCCGTCTTCGGCCGGTGGCAATTCAGCCGCCAGCTCTTTCACCGTCACTTCATCACCGCTTTGCAGCTGGCTGTTGCAGTAATCATAAACCTGCTTGCGATACTGCTGCTTTTCTTCCTTGTCCAGACGCGAGTCTGCACAGAAATCTTCCACCGCCTGCATCAGAACCTGATTCTGGGTTTTCACATCCAGCCCCACTTCTGCCTGCATAAAGTCCAGGAAGAAATCTGCAATCTTACGGCCTACCCGCCCCTTGATGAAGGTCAGATAGCGATTAGATTCTGCATCCGTTTCCATTGTGGAAAGGTCAATGCGCGCGGCAATGTCCATTTTGGCCACATCCAGGTAATCAGTGGCACTGATATCCAGTTGCTCGGTCACTTTCATGCTATGGCAGGTTGGCAACAGGCCAATGAACAAGTAATCCGTTGCTAGCGACTGGTATTCAGCGATCACCAACGTGCCAACATCAGCAAACGGGTATTTCGCCAGCTCCGTATGCAGACGCTGTGCTGCCTGATTGGAAAAACCGAGAAAATCCAGCTCACCGCGGCGGACCTGTTTCAGCCAGTGGCCGAACTCACTGTCATCAGCGAAGTGACCGAAGCCCTTGGCTCCCTTGCTGCTGTACACACGGTGCAGCTCTGCCACTAGATCTTCAGTTGACGCTGAGTTTTCAAGCGTTTGTTTTCGAAGATGAACTTCAAGCTCATCCTGACCATTCTTAACCAGCTGGTGCAGAATGACGTTTGAAAGGGTAAGGCTCATAATGGAAAAATTTCAGTAAATGTAAAGTGTAGGGTATTATAAGTCGCTTTCTTTAACATTAAATAAGATTAAACAAGACTTCCTATGCCAATTACTTCAAAATACAGCAATAAAAAAGTTGAACAAATCATTGATGATATGTTCGATGTACTTGAGAAGCATGATGCTTCGGCAGAACTGGCACTGATGATTGTGGGCAATATCGCGACCAACATCATCAATGCGGACGTTCCGTCATCGCAAAGGAAGGCCATTGCAGAAAAATTCGCTCAGGCGCTGCAATCCTCTATCAAAGAAGACTAATCTTGTTGGCTTGCGTCACGGCATAACGAAGAGTGGGAAACACTGACATCTATGGTCTCTAGCGGTAACAATTACAAAGAGAAAGTCTCTCAGCTTATCAGCTGGGGACACTGGTTCAGTTTTTTCAATATCATCGCTGCCATGCTTCTTGGTACGCGATATATTGTCCATTCTGAGTGGCCAGACACCCTGTTTGGACAGCTCTACCTGGCTTTCAGCTGGGTAGGCCATTTTGGCTTTCTTGTTTTTGGGTTCTACATCCTCATCCTCTTTCCAGCCAGTTTTCTGATCCCGTCTCAGCGTCTGATGCGGCTGTTTGCCGTGCTGGTCGGTACCATCGGGCTGACCGCGCTGTTACTCGATACCCATGCGTACGAATCGCTGGATCTGCACCTGAGTCCACTGGTGTGGGACTTGCTGTTGAGTGGAGAAAGAACTGAACTCAATGCCCGTTGGCAGTACCTGTTTATTACCGTACCGGTAATTTTCCTGTTACAGCTGATCCTGTCAGAGTGGCTGTGGCGCAAGTTAAGAAAACTGACTCGCAAGCACGTGGGTGTGCCGATTGCGATGGTATTCGGGATCTGCTTTGTCAGCAGCCACCTGATGTATATCTGGGCCGATGCCAAACTGTATCGCCCGATCACGGTCCAGCGCTCTAATTTCCCGCTGTCATACCCGATGACCGCAAAATCCTTTATGGAAAAACACGGCCTGCTTGATCGTCAGGAATACACCAAAAAACTGAACGCCCAAGGCATCGAAAGCAGCGAGCAGATCCGCTATCCGCTTGAAAAACTGACTTTCGGTGATCCGGGGACCGGCCAGAATCTGCTGGTGATCATGGTAGACGGTTTGCGCAGTGATATGGTTGACAGCGAGACCATGCCGTACCTGACGGCGTTTGCGCGCCAGAACCTGCAATACAGCAATCATTACAGCAGCAGTAATGACGACACATCCGGGTTGTTTGGTCTGTTTTATGGCCTGCCAAGCAGCTACATCAACAGCATTCGCTCGGCGAATACCCCGCCGCTGGTGCTGGATACCCTGCAAAAACGCGGTTACAAATTTGGGATCTTCAGTGGTGCCGGCCTGAATGATAACCCTCTCTATCGCGACGCTATTTTCTTCGGTCAGCAACTGCCTGACGCAGACAAAGATGAACACAGTGACCAACGCGCCATTGCCGAGTGGACAAACTGGCTGAAAGCCGGTGCCGAAGACAAACAGCCATGGTTCAGCTTTATTGAGCTGACGGCAGTAGAGCGCTTTGAAGAAGGCGGCGACTACGCACAAAAATTTGAACCGGCGATTGGTACAGGTTCCGTCAACAGCAAAGACACCACCCGAATCCTGAAAAACAGTTACCGCAATGCCGCCTACCATGTTGATGAACAGCTGATTGCTATTTTCGATCAACTGGTTGAAAACAACATGATGGACAACACCATTGTTCTGATCACGGCAAACCACGGTACCGAGTTCAATGAAACCGGCACCAACAGCTGGGGCGCTGACAGCAACTACAGCCAGTATCAGCTGAAAGTTCCGATGATCATTCACTGGCCAGGCAGCGTTGCTTCTGTAACAAACCGTCTTACCAGCCATTTGGACGTAGTCCCGACGCTGATGGAATCCATGTTGAGCGCCGCCACTCCGGCATCAACCTACAGCAGTGGTGTGAACCTGTTTACTTCATCGTCTAAACGCCGTTGGATTCTGGCTGGTAATGAGGATGACATTGTCATGATTCAGCCGCAGACAACGACAGTGGTTGATAAATACGGTAACTACCGTGTTTACAACGAAGACTATAAACGCATGGAATCAGCAAAACCGAAATTGTCGACGCTGATGCAGGCCATGCATGAGTTGAAACGCTTTAACCAAAACGAAGATTAGAAAGCGTCTCGCTCTGAGCGACTCAGATAAGTGCCTACGCTCAACCCAACAGCAGTGATGCTGGCTAAGGTACAACGATTAGCCTGGCAAAGATGACCTGAAGCCGTTGGCACAAACAAGCTCACACAGACAAAAGGCAGCCTTCACAACAGGCTGCCTTTTTAGTACGCGACAAAATGGTATACAGAAAGCATCACCACTCTCCGCATAACCCTAAGTAGAGAGAAGCTTTTTTATTTAGGCACTATTTTAGGCACTATCACCTTGTATACACCGACCTCCTGCTGTGGTCGTAAATAATGTGCCTTCAGATGCTAATAATAATCAGATGCTAATAATAATCCCGGTTGTCGGCATAGCACTGATCGTAGCCATCGTTCCAGCCGTTGGCATATTTCGGCTCTCGCTTCATCCGCTCGGCATCCTGAAGAAAACCGTCAAGCCGGGTTTTGGCTTCAGTCGTACGGCTACTGCACCCGTCTTGGTAGCCGTCCAGATAATCCCGGGTGAAGCCCAGTTCGAGCAGCCTTTCGTGTCGGGTGTCTGCGCAACCGATCACCAGAACCGCTCCCACCATTAGCGCAAGATACGTCTTCAACATCATCCTGACCCTAACAAGATTAACAACAAGAATATGAAAGTGAACACGTAAAATTTAGCCAGTCACTCCCATCCCCGATGTCTTAACATTAATACTCTGCCTCAATACTCATCCAACGCTCATCCATATCCAGCTAAGCCACCCCAGATTCCCTGCCGCAACAAAGAATTCAGCAATACAGTTGGACTCCCCTGCATCTTGCGCTTCGCCATTAGAGTCAAACCTGACGGTTTACCCTGAACCGGATGAAGCTGCAGCGCTTCGCGATCAGCGGTCAGTTTCGCTATCATGAACCATACGCGTCCCTGTTTTTATCGAGAGTAACACTATGACACCTACCCTGCTGATTACCGGTGCGAACCGGGGAGTTGGTCTGGCACTGACCCGAGAATATCTGCATAACGGCTGGCAGGTTTATGCCAGTTGCCGGGATATCTCAGCGGCGCCGGAGTTACAAGCGCTGCAGCAAACACATCCACACCTGACTCTGCTGGAACTGGATGTTACCGATCACGCGGCTATCCAGTCTCTGAGCCGGAGCCTGTCGGGTATCACACTGGATTTATTGATCAACAACGCCGGTTATTACGGTCCCAAGGGATACGGCTTTGGTAACACCGATGCCGATGAATGGCGCAAAGTATTAGAAATTAATACGATTGCACCGTTAAAAATGGCTGAAGCCTTTTACCCGCAACTGAAACAAGGCAACCCCGGTATCATTGCCTGCATGTCCTCCAAAGTCGGTAGCATGACGGAAAATACCAGTGGCGGCGGGTACATTTACCGCTCTTCAAAAGCCGCACTCAATTCTGTGGTCAAAAGCCTGTCCAACGATTTGTTCAGCGAAGGCATTCGCTGCATTGCGCTGCATCCGGGTTGGGTACAAACGGAGATGGGCGGGCCAAATGCCCTGATTGATGCAGGCACTTCCGCCAAGGGGCTGAAACAGGTTCTGGATCGCCTCCAACCAGAAGATTCAGGTCAGTTCATTGATTATCAGGGGCAATACCTGCCCTGGTAGGTCTGGTGTAAAAAGCAGCCACCAATAAAACATGGCCGATCAATAACCTGTGTCGAGAATTCAATCAATACAGGGCTGGTATTGCACCTTTCATGCGGAGTGACTCGCAATTCTGCTTGCCGCTGGATACGGCCAGAGTATTTTGCGCTATTAGTACCCCATTTCGTTGGCATAAACCGTCACAATAGTCTTCAGCTAGGATGTTAAGGGTACAGACCTTGGCTCAAAACGCACTTCTCACACAGTTTTATCAACCTCTGCTCAACCATTGGAGTAAGGCGCACGGCTTCCGTACGCTTTGCGAGCTGACCTGTCGTCACTTTGCGCTGGTATTTGGGGTAGAAAAAATAACGCTGGCGGTCGCGTATAAATCCCACTGGAAAATCATGCTGGACATGACCGAAGCGGGTATCCAGTTTCATCTTCCGCCACTGGTCTTCCCAGAGCATTCCGACGTCCCTTTTCACCAAATGCACAAGGCGGTACGCCAACACAGACCGGCTCTGCTTCACGATATCGAGCTAAATCCGGAACCGCATGTTCCCCGCTCTGTAGTCAGCCATACTCCGAAAATCAGGCTATTGCTGCCGCTCGTGCGACGGGGTATTGGTATTGGCTGCCTGACAGTCGACTTACCGGACAATGCAGCCACCCGGCAGCTACAAGAGGACGACTTCCTTCAGCTCAGTACCCTGCTGGCTGCTGAGCTCGACGCCTTCCTGCTCAATGCATCCATTCAGGATGAACACATCGGACGACGCAGTGCCGAGCGCGAACTGAAAATCAGTTTGCAGGAGCAACGACACTTACAGCAGCAGCTCCAGACGCTGCACGATATATCCTTCCAGCTGTGGCGGGCCCATTCCATGGACCACATGTTGTTTACTGCAGTGGATGAAGCCAAAAAGCACCTCGACATCGACCGGATGGCCATATTTCTGTTTGAGGAAGGCGAACGGATGCAGGGCACCTATGGAACCGATTTGCAAGGCAATACCGTTGATGAGCACTATTTTGAGTCGGCCATTCCGGATATGTGGTTTGCCACTTTGACGCTGGAGCAGAAGGAGTATCTGGCGATTGAAGAAAATACTCCGCTATACCATGACCTGAAACAGGTCGGGTTTGGCTGGAGCGCCTACGTATCACTGTGGGATGAAGATACCCCTATCGGCTGGATCGCCTGTGATAATCTGCTGAGCGGCATGCCACTGCGGGATTATCATCGGCAAATTCTTAAACAATTCGGTTTCATCGTTTCACAGCATCTGGTTCGCCGACGCGCCGAAGAACAACTGATCCGGCTCAACACCGAGCTGGAGCAACGGGTTTCCGAACGCACCCAGGCTTTGCTGCAGGCCAATGAAAAGCTGGAGAAAATTTCACGTCAGGATCCGCTGACCGAGGTGGCAAACCGGCGAGTCTTTGATGAAATGTTTGCTGAAGAATGGCGCCGGGCAGAGCGGCACCAGCTCCCGCTCTCCTTGCTGATTATGGATGTCGACCATTTCAAACACTACAACGATAGCTATGGCCATGCCGCCGGTGATCACTGTCTGAAAACGCTGGCGAAAGCATTATCTTCTCTGGAACGTCGGGCTGGGGCATTATTTGCCCGCTATGGCGGGGAGGAGTTTGTCTTGCTGCTGCCGGGACAAGATCAGCAAGCAGCACGTTATGCGGCTAAACGCGCGCTGTACGCCGTACAGGCTCTGCAGCTTCCACGAGAAAACGGGGCAGACAGTGCCCCGGATATTGTGACCATCAGTATCGGTGTCAGCACCATTATTCCATCCAGCTGCCGCACCCCCGGAGACTTTTTCAAACAGGCCGACCTGGCACTATATGAAGCTAAATCAAAAGGCCGGAACCAGCTCTTTGTCGCCTGAGCCATGCTCCGGAATCATACTTTTGAGCTTTACTCCTGAGGCCATACTGTTGCCTGCCAGTCGTTTCAGGCTGACTCTCTACACCTTATGCCTGTTTTTTTGCTCGAGGGCGTTGACTGCCGCCTTTAGCCGAAGCGCGACCGGTAGCCCCGGATGACGGTTTTCGACTGAAACGCCGCTTTTTCCCTTTACTCGGTTCCGGTGATTTGAGATCCCGCAAACTCTGTGGCACTTCACTGGTTTTCACCCGCTCCATCAGCCGTGAGACCTGTATTTCCAGCGCCTCCATAAATGGCCGGTACGCACATTTTTTCTCGGCCATGTCCTGCAACTGGTGTTCCCAGTGTGCCGTCATGTCCGGATAGGTCGCCTCGTCCGGCAAGGCATAAATCAGCCCTCGCCCGGCCTCAGTGGCATGAATACTCTTGCCCTGCCGCACCAGCAACTGCCGTTTGAACAGAATATCGAGAATGCCCGCCCGGGTCGCCTCTGTGCCCAGACCATCGGTATCCCGCAGAATTTTCTTCAGGGACTGATCCGAGACAAACCGCGCAATCCCGGTCATCGCTTGCAGCAACGTCGCTTCGGTAAACGGCTTCGGTGGCTCGGTCATCTTGTCGAGAATTTCACCGTCCCGGCAGGTTAGCACCGTCCCTTTTTCCAGTGGCGGCACCTTATCAGCCAGATCCGTGCTGTTATCAGACGACGATTCTTCATTACGCCCCATCAGTTGGCGCCATCCGGCAGACATCAACTGCCGTCCCCGTGCGATAAAAATGCCACCAGCAATAGTAAAGACTAACTTCGCCTCACTGTAGATGGCAGCCGGATAAAACTGCATCAGGTACTGACGGGCAATCAGCTGATAGACTTTCTGCTCGGCTCCGCTCAGGCTGGCGGCATTGACGGCTTTCGGCGTCGGGATGATCGCATGGTGAGCATCCACTTTCTTATCGTTCCACGCTTTTGACTTCAGGCTGGTATCAGCCCCTTCTACAGCAGCAGATAAGCTGGCATCAGTGCTACCTATCGCGCGGCAAACATTGTCAGCCTGACGAAAGTGCTCCTGCGGCAAATAGCGGCAGTCTGAACGCGGGTAAGTAATAACTTTGTGCTTTTCATACAATGACTGGCAGGTGGCCAGCACATCAGCCGCGCTCATGCCAAACCGTCTGGCAGCATCAATCTGCAACGCCGACAGAGAATACGGCAAGGGTGCGGCCTGACGGCTTTCTTTGCGTTCTGACTCCGTCACTTCTGCCGGTTGGCCTTTAATCCGGCTGACCACGTTCTCACACAGCTTGCGGTTGAGGATCCGCCCGTCCTCATCCTGCCAGGGCAGACAAGCATCACTCGGTTTCCAGCGAGCGCGGATCTCCATATCCTGGTAAGGAATCAGTGCAAACAGCTCGTAAAAAGGCTTAGGCACAAAGTTGGCTATTTCATCATCACGGCGCGTAACCAGCCCCAGCACCGGCGTTTGCACCCGGCCAACAGACAGTACCCCGCGGTAGCCGCCTTTCTGGCCCAGCAATGTGTATGCCCGGGTCATGTTCATCCCGTATAGCCAGTCTGCCCGGGAGCGGGCCAATGCCGAAACCGACAGCGGAATGAAATCCCGGTTACTGCGCATTTTACTGAGCGCACGTTTTACCGCTGATGGGTTAAGGTCAGAAATCAGCAGACGCTGCATCGCCGCTTTTTTGCTTTCGGCCAGCTTGACGTAATCAATCACCTCATCAACCAGCAGTTGCCCTTCGCGATCGGGGTCTCCGGCATGCACCACTTCCGTCGCCTGCTTACACAGTTTTCTGACGACAGAAAGCTGCTTGCTGGCGGATTTTCGCGGCGTCAGCTGCCACTGCTCCGGTACAATCGGTAAATCGGCCATATTCCATTTTTTATACCTGTCGTCATACGCATCCGGCTCGACCTGCTCCAGTAAATGGCCGATACACCAGGTAACCCGGTCGCCGTTGCCCACTTCGATGTAACCGTCATGGTTTTTATGCGGGCGCGGCAACACGGCCGCAATGGCTCTGCCCAGGCTGGGTTTTTCGGCGATATAAAGACGAGACATGATTAACTGCTGTTTATTATTGGCTGTGCGTAATGTTCTGCACTATATGCAAATTCCACGGATACGACAAGAATTGACTGGATATAAACACAGTAAAGCCCGAAGAGAGTAAGGACGATGCGTAATCTCTCCGGGAAACTGAGGATAGGGTGTTAGGGATACGAGTATAGTGCGAGTATGGATGAACTATTTCACTGTTGTGTCGCGCAGCCAGTCACGCACTTCAACGTAGCGGCCACGGAACACAACCCGGTCGGCTTTCTTGCTCAGCTGATAGGCATACATAGGATCGTAATACTCACTGAGCAAAGGGTGTAACCAGTCGTAGTGCCCATCCAACGTACCGTCCACCTGCATTCGGTGAATAGCCAGTTGCTGCACCGCCAGCAAGTTTTCATACCGCTGGTAACCCAGCCGTTTGCGAATAGCAAACAACCCCTGCGCCAGATAGGCTGCAAACTGCTGCCAACCGGCGTCATCGCCATAGGCCAGACAAAAATCCTGCTGCATCCGTACCACATAATCAGCCAGCAATCGCTCCAGACGAACATCAACCGGGTCGTCCACCAAAGCAATCGGTGCCTGCTGCATGGTCTTGAGCAAGGGTAACGGCAGACTGACCGAGCCGATGATCCGTCCTTCGTCTTCGTACACCAGATGCGAGTGCCCCGCGGCCTGCTTTTTGAGCATGTCGACAGCAAGCGTGTTTTCAAACGCAATCTGGGTCCGTTGTCCACTCACATAGCGCCCGAAGGACGAACCACGGTGATTCGCCGCCCCTTCGAGATCAATACCATTGGCTAACTCAGTAAGCATCTGGGTTTTACCGCAGCCCGTATTTCCCCCTATCAAGGTTTTGGGCTGAATGACAATGTCCTCCAGAGTATCAATCAGGAAGCGGCGCAGGGCTTTGTAGCCACCAATCACCATCGGGTAGTCAACCCCGGCCTCCTTAAGCCATTGCTGACTGATTCTGGATCGCAATCCGCCACGGAAACAATATAGGTATCCCTGAGGATTGGCCTCACAGAATGCTTTCCACTGTGCCACACGCGCCGCTTTGGTTTCTCCGCAAACCAGTTTGTGCCCCAGCGCAATCGCAGCCTCTTGCCCTTGCTGTTTGTAGCAGGTCCCGACCGCCTGACGCTCGCTGTCCGTCATCAGGGGATGATTTACCGAAGCTGGGAATGCACCCTGAGCAAACTCCACCGGTGCCCGCATGTCCATCAGGGGAATATCGCGGATAAACAGCTCGCGATAATCTTCAATATTTTTCCGGGCCATCAGCAAATCTCAATCAGGATACGTTCGTCGGCAAGAGCATTGTGCAGTTGGCCAATCGCTTCAAGTGAGATACCGTGTTTGTTCGCCACAGCCTGCACGTCCCCTTCGGCATCCGGTGACACTGCCAGCAGAAGGCCGCCCGATGTCTGCGGATCACACAACAGCGATTGCTGCTGTTGGCTCATTGCACCCAGACGGTGCCCGTAGCTGTCGAAGTTACGATGGGTGCCACCCGGTACACACCCTTTTTCGATATAGTCAAACACGCCCGGCAAGTGCGGAATGCGATCAAACCATACTTCCGCTTTCAGCCCGCTGCCTTCACAAATTTCGTTCAGATGCCCCATCAGGCCAAATCCGGTCACATCGGTCATTGCCTTCACGCCGACAATCTCCGCAAAGTCGGCGCCAGGAGTATTCAGCTTACACATCCAGTCCCGAGCCAGTCCCTGATGCTCAGGGAGCAACAACGATTTTTTCTCTGCTGTGGTCAGCACACCGATGCCCAAAGGCTTGGTCAGATACAGTTGGCAACCGGCCTCTGCCTGATTGTTTCGTTTTACCCGATCGGTACTGACCACGCCGGTAACGGCCAACCCGAAAATGGGCTCCGGCGCATCAATCGAGTGACCGCCAGCCAGCGCAATACCGGCTTCGCGGCAGGCTGCACGTCCGCCTTCCACCACCTGTTGCGCCACTTCCGGCGCAAGCACATTTACCGGCCAGCCCAAAATCGCAATCGCCATGACCGGCTTGCCACCCATGGCATAAATATCACTGATCGCATTGGTGGCAGCGATCCGGCCAAAATCATACGGGTCATCCACAATTGGCATGAAGAAATCGGTAGTGCTGACGACCGCAGTGCCATTGCCAAGGTCATACACCGCGGCATCGTCTTTGGTTTCATTCCCTACCAGTAAATTCGGATCGTGAAAGGGCGCCATCTGGCTTCGTAAAATCATATCGAGAACCTGAGGGGAAATTTTGCAGCCGCAGCCTGCGCCGTGGCTGTATTGAGTCAGGCGAACCTTTTCCATTGTGTTGCTCCGATCTAAGAGATGTTGTCAAAACAAGACGTGATGTTGTCAAAAGAAGAGCGGATATATTACGCCGGCAGACTGACACTTACGTCGATTGGGATCAAAAAGGGGGAACCGGCTGGCTCCCCCTTGTGGTTTCTGTACCCGCCGACTTAGGTACACATTGATTAAGGTACTGTAGATTTTGATGCGAGTGATTTTGGTGCTAGTAATTTTAGTTGTATCGATTTAAGTGCTACGTACTCATGTACCGTTTTGTATAACGACGGTTTGAATCTGCCGATAAAGCCTGACAGGGCCTTACAGATATTCGACAAACTGTGACAAATCACGCTCAGGCGCTTTGGCGTCACGGCAATCAGCCGTTCCCAGATACAGGAAGCCGGCAATCAAGTCCTCGCCGCTCACACCCAATGCTTCACGCACCACCGGGTGATATGCCCAGCTACCGGTGCGCCAGATGCCCGCAAATCCTTGTGCAACCGCAGCCATTTGCATCGCCTGCACCGCACAGCCAGCTGACAGGTGCTGTTCAATCACCGGTACTTTGTCATGCTCGGTCACTTTCGCCACCACAGTGATGACCATTGGCGCACGGAAAGGCGCTTTGGATGCCTTTTCGATCACCGCCTCTTCCGCACCATCAGCTTTCGCCGCTTCCACCAGAATGTCAGCCAGTTTTTGCAGCCCTTCACCTTCAGAAACAATGAAACGCCATGGCGTCAACGCCGCATGATCCGGGGCACGCAGGCCAGCGCGGAAGATATTGTCCAGCGCATCGCCCTGCGGGGCAGGTGCAGCCAGCTTAGGTAACGAGCGGCGATTTAACAGTAACGTAAGCGCGTCCATAACAACCTCATGATGAAAATAGTTCTTTTTTGTACATTACCACAAAAGCCTGATACAAAAACCTGAGCAATACTGTGGTTTATCGCAAGATCAACCGCGGCCCGAACTAACGAGCCGCTTGATTGACGTTCCTTCGTGCGATCCGGTGTATTAAATAATGGCAAAGTGGATACCACTGACCAGTCGCATGTTTAGCGCGGGCTCACAGTTTAGCGGCCAGCTCAACTCCCTGGCGGATCACCCGTTTCGCATCAACTTCACCCGCAACTTCCGCACCACCAATCACATGAACGGACAGGTTCATCGCCTGCAATTTTTCCGACAACTCTTCAACCGAGGTCTGACCGGCACACAACACAATGTTGTCGACTTCCAGTATCCGCGACTGACCTTCAACCGTAATGTGCAGACCCTGCTCATCAATTTTGTCGTAGCTGACGCCACTGAGCAGCTCTACCCCACGTTTTTCGAGCACTTTTTTATGGATCCAGCCCGTTGTTTTACCCGGCCCACGTCCCACCTTACCCGGCCGACGTTGCATCAGCCAGACCTGACGCTGACTCACATACTCGGAATACGGGTAAAGTCCACCGGCATGCTCAATCGATTTATCAATGCCCCAGTCTTTCAGCCAGTCATCCAGATCCTGATGCTCTGGCTCAGTCAGCATGGTAGACACATCCACCCCGATACCGCCGGCACCAATCACGGCCACACGCTGGCCTAGCTGCACTTTGTCGCGAATCAGTGTCTGGTAATCGATCACTTTTTCATTGTCGATACCCGGGATCCCCGGAATACGAGGTTTCACCCCGGTCGCGATCACCACTTCGTCGTAGCCCTGCAGCTCTTCAGCCTGCACCGCATGACCAAGAATCACGTTCACCCCGGTTTGCTCCAGACGGCGGGTAAAATAGCGAATCGTTTCCCGGAACTCTTCTTTCCCCGGGATTTGCATCGCCAGATTAAACTGGCCACCCAGATAATCATTCTTCTCGTACAGATCCACCTGAAAACCGCGTTCAGCGGCGGCGACTGCCGTTGCCATCCCCGCCGGACCGGCACCAACAATAGCGATTTTGCGCTGGCTGGCACTCGGCGTCAGCACCAGCTCGGTTTCATAACAGGCCTGCGGGTTAACCAGACAACTTGCCCGTTTACCGACAAAGATATGGTCCAGACAAGCCTGGTTACAGCCGATGCAGGTATTGATATCCTCAGCCCGATTTTCCTCAGCTTTGCGGACAAAATCCGGATCCGCCAGGAACGGACGGGCCATCGACACCATATCAGCCTGATTGGTCGCCAGAATCTGCTCTGCCACATCCGGCATGTTGATCCGGTTACAGGTCACCAGCGGAATTGACACTTCTGATTTCAGTTTTTCGGTTACCCAGGTAAACGCCGCACGCGGCACCTGAGTCGCAATTGTGGGGATGCGGGCTTCATGCCAGCCAATCCCGGTGTTCAGAATAGTCACCCCGGCCTGCTCAAGCAGTTTCGCCAGCTGCACCACTTCTTCCTTGGTACTGCCCTGCTCAACCAGATCCAGCATAGACAGGCGGAAAATGATGATAAAATCACGGCCAACCCGGGCGCGCACCGCTTTTACCAACTCCAACGGGAAGCGGATACGGTTTTCATAGCTGCCGCCCCACTCATCGTAACGGTGATTCGAACGCTTACAGATGAACTGGTTAATCAGATAGCCTTCCGACCCCATCAGCTCGACGCCGTCGTAACCGGCTTCTCTGGCCAGCTCGGCACTTTTCACAAAAGCCTCGATGGTCTTTTTGATCTGGCGGGTGCTCATTTCCGTCGGGGTGTATTTGGATATCGGCGATTTAATTGCGGATGCGCTGACTGCAAACGGGTGCATCGCATAGCGACCGGCATGCAGCAGCTGAAGGGCGATTTTTCCGCCTTCGTCATGCACGGCATCCGTCACCACACGGTGAGCACGTGCTGCACGGGCAGTACTAAATTCGGCGCTGAGCGGATGCAGCCGACCACGGAAGTTAGGAGAGAAGCCGCCTGTGACGATCAATCCTACCCCGCCACGGGCGCGGGCAGCGTAGAAAGCAGCCATTTTCTTGAATCCGTCACGGGACTCTTCCAGTCCGGTATGCATCGATCCCATAAGCACGCGGTTACGCAGCTGAGTGAAACCAAGATCCAGCGGCGCTAATAGATGTGGGTAAGATTTATCGTCCATGGCTTCCATTCTTCTTATGTTATGGTCTGACCAGTATAGGGGCTGGCTGACCGAAATCAAACACCTGTTTACATTAACGTAACATAAAATTGATTTAGATCTAACCTTATCGACAATAATTCCCTTCACAGCCCGTGATAGCTGTCCCGCATTTGTCAGAGTAACCCTTTGCCTGGTTACGATTTCTTACTGTAATTCCTTGTTTACTAAGATAGGATAAACAGCATAAGAGAGAGTCAATCAGGTACCTTTATGAAAATGTTACTAAAAGGAATCGGCAAGTTGTTCCGGGGAATCTGGAAGCTGATCAGCTTTGCCCGTCAACTGCTCATTAACCTCATGTTCCTGGTGATACTGGGGATGGTGTTTTTCCTTTTCACCCAGAGCAGCAAACAACCGGAACTGCCGAAAGAGGCAGCCCTGGTGCTGGATCTGACCGGCCCGATCGTTGAGCAGCGAACCTACATCAATCCTGTCGACAACCTGACAGGCAGCATGCTTGGCCAGCCACCTATTCAGGAAAACGTCCTATTTGACATTGTCGAAGCCCTGCGTCAGGCCGCCACCGACGACCGGATCACCGGTCTGGTGCTGTATCTGCAGGACATGGATGAAACTAACCTGACCAAGCTGCGTTACATTGCCAAGGCTCTGAATGAGTTCAAAGAGTCTGGCAAGCCGGTGTATGCCGTGGGTGACAACTACAAGCAAAGCCAATACTACCTGTCGAGTTATGCCGATAAAATCATCATGTCTCCGGACGGTGGTGTACTGCTGACCGGTTACGGCAGTTACAGCCTGTACTATAAGAGCCTGCTAGAGAAACTGGACGTCAACACGCATGTATTCCGGGTCGGTACTTACAAATCGTTTGTGGAACCTTACACGCTGGATGGCATGTCTGACGCCGCGCGAGAAGCCAATACCGTCTGGCTGAACCAGCTGTGGGATGCATTCACCCAGGATGTCGCTACCAACCGCAATATTGAAGCGGCTACGCTGACGCCAAAAATTGACAATCTGCTGGCTGACCTGAAAGCCGTCAACGGCGATTTTGCTCAGCTGAGTGTGAAGCTGGGACTGGTGGATGAACTGCTGACCCGTCCTCAGATGCGCAAAGCGCTGATTGACGTTTTTGGCGAAAATGATGGTCACAGCTTTAACCAGATCAGCTACTACGACTACCAGCCAACATTGAAAGACCGTTCACAGCCCAATGACAACCAGGTTGCCGTCGTGGTAGCCAGTGGTGCCATTATGGATGGCGATCAACGCCAGGGCACCATCGGAGGGGATTCAACTGCGGCCTTGCTGCGTGATGCCCGCTATGACGACAAAGTGAAGGCCGTTCTGCTGCGGGTAGACAGCCCGGGAGGCAGCGCATTTGCTTCCGAGGTGATCCGTAACGAAGTGGATGAACTGCGTGCGGCAGGCAAGCCGGTCGTGGTTTCAATGTCGAGTGTGGCTGCATCCGGCGGATACTGGATTTCATCCAGTGCTGACCGCATTATCGCCCAGCCGACGACCATCACAGGTTCTATCGGTATTTTCGCCATTCTGACCACCTTTGAAAAAGGGCTGGAAAATATGGGTGTGTACAGCGACGGGGTCGGAACCACACCGTTCTCAGGCGTTGGCGTTACCCGCGCGCTGCCGCAGGGTGTGGCCGAAATGTTCCAGATGGGCATTGAAAACGGCTACCAGCGTTTCATTGGGTTGGTAAGTGAACACCGCAATATGACATTGGAGCAGGCCGATAAAGTCGCTCAGGGACGTGTCTGGACAGGTCAGGATGCGCTGAATCTTGGGTTAGTTGATGAACTGGGTGACTTTGATCATGCCGTGAAAGTCACAGCTAGCCTCGCTAATTTGGGCGAAGACTACGAACTGCGCTGGATGACTGAGCCACTGAGCCCGGCTGAACTGTTCCTGCAACAATTTGGCACCGATGCCAAAGCTTGGGTTGCTGAAGCCATCTGGGGGGAAGTACCGGCTGCAATTCAACCCGTTACCCGACAGGTTGTAACAGACCTGACAACCCTCGCTAACTTTAATGATCCAAAAGGACAATATGCGTTCTGCATAAACTGTCTGAATATCGAAAAGTGAGATCAGCCCGGCAATGCCGGGCTTTTTTTACTTCCAGTTCACCGTATAATGCGTGCACCAAACCGAAAATTCTGTACCTGAATATGGAAAGGAAACACATTTACATTGCTTACACTGGCGGCACCATTGGTATGCAGAAGTCAGACCATGGTTATATTCCTGTTGCGGGTTTTATGGAACAGCAACTGGAAAGCATGCCAGAATTCCATCGTGCAGAAATGCCAAAATTCACTATTCATGAGTACGATCCGCTGATCGACTCATCGGATATGACGCCAGCGGATTGGCAGCGCATTGCTGATGATATTAAAGCGAACTACGACAAGTATGATGGGTTTGTCATTTTGCATGGTACGGACACCATGGCATATACCGCATCTGCTCTGTCATTTATGTTCGAAAACCTGAACAAACCGGTGATCGTTACCGGTTCGCAGATCCCGCTTGCTGAGCTACGCTCAGATGGCCAGAGCAACCTGCTCAATGCCCTGCATATTGCTGCGAATTACCCGGTAAACGAAGTCACCGTTTTCTTCAACAACAAACTGATTCGTGGTAACCGAAGCACGAAGGCGCACGCTGACGGGTTCAACGCATTCATTTCGCCGAACCTGCCACCACTGCTTGAAGCGGGTATTAACATCCAGCTGAATAACGTGGAAGTGAACAAACAGCCGGATGGAGCATTCAAGGTGCACAACATCACGCCGCAACCTATCGGTGTGATCACTATGTATCCGGGCATTTCTCCTGAAGTGATTCGCAACACCCTTCGCCAGCCGGTCAATGCAATGATCCTGCTGACGTTTGGCGTGGGCAATGCCCCGCAGAACCCTGAGTTGCTGGAGCAGCTGAAAGAAGCCAGCGACCGTGGCGTGATTGTCGTGAACCTGACCCAGTGTCTGTCCGGTAAGGTCAACATGGGTGGTTACGCCACTGGCTGTGCCCTGGCTGATGCTGGTGTGATCAGTGGCTACGATATGACACCGGAAGCCGCCCTGGCGAAACTGCACTACCTGCTGAGTCTGGATCTGCCGACAGAAACGATTCGCGAGAAAATGCAGCAAGACCTACGCGGCGAGCTGTCTCACTGATAGCTCACAGCGTGTCGCATCCCGTGCGATTGAGATAAAAAAAACAGCGAGGAAATACCCTCGCTGTTTTTTTATTGTTTTTGACCGTAGCAACCAGAATCAGTCACGAATCTGGCGAACTCGGAATGAACGCCCTTTCAGCTTACCGCGTTCCAGCTTTTTCAGCGCCGTGCGTGCCACATCACGCTGCACCGCTACGTACGCACAGAAGTCAAACACGTTGATCTTACCTACTTGGCTACCGGCAATCCCGCTCTCACCCGTCAATGCACCCAGAATATCCCCCGGACGCACTTTCTGCTTCTTACCACCGCCAATCTGCAGAGTCACCATACTTGGCTCCTGCGCAGGCAGATCAAGCAGATGAGAAGGCGGCAAAGCTTCCCCTTCAATGGTCTGCTCCAGGTATTCTTCCAACAGAAGGACCTTATAGTGCTCTTTGTCACTGAAGAACGAACAGGCCACCCCTTTGCCACCAGCACGACCTGTACGGCCAATACGGTGCACATGCACTTCCGTGTCACGAGCCAGTTGATAGTTCACAACCGCGTCCAGCGCATCAATATCCAAGCCGCGTGCGGCAACATCGGTCGCGACCAGTACCGAAGCACTTTTGTTGGCAAAACGCACCAGAGTCTGATCCCGCTCGCGCTGCTCCAGATCCCCGTGAAGGGCAATCGCACTAACGCCATGATAGTTCAGCTCATCAGCCACTTCCTGAGCTTCACGCTTGGTGTTACAGAACACCACGGTTGATTCCGGCTGATGATGCGCCAGCAGCAGACGCAACGCCGTCATACGCTCTTCATTGGTCTCAACTTTGAAGAAATGCTGGCGAATACTGCTGCTGTCATGCGTCGATGACACTTTCACCACCACCGGGTCCTGCATGATACGACCGGCAATAGATTTGATCTGCGTCGGATAGGTCGCACTGAACAGCAGAGTCTGACGATCTGAAGGGGCAGCATCAATGATCTCATCCAGTGCTTCCTGAAAGCCCATTTCAAGCATGCGATCGGCTTCGTCCAGAATCAGCAAATTCAGATCATCCAGGTTCAGGTAACCTTTGCGGACATGCTCTTCAACCCGCCCCGGCGTCCCCACCACGATGTGCGCACCATGTTCCAGTGAACCAATCTGAGGGCCGAACGGCATACCGCCACACAGGGTCAGTACCTTGATGTTATGAATAGCCCGCGCCAGACGGCGAATTTCGTTCGCCACCTGATCGGCCAGCTCGCGCGTTGGGCACAGAACCAGCGACTGCACGCGGAAGCGTTTCACATTCAGGTGTTCAAGGACCCCCAGACCGAATGCCGCTGTTTTACCGGAGCCGGTCTTACCCTGGGCAATGATATCTTTCCCCGCCAGAATATGGGGCAGGCTCTGGGCCTGAATTGGCGTCATTTGCTCATAACCCAGCGATGACAGGTTAGAAAGCAGATCAGGTTTCAGATCCAGGGTCGAAAAAGCAGTCTGGCTCACGGTCAGTATCCTATGTAGCGCCACATTATCATGCAGCAAAATTACCCTGCGTCCGATACGCAGGGACAAGGGCAGCGACACTACCAGCCTTTAGCCGAAAAATAAACCAATTCTCAGGGGATCACCCACCGGGAAATTTCCTTTCATCTCAGCAAAGCTGCGAACATTGTCAGGATTGCCAACTACACTTTCACTATTCGAAATCACAACAGGCATATACCCCTTATGATTTTGCACGGCTCTTCTATTTCACCATTTGTCAGGAAGATCATGCTGGCGCTGGCTTACAAAGGGATCAGCTATGAATTGCAGCCGCTCAATCCCTATGTTGAAAAAGAGCTGGCTCAGAAGCGCCACCCGTTAGGCAAGGTGCCGGTACTGGAACATGATGGCCATAACATTATCGATTCCACCGTGATCGCCCATTATCTCGATGATCTCTACCCTGTCCCGCCGCTATACCCGGGAACCGCTTCGTCCCGGGCTAAAATTCGCTGGTTGGAAGAATATGCTGATACCCGCCTGACCTCTCTGATTGGCGGCGTGCTGTTCTACCAGAAAATATTGCGCGGCAAAATGTTGAATAAAGAGGTTGATGATGACGCCGTGGAACAGTGTCTGGAGCACCATCTGCCATTGGCACTGGCTTATCTTGAAGAGCAGTTACCCGAAGAAGGGTTTGTCGGGGAGCATCTGTCGATGGCGGAAATCAGTCTGTGGAGCATTCTGCGCAGTGGCTGGATGGCCGGACTGAGGCTGTCAAACTACCCCAAAATTCAGGCCTACATGTCTGCCATTGAACAGGAGCCCTGGATAGCCAACCTGATCAGTGAAGAAGACCACGAGCTGTCAGGCTTTTACTGCAAGCCCGTGATCATCGGAACCATTGCGACAGACGCTTAACCAGGACAAATGCTCAACGAAAAAGATACTTCATCAAGAGCGTCTCAGTGGAATCGGAGCAACTTAACCGAGAAGTGCGTCTTGCGTGCGTCTATTAAGGGTTCCGCTTATGTACAGTGACAGGTTACAGATCGTTGTGCTCGAAGCGAGCGATCTCCGAGCCGGTATTGTCTTCAATACCAAAGTCGCGCTTTAGCTCTGTCTTCGACTTAAACTTAATCTCTCCCCCCTTGGCGACCGTCATGTGCTCGGCATCCGCATTGTTACGCGACTGATAAAGCATCACAGCTTGCATCGCTGAATCACGTTGCTGCTCGGTCAGTGGTGTACCATCCGGCCACTTTCCGATTTCCACAGCAGTGGCAATGCGTTGGTAAACCTCTGGGGTCATAGCGTTTAGCAATCTTTCAAGTTCCATGGCGACTTCATTCCGGTGATCATTATGATTGTTCATTCGTCCGCTTTCGCTGCCAGAAACAGGATTACGACGATGTCAGTGTGATATACCAATTTCTTGCTGACTTCGACAAATCCCCGAGGCTATTTTGCTTATGGGATCACACTGCAGAAACGTATTTTACATCCGTTATTTCTCTGGTCGTTCAGGTAAACTTATAACCTATGTATCAGAAAGAAAAAATTGTTGCCATGACCACTCCCGTCTCCCTGATAAAACACTGCGCTGTGATCGCCAGCATTCTGCTGCTAGGCGGATGCTATGAGCGCCACAGAACCACAGACAGCCTCTGTGAAAGCTATCCGCAGATTTGTGCTGATACCAATATTGATGACGGGCAGTGCCGACTACAACGAACCACCCTGATCTGGCAGCGCTACGATGTGCTGAAAAACCCGACAGATGCCGAAAAATTTAAAGAGCTGAAATTTACTTACGATTATCAGAAATGCCTTGAGTATGCTGCCCGCATTGAGCCAACCGAGCTGAAAGAGCGAAAAACCATTCGTACCCAGGCATTACTGCATGCCTATGACTCCATTCGGCGCCTGAATGAAGAGCTGGCTCAGTCTGATGATCCTGAAATCCTCTATTTCCGCCTGAGTCAGGGCGACAAAACGGCAATGACCAAATTTTTAAAACTGGAAGGCTCAGAAGTTCTCGACTCACCCGATCTGCAATTTGCACTGGCAACCATCTACATCGCCAAAGATCAGGATAAAACGGTATCTTTCCTGTTGCGGGCTCTGGAGTTGTATCAGCCGAATCAGCCAATCAAACCGGAAATTATTCAAAGTCTGGCGACCTTGTCGCACCAGAAGGGAAATCAAGACGCCGCTTATTTATGGGCCCGGGTTGGCCACGAACTAGGGATGCAAACGGCCAATATTGAAAAGCTGGATGCCTTCTATCCGATGCCTGAGCAAGCTCGTCTTGCATTAGTACAAAAAGCCCAGTACGTCGCCAAGGCGCTGCGCGACGGAGTGTTTACGGCCCGTATGGCGTTTTAGACAACCGCTCCAAACACGATGCTCAGAGCCCTGTTCTTCTCATGACCCAGCAGCCCTTTCCCGACAAAAAACCGGATGGGCAACTGCCGCATCCGGTTTTTGGTATTTCATCGCAATAAACGCGAACTATTCTTCAGACTGACCAGCGAAAATCAGCGAGACCGAGTTCACGCAGTAACGCTCACCCGTTGTGTCTGGCGGCCCGTCCGGGAACACATGGCCCAAATGGCTGTCGCAATTGGCGCAGCGAATTTCAATCCGGTGCATGCCATGGCTGAAATCTTCCAAGTATCGAATCGCGTCTTTACTGACCGGCTCATCAAAGCTCGGCCAACCGCAGCCGGAGTCATACTTATTGTCAGAGTGAAACAGGGAAGCCTGGCAGCAAGTGCAGCTATACACGCCAGTTTCACGGTTGTGAAGCAGTTTGCCGGAGAAAGGCGGTTCTGTTCCTTGCTCACGACAAATATGATATTGCTCATCAGTGAGCCTTTCTCGCCAGTAAGCATTTGATTTATCTGACATTACTTTTCCTTATCTCGTTTCTTTACACCTTCCGTATGCATTTAGATTTGCCTATTTTCGCAAGAGTGGCACATACTTTTTGCTCGAAAGGATTTTACAACTTCATTGCTCATTTAAGCATAAATGCCCCTGCCTGCGTGCAGATATTAAAAGTTAATAACGGCAATGATGGATATTTATACAAGGTTTGTTCAAATTTGCAGCGTTGTAGAAGGAATGTAAAAAAAATCCGAACTTTTTTTTGACCTCACGCAATTTAAGTTCGTTTTTCACTTGCAGGGTCACGACAGATTCTGTAATTTTACTACCAGTTATCTTTCATTAGAAATTAAGTTGTGGAGCAACTGTAATGACTATCAAAGTAGGTATTAACGGTTTTGGCCGTATCGGTCGTTTCGTATTTCGTGCTGCTCAAGAGCGCGCTGACATCGAAGTAGTAGGTATCAACGACCTTATCGACGTTGAATACATGGCTTACATGCTGAAATACGACTCAACTCACGGCCGTTTCAACGGTACTGTTGAAGTAGAAGGCGGCAACCTGATCGTTAACGGCAAAACTGTACGTGTAACTGCAGAACGCAACCCAGCAGACCTGAAATGGGGCGAAATCGGTGTTGACGTTGTCGCTGAAGCAACTGGTCTGTTCCTGACTGACGAAACAGCTCGTAAACACATCGAAGCTGGTGCGAAGAAAGTTGTACTGACTGGTCCTTCAAAAGACAAGACTCCAATGTTCGTAATGGGCGTTAACCACGCTACTTACGCAGGTCAAGACATCGTTTCTAACGCTTCTTGTACTACTAACTGTCTGGCTCCAATCGCTAAAGTTCTTAACGATAACTTCGGCATCGAGTCTGGCCTGATGACTACTGTTCACGCAACAACTGCTACTCAGAAGACTGTTGACGGTCCTTCTGCGAAAGACTGGCGTGGTGGCCGTGGTGCGGCTCAGAACATCATCCCATCTTCAACTGGTGCAGCTAAAGCAGTAGGCGTTGTTCTTCCAGAACTGAACGGCAAACTGACTGGTATGGCTTTCCGTGTACCAACTGCTAACGTTTCTGTTGTTGACCTGACTGTTAACCTGGAAAAAGCAGCTTCTTACGAAGACATCAAAGCAGCTATGAAAGCCGCTTCTGAAGGCGAACTGGCTGGCGTACTGGGCTACACTGAAGACGCAGTAGTTTCTACTGACTTCAACGGCGACATTCGCACTTCAATCTTCGACGCTGCAGCTGGTATCGCTCTGACTGACAAATTCGTTAAAGTTGTATCTTGGTACGACAACGAAATCGGTTACTCAAACAAAGTTCTTGACCTGATCGCTCACATCTCTAAGTAATGTAAGCTTTCAGTGACTAAAAGGCGGCACTTCGGTGCCGCCTTTTTTGTATATTGTTCTCAGTAACAAATGAAATAGAATAATAAAATCAGACAATATTTCAAAACCGATCACAGTTTTAACAAATAAATTTTAATTTTTGCTGATATTTTTTAAATTAAAATAAGTGAGTAAATTACTGTGCTTTTCCTTCATAAAACCCTATAAAAGCTCAGTGATTTAGTTATTAACGTCAAAAGGATATCCAATGGAAAGACGAAATCTTACAACAGTTGCTGTTCTGTCTGATGCCGTGACCATTTGCGAATTCAACGGGATGAAAATTGTTCGGGTGCTTCATAATGAAGCTGAAGCCGGTATTTCATTACACGGCGGGCACCTGATTTGGTATCGTCCAGCAGATGAAGCAGACGTCATCTGGTTGAGTGAAAAGGCGGAGTTTGATCCAGCCAAAGCAATTCGCGGCGGTATCCCGGTATGCTGGCCTTGGTTTGGGAAAACAGCGACACCGTCCCATGGTTTTGCCCGTATCAGTGAATGGTCATTGCTGGAGCACCGCGAGAATGAAAACGGCGTTATTGTGGCTTTATCTTTGGAAGACAGTGACGATACCCGGGCTATCTGGCCTCACAAATTCCGTAATATCCTGACCTTTGAAATAGGACGCTCTCTCAAGGTATCGCTGACTTCAACCAATACCGATGATTCACCGTGGAACTACGCGGGTGCCCTGCACTCCTATTTCCAGATACAGGATATTCGTTGTACCCAGATAACGGGTATGGGCACTGACTTCCTCGACAGTACAAAAGGAAATGAAGCTGACAGCACGGCAGAGCCTTTAACATTTGAAGGCGAAGTGGATCGCGTCTATGTCCGACCTCAGGCGACCATTACCATTGATGATAATGCGGCACGCCAGTTGCTGATAACCAACCATGGGCACAATGCTGCAGTTATCTGGAATCCGTGGCAAGCACTGTCTGAGGCTATGGGTGATATGGCAGATAACAGCTACGAGACCATGGTATGCGTAGAATCCACCATTCACAGCGACCAGACGATTACACTTGCTCCGGGTGAGTCTCACACTCTGAGCACTGAGGTTCGTGTTTCCCGCTAGGTACTTACGACACCAATCACTGCTGATCTGTGCTAATGCTAAGTAATAGCAAATGCCAAGGCTGAGACATTCCGTCATTAAAGCGTTATCACTAGCTTCAGGGCTGTTCACCGGCAGCCCTGCTCTCTGGTTTGACAGCAGATCAATTTGGGTAAATTCCCATCACGTCCAGTCAAGCATATCGAGTGCGTTCAAGCCCACCTCTTATTTATTCAACCGTCAGGCTAACATCTGGGTCGTGGCTTCAATCAACACCCACCCGTTACCGTCAGGATCTGCAAAAGTCGCAAACCGGCCGCCGATAATGGTGACAATTTCTGACAAAGGCACTCCCCTGCTTGAGAGTTCATGATGCGTTGCATGAATATCATCCGTCTGAACCACCAATCCTTGCACTGAGCCCGGCGTCATTCCCCCAAAAGGCATAACAAGACTGATTGTGGTTTCTGCACCTTTTGGCGCCAGCTGAATCCAGCGTCGATGGTTATCTGCCAGGTGGTCACGAATCAGCTCAAAACCCAGTGCATCGCGATAAAACGCCAAAGCCAGACTTTGGTCAGACACCGGGATAGAAACCGTATCAACACGTGAAATTCCCATGAATCTACTTCCCCCAATACGTCGCATTTTCCTTAGCATATGCCAGAGGTTTTGATTTGGCTCACAAATTAATACCTCGTCGCAATCCTTCAACATTTCCACTACCCCACAATCGGGAGTGAGCCTCAGGACATTGACCGGGTTTACTGTGTAATGAGCCCGAAAAAGTGTGCACTTTTTCAAAAAACACATCATGGGCTGATACCTTGCGATAAAACGCCATTCATCAATAATGAAATCCTTTTCATTCAGCGAATAACGCCACTCTTAACAAGAAAACCAGTTCAATCAGCTAATTATTATTTCAACCGCTAATATCACATTTTTCCAACATTATCGTGAACATTTTTTAAACACTCCCCCTTGCAGAACGCAATTTATAGGAGGATAGTAGAAATATGGACAAGAAATAATCAGCTCGTCAGGTAGAAGGTAAAAAGGAAATTTAGTTTATAAACCAACAACTCAGTGAAGCAATTTAATCAGTTAGGTCTAGTCTTATGTTAAGAGGGATGTGAAAGTAATTTGTTTTCGTCCTTTCTAATTGATTGAAGAACGATTCAGGGGGCATACCATGAGTATTTTTGACCACTATCGTCAACGCTATGAAGAAGCCAAGGATGAAGAGCTTTCATTGCAAGAATTCCTTGAGATTTGTCGCAACGACCGCAGTGCATATGTGAATGCAGCTGAGCGCTTGCTAATGGCAATCGGCGAACCGGAAATGATCGACACCGCTCACGACCCACGTCTGAGCCGACTGTTCTCTAACCGCGTGATCTCCCGCTACAAAACGTTCGAAGATTTCTACGGTATGGAAGATGCGATCGAACAAATCGTGTCATACCTTAAACACGCCGCTCAAGGCCTGGAAGAACGTAAGCAAATTCTCTACTTACTGGGTCCGGTCGGGGGTGGTAAATCCTCGCTGGCTGAAAAACTGAAAAGCCTGATGCAGAAAGTACCGGT
Source organism: Photobacterium ganghwense (assembly GCF_003025595.1). Lineage (GTDB taxonomy): Bacteria > Pseudomonadota > Gammaproteobacteria > Enterobacterales > Vibrionaceae > Photobacterium > Photobacterium ganghwense. The sequence goes on from NZ_PYMI01000001.1 coordinate 732,394, forward strand.
TTACGTACTGACTGCAAATGGTGAACGCAGCCCGGTTAATGACCATCCTTTCTGTTTATTCGATAAAAATGAAGATGGCGAAATTCTGAGCAAAGAATTCGGCATCCCTGAGCGCTATCTGAATACCATCATGTCTCCTTGGGCCGCGAAACGCCTGCATGAGTTTGGTGGAGATATCACTAAATTCAAAGTGGTGAAGGTTCGCCCTTCGATTCTTGACCAGGTCGGTATTGCGAAAACCGAACCCGGCGATGAAAACAACCAGGATATCTCTTCACTGGTTGGTAAAGTCGACATCCGTAAACTGGAGCACTTCTCGCAGGATGACCCGGATGCCTACAGCTACTCCGGTGCACTGTGTAAAGCTAACCAGGGGCTGATGGAATTCGTTGAGATGTTCAAGGCACCACTGAAGGTACTGCACCCATTGCTGACCGCCACTCAGGAAGGCAACTATAACGGTACTGAAGGTCTGTCTGCGCTGCCTTTCGACGGCATCATTCTGGCTCACTCCAACGAATCAGAATGGCAGACGTTCCGAAACAACAAGAACAACGAAGCCTTCCTTGACCGGGTATTTATTGTCAAAGTACCGTACTGCCTGCGTGTCTCTGAAGAAATTAAGATCTACGAAAAACTGTTAATGAACAGTGAACTGGCTGCTGCGCCTTGTTCACCAAGTACGTTGGACATTCTGGCTCGCTTCTCTGTCCTGTCACGCCTGAAAGAGCCTGAAAACTCCAGTATCTTTTCCAAAATGCGCGTCTATGACGGTGAAACCCTAAAAGACACTGACCCGAAAGCCAAGTCTTATCAGGAATATCGAGACTATGCCGGGGTTGATGAAGGGATGTCAGGTCTGTCGACCCGTTTCGCCTTCAAGATTCTATCGCGGGTGTTTAACTTTGATCACTCCGAAGTAGCCGCAAACCCGGTACACCTGTTCTACGTCCTGGAGCAACAGATTGAACGCGAACAGTTCCAGCAAGAAATTGCTGAAAAATACCTTGAGAACCTGAAAGGCTATCTGATTCCTAAATACGTCGAGTTCATCGGCAAAGAAATTCAGACCGCTTATCTGGAGTCTTACTCTGAGTACGGCCAGAACATCTTTGACCGCTACGTCAGTTACGCGGACTTCTGGATTCAGGATCAGGAATACCGTGATCCGGAAACCGGTCAGTTGTTTGACCGTGCAGCGCTGAACAATGAGCTGGAAAAAATCGAGAAACCAGCCGGTATCAGCAATCCGAAAGATTTCCGTAATGAAATCGTTAATTTCGTGCTGCGTGCCCGAGCCAATAACGCTGGTAAGAACCCGAACTGGACCAGTTACGAGAAGCTTCGGACCGTTATCGAGAAGAAAATGTTCTCGAACACCGAAGAATTGCTGCCGGTTATTTCATTCAATGCCAAGACCTCCACAGATGAGCAGAAGAAACACGACGATTTCGTTGCCCGTATGATGGAGAAAGGCTATACCCGCAAACAGGTCCGTCTGTTATCAGAATGGTATCTGCGTGTGCGTAAGTCGTCTTAAGCAGAGAATGGGATCATTTAAGGGGGGAGCTTATGGCGCATTTTATAGACCGCAGGCTCAACGGTAAAAACAAAAGCACGGTAAACCGTCAGCGTTTCTTACGCCGCCACAAACAGCAAATTAAAGAGTCAATTGCTGATGCGGTAAATAAACGCTCCATTACCGATGTGGAAAGCGGGGAAGATATCACAATTCCTTCCCGCGATATCCGCGAGCCAAGCTTTCACCAAGGCCGAGGTGGACAACGTGAAGTTGTCCACCCGGGTAACGACCAGTTCAGCACCGGTGACCGCATTGAACGCCCCCAAGGTGGGGGTGGTCAAGGTGGCGCTGGTGACGGACAGGCCAGCCCAGATGGTGAGGGCCAGGACGAGTTCGTATTCCAAATCTCCAAAGATGAATACCTCGATCTGCTCTTTGAGGATTTAGAGTTACCGAACCTGGAGAAAAACCAGCTTAACAAAATTGTGGAGTGGAAAACCTTCCGCTCCGGCTATAAGTCATCCGGGGTACCGGCCAATATTGCCATTGTAAAATCGTTGCAGAACTCGCTGGCACGACGCACTGCAATGACCGCAGCCAAGCGCCGCCAATTGCGCGAATTGGAACAGGCGCTGGACCTGCTGATGACGACGGAACCGGCTCAGCCATTCGAAGAAGAGCGAATTCGGGCTGAGATAGAAGAACTGCGAGCAAGGATCAACAAAGTACCGTTTATTGATACGTTTGATTTACGCTACAAAAACTATGAGCGCCGTCCGCAACCCACCAGCCAGGCTGTCATGTTCTGTCTGATGGACGTATCGGGCTCAATGGATCAGGCAACCAAAGATATGGCGAAGCGATTCTATATTCTGCTGTATCTGTTCCTGAACCGGACCTACAAAAATGTGGATGTAGTGTTCATCCGTCACCATACTCAGGCGAAAGAGGTCGACGAACACGAATTTTTCTACTCACAGGAAACCGGGGGAACCATCGTCTCCAGTGCCCTGCGCCTGATGGATGAAATCATTAAAAAACGGTATTCACCTAACGAATGGAATATTTACGCTGCTCAAGCCTCCGATGGCGATAACTGGGCTGATGATTCACCGGGCTGCCGTGAGTTACTGGGTAAACATATTCTGCCGGTAACCCGCTACTATGCCTACATTGAAATTACGCGCCGGGCACACCAGACACTGTGGCGAGAATACGAAGCACTGCAATCAGGCCACAGCAATTTTGCTATGCAAAACATAAGGAGTGTGGAGGATATCTTCCCGGTATTCAGGGAGTTGTTTAAAAAGCAAGTCAGTTAATATGACGTAACAGCGCTGCCTCACCGCAGCGCTGAACGCTGCGTCTGGGGAGTGTGCGATGGAGACAACCGCTAAAGCAAAAACACTCAGTGACGGTCCGGACTGGACATTCGATCTGCTAGAGAATTACCACCGGGAAATTAAGCGCGTTGCCGAATTCTACCGGCTTGACACTTATCCCAATCAGATCGAGATCATCACTGCTGAACAGATGATGGATGCCTACTCGAGTATCGGCATGCCTATCAACTATCATCACTGGTCATTCGGTAAGCGATTTATCGAGACTGAGCGAGGGTACAAACACGGCCAAATGGGTCTGGCTTATGAAATAGTCATTAACTCTGATCCGTGTATCGCGTATTTGATGGAAGAAAATACCATCACTATGCAGGCACTGGTAATGGCGCATGCCTGTTATGGCCACAACTCTTTCTTTAAGGGGAATTACCTATTCAAAACCTGGACCGACGCCAGTTCAATCATCGACTATCTGCTGTTTGCCCGTAAGTACATTACAAATTGCGAAGAAAAGTACGGGGTGGATGAAGTTGAGCGGTTGCTCGATTCCTGCCATGCGCTGATGAATTACGGCGTGGATCGCTATAAGCGTCCACAAAAAATTTCCATGGTAGAGGAGAAAGCACGCCAGAAAGCGCGTGAGGATTATCTGCAAACTCAGGTTAACGCCTTATGGCGAACCATTCCGACGCATACCGAGAAAGAGTCACAAGCCATTGAGATTCGCTTCCCGCAGGAGCCTCAGGAAAATATCCTGTATTTCATTGAAAAACATGCCCCACTCCTGGAGCCCTGGCAACGTGAGGTGGTTCGGATCGTACGTAAGGTCAGCCAGTATTTTTACCCTCAGAAACAAACTCAGGTAATGAATGAAGGCTGGGCAACCTTCTGGCACTACACCATCCTGAATCACCTCTATGATGAAGGACTGGTTACCGACCGCTTTATTATTGAGTTTTTACACAGTCACACGAATGTGGTGGCACAACCGAGCTATAACAGCCCGTATTATAACGGTATCAACCCTTATGCGCTGGGATTTGCAATGTTCCAGGATCTTCGCCGGATCTGTGAAAACCCTACCGAGGAGGACAAATACTGGTTCCCGGACATTGCCGGTAAAAACTGGCTGGATACCCTGCACTTTGCCATGCAGAACTTCAAAGATGAAAGCTTTATCAGTCAGTTCCTGTCACCGAAGTTGATCCGTGACTTTAAGCTATTTGCTGTCAATGATGATGACCGGCATAACTATATTGAAGTCAGCGCGATTCATAACGAGGAAGGGTATCGGGCCATAAGAGAAAAACTCTCGTCCCAGTATAACCTGAGCAATCACGAGCCAAATATTCAGGTTTGGAATGTGGCATTAAAAGGCGACCGCTCGCTGACACTGCGTTATGTACCGCATAACCGAGTCCCGCTGGCGGACAGCCATCATGAAGTGCTGAAACACCTGCACCGCTTGTGGGGCTTCGATGTCATTCTGGAAGAAGAATTGCCGGATGGCCGTAGTCAGATTCTGGCAACCTGCCCTAACAGAGGTCAATACAGTACGGACATTTGAAGATTCTGCCTGCACCTGCAATAGCAGTCCATCACAGAATACCTACAAACCAATACTCATAAACAAAAAGGAGATGCTTAGCATCTCCTTTCTTTTGGCATGCGGGTGAACGAGCGGCTTACTGCTCTTCTTCCACCAGGTAACGGGCAATCTCAAGACGATTGCTGTACCAGATTGCACCGCTTTCACGACCGTATTTGCGGATACGATCAGCCACCAGCTCTGGCTGGTTCTTTTCGCAATAGCTTTGCAGATCGCGATAAAACGCCAGTGCCAGCTCGCACGCTTCACGGGACATGAAGTAGTAACCACCTACACGGGTGTAGATCTTACGCAGTCCATTGATCGTCAGGGCATACAGAATATTGCCTGACTTCGCAGCCATCCCTTGGAACAGACGGTAGTCGAAGTAGTTAAAAGCACGGGCAAGTGAAATCGCTTCACAGGTTTCAGGATCTTCCTTACCGTACTTATCGACAATTTTCTTCACTTCCTGCATGAGTTCGGCTTTATCTTCGCTGCCTTCTACGAATTCTGCAAAGCTGTTGGCTTTCAGCAACGCTTCACATTCTTCGATAACATGGCCGATCAGCTTCACGCATTCTTCATGGTTACCCTTAACGGCATAACGCATGTATACGCTGCTGATGTCGGTACGTGCCGACAGCAAATCTTCCAGCACACCCTGTACATCCTGACCATCAAGCGTGATCAGAGTGTCCAGAATACTCAGTCCGGACGTGTCCATGTAATTGTTAACCCGGGTTGGCTTACCATGCTGAATCGTCAGCCAGCCATCTCGAGCCAGGCGCTGCAATACCTCACGAAGAGTTGTCCGTGTCACACCAATCAGTTCTGACAACTCTCGTTCTGCGGGAAGGATTGAGCCTTGTGGAAAATGATTATTCCAGATACTTTCAATGATATATTTCTCAGCAAATGTTGCTGGGCTATCAGCCTTTATAACCATCCGATTAAAATTCCAGTTGCTTCTTGCTCTCTTTTTATTAACTCATCATACCACCAGTCCCTGCTGATTGCCTACCCAATTGCAAAATAAGCATTCTGAGTGCTTATTTATCAGCTGCGCATAATAAAACGAGTGATATGCAATACGGACCACATTTTGACCGGATAAATCAAGCAAAATAAGTTCCCAATTCATACTTGACCTAGCTCAACGCAACCGGAAAAATGTAAGCATATATTTCATAAATTGCAGTTAATTTTGTGTTTACACGTGTTTTTTGATGAACAATCACAATCTTCATTTTCTTCATCTGTCTGCGCTTGACTGGTTTAGATCACGCGGTAGAGTTAGCACGTTTTTACACTGGGAGCTGAAAGGATGCTGCTGCCTGCTTTAAGTTAAAAACCATACTTTTATGGTTTTTAGCTTAGAGAGTCTCACAAGAACACATAACCACAATAATAATCATGGTTTACTTGCTCTCGGACTAGAAAGGCCAGACCAGCGTACAGCTCAGTTTTTTTCATTTGCGCACTTAAGAGACTCACAACATGGCTATTTCGCTAAGGAACGCCTTTATAAAAAACTTTTTGGGAAAGGCGCCTGACTGGTACAAAGTTGCCATCATCGCTTTCCTGATCATCAACCCTATCGTTTTCAGCATTAACCCGTTTGTTGCAGGTTGGCTGCTGGTCATTGAATTCATCTTTACCCTGGCCATGGCCCTGAAGTGTTATCCGCTTCAACCTGGTGGCCTGCTAGCTATTGAGGCGGTTGCCATCGGCATGACCAGCCCGGAAATGGTCAAACATGAACTCGTTGCCAACATTGAAGTTCTGCTGCTGTTGATCTTCATGGTGGCTGGCATCTACTTCATGAAGCAATTGCTGCTTTTCATGTTCACCAAGATTCTGATCGGGATTCGCTCAAAAACACTGCTTTCACTGTCTTTCTGTGTCATGGCGGCTTTTCTTTCTGCTTTCCTTGATGCTCTGACGGTTATTGCTGTTGTCATCAGCGTCACCATCGGTTTTTACAGCATTTACCACAAGGTCGCTTCTGGTCAGGAGCCACATGCCTCTCACGACCACACCAGCGATAAGCATATTCTGGAAGTCAGCCGTGATGACCTGGAAAACTACCGCGCCTTCCTGCGCAGCCTGCTGATGCACGCAGGTGTCGGTACCGCACTGGGTGGGGTAATGACAATGGTTGGTGAACCACAGAACCTGATCATTGCTGACCAGGCTGGCTGGCTGTTTGGCGAGTTTATTCTGCGTATGGCTCCAATCACCCTACCAGTGTTCCTGTGCGGCATCCTGACCTGTGTGCTGGTCGAAAAATTCCATATCTGCGGTTATGGTGCCAAGCTACCGGAAAATGTTCGAAAAATCCTGGTAGAGTTTGATAATGAAGAGCGCAAACGCCGTACAAACCTGGACTACGCAAAACTGATTATTCAGGTCGTCATTGCGGTATGGCTGATTGTCGGTCTGGCAATGCACCTTGCTGCGGTCGGCTTGATTGGTCTGACGGTGATTATCCTTGCAACCTCATTTACCGGCATCACAGAAGAACATGCACTGGGCAAAGCGTTTGAAGAAGCTCTGCCGTTTACCGCCCTGCTGGCAGTATTCTTCTCCGTGGTTGCGGTAATTATCGACCAACAACTGTTCGCGCCGATTATCGATATGGTACTGAGCCTGGAAGGCAGCGCACAGATGACCATGTTCTATATTGCGAACGGTCTGCTGTCGATGGTTTCAGATAACGTATTCGTAGGTACGGTATACATCAACGAAGTTAAAGCCGCCCTGACCCATGGGGTAATTACCCGTGAGCAGTTTGATATGCTGGCGGTGGCAATTAATACCGGTACTAACCTGCCGTCTGTTGCCACACCAAACGGTCAGGCAGCCTTCTTGTTCGCTCTGACATCAGCTCTGGCACCGTTGATTCGTCTGTCATACGGCCGTATGGTCTACATGGCGCTGCCATATACATTGGTGCTGTCGCTGGTTGGCCTGGCTTGTATCGAGTTCACACTGGTACCGATGACCCAATGGTTCTATGACATTGGCTGGCTGACTCAGGCTACAGCAGATGCTGTTGGCCATGTTGCACCGGCAGTTGGACATTAATTGAATCTTTGACAAAGATAAAGGTCAATACATCAACCAGACGGTAAGCTAACGCCCTGTTTCCGCAGGGCGTTAAACGTGCAATCTGAGTGACCTAGCACTCAGTGGCCGAGATTACCTTACCCTCTGCGGTTTAGACTTTTATCAGGAACAATCAATGCACTTTCTATATACCTTCTCCAAAAGCCGCCTATCCTGGGCTCTACTTCTGGCTTTCGTGATTTTCTTCGAAAGCTGCGCCTTATTTTTTCAACACGTGATGAAGCTCGATCCCTGTGTAATGTGCATTTATGAACGTGTTGCAATGCTGGGGATCGGCGTGGCGGCCATTGTGGGCATGATCGCTCCTCAAAACCCGGTTGTTCGCTGGGTTGGACTGACTGGATGGGGCTACAGTGCGTATCAGGGGCTGATGCTGTCGATTGAACATGTGGGTTACCAGTTCCCGGAATTTCCGTGGTCTGCTTCCTGTGCATTGGATGTCAATTTTCCGAGCTGGGCACCGCTGAACCAGTGGGTACCCTGGATGTTTGAGGCCTCCGGTGATTGCGGCAAAATTGTCTGGCAATTCCTTGGGCTGTCAATGCCTCAGTGGCTGGAAGTCATTTTCGCGGGTAACCTGGTGGTGCTGGCGATCATCATCTTGGCCCAATTTTTCGGCAATCGTAAAAGATCCATGCTGCGCTCGCGCTAAATAGTTAATGTAAACAAAAACGCGAGATACAAAAAAGCGAGCCGGATGGGCTCGCTTTTTTTCTGCCTTATCGAACAGTTCATCTTCATCAGCTGTCAGGCCCAAACCAGCCGCAGCGAAACGTACCGAATAAGGCTTAATCGGTACCTGCCTCTAAAGCCAAAAGGGCCTCAACGATTGGGTAATCCGCCGGGCACAAAGCGTACTGCGCAATAGCATCAGCTTCCAGCCAGACAGCATCCTGGTGACTGTGCAACACAATCTCACCCGCAAGCCAGTGCGAGATGTATCCCTTAAGCAGAATCACCTTGTCACCGTAATCAAACAGACTATCCGCAAGAAACTGACCAGTCTGAGTTTCAATGGCCAGTTCCTCCATCAGCTCACGTTCTAGTGCCTGCTGAGGTGTTTCCTGAGGCTCCACTTTGCCGCCGGGAAACTCCCACAGTCCGCCTTGGCTGGCATGTGCCAATCGCTGGGTCAGCAGATAGCACCCGTCTTTTTCGATGACACCGGCAACGACAAGTATCACTGGTTTCTCTGGCTTTGATACCGGCGAAGATTGTATGGGCGAAGATAACGTTGAGGAATTCAGCGATGAACGTAATTTATCGGTCACAACTTATTGCCCGCAGCAATGCTTGAATTTCTTCCCACTACCGCACAGGCAAATATCATTACGGCCCATTTCTTTATACGGGTTCACAGCTTGTGCTGCTGCTCCCTGCTGCAATTCATCCGCCGCCATAACAACTTCGGTCAGCATCAAAGGGAACTGTGCATACAGCGCAGCTGGCTCTGGCATGCCTGTCACCCCAGCTTCGTCCATTTGTGCCAGTGTCGCTTCTTCATCAAGCATCAGCATCACCGTTGTGATCAACGCCGATAGCATTCGCATTGTGCCGTCAGACATCGTCTGCTCAGCCCAGTTAGGCTCAATAAATGGCCACACAGCGAGAAAGCCCTCGGCAAACTCAGCCATTTCAGGCGTGACACCTTTCGCCTCATCCCAGCAGACCTGCTCCGGCAGCTGAAATTCACCCGCTTTGATGTACCGGTACTGCAGCTCAAAGTGATTCAGGATACTCTGCGTTTGCTCATTGCTCAGGCTAACCGCATCATCTTCATCGACCCCACCCGTTACCAGCACCGGCAACCATACTTCAGGATCCAGTGGTTTCGGGTTGGCGTTAGCAGCCAGCAGAGCACCTTCAATAAAGGTGGCAGGCATACCTTCCCAATTGGTCGGTAAAGTTATCAGTTGTGTCATGTTTCGCATCTCTTGGTGTCGGCTAAGTCGCCAATTATATACCTGATGGTAACTCCGACACCACTTCACACCTGACGAGAGCGGCCAAATCCTGGCTCTACTTCCCCATCATCAGGAATAAGTCGACAATTTTGTTGAACTTATCACCAGTCAGTGGCAAAAATGAAGCAAGATTTCTTCTCATATCAGGCAAAGATCATGACGTTGACTAATGCCCAGGCCATTATCGCCGGAGCCAGTGGTTTGGTTGGTGATGAACTGGTCCACCTCCTGCTCAATCACGACAATATCAGTAAAGTCTACTCACTCTCGCGACGGGAGTTACCGTTGCACAGTAAAAAACTGGTGCAAATTGTGAATCCGGAACTTCGGGTCACGGAGTGGCACGACACGAATGCCCAGCCGGCTTACGGCTTCATTTGCCTGGGGACAACCAAAAAGCAGGCAGGTAGCCAGCATGCTCTGGAAGCGGTTGATCTACATCTGGTCAAAGACGTTGCCCGAACCATGAAAATCGTCGGTGTCCGCCACTTAGTCGTTATTTCCAGCCTGTTCGCCAACCCTTACTCGCCGTCGCATTACCTGCGTACCAAAGGGAAAATGGAACAGGCCCTCAGCAAAATGGGATTCGAGCACTGTATTTTTGTCCGGCCGGGCCCGCTCAAAGGTGACCGTGCCCAGCCAAGAGCCGACGAAAAACTGGTACAGGAAACACTCGCGATTATTCACCCTCTGATGTTGGGCCCATTGAAAAATCTTGAACCTATCCCTGCCGAACAGGTCGCCAGGCAAATGGTATCTTTGGCCTTTTCGGCTGCCAGACATGAACTTCCGGCCGTGTATCGTGTGTCAGGTCGGACTCTATTAGACAAGCCAGCCAATACCCTCTAAAATTTCGCCCCCTGACCCGCCTGTTGCCTTCCATTGCTAGTCAACAGGCTTCTGCCACCAGCAAAAGAGAAATCCATGCGTTTAATTTTAGGCCCGATGGAAGGTGTGGTTGATCACCTGATGCGGGAAATGCTGACTGAAATCAATGACTACGACCTATGTGTCACCGAGTTTGTGCGCGTTGTTGATCAGTTGCTGCCAAAAAGTGTGTTTTATCGTCTTTGCCCTGAGCTTCTACAGGGCGGGAAAACGACTTCCGGCACCCCGGTTCGCGTTCAGCTGCTTGGTCAGGACCCGCACTGGATGGCAGAAAATGCCTGTCAGGCAATCGAATTAGGTTCACCCGGTGTGGATATCAATTTCGGTTGTCCGGCTAAAATGGTCAATAAAAGTAAAGGCGGCGCTGCCCTTCTGCAAAATCCTCAGCTGATGTATGACATCGTTAAGGCGGTACGTGATGCTGCTGACTGCCGTAAACCGGTCACAGCAAAAGTTCGCCTGGGCTGGGACGATCCTAACCACTGCTTTGAAATTGCAGATGCGGTTGCTCAAGCTGGTGCCGATGAAATTGTGATTCATGGCCGCACTAAAACTGATGGCTACAAAGCCGAAGCCATTAAGTGGGATTACATCCGTCAGGTGAAAGACAAATTGTCGATTTCAGTGGTCGCAAACGGCGAAGTCTGGAACCATGATGACGCCCAGCGCTGCATGACAACCACCGCGGCGGACGCTCTCATGGTTTGCCGAGGCGCTATCAACCTGCCGAACCTGGGCAATGTCATCAAATACAACCACTCACACATGGAATGGGAAACGGTTCTGCAGTTACTGCTGCAATATTCGACCTACGAAATCAAAGGCGATAAAGGACTTTATTACCCTAACCGCATCAAGCAATGGTTTTCATACCTGCGTCACGAATATCCTCAGGCGAAAGAGTTGTTTGCTGATATCCGTAAACACAACAAGGCAGCCCCCATTGTTGAAACGCTCAAGCTAGCCCGAGAAACGCTTGAATCCGATTCCGGTGAATCTGGTATGGTAGCCTGACAAGCTTCAGCATAAAGCGAAAACGGTAGTATTCGCATACAACGAAACTAAAAATAAAGAAAAGCGCCCAATGGCGCTTTTCTTTATTTTTGAGGTGTGCTCAAAACTTAACGACGATTGGGATGATTGATAAGCGACAAGAATTAATTTTTGTTTTTATGAATCATGAGAGAGGCCAGCAATACCAATGGGTTCATGGCTTTCTCAACAAAAGGCCCTTTCTCTAAACAAAACCTGAGAAAATCACCCCCGAAATTCTCAACTATCCCATCAACTCAATCAAAACAAATCTCGATATTTTGGTGCTTGTCTGTGCTCTACTATACAAGAAAGTCCCATTCCTCATGGCTACTCCTTTGCATCATACAACCACAACCCCGCGTAACAAACTTTTGGACAGAAACGTTTTAGAACTGATGCTCTATAGCGTTTCAGTCAGATTAGGAAAAGTATGTTGGCTCCTTAGACGACACCATGTGGAACGAAAATACAGCGAAAAATTAACTGTTGACGCCATACTCGCTTGTTATGCTCCTATATACACCGTTTGATCGCCATTCCATTCATCACCATTACCAAGCACAAGGCTCAAAGTAACAACTGCTCTTGAATTTTTCAGTTCAATCGTTTTTAGATTGGCTGTTTTGACTTCTTTTATGAAGTTAAGAGGCGGTTTGACAAGTTTACCTTCTAATGTTGTACGAGGAACTAATGAAAGTCTAATAAACTCCAATTTAATCAACTGATTAAGTAAGGCAATATTTGATTTATATTTATTGTAATACTGAGTTATAAATGAACCTACAGTCCTATCAGCAAACCACTCTCCATATTGCGTACTTGCCGCAATACTTATACTTTGAATAGCTGTATCTACTCCTGTGACCATTTTAATATCGCCACCTTCAAAGACTATATCCCCATCTTCACCTAGCAAAAAATCTATTCCTGCATTCTCTGGCAACGAAGCAATTTCTTTGGGGGCAATACGAACCGATATCAGCTCAGAACCACCATCGAGATATTGTATATTTATTGGCCCTTCGATAACTCGCGCATCACCTTGTGACACAACAGAAATAAAATTCTGGTTACAATCAATTGAGTTATAATTGTCGGCGTAATCTCTTAACTTAGAAGAGTTACCCTCAATGAACTGCTTAACTTTAAATGTCCACTCATTCCCATCTACAGCTTCCCATGTACCTTCGAAAATTGTTTCAAAACCTAATGCAATTAATGTGCTTTTTGAACTAAATTGATAATTATCTTGTAAACTAAGCGCACGATATGCTTTTTCTTCAGCCTCTAGCTTCCACAACCTTAATGTTTCAACAGAAAACTCTTTGTAATCAGTATCAATAAATCGAGCATGAGCACGACACATCCAAATGCCATTGTCAATCGACTTCCGGTATTCTGGTGTTGTATTAGAATCATAGCGAGGACCATCTTCAGATGCGGCAACTATATGAGCAGCTTCTCCTAAATTAAGGGATTTATCATTCTCATTTTCACCCATTCGAGGGCCAATAGTAATCTTTCCGCAATTTGGAAAACTACAACGCCATGCCACACGCTCAGCCATAATTCTTTTAGTCGTTGGAGTGAAATCATCTCTTGCCATAGTATCTCCTTAAAAACATAACGCTTACTATACAGCTCTAAGCCACACTTCACAGATACATAATGCGCAGTTTCGTTTAAACCTTCAAAAATAATCAATGACTTAGTAAGCAAATAAGAAGCTAGACCGCACTGTGAGGGCATAATTTCTGGATGTGCTGAGTTCGGATAACTTTTAGTATGGAAATACACGTTCTCGAAGTGCGGAAGAGTATTTAATCTAAACGATTTTGGGGCAGAACCGAGCTAGCCATAGCAGCTAGCTTGGAAGTGGACATATACGTTTTAGTGTAATAGTCCTAAAACGTTTATATAAGATTAGAAAAAGTATCTTGAAGCCTTAAACGTTGTTATGCGTGCGTTACCTACTTAACTTTAACCAATCTCTTTCACTGGGCATCGTTTCAAATTGCGGAATACCGTCGTTAATCAACCCCACATCCCAGTTAGCGCGAGAGCCGACATAGACATGTGCAGAAACTTTTGTATCCACAGGCTCAGACAGTAAACCAGCAGGCACCCAATATGAGTCGCCGCTTGAGCTGATATTTGGGACTGGACTACCGCATTGACAACAAAACTCAGATTTAAAACCTGTACTCGTAGAGAATGACCTAATTTTATGCACACCGGAGCGCCACTTAAAACTTGAGGCCTTAACTATCAACGCTGAGTTTGATGAAGAACCTGATACTTTACGACACAACGAACAATGGCATTGATAGATCGGTGGTAATTCGTCTGACAACTCAAACGAAACTTCGCCACACAAACAGTGTCCTTTCAAAATTAATTATTCCTATTAGTCGGCTAATAGCCGTTTCTCATCCCCTTATGATGCTACCTTTTTTATGGCACATCAATTGTGAATCAATGGGTTGAAGACAAGAAAGTGAGGTCAGATTGCAAAATGACACATAATTTGACTTCTAACCTCCTTCGGATAGCTTTTGGTAGGGGAAATACGCATTAACACACATGTGCATATTCTTTTACTCTAAACCATAAAGGGGCATTTTCGTGTTTCATGCCCAAGTCGACACACCTTTGGGCATAAGTCTCTTAGCTTAAATGACTTTGTAGCATGCTCTAGACGTTGCTATTGCTCGAACTGTTGAATGAGTACATTATAACTTCATCCCTAGCAAACCAGCCTAGCCTTTCATAAAACTGTTGGGCATTCACATTGTCGTTATACACAAATAAGTGAGTTTTTGGGACACCGATTTTAGCTAGTGAACTTACTGCTTGGTCAACTAGCTCACGACCTAATTTTCGCCCTCGAAAGTTCGGTGATACTGCTAAATGTTGCAAATAACCTCTACGCCCATCAGTACCAACTAGCACTGCACCGACGATTTCGTTATTAGTTTCCGCAACAAAACTTAACTCAGGATTGCGCTTTAAATAGATTGCTATACTTTCTCTTGAGTCGGCATCTCTAATGCTCATACCTTCAGTTTGGCCCCAAAGGGCTATCACTTCGTCATAGTCTGCGATTTCCATTTCACGAATTTTTACCACTTTACTCTCCTTGCGTATAACACTTATTGGCTAGCCAAAAACCGACTTTCATCTTTTCATAATAAAACTTTTTAATATCACTTCAATGTGTAATCAATAAGTCAATGAAAGTTAACGAATGACATGGACTCCCCCTCATCAGGCTCTGCTACACTGGGTAAGTTGACCTTCCCCCAATAATTAATCCAGCACTTCTTTAGTAATGTCAGTTACGTTACTGTTTAGCCCTGAACGTGTCAGTACTGCAAATTCAGAAGGAGTTAGGTATCCAATTGATGAGTGCGGGCGACTTTCATCGTAGTCAATGCGCCAGTCACTGATCAGTTTACGAGCATGGCTCAAGTCTCTGAACAGATGCTCGTTTAAACACTCGTCCCTGAACTTGCCGTTAAAGCTTTCGATATAAGCATTCTGGGTTGGCTTACCAGCCTGTATCAGCTTCAGAATGACACCATGATCATAAGCCCATTGGTCGAGGGCTTTACCCGTAAACTCAGGCCCCTGATCTGTTCGAACAGCCTCAGGATAACCACGGAAAGCAGCAATAGCCTCAAGTATGGCGACCACCTCATCTCCAGAAATTCCTGATGCAACAGTAATATCCAGGCACTCCTTTGTGAAGTCGTCAACGATAGTGAGGCATTTTATCCTACGACCAGAACTGAGTGCATCCATGACGAAGTCCATTGACCAGGTATGGTTGGGCAGTGTGGGAAGTAAAAGTGGCTCTCGCTCGACACATAATGATTTCCTTCGCTTCCGTTTTCGAACGGTCAATCCAGACTCTCGGTATAACCGGTAAACACGCTTATGATTAACCTCTGTCCCTTCCCGCCGAAGAAGATGGTGAATACGGCGATATCCGAACCTTTTTCTCTCTAGTGCCAGTTCTTGTATGCGAGCCGACAGCTCCACATCACTCTCTTTAGATTGAGGTTGGTATCTCATCGATGCGCGATTTATACCGACGAGCAGACAGGCTTTGCGCTCCGAAATCGTGGTGACTTCCTGCATTGCATGCACAGCCTTGCGCTTGTCTCCGACGGTCAATACTTTTGGTTAAGAGCCGCTTTTAAAGCATCAACATCAAGCATGGATTCCGCCAAGAGCTTTTTGAGCTTGGCATTCTCATCTTCCAATGCTTTCAAGCGACGGGCATCGGAAACATCCATGCCCGCGTACTTTTTACGCCATAGGTAGAATGTGGCATCGGAAATATTGTGCTTGCGGCATAATTCTTTGACGGGCAGACCCGCTTCCGCTTCCTTGAGAATGGCAATGATCTGCTGTTCGTTGAATCGCTTCTTCATATTCACCTTCCTTCTTATAAGATGAACATTACTAAGTTTTAGCTGGATTAGAAAGCGGGGAGCAGGTCATTCCCTCTGTACTATTGAATACGTTGCGATGTTATTTCGGCCTATTGCCGATCTGAAGTCTGAATAGCCACCAAATCAGTAGATACGAATTATTTTAACCTCATATAGCCTTTCATACTCTACGGGAAACGGTAAAAGATCCAAGATCACAGAAAGGTTGGACGGCAGGCTATAAAAAAACACTCCCTGGCGGGAGTGTTTTTTTATGGGGTGTGGTTAGGCTTTGGCCTGGGACAGCTCTCTAATCATCTTGTTCGGGTCGTGCTCAATCATCGACAGCACCTTACGGGTTAACCCGCTAGGGTTGCGCCGCTTGTTCTCCCAGCTCGATACGGAGTCGTAAGATACACACAGCAGGTCAGCCAACTCTTGCCGCGATAGCCCAGCAGATTCACGGATGGCCTTTACATCCAGCGTGCTGTAAGTGTGAACGTGTACTGGGTTCGGGGTGCTTATACCCTGTTCAATTTCGACCATTTCCTCTGCGCTTTCCAGCAGATCAGCAAATAATTCATCTCTCATGCTACACCTCGGTATTATCCAGCTTGGCCGCGACATCTCTTAACGCTTTCTCTTGCTCACTGGTTAAGTTGTCCTGCTCATTCTTGGGATAGATCAGAGCTAGGTATAATCGGCCAGTACGGGCTGACAGGTTATAGTATATCACTCGGACTCCGCTCATTTTCCCATCCCTTTACGTGCCCAGCGAATTTTTCGAAATCCCCCAGTGTTGGCAATGGTAGCGCCTGCCTCTTGGTTATCAATCAAGTGTTCCTGCAATTCCTTAAACGAGTCATTATCCAAAAAATCAGCACGTCGATTTGCGAAACTTTTTAGTTTTATGAATGTAAACATCGTCACCCTTGAACTGTGTACATACATCAGCGTGTACATAGTACAAGTTCAAGATATTTATACATTCAGGGTTATTGGCTTTCTTCCGGAAACGACCAATACGGCGGATCTTGGGAGTTGAGCGCCCTTTCAGATAACATTTAGTAAGGCAAATGCACATTAATAGAGTGTGAACGAGTATTTACTTTAACTAATAAAGGGGCATTTCCTAGTAACGACCCATAGAGCACTGTGTCCGTCCCATAGGATCGGGAGACGGATATAGTTCTCTAGTCACCTTGATCAGCTTTAGAGTACATGTGAAAACGCCGCCTCACTGGGCAGCGTTTTCATTAGTAGTAAATTTGGGCTTGATGACTTTACTTACTCCACTGTCGTGCTTGTGACATTGTTATAGAAAGCCGCGCTCTCTCCACTTGTAGCGACATATCTTTATTTGATTTTTTAACGTAAAGAGGATGGTTGTATACACCATAGCCTCTGGCGCTAATTGAGCCTCCAACCTCTGTAAGGGGCTGAGACGCGACGAACCAAGCGTATGCAAAATCTTCATGCGGTAGAGGTTGGTGACCCAAAACTTCTGTCAAAGTATCATTCATTTTTAGATCACTATGCCCAGATGAGATAGCAAACGGTAATATGACAACCAAGGGTGTCAGAGCCAGTGTGGATACACGCAGAATTTTAGAGCGCTTAGGTTCTTCAACTCGCAATGTGCACAGCCCCAATATACGAATTGGAAGCTTTAGGAGCAACATCATAGCAAACAGAAGAGAAATGCTCATCGCGACTGCAGGAATGTAGATCATTTTGATGTACATCTCCCCTTGCTTTCTTAGGTAAGGGTCATTTGCATAAGACTCTTCAATGTTTTTAAACTTATTCATTCTGTACTGAATGATGTTGCGGTAGTTTGTTGACAAAAGTTTATCGTATTCACGGTTGTTGTAACTGAATTTGGATACAGGGACATAAAACTCACCCATGATGGCTTTATATGTATCCTTTACTTGGCGGTCTGCTAAGAATTCAGACATAGAAAGTGGCTTTGAGTAGTTATCAAAGTCAAACGGTAACTTTTCAGAAAAGACAATGTTGTCAGAGCGAACTGATTCAAAGAACTTTTGAGCAAACTCGTCATAGCTTCCACCCAAAGATTTTGTGTTTGAAAACAAGTTTTCTTGCTTTGAGTACTGGCGGATATTACCAATCACGTCTTTGAAGAACTGAGGCTTCTCGATTAGTTTCCAAATATGGGTGTAATCTGAGATAAAGTTGCTATTTAAACCACTAGCGTAAGTTTCATTCAAGTTTTTATTTAGAGGAATCCCTGTTCTGTTTAACCAATCCTGTTTTACGTATTTGTAAACGCGCTTAAAAATAACGCTCGTGTCGCGGCAGGTGTAACCGTCACTACAGAAGAAAGTTGTGTAAGGGATGCCAACGTAGACGTCGCTTTCTGTTGCCGACTGAATGCGTTTATCAAATACTTTCTGGATTTTTCCGAAACAGGCTTGTCGCTGTGAATACGGTTTATCAAGGCAGGCTTTGTGAGCAAAGTAAGTTTTGCCGCCCTTGTTTTGGTCAATTTGTTTGTACACCTCGCGCAAAAAGGCAATTTGTTCTCTGGTGAACTTGTCCATAGCAACTTGACCTTGGCGCTCAATAATTTCTGTAAGGCGAACAAAGGCAAGTGATGCTTCCAGAGATGGGGATTTCGCTAAGGCATGTACTTGCTGAGCCTTAAGGATGTACTCCATGTCGCGTGAAATATGACGAATAGCCCTAGCATGCTCTTTAGCTAAGTAGTTCATTTTCATTGAACTGATTTTCAAATACCAGTTTTCATCACCTTTTAGCTTATTAAGGATGTCGCTGTGCATCGCCAGAATAGGAAATAAGCCGAGGGTAACCTGATCTTTGATATCGTAAACAATTGGGTCACTTTTCTTGTGTTCATCACGGAATCCATTAACGAGCATCAGATCTCGGTAATTAATCGCTAGGTCGGCTTTCGCCATATCTTCAGGTGTCGATTTCATAGCGACAATGCCATCCACCAGTTTATCTTGGATGAAGTGCATTACTGGAATGGAAAGAGCAACAGTTAACACGAGGGTTAAAGCCTGTCTTAGAAAGCCTGATCTCGGTGGGATGAGTGAAAATATCAATAATCCAAGACCCACACCGCTCAAGGTTCGACCGAAGTTCTCAACTTTCTCCAATGGTTCGGGATCAACAGTGATACCTGTTGAAATCTGTAAGAGTGACCCTGATAGTGAAAACTCAAGGAATACGTAAATAAGTTCGATAAAGAAAAGTAAGAATAGTAACAAGCCAGAAAGTCGGGTGGCTGAACTTTTCTTAAACAAAAAGTTGATCATTGTTGTTCTCAAAGATTACTAGATTGCGTTTGAGTCCATGTGTTGCATGGATAAGTGTGCGTTGAAATCGTCTCCATAAAAAAGCCCCCATATTAATGGAGGCTCGTTGTTCTTCTTTTTCTTACCAGTTGTAGTGCTCTGCAAGGTATGCAATCAAATCAGTGCCCTTCAGAAGTAAGAAGGCAATGACCATCATGACGCCTAGACCAACCGCAAAGCTTTTCATTCGGTCTTTTATTGAAATGTACTCGTAATCGTCTGACATGGGTATCTCCGGTTATTTTTCTCTCAAGCCAGTTTGAGCGTTGCTTGAAATCGTTTTTTTAGAGTTGATTTACCAACCGTTTGGGTTCTCTAAGTCCATATCCCAATAGTACTTAGCGCAAGCTCTTAATTCCCAGATTGAATCTTTATCAACAGGAGTGCCGTGAGCCTTTTGACACCAACCTCTAGCAAAGAACTCAATAGTTGTAAATGTCATAGCAACTACGGCAAACAGTATAATAATCAAATTGATAAGTTTTGCGATTGGGTGTTTTTTGTTTGTTGTCATTCTTTTTATAAAAAAATCAATAATTTATATGGTTGAATTATGCAAAAAAACACCTTAATATGCAAGCTCAAAAAAACAGTAATATGTTGTTTTGTTTGATTTTATTTATATGAAAACTGCCTTGAAGTTGATTGAAGGTAGTTGCAGGACATTATATGTTCAACGTCTGCTTGAGCTTTAACCAGTTCAAAGCGTTTGGTGCCATAAGCTTAATGAAAAAATCAATAATGGAATAAAATTATGACCTTCTCTATGAGTAGAGGCGTTAGATTTGCCTTGGCGGCATTATCTATTCTTGTCCTATCTCCGATAGCTATTCAAAGCGTAATGAAAACTGAGGTAGCCAACTTAGAAAGAAAAAAGAATGCGCTGGAGTTTACGTGGAAGCTTAGGACTGATCTTCTGCACCCCTCAGATGAAAAGTATAAAGATATGAAAATCAGCGCTCATTATCATAGTCTCTTTCGTCGTAACAGCGGAATCGTAATTGACTGGGGTGAAGGTGAGAGTCTTGGGGTTGGTGAATCAATGAAAGACCGCTTAGCCAAACAGATAGAGTCAGACTCAAAAGGGATTAGTGCCTTAATGGTTTTTGCGCTCACTGCTCATTCAGCCAAGGGAGATCCTACTAACCTTAACGAGCACACATATAACAATAATTCGTATCGAATTAGCGAAATTAGGAAGTATGCTGAGTTTGCTTCACCAGAAGTTGCGATATTGCTATCAAACCCTATTGCGTTTGCCATTGCTTTAAATAATGGCGGAACCTATAAGGGCGTTAGACCATTAGACTACGTTTTTAATTCACCAAAATTAACAAGGTCTGAGAACATCCGTAAAACAATCAAGTATCACAAGAGATACCGAGAGTATTGGCTTAGTTTCATGTTTGATGACGAATTTTTCGATGCCCCTATCTATGACAGGAAAATATTTACTAATATGTCCAATAAATAAAGACTTTTATGGCAAAAAAAGATTTTGGACTGACTATGAAGGCAGGTGCCTTATCATGCATATTCTACTTTGGGTCTAGCCCTGAGAGGTGTTTAGGTTCGTTTATCAAAGGCAAGGAGTTCCCAGCAAACGTTATTTTCCTCGTTGGATGGACATGGCTTTGTGTAAACCATTAGTATCTCATGGGCTTACTAGTACTTATATTATTTGGATTGTTACTTTAATGAAAATAAATAATTTTTTTAATATTTCAGTGATCGTAATTTGCGGCTTAACTTTGTTGTCTTCAGCTTATTTAGCCTACAAGAAGCCTTGGGTTGTTCAATACCAAAAGTCGATGGGTCATTACTACACAGGGTTTGGTGTGAGTCAATCACCACCTACCCCCATTTCACTGAGGAATCCTCGCGAACGAGTATCTGGTTATATCTATTTCCTTCATCAGGCAACTATTTCTGATAGCGCTTTGTACGACATTGATCTTCAGTGCATGCAGAATCTTTCTGGAGTTGACAATGACACATTCAGTCTCGCGTTAGATTTTGTTGATACTTACTATAATTACGGTCCTAAAGGTAACCTAACTCTTGACGTCTCTGACTTTAAAAAGCGCATCGATCTACTATTCGGAACTGACTTTGCTACTAGACATCTTCTTGTGAGAGGCGGTCAAATGGAAAACCAAATTGCTCTAACAAAACTTGAGGGCGTTATCGCGGAAAAAGCTTCAATCTTAACTCTGTCAGAGTATACCAATGCATTGAGAGAATGCTATGCTACAAGTTAAAAAACATGTAACTTCCAAGTAATCTTTGAGTGAGTTTATGTCGGAAATAAAACACACTTACTGATTTAAATTGTGGCAACTATGATTTCTTATCATAGAAATAAATAACGTCATTCTATAAAAATTTAGAGGATTCTTGAATGATAAATGTATTTAAAAATGTTGTAGCAGGAGCTATTTCTTTGATTATTTCTGCCCCGTTAATGATTCTATTTGATATCTCTATTAACGGTGTCTTTAACCCTGACTACGGAAATTGGTCGCGTTCATTTCTAAAAGAAGAATTGGCGATACTAAGCTCAGTTGTATTCTTCATGTTTTCTATTTACACCTCAATGTTGAGTCATGAAAAAGTAATTAAATTAATTTCATAGTTAATACTGTTATCTTCAATACTAATGTCTATATGAATAACTAATTGTATAATAAATGTCTAAGTCTTAGACATACTTTTATCAGTTAAAGCTACTCACTTTTGTCCAGAAGTGAGCTGTATGGGGGGCGAGTATAGGTGCATGGCTAACTGACCTAATGGAACGGAATGTTGGTTATGTTTTTGTTGGTTACGGCGGCTTTAATTGGCTTTTTTGTGGATTAGAATAGCTATTAACTAGTTAAACTTATATTCCTGATGAGTCAATTATGAATAATTTTGAAGGTCGCTATTTCAAACCTTGGGTTGGGGATAACTACGGTCGCAATGGTAAATCTATATTGGTTTTAGGTGAGTCGATTTACCGTTGTCCACGCACATCACCGGACCGGTGCATCGAACTCATTACAAACAATGCCTCCGGAACTGAGCGCCACAAATTTTACACAAACATATTCCTGGCATTTGAGGGGCCAGAGAAAGCTAGAACACCTGAAGAAAAGAGCATTTTTTGGCATTCTGTATGTTATATCAATTTTGTTGATGATCTAGTTGAAAGCTCTCGTCTCTCCCCCTCTCGAGAGAGTTTCGACAAGGCAAGGGATGACTGGCAACGGTTACTTGATCATTTTAAGCCAGACTATGTTGTTGCTCTCGGTAAGCGACTTTGGGATAACCTTCCTACTGGTACAGGACAGGACTATATCAGCACCCTCGACAAGCCGAATCACCCTGTCCGGAGCTATGAACACTCAACGGGTACAGTGAAGGTAACATACGTCTACCATCCAAGCGCAATATTTTCCAGCGGTGTGTGGCATCAAGTTATTAATGAATTATTTGATAATGGCCAACAACTATTATAATGCTCAAGGCTCTGTTTCTAGAGCACTAACTCATGGCTAGCGAGTTATTAGCAAATATCAGGCTTTCATTACAATTATAATAGGGAGTAATAATGAACGAAGGACGGCTGTTGAAATTCATGTATTCACCGGATCCTGATGTCTCTGCAATTTTGCAAGAGGCACTCGATGGTTGGGTGTTCGGCTATTCCGAACAAGTTCGCTCACTGGATGGGCTTTCAGAAGAAGGCGTAGTCTTCACGATGGGCAGGCAAGCCGATATTGAAAGCACCAAGGCATTCATCGACTTCCACTTGCATTTATTTTGTGGTTTTTCTCTTTTTCCTATAGACAGCTCCGATATAAAGGCCTTTTTTGGTTCGGGAAGCCTATACCGAACCCTGTCTGTTACCGGTCCGGAAAAAGAACTTGGTTACCGGCTTTGGCATGCCTTGAAAAAATCAGAGAGGGATTTTTCAGCAAGCAATCTAGAGATAAAATCCGTTGGGTTGACGATAGTTGGCAAAGATATGGGCTTTGATGACGTTGAGTTCTATGGCGCCATAGCTAAAAATTTTGCGAGTAACATATTCTTGCCCAACACCTGTTTATTCGATGATGGCCGCTTAGGCACCAGTCTACAGCTACACTTTGTCCTGGATGAAAGAGCCAAGCCTGACATACTTGACGATCTCGATTGCCCTGCATTTATGAGAAACAGATAGAACGGAGGTTATAACTCGTTTTTACTCGGCCTCGACAAATCCCCCAAACACTAACAAGACCCCATAAACCCAATCGATAACAACCGGGCTGAAAGTGCAATCAATCCGCTGGTCATTTGCCGGAAAAACTGGCTGTTCGTCGATACCCCGAAAGGTGCTGAAGCCAGTGCTATGCTTTACAGCATCATCGAGACAGCTAAAGCTAACGGGTTTATCCTGTACGACTATTTGATTAAGTGTATGGAAGAGTTAGCTCAACCAGAACCTGACCTCAACTCTTTACTTCCATGGAACGTCACTCATTAATACTCGCCCCGTGGGATCATGGGGCGGATACGTTTACACGTACAGTTCTGGGAAGAGAGAGAAACAAGTCACAGAAAGCACTACTGATAGAGTTCTCTGAAACGTATTGGGGCATATACGTGTTGCGCATACGTCCCTAAGCCCCATTACACTTTGAGCGTGAGTTCACGCTACTTTATTGGCGTCACAACCGAATTTTCATCCAACAACTCTTGTTGGAGCTCAAACACCCTGAATCGGAGCCTGGCGTTCTCAGCCTCTAACTGCTTTCGGGCCTCAATTGCATTGTTTCGTTGCACCCTGTATTTATCTTTAAGCTCATTGGCTTTCTTTAACTGATGTTTTAGCCCATCAAGCTCAGACAAAGGGACATCTAGCTCAATATCTAAACCTGTTGTCATTGCTTTATCGCGGTTGAGGTTGTATTCGTCGATAACAGGTTTGGCGTAGGTTACGAATTCCTTAAACTTATGGATATAGCTATTGCCAAGCTGAGCTTCATTATTGATTCGGTTTAACGTGAGTTTACCTGTTGCCTTAACATGATGCGGCTTACCATCTAATAATCGCTGAAATGCATTGACCAGTAACCCTTCTGCCTTGCAGGATGCCTTATACTCTACTTTCATGACCACACCGCCTTAATATCATCCTTGAAGCTATCAAATGGGATGCTGTGTTTGACCAATGTAGGTTCAATGGACTGAA
Organism: Photobacterium ganghwense; assembly: GCF_003025595.1. Classification (GTDB taxonomy): domain Bacteria; phylum Pseudomonadota; class Gammaproteobacteria; order Enterobacterales; family Vibrionaceae; genus Photobacterium; species Photobacterium ganghwense. The sequence continues at coordinate 756,870 of NZ_PYMI01000001.1, forward strand.
TCTTCTTTTTTCTGGCATCCAGAATCAATTCATTGGCATAATCACCCATATCATTGATTGCCCGAAATGAAGCAATGAGGTTGTCCCGCTCCCTTGAAAGCCTTTTGGCCGCCTTATCAGTGACAACCTTATGCTCACAGGGGGCTTCAACAATATCCATCAGAGAGCAAAGGCGCTCACAGTTACGATTGGTGCAGTAGCCCCCTGTAGGAAGTAATACAATGGATTTGTCACCAGACCTTACCAAAGCGAGCAATTCACTTCGCGACATGACAATTTTCTCACCCTGTGCTAGCCGCTCTGCTTTATTCAGGGCTATGCGCTCCCCTTCAGCACCGCTTAAGGTGTCAGATACATTGTAAATTTCATCCCATGCGTCCACAGTAGATATTTCAATAGCCGCATCAAATTCACTCATTAGCTGAGTATCCATCAACAGTTGGTTGGTACGCGCCAGTTCAGAATAATTCGCGTACCAGTTGGACATGTTTATATTGCGGTGTTTAAGTTGATATTTTACTGTGAGTGCATTACCCAGTCGGTTTTTCACCATAAATACCACAAAACTCCGCCGTAAATCATGAGGGCTAAGCTTAGGTAAACCACCTCCAACCTTTAAACTTCCTGCTCGCTCTGGATTTAACAGATCGAATTCGTCAACGTCTTCGGCGGTCGCAGTAATGTTGAACTCTTTCATGTTCAATGCATCACAATTACCCTCAATCTTGTACTTTAACGATGCTTTATTTATGACCGTGTCACTGCTAAAAGGGATATCAGGAGAAACAAAGGCACTCTCAAGGTCTTGTCGCTTAGCTTCGTATTGGTCTCGGGTTAACAGACCATCTTGATAACCGTCTTCCAGTCGTTCTAACTGATATTTCCTTGCGGCTTGCGTGGCATCAAAAGCTAGCTCCAGTGCCAACTTTGCAATAGGTGCAGTATTCCACGTCGTATAAATCTTTTCGCCTTTATTTCCCTTTGTCGAAAACCCTGAGACCTTAGGCACTGCAGCTAATGTATCGTCATAGCTCTCTTTGTTCATGGAGAGTAGCTCTTCCTTTCGGGCTGCGGAGAACAAACCGACACAGATAAAACACATCCTGAGCAATGTGCCTAACCAATTCCCACGTCTGTGAAACGAAAAATTAGGAATGACTTTTCGTTCAGGCCACTTACTCGTTCTGCGAGATATCCTTACGATGAATGTCTTCATTTGCCTCTCGTTAAGGGCACTCACACCTAGCGCTTTAAGCTCAGCGTTGAACATTTCATCCTGATAGGTGTAAAGCTTTTCCATCGCTGCTGAAATCTGATGGCGATAGGAGTGATAGGTTTCAACAAACTTAACAACGGTCTTTAAAATACTGACATGAATCGTTTCTGGAAACGCAATTGCCTGACCTTCACCAGCATCAGGTTTAACCCACTGGCTATATTCTCGCTTGCGGACATAACGCGTTACAAGGCCCGCTTTATTCAGTGCATTAATCGTAGACGCAATGTGTGTGCACCAGCGTTCACCGCCAACCCCATGTAACGCTTTAGTGCATTTTTTCCATTCGCGCTCGCTCGAAAGCAAGTTGAAGTCACTTTTTCCCCAACGTGTGGCGATAGCTTTAAATATATTCCTATACGTTTTCAGTGAGCCAACAGCCATATGGGAGTTAGAGTTTGATTTTTCCTTTTGGTATTGAATCAGTGCATAAAGGTAAGACTGAATATCGTGGCGGTACTTCTCATTAATACGCCCAAAAGAGAGTGTTTTATTATTCTGGTTCAGGGCGTGAAAATCCCACTCTACATCAAAGACGCGTGACACTCCTTCTTCGTCAGAGTCAAACGTCACATACGGGTTTTCAGCGAGTTCTTGGCGAAGCTGTATAAGCTTTTCAGACATAAATTACCCATTAAAGAATTGGCTTGCACTGGCTCGGTCTTGGTAAAGCGGGTGGTAATCACCATCATCCACCTTTTGCTTTGCTTGAGCGTAGTTTTTAGGTGCTTTTTGTTTCAGTCTGAGAAGGACTTTTTTCAATACCCCCTCCACCACAAAATACTCATCTTTCGGTGCGGAATTACTTGCCACCATCTCTTTGAGGTCTTCGATTTGTTCTAAAAATGACAGCATTAACCAGATATCATTTTCTGACGCCACCAATTTATGGCGGTCACAATCAAAGCAGGCAAGAAAATCCGTGCAACGCCCCTTATCTTTGGAAAAATCAATCCCCAACTGCTTCATGCGCCTTGCTTCTGCAACAAGTTTCTCTGGTGTTGCACCTGCGCATTTGATGCCACTGGGCGTGGTCATTAATGGCTGCTCTTGGCTTTCACGGGTACGTAATTTTTTAGCATCATAATCAGACAAAATATCGCTGTGCATTACCTTGGAACCTTCGATGGCTTTACCAACCTCCTCACCCTTGGCAATAGCGCTTAACGCGCCAAACGTGGCATTTAAGTTATTATCATGGTCTGCCTGAACGCCACTAGAGTAGCGTTGGGCGACAACATTCACGGTATTATTCAGCCCCTGTGACAAAAGGAAGATATCCTCAGTGACTCGCATCAGTACATCAGATTTTGTTGCCCTGAATCGACTTGTAGAAATCCGTAACCCTGTTATTTTCTCAAGCTGAAGATTAATGCTGCCAATATTTGAACTCTTGACATTAAAAGAGCAAACCTCACCATTACTATTAAAAAAAGGGCAAAGTGGCAGCTCATTTGACAAGGGGATACCCAGTGATTGGTACATCGCCTTAGATGTTTTAAGCCATCGGGTGATCAACTCTTTAGTTCGCTGGCTAAAGCCAGTACTATTATCCAAGTTTTTATAGCCTGCCCTAAACTTTTCACCGTCGAAAACAAACCGCCCACTACCAATACTCTTAAATGAAACGTCCTTGTGACGTATATTAGCGAGCACCGATGTATTCATACCTGTCAGCATTGAGAACACGAAAAACCAATTGCGTGATGCCTGATTATAAAAAACCTGCCGATTAAGTTGCTCAAGTGGAAGCGGGCTACCATTTGCTATCGCAAATTTAGGTTTCATGCAAAGCTTGAAGCCTTTTTTCTTATTTGCACGTTGCAGTAATGTCCATCCTTTGCTTTTTACTTGTTCATCAAACCGCTGTTCATCAAAAAACGGATGAATATCTAGCAACTCATTTTTCTCAATCGCTTCCTGAAAGGCCAGTGCGCCTTTAATCAATACCCTTGATAATAGTTTCAGCTCTGTTTCCACATGAAACGCCTTATTTGCAGCCAAAGGGCCTGCTGGAACCTCTGGCAACGTCTTCAGGTCAGATTCTCGATTCCACAGCCTCAATAGTAAAGATAAGGAACCTTTAATTTCACTTGTTATCCATACCTGCTCACCTTTCTCCCGTAATTTATTGAAGTGCTTAATGCAATCAGCCATGACTGAATTACTGAAAAGGTCACCGTGGTAACCAATGCCGTCAAGATATTTAAAGTAACTGACAAGCCCAGAAAAATACTTTTGCTTTGATGGGTTTTCAGGTAAGGGGTTTAGCCGCTGGTGAATCTCCCTGACGATATCATCCCGATTTGCCAATACACCCTTGCCTGACTTTATTTGCCATACTGTCGGGACGTTACGGTAGCGCAAGCGGTAGGTGTAGGCTTTTTTTCCATTGCCAGAATTTAAAACCATATCTTCAAAATGAAGTGGGATAATAGGTGCGCTGGTCTTCTTTATCGTAATTTTGGTACGCTTACGTCCTTGCCTCATACTACCGCCTCCAAGTCATCAAAAGCGCCAATATAGTCCAGTACGTCCTCGTAGATTTCATCTGCAGAGGGCATATCCTGTGCAATTTTCAGGTATTCCATAGTCGTCGCTCTATCTTCATGACCTAGCAGTGCTGATACCCTATCCAATGCTTCATCAGGTGTGATTGATGGATTGCCATACTCATCCATTTTATTCAAAAGGTGGCGGAAGATATTCACAGCAAACGTTGAGCGCAAATTATGTATGGAGCCGACAATCGGCTTGTCGAGACCTTGGGTTAGGTTTGCAGTGTTACGAATTTCCACCCAGCGCCCAGTAAAGTCTTGTAGCCTTGTAAACATCGGTTTCCCAGACTGGGTAATAAACAGGTATTCCAGTTCGGGGTTAATGGCATCGTCACCCTCAAAGAGATGCGTATTACCAACCTCAACCTGCTCCTTGCACCATGCTTTGAATTTCTTAAGGCGTTTTTGATACCTGTCAGACTGCGAGTAATCGTAAAGCATCTTCATCAATGCGGCGGGGATAATGGTAACGCGGCTTTTATTCTTCTCTGCGAAGCCCTCAGCCGTCTTTGTGAGTGATTGGTACTTATCTCCGACACCCAAATCCATCACAGGCTTTCTAAACACCTCTTTGCCATCCTGAATCAGGGTTTCAGGGTTAATAATCTGTCCCAAATGAAGGCTCGCTGCTTCCTCTCGGCGTAACCCCGCATTACGGCAAATCATTGGGTGCAGGCAAAACTCAATCGGCAGTGAGTGCAATTTATTATTGTCACCATGACGAACCACCCTGCGAGATTTCATTAATATGGTTTGTAGGATGTTCCATTCATTATTGGTGAATGGTTTTAAGTCACGGCGTAGGTTGCTGAGGTTTGTGCCGCCACTGCGAGATGACTTAACAAACTTAATCCTCATATCCGTCGTGTGCACCTGCTTAAGCTGGTAAGCTTTCATACTGGATGCAGACGCCTCGAAATGGATATTCACGGTCTCAAACTGGAAGGGAGGGTTATTAAAGCGGATACCTTGGCGAAGACAGTGTTTATAGAAACCAACGACACTGCTCATATATTGCCTAGCCGTTGTTTTAGCCAATACACCATCAATAGCGAGATGCTTGATTCCATCTCGATATTGGTAGGTTAAACGCTCCTGCTTGTTGCGAGGAAAGGCACTCCATTCTGGACGGGGGTCATCATAGAGAGGGTCAAAGTCCCCTTCATCGTATTCAGCATCCCACTCTGCCTGTTTGTCCAATACAAAGCTGAAGTAATGGGCAAGCCCCTGTGCATCTGTACCAAGCTCAAGCACACCATTATCGATTGCTCTCGACAATAAGAACTCATTGACCATGTCTAATGGCTGGTAGCTGATTAGGTTGTCTTTGTCGTCATACCCAGCGATATAGAGTAAGGGGAGTTTCTTGATTGGGAACGTATTGCCATTGGCACGGTAGGTAACCTGAGGTTCGCCATTCTCATCAATGGATATCAATGGCTTCTCGTAAACGAAGTTAGGGATAGGTGAGATTTCTACCTCTTTTCGTATGACCTTTTTCTGATTTTCATCGCTTTCTGGCATACACACCCCACACATTAACTGTATATAAAAACAGTATACATCTGGTTTTCAACTTTAAAAGTTATCTATGTGGGTTTTCATTGTCGCGATCAAAAAAATGCCGCCACTGTTGCACAATATGGCATCAGTGGCGGCACTCTTGATTTGTATTGAGCCATCATGAATCAAACGTAATGTATGACTCACTAAAAACCATTCTCAACTTTAAAAGTTAATTAACTCTTTTTAGCCCATTCAGGTAAGTTTTGGATGTGGTCTTCCCAGTCAATCACATCAATTTCATACACCACTTTATCTCGCACAGACTCATTGGCTGCATGCATCGCGTCTTTAGAGCCGGTCAGCAATGGATGCCACTCCGGTAGCTCCTTACCTTCAGCAAGCAGACGATAGGCGCACGTGTCCGGCAACCACACGAACTCATCGATGCGCTCTCGGGTCAGTTTCAGGCACTCTTCGCCGGATTCAAAACGATTCGGGTAATCACGACATGAGCAGGTTTTATCATCCAGCAGGCTGCACGCTACATTGGTGTAGTAGATTTCGTCGGTATCGTCATCGATCAGTTTATGCAGACAGCACTTACCACAGCCATCACACAGGGCTTCCCACTCCTGATCGGTCATGTCCTTTAAATCTTTTTCTTGCCAATAGTGTGTCATCACGAAGCCTTTTTCTTGCCTTTAGTTGCCTTGCCAGTTCAACCTTGCACTTGGTTTTACCCAAGCGGTTATTCTGAACCCGATAGACATAAGTTGAACGCGGTTTTATAGCCCCCGAGCCAACAAAGTTCAAGCAATTCCGTTCCGCAAAGGGTTTTCTGATGCTGTAATAATAGTCATTATTATTTATCAGCAAGATCGCTTCCCAATTCGTGATAATTTTTGATCCGTCACGCTGGGGGTGGTAAGTTGCGCAGCCGTTTTACTAATTGTAGGTGTGTGATGGAGTGTCGTTTAGGATGTGGGGCATGTTGTATTGCGCCGAGTATTTCATCTCCGATACCAGGAATGCCAAAGGGAAAGCCTGCGGGCGTACGCTGTGTTCAGCTCAATGACGATAACCTGTGCAAGCTGTTTGGCAAGCCGGAGCGTCCGGCCGTTTGCCACCAGTTCAAACCGTGCCCTTCACTTTGCGGTACCACAAATGCCCAGGCACTGGCTAACATCACAGAACTGGAAAGCATGACTTAATGTCATGCTTTCCCTGTGCATTATCGCTCTCAGAGTACTCAACGATGTACTCAACTATCCATTTTGCCGGTCAGAATTCGTAATGCCTGCTTGGCATGCTCAACGGCCTGATGGCCAGAGTAAGTCAGATAGCCTCCGTCCGGTTGCGTCACCAATCCTTTGTCAAACAGCCGCTGTGCCGCTTCAACCATCTCCAGCGGTGCATCACTGTGGACTTTGATCCCTTCCAAATCCGAATGCATCGGGAACTTAATTAACAGGTTCATTTCACTAACCAATTCTGTTGTATATGCCATACGCTGCACTCTATGTTTTGTTTACCTGATATAAATACTAGTGGCTGACGGCGAGAAAAGTAGGTGAATAGATCAATGCTGATTCATTTAATGCCTGATTCAACTTAAAAAACGCGACCGTGTCACACCTTGTTCGCACACATATTGTGCGCAATTGTTTTATAAACAAAAAATCGCAGACAGAAAAAATCAGGCATAAAAAAACCGCCTCAGGGGCGGTTTTTATAGATTGAGTGATTGATTAAGCCTGGATGCCAACAATCAGCCAAGGTGCATTTGGCGTTTGCAGATCGCGCTCTAGGTGCCAGACATCGGTGATGTCTTCTTCCACACCTTCGATACGATCTTTATAACGTCCTGAGAATTTAATACTCAGGTGGGCCATATTCGCATCGTAGTCAGCGCGAACCAGCTCAGCATCCACGTACATCACTTCTGTGTGTTGCTCACCGTCCAGCTTTGCACGTTCCGCAGCCAGATCGTCAAACAGTGCCGGACTGACGTATTCACGAATTTTCTCCAGGCGATTCAGGTTCCACGCTTCTTGCAGAGTGCGGTAATGTTCGCGAGAGCCATTCAGGAATGCCTGCATGTTAAAGCCAGGAGGCAGGTTAAACGGCACATCGCTGTCGGTTGATGCGTATTCAGGTTGAGCCGCACCACCAAATGGTGCATTTTGCTGACGGTATTGTGCCGTTTGCTGTGGCTGCTGAGGTGAGTTCCCCGCATACGCTTCACGATGCCCCATCGGCGTCGATTTGGCGCCACGCATCGCTTTAAACAGTTTAAAGATCACGAAGGCAATCAGGCCGATAATCAGAATATCCATGAACTGGATACCGTCAAACGCACCACCGAAGAATGCTGCCAGCAGGCCGCCGGCCAGCAGACCACCGAGAAGCCCGCCCATCAGGCCTTTCTTGGTACTGGATTTTGTAGTTTGGTTCGAAGCAGGCTGTTGCTGCTTCAGCGTGTCCGTTTGCTGCGGTTGCTGCTGTTTCACCGGTGCTGTTTTATAGCTTTTACCGATTGACTTACCGCCACCAAACTTCTTTGCCTCAACATGCGGTGCAGCGAATGACACCGTCAGAATCAGGGCAAATACTGTAAAGATGCGTTTCATATTAATGAATACCTTTGCCTTTAGTGGAGACTGCATCGTAAACGGCTGTATTGGAAAGTCAATAAAACCCTGCCGGCAAATTGTTACTAATATTGATCAAAGGATGTAGCACATAAGGATGGCATGAGACATTAGGAGACTTTGAGCATACTCGACTGTAATATGCTAATAATGAAAACAATTTAGGATTTTTCCTGCATTTGTTCATAACCAAAGCGGCTTTTAGCCTTCTTTTAACCGGCCTTTAATAAGGAAACAACATGCAAGATACACATAGTAAGCTGATTGGCTACCTACTCTGGATTTTCGGATTCCTGGGTGCACACCGCTTTTACTACGGCCGTCCGGTAACCGGGACAATCTGGTTTTTCACTCTGGGTCTGCTGGGTATTGGCTGGCTGATTGACCTGTTCCTGATCCCTTCCATGGACCGTGAGGCTGATCTACGTTACCAGAGCGGTGATATTGACTACTCCGTAGCCTGGCTGCTGCTGACTTTCCTGGGCGTGTTCGGCGTGCACCGTATGTACATGGGTAAATGGCTGACCGGTATACTGTATTTCCTGACTTTCGGCTTCTTCCTGATTGGCGTACTGGTGGATTTTTGGACGCTGAACGAGCAGATTTCTGTGAAGAACCGTGAAAAACAGCTTGCCTGATTACTAGACAGGTCGCAAAGCCTGAAGAAAGTATTTGTTGATTGTGCTGTAAAGCAGGATGATTTTCTTCACAAACTGTCACTATCTTAACCGATTATTAACAGATGACAGTACAGATGCTTGACCTGAAAGGTTGATTCAAACTAAAATATCGAACATCGTTCTATAATTAAAATATACTTCCGCGCGGTCGACTAGACGGAGTTATCGCTACCGCGCAGTGGGTTCTTACACAACAAGATTTATTCGAGAAGAGTAACATTTCAATGGCAAGACGAAACGACCATACTCGCGAAGAGTTGGTAAGCATGACACTGGAGCAAGTCAAAAACTTTCTCGCTGAACACCCGCACCATGAACTGAGCCTGCGCAAAGTCGCGGCTATGATTGGTTACGTGCCGAGTACCTTGGTCAATGTTTTTGGGAACTACAACCTGCTGCTGTTGCACGCTGTAGCCCAAACGCTTGATGAGCTTTTTGCGGAAGCGGAAGCGGAAATGAAAAAAGCGACTTCACCGGAAGAAGCGCTGCAAAAACTCGCCTATTGTTACCTCGATTTTGCTTCTCGAAACCCATATCGCTGGCAACTGATTTTCCAGCACACCATGAATGGTGAAGAACTGCCAGAATGGCAATCGGCCCGGATCAATAATATGACCGGTATGCTGGAATCACTGATTAGCCAAATCAACCCGGAGCAAAGTGCAGAAGATGTACTCGCAAACAGCCGCGTGCTGTGGTCCGGTGTTCACGGTATTACCCTGCTGACCGTCGATGACAAGCTGTTCACCTCAACGCCTGTTGACGGCAAAGCCTTGATTGACAATCTGCTGACCACGTATCTTAATGCCTGGAAAGCTTAAACGGAGTTAAGCATGTCAGGAAAGTCCCAATCTCGCCTGCTGACGCAACGGCGATTTCTTCCGTATTTCCTTACCCAGGCATTTGGGGCTTTCAATGACAATGTCTACAAGAATGTCCTGCTGATCCTCATTGCCTTTGCACCGGCTGGTACGCTTCCTGTGAGCTCAGATTTGATCATCAATCTGGCTGCCGGTTTATTCATCCTGCCTTTCTTTCTGTTTTCAGCCTCTGCCGGAGTCCTGACCGACAAATATGACAAAGCCACGATCATGCGAATCGTTAAAATGGCTGAAATAGTCATTATGTCGCTGGCCGCTATCGCTTTTATCAGCGAACAGTACATGATTTTGCTGGTACTGCTGTTTTTGATGGGCACCCAGTCTGCCTTCTTTGGCCCGGCCAAATACGCACTGTTGCCACAGCACTTACAAAAAGAAGAATTAGTATCGGGTAACGCCTTGGTGGAAACCGGTACATTTCTCGCCATATTGATGGGAACACTGCTCGCTGGTGTCATCGCGAACCAGGCTGGCGCTACTTACATTGCCGCTGTCAGTGTGGTCGCCTTTGCCATCATCGGTTACTTTTGTTCACGCTGGATACCGTCTGCCAAACCCAGTAACCCGGATATGGTCTTTACCTGGCGGCCGATCTATCACACCCGCCATACCCTGGCGATAGCCCGCAAAGACAAGACCGTTTTTCAGTGCGTACTAGGAATTAGCTGGTTCTGGTTTCTCGGAGCCTGTTACCTCACCCAATTTCCAAATTTTGCCAAACTGCACCTCGGTGGTAGCGCAGCCGCAGTCTCTATCCTGCTGACCCTGTTTTCTGTCGGCATTGCCATTGGTTCACTACTGTGTGACAAGCTCTCCGGTCACCGGATTGAGCCGGGTATTGTGCCACTGGGCAGTCTGGGGATTACAGTATTCGGTGCAGGACTAATGTTTGCCACACCAGATACCCTGCCTGATTCACTCAGTGTGATGGAGTTTATTACCCACCCGGAACTGATCAGTGTTTTTGTGAACCTGACCCTGCTGGGTGTCTCTGGCGGCATTTTCATCGTACCTTTGTATGCCATGATGCAGCACCGTGCCCTGGAGCAAGAGCGGGCTCAGATCATTGCGGCTAACAATATCTGGAACGCCATTTTTATGGTGGCCAGTGCAATTTTCGCTATCCTCTGCCTATCTGTCCTGACGTTCTCCATTCCGGAATTTTTCCTGATTCTGGCTGTACTCAATCTGTTAGTGATGGCTTACATTTATACCCAGACACCGGACTTCTTCTGGCGCTTTCTGGTGTGGCTGGTCAGCCACACTATGTATCGGGTAAAACATCAGGATTTGGCTAACATTCCGGCCAAAGGTGGCGTGCTGATTGTCGCAAACCATGTCAGCTATATGGATGCGCTGTTACTGGCCGGAGCATGTCCGCGGCCGATTCGTTTTCTGATGGATCAAGATATCTACAACATTCCGTTCATCAAAACCTTCTGCAAAGCCTGTAAGGTGATTCCGATTGACGCGACCGATCGTCGCTCAGTCATGAAAGCCTTTATCGAAGTCAATAAGCGGCTTGAAGACGGCGACGTAGTCTGTGTTTTCCCGGAAGGTCGCCTGACTCACGACGGTGAAATCGGCCCGTTCATGCGCGGAATTGATTTGATCACCAAGCGCTCTCCGGTACCAGTCGTGCCCGTGGCATTACAGGGATTGTGGGGCAGTATTTTCAGCCGTGAAGGCGGGCGGGCGTTGCTCAAGTTGCCGAAACGATTTTGGTCAAAGGTCAATATCATTGTCGGCACACCGGTTGCAGGTGAAGACGCAAGCAGTACCAATCTGCGTGAAACGATTCTGGCTTTGCGCGGCGAACGCCGTTAATACTGGGTTAAAGGCTCAGGCTCAGGCTTGATGATTGACGGCAGAAATAAAAAAGCGAGGCTCCCTCTTTGTGGAGCCTCGCTTTTTACTGGTTAAATACGATAGCCAAAACCGATACTGGATATCTCCTCTCACAGAAAAAATCCCTGCATCAGAAGTCCATACCGAAAGCCCGCCTCCAATAGCGATCGTCAAATAGCCGCTTTTATTTTAATAGACGCTTTTATCGAGCCTCTAAACAGCATATCTCGAGAAGCAAGACGAGGCTCAGACCAAGCAGTCCTGATAGACCGCCCTTTCACTTTCCAGCCACGCTTTCAATGCCACGCGCGACAGCTTTATCCCACTGCCGGACAAATGCGCCGGAATAGCCAAATACTCGACCGGACGACGAAACGCCGTTACCTGCTGCGCCATATACGCTCGCAATTGTTGTTTTCGTTCCTCGTCTAGCGGGCCAACAGTTCGAATCAGCGCCAGCGGGCGGTGTCCAAATTCCGCATCTTCGACAGGTAAGACGACCGCTTGTGTCACATCAGGATGTTGCAGCAACACTTTTTCAATGTCTTCCGGCTGGATATTTTCACCGCCGGAGATAAACATGTTATCGGCACGACCCAGAATATGCAGTTCACCGTCTTTCCAGCAGGCCAAATCGCGAGTCGCAAACCACTCGTCTTCGGCAATCGGGAAAATGGTTTGCTGGCGGTAATAGCCCAGACACAGCGTCTCACCTTTGACCATCACCTCACCGTCCACCAGCGTCAATTCCCGGTTAGGCAATACCGTGCCGACACCGCTGCTGTCATCTGCGGGTTTGGCAGTCACTGTAGACGCCATTTCCGTCATACCATAGCCACACCAGCACTCTATCCCTGCCTGACGGGCTTGCTGAGTCAGGCTTACCGGAATCATCGTTCCTCCCAGAAGGACTTGTTTTAACGCCAACGACGTCGTCTCAGCAGCATCCAACAAGCGCTGAAGCTGTGTCGGCACCAGAGATGCATGAGTGACCTGCGCCAGCGCAGCATCCAGCCTTTCCGGTGCACAGACATCCAACCGGGCTCCCCGCGCCAGCCAGCGCCAGATAATGGCCATCCCGGAGATATGAAACAATGGCAACGAGAGTAACCAGCTGTCTTCCGCATCAAAAGGCAGCCAGGCCAGCAATCCTTCTGCACTCGCCAGATGCGTTTGGGCAGAATGAACAACGGCTTTAGGGAAACCGGTCGAGCCGGAGGTCAGCGTCAGCGTGGCGGGACGATGCAATTGCCAGGTAACCGGCACCATTCGTGAAGCATCCGGCGGTAACAACTGAAGGCGGGTATACCCCGAGAGATCCAGCACTGATTTAGCGGGATACCACACAAAGTCACAGTGCAAAGCTGCAAGCTGAGCATCCAGCTCAGCCTGACTCAGGCGCGGATTAATACCGACGAAGCGTGCCCCGACCCGCAATACCGCCAAAAGCAGCCAGACTGCCTGTAAGGAGTTCGGCGAAACCACGGCAACCAGCTGATCCCGTTTGAGGCCCTGCTCAATCAGCCCCTGTGCGTACTCATCAACCCGCTTGGCGGTTTCATGCCAGCTGAACTGCTGCCCTTCACAATGTATTGCCACAGCCGCCGGGCGCTCAGTCGCCCAATGCTGCCACGGCCAGGTTGGAAACGTTTCAGTTGTTGCCGCTGCCATGATGCGTTCTCTCTATTGGTGCCAGGCAACCGGACAGGCATTCAGTGGTGTCACCGGCAGTTCACAGCCAGGCCAGGCCACTTCCAGTTGCATCTGGAATAATTGCATGGTGTCCAGTCCCGGAATAACATCAGGCGTCTGCCAGGCAGCCAGACGAGCCAGTTGATTCAGTCCCAGGCTGGACTCTAAACTTGAGCTAATCACTGCGGTCAGGCCAACTGCATGGGCCTGCTCAATCAGCGACAAACATTTTTGCACGGAACCCACCAGCGTGGGTTTGATGATAATCGCGGCGACGCCAGGCTCGGCTTTTACTTCAAAGCCCGGATCACGCACGGTTTCATCCCAGGCGATATCAATACCGGTTTCATGAGCGAAAGCCAGACTTTCTTCCTGTGTCTGACACGGCTCTTCCAGAAAGGCAATTTGCGCACGATGTGCTGGTGCCACATACTTGGCAAACTGCCGAGCTTTCAGCGGGGTCCACTGCCGATTGGCATCAAGTCGCAGACGCAGTCCGGGAATGGCCTCGATAAACATATTCGCCACCATGCCATCTCGTACCGCTTCATACAGCCCGACTTTAATCTTAGCGATCTTCTCGCCCGGCATCTGATTTAATGCCACCACCAATTCATCCGGGTCACCACTGCAAAGCGGCGCCACTTGGTAGTTACCCTCATCCGGCAACATCCCCATCAGTTCCATCTCCGCCATACTCAGGCCAAAAGCGACCGATGGTAATGCGTCGGACAGGCACAATGCTTTCCCGCTCACCCAATCAGCCAGTAATGCCTGAGCCTGCTGGCCGGCTTCTTCGGAACTTTCCAGACTGAATTCAGGCAACGGCGCAATTTCACCGTAGCCCGTTTTATCTCCGTCTTTCATTTCCACGATCCAGCCGTCACGGGTAACCAGACGCTGGTTACGTAAAATAACACCGGAGTCCATAGGGAGTTGGTACTGATAGAGTTTCGCGCTACGCATCGTTTCCTTCCACTTGTCGAATCTGATTGAGGATTTGCCTGATTGCCGTAGCGACGCTGTCGGGTTGTTCGGCATGGGCATTGTGCCCGGCCTGTTGAATCACCGTCAGAGATAATGCCGTTTGTCTCGCCAATTGCCGGAATTTGTCGTCCTGCTCACCGCACAGGTAATGAACCGGAACGGATAATCTCATCAGGTCAGACAATAACTGGGGTTGTTTTGCCAGCGATGTTGCCAGCATCATATGTGCTACAGCTAAACCAAGGTTATCACTGCGTTTAGCAATTAAACTTTGTCTTTGGTCATGATTTAATGAGGAAAACACCGGCTGCTGATACCAGTCAGCCAGTGCCTGTTCAATCGGCTCTTGGGTAAAACGTTTTGCCCAGCGCTGATCATTGTGCCAGCGTGCTGCCCGCTCGGATTCCGGCAAGCCGAAATGCCCGCCTTCCAGGATGATCCCCGCCAGCTGCCCGTGACACTTGACGTCGCCGGACTCCGCCCCATTGCGTGAATCGGCGACGAGGCTGTCAGAAGGACACATGGCAAGTTGGCTCTGACAAGCATGATACATCGCCAAACGCGCGCCCAGCGAGTAGCCCACCAGCACATAGCGACCAATTCCGCGCGCAGCCAACGTCTCGTTAAGCTGTGCATTGGCCTCAGCAAAGTCTGCAACCTGAATAAATCGACTGTGACCGTGGCCTGGCAGGTCAACGGTCACACAGGAGTAGAAAGGGGAAACGGCATCGACGACCCGACGCCAGTCCCGCCCGTTTCCCAGCAGCCCATGCAGGAAAACGAGCGTTGGGGTGGCTGATGGTTCAGCGCCCCCGGCCTGAAAGGTTTCAGAGTAGAGCGGCATCACGCACCTCAGCAAACAGCGCTTTTACCAGCGCCCCGCTTTCGCCCGGTGGCGTTTGTACTTCAATCAGGGTTGCCCCCTGAGTCGTCAGTCCTTGGCGGCAGGCCTGCTCTGCTTCTGCCAACGTGGTAGGACTGGCATAGTCAAGCCCGAACATGGCAGCCGCGTGACGAAACGACAGGCCGTGTGGCATCCGGTACAAGCTCTCTTTCTCACTTTCCGGTACCGGCAACAAATCGAAAATTGCCCCGCCATCATTGTTGGTCACCAGCACAACCACAGGTGCCGTGGCTTTGGCAAGCAACGCCAGCGAGTTGAGGTCGTACAGCAGTGACGTATCCCCAATCAGGCACAGTAACGGAGCCTTTCTTCCTCGCTGTACGCCTGCTGCCGTGGCAATCAGCCCGTCAATACCGGAAGCCCCGCGGTTAGCAAAGGTGGCGATATCCGACATTTTGGCACACATATCCAGCAGACGAACAATCATGCTGTTACCAAGGAAAAGCTCGGCACCTTCCGGCAGCCAACGGGTCACATTCGCCGCCAGACTAAGCTCATTTAATGCATTCTGCTGGCCGATAATCCGATGGAGCCGCTCTGATGCCCCCTTGAGAGCATCAGCCCAGCCGTGATGCTGAGGATCACAGTCGGCCCGCAACACCGCCTGGCTGAATGCCGAAATATCCGCCTGAATGCGACGGGTGCAGCGATAGCTTGGGTCAAGCGGTACCGCTAATGGGTCCACCAGCCAGTAATGCTGCCACTGATGCAGGTCAATCCAGTGCGCCAACCGTTTCGAGACCAGGCGACCGCCAAACTGCAGCACAACTTCCGCTTGTGACAACAACGCCGAACAGTCTGCGTTTTGCAGCCAGACATCAAAACCAGCCCACTCACTGTCGCCACAGGCCTGCGGGTCAGCCAGAAGAGGCCATCCCAGTTGCTGCGCCAAAGTCTGAACTAGCGCATATTCACCCGGGGCGAGCCGACCGGCAATCACAACGCCTTTTTGGTTCGCGCATGCCTGCCATGACAGCGCAATATCATCGCCGCGGAAAACCTGGTTGTTTTGGTATTGTGTGTAAGGCTCTGCCGACGTCTGCCAGAAAGAGAGCGGTGCCAGATAGGCAGAAAAATCCTCTGAACCACCATACAGCGGTTCCGGATAATGACAGTTGAAGTGCACCGCCCCCGCACGCAGTGCCTGCTGATACATCACTTTATCAATGGTCGTCAGCAGCCAGGCAGGATTGATTTCCAGTGATGGGGTCGGCAGCTCCTGAAATTCGGTGACATGACTGGAGAAAATGCCGTGCTGGCGAATCGCCTGATTAGCTCCACATTCGATCAGCTCTTCAGGCCGATCGGAGGTGAGCAGCACCAGCTTTTCACCGGTCAGTCCGCTTTCAGCCACTGCCGGCAACAAATTAGCGACCGCGGTTCCCGAAGTCACAATCACTGCGACCGGCTCTAAAGTCGCTTTAGCCAGCCCCAGTGCCATAAACCCGAGTCCCCGCTCATCAAAATGCGTGTGCAGGGTGAGTTTGTCATTGGCCGCGGCGGCCAGCGTCAGAGGGGTGGAACGCGATCCCGGAGCAATACACACGTGGCGTACGCCAAGACGGGTCAGTTCTTCAAGCAGCAAGCCAGCCCAAAGCTGATTGAGGGCGGCACGATATGCCGGAGGTTGATTCATGCCGTTTTCCGCTCTTTTTCCAGACATTGTACTGAGGGTATTGATGTCGCATCACAGTCATCCGACGCCTGCAGCAAGCTGCACAGGGTCGAGGTTTTTCTGTCCAGCTCCTGCCACTCACTGTCAGCGGTCGAGCCCGGCACAATGCCGGCACCGGCAAACAGGTGCAGGTCATCCCCCATGATCAGGGCGCTGCGGATCGCCACACAGAACTCAGTACGTTCACGACTCAGAAAACCGACCGAGCCACTGTACCAGCCGCGGGCAAACGGCTCATGATCCTGAATAAACGACAGGGCCTTATCGCGCGGCAAGCCGGCGATAGCGGCGGTCGGCTGCAGGCTTTCCAGCAGATCCGCGTTATCAACACTGGCTTTCAGGCGGGCATCAATCCCCCGCTTCAGGTGCTGCACCTGACGCAGCCGAATCAACTCCGGGGTTTGAGCGACCGTCATGCTCTGGCAGCAATCGCGCAGGCGACTGACAATGTCATCAACCACCAAGCTGTTTTCATAACGGTTTTTGCTGTCTTCCAGCAGCCAGCGGGCCAGTTGGTTATCTTCCGACGGACTCTGTCCCCGCCCGATGGTGCCGGCCAGAGCTTCCGTGTGCAGGGCTTCCCCCTGACGCAGAAACAGACGTTCCGGTGTCGAGCCGACAAAACAGTGTTTGGCGTCCAGCGCCATCAGGAAATGAAAACTGTGTCGGTTATTGGCACGACTGGCTTTCAGAAGCTGAGCCGGCGCAACCGGCCGATCCAACGTCAGTGTGGTTTTACGTGCCAGCACGACTTTTTCGAATTCACGCTGGGTAATGGCGTCGAGAGCCTGATCAATCATGGCAGACCAGCCATTAAAATCAGGCGTAAACGTACGCGCCAGAATTTTACTCTGGATATCGGCGACCGGTGTCGCTTCTGTACGGATCTTACTCAGCGTAGCAAGAACGGTTTCTTCCTGCTCAGGCGTCACATTGACAGCCAGTTGCCAGGTGTCATCCTGACGGCTGAGCTCAAGCACCGGCAAAAAGAAAAAAGAAGATAAACAACGCTGATTCCGGGAGGTACGTCCGTCAAAAGACCGACCGCCCCAAATTCGCTGCTGGGAAGCCAGTACCTTTTCTGCCGCTTTAGGATCGGTAAAGGTCTTGATCTGGCCCAGAGCCACAACCTCTTCCCGGCTGTCACGCGATTGCCAATAAAACTTCGGAAACAGTGGCTGAGATTCCAGCCAGTCAATCAGATCAGTCTCAGCCGGCAGATCCAGCTGTACTGTAAAACGTTGGGCGTGATCAGCATTGTGTCGAATTTTCTGCTGCAACAACGCAACGGCATGTTGTAACGCGGTCAAGGTAACCTCACTCAGCTCGCAAGCGCTTGTAAAGGCTCATCCATGGCTGATAGTAACACGGCTAATTGATTAGCATAATTATCCCGGAATGGGTGGCGGGGTATCCCTGTTAAGCCCGTCATTTTTCCCTATCCTGAATCACGTATTCTACCCCAGATAACCTATTCTGACTAATAAAGTCATGATTTAACACGTTCCTTCACATTCCGTCACAACGTTAACATTGGTGACGAAAAATCCAGCGATTCCTTTCTTTGTAACATAATATTCTGCCGACAGAGGGAAAGCAGCGTCATTTTTGACTTCAGGCAGGGTATTCCACCTATTCGACCAGAATTTAATTATATGAAACTCTATATTTCGCTATTTTTACCTGTAGGGTATTTATTTTCTGCTTCTTCATAGTGTAATTTGTGGATATTCACATTATCAAACAGGGTACCTATCAATGCACAATATTGGGATGTCATCCAAACTCAATAATGTCTGTTACGACATCAGAGGGCCTGTCCTCAAGCATGCCAAACGTATGGAAGAGGAAGGACACAAAATCCTCAAACTAAACATTGGCAACCCGGCCCCGTTTGGTTTTGACGCCCCGGATGAAATCCTGGTTGATGTGATCCGTAACCTGCCGACATCGCAGGGTTACTGTGACTCAAAAGGTATCTACTCTGCCCGTAAAGCCGTCGTGCAACACTACCAGAAGCGTGGTCTACTGGATCTGGATGTAGAAGACGTTTATATCGGTAATGGTGTTTCAGAGCTGATCGTGATGGCCATGCAGGCTCTGCTCAACAACAGTGACGAAGTTCTGGTGCCGGCACCGGATTACCCGCTGTGGACAGCCGCTGTCTCATTGTCAGGGGGGAAAGCCGTTCACTATATCTGTGACGAAGAATCAGACTGGTACCCGGACCTGGACGACATTCGCAGTAAAATCACGCCCAATACCCGTGGTATTGTGCTGATTAACCCGAATAACCCGACGGGTGCCGTTTACAGCCGTGACTTCCTGCTGGAAGTGGTGGAAATTGCCCGCCAGAATAAGCTGATCATCTTTGCCGATGAGATTTACGACAAAATCCTGTACGAAGGGGCTCAGCATACTTCTATCGCCCCGCTGGCTCCGGACGTGTTCTGTGTGACGTTCAACGGCCTGTCTAAATCCTACCGCGTCTGTGGTTTCCGGGCGGGTTGGATGGTGCTGTCCGGTCCGAAACACCTGGCAAAAGGCTATATTGAGGGGCTGGAAATGCTGTCCTCGATGCGTCTGTGTGCTAACGTACCGATGCAGCACGCGATTCAGACGGCACTCGGTGGCTATCAGAGCATTAATGAACTGATCCTGCCGGGAGGCCGCCTGTTAGAGCAGCGCGACAAAGCGTACGATCTGCTGACCTCAATTCCGGGTGTGTCGTGTGTGAAACCTAAAGGCGCCCTCTATCTGTTCCCGAAACTGGATCAGAAGAAGTTCAACATTATTGACGACCAGCGCATGGCGCTCGACTTCCTCACGCAGGAGAAAGTTCTGATTGTCCACGGCACCGGTTTTAACTGGCCGAAGCCAGACCACTTCCGTCTGGTGACACTGCCGCGGGTTGATGACCTGGAAATGGCGATGGGTCGCCTCGAACGCTTCCTGCACGGTTATCGTCAGTAACCGGATCATCCGAGCTTTCCGCCGGTTTATACGTAGCGTTTGATCTCACAGTGAAGCCCCGATTATCGGGGCTTCACTGTATGTCCTTCGGGATCATACGCAACGCGACCCCCATCACCGCGCATATCAGGAAGAATTCTGTTCCTCTGGTGAATATTTCTGTTACTTTTAAAACGTTAGCCTGAATTCCCCAAGAAGTACCGATATGAAACAAAGTCACTTTTTTGCCCACCTTGCCCGCATGAAACTGATCCAACGCTGGCCACTGATGCGTTGCGTTGAAACAGAGAACATTTCAGAGCACAGCCTGCAAGTTGCTTTTGTCGCCCATGCCCTGGCACTGATTAAAAACCGTAAGTTCGGCGGGCAGACCAACCCGGAGCGTATTGCGCTGCTTGGCATGTTTCACGACTGCAGTGAAGTACTGACCGGTGACATGCCCACTCCTATCAAGTACTACAACCCGGCCATTGCCGAGGAATACAAAAAAATTGAGCTGGCCGCCGAGAAAAAACTGCTGTCGATGCTGCCGGAAGAATTTCGCGACGACTATGCGCCGCTGCTCGACAGTCAAAAAGTCTGTCAGGAAGATTATGCGATCGTGAAACAGGCTGACAGCCTGTGCGCCTACCTGAAATGCCTGGAAGAGCTGAATGTCGGCAACCATGAGTTTGCGTCAGCGAAAAAGAACCTGGAGCAGACCCTTGCTACTCGCTCAACGCCGGAGATGCAATACTTTTTAGAAACCTTCGTGGAAAGCTTTAACCTCACCTTGGACGAGATCAGCTGATGACCCCGATTACCCTCAATTCGGCTTTCAAGGATATCTGGGAAGCGCGCAAGAGCAACGAACAAAAGATGCGCCGTAATGACCATCGTTCAGCCTACCAGCGTGACCGCGCCCGGATTCTGCATTCCGCCGCGTTTCGGCGCCTGCAAGCGAAAACCCAGGTGCATGGTGCCGGCCACCATGACTTTTACCGCACCCGCCTGACTCACTCACTGGAAGCTTCGCAAATTGGCACCGGTATTGTGGCTCAGCTCAAAATCAAACAGCCGGACTTTCGTCACCTGTTGCCTTCCAACAGCCTGATGGAAAGTCTGTGCCTTGCGCATGATATTGGCCATCCGCCCTTCGGGCACGGTGGCGAAGTTGCCCTGAATTATATGATGCGTGAACATGGCGGGTTTGAAGGCAATGCCCAGACGTTTCGCATTGTCACCCTGCTGGAACCTTACACCGAACACAACGGGATGAACCTCTCGCGTCGTACCCTGCTGGGACTGCTGAAATATCCGGCATTTATCAGCCAGACCCGGGCCACGGAGTTGCCTGCGGATGTGCACCATTTTCGTCACCTGAAAGCCAAAGACTGGTATCCGGCCAAAGGTATCTACAACGACGACAGCGAATTACTGCACTGGGTACTGGAGCCGCTTTCGACTCATGACCGCGAACTGTTCAGCCTGATGCGGGCAGAGCGCGGCCATCCCCGGGAGCACCTGAAAACCCGGTTCAAGTCGCTGGACTGCTCCATCATGGAACTGGCCGATGATATCGCATATGGCGTACATGATCTGGAAGATGCCATTGTGATGGGAATTGTCACTCGAGAACAATGGCAGGAAGCCGTTGCCAGTCGATTGGCCGATTGCGGCGAACCCTGGCTGGAAGAGCGAATTGGTTTACTCAGCGAGCAGCTGTTCGGCACTCATCACCAGCGTAAAGATGCCATTGGTGCCATGGTCAATGCGTTGCTGACGTCCATCCATATCGCGCCTGCGATTCAAAATGGCATCGACAGTTTTGAAAACCCGCTGCTACAGTGGAATGCCTTTTTGTCTGAGCCAATGGAGTCTGTGCTGGATGTGCTCAAGCAATTTGTCAGCCAGTACGTGGTGCACAAGCCGGATATCCAGTTACTGGAGTACAAAGGTCAGCAACTGGTAATGGAGTTGTTTGAAGCCTTTGCGTCCGACCCTGAGCGGCTGCTCCCGGAAAACACCCGCGAGCGTTGGCGCCAAGCCTACGATCTTGGCCTCAATGATCACCGTATCATCGCCGACTACATTTCCGGTATGACGGATGGATTTGCCCAGCGCCTGTACAGCACCCTGTTCCAGCCAACCTCGGCCGGAAACCTGATTGGAATGGACGGTCAGGGTTTCTGATCCTCCGTTACACATGGACAGGCTAATTCAATAGCAAAAAAACAGGCGCCACAAAACGGTGCCTGTTTTTATGTTGGCCCATTACATAAACCTGCTCGTTACCGCCATTTACCGGAATCTCAATGGGTGTCTTCGTGTTGGCCTTTACCAGTGTCATGCCGACTGTTTTTACAACTGCCTGTGCAAGTATCAGAGCCAGTCTCTTTATCTGTCACTGTGCCCGAGTAATTACACTCAAACACACCTTCAGGCATTTGGCGGATCTGGAAATCAATCATCCGGTTAAACACATCGAGCAGCGGAGTGAACTTCTCAGGATCATTTTCAAGTGCCGACAGCGCCAGATATCCGGCTTCTACGGTTGAGACCCCCTGATCTTTCGGGGACTTGCGAATACGGTAGTTGCCTTCCGCCGCCATATCGAGCGCCACCGTTGGCAGCTGGCGTAAATTCGCAGAAAGCTGCCACATCTTATACGCTTTCTTCCAAGTACCATCCAATAAGATCAAGGTGCGGCGCTTAGGGCTAACCGATGATTCTGGCTGAGACGCCAGTTGGCTGATTGGCCAAGCCCCTTCCCCTGGGTAGACAACCCAGGCTTCCCGATCCGGCTCTGCCAGCAGAGCATTGATTTCAGCGTGTCCGGAAAAGTCTTCGCCAACCCAAAGCCGGGCATTAGGCAGTGACAAGGTCAGAATGCGCGCCGTACCAATTGCCCGTTTTACTTCAGACGGGTGTTGTAATATCCACAACTCAGTTTTAGCATCAAGGACTTGAATCCAGCGGCAGATACAGGCCTTTCTGGCTTTACCGCACTGTTCACAATATCGACTCATAGGGGTTAACTTGTCTGTTCGTTTTTTTATCATCCTTGCGATCAGTTTCCTGGCATTGGCACAACTGCCAGTGATTCAGCCTATCCTTGACTGGCAACGCAATGCTATCGACCACGGTGAGATTTGGCGA
Source organism: Photobacterium ganghwense (assembly GCF_003025595.1). Taxonomy (GTDB): domain Bacteria; phylum Pseudomonadota; class Gammaproteobacteria; order Enterobacterales; family Vibrionaceae; genus Photobacterium; species Photobacterium ganghwense. The sequence continues at coordinate 779,639 of NZ_PYMI01000001.1, forward strand.
CTGATTACGGGAAATCTGACTCATACTAACTGGCCACACATGATAATGAACAGTCTGGCGTTGGCAATTATAACTTTCATTTTCCGCCGCCATCTCACCCCAGCCATTCTGCTGAAACTGATTCTGGGGCTGTCCTGCTGTGTCGGATTATCACTGCTTTGGTCTGACATGAACCGATACGCAGGATTATCCGGTGTGTTACACGGGCTGTTCGCTTGGGGGGCTATCCGAGATATTGAGCAGGAAGACAAAAGCGGTTGGTTACTGCTTGCTGGAGTCACCGCTAAAGTACTGTGGGAACAATGGTTTGGTGGTTCAGCCAGTTCAGCAGCCCTCATCAATGCCCGGGTTGCAGTAGAAGCACACCTTGCTGGAGCTGTGGCAGGCACAATCTGGGGGACTTGCCACGTATGGACCAAAAGGCACTGGCTTCGCCGTTCCTGAAGCCATCTGCATAAAGATAACTGCACTTTCGGCATAGCCAGTACCTGATTTGATTAAAGACAGCCGTTAACTACACAAAGCAATATGTTGTCTGCGGAGTCGAGAAGCCTACTGATCTACGGAGAAGCTCACGGCTCTATACCGTAATTCAGATACACCATGTTAAAGCTGAATACGGTCACGATTTTTGTCCACCGTCGCCGGCCCAATCCCCTTCACTTCAGAGAGTTGCTCAATCGATTCAAACTGACCATGTGTATCACGGTATTCGATGATACTGACAGCTTTCTCAGGCCCTACACCCAGCAAGAGTTTGTCCAGCTCTTCGGCATTCGCCGTATTGATGTTGACCGTAATTTCAATGCCTTCATGCTTGTTGTCATTGGCTTGTGCCATACCCAGCGGCAGACCGGCAACAACTACGGCCAGTACCAGTGCTTTCAACGTCGTTTTCATTATGATCTCCTAAAAGAACAGTCGTAGCAGGATTTGCTCTGCATAAAATGAAAAACTCTCGCCGCACCGTAAATCGAAATGCGTTTCCACCAGTCCAAAAAACGACGGGCCGCACAAGGCGGCCCGTCGATGAACTTATTAGTTACAATTAGTTTGCAGTTGAATCAACCGCGCTGTAACTCACTTCTGAGGTATCACGCAGCACTTGCAGGGTTGCCATCACATCTTGTTGTGCCAGCATCTGCTCAAGCTGTGTTGCCAGCTGGTTGTCAGTCGCGACCGAAGACACATCAGCTTCAATGACTTTATCCAACGCAATCAGCAGGATGTTGCCTTCTGCATCACGGGTAACACCGTAAACAGATTTGCCGTCCTGAGGTTTTGCCAGTGCAAACGCTTCCTGAGCAATCATGCGATCTTCGCCCATGCGTGAAATAGTCTTGGACGCGGAGAACGCCAGACCGTCTTCAGCCAGCATCTCTGTCTTACCGTCACGCAGAGAAGCAAGCAATGCATCGGCTTTGGCCTGTGCCTGCTCTTCGCCTTTCTGTACGGCCAGTTGCTGCTTCACTTTTTCAGAAACATCTTCAAACGGCAGCACCATCTCATCGCGGGAATCATTCACACGAACAACCACGATATGTTCAGGGCCGACTTCAATCACATCTGAGTTCAGACCGTCTTCACGCACTTCAGGGCTGAACAGCGCCTGCAGCACGGCAGGATTTGCCAGAACGCCCGGGGCGTCAGACTGAGAAATGAAATCCGTGGTCTGTACTTTGGCATTAACCGCTTCTGCAGCGTCTTCCAGCGAATCAGGCATTTCAAACGCTTTTTCTGCCAGTGCAGTTTGCAGATCGTAGAAAGCTTCCGCGGCACGCTGTTCACGTACTTCCGCCAGAATTTCATCACGAACATCTGCAAAGGCTTTCACCTGCGGAGCCTTGATATCGTCCAGCTTGATGATGTGGTAACCGAAGTCAGACTCCACAACGTCAGAGATATCGCCTTTCTGCAGGGCAAATGCGGCTTCCTCGAAAGCAGGATCCATCACACCGCGCTCAAACCAATCCAGCTTACCACCTTCCTGACCGCTGAAGGTGTCATCAGAAGATGTCTTTGCCAGCTCAGCAAAGTCAGCACCTGATTTCAACTGTGCCAGCAGTTGCTCCGCTTTTGCTTTCGCTTCGCTGCCTTTACCCTGAACCAGGATGTGACGAGCCAGGCGCTGCTCAGCAGTACCAAACTTACTCTTATGTTCTTCGTAGTAAGCTTTGGCATCTTCATCAGAAACTGTCAGCGTGTTTTTCAGGTTGTCACCAGACAGCTCAATGTACGCTGCTTTCACCTGATCCGGACGCATGTACATTTGAGGATTCTGCTCGTAGAACGCTTTCGCTTCGTCATCGCTGACGTCTACGTTTTTAGTAAATTCCGCAACGTTCAGAGTCAGCGTACGAATATCACGCTGTTGCTGCTCAAGCTTGGTCAGCGCAGTCAGTTCATTGCTCAATGCAAAGTCACTGCCCTGAATCGCAATCAGGAACTGCTGACGCAGCAGATCCGTACGCATGGACTCAGCAAACATATCCGGAGTCATACCGGCGCGACGCAGCAGCATGTTGTACTGTTCGTTATCAAACGCACCGTCACGCTGGAATTCAGGCATGGACAAAATGGTCTGACGTACCTGCGTATCAGAAATACGCATACCCAGTTCTTCCGCACGCTGCTGAATCAGCAGGTCATTGACCATACGGTCCAGCACGTTGCGACGGAACTGCTGTACGTAAGCCGGGTCGCCCATCAGAGTTGAAAAGTAATCACCCAGTTGCGATTGCATGCGATTACGTTCGTTCTGGTAAGCCGTCTCGAATTCGCGCTGGCTGATTTCCTGACCATCAACTTTAGCGGCAAATTGGTTACCGCTGCCAGCCAGGTAGCTTCCCACCCCTGCAAACACAAAAGAAAGAATAATCAGACCAAGAATAATCTTAACCCAAATGCTGTTTGCGCCTTCGCGCATTCGCTCCATCATAATTTGCCGTATCTCCTACTGATTCGATCTGGCATGTTACACCAACCGGAATAAGCCCAACACAGTTTGCCGGTGTTTCCACCCAGGCTTACCCGTTGAGTGATGAGTAAAGAATGCAAACAGGCCAGAGCCTGAATATCACACCACTTAAAGTAAAAAAGCGCATCGACCCGATGCGCCTTTAGCTTTTACCAAGTTGCCAGCTTTGACAACCAGGAATTTTGTTTGTTCCTACAAACTTGGGTCTGCCCCTTAGTTTACAGAATCTTTCAGCGCTTTACCTGCTTTGAAGCCAGGAACTTTAGCCGCAGCGATCTGGATTTCTGCGCCAGTTTGCGGGTTACGGCCAGTACGAGCAGCGCGCTCACGTACAGAGAATGTACCAAAGCCAACCAGAGAAACCTGATCGCCTGATTTCAGGCTTTCAGACACTGCTTCAATGAAGGCATCCAGCGCACGGCCTGCAGACGCTTTTGAGATATCCGCATTTTCGGCGATTTTGTCAACTAGTTGTGTTTTGTTCACGATCTCATCCCCTCTATGAACATTTCCGCTTGCAGCCTTTTGGCAAACAGTGCATCACGGATAAAAAATACCAGGTCTAATTATATCAAGTCATCGCCCAAATTGGCGCGGAAGCATTGATATTATTGAGCTAACGGCAAATTAGACTTAACTTATAGCCACACAAAAAAACGCTGACAAGGCTTTTTCTCCCTGAAAGCGTTTTTTCATTACTTAACTTTGCTGCATGTCACTGTTTTGAACGTTTACCAGCTCGATGCCTGATGGATTATTCTGAAGCGCCACATTCAGCACTTCATCAATCCAGCGTACCGGACGCACTTCCAAATCCGCAATCACGTTATCAGGAATCTCTTCCAAATCACGCTCATTTTCTTTCGGAATCAGAACGGTCTTGATGCCGCCACGGTGTGCCGCCAGCAGTTTTTCTTTCAAACCACCAATCGGCAACACTTCACCACGCAAGGTAATTTCACCGGTCATTGCCACATCACCACGTACCGGGTTGCCGGTCAGGCTGGATACCAGTGCCGTACACATTGCAATACCAGCACTTGGGCCATCCTTCGGTGTAGCCCCTTCCGGAACGTGAACGTGAATATCACGCTTCTCGTAGAAGTCAGGTGAAATGCCCAGACGCTCTGCTCGAGTACGAACTACGGTCATTGCCGCCTGAATCGACTCTTGCATCACATCGCCCAGTGAACCCGTGTAAGTCAGTTTGCCTTTACCCGGCATAGATTCGGTTTCAATGGTCAGCAAATCACCGCCCACTTCCGTCCACGCCAGACCAGTAACCTGGCCAACACGATTGTTTTCTTCCGCTTTACCGTAGTCAAAACGCTGAACGCCCAGGTAATCTTTCAGGTTAGCCTGATTGATAACCACTTTCTTGGTTTGCGGATTCAGCAGAATCTCTTTCACGGCCTTCCGGCACAGTTTGGAGATTTCGCGCTCCAGACTACGCACACCCGCTTCTCGGGTATAGTAGCGGATAATACCGACCAGCGCCGAATCATCCACTTCCACTTCACCCGGCTTCAAGCCATTACGCTTGATTTGCTTATCCAGCAGGTGACGTTTGGCAATGTTCAGTTTTTCGTCTTCGGTGTAGCCCGACAGGCGAATCACTTCCATACGGTCCAACAACGGGCCTGGAATATTCATGGAGTTAGACGTTGCCACAAACATGACGTCTGACAGGTCGTAGTCCACTTCCAGGTAGTGGTCGTTAAACGCATTGTTCTGTTCCGGATCCAGAACCTCCAGCAGAGCGGAAGCCGGATCGCCGCGCATGTCAGATGACATTTTGTCAATCTCATCCAGCAGGAACAGTGGGTTTTTCACCCCAACCTTGGCCATTTTCTGAATCAGCTTACCCGGCATCGAGCCGATGTAGGTCCGACGGTGACCGCGAATTTCCGCTTCATCACGTACGCCGCCCAGCGCCATACGCACATACTGACGGCCGGTTGCAGCCGCAATAGACTGACCCAGCGAGGTTTTACCAACACCCGGAGGCCCCACCAGACACAGAATCGGTCCTTTCAGCTTATTGATACGGGTCTGAACAGCGAGGTACTCAAGGATACGCTCTTTCACACGCTCCAGACCGTAGTGGTCAGCGTTCAGAATTTCCTCAGCCTTCGCCAGGTTTTTCTTCACTTTAGAGCGCTTGTGCCATGGCACGCTAAGCATCCAATCGATGTAGCCACGAACCACGGTTGCTTCCGCTGACATCGGCGACATCATTTTCAGCTTCTGCAGTTCCTGCTCTGTTTTCTCACGAGCTTCGGCTGGCATCTTCGACTCTTCGATTTTCTTCTTGAGCGTTTCGAATTCATCCGGTGCGTCATCCAGCTCACCCAGTTCTTTCTGGATCGCTTTCATCTGCTCGTTGAGGTAGTACTCGCGCTGGCTCTTTTCCATCTGCTTCTTCACGCGGCCGCGGATGCGTTTTTCCACTTGCAGCAGATCGATTTCCGATTCCATCATCGCCATCAGGAACTCAAGGCGTTCCGTGACATCAACGATTTCCAGCACTTTTTGTTTGTCAGCCAGCTTCAATGGCATGTGAGCTGCGATGGTATCCGCAAGGCGCGCAGCTTCATCGATCCCGTTAAGTGAGGTCAGGACCTCCGGCGGGATCTTCTTGTTCAGTTTAATGAAACCTTCAAACTGGCTGATAGCGGTACGAACCAGGACTTCCTGCTCGCGCTCGTCCATCTCTTCCGTTACCAGGAACTCAGCATCTGCCACGAAGAATTCGTCATCACGCAGATTTTCAACACGGGCGCGCTGCTGGCCTTCTACCAGTACTTTTACCGTGCCGTCTGGCAGTTTAAGCAGCTGCAGGATCGTGGCAACTGTACCCACGTTGTACAAGTCAGTGATCGAAGGTTCGTCAGTCGCCGCTTCTTTTTGGGCCACCAACAGAATTTGTTTGTTGTCTTCCATTGCCGCTTCAAGGCAACGAATAGATTTATCCCGGCCTACGAACAATGGAATGACCATGTGCGGGTAGACCACCACATCTCGCAGTGGCAGAACGGGGATCTCAAGGCGTTCCGAACGCTCCAGGTTCATATTATTCTCTCTTCCGTTCAATCTCTTTACTGAGTATATGGGGGCAAGGGAGCAAGATTCAACGGGATAACGTGCAGAAAATAAAAAAGGAGGCGAAAGCCTCCTTTTTTTATCCAGACTGGACAGAAATCACTCAGCACCTGCTGCCTGACTTTCTGTGTTCTCATAAATCAGCAGAGGCTCAGATTCGCCCTTAATCACTGATTCATCAATCACAACCTTGCTGACGCCTTCCGCAGACGGCAGTTCGTACATGGTATCCAGCAGTACCGCTTCCACGATTGAACGCAGACCACGCGCACCGGTTTTACGTTCCATCGCTTTACGTGCGATAGCCACCAGCGCATCCTCACGGAACTCAAGCTCAACGTTTTCCAGCTCAAGCAGTGCGGCGTATTGTTTGGTCAGGGCATTCTTCGGCTCACGCAGAATCTGAACCAGTGCATCTTCATCCAGCTCGTTCAGGATCGCAGTGACCGGCAGACGACCGATGAATTCCGGGATCAGACCGTATTTCACCAAATCTTCCGGCTCAACCTGCTCGAACAAGTCGCTCAGAGTACGGGTTTCGTCTTTCGAGCGGACATCCGCGCCGAAACCGATACCGGTGCCGGTTGCCACACGCTGCTCAACCACTTTATCCAGGCCAGCAAACGCACCACCACAGATAAACAGAATCTTGGATGTATCAACCTGCAGGAATTCCTGCTGCGGGTGCTTACGACCACCTTGTGGCGGTACAGAAGCCACCGTGCCTTCGATCAGCTTCAGCAGAGCCTGCTGAACGCCTTCACCCGACACGTCGCGTGTAATCGACGGGTTATCGGACTTACGGGAAATCTTGTCAATTTCATCAATGTAAACAATACCGCGCTCTGCTTTAGCAACATCGTAGTCACATTTTTGCAGAAGCTTCTGAATGATATTCTCTACATCTTCGCCCACATACCCTGCTTCCGTCAGAGTGGTGGCGTCAGCCATTGTAAATGGCACGTCAAGCATGCGTGCGAGGGTCTCAGCCAGCAGTGTCTTACCACTACCCGTTGGACCAATCAGCAAAATGTTACTTTTGCCAAGCTCAACCCCTTCACTGTTGGTGTCACCATTGCGCAGGCGTTTGTAGTGGTTATATACCGCTACCGCCAGTACTTTTTTCGCATGGTCCTGACCAATCACGTATTCATCCAGGTTTGCACGAATTTGCTGTGGTGTCGGCAGTTCGCTACCTTCTCGCTTAGGCATCACTTCTTTGATTTCTTCGCGAATAATGTCGTTGCACAAATCAACGCACTCATCACAAATATAAACAGAAGGGCCTGCAATCAGCTTGCGAACTTCATGCTGACTTTTACCGCAGAAAGAGCAGTACAGCAGTTTTCCACTACCGCTCTCTTTTCGCTTATCTGTCATTCGCTAACCTCTTTTCGGGTTTTACCCCATCATTGCCTTGTTTTGAGTGTATAACAACTCAGGTTGTTTTGCTCCGTAAGGAAACATTTCCCACCGGAGCAAATCATCAGTTGTTACGCTGGCTCAAAACAGCATCGACCAAGCCGTATTCCACCGCTTGCTCAGCCGACATAAAGTTATCACGATCTGTGTCTCGTTCAACCACTTCCAGCGGCTGACCCGTATGGTCGGCCAGCAGGTTGTTAAGACGATTCTTGATCGTCAGGATTTCCTGAGCATGGATCTGAATATCGGATGCCTGACCCTGGAAACCGCCCAGAGGCTGGTGAATCATGACACGAGAATTCGGCAGGCAGTAACGTTTCCCTTTAGCACCGCCAGCCAGCAGGAAGGCACCCATAGAGCAAGCCTGACCCATACATACTGTGCTCACGTTTGGCTTGATGTACTGCATGGTGTCATAAATAGACATACCTGCAGTTACTGAACCACCTGGTGAGTTAATGTATAGGAAGATATCTTTATCCGGGTTCTCGGATTCCAGGAACAGAAGCTGGGCAACAACCAGATTAGCCATATGATCTTCAACCTGGCCGGTCAAGAAGATCACACGCTCTTTTAACAGTCGGGAATAGATGTCGTAGGAACGTTCACCACGTGAAGTCTGCTCGACCACCATAGGAACCAGCGCATCCAAAATCGGCGACATAGCGTTTTTGTCTTGGTAGCTCATAACGTTATTTCCCTAAAATAAATGGCCCGAATGAAATTACTCTCACACGGACCATTGTTAGCAGAAGATTTGAAGTAAAGTCAAATCTCTACAGTAATTTCAGCAAATTAAGCAGCTGGTTGGTTCATCAGCTCGTTAAAGCCAACTTCTTTCTCAGAAACCTGAGCTTTCGCCAGCAGCGCGTCGATTGCTTGCTCTTCCAGAGCAACGTTACGCATGTTGTTCATCATTTGCTCGTTTTGCTCGTAGTAAGCAACAACTTCTGATGGATCTTCGTATGCAGAAGCCATTTCAGCGATGATTGCTTTAACGCGCTCTTCATCAACTTTCAGCTCTTCAGACTTGATCACTTCACCCAGCAGCAGGCCAACAACTACGCGGCGCTTAGCTTGCTCTTCGAACAGCTCACGTGGCAGTTCAGGTGCGTTCTGAGCGTTGCCGCCGAAACGTTGAACAGCTTGCTGACGCAGAACATTGATTTCCTGATCGATCAGAGCAGCAGGAACAGTGATGTCGTTTTGCTCAACCAGACCGTTCAGCACCTGATCTTTGATGCGAGCTTTAACAGCTTGCTTCATTTCACGTTCCATGTTCTTGCGAACTTCTGCTTTCAGACCGTCAACAGAACCGTCTTCGATACCGAATTTAGCAACGAACTCTTCAGTCATTTCTGGCAGTTCCTGCGCTTCAACTTTGTGCAGTTTGATAGCGAAAGATGCTGCTTTACCTTTCAGGTTTTCAGCGTGGTATTCTTCTGGGAAAGTCACTTCTACAGTGAACTCTTCGCCAGCTTTCTTACCAACGATACCGTCTTCGAAACCTGGGATCATGCGGCCCTGGCCCATTGCCAGTGCAAAACCTTCAGCTTTACCGCCTTCGAACTCTTCGCCGTCGATAGAGCCAGTGAAGTCGATAGTTACGCGGCTGTCTTCAACTGCTGCTGCGTCAACTTCTTTCCAAGTTGCCTGCTGCTTACGCAGAGTATCCAGCATCGCTTCAACGTCTTCGTCTTTCACGTTTACAGTTGGTTTTTCAACTGCGATTTTGTCCAGACCAGACAGTTCGATTTCTGGGAATACTTCGAAAGACGCTTTGAATACCAGGTCTTTACCTTCAGCGATTTCTACTGGAGTGAAAGTTGGTGCGCCTGCTGGGTTAATTTTTTCTTTTACGATTGCTTCGATGTAGTGACGCTGCATCACTTCACCCAGAATGTCCTGACGTACAGATGCGCCGAACATACGAGCAACCATTTTCAGCGGAGCTTTACCTGGACGGAAACCATCGAAACGACGATTCTTCGCGATTTTCTTCAGTTCAGCGGCTACTGCATCTTCGATGTTAGCAGCTGGTACTGTGATAGTTAGTTGGCGTTCTAGACCTTCAGTGGTTTCAACGGTAACTTGCATTTTATATAACCTCAAAACTTACTCAGTTTGTCTGAGTGATGTTGCCGATCAGCGGCGCTGACGGTGGCATCCTTTCGTGTTATGGCTGACGCTCGTCAAAACCATAACGCCTGAATTCTGATAATTTCTGTTCTGCCGGCCTAAACGCCAATGAGCCAGAAATTAAAAACGCGGTATTATAGCGATCCTGTGCCTGCTCGTCGAGACAGCTACACCGCACCGCAATTTGACCATTCACACAAGATAGGGGCAAAAATTCCATTTACAAGAGAAAAGCGTAAAAAAATCGCGCCTAATTAAGATTTTTTGAGCACGTCCTGAAATATTCGTACTAAACACCATCCAAACGCTGCAATTTACACCACCTGTTTTTGTCTTCCACCCTGACCGGTTGCTGAACTTTTATACATCTGAGTACGTATGATTTCTCAAATCGTGGTTGTTCATAGTGCTCCACCAGCAGCTCTTAAGATTGAGAACTGTTAGGCCACCGCTTAACCAAGTCGACAGACACTAATAAAATTGCACCTAAGGCCAATGCGAACAAGAGGTAAAGCCATGACCAGGCCAAAAACCAAACTAAACGTTAATGACCCTCAACGCTTTCAGACAGGGTCTGGCAGATAAGTTATTGTAAATAAAAACGTATGAATCAATGAATACCAATCAGGTTTTGTAAATGAGTGCCACAATGGGATTCAGAACGTTCAAAAAGTAAGGATGGACACATGAGCCGGCGGGCTGATGCGGTGAAGAAGGTGATGATTGTCGGCAGTAGCGGTGGAATCGGTATGGCCTTGGTGCGTTATTGTCTCGAAATCGGCTGCCAGGTTGCCGCCCTTACCCGCTCCCCATCACCGGCTTTGGCTGCATTGCAACAGGCTGTACCCAACAGATTGGCGATTGTTGAGTGCGATTTGCTTGATCATCAACCGCAAGTAGAAGCACGCCTGTCACTACTTTTTGCCCGATACGGATACCCTGACTGGATCATTAACGCTGCTGGTTTCCTGCATGCTGGCACCACATCGCATTCTGATTTGCACAAAGGGCTAAAGGATGGGCTAAACAAAGGTGCCAGTGTTGCCCACATTAAGAGAGAACCACTTAACCAAAGCCGAATTCCCACAGCTTCTACTCAGCCTCAGATATCACAATGCCAGATGCCGGAAAAACGCTTGTCAGAGATCACGCCAGCTTTCTTAGAGCACAATCTTCGCGCCAACCTTTACCTCAGTATCGCGCTTGCGCAGTGTTGTGATAATCTGCTTCCCCGCTGTACACCGTTCCGGTTTGCCTGTTTATCAGCGATGGTGGGATCAATCGCCGATAACCATTCGGGAGGCTGGTACAGTTACCGCATCAGCAAAGCTGCGCTCAACATGTTTCTCAAAACACTGAGCCTCGAATGGCAACGCCAGTTTCCTAATGCCTGTGTGGCGGCCATTCATCCGGGTACGACCGACACCCAGTTGTCGGCTCCCTTTCAATCGCGTATTACGGCAAGCAAATTGTATTCGTCGGACATTTCGGCCCGGCGGATCGTCAGTGTGATCGAGTCACTGACACCGGAGCAAAGCGGGCGCTTCTATCACTGGGACGGGTCAGTACTTTCCTGGTAATCCCGTTGCGGCAATGAACAATATCCACCTATCAACACAGACGCTTAGTGCTTGTAAATCAAAAACTCGCCTTTTCCTACCGGAACCAGTGCTGTGTCAAATCCGGTCTCCTGTATGAAGTAATTCATAAAAGGTTGCAGCTCTTGTTGATGGGAAATGGCGTTGTCGCACACCAGAAGGCCCCCGGATGCCAGCAACCGTGTCAGGTCCGGCAGCATGGTCATATATGCACTGCGATCCGCATCCAGGAAAATAAAATCAAACGGTGTGGTCAGAATGGTGAGCAGCGCCGTGGCATCCCCTTGCATGATGTCAATGCGTTCCGCCAAACCCGCCTGCAGAAAATAGTGCTGTGCCTCTTCGATCTTATGCGGATTATGCTCCAGCGTTGTTACCATGCCCGATGGCCCTAATGCATTCGCCAACCACAGTGTCGAGTATCCATTGGATGTCCCGATTTCTAATACCCGCCGAGCACCGCTGGTTTTAACCAATACCTGCAACAGCTCTCCTGTGTCCTTGGTGATATTAAGATATTTTCGCGCACGCTCGGTTTCCGCAGCGTCGTTTTCAAGTCCTTTGCGTTCAATATCCGTCAGCAATGATTGTAAATCCCTAGCCATCATCCGTATCCTTTTTAAGCAACCTGCTCAGCCGTGTTTATAACCAAACCTCGGCACCAAACACTATTCGAGCGCCCGGTGCGCCCCGCAGCAAGAATAGCCTCCGATTTCCTGGCTCCTGTAAAAATTCCTTCAGGTTGAGACCCTAGCCACACATTCCACCAAAACAATCACTCCCCCTCACACCCAATGAATAAGCGTGTTGAAAAATATATTGATTAACAAAATGTTACACATGCCGAGCGCGCCACTTTAACGGGTGACCGACCCAAAAATATCAAAAAGAGAATAAAAGGTGACGAGAAGTAACGGAATGGCCAAAGGACACATGCCAGTAACACAGGAGACAGAAAAAGCGATGGCAGTGAAATACGACTTTCGAGTTGCTTCCCGGAGCTGGAGATATAGAGGGGAGGAAAAGACTATACAGGGCAGCCGCATGACAAGGCAGTCGCATAACGATGATGCCCCGGAAGAAATGAAAAAGCCGCAGCAGGAAAACCTGCTGCGGCTCGAAATGCATGGCGCGCCCTGCAGGATTCGAACCTGCGACCACATGCTTAGAAGGCACGTGCTCTATCCAACTGAGCTAAGGGCGCACACTGCGTAACGCTGAGTTACGGGTCGGGATTATACGTTGCCGAAAATTAACGTCAACGTCTTTCCCCCTATTTTACGAGTATTTGCCATCAAGTGTTTAAACAAAGAGCAATGTGTCGGGGAAATGGTAATCTAATACGACACATCGTTTAGGTAGGCCACACCATAGATTAATCACCAGGATAAGTTCGTAGTGGCAAGCAAACAGAACAGGCTTGTAACAAAATCGTTAAACAAAGTACAAAACACCAAAAGCAAACGTTTGCGCTATAGATCTTACTCACATTCTCTGCGACAATAGCGCCCAGATACACGATTGGTTATCACCGCTCAATGCAGAAACTGCTTTCCTTTCACTCTGCAGTGTTAGTTATGCTGTCGATACCCAATTGTTCAATCAATTACCGACCAAAGGAAAAACATGGCCGCTCAAATTATTGATGGAAAACTAATCTCACAAACGGTTCGTCAAGAAGTTGCCGCTCGCGTTAAGGCTCGTGTCGCTGCTGGACTGCGTGCACCTGGTTTAGCTGTTGTGCTGGTAGGTAATGACCCTGCATCGCAGGTTTATGTCGGCAGCAAGCGTAAAGCCTGCGATGAAGTCGGCTTTCTTTCCAAGTCTTTCGACCTGCCGGCGACGACCACGGAAGCTGAGCTGCTCACTCTGATTGATGAGCTGAACAGAGACAAGGATATTGACGGGATTCTGGTGCAGTTGCCTCTGCCTGCCGGTATCGACAGCACCAAAGTCCTGGAGCACATTGTGCCTGAAAAGGATGTGGATGGCTTCCACCCTTACAACGTCGGCCGTCTGTGTCAGCGCATCCCGAAACTGCGCTCTTGTACCCCGAAAGGGATCATGACGCTGATGGAGCGCTACAATATTCCGGTACGCGGTAAACATGCCGTCATCGTGGGTGCCTCAAACATCGTAGGCCGTCCAATGACACTGGAGCTGCTGCTGGCCGGTGCCACCACCACAACTTGCCACCGCTTCACTCAGGATCTGGAAAATCATGTTCGCCAGGCTGACATTCTAGTCGTTGCCGTCGGTAAACCTAACTTCATTCCGGGTGACTGGATTAAGGAAGGCGCGACAGTGATCGATGTGGGCATTAACCGTCTTGATGACGGTAAGCTGATTGGCGATGTGGAATACGATGTTGCGCGTGAAAAAGCCCGCCACATTACCCCGGTACCAGGCGGTGTCGGCCCGATGACCGTTGCCACGCTGATTGAAAACACGCTACTGGCTTGCGAACAATACCACGGCGACTAAAAGCGCTGGAAAGACCGAAACCGGACGCTTAAACCTGATGCAGTTGTACCCGCCCCAAGTACGGGATCTTCAACTGGTTCAAACATTAGCCGGATCAAACATTAACTGGATCAAAAAAAGCGAGAGGCATCTGCCCCTCGCTTTTTTATGTAATCTGAATCAACAATAACCTGACGGGCGTTTTGTCTGCGCGCTACCCGCAGACGACAGTCTTACAGTTCAGTCTTCAGAGATTGCAGATAAGCTTTGAAATCTTCACCCAGCACATCATGGCGCAGGCCGTATTCCACAAACGCCTTCATGTAACCCAGCTTGCTGCCACAGTCGTGGCTCTTACCAGACATATGGAAAGCATTGACCTGCTGCTTTTCCATCAGCATATCAATCGCATCTGTCAGCTGAATTTCATCACCAGCGCCAACTGGTGTGCGTGACAGCAATGGCCAGATCTCTGCCGGCAGGATATAACGACCAACAATAGCCAGGTTAGACGGTGCTTCTTCAAGAGCCGGTTTTTCAACCACTTTGCTCATCGCTGCACTTTCACCCGGTTTCAGCTCTGCCCCGCCCACATCGGCGACACCGTAGCTGGACACCTCTGACATCGGCACAGGTTCAACCATGACCTGGCTGATCCGCGTTTCATTAAAGGCATTCACCATCGCAGCCATATTCTCACGGCGCAGATCGCTGGCAGCATCATCCAGAATGACATCCGGCAGTACCACAGCAAACGGCTCGTCACCGACCAGCGGATAAGCACACAGTACAGCGTGACCCAGGCCTTTCGCCTGCCCCTGACGCACATGCATAATGGTTACGTCTGGCGGACAAATCTTCTGAACTTCATCCAGCAGCTGACGCTTCACACGTTTTTCCAGCGTGGCTTCCAGCTCGAACGAGGTGTCGAAGTGGTTTTCAATGGAGTTCTTCGACGAATGGGTTACCAGAACAATTTCCTTGATACCTGCCGCCACACACTCGTTAACCACATATTGAATCAGCGGCTTATCAACGATAGGCAACATTTCTTTCGGAATGGCCTTTGTTGCAGGAAGCATTCGTGTACCCAGACCGGCAACAGGGATCACCGCCTTACGAACAGAGGAAGTTTTATGCATTATGTTGTTCCATATTTCAATTGTCCCGGCAACTATATCAAAGACTCACGCGCTTACCGAGTCCGAAACTAAAGTTTAATTAAATCTTCGTTCTGAACACTCACCTTCACTGGACGGCCTAACAAGTTGATCAGCATAAAAGAACGCTTCTCTCCGTCCGGTTCCTGGTAAATGGCTTCAATGCCTTTAAATTGTCCCTGGGTCAGTTTCAGCGTGTCGCCCGGTTTAGGCAGGTTGGTCAATTTGGCTTGCTGCTCTTCCGAATCCTCGTTCATCATCAGGCCGTAAATCAGGTCCGGTGACACCACCTGAGGTTTCGCTCCCTGACGAATAAAGTCAGCCACGCCACGTGTTGAACGTACTGTGGTATAGCTGATCGCCTCGGGATCAAAATACACAAACATGTAGCTCGGAAACAAAGGTTCAAAATCGGTTATCCGCTTACCACGGATGATTTTTTCTACCGTAACCTGAGGGTAGTAGCACTCAACCCCTTGACGATCCAGATTGATCACCGCTCGTTCTTGTTCACTCCGCTTACAATACAAAAGGTACCAATCTTTCATGCTCGTCTCTGTCCATTCTCAAATTTTTCCGAGCTGCCATTATAGTTTTTACAACCTAAACGACAAACAAATAGTCATTCACCTGCCTCAAATCGGCTAAAAACCGCCCTTTTCACACCAAATTTGTAACAATAATGAATAAAACATCATTCACAACACATAAAACTAAAAATAATCAAAAAATCGAAATTTAATAAATAAACAACCGTTTATTACGAGATTTGTAACAAATGTCGATAGGGAAATCTGAAATTTCAGTTTTGACCGGTTTTCATACAAGCTCTTTTGTATCAATATGTTATCTCGTTTAGATTTTGTTTTGATTTTGTAAAGATTTGCAGTTTATTAATTTGTCATTTATAAATAGCTCCGCATTTGCAAACACAAATCCAACCATTCTTAGAGAATAATTATGAGCAATCTTAAAAGTGGGACCCTGTTGGGCCATCCAAAAGGTTTGTTCTTGCTGTTTGGAACCGAACTGTGGGAACGCTTTTCATACTATGCTATGCGTGCCATCTTGGTACTATACCTCACAGATAAAACCATCAATGGTGGTTTAGGCTGGACAACGCAGGACGCACTGAATCTATATGGTATTTATACTGGCCTGGTTTACATCACTCCTTTAATCGGTGGCTGGATTGCCGATAACTTCCTGGGCCAACGCCGCTCTATCATCATTGGCGGCCTGTTAATGGCACTGGGTCAGTTTACCCTGGCACTACCAAATGACATGGTAGGCACTCACTCTGTTTCGGCCTTCTATCTGGGTCTTGCCCTTCTGATTGTGGGTAACGGTCTGTTCAAGCCGAATATCTCGACTATGGTAGGTGACCTGTATCAGGAAGGCGATCACCGCCGTGACGGTGCCTTCACCATTTTCTACATGGGCATCAACCTGGGCTCACTGCTGGCTGGTATCATTGCGGGTTCTGCATCTGCTGCTTACGGCTGGAAAGCAGGCTTCCTGACTGCCGGTATCGGTATGCTGATCAGCCTGGTGACTCAAATGGTATTTGCTGAGCGCCTGCTGGGTAACATCGGTAAAGTGCCTGCTGCAAAGCGCGCTGCTGAAATGAATGAGTCTGGCAAAAAAGAGCCACTGACCAGGAAAGAACGCGACCGCCTGAAAGTGATTATGATCATGGGTATGTTCGTGGTAATTTTCTGGGCAGGTTTCGAGCAGGCCGGTGGTCTGATGAATATCTTCTCGCAGCAGTACACTGACCGTATGCTGGGTGACTTCGAAGTTCCGGCTGCCTGGTTCCAGTCACTGAACCCGTTCTTTGTTATTACTCTGGCTCCAATCATCGCGTCTATCTGGGTGAAAATGGGTTCTAAAGAGCCAGCGTCACCGGTGAAATTTGCTCTGGGTCTGTTCTTCCTGGCTGCTGGCTTCCTGTGTATGGTTGGCGCGGTACTGGAGCAAGGCGGTGATTTGACCGTGAAGACCTCTATGATGTGGCTGGTCGGTGCATACTTCTTCCATACTCTGGGTGAACTGTGCCTGTCTCCAATCGGTCTGTCTCTGGTCACGAAACTGGCTCCGCTTCGCCTGGCTTCTCTGATGATGGGTGCCTGGTTTGGTTTCAACGCAGTGGCAAACTACGTAGCAGGTATTATCGGTGCCCACGTAGGCGAAGCCGGTCCGATGGCTATCTTCAGTGGTATCGCGATCGCAGCTACTCTGTCTGGTATCCTGCTGCTGATGTGCTCGAACAAACTGATTAGCTGGATGCACGGTGCAGAAGGCTACGTTGAGAAAGACGAGTTGGCAGACGCGAAACCTGTCGAAGCCTAAGCTCAGATATCGATTCAGACGTCCCATCGCCACTGGCCAATACTTTCCGGCACAAAACGTGGCTTAAGATGAGGATAGGATTGAGAATAAAAAAGCGAGAGCCGGGCTCTCGCTTTTTGCTATGTGTGTTTTACGTTGTGATTTGTACTTTGTTTTGTGAATCCAGCAGGGAAAACGACCTACATCACCACCCAACCATCACTATCAAGCCATCACCATCCAGCCATTACTATCAAGCCATTCCTCGGCGTTTCAGAGTCAAACTGAAACTGGTGGTGCCGGTTTCGCACAGAGATAGACGCCCCCCGGAATCGGCCAGTTGGAGCGTCACACTGGCGTTTCGCCGGGCATTATTTCCCAACCATGAACGGGCTTGGATGAGCTGATCACCATCACTGGTTTGCAACATGGCAGCCAGACCCGTCGATACAATAGTGAGAGTCCTGTCGGTGGCATCAAACTGACCGAAAATCGCCCTGATCGGTGAGGCATAGCCTGAATTGAGCATGCCCTTCTCTATCAGCTTGATCAAATCACTCAGATCATACCCTTCCGCCATCCGTGTGCGGAGAAAGTCATTAAAAAAGGCACGAATCAGCAACGTGGTTGCGGTACCGTTATCATCGCCCGAGGCTGAATCCACCACATAGAAAGCCAATCGCCCGTCCATCAGCCAGGTATAATCAAGCAGCACAGGCTGTACATCAGCGGGTTGCAACACACAGTAATTGAGCTGCCAGTCACCCTGTACAGACTCTGTATCCGGCATCAGCCCCAGCAGCAATTCACGGGCTGCGCGAGGATTGGTTTTCAGCTCCTCAATGTGCCACTCCAGCTCTTCATCAATGATGGCTTCGTCATCAACACTCACCCACTGGCTTGAAAATCCGGACGCCCCGGTGATGGAATCCTGCGACTTCAGCACAGAAAGAATCGCTGACTTCAACACCATGATGTTATCCAGCGGTTTAATCAGAAAATCTTTGACCCCGTGGCGCAATGCTGTTGCCACATCCGACATATTCCCGGTACCGGAAATCACGATGATAGGCACCATCGGGTACTGCAACGATACTTCTTCCACAAACTCCATACCGGTGACGACCGGCATTGCCAAATCACACAACAGGACATCAGGCATCCCTTCGCGGAGCGCACGCAAACCTTCCAGGCCATCTTCCGCTTCCCGAACCCGGCAACCTTCATTATTTAAAAACCCAGTCAGCATCATTCTGAAAACCGGGTCGTCCTCGACGATAAGCACGTCTTTACCTTCAAGCAACTTTGACTCCCCTGACGATCTGTACCGATGACTGTCCATTGTGTTGGCTAAATCAGGATGCAATGAATAGCTACTCATAACACTTCGCTACGCAGTGAACTTAACAAAAGCATAGGCCTGATTCTGCCAATAGTCAGTCAATTACAGTTATATAAATAACCAACAATTCTTTTTGTTAAATTCATCAAAATTCAACACCTCCAATCGTTCCAACGTGAAATACTGGAACTTGAGGCAGCTTTTATTCGATAACTATCCGTTTATTGACCCATTCCAGTGTGTTATCTCGCAACCAGATAACTTAGGTCTGCGACTCTACGGGTATGCCTGTGAAGCTTGACCTGATACCCAAGTATTCTGGTCTTTTCGGGAAACCGCCAAAGAGTCAATGGCATATCGAGAAAATTATCGATATCTTGATTTATAGCAAAACTTGTAATGATAACGACATCTTTTGACACATTTTGTTATACAATTCTCGATTATTAAGTTTTCAGTGATGTAGAGTGATGAAGCTTGACGATTTGAATTTATTCCGCATGGTTGTGGAAAACGGGAGTTATACCGCAGCATCTCGCAAAACTCAGGTTCCCGTAGCCACTCTGACGCGGCGTATTCAGGCACTGGAAGAATGCCTGAACATTCGCCTGCTGAACCGTCATGCACGGAAACTCTCCCTGACGGAAGCCGGTCAAAAATTTTACGATGACTGCAGCCCGCTGCTTCAGCGTCTGGTGGATACCGCCGAGCATATCAGCGAAGAATGTAAAGGCGCTGCTGGTAAGCTGAAAATTGCGGCACCATCAAACCTAACCAAGGTTATGCTGCAGCCGCTGTTTAATGCGTTTATGCGTGAGCATCCGGCCATCAATATTGAGCTTTCCATGAGCAATGATCCGGAACTGCTGGATCCAACCGACTGGGATGTCATTTTTCGGGTCGGGCCGCAGCGTGACTCCACCCTGATCGCTCGTAAAGTCAATGCAGTGAAAGACATTCTGGTGGTTAGCCCGGAATACCTGAAACATCACCCGGAGCCAAAGCATGCGCAGGATCTCCACCAGCACCCGTTGCTGAAAGGCAAACCTCTGCTGCGATGGCGCCTGACTGACTGCAATGGCGAAACCATCACCGTCAGTGACCGTGGCCGTTTCGAAGCTAACGAGCTCAATGTTGTCCGCGAGGCATGCATTGCCGGGCTGGGCATTACCCTGATGCCCGATGTCATGCTGGAACAATACATTCAGACTGGCGAATTAGTGCAGATCCTGGATAACTGGTCATCCAATCCGCGGGATGTTTACCTGATGTACAACCACCGCGATTACCAACCAGAAAAGCTGCGCCTCTTTATTGAGTTCGCCAGCGACTACTTCAAGCTGTAGCCCCCCTTTTGCAGCAGGTTTAATCTCAAACCTGCTGCATGCCATTTCTTGCCAAGCCCTCCAACCCCGACTAAATGTTATTAATACTGGCATGATAACGCCTTCAGGCCGCTACCTGTTCGTTGCAACTTGCAACGATAGCCAAGGTGAATTGAGCAATAAACTGAATTGTTCAATAGGCGTTTTCAAGAACAGACGGAGAAGAACACTAAAGATTGGGGAGCGTGTTCTTTGATAGTGGAAATGTGCAGCATGCACAGCACAACGAGGAAACGTTATGATTCTGGGACATTTATTCGGATTGTATACCCATCCCAAGCAGGAATGGCGGGCCATTGACAAGGAGCATGAAGGGATTCAGGGCAGTTTGAGCCACATTATGCTGATTGCTTTGCTGCCACCGATTTTTGCTTTCATCTCCAGTGTGTTTATCGGCTGGCGAATTGGTGTTGGGGAACCTATTTACCTGACCCAAGGCAGTGCGCTCGGCATGTCTGTCGCGATGTATTTTGCGCTGATTGCCGGTGTGTTTGCGCTGGCTTACCTGACTCACTGGATGAGCCACACTTTTGGTTCTACCCCGACATTTACTCAGTCTTTAGAACTGGCAGCTTACACCGCCACCCCACTCTTTATGGTAAGCATCGCTGCTATCTACCCACAGCTTTGGTTTTTGATGCTGGCCGGATTGATTGGCGTAGCCTACTCGGTTTACCTGCTTTATACCGGTGTGCCAATTCTGATGCACATTCCGGAAGAGCGAGGATTTATCTACTCCAGCTCTATTGTCACCTGTGGCTTGGTACTGCTGGTATCAATCATCGCCGGCTCTGTCATCCTGTGGAATATGGGACTCGGCCCGCAGTTTAGCTCTTAGCTCGACATTTTTCCGCAGGCAATGACTTGCGAGCAATAAAAAACGGGAGACACTGAGTCTCCCGTTTTTATTCGTTGCAGCAAGCATGTACTTATCTTTACACGCCTTCGTTGTGCAATTCCAGATTCGCCAGATCCTGCTGGATCTCGCGCTGGGTTTTCGCATCTTCACTGCGCAGTGACTGCAGGTAGTCCAGATACGCCTGATCGATATCGCCGGTTACATAAGTGCCACTGAACACGGACGCTTCAAACTGCTGGATGTCCGGATTTCCTTCGGCAACAGCAGCCACCAGATCGTCCAAGTCCTGGAAAATCAGGCCATCGGCACCAATCATCTTACAGATTTCGTCCACTTCACGACCGTGCGCAATCAGTTCATTGGCACTTGGCATATCGATGCCGTATACGTTCGGGAAACGAACTTCTGGTGCTGCCGAGGCCAGGTACACTTTGCGTGCGCCCGCTTCACGAGCCATCTCAATGATCTGCTCTGATGTGGTACCACGAACAATGGAGTCATCCACCAGCAGAACATTTTTATCTTTGAACTCAGAACGGATCGCATTCAGTTTACGACGAACTGACTTACGACGCATTTGCTGCCCTGGCATGATAAACGTCCGGCCGACATAACGGTTTTTCACAAAGCCCTGGCGGTAAGGCTTATCCAGCGTCTGTGCAATTTCCAGCGCACTGTCACACGAGGTTTCAGGGATTGGAATCACCACATCGATATCCAGGTCGCCCCACTCGCGCTTGATTTTCTCACCCAATTTCTGCCCCATACACACACGGGCACTGTAAACGGACACTTTATCAATGAACGAATCAGGACGGGCAAAGTACACAAACTCGAACACACAAGGGTTCAGAGCCGGGTTATCGGCACACTGTTCAGTAAACAGCTGACCATCAAAAGTCACAAATATGGCTTCACCCGGGGCAACGTCACGCATGAAGTCAAAACCTACAGCATCCAGTGCCACAGATTCCGATGCCACCATGTATTCAATCTGGCCATTCACTTCACGCTTGCCCAGACACAACGGACGAATGCCGTTGGGATCGCGGAATGCCAGCATGCCGTGACCGATAATCATAGACACCACCGCATAGGCACCGGCGACGGTACGGTGTACTTCACGGACAGCTTCAAAAATCTCAGCCGGAGAAATTGGGTATGATTTAGCACCTTCCAGCTGGTAAGCCAGAACGTTCAGCAGAACTTCGGAGTCGGAGGTGGTGTTGACATGGCGGCGGGCTATTTCGAACAGTTTCTCTTTCACTTCGGCAGCATTGGTCAGGTTGCCATTGTGCGCCAGTGAGATACCGTAAGGGGAGTTGACATAAAACGGCTGCGCTTCAGACGCGCTAGAGCTGCCTGCGGTCGGGTAACGGACATGGCCAATCCCGACATTGCCCTGCAAACGCTGCATGTGTTTAGCTTCAAACACATCGCGTACCAGGCCATTTGCTTTTCTCAGACGGAAACGATTGCTTTCCAGGGTAACAATACCAGCCGCATCCTGGCCACGGTGCTGCAGCACGGTCAGTGCATCATAGATAGACTGGTTTACCGGGGTAGAACCCACGATTCCGACAATACCACACATGTCCTAAATCCTCGTCACGCTTTCATAGTCGCTTAGTTAAATTTCAGCGGGTATCCCGCGCCTGCCGGATCCCCGCTGAAACCTGTGTCCTTGTAACTATCAGTGGCCTTTGCCAATCTGATCCCTAATCTTGGACCAGACGCTGTCAGATAGCGCCTGGTAAAAAGCTTGATGTGTCCTTGAGGTAACTGAAGAACCATTCAATGACGACTTTGAACTGAGGGATCAACTGTGACTGTTGCATCCAGTCAGCCTTAGCAAACCCGGTGAAGGCGTCAATGAAAAACAGTATCGCAGCAACAATCAAAACGCCGCGTACCCCACCAAACACAATACCCAGTACCCGATCAGTTCCGGACAGGCCGGTTTTCTGAACCAGTTGGCCGATCACGTAGTTGACGACCGCGCCGACAATCAACGTGGCAATAAACAGGGCGGCGATAGCGCTACCGTTACGCAACATTTCATCCTGAATGTTGGTGAAGTAGGCAGCCAGCTGGGTATAAAAGTTACTCGCGACAAAAAAGGCTGCAAACCAAATCACGAGCGATAAGGCTTCTTTCACAAACCCTCGGATCAAACTGACCAGAGCAGAGAAGCCAATTACGCCTAAAATTACGTAATCAATCCAGATCATCATTTATTGTATTCTTCTTGTTGGAGCGTATTCTAACAGAAAAAATGCTAACGCAAACGTTTTCCTAAGGGTTTAGTGGATTAAATCTGAGCAATCGACCTTTTAATCCGGTTAAATTTTCTAACTCATTGAGCTGGCCGGATAACTTCTCTTTCGAGACATCAGGCCCCACTACGACCCGAGCCAAATCGCCCTTCTTAGGCTGTTTCGGGAAAACATGCGCCTGAAAACCGGCTTCACGTAAACGGCCTACCAGCGAATGGGCGTTATCAAAATTGCGGAACACACCGAGCTGAACGACCCAGCCGCTGTCCTGGTTACCCACTTGCGGTGCCGTCTCCGGCACGGGTGCCACCTTTACCGGTTGCTCTGCGACCTTAGCCGTTACCTTCTCCGTTACCTTTGGTGCCTCAGTTTTTACGGCCGGTCTGGCTTCCGGTTTTGCTTGAGAAACTTCAACCGCCGCTTCCCCATCGTCAATCACAACGGTCACCGGCTCATCCGGCAGAGAAACGTCTGCGAATTCCGGTTCAGGTATGGTTTCAAACTCTACCTCCTCGCTCATCTCAGGTTGCAGAGGAATGCTGGCAAACTGCTCCTGATAATGTTGCTTTTTGCCGTCAAACAAATCCGGCAGGAAGATAACGCCAATAGCAACAAGGATAATAGTGCCTATCAGGCGGCTCTGAAATTTACTTGCCACAATCACTCCTGTTTGTTTACTTCTATGTGACTGGAAATCTGTCCGACAGTGTAAAAGGAGCCAAATACAATTACCACATCCTGAGGCTCCGCCTCTGTCAATGCTTTGTCATAAGCCGCTTCCGGTGAATCGAAGCCCACCGTCTCTGCCGGTAGATGAGCCAGAATCTCAGACGCCGAAGCCGCGCGAGGTCCCGTCAGTGATGCCGGATACCAGCAATCAACCACCCCTTTCATTTCAGCAACCGTAGACGCAATGTCTTTGTCATGCAGCATAGCAACCACAGCGTGAATACGCCCTTTCGCTTCTTTTTGCTTGATCACCGTCAGTTGACGGGCAAAGTACTCTGCAGAATGCGGGTTATGTGCCACATCCATAATGATCAATGGGTGCTCGCCCACTCGCTGCATACGGCCCGGCAGAGACGCACTCGCCAGCCCTTCGACAATGTGTTGGTCAGCAATATCCAGCTCAGCAACAGCAAGGGCCATCAGCGCGGTGGCGGCATTGGGTAACGGCAGTGACGGAACCGGCAGGTTTTCCAGCGTAAATCCGCCGCTGTGCCACGTCCAGCTGTCCTCTGTCAGCGCGTAGTCAAACTGGTAGCCCACCTGATACAGCTTGGCTCCAATGTCGTCAGCATGCGCCGGAACCGTCGCCGGTGGATTAGGCTGGCCACAAATCGCCGGTTTTCCGCTCCGGAAAATGCCGGCTTTTTCATAACCAATCACATTGATGTCATCGCCCAGCCAGTCAACGTGATCAACGGCAAGACTAGTGATCACAGAGACATCATGTTCTGCGATATTGGTGGCATCCAGACGACCTCCCAGCCCGACTTCCAGAACCACAACGTCAACCTTGTTGGTCTGGAACAACCGTAAAGCGGCCAGTGTGCCGAACTCAAATAGGCTGAGGCTGATATCGCCACGCTGCTGCTCAACAAAAGCAAACGCCTCGCTGTGGGCTGCATCCGGCAGTTCGCTGCCGTTAATACACACGCGTTCGTTGTAACGAACCAGATGCGGCGAGCTGTATACGCCGACCGAGTAACCGGCTTTAAGGAGAATGGATTCCAGAATGGCGCAGGTTGAGCCTTTGCCATTGGTCCCGGCGACCGTGATCACCCGGTTAGCCGGTTTCGTCAGCGCCGCTTTTTGCGCGACGGCCTGCACCCGGTCTAATCCCAGATCAATCGCACTGGTATGGAGCTTTTCGAGATAAGAAAGCCATTCGGCTAAAGGAGAGGTTGCTAGAGGTGCTGTCAATCCGGACATTCTTCTTTATGTTCAGTCAAACCAAAAATATGGGCTCTAATTTAACACCTTATGCGCAGATGCCAAACTGCTGAACCGACATCGGGGAAGAAAAGCCCGTAAATGTCCGTACAGATACAACAAACGGGGCATTCGCCCCGTTTGAATATACGTTGTCAACCAACAAAGAAAAAGGGTGCTCAGAATTACTCTTGAGAGCCTTCCGCTGGTTTCGGCTCTTCTTCTGCCACTTCGATGACAGGAGCAATGACCGGCACCACCATCGGTGATTCTGCATTAGTGAGTTTAGCCACCATGCCACCGATACGCTGGCGCATTTCACGACGGTCAACAATCATGTCAATGGCACCGTGTTCCAGCAGGAACTCACTACGCTGGAAGCCTTCAGGCAGCTTTTCGCGTACCGTTTGCTCGATAACACGCTGGCCGGCAAAACCAATCAGTGCTTTAGGCTCACCAATATTGATATCACCCAGCATCGCCAGACTTGCTGATACACCGCCCATCGTCGGGTCAGTCAGTACAGAAATGAACGGCAAACCTTTTGATGACAAACGCTCCAGTGCAGCACTGGTTTTCGCCATTTGCATCAGAGACATCAGGGCTTCCTGCATGCGGGCACCGCCACTGGCAGAGAAACACACTAGTGCACAGTTGTTTGCAATGGCTTCGTCAACCGCACGCACAAATTTCGCACCAACGACAGAACCCATCGAACCACCCATGAAGGAGAATTCAAATGCACAGGCGACCAGTGGCTGGCCCAGCAGTGTTCCTTTCATGGCGATCAGAGCGTCTTTCTCACCGCTACTCTTCTGCGCGGCAGATAGACGATCTTTATATTTCTTCGAGTCACGGAACTTCAGCTTGTCTTTTGGCTCCAGCTCCGCCGCAATTTCTTCCTGGCCTTCTGTATCGAGGAAGGTTTCCAGACGCTTACGCGCCTTCATGCGCATGTGGTGGTCACACTTCGGGCATACGTCGAGGTTACGCTCCAGATCAGCGTGATAAAGCACTTGTTCGCAAGAAGTACATTTGGTCCATACCCCTTCAGGGATAGACGCTTTGCGGGAAGAAACAATATTGCTTTTTGTAAGGATCTTTTCCAGCCAGCTCATGAATGACCTTTTATGTTCTTAATTTCCCTGCCAATCAGGTGATATACCATAAGCCAATGCGGCAGAGAATTACAAATTCGTTAAATTTCCGAGGTGGAATTAAAGCATAAACTTGTCAGTCTGTAGATAAAAAACTGGTATTACAAGTTGACTCCGACACACCCACCCCAAGGCTGTTGACGCCCTGTTGCAACCTTTTTGTGATTAATCCGGCAGAAATAGCGGACCAATCGGTGCTCGTGGCAACTCAAACTCCGCCGGATAATCGACATCAACCAGATAAAGACCTTCCGCCTTTGCTGTTGCCCCTGCCAAGGTACGATCTTTTTGTTCCAGCAGCCATTTGATCCACTCAGGTTTTTCTTCACCTTTGCCGACTTTGATCAGGCTGCCGGTAATGTTACGTACCATATGGTGGACAAATGCATTGGCTTTAATGTCAATAATCACAAAGTTGCCCTGTCGGCTGACGTTGAGATGCATCAGGTTTCGCCATGGGCTTAATGACTGACAATGCACGGCGCGAAAAGAGGTGAAATCATTTTCACCGAGCAGATACTGACCGGCCTCGTGCATCAGTTTTTCGTCCAGCTCACCATGGTAATGGCTGACACCCTTGCCCAGAATTGCAGGACGCAATGCATGGTTGTAAATAATATAGCGGTAACGTCGCGCCGTCGCACTGAATCGGGCATGGAAATCGTCATTGACCTCCTTTGCCCAACGAACCGCAATGTCTCCCGGCAAGTGGGCATTTGCTCCCATGCTCCAGGCCACCAGCTTACGGTTTACATTGGTATCAAAATGTACCACTTGTCCGGTGCCATGCACCCCGGCATCCGTCCGTCCGGCACACTGTACTTCAATCGGGTGGTTGGCAATTTTACTCAGCGCCTTTTCCAAACGCTCCTGAACACTGTCTACTTCGCGCTGGCGCTGCCAGCCGTAGTATTTTGCTCCGTCGTATTCAATACCTAACGCAATTCGCATAATTTACTTCGTTCTGTCGGACGGCTCTCAGCCGGTGTTACAAAGGGAGGGATTATAGGGAAAAAACCGCTATGTAGCGAGGGGCGAGATACAGCCGATTACAATTAACGTCGCGAATACAGCCCATCCATTCAGCCCTAAGGCGCAATGTAGCGGCCACAGAGACGGCCACAGATAAAAAACAGCCCCTGCACGGCAACGGGCTGGCCCCATCAGTATCGGACGCCTCAACAATAAAAAAACGGGCTCTGTCTTGCAGAGCCCGTTTGCAGATTATTCAATGTCTTACATCGTTTCTGGCAGAGTATGCTGTCAGGCCGAAATGCGAGCCAGTAGGGCTTTGGCTTCCTGCTGCAGCGCGCTGTCAGCACGGACTGCGATTTCCTCCAGCAGCCCCATCGCCCCTTCCTGATCGTTCATTTCCAGATAAGCTTTCGCCAGATCCAGTTTGCTGGCGTATTCGCCACCACTGTCGACATCATAATCGCCAACATTCGCCAGAACATCCGGGAATTCGTCCAGTCCCACCTCAAGGTTCAGCGGTGCATCATCCAAATCAGCTTCCGACTCCGCGATATCCAGATCTTTCATCAATTCATCAATGCTGATATAGCCCTGACGGTTGAAAGACGCTGCGTCGTTTTCGCTGACCGTGTTTACTCCATTCGCGGCAGACTGAGACTCCGGTTCTTGCCCTGCAGAATCTGATGGTTCAGAGACCAGTTCGCTGTCCGCTTCGCTTTCTCCCCAGCTTGCGGCCAACGCTTCGGATTCAGAAATCAGAAGCGATGCTTCGTCATCATCCAGCAGTGTGGTTTCATCAAACGCTGCCACATCCTGATCATCCATTGGCGGCTGCACACCCCAATCTTCGCTTTCCAGCTCAGGATCCGGATTACTCGCCGTCCAAATAGCTTGATCTTCTTCGTTCCAGTCCGGTTCAACGTTATCGACCGTGGTATCTGCGGCAAAATCGGCAAACAGCTGCTCACGTTCCAACTCGGCTTCACTGGCCTCTGGCAGAGTAATGTGAGTATCAGGTTGGGCCACATCCGCGAGGCTAACATCTGGCTGGCTTTCAGCCCTCATTCCTGAGTCAGGTGCTGGCTGATGTTCCTGAGCAGAACTGGCGTCGGCTTTTTCTGACATCATCGCAGCGGGCTGCGCCACATTATGTGCTTCCGCCAACGGGTCAAACAGCAAAGCATCCATATCAAGACCAGCGGTATCGACCAGCTCTTCATCGAGCGGAGGCATCGCCGATGCGGTTTGAGCCTTTCCTGACACCGCCATTGCTTCTTCAGCCCCCGGATCCCGCATCACTGTGTCATGCGACAACTCGGTGGCCGTCTGAGTGATATCCCGCAAACCGCTTTCCAGCTCGAATTGCTCCAGCTCATGCTGCTCATCAAACGAAGCCTGCAATGCGTCATCTTCACCAAACTCAGGCAGTGACGCCGGATCCAGCGTTTCAAACTCAATATCCTGACGACCATGGATAGAGTACGACTCTTCCAGACGTTCTGATAATTTTTCTGCCGCTTCAGAGCCAACAATCGCAGCCGTGGCCTCTTCCGTTACGTCAGCGGTAACCTCTTTGGCAATCTCTGGTTGCGGTTGCTGATGTGCCGCGGGCTCAACCGCTTCCGCAGCTTGCTGCAGCTGACGCACGATATTATCGAGTACGGCCTGCTCTTCTTCATCACTGATATCCGGGGTTGCCAGCAACTCTGTTTCAGCTTCCGGATCATTCCACGCGGCTTCTTCGTCAAACTCTGGCAAATCATCCAGATTCAACGGTTCAGTGGTGCCAAAGGCAGCAGGTGCTTCAGACTTCCGGCCAGGTTCATCAGACGCCAGAGCCTGCTGCTCTACGTCAGCCAGGGCTGTTTCTTCATCGAAAATCGGGAAGGCATCGTAGTCATCGCCGGTAAGCACAGGTTCATCAGCAGCACGCTCTGCGATGTCCATCGCTTCCTGCTCATCCAGAGACTCAAGCAGCTGATCGACAGTTTGGCCTAAAGTTTCAACGTCAGCCCCTGCTGTCTCGCTCGCTACAGAACTGTCCAGCAGCGCTTCAATGTCTGCCAGATCCTGCTCAAACGCCTTTGTTTCGACCGTATGCGGCTGAGACATATGTGATTGAGACAGATCTGATTGCGGCAAACTCGAAGAAAGCTGTTCATCCGGCAACGCGTTCGAATCTACGTCATTCGTCGCAGTCTCTTGAGCGGCTAAACCGTCAAGATCCAAACCTTGAATATCCAGACCTTTATGAGCGAGACCTTCACTATCTACATCTTGAACATCTGCGTCTTTTTGACGGACGGCATCTTTAGCATCAACGCTTTCAGCATAAACAGCTTCATCATCGGCGATTCCTTGATCCGCGCCATCTTCATCAGCGCCAGTTACCGCTTGCGTCTCTTCTTTAATGTCATCGGCTTCAGGTTCTACAGCAACGGATTCAATAGCTACAGGTTCAGCCGTGTCAGATTCCGGCGCAAAACCGTCGGACTTCTTAGCTTCCGGTTCAAGTTCCGGCTCAAACAGTAATTCCGACTCAGTTGCATTGAGTTCGGCTGCGCTGTTCTCGTGCGCCCAATCATCGGATTGAGAATCGGCCAGAGCGGCCAGTTCCTGATCCAGCCAGGCTTCTTCATCATCAATGTCCAGCTCAGGAACAGGGCCATCAATCAGTTCATCCAGCAGCGCGGTGCTGTTTTCATCCAGTTCAATATCCGGTACGTCGAGCGGATCCTCGTTATCGATCAGTTCATCCAGCAGTGCGGTACTGTCTTCTTCCAGTTCAATGTCGGCAGACAGCCCGTCATCTTCATCCTCGACCAACTCATCGAGCAGTGACACACTGTTAGCGTCCAGCAAATCATCAATATCGTCCTGAGCCGTGGCCGTCAGTAATTCTGCATCTGCCAGCGCCTGATCAATGGCAGACTGCTGCTTTTCTTCCTCTGCCAGAGTGAAAATAGCGTCTTCTTGGGCGGCTTTACTCTCAGTATCAATGTTGGCCAGGCTGGTATCCGCAAGATCAGCATCACTGCTAAACCCGGCAAACAGTGCATCCAGATCATCCTGATTGATAACATCATCTTTATCGGCACGGAGCGTCGCACTGTTTTGTTCTGCCACTGAGTCAGCATCTTCCAGCAGATCGTCCAGCATTGACTGATTCAACAATTCGTCACTGTTGTCGTCGGTGTCCAGAGAGAGATCAAAGCTGTCTTCATCATCGTCATCGGATCGCAGCGATTGCTCCCACATTGCTGCAAGAGCTTCATCTGAGCTACTGTCCGCTTTCTGATCTAGTTCATCCAGCGCTCGCTCCATGTCCTGCAGGCCAATGGCTTCATCATCCCCTTTCACAGAAATGCTGCTGGCGGCAAGGCTCGATTCAAAATCCAGATCGTTGTCGTTGTTAAAGCTGTCTTCCACCGATTTTGCAGCTTTATCCTCTGCGGCAAACAGGCTGTCTTCCGGATCATCAAATAAGCTGTCATCACCGAACAAGTCATTAATCGGGTCGTGCTCTTCCTCCGGATCCGCCACCGGTTTTTCGTCCTCAATGGCAGCCAGAGGTGGCGCCATCACCGGGTCAGACGCATCTGGGGTGTTATTTGAAGAGCTCTCGTCCTGCTCTTCTTCTTTACGACGACCGAGCAGGAAATACGCCAGCAGCGCCGCGATAAGCCCGCCAGGAATCAACCCCATTGCCGCCAGCGCCCACGGATTGTCGATCATACGATCGAACCAGTTAGGCTCCGGTGTCGCAGGCTGAACGTTCTGCACCTGATGGCGCTGCTGCTCAATAAAGCCTTTGATTTCGCTGCGAAGCGCCTCGTCCTGTGTGATCTGCTCTTTCATTGCCGCAACTTCATGCTGCATTTCAGCCAGCCTGACACGCAGCAGGTGGTTGCTTTCCATCAGCTTCGCAACTTGCTCATCAGATGCTTGCAACTGTGCCTGAAGCGCCGTTGGTTTAGACGGAATCAGTGCTTGCGCTGCTGTTTGCTGTGCTTCTTGTGTGTCCACAGCCGACGACGATTGAGGCGTGGTGGCTTCTGTCACTGCTGGCTGAGGAGCGATCGGGGTTGCCACAACCTTTGGCGCAGGGTTCGACTGCTGAGCCGACTTTGGCGTTGGTTTAGGTTGCGGCTTAGGCTGAGCCGTTGTGGTCTGAACCTGAGGTGTCTGGGCAGACCTGGTTTGAACTGAGGTTGTTTGAACAGACGAAGTCTGGGCTGGCGACGGTGTCGACGTACGCTGAGCTGTCCGCTTATCCGTTTCCAGGCGTTGCTTGACACGGTCAGTGTTTTCCTGACGCATTTGCTGATGAGTCGGTACAGCGAGGATACTGCCCGGAATCAGACGGTG
Organism: Photobacterium ganghwense; assembly: GCF_003025595.1. GTDB lineage: Bacteria > Pseudomonadota > Gammaproteobacteria > Enterobacterales > Vibrionaceae > Photobacterium > Photobacterium ganghwense. The sequence continues at coordinate 811,131 of NZ_PYMI01000001.1, forward strand.
AAGATTTCCGTTTTCAAAGGCCTGCGGATTCTGGCTATAGAACGCCCCAATCACCTGATAAATGGATACCTGATCATTCGGCCGGTAACGGGACGCAATTGACCACAGCGTTTCCTGATTTGTTGTCGGCCCGTAACGATGTACAGAACGCGCTGCCTGACTTGAAACCGGTTGGGATACCGTGGTTTGGGCAGCAGGCTGATCTTCAGATGACGGGCCAATAATGCGAATGGTATTCGCCTGTACCGGTAAATGAATGGCGGTTGCGGAGAAAAGCACCGGAATTATAAGGCGTTTTATCATCTTCACTTTCTCAGTCACTGCCTGTTGTCCTCGCTGGCAGAAATAATCACAAATCAGGCACCTGGAGTGGCTCACCTGGTTTCTCTGGTTAATGATACAAGAATAATGATTATCGGCCTACGCCCCTGAAACTAAAGAGCGAGTTTGTGAGCAAGGTTCAGGAATGTTTCTGGTATCAGTATGTTCAGCCAATAAAAAAGTCCATGCCGCCTGGCATGGACTCTTAACAAAAATGCATCACAATGCGTAATCACGACGAGGAATACTTCCCCGTGAGTAAACCTGACTTACAGGTATTCTTCGATCAGCTTTTCTGCAATCTGGACACTGTTCGTCGCCGCGCCTTTTCGCACGTTATCGGCAACAACCCACATGTTCAGGCCGCAAGGATGGCTGATATCTTCACGGACACGGGCCACCATGACGTGATCTTTGCCAGTCGCATCGCTAACCTGCGTCGGGTAGTCATTGCCGTGGAACAGTTCGATACCTTCAGCGTTTTCCAGCAGGTGAAGCGCTTCTTCCACATTGACCGGCTGACGGGTTTCCACGTGCACGGCCTCAGCATGGCCGTAAAACACCGGCACTCGAACACAGGTCGGGTTAACACGGATGGTTTCATCACCCAGGATTTTCTGGGTTTCCCACACCATTTTCATTTCTTCTTTGGTGTAGCCGTTATCCATAAACTGGTCGATATGCGGCAGGCAGTTAAACGCGATCTGCTTGTCGTATACTTTGTTTTCCGCCGGCAGACCGTTTAGCAGGCGTGCCGTCTGGCCAGCCAGCTCATCGACGCCTTTCTTACCCGTGCCGGAAACGGACTGGTAAGTCGCAACGTTAATGCGCTCAATACCGTACGCATCATGGATAGGCTTTAGCGCCACCAGCATCTGGATCGTCGAGCAGTTCGGGTTGGCGATAATATTGCGGTTACGGTAATCCGCCAGGGCGTGCGGGTTGACTTCCGGCACCACCAGTGGAATATCGTAGTCATAACGGAAGCGGGAGGTATTGTCGATTACAACCACACCTTGGTCAGCCGCAATCGGTGCCCAATAGTCTGACGCTTCCGCACCGGCAGAGAAAATAGCAAGTTGCACCTGTCCCCAGTCAAAGTCTTCAACATTGGTCACACGTACATTTTTGCCTTTGAAGCGCACGGTTTTACCCGCGCTGCGCTCAGAGGCAAGCAAATAGAGATTGCGAACAGGGAATTTGCGTTCCTCAAGAACTTCAACAATGGTTTCACCGACAGCACCGGTCGCACCCAATACCGCGATATCAAATTCCTGGCTCATGGCCTTTCCTCTACTGTAAAACCTAAATCAGCCAGCGACTCTAACCCAAAATGGGGCTCGCCCGCTACTGTAATCGCACTGTATTCCCGTCGATCCCAGTAATTTTTACGCATTCTGTCAAAAGCGGATGCCATTTCAGGACTTCCGGCTTGCGTGGCGCACATTTCACGACGGAAAAGGCCATCATCACGACGCACATCATAGACAAGCTGAGTCAGGCTGAATAACGTTGGCTCATCCCATTTGCCGCTCAGGGTCACATACGGAACCGGAGCGGTCGGCAACAGGCTCGCCGCTTCCACTTGCTTGTCGACACCCAGAAACTCGCAAAAGCTGTTGTACACCATGGTTGTGCCACGCGCTTTTCCTTCCAGGCCATACCCGGCGACATGCGGGGTAGCAAATGCCAGCAGCGGCAGCAAGTCCAGATCGACCTGCGGTTCGTGCTCAAACACATCCAATACTGCTGTGAGATGCTTGCCTTCACCGATCTGGCTGGCTTGCAGCGCGCGTTTCAGGGCCTGATTATCAACTACAGGTCCGCGGGCAGCATTAATCAGAATCGCTCCCGGCTTCAGCGCAGCAAGAAATGCCTCATCCACCAGATGATGAGTCGGGTAACGGCCTTCCCGGGTAATGGGGGTGTGCGTCGTGATGACATCACACTGCGCCTGCAGCTCTTCGATACTATGAAACGATCGGGGATCACCCTGCTCCGCTTTCAGCGGGTCATTAAGCAGATAGCGAACTCCCAGTGCATCCAGGCACTTGGCCAGATAACTACCGACATTACCGGCGCCGATAATTCCGACGGTTTTGTCGAACAGAGAGAAGCCTTGTTGCTGCCCCAGCACCATCAGGCTGCTCAGCACATATTCAGCCACACCCACTTTGTTACAGCCCGGTGCCGCCGTGAAGAAAATCCCCCGGTCTGCCAGCAGCGCATCATTAACATGATCCTGACCCGCAGTGGCTGTACCGACAAATTTCAGTTTATTGGCCTTTGCCAGCAACGCTTCATTCACTTTGGTGACAGAGCGGATCATCAGGGCATCTACATCCACCAGATCCTCCGCGGTCATGGTGCGTCCCGGCTTGCTGATCACCTCACCCAAGTCGCTGAAAAGCGCTTCGGCGTAAGGCATGTTCTCGTCTATGAGGATTTTCATGAATCGATCCTAGTGTTATTCGGTGTGTCGAGTGTCGAGTGTCGAGTGTCGAGTGTCGAGTGTCGAGTGTCGAGTGTCGAGTGTCGAGTGTCGAGTGTCGAGTGTCGAGTGTCGAGTGTCGAGTGTCGAGATAATTCAAAAACGTGGCAGGCGTGTCAAGCGGTAGTACCCGGAAAACGATGAACAGAGAGAAGAAGAACGGGTTACGATCGGTAACAGTGATACAAACAAAAAAGCCCGACAATAGCCTGTCGGGCAAATATCCAGGTTTAAAACACCAGAATAGATCATAGACAGCCCCCGCAAAAGAACATACCATGCCTTGTTCTGATGTCGCGTCTGTTTCAGGCACTGGCAAGCATTCGCTTTACATGATTCAGTCTCCGCAAAAGCCTGTCAGTTAAGCCGCTCGCCAGTGCCGTCTCCTGGAAAAATCCTTTTATTGCACTGATTCATTTTCGAAAAGGCACATGACATCATGCGCCTCCCCGATATTTCTCAGGCTACTCAGCCTTCGTATTTTTTGATCACCAGTGTCGCGTTCGTACCGCCAAAGCCAAAGCTGTTAGACATAACGGTCTTCAGTTCCTGCTCGCGGGTTTCCGTCACGATATCCAGGCCTTCTGCAGCCGGATCCAGGTTATCAATGTTGATGCTTGGTGCGATAAAGCCGTGATTCAACATCAGCGTCGAGTAGATCGCCTCATGCACACCAGCCGCACCCAGGGCGTGACCCGTCATGGCTTTAGTCGCAGAAATCGCCGGGCTGTTTGAACCAAACAGTTCCTGAATCGCACCCAGTTCTTTCACGTCGCCTACTGGGGTAGAAGTACCGTGAGTGTTGATGTAGTCAACCGGGGCATCCAGATCCGCCATGGCCATCTTCATACAACGCACCGCACCTTCGCCAGATGGCGCAACCATATCGTAGCCATCGGAGGTCGCGCCGTAACCGACGATTTCGCCGTAAATTTTGGCACCACGCGCCAGAGCATGCTCCAGCTCTTCAACCACCAGCATGCCGCCGCCACCAGAGATAACAAAACCGTCACGGTCTGCATCGTAAGTACGGGATGCTTTGCTTGGGTCGTCGTTGTATTTAGTCGACAGGGCACCCATGGCGTCAAACATCATGGTCAGGGTCCAGTCCAGCTCTTCACCGCCACCGGCAAAAACGATGTCTTGTTTACCCAGTTGGATCAGCTCCAGGGCGTGACCGATACAGTGTGCCGATGTTGCACACGCTGAACTCATGGTGTAGTTCACACCACGGATCTTGAATGGCGTCGCCAGACAAGCCGAAACTGTGGAAGACATGGTACGTGGCACCATGTAAGGGCCAACACGCTTCACGCCTTTTTCGCGCAGAATGTCCACCGCAGCAACCTGATTTTGAGACGAAGCGCCACCAGAACCTGCAACCAAACCGGTACGGTCATTCGATACCTGGTCTTCTGTCAGGCCAGCATCTTCAATCGCTTGCTCCATAGACAGATACGCAAAGGCTGCGGCATCGCCCATGAAACGCATTTTTTTACGGTCGATATGCTCTGACGGGTTCATTTTCAAGTCGCCCCAAACATTGCTGCGCAGTTTCATCTCTGCGAACTGTTCGGAGAAATTAATACCGGATTTACCCGTTTTCAAAGACTCCAGCACTTCCTTAACGTTGTTACCAATGCTGGATACAATACCCATGCCTGTAATTACGGCTCGTTTCATGATGAATTCCTACTGTCATTTAACGCTGACGATAATAGCGGGTTTAATTGCCAAAAGTGGTCAGCTTTCCTCTTGATCGGGTACAATCACCGACAATTTGACCCGATTCACCCAAAAGGTGCTGATTCGCCAGCTCAATTTACCATCAGGCGCGTTATCACCTGTTTGACCAACCATGAGGTTTCTCCCTTGTCTGACACAGCAAAAACATCAGTCTCATCCGTGCCACGCATCGAAAATGCGGTACTGGACTGGAACGACGCCGGTACCCCGGTCTCTAACGACTTTGATGATGTCTATTTTTCCAATGCAAATGGCCTGGAAGAAACCCGTTACGTCTTTCTCCGACAAAACGGCCTGCCTGAGCGCTGGACGGAATTCGACCGTCGCCGCTTTGTAATCGCTGAAACCGGCTTCGGCACCGGGCTGAACTTTCTGGCCGCCTGGCAGTGGTTCAAGGCTTTTCGACAAGCGAACCCTAATGCCACTCTCAAAGAGATGCATTTCATCAGCTTTGAGAAGTTCCCGGTCACCCGCGACGACCTAATAAAAGCGCACCAGTCCTGGCCCGAGCTGGCTGACTTGGCTAAGCAGCTTCACGTCCACTATCCACCAGCTGTTGCCGACTGCCACCGAATCGTTCTGGAAGACGGCATGATCACGCTGGATCTGTGGTTCGGCGATATCAAAGACTGTATGCCTCAAGTATGGACGAATGATGAAGGTATCGTCGATGCCTGGTTCCTTGATGGCTTTGCGCCAAGCAAAAACCCGGAGATGTGGAACCAGAATCTGTTTGACGGCATGGCCAAACTGGCTCGGGTTGGCTGTACTACGGCGACGTTTACCGCTGCCGGTTTTGTTCGCCGCGGCCTGAACGACGCCGGTTTTGACATGCAAAAAGTCAAAGGCTTTGGCACCAAACGTGACATGCTGGCCGGTAAGGTTTCTGAACGTAAATACCGCGGTAATACCAAACCGTGGTTTGCCCGTCGCGCGGCATCCGCTAATCGGGATTCAGGCAGTCTGGATATTGCCATTATCGGCGGTGGAATCGGCTCCGCCACCACGGCGATTGCGCTTGCCCGTCGCGGTATTCACACCACACTGTACTGCGCCGAAGCACTTCCTGCGGAAGGCGCATCTGGCAACCGTCAGGGGGCGGTTTATCCGTTGCTCAATGGTTCGAACGACGACCTGTCGCGCTTCTTTGCACCGGCTTTCCTGTATGCCCGCCAGTTTGTCGAACAGGCGGCCACGGAAATGGCCTTTCCCCACAGCTGGTGTGGCGTCACTCAGCTGGCATGGAATGACAATGCCACCGACAAACTCGATAAGATGATCAGTGGCGGCTTCCCAACCGAGCTGATTCGTGCACTGGACGAAGAGGAAACGGCGCGGGTTACCGGCGTACCAAGCGGTCATCGCAGTGTTCATTATCCGTTAGGAGGCTGGCTGTGCCCGCAGGCTTTGACCCGCGCCCTGTTGAATCAAGCAGAAGCCTCCGGATTGTTAACCTTGAAACCGGAAACGGACATTCAGGATCTGACATTCGACGCTGACAATGAGCGCTGGACATTGACCGACCAGCACAACCACCGCTATGAGCATCAGTGTGTCATCGTCGCAAACGGTCATCGATTTGCTGAGTTTGCCCAGACCCAGGCCATTCCAGCCTATTCAGTGCGGGGACAAGTCAGTCATGTACCGACAAATCCGTCACTGGGTAAGCTGAAAACGGTGCTGTGCTATGACGGCTATCTGACCCCGGCTCACGATGATAACCACTGCATCGGCGCCAGTTACCGCCGTGGCAGCACGGATCTGACATTCTCTGCCGAAGAACATGCCGACAACAAACAGCGACTGGTTGACTGCCTACCGGAAGCTGACTGGCCAACTGCGATTGATATGTCAGACGATAACGCCCGGGTTGGCGTACGTTGCGCCAGCCGTGACCATTTGCCCTTCGTGGGCGATGTCTGTCGCTATGACGATGTGCTCAGCCAATACGCCGACCTGAGAGAGAAACAGGATTGCGCGGAAGCCGTCCCGGTCTACCCGAACCTGTATGCCATGGTAGGTCTGGGATCGCGCGGGTTAAGTTCTTCACCGCTACTGGGCGAAGTGCTGGCATCACAAATTTGTGGCGACCCATTACCGCTGCCTAACAGCGTGCTGGAAGCCCTGCACCCGGGACGGATGTGGGTCAGAAAGCTGGTCAAAGGCAAGAAAGTGGACTGAGTTAGGTTGATTGAACTAAGCCTACTGAGCCGTTATCACAGCTGACTGTCGCCCAAACCAAAAAAGCGAGAAGCATTGCCTCTCGCTTTTTTTACCGGTTTATACCTGATTTTCAACCAATCGGCCCAGCACTGGGAATGCGTCAGGTTACTCCGCCTGCACCGTTACCGGTGGAGCCGGATCATCACCGCCTCCACTGTCAGACAAGGCGACCCCGATGACTACCGCCGCAGCACCAACCGCCAGTACCGTCGCGGTAATGCCCCCCGCCGAAGCGGCCAGTGCCGTATCAATGCCAGCGGCCTTACCACTGGAACTCGCCGCTGATTGACTCGTCGTCACAGATTGGCTTGAGGTGGCAGAACTCGACGTCGTTGAAGCTGACGTAGGCGCAGGCGGTGCTGTTCTCGGCGGCGTGGCACTGGCGGATCCATACGTAGAGGTTCCCGGCGAAACATCCGCCGCAAGAGCTGACAGACTCAGTATGCCTGATGCGATCATCGCAATAATTGAGCATTTCATAGACATCCCCAAACAACACTTATTGCTTTATTGATATGACAGTAAGTATAGATGGGATAACAGGTTCAGCCGCTCAAATCCCTTGTCCTGACGCACTTTCACGGCTCAATAATGAGAAATCCCCGTCAAACTCAAGCGGGATTTCTTTGCACGCCAAGAAAACAAAAGACTTTTAAAATCACAAAAAAATAACCCGTGTTTATCTTTCCGTCAGAAGAAAAGAAACACGGGTTGCTCAGGGTATCGATTGAGCCGTGCTTATTCAGACCCAGAGCAGAGTCTCAAGGCTCAACGACTCACCGCTCATAGATTCAGTCAGAACCAAATAAATCCCGGGTGTAGACCTTATCCGCCACATCCTCCAGCTCTTCCGCCATGCGGTTAGACACAATCACATCAGCACGTTGCTTGAACTCGGCCAGATCGGTGATCACTTCCGAGTTAAAGAATTCGCCTTCTTTCAAGACCGGTTCATACACGACCACCGGAATCCCTTTCGCTTTGATCCGCTTCATGATGCCCTGAATAGACGAAGCGCGGAAATTATCCGATCCGGCCTTCATGATGAGGCGGTAGACCCCAACCACTTTTGGTCGCTTGGCGAGAATGGAATCGGCGATGAAATCTTTACGGGTACGATTAGCTTCCACAATGGCACCGATAATGTTGTTTGGCACCTTGGAATAGTTCGCCAGCAGCTGCTTGGTATCTTTTGGCAAGCAGTAACCACCATAACCAAACGACGGGTTGTTGTAGTGGTTGCCAATACGTGGATCGAGCCCGACCCCTTCAATAATCTGACGGCTGTCTAGCCCATGCGCTTCGGCGTAAGAATCCAACTCATTGAAATAAGCAACGCGCATTGCCAGATAGGTATTGGAGAACAGTTTTACCGCTTCCGCTTCAGTAGAATCGGTAAACAATACCGGGATATCCGTTTTAATGGCACCCTGTACCAGTAAACCCGCAAATGTTTCAGCACGCTCAGAACGTTCACCGACAATGATTCGGGAAGGATAAAGATTGTCGTACAGCGCACGCCCTTCTCGTAAAAACTCAGGCGAAAAGATGACGTTTTCTGCCCCAAGCTCCGTTTTCACCCGCTGAGTATAACCAACCGGCACCGTCGATTTGATGACCATCACCGCATCCGGATTGATCGCCATTACATCACGGATGACAGCTTCAACCGATGAGGTATTAAAGTAGTTAGTGACCGGATCGTAATCCGTCGGGGTCGCAATGATGACAAAATCCGCCCCTTGGTACGCAAGTTGTTTATCTGTCGTCGCTGTCAACTTCAGTGGTTTCGTCGACAGATACTCTGAAATTTCCTTGTCTTCAATTGGCGACACCGAACGGTTAATCAGATCGACTTTTTCCTGCACGATATCCAGTGCCGTCACGTCGTTATGCTGTGCCAGCAGCACAGCATTGGAAAGGCCTACATACCCTGTACCCGCAACAGTAATTTTCATTGTACTCATCCAAACTCACAAAGATGACAGCCAAGAAAGCTGAAAAATCAATAATTCACAAATCATTATAGGAAACTTTATTCTATAGCTCGACAAAGTATGTCAATAACCGCAAAGAAATAACAACGCTTATTGCCGCAGCACAATCAAAAGTAGCGAAATATATGATTTAAACACGGAAATACCGATGGCTTTGTATGTTTCAAGGCCTTAAGAAAGCAACAAAATCCGGCGACACCCAATTCCACCTTCATTTGATACCTGGTGTCAAAAAATCAAGTCAAAAACCAATACTAAAACAGACCGGCACCTCCAGCATATCATCAAGAGATGACAGCGGTATGGCTTGCTTTTTCCGTCGTATCAGCGGTAATGATGATGTCACAGCCAGGTAACAATGGCCTGAGTTCATCAGCCAGAGCGTGCTGAGCATCCGCATCACCATGCACCAGTCTGATGACGGAGGGCGGCGTCTCCATGGCTGTCACAAACGCCAGTAAATCTTTCTGATCAGCATGGGCTGAATACCCTGATAACTCATGAACAGATGCATTAACGGGCACCTGCTGTTTGTTGATCTCGACTGATTCGACGCCGGACAACAATGTTTTACCCAGCGTACCTTTGGCCTGGTAACCGACGAGTACGACATCAGTCCGGGAATCCGGCAGCAGCGCTTCAAGATAGTTAACGACTCTGCCGCCAGTGCACATCCCACTGGCCGCAATCACTATCGCAGGCTCACCGCTTTGTTTCAGCCGGTTTACCAAGGCTTCATGCTCGTCATGAGAATCGATGGTGACAAACTGACGGAACGACATGGGATGTCGCCCCAGCATCACCTTCTCTTTGGCTTCTTTTGCCCATAAGCGCTGAAACAGCGTGTATTGTTCCGTCACTTTATCTGCCAGTGGTGAATCAAGAATGACAGGCAGACGCGACCAGTCTACAGGCGGAAGCCCATTGGCTTTCTGATGTTGAGTCAGCTCACTCAATATCGCTTCAATATCAAACAACAACTCTTGCGTGCGGCCGACACTGAAAGCAGGAATAATAATCGCCCCACCATCTTTTAATGACCGTTCAATGACCGCCGCCAAACGGTGTGACCTGTCCTGAATACGATCATGCCGGCGGTTCCCATAGGTTGTTTCAAGCACAAGGGTATCGGCACGATTAGGCGGACATGGGTCAACAAGCAAAGGCGTATTAGAGGGACCTAAATCTCCTGAAAACACCACCACATGTCCATCAGTAAGGGTCATTTCAATGTAAGCAGAACCCAGGATATGCCCAGCCTGACGGAATACAGCAGTGAGTTTTTCACCGTCAGGAAATGTTATTGATGCTCGGCAATCAAACGGGACTGGTCTCAGCAATGAAGATACCAGATTAATAAATTGGGCCCGTTGTTCCTGGTTCAGATTCAGCTGAATTTTTAAGCTGTCATCCAACATCAACGGTAGCAACGCAGCTGTGGCTTCTGTGGCATAAATATGACCGCGAAATCCGGCAGCAAGCAACCAGGGAATGCGCCCGATATGGTCAATGTGGCAATGCGTCAGCAACAGCGCACGGATATGACTGATAGGGAAATCAATATCCAGAGAACGAGTCGCCTCCTCGCCCTGAAAAATTCCGCAATCCACCAGTAAGCCGTAGTTCCCTACCCTCAATTCATGGCAGGAACCGGTTACCCCAGAATAAGCACCATGATGAATGATTTGCACGGTTCAACCCTCTTATAAATATGAGGAAATAATGACAAACGCACACCAAAACAACATACGGAAGAAAAGGTTACACGATGCACTTCACGAAATAAGTATCGTTAAAAATCAGAATATTACTTCTTCGCACATTTTAAATATTTGCAGGCATAAAAATGAAAGCCAAAATGTCAAAACTTTGGCTATAGTGACAATAATAACAAAATTAACAATAAAAATTCTATTGAGCAGTTGAATGACACTAAGAGCATATGTGTCAGGCAACGCCATAGTTCACCTGTAGGTCGTTATGGACGTTTTGCCCTTTTTTATTTTTGCCATCGCACTGTGCAACTTGCTGATTTTTAGAAAAATTGCGCTAAGACTCCAATGGGTTGATATTCCATCAGCAAGAAAACTGCATTCCGGCACTCCACCTCTTTGTGGTGGGGCTTCAATTTTTCTCACTCTACTTATTGCACTGTTGATACACCCCATTTCTATTCCTGAACTGCATACGGTACTGGCATGCGCCTGTATTCTTTTTGTTACAGGATTAGCTGACGATAAGTACAACGTTGAGGTAAAACTGCGATTATTGATTCAATGTGGTGTGGCATATGTGATGGTAAATTATGGTGATTGCCGCATTACAGAGCTCGGTTCCCTGACAGGATCTGAAAAAGTAGTTCTGTCTCACTCTCAAAGCACTATCATCAGTTTGCTGGCTATCGTTGGCGGGATCAATGCGTTCAATATGATTGATGGTGTCGACGGGCTGCTAGGGGGGATGACTATTGTCTGTTTTACCGCACTAGGTTATCTGTTTTATATCCATGACGTAAGTGAAATGGTTTTCCTCTGCTCAATTATCGTCGTTGCGACTGTGCCCTTTCTTCTGCTCAACACGGGCATATTTTGTCGCCCTAAACACAAAGTGTTTATGGGAGATGCCGGTAGCACTTTGCTGGGCTTTATCCTGGTATGGCTCCTTATCCTCAGCAGTCAGCCGCTGGATTACTCAGCTTCCGTTTACTTTAACACTATCTCGGCTAACACTATCTCGGCTGACACTATCTCGACTGAAATTGATGCCATTCTGAAACCCGTCACCGCACTTTGGATTATTGCTATACCCTTGATGGATATGGTTGCCGTTATGGTTCAACGCACACGTCGAGGATCTTCGCCTTTTCTGCCTGACCGAACCCATCTCCATCATACTCTGCTTCGGCTAGGGCTAAATGCACAGCTCACTTCGCTACTTATTTGTAGTATCGGAGCAATACTAGCCATTTTGGGTATTTACTTTGAAGTAAATGGTATTTCAGAAGAAATACAATTGGTCATATTTATGGTTGTGTTCCTATTCTACTTTCTAATTACTCAGTATATTTTCCAGATTAAATACAACCTGCGAAAAGCATATCGACTCATTTACAAACTATAGCCAAGCAACATGTAAAGCATTACATAGATCTCATTATTTGCACCTTTGCCAATGACCTATTTTCATGAATTGACCCCGTTTTATCACATAAATGACATATAACTATGCATTTATTCACACAGTGCCAACTTTCTGACTATACTGAAATTATGGTTTTACCCTCTTTATAATTCAAAGCTTTAGGAGGTTCACATGCAAAACCATTTTCTTACACCCTCTCAAAAACATCATGGCAGTTTTATTACCACGAAGGTATTTAATAGCACATTGTATTTTCTGATTACTATTTCAAATTTTTTAGATGAACTTGAAAAATATGATCAGATGGCTAAAGAAATGCGAAGACAGGATCGTACAAACAGTATATGAACACTTCAACTCATGAGTACGTTTTATAGGTAAGCGGTTCTTAAATAAATCGCCGCTTACCTATTGAACCACATTGAACTACAGCTTCTTTACCCACGCTTTCGCTGCATCATCTATTAACTGATATGCAAAATCAAAAGCTTCTCGGCTTTGCCGATAAGGATCAGGAATATCTTTTTGGCCAATCCACTGCCCAAACAACATTGTTTTGCCTCGGGCCTCCGGTGCAATCTTGGTCACAGCTTCGATATGCCCCTTTTCCATAACCAGAATAAGATCATAATCGCGGCATAAATCACTGGTCAGTTGTTGAGCCTCATGGCCCTCCAGGCTGATACCGTGCTCCAATGCAACCTCTGCTGCCATTTTATCAGCAGGCTTTCCGACTAACGCACCTACACCCGCTGATGAAATCTGCTTTTCCGGAAGTAAGTGCTTTAACAAGTATTCACCTGAAGGTGAACGACAGATGTTTCCAACACAAACGACCAATATTTTATTAAACATTGCGTATATCCTGTTTACGTAATGACATACTATTTTAAGAGAACAGATATTAAATCAGCTCCGTCTGTTTTATTCAAAATAATATGCCTTATTTCTCATTCCATTTTAGGATGAAAAGAAACAAAAAAGCGGAATCCCCTTACGAAGATTCCGCTTTTCTTTAGTACTGTTCTTTATGCTGCTTTCACAGCGTCAGCAATGTGGTTTGCCCATTGCTCTGCCAGTTCAACACAATTTGCTTCTGCCATGACGCGAATCAGCGGTTCTGTACCTGACTTACGCAACAGAATACGACCTACCGGGTTGTCAGTGCCCACTTTCAACGCCGCTTCAGCATCTTTCACAGCATCCATCACAGCCTGACTTTCAAGCGGAGCAGATTCACTGTTGAAACGCACATTCACCAACGTCTGAGGCATCATCGGCATTTCCGATACCAGCTCGTCAATGGTTTTACCAGTTTCAGATACCACACTCAGTACTTGAAGCGCAGCAACAATTGCATCACCCGTTGTCACAAGGTTACGACAGATTACATGGCCTGAATTCTCACCGCCCAGCCACCAATCTTTCTCCAGCAATTGCTCCATTACATAACGGTCGCCGACTTTGGCACGTACAAACGGGATACCCAGTTTACCCAGAGCGACTTCAAGGCCCATGTTAGACATCAGGGTACCTACCACGCCGCCTTTCAGGTTGCCGTTAATGAGCGCCTGTTTAGCCAGAATAAATAAAATCTGATCGCCATCAATCACGTTGCCTTTGCTGTCAACCATCATGATGCGATCACTGTCGCCATCGAGCGCAATCCCCATATCGGCCTGGCATTCAACCACTGTTTTTTGCAGTAAGGCCATTGAGGTTGCACCACAATTTTCATTGATGTTCACGCCGTTTGGCTGATTACCAATGACAGTAACGTCAGCACCCAGCTCACTGAGTACGTTTGGCGCAATGTGGTAAGCCGCGCCATTCGCACAGTCAACTACCAACTTCAAACCAGCCAGTGAATATTGAGACGGGAAGGTGCCTTTGCAGAACTCAATATAACGTCCTGCCGCATCTTCCATGCGCTTTGCTTTACCCAGCAGGTGAGAATCTACACACTCAATGTCTTTATCAAGCTCAGCTTCTATCGCTAACTCAACATCATCAGGTAACTTTTCACCAGCTGCGGAGAAGAACTTAATGCCGTTGTCATAAAACGGGTTGTGTGACGCACTGATCACAATACCGGCTTCTGCACGGAATGTTTTGGTCAGGTACGCTACCGCAGGTGTGGGTAGTGGTCCGGTCAGAATCGCATTAATCCCTGCCGCTGACAGGCCAGCTTCCAGCGCAGACTCGAGCATGTAGCCTGAGATACGAGTGTCTTTGCCGATAATTACTTTTTTCGTGCCAAGACGTGATAATACACGCCCTGCCGCCCATCCCAGTTTCAGGGCAAAATCAGGAGTGATCGGGTATTCTCCGACTTTGCCGCGAACGCCGTCGGTACCAAAATATTTTCTTGTCATCGTTATGTAGTTCTGAATGAATGGAATGTTGGAAAGATTTTATCTGAGGGGAATGCAAAGCGCCACTCTACACGAAGTGAAGTTAACGTATCAATAGACGATTCTACTTCTTACAACTAGGGTAGTTCAGAAGACTACCAATCAAAGGCTATAAGGGAATGCTACAACAAACAATAAAACGACATAGGTTGTTATAATTATATTTCGTTTTATGAGGTGTTGATTGAGGGGCTGACCTAGAATCTCCATTAGAATCGCTGAGATTACATGCCACTTACTATGACGGTAAATCATTATGGATCTTTAAAATTGAATAACAAGAGAAGTGACCGCCACAATATTAACTACAATGACTTGCAAATACCCCATAACATGAGAATGTGCTGCACCTGTAAAACTTTGGTACAGCACATTCGAAACAAGCTACCGCGCTAATCTCTGCCTCATCACTTTTCTAAATTTGACTGACCCATTTCAAGGTTTAGCTCGGCAGATTTGGTACTACCGACTAGCTTATGAATAAACGTAGTAATACGCCAAATGTAGCTGATTGCCAGGAAGTAACCGACAAAAACGGCAAGGAAACTAAAGAACATCACCGACTCACTGACTTTATTGACATCCGACCAAATGCCAATGCCTGCCAACACTGAAGCCAACGTACAGATAACCACCAACGACATCCCAGAAGACAAACCAATACGCTGACAGATGTGATGGAGATGCTCACGGTCCGGCTTAAACGGAGACTGTCCTTTACGGATACGACGAATCATAATCGTGGCCATATCCATAAGAGGAACCGCAATAACCCAAAGCGCTGTAACAGGACGAATGTGAGTAGTCTTCACACCCTGGGTGGCTTCAATCAGCAGCCAGATCACAGTAAAACCAATAAAGATACTGCCAGCGTCACCCATGAAGACCTTAAATCGGCGACCTAATGGAAAGCCCAGGTTCAACATGATATACGGCACCATAGCAGTAACAATCAAACCGCAAACCGCAGCTAATGCTTCATTGCCATCAATGAAGAACATATAACCCAATGCAGCAAAGGTGACAGAGGCCAAGCCGCCAAGCAGACCATCTATGCCATCAACCATGTTGAACGCATTAATCGCACCGATAACGCCAAAAATGGTAATCAGATAGCTCATGGCTAGCGGCAATTCAATCGCTTCACTGCCCATCAAGTAGCCCAGATTATGAAGGCTTTTACCAGCAATCTGGATCATCGCCAAAGAAACAGCAGCCTGAATAACAAGTCTGACCTTAAAGCTAATATCATACCTATCATCAATTACACCGGTAATCACCAAAATCGCTGCACTAATTAAGAACAAAACCGTGTCGCTATCGACAGGAGTAAATAGAAGAAAGGCGATAACAAGAGTGCTAAATATAGACACTCCTCCCACTAGAGGAATTACCCCCTGATGTAGTTTACGGGCATTAGGCTTATCCACTAAGCCGATTCTTTTTGCCACTTTACGAAAAACAAATAGGCTGCAAAAAGACATCACAAAGACAAAAATAAATGCGGTAGCTGTCATAATAAACTCTTACTTGAGCAATAAATTAAAAGGGGTTGGTCAGTTCAACAATTAACAGCTCACTCGTTAACCGACTAATTTTAGCGGAGTACCAGCCCCCATCAAGGATTTTAAATACTGTGTAAAATCATCACCCAGTGCTTCATGGCGAAGGCCATACTCAACAAACGCTTTTAAATAACCAAGCTTGTCGCCACAGTCATGAGATTTGCCGGACATATGGAAAGCTTCAACTCTTTCGTCCTCCATCATCATCGCAATGGCATCAGTCAGCTGAATTTCATCACCCGCCCCCGGAGGGGTAATAGCCAACTTGTCCCAAATGGTGGAAGACAAAATATAACGTCCTACAACTGCGAGGTTTGAAGGTGCTTCTTCGACTGCTGGCTTTTCAACCATAGCTTTCAGCGCTTGTGATTCACCCGGACCGAAAGTTACTCCATCACAATCAACCACACCGTACTTTGATACATCTTGCATTGGAACAGGCTCAACCATAATCTGGCTTGCCTGCGTCGTTTCAAAGCGTTTCAGCATGGCGGCCATGTTTTCAGTAGACTGATCTGCTGTGTACTCATCAAGAATAACATCCGGCAGCACAACCGCAAAAGGCGCGTCCCCAACCAAAGGTTTAGCACACAAAACGGCATGCCCCAACCCTTTGGCTTGGCCCTGACGAACATGCATAATAGTCACGCCCGGCGGACAGATAGACTGTACTTCATCTAACAACTGACGTTTAACGCGCTTCTCTAGCGTCGCTTCGAGTTCAAAGGAGGTATCAAAGTGGTTTTCAATTGCATTTTTTGAGGAATGCGTCACCAGCACAATCTCTTTAATACCAGCCTGAACACACTCATTAACGATATATTGAATAAGTGGTTTATCAACTAATGGCAGCATCTCCTTTGGAATCGCCTTAGTCGCAGGAAGCATTCGTGTTCCTAGCCCCGCCACTGGAATGACGGCTTTTGTTATTTTTTTCATAATTACCCTTAATCATTAAGCAAAACAGCCGCCATATACAATATGGCGGCAATGCTAAAGTTTAATGATGCCATAGCGGGCAGCATCATTTAACAATAAAAAAAATGAACGAATATCGCTTTTTAAATTCGCTGAATTAATCACTGCCGAATAGGTCACGGGTGTACACTTTCGATTCAACATCGAGCAACTCTTCTGCCATCCGGTTTGAAACGATAACGTCTGACACGGATTTGAATTCTTCTAGATCAGAAATAACCGCAGAGTGAAAGAACTCTTTCTCTTCCAGTACCGGCTCATAAATCACGACATCAATACCTTTGGCTTTGATGCGCTTCATAATGCCCTGAATGCTGGATGCTCGGAAGTTATCAGAGCCAGATTTCATGATCAGACGATAGATGCCTACAGTCTTAGGCTTGCGACTAATGATAGAGTCAGCAATAAAGTCTTTACGCGTAGTGTTAGCATCAACAATCGCGCCAATTAGGCAGTTCGGCACATCCTGATAGTTGGCACGAAGTTGCTTGGTGTCTTTTGGCAGGCAGTAACCACCGTAACCAAATGATGGGTTGTTGTAGTGGCTACCGATACGAGGATCTAAGCCAACACCTTCGATGATTTGTCGAGCATCAAGTCCGTGAGACTCAGCATAAGAATCCAGCTCGTTGAAATAAGCAACACGCATAGCAAGGTAAGTGTTAGAGAACAACTTAACGGCTTCTGCTTCCGTAGAATCAGTAAATAGCACTTCGATATTTTCTTTGATAGCACCTTCAACCAGCAAGTTAGCAAAAGTCTGTGCACGTGCACTTTGTTCACCAACAATAATTCGGGATGGGTGAAGGTTATCGTAAAGCGCTCGTCCTTCACGCAAAAACTCAGGGGAGAAAATGATATTCTCGCAGCCGAATTGCTCTTTGATTTGTTTAGTGTAACCAACAGGAATGGTCGACTTAATCACCATTACTGCATTTGGGTTAATCTCCATCACATCTTTAATAACCGCCTCAACAGATGAAGTGTTGAAGTAGTGATTAACAACGTCATAATCGGTTGGTGTTGCAATGATGACAAACTCTGCATCTTTGTATGCTAGTTGTTTATCAAGCGTTGCTTTGAGGTTCAGGTCTTTATTTGCTAGGAAATCTTCAATTTCTGCATCAGCAATTGGTGAAACACGATCATTAATCATGTTCACTTTTTCTTCGACGATATCAACGGCGACAACTTCATGGTGCTGCGCCAAAAGAACAGCATTAGACAGGCCAACATATCCTGTACCAGCGACAGAAATTTTCATAACTAATACCTTTATTTTCTAAAAACAGCACGAAGTGCATAATAAACAAAATTATGAAATGAGTTTATATAATCTAACCCTTCAACTTCCCGATATATTTGCCATTGGCGTTTGGCTTTTTTGAGTTTATTTCTAGATATTGAACCGGCAGTTATTCTATAACTAGTTAACACTTCGTTTAGACAGTAAGCCTTGTTTCCTTGTCTTAATAACATCAGCCAACATGCATAGTCTTGCCCTGTGCGCAAATTAGGCATTTGTAGATTAGAAAAACGTTCTAAATCTAGCATGACTGTGGAACAACCTAATGTTGCCTCTTTTTTAAGCATATCTTTGTAACCCACAAAAGATACATTATCTTTATCCACAACCTTACCTAGGAATGTATCGTTTTCAGATATAATTTGATATGGGGTGAATGAAAAAACAACCTCATCAGACATAAAATCAATTTGCAGCTCAAGCTTTTTGGGATGCCAAACATCATCACTATCAATAAATGCGAGATAACGACCTTTAGCAGAAGAGATTGATTTATTTCTACTTACAGCTGCTCCAGAATTTACCTCATTTTTAAATACTTTTATTCGACAGTCCTTTTCTGCTAATAACAACAGTTTTTCATAAGTTCCATCAAAAGAACAGTCATCTGTTATTAGCCATTCCCAGTTTGTATACGATTGATCAAGAATACTTTGGTAAGTTCTATCAATGAAATCAATAGAATTATAAGTTGCTGTTATAATTGATATTAACATTAAAAAACCTTACTTAAAACATAACGTTTGAAATAATTCAGGTGTAGTACTCTATTACCGCTTTTGACTAAATTATAAAAAAGACTAAGACCTGTAGTTGGGTTAATTTTAATGATCTCATAAATCAGCGGCAATGGTGAAATACAATATTGACTTTCACCCATAGAAGACAAACTTGCATTATATTTTAGTAGTACATGAACTCTTGACAGCAGCTTATCGATAGATTTTGATGTTGTTAATGAGCCTTCACCCTCTGTAACAACATAAATTTGATTAGCTTTACAATCAATCGAATTTGCAGCACTTCCGACCTGTAATGAAAAGGAGACATCATTGGAAGCTATTACCTCATCAAAAAGTATTCCATTATCCTTAACAAGTTTAGTTGATATCAACTTTGACCATGGAACATGAAATCTATATCGAATTGAAGCATCATTATTTTCAATAAAGTTATGAACAAGTTTTACATACCTTAAGTGCCTGGTGGGTTTTCTACCAGATAATGAAATACATGCTGGAGAAAAATAAATTACATCATAGCTGTTATTAATTAAATGTTCAGATATAATACTGAACCAATCATCGGCTAAAAAATCATCTGCATCAGCAAATAACAAATAATCTCCAGTTACATGTTTGAGGCCAATATTTCTAGCTGCACCAGCACCTCTAACACCACTATTATTAGATAAAAAAACCACAGATGGATAATTATCCTTCCAACTCTTAAAAGTATTTTCATCAAGAGAATTGTCATCAACAACAATTATCTCAATCATTTCCAATTGATGCTCAGATAATGAACATAGTATTGAATCTAATAATTTGGCAAGACCGACTTCACAATTAAAATGAGGAATTATAATTGACAGCAATTTATTCACGCTAATGGTTCCTGGTTTCTGGTAGCGTAATAAGCTACAAGCAAATAAACAAATGGGGCTGGTTCCCAAGGGCTGGCTAATGATAACCCCATAAACAAGAATGGAACAAAAAACAAAATTACCAATTTAAAAGAGTAACAATAGCAAAGGTAGATTATCAACATTAGATATAATGTCGTTCCCAGTAAACCAACTTGTCCCAGAGTAAGAGCAAACAAAATATGTGCATAATAATTCTCTCCAGGACTATAAACGTAATTTCCATGGTCAATTCCGAAGCCAAATATTAATTCTTTTAAGTTGACGAAACCAACTTTCGATAAACTTGCTAAAATATCAAACTTTGTAGTTAAACTACCATCGTTAAAAGACGTTATTGAAATAATCATCAAATAAAAAGCAACTAAAGACAATGAAGAAAACACTAATAACAATGAAATCTTTAAACTTGCTTTTAAACTGGAGTTAAAAAACAACAAATATATGAAAAATGTAAGAAAGGCTCCTAAATAAGCAGAACGGCTTAATGTTAAAAATATCAAGACACAGGAAAATATTGACAATATTCTAAACTTTAAAACTAAAGTTAAAGCAAGTAAAGAAACAAGAATTATTGCCAACCCATTGGAGTCAGTAAACATAAAACTTGCATATTTAAAGGAATAGAAGTTACTAGTAGATAACCCCATACTTATTCCACTTTCAACTCTGTCTATGTCATAACCGCCTTTCAAAACCAATATTTTAGATGATTCAAAAAAACGAAAATAAGTTTCAATTCCTGCCAATATCAAGCTTGTTAACAAAGACCCAAAAGCAACTTTTTTAAAATCACTAATTCCAATATTAAAATCTGACTTATTAAAGCTATATGCGATATAAAACGGGGAGATAAAGAATAAAAAATGCAAGAAATACCTAATAACATCCAATATTCCGCCATCCAAATAATCTACCCAAACAACTGACATTATAACAGAATAAGACATTGCTAATAACAGCATAATTAATGCTTTTCTAGGCACACCTTTTAAAAAAAGTTGGTAGAGTACAACAATGAATAATGTAATTAAGTATATCCTAAATATAATTGTTCTATTTGCTCCAAAGATAGCTTCAAAACGCAAAAAAACAGCTGTAATCAACAAGTATAAAAGAAATAGCTTTGAATTTAAAAAACTTATGGTTTTAACCAACACAAACCCACCACGTTAATATGCCAGACACAAAAACCATTACTTTAACTTATTAATAACACTTGAAAAGAAATTCTTATAATAGGTTATAAGCACTAAGTTATCTATATACATGTTATAGGTACCAACTTCTCCCTTTATGAACTTTAGTAAATTAGAAAAGTTTTTAGACAATATTGAATACGTTGACTTCAAAACAATCTTAAACAGCATGAAATAACTAGCATCTATATCTTTATTATTAACTCTTTCGTTACCTTGGATAGTAGCTCTTTCTATGAAGTATTCTATACATTGCTTACTCTTGGGAACAAAATGAAAAATAAGAATATCCGGAACGAAATATACCTTAAAACCTAAATCTTTAGCTTTAGTTTGGAAGTAAGTTTCTTCACCGTAAGAGCGATTATAACCATTCATTCCCTTATCAATGTCAAAGGACAGCTTCTCTAGTACATTACGGTTAATAATCATATTCCCACCGCTTACGGATTTATCAAGTAGTCTAGTTGTTTTATTAAAGGGCAACCACATTCTATTTGAGCCATATATATCCTTATACCAAGACTCTTTACCATCTTTATACCAAGGGTCATATGGACCACCAAATATATCAAAGTTATTGTTTTCAATAACATTAAGAATATTATTAACCCAATCACTTGATGCATATGCATCATCATCTAAAAAAGCAAGCCATTCTCCATGATATTCTTTTTTAGCACGGTTTCTAGCATGACTAAGCCCTTGGTTTTTTTCTAAAAAACACCTAATATTTTTGTTATCTAGAGCTAAGTTTTGACAGTATGATTCAGTCTCATCAGTAGAGTTATTATTGATAATAATAAGCTCCACTTCCTCTAAGCCATTAATTTGCTTCAAGACCGAATCAACACAAGTATTTAGAAATTCAAGCCGGTTATATGTACAAATACAGATTGATAATTTTAGACGTGTCATTTTGAAAAAGCCTTTATTTTTGAGAAAAAAAATCTAACTTCATAATCCAAAGCAAATAAAATAGGATTAATGATTTACTTCCCAAAGAAAAAATATTTTTGTTAACATCATCAAATGTAGTGATAGACAATTTTTTATTGGCAGTTGTTGCATACTTAAGAATTGTTTGTTTTGTTCTTATTTTTAATAAAACAAGCTCTTTTTTATACTTATCATGTGACCCAGAGTTCAATAAGAAACTTTCAGTCATTGAAACTATAGAAGCCAAATCATTTAATGACTTACTTGAATAAATAGATGTTAGAGAGCTTTCATTCGTTCTATTATAATAATAAAGCCCCTTTGGAAGATAAGATATTTTCTTAGCATTAAATAAAAGTCTCATCGTAACATAAAAATCTTCTCCCATGTCAAACCCACTATGAAAGTTAATTTCATTTTTTATATAGAGTTCTCTCTTGACTAGCTTATTACAATTAGAGTTACTTACATTACCAATAAGTAATTGTCTAAACCAATTATCATTACCTCCTTCAATTTTTTCTTTTTTTAATATTAATCGATCACTTTCATATACATTATAAAAGTCACATATAACGATATCACTTTCTTGATTACGAGCCATTTCTAACAAACCAATCAACCAATCTTTATGGACCCAATCATCACTATCCATAAAAATTACGTATTCTCCACTTGACAAGTTAATACCTTCGGCTCGACTAAAAGCAACCCCCCGGTTATCTCGAGAAATAATTCTGATATGATTTTTTCTGTGAGGATAAAAATCAATCAAAGACTTTATTGTCGATAGAGAATTATCTGTTGAACCATCATCAATTATTACAATTTCGAAACAATCTAAAGTCTGTTCAAATAGACTAGATAATGATTTTTTTAAATAAGCATCGGAATTGAATAAAGTCATAATGACTGAAATTGGGTAATCTTTACTCATAATACAACTTTAGTTAAGTGATGAATTTATAAGTTTGCTTGCCTTTATACGCTCTTTATCTAAGATTTCATTGACAATCTTGTAATCAATTTGAGTTGATAAGTCAACTTTTTCTAAACCTTCTACGGAATGGATTAGTCTATTCTCTAGGTTAAAAAGTTTCAGTATCGACAAAAATCTTGCTAATCCTCTTCCCTTATTTCCAATTGCGATGAATTGTTTATTAAATAGAATAGAGAAGGCAACTCCATGGAATGAGTCAGTTATAACAAACTTTGAGTCTGAAAACCCTTTCAACCATTTTGTAACTGGCGGAAAAACGTCATTTTCAGAATGGGCCATTACTGTAAAAGGGCTAAGAGAAAGACGATTCGATATAGTATCAATAATTAATTTTTTTGATTCACTTTTATCAAGAACGTAAACCATTAGGTCACCTTCATTTTCAGAAAGGTTCAATGAATCTTTATTAATCAATTCCTGATAATCATTCTGACTTAATAAAAGTGTCGGATCAATTACATGATGAGCCTTTACTTTAAATACATCATTACATAGATTTACCGCAGAATCTTCGCGCACAGAAACTAAATCAAACTTCTCTAGTAATCGAGAATACTTAATAATTTCTTCCTGTGAATACTCATTACAATGATCTACCCCAAAAGATGCTGCGTATGATATTCTTTTTGTATCAGTATCATTCTCATCTAAAAAGTCCAAGAAAAATGTAGACAAGCTTGAATTATAAGCTGGACGCCAAACTTGATCACTGCCAACAACAAATGCATCAAAGTTATAATATTTAATAAATGACAAATGATCTTTGTGATTTATTTTTTGAGTTGTTTGAATATTTTCTAGAATAAAACGCTCTGTATGTTGTGATCGATTCTGATACAAAAATTTTTTATCATCAGTTGTAATTGGTTGTCCAGCCTTACCAAACATATACTTTTGTATTATGTTTTTTAGTATGCCCCTTATACCGAACAACTTAGGTTGTTTTATTTCCTCAAAATCAATGGTATATACATCATACCCAGAAGCTTTTAAATATTTTTGTAATGCAAATGCTTGCAACAAACCGCCATAATTAGTTTTTAAAGGTTGAGTTAAAATACCAATTTTCATTCTATTTCCAAAACTAAGACATTAAATAATATTAGATAAAAGCACAATTAGTTCTAATCAATACTTTTTCAACACACTAAAAATTTTACTTGATATAAATTTCTTCTCTGTTCTATTCAAACCAAAGATAAAAATACAAACACTATTAATTAAACCCACAATCACTATATTTAGAAAACCAAAACCTCCAACCTTATTCAAAACAAACAAGTTGGCAGAAATAGAAATCAGTATTGTAACAATGCTTTTTATTACTACATTTAAATAAAAGTCTCTTATACCTAAACCTATTAAACTCCTTGTGAAAAATAAGCGAGCATTAAATGCTATAAATGACAACGCTATCGTAACTAGCAGAGGGATTAATGGATTAGAGTACTTAATAAGTAAGAAATAAGATATAGGAATATTCAGCAATAGAAGACCACCAACAATTATTTGATAGTATTTTATTTTTCCAGTTGCTTGAACTGACGTCATTAAAGGTGCAGAAAAGCCACAAACTAAACTATCAATTATAATTAACTGAATGAAACTAACCGTATATTCTGGAACTTCTGTTAACCAAATTGATAAAATATACTCTGTATTAAACAAAATAGGAATACTAATAAATCCTATCACTAGAAAAGAATACTTAGACCCGTTTTTTACGAGACCTAACATTGACTCTAGCTCATTCGAAGAATATCTTTTTATTATTTGTGGATTAATTGCTGTATTTATATTCGTAGTAAATCCTAATATAGCAGAGTTTACTTGAACTGCTAAGCCTCTAGCTGCATTAACCGTGGGTCCAAAGAATATATTAATTAAAATATTTACCCCTTGATTAAAACCTACTGCTGATAAGCTTCCAAATAAATTCCATCCACTATAACTTAATAACTCGTTAAACCTTTTTCTAGACCATACAATCTTGAACTTAACATCTTTTATTTGCTTCTTGCAAAAATAAAAAGGAAGCAAGAAACTAATAAATGATAAAAACAATGAAATAATTGAATATACAATTAATTTATCAGCATCTATATATATCAAAGAAATGACTAACAACAATCTAATAATAACGATTGTTATTCCAATTAATGAATATAGCTTCATCTTCTCATAAGAAATTAGCAAGGCATTAAAAGGAGCAGCCATTATTGATATAATAAATGTTAAAACAGATACTTGATAAACCGTTATAGCAGCACTAAATCTAACTGATGGAATATTTATCTTTTCGTAAATAAACCACAAACCGATTGTTTGACTTATGATAACTAAGACTATAGACAAAATAAAGTATACAATCATCGTCATACTAAAGTAATTGCTTATATTACCATTGTTTTTTCCTAACTCATATGAAAAAAATCTCTGCGATGAAGAAGCTAATGCTCCTGTTAAAAAAGATAGAAGAGATACAATCCCTCCTACAATGTTGTAAATCCCGAAGTCCTCAATACCTAGCTCTTGTAACAGCACTCTGGAGCAATAGAGCGTCACAAATAAAGTAATTAACAACTTAAAAAGCAGAAAAAATGAGTTTTTTATCATTCTATATTTTCAGGTAACATTATCTTAAGGTTAAATAACTAGACTATTGTGCTATCTTCATTTATAGAATAAAAATTGTCTAAATTAAGTCTTGGTGAACAGGCATTTTTACTATCACTTTTTGCATATCCAAATGCTATAAGCATAATAATAGACTCATTCTTTTCAATACCTGAAACCTTGTACATTTTTTCATTATTTTCTTTGCTCGTGCACCAATTTAAAGCACAAGAGGAAGCACCTATAGAGTGAAGCGCATAAATAAAACTCATAGCGAACATACCGCCATCAGTGAACGGCTGCGTCCTTTCATCTGGCATATAAAAGGATCTTAGATCACTGGTTATAACACCTAAATATGGAATGTTTTTATTAAACCCTAAATTTCCATTTTGTAGTTTTAATATTTCCCCCATAACTTCCCCTTCAAAAACATGAAGTTTCCAGTGCTGGCGGTTACAAACAGACGGTGTTTTAGCTGTTATTTTCATAATTTTCTCAAGTTGCTCACGAGAAATATTCTTTTCCATATCATAATTTCTACAACTCTGTCTTGATAGTGCAAAACTCTCAAAGAAATCTGATGTATCTTCTATTTTTTTATAATTAACAACGCCTACTGTATTACATATTTTATTATTAAAATCTTCGTGATTAAGTCTATTAATGTGAGATTGAATGGTATCTAATATATGAACGTTGTTTTTTTTGTGAAAATCTACGTATGCTTTTATCGAACCAACAGCAATATAATAGACTTCATTTTTACAGAAATTATTCTCATACTGATTCAGATTTTGTATCAGCCTTTCGATAACTTTTTCTCCAAAGTTATATCTTGGCTTTGGAAGACTTAAAGCTTTTTCTATTCTATGTTTATCTTGTAGAAGCCAACTTTCTAGACTCTTCTGATCATCTTTATTTAAGGCATTTGTAGTGTAATGTAGCTTGAATCTTTTAAAGTCATAATAAAAAACACTCACTAAACTTAATTTCTCAGACAAATTTCTCTTTATTTTCTTCAAAGCTAAATAAATTTTAGATTTTCTTATCAAATTTTTCATCAACATTTACCAATACAAAACTATTTCGCCTTGTAATTATTAATAAGTAATAACGAGACTCTCGTTATTACTTAATTAATAATATTACCGATTTAAGGTTATATTTTTAGTTAACCTTCATTTCATGGTAGAATTACTTTGATTCATAACTGTAATTATAATAACCATAATTACCTCCATAATAACTACTCGCCTTACGAATTACAGCATTTAGAATGAATCCTTTTACTTCTATACCATTTTGTTCAAAACGTTGTTTAGTCACTTCAATTTCTTTAACTGAGTTTTGCCCAAAACGCCCCACAAGCAAGGTCGTCCCAGCATGTGCTCCAACAATCGCTGGATCAGTAACGGCGAGAATAGGCGGCGTATCTACAATCACGATATCGTAATTTTCAGATGCCCAGTCCATCAGTTGTTTAAAACGTGGATGCATCAAGAGTTCAGATGGATTGGGTGGTACGTCACCTCGACCGATAAAATCCATCCCCTCAACACCTGGTTTTTTTAATAGGCTTTCGATGTCAGTTTGACCACTTAAGAAATCAGACAAGCCCGGCTTTGGATTAACAGCCATCTGGTTTTCCATGCGGCCTTTGCGCATATCAGCATCAATCACTAGAACCTTAGAGCCTGATTTGGCAACCACGGCAGCCATATTGGCTGAAACAAATGATTTACCAATGCCAGGACTTGGACCGGAAATCATTATTATATTATTCTTTGCTTCCATCATCGCAAAATGCAGGCTGGTTCGCAGGCTACGCAGAGCTTCAATAGATAAGTCCGCTGGATTGGATACCGCTAGCAAGGTTTCATTTACAGTCAGTTGCTTTTTACCCTTTTGTTTTTTCTCAAGTTCAATTTGCCAGTCCGACATCGGTACACTGGCATATACCGGTAAGCCAATCGCTTCGATTTCATCCGGGTTTTCAACGCCACGATGGAATGCTGCCCGCAACAATGCAATAGCGACAGCCAGCATACCGCCCAGTAGCGTTGCCAATACCACAATTAACGGTTTCTTCGGTTTAACCGCTCGCGAATATGATTGGGCAGCATCCAGAATACGTACATTACCCACCGTACTGGCTTTGACAATATTGAGTTCCTGAACCTTGTTAAGCAGCTGAACATAAATCTGCTGGTTTACTTCCACATCGCGGGTCATGCGCAGCACTTCACGCTGGGTTTTTGGCAATTTCTGAATCTGTCGATTGAGCCTTTCACGCTCCCCCAATAATGTGCGACGCTTGTCAAGCAAAGCCACATAGGCAGGGTGCTCTCTGGTAAAGCGTTGTGAAATTTCGCTTTCCTTGAATGTTAATTCATTGAGCTGAGCTTCAATGGTTACCATGACATCAAGCGTCGATTTCGCCTCAAGTCCAAGGTCAATCGACTCATTTTCCTGGCGGAATTTATTCAGCGTATCTTCAGATGCCGTCAGCTGCGCTTTGATATCTGGCAGGTGTGTGCGTAAAAACTGTAAGCTGTTCTCCGCCTCGGCCGAGTTGCGTGCTACGTTTTGCAAGAAGTAATTCTGGCTGATGTCGTTCAGGATTTCTTCAATTTCATTACGGTTTTCACCGGTAAAACTGAGCTGCAAAATCCCTGTTTGCTTACCGCGTTCACTCACACTCAGGTTTTGCTGAAGCCATTCGATAGCGCCCAATCGCGAGCGCTTGGCCAACGTAAATGCAGCATCGTTTTCGGCAGACAGTGCGGTGACAAATAATTTAAAATCCCCCTGTTGCGCTAGTTCACCGACACGGCCATCAAGTACTGTTTTTTCATTCGCATCGATAAGCGCAAATGTCCCAGCCTCACCATCCATCACCTTGAGCTCAAATACTGGCTCGGTAATGTATTCAGGCACTTCAAAGCGCGAAATCACAATATCACGTTTGTTACCCTGAATACGGGCCAAGCCTTTACCAACAATCGGCAAGTAGTTTGGAGTAGCTACCGTAGTCAGATTCAGTGCATCGACCGTTTTTCCTAAAATCATTCGTGACTTGATGATTTCAATTTCGGTCGTGGCTGAAGATTCGCTGGCAAACAATTCTCCCATATCACCCAGGGCTGGCATGCCAGAGCTTTTCTGCTCAACCTGGATTAAGGCATCCGCCTTATAAATAGGTGTCGCCATCAAGGCATAGGCAATACCGACAACGGCAAATATAAATGTAACCGCAATGATCATCCATCGGTTATCAATCAAGATGCCAAACAGTTTGCCCAAATCAATCTCGGCTGAGTCCTGCTTGACTTGTGTATTATGTGGAACGCTCATAATTTCTCAATAACTAATTTTAATAAAAGTAAGTACTTAAACTCGTAATTTATTTACGGCCAATTACGAACGCGAAGTGCGCCTTCTGTTAGGTTGTTAAAGCCATTGATCGTCGGCAATAGTTGTGTAATCACACGGTTCCAACGACTAATCGGTGCGGCTGTGACATATACAATATCGTATGGCTGAAGCTCAAATTCGGTACCAATCACAAGCGCTGAGGCATCTTGAATATCGAGCTGGTAAAGGTCTGCAATTACATCACTTTGCTGATCTTTTGCTTCCATATTACTACGGATCACAAAAACACCGGTTGCATCTGCAGAAAGTTGGTTGATGCCTCCCACATTGCTTAGAGCTTCTGTCAAACTCATACCAGCACGATCAATCTTGAGTAGTTTGGGTTCATTTACTTCACCCATCACAAACACTTTCTGCGCATCATTACGAGGTACATGTATAATATCACCTGGACGCAATAGGCGATTCTGTGTTAAATCACCACGCTGCATGAGTGCATAGAGTGAAATACTTTCTTCTTTACCATTACGTGTTAGCATGACATTTCGCCAGTCCGCATCTGCAGCAAGACCGCCGGCTTGGTTAATGGCATCTAGGATAGTTAACGGTACGTTGGTAATAGGCTGTTTGCCTGGCTTATTTATTTCACCGGTTACATAGGCCTTTTGTGAACGAAATGAGGCCACATTAACATCTACCTGCGGGCTTTCTATATATGCTGCCAGTCGACGCGCAATTTCCGTTCTGACTTCTGTCACTGTTTTGCCTTCAACTTTTACCTGGCCGATATACGGATAAAAAATCGTGCCATCAGCGTGAACCCAGTTACCGGCTTCAGTAGAACTTCTGTATGAACCAGCAGGAATGGTCAGTTCAGGATGATCCCAAATGGTGATATTCAGGATATCACCCGGGCCAATGCGGTATTGATAACGAGCAATCTCAGCATCCAGCGCGGTATTCGATTTGGCAGATACGTAAGGCTTACTAAACTCTTTGACTTTTCTTGCAGTTAACGGGTAGACGTTTACTTGCTTTGAAATATCAACATTATTATCTGAATTATCAGCAACAATATTTTTGTTCTCAACATTTAGGTGCGAACCAGGCAACGAACATCCTGTTAACAATGCTGAGATTGTCGCTGATATTAAAAGCTTCTTTGAGACGTGCATAAGTGATTTTATCGCTAAGGTAAGTTCAGAAAACTAATGTTGTTGGTACTCATGTAACCACCTGAATATCAACAACATATTTTAAAATGCTATCTTTGGGTTTCGTCCACAAACAGATGTGATGCCCGTTGAAAATCAGCATCGTGATAATGACTAAGACCATATTTCCCGCCTGACTGGCCAGAAGTTACAATCTACCGGCAATGCAAGTTACTTCGGCTATTACGAATAAAGATATGGGTCTTCTTGTCTAAATTAGCCTTTAATAGGCTTTAGACTCGTACTAAAAGTACCTTCATTAGAGCACTTATATGAGAGTGCAATCCTTTGCTATCCAGCAAAGAGTCGACAGGCAAGAACTTGCAAGCATCCAAAAATTAATCTGGGACATCCATCAAAAACATGTAATCGGTAGTAAAATCAATTATACCTTTAACATGCCTACTAAGAATCTTGGGTGTGGGTGTGGGTGTGGAGCAGAAATCCGAACACACTCCATGCAGAGGATTTCAGATACGCTACCGCCCTTGGGTGTGGTTCCCAATAACCAGTATCGTTACCCTTGTTTTGTAAAGCTTTGTGACTTCGTTAAAAAGTGCTAAGACACACCCTCTTTCAAAAACAATAAGATAGGTGTTACTAGCACTTTAAAAAACGGTAATTTTCGCACAAACATTGTCATCATACCTAGTCTGAAGCAGGTATCAATGGTTCAATCATAAAAATTCGCCACAAATTCTACACATTTTCTGTCATGATAGGAATATGAATTTTGTGGCTTATTAACAAATTTGACCGTTCTGATCTTTTAGATTCTGGCGAACACATATTTTCCGTGAAGAAAAAATACATATCTGTCATTAAGTTACACAAGTACTGAATGTGTGTAATTGAGTGTTTTTTGTTCACGGATCTTTTTTATGGGAGTAATATCTAAAAATCGCATGTCATTCACATGACAACATTGGCATTCTTTTGTAACAGCTTTTCTGACGCATTGCGCATTGCTCTCATTCACCATATCATTGCATAGAAGGCGGTTATCGCTTTTGCTTCTTAGAAAAGCATTTTGTTTAGCTAGCTTAATAACAATAAGGGAATAGGATGAAAAAAACTACAATTGCTCTTTTCGCTGCGATGGCAATGACAAGCAGTGTTTTTGCTGCGACTGAAACAGGTTCAACGGCAAGCACAACCGGTACTACAGCCTCTGGCACTACCGCTTCAACAGCAGGTACTACAACTGCAGCATCAACAGGTGCTGCAGCCGGTACAGCGGGTGCAACTGCTGCTGCTGCTGGCGGTATCACTGCTACAGCTGTTGCCGTTGGTGCGGCTGTTGCTGTTGGTGCTGTTGCTGTTGCTGATTCAAGCAACAATAACAACAATTCGACATCTGTCTCTGCAGCTCAAGGTTAATGCTTTAATATCTGCATTAACTTTTGTTGTTTATCGAATAACCGCACTTTGTTGCGGTTATTTTTCACTCATTTCTGTTAAATTTAGTCGATGTTTGACTTTGTTAAATTGCTGATTGAAGCCGGGATGCCTTATATGCAGCGTTTCTTTCTTTTATTCATTTTAATACTCAGTTCCCTTTCTATTTCTGGCTGTAGCCAAAAATTTCAAGATGTAAATGACACATTAAATCTAGCCTTGTTTGGCAATGAGGACACTGTATTGTCTCAATCAGAGATCAAAGCGCTCCCTTATGCCAGTATGTATGCTCAAATTGATGGTGGGCCACAGGCTTTTCTGGTATTGGGGTTAGTTGAACCCACCAATCAATTTAAAACTCATCCATCAACCAAAAAACAGTTTCACTCAACAGAATCTCAAACCTCATCTTTGACCACAGAGAAACAGCAATTAAAGTGGTTGTCTTCTGATAAAGGGATGTTGGTAACTCAATCTGGCCGACTGGTGAAAACGCTGAATCTCCCCCATGGAAATCTATCGTATATTTCGAATCTCGATCACGATCCAGTTGCTATCGGTTTGCACCAGTCAAATGCTCCCCAAGAGTGGACTCGATTTATTGACTGGCAGCCGGGATACCATTTTGGTTACACCTTAAGCTCACGCTTTGCTCCCGGGGAAAAACAAACAATTCGCGTTAACGAACAATTAATTGATGTTCTTTACATTATCGAACATGTAATTGTTCGGGAACTTGACCTTGAGTTTGAAAATGAGTTTTGGATTGATTCCAATACTGGTCAGGTCATTAAGTCTCGCCAGAAGATAGCGCCTGGATTGCCGTATATAAGTACTACCATTCTCAAACCTTTTGCTTAATCTACAGGGATTGTTAATGAACACGTTTCAACAAAAAAGTAGTTTATTAAAAAAAGCTCAATTTCTTGCCAGTTCCGGGGTTGTTTTATGCCTAATGGCTTATAACTCTGCTTTTGCATCTACAGTATCTACATCAAGTATCATTTCGACGTCTTCTATTTCTGATTCATCGATTCCTGCTCAGCAAAAGCCAAAAGTTCTCCTTTTTAGTGGATTGGCTCAGTCATCACTTGAGGATAGAGACAGCCAGCATATTGAATTGAATTATTCAAACCCTATCCGTTTATCTCAACTACTCAAAGATAGCGCAGATAACCTCAATAAGTTTCACATTGATGCTTTATTGGCAGATACCTCCGCCTACTGGGCCGGCGCTGGGCTTTTTGAATATTTCCCACACCCAATAAAAGCAGAAGTATTATCGCAAATAAAATCATTATCTCTGTCCCGACCGGAAACACTGGGCTTATCCACTCAACAGGAGATTGTTCAATCTCTTGCCATTGGTAAACGTGTTTTTACGCCTTTGGACGTAGACCTTGTTCGCATTGACAAAAAGCACAATCCTCTTTTATCTCGAAACTTCACGTTCGTTTTACCGCCACGCCCAAATCATGTGCTTGTTTTGGGCGCTGTAGGTAAACCGGGTCAACAACGCTGGCAATCAAGATCAGGTGCTGATACCTATATTCAGCAGGCTCTCCCACTAAATCTCGCTGACAATAGCTATGCGACTGTTATCCAACCAGATGGTGTCATCGAGACACATAGCATCGCCTACTGGAATAGGAACCACAAAGATATCGCACCAGGAGCGGCCATTTATCTCGGCTTCAGCCGCTTGCCATCAGAGCTTTCGTCTTTTAATGCCAATATGATTGAACTTCTTCGGAACAAGGCCTTGTGATGCAACCAGTTATGAAAATATCGTTATCGGCCATCACACTGGCCATGTTACCCATTTATCAAAGTTACGCTGACGAATTCAGCTATCCGCTTAACCAACCCTCTCAAACAGATTTTGGGGGAGTTGGCTTAATACAAATGCCATCAGCACGCATGGCTCCAGAAGGTGAACTGACACTCGGAGCAACTTATAACGATGAATATCATCATTACAACGTCTCTCTTCAGCTATTGCCATGGCTAGAAACCACCATTCGTTACACTTTGGTTCAGGATCTTCTGTACAGTAATGATCCTAACTTTAGTGATGATACAAAATACACAGATAAAGGCATCGATGTAAAAGTCAGGCTTTTAAAAGAAAGTTATTGGATACCTGAAACTGCCATTGGTGTGCGAGATTTTGGTGGTACAGGGCTGTTTGACGGCGAGTTTATTGCCGCCAGCAAACATGTAGGCCCATTCGATTTCACCATTGGTGTTGGCTGGGGTTACATAGGTAACAGCGGCAATTTAACCGGTGATAAGCGTAGTAGTGACGATTGTGGGCGTGGTACTGACTATAAAGGAAAGGGCGGTAGCTTCGATATTGATCGTATGTTCACTGGTTGTAGTGCCTTGTTCGGTGGTGTTGAATACCAAAGTCCTTGGTCACCACTCCGACTGAAGCTTGAATATGACGGTAACGACTATAAAAGCGACTTCCCTGTTACACGTGGCAACATTACCATGCCGCAAGACAGTAAATTTAACTATGGTGTACTTTACAGGCTTGGGGACTGGGGGGATCTTCGCCTGAGTTATGAGCGAGGAAACACCTGGACATTTGGTTTTAATCTAAACACCAACTTTAATGACTTAAAATCAACCTGGTTGGACGATCCTGCACCAGATTATCATCCAGGGAAAAATCATGCCTCGTATAAACTTTCAGATGAGGCTTGGGAGCAACTAGCACAAGATCTCCATCAAATCGCAGGGTATGAAGATCCGAGTATTTATGCCGATAACGATTCAATTACGGTTGTCTCTCCGCAAACTAAATACCGTGAGAGAAATGAAGCTCTGCTGCGAGCAAGTACACTTTTAGCCAATCAAGGGCCTCAAGCCTCTGAATATAGAATTGTTGAAACGTCAAACTACCAGCCGGTTACCGAAACTCGCATTAACGCTGAACAGTTCGCCAAAGTAGCGAACCATGAAGAGATCAACACCTCGGTTGCTGATGTCGCCCAAAACCAAAACCCAACGACACCACAAGGGACTCTGTACGCCAGATCAGAGAAGCAGTGGGATTACAGTTTTTCCCCTACCCTACAGCAATCTTTTGGGGGTTCAGAAAATTTTTACATGTTTAACATTGGGGTCAATGCTGGCGCAAATTACTGGTTTACCAAGCATGTAGAATTTGGCGGTTCAGTCTATTTCAACATTTACGATAATTACGATAAATTCTTATACGAAGTGCCACCAGATGGCACAGACTTGAAACGTGTTCGAACGTTAGTACGCCAATACATAAATGATAACCCTGTTCGCATGAATAACTTACAGTTGACCTGGATGGACCAAGTCAGCAGTAACTGGTATGCACAGGCATATGGTGGGTATCTGGAAATGATGTTCGGTGGCATCGGTGGCGAAATCCTTTACCGTCCTTTAGGTAGTAATTGGGCTGTAGGATTCGATGCCAACTACGTTGTTCAACGAGATCCTGACTCACAGTTTGGTTTCTTTAAGGAGGAGGTTCAATTTGATCCTCTGACCAACCGTAACTACCGCGTTCAAACGGGCGGGTTAACCGGACACGCAACCCTGTACTATCAGCCTCAATGGAACTGGATTCCTAATACTTTGTTAAAGCTCAGTGCTGGTCAGTATCTTACTGAAGACAAGGGCTTAACTATTGATTTTTCAAAACAGTTTGACAGTGGTGTTATTGCCGGGGCCTTCGCGGCTTTCACCGATCTTTCTTCAGAGGAGTTTGGTGAAGGTAGTTTCAACAAAGGCTTCTACATATCCATTCCCTTTGATGTCATGACAGTTAAGCCTAGTACCAATCGAGCGACAATATCTTGGTTACCACTTTCTAGAGATGGTGGCCAAATGCTCAACCGCAAATATCAACTGTTTAACGTCACTGATGCCCGTTCCCCATGGTATGGTAGGAACGCAATTAATTAACATTTAGCTATCGTATCAAAACACTAGCGCCATTACGTTAAGTCAAAGTAATGGCGCTATTTTTATATAAGTGATTGTTTTATTGTCATAACATACATTTAATTAAATATTTTTACATTTTTTAAAAAACATACAAATAAAACTCGTCACTATACCAGTTTGGAATATGAAACAATCAAACTAAACAGCCACAAATTTAAAAAAAATAAAAGTCGAAAAATTAAGCCCGTATCAGATCTGTGACATCTTGCCTAATTAATTTATATTTGTGATTTTCTTATCTATAAATAGACTATTATATGTAGTAATAACATTGTCAATAAAATGACAAGCACATCAAATAAAAGTCATATAAATGACGAACATAAGAGGTATTCATAATGTTTAGGGCCTATGCTCGCTTTACGCTTAATCACCCTATTCTTCACTCTATAAACTTATTGATAGTGCTATTTATTTTTATTTTCAGTAGCTATCAACTACTTGCTAATGAAAACATAATATATGCAACTGGTTTTTTATTAACCATTTTTCCGACGATCATCTTTGCTAAATCCTCTGATTATCGAAGAAAGTATTTAAGCACAGATAATTAGACAATAGTGGATATAAAAAAGGCATCTAGTATAGATGCCTTTTTTTCATCAATGATCTGCAGACATCTTAAGATTTTCCCACATCTGCTTCACTATCACTTGATCAACAGGTGAGAGTTCTGATTGGGCAGTGGCGATACTCTCATCGACTTTCGTATTCATAGCATCGACAGAAAATTGTTCTTCTTGCTCACACTGCGCTGCAGATAACGAGATGTGACCACGAATGTAACCACCTGCAAACAACTCATCATCAGAAGCTGTTTCGACCATCTCATCAATCAAACTCAGCAGTTTTTCTTCATATTGCTGGATCATTTTACTCTCAATAACGGTTTAATATGCAAAGAGTTAAGCCACAACACTATTATTTATGGCTGGAAAATCAGATGGTTCAAGAGGCCCTATCTGATAGAAATCTCTCAGAGCATCAGAAAGGCTTTGTACTCGCTCAGATAGACCACTAGTTAAATATTCAAAAACCTGCTCACGTACTTTATTGGTAAATGCGACACGATCAGGCTCACAGCTTCCGCTCAGGTTATCACAGCTAACCTGAAATCGAAAACCACAGCTGGCCGACAATATCCATTCAATAGCCTGAGGCTTAATTTCGACCTTTTCAAACGCGGCCTGAACCTCTGCCGTACGACCATCCGGCTCATACCAATAACCGTAGTCTTCCAGCAGGCGACGCTTGGGACCTGCAATACACCAATGAGCGAGTTCTACTAACATCATAAACATAAATGTACATAAATAACACCATGGTAAATATCGAAAAAATAAAAATTACCCATGTACAGCCAATACGCTTGAAAGTGTACAAAAATGAGAGTTTGAGAAACTGATTTGTACATCAAAGTCAATGAGGAACTAACATAATTCACTCAGCTCAGACCGATCCGTTCTGACACGTTTATGCCCCAAAACTTTTTTGAATGGGTCTATGTAGCAATAGAAATAGCTAATGCGCAAAAAATGCTTCTTCATGTTCATCTTCCTCATTGATTGATGAACATTACTAAGTTAACGGTGGATTTGAAAGCGGGGAACAGGTCATGGGATTTAAAGACAAACTTATGAACGAGCCAACACGAATCAGTCACCCAAAAAGTACTTTTCATCCAGAGATGTTGAGGTATTCGATAACTTGGCCGATCTTGCCTTGAATTTACGTCAGTCGTGGGATCGTGCAGGGAATGTAGTGAGGGTAACGGCAACGCCACGAACTGAAACGATGACATCTGTGTTCAATGGACCGTCCAAACTTGTCATATGCCTCCGGAAGCATCACTTCGTAACCTAAGTTCGCAAGCCCGTGGAACCAGAAGCTGAATCAAACGCGATCCCAATATTTAAATATTTGCACTTACAAAAAATTGCACCTCGCCAAATTACATAAACTCGTGACCTAACAACAAAGAACCGCTGCAGTACCGAACAATACCAAGTGCACCAGTCTACTATGGCAGCTATATGTACTCTCGAACAGCGTCAAATAATTTACATACACCCACTTGATTACCACCTTCATTCAGCCTGCTTATCGCTAAACTTAAAGGTAGCTTGCCGGGAAGTGGATCATGGCCAAAAACAAAGTTAAGTTTCAAAAAAACATTACAATCCATGGATTTATTGAGCGGTTTGGTAATGAGCGTCAATGCCAGGAACACCTGTTTAAGATGAGATGGCGACATAGCTATCAGTGTCCGAACTGCGGCCATGATAAGTACTG
This sequence comes from Photobacterium ganghwense, assembly GCF_003025595.1. GTDB lineage: Bacteria > Pseudomonadota > Gammaproteobacteria > Enterobacterales > Vibrionaceae > Photobacterium > Photobacterium ganghwense. Next base: position 848,987 of record NZ_PYMI01000001.1, read on the forward strand.
CCAGCTAAAATCACGTCCTGTTTATCAGTGCAACAACTGTCGTTCTCAAACATCTCTGACCTCAGGAACTCTGTTTGCTCACACGAAACTGCCATGAACCGTGTGGTTCATGGCAATTTATCTGATAACCCAAGTAAAAAATGGTTTATCCATTTTGGAGCTGTCGCGCCACTTAGGTATTTCATATAACGCAACCTGACGCTTGAAGCAGAAGCTGATGCAGGCAATGAAAGAACGCGATGATAAGAACCCACTAGAGAGGTTCGTTCAACTTGATGATGCCTACTGGGGCGGCGTTCGCAGAGGATCTAAAGGCCGTGAAGCAAAAGGCCAAAGACCCTTCGTTGCCGCAGTATCCATGGACGATAAAGCTCATCCGATAGCGATGCGGTTTAGCGCACTGACAGGTTTCGGAAAACACGAGATCACCCGCAGGGCCAAGACGCACCTCAAGCCAAAAGCACTCGTCATTTCAGACGTATTAGCCTGCTTCAGAGGCGTTGAAGATGCTTAAGTCTTCCATAAGGCCATAATCACTTTCGGTGGCCCCTCTAGCGTCGAGGTTCCCTATTTTAAATGGGTCAACACCATGATTAGTAATGTAAAAAACTCAATCCATGGAACTTATCACGCGATAGGCCTAAAGCACTTACCAAGGTATCTCGCTGAGTTCTGTTACAAGTTCAATCGGCGTTACAACCTAGAATATTCGGCTGACGTAAGTAAGTCAAATTCAGCGTTCCAATGACCAACCCCGAATTCAACCGGATACACTTCCCCGCTAAGAGAATTCCACATCATTTTTTATTGTCATTTCTGTACACAGAGCCTGAATTTCGGGTTATAGCAACATCCACACGGTGGGGGTGTTGATCATCAAGCAGTAAAATCCCCTTTTCATCCACAACCACACCATCAAGCTTAATAAGTATTTGCTCTTCGGCACCGATACACTGATGTTGGGTGATCACAATATGATACTCGGTATGGCCAAAGTGGTAATATATTGCATATTCAGTCCAACTTGCTGGTATACAGGGCTTGATGTGCAAATAATTTGCATCACGTTTTATACCCAACAACGATTCCAGTATTAACCGATATAGCCAGCTGGCCGATCCGGTATACCACGTCCATCCTCCGCGGCCAATGTGGGGCGAAATCGCATATACGTCCGCTGCTACCACATAGGGTTCCGCTTTATATACCGCCACGTCTTGAGAACTGATGCTATGGTTCACCGGATTAATCAGCCCGAGTATTTCCCAGGCCCGGGTACTGTCTCCAAGCTTAGCAAATGCCATGGCAGCCCAAATTGCCGCATGCGTATACTGACCTCCGTTTTCACGCACTCCAGGTACATAACCTTTGATATAACCCGGATTTAACGTCGAGTTATCAAATGGGGGGGCTAAGAGCAGAACTAAGCCATCTTTGCGCTTTACCAAATATTGATCTACGGCGTTCATCGCCAATTGCGAACGTTCAGGTCTGCCAGCGTTGGATAACACTGACCAACTTTGTGAAATCGAGTCAATGGTACATTCACTATTCGTCGCAGATCCGAGTGCGGTGCCATCATCAAAATAGGCGCGCCGATACCAGCTACCATCCCAACCGTGTTTATCAATATTTTGTTTCAAATCGGCTGCTTGTTGTTGGCAGTGTGCCGCGAAATCTTTATCACCCTGCTGTAAGGCCAGTTCGGCAAAGTCTAGTAGTACTTTATACAGAAAAAATCCCAGCCAGACACTTTCACCCTTGCCCTTTATACCCACCAAATTCATCCCATCGTTCCAGTCACCCGAGCCCATCAACGGCAGTCCGTTCTCTCCCATGTTTAAACCGTTTTCAATGGCACGTACGCAATGCTGATAAAGGCTGGCTTCATTTTGGGCGCACTCGGGCAGACCATAATAGGACTCTTCATCGCTATTGACCGGTCGACCTTTAATAAAAGGCACGCTGATATCGAGCACGGTTTTATCACCGGTAGTATTTACATAATGGCAAGTGGCCATTGGCAGCCATAAATAATCATCGGAACAGCGAGTTCGCACGCCGCTGCCCATCGGGGGATGCCACCAATGTTGCACGTCACCTTCTATATATTGGCGGGCAGCCGCCCTCAACAGATGCTCGCGCACCAGATCGGGGGCAGCGTGTACCAATGCCATGACATCCTGCAGTTGGTCACGAAAGCCAAAGGCGCCCCCCGACTGATAAAAGCCACTGCGGGCCCAGAGCCGGCAGGCCAGTAACTGATACAGTAACCAGCCATTCGCCAACACATTGAGCGCAGGATCTGGAGTATCCACTTGCACTGTGCCCAGTGTTTTTTTCCAATACTTTTTTACGTTGTCCAAAACGGTACTGGCTGTATCGGTTTTGCGTAGCCGCTGTGCCAAATCGCGAGTCTGGGCCAAGTCATGACCCGCGCCTAGACGGAAAATAATCTGTCTCTCCTGGCCGGGCATGAGCTCAAAAGAAACCTGAATGGCGCCACAGGGATCAAGGGCAGCCCCGACCCGTCCTGACAGTCGCGCCCTGGTCAGCGCATCCGGTTGTGCAAGAGAGCCATTACGACCTAAGAATTCGTTTCTGTCCGCGGTTAAACTTCGTGACATATCATCGACATCGAAAAATGCCACGCGTCCTACGAAGTTTGTATTGTAACTATTGCGAGCAAAGAGAGCTCCGCTACTGGCATCGATTTCTGTGACAATATGAGGGGTCGATTTGCTACGTACATCCCCCAACACCCATTCCACATAACCAGTCGCAGAAATACGCCGGATTCGGTTTGAGTCATTGCGCACATTTAATACTGAGAATTTTACGGTGTCCTCTAAATGAACATACATGGTCAGTGAAGAGTGGATGCCCCACTCACTGTGTTCGAAGGTGCTGTATCCGAAGCCATGACGAGTCACATAAGGTTGTTGCCCTCGACAAGGTAATGGGGTGGGCGACCAAAACTTACCACTTTCCTCATCGCGCAAATAAAATGCTTCACCGCTACTGGTGCCTATTGCGTCGTTGCTCCATGGCGTGAGTCGATATTCGTGGGCATTTTCACTCCAGGTATAGGCTAATCCGCTCTCGGTAATTACGCTGCCGAAATTAGCATTTGCTAATACATTGACCCAGGGTAAAGGGGTCATTTGCTTAGGCGTCGTGGTAATACAGTATTCGCTGCCATCTTCATTGAAGCCGCCTAGGGCATTAGACAAAATCAAATCAGGCTGCATTTCCTCTGCGACGGTGTCACTATTGATTTCCAAGTAACGGCTGGATGCTAAGCGCTCAACCCGAACACTTGCTGAAGCGCGCCGGCTCACCTGTTCCTCAAAGGAGCCTGAATGGTCGGTAATGATGGCGCGCGAAACAGCTTGGAAAAGTACTCGGTCTTCTTCTGAGATCTGTTCGGACGTGCGAACAAAAATACCACCAGGCCGCTCTATTTCGTGGGCTTCAGTACACGTTGCAATTAGCCCCAAAATCTGATCTTGAATTTGCTTTCGATAGCCGACATTGTCTTCGTTCCAGATCACCAAATCCACGGCCAACCCTTTCAAACGCCAATAGGCATGACATTGAATTAATTGATGGGCTAATTTTAAGTGAGCGATATCGCTGATTTTCAGCAACACAATGGGGAGATCACCGGAAATACTATAGCCCCATAATCCTGCCTGGCCGCGATGGTTCTGTATTAATAGATTTGCGTCTGCTCGCAGCGCTGGATTGTTATATAAAATGGTATTGGCAAGGCGGCGATATAAGAGCGCTTCAGTTTCATTTGCATTGATCTGTCGTAACGTAATGGCACTGTGTGTACTGGCAAGATCGAACACACGATCGGCAAAATGTCGGTCCTGATACTTATCAACTAAGGCCAAACAACCTTTTCGATTTTGTGCAACGCCAGTAACCAAATCTATGGTGGCGGATTCTTCTGCGTCCAAGGTAACACAGCAGCGGATCGCTGCTATTGGATCAAGCACAGAGCCCTGAGTGTTGGACAATGGCTGTTCACCGCTGATCACCTGAGGCGCAACCAGTGTATTTCCTCGCCCGATAAACCGGATACGATCGGTCTCGTAAGAAATATCCCCGACTTTAGCTCCGTTAAATGACAGTAGATGGCACATCCAGGGAGAGTGTTCACTTTCAGAGCGAGGTCGGCGAGAACATAAAATTGCACAGCGCTCGCTGACAATTTCTGTTTGCACAAACAAGTTGTTAAACGCGGTTTGCATTTCATCAGCAACAGGGGCCGCTAACACAACTTCGGCATAACTCGTGATCTCGACCGTTCTGCGTTCACGGCCTCGATTGGTGATGCGCAAACGCCTGAGCTCAATGTCATCCTCTGGTGAGACCACTATTTCAGAATAGGTCTCGAAATCGTGATCGCTGCGACGAAATTCGGCTCGGCCCTCGGAAAACATAGCGGCATAGCGATCCGGCTGTTTTAACGTCGGTTGATAAGTGGCAGACCAGAAATCCCCCGTTTCGGGATCACGCAAATACACAAATGCGCCCCAATTATCGCAAGTCGGATCTTCGCGCCAGCGAGTTACCGCAAATTCATTCCAGCGACTATAGCCGCCGCCGGTATTCGTTAACATCACATGATAACGACCATTTGAGAGTAGCTGTACTTCGGGTGAACGCGTATCAAAATCGATGGGTTGATGTACAGGCATCGCAGGTTCATCAAAAAATGCGCTCCCTTCAGAATGCTCGGCAACATGAGTATGGACAATGGAGGATTTAGGAATTTTTTCTTGAAGTAATAACAGGGTCGCTTGAAATGAAAGGTCCGATTCAAACCGTTTTTGCATGGGCTGGTTTAGCAGTAAATAGTCCAGCGCCAGCAACGACATGCCTTGGTGATGTGCCATGTAGGATTGCACGACAATGTAGTTTTGGCCGCGGGTCATCCGGGCGGGTGTGTAGTCTATCGCTTCGTAAAAACCATATCGTCCTTCACCACCCAGGCCAGATATACGTTGCAGGTTTGCACAAGCAGCATGAGGATCGACCATCAATGCCAATGCAGAAGCATAGGGCGCTATCACAGAGTCTTCAGCAAGTCCTCGTTTTAGTCCCAGCCCCGGCACACCAAAAGCGTGATATTGATAATTTTGATTGGCATCGATTGAACTAAAACCAGATTCCGACACTCCCCAAGGCATCGATCGTAAATTGCCATACGCAATTTGTCTCTTTACTGCCACACGGTAAGTTTGATCCAACAACGTGCCATGGTAGGTGGGCATTACCAATAGCGGCATCAGATACTCAAACATTGAGCCGCTCCAGGAAACAAGGATTGGTGCACCACCAGATGTGGTCAGAAGGTGGCCCAAGGCGAACCAACTTTCCTGCGGCAACTTACCTTGAGCAATGGCAACAAAAGTCCCCAAGCGGGCTTCCGAAGCCAGTAAGTCGTAATAACTATTGTCACGGCGAAACTCATCAATGTTATAACCAACTGCAAGTAAATGACGTGATTTGTCATATAAGAAATCGTATTCCATGGACGCAAACTCGCAAGCCAATGAGGCCAACTGTTCACACCTTTCTATCCGTTCATTTGTACGCGTTTTTGCTTGCGTCAATGTATGTTGCAGTGTTATCAATTCGTCTCGATTGATGCATTCCGGCGAGCGGTTCAGACATTCATTAACCACCGGGAGCCACTGGTTTATACGGATAATGAGGTCTCTAAGCGATGGTGCGTTATCTAAATCATCCAGTTTTCCTGAACCCATTGAATCATTCATGGATGCTAATAATTTCAAAATTTCTATAGATGCCGGGTGTTGTAGCCAGGGGCAAATCCACAGCACATCATCAATCAGCCTTTGGCATTGTTGTTGTAATGCTGTCGCCCAATAATGTATTTCAGAGCCTGTGTCATCAGCAGTATCGTCAATATTTTGCTCTACATGTTTTTGCACTTCTATAAAGAGCAGGAGCTGATCTTGCAAGTTGGTGAATGCCGCATTATCAGGCAATGTTTGGCAGGCAGGATCCAAAAGATTTTTCACATTTTCCAGACAATTTTTCCATTGTGCTAACTGGGTTTCTGCCTGTGAGTTTGCCGGTTTATCGTCCATCAATGCATCTTCCAACAAGGCGAGGGTATCTGCCAGTCCCAGGAAAACACGTTTAGGTATAAGTGAACTATCGGGTAAGTTCTGCAGGCCTGCACGTAAAGTCAGTAAATGAGCCGCCAGGTTACCGCTATCTACCGATGAAATATAACGAGGTAATAAGGGTTGCAAGGTTCGGGTGTTGTACCAATTAAAAAAGTGCCCTTGATGACGTTCAAGCTTGGCTAATGTGTGAAAAGTGTTTTTGGTTCGCTGTAGTAGTTCCCCGCCGCCAATAAAACCGAAATCCATCGCGGTCAAGTTAGCCAGTAACGACAAGCCGATGTTGGTGGGGGATGTACGATGAGCGAGCACCGGGCCAGGATGTTCCTGATAATTATCCGGTGGTAACCAGTTCTCATCGGCTGTTACAAATGTGTCAAAGAATGCCCATGTTTTACGGGCGATTTTCCCCAGAAAAATTGTCTGCTGTTGACTTATCTTGACGTCAGCCCTCACTAATGGGCGACTTAACCACCACGCAAACGCCGGGGCGAGGAACCACAATAGCAAAATCGGAGTCGCCGCCCACAATGATGACGGCTGAAATAACAGTAGACCGATGCTGCAAAAAAATGCCAGCAATGGTGCAATAGCCATATTCCGGTATGACGCAACCAGTCCGACATCTGTCGTCGATGTATGCCTGCATGAGACAACCCAGTCTAATAACCGACTTTGATCAAAAGTAAGGCGGTAAATACTGCATATTATTGCCCCCATGCTATAGCTTGTTTCATAAGGTAAACAGGCTATTTTAAACCCGGTTTCGAGAAGGCTCTGTTCTGCCGAGCGTAAAACGGTAAGCAAGTGAAACCCCAAGCGAACATCCTTGCCAGCCCGGAAGATATTCACTCCCGCCATTAGCCACCCTGGTAAAATTAATATTCCCACCACGGTTAAGGGCCATAACCAGGCGGAGGGGGTGGCAAACCATCCCAACAACAGGAGTAATATCAATACCGAGGGAATAAGGCTGCGACGCAGATTATCAAAAATTTTCCAGCGCGATAGTGCTGATAAAGGGTTCCTTTGATAGCCATGCCGGAACACGGGTACCCACGGCAAGATCCATTGCGCAATTTGCCAGTCGCCACGGATCCACCGTTCTTGGCGCTGAACATCCGCAAAATAGGTTGCAGAATAATTATCATACAGTTGGACATCGCTGAGTAAGCCTGAACGGATATAGCATCCTTCAAGCAGATCATGGCTCAGAATCCGGTTTTCAGGAAAACGTTCTTTTAGTGCATACTCAAAAGCATCGACATCATAGATGCCTTTACCGACAAAAGAACCTTCCCCATAGAGATCTTGGTAAACATCTGATACAACCCGCGTATAGGGATCGATACCCGGTTCAAGACTAAATAACTGGGCATAGCGTGACTGATGGGCACCTAACAGGCTGGCGGCCATACGCGGTTGTAAAATGCCGTAACCATTACTGACCAAACGTTTGTCTTGATCGTACTGCGGGCGATTTAACGGATGGGCCATTGTTGCCACCAACTGGCGTGCTGAATCTCGCGGTAATTGCGTATCCGTGTCTAAGGTAATGACATAGCGCACTGAAGGTAGTGACTCAATGTCACCGACCACACAGGCAAAAGCCTCAACCCCCCCCCCTCGTAGCGCGAGATTGAGATCCGCTAATTTACCGCGTTTACGCTCATACCCCATCCAGCACTGTGCAACCGGATTCCACCGACGAGGGCGATGAAACAAGAAGAATCGGGCATCATCTTCTTTGCTATTCGCCTCTGAATAGCGGCGATTAAGCGTTTCAATTCCAGTCTGTACTTGATTCAATAACTCGTCGTCGCCTTCTTTGGTTTCAGTGTCGGCGTCGGTAAAATCAGTCAACAGCGCAAAATGCATATGCGGGTCTTGGTTGCCCAGAAAATGTACTTCCAATGTTTCGAGTAAATCATCGACACTTTGCTTCGTGCAAAGCATGCTTGGAATAACCACTAACGTACGCATTTCCTCCGGCAGACCACTGGAGTAATCCATACGAGGTAGGGAGTGTGGCGAGGTCAGTAACGTTGCGAGCCAGTTCACGATCACAGTGGCCAGTTGGCTTCCCGCCAGTATCAACAAGCCCCCCATCACCCAATTTTGCCAGCCACTAAGACCGGCCTGATGTGCTGCGGATAGAAGCCCTAGGCAAATGAGTAAGGTTATAATAAAAATGGCTCCGAGATGACCTATTCCTGTCAAACGCGCTTTAATTTTTTTATTGCTTAAAAGAGAAAATGACCTGACGTGTGCTGCCTTTTTTAGCAACGCAAGTCCATCATCAATCAGGTAATAACCTACATGCGTTTTTTTCGTTGGGTTATCGGTATCTTGCGCCGCTTGTTGAGCCAGATCCACGGCCAACTGCGCTACCTTGACTTCCGTCCAGCCCCAGTGCCTGGCAAGCTGCTCGATCACATGTCGATAGCGATCTCGGGTGGAAAAATCCATGGCGCAATAGTGTCCGCTGCAATCGGTTAACAATATTTGATTGACCAAACTCATCGTTTCGACAAAATCGCGCCAATTGGTGGCCTCCAAAAAACGCAGGCTTCCAATGGAATGACTAACCGACACCTGATCTGCAGCTTGTTGTTGATTTTCGGAACGCACCATCTGGTCTATCGTCAGACTTAATTCAGACAGTCGCTGTTCAACCCAAGTTAGTGGCAAAGAAAGTGCAGGACCATGACCTTGAAGTTGTTTCGCCAGTTCTGCGACAAATGGACTCACCATCGGAGGGTTTGAACGCGCCATATCCGAAACCACAAGAATCAAATTTTTAGGATCAGTTTCGGCTGTTGTAATTAATTGGTTGGCCCAGGCCTGGGCTAGATTCAAGTGTTGACATGCAGCTGCTGTGCGGGCGCTGACCCTTCGAAGGTTTTCAATTAATGCCAAGCGCAGCATGATAGGGATGGCCCATAATTCTCCTAATGTAAGCGGGCTTATCGTTTGATAAGCCGCTACAAAACGGCACAAGGATTCGTGATCAACCTGACCATCACGATTAGATATAATCGTAAGTGCGAGGTCATAGACTCTTGGTAGCCCTTTTGATGGTCCGTAGGATATGCGAGGTAACTCACGGCTATAACTATTGGAAAAATGCAGTCGTGCGGTACTAATTTGTTCTTCGATTAAATAGAAATTATCGAGAAGCCACTCACTTGCGGGAGCAATATGCTGCTTTTTTTTCGCTGCAACTCTCAGGGTGCCGCATACATCCATTAATACCTGTTCGTTGTCACTTAATCGTTTCAGTAAGCCATCTGATCGTCTTGAATGGGTAAGAGTGTGAGCCCGGGCTAACGCTTTTCCTTTTGCTTCCAGCTGGGCCACGCTCAATATGGCGGACCGCAACGGGGGACTTTCTTTTTGTGCTTCATTATTTCGTGAAAAGAAATGTCCAACCCATTGTTTTGTCAGTGTAATAAAGTACAACCAGAATCTGACAAGAAAATGCTTTTCACCCGAAATTTTTGTCATACGAACGCACACTCTATTTATTATTACGGCCTGAGTAAAACCAAAGTATGACGGTAAAAATAGCTTCTGTTATATCATTAATAATAATCGTATTAATGATATAACAGAAGATGTGCTAGTACTTCACACTCAGGTTATTATCGACAGATTTCACGCCTGGGACGCCTTTCGCCAAGCTGCCCGCTTTTTGAACACTGGCTTCTGATTTCACAAAACCACTGAGCTGCACCACACCTCTAAAAGTCTCCACACTGATATCAAGTGACTTAAGTTGGGGCTCATTAAATATGGCGGTTTTGACCTTTGCAGTAATGACAGAGTCATCAAAATACTCGCCTGTACCTTGTCTGCTCGCCGTTGAGCCACAGCCAATCACAAACAGTAATGCCACAATGGTTAAGATCGAAGTAAAATACTGTAATGTTTTCATAACAAACTCACTCCCGCTGTTGTCACTTAGGCAAGAATTACTGATTACATCCACACAGATTCATTATGGTCTATGCGTCGCAGTCCCGTACGACTCAAACCCCGCAATAACATCAAATAATTCTTCATCAATGACACGCTGGCGTAACCGGTGAAAATCCGTGCCCAATGTTTCCAATTGATTCTCAATGTTCTTTTCTGCACGCTGCATGGCTATCAGCCGACAGGCATTTTCACTTGCTAAAGACTCTGCACAGGCACGGAACAAAGAAACAAAAATATATTCTTGCACCGAAGCAACAATGGCCTGTTTGCGCCCCTGAATCACTTCCGGCAGGTTTTTTGTTGGCCATTCTCGCTAAACCAGACATCGTCAAGAGGCAACAAGCGCAGGCAATGCGGTTCGAAGGTCGCCCCGGAAACAGGATGATTATGGAACAAATACACCGGGCCAATATCGCCACGTATGCGCCGGTTTTCTATTTCCGACCGAATTTGACTGACCATAGCCGTGATTGCGCTCATTGAGTTGGGAAGCTCAAAGCTGGTATCAACGTCCAGATTACAGTTTTCAAGACCGGTCTGAATACGCTCACCCACAGTCCATATTCTTTTCCGGCATGGATGCTCACTGAGCGTCTGAACCGCAAAATCGACCAGGCACTCGTTAAACTGTCCGACTAAACCCTGATCTGAGCCAAAAATCACAGCAGCGGCCATATTCTCGTTCTCACGAGTTTGTGTATTAGCGGTAATCAAGTTCTGGCGGAGGCCTACGAGCAGAGCAAGCTGCACGGCCCTTTCGTAGTCCTCCAAAGAGCTTATGGCATTCTCATACTCATTAATACTTGATGTCGCTATCGCTTTCATCGTACGTACGATCGCGATAAGGTCAGACGCTGTCGCAATTTTACGGCGTAGACTAACAGCAGTATTACTCATCACTTTTCCTCTTGCTCTGGCAGGAAATCCATTAATGCCTGCTTAGCAATATCGGTAATCAATGCCCGATCTGCCGCGCTGAGCGCATCGTCAGAGTCTAATTGCGGGATCAGTTCATCCGGTATATTTACAACAGCAGAACAGATAGCAAGTTCTGCTTCTGCCATCTGTGCCAACGGCACGCGATCCAGTAATCCTGCGGTCAATGCCAATAACACGCTAATCTGCGTTGGAACAGCAAGCGGCGATAATTCCTGCTGTTTCAGGCAAGCCCGGATACGTAAGGCATGTACGAGTTTCAACCGCGTCGTTTCATCAATCCGGGCACCAAAGCGGGAAAAATTCTCAAGTTCTTCGAACTGCGAATATGCCAGCTTCAGGTCACCCGCTACAGCCCGATAAGCAGCGCGCTGTGCCTTACCGCCAACACGGGAAACCGATTTACCCACATCGACGGCTGGCAATACACCTAGCTCGAAAAGTACGGGCGACAAATAAATCTGACCATCAGTGATCGAAATCAGGTTGGTCGGTATATACGCTGAGATATCTTGTGCTTCCGTTTCAATGATTGGTAAGGCAGTTAGCGATTGCGAAAGCATTAACTGTGAGAACATTGTTCGATTTTTCTGCCAACAGAGGAGCAGTTATCCAATTAGATCACAAGCTCCATATCATCTTAGATGGAGCGGGATATCACCGCAGTGATTTAGTCAGAGATACGGCATTCGTTCTCAACATTACCTTCCCTTCCGCCTTACAGCCCTAATCTCAACCCGATAGAACGGCTTTGGGAGGTGATGAACGAGAAATCGAGTAATTACGTTTACTTCAAAAGTAAACGTGACTTAAAGGAAGCGATAGTCCAATCTTTTGACTGTGGCTCTTCCTGAGATCGCAGACTTATTGGCGTCTCGAATTAACGATAGTTTTCAGGTGCTCAAGCTGCACCTTCAAGTTGATTGGGATAGTACGTTTATCATCGGACAAGACAAATTGGAATTGTTGCATGAATAAGTTAATACAGTTCTGGGGTAATCTACGATCAAGCTTCTGGTATATGCCTTCACTGATGGTCGGTGGCAGCATTGTCTTGGCGGTAGTGTTGATCGAGGCCGACTCGGCTGGTAGTGACCGCTGGCTAAATCAGTGGCCACGCCTCTTTGGGGGCGGAGCGGAGGGTGCGCGCCAGATGTTATCCACGCTGGCCAGTTCAATGATGACGGTGATGGGTATCACTTTCTCCATGACCTTGCTGGCACTGACACTGGCGTCTAGCCAGTACACATCGCGCATTCTGCGGAACTTCATGCGCAGCCGCATCACACAATTCACGCTGGGGGTTTTCGCCGGCACTTTCGTTTATTGCCTGATCGGGTTGCGCACCATTCGCGGTGGTGCTGGTGTTGAGGGGTTCGTGCCGAGCCTGACGGTTTTCTTTGCTTTGGTCCTGTCGCTCGGTGGTGTGGGCGTCCTTATCTATTTTCTTCATCATATTGCCTTGTCGATCCAAGCATCCAGCATCATCGCCTCGGTCGCCAAGGAGACCAACGCATCCATTGATCGGCTGCTACCAGAAGAACTGGATCAGGGAGCCAATGGAGATGAAGGCCAGAATCGGGGGCTCGAGTCACTGGATGAGAGGTCCTGGTATCCCGTGCCAGTAGCCGTGAGCGGGTACATTCAAAGCGTGAATATCGCAGCGTTGATGAGCCTGGCACGAGACAACAGAACCATCTTGCGAATGGAGCACGGTATCGGCGCGTTCGTTGTGCAAAATACGGCACTGGTATCGCTCGCCCTGACCTATCCGCCAGATCAGCAGACCATTGATGTGATTAATGATGCTTACAGTATTGGCCGCCATCGCACGGTGGAACAGGACCCGGCTTTCGGTATTCGACAGATCGTGGATATGGCCATCAAGGCACTTTCACCTGGGGTTAATGACACTTCAACGGCGGTGATGTGCGTGGACTATCTCACATCGATTCTGGCTCGGCTAGCCAGTCGACAATTCCCGTCTGTGAACTGTTACCAGGGAGAAACACTGCGTGTGATTGCGATTGTTCCGAGCTTTGAGGGACTATTGGCCGAAGCTTTCGATCAAATTCGGAGTAGTGCCGCAGAGAATGTTGCTATTCTCGCACGCCTACTCGGCGCTCTTGATACTATCGGTAGTCTGACGATCAGGCCCAGCCATTTACGAGCACTCGACGAACAGCTGCATTGTATTGCCGAACTGGCCGATCGCACCATCGAAGCCAGCTATGATCGCGAGCGGCTCGAAAGACGCATGTCTAAAGTGCGCGAAATGCTGGAAACGCAGTTTGTGTTATGTGCAGAGGAACAGAAGGAATAGTATTCTGGATCCGAGATATGCAAATTGAAAGGGGCATTTAAAGATTGACCTAAGATAATTTACAGATTGCTAAATTAGAAAAATCACTAATACGTCTTTGTCCACAGGCGTACCTGTTCTAGCACGCATAAGCCCTTCGTATGTGCGTTTTGCACTGTTTGCGACCCAGCCTTGCTTTTGCAAAACCTTTGAAGCTCGGCTTATATAGCTTACAGGCCGCACCGGAGCCTGTGCATAGACATGGCAATAAGAAACCAAGCCATTTTCCTCAAACCGCACAGCAACAATATCGAAATCATCAACGCCTATTTTGATACCACTTATAGTGAAATATTCTCACTCGGTTTACACATAAACATAGAGAGAATCAGTACCACTAGGCATCAAACTCAGCGAACCGATACGGGTTATTTAACTCTTTGCTTTCCCAATACTTTTTCAACCCAGATAATACTTTATTGGCAGTAGGAGGAGGATTCAACCGCATTTCTTGATAGGCTAACTCCAAATGTTGCAGAAAACTTTCCGATGGAGGCCGTCCTGAAAAATCGTCAAGGCTTGGTGAAAACTTAATCCCAACAATCTCACATATTGCTTTTTCCAATCCTTGTGGCCTAGCTTCAACCACTTCAAAACGTTGCTGTTCCTCAGCGGTTCTCCCGCACGGAGTATACCAGTAACCGAAATCGTCCAAACTTCTTCGCCGATCGCCAGCTAAACAATAGTGGGAAATTTCATGTAAAAGGCTACGTGGATAGTTGCTTCTAAAATAAAGAACTGCATTGGTATTTGCCCGTGGAGCTTCGTAAAACGGCTCCTCAGCTTCACCTTTTATTGTTAGATTAGGAAAAATATCCGAAAACGCATTTATCAAATTTTGACAGTATTCATCATCTGTACAGCACACACTCATTTATTCGTTTCCTGATACAACTCGACTATTCGATAAAAATTTCAAAAACAGAATGAGCAAATGATACAGCATTTTTATACCAGCACTTAGCGTACACTAGGCATTCTGATGATTTTCACATTCTTAACCTCAGCCAACCCGGTTTCAAGCTCAAAGTTTCGCCTTACTACATTTAAATACTCCGTCATTAACATGTCATATGCTTGCTTGAGCTGGTTATAGTCACTGATTGCTTTTTGTTTTAGCGCTTTCTGCTGCTCAATTTTGGCGTTGGACGATGGCGTTACTGGACCATTTTTCTTTCTAGCCACCTCTGCATCAGCTATCGCTTCACACAGTAATGGGTATCTTTCATAACGCACATAACCTTTCCCTCGGCCAGCCTCACGCCCCACTGCATCTTTAGTGATTCTAAATCTCGTCGACTTAGTATCGACAACTTTGGTTTTGCCGATTTTTAAGCGTTCAAGGGCTCCCCAATACTCGTCTTCAATTTTGCTTCGTGTCTTCAAGTTATCTCCTCGGATTCAATAAGCCTCTGCAAAAAACGATCAATTTGCTTAATATTAGCCTCGTACTCTTGTCGCGCACGCTTAGGAGCGCCTTCGGCTAGCTGAGCCTCATAAAACTCTTTTGTTTGCTCTAGTGCAGCTCTGGAACCAGGCAGGAATACGGCATTTTCGCAACTAATACAGGCGGATGCGAGTACACCTGCGCCTTTATTACAAGCCGCCACAGATACACATCCTCCAACCAGTGTGGGACGATAACGAAACTTTCCCTTTTTTACCGCTTGTTTTGTATACTCACGGTTTTTTAAAAATTGAGGCAACTCATCTCTGTCCTTTTGGGCTTTCAGCCTTTTGCCTGCGATACCTTCTAATGGCTGATCGCTTTCTAGAACTGTGAAGAAGCTATTCGCTTCAGCACGTGCTTTGGCATCTGACCACTCAGCACGTAAGGCTTTGATCTCGTTTTCATCACCCAGAATATTTATGGCTCTTGAATTTGAGTCTGAGTAATATACTGTCATCACCATGCTGATATGTTTAAGCTGCGCCTTGAGTACCGGATATGACACCATCCCGCTAGCTGCCGCATAGACTGTCATTGACCGTCTAAACTGATGGAACGCAAGTGGCCAAGCCTTACCCTGCTTAATAACATTTGGTACACTCTCCCCATACAAAAACCAACTTATTTCCGCTATATCCTGTGCCGTGATTTCTAACTCTTTCTTGTAGATATCTTCATTAATACGTTTTAAGCAGAAAGTGGCTGTTGTTAAACGAAATTGTCGGTGAGGAATACCTCTTATTCCGTGTTCAATCGACAAGAAAAGAGGCATTTCTTGTTCTTGAATATCCATTATTCGCCTGTCGCCAGACCACTCAAGTACACCTTCAGTAATTATCTTTGCAACCTTAAAAGCGGCTTCAACGGCTGAGCATGTCACCCACTTAGTAAACCTAGGAACGCCATTGGGTTCAAGCTTTGATGTTGTCGACCAAACGACAGGAATAGGACCATTCTCAGTATTGATTGTCTTTAATCCATTAAGGGGTATGGCCAACAACTCACTTTTTCGCATACCAGTAAATGCAGAAATTAAGATGGCACACCTAAGCTGCCATCCCCTCAGCTTTTCAACGAGACCAGCCCAACTTTCACTTTTTGAAATACCAGCTTGATAGAGCTCTTTAAAGGCTTTAGAAGCATCAACATTTTCACGCAATAATTTTCTCCAGTAGTATTGGATTCGTCCACTTTGGTGCCTTGTTATTGCAGTCGCTACCAAACCTCTATCAAGCTCAACTCCTTTATCTCTCGCTATACTTCGCAAAGAAAAGACAAGCTTTATGGCTTTCTCGTGTTGTAAGAAACAATCTAGATCTTCGATAGTTTTCTTGAGCACACTTTGATAGATTTCCGATGGAATGAGGAGTGTCTGTACTGATTCCGTGGTTTCTGGGAATTTTTCCCTGGTTCTCTTTAATCTGTCTATAAATTCAATAGACGGCCTTACTGCTTGCCAGAACATATTATTGCTGAGTGCCGTTGCGGTATCAGCGATGCGTTGTATTTTTCCGAGCAATAGCCCTGTCTGTTTTGTTGTTGAAGCTCGGCTCGTTAGGAAGTCTATTGCGTCGGGAGTAGAGAATATATTCCTAGGGGGAATACCATAATCTAGACAATAACGTATCAAAAACGAAACTGCCGTCACATCACCGTTAAGCTTAGACATTGAGCACCCACCCAATACACTTATCCAATGTAACGTTAGAGTTTTAAGAAATTCATTGGCTATATCAAATTTATGCCTGCTCTCTACTCTTACTCCATCAGCAGGGGTAATGTTCTCGACCTTTGCTCTGAAATTAAGTAATCGAATTGTTGAACTTGTAGCACTATAATCCCAAATATCATCACGAAATATTGATTTAGGGCTTCCATCTTTGTTAATCGTAACCACCATGTCATCGGCAGGCTTTACGGATGAAAGGTCACTTGGTGGATAGACCTCCATAACAATTGGGTTACGCGACATTAATTTCGACAAACTATACCTCTCTTCCAGAACCGTTTGCTCGACGTAGCAAGATTTCAATCTGCCTACCCCAATGTTGATTGAAGTTACCCATTTCTATCTTGTCCCCGGCCAGCCTTATGACATCTCTAAGCCCATGATTATTATTGCTTACATAATCCAAAATTTCGTCTATTCGAAATATTGCAGGCTTAACAACGGCTTCATGGTGCTCTGAATCATTTCTGATCATTGAAGTGGTATTCAACGCTTCTTTGAGACTTAATAGTTTATGGATATCTTCAAAATCCTCATGGATTGCGAAGTATTCACAGAAAAGACAACTTTCAAACGTGCCACAGGCTGGCTCAGGTGCTTTAACATTAAACCCCTTGGCTCTAGAAGGTACCTCCCCATCGATGTTAGAGCATGATCCGGTAGCTATTCTTTCCGATTCATCTTCACTTGCAAAAATCACGGGAATGGGGCTATGAGTTGTGCGATTAAAATACCGAATTTGAGAACTCAGCTCTTCATGATAACGGTTCATTTCTTGAGCCTGCGTTTCTATATCAATTGACGTATACGATGTTGCTGTCGTTGCAATCGAGTTGTTTAGTTTCTTTGCAACCAAAGAAACTTTCCCTTGTGATTTTCGAATAAAATATTCACCTGCAAGCTGTCTTATATCCCTAGACGATATTTTAGTAAGCCCTTTAAAAAGGAGGGATTTTCTGATGAGGGCTGCACCAGAATTTCTATCGAATCGTTGTAATTTATTATTTTCACCAATTTTGACGAATAGGTAGTCATTCTCATCTCCAGGCAGTTCAAGACTTTCAGCCCACGTTCGCAACTTTACATATTTTATTATCTCTCGCTTCAAATGGCTGGGCGCTTCAAATCTAACCGACCTTCCCGCTCGAAATTTATGTTTCTTTGCGAAAGCACTAAAGCCTACCTTACTGAGGTCTATATCCGATATTTTAAGATCAAGTGTGGGCTGAACATTTGCCGCTGTGAAAGCAAGATAGATCTGAAAAAAGCAAAATACGCTTAAATTATAGGCGTAGATCTTTTGAGGTGTTAACTTCCCACTTATCCATTCGTTTCTATTGCGGACAAGCGCTCTATCATAAAATTCTGACTTAGTTGGGAGCTTACTTTTAAAATTTTTTGCCAGAATATCTTTGATTTTTTGATACGGAAGAGGCTCCCCTTCTTTAGTAAAACAATTTGGCAAACTCACCAATGAAGTACCTAAGTTTGAATGCCAATATAGATATTCACGTTCATCATGCGGATGGCTCACTGGAATGGGATATCGATTATCTAAGATAGCGTCAGCAAACTGATTGAAATAAGCAGCACACGCGCGTAAGTAGTCTTGCCCATCTTGAAGGCTTACAGATCGAATTTCGTTTACTGAATTGGACTGCTGGCTACGTTGCTTGGGTATAAGAGCAAGAATTTCATTATTCGAAAGTTGAAATGCCCACTGAATAAAGCTACGTGCAGTATTTAAGCGCTTTAAAATCGACGATGGTTTTAGATACGAGTCACCATTAATACAGCCTCGTTGGTCTAGAATATTTGTATAACGCTGGTATTCACTTACTAATCCGTCTAAAGTGGTTGGTTTTAAACCGCCGTCAAAATCACAGAAATGGAAAAAATATCGCAAGCAGTGCAGGTTTTGCCGAAGCGTTTCATCGCGCCATCCTCGGTTAAACGCGGTATACAAATAGTTTTGGAGCCACTTTACTCTCTCTGGTGATAGAGATTTAGTATTAACGGAGCTGGGAATATAGTGTTTACCACTCAGATAGTGCCCTGAATCCATAGCGCGCTCCAGATAACACACTCTGCCAATATCTACTTTAAAGTGCATACCATCCGATCTGACTCCTTTAACTATTGCAGCTTGAGGTGCATATACTTTGGGTAGGCTTTTATGGTTGATTTCAATTAGGGGACGGTGGGTAATAGAGTCATTCATTGTTATGACCACACATCATCTCGCCAAATGCTTCTTGAATATCGTTAAACTCGGAAAGCTCAGAGTCGAAGTTGAGATACCCTTCAGTCGTTTTAAAATTACTATGATTCAAACGCTGCCTAACATGGTCGAATATTTTTGAGTCAGGATAACCGTTTGATCTCATAGACCTTACAATATTCATACCCATAGTCGCCCTGAGGTCATGGAAAGTGAATGCTTTAAATGTTAGTTCGGATTTTTGGATTCGAAAAATAAACCGTCCCAATTCATTGCGAAGAGATTGACCATTCTTGGGCACCATCATAGGGGCTTTAATATTCCAGGCAGCTTTAGGGTCTTGACGGTCTAAGATTTCTCGTTGAGCGGTATAATATGGATTGCCACTTCGAGTTAAAAACACATAGTTGTCATCAGTATCGCCATAAAAACTATTATCATGACGTCTACGGTCTTCCGCACGCTTACACTCGATGTAAGTCATCAAATCATCAATGAGCTCTCGTCTAAAAATCAGCCTATTTAATCTGCTACCTTTCGTATCAGCTTTGTAGCGTTGACCTCCATTTATAACAACATGAGTCATTGACGGAGTAGTTTCTAATTCACTGTAAGCTTTCTTGATACAGCCGATACTTAATGTGCATACGGTTTGCTGCCTTGCTCCTGTTTCGAGTGCGATTCGAATCATTAACTCAAGCTCTACCGAGGCGTAATTTCTTCTAAAAGAATCAAAAATAATCTGTTGCTCTTCTCCGGTTAGAGGACGCAATCTCCCCCCATCGCTTAGTTTTCCGATGGGAGAATTATGATTTCGACTGCTCTTGATTCTGAGGTCATTCGTAATGACCTGAGTGCTTCGAACTAAACCTACTCGGTTAGTAGTCATGATCGACTTTCTTATCTCGGTGAATGGCTGGTTTTCTAAACTAGCTTCTGTCACTAACGATTCATAACGGATGTTTTTATAGAAATGGGCAACCGTAGAAAGTACATTATTAATGCTTTCAGCACTAAAATCGTGGTTGTCCAAAACTTGACTCATGAACAACCTGAACTTTTGAGGTGCACGCTCATAGTAAAGCTTGGGAAGATCGAGAAAATGCTGACCTGTGTCCTCTAGGTACTGTAAGTAGTACTTCAGGTGAGTTGCTCGAGCGGTGAGTGTTCTCATATTTGAGAGATTTGGCTTTTCTAGTTGGCCTAATAAATAGGCGTTGCCAATATCCCAAGGAAGACCGTTTGATTGAAGGATGACGGGCATTTTGAGGAAATAACCACAATCATCTAAGTGGGAAAAGCGGTATTCATAGTTGTCTACCGCTTCCCCCGCTTCCCACATCGGCCGCCCCTTATAAAAGTGACCTAAATGGATAACTCTCGCTGTTGATTTAAACAGATCATTGAGGGTGTTTTTCACCTATAGAATCTCCTTAGGATGTACATTATTCCTAGTATGAGTTTCTTAGTATGTCAACCTTCAAAGAGATGCATGAATCTCATGCAGTGCCGAGGCAAAATAACCTCGGGCAAAGATCACTCTATGGTGGGGATTGTCCGCATCGGCCGGGAGATAAATGGGCTCGTCGCCTCCGAGGATCAATTCGGTGTTGTAGCTTTCGAGAAAGCAGCGATTGAAAATCGCAATAATGTCATCATTTTTATGGTCGTCGATATGAACATTATTATTAAGGTTCTTAGTCATGATGCATTCATGTCATGGAGAATAATTGTAATTGATGGTTCAGCGATTACGACTCTTGACCCGGTCTCCTGCTCCGCGGCCAATAGCCGTTTGCAGAATGTAGGCAAAATAAGCTTTTAGGTTGAAAGTTTGGATCATCTCACGATCCATGTCCGCCAGTTCTACTGGCGTCGACATGTCGACCCCGTTGATCTGGGCCAGGCCGGTGATCCCCGGCAGGACATCAAGCACGCCGCGCTGCTGGCGCGCTTCAATCAGTTCCACTTGGTTGAACAGGCAAGGACGAGGCCCCACCAAGCTCATTTCCCCTTTGACCACATTGATCAGCTGCGGCAGTTCATCCAGCTTGGTTTTGCGCAAGAAAGCGCCCAGTTTAGTCACCGAACTAGCATCGACCAAGTGAGTGGCAACCGATGCGGTTTCAACCGGCATGGTACGGAACTTCACCAGCGTAAAAGGCTGCTGATTTTTACCGACCCGCTCCTGGCGAAAAATCGGCTGCCCGGTATCTCGCTTGCCGAGGAGATAAACAATAACAAATACCGGCGATAGGCAGATAAGCCCACACAAGGCGAAAAAACGATCGAGGAAGCGGATTAAAGGCGATTGCATATTACTTCTGTTGGCTGGGTTCAGATACTGTCTGCTTCAGGCCTTCGGCGACGCTATATGGCGGCGTCCAACCCAAACAGGATTTGGTCTCACTAATATCAAGCTGAAGATTACCACACAAACGCTCACCAATGGCAGGCTTGCCCAGCAATTTCGTCACCGTCATTAGCCATGAAGCGGGTACTGGAATCAAACGGCTCGGTTTGCCCATAGCTTTTGCAAGGGCAGATAGTAGCTGTGTTGTTGATAAATCATCATTATCAGAGACTAAGAAGGTTTTGTTGGCGGCCTTTGGGCTACTGATACAATTAATAATCAAGTCAATCAGGTTACCCACATACACCATACTGCGCTGATTATGAATTGCCCCCAGTGGCAAAGGTAACCCTTTAGACGCTAATTTAATCAATGAGGCAAAATTGGCTTTAACCCCTGGGCCGTAAATCAATGGAGGGCGAATTATCACCATTTCCATACCCGTTTGTTCGGCAAGCTCTCGCAGCCCCAACTCGGCTTCGTACTTACTCAGAGCATAGAGATCATGAGGAGCACGCTCCACATCTGGGGTAAAAGGCTTGCCTGACTCGGTCGATTCGCCATTGACCTTAATACTGCTGATGAAGATAAAACGCTTTACGCCAGCCTCAGCGGCCTGTTGTGCCAACTGTAATGTACTCGCGGTGTTTATTTTACGGTATTCAGCGAGTGGATTATCGGCAAATTCATTCATCACATGGGCACGACCTGCACAGTGGATGATGGCCTCGCAGCCTTTCAATTCGTCGATCAAATCAAAGGTTGCCCCTAAATCGAAAAACACATCACTGTCATATTGAACCTTCCTAACCGCACAAATCACTTCGAATTCAGAACGTGAATTCAGGCTGTCGACCAGTTGTTTCCCGACAAAGCCTGTGCTACCTGTAACAAATACTTTCAAACTTAAGTCTCTTTAACGCTATTTCATAAAAAAAAGAGTATCATACGCCTAGCTTCAACCATATAAGAAGCGCATCACATCCAAGACAACGATTCTTCATTTGAAGTATGTTAACGAAGCACCAATCTATGTTAAAACCAGTAAGAGCCCTATTTTCAACACAAAGAAAAAATAAAAGAATAATTACAATGGCTTATGATGCGATAGCAATCATGTTATCACTCTACATTGCAATGAGTCTGCGACTAAACAATTGGATGTTTGAGATCAGCCACAAGGAAGTCTTAAGCTTTGTTGTCACGATTTGTGTAACCCTCTATAGCTTTGTTCGTCTTGGCATGTACAGAGCTGTATTACGGTACATGATGTTACCCGCACTGGGGCATATCATGTTAGCCATAATCCTGTCCGCCATTACTCTAGCGCTTAGTGGCTTTTTCTTTCAGTCATTTGTACCCCGTAGTGTACCAATGATTTACAGTGGTATTGCTATCTTACTGCTTGGTGGACCTCGTATTTTAATACGAACAATGTATTACCACTACTACAAGCGAAAAAAACCTAATGTTTTCATATATGGCGCAGGTTCCACTGGCCGTGAGCTAGCCTACGCACTGATCAGCGGTGGAGAGTATCACCCTGTTGTCATCCTAGATGACGACCCAGCAAAAGTTGGACAAATCATCGTTGGCCTGCGTGTTCATCATAGTTCAGAATTCGAGGAACTTCAGTCTCTTTATCAACCAGTTAAACTGTTGCTGGCCATAAATAACATTGGTAAAGGGCAGCGACTACGACTTGTAAACAAACTATCTGAGTTACCAATCGCAGTACAATCCGTACCATCCGTTGAGGATATTGCCACAGGCAAGGCTACTTTGGGTGAAATACAAGATCTAGATATTGGTGATTTATTAGGTCGAGCACCAGTAGAACCAGATCAAGAATTGCTGTCGAAAAACATTAAAAATAAAGCGGTGATGGTAACTGGTGCAGGAGGTTCTATCGGCTCTGAGCTCTGTCGACAGATAATTTTGAAAAAGCCCAGTAAATTGATTCTTTTTGAGCTTAACGAATATAACCTGTACAACATTGACAGAGAACTAAGGAAAATAATCGCTAATATATCGGCAGAAACAGAAATCGTCTCTGCACTCGGAAGCGTACAAAAACAGAACCGAATGGCCAAGTTAATGCAAGGTCATAACGTAGAGACTGTTTTTCACGCTGCTGCCTACAAGCATGTACCCATTGTTGAAGATAATGTAATTGAAGGCATTCGCAATAATGTTTTCGGGACTCTCGCTGCTGCTGAAGCAGCTATTTCGGCTAATGTGAAAAACTTTACCCTTATCTCAACCGACAAGGCTGTTCGTCCGACCAATGTGATGGGAGCCAGTAAGCGCCTTGCTGAGTTAGTATTACAAGCATTAGCAGAACGACAGTCGGACACCACTTTCACAATGGTACGTTTTGGCAACGTACTAGGTTCATCAGGTTCAGTTGTGCCTTTATTCAAAGAGCAAATCCGCAATGGAGGCCCTGTTACCGTTACACACCCAGATATCACACGATACTTCATGCTTATCCCTGAAGCTGCCCAACTTGTTATTCAAGCCAGTGCAATGGCACACAGCGGACAAGTTTTTGTTCTAGATATGGGTGAGCCGGTAAAGATTTTGGATTTAGCCAAACGCATGATCCATTTAATGGGTATGAGTGAAAGCAATATTAATGAAGGGATTGATGGAGATATCGAAATTCGATTTACTGGCTTAAGACCCGGAGAAAAGCTATATGAAGAATTACTTATTGGCGAAAATGTCGAGGGTACATCGCACAGTAAAATCATGACAGCAAGAGAAGTCATGCTATCTTGGTCAGAAATGGCAACACTTTTAAACTCCCTCGATGAGGCTTGCCACAATTTTGATGAGGACAAAATCGTCCAACTCCTTTTAGACACTCCTCTTGGCTACTTAAACAATAAATCATCATGATATTTCTCAGTATTATCAATCATAATCATGACAAAATGCTGGCTAGTAATCCATATTTAGCCGAAATAGCAAAAAAATATAATGTATTGATTAAATCTAATACACCAGTAACAGAAGAGCTATTACTATTTTCCCAAAGAAACAACATTACTTTGATCGATAAAAAATATGGTCGAGGATTTAGCGAAAACAATAATATTGTTTTTGATTACCTGAGTAAAAACAACATTATTAATGATGATGACTTCTTTCTAGTAATTAATCCTGATGTATTAATTGATATATCTCAATTAATACAATTAGAAAAAGAAACTCATAAAGTTAAGTCAGATATTTACACCATTAATTTATTTAAAGACAGTGACTTATCAATCCATGAATACTCAATTAAGCGTTTCCCGAGATTGACTGGACCACTACAAGGATTATTTTTAAAAGAAAAACGAACTGATTCATATGATAAAGAAAACATATGCGAACCCATTGAGGTTGATTGGGCAGCAGGTTCTTTCTTAATGTTTAAGAAAAAATGTTATGACGAGTTAAAAGGCTTTAATCAAAAATTTTTCATGTACTTTGAAGATGTTGATGTTTGCCGTAGAGCCCAAAAAAAAGGAATGGTTCTGACATATTTACCAAACATAAAAGCCATTCATAAAGGAGCATTTAATAACAGGAATATTTTTTCCAAACACTTCATATGGTATTTAAGAAGTTACCTACGATATCATTTTAATTTTTAGAGTTACACGGTTCAAGCAATGACTATTGCTTGAACCGTGTAGTTGAAAGCTATCGATTACAATTTATTATTTTGAGCTAAATAAACCTCTTTCTTTTCGTTTAGCTTACTCTCACTAGCTTTAATCATCTCAGTATATGTTTGGTTACTAAATCCCCAAAGAGTAGAGTCTAACTCCTCCTTATGGCCAACAAGAAACTTACTAGTTGTTATAACATTACAATCGTTATTACTTTCAATATATCTATCAATTGTATTTGTTTCAGCACAACGATTACTATCATCCCACGCTAGAAGTAGATCATAAAATGAACTTGAATATATATTCAATACAGTGCTAGTCATTTTATCGATATGCAGAAACTCTTCTTCGCTAGAAAAATCAACTTTCGATACTTTTGTATCTTTATTCAAGTCAGCAATCAGACCTGAGAAAAGTTGCCAGTTATTTTGATGCGATAAATAACTACGAATTTTTTCTAAACGACTTTCAAAATCTTCTGGAAACTCAACATCATCTTCACATATCGTAACTGTTTCAAAACCAAGCTCTTTGGCTTTTTTCACAATGAATTTATAGCTCAACCCACAGCCAACCCAGCCTAGATTGTGTCGTAAACCAGGGAAGTATTCAAAGCCATAGGCATTGTCTTTTTCAAAATCTTTATGGCGTTCTACAGATTCCGGTAAACCCAGACAAATATTTGTTGACTCAAAGGAAATATTTCCACCAGCTATATCATAGAACTGTTCAAATGTTATCCAATCATTTGCTAGCATAAATCGCATAAAGTAATATTCGAATAAATCAGGCAACAAACTCAATTTCTGCGCATTCTGGCTTAATTTCTCCTGAAGACGATCAGGAGAGTTAACCCAAAAATTGACCCTTTCGACCATTTGATCAATATCACCAATCTCTACAAACTCAACAATATCGTTAAGTGTCGTATGAGCACTTTGATCTGCACTTTTCTCTGAAATGACAAGTTTGTTATTACTTAAGCACTCATAAATTCTAGTCGTCTCTAATAACGCACCTTCATAATAATGAATGTTAACAATAACCTTTGCCTTTTCAAATTCCTTAATAAGATCATCACCAAATAAGTTGTTTACAATTTTTACATTAAACTTCTCTTTCAGTTTAGAAATATACTCTTTGCGACGTTTGTTATTGATATCACCATAAAACAACACATCATAGGCGTAGTTAGTGTCATTTTTGCAGTTAGATTTTAATTTTTGTCCAATAGGTACGTAATATAGCTGTTTCAATGATATATCATTTTTTTGCAAAACGTCTAAGTTGTACTCAGAGTAATCAAAAATTGCGTAAGATGAACGCAAAATATCAAAGTAGCTATCAGTAAACCAGCGCGAACTTACAGCCTGCTCCATTTGATATGCAATATATAATGGTGGCAGTTCATCAAAAATCTGTGGGCAAATTACAAAATGAAGATTAGAACTAAACCCATTTTCTGGCTTAGAATAAATAATTTCACTTTTTATTGATAGTTTTTCAAGATTAATTTGAATTAGTTCAGCAATATACTGGCAATGATGCGTTGATAATATATAAACCGTCTCTTGTGCATTAATATCAAACCAAGCATGATTAAACGTTGGGGAGTTTGGTGTAGTTGCAGCAAACTTTAGACGGTTAATAGTCTGTTTAACCCCATGTTTTTTTGCATAATTAACAGCTTTAATACAAATTTTAGGGTTATTTAGAAACAGGTTTATTAATCGGCTTAATTTATCAAACATTTCGCCACTATAAATTCGGGACGATTGTGTTTTTATTACACGTAATGGAGATGTTAAGCGCCAAGAAGTACTTGATTTTAGTTCAGATATATCACTGTATAATCCATTGATTTGACGTTCTTTTTGCTCAAGTTCTAATTTTAATTGGTCAAAATCTTCAATTAACTTTTCATTTTCTTGTTTTAAATTTATATTCTCTTCAGCGGAAATTTTGCTTAATCTATCAACAGAAGATTTTATTTCCTCAATATCAATTTTAAACTTATCACGAGTTAGCATGAAAGAATAGTCATCTCTGATTACACGCACGCCATGCTTAATACCCCAAAAGTACAGATCGCATGTTTTAGGATTTACAGAGAACTCAAACTTAGAAAAAAGTTGATTGATATCACCAAAAACATCTTTAATATCATCTTCAGTTAAGTTTTTATAATAATCACTCCACTCCGTAAACCCTTGTAACAGAGGAGCATCTTCAGGAGTTGTTCTTCTTGTTCCATGCTCAGGTCTACCTGTTGTTGCACATGTAAACAAAAACAATCCACCTGGTTTTAGCATTCGATAAATATTCTTTATTGTTTCTGGATAATATTGATCATGCTCAAAACACTCAGTAGATATAATCGTATCAAATGTTTCATCAGGCAAGCCAAGTTCATGACCTTTTGAAACAATATCTACATTTCGCCCGAGAGCTACATCTAAGCCTAAATAATGAGACTCTTCAAATAAAACTTTATTATTACCGTTTATATCCAAAGCACCAATATCTAGGACAAAAACATTGCTAAAGAAAGATGGATGAAGTTCTTTGACTGAGTTACAGAAAACTTGCTGTTCAATATGAGCCACTTTGCTCTCCTAGATAATATTAATTTTTATATTTT
Source organism: Photobacterium ganghwense (assembly GCF_003025595.1). Lineage (GTDB taxonomy): Bacteria > Pseudomonadota > Gammaproteobacteria > Enterobacterales > Vibrionaceae > Photobacterium > Photobacterium ganghwense. The sequence continues at coordinate 876,498 of NZ_PYMI01000001.1, forward strand.
TCATTGGTATGCCAACCAATCCAGTACTAGCTGAAGTAGCTGTGGACTTAAATAATAAAGCATCATTAATCCAATGATGTTGCACATGATTGTTTTGGTCCCCATCTGCAACTGCAACTGTTACAGAATAATCACCATTCAATAAAACAGGCATTTGAAAATCAAAATCTACAACTATCTTATTTCCTGCATTGCACAATAAATTATCAGAAATTGTGTGAAGAAATGTGTTATCACCAAAAACAGGCTGTCCCAATTTATCCCTAATTGAGAAACCAACAATTGGATTTTTTATTTCTTCATTAACTTCAACCTCAACCCTTAAAGTTACACCCTCACCACCAACAAACCAATTTAAAGCGTTACCATCTTCATCCATGATGAATACATCACTAATTTTGGCACCACCCTTACCAAAATTATTATTTTCAATATCATCAAATTGAAATATCTGTATATCGTTTCTCAAGTTTGAAGAGTTAATAAAATCTTGCCTAAAATCTCTAAAAACTTTTACTTCTTTTTTCTCAGTTTCAACAACTTTCTTATCATTTTTTGTTACTTTCGACTGATACAAATCGGCCATATATTTTTCAGAGACGATTTTTGCACTATCAAAGCTTTCAACTTTACCGTTTTTAAGCCAAACGGCTTTATCACATAAATTAGTAACGGCTGATGTATCATGACTAACAAAGAGAAGAACACCATTTTTCTTAAACTCTCTCAAAAAGCGCATGCACTTTTGAGTAAATAAAGCATCTCCAACAGCAAGAGCCTCATCTATTATAAGAATATCAGCATCGACATGAGCAATGACTGCAAATGCAAGCCTTACATACATACCGCTTGAATAAGTTTTGACTGGCTGATTGATGAAATCTCCGATGTCAGCAAAATTAGCTATCATCTCATATCGCTCATCAATTTGCTCTTTAGTCATTCCATACAAAGATGCACATAGGTAGACATTATCTCTCCCCGAAAATTCAGGGTTAAATCCTGCCCCCAGTTCTAATAAAGCAGCAACCTTACCTTGAATTTTCGTTTGCCCATCTGTAGGAGATAATGTATTACATATAATTTGTAATAATGTGGATTTACCAGCACCATTTCTGCCTATGATACCGACTGACTCTCCACGTTTAACTTTAAAGCTAATGTCATTTAATGCCCAAAACTCTTTGTAAAGCTTTTTATTTTTAAAAAACATTTGCCATAATCTATGAGATGGTTTTTCATAGATTTCAAAGCATTTACTTATATTATCAACTGACAATATATAGTCATTACAAGACATCACTAAAACCTTTACTTGTTTTATTAAACCACATAAAGCCCAAACAATAAATTGCAATAGAGGATGATGTATAAACAGCTAACATCTTAATACTTGGCATTTCGCCATAAATAGCTAAACTTCTAAATAACTCAACGACTGTAGTAATTGGACTTAAGTGCAAATAAAACTGATATTGTTCTGGTAGAGCTGTTATTGGGTAAAATATTGGTGTCATAAACATTAACGCACTAACAACAAGTGTGACCAATTGACTAACATCTCTTATATAGACCCCAATTGAGCTTAAAATCCATGCAAGTCCATTACACATTAAAATAAATGGAATCATGAGTAAAGGTACAAACACGATATATATTGATGGCAAGCCAATAAGGGTTATGTAGAATACTAACCAAATAATAAAAGACAAGATAAAGTTAAATATCGCACTTATTGTAATAACAAAAGGTAGTATTTCAATTGGGAAAATAACCTTTGTTACATAGCTTGCATAGTTTATAATTAAGGTCGGTGCTCTTGAAATAATATCTGAAAAGCAATTAAATATAATTAAGCCAGAAAACAATAACATTGAAAACTGAAACTTATCATCTACACCACCCCACTTCGCCTTAAATACAACACTAAAGATAAAGGTGTATATTGCCAACATAATTAGCGGAGTCAGCAATGTCCATAACAAGCCAAATAAAGAGCCTTGATATCTTTGAAGTATATCCCTCCTTGATAGACTCATTATCAATGATTTATTTTTCAAGAAACAAGTAAATGACAACTTTACTTGATTTACTATTTTATGCATTTTATTTCAAACCTACCGTAGCTTTCAATAAATCACCAATTTTATCTTTTTCAGACAAAATTGGCTCTTGATCTAATGGCCAATCAATTGATAGCTCCGGATCATTCCAGAGAATCGAATGCTCAGCCTCTGGATTGTAATAATCTGTACATTTATAAACAAATTCTGCCTCATCACTGGTTACATAAAAACCATGAGCAAAACCTTCTGGCACCCAAAGTTGACGCTTGTTTTCTGCTGACAGAAGAACACCTACCCATTGCCCGAATGTTGGTGAACTTTTTCGAATATCTACTGCGACATCATATACTTCACCTGAGACTACTCGTACTAACTTACCTTGAGTATTCTCTGTTTGGTAATGTAGACCTCTTAAGATACCTTTTTTAGACTTCGAGTGGTTATCCTGAACAAAAGTTCGGTTTGCTACTAACTCACAGAATTTTTCCTGTTGCCAAGTTTCCATAAAGAAGCCACGCTCATCACCGAACACAGCAGGCTCAATGATTTTTACATCCGGGATAGCAGTATCAATAACTTTCATTTATTAATCTCTCACAAGTACCCGGCATCGTTTGACATCACAATCAACCATCCCAGGCACTTTTTGATTCATCATTTTCCGTAAGGGCGAATATCGTTGAGTGCCGATTTCCAGTCACTCGCAGGGATACCAAACGCGGTGTGGATTTTATCCATGATCAGACGGGAGTTAGCCGGGCGTTTTGCCGGTGTCGGATAGTCTGAGGTAGTGATACTCTTGAGCGCCGGTGACTTGTCCAAAACGCCCTGAGACTGCGCCTGCTCAAAAATGAAGCAGGCGAACTCGAACCAGCTGACACTTGGCAGACCTGAGTAATGGTAGATCCCCCAAGCGACATCTTGACCAGAATGAAAGCGCTCTGCTATCGCGATCAGTGTTGCAGCAATGTCGCCCGCATAGGTTGGACCACCAAACTGATCACCGACAATACCCAGTTGATCACGATCACGACCAAGACGAATCATGGTTTTAACGAAGTTGTTGCCCGTTTCACCAAAGACCCAAGCGGTACGAAGAATAATATGACGCGGACACGCGGCAATAACAGCTTGCTCACCCGCCAGTTTACTTGCTCCGTACACGCCTTGTGGGTCTGTCGGGTCAGTTTCGCTGTACGCCCCTACTTTATCACCCGCAAAGACATAATCTGTCGAAATATGCAAAATGGCAGCACCGATTTTCTCTGCTGCCTGCGCTAAGTAACGCGGGCCATCACGGTTAATAAGGTAGGACAGTTCAACTTCGTTTTCTGCTTTATCGACAGCGGTGTGTGCCGCTGCATTGATAATCACATCAGGTTGGAAGGTTTCCACCATATCCATCACTGACTGTTCATCGGTGATATCCAGCTTGTCGCGATCTACCGCCAGAACCTCTGCTTTCTCGCTCAGCTGTTGAACCAATAGGCTACCCACCTGGCCATTACTTCCGGTAATTAGTACTTTCAGCATACAAATTTCAACCTAGATGTTGTGACTGTTTATGTTTTTCGGCAACCAGTGATTGAAGATAACGACCATATTCGTTCTTCAGCATTGGTTCTGCTTTATCCAAAAGCTGTGCATCGGTCAGCCAACCGTTTCGCCATGCTACCTCTTCAAGGCAAGCAACTTTCAGGCCTTGAACGTGCTCGATAGTCTGCACGAACGACGAAGCTTCATGCAGGCTTTCATGTGTACCGGTATCCAACCAGGCAAAACCGCGACCCAGCAGTTCAACATTCAATGAACCATCTTCCAGGTACATCTGATTGATACTGGTAATTTCCAGCTCACCGCGTTCAGACGGCTCTACTCGTTTGGCAAAGTCCACAACACGGTTGTCGTAAAAGTACAATCCGGTAACGGCATAATTGGATTTCGGCTGAACGGGTTTCTCTTCGATCGAAACAGCTTTCATATTTTGGTCAAACTCGACCACACCAAAACGCTCAGGGTCTTTAACCTGATAACCAAACACAGTTGCACCATTTTCTCGTCCAGCCGCGTTACGTAGCGTGCGCGAGAAAGACTGGCCGTAGAAAATGTTATCGCCCAGGATAAGGCAGCAGCTATCCCCCGCCAGGAACTCTTCACCAATAATGAAAGCCTGGGCTAAACCATCAGGACTCGGTTGGATCGCATATTGCAGATTGATACCGAAATCTGAACCATCTCCCAGCAGTCGTTTAAACGACTCGTTATCCTCTGGCGTAGTAATAACCAGTACTTCACGAATACCCGCCAGCATCAATGTTGCTAACGGGTAGTAAATCATCGGCTTGTCATAAACAGGCAACAACTGCTTTGATACGCCACGAGTAATTGGATAAAGGCGAGTACCTGAGCCGCCCGCAAGAATAATACCTTTCATTACACTGCCCTTATACGTTACTGCCTAGACGTTCCATGCTGTAAGAGCCATCCAATACACGGCTCCACCATGTTTTATTGTTCAGGTACCACTCAACAGTTTTACGGATACCGGTTTCAAATGTTTCTTCCGGTGTCCAGCCAAGCTCCTGACCAATCTTGGTCGCGTCAATCGCGTAACGAACATCATGCCCTGGGCGATCGGTAACGTAAGTGATTAGATCTTCATAGTTTGCGACGCCTTCCGGCTTCGCAGGTACCAGCTCTTCCAGAAGGCGACAGATAGTTTTTACTACCTCAATATTAGCTTTCTCGTTATGGCCACCGATGTTATAGGTTTCACCCACTTCTCCCTTGGTGACGACTGTATAAAGAGCACGCGCATGATCTTCTACAAACAGCCAATCTCGAATCTGCATGCCATTGCCGTACACTGGCAGTGGCTTACCGTCTAAGGCGTTCAGAATCATCAGTGGGATCAATTTTTCCGGGAAATGGAAAGGGCCGTAGTTGTTCGAGCAGTTTGTCACAACCGTTGGCAAGCCGTAAGTACGCAGCCAAGCACGAACCAGATGATCGCTAGATGCTTTCGACGCAGAATACGGACTGCTTGGTGCATAAGACGTGGTTTCGGTAAACAGATCATCTGTCCCTTCCAGATCGCCATACACTTCATCAGTTGAAATATGGTGGAAACGAAATGCCGCTTTAGCCTCTTCATCAAGGCTATTCCAGTAAGCACGTGCTGACTCTAGCAGTGTGTACGTACCAACAATATTCGTTTCAATAAACGCTGCAGGGCCGTCAATAGAGCGATCTACATGGCTTTCAGCCGCCAGGTGCATCACAGCATCAGGCTGATGCTCAGCGAATACGCGATCAAGAGCCGCACGATCACAGATATCAACCTGCTCAAACATATAGCGCTCGTGTCCTTCCACACTGACCAACGAATCCAGATTGCCTGCGTAAGTCAGTTTATCGACATTTACGACATAATCATGAGTATTTTCAATAATATGGCGAACAACAGCTGAGCCAATAAAGCCCGCACCACCAGTTACTAAGATCTTCATATCAAAACCAAACAAGCACTATTACGCCTTAAAGTTAGACAAACTCCTAAAGCGTTAATCTTAAAAAAGTTAATAAAGAGCGGAATACTATCAGAAACTAATCATTCAAGCTAAGAATCGCTTTACATATTCTACCCAAAGTCGATTTTAATTAATCAGCAAATAATGCAAAAACACTTTTATAATTAATATTCATCAATCTCATCCATGAAGTCATCCAGAAACTCTTCGTTCACAGGTGTTTCAGGTTCTGCATTTTCACCCTGAGCACGGAAGTTCTGGTTCTGGATGTAGGCATCACGGGCAAAGACATATGGATCTGGTGAGTCGTTCAACATCGCTTCCGATGACACCAGCGCCGCACGGTCTTCCATCCCGTCAAATGCCCACTTACCCAAGCTCTGCCAGAATGTCAGCAGATTTAACGGGAAGTACAGGCTATCAACGATATCACCACTGCCTTCGCGCAATGTCACCGGACCGTAAACTGGGAACATAAAGTACGGACCGTTATTTACACCGTAGTAGCCCATTGTGTCTCCAAAGGCTTTATCGCGCGGTTTGCGGATGTCGGCACGGGAGGCAACATCAATAAGGCCTGCCAGACCAAAGGTCGAGTTAATCCAGAAGCGGTTAAAGTGAGTCACTGCCTGCTCACCTTCCAGTCGCAGCAAGCTGTTAAGCATGCTGGCAGGCTCTTCCAGATTCGAGAGGAAGTTACGGATACCACCTCGAACCGGTGAGGGTACATAGTCTACATAAGCAAGTGATACCGGGCGTGCGATATACGGATCCAGGTAGTTATAGTTGATGTTCCACATGGCACGGTTAAACCCTTCAAACGGGTCGTAGACGCCTGGAACCGCATATTCACCACCCTGCTGATCCAGTTCGGCAAAAATCTCTGCTTGTAACTCACTGTCCGTTTCATCGCTGATGGTTTCGTCTGATGTGGCTTCGCCTGACGTGACGTTGCCCCCAGCTCTGTCGACAGAGGCTTCAGCGTCTGCTGCTACTTCAGCCATGGCATCAGCATCTTCCCCGGATACGCCAGTGCTGTTTCCAGGTGACTGCGCATCTGATTCAGTCGCGTCAATGACCGCGGAACTGTTTTCGACAGTGTCTGATGAAGCGCTTTTTGATGAAGTGGCGTAGTCAGCCGTGCTTTTGGGCGTTTCTGCACAGGCTGTCAGGGCTAACAGAATTGCGGTTGCAAGGAGATGTTTGCTTTTCAAAATGTTATCCATTGTCTCAGGGCTTATAACGTTCCGGTATCATACACGAACATTTCTGAATCATAGGTGTCCATAACAGGGAAACCATGCACTCAGTTGCTTTTATACGGCATAACTGACAAAAAAATAAGGCCAGATATTACCTACCTGGCCTTTTGGATTATATACGTTGTTGAACGGAGATGATAATTACTCGTACTGCTGACTGATTACCACTTTGGTTGTGCCACCCAGCGGAATCACTTCGCTTAGTCCGTACCAGTCCCCTTTTTTCGTCATCACATTGCCGTCGCTGTCGATACGAGCTTTGATGATCATTTCCGGCAGTGACGTCAGTGGTCGCTCAGGAATCATGCTGTCCTGATTGTCCAGTGTCAGTGTGATAGGAAATGCAGAAAGCGGTAACCGTTTTGCTGCTACGGGCATTGGAGCACCATCCGCCGAGTGCGCTGAAATAATCACGATACCTTGCTCAGGACGGATAACGCTCGGGTCCAGTTCCACCGTGACAGATACCGAAGTCGCAGTATTGCCGGCCTGATTCATTTGGTCTTCCGCCCGGGCGATGCTGCGATCCAGCATGGCGGCACGTGGGTCATCAGCACCAATCAGCTCTTTCATCATGCTCCAGTATGCCACAGCCTGATCGTATTCCTCGCGTTCAAACGCATCAAATGCCAGCAACGACATCGCACGCAGATTGGTGTGATCCTGTTTAATCACGCTCATCAGCAAACGGCGGGCACGTTCAGATTGTCCCGGGTCGCCAATCAGCATCAGCGCCTGCGCATAGCTAAGCTGCACTTCCGGATTACTTGGTTCGAGTCGATACGCACGGTCCAGCGCGCTTTGCGCTGTTTCCGCATCACGGTTCGCCATACCAATCCGTCCTAACAGCAACCAACCGGTTGCATCATCAGGTGTCTCATGCAGACGGGTACGGAGCGCCAAAGTCAGATCTTCCATCTCCTGATCCGACATCGGCTCACCCGACTCCTGCATCAGTCGTTGTGATAGTTCAGGAAGACGCGCAGCCGTCTCATGCCATTGCATAACCTTATCCAGACTACCGGTTTTCAGGTACATACCGTAGCAGACAGCCACCAGCAGCAAAACGCCCGGAATCAGCAGCGCAGTGCTGACCTTGCTTTGATGCGCCTTGGCATTGGCCGGAACATCGTCCAATAAGGACTGTTGCAGCTCAACGACCAGCTCATCGGTGTTTTCCACCAGTCCTTCGCTACTTTCTTCCTTCAGCTCGCTCATGCGATCTTTGAAGAACGCCTTATTCAGTTCGTCCCGGCTGGCGACATGATCTTGCTCTTTACCGAAATACATCGGCAGCACAAACAACAGCATGGCGATAAGTACCAGGAAGACTGTAATCAACCAAAACAACGTCATTTTTTCACCTTCCCGCCTGCCGCATTGCTGTTACCAGATGCCGCTTCTGTGTCTGAAGCCATATCCTGTCCCATTTCAGCCATCAGGGCCTGCAAACGGGCTTGCTCTTTTTCATCCAACAGCTGACCTTTCGCTGGTTTACTGACACTGTTTTTGCGAGAGCGCAGCACCAATACCGTAAAGCCAATCACGATAAACAGAAGTGGGCCAGCCCACAGAATCAGTGTCGAGGCCATGATCGGCGGATTGTAGGTCACGAAATTGCCGTAACGCGCCACCATGTAATCAATGACATCCTGCTTGCTTTTCCCTTCGCTGAGCATTTCATAGGTTTTCTGGCGCATGTCTTTGGCCAGCTCGGCATTAGAGTCTGCAATGCTGTTGTTCTGACACTTAGGGCAACGCAGGGTCGCCGTCAGTTCGTGGAACTCTTTCTCTTTTTGCTGTGATTTGAATTCATAAACGTCAATAGCAGCAGTCGCTGTCGCCGGCAGCGTGAAAGCCGCTACAGTGCCCAGCCACAGAGACACTGACAGTACTGCGCTGAATGCAAATCCGATCAGGTTAAGTGAGCGTCCCTTCATCCTTTCGCCTCCTTCAGCAAGGCGTCATACATTGGCTTGAGGGTATCGTTCCAGTTACGATCATTCACATCTCCGACATGGCGGTATCGAATGATACCTTCGCCATCGATCAGAAACGTTTCAGGTGCCCCGTAAACGCCCAGATCCATACCCAGCATGCCATTACCATCAAACAGACTGTGAATGTAAGGGTTACCCAGCTCATTCAGCCAACGTACCGCTTTTAGACGGTCATCTTTGTAATTGAGGCCGATAATCTTCACGCCTTCACTGGCCAGCTGATTTAAGTAGGTGTGTTCGGCGTAACAGGTCGGACACCAGGTGGCCCAAACATTGAGCAGTAATGGCTCACCTTTAAAGATGTCCTGCTCATAGAGTCTGCCGGCTTCAACCAGATCTTCCAGCTTGAACTGCGGAACCGGTTTTCCCACCAAAACGGATTCCAGTTTGGTCGGGTCATCGCCCTCCGCATTACGGCTGAGCTGGTTCATAAACATAACCACCAGCCCCAGAAACAGTACCAGAGGAATGAAAAGTAGTTTCTTGTTCATCAGTTAGCTTCTGCCTCTCTTTCGGCCAGCACCGGCTGTTCCTGCTGTGCTTTTTTGCGGAACCGGTAACGCTTGTCACTGATTGCCATCGCGCCACCCAGCGCCATCAGCACGGCACCGAACCAGATCCAGTTCACAAACGGTTTAAAGTAAATACGTACAGCCCAGGCTTCACCGCCCAGTCGCTCACCCATCGCCACATATAGGTCACGGGTCACACCACTGTTGATCGCCGCTTCGGTCATCATTGAACCCGCCACGCTGTAAAAACGCTTTTCAGCATGCAGTGTTGTGACAGCTTTGCCGTTACGGGTGATGTTGAAGTCAGCGATATAACCGTCATAGTTCGGACCATCTGCATCACGCAGGCCAACAAACTTAAAGTCGTAACCTTTAACGTTCACGCTCTCGCCCGGTGCCAGACGCACATCGCGCTCCAGATCATAATTAGACACCAGCGTAATCCCAATCACAGTGACCGCCATACCGATGTGACCCAGAACCATCGCCCAATGACTGCGTCCTAGTTTGCCAAGACCTGTCCACAGGCTGTGACGGTGAGTGGCACGCTCGTAAAGCTCAAAGCCATGCATCATGATGATCCAGACGGCCATCGTCATGCCCAGAACCGCCATTGGCTCCAGGATATCGGTGAACAGCCAGATTGACAGAAATGCAACCGGCAGCGTCACAATAGCTGACACAATCATTTGCTTACGGATGTTAGACAAATTGTCACGCTTCCAGCGCACCAGTGGCCCAATACCCAGAATGAAAGCAAATGGGATCATCAGCCAGGTAAACAGCGTATTGAAGAACGGTACCCCGATGGAAACCGAGCCCAGTCCAATTTGCTTGTGGATCAGCGGTAGCAGTGTACCAATCAACACCACCAGCAGACCGGCAACCAGCAGCAGGTTGTTCGCCAGCAGCAGGTTTTCGCGGGAAAACAGAGCAAAGTTACCGTGTGAACGTACCTGACCACCTCGCAGCGCGTACAGCAGCAGCGAACCACCAATCACAACGACCAGGAAGCCCAGAATAAACATGCCGCGGGCAGGATCGGAGGCGAACGCGTGTACCGAAACCAGCACGCCGGAACGAACCAAGAATGTACCCAGCAGACTGAGTGAGAAAGCCGAAATCGCCAGCAGTACCGTCCAGGCTTTGAACGTACCGCGTTTTTCGGTTACAGCCAGTGAGTGCATCAGTGCCGTACCTGCGAGCCATGGCATGAAAGAAGCGTTCTCAACCGGGTCCCAGAACCACCAACCGCCCCAGCCCAGCTCGTAATAAGCCCACCAGGAGCCCAGCGCGATACCCAGTGTCAGGAAAGACCAGGCAGCGATAGTCCACGGACGTGACCAGCGAGCCCAGGCCGTATCCAATCGTCCGGTCATCAGCGACGCGATAGCAAACGCAAACGCCACCGAGAACCCCACGTAACCCATGTACAGCAGTGGTGGGTGAATAATCAGTCCCGGATCCTGCAGCAGCGGGTTCAGGTCACGGCCATCTACCGGAAAATACGGCAGCGTACGCAGGAACGGGTTGGAGGTTGCGATGATAAACAGTAGGAAGCCAATGGAGATCATCCCCATCACAGACAACACCCGCGCCAGCGATTCCAGCGGCATGCCACGGCTGAAAATAGCAACGGCGACAGCCCAGGTTGCCTGGATCAGTACCCACAGCAACAGGGAACCTTCATGCCCACCCCAGACAGCTGACAAGCGGTAGTACCACGGCAGCAAGGAGTTTGAGTTTGTCGCAACGTAAGTAACGGTAAAATCGTTGGTGTAAAACGCCCAGCTCAGGATGATGAATGACATCATAATCATGCCGAACACCCCGTATGTGAGCGGACGCGCCATGCGCATCAGAGCCTGATTGCCCACCGATGCGCCATAAAGCGGATAGATGCTGAGCAGGATCGACAGACCCAGCGCCACTATCAGGCTAAAGTTGCCGAGTTCAACAATCATTGGTCAGTACTGCCCTGTAGTTGGGTCTCGCTGTATTTCAGCGGTTCATGCGTTTTCTTCATCGCTTCAGCGATTTCCGGCGGCATGTACTCTTCATCGTGCTTGGCCAGCACTTCGTGGGCCTCAACGGTGTTTGCATCGATCAGTACACCCTGCGCCACAATGCCCTGCCCTTCGCGGAACAGGTCAGGCAGGATGCCTTCATAATTCACCGTAACCGCCGGACCGACATCGGCCACTTTAAAGCTGACTTTCAGCGACTGGGGATCACGTTCTACCGAACCCGTTACCACCATGCCCCCGATACGCAGACGCTGACCGACTTCCGGTTTTGTCCCGTCAGGCTTACCATTTACCAATTCCGTTGGTGTGTAGAACAGATCCATATTCTGGTTCAGGGCATAGAGCAGCAACCCAACTGTTGCGCCGAGGCCTACCACCAGCGCCAGTACCAGCGACAGGCGTTTTTTACGTCTCGGGTTCATAGTGTGTTCTCCAGTTTTTCCGCTTCTTTGATGCGTTTCTCACGCGCCATTTTATTTTTAATCTCTGCCGCCAGCTGGCGCTTGGTGCGCAAGCTGGAAACTAAAATCCAAATCAGGGCTGCCATTGAAATACCGTACGAACTCCAGACATACGAGGCATAGCCACCCATCGCTAAAAAATCACTGAAAGAGTCAAAATGCATAGCGGCCTCACTTCATCAGTTCACGCACCCAAGGGCGGTGGCTTTCACGGGCAATAATCTCATTACGCAGGCGAATCATCGTCAGCGCCCCAAAGAAACAGGCAAAGCCCACAATGTTGAGCAGCAACGGCCACAACATGCTGGCATCGATAGACGGTTTCGCGAACTTGGTGATGGTGGCGCCCTGGTGCAGGGTGTTCCACCACTCTACTGAGAAATGGATGATCGGCAGATTGATCACGCCGACAATCGCCAGAATACCGGCCGCTTTCGCCGCGGTTTTCTGATCGTCAAACGCGTTATACAGCGCGATAACACCCAGGTAGAGGAACAGCAAAATCAGTTCAGAAGTCAGTCGAGCATCCCACACCCACCAGGCACCCCACATCGGTTTGCCCCAGATCGCACCGGTCAGCAGCGCAATCACGGTAAACACCGCACCGATAGGTGCCATCGCCAGCGCCGCCATATCCGACAGGCGTACCTGCCAGACCAGACCAATGAAGGCAGCAATAGCCATAGACATGTAGGCTCCCATCGACCAGATGGCGGCGGGAACGTGAAGATAAATAATTCGGAAGCTGTCACCCTGCTGATAATCGGTCGGTGCGTACATTAACCCCCAGAGGGTACCAATCACCATTGATAACAGGGCCAGGATTGAAAACCAGGGTAGCAAAGTGCCACATAACCGGTAACAATTTTCAGCTTTAGCGTAGGGATGTAACCACTTCCACATAATTCTGCTCTACTCACATAATAGTAATTAGTACGTTCCAGTCTGCAGCCGGGCTCACTGACATGGCCTGATTGCGTGACAGAGACGTGACTCATCTTTCTCTTTGGCTAACACAAGGTGAATACTCCCAAAGGGGTAATCCACCCATTATCAACCGCTTCCTTGTGCTTGCTCAAATTCATCACCGGTGATTTCACCCCGTATGATGAATAAGTCAGCCTTTACCTACTTTTTTGCCGATATTTTAGTTTTACTGACAAGTTGCAAAAAAGCTCTATGGCTAACTTTATTGTAATCATTTATTGCACACTGATGCGTAGTGAAGCTGCGACAGCAAACGGAGAAAGTGTCGCAGAGCCCACTAACATGGCTCCCAGCAGTGCCAGCTGGCCGTTATACGGCATGCCCAAACTGGCCGCATCAATCGCGGAGGTCGCGAATATAAGCACAGGTATATAGAGCGGCAATATGAGCAGGCTCAATAAAACCCCACCTTTTCGCAATCCCACAGTTAACGCCACCCCGATGGAGCCTAAAAAGCTCAAAGTTGGCGTTCCCAATAGTAAAGTTAACACCACAGCTTTCCAGGTTGCCCAGTCTAATGACAATAAAATCGCCAGCAACGGACTGATCAGCAGCAGCGGTACCCCGGTCAGGAACCAGTGCGCCACCATTTTGGCAAACGCCAGGACCGGCAACGGCGTCGGCATCATCAACATCTGCTCCAGCGACCCGTCTACATAATCATCCCGGAACAGGCGCTCCATCGATAACAGGGCCGCCAGCAGGGCCGCAACCCAAACAATCCCCGGAGCAATACGTGCTAACAAATTCGGCTCTGGCCCAACACCGAGAGGGAACAGCGTAATAACAATAATGAAAAACCACAGCGGGTTGAAAATTTCAGCCTGACGACGAAACGCAATCATCAGCTCACGGCGAACAACGAGGGTAATTTCTCTGATCATGGATTTTTATCGCCCCAGCTTGATTTTTCGTAGATGGTCGCTGTCAGCGAACATGTCCTGGTGCGTGGTCAGGATCACCATCCCTCCTCGCTGGACATGGGAAAGAAACAATTGCTCAAGCACTTTGACGCCTTGTTTATCGATCGCAGTCAGAGGCTCATCCAGAATCCACAGCTTATGGTTGCTCAGCCACAGTCGGGCCAGCGCCACCCGGCGCTGCTGACCAGCAGACAACTGCCCGGCAGGCACATCTTCCCGTCCTGCCAGGCCAACGCGAGCCAGCGCCTGCCACAGGCTATCGGCACCACTGACCATTGCCTCACCGGTTAATCCGTTGTCACCGTTGTGGACGTGCATAGACTGGAAAAAAGAAAGATTTTCGTAAGCCGTCAGCTCACGTTTCACGCCGGTCTGGTGACCAAGAAAAAGGAGATCCTGATGGTAGAGCTCCCGTGCCGATTCGATATTTTCATCATTCCAGCTAACGATGCCGTTGTCTGCTCGTCCCAACCCTGCCAGGATACGCAGCAAGGTCGTTTTTCCGGCCCCGTTCTGGCCCTCAATCTGAACCAGTTCTCCAGATGAAACCGAAAAATGTAAATCCTCAAACAATACCCTTTCGTCCCGGGTACAACTTAACTCTTCAACAGACAACATAAAAATGATGTATCCTAGGTGACACAATTAGGGTCGAATCTTATCACAGCGACCGCTGGATCTGTTAGACATGGAATGATATCTGCCTGCGCGAGGATCGGTAATTGTGACCTCTATACACACTGCTCACGTTTCCGCTACATTACAACGCAAAAATGAACAAATTGACGTAAAAAATGTACCGGAAAATGCGACTAAAACCGCAAAATCTGAGCTAACACCAACATCCGGCACGCAGCAAACTGCGAAATCAGTCAATAGTGCCCACTCAGCAAAAACGTCGGCCATATCATCTGCGCTACCACCGATAGCATCTTCCGCAACGCAGCTTGAACGTCTGTTAAATCAGTTACCTATCTTGCAGCGTTTATTCAGTCCTTTGCTGACTGGCCTCGCCACGCCCGGGACAACAAATGCCGATACAAAGACGCCAATGCTGACGACGCCCTTACAGCACCTGATAAGCCAGCTGCTGCAACCGTCATCGCAATCCACATTGATTAACTGGCTCCAGCAAGGTGCGGGAAAACAGGTGTTGGCACAGCTCATTCGTCAGCTGGCTGAACCCGGCAGTGAACTGCGACGCTGGCTTTCCCAGCTTCCACCTCATCAGCAGGAGGAATTCAGTGCCCTGTTAAGGCTGGCAGGGGAACAGCGTCTGGCCACACCAACACCAGCCTCTCAAGATACACTGGTTCTGATGTGGCCGATGCTAACTCCCAATGGCAGGGAGGCCTTTCTGGAAATCCAGCGTGAGGCGCGGTCAACAGAAAAGAACCCGCAAAAAAAGCCGAAGTGGCGGATACGTTTACGCTTACCGGTAGGTAATGCGGATAATGTGTATGTGCAGGCTGGCTGGGACGGCGACGAATTATCGCTGTTGTTTGAATCGGAAAACCCTGCGCTGTTGGAACGCACCCGACTCTTGTCACCGTTCTTAAACCAACGTCTGGAGAGCATGGGGATTCAGACGGTTTCCAGTGAGTTTCGCCGACATGTTGAGGAGCCGGAATCAACCTATACCGATTCCGGCAGTGGCCTGAATATCACAGTCTGACCATGCAGCTACAGCAACAGAAACGGGAAATAATATGACGACGAAAACAGGTTCTGCCGTTGATGCAGCAAAATCAGCCATCGCCTTGCATTACAACGGGTATGACACTCCCACCGTCGCCGCCAAAGGGTATGGTGCGCTGGCGGAGCACATCATTACGCAGGTAAAAGAACAAGGCGGCCTGATTCATGAAGATAAAGAGCTGGCCCAGTATCTCGATCACCTGAAGCAAGGAGACGAAATTCCGGAGCCGGTTTACCGGATTGTCGCGGAACTGATCGCGTTTTCCTGGCTACTGAACGGAAAAACCCCTCCCGGCTGGGAAGGGCTTGAAGGTATTGATGAACACGTTTAGGTGTATCGGTGGAACGCCAGTTTTTAATAAGCCCACCGGAGCGTACTAAAGCTGAACAAGCTGGCGCTGTAGTTGCCAGCCGTTAAAATGCGTTCGCGATAAAACAGGCTTCAGCGGCGCCGTGACTGATGCATTTGCTGCAGCCGCAGCAGAAGCTCGGCTTCCGCTTTGGGCAGATCACACTCTTCCATCAGCTCATTCACATCCGCACCGAGTTCAACCATTTTACTGGCACGGCTGTAAAGGCGACCATCCGGGTCCTGCATGGCCAGTTCCCCTTGTCTCTCGGCCAATGACTCTAGCTGATGATCCATTTCGGCCAGCTTCTGGCCCATTCCCATGGTACCGGCCCGCAACTCCTGAAACTGCTTCTGCATACTTTCGTTTTGCTGGCGGGCATTTTTCAACACCAGCTCCGTCGCTGCAAATTTGCTCTCTAGCGCCTGACGAGCCAGACGCTCACGCCGAATCATGAACCAGGCAAACAGAATCGCCAGCAGAGAAACAATCAGCGGCAGCCATTGCAACAACACCGTCAGCATTACAGGTACGCCATCTCGTCCCATTCATCATCAGACAGCAGCTTGTTCAGATCCACCAGGATCAGCAGCTGGCCATCACGATTGCTCACACCCTGAATGAATTTCGCGCTCTCTTCCGTGCCAACACTTGGTGTGCTGTCGATTTCAGAGCTGCGCAGGTAAACCACTTCCGCAACGCTGTCGACCAAAATACCGATAACCTGCTTTTCCGCTTCGATGATCACGATACGGGTATTGTCTGAAATATCTCCCGGAGCCAGACCAAAGCGGGCACGAGTATCAATCACGGTAACCACATTACCGCGCAGGTTGATAATACCCAGAACATAATCAGGCGCGCCAGGTACTGGAGCGATTTCTGAGTAACGCAACACTTCACGAACCTGCATCACATTGATGCCGTATGTTTCGTCTTCCAGCTGAAAGGTTACCCACTGCAGGACCTGATCGTTACTGTCTTCTTTTTTTATTTCAGCGACACTCACCTGAGACATGCTGTTTCCTCATTTTGCAGCTTTAACATTGTCCTTACCAGACCAGCCTCTTTCAGGGCTGCCCTAGCTTGGTATTAACATCTAATCCCGCGTTTAGCATAGAGATTAGTTCGCTAACATGAATTAGCGCACACATTTTTTCTTTCACCATACCGGCCAGCCAGGGGCGTTTACCGGCTTTCTCCCGCCAGCGCACACTGCCGGTCGGCAAGGCTTCGGTTCCCAGCAGCGCATTACATGCCAGGCCCCATTTACTTTCCCCCAGAAGGACAACGTATCGGTACCCTTCGCGGTGGTCATCATCCGTCAGCTTTTCAGCCATTGCCCAACGGGCAGTATCAACCACATCCAGTTGCTGCTCACGCGTACTCATCAACCCCAGGTACCAAGGTGGCCGGCCAAGCAGATGATTCAAATCGCCCAGCTGATGGATACCGCCCAGTTCTGTCAAAGGCACCGCAAACGTGACGCCATTGACTTCAAAAAACAGCGCCTGAAATTCATTACCCAGACTCTTTTGCTGATTCCAGTCATCCGGCGGGGCAACGCCCGTCTGCGTTTCCGGTGCAGCAGTTAGGCCTGACTCCGGTTCTGGCTGGTCCACCGTGTTTTCTTGCAACGATTTTGCCGCTGGCAACACTTCCGAAGGCTCTAGTTCCTGTACCTCGGAAGGCAGCTGTTCAGAAAGCTGTACTTCCGACAAAACTAACGTTTCTGTCGCAAATTCTGTCTGCACGGCTTTGTGAGCCATCGCTTTATGGGCCATCTCCTCATGAGCCATCACGGCCTGCCAGTCCGCATCCAGTTCTGGCGCGGCATTCATGACACCGCTATCGGGCTCAGGTACCGCAACCGCAGTGTCGGTTGGCGTCGGCATCTGCGTCGATAAGCGGCTGACCTGATCCAGCAGACGCTGAACATTTTCCAGGGCGACCGGTTGTGCTTCTGGTGCCTGAGCAATCCAGTCGTTCGGCCTATCGGCACTCACCTGGCGAGCCGGAGACAATTGGGGCGATTGGGGTGCCGATTGCGACGTTTGTTCACTCCACCACGGCATGTCCCCCATCACTGCATCAGCCGCTTCTTCAGACGGACTCTCCAGCGAGGAAAAATCAAACGGTGCCGCCGAAATGGCCTCCGATGTTTCTGCTGTCAGATCCCCAGCAAGCGGAGGTAATGCTCCGTCATCAGGCCTGGGATCCTCCAGGGTGTTTTCAGGCTCCGGCTCATCGTCACCCGCAATCGGGGTCTCGGCGGCGACCGGAACACTGGCCACGTGGGCACTGCTATCTGCCGCTGAGCCTGTTTCTGTTTCTGTTTCTGTTTCAGTTTCAGTTTCAGGCACAGGTTCAGGTTCAGGTTCAGGTTCAACCAGCAAATCAAAAAAATAGTCATCCAGCGCCTGCTGGCTGGACAAACGGTTACTATCGCTCATCCTGTTGCAATCGCTCCAGGTAATTCAATAAGGTTTTATACGCAAACACGCCCCGGCAGTTGCGGGAAAACAGTGAAGGCGGCATGTGCTTTATACTGGCATCACGGAATTTGGTGTCAATCGGCACCGCGGATGCCCAGACCTGATCAGGGAAACGCAGCTTCAGCTCCTGCAGGGTTTGCAAAGAGGCCCGGGTACGTTTGTCGTACATGGTTGGTACAATGGTGACTTTGAAACCATCCGGACGCGACTTTTGCATAATCTGCAGTGTTCGCATCATGCGCTCCAACCCTTTCATCGCCAGAAATTCCGTCTGTACCGGAATCAGAATACGATCGCTGGCCGCCAAGGCATTGACCATCATGACCCCCAGAATAGGCGGGCAATCAATCAGCACATAATCGTAGTCATCTGCCAGACAGTGCAGGGCTTTTTTCAGGATCAAGCCCATTCCACTGCGGTTTCCCATGACCCGATCCAGCGTCGCTAGGGACATATGGGCCGGAATGATATCCAGATGCTTAAACGGCGTACGCTGGATAACCGTCCGTACCGTATCGCGGCGGATATCCGTGAGCTGAAATAAATCAAACAGGCTGGTCGATACCCGGTCGACATCGAGATTCAGGTAGGTCGACAGCGAGGCGTGGGGGTCTGTATCCACCAGCAGCACCCGCTTATTGCGCTCACACAGCAGACCCGCCAGCGTTACCGTTGTTGTGGTTTTGCCGACGCCGCCTTTCTGGTTAGCAATACTCCAGACAATCACAGACCGCTCCCTATGCCATATTCAGCTCGACCAAAATGCGCTCTGCAATTCGGTCAAGTGGCAGATCTTCGCTGGAAATACCGGCTTTAGCGACAGCTTGCGGCATCCCGTAGACTACGCAGCTTTCTTCATCCTGAGCCCAGACGGTCGAGCCGTTGTTTTTCAGCATGCGGGCACCTTCGCGCCCGTCGGCGCCCATCCCAGTCAGCACCATCGACAACACTTTGTCGTGATAGACCTTGGCTGCCGACCCAAATGTGACATCCACACACGGTTTGTAATTCATTCGGTCACCGCCATCCAGAATACGCAGACGCGCAGCCCCCGGACGACCTTCGACCATCATCTGCATGCCGCCCGGTGCCAGATACGCCATTCCCGGTTTCAAGGTATCGCCGTCTTCCGCTTCCTTGACGCCAATTTTGCAAAGGTTGTTAAGACGGGCTGCAAACGCGGCAGTAAACGTGGCAGGCATGTGCTGCACTAAAACAATCGGGTACGGGAAGTTAGCCGGTAATTTTGTCAGGACTTTCTGTAGTGCAACGGGTCCACCGGTGGATGTGCCGATGGCCATCAACTGGTATTTCTTCCCACTGGCTTTAAATCGTACCGGGGGCTTGGCGGCCGGACGCACCGGTGTCGTCTGGCGAAAGGAATTTGCGGTTACCGGTTCTGAGGTATGACTGTGGGTCGGCGCCATTCGCTGACTACCGGCACGCACAGCGTCACGGTTCAACGAGGCTCCGGATACAGAGGACGGTGCAGACGCCTGTCCTCCCGTCAGCGGAGTACGCACCGCGCGGCGCATGAACATCCGCTTGCGGGCAATCTCAATAACCCGTTTTTGCAACAGAGCAACCGCCTCATCGCGGTTACGGGCGATGTCTTCAAATTTTTTCGGCAGGAAATCAAGCGCACCGGCATCCAATGCATCCAGTGTCGCCTTAGCACCTTCATGGGTCAAAGAGGAGAACATCAGAATCGGCGTTGGTGCCACTTTCATGATTTCGCGCACCGCGGTAATACCGTCCATCACCGGCATTTCAATGTCCATGGTGATCACATCCGGCTGAAGCTGACGCGTCATTTCAACGGCTTCTTTGCCGTTCACTGCATTACCAATTACTTCCAGACGCGGATCCGCGTTGAGTATTTCACTGACACGACGGCGGAAGAAACTGGAGTCATCCACCACCAATACTTTGACTGCCATGTTATGCGTTCATCCCGTTGAGATACCTAGCACCTGATAAAACAGGGTTACTCTGTGAATTCTTTATTTTAAAAATGAAGGGCCTTACCAAACGAGCTAGAGCACAATCCTGTCGATTTGCCCCTGCCTGTCTGGCAAAGCCCCTGGCTGGTCGCTGGCCGGAGGACAGTGAAAAATGTTACTTCCCCTGTTTTTCGCTCCGGCTAGCGCCGCTTTGTCAGACCTGTAACTTAACGACTGGCATAGTGCTTGAGCAGGTTTGGCACATCCAAAATGAGGGCAATGTGGCCATCACTGGTAATGGTTGCACCGGCCATTCCCGGCGTTCCTTGCAGCAGTTCGTCAAGCGGCTTGATCACGACTTCTTCCTGACCAATCAGGGTATCCACTACAAAACCGATACGCTGGTGACCAATCTGTACAATCACCACATGGCCGTGGTCACGCTCGCGCGTTGGTGCACCGGCACCGGATAACCAGTCCTGTAGGTAAAACAGCGGAATGGCTTTATCACGCACGATAATGGTGAGCTGGCCATCGACCGTATTAGTCTTACGCAGATCCAGATGAAAAATTTCATTCACGCTTGCCAGCGGTAGCGCAAACGGCTGATTCGCCACGCCGACCATCAAGGTTGGCAGAATGGCCAGCGTCAACGGCACCTTGATGTCAATACGAGTGCCTTTGCCCATCGCCGAATCAATACTGATCGAGCCGTTAAGCTGGCTGATACCGGTTTTCACCACATCCATCCCTACACCACGGCCGGAGATATCGGAAATCTCTTTCTTGGTCGAGAACCCCGGGGCAAAAATCAGGTTGTAGCATTCAGTATCGGTCAGACGCGAGGCTGCATCGGTATCCATCACGCCCCGCTCAACAGCGATGGCGCGTAGCTTATCCGGATCCATACCGCCCCCATCGTCTTCGATGGTCAGCAGAATGTGATCCCCTTCCTGCGAGGCCGCCAGCAGCACGGTACCGATTCGCGGTTTACCGGCTTTTTCACGGACATCCGGCATTTCAATACCATGATCCACCGAGTTACGCACCAGGTGAATCAATGGGTCGGCCAGCGCCTCCACCAGGTTTTTATCCAGATCCGTTTCTTCACCGCGCATTTCAAGCACGATTTCTTTTTTCAGGCTTCGGGCTAAATCCCGTACCACCCGCGGGAAGCGACCAAAGACTTTTTTGATCGGCTGCATACGGGTTTTCATGACTGCGCCCTGCAGATCCGCAGTAACCACATCCAGGTTCGCGACCGCTTTCGACATTTCTTCGTCGTTGCTGTTCAGCCCCAGACTGACCAAGCGGTTACGTACCAGCACCAGCTCACCAACCATGTTCATGATGGTATCCAGGGTCGAGGTATCTACCCGAACCGTGGCATCAGACGATTTAGCTTTCTCTTTGGCACCCGCAGCAGGCTTCGCCATTCGGGTTTCAGCAACCGCCGGTTTTTCTGCCGTGGCAGCGCGTGCAACAGCCACCGGAGCCGCATTATTTTGAGCGAAGTCCTGTACTGAGCTCTGTGCCGGGTTCGGCGCAGAATTCACCGCCTCCGCAGGCTCAGTAGCGGAAGTGTGGCTTTCCTCAATCATCTGAGCGACGGGCTTAGTTGCCATTTCCAGCTCTTCCGCCGTCGGGCCTTTGCCCACACCGTGCAGCTCATCCAACAAACGTTCAAATTCATCGTCGGTCATCAGGTCATCGGCATTGCCTGATGCCATGCCAGACGCACTGTGTGGTGTCTGTACTGAACCGCTAGTTGCAGCAGCGTTAGCCGCCAGAGTCGCGGATGGATGACCCTGCGGAGACAGCGAGGCAGCCGTGTCAGCACTAGCTGAAAATTCACTGTTGCCAGGGCCTTTACCGACGCCGTGCAACTCATCCAGCAGGCGCTCAAATTCATCGTCGGTGATATCTCCGCTGTCAGACTGAATCTGGCTGACAATATCCTTGCCCGCATCAGCCACTGCGTTGTTGGCCGGGCTGGTATCGACAGACGGGCCACAACCCACGCCATGGAGTTCATCAAGTAGACGCTCAAACTCGTCCTGGGTAATGTCGTCCACCGAGTTACCGGCAATAGCAGAAGTATTCTCGCTCCCACCTTGCGGGCCGGACGGCATCACTGACTGGCTGTCAGGCTGAACGACCGCTTGAACAACAGACGCTTCCGGTGCCATTACCGGGATGTCTTCAACAACTGGAGCCGGTTGTTCAACTGGTGCCGCCGCCTGTGCCAGCTCTTCAGCTGTCGGTGGCTGACTGAAACGGTGCAGCGAGTCCAGCAAGGCCGGATCAGCAGGGTCAATCGGCTCGCGATCCTGCACCTGACCAAACATCACGTTAATGGTATCGAGTGCTTCAAGGATCACGTCCATCAGCTCAGGCGTCACACTGCGCTTCCCTGTGCGCAGCAAGTCGAAGATATTCTCAGCCCCGTGACACGCTTCAACCAGCTCAGTCAGAGACAGGAAGCCAGCGCCACCTTTCACGGTATGGAATCCGCGGAAAATCGCATTGAGCAGATCCGTATCCTCCGGACTCCGCTCCAGCTCAACCAGCTGCTCAGACAGCAGCTCCAGGATTTCCCCGGCTTCAATCAAAAAGTCCTGCAGGATATCTTCGTCTAAATCAAAGCTCATATCATTCCCCTAAAATCCTAGGCTCGATAGCAGGTCGTCGACATCGTCCTGGCTAGACATTACATCCTCACGGACTTCGCTGTTGACAATCGGGCCTTCCGGCGAAAGCTTGCGAGCTTCGCGTAGTGCCTCTGTTCTGTCTTCGCTTTCCATGTCAAAAGCTTTAAGAATTTCAACCAGCTGGTCTTCAACTTCGTGAACCAGTTCAATAACCCGGCGAATAATCTGCCCGGTCAGATCCTGGAAATCCTGAGCCATAAGAATTTCTGTGAGTTGGCTGCGCAGAATGGTGCTGTCACTCTCGACCTGAGTGAGCAAACCGTCGATATCGTGGCAGAGCGACTTAAATTCAGCCAATGCAATCTGCCCGCCCATCAGGCGCTGCCATCGTGGATGTACCTGTTGTAAGGTGTCCCCCAGCCGTTCCGCCAACGGCTGAATGCTGTCAACGGCATCCATGGTTTTGTTTGCCGCCTGCTCCGTTTTATCGATGACAAAGGTCAGTCGATCACGGGCATCGGGGATTTCCGTTTTTGCTAAGTCATTAATGCGGGGATCAAGGCGGAAATTTGCCAGCGAATCGTGCAACTGACGTGTCAGTTTGCCGACTTCAGCGTAAACCGGATCGCGATTATCAGCTACCAAACGGTTCAGCAGCGCATTCGCGTCTTCCTGGTTACCCTGTTCAAGCAGGCTGACAAGCTGTTTTGCCTGATCAAGTGTAATCATTATTGTAATTATCCTTTAGCGCACGACACGATTACTGCATACGTTCGAAGATTTTTTCCAATTTCTCTTTCAGTGTTGCAGCAGTAAATGGCTTAACGATGTAACCATTCACACCCGCCTGAGCGGCTTCAATGATCTGTTCGCGCTTGGCTTCCGCCGTGATCATCAGTACCGGCAAATGCTTCAGTTCAGCATCGGCACGGATATGTTTCAGCAGGTCAATTCCCTGCATGCCCGGCATATTCCAGTCGGTCACGACAAAGTCAAAGCCACCTTTTTTCAGCATCGGTAGCGCAGTCAATCCATCATCCGCCTCCTGGGTGTTGTTAAAGCCCAGGTCACGCAGCAAATTCTTTACGATACGGCGCATTGTCGAAAAATCGTCGACAATGAGGATTTTCATGTTTTTATTCAAAGTTGCCTCCACTGAGGTCACAGTGTTGTCTCAAATGGTTATTACGTGGTCCACGCGCGTAGCTTGGACCTCAAACGTTGCATTGCCTGACTATGAATCTGGCAAACGCGGGATTCACTGACCCCTATCACAGCGCCAATCTCTTTGAGGTTGAGTTCCTCGTCATAGTAAAGAGAAAGGACCAAGGCTTCTCTCTCAGGCAGGCTTTTGATGGCTTCCACCAGTGACTGACGAAAATTATCATCTACAACCCCCTGAAAGGGAAGATTTTCTTCTAGAGATTCCTCATTCGCCACCGCATCTTCGGAGACCCCGAGGTCTTCCATCCCTATCAGGCGACCACAATTAACATCATTTAAAGCCTGGTGGTACTGTTCGAGTGTCATTTCGAGATATGCGGCAATCTCCTGATCATTGGGGTCCCGCCGCAGTTCCCCTTCCAGCGCCGCTATCGCTTCGCTGATTCGCCGGCTGTTTTTGTACACAGAGCGTGGTACCCAATCGCCGCGACGAATGTCGTCTAGCATGGCCCCGCGAATCCGGATCCCGGCGAACGTTTCGAAACTCGCGCCTTTGGTCGGGTCATAGTTCTGCTGGGCTTCCAGCAGGCCTATCATGCCGGCCTGAATCAGGTCTTCCAGCTGTACATTCGGGGGCAGGCGCCCCATCAAATGGTGGGCAATGCGTTTCACCAACGGCGAATAGCGCTCAATAAAGGCATGCGGGCTCTGCTGATACTGGCCATATGGCATTGCCTTAGGATTCACTGAGCGGCACCTCTTGACGTGAGCTTCGGATCAGTAGCTTTTCAACAAAGAACTCAACGTGTCCGCCCGGGCATGCCGGAACCGGCCAGCTCAGGGCTTTGTTTGACAATGAGGTAAAGGCCAGCGCCGCCGGGCTGCGCGGAAAGGCTTCCACGACCACCTTCTGACGTTTCACGGCCTGACGCACCCGATCGTCAAGTGGGATACAAGCTACCAGCTCCAGGTTCGCACGCAGAAAACGCTCCGACACCCGGGTCAGTTTGGCAAACAGATCGCGCCCTTCACGGTAACTGCGGACCATATTCGCCACAATTTTGAAGCGCTGGACATCGTATTCGCGGCTGAGAATCTTAATCAGGGCGTAGGCATCGGTAATCGACGTAGGCTCATCGCATACCACCACCAGCACATCCTGCGCGGCCCGAGAGAAACTCAGTACCATGTCGGAAATACCGGCTGCGGTATCAATCAGCAGCACATCAATGTCATCTTCCAAGGTACTGAACGCCCGAATCAATCCGGTGTGCTGAGCCGGAGTCAGCTCTGCCATGGTTTGTGTTCCGGAAGAAGCCGGGACAATTTTCACCCCGTACGGGCCTTCAACGATGATGTCTTTCAGGTCGCAGACACCGGCCAGTACGTGGGACAAATTTCGTACGGCACGCAATCCCAGCATAACGTCCACGTTTGCCAACCCGAGGTCGGCGTCCAGCACCATGACGCGCTTACCCTGACGGGCCATCGCAATTGCCATGTTCAGAGTGACATTGGTTTTGCCTACTCCCCCTTTACCGCCAGTAACTGTAATGACTTTGGTAGAGGTTAACTGTGTCATACGGCGTAAACCGCTCGCTTGATCGTACATGCTGTTCTCAATCATAAAAGTCCGCCGCCAGATTCTCGGAGCTGTCACTCGTCCAAAAGTGGGATTGCTGGCTTAACTCTTGTTCTAGTAGTTCATTTGCCCGTGCAACCAGGTAATTGCCTGTTGCGACCTTAATATCTTCCGGTACCCGCTGGCCGTCTGCCAGGTAGGCAATCGGCAGCGCATGCTGAATCGCCATACAGATGACTTCACCGAGGCTCAGTGATTCGTCCAGCTTGGTCAGTACGCAGCCTGACAACGGAATACGCCGGAAATGTTCAATCGTTTCGTGAAGCACCCGACGCTGTGCGGTGGCCGGTAGCACCAGGAAACTGCGAATTTGCGAACCGCTGTTGTGCATCAGGGTATCCAACTGCTCTGACAGACGGATATCACGCTGTCCCATGCCTGCGGTATCCAGCAGAACCAGGCGGCGATGACGTAACTGATGAAGTATATCGGCCAGTTCCTCGGCATCTTTAGCCACGCGTACCGGACACCCCATAATGCGTCCGTACGTCGCCAGCTGTTCGTGGGCACCGATCCGGAATGTGTCTGTCGTAACCAGCGCGATCTGATCCGGACCAAACTCCATTGCCGCGCGGGCGGCCAGTTTGGCTATCGTCGTGGTTTTGCCGACGCCGGTCGGGCCCAGCAGGGCAACCACCCCACCGGTTTCCAGAATACAGTCGTCGGTGGTAATAATTTGATCCGACAGCAACTCCAGTAGCGCTGGCCAGGCTTCATTAGCAGGCACGTCTTCCGGGATGTAACAGGCCAGCTGATCTGACAATTCAGGTGACAAGCCCATTTTTTCCAGCCGCTTGATCATCATCGCCCGCATCGGTTCACGGCGCTCAACCTCCTGCCACATCAGACCGGAGACCTGATGCTCCAGCAGACGTCGGATGGTCGCCAGCTCGCTGCGCATTGATTCCATCTCATCCTGTTCGTACTGGCTGGCTTTCGGGTCATACCGGGTCGGATCCAGACGATTGCCTTTTTTCGGCGCGGATGAATAGCTGTTCTTCTGACGCTGGCCGCTCAGGGGGTCATAACCACGAGCGTCAGGACGGCGGTACTCGCCGATATCCAGTGCATGGCGCGGTTGATAGCCCTGATGACTGTCTTGACGATGCCCTTCGTGGTGATTGGTATCGCGGCGGTTATTCGCACGGTTAAGGCCACGCGCCATCTGCCCCGGCTCTGACTTCCGACGATCATTGGCCGGAAAGCCGTTCATGCGGCGAGCCTGGGCGTCATCGCCGTAACCCTGACGGAAGGATGACGAGCCGCTCTGCTGCGAGTTCTGACCTGAATACGCGTCACGGGAACCGGCCTGCTGCTTGGACTGCCGATGCAGCAAAGCGGACAGAGAATCCACTTCACTTTGCATCTCATCACCGCTGTCGCCAGCCGATTCACCACCAGCATAGCTGTTGAGCACATTGGCAAAGCGGGATGACGGCTGCTGCAACTGCACTTTATCTTCAGCCAGCTTGCGTTTAGCCTGACCCAGTCGCTCAGCCAATGCATTACGGCTCTGAATCGCTTCCGGTGAAGGCTCGTTTGGCACATCCGTATCCACGGCTGCCACAATCTCAACCCCGCCCGTCACTTTTTTGTTGGACATGATCACGGCATCAGCCCCGAGCTCTTCCTTAACCTGGCTCAGGGCGGCGCGCATATCTTTTGCAAAAAAACGTTTTATTTTCAATCTGATATTCCCGCTTTATCGTGCTATCGTCATGGCTCCTGCCATGCCTCAGACATTCCTTGTCGGGTTCCCGCCCAGTAATAACCGGTACGGGTCAAGATTCATCACTGATTTCCAACGGCACTGACAATACGAATCTGTTTCTCATCCGGAACTTCCTGGTAGGAAAGCACCCGCAGGGAAGGAATGGTATTTTTCACAAATTTCGCCAATGTCGAACGCAGAACTCCGGAGGTCAGCAATACCGCTGGCTCCCCTTTCAGTTCTTGCTGCTGGGTCGCTTCTGTCAGCGAACGCTGCAGACGTTCAGCCAGTCCAGGCTCAATACCGGCAGACTCACCACCGGCAGATTGCATCGTCTGATGCAATATCTGTTCCAACTCAGGAACCAAAGTAATCACTGGCAACTCAGGCTCTATACCATTGATTTCCTGACAAATTAGTCGTTTCAGGCTGATTCGGACTGCTGCGGTCAAGATGTCAGGATCTTGACTCTTCACGGCGTACTCCGACAGAGTCTGAGTAATCGTCCGAATATCACGGATTGGAATACCTTCATGCAGCAGGTTCTGCAGCACTTTCACAACAGTCCCGAGTGACAATTGATCCGGCACAAAGCCTTCCACCAGTTTCGGTGCTGACTGGGACAGCAATTCCAGCAGGTTCTGGACTTCTTCATGTCCCAACAGCTGAGAAGCATTATTGGCCAGGATTTGACTTAAGTGCGTCGCCAGTACCGTGGCTGAGTCCACCACGGTGTAGCCCAGTGCCTGA
This sequence comes from Photobacterium ganghwense, assembly GCF_003025595.1. Lineage (GTDB taxonomy): Bacteria > Pseudomonadota > Gammaproteobacteria > Enterobacterales > Vibrionaceae > Photobacterium > Photobacterium ganghwense. Next base: position 904,670 of record NZ_PYMI01000001.1, read on the forward strand.
GCATGCTCACGCTGTGAAACCGTGATCCATACGGCTTCTAGGCCGAACGCCGGATCCGTGGTCGCCTCGCCGTCGATGTGGCCAAAGACCTGGCCCGGATTAATGGCCAGCTCTTTGTTCGGGTGAATATGGGCTTCCCCACAGGCGACGCCCATCAGACTGATACGGTAAGTATTCGGTGGCAGCTCAAGATTATCGCGAATATGAACCGGCGGGATCAGGAAACCAAAGTCCTGCGACAGCTTTTTCCGCACCCCTTTCACCCGGTCCAGCAGCTCGCCACCCTGATCTTTGTCCACCATCGGAATCAGCCGGTAGCCGACTTCCAGCCCAATCACATCAATCGGTTTAACGTCATCCCAGGACAATTCTTTCTGGGGTTGCTGTGTCGGTAAATCAGGCACCGGCGCTTCCGCCTCAGCTTTGGCTGCCGCCTGATCTTTCTTAAGACGCCAGTAAGCAAAGCCGCCAATCATGGCTGACAACAACAGAAAAGGAACATGCGGCATCCCAGGCACTATCCCCATCACAAACAGGATCACGCCGGTAATCACCAGCGCCTGAGGATTGTTGAACATCTGGAAAATCATTTGCTGGCCCATGTCCTCGTCGGTATTTTGACGAGTGACCATCATGGCCGCCCCAATCGATAAAAGCAGAGAGGGGATCTGGGCAACCAGACCATCACCAATGGTCAGCAAACTGTAGATTTGAACGGCATCGCCAAAAGCCAGGCCGTGTTGGCCCATCCCGATGACCAGACCACCGATAATATTGATGAACAGGATCAGAATACCGGCGATGGCATCCCCTTTTACAAACTTTGAGGCACCGTCCATTGAGCCGTAGAAGTCCGCTTCTTTGGTAACCTCCTGACGGCGTGTGCGCGCCTGCTCCTGATCAATCAATCCGGCATTAAGGTCCGCATCAATGGCCATCTGCTTACCCGGCAATGCATCCAGGGTAAAGCGGGCACTAACCTCTGAGATACGACCAGCACCTTTGGTCACGACCATAAAGTTGATAATCATCAGGATCAGGAATACCACCAGACCGACCGCGTAGTTACCGCCAATCACGACCGAGCCAAAGGCATCGATCACCTGACCAGCGGCCCCTTCTCCTTCATGGCCGTACAGCAGCACGACCCGGGTGGATGCCACGTTCAGCGCCAGCCGGAGCAAGGTCGCAATCAGCAGCACGGTCGGAAACGCGGCGAAATCGAGCGGGCGACGGGTATAAACGGTCACCAACAGCACCACCAGTGCCAGTGCAATATTGAAGGAGAATGCCATATCCAGCAGCAGCGGCGGCATCGGCAACACCACCATGGCCAGCGTCGCCAGCACCATCACCGGCGCGCCAATGGCCGGCATCGACTGAAGCCGGGCGAACGGCAATTTCTCAGCAAAAGGTAAAGAAAGTTTCATCAGGTCTGAAAGCTGCTCAGTTGCGCAAGGAATAAACGTGTTTTAATTGAGCAAGTTAGGTACTTGCCCGTATTAAAATGCAATCAAACCTAGCAATATTTATTCCACTTTTAAGTCAAAAAAATGACAGTGGCAACTTTTCGCTTAGTGCCGATACTCCTCCGGAATATTGGCAGCTTCCCGGGACAAGGTCGGTTTTTTACCGCGTCCCTTACGGTATTGTTTCAACTGGAAAATATACGCCAGCACCTGGGCGACAGCGCTGAACAACCCGTCAGGAATTTGTTGCTCCAGCTCCGTGCTGTGATAGAGCGCCCGGGCCAGCGGCGGCGCCGGTACAATATCGATCTTATGTTCATTGGCAATTTCACGGATTTTCAGTGCCAGAAAATCGGTGCCTTTGGCTACCACCACCGGTGCCGTGTCAATATTGGGGTCATAGCGCAGTGCCACGGAAAAGTGCTCCGGGTTCGTGATAACGACATCAGCCTGCGGCACGTCAGCCATCATCCGGCGCTGGGCCATCTCCCGTTGCAGCATCCGAATCCGGCCCTTCACTTCCGGCTTACCTTCGGTTTCCTTGTATTCGTCCTTGACTTCCTGCTTGGTCATTTTCAACTGCTCTTTGTGCTGCCAAATCTGATACGGCACATCAATCGCCACCACGATCAGTAATGAACAACAGATCAGCAGGATAAAGCGCACCAGAATATCCAGCGCATGAAACATGTTCTGCGGGTACACCTCGACCGTCAGCTGGAACAGATCTTCCAGGCTGGCGCGCATCAGAAAGTAAGCCACTCCTGCTACCAGCGAGACTTTGAGGATGGATTTGATCAGTTCGACCAGGCTCTGCTTGCCAAACATCCGCTTGACCCCGCTTATCGGACTCAGCTTGGAAAACTTGGGAGAAGCCGCCTGCATCGAGAAGCTGATCCCCCCCAGTCCGGCCGCCCCGATCCCGGCAGCGAAAAACAGAAACACCAGCACCAGGAACAGCGGCAAGGCGACGTGCGACAGCGCGGCGGTAATCACGACAAACAATCGATTAAGATCAAACACTTCATCGCGGGTCAGGGTAAACATTTTCCCCATCATTTCCGCCAGACTTTTGCCCAGAGACTCGCCGAACCACATCAGCCCGACGGCCCCCGCAACGAGAACAGCAACAGACGCCAGTTCTCTTGAGCGCGGTACCTGCCCTTTCTCCCGCGCCTGCTCAAGCCTTCGGGGCGTGGCGTCTTCGGTACGTTCCTGACCGTCTGATTCTGCCATGGGTTATTTTCTCCGGCTTTGTATTAAGTCAGCCAAGTGGGCTTGATGATGTGATAACACTGTTAGCTGTTAGCAACAGGCCTAACATTCCATCCGGATCAGGCCACAGACTTGATCAACGCCCAGCTCCCAGGTCTGTTCATAGTGGGGAATAATACCGGCGACCAGAAACCAGCTGATCAGCAGCCCCAGCAACAGCGCAAAAGAGAAACCGAGCGAGAAAATATTGAGCTGGGGAGCCGCCCGTGTCATGACCCCGAACGAGAGGTTCACCGTCAACAGGGCAATAATGCCTGCCAGCGACATATTCAGCCCCAGCTTGAACATCAGCCCGAACCAGCCTGCCAGCTCGTAATAATCCTGCGGACGGAGCATCGACTCGCCAATCGGCAGTGTCTGGAAGCTCAAGACCACCAGATTAAGCATCGTCAGATGCCCGTCTGTAGCCAGAAACAGCATGATGGAAAGCATCATGTAAAACTGCCCCAGCACCGGCGTATTCTGGCCATTGGCCGGATCCACCATCGACGCAAAACCGATACTCGACTGCATACCAAGAATCTGCCCCAGCAACACAAACACCTGGGTAATAAACTGGGTCACCAGTCCCATCGCGGCACCGATGACCACCTGCTGTGCGCCAGTCAGGAATCCCTGAAATGACAACAGCTCAATCGTATCCGGTACTTTGGGTAACATCGGCATCACCGCGAAAGTGACCGTCAGTGACAAATAGAGCCGGATTTTAGGAGAGACAAATCGGGCACCGAAAAAACTCATCGCCATCATCATTGATGAGATGCGGGTCAGTGGCCAGAAATAGTTGGCAATCCAGTCAAGCAACAAAGGTGCAGAAAATTGCATCGACCCGCCCCGTCAGTACAGTATCTGCGAAATCTGATCGATAATCCGATAGAAATAATCCATCAGCATCTGAGTCATCATGTGACCAAACAGCATGAGTGCCAGCAGCGTCACGATCAGACGCGGCAAAAAACTCAGGGTCTGTTCGTTGATTGAGGTCGCCGCCTGAAAAACCGCGACCACCAGACCAATCAGCAACCCCGGCACCACAATGGCACTGACCATGATCAGCACCATGTACAGGGCTTCCTGAAATATCTCGACAAACGCTTCCGGCGTCATGTGCCAAAACTCCCCGCCAGCGTCGACAGAATAAGGTTCCAGCCATCCACCAGTACAAACAGCATGAGCTTAAAGGGCAGCGAGACAATCATCGGCGACAGCATCATCATACCCATTGCCATCAGCACCGATGCCACCACCAGATCGATGATCAAAAACGGCAAGAACAGCATGAAGCCAATCTGAAAAGCGGTCTTTAGTTCAGAGGTCACAAAAGCCGGGATCAGCACCGTCATCGGTACTTCCTGCGGGTCTGTGGCCGAAGAGCCTGACATATTGACGAAAGTTTCCAGATCTTTAACCCGGGTTTGCTTGAGCATGAATTGCCGCAGCGGATCCTGCGCCGCTTGCAAAGCCTCAGTCGCGGTCATTTGCTCATTGATATAGGGCTGCACCGCCTCATTATTAATACGATCCAGCACTGGCGACATAATAAAAAAGGTCAGAAACAAAGCAATGCCAATGATGACCTGATTTGAAGGCGTTTGTTGTAACCCCATGGCCTGACGCAGAATCGACATCACCACCACAATGCGGGTAAACGAGGTCATCAGAATGACGATCGCCGGCAAAAAGCCGAGCGCCGTCATCAGAGCCAGAATTTGCAGGGTCACCGAGTAATCTTCGCTGCCGTCAGGATTAACCGTAACCGAGAAAGCCGGGATACCGCTGCCGCCCCCTTTACTGAGCACCATCTTGGTTGAACCCGCCTCACTCTGCATTTCGCTGACAGTGACACTACTGGCAGCCGTGCCGGTATCGCCTTGCGCTGCCCATGCCATCGGTGTGACAAACATTGCGAAACAAAGCGAAAAAACCGCCAGAGCGGCGGCAATCCAATTATTTTTTCTCATCTTTTTTTAACAGCCTGCTGAGGTGACGGGCAAACTCGCCACTCCCCTGCATCTCATCCGTTGCGATAGGCGTATCCAGTTTCCCCAGCATCGAGATATTCTGTTGCGTCACTCCCACCAGCATCTGCTCATCACCCACCTGCAGCAGCACGATGCGTTCACGCTGTCCGACCGGTAGCTGACGCAGTACCCGCAGGGTTCGGTCACCACCCTGCATACCCGGCAATTTCATGCGTTTGAGTAACCAGGCCAACAACACGATAATGACCAAGACCAGTATCAAGGAAGCCAGGGTCGTTGCGATATTGAGTTCCGGCGCCGTACCTGCAGCCATCGCCGGGCCTGCGCCCAGCAATCCATAACACAGAGCTACCCCATAACACAGGCCTAATCCGACCTGAGCTAAACGCTTTTGATGCACACTCATCAGCGCAGCTTCTTAATGCGTTCAGTTTGGCTGATCACGTCGGTCAGACGGATACCGAACTTGTCGTTGACGACAACCACTTCGCCGTGAGCAATCAGTGTCCCGTTGACCATCACATCCAGTGACTCACCAGCTACCCGGTCCAATTCCACAACCGACCCCTGGTTCAGCTGAAGCAGGTTACGGATGCTGATCTGAGTACGGCCGACTTCCATCGAAATCGTGACCGGAATATCCAGAATGGTATCCAGTTTACGGCGCTCATCGTCACCAATCGGTCTCGATTCGTCAGTCAGTTCTTCCAGCGGTGCTGGCTGAGCATCATCTTCGGCACCCGCCTGTTCGGCCAGCGCAGCAGCCCAATCATCGGCAATTTGTTGATCATTCTGAGACATGGCTTTTACCTATCATTATCGTTGTCGTCACTGTCTAGGTTCAGCAGTGCCGTACCTAATTCATTTCGGTCCAGGAAGGCCAGATCGCTCTTCACCATATCAGGACGTTTCAGTTTCTCGGTGATTTTGAGGGCGATGTTTTCCCCTGATTTCCCCATCTTGGCGCGATAGGTTGGCAGGTCTTCCACAAACACCGTGGCATGTTCCGGCATATCAATCGGGATAATATCGCCCGGCTGAAGCTCCATCAGGTCGCGCAGTGTCAGCTCGACATCCAGCAGCTTGGCCCGCATATTCACCGGTACATCCATAATTTCGTCACGCAGCGCTTTGCTCCAGCGCACGTCAGTATCCATCTTGTCACTTTGTACACCGGCATCAAGCAACTCACGGATTGGCTCGACCATGGAGTACGGCATCACGACATGAAAATCACCGCCGCCACCATCAACTTCAATGTGGAAGGAGCTGACAACAATCACTTCCGTCGGGCTGACAATGTTGGCCATGGTCGGGTTCACTTCAGAGTCCAGGTATTCGAACTCCACCCCCATCACCGGAGACCATGCTTCGCGGTAGTCTTCAAACACCAGCTTCAGCAGCATCTGTACGATACGTCGCTCGGTCGGGGTAAACTCCCGCCCTTCGATCTTGGCGTGAAAACGGCCGTCGCCCCCGAAGAAGTTCTCGACCAGGATGAAAACCAGCCGGGCCTCCATGGTGATCAGTGCCGTTCCTTTCAGCGGCCGGAACCGCACCATATTCAGGCTGGTCGGGACATACAGGGTATTCTGATACTCACCAAACTTGAGCATCTGTACCCCGTTAATAGAGACTTCCGCCGTTTTTCGCAGCATGTTGAACAGGCTGATCCGCATATGACGGGCAAAACGTTCATTGATCAGCTCAAGCGTCGGCATCCGCCCGCGGACAATACGGTCCTGCGAGGAAAAATCAAACGAGATGACCCCGGCTTCATCCTGGCCATCATCGTCGTCATCAACGTCATCGACCCCGTGCAACAGGGCATCAATTTCATCCTGCGTTAATAAATCGCTCACTTTATACCTACTGCATTACAAAACCAGTGAACAGGACTCGCTCAACAGACTGTCTGCCAGCGACTTTAATCATGGCATCCTGAACGGCTGTCAGTGCTTGCTGACGCAGATCAATACGGCCATTCGGAGTACGTAACTGTTCAACCGTTGCCGCACTGAAGGTCTGCAACAACGTGCTTTCAATCAATGGAATGTGCTGTTTGGTGGCCGCTTCGTTCTCGTCGCCGCGAACCATTAACTGGACTTTCACCTGAACCAGGCGATCTCGCTTGTCACCCGTTACATTGAAAATGAACGGCTGAGGAAGAATCACATAATACGCGGACTCTTTAGCTCCCGGTGCCGCACTTTCCTGAGGCTTTGCGACTTCCTGTTCAGGGGTATCCTCACCGCCGAACATGAACCAGGCCCCGGCCCCGCCGCCAGCCAATAGCACCACGGCCAGAGCTATGATCACAAACAGTTTTTTCTTGCTGCCACCGTTAAGGTCTTCCGCCATTGCGTTTGATTCCTTTTCTTATTCTTGTCGCCCGAGCCAGTCTACCAAACTCTGTGCTCAGGCATAATAATCGACGCCGTCTTTCTTCTGGCTCATCCACAGTTCTGTCACATCACCGTCCGAACCCTGCCCGGGGTCAGTTCCGCCCGCCGTCATCATTCCGTTGCCGGAAGACTGCTCTTGCTGATGAAACTGGCCGCCATTCTGCCCGGCGCTATCTTGCTGAACAGAGCCCTGAGCCAGTTGGACGCCCTGCTGACCCAGCAATTCCCGGAGTCGTGGCATGGCTTGCTCCACCAGATCACGGGTCTGCGAATTGGCGACGGTAAAATGCACCGAAGCCTGATCCTGGTTGAGCGACAATTTAATGTGCAGTTTTCCCAACTCCGGTGGATCAAGGCGAATGTCGATCTGCTTTAAGTTCTTGGCCATCATCATTTGCACCTGATCAGCCAGTTTGTCACCGGCCTGATCTTTATGCAGCTGAATAGCTGGGGCAGAGGCGGTATTTTCAGCTTTATTCGCTGCCAGCAAAGGGGCGCTCTGCCCCTGATGTGTCCGCCCGGCAGCGTCATCCGCTTTGTGATCACCGGTCAGTTCATCCAGCCCGCCCTGGCTGATTTGAGATGACAATGCATGAGTCCCTTTCAGGCTTTCAAGGCCTACCGCCTCAGACTCTCCGTCTTGGGTCGTCGCACCTGTCAGGAGTGTCGATTTACCGTCACCCCCAGACAAACGGGAAGCCATCAATGCTGACAGTGGGGAATCTGTGCCAGTCAAAATTCCGGCACTTTTCTGACCATCGGGTTTCACCCCGTCTTTGCCGCCATCAGCCCATGGCGGCAACTCTTTGCCATTTGCCTCTTTGATGGTCGACAAAGCAGTCTGCGCTAAACTCGCATCATCCGCCTGATCTGCCTCACCGTCACTCAACTGAGCATGAGCGGCAGATAAGCGCGCCAGCAGTGCATCGCCTTCACTCATCCACTTTTTCGCCCCGGATGCACCGGAAAATGCTTTATCAGAAATAACGGCATCGGTAACGGCTTTATCTGAACCTGCTTTATCAGCAGAATCAGCAGCCTTCGTTATAGGTGCCGCTTGGGCAAAACCCATCAGTGAAGAAATAGCAGCCCCATCCACCTTATCCTCAGAAGCTTCATCGACGTTGTCCGACTCCGCGACATGGGACGCGGAGAGCGCTACATCGTTAGCGGTCGGCGAATGGCCGGCTGACATGATGGCATCGCCCTCATCGTCAGGCTGAACAGACCCAGCCGTTTGTTCTGAAAGGGATTTATCAGCTATTTCTGCACTGTCATCGTCCCCTTTTTCAGCCAACACCGATCCCTTTGAAGAGCCGGCGAACACACCGGCTTCGCCAGATGATGCGGTGCCAGACAGTTCGGTTGCCGCAGAGCGGGTGACGGAATCCGCTTTTTCTGCTCCGACAGCCACTTCTTCCCCGGCCTGAGAGCCCGGTTGTGTGGACTGAGACGCGGTGCGACTCGTCTCTGATTGTTTTCCGGCACCCTGACCATCAGCAGCTAGGGGCTGTTTTGCCACAAGCGACTTTGCCGATGATGGTTTTTCCGAAGACGGGGCATGACGATTCGCCTGATCCAATACCTCAGAAAAGGCTGCTGAAGAAGCAGGAGTCGTCGCTGTTTCTCTCCCCTGGGCACGCAAAGGCGCTGCGGCAATAGGAGTTGACGAAGGTAAAACCTGACTTTTAGTCGGCTCTGGCGTGAGTAAGCGAGATACAGTCATAATCGGCTCTGGTGTGCTGTGCTTGCCAAAATAGACAAGTCAAAATCACGACAATTCATAACGGGTATACAAGCAAGAATTGCACCAGTTTTTTGCCATCTCTCTGACGGCCTGACAGGTAACCCGATACCGGATCAGGTTAACGCTGATTGGTCATCCGACGGGCGAATTGCAGAGTGGCAAACTCATCCATCAGCTTCTGCTCCTGGCGATCCAAACGCTGCTGGCGCTCCGTTTGCTTTTTATCCAGCAGCCATTCAATGGAGCGCCGCTGTTTTCGGACTTCATTCCATTGCTCAGAGCTTCGGGTAATTTGATGATCAAAGTGGTGACCGGCGGCTTTTTGCCGCGACAGGGTTTCATCCAACTGGCTGAGAAACTTTTGCAAATGACTGTAGGAGCTGGCTGTCAGCCCCTGCATTCCGCGCTCCGACAGCTGTCGGCTGTAATCCAGCCGGTATTGCTCGATCTGCTGCAGCTGGCGAAGGTAATTTTCCTTCTCCAACCGCGCCTGGTGTAAGGCTGTCGCGGCTTTTTGCTCATCGTCTTTGGCTCGCTCCAATAAGAGCGCCAGGGCTTGTTCAGACATGGTCAGATTCCTAGGTTAAGCTCAGCTTTCATCAGGAACCACTCAGAACCGAGCGCAGCATGTTGACGCACATATCATAAGGAACCGATTCTTTCATCGATTGTTGCAGATACGCATCCAGTCTGGGTTTGAATGCGAATGCCTGATCAATGGCCTGATCCGTACCCGGTTTATAGGCACCGATAGACACCAAATCCTGATTTTTTCGGCAGATAGACAAAATCTGCCGTACTGCTTTTGACATCAGCATGTGCTCCTCGCTGACAATCGCCGGCATCACCCGGCTGACCGAGCGCTCTACATCAATAGCCGGGTAATGACCGGCATCCGCCATTTCCCGGGACAGCACAATGTGACCATCCAGAATTGCCCGCGCGGAATCGGCAATCGGATCCTGCAGATCATCACCTTCGGTTAACACGGTAAAAAAAGCAGTGATAGACCCCTGATGCTCGCCACCATTACCGGCACGTTCAACCAATGCCGGCAGTTTGGCAAAAACCGACGGCGGATAACCTTTGGTTGCCGGGGGCTCACCAACCGACAGGGCAATCTCCCGCTGTGCCTGGGCAAAGCGGGTCAGAGAATCCATTAACAGCAGCACATCCAGTCCCTGGTCACGAAAGTATTCCGCAATTGTCAGGGCTGTCTGGCAACCTTTTAACCGCATCAGCGGAGAGGCATCTGCCGGGGCCGCGATCACTACAGCCCGCTCGCGCCCCTCAGTACCGAGAATCTCATCAATAAATTCTTTTACCTCGCGACCACGCTCGCCGATCAGGCCCACGACAACCACCTGAGCGGTCGTGCCCCTAGTCATCATTCCCAGCGTGACGGACTTACCGACCCCCGAACCGGCAAACAGGCCAATCCGCTGGCCTTTGCCGACCGTCAGCACACCATTGATGGCTTTCAGCCCGACATCCAGCGGTTCTTTGATCGGCTTACGGCTCAAGGGATTGATTGGGTCAGCGTTAAATGAAGCGCGCTCAGCGGTATAAATATCACCCAGCCCGTCAAGCGGGTTACCAACCCCGTCAATGACCCGCCCAAGCAGCTCCATCCCAACCGGCAGACCGGCAGCATGCTGAATTGGTGTGACTCTGGCCCCGGGCATCACGCCGGTCAACTGTTCGCTCGGCATCAGGTACAGGGTCTCGCCGGAGAAGCCCACCACCTCAGCTTCCATCTCACCGTTGAGGGTTTCCACCCGGCACAGGCTGCCAACCGGAGCCCGACAGCCAATCGCTTCCAGAGTCAGGCCAACCACGCGAACCAAGCGGCCAGCGGCCACTGGGCGACAAGCCAGTTGGGAAGTTTGGTATCGGGAAAGACGCTCAGCCAGTGCCATTATCAGGCTCCATGCTGCGTGTGTTGCGTTGCATTGACGCCTATGAATTGGGTCAGCAGATGGCGAATTCGCTCCTGAACGGGGAACTCCACCGTAGAGTCACCAGCCTGCACCACCAGATCGCCGCGATTTAAGGCGGGTTCAGCCTGAAGCTGCCATTGGCGTTCGGCCAGGCTCGCTTCACCATAGGCTTTTTTGATAACAGCGGCATCGTCTGGATGCAGTTGAATAATCACGGTTTGATTGGCGATAGGCAGAGCGGCAATACCCTCGCGAAGAGTCTGAAGAATCACCTGAGAATTGGTATTCAGTTCCACCTGAATCAGCTCACGGGTCAGCCCGGTTACCAACCGGAGCAACTGCTGTTCAACATCATTGTCGACCTGCGCCAGCGGAGTCGAAAGCTTGTCCATCAGCTGGGTGAGTAATCCTACCTGCTCCTGAATGCGTGCCTCGCCCTGTGTCAGCCCTTCTGCGAGCCCTTGTTCCAGGCCTTGCTGCTTACCCTGCTCCAGCCCTTCGCTTTGCCCCAGAGCAAAACCTTCAGCATGACCGGCCTCGCGACCTTCTAGCAGGCCTTCTTCGTAAGCCGACTGACGAATGGCTTCCAGATCAGCGGCGGTTAACGGTGGCGGTCCCTGCTCTTCCTCTTCAAGTTCGAGCGGCTCCACATGCCATTGCGGATCATAGTTCAGCGCATTCTCCGCCATCGACGACTGCTCGTCGCTGTAATCCGGATAAGCCCAGCGCTCCAGCTCCTGAGCCTGATGCTCAGATACTCGCAAAAAACCACGGCGGCGATCAGTCGACATTTATTTTCCTGTCAGTTTTCAGGTTATAGGATCAGAGGAAATCGTCCTGACCACTGCCAGTCAGCATGAGTTCACCGGCATCAGACAGACGACGGGCAATTGACAGAATCTCTTTCTGAGCAGCTTCCACATCAGAGACCCGAATTGGTCCCATGGCTTCCAGATCGTCCTGCAGCATTTCAGCCGCACGCTTGGACATGTTACGCAGGATTTTTTCACGCAACAGGTCATCCGCTCCTTTCAGGGCTTTCTGCAGCAGATCTTGCGGCACATCACGCAAAAGAGTCTGGATACCACGATCATCCACTTCCGCCAGGTTATCAAAGACGAACATCAAATCTTCAATCTGTGTCGCCATCTCTTCATCGTTCTCGCGGATCTGATCCATGAGCAGACCTTCAACATTGTTGTCGAGGTAGTTCATGATTTCTGCCGCCGCCTTCAGGCCGCCAATTTTCGCCGCCTGAGCGCCGGCCTGACCGGCAAACTGTTTCTCCATGATATCATTCAGTTCATGCAGTGCCGCCGGCTGGACTTCTTCTAGGTTAGCAATACGCATCATCAGATCTAAACGAACCCGTTCAGGGAACTGTGCCAGAATCTCGGCCGATTGTTCCGGCTCAAGGTAAGACAGCACAATGGTCTGGATCTGCGGGTGCTCATTGTGAATGATGCTGGCCACCTGACGGGGATCCATCCATTTCAGGGAATCGAGCCCTTTCGAGCCGCTGCCCATCAGGATTTGATCCACCAGATTATTGGCCTTGTCTTCACCCAGCGCGGCAATCAGCGTATTGCGAACAAAGTCTTCACTGCCCATGCCGATGCTGGTGTATTTCTGAATATCTTCGAGAAAATGGCGATGTACGGCGGACACCTTGTCCTGGCTCAGATCAGCCATTGACGCCATGGCACCACCCACCCGCTGTACCTGTTTAGGCTGCAAATGGCGAATAATGCTGGCGGCATCCTGTTCATTCAGGCTCAACAGCAAAATAGCCGCTTTTTCAGTCCCAGACAGACTGTTGACGTCAAACTTTTTGTCTTCAGTGGTAGCGACTTCATTAGCCATCTTCATTCACCCAATTTTTCACAACTTGTGCCGCCAGATCCGGCTCGTTAGCAACCAGTGCCCGCACCGCTTTCAGCAGATCCTCATCTTTGTGCAGGTTCGGCAGGTCGAGCGTGCTGCTGCTCAGCTCCAGCACGTCACCGCCATCCAATTCACTACCGATAAGGTCAATCCGATCATTGTCACCGCCCATCAGTGGCATGCCATTTTCATCAAGTGGCGTACCGTCTGCGGCCTGATTCGGATACAGCAGCTTGCGCATCGCCGGACGCACCATGACCAACATGACAACAGCAATCACCAGTGCGGCAGCCAGCCAGCGAACCCAGGTACTGAAGTTCGGATGCTCCCAAATTGGCAGATCGGAAACCTGAATGTCTTCCGGCTCGGCAAACGGCACAGAAATCACTTCCAGCATGTCACCGCGGGCCTCCGAAAAGCCCACCCCACCTTTCAGCAGGCGGCTGATTTTCGCCAGCTCGGCTTCACTGAGCGGTATCCGGGTCATTTCACCACTTTCCGGATCCAGTACAGATTTATAATCAATAGCAACAGAAACCGTCTGACGCTGAATACTGCCGGATTGCGCCCGCTTATGGCGAATAGTGGTATCCAGTTCATAGTTACGGGTGGCTTCGCGGTGTACCGAGCCATTGTTTGCATTTTTACCCGACTGCAGTTTGGCGACATCTTCCGGAATCGAGCTGTCTGCAGGCGGCTGGTTGCTCAGCGCGCCGGGAATACCGGCCACCATGCTACCGTTGTTGTAATCTTCCAGCGTGTATTCACTGCGGGTCGCCGAGGTCGCCGGGTCGTACTGCTTGCGGGTTTCTTCCACCGCGCTGAAATCCATCGATACATCCACCTGGGACGTATATTTCCCCAGTCCCAGTACAGGGATCAGGATGGCATCGATTTTATCCCGCAGGGCCTGCTCCTGCTTGCGTTCCAGCTCATACTCTTTGCGCCGGGCGGTCGCCGCCGGGTCTTCGGTTCCTGAACTGAGCAAACGACCGTGCTGATCAGTCACGGTAACACGGGTCGGTTTGAGCCCCGGCACCGCCGTGGACACCATGTCGACAATTGAATCCACTTCCTGCTGGCCCAGCGTTGCACCGCTGCCCAGCGTCAGAAAGACAGTGGCTGATGCTTCCTGGTTATGACGCACAAATACGCTCTGTTTTGGCATCGCCAACAACACCTGCGCTTTGCGGACCTGACGGATTTGTTCGATGGCACGGGCCAGCTGGCGCTCACGACTTAGCTTAAGACGCTCCTGCTCAAGCCGTTGCGACACGCCGAAACCCATGTCTTTCAGCAGGATATCATCGCCTTCTGCGGTCGTCTGATTGAGCCCGGCCCGGGTCATCTCCAGCTTAATCGAGGAATAATTATCGGCAGGCACCCGGATGGTGTTGCCTTCCAGGGTGTAAACAATTTTTTTCTGATCAAAATGATCGAGAATAGGTATCAGCTCAGCCGTTTCAAACGTGCCTAACGGACGCATCTCCGGCTCTTTCAGCCAGGAGATAACCAGCACAATCAAGGCCACGCAGATCGCCACTGACAAGACCAGAATCACCTGACGCAGAAGATCGAGGTTGCCCAGCATGCTGTCTACACGCGAAACACTCTTTTCTTCCGCATCCGGGTTCTGCATATCCAGGCTATCATTCGACAACGCCGGTGTAGATGCCTGCCCAGCCACAGCTAGCTCATTGTTTGAAGACGAATCCGACACTCAATAATTCCTGATTTATACCGGCATGTTCATTAATTCTTTGTAGGCCTCAACCATTTTGTTCCGCACCTGCACGGTTGCTTCAAAGGCCACACTGGATTTGTTGCGGGCAATCATAACGTCAGACAGAGAAACACTGCGGTCTCCCTGATCAAATCGCGTCGCCAGCTCGCTGGACTGCGACTGCAGACCGTTGACGTTTTTAATGGCATTGCCCAGCAACGCGCCGAAATCTTCACTGACTTGCTGTGCTGAGGCAGGCTTGTTGGCATTGCTGGCCTCCAGTTTCATTGCCTGGAGTTCCGCCTGAAGTCCGTTTACTTTCATCTTCTCTCCTTACAAATCAGTCTAATTCTTATTGAAATCAACATTCTAAATAAATAATGGTAATGGCAAAACAACAGCATCATTACGCCGGTTAAACTGGGATATCGATTCCAGCATCACGCATTTTTGCCAACTTATAGCGAAGGGTTCGTGGGCTGATCCCCAGTCTTTCTGCGACATCTTTCCGGCTGCCATCGCAGGCACGAATGGTTTCTAGAATAATCGAAAACTCCTGCTCCCGCAGCTCATTTCCTAGGCCATCAGCAGGCACCGCTGTCGAGAAAACCGCACTGCACTTTTCCTGAACAGGCATCACATCCGGAATCACTGCCTGCTCAATGGTCGATTGCAAGTCACAGGCATCCAGCCAGTCCAGCCCTTCCAGCAGAATATCAGCTGCGGTAATGTACTGCCCCTGACACAGAATCAGCGCACGCTGGACGACATTATCCAGCTCCCGGACATTTCCCGGCCAGCTGTAGCGTCGCAGTTTAGCCAGGGCATCACCCGCAATCTCCGGCAAGGCCAGCCCCTGCTTTTTGCAGTGGCGATCCAGTAGAAACTGAGCCAATGGCTCGATATCGCCCGGACGATCAGCCAGCGCCGGCCACGCCAGCGGAAACACATTGAGCCGGTAATATAAGTCCTCGCGAAAATGCCCGTCCGTGACATACTGCTTCAGGTCACGGTTGCTGGTCGCCAGAACTCGTACATCCAGCTTGATACTTTTACGGCTGCCCAGACGTTCTACTTCTCTTTCCTGCAGCACGCGCAGCAGTTTGACCTGAAGATTCAGGTCCATCTCGCTGATTTCATCCAGCAAAATCGTCCCGCCCTGCGCCTGCTCAAATTTACCCGGACAAGCCTGGACAGCACCGGTAAACGCCCCTTTCTCGTAGCCAAACAGCGTGGCTTCCAGCATGTTGTCCGGTATTGCCGCGCAGTTGATAGCGACAAATGGGCCATCACTACGTGCCGAATGATCGTGAATATAGCGGGACATGACTTCTTTGCCCGAACCGCTTGGGCCAAGGATAAGCACGCTGGCATCCGTTTTGGCTACTCTTTCCGCCAACGCCAGCAGCTTACGGGATTTTTCGTCTGCCACTACCGCGGAGGTAGATTCCGTCTTAACCGGTGCATAACGGCCAATCATGTTAAGCAGCACTTCCGGGGCAAAAGGCTTGGCCATGTAGTCGATGGCACCGTCCTTCATAGCTGACACGGCATCTTCAATATTGGCGTATGCCGTCATCAGCAACACCGGCAATTTCGGCCAGTGCTGCTTGATACTACGCAGCAGGCTGAGCCCGTCCATGCCTGCCATTTGAACATCCGACACGACGATATCAACCGGCTCCGATTTCAGCAGTAGCAATGCCTGCTCGGCACTCTCTGCTTCCAGCCATTGGTAACCTGCCAGAGCAAGTGTATCGACCAGGGCCTCGCGCAGTCCCTCATCATCTTCAACGACTAAGACACGGCTCTGATTCATAACATAACTCCTGTTTCTGACGTATCGGGTTGATGCGCGTAAGAAGATGACGCAGCATCAGGGACAGGCAAAGAAAGGGTAAAACAGGCACCATTACCTGGTTCAGAAGACACCCTCATCGTTCCCTTGTGAGCATTGACGACCATCTGGACCACAGCCAGACCCAATCCGGTGCCCTGTTTGCGGGTCGTAAAGAATGGCTCCAGGATTTTTTGCTGCAGCTCGGCGGAGATCCCCGGGCCATTATCCAGCACGGCAATATGAATTCGATCATCTTGTTGTAGTACATGCACCGCAACACGGCAGCCTTTACCCGCCATTTGGACCGCATTGATAATCAGGTTGCTAAGGGCATTCGCCAGCGCGTTCACATTACCGACCAAAACATGTGATTCATCATCACAGTCAATGCTGAAATCCACCTGTTTTTGCATTACCAACGCTTCAACCATCGTTTCCAGTTCGTTCAACAGTGCTTCCACGGTAAACCGTTCGATCACTTTGTTGTCGCCACCTTTGGCGAACAGCAACATATCATTGACTTGTTTTTCAAGATCATGGAGGCGGTCGACCAGTTTGGCCTGAAAGCGATCTCGGGTAGCTGGAGCCAGATTCGGAGCCCCCAAATTAGAGGCATACAACATGGCACTGGACAAAGGGGTACGCACCTGATGAGCTAAGGAAGCAACCATTTTTCCCAGTGACGACAGTCGCTGCATTTCACTGATTCGCGACTGGAGTAGTCGGGTTTCCGTCATATCAGTAATAAAAATCAACTGCCCGCTCGCTGTGGCAGAAATAGCCAGTCTGACACGGCGACCGTTTCGTAGTGACACTTCATGACCGTCGTCTTCTCGGGGCGCAAAGGCACGCTGAATGACCTCAACCCATTTCACGCCCACCAGCGGTTCACCCAGAAGGCGGCAGGCTTCGGGATTCGCTTCGCTGACTTTGCCGGCTGAATCGAGGAAAATCACGCCTGAAGGCATGACATCAAGTGCTTGTTGGTATCGGGCGACCTGCTGCGACATCGTGTCGAGCGAGGCGTCTTTGTTGTCCATCAAATCCCTGGCCATACTGACTTTTTATTAGTAGGTGTTTTCTTTAGCATTTTTCGTGCCAATAAAAAACAATAAGATTCAGTATGTTATAATGACCAGAAACAAAAACAGCGATGTCAGTATTTTGACACCGCTGTTTTTAAATAGGCACTGCTTATTGTCGCGAACTTCTGCTATCCGCTCACTCAATACATTGTCTTAGCGAATTTCTTCTTTGTTTAGACCGTATTTACGCATTTTTTCAACCAGAGTCGTACGACGCATTCCCAGCATATCCGCCGCTCGCGCCACGACGCCGCTTTGCGCTTCCAGCGCCTGACGAATCATATCAACTTCCAGCTCTGCCAGCATTTCCTTCAGATTCAAACCTTCAGGTGGCAGCCCGCTCAGGCTTAGGGTCTCTTCCGGTTCGCGGCTGTCTGTCGCAAACATGTCAGCCAGTGCCGCACGCTCCTGATCTTCAAGCGACAGGAAGTTTTCTTCCGGCTGGAACTCCGGCAAATCACAATAGCGGTACTTCATCGGCAGGTGGTTAACGTCAACCATCTCGCCCGGATAAAGAATGATCAGGCGTTCAACCAGATTCGCCAGTTCACGAATGTTACCCGGCCAGTCGTGATCCATCAGCGAGGTAATCGCACGCGGGGTAAAGTAAACCGGCTTCGCCCCTTCAGCTTCCATTCGAGCCAAAAGTTCCTGAAGCAGCAGCGGGATGTCTTCAATACGACCGCGCAGGGCGGGCATTTCAATTGGGAAGACGTTCAGGCGATAGTAAAGATCTTCACGGAAAGTATTGTCGCTGATCATCTCTTCCAGGTTGCGGTGTGTCGCTGCGACAATTCGCACATTGGCTTTGATGGTTTCCGTGCCACCGACGCGCTCAAAACAACGTTCCTGAAGGACCCGAAGTAGTTTCACCTGCATGGACATTGGCATATCGCCAATCTCGTCCAGGAACAGAGTGCCGCCTTCAGCCAGTTCAAAGCGACCTTTACGGGCAGAAATCGCACCGGTAAATGCCCCTTTCTCATGGCCAAACAGTTCACTTTCCAACAGATCCGGCGGGATAGCCCCACAGTTAACCGGAACAAACGGGCCTTTACCACGGTTGGAATGATAATGAATGTTTCGTGCCACTACTTCTTTTCCGGTGCCGGATTCCCCTAGTATCAGAACACTGGCTTCCGTCGTCGAAACCTGTTCAATAAGATGGCGGATCTCACTGATCGCTTCACTGCGACCCACCATTGAGCGAAATAAGGTGTTCTTTCGTCCCAACTGAGGCGCCTGAAACGCACGTTTGCCTAGAAATTCCTGGCAGTGACGGAATGCATTGGTCAACTGACTGTAGTTAAGTGGTAGCTCAAGGTTTCCGACATAATTTGGCAGCCCCGCTAACGCCTGTTCGTGACCAGACAAAGCAATGACCGGGATATGATTATTGATGCGAAGGAAGTCCAGGATTCTGCTGACCGCTTTATCGGCTTTGATATTACCCAGTAAACAGGCACCCCAAGCATTTCCCCACACAGAATTATCGATCTCTTCAGAGGATAAAGTGACATGTTGTTCACCGAGAAAGTTCAATATGACACTAAAATCGTGGCGATACTGCTGATCATCATCAATAACGAGGGTTTTTGCTAAACCTTGCATAGGAAAGATATTGCCTGTCTGTAATTATCTAATCGTGGCACCCTGCCAAACGGATAAAATCCTACAACGTTAATCGCGAATTTTCGTTTATAAAAATAAGATGGTTGCCAGGTAAATTGGCAACCATTGTAATCAATGTACAGTAGAAGGCAACTGACTTCCCTCAAAGTGAGAGACCAGTACAAATGAAGGGGCTTTTGCCGTGCAACAATAGGAATATTTGTCACACGGCGAGGTTAGCCATACATTAACCGGCGTTTTCGGCCTGTTCAGTGGCATAATGGTACTCTGCCGGGATTTGATCCCAGGCTGATTTAATTTCACTGAGCAGTGAAATTACTTCCGCAATTTTCTCCGGATCGTTGTTCAGATTTGCGTCAAGGATATGACGCATCATGAAATCGTAGAGGCGATCCAAATTAACAGCAACGTCACCACCATCAGACATTGAAAGTGTTTCACGCAGACTGCTGATGATTTCCAGGGCTTTATTCAGGCGCTCACCTTTGGCCGCCATATTCCCCTGCTCCATTGCCGCTTTACCCTGAACCAGGCGTTCAATGGCTCCGGCCATCAACATCTGTACGATGCGATGTGGTGAAGCACTGGCTAGCTGAGAGTTTACCGATACTTGCTTGTAGGCCTGAAGGGAACCACGCATGATAATTTCCTAATTTATTTTTGATACATTTGATAAATCGACACTGATTTTTTGCCTTTTTTGGCAATCAACAGCTTCTCTTTAATACGGGAACGGTTTTGCTCCAGCAGATGCTTAATTTCCCGAGTACGCTGCTGTACCTCATCAAATTTTTGACGGGTCAGCGTTTTTTCATCTGCAAGGATAGTTTTCACCATCTCATGACGAGCAGCCACCAACGTCTGTAGCTGCTCCGGAAATTCTTCCGGGTATTCTTCCATTACAACCATCGCTTTAATACGATGCTCAAGCTGATGTAGTTCTTTCATGGTCTTACCTTACTGAGAGCAACACGTTCTAGAGCAACAAGCTCTGCATGGTTGCCAGCTCCTGGGTCATTTGGGCAATCGCGGCATCCATGGCTGACAGTTGTTTGTATGTGCGATCTTCAAAGTCTTTCATACGGGCATCAAGCTGAGACATATCGTCTTCCAGACGCTTTTGCTGCTCTTTCAGGCTGTCTTCTTTACTGGTAATACTGCCATCCCGGCCAACAAAACCATCCAGGACTTCATCAGCCTTATCTAAAAAGCCGCCATCACTGGTAAAAAAAGCACCAAAATCTAAAAATTTATCATCCAGCATGTCACCTAAAATTTCTTCATCCAGTTCTAATTTACCGTACCTATCAGTCGTTACACCGAAGTCTGCCATCCGGTATTTCTGGCCATCCACGGTTACAGGTTCATTTATCAGGTTTCTCAGCTGGCTAATAAGAGATTTGGAGACACTGTCGCCGACCAACGGTCCGCCACTGCCCTCTTCAACACTATAGCTTGACTGCGATTCAATCATCTCAAACAGGCTATTGTATTGCTCAACAAACTTCGTCAACGCGTCTTTGGGTTGAGTTTTATCGTTTTCAATCGTGATATTGATACTTTTGGTTTCAATATCATCGGTGTCAGTACCTGTACCATAAGTTCCCGTCAGCTTCTTGATATCCAACGTTAAGCCATCAATGGCATTTTCAAATTTGTTGGTAGAGCTGGTTACAGCAGAAAAACCATCAATGATAATTTGAGCATCCTGCGCAGCCTGCATTTCTGCCATATTTCCGCCAGGAGAGGCGGGATCATAGGTCAAATTCGCCAAATCACCAGTCATGCCTGATGCATCGATTTTTATCTGATTTTCAGCACCGGTTTTCGTCGATGAAAACAGAATTTTTGAACCACCGTCATCGGTAATGGTAGTCGCAGTGATACCGGGATTATCTTTCGAATTATTAATTGCAGCAACAACGTCTTTTAGACTGTTTTTATCCGAACTGATATTGATGGTCATTGATTTGTCTCCGACGGAAATGACCATCTCACCACTACCTAAATCAGCAGCCGGATCGGCATCAAAGCTGGAATTACTGACAATTTTATGGCTTTTTGCCAGCTGTTTGACCTCAACAGAATAAGAGCCATTCTGGGTATTACTGTCCGCCGTTACAGAAATAAACTCTTTATCGGAAGATGAAGCTTTCTTACTGATAAAAGCTTCATCTTCTTTAAACTTTTCAAGTAACTCTTGTAGACTACTGGCCGAAGACTTTACCAAGCCATAAGCACTCAGGCTACTGTCTACTTTACTCATTTGATCTGTTATTCGCGTTTGCTTAGGCGTTCGTTCGGCTGCCACCAGCTGCTGCGTCATACCAGCAACGTCTAACCCTGATCCTAAACCACCAACAGATAATCCCATAAGTTCCTCTCTTTACACCTGCTGGCTGAGTGAGCGTGGTGCGTACTTTGCCAGGTTGCTGTTTAATTCAAGCAAGTCTTGTGCCGGAATTTGTCGAACGACATCACCACTTTGCTTATCAATGATAAAAACAACTTGCTCACCGCTCTCTTCATCCAACTCAAAGCGTAATGAGCGATTCATGCGACCCATGAGGTTTTCCAGTAGCCTTTGTTGCTCTTCCGTTGGGTACTTAGGTTGCGCTTTTTCTGAAGACGTTGGCCCTTCAACTGATGGTATAAGCTGGGGGGCGTTGGTCGATACAAGGTTAGATGCTGCATTTGGTGTGCTGTTGACACCTTGAAAGGGCAATACATTGCCGTCAGGTGAGGCAGTTGCTGGCTTGTCACCCTGGCGAGCCGAAAACAGATTTGCTACTAATGTACTGGTTTTGTCTGGGCTGATTTCCATACTGTTCACCCATACACGTTCAAATACTCAAAAGGCCCGGCATACGCCGGGCCAAGAACAACTTAAGTACGAATTACAGCAGGCTCAGTGCCGCCTGTGGGTTCTGCTTCGCCTGAGCCAGAATCGAGGTACTTGCTTGCTGCAAGATTTGGTTCTTGGTCAGGTTAGTGGTTTCTTTCGCAAAATCGACGTCTTTAATACGGCTGTTAGACGCATTGACGTTTTCATTGATGTTTGACAAGTTATTCAGAGTATGATTGAAACGGTTCTGCACCGCACCCAAATCGGCACGTTGTTCGTCTAATGATTTGATACCGGCATCCAGTGCATAAACTGCATTTTGGGCTCCAGCAGCTGTTGTCACATCTAAATCACTTAATAGTAGTGATTTTGAATCTTCAGCCCCAAGTATGATTGATGTTGTCGCATCGGCCGGGGTTGCCTGATTATCCATGATAGTGCTGCCATCTTTGTTTGTTATTGTAATGGTTTCACCTGCATATTTATTATCGGCAACACCAGACAGAGTAATGTCCCCATTATCTTCAAGCGAAGCAACCAAACCAGTACCACTCACAGCAGAGTTAATCGCATCAACAGCTCCAGCCGCATCAGTGGTACCACTTAAATCGATCTCTTTGTCAAATGTTGCACCACTCAGCTTTATACCCTTACCAAGGATATTATCAACACCTTCAGACTTAATACTGCCATCGGTAGCCGTGTCAGCCCCAACACGCCCAAGCTTATCTGCAGAAATATCCCCCAGCGACATACTGATGGTTTCATTCGCAGCTGCACCTACTTGGAACTGCTGGGTACCGAATGACCCATCCAGCAGTTTCTGACCACCAAAAGTCGTGGTTTCTGAAATACGGTTCATTTCTGTGGTTAGCTGGTCAATTTCTTTTTGAATCGCAGCACGGTCATCATCAGAGTTTGAGCCGTTGGCAGACTGCAATGACAGGTCACGCATACGCTGCATGATGTTGGTTGATTCCTGCATCGCACCTTCTGCGGTTTGCGCAATCGAGATACCGTCGTTAGCATTACGCATTGCTACGTTCAAGCCGTTGCTCTGACTGGTCAGACGGTTAGAAATTTGCATACCCGCCGCATCGTCTTTGGCGCTGTTGATACGAAGACCAGTAGACAGACGCTCCATGCTGCTGCTTACGTTGTTGTTCGCTGCGCCAAGGTTACGCTGGGCATTCATTGCAGCCACGTTGGTATTAATAGTAACAGCCATAATTTGCTCCCTGTTTATTTGCAACCCAGCTTTGGTAGCGGGGGTTTTGAGAATCAGTTTGTTTAAGTACCTTCTATAACGGCATGGAAAAATAAACCTTTAGGGATTTTTTAATTTTTTTTCCGGTTTTCTAAAACTCGCTTAATGCACAACAATCAAGTCACTCATGATTACTTTTTAATACAGCAAGTTAGGTTGCTATCAATACGTTACGCAATAAAAAAGCGGCTAATCATTGCCGCTTTTTTTAAGGGGATATAATCACATCTGCATTACAGATAATTGAACAGCGTCAGCTCTTTTGCCTTGTTAAAAGCTGCCTGTGCCGCCTGCATTGCGAGTAGGTTCTGGTTCATCTCAATAATGGCTTCACTGTAATCAGTGTCTTCGAGATTGCCTTTGGCCGCACTCAGCGTTAATTCGAAATCTTTATGTTGCTCTTCGAAGGTGTCGAGTTGCTTCAAACCGACCCCTACATCTGAACGCCGCTGGTTCATATGCACATATCCAGCGTTTAACTCTTCAATAGTTCTTTGCAAGCTCGCCCTTGCTTCTGACGATGATGCAGGCATTTCAGCATAATCAATCGCGTTCTTGATGGAATCAAACAAACTAATGGTTTTTTCAGGCTCTAAGGTAACGGAGTCATTGGGTTTGATATCCCCATCAAACTGAAAGTTCAGCGAAATCTGACTACCTGGTGCCGGATCGCTGTATTGGATACCAGCTGTCGCATCGTAAGCCCCACTGCCGAGAAGGGTGTTACTCGAATCATCGTAAAGTTCGTATTGCATCTCTCCTGCAGCATTTTCAACAAACGCCACACGATACTGCGTCGTATCATTCGGATCCTGATTGGTCGCCGACAATAGCGTCAATCCAGATTCCGGCTGGAGCCCTTGATATTCAGGCCTAAAGTCTCCGAATGGGTTTTCCACAGCCATGAAGACCTTTTGCCCTGGCTGACTGGTGTTTACAAAAACCGACTGGTCAACACGGGCCTGACGATGACCGGTATCACCAAGGTACTGAACATTACCCTGAGCATCCGCGACAAAAGGCATTTGATTCACCTGATTACCGGCGAAAATATAATTGCCCCCTTCATCCTGACTGTTAGCCAGATCGATCAATCCCTGGTAAAGGCTTTCCAACTCAGACTTAAATGCCGTTTTATCATCCCCAGCCATCGCCCCATTGATCATCCCGATAACTTTTTGTTTGGTGCTGTCAATGTAATTCTCAGCGCCGCTCAAGGCGGTTTCCAGCGAACCAAGGCGGTTTCCGGCAAGGGTGATCGACTTCTGGTATTGATCAATTTGAACGAGCTGCTGCTTGTAGTTTTGCGTCGAGACAGAGGCAACCGGGTCATCACCGGCGGTCTGCATTCGTTTACCGGTCGCAAGCTGCTCATTGGTTTCATTGATCATACTCTGCTTACGCATCAGGCTGGATGTCAGGTTTTGATACTGGGTAAACGTGGATACTCGGCTAATCATAAATCACCCCAAAAATCAGATGGCACGCATCAAGGTATCAAAGGTTTCTTTGGCCACACTCATGATACGAGAGGATGCCATGTACGCCTGCTGGAATTTCATCAGGTTGGCGGCTTCTTCATCCAGGTTGACCCCGGACAGGCTCTGCACCCGTTCGGTTGCGGCATCGAAGTCCATCTGATTTATCTGAGTCATTTTTTCGGCGTTTTGTTTCTGAATACCAACATCGGTCGACAAGCCTTCAAACAGGTCGATGATTGAGGAACGGCCCCCGTTCATGCTTTTTTCCGTCTGCAGAGACTGCATAGCCATTAGATTGGAGTTATCCCCTTCCGCAGGTTTTGCGCCCAGCTCAACGACAAAACTGTCATTGGCTTGTCCGCTTCGGGTCAGCCGCAGCGTGGCGCTGCCGCTCGGATCCGTTAGCTGAAACAGACCATCTTGCAGCGGGTAAGCCAGCGCGGTGCCGCTATTGCCAAGTGAGTCAGTCAAAGTGAGCGCATTACCGTTTGCATCGGTCACCGAGACACTGTCTCCAGCAGCGGAGAGCTGCACTTGATAACGGCCGGTTGCTGTTGCGCCAGGCAGCGCTTCAAGATGAGCGTTGCCGGTATTCGTTTCAGTTTCTGTCACGACACGTTGTGCAGCAATCGCTTTCGGGTCGTTGGTATTCAAGCTTATTTCACCGGCTCCCTGACGCACTGGGCGAATCTGCACGCTTTCACCCTCAACCGGGGGCGTACCAATTTCAATGACCATGCCATCAACGGCAATTTGCTGGCCAGCAACACCTGAACCAGCCGCTTGGGTGACCAATTCATCTGCACTGTTGAACAACGAGTAGGTTAATGCACCGGTAGCGGGATCAGCCTCAGTTTCCAGGCGATATTCATCGGCTTTGAGCTGTTTTACATCATCAATTGCTACTTTGATGTCAGCCGTACTGCCCACCTCGGTAATCACTCGCTGTTGTTGTGCAGACAAGCTGTTCACGTCTGTAAACAGGTTTTGTCCCGGCTGACCTTCCAGGTCTAGACCCTGACGTTGCATGGTATTGATCTCACTGGCAAAACCGATCGCCATTCGCCCTACTTCATTCATGCCTTTTTCAATGACGTCGCTACGGTATTCGATCAGAGCGCCGATTTTGCCCCCCATCGATTCAGCCTTGAGGGGTTTCAGTGAGTTACCATGCTCCAGCGCAACCTGACTTTGACTTGGATCCGGCTCTCCGGGAACAATTGTAAGCTTGGACGGTTCAACGCCGGATACCAGCGTGTAGCCTTGCCCAATCATAATGGTCTGCGCCGGGTTCTCTTTATCAGAGAGCACCGTCACATTGGTGTATTCAGCAAGCTCGTTGATCAACTGCTGTTGCTGATCGTACAAATCATTTTTTTCGCCCCCCTGACTTTCCAGCACTCTGGCATTCAGGGCGGCAAGTTCTTGCCCCAGGGTATTTACCCGACTGACAGAAGCTGCCACTTGATCGCTGACTTCACGGTGCATATCCGTCAGATTGCCATGGGCACTGTTGAGAGTGCTAGCCACCAGACCGGCATTTTCAATCACGGCTTTACGGGAGCCCATATCATTCGGGTGATCCGCCAGGCTTTTAACGGCATCGTAGTAATCGTTCATGTTACTGACCGTTTTACTGGCATTACGGGAAATGTAATCGTCCATAATGGCAAGCTGGCTGGCTTTTTCATTGCTGGCATGCAGCTGTGTCGTGGTCAGCGTCAGCTCTCGGGCGGCAAAGCGATCGTAGGCCCGGCTGACATTATCAATGTATGAGCCAGAACCGTAATAATCCCCTCCCAGCCATACGGCATCATTGGCTTTCTGCTCGGCGAGCTGGCGGCTATATCCAGGTGTATTGACATTATTGATGTTGTGACCTGTGACATTGAGTTGTTTCTGCGAACTCCTCAATCCCGATACGCCAATCTGCAATAAATCCAAAGCCATAATTTCTCCTGGTTTCTACCATTTCGCCAGCCTGCTTACGAAAGCGTTCAGGCCGAACATCAGAGAATTAGCAAAAATCACGCCAACTCAAACGAGACTGATCGCGATTGCCACTCCCTAGTCATTTAATCATTTGCTTACGTGATAATTGCATTCTTGCTGAGGGCTGAGGGCTGAGGGCTGAGGGCTGAGGGCTGAGGGGGCTAAAGTATTCGCATCGGGTGTAGCTGATACATCTCCCCGCTCACGGATACGCAACCCTAACGGAATTTCAGCACCGCTCAACATGCCCAATTTGAAATTAAAATGTTCAATCAGCCAAAATAACCAAAGCAATTTTTTGATTTGGCACGATAGCTGCATTAGAAATGGGTGACGCTCTATGACTTGATTTAATTGTTGTATTAAACCAACAGGTCATATCGTCATGCTCGACACCCAAAGCATCTAAATTGATCTCTATGTATAGCTTCCTTTAGGTATGTTTGTAGGTGCTAGAGGGAAAGTAAGATGAAAACACGCAGTAAAGCCACTATAAATCATAAGGTTATCTGAGTTTCCTATGATTTGTACGCTTTGCGAAAACATCAAAAAGACTAAAGGTAGTTTTTATCTTTTCGAGCACTATAATGATTTTTTGGTAAAAACAGAGTCAGCTAGGAAAAGTAATAAGGAACAGAATGAATATCGGGATTGCAACGTTACTGGGCTATGCGCTCAAAGAAATCGTGGGTCCGTTTATCATGGACAACATTAATGAAGGTAAGGCTGAGAAAGTTCAGCAGAATGAAATTCATCAGGCACTTTCTGAGAGTGAGGATACGCTGAAAATTGTTTCGACCATTGTCGATATTTTTGTCTGAAAGGCGTTTGTCTAAGAATGCCTTTATCTGACATGCTTTTAGTTAAAGTAAATAAAAACCCAACCGTTTACGATACTACCACTTTCTCTGATTTTATTTGCAGCCAGCCAGAACTGATTACCTGTTCGCTGTAACTAACAAGGTAAACATCTGGTTTCTACATCTGGCTTTTGCTGTTCATGGCTCTGTCACTCATTTCTCAGTAACAACAGTTTCCGCGCTTTGGCCATACTTTTTCCGCCCTTATTTTTCCATTCCGCCCTTACTTTTCCATCATCTCATTGACCTGATCGAGCACTCTGAGCACCTTCTTACTGTATTCAGGGTCCGTCGCATAACCGGCTTTGTGAATTTCTCTGACAAAACGTTCTGGCTGAGTGCGATAGTTCAGTGCCGTTTCATAGCGTGGGTTATCCTGCAAAAAACGCACATAATCGCTGAAACTGTCCTGGTAAGAGTTATATGACCGAAAAGATGCCCGCTCCTGAACAGGGATGCCCTGATGGAACTCAAGTGTTTGCGTCGTCAGCTTCTTCCCGCCCCAGCGTGAGTCCGCTTTAATATTAAACAAGTTATAGCTGTCGCCGGCGGCATTGCGCAGTACCTTTTTCCCCCAGCCGGTTTCCAGCGCGGCTTGCGCAATCAAGACCCCAGGATCAACCCCGAGCACACGCCCGGCTCGCATCGCATAAGGTTTCATCGCCTGAACAAACTCATCGGGCGAAGTAAACGAGGTCGGCTTTCTCGGTGGTAAGGCTGGCATCTCAGAAGTGGCAGATACATCAACAGGTTGGGAGACGGCACGATATGGCGGCAACACGTTGTCACGCTCGCTGACAGGCATATTGCTATCAGTTACCGGCAACTGATTCGTCTCGACCAGCAATGAGGTTTTGACGGTATCCGGTGTTTGGCGACTGTCAGCCTCATTGTGCACACTGCGATCAGGCTGTTCAGGATGCAGAAGCTTCTCGGTATCACTGGGGCTCAATATAGTTTGAGCCTCATGAGACGCAGCCTCTTCACCGCTCAGGTGTGCCCCAAGTTGTTCCACAATCAGATCAGCCAACCCCAGGGAGTTCGTCCGGCTAAGCTCACTCGCCATCTGCTCGTCATGCATTTGCTCGAAAAACTTGGTATTTCGGCTGCTCATCAAGTCAGACTCAAACGCCGAGTTAGCTTCTCGCATGGATTTGAACATCATTTGAGTAAAAATGGCCTCAAACTGCTCAGCCGCGGCACGAAGACCCTGAGATTCGCCGTCTTTACCGGTTTTGACACCGGCACGCAGCCGTTCCAGGCCCGCCATATCCAGCACAAATCCCGTGTCAAATTGATTATTTTTCATCTTGTCCTCAAGACACTAAATAAAAAGCTTTAAATAATAATCAACTGGCCTTCAATCGCACCCGCCTGTTTCAGCGCCTGCAAAATTGCCATTAAGTCTGATGGGGCAGCCCCAACCTGATTGACCGCCCGAACCAGATCTTCCAGCGTTGCGCCAGGCTCGAACAGGAACATACGTGAATCTTCTTCTTTGACCTGAATTTCGCTATTGGGCACGACGGCTGTCTGCCCACCGCCGAATGCATTCGGCTGGCTGACCGCATAGTTTTCTTTGATTGAAACCGTCATACCGCCATGGGTAATGGCGGCTGGTTTCAGACGAACATGTTGACCAATCACAATGGTCCCTGTCCGGGAGTTAACGATGATTTTCGCCCCGGCATCGGCAGGTTTAAATTCGATGTTTTCAATTGCCGCTAGAAATGCCACGCGCTGGCTGACATCACGCGGAGCACGTACCCGAACGGACGCGGCATCTACAGCAGACGCGACGCCAGGGCCGAGGAAATCATTTACAGCCTCAACCATACTTTGCGCCGTCGTAAAATCAGGTTCAAACAGGTTGAATGTCAGGTAATCGCCGCGTCCGAACGGATTTGGGACTTCCTGCTCAACAATCGCGCCCGAGGGAACCGTCCCCACCGTTGGCGTGTTACTCATGATGCTCGAGCCATCGGCACCGTCTGCGGTAAAACCCCCGACAACCAAGCTGCCCTGCGCCACTGCATAAACTTTGCCATCCAGGCCTTTCAGGAAGGTCTGTAGCAA
The DNA here is from genome assembly GCF_003025595.1 of Photobacterium ganghwense. Lineage (GTDB taxonomy): Bacteria > Pseudomonadota > Gammaproteobacteria > Enterobacterales > Vibrionaceae > Photobacterium > Photobacterium ganghwense. Next base: position 934,173 of record NZ_PYMI01000001.1, read on the forward strand.
GGTACCACCGCGCAGGCTTTTGGCTGAGCCAATAGAGGATACAGTGATATCAATAGACTGCCCTTGCTTGGTAAACGGCGGCAATGTGGCATGTACCGCCACCGCAGCAACGTTTTTGGTACGAAAACGCGCATCAGCCGGCAGATTAATGCCGAAGTTGTTCAGCATGGCCAGAAAGCTTTGCTCAGTATACGTCGCAGAAGACGACTCACCGGTGCCCGGAAGACCGACCACCAGGCCATACCCGACCAGCTGGTTATCCCGCACTCCCGCAACGGATGAGACATCCTTAATCCGGGCGGCATTCGCCACACCGGCCATCATGGTCATAGATGCCGCCAGAACCAGGGAAGTCATCAGGGTAGTAATCAGTCTTTTCATAACCTTACATCGCTGCGTTAAAGAATCGGGCGAACCAGCTTGGCGTTTGCGTATCCTGGCGATCACCGGTCGCCGAATACTGAATACGGGCATTAGAAATCCGGGTGGACGGAATGGAATTATTGGTATCAATATCATCCGGTCGGATCGTGCCACTCACCCGGATGTATTCATCCCCGCTGTTCAGAGTCAGCCATTTTTCCCCGCGCACTATCAGGTTGCCATTTGGCAGCACTTCAATTACCTCAACCGAAAGTGAACCGGAAAAACTGTTACTCTGATCCGCCGAAGCCGAACCTGAAAATTTGTTGTCGTTACTGAGCAGATAAGACAGGTTGTAATCAGCAATGGTGGCAGGTCGTCCGCCCAACTCAATAGGATCGAGTTTCATGTCAGTGGATTTGCCCAGATCTGAACTGGCGCTTTTTTTCGCCTGGGTCTTTTCCTGCAACATAACAGTGACAATATCCCCCAGACCGCGAGGGCGGGTGTCATTGTAAAGATCCTGAGAAGCCGTATTGAACAGCGAACCCGTTGCTGTTGTGTAATGCTCAGGCTGATTAGGTGGCCGAACAGCAGACCATGCCGGATCGCCCTGAACCGCATCTTCCCGCGTCCGCACCAGATCAATAATGCCTTTGCTCGGCTCCGTACTGCCTTCCACCGCATCCACATCGCTGACGGCGGTTTCCAGATCAGAACCGGTATCCGGTTTAGACACACACCCCGTCAGCAACAGGATCAGAATCCATACCCCGTATTTCATTGTTTATCCTGCCGCCTTTGATTTAGATTAAAGTTGCTGGTTCACGTAACTCAACATCTGATCCACTGTCGAGATCACTTTCGAGTTCATCTCGTAGACACGCTGGGCTTCAATCATATTCACCAACTCTTCGGTGACGTTTACGTTTGATGTTTCCAGCATGGACTGACGAATGCTGCCGAAACCATCAAGCCCTGGGATACCGTCCTGCGGATCACCACTGGCCCCCGTTGGCAAAAACAGGTTCTGACCAATAGGCTCCAAGCCTCCCGGATTGATGAAGTTGGTCAGGTTGATCTGGCCAATTGGCTGGTTTTCCTGTTGATCACGGATACGAGCAGACACTTCACCGTCGGTCCCCACTGTAATCGCCACGGCGTTATCCGGCACAACCAGTTCAGGCTCCAGGACATAGCCCGAGCCGGAGGTCACAATCTGGCCTTGCTCGTTGACCGTGAACTGGCCATTTCGGGTATAGCCGATATTGCCGTCAGGCATCATTACCTGGAAGAAACCATCGCCTTCCACCATCAGATCCAGTGCGTTGTCAGTGGTCTGGGTATTCCCCTGCGTAAAGACTTTCTGGGTTGCCACCACTTTAGAACCCGCACCCAACATCAGGCCGGATGGCAAAGTGGTGTTCTGTGTGACCTGACCGCCTGGCTGGTTGATATTCTGGTAGAACAGATCTTCAAATACCGGACGACTCTTTTTAAATCCCACCGTTGAGGCGTTGGCCAGGTTATTGGAAATGGTTGAGATATTGGTTTGCTGCGCGTCGAGACCCGTCTTACTAACCCATAGAGCTGGATGCATGCTGTTTTACCCCTGTTTCTTATCCAATACGCATTAATGATGCGGAGGCTTTGTCCATTTCCTCAGCGGTTTTCATCAACTTGACCTGCATTTCGAAATGTCGCTGCAAATCGATCATACTGGTCATTTCACCCACGGCATTCACATTGCTCCCTTCCAGGAAGCCGCTCAGCAACGTGACGGTTGCATCCGGCTCCAACCCGATAGGGTTGGGGGCACTGAATTTAAAGAGGCCATCGACATCTTTGAAAAGGCTTTTGTTATCCGGCTTCACCAACTTGATGCGATCAATCTGGATCATGGCTTCAGGCGGCGCGCCTTGCGGCAAAACATGAATCATGCCGTTCTTCTTAACCTCGATTTTGTTGATCGGCAGCGGAATCTGAATCGGGGTATCCCCTTCACCCAGAATTAACTGGCCGTTGCTGTTTTGCAGCATGCCAGCCTCATCAATTTTCAGGTGACCTGCTCGGGTATAGGCTTCTTTGCCGGTGCTGTCCTGTACCGCCAGCCAGCCTTCTCCTTCAATCGCCACATCTAACTCCCGGCCGGTAGACTTCACACTGCCTTGGGAAAAATCATTACCGGGACGTTCCGTCATAGTAAATACCCGGGTCGGTAAGCCTTCACCATAAGCCTGCATCATACGAGCCTGCTCGAGGTCGGCGCGAAAACCAGTGGTACTCACATTCGCCAAGTTATTGGCATGCAGCTGCATCCCGTACATATCTTGTTTGGCACCACTCATGGCCAGGAAAAGTGCACGATCCATAACATCTCCCTTCAGTCGATGGCAGAATCAAAGCAATTTCCATACCACAGATGCAAATTATTGTTTTATATGGACATAGCGCAGATGGAGTCGGCATTTCAGACGCAGAATTCAGCCACTGCCGATAAATTGGCACCCGGACGAGAAGCTTGAGGAAAAAAATTGCCGCCGACAGGTTGCCGGCGGCGGAAGAACGTTATCGCGTTATGATAACCCCTCGGGTAAACCGTTTGGACTATCGAATCTGCAGAATGTTCTGCTGCAGCTGGTTGTTCACATCCAGTGCACGGGAGCTGGCCTGGAAGTTACGCTGCGCTGAAATCAAATCCACCAGCTCCTGAGTCATATCGATATTCGACTGTTCCAGCGTACCGTTTTTAATGGCACCAAAGGAACCCTGAGCCGCATCCCCCCAGATCACTTCGCCGGACTCCTGACTGACTTTCCACATCGTGCCACCTTGCTGCGCCAGTCCCTGCTCATTTGGCACTCGTGCCATTGCTACACGCCCGACCACCAGATCTTTACCGTTCGAGTAAGAAGCCAGAATATTGCCATCCGGGTCGATATCAACATTGGACAGGTAGCCCGTAGTCGCGCCGTCTTTATCCTGGAAACGGCGGATTTCAAAAGGTGCCGCATATTGGGTGGTGTCTTCGTAATTCATCGACAGCGTTTGTGTCCCATCAGCACCGCCTACGTTGACACCTGCTGCCTGGAAGCTGACCGTCCGGAACTTGTCCGTTGAGGTCATTTTACCGGAGGTGTCGAAAGTCATGCGATGACCCACATGGCCAGTACCATTATTCACGACTTCATTCGCTGGTAAATTTGTCGGGTCAATATTCAATGGACTTTCAGTTCCTGCTGCATCCGTCACCGTGTAGTACACCTGCCAGGAGTTTGCCGCAGTCGGGCTTTCGGCCACATAGTAAGTGGACAGTTTGTACGGTTTACCCAAAGAGTCATACACGGTAGATGACGTCGATTTGTTGAATGAGTCCGGATTCTGTGGATCAAAGGGAGAGTTCACCGGCTGCGTTTCTTTGTTCGGCAGGTTCAGCGAAATATTCATGTTGTTCGATTTCTGCGGCTGACCGAACGTATCACTGATTTTCATCGGCTTAGGCTCATACGAGGCCACCGATTTGGTGTCATTGTTAACTTCATAACCCAGCAGGAAATTGTTTTCTGCATTGACAATTTCGTTGTCGCTGTTGAGGTGGAATGCACCGTTACGTGTCAGGCTGTTCACATTCGGCTCATTTTTATTGGCCGCTACCGCAAAAAATCCGGTGCCCGATACGCGTAAATCCAGCGGGTTATTCGTGTAGATACTTGAACCTTCATGGAACTGCTGAGCAACGGTAGATGTTTGCACCCCGCCGCCTGTTGTGGTTTTGCTGTTCGAGAAAATAGAGTTGGAGTAAACATCGGCAAACTCGGCACGGGACTCTTTAAAGCCGTAGGTGTTGGCGTTAGCAATGTTGTTACTGGTTGTGTTCAGATCTTTCTGGGCTGCACTCAGGCCGCTCAACGCAATATTCATGCTCATTGTTATAATTCCTCTTGCTGTTACGCCTTACCAACCTGCAGGACATCCGTCAGTTTGAACGGAGACTCAAAACCGGCAAGGTTCAGCATAACGCCGCCATCCCCTTTGCCTAGCAGAACACTATTTACATTAGCGTGGGTAAATACTTCAAAATCTTTACTCTGGCCATTGACCATGCCGGAGACTTTCACCGTGTAACGGCCTTCCGGCAACGTTTTGCCGTCCTCGCCTTTTCCGTCCCAGGCGATATCATGGTCGCCGGTCCCTTTCGCGCCTAAATCAATGGTGCGAACCAGCTCACCCTGGGCGTTTTCCACCCGCATTACAGCCTGATCCAGCGAATTCGTCAGTCGCACACGGCCACTGACATCGCCTTCCGCCGTTTTGAAACTGGTCGACTTTGGAATCAGCACATCCTGTCCTACCAGCGATGAAGCCTGCAAGGCTTGATTTGACGTCATCGCGGTATTCAGCAACCCGAATTGTTCGTTCATTTTGTTGATACCATCCACCGTGGCAAACGACGCCATCTGGGCGATCATTTTATCGTTGCCCACCGGCTCGAACGGGTCTTGCTGAGACAGTTGCTTGGTCAGCAGTGACAGAAAATCTTCTTGCTTAAGCTGATTCTGTCCGGTGATTTGCTGATCTTCCTGCACTTTCTTTTCGTGCATCTCTTTTAGCTGGTCGAGATAAGTGAGGTTAGTCTGCCCAGCACCATTAATCGGATTCATCGCCATGCCTCTCTATGCTTATTTACCCATCTGCAGCGTGCTCATCAGCATCTGCTTGCTGGTATCAGCCACCTGGACATTATTCTGATATGAGCGAGAGGCAGAGATCATATTCGCCATCTCTTCCATCACGTTCACGTTCGATTTATAGATATACCCATCAGCGTTCGCGAGCGGGTGCTCCGGGTTATATTCGGCTTGCAGGGGTTTCTGACTTTCGACAATACCTTTAACCTGAACTGGCACACTGTCTTCGCGCTGATAACTGGCGCTCTGCAATGCTGCGGCAAACACCGGATGACGAGCTTTATAGGTTTCAGACGCTGAGCTGCTGACACTGTTGGCATTCGCCAGGTTACTGGATGTGGTATTCAGACGGACGGATTCCGCACTCATCGCCGACCCGGCAACATTGAAGATGTTAAACAAACTCATCGATTACTCCCCTTTCAATGCCTTGCTGAGGTTCTTAAATTTCGCCCCCAGAAAGTCCAGTGACGCTTGGTATTCCAAGGAATTTTGCATAAATAGGTTTTGCTCAAGCTGGGCATCTACGGTGTTGCCGTCACCTGCATCAGGTTGTGTGGGTACACGGTATTTTTGCTCGCCCATCACGGTCGTAGAGGCAGGAATATGCCGGTTGTCCGTACGGCTAAGGCCAATTTTTGCCTCTGAGGTTGCCGCATTCAACGCTCGCTGAAAGTCGATATCTTTTGCCTTGTAGCCAGGTGTATTGGCATTGGCGAGGTTACTAGCCAGTGTTTCTGCCCGTTTAGCCCGCACACCAACGGTATGCTGATGTACACCCAGTGCTTTATCAAAAGAAATTGACATATCTGCCTCCGTAATTCTCTGATAATTACAAAGCAAAGGCCGTGCCAACGTTAAAGTCGGATTGATAATGTGGAAGAAATTAGGGGATAAAATGAAACAGGAGGAAAGAACTTCCCCCTGTTATTTACTCATCGGGCTGCTGGCCGAATGGCTTAGCTGGCAGCGACAATTACTTCAGCTTGTAAATGATACCCGGGTTACAACGGATCATTTCGAATTTATCACTCAGCCCTGTCAGCGACTCAGAAGCACCAAGGAACAAATATCCCCCTGGATTAAGACTGGTTGCCATTTGATTCAGCACTTTGGCTTTCATTTCCGGTGAGAAATAGATCAACACGTTGCGGCAAAAAATGACATCAAACTTACCTAGCAGTGCATAGCTGTCTTTCAGGTTCTGCGGACGGAAATTCACCATTCGCTTCACCTTATCATTCACCTTCATTCGACCGTCGCCGTTGTTTTCAAAAAACATCCGACGGCGCTCCGGCGATAATCCCCGGCTAAGTGCCAGGTTGTCATACACACCGGCGCGGCATGTTTCCAGCATCGTCTGGGAAATGTCGGTGGCCGTAATCTGAACCCCGGCGGTCAACATTCCCGGACGACGGTTTTGCGTTTCCAGCACCGTCATGGCAATCGAATACGGTTCCTGACCAGAGGAGCTGGCCGATGACCAAACCTTTATCGGGCGCTTGTTGGCAGCCAGCTCTGGCAGAATTTTGTCGGCCAGCACCGTATACGGATAAGTATCACGGAACCACAACGTTTCATTGGTGGTCATGGCATCCACGGCAGCGACTCTCAACTCACGGTGGCGACCGGAGATCACCAGCTGCAGCAACTCCGACAGTGACGAGAGAGCAAAACGGCTGATGAGTGGAGTGAGCCGGCTGCGCACCAGATACTGCTTGCTGTCACCCAGAACTATTCCACACTGAGCTTCAAGAAAACGGCAAAAATCACGGTATTCCTGATCATTAATTGTTATCGCTGTCATTTACTACTCAAAAATTATTGTTATCGTGGCATTGCGGCTTTTACCGCTGCACCTAGCTCATCAGGATTAAATTTCGGAATAAATGCATTCGCACCGACGCGTTCAACCATCGCCTGGTTGAACACACCACTTAGCGAGGTGTGCAGAATCACATGAAGATCCTTCAGTTTCGGATCGTTACGGATTTCAGCGGTCAGGGTGTAGCCGTCCATTTCCGGCATTTCAATATCTGAGATCACCAACGCCAATTGCTGATAGATATCCCCTTCTTTCGCCATTTCACGCAGGGTCAAAATGGCTTCTTTGCCATCTTTGACTAACACACATTCACAGCCAATAGCTTCAATGGCACGCTGAACCTGCTTACGGGCTACACTCGAGTCATCTGCCACCAGAACCCGGCGTACTGCTGGCAGGTGTTCAACCAGCTCTTCCAGGATGGTGCCTGTGATATCGGTATTTGCCGGAGAAATTTCATCCAGAATCTTTTCAACATCCAGAATTTCAACCAGTTCATTGTCGATTTCTGTAACGGCAGTCAGGTAATTCGCCCGGCCGGCCCCTTTTGGCGGTGGCAGAATCGATTCCCAGTTCATGTTAATGATACGTTCCACCGAGGAGACCAGGAATCCCTGCACTGAGCGGTTAAACTCAGAAATGATAACAAAGCAGTTATCCAGGTCATCAATCGGGCGGCCACCGGTTGCCAGGCTCATATCAATCACAGAAATGGTCTGGCCTCGAATATGGGCGATGCCTTTAACTAAAGGGTGTAAGTTTGGCATGGTCGTCAGCTTTGGACACTGCAACACTTCTTTGACTTTAAAAACGTTAATACCGTAGCGTTGACGGCGGTTAAGTCTGAACGTTAGCAATTCCAGTCGGTTTTGCCCTACTAGCTGGGTGCGTTGGTTAACTGTATCCAGGATCCCCGACATAAGGATGACTCCATGTTATTTGTTTTAATAATTTAGATACGCGTTAGATGGGAAGTATCACGGCAATTCGCGTATGATAGCAGACGGTATCCGATTCCGGCTATCCGGTTGATGCAATGACTTACGAGGCTAACTATAGCCACTTTTTCTCCGCAGCAATGGGCGAAGACCGTGACCCCAAAAACACTTTTAAGATTACTAATCTTTTTTATCGGCCTGACAAGCACATTCTTTAGCAATTTTGTTCTTGGTTCACAGCAAAATATTCTTGAACAGGTCCAGCAAACGGCAGAGCAGTTTGTAACCGCACTGATTGATCCGCCTGACAATGGTGAGCTTCACGTACAAGCTTCCCCTCTCGACAGTCGGCTTCGCCTTAGCCCGTGTCCAACTGAACTGGAAGCCACGGTGCCAGGTAAGCAGTCACTGACCGGTAATGTCACCGTTCTCGTCAAATGTCCGGCGGCAGACTGGCAGGTCTATGTGCCAGTAAAAACGCAGCTCATGCTCCCCCGCGTTGTTGCCACGAAACCATTAGGACGGGGAATGGTGATTACCACCGATGATCTCACTATACAGATGGTTGACTTACGCTTTCAGCGCGGGATGATTTTCGAACGGCCAGCTCAGATCATTGGCTCAAAAATGAAGCGCAACGTCAAAATGGGCGACACCATTCAAGGCAATGATATCTGCCTGGTATGCCGAAATGACACGGTTCGTATCAATGCCGGAGGGAGTAACCTGAGCATCATCACCGAAGGCGTCGCCCTGTCTGACGGTTCGTTAGGCGAACAAGTTCGGGTGCAAAATGCCCGCTCCAAGAAAATCATCAATGCCTCTGTGACGGCAGTGGGTGAAGTGAGCGTAAGCTATTAAAGACAAACGACCAGCCCGGGATAAACTTGCGTATAATTACTAAAGTATTACCCACTACTGCCGATATCAGGTACATCCAGGTAACCGTGTAAGAGAAATGTCGTATGCCCAGCATTAATCAGTTAAGAACAAATTTGTCGTCCTCGCCGTTGACGACCCAGCGCTCAGGCGAGCAAAAAGAGAAAGCTCAGGTCAGTCAGACCAGTGAGCAGCAGCAAACCGATCAGGTTTCTCTGAGCTCTCAGGCTAAATCAGCAGGCAGCATTCATAAAGAGCTGGCGGCCATGCCGGAGAGTTTTGACAACCAAAAGGTCAGCCAGATTAAAGAAGCCATCGCGAATGGTTCATATGTCATTGATGCAGAAAAGCTGGCTTCAAACTTGCTTAAATTCGAAGACGAACTTAACGGGATGTAACTGACAGGTCATTGAGTATGTCTTCTATTCAGCAGCTTATTGTGCAACAGCAGGAAAATGTACGCCGCCTTTTAGAAAACCTGAAAGCGGAACAACAGGCAATTGTCAGCCGCCATTCACAGCACATTGCGGATTGTGCAAAACAAAAGCTGGCGATTATCGACAATATCAAACTGGTGGATTACCAGCTTGGTCATCATGCCGAGACGCCATTGCTGAAAACAGATGAACAACTGATCACTGCTGTTGCCGCTATTCAGGCTGGCATTGCTGAATGCAATACCTTGAATGAAGTGAACGGTGAAGCTCTGCTACGCGCGCAGCGTACCTTCCACAAACTCAATAATCTGTTACAGCAGAGCCGAGGCAAACACCAGATGACTTATAACAGCGAAGGCCAGGCCACCAACACGCGTACACTGGGTACCGATTTAATTGCCTGATATTGTCAGCTTTACTGCTAAAACGGGTTCTGGCAACGCTCGACATAGAAAGCTATTCATATTAGAAAGCAATTCATAACGAACTGTACGGAAACCCTGTCATAGAAAGTTGTTCATTTGACGTAAAGCTCTCCAGACTGTTATTTACGCTATCATCCACTGGCAAGATTGTGAGTACTCACGCTGGGCAAGTGAGTATCACGGAAAACCGGTACAGGTAGGCAGAACAAATAAAAAAAGCGGAAGGTATCTTCCGCTTTTTTTATTGCAGGTGACCCGTCAGCCAAACACCACCTTCAAACACCTTCGCCAAACGACATCGGCATCTTCATTAAAACAGCGACGTCTGCTTGTTAGGGACATGATAGACATCCCCGACATCACTGAGGCGCTCCATCTTTTTCATGTCCAGACGCATTTCAGTCACATAGCTGTCTCCGACCGGGTAGCTACGGATCACTTCTGCACCACGGATGTTCCCGTCCACACTGGCATCAGTACTCTCAATACTCAGTTGCTGATCATCAAGCCCAGCCTGAGCACTGATTCGAAAACCATAAACCTGCTCAGCCAGTTCACGATACGCATCAATTTTTGACGCTCTCATCGCCCGAAGCTGCTTTTCTTCCTGGGTACGTCCGCGCTGCTCGCTAATGGACGCATACCCAACGGCGGTAATCACATCCGTTGCACTGCTTCTGCTCTGCAACATGGGCTGACAGCCCATCACAAATACACTCAGCAAGAAGATTAATCCGTAGCGCATGTCTGCTCCCAATCTTTTAACTATCAGGTTGTAATAATCAAGGTTTTAGAATGACGTTATTATCAGCGTAAATTGCTGCGTCATCACGAATTATCACCCCGTTTCTCATCCGAACTTTGTTCAAGGTATCGAGGTCGCTGCCAATACGCTCAGCCGGCAAAAAGCCCTGCGCCGATGCAATCACGACTCGCGAACGCATCCCAATAATACGGGCATTGACCATCACCCCTGCGGCCTGACGAACCATCGTTCCCGTCAGAACAAAATCAACCGGTTGTTCCGCAGCCAGATCTTTCCAGTTACGGCTAATAGCAAAATCCCCTTCCGACGTCACTTTTATGGCGCCGGTCGCTTTATAGTCAACCACGGTATAACCACGCTGCTGCATCTGGAACATAAAGCTCTCTGCGACAGTATTCCCCAACCAATTGGTTTCCCTCATGTCCTGCAGATCAACAAACGATGTCACAGCCAGCGGGGTTTTCGCCGTCAGGTATTGATTCGAGGCCACTAGCTGCTCGGTCATCCCCTCAATGAAGTAATCAATGGTATGGCGTGGTGTTTCTTTCAACATAAATGCACTGCCTGAATACGGCTTTTTACCGTTGTAAACAGGCGAGTAGGTACAAGATACCGTAACCAATGCCAGTACCAGTACGATCCAGTTTTTCATTCTAACCAGCTCCAAATGCGACGAGTCTCAATGCCATAGTTTTTTATCGTACAGTCGGAAAAAAACTTTACCGACTCGCTGCAAAATTGCGTATGGGAACACTTTTTGCTTAATCTTTTATTATTGTGCCAGCAGCTCAGCCATAAAACTGAAGATAACAAGCCTGTTGGTATCACTAAGCAATTTTCGTACCTATAGTTAAAAGTGATCTCAATGAGAAAAAAAACAAGCGCGTTGCTCCTGAGCCTGTGTTCCTTGCTCTCGGCGCCTTTACAGGCATCCTGGTATGAGATCACCGGCAATGCCATCATCCTCGAGAGTGAAAGCCTGGCAAGGCAAAATGCCCTGGAAGACGCGGTGTTTCAGGCCACCAGTTATGCCGGAGCGGATATCGCTAATATCGGCCTGATTAAACCTTACCTAGAGGATGGGAAGAAAGACTATCATTTCAGCGGCAACGAAATCCGTCATATTTCTGTCACTAAGACAGAGAAGAAAGGCGGCAAATATTACCTCACCGCTCGGATTGAGATCGCACCATCGGCAAAAAATTGCCACCGTACTCAATACAAAAAGGGCTTGCTACTGGGCGAGTTTGCTATTGCCTACCCTCAGCACGCCGCGCTGGGATCGATTTACCAGCTGGGTGACGATTTCACTCAGCTGTTTAACCGCCAACTTAATAAGAACTCCCAGAGCTTTGTCACTGCCGGCATCACACCTTTCCCGGTTAATCCCGGCCAGCCTGATTCATTGACTATGATGGCGGAAGATAATGACGCTCAATATATTGTCAGTGGCGAAATCACCGATTTGACCTCAACGGTAGACAACCAGATCCTCAGAACTGACAAGATCAATCGCCAATTTGCCGCGACATTGATGATCATTGACGGAAAAACCGGCGAGATATTGATGCAGAATAACTACCGGGAGGTGGCTAACTGGCCATTTTCCCGGACAAGCCTGGTGGATACCAAAAGTGCCCGTTTTTGGCAATCAGGCTACGGGCAGGCAATTGTGCGGGTCAGTCGCAACATGATGCTGGATTTGGAATCAACCCTATCCTGCCGCACCAGTTTGCCTGAGGTGGTCAGTACCCGAGGCAACGCCGTGCAAATCAATGTCGGTCGAATTCATGGTGTTCGCGCTGGCGATCAATTGGCTTTGTGGCACTCCGCCGGATTTATTGATCAAAATGGAATTCCCCGGAACCGAATGGTACAAACCAATATCACACTCACCGTTGACCGCGTGTACGAAAAATCTTCCGAGCTGGTTGTCAGACAGCCCGAGCTCGCGGCCAGTATCCAACCCGGTGATTTACTGACCAAACAGCTCAGAACGCTCGACTAATTGCTTAATTTATAGTTAATTTTTTGTATAATGCCTGACAAGCAGTTGCTCCCTTAGCTCAGTAGGATAGAGCGTCCCCCTCCTAAGGGGAAGGCCACAGGTTCGACTCCTGTAGGGAGCGCCATCAAATATCAAAAAGCCCGGTACTCAGCTGTACCGGGCTTTTTTGTTTAGTTCAGCAAAAGGCCTTTTTGTACACCTGTTTCGCACACCAGCGCCCGCTCTCTTACTCCTTCAGTACAAACCGTGTCACCGACGCTTCTGTACCATCACCTCAGCCGCTCATAGGACCTAAAGTAAAAACCGTTGGGAAGAACCAAAAAGCATCGCAGCTAACCCATCCGAACTTTTTAAAGGCTATAAAGCAAAAAACCCCGCCAAAAGGCGAGGTTTTAAATTTGGTGGAGCTAAGCGGGATCGAACCGCTGACCTCTTGCATGCCATGCAAGCGCTCTCCCAGCTGAGCTATAGCCCCAAATTGTGGAATAGATAATAAAAACTTAATGAAATCATGTCAATGAACAAAAAGCCTCTCTCAGCCCCCATGATTTAAAAGCGTTAAACAAATCACAATATCCTTTGTTTTTTGGTTGTTTATCCACCACAAATTAACCCAAACGGGCTACGTCGATACAAAGCCAACGATTGACAACCGCTGCTTGAAATCTGATTAGAGAATAAAAAAACCGGAGCAAAAGCTCCGGTTCTACGCTATCCATAGGTCAAGACAACCTCGATTAAGCAGATATTATTAGCTGTTAGCTTCACGCTCAGCAATGTATGCCAGTGCCATTTGGATACGAGCCATAACACGCTCTTTACCAACCAGGCACATGACAGCATCAACAGATGGAGACTGACCAATACCAGTAACGGCAACACGCAGTGGCATACCCACTTTACCCATGCCCAGATCCAGCTCTGAACACGTATCCTGAATCACCTGATGCAGGTTTTCTGTTGTCCACTCACTCAGTGCTTCTACTTTTGCCAGCGCCAGTTCCAATGCGTCTTTCGCAACAGGACGCAGGTGTTTCTTCGCAGCACCGGCTTCAAATTCACTGAAGTCCTGGTAGAAATAGCGAGATTGCTCAGCCAGTTCAATCAGGGTGTTACAACGTTCACCGACCAGCTTGATCACATCCGTGATAGCCGGACCTGAAGTGATGTCGATTTCTTTTTGATCCAAGTGCCATTGCAGGTATTGCGCAACGTACTCTGGCTCAGAATGCTTAATGTAGTGATTGTTCAACCACAGTAGCTTATCAGTGTTAAATGCCGATGCTGATTTGCTGATGGCATCCAGGCTGAATAGCTGAATCATTTCTTCTTCAGAGAAGATTTCCTGATCGCCATTAGACCAGCCCAGACGTACCAGGTAGTTCAGCAGTGCTTTTGGCAGGTAACCGTCATCACGGTATTGCATCACACTGACCGCACCGTGGCGTTTAGACAGTTTCGCACCGTCATCGCCCAGAATCATGGCACAGTGTGCAAACTCAGGAATAGGAGCGCCCAGCGCCTTGTAAATATTGATTTGGCGAGGCGTGTTGTTGATGTGGTCTTCACCACGAACAATGTGCGTAATGCCCATGTCCCAGTCGTCAACCACTACACAGAAGTTGTACGTTGGGCTGCCATCGGTACGACGAATGATCAGGTCATCCAGCTCGGTATTGGAAATTTCGATGCGGCCACGGATATGGTCATCAAAAACTACCGTACCTTCCTTCGGATTACGGAAGCGGATACAGAATGGTGTTTCTTCTGTCGCCGCAGCATTAGCTGCGATCACTTTCGGGTGGTTCGCATCGTAACGAGGCTTTACGCCAGCAGCCATCTGCTCTTCACGAATTTCGTCCAACAGCTCTTTCGGGCAGTAACACTTGTATGCTTTGTCTTCTTCAAGCATCTGGTCGATCAGCTGGTTATAACGATCAAAACGTTTGGTCTGGTAGTATGGGCCCTCGTCCCAGTTCAGACCCAGCCAGTTCATCCCCTCAATAATGGCATCGATCGCTTCCTGAGTTGAACGTTCCAGATCTGTATCTTCGATACGCAGAACGAATTCACCGCCCGTATGTTTCGCATACAACCAAGAATAAAGAGCCGTACGAGCACCACCAACATGCAGAAAGCCTGTTGGGCTCGGAGCAAAACGCGTTTTAACCGTCATGAATAATACCTAATTAATCGAATCGCCAGGCGAACACCCGGCCCAGAAAATGGCAACTAGTTTAGCACTTGAGACGCGGAAGGAAAATATTGCAGAGAGTATGTCTGGACTGGAAAGCTAATATCGGGAGCAGAAGGGACAAGCCCTCCTGCTTCTAACCTGTTAATGCGAGGTTAGATAACACTTTTTCCGCCTTTTTGCTGGCAGATATGCAATGGGACCCAAGATTCAGTCACCTTGCCTTGCTCGTTTTCTACCATACAACGGTAAATGGGCATTGCCGGTGCACCACCTGATCCCTGATTAGCTATCGCTAAGCCGGAATTTACTGCCCCCAGCAATCCAATCGTCAAAACAACCCACTTCAGTTTCATGGTTAACTCCTTAATTTCCGGTTATTGTCACATAAGGTGTTTAACAACCACTGCATTTGAGATGCTTTAACAGTATAGGTCAGTAAAAAACAACTACTCTCATAGCATATTATTTTTCGAAACGAAGTAAATCACTGTCTCGACGCTGGTACAAGAGACTGAGATTTATAGATAATTTTTAATTCTAAATATCAAACAAAAAAGACACTCTGATTTCCGTCTTTTATGTGTATTTTTCACACTTTATAAAATATCCGCCGTCGCCAAAATCTCACTCACAACACTCAGGACATCTCCCCCCAACGGTAAGCAGCATACCTGACGCAAACATAAAAAGAGCCAGCCCGAAGGCTAGCTCTTTTATAGGCAGTGTAAAACGTTCGATTACTTGATGGTAAATGGCAGGGTCAAGGTAACCTTAATGTCAGACTCGTCTTGGAACAGGTTTGTCCAACCCGTCCAGTTTGGCGTATCTGTATCGTTCACGTATTCGGTGTAGTAGAAACCAATATTAGCGCCTTTCAGAGCACCGTTTTGGATAGCGTAGTTGGCAAACACACTACCTGAGTACTCGAACAGGTCATCCAGGCCATCAACATCTGAAGATGCCATACCCGCCGCGGCACTGAAGCCTGCACTGAAGCCTGGCGCACCCAAATCGCTGAAGTCACGGTTTACCGAACCAAACACGGCAAACTCGCCATCGTGGTTAAAGTCAGAGCGGTTGTTCCACCAGATATCGTAAGCGCCGTTAGAACCGCCGTACTGGCTGGTCAGACGGTATGCAAAGTTACCCATGCTGTTCGAAATATCTGTCGAATCGGCAATGGTGTAAGTGGCTTCGGCACGTACTGTGTACTGACCAAATGTTTTGGCTGACAGGAAAGCCAGGTGGAAAGCCGTGTCGTCATACTGCTCATCATCATCAATTACGTAAAGCTGTGGAGAGAGGTACCAGCCGTTATCCAGCGTTTGCTTCAGTTTGATGTGTGCATTTTTACGATCGCCGTCGGTCAGACCGGCATATGCCACATCCAGCAGCAAACCATTCCCGAAGGTGTAGCGTGCACCCAGCGAGTAGGCATCGCCAGCATCTTCGTTTTTCGTCGTTCTCAGTTCATAAGTATCTTTGAACCATGGTGCCTTATAACGCGTTGCGTATACCGCCCCCAGCTCTAAGCCCCCCACAGAGAAGCCTAATTCACCACCTAGGTAAGTACCGGCCGCATAACTCCAGTTCACCCCCATGGCAGTAGGAACGCTTGGTTGGAAGTAACCCAAACGCGCCTTGGCATTTTCACCCAGCTTAAACTTCGCAGCCACAGTCTGATAGCTAACACCATTGCTGTTACAATCAGTCCAGACATCAGAACAAGAATTAGAACTCGCATTCTTATCGAACGGGTTATTGACGTCCCAGAAGTTCATCTCGTGGTCAGCACCACCGTTCTGCCACATGTCAAAGGTCGCATAAACGTTCAGGTCTAACCCCACCACCCCTGAAGCATAACCGGAGCTAAAGCCCAAGTTTGTGTAGATAGAACTATGGTCAAGGTTAGTTTCTTTATCTGTGTCACTACCGGTCACAGGATCGTAGTTACCACGAGTACGATCGCGCATCCAGAAGTTCACGGCACCGTTGATGGTTGAATCTTCAAAAAAGCCTTCGGCATGAGCCACTGGCGCAGTCGCCATTGACATACCCGCGACAAAACCGATTACAGCAGCACTCAGAGCAGAGCGCTTGAATAGTTTTTCCATGGAATAACTCCTAAATAATAACTAGCTGTTTTGTTCACGTACCTCAGTTGGCCGCCGTAGGTACGCAACAAATTCATTTTTGAGTGCACAGTCCAACTGCGCTTAGTTCACAACTAAGACTACTTTCGCAGCAAAAAACATCAAACATAACTTAATTAATTCTTTAAAAAATATGACTGAGTGCAAATATTCAGGGTGTTCGGTGATCGTGATCAAAAAAGTTCAATCACACAAACAGACAAACAATAAAACACTGAATATCAACAACTTACATTTATTTCACGTTAATAAGTTGCGAGCTAGACAGAAAGAAACGAGCGTTTTCTGCAATTGATTACATTTTCAAATCCTTTAAGAAAACGATTTTTGCCGAAAAATATTTTTCAAATGAAAAAAGATTGAGAAAAATGAGGAGAAAATAAAAAGCCCTAGATAAATCAATACCTGGGGCTTGTTGGAGATATTACAAATTGTAAAAAAAGAAATTAACGAAATTGACGATATTAACGAGAAATGACGTTTATCAGGGTTTGCTCATCCCAAATTTCGATGCCCAACTCCTGTGCTTTTGCCAATTTTGACCCAGCCGCTTCACCAGCCACCAGCAAATCGGTTTTCTTTGAAACACTCCCCGTTACCTTTGCCCCTAACTTCTGCAGTGCGGCTTTGGCATCAGAGCGACTCAGCTGAGATAAGGTACCTGTCAATACCACCGTTTTGCCATCCAATGGCAACTCAGCATCTTCATCGGGTTTTTCAATAGCTGGCCAGTGAATCCCCACCTCAAGCAATTCTCGGATCACACTGAGGTTGTGTTCCTCACGGAAGAAGTTATAAACATGAGCAGCAACAATAGCCCCTACATCAGGCACCTTCATTAACTGCTCTTCAGTGGCATTCTCGAGATTCTCCAGCGTTTCAAAGTAATTCGCCAGGTTTGCCGCTGTCGCCTCTCCTACTTCACGGATTCCCAAAGAGTAAAGGAAACGGGGCAGTGTGGTTTCTTTTGAGGCCGCAAATGAATCGACTAACTTCTGTGCGGATTTAGGCCCCATACGATCCAGCACCGTGACAACCCCCGCCGACAGCTTGAACAAATCCGCCGGGGTCGTCACCATTTCCCGTTCGATCAACTGCTCTATGACTTTTTCGCCGCAGCCATCAACATCCATTGCTTTGCGTGACACGAAATGCTTTAGTGCTTCCTTACGCTGCGCGCGGCAGATCAGCCCACCAGAGCAACGGGTTACTGCTTCACCTTCGACACGCTCGACATGTGAATCACAAACTGGGCACGTTTGTGGGAATACGATTGGCTGAGCATCTGCCGGACGGCGACTTGTTACAACCGATGCAACCTGAGGGATCACATCACCGGCTCGGCGAATAACCACAGTATCACCGATCATCACACCCAGCCGCTCAATTTCGTCAGCATTGTGAAGGGTCGCGTTACTGACGGTTACCCCCCCGACAAATACCGGTTCCAGTTTTGCTACCGGAGTAATGGCACCAGTTCGGCCAACCTGAAATTCAACATTTCTGAGTACTGTCAGCTCTTCCTGCGCCGGGAATTTATAGGCAATTGCCCAGCGAGGGGCTCGCGCAACAAAACCCAGTTGCTGCTGTAGCTCAATAGCATCCACCTTGATCACGACACCATCAATTTCGTATGGCAGTGACTGACGCTTGTCACCAATATCCTGGTAGTAAGCAATGACTTCTTGAATGTTATTCAGCTGTCTGACTTCCGGACACATCGGCAGCCCCCAGTTTTTCAACTGGACAAGACGCTGGTACTGGCTCTCTGCCAGCTCCATGCCCTCAACAACACCGACAGAGTAAGCATAAAAATGAAGCGGGCGAGTTGCCGTGATCCGTGGATCCAACTGACGCAGACTGCCTGCAGCTGCATTACGTGGGTTGGCAAAAGTTTTTTCGC
This sequence comes from Photobacterium ganghwense, assembly GCF_003025595.1. Lineage (GTDB taxonomy): Bacteria > Pseudomonadota > Gammaproteobacteria > Enterobacterales > Vibrionaceae > Photobacterium > Photobacterium ganghwense. The sequence continues at coordinate 952,755 of NZ_PYMI01000001.1, forward strand.
CTTTCTTGCGGGCCTTCTCGTTCAGATCGTCAAAACCCTGCTTCGGCATGAAAACTTCACCGCGCACTTCCAGACGACGAGGCCATCCTTCGCCACGAAGACGGAGAGGAACAGCACGGATTGTACGTACATTTTCGGTAATATTTTCACCGGTTGTACCGTCACCACGGGTCGCAGCCTGAACCAGTATGCCATTCTCATACATCAGGCTCACCGCCAGACCGTCCAACTTCGGCTCACAGCAGTACATCAATGATGCGGCAGCCGGTAGCCGATCTTTCATGCGTTTTTCAAACGCCATCAGCTCCTGATCATCAAATGCATTGTCCAGCGACAACATAGGGATCTCATGCTGGATTTGAGTGAAAGCGGCTAAAGGCTGTCCACCGACACGTTGGCTTGGGGAATCGGTGGTGATCAGCTCAGGATGTTCAGCTTCCAGTGCCAACAGCTCCTGCATAAGGCGATCGTATTCTGCATCCGGAATCTCCGGGTTGTCTTCAACGTAATAACGGTAACCGTGGTAAGCAAGTTGTTCACGCAGCTCAGCCAGCTGCTGCTGAATATCATGGCTCATTGTGTTTCCTATCCTCTGCCGGGCTCGGGTTAATCATGAAAAAGCTGGCCCGGTATAAAAAACAAAGCCCTTTATACTGTGGCGTATAAAGGGCAATTTATTCTGCTCTCTGATGAGATTAATCAGACGTTCGTATAGCGATGTGCTTTTTCACGATACTGGCTGATACGGCGTGGGGTGATCAGAGAACGCTCGTGATCCAAAACATCCGCCCCCAGCGTGTCAGCAATGCGCTGAACGGTTTGCAACATCAGATTAAAGTGCTCATCGGCCCGCCCTGCTTCCGCCGGCAACATCAGATAAAAAGCAACCCCCGGGGTTTCAAAATTATCGCTGCCGCCTTCTGGGAAGTGAGCCGGGTGCACCATGTTGGTCACGGTGAAAATAATCGGCCCTGTCCCCGCTTTGTCCAGGTGACGGTGGTAAACCGAATTCTCACCAAAAATCAGGTTGTTTTGCTCAAAAGCATTGAATAATTTACTGCCGCGCAATATGTGACCGTTACGAGCATGCACACCCAGAATCAGATAATCTGGTGGTAGCACTTCTGGTTCTGGTTCCGGAATCACTTCAGGCTCCACAATGACGGGCTCGGCGACTACTTGCTCGACAGGAACTGCCTCCGCCGGGTTGATTTGCGCAGCATGGCTGATTGGCGCAGCAGGTACATCCACAGGCACAACGTCAGACTGAGCTTGGCTATCGGACTCTGCAGGCATAAACGCCATCTGGTGTGCTGTCGCCTGAGGTTGCTTCTCGGCTTGCGGTACAACATGCTCGCTTTCTTCTACGACCGGCGCAAATGTCGGTTCCGCGCGCACAGGCTTATTAGCCGCTGCTTTCGAGGCAACCGGCTGTGGCGCAACGGTTTGCGATGCTGTAGTCGTTCGTGTTTGTGACGCGATTCCCTGAGCAGAAACGGTTTCAGAAACGATTGCTTGATGCGGTGCCATCGCTGGAGTCACAGTCTCAGGTACAGCCGCTGTTTGTGGTGCATGAACTACAGGCTGTAGCGAGTGCGGTTGCAGCTCTGGCGTAGGCGCAACTTCAACAAAGTCAGTTGGTGACGAAACCACGGGTTGTTGCGCTATTGGTTCTTGAAACACTGGCTGCTGAATACTAGGTTGCTGGATACCAGTCTGTTGGGTCGCAGGCTGCTCAGTGACAGGTTGTTCAGCAACTGGCTGAGGTGTGGCCTGAGTCGAAGGCTGCACGTCTAACAACGGGTCAACGTCCAGTTTGGCACCGAAATGCAATTCAGGTTCTTTTCGTTCCGGTTTAACCGGCTCCGGTTGCGGGCTTTCATGGTTCACGACACGTACTGAGCCCACACCATCTTTATCAAACCCGTCAGAGTCCCGAGATGATTCACTCAGCTTGCCCAGCGGTTTTTCGCTAAACTTCGCGGGCTTTTCCTTTCGACTGCTCCACAGACCATGCAGCAACAATGCTGCAATCGCGAGTGCACCAACAATAATTAGAACCAGACGCAATTCCTGCATATGAATACTCTGAATTTACTCGTTTCCCCATCAAGGGGTGAATCAACATTTCTGGTATCCCCCGGTATCGGCGATCCGGTAAGTACCGTGACACAAAAACCCGGTTGCAGTTTTCTCGTTTATCGCACTGACTCAGCAGACACGTAATTTGACGAACCATGTAGCCGGATTTATTACCCATGTGATTTTCTTGTTATCAAGAAAAATACACACCGGCAATCATTACTGTATCAAAACTCAAAACATAATGAGAAGGCGAATATGCTTAATCGTGTAAGATAGTGCTATCGAGCACAAAATCGACCACTCCTTGAACAATTTTACGGCGGCTTGACCTGTCAACAGCCCATGTAGATTGCGTCTTTCCGCTACACAACGTTAATATGCCCTCATACCCAACAAGGCTCATTAACGTATTCAGAGCCGTTGCCCTTTATTCGCCGAGGAGCTTTTATGCAATCACCGCGTCCTATTCAATCGCCATTAAGCGGTGCCGGATACTTTTTCCGTGGCCTGTCGTTGGCAATGGAGCCGGGAACCCGACGTTTCGTCCTGTTCCCGTTGCTGATCAACATTGTGCTTTTCGGCACCGCGTTTGGTTTTGTTCTAAGTCAGCTAGACGTCTGGATCAGTGGCTGGATGGACAAACTGCCAAGCTGGCTGGACTGGCTGTCATACGTATTGTGGCCTCTCATTGCTATCGCAGTACTGGTTACCTTCTCTTATATATTCAGCACCATTGCCAACTGGATTGCCGCACCCTTTAACGGCTTACTGGCTGAGCACCTGGAAGCCAAGCTAACCGGTAACAAAGCCCCTGATGCCAGCATTGCCACGGTCATGAAAGATCTGCCGCGCATCATGCACCGCGAATGGGTGAAGCTGAAATACTACCTGCCAAAAGCAATTGGTCTGCTGATCCTGTTATGGATTCCGGCCATTGGTCAGACGCTTGGCCCGGTGTTGTGGTTCTTGTTCAGCGCCTGGATGATGACAATCCAGTATGCGGACTACCCATTTGATAACCACAAAGTGCCCTTCCCAGCGATGCGCGATGCGCTTAAGCAAAAACGCGGGAAGTCGCTGAGTTTCGGCAGTCTGGTCATGCTGTGTACCATGACTCCAATCCTGAACCTGTTCGTCATGCCGGTTGCCGTCTGTGGTGCAACAGCGATGTGGGTGGATAACTACCGCAATCAGTATCGCAATTACTGATTCTCGTAACAAAATACCGCCAGAAAGCGAACCGGAAACGGTTCGCTTTTTACGTTTTGTGGCCTAGGTTTACATTTATTAACATGCACCCGCCCTGCCAATCTGAATGCGTCCTTTATAACAATAAGATATAACCACAAATTCCTTTTCAAACGTCTATCTGAGATTATGCTTAGAGTGTCATTTAATTTGAGCGTGTTACGAAGGAACGACACAATGAGCAAAATTTACGAAGATAACTCCCTTACTATTGGTAATACCCCTCTTGTTCGCCTTAATCGCGTCAGTAAAGGTAACGTTCTGGCTAAAATCGAAGCCCGTAACCCAAGCTTCAGCGTTAAATGCCGTATTGGCGCCAACATGATCTGGGATGCCGAGAAAAAAGGGATTCTGAAAGAAGGCGTGGAACTGGTCGAACCAACCAGTGGTAACACCGGGATCGCCCTGGCCTTTGTTGCCGCTGCACGTGGCTACAAACTGACTCTGACCATGCCTGAGAGCATGAGCCTTGAGCGCCGTAAGCTGCTGAAAGCTCTGGGTGCAAATCTGGTTCTAACCGAAGCCCCGAAAGGGATGAAAGGTGCGATTGAAAAAGCCGAAGAAATTGTCGCTTCAGCACCTGAAAAATACCTGCTTCTGCAACAGTTCAACAACCCAGCCAACCCGGAAATCCACGAAAAAACAACAGGCCCGGAAGTTTGGGATGCCACTGACGGCGAAATTGATGTGTTCGTATCCGGTGTCGGTACCGGTGGTACGCTGACAGGCGTCAGCCGTTACATCAAGCGCCAGAAAGGTAAAGCAATCACAACCGTTGCGGTTGAACCAAGCGAGTCACCAGTGATCACGCAGGCCCTGAACGGTGAAGAACTGAAACCAGCTCCTCACAAAATCCAGGGGATTGGCGCAGGCTTCATCCCAGGCAACCTGGAGCTGGATTTGATTGACGAAGTGCAACAGGTCAGCTCTGAAGACGCCATTGACATGGCACGTCGCCTGATGGAAGAAGAAGGCATTCTGGCAGGTATCTCATCCGGTGCGGCTGTTGTTGCAGCAAACCGTATTGCAGAGCGTCCAGAGTTCGCAGGTAAAAACATTGTTGTCATCCTGCCAAGTTCGGGTGAACGTTACCTATCTACTGCCCTGTTTGCCGGAATTTTCACCGAAAAAGAAACGCAACAGTGATCACAGTTTTAACGGATAACGTGATCTGAGTCATCTTAAAGCCCCCTAGCAGGGGGCTTTTTTGTTGCAATTCAGGCGTAGCTCTAATATAAATCCGGTGTGTTTTATTTCCAGCCTCAAAATAAAAGGTCAAAAAACGACCTGAAAGAGACATGGAAAGCGAGAAAAGTCACAAAACATTGACTTGGATTAAACTCAGGCACCGGATTGTTAAGGTAGTTTATACTCCAGATTAGCGAGCATAGCTTAAAAGGGTTAAGCTTACTTTCAGTTACGTTAAGATTAAATAAATAATATTTGTATCGGGGTGAAAAATGTATCAAAAGCAAGTTGAGATCACTGCAGAAAACGGTCTACACACTCGTCCAGCTGCTCAGTTCGTAAAAGAAGCAAAAGGCTTTGACGCAGACATCACAGTGACTTCAAACGGCAAAAGCGCTAGCGCTAAGAGCCTGTTCAAGCTTCAGACTCTAGGTCTAGTAAAAGGCACAGTAGTAACCATCTCTGCTGAAGGTACTCAAGCTCAAGAAGCTGTTGACCACCTGGTTGCCCTAATGGACGAACTGCATTAATCCGCAGCCCGTTTATTACTTTTCCTAGTTATACGTCAAATTAAGGTAAGGCTATGATTTCAGGTATCCTGGCATCTCCTGGTATTGCTTTTGGTAAAGCACTACTACTGCAGGAAGAAGAGATTGTTCTGAACAAGACTCCTGTTTCTGCAGACCAAATCGAGAATGAAATTCAGCGTTTCTTCGATGCTCGAAAAAAATCTTCTGAGCAACTGGAAGTAATCAAGGAAAAAGCGCGTGTTACCTTCGGTGAAGAGAAGGAAGCCATCTTTGAAGGCCATATCATGCTGCTGGAAGACGAAGAGCTTGAAGAAGAAATCATAGCCTTCATTAAAGACAACAAAGCATCAGCTGACTACGCTATCTACTCTATTATCGAAGAGCAGGCCGTTACGCTGGAATCTCTGGATGACGAATATCTGAAAGAGCGCGCTACCGACATCCGTGATATCGGCAGCCGTGTTGTGAAAAATGCTCTGGGTATTAACGTTGTTAACCTGAGTGCCATCAATGAAGAAGTGATTCTGGTTGCCAACGACCTGACACCTTCTGAAACCGCACAAATCAACCTGAACTACGTTCTGGGCTTTGTGACTGATATCGGTGGCCGTACTTCCCACACCTCCATCATGGCACGCTCTCTGGAGCTTCCAGCCATCGTTGGTACCAACAACATCACAGCGAAAGTGAAGAACGGCGACATGCTGATTCTTGACGCAATCAACAACCAGATTGTGATCAACCCGTCTGATGATGAGCTAACCAAATTCAAAGCAATCCGTGATCAGTATCAGGCTGAAAAAGAAGAACTGGCGAAACTGAAAGATCTGCCGGCAATTACGCTGGACGGTCACCAGGTAGAAGTCTGCGGTAACATCGGTACAGTTAAAGACTGTGACGGTATCAACCGTAACGGCGGTGAAGGTGTTGGCCTGTACCGTACTGAATTCCTGTTCATGGATCGCGATGCCCTTCCAACTGAGGAAGAGCAATACCAGGCTTACAAAGAAGTGGCTGAAGCCATGCACGGCGAGCCTGTGATTATCCGTACTATGGATATCGGTGGCGACAAAGATCTGCCATACATGGATCTGCCAAAAGAAATGAACCCGTTCCTGGGTTGGCGTGCGGTACGTATCAGCCTGGATCGTCGTGATATCCTGCGCGACCAGCTGCGCGGTATCCTGCGCGCGTCTGCCCACGGCAAGCTACGCGTTATGTTCCCGATGATTATCTCTGTTGAAGAGATCCGTGAACTGAAAGCAGCTATTGAAGAGTACAAAGCAGAACTGCGTGCTGAAGGTCTGGCGTTCGATGAAAGCATCGAAATCGGCGTGATGGTAGAAACCCCTGCTGCGGCGTCAATTGCGCACCACCTGGCTAAGGAAGTAGACTTCTTTAGTATTGGTACGAATGACTTAACCCAGTATACTCTTGCGGTTGACCGTGGTAATGAGCTGATTTCACACCTTTACAACCCACTGTCACCTGCGGTCCTGACCGTGATTAAGCAAGTTATTGATGCTTCTCACAAAGAAGGCAAGTGGACCGGTATGTGTGGTGAGCTGGCCGGTGACGAGCGTGCGACCCTACTCCTGCTGGGAATGGGCCTGGACGAGTTCAGCATGAGCGGAATTTCTATTCCACGCATTAAGAAGATTATCCGCAACGCGAACTATGCCGATGTGAAAGCCATGGCTGAGCAAGCGCTTGCTATGCCTACTGCCGCTGAAATCGAAGCGCACGTAGAAAAATTCATCGCAGAAAAGACCATCTGCTAAGATAGCTGCAGATAAAATAACAACGCTTAGGAGCAACGATATGGGTCTGTTTGACAAATTGAAGAAGCTGGTTTCTGACGACAGCGCTGAGGCTGGTGCAATTGAAATCATCGCGCCACTTTCTGGTGAAATTGTAAACATTGAAGATGTGCCAGATGTGGTTTTCGCTGAGAAAATCGTTGGTGACGGTATCGCTATCAAACCAGCTGGTAACAAGATGGTTGCCCCTGTAAACGGTACTATCGGTAAAATCTTCGAAACTAACCACGCTTTCTCTATCGAGTCTGACGACGGCATCGAACTGTTCGTTCACTTCGGTATTGACACTGTTGAACTGAAAGGCGAAGGCTTCACTCGCGTCGCTGAAGAAGGTCAAACAGTGAAAGTGGGCGACACTATCATTGAGTTCGATCTGGCACTGCTGGAAGAAAAAGCGAAATCTACTCTGACTCCTGTTGTTATCTCTAACATGGATGAAATCAAAGAGCTGAACAAGCTTTCTGGTGCAACCACTGTTGGTGAAACGCCTGTGCTGCGCGTTAAGAAATAAGACAACATCTGTTGTAGATAGCCACTCGCTATTGTGACATCAAAGCGCTGCCTTCGGGTGGCGCTTTTTGTTTGTCTGACATTGTGTAGCGCCCTGCCGCAACACAAACATAAAAAAGCGAGAGGCTTTGCTCTCGCTTGCTTTGATTCTGTAAAGCCTGCTTTTCTGAGTGTCTGATAGACTCCAGGAGGGCGATGTATATATCGCCCATTTTTCCTAATTCCCCGTGCTCTGCAGAGTCGCCCGCTGTCGCAACAGCATGGCAATCCACTGACCGGGGCAGAACATACACTCAAGCTTGGTACCGGCGCGACCTTGCCGGGATCTTTTCTGCCAGGCTGATTACAGAGACTGCAACATTTCCATTGATGGAGCGAAGAAATACGCCCCGGTAACCGCAGATGTAAAGCGCAGCAGTTGGTCAGTTTTACCGTCAGTATGGCCGTACATGCTTTCCAGCATCGCTTTAAAGTTATGCTGAGTATTGCAGTAAGCAATGAACAACAGGCCATGGTCGCCGCTGACAGTGCCGTATGGCAGGCTGTGACGAACGATTTTCAGCCCTTTGCCTTCTTCTTTAATGTCAACACGGCCAACATGAGATGCTGCAGGAACGTTCTCCAGCTCTACAGAATCTGGTTTGGTACGGCCAATCACTTTTTCCTGAGCCTGAATATTCAGTCGATTCCAGGCTGGCAGGTTATGAACAAAGCGCTGCATCATCACATAACTGCCGCCCGCAAATTCGCCATCCTGAATCAGTGCCACATCAGCACGCGCTTCACGGGTTTTCGGATTTTCCGTACCGTCAATAAAGTCCGTCATATCACGGGCATCCAAGTATTTGAACCCGTAAGTTTCGTCCAGAATGTCCAGCTCTTCCGCTACCGGTTCCATGAACTTGCGTAGCAGGTAGAAATTAAGGTCATGACGACTAGAGTTAACGTGCAACAGAATATCACCACCAGTTGCCGGAGCTGTAATCGCTCCCTCACCTAACGCAGTAAACTCATCAAACTGAGCCGGACAGCCTTTTTCCATCGTCAGCCAGAAAGGTTTACCGAATGCCACAGAGGCACGCAAATCCGCATGTTGCTGGCTATTGACACTCTCAACCAGATCATGAAGTTTCTGGCACTGCTCGACCAAAGCGTGTCGGTCACCTTTAACATTCATGACCACATACAGTGCAAATGGACCGGCCTCTGGCAAAATTAGGGGTTGTGCAGTTGCCATATCTTTCTCCTGTTATTGCTCTCATTGCGCTTCGCGCTTTTCAGTCCGTTGATTATAACGCGTTTTCCATCACTATCGTTGATCATTGTCAGCGGTCGCAAAAATCCGTGTTCGCCTTTACATCTTTGATTAAGTTGTTGAAAATAATGAACACCATTAAGCGCGCATTTGCATATTGTGAAATTCAGCCCTTTTCTCTTCCTTTTATACAGTCTGATTGCCTGGCCATCCTTCGCGCTTGAATCTGTCACGTTGCAATTGCGCTGGCATCATCAGGCGCAGTTTGCCGGTTATTACATGGCACAGGTAAAAGGTTTTTACCGTGAAGCTGGCATCAATGCCACGATTGTTCCCGGCGGAGAGGGAATTAATCCGCTCGAGCAGGTAATGAATAACCGGGCGGATTTTGGCGTTGGCAATACGGAGGTGCTGATCGGCTTCGGACAAGGCCAACCGGTTACCGCGCTGGCGGCCATTTACCAGCACTCACCGTCGATATTATTGGCCCGCTCCGATAGCCAGATTGATACCCTGACCGATCTGAAAGGCAAGCGGGTGATGATGTTTGCCGGCAGTACGGATGCCGAGCTGATCAGTTTGCTGACTGGCAACCAGATTCGCCTGAATGAGTTCGAGGCGGTGAATACCTCAGGGAATATTCAGGATCTGTTATCCGGCCGGGTCGACGTTTTCAACGGCTACCTGAATAATGAGCCCTACCTATTGAAGGAGTCGGGAGTCAAACCGGTGATCTTCCAGCCGGCTCAACATGGCATTGATTTTTACAGTGATATCCTGTTTACCCATCAACATACCACAGAGCAGAAACCGGATCTGGCAGAGCGATTCCGAACAGCCAGTATCAAGGGTTGGTACTATGCACTGTCCCACCCGGAAGAAACGCTGGATGTGATCGAATCACATTATCCGTCGCGAAAAACCCGTGAGCATCTGGCCTACGAACTGGAAACATCACGCCCGATGATCCTGGCTGATTTGATCGAAATTGGCCATATGAATCCCCATCGCTGGCAAACCATTGCCGATCAGTTGAGTCGGCATGCTCTGATGCCACCAACAACAATCAATGCACAGTTCCTGTTTCACTACGACTCCCCTGACGCTGACAACCACCTTCTGGCGATTGCTAACTCGGTATTTATCTTACTGGGCTTAGCGATGACTGCGGCTTTTCTTTACATCAAAAACGCCCGCCTCAAACGTGAAGTCAGTTTGCATAAACTGGCCAGAGAGCGGGCAAACCGTCAGGCACGCCGGGATCCATTGACCGGGGTTGCAAACCGGGTCGCGCTTCGGGAGATGTTGTGGGAAAGCATCTACAAGCCAAAGAATAAACAAGCTTGTCCTGTGTTACTGTTTATTGACCTGGATAACTTTAAAACGGTCAATGATACTTACGGCCATCAGGTAGGTGACATGGTGTTGCAGCAGTTTTGCCAGCGGGTGAAAGCGTTGTTGTCCGGAAGCGATGCTTTTTTTGCCCGGCTCGCAGGGGATGAATTTGTCGTTTTACTGCCCGACGCCCCCCACTCTGCGGCCGAGTCGCTGTCCCAACAGCTCAATCAACTGGCAACTGAACCCTTTCAGATGGGCAAGCAGTCAATACACATTGGCGCCAGTATCGGGGTCACCCGCTACCGGCAGGGAGACACACCAGATTACTTCTTATCCCGGGCTGATACCCAGATGTACAAAAACAAAAAACGCTCCCGACAGGAGCGCTCTTCTTCTGAGTTACCGATCTCTGACCAGTAAGGCAACTCAAATCATTTTTTTAGACCTACTTTTAGACCTACGCATACACCCGCGCGGCCAATCTTTAACGCAAAAAGCAGGTGCAAAAAGTAGGCGTAAAAATAAAGCCAAATCGTCGTTTAGACTGATGTCACGGCAACTTGCAGCTTCAGTTGTTTTTCCCCTTCACTGTCTTGCCCTTCATACAAAATCGGGGTATCCAGTCCAGTGGAAAGGGTTGGAGCAATCAGGGTTCGCCAGCCGCCATCATCAAGTCGCTCCTGCACCTTAAAGGCAATCTTCACTTGTTCGGCGGAGACTTCTATCAATTCAGCACTCCCCACCAATTCGCGTTGATTCTGGCCAATTTCATCCAGTGTGCCAAAAAATACCGTTTCTTCACCTGGCAACAGCGACAGTGACGTATTCACCGACCGGGTCATACCTGCCCCAGTCAGCTCAAAATTAACATCCAGCAACCAGTCAGCCATGGCTAACGGGCTTAATAACGCACTAAACAGAACCAGGCCTTTACCCCAATCGTTCATGTTTGTTACCTCTCTATGGGCTTGTCGGCAAATGTGTTTCTGACCCGAGAACTTCTGAGTAAGTAACCGCCCAGCCATAGCGTCAGTAACAGGCTGATAGCTCGGGTCCAGCTGAACGCCCCGTGGGTCAGGATCAGCTGATGCATTTGCAACGCACAATCTGTGATATATGCCAGCAACAGGATGATTTTCCCCCGCTGCCAGATAAAATTAATGACTTTGTTGTTCTTATATCGGTGACCGGACAACCACATCAGCAACATTGCCGGGAGGCCGATCGCCATTGCCAGGTACAAGTTCTGTGGCAACGGATACAATGTTTCCAGAATCCGGGCTCCTTGCTGTCGACTGGCCCCTGCAATAATAAAAACCAGCCAGCCTTTTGCGCTGAAAAACAGAGTTAGCCATAACATGGCTGAAGGTTTCAGCAGCCCGTGACGGTCATAGGCTTCAATCGGGTATAACACCGTATTTCCCCAAACAATTGCGATTTCAAATGGCGTTTCACATGCTAATGACTGACATGCCATTTGCTGACGTCATACCTTATGACTCAGGCATGTCATCGACTTGCTACATGCGACTTACTCTATGCAATGGAGGCTGATGTGATCATTTTCAACACCAGCGCAGGTCAACGGTGTTTTCTGCTATATCTGACCGGTTTACTCAAGATAAGCCTTTATGATTATCGCACCAGCAGCCGTGGTAAATTCTGTGCTTTAACGCACTTTAAAACAGTTCAACTTGTAGCCAAGTTCACGTTTTTACGTTAAGTAACACACAAATTTCTAGTTTTATTACACAAGTCACATTGGGGATAATTATGCACCACCTCCCGAAAACCCCCTAATAATTCATTACTTTTCATTGCGTTAAAGATAAAAATAAAAATTCACACTTGGGCAAAATTCATTCACACAATGAAATATTTTTACGTGTTGTGTGATCACTTTTCATTGCCTATCGCATTAGCTTTCCCGCTGACGGAGGGTATAATTTGCCTCTGATAAATGATTCGACATTACACAACGACGGCAATCACTATGGCAGTCAAAAAACCACAGCAAACCCCATCTCCGGAAACCCAAGCAGAAGCAATGCGCATTGCCCGCGCGACGCAAAAACCGGGGCAAACCAAGGAACAAACCAAACTGATTGCTCAGGGAATTCAACACGGTATAGAGCAGTACAAGAAGCAACAGAAAGCCAAGGCTCGAGAAAGAGATAAACTACGAAAGAAACAGTCCAAGGATAAGAACCCACTTAACGACCCGGCTACTTCTTACGACCACGACAATATCGCCCCACATGACCCATCATTGGCTACCCCGTCTCGCCAACAATGGCTTCCCTGGGTTCTTCTTGGCTTATCGTGGGTCGGGTTTCTGGCTTTCTACCTGCTGTAACCCATACAGAAGCTGCATTGGCGCTCAGCAAGACCGCCAACAGATATTGCGTTCATCCGAACCCAGACGACATACAAGGAATTCTGTCATGATAACAAGTCGATTACGCTTCTCCCGCTTTCCATTACTGACGGCTTTGAGCTTGGTACTCGCGGCGTGCAGCAGCACTGCTGCCCAACAGTCATCAGAAAATGACACGAGCACTCTCAATCACATCAAAATTGCTCAGCCGTGCGGCGACAAACCTAATTGCGTCTCCACACTTGATGCGCGTCAGGATTTTCAGCTTGCTCCGTTTACGCTGACGGAAAAAGGAGAAAAATACTGGAAAGCGGTCAAACGGGTCGCGACTCTGTTACCGGGAGCACGGATGGTTGAAGATAAACCGGACTATATCCGCATCGAGTGCACCAGCCGGGTCTTTAAGTTTGTGGATGATTTTGAGGTCCAGCGCGACGGCAACCAGCTCATTGTCCGCTCAGCATCCCGAGTCGGGTACTATGACTTCGGCGTCAATCGCGATCGCGCTGATCAGTTCCGAGAGTTATTAAAAGCGCAGGGTTATTTGCAATAACTTATTTGATAATAATTATCAGTTAGATCTATAATACTGGCTGGAATGACTCTTCTTGTTGGGGTGTCTTATGACCAAAGCCAGTTTTTTGCTGTTCTGTGTGATGGGCATCATCTGTATGACACTGCTGCAACTTATTGATGCCAGTGTCGGTATACTGACGCCTGACCAGTATTTGCTGGAGTGGGGTGCCCTGGATGCTATCTGGATCAGCCTGCTCGCTTTAGCGGTATATGAAAATTTTCTGCACCGCGAATAATGCCGCCGACTCTTTTCAGGCTCAGGCTTAGCCTACAGCGAAGGACTAAGACAGGGCTGGAAAGACCAAAGGCTAAGAACGAAAAAGCCATGCCTCCTGACTACGGTCAGAAGACATGGCTTACGTTGGCTGATGCAATCACACCAGTCACCACCGACGCAACCGGTACTTAACTTTGCTTGTCTTTTCCTAACGACAGCAGACCAATGCAAATCACCGCGACGGCCAGAAAACCGCTCAAAATTATGACTGGCATCGCCGCATAACCCAGTGTGTGCCAGATTACCGATTCGAGTGTACTCATACGTTTCTCCTCCTCTACCGACGGCTACTGCCAGCCTTCGATGCCTTTCATATCAGGCAGTTTGTGAGCAATCCCTTTATGACAGTCCACACAGGTTTTCTCACCGGATGCCAACGCGGTAGAGTGCTGTTTCACACTGCGCGCGCCCTGCTCTGAGAAATCCATATACTCAAATTCATGGCAGTTGCGGCACTCTTTGGAATCGTTATTTTTCATCCGGTGCCATTCCCGGTTAGCCAAATGACCGCGCCTTTCCTGGAACTTTTCTTCCGTGTCAATCGTGCCTATCGCAAAGGCCACCAGCTCTTTCGATGCCTGTACCTTGCGCACAATTTTATCGGTCCAGTTATGCGGAACATGGCAATCAGAACAGATAGCCCTGACCCCAGAGCGGTTCGAGTAGTGAATCGTTTCCCGAATTTCTTTCACAATCGGCGCATGACACCCGGAGCAGAACTCTTCCGTATTCGTCGCTTCCATCCCGGTGTTAAATGCACCCCAGAACAGCAGGCCGCCCATAAAACCCATGAACAGGACCAGCCCGACCGCCACTTTACTTGGCGAGGTGAAGCGCCGCCAAAAGGATTTGATTATCTTCATTAATAGCCTCTTCTTTTCTATCCGGCTACTCGCGCAGCGCATCAACACGCTGGAAGTCATTGTCGACCAGTGGCTTCGCATCTGCCTGAGGCACATGGCACTGAAGACAGAAGTAACGCGATGGTGAGACATCAGACAGTACCTGCCCCTGACGAGGAGACTGGTAATGCGTCACACTGATTTTGGTCGCGCCCATGTCGTTGGCATTTTTCCAGCTGTGGCAGGCCAGACATTTATTGGCATTCAGAGAGACTTCATAGTTACGGATGGTATGCGGAATCAGCGGTGGCTGATAAACATAATCACTGTTAATGGTGCCCTGATCGCGAGGGTACCGTTTCATCGGATCAGCCGGACGGGTTTCTTCCAGGTTGGTGGCCCCACGCAACGAAGACAGGCCACCTGTGCCGCCCGGATGATTCAGTGCTTCAGCACTGTGAACAACGCCGGTCAGCATCATACCGACTGCCAGAACTGCTAAGACTAATCGTTTCATTCTATTCTCCGCCTTAATGGCTAAATTCAGGTCGAGAGCAGGCTGCCTGCGTCAGGCAAACAGCCGCTGCTACATAGGTGACTTATCAGGCTTTAGAAATTTTGACCGGGCACTTCTTGAAGTCGGTCTGTTTCGATAACGGATCCGTTGCATCCAGAATCAGCTTGTTCACCAGAATTCGGGCATCAAAGAACGGAATGAAAACCAGCCCGACCGGTGGACGGTTACGACCACGGGTTTCAACGCGGCAGCGCACTTCACCCCGGCGAGACTGAACCAGTACCTCATCGCCACGACGCAAACCACGAGCCTGCGCATCATCCGGGTGGATGAAACACACCGCATCCGGCACCGCTTTGTACAGCTCAGGTACCCGACGGGTCATCGTTCCGGTATGCCAGTGCTCCAGTACACGGCCAGTACACAGCCACATGTCGTAGTCTTTATCCGGGGTTTCCGGTGCCGGCTCAAACGGTGCAAAAATGATATTCGCTTTACCGTCAGCGTTGCCGTAGAACTGATAGCCTTTACCTGCTGCAACGTACGGATCGGAACCTTCAATGAAACGCCACTGGGTTTCTTTGCCGTTCACGACCGGCCAGCGCAGACCGCGTACCTGATGGTAGGTATCATATGGTGCCAAATCGTGACCATGGCCGCGCCCAAACGAGGCGTATTCCTCAAACAACCCTTTTTGCAGGTAGAAACCCTGCGCCTGCGCATCATCATTCAGCGCCTGCGCTTCAGACAGCGGGAACTGGTCAATCTGGCCGTTGCGGAATAACACATCAAACAGCGTTTTACCACGGTACTGCGGTGCCTTTGCCAGCAGTGCGTCATCCCACACTTCTTCAACCTTGAAGCGCTTGGTAAATTCCATGATCTGCCACAGATCCGATTTAGCCTCACCCGGCGCTTTTACCTGCTGATACCAAACCTGAGTACGGCGTTCAGCATTGCCGTAAGCCCCTTCCTTCTCAACCCACATGGCGGTTGGCAGAATCAGGTCGGCAGCCTGCGCAGTCGCAGTCGGGTACGGGTCAGAGCAGACAATGAAGTTCTCTGGGTTACGGTAACCCGGCAGGCGCTCTTCATTGATATTCGGACCGGCCTGCATGTTGTTGTTACACATTACCCAGTAAGCATTCATTTTGCCGTCTTTCAGCATCCGGTCCTGCAACACTGCGTGGTAACCCGGTTTTGGCGGAATCGTCCCTTCCGGCAATTTCCAGATTTTTTCAGCAATCGCGCGGTGCTTCGGATTGGCCACCACCATGTCTGCCGGCAGACGGTGAGAGAATGTTCCCACTTCACGAGCCGTACCACAGGCGGATGGCTGACCAGTCAGCGAAAACGGGCCACTCCCCGGTTGAGAAATTTTGCCAGTCAGCAGGTGGATGTTGTACACCAGGCTGTTCATCCACACCCCACGGGTGTGCTGGTTCATGCCCATGGTCCACAACGACATCACCTTCACATTTGGATCGGCGTACTGCTTGGCCAGCTCGATCAGCTTATCCTGCGGGACACCGGACATTTCTGAGGCTTTCTCGACGGTGTATTCCGCCACCGATGCTTTGTATTCCTCAAAGCTCATCGGGTGCATCTTGCCCGAGTTGGCGTTCTTCGCTTTCACCTGCAGCGGGTGATCATCACGCAGGCCGTAGCCGATATCAGTGTCAGCACGTTTGAAATTGGTGTGCTTATTAACAAAGTCCCAGTTAACGGCATCATTTTCGATGATGTAATTGGCAATAAAGTTTGCAATCGCCAGATCCGTCTGCGGATGGAAGATCATGCCGTTATCTGCCAGCTCAAACGAACGGTGCTGGTAAGTGGACAGTACGTTCACCTTCACATGCGGATGGCTCAGACGACGATCCGTCACACGGGTCCACAATACTGGGTGCATCTCGGCCATGTTCGAGCCCCACAGCACAAAGGCATCGGCATTTTCAAAGTCGTCATAGCACCCCATCGGCTCATCGATACCGAACGTCCGCATGAATGCCCCTACGGCGGATGCCATGCAGTGACGCGCATTCGGGTCAATGTTGTTGGAGCGGAAACCGGCTTTCATCATTTTGGAGGCCGCATAGCCTTCCATAACCGTCCACTGGCCGGAGCCGAACATTCCCACCCCAGTTGGGCCCAGTTTGTTCAGCGCGGCCTTCCATTTCTCGGCCATGACGTCAAATGCCTGATCCCAGGACACCGGCTGAAAATCGCCGTCTTTGTGATATTTGCCGTCTTTCATGCGTAGCAAAGGGGTCTGCAAACGGTCGGTGCCGTACATGATTTTCGACAGGAAATAGCCTTTAATACAGTTCAGGCCACGGTTGACCGGAGCTT
Organism: Photobacterium ganghwense; assembly: GCF_003025595.1. Taxonomy (GTDB): domain Bacteria; phylum Pseudomonadota; class Gammaproteobacteria; order Enterobacterales; family Vibrionaceae; genus Photobacterium; species Photobacterium ganghwense. The sequence continues at coordinate 969,670 of NZ_PYMI01000001.1, forward strand.
CAGGGTCCCCTTGAGTAGCCACAACCCGCCCGTTCTGCGTCCCCACCAAAACAGAACACCCGGTGCCACAAAAACGACAAGGCGCTTTATCCCATTTAATTTTGGTTTCGTCAGAACTAACAATTAAGTTAGTTGCTGAAGCCGGTAGCGAGATTCCCGCTACCGCTGCTGCTGAAGCAGCGGCGTTTGCTTTCACAAACGCACGTCTTGTCATTTTCATGAATCATCCTCAGATTGCGAATCAAAGTGTTCAATTTGGTGATACACTAAAAACGTCGTTAAAACGTGTTCTAAGTTATTGATTTTATCTATGGTATCGGTCACGAAGCCCTGGTTTTCAGTTTCCAGAACCACAATGACTTTCCCTTCTTCACTGTCGCCGTAAATTTCCGCATTGGGCATGGCCGCGATTTGATCTTTCACGGAATCCAGAAAAGCCGGCTTCACATGCACGACCAGACTTGAGATATGGACTTCTTGTAGTGCCATGGCCTAACTCTCTTTGTTTTTAGGATTAACCACTGTGATCGCTGAGGTCGGGCAAACCGACACACACGCACCACACCCGGTACAATTGGTTGCCTCAAGTTCAGGCTGGGCCACGCCACCCGGTTGCAGCCGAAAACGGATTGCCTGGGTTTCACACATGTCGCCGCAACTGCGACATTCAACATGCTGATACGCCAGACACCCCTCTCCGATTTCCGCTACCATTGCCCATGCTGGCGTGGTTTGGGGATGAAACAGCGGTTCCGGACACACATCGGCGCAACGATAGCAAAACGTGCATTCGCCCCGTTTAAAATCGACTTCAGGAAAACCGCCGTCCCCGTGAATAATGATCTGCGTTTCACAGGCCGCGGCACACTTCCCGCATCGGGTGCAGCCGTCCGTGAAAATGTCGTCGTTAACCATCCAGGGTAAGCGTTGTTGCTCAGGTTTCGAGCGTCGGGTCAGTAAGCGGCGACGGGAGCGATCAAACATTGACTCATTCCTTTATGAAATATTATTAATAAACATAGCGCTTACCGACGGGCATACTCGCATCAGTACCGAATTCACCCGCTGAGTTGCTGCATTCGCAGCAAGCTTATTCACAAGCTGTCATTTTCTGACACCGCCAGTGTAAATTTAGTAATAAATGCTTAAATACCTAGTAAGGGTTAAATAGGGGGGGACTTTGTTTTGGATCAATAAAAGTCAACGACAGCTCTCACACTATTGACTGGCATTCTTGAGGCAGACACCCCAAATATTCCAAAAAGGGATAAAACACAATGAGCATTCCCATTCTGCCGCAAGTCAGCGTACACTCAGTTCAGCCACCTTTCCGTCACTAATCCAATAAATAATAAGGAAGAATTGTGCAGAACCGGCCACTAAAGCCCGTGACGACCACCATCGCCCGATCCATGCTCGCCATCCTGCTGTTGTCGGTTGCCACTACCAGCTTCGCCCTGCTGACGCTGGCATCGAGCTTGAACGATGCTGAAGCCATTAACGTTTCCGGATCACTGAGGATGCAGAGCTACCGCCTGGCCTATGATGTCGAAACGGAATCACCCGATTTACTCCTGCATGTTGAACAGTTTGAGCACTCGCTTCTGTCACCTTCCATGGCCGCTTTGTCACACTGGACCGTCCCGGACACCATTCAGTCCCATTACAGCAATTTGCTGCATCGCTGGCAGACACTTTATCCCTTGCTCCGGGATGGTGACGAGCAGGCTTACCTTCGCGAGGTTGCGCACTTTGTCGATCATATCGACGCATTTGTCCTCGAATTACAGGAATTTTCCACCATTAAACTCCAGGTCCTATCGATTGTCGGCGGCCTGGGGTTAAGCCTGATTCTGCTGGTTGCCCTGTTCACGATTCATTTCACTCAGCGCAAAATTGTCAGCCCACTCAAGCAGCTGGTGTTTGCCAGTGAACAAGTGAAAAACGGTCAGTTCACTCTGAACCTCAACCTAAAAAGTGATAATGAGCTGGGTCTGCTGGCTGGCACGTTTAACACCATGGCTTCAGAGCTGGGCAAGCTGTACCGCAACCTGGAAAAGAAAGTGGATGAAAAAACCCGCCGCCTGCGCCAGGCGAACGATTCACTGCAGGTGCTGTATAACTGCTCGCAGGAGCTGACCGAAAGCCGGCTGACCTCGAAGAACTTTGCCGCGATGCTAAAAACCTTGCTTCATATTGAGGGGCTGACCGCGACCAAACTGGTGATCGAGGAAGCCAGCGGTGCCAATACAGAAATCAGCGCCGGCACACCGACTGAAGGTCACTGGCACTATCAGGATTTGGAGCTCGACGGCCAGATTCTGGGACAGCTCTGGTGGCAATACACCCTGCCCTGTCCGGATCAGAGCCTGATCGACAACATCAGCCGCACCCTTGCGCGGGGCATTTATTACAACCGGGCCCAGAAACAGGCTGAGCAGTTACTGCTGATGGAAGAACGGGCCACTATCGCCCGCGAGCTGCATGACTCCCTGGCGCAGTCGCTGTCTTACCTGAAGATTCAGGTGACCCTGCTCAAGCGCCAGCTCAGCCAGGACGAAAAGGAACGGGCGATGGCGATCATCGGTGAAATTGACGCCGGCTTGTCGGGTGCCTACACCCAGCTGCGGGAACTGCTGAGCACTTTCCGGCTGACCATCAAAGAGGCCAACTTTGGTGAAGCTCTGGTCGAAATGCTCAAGCCGCTGGAAGATCAAAGCGATGCATTGCTGATCATCGATAATCAGCTGTCGTCGCTTAACCTTGATGCGCACCATCAGATCCATCTGCTGCAACTCATCCGTGAAGCGGTACTCAATGCCATCAAGCATGCCGCGGCAGACGAAATCATCATCACTTGCAGCCAAAATGAACACGATATTACTATCAGCGTCAAAGATGACGGGATTGGATTTGACCCGGCCAACGAAAAACTTAACCATTATGGTCTGGCGATCATGACGGAGCGGGCATCGCGCCTGCACGGTACACTGGATATAAACACGACCCAAGGCTCCGGGAGCGAGGTATTGCTTCGTTTTCAACTGGAGCCTCAAGGATAACGATATGGCAACCTGGAAAATAATGATTGTCGATGACCACCCGCTCATGCGCCGTGGTATCCATCAGCTACTGAGTTTTGAAAGCGATTTTGAGATTGTTGGTGAAGCCAGCAACGGGGCTGATGCGCTCCAACTCGCATCGGAAGCCGAGCCGGATCTGATCCTGCTGGATCTCAACATGAAAGGGATGTCAGGGCTCGATACCCTCAATGCCATGCGGGCTGAAGGTATTCAGTCTTGCATCGTGGTCCTGACCGTTTCTGACAGCAAAGCTGATATTCGAGCCCTGCTGAATGCCGGTGCTGACGGCTATCTGCTGAAAGATACCGAGCCGGATGAGCTGATCAATCTGCTAAAGCAAGCCCTGTGCGGTGGGAAAGCCTATAGCGAGCAGGTGCGGGAATACCTGGAAGACAACGATTCACAGGAGTCACTGCTTGATTCCCTGACCGACCGCGAGATGCAGATCCTGCAGGAAGTCGCCAAGGGGTTTCGCAACAAGCAGATCGCCGAGTCGCTGTTCATTTCTGAAGCCACGGTCAAGGTACACATGAAAAGCCTGCTCAAAAAGCTTCAGGTGAAATCACGCACTGCTGCGACGGTTCTGTACCTTGAGGCTCAAGGGCAGTAGAACCAGCAAGCACTAATAAACGCAGCTACAGAAAAACCGCAATCGCGGTTTTTTCTTTTTGACGCTGTGTCAGTTAGTGGGACACCGATGCAATGATGTCCTTCTCCCGGGATTCCACCCACTGCAAATCAAACGGCCCCCAATCACAAAGCTGGTAGTAACCGTCATTATGACGTTTGCCGTCCTGAATAAAGGACAGCTCAATCCCAAACCCCGGCAAGGCTTTCAATACGTCCTGAATAGTACGACGCGGCCAGCCGGTAATTTCAATTAACTTCGGCACATTAGGGCGATCAAGCTGCTCAACGAGCAGAGCGAGATACAGACGACGGGCAAAAACCGGATTCAGTTCCATTGAGACCTCCATAAGCTGATGGTTTTTTATTATTCCGTCTTCTGCTGAAGGGATGTTGCGTTTGATCAAGTTGCGGTAGGATTTCCAAGCACGTGCGATACGGTAGAGTGACGCATCTCGCAAAACTGCGGATTTAACGGGGAGATAAAAATGTTATCGCTTTGTAAATCAAATAACTAGGCACAACCCTCTCGGGTTGTGCCTGTGTTTTGATCATCCGGGTAGGATTAGAACGTGTAACCGGCAGAAACCATAAATACCCATGGGTCGATATCAGTATCAATCGTTACGCGATCATTGCCAGCTTTAAAGCTTACGTCAGTATTGATATCGGCATACCATACTGACGCACCAACGAACCAGTTATCTTTCAGCTGGTAGTCAATACCTACGTTCGCTGCCAGTCCCCAAGAATCATCCAGTTTCAGATCCGACAGACCCAGCCCTTTCCCCTTACCGTTAAAATCTTCGTTAAAGAACGTGGTGTAGTTCAGGCCAGCACCCACGTAAGGACGGAACTTGCTGGTGCTGTCCAGGAAGTAGTACTGAATCATCAGCGTTGGTGGTAGGTGCTCTACCTCAGCGATATCACCAACACCATTGCCCAGTGATACGTCGTGTTTGAACGGGGTCGCAGCCAGCAGTTCAATACTGATATTGTCAGTCAGCATGTAGCCCACAGTCAGGCCAAGCTGAGTATTTGAGCTCACGCCAAATTCACCCAGACCCAGTACATCGTCACTGCTTTCATTCGGTACAACCGTCGCGGCACCAGCACGCACCAGGATGTCACCTTGTTTGTGGGCCAGCGCATAAGGGGCGGCAGAAAGGGTTGCGAACGCTGCTAAAGCACAAATTGTTTTTTTCATTATTATTGACTCCATTCCTTTTGAAATCCCAACAGGAAATTTATCGGGCTTGTCGTTTGAATGGTGCAGAATGTAACCACATTGAAACAGGCACGTATTGACTGAAATCAATTTAGAAAAATTAACACCAATAAATAACTTTTGATACAGATCAACAACTTAAAAACGATGGTATTTAATGGGCTACGAGTGTGCTTAAAATGGGCTCAAACCGCACAAAATATAAAAAACAGCTCACACTTCCTGGATTTACCTAACATCCTTTGCACTCTCAAATGAGGAACTGAAAAACATTTTTATCCTCACGAATTAATAGCCATCAGGTGCATATCAGAGAGGTGTTTGCCTCTTGCTCCACGGCATACAACCTCCTTCTGCCGATTCACTCGATGCACCGGCGTCAGACTCTCCCCTATACTGATCCCATTACCGTCAGGAATAATGTAAGAGGATACCGCCATGACCCCGGCATTTTGGTGCATTGTGATTGCGATCTTCATGAATTACCTGCTGGCGGGACTGGGTGGCTGGCTCACTACCCAGCAAACAGGCCGGCTGGATATCCGCTATCCCCGCCTTCAGGCACAGTCTCTAACCGGAATGGCCGCTCGGGTAAACGCCGCGCAGGCCAACAGCTGGGAAATCCTGACTGTCTTTGCCTGCTCCGTATTCATTGCCCACCTGGCCGGTGTGCCTGCGTCCCAGTCAGCCCTGCCCGCCTACCTGTTTATCGCCTCACGCATCCTGTATTGCGCCTGCTATACCTTCAACCTGATCCCCTGGCGCACCGTGGTTTTTGTGGTCGGTATCTTTGCCTGTCTATGGCTGATAAAAATGGCGGCCAGCTATAGCGGTTAAGCCATTGCTAACCCCAGCCATTCTCGTTATAAAGAGGGACCAAATTCACAAAAAGTCAGTCAATCCACTATGAGTACCATCGCCTACGGCATTAAAAATTGCGACACCATTAAAAAAATGAAGAAATGGCTGGACGCAGAAAATATCGCATACCGTTTTCATGACTACCGCGTTGATGGCCTCGACAGCGACATGCTGGAAGCATTTGAAGCTGAACTCGGCTGGGAAGCCATGCTGAACAAGCGTGGCACGACTTTCCGCCAGCTCACAGAAGACCAGAAAGCCAACCTTAATCAGGAAACCGCGCTGGCGCTGATGCTGGAATACCCAGCGATGATCAAACGTCCGCTGCTGGTCCATAACGGCGGCTACCACCTTGGCTTTAAACCGGCCCAGTACCAAGAAATTTTCCAAAATAACTAATTAAGGATACAAGGATGTCAGATAGTCCGGTCATCGCGCTGGCCAAAGATTTAATCAGCCGCTCATCCGTTACCCCCGAAGATGCAGGTTGCCAGGATGTGATGATTGCCCGCCTGAAAGCACTAGGGTTCACCATCGAGCCTATGGTTTTCGAAGATACCACCAACCTGTGGGCACGCCGCGGTACAGAGGCACCACTGCTGGTGTTTGCCGGTCATACCGATGTAGTGCCAGCCGGTAACCTGAACCACTGGCATACGCCTCCTTTCGAGCCAACAATCATTGACGGTTACCTCCACGGCCGTGGGGCTGCCGATATGAAAGGCTCGCTCGCTTGTATGATAGTGGCAATTGAACGTTTTCTGGCGGAACACCCTGAACACACAGGCTCAATCGGCCTGTTGATCACATCTGACGAAGAAGGGCCGTTTATCAACGGTACCACGCGCGTCGTGGATACGCTGGAAGCGCGAAATGAGAAAATCGACATGTGTATCGTGGGTGAACCATCCAGTACCCATGCCGTGGGTGATGTCGTGAAAAACGGCCGCCGAGGCTCCATCACCGGTGATCTGATCATTAAAGGTACGCAAGGACATGTTGCCTATCCGCATCTTGCCGATAACCCGGTGCATCGTGCCATGCCGGCACTGGCGGAACTGGCAACAACTACTTGGGATAACGGCAACGAGTTCTTCCCGCCGACCAGCTTCCAGATCGCGAACCTGGCGGCCGGTACCGGCGCATCCAATGTGATTCCGGGGGAATTCCACGTTCAGTTCAACTTCCGCTACAGCACCGAGCTGACTGAAGAGGACATCAAGCGCAAGGTGCATTCCATTCTGGATGCGCACGGCTTGGAGTATGAGATAACCTGGACGTTCAGCGGCCATCCGTTCCTGACCGATACAGGTACCCTGCTGGAAGCCGTTGTGGCAGCCATTGAAGAAGTGAACCACCAGAAACCTGAACTGTTGACTACCGGCGGAACCTCTGACGGTCGCTTTATCGCGCAAACTGGCGCACAGGTTATTGAGCTGGGTCCGGTAAACGCTACCATTCACAAGATCAACGAGTGCGTAAAAGTCGCAGATTTAGAGAAGCTGACCGATATGTATCAGAAGATCATGGAAAAAGTGCTTTAACACTATCATGTTAATTCACCCAACAACTGCCCGGCCGCACAGCGCCGGGCAACTGACCGGCCAGGACACCAGTCATCTGGTGGCCGTCGGTAACCAGTTTGTCCACCAGCAGATGGCGCCCGCACTGCGTGCCATGCAGCAGGCCGCACAGACCGCCGGGTTTGACCTTCGGCTGGCCAGCGCATTCCGCCCGTTTGAACGTCAGCTGCTGATCTGGAACAACAAGTTCAACGGCTTACGCCCGATACTCGACAGCCAAAGCCAGCCACTGGATCCGGCAACGCTGACGGATCTCGAAAAAATTCATGCCATTCTTCGCTGGTCAGCTCTGCCCGGAGGCAGCCGCCATCACTGGGGCACGGATGTTGATGTCTATGCCGCCAACTGCCTGCCGCAAGACACCGCATTGATGCTCGAGCCCTGGGAATACGAGCCCGGAGGCCACCAGGCTGAATTCAGTGAATGGCTGTGCCACAACATGCATTCATTTGGCTTTTACCTTCCTTACAGGGAAGAGCGCGACGGAGTGGCCTGTGAACCCTGGCACATCAGCTATTTTCCTGTCAGCCAGCATTTACTGGCACAACTGACTCCCGATATGCTGAAAGCTGTGCTCAGTCACAGTGACATTGCCGGAAAGTCGCATATCCTGAAAAACCTTGATAATCTTTATATTAAGTACATAGAGAATATCTGCGAGGTGTAAATGGAATGGCTGCTCAACCCTTGGGTAATCACGCTGATTATTGTCAGTGTTCTGGTCAGCAACATCGCGGCTCTGAAGTACACGGCCAACATGAAGTTTGACTATAAGGACAAGGTCAAATACATGCAGGAAAAACACCAGCGTGAACAGGCCCAAAACAATGCGGAGCAAGACCCAAACGTTGCCGATCAAGCGACAGCACAAGAACAGCAAACAGAGCAACATAAAAACCCGTAAACTGACTTGCTCAAACCGCACCCATAAAAAAAGCGAGAGTTAAACTCTCGCTTTTGTATTTCTGATAGCTCATCCCGCCACTGTTATCAGGTCGCCCGTTCAATCGGCCACAGCGATAACAGCGAGTAAGCGCGGTGTTTGAAGTCAATGCGCGCTTACGATGCAATTAACGTTATGGCTGACTTAAAAGATAATCATTAAGCCCGAGCCAAGTAATCAGCGATCCCTACCCATTTGTAACTTGTTAGCTCTTCCAGCCCCATCGGGCCACGTGCATGCAGCTTCTGAGTCGAAACCGCCACCTCGGCTCCCAAGCCAAACTGCGCACCGTCAGTAAAACGGGTTGATGCATTCACGTATACCGCGGCTGAGCCTGCTGCATTAACAAATCGCTCGGCCGCAGCCAGATCATTGGTCATGATGGCGTCGGAATGGCTGGCATTATGCTTACGCATGTGTGCAATCGCTTCATTCACGTCTTTCACGACTTTGATACCCAACGTAAAACTCAGCCATTCGGTGTCAAAGTCCCCTTCAACCGCTTTACGCAGGTTGGCGGCTTTGCCTTCCAGCAGCTCATAAGACGCTTCATCGGCTACCAGCAAAACTTGCTTGGCATTCATTCGCTCAGCCAGACGCGGCAGAAACGCTTCGGCGATCTTCTCGCTAACCAGCAGGGTATCCAGTGCATTACAGGCCGACGGACGCTGCACTTTGGCATTTTCTACCACGGTCAGCGAGCGAGACAGATCGGCACTGGCATCCACGTAAACGTGGCTGATCCCAAATCCACCAATAATGACCGGAATCGTACTGTTCTCTTTGCACATCTTGTGCAAGCCTGCGCCACCACGCGGGATGATCATGTCAACGTACTGATCCATCTTCAGCAATTGAGAAACCAGTTCACGATCCGGCTTCTCGATATACTGCACCGATGCCGACGGCAGGCCGGCTTTTGCTAGCGCGACCTGAATAACTTTCACCAGTGCCATATTGGAGTGGAAGGTTTCCCGACCACCACGCAGAATACTGGCATTACCGGTTTTCAGGCACAAGGCGGCGATATCAATGGTCACGTTCGGGCGCGCTTCGTAAATCACCCCAACCACACCCAGCGGGACACGACGACGGCTCAGGCGCATGCCATTTTCCAGTACCTTGCTGTCGAGCTCAGAGCCCACCGGATCATTTAGACTGATCACATTGCGGACATCGTTGGCAATGCCGCTCAGGCGCTCTTCATTGAGCAACAGACGGTCAATCAGGGCATCCGTCATCCCTGATGCTTTCGCCGCTTCAATGTCCAGGGCATTGGCGGCCAGAATAGTGTCGCGATTGGCTTCCAGCTCATCGGCGATAATAGCCAGTGCTTGGTTCTTTTGCTTGGTTGCAGCGGTAGCCAGTTCAAAGGCCGCCTGCTGCGCAGCCTGGCCCATCAACTCAAGATTCATTGTGTTCCCTCAAATGCATTTCTTTAAATAACGACCAGATCATCACGATGAACGGCAACCGGACCGTATTCGTAGCCCAGCACCTGGTAGATATCCTGGCTGTGCTTGCCGGCAATCTTAGACAAATCTTTGCTGGAGTAACGGCAGATACCCCGTGCCAACAATTCACCACGGGTGCTATAGATACGCGCCACTTCTCCCCGCTCGAAATCCCCGCGAACTTCGGTGATCCCTTTCGACAGCAAGCTGCTGCCCCGCTTTTGTACGGCAGCAACCGCACCGTCATCGATCACGATATCGCCTGCTGGCGGAGGCCCGGCCAAAATCCAGCGCTTGCGGCTTTCCAGTGGGGATTCCAGCGGCAGGAAGCGAGTACCAACCGACTCACCATTGGTCAGGGCAGAAATCACATCCGGGCGACTGCCTGCGGCAATGGTCACTTCAATGCCGGCACGACGTGCTACGTCAGCCGCTTGCAGCTTGGTTGCCATGCCACCGGTACCCAGTCCGCCCACACTGCCACCGGCAATCTTGCGCAGGGTCTCGTCAATGGTATGGACTTCACGGATCAATTCCGCATCCGGGTTATTACGCGGATCGGCCGTAAACAGCCCCGGCTGATCGGTCAACAATAGCAGCTTGTCAGCTCCGGTCAGAATGCCAACCAGCGCGGACAGGTTATCATTGTCACCCACTTTGATTTCGGTGGTCGCCACCGCGTCGTTTTCATTAACGATCGGGATAATGCCGTTATCCAGCAGCGCAACAATCATGTCCCGCGCATTGAGGAAACGCTCGCGATCATCCAGATCAGCACGGGTCAGCAGCATCTGCCCCACGTGTAGGCCGTAGATCCCAAACAGACTTTCCCATTCCTGAATCAGTCGGCTCTGCCCTACCGCAGCCAGCAACTGCTTACTGGCCATGGTTTTGGGCAATTCGGGGTAACCAAGGTGCTCACGTCCCGCGGCAATTGCGCCGGACGTAACGATGATGACCTTGTGCCCCTGGCGGCGAAGTAAAGCACACTGCCTTACCAGCTCAACCATATGGGCACGATCCAATTTCAGGGTACCACCAGTCAGTACACTGGTTCCCAGTTTGACAACAATGGTCTGGGAAGCAACGGTCGTTTCTTGCTTCGTCTGCGCCTGAGCGGCACGCACGGCAACACGACTGGTTTGCTGTTCTTGAAGGAAATTTGTCTCTGCCATAGGGATCTAACAAAAATAATGAATAGACTGACGTTGTATCAATACGCTTAAAAAATCACAAGAAAAATGCGCCATTAAGGCGCATTTTTCTTGGCAATAAACAACTTTTTAACTCAGGCGGCGCTACCCAGTTCGGGTTCTTCCAGCGCTTTAGAGGCGGTTAATGAAAGTCCCAGTTCATCAACCAGCAAGCCCTTTAATTTCGGATAGAAATCATCCAGCGTCTGCTGCACAGCCTGAACGTGTTTCGCGGGCACGGTGTCCTTATCCCACTCCCCCTGATCGTTAAACCGACCAAACTGGTAGTGATACTCAAACCCGTTTTTCGTCGCTTCCATGATCAGCCACCAGCCCCAGAACTCACGTTCTTCCGGTGCTTTCTTGGCGCTGATACAGCTCGACAGGCAGTCAAAGAAAAAATGTCCCTCTGCAGAGAGATTCTGGCGAAGATAAGGCCCCAACGCCGTAAGCTTGGTCATCAAACGGCCATGCGGGGGAAAAGTCACTTGCGTTGTCATCGTCGTTCTCCATCCTTAGCAATCAATCAGCGGTGTTATCCCCCAGCCTGTATGGCTGGCCTTGCTGGGCAAGGTAGCCGGCATTCCTTCCGGCTTTTGTACCCACCATTTAAGCCCTAATACGCTGAAATTGCAACATTCCGTTTACAAGATTCCGTTGGCAACATTGCGTTCAGCGACAATGATCAGGCCAGTTTTTCTTTCAGCCAGTCAACCACTGTAGTCATGGCACGGTGGTAGCCGTCATGCAGAGGTTTGTCAGGCAGGGTAATGGCTTTACCGCCCCAGCTCGACATCGCAATCAGCTGGTTATCGATTTCAGTACATACCGGGTCACCTTTCAGGCCAATCCCCAGCATCGGTATCTCAATTTTCCGGCGACCAACCAGCCCTTGCAGCTTCAGCGACCAGGCCGGGAGATGAGAGGTCAAACTCGCTTTGGAGACCCCGTTTTTCCCCATCCGGGACGCCATCATATCCAGGTACATACGCGGCATTGAATCCAGACGTTTTGGATCAGCCAACGCGGTATGAATCATTCCCCCCAAGCTGATACAGGTCTTGAGTCGGGTCGGCTCAAGAAAACCGAGGCGAATGGCCGCATTACCACCGAAACGTAACCCCAGCATGGCAACCCGGGTGTGATCGACCCATGGCACGTCTTTGACCTGTTGCAGTAACGCCTGGTGAAGACGACTGGTGTCTTCCGTCAGTGACCAGTGGCTACTGTGTCCGACAGAGGGCATGTCCAGCGTGATCATGGCAAACCCGGCCGGGCCGAAATAGTCTTTGTACAACCGCCACAGATCCGACTGAAGCGTATCCAGCCCGCCACTAACAATAACGGTCGGCAGCAATTTATCGGTGCAAGGCAGATGGATAAAAGCCTGGAACGTCTTGTTGTCGTACTTCACATCTATGGTACGCATCTGATGTGGCAGCTTTTCCATGGCTTCGCGGTAAGTCTGATTCGACTGCAGCTCCGCCTGTGCGGCCAACTCATCCCCTTTAAGGTGCGGGTAAGCCCCCACACTGTAGTACATACTGGCAATCAGCAGTTCTTCCGCAGCCTTTTCCACCTCGCCGTTTTCGAGCATTTCCCGAGCTGCCTTCTGCCTTCTCGCCCCGACCTGACACCACTCATACACCCAGTTTCCGGGCTTATAGCCAATCACAGTATCCAGCAAATCGTCGCGGGTACGGGCTGCTTTCGAACTGGCAATACGGGCAAAGATGGCCTCCATCTCAATAGGGTCAATCCCCTGCCAGATCCATTGCGGACGACGCATAACCCGATACCAGCCAGCTTCACTGTCGCCATCCAGGGCGCTGTGAATCGGCGTATCTTTAACATGGGCGAGCTTTACCAGGCTGGATGTTTCTTTCGACGTTTGGCGTGGAGCAAACAGCTTTTCAGATAGGTTGGTTTTGGACGGTTCAGACACGTGGGACTCCATCTCTGTCGCGACGCGCTGCCACGGCAAAAAATGGCGGCGTCATGTAGTAGGTTCTTGTGAAGAGTATACCATCCATCAAATGCTTACTATATGCCAGCCCTAACAAAACCGGCATCCGGACTGGACAAGTCACGGGGAATGCCGGTACGCGTTTCTCAAGCCAAACAAACGTCAGCTATGCTTGTACTTACCGAGCAGTATTTCGTACGGTGAACAATATGCGTAGTCCTGATATGCGTAGCCTTATTATGCTGATTAGCGTGGTTTTCTTTTCCGGACAAGCTCTGGCGTTTGGCAGCGGTGGCTCTATGGGGGGAAATCCCGGCGAAGCCTCAGGTGGGGTCAATGCCAAAACCGCCTTATGCCTTGATGTCTCGGGAGAGCGGATACCCGGCAGTTACCAGACCAAACTTGAGCGCCAGTGCGACATTACCGGTAATACCGCCGTTGATCTGATTAACTTCAACAATTTCTATCGCAATAAACCCCACAACGAGTCCTTATCTGATATCCGGGCCAAAGCCCACCGCACTTGATAGGACGATTCAAAGAATGCGACGACTGGCTTTTCACTACCAGTGCCAACCGGTCAAATCACCGTCAATCACAACAAGCAGGCAAAAAGAAAGGAGCCTTTCGGCTCCTTTCCTGTGTGCTTTGCTTCGCGATAACAGATGCTGTCGACAATTAGCGCTTGGCAATCGGGTCAACAAATGTCACTGCCATATCCCAAGGCTGCTCAATCCAAGTATCCTGAGGAATGTCAACCACGTAGTCATCAACCAGGTGTTTACCCGCAGGCTTCGCACAAACGGTCACAAATTTTGCTTTCGGATACATCTGACGAATCACTTCCGCCGTACCGCCAGTGTCCACCAGATCGTCAACCACGATGAAACCTTCGCCGTCACCGTCTGCTTTTTTCAACACGTTCATATCGCGCTGGTGATCGTGGTCGTAGCTTGAGATACACACGGTATCTACGTAACGAATACCAAGTTCACGAGCCAGAATGGCAGATGGCACCAGGCCACCACGGCTAACGGCAATGATACCTTTCCATTGATCCGCAGGCAGTAGTTTTTCTGCAAGCTGGCGGGTATACATTTGCATGTTATCCCAAGTGATGACGAACTTATTACTCATATCCGATGAACCTCTGAGTCAGCGGCAGCGCCGCTGGATGGATTTATAAACTTTTATAGGAAAATAATTTTAGCAAGAAACAGGGCAGCAATTACCCAGACGCTGATATTGATATCCCGCCCTTTACCACTCATCACTTTGACAGCAGCATAGGTAATAAAACCAAGACCAATTCCCTCTGCTATGGAATATGTTAACGGCATCAGTAGGCAAACCACAACTACTGGTGCTGCTTCTGTTAAGTCGCGCCAGTCAATACTCACCAAACCGGACATCATCAGGATGGCAACATAAAACAGCGCGCCTGCTGTGGCGTAGGCTGGCACCATACCGGCCAGCGGAGCAAAAAACAGCGACAGCAAGAACAGGACACCGACGGTAACGGCTGTCAGACCGGTGCGGCCACCAACAGCAACGCCCGAGACACTCTCAACGAAAGAGGTCGTGTTTGACGTCCCCAGAACCGCGCCCACAGATGTTGCCGTACTGTCAGCCAGCAGCGCACGGTTCAGGCGTGGTAGTTTGCCGTCTTTGTCCATCAGGTTCGCTTTTGTCGCCACACCCACCAGGGTGCCGGCTGTGTCGAACAGGTCAACAAACAGGAAAGCAAACACAACAGAAATCAGTCCAACTTCCATCGCGCCGGAAAAATCCAGTTGCATAAAGGTTGGTGCAATGCTTGGTGGCATAGAAACAACACCGTTATATGCCACTTCACCGAACACAATACCCATTCCGGTTACAACCAGAATAGCAATCAGTACCGCCGCTTTGTAGCCACGGTGTACCAGCGCAATGGTCAGGAAAAAGCCCAGCGACGCCATCGCGGCAGGGAAGCTGGTCAAGTCACCAATGTGTACCAGCGTGGCAGGGTTATCAACCACAATGCCCGAGCTTTGCAGAGCGATGAAAGCCAGGAACAGACCGATACCGGCAGAGATCCCCGTACGCAGTGCATGAGGAATCGCATTGATGATCCACTCACGAACCTTCAGCACACTCAGCGCAATGAAGCACAGGCCGGAAAGGAAGACCGCAGCCAGAGCGACCTGCCAGGTATGCCCCATGCCCAGAACAACACTGTAGGTAAAAAATGCATTGAGGCCCATACCCGGAGCCTGAGCGACCGGATAGTTCGCGACAAAGCCCATGATAAAACAGCCCACCATGGCAGCCAGACAGGTCGCAACAAAAACCGCGCCCTGATCCATCCCTGTCGCCGACAGCATAGTCGGGTTGACGAAGATGATGTAGGCCATGGTCAAAAAGGTGGTAAGGCCCGCCAGAACTTCAGTCCGAACATCGGTACCGTGTTCTTTCAGTTTGAAGAGTTTCTCAAGCATTGCTCTCAATTCCTTGGAGATATTACGCAAGTGTTGTTGTGTCTGTCTCGGCCTGAGCCAACATCAAAGTTAACGTCTGCCCGAACGAAAAATAGAAAACGTTTGCGTTTTCTATTTTTGGGTGGCGATTATATGCCTCTAGCTCATCAATTTCCAGAAAATAACGTATTTATCACTAATCCACGCCGACAAATGGATAAAAATCCATCCCACCTTCTGAACCGCCAACACAAACCACTTATAAAACAACAAACTAAAATACAAATACGTTGAGTGTATTTTATTCAGGTGGGATTTTTCCGGGAAACGCAATCGATAATCTGTGCAGATTGAGCCACATATTTAGCCCTTACATCGAGATGTAATCGAATACATCACAGGCTGGCAAAATTCCGGCAACATTTAGGAGAGGGATTCAGGAAAAACACGCAAAAAAAAACGCCACTCCAAAAAGAAGTGGCGCTAAGAATGTAACTATAAACCGAAGAGCGGTTTTAAGAGATTCTCAAATTAAGGGGGTGAACAATACAGTTCGATACTTCGCACTCTGTCACTCAGAACAGAGAGCCAAGAGTCAGAAATTAGTAGCCGAATGAGCTTGGGTACTGGAAGTTAGCAGTATAAACAGAGCGCATGTTCCAATATTTTGTAACAGATTCAAAAACTTTCATTATTATCACCTTTAACTATTAAGCAAATACACACATAAACAATCGTGTTCGGCCTGCTTGGCTTCACTTAATCTCGGTTCCCTGGAGGCGATTGATCGGGCTCATCCTCGAGCAACTTGTTATGTCGTTTATCTTCTCTCTGAAGATGAGGCTAATATACCCAAATCGTAATAAACTTTCAAGCAATTTCTTTAACTTCGTCACATTTTTCATTACCAATAGGGACTATCACGCTTGTATTGTAATTTTATTACAAAAAGGAATATTCCTTCTTTAACGCCCTTGAGACCAAAGTGTAACCGAGCCCTCTTGATCCTCTGACAACATGCAACATATGCTTAACACTGGTGATTATGCAATAACTATAATAAGGACAGAGGCAAAACCATGGCACGATTCCAACAACTCAGAGCACTCTCCATTAGCAAGCGTCTATACCTCATGGGTATCACAATTACCTTCCTGACTCTTGCCCCACTCATTCTCTTTGTATCCAGCTATCAGTCTGATTTTATGAGTCAGAAACGTCTTCAGACCCGGCATCTAGTCGAAACGGCATACAGCGTAGTGGAACATTTCTATCAGCAGGAACAACAGGGAGCACTTTCCCGTCCGGCCGCTCAGCAGCAGGCTAAAGCCGCCATCGCCGCTTTGCGGTATGAAAAAAATGACTATTTCTGGCTCAATGACATGACGCCAGCCATGATCATGCACCCGTTCAAACCGTCCCTGGATGGGAAAAGCCTGACCGATTTCCATGATCCGAACGGTACTCCCCTCTTTGTCAACATGGTCAATGTCGTTCGCCAACAGGGACAGGGATTTGTCGATTACTATTGGGAGAAACCCGGCTATGATGTCCCGGTTGCCAAAATCTCCTATGTCAAAGGTTTCACTCCCTGGGGTTGGATCGTGGGCTCCGGTATTTATGTGGATGATGTACAGGCCCTGTTCTTCGCTAAACTGAAACAGCTCGGCGGGATGCTGGCCGGCTCACTCTGTCTGATGTTTGCCATTGCCTGGTATATCGGACGTTCTATCACAGCTCCCTGTGAGGAAACCGTGGCCGCGATGGAAGATATCGCCGGTGGTGACGGCGATCTGACACAACGCCTGCCAAGTCTGGGGAATGATGAGCTGGCCCAGCTTGCTCGCGCCTACAATACATTTGCTGAACGATTATCGGGCATGCTGCGAGACATGGCTCCGGTCAGTACCCAGATCACCGCGGCCGCCACCCAGCTCAACAGTGTTGCCTCACAAACTGCGACGAGTGCTGCCTCATCGCACCGTGGTATTGACAGCGTCGCTGCCGCGATGAATGAACTGCACACCAGTAATCAGGATGTGGCACAAGCGGCCCTGCAGGCGGCTGATGCCGCGACAGAAGCCCACCAGCAAAGCGAAGACAGTATCGCAGTGGTCTCGACCGCATCGGATGAGATGCGAGCCCTGCTGACATTGCTGGACGAGGCCAACAGCAGCGCCCAGGCGCTGGCCCAGGATTCCGAAACCATCGGGTCGGTGCTGGATGTCATTCGCGGCATTGCAGAGCAAACCAATCTGCTGGCACTGAATGCGGCCATTGAAGCCGCCCGGGCCGGTGAACAAGGTCGTGGTTTTGCCGTGGTAGCCGATGAAGTACGCACCCTCGCCACCCGAACGCAAACCAGTACCAATGAGATAGAAACCATTATCGGTAGCTTGCAGACCAAAGCACACAGCGTCAGCACGGCCCTGCTGGAAACGCGGGAGCAGTCGGCCAGTACAGCAGGTCATGCCGAGCAAGTGGCAGATGCCCTGACTGTCGTGGGCAGCCATATCACCCGTATTCGCGAGCTGAACCAGCATATCGCCGAAGCCAGTGGACAGCAGACGCTGGCAGCCGAAGAAATCAATATCAACCTCAGTCACCTGACAGAGCACAGCCACCAGACTGTTGAACAAGGCGACCAGATTGCTGCTAGCAGTGAACAATTACTTGCCAGCGGTCACAGTCTTGAAAGGCACATTCGCCATTTCAAGATTTAGCTGTAACCGGATCAGGCGCAGTGGTATCCTTGAGGTCAATTGCGATGGTGAATTATGCTAATAACTTAGGTGTATATAGCAGATTTCATCTACTTAATCGCACTAAACTGAAAGTTTATAAAGGAGACTGCTGTGTCTGAAATCAGTCAACTATCGCCACAAGTTGTGTGGCAATTCTTTGACCAAATCTGCTCGATTCCTCACCCATCTAAGCATGAGGAAGCTCTGGCACAACACATCATTACATTTGCCGAAGGAGAAGGCCTGGAAGTTCGCCGTGATAGCGTCGGTAACGTCTTTATCAAAAAACCGGCAACACCGGGAATGGAAAACCGCAAGGGTGTGGTTCTGCAAGCGCACATTGATATGGTGCCGCAGAAAAATGAAGACACAGACCATGATTTCCTGACTGATCCTATTCAGCCTTACATCGACGGCGAATGGGTGACTGCAAAAGGCACCACACTGGGTGCCGATAACGGCATGGGCATGGCTGCGTGTCTGGCCGTGCTGGCCTCGAAAGACATTGAACATGGCCCACTGGAAGTTCTGCTGACAATCGACGAAGAAGCCGGTATGACCGGAGCCTTCGGCCTGGACAAAGGCTGGCTGGAAGGCGAGATTCTACTGAATACTGATTCAGAGCAGGAAGGCGAAGTGTACATGGGCTGTGCCGGCGGTGTTGACGGCGCCCTGACCCTGACGGTAAACCGTGAAGCGGTACCGGCGGATCATCAGGCACTCAAGCTGGTGGTAAAAGGCCTGAAAGGCGGTCATTCTGGTTGTGACATTCACACCGGCCGTGGCAATGCCAACAAGATTCTGGGCCGTTTCCTGTTCGGCCACGCGCAAGATCTGGGTCTGCGCCTGCACGCCGTAAACGGTGGCAGCCTGCGTAACGCCATTCCGCGTGAAGCCAACGCAGTGGTTACCCTGCCTGCGGCCAATGTCGATAAGCTGAACGAACTGTTTGCGCATTACCAGGAGCTACTGGTTGCTGAACTGGGTCGTGTTGAAACGGGCATTAACCTGTTCACTCAGCCTGTTGAGCTGCCGTCAGATGTGATCGTTGAAGCTGACCAGCAACGTTTCACTAACCTGCTGAACGCGTGCCCGAACGGTGTGATTCGCATGAGCGACGACATCGAGGGTGTGGTTGAGACGTCACTGAACGTGGGTGTGATCACCACCGATGCGGACAAGATCACTGTGCTGTGCCTGATCCGCTCGTTGATCGACTCTGGCCGCAGCAACGTGGAAGGTATGTTGTCAGCAGTTGCTGCACTGGCTGGTGCTGAGTGCGCATTCTCTGGTGCTTACCCGGGCTGGAAACCAGATGCCGATTCAGAAGTGATGCACCTGTTCCGTGACACCTATGAAGCGATTTACGGTAAAAAACCAAACATCATGGTTATCCATGCCGGTCTGGAATGTGGCCTGTTCAAAAAGCCATATCCGGAAATGGATATGATTTCGTTCGGTCCGACGATCAAGTTCCCGCATTCGCCGGATGAGAAAGTGAACATTGAAACCGTTGGCCTATTCTGGGATCAAATGCAGGCAATCCTGAAAAATATCCCGGTTAAGCAGTAATACCGGATCAGGGTTTCAGCCTGAGTGCATCATAAAAAGCGAGTCCGGGTGACTCGCTTTTCTTTTTGCGCTTTTCCTTTAGCATTTTTCTTTTAGCAAATACTGCGCGTCTTCTCTTCGTTCTTTTACGCACTTCGGCTTACATGGCACTTTCCTGTATCCCTCAATAGCCAGCATCACTGCGGCTTTCCGTTCATCCGTTCAGTCTCGCCCTGACTATCGGTATTCAATGTCTGCCTCCCGTGCCATCCTGAATTGAAGCCCGTGATCGACTCTAGACTTCATTCAAAAGCCTTCAAATGACAGCTGCTGCGCTTTAGTGCCCAGCTCCAGCCCGACATTTATCCCAATCAAACGGATCTCCCTGTCCTTCTGGCGGGTCAGGGCTTCTTTCAGTAACGCGGTAAACTGGGTCTTATCAAGTCGGCCCTGAGTGTGCTCAACCGTTGTCTGCTGAAAATCAGCAAATTTCACTTTGACTCCCTGGCGGGCAATTGTCAGGTCAGGTTTTACCCTGCGCAGCCGGTTTTCCAGTTCAGGATAAAGCCGCTCGATCACCTCCCAGCATTCGTTGTAAGTGCGAATGTTGTGAGAAAAAGTCCGCTCGACGCCAACGGATTTTCGCGCCCGCTCCACCACCACTTCACGCTCATCAATACCATGCGCACGAGACCACAATGACTGACCAAATTTACCAAACTGCTGCAACAGCATATGACGGTCATAATGCTGTACATCACGGCCTAGATACAGCCCCCGCTCATGGAGCCGCTGGATGGTCACTTTCCCTACCCCAGGAATTTTTTCCAGCTGCAAGTCGGCCACAAACGCCGGTACCGCGTCGGGAGTCACCACAAACTGGCCATCCGGTTTATTCAGGTCAGAGGCTATCTTGGCAATAAACTTCACCGGTGCAATGCCAGCTGAAGCAGTCAGCCCCAACTCTTCTCGGATAGCACGGCGGATATCTTCCGCAATCAGGGTGGCCGAGCCATGCAGTAAGGAGCAGTCGGTCACGTCGATATAAGCTTCATCCAATGACAGAGGCTCAATCTTGTCGGTATAACGCTGAAATATAGCCCGGATTTGCTGTGATACCTCTTTGTACACCCCCATTCGCCCGGCAACCAGGGTCAAATGCGGACATAACTGAAACGCCCGTGCTGTCGGCATCGCTGAGCGAACACCGTATTTACGGGCCAGATAATTACAGGTACTGATCACTCCGCGCTGTTCAGAGCGGCCACCGATCGCTATCGGAATATCACGCAACGCCGGGTTATCACGCATTTCAACAGCCGCAAAAAAGCAATCCATATCCACATGGATGATTTTGCGCTGAATCGGCAGCTGCGTGATAGGGGCAACAGGTGACATAAGGTCTCACAGTAACTGTTCATATATACAGTAACCATTATAGTGAGAGCGTGCCGGAGTGTGAAGCCCCACAACAAGGCGGAGGAAGTGTTAGCGAAGACTGAGAAACACGAAAAAGTTACCACTTACAAACCAGTGCTAAAATCTGACAGTGATTATTGATACTGAAAAACAAACACCCCGGCGCAGGCCGGGGTGTTTGGGGGTAAAGCATCAAGCAGAATTACAGAATCTGATTCTTCTTCCACTCAGCTTGGCGCGCAGCACGGGCTTCACGCTTTTTACGGGCGTCACAAGGCTCCGGGCAATCACATTCTTTTTCAATGCCAATGCTGCCAAGACCACCGCAGCTGCCGCTGACAGTTTTACGCTGGAAAATGTAGCCCACTGCCATAGCAGCGATCACCAGCAGAAATACCGCAAACGTTGTCAGATAAATAGCCATGATATTTCTCTACTTCTGTTTCATGTAGGGAGCAAATGCATCGGAAGCAAATTCCGTGAAGCCCTGCTCGGTTTTAACAATCAGGAGAACCGGCAGGCCTTCCTGGTTCGCCAGCGCCAGTGCTTTTTCCTCACCCATTACGGAAAACGCCGTAGCCAGGGCATCAGCCGTCATGCAGGACTCATCCAGCACAGTGACCGATACCACGTGGTTATCAATCGGATGACCTGTATTCGGATCAATCAGATGAGAGTAACGGACACCGTTCTCTTCAAAATAATTCCGGTAATCACCAGATGTTGCCACAGCCATATCACCCGGTTCAATCACTTCCTGAATCGCGCGGCTGCCATCTTCAGTCGGTTTCTCGATAGCAATACGCCATGCTACACCTTCCTGATTTTTACCTTTCAGGCGCAGCTCACCACCCACTTCAACCAGGTAATCAGCAATATTCAGATCATCAAAGTAATCGGCAATCACATCCACGCCAAACCCTTTGGCGATAGAAGACAGGTCAACGTACAACTCAGGGATTGCTTTTCGCAGGGCATTGCCTTCAACACTCAGGTGTTCAATGCCGACAATCTCACGACGGACTTCTAGCTCATCCGCGGTTGGGGTTTTCTCCGGACGCGCTTCCGGGCCGAAGCTCCACAGGTTAACGATTGGCCCGACAGTTACATCCAGCGCACCATCAGTCAGCTTAGACAGCCGAATCGCTTCCTTAACCACTTTTGCCGTGTCTGCTGAAACCGTAAACGGCTCAGTAGAACGCGATTGGTTAAATTGACTGAGCTCGGAATGCTTACGGTAAGTCGACATCTGATCGTTCACCAACTCCAGACGACGATCAATCTCAGCCTGCATGTCCGTTGCAGCCGGTAAGCCTTCCTGCTTAATCAACTTAATAGAGTAATAAGTTCCCATTGTTGAGCCCTGAAACTGAACCAGCTCTCGCTGATCGCCACAGGCCGACAGGGTAAATACAAACACAAGCATCCAGAATGCTTTGTTCAGGGACATCTTCATCAACAACTCCAAAGAGAATCACTGTTAGCGGGTACTTACACCAACAGAATAACCACAGAAAAATTGTCATCACCCGGGGGCATGACGAAAAAAGGCTGACCCTTCATCAGGGTCAGCCAGTTTTTCCGGGTTGCGGCTAATTAGCCACCGAAGTCATCCAGTAGGATGTTTTCGTCTTCAACACCAAGATCTTTTAGCATGCCGATTACAGCAGCGTTCATCATTGGTGGACCACACATGTAGTATTCACAATCTTCTGGTGCATCATGATCACGCAGGTAGTGTTCATACAGCACGTTGTGAATGAAGCCAGTGTAACCATCCCAGTTGTCCTCAGGCTGAGGATCAGACAGTGCACAGTGCCATACGAAGTTTTCGTTTTCAGACTGCAGCATGTCGAAATCTTCAACGTAGAACATTTCACGCTTAGAACGGGCACCGTACCAGAAAGACATCTTACGCGTAGAGTGCAGACGCTTCAGCTGGTCGAAGATATGTGAACGCATTGGCGCCATACCCGCACCACCACCGATGAAGACCATCTCTGCGTCAGTATCTTTGGCAAAGAACTCACCGAATGGACCAGAAATCGTACACTTATCACCTTCTTTCAGTGACCAGATGTAAGATGACATCTGACCTGGTGGTACGTCTGGGTTATTTGGCGGCGGCGTTGCGATACGCACGTTCAGCATGATAATGCCGAACTCTTCTGGGTAGTTCGCCATCGAGTAAGCACGGATGATTGGCTCATCCACTTTAGACTCGTAACGGAACAGATTAAATTTGTCCCAGTCGCCACGGTATTCTTCTGGAATATCGTAGTCTGCGTATTTCACATGGTGAGCTGGCGCTTCAATCTGGATGTAACCACCTG
The DNA here is from genome assembly GCF_003025595.1 of Photobacterium ganghwense. Classification (GTDB taxonomy): domain Bacteria; phylum Pseudomonadota; class Gammaproteobacteria; order Enterobacterales; family Vibrionaceae; genus Photobacterium; species Photobacterium ganghwense. The sequence continues at coordinate 993,114 of NZ_PYMI01000001.1, forward strand.
CACGGAAAGGTACAGACTCGCCATCCGGGATTTGCAGCTTAAGCTCTTTGATGAATGTCGCTTTGTTATCGTTAGAGATAACTGTACATTCCCACTTCTTAACGCCGAAGATTTCTTCTGGCAGCTCGATGTCCATGTCAGATTTCACGTTAACCTGACAGGCCAGACGCTCACCTTCACGGGCTTCACCTTTAGAGATGTGGTCAAGCTCAGTTGGCAGAATGTCACCACCACCTGATTTGATTTTCACGCGGCACTGACCACATGAACCACCACCACCACAAGCAGATGATACGAAGATACCGTTACCTGCTAGAACACCTAGCAGCTTGCCACCCGCAGCGGTTGTAATCGCTTTTTCCGGGTCGCCATTTACTGAGATAGTAATGTCACCTGATGGTACCAGCTTGGATTTAGCGAACAGAATCACTAGAACCAGAGCCAGGATAATCAGGGTGAACATAACTACGCCAAGAATAATATCCATTAATTATTCCTTTTTATCCTGATTACAGCTGAACACCGGAGAAGGACATGAAGCCCAACGCCATAAGGCCGACAGAGATGAAGGTGATGCCTAGGCCACGCAGACCAGCAGGTACATCAGAGTACTTCATCTTCTCGCGGATACCCGCAAGCGCAACGATTGCCAGCATCCAACCGATACCAGAACCGAAGCCGTAAACCACAGATTCAGCAAAGTTATAATCACGCTGTACCATGAACGATACACCACCGAAGATCGCACAGTTAACGGTGATCAGCGGCAGGAAGATACCCAGCGCGTTATATAGCGGCGGGAAGAAACGGTCCAGAATCATTTCCAGAATCTGTACCAATGCCGCGATAACACCGATAAAGGTGATGAAGTTCAGGAAGCTGAGATCAACGCCTTGAACCAGAGCACCGTCTTTCAGCAGCAGGTTGTAAACAAGGTTGTTTACCGGTACAGAAATGGTCAGTACAACCGTTACTGCAACACCCAGACCGAAAGAGGTCTTAACTTTCTTGGATACCGCCAGGAAGGTACACATACCCAAGAAGAATGACAGCGCCATGTTCTCGATGAAAATCGAACGAACCAGCAGGCTTAGATAATGTTCCATGTTCCCCTTACTCCTTCGCTTCTACTTGTTCTGGACGGAAGGTACGGATAGTCCAGATCAGGAAACCAATCAGGAAGAAAGCAGATGGTGCCAGTAGCATAATACCGTTAGGCTGGTACCAGCCACCTTCTGAAATCAGAGGCAGAATCTGAACACCGAACAGCTTGCCTGAACCCAGCAGTTCACGGAAGAAACCAACAGTAATCAGTACGAAGCCGTAGCCCAGACCGTTACCAATACCATCCAGCAGAGATGGCAGAGGTGCTGATTTCATCGCGTATGCTTCTGCACGACCCATTACAATACAGTTAGTAATGATCAGACCAACGAATACTGAAAGCTGTTTAGAGATATCGTAAACAAATGCTTTCAGAATCTGGTCTACCACGATTACCAGAGAAGCGATGATTGCCATTTGAGCAATGATACGCACACTGTTAGGAATGTGGTTACGGATCAGCGATACGAAAAAGTTAGAAAACGCGGTAACAAACGTTACTGCCAGCGTCATTACGAACGCTGTTTCCAGTTTGGTGGTTACTGCCAGGGCAGAACAAACACCAAGGATCTGCAGAGCGATTGGGTTGTTATCAATAAACGGCCCAAACAGAACCTTTTTCATTTCTTTAGTATCAGCCATTGTTCAGGCCTCCCTCACGAATCTTCGCCAGGAACGGACCAAAGCCCATGTTACCCAACCAAAAATCGAATGTGTGCTGCACACCATTACTGGTCAGTGTTGCACCGGACAGCGCATCGACACCGTGCTCGCTACCTTCAGGAGCGCCGCCTTTTACGATGCGGATAGCAGGGTTTAATTTGTCGTCAAACAATTTCTTGCCAACGAACTGATCACGCCAATTCGGGTTCTCAACCTCACCACCCAGTCCAGGAGTTTCACCCTGTTCATAGTAAGTGATACCGGCAATAGTATTACCGTCAGTTTCAACAGCGATAAACGCGTACATCATTGACCACAGACCGTTACCATGAACAGGCAGGATCACTTTGCTGATGCCGTCGTTCGCATCTTTCACCAGGTAGATTTTCGCGATGTTTGCGCGACGAATGATCTTCGCTTTGTCATCGTCTGCACCCAGACGAATTGATTGTGCAGGATCTTTCGCTGCATCACGCTGTTTGTAGTCTGCTGGAGAAACACCGTCTTCAGACTGAGCAACAAACTCACCAGTTTCCAGGTTAACCAGCTTAGGTTCGATGAACTGCTGGTATGCTTCGCTAATGTTTGTGCCATCTTGCAGAAGACCGGCAACAGACAGGATGTTGCGCTGAACGTCAAGAACAGCATTTTTTTGCTGCATAGGACGCAGAGCAACCGCAGCTGCTGATACCACGATAGAGCACACCAGGCTCAGCGCGATAACAACAATCAGCGTTTTTTTAATGCTATCGTTATTACTTGACATGACGAGCTAGTCTCCGCTTGATGTTGCCCTGAACTACTAGGTTGTCAAATAGAGGAGCGAATAGGTTAGCAAACAGAATTGCCAGCATCATGCCCTCTGGGTACGCAGGGTTTACCACACGAACCAAAACAGCCATTACACCGATCAGTGCGCCGTACCACCACTTACCTTTGTTAGTAAAGGCAGCAGACACTGGGTCAGTGGCCATGAACATCATACCGAATGCAAAACCACCCAGAACCAGGTGCCAGTGCCATGGCATGCTGAACATTGCGTTAGTGTCAGAACCGATGATGTTGAATAGCGTCGCCGTCGCGATCATACCAATCATGGTACCGGCAATGATGCGCCATGAAGCAATGCCCATAAACACGATCATTGAACCACCAAGAATGATGAACAACGTTGAAACTTCACCAATTGAACCAGGGATACGACCGATGAATGCATCCATCCAGCTGATCGCTTCGCCAGTTACTGTGTTGATCACGCCAGCCTGACCGCCTTGTGCCCACTGGCTCAGCGCCGTTGCACCAGAGAAGCCGTCTGCCGCAGTCCACACCAGATCACCAGAGATCTGAGCTGGGTATGCGAAGAACAGGAATGCACGACCTGCCAGAGCAGGGTTCAGGAAGTTACGACCAGTACCACCAAAGATTTCTTTAGCAACAACAACACCGAAGGTAATACCCAGTGCCGCTTGCCACAGAGGCAGTGTTGGTGGAACGATCAGAGCAAACAGAATAGAAGTAACAAAGAAACCTTCGTTAACTTCGTGCTTGCGGATCATACAGAACAGGACTTCCCAGAAGCCACCTACCAGGAATACTGTTGCGTAGATAGGCAGGAAGTAGGTTGCACCCAGTAGCATTTTGCTACCCCAACCCGCGTCTGCAGACATCGTACCGCCCAGCATCTGAGTCAGCCAGTAGTGCCAGTCACCTGCCACGATAGCTGCCAGTTGCTCACCGGCGTACATGTGGTTCAGGGCAACAATCGCCTGATCACCCACGTTGTACATACCCCAGAACATGGCTGGGAATACCGCAAACCACACCATGATCATGATACGCTTCAGGTCAATGCTGTCACGTACGTGCGCACTGGTGCGTGTCACTTGGCCAGGCGTATACAAAAGTGTGGCAACTGCTTCGTACAGTGCAAACCACTTCTCGTGCTTACCACCCGGCTCAAAGTGGTGTTCAATTTGCTCGAGGAAATTCTTGAGGCTCATGAATTACCCTTCCTTCTCAATCTTGTTCAGGCACTCACGCAACAGTGGGCCGAACTCATACTTACCTGGGCATACAAAAGTACACAGTGCCAGATCTTCTTCATCCAGTTCCAGTGCACCCAGCTGCTGAGCACTATCCGAGTCACCTGCACACAGGTCACGCAGAAGCAGTGTCGGCTCAATATCAAGCGGCATTACACGCTCGTAGTTGCCGATTGGCACCATAGAACGCTCAGAACCGTTGGTTGAGGTGGTCATGTTGAACAGCTGACCAGGGAAGAACTGACTCAGGAAAGCGCGAGTGACAGAGAATTTGTTTTTGCCTGGAACAATCCAGCCAAATAGTTCTTTTTCACGACCTTCGCGAAGTGCAGAAACCTGCAGGTGGTAACGACCCAGGTACGCGTGAGGGCCAGCTGCGTGCAGACCGTTCAGCACAGAGCCAGACAGCACACGAACTTCACCAGGCATCAGCTCAGAGTCAGTCAGTTGCTCGATAGAAGCACCCAGCTGAGTACGAACCAGACGTGGAGAGTTCACAACAGGGCCTGCCAGCGATACAACGCGGTCAGTAAATAGCTCACCAGTCAGGAACAGGTTACCGAATGCGATAACGTCCTGGTAGTTGATGTGCCATGCCATGTTTTGCATGTCAGCGCCAAAAAGCATGTGAATATGCGTACCCACCAGGCCAGCAGGGTGCGGACCGTTGAACACGTGTTCTTCAACATTGGCTTCTTTAGCACGAGGAAGGCTGGCACCAGATTTACAAACCAGTACTTTACCGCTCGTCAGACGAGACAGCACAGTCAGACCGGCTACGAACGCATCGCTTTGTTCGTTGATAATGACTTCTGGATTAGCCGCTAGAGGGTTAGTATCGATGGCAGTTACGAAGATCGCCTGAGTTTCAGCGTCGATCGCAGGGATCTTGCTGAATGGACGCGTACGCAGCGCTGTCCACATACCAGACTCAACCAGCTGCTCAACAACAACTGAACGCTCTAGCTGAGCCAGTTGACCTGCTTCGTAGCTGTTGAACGTAACTTGCTCGTCGCCTTCTACGTCAATAACAACAGACTGTAGAACACGCTTTGCACCACGATTGATTTCTGCAACCTTGCCGCTGGCTGGTGCAGTGAATTTAACACCAAGATTCTTTTTGTCCTCAAAAAGAACCTGGCCTTTCTTCACTACATCCCCTACGCGGATATGCATTGTAGGACGCATACCAACATATTCTTCGCCAAGCAAGGCGACACGAGAGATGGCCTTGCCATCATTTATCGCCTGGGTAGGAGTCCCTGAAATTGGGATATCCAGACCCTTCTTTATTGTAATCATACGCACTTGCACTACATTAACGGGAAAAAAAACTTTTCATTGCGCAATTAGACACGACTTTCCTTCGTCCGATGCTGGCTCTATCCTCCGCCAGCGCCGCAACATCCTATTTACTTACTCGTCACACTTTTTGTCGCGAGTAATTTCAAGGCCGGGATTTTAGCATTAAATCAGTAGAATTTACTATGCCAAACCTCGCTAATCGGACTGAAAATCGGCTAACTCTTTAAACGCAATATGGTTATTTGACGATTAATTTGAGCTGACGCACAAAAGTGAGAAACCCTAAAATTTATCATGATTTTTTCACCCGCATCAGCCAGTTAATAAACCAACAACAAATTCAAAACACTTTCAACAGACGGGAAATATGCCGCTTCCCGAGTTGTTTCAAACTTGTCGAAATGTTAATAACTGCGGCTTCTGCTAACATCATGCATCACATTTACCTACCCTTTTGTGTTACCAGTCTGCTTGGGCAGGCAATTTACGAGATTGTATGCATATTGAACGACAATTAATGCCGCGAACCTCTAAAAATCAGCTCAAAAAAAAACCGCTGACGGCGGTTTTTTCGTTTTAAACAGATAAGCCATTCTATATCAAACAGATATGAATTTAATGACTTTTTGAATATTAGCCGAGTTTGGAACCGCCTCGGCAAGCCGGCGATGCAGGCGCCCCATCGAACAGATTTTGCCATTCACTCTGGGTGTACGTGTGAATCGCCAGTGCGTGAATATCATTGGCCAGCTCATCTGCCAGCGTGCTGTTAATGGCGCGATGACGGCCAATCAGGCGCATCCCTTCAAACTGTTCGCTGACCACAACCACTTTAAAGTGGCTTTCCGAACCTGCGGGCACATTGTGCATGTAGCTTTCGTTGACCACTTCCAGGTGAAGCGGGGAAAAAGCGTTATGCAGCTTCTCTTCAATCCGTTCCTTAATCATCTCTTACCCTCTCCTGTGGCATCAACGGCATTGCCATCCTGACAGAGCGGTTGGCCTGAATTCTTGAATCATAAAATTGGTTTGCAGTACCGGCAGGTTTTGCGAGAATACCGGTTTGTGCGTAAACATACCGTAAAGTAATCATTAATGAAACCAGAGCTGACCCTACACGGACGGACGCTGACCTTACAGCGCTACCCGGTAAGGAATAAAGAGACCCTGCAGGCATGGGATGCGGCAGATGAATACCTCATCAACCATATCACGGAGAGCGACATTACGCTGGATCCGGCGCGCCCTGTTCTGATCATGAACGACAGCTTTGGCGCACTGACCTGTTGGTTTGCCGCACAGAGCCCAGTCTGCTCCATGACGGACTCCCACATTGCCAAGCTGGCTACCGAGGCTAACCTGGCAGACAACCAGCTACCCTCCGTGACCGTTACAGACTGCTTGGCTGACTTGCCGGCGAACCCGCAGTTGGTTCTGCTCAAACTACCCAAAAGCAATCGCCTGCTGGTCTGGCAGCTGCAGCAACTGTGCCAGCATCTGCCAGCTGACTGCATCGTGATCGCGGCAGCCAAAGCCAAAGAGATTCACACCTCGACCCTGAAGCTTTTTGAAAAACACCTGGGCGAGACCAAAACGTCTCTGGCGGTGAAAAAGGCTCGTCTGATTTTTTGCCAGCCCGATGTGAGTCAGGCGGCACCGCTTCCGCCTCCCCTGACATGGGACGTGCCGGAGCACAACCTCACCCTGACCAACCATGCCAATGTTTTCTCTGGGGACAGCCTCGATATCGGCGCACGCCTGCTGCTGGAACATATTCCGGCAAACCCTGTCTACAAGGATATTATTGATCTTGGCTGTGGAAACGGCGTAATTGGGATCAAGGCCGCTCAGCTAAATCCGCAGGCAACGGTCACCTGTATTGATGAAAGCTATATGGCAGTGGCGTCGTGCCGGGAGAATGCAGACCGTAATCTGGATAATCCCGCGCAACTGATCGCGAAAGTAAATAACTGTCTGGACGATTTTCCGGCTGACAGTGCCGATCTGGTACTGTGTAATCCACCGTTCCACCAGCAGAATACGATCACCGATCACATTGCCTGGCAGATGTTCCGCGATGCCCGTCATACCCTGCGAAACCAAGGGGCGCTGATCGTGATTGGTAACCGCCACCTGGGCTACGGTGAAAAACTGAAGCGCCTGTTCGGCAACGTCAGTGTCGTGGCGCAAAATAATAAATTTGTGATTTATCAGTCAGTCAAATAACAATAATTTCTACACTTTACTTTTTGCGGGTGCCTGCGAACGGCAGCCATCCCGAGAGATTAAGGAAAATACAATGAAAAAACTGCTTCTTGCGGCCTCTATCATGGCACTCACGGCTTGCTCAGCGCCAACAGAACCTCAGCTGAACATTAACCCAGAGCCAGTCCTGGCATCGCAACCGGTTGTCAAAGGAAAAGCACTGGCTGTTGACAGCCGCGACCTGCGTCCGGCGCAATTTGTGGCCGTTGTCGACAATGGCGAGAAGAGTGTGCAGCCGCTGCACGCCAAACAAAACCTGCGTCTGGTCATGCAAGATGCCCTGACCCGCCAGTTCGGTGCGCAGGGTTACACCATTGACAATCAGAGCCAGAGCAAGCTGCGTCTGGATATTCTGGAAGCCATGGTGAACGTAAAAGACGGCATGATGAGCCATGATCTGAGCAGCAAGCTGCAAATCCAGCTGGTTGTTGAGTCGCCGAAGGGCAAATTTGTGAAGCGCTACTCCGGCAAATCAGCACGCAGCGGAGCGATGAGCGCATCGGTGGAGAAAATGGAAGAAGCCATGAATAACCTGATCGGCGCCGTGCTGAAAGACATCTACGCGGATCCGGAGCTGAATACTTACCTGCAGGAGAACCTGTAATGTCCCGCAGTCTGTTTGCCCTGCTGCTGGCACTGGCGTTACCGGTCAGTGCGGCTACCCAGGTCCAGTTCAGCACCAGCCAGGGCGAGTTCGTGGTGGAGCTTAACGAGGAAAAAGCCCCGGTCACCAGCCAGAACTTTCTGCGTTATGTGGAAGACGGCAGCTATGTCGGCACCGTTTTTCACCGTGTGATACCCGGTTTTATGGCACAGGGCGGCGGCTTTGATAAAGAACTGGCGATGCATCCGACCTACGCCCCGATTCAGAACGAATCAGGTAATGGTCTGAGTAATGACCGCGCCACCATTGCCATGGCCCGCACCCAGGCACCAGACTCGGCAACGCGCCAGTTCTACATTAATTACAGTGATAATCGCTTCCTGAACGCCCGTGGTAACCGTCCCGGTTACGCGGTATTTGGCAAAGTTGTGAAGGGGTTCTCAGTTATTGAAAAAATGGCTGAAATTCCTACCCATACCGTTCGCTCCAAGGGTATGAAAGATGTGCCCCAGCAGCCTATAGTTATTACAGCTGTAAAAATTCTTAATAAATAGACATAGGCAATGTCACCTGATCATTGCCCTATGATCAGGTGACTGCCATGCTCAAGATTGTCTCCTCCCGTCCCGAGCTACCGACCGAACAAATCAGTCAGCATATCGACGATTATGCTCCCGCCATTGCGCTGTGCGCGCTGGGAACCATCAGTGGCGAGGTGAGCTACGAGTCGATGAAAAAAACCGTCACCGAACACCTGCATGACTGGTGGAAACTGTCAGTCCCATCCGGCACGCCCAAAGATGGCTACGAGTCTACCTACTGGTATCTGGTTCATCTGCTGGAATCACTGGAAGAACATGAATTACTTGGAAATAACTTCATGCAGTTCAAAGTCTCGTGCGCAGCACAATACCTGCTCGGACTGACTGAGCGTCAGGACAAAATGCAGGGCATACGCCCCTAGTCTACCGCCTTACATCAACGCTTTTATGCCCGTTTCTCTCCTGTTTTTACCATCTATTAACTGAAGTCTTCCCCCAATTGACCGTATAATCAGCGGATGTCGACGTGTTTACAGAACTGAGGGGTACATGGAGCAATCAATCGACAACAGCAAAAATATAGGGTGGCGCGTCTACCTTAACCGCAAAGTGCTCATCATGCTGGCGCTGGGATTCTCGTCCGGCCTGCCGCTCCTGCTGGTCTTTGGTACACTCTCTTTCTGGTTACGCGAGGCTGAGGTCAGCCGGACCGATATAGGCTTTTTCAGCTGGGTGGCGCTGGCCTACGGCTTTAAATGGATCTGGTCTCCCCTGATCGACCGCTTCCCGATTCCCGTTCTGTCATCGCTGTTGGGACGCCGCCGTGGCTGGATGATCTTTTCTCAGCTGATGATCGTTCTCTCTTTGCTCGGGATGGCAGTCAGCAACCCACAGGCTGACCTGATGCAGCTAGCCATTTTTGCTGTCATTGTTGCCTTTTCGTCGGCCTCACAGGATATCGTGATCGATGCCTACCGCATCGAGATGGCCACCGAACGGCTGCAGGCGGCGCTGGCCGCCGCTTACATGACCGGATACCGTCTCGCGATGATCATGGCCGGTGCTGGTGCCCTGGCTCTGGCCGCCTGGTTTGGCTCCAATAGCGAGTATGACCCGGTGGGCTGGCAGTCGGCCTATTTCATCATGGCCGGCCTGATGCTCATTGGCCTGATTACCGCGTTGTGTATCCATGAACCAAACATTGACAGTTCCGCGATTGATAATGCCGAGCGCGCCCATCGCCAAAAGTTGCTAGAGAAAGGGCTGTCCCGCTGGCAGGCTCGTTTACTGGCCTGGTTCTATACCGCCGCTGTAATGCCGTTCAAAGACTTTTTTGACCGTTACGGCAAACAAGCCCTGCTGCTACTGGTTTTGATTGGCTGTTACCGAATTTCTGATGTGGTCATGGGTGTCATGGCCAATGCGTTTTATGTGGATATGGGCTTTACCAAAACCGAAGTTGCCTCTGTGTCTAAAATTTACGGGGTCATCATGACGCTCGCCGGAGCCGGGCTCGGCGGTATTCTGGTCAGTCGCTATTCGACCCTGCGGATTCTGGCGCTCGGCGCGATTCTGTCGGCGGTGACGAACCTTGCGTTTATGTTGTTCACCTACATTGGCAACAGCCTGCCAATGCTGACACTGGTTATCTCGCTCGACAACCTGAGTGCCGGTATCGCAACCGCGGCATTTATCACTTTCATGTCGAGCCTGACCAATGTGGCTTTCTCAGCCACTCAGTATGCGCTGTTTAGTTCCATCATGCTGCTGTTCCCGAAATTCATTGCCGGCTTTTCCGGCATGTATGTAGACATGTTCGGATACAACACCTTTTTCTTCACCACCGCTTTGATTGGCTTACCGGTACTGCTGCTGATTTCACGGGTCGGTAAACTGAGCCATCCGCTCACCGAGCAGAGCTAGCTAACACTGCTCGCGTCTCGTCGCACCGTTTTGTGGAGGTATTCTGTTGAGCAGTATGGCCTCCTTTTCTCACTCCCTCTGTTATTCCACAAATTCCTCCTCTAAGTGGAGCGGCTTAGAGGAGCCAATTCACACTTAGTTCAGAAAATCAGCGGAAAATCACACTAAAAACCGGCATAAGATCACCCTTTACCGAATTTGAAATCGATTACACCCGATCAAGATCACAACTAGCAAAGGATTGCGCAATCGTTACATTCACAACAGTGACGCAAAGCAATAGAATCACCGCCAACAAAACACGGACAACAAAAAAGTCCGGATTTCAGAGACACAATTAGCGAGAGTTCACCCATGCGTAAATCACTAGTAGCACTGAGCGTGCTGGCTGCAACTGCCCTGCCAGCTGTTGTTAACGCCGCAGATTATTCTGACGACATCCACAAAAACGATTACAGCTGGGCTCAATTCAACCTGATGTATACAGTTGATGAGCTACCAGGTGAATCTAGCCACGATTACCTGGAAATGGAATTTGGCGGCCGCTCTGGTATTTTCGACCTGTACGGTTACGTTGATGTGTTCAACCTGACCAGCGATCCTGACAGCGACAAAGCAGGTGCGGACAAAATTTTCATGAAATTTGCGCCTCGTATCTCTCTGGACGCAGTAACGGGTAAAGACCTGTCTTTCGGACCAGTTCAGGAACTGTACCTGGCGACGCTGATGGAATGGGGCGGTGGCGGTGCAACTAACTGCAACGAAGACAGAACAGTATGCCTTCCAGGTGAAACAACAAACTCACAAAAAGTCGGTCTGGGTTCTGATGTAAACCTGCCATGGTTCGGTAAAGTTGGCCTGAACCTGTACGCTACTTACGACTCAAACAAAAAAGACTGGAACGGTTACCAGATTTCTACCAACTGGTTCAAACCATTCTACTTCTTTGACAACGGCAGCTTCATTTCCTACCAGGGTTACATCGATTACCAATTTGGTATGAAAGATGAGTACGCAACCGCAAGTAACGGCGGCGCAATGTTCAACGGTATCTACTGGCATTCTGACCGTTACGCGGTAGGTTACGGCCTGAAGCTGTACAAAGATATTTACGGCATTAAAGATTCAAACGACTTCAAGTCGACCGGCGCAGGCCACTACTTCAGCGTTACTTACAAGTTCTAATCTTGTCGTCTGAATTGAATGAACAAAAAAAGCACCTTCGGGTGCTTTTTTGTCTTTTGGCCACAAACATCCCCACTTTTTCCTCATTATCTCAATCTTAAGAGAAGAATTTTTTCCGAGACATGAGCATGCAATTTATTCATTTTTCTCACTTTTCTTTGATAGTCTTGCCTGTCGCATTGCTCGACATCACCTTTTACCTAAGACTCGTCTCCCAAAGTTAAGAAATTCTCCTAGCCTTAATATGATGAGGCAAATCATGCTCCCCCCAATGCAGCGGTAAAAGCAGTGCAGTAATACCAGTCGTGCAGCATTACAAGCCGTAGACCCGTTTGCCCGTCACACAAACCTTTCACCATAAAAGCAGTGGTCAATAATCTGTACCTTTTTAGCGATCTCAGGTGGTGGTGAAAGTGAATAAGCAATGGCACTTAGGCTAGCGAGATACCATCATGCATAAATATTTAACTCACTTGGCACTGGGATCAGCAGCATTGTTCAGCGGTCATAGCCTTGCTGCTGACTACTCTGATGATATCCATAAAAATGATTATAAGTGGTTTCAATTCAACCTGATGTACGCGCTTGAGGAGTATCCCCGCAACGACAGCGATCACAGCGGGCACGACTATCTTGAGATGGAATTTGGTGGCCGCTCAGGGATTTTTGACCTGTATGGCTACATTGACGTTTTCAACCTCACGGAACACGACGGCAGCGACAAAAACGGCCGCCCCAAAATGTTCATGAAATTCAGCCCCCGCCTGTCGCTGGATGCCATGACCGGAAAAGACCTTTCTTTTGGCCCGGTTCAGGAACTCTATCTGGCAACTCTTTTTAACTGGGATGGCGGCTACGATCGCACCGGTTTTCAGGGCGTCAACAACTCCTTCTGGGGGATCGGCTCAGATGTGCAGGTGCCTTGGTTTGGCAAAGTAGGGATGAACCTCTACGCCCTTTACGATATCAACGCTAAAGACTGGAACGGGTATCAGTTTTCGACCAACTGGTTCAAACCTTTCTATACCTTTTCCAACGGCAGCTTTGTCGCCTACCAAGGGTACATTGACTACCAGTTTGGGGCAGACAGTACGTTCAAAGGCAATCATCAGGCCAACCATGGCGGCACCATGTTTAATGGCTTGTACTGGCACTCTGACCGTTATTCTGTCGGCTATGGTCTGAAACTGTTCTATGACGTTTACCTGATTGATGACTCCGATGCACTCGAGTCCACCGGCCCCAGCCACTACTTCTCCGTCACCTACAAGTTCTGAAGTTCCGCCGCCTTCGGGCGGCGGCTTCACCTCTCGGCAAGCCCTAATGGAATGGGCGCCAGCGATGCTGGAACCATGTTATGATCCTGCTTTCTCTCAACCCGATCACCTTCCGGGATGATCATCGATAGCAAGGACAGCAGGTGAAAATTACCCTTGTAGGCGCAGGTGCCATTGGCCAACTGTGGGGATGCCAACTTGAACCGAACCATTCAGTTCAGTTCTGGACGCGCCGCTCTGAACCTTTCCTCGATATAGACTACACCGCGCTGGAGCCAGCCTGCAGCCGCCGTATTCGAATAGATGCCAACAATCCCAACGCGCTCAGCCAGGCAGACATGGTGCTGATTACCGTCAAAGCTTTTCAGGTCGAAGCAGCGCTGGACAGCATACTGCCGCATCTTTCCCCGACCACGCCAGTGATTATTATGCACAACGGCATGGGCACACACAGCCTTGTGCTTCGCCGCTTGGTAGAAGAAAACCGCCCTCAGCAGCCGGTGCTTTATGCAACAACCTCACAGGCCGCTTTCCGACCGGGCCATTCTCAGGAACAATCACAGGGCGATTCACCTCTTCAGCATACCGGCAGGGGGCAAAGCTGGATCGGTGCGGTCAATGACGCCGGGAAATGCCATGCTGAGCTGGCCGCGGTACTGGATAATGCGCTGGCTCCCTGTCAGTGGCATGATGATATTTTTGTCCCCCTCTGGCAAAAGCTCGCGATCAATTGCGCGATCAACCCGCTGACCGCAATGCATCAGTGTCGTAACGGTGAACTGGCGGCACCACAATTTTCCGGAGCACTGGACAGCATCTGCCAGGAAGTGGCGGCGGTAATGAACGCCGAAGGGTATCCGACCAGTGCCAACACCCTGCGCCAGCAGGTCGAGAATGTCATTCTGGCAACCGCGGCCAATTACTCATCGATGAACCGGGATATTCACCACCACAGGCCGACAGAAATCGACTATATTACCGGGTATCTTGTTCGACGCGCACAGGCGCACCAACTGGCCGTACCGACCAACCTTGGCCTGTGGCAACACATAAAACGATTGGAGCAACACGACCATGACCAATGACCACTCCCAGCCACGTCCGATCCGGGTCGCTGTCTGTATCGCCCCCGGCACCGAAGAGATGGAAGCCATCAACGCCATCGATATTCTGATCCGGGCGGGATTTGATGTGACAACCGCCAGCGTTGACTCAGACGGCGCGCTGATGATGGAAGGCTCGCGCGGTATCAAGCTGGTCGCCGACGTCCCCCTGGTCCAAATTGCCGATGAGCCGTTTGACTGTGTCGTCCTGCCGGGCGGCCTTGGTGGCGCCGAGTATTTCCGTGACAGCCCGTTGCTGCTGGAGTTCGTGCGACAGCACAAGTATGACGGCAAGCTGGTCGCCGCCATTTGTGCCACGCCGGCTGTCTTTCTTGAGCACCATCAGGTCTATCCTAATGCCCTGATGACCTCGCACCCGGCTTTTCTGGATACCATCCCGGCCTCGCGCCGCCGCTCCAGACGGGTCACTTTTGATGTGAACAATAACCTGCTGACCAGCCAGGGACCGGGGACCTCACAGGAATTTGCACTGGAGATCATTACCCGGCTGGCCGGCAAACGGAAAGCCGCTGAAGTCGCCGAGCCGATGGTCATGTGGCCGCACATGAATTATGACGTGATGCCGAAAAACGAGTCGACCTCATCGTGAGTCTCTGTGTCCGGTAATGAACCTGCGACATCCTGCCCTTCTGCCTGTGCGTCTGCCATTGCAAAAGTGTTGGCGATAGGATTGACGAAAGTCTTTACGGCAAGCCAATAAAAAACGGGAGCCCTTGGGCTCCCGTTTTCTATGTCATGCTGTTCAGTTCAGCGATTCTCAGTTCCAGCCCTTTTAGTTACAACACCAGTAGTTACAACACCAGACTTTGAAGATCTGGGCGGGCGGTATTTGAATCTGAACCGTTCTCAGCACCTTGCCTTTGAATCGCCTGATTACGGGCGGTAAACCTTGACGTTTTCGAAGCCATTTTCTTTCAGGTACAGCGCCTGAAGACGGCTCATCACACCACGGTCACAGTACAGCAGATACGTTTTATCTTGCGGCAGATCGCCGAACTGCGTAGCCAGTTTGTAGAACGGCAGGTGCTTCACCTCTACGTTATCCAGCTCCAGCGGGTTTTCGTCTTCTTCGTCCGGGCTGCGGATATCCAGCACTATCGCGCCATCATCAATCTGAGCAACCAACTCGATTTCCGGCGCTTTTTCCTGGCTTTCTTTTTCGATATCACGAATGTCCATCACTCGAGCCTCTGATACCACACGCTCAAGAATAGTGAAGTCAAATTTGGCTTCTTCTGCTTCCAGCTTCTCTTTAACCGCTTTTACCGTCGGACTCTTAGAAATCACACCACAGAATTCAGGCATCGTCTTGGCGAAATCTTCGGTGCCAATATCACGCGCCACATTGATGATGTCTTCTTTGTCCCAGTTGATCAGCGGTCGCAAAATCAGCGTATCCGTTACGCCATCAATGTGACGCAGGTTGGTCAGGGTCTGGCTGGATACCTGACCCAGCGCTTCACCAGTCACCAGCGCTTGAATGCCGAAACGTTCAGCTACCATACCGGCCGCACGCATGAACATACGCTTGAGCACAACGCCCATCTGGCCGTCAGCAATGTTTTCCAGGATTTCAGCAACGACCGGTTCGAAATCAATAGCGATGAACCGCACTTTCGCAGACGAGCCGTATTTCTTCCACAGGAAGTTGGAGACCTGCTTGACACCAATTTCGTGCGCCGGACCACCCAGGTTGAAGAAACAGTAGTGCACTTTACTGCCGCGCTTAATGTGCAGATAGCTGGACACGCCTGAGTCAAAGCCACCGGAAATCAGGCTCAGAACATCTTCCTGCGTTCCCAGAGGGAAACCGCCCAGACCTTTGTGGCGCGCCAGAATCTGGTTCAGTTTGTCGTGATCCACTTCCACACGCACAGTGATGTCAGGATCTTTCAATTTCACTGAAGCCGACGCCACCGCCTGATTCAGACCGCCACCGACATAACGCTCCAGCTCAATCGAGGTAAAGTCGTGCTTACCGATTCGTTTCGCACGGACACAGAACGTTTTGCCTTCCAACTGGTCACGGACGTGTTCCAGTGTCTGCTCGTAAATATCGTGCAGGTCAGTAAACTCAGTCTGTTTGACTTCCAGTACGTGGTGAATACCCGGCGTCTGGGTCAGCACGGCCAGCACCTGATCACGCAAGCTGTCATCCTTCGAGGATACTTCAATGTGACTACGACGGTTGTACACCGCCATGGAGTCGGACAGACGCTGAAGGATAATGCGAATGTTACATTCCAGGATCTTTGTAAAGCGTTTTCGTACAGACTCACTCTTTACGAAAATCTCCGGATGGGGTTTAACAATAAATTTCATAACACGCTTCGCTACACTGGGCCAAACAAAACCAAAAGGATCAAAGGCGCGGATTATACCGCATGCAGGCAGTGGCTGAAAACAGGACGTTGTATTTAACCAGGTGCAATTACCTCCTGATGCAATTACCTATAGTGTAGGCACATTTTCTGGCCGCGTAGATAATCCGCCATTTTCCTGCTGTCGGTGAAACGCACCAAGAAAAAAGCCGCCCGGTCAATTCCGGGCGGCTGAGAGTAGTTGACGCGGCGTTCCTGTCGTACAAACAACAGGAAAATCGTTACCCGTCAGGGCTGTGCCTGCGCC
The DNA here is from genome assembly GCF_003025595.1 of Photobacterium ganghwense. GTDB lineage: Bacteria > Pseudomonadota > Gammaproteobacteria > Enterobacterales > Vibrionaceae > Photobacterium > Photobacterium ganghwense. The sequence goes on from NZ_PYMI01000001.1 coordinate 1,009,776, forward strand.
TTGCCAGCTGCGTCTTGCGAGGAAATTTCATCGGTAAAATGCGGTTTCCCCTGCATGATAGAAATTTCAACCCGGCGGTTGGCCTTACGCTCTTCTTCCGTGCGGTTGCCGTTCAGCGGTTGAGTATCAGCCAGGCCGACAACTCGCAGGCGCCTGTGGTCGAAGCCCTCCACTTTTTCCATCTCTTGCGCCACAGACACCGCGCGCTGGGCAGACAGATCCCAATTCGAGCGATACAGCTCAGAATCCAGTTTTACATTGTCGGTGTGGCCGGTCACCCGCACATCGCCGGGAATGTCTTTCACTAAATCCGCAACTTGCCGAACCAGCGGACGGAATTTAGGTTGCAGGAAAGCAGAACCTTCAGGGAACGCACCTTTTTCCTTAATCCGGATCACGACCTGCTGCCCCAGGTTTTCCACTTCGATTGCGCCTTCCTCAATTTCCCGATCCAGCGCCTGCTGAAGTACCTCCATCAGTTGCTCTTGCGCTTCCGATGAAGGATCTTCGCTACTCTGCTCATCTTTTGCGGCAACGTCTGCACTGTGGCCACCGGTTAACTTGCCGGCTTCACGCTGAGTGCCACCGGCCCGATCCGACTCCCCTTCATGAAAATCCAGGGTACGCTGGGTCATGTCGATGGTCTGCTGCATGATCACTTCAATCGGCGTGGGCTCCGGACGACCGGGACGAAACTCCTGGGCAATCACACTGGTCCCTTTTGGGATGTCTTTGACTTCAAGCATGTTCTGTACCCCGAAAGCAAACTTCATGGAACCGGCAATCTGCTTGAATTTCAGCACATCCATTTCAGAAAATGACAACAACAGTACAAAAAAACACATCAGCAGCGACATCAGGTCAGCAAAGGTTCCCATCCACTGCGGCAACCCAGGCGGGGGACACTTATGTTCTTCTTCCACGCTCGCTCCCCTTACTCATCCGCATTAATGGAACGCTTCTTCTCGTTGAGGTAGTTTTTCAGGTAACCGTCAATCACCCGCGGGTTCTGACCATCCTGAATCGCCAGCACCCCATCGAGGATCAGACGGCGGTTGAGTTTTTCCTCATCTTTGCGCAGCGCAAGCTTGGCGGCAATCGGTAGCATTACCATGTTGGCCAGAATGGCACCGTACAGGGTTGTCAGCAAGGCTACGGCCATGGCCGGACCGATAGCTTTCGGGTCATCCATGTTTGACAGCATCGCCACCAGACCAATCAGGGTGCCGATCATCCCCATCGCCGGGGCAACATCCCCCAGAGCCTTGAAAATGCTGATGCCCTGTTCATGACGCTCATTGGTCAGCGCAATGTCTTTTTGTAGCGTTGCCCGCACCACGTCGGCATCATGGCCGTCAACCAGCAAGTCGATCCCTTTCCGCAGGAAAGTGTTTTCCACGTCCATCTCTTCCAGCGCCAGAAAACCGCCCTTACGCGCAGCATCCGCCATCTCGACGATTTTCGCGATCAAATCTTCCGGGTTGTCGGTTTTAAACATGAAGGCTTTGGCGGCAATTTTAGCGGCACCGAAGAACTGCCCGATGCTGTACTGCATCAATGCAACAAATAACGAACCACAAAATACGATCAGGATGGACTGGGTATCCACAAACATCCCGAAACTGCCCCCGAGCACCATCGCCATGATGACAAAGGCAAAAGAGCCGACTAATCCGATTAGGGTCGCCAAATCCACTTGAGAATCTCCAATTCTTTCATTTGCTCGCGAGTTAACGTGGCCTATTGTAGCCAGCCACTGCTCGGTTTCATAGTTCGGTGACTGACGGAACGCCTGCCGTTCACGATTTTTGGCATCGCTATATCACACTGTTTGTGGGTATATATCGGCATGATGGCACTTTGATTTAGCTTTTCTTGGGAAAAGGTGAAAATTACTGTCTGTCACACAGTTTACTGTGCGATAATTTGACCCGGATAAAGCTCTACGTTATTTTTCGAGCACTTAAAAAGAAACGACACCATTATGGCAGCCAAAAAACCAGAAAATATGGCTTTCGAAGCCGCACTGGATGAACTGGACGCAATTGTTCAGGAGCTCGAATCCGGTGATATCGCGCTGGAAGATGCGCTGAAGAAATTTGAACGCGGCATTGCGCTTGCCCGTACCAGCCAGCAGAAGCTGACTCAGGCAGAACAACGCGTAGAAATTCTGCTGCAAGCCGATGACCAGACTCCCCTGACCAACTTTGATGCAAGCCATGAATAACAAGCTTTCACTGGCGCAATCCCTGCAGTTTTACCAAGAGCGAAATATTCAGCAGCTCGGCCAATGGATTGACGCACAACCTTATGCTGAACACTCTCTGATCAAGGCGATGAAGCACGGCACCCTGCTGGGTGGCAAACGAGCTCGCCCGTTCCTGACGTATGTCACCGGTGAAATGCTGGGTGCCCAGACGACGGACCTTGATACCCCAGCCGCAGCAGTTGAATGCATTCATGCCTATTCGTTGATCCACGACGATTTACCAGCCATGGATGACGATAACCTGCGTCGCGGCCAGCCGACCTGCCATATCGCTTTCGATGAAGCGACCGCCATTTTGGCCGGTGATGCCCTGCAGACTCTGGCGTTCGACATTCTGTCCTCCGGCCCACTCAGCGCCGATGGGGAAACGAACCGTGTCGCAATGATTCAGGAGCTGGCGAAAGCCTCTGGCTCACAAGGCATGTGTCTGGGTCAGGCGCTGGATCTGGAAGCCGAAGGCAAGCATGTCGGCCTTGAACAACTAGAAACCATCCACCGCCATAAAACCGGAGCCCTGATCCGCTGTGCGATCCGCATGGGCGCGCTGGCAGCCGGTGAAAAAGGGCGTGCCGTACTCCCTCAGCTGAACCAGTATGCCGACGCAATTGGGTTGGCCTTTCAAGTGCAAGACGATATTCTTGACGTCATTAGCGATACCGCCACCCTCGGCAAGCCGCAGGGCTCTGATATCGAGCTAGACAAAAGTACCTATCCTGCTCTTCTCGGGTTGGATGGCGCCAAGGCAAAAGCGCATCAGCTGTATGAACAGGCGCTACACGCGCTGGACGCGATACCCTACAATACAGACCAACTAGAAGTTTTTGCCCGATACGTCATCGAGCGCAATAACTAAAATAAGCGCGAATGATATGACACTGGATATTTCAAAATACCCTCATCTGGCTCTGGCCAATACCCCAGATGAACTTCGCCTGCTGCCGGCAGAAAGCCTGCCCGCCGTCTGCGATGAGCTGCGTACATACCTGCTGAATTCTGTCAGTCGCAGCAGTGGCCATTTTGCCTCAGGGCTGGGTGCGGTCGAACTGACCGTGGCTCTGCACTATGTGTACAACACCCCGTTTGATCACCTGATCTGGGATGTCGGCCACCAAGCCTACCCGCACAAGATTCTGACCGGTCGCCGAGATCAGATGCCGACCATCCGCCAGAAAGGCGGCCTGCATCCGTTCCCGTGGCGCGAAGAAAGTGAGTATGACGTACTGTCCGTCGGCCACTCTTCAACGTCGATCAGTGCCGGTCTGGGAATGGCGATTGCCGCTGCCAAAGAAGGTCAGGGACGTAAAGTCGTGAGTGTTATCGGCGACGGTGCGATTACCGCCGGGATGGCATTCGAAGCGATGAACCACGCCGGGGATATTCACCCGGATATGCTGGTGATTCTGAACGACAACGAAATGTCGATTTCAGAAAACGTAGGTGCCTTGAACAACCATCTGGCTCGCCTGCTGTCAGGTAACCTCTACACCACCATCCGCGAAGGTGGAAAGAAAGTGCTGTCCGGTGCGCCACCGCTCAAAGAGATGGTCAAGCGTGCCGAAGAACACCTGAAAGGCATGGTGGTCCCGGGTACCATGTTCGAAGAGCTGGGCTTTAACTATATTGGCCCGATTGACGGCCATGACGTCGAAGAACTGGTCAAGACCCTGCGGAACATGCGTAACCTGAAAGGACCGCAGTTCCTGCACATCATGACCAAAAAAGGCCGTGGTTATGCACCGGCCGAAGCCGATCCGATTAACTATCATGCCGTACCGAAGTTTGACCTGACGCAGACGCCAATTCCAAAAGCGAAAAGCCTGCCGACCTTCTCCAACGTGTTTGGCGACTGGTTATGCGACATGGCTGAGCTGGATGAAAAGCTGATGGCCATTACCCCGGCCATGCGTGAAGGCTCCGGCATGGTACGGTTTTCGAAAGAGTTTCCGGACCAGTACTTTGATGTCGCCATTGCCGAGCAACATGCGGTGACACTGGCAACCGGTCTGGCCATCGGCGGTTATAAACCGGTTGTGGCGATCTACTCGACTTTCCTGCAGCGTGGCTATGACCAACTGATTCACGACGTGGCGATCATGGACCTGCCGGTCATGTTTGCTATCGACCGTGGTGGTCTGGTGGGAGCGGATGGTCAGACCCATCAGGGCGCGTTCGATCTGAGCTTTATGCGCTGCATTCCGAACATGGTGATCATGGCACCGAGCGATGAAAACGAATGTCGCCAGATGCTGTACACCGGCCACCAACATCAGGGGCCAAGTGCCGTACGTTATCCGCGCGGCAGTGGGACAGGCGTCACACCGGAACGGGAGATGACAGCACTGCCTATCGGTAAGGGGATCATTCGCCGTGAAGGGGAAAAGGTTGCCATCCTGAACTTTGGCACCACCCTGAGCTACGCGCTGGAAGCGGCAGAAAACCTCAACGCCACCGTGGCCGACATGCGCTTTGTAAAACCGCTGGATGAAGCCCTGATCCTTGAACTGGCAGCTAACCATGATGTCCTGGTCACCGTCGAGGAAAATGCCATCGCCGGTGGTGCAGGCAGCGGGGTCAACGAATTCCTGATGAAGCAGAAAGTCCTCAAGCCGGTTCTGAACCTGGGCTTGCCGGATCGCTTTATTGAGCAAGGCACACAGGCCGAACTGCATGCTGCCCTGGACATTGATGGCCCAGGCATTGAGAAGCAAATCCGCGCTTACATGGCCGATTAAGCCTCAGGCAAGTCCAATTTAAAAAACCGCGCAATGCGCGGTTTTTTCTTTCTGACGGTTTTAAGTTTGGCTTTTTATCCCGTACTGAGATCGTGACTAACTGCCCACGTAGCTACCAGCCCAGCCAGTGGCCTGTTCCCCATAGGGCGATCATGGCCATGAAACCTGCCAGAATATCATCCACCATGATCCCCAGCCCGCCATGAACATGTTTGTCCAGCCAGCTGATTGGCCACGGCTTCACCATATCGAAAAAGCGGAACAGGATAAAACCGGTCAATACCCATTGCCAGCTCACTACCGGCGCAATGGCCATGGTGATCCAGAACCCGACAAACTCGTCCCAGACAATACTGCCGTGGTCGTGCACCCCCATATCATCAGACGTGCGCTGACAAATCCGGATGCCCACCACCGCCGCGACCAGCGTCAACAGCAGGTAGATGCCATACGGTAGCTGCGCCAGCAACAAGTAAAACGGCACAGCCGCGAGAGTCCCCATGGTGCCCGGTACGACCGGTGACAACCCGCTACCGAATCCGGTCGCTAGCAGATGCCACGGGTTTTTCAGATTAATGTTTGCTTTCGGATCCGTCACAGCTTACTCCGCAAAATGATCATAACCATGCAATTGCCAGTCCAACGGCTGGCCATCGCGCACCAGGCTGACTGCACTGCCCGCCCGAATCTGGCCGATACAGGTTGCCTTTACACCGGTGTGGGCCATCGTCGTATCAACCGCGCCACGATTTTGTGCCGGTACGGTAAAGCAGAGTTCGTACTCCTCCCCGCTGGTCAGCGCAAGTTGCAGCGCCTTATCTCGGTCAGGCATAAACTGGCACAGCTCGGGTGACAGCGGCAGAGCATCCACATCCAGCTCAGCCCCGACCCCGGACCGCTTCAGGATATGTCCCAGATCTGAAATCAGGCCATCTGAAATATCCAGAGCTGCCGAAGCTATATCACGCAGTGCTTGCCCGGCCAGAATCCGGGGTTGCGGCTCATAATGGCGCGATAGCAGTGTTGCCGCCAGCTGGGCATCGTCAGAGTGTTGCTGGTTGAGCAGCAATGCCAGTCCGGCGGCGCTATCACCCAGGTTGCCGGTCACATACACCCAGTCCCCGACCTTTGCCCCGCTGCGGGTCAGCGCCTGTCCCTGAGGGACAAAACCATGCACCGTCAGAGTAATACTCAACGGCCCTTTGGTGGTATCGCCCCCCACCAGCTGCACCTGATAGTACTCCGCCAGGGCAAAGAAGCCCTCACAGAACCGGGCCAGCCAGGTTTCATCAGGTTCCGGCATCGTCAGCGCCAGTGATACCCAGGCAGGGGTCGCCCCCATCGCTGCGAGATCACTAAGATTAGATGCCAGTGCCTTGTGCGCAACAAGCGCAGGATCGGCATCAGGCAGGAAGTGGGTACCGCATACCAGTGAGTCGGTGCTGACCGCCAGTTGACTGCCAGACGGCACTTCGAGCAAGGCGCAGTCATCGCCGATTGCTAAAGGAACATCTTTCCGGGAGACCGCCTGCTGGGAGAAATAACGGGCAATCAGATCAAATTCGTTTGTTGCCATGTGCTTTTATGGAAGGGTTCTCAGTCTAGATAGAAAAAAGGCCAGCAGTGCTGGCCTTGTAAGTATTCGCGCTTACTTCTTACGAAGTGTCGGTGCCGCTTTATCCAGCACACCATTCACAAACTTGTGGCTGTCTTCCGCGCCGAAGGCTTTCGCCAGTTCGATCGCTTCGTTAATCACTACTTTGTATGGTACGTCATCACGCTTCATCATCTCGTACATAGCCAGACGAAGCAGAGCAAGTTCCATCTGATCCAGGTCCTGTAGCGGACGTGACAGGTATGGACGCATTTTGCTGTCCAGTTCCTGGTGGTTCAGAACAACACCCGTCAGCAGATCACGGAAGTAGGCAACGTCTGTCTGCGGTGCAGCCAGAACAGGGGCATCAGCCTGATGCTCTTCTTCTTCAAAGTTGTCGCCAGACAGGAAATGCTGCTCGATATCAGCAACATTGCCTTTGGTGATTTGCCAAGAGTAAATAGCTTGCACTGCAAACTGACGTGCATTACGACGTGCGGCTGGTTTCACACTAACCCCCATTAGGATTCAATTTGGGACAGGACATTAACCATTTCAAGCGCGCTTAGTGCAGCCTCTGCCCCTTTATTACCAGCCTTGGTACCGGCACGCTCAATGGCTTGTTCGATGGTATCAACAGTCAGTACACCAAATGCCACCGGAGTGTTGTACTCCAGAGCAACCTGTGCCAGACCTTTGTTACACTCACCGGCAACATAATCAAAGTGTGGCGTACCGCCACGGATCACAGAGCCAAGCGCAACAATAGCGTCATAACGATCGCTTTTAGCTACTTGCTGAGCAACCAAAGGCAGCTCGTAAGCACCAGGGCAACGTACAACAGTAATGTTGTCATCACTTACCTGACCCTGACGTTTCAGCGCATCCAGAGCGCCTTCCAGCAAGCTTTCATTAATGAAGCTGTTGAAGCGAGAAATTACGATAGCAACTTTTGCGTTTGGTGCCGCGATGGCGCCTTCGATTACCTTCATGGGCCTTCCTGTGACTATGTCTTTTTTCCGGTATGAGAAACCGCGGGAGTCTATCACACTTTATGCGTTATACCAATTGGCATCTTTCATACGTATAAAGCGAGAACGCCGCACTTTCTGTTCCGGCTATTAAATGATAAGTCAGCGGGCCAGGGCCCGCTGATAAAATACGAACAGCGATGTGGTTATTCGCAAATATATTCGACCACTTCCAGACCGAATCCGGACAGTGAGTGGTAACGCTGGGTACTGGATGACAGCAGGCGCATCTTGGAGACCCCAAGGTCAGACAGAATCTGTGAGCCGACACCGACCTGACGAGACTGGTCTTTCGGGTTGAGCTTCACCTGCGGGTTGCCCTCACGTTGCGCCGCCATATGCTGCACCTTGGTAATCAGTGATTCCGGATTTTCCGCTTTGCTCAGAACCACCAGCACCCCGCCCTCATCGGCGATACGTTTCATAGCACACGGCAGTGTCCACTGGCTGGCACCGGAGTGCAGAATGTCTTTGAAAGTGTCCTGCAAATGCACACGTACCAGCGCTGGCGTATCAGCAGAAACCGGCCCTTTCTGCAGCGCAAAATGGACCTGGCTGTCGATGGTGTCGCGGTAAGTGATCATCTCAAACTCACCGAACTCTGTTGGCAGAATACACTGCGCGATACGCTCAATGGTGGTTTCGTTATTGTTGCGGTACTCAATCAGATCAGCAATGGTCCCCAGTTTCAGACCATGCTGCTCGGCGAACACTTCCAGGTCCGGACGGCGTGCCATAGTGCCGTCTTCATTGAGGATTTCAACAATCACACTGGCCGGCTCCAGCCCCGCCAGACGAGCGATATCACAACCGGCTTCGGTGTGACCAGCGCGCGCCAGCACTCCGCCTTCCTGCGCCATCAGCGGGAAGATATGGCCCGGCATCACGATGTCAGCTGGGGTTGCATGCTGGGCCACCGCGGCCTGCACTGTGCGAGCACGGTCTGCGGCAGAGATACCGGTTGTCACCCCTTCCGCCGCTTCAATGGAAACGGTGAAGTTCGTGCTGAACTGCTCAGTATTGTCCTGCACCATCAGCGGCAGCTTGAGCTGCTGACAGCGCTGCTTAGTCAGCGTCAGGCAAATCAAGCCACGTCCGTGGCGCGCCATAAAGTTAATGGCCTCAGGGGTGATTTTTTCGGCGGCAATGATCAGATCGCCTTCGTTTTCCCGATCTTCATCATCCATCAGAATGACCATTTTGCCCTGACGGATATCCTCAATGATTTCCTTTGCACTGCTCAATGCCATAACGCTACCTTTTGTTGTTGTGTCTGCTTGCTGAACCGCCTTGGCGGTTATCTCAGAAATCCGCTACGTGCCAATAGATCCATCGAAACCTGTGACGACTGAGCTGCGGCTTTCTCTCCCAGCATCAGGCGCTCCAGGTATCGGGCAATCACATCCACTTCCAGATTCACTTTGCGACCCGGCTTGAAGCTTTCCATCGTGGTTTCAAGCGCAGTATGCGGCACGATGGTCAGTTTGAATTCGTCGCCACGCACGGCGTTAACGGTCAGGCTGATTCCGTCGACGGCCACCGAGCCTTTCTCAGCGATGTATTTCGCCAGATGCGACGGCACCTTCACCCAGAACTCAATGGCACGACCGGTTTGTGTCCGCTCGACAATCTCCGCCACATGGTCGACATGGCCCGAGACCATATGCCCCCCGAAACGGGTGGTCGGCAACATGGCTTTTTCCAGATTCACTTTCTGGCCCGGCTTGTAGGAAGCAAACGCTGTCCGTTGCAAAGTCTCCAGTGACAGATCGGCTACATAACCGGACCCGGTTAGGGCAACCACGGTCAGGCACACGCCATTCGTGGCAATACTGTCCCCCAATTTTACATCGGATAGATCGAGCTTGCCGGACTCCACGGTTACAGAAATGTCTTTGCCTTTCGGTGTCAGCGCGGTAAGGGTACCGACCGCTTCGATAATGCCAGTAAACATGAAAAACCTTTTTGATTAATTGTGTATGGGACGTGCCGTAATACGGATATCCGGGCCAACCATGCGAACATCGCTGATGATCAGCTCCGGCACCTGAGCCATCGCCGTCAGACCGCGGAGATCCACCAGCCCGCGACTGTCACTTCCCATCAGTTTAGGTGCCTGGTACAAAATCAGTTCATCGACCAGCCCGGCAGCGAGCAGCGCACCGGCCAATCCGGCACCGGCTTCCACCCAGATATGGTTAATATCATGACCAGCCAGTGTGTCCATCAGTGCGCTCAGATCAATCTGTCCCAAAGGGTGTGCTATTGAAGCTTGTACCGCTGTGGCCGGCACCAGCACCTGCTGCACAGACTCTGGCCATGTCTGGGTGTCCGCCTGAGTCCTAATCAGCAGCGTTTCGCCCGGCAGACCGATCAGCTGATGCAACGGTGTTACCCGGTTGCGGCTGTCGATAATGACACGTATCGGCTGACGGAGTTCGTGTTCAGGGTACTGCTGCTGCACACTGGGGTTCAGTGAGGCCCAGCGCACGTTCAGGGAAGGATTGTCTGCCAGCACAGTCGCACTGGTTGAGAGAATTGCACCGGCTTTAGCGCGATAACGCTGCACATCGGCTCTGGCGGCCGGACCGGTGATCCACTTGCTTTCACCATTTGCCAGCGCAGTGCGACCATCCAGGCTGGCTGCCAGTTTCAGTTGGACAAACGGGCGGCCGGTTTTCATTCGCTTGATGAACCCGGGATTCAGCGCCTCAGCATCTTGCGCCAACAGCCCAACCGCAACGTCAATGCCCGCCTCCTGCAACATCTTGATACCGCGACCGGCAACTTTGGGGTTCGGATCCACCATGGCGCATACCACCCGGCTGACCCCTGCGTTCACCAACGCTTCAGCACACGGCGGAGTACGGCCGTAATGGGAACAGGGTTCCAGCGTTACGTAGGCGGTCGCGCCTTTTGCTCGCTCACCGGCCGCACGCAGGGCAAAGACTTCAGCATGGGGTTGACCGGCACGGTAGTGGAATCCCTCGCCGACAATTTCTTCGCCGTGAGCAATTACACACCCCACATTGGGGTTTGGGGCTGTCGTGTACTGACCGCGTTGTGCCAGAGTGATGGCACGATGCATCATGGCATGGTCATTAGGTGAGAACATTTGACTACGATTCTTCTCAGACTGGCCGGACCCGTTACGGCCCGGCTGGAGGACTTACTTTTCCAGTTTGGCGATCTCTTCACCAAACTCACGAATATCTTCAAAACTGCGGTAAACAGAGGCAAAGCGAATATAAGCGACTTTATCCAGCTCTTTGAGCGATTCCATCACCAGATTACCGATCATTTCTGACGGCACTTCACGCTCGCCGGTAGCCCGCAACCGTGACTTGATAGTGTTGATCGCCCGCTCGATATCGTCGGTGCTGACCGGGCGCTTTTCCAGCGCACGCTGAATTCCACCGCGTAACTTATCTTCGTTAAACGGGTCGCGGCTGCCATTGGTTTTGATCACCCGAGGCATCACCAGCTCGGCTGTTTCGAATGTCGTATAACGCTCGTTGCACGCCAGGCACTGACGGCGACGGCGTACCTGGTGACCATCTGCCACCAGGCGAGAATCGATCACTTTGGTGTCATTCGCACCACAAAAAGGACAATGCATCTTGCCTCCTTATTTTCGGTATCTCAGTGTACCCCATTTCAGCGCTATGTAGAGAGTACTCGGATGAATTTTATGCCGGAAAGGCAGCAATTTCCGTATGATCGACAAAAGCAGAAAGCAGAAAGCAGAAAGCAGAAAGCAGAAAGCAGAAAGCAGAAAGCAGAAAGCAGAAAGCAGAAAGCAGAAAGCAGAATAACAAAAGGGCTTGCCGCAGCAAGCCCTCAAAAACATCAGAACGCGATAACGAGTGATTATGCGTAAACAGGCAGGCGCTTACAGATTTCCAGCACCTTCGCTTTCGTCGCTTCAATCACTTCAGGATTGTCGATGTTGTCCATCACGTCACACATCCAACCAGCCAGCTGCTTGGCATCTTCAACGGTGAAGCCACGGCGAGTGATCGCTGGGGTACCAACACGGATACCTGATGTAACGAACGGGCTGCGTGGATCATTCGGTACGCTGTTTTTGTTCACAGTGATGTTTGCAGCGCCCAGTGCGGCATCCGCTTCTTTACCTGTGATACCTTTGTCAATCAGGTCAACCAGGAACAGGTGGTTTTCAGTACCGCCGGAAACGATCTTGTAACCGCGCTCCAGGAACTCACCAACCATTGCTTTTGCGTTTTCCACAACACGCGCCTGGTAGTCTTTGAACTCAGGCTCCATTGCTTCTTTGAAAGCCACGGCTTTCGCGGCAATCACGTGCATCAGAGGACCACCCTGACCGCCAGGGAAAACAGCTGAGTTCAGTTTCTTGTACAACTCTTCGCCAGCATTTGACAGGATCAGACCACCACGTGGGCCCGCCAGTGTTTTGTGCGTAGTCGTTGTTACCACGTGGGCATGTGGTACCGGGTTCGGGTAAACACCCGCAGCAATCAGACCAGCAACGTGCGCCATATCAACAAAGAAGTACGCGCCCACTTTGTCAGCGATTTCACGCATGCGTTTCCAGTCAACAATCTGTGAGTAGGCAGAGAAACCACCGATGATCATCTTCGGCTTGTGCTCAAGTGCCAGCGCTTCCACTTCGGCGTAGTCAATCTGACCGTCAGCATCGATACCGTAAGGAATGATGTTGTACAGCTTACCAGAGAAGTTAACCGGAGAACCGTGAGTCAGGTGACCACCGTGTGCCAGGCTCATACCCAGAACGGTATCGCCAGCATTCAGCAGTGCCATGTAAACAGCGTTGTTTGCCTGTGAACCTGAGTGCGGCTGAACGTTCGCGTACTCAGCACCAAACAGTTGGCACGCACGATCGATAGCCAGTTGCTCAGCTTTGTCGACATACTCACAGCCACCATAGTAACGCTTACCCGGATATCCTTCCGCATACTTGTTGGTTAGTTGAGAGCCCTGTGCTTCCATCACACGTGGACTGGTGTAGTTTTCAGAAGCAATTAACTCAATGTGCTCTTCCTGACGCGCAGTTTCTTCCTGAATGGCTGCAAATAGTTCAGCGTCGTAATCGGCAATGTTCATGTCGCGCTTTAGCATCTGTCTCTCCTGACTCAGATTGTTTCATACCATTTTGTCTAAGTTGCGGCAGTTTTTCGCGCCCCGGACAAAGCGGTGGTAAACATACATTTTTGGCACAAAACTGGAAAATCGCAAAGCTAGGCGCCACGCGGACGCAAACGTTTTCGTCATGCCGGTAGATAACGCCGTATTTTACAGAAATTGATCTCAATCAGGTAGCCCTAAAGCGACTTTTTATTAGTATTTATTTTCTCGTCGGGGATGAATTATTTTCAACTTGATCAATCCCTGCCCAAACAACAGGTAGACCATAAATTTGATTACACAAGAAAATAGTGAAATTTTATTTGTACAAATCTGTAAATAATTTAATACGTACGCCATTGAAGCGTTTTCGTGATGAGGCTCATCTTTTTACTAAAGGAGGATTATGATGAGCGCCATCAACGAAAAGGAGTGTTGTCTTGAGCGGTTATACCCATTCACTGAAAGAAAATATCATTGCCATTCTCACCGGCACCTTTATTGTCTCTCAGGGCGTTTTCTTTTTGCAGCAGGCTAACCTGCTCACCGGCGGTACCACAGGTCTGGCACTGCTGCTGAGTCACTTTGTCGATCTCACTTTCGGCCAGCTGTACTTTATGATGAATATGCCTTTCTACCTGATGGCCTGGTTCCGTATGGGGAAAAGCTTTGCCATCTCCAGCGTGGTCGCCGGTAGCCTGGTATCGGTGATGACCGACAACCTCTATCAGGTGGTAGAAATCAGTCGTCTTGACCCGCTGTACTGCGCGGTCATCGGTGGTCTACTGATGGGCCTGGGGATGCTGATCCTGTTCCGCCATAAAACCAGCCTGGGTGGGTTTAATGTGCTGGTACTTTACCTGCAGGAAAAAATGGGCTGGTCTGCCGGCAAGCTACAGATGGGCATCGACTTTGCGATTCTGACGGCTTCTTTCTTCCTGGTCAGCCCAACGGTTCTGATGTACTCAGTGATCGGCGCCTTTATGCTGAATCTGGTTCTGGCGATGAACCATAAACCGGGGCGTTACAGCGGTAATCAGGCACAAAAAACCCGCGCGAACGCGTAAACGCCAGCAGATACCAAGCGCTGTCACCAGGTGACAACTGGCTAAAAGCGAAGAACAGAAAAGGCTTGCGAACGCGCAAGCCTTTTTTATTTTGATAACCGATAAAGATTCAACGCATGGCTTTGCCTGTACCACTAGGGCCCTGCATAGCCCTATTCTCTGCTTGTATAACGTCAAGCGGACAAAGCTTTTGGCTGGACAAGGCGCTATTGGGTAAACAAAAATATCGACCGGGGCACCTTTTTCTTGCAGGTATAAAAAAACGCGCTCCGGGCGCGTTCTTTCATTCATAGCACGGTTGAATAAGCGGGATCAGATCGCCTCTTCATCCTCTTCGCCGGTACGGATACGCACCACACGCTCGACATCAAAGATGAAAATCTTACCGTCACCGATTTTGCCCGTCTGGGCCGTTTCAATGATCGTGTCGACGCACTGGTCAGCAACATCATCGGCTACCACGATTTCCAGCTTCACTTTCGGAAGAAAATCCACCATGTATTCCGCGCCGCGATACAGCTCGGTATGGCCTTTTTGACGCCCAAATCCTTTCACTTCTGACACGGTCATACCGGTAATGCCGACATCAGCCAGCGCTTCACGAACATCATCAAGCTTGAACGGCTTAATGATGGCTTCAATTTTTTTCATGTTCATCATCCTTTGCTTGAGCAGAGGTCGGTGACGGCTCAGGCGTAAACGCCGCCAACTGCCTGATTAATATTGCCCGCAGTATAGCAAATAGGTTCGCCCCTGTTGACAGGCGGTTCAGTATTTTTCTGTGGGGAGCACCACATCGTCGTCCATCATTTTCAGCAACAGCAGTACCGCAAAAATCAGTACCAGGCTGTTGAGAAACACAATCACCGGCTGCCGGAACTCCGGCTGAAACAGCTGGGGCAGATACGGGATCAGGCTATAGCCGAAAAACATGGTGACAGCGGGGATGAAGAAATAAAGCGGGATGAATCCCCAGCGATTGCCGCGGCACAGCCCGGCAATCGCGGTCAGACCGGAAATCAGTACCAATGTAGCAATCACGCTGGGCACGATCCCGATTTGCTTGAAACTGAAAATTGCCGCGAAGGTATCCGCATAGCGGATCAGGCAGATCACCACCAGTGCAGCCAGCCCTTTGGCCGCAAGGAGAAACCCATTGCGTGTGTCGTCCATTATTCTCTCTCTTCCTTGAAAGCGTGTGGAGCTGGCTGTGATCGGGATAAAAAATAATCGCATAGTTTATGTGGGTAATGTCAACAGCACAACAGTTATTTGAACAATGTTTCTCTCTTTGCCCTAACCTGCCAAATTGGCGCTGACCGCATTCAAACAGGGCAGTCAGCCATGCATTCGCACCAGATCCGCAAACCCTTCCAGGCTTCTGACCACCCGGGTCGATACCCGATTTTCTGCCCGGTTACGGTTCAACCAAACAGCTTTCATTCCCACATCACTGGCTGCCTGGGCATCCAGCTGCGGATGGTTGCCGATGTACCAACAGGCCGATGCCGGTTCGCTGGCCCGTCGCAGGGCGTGCTGAAAAATCCGCCGATCCGGTTTCGCCACTCCCACTTCTTCCGAAATCACCATGAACCGGAAATAATCCCGGATCCCGGTTTCGCGTAGTTTGGTTTCCTGATGAAACGCAAAACCGTTCGTGATAATGGCTAAAGGCGACAACTGCTGCAGGATGTTTAGAGCCGGCAGCACGTCTGGAAACAACATCCAGTGCTGGCGGTACAACCGGTAGTACTCCACGCTCAGCCTTTCAGCCTGTTCATCGCTCAGTGGCGTCCGGAACAAAGCACTGATTCGTGCCCGTCGTAACTGCTCGAAACTCAACTCACCCGAACGCCAGCGCGCACGCTGCTGATCGGTGATTCGACGCCAGTCTTGTTCTATTCCATCAGAACAAGTCTGAATCTGCGATGAATAACGCGCGGCAAAAACCCGGATGGCCTGTTGCTCAGCGCCATCATGATCAAGCAGTGTATTATCGAGATCGAAAAATATCACATCGCCTCCGCGGTATATTCAACGCTTATTTCCAGCATAATCAAAATCTTGCCGATTCGGCGAGAAAAATTCGTGTCAGAAATAAAAAAACCGCCCATTTAGGGCGGTTTTTGTTCACAAGACGTTCTTTTACCGACAGATACCGGGGATTATCCCAGGTTCACGCGTGCGTTGCGGAACATACGCATCCACGGGCTGTTCTCGCTCCAGTCATCCGGATGCCATGAGTTCGCCACGGTGCGGAAGACACGCTCAGGGTGCGGCATCATGATAGTTACACGGCCATCCTGCGTCGTCAGACCGGTAATACCGTTCGGAGAACCGTTCGGGTTCGCCGGGTAGTTCTGGGTCACATTGCCGTAGTTGTCCAGGTAGCGCAGTGCAACAGTGCCAGACTGCTCAATCGCCGCCAGGTGCTCAGCATTGCGTACTTCAACACGACCTTCACCGTGAGAAACGGCAATCGGCATACGTGAGCCTGCCATTCCGTTAAAGAACAGGGAGTCGCTCTGCTGCACTTCAACCAGGCTGAAGCGGGCTTCGAAACGCTCAGATTCGTTACGGACAAAACGCGGCCACAGGTCAGCACCCGGAATCAGGTCGCGCAGATTCGACATCATCTGACAGCCGTTACACACACCCAGTGCAAACGTGTCGTTACGGTGGAAGAAGCGCTCGAACTGGTCGCGAGCCAGATTGTTGAACAGGACTGACTTCGCCCAGCCTTCACCGGCGCCCAGTACGTCACCGTAAGAGAAGCCGCCACAGGCAACCAAGCCGTGGAAGTCGTTCAGGGCAACACGGCCAGCCAGAATGTCACTCATGTGTACATCTTTTGCTTCAAAACCGGCACGGTCAAAGGCAGCAGCCATCTCAACGTGAGAGTTCACGCCCTGCTCACGCAGAATCGCCATTTGCGGCTTAGCGCCAGTGGCAATGTAAGGGGCCGCCACATCTTCATTGATGTCGAACGACAGGGCAACATTCAAGCCCGGATCGTTCACGTCCTTCTTCGCGTCAAACTCCTGCAGAGCACCCGCCGGGTTATCGCGCATCGCCTGCATCTGGTACGTTGTTTCTGCCCAGATAGTACGCAGTTCAGTGCGGCTTTGCTCCAGTACACGGTCATTGCCGTTCCAGATGCGCAGTACGTCCTCGTCAACCACTGTACCAATAACGTGGCTACATGCTTCCAGACCGTGAGCGGCCAGTACCGACTGTACCTCGTCCAGGTCATCAGTGCGTACCTGAATCACAGCGCCCAGTTCTTCGTTAAACAGGGTCGCCAGCACATCGTCACACGCATCGCCGTCAGTGGTGTTAATGTCCACTTCTACCCCGGTATGACCGGCAAAAGCCATTTCAGCCAGAGTGACATACAGACCACCGTCACCACGGTCGTGGTAAGCCAGTACTTTTTCATCACGGACCAGTGCCTGAACCGCGTTAAAGAAGCCTTTCAGCAGCTCAGGGCTGTCCACGTCTGCAGGGGCATCACCCAGTTGCTTGTAAACCTGTGCCAGGGCAGTCGCCCCCAGACGGTTCTTCCCGCAACCCAGGTCAAGCAGCAGCAGCGTTGACTCGCCTTTGTCAGTACGCAGCTGTGGCGTTACGGTCTTGCGGATGTCTTCGACACGACCGAACGCGGTAATGATCAGCGACAGCGGTGCCGTCACTTCTTTTTCCTGCTCCTGATCCTGCCACTTGGTCTTCATTGACATGGAGTCTTTACCGACCGGAATCGTCAGACCCAGCGCCGGGCACAGCTCTTCGCCCACCGCTTTCACTGCTTCATACAGACCAGCGTCTTCACCCGGGTGACCAGCTGCAGACATCCAGTTGGCAGACAGCTTGATACGTTTCAAATCACCGATATCGGCGCTGGCAATATTGGTGATCGCTTCACCGACAGCCAGACGGGAGGAAGCCGCAAAGTCCAGCAGTGCTACCGGCGTACGCTCACCCATCGACATGGCTTCACCGTGATACGTGTCGTAGCTCGCTGCAGTCACCGCACAGTCCGCTACCGGAACCTGCCATGGGCCAACCATCTGATCGCGCGCCACCAGGCCAGTTACCGTACGGTCACCAATGGTGATCAGGAAGGTTTTCTCGGCCACAGCCGGCAGACGCAGTACACGCTGGGTCGCGTCTTCCAGATCGATACCGCTGCGATCAATCGCCTGACCTTCTGCTTTCTGCGTGGTCACGTCACGGTGCATCTTCGGCGGCTTGCCCAGCAGGATATCCATCGGCATATCGATTGGAGTATTGTCGAAGTGGCTGTCTTCCAGTGTCAGATGACGCTCTTCAGTCGCTTCGCCCACCACCGCATACGGGGCACGCTCGCGCTGACAGATAGCATCAAACACGTCCATATCTTCAGCCGCCACAGCCAGCACGTAACGTTCCTGAGATTCGTTACACCAGATTTCCAGCGGGCTCATGCCCGGCTCGTCATTCGGCACGTCACGCAGCTGGAATTTACCGCCACGCTCGCCATCGTTCACCAGCTCAGGCAGGGCATTCGAGATACCGCCCGCGCCCACATCATGGATAAACGCAATCGGGTTGGCATCGCCCATCTGCCAGCAGCGATCAATCACTTCCTGACAACGACGTTCCATTTCCGGGTTTTCACGCTGTACTGACGCAAAATCCAGATCCTCGGCCGACTGGCCAGAGGCCATAGAAGATGCGGCACCACCACCCAGACCGATATTCATCGCCGGGCCACCCAGCACGATTAGCTTGGCACCAACCGGGATCTCTTTCTTCTGCACATGCTCAGCACGGATGTTACCCATACCACCGGCAATCATGATTGGCTTGTGGTAACCACGAATTTCTTCACCGTTGTGCGATGCCACTTTTTCTTCATACGTACGGAAGTAACCCAGCAGGTTAGGACGACCAAATTCGTTGTTAAATGCGGCGCCGCCCAACGGGCCTTCCAGCATGATATCCAGCGCGCTGACAATACGCTCCGGCTTGCCGAAGTCGGTTTCCCATGGCTGAACAAAGTTCGGAATTCGCAGGTTCGAGACAGTAAAGCCCACCAGACCGGCTTTTGGCTTACCGCCGATACCTGTTGCGCCTTCGTCACGGATTTCACCGCCTGAACCGGTTGATGCACCCGGCCATGGCGAGATAGCCGTTGGGTGGTTGTGAGTTTCCACCTTCATCAGAATGTGTGCGTCTTCCTGATGGTACTGGTACTGACGGGAGGTCGCATCCGGGAAGAAACGGCCCACCGTGGAACCTTCCATAACGGCGGCATTGTCTTTGTAAGCTGACAGCACGTAGTCGCCGTGCTGCTCATAGGTGTTCTTGATCATCTTGAACAGGGACTTGGCCTGATCAACCCCGTCAATCGTCCAGTCCGCGTTAAAGATCTTATGGCGGCAGTGCTCAGAGTTTGCCTGTGCGAACATCATCAGCTCGATGTCATTCGGGTTACGGCCCAGCTTAATGAAGCTGTCCACCAGGTAGTCGATTTCATCTTCCGCCAGTGCCAGACCCAGGGTAACGTTTGCTTCCTCAAGCGCCTGACGGCCACCAGCAAGGATGTCCACGCTTTTCAGCGGGGCCGGTTCAGCCTGTGTAAACAACACACCAGCCGCGTCCAGATCCGTAAATACCACTTCCATCATGCGGTCATGCAGCAGACCTTTCAGGGCTGACAGCTGGCCATCAGTCAGAGATGCCGTGGTGTCAACATAGTAGGCCGTACCGCGCTCAAGACGCTTAACCTGGCTCAGGGCACAGTTACGGGCGATGTCGGTAGATTTGGAAGACCAAGGAGAAATGGTGCCCGGACGAGGTGTCACCAATAGCAGCAGGCCGGAAGGCTCATGTTCTGCAATCGTCGGACCGTAAGTTAACAGGCTGGCCAGCTTGTCTTGCTCTTCCTTGTTCAGCGGCGCTGACAGATCAGCAAAGTGCATGAACTCAGCATAAATGCCTGACACAGGCAGATCTAATTCGCGGCAGCGCTCTAGCAGCTTGTTAACGCGAAACTCAGACAGTGCGGGTGAACCACGCAAAATTTCCATGTGCGTACGTCTCTCGATTAGCAGTTGAATGAAGGTGATATTGGCCTAATCCCCGTCGAAGACCGGGATAATTACGTCAATGCCACCTCGTTTGCCAGCATTTTACGAGGCGAGTTTGTCGCGATGGGGCGTAGTATAAGGGAAATCTTTTTGTGACGTAACACTTGACGCAACCGTTTGCGTGTTTTTTTTTCGATCACGCGAAAAAACCACGAAAATGCCTCATTCTCATCCCCGGTTTCGGGTATACTGCCCGACCTTTCTGACAGCCTGTCAGGATACCCATACCGCAAAAAACTGCTGTCATACAGGCGAGGATTTTGCGTATTTGATGACCTTTGGTATAAAGGACGCCCGATAGATACTGAGAGCATAGTTAATTGAGCAATCTCCGAACGCATTCCACTGTCAGACATATCATAGCCTTACTGCTAAGCACCCTGCTTCTGAGCGGCTGCTTGTGGCAGGAAGCTCCGCGTACAGATTTGGAGCGTATTCGGGAAAACGGTGTTCTTCGCGTCGGCACCCTCAATAACCAGCTTTCCTACTACATCGGCAGCGATGGCCCGACCGGGCTGGACTACGAGCTTGCCCGCCGGTTTGCCAAAAAACTGGGGGTGAAGCTGGAAATGAAGCCGATGCTGAGCCTGTCGAACATGTTCCCGACCCTCAAGCGCGGCGATGTGGATATCCTGGCCTCCGGGCTGACCATGACCGCCGACCGCCTGGCCGATTTCCGTGCCGCTCCGGCCTACTACTACGCCAGCCAGAAAGTGGTCTATAAAAAAGGACAATGGCGACCGCGCAGCATCGAAGATCTGGCCGAAAACAAAGGTGTGCTGACCGTCGTGAAAGGCTCCAGCCACGAAAAGACCCTTCACCTCCTCAAACTCCAGCACCCGACCCTGACCTGGAACAGCGTTGTCGAAACCGACAGTGACGAGCTGATGCGCCAGGTGGCGGAAGGTGAGCTGGACTACACCATGGCAGACTCGGTTGATGTCGCCCTGAACCAGCGGATTTACCCGGACATCGCGACCGCATTAGAGCTGACGGAAGACGAACCTATCGCCTGGTTTGTTAATCAGCGTCACGACGACAGCCTGTATGCCCTGCTGATTGAATTCTTCGGCGACATCAAACAAAGCGGTGAACTGGCCAAACTTGAAGAGAAGTACTTCGGCCACGTGGACAAGTTCGACTATGTTGACACCCGCGCCTTCCTGCGCGCCATGGATCACAAACTGCCAGAGTGGAAAAATCTGTTCCAGCAGTATTCCGGGGAATTTGACTGGCGCCTGATCGCCGCCCTGTCCTATCAGGAATCGCACTGGAATCCGCAGGCGGTATCACCGACCGGCGTACGCGGCATGATGATGCTGACCCTGCCTACAGCCAAGGCTGTAGGCGTGAAGAATCGTCTGGATCCAGAGCAGAGCATTCGTGGCGGCACGGAATACCTGCGCAAAATCATCGCCCGGATCCCGGACAGCATTGAAGACCATGAGAAAGTCTGGTTTGCCCTGGCCTCTTACAATGTTGGCTTTGGTCACCTGATGGATGCCCGTCGCCTGACCAAATCACAAGGCGGCAACCCGGATGCCTGGAGTGATGTCAAACAGCGGCTGCCGTTGCTACGTAAGCGTAAGTTCTACACCCAGACGCGCTACGGCTATGCCCGTGGTGATGAAGCCCTGAACTACGTGGAAAACATCCGCCGCTATTACCAGAGCATTATTGGTTATGAGCAGGCACACAGCCTGCCGCCAACCGATGACATAGCCATTGTGGACGGGCTGAACACCATCCAGCCACCAGCGGTCTCTGAAAGCCAGAGCACGCTGCCCGTTCCACCGCCACCGTCCACTACACCGTCGGATGAACTACCGGACATCAGCGCCAACAAAACGGCCAGTAACTAATGGGGTTACCGGCCATTCGCCAGTTTCTGACCTGCCATGGAAAATCAAACTGCAATTGATGACGTTATTGGCAGGAAACGCTAGTGTCTGGTGAAACTAGCGGCCTGAAAGCGCTGTAACCTGCATGACGACAGCCAGCCCAGGCCAGCCCCCTCGCGTGACCTTCACTTTCAATGAAAAACAGCAAGTTCAGTGAGATCACGCTAGCAATACGGGATAATTCTGGTCCACAGCCCAATCATTTTCGCTGATACTGCAGAAAAAGGAGCCTGCGTACCGGGACAGTCCGTATGGCAGGAGAGAAATATTTGCAGGAGGCGCTATGCAGTTTTCGAAGAAAAAAGCCCTTGACCGAATGAGGACGCGGATGGCGGTCTCGGCAACTCGCCGTAAACGCCTGCACGCCAACATTCGAAAAAAAATTCACTGGCGGCATCGTAACTTTGTCCTGAGCTGTTGTACGGAGTAACCCTGTGTTACCCGACACAGTTAAGTCCAAGGTGCTAAGGTGCTAAGGTGCTAAGGTGCTGTGCACAGAAATACACACGCACCGGCGCACCACCATTCAGACGCTATCACCTTTTTCGGGTACGTGACGATATCAGGCACAACGAAAACAAGGGCTCATTTGAGCCCTTGTTTGTTTATACGGTGCCATTCAGTTGGTCTTGTGGTGAGCGCGACAACAAGCCTTGCTGACCATCCATCACTAAGAGCGGTTCTGCTTATCACTGTCTTGCTGATCGGTTGCCTGCTCTGCAGCGCGACGGGCCAGTTTTTCTGCTTTTTTCTCTGCTCGCCGCCGCCGGAAGAAAGCCTGCAACTGCTCGCGGCATTCCACTTCCAGTACACCGGACTGAATCAGCACATGGTGATTTGCCTGCTCATAGCTAAGCAGGTTCATGATGCTGCCCGCAGCGCCAGTTTTCGGATCTTGCGCCCCATACACCACTTTGCCGATCCGGCTATGGACCATGGCGCCGGCACACATAGGGCAGGGCTCCAGCGTCACGTAAAGGGTCGCTTCCAGCAGCCGGTAATTTTGCAGTACTTGCCCGGCCTGACGCAGTGCCATGATTTCCGCATGTGCCGTTGCATCATGCTGAGTAATAGAGCGATTCCAGCCTTCCCCAATCACCCGCCCTTCGTGGACGATCACGGCACCAACCGGGACTTCCCCGTCGGCTTCTGCCCGGGCAGCCAGTTCAATGGCTCGGCGCATAAAAATTTCGTCGTTTGACGGGGCGTTCTGGTCACTCATGGCTCTTGGTCTACCGAAAGATAACTGCTTATGGGGCGCTGATTATACCCAACCCCCGCCAAGATGCGAGGTGCAAGGACAGCACCTGCCGCGCCATCCCAGTTTACATCAAGGTGAACCGCATCATAGCGGGCGGGGACGCGGCAGGCGCTCGGCCAGAAAATCCACCAGCAATCGCACTTTTGGCGACAAGTGACGGTTTTGCGGATACAGCACCCATATTCCTTCTTCCGGTTCCTGAAACGCAGACAACACAGGGATCAGCCGTCCTTGGGTAAGGTCATCACTGATGTAGTAATCCGGCAACTGAATCAGCCCCAGCCCTTTCAGCGCGGCATCCCGTAAGGCATTGCCGCTGTTGCAACGCAGGTTACCGGTGACTCTGAAGCTGCGCTCCCGCCCCGCTTCCTGAAAGTGCCAGTGATCGTGATTGCCAATCAGGCAGTTATGGTGACGCAGCTCAGACAGAGTGTGCGGAGTACCGTACTTTTCCAGATACTCCGGCGCGGCGCACACAAACTGGGTGCGGTGTGACAGTCGCCGAGCCACCATCGTCGACGGGCTGTTCAGGCGGCCAAGGCGAATCGCCAGATCGTAACCGCCATCAATCAGATCGACAGTCTGGTTGGTCAGTATCATGGTCACTTCAATACTCGGGTACTCCAGCATGAAGTCATTAATCAAAGGCATGATGAACTGTTCGCCGTAGGTCACCGGTGCAGTCAGCTTCAACAGCCCCCGCGGCATACCCTGTCGTTCACTGATCGCCCGCTCAGCTTCAGCCAGGCTATCGAGAATCTGGCGGCAGTGGCGGTAGTACAACTGACCTTCTTCGGTCAGCGACACTTTCCGGGTCGTCCGGTAAAACAGCTTGGTATTCAGGCGGTTTTCCAGGGCACTGATTTGACGGCTGACCTGGGCGGTAGAGATACCAAGTTGCCTTGATGCCCCCGTGAAACTGCCGGTTTCTGCCACCGAAGCAAACTCGGTGACCCCTTCCCATCCAAACATTTCGTCTATTGTTACCACACAGTAAAAGTTATTTGCATTTTAAGCTAATTATCATCACACGAGAAACAAATATACTGACAGCCAGATATCAGTGAGCGGATGGATTTCGCCACGCTCACTCGTTTGCCATGAAAATCACCTATTTTTATAGCGATTGCTTTTGTCGCAGTCGCAGGGAATAACAGACGGGTAACCCCTTTACTCAGACGGAGAGAACACGACCATGTCAGAGAAATTCATCAAATCACGCGCCGCCATTGCATGGGGTCCGAAGCAGCCATTGTCGATTGAGGAAGTGGATGTGATGCTGCCGAAGAAAGGCGAAGTGCTGGTGCGCATCGTCGCGACCGGCGTCTGCCACACCGATGCCTTCACCCTGTCCGGCGAAGACCCGGAGGGAATTTTCCCGGCCATTCTGGGCCACGAAGGGGGCGGTATTGTAGAAATGGTCGGTGAAGGCGTCACCAGCGTTGCCGTAGGCGATCATGTGATTCCGCTGTATACCCCGGAGTGCGGCGAATGTAAGTTCTGCCTGTCAGGCAAAACCAACCTGTGCCAGAAGATCCGTGAAACGCAAGGTAAAGGCCTGATGCCGGACGGCACCACCCGCTTCTACAAAGACGGTCAGCCGATTTATCACTACATGGGCTGCTCAACGTTCTCTGAATACACGGTTCTGCCGGAAATCTCGCTGGCTAAAGTCAACAAGGAAGCTCCGCTGGAGGAAGTCTGCCTGCTGGGCTGTGGCGTGACCACCGGGATGGGCGCCGTACTGAAAACCGCCAAGGTGCAGAAAGGCGATACCGTGGCCATTTTCGGTCTGGGCGGAATTGGTCTCTCAGCAGTGATCGGCGCCACCATGGCGGGTGCCAGCCGTATCATCGGGATTGACATCAACGAAGATAAATATGCGCTGGCGAAAAAGCTGGGAGCCACCGATTGCATCAACCCGAACGATTATGACAAGCCGATTCAGGAAGTAATTGTCGAGATGACCGACGGCGGTGTCGACTTTTCGTTTGAATGTATCGGTAACGTCAATGTGATGCGTTCCGCCCTGGAATGCTGCCACAAAGGCTGGGGAGAGTCGGTGATCATCGGGGTCGCTGGTGCCGGACAGGAAATTTCCACCCGTCCGTTCCAGCTGGTAACTGGTCGCGTGTGGCGAGGCTCAGCCTTTGGTGGCGTCAAAGGCCGTTCAGAACTTCCGGGTATCGTGGAAGACTACATGGCGGGCAAGTTCAAGCTGGATGACTTCATTACCCACACCATGGGTCTGGAAGGCATTAACGAGGCTTTTGACCTGATGCATGAAGGCAAAAGCATCCGCTCTGTGATCCACTACGATAAATAACCTGTTTGGCCGGGAGGCATTCACCTCCCGGCTGCGTTATGAGAGCTGTTATGACTATCGAAAACGTAAGCTGGAATAAAAGCTTTGGCGGCTGGCACAAACAATACACCCACCACTCTGATGTACTGGGCTGTGAGATGCGCTTTGCGATCTATCTGCCGCCACAAATCGCACAGGGTGAAAAAGTCCCGGTGCTGTACTGGCTGTCCGGACTGACCTGCACCGACGAAAACTTTATGCAAAAAGCCGGTGCCCAACGGATAGCGGCCGAGCTCGGCATTGCCATTGTCGCACCGGATACCAGCCCGCGCGGTGAGGATGTACCGGATGATGCTGACGGCGCCTATGACTTTGGCCACGGGGCCGGTTTTTATGTGAATGCCACGCAGGCACCGTGGAACCGAAACTACCGGATGTACGATTACGTGGTGCATGAGCTGCCGGCACTGATTGAAACCCATTTTCCGGTGAACGACAAACGCGCGATCAGTGGCCATTCCATGGGCGGCCATGGCGCACTCATGATTGCCCTACGCAACCCGTCCCGCTACACCTCCGTGTCAGCGTTCAGTCCGATTGCCAACCCAGTCAATTGCCCGTGGGGGAAGAAAGCCTTCACGCACTATCTGGGCAACGATCCGGAAAGCTGGAAAGCGTACGACAGTGCCGAGCTGATGAAGCATAACGCCCAGCCCGTGCCTGCCCTGGTTGATCAGGGGGATCAGGATAACTTTCTGGCGGAACAACTGAAGCCGGAAGCCTTGCTGTCTGCGGCACAGGCTGTCGATTATCCGCTTGAACTGCGGATGCATGAAGGGTACGACCACAGCTACCACTTCATTGCCAGCTTTATCGAAGACCACCTGCGTTTTCATGCGCAGTACCTGCTGTAAACCGGCAAAAAATAGCCCGCATTATGCGGGCTATTTTAATGGCTCATCTTTTTCAGCTGACGGCAGTGTTCTGCTGTAGGCGGTTTCAACTCTAACCTTTCACGCTTGGGCGTTCCGGCTTTGTCATTACCGCTTATCCGTTGGCTTAGAAGCCCAGAGGGATACCGAAGGTAAAGAACGCAACCAGTAGTGCCGTCCAGGACAGCAAGAAAGTAATGGAGTACGGCACCATCATCGCAATCACATCGCCGAACGACAGCTCTGGCTTATACTTACGCATGAAGGCCAGCACCACCCCGGCATAGCTCATCATTGGTGTAATGATGTTGGTTGACGAATCTGCCACGCGGTATGCCGCCGTCACCATGTCCGGTGTCATGTCCGGGTTCACCTGGTATAGCATCGGGACAAAGATCGGCCCCAGCAGCATCCATTTCGAGGTCAGGCCGCCGACAAACAGGTTAATCACCGCGGTTGTCAGGATAAAGCCGATAATCAGCAGGATCGGGAAGTTCTGCAGGCCCAGCGAGCCCAGGAACGTTGCCCCCAGATACGTGACATACGTGCCCAACCCAGAGAAACCCAGCAGCGCAAGGAAGTTGTACGAGAAGAACGTCAGGACCAGAATATAGCCCATGGTGTTCATCTGCTTCACCATGGCGGAGACCACGTCCTGCAGTGATTTGAATTTACCGGTCGAGACGCCAAAGAAAATACCGATTGTCGCGAACACCATGGCAATCAGCAGAATGACGTTATCCAGATAAGGTGTCACCTCGCGACCCGCTTCGTTGGTGTACGTCGCCAGTGGCCCCATCGCCAGCGCCGCAACCGCAGCCAGTGACAAAATCAAACCGATACCTGCCGCACGCAGGCCCTTGTTTTCAGCATCCGTCACCTGGAAGTCATCCAGATTCAGATCTTCCGGGATCTGGTAAGGCATCTTTTCAAGACGAGGGCCGACAAAACGTACCGTTACCCATGCGCCCAGAGCCGCCAGCAAGAAGGTGGAGGTGGCGATAAAGAAGTAATGCATGGTGGCTGGGTTAATAGGGTTGCCCTGTGCCGTTACAAACGGAATGCCTTGTGATTCAGCAAAAATGCGGGCGTTAACGCCAAGGATAACATCAGATGGTGTCGCTGGAATCAGGTTGGCAGAGAAACCGGCTGACACCCCGGCAAACGCCGCAGCCATACCGATTAGCGGGTTTTTACCCAGTCCGGCATACAGCAGGCCAGCCAGCGGGATCAGGATCAGGTAACCGGCGTCACTGGCAATTGAACTCATGATACCCAGGAACACCACCAGCAGAGGCAGCCAGCGATCGTTAATACGCAGGCCCACTTTCTTGATTACGGTCGACAGCAAACCGGAATGTTCGGCAATCCCGACCCCGACCATCACGATCAGGATCACACCCAGAACGCCTCGGCCAAAGGACAACCAGTTTGTCAGCAGCGCATTATCAAACATCCAGCGTACATTCTCTGCCGCCAGCATGTTTTTAATGGTGTGAGTAACCGCACTCCCGTCCGCCCCTGTTGTCTGGAATTGCAGACCACCAATTAAACCGGTCATCAGCAGACAGAAGACAAACAGGCTCATGAAAATAATTACCGGGTCAGGGATCTTACGGCCGACCCTTTCAATCACTCTGATTATTCCTTTATTTCTGGCAATCGGTGCCAATGTGTCACTCATTATCGTTATTTCCTTATTCCATAAACGAGAGATAATACTATTAATGTCAGTGAAAATAACAAAATAAACCTAAATATCAAAACAAAATATCAAACTTATTAATCATAAATAAAACCAATAAAAACAATATAATCAATAAAACAAACCAACAAAGAATATATATTCAGAATATAAACCCATAAAAACAACAAAATTAAGAATCACAAACAATCAGAATTAAGTAACGAATAGTTACCAACAACCAGAATTCATATCCAACAAGAATACAACCCTAAATATTCACCCCTCGCCATGCCTTTTGGCTATTTTTCAAGAAACAAAAAAGCCCCGCATGGCGGGGCTTGCTAATGGTCATGCTGCAATTACATGCAGTAAATTTGGGGTAATTTACATCGAGTATGTGTACGGAGCCTGAATACCCAGAGGAATACCGACTGCCCAGTAAGCCAGCAGGAACAGTGTCCAGCCAATCAACATCGAAATCGAGTAAGGCATCATCATTGAGGCCAACGTACCGATCCCCGCCCCTTTCACGTAGCGCTGCATGTACACCACCACGAGCGGGAAGAACACCATCAGCGGCGAAATAATGTTGGAAACAGAATCCCCCACTCGGTAGGCCGCCTGTGTCAGCTCCGGAGAAATACCAACCGCCATCAGCATCGGCACCAGAATCGGACCAATCAGAGCCCACTTCGCTGATGCCGAGCCAACCAGCAGGTTTACGAACGCCGTCAGCAGAATCATCCCAACAATCGTGATCTGACCCGGCAGGTTCATCGCTTTCAGTAAATCAGCACCTGACAGTGCCAGCAGTGTCCCCAGATTCGACTGGCTGAATGCCGCCAGGAACTGAGCACAGAAGAAAGCCATCACAATGTAGCCGCCCATGGTTCCCATGGTGGCAGACATCGCTTTGATAATGTCATCGCTCGTTTTGAACGTACCGGCAACACGACCGTATACCACACCCGGAATCACGAACAAGATAAAGATCAGCGGTACAATCGACTGCATCAGCGGAGCCGCAAACGCCGTAATTTCGCCTTCCGGAGAACGCAGCGGTGACGTTTCTGGCAAAACGGCAGCAACCAGCGCAATGATTCCCAATACCATGGCCCAACCAGCACGGTTAAAGGCTTTCGATTCGATCGCGGTAAAAGAACCCAGATCCGGTGCCTCTTCCGCATCTTCATCGACCGGCGTCTGGTTCAGGCGCGGTTCAATCACTTTCTCTGTGACATACCAGCCAATCGCCACCACAACAATGGAAGACAAACCGGTAAACATCAGATTAGCCAGCGGGTTTACCACATACGTCGGGTCCAAAATTTGTGCGGCAGACTGAGTAAAGCCAGCCAGCAACGGATCGATACCCGAAGGAATAAAGTTGGCGGAGAAACCACCCGATACCCCGGCAAACGCCGCGGCAATCCCCGCCAGCGGATGGCGACCGGCAGCATGGAAAATAATCCCGCCCAGAGGAATCACCAGCACATAACCGGCATCTGCCGCGGTATGGGAAACGATAGCCACTAAAATCAGTGTCGGCGTCAACAATTTCGCCGGCGTGATGTTCAGCATCTTTTTCAGGCCGGTGTTAATAAACCCGGATGCTTCTGCTACCCCTACCCCAAGCATGGCAACCAGAACGATGCCCAGTGGCGCAAAACCGGTGAAGGTTTTCACCATTCCCGCGAGGAAGCTCGACAGGGATTGTCCCGTCAGTAGGTTGTTAATCTCAATTGCCTGGCCGGTAACAGGATGGATCAGTCCGAACTCGAACTGAGAAAGGAGTGCCGACAAGCCCCATACAATCAGTAGTCCCCCAAAAAACAGCAAAGCCGGGTCAGGGATTTTGTTACCCGCTTTTTCAATAAAATTGAGGAATTTATCCATTGCACTGGGTGGTGTATCCAGTGCCTCTTTTACAGCTTGATCACTCATGGGAGCTCCATGGAAACAGATGATGTTGTTAATTTGCGACGCTTTTATCGTTCTTCGTCAGCCGCCCCGGCAGTAGCCGTTCACAGGCCTCCTTCGGATTGTAATAAAAAGCGCCGCACAAAAAGTGCGTTATGCTAGTTAACAATAAAATAGTCCCCATAGATTTTGTAATGAAATATTAATACAAAACATTATACCAACAATAACAAAACAACTTAGCTTCACAGCAAAACATCACAGTTAACATAGGTTCCTCACTACAGGAGTACTTTCCGGAACAGAGACGAAAAACAGAGGCTCGGAGGCCTCTTCATTTTTCTGTTCAGCAAGCACGCTTAGTGCGGGATTATTCCCGGAACGGAGAGCCGACTTTATTCGCCAATTCCTGCCCGAGTTTCCTCGCCCTCTCCATCGCGTCATTAAGAGACTTCGTGTGTCTTTTGTCCCCAAATTCCTGATATTCAGCAGCGATTTCATAAATCGTATCAACGCCTAAATATTTACTTAAAGTGCGGAGATGAGGCACTAGGTGACCATGCTCTTCTCGTATTCCGCCTTTTTCAAACCCAAACTCTCCACTGGAAGTAATGATCACCAGCGTTTTGCCACTGAAAAGTGGCTTCAACGGGAAATCCCCGCGAGAAAGGTCAAAGTCAAACGTTTTGTTAATACGTATGATCTGATCAAACCAGGCTTTAAGGTGGGCAGGCATACCGTAGTTGTACATCGGAGATGAAATGACAATGATATCGGCTTGGGCGACTTCCTGAATCAGTTTGTCGGATAGCTCAAGCAGAACCCTTTGATTCTCTGTTTGCCGTTCTTCTGGGGTGAACACCGCCCCTATCCAGTTCTGATTGATGAACTCGGGCGGATGCATACCGACATCCCGGTAAATATACTGATTTGTGGTATGTACTTTTCTCCACGCCTCTGTGAACTGAATGGCAATATTTTTCGAGATGGAATTATGCCCCGGGTTCTCGTTACTCGCCGCTCTGACGCTGGAATCAATGTGAAGTAAAGATGTCATTTCATTTCCTTGGTTAATTAAAACACCCAAACTATACTCACCCCACAACCCGCCAACAAACGAGATAAATGTCATTATAGATGCGTTAAACTCATCTATAATGGCGCAAAAACAACCACATGGTCATGCCTGATGCAGGTTTCATTACAAGCACTTAAAGCGTTTGAGTCAGCCGCCCGCCACGGAAGCTTTAAAGCTGCCGCCCATGAACTGTCGCTAACCCCAACAGCGATTTCTCATCATGTACAGAATCTCGAAAGCCGTCTGAATGTGTCCCTCTTTCATCGAAAAGTACGGAAGATTGAATTGACCGAAGCTGGGAAAAAATTAGCCCTGGCTGCAACCAGTGGATTCCGTACTATTGCGATGGCAATAGACGAAATTAAGTTCTCCGGCAATAACATTCTGATTTCGACCACGACGGCTCTCGCCTCCATGAGGCTGATCCCGGCTATCGAAGAGTATATGCGCTTACATCCAGGCGTTTTGATAGACGTGTCGACAGGGGAATCATTCGATAATTACCCTAATACTCTGCCGATCCGATTTGGTAGTACGGAGTCCGTAAAAACATCTGACATTCTGAAACATGAAAAATTTGATGCCTTTGGAACCCCGTCCTATCTCGACTTTTCGAGTAAGGCTGACAGGTTTAAGATTATTTCCACCAGGTGGAAAAACCGGAAACTACCACCAGCGCCCGTCCACGCATGGCTGGAAATGAATGGAATTGAACAGAGCAAGGTTGAGTATGTCACCTATGATCAAGAACTTATTGGGATTCAGGAAGCCTTATTAGGAAAAGCCCTGGTCTTTTGTTCAACCACCTTAACCGCTCCTCTTATCACGGCTGGCATTTTTCATTCGTTTAATTCAAAGCCCGTAGATACTGAATTTTGCTTTTACTGTCCTGACAAAGAAAAATATGACACCAGGACACACGAAGCATTCCTGTTATGGCTTGAAAAGTTACTGTAGTGGTCTGAACCTCAATTTGTTCTCTGATCATGCCAGCATGGTATCGGGCGTAATCCATGGCATTACCGACGGAGCATACCCTTCACAATACCACGGTCAAACCGTGCTTGGCGTTGCCAGACATTGCCAAAAATGACTAAGACCAAAACAAAAAAAGTCCGCAATGATGCGGACTTAGATATGATTTAGTGCCTGTTAGTGCCAGACGTTTCCGGTTGGGGAATTATTCCCACTCGAATATCAATGAGCAGGAAATAAATCTATATAACAGCTAGTTAGAAAAGTTGTCCTTGTCGATACCATCATCTATACCATGCGCAGAATTTTTTTGATTTTTTGCGTCTCGTCGGCGTTTTAGTTCTGCTTTTGCCCAAGCTGAGGATTCTTGCATGTCACGACGAAGCTCTTGTATCTCTTCAACACTAAGCCGTCGCGGACCCGAGGTAATTCTATCCATCTTGTGCCTCCAATCTGTCGCAGTACATTTTAAAACGCATCAAAACATGAGTTCCCTGTAAGAAACCTCGGGGATATTTTTAGATTGTTTTTCAGACACATCTTGAAAGCCATCAATACTGCCCAAAGATTATACAACGAGGAATAACCTCGTTAAACAAAAGGATCAAATCATGGGTTTGAAACCAGGGCCAAAACCAATAGCCAAGTCGACCGGCAAACCAGATCAACGTCGACGTGACAACAAAAAAACTCCAGGAAACACTCCGGGCTTAAAGCCGAGCAAATCCTCGACCAAGTAACGCTACCTCAATATCGAGTCAGAGTAAGCAGTACTGACTCTTGTTGCTAAAACCCAAAACACGCCTTTCCTCAAAACCAGTGAATAACATGTACTCACTCAATTGAGTAAATTGCAATTGACCTCAATTTTCTAATGCCTTTACTATACAACAAGTCACCGTTGGGCAGGAGGACAAAATGATTGAGCAATTAAGCAAAGTGACCTATCCCAGCCTCTTTATTGATATAGGAACTAGCCGTATTCCAAAATCGTTTGATGACGATGGAAATATCAGAGATATACAAATACTAGAGTGCATTATGAGTTACATCGAAAGTTCCAAAAGCGAGCCTGAACAATCGAATGTAACCTACTTTGATATCCAAGACAGCACAGACCCCATGAGGGAATTCATCACCACCTTTAACAAGTATACAGAGTCATCCTGTATAGTTGTTGCACATAACGCCGAAACAGACATCAAGCTCATACGGGGAATGGCAACTCGCTTAGGTATGGAGATAGCTTCAGATATTAAAACATATTGCACTATGCTGAATGGGGTTCCTTACTCGAAAACCCATGTGTATCGAGGTGGAAAGAAAGTCAAAAAGTACCCGCATCTTCAAGAGCTATACAGAAGCCTAACGGGTTATGACTGTGGAAAAGGAGACATTATTGATGACTTGATGATGTGTTTTGAATGCTATAAATGCCTTGAAGAAAGAGAAATGGAAGCATAACGTAGATTATTCAGGACGAAATCAGCTTTTCAAGCAAAGGATTCATTTCAGACGAGACAGAATCTTCAACGTATTTATGTCTATCTCTCAATCTACATCCATCACTAGCTCAGTCATACAACGAAGTGAGCTATGCTTTGTGAACGCTGG
The DNA here is from genome assembly GCF_003025595.1 of Photobacterium ganghwense. Taxonomy (GTDB): domain Bacteria; phylum Pseudomonadota; class Gammaproteobacteria; order Enterobacterales; family Vibrionaceae; genus Photobacterium; species Photobacterium ganghwense. The sequence continues at coordinate 1,043,400 of NZ_PYMI01000001.1, forward strand.
CCGGACTAATGTCTAATTTTTTCATATATATACAACTAACTAATGAGTGTGTACCTCGTTATTTTTAAATCAAAGGAGAAACTAGTTGGCTTGGATAGAAGAGTACCTTAAAGATTACACTAAGCAACGAGACAAACTATTCAAAGAACGTTGGTTTACAGCAAAAAGTTGGTTTGCTCGTTCTAAAGAATCCACTAAGTATCAAGAACTTGAAAACCTGTTAAGTATCGAGAAAGATTTTAACTCTAAGTGGCTGAAAAATTTAAGACATGCCATTGTTAGGTATAAATTGAAGGAAGATGATATAGCTGAAGCAAAGTTGCTCATAGACACCCATATATCCAAACATAAAGAGCGAGACTTTTTCCTAATTATTGCAGGAGTCTTGTTCGCTGCTTCTATAAAAGTCTTGGGCAATGACTTCCTTTTCAGTTCAGCTGTTGTTCTCACAGCTCTTTTTCTTGGCTATGAGCGCTTGTTTGTTAGTACGACAAAAAATAGTTTAGAAGAGTTTAAAGCTATACTAGATATTGCATCGAAACCAAAAACATAGCAAATGACTAAGATTTAAATTTAAAGATACTTTATTAATCAGCCACTGCCCCAACAATAGAAAGTTTAAACTGAAATAAGCCGAAAACATCTAGCGTTGGGAATCCGACTTAAACGCTTGTTAGTTTTTAGATGCGTAAAACTGTTGTTGCTCTCCGCACTGGGTACATAAAAGCGTCAAAGTATTTTTATCAGTTTTTATTGTGACATCTGTCGAACCACAACCGATGCAACTAGTGTTACTTACAGCTTCTTCACTTGGTTTAGAATCATCAAACACCTTATGCAAGTCATTGCTCCAAAGTGCCTCTGGAGATTTATAGAAAGCTATATCGTCCCCACCACCGATTACTAAATCAAATAACACAATATTCAACTGAGATCTTTCTGTACCATAAATACGATTGTACTTATAAACATCCCACCCTTCGTTACTGGCTCGCGTTGCCAAATACAAAACTTTGCTAGGTATTGTGTTTACTGCATGCTTTCGGCTCTCCGCTTTCCCTTTTGCGTAGAATATGTGAGCATTTTCAGTTGCTTTTTTTATAAAATAATAGATTTCAGATACAGAAAACTCATTAAGGATTTCTTTAATAACTTCGTTTGTTTTCTTCGGTGCGTCAGGTAATTGTAGCTGTTCTAGACAAATGCTTAAATATTTTGCGACTTCTTCTTCAGCCAATTTAAACACTAACTCCTTAAGCTCCTCTTCCCACTCAAGCTGTATACCATCTCGCAACTCCACATAAACTAACTTGAACAATTCTTCGAGACTTAACCTACGAGAACCATCTAGAGATACGTTAACAACCCAAAATACATCTCGATAAAAAAATGATTTGAAGTCATCAGAGGGGTCGAAAGCCGAAAGTGGAGAGCGAGCATCCACAGCAATCGCACCGTCTCGATGTAGTTTTAAAATAATTTCATTATCAAAGTTATCTGAGGGAGATAACTCCACAGCACTACCAGAGTTATTCAACGGCTTAATACGATTAAGATCTGAGTCTGATTGCATCAAAAATAGGGATAGCAAATAGCACTTATGTCTGAATGATAGGTCCGAATATTTGAGCATAACCTTTTTCTCAAGGTCATACTCTTGAGAAATTTTCTCTAGATCTGCTGCCAGCTTCGCTCTTGCTGCTTCGGCTCTTTTCTCAGAACACGGCGAACATTTACATACTAGTGGTCTGTTATAATGGTGACCTTCCTTGTGATCACACTCTAAACAAAAATACTCCATAGAGTATGATGCGCCTGTTTTGCTTTTACGTTTATAGAAGAGAGGCAAGGAACAGTATGCACATTCAAATGATTCATGCATAACAGGGGGAAACAACGAAACTAGTTTATTCGGATGCGCATCTATCCCAAACTCTTCCATAAGTTCTTGGTTTTTCTCTCCGGAAATGTACCTTTCGTAAAGTTCTTCAAGTTGCTCGGATGTTAAGTGCTTAACTTCTTCAGCGAGTTTAATCTTCATGAGACAGTGCTATTAACCGTTAAAACAATGAGGAAATTTTACATTTTACAAGGTCACAAGGCTAGAGAAAAACTAACGCTTTGCTAAGGTGTGAGTACCGCAATACAGAAACTTCCGCATACCATTTTAAACACTAAACGCAACGCATAGTAAAAATGCCGCGCGTTGCGAATCACTCTTAAACAGTTTGCTATGTGTGTTGATCAACCAGCACGTAAGGCTAAAAGTTCAGGAATATTATCAGTTTCTCTGTACAATGAAAGGCTCTCATCCTGAGACTCAATTGCTATGATAGACATTCTATCTGCTAGCTCATTACCCTCAATACCAACATGCCCATTTACATGGTGGATCGTGATTTGAGACGATATTTCTTGGTAGAGAGAATAAGCTAGTTTAATGATGTCCAAATTTTTGATTTCACCACCAGACTTAGCCCAACCTTTTTTCTCCCAGTCACTAGCCCACTTTGTAATACAATCGATAGAATATTTTGAGTCACAAAAGATACCTACTGAGCTTCCTTTTGCTAACTTATCCTTAGCAAGCAGCAGAGCCTGATTGAGCCCATGAAGTTCAGCAGTATTGTTAGTGCCAAATGATTGATACAAACCATACCAGAGTTCACTTAGCTTGTTGTTCTCATATACCGCTAGTCCTGTCCCTGCCTCTCCAGGGTTCGGATCACAGGCACCATCAGTGTAAATTTTTACATCAAACGGCATTGCGTCTATTTGTTCTTGAGATAGCGGGACGGATTTCAATTTACTAGATTTTTTAACGATCTTAGTTTTAGTCTTTGGCGTCGTTGGTTTTGTTTTTTTACTAAACGCAGACTCAGCTTCCTCTAGCGTTGGAAACGATTTAAACCTTGCTCCCGCAAAGCCGTCGACTAGTGACTTACACTTCGCCCAAGTAGTGAAAATACCAGTCTCTCGACCTTTCCATACCACATAATACTTTTTAGCCAAACCGTACTCCTAAAACCAAATTGAACGGACACAAATAGCTGCATTAAGTTGAGCTACTCCATCCCCCGACCTAACTCATGGTGCCGTAAACACTGAGGTTAAATCTAACCCAAAATACCGAGAATTGGTAATCTGCTTTAAATGTCTGCGATGCAGTGTAACCCTGTTTTTAAAGATACTTACCAGCGACTTTTAGATGCAGGGAAACCGAAAAAAGTCGCCATTATTGCGTGTGTCAGGAAGATGGTTGTGATCTTAAATTCGATGCTTCGAGATGGCGTCATGTGGAACGAAAACATAGCCAGAAATTAGCTATTGACGCCATAGTCGTTTGTTAGGCATATGAGTCAAGCACATCTTTAAACAAAGCTTCGAGCAATTCTATTACCGCACCAATGTCTGCTATAGCTTGAGCATGCAATAATACTGGAGTACTTTTACTAAATTCATGAATATATCTTGGCGTACAATCGGCGTTGTTGATCAAATCAGCTTGAGGATCAACGATGCCATATATGACCAGCAGTTAGCTTCTGACGGGCATACCTAGTTCTATAACTTTGTTTATAGCTTTAACATTCGCCATGATTTCGCCCACTTGAGCGTTGTAACATCTCAAGCTCAGTTTACCGCTTGTGAGTCCTTTATATCGGGATATTGCAGTCTCAGATATTGAGCGATAGTGATAACCAGACTCGGCTTTCCATTCCGCTATTGCCCCATTTTTCAGCGCTGTTACGGCTTCGTTTCTGGGATGGCCATCTTCCCAAAGTGCTGCATTCTTTCGAGGCGGTATTAACGGGGTACAACCTTTCTTTTTCAGAGTCTCGTGGCAATTTCTGGTGTCATATGCACCATCGGCAGATACGGCAATGACCTTTCTGCGTAGTGGGTTGAGCAACGTAGGTAGCACTTCACTATCGCCAACATTGACAAGGCTGACTTCCGCACTAATCGCTTCGTGAGTATCCACATCAATAGCTAAGTGCAGTTTGCGCCATGTTCTGCGTTTTTCTGCCCCATGCTTTTTCACTTTCCATTCACCCTCACCAAAGACTTTGAGGCCATTCGAGTCAATGGCGATATGGCGGATAGCCCCTCTAGATTTATTGCGATATTTGACCTGAACAGTCTTCGAGCGTTTACTGATACAGGTGTAGTCAGGGGATGTCAGAGGAACATCCAATAGCTTGAAGATCGAGTCGATAAAGCCTTGCAGTGCACGTAATGGCAGAGAGAAGATCCCCTTAATCATCAAGGCCGTTTCAATCGCGGTATCAGAGTACTGGAAGCCTCTACCACGCTTACCATGATGGGCTTTGAATTGCCATGCATCTATGGCTGAGTCATCTATCCAGAACGTAACAGAACCACGTTTACACAGAGCCTTATTGTACTCCGCCCAGTTAGTTATCTTCTTTTTCGCCTTGCCCATGTCACCACCGCACTTACCATCACAAGGGATCAGATCGCAGGACTTGGAAAAGGTTCAACTGATTTAGGCAACAACGCCCCTCCACATACCAACACTCCCAAGATGTAACTATCTAGGTATCCAAATATTGTCACTATCGTTATTATGGGACAATTCTTTATTTGTCATAAGGCTACAATATGATCTGGGCTATATACGTATCAGACAAACCACATTCTCGTGTCAATTTCCCTATTGGTATCAACCAAGGTATCTGGGGAGTAAAAGAAAGCAAAAAGGATACCGTTACCGATATTAAAGAAGGCGATCTTGTTGTTTTTGTATATTCCATTTCATGGTTAAAAGCGGAAGGTAAAGCCCCAAAAGGTTTCTCGCGTGTTGGAAAAGACCAGATTCATAATTTTCGGGGCGTAGTTCAAAGCATCACTATCGGAAAGGTAACTAAAGCTTACTATTCGTCATTATCAAAAGTATGGCCTGATGACGTTTATCCTCATCGGTTTGAGTTCGATATTATCGAAGTTCATAATGACAATGTTTACTTTGGTACCGAGTTTTTCAACGAGGAGTTTGTCGAAGCAGTTCGCTACTCAGCATGCACGCAAGGCTCAGTAACACGCGCTAGTTCTATTGAAAGACTAGAACAGATAACCAGCAACATTGACGAAGAACAAGAGGCCGAAGAGCTAGAATCTGGTTATGAAGGAAAACCTATACTGAGACTTCACAAGTCCCGAGAACGAAGTGCAAAAATCGTTAAGCAGAAGAAAAAGCAAGTTATCAAAGAAACAGGTAAGCTGGCATGTGAAGTATGCTCTATGGACTTCAAAGCTGTATATGGAGAACTAGGTAACGGCTTTGCAGAATGCCACCATAAAAACCCTCTTAGCCTTAGAGATGAGAACAAGAAAACTGAACTATCCGACCTAGCTATTGTTTGCTCTAACTGTCATCGTATGCTTCACAGAAAGCGTCCTTGGATAAAGATCGAGACACTAAAGGATATTTATGAAAAACAAAGACCTTGAAGACTTAAAAATGAAACTAGCTAAGTTCGCTCAAGATCGTGATTGGGATAAATTCCATTCACCTAAAAACTTAGTTATGGCTTTAGCAGGAGAGTCTGGCGAGCTTGTAGAATTGTTCCAATGGCTTACAGAATCTGATAGCCAAAATCTGAGTGACAAACAGAAGCACAGAGTAGAAGAAGAAATTGCTGATATTTTTCTTTATTTACTCCGTCTCTCAGCTAAGCTAGACATCGATCTAATCGAAGTCGCCAATAGTAAGATATTGATAAATGAAATTAAATATCCCATAGAGCGTTGTTACGGTTTATCAAATAAATATACAGATTTGTAGTATTCAAACTCACAACACAGCCCCATCTCATATAAAAACAGGTGAATAATTTCGACACTTAGCTTAGTATTTACACTAAAAATTCACGGATCGGAGCAACCTCAGTGTCAAATGTGATCGTTAGTAGCGAACCAATTTCTACAGATAAAAACTTTTGGGTAATTAGAGCAGGCAAAGACGCCGTTTATTATGACCATTTTCGAAAAAATAATGTTGTAGCAATAGGTCACACTGAGGGACTTGATGTCGGAGATATTGAAGGCGAATTGTCACCCGAAGATACTGCAGCTATATTAGCTCTGTATCAAACTAACCTAGCAGCGAAGAGAGAAGCTAAATCAGTCATTTCAAGACAGGTAGGCCAAGTTCGTCAATTTTTAACCCGTGTAAAAGAAGGCGACACAGTTTTAACTATCACTGAGTCTAAGGTTCTAGCAGGGAAAGTAACATCTAACTGTTACTACGACGAAACCGAGTTAAAGATATATCCAGATGATGAGAGTAAGGGTTGTTACTTTCCTCTTCGTATCAATGTGGAGTGGGGGAAAGCTCAAGCTAGAGAGTACATTCCTTACATTATCGATAAAAGCTTCAGAAATACAGGAACGATCTTTAGTCTTTCCGACGAAGACAAAGTAAAAACTCTGAACCATTGGCTTCACCCAATTCATTTTGTTGAAAACGAGGTTAGATGTTCTGTAAATATCAAATCTAGAAAAAAACTGTCAAATAGAGAGCTGTCAAGCTTATCCACTGTTTTTGATCAATTAGAACTGCTAGCAAACTTTATTGCAGAATTCGAGAACCCAGAAGATGCTACAGCCGAATGTTTTGTACAATATTTGAACGACAACAGTTCAAACTACGGATACAAACTAACAGCTCAGCACGCATTTATGTCTCCTGGACATCAATTTATCCAGTTAAAAGGTACAAAAGCCCAGATAACAGCTTTCGCTTTAGCCTTCGCGTGCATATTTAATAGCCACATAGTATTTGCAGAACAAGGTGCGAATAATGCAGTCTTAAGTGAAAAGGTTATTGAATTAGCACAAGTTATTAAAACAGAACAAGTTCGCCAATCAGTGGAATCTCTTGAAGCAGAAATGCAAAAGCAGATTGTCCAAGACTCCGAATTTGAAGAACCAGTACCATCTGAAGATGCTATGCTTTAAAAATGAGTAATAACAATAATCAAACGTCTATTTTTAGACGTTTTTTCCAAGGACTACTAAACCCATTTAAAGCTAATTGGACAGAGTCAATACACTTTGTGATTATAGCTGTTGGGATTGTCGTATCTGGCTACTGGGCCTATCATACGTTTGATATTTTGTCACAGAAAGAAGTAGCCGAAGCTAACCTAGCAAAGACAAACAGTGATCTTGAAAAGGCTCAGCTGGAGCTAAAGGAGCTTCGGGCTAAGATTGATGGAACAATATCAAGCGATATATCGATAGATGTCGAACAGCACACTCTTAGCAATAATAAAATAGGTCTTATCATCAGTGTCACTGTAAAGAACAATGGCACCCAAGACATTGATATGACATGGGAGAAAACACCTTTAAAGGTATACAAGCTAGCATATAAAGAAGATCTCATTGCGAATAAAGGAGTACAAACCCCTTACCTATATCGCTCTCTTAAAACTGAAAATGAAGAAGATAACGTTTCAATAAACAACTTATACCTATTCGTTGGAGCACAAAAAAGCCTCTCTTTCTTTGTAGAAGTAGAAGCAAATAATCTCTACTACATAGCTTTTGAATCAAAAGTGGATGCATCTACAAAAAATAACCTAGACCAACACGGCAAAACTGGAGTTTGGTTATCATCCAAATATGTCTTTGCAAAGGCTAATATAATTTAATTAACAACACCAGCCTCTGAATCGCCACTAGTATAGTAGCTACTTTTGGTATGACTAAAAGTATGTCAAATCACCACACGTAGAAATAAGGAATCAGCTAGGCGTAACTACGAAGGGGCAATTACGTTTTATTTTAACTAGCTGACTCTAGCTATTAGAGAGTTCCAAATAGGCACATCGGCAGGCGCTAATTCCTTATCCAAAAGATTTGAAACTTTTACCCATTCATAGCGATCATGATCCATCAGTGCAAAGCTGCTTGTTTGAAAATGACAAATGAAAGCAATCAACTCAATTTCAAATGTGCCGTAGTCATGTTGAACCGTTATGAAATGGTCCTTTACTCGAACATCCATATCTAACTCTTCAAGCAACTCACGTTTTAAACATTCCTCGTATGACTCTCCTTCCTCAACTTTACCGCCCGGAAACTCCCAATAGCCTCCCATCGATTTCTCAGGATTACGGCGGCATAAGAAGACTTTATCTTCATCGTTAACAATAATTCCGCAGGTAACTTTAATCATAGCCATGAGTGATCCGGTGGTAACTGAAATTTTCCAAATTGATGTAATGTGCTGAATTAACCGTAAGCTTGCCTTCTGCATCCCCTAATAAAGTGTAATCATCAGCTACAGCGAACATTCCTTTATCAAACATCACGTGGTGGTTTGGACATAAACACAACAAGTTATCAACGCTATCGTCACCATCATGTGGACGCCCTACTGGTTTTATATGAGCACCTTCAGCATAGAATCCACTTTTCGTTCTTATAGCAGTACCGCATACCTGGCATTGATACGCATACAGCTTTTTAATTTGTCGCGATTTTTCTGTATCGCGAGCAATTCTAAGAACTGTACCTGTTCGACGTTCTGTCGGCTTTTTAGTGTAATCTAAACTAGGTTCAGCAATTTTAGGTTCTAAGTTTTGGTCAGAAAAGACAAGGCGGAATCTACATATTTTGAATCCTTCTTTTCCTTTTTCTTCCCATGCATCAACTACATTATACAACCCGGCATAAACGTAACCGCTCTTCGGAGAGCGTTCGGATTCATGCTTATGACCACGAACAACCCTGACAGGTAACCCTTGGTCCATACTAGTTAACAAACCAGCATTTCCCGGCTGTGACCAAGATTGATCACTGATTTGCTTTCCATCTTTGTTACCGCCAGCACCGGTATATATGATTTCATCACCATAATCAGCATCATCTGAATAACCGCCAGATAAAACAATCGCTGCTGTACCTTCATTCCCGTTACCATCGATGCCAGATGTCCACACGCGATGAAAACTAGAAGGCATCATCTCTTTTCTTGTTTCAAAGTGATGTCCGATATCGAATCCAGGAATTTCACCAATGATTATTGGTCTCTTCGTTCCCGTTAACTCTTTTGCTGGCTTTTCTACTAGGACGGTTTCTATCTCATTTATGGATTTACCTGATTTAGAAACAATTTCAAACTTTAGCCTGGTCAAAACTTTAAAACACTCGCTACCAAGGCCCCCAGTAAAGTGGTGAGAATAAATTGGGTCATCAAGTATTGAGCTTAACGCCATGCCAAATATAGCTTTGGGAGGATACCGTTTATCTTGATATATCAAATCATAACCGGTTGAATCAGCGTAAGTTTCTGCTTCTCTATTATTTGCTTCAAATCGTTCAATCGCAGATTGAATATCAACAACACTCATAGGAGCAGCTAATTGCATTAGATTCTTTAAGCGATTACTTGCGTCTAGCTCATATTTCACAGGCTCACCCTTACCATACTCAACCAGTTCCATTATGTATACCACATAAACAGTATCAAAAATCGTATAGCAAAGCTAAACGGACAAACGTAATTTTATATTCATAAATATGACTACTAACACGTAGACTCCTGCCATAGCCCCCTATTAACATTTGCATAATCACCAGTATCGTAGACATTTTTAGCTTTACCAAAAGTAGGTCAATTTATATCAAGAGAAATGTGTCCTACATCTTTGGCTGAGAAGAAAAAGGACACTTTCGATATAGAAATGGCAGAGTAATACCGATGTGATCGCTACCATTTTAAATTGAGACCTTAATACTCTCCCAGAACAACTCTAAGAATTGATCTAGCTGTAATTAGAACTCGTACGTTTAACAAAGCTGGCTATCTCTTCATTACGTTCCTGCATATACGAAACGTAATCTTCGACATCGGAGGTGTTCTTTTCTGGGTCACGTTCTTGCCATTCTGCGTGTGATTGGCGAGCTTTCTCCTGATCTTCACTGGACAGAGAATCAAAGCCACTAGTTTTGTTTATCCAGCCGCCATTGTCACCACTCAAGCTATCGCTATCAAAGGACAGTGAAGAGTTGCCCTCCACGGATTCTTTGTTGTCGCCATTAGATTCCATACTCTCGCGTATGGAGGTGGCCAAACGACCGCCTGCCGTCTGGTTGACTGTGTCCTGAAACTTCTCTGCTACCTTTGCTCCCACCCCTTTAGCCAATTCGCTTGCAGTGCCAGCAGCCAAAGAGGAAGCATGACTAAACCCTGCTGCTTGAGCAAATGGGGATTCTCCAGTACCAGCGTAGTCGCTGCTCGAACCCTCGCGACCCGAGCTTTCGCTAGTATCATTAAAATTACTGCTACTAAAGCTCGACATATCTTCCCCTGACAAACTAGACTGGGCTTTAGTAACAGCCGCTTTGATGGCATTCGCTCCACCAACAGCATTTGCGGCACCTCCCAACACCGCAGAGCCTGCCATTTTAGCCCCTGAAATTCCCATACTAGCTGCTGTCATAGTAGCTCCTACAGCAGCACCAGCACCAAATGAGCCAATTCCTGTAGAACCTACACTGCCACCTGATACCAAGCCGGAAAGCATAGGGGGAACCTTGTCTACCAAAAACAGTAAAATCAGAGATATAACCAACATAACGGCCAGCTCTTGACTTGCCATGTTCTCAGAACTCATTTGGCTGTGATAATCCACGAGAAACTGCTTACCAATGGCAACGATCAGCACCATCGCCAGCAATTGAGCAGCCAAACCTAATATGGCTTTGTAATAGTTGATTGCTATGTCAGAGGTCCAACGAGATCCTCCAAAGCCTAAAAAGAAAACCCCGGCATAAAGCAGTATCCAACTGGCCGTTAAAAGAAGCAGTAAGTTGACAGAAACAATAGCCAAAACAACCAACACAGCTAAAGCCATAAGTTCCATCATTAATGCTGTAGGGAACTGCCTCCAACTGAGTTCTGAAGTAGCCTCGACAGTTTTGTCATAAAGCTCAAACCCCATATCTAAAATACTCGATGGCCCGAGCTTACTACTGCTAAGCCCTCCGGCATCAGCCCCAAGTTGTTGCAATGAATCAACAATTGTTCCCGCGATATTCATCCCATGCGTAGCGTTGGATAGTAACCACCAGTAGAAACCCGTAAAAAGAGTGAAGCGTATGAATTCAGCGAAGAACTCACCGATATCGGCTTTGCGTAGCAACATGAACCCAAAAGTAATCACCATTGAAATAATCACTAACGTCCAAAAAAGCCGAGTTGCAGCAGCCTCAATCGTGGGCCCCCACGTCGATGTAGCACTATGAAAGCGGCTAAGCACATCATTCATAACTCCGCTGCTGCTCAATTCATCAGCAAGCGCTACTCCAGGCAACAGGAAAGTCACGACCACGAAAAAACCACCAAACATAATATTTTTCATAGACCCCCCGTTAAAAGTCATCTTCAGGGCTAGGATTAAACTCCCACTTGCCCATTTGCTGAGCTTTACGGAAAGACTCGCATTCACTCGAAAATACCTGGCGTTTCGCTGCACTTTTAATCTCAGAAAGAGCTTGTCGATATGCTTCTCCAGTACAGGTCACTTTATTTGCTTCTGGTGTAATATCTTCACACCCGATTAGCAAAACAGTCACTACAGCTAATATAGGGAAAATTGACTTTTTCATATCCAACTCTCCTTAAAAATCATCGATTGGACTTGGTTGAAACTCCCAGGCGCGTAACTGCTTTTCTCTAGCCTCTCCCCTAGCATGTGCATCACTCTCTGACGCCAGCCTAGCAGCCTCGGCATTCTGCTGAGCAATCAGCAAGCTACGGATTTGCAAAAGTTGGTTGGCCTGGTTGCTAGCGAGTTGGTTAGCATAGCCAATAGCAGCTAACTGACCATCAGCTCCCTGAGCTGCAGACTGTAAGCGGTGCAGCTGACGAGCGTCGGCCTGTAAGTTTTCATGCTGTAACTTCAAGCTCTCAAATAGAGCATCGTTTGCCGTTTTCTGGGATTCAGACGCTAAACGACGGTTTTCTTCCATCGCGGCTTGTTCTGCTGGCGTACACCCTCCAGAACCGTTAAAGCAAGGTGAACTGCGGTAGTAGGCCACATCCTGGAATTTGCTGATGTAAGCATCAAGGCTACCAAGCTGGTTTTGATAATAGGCAAGCGTGTTGGTGGCATGAGTCAAATCATCGATCGTCGATTGTGCCTGGTCCCAAATGTAAGCTGCTGGTGCCATGGTGTTTTGCAGTTGGTTTTCATATTGCTGCAACTGCGTTTGATATTGCTGAACTTGTTTAGCAGTCTGCGCAACGGCTTCCGTTGCCGAAATGATGTTCTGCATTAGATTTGTTCCATCAACAACCGGAATCCCCGCATATACAGGATTGGAAGTGTTTAACGCCAATGAAATAGCAAGCACGGGAATTTTAGCCGCTAAAATTTCTCGTTTTAGCATGGTCAATTACTCTTAGTGGTTATGACTAAAAGTTGCATTCACCAACCTGTAGGGCTCGCTCCCTACTCCTGCCGTTGCCAGCGGTGAATGTGGGCCTTTTCAGAGATAGCTCGCCACTTACTATCCCGGCGCCCGACCTGCACGACACCGTTAAACGCGCGGCCAAATAGGGTTAAACATCGGTGTTATTACCAACCGAAGCGGTTAGGGCTTCCGTCGATTCCTTTGCCAACACATCAACGTGATCGGCTCTTATGTTGTCGTTTCGCTTTTTTAGCTGCCTGCTCAGCTTGGAGCTTAGCTTTACGCTGCTCTAGTGCTGGCATGACTGACGCTTTTTCAGTTACAGGGCCTGAACGTATAGCTAAGACCTCTAACTGGGATAGATTCTGCAACTGGCCACTGCGTGAAGGTGGCACTTTTCCAATCGGTAACACGCCAGGTTTATCAGATCTCTTGGACCCTTTATTCTGGGCCACTAATGCCTGACGGCGGCGCTCTAGTCCTTGGTCCGAAAACTTTATAGACAGATTGCCATCAACAGCGGCTTTAATTACTCGAGCCTTAAACTCTGGAGAGCCATTAACAGTAATTCTGTTTCCGTACCGCTCCATCGCAAACTTAAGCGCTTCCAGTACACTTGCTTGATTGGATGCCGTTGCCACCTGCAACCGTTCCCCATCATCACGCACTGCACTTTTACCTGCTCGATATATAATGGTGCCCTTTTTCGTAATCGTATCGATAGCTGCTTTAGACGCGGCCTGAACTGCATCTCCTTTAAGGGTATTGCCTTTAAGCTTTTGTGCAGCCTCTCGGCTACGTAGCGCTTTGAGGGCTTCGCTATCTCCCTGCAATGCCTGGCTCTTTAACCAATCCGCCCAGGCTTGGCGTTTATTGCTTTGATATATCGTTTGCCGTTGCTCTTGATAACGCTTGTGAATGCGCTCAAGCTCGCTTTTCAATGCATTGCTGGCCTGTTTGTACAAAAGCTTCTTAGTAAGCTTATTGCTACCGGTTAACTTAATCGCTGCGCGACGGCCACGCCCTTTCCTCTTGGCGTTTTCAACCTGTCGATCTTTATCACGACGAGCCTGTTCAAGGGCTTTCGACTTACTCGCTGCGGCACATTTCTGCTCTGCTTGATAACGGGCATATAGCTCGGTGGTATCCACCTTCAAACGAATAGGTTGATGTGTATATTGGCGGCTCGGTTTAACAGATTCCGACTTAGCCGCTTCAAAGGGACCTAAGCGCGCTTCGAGTTTGGGTTTGGAAAACTCTCGCCCCAAAGTGCTCGCTTTTATGATCGCTTCACCATCGGCAACGATCACTAGACCATTTCCTCTGGTTCTTAACTGTAAACCGTTGTCCTGCATTACCTGGTGCAACGACTGCCAGCTATTGGCTGATTTGATCTCGTCCATACATTCGCGCTTCATCCAACCTACTAAGCTTTCAATGCCTGAATGGCGCTCCATATCCATTGCACGAGACTCGGCTCCTCGTTTGCGCGGTATATGATTATCCGGCTGTAAGCCAAAGTCTTGCTCGATAGCCTTGCACATTTCCGCTAGCTTTTTATGTGGGTAATAAGGCTCATGGATTGTGTTGCGCGTAGGATGAATTTTATTGATCGCGATATGGATATGTTGATTGTCCGTATCGTTGTGCACAGCACTGACACGCTGATGCTCTCCATAACCCAAGCCTTGGCAAATGCGCTCTTCTATCGCGGCTAAGGTATGCACTTCTAACTGTTCACCATTAGGGAAGCTCACTATCAGGTGGTAGGTTTTATCACTCTTCGCTCGGGTGTTCGCAAATTGAGTTGCTAACACTTCGCTGATCGCATCGCGCACGTTTTTCGCTTCACAGTTATTTAAACGAACGTTACCAAGTCGATGCGCCTTACTCTGTTGTTCAGTGATGTAATTCACCAAGCCCGCAAAGTCAGACTTACCTTGCGAACGCATCGGTACGTGCTTGACTATCATTGGTCTGCCCTCGGCCGGAGAATAGACTCCATAAGCGAACTCATTTGATCTTGCGTCGCCTCAATGCGATTAAGCACCGCTAAGATTGTATTGACTCCAACATTCGCTACCTTGGCATCATTACTAAGCCATAATTTAAGCAAACCACCCAAACGCCCTAAGTCACCATTCACTCTCACCAGTTCGCGTACCTGTTCAACATCAGTAACTCCTTGAATGCGGTAACCTTGGCCGACTTCACGTAGATAAGTGGAAGTACTAAGACCTGCTTGCGCGGACAGCGATTCGATCAACTCACGCTCCTCTGGCAGACAGTAAACCTTAATCGGTGGGCTGTTCTTTCTAGTGGTGTTGTTCGCCATGCTTTATCTCCTCTCTCTGGCCCCGCAGGGCCGGATCAACGTTGAGTGCCGAAGGTGCGAATAAGTCATAAGTGAAGAGGCTTTGCCATGCTTGCATGGTGTGCCTACTTCACACATCCTGCCCGCATCTCAGCCTTGGTTTTATCAAGGTAACCTCTGCATAGAAGTCTGCATTTCTGTGTATTTCCCTGTTTTTACCTGCTCAGCAATCTGTTTGTATAAAAACCTGATAGTTACAACGCTCTAATAGTGACTGAATAGCGCTAAAATAGCGGTCTTACAGCGATTTATGTGTGGTGGTTTTACTCCATATCACGGCACAGAAAAACACTGCTTTCCTAACACTTTCCGCTCTAGACTAAACAATTCAAAGCCTTTGCGTTTAACTGCCCCCCAAGTGTCAATGAAAAGCAAAACCGACAAAATATAACCATAAATTAACTATTAAAATCAGAAAGTTAAATTAACCTCAAATATTACCCCTCCACTTTCATTGACACTTTCAGCCAATCTAAATGCCAAAACACTCGGAGTATTGTCTCCCTTCGGTCGGGATGTACTCCAGGAAGGAGCGCAGAGCATAAGATTTCTTTACCTCTTGGCGTTAAACCAACGGCCATGGCCGTTCGATAAAGCCTTTAGGCTTTATTACTTTAAGGTGTAGCCCGTATAAAACGGGCGGTTACACCGCCTGGATATCCTGAAATATCCTGAATATCCTGCTAAAACGACAAAAAATCGGGCCCCTGTGAGTCATAAACGGGCCTCTGTGAGGTGTTACCGGGCCGCTGTGAGGTGTTGCCGGGCCGCTGCGAGTCGTTTAACACGACTTTCAGCGTCGATTTCTATACCGATACAACGCAACCTATCGATATCCTTTCGTATCCTCGTCCGGTGATTACTTATAGTCTTACTACTTACTTCATCACCACTGACAGCCTTGATGAGCGTATCAAGGTGCCAACCTCCAACAGGATCATGCTTATGAGTGAGGATATAGCGCGCAACAGCTTGGCTAATCCCATATTGCAACCTAGCAATAGGTGTTGGCTCATAATAGAGAGACAAGTCCTGTTCCAGCAGCATTACCAAAGCAACTCCTAATCTGACACGCCACAGATTCCGCTTACCGCGAGTCAGCGGGTTATATCGAGTCATAGGAGACGGAACAACATGGTCAACTAAACCGCCAATGATGCGGTCTCCGGTCAACTCCAACTCCGGTGTGACAATTTCAACTGTCGCAGATCGCAATTCACAAACTAGTTTTTTTAACCGGTCATCACTATATTGGTGTTCGGACAGCATTCGACGCAGCTTTGCAGGATCAACCAGCAGCTCAACACCACCGTCCGAAATATCTCGACGACGCTCAGCCACATACAACATAGACTCAACAATATCCGCATGGCGCTGCCCTAACCTGCCAGTGACCCGACAGCGCCCAAATCGGGTATCCATCCACTCACCTTTACGTTGTAATGGCTTCCTACTAGGCTGATAGATCATCACCCTAGCCTGCAGAACCGTGCTGGTAGGTGTCACCTTGTTACCAGTTGTCATCACTAGTCCCTACCACAGTTTTAAGCTTCGTAGCTGGCCGCCTTTTTTGACGTTCCAGGATGGCTGGTTTAAGTACACCGCCGTCATATCGTCTAAACCAACACTCAGAAAATGGGTCACCGTAATTAGCTTTACTCACACCAAAGCGGACAAAATGTTTTCTCTGTTTACTCTCAACACCCAATTTTTCTGCTTCAGTGGGAGTCATACTTGCGAGATACGCTTGCCAGCGGATATTGTCGACTAACACTGACGATCCTCGACTGGCTTGCTGATGGTCTCCCCCACCCATCATCATCGATCCTTTGTTGGAATGATGCAGAAACACAATGGAGCAGTCCGTTTCAGCAGCAATAGCCTCCATTCGACCGATAACCTTCGCCATAGGGCCACTGGCATTCTCTTCTTCAATATGGAAGCGACGCAGAGTATCCAGGATCAAAAGTCGTCTCCCCTCTGCAACCTTCCTGATACTTTCAAACCATGCTGAAGCCATAATGTCAGGACATTTGCCAATCAATGGTTCAATAAGCAGACCTTGGGCCACCATTTGTTTTTGTGTAGGAGAAAGGTATCCTCCCAAAGCATGTAATCTATGATGAATAGCAGCAATTGGGTCCTCGGCGGGCAAATAGGCCACTAAGCCATTAGCCAGATCGCCTATGCCCAGCAAATCAGCTCCTCCCGCTACCTGTGCCGCCAATTGAAGGGCCAGCATTGATTTACCTACGCCGCCAGGGGAAACAATGGCTCCTATGGTTCCCATAGCCATATTGGGCAACACGTAGTCAATCGGTGGAGGCAGTTCATTAAATGCAGTCAAAAGATCTAGTGCCATATTGTTAACCTCCCATGAAATAACCTGGTCGAATAGCCTGAAGTCGAGACGTTCTTCGTTCTTCAATCCATTTCTCAACTTCAGCTAAATCCCAAGCTACATTTCTGCTTGTAAGTACAATACGGCGTGGAAACTCTCCTCGTTGTTCTAAGTTGTAAATAGTCCGGTCAGAGAGCGGAATCATTTCCAACAATACTTTTCTATTAATTAGTGTTTTATGTGCCAGTGTTTGCATTTATTTGCCTCCGAATACCAGAAGAGACTTTAATAATAACAATAAAATTGAAATTTAAAACAACAAAAAAACAATTTAAATATTAAAAATAGAAATATCATTTACATGACAAACGATATATCGAAATTGAACAAACAATATATCAAAATAAATAACCCAAGAAGGAATACTAATCATTAAAAACTGACATACTTTAACAAGATTAATTTTAGCTGCTAAAATAGGACTACTTTAGTTATGATTTTAAAATCATATCAATTATAAAAAAACAACACCTTACCTTAAGACATATCTCTTACTGAAATTTTAGCGGCTAAAATTTCAGTAACACTACTTCAGGGTTAATCTAGTGCTATGAAGCTAGTACACTTCATGTCGGTTCAAAAAATATCTCGTTACATTTGACAGTTAATTTATTGCAAACGGTGTGGATAGAAAACAACTGGTTTATTACATCACTATTAGAACTACTTTTACTAATGATTAAATATACGAAAAACTTACTATTAATATATAATAAATTAACCATTGTATTTTATTTAAATTAAAATAACGTGGATTTTATAGTTATATATTGGAGAGAGGAATTAATGAGGGATGTGAAATATGAAAAGGAAACCTTTTATATGTAAATAGAGACACATATTAAAATGCTGTTATTAAATATGAGTTACGTTAAGGATGGTTTAATACTCGACGTAACTCTAATCAACCAATTAAAGTGTCAATATAAAGAACTTCATATTACAAAATTAAGTCGTAGTTATAGAATTATAATCTATAAAAATGCAACAAAAAGGAAAAGTATATTGAACTATTATTCAGTCCACTCATCAATCATATCAGCCCAGTCCTGTAGCATTGATGTTCGTTGTTCTCGATACTCAGCTTTGTTGTAAACTGCCCTAACCCCTTTCTGTTCGTGCGCTAGGCATTTTTCTATCCAATCCGTGTTGTATCCAGCTTCATGCAGCAGTGTACTCGCTGTTCTACGTAGGTCGTGCGGCCCAAACTTACTTAGTGACTGACCTTCCTTTTGCGCGGCCTTGTATGTCAAATCCATGACTCGGTTCATCGTCGCACTACTCATTGGAGCATCAGAGTCATAACGGGAAGGAAGAATGTAATCAGAACCACCGGCAAATGTCTTTAAGGCGATGAGAATGTCCATAGCCTGACGTGACAAAAATACCAGGTGCGGGTTACGTCGTTTCATTCTCTCCTTGGGGATCGTCCACAACGCTTCACTAAAGTTAATTTCATTCCAGGTTGCATTGGTTAACTCGCTTTTGCGCACCATAGTCAACAACAGCAACTTTACCGCAGCACGAATCGACGGCGTCGTTCCTACTTTTTCCATGTAGCGGTACATCAAACCAATCTCAGCCGGTGTTAACGTTCGATCTCTTGGCTCAAATCGAGCGATACTTGCAGGCCTTACCAGGTCTGCCGGGTTCTCAACTTTTTGCCCTCTCTCAATCGCCCATCGATACACCTGGAGCACAATGTCACGCGTATGCACAGCTGTTGCCGGTGCTCCACGCTCTACTATCGCGTCAGTTAACGCTCGTAGATCTTCATGAGTGATTTCTTTCAGCTTCTGATTGCCAAATTTACCCTCTAACTCTCGGGCATAGACTGAGCGACGCATATCCCGGGTAGAATCAGCCATCTGATAGCCACGCAGCCATTTCTGAGCCCAAGCACCAAAGGTTTCAGCATCTTTGGTTCTCGCCTTAGCACGGGCTTTCTCTTTGGCCGGTGACTTTCCATCAGTAACCATTCTCTTCGCTTCATTGAGACGCTCACGCGCTTCTGCTAACGTGATGCCTCCTACTCCGTAGCGACCAAAAGTAATGGTTTCTTGTCTGCCATTGATCGAGTAATTGTAGCGAAAAGAGATAGAGCCTGCGGTAGTGACAGCAACATAGAGGCCATCACGATCATTGACTTTGTAAAGTTTATCTTTGGGTTTGAGATTGCGTAGCTTGGTATCAGTCAGCATGTTTCGACCTATTATTCTTGTTTGATACCATGCTGAAAAACCTCTAAAAAACCAGAAATTAATCTTTATAAAACAGATAGATATAAAAATTTAATACCATGCCCCATCAAAAACACTCAGCATGGTATCGGGCGTAATCCATGGCATTACCGATGAATCATACCCATCAAAATACCACGGTCAAACCGTGCTTGGCGTTGCCAGACATTGCCAAAAATGACTAACCCAAAAACAAAAAAAGTCCGCAATTACGCGGACTTAAGTATGATTTGGTGCCTGTTAATGCCAGACCTTTCTTAAAGGAGCATTATTCCCACTCGATGGTTGCTGGCGGCTTACCAGAAATGTCGTAAACCACACGGGAAATGCCGTTTACTTCATTGATAATACGGTTAGACACTTTACCCAGGAAGTCGTATGGCAGGTGTGCCCAGTGCGCAGTCATGAAATCAATCGTTTCAACAGCACGCAGTGATACTACCCAGTCGTACTTACGACCATCGCCCATAACGCCCACAGAGCGTACTGGCAGGAAGACAGTGAAGGCCTGAGAAACTTTGTTGTACAGATCCGCTTTATGCAGTTCTTCAATGAAGATAGCGTCAGCACGGCGCAGCAGGTCACAGTACTCTTTCTTCACTTCGCCCAGTACACGTACGCCCAGACCTGGACCCGGGAACGGGTGACGGTACAGCATATTGTACGGCAGACCCAGTTCCAGACCGATCTTACGCACTTCGTCTTTGAACAGCTCTTTCAGCGGCTCAACCAGACCCATTTCCATATCATCCGGCAGACCGCCCACGTTGTGGTGAGACTTGATCACGTGTGCTTTACCGGTCTTCGATGCAGCAGACTCAATCACATCCGGATAGATTGTGCCTTGTGCCAGCCACTTCGCGTTCTCCAGTTTACCCGCTTCTTCATCGAAGACTTCAACAAACACGCGGCCGATGATTTTACGTTTGGCTTCTGGCTCATCCACACCTTCCAGTGCAGACAGGAAACGATCTTCAGCATTAACGTGAACAATGTTCAGGCCGAAGTGGTCGCCAAACATTTCCATTACCTGGTGGCCTTCATTAAGACGCAGCAGGCCGTTGTCAACGAA
The DNA here is from genome assembly GCF_003025595.1 of Photobacterium ganghwense. Classification (GTDB taxonomy): domain Bacteria; phylum Pseudomonadota; class Gammaproteobacteria; order Enterobacterales; family Vibrionaceae; genus Photobacterium; species Photobacterium ganghwense. The sequence goes on from NZ_PYMI01000001.1 coordinate 1,063,940, forward strand.
AACACAAGTCAGTTTGTCACCGATGGCACGGTGCACCAGCATTGCAACAACGGAAGAATCCACACCGCCTGACAGGCCCAGGATCACTTCATCATCGCCCACTTGCTCTTTGATACGTGCAATAGCGTCTTCGATGATGTTCTCGGAAGTCCACAGCTTCTCACAGCCACAGATGCCCAGAACGAAGTTTTCGATAATGCGCATGCCCTGACGAGTGTGAGTCACTTCCGGGTGGAACTGTACACCGTAGAAATGCTTCTCTACGTTCGCCATCGCAGCGTAAGGACACGTCTCAGTTTCAGCCACTTTGACGAAGTCAGACGGGATTTCAACCACTTTATCACCGTGGCTCATCCAAACGTCCAGCAGCGCCTGACCGTCATCAGACAGCGCATCTTCAATGTTGTGGAAGAAGTCTGTTGGCTCAACAATTTTCACCTGCGCATAACCAAATTCACGCTCGGTTGAACCAGCAACTTTACCGCCCAGCTGCTCAGCCATGGTCTGCATGCCATAGCACACACCAAATACCGGTACACCCGCTTCAAACACATATTGAGGGGCACGAGGAGAGCCGGCTTCGGTCACACTTTCCGGACCGCCTGACAGGATAATACCGTTCGGATTGAAGTCGCGGATATCGGCTTCATCGACGTCCCAGCTCCACAGTTCACAATAAACGCCAATTTCACGGATACGACGTGCGATTAGCTGCGTGTACTGAGAACCAAAGTCCAGAATCAGGATACGTTGGTCATGAATATTTGTGGTCGTGCTCATTTCAGGCTGTCTCAAAAATCAGTGGAAGGTGGGGGCTAAAAAACGCCCCCGATCTTATACGAGTTTTTTAGTTAGGCAAACGTTTTCGCAATTCGTTGCGTAGCGATTAGCCCAGACGGTAGTTAGGTGCTTCTTTTGTAATCGTCACATCGTGAACGTGAGACTCTTTCATGCCAGCACCAGAGATACGAACAAATTCCGCTTTAGTACGCAGCTCTTCGATGGTTGCCGAACCGGTCAGACCCATGCTTGAACGCAGGCCGCCCAGTTGCTGGTGAACGATTTCTTTCAGGTGACCTTTGTACGCCACACGACCTTCGATACCTTCCGGTACCAGTTTGTCTGCCGCATTGTCAGTCTGGAAGTAACGGTCTGAAGAACCTTTTGACATCGCGCCCAGAGAGCCCATGCCGCGGTAAGATTTATAAGCACGGCCCTGGTACAGCTCTACTTCACCCGGTGCTTCTTCCGTACCGGCGAACATTGAACCGACCATCACACAGGATGCACCAGCCGCAATGGCTTTACACATGTCGCCGGAGAAACGGATACCGCCGTCTGCGATTACCGGAATGTCGTATTCGTTCGCTACGGCCGCTGCATCAGCGATAGCTGTAATTTGCGGAACACCCACACCGGTCACGATACGAGTGGTACAGATTGAGCCTGGGCCGATACCCACTTTCACAGCACTGACACCAGCTTCAATCAGGGCACGAGCACCTTCTGCCGTCGCTACGTTACCGCCTACGATTGGCAGGTTCGGGTAGGCAGTACGGGTTTCGCGAATACGCTGCAGAACCCCTTCAGAGTGGCCGTGAGAAGAGTCAATCAGCAGTACGTCAACACCCGCTTCAACCAGCGCTTTCACACGCTCTTCGTTACCGGCACCGGCACCCACCGCTGCGCCCACACGCAGACGACCGAACTCGTCTTTACACGCATTAGGCTTACGCTCTGCTTTCTGGAAGTCTTTTGCCGTGATCATGCCGCGCAGCTGGAAGCTGTCGTTAACCAGCAGCACTTTTTCAACACGGTGCTGCTGCATGATTTTTTCTACTTCTTCACGTGATGCGCCTTCTTTGGCAGCCGCCAGTTTACCTTTTGGCGTCATCACATCTTCTACTTTCAGGGAAAGGTCGGTCACGAAACGAACGTCACGGCCGGTAATAATACCCACCAGTTCGTTGTTACCAGTCACTACCGGGTAACCGGCAAAGCCGTTTTCTTCAGTCAGGCGCTTCACATCTTCGATGGTATTGTCTGGTTTCACGGTGACAGGTTCTGATACCACACCCGCTTCGAACTTTTTCACCATGCGAACTTCACGAGCCTGCTGCTCAATGGACATGTTTTTGTGGATGAAGCCAATGCCACCTTCCTGGGCAAGGGCAATCGCCAGGCGACCTTCAGTGACGGTATCCATTGACGCTGACACCATAGGGATGTTCAGCGAAATGTCTTTCGTCAGACGGGTGCGCAGATCGGCAGTGTTAGGCAGTACAGTTGAATGGGCTGGAACCAGCAGAACATCGTCGAAAGTCAAAGCTTCTTGTTTGATTCGTAACATTGCAATATCTCACACCAAGTAGAGGTTTAAAGAAGGATAAAATATTGCGAACGAATTATACGTAGGGTGCAAACGTTTGGCTAGAATTTTTTTTGATTTTTTTATTGATTATTTTCCCTTGATCTGTAATATATTTCGGTTAAGTTTCCGGTGTTGCGGTCGCCGTTTTACGACCAAGATCTGTCCACAGATCTGCCCAAAAAATAGCAAACGATATCTTCTCTCGTTTTCCGCACCCGCCTAAACCTCCGACTACAGGTTTTCTGCCGCGTGACCCTATTTTCTCCCCAAACTCAGAACAACGATCGCATTTATACCGTTTCCAGCCTGAACGCTCAGGTCAGACTGATCCTTGAGAACGAAATGGGAGTTGTCTGGCTGGTTGGTGAACTGTCTAACCTGTCGATGCCAGTCTCCGGCCACTGGTATTTCACCCTGAAGGACTCCCGTGCTCAGGTGAAATGTGCCATGTTCAAGGGCACAAACCGACGGGTCACCTTCAAACCGGCCAATGGGACCCAGGTTCTGGTCAAGGCGAGATTGTCCCTGTATGAACCTCGTGGGGACTACCAACTGATCATCGAAAGCATGCAGCCGGAAGGTGATGGTCGACTGCAGCAACAATTTGAACAGCTGAAAATGGCACTGGCCGCCGAAGGTCTGTTTGCTCAGTCGCTGAAAAAACCACTGCCGGATTTACCTCGCCGGGTCGGGATTATTACCTCCAAAACCGGTGCTGCGCTGCATGATATTTTGCAGGTACTGAAACGCCGGGATCCCAGCCTGCCGGTTGTAATTTACCCGACCATGGTACAGGGTGAAGGAGCTGCCATTTCAATTGCGCAGGCTATCGGCCGGGCAAATGCCCGCCAGGAATGTGATGTCCTGATTGTGGGGCGTGGCGGTGGCTCTTTGGAAGATTTGTGGGCGTTCAACGAAGAAATCGTGGCCCGCACTATCGCAGCAAGTCAAATCCCGATTGTAAGCGCCGTCGGCCACGAAGTGGACGTGACGATTGCTGACTTTGTCGCGGACGTACGCGCACCGACCCCTTCAGCAGCCGCTGAGTTGATAAGCCGGGATATGACCCACCAGACCCAGCAGATACGCCAGCGACAGCAACAACTGCAAAGCGCTATGCGCCACTACATGTCTGAACGCCTCGCCCAGGCTATTCGCCTGCAGCACAGGCTGGACCGCCAGCATCCGCAAGTTCGCCTGAACCAGCAACAACAGCAACTGGATGAGCTGACCGGACGCCTTGGTCACACCATGCAACGCTACATGGCCCGTTACCAGCAGCGATTGGAGCAATACAATTACAAACTGGCGCTGCACTCTCCTGCCCGCACGCTGGCAACCAAACAGAACCAGCTCCACCGGCTGGAAGACAGACTGCAGGAAGCCATGGATCGTCGCTTGGTCGCCTCTGGCCACCGACTGGCAATGGCTGCCGAAAAACTGGAAGCGGTCAGCCCGCTGGCAACACTGGGACGGGGATATTCCATCACCCGCGACAGTAGCGGCACAGTGGTTCGCAACAGCAGTCAGGTGTCGGTCGGTGACACGATTCATACCCGACTGGCCGACGGCGAGATAAGTTCTGTGGTCAGCGAGTCGTCTTCCCGTTAATCTGAAGCCCATCAATCTGTGTCCATTAACCCCATGTGTCCCGTCAGGGTTGATGGAGGCTATTCGGCCCTGACAAACTCAATCCGGATTCTGGATTTAGACTTCAACTCATTGCACTGATTACAAAAATAACTGGCGGCACCGCAGGCTGCCAGCTTTTCCAACTGGGCTGCACAGTCCGGGCAGTACGCTTGCTTTCGCCAATTTTTACCGCAGTCCTCGCAGTGGTAATGATTGTCATGCCAATGCATTTCCGTTTGGCATTCCGGGCAAAAATTCTGTTCCATGTGTTACTCCTAATCAGGCATAGTCGGCATTTTTATGCGCCGTATCCTAGCGCAAGTTGTTTTCACTGCCATTGATTCAGCTTAGGAATCCGCTCTCTGGCTCTCTGGCTCTCTGGCTCTCTGGCTCTCTGGCTCTCTGGCTCTCTGGCTCTCTGGCTCTCTGGCTCTCTGGCTCTCTGGCTCTCTGGCAGAGCATCTCACTACACGTGTAGCTTCATTAACAGCCATTCGATATTTTTCACTGCATGTTCTTCGCACTCGCCTCTACTGCTTATCCAATATCTCTTTTCTACCGCGAAGCCTGAGCGTACCTGATTCTGTTGATCAACGTGATAAACCCTATTGATCAGCGATCAGGTACCAAAAGAACATTTATCAATACACTTCCCGAAAGCATAAGTTACATATGCTGTTTTTCAATTTAAACCGATATATTATTTTATCAATGTGGTTTTAAAGCCCATAGATCAAGAATGTTGTAAACCCATAGAATCAGGATCCAGCAAACTTTACGACGGTTATCAGATACCGTCATTTCATTAATAATAGTCTGATAAATATAAAAAAATCGCCATCAAGGCGATTTTTATCAACGGGTTCGGTGATCAAGCTTTAACACTGCGGGTGATCATTATCAACTCCTGCTCATTGCGAATATCAAACGATACGGTCAATGATGCGTACTCGGCCAGAGAGCGGACATGAGTACCGCCACAAGGGATTTCGACTACATTCCCTTCTAGCAGAGCGCACTGCCAGTAACGGGAATCTGTCAAAGCAGAGCCTTCTTTGCGAAGTGTCACCGGAAAACCTTCGTGGCACCAGGCAGTCAGCTGCTGGTTCACCTGCTCCGTGATGTCAGGCAGAGCTGCGAGCATCTCTGCCGTATTCATTCCGCGTTTTCGCAGGGTCTTCCCGAGGCGATAAGTATCAGTACTGCAATCTTCGGTCACACGGCTTTCCGTTTGCGCATAACTGTGGAAATCGTAGTGCCCGAGTTCATCTTTCCGTGATGCCTCTTTTCGCCAGAATCCCTGATGGAGGACCTTGTTAAGCGCCAGCGAGGAAAGGTGGCCCCCACTGTGGCCACGGCTCAGGGCCTGCTGATAAATCTCATCGACAACCAACTCAACAGCCACCCCTGCGGCCAGCGCCATATCAGTGGCAAGCTGATGCACCACAACAAACACCCAGCCCGGCTCAAAGCGTTTGACTGGAATCGCGGCGCCGACAAACAGCTGTCCGGTCACCAGTTCAACGGCACCGACATGACAGCCGACAACAGGTTGGCTATCGCCTCCCCACTTCAGCATTCCGCGGTCTGCCGGATGATCCGGCCAGATGTGGCTGACCGGGTGAAAAGGGGTAACATCGGTCACCACATACAGGCCGCCTTGCCCATCGGCTTCAACGAGCTGTACATTCGCCTGTGCCTGATACTGATAATCCGGAAACACCACCCGGGTTGCGCTTATCGCTGTCATAACTGTCCTTCATTGTTCGAACTGCTAAGCATGATAACAAAAAGCCCGGCGCTTGGCCGGGCTTAACATTCAGCAAAAACGGTAAGTATTACTTATCACGGTTTTTCAGGACATTGGTCAGACGTTTACGCTGACGCTCCTGAGAAATAGTCAGCTTCTGCTTCTTACCTTCAAACGGGTTTTCGCTGTTCTGGAACTGGATACGGATCGGCGTCCCCATCATTTCCAGTGACTTGCGGTAGTAGTTCATCAGGTAACGCTTGTACGAACCAGGCAACTCATTCACCAAGTTACCGTGGATCACGATAATCGGTGGGTTATAGCCCCCTGCGTGCGCATATTTCAGTTTCACACGGCGGCCACGGATCATCGGCGGCTGGTGATCATCCTGCGCCATCTGCAGAATACGGGTCAGCATTGATGTGCTGATACGCTTCGTGGCAGATTGGTAAGCCTCCTGTACGGATTCATACAGGTGACCCACACCGGTACCGTGCAGGGCAGAAATAAAGTGGATACGGGCAAAGTCTACAAAGCCCAGACGGCGATCCAGCTCAGACTTCACGCGCTCTTTCACTTCGTTATCCAGACCGTCCCATTTGTTGACGGCAATAACCAGTGAACGACCGGCATTCAGAGCAAAGCCCAGCAGGCTCAGATCCTGATCCGAGATGTTTTCGCGGGCATCGATAACCAGCAGCACCACGTTGGCGTCTTCAACGGCTTTCAGGGTTTGGATAACCGAGAATTTCTCTACCGCTTGGTGCATATTTTTACGACGGCGAATACCCGCGGTGTCGATCAGGACGTATTCCTGGCCATCACGCTCCATCGGGATGTAAATCGAGTCACGGGTTGTACCCGGCATATCGAACACTACAACGCGCTCTTCGCCCAGAATACGGTTGGTCAGGGTAGATTTACCGACATTAGGACGACCGATGATCGCCAGCTTAATCGGCTGCTCTTGCAGACGCTTGTAAGCGGCTTCCGCATCAGCTTCTGACAGGTTCGCTTTTTCGATGTCTTCAACCGATGTCAGATCTTCGATCTGTACTTCATCGCTTTCTTCGCCTTCAGCTTCTTTCGCCTTCAGGTTTTCTGCAAACGGTGCCAGCGCACGCTCCATCAGCGCGGTTACGCCACGGTTCTGTGCCGCTGCGATTTGGTACATTGCATCAACACCCAACTGCCAGAATTCTGCACAAGCACTGTCGCCATCAATACCGTCAATTTTGTTCACCACCAGGAAAGTGGGCTTTTCACGGCTACGCAGATGCTTGGCAATCGCTTCATCCGCAGCGGTCAGACCGGCACGACCGTCGACCAGAAACAGAACCACGTCCGCTTCTTCGATCGCCGCCAGCGACTGCTCGGCCATTTTGGTTTCGACGCCTTCTTCAGAGCCGTCAATACCGCCGGTATCGATCACGATAAATTCGTGCTCTTCTAACTCGGCCTTACCGTATTTACGATCCCTTGTTAGGCCAGGAAAATCAGCTACCAGCGCATCCCTAGTCCGGGTAAGACGGTTAAATAACGTCGATTTACCCACATTTGGGCGCCCGACAAGGGCAACAACAGGAATCATAACTACCTCTTACTTTTCATAGTCTTAATGACATATTTTCCATTCATTCTTGCCTCCAGCGAGCCTTCGCTCTGCCTTCATCCGACAATAATATCGCGAACGGATATAACAACAACGGCTCCTGACTGTATCCACAGCAGGAGCCGAGAAATGAGAATGGCGCGTATTATAACGACAAATTACGGCATTTGCATTTTGTAAATACGACCATCACGGGTCATTACCAGGTATCCGTCAGGCAGTACCTGCGGTGGTACCGCAATGCCGCTGCCATCTGTTTTCTGCTGTGCCACGAAATCACCGGTATAACGATCCAGCCAGTGCAGATACCCTTCACTGTCACCAACAACCAGGTAGCCGTTAATCACAGTCGGAGCACTCAACAAACGGTATTCTAGGGTATTGTTTGTCCACAACGGCGTACCGCTGCGGGCATCCACTGCAACCACATGGTCCTGATCGTTAATCAGGTATACCTGGCTACCATCAACCACGAAATCCGTTGCTGATGAGAAGTTACGCTTCCAGGCGGCTTGTCCTGTACGCAGGTCAATTGACACCAGGTTACCGTTGTAACCGACCGCATACAGGCGCTCACCGCTGATGACCGGTGTCGCATCGACATCGATCAGGCGATCAATCTCGGTAGCACCTTTGGGTGAGCCAATCGGCTGTTGCCACAGCATCTGACCATTGTTCAGCAAAGCACCAGCCAGACGGCCATTCGCCATGCCCCAGAACACCCCACCGGAAATAGACACTGGTGAGCTGTCGCCTCGCAGCGTCAGGGTCGGCACTTCACTGCCCAGTTGCCAACGGCTCTGCCCCGTTTCTGCATCCAGTGCCTGCAGGACTCCGCGGCTGGTGTTAACAACCACCAGACCTTCATCGACCAACGGTTTTGACAGCACTTCACCTTCAACCGGATGACGCCATACCAGCTCACCCGTTTCTTCATCCAGTGCAATCACTTCCGCATTTTCAGAGCCGATAAACACTTTGCCGTATGACAGGCTGATACCACCCGCAAGACGGGCCGGAATGTCCGTTTCCAGATCCTTTTCCCAAATCAGGTCACCGGTTTCCGGGTCCAGTGCTTTCACCAGTCCAACACGGTCAGCAACAAAAATTTTGCCGTAACCCTGCGCCGGCGTCAGTTTGGAGAAGAAATGGCTGATGCCATCCCCAACTGACGTGCTCCAGCTTTGCGTCGGAGTAAATGCACTTTCAACCTCAGGCAACGGAGCCATTTGGATATTATCTTCCTCACTGGCACAACCGGCCAGCAGCCCCACAGCCAGGGCAACAGAGATCGCTTGCTTCAACACCTTCTGCATATCGACGTCTACCCTACTGTGCCAAATCGTCCAGCTTCAGCTGCAGCGCCGGAGAGGCACCGTATTGCTGAGCGCTGACATAGGCTTCACGAGCAGCCAGGGTATCGCCTTTTTGCAGCAGGACATCGCCACGCAGTTCGGCCACTTTGCCCTTCCAGCTTTCGGCGGTCACTTTATCCAACTCCGCCAGCGCTTTATCAAACGCATCCTGTTCAGTATAGATGCGAGCCAGACGAGTCTGTGCAACAGGCAGAATTGCCTGATCTTTAGTGTTGCTGATCGCCCAGTTCAGTTGTGTTACCGCCGCATCGAGATCGCCGCTTTGCACCTGAACTTTAGCTAGCTGCAAAGCTGCCAGTACTGCGTACTGGGAGCTTTCATGGCCAGCGATAAATGCCTGAGTATCCGCAACGGCGTTTTCACTGCCGGCTTCCAGAGCATTGATCACCTGAGTATAAGCATCAGATGCCTGCTCCTTGGCTGACTGAACTTCCGCCTGATAATAGCGCCAGCCAGCCAGTCCACCCAGACCAATCACAGCACCGAGAACAACGGCCTTACCGTTTTCTTTCCACCAAGCTTTAATCTGTTCAACTTGTTGTTCTTCTGTGATATTGCCGTCCACTTCCTGTCCTCTCTTAAATCAATTCAGCCAGCTTAGCGGCCACTTCGTCCTGTGCCATTGTGGTTTGTTCGCCACCACGCAGATCTTTTACCACTACAGTGTTCTCGGCAATTTCATTCTCACCCAGAACCAGTGCGACTACAGCACCAACGTTATCGGCACGCTTAAACTGTTTCTTGAAGTTGCCGCCGCCAAAGTGAGTCATCACTCGCAGACCCGCCACTTCTTCACGCAGTTTCTCAGCCAGTTTCAGACCAGCCATCATGGTGCCTTCACCAGCGGTAACCATGTAGACGTCAACCGGACGACGTACATCTGTCAGTTCCAGAGTTTCCATCATCAGTACCAGACGTTCCAGGCCCATCGCAAAGCCGACAGCCGGTGTCGCGCGACCACCCAGTTGTTCAACCAGACCGTCGTAACGACCACCACCACAAACGGTACCCTGAGAACCCAGGCTTTCAGTGATCCACTCAAACACGGTGCGGTTATAGTAGTCCAGACCACGCACAAGACGTTCATTTACTTGGTATTCGATGCCAGCAGCGTCTAATAGTTCACATAATCCGGCAAAATGTGCCTTGGATTCTTCGTCCAGGTAGTCAGACAACTTAGGCGCATCAACCAGGATTTCCTGAATCGCGGCGTTTTTGGTATCCAGCACGCGCAGCGGGTTGGTATGCATACGGCGTTTGCAGTCTTCGTCCAGCACATCAATATGCTGTTCCAGGAACGCAACCAGAGCCTGGCGGTAGTCTGCACGGGCTTCCAGTGAACCGATCGAGTTCAGTTCCAGACGGACATGCTTGTCGATACCCAGCTCACGCCACAGGCGGGCTGTCATCATGATCAGCTCAGCGTCAACGTCTGGGCCGTTCAGGCCGAAAACTTCCACACCGAACTGGTGGAACTGACGGTAACGGCCTTTTTGCGGACGTTCGTGGCGGAACATCGGGCCGGTGTACCACAGACGCTGTTCCTGGTTGTACAGCAGGCCGTTCTCGATACCCGCACGCACACAACCCGCAGTGCCTTCAGGACGCAGTGTCAGGCTGTCACCGTTGCGGTCGTCGAATGTATACATTTCCTTTTCAACAACATCCGTAACTTCACCAATCGCACGACTGAACAAATGCGTTGATTCAACGATAGGCATACGGACTTCGCTGTAACCGTACGCGCTGACAACTTGTTTAATCGTCGTTTCCACTTTTTGCCAAAGCGGAGACTGAGTTGGTAGGCAATCGTTCATGCCTCGAATTGCTTGAATTTGTTTCGCCACGTTTATTCTCGTTAACCGATGGGAGATTGGAGTTGAATATATAGGTTATAACGCAAACTGTGAACCGCTCCGGGTCAAGACCGGCGCGATTCACAGCAAATAACGTTATTTTTCTGTCACATCAATCCGGTTGTTCAGATCCAGCATTGATGCTTTGGCGCGGATTTTGGCTTCCAGCTGATCAATCATGTTGTCATTATCAAAGCGCTCTTTCTGACGGATACCGTCATCGTAGAATGCACTTTTGCGGTTACCACCGGCAACCCCGAGATGAGACACTTCCGCCTCACCCGGACCGTTAACCACACAACCGATCACGGAAACATCCATAGGGATGGTAATGTCTTCCAGACGCTGTTCCAGTTCGTTCACAGTGCCAATCACATCAAATTCCTGACGTGAACAAGTCGGGCACGCGATGAAGTTGATGCCGCGAGAGCGGATACGCAGTGACTTGAGGATGTCATAACCGACTTTCACCTCTTCAACCGGATCAGCCGCCAGAGAAATACGCAGGGTATCACCGATTCCTTCTGCCAGCAGCATACCAAGACCTACCGCCGATTTCACCGATCCGGCACGGGCACCACCGGCTTCAGTAATACCCAGGTGCAGCGGCTGGTTGATTTGTTTGGCCAGCATGCGGTAAGACTCAACCGCCAGGAACACATCGGAGGCTTTCACACTGACCTTGAACTGGTCAAAGTTGAGGCGATCCAAAATGTCGACATGGCGCATCGCTGATTCCACCAGCGCTTCCGGTGTTGGCTCACCGTATTTCAGCTGCAGGTCTTTTTCCAGCGAACCGCCGTTGACCCCGATACGGATCGGGATATTTTTGTCACGGGCGCAGTCTACCACCGCACGGATACGGTCTTCGCGACCAATGTTACCCGGGTTGATACGCAGACAGTCCACGCCGTATTCCGCCACTTTCAGGGCAATACGGTAGTCGAAGTGAATATCTGCCACCAGCGGCACATTCACTTGCTGTTTGATCAGTTTGAAAGCTTCCGCAGCTTCCATGGTCGGCACAGAGACACGCACAATGTCTGCACCTACGTTTTCCAGCGACTTGATCTGGGCAACGGTTGCGTCAACATCGGTCGTGCGGGTGTTCGTCATCGATTGCACCGCGATAGGTGCTCCGTCGCCAATAGGGACATTACCGACATAAATACGGGTTGATGGACGGCGTTTAATTGGAGACTCGTTATGCATTACATTCACTCTGTTTACTGCGGCAGTTTCAATCGCGCCACTTTTCCAGCAGGGTACCTGCTCAAATCGACAGGCTCGCCTTTGAAACTCATGGTTACCACACCCGGCGCACCCAGCACCACTCGGAACGGCGCGTCCCCATCCAGTTTCAATACATCACCGGACTTTTTGATACCGCTGTCAAGGCGTTTGCCGTTGGCATCACGAATTTCAATCCAGCAGTCGCCGGTGAAACTCAGTTCAAGGTCCGATGCGGCGGCAGCGATTTCCTGCTCATCCGTGACTTCATTATTCATTTCAGCAGCCAGGCTGTCAGCGCTGTCGACCGGTGCCGTCTCTGTCGCAGGCTCCGGCGCGGTAAAGCTGTCAGCAAATTCGGCTTTCGGCTCGTTGGCCGTCAGGCTGTCTACCGGATTGACCGGCTCATTGCCAAACGTTGTTACCACACTGGCTTCTTCTGACGGGTTAGCATCCGGAGAAAGCGTGGTTGCCGACGGCTGACGGGTTACGCCAACGGCCAGTGATTCATCCAGCGGCTGGGCCGACTGCTCCAGCGAAGCGGAGACATCGGTCTCGGGTGCCATCTGCAGGCTTTGCCACCACCACATGCCGGTCAAACCGATAAACAGGATCGCCAATACCCAAGTCAGGCGCATGATACGATTATCGTGCGCTTCACGCTTGGTACGGCGGGAGAAGCTCTGCATCTCCTGCTCCTGAGGCGGAGCATGACCCAGCTGGTCAAGCCGCGCGATCACTTCCGCATCGTTAAGCCCGACAAACTTGGCATATGAACGCACATAGCCACGTGTAAACGTGGCCAGTTGCGCCTGCTCAAAATTATTTTGTTCAATATCGTTCACCACCGAGAGGCGGAGCCTCAATCGGCTGGCAACATCCTTCTGCGAATAGCCTAATTTCTCACGAGCCTGACGCAGCATATCGCCGGGAAGAATGGCCTCTTCTGTTGAGTGTTCTTCGTTCTGTTCAGTATTCATTGGCTAGATAATTTTGATATTGCTTGGAGTCCGGGTACTTCTCTTTCAGAAGGCCAGCATACTTGTCAACCAATGTTTCTCGACCGGCCTCTTGCTCCAGTTGGATCAACAACCACAAACTGTCAGGGTTGTACCCGTACCTGTTATTAAATTTAAACAGCCGTACTCGGGCTTCGTTCAGGTTGTCCGCTTCAATGTCCATCTTAGAAAGCTGCAGCATGGATTTAGGCCGATATGGGTCATACGACAGGGCTTTGGAAAAGTAATCCCTTGCCTCAGAATCGCTGCCCTTTTTCAGGCTGCATAACGCGGCATTTTCGTAACTGGCCGAAGTCAGATAGTAGTACGGTTGCTTGATGGCTTTTTCGAAAGCATCAATCGCTTCCTCATAGCGTCCCTGTCCACACAAGAATACGCCATAATTATTCCTTACGTCGCCATTTTTTGGCGAATCCCGCAGCGCCTGCTGATACATGGCTTCTGCGGCATCAGGTTCATCAACCTTCTGATAATAGTAGGCCATGGCATTCTGGGCACGATAGTATTTCGGTGCATATTCCAGCGCACGTTCCAGATTATCTCGGGCTCGCTGCCACTGGCCATTGTCCAGATATCCCAGACCTAAGGTGATTCGGGCTTCGGCCGCCTCTACCTCATCAACTTCCTGTTTCGTTGTGCCAGCTTGATCGACCGTAACACATCCGACCGTTAAACTACACAATAATAGGTACATCGTCCACCGTACCATGGCCAGCCGCTCCTTTGTCCTCAGTAAATTTCAGCCAAACCTGATGGTTTGGCTGAATGATCGTCTATTAGACTGATTTTACCGGGATTTGTTCACCGTTTTGAAGCTTAGCTTGGGTGCGTTTCGTGCGGTCAATCACATCGCCAACCAATTGTCCGCATGCGGCATCAATGTCATCACCACGGGTTTTACGAACGGTGACGGTGAAATCGTATTCCATCAGCGTTTTCATAAAACGGTCAATACGGGAGTTGCTTGGCTTCTTGTACGGTGACCCCGGGTACGGGTTAAACGGGATCAGGTTAATTTTCGCCGGTGTATCGCGCAGGGTATGAGCCAGCTGGCGCGCGTGATCCATATCATCGTTGACGTGATCCAGCAGGATGTACTCAACGGTCACACGGCCACGGTTAGCATTGGACGACGCAATGTAGCGACGTACCGAAGCCAGAAAATCTTCGATGTTCCAGCGATCGTTAATCGGCATGATTTCAGAACGCAACTCATCCGTTGGCGCATGCAGTGAAATCGCCAGTGCCACGTCGATTTTGCCTGTCATCTGATCCAGACCAGATACCACGCCAGAGGTTGATACCGTTACGCGACGCTTTGACAAACCAAAGCCCAGATCATCCAGCATGATTTCCAGTGCCGGGATCAGGTTTTTCATGTTCAGCAACGGCTCACCCATTCCCATCATCACCACGTTGGTTATTGGGCGACGGCCGGTTTCTTTTTCCACACCGACTTCTTTGGCTGCACGCCAAACCTGGCCGATGATTTCAGAGACTTTCAAGTTACGGTTAAAGCCCTGCTGTGCCGTTGAACAGAATTTACAGTCCAGCGCACACCCAACCTGAGAAGACACACACAGCGTGGCGCGATCGTCTTCCGGAATGTATACCGTTTCAACGTCCTGCGAACCCACACGCATCGCCCACTTGATAGTACCATCGCTCGAATACTGCGCTTCTGATACTTCCGGGGCACGGATTTCCGCCACCAACTTCAGCTTTTCACGCAACTTCTTGTTGATGTTGGTCATTTGGTCGAAGTCATCACAACCGAAATGGTAAATCCACTTCATAACCTGATCGGCACGGAAGGCTTTTTCGCCCAGTTCATCGGCGAAATACTGACGCAGCCCTTGGCGATCAAAATCCAGCAGATTAGTTTTAACAGTTGTCATCGGTTGTTGCCTCTTTACTCATGCGTGACGTTATCTGTACCTTGGGTAAGCTGCATATTATGGCTTACGACAGGACCTTTTAGGGACTGAAACCCCGCCGTCATCGGCTTGAATTTCAGTTTGGATTTAAGGCGCGAAATTGTACAGGCTTTGCCTGCGAGTTTCCACTTGTTAACACATTGGCAGCGTCAGGAGAAAAACACTGCGTCTCGTGCCTGGCGAGCAGGCATAAAAAACGGGAAGCCAGGCTTCCCGTCAGATTCTGATAGCAGCATCAACGCCGCCGTTTGTACCAATAATTTACAAGGGCAGCTTCATTAGCGAGGGCAGATTTCGTCTTCGGCAAAGAAGTAAGCGATTTCGCGCGCTGCTGAAACCGGGCTGTCAGAGCCGTGTACCGAGTTAAGGCGCATGCTTTGCGCGTAATCTGCACGCAGCGTGCCGCATGCCGCTTCTTCCGGATTGGTTTTACCCATCAGCTCGCGGTAGCGGGCAATCGCATTTTCGCCTTCCAGCACCTGCACCATTACAGGGCCCGATGTCATGAAGGCAACCAAGTCATCATAAAACGGTTTGCCTTCGTGCTCAGCATAAAAGCCTTTCGCTTTGTCTTCAGACAGGTGCACCATTTTCGCGGCAATAATTTTCAGCCCAGCACTTTCGATACGCTGATAGATAGCACCAATCAGGTTACGTTCTACAGCGTCCGGTTTTACGATGGAAAATGTTCTTTCAATTGTCATTATTATTGTTCCTTTTGAATCGTTCAGAGGGAAGCCGACCAGCCAGTCCTGACATAGCGCCTTTATGGCTTCCCATCGAGGAAACAACGCGTGTCGCGTTTACTGCAGCAACAGTGCTGCAATGTTCGCGACGCCTAAACCTGTCGCCCCTGCTGCCCAACGGCTGTCTCCGCTGTCACGGAAGCAGGAAGCCAGGTCAAAGTGTACCCAGCTGCTGTTGTCTGTATCTACAAAGCGGGACAAGAACGCGGCGGCATTCGATGCCCCGCCCATACCCCCACCTTTCTGCGCCCGGCTGTTAGCCGTATCTGCGTAGAATGACGGACAGTGACCCTGATGCCATTTTTCCAGCGGCAGCGGCCAAGCTGGCTCATTCACCAGTTCAGATAGTTGCTGCGCCTTAAACACCAGTTCTTTGTCCAGTCCAAACAAAGCGTTGTAATCACTACCTACGGCCATCATAGCTGCACCGGTCAACGTCGCGGCGTCAATCACAAGCGGCGCTTTAGTTTCGGTAGCAGCAATCAGGCCATCGGCCAGAACCAGACGCCCTTCGGCATCGGTATTCACGATTTCAACGCTCAGGCCGTTCTTGTACGTTAACACATCACCAAGCTTATAGGCGTTACCGGCAATCATGTTTTCCGCACAACACAGGATCAACTTCACACGTTGACGCAAACCTTGCTCAATGGCGTAGCCAAGTGCCGCGGTCACGGTCGCGGCTCCGCCCATATCGCACTTCATGGTGACCATGCCTTCGCTCGACTTGATGCTGTAACCACCAGAGTCAAACGTGATCCCTTTACCGACCAGGCACGCAGCTACCGGCGCGTCAGCGTTACCGGTCGGGTTGAAATCGAGCGTCAACATGACTGGCGGACGGCTGCTGGCACGACCCACGCTGTGGATACCAATCCAGCCGTGATCAACCAGTGCATCTCCCACAATCAGTTCGTGGCTGATCGCATCACCGGCAATACCGCCTAGAAACGCAATCGCTTCTTCCGCGAGCTTCTCCGGATACATTGCTTCTGGCGTTGCGTTCACCACCTGACGTACCCAGTCTGCACTGCGGCGACGAGCATTCAGCAGTTCCAGCTCATCTTCATCAATGGATGCCCAGCGTAGTTCAACTTGGGTTTTCGTATTGGCAAAGCCGCAGTAAAACGCCCACTGGCGCTCATAGCTCCAGCCAGTACCTTCTAGGCTGGCGCTGTTAATCCCCTGGCTCTGCAACTGACGTGCCGCCTGCTGAATACGACGCAGCGGGAAATCACCGGAAAAGTGAATTACCGCCCCTTCCGCTTCATAAGACACCAGTGCGTTATCACCCCAGATACCCGAGTAAGTGTCTGCAGAGAGTGAAATCCTTAACATATCTTTTCTTCCTTTTGCGGCCGCCCGCTCAGGCAGCCACCGTTAACTTGGTTAATGAGTAATTACTCTTCATCACACAGGATGTTAGCCAGGGTGCGCACGCCCATACCGGTTGCGCCAGTGCCCCACTTATCGCTGGCCGACTTGCGGTAGGTACCGCTGGCATCGATGTGCATCCAACCGTTTTTGTAGTCTTCCACGAAGTAAGACAGGAAGGCCGCAGCGGTGCTTGCTCCCGGCATGAACTCACCTTGTGAGATGTTCGCCAGATCGGCAAAGCTGGATGGCATCATGCTGCGGTGCTGCTCAGCCAACGGCAGCGGCCACAGACCTTCATGCTCTTCGCTGGCTGCCATCAGGGCTTTTTGTGCCAAAGCATGGTCAAAGCTGAACAGCGCGTGGTAATCGTTACCCAGCGCATTTTTCGCCGCGCCGGTCAGGGTCGCGCAGTCGATGATCAGTTCAGGATTCTGCGAGCTGGCATAAATCAGGCCGTCAGCCAGAACCAGACGTCCTTCTGCGTCGGTGTTCAGCACTTCAACGGTTTTGCCGTTCTTGTAAGTGATCACATCACCCAGTTTGAAAGCATTGCCGGAAACCATGTTTTCCGCACAGCACAGGATAAGCTTGATACGTTTGTTAGTGCCACGTGCAATGGCCAGTGCCAGCGCACCCGTCGCCAATGCCGAGCCGCCCATGTCCGCTTTCATCGCTGACATGCTGCCCGACGGTTTAATGCTGTAACCGCCTGAATCGAAAGTAATGCCTTTACCAACCAGGCAGGTGTGAACCGGTGCATCCGGGTTGCCGGTCGGGTTGTAATCCAGACGCAGCATTGCCGGAGAATGAATAGAGCCACGGCCGACAGTGTGAATGCCCACCCAGCCTTCATCCAGCAGGTCATTACCTTTGATGATTTTGTAGTTGACGTGCTCCGGAGCCAGAGACTTGATGAATTCACCGGCACGGGTAGCCAGTTGTGACGGGCGAATGATTTCTGCCGGCTGGTTAATGATTTCACGAACCCAGTTAGTTGCCATCAGGCGCGCCTGTAGTTCCGCTTCGTCTGCCTCTGACAGACCTTCCCAGCTCACTTCGTTACCCGGTTTGGTCGTGCGGTGGCCCTGAATAAATGACCAGATCGCTTCCAGATCCCAGCCTTCGCCAGTCAGTTGTACCTGCTTGATGCCCATACCGTCCAGCTTACGGCCGGCACGCTGAATGGTATCCAACAGGTTGTCATCGTTCAGGTGAACCAGCGCCCCTTCTCCGACGAACGTCACCAGAGCATTGCTGCCCCACTTCTCATCAGCAGCTTCCCTGGACAGTTGAACAATCATTTTGGCAGACATGAATTACTCCTTGGGTTGGTCGCCTTCCCTGTATGTGATGAGGAAAGACACAAAGTCGGTTAAACGTCCTGACGTCTGTTTCCGGTAATCCTCGCTGTAACGCCGTGAGGTAACAAAGGCATGACAACACTGTTATCGGATATAACAGCCTGTATGGGGGCGCTCACTGACTTTACCAAGGGGGTCACCGTCGGTTTCATTCGATTTCGGGCGATTTAACCGTAAATAACCGGAACAATAGAGTTAAATATTTTGTCTTTAACTCTATTTTCAGAATATTGAATACTCTGCCTTGCTCCCGATAAATAAACAAGTTGTTTACAACGAGACTAAGAGCAAGATCAGATCCTCGGCTGAGGAAGAGAAGCGTTTAGCGTAGAAAAAGAGAGGGGCAGCCGCAGATTATTCTGCTTCTTCGATCCAGTACATTTGCACGGCTTCCAGCACGCGTTCACTGCAGTGTTTCGGATCGTCGTCGAAGTCTTCCAGTTCCAGAATCCATTCCCGTAGATCGGTAAAACGGATTGTGGTCGGGTCAACATCAGGGTGCAGCTCAGAAAGCTCAATCGCCAGTTCGCGAGAATCAATCCATTTCAAGCCCATACGATACTCCTTACTCGTTTGCTCAGAGGGTACACCGTTGCCGGACAGCGGCACACGCCAAGGTTGGAATTGTTTTAGTGTAGCGGATCTGCCGGCGACAGGGCGCCGGCAGAGAGTCACAATCAGTGGCCTTCAGACGCCAGATTGATCGTGTATTTCGGGATTTCAACCACCAGGTCTTCATCCGCCACGCGAGCCTGACAGCCCAGACGTGATTCCGGCTCCAGACCCCATGCTTTATCCAGCATGTCGTCTTCCAGCTCGTCACTTTCTTCCAGCGAGTCAAAGCCTTCACGGATGATCACGTGGCAAGTTGTACATGCGCACGATTTCTCACAGGCATGCTCAATAGCAATCCCATTTTTCAACGCCACATCCAGGACTGTTTCACCGGTATTGGCTTCCAGCACCGCACCTTCCGGACACAGTTCATCATGGGGTAATACAACAATCTTAGGCATGCCTAAACCTCATCAATCGAATGACCAGCCAGTGCGCGACGAATAGACTGATCCATCCGACGAGACGCAAATTCCTGGCTTGCTTTATCTGTTTTCTTAATACCGGCTTCAATTGCACGCGGGTCTGTACCCTGACGCAGCTGAACCAGTTCCATCATGACGGCTTCCAGCTCTTCGCGCTCTTCTTTGCTCAGCAGGGTATCCCCGTCCTGAGCCAGCGCGGCAATCAGACCTTCCAGCACGCGATCTGCCTCAACTTGCTGCTCGGCAAGTGCACGGGCGTCTTTGTCTTCCTGTGCGTGAGCCATAGAATCGCGAATCATGGTCGCAATTTCATCGTCGGTCAGGCCGTAAGACGGCTTAACCTGGATAGACGACTGTACGCCACTGCTTTTCTCCATCGCGGTCACAGACAGCAGGCCGTCTGCATCAACCTGGTAGGTCACGCGGATATGAGCAGCCCCGGCCGCCATGGCCGGAATGCCACGCAGTGTAAAGCGGGCCAGTGAACGGCAGTCATCCACCATTTCGCGCTCACCCTGCACCACATGTACGGACATCGCTGTCTGACCATCTTTAAAGGTGGTGAACTCCTGGGCACGAGCCACAGGGATTGTGGTGTTACGCGGAATAATTTTTTCAATCATGCCGCCCATAGTTTCGATACCCAATGACAGAGGGATCACATCCAGCAGCAGCATCTCAGAGTCCGGCTTGTTACCCACCAGGATATCAGCCTGAATCGCAGCACCGATCGCCACCACCTCATCCGGGTTGATTGACGTCAGTGGTGTCTTACCGAAGAAACCACCAACCATCTCACGCACCAGTGGTACGCGGGTTGAGCCGCCAACCATGACGGTTTCGATCACTTCGTCAGTCGTTACATCCGCATCTTTCAGCGCACGACGACAGGACATCAGGGTTTTCTTCACCAGCGGCTGAATCAGTGTCTCAAACTGTGCGCGGGTTACCTTACCCTGCCAGCCCAGCACATCCACTGCCACGCTGTCGCTGTCAGTCAGAGCTTCTTTCGTCTGTTGAGCGACATCTTGCAGTAGGCGCTGCTGCTGCGCAGACAGCGCGGCGGTCACGCCCGCCTGCTCGGCGATCCAGTCCGCTAGCAGATGGTCGAAGTCATCGCCGCCCAGTGCCGAGTCGCCACCGGTTGCCAGCACTTCAAACACCCCTTTGGACAGGCGAAGAATTGAGATATCGAACGTACCACCACCCAGGTCATAAACCGCAATCACGCCTTCCTGACCAGAGTCCAGGCCGTAGGCAATCGCAGCCGCCGTTGGCTCGTTCAGCAAACGCAGCACATTCAGGTTCGCCAGTTTAGCCGCATCTTTGGTACCGGCACGCTGCGCATCATCGAAATAAGCCGGCACAGTGATAACCACACCGGTCAGCTCACCACCCAGTGCAGCCTGAGCACGCTCGTTCAGATTTTTTAGAATTTCGGCAGAAACCTGTACCGGGTTAACCTCGCCCGCACGGGTCACCAATTGCGGCAGACCATTGTCGGTCGCTTTAAACTGGTATGGCAACTGCGGATAACGCTGCTGGATATCCGCCAGCGAACGACCCATCATACGTTTCACTGAAATGATGCTATTGGCAGGGTCCTGCTGAGCAATGTCACGCGCCTGATGGCCGACAACAATGCCCGCTTCGCTATAGTGCACGGCCGAAGGCAAAGTCGATCGCCCCAGCTCATCTTTCAGGGTTTCGGTGGTGCCGCTGCGAACCGCAGCTACAAGTGAATTGGTGGTACCCAGATCAATGCCCACCGCCAGCTTATGTTGGTGCGGGGCAGCGCTTTGGCCGGGTTCAGCAATCTGTAACAGTGCCATGTTTGTTCCTGTGGAGTTAGTACCGGGTTTGGAAAAGATCAGTCAAGCAGGCTGTCTTCCAAACGCTCAACTTCATCACGCAGCTTAACAATAAACTTCAGCTTGCGCACGACGTCGGCTGCGGTTTCCCAGTTTTCATCTAGTAGTCGTTGCTCAAGATCAGCCATGTTCGCTTTATAAAGCGCGGTGACCTCTTGCTCGAAATCAAACAGTGCCGCTTCGGGATCACTGGCTTGCGGGATATCTTCCAGAGTTTCACGCAGTTCCATTTGCTGCATCAGGAAGACAGGATCCTGGAGGGTCTTCTGTTCGCCCCGGATCTCCACCCCTCGCTCTGCCAGCATGTACTCAGCGCGGGAGATCGGATTCTTCAGCGTCTGGAATGCATCGTTAATCTGAGCGGCTTTCTGCACAGCCATCAGACGATCACGCTCTGAAGCCGTTGCGAAATTGTCAGGGTGAAAACGGCGCTGTAATTCCCGGAACTGATTTGCAAGAAGGCTACCGTCCAGCTCAAACTGAAAAGGTAGCCCGAAGAGTTCAAAATGATTCATATCACGTCAGTAACTGTAAAGCTGAATCCAGAAAAACAGAACCTGATAACCGCCGGAGGGCAGCAATCAGGCTCCGTTGACTCAGCGATTAAACGTTGAAGCTTTCACCACAACCGCATTCGCTGGAAACGTTAGGGTTGTTAAACTTAAAGCCTTCATTTAATCCTTCTTTGGCAAAATCCAGCTCTGTCCCTTCGAGGTAAACCAAGCTTTTGGCATCAACGATAATTTTGACACCTTTTTCTTCGAAGACGTGATCGCCTTCGTCCAGCTGGTCGACAAACTCAAGGACGTAGGCCATTCCTGAACAGCCTGAAGTGCGTACACCCAGTCGCAGGCCGATGCCTTTTCCTCGGTTTTCTAGGAAGCTAGCGACGCGACTTGCTGCCGCTTCAGTAATTGTAATGGCCATACAACAACCCTTAAAACGTTATTATTGTTCGTGCTTTTTCTTGTAGTCGCTAACTGCGGCTTTGATTGCATCTTCCGCCAGGATCGAGCAGTGAACTTTAACCGGTGGCAGTTCCAGCTCTTCCGCAATCGCAGAGTTTTTGATTGCAGCAGCTTCGTCCAGGGTCTTACCTTTCACCCATTCAGTGATCAGTGAGCTTGACGCGATAGCTGAACCACAGCCGTAGGTTTTAAATTTCGCATCTTCGATGATGCCGTCTTCAGATACTTTGATCTGAAGTTTCATTACGTCGCCACAGGCTGGTGCACCCACCATGCCGCTACCAACGTTTTTGTCATTTTTGTCAAATGAGCCAACGTTACGCGGGTTCTCGTAATGATCAATTACTTTTTCACTATATGCCATGACAGTTTCCTCAAATACGTGATGACCGCTATATCAGTGGTGTGCCCACTCAACCGTGTTCAGGTCAATACCTTCTTTGTACATATCCCACAGCGGAGACATTTCACGTAGTTTCTCTACCGCGCCGCGGATTTGCGAAACTGCGTAGTCTACTTCTTCTTCAGTCGTGAAGCGACCGAAAGAGAAGCGAATTGAGCTGTGTGCCAGTTCATCGTCCAGGCCCAGCGCACGCAGTACGTAAGAAGGCTCAAGACTTGCCGATGTACAGGCAGAACCAGAAGAAACAGCCAGATCTTTCAGCGCCATCAGCAGAGATTCACCCTCAACGTACGCGAAGCTGATGTTCAGGTTGTTTGGCAGGCGTTGTTCCAGATCACCATTGATGGTCATCGCTTCCATACCTTCCAGACCTGCCAGCAGACGGTTACGCAGAACCAGAGCGTGCTGGTAATCTTGCTCCATCTCTTCTTTAGCAATTCGGAATGCTTCACCCATACCGACAATCTGGTGAGTTGCCAGCGTACCGGAACGGAAACCACGCTCGTGGCCGCCACCGTGCATTTGCGCTTCCAGACGGATACGAGGCTTACGGCGAACGTACAGTGCGCCAATACCTTTCGGACCGTAGATTTTGTGCGCAGACAGCGAGATCAGGTCAACTTTCATTTCCTGAACATCGATAGGCAGCTTACCCGCAGACTGAGCAGCATCCACGTGGAAAACCACTTTTTGCTCACGGCAGATTTCGCCAATAGCAGCGATGTCCTGAATAACACCGATTTCGTTGTTCACGTGCATGATAGAAACCAGCACCGTGTCTTCACGGATAGCGTCACGCAGTTTAGCCAGGTCAATCAGACCGTTAGACTCAGGCTCCAGGTACGTCACTTCGAAGCCTTCACGCTCCAGCTGACGGCATGGGTCAAGAACCGCTTTGTGTTCTGTTTTACAGGTGATAACGTGCTTGCCTTTCTTGTCATAGAAGTGGGCAGCACCTTTAATGGCCAGGTTGTCTGACTCAGTCGCACCTGATGTAAATACGATTTCGCGCGGGTCTGCATTCAGCAGATCAGCAACTTGCTCACGAGCAGTATCAACCGCTTCTTCAGCCTGCCAACCAAAGCGGTGAGAACGAGAAGCCGGGTTACCGAAGTTTCCATCCATCGTCAGGCATTGCATCATCTTCTCTGCAACGCGAGGGTCGACCGGGCAAGTAGCGGAATAGTCAAAATATATTGGCAGTTTCATCTTCATCTCCGAAAACACGGACGTCTAGTTCTCTAGGAGCGAACATCGACACCGATAGCGGTGCTGTCGTGTGTATTTTTGTGTCCAAATGACGATTTCTTCAGGATTTGATCCTGTCGATCAGAGATCTCCTGTACGTCATTATCTTGCATCAACTCACCAAGAGTGATGTTGTTCAAAAAGCCGCTGATACGGGCGCTTAAATCATGCCACAGCGTATGGGTCAGGCAGCGTACTCCGCCCTGACAATCACCCTTACCCTGGCATTTCGTCGCGTCGACTGATTCATCGACTGCGGCAATCACCATACCAACAGCAATATTATTGGCATCTTCGCCTAGGCGGTAACCACCACCCGGACCACGCACGCTGGCAACCAGACCAGCCTTGCGCAGGCGTGAAAACAGTTGTTCCAGATAGGATAGTGAAATCCCCTGACGTTCAGAAATATCCGCCAGTGGAACAGGACCATCCTGAGAATGCAGAGCCACATCCAGCATGGCTGTGACTGCGTATCTTCCTTTTGATGTCAATCTCATAACACACCGCTACCCACGTTTGTTCATGGGAGGAGTGTCGCATACCCGAGTAAAATGGTCAAGTATATACCTGAGCAATTTACTCAGACATTTAACCATTCAGTTTGTATGCCTACTAGCATTACTTAAAAAGAGATTTTTCTATGGAAGACAGAATTCCACGCAGGATATTCAGCTCCTGCGCTTCAGGCCTCGCACGGGAAAACAATCGGCGCATTTTAGTCATGACCATGCTTGGTTTATCCGGAGCAATAAACGCGGTTCGCGTCGCGACTTGCTCCAGATGCTGGTAGAACTGTTCGAGTTCTTTCATTCGAGGATAATCATCATCCTCTGGCTGACCGGCATATTGCTGGCTGTCGAGATGTGCCATCCGGATTTCATAGCTGATGGTCTGAACCGCCATCGCCAAGTTCAGGGAACTGTATTCCGGATTGGCAGGAATGTAGACATGGAAGTGGCAGCGTTGCAGCTCTTCGTTGGTCAGGCCCGTACGCTCTCGACCAAACAAAATCGCCACCGAATGGTTGGCGGCTTCTTTAACGGTGCGGATACCGCACTGACGCGGATCCAGCTGAGGCCACTCCAAGGTGCGCGAACGGGCACTGGAACCGACTACCAGACCGCAGTCGGCAATGGCTTCATCCAAGGTTGCCACAATCCGGACATTCTCAACGATATCAGACGCCCCGGCAGCCAGTGCGTACGTAGTTTCGTCAATCTCACAGGCAGGGTCGACCAGCACCAGATTGGTCAGTCCCATCACTTTCATTGCTCGGGCAGCCGAACCAATATTGCCCGGATGTGATGTACCAACAAGAACCACACTGACTTTTTCTAACATGGGGGTGTAACTTCCGACTCGCTTATAGTGAACCGACAGATTCTAACACAGAGTTTTTAAAATAGGTGAAAACCTGTAAAAACAAGGTTGCACTCTGCGGTTGCGTGAATTAAACGAATAAAAACGCATCACTTTTCCTGACGTAACCGTTAGCGTGCAAAAAATAACCACTTCCCTTTTGCTCAAGCTCTGATATACTCGCCGCCGCTTTTTAGTTCTTTAACATCCGTTGGGAAGATCCTATGCATCCGATGCTAAACATCGCCATTCGCGCTGTGCGAAAGGCTGGTGACCATGTCATTAAATCACTAGAAAAACCGCAGACTATTGAAGTCGCAAATAAAGGTACTGATGTTGTTACCAATATCGATCATGAAGCAGAAGCTATCATTATCGACACTATTCGTAAGTCTTATCCTGATCACTGCATCGTAGGTGCTGAAACTGGCAATTATGACGGTAAAGACAAAGAATGTCAGTGGATCATTGACCCAGTGGATGGCACCAAAAACTTCGTTCGCGGTTACCCGCACTTCGCTATCTCTGTAGCCCTGCGTATGCGTGGCCGTACAGAAGTTGCCGCCGTTTACGACCCATCTCGCAACGAACTGTTCACAGCAACCCGTGGTTCTGGTGCTCAGCTGAACAGCCAGCGTATCCGTGCTTCTCAACCACGTGACCTGACTGGTACGACACTGGCAACTGGCCTGCCTTACGCAGCAAAACAACATGCTGAAAGCTACATGAAAATCCAGAGCGCTCTGTTTGTTGAGTGTGATGACATGCGTCAGAGCGGTTCTACTGCACTAGACCTGTGTTACCTGGCAGCTGGCCGCGTTGACGGTGTCTTCAAGCTGGGTCAGAAACCTTGGGAAATCGCAGCCGGTGAACTGATTGCTCGTGAGTCTGGTGCTATCTGTGCAGACTTTACTGGTAACACTAACTACATGAGTACTGGCAACCTGGTTGCTGGTAACGCACGTGTTGTTAAGCCTCTGCTGAGCAAAATCCGTGAACACGGCAGCGACGCGCTGAAAAAATAATGCCAGAGTCGCTCATTGACTGAGTGCCTGTTTCGAAACGCCCCGGCAAATGCCGGGGCGTTTTTTTTGCTTAACCACGGTTCGTCTTGCCGTGCTTCAGAGCCCTCATGGCTCTCGTGCCTGATCCTATTTCTCTTCTTTTATTACTTCTTCTATTGCTACTTTCTTCCGCCGTCCGATGCCTCTTCTTGATTGGCCCTGATTTCCCCCTCCATACCCATCGTTCGCACTCCTGCTCAGGCGGCCTGCCTATTTTTGACTTATTCTAAAATATCCGTCATTTCCACCCGGCCTACCTGACAGCCGGAACGAGAAGGAGTCACGCATGCGCACTGACCAGACTGGATGGCTCTCGTTCCTTCGAGGCTCAGGGGGGCTTGCGGTACTCACTCATTTCTTATGGCTACTGTTGCTGCTTGGGTCAGTGCTCACGTATGGCGCAGACTTCAGTCAGCAGGAGCCATATATCTCCTGGGAGAAAACCGCGAAAAAAGCCGAGCAATTGTTGTTCGATAAAAACACCACCAATGGTCAGTTCGAAGCTATCCGACAACAGCTGGCGGAGCAACGAGATCAAGCCTATAAAATTGCGAACTATAAAGATGTTGAAGTCCGGACATTAGAAGCCCAGCTTGATGCTTTGGGGCCGCCTCCGGCCGAGGGAGAAAGCGAGGCTGAAGTGACCGCCAAGCGGCGTGCAAACCTCGAACAATCGCTGGCCATCGCCAGCGGCCCCAGCTTTTATTCCGAAGGGGCTTACGAGCGGGCCAATTTGCTGATCAGCGAAATTGACTCCAGGATCCGGAAAAACACCACTCAGGAATGGCTCAATAAAAGCCCGTCACCTTTAGTGCCGTCCCACTGGGAAACGGCGGTCACGGAATGGCATACCTTTACGGATAAAGTCAGCCAGGAATTTCAGGTTTACCTGAGTGACGAAGAACGAAAGCACAAGCTGCTGGCAGCGCTACCCTTATCTATTGCCCTAATCGTACTGGCTGTTTTACTGATTGCGATCATCCAGCCGCGGATAATTGAAAAGTCAGAGATCGCGATCCGTAAAATCAGGAAAAAGAGCCTCGCCTTTCTGGTCAGCCTGATGGCTGCATGTCTGCATTTACTGTTTCCAATTCTGAGTTTCCTCGCCATTTACACCGCCTTTCTGGTCTCAGGTCTGCGGCTGACATCGGTGAACACAGTTATTGCGGCGATGCCTTTCATGGCGCTGTTTCTGGTGATCAGTTACTGGCTGGGATTCCTGATATTCCGGCCGCGAACACCAGATCAGCGCATCATCAGCATCACAGATTCCGTGGCCCGCCGCGGCTTACGTACCTGTGTACTGCTCGGGCTGTTCATCTGTCTGATTTCTCTGATAGATGCGTTACAGCTCGACTATACCTTTAGCCCGGCCTCAACCGCCGTCTTTACCCTCCCGGTTATCGTATTCGGAAGCTTGCTGATGTGGCGACTGGCTCTGATCCTCAGCAAAGCCGTTGAACAGGACCAGTCGACCGAAGGTGAACATACCGATACGGTCAGCAGCGGCGTCCTGAAAGCCCTTATTGTGTTGATGAAAGCCTCCAGTATTCTGAGTGTGCTTTTCGTTTCAATTGGTTACGATAACTTAGCCAGACAGGCCATTATCCCGATGGTGGTGTCGATTGGTCTCATCGCGTTTGCTATGGTGGTTTACTACGGGATACTGGGCCTGATGGCGCGCTTTGGCGATCAGGATGATGATCAGAGTGATGTGCCGGGCGACAGCCAGCATGGCCTGATCCCCTTCTTTCTGATAGCGCTCATCACCCTGATTGTGGCGCCGCTACTGGCGATGACCTGGGGCGCAAGGCTGACAGATATTGCTGAAATATGGCGCCTGCTCTCAGAAGGTATTGAGCTGGGCGATGCCCGAATCTCTCTCAATGTTATCCTGACCCTGTTTACCGTGCTGTTTGTCGGTGTTGTTGCCACCCGCTGGCTGCAGTATGTACTGCGTCATTCGGTGCTGCCCAAAACCAAAACCGATGCAGGTGCCCGTACCGCGCTGATCACCGGCGTCGGCTACGTCGGCTACACTCTGTCGGCACTGATCGCGGTTTCAGCTGCCGGGCTTAACTTGTCGAGCCTGGCGGTAGTTGCCGGTGCGCTGTCAGTCGGGATAGGTTTCGGCCTGCAAACGGTCGTCTCCAATTTTGTATCCGGGATCATTCTGCTGATTGAGCGCCCGATAAAAGAAGGCGACTGGATTGAAGTGTCCGGTTACTCCGGCTTTGTGAAAAAAATCGCGGTACGCTCCACCCGGATAGAAACGTTTGACCTGCATGATGTGGTGATTCCCAATTCAGATCTGATCGCCGGCATTGTGAAGAACATGACGCTGCGCAGCAGTCATGGCCGGCTAGTGGTTAAAATTGGTGTTGCCTATGGCAGTGATTTGAAGGTGGTGAAATCGGTGCTGATTGATGCCGCCAAACAACACGACATGGTGCTGAGTTACCCCGCCGCTCCGGTGGTGATATTCAGTGAAATGGGCGACAGCGCATTGCTGTTTGAACTGCGCTGCTTTATCCGGGACATCCGCCAGGTCTTTGTGGTCAAATCGGATCTGCTGTTTGAGATCTACCAACAGCTCACCGATCACGGCGTGTCCATTCCTTTCCCGCAGCGGGATATCCATATTAAGAATCTGTCCGACTTGGTGCCACCTCAAACCAGCCGTGAGCACAAAGACAATGAGAAAACAGGCGATGTAGAAGACGGTGAAAATACAAGCGGTAAAAAGACAGACGGTGAGAAGACTGGCAATAAAAAAACTGACCCGATAAAAACTGCTGCCACCAAACCTGAGCGCAATGCGGATAACGCCAATCCGCAGGATACTGACATGGGTCATGCGACTGGCAATGCCGCCAGCGATAACGAAAGCGATGCGCCCTGACGGTCATGGCTAATTAGCGTGCGATCTGCCCCCCTATCACTGCTGCCTTAGCGTGATCCTCAACAAATAAAACGCACTAAAAAGCGAAAGCAATCAATCGTTTCCAACAGAGATAAAAAAATCCGGGCCAGGCCCGGATTTTCCATTCAGAACAACGTGTGTTTTCGCTGCCGTGCCTTAAGGCATGGCATCAAACTCTTCGCCTTCTTTTTCTACCTGCGGCGGCATCAGGTGCTCACGGGTGATCCCCAGTTTCAGCGCCAGTGCAGAAGCCACATAGATAGAAGAATATGTACCAACCGTGATACCAATCAGCAGGGCTGCCGCAAAGCCGTGGATCATGCTGCCGCCTTTCACGAACAGGGCAATCACCACAAACAGCGTCGTCGCTGAGGTGATCAGCGTACGGCTCAGGGTCTGAGTGATCGAGCTGTTCATGATTTCCGCTGCATCGCCTTTACGCATCTTACGGAAGTTTTCACGAATACGGTCGAAGACAACAATGGTATCGTTCAGGGAGTAACCGACCACGGTCAGCAGAGCTGCAACGATAGTCAGGTCAATCTCAATCTGTGTGAATGAGAAAATACCAATGGTGATGATCACGTCGTGTGCCAGTGCCAATACCGCACCGGCTGCCAGACGCCATTCGAAACGCATGGATACGTAAAGCAAGATACAGATCAAGGAAACCAGGATCGCCAAACCACCCGCTTCAGCCAGCTCGTCACCCACGTTCGGGCCCACGAACTCAATCCGACGCATTTCTACGTTCTGCCCGGTGCCGGTACGCAGGGCATCAATAATCTGGTTACCCAGCTTCTCGCCCTGAGCATCTTCACGCGGCTGCAGACGTACCATGACATCACGTGCCGTACCGAAGTTCTGCACAATTGCATCACCAAAACCGGCCACTTCCAGCGAGTCACGGATTTTGCCCAGATCCGCCGGCTTTTCAAAGCCGACTTCAATCAGCGTACCACCGGTGAAATCCAGGCCCCAGTTCAGCTTTTGGGTCGTCACGGTCGCAATCGCCGCAATAATCATTAGGGCCGACAGGAAGAAGGCTCCTTTCGACCAGCGCATAAAGTCGATCACCTTATTCGCTTTCATAATCTGAAACATGTCAGCGTCTCCTTAGATCGACAGCTTATCGACGCGCTTGCCGCCGTAAACCAGGTTAACCAGAGCACGGGTACCAATGATCGCCGTGAACATAGAGGTCAGAATACCGATCGACAGGGTAACCGCGAAGCCTTTAATGGCACCGGTTCCCACAGCAAACAGAATGATTGCCGTGATCAGTGTGGTGATGTTCGCATCGGCAATAGTACTGAAGGCATTGGCGTAACCTTGCTGAATCGCCTGCTGCGGACTGCGTCCGTCGCGAAGCTCCTCACGAATACGTTCAAAAATCAGCACGTTGGCATCCACCGCCATACCGACGGTCAGTACGATACCGGCGATACCTGGCAGGGTCATGGTCGCCCCCGGAATCATCGACATCACACCAATAATCAGTACTAGGTTCATCGCCAGCGCCATGTTGGCGAACAGGCCGAATCGACGGTAGTACAGCAGGGTGAACAACATAACCGCGATCATGCCCCAGATACACGCCTGGATCCCCATATCGATGTTCTGCTGACCCATAGACGGGCCAATGGTGCGTTCTTCAACGATAGAGATTGGCGCAATCAGTGCACCGGCACGCAGCAGCAGCGCCAGGTTATGCGCTTCAGCCTGAGAATCGATACCTGTGATACGGAAGTTACGGCCCAGCGCGGTCTGGATAGTCGCCTGGTTAATCACTTCTTCGTGTTTTTCCAGGATAACTTTACCGCTGGCGTCACGTTTACCGCTGTCTTTGTATTCAGTAAAAATGGTCGCCATCAGCTTACCCACGTTGTTACGTGAGAAGGCTGTCATTTTGCTGCCGCCTTCGCTGTCGAGCGAGATGTTTACCTGCGGACGGCCATATTCATCAGCACTTGAGCTTGCATCCGTGATGTGAGAACCCGACAGGATCACTCGTTTTTTCAGAACAACAGGGCGCTGATCACGGGTGAATTTCACTTCGCTGCCTGGTGGCACACGACCGGAAGCCGCTGCCGCCAGATCAGCCGCGCTGTCGACTTCACGGAATTCCAGAGTGGCGGTTGCCCCCAGGATTTCTTTCGCACGGGCAGTATCCTGTACCCCTGGCAGTTCTACCACGATGCGGTTTGCACCCTGGCGCTGTACCAGCGGCTCAGCAACACCCAGCTCATTCACACGGTTACGAAGAATGGTAATGTTCTGATCGACGGCGTAGTTGCGGATTTCTTTCAGACGCTCTTCAGTGAAACGCGCCGTCAGAACAAAGCGACCGTTGCTGCCGGAATCTGTGAACAGCATATCCGGGTGCAACTTAGCCAGCGCAGATTTGGCTTCAGCCAGTTGCGCGTTGTCACGCAGACGCACTTCTACCGTGTCAGTGGTTTTGGCGATCGCACGGTAACGAATCTTGGCTTCACGCAGCTCGGTACGGAACGTTTCTTCCTGCTGACCCAGCAGTTTTTCCATCGCGGCGTCCATATCCACTTCCATCAGGAAGTGCACCCCGCCACGGAGGTCAAGGCCCAATTTCATTGGGTTAGCGCCGATAGCTTCCAGCCAGTCAGGAGTCGATGCAGCCAGGTTCAACGCAACAACATAGTTATCGCCCAGCTGTTCATTCAGAATATCGCGAGCACTGATCTGTGTATCAGTGTCGTTAAAGCGGACCAGGACAGTGCCGTTTTCGAATGCGACGGATTTATAAGAGATTTGGTTTTTTTTGAGATCTTCGGTAACGGTATCCAGCGCGGACATATCTACCGAGGCGCCACGCGCCCCGGAGATTTGAATTGCTGGATCTTCACCGAACACATTGGGAAGCGCATAAAGCAGACCGATGATCAGTGTAAACACCACCATCAGGTTCTTCCACAAGGGATAACGGTTTAGCACTGCTGTGATCCTTCAAAGCAAGTTTTACAGAGACTTCATTGTGCCTTTTGGCAGAACGGCAGAAACAAAGTCTTTCTTGATGGTAACTTCAGTCGTGTCGTTCAGAGCGATAACGATGTAGTCGTTTTCTGCTGAAACTTTCGTGATACGACCAACCAGACCACCGTTTGTCAGCACTTCGTCACCTTTGCCCATAGAAGACATCAGATTTTTGTGCTCTTTCACACGTTTCGCCTGCGGACGGTAAATCATGAAATAGAAAATTACCGCAAACAGACCAAGCATGATGAAAAGCTGCATGCTGCCACCCTGAGGTGCCCCTTCCGCTGCCGCGTGTGCTTGAGAAATCAGACTCATTTACTAACGTCCTCGTTTAGTTGTTTTCGTTTAATGGTGGAACTTCACGGTTACGACGCGCGTAGAACTCTTCTACAAAAGCGTCGAAACGATCTTCTTCAATCGCCTTACGGATACTGGCCATCAGACGCTGGTAGTAACGTAAGTTGTGGATTGTATTCAGACGCGCACCTAGAATTTCATTACATTTATCCAGGTGATACAGATACGCCTTCGAGTAGTTGCGACAAGTGTAACAGTCACAATGCGGATCGAGAGGACTTGTATCCGTTTTATGTTTCGCATTACGGATCTTGATCACACCGCCAGTCACAAACAGGTGACCATTTCGGGCATTTCGGGTCGGCATTACGCAGTCGAACATATCGATACCACGACGAACACCTTCCACCAGATCTTCTGGCTTGCCTACGCCCATCAGGTAACGAGGCTTGTCTTCCGGCAGCTGCGGACAGGTATGCTCAAGAACACGGTGCATGTCTTCTTTTGGCTCACCGACCGCCAGACCACCGACGGCATAACCGTCAAAGCCGATGTTGGTCAGCCCTTCCACGGAAACATCGCGCAGGTCTTCATATACACTACCTTGGACGATACCAAACAGTGCATTTTTGTTACCAAGTTTGTCATGGTGGTTTCGGCTGCGCTGTGCCCAACGCAGTGACATCTCCATCGACTTCTTCGCTTCGTCGTGTGTGGCCGGGTATGGTGTACACTCATCGAAGATCATAACGATGTCAGAACCCAGGTCATTCTGGATTTCCATCGACTTTTCAGCGTCCATGAAAATCTTGTCACCGTTTACCGGATTACGGAAATGCACACCTTCTTCCGTGATCTTACGGATATCGCCCAGGCTGAAGACCTGGAAACCGCCGGAGTCAGTCAGAATCGGGCCCTGCCACTGCATGAAGTCGTGCAGATCACCGTGCAGTTTCATTACTTCCTGACCCGGACGCAGCCACAGGTGGAAAGTGTTACCCAGCAGGATTTGCGCGCCGGTGTCTTTTACTTCTTCCGGCGTCATCCCTTTTACGGTGCCGTAAGTACCTACAGGCATAAATGCCGGTGTTTCCACCGTACCGCGTTCAAACTTCAGGCGACCACGACGGGCACGTCCCTGAGTTTTATCTAATTCAAATTTCACAAAGCCTCCAACAGCCAGAGAAACAATCTGACATTTCATTTCCCGGCCGGTTATGGCCAGGAATACCCTGACGCCGCAACGGCGAAGCTGCAGCGCCTGTCTGCCAGGGGGCTTCCCCGCTGGCAAGCCACTACGCATTTAAGCCTAGTGGAAGAAACTGAGATTGGTCGGACTAAGCGCCCAGCCCCTCTTCAGGAATGAATATCGTCTTGATATTCAAAGACAACAAAGGCCGCATTCTAGCAAATGCAGCCTTAAGTAACACTGACTTAGACCATTAACTGGTCATCAAGCGGTCTTACGGGTGATGAACATCGAATCACCGTAACTGAAGAAACGGTAACGATTTTCTACCGCTTCTTTATAAGCATTCATGGTGTGCTCGTAACCGGCAAAGGCACTGACCAGCATGATCAGTGTCGATTCCGGCAGGTGGAAGTTGGTAATCAGCACATCCACCAGCTGGAATTCATAGCCAGGGAAGATAAAGATATCGGTATCACCGAAGAATGGCTTCAGCTCGGTGCCGTTTTTCACCGCGTCCTGCGCCGCGCTTTCCAGCGAACGTACCGACGTCGTGCCGACGGCAATCACACGTCCGCCGTTGGCCTTGGTTTCCGCAATCGCCGTTACCACCTCTTGCGGTACTTCGACATACTCGGCATGCATATGGTGATCATGGATGCTGTCCACACGCACCGGCTGGAACGTACCGGCACCCACGTGCAGGGTGACAAACGCCAGATTCACGCCTTTTTCTTTAATCGCTGACAGCAGCATTTCATCAAAGTGCAGGCCTGCTGTCGGTGCTGCTACCGCGCCCGGCTTGGCGTTGTAAACCGTTTGGTAACGCTCTTTATCAGCCTCTTCATCCGGGCGGTCAATGTATGGCGGCAACGGCATGTGGCCGACATCTTCCAGGATTTCCAATACGGTTTTGTCGCTGTTAAAACGGATTTCAAACAGCGCATCATGGCGGGCAACCATTTCTGCCTGATACTCGTCGTTTTCACCCAACAACAGCTCGTTACCCGGCTTTGGCGGCTTTGACGCGCGAACGTGGGCCAGAATGCTTTTATCGTCCAGCATGCGCTCAACCAGCACTTCCAGCTTACCGCCGGACGCTTTGCGACCGAACAGACGGGCAGGGATAACTCGGGTATTGTTAAATACCAGCAGATCGCCCGGCTGCACCAGATCCAGCACGTCTTTAAAGCCTTTATGGGCAAGCTCACCGTTATTACCGGTCAGTTGCAGCAGGCGGCTGGCTGTGCGTTCAGGTTGCGGATAGCGAGCAATCAGCTCGTCAGGAAGGTCAAAGTGAAAATCTGAAACTTGCATCGTTAGGGCCCTAAATTACAGCAGGCAGCTAGTATAGGCTGCCACACTGCAAGATCAAGCAGAGATCACTCTCACGCGCTGCAAGTTTTTCCTCTCTTTATGCACACCGGATTAGCGGGCTTGTGATAACCCGCCCGGCGGGATCTCGTTTCAGGGGGAAGTGAACCCATTCAGGCTCGGCCAAGACCACGGCGTCGACAGGCCAGCACCATCAGCCCGCAGAGCACCCAGATGCTCATCGTGCCCCCGCCACTGCTACCACCACCACTCGCGACCGGCTGTGCAATGGGAATTCCCTGACCGGCACCGGAATAATCGGCAGTGAACGGATTGCGGGAAAACTCCGGTGTGACCTGAGTAAATAGGCTGCCGCCAACTTCACTGGCCAGCCAGTTACGGTAAGTCGCCACTTGGGTATAAACGCCCGGCAGGCGCCCGGCACACCCTTCGCCGAAACTGACCAGGCCAACCAAGCGCAGTCCGAAATCGCTGTCCCCGGCTGCCTGCGGGTTCTGCCACACCAGCGGCCCTCCCGAGTCACCAAAGCAACTGTCTCGCGCCAGTTCAGGAGCCGTAGAACCGGCACACACATAAATACTGTAATCGTTCGCGGTGACACTGCTGCCCCACATGCCATCACAGCGGGAATCCGGTACGCCTGACAATAAGGTCTGCCGCAGCCGTGTTGAGCCTGAACTGGAATCGCCAACAGACGTACTGCCCCAGCCGGATACCAGCAGGTTCGCTACTCGCTCAGCATTATCGACCCAGCCATTGGCAAACTCGAGGTCAGCCGCCGCCTGCTCGCCGGACGTTGCGAGCTGTATCGGACGAGCGCTGTCAGGCAGGGTTTCTGCCAGCTTCAGCACGGCAATATCATTCGAAAATCGGGTAGAGTTATAATTGGGGTGTATCACGATGCTCTCAACCCGCACAGCACTGGCGGAAGTCGCACTGAAGATGGAAGTAATACCAGCCCAAACTTCCACATCTTCCGGCGCAACCAAGCTCTGGCCGTTACGCATGCAATGCGCGGCGGTGATAACGGTAACCGGGCTGATAACCACCCCACCGCAGATAAACGTACGCGCCCCCTCACTGTCACGAAACGTCATGTTCAGATAAGCCTGCCAGGGCAGCTCATTGGGCGCCGTTTCAATACCACCAATAATTCGGGCTTGTGAGACCGGCTCTGCTCCAGTGGCCTGGAAAGGTAAGCACATAGACCAAGACAACAAAATAAACAACAGCTTATGCATTGATTTATTCCTACATGGCATGTCGTTTATTGAGTATATGACACAATCTTATTTTTAACGGATGAGAAACAAATGAGACACAGTCAAATAACTTGTGTTTTCTTTGACGAGTGTCATGGGTTGCTTATTCAGGATTGGCTACAGTCAATACGTAGGCAATGCATACAGAATCGAGAGGTACAGCTGTAGCGAGCCACAGGGAGGATAAATCTTTGATACAGGAGGCTTGTATGTTTACCGTAGCTGATATGATGACCCCCAACCCGCATACGCTGAGTACCAGTCACACTCTGGCTGATGCGAAGCGGGTGATGGCGAAATACCACATCCACCATGTACCGGTCACGGATGAGAACAACCACCTGGTTGGGTTAGTGAGCCAGCGCGATATTCTGGCCGCCCAGGAATCAAGCCTGGAGCATATCTCGCAATCCCGCTTTGTTTCTGCGCTGGATATTCCTCTGGCCGACAGCATGCACCGGGATCTGATGAGTGTGGCACCCAATGCCGGATTAAAAGAAGCGGCCCTGTTCATGCAGAAACATCAGATTGGCTGTTTGCCAATCATTGACCACAATAAACTGGTCGGTATCATCACTGACTCCGATTTTGTGTCAATTGCGATTAACCTGCTGGAAATTCAGGAAGAGGTAGAACCCCTTGAAGAGGAAGGCGAAGAAGACGGTTCAGATTCTCTGCTCTAGTTACCAACCCCGGCGTCATCACGCCAGAAAGTCACCGTAAGCATGAACTTTCTGGCACATTTACATCTGGCTGAGCAGTGCCAGAGCCATCTGGCGGGTAATTTGCTGGCTGATTTTGTCCGGGGTAATCCTGACCAGCAATTTCGCCAGGACGTTGCCGACGGAATCCGCCTGCACCGTTTTATCGACAGCTATATTGATGCTCTGCCTGAAGTCCTTGAATGCCGACGCTTGTTTGACACCGATACCCGCCGGGTCAGCGGCATTGCTCTGGATATCACCTGGGATCATTTTCTGGCCCGCCACTGGACACAATTTCACCCCCAACCGTTAACTGAGTTCGTTCGCACTGCCCGCCGGGAAGTCGAACAATTCTCGGATCCGGCCCCCGAGCAATACCTGGCGACAATGGCCCGGATGTGGCAACAAAACTGGTTGGAACAATACCAGCACGTCAGCACGCTGGAGCGGGCTTTGCAGCGTATGGCATTGCGTCGTCCCCGGCTCAATCAATTGGCAGCCTGCCCGGACGTGATTCTGGCTCACTATCCGACTCTGGAGCAGCAGTTCTTTGTGATTTACCCTCAGGTCAGCCGGGCAGCTCGACAATTTCGACAGCAGCAACTTCAGCCGTAGTGCCGTGCCAGCAGTATCTGCAGTATCTGCAGTATCTGCAGTATCAAGTTATAGCCAGTCACCGCTAACGCGAAGAACAACCTCAGGCATGAAGGGTTTTTCAGGCGACGCCTAATTACAGAAGGTGCGCCCAACAGAGCCTGGGATAGTCCCCAGATAGCATTGCAGATAGAAATAAAGGTAGAAAAAAGAAAAAGAAAAAGAAAAAGAAAAAAAGGAGCGCACCAGGCGCTCCAAAAGACTATCAACGATTACTAGGAGTTTAAGGGTTTATACCCATTTTTTAGAATTGCTCTTCTTCTGTAGAGCCAGTCAAAGCCGTAACGGAGGAATTACCGCCCTGAATGGTATTGGTCATCTTGTCAAAGTAGCCAGTACCCACTTCCTGCTGGTGCGCCACGAAAGTGTAACCTTTCGATGCAGCTTCAAACTCAGGACGCTGTACTTTCTCAACATAGTGGCGCATACCTTCACCCTGAGCATAAGCGTGTGCCAACTCAAACATGTTGAACCACATGTTGTGAATACCTGCCAGTGTGATGAACTGGTATTTGTAGCCCATGTCAGACAGCTCTTGCTGGAACTTAGCAATCGTGTCGGCATCCAGGTTCTTTTCCCAGTTGAATGATGGCGAGCAGTTGTAAGCCAGCAGCTGATCCGGGTACTGAGCATGAATCGCTTCAGCAAACTTACGCGCTTCTTCCAGACACGGAGTGGCCGTTTCACACCAAATCAGGTCAGCGTAAGGGGCATATGCCAGACCGCGGGCAATCGCCTGGTCAATACCGGCACGAACGCGGTAGAAACCTTCCTGAGTACGCTCGCCCACAATGAAGTCAGCATCATACGGGTCGCAGTCAGAAGTCAGCAGATCCGCCGCGTTAGCATCGGTACGGGCAATAACCAAAGTCGTAGTACCGGAAACGTCAGCCGCCAAGCGTGCTGCAACCAGCTTTTGTACCGCTTCCTGAGTCGGAACCAGAACTTTACCGCCCATGTGACCACATTTCTTCACAGAAGCCAGCTGGTCTTCGAAGTGAACCCCGGCTGCACCTGCATCAATCATATTACGCATCAGTTCATACGCATTCAGGACACCACCAAAACCGGCTTCAGCATCAGCCACGATAGGCAGGAAGTAGTCGATACCCTCTTCCGGGTTACCGCCATTTGACCACTGAATCTGATCAGCGCGGCGGAAGGCATTGTTGATACGTTTTACCACGGTTGGCACTGAATCGACCGGATACAGCGACTGATCTGGGTACATTGTTTCCGCAGAGTTGTTATCTGCTGCGACCTGCCAGCCTGACAGATAGATAGCCTCAATACCCGCTTTCGCCTGCTGCACAGCCTGGCCGCCTGTCAGTGCGCCAAGACAGTTAACATAGCCTTTCTTCGCGTCGCCATTGACCAGGTCCCACAGCTTGTCAGCACCACGCTGGGCAATAGTGTTTGCCGGCGCAAATGAACCACGCAGATTAATGACTTCTTCTGCGGTATAAGTCCGCTTTACATTTTTCCAACGTGGGTTTTCTGCCCAATCTTTTTCCAAGGCTTCGATTTGTTGCTGGCGAGTCAGTGTCATAATGATGTCCCTCGTTTCAGTTGCGATAATCCGCATCACACTTTAGTTATTGAACTGAGTTTTACCGCCCGGAGGTAATCCCTCCCCCGGGCACTGCATTTTCTGTCGCTGGCTGTTACCACTTCGAATACAACGGGTTCTATTTCATCCACTTCGAAAACTAGCGCTTCGAAAACAGTTGTTGCTAAATTCTGTGGGTACAAGAGATTCTCATACCCTGCTCCTGCATCTTCAGGATAAGTATTCGTATCCCGGCACCGTCAGGAAGTTCACCAGCTCGTCACTGGTGGTCAGGCGTGACATCAGCACCGCGGCTTCGTCATAGCGCCCGGCAGCAAAACGTGCTTCCCCGACTTCCTGTTTCACGACGTCCATTTCCTCTTTCAGCATTTGCTCAAACAGCGCTTTAGTGACCATTTGTCCATTGCTGAGTGTTTTGCCGTGTTTAATCCACTGCCAGATAGAGGCTCGGGAGATTTCTGCCGTGGCGGCATCTTCCATTAATCCGTAGATAGGCACACAGCCGTTCCCGGAGATCCATGCTTCGATATACTGCACCGCGACACGAATGTTGTGGCGCATTCCGTCTTCCGTACGCTCGCCATCACAAGGTGCCAGCAGTTCGGCAGCCGTAATCGGAGCATCTTCACTGCGGCTGATGTCAAGCTGATTGCTGCGCTCGCCCAGTACCCCATCGAACACCGCCATGGCTGTGCTTGCCAGACCAGGGTGAGCAACCCAAGTGCCATCGTGGCCGTTATTGGCTTCAAGCAATTTGTCGGTCTGGATTTTGTTCAGTACCCATTCATTGCGCTCTGGATCTTTCGATGGAATGAAGGCCGCCATGCCTCCCATCGCAAACGCACCACGTCGGTGACAGGTTTTCACCAGCAGACGCGAGTATGCATTCAGGAAAGGTTTTTCCATCGTCACGACCTGGCGATCCGGCAGGATACGGTCAGGATGGTTACGCAGCGTTTTGATGTAGCTGAAGATGTAATCCCAGCGGCCACAATTGAGGCCCACAATGTGCTCTTTAAGGCTGTAGAGGATTTCATCCATTTCAAAGACGGCCGGCAGAGTCTCGATCAGTACCGTGGCTTTGATCGTGCCGCGCGGCAGACCGAATTCATCCTCGGTAAAGCTGAATACTTCGCTCCACCAGGCGGCTTCCTGATGCGCCTGCAGCTTTGGCAGGTAGAAGTACGGACCGCTGCCTTTTGCCAGCAGTTGCTGGTAGTTGTGGTAAAAATACAGTGCGAAGTCGAACAGGCACCCAGGGATAGCTTCTCCCTGCCACAACAGGTGTTTTTCCGGCAGATGCAGGCCGCGTACGCGACAGATCAGCACCGCAGGGTCATCGTTCAGTTGATAGTGCTTGCCGTTTTCCGGGTTGGTGTAGTCGATGGTGCCGTTCACCGCGTCTCGCAGATTACGCTGGCCATCCAGCACTTCATTCCATGCTGGAGCAAACGAGTCTTCAAAGTCGGCCATGAACACCTTTACATCCGCATTCAGGGCATTAATCACCATCTTACGGTCAACCGGACCCGTGATCTCCACGCGGCGATCCTGCAGATCGGTAGGGATGTTCTGAATTTTCCATTCGCTGTTACGGATCTCTGCAGTCTCCGGCAAGAAATCAGGCAACGTGCCGGCATCAATGGCTGCCTGGCGAGTTTCCCGTGCAGCCAGCAGCTGAGGGACCCGGGAAGCAAAACGTTGCACCAGTTTTTCCAAAAACTGCTGAGCCCCGTTATCTAGAATCTCTGCCTGCGCCGGTGTCAGGTCAGTCTGAAGTGACAATTTCACTTCATGGCTTGCCGGTGTATGTGTGTCCATTTATCTCGCCCCTTTCAGCTGTAACTTTATCACCACGAATGTCAGTAACCTGATTTTGGGTTATCGACCATCCCATGGCCATAACACGTTAGTTACGTTGCCTTAACAAAAAATGAATTGCAAGCCACTCCATTTTTTCACATTTCCGCAACACAGGATCTAAGCATTTAAAAACAACAAGTTACAAATATTAGAGCAATAACTCAAAACACCAAATTGAAACAGAATTCAGGTGATTACTCGGTTTTTCACCAGATAATAAAAAATCCATAAAAATGTAACGAGTTACGTAATAAAATTTCAGTTTTTGCCAGTTCAAACGAATGTTCAAATTTGCGTTTCAAACAAAAACACAAATTCAACCCTGACACCAAACCAATGATTTTTAAGCATGAAAACGCAGTGTTTGGGACGAAATTTATACAACCCACATAGCAACCAGAGGCATATCAACCCTATTTATTCGCTACGCGAAACAACATATACCTACAAAACAGTTTGAATAGCTCACTGGTGGACTATGGGTAAGATCGGGAAAGATGAAATAAAAGCAGGATAATGTGCTGAGAAAGCGATTTTTTCTCAGCACACCAGTAAATTGGAGGAAATAAAATCAGAGCAGTCCGGCAACAATTTCTGCCAGGCGTTCGAAGGTGCGGGTACGGGTAGAGGTCGGACGCCATACCAGTCCTATCTCACGGTAGGCTTCTTCCTGGCCCGGCGGATCAACAATCACCAGGTTCTGGTTATCCAGCAGGCCATGATCGATCGCCATCTGGGGAATGAAGGTGGTGCCCAGCCCGTTCGCAACCATTTGAACTAACGTATGAAGACTGGTCGCCGTGAAAGGGTTAATCTTCTCTTTCGACGTCAGTTTGCAGGCAGAAACCGCGTGATCGGTCAGACAGTGCTCTTTCTCAAGCAAGAAGACCGATTCATTCGGCAGATCGGCATACCTCAGCGGTACGCTGACCTGTGAAGCCTGCTTCTGGCTGATCACCATTTTGAAATCGTCACGCCCGACCACCTGACTGTGCATACCGTTAATATCCACCGGCAGCGCCAGAATCAGGACATCCATCTCGCCATTACGCAGAGCCGTCAGCAAGTTGGCCGTGGTATCTTCCCGCAGCAATAAATGAAGGTTCGGGTGGAGGCGGTTCACCTCCTGCACCAGATCGCAGAGCAGGAAAGGGGCAATGGTCGGGATACAGCCGATGCGCAGCTGACCATCCATCCCATCCCCTCCTTTACAATTGGAGAGCTCCATCAGATCCTGGGTACGAGCCAACAGTTCCCGGCTGCGTACGACCACGTCCTCCCCGGTCGAGGTAAAGACCAGAGACTTGTTGTCACGCTCAATAAGTTGACAGCCCAGCAATTCTTCCAGATTCTGGACGCCGGAGCTAAGGGTTGACTGACTGACAAAGCAGCGCTTGGCCGCCTCACCAAAATGTCGGGTTTCAAACAGGGTCACCAAATAGTGCAGCTGTTTAAGTGAAGGAAACTTGTTCATCGCAATTTTCGATTACATCAATCTATTTATTCCGCTTTTTTCAATGTACCAGTTTCGTTATAGTTTGTCCCGTTCAAACAGAAGCCTACCGGAAAGGTCGGCGACAAACACAATATTTTAGGAGCACCAAACACATGGTACTAGTAGGTCGTCAAGCACCAGATTTTACTGCTGCAGCTGTTCTTGGTAACGGTGAAATCGTTGATAACTTCAACTTTGCAGAATACACAAAAGGTAAAAAAGCGGTAGTTTTCTTCTACCCACTAGACTTCACTTTCGTATGTCCTTCTGAGCTGATCGCTTTTGACAAGCGTTTCGAAGACTTCCAAGCGAAAGGCGTTGAAGTAATCGGTGTTTCTATCGACTCTCAGTTCTCTCACAACGCATGGCGTAACACTGCTGTTGAGAACGGCGGTATCGGTCAGGTTCGTTACCCTCTGATTGCAGACGTTAAACACGAAATCTGCAAAGCTTACGATGTTGAGCACCCAGAAGCAGGCGTTGCGTTCCGTGGTTCTTTCCTGATCGACGAAGAAGGCGTTGTTCGTCACCAAGTAGTTAACGACCTGCCACTGGGCCGTAACATTGACGAAATGCTGCGTATGGTTGACGCTCTGAACTTCCACCAGAAGAACGGTGAAGTTTGCCCAGCACAGTGGGAAGAAGGTAAGAAAGGTATGGACGCTTCTCCACAAGGCGTTGCTGCTTACCTGTCTGAGTTCACTGCAGACCTAGGCAAATAAGACATCTTATTGTCGTAAATCACACTCGCTCAACGGTGTGACGGCACAAACGTGAAAACGTAAAGCCGAAAAGTCAGTCTATGACACAATAATATGAGGCCCGGATACACCGGGCCCTTTTCGTTTCTGTCTTCCGCTTTCTGCCCTTTCTCCCTTCCCCAACTGAATGACTCCTCCCGCTGTCTTGATCTGTGCTATCGCATCAGACATTCGGATGCTCTACACTGCAGATTCTTCACAATAACTGAGCTAACCCGATGACACTCCGGCATATTGAAGTCTGTATCGATAACATTGAATCCCTGCATCTCGCCCAGCAAGGCGGTGCAACCCGTATCGAACTGTGTTCCTCCCTCGCCCTTGGCGGCCTGACGCCCAATCCGGGACTGATGAAACTGGCAGCCCGTCACGCGACGGTGCCAGTGTACGCCATGATCCGCCCGCGCCAGGGGGATTTTCTGTTTAGCGAGCAGGACAAAGAAATCATGCTGGCTGACGTCTACGCAGCTCGTGAAGCCGGATTGCAAGGCATTGTGGTTGGTGGCCTGTTGCCAGACAGCCGCATTGATGCCGAGCTGCTGGGTGCCTTGTGCCGGGAAGCCCAGGGGATGGGGGTGACTTTCCACCGTGCCATTGACCAGTGCCTTGAGCCGTTTGCGGCACTGGACACCATCATGTCTCACAACTGTGAGCGTGTACTGACTTCCGGCCTTAAAGCCAACGCCTATGAAGGCATTCCGGTACTGGCTGAGATGGTCAGATATTGCGGTGACCGGCTGGCCATTATGGCCGGTGCCGGACTGCATGCTGGCAACGTGGTGGAGATTGTGCAACAGACCGGCGTGCAGGAAGTGCACCTGTCAGGTAAAAGCACCCGTGCCAGCCTGATGCAGCAATATTCACAGGAAGCCTATATGGGCAGCGCGGAGGTTGACGACTTTACCATTCCGGTCACTGACCCGGACAAAATCAGGGCTGTTGTCCAGGCACTCCAAACCCTCGACAACCATACCCCATATAGCCATACCCCACACAATCAACGTCGTTCCTGAAGCTATTCCTGCATGCCCTCCCTGCCACACCAAAGACTTGGCAGGGACAGTTTGCTTTTAGCTGCCCGATACAGAAAAAGTGCCATTGGTTTCAAATAATTAGCTATCCAATTCGTCAAGGATCTCATTCC
Source organism: Photobacterium ganghwense (assembly GCF_003025595.1). Taxonomy (GTDB): domain Bacteria; phylum Pseudomonadota; class Gammaproteobacteria; order Enterobacterales; family Vibrionaceae; genus Photobacterium; species Photobacterium ganghwense. The sequence continues at coordinate 1,108,372 of NZ_PYMI01000001.1, forward strand.
GCGTTACTCTTTTGTTAAGCGCAGTAAAAAGTGAGAGACAGGTATGGGTTATCAGCCACCAGCACAACGATTGAAAAAAAAGGATTACGACTCAGAGCTTGAGCGCCTGCAGATTGAACTCGTCAAACTGCAGGAATGGATCAAACAGGAAGAGCTCAAGGTTGTGGTGATTTTTGAGGGCCGCGACGCCGCCGGGAAAGGAGGCGTTATCAAGCGCATCACCGAAAAGCTCAACCCTCGGGTATGCCGGGTCGTGGCACTGCCCAAGCCCACCGAAAAAGAGCGCACCCAATGGTACTTCCAACGCTATGTCGCTCACTTGCCGGCCGGCGGTGAAATGGTGCTGTTTGACCGCAGTTGGTACAACCGGGCCGGGGTCGAGAAGGTCATGGGGTTCTGTACCGACGACGAATACGAAGAATTCCTACGCTCCTGCCCCGAATTTGAACGCATGTTGGAGCGCTCCGGTATTATCCTGCTGAAGTACTGGTTTTCCGTCTCTGATGAAGAGCAGGAAAAACGCTTCCTGGAACGGATCAACACCCCGATAAAGCGCTGGAAATTCAGCCCGATGGATTTGGAATCCCGCTCGCGCTGGGCAGCCTACTCCGAAGCCAAGGACAAGATGTTCGCATACACCGACACCAAACAGTGTCCATGGTGGGTAGTGGATGCCGATACCAAGAAAAAGGCGCGCATCAACTGCATTTCTCACCTGTTGTCCCAGATCCCTTATGAAGAGATTGATTACCCTAAAATTGAGCTGCCAGACGTGAATAAAGAAGGGTATATCCGGGCGCCTGAAGATGATCAGACCTTTGTTCCGGACCTGTTTTCTGATGATGCTGACGACGACAGTGAATAGTCACTAGTAAATAGTCACTAACGTGGAAAACAAGAAAGGCGGACTGGTCCGCCTTTTCTTTTGCTCCTGGCTTCTTGCATCAAACGCCTTGCACCCAATTTCACCCACTCGATTTGACTTGCCCGGCGCAGAATCAATCAGCGCAGAATATCTTCCCGCTCTTGCGGGCTGGTGTGGCGAATATCCTTGCCTTTGACAAAATAGATGATGTATTCGCAGATATTCTGGCACCGGTCACCGACCCGTTCGATAGAGCGGGCTGACCACATTACCTGCAACACGTTAGGGATCGAACGCGGGTCTTCCATCATGTACGTCATCAGCTGACGGATAATCGCTTCGTATTCACGATCAATCCGGTCATCTTCTTGGTACACCTGAATCGCGGCTTTAACATCCATCCGGGCAAACGCATCCAGAACCTCATGCAGCATACGCACCGCGTGCTGACCCAGCGCCTCCAGCGACACCAGCAGGTTGTACTGCTTATTGGTGAAGTTTTCCAGCGCCACTTTCGCTATGCTCTCGGCCACGTCACCGATCCGCTCTAGATCGGTAATGGTCTTGATAATGGCAATCACCAGACGCAAATCACTGGCGGTTGGCTGTCGCTTGGCAATGATGCGGGTACAGGCTTCATCAATTGCCACTTCCATGGCGTTGACCTTATGGTCATCTTTGATCACCCGGCGAGCCAGCTCAATGTCCTGTTTATGCATCGCTTTAAGGGCGTCAGCCAGCTGCTGTTCTACCAGCCCGCCCATCGCCAGAACATGGGAGCGGATGCTCTCCAGCTCGGCATTAAACTGGCCGGAAATATGACGGCCAAGGCTTACATTGTCTAACATCGCTTAACTCCTTAACCGTATCGACCTGTGATGTAATCTTCTGTTCGTTTTTCGCGTGGGGTGGTGAAAATATCATTGGTACTGCCGTATTCCACCAGCTCGCCCATGTGCATGAATGCCGTATTGTCTGACACCCGTGCCGCCTGCTGCATGTTGTGCGTTACGATGATCACCGTGTACTTGGTTTTCAGATCGTTGATCAGCTCTTCAATGGTCAGCGTCGAGATCGGGTCCAGCGCTGATGTCGGCTCATCCAGCAGCAGCACCTCCGGTTCAATGGCAATCGCCCGGGCAATAACCAGACGCTGCTGCTGACCACCGGACAACCCGAAAGCATTCTCGTGCAGGCGGTTTTTCACCTCATCCCACAACGCAGCACCGCGCAGCGAGTTTTCCACCGCGTCGTCCAGTACCCGACGATCCCGGATGCCCTGCAGACGCAGCCCGTACACCACGTTCTCATAAATCGATTTAGGGAACGGGTTCGGGCGCTGAAACACCATCCCGACCCGGCGTCGCAGCGAGGCCACGTCCACCTTATTATCATAGATGTTCTGCCCGTGCAGCATGATCTGGCCGTCAACCCTGCACCCTTCAACCAGCTCATTCATTCGGTTGATACACCGCAGCAGGGTCGATTTCCCGCAGCCTGACGGGCCGATAAACGCGGTCACCTGCCCTTTAGCAATGCGCATGTTGATATCAAACAGGGCCTGATGGTTGCCGTAATGCAAATCTAGCCCCTCGATAGACAACGCCGTTTTTTCCTCGGGCAACGCGGACAAGTCAACGGGGGCAAACAAACCGATTGGGGAATTAATTGAAAACATAATCCTTCCTGACTCTCGCTATTGCTCCAGGGAGCGGAACTTCTCTCGTAAATGGTTGCGGATACCGATGGCGGTCAGATTCAGACCAACAATCACCGTCACCAGTAAAAATGATGTGGCATACACCAGCGGGCGGGCAGCTTCAACGTTCGGACTCTGAAAGCCGACATCATATATATGATAACCAAGATGCATGAATTTACGATCCAGGTGCAGATACGGGAAGTGGTTATCAATCGGCAATGACGGGGCCATTTTCACCACTCCCACCAGCATCAAAGGGGCCACTTCCCCGGCGGCGCGAGCAACTGCCAGGATCAATCCGGTCATGATTGCCGGACTGGCCATCGGCAATACCGTCCGCCACAGGGTTTCTGCCTGTGTCGCGCCCAATGCCAGTGAGCCGTGCCGGATAGACACAGGAATCCGCGCCAGGCCTTCTTCGGTCGAGACAATCACAACTGGCAGGGTCAGGATCGCCAGCGTCAACGCCGACCACAGGATACCCGGCGTACCGAATGTCGGCGCTGGCAGCTCAGAGGCAAAAAAGACCTCATCTATGGTGCCGCCTACCATGTAGACGAAAAATCCCAACCCGAACACCCCGTAAACAATGGACGGAACCCCGGCTAGGTTAATCACCGCCACCCGGATCAATTTGGTAAACATACTTTTCCCGGCATACTCGTGTAGGTAGACGGCCGCCATCACCCCTAGCGGAGTGACAATCACGCTCATCAGCAGCACCATGAATACCGTACCGAAAATCGCCGGAAATACACCGCCCTCGGTATTGGCTTCGCGCGGGTCCTCGCTGACAAACTTACCGAGCTGATCCAGCCAGTGCACCAGTTTGGCCGACAGTGTCATTTCATTCGGAAACCACAAATCGAGGATCTGCGCTAAAGGCAAAGCAATTTCTTTGCCAGACATTTCCCGCACGATCAGCGTGTCGCTTTCCAGTTGCTGGCGCAGTTGAGTCAGTTGCTGCTCCAGGGCATGAAGGGACTGCTCCAGGCGGACTTTTTCTGCCGGATCCACCTTGCCGCTATCTTCACGGCGCAGCCGCTCAAACTGGTAGTTAAGCGATTTCAGCTCATTTTTTTCCAGCTGACGAATCTGCTCCCGCACGGCAATGGCCCGCATCAGGCTGAGGTTAAGGCTATCCAGCGAGATCGGCCTGCCGTCCTCATACAATGCGGTGGGCACCCCGTAGAAACGGCCATTTTTCATCCGCTCGATGACAGCTACCCCGGCTGCCAGTTGCTGGCTCACAATATGCGGTGCCAGTACCGTCACAAAGTCACTGCCCAGCAGATCCCGGTTGCCGGTTTTGATGATGTAACGATCAACCTGACCGGCCGCGGCAAACGCCGACGTGTCTACCCCGGCATCAGCCAACTGCTGAACCGGTACCGTTTTCCGCTCGTACAACTCACCGATGACGGTGCTGTGTTCCATGGCCGGCTGACCATTCACTGACAACTCAAACTGATAAACAGGGGCTGGCCAAAAATAGCCCAGCCCCTTCCAGCCGATCAGTAATAACAGCCCCAGTACCGCCACAAGGCTCAGACTGACAGCGCCGGCGGTCAGCCAAATCCAGGGCGAGCCCGATTCAAACCATTTACGCATGATACCACGTCGTCATTGTTATTCTTTTCGTCTTCATTCCTGTGAAAGTCTCTTTCGCTCTGTGCACTGTCTGGCGTGCCTCATCAGAGTGAACTGTATTTTTCCCGCAGCCGCTGGCGTACCAGCTCGGCGACGGTATTAAAGAAAAAGGTAAATACAAACAGCACAAAAGCTGCCAGGAACATGACCCGGTAGTGAGAGCTGCCCACTTCGCTTTCCGGCATTTCAATCGCAATGGTGGCAGACAAGGTGCGCATTCCCTCCAGCACGTTCCAGTCGAGGATCGGCGTATTCCCGGTCGCCATCAGCACAATCATGGTTTCCCCGACTGCGCGCCCCAGCCCCATCATCACGGCGGAAAAAATCCCCGGACTGGCAGTTAGCAATACCACCCGTGTCAGTGTCTGCCAGTGGGTCGCCCCCAGCGCCAGCGAACCGCTGGTCAGGTGGCCAGGTACCGAGAAGATCGCATCTTCCGCAATTGAGAAAATTGTCGGAATCACCGCAAACCCCATCGCAATCCCGACCACCAGGGTATTGCGCTGATCGTAGCCAATGCCCCACTCATTATTCAGGTACACCCGCATATCGCCGCCAAAGAGCAGCGTTTCCAGCGCAGGGCTGAGAGCAAAACACCCGTAACCGACCAGCACGATCACCGGCATCAGCAACAGGATATGGAGACCGCCGGGAATGCGCTGACGAAAACGTCCCGGCAAGAGCGCCCAAACCAGTCCAGCAGCCATCATTGCCAACGGGAAGGCCACCAGCAGCAGGGCAATCCCCGCCAGATTTTTTTCCACAATCGGCGCCAGCCAAATTCCGGCCAGAAAGCCCAGAATGACCGTCGGCAGCGCTTCCATCAGCTCAATGGTCGGTTTAATCACCCGCCGCATCCGCGACGACATAAAATACGCGGTGTAAATTGCACCGGCCAGTGCCAGTGGAACCGCAAAAAACAGGGCATAGAGCGCCGCTTTCAGGGTACCGAAAATGATTGGCACCAGACTCAGCTTAGGTTCAAACTCATCACTGGCCGAGGTGGACTGCCAGACAAAATCCGGCTCCGGATAGCCCTCGTACCAGATTTTCTGCCACAACGAGGCAAAACCGATTTCCGGATGGCGGTTGTCGACTTTATAAGTCTGCCACTGATTGCCCGTAACGGCGACCAGACGATCGGCACGTGGCGAAATCATCAGGGTGTCCGGCACCTTATCAGTAAATACCGCAGAACTGTAGATAGCCCCTTTCACTGTGGTATAAAACGCCGACAACTGGCCGTCATCCTGCAGCACAAAGAAGCCTTTACGGGCATATTCCGGGACCAGCGATGTAACATTGCCAGGCGGCAGAGCAAATTCACGGGTCTTCACCAGCGAGCGGCGCCCGTCTTTCACGATTTCAAACCACTGCGCCACACGGTGCTCGCTGTCCGTGATTAACAAGGAGTTGGCACCGGACAACAACGCCAGTTGACGCGGCTCCGCATCGCCGTCTGCGACACTCACCACCTGACGGATCTGCGCCTGCGCTTCGCCCAGAGTCACAACATAGATACGTTTTCCGGCCAGCAGATACAAGGTTCGCGCATCCGGCGTGACCGCCAGATCATCAATAGGCTCTGCAACGCCTTCCAACGCGAAGTCAGTGGCCTGCCAGTGCTCTGGCCCCGTCTGCCCCAGGACCTCTCCCCCGGTGAACTTTTTCACCCGGATACGCTGATCTGCGGTCACCCCCGCCAGCACGGCCCGACGGCTGCGTACCGACACTGCCAGTTTAACGATCGGCTGGCGTTGCGGATCAAGCTGCAATGGCTCCTGGCCGAGCGGAAATGCCATCGACAAGCCGCTTTGATAACCGTCACCCGCAGCGAGCGGCCGGGCTATCACCACTTCGCCTTCGCTGCCGCCGAGGGCGATCAGATCTTCCGCCGGCAGGCTGCGCCCGATGCTGGTTGTATGTGGCAGTAAGGTGTATTGGCGAACTTCGCGACCGGGATCGGCCGACGTCAGGGGGATCACCGACAACTGCCCGGTATCGGACAGGCGAAACAAGGTGTCGTTGCGATCGTTAAAAGTGACCAGTGCCGTGCGATCTGCAAAGGAGGTCGAGAAAGCCTGCTGAGGTACCACGCGGACCGCAGAGAAAATCGGCAGGATCACATAAAGCAGGTAGAAAAAAATCAGAACTAAGGTAATTAAGACGAAGATCCCTCCAGCTGTCACTCCATATCGGGCAAGCTTATCGGTTACCTTCCGGCCAGGACTGTTTCCCATCAAAAATTCGCTGGCCTTTGCCATTATTACCTCAATAAATTTACACGCTTACTTATAATATTGCCTTTAGATGACAATTATATGACAACGAAATTGTCCCAGCTACGGGGATGGATCCCGCCGCTTGCAATAGCCACTTTGCAGCATACTTAACAGCACGCACTGCAATAAAAATGTCACAAAACTGTTCTACCCTTGACTGCAGGTAATTTTGTACAGTTTTCAATAACCTGAATTATTACGAAACTAGACAGAACATACACCAGGTCACATAATGGTCAATAGCCTCCGGCTTTCTATCGCCTCAACGAATAAGGATATCGTTATGAAGCACCTCATCATCACTGTTATTGGCCGCGATCAGGCGGGTCTTGTTGAAACCCTTTCCGATACGATTTACCAGAACAACGGTAACTGGCTGTCCAGCAGCCTGAGTAAACTCGCCGGCCAGTTTGCCGGGATCCTGCAAGTGGAAGTCGCCGATCAGCACATTGCCGCGCTGAGCAAAGCACTGAGCGAGATCGAAGCCCTGCAAGTGCAGATTGTTGAGGATGAAAGCAAGACCTCACCGACCACCACCCTGTTTAACCTGCTGGTCACCGGTAATGACCGGGTAGGTATCGTGAAAGATGTCACCACCAAGCTCAAGCAGTTAGGCGTCAACATCAACAAGCTGAAAACCGACTCTGACAGCGCCCCCAACTGGGGCTACCCCATTTTCACCGCTGACTTCCAACTGGAGTTGCCGGACGGACTCAGTATTGAGCATGTCCAGGAAGCGCTCGAGTCGATTGCCGATGACCTGACCATTGATATTGATAATAACTAAGGCCTGAGCCCGTTTCAGCTGTACCTTTAGACGGATTGCTGCGCCGCTCCCTGCCGGTATGTCGCCTCAGGCGGCTATCTGTGGGGAGTCTGGGCATGCGCAGTAGACACCACTGGTAGGAAGAAACCGGCCACAGGCCAGCAGTACCTTTAGCCCAAGCTTTCTATAGGAATAAAATGAGCACGGAACCTCTCTATTTAGAAAAAGAACTCAGTTGGCTTTCCTTCAATGAACGTGTGCTGCAGGAGGCTGCCGACAAGTCAGTCCCCCTCATAGAGCGTGTGCGTTTTCTCGGTATCTTCTCCAGTAATACCGATGAGTTTTACAAAGTACGCTTTGCCGATGTAAAACGCCGCATTCTGATCAATCAGGAAAGAGGCAGTAACGAAAACTCCAAAGAACTCCTCAGCAAAATCCAGAGTCGCGTGCTCAAACTGAACCAGGACTTCGATACCCTTTATAACGAAATTCTGCTGGAAATGGCCCGGCGCCACATTTTCCTGGTCAATGAACAACAGCTCGATGATCATCAGCAAAACTGGCTCCGAAAACATTTTCGTACCCAAATCCTTCCCCACATTTCGCCAATCCTGCTGACCGATGATGTGGATTTGCTGCAATTTCTTAAAGACGAATATTCCTACCTGGCGGTAGAAATGCAGCAAGGCGACAGCAAACGCTACGCCCTGCTGGAGATCCCGACCGATCAGCAGCCACGGTTTATCAAACTGCCGGAGGCCAAAGGGAAGCGCCGCAAGACTCTCATCCTGCTGGATAACATTATCCGCTTCTGTCTCGATGAAATTTTCAGCGGGCTGTTTGAATACGACAGTCTGGCAGCCTATGCGATGAAAATGACCCGCGATGCGGAATATGACCTGAGCCAGGAAGTGGAACACAGCCTGATGGAGCAGATGTCTGAAGGCCTGAGCCAACGTCTGACGGCCATGCCGGTCCGGTTCGTGTACCAGCGCGATATGCCGGCAGATATGGTCGACACCCTGTGCAGCATGCTTAAAGTCTCCAGCTACGACAGCATTATCCCGGGCGGCCGTTACCATAACTTCAAAGACTTTATCGGTTTCCCGAACGTCGGCCGCAACTACCTGGAAAATAATCCGCTGCCACCGCTCGAAAGCTACCAGTTTGTCAGCGCCCGCAACGCCTTTGATGCGATCAAAGCGCAGGACATCCTGCTGTACTACCCGTACCACACCTTCAACCACATGACGGAGTTGGTGCGCCAGGCAGCGTACGACCCGAAAGTGCGCAGCATCAAAATCAATATCTACCGGGTGGCCAAACAGTCCCGGATCATTGAGTCAATGATTGATGCCGCCAACAACGGCAAACGGGTGACCGTGGTGGTCGAGCTGCAAGCTCGTTTCGATGAGGAAGCCAATATTGAATGGGCCCGACGCCTGACCGAAGCCGGCGTCCATGTGGTGTTTGGCGTACCGGGCCTGAAGATTCACTCCAAGCTCTGCCTGATCACCCGTATCGAAGGGGATGAACTGGTGCGCTATGCCCATATCGGTACCGGTAACTTCCACGAGAACACCGCCCGGATTTACACCGACTTCTCCCTGATGACCTGCAAGCCGGCAATCACCGACGAAGTCCGCATGGTGTTCAGCTACATCCAGAATCCGTACCAGCCGGTGAAATTCAGAAAACTGATTGTCTCGCCGCGTAACTCGCGCTTACGGATGTACGACCTGATTGATCGTGAAATTGCCCATGCCAAGCAAAATCTGCCGGCGGGTATTACACTCAAGGTGAACAACCTAGTGGATAAAGGATTGATCAACCTGCTTTATCAGGCCAGCAATGCAGGCGTGAAAATCAAGCTGATCATCCGTGGCATGTGCTCGCTGATCCCCGGCATCAAGGGCATCAGTGAAAATATTACCGCGATCAGCATCGTCGACCGCTTCCTCGAACACCCGCGAGTCATGGTGTTTGATAATAACGGCGATCCGGAGGTTTTCATTTCTTCCGCTGACTGGATGACCCGAAACATCGACAACCGAATTGAAGTCGGCTGTCCGATTGACGACCCGGCCCTGAAGCAAAAGATCATTGATATCCTCAATATCCAGCTGTCAGACACCGTCAAGGCCCGGGTACTCGACCGCGACATGAGCAACAATTATGTGTCCCGGGGCAACAAGCGGAAGATCCGATCTCAAATCGAGATCTATGATTATCTGAAGCAGTCGGAAAAACAGCTCAAGAAGCAAGCGCAGAAAAGTGAAAACGACGCATGACAGAACCCGAAGCACCCCGTGAAATTGCCGCGATAGATATTGGCTCCAACAGCTTTCACATGGTTGTTGCCCGCGTGGTCGGCCAGAGCCTGCAAATTATCAGTCGCCATAAACAGCGTGTGCATCTGGCCTCCGGGCTGGATGCGCAGCAAAACCTCGATCAGGCCGCGATTCAGCGCGGCCTGAACTGCTTGGCCATGTTCGCCGAACGCCTGCAAGGGTTCCCGCCGGAAAATGTCCGCATTGCCGCAACCTATACCCTGCGCCAGGCCAGAAATGCCCACGTTTTTCTCAAGCGGGCTGAAGCTCTGATCCCGTACTCGATCGAAATTATTCCCGGCACCGAAGAAGCCCGCCTGATCTACCTTGGCGTGGCTCATACCCAGCCGGACAACGGCCGCAAGCTGGTCGTTGATATCGGTGGCGGCAGCACAGAGCTGGTGATCGGGGAAGGTTTTCATCCCCTGATTGCCTACAGCAAGCACATGGGCTGCGTCAGCTACAACAAGCTGTTTTTCCCGAAAGGCAAAATCAGCAGCAAACGCATGGCTGCCGCCCAGCTGGCTGCCCAGCAGAAAATGGAAAGTATCGCCAACACCTACATGCGTGCCGGCTGGCAAACGGCAATCGGCTCCTCGGGCACCATCAAGGCGATCCGGGAAGTGCTGATCGGCATGGGCCATCAGGACGGCGTGATCACCCCGGAACGGCTGGCACTGCTGATTGAGGCCATGCTGAAAGTAAAACAGGCGGACGAGCTGGATCTACCGGGGCTGACAGACGACCGCAAACCGGTGTTTGCCGCAGGGGTAGCTATCCTCAGCGCAGTCTTCAAATCGCTGGACATTGAAGAGATGATTTTCTCAGACGGCGCCCTGCGTGAAGGGCTGTTGTACGAGATGGAAGATCGTTTCCGGTTCAGTGATATCCGGGTCCGGACCGCTACCGCAATGGCCGAACAGTACAATGTTGATCTAGCCCAGGCAACGCGGGTTAAGGAAACGGCCGAAATGCTCTACAGCCAGATTGAGCCACAACCGGGGCTGACCAAAACCGATCTGGCCACCCTGCTCGGCTGGGGCGCCCAGTTGCACGAAGTCGGCCTGAGCATCAGCTATCCGGGCTTTCACCGTCACTCGGCCTATCTCCTGCGGCACAGTACCATGCCCGGGTTTAACCTGGAGCAGCAAACGGTGCTGGCAACACTGGTCAGATACCAACGCAAGAGCCTGAAGCTGGAAGAAATGCCGGAGCTGAGTATTTATAAGCGAAAGCACCTCTACCCCCTGATCCGCACCCTGCGCCTGGCCGTGGCATTGAATGGCCAACGCAGTGACAGCCCGCTGCCACCGATCACGGTTGAAGCCAACAAAGAAGAGTGGCGCCTGATCCTGCCGGAAGGCTGGGAAGCCGATAACCGACTGCTCGCCGCCGATCTCCGTCAGGAGCAAGAATACTGGCAGAAAGCCGGCTGGCAGCTGCACCTATGTGAATCGCCGCTGCTCATCGCGTAACCACGGACATCGACCAGTACTAAATGCCAGCTAGGTGCCAGGTGCCAGGTGCCAGGTGCCAGGTGCCAGGTGCCAGGTGCCAGGTGCCAGGTGCCAGGCAAAACACAAAACGGCTTGCCCTGAGGCAAGCCGTTTTTTGGTAGTTAGCCCCATCTGACCGCTCAAGAGCTGACCGGCCGAGGAAACTCACAGCTCCAGTTGGCGCAGGGTCGCTTCAACGGAACTGGAAGGCAGCGGGATGTAGCCGTCCTTCTCCACCAGATCCTGGCCGGTGTGAGAGAGAATAAAACGGACAAACTCAGCCACCAGCGGCGACAACGGTTTGTCCGGCTGCTTGTTGATGTAGATATACAGATAACGAGACAGCGGGTATTTGCCGTTGACGGAGTTCTCGATGGTAGCAGCCACATAGTCAGTTCCTTCGCGGGCAATCGGAATCGCCCGAATCCCAGTCGTCTGGTAACCCACCCCGGAGTAACCGATCGAGGTCAGTGAACTGGCGACCGACTGCACCACCGATGCCGACCCCGGCTGTTCATTCACGTTGTTGCGAAAGTCACCGTGGCATAGGGCCTGCTGTTTGAAGAAACCATAGGTGCCGGATACCGAGTTACGCCCAAACAGCTGAATATCCCGCTCGGCCCAGCGCCCAGTCATACCGACCTGTCCCCAGTGATCAATAGGTGTCAGCCCGCCACAACGCAGAGTTCGGGAATAAATCGCATCCAGCTGAGCAAAATTCAGTCCTTTCAGGGGATTATCTTCATGGACAAACACCGCCAGTGCATCAATCGCCACCCGGATTTCAGTCGGCGGGTAACCGAATTCCTGCTCAAACGCTGCAATTTCTTTGGCTTTCATCCGTCGGCTCATCGGCCCCAGCTGCGCTGTCGATTCAATCAGGGCTATGGGCGCGGTAGACGAACCGGCCGCCTGGATCTGAATATTGACCCCGGGATAAAAGCGCTTGAATTCTTCTGACCAGTAGGTCATCAGGTTGGCAAAAGTATCGGAGCCGACCGATGACAGGTTGCCGGCTATCCCGACCCCGGTCACCGGCTGGTAGTCAGGTAAACGGCTATGGGTGGCCTGCGCCGGACTGCTGGCCACCAGTGTCATCAGCACGCCCAGTCCGGCCGACAGAAATCCGGATGACAAAACCTCGGCTGACAGACGGGTACACAATGCCCGTGGCCAATGAGCGAGGCGACGCAGTTGGTACAGGGCGACTTTCCCTCTCGTCCTCAAGACGGCTTACTCCTTAAATACGGCAAAAGCGGCCACAAGGGCCGCTAAGAGTCACTGATGTATTTGCGCTCAGGCCGCTTTGGCAACCAGGCGCTGTGGCAGGGTAAAGGAGAACGTACTGCCTTCCCCCACCACACTTTCAATTTCCAGGTGCGAGTCATGGTGACTCAGAGCATGTTTCACAATAGCCAGCCCCAGACCGCTTCCCCCGGTTTCCCGAGAGCGGGCCTTATCCACCCGGTAGAAACGTTCCGTCAGGCGGTGAATGTGCTGCGGTTCAATGCCCTGCCCGTGGTCAATCACTTCCAGCCGTGGCCCGCCCGGAGACAGGAACCAGCGTACTTTGACTTCCGCATTGGTCGGGGTGTGTTTCACCGCGTTGTACACCAGGTTAGAAATCGCACTGCGCAGCTGATCTTCATCACCACGTACTTTGAGGCTTTTATCAACTTCAAAAGTGAACAGGTGCTCATCACCACCGCTGAGAGACACCGCTTCTTTTTCCAGGATTTCCAGCATTGCCGGTACATCGATGGTTTCTTCCAGCTCGATATTCGGGGCCGCCTCAATCTTCGACAGGGTCAGCAGTTGCTCCACCAGTGAGTTCATTCGGCTTAACTGCTCAGTCATGACGCCATGGGCTTTATCCCACATCGGGCCAACCAGCATATCCGGATCTTTGGACATTTCCAGATACCCCTGCAGCACCGTCATCGGGGTACGCAGTTCATGGGAAACGTTAGCAAAGAAGTTGCGGCGCATCCCCTCAAGCTGCTTCACCTGCGACACATCACGTACCACCATCAGGTATTCCCCTTCGGTATACGGCATGATACGCAGCTCCAACGTGCGGTCAAAATTAAAGGGCGAGGTAATTTCCAGCGGCATATCAAAGGAGCGTCCGGCCAGATAGCGGACAAAATCCGGACTGCGCAACAGATTACTGATCGGCTGCCCGGCATCATCCGGCCAACGGAATCCCAGCAGATCCTGCGCCAGCTTGTTACACCAGACGATGTTCCCTTCGCTGCGAAAGACAACAACAGCATCAGGAAGGGATTCCGCACCATTGCGGAAGCGGCGGATCAGAGTTGCCAGTTCTTTGCGGCGGCGACGGTTGCGCTGTTGCAGCCGGTAAATCCCGTTAAACAGAGGTTCCCAGCTGCCCGAGCCGGAAGGCGGTGTCAGGCTGCGCTCTTTCCACAGCCAGTTGGACATTTTCAGCTGATTATGAAAATGCCAGATAAGTTGGATCCATGTTGCCACCAGCAAGAACCAAGGCATATAGCCAAAGATCATTCCCAGGGCCACCCAAGGCAAGTAGAAAAGGATCAGTTCCCAGACCAACTTTTTCCACGACAGCCGCTCAACCATTGTTTACTCCGTGACAGCGGAGCATTCAGGTCACTCCCGCTGTCTGTTACTGCTTTGAAAACCACTAAACCCGTGTTGAGAAACGATACCCGGCACCACGTACAGTCTGCACCAGCTTATCGTGACCATGTGCTTCCAGCGCCTTACGCAGGCGACGGATGTGAACATCGACCGTACGGTCTTCGACATACACATTGGTTCCCCAGACATTGTTCAGCAGCTGTTCACGACTGTACACCCGCTCCTGATGCGTCATGAAGAAATGCAGCATCTTAAATTCAGTCGGCCCCATCTCCAACGGCTGCTCGTTCGAGGTCACACGGTGTGAGACCGGATCCAACTTCAGCCCCTGGACATCAATCACATCATCCAGCGAAGTCGGGGATACCCGACGCATCACGGCTTTCAGCCGTGCCATCAGTTCTTTCGGAGAAAAAGGCTTGGTGATGTAGTCATCCGCACCGACTTCCAGTCCGCGGACTTTATCTTCTTCCTCACCCCGCGCCGTCAGCATCACGACCGGAATCTGGCGTGTTACTTCATCGCGTTTCAGGTGTTTAATCAGGTTGATACCGGAACCGCCAGGCAGCATCCAGTCAAGCAGAACCAGCTCAGGGTACGGCTCGCAAATCTTTTCCAGCGCCGTGTCGTAATCCTCAGCTTCAATAGCCTGATAGCCTTTTTGTTCAAGAACAAAACAGAGCATTTCGCGGATTGGTGCTTCGTCCTCTACAACAAGAATCCGTCTTACCATAATGTTCATTACCTACTTAGTTGCTGTCTTTCGAGCGCCATTATGTGTGTAAAGTATGACACTTTTGTGACTAGCCCGGAGAAAAACGTAACCTGTTGTATATGAAACTGTCATACAAACCAGGTTGTGAATCAAGCTCACAACCTAGCCGTACAATATTCAATCAGGCGCTTAACCTTTGACCGCTATTTTACTCCGTCCCCCGCCCTGCGCTTCAACGCAAACCTGCACCCCGATACGCTCCACCAGCGTGCTGACATGGGAGATCACGCCGATCTGACGTCCATCGGCCTGCAGCGCATCCAGGCAGGACAGTGCCATTTCCAGGCTGTCCGGGTCCAGCGTACCAAAACCTTCGTCAATAAACAGTGACCCCAGTTGGCGGGTATCGGCCGCGAGGGAGGCCAACGCCAACGCCAGAGCCAGCGACACCAGGAAACTTTCCCCGCCTGACAGAGATTCCACGCTGCGCACTTCGTCGCCCATGTCGTGGTCAATCACCTGCAAGGCTAGCGGGCTGCCCGGAACCGGTTGCAGCGCGTAACGCGGAGCCAGCTCCTGCAAATGCTCATTGGCCAACACCACCAGCTGCTGCAGGGTCAGTCCCTGTGCCAGCGTGCGGAACTTGTTGCCGGTTGCTGAGCCAATCAGCTCGCTCATCTGACCCCACAGTTCAGTCTGCTGTTGCTGCGCCGCCAGCTTCTCGGTCAGCTCCCCGGCCTGCTGCAGTGCCTGTTCAGCCTGTACCAGCCGTTGACGCAGCCGGAAGATCTGCTCTTCCAGTCCGGCTTTGTCCTGCTGCCACTGGGTCTGCAACGGTGCCAGCTGGACGCTGATCGGCTCTGCCGAATTCAGGGCCAACTCAAAAGCCTCGCCCCAGTCACGAGCAGCATCGGCTGCAGCCTGATGCAGCTCAATGGCGCGCTGCCGCTCCTTCAGCACTGACGCCGCCTGGGTGAGCGCATCATCCAGCGCCTTCAGGGCCGCCTGCTCTTGCTCCTGCCAGTGTTCATCTTTACTCAGCAACTGCATCAGCTGATGTTCATTCAGTCCCAGCTTTTCCTGCCAGCCCAGCCAGTCATGAACCACCTGACGGTGCTCCGCTGCCGTCTCTTTTTCCTGCTGCTGCCAGCCTGTCAGCGCTGCCTCGGCGGCGGCCACTTTCTCACCGGCCTGGCGCTGCGCCTGCTCCGTTTCAGTCAGTCGCTGCTGGGCCTCAGACATAGCGGCTTTGTGCTGGGCCGCCAGGCTGTCAGCATTCTGCTCACCGATGATAGCGACCCGTTGCTGCCAGGTAGATTCCGCCTGCTGCTGCAACGTCGCCGCTTTCTGCTGCCATTCCGCCAGTTGGCGATAGCCTGCCGCCAGTCCGGCTTCCAGTTCTGCCAACTGCGGTGCCAGTTCCGTCAATTGCTGCTCGGTCTGCTCCAGCTCTTTCTTACCGGAAAGATAATGTTCAACCTGTTGTTTCAGCTGATGAATATACTGCTCCGAACCGTGCTGACGCAGCATCTGCAGCCACTGGTTGCTGCCGTACTGCTCGTTCAGTGCCTCACTGCGAGCCGCCAGAATCACCTGTTGGGTCTCGCTCTGTTGCTCAATCGACTGCAGTCGTTCTTTCCACTGAGTCGCACTCTGCTCCAGCTGGTGCTGACGCTCTTTCATTTCCGTGGCGGCCTGCTGCAACTGATGTTGCTGATGTTGCAGATGACGCCCGTGCTGAATCTGCTGCTGGGCCAGTTCCATCGCCTGCTGCTGCAAACGGATGTCACGGTAAGCCTGCTCAGCGTCCTGCTGCCATTGGCGTAATTGGTCGTTCAGCCGGGCGGTGTCCGGTGACACCGTCAGGCTCTCCTCCAGCTCCAGTTGTTTGAGCACATCCAGCAGCGGAGCCAGCAGTTGATCCTGATACTGACGGAAACGGTGCAACTCATTATCAATCACCGCCAGACGCTGCTGACCGTGTGGTAACTGCTGTTGCAGGTGGCGGCGTTCTCCTTCTCCGTCCTGCAGTTGCTGCTGCAGTTCACGCAGGCGTTGTTGCTGTTGGTGCAGCAAGCCTTCAACCACCGGATGCTGCGCGGCGTACGGATGATCTTCCGAACCACACAACGGGCACGGGGTATCAGGCTTAAGCTGGCTGCGGTACTCCGAAAGGTTCACCACGGCCAGACTCTGCTGGAACTGCTGCTCGGCTTCCTGATACCGGGCCCGCAACTGCTCCATCGCCGGAGCCAGTGCCGCCAGTCGCTGCTCCACCTGAGTCAGATACTCAGTCAACTCTTGTCGCTCACCCTGCAGTTTTTCCGTCTGCTCCAGCAGCCCGGCCCACTCTTTGGTGCCGGACATCGCCTGGCGCAGGGTATCGAGTTCGGCTTGCTTGTCGTTGTATCGTTTCTGGCTGTCGGCCAGCTGCTGCTCTTGTTGCGCCAGATCCAGTCGGGTCAGCTGCTGCTCAAGCTCGCCTAAGTGACCGCTCACCTCTTTTTGTTGCTGCTCCAGCAGCGCAAAATTGCGAGACTGCGATTGCTGCTCATGCAGGATCTGCTGCTTTTCCTGAGCCAGACGGCCTAAGGTGCGATGCGCCGAGAGGTACTGATCCAGGTTATCCAGAACCGGCTGATACTGCTCCGCGACACCGGCCAGTTCATGATATTGCTCGAGCTGGATCCGCAACTGATGCTGACGGGTTCGCCACTGCAACTGCTGGCGTTTTTTCTCGTCCAGAGCAGTTTGCTGGCGCTGACAGTCATTCTGATGCTGCTGGAACTCAGCCTCAATAGCACTCAACTGACGCTGGGTTGCCGCCAGTTGTTCATCCAGTACCGTGACCTGCTTGAGTTTCGGCTCCAGCGCTTCCCACTGCTGGCGGGCGATGTTCAGGGCTGTGCGGGCCTGCTGCACCGCGCCATCGGCATTGACCAGCTGCTGCTTGTCCTGAACCAGACTTTGCTGGGCATTGGTGATTGAGGTTTCCAGCTTCGCCAACTGCAACCGGGTTTTCTGCAGCAGGGAAAAATCGTGTCTGGCCGGTTGCGCTTTGGCTATCTGTACCAGTGTTTCACGACGGGGAGCCGCCTCCTGGTGCTGTTGTTCTGCTTGCTGGCGGGCCTGCTGCGCATCCGCGCATTGCTGCGCCAGGCGCGCTTCGGTCTCCAGCGCCTGCTGATGCTGCGCCAGCGCCGTCAGTGATTGATCGATACCTTGCAGCTGCGCTTTGAACTGTTCCAATTGAGCGGATAACTCGGCCTTTTGCTCATCATCCAGCAGTTCAATGTCCCCCAGCTGCGCCTGAAGCTGAGTCAGTTTCTGTTTTTCGTCCCGGGCGCGTTCATAGGCCGCGACGGACAGGCGGCCGTAAATCTCACCGCCGGTCATGCGTTCGAGCAGAGCGGCACGCTCGTCGGATCCGGCTTTAAGGAACGCGGCAAATTCCCCCTGCGGCAGCATTACCGCCCGGCGGAACTGTTCAAACGTCAGGCCAATCAGGCGCTCAATCTCCGTCTGCAGCTCGGCTTTTTTACCGGCAAAACGCTGTCCGGTGTCGAGGTTTTCCAGCCATTGTTCCGCGGCCTGAATACGGCCGTCCGCCTTGCTCCGAGCACGGCGCACATGCCAGTGGGCCCGCCAGGCGGTGCCGTCATTGGCCATGAAATCCACCTCGGCGTAGCCTTCGGCTTTGCCGCGCGACAGAATGCTGCGCACGTCATTGGCCTTGATCCGGTTCGACTCATCATCGCGACCAATTTCAGCATCGTTTTTCTTGTTCGATTGCAGGCGGGGAATGCGGTCGTACAGCGCCAGACAGATGGCATCCAGCAGCGTGGATTTTCCGGCCCCGGTCTTACCGGTGATGGCAAACAAACCGGCTTCGCCCAGCCGGCCACCGGCAAAATCAATCTCAAACGGTTGCTGCAGACTGGCAAGGTTTTCACCACGTAGCGCAAGTATTTTCATCGTTGTTGTGCTCTCTTCATTTACTCGGTGGCTGTATTACAAATTCGCTTCATCTTCTTCGACATTGATCAGCAGCTGCTCAAACGCGGCCGTCATCGCCTCATCCGGTTCGCCCTGATATTTCTGCGTCCAGCTCAGGTTGAACACTTGCTGTGGCGTCACATCAGACAGACGACGGTGCCCCAGTCCCTGCTGGGTCTGGGTCGCCGGATAATGAGGCGTAATTTTGGCCAGACGCACGGCTTTGCCATCCAAGGCTGCCATGATTTTTTCCCGCAGCAGGGCTTGTGGCTTATCAAGCAAAACATGCACTTCCAGAAACGGCTGCTGCTCGCGCGGCTTGTCTTCCACGTCCAGCGCGCTCAGCTCTTCAATTACCTGGGCCAGCGGTGCCGGTGACGCCGGAACCTTGAGCATGTCCACCACGCGCGGCACTGAGACCGGCTCAATCGCCGTCACATCGGCCCCGTCGAAGTCAACCAGCACCACCTGGTGGTTGTAGCCCCGCTCTGACATGGACAACGGCAGCGGCGAGCCGCTGTAGCGGATGTGCTCCTGCTTGGCGACCCGTTGCGCCAAATGCAGATGCCCGAGCGCCACATAGCTCAGGTCCTCAGCAAAAATGGACGCCGGTAAGGCATGCTGGTTCCCGCCCAGTACCCGACGCTCTGACATCTCTGACAGCTTGCCCGAGGCCATGTAAGCATGTCCCATCCCGATCAATGCCTGATTCGGCTGGCGGCCATGCCGCGCCGCGGCGGTCACTTCTCCATACAGGGTTTCGACCCCCTTGATCAGGCGATCATCCTCTTCACTCAGACCATCCGTACGCAGATCGGCACTGCGCAAAAACGGGACCGCCAGCACCCAGGCTGCCTGCTGCCCGGAGGCGTCGGTCAGCGGCACCAACATACGTTCGGTGTCCAGCTCGCCATCTTCACGGCGATGAATCCCCCCGACGATATGCAGGTCAAACGCTTTCAGCAATTCATGCGGGGCATCCAGCTTACTTGGCGAATCGTGGTTGCCGCCAATCATCACCACATTCAGGTTCGGCAGGTTTTTCGCCAGCCGGGCTAGAAAACGGTACAACATGCGCCAGGCACTGGCCGGCGGATTGGCCGTATCAAAAATGTCCCCGGCCACCAGCAATGCATCGGCCTGGCGGGCTTCCAGTGTGTCTGCCAGCCAGTCAAGAAATGCCTGATGTTCGAAATCCCGGTTGTAACCATGCAGCTGATGACCCAGATGCCAGTCGGAGGTATGGAGAATCTTCATTACAAATCTATATGCCGAGTTGGAAAACTGCGTGAGATTGTACCGCACTTTTTCTTTCGCCCAACCCGGTGGCCGAGAAAACCAACGACATTCTTTTATCAATGCAATAAGATTGACAGCCAAATGCACAACCTAGGATCTGTAACAGCCATGATGTGGTTTAAAAACGTACTTACCTATCGCTTCAGCCGCGAAATCGACATCAACCCTGACCAACTGGAACAGCAACTGGAAGAATTCCGTTTTACGCCATGTGGCAGCCAGGACATGCAGAAATTTGGCTGGGTACACGCCCTGGGTAAACACGGTGATATGTTTACCCATGTGGCCGGTGACAACATCCTGATCTGTGCCCGTAAAGAAGAAAAAATGCTGCCGTCATCGGTGATCAAAGAATCACTGAGCGAGAAAATCGAGGCGATGGAAATCGAACAAGGGCGTAAGCTGAAGAAAAGCGAAAAAGACACTCTGAAAGATGAAATCGTGATGGATCTGCTGCCGCGCGCGTTCAGCCGTCGCTCCCAGACTTACGCTCTGATCATGCCAAAAGAAGGCTATATCGTGGTTGATGCCGGCAGCTTCAAGAAGGCCGAGGAACTGTTGGGCCTGCTGCGTAAATCAATGGGCAGCCTGCCGGTTGTACCAGTTACCCCGGAAAAACCGGCTGAACTGACCATGACCGAGTGGGTACGCAGCAACGAATCACCTAACGGCTTCACCATTGGTGAAGAAGCCGAGCTGAAAGCGATTTTGGAAGACGGCGGCGTGATTCGCTGTAAGCAACAGGATCTGTCGTGCGATGAAATTCTGGCGCACATTGAAGCAGACAAACTGGTCACCAAGCTGGCAATGAACTGGCAGGATCGCATTGACTTCGTGCTGAACGAAGACCTGTCGGTAAAACGCCTGAAGTTCTCCGACGAACTGCGCGATCAGAACGACGATATCGACAGGGAAGACATGGCGCATCGCCTGGATGCTGACCTGTCTCTGATGGCTGGTGAGTTTTCCGCTTTCCTGCCAAACCTGTTTGACGTGCTGGGCGGCCTGGAAGCCAAAGCCTGATCGGTTGGCACCACACGACTCCTGTCGCAAAAATACCGGCCACAAAAAAACAGCACTCAAAGAACACCAACATTCAAAGAAAAAAGGCGACCACAGGTCGCCTTTTGCTATCCCGCCCCCACGGGTCACCCATCGTTTGTTTGCCGCCTGTGTATCGGCTCCTGTCATCCCAACCGGTTGTTTTCGGTTAGCCGGTGGCCTTCCCTTTCGAGCAACAGCACCGCCCGCCATCAGGATTCCTACCTCATTTCCCTCTATCCATTGCCTTTGTGGGTGGGATCACAGTAAAATCCCGCCTCAACTCCGTATCCCGAGTGATACGGCCTGATTTGCAATCAGACACTGGATTATAAGAGCTATGTTTAAACCTGAATTGTTATCGCCTGCGGGCAGCCTGAAAAACATGCGTTACGCATTTGCCTACGGCGCAGATGCCGTGTACGCCGGCCAGCCACGTTACAGCCTTCGTGTTCGTAACAACGAGTTCAACCACGAAAACCTGAAAATCGGTATCGACGAGGCGCACGCGCAGGGTAAGAAACTGTACGTGGTATGTAACATTCAGCCGCATAACTCTAAGCTGAAAACGTTCATCCGTGACCTGGCTCCTATCGTTGAGATGGGCCCGGATGCGTTGATCATGTCTGACCCGGGTCTGATCATGATGGTGCGTGAAAACTTCCCGCATATGCCAATTCACCTGTCAGTTCAGGCGAACGCCGTTAACTGGGCAACCGTGAAATTCTGGGCAACTCAAGGCGTTGAGCGCGTGATCGTATCTCGTGAGCTGTCACTGGAAGAGATCGAAGAAATTCGTGAACACTGTCCGGAAACCGAGCTGGAAGTGTTCGTACACGGTGCACTGTGTATGGCGTACTCTGGCCGTTGCCTGCTGTCTGGCTACATGAACAAGCGTGACCCGAACCAGGGTACCTGCACCAACGCCTGCCGCTGGGAATACAAAGCCGAGAAAGCAACTGAAGATGACGCGGGGCAAATCGTGGAAATTCAGGAAGCCTCTGCCGTTCAGATGCAAGAGCCAGAGCGTCCGGAAGTGGCAATCGGTAAAGGCAAGCCAACTGACGAAGTGGTGCTGCTGAGCGAATCTCACCGCCCGGATGAGAAAATGGCAGCGTTTGAAGACGAGCACGGCACTTACATCATGAACTCAAAAGACCTGCGTGCTGTTCAGCACGTTGAGCGTCTGACGAAGATGGGTGTTCACTCACTGAAAATCGAAGGCCGTACCAAGTCGTTCTACTACTGTGCCCGTACCGCTCAGGTATACCGCAAAGCGATTGATGATGCTGTCGCCGGTAAGCCATTTGATGAAACCCTGATGGGTACTCTGGAGAGCCTGGCTCACCGTGGTTACACCGAAGGTTTCCTGCGCCGTCACACGCACGATGCCTACCAGAACTACGAGTACGGCTACTCTATTTCTGACACCCAGCAGTTTGTGGGTGAGTTCACCGGCAAACGCCGCGGTGATCTGGCAGAAGTAGAAGTGAAGAACAAATTCGTTGTGGGCGACAGCATGGAGCTGATGACCCCGAAAGGCAACGTGATCTTCACCCTGGAGACCATGGAAAACCGTAAGTCTGAAGTGATCACCGATGCCAAAGGTAACGGCCACTTTGTCTTTATCCCGGTACCTCAGGATATGGATCTGGAATTCGGTCTGCTGATGCGCAACCTGAATGCCGGTGAGAACACCCGTAATCCTCACGGTCCTAAAGACGGTAACTAATCGCAATGGCATTGCTAATTACAGAAAAGTGCATCAACTGCGACATGTGTGATCCGGAGTGTCCGAACGACGCGATCTCCATGGGTCCGGAAATCTATGAGATTGACCCGGACAGATGTACCGAGTGTAAAGGGCACTACGACAAACCGACCTGTCAGTCGGTCTGCCCGATCACCAACTGTATTATTACTGACCCGGAACACATCGAGACCGAAGACGAGCTGCTAGAGAAGTTCGTCACCCTGCAAGGTCTGGTGTGAATCCACTGGTTTTGCCATCAAAAAGCGCCCTGTCGGGCGCTTTTTTTGTATGGTTTAAATGCTGATTTGCCTTCCTATCACAGACAGCCCCCCCTTCACCATCGAAAGACGCATTCGGATACCAGATGGGTTTCAGCTGTCTTTTTGCAGTAAAGCCACGCACTGGGCCGGTGGTACTACCGGCGGTTTCTTTTTCACCTTGGCAACCGCCTTCGGTTTCTCTTTGGTGACCGGTTTAGGTTTAGGCCGCCAGGAAGCCAGTTCCGCGCCGCAGCCATCACCCGGCGGGGGCGGCATCTGCGCCTTACAGCTGGTATCACCTTCCGGGCAATTCAGCCGGACATGGA
Source organism: Photobacterium ganghwense (assembly GCF_003025595.1). Classification (GTDB taxonomy): domain Bacteria; phylum Pseudomonadota; class Gammaproteobacteria; order Enterobacterales; family Vibrionaceae; genus Photobacterium; species Photobacterium ganghwense. The sequence continues at coordinate 1,131,475 of NZ_PYMI01000001.1, forward strand.
AGTGGTAGTAATGGCCCCACCACGGCCTGACTTTCCGCAGCCAGTCACGTTCTTTCCATTCCCGCTGGCACAGCTGCTCTTTGATCACCGGATGGACAAAAATCCGCGCCACACGTTCATCTGCGGCCGCGAGCTGAATCATCAGCGCCTGTTTATCACCCCAGTTTTTCTTGTTGATGCGGTACTGCTTAAGGTGCACCATCGGTAGTGGCTGCACATCAATCAGCTCTTCATCACTCAGCGGTTTATCCGACAGCTTCAGCCAGATATCTGCATCCAGCCCGGTCTGATGACTGGCGTGCCCGGAGGCAAAGCGTCCCCCCCGCGGCATCGCGATATCCCCGACCAACAGCTGTCCCAGCTTAAGCTGGTTCACCCCGTGAGCCAGATCGTGCAGAAACTTGATCATATCCTGATGGCCATAATAGCGCCCGCGATAAGATCGCATGACCTGATAACCATCCCCTTCCAGCGGCAGGCTCTGCCCGCCCGCCAGACAACCGTTACTGTATCCCCCGATTGATTGCGATTCCCCGTGACTCGGGGTTTTAACTTTTTCCCACGGACTCGCCCATGCGGCCTGGCTGACCACGACTGCCAGCATCCATACATATCGTTTTAACATTGCGCGCTCCCTATTTCCCCTTATCAATCTTAGCAAGCTCGCCGGAAGGCAGGGTAACTCCCTCGGTTAAAACGCCGGCCCACCTTTCAAAAAAGGCCGCCCGCAGGCAGCCTGATCTCAACTGATCCGAAATGGCATCATCAGATCCTTTATTTCATTTGTTGATCAAGATTGAGGATGGTCAGGGCGTTGCTGACACTGGTGGCCAGCACATCCACCACACCGGATCGCAATGCGCCCAGCAGCGCCAGGGCTTTACTGTTTTCCGCGGCGGTCACCACCACAATCGGGATATGGCGCAGCTCTTCCATGCTCAGACCAATCACCCGGTCGCTCATCATGGTGTCGGCTCGGCGACCCTGACTGTCAAAAAAGTCATAACCGGCAATGTCACCTACCACCCCTTTCCGGATCCGCGCCTCTACGATTTCCTGCGGGGTAAACCAGCCCATTTTGACCATGTGGCTGTTCTCGTTCATATCCCCGACCCCAACCAGCGCGACATCCGCACGGCGGGCACGGTCCAGTGTTTCTTTGACCGTGCCGTTTTTCATGATGGCTTCTTTGACTTTGATATCATCGACATACGCCGGGGCGTACAGGGTTTCACTGATCCCGTCGTATTTCTTGGCCAGCTGGCGGCAGATATGGTCGGCATTGATGGCATTGCCTGAGCGGTGCGTACCGCCGATACCACAGACAAAACGGCAGTTGCGATGCGGCACTACGCCGACATGATTGGCGATAGAGGCGATATTGCGTCCCTGGCCTACCGTCACCACCATGTCATCGGTCAGAACGGAAGAGAGGTAGCTGGAAACCAGACTGGCAACCTGCTGGCGCTGACTTTCATCGTCCGGCTGGTCCAGTGCAATCAGGGCACGTTTCAGGTTAAAACGCTCAATCAGCTGCTGTTCGAGTTTCTCGCTGAATACCGGGTGATACTTTACCGTAATTTCCACCACTCCTTCATCCCGTGCCCGGCGGAGCAAGCGGCCCACTTTCGCCCTCGACATGCCGAAGGTTTTGGATATTTCTTCCTGGGTCGCGCCGTCCTGGTAATAGGCAATGGCGATCTCAGTCAGCAGATCGCTGTCTACATAGCTGGTGTCATTCGGGGTGGCAGTCATTAACCAGTCCTTACATTCCGTCAAAAAGCCCTGCGGCATCATGGGTTAACCGCCTAAGTGTACCGCTATTCCCATGAAGCAGCGAGCGTTCCGGCATTCATGGCAACGAAGCCATGGTGGTTGTTATCGTCCCCCAGCCCTGATGGTTGAAACAGCCGCGATAACAAAAATGACTGCTACTTTGCTCTTTCTCACTCCTCGCACACCTTTTAGGCTTATGGTAAGCCTAAAGCTGCACAGGCTGTGCGCTCAACACAGCCCCTCTTAAATACAACCAATAAATACCTGTTATTATTGTTTTTTATTTTCCGTACAGCTTTTTACCTGCTATGTGACTAAAGCTCAGAAAGCTGCCCTTTGTCCTCATAAGACAGACAACTCTTGCCCAAATCCTTATTGTTACTACTGTTACTGTTTGTTTTAACTGGTGTGATCTCAGTAACTTAGATGAGCTTTTACTGTTAACACTGTTGAGTTTATGTATAATCAAACGAGAATGGATATCATTATTGATTAAGGAGCCACTATGTCCGCAAATGACAGCACGGTTAAACGTCAGCCGGTGTTACTCACCGTGAAATCTGTCCAGGATTTGGGCCCGCGCTACCGGCGCATCTGCTTCACCTCCCCTGAACTGGCACACTACCCGCCATGCAGCCACGGCGCCCATATCAAGATCATGCTAGCCCACGGAGACCAGTCCGAGCCGGTGTTGCCGGCGATGACAGAAAGCGGCCCTAAATGGGCATCGGCGGAAGACAAACCTTTGCTGCGCACCTTCTCGGTACGCGCCCTGCGCCGTGAAGTCGGTGAGATAGATATCGACTTTGCCCTGCACGGCGATATCGGGCCAGCCTCTCGGTTTGCCCTGGCCGCCCGCCCCGGCGATAAGCTTGGTATCTCCCCGCCGGGCGGCCCGTTCCCGATGCTCAAACCGGCCTCACAGTACTTCCTGGCCGGTGATTTGACCGCTCTGCCCGCTATTGCCGCCATGCTCGAAGACATGCCTGCGGACAGCCGGGGGTATGTCGCCTTGCAGGTGCCTGACCATACCGATCTCCAGGATCTGGTCTGCCCGGAAGGGGTCAAGATTGAGTGGTTCTTTGGTCAACCCAATCAGGTTCAGCCGCTGATCGACCAGTTCTGCCTGCAGCTTGAAAATGACAAGCACCATGTCACGGACAGCTATTTCTGGCTGGGTGGCGAAGAGCAGATCGTCGTGGGTCTGCGGCGCTACATCCGCCGTGAGCTGGATGTGGATCGTTCACAGGTTTACGCCATTCCCTACTGGCGCTTTGGTAACGATGAAGACAGCTATCACGCCAGACGCCACGAAGTAATTGATAATAAAGAATAAGAATCGACCACCTGTAACGACGTCAGGCTGAAAGGCCTGGAAGCACAAGAGTGATGTCATCGACCGATGACAACAAAGGAACCAACAATGGCTATTGACCCTTCAGTGATCCGAGCCCACTCATGGCAGGCACTGCCTACCCCGGCCACGCTGGCTCAGGATATTCCCTGCCCGCCGGCGCTCACCGGACACATCTCTGCCTCGCGAAAGGCCATCCGGGATGTCCTGCACGGCCACGATGACCGCCTGCTGGTGGTGATTGGTCCGTGCTCCATTCACGACCCGAAAGCGGCGCTGGACTATGCCCGACAACTGGCCGCGTACGCCGAGCAGCATCAGGACCAGTTAGTGGTCGTGATGCGGGCCTATTTTGAAAAACCGCGTACCACCGTTGGCTGGAAAGGCTTACTGTTTGATCCGGATCTGGATGGCAGCTATCACATCACCAAAGGGCTGTATCAGGCTCGCGAGCTGCTGATCCAAATTAACGCACTGGGGCTGCCGACCGCGACTGAGTTCCTCGACAACACCAGCTTTACCTATCTGGCCGATCTGATGAGCTGGGGCGCGATTGGCGCAAGAACCACCGAGTCCCAGCCACACCGGCAGCAAACGTCCGGACTACCTTGCCCGGTAGGGTTCAAAAACGGCACTGACGGCAATATCAGTGTTGCCATGGATGCAATGATCGCCAGCCGCCATCCGCACCTTTACACCACCGTCGGACAAGATGGTCAGCTTTACGCCGTTAACAGCACCGGGAATCCGGATTGTCATCTGATCCTGCGCGGCGGAAAGACGCCAAATTACAGTGAAGATGATATCCGTCATGCGCTACAGCAGCTGCATGCCAAAGGGCTGATGACCGGCGTCATGATCGATTGCAGCCACGGTAACAGCCTGAAGCAATACCAGCGCCAACTGCTGGTTGCCGAAGAGCTCTGTCGCCAGATTGGCAACGGGAATCATGCCATTGCGGCCATAATGGCAGAGAGTTTTCTGGTTGAAGGCCGTCAGGATATTGCGGCAGAGATGACCTACGGCCAGTCCATTACGGATGCCTGTATCGGCTGGGACGATACCAAAACCCTGCTGACCATGCTGGCCGATGCGGTTGAGCAACGCCGTCAGGGCTGCCCGCGTCAGCTGGCTGCCAACGAGGGTTAACGCCATTTGGGGCACTGATAAACCGGTTACTGATAAAAGCCAAAAGCCAGCCGATTCGGCTGGCTTTTCTCAGTGCGCGTCAGAGATTGATGAACTGTCGGAGAGCGCTGCCCGTCAGAGCATCAACCCGTGAGTCGTTGCCAGTCGGCCTGACGGCGCGGCACGATCACTGGGGCATCATCAAACGGTGCCTGCAAAATATCCACATGGGTGTTGTACAGCTTATCGATCATCGGTTTGGTGATCACCTCGCGCACCGGGCCTGCCGCCACGACGCCTTGCTCGCCAATAGCAACCAGCTCATCGCAGTACCGTGCTGCTGCCGCCAGATCATGGATCACCAACACCACGGTTTTTCCTACCGCCACCATCTGGCTGATGCTTTCCATCACTTCAATCTGATGACCGATATCCAGTGCGCTGGTTGGCTCATCCAGCAGAATCACGCCGGTATCCTGAGCCAGAATCATCGCCAGCCAGGCACGCTGACGCTGGCCGCCGGACAGGCTTGCCACCGGCTGTTGCAGCAGACCTTCCAGTTTCATCCATTTAATAGCGTTGGCAACCTGTGCCGCGTCCTCATCGCTCCACTGACTGAACCAGCCCTGATGGGGATGACGACCATACTGCACCAGTTGCTCGACTGTGATCCCCGCCGGGCTAATAGGTTGCTGCGGCAAAAAAGCAAGCTCTCTGGCGAGCGCCTTCATTGAGTAGTCGGCCAGTGACGTGCCGTTTAAGGTAATGTTTCCCTGCTGCGGGACCAGTTGCTTGGCCATCATTTTCAGCAGGGTCGATTTTCCCCCACCGTTCGGCCCGACAATGCCGACCAGTTTTCCTTTACCCAGGCGGAATGAAACATCCTTGAGGACGGTTTTGTTCTCGTAGGAAAATCCTACCCCTGTCATCGTTAACGCTGTCATTAGTCTGCCTGTCCTTTATCTCGCAGAAGAAAAATAAATAGCATGATGCCGCCCAGAATCCGGGTCATGATGCCGGTCGCCACCTCATGGGGGTCAGCCAGCACCCGCACCAGGGTATCGCTCAGCAACAGCAGCAGTGCGCCCAGCATGGCGGCGGTCCAGAGCGGGACGACCCGTCCTTTGAGCAGGAAGCTCGCAATAATCGGCGCCGCCATCGCAATAAACACCACCGGCCCGCCAATTGCGGTGCCCAGCGCGGCGACCAGAATCGCCAGCATCAGGATGGCTACCTGCACCCGATTGACATTCACCCCCAGGCTCTGCGCTGTCGGGATGCCCAGCCGCAACACAGCCAACTGGCGGGAGAAATACATCACGGCCGGACAGATAAGCACCAGCAATCCAGCCACCGGCAGGCTGACGTTGTAGCCCTGACCGACAAAGTTCCCTATAGTCCAGAAGTACACGCTGCTGACGTGCACAATCGATTCGGTGGACATCAGGAACTCTCCTACGGCCCGCATCAGCTCCGACACCCCGATACCGATCACCACGAACAAGTATCCCTGCTCACCGGGGTTACGGCACAAGGTGTACAGCATCAAGGCAGCCACCACCGCACCGAGCGGCGCCGCCCACCATGGCCAGGCCCCGAGCGTGAGATAAAGCGTAAAGAAGGTGATAGCCAGTGTGGCCCCTTCATTCACCCCGACCATATCCGGGGTAGCCAGCCGGTTGCGAACCAGTGTCTGAATCATGCAGCCGGACAGCCCCATCGCGGCCCCGGCCACCAGCACGGCCACCACCCGGGGCAGACGAATTTTGAACACCATGATCTCGACCATCCGGGTCGATTCCCCCAGCAGGGCTTTCAATGCCAGCCAGGGAGTCAGTTTGGCAGAACCGACGCTGATCGCCAGCAGGCTCAGGCCCATCAGCGCAACCAGCAACAGCGCTCCAATCCATACGGCGCGACGCTCCACCAACAGGGTTTTACGGCCCAACCGCCACAGCCATTTGCCGTGCGGTATGTGTTGCCCCGGCAGTGCGGCAGCTGGCGGCGTGTATTGTTGCGCGCGCGCTGGCATCACTTGCTGCATCCCTTTTTCCATCAGCAACTCCTCCTACTTCACGGCCAGTAATGAGCGGAAACCGCCCCGTCGCACCACCCCAATCAATACCGGGGCGCCAATCATCGCCAGCAGTACACCGTTTGGCATCTCATACGGCTGAATCATCCAGCGTGCCAGAATATCTGCGGCCATAATGAAGCAGACGCCGAACAGCGCCGAAAACACAACCTGCAATGACAGCCGCACCGGCTCCACCATGCGAGCACAGTAAGCCGCCAGGAAGCCGACAAAACTGATCGGCCCGGCAACCGAAATAGCGCAGGCAGTAAATAAGGTTGAGGCCAGCAAGACACCAATACGAACCCAGTGGGTATTGATCCCCAGCGAGCGAGCCTGCTGCTCGCCCAGCTGCATCATGGTGAGCTGACGGGCCAGCAGAAAAGTCAGTACGACTGCGGCCAGCATAAACGGTGAGACCATCGCCATGGATGCCATATCCGCAGCCGCCAGCGAGCCTAGGTTCCAGAATCGGAACTGATCCAGCACCACCTGATGCGACAAGAGAATAAAACTGGAGATACCGCCAAACGTGGCATTCATTGCCACCCCGACCAGAATGAGTTTGAGCGGGCTGGATTTGCCCATGACATGACCGACCAGCAGCACGACGATGTTGCCGGTCAGCGCGCCCAGCCCGGACCAGACCAGATACCCTTGCGCCGATTCGACGCCAAAATAGGTCAGTCCGGTCACCAGCCCCAATACTGCCCCGGCATTCACCCCGAGCAACCCCGGCTCAGCCAGTGGATTGCGGGTCGCGCTTTGCAGTAAAGACGCCGCCAGCGACAGGCTGACTCCGACCATCAGGGCGCACAGTGTGCGCGGCAGTCGCAGTGTATCCATCACCATGATCATGTGCTCTGACGGATTGATGGCTGAAAAATAGTACGCCAGCGCATCTGCTGCGCCGTATTCTCCGGCTCCGACCGACAAAGACAATAACGAAAAAAAGCAGACACAAACCACGCCCGCTCCCAACCAGACAAGGTGATGTTTCGACACGCTTGCAACTCCATGTATATCGACGAGGCTGGACATGATATCAACCCGCCTTTTCGCTGAACAGAAATAAATAAAAATAGTTCTCAATATCCTTATCAAGTACAATTGCGAACGATTCATCTCATTCACTGATTTGCATAATAAGGAGTATTATGTTGCTTCGAAGCCTGTTTACCGCATTGGCCCTGTTCTGCATGGCGAGCCAGGCCACTGCCGCCGATACCCGTACCGTTGACAATGCCCTGGGCGAAAAAGTTACGGTTCCCCTGCACCCGAAACGGGTGATCACCCTGAGCGAAATCGACCTCGATACCGCCCTGGCGCTCGGTATGACACCGGTCGGCACCGTTAACGGCCGTGGTCAGCAAACTCTGCCGCGCTACCTCGCCCCGGCTATCAAGGGCGACATTCAGATTGTCGGCGATCTGTCCCGCCCGAACCTGGAAACCATTCTGGAGCTGGAACCGGATCTGATCCTGACCGCGCCAAACCGCCCGGAAGTGATTGAGCTATTGAATGAAATTGCCCCGACCGTGGTGACGTTCAACTATGGCGAAAGCTGGAAAGAGGTCTTCAAGCGCACCGCCACTATCCTGAACCGCGAGGCGGATGCCGATTCCTTTATGCAGCGCTATCTGTCACATGCTGAGCAAACCAAACAGGCTATTGGTGACCGACTAGGCCAGACCATCAGCGTCGTACGCTGGAACCCGAAAGGACCGGCTTACATGTTCCGCGATTCGTTTGCCAGTCAGGTGATTGCCGATGTCGGCATGAAACGTCCGGATAACCAGCAAGATCCGGGGCATACCCATTCCATGTCACTGAGTCTGGAAGCGTTATCAGTGCTGGACGGCGACTGGATGGTGATCGGCACCCTCAGCACGTCCGGCGAAGCCGTGGATGCCATGAAACAAGCCGAAAATACCCCTGCCTTCCGCCAGCTGAGCGCGATTAACGCCGGTCGGTTTACCGCTGTGGACGGCTCACTGTGGACCTCCGTCGGGGGCCCGCTGGCCGCGATGAAAGTGATGGATGACATCGCCAAGCTGGTAAACAAGCCGGAAGCCCAATCGGTGACGCAATAACCCTTACCACTGGTTGCCACGCTAAACAAAAAACCGCCTTTCGGCGGTTTTTTTGTCAGTTAAGTTTATTTGTCGGTTAAAGACAAGAGAGGAATACCAATCCGTCGCTAACCGGCCACCAGCCGCTTACGATCGACCTTACCGCTGGCGGTTTTCGGCAGACTGTTCAGCCACACGAACCGTCCCGGAATCATGTAGCCCGGCAAGTGTGCCGCCAGTGCCTTACGCAGCTGTAGACGCGTCATACCTTGTGAGCGAAGCATTCCTTGTGAGCGAGTCACTTCTTGCGAAATTGGTGCCCCAGCCTGAGCATCCTGCTCCAGATACGCCACCAGCATCGCCTGCTCACCTTCGCCTTCCAACCTGACGGCTGCATCACTGACACCATCCAGCTCGCGCAGCCGGGCTTCGATCTCCCCCAGCTCAATCCGGTAGCCGCGCAGCTTAACCTGATCATCCAGCCGTCCCAGATACTGATAGCGATCGTCCGCCAGCCGCCGGACTTTATCACCGGTGCGGTAATAACGCCGCCCGTCTGCACGAACCACAAACTGCGCCGCGGTCAAATCCGCCCGCTGCCAGTAACCATCACTCAGGGCATCACCATAAATGCACAGTTCCCCTTCCAGCCCTTCGCCCACCGGTGACGCTGTTTCATCCAGTACCAGATGGCCATACCCGGCCAGACTCTGACCGATGGTGATCGGCTGCCCCGGCTGCACGGTCGACATCAGTGACCAGACCGTGGCTTCCGTGGGTCCGTAACAGTTCCAGAGCACCTCGCAGCGCGAATGCAGCTGCTGCGCTAATCCGCTGTCCAGCGCTTCCCCGCCGGTCAGCGCGGTCAGCCCGGATTGGCCTTGCCAGCCGGTGTTTACCAGCATCCGCCAGAAGGTCGGCGTGGCCTGCAATACATTCACAGACGGGTGCTGCGCCAGCGTAGCCGCGACAGCATGAGGATCTTTATGTGCTTCGCTATCGGTCAGCAACAAACGGCCGCCCACCAGCAAGGGGGCAAAAATCTCCAGCATCGAGATATCAAACGCGATAGTGGTGATCAGCAGCCAGTGACAACGGGCATCCAATTCCAGTCTGGCAACCGCGGCACACAGGAAGGTTGCCAGCGCCTGATGACTGATAACGACCCCTTTCGGTTTGCCGGTTGAGCCGGACGTGAACATCATATAAGCCGTGGTATCGGGCCTCAGCTTCGGGCTGAGTGTCAGAGCCCCCACACCACCCTGCTGCGTCCGATGTCGCGTCTGTTCTTTATTGTCATCCAAGCTAACAACCGGGCAGCGAAATCCGATAGCTGCTGGCACTTCACTGCCAGCCTTATTGCCAGTTTCATGACCAGCCTCCAGCACCGCATCCAGCTGCGCTTCCTCAGCAATATCCCGTAGCCGCCCCGCCGGAAACAACGGATCGAGTGGGACAAATGCCATGCCGGAAAACAGACAGGCCAGTAACGAGGCAATCAGAGTGGGCGTTCGCTCCAGGTGGATCCCGACGCGGCATCCCGCCGTCAGGCCCGCCTGCGTCAGGCGCTGCTTTACCCGTGCCGTATCAGCCAGCAGATCACGGTAGCTGAGCGATGCATCGCCAAAGTCGATGGCCATCCGTCCGGACTCGGCCGCCCCGTTCAGGGCGGCCTCCAGCATAGTTGCAAGATCACGTGAAGATATAGAATCACGTGAAGAAACACGCGCGCACCAAGACGCGGACAGAGCGTTTGTCTGATCCAGATTAGGCATCGGCCACCTCCCGTTCAGGCTGCTGAGCATATGCTTCGCTCAATGCCCGGCACATCACTGCCGGTGTGGCATGCTGATACAGTTCTGCCAGAGTCACGGCCTGCTTCTGCCCCTGCTGACTCAGCGCCTGGTTCAGACGCTGCACCAGCGCAATCGCCCCCAGAGAATCAATCCCCAGTGCACACAACGGCTGGTGCCAGTACGCGCTGTCCGGCGTGACCGTCAGTGAAGTACTCTGCTGCCACACCTGACTGACCAACTGGCTAATAGCCGGTGGCCAAGGCCCATCAAGAGATGCCGGATCTGCCTTCGCATGATGCTCACTGTTCAAACATTGCGGCTCAGCCACAGATGCCAGCGGGGTCAGTGGCAACACTTGCTGCGGATCAGCAGCAATCACCGCTAACAGCTCATCCTGCCAACGCATCAGCACCTCGCGGGCGCGAGCTGGCTCGACCTGCTGCCCGTCAAATTCAAAGCGCAGCGACAGCTGGCCGCCAACCTCATTGACCACCAGGCTGAGCGGAATTTCCACCTTTTCAAAAGCCGGTCCGAACTCCGGTTGCAGTACAGCACGGAGATTATTGACGGGTTGTTCGATGGGTGTCATCTCTTGCTCTGGGGCCTTCTGCTCTGAGGCTTCCGGTCGAGGGTAGTTCTCGTAAACAAACACGCTGTCAAACAGTCGTCCGCGTCCGGCTTGTAGTGCGATCAATGACTGCGTGGCGTGCTGGTTCAGCGCCATGGTCTCACTTTGCAGCCCGGCAAGTTGCACGGCCAATGGCTGCGACTCCTGCCAGGTCATCATCAGCGGCAACGTATTGATATAGAGCCCGACGCTGGCGGTGATCCCGTCAACCGGCGCATCACGCCCCGGCACCACATTCCCAACTATGGTGGTCGGCTGGTCACTTAACGGCTGACCGGTAGCACGGGCCACCAGACGGTGCCAGGCAAACTGCGCTACCGTGCTGTGAGTGACCCCAGCCTGACGGGCAAAATGCACCAGAGCAGCCTGCGCCTCCGGCGACAGTGCCGTTTTGACCACCTCGGGTTGCTGTTGGTAAGGGGACGCCGCAAAACCATGACCAAACAACAATGTCAGATCATTGGCTTTTGCTGTCGCCAGCGACTTCTCAGCCCAGAAGGCTGCCGTGTCGGCCTGCTGCCTGAAGGCATACTCAGCATGGGCCAGATACGCCTGATCGACCGGCAGCACAGCGGATTCCTCGATATGCTCGCTCTCAGACAAGGATTCATACGCCTGATGAAGCGCCGCAAACAGACGCGGGCCACTCCAGCCGTCAATCACCGCGTGGTGGCAGCTGAAGATCACCTGAATATCATCGTCCGCCAGACGGAAACAGCGCACGCGTAACAGCGCCTCGCCTTGCAGCGGGATTCCCTGCTGGCGATCCTGCGTGCAGTATGCGGCAATCACCGCCTGCGGATCAGCTTCATCGGTCAGATCCACCACGTCAAACGGCAGTACACACTGACGCTGCACCACCTGAATCAATGGGTTTGCCTCGCCAAACGGCCCGCTTAATACCGTCCGCAATGCCGGATAAGCGCTGACGACCGCATGCCATGCCTGCCGGTAACGGGTCAGATCCAGTGGCTGTTGGTATCGGATCGGGGTTTGCAGCAGATACGCTTCATCGTCAGGGCAACGCTGCTGATGGGCAAACATGCTTTGCTGCAGCGAAGACGCCGGTAGCAACGCGTCGATATCAAACCGTTCTGACAACGCATCCAGCTCTGGCTGGGTCAATGTGACCAACGGGTGATCTGACGGCGTCGACTGCCTGCCGTGAGTCACGGTGTGCTGCTCACAGTAACGGATCACGGCCAGCAGGTTGGCTTTAAATGCCGCCATAAACTGCTCACTCAGAGCCTGCTCCAGAACCCCGACCTGACGCATTGTCAGTTGTCCTTCATAGATCCCGCCATGCAGGCTGATCAGCTCAGCCCCCGGGTTCAGCGGTGAAGCCGTTTGCCCCGGTATCACCGGCAGAGGACGCCACGGTTCCGGTTGCAGCCCTTGCTTGCGGGTCTGACGCCCTAGGTAGTTAAAGACCACTGGCGAGAACGTCAGCTGCGCGCCCTGTGGATGGTAGCTACGCAGCGCATTGAAGCCGATGCCATTATCCGGAACCTGCCGCAGCGCCTCTTTGGTGTGCTTGATCGTCTCCGCCAGCGAAGGCTGCACGGCAACGGTACACGGATAGGTACTGGTAAACCAGCCGACGGTACGGCTGACATCGAGCTGCTCGGCAATGTCCTCGCGGCCATGCCCTTCCAGCATCACGGTCGATTGCTCGCCCCAGCCCAGTTCATTGAACGTCATACCCAGAGCCGCAAGCAGCAGATCGCGCACCTCTGTGGTAAAGGCACTGTTTGCCTTACCGACCAGACGTTCAGTCTCGCTCTCATCCAGTTCCAGCATCGCCTGGCTCGGAATCACCTTGCCATCACTGTCACGGTTCAGTTGATTTGGTAACGCGCAGTAGCGGGCATCGCTAGCGGACTCACAACGTGACTGAGCCGCCTCAAGCTGGCTGTGCCAATAGTCAAACTGTTCCGGATGACGATCAGCATAGGCTTTCAGGGCATCGCCCCACTGGCGATAGCTGGAGGTTTTCGCCGGCAGCGGCAGCCCCTGATACAAACGCTGCAGATCTTCGGCCAGAATACGCCAGGAAACCGCATCCACCACCCAGTGATGCAGCGCAAGGAACAGTCCAGTCTGGGGCTCTGCGCCTTGCTCGGACTGAGCCTTTGGCAACGGCAAATGACGCACCCGCGCCCAGGCCATTACCGGCCCGTTGACGAGATCGAACTGCGATTGCAGCGTCGTCAGCGCATCATACAGTTCGCTTTCGGTCATGTTCGCCGCATCCAGTTCCACCAGTTCCGGTACTGTCACCGACGCCTGATAACGCTGGCGGCGCGTGCCATTGTCGTCCGTTACCCGCAGACGCAAGGCATCGTGGTGAGCCAGCAGTTGGGCCATCATGCTGGTCAGCCGGGCAGAATCTACCTCAGGAATAGCCAGTACCACCGCCTGATTCCAGTGCGCCGGACGGGCAAAAGGCTGAGCATCGAACCAGCGCTGGATCGGATGCAAATCAAACGTACCGGCCAGTTGTCCCTTCTCGGCATCAACCGCCCGTTCATGCTGCGAATGGGCTGCCAGCGTCCGGCACAACTTACGCACGGTTTTCGCTTCAAACACATCTTTGACGGTGCAGGCAAAGCCCGCATCACGCAGCCGAGTGTTGAGCTGAATGCTGAGGATCGAATCCCCGCCGAGACGGAAAAAGTCATCTTCAACACCCAGTTCGGTGTTAAGCACCTCGCGCCAAATCGCCAGTACCTCAGCTTCAAGGTCATTATCAGGCTGAGCACCGTCTCCGGTTACAAGCTGGCGAGCCGGTAACCGGCTGATATCCAGTTTGCCGTTTACGGTCAGTGGCAGCTCATCCAGCACAATGAGTTCTACCGGCACCATATATTCCGGCAGAATACGGGCTGCGGCCGCCAAAATTTGCCCCGGTTCGACACGTCCAGCCGGTGAGGTATGTGGCATCATCTCAGACACTGATTCCACCGTGGCATAGGCCACCAGCTGGCGCTGCACGCCTTCACCGGCCACGATCACTCGAACCTGATGGAGCTGCGGCGCAACTTTCGCAATCTGATTTTCAATTTCAGCCAGCTCAATCCGGTAACCGCGCAGTTTTACCTGCTGGTCAATCCGGCCCAGGTACTCCACTTCGCCGTTATTGAGCCAGCGTGCTTTATCACCGGTGCGATAACAGCGAACGGTCTGCCCGGCAATCTCCCGCGTGACAAACACATTCGCGGTCAGCGCTGGCTGGTTAAGGTAACCCCGTGCCAGCCCCCTGCCAGCCAGGCACAACTCACCGGCCACGCCCACCGGACAAAGCTGTCCTTGTTCATCCAAAATCACGGCCTGGGTATTCTCAACCGGATGGCCAATGGTCACCGGCTCTCCCGGTTGCAACTCTTTGACCAGCGCGGTCACAGTGAACTCGGTCGGGCCATACATGTTCAGCAGGCGCAGTTTGCCCTGCCAGCTGGCGGGCAGATTGGCCGGGCACGCTTCGCCGCCAAATGCCACCGTTTTGAGTGAGGTCAGCGGACGAGGAGCCATGGCCGCAAACAGCGCGGTCGAGCTGATCATATGCGTCGCACCGTGCGCTTCGGCCTGCTCCAGCAGGGTGTCATCCGGCTCGCCAAGCACCAGTTTCGATCCGGCAAACAATGGCAGTATCGCCGTCATGTTACCGGCATCAAATGCCAGCGACATCGGGTTAAACATCACGCTGGCGGATGTCATGTGCAAACGGGCAGTATGGTCGGTCAGTACGTTCGTAAATGCGCCATGTTCCACTTCCACCCCTTTTGGCAGACCGGTCGAGCCCGAGGTGTAGATCACGTAAGCAAGATCTTGCGCCGTCACCGTGATTGCCGGTGCCGTCGCAGCGGTCTGGGCCAGCCTCGCCGCCGTTGCCGCTTCCGTCACATTGACTACCTGGCATCCGGTCAGCCCCGGATGCGCCTCAGCAAACTGCGCATCCGGCGCAATGACCACCGCCAGTTGGGCGTCGTCAACCAAGTGCTGTAACCGTGCCGTCGGGTAAGCGGGATCCAGCGGGACATAACTCATTCCCGCTTTCCAGGCGGCCAGCGCAGCAACCGCATACTGGGTCGTGCGACTCGCGACCACCCCGATTTTCTGCTCGGCAGACGATTCATCGGTCATGTGCGCCAGTAGATACTGCGCCAGGCGGTTGGCGGCCTGATCCAGCGCCTGATAAGTAATCGTCCTGTCGCTGCCGGTCACCGCCGGTTGTGCCGGATACGCTGCGGCATGGCGGCTGATTTGCTCATGGATCCGCAGAGCATCCGTCACGGCCGCAGAATCACCAGGTAATTCACCAGTAACCAACGCACTAGTAGCCAACTCACTAGTAACCATTTCACCAGCAGCCATGGGCTCACCATTAGCCATAGCCAGACTGGCCAGCGCCTTGCCGATTCGGGCCTGATGCTGGCGGTCTACCATCGGCAGCTCCATCACCGGCGATTGCGGTTCAGCCAGAATGCCATCCAGCAGCATCAGGAACATCTCGGCGAAACGGGCTACCGTCTGGTGCTTAAACACCCCTTTGCTGTAGAGCCATTCCAGCCGGACACCGTCTACCAACTCAGTAACCTTAAGCGACAAATCGGTTTTCGCCGGCAACACCGGAGACGGCTCTTCCACTGCACCACAACCGGGGATCAGATCGTTGAAATCCACCTTGGCCTGATAAACCAGCATGATCTGGAAAATCGGGTTAAGCGCCGTGGTACGGTCGGCTCCGATGGCTTCGCTCAGGGCTTCAAAGCGGAACAGCTGATGGTCAAACGCGGCCAGATCCTGCTCACGGCAGTAACGCAGGTACTCGGCGAAGGTCAGGCTGTCATCCAGCTGAGTACGTAACACAATGGTGTTGACGAAAAAACCCACCACATCTTCGATGTCAGCGCGCTCGCGATAAGCCAGCGGCGTCCCGATCACCACATCCCTGTCGCCGCCCAGACGGGCCATCAGCAGTGAGAACACCGCGTGCAGGCCGATAAAATACGAGGTGCTATGTTGCTGGCACAAACGCTGGAACTGCTGCCATTGCGGCAACGGAATGGATGAAAACACCAGTGCGCCATCATTGTTGTGGCTGGCCGGGCGCGGTTTGTCGAGCGGCAGGGCATGCACTTCCGGGATACCTTTCAGGCGCTCCACCCAAAACGGGCGGAACTCTTCGTGGTAGTCACGGAAGGCCGGAGAGTTGAGCCAGTGGGCATAGTCGATATAGTTGACCGCCGTCGGTGTTATCGGTTGCGGCTGGCTATTCTGATAGGCAAGAAAGGCCTGCTTGAAATCGGCAAACATATTTTTCACCGACCAGCCATCAGAAATAATATGGTGCTGGGTGAGCATCAGCAGGTGCTCTTCTTCACCCAACCGGACCAGCTCCACCCGGGTTAGCTCGCCTTTTTCCAGATCAAATGGGCGATAAATATCTTCCTCGACCATTTTCACCAGTGCCTGCTCGCGCTCGGCATGCGCCAGATGAGACAGGTCATGATGAGTGACCGCCAGCTCAGCCTGCGCGGCAATATGTTGTTCACCTTTGCCCTGGCTATTGCGCACAAACCGGGTACGCAGGCTGGCGTGTTTGGACACCAGCGCCGAGAAGGCGTATTCCAGCGCGGCGACATCCAGCTTGCCGGTCAGGCGAAAATGCACCGGCATGTTGTACAGATGCGAGTTATCTTCGTACTGCTCAATAAACCAGAGGCCACTCTGGGAGAAAGAAAGCGGCCCGGAGGCCGCCTGTTGTACGGGGATCGGTTGTTCGTACGCCTGGCGGGCGTGCAGACAGCGAATGATGGCGTCTTTGTTGTCTCGGATCTGTTGCCCGATTTCCGGTGTCAGCGCCTGCTTGCTGCACTGGGAAGTCAGCTGACCTTTCTCATTCAGGGCCAGCCGGATCCCTTTGCGCTCAAGGTCTGCCAGTAATGAAATCATGTCTGTCATGATGTTTTCCTGTGTCGTGTTTTGCTGTATCGCTGATGTGCGCCTGCTCAGGCGTTAAGAATCGCGCCGCCATCCACCACAATGTCCTGCATGGTGACATGGCTGGCCAGATCCGACGCCAGGAAAACCACCACCTGAGCGATCTCTTCCGGCCGGGCAATTTTGCCCAGCGGAATCCCCAATTTGAACTGCTCCTGGAAACCGGCAATGGTGAGCTGCTCGGCATCGTCGCTGTGCCACAAAGATCGCTGCATCCGGGTATCGGTTGACCCCGGTGACACCACATTGCAACGCACACCGTAAGGAGCCAGCTCAAGGGCTGCACAATCGGCCAGACTGGTCAGCGCCGCTTTCGAAGCACAGTACGCGGTCATGTGAAGACGCGGAATATGCGCAGCATTGGAGCTGACGGTGACCACCGCTCCGTGACGCTGCTGCTTGAACACCGGGATCAGTTGCTGCAATAGGTAAAACACCCCGGAGGCATTGACGTTGATACAGGTGTGCCAGTCATCAACGGTCAGCTCTTCGGTTTGCCCCATTCGCAGGATCCCGGCCACGTTCGCCAGCACATCGATCACTGGCTCCGCGGCCAGAATGGTCTGTGCGACCTGACTGACTGCAGCCGGATCACTGATATCTACCTCATAAGTGGCAAACGGATGGCTGATACCCTCGTCGCGTGCGGCACTGAAATCAATGTCCAGCCCCATCACCCGGGCACCCAGACGATGGAAGCTCATCGCCACCTCATGACCGATCCCGCGCGCAGCACCGGTCACCCATACGACTTTGTTCTCGAACTGACCGGTAAAGGTCATTGCGGTTTGTTGTTCTGCCATCACCACACCATCTCCACTTCATCTTCACTTTGTTGCTGCATCTCGTCGAGATAGCGGCAGAAATCACTCAATACCGGGCGGTCAAACACGTCTGACACCTTGATGCTGACTTCAAACTCCGAGCCAAGACGGTTCACGATCTGGATGGTCTGCAACGACTGGCCACCCAGTTCAAAGAAGTTATCCTGCGAGTCAATTGAGCCCACCCCGAGGATCTGCTGCCAGATCGCACCGACCCGGTTCTCCGTTTCGCTGGCCAGCACCTGTCCGGTGCTGTCTTGCTGATAGCCCGCTAGCAAGGCTTTACGATCCACCTTGTTACTGCCGGTTTTCGGCAACGACGGGAAAAAGCGGAAATCGGTCGGGATCATCGCTGGCGGCAGGCTTTCCTGCAGGGCTTTCTTGATAGCTAGGGCATTAAAGCGGTCATACTGCTCACCGGCGACAAACGCCACCAGACGACGAAGACCGTTATCAAACACCATTCCCTGCACGCAGGCTTCTTCAATGCCGGTCAGCGCCAGCAGATGGGATTCCACTTCGCCCGGCTGAATCCGGTAGCCACTGATTTTGAATTCGTTATCGATCCGTCCCAGATACACCAGCTGGCCGTGTTCCAGCGTGACCCGATCGCCGGTGCGATAAACCCGGCGCAACTCATCGCCGACCTGCAAGGTCGAAAATGCCGGGTGGTTCTGGCCCAGATAACCGTCTGCCAGGGTGGCCCCCATGATGACCAGCTCGCCGGTCGCCGCCGGACAAGACTGGCTGTCGAGCACCAGCACATCAACACCGGGCAGTGGCAGGCCAATCGGTAACTGGCTGTGCTCGCCGCGGAAGTGTTGCAGGTCAGTGCAGGTCGCCACGACCGTGGTTTCTGTCGGACCGTAGGTGTTAAACAGGTGAATACCGTTTGCCAGGCCAGTACCGGCAGAACCAGCCGCCTGTCTCGCGTTCTGTACCGCTTTCTGCCACTGCGCCAGCGGCTCGGGATACACGGCTTCCCCCCCGATGATCACACCACGGAGTGTGCCTGGCAGGGAGGCAGTGCCTGCTTGCAAACTGACTACCCACTCGTTCCAGAAGGCCGTCGGCAGATCCAGCACTGAAATCGTTGCCGCCTGCACCGAATCGGAGAAGGTTGCCATCGACTCCAGCATAGCGTCGGTACGCAGCACCAGCGTCGCTCCCTGACTCAGGGCGACAAAGATTTCTTCAATGCTGGCATCGAAGTTGAACGGGGCAAACTGCAGCACGCGATCAGCTGCGGTGACACCGTAGGTTGCCGCCGCTGCGGCCACGAAATGGTTCATCGCATGATGACTGATGGCCACGCCTTTCGGCTGGCCGGTCGACCCGGAAGTGAACATGATGTACGCCAGCTCAGATGCTGCAGGTTCGGTGAACGCACTTCCTTCATTGAAAAAACAGGTTGTATCAGAAGGGCCAGATTCAACTAACCCCGCAGACTGTAGGTGCCCCGCCAGCTGAATCGTGACCGGCAGTACTGACAGACGGTGCTGATACTGGGCCTCGGTGATCACAGTGCGGATCCCGGCCTGACTGACGATGCTGCTCTGGCGCTCAATTGGCTGGTCCGGATCCAGCGGTACATACACCGCCCCGCTCAGCATGACGGCCAGCACAGTGGTGATACACGGCAGCGAACGGCTCAGCGCAACGCCAACTTTCTCTCCCTCGCTGATTCCCTGTGCCCGCAACGTACCGGCCGCAGCCTCGGCTTTTTCTACCAGCACCTGATAGGTCAGTGACTCCCCCTCTTGCTCAACGGCAATTGCGGTCGGGTGTTCAGTCGCATGACGCCGAATCTCGGCCAGGACTGAGATGGCTGCCGGGCGCCGCGGCTCTCCAGGAATCAACGCAGCAAGCCGTGCCTGCGCGTGCAGGCCACCCAGCAGCGAGGCCGTCGTTTGGGTCGGTTCAGTCAGCCAGGTAGCCATCAGGGTCAACAGTTCCTGTTGTAGCCCCGCCAGCTGACCTTTTTCGTACACCGCCGGGTTAGCGTCAAAGTCAACCACCGGCAGTCCTTCTGATTTACAGTGCAGCTCAATGGTCAAATCTTCCACCGGCCCCGCACTGAGGTTCAGGGTATCGGCCGCCAGATTGCCGTACTGCAACGGGTGATCAAACGGCATGATGTTAACCAGTGCGCCGTATAACCGCTGGCTGCCGCCGACCCGGTTCAGGTCACGGCGTAGATCTTCATAGCGATAATGCTGGAAACGGCGCATTTTCTTTTTGTGTGCCGCGACCTTGCGCGCCACACTCAGCAGGTCATCCTCATCGGAGACCTCAACCACCAGCGGCACAATGTTCATTTGCATGCTTGGCACCGTCAGGGACTTCGATCCCAGCCGGTTCATCACCATCATACCCAGCACCACCTGCTCGCTGTTGCCGTTACTATTGCCGTTACTGGTGATATTGCTGTTGGCACCATTGTGGCTGACAGCCGTGTTGTACTGACGCAGATGGGTACAGAGCGCGGCAAGGAAAATATCCGCCCAGGTCAGCTGATGCTGGTCCGCCAGCGTCTGGCACTGCTGCCACAGGCTGTCACTGAAGGTGGTGCTCTGCCGATGGAACCGGGCGGCTATCGGGGCTATCTCGGTACTGTACGACGACGGTGCAGTATTCCCTGCCAGCGTTTCCAGCCAGAACTGACGGGCTTTGTCATACGCCCCGGAATCGCGGCGCTGCTGATCTTCGTCCAGTACCGCGCTGAAACTGCCGAATGGCGACGGGGTGACCATCTGTCCTTGCACCAACAGCGAATAAACCTCGGCAATCCGCTGGAACATCAGGGTTGTACCAAAGCCGTCCAGCGCAATGTGATGGACACAGTTGTAGAGATAGTCATGCTGCTGCCCACGAAGCAGGGCAAAACGACACGGCAGTTGCTGTTCCAGATCGAACGCCAGTGTCATATCTTCTTCAGCCCAGCGACGCACTGCCGCAATCTCCTCGGCTTTGCTTCCCGCTTCCGAAGACAGCTCCACCACATCAAATGCCACCGGCTCAGAGGCGGCAATGCGATACGGCTGTTCGTTTTCACTACGGTAATAGCAGGACAGGCATTCGCTTTCTGCCACTGCCTGACGCACCGCCGCTGCCAACTTTTCGGCATCCACCTTCCCTTCAAACACGATGCACTCAGCGGTGTTGAACAGGGCTTTGTCTTCATTCAGGGTATGGCCCAGCCACAAGCCGTGCTGGGCAGTATTCAGGGCGATCATGCCACCGCCTCCTTTTGCCCGCGTTGTGGTGCCAATGCGGGCGTGTTCTGCAATGCCTCTGCCAGCAGAGCCCACCAGTGGTTAAACGTAGGCTCCTCCGCCAGCTGCACAAAGTTGAGCACAATCCCGTGCTTACGCCATTCGGTGATCAATGACATGATCTGCACCGAATCCAGACCGTAATCGACCAAGTTTTCATCCGGATCAAACTCGTTGACGTCTTCTTCCACCAGGCCGGCAATGCGCGCCAGCAGGCCGCTGCGGGTCAGAACAGCAGGCAGGTCATCCTGCTGGTCATCGATAAGTTGAGGCTGTTGAGGCTCTCCAATCAAGGCGGCGGTAGACACCACCATCCCGGCCCGTCCGGCCACATAGCGCAGCGCCATTTCATGCTCTTCCAGTGAAAAATCAGCAATGGCGTCCCCCACCATGAACGGTTTGATATCACGCATAAAGGCATCCACCGCCGTCATCAGGCAGCCGATGTGGCCATAGATCCCGCCAATCAGCAGCTGATCCCGACCCAGCTCTTTGAGCATGTGCTCCAGCGGCGAACGCTGAAACGCCGAGTAACGCCACTTGTCGAGGACGGTATCGCCGGCTTCCGGCGCCAGCGCCTCAACCACTTGTTGTAGCTCAGGAGACTTGTTCAGGCCCGGGCCCCACATGTCGTTGAGCAGGGCACGATCTGCCATGTTCTGCTCTTTCGGCTGGGCGGTGTAAATCACCGGAATACCGTTGGCTTTGCAAAAACGCTTCAGGGCAACCAGATTACTCAGCAAGGTCTGCATCAGCGCGCTGTCACGCTCATAGAAACTGACAAAGTACTCTTGCATGTCGTGGATCAGAAAAGCCGCTTTCTCCGGCGCAAATGCCCACTCGACTTTATTGGCAGGAAACGCCTCGGCAGCTGGCATGGTGTAAGTCGGCAATGATGGGATAGTCATGATAAAACGTCCTTTTCTGGCTGAGGCTGTAACTGGGCGTGAACTTGGTCGGCGATCTGCTGACGCAGGGCTTTTTTGTCAATTTTGCCGACATGGGTCATCGGCATGGCATCGACGGTTTCGATGCGATCGGGCAGCTTGTAGTCGGCGATACCGCATGCCCGCAGATGCTTTCGAATCGCAATGGTTTTGAGTTTGGGGTTAGTGGTAACGATAAAGGCACAGCTTTTCTCACCCATCACCGGATCCGGCATCGCCACCAGCGCGGCCTGAGTGATTTCCGGCAGGGCCAGCAGCTGGTTTTCGATCTCTTCCGCCGCAACTTTCTCGCCGCCACGATTAATCTGATCTTTGTCACGACCAACCACCATCAGGTAGCCGTCGTCAGTCATCACCACCACGTCGCCGGAGCGGTAGAAGCCATCCTGATCAAACGCGGTTTGGTTATGTTCGGGGCTGTTGTAGTACCCGCGGAAGGTATAAGGGCCACGGGTCAGCAGCGCACCGGGGGTGCCTCGCGGCACATCCTGACCGTTTTCGTCAACGATGCGGATTTCGTCATCTTCGCTGATAGGCCGCCCTTGGGTATTGAGCACATGCCATTCGCTGTCGTCGAAGCGGGTGTAGTTCACCAGCCCTTCGGCCATGCCGAAGACCTGCTGCAACTGACAGCCCAGTTCCGGCTGAATACGGCGAGCCAGACTCTCCCCGAGCCGGGCACCACCAACCTGCAGAAACTGCAGACTTGCCAATTCTGAGCCATCATCGGCCGCGGCCTGTAGCCACAATGTAACCGCCGGCGGCACCAGAGAGGTCATGGTGACCTGATGGCGTTTGATCAGCGGGAAGCAGGTCATCGGACTAGGCTCCGGTGCCAGTACCACGGTGCCTCCGGCATAGAACACCCCCAGCGCTCCCGGAGAGCTCAGGGTAAAGTTATGCGGCACCGGTAATGCACAGAGGAAAACCGAGTCGCGGTCCAGCAGGCAAATCTCGGCACTGGCTCGCACGCTGTAGTAGTAGTCATTGTGAGTACGTGGAATGAGTTTCGGCGTACCGGTACTGCCGCCGGATAACTGGAAGAAGGCAACTTCAGAGGCATCCAGCTCAGGCCATGAGCGGAGGGCGTCATTGTGGCCATGTGTTGTACTACCAGACACGGTATTGTCAGACACAATATGAGTCGCGGTCAGTTCACCTTTGATAGCCGCAGCCAGCGAGTGGCCCAAAGGCGCCTCATCAGAAGTCTCACCGTCCACCAGCCAGTGCTGCAGCGAAGGATACTGCTGGCTGAGCGCCTGTGGATACTCATTGTCGGCGAACAAGCTGTGGCGGGAAGACACCACCGCCAGCGTCGGCTGAATTTGCCCGGCATACGCCGACAGCTCGTGGCGGTTATGGCTGAACAACGCATTCACCGGCACCACGCCCAGTTTCATCAGGGCAAAAAAGACAATGTAGAACTCTGCCACATTTGGCAGGTGCACCAGGGCGGTATCCCCCGGTTTTACGCCCAGCTGCAGCAGCGAATCCGCCAATCGGGCAGCGTCCAGCTCCAACTGGCGATACGTCCAGCTGCGCTCGCCGCAAATCAGCGCCCGGTGTTCCGCGCGCTCACTCTGATGACGGATAAGGATGTCGGTCATCGGCACATCGGTCCAATAGCCTTTCTCCCGATATGAAGCGGCAATCTCGGCCGGCCAGGGGGTATACGCAATGCTCATGCGACCACCTGTTCGCCCAGTCCGAAGGCATTGAGCATGGTGCCCAATTTAGCCTCGGTTTCGGCCCACTCCGCCTGCGGACAGGACGCATTGACAATACCGGCCCCGGCAAACAACCGTACGGAGTTGTTAAACACCTTGCCACAGCGGATGGTCACCGCCCACTCACCGTTCCCCTGGGAGTCACACCAGCCCACCATGCCGGTGAACATGCCGCGCTCGTACGGCTCCAGCTCTTTAATCGCATCACGGGACAAGTTAAACGGGAAACCGCACACCGCGGGGGTCGGATGCAGCAGGCAGGCCAGTTGCAGCACATTGTAGCTGGCCTTGTTACTATCCTTGTTACTATCCTTGTTACTGGCCTTGTTACTAGAGTTGTTGTTGGCATTAAGGCTGGCTTGGCCGCTGGCTGACTGAGTTGCTGGTTCCTGATTCTCACAGACGTTGAGCTGCCCCTCGATACGAGTCGACAGATGCCACATCGCGGGGGTATGAATCAGTGACGGGCCGGCCGGGACGTCGAGCTCACGGCAATATGGCGCTAGCTGCTGGGCGATCTCGTCTATCACCAGCCGGTGCTCGTAGAGATCTTTTTGCGAATGAAGCAGCGCTTGGCTGATTTGCTCATCCGCGTCTTTACTAGCCTGACGCTTCGCTGAACCCGCCAGTGGATTAGACAGAA
The DNA here is from genome assembly GCF_003025595.1 of Photobacterium ganghwense. GTDB lineage: Bacteria > Pseudomonadota > Gammaproteobacteria > Enterobacterales > Vibrionaceae > Photobacterium > Photobacterium ganghwense. Next base: position 1,155,722 of record NZ_PYMI01000001.1, read on the forward strand.
TGTGGTTTCCTTCCTGGCGAATCAGCAGCTCAGGGCTGGCGCCCAGCAATACGGACTGATCCGGCTGCGGAACAGAAAAGTGGAACCCCTGCGGGTTTTGGCTGATCAGCCGGGCAAGAATATCGTGGGCCGAAACCGTGTCGCTCAGCTCGATATTAAGGACCCGAGACAACACGGCTTTCTCCAGACGGGTGTGATGGAACTTCTCTACCGCCTGAGCGACTGCGTGTTTGAACACCGATTCTTCCGGCTCACTGCGGGTCGACAAGACGTGGAATGGCTTGGCCCGAGCCGCGTCAGATTGCCCGCTGACCATCACCGGATTGTGTTCGGTCACTTCAACCTGTTCGGGAATATAAAGGCAAGAAGGCTCGGAGACATCAAACGGAATCGAACCGATAAGAATAGGATTTTCGATGCCGCGGGCTTTTGCCTCGGCAAATTGCTGCGAAATGACCTGCTGGAATTCGCTGTGCGGGTGTTCGCCGTTAATGGCGGGGGTGGTAATCCGCTGGCTAATTCCCCGTCCTCTGACGGTCCGGTAGGCGGAGGAGAAAAAAAGGTCACTGTCGGGTGAGAATACCGGATTCAGTGACTGATTCTCACTTTGCGCGTGTTGCATGTCACAACTCCCTTTTTACGCAAGACAAAGTGCAGCTTACTGGGGACAGTAAACCGGCTGTTTGTGCTTTGACGTTGGCTTTTGACGTTAGGTTTTAATTGTTAGAAAGTGACGTCACATTGCTGGTCGTAAGGAAAGAAAGAGCCAACTCCGTTGGCTCTTTCGGTGTCAGTCGTGCTGACCATTGTTATTAGAAGTCGTAGGAAATCCCTGCGTACACACTGCGGGCTTTCAGGATGTAATCAAGCTGTGTCGCGGTATCGTCCCGCTCTTCATCAGTCAGGTTGGTGACGCCCAACTTCAGGTTCAGGTTCTTGATGGCTTCGTAGCGGGCACCCAGATCCAGTGTGCCGTACCCATCCAGTTTTTCACCCGAACGTACATACTGAGAACCGGTGTACTGATAAGACGTGTAGGCATGCAGGTTATCCAGCGCCTGCCAGTCAATCTGAACATTCGCCGTATGTTTCGGAGTCAGGATCAGATCTTTCTTCGTGTTTTTGTCTTCAGCACTGGTGTACATGTAGTTTGCCGACACAGTGATCGTGTCGGTAAGATCAAACCATGCCATGGTTTCCACGCCTTTAACTTCAGCTTCATCTACGTTGAAGTAGCTCAGCTCAGTTTTCACACGATCCCAGTTCTCTGCCTGAATCATGTCCTCAATGTCGTTTTCGAACAGGGTCAGACCGGCACCCCAGCGACTAGCTTCGTAGCTGGTGCCCAGCTCATAGCTCAGAGAGGTTTCCGCTTTCAGGTTCGGGTTACCGACCACGCTACAGGCACCACGACAGGCCAGCACGGAGTAAGCATCACTGTACTGGTTCAGGCTTGGTGCTTTGAAGGCTTTACCCACACCACCTTTCACAACCCAGTTGTCGTTGATTTTGTACACCGCATACGCACGTGGGCTGAATTCGCCACCGTAGACTTCGTGGTCGTCAAATCGGCCACCCAGCGTGATCGCCAGATCTCCCAGAGAGAATTCATCCTGCAGGTAGACCGCTGCCTGGTTATAGCTCACCGAGCCACTGCCCAGCGTCAGGTTATTCTTGAGCTTGATGTCACGGTACTCCGCCCCGCCGGTCAGCAGGTGATCACCAACATAGCCCGACAACTGCACGTCAACCGTGTTGTTGGTCTGTTTGATGTCACCCACGGCACCATTCAGCTCAGAGTCATCCATCAGCTTGGACTCATCAAAGCTGTAGCGCAGACGGGAATCAAAGTTTTCCCAGTAGCCATTGTGAGTCAGGGCAACGTTATAACGCTCCAGCTCCTGCACATTGTTCACGGCACGGCCCCAGTTATTCCAGTCCGCATCACGATCATCTTTGCTGTACAGCAGATCCAGGTCGATATCCTGCTGCTGGTTCACCAGCCATTTCAGGTTTGAGAAAATGTTCAGCTCATCGCGTTCTTCCAGAACATCCGTATCCGGGTTAACGGATTTGTTGGTACGCCAGGCATCACGATCGCTTTTTTCAACAATCAGGTTCGCCAGCAGGGTGTCAGGAACCAGCGCACCGCTCACATAAGCGTTCAGCTTGTGGGTATCTCCACCGGAACCTTTGGTAATACCGTCATATTGGTAACCCACTGAACCCTGCACATCTTCTGTCGGCTTACGCAGGATCACGTTAACCACCCCGCCCAGCGCATCCGCACCATAAAGGGATGACATCGGGCCACGAATCACCTCGATACGCTCAACCGCAGACATCGGGATGCTGGACAGGTCAAAATCATTACCGTAGGCACTGGTCAGTGCATCACGGGAGTTAATACGACGACCATTTACCAGCAGTAGCGTGTAATCTGCCGCCAGGCCACGGATTTTGATTTCATTTCGGCCGTAAGACGTACCCGGGTTAATGTTGATACCTGGCAGCTTGCGGATCGCTTCTGCGACATCGTTGACCACCAACTGATCCAGATCTTCACGGGTGACATAAGACACAGAGGCTGGTGCTGTCAGCTCCGGGTGCGCCGTTTGACTCGCCGTCACCACCATCACTTCATCGGTGGCGCTCTCTGCCATCGCTGTAAATGATGAAACCAGGCCCAATACGCACAAGGCGCGGTTTAAACGAGTTAGCTTGATAACACTATCCCCTTGATGCTGATACATTTTCACACTCCATTACGAACAATGGCGCAAATGATAATTATTGTTATTTTCATCGTCAACAAGGAATCTACACTTTCATGCACTTTTTTGACATGCGTGTAAATTATTGACGCATATTAGTAACAGCTTGACTGGGGTTTTTCAGACTGAGGAGTGAAGATGAGGGTTGCCCCGGGGAATTACCCCGGAGCGTGTTGTGAAGCCTGCGACTGTTTCAACGCAGGAATGAACCAGCAGGCAAGCAGAGGAACGGTTAACGCAGAAACCATGGTCAAGGCGGCCAGTGTATCCAGCCCCAGCAACTGATGATCTTTGCCGGACACCAAATACAGCGAACTCATTACACTTGCCGCGCCGGCTGCCAGATTGGACATGGTTGACTGATACGTCATGAACGCGGCCCGAAACTGTGGCGGCGGAACCCGCGAAGTAAAGGCGGCCAGCACCGCACTGCGCGCCGAACTCGATGCCATAAACAGAATGAAAATCAGATATACCAGCTTGTCGGCGCCTTCACTGACAAAGCCGTAATACACCACTACAGCCACCACCGCGCTGAGGCCGAACAGCGCAGTTTGGCCAAGGCCTTTATCCATCATCCGGCCGGAGTAACGCATGGCAACAATGCTCATCAGACCACCCAGCAAATACAGATAGCTGATTTCATCGCGCGGGAACCCCAGATTGAACTGGAAGTACGTTGACAGGTTTGGCACCAACAGGAAATGGCCGAACAAGCTGACCGCCATCATGCCCATCGCGAGCAAGAACGGCGTAGACCAAATCATTGCCGACAGCCCAGATGCTCTCGCGCCATTCGTTGCTGTTGTCGTTGTTGTTGGTAACGGGGAGTGAGGTTGCAGCGAAGGCATGTACAGCTGTACTGCCATTGCCATCATCAGGCCCATTGCGCCAAACAGGAAGAACGTTGACTGCCAGCTCAGCCATTGGGACATCTGCAAAGAGACCGGAACGATAATGATCGCTGCCAGTGAAAAGCCACTGGCGACAAAAGCCATCGCCCTTCCCCGCTCGGCGACCTGAGTCACATCAATGACCGCCGCCATAATCAGTCCGCTCAGTGGACCAGAGAAACATCCTGCCGCGACAAACAACAGCAGTAACTGCTCCGGGGTGGCCGCAAAACCGCAGATCAAAATCAGTACTGAACGGAGGAAAAGAAACAGGGTCAGCGCCGAGCGCCGGTCATAGCGATCAAGAAGCGGAGCCAACAGAAAACCGACAATCGCCGAGCCCAATGTGGCTCCACCACTGATGTAGCCGATGTGCTCACCCTGAAAACCGATGTCCCGCACCAGATCCGGGCCAAGCGGCATAACCATCATCAGGGTACCGACAGAGAGCATGTTAATCAGCAAAGCAAGCCGTAAAACAGACTTGGAATTCAGCGTGTTATTGTCCATAACGACACTACCAGTAAGAAAAAAGGCGATTGTAGCGACCTTCACTCCAAATCACAATAATGATAATTATTATCAATCGAAATATTCTGAGCGAGTAAAGGTGAGCACTGACTCCCCCATCATCTGGTAATACACTTTGCCTTTTCGCCCGGAGGGCAACGTTGCCGCCAGTTCGCACTTCAGCTCAAAATGGAGCCATTGCTCATCCAGGTGGGTAAACGCCACTTCCAGAAAGTCAAAATAACGCTGTACCTGAGGATACAACGCTTTAAAAATGCTCTCTTTGGCAGAGAAAATCAGTGTCATCAGGACACAATCATCCATCCCCTGCGTACTGAGCCTTCGCCCTTCTTCAGGGTCAGTCACCACTCCTGCCATTCCGGCAACGAGCTCTGGTGCAATCAATCGTTCAATATCCAGCCCAACACCGCAGCGATCATGAGTTTGATGGCTGATCACACAGGCTGCCAACTGGTCATGATGACTGATACTGCCGACAATGCCATGCGGCCAGATTGGCGCTCGATTCGGCCCAATTGCCACATCCTGAGACTGGATGCCTCTCTGCTCCAGCAATGTGCGCGCCAGAAAACGCCCGGCCAGAAACTCAGCCTGGCGTTTAGCCACCGCTGTTTTAACAGGCTCAGGCGCCGATATCGAGAGTTGCCGGAACAACTCGTCAGAAAAATGACCTAACTCGAAACGACCAACCAGCATAGCAAGATCGTCATCAGGCAGGAAAACGGACTCAACCTCGTGAATAAATGCCGAATCATCCATGTGAATACAACACTCTATTAAACGATAATAACTCGCATTATCGCAATAATAGAATTGCAATACAACGGCCATTTCGTTCTACGAAAATGCGATAACAACAACCGTATTTACCATCATTTCTACAGCTAGGGCCGATTGCCAAGGGCTCTACATCAGCAATGGGCTGTAGGCAGAATATCCGCCAACAAGTGACATACTGCCATTTTGGCCTTCACGATCCACCCAGTTAACCGTTACCTTCAGTTTCTTGAACAGGATATTGCCAGAGGCATCCGTTTTTGCCGCCCCAACCACTGCGACGCTACCGGTCATGGGTGAAAAGTCAATTTTACAAGACTCCAGATTCGACAACGTCAGCGAGGTCACAGTACCGTTGCAACTGACATTGGCTCCAACATTCTGCCACAGCATGAGTTGCTGCTCTGCTTTACGCACGGCCTGATACTGTAAATCGGTTTGTTCACTTTTCAGCTCGACATAGGACTGCAGTTTCAAAATGGCAACCAGCGAAAAAGAGATCACCAGCACTGACACCAGCACCTCTACCAAACTGAAGCCTCGCGATGGCTTAATCTGCAAATTAAAAGTCATGCCAACTCCCTTTCAAAATAACAGGCTTCTTACCAAAGGGGCTCTCAGAGTAATCGACTTTACCTTTAGAATAACCCGGCTGGAAAGCCCCAAACACATGAGAAATACGATCTGGTGAGTCTAAATTGAATGCTCCACGCGTTATGAAACTGCCGCGAAAATAAAAAGGCACATTAGCTAAATCAGTGCCCGGCAAATACACCCCAAGACCAGAATCACTCCAGGCAGCCAGCAGTTGTTCATTTGTCATGCTGATATCAAATAAATAGAGATTCCCATGAAAATAGATATTGGCTGAGGAGTACAACAAACCATCTTTAATAACAACCGTCACGGCATCTTCCGCACTGGCAACTTGCGGATACGTTACTCCTTCCAAGTCACAGGTGCCTTCAATCCATATGTAACGCTGTTTCTCTTTCAATGGCTTAGATTTATTTGTATCAATGATATTTTGAATTTTAGTTCCACAATTTTGTACTTTTTTAAACTCGACTGTTTTTTTAACGTCACCGACGGTTATCTCTTTGCTCAGGGTATCTCCGGTAATTTTCACTTGAAATTTATCCACCACCTCAGCCCAACGCTCCCTCGGCACCGCAAAGTTTTCGTCAAAGAGATCAAGCTCTAATATATCTTGCTGAATATCATTCTTATATTCTTCAGGTTTTTTAGGAGAAACCGTTTTATGTGATTCATTACAACTAATTTCCATCCCATCTATTTTTTTTCTGTGCCCATTCTGATCATGGGGATCACGCACAACTAAATCGGCACCATTAAGCAGGTGAAGTTTCCCGCCGGTTCTAATCGAACTGCAGTCATATCCCGCACCATTTTTCGCACCTTCATAAGGATCTATTGTTTGAGAAACGTTGAAAGCGATACTGCCAGATGAAGAAAAAGCGGCCGTTGGTCCATTCGAACCTGATGCCATAATATAGAGAGACGATACGGCTTCACCATTTGTTACCGCATCTTTCGATACTGACGTTAATTTATATTTTCCTGATGCAGGAATATGATTAAAACTTATCGTGCCATCATGACAACTAGTGAAATCATGAGAGGCCGTCACATCTTTGGAGGTAACAATAATTTCTGCCGCACATTGTAATGCCGTATTTGACTTCGCTTTTAATTCTTTAGAGACAATCACATTTTGGGCTTTTTTCAAGTTGAATCCCTGTACGGCTAATACACTAAATGCATACAAAGCCATAACTATGGCTATTACCATAGTGATCATCAATGTTGAAAAGCCATGCGCTTTCTGCCGGATTCTATTCATGACTCAATGTCCTATGGCGCTATATTCGGTAGAGTGACATTCACACTTCGCTGCTCAGTCATGGTGCCAAGCGTTCCCTGAATGGTAATGGTTAAATTTTCGATACTTGCCGATGAACCCGGTTTTACAGAGGGTAACTTTGTTCGTAAAAAGTCTAATTGCGTTACCGTTACCATCGGATTGTTGTAATCCTGCCAATGAGAACTGCTACAAGACCAATTAGTTAGCCCACTATAGTTTTTATAAATTTCGAATTCTTTCTTGCCGTCTTTATTACTGTCATTCCAGCGATAACCTCGGGCATCGTTATCCCTGACACTGACCACACCCGGGCTAGAATCCTCATTGTAGGCAAACACAATACAAGTACCACTCGAAGCAGTTGCAGACCCATCAAGTAGAAGGCTCGATTTTGCGCCCGAAACATCATTCAGAATAAAGTTATTCGAAGACGTACAGTCTCCGCAGTATCCTGCACGGCGGATATCATCCGCCATCATGAGTAAAATCCCGTCTAATTCTGATTTCAAAGACGCATGCTTTAATTGATTATTACTGGTCGATAAGCCAAACGAATAAGATGAAGTAATGACACTTAACGCAATCAATCCAAGAAAGGTAGAGATCAGTAATTCAATTAATGTAAATCCCTTCATTATACGCATAAAGATTTACCACCATGTGTTAAGCTAGAACAAGGAAATATAAAGCCTACATCCGTTATCCTTACGCCTGATACAAAATTGGGGTCACTGGTACTGTTTACCAGTACTCTTCGGCTATTTGTTGATTTTCCTGTTGTGGGATTAAAGGCGACTAATATTCCTTCAGAGAGATTAACAACACCCCCACCAGCATTAACCGTTTTTATATTGTAATGATGACTATTATCGAATATAAAACGAGGATAATCCGATGAGGCTAATTCACAGCTATCACTGTCTCCTTGCTTTCTCATGCCTATACAGTGATTATTATTCGAGTCAATTTCATAAAATAACTCAACAGAAACGTTTCTCTTTACTGCTTCTGTTTTAGCCAATCTAACAAATTCAAATAATTGTTCGGCTTCGCTATTTACCTTGCTGTGATTAACCATGGTATTAAAATTTGGAACCGAAAAGGTAGCTATTATTCCAATTATACTGATGCTGAGTATGAGTTCTAAAAGCGTTATACCTTGATTCATCTTCCAATATTTCATAAAAACCACTAAAACTGAAATAGATTACTTGAAAGCAATCTATCACAGGGTTTAATTTTGAGCATATCCACAAAATTTGTTTTCGTCGCGGTTAAAAAAATGAGTGAAATGAAAAGGTGTTTTTTTCAGAAAGGTTTGACCTTGATTGAATTACTGATCGTCGTCAGCATCATCAGTATTATTAGTGCCATTGCCGTCCCAGCTTACAACAACCACGTCGAGTCAGCGCGACGAGTCGAAGCGCGTTCAAGTCTGATGGAACTGCATTTATGGGCGGAACAATATTTCACTCTCAACAGAAGCTATCCCAGTTCTGGTAACTTAAGTGCGGGATCGCCATCCTGCAGCGCCTGTACACTCTCCACGCACTATACATTTTCGATTACTAATTCCGGGGCGGGGCAAGACCGGTTTGTGATTACAGCTGCACCCAAATCAACCGGGGCACAAAAAAATGACAGTTGTAAAAAGCTGACCATCAATGCTGCTGGTATTAAGAAAGGCTATGGTTCTGGGGGGGCTAACAACTCGGATTGCTGGTCATGACAAGTGAAAAGTAAAAAGTGAGTAACCAGATCTATTTACTGTCATAGGCGTATAGCTCTTGCAGTATGCGCTACCATAAATAAGCGTTAACCATATACGGTTCACAAGCAACAAAAAAGCCAGCATTTGCTGGCTTTTGTATTTTATCAGGGCTTATGAATTACCCGGTCAAATCATCAAAAAACTTCTTCACGCCGTCGAAGAAACCTTCTGATTTTGGCTTATGCTTTTTCGCGGCTGAGCCACCCAGGGTCTCTTCCAGCTCCTGCAGCAGTTCTTTCTGGCGTGTACTCAGATTCACCGGTGTTTCAACAACCAGCTTACAGATCAGATCACCCACTGCGCCACCGCGTACCGATTTCACACCTTTACCACGCATGCGGAACATGCGCCCGGTTTGGGTCTCTGCCGGTACTTTCAGTTTCACACGGCCATCCAGCGTCGGGACTTCCACCTCGCCGCCCAGTGCCGCCATCGTAAAGCTGACTGGTACTTCGCAGTACAGGTTGTTGCCGTCACGCTCGAAAATGTGGTGCTGCGCCACGTGAACCTGAACGTACAGATCCCCGGCTGGTGCACCAAATTCTCCGGCCTCACCTTCACCGGTCAGACGAATACGGTCACCCGTATCCACACCGGCAGGGATTTTAACTGACAGTGTCTTGGTTTCTTCTTTGCGACCCTGACCATGACAAGTACCACACGGCTCTTTAATGATCTTACCGCGGCCATGACAATGCGGACAGGTTTGCTGTACTGCAAAGAAGCCCTGACGCATCTGTACCTGGCCTGAGCCATGACAGGTACCACAAGTGGTTGCAGAGGTACCTTTTTTCGCACCGCTACCGTCACAGGTATCACAGTGAACCAGTGTCGGAACACGAATTTCTTTGGTACAACCGCGAACAGCTTCTTCGAGTGTCAGCTCCATGTTGTAGCGCAGATCGGCGCCGCGCTGCGCACGTTGCTGACCACCCCGACGGCCACCGCCACCGAAGATATCGCCAAACACATCACCGAAAATATCACCGAAATCAGCACCGCCGCCGAAACCGCCACCACCAAAGCCACCGCCCTGTTCAAAGGCTGCGTGACCGTACTGATCGTACGCGGCGCGCTTCTGAGGATCCGTCAGGATTTCATACGCGTGCTTTACTTCTTTGAATTTTTCCGCTGCCTGTTCATCCCCCTGATTACGGTCAGGGTGGAATTTCATGGCAAGACGCTTGTACGCCTTTTTAATGTCACGTTCTGAAGCATCACGAGCAACGCCCAGAACCTCGTAAAAATCTCTTTTTGACATAAGGATTTGTCACCTGCCTTAATACAGCTACGGGCGTAAGAGTAGCCTCCAACGCCCGTGCTCAAAATAAGATTAAGCGTTAGCTCTCTTATTTCTTGTCATCTTTGACTTCTTCAAACTCAGCATCAACAACGTTGTCGTCTTGCTTCGCTTGCTGCTCGCCAGCACCGCCTTGGGCTTGCTGAGCTTGAGCTTGCTGCTGGGCAATTTCCATCAGCTTCTGAGAGGCTGCGATCAGTGCTTGTACTTTCGCATCGATTTCCGCTTTGTCTTCGCCTTTACGTGCTGTTTCCAGCTCGTTTACAGCCGCTTCAATCTTCTCTTTCTCATCAGCTGGCAGTGCATCACCCGCTTCTTCGATTTGCTTACGAGTACCGTGAACCAGCTGGTCAGCTTGGTTACGTGCAGCCGCTAACTCTTCGAACTTTTTGTCCGCTTCTTTGTTAGCTTCTGCTTCCTGAACCATTTTCTCGATCTCTTCCTCGCTCAGACCGCCTGAAGCCTGGATAGTGATCTTCTGCTCTTTACCCGTTTGCTTGTCTTTCGCAGACACGTGCAGGATACCGTCCGCATCCAGGTCGAATGTTACTTCGATCTGAGGCATACCGCGTGGAGCAGGCTGGATGCCTTCCAGGTTGAACTGACCAAGCGACTTGTTGAAGTGCGCTTGCTTACGCTCACCCTGCAGAACGTGGATAGTTACTGCGTTCTGGTTATCTTCTGCTGTCGAGAACACCTGGTTCGCCTTAGTAGGGATTGTGGTGTTTTTCTCAATCAGCTTAGTCATCACACCGCCCATGGTTTCGATACCCAGAGACAGTGGAGTTACATCCAGCAGCAGTACGTCTTTTACTTCACCAGCTAGTACGCCACCCTGAACCGCAGCACCGATAGCAACAGCTTCATCAGGGTTCACGTCTTTACGTGCTTCTTTGCCGAAGAACTCAGCCACTTTCGCCTGAACCATAGGCATACGAGTCTGACCACCCACCAGGATAACGTCAGTGATGTCGCCTACAGACAGATCAGCATCAGCCAGTGCTACTTTCAGCGGCTCAAGAGAACGCTGTACCAGATCTTCAACCAGAGACTCAAGCTTCGCACGAGTCACTTTGATGTTCATGTGCTTAGGACCTGTTGCATCTGCAGTGATGTAAGGTAGGTTCACATCAGTTTGCTGTGCAGATGACAGTTCGATTTTCGCTTTCTCTGCGGCTTCTTTCAGACGCTGCATCGCCAACGGATCGTTCTTCAGGTTGATACCTTGCTCTTTGTTGAACTCGTCAACCAGATAGTTGATCATGCGGTTGTCGAAGTCTTCACCACCCAGGTGTGTGTCACCGTTGGTTGCCAGAACTTCGAAGGTTTTCTCGCCTTCAACTTCATCGATTTCGATGATAGAGATATCAAATGTACCACCACCCAGGTCGTAAACCGCGATAGTGCGGTCGCCGCCTTTCTTGTCCAGACCGTAAGCCAGAGCAGCTGCAGTTGGTTCGTTGATGATACGTTTAACTTCCAGACCTGCGATACGGCCAGCATCTTTTGTTGCCTGACGCTGTGCATCGTTAAAGTAAGCAGGAACGGTGATTACTGCGCCAGTTACTTCCTCACCCAGGAAGTCTTCAGCAGTTTTCTTCATTTTTTTCAGAACTTCAGCAGATACCTGAGGCGCTGCCATTTTCTGGCCTTTCGCTTCTACCCATGCATCGCCGTTGTCAGCCTTAACAATTTTGAAAGGCATGATTTCGATGTCGCGCTGAACTTCTTCGTCTTCAAAACGACGGCCGATCAGACGCTTGATCGCAAACAGTGTGTTTTCAGGGTTAGTCACCGCCTGACGTTTAGCAGGCTGACCAACCAGAGTTTCACCGTCTTGGGTGTAAGCGATAACAGATGCCGTTGTGCGCTCACCCTCAGCATTTTCAATTACACGTGGCTTGTCACCATCAAGTACTGCTACACAAGAGTTGGTTGTACCCAAGTCAATACCAATGATTTTACCCATCAGGCTTTCTCCGAAATTCATTTAGCTTATTTGCCAATAAACCGTTCTTGGTTATTGGCAACGCGGAAGCGTCCGCAGAAATTGGTTTACGATGTCGTATGACTACTAGATAAGGGCAGCCATTCGCTTTTCAAGGGTGACATCGAAAAAAAATTCAAAAAAATAAAAGCCCGCCTGAAAAGCGGGCTTGGTTGGCAACTCTGCCCGCTTACGCCTGAGTATCGACGTTACCGGATGCCGCTTTAGATACCATGACCATCGCCGGACGTACCACACGGCCGTTCAGCTCATAGCCCTTCTGCATCACCAGCATCACAGTGTTTGGCTCGTGCTCAGCGCTTTCCTGAATCGACATCGCCTGATGGAATTCAGGGTTGAACGCTTCACCAACCGGGTTGATAGCAACCAGACCAAATTTCGCGACAGTGTCGGTCATGGTCTTCAGCGTCAGCTCAACGCCTTCCAGCATTGGCTTGATCGCTTCATCAGTCTTGTCGGCCATCTCAATGGCACGTTCCATATTGTCGATAACCGGCAGTAGTTCGCCCGCAAAACGCTCCAGCGCAAATTTACGTGCTTTATCGATTTCCTGCTCAGTACGGCGACGCATATTTTCTACGTCAGCGCGAGCACGCAGAACGCTGTCCTGCTGCTCTCTCACTCGAGCTTCGCTTGTCAGCAACGCCGCTTCCAGCTCAGCAATACGTGCTGCTTGCTGTTCTTCCAGCGTCATTTCCACAACGTCGGCTTCAGCATTGTCTGTTGATTCAGTCTCAACCGTTTCAACTGTCTCGTCTTGCTTCAGCTGCTCGTCCTGTACTTTTTTCTCTTCGTTGCTCATGCTTTCGCTTCTCCGCCAAGATCATGGTGTTCATTCAGAGGATGATATCGTCCACATCATCCTAAAATCTACGTATGCGCATATTATGGGGATGAAGTTCAATGATTCAAGCCGATATCGCTCACAAAGCGCGACAAGTCGACAATCCAAACGCTATACTGGCTGTCTATTAATTTGTTGGATCATGAACATGACACGCGTATTCAGCACTATTGCGATTATTGGCAAACCCCGCAACCCGGACGCCCTGCAGACTCATATGAGCCTGTATAGCTGGCTGACCGAACGGGGATACGACGTCATGGTTGAACACCGACTTGCGAACGATCTGGACTTACCCGCTAATGTGTTCAGTGACTTGCTGACGATCGGCGATAAAGCTGACCTTGCCATTGTGGTTGGCGGTGACGGTAACATGCTGGGTGCGGCACGGGTGCTTTCCCGCTTTGATATTACGGTGATTGGTGTAAACCGCGGCAGCCTCGGCTTTCTGACAGATCTGGATCCCGATGCCTTCGAGGAAGAGTTACAGCTGGTATTGCACGGTGAATACGTGGTCGAAAAACGGTTTCTGCTGGAAGCGGAAGTCCACCGGCACGGCATGATAAAAAGCCGGAATGCGGCACTCAACGAAGCCGTGCTTCACCCGGATAAAATCGCGCACATGATTGAGTTTGAAGTGTATATCGATGACCGCTTCGCTTTCTCTCAGCGCTCGGACGGGCTGATTATCTCCACCCCAACCGGCTCCACCGCGTACTCACTGTCTGGTGGCGGACCAATCCTATCTTCTGAGCTGAATGCCATTTCGCTGGTTCCAATGTTCCCGCACACGCTGTCGTGTCGCCCGTTGGTGGTTGACGGTAACAGCCGAATCAAACTGCTTGTCTCACCGGAAAACGGCAGCACGCTGGAAGTCAGCTGCGACGGTCAGGTTTCCCTGCCAGTCAGCCCAGGCGATGAAATCCACATTTATCAGAGCCCGGAAACCCTAAAGCTGATCCACCCGAAAAATTACAGTTATTACGAGGTGCTGCGCGGCAAACTGGGGTGGTCAAGCCGGCTGTTTTAACGCCATCTTCCCCCATCAAGCCAGCCTATAAAGCTGGCTTTTTTATTCTCCTTTATCAGCATGTTATCTCCCTCCCAAATCACCTGCTAAAAATTTCTCAACAGTACTTTACTGTATGTAGATACAGTATATACTGTATGAAAAAACAGGTGTTGATTTAAACAGGTGAACACATGCTGGCTCATATGACGATCTCAAACTTTGCAATTGTCAAAAACCTTGAATTTGAACTGAAACCGGGAATGACCACCATTACCGGTGAAACCGGTGCCGGTAAGTCGATTGCTATCGATGCCCTTGGCCTTTGCCTGGGCGATCGAGCCGAAGCCAGCATGGTCCGCCCCCATGAGGATAAAGCCGAAATCTCGGCTGCCTTTTCACTGCTGAATAACCAAGCTGCACGTCGCTGGCTGGAAGACAATGATCTGATTGATGGCGACGAGTGCATTCTGCGTCGTGTAATCACCAAAGAAGGTCGCTCCCGGGGTTTTATTAACGGTAGCCCGGTGCCAGCCTCGCAGCAAAAAGCACTGGGACAGTTGCTGATCAATATTCATGGCCAGCACGCTCATCAGCAGCTTATGCGGGCCGACTACCAGCAGCAGATGCTAGATCAGTACGCCGGCCACCATCAGTTGATGGAAAAAACCCGCGATAGCTACCAGCGCTGGCGCCTCGCCAGTAACGAGCTGAAACGTTTGACCCAGAGCCGCGAAGAAAACGAAGCTCAGAAACAACTGATTCAGTACCAGGTAAAAGAGCTGGATGAGCTGGCACTGGGTGAAGAGGAATACGCGGAAATCGAAGATGATCACAAACGTTTGTCGAACTGTGGCGAGCTGGCTGTGTCCAGTCAGATGGCTCTTTCCATGCTGTACGACAACGATGATGGCAACGCATTGCAGTTGCTGCAAATGGCCAGCCAGCAAGTGATTAATCTGGGGGATATCGACAGCAGCCTGAGTGCCATTCCGCAGATGCTGGAAGACGCCATTATTCAGGTACAGGAAGCCAGCCAAGAGCTACGCGGTTATCTGGATAACTTGGATATGGATCCGCAGCGCCTGATTTATCTGGAAGAGCGCTTGGCAAAGATTATGTCACTGTCACGCAAACATTATGTGATGCCAAACGAGCTGTATAACAAGCACCAGGATCTACTGAAAGAGCTTGAAATGTTGGATTGCAGTGACGAACGCTTGGAAGATATGGCCGAGCAAGTCGAACTACTGCGCCAGAAGTTTTTAGCCTGGGCGGAAAAACTGAGCAAGAGCCGCCGCCGCTACGCCAAAGAGCTCGATAAAAAGATCTCTGACAGCATGCATCAGCTGAGCATGGAGAACGGCATCTTTAAAATCGACATCCAGAGCGATGCCACCAGTCTGCTCAGCCCGCTGGGATTCGACACCATTACGTTTTTGGTTTCCACCAACCCGGGACAACCATTACAGCCGCTGGGCAAAGTAGCCTCTGGGGGTGAACTGTCGCGTATTTCCCTGGCTATCCAGGTGATCACCGCGCAGAAAGTCGAGACTCCGAGCCTGATCTTCGATGAGGTAGACGTAGGTATCAGTGGCCCGACGGCCGCCATCGTCGGTAAAATGCTGCGCACTCTGGGCGAATCAACCCAAGTCATGTGTGTCACGCATTTACCTCAGGTCGCCGGTTGTGGCCACCAGCAAATGTTCGTTGCCAAAAAATCAAGCAACGGGCAGACCGAAACCAACATGTATCCGCTTTCGGCGGAAGAACGTGTCGGCGAGCTGGCACGCCTGTTAGGTGGCAGTGAAATTACCGAACGTACCCTGGCAAATGCAAAAGAGCTGCTGTTTGCTGCGTAATTAGAATAAACTTAACCGTTGATGCAACTAATTGGTTGTACAGGGGTCTCAATTAGCGTTTTTTTCTTAACCGCTTTTTTACTTCTGCCAACGGGTTGTTTATTATCGCTGCAGAATAAAGCTAATTTGCCGGGATGCTATGAGTTGGAAAAACCTTGCTGCCGTGACACTGGCAGTCAGCCTGCTGGGCGGCTGCTCCGTCGTCGAACGGCTGGTGTACCGCATCGATATTAACCAGGGCAACTACCTGGAACAAAAAGATATCGATACGCTTCGGTACGGAATGAATAAAGAGCAGGTACAGTACGTACTGGGATCACCGATGCTGGTTGAACCGGAATACCCGAATACCTGGTATTACGTGTACTATCACAAGCCAGGTCATGATCCGGTACAGCAGAAAAACCTGATTCTGAAGTTTAACGATCAAAATCAGCTGGTGAGTTTAGATGGGGACTACCAACGAGGCCCTAACTTCACCAGTCAGATTAACTAAGTAGTGATCCTCCGATCGCAAAAAGCTCGCCACTGGCGAGCTTTTTTATATCCATAGTTCCGTTCGGACAGTCAAAAAACAAAGCCTTAATTCGCTTTTTTCTCTTCTGCCTTCTCCGCTTCTTTGGCCGCAAGAGCTTCCTGTTTCGCTTGCTCTGCCCGCTTACGGCGGATGTCTTTCGGATCGGCTAACAGTGGGCGGTAGATTTCAATGCGATCACCGTCATGAACGGTTGCATCCAACTTCACGTTGCGGCTGAAAATTCCCACTTTATTTTTTTTCAGGTCGATTTCCGGATACAACTCCAGGACACCAGACTGTTCGATAATCTGCTGCACTTGCATATCCGGTGTTACCGCTACGCGAATCACCTTCTGCACATGAGGCAGTGCATAGACCACCTCCACATGGATCAGCTTTTCATCAGAAGCCATACACTTCTCTCGCTCGCTGAGTAAACGCACTTATCATGTTACCGGTCAGCTCTTTAAAAACCTTACCAAACGCCGCTTCAACCAGCGCATTGGTAAATTCAAAGTCGAGCTTCAGCTCTACCTTACAGGCATCGGCATCCAGTTCAATAAAATGCCAGCCGCCCACTAAGCGCCGGAACGGGCCATCCACCAGCTGCATGTCAATCTTGCTACCTGCTGTCAGCGCATTTCGGGTAACAAACGTCTTCTTAATCCCGGCTTTCGACACATCGACGGCTGCCATCATATGCAGCTCAGAGCTTTCAATGATCTTCGTGCCGGAACATCCCGGAAGAAACGCCGGATACGATTCAACATCATTCACAAGTTCAAACATCTGCTTCGCACTGAATGGTACCAGTGCAGAGCGGCTAATCTGAGGCATAGCTTCTCCTTTACCCAACGAACGCGCCGCTTCACATTTCAGTTATCAGGCACACTCGCCAAACCTATGAGAAGGGCTGGCACAATGATACCATCACTGGGCTAACAGCCAAAATCAGCGTAATGCTCACTCTTCAAACTTTTGATTTTGTGGCGTTACACTTTCGACCAGCGGGCAAATTCACGCTGGGACTACAGAGATTTAAGAGAAACTATGGCAAAGAAAAAACCAAGCAAGCCGGGCAGCAATACCATTGCGAAAAACAAAACTGCCCGTTTTGAATTTGCGATTCAGGATGAATACGAAGCCGGTGTCGAGCTTCAGGGCTGGGAAGTGAAAGCTATTCGCTCCGGTAAAGTCAACATTTCAGAAAGTTACGTATTCCTGCGTAATGGCGAAGCCTTTATTTCAGGCACTCAAATCACACCGCTGAATGCTGCATCTACTCACGTGGTTGCTGACCCGAACCGTACCCGTAAGCTGCTGCTAAGCCGCCGCGAGCTTGATAAACTGGCGGGTGCTGTGAACCGTGACGGTGAAACCATCGTAGCCCTGAGCATGTACTGGAAAGGTTCCTGGGTTAAACTAAAGATAGGTACCGCGAAAGGTAAGAAACTGCACGATAAGCGTGCTGATAAGAAAGATCGTGACTGGCAGCGCGACAAAGCGCGCATTATGAAGCACAGTAACCGTTAATCTTTCAGGGCTTTACTGATACCTGCCAGCTAAGTGATGGATTTTTCTCCACAAACACAGAGCGGGCAGTGAATTGTGTTGACGGTGATAGTAAATCTGTTACCATCAATCATAACTCTGGGGCTGATTTAGGATTCGACAGGATCACGACGGCTTGTGGAGCATGCCGAGGTGCGGTTTGCCTCGTTAAAAAGCCGCAAAAAAATAGTCGCAAACGACGAAAACTACGCACTAGCAGCTTAATACCCTGCTTAGAGCCTACCCTCCCTAGCCTTAGCTCGTAGGACGGGGATCAAGGGTAGTCAAACCCAAACGAGATCGCGTGGATGATTTGACCTGGGATCTGAAGCGTTAAACCTGATTCAGGTGTGTCTTTGTGTGGCGTGTCTTTCCGCAGCACACTGACGAGATTAAAGACAGACTAAGCATGTAGCGCCATTAGTTAGACTGGTTTTGGACGCGGGTTCAACTCCCGCCAGCTCCACCAAACGTTTGGAAAGGCGATAACCTTCGGGTTATCGCCTTTTTGTTTTTTATACATTCAACGTTATGCGCCATGCCAAACTTTGCATTTATCAATGGCCTCATCATCCAAAGTTCCAACTCCAGCTTAACGCTGATAGGCCTTCAAGTGCCTCTCACTTCATTAATTAAATGCTTAAATAGAACGTTTTAGTCTGAAACAAGAGTGGCTCTAATTCCTCAAAAACCCCGAAAAATTTCCATCCGGTGGTGTGATAGGAAAGGCTTGTGCTCACGATGCAGGTTCACCGCCATGTCATCTCGAATCCCTAATACTTCTGGATCTTCCAACTGGCGGGCAATCATCACTTTGCCGCTATCTTGAAATGAGATGAAACCCAAATCGAAGGCTTTGTCGATATTCGCGAGCAACAACAAGCCATTATAGGGATTCAGACGCTCGCGGTTGTTAGCATCGCGCCAAGGCTTAATGTGAGAAGCCACTAACATCTGAGTTTCCGAATATCCGGTGACCGCACAATGGCCATGCCAATAGCGGATCAATTGCTCTCGAAAATGCCCCTGACCTAAGCGGGTACTCACCAAAATCGATTTCTCGGTTGCAGAAAGAGCGTTGTCTTCAAGGATATCTTCGACGTCTTGCTTTAAATCGACTTGAGCGATATCAGCTAAAAACCGCGAGTAAGCATTGAGCGCCGCGCTGTACATGCCATTTCCGTTGGTGTTGCGAATTTTAAACTCATCCAACTGTCTGGTTCGCTCAACGAGCGCATGAAATTGTTGATAAGAGCGAATTTTTGTCAAAGGCTGCAGCTCTATGAGCTGTTTCTCAGCCATCCACCGAGGAATTGAACTTTGCAATGCTTGCAAATAGTTTTTTGCCGTTTTTTCTGACTTCCCCAACCCGATTAGCCAATTTGAGAACAAATCAGATAGATTGCTCAGGTTGTTGGTCAACGCATCTTTTAAATCGGTAGCCGCGATTGGGCTACGCATGTAATCAAATAGCTCATCATCAAGCCGCACATGTGAAACCGTCTTGGCCGAGAAACGTTTGACCGAATATGAGTCAACACCTGGGTGGTAAACCAAATGCCAAAAACCCTCAGTTTTTAAGTGATAAAATGGGTTTTCTGGTGTATTTCGGTCATTGGCTTGGCGCATCTGGGCAAAACATTCGCTAAAACTCGCTTTCAACAAGTCATCAAATACAATCCGATTTTGCGTGATAATACCTTCATCAATCAGCTTCATCACTGCCAGCAGCATACAAACCTTATGCGGGCTATTACGGCCATTAATGCTATTGGTATTAAGATTTTGAAACTTATCGATATAGTATTGAAGATACATAGGCTTAGCTGAAGGTTAAACGCGGTGACTCGCACGGCTGATAATAAACAAAATGAATAATAAACCCATCGCACAACAAGTTCGATAACCATTTATTTTAAAAGTATTTTATCACTCAAAAACTGTGACCATCCTACACTTATTCGCCTTACTACACGCCCTTTAAAGGGCTTATACCCAAATATGCGCACTCCATAACAAGCTATCGAAAATTAGTAACCCAACAGCAGTTTGTTTATCTAGATAATCGCATACGTTAAACCAGCCACTCATGCTGGCCCAGAAAATCCAAAAAGGTCCGTACTCTTCGGGGAACATGTTTTCGGCTGCTGTAGGCGGCGAACAGTTCAAGGTCGGCAGGGCTGGCGTCTAATGCAATGCACTTCAGGCTTCCGTTTTCCAATTCTGCCCGGCAGGCCACTTCAGCCAGAATTGCCAACCCCATTCCTTTAAGTGCGGCCGCTTTAGCCATTGCGCCACTGTTCACCTTAAAACGGGATGGCACGTGGCAGGTCACTTCTTTCCCTACTTGCTTGAAAATCCAAGGTTTACCGCAAATAGCGCTCAGGCTGGTGATACAAGGGTAGTCTTTCAACTCACTGATAGTCGCCGGAGGGGTGTGCTTAGCCATCCATCCGGGTGAAGCCACCACAACGCTGGGCCAACTTGCTACTTTTCTCGCAACCCAACCGCTGTCTTTAAGCTGGCCGCGGTTAAAGCTGAGCACTAAATCAAAGCTGTCCAACGAAGAAAGATCTGGCTGTAAGCGGGTATCGCAGGAAATCGCAATGTTCGGATGCAAACAGGCGAAGTGAGTGACCACCTCGGCCAAATCCGGAAGATCCGGCATGAGTAAGCGCAAGTTGCCACGCAAGGCGCGGGCATGGTTCCCCGACTCTTCCAGCGCGCTATCGAGGGCTGCAAAAAGCGGATAGGTTGACTCATATAACTGCTGCCCTTGTTCGGTAATGCTGACCCTACGGGTCGTGCGTTCAAACAAGCGAATCGACAAGCTCTCTTCCAGTTGCGCGATATGGCGGCTGATATTGGACGAGGGTAAGCCCAGGTAATCCGCCGCTTTGTTAAAGCTGCCAAACTTGCACACCTGGTAAAAACTGCGAAGCCACAGGTGATCAATCCGCTCAAGCACATCATTCTCCTTGAAAGTCAGTGGTGGAAAGTCAGTCGGCTTTTATCCCATCATGCGGGATAAACTAGCCCATTATTTCGTATTTATTGCCAAATATGGAATAGATAGCATAACGCCAACATTCACCAAACTGAATCACACTTAATGGACACACACCTGACACCCACTTCATACACGCGTTATGGATTACCTCTTGTGGCTTTCTTCATTCACTTTTTAGTCGCACTGGATGGATTGATGTCCGTCCCGCTCAGCGCGATGATGACGGCGGCCAGCCACACTCCGGTATCACAGGCTGGATACCTGACCTCGAGCTACACCCTTGCTGCTGCGATCACTTGCTTGCTCATTCGTTCACGTACATCCAATCGGTTCATCGTCATGCTTTACCTTATCGGCCTGGCCGCAAGTACGGTGGCTGTCACGGCAACCTCTGACTTTGCCTTCATGCTGGCAGCGCGAGTGGCTGCCGGTGTATTTGGTGGGGCATTAACGGTGCTGAATGTGGAACATTTGCTCGCCTGTACCCATCCCAGCCAAAAGAAAAAGTTCACCGCATACATCATGAGTACCTACCCGCTCGCGCTGACCGTTGGCATACCGGTTTTATTGCTGTTCGCCGGGAAGACTGACTGGCAAAGCGCCTTTTGGATGGTTGGCGGACTACTGGTCATCGCTTTGCTTGGTTTTGGCTTACTCCCCCTTTCTTCTTTTACAAGCATTGCAAACACAGCAAACGCATGCCCCCCACCGGCAGCTGGCAGCCAATCTCATACGGTGGACGAAGGTATGAACCGACCACTGATAGCGGGAATCGCTACGATTATTCTGGCGGTATTTAGCACCTTCCTGCTTTCCTTACAGTTTCCGGTGATGCTGCTTGAGCGACTGGCCATCAGCGAAGCGCAATTGAGTCTGAGCTACCTGCTTGGCGGGAGCGGCTGTTTTGTAGCGATGCAATGGTATGGCCGTCACCACCCGAAACAATCCCTTCGATTGATCACCGCACTCTCCGGCGGGATGGTTATCACTGCACTGGCGGGCTTCAGCCTCCAATGGAGCTTGCTGGCCGTGTTCTGCTTTGCCGGTTTTATGGTTGTCAGTGCCACCCGAACTTTGGTTCTGGTGACGGAAATCATCAGTTCGGTCAGCGACAGCATACGGGTCAGGGTGCTTGGGATGCAAAATGCCCTGCAGCATTTTGCGGTGGGGAGTGCGGGTGCCATCAGTAGCATGCTGATTATTCCCGCCGAGGCCGGTTCGCCCGGTTACACGCCTTTGCTGGTGTTTGCCATCTTGTGCATCGGGATCACACCCGTTATGTGGCGCATGACACTGCGGCTTTCTCGGGCGTGATAACGCACCGACATATCCGTGGCGCGACCTTGAATTCAGCTGCTGGCTTGTCCAATATGGGGAAAGAGCAGCCAAATAAGGAGCAAATTGATGAGGACATCCACGCCACGATTGAACCTACGAGTCATTGAAAAAAGCGACTATCCGGAGCTGGCGGCGCTGATGGACTTAGTCTTCCATGATGTGGGGGGATCCTGGCCCAGAATGACGATAATGGATCTGATCCATCAGTTTCCCGACGGTCAGATCTGTATTGAGGATGATGGCAAAATCATTGGTGCCGCCCTTACTATCAAAGTCGATTACAACCGCTTTTCCCTCCCCCATGTTTACACCGATATCATCAACGAAAACAATGTTATCCAGCATCAACCCAGTGGTGATGCCCTGTACGGGCTGGATGTGTTCGTGCATCCGGATTACCGCGGGCTGCGACTGGGTCGCCGACTGTATGAAGCCCGCAAAGAGCTGTGTCGCAATGACAACCTGAAAGCGATTCTGGCCGGTGGCCGGATTCCGGGCTATCACAAACATGCCAGTTCGATGAAAGTGACCGAATACATTGAAAAGGTCAAACGCCGCGAGCTGCATGATCCAATCCTGTCTTTCCAGCTTTCGAACGACTTTGATGTCAAACGGATCATGCGCCATTACCTGCCGGAAGATGACAGCTCATGCGGCTATGCCACCCTGCTGGAGTGGGATAACTTTTTCTACGAGGAAGACATTGATTCAGTTCACGATATCGATAAGACCCTGATTCGAATCGGCATTGTCCAGTGGCAGATGCGTGCCGTACGCAGCGTTGATGACCTGATTGATCAGGCTGAGTTTTTTGTCTCGTCGCTGTCGAACTACAAGGCAGACTTTGCCCTGTTCCCGGAATTTTTTAATGCCCCGCTGATGGGACTGCGCCGCGAGCAGAACTCGGTCGAGGCCATCCGCTTCCTTGCCTCGTTTACCGAAGTCATCAAGCAACGTTTTGCCGAGCTGGCCATTACTTACAACATCAATATTATTGCCGGGAGTATGCCGGAGCTGCGTGATGGCATGCTTTATAACGTTTCTTACCTGCTGCATCGGGACGGAACAATCGACGAGCAGGATAAAATCCACATCACCCCACACGAAAAGCGCGATTGGGTAATCGACGGCGGCAATCAGGTGAAAGTGTTCGATACCGATGCCGGACGGGTTGGGATCCTGATCTGTTACGACAGCGAGTTTCCGGAGCTGGGACGAATGCTGGCCGAGCAAAACGTGCAGATTATCTTTGTCCCCTTCTGGACCGATACCAAAAACGGCTATCAGCGGGTAAGGCTCTGCGCCCAGGCCCGGGCCATTGAAAACGAATGCTATGTTGCGATCGGCGGCAGCGTCGGCAACCTGCCGCGCGTGGATAACGTCGATATTCAGTACGCTCAGTCCGCGGTGTTCTCACCCTCGGATATTTATTTCCCCCATGACGCCACCATTGCCGAAGCCAGTCCGAATACGGAGATGATCATTTTTGCTGATGTGGATCTGGATAAACTCAAGCAGCTCAATACCGAAGGCTCGGTGACCAATTTACGCCACCGCCGCCTGGATTTGTATGGGGGATTTACCCAGCCTAAGTAACAGCAAGCACGCGAATCTGACCACGCACTGCCATGACGCTGAGCCTCAATATTGGCTCAGCGTTTATATTGGTGCTGTTCTCGGTCAAGTTTAAACAGGCTCAGCGGTTTGGCCGGTAACAGCCTGTGAGGCCAGCAGAGCATCGAATGCATGCAGAGCCGGAGTCCAGGCATCTTGCGCGGTGGCAACAAAGCAGGTTTCCACCACAGCCAGTGGATTGGGGAGCGGGTAACTGTGCAAGGCAAACCGCCCACGATGCGCGTCAACCACCGCCAGTGGCAACACAGCATACCCCATTCCGGCCGCGACACAGCCCAAAATCGCATCCAGCGTGCCGAATTCCACGATTCTGGCTGCCGGAATCCCGTGCTGAGCCAGCAGCAATTCGGTTTTCTGCCGGTAACTGCAGCCCTGACGAAAGGCAATAAAGGTCGAGGTCATAAGTTTTTCCGGCGAGGGGAACGCCGTCAGCGCAGATGATGAGACCAGCACCAGTTGCTCCCGAAACACCGGTACCGCCACCAGCTGGGAATGTCCAACCGGACCGGCGACAAACGCACAATCCAGCTCACCGGCCAGCAACTTTTGCAACAGGGTGGCGGTCGGGCCGCTTTCCAGGTGCAGGTGCACGTCCGGCACCGCAGCATGGTAAGCCGCCAGCACCGACGGCAAACGAATGGCCAGGGTGGTTTCCATCGCCCCCAGACGTAAGCTGCCGCTGGGTTTCCCCTGTCCCCGCAAGGCGGCCACGGCTTCATCATGCGTAGTCAGCATCTTCCGGGCATAATCAAGTAACGCATACCCGGCGGGGGTCGGCGCTGAACGCCCCTGACGCTGGATCAACTGAACCCCCAGCTCCTGCTCCAGCTTTTTAATGTGGGAAGTAATATTTGATTGCACAGTGTGCAGGCGTTCCGCCGCCGCAACAAAGCTGCCAGTTTCCACCACCATCGCGAACATTTTGAGAGATTTCAGCTGCATGTCGTCCTCCCTGTTTCCTGCCATCCTTGTTTTTTTATCTGAGTCATAGCGATAGCGCTTGTTGATAAAGACTATTTTTTTGATAAAGACTGGCTTTTTGATAAAAACTAAGTTGTCAGAAGCGAACCCAACTGCACCACAGCCCAAGTCACTATCTCTTTTACAGATACATAGCATCACAATGAATCATTTTTAGTCAATGGAAAATCCTGCCATGCTGATTCTGCAACAGCCTAAAACCGTTAAGGAATATCAGGCGCTGGATATAGAGGCTCAGGATAAACACATAGCACTCAAGCAGGAAGCGAGTGCTCTCGATGCCCCAAAAGTGGCATCCCCGGACAAACAGGACAGGATCATGCATCGCAGGCACACAGACCATCAGGACAATCACAGGCAACAGAAAACGGCGGCTATATTGGTTGGTATGACCGCGACCCTTATTGGCGTCGGCCTTGCCCGCTTTGCCTATACCCCGTTGATCCCCGCAATGATTGAAGCCAGTTGGTTCACCGCCAGTCAGGCAACCCAACTGGCTGCTGCGAATTTGCTGGGCTACCTGCTCGGTGCCGTCGGGGCGCACCGCCTGACCCGCATCATCAAGGTGCCATGGGTCATTGGCGGTTCGCTGCTGGTGATCATTCTGAGCTTTTTGCTGTGCGCACAACCCGCGTCTTTCGGCTGGTTTTATCTCTGGCGGTTGCTCTCCGGGCTGGCGGGCGCGCTGTTGATGGTATGCGGCCCCTCTCTGGCGCTGGCGCTGTTGCCGGTTTCACAGCGTCATCTCGGCTCCACATGCATCTTTATGGGCATCGGGCTGGGAATCGTGCTGTCCGCCGTCTTGCTCCCGCCCATGCTGGCACACGCCCTGACGCTGACCTGGCAAGGACTGACCGGACTGGCGGTGCTGTGTGGCCTGCTTAACTTGTGGGGACTGTGCCACCTTCGCCCTTCTGCGACAACTCAGCAACCATCCTCCGCCACACACAATGCAACGCCTGCCGCGGCGGCGATCCGCCTGGTTATTCTGGCTTATGCCCTTGATGCGGCGGGTTTCATCCCTCACACCCTGTTCTGGGTCGATTATCTCAGCCGGGAAATAATGCTGGGTACCACCAAAGCTGCGTTTTACTGGGGAGCATTGGGCATCGGCGCAGTCGCGGGGCCAATAGTGGCCGGTATCCTGTCTCGCACACTGGGCTGGAACCGCGCCCTGTTAATGGCATTTGGCCTTAAAACGGCCGCGGTTTTGCTTCCGGCATTCAGCCAGACTGGTTGGGTATTGTGGCTCTCTGCGGCCGGTGTCGGCGCGATGATCCCTGGCATCGTCGCCCTGACGGCAGGGCGGCTGGCCGAACTGGCTCACGTTGATCAGCATCAGCGAAACTGGGGAATGGCTACCGCGGCCTTTGCCGGCATGCAAGCGCTGGCCGGATTCAGCTTCGCAGCCTGTTACGCCTGGCTGGGGACCTATCAGCCCTTTTTTACCGTCGCCGGACTGTTACTGGGAGGAGGAACCCTTTGTGTGCTGCTGGCTGGCCGCCGGATGCAGCCTGGTCAGAAAGAGGTAGATCAATTGCAGCCAACTGCACCATACCACCGCGCCCAAAAAGAAACGGTAAAACAGCAAGAAACTGCAGCCCCGGCTTTACATAAAGAGACCCGATAATGCATCGCGCCGTCGACACAACAAGGAGTGTGAAATGAAACTGTACCTGAACGCCACATCGCCTTACGCCAGAGTGGTCCGTATTGCCTTGCTGGAAAAGCAACTGGAAGACATCTGCACCTTGGTCTGGGTGGATCCGTGGGCCTCACCGGACGTACTTCTGGCGGTCAACCCTGGGGCAAAAGTGCCGGTATTAGAAATCTCGCCCCACCTCGCGGTTTCTGAAACCTTACTGATCCTCGATTATCTGGAAGCCCACTATCCAGCAATTGCGCTTTATCCGGATCGAGCCCAAACCCTGCACTGGCTGGGACTGGGTCAGGGACTGATTGACGCTGCCTTTGCGACCGTCATCAGCCGAAAACATGAGACCGAGTCCGCCTCATCACTGCTGTCTCAGCGGCGGTTACAGGCCATCGAGCGTCTGTTAGCCGCATTAGATCAGGACTTACCGGCGCCGGCAGACCATTCCATCACAATCAGCCATATCATGGTCACCGTCGCCCTGGATTACCTAGCCTTTCGGCTACCGGATATACAGTGGCAACCGCAATATCCGGCACTGGCTCAGTGGTATCACGAGATATTGGCACGGGAGAGTTTTTGCCAGACTACCTTTAGCTAAAAACAGCGGAAAAGAAATAAGCCGGAGACGATAAATCGCCGATCCGGCATTTCGCCGATGGTATTTCGTTTAGGTCGTGTTGCTCTTCTTGCATCATTATGGCTGTGATGTGGTTTTATCTGGGTGCATACGTATTTCCCGTAATGTTTTCGACGCGCTTTACCATAAAAGCGTTTCCGAAATACTTTCTACGTTACTTGCATCGCCACTAACTCAGGTTGATTTTTACAACCAGCTCACTATTCCCAATTTCACCCCAGATAAAAACGGAATTAAAAATATTGTTTCCTAACCAAAGTCATCACGGCTAATTCTCTCAACCGTGTCAGTATTGCTACAGCGCATAATTTATCAACACAACACTCAATAAAGGTATCGATTACATGATAACAATAGCTTAACTTTATTGATGCCATAAAAAACACTAACCAATTAGTCAGTTATCGCACCATATTCACCAATGCGCTTACCCATACAACAAAACACACCAAAAACCTTACCATTCATATAGTTATAGTATTGGCAAGCAAAACGGTCACTAATGACTCATTACACTGTTTCGCTCATCTCACTGACAAAAGTGAGGAAAATCACACTCAGTGGTCGGATAAGCGCTTAATTCAATTCTAAAATTTTGTGCCATTTTTTTCCCATCCAGGAAATTTGTGATATTCCCATGACGAAACCTATCGCATTTTCTATACCCAATAGCTCCTTTTTTTTCTGTTATTAGTAAAATCAATATGACTTTTAAGAATGAATTTCTATTTTGTATTTTTAAGCAGGAAGCTAGTGAGCATGGAATATTTAGAGAGAATTAAGCGCCTTGCCAAAATTCAGGGGATAAGTCAGAAACAACTGGGTGAAGCCCTGGAACTTCAGCAAGGCACCATGAGCCGTAAGTTATCCGGTAAATACGGGATTGAAGTCCGTGAACTGGAAAAAATTGCCGAAGCACTGAATACCTCAATCAGTTATCTGCTAACCGGTCAGGTTGATACCGGCACACAAGCCACCACCACCATTAGTAATGGCAGCGATTACGGGACAACCAGCACTTATATTCCCATTATCCATCGCAAAGATTTTATGTCATTCCGCAACGGGGCCACGGTCGATGTCGTCAGCAAACGCGCGATTCCGCAGCATCTGGTGCGTGAAGACTGCCTCGGCCTGGTAGTGGATAATGAAAACATTGCGCAATGTGCGCCGGTCGGCAGCTACGCGCTGGCCACCAAGAAAGCACCTTACCGCCCGAAACAGCCGGTATTTGCCTCGGTTCGCGGCAGTGAGCCGGATTTTTACCACATGACTCAGCTGGCCGACGGGGTGGTATTTTCAACCTCTCAACCGGATTTCCCGAATCTGTTCGTCAATAACGGAGAATTCCAGATCCACGGCTACATCATTCAGTCCGATTGGTCTTACGACCGCTAAGGCTGCCACAGCACGCATTTGACCGGTGCTGTGTCTTCTCCTCCTACGCTCCTCCTGGCGCAGCCCATCCGGGCTGCCCGGTGGACGTGGTTCCCCTTGAGGTGACAAACCGCCTCGGCCGCGTACAATAAAGCCATACATTCACCTTCCCTTAAGAATAAAGGTTAGCAAGAGCCGGTATGTCCAAGATTATTGTCGCATCGACCAACCCAGCCAAAATCGCCGCGGTGGAGCAAGCCTTTGAACAGGCCTTTCCAGCCAGACTGTTTGAGTTTGAAGGCATCAGTGTCGCCAGTGGCGTGCGCGACCAACCAATGACCGCCGATGAAACCCTGCAGGGCGCCCGCAACCGGGTCACCAATGCCCGTCAGGCTGTCCCGGATGCCGATTACTACGTAGGCCTGGAAGCCGGACTGGACGGAAACCTGACCTTTGCCTGGATGGTGATTGAAAGCGGCCAGCGTCGCGGTGAAGCCCGCTCGGCGTCTCTGCCATTGCCTCCGGCGGCACTGGAAAAACTGCATCAGGGTCAAGAGTTGGGTGATGTGATGGATGACATGTTCAACCAGACCAACATCAAACAGAAAGGTGGAGCAATTGCGATGCTGACCAATCACATGCTGAGCCGCAGCTCGGTCTATCATCAGGCGCTGCTGCTGGCGCTGATCCCGTTTCTGAACCCGGCATTGTTTCCGGCAGAAGATTAACGGCGCATAAACGGAATTCCCCCGAAATAACGGCTTCATGTTCAGCGAATAAAAAAATCCCCCTCAGCCCGACGGCTGAAGGGGATTGGGTCAGATTTGGCTTGTCAGAATAGCAAAATTACTGATTCGGACGCTGCTGATCCAGCAAGGCTGCCAGCCAGGCTTTGGTGGCTTCATCGTGATGCTTGAGCTCATTGGAGCCTCGGGTGATAGTTGCCACCCCTACCCCCAGCAGTTCACTGATCTTACGCTGACTGCGCTCACCATTGAGCAGTTCATGCAGAATATTCACCCGGGATAACAGCACCGAACGCTCATCAGGGGTTAACAGGAGTTTGAGCATGACATCGTCTTTCTGCTCAGTTGCAGCCTGACGTAAAATCTCGACCACCTGTTGCCACTCAGTGAATTCCGGCGTTTCTTGGATATTCGACATGTCATCCTCGTTTGATGTACTCGTTACCGAGTACTGATTCTATCCCGTTCCGCGTTATCCACCTAGCCCAAAAATCACAATCCGGCAGCTTAGTACTTGGCCGCCAGCTCATTTTTGGTCAACAACGGTGTTTTCACCCCGGTCAGGTTACCGTAGTAAATTTCAAACATCAGGATGTTCTGCACGTACGTCCGGGTTTCATTGAACGGAATTGCTTCAATAAACGCGTAAGCATCCAACTGGCCGTTGGTGCCTGCCCGCCAGCGATCAACCCGCCCCGGACCGGCGTTATAACCAGCAAAGGCAAAAATACGGTTATTATCGAATCGCTCCAGCATCATTTTCAGATACCCGCTGCCCAGACGGATATTCACCCCGGGATCAAACAGGCTATTCTGGCCTTCATAGTTGCGCCCCAGCTTTTTCGCAGTTTCCCGCGCCGTTGCCGGCATCAACTGCATCAGTCCCCGCGCCCCGACCGGTGATACCGCTTCGCTGTTAAGCGCACTTTCCTGACGGGCCAGCGCCATCATGGTCGTGGTCGACAGTTCACGTTTCTTGCTGAAGAAATCAAACCACCACTTATGGGCCACCGGGAAGCGCAGCTCAATGTACTCCCATAATTGGCCGGAAATCGTGGCCTGCACCGCGAGGTGATGCCATTTATTCACCGCCGCATACTGGGCCAGCGCAACAATGTCGTCGTTGTTCAGTCCCTGCAGCAGGTAATACCATTCACGGTTGGCAGCCAGCAGTTTGTCGAGCGCAATCAGCTCTCGGATTCGGGTCAGGGTCTCCGCATATTTTTTGGTAACAGCCGGATTACTGCTGGCCGACTTCACCGGGTACTCAATCGGTTTGCCCAGCACAGTAGCCGCTGCGGCACTGTAGAAATCGCGCTGTCCCAGAATCTCGGTGTATTTTTCCTGCGCCAGTTTGCGGTTACCAGCCTGCTCAGCCAACCGCGCCTGCCAGAAAGTCCAGCGGGTGGTTTTCTTGGCGTCCTCAGGCAGACGTTTGACCCAAACCGACACTTCCTGCCAACGGTTTTCCCGCATAGCCTGACGAATACGGCGCTCCAGCAGGGGAATATTGGTGCTCTTGGCCAACATCTGATCGCGCCATACCTGCAGCTCGGCATCTTCCGTACCGATCAGCCGACTGGCGGTATAATCAGCCAGCGCCTGTTTGGTCTCAGCCTTAAAATGCTGCCCTTCCACCGTACGAGGATACTGTTTGATCGCCTCACGAATATCATCCCGCACCAGTTTTTTGTACGTCAGCTCGGTCAGTGTCTGGTTGAACGGCGTCACTTTGCTGCGTTTGGCAAAATCCGCTACGCCCTGCGGTTTATCGTACAGATCCAGCATCTGCTGGCCCTGGGCCTGCCCGTTTTTGCTCAGCAGCTTATTCAGGTATTTCAGACGACTACGGCTGCCTTCGGCATACACCAGCAGCATCCGTTCAAGCACCTTCTCATCCGTACGCAACCCGGCCTGCTGCCAGTTGTCCAGCAGCGAATCACAGGCTTTGTGGGTCGAGCTGCCGGTTAGCCAGAGAGACTCCGCGCCCTGCCAGGCCTCTTTTTTGTTCCCTTTCTGGCTCTGGGCATAGTAATAGTGACAGCGCAGTGACAGGCTTCGCGGCGGTAACGGCTGCACCGACAGAAACTCCTGCCAGCGCTCAGCATCCGCCAAGTGACCCAGATAGCGAACCTGTACCGTATCGCTGAACGGCAGGCTCTTGTATTTCTGGATAAAGGCATCAACGTCAGCCGGAGACTTTCCGGCCAGCGACTGAGTAAAATCACGGTATTCCAGATACGGCGTCAACGGATAATCATCCAGTTTTTTACGCAGTGCCTGATAGGCCGCCTGGTCTTTTTCATCCAACGCAACCTGAGCCTGCTCATACCATTCCCGCTGCTGTTCCAGCGTGGCAGCCTGAACCGGTGACAGCAGCATTAGCCCAAGGCCGGCAACCCAGCCAGACCAGAATTTGTTATTTAACTTGCAATGCACAGCATCATCCCATTGTTAACTTTCATGCCGGTGGAAATTGATTGTCAGCACTCTACTTGAACATTGTGGCGCTAAAACCACAATGGCTGACGAGGAAGTCGGGACCCACTTCACACCCGAGCTTCCCAGAACTAGCACAGCTTGGTGATCGGCTCATGACAGAGGCCTGTATTGAGCTTACTCGTTCCTGCGCATTTTTTCCGGCGACTTCTTGCCGCCCCCGAAACGGTCAATGCGCCACTCTAACTGCAAACGAAGTGATAACCAGCATTTTGATGTGATCTGCGGCAGTGAGTTCCGTTTAATAACGGGTATTAACCACTAATTATGAACATTGCTGTTAAACTTATGTCCAGAACAGGTAAAATACCCCTTTTCATTGAGTTTAGAGATCGCAAACGGATATGGCTGAATACGTCTATACCATGTCGCGCGTAGGCAAAATCGTCCCGCCTAAGCGCCAAATACTGAAAGATATTTCCCTAAGCTTCTTCCCTGGCGCCAAGATCGGTGTCCTGGGCCTGAACGGTTCCGGTAAATCAACTCTGCTGCGCATCATGGCGGGTATCGATACCGATATCGAAGGTGAAGCGCGTCCGCAACCGGGCCTGAATGTCGGCTACCTGCCGCAGGAGCCAGTACTGGACGAAGAAAAAACCGTCCGCGAAGTGGTTGAAGAAGCCGTGGGCGATGTGAAGCACGCCCTGACCCGTCTGGACGCTGTGTACGCCGCGTACGCCGAGCCGGATGCGGACTTCGACGCTCTGGCCAAAGAGCAAGGCGAGCTGGAAGCACTGATCGCCGCGAAAGACGGTCACAACCTGGACAACCAACTGGAGCGTGCGGCCGATGCCCTGCGCCTGCCGGAATGGGATGCCAAAGTCAAACACCTGTCGGGTGGTGAGCGCCGCCGTGTGGCAATCTGTCGCCTGCTGCTGGAAAAACCAGACATGCTGCTGCTAGACGAACCAACCAACCACTTGGATGCCGAATCCGTGGCTTGGCTAGAGCACTTCCTGGTCGATTACAGTGGTACTGTTGTGGCTATCACGCACGACCGTTACTTCCTGGATAACGCTGCCGGCTGGATTCTGGAACTTGACCGTGGTGAAGGTATTCCATGGGAAGGTAACTACACCTCATGGCTGGAGCAGAAAGATGCCCGTCTGAAGCAGGAAGCCTCTCAGGAGAAAGCCCGCCAGAAGACCATCGAGAAAGAGCTGGAATGGGTTCGCCAGAATCCAAAAGGCCGTCAGGCGAAATCAAAAGCGCGTATGGCTCGCTTCGAAGAGCTGAACAACACCGAACACCAGCGTCGTAACGAAACCAACGAACTGTTCATCCCGCCGGGTGAGCGTCTGGGTGAGAAGGTTATCGAGGTACAGAACCTGACCAAGTCATTCGGTGACCGCGTTCTGATCGACGATCTGTCTTTCAGCGTGCCTAAGGGTGCTATCGTGGGCATCATCGGTGCCAACGGTGCCGGTAAATCGACCCTGTTCAAGATGCTGAGCGGCACTGAGCAGCCGGATTCAGGCTCTATCGAGCTGGGCGAAACCGTGAAACTGGCATCGGTTGAACAGTTCCGTGACAGCATGAACGACAACAACACGGTTTACCAGGAGATCTCGGAAGGTTCGGATATTATCCGTATCAACAACTTCGAGCTGCAATCCCGTGCTTACGTGTCACGCTTTAACTTCAAAGGCAGCGACCAGCAGAAGCGCATCGGGGAACTGTCCGGGGGTGAGCGTAACCGTGTTCACCTGGCAAAACTGCTGAAAGCCGGCGGCAACGTACTGCTGCTCGATGAACCAACCAACGACCTGGACGTAGAAACACTGCGCGCCCTGGAAGAGGCCCTGCTGGAATTCCCTGGCTGTGCCATGGTGATCTCGCACGACCGTTGGTTCCTGGACCGTATCGCGACCCACATTCTGGACTACCGTGATGAAGGTCAGGTGAACTTCTTCGAAGGTAACTACACCGAATACACCGACTGGCTGAAGAAAACGCTGGGTGCGCAGGCTGCAGAGCCACACCGCATCAAGTACAAGCGTATTGCGAAGTAACCCTGAGCAATATGGCGTAGCCAAACTAAAAAAACCGGGCACTGAGCCCGGTTTTTTATTGCTGTTATTACTGCTTATGTGATGTATGCGCCACTTAGTGCTCGCCAGCAAGCTTTAGCCACACTCTTTAGCCACACACGCGATCAAACGCAGTCAGGGCTTCCTGCAAATCTTCGACCGGGATAATTTCAATCCCCGGCACCTGACGGCTGGCATTAGCTCTCGGCACAATCGCCCGGGTAAAACCCTGTTTGGCCGCTTCGCGGATACGCTCGACTCCATTGGCCGCCGGACGAATATCGGCATTCAGGCCAATCTCCCCGAAGACCAGCACATCCTGCGGGATCGGGGCATTTTTAAAGCTTGAGAAAATCGCCAGCAGCACCGCCAAATCCGCAGACGTCTCATCCACCTTGATCCCGCCGACACAGTTCACAAAAATGTCCATGTCCGACAGCATCACCCCGCCATGGCGGGCCAGAACGGCAATCGACATCGCCAGGCGGTTCGAGTCATAGCCGACCGTCAGCCGACGCGGGTTTTCCGTCACGGACTGGTTGCACAGCGCCTGAATTTCCACCAGCAACGGACGCGTCCCTTCCCACAATGTGGTACACGCCGAACCAGCGTGATTCTTGTTCGAGCGGCTGAGGAAAATCGCCGACGGGTTCTTGACCTGCTTCATCCCGGTTTCCGTCATGGCAAAGAAGCAGGACTCGGAATCGGCCCCGAAACGGTTCTTTGAGGTCCGCAACACCCGGAATTTTTCATCGGCCGTAGAAGACAGCGCGAACAACCCGTCGACAATGTGGATCAGCTGCATCGGGCCGGCCACATTCGAGTCTTTATTGATGTGACCCACGATCATAAAAGTGACCCCTTCGGTTTTGGCAAACCGGGTCAACGCCGCCGCCGATTCCTTCACCTGGCTCGGGCTGCCGGCCGCCGAATCGTTATGGGCAACAGTCATAGTCTGGATCGAGTCAATGATCACAAACTCCGCTTTTTGTGCGGTGATATGGTTGAGCACCTGCTCAACAGAGGTTTCAGCCACTACGCTGATCTTATCAAGGTGATCGATACCCAGACGTTTGGCGCGCTGGGAGATCTGGTGAATCGACTCTTCCCCGGACACGTACAACGCTGACTTGGTTGCCGCCACCGCGCCGATGCTTTGCAGAAGCAGCGTTGACTTACCGGCTCCCGGGTCGCCGCACAGCAACAGCACGGAACCCGGCACGATACCACCGCCAAACACCCGATCCAGCTCAGACACGCCCGAGCTGTAGCGCGGCAGATCCTTGCTTTCGACTTCCGACAGCTTCTGGACTTTGGTCGAGCTGCCAGCATAGCTACTGGTGCCTGCTGCGGCAGCCCCGCCAACGGCAGCACGGGTTTTCGGTATGGTAAACTCCGTTATCGTATTCCATGCGGCACACGCGCTACACTGCCCCTGCCAGCGGGGGAAATCGGCTCCACAGTCGCTACAGACATAAGCACGCTTGGTTTTAGCCATGTATCACCTTGAAAATTGTATAAACTCACAGTATCCCCGAAGAGATCTGCTTTATGTAAAAAATCGGGCCGAGCGTTGATCACTGACTCAGTTTTTAGGGCAAAATACCGATAATAAACGAAGAGGTTAATAATAAAAAAGAACTATGTTGCTTGATGCTTACAAAGGACTGATCGAACAGCTGATTCCCGCTTATGACAGCGAAGACTTTGACAATGTCTTCCAAATGATGACTGATGGCGAGGACGGACCGACCAAGCTGCAGATAAAAATGGAGCTGCACCGGCTGATGACACCATGTCGTCAGGCCGTTGATCTGCGAGGCAGGGTGAAGGGGGAATGTCGCCCGTACGAACTGCACGGTATTCAGCACTGGCTGGATGACGTTGCCATTAACACCTACCATAAACGCATTAACGCTTACGGTGGTAAGTTCCGGGTTGGCCTGTATGAAGCGCTGATGAACACCCGCAACAATTTCCGGGTGATGCACCAACAAGGCAAACTGCAACCCAGCCCGGTTCCCGACGTGGCGGTATCGCAGCGCGATACCCAGTTTGATGCGCCGCTGATCCGGTTTGGCCATTACCTGACCCGCAATGAAAACCGCCTGAAAATAGCGACTCCGGTAACTCTTGAGCTGCCGCTCGGTCAAATGATTCATGGCTTTACCGCCGACCTGTCCTATTCCGGTGCCCGCTTTAAAGTACCGGCGGCGTTCAACTATCACCTGGGGATGGACATTACCGCCCGTTTTCCCAAACTGGCTGACGTGCTCAATGACGATAAGCTGAATCAGGGTGTAGCCTACCGGATCCTCGGGGTTGATGAAAACCCCGACAACGACAGTTACAAGTGGCTGCGCCTCAAAGTGGTTGGCGACAACCAGATTCTGCGAACAGCCATAGACCACAGCCTGCATCGCTCCCAGAGCCGCCTGCGCCAGAATCATGACGACAAGGTGATTCAGGTACGCACCCGAGGCTATGAACATTGCTTTCTCAAGCACAGCGGAGCGATGCCGTTGTTTTTTGCCGGCTCGGAACTGAAATACAGCCTGCTGACTCAGCATAACCGCCACCTGTGGGAACGCTGGCACGATGAACGCAATCAGCCGATGCTGAACCATCTGCTGTCTGAGCCCCGCATCGCCAGTTTAGGCAAATCCGGCCTGAAACAGTCCAGCACCCTGATTTACGGCTTCAGCCACCAGCATGACAACAAAACCTATTTTTACTCGGCCGCCATTCCGGAGATGGACAGTGAGCAGCGACGGCTGTTCTGGCACATCGGTGCCCAACGCGACAGCTGGCAGGTGATGCGCCTGACCCTGCAATCGATCGAAAAAGACGATCTTGACTGGCTGAAAGACATCGCACCGGACATGGCCGAGCAGCTCAGTACCCTGACGCACATCGGGCTGCTGCAGGATCTGACCAACCCGCTTTCCCGTCAGGATTACCGGTTGTCGGTCAAACCCAGTCTGCCGGGCAAAGCGCTGCAGGCATTTCGCCACCCACGTAATCCCGTCGCCTCAGCCAGGGCTATCTATTTTGACCCTAAGCCCCAGCGCAGTGAAGACCGCTATTTGTTTGAAACGCCGGTTGAGTTCCAGCTCGACGATCAGCCGATACAACCGGCTGTCAGCATCGATTTTTCCACCCGCGGCCTGAACCTGCGCCTGCCTGCCCCGGTTGTTGCCAAGCGGGGCGATGATGTCGCGATCTCATTCCCGCAGCTGCAAAAACTTGATCGCAATGCGCCGCTGTACAACATTCCGTACAAGATCGTCCGAATCAGCCCTGATCACTGCAATATCCAGCTGACCACCGGCAGCGGTGCCCAGGCAGCCAAAAGCGAGCACTTCCTGCGCAAGCTGATCCAGCACAACGAGAACCGACTGGTGATCGAGGAAGAACAGCTCCCACAAGGGGAGCTGCTGATGGCGATGCACAAACTGCTGCTGACCCGGCTGTGCAGTATTCCGTATTTCGCGGAGAAGGTGGATCACAAAGTCCGGCTGAAAGCGATCGGCTGCAATTTCCCGCCACCGCCGTTGATCCGGCTGTTTCACCAGACCACCGGCGGCAACGGTTATTCACTGGAGCCGCTCTTTCGCAACCGAATCAAACGTATGCTGGCAGAAACCATGCGTCCGGTTGAGATTCGCCAGCCGCACATCCATGAGTTGTATCTGCACATTGAGCGCGACGGCGACAAACTGCTGCGCCTCAAGAGCAAGCTGCTGGACGAGTTCGACAGTGTTGATGATCGGATCCAGTTCATCAAACAGGCGCGCCATTACGGGGAATTTATGGCTGTCAGGGTGACTGCGGTACCGGTTCTGAGTCCGATGACTGCCCTGATCGGCAAAGAGCTCGGCGAGCTGGCCCGCTTAACGCTGCACCGGGCAAGGGCACTGGAAGAAGAGCTTAGCGCCCTGATTGGCTGCGGGGAGTTGCTGGATATCACCGATGAGGTGCTGATTCGGCTGGAAATTCAGTAAGCCAGTCGGGCTGGCTGCTCATACGACGGCTCAAAAAACAGGCCACAAAACAGATCACCGCGCCATTCATACAGCAACACAAAGCAGGGACTCACGAATCATAAACTCAAGAACCTGGAACTCACGAACCAGGAACTCCCAAAAAAGCGGGGCGCATCCGACGGAGGCGCCCCGCTTTTTTCGTTCAGCCGTGATTACCAGTTAAGCTGCTGCGGCAACAATGACGCTGACAACAGGCAGATCACCGCCCCGAGATCGGCAAATCGCACAGCGACCGGCGCTTCAGCTTCCACCTTTGGCTTGGCATGGTAAGCCACGCCCAGCCCGGCAGCATTGATCATCGCCAGATCATTGGCACCATCACCGATAGCGACCGTGTTGTGCAATGGAATGTCATGCTGTGCGGCCAGAGTACGCAAAATTTCCGCTTTCTTCTGGGCATCCACCACGTCACCCAATACCTGCCCGGTCAGCTTGCCCTCAATGATTTCCAGAGTATTAGACTGTGCATGTTCCAGCTCCAGCGTGTCTTTCAGATAATCCGAGAAATAGGTAAATCCGCCGGAGGCAATCGCCACTTTCCAGCCAAAGTGGTGCAAGCTGGCTACCAGCTCCGGCAATTCCGGCATCAGGGGCAAGCGCTCGCGTACAGCCGCCAGAATGGAGGCATCAGCCCCAGTCAGGGTTGCCACCCGCTCACGCAGGCTCTGTTCAAAGTCCAGCTCGCCCTGCATGGCCCGCTCGGTTACCTCGGCGACTTGCTCACCAACACCGGCCAGCACCGCAATTTCATCGATACACTCAATCTGAATCGCGGTCGAGTCCATGTCCATCACCAGCAGCCCCGGTTCACGCAGCACCGGCAGATCCCGCAGGTCAGCAATGTCGACTTTCTGGGCGACCACCGCTTGCTCCAGCAGCAATGAATACGGGTTATCAAGCAGCAGGCAGTCGTACTCCCCAACCTTCCAGGCGGCGGTCACATTCAGCGGCTCTTCGTAGGCAGCTTCAATGTTGTCGATCACCTCGCCGTACAGGCCCTGACCATAAATCAGGGTGGAAGAGCGCTGGCGATCCAAATTGGTGGCCGTCGCCACTGACGGGAAACGCTTGAGTAAAGTGGTGTGTTTTCGAATATTAAGCACTGGCAATACATCCGTGTTAAAGTAAACGTCTGGGTACACGTTACCCCATAGCAAATTACCTGGGCAACCCCCCATATGAAGATTGCATCACGGGAACCATCGTGTCAGAGGTGCTGTGACGCTAAAAGCACCGCTATAACCACTATGGTATCTAAGGTACTGTGAAACCATGAAATTGAAAAAATCACGCTTTCAACGCGCCTGGCAGCTCTTTGTGGTGTTCAGTTGTCTGGCCGCTCTGTTCACCATGCTGGAATACGGTTCGGATCTGACCAAACGTAACTACCGCGCCCTGAGCGAGCAGACCCAGCAACTTTCGCGTCTGGCGATTCGTCAGGCCGCCGAAACGGCTTCGCTCAATCTGGTTGAGAAAAACCATGATCCGCTTCAGGCACTGGCCGAGCAGCTGTCGCGCGAGCCGCTGATCCTTGATGCCACCATCTACGATCTGGAAGGCGTCACACTGGCCCAGGCCGAAGATGCCATGCCGCTGGAGCAGGTCACCGGATTGTCCACCCCGTTATCGGTCGCCAGTATCGGCCGTCAACAACTGGTTGAGCCGGTAATGAACCAGGATCAGGTGGTCGGTTATATCCGCATCACGCTGGAGCACGATCAGCTGTTGGCTGATACCCTGAAGAATATTGATTATGTCACCAATGTGATTCGCGGGTTGATCATTGCCGCGCTGGCGATTGGTTTTCTGCTCGCCTTCACCTTTGGCCGTCGCAAAGACATCTGGCACTTTCCGTTTTTGCTGAACGCCAACAAGCCGGAATAAGTCAGCTGTTGATTGCTTGTCGATGGCCGTTTCTGCTCGCTAACACAGTAACGGTTTCCTCCCTGACATAGCCGCCCTGGTTCAACCATACTGACCCCACAACCTGCCCCACAACAAAAAAGGGCTTGCCAATCGGCAAGCCCTTTTTGCTGTCATCCCGTGAGCGATTATGCGTCTTCCGCATCGCCCAGCAGTACCGACTCCAGCGCGATTTCAATCATCTCGTTGAAAGTCAGCTGACGCTCTTCCGACGTCGTCGCCTCACCACGCAGGATGTGGTCAGACACTGTACAGATAGTTACGGCTTTCGCGCCGTATTCTGCCGCCAGACCGTAAATACCGGCCGCTTCCATTTCCACACCCACAATGCCGTATTTCTTCATGGTTTCGAAGAAGTCAAAGTCCGGGTTGTAGAACAGGTCTGCCGAGAAGATGTTCCCCACCTTCACGTCGATACCTTTGGCTTTAGCTGCCTGAACCGCGTTTTGTACCATGCCGTAATCCGCCAGTGCGGCAAAATCGTGGCCACCAAAGCGAATACGGTTCACTTTTGAGTCCGTTGATGCGCCCATACCGATCACAACATCACGCAGGTTTACGTCATCACGCACTGCACCGCAGCTGCCCACGCGAATGATCTTCTTCACACCGAAGTCTTTAACCAGCTCAGTCGCGTAGATAGAACAAGACGGGATACCCATACCGTGGCCCATCACTGAAATCTTGCGGCCTTTGTACGTACCGGTGAAACCGTACATATTGCGTACGTTACACACTTCTTTGGCATCGTCCAGGAAGGTCTCTGCGATGTATTTCGCACGCAGTGGGTCACCCGGCATCAGTACTACGTCAGCAAAATCGCCCATTTCAGCATTAATGTGAGGAGTCGCCATTATTGATTCCTTAATATTTTCTGTGGGTTGGACAGGATAACTTCCGGTTTTCCAACCCCAATGTATACGAGTCTTTCAACGGCTGTTTCGATCTAGGACAAATATAGACCGAAACCGCCGGAGTGTGAGTCAATTCGTGATCTGCAAGGCTTACAGGAACGACTTACCGTATTCCATGTCAGAGATACCAAAATGTTCCGCCAGTGACTGACCGATGTCAGCGAACGTTTCGCGGCGGCCCAGAGATCCCGGTTTAACTTTAGGACCGGCAACCAGTACAGGGATATGCTCACGCGTGTGGTCTGTACCCGGCCAAGTTGGGTCACAGCCGTGGTCAGCCGTGATGATCAGCACGTCATCTTCCTGTAGCATCGCCAGAATTTCAGGCAGACGCTCATCGAAGTATTCCAGTGCCGCAGCATAACCTGCCACATCACGACGGTGGCCGTAGGCTGAGTCAAAATCAACAAAGTTGGTGAAGACGATGCTGTTGTCACCAGCGGTTTTGATTTCTTCAACAGTGGCTTCAA
Source organism: Photobacterium ganghwense (assembly GCF_003025595.1). GTDB lineage: Bacteria > Pseudomonadota > Gammaproteobacteria > Enterobacterales > Vibrionaceae > Photobacterium > Photobacterium ganghwense. Next base: position 1,196,707 of record NZ_PYMI01000001.1, read on the forward strand.
ACAGCGCCGGAATACCGGTCGCTTTCACTTTCTTGGTAATCCCGCAGCCGGCATAGATATCGGAAATCTTACCGATAGAGATCACTTCGCCGCCCTTTTCATCCACCAGCTTCTGCAGCACAGTGGCCGATGGTGGTTCAACAGACAGGTCACGACGGTTACCGGTACGCTCAAACTGGCCTTTACCCGGACCAATGAACGGACGGGCAATAACACGGCCGATGTTGTAGTCTTCCAGCTCTTCACGCACGATCTGACACAGTGCCAGCAGGTTATCCAGGCCATATGTTTCTTCGTGGCAGGCAATCTGGAACACAGAGTCCGCCGAGGTATAAAAAATTGGCTTACCGGTCTTCATGTGTTCTTCGCCAAGATCGTCCAGTACCTGTGTACCCGATGCGTGGCAGTTACCCAGGTAACCTGGCAGGTTCGCACGCTCTACGATGCGGTCCAGCAGTTCCGGCGGGAAGCTGTTGCTGTGGTCGGTAAAGTAGCCCCAGTCAAACAGTACCGGCACACCGGCAATTTCCCAGTGACCAGACGGGGTGTCTTTACCGGACGACAGTTCTTTGGCGTGGCCATAGGCACCGGTAATTTCCGCGTTCGGATCCAGACCTTCCGGGAAATAACCTGAAGACTCCTCACAGGCTTTACCCAGTCCCAGCTTGTTCAGGTTAGGCAGTTTCAGCGCGCCGCTGCGTACGCCGTTGTCGGCTTCGCCACGGGCGCAGGCCTGTGCAATGTGGCCCAGGGTATTGGCACCCACATCCCCAAATTGCACAGCATCTTCAGTGGCACCTACACCAAATGAATCAAGTACCAGGATAATAGAACGTTTCATTTTGAACTCCATTAAACATCTTCCGGGCGAACACGGCGGTAGACAACAGGCGTTGGCTCCGGCTTGTCGTCGCTAATCGTTATGCTGGCGCGAACGGCTTTCGCGGCTTCTTCCCACTGGGCTTCGTTTCGGGCGTGAATCACTGCCAGTGGAGTATCGGCATCAGCCACATCACCAAGGCGAATCATGTCACTCAGACCCACGGCATAGTCGATGGTATCTGCCGCAACCCGGCGACCGCCGCCCATGCCGACCACGGCCATACCCAAACCACGGGTATCCATAGCAAATACGTAACCGCTCTTCTCGGCAAAGACTGGCTTGGCAATCTCTGCCTTTTCCAGGTACGCGTCGTAGTTATCCATGAAGTCAGCCGGACCACCCAGCCCTGCCACCATTTTACCGAAACGCTTGGCGGCTTCGCCGTTGTCCAGCACGGCCTGCAGTTTCTCGGTCGCCTGATCAAGATCAGCCGCTAAGCCACTGTTTACCAACATTTCAGCACACAATGCCATGGTCACTTCAAATAAGCGAGGATTGCGGTATTCACCGTTCAGGAATTGCACGGCTTCGCGGACTTCGAGTGCATTACCGGCAGTCGATGCCAGCACTTGGTTCATGTCGGTCAGCAGCGCGGTGGTTTTCGTACCGGCGCCGTTGGCCACTGCCACAATAGACTTCGCCAGCTCTTCAGAGGCGTCATAGGTTGGCATGAAAGCGCCGGAGCCGACTTTGACATCCATGACCAGCGAACCCAGGCCCGCGGCCAGTTTTTTCGACAGAATCGATGCTGTGATCAGGGAAATATTATCCACGGTCGCCGTCACGTCACGGGTCGCGTACACCCGCTTATCCGCCGGAGCCAGATCACCGGTCTGGCCGATAATCGCGACACCTGCGTCTTTGGTAACCTGACCGAACACATCGTTGTTTGGTGAGATATCGTAGCCAGGGATCGATTCCAGCTTATCCAGCGTACCACCGGTGTGACCCAGGCCACGGCCGGAAATCATCGGGACGTAACCGCCACAGGCTGCCACCATAGGGCCCAGCATCAGGGAAGTAACATCGCCCACCCCGCCGGTCGAGTGCTTGTCGACAATCGGGCCGTCAAAGTTCATGTGGCTCCAGTCAATCACCATGCCGGAATCACGCATTGCACAGGTCAGGGCAACACGCTCAGCCATGGTCATGTCATTGAAGTACACCGCCATTGCAAAGGCTGCAATCTGGCCTTCAGATACGGTGTCTTTGGCAATGCCCTGGACAAAAAAGTTAATTTCGTCAGCGGTCAGCTCGATGTTGTCACGTTTCTTGCGGATAATTTCTTGTGGTAAATACATGGTATTTCCCCAGTCAGAGTCTTATGTAGGGTCAGATCCTTTACCGCATCGCCAACCACACAAGCTATTCAGGCTGGCACACATTCAACTGTCAGGATCGATTTTCAGGCGAAGAGAAGCCGCCTCTTCCTGACACACAGGTTCAGCGAGGAACCAGGCAGTAAAGAGTCACAATTCAGATGGTTTGTTGACCAAAAAGTAAGGTGGCACTGCGCCACCTTACCTGGAAAGATTAGTAGCCGCCTTCAGCCGCTTTTTCGCCTTCACCCAAGGTGTGCAGCAAGTTAGCCAGCAGGCTTGATGCGCCAAAGCGGTAGTGCATGTTGTCTGCCCACTCAGCGCCAAGAATACGGTCAGCCATCGCCAGGAATTGCTGGGCATCTTCTGCGGTCCGAACGCCACCTGCAGGCTTAAAGCCAACAGTTTTCTCAACGCCCATGTCTTTAATCACGGTCAGCATGATTTCTGCCGCTTCCGGCGTCGCGTTTACTGCCACTTTACCGGTGGAGGTTTTGATGAAATCCGCACCAGCGTTGATGGAGATTTCAGAGGCTTTCTTGATCAGCTCAGGCGTTTTCAGTTCACCGGTTTCGATGATCACTTTCAGCAGCACGTCACCACAAGCCGCTTTACACTGTTTCACCAGTTCAAAACCGACTTCTTCGTTACCGGCGATCAGGGCACGGTACGGGAATACCACATCCACTTCATCGGCGCCGTAGGCCACAGCAGCTTTGGTTTCTGCAACGGCGATGTCGATGTCGTCGTTGCCGTGCGGGAAGTTAGTCACTGTCGCTACACGAACATCTGGCGTGCCTTGTTCACGGAGCTGCTTCTTCGCAACTGGGATAAAACGTGGGTAGATACAGACTGCCGCCGTGTTGCCAACAGGGGTCTTGGCGTTCTTACACAATTCGATCACTTTCGCATCAGTGTCGTCATCGTTCAGAGTGGTAAGATCCATTAGTTGTAGTGCACGCAGTGCAGCAGCTTTTAAATCGCTCATGACTATCTCCAGTCCAGTTATGTTCTATCAAGCTTCAGAAACTGTTCCATACGCCTGACGGTTAACGTATGCGCCACCGCCAAACGGCCCGCCTATGCGAACAGTGCTACCCGACTGTTGGTCTGCGACCGCGGGTAATACGGACTTGACTCCTTGAAGACTCAGACCAACGACGCGAGATCGTCAGCCTGATTGCTATCCGTGTCACCGTTACACCGAATCTGGTGCCAGATTCGGCTCACGTTGATGTTGATCAGTCTTATTGATTCATATCTCAATATTTAAGAGACAAACTGAAACAACCGTAATGTGTTTGTGATGGTGCCCTGACATCATACCAAGAGCGCCTGACTGCCACCATGAAAGTTACGTTTCCCAGCGTGGACAATGTGTTTACCCCAAGAATAAACACGCACAACTTTAAGGGTTAAAATTCAGCCCTGGTAGTCAGGAAAAAAACCGCTCCACCAGCCACTGATAGGCAATGCCGCCGATATACACCCCGACGATTCCCATCACGCCGGACAAGACAGGAGGGGCGGGAATGGGCAGCTTAATGGCTGAAAACACAATCCCAACAATAAACCCCGCCAGTAACGCTAAAAGTACTTCACTCATCTTCTTGCTCTCTGTCTAAAACAGCACAAGAAGAAGTGTAGTCTGCCCGGCAACGAATGTAATGCTAGCAAAGGAAATGAGCAGAAACCGGAGCGCAATCGATTTTATGGCACGTCATGGAAACAGCCATTTCGATGTTTACCCTATCTGTTGAACGCCAATACCTTCACACAAGCCCCCACTTGGCCTTGAAACGACAAGCCCTGACAGCACTCGCTGATGATTGCCGGCACCTCAGATTAGGGACGAGTAGAGACAGGTGCATTTCAGAAAATGGCACGCTTTAACGAATCAGGTTCAGAAACAGACGGAGACAATTACAGCCCGAAGGCGGATAACGCTCTGACTGGCGTAATGCCGAAAGCGCTAATGAAGCACAAGCCGTGGGAGGAAACAATGATGGTGAGGTATCACCGGGATGAGAAGGACGGAAAACAAAAACGCCGCAGACAGTGCTGCGGCGTTGTCGGTAATCTGACGGGGAATTACAGTGACATACCCACGAACAGACCAGCGATAGTTGCAGACATCAGGTTAGACAATGTACCTGCAGCAACCGCTTTCATACCGAAGCGTGCGATGTCGTGGCGACGGCTTGGAGCCAGACCACCCAGACCACCCAGCAGGATCGCTACTGAAGACAGGTTAGCGAAGCCACACAGTGCGAAGGAGATAATCGCTTCAGTCTTAGGAGACAGTACCACTTCCGCCCCTTCCGCCAGGTATGGCGCAAAGTTCAGGTAAGCAACGAATTCGTTCACAACCAGTTTCTGGCCGATGAAAGAACCGGCAATAGTGGCTTCTTCCCATGGCACACCAATCAGGAACGCCAGTGGTGAGAACACGTAACCCAGAATCAGTTCCAGCGTCAGCTCAGGCATACCGAACCAACCGCCGATACCACCCAGCATACCGTTGATCAGCGCGATCAGACCGATGAATGCCAGCAGCATCGCACCTACGTTCAGTGCCAGTTGCATACCAGAAGATGCACCCGCTGCCGCAGCATCGATAACGTTAGCAGGCTTATCATCACCCGTTGCCGTTGCATCACTTGCCAGCTGCTCAATTGGCTCTTCAGTTTCAGGCTTGATGATTTTCGCGAACAGCAGACCACCCGGTGCAGCCATGAAAGATGCCGCGATCAGGTATTCCAGAGGAACACCCATTGATGCGTAACCCGCCAGTACACCACCCGCTACAGATGCCAAACCACCACACATAACAGCAAACAGCTCAGACTGAGTCATTTTTGGTACGAACGGACGGATAACCAGAGGCGCTTCCGTTTGACCAACAAAGATGTTAGCTGTTGCAGACATGGATTCCGCACGAGATGTGCCCAGTGCTTTTTGCAGTGCACCACCCAGAATGTTAATTACAACCTGCATGATACCCATGTAGTAAAGCACGCTGATCAGTGCAGAGAAGAACACGATAACAGGCAGAACACGCAGGGCGAAGACAAAGCCACCGCCACCAAATACTTCAAACATTTTGTCTGAAGTCAGGCCACCGAATAGGAAGTTGATACCGTCATTACCGTAGGAAATAACGTTAGCAACCGCGGTTGACATGCCATACAGCACATCACGGCCAACAGGTACATACAGAACAAATGCACCCAGAATAAATTGGATGGCAAATGCACCACCAACAGTACGTAGATTGATAGCTTTGCGGTTATCAGATAACAGCACTGCCAGACCCAGCAGTACCACCATCCCAACCAGGCTCATAAACACGCTCATAGTTTATGGCATCCCTTTAAGTTAAGTTTGGCGTCTCGACAATTCGGCTCAGTTAAGAGTCCGGCGCATTATACTCATGCGGCGCCGGATAAAATAATGCCCGCTTCACAGTTTGCAAGGAAAGAGATAGCAAGCTCAGCAGCAAACGTGAGTGCCATCACAAAACATTAGAGCTTTTACGCAACCGTTAGCGCAATCGTTTTTAAATCTGTGACGCCCGTTCAATGGGGAATATGAAAAAGTTCAGCTGTGGTTAAGGTGATGACTTTTTCGATCTCCTCCCGGGGCTCCGATCGCAGCGTAACCAGCGCATCCATCACCGCAACCAACCGGTCGGGACGATTCGGCTGGCCCTGAAAGCCGGCCACCGGCATATCGGGGGCATCGGTTTCCAGCAACAGTGCCGACAAAGGCAGCTGCGCTATGGCGGCACGCGTTTTCTTTGCTCGCTCATAAGTGATGGTTCCCCCGACTCCGATTTTCAGGCCCAGATCAATCATCTGTCTGGCCTGCTCCAGACTGCCGCTGAAAGCGTGATATACCCCACCGGCGACCGGCGGGATCTGCTTGAGCAGCCGCAACAATTCCGGGTAGGCTTTACGGCAATGCAAAATTACCGGTAAGCCGTAATGGTTCGCCAGCCTGAGCTGGGATGACAGTAACGTAAGCTGTTGATCACGATCGACCTCTGCAATGGCAAAGTCTAGTCCACATTCACCCACCGCTACGCAGTGTGACCGATTTTTTGCTCTCAAAAGTGATTCAGCTTCCAACTCTGCCGCCAGTTGCCGCTCGGCGGCAACGGTATGATCTGCACTGAAAAACGGGTGCAGACCGAGGGCAAAGTACACCCCGTCTTGCTCCGTGGCGAGCTGACGTACCGCCTGCCAGTTGCGCACCCCCACCGACGGTATCACCAGTTTGTTCACCCCGGCCTGACGCGCCAGCGCCAGATAATGAGCCGGGTCTTCACTAAATGGCGCAAAATCAAAATGGCAATGGCTGTCTATCATCCTGGTATGCTCCCGCCTGCGGCTGCGAATCTCGGCATCGCAGGCCAAAGTACCGGCCAGAGCGCCTCTGGCCAGCGGCTGTTATCCGTTGGCATCTGATTTTGCGCTGTTGATATGTGTCACAGGCTGGTCACAGACCTTGGAACCGATACCTGCATTAACATTAGCATTGGCATCAGCACCAATATCGGTATCGCCAGCATGGGATGGCATGGTGCCTCCCCGACACGCCGTGCGGCGTTGGTCAGGATGACGCGGATCATCTTCATCGTAACGCACTGGCGCACAGCAGCGGCGGTTCTCCGGAACCAGCCCCATTCTCTCGCACCAGCGATCGTACGCGGCCACCCAACGTTTTATTACCCTAATCATACTTCTCATCCTGCTGTACTGACTTGGCTATCATGACGATCATACTACGTCCCGAGGCCAGAATGGTACGGTGCGGATAACGGGGAGCCTGATTGATCGGGTAAATGTCATCCGGGCTCTGTTTCGCCGTGTTAATCACCACATGCCATTCGCTGCTGTCGCGATCCGGCAGAGTAAAAGCCAGCGGATCCCAATAAGCATTGCAGACCACATACAGCTCATCCTGGGTGATGGGGTGATACACCGTCAGCGCCAGAGAATGCGAATGTTCCGACCAGTCCGGTTTATTCGGCTCCACCCCGTGCCAGCGGATGTTGACGTTTTCCACCACAGAGCTGAGAGAGCGGTGCATGTTCCAGTCGAGGGTCGGCTCTGCCCGCCGAATTTGCCCCAGCAGCGTCACAAAGCGCAGTAAATCCTGATTTTTGTCGACCAGGCTCCAGTCAAACCAGCTGATTTCATTATCCTGGCAGTAAGCATTGTTATTGCCCTGCTGGGTGCGGCGCACTTCATCCCCCATATTGAGCATCGGCATCCCGAGCGACAGGTAGAGCGTGGCCAGCATGTTCTTGCACTGGCGATGGCGCATCGCCTCCACTTCCGGCAGTTCGGTCGGACCTTCGACTCCGTAATTGCTCGACAGGTTATGGTTGTCGCCATCCTGGTTATTCTCGCCGTTGGCCCAGTTGTGCTTTTCGCTGTAGCTAACCAGATCATTGAGGGTAAAACCGTCGTGGGCACAGATAAAATTTACCGAGCGGTGCGGAGAATGCTGCCGTCCGCAGTAAATATCCGGGGAGCCCAGCACTCTTGAGGCAAAACGGCTGACATAACCGTTGTCTCCCCGCCAGAAGGCACGCACGTCATCGCGGAATTTTCCGTTCCATTCATTCCAGCGATCGCCGATGAACGAGCCCACCTGATACAACCCGGCCGCATCCCAGGCTTCGGCGATGATTTTGGTGCCGCACAAAATCGGGTCAGAATCGATAGACCAGAGCAGCGGCGGCTCTTTCATTGGCTGGCCGCGACTGTCACGCGCCAGCACTGACGCCAGATCAAACCGGAAGCCGTCCACCCGCATTTCCGTCACCCAGAAATGCAGGGCATCAATGATCATTCGCCGAAACACGCTGTGATTGGCATTGCAGGTGTTGCCACAGCCACTGTAGTTGCGGTACTGGCCGTTCTTTTTATCAACCAGGTAATAGGCACCATTCTGCAGCCCTTTGAAGCAGAACGTCGGCCCGTGTTCATCGCCTTCCGCGGTGTGGTTAAACACCACATCAAGAATCACTTCAATATCGGCTTTGTGCAGCTCCCTTACCATAGTTTTGAATTCATTGATGGCACTGAGCGGATCATTGTCCACGCTGTAGCCAGCATGCACCGAGAAGAAATTGATGGGGCTGTACCCCCAGTAATTCGGGTGGCCGTCCGGAGCATCGCTGACATCAAACTGCTGCACCGGCAGTAACTCTACCGCGGTGACGCCCAGCGCTTTGAGATAAGGGATCTTTTCAATCACGCCGGCAAAGGTGCCGCGTTTGTCTGCCGCAACGCCGGAGTTCGGGTGTTTGGTGAATCCACCAACGTGCATTTCGTAGATAATGGTCTCGGTCAGCGAATGGCTGGGCACGGGCACGCCCTGCCAGTCAAAACCGAGCTGATCGACCACCATGCTCTTCATGCAGGCGTCCATATTGCCGCCCGGACCAATTGCCCGCTCGCGGCGGTAGTTGTTACCAAAGCAAATGGCCTGACTGTAGGGATCAATCAATATCTTGTCTTTATCAAAACGCAGCCCTTTTTCCGGCAACCAGGGGCCATCTACCTGGAACCCGTAAATCTGGCCGTGACCAATGTTACAGACAAAAATAAACCAGTAATGGCCACGTTTATGCCGCAAGGGATTGAGTTCAAACGTATGGCTCGGGCACGTCGCATCGGCATCCTCAAACAGATGCAGCAAAACCCGGGTAGCGTCTTTGGAATAAAGGCTGAAATTAACCCCGCTTTCCTGCACGCTGGCCCCCAGCGGGTGCGCTTCCCCTTGCCTGGTATACACCTCACTCGCCGGTGCGAGTGCCCTTAACTGCGTGTCTGCTGCAATGGCCATGTGCCGTCTCCGTGGTTGTACCGTTCGAATGGTGTCAGCCATCCATCAAATCATATGCACACAAAAGAATACTAGACACAAATTGATGAAAAAGGGGGACTTTTCACAAAACGGTGGCGTACCCGTGATTGTGGTACGGAACGGGGATACTGACGCCGCTAACAATGCAGACAATGCAAATAAAATTGAGAAGAAAAGGGGTAAAATAAGCGGGCATAAAAAAGGCCGCCACAGATGTGACGGCCTGAAAGTCAGCGTCATCGCCCAAGGGCGCATGACGGCCCCGATCAGTGCTCGCGGGTCGCGCGGAAGTCGACGTCCGGGAAGCGCTCTTTGGCCAGATTCAGGTTTACCATCGTCGGCGCGATGTAGGTCAGGTTATCGCCGCCGTCCAGTGCCAGGTTAGACTGGTTCTTACGCTTGAATTCTTCAAACGTCTTGCTGTCACCACACTCTACCCAGCGTGCTGTTGCAACGTTAACGCCTTCGTAGATAGCTTCAACGTTGTATTCCGCTTTCAGGCGAGCAACGACCACGTCAAACTGCAGCACACCCACCGCACCCACGATCAGATCGTTGTTTTGCAGCGGACGGAACACCTGTACCGCGCCTTCTTCAGACAGCTGAACCAGACCTTTCAGCAGTTGCTTCTGCTTCAGAGGATCTTTCAGACGAATACGGCGGAACAGTTCTGGTGCAAAGTTCGGGATACCGGAGAACTTCAGCGACTCACCTTGGGTGAAGGTATCACCGATCTGAATCGTACCGTGGTTGTGCAGACCAATGATGTCACCGGCAAAGGCGTTTTCCGCCCGGGCACGGTCACCGGCCATGAAGGTTACTGCATCTGAAATGCTCACCTGCTTGCCAATACGCACGTGGTTCATCTTCATGCCCTGAGTGTAAGTCCCAGATACCACACGCATGAAAGCAATACGGTCACGGTGTTTCGGATCCATGTTTGCCTGGATCTTAAACACAAAGCCGGAGAATTTTTCTTCGGTGGCAGACACTTCACGCTCGTTCGCCTGACGTGGCAGCGGCGCAGGTGCCCACTTCGTCAGTCCGTCCAGCATGTGGTCAACACCAAAGTTACCCAGAGCCGTACCGAAGAACACTGGCGTCAGTTCGCCTTTCAGGAACATTTCCTGATCGAACTCGTGGGACGCACCCAGTACCAGTTCCAGCTCCTCACGCAGCTGTTCAGCCAGTTCAGTACCAACAGCGTCATCCAGTTCAGGATTGTCCAGACCTTTGACGATGCGTACTTCCTGAATGGTGTGGCCCTGACCGGTCGCGTACAGGATCGTCTCATCACGGTGGATGTGGTACACCCCTTTGAACTCTTTACCACAGCCAATCGGCCATGATACCGGCGCACACGCAATGTTCAGCTCGCTTTCCACTTCATCCAGCAGCTCCATCGGGTCGCGGATGTCACGGTCCAGTTTGTTCATGAAAGTGATGATCGGCGTATCACGCAGACGGGTTACTTCCATCAGCTTGCGGGTACGATCCTCAACACCTTTCGCTGCGTCGATTACCATCAGACAGGAGTCAACAGCAGTCAGGGTACGGTAGGTATCTTCCGAGAAGTCTTCGTGTCCCGGGGTATCCAGCAGGTTCACCAGACAGTCGTTGTACGGGAACTGCATGACCGAGGTGGTTACCGAGATCCCACGCTCTTTTTCCATTTCCATCCAGTCGGATTTAGCGTGCTGGTTTGAGCCTCGGCCCTTAACCGTACCGGCTTTCTGAATCGCGTTTCCGAACAACAGTACTTTTTCAGTGATGGTGGTTTTACCCGCATCCGGGTGAGAAATGATCGCAAACGTACGGCGTTTGCCCACTTCAGTAAGAAAAGACATAGCGTTGATAATCCTGTGAGAGATTTCAAAATCGAATGGCAGCATGCCGTCACCGGGCGCTTGCTACCGAGCTCCATATAGCGTGCCTGATCAAGCCTGTGACCAGACGCCGTCCTCTGCCTGCGCAGATATGAGGATGGGTTGTACAACAATCAGTTACATTGTTTTTCCTCTGCGGTGCCGCGTGACGGATAATGTATGGGAGCGATAAGAATGGCGGAATTATACGCAAACTCCGCCCAAAGCAACAGCGTTAACGCGCAACTATTGATTAACCGGCTGACAGCATAAGTGGGTACGTCATGATCAACGCATCCTCTCGCCCGTTCTCGGCCGGGTAATAGCCTTCACGGCGGTTAATCTCGTTAAACCCGAGGGCTTCGTAGAGCTGAAATGCACGGGTATTGCTGGCGCGCACTTCCAGCCAGATTTCCTCCGCATCGCGGGAGGCCATCTCGTCGATAAACCCCTCCAGCAGCTGTTTACCGTAGCCCTTGCCCTGACACGCCGGATCCACGGCAATGTTCAGCAGGGTCGCTTCTCCGGCCACCAGCTGACCGAAACAATAACCGGCCACTTTGCCGTTCAGCTCCAGTGCCAGGTTCACCGCAATTCTATTGGGTTCTTTGCGGATCAGGGATTCCGCCCAGGGAAAGGCGTGAGCCGCCTGTTCGATACGCCATACGTCATCAAGATGATGTGGCGCCAGAGGTACAATCTTAAGTGTCATATGAACAAATTTGTTGCCAGAGGGCCTTTTTCGCGGCCGGGTTGGTATGCATCTGTTTCAGTGATATCGAGGTGAGTAACTGACACCCGGCCGGATGGGCTGTTTCACAGCCTGCCACCCAGCACCAGGTGAGGTGGTGTTCGCGCACCAGTTCAACCGCCGCCGACGGCAAGGCCATTGCCTGCTCCGGGGACAGTTTCATGCTGCTGAGGATACGGCCGAACAACCAGCGATCGTGTTCATCCAGCTCGTCATCGCACACAAACAACAGCTGGCAGGAAGCCGGAAGATCAATCGCCGAACGCTCCCAGCCCGGAAAAAAGTCCGGTTTTCTGACCTGCCAGTAGGTCAGCCCCATTTCTTTCATCAGCTGTAAATCACGTTGTTTCATCCACTCACCTCGATGATGCTCACTTCCGGCGGGGATACTACCAGATCCTGCAGCCCAGACGGCAGGAAAATGGCAAAAAAAATACCACCCGCAGGTGGTATCTTCCGCTTCCCAGCCATGCCCGGCCTACTGGCCATGGCTGCCGGTATACGGCCGCGACAGCAGCGCATCCGTTACAGGGCCGAAAATTCTTCGCAGTAGGCAATGGTGCCCTGCCGCCCGGCTAAGGTGCCCGGGATCAGTTCCAACACCATAAAGGCTTCTTCCGGAACCGGCCACTGGCATTGCAGGCCATGGTTGACGGCCGGTTCAAAACCGGCCTTCGGGTAATACTCGCTGTGACCAAGCACCACGACCACCGGGTAACCCAGCTCGGCCAGTGTCTGCTTGGCTTCTTCCATCATCGCCTGTCCGATACCCTGGCCCTGGTAAGCCGGACTGACCGCCATCGGTGCCAGCCCCTGCCAGTTGTCATCCTGCCCGTCGAGGGTCACCGGACTGAAAAAGGCATAACCGATCACTTCACCGTCATCATTGCAAGCCACCAGTGCCAGTGTTCGGTTACCGTTTTCCCGTAACCGCTGCACCAGATTGGCTTCTGCTTCAGTGTCAAACACTGACTTGAGTAACGCTTCAATCGGCAGGATATCTGCCGGCGACTCGGATCTAATGAGCATTCATAACCTCTTTATGCGCAATCGGCTCCGCCATCCCTTTGTGGATGAAATCGGCTGACTGCTGCAAAACAAATTGCACCGGTGCAGGGAGTGAATCCAGGTCGATACTGTCCATCAGGTTTTTCACTTCCAGCCCCAGCTCGGTGTCCCCTTCAATACGAAGACGGCGCTGGAAGAACAGTGTATCAGGATCTTCTTTGCGCGCAGCAATTAAAACCAGATCATTGCATTCGCCACTAAAGCTGACGTCTTCCTGCTCGACCTTATCGGCCACCACCAGCTGCTCATCACGGTAGCTGATATACCAGCATAACCCCAGATCGCGGACTTCCACTTTCAGCCAGCGATCTTCGAGAAAGTCAAAATCACCGTCTTCCAGGGCTTCCCGGAACACCATACCCAGCCCTTCCAGCATCACCTTTTTCTGCAGGGCAAACGGTGTCAGTTTCGCGGGAATACGCAATAACGCCGGTCCGCGTCGGACCAGCTGTTTTCTCAGCTCGGTAATCACTGTTTATTTTTCCTGTCTGGGTCTTGTTATAGAAGGATTGTATGGCAAGTCCCGAGACCGATTTCATGCCTTGAGTCAAAAAAAGCGCCTTTGACCGCGTAAAGTTTGGTATTGAGCCCTACTGGCCTATATAGTAACGAGAAAACTACCTGTCGCCCCGCCGAACTGGATGGCAGCCATACACGGATAACATGTTAACTATCATGCCGACAGAGCAACTTAAGTACTGGTTTCCCCTGTTGACCGATAACAGCCCGTTTCTGGTGGCTGTGCTGGACCCCCATCATCACTATCTGATCGTCAATAACCGCTACAGCGAAATCAGTGGCATGACGCCGGATGCATTGATTGGCCGCAATGATATCGACACGCTGGGGCCGGCTTTCTATCAGGCCATCCGCCCCTATTACGAGCGGGCTTTTCAGGGCGAGAGCCTGGAAAGTGAGGTCGTTCTGAACGACAACCAGCATGACACCAGCATGCAGTTCAGCCTGCGGCCGCTGTCTCATCAGCCGGATGGCCGTGTTGCGGCGGTGGTCATGCACTGTCTGGACACCTCTGAGCGCCAGATCCTGGCTCAGTCCATTCAGGAGCTGGAACAGCATGTACAGGCACTGAATGCCCTGATCGATGACGGCAGCCTGATCGTGGTCAATAACATGGTGGTCTCCGCCAACCCGCAGGCAGCCATGCTGCTCGGTTTTGAGTTTCCGCAGGATATTCAGAACACCGAACTCGGCAAATTGCTGGTGGACGGCAACAACCAGCCGCTGCAATTCCCACAGCTGGCATCACTGGGCAAAGGCGAAACCCTGAACTGCCAGACCAGCCGCCGCTGTCCGGTACAACGGGCCGTGCGACTGGCCGCCAGACCGATCAGCCAACTTGGTTCTCCGGCCCAGCTGGTATTGCTGCAGGACAACAGCCGACCGGCTTCCCGCCAGGACAAGTTGGATCACCTTTTGTTCACCAACCCGCTGACCGGGCTGTTCAGCCGCCACGGCTTCAGTCGCCGTCTCGATCAGCTGTTGCATCAGGAAACCCCGCTCTGCCTGCTGTATCTGGATGTCGATAACTTCAAGAACATCAATGATTCACTCGGTCACCATATCGGGGATCAGGTGCTGCAGGAAATTGCCGGACGGCTGCGCCGCCAACTGCCGGAGGAAGCCATTATCGGCCACCTCAGCGGCGATGAATTTGCCATCCTGCTGCCCAATCCGGAGCACAGCCGAACCGGTGATCAGCATGATCAACCAACCGTTCAACCTGCACCACTTTCGCAAGCACCTCGCCTGCTCAATCGGACTGATCAGTGCCCCCGATGACGGAACGGATGCCCGCCTGCTGCTGCAAAATGCCGAAACCGCGATGTATGAAGCGAAAAACCGCGGGCGGAACCGGATGGTGAAGTTCAGCCATGAGATGAACAAAGAAGCGCGCATGCTGTTGTGGCTGGAGATTGAACTGCAAAAGGCACTGCAAAACAATGGCCTGGAAGTATGGTATCAACCCAAGGTCAATGCCCGCGATTTTGCGATCTGCGGCGCGGAAGCTCTGGTACGCTGGAAACATCCGGTCGAAGGTTACATCAGCCCCGGCCAGTTTATTCCGGTCGCTGAGCGCTCCGGGCTGATTGAACAACTGGGACAAACCGTGATTCGGGAAGTGTTTACCACGGTAAAACGCTGGAAAGATCAGGGGTTGCTCGCAGGAAAGGTGGCCATCAATCTGTCGCCACAGCAGTTCGGTAACCCGAACCTGATCCAAATTGTGGATCAGCTGCGCCGGGATACTCGGGTCAATCCGGCTGACATCACTTTCGAGTTGACGGAAAGCGCGGTTATGAGTGATGGCGAGCACGCCATTCAGATGCTTAATGCAATTAAGCAGCTGGGCTTTGCCCTGTCGATTGATGACTTCGGCACCGGTTATTCCTCGCTCTCGTATCTCGCCCGTTTCCCGCTTGATGAGCTGAAAATCGACCGGGCCTTTATTCAGGATATCGACACCATTCCCAAGCAGCTGACCCTGATCGAAAACATCATCAATCTGGGCAAAGCACTGAACATGAGTGTCGTCGCAGAGGGGATTGAAACCCGCCAGCAGGCAACTCTGCTGTCGAACCTCAACTGTGACTCAATTCAGGGCTTCCATTTCTACAAGCCCCTGCCCAAAAACGAGCTGGAGGCGATCCTGCACAAACATGCCCGGGTAAGCTGACCTTTTTTATCAGGTACCTTCACCCACAGCGCTTGCATGCGTTATCCAGCACGGCCACCGGGGGGGATGGCGCATGTGAGTTGTCCGTCCCCCGATTCTGAAACGGGAAACACCGAAGCCTCAGTTGCCAGTTGCCAGTTGCCAGTTGCCAGTTGCCAGCGCATAAAATTATCCCCCCGGCGGCCTAAACTCAACAAAACCTGCCTGATATCAATACACCCCGTCCCTTCGCCCCCTACTATTTGCCCACTATTTTTCATCCAACACTGGTCGATAAAAAGATTATGGAGCTACTTTGCCCCGCCGGTAACCTGCCGGCGCTGAAAACAGCCATAGATAACGGTGCCGACGCGGTGTATATCGGTTTTAAAGACGATACCAATGCCCGCCATTTTGCCGGCCTGAACTTTACCGGACGCAAACTGGACAAAGCCGTCGAGTACGTACGTGATCACCAGCGAAAACTGCATGTTGCCCTCAATACTTTCGCCCATCCAGACGGTTTCGAGCGCTGGCGGCGCGCAGTCGATACGGCTGCCAGTTTGGGCGTCGATGCGCTGATCGTGGCCGATATCGCGGTACTGGAATATGCCGCCCGCACCTACCCGGATCTGGAGCTGCACCTTTCGGTACAGGCTTCCGCCACCAACAGTGCAGCCATTGAGTTTTACCAGCAGAATTTTAACGTTAAACGCGTGGTACTGCCGCGCGTGCTGTCCATCCATCAGGTCAAACAACTGGCCCGTACCACCTCGGTGGAACTGGAAGTGTTCGCGTTCGGCAGCCTGTGCATCATGTCTGAGGGGCGCTGCTACCTGTCTTCCTACATGACCGGTGAATCCCCCAACACGGTTGGTGCCTGCTCTCCGGCAAAATACGTCCGCTGGCAGGAAACCGAGCAGGGGCTCGATTCCCGTTTGAATGAAGTGCTGATTGATCGTTACCGTGCCGGTGAAAATGCCGGTTACCCGACCCTGTGCAAAGGCCGCTTTGATGTCAGCCTAGAGGGTGAGTCTCGCCGTTACCATGCGCTGGAAGAGCCCACCAGCCTGAATACACTGGCGATCCTGCCCGAGCTGTTCAAAGCCAATATTGCGTCGGTCAAAATCGAGGGCCGCCAGCGCAGCCCGGCTTATGTGGAGCAGGTCACCCGAACCTGGCGCGCAGCCATTGACCGCTACCAGGCGTCACCAGACACCTATCAGGTTGACCCGGCCTGGGATGCCTGCCTTGGCAATGTGTCCGAGGGCCGACAAACCACCCTCGGTGCCTACCACCGGAAATGGCAATAACAGGAGTCCACGATGAAATATGCTTTAGGCCCCCTTCTGTATTTCTGGCCGCAAACCGATGTTGAGGCGTTCTACCAACAGGCGAAAGACAGCACAGCGGAGATTATCTATCTGGGAGAAACCGTCTGCTCCAAGCGACGGGAGATGAAACCGGCGCACTGGCTGGCGATAGCCAAAGAACTGGCTGCTGGTGGCAAACAGGTGGTGTTGTCAACCATGGCGCTGCTGGAAGCCCCCAGCGAAGTGAATATCATGAAGAAGTATGTCGACAACGGCGATTTCATGATTGAAGCCAATGACGTTTCTGCCATTCAGCTCGCTCATCAAAGCAAGGTGCCCTTTGTGGTCGGCCCTGCGGTGAACTGCTACAACGCCCAGACGCTAAAACTGTTTCTGGATAAAGGCATGGTACGCTGGTGTATGCCGGTCGAGCTGTCCCGCGAGTGGCTGCAGAATGTGCTCACCGACTGTGACACGCTGGGGATCCGCCATCAGTTTGAAACGGAAGTGTTCAGCTACGGCTACCTGCCGCTGGCCTACTCTGCCCGCTGCTTCACCGCCCGTGCCGAAGACCGCGCCAAAGATGACTGTGAAACCTGCTGTATCAAGTACCCGAATGGAATTACGGTACACAGCCAGGAGTCCCAGAAAGTCTTCACCCTGAACGGTATCCAGACCCAGTCCGGCTATTGTTATAACCTGATCAACGATCAGGCGGGCATGGACGGCTTGGTTGATGTGATTCGCCTCAGCCCGCTCGGAGTCGATACCCTGGCAACGGTTGACCAATTCAGGGCCAACCGTCAGGGCGAGAGCCGCTATCCGCTGGAAGACGGCCATCACTGTAACGGTTACTGGCATAATCTGGCTGGCCTGACGATTCAGGACTGAGCCAAGCAGAAACAAAAAGCCGCGAGAGATCGCGGCTTTTTGTTTGCTTAAGATTTTTACTGTCTTAGCAGGTTCCAATCCGGGCTGTGGCGTGACCTGACGGCGACTCAGCGTTCGTCAGGAGTCTTCGTCTTCAGCCGGAATCATCGGTGTCTCACGCCGCGCTTCTGCCGTCAGGCGGCTCAGCTCCAGCGTGGCAAAACGGTGCTCGACAAACTCATACACATTGCCGGACAACGCCAGTTTATAAAGCATCAGGGCTGAGGCGTAATCCTTGTTATGATGGTACACCTTACCCATGTAGAAATAGGCTTCGGTCAGACGCTCTGCCAACACCTCATTGTCTTCGCTTTCGGTGGTGATCTGTCCCAGGAACTCCCGTTCACTGATCTCCCCCAGATACAGGCGGACAATATGCCAGCCCCAGTCCTGCTTGTCCGCCGCGGCGTAACGCTGACGCAGCTTGTCCAACGCCTGCTGCTCATCCACTTCCAGCTCGACCAGATAGAGCCAGATCACCCGGTAAGGATCATTGATATCCTGCTGGTAATGGGCATTCAGATCTTCGCTGGCCAAATCATACCGGCCGCCATAATACAGGGCGATACCGCGGTTGCGCTGGGCAAACGGGTGGCGAATATTCAGCTCTAGCGTGGAGTCGAAGGCTTCATAGGCCGCATCAAAGTGGGCACTTTGGGTAAAATACACCCCGAGGATATTGAAGACATCCGGCTGATCCGGTTTAAGCGACAAGGATTGGTTAAAATCCAGGCGGGCCAGGTCGCGTAACCCCAGGCTGTCATGCAACAGGCCACGCTCATAATAAATCTGAGCCAGTGTATTACCGTCCAGATCATCGCGTCTGAGTAGCTGATCGATACGCGCCAGCTGAATTTGCTGTTGAATCGTCGGCTGAAAAGGAACTGCCATCGGCGGTTGAGTCCACTGCGACGGCGGTGACGAGCAGCCTGCCAGCATCATAGTGAATGCCAGGCACGCCAGTTTAATCCTATTTGCAATCAATGCAGTTCTCCCTGGGTGAGACTTTACTTATCTCTAGCATAATACCAAACGGTCCATGACGAAGGGCTTTACAGCAAAAGCCAGTGGGCCTCAGAGGCAAATCCCCGATAACCCAGCCCATGCCATCGCCCATTTGGCCAGAATAAAAAAGGGGCTGAATAGCCCCTTTATATCATGCTTTTAACCAAAAACCTTAGGCTTCTGGCTGCTGTTCACCAGCAGGTGCAGCATTCTGGTCTTCCTGAGCTTCTTTCATGCTCAGACGGATACGACCCTGACGGTCGATTTCCAGAACTTTCACCTTCACTTCCTGACCCAGTTCCAGGTGATCTGCCACTTTCTCAATGCGCTCCTGAGAGATTTGAGAAATGTGAACCAGACCTTCTTTAGAACCAATCACAGAAACGAATGCACCGAAGTCAACAATACGCATTACCTTACCGGTATAGATGCGGCCAACTTCAACATCAGCAGTGATTTCTTCGATACGACGGATAGCTTCTTTCGCAGCAGTACCTTCGGTCGCTGCGATCTTCACAGTACCGTCGTCTTCGATTTCAATCGTAGTACCAGTTTCTTCAGTCAGCGCACGAATCACAGCACCACCCTTACCGATCACATCTTTGATCTTCTCAGGGTTGATCTTCATGGTGTGGATACGTGGTGCGAACTCAGAGATATCATCACGTGGCGCGTTGATCGCCTGGTCCATCACGCTCAGGATGTGCGTACGCGCACCTCTCGCCTGATTCAGGGCGATTTGCATGATTTCTTTAGTGATACCTTCGATCTTGATATCCATCTGCAGGGCTGTTACGCCGTCAGCGGTACCCGCCACTTTAAAGTCCATGTCACCCAGGTGATCTTCGTCACCCAGAATGTCAGACAGAACCACAAAGTCTTCGCCTTCTTTAACCAGACCCATTGCGATACCGGCTACAGAGGCTTTAATTGGCACACCCGCGTCCATCAGCGCCAGAGACGTACCACATACTGATGCCATTGAAGACGAACCGTTTGATTCAGTGATCTCAGACACAACACGTACTGTGTACGGGAACTCGTCAACAGAAGGCATTACTGCGGCAATACCACGCTTAGCCAGTTTACCGTGGCCGATTTCACGACGCTTCGGAGAACCTACAAAGCCAGTCTCACCCACACAGTATGGAGGGAAGTTGTAGTGCAGCAGGAAGTGATCTTTACGCTCACCAGTCAGCTCGTCGATGATTTGCGCATCACGCTGTGTACCCAGAGTTGCCGTTACCAGCGCCTGTGTTTCACCACGGGTAAACAGAGATGAACCGTGAGTACGTGGCAGAACGCCAGTACGTACGTCCAGTGCACGAACCATGTCTTTTTCACGACCGTCGATACGTGGGTGGCCAGCGATAATGCGGCTACGTACCACTTTCTTCTCCAGAGAACCCAGCATGTCGCGGATTTCACGCTCGTCCAGAGTTTCGTCCTGCGCCAGCAGCGCTTCAACCACGTCGCCCTTGATCTGGCCAACTTGCTCGTAACGCGCCATTTTCTCAGTGATCTGGTAAGCGTCAGTCAGACGGGCTTCAGCCAGTTCAGCAACACGGGTTTTCAGCTCAGTGTTTTCAACCGGTGCAACCCAGTTCCACGCAGGCGTGTTCACTTCAGCTGCGAACTCTTTGATCGCGTTGATCACAACTTGTTGTTGGTCGTGACCGAACACAACCGCTTGCAGCATTTGCTCTTCACTCAGGCGGTCAGCTTCTGATTCAACCATCAGAACTGCGCTGTCAGTACCAGCAACAACCAGGTCCAGACGGCTTTGTGCTAGTTCAGTGTTGCTTGGGTTCAGAACCAGTTGGTCGTTGATGTAACCCACACGAGCAGCACCGATTGGACCGTTAAACGGAATACCAGAGATTGCCAGCGCCGCAGACGTTGCGATCATAGTAATGATGTCTGGTTGTACATCTGGGTTTACAGAAACCACAGTTGCAATAACCTGAACTTCGTTTTTGAATGCATCTGGGAATAGCGGACGGATTGGACGGTCAATCAGACGAGCAGTCAGTGTTTCGCCTTCTGATGGACGGCCTTCGCGTTTGAAGAAACCACCAGGGATTTTACCCGCAGCGTAAGTACGCTCTTGGTAGTTTACTGTCAGAGGGAAGAAGTCCTGGCCTTCAACAGCTTCTTTCTTGCCCACAACGCTGACGAATACAGAAGTATCGTCCATGCTCGCCATCACAGCGGCAGTCGCCTGACGTGCCATAACGCCAGTTTCTAGAGTAACTGTGTGGTTACCGTACTGGAAAGTCTTTACGATAGGATTCACGTGAATTTCCTTAATATTATTCCGCTTTCTATTTGCGTCGATAAGTATATCTGACACAAGGAAAAGCGTCATGTGATGAAAGACACTTTACAGTAAATTCACGTATCGCGACTAATGCGAAGCCACCCGCTCAAAACGTATCCAACGTGGGCAGACTCGCATTAGCCGCGACCTTAGGGTCGACGAAAACGACTCGTGATTTCTATAAAGCGTAGAAAAAAGAAAGGAGCCTTAACGGCTCCTTTCCTAAGCAATCTTAGCGACGCAGGCCCAGACGCTTAACTAGGTCTTGGTAGCGATCCAGATTCTTACCTTTTAGGTAATCCAGAAGCTTACGACGACGAGAAACCATGCGCAGCAGGCCACGACGGCTGTGGTGGTCGTGTTTGTGGTTAGCAAAGTGACCTTGAAGGTGGTTGATTTGTGCTGTTAGCAGTGCAACCTGAACTTCAGGAGAACCAGTGTCGTTTGCGCCTTGTGCGTATTCAGCAACGATTGCTGCTTTAGTTTCTGCATTCAGAGACATAACTCATTCCTAATAAAAAGGGTTTTAATTTGTGCCAGCCAATCTCTGATTCAGCCGACACCCGAAGCGCGGATTATACTGGCAGCCACCGTGAACTACAAGCAAATATTCCGGCCCTGCTGACAATATTCACAGGCCGTTCGCCCTGCTAAAAGCCCGACGTTCAGGGTGCCCGCGGATAAAGAAAAAGCGGAATCCCGAAGGTTTCCGCTTTGGTTCAGTCCGGTTACCAGCATCTCTGCCAGCCGCGCTTCAACATGGTAGCTTATTGGATGGTTTGCTTGTTTGCCATCACACGTTTCGGTGCCAGCATGCCTTCCCGGTCAATCACGCCAACGCCGATAAAATCGCGCTGTTGACCTACCGTGATGCGTACCTGCGTCCCTTCCGCCGGCACACGCCCCGCATTAACCGGGTTACCGTTCAGAATATAGACGGCCAGCGCCGGCAGGATGTTCACTTCAGGCAAGTCCTGAACCGCGGTATCCGTGGGCAGCAGAAGTTGATCCAGCACTTCACTTGGCACCACATCATCCGCTTTGGCCTGCTCCAGCATCGCTTCCAGCTGTTCCAGGGTAACCATGCGCTCAACCGGGAAGTTCGACACTCCGGTCCGGCGCAGGAAAGTTACGTGCGCGCCGCAACCAAGCATTTCGCCCAGATCATCAACGATGGTACGGATGTACGTCCCTTTCGAGACATGCAGCTCCATTTCCACCTCGTTGTTGCTAAAGCGCAGCAGTTCAACCGAATACACGGTGATCTTGCGGGCTTCACGCGGTACTTCAATGCCTTCACGGGCATATTCATACAGCTTACGGCCCTGGTACTTCAGTGCCGAGTACATCGACGGTACCTGATCCGTGGTGCCACGGAATTTGGCAATGCAGCGTTCCAGCTGACCGCGGTCGACTTTCACTTCACGCGTCTGCACCACTTCACCGTCCGAGTCAGACGTGTCGGTCCGCTCACCCAGTTTGGCAATAACACGGTAGCGTTTGTCAGAGTCCAGCAGGAACTGAGAAAACTTGGTTGCTTCACCAAAACAAATTGGCAGCATCCCGGTTGCCAGCGGATCCAGCGCCCCGGTATGGCCGGCTTTTTCCGCGAAGAAGATACGCTTCACTTTCTGCAGCGCATCGTTTGAACTGATCCCGGTTGGTTTGTCCAGCAGGATCACCCCGTCAACCGGACGCCCCTTACGACGACGTGCCATCAGTTACTCCTCGTCTTCCTCGCGTGGGCTATTGCCACGGCGGTCTTCATCATCACGGACCGCTTTTGTTACCAGGTTCGAGATACGCATACCTTCAGTCAGTGACTTATCGAAAATGAAGTTCAGTTCCGGCGTGACGCGCAGGCGGATTTGCTTACCCAGCAGCGAACGGATGTACGGCGCCATTTCGCGCAGTGCTTCCAGGCTGTCTTCTGCTGTTTGCTCACCCACCGTCAGGAAGGTTACGTACACTTTTGCGTAACCCATATCACGGGAAACGTCGACGCTGGAGATGGTGGCCATGCCAATACGTGGGTCTTTGATCTCGCGTTGCAGGATCACCGCCAGCTCTTTTTGCAGCTGCTGAGCAACACGCTGAGTACGGCTAAATTCTTTAGACATTCTTTTCCTCTCTTAGAGAACAGGCTCTTGAAAGAATGGGGAGCCGAAGCTCCCCATGGATATTATGTAAACCTTTTAGCAGGTTACAGCCTTGAGGATTAGTCAAGGGTACGCTGAATCTCAATGATTTCGTAAACTTCGATCTGGTCACCAACGCGAACATCATTGTAGTTCTTAACGCCGATACCACATTCGTAGCCGTTCTTCACTTCGCTCACGTCATCTTTGAAGCGACGCAGAGATTCCAGTTCACCTTCGTAGATAACCACGTTATCACGCAGAACGCGGATTGGGTTATTACGCTTGATGGTACCTTCAGTAACCATACAGCCTGCAATAGCGCCCAGTTTCGGTGACTTGAACACGTCACGAACTTCAGCCAGACCAATGATTTCCTGCTTGAACTCAGGTGACAGCATACCGCTCATCGCCGCTTTCACTTCGTCGATCAGCTGGTAGATGATTGAGTAGTAACGCAGATCCAGGTTCTCAGTTTCAATCGTCTTACGTGCAGAAGCATCAGCACGCACGTTGAAGCCCAGGACGATTGCGTTAGACGCAGCAGCCAGTACGGCGTCAGTTTCAGTGATACCACCTACACCTGAACCTACGATGTTCACTTTCACTTCGTCGGTAGACAGTTTGCGTAGTGAGTCAGCGATTGCTTCCACAGAACCCTGTACGTCAGCTTTCAGTACCACATTCAGTTCAGCAACTTCACCGGCAGCCATGTTGGCAAACATGTTTTCCAGTTTCGCTTTCTGCTGGCGAGCCAGTTTAACGTCACGGAATTTGCCTTGGCGGTACATTGCAACTTCACGCGCTTTACGCTCGTCACGTACAACTGTCGCTTCGTCACCGGCAGACGGTACGCCTGACAGACCTAGGATCTCAACTGGGATAGATGGACCAGCAGATTCGATCTCCTGACCACGCTCATCACGCATCGCACGAACACGGCCATGCTCCAGACCACACAGAACGATATCGCCCTTGCACAGGGTACCTTCCTGTACCAGAACTGTCGCTACCGGACCGCGGCCTTTATCAAGACGTGATTCAACAACCACACCTTTCGCCATGCCTTCAGCAACTGCTGTTAGTTCAAGAACTTCAGCTTGAAGTAGGATTGCTTCTAGCAGACCGTCGATGTTCGTACCCTGCTTCGCAGAGATGTGAACGAAGATGTTCTCACCGCCCCATTCTTCTGGGATAACGTCGTACTGAGCAAGCTCGTTCTTCACGTTATCTGGGTTCGCATCTTCTTTGTCGATCTTGTTCACGGCAACAATCAGAGGTACGCCAGCCGCTTTCGCGTGCTGAATCGCTTCGATTGTCTGTGGCATTACGCCATCGTCTGCTGCTACAACAAGAACAACGATATCCGTTGCCTGAGCACCACGAGCACGCATTGCGGTAAACGCGGCGTGTCCCGGAGTATCCAGGAAGGTGATCATGCCGTTGTCGGTTTCAACATGGTATGCACCGATGTGCTGGGTAATACCACCGGCTTCGCCCGCAGCAACGTGTGCTTTACGGATGTAGTCAAGCGTAGACGTTTTACCGTGGTCAACGTGACCCATGATGGTAACAACTGGCGCACGAGGAACAGTAGCCAGGTTCTCATCACGATCAGACAGTACCGCTTCTTCCAGCTCGTTTTCTTTACGCAGGATAACCTTGTGACCCATTTCTTCAGCAACCAGTGCAGCGGTTTCCTGATCGATCACTTGGTTGATGGTTGCCATCGCACCCATCTTCATCATCACTTTGATAACTTCAGCAGCTTTTACCGCCATCTTGTTAGCAAGTTCTGACACAACGATTGTTTCGCCGATAACAACGTCTGACTTAGCGACAGTCGCTGTCTTGTCGAAGCCGTGCTGCATTGAGGTTGGCTTAGCCAGCTGCTGCTTGCCACGGCCACGAGGGGCACGGCCACCACGAGGGGCGCGTTCTTCTTGCTGCTTAGCACCGCTCGGCTTTTTCTTCTTGCGGCGGCGTGCTTGTTCTTCTTTACGATCTTGCTCGTCTTCAGCCGCACGTGCGTAACTGGACGTCGTAGTATGGTAGTCGTCTTTATCCATATTACCTGCATTCTGGTCAGGTTTTGACCAGTTCTTTTCATTCATTTCTGCCATCTTGCGTGCCTCTTCTAGCTGACGCTGACTCTCTTCTTCGGCTTTACGCTTGGCTTCCTCTTCCCGGCGACGTTGGAGCGCCTCGGCTTCTTTCTTAGCCTGTTCATCAGCGGCGGCGCGTTTGGCTTTTTCTTCAACCAGACGCTTATCATCAGCTTCACGCTTCAGCTTTTCCTCAGCTTTGCGTTCAGCATTGAGTTCTGACTCTTGCTTAGCTTTTTCTTCAGCTAGGCGTTTCTCTTCCTCAGCGCGCTGTGCAGCCAGCTCAGCATCACGCTTAGCTTGCTCCTCAGCTTCACGTTTCGCGGCTTCTTCCGTTGCACGTTTAGCTGCTTCTTCTGCCTCACGCTGGGCGGCTTCATCCGCCTGGCGCTTCGCTTCTTCCGCGGCACGCTGTTCTTCTTCAAGAGCAGAACGTTTAACATAGGTACGCTTTTTACGCACTTCTACCTGAACACTTTTATTCTTGCCACCAGAGCCCGAAACACTCAGAGTGCTTCGGGTCTTACGTTGCAAGGTAAGGCGTGTAGGAGCCTCGCCAGTACTGCTGCCACCATGTTCTTTTTTCAGGTGGGCCAGCAGCGACTGCTTTTCCTGTTGGCTTACGGTATCGTCAGCTTTTTTGCTGATACCTGCATCGGCAAACTGTTGAAGCAAACGGTCAATTTGCGTACCGATTTCCTCGGATAGTGCTTTAACTGTAACCTCTGACATGCTGCTCCTCCCTTGCGATTTATGAATTATGCTTCGTCACTGAACCAGCAGATATTACGCGCTGCCATGATCAGCTCGCCGGCTCTCGCTTCATCGACACCATCGATATCAATCAGATCGTCGGTACCCTGATCAGCCAGATCTTCCAGCGTGCGAACGCCTTTCGCGGCCAGTTTGAACGCCAATTCACGCTCCAGGCCTTCCAGACCCAGCAGGTCTTCGGCTGGTTCAGCACCTTCCAGTGCTTCTTCCTGAGCCAGAGCAAGCGTGGTCAGTGCTTCTTTTGCACGGTTACGCAGCTCTTCAACTGTTGCTTCATCCAGGCCTTCAACAGCCAGCAGTTCAGCAACTGGAACGTAAGCGATTTCTTCCAGCGTCGTGAAGCCTTCTTCAACCAGACCTGCGGCGAATTCTTCATCGATATCCAGGTACTTAGTGAATACCTCGATAGATTCCTGAGCTTCTTCCTGGTGTTTCTTCTGAAGATCTTCCACTGTCATCACGTTCAGTTCCCAGCCAGTCAGCTGAGAAGCCAGACGTACGTTCTGACCGCTACGGCCGATAGCCTGCGCCAGGTTATCTTTCTCTACGGCGATATCCATGGTGTGGTTGTCTTCATCAACGATGATAGAACTCACTTCAGCAGGAGCCATAGCATTGATCACGAACTGTGCAGGGTTCTCATCCCACAGCACGATATCAATACGCTCGCCGCCCAGCTCACCAGACACAGCCTGAACACGTGCACCACGCATACCAACACACGCACCCACAGGGTCAATACGCTTGTCGTTGGTCTTCACGGCAATTTTCGCACGAGAACCCGGATCGCGTGCCGCGCCCATCAGCTCAATCATCTCTTCGCCGATTTCTGGCACTTCGATGCGGAACAGTTCTGACAGCATTTCAGATTTAGAACGCGTCATGAACAACTGGAAGCCGCGCGCTTCTGGACGCACTGCGTACAGCAGACCACGAACACGGTCACCCGGACGGAAGTTTTCACGAGGCAGCTGATCTTCACGCAGAATCACAGCTTCAGCGTTGTTGCCAAGGTCAATGATAACAGCATCGCGGTTAACTTTCTTGACCACACCGGTAATTAGTTCACCTTCGTTATCGATGAACTGTTCAACGACCTGTGCACGTTCTGCTTCGCGAACTTTCTGAACGATAACCTGCTTGGCTGTCTGAGTAGTGATACGGTCAAACGTTACAGATTCGATCTGCTCTTCAACGTAGTCACCCAGCTCGACGGTTTCGTCATCGTACTGAGCTGCTTCCAAAGTGATTTCCAGCGTAGGCTGAGTCACTTCGTCAACCGCTTTCCAGCGACGGAAAGTTTCGAACTCACCCGTTTTACGATCGATCGCAATACGAACGTCGATTTCAGCTTCGTATTTTTTCTTTGTTGCTGTTGCCAGCGCGATCTCTAGTGCTTCGAAGATACGCTCACGAGGAACAGCTTTTTCGTTGGATACCGCTTCAACGACAGCCAAGATTTCTTTGTTCATTTCTAATGCCCCAATTTAGCGGTTAGAATTTTGGAACCAGGTTGGCTTTGGAAATATTGCTAAGTGCAAATGTTTCTTCATTGCCATCAACGTTTAACGTAACTAGCTCGCCATCAACGGCAACGATGTCACCTTTCCACTTACGACGGTTGCCCATCGCCATTTTCAATACCAGGCTGACCTCGTGGCCAATAAATTGTTGGTAATGTGCGGCTTTAAATAGCGGCCTTTCCAGACCCGGGGAAGAAACCTCCAGGTTGTAAGCAACAGTAATTGGATCTTCAACATCCATTACCGCACTGATCTGGCGGCTCACTTCGGCACAATCTTCTACTGTGATCCCGTTTTCGTGATCAATGTAGACACGCAGTGTCGAGTGTTCGCCTGCGCGGATAAATTCCAGACCCACCAGCTCGTAGCCTGTAGCCGTTACCGGCGCTTCAAGCAGTTCGGTCAATTGCATCTCTAAAGCTGTCAAAACAACCCCCCGGAAACAAAAAAAGGGCTATAAAGCCCAGTAGATACCTGAATGGTCATATTTCAGATAATAAAAAACCCCGAATTACGGGGTTTATTATCACTGGACCCTGATAATCACAGTTCTTACTGTGACTGAAAAAACACACTTCCTTACAAGGATAGTTGTTTTTTCGGAAAGTGGTTGCGGGGGCCGGATTTGAACCAACGACCTTCGGGTTATGAGCCCGACGAGCTACCAAGCTGCTCCACCCCGCGTCCGTAATCTGATGCGAATTATATCGTTCAGAGGTTACTCTTTCAAGTAACGAAACAATGGTGCCGAGAAGGGGACTTGAACCCCTACACCTTACGGCACTAGCACCTCATGCTAGCGTGTCTACCAATTTCACCATCTCGGCTAAATTCTTAGTTACTGAGGAATGTCACTGTTAACTGGTGCATTCTCAGTTTTTTCAACCACTTGCTCAGTTGCTGGGGCACTTAGGTCTTCCCAACCGCTGTTTTCGTGTGCTTGTTTAGTGCTCATGTTACCCAGCACCAGGCTAATCACGAAGAAGATGGTTGCAAAAATTGCGGTCATTCGGGTCAGAAAGTTACCAGAGCCGCTTGCGCCAAACAGTGTACCTGAAGCGCCAGCCCCGAATGAAGCTCCCATATCTGCGCCTTTACCTTGTTGAACCAAAACCAGGCCAATCACACCAAGCGCAGCCAACAGATAAATCACAAGTAGAATTTCGTACATGGGTTCCACCTATGGTTAAGTTGTTGTGCCGGCTTTGCTTTAGCAGTGCCAGCGCACCCCTTCCTAAGGAGCGGGATGAATACTAGCGAAAGCGCTCTTTAGTGACAAGTAAAATTTCATCGAAAAATCAGTTTCGTGAATCACCTGTCGAAGAAATAAGCAAAACCGGCGCTCTTCCTGACGCGAACACGCGCGCCATTAACAGTTGTCTTTGACGGCCTGCGCTATTTGCTGTGCGGATGCTTCAACCAGCTCGGCATCCTCACCTTCAACCATCACCCGGATCAGCGGTTCTGTGCCGGATTTTCGCAGCAGAACGCGACCTTTATTACCCAGTTTAGCTTCTACAGCTGCCTGGGCAGACAATACCGCATCTGATTCCAGCGGATTGGAATCCCCCGAGAATCGCACATTGACCAGCACCTGCGGGTACATGGTCATGCCATCGGCCAGCTCTTTCAGTGACATTTTACTGCCAACCATCGCAGCCATGATCTGCAGCCCCGCTACAATACCGTCACCGGTTGTGACTTTATCCAGCAGGATCACGTGACCAGAGTTTTCTGCACCAATCAGCCAATTATGTTTTTGCAGCTCTTCCATGACATAGCGGTCACCCACTTTGGCACGAACGAACGGAATCCCCAGTTGTTTGAGGGCATTTTCCATCCCCAGGTTGGTCATCAGCGTACCAACAACACCACCTTTCAGCTCGCCACGGCGCAGGGCATCACGGGCAATGATGTAGGCAATCTGATCGCCGTCGATTTTGTTGCCCTCTTCATCCACCATGATCACCCGGTCACCATCGCCGTCCAGTGCAATGCCAAAGTTCGCCTTCTCTTCTAGCACT
Organism: Photobacterium ganghwense; assembly: GCF_003025595.1. GTDB lineage: Bacteria > Pseudomonadota > Gammaproteobacteria > Enterobacterales > Vibrionaceae > Photobacterium > Photobacterium ganghwense. The sequence continues at coordinate 1,226,281 of NZ_PYMI01000001.1, forward strand.
TTCGCCTGCAGGGCTGCAACATCAGTCGCGCCGACCTGATCATTGATGTTGGTACCGTTCGGGGAACACCCGATAGTGATCACTTCAGCACCCAGCTCTTTAAAGACATTCGGGGCGATGTGATAAGTGGCACCGTGAGCACAGTCGACAACAATTTTGTAGCCGGCCAGATCGTATTTGCTCGGGAAAGTGCCTTTGCAAAACTCAATGTAACGTCCGGCGGCATCGTTGATACGGTATGCTTTCCCCAGCAGCGCAGACTCCACACAGGTCAGCGGCTTGTCCATTTCTTCTTCGATAGCCAGCTCAACCTCATCCGGCAGTTTGGTGCCTTCCGAAGAAAAGAACTTGATCCCGTTGTCGTAATACGGATTGTGGGATGCAGAAATCACAATGCCCGCTTCTGCCCGGAAAGTGCGGGTCAGATAAGCAACAGCTGGTGTAGGCATCGGACCGGTAAATGCTGCCTGCAGCCCCGCCGCCGCCAGACCTGCTTCCAGTGCTGATTCCAGCATGTAACCGGAAATACGGGTATCCTTACCAATAATTACTTTTCGGGTTCCTTCTTTGGCCAGAACCCGTCCGGCCGCCCAACCCAGTTTAAGAACAAAATCAGGCGTGATTGGCGCTTTGCCCACAAACCCGCGCACCCCGTCGGTGCCAAAATATTTACGCTCTGCCATGAATCACTCCTAGCAACTAATGATTTCAACCAGGGTTGTTATAATTTCAGACCCGTCTGATGTGATTAACGCTGCGCCAGCGTCATTTCACACACCTTCAGTACATCGACGGTTTCTTTAGCATCGTGTACCCGGATGATCTGCGCACCTTTCATGGCGGCAATCGCGGCGCACGCCAGACTTCCGGCCAGACAGTCCGCTGGCTGTTTCTCTAATAATTTATGAATCATTGATTTACGCGACATCCCCACCAACAGGGGCAAACCGAACTGATGGAACGACTCGAGATGCGCCAGCAGCCGGTAGTTATGCTCAAGGGTTTTACCAAATCCAAACCCCGGATCCAACAATAGCTTATCGCGGGCAATGCCTGCCGCTTCGCAAGCGGCGACCCGCTCAGCCAAAAAGTCGCCGACATCCGCAATTACATCCTGATAGGAAGGTTCTGCCTGCATGGTCCGAGGCTGTCCCTGCATATGCATCAGACAAACCGGCACCCCGGCAGCAGCCGCAGCAGCCAGTGCACCAGGCTCCCGTAGCGCACGAATATCATTGATCAGATCCGCACCGGCTTTGACTGACTCCGTCATGACTTCGGCTTTGCTGGTATCAATGGAGATCCAGCAGTCGAATCGCTGGCTGATGGCTTCAATTACCGGGATGACCCGGTCCAACTCGTCCTGCTGACTGACATCCGCCGCACCCGGGCGGGTTGATTCACCACCGATATCCAAAATAGTCGTACCGGCAGCCAGCATCTCTTCGGCATGACGTAATGCCGCATCCATCCGGTTGAAACGGCCGCCATCAGAAAAGGAGTCTGGTGTGACATTGAGGATCCCCATGGTATGGGGACGTGACAGATCCAGGGTTTTCTCTTTATTCGTCAGAATCAAGTTTTGGCTCCTCAACTGGTTCAATTCCATGAGCATAAAACAATAAAAAACCCCGACCAGAGCCGGGGTTTAAATCATATCGGGCGGTTATGCGTTTGGCTTATCATCTTCACTGCGATGAATCGCCGGTGCATCGGCAGTTTCCTGCTCGTCATCCACCTCTTGGGCTGGCGCTTGCTCAGCAGTTTGTTCTGCTTTGGCTTCGTGCGGCTCACACACTTTCATGGTGTCGTTTTCGTCACCCCAACCTTTTGGTGCGCGAATCACTTCTTTGCGCTTCATCAGGTCGTCAATCTGGCCGGCATCGATGGTTTCATACTTCATCAGTGCATCTTTCATCGAGTGCATGATGTCCATGTTAGCCATCAGAATCTCACGGGCACGCTCGTAATTACGATCGATAATTGCACGTACTTCCGCATCGATAGCGCGCGCTGTTTCATCAGACATGTGCTTGGTTTTCGTGACCGAACGACCCAGGAACACTTCGCCTTCATCTTCAGCATACAACAGTGGACCCATCTTCTCGGAGAAGCCCCACTGTGTCACCATCTTACGGGCGATTTCGGTCGCACGTTCGATATCGTTTGATGCACCAGTAGATACTTTTTCTATACCGTAGATCAGTTCTTCTGCCAGACGACCGCCGTACAGGCTGGAAATCATCGATTCCAGGTACTCACGTGAGTGGCTGACACGATCCTGCTCAGGCAGGTACATGGTCACACCCAGCGCTCGGCCGCGTGGAATGATAGACACTTTATAAACAGGGTCATGATCCGGTACCAGGCGACCAATGATAGCGTGGCCCGCTTCATGGTATGCCGTGGACTCTTTCTGCTCCTGCGTCATCACCATAGACTTACGCTCAGCACCCATCATGATCTTGTCTTTGGCCAGTTCAAACTCAACCATAGACACGGTGCGCTTGTTACCACGCGCCGCAAACAACGCCGCTTCGTTCACCAAGTTAGCCAGGTCAGCACCAGAGAAGCCTGGAGTACCACGTGCAATCAGCTCAGGTTTCACATCACCATCCAGTGGCACTTTACGCATGTGCACTTTCAGGATCTGCTCACGACCACGAACATCCGGCAGACCAACGACCACCTGACGGTCGAAACGACCAGGACGCAGCAGAGCCGGGTCCAGAACGTCCGGACGGTTGGTTGCCGCAATCACGATAATGCCTTCATTACCTTCAAAGCCGTCCATTTCAACCAGCATCTGGTTCAGGGTTTGCTCACGCTCATCGTGACCACCACCGACACCAGCGCCACGCTGACGACCCACCGCATCAATCTCATCAATAAAGATGATACAAGGTGCAGCTTTCTTGGCTTGCTCGAACATGTCACGGACACGGGATGCACCCACACCGACGAACATTTCAACGAAGTCAGAACCAGAGATAGTAAAGAACGGTACTTTGGCTTCACCGGCGATGGCTTTTGCCAGCAGGGTTTTACCGGTACCTGGAGGACCAACCATCAGAACACCAGTCGGAATCTTACCGCCCAGTTTCTGGAAGCGGCTTGGATCACGCAGGTAATCCACCAGCTCTTTCACATCTTCCTTGGCTTCATCACAGCCAGCGACGTCTGCAAAGGTGGTTTTGATCTGGTCTTCACTCATCATACGGGCTTTCGATTTACCGAACGACATGGCACCTTTGCCACCCCCGCCCTGCATCTGACGCATGAAGAAGATCCAGACCCCGATCAGCAACAGCATCGGGAACCAGGAAATGAAAATAGATGCTAACAAGCTAGGTTCTTCTGGTGGAGTACCCAGCACTTTAACATTTGCGTTAATCAGATCGTCTAACAGCTTTTGATCGTTGTAGACAGGCAGATAGGTGACGTATCGCGTGTTATCACGTTTGAATACGGTAATTTCACGATCATTGAATCGCACTTCCCTAATCTGATCCTGACCGATTTCACGGACAAAGGTTGTATAGTCGACTTGACGGCCAGCATTATCACCGGGTCCGAAGCTCTGAAAAACAGACATCAGAACCACAGCGATGACTAACCACAGAATCAAGTTTTTTGCCATGTCACTCAAGGTGTTAACCTCGCGATAACTAAATAAATGAATTTAGGGTACTACAGTTTGTAACCTGTAGCTACAATATATACCTCACGAGAGCGATCCCGCGATGAATCCGGTTTGCGGATTTTGACCACTTTGAACATAGAGCGCACTTCCGCCAGATATGGGTCAAAGCCTTCACCTTGAAAAACTTTTACCGCAAAGCTGCCGTTAGGCGCAAGTACTTGTCTACACATATCTAATGCTAGTTCAACAAGATACATTGCTCTAGGCTGATCTGATGCCAGGTTACCACTCATGTTAGGCGCCATGTCCGACAGAACCACATCGACCATGTCCGGCTGAATACGCTCCAACAGAGCATCCAACACGGCTTCCTCACGGAAATCACCTTGCAGGAAGCTTACGCCCGGCAGTGAGTCCATTGGCAGAATGTCACAGGCAATCACCTGACCTTCGTCACCAACAATCTCAGCCGCATACTGTGACCAGCCGCCAGGTGCCGCCCCCAGATCCACGACTGTCATACCAGGTTTCAGAAGCTTATCTTTTTTCTGGATTTCTTCAATTTTGAAGATGGCACGGGAGCGGTAGCCCTTTTTTTGTGCTTCCTGAACATATTTGTCATCAAAATGTTCTTTCAGCCAACGGCCGGAGCTGGCCGAATGCTTTTTTTTACTCATGATTTACCTAATGAGTTTGGGGACTTATCAAGTATACTCAGCAACACCATTGATGGCGTATACTAAACAAATTAGTCATCCAGACTATATGGCGTTAGAATACGCGGTTTTCAACCCTAGAATGAAATAGAGTCGACATGAATCTAAGCACCAAGCAGAAGCAATACCTTAAAGGTCTTGCGCACAACCTAAAACCTGTAGTCTTAATGGGTGCAAATGGCTTAACTGAAGCCGTGCTGGCCGAAATCGAACTGGCACTTGACCACCATGAGCTTATCAAGGTTAAGGTTGCTGCTGAAGAGCGCGAAACCAAGTTTTTGATCGTTGATGCCATTGTTCGCGAAACCAAAGCTGAAAAGGTTCAGGTTATCGGGAACACGCTGGTTCTTTACCGTCAAAGTGAAAATCGAAAAATCGAATTGCCACGCAAATAAAAAAGGCCGCCGCTGCGGCCTTTTTTATACCTCAATCACGGCAGGGTGTGCCGTGATTTTTATCTGATAGTCACAATTTCTAACAAATTCTGCTGGTTACAGGTAGGCAACGTCAGAAATTTCGAATTCGCGCTTACCGCCCGGCGTCGTGATTGACACTTCGTCGTCTTGCATTTTACCAATCAGACCACGAGCGATCGGCGAGTTCACAGAGATACGACCCGCTTTGATGTCAGCTTCGTCATCACCTACGATCTGGTAGGTCACTTCTTCATCGGTATCAATGTCGATCAGCGTAACTGTCGAGCCGAAAATCACTTTGCCAGCGTTCTGCATCTTAGTCACATCGATCACCTGCGCCATCGACAGCTTGTACTCGATGTCGCGAATTTGTGCTTCACAAATGCCCTGCTCTTCACGCGCAGCGTGGTATTCTGCGTTTTCCTTCAGGTCACCCAGTTCGCGTGCTTCTGCAATCGCTTGAGAGATCAGCGGGCGACGTTTCATCAGAATATCCAGTTCTTCACGCAGCATCTTTTCGCCGCGCACTGTCATTGGAATCTTATCCATATTTTTATTTACCTCAACGCCCGTATAGCCAAGGCTATAGAAGGCAAAACAAAGCCAGCCCGGCGACCAGGCCGAACCATATCAATTAAAGGGAACGCTTCATTCTAAACAAAGATTCCTCAGAGATCACCTTTGTTCCTCAGCAACCCTCCTCAAACCGGCGAAATTCGCAGTCTTCTGACAAGGCCTAACGAATGCCACAAAATAAGTATATGTAGCAGATCACAAATATACGCAAAGTAACAAATTAACCCTACGTTTTAGATGTCAATAAAAGACTAAAAACAACTAAAAAGCCACAACCTAAAGGAACTTCCAAGTTTTAAAGTAAACACCTGAAAAACAAGGATTAAAAATATCTAAAATGCACAATTTTCCTTTTGGATAAGTATTTTTCAGTTTTTTTTACTAACAGTTCGCCAGGCACAACCAGTAAAAAGAACACTATGCATTTAGCACAAGAATGCATCAGACAAAAAATTCCAAAAGGATTCGATAATGAACAAGACACTGATTGCACTGACAGTAGCAGCGGCTTCAATCTCTTCTGTAGCTACAGCCGCAGAAGTTTACTCGGACGAAACTTCTAGCCTGGCAATTGGCGGCCGTTTCGAAGCTCGTGGCGTTATGAAAGAAAACGACCAGGGCAGCAACAAAGTCACCGATAAATCACGTGTACGTATCAACGTAGCAGGTAAAACTGACATCACTGATTCTCTGTACGGTATCGGTTTCTGGGAAGGCGAGTACACCAGCTCTGGCTCTTCTGACGACAAAGGTGATGTCAACAACCGTCACCTGAACGCAGGTATCGGCGGCGACTTTGGTAAAGTGGTATACGGTAAAACTGACGGCTCTCTGGGCATGATCACTGACTTTACCGATATCATGGCTTACCACGGTAACGAAGCGGGTAACAAAGTAGCTGCAGCTGACCGTGCCGGTGACAACCTGGCTTACACCGGTTCTTTCGATCTGGGCGGCAACAACCTGACTCTGAAAGCGAACTACGTGTTTGACGACGGCAAAGGCTCTGAAGGTCTGGACGACGGTTACTCTGTAGGTGCAATCTACGCTCTGGACATGGGTCTGGCGTTCGGTGCAGGTTACGGTGAGCAAGACACAGCGACTAACAGTGCATTTAACGGCGAAACTCAGAAGCAAACATTCGGTGCAATCTCTTACACCGTGGGTGACTTCTACTTTGCGGGTCTGTACCAAGACGCTCGCCACACTGAAGAAAACTCTGACAAACAACGTGGTTACGAATTCGCAGCGTCTTACACTATGGATAAGACTGTATTCATCGCGACTTACAACTTCCGTGAAGACCGTTCAAACGACGTTGACCTGAACGACTCGATTGCTATTGATGCGACTCACTACTTCAACAGCAACTTCCGTACTTACGCGTCTTACAAGTTCAACCTGCTGGATTCTGACAAAGTAGGTAAAGCGAACGCATCTGACGAGTTCGTACTGGGTGCTCGTTACGACTTCTAATGCAATGGTTGCCTGACAAAGGCAAAGTCATTACATAGACTTTACAGCGTCAGCCTTCGGGTTGGCGCTGTTTTGTTTTATGATGACTGACCCTGACACGCAATGCAAAAGGCCACTTATGCTGCGAATACTGTTTTCGACTCTCGCCCTGTTCCTGACTACTCAGGTGCACGCTTCTTCTATATCACTCCAGCAAGCGCTGAGTCAGTTGCCTGACGGCAATGATACAGCGTTACTGGTTGCCGACAGCCAGACCGGCGAAGTCCTTTACCAGCAGCGGGCCGATCAACTGCAGCCACCTGCCAGCACGCAGAAAATGCTGACTGCGCTGGCTGCCCAGCTGTACCTCGGGCCTCAATACCGCTTTACCACTCGGGTGGAAACCCGCGGCAATGATCTGATTTTCCGTTTCAGTGGTGACCCGACTCTGACCCGCACGCAGCTGACCCAACTATTACAGCAACTCAAAAAGAAAGGCATCACCTCGATCAGCGGTGACATTTTGCTTAACGGCGGGCAGTTCACCAGCTACGAGCGTGCGCCTGGCTGGCCCTGGGACATTCTGGGCGTCTGTTATAGCGCGCCAGCCAGCAGCCTGACCCTGGAGCACAACTGTGTGCAGGGCGCACTGTATAGTAACCGCTCACTTGGCGAACCGACCCGGGTTAACATTCCTTCTCACCAGCCGATCACCGTGACCACAAATGCCGTCATCGTGAACAAAGCCCAGCATGAAGCCAGCCATTGCGAGCTGGAACTGGATATTGCCGGGACAGGCAACACCTACCACCTGGACGGTTGCCTAGTAAAACGCGACCAGCCCCTGCCACTCAAATTCGCGGTTCAGGATACAACGGACTACATCAGTAAAATTCTGCGCAGCGAGCTGACCCGCCAACGAATCAGCTTCAAGGGTAAAATTAAGCGGGATGATAAGGCGCAGGGCCAGCTTGTTGTCCAGCACCAGTCACAGCCGCTCAATGTCCTGCTGGATATCATGGTCAAAGCGTCAGATAACCTGATTGCCGATAACCTAACCAAAACCCTGGGTGCCCGCTACTACAAACAACCGGGCAGCTTCAAAAACGGTGTGGCCGCCATTGAAGCGATCCTGAAAGAAAAAGCCGGGATCACACTGGACAATGCGGTACTGGTCGACGGTTCCGGTCTCTCGCGCAATAACCGTTTAACTGCCGAACAAATGCTGCAAGTGATCGCTTACATTCGAAAGCATGACAACCAACTGGGGCTGCTGAAAACCTTCCCGGTCAGCGGCGAGAGCGGTACGCTGCAGTATCGGCGCAGCATCCGCCAGAAACCGCTTCAGGGCCAGATTCATGCTAAAAGCGGCTCACTGTATGGAACGTATAACCTAGCAGGGATCCTGACAGCAAAATCCGGCAGAGAGCTGTTGTTTGTCCAGCTGGTGACTAACTATCACCCACCAAAGCAGGATAAAAACGCACCGGCTGTCACACCTCCGATTCAGGCCTTTGAGAACACCTTGTACCATACGCTCTACGAGCAGTTTTGACGATCGCTCCCCTGCCTAGTCAGGACGGGGACATACAGATGAAAAAAAAGCGAGAGGCAGAACCTCTCGCTTTTTTATTGCTCAAACCGGATGGTCGTGAACTGGATAAAACGTTTAGCTAGGCCAGCCCCAGCACTGAGTTCACCGTGGTGAAGTAAATCACCATCCCGGTAATATCGACCACGGATGCCAGCACCGGGCTGACCAGTACTGCCGGATCCAGTTTGCACGCCCGGGCAATCATCGGTAGTACCCCGCCGACGGTGGTAGACAACACCACCTGTAAGGCAATGGCAATCCCGATCGCCAAAGCAATATCCGCCAGTTGCATTCCCACCGGCAGTACAGTGCTGTCACTGAACAGCAACACCCGGCCAACGATTACTGTCGCCAGTACCGCAGCAACAACCATCGCCACCCGGAATTCTTTCCACAGCACTTTCAGCCAGTCCCGACAATGTATCTCTTCCATTGCCAGAGCCCGCACCACCAACGTGGCAGCCTGAGAGCCGGTATTCCCGCCCGCCGCGGCAATCACCGGCATGTAAATCGCCAGCAGCACCAGCTGGCTCAATGTGTCCTCGTAATGCGAAATGATCAGCCCGGACACAATGCCGAGCAGTGCCAGCCCGACGATCCAGCCGATCCGCTCGCGCACATGGCTGAATACGCTGTTTTTCAAATAGTGCCCGGCCGGCTCGGCTTCCGAGCAGATCAAGCCCAGACCGTTAGCCAGGTGGCGCATACACACTTCTTCATCCATTTCATCCAGCAGATCCAACAACGTCTGAACATGACGCAGCGGAACTTCATGCAAGATTGCAATCGCCTCAGAAAGAGGCATTTTGACCAGCAGTGCAGCCTGCTCCGATAGATCGTATTTCAGCAGTGCATTGCGAGCAGCCAGAATATCAGTATGTACAAAAGGTTTATTTGTATCAGCAGCATGCGCTGCATAGTTCATTACCGCCATGGCGAATCTCCCGATTGGCAATGCCGTCTGTCACACAGACAGCTTGGGTAACGACCACCTGAATCGCACAGTGCCACCCTTAAAGCAGTGGACACCAAGGCACAACAGTGCCACGGCCTGATACCTGAAACAGAGGCAGGCAGATGCAATTCAATACAGAGAAAGAATGGGGAAAACCGGGGAAGAGTGTGTCAAAAAACTTATCAGCAGGATAAAAATGAGAACAGACTTTTCCGAACCTGAGAAACCGGGTTCGGACAATGAGAGACCGACACCGTCAGCAGGTTTGATTTTCCACCTTCATACTCGGGGGATGGTCGGTATCGTTCATTGAAGTCTCCAATAAATCATCAAGTCGCTTATGCGACGCTCTAATTGTACGCGATTCAGTTAGCAGTTCAATAGAGCCGCAGGACAAAAGTGTCAAATTTTCATCAGGATTTTATTGCCCTGTGAGAACCATAAAAAAGCCCGCTCTATAGAGCGGGCTGTGTGTACATCAAAATCAGTCAGCTATTACGCGATGTGCGCTTTCACGCGCGCGTGCAGCTCTTGAACAGACGTCACTTTGTTACGGTCATCTGCCGTCCAGGACATGCAGGTTGCGAAGGCAGCGTTCAGCGTCGTGGTGTAGTTCACCTTCTCCGCCAGTGCGCCGCGACGCAGTACTTTCGAGTCTTCAATCGCCTGACGGCCTTCCGCAGTGTTCACGATGTAGGTGTACTCATTGTTCTTGATACGGTCAAGAATATGAGGACGACCTTCGTGTACTTTGTTAACCAGACGCGGGTTGATGCCAGCTTCACCCAGTACGACCGCAGTGCCGTGTGTAGCATCCAGCTCGTAGCCCAGTTTGATCAGCTTGGAAGCCAGGTCGACAACACGCTGCTTGTCGTTACCACGAACTGACAGCAGTGCGCGTCCTTTTTCTTGCTTCACTTTGCCACAGCCCAATTCAGCTTTGGCAAAGGCTTCGGCAAACGTGTCGCCCACACCCATGACTTCACCGGTTGAGCGCATCTCAGGGCCCAGTAGCGGGTCAACGCCAGGGAACTTGTTAAACGGCAGCACCACTTCTTTCACCGAGTAGTACGGTGGGATGATCTCTTTGGTAAAGCCCTGTTGTTCCAGAGACTGGCCGGCCATAACGCGCGCGGCAATCTTCGCCAGCGGGGCACCTGTGGCTTTCGAAACGAATGGCACGGTACGGGCCGCTCGTGGGTTCACCTCAATCAGGTACACTTCGTTGTCTTTCACCGCAAACTGGGTGTTCATCAGACCACGCACGCCCAGCTCAAACGCCAGTTTCTCAACCTGACGACGCATTTCGTCCTGGATTTCCTGGCTCAGGGTGTAAGCCGGCAGAGAACAGGCTGAGTCACCGGAGTGAACGCCTGCCTGCTCGATGTGCTCCATGATACCGCCGATAACCACGCGCTCACCGTCGCAAATCGCATCCACGTCAACTTCAGTTGCGTCATCAAGGAAACGGTCCAGCAGTACCGGAGATTCGTTAGAAACGCTGACCGCTTCATTGAAGTAACGACGCAGGTCTGCTTCATCGTACACGATTTCCATCGCACGGCCGCCCAGTACATAAGAAGGACGAACCACCAACGGGAAGCCAATTTCTTTCGACTTCTCAACCGCTTGCTCAATCGCAGTAACAGTTGCGTTATCTGGTTGCTTCAGGCCCAGACGCTCAACAGCCGCCTGGAAACGCTCACGGTCTTCAGCACGGTCAATCGCATCCGGGCTGGTACCGATAATCGGCACACCCGCCGCTTCCAGAGCGCGAGCCAGTTTCAGTGGAGTCTGACCACCGTACTGCACGATAACGCCTTTTGGCTTCTCGACACGAACGATAGACAGAACGTCTTCCAGAGTCACAGGCTCAAAGTACAGACGGTCAGACGTATCGTAGTCAGTCGATACCGTCTCTGGGTTACAGTTCACCATGATGGTTTCGTAACCGTCTTCACGCAGTGCCAGCGATGCGTGGACACAGCAGTAGTCAAATTCGATACCCTGGCCGATACGGTTCGGGCCGCCACCCAGCACCATGATTTTATCTTTGTCGGTCGGCTGCGCTTCACATTCGTCATCGTAAGATGAGTACATGTAAGCCGTGTCTGAGGAAAACTCAGCCGCACAGGTATCCACGCGCTTGTACACCGGGTGGATGTCGTACTGGTCACGCAGTTTGCGGATTTCAGACTCCGCTACACCCAGCAGTTTCGCCAGACGCGCGTCCGCAAAGCCTTTACGTTTCAGCTTACGCAGTACATCCGCGTTCAGACCGGCAAAGCCACCTTCTTTGACTTCGTTTTCCATTTTCACCAGTTCTTCAATCTGAACCAGGAACCAGTGGTCAACGTTTGTCAGCTTGTAAACACCGTCAACCGACATTCCGGCACGGAAAGCGTCAGCGATGTACCAGATACGCTCTGCACCCGGCTCTTTCAGCTCGTGGCGGATTTGAGTCAGTGCATCAGGCGCATCCAGGTCAACCATTTCATCGAAACCTGTGGCACCAACTTCCAAACCGCGCAGCGCTTTGTGCAGAGATTCCTGCTGGTTACGGCCAATCGCCATCACCTCGCCCACGGACTTCATCTGCGTGGTCAGACGGTCGTTAGCACCGGCAAATTTTTCGAAGTTAAAGCGAGGGATCTTCGTTACGACGTAATCGATGGTTGGCTCGAACGAGGCCGGTGTTGCGCCACCTGTGATGTCGTTCATCAACTCGTCCAGCGTAAAACCAACGGCCAGTTTCGCCGCCACTTTCGCAATCGGGAAGCCTGTTGCTTTTGATGCCAGAGCAGAAGAGCGCGACACACGCGGGTTCATCTCGATGATAACCATACGGCCATCTTTCGGGTTGATACCAAACTGTACGTTTGAACCGCCGGTTTCAACACCGATTTCGCGCAGAACCGCCAGCGAAGCATTACGCATCAGCTGGTATTCTTTATCCGTCAGGGTTTGCGCCGGAGCAACCGTGATAGAGTCACCGGTATGGATGCCCATTGCATCGAAGTTTTCGATAGCACAGACGATGATGCAGTTGTCGTTTTTATCACGAACCACTTCCATCTCGTACTCTTTCCAGCCAATCAGCGACTCGTCAATCAGCAGTTCGTTAGTCGGTGACAGGTCCAGACCACGGCGACAGATTTCTTCGAACTCTTCTTTGTTATACGCAATACCACCACCGGTACCACCCATGGTGAAAGACGGGCGGATAATACATGGGAAGCCCACCATATCCAGCACTTTATAGGCTTCTTCCATGGTTTTCGCGGTATCAGCGCGCGGACATTCCAGACCAATGGATTTCATCGCCGCATCAAAGCGAGAACGGTCTTCCGCCTTGTCGATAGCATCTGCTGTCGCACCAATCATCTCAACGCCGAACTCAGCCAATACGCCGTGACGTTCCAGATCCAGCGCACAGTTCAGTGCGGTCTGGCCGCCCATGGTCGGCAGCACAGCGTCAGGACGCTCTTTCTCGATGATCTTGCGGACCACTTCCCAGTGAATTGGCTCAATGTAGGTCGCATCAGCCATTTCCGGGTCAGTCATAATAGTGGCCGGGTTCGAGTTCACCAGAATGACACGGTAGCCTTCTTCACGAAGGGCTTTACAAGCCTGTGCACCTGAGTAGTCGAACTCACATGCCTGACCGATAACGATTGGGCCAGCACCCAGAATTAGAACACTTTTAATGTCAGTACGTTTTGGCATTGCTTACTACTCCGGCTTAGGCGCTGTGCTGTTTGATTAGTTCGATAAAGTGATCAAAAAGTGGTGCCGCGTCGTGCGGACCCGGGCTCGCCTCAGGGTGGCCCTGGAAGCTGAACGCAGGTTTGTCAGTGCGGTGAATCCCTTGCAGGGAGCCGTCAAACAGTGACTTATGGGTGGCACGCAGATTGTCCGGCAATGTTTCTTCGTCAGCTGCAAAGCCGTGGTTCTGGCTGGTAATCATCACGACGTTGCGATCTAGGTCTTTAACCGGGTGGTTGGCACCGTGGTGACCAAACTTCATCTTAACGGTCTTCGCCCCGCTAGCCAGAGCCAGAATCTGGTGGCCCAGACAGATGCCGAAAATCGGCAGACCTTTTTCCAGGAACACTTTGGTCGCTTCGATGGCATAGGTACATGGCTCCGGATCACCCGGTCCGTTTGACAGGAAAACACCGTCCGGCTTAAGAGCCAGCACGTCTTCTGCCGACGTTTGCGCCGGAACGACAGTCAGACGACAGCCACGGTCAACCAGCATGCGCAGAATGTTGCGCTTGGCACCGAAGTCATACGCAACGACGTGGTATGGCAGCTCGCTGTCATCCTGCGCTTCAGGCAGCCCGCCTTCCAGCGTCCACGAACCTTGCTTCCACTCGTACATTTCCGTTGTTGAGACCACTTTCGCCAGGTCCATGCCTTTCAGACCCGGGAAATCTTTCGCTTTTGCCAGTGCCAGCGCTTCATCCAGGTTGTCGCCCGCCATGATACAGCCGTTCTGCGCGCCTTTTTCACGCAGCAGACGAGTCAGTTTGCGGGTGTCGATGTCAGCGATGCCAACGATGTTCTGGGATCTCAGGTAATCAGAAAGGGTTTGCTGACTACGGAAGTTGGAAGCGATAAGAGGGAGGTCGCGGATTACCAGGCCTTGAGCGTGGATGGAGGAGGATTCTTCGTCTTCGGAATTCGTTCCGGTATTGCCAATGTGGGGATAGGTAAGAGTAACGATCTGTTGAGAGTAAGAAGGGTCGGTGAGGATCTCTTGGTACCCCGTCATCGAGGTATTAAAAACAACTTCACCAACGGCCGAACCATCTGCCCCAATGGACACGCCGTGGAACACTGTCCCATCTTCCAGGACTAACAGCGCTGATTTACTCAAGACAACCTCCAAGAATAATAATAATGCAATAGAAACAAATAAATTTTCACTTACTCATTCCATACAAAGTCAAAAGCCGAGTCAAGCGCATTTTTGACAAATTGCGCGCATTCTAGAGATGACCGTTTGCGCTGTCAACCTTTCACAATAAATTAATACAAGATTACAGCCAACTGACCCAAATTACGCATCGAGACTGACAAAAGAGCAAGAAAAGTCCTGTATTTTCATTCAACCCCGTACACCAGGAAAAATTTTATCGTTTGCTTTTTCTTGGAATGTTAAAAGAAAATAACTCACCTTCAAAACCGTCAAAAAACCCAAAGATAACCCAACATTTTGATGACCAGACCACAAAAACCAACCACAAACCCACAAAAAACAAAACTTGAACCGCGAAAACACCATACTCAGCAGACTTTGACGCAAACACCATAACCACAGAAAAAATTTAACTATTTATGCAAAACATACTGAGTAAATCATCGCCACGCATACCCTAAAGGTATTTTTTACGTTGCTATTGAGAAGCCGTAAAACAAAAAGGCCGCGACAAACGAGTCTCCCTGAAAAGAGAAACTACGTCTGTCACGGCCTTTGATCGGGTGTGTTTGGGGATATCTGTGTCGGAAGGTACCTGGTTACAGCTGATCCAGTCCCAATACATCCTGCATGGTGTAGAAGCCAGGCTGACGCTCATTGAGCCAGGCGGCGGCTCGCACAGCACCATTGGCGAAGGTCATGCGATCGGTCGCCTTATGCGTGATCTCTACCCGCTCACCAATGTCGGCAAACATCGCTGTGTGCTCACCCACAATGTCACCGGCACGGATAGTGGCAAAGCCGATTTCATCACGACGGCGCTCACCAGTGATCCCCTCTCGGGCGTAGACAGCCACGTCACTGAGTTTATTGCCCATGGCCCCGGCAATCGCTTCACCCATGCCAATCGCCGTGCCTGACGGAGCATCAACCTTGTGACGGTGATGAGCTTCAATAATCTCAATGTCACAGTAGTCACCCATCACTTTGGCGGCTTTCTCAAGCAACTTAAACACCAGGTTCACCCCGACGCTATAGTTCGGTGCCATCACAATCGGCGTCGTCTTGGCGGCTTCATCGATCAGCTCGCGCTCCTGCTCGGTAAAACCGGTTGTACCGATCACAATCTTTTTGCCATGCTGCTTACAGAAGGCCAGATTCGCCAGCGTCGCCACCGGCGCCGTAAAGTCGATCAATACATCAAAGTCATCCACGGCTTTCGCCAGATCATCAACAATAGTCACGGATACCGGTCCCAGACCGGCCAGTTCGCCAGCATCCACACCAACCAGTGTAGACTCCGGACGCTCTGTGGCAGCGCCTAGTTGTGCCTGCTCAGACAGGTGTGTCGCTTTCAGCAGCTGGCGGCCCATGCGTCCTGCCGCACCAGCAATCGCAATTCTTACCATTGCGTAATTTCTCCCTGGGTGAATTCGTTTCGGTGTCTCCCAATGTAGCCTGTTGAGACAGATAAAAAAAGCCCCGGCGACTGGCCGGGGCTCGGATTAATGCCAGGCTGAGCTCAATCAGCCGACGTTTTTGACCTGCAGCTCGCGCGGCACTTCAAAAAACATATTTTCTTCACGGCCAGTCAGCTCTTCCACTTCCGCGCCGGTCAGCGCCTGAATACGGGCGATGATCTGATTAACCAGCTCTTCTGGTGCCGAGGCCCCTGCGGTAACGCCAATTTTGCCTTTGTCGATAAACCAGCTGCTGTCGATATCCTCGGCGCAGTCAGTCAGGTAACCCGGAGTACCAAGCTTTTCAGCCAGTTCACGCAGGCGGTTTGAGTTAGAAGAGTTTTTAGACCCCACCACAATCATCACATCAACATCGGCGGCCATTTCACGCACGGCATCCTGGCGGTTCTGAGTCGCGTAACAGATATCGTCTTTGCGCGGGCCCTGAATCTCCGGGAACACTTCCCGCAGTTTGTTGATCACATCTGCCGTTTCATCAACAGACAGAGTGGTCTGGCTGACGTAATGCAGGTTGCTTGGGTCTTTAACCGGCAGCCCTTCCACATCCTCTGGTTTCTCGACCAGATACATGCCGCCGGTTTCACTCGCATACTGCCCCATAGTGCCTTCCACTTCCGGATGGCCGGCGTGGCCAATCAGCACCACTTCCATATTCCGGCGACTGGCGCGGGCAACTTCCATATGGACCTTGGTAACCAGTGGGCAGGTTGCGTCAAACACTGTCAGGTTACGGGCCTTGGCTTCGTTGCGAACCGCCTGCGACACGCCGTGAGCAGAGAAGATCACGATGTTGTCATCCGGCACTTCGTGCAGCTCTTCGACAAAAATCGCGCCGCGCTGCTTCAGCCCTTCCACCACAAAGCGGTTATGGACAACTTCATGGCGAACGTAGATTGGCGGCTGGTAAAGTTCCAGCGCACGCTCGACGATACTGATCGCGCGGTCAACACCGGCACAGAAACCACGGGGGTTTGCGAGTAAGATTTTCATTGCTAGCTGCTCTTAATTTTCAATGGCAACGACTTCCACATCGAAAGTCACGCGCTGCCCGGCAAGCGGATGGTTAAAGTCGACAGTCACAGAATCACCGGTTACATCCGTAATGATGCCCGGAATATCCTGCCCGTCCGGACCGGCAAATGCGATAATGTTGCCGACTTCCGCCGGGGCTTCAGCACCAAAGCGGGTCCGATCAATATGGTGAATGTTATCCGGATTCGGCATCCCGAAGGCATCTTCCGGTTCCAGCTCAAAGCTGCTTTTTTCGCCCTGGGTCAGACCTAAAAGGCATCTTTCAAAATTTTCGGTCAGGCTGCCGTCGCCCATCCGGAACTTGGCCGGTTTACCCATTGCCTGGGTGGAATCCGCCACTGAGCCGTCTTCCAGTTTGATGGCAAAATGCATCAGTACTTCGCTGTTTTCCGTAATCACCGACATGTAGGGTCCTTTTGCGTTCATTCGTTATCCACCCGGCAGCACAGGCTGCGTCATTGCAGCGGCAGCGCACCGGTTTTCGTTTCTCTCACAGGCGGTTTTCGCGCAGGGAAACGACGGCTTCTTTGTCGCCGGGCATGTTTTATCCCGCCCATTTAACAACAAAGCGCCGCCCGTATCAACGGACGGCGCTCAGGGTTATCTTAGCCAAGGAGGCGATCAGTGCTTAACCGGCTGCTTTTTCTTATCGTCAATCAGGCCTTCGATGATAATCAGGCCAGCACCGATGCAGATTGCCGTATCGGCAATATTGAATGCCGGCCAGTGATAATTCCCGACATAAAAGTCCAGGAAATCCACCACAAAGCCATGATACATCCGATCAAACAGGTTACCCAGCGCACCACCGATAATCATCGCGTAGCTGCTGTTCGCCAGCTTGTTGGATGCCGGCGAGCGGCGCATCCAGAAAACCAGTAACGCACAAACCCCCAGAGCGATCGCTGTGAACAGCCAACGCTGCCAGCCACCGGCGTCGCTCAGAAAGCTGAATGCGGCCCCGTAATTATGAACGTACAGCAGGTTGAAAAACGGCAGAAGTTCGATGCGGTTAGGCCATCCGTACTCCATGGTATTCATGACCACCAGCTTGCTGGCAATGTCCACGATGAACACCAGAGCCGCCAGCCATAGCCAGCGGACTCCCGATTGTTTCAACGACAGCTTGTTCTCAGACGATAAATCACTCATCAGGCAAACTTACGCTCTTCGCCATCACCTTCAACGTTGCTGACACAACGGCCACAGATAGACTCGTGACCTGCGATTGTGCCAACATCAGCAACGTGGTGCCAACAACGGTCACACTTCGCAGCTTCAGACGCTTTCACAATCACATACAGACCATCTACGTCAGTTTCCTGCGCGTCTTCCGGCTTGCTGTCAACGGTGATCACTTGCGCTTTAGACGTCAGCAACACAAAACGCAGCTCGTCTTCCAGCAGGTTCAGCTTCGCCGCCAGTTCAGCGGTAGCAGCCAGTGTCACTTCGGCCTGCAGAGCGCCACCGATGACTTTATCGTTACGGGCAGACTCCAGCAGCTTGTTCACCGCACCACGTACTTTCTGGATTTCAGTCCAGAATTCGTTGTTCAGCGCTTCGCCGTCCGCCAGACCAAACAGGCCTTCGAACCACTCACCAGTGAAGACAAACTTCTCGCGCGACTCACCGTTACCCTGCGCAGCCGGCATCTCGTTCCAGATTTCATCGGCCGTGAACGACATGATTGGTGCCATCCAGCGAACCATCGCTTCGATGATGTAGAACAGTGCTGTCTGACAGCTACGTTGTGCGTGACCGCCAAGTTTTGCTGTGTACTGACGGTCTTTGATCACATCGAGATAGAAAGAGCCCATCTCGATGGAACAGAAGTGCATCAGACGCTGAGTTACAGCGTGCAGGTTGTATTCGTCATAGGCTTTGATGATGTCAGCCTGTGCCGCTTTCGCACGACCTACCGCCCAACGATCCAGTGCCACCATGTCTTCCGCCGCTACGCAATCGGTCGCTGGGTTAAAGCCACTCAGGTTCGCCAGGAAGAAACGTGCGGTGTTACGGATACGACGATACGCATCAGCAGAACGTTTCAGGATTTCATCCGAAACGGCAACTTCACCAGTGTAGTCGGTTGAAGCAACCCACAGACGCAGGATGTCAGCACCCAGCTTGTTGGTCACATCTTTTGGCGCAACTACGTTACCGATAGATTTAGACATCTTACGGCCTTGGCCATCCACCACGAAACCGTGAGTCAGAACCTGACGGTACGGTGCCTTGCCTTTCATCGCTACCGATGAGATCAGCGAAGACTGGAACCAACCGCGGTGCTGGTCAGAACCTTCCAGGTACAGATCGGCGCTGTTGCCATGGTACTCTTCACGGCTGTCAACCACGGAGAAGTGAGTCACACCGGAATCGAACCATACGTCCAGCGTATCCAGCACTTTCTCGTAATTTGCCGCGTCGGCGTCACCCATCAGCACAGCCGGATCCAGATCCCACCAAGCCTGAATGCCTTTCTGCTCAACCAACTGAGCCACTTTCTCAATCAGTTCAGCTGTGTTCGGATGCAGTTCCTGCGTCTCTTTGTGAACGAACAGGGCAATTGGCACACCCCAAGTACGCTGACGTGAGATACACCACTCCGGACGACCTTCCACCATTGACTCGATACGGCTTTGACCCCACTCAGGCATCCACTGAACGCCTTTGATTTCTTCCAGCGCTTTCGCGCGCAGGCCAGCCTGATCCATTGATACGAACCATTGTGGCGTTGCACGGAAGATGATTGGCGTTTTGTGGCGCCAGCAGTGCGGGTAGCTGTGCTCGTACGCATGGTGGTGCAGCAGCGCACCGTGCTCTTTCAGCGTTTCGACCACGGCATCGTTGGCTTTAAATACGTGCTGACCAGCAAACAGTTCAGTGTCAGGCAGGTATACACCGTTGCTGCCCACAGGGTTCGCCACTTCCAAATCGTATTTCTGACCCACCGCGAAGTCTTCCTGACCGTGGCCAGGAGCAGTGTGTACTACACCTGTACCCGATTCAGTCGTAACGTGATCGCCAAGAATCGCCGGTACATCAAAGCTGTAGAACGGGTGTTGGAAACGAACCAGTTCCAGATCAGCCCCTTTACAGAAGCCCAGGTTGTGGTAGTGCTCAATACCGGCACGATCCATCACGTCTTTCGCCAGCTCGGCAGCCATGATCAGACGCTCTTTCTTCTCACCTTCAACCTGAATCAGTACGTATTCCAGATCATCTCGCACCGCCACTGCACGGTTTGCAGGCAGGGTCCATGGCGTGGTGGTCCAGATAACGATAGATACATCACCTTCACCGGTGTGGCCATCAGCACAATGGAATTTCGCTACGGTCGCTGCTTCATCCACGGCCTTGAAACGCACGTCGATAGAAGGTGAAACTTTGTCTTTATATTCCACTTCAGCTTCAGCCAGCGCTGAACCACAGTCAGTACACCAGTGTACTGGCTTGAAGCCTTTCAGCAGGTGGCCTTGGTCAGCAATTTTGCCCAGCGAGCGAATAATGTTGGCTTCAGTACCGAAGTCCATCGTGCGGTACGGCTTGTCCCACTCACCCAGTACACCCAGGCGCATAAAACTTTCTTTCTGGCCTTCTACCTGACCCGCAGCGTATTCACGGCATTTTTCACGAAACTCTGCCGCCGTGATTTTCTGGCCCGGTTTGCCGACTTTTTTCTCTACCATCAGTTCGATAGGCAGGCCGTGACAGTCCCAGCCAGGAATATATGGTGCGTCAAAGCCAGACAGCGTCTTTGACTTAATAATAATGTCTTTAAGAATCTTGTTTAGCGCGTGACCAATGTGAATATCACCGTTGGCGTATGGAGGGCCATCGTGTAATACGAAGGATTTCTTACCCTTCTTGGCTTTACGGATTTCACCGTAAAGATCTTCATCGTACCAACGCTTAAGCATTGCTGGCTCACGCTGAGCTAGATTGCCTCGCATCGGAAACCCTGTTTCAGGCAGGTTCAGGGTATCTTTATAGTCGCTCATTGATTCTCGATTCCGTTACTTGGACGAAGTTGGACATTATTTCGCTCAGCCAGCCACACCCGTGCGGACTGGGCATCACGCTCAATTTGTGCTTTCAACGCATCAAATGATTCAAACTTTTTTTCGTCGCGGAGCTTATGCCGCAACACGACTTCAATCTGGGCTCCGTAAAGATCAGACTGAAAATCAAACAGGTGGACCTCCAGCTGGCGACGAACCCCGTTAACGGTAGGTCGTCGGCCGACATTGGCCACACCCGGAAGTGGCGTCGCTGCGACACCATACACCTCGACAGCATAAACGCCGGACACCGGTGATACCCGGCGCTTGAGCGGGACATTCGCAGTCGGAAATCCGATTGTCCGTCCCAGTTTCCGCCCATGGGAGACGCGCCCGGAGATACTAAACGGACGCCCTAGCATGGACTCAGCCAGTTCCAGCTTGTCTTCCGCCAGAGCCTGGCGAATAGCGGTACTGCTGACACGCTGCTGTGAGACACAAAAACTCTGCGTACTGACTACCGTAAAGCCGTATTGCCTGCCGGCAGCCTGCAGATACGCGTAATCTCCGCTTCGGCCTTTACCAAAGCGAAAATCATCGCCAACTACCAGAAACTTAACACCCAATTGCTCAACCAACAAGCGCCGGACAAAATCTTCTGCTGTCAGGCTGGCAAAGTGATGATTGAAGTGAACGCACAGAAAACGGTCAAGCCCAACTTGCTTCAGTTGTAAGTACTTGTCGCGAAAACGGGTTAACCGCGCCGGCGCATTATCCCCGGCAAACAGCTCCTGAGGCTGGGGTTCGAAACTCATGACGGCCGCAGGTAGGCCCAACGAGCTCGCCTCAGCCATGACATTACGCAGCACAGCCTGATGCCCCAGATGTACCCCATCAAAATTACCAATTGTCAGCACACAACCGTGGTGACTGGGTTTGATGTTATGTATTCCTCGGATTAATTCCATGCGTCTTTTTTCAGTTTCGCAGAGTGAAAAACTGACGGATTATATACTACTCTGAACCCATCATACCAATTCGAATCATAAACTGACTGTTTTATAGCCAGTTTACGTGTATTTCTCTCCCCCGCCTCCTATCTGTGTCTTTCGATTGGCCCGTTTCAGTTGAGGGCATACACCAACATCAGAGCCAGCGCCAGAACCGAAATCTGCACCTATAAAATAGAGAGGGAGTTTCCTCAGCCAGCAGTACGCAGGTGACGCGGACGAACACCCAGCGCGATGACCGATATCACATATGCCATGGCACCGGCACCAATTAAACCTGCCAGCCACAGCGCACGATGTGCCAGTGACCAGTCGAGCCACTGCTGCATCCCCGGCAGCATCCACAGCAGTACCGCCACCATCACAGCGCCAGACAGTGCCAGTCGCGCAACGAACCACAGCGTTTCACTGGTCAGTTGGTACACGCCTTCCCGGTGCAGCCCACGATAGAGCAGCGCGGCATTAACCAGCGCCGACAGCGCGGTTGCCATCGCCAACCCGACATAGCCAAAGAACGGGGCCAGCATGCCGTTGAACACCATGTTACTGACCATGGCGATAATACCGATTTTCACTGGCGTTTTGGTATCCTGACGGGCGTAGTAGCCCGGGGCCAGGATCTTGATCAGCATGAAGTTCAAAAGACCGGCCGACATCGCCCACAACGACAGCGCCGACTGGTTCACGTCATAGACACCAAACTCGCCCCGCATAAACAGTACCATCAGCATCGGCTTGGCCAGTATCATCATGCCGAGCATGGCCGGAATCCCAAGCAGCAGCACCATACGCACGCCCCAATCCATGGTGTGTGCAAACTGCTCACGGCTTTCGTCGACATGTTTGCGCGACAGCGCCGGCAGGATCACCGTCGCAATGGCGATCCCAAACAGCCCAAGCGGAAATTCCAACAGGCGATCGGAATAATAGAGCCAGCTGATTGAGCCGGTCATCAGGAAACTGGCAATAAAGGTATCCAGCAGCAGGTTAATTTGGCTGACTGACACCCCGAACAGCGCAGGCAGCATCAGCTTGCGGATTTTCACCACGCCTGGATCGTGCCATCCCCACTGCGGGCGCACCAACAATCCCTCTTTCTTAAGGAAAGGCAACTGGAACAGAAACTGGATCAGCCCGCCCAGAAAGACCCCGATCGCCAGTCCCAGCTCTGGCTGCTCCAGTTGCGGAGACAGGAACCAGGCACAACCAATAATAGCGACATTCAGAAACACCGGGGTAAAGGAAGAGATCGCAAACTTACCCAGCGTATTTAAAATGGCTCCAGACAGCGCGACGAACGTGATAAACCACAGATACGGGAAGGTCACTTTCAGCAGCAAACTGGCCAGCTCAAATTTCGCCGCCGCCGGACCGTCATTTACCCAGTCAAGAAACCAGCCGAAGCCAAACAGCGCAGTGACGGCCCCGGAGCCCAGGATACCCACCAAGGTAACCAGGGTCACAATCCCACCCAGAGTTCCGGAAGCCCGCGCAATCAACTGCCGCGTCTTATCCATATCCCCAGAGGCATGATATTCGGTCAAAACCGGAACAAAGGCTTGCGAGAAAGCACCTTCGGCAAATAATCGACGCAGAAAGTTAGGAATTTTATTAGCAAAAAAGAACACATCCGCGGCGGCACCGGCCCCCATCAGATTTGCGACGACCACATCGCGGACCAAACCAAGCACTCTGGAGACCAGTGTCATGGTGCTGACAATCAGCCCTGAGCGCAAAAGACGCTTGCTCACAAAAAAAAACCTCTTAAAGATGGACGCAAAAGGTGACTTCCGAGTCCAAATGCTGGTAAAATCTGCCGCCATATTAACCGTGTTATTCCGCAAGTGCCAATTCAATTGGTTCGGCGGTTATTTGCACAAATCATTTGACAATCTTCGGTTTAACAGGCATAGTCCTCGGCCTTAAATTGTCACCGTACCAAGTTTTGGAGTTATACCCTTGGCAAACATCAAATCTGCTAAGAAACGTGCGATCACTTCAGAGAAACGTCGTAAGCACAACGCTAGCCGTCGCTCTATGATGCGTACTTTCTTCAAGAAAGTTGTTGCTGCTATCGAAGCTGGCAACAAAGAAGCTGCAACTCAAGCTTTCGTTGAAATGCAACCTGTTATGGATCGTATGGCTACTAAAGGCCTGATCCACAAAAACAAAGCTGCACGTCACAAAGCTCGTCTTGCTGCTAAAATCAAAGCTCTGTAATTTGAGCCCTTTGATTCAATAAAAAAACCGGCATTAGCCGGTTTTTTTATATCCGCTCTCCGCGGAAAGTCATTCAACATGACAATACATCTTGTGCAAAAGCTGAATCATTGATCTGACTTCATCGCTTTTCAGACGATAGTACACCGTCTGTGCTTCCTTGCGTGTCTCAACCAATCCATCGCGCCGTAGCCAGGCCAGATGCTGCGACAAGGCCGACTGACTTAGCCCCAGCTTGTCACTCATCATGCCGACCGACATTTCTTCTTCCAGCAAATAACACAGAATGAACAAACGCCGTTCGTTGGCCATGGCTTTAAGCAGGGCTACCGCCTTCGGAGCGTTCTGCTCCATTTGCTGTAGTTCCATACTACTACCACCCACTAAGTTTAGTTAATGCTAATATACTTAAAAACTACGGGGTTTTCTAGCAGAAGGTGGTGATAATTACAGCAATCAGCTCAACCTTATTTAAACAATTTCCTAAAATCTGCCTCACAAATACGTTTTACCGCCGGGTGCATGATCATCCGCTCAGCAAAAATTACGTAATACTCTTCTTTTATTTCCCTCACCCGCTTCACTTCGTGAATGTTCTGATTACCCTCTTCCAGCTCTGCGGCATAAATGGACGGGGCAACAAACATCGATTTCTGGTACAAGCCAAACGCTTTCATCAGCGCCGCATCATCAAACTCGCCAAGGATATTGGGGGTGATTCCCATGCGATCAAACCAGTGGTGCAGCTTCCGCCCCATCGCGGTACGCCGCCCCGGAATCAGCAATTTGTAATTTTCGATACAGGCAGGGAAATTCTGGACTTTATCAGTATCAGAGCAGAAGAAACTCATGCTCGATTCGCCCAGCTTTTTACTGTACAGGCCAGGGCTCTGGCTGGAGTCGACCGGACAATCAGACAAAATCATATCCAGCTTGTGCTGGGACAGCTGCTCAAGCAGCATTTCGTGGGTAGATTCGTAACAGCGCAGGTGGATACGCTCGTCTTCCGGCAGGCCCTCCATCAGCACCTTACTGACCAGCCTTTTTGACAAGGCATCTGCCACCCCAACCTCCAGCAGCAGGTTTTCCCGCTGGGTATAGTTGACGATATCCAGCATTTCATAGCTGAGGTCGAACATTTTATCCGCGTACTTAAAAACCAGCTGGCCGAGTTCAGTCGGTTCGATATTACGTCCAACCCGTTTTGTCAGCTTGCCCTTGAGTCGCTCTTCCAGCGCCCGAATCTGGCCAGTTACTGTTTGAGGGGCGAGAAACAGTGCATCGGCAGCTTTCGTGACTGAGCCCTGTTTGCAGACCATCCAGAAGTAATAGAGGTGGTTGTAATTAAGGTGAGACATCGTTTGAAACCATGTTGTCCGGCTCACGCACGCTATGTCGTCAGCCAGAAAGAAAAAATCCCAGAAGCCAGCTTACGCTGAGCTTCCGGGACCTTCAACTCAAAATGTCTCTCGATTCAGGTTAACGTCACTGCTGACAGGCCATCTTGGGTCGCACAGCCAGTAGCGGTGAGTTAACGTCAGAATACTTGTGGTACTGAGGCTGTTTTTTGCTCAGTCTGGGCCATTTTCCGATAACGCTCTCCAACCCGTTGTTCCAGTGCCCGGGAGCGGAAGCCGTCTTGCGCTTCAGCCATCGAGGCCGTTCGCGCCGTCTTTCCGTCGTTCAAGCCAGCCAGGTAAGCCTGACACACTTCTGAATTGCTTGCTGCGGTACAGCCCTGATAATCAGGCGCCGAAATCACCGCCGCAGAGAACAGCATAGAAACCAGATACAGAGAACGTTTCATCTTATACCTCCTTGTTAGGCAAGGCACGGCTTAGCAGGAAGTAACCAATCACTGCAGAGGCCGTAGACCCTATCAGGATCCCCAGTCGAGAATAGGTACTGAAGTCTTCCGGTGCACCGACAAAGGCCAGTGACGAGATGAAGATCGACATCGTAAAACCGATACCACACAGTACAGAGACCGCAAAAATATGTTTAAAGCCAATGCCTTCCGGCATTTTCGCCCAACCAGCCTTCACTGCCAGGTAGCTTGCGGTGAAAATACCCAGCGGCTTACCAATCAACAGGCCAAGCGCAATACCCAGCGGCAGCATCGATGTCAGGCCTGCCAGTGAGACACCTTCCAGCGAGATACCTGCGTTTGCGAAGGCAAACAGCGGTAGAATCAGGTACGCCACATACGGGTGCAGGGCATGCTCCAGATGCTTCAGCGGTGAATGCTGATCACTGTGGCCTTCTTTCCCAGAGAGCGGGATAGCAAAGCCCAACACAACTCCAGCCAGCGTCGCGTGGACACCCGACTTCAGCACACTGACCCAAAGCACCGCACCCACAATCAGATACCAGGACAACTTGGTGACATTTTTCGCGTTCATGATGAACAGGGCGGCGGTTGATGCAAACGCAACAGCCAAAGCAATGGTCGACAGATCGCTGCTGTAGAACAGTGCGATAATCACGATTACGCCCAAGTCATCAATGATGGCCAGTGCCAGCAAGAACACTTTCAGTGAAACCGGTACACGGTTACCCAGCAGCGCCATGATGCCCAAGGCAAACGCAATGTCTGTCGCAGCCGGGATTGCCCAGCCCTGGATCGCCAGAGGGTCGTTCATGTTAAACAGGCTATACACCAGTGCCGGGGCAATCATGCCGCCGACCGCGGCAATCGCCGGGAATATCGCTTTTTCTTTAGTATTCAGGGCACCTTCAATCAGCTCGCGCTTAACTTCCAGGCCGATCAGCAGGAAAAAGATTGCCATCAGGCCATCATTAATCCAGTGAGCGACAGAAAGTCCGGCTACATAGCTATGCAGGGTGTGGTTATACACATCCTGCAGTGGTGAGTTGGCAATGATCATCGCAATCACTGCCGCAATAATCAGAATGATTCCGCCAGCGGACTCTAATTTTAAAAATTTACGAATTGCATCGGTCATCGACCGGAACTCCTTTCCATGAAACGAATGTCACAATAAAAAAGTAAAATTAGTTTAGTCGTCACACCGCCAAACTGTTAAGTCGTTTGTTTAGAAGTAAACACTCGGGAAAACCGATGATTTAAACCTTATAGAAAGTAATATCCGCACTATTGCAATTTTGACTCAAAAGCCGATACACAACGCGCCAGATTTGTTAAAACTCACTCGAAAAAACCAAATTATTCTCAAAAAACAGTAAAATCATGGTCTAATTCACAAATTCATCAGAGCCCAACAAACCAGTTAAAAATCAGTAAGTAACAGACAAAGTAAAGAATTAATGACAACCAGAACCAGAGTTTATTGCTCATAAAATAACCACAAAATGACTTTATGACAGGCAGTGTCATATTTCTGAAATATAACCCCTCTACCATCGCCGACAGATTTCAACGAAATGACACTCAAACGACATATTCCTGTCACGGAGAAATGATTATGACTACCCAAGCCACTACTGCTGAACAACCAATAAGCAGCTCTATGCGCTTGGTCCGCTGGGCAAACCTGGCGTTCATGCTGTATGTCCTGCTTGTCGCCGTTTCAACGGTAAGCAGCGGCTTCAAACTGTCTGTCGGTGAACAAGCTAAAACGCTTTTTGAATTTGCCTCTCATCCGATTGCCGGTTTGATGATTGGTCTGGTCGCGACATCGCTGATCCAGTCCTCCAGTACGGTAACGTCGATCATCGTCGGTCTGGTAGCCGGCGGCCTGCCGGTGGAAACAGCGATTCCAATGGTGATGGGTGCCAACATCGGTACCACTCTGACCAATACGCTGGTCAGCCTGGGTCACGCACGCTGTAAAGAAGAATTCCGCCGCGCCTTTGCCAGTGCCACTGTTCACGACTTCTTTAATCTGCTGGCGGTCTTTATCTTCCTGCCGCTCGAAATGATGTTTGGCCTGTTAGACAAAGTCTCTTCTTGGCTGGTATCCCCGATGCTGGATGCGGGCAACATGAGCATGAATGGCATGAACTTCATGAAAGTGGTGACCAAGCCGGGCGTCGAGCTGATCAAAGCCCCACTGGAAGGCATGGGCTCGATGGGTGGTGTGTTCATGATCTTAGTCGGTATCGGTCTGATCTTCGTGTCAATCACCGCGATGGGTAAACTGATGCGCAGCCTGATGGTTGGCCGTGCTCGCGACATCCTGAAAAGCGCAATTGGTCGCGGCCCTATGCATGGTATTGCATCAGGAACCCTGGTTACCGTTCTGGTTCAGTCGTCTTCAACCACGACCAGTCTGATGGTACCGCTGGTTGGTACCGGCGTGCTGAAAGTGCGTGACGTCTACCCGTTTACACTGGGTGCGAACATTGGTACCTGTATTACCGCCCTGCTGGCCGCTACAGCCGTCACCGGTGAGTTCGCAGTATTCGCGTTGCAAATCGCGCTGGTTCACCTGTCATTCAACGTGCTGGCCACTCTGCTGATTTACGGTGTACCGTTCCTGCGTGAATTGCCACTGAAAGGCGCTTTCTTCCTGGGTGACCTGGGTACGAAAAGCAAAGCAGCGGTTGCAGCCTACATCGGCCTGGTATTTATTGCCCTGCCAAGCTCAATCCTGGCACTGACAGCCTAAGTAAGCGACAACAGGCTGAAAAACCAAATACAAAAAGCCCCGCAGCACTGCTGCGGGGCTTTTTCTTTTCTGTCGGAAACGGTGCCGGTACATTTCCCTGGCACTCGCCCAATAGCGAAAGCTTAAACCGAAAACGGATACTTAATCGGATCGTGGTGCTGATAGCCAACCACCTCAAAGTCATCCATGGTGACCCAGGTCTCCAAGTCTTCCAGCGATTTAATGTCCGGGTTGATAATCAGCTGTGGTGATGGGAACGGCTCACGTTTAAGCTGTACATCGCGCATCAGTTCCAGCTGGTCTTCGTAAATGTGTGCATTCACAATCTTGTGGTAAGCCTGACCAGCTTTGTGCCCGGTAATCTGCGCCACCAGTGCCAGCAGTGTGTAAACCTGAATCTGGTTGAAGTTCAGGCCCAGAGGGACATCACATGAACGCTGGTAACTGGTCAGGTACAACGTATCACCCAGCAGTGAGAAAGTATGAGTGTGCATACAAGGACGCAGACAGCCCATGTCGAATTCTCCCGGGTTGTAAAACGTCAGAATTTCGCCCCGGTCATCAATCCCCTGGCTGAGGTCGTCAACAATTTTGCGCAGCTGATCGATGGTGGTGCCGTCTGGTTTACGCCAGCTTCGCCCCTGAACCCCGTAGACGCGGCCCATGTCATCTTCGCCTTTACGGTGCGGATTGTTCAACCAGGCTGCGTTGTCATTGGCGTTCATGTCCCAGGTTTTCGTGCCCAACGCACGAAAATCGGCGGCGTTGTCATAGCCGCGAATATAACCCAGCAGCTCGGCAATCGCGGCTTTCCAGAAGCTTTTACGGGTGGTGATCAGCGGAAACTGGTTGTTGGCTACATCGTAGGTTAAATCGGCGTTGATCACCGTACGGCAACGCTTGCCCGTGCGCTGGTTTTCGACCCACACCCCTTCGTCAACTATGCGCTGACACAATTCTAAATACTGCTTCATTCCGCTGATCCAAACTTACAAAAAATTAGGGGCAATTCTACCGAAAAATGGCCAATTCAGCGACCGGGAATCGCACCGCCCGGAGACAAAAAAGGCAGCCTTCTCAAGCTGCCTTTGGGGTACATAGCTGACAGTTTATGCGGTCTTGCTTTTCGGCTGGCATTTGTATGCCCACAGCATCATCAGTGCACCGGCAATCACCATCGGCAAAGACAGGATCTGCCCCATACTGATCCAGCCGCCAAACAAGCCAAGATGGGCATCCGGTTCACGGAAGTACTCAACGATAAACCGGAAGCTACCGTAACCAAACAGGAACAGGCCAGATACCGCACCTGCCGGACGCGGTTTACGGATAAACACGTTCAGGATGAGCAGCAGTACAACCCCTTCCAGGAAAAATTCATACAACTGAGACGGATGACGCGGTAGCGGCCCGCCAGTCGGGAACACCATGCCCCATGGCATATCTGTCGGGCGTCCCCACAATTCGCCATTGATGAAATTCCCTAGTCGGCCAACCCCCAGCCCAAACGGCACCAGTGGCGCAATAAAGTCAGCCACATTAAAGAAGGTACGGTTGTGTCGGTAGGCGTACCAGCACATCGCCGTAATCACACCCAACAGACCACCGTGGAACGACATCCCGCCGGTCCATACCTTAAACAGGTACAGCGGGTTATCGAGGAACATGTCAAAGTTGTAAAACAGCACGTAGCCTATACGGCCACCCAGCACAACACCAAGGAAGCCGGCGAACAGCAGATCGCTGACCTGCTCACGTGTCCAGCCACTGCCCGGCTTGTCTGCCCGACGGTTTGCCAGCCACATTGCAAAGACAAACCCCAGTAAGTACATCAGCCCATACCAGCGTATGGCCAACGGCCCGATTTCAATCAATACCGGGTCTATATTCGGAAACGTCAAATAACCTTGGCTCATCAAATCATTCTCAACATATACATAAGTTTGCCAGCTATCTTAGCCCGTAAACATTTTCACACTGACAAATAACAGAAAAATTGCAAAGATTTTTTTTAGTACCGGGGTCGGTAAACGGCTGACCCAGGCGGCACCAAAACGGGTGGTATACATGGAAGTTAGCACAATCCCCAGCAAGGCGGGCAGATACACATAGCCGATACTGAACAGCGGCAGATTCTGATCCCCCACCCCGGCAGCAATGAAACCGGCCATCCCGGCAATCGCGATCAGGGCACCGGAAAAAGAGGCGCAGCCAATGGCGCGGCGCATTTCAACACCGTGCCAGCTCAGATACGGCACCGTCAATGACCCGCCTCCGATCCCAGCCAGGCTGGATACCACACCGATCAGCCCACCCGAGCCAAACAGACGCACTCCGCCCGGCAGCGGGCGCTGTGACGAGAACCGCATCGACGCCAGCATTTGCAGCCCAAGCAACAATACAATCACAGCAAAAATTTTCGGTAGCATATGGGACGGAACCATTTCAGCCACCACGCTGCCCCCCAGTCCCCCGAGAATCACGCCGGGCGCCAGACTGCGCACAATGGAAACATCGATGTTGCCGAGGCGAAAGTGGTTTCGCGCCGAAGCGCCGGATGTCAGCACAATACTTGCCAACGAGGTCGCCAGCGCAATATGCATCACCAGGGTTGGTTCAATGCCAGCCAGCGGCAACAACCACACCAGTGCCGGAACCACAACCAGCCCTCCGCCAATCCCCAGTAACCCGGCCAGTACCCCGACAACGGCACCCAGGCCCAGACACACAGCAAACAGCCAGATTTCATTGCTGTAAGCAGCAAACAGGCTCAACGGCCCCGCAAAATTTTCAGTCATTTTCTCTATTTACCAGCCCGGATAAACCCACCCAGGCCATGTCCATCAACAAATTCAGTGGTTTTGGCACGAACATCCGCCGCGACAGTTGCCTTCAGCGCATAATCGGCCAACTGCTCCATCTCCGTGACCGGTATATGGCGCAGAATATATTTTATTTTGGCGACGTTTCGGGTATTCATACTCAAAGAGCGATACCCCATCCCTACCAGCAGCAGCGCACCAATCGGATCCCCCGCCAGTTCACCGCACACACTCACCGGCAGCTGATACTGACGGCTGGTTTCAACAATGTGCTTGAGCGCGTGCAGTACTGCAGGGTGCAACGCATCATAGACACCGGCAACCCTGGCGTTGTTCCGGTCCACGGCCAGCAAATACTGGGTCAGGTCATTGCTGCCGACGGATATGAAGTCCACCCGATCTTTGAGTACCGGCAGCTGATAGAGGATGGAAGGCACTTCAATCATGATCCCGATGCGCGGGCGGCGCAGGCGGTAGCCCTGCTCCAGCGCAATGCTGGCCACCTCGGTATACGCACGTTCAATCAGTCGCAGCGATTCATCCAGCTCCGCAATGCCAGAAATCATCGGCAGCAGGATATCCATGTTGTCGAACCCAATACTGGCCCGCAGCATCGCCCTGACCTGCATCAGGAAAATTTCCGGATGATCGAGCGTAAAACGGATCCCGCGCCAGCCAAGGAAAGGATTATCTTCTTCAATCGTGAGGTAGGGCAACGGTTTATCCCCACCAATATCCAGCGTACGCATAACAACCGGTTTGTCACGGTAGGTGGAAAGTATCGAACGGTATTGCTGGGTTTGCTCTTCCTCAGAAGGGAAGCTGCGCTGCATCAGGAACGGCACTTCGGTCCGGTACAGCCCAACGCCGTCCACGCCACGATTTACTGCAATGCTGGTATCGGCACTGAGCCCGGCGTTCAGGTAGACGTGAATACGCTCTCCGTCCTGCGTTTTCGCCGGCTTCCCTAAATCGCCTTCGACGACTTTGGCCAGCTCATTCTCTTCCCGCAGCAGACGGGTGTATTCTGCCAATACATGCCGATTGGGGTTGACCAGCAGATCACCACGGTACCCATCGACAATAACCCGGCAGTTGTGAATTTTTTCCGGTACAAAGTCCACCCCCATAATCGCGGGGATACCCAGTGCCCGCGACAGAATAGCCGCGTGCGAGTTGGCAGCCCCTTCCTGTGACACCACCGCCGCCAGTTTATCGCGCGGCACACTGGCCAGCATGCCGGCAGTCAGCTCCCGGGTCAGCAGGACGATCGGCTCATCCCATTCAATGTCTGCCACTTCGTCGTTGTGAAGGAAGAACAGCAACCGCTGGCCCAGCTCGCGAATATCCCGCGCCCGCTCTTTAAGATAGCTGTCTTTCATATTGGCAAAGCGCGCGGAATAAATTTCAACGACCTGACGAATGGCCCACTCAGCCAGATCGCCTCCCGCCACCTTACTGAACAGATCTTTGCGCAGCATCGGGTCGTTGAGCAAGTGACTGAACAGATCAAATATTGCCAGCGTTTCTTTGTGCAGCTCGCTGTCAAAGCGCTTACGAAGCCGACGGAACTCCGCACTGGCCATTTCAATGGCAATGCTTAACCGCTCTTGCTCGGCTTCTGAATCCAGGCAGGATGCCGGAGCGATCGCTTCCAGACG
This sequence comes from Photobacterium ganghwense, assembly GCF_003025595.1. GTDB lineage: Bacteria > Pseudomonadota > Gammaproteobacteria > Enterobacterales > Vibrionaceae > Photobacterium > Photobacterium ganghwense. The sequence goes on from NZ_PYMI01000001.1 coordinate 1,259,379, forward strand.
GGGTTGATTATCATCCCACCAGGCGCGGGCAATCGCCACACCGGTTGATGCCGCAGAGCCCATCAGGTGTAAGCCGTCATGCTGATCCGGCCACATGCCCTGAGCTTTGGCATGGGCAAGGATCATCGCCAGCTGGGCAGCCAGCGTAACCATGAAAGATTCTTCGCTTTCGTCAAATTCGCGCTGATCGCGCTGCTGAATAACCAGCACGCCCAGTACCTGGCGCTGGTGAATGATCGGGGTACCGAAAAAAGAGCCGAAGACTTCTTCCCCGGTGCCCGGGATGTGCTTGAAATGAGGATGATGCTGAGCATCAGCAACGTTGATGGGTTCGGCGCGTTCCGCCACCAGCCCCACCAACCCTTCACCAAAGGCTAAGCCGACATGGCGGTGCGGTTTAGTCAGCCCCTGCGTTGCCATCAGGGTGTAGCGTCTGCGTCGGTTGTCGACAATGTACACAGAGCAGCACTCCGTTTTCATTGCCTTGCACGTGCTGACCACCAACTGATCCAGCGCATCAAGCAGACTTGGTGCACTTGCTACTTTTTCAACAATTTCTCTCAGTTGTGTCAGCATCTCCCGCCTGCTCCACTTCGTTTGGATCAGCTCCGTTTAACCCGGCGCTTCCTGCGTTCCTTGCGCTCCTTAAACGGCATGGCCATTGCCGCAAATTCTTTCAGCGCCCGCCGGTAGACATCCCGCTTAAAGGACACAACCTGACGCACCGGGTACCAGTAGCTGACCCAACGCCAACCATCAAACTCCGGTGTGCTGCCACGCTGCATGTTCACCTTTGACTCATCACATTCTAGGCTAAGCAAAAACCATTTCTGCTTCTGCCCGATACAAACAGGCTTAGAATCCCAGCGTACCAAACGCTTCGGCAGTTTGTAGCGCAGCCAGTGACGGCTGGTTGCAATAATCCGAACATCTTTCTTGGTAAGCCCCACTTCCTCATACAGTTCCCGGTACATGGCTTGTTCGGGGGTTTCTCCCTCATCAATGCCTCCCTGGGGAAACTGCCAGGAATGTTGTCCATATCGTCGAGCCCAGAATACTTGGCCATGGCTATTGCAGATCACGATTCCCACATTCGGGCGGTATCCATCGCCATCAATCACTGGACGACCTCAAGTATAAATCTCTATTAACAGTGATTTTTTCACAGACAATGCTGGGGGTAAACAAACATTCTTATTTATCATTCTATTTTCTTACTGAAGCCTCACTTTCTGGATAACTTTTCAGCTCCGCTGGTTTTATAAACAGAGCAATGAGACCTAGGCCACATTTATACACGTTTTCTGTGGATAGATTTGTGAAGAAGCCGTAAATCCCGCTGTTTTATCCTTAAAACCCCCACGAAAACCGCCATACCCCAAGATCGAAAAAATCAAAAAATAAACTACAAAACAATAACTAACAAAACAAAACCCCATAAACCCTGAATTCATAGCAAATGCCATAACTTAAAAAACCGGGATCGGTTAAAGATCCACCACCCTTGACGTTATCCACATCAAAAATCATCAACCGCTCAATAATGACGCAACCAAGCGCGCAAAATAACAACACACCCCTGTATAAATCCTCAGTTTCTAGGCTGAATGAAATGCATACCTCCCCACCTGTGGATAACTAATTCTGTAAGATCATTCTGCTTTTCTCCCGGAGAGGTCAGAAACGTAACCCAGCTAAATATCATTAGAAATTAAAAATAAAATCAATAACTTATTATTATCACCTGCGCATATTGCTGCGTCATTACGGTGATCAGCCCTCTGAGGGATGATCCGTATCTCTCCGCTGTTCTCCACTTTATGATTCATCCTACGGCCTGTGGTAGGATAGCGAGCCACAGTGTGAGGTACCGTAACGATGCAACCAACCCCAAAAACTGAACAGGAACTCCTGGAGCGAGCCCAGTCTCTGGCCGGCCTGACTCTGGGCGAACTGGCCGATGCCGCCGGCATGATCACACCTCCGGATCTGCGTCGTGATAAAGGCTGGGTGGGACAGTTGCTGGAATGGCATCTTGGCGCCACCGCCGGCAGTAAACCGGTACCGGATTTCGCTGAACTGGGGATCGAACTCAAGACAATCCCGATTGGCTACAACGGCAAACCGCTGGAAACGACCTTCGTCTGTGTTGCCCCGTTGATCGGCCTGCAGGGAGTCAGTTGGGAAAACAGCCACATCCGCCATAAACTGGCGCGCGTCCTGTGGATGCCGGTTGAAGGGGAGCGGGATATTCCGCTCGGGGATCGTCATGTCGGCTCCCCCCTGCTCTGGAGCCCGTCACCGGAGGAAGAACAGCAACTCCGGCGTGACTGGGAAGAGTTGATGGACATGATTGTCCTCGGTCAGGTTGAGCAGATCACGGCCCGCCATGGCGAGGTCTTACAATTGCGGCCGAAAGCCGCAAACGGGCGGGTACTGACTGAAGCCTACGGTGCCAACGGTCAGCCGATAAAAACGCAGCCGCGTGGCTTCTACCTGAAAACCCCGTTCACGGCGAGCCTGCTGGAACGATACTTTGTCATCTAATAACGCAGTGATCTCATACCGCAGAGCTCAAAAAACTCATCATATAAGCACCTCACTCATCGCCACGTTCTGACACCAGTAACCTCAAAATCCAGTAAGGGCAGGCAAACAGGCGGCGACGCAACAAATTCAGGCTTACAACGCAATCGTCATATCCTGCTGGCAACTGCCCGACTGGCCATCGGTCGACATACATTCATCGTGTGGATCGGTCACTCTCAGGGTCACGGAGGAGATACCGAGAGGTTTGAGCAGCTCTCTAACCTGTTCAATTGATTGAAAAGTCACCATTTGGTCATTGTCATCTTTCAGCGGCTCCAGCTGATTTTTATACTCCACTTCCATCAAATAATCCGCACATCCGGCATAACTGGTCAGAATACAGCGCGGCATATCTCCCTGCTCTGACCGGGTCCAGTGTTTAAACTGTGACAGTTTCATAATCTCTCCCATCGCTTTCCGTCCAGTAACTATTGGTCAGAACTGCAACATCATCAAGCTGCTAGGATGAATTTCCAGGGTTTACCTGCTCTTCTCAGAGCCGCTGACACAGGATATAGTCATATTAGGGTCCGCCCACAATTTGACAGGCTAGCAGTCCAAGGAGGGCTGATGAAATACCATAAAATTCCTCACTCCACCCTGGAGGTGAGCAAAATTTGTCTTGGCACCATGACCTTTGGTGAACAGAACAGTGAACAGGATGCTCACAGCCAACTGGATTTTGCTTTTGAGCGCGGTGTGAACTTTATCGACACCGCTGAAATGTACCCAGTCCCCCCAAAACCGGAAACACAGGGACTGACCGAAACCTATATCGGCAGCTGGCTGAAAAAGACCGGTCGCCGTGACAAAGTGGTGCTGGCGACCAAAGTTGCCGGGCCTCGTAACCTTCCCTATATCCGCCCGGATATGGCGCTGGATCGCCGCAATATCCACGATGCCGTCGAAGACAGCCTGAACCGTCTGCAAACGGACTATATCGATCTTTACCAGCTGCACTGGCCCCAGCGGGAAACCAACTGCTTCGGTCAGCTGAATTATGAATATAAAGAAGATCACTCCGGCGTCACAATCACTGATACTCTGGAAGCGCTGGCTGAACTGGTACGTGCGGGTAAAATTCGCTACATCGGCTTGTCGAACGAAACGCCATGGGGCGTGATGTCGTTCCTGCGTCTGGCAGAAAAACATGAGCTGCCGCGCGTCGTTTCCATTCAGAACCCTTACAACCTGCTCAACCGCAGCTTTGAAGTCGGATTGTCCGAGATCAGCCACCATGAGGGCGTTGAGCTACTGGCTTACTCACCACTGGCATTCGGCACACTGAGCGGCAAATACCTCAACGGTGCCCGCCCGGAAGGTGCCCGGTGTACATTGTTTGAACGCTTCCAGCGCTACTTTAACCCTCAGGGTATTGCGGCGGCCGCAGCCTATGTGGATGTGGCACGTAAGCACGGCCTGGATCCGGCGCAAATGGCATTGGCCTTTGTGAACCAGCGTCCGTTCGTTGCTTCTAACATCATCGGTGCTACTAACCTGGAACAACTGGAAGCGAATATCGCGAGTATCGATCTGACGCTAAGTGACGAAGTACTGGCCGATCTGCAAGCGGTCGGAATTCAATACTCTAACCCTTGTCCTTAATATCGCCCGGTTATCACTGGCAGCCATAAAAAAAGCCCCCGTAAAAACGGGGGCAGTATGACATCAGCTCAACCAACCCAATCAATATGAGTTGATAGTTTTCACTTTAATGATTCCCCTTCCCCGCCACCAGATGCCTTTCGTCGCAAATCGTTGTGAAGTGTTGCAAGGGATAAACCGTCAAAATCGTATCCCCGCCAAGTCTTCCCGACGGGGACACTATTACGTTACAAGTCTCGATCGATACTTGTTGCGCAGACGCTGAGTTTTGCGTCCAGCCGGGGTCAGCAGACGATCCGACGCAATAAATTGCTCCTTGTCGATGCCGATATCACGACGTATATGGACCGACAGGTGTGGAATATGTACCTGGATACGGCGGTGCTCATGACGCCATTGGGCGGCTTCGCGTTGCAGATCCAGTTGGATAAAGAAAACAGCAAGACGTAAATAGACTGATTGGCGCATTATCGTGCTCTCCATAAAGGTTAAGAGTATTGGAGGGACGCGAAAACACTGCCGTTTCAGGCTGACAACTTAAGCAAAAAAGACTTAACTAGCCGCGACAGGTATCCGCGGCCCATTTACACAGCGGATTGCCGTTAGTGAAATTGTTTGAACGGGGTATCACCGAAAGAACAATTTTTTGTATTCAGTAGATTTTGCATCACTTGTTCCTCCGGTAATAAGTTATAAAGATGTGAAATATGGAGTTATTGTAAACAAACACGCTTACAAAACAAGCAGATATTCGCTACAGCAAAAATTACACGATAATCTTCCGGTAATCGTGGTGCACCGGTGAGAAATCAGGCTGGATACTCCGGCTCACATATGAAACACAGAGCATCGAACGGTTCAGCTTTGCCGGAAATGTCGCGGCGGGGGCACCAGATCGTGCTTATTCAGCAACCGGTACATGGTCGCCCGCGAGACCCCAAGCTCACGGGCCGCGGCTGAAATCTGGCCTTTGTTGTTTTCCAGTACGGCTAGCAAGGCACCACGTTCGGAGTCTTCACGGATTTTCTTGAGACTTTGGCGATCATCCGCCAGCCTCGGTAAATCAAAATGCTCGTCGTCCAGTTCTTTGCCATCAGCCAGCAGGATTGCCCGCTTAATCTGGCTGATCAGTTCTCGCACATTACCGGGCCACGAATAACTGCTGATCAGGCGTTTAGCCTCTTCGGTGATATGCTTGACCGGGCTGTTGTACTGCCGGGCAAATTTGAGCAGCAGGTACTCCGCCAGCAGCACAATATCGTCCCCTCGCTCCCGCAACGCCGGAACAGTCAGGCTGAGGATATTCAGGCGGTAATAAAGCTCTTCCCGCAGGCAACCCGATTCCAGCAACTCCTCCGGGGTATAGCGGGTCGCTGCAATCAACCGAAAACGCAGATCAATCACTCGCCCGCACTCGGTCGTAAAGCGTTCATCTTTCAGCAAACGCAATAACTCCTGCTGTCGCGCAGGACTGAGCGCAGAAATTTCGTCCAGATACAGCACCCCATTGTCTGCCGCATCAAAACAACAACGCTCTGGCTGATTGCTGTTTGCTTCGAGCATCCAGCGGCTATCAAGGGATTCACAGTTCACAATGACAAACGCCCCTTTTGAGCGGGTCGATGCCTGATGAATCGCCTGCGCCACCAGCTCTTTTCCGGTGCCGATTTCTCCCTGAATCAGTACCGGCATATCTGACATCGCCAGCCGTTTGACCTGATGACGCAGTTTTTTCATGGCCGTCTGTTCACCCTGCAAGCCATGTTGACCAAACTGCCCTAACTGAGGCCAGACCCGCCGCTCAAGCCGCAGCATCCCGAGCTGATGCCCGATCGTTTTAAGCAATTGAGATTCAGGTACCGGCGCCGTGAAATAGTCGATACAGAAACTGACGATAAACTGGCAGATAGCATCGTGCTGCAGTTGATCATCCCGGACCAGAGCCAGCCAACGCGCCTGCTTGTTGCGGGTAATAACACCGGCAATTCCCTGCAAACTGAAATCATCACGGGTCAGGTCGACAACCCCGATACAGGGACCGGTTTCCAGCAACAGGTTTTCAGCCGCCCGGAGATCATCACATCGATGGCAAAGCCAGCCGGCACGTTCCAGGGCAGTCGACCAGGGAATATCCCCACTTCCCAGCACCAGGAGTGTTCCAAGCAACGAGTTATTTTTCTTCACTTTGTCCATTCAGCGTACCTTTCCCGTGTCAGAGCCAGCATTATCGTGGCGCCCTGTCATGCAGTCATACCATGACGGGGAGTTTCTGCCAGTAAGGATCTTATGTTGCCTACCCGATCAAATGCAACTTGTTTACTATCAAATTTGTAACTAACCGTATTGATACAAAAAATTGTGGTACCAAAACACAAAAAGCGCCCGCAGGCGCTTTTTTTTCCGGTAGGGTTTGTGACTTAACTCACTTTAATGACTTCAGGCTCATCAAGTTCAGCATCAATTTCATTCTCGGTTTTGGCCACAATGGTGTTAACCGCAGTATCACCCACAACGTTTGAGCTGGTACAGAACATGTCATTAATACGGTCTACAGCAGCCACAATCGCCAGGCCTTCTGGTGGCAGACCCAGTTGGTGCAGCAACACGCCCACCATTACCACGCCACCACCCGGTACACCACCGGCACCAATCGACAGCAGTAGGATGGTCAGACCCAGTGTCACCACATCGGCGCTGTTAATTGGCTGGCCGAACGCATTGGCTACGAACAGGGTTGCCAGCGTGATGTAAATCGATACTCCGGACATGTTCATGGTCGCGCCCAGTGGCACACCAAATCCGGCAACCGATTTTGAAACCCCCAGTTTGTCAGTCAGTGTACGCATCGTCACCGGGATGGTGGCATTCGAACTGGCTGTCGACAGCGAGAACAGGATCTGCTCACGGGTGTGGCGCAGGAAAGTCATCGGTTTGATACCAGTTGTCAGCCCTACAGCCATCGGGTAGAAAATGAAGATCCAGAATACCAGCATGGTAATAACCAGTGCCACGTAACCCGCGACTGACATCAGCGTTTCAGCATTCAGTGTCGCGCCCAACTGTACCATCAGGGCAAATACACCGTATGGAGCCAGACTCATGACCAGCACGACCAGCTTCATCATCAGCTCATTCGCCACTTTAAAAGTGCGGATCGCCGGGCCACCGCGCGAGTCCAGAGCCTGAATGGCAAGACCTGTCAGAATCGCCATGAAGATAATCTGCAACATATCTCCATTAGCAAAAGCCTGTACTGGATTACTTGGTACGATATTAACAATCAGTGAGAAAATATCAGGGGTTTCAGTGGTAGTCAGCGTAACCGTTTCGGATACCGTACCTGCCAGATTAGCACCAGCGCCCGGCTGGAAAATCATCCCTACGGTCAGTGCTGCTGTAATCGCAATGATGGTGTTTAAAATGTATAGGGTAAAAGTTTTTCCACCAAGGCGACCAAATGCAGTGATGTCCTTCAGCTCCACGATACCGCAGACAATAGATACGAAAACCAGAGGCACGACCAGCAGTTTAATCAATGAGACAAACATCCCACCAACCCCTTCCGCCGCCCCTAGGACATAGGTATCCATCAGCGTTACGCCACTAAACAGGTATTGAATGGCCGTGCCGAGAATCAGCCCGGCAAACAAGCCTGTAAAAATCTTTCCTGATAGCGATTTGTTCATCGTCCATCTCCAGTCTGTTGTGCTTGTATATGTGTATTTAACGTCCTGCTCCCGCTGTTAACCGCGGGATACGGCGACATTTTACACAGATGCTTTTCCGGAAAAAGCGAAATATTTACACTGGAGTTACATTTCAAAAACCCAAAACAAACACTTTTAAATCACACAAATAACAGATGAAGTCACTAAAGCATTTAAATATCCATAGCTTACTGATAAACAAGACAGCATGATTAACCAAGAACACCGTTTTATTCACTCATTCATAAATGTTAAAGAGTGTGAATGGTGTCACAGCGGAAATTTACTAACTTGCGCAAAAGTTGCCCAATTTTCACTATTGGAAACTCTTTTTCTTTTATGAAGAAACAGACAATAAATGCAAATAACGGAGGATTGGGGAAAGCAAAAAGGAAGCAAAAGTAAGTAAAACTCTGACGCTGAAAAACCTTGTGTTCACAACTGAAACGGCCCCGTTGAGCCGTTTCAACGGCGGTCAGTTTTTGGCAGAGGCAAGGTGGGTCTGGCAAATTTCCGGGGTCAGTACCTCCGTTTCAAAACTCCCATTCCCCGCAAACCAGGCTCGAACACCTAACCCATGGTCAATAGCGGCTCCAAAATTCTTGCAGAGCTTAGGAAATATTTCTGCTTCCGTTTCAGCTTGATGTATTCCCCAAGTCCACCGAGGGTTAGGTAAGCGATAGATGAGCGTTAACAATGCGGTGTCTTCATCATAGTGAAAAGTTTGCATTCCGCCGCGAAATGGCACAGCAGGTTCATCATTCAGCCGTTTAAGTTGCTCGTTCAACTTAGCAGGCACCTGGCTGGCAAAATCGGAAGCGGGTGGCATTAGCTGGGTGGTCATACAGCCGGAAAACAGCACGCAGGCGGCAACAAGGGAAGCTTTTCGGTACATTCTTTCACCTGATCACAATAAGATACTCGTTTTATATAAGCAATATTTTACAGACACAGAAGAAAAAAGATGAGACATATCAAACAGAAAGAAAAAAGCCACCCGGTGGGTGGCTTTTATAATCATTCCGCGAGAAATCAGTTCACTTGTGGACGCATCGCCGGGAACAGAATCACGTCACGGATGGTGTGCGTGTTGGTCATCAGCATCACCAGACGATCGATACCAATACCCTGACCTGCTGTTGGTGGCAGGCCGTGCTCCAGCGCAGTGATGTAATCGGCGTCGTAGAACATCGCTTCGTCATCGCCTGCATCTTTCGCTTCAACCTGTGCTTTGAAACGAGAATCCTGATCCTGGGCATCGTTCAGCTCAGAGAAGCCGTTCGCCACTTCACGACCACCGATGAAGAATTCAAAACGGTCAGTAATGAACGGGAAATCATCGTTACGACGCGCCAGTGGTGAGATATCCGCCGGGTAACCCGTGATAAACGTTGGCTGAATCAGTTTAGGTTCCGCCGTTTCACCAAAGATCTCTTCCAGCAGCTGGCCACAAGTCCAGAAATCTTCCACTTCCACGTGAACAGACTTCGCAATCGCAATCATGTGGTCACGATCCTGAACTTTGTCGTAGTCCAGCGCCTGAATATCAGCGTGGTTCGGGTTGTAGTGCTTGATCGCTTCCAGCATGCTCATGCGAGCGTAAGGACCGGCAAACTCAACGGTTTCATCGCCGTAAGGCATGCTGGTTGAACCCAGTACGTCTTGTGCGATTTTGCTTAGCATCTCTTCCGTCAGATCCATCAGATCTTTGTAGTCTGCGTACGCCATGTAGAATTCCATCATCGTGAATTCTGGGTTGTGGCGCGGAGACAGACCTTCGTTACGGAAGTTACGGTTGATTTCGAACACACGCTCGAAGCCACCAACAACCAGACGCTTCAGGTACAGCTCAGGCGCAACACGCAGGTACATGTCGATATCCAGCGCATTGTGGTGAGTCACGAACGGACGAGCTGTTGCACCACCTGGGATCACGTGCATCATTGGGGTTTCGACTTCCATGAAGCCTTTTTCCACCATGAAGTTACGGATCGCCGATACTACTTTAGAACGTACCACGAAGGCGTTACGAGAATCTTCGTTAACAATCAGGTCAACGTAACGCTGACGGTAACGCATTTCCTGGTCAGTCAGGCCGTGGAATTTTTCTGGCAGAGGACGCAGTGCTTTTGTCAGCAGGACGTACTCGTTCATGTTGACGTACAGGTCACCTTTACCTGACTTGTGCAGCGTACCTTTCACACCGATGATGTCACCGATATCCAGACCAGAGTATTTCTCTTTCAGCTCTTTCTGCACTTCTTTGTCAGCATAAACCTGAATGCGGCCAGAGACATCCTGAATCGCCAGGAATGGGCCACGCTTAGCCATAATACGGCCAGCTACAGCAACAACGTTGCCCGCCTCTTCCAGCTCTTCTTTGCTCAGCTCACCAAATTGAGCTTGCAGATCAGCAGCCAGGCTATCGCGACGGAAATCATTTGGGTGGCCGTTTGCTTTACAACCTTCGCGGATTCTGTCTAGTTTCGCGCGACGTTCAGCAATCAGCTTATTCTCATCTTGTAATTGATCAGTCATGGGTGAACCCTTAAATACATTAACCGAACTCGGTTACAGACCCGATTTCAGGCTGGCTTCAATAAAACGGTCTAGATCGCCGTCTAGAACTGCCTGGGTGTTTCGATTTTCCACCCCGGTACGCAAATCTTTAATGCGTGAGTCATCCAGTACGTATGAACGGATCTGGCTACCCCAACCAATGTCAGACTTGGCATCTTCATTGGCCTGCTTCTCAGCATTTTGCTTTTGCATTTCAAGCTCAAACAGTTTTGCTTTCAACTGCTTCATCGCCTGATCTTTGTTCTTGTGCTGAGAACGGTCGTTCTGACACTGCACCACAGTATTGGTTGGCACGTGCGTAATACGTACCGCAGATTCGGTGGTGTTTACGTGCTGACCACCGGCACCGGATGCACGGTATACGTCAATACGCAGATCCGACGGGTTGATATCGATATCGATATTGTCATCCACTTCCGGATAAACAAACGTCGAGGCAAAAGAGGTATGACGACGGCCGCCGGAGTCGAACGGTGACTTACGAACCAGACGGTGAACACCGGTTTCTGTGCGCAGCCAACCGTAAGCATATTCGCCGCTGATGCGGACTGTTGCCGACTTCAGACCAGCCACGTCGCCTTCAGACACTTCAATCACTTCGGTCTTGAAGCCTTTGGCTTCTGCCCAACGCAGGTACATGCGCAACATCATTGACGTCCAGTCCTGAGCTTCGGTACCACCCGAGCCCGCCTGCAGGTCAATATAACAGTCTGACGAGTCGTGATCGCCGGAGAACATGCGACGGAATTCCAGCTGTTCCAGCTTGTCTTCCAGTTCTTTCAGCTCAGGCTCGATTTCGTCAAACGTTTCCTGATCGTTCTCTTCTACCGCCAGCTCCAGCAGACCTTCGACGTCTTCAACGCCCTGATCCAACTGATCGATAGTATCTACCACCGCTTCCAGTGCCGCACGTTCCTTACCCAGCGCCTGGGCGCGTTCAGGTTCGTTCCATACATCTGGTTGCTCTAATTCTGCATTAACCTCTTCTAGACGCTCTTTCTTAGCATCGTAGTCAAAGGTACCCCCTAAGGACGTCAGTACGTGCTGACACATCCTCAAGTCGGTTTTTAATAGGATTAATCTCGAACATTGCCACTCTTCATAGCCGAAATGGACATAACCGAAGGATTCTATCGAATTGTAGATAGAATATACAGGGGGGAAGAAAAGGAATCAGCGATTTTCTTCTCCGCCTGAGGCGCTGAAACAGTGCCGTTACCACTCAGTCATACTTTGTTTACTTCCCCTTGCTCGGCTTTGGTTGCGATAGCGGATGCAAGGCAGAAAACATTACCGTGAAAAGGCAAGGGATTACAGACGCAAACGGCAGGGCTGAGCCCTGCCGTTTGCAGACGATAACATGGAGAAAAAGCGTCTTTCCGTGACAGCATGAGAACTACGCCGGACTCAACAGCAAGTGCTCATCACAACCACAGACTCGAGTGAGCGTTAACCATGCTAGTGGCTAACGCCCCTGAGTTTATACAATCCTAAGCTTTTACAGTCCTAAGATTTTACAACCCTGAGATTTTATACCCCAGATATTGTATATCCCGGAGACTTTGCCACTCGGATTCGTACTGCACGCTACAGCGCTGACAGGTGCTCCACCAGCAGCTGAACGTTACTGTTACCGCGGAACTCATTCACGTCGAGACGGTAAACCAGCTCGACCTGCTGAACCGACGCATCCGGCCAGCGGCGCAGATCGACGTTAAATGCGATCCCGTCAATCACGCTGCCCCCCGCCAATGGCTCCAGCATCATTTTCAGGTGCTTGCCGCCCACCAGTTTCTGATGCAACAAACGGAAGTGGCCATCGAACAGCGGCTCCGGGAACTGCTGTCCCCACGGCCCACCGGCTCGCAGCAACTCGGCGGTTTGCAGGTTCAGCTCCTGCGGCGTCAGCTCACCGTCAGTCAGCAATACCCCTTTGAGGGCATCCTCATCCAGCTCATTCCGGACCACCAGATCAAACGCCTTGGTAAACGCGTCAAGCTTCTCTTCGGGAATCGTCAGACCGGCAGCCATGGCATGGCCGCCAAATTTACTGATCATTCCCGGATTCTGGGTATCAATCAGGTCCAGCACATCACGCATGTGCAAGCCGGGAATCGAGCGGCACGAGCCTTTGATTTCACCGTTACCGGCATCGGCAAAGGCGATCACCGGGCGGTGATAAATCTCTTTGATGCGGGAAGCCAGGATCCCAATCACGCCCTGATGCCAATCCCGCTGGAACAGCGCCAGGCCGAAAGGCATGTCCTGCTGATTAAACTTGAGGCGCTCACAGATTGCCATCGCCTCTTCTTTCATCCCCTGCTCAATTTCTTTACGGGTCTGATTCAGGGCATCCAGTTCTGCCGCCATTCGTCGGGCCGCCTGAATGTTGTCACACAGCAGCAACTCAACCCCAAAAGACATATCGTCCAGTCGACCGGCCGCATTAATACGTGGACCGAGCGCAAAGCCTAAATCGCTGGCCACCAGCTTGGCGGGATCGCGATTTGCCACTTCAATCAACGCACGGATGCCCGGACGGCATTTGCCGGCCCGGATACGTTGCAACCCCTGATGCACCAGAATGCGGTTGTTGCCGTCCAGTGCCACCACGTCTGCCACCGTGCCCAAGGCAACCAGATCCAGCAACTCAGCCAGATTCGGCTCTGCGATCCCCTGCTCGGCAAACCAGTTGGCCTCACGCAAAGCGACACGCAGCGCCAGCATCAGATAAAAAGCCACCCCGACGCCACACAGGGATTTCGACGGAAAATCACACTCATGCAGGTTCGGGTTCACAATAGCATCAGCATCCGGCAGGGTATCACCCGGCAGGTGGTGATCGGTCACCAGCACCTGAATCCCTTTGGCTTTGGCTGCCGCCACGCCACTGAGCGATGACACCCCGTTGTCTACCGTCATGATCATTTCCGCGCCGCGGGCAGCGGCCTGCTCCACCACTTCCGGACTCAGACCGTAACCGTCATCAAAGCGATTCGGCACCAGATAATCCACATTCCGGCTGCCCAGCATACGCAAAGCCAGTACCGACAAAGCAGAGCTGGTTGCGCCATCGGCATCAAAATCTCCCACCACAATGATACGACGCTGCTCGCTGAGTGCTTGTTTGAGCAACTCAACCGCTGGCTGAATACCGTGGAGCTGGTTGTAGCTGTGCAAGCCGCGCACGCCGCGCTCCAGATCATGTTCACTACGGATACCGCGGCTGGCATAAATTCGTTGTAACAGGGGATGAACAGCATCGCTGAACTGGCTGGTATCCGCCTCGGGGCGGCGCTTAATTTCAATCATCAGGCTTATCTACTGACCGGCAGAGGTTAAATAGGCAAGGTTTCGTCTTGCTCTTTTATCGTACGCTTTCGCTGTGCTTGTAGGCACCGCCGTTTGCGCTGTGTGTTCATGTGGCTTGTTCATTGGCTTTATCAGCTTTGGCTTTTAACTGCTTGAGCCTTTACAACTTTGGGGGGTTAAAACTTGGGCTTTTATCAGCGCAACGACAGACCGCGGAGATATTATAGACAGTCGGGAAAGACGGGCAACCGCCGCGCCGGAATTTCAACCGGAAAAAACACGCCCGGAATCATCTTCCGGGCGTGGCGTTTGTACTCTTGTGACGAACTGCTTTAGCTGTCAGGTGCGGCTGTCGAGCAATTTACGCAGCATTGGGGCCGGCTGGTAACCCGGCAGCATAGTGCCGTCTTCCAGAATCATCGCCGGGGTACCGGAGACTCCCATTGCCACGCCCAGTTCGTAATGCTTGCGCACCAGATCATCACGTTTCTTGCCGTCATTCGGATTAAACGTCCCGTTCTTGGCATCGTTCATGGCTTTGGCTGGGTCACTGGCCCCCCAGATCGCGCTCATTTCACCAAAGTTACGCGAACGCTCGCCACCTCGTGGAAACGCCAGATAACGGATAGTAATACCGGCATCGTTGTATGCTTGCATCTCACTGTGCAGCTTGCGGCAGTAACCGCAGGTGGTATCAGTAAACACTGTCACCACGTATTTTTCATTTTTGGCCGGATAAACGATCATCTCATCTTCCATGCCTTTGAGCTTGTCTTTGTTCAGTTTGGCCATCTTCTGCTCAGTCAGGTTGACTGGCTCTGCGCCGTCATTCTGATACAGGTGACCAGCCAGGAAGTATTTGCCGTCATCAGAGACATAGACTATTCCCCGCTCTGTCACTACCTCATTCAACCCAGGCAGCGGCGAAGCACTGATCGTTACTGGCACTAAACCCAGCCCACTCAGTTTGCTTGTAATGGCAGCTTCGTCAGGCTTGGCTGACGCGGCAAAAGCTGTCATGGCCACCGCAGTAGCGAGTAACGTACGACCCAAAAAGTGCATTCGACTCTTTCCTTTCCTATTAGATAAAAACAGACCAAACAGGGATACCGCGCGATTGTGACCAATCGATACCCACTTGTGAGGGATAAGACCACGGGTGTCTGAAAAAATTTCAACGGAACAAAAAATTCCTGACTTGATCAGTATAACCAATCCGGCAGACCTACAGCCAGTCTTCCGGCTGAGACACCCCGCCCGGTAACCGTTTATGCGACAAAAGAAGCCCTTCAACGGGATGATTCCCGCACCATCCCTCTGTTATGCACGCGGATGGTGAGTTTCGTGCAACTGCTTGAGGCGCTCAGTGGCCACATGGGTATAAATCTGGGTGGTCGATAAGTCACTGTGTCCCAGCAACATCTGTACAACCCGCAGATCCGCACCGTAATTCAGTAAATGTGTGGCAAAGGCATGACGCATCACGTGTGGCGACAGGGTTTCGGCATCAATACCGGCCAGCACCGCATAGTGTTTAATCCGGTGCCAGAATGTCTGCCGCGTCATCTGCTTGGCACGGCGGCTCGGAAACACCACATCGGAGCTTTTCTCGCCCAGCAGCTGAGGCCGGCCGTATTGCAGGAACTGAGTGATCCAATCAATCGCGTTCTCCCCCATCGGTACCAGGCGCTCTTTATCGCCTTTACCGATCACCCGGACCACCCCCTGACGCAAGCTGACATTTTCCATCGTCAGGCTGACCAGCTCAGTCACACGCAGGCCGGTAGCATACAGCAGCTCCAGCATGGCTTTGTCTCTCAGCTCCAGCGGATCGTCCGTGTTCGGCGCCTCCAGCAGGGCATCAACCTGGGCTTCGGTAATGTCTTTCGGCAGGCGCTTGGGCAGTTTCGGGCTCACCAGCATCGCACTCGGGTCATCATCACGCAGCTTTTCCCGGTGCAGGTACTGATACAGGCGACGAATCGCCGACGCCATCCGGGCCCGGGATGTCTGCTTGTACTCGGCATCAAACAGCCACTGTTGATAGCGCTGTAAATCGTCTGCCGATACGGTTATCAGGGTCAGCCCCTGGTCATCAATCCAGCCTTCGAGCTTTTTGAGATCGTTGCGATATGACGCTAGCGTGTTTTCCGACAAGCCGCGCTCCATCCACATTGCATCGAGAAACCGCTCGATAATCACTGCCTCGTTTTCCACTACTACCTCGAACACTTTATTGCCTGAACACCATGCGCCTGAACACAATTCCAATGAAACACTGCGCACCTAAAACACTGAGCAAGTGAAACATATGTACCTGAAAAACAGGCACCTGAACGATTGTGAGCAAGTACAAACACATGGATAAATAAACAGTATCTGTATAGTAGTCGATTTTGACCAAAAATGTAATGGCAGCCGTTATGGCCGCTATTTTATGTCGTTCCGCCAGCGCATGGCATAGAACCCGTAACCTTAACGTCGGGACCAGCCTGCGATAACCAAATACAGTAGTGACCACGCGGTAGAAGGTCGATAGATCACGCCGTCATGCCGCCACAACCACCGACAGTAACTTTAACTGGCAATCAGGGGATGGGGATAGGTAAAATCCCGTTATCACTTTTTTGTAAAATATTGGATACGCAGCATGAAGATTGGCCTATTCTACGGCTCAACCACCTGCTATACCGAAATGACCGCAGAGAAAATCCGCGAGTGTATCGGTGCGGAGCTGGTTGAGGTGTTTAACGTAAAAGAAGCAGACCTGACCGCCATGAACCAGTACGACATGCTGATCCTGGGAATTTCGACCTGGGACTTCGGCGAGTTGCAGGAAGACTGGGAAGCCATTTGGGAACAGCTTGACGGTCTGGATCTGACCGGCAAAACCATTGCCCTGTTTGGCCTGGGTGATCAGGAAGGGTATACCGAGTGGTTCCTCGACGCGATGGGTATGCTGCATGACAAACTGCTGCCATCTGGCGCAAACTTTGTTGGCTACTGGCCAAATGAAGGCTATACGTTTGAAGCGTCCAAAGCCCTGACCGAAGACGGCAAGTTCTTTGTCGGCCTGGCACTGGATGAAGACAGCCAGTACGAACTGAGTGACGAGCGTATCACAAGCTGGTGTGAGCAAATCCTGACGGAATACAGCGAGACACTGTAAGCGCTGCTGTGTGGAACCCAGGATAAAAAGACAGAAACAAAAACGGGATGCCTGAGCATCCCGTTTTTTATGTTCGGATCGTCTTGGATGGACGGGCCGTTATGCCGCAGAGGCTTCGCTTTGTGACTCTGGCGAACCAATGAAGCGAGTCACAACCAGTGCCAGTGCCGTTGGCAGTACCCACGCCATGCCATAGTCAAACAGCGGCAGGATATTCAGCGCGCTTAGATCCATGCCGATAAATTTGCCGGCATCAATCAGGCTGAACAACAGTGATACCGACAGCACCACACGGTATGCCAGACGCGGATTTGGCAACCAGCGACGCACAAAAGTCAGGGCCACCAGCGCGACTGCCACCGGATACAGCGCAAACAGAACCGGAATTGACAGGGAGATCAACTGGCTCAGACCTACGTTGGCGATTACCGCACAAACCACGCCCAACAGCACCACCCATTTTTCATAAGACAGCTTAGTCAGTGAGCTGAAGTAATCAGAACACGCACTGATCAGGCCAATGGCTGTTGTCAGACAGGCCAGCAGCACAATCGCAGACAGGATCAGTTGACCTACCGGGCCAAACAGTGCCTGTACATAGCTCGCCAGGATAGTCCCGCCATTGTCAGCACCTGCCGCCACTGCAGAGCTGGTCGCCCCCAGATAGAACAGTGACACATAGACAAATGCCAGACCCGCAGCAGCAATCAAGCCTGCGTAAACCAGATAGGTACAAGTGGTTTTTTCGTCAGTAATGCCTTTGCTGCGAATCACATCGACAATCAGCATCCCGAACATCAAGGCCGCAAAGGTATCCATAGTGTTGTAGCCTTCCAGGAAGCCTTTGGTGAACGCCATGTTCGCGTACTCACCCTGAGCCGCCTGAATCTCCCCCTGAGGGAACAGGAAGACAGCCACCGCCAGAACAGCCAGTACCGCAAACAGGGCAGGCGTCAGGAACTTACCGATAGTGTCAATCAGCTTACCGCGAGACCATGCAAAGAACATCGCCACGGCAAAAAACAGAATCGAAAACAGCGTCAGGCTGACTTGACCTGCTTCAGGGATAAACGGCTTCACCGCCATTTCGTAAGCCACAAGACCTGTACGCGGTGCTGCAAAAGCGGGACCAATAATAATGAAGATCAGCACAGCCATCAGAGTCGCCACTTGCGGTGGCAGATCACGTGTCAGCCCTTTCCAGCCCCCACCGGCAATCGCTACCGCGATAATGCCGACCAGTGGCAGACCCACCGCGGTAGACAGGAAACCAAACATGGCCGGTAGCAGATTATCACCCGCCGCCAGACCGGCCTGCGGAGGGAATATGATATTCCCGGCGCCTAAGAAGAATGCGAAGGTCATAAAACCTATCGCCATGATATCAGTGACTTTGAGTGACTTTTTCAAACTGCACCTTCCACTCTTACGGATTAATGTTGTGTTAGCGTTTTGCTTATATTTTTAATATCGAGATCACAAAAAATGAAAAGCTGAATGTGACCTTGCTCGCAGCATAATGACGAAAAAGCATTCAATAAGCAAGGGAATAGACAAAAACACCACAATCTTTGGCTGTCCACCTTTGAAACCAGAATATCAAACCAAAATCAAAACCTAGTACGGAACTATAAACCACCACATACGCATTCGATAAAAGATCACCATCAGAATTAAAACCTATTCAACAACCTGTTAACAGCTCATCACTGAACTTGCTTCTCTTTTTTGACGCGTTACTATCATCTGCAAAATTGTGACAGAACCTCAAACAACCATGGCAAAAGGCTTCACCTTCAAACAATTTCACGTCAATGATCACGGCTGCGGAATGCCGGTCAGCACCGACGGTGTGCTGCTGGGGGCCTGGGCGGAATTACCTCCCAGTGCACCGCACGTACCCGACCTTGCTGGTCAGGACAGGAAGACCGCCACAAAAAATACGGTACTGGATATTGGGACCGGCAGCGGTCTGCTGGCTCTGATGGCAGCCCAGCGTACGACTGAGCACACGACGGTGACCGCCATTGAGCTTGATGCCGGTGCTGCCCTGGCTGCACAACACAATTTTGCCGATTCCCCCTGGTCGTCTCGCCTGACGCTAGTCAATGCTGATGTGCAAACCTGGGCGACAGCGCAGCCAGCCGGGGCGTACCCAGCCATTGTCTGTAATCCACCGTATTTCAACCACGGGGAGCAGGCTGACTGCCAGGCCAGGGCCACGGCACGCCACACCGACAGCCTGACCCATCAGGCCCTGCTGACCGCCTTGCGGCACTTGCTGGCCCCGGAAGGCACCGCCAGCCTGATTCTGCCGGATTATGAAGGCCGCCAGTTCATCGCTATGGCAGAGACCTTTAAGCTCCATTGCCGCAAGGTATGTGAAGTGCGCACGACCGGGAACAAACCGGTCAGCCGCTTACTGATCGCACTGTCCCCCACCGCCGGGGCGTGCCTGAACGAACAGCTGGCGATCCACCATCAGGGAAGCTATTCAGCGGATTTTATTGCGCTGACACAGGCGTTTTACCTGAGGATGTAACCCTGCCGGACAGAAACGGACGCCATCGCCGGCAGTTTTTTGTATATTTATCGGTGATAGTTACGCCAATAATCACTATAATGCCGCCCCTTGCCGCCGAAGCGATAAGCGGCAAATAAACCGGAACCACAACGAGACGCCCCATCAGGGCCGTCGTCCTGCATTCCCGAGGAGAATTGACTGGTGAGAAACTTTTCCGAATTAGAATTAGATAGTGAGCTGTTGCAGGCCATTGAAGAGATCGGTTACGAGCGCCCAACCGCGGTCCAGACCGAAGCAATCCCACACGCACTGGACGGGCGGGACGTGCTGGCTTCCGCTCCTACCGGCACCGGAAAGACCGCCGCGTTTCTTCTGCCAATGCTGCAGCATTTGCAGGACTTCCCGCGTAAGAAGCCGGGGCCTGCACGCGTACTGGTACTGACGCCGACCCGTGAGCTGGCCATTCAGGTTGCCGATCAGGCTCGCGCCCTGGCTAAGTACACTTCGCTGAAAATCTTCACGATTACCGGCGGTATTTCTTACGACGAGCACGCCGAGCTGCTGGGTAAAACCCAGGATATCGTTGTGGCCACGCCGGGCCGTCTGATGGAGTACATCGAAGCTGAGCGCTTTGACTGTCGCGCCATTGAATGTCTGATTCTGGACGAAGCCGACCGCATGCTGGACATGGGCTTTGGTAAAATCGTGGAACGCATTCACAATGAATGTCGCTGGCGTCGCCAGAGCCTGCTGTTCTCTGCCACTCTGGAAGGGAAAGGGGTTCGTGACTTTTCACAGGGTATTTTGAATGAGCCGGTAGAAGTCAACGCTGAGCCGCCGCGCCGTGAGCGTAAGAAAATCCACCAGTTCTACTACCGTTGTGACGATATGGCGCACAAACTGGCGCTGTTGCAGGAAGTACTGAAAGAAGCGGATCGCACCATCATTTTCGTCAAAACCCGTGAACGCCTGGCCGAGCTGCGCGATCAACTGGCATCGATGAAAATTAATTGCTGCTGGCTACAGGGTGAAATGGCTCAGGCATCGCGTAACAACACGATCAACCGTTTCCGCTCTGGTGACATCAATATCATGCTGGCGACCGATGTCGCAGCCCGTGGTATCGATCTGCCGGATGTGAGCCATGTGATCAACTTCGACATGCCACGTACCGCAGATGTCTATCTGCACCGTATCGGCCGTACCGCCCGGGCTGGTAAGAAAGGCACCGCAGTCTCACTGGTTGAAGCGCACGATCAAAGCCAAATCGAACGTGTAAGCCGCTACATGAAAGAAGATGTGCCGGAGCGCTTCGTCGAAGGTATGCGTCCGAAACACAAGAAAGCCAGTACGGTGAAGAAGAAAAAGAAAAAAGACACAAAGAAAAAAGATGCCAAAGGCACTGCAGCGAAAAAGAAGAAAGTAAAAAAGTAACGACTCTTCCGTAATTTGCTGGACACGTGCTCCCTCTTACTGACGGGGCACCCGGATCAAAAAAGGCTGGTTTCGACCAGCCTTTTTGTTTGCCTGCGGATTGTTCATCCACGGCCTGTGTGCCGCACGCTCCACTTTCCTGACGTCCCGGATTTCCCGGATATATCAGAAACAGCCCGGTTTATTGCTCTTCGCGCTTAAACACCAGTTCCGTTGCCGTCGACTCCGCCGGTACAAAATAATAGCCAGCGGTATCAAAGGCTTTCAGGCCTTCAACCGAATCCACTTTGTGATCCAGAATGTAGCGCGCCATCATGCCACGCGCTTTTTTGGCGTAAAAGCTGATAACTTTGTAGGTGCCGTTTTTACAGTCTTTGAACACCGGGGTAATAATCTTGCCCGCGATTTTCTTCGGCTTCACCGCTTTGAAATACTCGTTGGAAGCCAGATTCACCAGCACATCGTCACCTTGTGCGGCTAACGCGGCATTCAGCTTATCTGTAATGATATCGCCCCAGAACTGGTACAGGTTCACCCCACGCGGGTTTTCCAGTTTCGTCCCCATTTCCAGGCGATACGGCTGCATCAAATCCAACGGGCGCAGCAGGCCATACAGACCAGACAGCATGCGCAGGTGTTGTTGCGCATAGGCAAAACCGTCTTCATCCAGCGTTTCCGCTTCCAGCCCGGTGTAGACATCACCTTTAAATGCCAGGATCGCCTGACGGGCATTATCAGTGGTAAATTCCGGTTGCCACTCAGCAAAACGGGCCGCATTCAGGCCGGCAATTTTATCGCTGACTTTCATCAGGCTCGCAATTTGCGCCGGGGTCAGTTCGCGACACACTTCAATCAGTTCAGCCGAATGTTCAGTCAGCTCCGGCTGGGTGTAAGTCTGGGTCGCCAACGGCGATTCATAATCCAGGGTTTTGGCCGGTGATACCACAATTAGCATAAGTTGTTCCTTTATCAGGCGCTCAGGTCCGACAAAATGGTAACAGCATTGCAAAAAAAAACCACGCGTAAT
Source organism: Photobacterium ganghwense (assembly GCF_003025595.1). Taxonomy (GTDB): domain Bacteria; phylum Pseudomonadota; class Gammaproteobacteria; order Enterobacterales; family Vibrionaceae; genus Photobacterium; species Photobacterium ganghwense. Next base: position 1,281,326 of record NZ_PYMI01000001.1, read on the forward strand.
CCGCGTGGTTTTTCCTATCAGAACCATCTGCTTGGCCGATGGCCAGTGTGGTAAGTGGTGGTGACCAGGAAGCGCTTACTGCTTACCGGACTGGTCCCAAATCCCTTCTTCTTCCAGCTGAGCATGCAGCTCCGGATAATCATTGCTGTCGAAGGTCGGCACTTTGCCTTGCTCCAGCTGCTTGTTATAGTCCCGCGCCAGCTTCACCACCGTACCGGACAGCAGCACAATGGCTATCAGGTTGATGATGGCCATCATACCCATCGACACATCGGCCATCGCCCAAACGGTCGGCAGATCCGCCATTGCACCAAACATCACCATACCCAACACAACTAACCGGAACAAAGTCAGACCCGCTTTGTGGTTGTGTTCCAGGAAGATCAGGTTCGTTTCAGCGTACGAGTAGTTAGCCACCAGCGAGGTAAACGCAAAGAAGAAAATCGCCACGGCAATGAAAATCGATCCCCAGCCGCCAACCTGTGAACTCAGGGCGCGCTGAGTCAGCTCAATACCGGTAATTTCGCTGTGCGGCACATATTCGCCAGACATCAGAATAATGGCAACGGTCGCCGAGCAGATCACGATGGTGTCCATAAACACCCCCAGCATCTGCACATATCCCTGCGAGGCCGGATGCGGCGGGTAAGGCGTGGCCGAGGCAGCCGCATTAGGTGCCGATCCCATCCCAGCTTCGTTTGAGAACAGGCCACGTTTCAGGCCATTGATCATCCCTTGGGCAATGGTGTAACCCAACGCCCCCGAGGCCGCTTCTTCCAGCCCGAAGGCGCTGCGGAAAATCATCCCCAGCACATCCGGCAGCTTCTCAATATTCATCATCAGAATGAACATCGCCAGCACCAGGTAACACAGGGCCATGGCCGGAACCAGAATTTCAGCTGTACGGGCAACGGCACGCAGACCACCGAAAATGATCACACCCGCCATAATGACCAGACCGATCCCGACATACATCGGGTTCCAGCCAAACGCGACATTCATCGCCTGAGAAATAGAGTTCGCCTGAACCGAGTTAAACACCAGACCGAAGGCAATGATCAGGCAGATTGAGAAGGCGACCCCCATCCAGCGCATGCCCAGGCCTTTTTCCATGTAATAGGCCGGGCCGCCACGGTAGTTTCCATCGTCATCGCGGGTTTTATACAACTGTGCCAGTGCACTTTCAGCAAACGCCGTGGCCATGCCCAGCATCGCAATCAGCCACATCCAGAAAATCGCCCCCGGACCACCCAGTGTCAGCGCGACGGCCACACCGGCCATGTTGCCGGTTCCCACCCGTGCTGCCAGGCTGGTACATAATGCCTGAAACGACGAAATACCTGCCTCGTCAGACTTTCGGCTGTTACGCATGACACTGAACATGTGACCGAAATGACGGAACTGGATGAAGCCCAGGCGGTAAGTGAAATACACGCCGACCCCAATCAACAGATATATCAGGACGGAGCCCCACAACAGATCATTCAAAAAGTTAATCTGACTTGACACGTCAACCCCTTTCAATTCATTCGAACACTGACGACTGCGACATAAAAATGGCAACCGTCAGGAAAAGACAAATGTAGCCTCAGCCAAACGGGCAAACCGCCGGAACAACGGAGAGTGCTACAACCTTAGTGTTATTATTTGATAAATGGCAGCGAAAGCCGGTTGCAGAGCAACATTCAGACCTTCACTTAGCGCAGTTAGCTTGTTATTGATTTGTAAATAACGGCCGGTTCTGTCGACAACCGGTCGTACCGATTGCACTTGGGCTAACTGCAGATGGGCGGTGATCATGCAAACTTACCCCTCAAAAATCAATATCTCATCCCTAAATTATTGGCGGATGACATGCTTTATGCCTGTCAGGTGCTTATAAATCGCCCCTGCATCCCGATTTTGAAACATCAGGAGGTCACCCCAGGTGGTGAAATATTCCGCAAGCCAAACGTTTTTGCGAGGTTTGACACATAAAACATTCATCAGCTGGCAACAATTGTGAAACACTTCAATTTTATTTTTAGGCCTGTTGTGATATTTAACTACTGACCGATTGTGAGGAAGAGGTGCTCTATGGACAGTTACGCATTCGATGACATTCTTGCAACAGACATGCCGACCCGAAGCTCACGCAGCAAGCCTGTGAAACGCAAGTGGCGGGAAATTGAAGCATTGAAGGACAAACAAAGACTACGCCGCGAACTTGCTGATATCGACATGTTCCGCGATTTATCAGATGACGAATTAGATCTCTAATCTAATCCACAGCTTACCGAAAAAGAGTCGGCCTGTGCCGACTCTTTGTGTTTACCTGGTTACGTACCAACACGCCACGCTTTTCCTTTTGTCGGTCACTCGCGCCCCGGCCCGTATTCCGGGGCGAATTCCCTCACCCCGGTCGATTCAGCGTTTGGCTCATGTCAGAGGCCGCCTCTATTAACGACTAACAACTAACGACTAACTACGGGGTGTGATCAATTACGGACTGCCACTGACTATGGCAGGCGCTGCAGACGCTCTGACAGCGCGCGATACCGTTCGGCGACCTGAGAGCCAAACAAAGGATCGCACTCGCACTGTGAGTATTGCCCGGACACGGCAAGCCAGTCATCTTTGGTGAAGTTAGCCCGGATCCGCGGAAAGACATTCTGCTCTTCAAATTCCAGGTGAGCCCGCTGCCGGGTGACAAACGCGTTCAGCTTGTCGGCAAATACATCAAGCGGCACAACCGCATCCATCAGGATCATTTCGACGGTATCTGAAAACTCGTGGGTCAGCTGAGCCAACTCCTGGTGCTCCCGCTCCAGACTGGCCATGTCACCCTGATCATCGGCATAGTGGCTCTGATAATAGTGGTAAAGAATATCTTCTTTCGGGTGGTGGCACTGTTCTGCATGGCTTTGCAGGTAATCCACGATCTCTTTGATCAGCGTGTAATTCACCGTCTGTCCCTGCCGAATAGCATCCAGCTTTTGTTGCAAAATATTGAGCAGACGGATGATATAACCATGCTCAGTGTGAATGTCATCCAACATCATTGTCGTTACCTCCCAGTCATCTTTCCATTACTGAAAGTGTAAGCACAGAATGGCATCCCCACCTTGATCCCGATTAGCAAACCCGCAAAAAGATCACACTTTCATCACAAATCACTCAATTAGGTACGATCGGCTAACATCCAGTTAATCGGCGATTTATTCATCTGCTCCAATAACTTATTGGTCTGAGAGAAGTGCTTGCAGCCGAAGAATCCGCGATACGCGGAAAGCGGTGACGGATGCGCTGAATGCAGCACATGGTGGCGGGCAGTGTCGATTTTCTTCCCTTTTTTCTGCGCATGGGCTCCCCAAAGCAGGAACACGACCCCCTCGCACTGCTGATTAATCACTTCAATCAAGCGGTCGGTGAACGTCTCCCAGCCGATCTTGGCATGCGAATGCGCTTTGCCCTGCTCCACCGTCAGAACCGTATTGAGCAACAACACGCCCTGCTCGGCCCAACCTTGCAGATAGCCGTGCTCGGGAGCCGTGAAGCCCGGAATATCGGTCGCCAGTTCTTTATACATGTTTGCCAGCGACGGCGGCACTTTGATTCCCGGCCGAACGGAAAAGCTCAAACCGTGCGCCTGCTCTGGCCCGTGATACGGATCCTGGCCCAAAATAACGACTTTCACCTGCTCCAGCGGGGTGCTGTTCAGCGCGCTGAACACCTCCGCCTCGGGAGGATAAATGGCTTTGCCGGACTCACGCTCAGCCGCCACAAAGTGCTCGATTTGCTGAAAGTAAGGCTTCTCGCGCTCAGCCGTGATGACTTGCTGCCAGGTCAGCGGTTGGCTCATATCATGCTCCTGTCATGTGATTGAGCCGCTATTGTATAGCCTTCCGCAGACAAAAAAAGCGCCCGCAGGCGCTCTCGATTATTCCGGTTGCTGACGTACTTTGGAACGGACTGGCGTTCGCCAGTGGCCACGTCCCTGGATATGACGGTATGCCTGAGGCAATCGGGATATGCCATAGCACAGGATCATCATCTCAGTATTCATAGTGCCTCCTCATTCTTGCGGCCAATGATCACTGAGACAACCTATGAAAAAAGGATGCCAAAATAATTAACCATTAATAATCAATATATTAAGTATCTGACACCTTTTTTTCCCGCAACTCGTGCGCCGAGGTGGGGCGCTCATGCGCCAAACCTGCACATCTCAACCCGAGATTATGCAGGTCGCTGCTATAACCGTCAGACCCGTTACGATGCCGGGATGAAAGCACGCAGGGTCGCGATCTCCTGCGCCCAGATATCCGGATTGATGGTTTCCAGCACCAGCGGAATGTTATCGAACCGGCTGTCCTGCATCAGATAACGGAAACAATCCCAGCCGATTTCCCCTTCACCCAGGCTGTGATGGCGATCCAAACGACTGCCCAGCCCGCCTTTCGAATCATTGAGATGCATACCGCGCAAATAGTGCATGCCGACAATCTGATCAAATTCGGCAAAGGTCTGATCGGTCGCGGTTTCAGTGCGCAGATCATATCCGGCAGCGAAAGTGTGGCAAGTGTCGATACACACACCGACCCGACTTTTATCCTCAACCTGCGCAATAATTTCAGCCAGATGCTCAAAACGCCAGCCCAGATTCGTCCCCTGACCCGCCGTGTTCTCAATTACCGCCACAACATCCGGCACCACCTGATGGGCCAGGTTGATCGATTCTGCAATCAGCGACAGGCAATCGGCTTCACTGATTTTCTTCAGATGACTGCCGGGATGGAAATTCAGCAGGGTCAGCCCCAGCTGCTGGCAACGTTCCATTTCATCGATGAACGCCGCGCGCGATTTCTCCAGCTTATCCGCTTCCGGAGCACCCAGGTTTATCAGGTATGAGTCATGAGGCAAGATGGATTCGGGCCCGAAACCATATTGCTTACATCGCGCCTTGAACGCAGCCACAACATCTGCGGTCAGTGGCTTGGCCACCCACTGCCGCTGATTTTTGGTAAACAGGGCAAAGGCGTTTGCGCCAATCTGGCGGGCATTTTCCGGGGAATGATGTACACCACCGGCGGCAGATACATGTGCGCCAATTAACTTCATGGCTCTCCTACTCAATCTCGTTACTGATTAACGTTTGCGACGACAATTCTGACACTGTCGACTCACATTTTTCTTAGGGTTAGTGATTTAACCCCGCTTATTTTGTAGTAATTTTACAACAAAATAAGCGTTCAACTATTTTTTAATGTTGACAAAAACAATTACAAAGCCAGTTTATTTAAGGGTTGATTGACCAAGCTCAAAAAATCAGCCTTATTTTATTTGTGGTTTTTTGTGGTTATTTGATCTAAATCAACACAGAAAAAAGGGGCTCGGGGTATATAATACGCAGCTCGACACGAAAATCGAAAAAATTAACGACATCCCCCTGAAGGAGAAAGCCATGATCAAGGGTATTCAAATCACTAAAGCGGCAAACGATGATCTACTGAACTCTATCTGGATCCTGGACAGCGACAAGAATGAAGCGCGCTGTGTAGCCGCTTCAGCAGGCTTTGAAGCCGACCAGGTTGTTGCCGCTACTGATCTGGGCGACATCGAGTACCGTGAACTGCCAATCGAAGCACCGGCAAAAATCGAAGGCGGCCAGCACCTGAACGTGAACGTTCTGAAGCGTGAAACGCTGGAAGATGCCGCGAAGCACCCTGAAAAGTACCCTCAGCTGACAATCCGTGTTTCGGGTTACGCTGTGCGTTTCAACTCGCTGACAACTGAGCAACAACGCGACGTGATCGCTCGTACTTTTACCAGCACGCTGTAATCGCCAATCTGGTTATGCCCAGCTTGGGCAACCCGCCTTAGGCACCCGAAATAAAAAAACGGCATCTTGGATGCCGTTTTTTGTTACCTGCCGTTCTGCGCAGGCTTATTGTACGTCGCGTAGCACCACTTTTAGCTGGGCAAAGTCATTATCACGCTCCAGCGACAGCAGCTCCATGGCGTTATGCTTAGCCAGTGGGGTGGGTAGTGGGATGTCTTTGCCCAGAATGTCATCCACCACTTCCTTAAATTTGGCCGGATGGGCGGTACACAGGAACAGCCCCGTTTCACTGTCTGCCAGTTGCTCATTCAGCACGCGGTAAGCAATAGCACCGTGAGGTTCACACAGGTAACCTTCCTGCTCCATCTGACGCAGCGTGTCGGCGGTCTGCTCATCATTCACCGCGCCGTAACCCAGGGTATCCAGCCCCCACCCCTGCTTGTGGCACAGCTCCTCGATACGCGGCCAGTTGTTCGGCTGGCTGACGTCCATCGCATTAGACAGCGTCGGTACGGTCGGCGTCGGTTCCCAGTTACCGGTTTGCAGGTAACGTGGCACTGTATCATTAACGTTGGTGGCCGCGATAAAACGCTTCACAGGCAAGCCAATCGCCTTGGCCAGCAAGCCCGCCGTCAGGTTACCGAAGTTACCGCTTGGCACGGCAATAACCAGCTCCTCGCGCTCAGCTTTTGACAGCTGTGCCACCGCTTCAAAGTAGTAGCAAATCTGCGCCAGCAGGCGGCTGATATTAATAGAGTTCGCCGAATTCAGACCCACTTCCTGACGCAGTTCAGCGTCGTCAAAGGCCTGTTTCACCAATGCCTGGCAATCATCAAACGTACCGTTAACGGCGACCGTGGTGATGTTGTCACCCAGCGTACAGAACAGTTTTTCCTGCAGCGGGCTGATTTTTCCTTTCGGATAGAGAATGACCACTTTGATGTTGTCCATGCCAAAGAAAGCATGGGCAACTGCCGCGCCAGTGTCGCCGGATGTCGCGGTCAGAATCGTGATCTTGCCGTCACGTTCAGACACCGCAGCCAGTGACTGAGCCATAAAGCGGCCACCGAAATCTTTAAACGCCAGAGTCGGGCCGTGGAACAATTCCAGCGCGTATACCCCCTCTTTTACTTTGGCAATCGGGGCCGGGAACTGGAACGCATTACCAACCATTTGCGCCACGGTTTCCGCCGCCAGTTCGTCACCGATAAAGGCCGATAAAATGCGCGTGCTGCGGCTGATAAAGTCTTGCTCCAGCAGAGCATCCACATCATCAAAAAACGGCAGCTCAGACGGGAAAAACAGCCCTTGATTCGACCCCAGTCCCTGACGGACCGCCTGGCCAAAAGAAACCTGTTCCTGGTGATTTTTTAAGTTATATAGCTTCATGGTTACAGCTCACTTCCTGTTACTTTCGAGCCCTGACTGTCAAGACGACAGACATGGACAAATCCTTCATCGTTCTGAACATAATGATCTTGCAACCATCGTGCAATACGCTGGGCAACGTCAATGTCATTACAGATGCTAAACATGGTCGGTCCGGAGCCGGAGATCCCGCTGGCCAGCGCCCCTGCTTCCAGCGCATATTGCCTCGCCTGGGCAAATCCCGGCAATAAGCGTTCACGGTATGGCTCCGCCACCACATCTTTGATCATTTTTGCGGCCAGCTCAGGCTGCTGCGAATGACAGGCGTGGATAAAGCCTCCCAAATAACGGCCGTGGGCAATAACGTCCTGACGGCGGTACTGCGACGGCAAAATTGCGCGCGCTTCTGCGGTGGGTACTTTGATCCCCGGATACGCCATCACCCAGTACCAGTCGTCAAAACACGGGACTTCCTGGCTGATGATGCCCAGCTCTTCCACCATAAACTGCAACCCGCCGAGGTAGCACGGCGCGACATTGTCGTAGTGCAGGCTGCCTGAAATTTCCGCTTCCATCTCGCCCATCAGGGCCAACAGTTCCGTTTCTGTCAGCGGCAAATCGTGGTAGTGGTTTAACGCATCCAGCGCAGCCACAATGGAACAGGCACTGGAACCCAGTCCTGAGCCAATCGGCATGTTCTTTTCCAGCGTCAGGGCAACCGGTTTTAGGGTCTGGCCTTTTTTGTCCAGTTCCCGGGCAAAGACCTGCCAGCAGCGGTACACAATATTTTCTTCCGCCTGCTGTGGCAGTTTGTCCACAAAGCGGCCGATACACTGCAGCGAGAAGGGCTGCTCTCCGGCAGCCACTTTCACCCGGTCCCCCAGTAATGTGCCGTCCAGCGGCGATACGGCCGCCCCCAGCACATCAAAACCTACGCTGACGTTCCCAATTGACGCTGGCGCGTAAACAACAACACTCATTTTATACTCCTAGTTTCCAGCCCAACGTCCGCATCAGATCCGCGAATACCCCGGCCGCCGTTACTTCAGTACCGGCTCCGTAGCCACGCAGCACCAGTGGGATTGGCTGGTAGTAGCGGCTGTAGAATGCCAGGGCATTTTCGCCATCCTTGATCTTGAACATAGGATCATCGGCATCCACGGCGGCAATGCGCACAGCACACTGCCCCTGATTAATTTCACCCACATAGCGTAGCACTTTCCCTTCTGCGGCTGCTTTTTCAGACAGCTCGGCAAAATAGGCATCGGCTTGCGGCAGGCGCGCCATAAACTCGTCATTACTACCACTGGCATCAAAGCCCGGCGGTAGTGCCTGTTCTACCACTACATCATCCAGTTCCAGTTCCAGACCGGACTCACGGGCAAGAATAAGCAGCTTACGCGCCACATCCATGCCGGACAGATCATCACGCGGGTCTGGCTCAGTAAAGCCATTATTGCGCGCCACTGTTGTCGCTTCACTGAAGCTCATGCCTTCATCCAGCTTGCCAAAGATGTAAGACAGTGAGCCGGACAAGATACCGCTGAAGCGCTCAAGCTCATCACCGGCTGCCATCAGGTTCTGCAGGTTTTCGATAACCGGCAGACCGGCACCCACAGTGGTGTCATACATGAACTTACGACGCTTGGAGCGGGCCGCCTGACGCAGCTGCTGGTAGTATGCCATGCTGGCCGTGTTGGCTTTCTTGTTCGGTGTGATGACGTGGAAACCGGAGGCCAGGAAGTCCGCATACTGCTCGGCAATGCCCTGATCCGACGTACAATCGATCACCACCGGGTTGATGATATGGTTGCGTTTCACCAACTGGATCATTCGCGCCAGACTCAGCGGCTCGCTGACCTGACCCATCAGATCACGCCAGTTTTCCAGAGGCAGCCCGTTGCTGTCCATCAGCATGCCACGGCTGTTGGCCAGACCACAAACCCGAATCACGATGCCGTTGTCGGCCAGTTTCACCTGCTGGCGACGGATCTGCTCGACCAGCTCACCGCCCACGCCGCCAACGCCGATAACAAACACATCCAGGAAGTGCTGGCTGTTAAACAGGTTTTCGTGACAGGCTTTCACCGATTCCGACACTTTTTCATCCGGGATCACCGCAGAAATCGCGCGCTCCGAAGACCCCTGAGCAATGGCCACAATGTTGACGTCCACTTCTGCCAGTGAGGTAAAGAACTGAGACGCCACGCCACGAGAGGTACGCATACCGTCACCCACCAGCGTTACGATCGCCACGTTATCCATGAACTCGACCGGCTCCAGCAAGCCTTCTTTCAGTTCCAGTTCAAAGTTGTTGTGCAGGGCTTTCTCGGCCGCAACTTTGTCATCGCTTTCAATACAGAAGCTGATGCTGTACTCCGACGATGACTGAGTGATCAGAACAATCGACACCCCGGCGGATGACATCGCGCCAAAGACTCGGGCCGCCATGCCGACCATTCCCTTCATACCCGGACCGGAAACGTTCACCATGGTCAGGTTTTTCAGCGTGGTGATGCCTTTGATATCCAGCTTGTCTTCGCCGGTATCCTGACCGATCAGCGTACCGGCCCCCTGCGGGTTAAAACTGTTTTTGATTAGGCAGGGAATGTGGAACTGGGCAATCGGAGCAATGGTTTTCGGGTGCAGTACAGAGGCGCCAAAATACGACAGCTCCATCGCTTCCTGATAACTCAGGGATTTCAACAGACGGGCATCCGGTACCAGACGCGGGTCACAGCTGTAAACACCGTCCACATCGGTCCAGATCTCACAGCAGTCAGCACGTAGGCAGGCTGCCAGCACAGCGGCTGAATAGTCAGAGCCGTTACGCCCCAATGTGACCAGTTCGCCTTTCTCATTGCCTGCGGTAAAACCCGGCATAATGTTGACATGGCCTGCCGGTAACGGCTGATTACGGAAGTTCTGAGTGGATACTTCGATATCCACATGGGCTTCCAGGTAATCGCCGTGCGCTTTCAGGTAAACCACAGGGTCAATCAGGAAGGCAGCCTGACCGCGGGCTTCCAGCAGAGATTTCATTGCCGCAATCGACAGCCGCTCTCCCTTGCTGATAATACGGGCATAAACATTGTCCGGACACAGCCCCAGCAGCTTAATCCCGTGTACATACTGCTTCAGCTGACCCAATGAGCTGGCCAGTTTCGCATCCAGTGCCGCCTGATCGAACTTAGGTTCCAGCGCTTTCAGGCCGGCAAACAGATCTTTAAAGACCGATTCCAGGTCAGCCAGTTGTAACTCGGCTTCACCGTAAGCAATGGTATTTTCGATAACGGACACCAGCTTATTGGTGACCTTGCCCGGAGCCGACAGCACGACAGACACGTCTTCCTGCTGGGCGTTGTTAAAAATGATGTCGCCTGCACGCGCAAAGCGTTCTGCATCGGCCAAAGATGAACCGCCAAATTTTAATACTCGCATTCCCTACTCCCAACTTCCTCAATCTTGCCCCATCTATGACCTGTCCGGGGATAAAAACATGGTTAAAAAAAAGCCCACACCTTGGAGGGGTGTGGGCTTTTTTTGTGCGATTCTTATTCGTCGTGCATCAGCCCACCCCAGCAACCATGGTGCCGGTAATAATAATGGTGGTGGTGTTCATGCTGATGACGTTGTGCATTGCAATCCTGCTACTATGCCTTTGAATTAGTATTTATCTACGTTTACCGGAAAGCTTTTGATGAGTCAACCATCAATTTCATCCCATTCTGGCTTTTAATTGCCACAAGCGCATAAAAAACAGCCGCAAAGGGATATAACGAAGACAGAAAATCAACGCAATTGATTGCAGTCACTCGGCTCAGGATGCATAGTAGGAAGCGATGGATATTTAAGCACTCGGCTATTTTTACACATGCTCAGCCCTAATTAGGCTAAGGTTAGATTCGGAGGGATCCCGAATGACTTCTGCAATGGAACAACTCGTCGCACACACCATCCTGCAAGGCTTTGACGCCATGTACGGACGGTTTCTTGATGTGACTGCTGGCGCTCAGGAGCGATTTGAATCGCAAGACTGGCCCGCCGTTCAGCAGGCACTGAAAACCCGGATTAATTTTTATGACCACCACGTTGGTCTGGTCACCAGTCAGATTCAGATCATGCTGGGAAAGCAGTATGCCAGCCACAGTTTTCTGATGGCGGTGAAAAATGCTTATGAAGATCTGCTGCTGGACTATCCGCGCTACGACATTGCAGAAAGTTTTTTTAATTCCGTATACTGCCGTATTTTCGAGCACCGTAATATCAATCGTGACAAGCTGTTTGTGCACAGTTCCCAGGAAGGGCGGATTCCCTCCTATCCCACCGCGCTGACCCGGCTGTACAATACCGGCGCAGGACTGGACACGCTGCTGGAACGGGTGATGGATGACTGCCCTTTTACGCTTTGCTGGGAAGATAAATACCGTGATATTCAGGAGCTGAGCCAACGGCTGCAGGCGGTGTTACCCGATACCCTGAGTACCCCGCCGGTGATCGAGATGATCCGCGAGCCCTTTTACCGGAACAAGGCAGCTTACCTGATTGGCCGGGTCCGGCTTGATGACTACCAGTTTTTCCCGCTGGTTCTGCCAGTGCTGACCACCGCCAACAATGAACTCTTTATCGATGCCTGCCTGACCAACGTCGATGACGTCAGCATCCTGTTTGGCTTCGCCCGTTCCTACTTCATGGTCTATGCCCCGGCGCCGGCGGCACTGGTGCGTTTTTTGGGAGAGCTGCTGCCCAAGAAAACCAAAGCTGAGCTTTACACTGCGATTGGCTGTCAGAAACATGCCAAAACCGAGCTTTATCGTGAATTTTTGCGTCATATGGCCAATTCGGATGATCAGTTCGTGCCCGCCCCAGGGATCAAAGGGATGGTCATGTCGGTGTTCACCCTACCCTCATACGGTTTTGTGTTTAAAATCATCAAAGACAAATTCGCACCGCAAAAAGATATCAGCCATGCGGTCGTCAAAGAAAAGTACCGTCTGGTTAAAGAACATGATCGGGTAGGCCGAATGGCTGACACCCAGGAATACCGCAATTTTACGTTTGACCGCCACCGTTTCAGTGACGAGTTACTGGACGAACTGCTGGCCGTAGCGCCGTCCATCATTACCGTGACCGATACCCAGGTCATCATCAAACATCTTTATACCGAGCGGCGCATGATTCCGTTTAACCTGTATATCGAACAGGCCAACGATGACGACTTGCGCCACGCGGTGGACGAATACGGCAAAGCCATCAAACAACTGGCCGCTGCGAATATTTTCCCCGGCGACATGCTGTTCAAGAACTTCGGGGTGACCCGTCACAAGCGGGTGGTGTTCTATGACTACGATGAAATCAGCTACATGACTGAGATGAATTTCCGGCGGATTCCGCCGCCACGCCACCCGGAAGATGAACTGGCGTCAGAGCCCTGGTACAGCGTCGGTATTAACGATGTATTCCCGGAAGAGTTTCGCACCTTCCTGCTGATCAACCCCAAAGTACGGGCGCTGTTTGAGGAACTGCACAGTGATCTGTTTGATCCGGCTTACTGGCAACACCTGCAGCATAACATTACCGACGGGCTGTTTGAGGATGTATTCCCTTACCCCAATTCGCTACGGCTATCACGTTTTCAGGTAACCGACGGCAACCCCGAGAAAGAGAATATGGCAGAGGGGCGCAGCCTGTGAAAACGCTCTGACGTGGAGTGTCTTTTTCCGGCAACCTAGCCTAGTATTATTTTGCTAAGAAATGGATAAATAATTCACAAAAGAAAAACAGGGAAGGTGATCAATGCGTAATTTGCTAATCACAATTACCCTGTTGGTAGTGGCCTTACCGACAGCAGCGGCAGAAAGCGACCCGCTCACTCTGCTGGATGACAAATCGAAATCCGGGTGGTTTCTGACCTCCCAGTCCCGAGGTGCGGAGCAGTTTGATCTGTGGCAGATCGACAGTGGTTATACGTACGCCCTGACAGACAAAACCGAGGTTTATTTAAGTACGCGTCTAAAAACGTCGACCAGTACGCAACCGGCCAGCCGAGGCTTACTGTCCGGGGTCAAGTATTCCTTGTCTCCGCGTCTGAGCCTGCAAAGCGCCGTGACGTCTGAAACGGAAGATCGCGAAACCGTCATGGGGGTGGAAGTGTCGAGCCAGTTTGAGGTCACCGACAGACTCAACCTGCACGCGACCCTGGACTACGAGTCCCTTGAGCAGATCTATCAGGTAGGCATAGGTTTTCGTTTTTAGCCTCTAGCCTTTTCGTTTCTGACTCATGCCTCTGGCTCATACCGTAGTCAGGTTAAGCAGAACAGTATCCTGCCCCTTGAAACCGTGACACCAATGCCACCTTGGTACGAATGACATCAACGCACAAAAAGCAGGCTCCGTTGATCACTGAGCCTGTTTTTATGCCTGACGCCTGTCTTGTGTTTCACGATTGTGATTCATGAAAATGGCTAGTCTTTACCGCCGCAACCGCCAGCCTTCGTTTCTCGTCAGGTAACTTCCAACCTCGTTCACCTATCCCAGAGCCGTTTCCATGAGCCAGCAGATTGCTTCATGCGGACAACCGTGTTGGCCCCCGCGGCGTTACAGTTTAGATAAGTCCAGCGGCTCTTTGCTGAACACGATGCCGTTGCGATCGGCATAAAGCATATCACCGGGGTAAACCAGCGTATGGGCAACCGTCAGGGTCACATTCTCTTCACCTGTCTGACGTTTGACGGTTTTGATCGGGCACGTTCCCAGGGCTTTTACCCCAAGAGCCATGGTTCGCAGCGCACCGGCGTCACGCACAGCGCCATTGACGACAATTCCCTCCCAACCGTGTTTCTGTGCCAACAAGGCAAGCTGGTCTCCCAGCAAGGCCCGGTTACATGAACCATGACCATCAATAAACAGCACTTTACCGACACCTGAACGAGATACAATGTCACGCACCAGGCTGTTGTCTTCAAAGCAGCGCAACGTCACCACTTCACCGTAAAAAATATCGCGTCCGCCAAAATCCTGCATCGTCAATGGCAGCCAGCGAACCTCTCCCTCAAAGTTGTCACATAAGTCCGGGGTCAAATCCTGCATTTTTGGCTCCTGGGCTGTTGTCATTTTCTTCCCTCCTTCTGACTGAAAGCACTGCCTGTGCTTCTTTTGATGAATGTGCTTCTTTGGTTAAGTGTAGAGAAAGCTCGGCCAATCTCCCAATCTTTGTATCTCCTGGCCCTCAATTAAAACCGGCACTAAAAACAATTCGTTATCCTCAACCCAATATATGGCATTCTGCTCCCATTGCCGAGCCAGCTGGCGCACTTTGGTCAAGCTCAGTGGCACCACAAATCCCGGCTCCTGCCATTGCCCGTCCAACCCACTGCAGGTGATCGGCAACAGCTCCTGCACCAGAGTGCTGAGTTCCGCCGCCATTTGGGCATTGCGGTCAAGGTTTTCTCTTTTACTAAGAACAATGCTTCTCGGATTAAATGCTGTTAGAATTGCAAAACAAGGGTAAACAGGGTGTTGCTTGAGATTAAAGATGATTGACTGGTAGCTACACCACAGTGAGAGTTTTTCACACATAATCTGACAGCCCCTGGGCACGATGCATTTTTTTGTAGCGAATGTTAAACAAAGTAGCGAGTCGTAAAACACTTCATACGGTTTGATATAAATCAAGAAAGTGCCCGAAAGCAGCGCTGAAACAAAAACCAATTATTGTTAGCGAGCTGTTAAGTGAATACAATCGTCGCCATCCCACGGAAATAGAAGCCAATGCCCTCTATTTTGGGCTTTTTTCAGCGCGAAATGAAATATCATACTGAACGCTGGATTAAAGGATGGCGTACCAACAGGCAAACCATGGGTCTTACACGTCTTTTCCCCTCGACTTTGCCTGTATGTGAATTTTTTTTATAGAATTTAACTATTCTGTTTTTGACCAGATTCCGTTTTTAGATATTAGGTACTGCCAATGCAAACCCCTCACATTCTAATTGTAGAAGACGAGCACGTTACACGTAACACCCTGAAAAGCATCTTTGAGGCAGAGGGTTATACGGTCTTTGAAGCCAACGATGGCGAAGAAATGCATCAGATGCTGTCTGAGCACCCAGTTCACCTGGTGATCATGGACATCAACTTGCCGGGTAAAAACGGCCTGTTGCTGGCCCGTGAACTGCGTGAGCAAGGCGACATGGCACTGATGTTCCTGACCGGACGTGATAACGAAGTCGACAAGATCCTGGGACTGGAAATTGGTGCGGATGATTACATCACGAAACCATTCAACCCACGCGAACTGACGATCCGTGCCCGTAACCTGCTGACCCGTGCGATGAACCAGGGTCTGCCGACTGAAGACAAGCGTCTGGTTGAGCGTTATGAGTTCAACGGCTGGTCTCTGGAAATCAACAGCCGCTCTCTGGTTAGCCCAAATGGCGATCAGTTCAAGCTGCCACGCTCTGAGTTCCGTGCTCTGCTGCATTTCTGTGAGAACCCGGGCAAAATCCAGACTCGTGCCGAACTGCTGAAGAAAATGACTGGCCGCGAGCTGAAGCCACACGACCGTACGGTTGACGTGACTATCCGTCGTATCCGTAAGCATTTTGAATCTGTGGCTGATACACCGGAAATCATCGCGACCATTCACGGTGAAGGCTACCGTTTCTGCGGCGATCTGGACGAAGAGTAATCTTCGCACTGATACCCCGCCACAGGCTCAGCGCTGTGTGCACA
Source organism: Photobacterium ganghwense (assembly GCF_003025595.1). Classification (GTDB taxonomy): domain Bacteria; phylum Pseudomonadota; class Gammaproteobacteria; order Enterobacterales; family Vibrionaceae; genus Photobacterium; species Photobacterium ganghwense. The sequence goes on from NZ_PYMI01000001.1 coordinate 1,297,248, forward strand.
CTGCGTGTATCTGATGCTGTGGTTTAGGTAGTGCGATGGTTTGTGTGGTGCCAGTTTAACTGTTCGCTGCGGGCGGGCGAGAGAAGTTTTGTCTGAACGAAACGATATCAGAGTGCGACTTAAACGACACGCCACATAAACGGCAAACGACCTAAAAAAAGGCTCCTTACGGAGCCTTTTTTGTTTGTTGTATTGCTCGGTTCTGGCAGGTTGTCACACGCTTAGTGGGCCTGCTCCAGCAGCACGCCGGTTTCGACCAACACATGCTCCTGCCCTTTATACAGTAAAGTCACCGCAATATTGGCCTTACCGCCCGGCAGCCATTCAGGGCCGCCATTAATGGCAATTTCCAGTCCCTGCTTTTCCAGCACCCGAACATCGAGATTATTCTGGCTAAGCCACTGCTCATCATCCTGCGCCATCATAACCTGCATGATCTCCACGCCTTTCGGCAGCGGCTTATCATCGGCAGTGACAACTTTGATGGAAGCAAACAGCTTGTTGGCCGGGACGCTGCCGTCCTCACCTATCACCGGCATGGTATTCAGCCACAGTGCACTGTGGAGCGTGACCTTGGTCCCCTCCAGATCCAGCTCCGTTGGGGATTGCCAGATATCCACTTCAGCCGGCAATTTCACCGGCTCTTCTACCGCTACCGGCTGCTCGGCTTCCGGCGCCTTGGCTTTATCGGCCTGATCCGGTTCACCGCACCCGGCCAACGCAGCCAGCATTGCCAGAAGGATCCCATGCTGCCTTAATTTCATCACACTACTCCTGCTGGGCTAACCAGTCTTTCAACACCTGAAGATCATTCTGGTAGCCGTCTTTGATTTCATCGACCCAGTCATTGATGTTTTCCCACCAAGCCGGCAGTTCCGGCGACTGGGCTTTCTGTGCGACCTGCTGGATATGTTTGAGACCAATCGAGCCTGCCGCTCCTTTTATTTTATGCGCTTCAAACTTAATGCCATCTTGATCTTTGGCCATCATGTTGGAATCCAGTATGGCAATGTACTCCGGCATCTTCGCTTCAAACATCGCGATACTGTCATAAACCGGTTTCGTCCCGACAATCTCGACATACGAACTGAGCATTTCCAGATCCAGCAGCTTGCTGACCATGTCATCACTCAGTTGAGGGGTTGGTTCAGGCATTTCATCTATCTCCTCTTCCTCATCCAGCGGGCAGGTCAGCACCAGGCTCTGAATCACATCCGTGATGGCTTTGACGCTCAGCGGCTTGCTGATGGCATCATCCATGCCCTTATTCAGGTATTCGCTTTTATCTTTAATCACATTGGCCGTCAGGGCAACGATTGCAGGCAGGTGGTCATACTGCTCCCGCAGACGGGCCGCGATGTCAAAACCGGTCATGTCCGGTAACTGAATATCCAGCAGTACCAAGTCATACAACTCCGGATCGAACATTTCCAATGCTTCTTCGCCGCGCATCGCGATCGTGACTTCATGGCCGAGGCTCTCCAGCAGCGCTTTTGCCACCGTAATATTGAGCTCAATGTCCTCCACCATGAAGATGTTCAGGCTGGCCTGCGGCACACGCGGCATGGCTTCTTCCTCATCGTCCTCCAGCGCGGCGATCGGGGCGGTAATGGTCACGGTGAAGGTGCTGCCTTCGCCCACTTCCGACGACACGGTAATATCGCCTCCCATCATCTGCACCAGCTGACGGGATACCGCCAGTCCGATACCGGTGCCGACTGCATGCAGATTGTCGTTTTCGTCTTTCACCTGGTAATACATGGCGAAGATCTTCTCAAGTTCGCGACTCGGGATCCCAATCCCGCTGTCTTCAACCTCGAAGGTGATTTGCGCCTGATCGTCTTCCACCTCGCAGCTGACCGACATCACTACCCCGCCGTCTTTGGTGAACTTGGTGGCATTACTGATCAGGTTCCACAACACCTGACGCAGCCGGGTACCGTCAACTTCAATCCCGTGTGGCAAATCAGTCAGGCGCTCAAGGTCAAACCGCAGCCCTTTCTGCTCGGCCATCAGCGCCGAGATGGTGCCCATTTCCGACACAAACGCTTCAAAGTCGAGTGGTTTAGGCAGCAGTTCCAGACGACGGCGGTCCGATTTATCCATATCGATTATGTCGTTAAAAATATTGCCGAGGGTAATGGCACTGACGTAAATCGTTCGCATGTAACCACGCTGCTCTTCGTTCAGCGACGAGTTCATCAGCATCCGGCTCAGACCGACAATGCCGTTCAGCGGGGTACGCAGTTCATGGCTGATGGTCGAAATAAAGGCGGTTTTGTCACGGCTGGCTTTCTCCTGAGCATCCTGATACTGCTTGCGCTCGGTGATATCCCGGCCAAAGCCCATCAGCCCCAGGCGCCGTCCCTCACGGCTGTAGAACGGTACTTTTCGCAGCTCGAACACCGCTTTGCGGCCATCCGGGTATTCAAGCCATTGCTCGTAAGTCAGGGAAACATTCTGCTGGAAGACCTGCTGGTCGGTTTCCACAATCTTGCGCGCGATGTCTTCGCTGTAGACATCCCACGGCGTCAGACCGACCAGCTGTTTCTCGGTGCGGTTGGTCAGTTCTTCCATCGCCCGGTTGCAGCCGGAGAACTCCCCTTTTTCGTTACGGTAGTAAATCAGATCCGGCGAAGCATCGAGAAACGACTTCAGCAACGCGCTTTGCTCCGCCAGTTCCAGCTGAGCATTTTCCCGCTGGTACACTTCGTTCTCCAGATCCCGCATGGCTTCTTCACGGGCTTCTTCTGCTTTTTTCCGCTCTTCGATTTCCTGATTGAGCTGGGAAATATTTGCCTGCAGCTGCTTGTTGAGCTGCATATCGCGCGAGCGCATCTCTTCCAGCTTGGTCACCAGTTTTGACAGCCGCTGGCGCGACTCTTCCAGCTGATCCACCACAACAGAAAGGAAATACACCGCCCACGGTGTGATCAACAGACCAAACGTCACCGAACGCACGATATCAATATTGAGTACTTCGCCCTGCATCACCAGTGTGACACCAATCTGGACGACCACCGCCAGTGCCACCAGCGCCAAGGCCAGCAACATGCTAAAGCGGATAATCCCGAGCTTCACCAGCAGATCTACATAGAACTGCGCCAGAACCCTGATTTGTTTCATTCTTTAATCCCAGTCATTACTGCTGAGTTTATGATACTGGGCGAGTTGCCAGATCCCAAACGGTCATGACGGAATACCCGGTTTAGGCTCACAGTTTGGCACGAGAGATCCCTTCCCCGAGTGGCTCGGGGTGGGTAAAGATGGAGAGAATTTCGCCGGTAGGTCTTTCAGAATGGAGTGACTAGCGAGAATGCCCCTCGTCCGCCGGTTGTTACCAAGGCCTACCAGACGCGGGAGCTAATCAACGGTGGTTCGTGTCCGCCCCGGCGAGGTCAGCCACCGCGGTCAGCGACATGGTGCAGTTACGTCCGGCAGCTTTGGCTTTGTACAACGCAATATCCGCCATTTCAACCAGTTCGCCATAATCCTGATTCGGCTGTGGCGTCAGGGTGGCAACCCCGAGGCTGACCGTCAGCTTGGTATCCACTTCAGAATACAGGTGGGTCAGGCCGACATCTGCCAGCGCCTGATGAATTTCAGCCGCCACCACTTCGCCGCCGGGCAGATCCGTATTGGGTAACAAGAAAGCAAATTCTTCACCGCCGTAGCGGGCAACTTCATCGGTTTCCCGTTTGATGACGCTGCTGAAAATTTTCGCCACCTCACGCAGGGCGAAATCCCCCTGCTGGTGACCGTAATTATCATTAAACGCCTTGAAGTAGTCGATGTCACACAAGATCAGGGTCAGCGGCTGCTGCTCCCGCATGTGGCTGAACCAGAGTTTACGCATCTGCTCGTCAAAGCTGCGGCGATTGGCCACTTTGGTCAGGCTGTCGACAAAGCTCAGCTCCTGCAGCTCCATGATGGCATCGGCCAGTTGCTGCTCTGCCATCTTGCGTTCCGTCACATCCCGGGCCATCACCAGCACACCGTTGGTGCCATCGGTCGGATCCAAATATGGCGATTTAAGCACTTCGTACCAGATCGGCGTACCGTCTTCGAGCACCACATAATCGTCCGTTTTGATGCTGCGCCCTTCGTTGATCACCTTCTGATCCGTCTGACAGAACGACTCATATTGCTCACCCGTCAGCACATCCCGGGCACTTTTCCCCAGAAGCCCTGTCTGTGTATGGCCAAGCGCACGGGCAAAAGGCTCGTTGCAGATAACATACACCCCTTGCTCGTTATACATGCCGATCGGATCACGGCTGGCGCTGAGGATGGTATCGAGCAGGCTGTTGCGCTGTGCCAGCTCCTGCTCCGTGATTTCCCGCTTTTCGATTTCGCTTTTCAGCACTTCCTGCATTTCATGCCAGTCCGTCACATCGTGACTGATACTCAGGGTACCGAACACGCCGCCATTGTCATCCACCAGTTGCGTGCGGTTAGACTCCAGCAGGCGGCTGGTACCGTCCGGTGCCGTGGTCCAGGTGTGGCTGGCACTGTTGCCGATTCGCCCGACCTCTTTAATGCTTTCCATACCTTCGTCATACCGGCCGCGCCAGAAGCGATCGAACGCCTTATTGGTGCCAATCACTTCGCCCGCATTGTTCTGGAAATACACCAGTTCTGACAGGGAGTTCAGCACCTGCTGGAACAGTTTGGGCTCCTCCTCCAGCTTGATCTGGTTCCTCTGTGCGGCCTTGTCCGGCACGATAGACAGCAGCCAGCAGTCCTGCCACCGGCAGCGAATAGCCTGTCCGGAAATAGAGAGAGCAATCGGCTTACCATCGACACCCGGCAGCTCATCACGGACATGAACGAACTCCGACAGACTGGCCAGCGGGCGCAAAAAGTCACACAGCATGGTCGCACTCAGCGCATCAGGATAGAGATATCGGTCATTGATTTTGCGCACCCCCAGCAGCTCACGGCAGGCGCGGTTGGCATAAACCAGCTGACCGTCTTTACTGCGCACAATCGCGACAGCCATTGGCATGGCCGTCAGCAGACGGTGCAGCCGGCGAAAAGAGACAGAGCTCAGGTAACTGATCAGCAGGGTCAGAAAGCCGCAGCTGACCACCAGTACCAGAAGCAGCAAGGTATATTGCAGGGCAGAGCTTTCAAACGACTCAGGCTGCGCCGCCATGGCCGGTCCGGTTAGTCCCCAGCCGACAATACTGATAAGACGGGATCGGACCGCAGCAGACAGCCCGTGATGAAAAAGGAATGAGAGTAACGCGGCGCATCGAAAATTCGTCATGACAACGGAGTAAAAGCTCATAGTGACTCGTAATCTAACACAGAACCCGCACAGATCTTAACCTTCCGTTTGCTACTGATTGCACTATTTGAGAGGCTGAGCCCGTACAACGTCGAAGGGGGCTCCCAATGCCGCACCTTGTCCGCCGTTCACATTCAGATCACGGCCGATTTCGGTCATCGCCAGCCAGCGGTTTTCACACCATTCCGGCGCCAGCAGGGTCGGTTTGCGGGCACTGGCCGACACCCGGTGATACACCACCTCCGGCGGGGTACGCCGGATCATCTCCGCCGCAATCGCGCTGTAACTTTCCAGTGACAGGGCTGCCAAACGGCCGGCTTTCCAGGCCTGCCCCATTTTGCTGCCTTCAACAATATGGAGCGGGTGCAGCTTAATACCGTCCACGCCTGTCGCCACCACCTGATCGATCGTTGCCAGATTATCCTCACGGGAGTCCCCCGGCAGGCCGACAATCAGGTGAGCACACACTTTCAGTCCCAGCTCACGGGCACGGCGGGCTATCGTCTGATAACAGGCAAAGTCGTGACCGCGGTTAATGCGCTTCAGGGTTTTATCATTGGCGGTCTGTAGCCCCAGCTCCAGCCAGATTTCATAGCCCTGCCGCTGATACCCGGCCAGCAGGGCCAGCACGTCATCCGGCACGCAGTCCGGGCGGGTTCCTACACACAGTCCGACAATATCGGTGGTACGCAAGGCTTCTTCATACATCTGTTCCAGGCGCTGCACTTCCGCATAAGTACTGGTGTATGCCTGAAAATAAGCCAGATAGCGCTGGGCCCGGTTCACTTCTCCGGCGCGCGTCGCCAGCTGGACGCTGATGGGCTGATACTGGGCCTGCTCATCGGCAAAAGAGGCCACATTGCAAAACGTGCATCCTCCGCGCCCGATCGTACCGTCCCGGTTGGGGCAGCTGAATCCACCGTGCAGGGTCAGTTTATGGACTTTTTCACCGTAGCGGCGCTGTAAATCCTGGCCAAATGTATTCACCAGCTCATGCAGTTGCATTCTGTTTTTCCTCGGCTTGCAGGGAGTAACAAAGAGCCGCACAGCGTACCAGTCTCAGCACATTCCAAACTTGTGCCAAAGCAAGAAAGATACTTTTTATTTCATTTCACCAAGATGAAAATAACCTACATTTAAGAATGTAAAGAACATTCCACTTCCTTATTGGCTTTTTACTTACTTGACCCACACCTTCCAAAAATATGCAAAATGAGAACCATTATCGAATATTTAGCCAAATTAAATTACAAAACTATTCAAAGAGCACCTCGTTCAGGCTTTTCAGGGGCCAATTTTTGTTGGTAATTAATAAATCAAAAATGTAGGATAGTTACAGCTGTGTGCAATTAATGAACAATAAAAGCAACTGAACCTCACGTTTTGTAACGGTTTATGTTGCCTACCCTCAGAGCTGTCAGTGCTTTTGCATACCAGAGCAAAGAACAACAGCATTTCGTTTGCTTTGACAGACAACATCCCACAGCAACGCCATCGGCACAGCCGGACAGGAGTCCACCATAGGCTGACGCCGGTCGGAACAATAATCATAGGGATAACTCAAGTGCCCGGAAGGTACTTGTTGCAACTGGAAGGAAGTATCTATGACAGAGCAAGAGCTGAATGCTCAGGGCCTGTATGTGCCTGAACTCGAGCACGATGCCTGTGGTATCGGCTTTGTAGCCCACCTCAAGAACCGAAAATCCCACGACATTGTCACCCAGGCCCTGGATATGCTTGCCCGTATGGAGCACCGTGGTGGTCAGGGTTGTGACCCATGCAGTGGTGATGGTGCCGGTATTTTGCTGCAGAAACCCCACGAATTCCTCCTGGAGGAAGCCGTAAAACAGGGGATTCGTCTGCCGTCGTTTGATCAGTACGGCGTGGGGGTCGTTCTGTTCCCGAAAGATGAATACAAACGTCAGCAGTGCCGCGACATTCTGGAGCGCAATGCCAAACGCCTGGATCTGGAAGTGCTGGGCTACCGGGTGTTGCCGGTCGATAACTCGATGATCGGGGAAGACCCGCTCAGCACCGAACCCCAGTTTGAGCATGTGTTCATCAGCGGTGGCCCGAGCCTGGAGCCAGCGGCGCTGGAACGTAAACTGTATGTGCTGCGCAATTACACCATCCGTGTGTGCCTGGAAAGCATCTCGAATATCGGTGACGATTTCTACATTAACTCTCTGTCATACAAGACGCTGGTTTACAAAGGCCAGCTGACCACAGAACAAGTGCCGCAATATTTCCTAGACCTGCAAAACCCGTCGATGGTCACGGCGCTGGCGCTGGTTCACTCTCGCTTTTCAACCAACACCTTCCCGAAATGGCGCTTGGCTCAGCCTTTCCGTTACATTGCCCACAACGGTGAAATCAACACCGTGCGCGGTAACCTGAACTGGATGAAAGCCCGCGAAGCCATTCTGGAATCCGACCTGTTTACCCAGCAGGAAATCGACATGCTGCTGCCAATCTGTCAGGAAGGCAGCTCCGATTCTGCCAACTTCGACATGGCACTGGAACTGCTGGTACTTTCCGGTCGCAGCCTGCCGCACGCACTGATGATGCTGATCCCGGAAGCCTGGCAGGAAAACAAAACCATGGATCCGAAGCGTCGTGCGTTCTACCAGTACCACGCCAACCTGATGGAACCGTGGGATGGCCCGGCTTCGGTCTGCTTTACCGACGGCGTTCAGGTTGGGGCCACGCTGGACCGAAACGGTCTGCGCCCGTCTCGCTATACCGTGACCAAAGACGACTTCCTGATCATGGCCTCAGAATCGGGCGTGGTGGAAATCGCGCCGGAAAATATCCAGTTCCGGGGCCGCCTCCAGCCGGGCCGGATCTTTGTTGCCGATCTGGAACAAGGCCGCATCATTTCCGATGAGGAAGTGAAAGATACCATCGCATCGGCTCAACCTTACGAGCAATGGGTGCAAGACAACCTGCTGAGCCTGAAAGCGCTGCCGGATGCCGGGAACGTGCATCACCAGCCCTCACCGGAACGCCTGCTGCATCACCAGCAAGCCTTCGGCATCAGCTCGGAAGAAGTGAACGACATTATCGTGCCTCTAGCCCAGACAGGCTACGAGCCTCTGACCGCCATGGGGGCCGACTGGCCGCTGGCTGTGCTGTCACACCAATCCCAGCATTTATCGAATTACTTCAAGCAGCTGTTTGCTCAGGTGACCAACCCACCGATTGACCCAATCCGCGAACGGATGGTGATGTCGCTCAACACCTATCTGGGCAAAGATCAGAACCTGCTGACCGAAACCCCGCTGCACTGCCAGAAAGTGGAACTGGAATCCCCGGTTCTGAGCAACGCCGAGCTGGAAAAACTGCGCGCCATTGACAACGAGCACTTGCAGGCGAAAACGCTGGATATCGTGTTCCGCGCCAGTGGAGAGCCGGGCAAACTGGAACGAGCTCTGAAGCGGATCTGCCAGTACTCGGAAGATGCGGTGATCGACGGTTACTCCATCATTATCCTGACGGACCGCGCCGTGAACTCCAACCATGCGGCAATTCCGGCCATGCTGGCTGTGGGAGCGGTTCACCACCACCTGATCCGCAAAGGTCTGCGCGCCAAGTGTGACATCGTGGTGGAAACCGGTGACGCCCGTGAAACCCACCATTTTGCCACCCTGCTTGGCTATGGGGCCAATGCCGTCAACCCGTATCTGGTGACGGAAACCATTGTGGATCTGCAGCGTACCCGCAAGCTGGATCCGGCAACATCCGCGGAAGCGCTGTTTGAAAACTACCGCAAAGGGATCAACGGCGGCCTGCTCAAGATCTTCTCAAAGATGGGGATTTCGACCCTGCAATCCTACCACGGCGCTCAGATTTTCGAAGCGCTGGGGATCAGCAAAACGGTGATCGACAAATACTTCACCGGCACTGTCTCCCGTATTCAGGGGCTGACTATCGACGACATCGCCAGAGAAGTGCTGATCCGTCACCGTGTCGGCTACCCGACCCGCGAAGTGCCTATCCAGATGCTGGATGTAGGCGGGGTCTACCAGTGGAAACAGCGTGGTGAGAAACACCTGTTCAATCCGGAAACCATTTCGCTGCTGCAACAGTCGACCCGTAACAAAGACTATGCTCAGTTCAAACAATACGCCAAAACCGTCGATGATCAAGGAGACCATGCGGCGACCCTGCGCAGTCAGCTGGAATTTGTGAAAAACCCGGCCGGTGCCGTACCGCTCGATGACGTTGAACCGGTTGAGCACATCCTCAAGCGTTTTGCTACCGGGGCGATGAGTTTCGGCTCGATTTCCTATGAAGCGCACTCGACGCTGGCCGTCGCGATGAACCGTATCGGCGCCAAATCCAACTCCGGTGAAGGCGGTGAAGATCCGGCGCGTTTCGAGAAAAAAGACAATGGTGACTGGGAACGCTCAGCCATCAAGCAGGTTGCCTCCGGTCGTTTCGGGGTCACGTCATACTACCTGACCAACGCCGATGAGCTGCAAATCAAGATGGCACAGGGCGCCAAGCCAGGAGAAGGCGGTCAGTTACCGGGAGATAAAGTCGATGACTGGATCGGGGCAACCCGTCACTCCACGCCGGGCGTCGGCCTGATCTCACCACCGCCGCACCACGATATCTACTCGATTGAGGATCTGGCGCAGCTGATCTATGACCTGAAAAATGCCAACCGCACCTCACGGGTTAACGTCAAGCTGGTATCCGAAGCCGGGGTCGGCACCATCGCCTCCGGCGTTGCCAAAGCCAAAGCCGATGTGGTCCTGATTGCCGGTTTTGACGGCGGAACAGGGGCATCACCGATGTCGTCAATTCGTCACACCGGCTTGCCGTGGGAATTGGGACTGGCTGAAACCCACCAGACGCTGCTGAAAAACGGCCTGCGTAACCGGATCGTTGTCCAGTCAGATGGCCAGATGAAAACGCCGCGCGACCTGGCGGTTGCCACTTTGCTGGGTGCCGAAGAATGGGGGATCGCCACCGCCGCGCTGGTCGTGGAAGGCTGTATCATGATGCGTAAGTGTCACAAGAACACCTGTCCGGTGGGTATCGCAACCCAGAACAAATCCCTGCGCGAGCGCTTTGATGGCCGCGTTGAAGACGTAGTAACCTTCTTCCATTACATGGCACAAGGTCTGCGTGAAATCATGGCTGAACTGGGCTTCCGTACGATAGACGAAATGGTTGGTCAGGCGCAGAAACTGAAAGTTCGTGACAATATCGGCCACTGGAAATACCAGAACCTCGATCTCAGCCCGGTGCTGTTCATCGAGCAGCCTCGTGACGAAGACGGCATCTACAACCAGCGTGAGCAGAACCACGGCCTGGAAGACGTGCTTGATCGTAAGCTGATCGAGGTTGCCGCCCCTGCCCTGTATGAAGGCAAACCGGTTGAGGCGGAATTTGACATCATCAATACCGACCGCAGCACCGGCACCATGTTGTCGAACGAGATCTCCAAGATCTACAAAGACAAAGGCCTGCCGCAGCCAATGAACATCAAGTTCAACGGCTCTGCCGGACAGAGCTTCGGTGCCTTCCTGGCCAAAGGGGTCAAGTTCGCCGTGGAAGGCGATGCCAATGACTACTGGGGCAAAGGCTTATCCGGCGGTACGCTGGTGCTGTACCCGGATGCCCGCGCCGACATTGTGCCGGAAGACAACATCGTGGTCGGTAACGTCTGCTTCTATGGCGCGACGTCCGGTGAATCCTTTATCCGCGGCAAGGCCGGTGAGCGCTTCTGTGTGCGCAACTCCGGTGCCCATGTGGTTGTAGAAGGTGTCGGCGACCACGGTTGTGAATACATGACCGGCGGGGTGGCGATCATCCTGGGTCAGACCGGCCGCAACTTTGCCGCCGGGATGAGCGGCGGGGTGGCCTATGTCTGGGATCAGTTTGACGACTTCGCGACCAAACTCAACCCTGAGCTGGTTGACTTGGATCCTCTGGACAGTGACGACCAGGCCCTGCTGCGAGACATGCTGACCAAACATGTGGAATACACCGGCAGTACCGTCGCACAGACCTTCCTGGCACATTTTGAAGCCAATCTGGGCAAAATGGTTAAGGTAATGCCGCGCGACTACAAAGCGGCATTCGAGAAACGCAAAGCGGAAGCAGAACAAGCGACAGTTGCAGAGGCAGACGTCGCAGACAAGGACGTGTTGGAGGCCATCGATGGGTAAGCCTACTGGATTTCTGGAATTTGGCCGCGAGCTGCCAAAGAAAGTTGACCCGAGCGTACGAATTCAGGACAACAAGGAATTTGTCCTGAACCAAGAGTTCGGAGAGAAAATCAACACGCAGGCTGCGCGTTGTATGGACTGTGGGGTGCCGTTTTGCCATAACGGTTGTCCTATCGGCAACATCATTCCGGAGTTTAATGACGCGGTTTACCGCGACAGCTGGGAAGAAGCCTGGAATATCCTGAGCTCAACCAACAACTTCCCGGAATTTACCGGTCGTGTCTGTCCGGCACCTTGTGAAAGCAGTTGTGTGTTGGGGATCAATCAGGATCCGATCACCATCTGTAATATCGAGAAAACCATTGTCGAGACGGCGTACCGTGAAGGGTACGCCAAACCGAGAACGCCTCGCAGCCGTACCGGCAAAACCGTGGCGATCATTGGTTCCGGACCATCCGGCCTCGCCGCCGCCGAGCAGCTAAACAGCGCCGGTCACAGCGTTACCGTGTTTGAGCGCGACGAAAAAGTGGGTGGCCTGCTCCGCTTTGGCATTCCGGATTTCAAGCTCGGCATGGACATCATTGATCGCAAAATCAACCTGATGGCCGACGCCGGGATCAAATTTGAAGTCAACGCGCATGTAGGAGTGAACATCAATGCCCAACAGCTGCGTCAGGACTTTGATGTGGTGCTGCTGACCGGTGGTTCCACCGTTCCGCGTAACCTGCCCATCCCGGGCCGAGAGCTGAAAGGCGTTCACTTTGCCATGGAGTTTCTGGCACAGAACAACCGCCGCGCCAACAACATGGATCTGAAAACGGAAGAAATCCATGCCAAAGGCAAACACGTGGTGGTCATCGGTGGCGGTGACACCGGCTCCGACTGTGTCGGCACCTCTAACCGCCACGGTGCGGCCAGCATTACTCAGGTGGAGATCATGCCGATGCCGCCGGAAAAACGCCCGGTGAATCAGCCATGGCCGTCTTACCCGATGATCCTGCGGACCTCGACGTCTCACGAAGAGGGCTGTGAACGTCACTGGAACATCCTGACCAAAGAGTTTATCGGCGACGAAGCAGGCAATGTCAAAGCCCTGCGTATTGCCGATATTCAGTGGCAGGATGCCAAGCCAGGCGAGCGTCCGGGGTTTGAGGAAATCCCAGGGTCAGAGCGCATTATCCCTTGTGATATGGCCTTCCTGGCGATGGGCTTCTTGCATCCGGAACCACACGGGGTGCTGGCACAGCTGGATATCGCCCTGGATGAACGCGGCAACGTGGCCACCCAAGGCTTCGCCACCAACCAGAAAGGCATTTTTGCCGCCGGTGACATGCGAACCGGCCAATCGCTGGTCGTCCGCTGTATCAATGAAGGACGTGAATGCGCCCGTGAAATTGATGCTTACCTGATGGGTAACAGCAATCTGGAAGCGAAAGCCGACTCCCTGATGCTTTCTGCCTAAGGGCAGAATCGCTGCCAAAATCAGTATTTGTAGCATATAAAACAAACCGGCCTAACCAGGCCGGTTTTTTATGCTTTTCGTTTTCCTGAACGTCATATTTATTCACTTTCAATTTGTTAACTCCGTCGCATTCTTTGCTTCCCGCGCACCAAATATTAACGGTTTGTTAAACCCGCGAACAATGTTTGACCTTTCTGTAATTAGCCGTTAACGTGAAAGGTCGCTGGAAGCACATGAATACCTTTAGCCGTACCTGAACAACAATAAAAACGTGGAAAGGAAACAGTGCTTAGGTAAGTTTTGGACGGTCAGGATGACTGTCAAAAAAATGCAGTAACACTGCTTATTCAGGCAGATGCTAGGGAGAGTTGCAATGACACTGTATGACCCAACGCTGGATAAGGACAACTGTGGCTTCGGGCTAATCGCCCATATAGAAGGACAAACCAGCCACAAGCTTGTACGTACCGCGATTTCCGCTCTTGACCGAATGACCCACCGTGGTGGTATTGCCGCCGACGGGAAAACGGGTGACGGTTGCGGACTTTTAATGAAGAAGCCCGATAGTTTTTACCGAATTATCGCCGAAGAAAAAGGCTGGAAACTCTCACGCGAATTTGCGCTGGGGATGGTTTTCCTCAGTCAGGATCCGGTATTGGCCGAACAGGCCCGTACCATCATCAATGAAGAGCTGGCCAAAGAAACCCTGTCGCTGGTGGGCTGGCGTGAAGTGCCTATCAACCCGAAAGTTCTGGGCCCGATTGCGACAGAAAATCTGCCGAACATCGAGCAGGTCTTTGTCAATGCCCCGGCCGGCTGGAAGCCGCGCGATATCGATCGCCGCCTATACGTTGCCCGTCGCCGTATCGAAAAACGCATCAGCAGCGACCCGGATTTCTACATCTGCAGCCTGTCAACGCAAGTCACGGTCTACAAAGGCCTGTGCATGCCGGCGGACCTGCCGCGCTTTTATAAAGACTTAGGCGACATCCGTCTGGAGTCTTCTATCTGTCTGTTCCACCAACGCTTTTCAACCAATACCCAGCCCCGCTGGCCACTGGCACAGCCGTTCCGCTATCTGGCGCATAACGGTGAAATCAACACCATTGCCGGTAACCGACAGTGGGCACGCGCCCGGGCATATAAATTCGCCTCGCCGCTGCTGCCGGATCTGCAAAATGCCGCGCCGTTCGTTAATGAGACCGGTTCGGACTCCTCCAGCCTCGATAACATGCTGGAGCTGTTCCTGTCCGGCGGGATGGATCTGTTCCGCGCCATGCGAATGCTGGTCCCGCCAGCATGGCAAAACCACCCGGACATGGATCCTGAGCTGCGCGCTTTCTATGATTTCAACTCCATGCACATGGAACCGTGGGACGGCCCGGCCGGGATCGTGATGTCCGACGGTCGCTACGCGGCCTGTAACCTAGACCGCAACGGCCTGCGCCCGGCGCGCTATGTGATCACCAAAGACAAACTGATCACCCTGGCGTCGGAAGTCGGGATCTGGGATTACGCTCCGGATGAAGTGGCTGAAAAAGGCCGCGTTGGCCCGGGCGAGTTGCTGGTAATCGATACCAAGTTCGGCAAGATCTGGCATTCTGATGACATCGATAATGATCTGATGGAACGCCATCCCTATAAAGAGTGGATGGACAGCCACGTTAAGCGTCTGGTGCCGTTTGAAGATCTCGGCGACGATCAGGTTGGCAGCCGTTCGCTGAGCGACAACGAGTTGTCGACCTACCAGAAGCTGTTCGGCATCAGCCGGGAAGAGCTGGATCAGGTCATCCGAGTGATGGGCGAGATAGGTCAGGAGGCAACTGGCTCCATGGGCGATGACGCCCCGATGGCCGTGCTCTCGTCCAAAGAGCGCGCGGTTACTGATTATTTCCGCCAGATGTTTGCCCAGGTCACTAACCCGCCAATCGATCCGCTGCGGGAAAAACACGTGATGTCGCTGGCCACCTGTATCGGCCGCGAGATGAACGTCTTCTGCGAAACCGACGGTCACGCATATCGGGTAGCCTTTGCCTCACCGGTCCTACTGTACTCAGATTTGGTACAGTTGCTGGAGCTGGACGATCAGCATTATCGCAACAGCATCATCGACATCAATTTCGATCCTAGCGAGAAAGATCTGAAGCAAGCGATTCTGGATGTCTGTGATCAGGCTGAGCGGCTGGTGCGTAACGGTACCGTTCTGCTGGTGCTGTCTGACCGTGGCGTAACGCCAGAGAAACTGCCGATTCCGGCAGCGATGGCGGTCGGCGCGGTCCAAAACCGACTGGTGGCGCAAAACCTGCGCTGTGATGCCAACATCATTGTGGAAACAGCTGCAGCACGCGATCCGCACCAATTTGCGGTACTGCTCGGCTTCGGGGCCACCGCGATCTACCCTTACCTAGCCTATGAATCACTGGGTAAGCTGGCTGACAGCGGCGCTCTGACCCACCCTTACCGCGAAGTGATGCTGAACTTCCGGAACAGTATCAACAAGGGTCTGTACAAGATCATGTCGAAGATGGGGATCTCAACCATCGCCTCTTACCGCTGCTCCATGCTGTTTGAAGCCGTGGGTCTCGACAGTGAAGTGGTTGATCTGTGCTTCAAAGGCGTCTCCAGCCGTATTCAGGGCGCAGGTTTCAGCGATTTTCAGCAGGATCTGTTTAACCTGTCCCGTCGGGCTTGGCTGAAACGCAAGCCTATCGAGCACGGCGGTCTGCTCAAATACGTCCACGGCGGTGAATTTCACGCCTATAACCCGGATGTGGTCGGCACCCTGCAAAAAGCCGTACGCAGTGGCGACTACCAGGACTACCTCGCGTTTGCCCGCGAGGTCAACGAGCGTCCGGTGGCCGCCATCCGTGACCTGTTCAAACTCAAAACCAGTGGCGACCCGATTGCCCTGGAGCAAGTGGAAGCGGCTACTGAGCTGTTCAAACGCTTTGACTCCGCGGCAATGTCTATCGGTGCTTTGAGTCCGGAAGCGCATGAAGCGCTGGCCATTGCGATGAATCGCCTCGGCGGTTACTCAAACTCCGGTGAAGGCGGTGAAGATCCGCGTCGCTTCAACACCGAACGTAACTCGCGTATCAAACAGGTGGCCTCCGGTCGCTTCGGGGTCACACCGCACTATCTGGTGAACGCCGATGTCCTGCAAATCAAGGTCGCCCAAGGGGCAAAACCGGGTGAAGGTGGCCAGTTGCCGGGGCACAAAGTCACGACGGAAATCGCCAAGCTGCGCTTTGCGGTACCGGGCGTCACTCTGATCTCACCACCGCCGCACCACGATATTTACTCGATTGAAGATCTGGCGCAGCTGATTTTCGACCTCAAGCAGGTCAATCCGGATGCACTGGTGTCCGTCAAACTGGTTTCTGAGCCGGGCGTCGGCACGATCGCGACCGGGGTTGCCAAAGCCTACGCCGATCTGATCACCATTTCCGGCTACGACGGCGGTACTGGTGCCAGCCCGCTCACCTCTGTGAAATATGCCGGTAGCCCGTGGGAATTAGGACTGGCCGAGACCCAGCAGGCACTGGTGGCCAACGGACTGCGCCACAAAATCCGCCTGCAGGTGGACGGCGGCCTGAAAACCGGGCTGGATGTGGTGAAAGCCGCCATTCTCGGGGCCGAAAGCTTTGGTTTTGGTACGGCGCCCATGGTAGCTCTGGGCTGTAAATACCTGCGTATCTGTCACCTCAACAACTGCGCTACCGGGGTCGCGACCCAGGATGAAACCCTGCGCCGTGATTTCTTTAAAGGGCTGCCGGATCAGGTCATGAACTACTTTATCGGCCTCGGCCAGGAAGTGCGTGACCTGCTGGCCACTCTGGGCGTCGAGAAACTGACTGACCTGATTGGCCGCACTGACTTACTGGAAGTTGTGGAAGGTTACACGGCCAAACAGAGCAAATTGGATCTGTCGCCTATCCTGGCAACCGCAGAACCGCAGCCGGGCAAAACGCTGTACTGCAGCGAGCCTAATACACCGTTTGACCCGGCAACCCTGAACGCCGCGCTACTGGAGCAAGCACTACCGGCCATCGAAAGCCGCAGCGGAGCCGATATTTTCCAGAATATCCGTAACACGGACCGCTCAGTCGGTGCCCGCCTGTCGGGTGAAATAGCCAAACGCTGGGGCAACCAGGGCATGGCAGCCTCACCGATCAACCTGCACCTGACCGGCACCGCCGGGCAGTCGTTCGGGGTCTGGAACGCCGGCGGCCTGAATCTGTACCTGACCGGTGATGCCAACGACTACGTCGGTAAGGGCATGGCGGGCGGCCAGATTGTGATCCGCCCACCGGTAGGCTCGGCATTCAAGTCCAGCGATGCCACAATCGTCGGTAATACCTGCCTGTACGGCGCCACCGGCGGTAAGTTGTATGCAGCCGGTAAGGCCGGGGAGCGTTTCGGGGTACGTAACTCCGGCGCCATTGCGGTGATTGAAGGAGCCGGGGATAACGCCTGTGAGTACATGACCGGCGGTATCGTGGCAATTCTGGGCAAAACCGGGGTGAACTTCGGGGCCGGGATGACCGGTGGCTTCGCGTATATTCTGGATGAAGACGGCGATTTTGCCGGCCGGGTAAACCCGGAACTGGTTGAAGCCCTGCCACTGGCAGAGCTGAAAATCCACCAGGAGCACCTGCGCGGCCTGATTGACCAGCATCTGGAACACACCGGCTCCAGCCGGGCTCAGGAGATATTGGCTGAATTTGACCAGTGGATTCCGAAGTTCTATCTGGCGAAGCCAAAATCTGCCGATGTAAATACCCTGCTTGGTCACCAAAGCCTGTCGGCGGCCGAGCTGCGCGTTCAAGCACAATAGGGAGGGAGTCCGATGAGCCAGAACGTATACCAGTTTATTGATGTGGCGCGTATCGACCCACCCAAGAAACCACTGAAAGTGCGCAAGATTGAGTTTGTCGAAATTTACGAGCCGTTTACCCAGCAGCAGGCCAGCGCACAGGCTGACCGCTGTCTGGATTGTGGCAATCCGTACTGCGAATGGAAGTGCCCGGTGCACAACTACATTCCGCAGTGGCTAAAACTGGCCAATGAGGGACGGATTATTGAAGCGGTGGAGCTGTCCCACCAGACCAACACCCTGCCGGAAGTTTGTGGCCGGGTCTGCCCGCAGGATCGCCTGTGTGAAGGGTCCTGTACCCTGAATGACGATTTCGGCGCGGTCACTATCGGTAACGTGGAAAAATACATTACCGATAAAGCGTTTGAAATGGGCTGGAAACCGGACATGTCGCAGGTGGAATGGACCGACAAAAAAGTCGCGATTATCGGGGCCGGCCCTGCCGGTTTGTCATGTGCCGACATTCTGGTCCGCAACGGGGTCAAACCGGTGGTGTTTGACCGCTACCCGGAAATCGGAGGCCTGCTGACCTTCGGCATCCCGTCGTTCAAGCTGGAAAAAGAGGTCATGATCAATCGCCGCAAGGTCTTTACCGAAATGGGGGTGGAGTTCCGCCTCAATACCGAAGTCGGCAAAGATGTCTCGCTGGCTGAGCTGGTCAATGACTACGACGCGGTTTTTCTTGGTGTCGGCACGTACCAAAACATGCGTGCCGGACTGGACAACGAAGACGCGCCGGGAGTGTACGATGCCCTGCCGTTTTTGATCTCCAACACCTACCGGGTGATGGGGCTGGAAAGCGGCCCGGATTACATCGACATGAAAGGCAAAAACGTGGTGGTACTGGGCGGTGGTGATACCGCGATGGACTGCGTGCGCACCTCTGTCCGTCAGGGTGCCAAGAACGTGATCTGTGCATACCGCCGTGATGAAGCCAACATGCCGGGGTCAAAGCGGGAAGTCAAAAATGCCCGAGAGGAAGGCGTAAAATTCCAGTTTAACCTGCAGCCGATTGGTCTGGAACTGAACGATAAAGGCCACATCTCTGGGGTGAATATGGTGAAAACGGCGCTGGGTGAACCAGACGAAGCCGGTCGCCGCCGCCCACAGCCTGTCGAAGGCAGCGAGCACGTTCTGCCGGCGGATGCCGTGGTCATGGCGTTTGGCTTTCAGCCTCATGCGATGCCTTGGCTGAGCGAGTTTGACGTGGCGCTTGATGACTGGGGACGCATTAAAGCGCCAGCTCAGGCCGAGTTTGCCTACCAGACCACCAACCCGAAAATCTTTGCCGGTGGCGATGCGGTACGGGGCTCAGATCTGGTGGTGACCGCCATCGATGAAGGCCGCAAAGCCGCAGACGGTATCCTCAGCTATCTGGAACTCTGAATCTGGGCGTAACAAGGGCGGCAATTTGGCAATTGCCGCCACGCTCATGTTACAATCACACCATTCTAATCAGGCTCCCATTCGGGAGCCTTTGTTCACCAGCAAGAGATCCTATTGATGAAAATCGGCATTATTGGCGCGATGGAGCAAGAGGTTGCGATCCTGAAATCGCAACTGGCAAACTGTGAAACTCACCAGAAAGCAGGCTGTACCTTCTACACCGGGACGCTGAACGGCGCCGATGTGGTTCTGCTTCAGTCTGGCATTGGTAAAGTGGCAGCCGCTGTTGGCACAGCCGTTCTGCTGGAAGTGTTCCAGCCAGATGTCGTACTGAACACAGGTTCAGCCGGTGGTTTCGACAGCTCACTGAATGTAGGTGATGTGGTTATCTCAACGGAAGTACGCTACCACGATGCTGACGTAACGGCGTTTGGCTACGAAATTGGCCAGATGGCACAGCAACCAGCCGCTTTCCAGTCCGACGAAAAACTGATGGCCGTGGCAGAAAAAGCCCTGGCAGCAATGGGGGATATCCACGCCGTACGCGGTCTGATTTGTACAGGTGATGCTTTTGTTTGCTCAGCCGACAAACAGGCCTTCATCCGAGAACACTTCCCGTCAGTCGTTGCCGTCGAAATGGAAGCCGCAGCTATTGCTCAGGCTTGTCATCAGTTCAACGTTCCGTTTGTCGTTGTCCGTGCGATTTCAGATGTCGCGGATAAAGAATCGCCAATGAGCTTTGAAGAATTCCTGCCACTGGCCGCGAAAAGTTCTTCAGCCATGGTCAGCAAAATGGCTGAGATTCTGAGCCAATAATGAACGAAGCCATTGCCCTGCTGACCGCATCCCCTTACCTCCTGGCACTGTGGGGTGCCCTGGCATTGCAATGGCTGCTCCCCCTGCCCGCCGCCCTTCATCCGCTGCAAATATGGCAGCAACTGGCCCGCGCCATAGCTGACAGAGTCAACCACCCTGATGACGCCCCCCGCCAGCAACAACTGGCTGGTGCGCTGGCCTGGAGCGTAATGTGGCTGACCGTGCTGGTACTGCTGATTTGCCTCTACCAGCTGGTATGGATAGAAACGGCCTTTCACCTGCTGCTGCTCTGGATTGCGCTAGACTGGCGCAACACCCGCCAATTCAGTCAGGCTTTTATCCGGCATTACAGCCGGGAAGACAAGCAAGGCTGCCGCTTTCTACTCTCCACCCGTATCAACCGCCACACCGACTCATTGTCGTTGCTGGGGCTGGGTAAAGCCGGTGCGGAAACCCAACTGCTGGCATACGGCCGTCTGGTCGCAGGCGTGCTGTTCTGGTTTGGCATTGCAGGCGGCATCGGCGCCATTCTCTACCGGCTGGCGGTGTCACTGGCGCGGGTGTGGTCGCCAAGCCGACAGCAATATCGCCAGTTTGGCTTGCCGGCAGTAAGAATTCTGGCGCTGCTGGATATCGTCCCGCTTCGCCTGTTTGCCGTCCTGATCAGCCTCGGCCAAAACGTGCGCGTCGCCTGGCGCGGGCTCGCCAGTCAGGGAGAAGCCTGGCTGCTACCCGGTCCGGGCTGGTTACTGGTGGCAACCGGACACAAACTGTCGCTCTCTCTCGGTGGCCCGGCCATTTACGATACGATCAAGCGGGAGCGTCCGCGCCTGGGCGGCCCCATCTCCCCCGCCGCGCTGCACCTTGCCCAGATTGATCGACTGGTTAACCAACGCCTGATTGGCTGGGTGATCCTGCAAAGCCTGTTACTACTTCTGACTCAAGGAATGTTCTGAGTGCGTCTGCTTGCTTTCTGTTTTCTGTTGCTCAGCGCAGCAACCGCGACCGCCGCTGTGGAGCGGGTGATCAGTCTGTCCCCCCACACCACCGAACTGGCCTATGCTGCAGGGCTGGGCGATAAACTGGTTGCCGCCAGCGACTACAGTGACTACCCGGAAGCAGCCAAAGCCCTGGAGCGGGTCGCCAACTACCGCGGCATTAAACTGGAACGTATCGTGGCTCTGCAACCGGATTTGATTCTGGCATGGCAGGGCGGTAATCCGAGCCGGGAGATGGAGCGACTGGAGCAGCTCGGCTTCACCGTTTTTTATTCCAATCCGAAGACACTGACTGACATTGCCACCAGCCTGGAGGCCCTCGGCAAGTATGCCGATTCCCCGCAGCAGGCGAACGCGGCCGCTACCGATTTCCGCCAGCAGTTAAACGCACTGCAGCAAAGCCACCAGACCCAACGCCCGGTGAAATACTTTTATCAGCTCAGCGATGCCCCGATGATCACCCTGTCCGGCGAAAGCTGGCCAAGTCAGGTTTTTGCCCTGTGCGGGGGCCAAAATGTGTTCGCAGACAGTCCGGCAGCCTACCCGCAGGTCTCCGAAGAGCAAGTCATTATTCGCCAGCCGGAAGTGATTTTTGGCACCAACCATGCGGGCAGCCAACTGGCGCGCTGGAACAAGTGGCAGCAACAATTACCGGCCGTTGCCCGCGGTAATCTGTTCTTTCTGACCTCCGACTGGCTGAACCGCCCGACCCCCCGTACGCTTAAAGCGGCCCAGGAGGTATGCCACTACTTGGATAAGGTTCGCCAGCAGCCACACTGAGCCTTGTTAAAGTTATGTGACAACACTCACAAAGCCAATGTATCCGGTTGTGCGGCGAACGATTCCTCGTACAATCACGCGGTTTTTTAACTGACTTTGCGCAGGCGAGTAACCCCATGCTTATCTACATTCTTGATATGTTCGGAACGGCCGTGTTTGCCGCTTCGGGCGTTTTGCTGGCTGGCCGTCTCCGGATGGACCCGTTTGGGGTCGTGGTACTGGCCAGCGTCACGGCTATCGGCGGCGGTACCATCCGTGATATGGCGCTCGGCGCAACGCCGGTCTTCTGGATCACCGATACCAACTACCTGTGGGTGATCTTTATTACCTGCCTCATCAGCATGGTGGCAATCCGGCGCCCGCGGCAAATGCCTTGGTATATCCTGCCGGTTGCAGATGCCATCGGACTTGCCGTATTTGTCGCGATTGGCGTCGAGAAAGCCCTGCGCTTTGGTGCCACCCCGATGGTCGCGGTCATTATGGGGGTCATTACCGGTTGTGGCGGTGGGGTGATACGTGATGTGCTTGCCCGCGAAATCCCGATGGTTCTGCGTACCGAAGTCTATGCGACCGCCTGTATTCTTGGGGGAATTGTGCACACGGTGGCGCTGATAATGGGCGTGGAAACCGCACTGGCAACGCTGGTCGGCGTCATCACCACCCTAAGCATTCGACTGGCCGCTATCCGCTGGCACCTGTCATTGCCAACCTTCGCCTTAAGAAATTGATCCAGCCGGCAAAATAGCCTCAGTTTTTGCACCCATACATAAAAAGACTGCCAAACAGGCGGTCTTTTTTACGTCCCACACCAATTAAATAAACAAAAAACTTTATTTATCTACACCACCGCCTATCCTATTAGTAAATCAAAAACATTACTAATATGCTTTTACTAAAACCATACGCAATATACTTCAGGAGGCAACATGAGCACTGATCACGTCCCGTATGTCGAACACGCCAATCTCACCGTCAGCAACATTGACCACAGCATCGCATTTCTGCAAACCGCCCTGCCCGGTTTCTCTGTCCGACATCGCGGTCAGAGCGAGCTCTATCGCTGGTGCCATATTGGCACTGAACACACTTACCTGGCCCTGCAGGATGTCGTGAATCGCGACAAGATCGATCGTGCGCCTTACCTCGACAGCGGAATCAATCACATCGGTCTGGTCACGCAGGATGTTAACGGCGTCAGACAGCGCTTACTGGCTGCCGGTTATCAGGAAAATGACATCGAAACCACACACCCGTGGCGAAAACGCTGTTACTTCTGGGATCCCAACGGCATTGAGTGGGAGTTTGTCGAATACCTCAGTGACGATCCCGCCCAGCGCAACGACTATCACCTATAACCAAAGTACCCATCCGTTTTCTGTTTACGGCAACCAGGAGAAAGGCATGTTTCATCCTATTTCTGAGCACTGCTTGCAACTGATTCGTCAAGGGCAACGGTATGATCCTGTCTACGGCCGCGGTCTGGCCAACCACTTGCCAATGGCGCTGGCCGCCCTGGCTTTTCAGGGGGCGTCCGAGAACCAACTGGATGCGTTTTATCACCACTATACCGGCCAGTTGGTGCCCATGCGTCCGGCCTGCACCGATGCACAAACGCCGACACTCGGCAACAGGGCCGATTTCGGCCGCTTTCTGTCCCGTTATCGCAGGCAAATCCACCAGCAGGGAATTGAGCAAACCGTGCGCCATGCCCTGCCCGAACTACTGCCAGGGCTGATCAGCGCCGCTTTTCATGGGGTGATCCGCCTCAGCTACGGCGTTACCCTGCAAGATCCCGACGAAGTGGCCATTGCCCTGGCCTACTGGGCCAGTGAATACCAAACCCTGGGGGCGTTGCACCAAAGTGAGACGATACAGGCCGAGCAGCAATTGCGTCTTGTGCAGCATCACTTTGCCGCGCACTCATATCAGCCCGGCCTCATTGTCGATCGGATCGCTGAACTCAGCAGCCTGCCCGAATTTGCATCGCTTGCCGTCACTCCGGCCGACCTAAACGAGCCGCTGGTCGCCCGGCTCACGATCCGTCACTATCTTGCCACCAACAATTTCACCCTGCTGCACGGGGTTACCGGTTTTCAGGCCCTGCACCAATTGCAGCCTTACCTCGCTGAGCCAGCGCTGGCGCTACGCTACTACTGGCAGGCCTTCGTCGCTGCGTTGGGGGTTGCCGGGACTGCTGCGCCTCCAGTCTCGATTAGGGATTGTCCGCCGTTACAGTGGGCCCACTGGCAGGCGCAAACCTGCACCAGCGATGATGATCACACTATCAAGCTGATCTATAGCTGCCAGTACCTGTATCACCATTTTTCGTTGCCGGAATACCCGGCCGCTATCATGAGGCGACTTGCCAAGGAGAACCCATGACCTCAGTCTTTATTGTCTACTTTTCCCAATCCGGCTGTACCGAACAATTAGCCCAGGCGTGCGCGGCGGGAATCAGCCAACAGCCAGGGGCACACGCGACGCTCTATCCGATCCGGGGGGAGCGCATCCTCAACGGCCGATTTCGCGATCCGGCGTTATTCAGGGCGTTGGCCAATGCCGATGCGATCATCTTTGGTACCCCGACGTTCATGGGCGGACCGGCGGCTCAATTTAAAGCCTTCGCCGATGCCAGCAGTGAAAATTGGGAGCAGCAACACTGGCGCGATAAGCTGGCCGCAGGTTTTACCGTCGGCGGTAGCTTCAATGGCGAGCAAGGGAGTACCCTGCAGTCTCTGATCACTCTGGCGTGCCAACATGGCATGTTATGGGTGGGAATGGATATGCCCTTCAGCTATACCGACAAATCAATCAACCGCCTTGGTGTCCAATACGGCAGTTCAGCCCATGCACCGGAAGGGACGGTTCATGCTCAGGATTTAGCCACAGTTCGCCATCTGGGCAGCCGTGTCGCGAGACTGGCAGCACAGCAAGTCATTGCCCGACAGTGTGCCCAAGCGACAGACAGCTAATTGGCCCCAGAACCTGTCTTATCGCAGTTGATGTAGCTGAAGCTGAAGCCATTTCCGGCTTTTGCATTTATCCGGAGGCATAAACAAACAAAGGCGCCTGAGGCGCCTTTGTGGTGTGTCACGGGTATAAATCGGAATTATTTTACGGTAACACGGGCAAATTTACGCTTGCCGACCTGGTATACGTTCGTACCAGCCGCTGGAACCAGCTTGGTATCATCCAGCTTTTCACCGTCGATCTTCACCGCGCCCTGACGAATCATACGCAGTGCGTCAGACGTTGAATTCACCAGATCAGCGTCTTTCAGCAGGTTAGAAATGGCAATTCCGGCTTCAAACTCGAATTCCGGCATTTCATCTGGCATTGCACCTTTCTGGAAGCGGTTGATGAACTCCTGCTCTGCCGCGTCAGCATCCGCTTCAGAGTGGAAACGAGCGATGATTTCTTTCGCCAGCAGAATTTTCACATCACGAGGGTTCTTACCTGCTGCGATGTCTGCTTTGAACTGCTCGATTTCTTCCAGCGGACGGAAAGACAGCAGCTCGTAGTAGTTCCACATCAGGTCATCAGAAATCGACATGATCTTACCGAACATTTCGCTTGGCGCATCAGCCACACCGATGTAGTTGTTAGCCGACTTAGACATTTTCTTCACGCCGTCCAGACCGACCAGCAGTGGCAGCGTCAGTACAACCTGTGGTTTCTGACCGTTGGCTTTTTGCAGCTCACGGCCCATCAGCAGGTTGAATTTCTGGTCGGTACCGCCCAGCTCAACGTCAGTGTGCATCGCCACCGAGTCATAGCCCTGCAGCAGCGGGTACATGAATTCGTGAATAGCGATTGGACGGCCTTCCGTGTAACGTTTTTTGAAGTCGTCACGCTCTAGCATGCGAGCAACCGTCTGGTTAGCCGCCAGACGAATCATGCCTTCTGCGCCCAGCTCGGACAGCCAGGTCGAGTTGAACTCAATCTTGGTTTTCGCCGGATCCAGGATTTTGAACACCTGCTCTTTGTACGTTTCAGCATTACGCAGTACGTCTTCGCGTGTCAGCGGCGGACGCGTGGTGTTTTTGCCGGTTGGATCGCCGACCATCCCGGTGAAGTCACCGATCAGAAACGTCACATCATGGCCCAGTTCCTGGAACGTACGTAGCTTGTTCAGAATAACAGTGTGGCCCAGGTGAATATCCGGTGCTGTCGGATCGGCACCCAGCTTGATGCGCAGTGGACGGTTTTCTTTCAGCTTGGCAATCAGCTCTTCTTCCGGAATCAGCTCATCAACACCACGCTTAATTTCAGCTAATGCTTGTTCAATACTGGCCATTCTTGTTCGCTCCCACAGAATTGGCAAAAAAGTAATAATCGTCAATATTACTTGAATAGCGATGTTTTTTGAAACCAGTTAGACTACAGGTTGATTTATTTTTTCCTAATACACAAAAAAATCACTAATGCTATTAACGATACTGCGCCGGCTGCCAAGGATGCACCAAGTCTCAATCACAGTGATTACCCTGTTTATGGGGTTGTTGCTGTTGTGGCCGGGCACCGAGGATAGCGCCCATCCGGAGCGAAAATTCGAACCCGGCAAACATTACCCGCTGGCTCTGGATCTGAACATCACCCAGCTTCGACCGATGGCCGGGGAAGAAAAACCGGCAATTCCGGCTTTGCGCTGGAAAGAGTATAAGGTAAAGCCGGGTGAAAGCCTGGCCGTGGTGTTTGATAAAGTCGGCCTCTCTCCTCTGGATCTCTACCAACTCGTCAACGCTGATGAAGGCACCAAAGAGCTCGCCAACCTGCGTCCCGGTGAAACCCTTCGCTTCGGGTTTGATGAAAAAAACCAGTTAGTTCAGCTTGTTCAGCCACAAAGCGCGACAGAACGCCTGATCGTCACGCGCACGGCTGACAGCTTCTACTCCGCCAAAGAAAGCAAACAAGTCGACATCCAGCTTAATTACGCCCAGGCTATTATCACTTCCAGCTTCTGGAACGCCGCCGACAAAGCCGGACTGACCGCCAACCAGATCATGGAACTGGCTGGCATTTTTGGCTGGGATATCGACTTTGCCCTCGACATTCGGGCCGGAGACAGTTTTTCCGTCCTGTTTGAAGAAAAGCTGGTGGAAGGCGAACCCATTGGCCGCGGCGATATTCTGGCAGCCACCTTCACCAACTTAGGCCAGACTTTTACCGCCGTGCGTAGTGAAGACGGTAAATACTATGATGCAGAAGGACGCGCCATGCGTAAGGCCTTCCTGCGCTCGCCGATAAACTTCCGCTACGTCAGCTCCAACTTCAACCCTCGTCGCCTTCACCCGGTCACCGGACAAGTGAAAGCACACCGTGGAACTGACTATGTCGCGCCGGTCGGCACCCCAATCTGGGCCGCCGGTGACGGAGTGGTCATGAAATCCGGCTATAACCAGTTTAACGGCAACTATGTCTTTATCCGCCACAGTTCCACCTACATCACCAAATACCTGCACATGACCAAGCGCAAGGTCAAAACCGGCGATCGGGTCAAACAGGGAGAAGTCGTCGGGACTCTCGGCGGCACCGGTCGGGTTACCGGCCCACACCTGCATTATGAGTTCCTGGTCAACGGCGTGCACAAAAATCCGCGCACGGTGGATCTGCCGCAGGCCCGCTCGCTGAGCGGCAAAGAGAAAACCCGCTTCAAAGCGCACGCCCGCGAGCGAATGGCGCAACTGAACCAGTTCAGCCAGTTCATTGCAGATAACAGCCCGCTACTGACAAACCGCAGTTAAGCGGTCCAAACCAGCGCGCCCCAAACACAGCCCCTAGACCAGGGCATTCCCAGATATGCAGCCCGGCGCCACAGGGCGCTTCCCGGACATAAAAAAACCGCAACATCAGGTTGCGGTTTTTTTTGTCTCGCGCAGGGCGCACAGTCAGCTTACACGCTGAATGATGCCCCACAACCACAAGTCGTGGTCGCATTCGGGTTGTTCACAAAGAAGCGTGAACCTTCCAAACCTTCGGTATAGTCAACAATGCCGCCGATCAGGTACTGCAGACTCATAGGGTCAACGACCAAGGTTACGCCACTGTTTTCGATGGTGAAATCACCTTCATTCACTTTTTCGTCAAAGGTGAACCCGTACTGGAAACCGCTACAACCACCACCAGTGATGTAAACACGCAGTTTCAGATTCGGGTTTTCTTCTTCGGCGATCAACGATTTGACTTTATTCGCTGCAACATCGGAAAAACTCAGCGGCAAATTAGCATCGCTCATTCAAAACCTCTCAAATACACTCGGTCATTGCGTTGATTATCTAATACCTGACTATCTCGTTCAAGTATTGACCACCTCTGAGGACGACTGCTGGGCCATTTTTTCTTTCGCAATGGTACGATGCAGCAGTTGCGAGTAAATAGGCTGTCCACCCAGAACCTGCGCCAGCATGGTCGCGCCCAGGGTCGTAATAATCAGCGGCAGGATCAGATGATAGTTGTTCGTCATCTCAATCACCAGCAATATACCGGTAATCGGTGCCCGCACCGTCGCGGCGAACAGCGCTCCCATTCCGGCAATCGCAAACATTCCGGCGTCCAGCCCCATATCCGGAAAAAGGTGTTGCGCCACGGCACCGAAGAACGTGCCGAATAAGGTCCCCAGAGCCAACATCGGGGCAAAAATACCACCGGGCGCGCCAGAGCCAAAACACAACAGGGTTGTCGCTACCCGCGCCACAAAAAGCAGAAACAGCAGCCCGACCCCGTACTCGCCCTGGGTCGCACTCGGAATCAGGCCGATCCCACCGCCGGTCAGCTCCGGCAAATAGAGCAGCAACAAGCCAAAACAGCCGCCTAATAAGGTACCGGTCAGCAGGTAACGGCGCCGCTCGTTACGGTGAACCCTGACGAACAAATCCTGCGCCAGCGTGATCAGGCGGTTAAAAATCACGCCGAAAATACCAAACAGCATCCCGAGGATCAGAAACAGCCACAGCGAATGCAAGTGCGGCGCGGCATATTGCGGCATGGTGATCACTGCGTTCTGGCCGGCGATACTGCGAAAGACGATATTGGCCACAACCGCTGAAATCATCACGCATTTTATCGAGATCAGGCTGTAACGAAACTGCGGCCGCATCTCCTCAACCACAAACATGATACCGGCCAGCGGAGCATTGAACGCTGCGGCCAGCCCGCCAGCTGCCCCGGACGCCAGCAACGCATGACGGCCTTCTTTGTCTTTCAGGCGGAACAGGTCGGAGACCATGCGCCCGATATTGCCGCCCATCTGCACCGAGGGGCCTTCCCGCCCCAGAACCATGCCGGAGCCCAGCGCCCCCAGCCCGCCGATAAATTTGACCGGCAGCACCCGCCACCAGCGTACCGGACGGATATCATCCATCGCCCCTTCAATTTCCGGGATCCCGGAGCCTGCCGCCTCGGGCGCAAATCGGCTGACCAAGTAATAACCGACCAGCGCCAGCCCGGCACTGATCAGAAACGCCGACAACCACAGCGGCAACACATTGCTGATTTCATTGCGCAGCCATTCGGTGCGCTGCTCCGAGACCCAATGCACCGAGATTTCAAACAGCGTTGACAGCAACCCGGCTCCCAGTCCGACCAGCGCCGACAGAAACAGAACTGAAATCGGGGTTTTATCGCGGGAAAGAAAGCGCCGTACCAGCCCGCTGGGCTGCAGTCGTTCAGGCGCAGGAGTGCCTTGGTTTGTATCCGTCATTGAACTCGCCGTATGTCGATGATATCCCGTGGAACCGGGGCAAAAAGAAAGGGACGCGAAGCGTCTTACCAAGGATAGTCGACCCGCTCTGGTTTTTACATCGGCATTCTTGAAAACTAGCTTTTCATTGCTGCACGCAATTTTCCGCGCTAAGAGGTTGAGCTGACGCAGAGTTCCCCCGCCGGGAAATTGAAAGCCCCCCACCGCCTAGGTACAATGCCGGGCAGTTCACATCGGACAATTATTCAAACAGGACAACCCTATGAGCAAATCAGCTGATTTATTTGCCAAAGCGCAACAAACAATCCCAGGTGGGGTTAACTCTCCGGTACGTGCTTTCACCGGTGTCGGCGGTACTCCGCTCTTTATCGAACGAGCAGACGGCGCGTATATCTTTGATGCAGACGGCAAAGCCTACATTGATTACGTGGGCTCATGGGGTCCGATGATTCTGGGCCACAACCACGTGGCAATCCGCGATGCCGTTATTGAAGCGGCTCAGCGCGGCCTGAGCTTCGGTGCGCCGACAGAAATGGAAATCACCATGGCTGAGCTGGTGTCGAAGCTGGTGCCGTCAATGGAAATGGTTCGTATGGTCAGCTCTGGTACCGAAGCCACCATGAGCGCCATTCGTCTGGCTCGTGGCTACACCAACCGCGACAAAATCATCAAGTTTGAAGGCTGCTACCACGGCCACGCCGACTGCCTGCTGGTGAAAGCCGGTTCTGGCGCCCTGACGCTGGGCCAGCCAAGCTCACCAGGTGTACCGGCAGATTTTGCCAAGCACACTCTGACCTGTACCTTCAACGATCTGGACTCAGTTCGTGAAGCCTTTGTTGAGCACCCAGAGCAGATCGCCTGTATCATCGTTGAGCCAGTAGCCGGCAACATGAACTGCATCCCACCGGTTGCTGGCTTCCTGGAAGGCCTGCGTGAGATCTGTGACGAATTTGGCGCCCTGCTGATTCTGGATGAAGTGATGACCGGTTTCCGTGTTTCACACGGCGGGGCACAGGGTTACTACAACATCAAACCTGACCTGACAACGCTGGGTAAAGTGATCGGCGGCGGGATGCCGGTAGGTGCCTTCGGTGGCCGTCGTGATGTGATGGAATACATTGCGCCAACCGGTCCGGTTTACCAAGCGGGTACCCTGTCCGGTAACCCAGTAGCCATGGCAGCCGGCCACGCCTGTCTGAGCGTTCTGACTCAGCCTGGCAATGAGCAGCGTCTGGCTCACACCACTCAGCGTCTGGCAGAAGGCTTCCAGGCTCTGGCTGACAAATACGGCATCCCACTGAAAACCCATCAGGTCGGCGCCATGTTCGGTTTCTTCTTCACTGACCAAGAAACGGTTAACTGCTACGGCGATGTGGCGAAGTGTGATATCGAACGCTTCAAGCGCTTCTTCAACCTGATGCTGGAAAAGGGCGTTTACCTGGCTCCGTCCGCCTACGAAGCCTGCTTTACCTCTCTGGCGCACGGTGACAAAGAGATTGAAGCCACGCTGGACGCTGCAGAATTCGCGTTTGCCAAACTGGCAGAAGAAGCGGCGTAATTCGCATCGTCCAACCCTACAATGCCGCTCAACGAGCGGCATTGTACTATCTGCAAGTCGCCGTTTTCAGCCCGAAAGCGTGCTAGGGTTGCCAGGCTGAGTTTTATATCTGGATATGGAGAACAACCTATTGCCAGAACAGCACAGTCAGAACCGCTATCCCCAAAACCACCCACAGTGCCAGTGGCACCCGGCGCTTTTTCTTTTCATCGCATCCGCAATCACAGCACCCCATCGCAAACTCCTTAATATTTCCTGAACAGGCTACATTGATAATTGCCACACCTGACCGGTGATGCAATCATAAGTACCACAAAACAGTATCATACAACACTGACCTTAATAAGGATTTGACCGTGCCGTCTTCCGTCAAAATCGAGTCCCGCCATTGGGTGCTCATTGCGGCGCTTGCGCTTGCCGCCTACGCCAGTTACCAGCTGATTGCGCCTTATCTCGGCCCCATCGTCATGGCCTTTATCATCTCGCTGTTGTTTTACCCGATCCACTGCCGGATCAGCCACCGACTGCCGACATTACCCAATCTCTCAGCCGTGCTGTCCTGCACCCTGCTGACCTTTATGATCGTGATCCCGCTGCTGGTGGTCTTCAGCTCTATCATTCATCAGGGCTCAACGTTTTCCCGCGACAGCTACAACTGGCTGACAACCGGGGGCGTCAAGGAGGTGCTGGGGCACCCGTATGTGGTCAAACTGATGGCACTGTTCGATAAATATCTGCCTTTTGAACCGCTGGATGCCCAGGAAATTGTCCGCAAAATCGCGGCAACAGCCTCTAAATTTGGCGCCCAACTGCTGAACACCAGCGCCAAGCTGCTCGGGGATGCCACTAACTTTCTGATCAACTTCATGCTGATGCTGTTTGTGCTGTTCTTCCTGCTGCGGGATCATGACCGCATCGTCGCCACGATCCGCCATGTATTGCCGCTCTCCCGCAGCCAGGAAGACGCCGTACTGAACGAAGTCGAGCAAGTGGCCAAATCGGCAGTACTGGGCTCTTTCCTGACGGCACTGGCACAAGGCGCAGCAGGTGGCTTTGCCATGTGGCTGGCTGGATTCCCAGGGCTGTTCTGGGGCTCAATGATGGCATTTGCCTCGCTGATCCCAGTGGTCGGCACCGCGCTGATCTGGATCCCGGCGACCCTGTATCTTCTGCTCGTCGGTCAATGGGAATGGGCTCTGTTCCTGGCCATCTGGTGTGCCGTCGTGGTGGGCTCCATCGATAACTTCCTGCGGCCAATGCTGATGCAAGGCAGCTCAGGCATGAGCACTTTGCTGATCTTTTTCTCAATCATCGGCGGGTTGAACGTCTTCGGACTGATCGGCCTGATTTACGGGCCAATTATTTTTGCCATCACTCTAGTGCTATTCAAACTGTATGAAGTGGAATTCAAAGATTTCCTCCGTCATCAGGATGAGCACTGAGTCAGGCGCCTCAGTTTTACCGCCGTCCCCGCACGGCTTATGCCCGGGGACACGGCACCTTGCCTAACATCAGCCGGACGGCCCCGCCCTCCGGCTTTTCTTATCCCTGAATTTATGGAACAATTCGCGCCCCATATTCCTGTCACCGTTTCTGAGGCCGATATGTCCTATAGTGCTGCAAGCCAAGTCGCTCTCCGCCAGATTGAGTTTTTTGAAAACCGCAATGTCCTGATTGCCGGTGAGCTGGCGGATGCGTTTCCGATTGAGCTGGCGCAAACCGCCGCCTCAGTCACAGTCTTTACCACCAACTACGGGTTCTACCGCTCTCTGGCTGCGCGCCCTCAGGTAACTGCCCATTTTGGTGCCGAATTTGACGGTGACGCCGCATCCATCGATATGATCCTGCTTTACTGGCCGAAAGCCAAAGCGGAAGCGGAATACCTAATGGCCATGCTATTGGCGAAAGTGGCGCCGGGCACCGAGATTTGTGTGGTAGGAGAGAACCGCAGCGGCGTGCGCAGCGCCGAAAAAATGTTTGGCCCGTTTGGTCCACTGACCAAATACGACTCGGCCCGACGCTGCAGTTTTTACTGGGGTCGCTGTGACCACAATGCACCGGCGTTTGTCCTGCAGGACTGGTTCCGCAGCTACCCGCTGGAGCTGGGCGGACAAAGCCTGACGATCCGTTCGCTGCCAGGCGTTTTCAGCCACGGGGAGTTTGATAAAGGATCCGAACTTCTGTTGAACACTCTGCCGGCACTGCACGGCAAGGTACTGGACTTCGGTTGTGGTGCCGGTGTTATTGGTGCATTCATGAAAGCCAACCACCCGGACATTGACCTGGAGCTGTGTGACATCAGCGCGCTAGCCATCGCCTCAGCACAGGAAACCTTCCGTGTTAATCAGCTGGAAGCCCGTTTTACCGCGACGGATGTATACAGCGACCTTCAGGGTCACTACGATTTTCTGATCAGCAACCCGCCGTTTCACGCCGGCCTGAAAACCTTCTACGCCGCCACAGAAACCTTGATTGCTGAAGCCCCCCAGCACCTGACCACTGGTGGCGAGTTGATCATTGTCGCCAACAGCTTCCTGCGTTACCCGCCGCTGATCGAAGCCAGCCTGGGCCACTGTGAGCAGCCGGCCGGCAACAATAAATTCAACATTTACGCCGCGAAAAAATAGCGCAATGTTCTTTCGTTACCCGGTGAGTTTCACCGTCTCACCGGGTAAAAATACCGACAAATCCCGTCAATATGGGCAAAAAACAGCCCCTCCCAACCGTTAACTCCGTCAATTCTGTGTGTCGCCACACGCTTCCCCGCCTGCTTTCTTGATAATGCAAAAAAACCACGTATAAGGTGACAGAAGATCCCATTTTTCGTGTTATGACGTAAATTTCGTCAAAATAAGAGCATTTTTTCACTGTCACGCCAGTCAGCTTCTGCCAAAGAAGTCGGCTGCATTTAGAGTATTACAGGTAAATTTCAGGCACCGGAATGCAGAAGACTACCCGTTTCAAGCGACTGCAGCATACCCTAATGCTGGCATTTCTCGTTCTCAGTATCACTCCCCTGCTCCTCTCAGCATTATTTTTCCTTCGCTCCCACACCACTGATTTAGCAGAGCAAAGTACCAATCACCTGGCGTCATTGCTCGACAACAAACGCAAGCAGTTGGAGAGCTTCATTACGGCACGGGAATCGGAAGTGCAGAGCTTTGCCCGCTCTGAGCTGGCCAATGCCAGTGGCGGACGGTTCTACGGCCTGGTCGGTGCTTATAACCAACTGGGTGACATCAGCGGGCAATTGCAGGAACTCGGTCGCAGCACATATTTTACGGAGCGGCTGACCATGAGGGCGCCGGCTGAGAACGGAGTCACGAATTACGCCAGCCATGAACGATACCGGCTGATGTACAAACGCTATAACTGGGCTTTCGACGAATACCTTAAGCGGTCGCATTTCAGCGACATTCTGCTGGTCGACTTACAGGGCAATATTGTCTATTCCGCCAACAGTCCCGAGACATTCAGCGTCAACCTGCAGCAAACCACCCACACGTTTCAGGCACTGAGCACTACTTTTACCGCGATTTCGACCCTCACCCGGCAATCCGGCTACAGCGCGGATCAGGTTCCGGTCGTATTCACGGATTTCAGTGCTGAGCCAGATCACCCGGATCTCGCCGCCTGGTTTGCCGCCCCCATCATTCAGCAAGGCTATCTGCACAGTTATGTCTTTTTTAAGCTAAGTAACCGCTCCATCCGGGACATTCTCAGCGACACCGTGGCCACAACCAATCATCAGGTGCAGACCCTGTTGGTAGGCCAGGATCACCGCTCATTGCTGCCGCAAAGTACTCAGGCCCCCGCGACCTATTCCAGCCCGAGCATCGATCAGGCACTGGCCGGCAACAGCGGCGTGGGCAGCTTTGCCAACTTCAGCGGGGTGCCGGTACTGAGCGCCTTCGCCCCCATCAGCCTCAAGGGCAGTGAGTGGGCGCTGGTCGTCGAGCTGCCAGAAAAAGAAGCCTTCGCCCGCATTCGCCAGCTGGAAAAAATCTTCTTTGCGGCCATGCTGACGGCCGTGGTGCTGGTGATTATCGCTTCGCACTGGCTCTCCAACTCCATCACCGCGCCTTTGCTGCGCCTGACCTGGGCCGCTGAGCGGGTATCCGCCGGGGATCTGGATCAGAAGATAGGAAGCACCGAGCGCAGCGACGAAATCGGCCGCTTGGCCACCAGCTTTGCCCGCATGCAATCTTCCATTCGGGATAAAATCACCCTGATCCGCGAACAAAACACGGAGCTGGAGCAAAACCTGCTGGTGATACGGCAGAAGAACAACGAGCTGCAGACCGCTGATAAACTGAAAGATGAGTTTCTGGCCACCACATCCCATGAACTGCGGACCCCGCTGCACGGGATGGTCGGCATCGCCGAATCGCTGCTGGCCGGTGCCAACGGCCCGTTACAACATTCGCAACGACGCCAGCTGGAGATCATCATCAATAGCGGCCAGCGCCTGACCAACCTGGTCGATGATCTGCTGGATTATCATAAGATGCGTTATGGCGATCTTGATATACAGCGCCATGCGGTAGATCTGGCCTCGGCCGTGCGTCTGGTACTGGAACTGTCCAGCCACCTGCTGGGCAACAAGCCGATCCGCATCATCAACCAGATCCCTGATGACCTGCCGCTGGTGCTGGGCGATGAGCAGCGTATCGAGCAGGTACTGTACAACCTGGTCGGTAACGCCATCAAATACACCTCTGAAGGTAAGATCATCCTTTCAGCCACGATTTTGCAAAAGCAGCTTCGGATTCAGGTCGTAGATACCGGCCAGGGGATCCCTGCCGAGCAGCTGGAGCATATCTTTGAGCCGCTGACCCAGGCCAATACGCAATCCGCCCATTACCGCCAGGGCTCCGGACTGGGGCTGTCCATTAGCCGCCAGCTGGTGGATTTAATGGGGGGACGCCTGTACGTCAGCAGCCAACCGATGATAGGCACTACGTTCAGCTTCACCCTGAACCTGGCCAGCGAGCATGACATTGCTAACAGTCAGTTGGCCAACCGCAACCTTCACTTTCAGGCTCCGATCAGCGACCCAACGGTGTGTGAGCTGGAAGATTTACCGGATAATCCGGATGGCGACCTGTTGCTGGTCGTGGATGATGAACCGGTCAACCTGCAAGTTCTGCATAACTTCCTGCGACTGGAAGGGTATCGGGTGATCACTGCAGAAAGTGGCCAGCAGGCGCTTCAGCTGGTTGATGAACAACAGCCCGCACTGGTGTTGCTGGATATTATGATGCCGGAGATGTCCGGCTATGAAGTCTGTGAGCAACTGCGGAAAACCTACAGCATGCTGGATTTACCCATCATCATGCTTTCTGCCCTGGGACAGGTTCAGGATCGGGTACGCGGCTTTGAATCCGGTGCCAACGATTACCTGACCAAGCCATTCAATAAAGAAGAGCTGACCGCCCGGATCGGGGCACACCTGAAAGCTGGACAAACTGAACGCCAGCGCCTGGAAAATCAGATCTTGGCCGAAGAAGTGGCACGGCGAAAAGAAACGGAAGCGGGCCTGCTGGAAACCCAGAGCCGCCTGCTTGGGCTGCTCGAATCCACCAATGAAGCGATACTCTGTGTCCGTAACGACGGCCTTATACGCTATGCCAACAGCGCCGCCGGTAAACTGTTTGAACGCACTCCTGAGCAACTGGAGCGCCACAACCTTTACGATATTCTGGCCACTCATCTGCCGGAAGACATCGCCAGCCGCCACCATTTCCACGGCAAGCTGATGTTCCGCATCGGGGATGGCCTCAGTTCCCTGAGCACTGACGTGATTAACCTGCCGGAAGCCTCCGGGTTACAGCGGATGTTTATTTTTGACAACCACGGTCCGACTGAAGAGCACCGTATCAAAGTGCTGGAAAATGCCGTCGACGTTTTATCCGGCTTTGCCTTCAACCGTGACCGGCACAGCCTGGACCAACTCCGTCATCTGGGCGAGGAATTCAGCGAACTGGCGGATCGCCTGGATGACAAAGGCGGCAGCAAGCACGATACCCTGCGCGAACTGCTGGTCGATACCATGAAGACCACCCTTGGCGTCTGGGAACGCTATACCAGGAAAACCAAATTTGAACTGGCCGAAGAAAGCGGGCTCTGGCGGGTCTACCTCGACCGCAGTACCCTGCAAACCCGGACACTGGATAAATACCTGCACCTTGAAACTCTGCCCAAAACACCGCGCTGGCGCACGGTACTCAGCACCGTGGATTTTGTGCTGGAACGCTGTCAGGTGCCCGCCGATGAAAGAGAACAACTGCAACTGATGAGGCAGCAACTGCAACACCTTATCAGCTGATCTCTGCCGGGATGCCTCCTTGCTTCGGTATAAACCGCGCCTTTTTCAAGCCCGCCTGGCGGGCTTTTTTTCGCCTCAAATTATGCGTTGTAAAAACCGAAAAAACGCCTTCTCCAGTCGGATTTATACTGGTCAATTTCCCATCAAAAGCTGTTTTTTCAGCCTCGTTCCGTCTTGGAAACGGGGTTAATACGTATTCTGAGAGCATAATCACAACAAATGCAGGGGATAAATTTTCCGCAAGGAAATATCCTCCCAACTCCTCTCCCGTTACATCACTCACTCCAAAGTCAGCCACTAAACATCAATAAAATAAAAGTAAAAATCGATAGTAAACGCTCACATTGAAAATGTAATCGATAAAATTATCTGTGAGATACCGCACAGAGGATTTCCGCCGCTGAGGCAGATCACACTCAGATATTTACGGTTTTAACGGTACCACCGGGTATTTTGACGGTTTTAACGGGAAGCCAGATTGACCTATTTGTTATTCCGGAGTTTCCTTAAGGTCACTGAGAGCCTACAAGGCCATTTGTTTGGGCCGCGTTACTCAGCTCAGATGAAGTAGGTTTGAGGGTCCCGTTCAACGGGTATTTTCATAAGTGAAACAAAAGCAAAGAGTAAGGAACAGCTATGCTTGCCAATATCAAAAAAACTCAGTTAGCACTCGCCGTTGTCGCCGCCGCGTCAACCCTAGTAACCGCGCCAGTGGCTTCTGCTGCTGAACGCAGTGAGCTGACTATCGTACCTCAGTTTTATCCTACAATGGTCCGTAACTTTAACCCGTTCCTGGATACCGATCTGGACACCACCACCGAGTTCATCTATGAGCCACTGGTGATTTTTAACCAGATGCACGGTAACGAGCCGGTTATGCGTATCGCGAAAAACTACTACATGTCTGACGACCTGATGCAGGTAACGTTTGAACTTCGCGATGGGGTTAAGTGGTCTGACGGCAAACCTTTCACCGCCAAAGACGTGGTTTACACACTGGAACTGCTGAAGAAAAAACCTGAGCTGGACCGTACCGGTATCAATAACTGGGTCACGGCAGTGAAGCAGCAGGGCAACAACAAAGTGATCTTCAGCCTAACAGAAGCCACTTCTAACGCGCCGTTTGAAATTGCCAAAGTGCCAATCGTGCCAGAACACATCTGGAGCAAGATTAAGAACCCAGAGTCGTTCACCAATGACAATCCGGTCGGCTCCGGTGCTTTCACCGAGATCGACACCTTCACTCCACAGCTGTATGTTCAGTGCCGTAACCCACACTACTGGGATAACGACAATCTGGACGTAGACTGTCTGCGCGTTCCTCAGATTGCCGGTAACGACCAGCTGCTGGCGAAAATCATCAACTCGGAGCTGGACTGGACCTCATCGTTCATTCCTGACATCGACAGCACGTATGCAGCAGCAAACCCTAACCACAAATACTGGTATCCTGCGGCCGGTACACAATCCTTCCTGCTGAACTACAAGTCGCCGAAAGAAGGCAACCACGAAGCAATCAATGATGTCGAGTTCCGCCGTGCTTTCTCTATGGCACTGGATCGCCAGACCATCATCGATATCGCGTTCTACGGCAACGGCAAACCTAACAACTACGCCTCGGGCCTCGGCGAAGCCTTTGCTTCCTGGTCTGACAATACCATCTACAACAAGTACAAAGGCTTCAATACCTACAACACCGCAAATTCCAAAGCGCTGCTGAAGAAAGCCGGCTACAAAGATATTGATGGTGACGGCTTTGTTGAAACCCCAACCGGTAAGAAGATTGAGCTGGAAGTTCAGTCGCCGAATGGCTGGACTGACTTCAACAACACCGTTCAGCTAGCTGTTGAGCAACTGCAGGAAGTCGGCATCAACGCCAAAGCCCGCACTCCGGACTTCGCGGTTTACAACAAAGCGATGCAGGACGGTACCTACGATGTGGCCTACACCAACTTCTTCCACGGTGCAGATCCTCACACTTACTGGAATGATGGCTACAACTCCGCACTGCAGGAAGGTGAAGGTAAGCCTCGTTTTGCCATGCACCACTACAAGAGCGCGGAGCTGGATAAACTGCTGAACAGTTTCTATAAGACCGCTGATAAAGATGAGCAGCTGAAAATTGCCCACATCATTCAGAAGATCAT
The DNA here is from genome assembly GCF_003025595.1 of Photobacterium ganghwense. GTDB lineage: Bacteria > Pseudomonadota > Gammaproteobacteria > Enterobacterales > Vibrionaceae > Photobacterium > Photobacterium ganghwense. The sequence goes on from NZ_PYMI01000001.1 coordinate 1,336,773, forward strand.
CGCTGAAAACCAGATCACTGTGCCTGTCATGTCCGGCGCATTTAACTTCCAGTACAACACGACCCGCTTTGACGGTTGGTGGAATGAAAACAATCCGAAAGGCCGTCCGATGATTTGGGCCGGTGTTCAGGAACGTGTTCTTCAGGTACTGGATCTGAAACCTAAGTCGTAAGTTCTGCTTCATTTGCGGTGCGCCCCTTGCGCACCGCCTCTTCCCCCTCACTTGTGCAATGTATGGCGCCAGTCGTCAGGGGGTTTTTCGTCCTGAATCCAGCCGCTAGTGAAGGGTTGGTTTGGAAAGGTGTGAGTTATGGGATTCTTTCTACGACGTTTGTCATTCTACTTTATCGCGTTCCTTGTGGCCGCTACGCTGAACTTTATCATACCGCGCGCCATGCCCGGCGACCCGGTGACCATGATGTTTGCTAACGCGACCGTACAGGTCACGCCAGAACGTATTGCCGCCATGTCAAAACTGCTCGGGTTTGTCGACGGGCCACTGTACGAACAGTATTTTACCTACCTTAAAAGCATTCTGAGCTGGAACCTGGGGATCTCTATCCAGACCTACCCTCAAACGGTCAACGACATGCTGGGTAACGCCGTCGGCTGGTCACTGTTCCTGGCCGGGACAGCAGTTATTCTTTCGTTCTGCATCGGCTCCATTCTGGGCATTTTTGCTGCCTGGAAACGCGGCAGTAAATACGATGCCTTCATCTCTCCGGCCATGCTGGTTGTGCAAGCTGTTCCTGCGGTGGTCACCGCCATGATCGCGCTGTACACCTTTTCCATCAGCATGCGCTGGTTTCCGACCGGTTATGCCTATACCCCCGGGGTAATTGCAGACTGGACCAGTCTTGAGTTCTACAAAAATGTGGCTTACCACGCCGTCCTGCCACTGGTTTGTGCCACCATCATCCAGATTGGCGGCTTCCTGATCAGCATGCGTAACAACATGATCAACCTGCTAAACGAAGATTACATCACCATGGCCAAAGGCAAGGGCCTGAGCGAAAACCGGGTCGTGTTCAACTACGCAGCCCGAAACGCCATGCTACCGAGTGTTACCGCTCTGTCGATGGCCCTAGGGATGGCTATCGGCGGCCAGTTGATTATCGAGATCATCTTCAACTATCCGGGTCTGGGTACCGTGCTGCTGAACGCCATTAACGGCCGGGATTACCAGGTTCTGCAAGGTCAGCTACTGATCATGACCCTGTTCATGCTGTTCTTTAACTTCCTGGCCGACCTGCTTATCGTCGCGCTGGATCCTCGCCTACGCAAGGGAGGGAAATAATCATGAATGCACTAATTAAACTACTGAGTAACAACGGTAAGGCACTGCTGGGCCTGAGCATTATCTGCACCTTTATTCTGGCGGCCATTTTTGCCCCACTGATCACCAAGCATGCGCCGGATCGTAAAACCGGTAACCCACACGAGTACCCGGCATTTATCGTCAAAGCCGCCCAAAACAACCCGGATGGCTGGGTGGCAACCAACCTGGCAGACAACCGCCGTACCCTGCTGATGTCAAAAGAGGCCGATCACATGATGGGAACGTCCCGCATGGGCCGCGATATCTGGTCTCAGGTGGTTTACGGCACCCGTACCTCACTGGCTGTCGGCTTCGGTGCCGGTCTGGTGGTTTGTTTTCTGGCCACCGTTATCGGGGTATCAGCCGGATACTTTGGCGGCCGGGTGGATGACATCCTCACTGCCGCGATGAATATAATGCTGGTTATTCCGCAGTTCCCGCTGCTGTTTGTGATTGCCGCTTTCATTGGCCAGGCCGGGCCGGTCACCATTGCGATCGTCATCGGAATGACCTCCTGGGCGTGGGGAGCAAGGGTCGTCCGCGCTCAGACCCTCTCACTGCGGGAGAAAGAGTTCGTCAAAGCGGCAGAGGTTCTGGGGGAATCGTCATGGCGCATTATTTTCGTCGAAATTCTGCCTAACCTAGTCTCGATTGTCGGCGCAAGCTTCATTGGCTCCGTCATGCTGGCCATCATGACCGAAGCCACCCTTTCCTTCCTCGGACTGGGCGACCCGAATTCCATCAGCTGGGGCGTCATGCTTAACAACGTCCGCACCTCTTCGTCGATGCTGGTCGGCGCCTGGTGGGAACTGTTTGCACCGTGTCTGGCCCTGATCTTCATCGCCATCGGCCTGGCGCTGCTCAACTTTGCCGTCGATGAAATTGCCAACCCGCAACTGCGCTCTCACAAGGGAATGCGCCGCTGGAAGAACATGGCCAAGCAACAAAACACTGAAACAGAAGCTGAAATTAACGCTAAGCCTGCACTGGAAGGGGGCGAAAAATAATGACCAATCCGCAAATTTCCATTCGAAACCTGTGCGTCGATTACATCACTGACGCCGGTGATGTCCGTGCCGTCAACAATGTCAGCTTTGACATCGGCAAGGGTGAAATCTTTGGTCTGGCGGGTGAGTCAGGCTGCGGTAAATCAACCGTTGCCTTCTCACTGATGCGCCTGCATAAGCCACCTGCATTCATTACCGGCGGTGAAGTCATTTTCGATGGTCACGGCGATATCCTTAAACTCAGCGACTCGCAAATGAGTGCGTTTCGCTGGAGCGAAATCTCAATGGTGTTCCAGAGTGCGATGAACGCCCTGAACCCGGTGCTGCGTCTGGAAGAGCAGTTCTGCGATGTGATTATGCGCCATACCAACCTCAGCCGTGAGCAGGCCGTACGCCGGGCCGAAGGGCTGCTGGAAATTGTCGATATCCACCCGAGCCGACTGCAGGATTATCCGCACCAGTTTTCCGGCGGGATGCGTCAGCGTCTGGTGATCGCGATTGCTCTGGCTCTCAATCCGAAGATGATCATCATGGATGAGCCCACCACCGCACTGGATGTGGTGGTACAGCGTGAGATCCTGCAAAAGATCTACGCCCTGAAAGAAGAGTTCGGGTTTTCTATCCTGTTTATTACGCACGATCTGTCCCTGATGGTCGAGTTCTCCGATCGCATCGGGATCATGTACTCCGGTGAACTGGTGGAAGTGGCGCCTTCCAAACAAATCCTGGAACGCCCGTACCACCCCTACACCGAGGGACTGGGTAACTCGTTCCCGCCGCTGACCGGCCCAAAAACCCGGCTGACCGGGATTCCGGGGAACCCGCTTAACCTGCTGGAAATTCCTCAGGGTTGCCGTTTCCAGGCTCGCTGTAGCAAAGCCCATGACGCCTGTTTTCGTCAGGCAACTCAGCTGCGTCAGCTTGAACCCGGCCGTTTCAGTAACTGCCACCTATTCAACCAAAGCCGTTCATCCCAATAAGAATATGGAGGCATGATGAGCAAGCCAACCGGACAACCAATTATCGAAGGGAAGAACCTGGTCAAAGACTTCCCGGTTAGCAGCAACTCGCTGAAAAAGTCCATGATGCGGGCAATCAATGACGTGTCATTCAAGATGTACAAGAGCCGTGGCTTGTCCGTTGTCGGGGAATCCGGCTCGGGCAAATCCACCACCGCGAAAATGATCGCCAAAATGTATGCGCCGACACACGGCCATATCGAATACTTTGGCCGTGACATCCGTACTATTGAAAAACGCGATGACCTGATGAAATACCGCCAGGGCGTCCAAATGGTCTGGCAGGATCCGTTTGGCTCCCTAAACCCGACCCATACCATTTTTCACCATATTGCCCGCCCGTTGCTGATTCATAACAAAGTCAGCAAAGGCAATAAAAAAGAGCTGGAAGACACCGTCTACAGCCTGCTGGAGCAAGTGGGCCTGATCCCGCCGAAGGCAACCGCCGAGAAATATCCGCACCAGCTGTCCGGGGGCCAGCGTCAGCGGGTCAACCTGGCGCGCAACATTGCGGTTGGGGCCGAAGTCGTGCTGGCCGATGAGCCCACTTCGATGCTGGATGTATCGATTCGCGCCGGAGTGCTCAACCTGATGGAAGAAATGAAATTCGAACGTGAAATGGCGCTGCTGTATATCACCCATGATATCGCAACGGCCCGTTATATCGCTGAAGATCTGGCTGTGATGTACGTCGGCCACATGGTTGAGTGGGGAGACACGGAAGAGATCATCCACGATCCGCAACACCCTTATACCCAGTTACTGGTTTCTGCCGTGCCGGATCCGAAAAAATCGATCCATGAGAAGCTGAAGGGGAATAAAGGGGAAATTCCACTGTGGACACCAGAGAGCCTCGGCTGCCCGTTTGCAGGTCGCTGCACCCACGCAACCGACAAATGCCGGACGCAACTACCAGGCATTACCCAGTTATCTGACAACCACTTTGTTCGTTGCTATCTGTATGAAAACTGATGGAGGCATCATGCAGCTGCTAACCAATCACCTGGGCTATGAGCGTTTCGGTACCAAGCAGGCCGTCATCCAGACAGCAATGCCACTGACAATCACAACGGCACAGATTGTTTGCGACACCAGCCAGCAACCTCTGCTGACACTGCCGGTGCAAACACATGGCGAGGTGGATCAATGGCATACCGGACTGACTTATCTGGTCGACTTTTCCGCGCTGCAGCAATGCGGCTGGTTCCGGCTGCAGGTGGGTGAGCAGCTGTCTGCACGTTTTCAAATCGCCGACGGGCTGCTGATGAAGCAGACCTTCAGCGATGTTCTGCACTATTTCAAATCGCAGCGCTGCGGCGGCAAATTTGATCAGGCGGATCATCAGGTGCGTCTGTTTGACTCCAGTCAGACCGTGGATGCGCATGGTGGCTGGTACGACGCCTCCGGGGATGTCAGTAAATACCTGAGCCACCTGTCGTACAGCAATTATTTCAACCCGCAGCAGACACCGTTGGTGGTCTGGAACATGCTCACCGCGTTCAGCCAGCTGAGTAACCAGCCGGAGGTGGCGCCGTTCCCCCGTGTTCGCCTGCTTGAAGAGGCCCTCCACGGTGCTGATTTCCTGTGCCGGATGCAGTCACCGCAGGGTTACTTTTACATGACGGTATTCGATACCTGGAGCAAAGACACCGCCCAGCGCGAAATCTGCGCATACGCGACCCAGAACGGCCATAAATCTGCCCAGTATCAGGCAGGCTTTCGTCAGGGCGGAGGGATGGCGATCGCCGCCCTGGCCGCTGCGGCCAGGATTCTGGGTTCGCACGGCACATCACTGGGATTCGATACCGCCTCCCGGGCGCAATACCTGACGGCCGCGCAGCAGGGCTATTGGCATCTGGTAGAAATGAACACCCGGTATGTAGATGACGGGGTTGAAAACATCATTGACGAGTACTGTGCACTGCTGGCTGCCGTGGAACTATACCGGGCAACGGACGACAGGCGCTTTCTGACCGGGGCGCGCCGCTGGGCAGGCCGCTTGGCCCAACGGCAGATGAGCGATGACCAGTACCGCTATTTCTGGTCCGCCAATCATGACGGCAGTCGGCCGTATTTCCATGCCTCTGACGCCGGACTACCGGTACTCAGCCTGCTGCATTACCTCGATATTGAGCCGGACCACCAGCAACAGCAGACCGTAACGACCGTCATCCTGCAAGCGCTACAGTTTGAACTGGCGATCACTGCGGAAGTGACTAACCCGTTCGGCTATCCGCGCCAGTATGTCAAAGCGGTAGAGGGCGACAAGCACAGCAGTTTTTTTATTCCGCATCACAATGAAACCGGTTACTGGTGGCAAGGGGAGAACGCCCGGCTGGCTTCTCTGGCCAGCATGGCGTATCAGGCAGCCGCCCTGCCCGCTTTCCGCGATCTGAAACTCCCGTTGGAAATCTATGGTCAGCGACTGCTGAACTGGATACTGGGGCTCAATCCTTTTGATATGTCCATGCTGGATGGGCATGGTCGCAATAACCCGGATTATCTGCCAGACCTAGGGTTCAGCAATGCCAAAGGCGGCGTCTGCAACGGGATTACGGCCGGTTTTACCAACGAGCGGGACATCGCCTTCAACCCGCAGCCACAGGCAAACGACATGCTGCAAAACTGGCGCTGGGGAGAGCAATGGATCCCCCATGCCGGCTGGTACCTGCTGGCCGTGACCCTGCAATACAAGGAGAGACAAGATGTCTGATTCCGTTCAATTTTATGTCGGTGTCGACGGCGGCGGAACCTCATGCCGAGCCCGGATTACCGAGCTAAACGGCCAGGTGCTTGGTGAAGCCAAAACCGGCAGCGCAAATATTTTGCTGGGAAGCGAAGTCGCGATGGCATCCATTCAGGATGCTATCGCAACCGCAGCCGCGCAAGCTCATCTCGGGCCGGAGCACTACGCCCATATGCGGGTCGGCCTGGCTTTGGCCGGGGCCGAGCAAAAAAGCGCCTGGTATGACTTTATGGCCCAGCCCCATCCGTATGCTGCCGTCACTCTCAATACCGATGCCTACGGTGCCTGTCTCGGCGCATGGGCTGGGAAGGACGGCGCCATCCTGATTGCCGGCACCGGCTCATGCGGGATTTACCTGAGTGAGGGGACACAACATGTGGTTGGCGGCCGTGAATTTCCTATTTCCGATCAGGGCGGTGGCGCGGTCATGGGGCTGCGCCTGATCCAGCAGGTCCTGCTCGCCCAGGATGGTCTCAGGCCGGTGACCCCGTTGGTCAGCCATGTCATGGCCCATTTCCGACACGACATTGATGCCATTGTCAGCTGGTCGAAATCCGCCAGGCCTTGCGACTACGGTCAGTTTTCGCCAGCCATTTTTGACTATGCCTATCAGGGAGATGCGCTGGGTATCGACTTGCTCAACCAGACCGCGGCCGATATTGAAATGTGGATGAAAGCCCTGATTCAGCGCGGGGCCAGCCGTATCTGCCTGATGGGCAGCATAGCGGAACGCATTATTCCCTGGCTGATTCCTCCAATGCAGCAACGTGTCGCCGTCCCTCAGGGCGACGCCATGGATGGTGCTCTGGCCATGGCCCGAGGGCATCACAACCTTTACCCACTATGAGTCAACCTATGAGCTATCGCCTAGATTTAACCGTCATAGAGCAGCAGGAGAACCTGTCCCGCTTTGCGCTCACATTGCATAACCTGGCTGACCAGCCGCTGGAAAACTGGTCCCTGCATTTTGTGATCGGACGTTGGATCAATCAGGATTCGCTGAGCAACGGTCGCCTGCACCAGATAGGCAGCTACTGCACCCTGACGCCTACCACATCCGAACCGCTGGTCTCCAACGGGCATTTTTATACCGAATTCACGGCCCACACCAAGCCGTTCACCTTATTTGATGACGGCATTCCGGAAGCCTTTATCCACTCGACAGCGCACAATCCCAGCGGGGATGACATCGCAACTAAGATGCAAACGCTGATCCACCCCCAACCAGTCGAAGTCACCACGATCAATCTGGCCTCGCCAAGCCAGGAGCGTTTCACGACGCCCCTGCCGGCAGCCAAATCCATCAACCTGATCCCAGCCCCCCATGCGCTGAAAGTTCTGGGGGGGAGCTTTTCGCTGCACCGCCACAGTGCGATCAGTGCCGAACATGAAGCCGCGCAAGGCAGCAGCCACTGGCTGCAAGCCACTCTGACCGGGTACTTGCATGACGAACTGCCGCTTCAGCCAAACGGCAACATCATCTATCAGTACAATCCGAAGCTGCCGGAAGGGGCATACAAACTCTTGGTCGAATGGGATCACATCTGGCTACAAGCAGGCTCCGAAGCCGGTTTCTGTCATGCGACGGCAAGTCTGATCCAGCTGTTACCCAATGCATCCAGCCACTCCGCGCACGCGGCATGTCTGCTCCCTATGGTCGAAATTGAGGATGCCCCGCATTATGGCTATCGGGGAATGATGCTGGACTGTGCCCGCCACTTCCACCCGGTGCCGCGCCTGAAGTTTTTGATTGACCAACTGGCACGCTACAAATTCAATACGTTCCACTGGCATCTGACCGATGATGAAGGCTGGAGGCTGGAAATTGATGCCTACCCGGCACTGACCGACATGGGTGCATGGCGTGGTCCGAACGAAACCCTTGCCCCACAGTTCACCACGATCAGCCAGCGTTATGGCGGTTACTACACCAAAGATCAGGTCAGGGAGCTGATTACCTATGCAGCTGATCGCGGCATCACCATTATCCCTGAGATCGACATGCCAGGGCATTGCCGCGCCGCCATTCGTGCGCTCCCAGAGTTGCTGGTGGATCGCAACGACCACTCCCAGTACCGCAGTATCCAGGGCTACCCGGATAACATTCTGACCCCAGCCCTTCCGGGAACCTATGCCTTCATCCAAACCGTTCTGGCTGAAGTGTGTGAGCTGTTCCCCGCCCCGTACGTACACATTGGTGGTGATGAGGTGCCCCATGGCGTCTGGACCGACAGCCCGGGCTGCCGGGCTCTGATGGTAGAACATGGTTACCGCGATCCAAAAGAGCTGCAGGGCCATCTGCTGCGCTATGCCGAAGAGTGTCTGGCAGCGCACGGCAAGCGCATGATGGGCTGGGAAGAAGCGACCCACGGCGACAAAATCAGCACCAATACCGTGATATTTTCCTGGCAGAACGAAGAGGCCGGCGAGCAGGCGGCGAAGGCAGGCTTTGACGTCATTATGCAGCCGGCGCAGTACACCTACCTCGATCTGGCACAGGGCTTCTCGGCGGATGAGCCCGGCGTTGACTGGGCCGGGAAACTCCCGCTGGACAAAGTCTATCAATATCACCCGCTGGCTAACCTGCCAGCCAGCGATCCGGCGCAACAGCGCATTCTGGGAATTCAGTGTGGCCTGTGGTGTGAACTGGTTAACAGCCAAAGCCGCCTCGAATACATGCTTTTTCCACGCCTCCTGGCGATTGCCGAACTGGGCTGGACCTCACCAGATCAACGCAGCTGGCCAGATTTCAAAGCGCGTCTAAACGGACAATTAGCTTACCTGGACAAAGCAGGCATTAACTACCGTCGCTGCGAATAACGCTGCAGCTGACTGATTAAACAAGGATTGAAAACCATGAATTACGGCTATTTTGACAATACCAACCGAGAGTACGTCATTACTCGCCCTGATGTGCCTGCACCCTGGACCAACTACCTGGGTACAGAAAAGTTCTGTACTGTCATTTCTCACAACGCCGGGGGCTACTCGTTCTACAACAGCCCGGAGTACAATCGTGTAACCAAGTTCCGTCCAAACGGCACCTTCGACCGCCCGGGCCACTATGTCTACCTGCGCGACGACGAAACCGGTGATTACTGGTCAATCTCCTGGCAGCCGGTGGCAAAAAGCCTGGAAGAAGCCACGTATGAAGTGCGTCACGGCCTGTCTTACTCCAAATTCAAATGTGAATACAACGGCATCACAGCGCAGAAAACCCTGTTCGTACCAAAAGGCGAAGACGCGCAAATCTGGGATGTAAAAATCAGGAACGACGGCGATCAGCCACGCACCATCAGTGCATTCTCGTTCGTGGAATTCTCGTTCAGCCACATCCAGTCTGACAATCAGAACCACCAGATGAGCCTCTACTCAGCCGGAACGGCGTACAACGAAGGCGTAATTGAGTACGACCTGTACTACAACACCAACGATTATGAAGGCTTCTACTACCTCGCTTCCAGCTTCGATCCAGACAGCTATGACGGTCAGCGTGACAGCTTTATCGGTATGTATCGTGACGAAGCGAATCCCATCGCGATCGAAACCGGTCGTTGTTCTAACCATGTGCAAACCTGTTACAACCACTGTGGCTCACTGCACAAGCAATTCGTAATTCAGCCGGGCGAGGAAGTTCGTTTCGTCCTGATTCTGGGGATCGGCAAAGGTGAAGGCCAGCGCCTGCGAGCGAAATACCAGGACGTTGCAAATGTTGACGCTGCGCTTGCTGACATCCGCGCGCACTGGGATACCCGCTGTGCCAAGTTCCAGGTGAAATCACCGAACGAGGGGCTGGACACCATGATCAACGCATGGACCTTGTACCAAGCGGAAACCTGCGTGGTGTGGTCACGCTTTGCCTCTTTCATCGAAGTAGGCGGCCGTACGGGTCTGGGTTACCGTGATACCGCGCAGGACGCGATTTCCGTGCCTCACGCAAACCCACGCATGACCCGCAAGCGCCTGGTGGATCTGCTGCGCGGTCAGGTGAAAGAAGGCTACGGCCTGCACCTGTTCGATCCAGACTGGTTCGATCCAGAGAAAGCCGATGTTAAACCATCTAAATCACCAACCGTGGTACCAACCCCAAGCGACGAAGACAAGATCCACGGCATCGAAGACACTTGCTCTGACGACCACCTGTGGCTGGTGCCAACCATCTGCCGTTACGTACAAGAAACAGGTGAAGAGAGCTTCCTGGATGAAACCATTCCTTACGCCAACGGCGGCGACGCGTCTGTTTATGAACACATGAAAGCGGCGCTGGACTTCTCTGCTGAATACGTGGGGCAAACCGGTATCTGTAAAGGTCTGCGTGCAGACTGGAACGACTGCCTGAACTTGGGTGGCGGAGAGTCAGCAATGACGTCCTTCCTGCATTTCTGGGCACTGCAGGAATTCATCAAACTGGCGAAATACAAAGGCTTGGATGCGGACGTACAGAAGTACACCGAAATGGCAGCCAATGTGCGCGAAGCGTGTGAACAGCATCTGTGGGACGAAGAAGGCGGCTGGTACATCCGTGGCCTGACCAAAAACGGCGACAAGATCGGCACCGCGCAACAAGCTGAAGGCCGCGTGCACCTGGAATCTAACACCCTGGCTGTTTTGTCTGGCCTGGCGTCGCAGGAGCGTGGCGAAAAAGCGATGAACGCCGTTGATGACAACCTGTTCTCTGAATACGGCCTGCACCTGAACTCGCCATCATTCGCAACGCCCAACGACGACATCGGTTTTGTTACCCGCGTCTACCAAGGCGTGAAAGAAAACGGCGCGATCTTCTCGCATCCAAACCCATGGGCTTGGGTAGCCGAAGCGAAACTGGGACGTGGTGATCGTGCCATGAAGTTCTACGATGCACTGAACCCATACAACCAAAACGACATCATCGAGAAGCGAGTTGCCGAGCCGTATTCATACGTTCAATTTATCATGGGCCGCGACCACGAAAACCATGGCCGTGCCAACCACCCATGGCTGACCGGTACGTCTGGCTGGGCATACTTCGCAGTCACCAACTTCATCCTGGGTGTCCAGACCGGTTTCGACGGCCTGACCGTGAATCCATGTATCCCGACCAGCTGGCCTGGCTTTGAGGTGACCCGCGAATGGCGCGGCGCGACTTACCACATCAAGGTACAAAACCCGAACGGCGTCAGCAAAGGCGTCACGGCCATCACCTTGAATGACACTCCTGTTGAAGGAGCAATCCCGGCTCAACCGGTCGGCAGTATCAACACTGTCAACGTGATCATGGGCTAATTGAATTGGGGCGCCCGATTGCGCCCCGTATACCGACGAGAGAAATAGGAGTTCCATCATGATCCAATTCGGAACCGGTGGCTGGCGCGCCTTAATTGGCGAAACCTTCACCAAGGATAATGTCCGGTTAGTCGCTCAAGCGCTAGCCAATATTATGGTCGCCGAGCAGGTGACCCAGAACGGCTTTGTCATTGGCTACGACCGGCGTTTCTTATCTGATAAAGCCGCAGCCTGGTTTGCTGAAGTCCTGGCGGCCAATGACATTAAAGTAAGCTTTATCAACAAGTTTGTGCCAACGCCGATTGTTATGTTTAAAGCCAAGCATATCGGTGCCACCTATTCGGCCTGTATCACCGCTTCGCATAATCCCGCGGACTACAACGGGATAAAAGTGTTCATCGAAGGGGGACGAGACGCTGACGAGATCATCACAGCTAAGATTGAACAGCAAATTTCCCAGTTAACTTACGATTATATTCAATCCGTGGATTTCGATGACGCCATCGCATCACAACAAATTACCCTGATCAATCCAATGAATGAATTTGTGGATTCCATTGTCGATTTCATCGATATCGAAGCCATTAAACGCGCGAATCTGCGTGTGCTGATTGATCCTATGTTTGGGGTGGCTAAAAATGCCTTACAAACTGTGTTGATCAGCGGCCGCTGTGATGTCGATGTAATTCACGACGGGCACAACCCATCATTTGGCGGTCTGATGCCTTCACCCAGTGCAGCAACGTTATACCGCCTGAAACACTTAGTGGCTCATGAAGGTTACGACATCGGTATCGGCACCGATGGCGATGCCGATCGCCTGGGGATCATTGACGAAAAAGGAAACTTCGTTCACCCCAATGAAGTCCTGATGCTGCTCTATTACTACTTACTGGAATACAAAGGCTGGAAAGGGTCAGTCGTACGTAACATTGCAACCACCCACCTTCTCGACAGAATTGCCGCCGCACATGGTGAGAAGTGTTTTGAAGTACCAGTAGGCTTCAAACATATCAGCGCCCAGATGGAGGCCGATGATTCATTGATTGGCGGTGAAAGCTCCGGTGGCCTAACCATCCGAGGACATATCAAAGGAAAAGACGGTGTCTTCGCTTCCAGCCTGTTAGTGGAAATGATCAGCGTAACAGGTAAGAAGCTCTCCGAACTGCTTAGTGAAATTTATGGCAAGTACGGCTTCGCCTACACTGCAGAAGGTGACTGTACTTTCCGCGCGGCCGATCGCCAGCGGCTTTACGACAAGATTTACGTGGAAAAATCCCTTCCTGAATTTGAATGGGAAATCGAGCAGGTCAGCTACGCGGATGGCGTAAAAGTCTACTTCAAAAATGGCGGATGGGCCCTGGCACGCTTTTCCGGCACTGAGCCACTGCTACGTCTCTTCTGTGAGATGGCATGTCAGGAAGAAGCCGAAAAAGTTGTCCTCCAGATGAAAAGCTTTCTTAACCTCTGAGTACACCGATGCCCGCTCAACACTGCCTGACGGGCGTATTGGCTGCATAGCGGTACGTTGCGCAGGCTGCTCACCAGCCTTAGCGCCAAGGGTAGATTCTCAGCTACCCTTTTCTTTTTTACTTTCCCAGAAACACATTCCGCTTAACTCAGCATACAGATTTTATTCTGCCCTTCATCTCTCACCCATAGGTTCTCTCTGCGAGTTTATCATCGTCTAAATACACGTGCTTTTAACTATCATGTCAGACCATACTCAAGGGCCAATTGTGAAAGAAAGCCATCATCGGACGAGGTTCCATCGACTAGCTCTACGCTATTGAGTCAAGGTCAGCCTCGCTAGTTTCAGCCATGTAGTTAAAACAATTTCCCCCCAAACGAAACGCAAAAAGACAGTACCTCGCATTTTGTCTGAACATACGGATGCAAAAAGCCCGAATCTTTCAACTCGGGCTTCGTATGAACGGCCGGGCTGGCGCTCCAGCGGGACTCATTCGACCTCAGGGCGAACATTATCTTTAAACGTAAAAAAGCCCAGTCTTTCGACTGGGCTTTTTTAAAGAGTGGCGGAGCGGACGGGACTCGAACCCGCGACCCCCGGCGTGACAGGCCGGTATTCTAACCAACTGAACTACCGCTCCACTCAGAATTAGCGTTTGTTCAGAACGCTAACCTAAATTGGGTGCCTGGCGATGTCCTACTCTCACATGGGGAGACCCCACACTACCATCGGCGCTGCTGCGTTTCACGTCTGAGTTCGGCATGGGATCAGGTGGGTCCACAGCGCTATGGTCGCCAGGCAAATTCTTTGATTCACCGCCCGCAGGCCGCAAATCACAATCT
>NZ_PYMI01000010.1 GCF_003025595.1 Photobacterium ganghwense
AGGCCTGCCGCCAGCGTTCAATCTGAGCCATGATCAAACTCTTCAATTAAAGTTTTGGCTCGATGAATACTGAATTAAATTGACTGTGCCAAAATAACCGAAGTCATTTTGAATTGGTCACTCAGTTTATCGATAAATCTTTTTGACTATCAGTTCACGAGTGCCCACACAGATTGCATGGTCAAATTGTTAAAGAACTTTTCTTTCACGTCGCTGGCTTATTTCGCCGCGCTCCGTGTCAGTGAGGCGGCATTATAGAGACTTCGCGCACACTGACAAGTGTTTTTTTGAAAAAAAATATCGAGCGGTCATTATTTCAACTAATGTGAAATATACGCCTCTAAAATCAACATTAGAGGATCGTCACATTGACTTGCTAGTAATTCCAAGTCAATGAAAGTAATATCAATGTGACCTTGTTGTTAAAATAACCAATAACGCCTTCTTATAATTCTTATGACGATGTAGTTCTATTATGAAATTATCCAATCAAACTCTCATGCCGATTCTCGCAATCGCAGTTGTCGGGGGCATTATTTTTAGTTTCCTGCCTTTTTCCTCCGGTATTGCTTTTGCGTTAGGTTCTATCTGTACTGCTTTTATCCTTTCAGTCATTCCAACTTCAACCTCATCTCCTGACGATATCAACCAGGCCAGTAAAACGCTCTATGTCGGAAACCTGCCTTATCGAGCTAACGAAAGTGATGTGAAAGACTTGTTTGCTGAGTATGGGGAAGTGTTTGCCGTCCGCCTGATGAAAGACAAGCGAACGGGTAAACGTCGGGGATTTGGCTTTGTGGTAATGAATATCCGGGATGCCGATCAGGCCGTTGCGGCACTGAATAACAAAGAATACGGCCAGCGGACACTCAAAGTGCGTGAAGCGAACGAACCTAAGAACGAGGATAATCCAGACTTTTAATCGTCTGGAGCTGCATAGCCTGCAAACTCGTATTCAGTGCCGCCGGTAAAACGGCGGCACTGTTGTATGTAAGGTTAGGCTCTTTCCGCTCGCAAGGTATCTCACCTAATAGGGCTTTTACCCGATTGGCTATCGCCTTCCCGGAATCTACAATCTGGACCGGTTGTTCAAATGCCTGCTGGATTTCAGCTTTGATCAGCGGAAAGTGGGTACAGCCTAACACGATGCAGTCTACTCTCTGACGCCACGGGGATAGAATCTCCCGTAACTCCTCAAGGTCAACAGCCTCTCCTCGCAGTTTCTGTTCTGCCATTTCCACTAAACGGGTTGAGCCAATTCGCAACACTTCACAGTCGCGGGCAAACTGGCGGATCAGGCTGTCGGTATACGCGCGTTGAACAGTCGCGGGCGTGGCCAGTAAACCAATCACTTTCTGCTGACTTAGCAACGCCGCGGGTTTAATCGCAGGTACCACACCGACTACCGGGATAGTCAGCTGACCCCGTAAGGTGGGCAACACTATAGTACTGGCGGTATTACAAGCCACAACCACCAAATCGATCTGATGCCGTGCCACCAGCAGGTTCACTATATATGAGGTACGTTCAATCAACTCTGATTCCGGCAGTTCACCATATGGGAACGCTGCATCATCAAATGCGTAGATATATTGAACGTCCGGCAGCTGCGCATAGATCTCCTGATAAACAGAAAGGCCTCCGACGCCAGAATCAAAAATCAGTACCCGCTTCACGATTAACCTAGCTTTGTATTCTCTGAGAACGCTAATAATACTGCGAAACCCTGCCGGCGCACAAAAGCCTTCCTCATTTTACTGTCATCATGCATTCGGTAAATAACGCTGGTAATGGAACCGATGTTGACGCTCAATATGGCAGAGCGTCAGTTTGAGTACGCCTTGAAAGCACGGGGCTTCCGTTACCAGGGTATGAAACTCTCCGTTTTCACCGCAGGGATCAACGCCAGCTGGCAGACGATGAATCAGCTCCCGACTATACCACTGCCCACAGAACTCGCCAGGTAACTGGTGGGTATCCACGGTGGTCAGTAGTGTCCGGATTCCGCGTACCAGAATCTCATCGGCCAGCTTAGCGCTGTCTTCGCCCATCAACGGGAACACACACTGCCAACCGGCAGGCTCTATATAACTGCGCCGGTATTCGGCAATACCATTACAGAACATATCGCCAAACGCGACAGCTTCTATCTCCAGCCCACTGCTCCGCAGCCCATCGACCACACATGCCTGGTATACCTCATTCGGCGGAAAAATCTCAGGCAACGGAATCATCACCAGAGGTAACCCGGTCAATGCCGCCTGACGACGAACGACATCAATGGGCGTGGCCTGAAACGGGACTTCATCTTCCAGATAGGTGGTGTACAGACCGACCACGTCAAAAGCCGGGTCTTCAAGCAAACGAATCAGTGTCAATGTCGAGTCTTTGCCGGAAGACCAGCTGACCATAGTTTTGATAGGTTTCATAATGTAAAAAGCCACCCGAAGGTGGCTCCATGGCAGATTAAAACTGATAGGTTACAGTAGCAAAGTAACTGCGTTCCTGAACATTGTACGACTCTTTGGCCACATAATCGTGATCAAACAGATTGGCGACCCGGCCACGCAAAATCAGGTTATCACTGACGTTATAGCTGGCAGCCACATCCACTAGCGTATAAGCATCCAGCTTATTGGTATTGGCTGCGTCTTCATAGCTGGTGCCTTTGTAAATCGCACTGACATCAAACTGCCACTGTTCCAGCAGGTAAGAGACATTCCACTTCGCACTATGACGAGAACGGCGTACTAACTGATTCTTGGTTGCCTTGTCTTCTGCATCCAGATAGTCGTAGCTGACATCATGATATAAAGGCCCAGTCGCAAAGCCTGCCGTCAACTCTACCCCTTGCAGCGTCGCTTCATTGACATTCATCGGTTTCCAGATGCTCGGGTTAGTCGCATCAGGTGCCCAGGCAATCAGATCATCAATCTCAGAGCGATACGCAGCAACCCGCCAGTCGAGCAGAGAATAAGATCCTGCCAGAGCCAGCTCATAGTTGGTTGACTCTTCCGGTGTCAGGTTCGGGTTTCCTGAGTTTGGCCAGTACAGGTCATTAAAGGTCGGTGCCTTAAACGCCGTCCCGACATTGGCAGACAACTGAATGGCAGACACAACATCATAGGCTGCGGCAACCTGCCAGGTAGTGTGGTCACCGTAACTTTCGTTATCGTCATACCGCACACTGCCTTCCAGTTGCAGACTGCTCGGATCCCGCAGCACCGAGGTCAGATACACCGCAGTATTATCACGCTCGTCCTTGCTGTAATTGGTCGTCGTGTTGGACACTTTGTCACGGTACCACTCAACACCCCCGCCAAACTCCAGCGACTCATTGTGCTGGTAGTGGTTTTGCCAGTTCACGACATTGCGTTTGGTTTTGATGGTACTGCCGCTGCTCACCGCGCTGAAGTCACGGGCTTCATCCTGGTTCTGAGCAATGGTCAGCTCACTCTGCCACTGATCACGCTGATACGCTGCCTTAGCGGCCACGTTATACAGTTTGCTTTCATTCTGGGCATCCGGTGTGGAAATAAGGTTACCGGACGAATCGAAGAAACCACCGTCGTACTCGGTCTCACCTTCATGGTAATAACCTTGCAGGCTGACTTTCAGGTTGTCATTCAGGTGGGTACCAATCTCCGCCACGACGTTACGGCTCTCATAACCGTCTTTGTCCTGCTCATAAGGCGCTTTACGTGCCGAAAACCCGTTGGTTTCCTCACCTTTGACCGCCAGCTTACCCCAGCTTTGCTGACCCAGACTACCGGCAACAGAACCGCCCAGCTGATAGTAGTCATCACTACCCGCGCTAGCGGTAACTTCGGCCAGTGTTTCACCCGGCTGATAAGTGGTAATGATATTCAGCACCCCACCGACCGCATCAGAGCCATACAGCGCCGCACGTGCACCACGGATAAACTCGATCCGCTCAATGCCGGTCAGTGGAATCTGGCTGAAATCCGCCGAGCCCAGCGTGGCACTGCCAATACGGACACCGTTGATCATCACCAGCAAATGACGGGATGAAGTACCCCGCACATACACTTCCGTTGTCTGGCCATATCCTGCGGAAACAACCTGCACACCCGGCAGACGACGCAGCACTTCAGACAACGATTTCGCCTGGATGGCATCAATCTCTTCCTTGGTGACAATAGATACAGGAGCAATCACATTTTTGACAGGTTGCTCAAAACGGTTGGCAGTCACCACCATGACTTCATCGGCTTGCTGGGTGGCCATGACACCAGACGACAGACACACTTGTGCCAACGCCACTGCTAAAAGCGTTTTTTTCATTATTTGGATACCTTAAGTCGCGTTAATTACTGAGTAGCGGGGCTACTCGGTACACTGGTCGGTCTTCGGACTTAAGAGCATGGTTGGACAACCACCTAGGCAACAACTTCCCACTTCAATCGACAGCATTGCACCGTCTGCAGAAGCAGTGTTCGGAACTAACGTCCTTGTGCTTTCGTTCTCTATCACCGCTGCGCGTCAGTCACGGATTCTCACCGCATTCCCCTGCCTGTTATCAGGCAAACCAGCGCACTGCGAATGCTAGTTATCCCTTCCCTTAATGTCTAGTTCCGTTTGCTATTGATTATGAATAATCGCTCGTAACACCATTTTTATCCGGCTCAACACTGGACATCGGTCAACAATGCAATAAAATCTTGCGCTCTTATTTTGAGCAGTTTGAGGCAACCACTATGGCAACCACCGCAATCAATCCGGCTGAGTACCAGACTCAGCTTGATGAGAAAGCAGCGCGTATCCAGAATATCTTCGCAGATTTCGATACCCCGGAACTGGAGGTTTTTGCCTCACCTGCTGAGCACTACCGCATGCGTGCCGAGTTTCGGGTCTGGCATGAAGGCGAAGACCTGTACTACATCATGTTCAATCAGGAAACCCGCGAGAAATACCGCGTGGATCAGTTTCCGGCGGCCAGCCGCCTGATTAATGATCTGATGCCTCTGCTGGTTGACGCCCTGAAACCGGTCAAAGCCCTGCGCCACAAGCTGTTCCAGGTTGATTTTCTCTCTACCCTGAGCGGTGAGATTCTGGTTTCCCTGCTGTATCACCGTCAACTGGATGACGAATGGGTTCGTGAAGCCAAAGCACTGAAACAGCGCCTGAACGATGAAGGCTTCAAGCTGAATTTCATTGGCCGCGCACGCAAACAGAAAATCGTACTGGATCAGGAATTCGTGATCGAAAAACTGAACGTTCACGATCAGGTTCTGACGTACAAACAAGTTGAAAACAGCTTCACTCAGCCAAACGGCGAAGTTGCGCAGAAAATGCTGGAATGGGCCGTTGACTGCACCCAAGACAGCGATGGTGACCTGCTGGAGCTGTACTGCGGCAACGGCAACTTTTCGCTGGCACTGGCCAAGAACTTTGACCGCGTGCTGGCTACCGAACTGGCAAAGCCGTCCGTTGACTCTGCACAGTACAACATTGCGGTAAACCAGATTGAGAACGTGCAAATCATCCGTATGTCAGCGGAAGAGTTCACCGAAGCGATGGAAGGCCGCCGCGAGTTTCGCCGCCTGAAAGATCAGGGCATTGATCTGCAGAGCTACAACTGCAACACCATCTTCGTCGATCCGCCGCGTTCGGGCATGGATGAAGGCACATGCCGTATGGTTCAGGGCTATGAGCGTATCATGTACATTTCCTGCAACCCGGACACCCTGAAAGAGAACCTGGAGATCCTTGGCGAGACGCACCGCATTACGCGCTTTGCCCTGTTTGACCAGTTCCCTTACACCCATCACATGGAAGCCGGTGTACTGCTAGAGCGCAAATAACCGCCGAGCAAACCACCATTTGGGTAAAAGCATTAACCCCAAATAGCAAAAAGGCACCGAAAGGTGCCTTTTGAGTTTTTACAGAACCGTGTCTGAAAGAAGGGGCTTACGCTTCCGCTTCTGCCTGAACTTCTGCTTTTGTTTTCATGATACCCAGCTTGTAGGCTACCCAGAACAGCAGGCCCAGCGCGATCATCAGCGGCAAGAAGTTTGAGCCCATTTCCGGCGTCTGCGCACGCAAGAACGCAGAGTAACCGAACGCACCTACCAGGAAGCAGGCAAAAGCAATCGCCGGCGTACCTTCTGCCATTGGTTTGCTCAGGTACTCCTGATACAGGCAGTACACAGCCAGCGCAAACGCAATCACAGGGAAGACAGAGAAAGACACAGCGCTTGAAGTCAGTACAGCCAGGGTCGCATTACCACACAGACCAGCCAGCAACGACAGCACCAGTGTTTTGCGTTCAGCTTTAATTTGATCCTTGTTCATATCCTTTCACCAAGATAATAAAGTTAGAGTTTCTGCCTGAGCTCTCGACGCTCACGCTCTTTGCGATACCAATAGGCACCCTTCGCAATCATTCGCAATTGCATAATCAATCTTTCAGCATGCTCAGCGCGAGCATGGCTATCTAAGTCCAGTGCTTCTGCACCGGAACTGAACACCAGCGTGACCGATGCTTCCGCCTGGGTATAGGCTTCATCATGCGTCACCCCGGTTTTTGCTTCCAGGTACTCCGTCAGTTCAGCCACAAAATGCTGAATTTCCCGAGCAACGGCGGCCCGAAACGCCGGCGACGTTCCGGAGCGCTCGCGAAGCAGTAACCTGAATACGTTCGGGCTGCTCTCGATAAACTCCATGAAGGTTTCTACCGAGGTGCGGATTACACTGCCTTCTTTGGCAATACGCTGGCGAGCCTGACGCATCAATTGGCGCAGGATCAACCCCCCTTCGTCCACCATGGTTAAACCCAGTTCATCCATGTCTTTGAAATGACGATAAAACGATGTTGGGGCAATCCCGGCCTCTCTGGCCACTTCCCGCAGGCTAAGGTTCGAAAAACTGCGTTCAGCGCTTAACTGGTTAAATGCAGCGTCAATCAGTGAGCGGCGGGTTTTTTCTTTTTGCTGAGCCCTGATACCCATGGATTTGTTGCTTCTCTTATGATTGTCTTGCGTCAAGTTTGATGCCCACTATACGCGCTTTCCTACAGCCATCAAAACATAGTAATTCCTGACAGAACCTTTATCAAAGCACGATTTGCCAGTTTTTCTACTGGCTCACACTCTCCATCGCAAGCCCCGCAACAAACCCCGCCGTCAAAATCCGTCACTTTTCACGGCTTATTGACGTCACAACGTGATCATTCCCTATCTATCACTGCCCGCTGATTTTACCTGCTTTTATAAAAAGTTAAAATGACCACACAGCAATGTTGCAAGGATGATAAGAAAGGCTCAGCAATGATAAACAGCAAACAACCCCATACCCAACACTTTGACGCCATTATCATCGGAAGCGGTCCGGGCGGCGAAGGAGCCGCGATGGGGCTGACCAAAGCCGGTTTCAATGTCGCCATTATTGAACGGGAAGATCGCGTCGGCGGAGGCTGTACCCACTGGGGCACCATTCCTTCTAAAGCCCTGCGCCATGCCGTCAGCCGGATCATCGAGTTCAACCAAAATCCGCTGTACTGCAAGAATAACTCCAGTCTGCACAGTACATTCAGCCAGATTCTGGGGCATGCCGAAGATGTGATCAGCAAGCAGACCCGAATGCGCCAGGGGTTCTACGACCGTAATCAGTGCACCATCATTTTTGGCGAAGCCAGCTTCACCGGCAGCCACACCATCAGCGTGCGCAAACCGGACGGTACCCACGAGCAGTACAGCGCCGACAAATTTGTCATCGCCACCGGTTCACGTCCGTATCACCCGTCTGATGTGGATTTCAGCCACAGCCGGGTTTACGACAGCGACTCTATTCTTAAGCTCAAGCATGACCCGCGCCATATCATCATCTACGGAGCCGGGGTTATTGGTAGCGAATATGCCTCGATTTTCCGCGGCCTTGGGGTCAAGGTCGATCTGATCAACACCCGTGACCGGTTGCTGGAATTCCTCGACAATGAAATTTCTGACTCGCTGTCGTATCACTTCTGGAACAACGGGGTGATGATCCGCAACGGGGAAACTTACGAGAAGATTGAAGATACCGGTGACGGCGTGATTCTGCATCTGCAGTCAGGCAAAAAAATGCGGGCTGACTGCCTGCTCTATGCCAACGGCCGAACCGGTAACACCGATCGCCTCAACCTGAGCAAGGTAGGCCTGACCCCGGACTCCCGCGGCCAGCTGAGAGTGAACCAGAATTACCGCACCGATGCCGAGCACGTCTACGCGGTCGGTGATGTCATTGGCTACCCAAGCCTGGCCAGTGCCGCCTACGATCAGGGGCGCTTCGTGGCTCAGGCCATCGCCAACGGTGAGGCCGAAGGCAAGCTTATCGATCATATCCCGACCGGTATCTACACCATCCCGGAGATCAGCTCCGTTGGCAAAACCGAGCAGGAGCTGACCGCCGAGAAAGTGCCGTATGAGATTGGCCGTTCCCAGTTTAAACACCTGGCCCGGGCCCAGATCGCCGGCACCGACGTCGGCAGCCTGAAGATCCTGTTCCATCGCGAAACCAAAGAGATCCTCGGGATCCACTGCTTTGGTGAGCGTGCCGCCGAGATCATCCATATCGGTCAGGCGATCATGGAGCAGAAAGGCGAAGGCAATAACATTGAATATTTCGTCAATACCACCTTCAACTACCCGACCATGGCAGAAGCCTATCGGGTGGCGGCGCTTAATGGCCTGAACCGGCTGTTCTGAAAGCAGCATGGGTCCGCTGAAGTCAGCGAAGATCATCGTTAACCTCGCTGTCCTCAATGCTCTGCCCCCTGTCACTGTCCCATAAAAAAACGGAGCCAAAAGGCTCCGTTTTTTTATTCAATCGCTGTCTGTGGATGGGGTTTGCGCGCAGGCTTACTTCAGTTCCATCATCCGGTTGTCCGGCGTCAGAATGGATGCCCATGGCAAGCTCTCGTCACCCAGGGTAATAAAGTTCGGGTTTTCCAGCGTATCCCGCTCGTTATAGGAAAGCGGCGTCAGGTGAGTATTGAGGATACGTCCGCCAGCTTCCTCGACAATGCACTGGGTGGCTGCCGTATCCCACTCCCCGGTTGGCCCCAACCGCAAATAGCAGTCAACAGCACCCTCGGCCACCAAACAGGCTTTCAGCGCGGCTGACCCCAGTGGGACCAGATCGTAATTTAGCGCCGGATCCAGCCGGCTGGTAATGGCGCGAATGTTCTGGCGGCGGCTGATCGCCACCGCGATGGACTGTGTCGGCAACTCATGTTTGTGGGTTGAAATCCGCACGGTTTCCCCTTCCGGGGTGGTCTTCCAGGCGCCCTTGCCCTGATAAGCGTAATACACCACGCCGGATACCGGAGCATACACGACCCCCATCACCGGCCTGTGGTTATCAACCAGCGCGATGATCGTGGCGAAGTCACCGCTGCGGGCGATAAACTCCTGCGTCCCGTCCAGCGGGTCCACCAGCCAGTAACGCTGCCATTGGCTGCGCTCTGCCAGCGGAATGTCGGCGGCTTCCTCTGACAGCACCGGAATATCCGGAGTCAGTTCGCTCAGGCGGGACACCACCAGTTTATGCGCGGCTAAGTCCGCACTGGTCACCGGCGTATTGTCCTGTTTGATTTGCTTTTCAAACTGGCCACGCTGGTAAATATCAAGAATGACCTGCCCGGACGAACGGGCAATATCAATTACTTGAGGTAATAGGTTCGATAAGTCCATTGTCGCTCCTATTTCACGAGATGTTTCAACGCCAGGAACAGGGCGGTGATGCTCCGCGCTTCGGCAAAATCCAAATGGCTGATCAATTCTTCTGCCTGATTGACCGGCCAGCGTACCACTTCCAGTGGCTCAGGCTCGTCCCCTTCCAGTTGTTCCGGGTACAGTTCCTGCGCCAGAAACAGGGTCATTTTGCTGGAGAAATACGACGGGGCCAACACGACCTCTTTCATCGGCTGAAGCTGACGGGCACCAAAGCCAATCTCTTCTTTCAGCTCACGGTTTGCGGCCTCGGAAGGCAGTTCGCCATGATCCACCAAGCCTTTCGGAAAGCCGAGTTCGTATCGCTCCGTCCCGGCTGAATATTCGCGGATCAGCAACAGATCACCTTCCGCGGTCACCGGGACCACCAGCACGGCATGACGACCTGACGGTTTCATCCGCTCATAGGTTCGCTCAACGCCATTTGAAAAGCGCAGATCCAGCGACTCGATTTTAAACAGCCGCGACTGAGCGACTACTTCCGTAGCCAGAATTTCTGGTTTGTTTTTGTCTGCTGCCATGACCTGTCCTGTCTACTTGCTGCTGCCAACCGCCGCAGCCAGGGGAAAACCGTATTTAATGGCAACGGAGAGGGGAAATAAAGCATTTTATGAAGAAAACGTTAACCCAAACCCGACTGTGCGAGTCGGGTATTGGTTAAAAGCGTCCGCTGTAGGTGATTTTATACTGCCCTTTGGGATCCGGATTACCGAGCCATTTCAGCTGCTGGCCTAATTGCGGGGAAAACTCAGCGCCCGGCTTAAACCAGCCATTGAGGGTATAGCGGTTGCCCGGCTCCAGCGACAGGGCAAATTCACTCGACACCTCCGTGGAAGACTGGCGGATATCGGCCAGCACTTTCCCCTGATCACAGCGAAGATCAGCCAGTACCGGTCCCGGATTCACGCCGCCCATCGGCGAGCCCACATTGGCTGCGCTCCAGGCCAGTGCACCGTTCAGCTCCGCACAATACGGCGCGGCAAACTGGTAATCACGCACCGTCAGTTCCAGGTTACCCGCCACGGTCAGCGGCAGGGCCATTGGGACATTGCGCATCACTTCACGGGCCGGCAAAGACACCAGCAGGTTCTCAGCGAACGCTCCCTGACTACTGTAGCCCACCAACCCGCGGCCGGTCAGGTTCATGTCACTGCCCTGCCCGAATCGCACATCAAACTGCAAGCGGGCCGTCAGCAACGACAGCACATGCATGTCCCATTGCAGACGCCCAAAATTCTTTCCTTGCCAGCGAATCTGACTCGCGCGGCCCTGCCATAACGTACCGGAGATGCCGCCGACATCCAGCCCCTGTACGGCCGGTATCTGCTGCCAGACCCAGCTGGCCGGAATATGTGCCACAGCACTGCCCAGCAGTACCACCCCAAATGAAACGCCGGTTAAGACTTTAAACTTCACACTTACCCCCGCCCTAACTGCAAGCGGTTAACTTCGACCATACCCGTCCTGTCGGTTTTGGTCACATCGAGAAACTGCGTATCAATGCCATGTTCATCACGCAAAAACGCCAGCCAGTTGACCAGGGTGTTGAACGGCACGGGTTTCACCCACACCTGCACCGCTTCACTGCGGGGCTGCATCCGAATCACTTCAATCTGGAACCGGCGGGTTGTTTCATTGATCACCTGATTCAGCCCTTTATCACTGACCGAACCGGTTGAGCCGGATGTCCCGCGCAGGGCGACGATCTCATCCGCTTTCTGGCTGACCCAACTTAATAGCTGGCGTTCCCGCTGCAGATGCGTTTCGGCATTGGCAGCCGAGTTAGCCATCGGCTGCCAGATCCCCCAGTACAATATCGCGATGAACAGGGCGATACCGCCCCCCAGAACCAGTCGCTGTTCTCTCAGGCTGAGCCCGTTCCACCAGGCTTTCATGATTTTCTCCTTACCACGACGGCGCCGGTAACCTGATTACCTTCCCGGTTCAACTGCCCCTGCTCAACCTCAAACTGCTCGGTAAGCAAGGTGCGTAATTGCTCAAAATGCTGGAACTCGGCGGCAACCGCCTGGAACCGGATTTCGCCCCGATTCTGATCGTATTTCAGGCTCTGCACCGTCAGCTGCGGAACTTTCGCCAGCGATGGCTGCAGCTGGGCCAGCCACGGCAGCAGACCACTGTCATTGGCGCCACCTCCCAACCGGGTCAATTCACTGCTCATCTGACGCTTCAGGTAACTCTCCGACGGAATACGCTGAAACTGCGGCAGAACCTGACGGAAAATACGCTCGCTCTCAGCCCGGTATACGTCAGCCTGCGCGTCTTTGGCCTGAACCGACACCACATGTTCGGTGCCCACCACCGCCAGCAAGACAGCGGCTGCAATCGCCACTTTCCGCCACGGTTTGAGGTACTTGCGCCAGGCCGGTTGCAGCTTGTACGGGCCAGACAATAAGTTAGCCTTATGGCCGATGACGCCCTGTGCCAGCAACTGCATCACCAGCTCTGGTGTTTCCGCTTTCCACAGCCCCGGCATCCCGGCCGGTGCTGGCGTGTAGTGGTGAATCCGGTGCTCCGGATCACGCGGCAGCTCTGTCCCGGACGCCACGGTGGCGTCATCTGACGCAGTATCCGCCGCTGGCTCGTTAAGCGCTTCCTCATCCGCGTCATCCGCCCGCGGTACTATCGGGGTTTGCTGCGCAGACAACCAGGCCGGTAGCCACGCGGCTTCGGCACCAATGCCCAGCATCTCAGACTGACGGATCAACCAGAGACCATCCAGTTCAGCCGCGGTGTACCCCTGATCAAACAGCGGCAGACACAAACAATCCGGCACCACAGCCTTGATTTCAATCCCGGCATCACTCAATGCAGCCAGCCAGTGCTCCATCTTACGATGTTCCAGCACCGCGACCTGAGCACTGTCACCGCTTTTTTTCAGCAAATGCACATGCAGATGGTCAACGTCCTGTGCCAGCTCTTCCTCCAGCAGGAACGGTAATACCGCTCCAAGCTGACGGCTGCTGCCGGCCGGGATCGTCACCTGCGTCAGCAGCACGTCACAGGCCGGGGCCAATGCATATACCGTACGCTGGGTAGCATACTCCGCGATCTCGCCCAACTGGCTGATATCCGCCAGTTGGCCCGAAGCAATCACTTCATGTTGTTGTGGCGACCAGACAAGCCATTGCACCGGCTGTTCAGCACGGCTACTGAGCCTGATTGTCAGAATTTCGCTCACTGATTCCTCCATAACGACGACGCACAACCGTCACCTTGTTATCACTATCTCGTTTGAGCAAGGCCACCAACCGGACCCTGGCACGATCCACCAGGATCTCTGTGTCTAACTGAAAATAATCACTTTTGACGCTGATAAATGCCTTTACCTGTTTCTTCACCTCGGCATCCATGCTGGACAGCACCGGATCAGCCAGAAAATCATCTTCACTGTTCCAGCCGTCATAAGGACGTTCCGCAATCAGCTTCTGCGCATCACTGAGCGCCAGCCGGGGAGAGAACAGACCCACCAGAATGGCGGCTTGTTTCTCATCCAGGGTATTCACATTCACCCGCAACTCCTTGCTGGGAATGGCACACAGCAACGGCCGGGCTAACTGGTAAATCTCGGCGCTAACGCCATTGACCGCCCGCAGTTCGGAAATATCTGCCATCCAGTCACGTGGCGGCAGGTAAGGCGGACGAAACCCTTCGTAGGTACTGTCACCGGCCCCGAAAGCCGCATTCACCGCTTCATCCGGATCGACATATTCCCATACCGAGTCGGCCACCACTTCTGCGTCGTAGCTTTCGACCCCGGCTTCTTCCAGAATCATCTGCAACGCACGCACTTCAAAAGGTTTGGCGGAGCTGCCCGTCACCGGACGGATGCCGGACAATGCATTGACGTTGAAACACGCCTGACGATCGACAATATCACCAATGGCCTCGCCGCCTTCCAGCGGATAACGCTGCCCACGGGTTGCCCATGCCTGACTGAGGTTCACCGTCTCGCTGTCCGCCAGACTTTTCTCGATGGCGACTTTGCCTAACGCTTCCATCCCCTGGGCATACCA
The DNA here is from genome assembly GCF_003025595.1 of Photobacterium ganghwense. Classification (GTDB taxonomy): domain Bacteria; phylum Pseudomonadota; class Gammaproteobacteria; order Enterobacterales; family Vibrionaceae; genus Photobacterium; species Photobacterium ganghwense. The sequence continues at coordinate 13,766 of NZ_PYMI01000010.1, forward strand.
GAACGCCTGCTGATTCTGGATCTGGTTTTCCACCCGATAAAAATTCAGGTGCAGCCGTTCACTCATCTGTACCGCCAACAACGTCATCAGCGCCATTAACATCAGCACGACGATCAGGGCGACACCTTTTTGCTGTTTCATCTCAGCCCCTTACGTATCACTGGCTTCCAGCGCCGAGTGCGGCAACATATACACCCGCTCGATTTCACCGTAGTCTTTCAGGGTCAGCCTGACCATCACGCCTTCCGGCAGGGCGGCGGGGGTAGTCCATTCATCAGACCAGGTTTTGTCACTGTAAAAACGGAAAGTGACCGATTCGACCCCGGTCAGGATCGGCCGCACCAGCGGCTCTGCACCGACCACCGTATCGGGATAGCGCAGCCACACCCGCTCCAGAGTCCCCTCGACCACCCGGTAGCCGACTTTCAGTACTTCGCCGCGCGGAAACATCTGCTGCGGATTCTGCCAGCCGAGACGGGTAAACAGAATACCCTGACTGGACGAATCCAGCAGGTACTCCCCGCTGCGCAGCAGGGTATCGCTGACCAGCTCCCCCTGATCCCGCACCTTACGCGGCACCACCTGCCGAAAATCGTTGTCGAGCATCACCATCGCCCGCTGAATTTCCTGCAGCCGTTCGTTGTGATCCCGAGACTGGGCATCACTGCGCTGCACCCCGTTCATCACCTGATAAGCGGACAGGCTGAGCATGGCAAACACTGCGATGGCAACCAGCACTTCCAGCAGGGTAAACCCCGCCGCTTGTTTCACTCGCGAGCGAGCTGATGGGTTAATTCTCAACATAAGTTCTCAGGGTCACGATAGACTGCTTACGCTCAGCGTCGGTCGCGACGGTAACATCCAGCGCCCGCAGAAAACCGTCAGCGGTTTTGGTGCTTTTAATGGACCAGTACCACTCCCGGCCGGCCAGTTCGGATTTCCCGAGCTTAACGGCAGTCGGGATCTCCCCGGACAGCCTGACCTTAGCCAGTTCGTTGTCCGCGACCATAGCGGCAAACGTCTTTTCTTCCAGATACCCCAGCGTATTGAGGTGCTGACTGACCGCTTTCATCACGCTCAGGGCCGCGGTCGCAAACACAGCCAGTGCCACCAGCACTTCCAGCAGAGTCATGCCGCGCGCGCGCGACGGGTGCTTACGTATCATAAGCCCTCCTGCTCGGTCTGGCTCTTGATGGATTCGCCCGGCGGCAATAAAAAGACCCGCCCGACTTCATCCGCCTGAACCCGCCAGAACTGGTTTTCCCCTTCCACTTCAAAGTTCAGGGTAAAGGGGGTGTATTCCCCACTGGCCATCACGACCACCTGAGGCGGTTTCACTTTGTCTTTATCAGTTTGTTCAGCAAACAAGTCTTCGTTGAACAGCGAGCCGGGTTTGAACAGCCTGTCCTGATCCTGCCAGGAGAAACTGCCGACCTCGAGATCCAACCGCACCGACTCATCCACGTCCACTTTGGTGAAAAAACGGGATTCCGTCAGCGGCTGCCAGTCACTACCGGTTAGCTGAAGAAACTGGTACCCATGACGCTCAATACGGACCCCGTAATCGGTGCCGTTGAGCAGGGCATCCTCACCCAGCAACTGGATGAGGTGATGAAAACGCGCTGCCTCCTCGCGAACGGTGTCTTCCCGGCTTTCTGGCAGGGAAATCATGACCGCGACGGCACTGGTTGCCAGCAGCACCAGCACCAGCAGAATTTCAATCAGGGTAAACCCGGCAGCGCGTTGATTGGTCATCGGGATCAGTAGTCCAGCATGTTCCAGTTGCCGATGTCGGTGTTCACCCCGTCACCGCCTTCCTGACCGTCCGCCCCTAGGCTGAAGATATCCACAGCACCGTGCTCACCCGGCATCACATAGTGGTAATCGTTCCCCCATGGATCCTGCGGCAGACGCTTGATGTAGCCACCGTTGCGGTAATTGCGCGGTTCAGGGCTTGAAGCCGGCTTAGTTACCAGCGCTTCCAGACCCTGATCGGTCGTCGGGTACACACTGTTATCCAGCTTATACATGTCCAGTGCCTGCTCCAGCGCACTGATGTCAGTCACGACTTTCTGCTGATCGGCTTTTTCCTTGTTGCCCAGCAGGTTTGGAACCACCAGACTGGCGAGAACGCCCAGAATGACGATCACAACCATCACTTCCAGCAGGGTAAAGCCGCGTTGTTTGCGTTGCATTGAAAAGACCTCCAAAAATTACATTCCGACCATATTGTTCAAAGCAATGATCGGCATTAGGGTAGCAATAACAATAAACATCACGATGCCAGCCATCGCGACGATCAATAAGGGTTCAAAAATGCCCAGCGCCATGTTCACCAGCGATTCGAAATCCCGATCCTGGTTATCGGCGGCGCGGGTCAGCATCTGTTCCAGCTCCCCACTGCGCTCACCGCTGGCAATCATGTGCAGCATCATCGGCGGGAACAGGCGGGTCTGCTCCAGGGAGACCCGCAGGCTCGAGCCTTCACGCACCTTGTCGGCCGCTTCGCGAACCTGCTGATTGACCCAGGTGTTGGTCATGACATCAGAGGCCACTTTCATCCCTTCCAGCAGCGGGATAGCACTGGAGGTACAGATCGACAAAGTACGGGCAAACCGTGAGGTATTGAGGCCCCGCGCAACTTTGCCGATCACCGGCAGGTGCATGACCCAGCGATCCCACTTGAGCCGGAAATCCGGCCGCCGCAGTGCCGCTTTGAGCAGCGCAAACAGACACACCAGCCCGATCACGACAGCCAGCCCCCAGTTCTGGACAAAATCACTGGCTGCCAGCAGCACTTCAGTGACGGTCGGCAGCTCCTGTCCCATCTGAACGAACTGATCGACGATTTTCGGAACCACAGTCGCCAGCAGGAACGACACCACCGCAACCGCCACTAGGGTCAGCATGGTCGGGTAAATCAGCGCCTGTTGCAGTTTACTGCGCATATGCTGGCGGTTCTCGGTGTAATCTGCCAGCCGGTTTAGCACGGTATCCAAGTGGCCGGATTTTTCCCCGGCCGCCACCATCGCCCGAAACAGCTGGTCGAAGATATGCGGATACTCTGCCATTGAGTCTGACAGGGTGTAGCCTTCCACCACCCGCGAACGCACAGCCAGCAGCATGTTCTTGAGACGGGGCTTTTCGCTCTGCTCGGCAACGGCTTTCAGGCACTCTTCAAGCGGCATCGCCGCCTGCACCAGCGTCGCCAGCTGGCGGGTGATCAGCGACAGCTCAGTCGTGCTGATCCCGCGCCGGAGATGAAAACCGCCACTGGCTTTTTTCTTCTCCCGCTCATGCGATTGCGCCACTTCCAGCGGGATCAGCCCCTGCTCACGCAGTTGCTGGCGAACCTGGCGGGCAGTATCGCCCTCCAGCACGCCTTTCTTCTGTCGGCCTCGGGCATCCAGTGCCTTGTATTCAAATGCCGCCATCCGTTAGCCCTCCCTGGTGACGCGCATCACTTCTTCGAGGGTTGTGATCCCGGCTTTGACTTTCGCCAGCCCGTCATCACGAATACTCGGGGTATGGGCCCGAATGGCTTTTTCAATTGCCATTTCACCGGCATCGGCGTGAATCAGCTCCTGCACTTTTTCATCTACCAGCAACAGCTCGTGAATCCCGGTCCGACCGCGATAACCTTTGGCATTACAGGCTTCACAGCCACCGGCATGGTACAGGGTTAAAGGGTCAGTCGGTGCCAGGCCAAACAATTTCTTCTGCTCGGCATCCGCTTCGTACGGCTGGCGGCATTTCGGACACAGGGTCCGGACCAGACGCTGGGCCAGTACCCCCAGCAGTGACGACGACACCAGAAACGGCTCAATCCCCATATCGCGCAGACGGGTGATCGCACCGACCGCGGTATTGGTGTGCAGGGTCGACATCACCATGTGACCGGTGAGGGATGCCTGCACCGCAATGGAAGCGGTTTCCAGGTCACGGATTTCCCCGACCATCACCACATCCGGGTCCTGACGCAAAATGGCACGCAGGCCCCGGGCAAACGTCATGTCAACTTTCGGGTTAACCTGGGTCTGGCCGATGCCGTCGATATCAAATTCAATCGGGTCTTCGACCGTCAGGATATTGCGCTCGTGCCCGTTAAGTTCCTGCAGGCCGGCATACAAGGTGGTCGATTTACCCGAACCGGTCGGGCCGGTGACCAGAATAATACCGTGCGGACGCTCAATCAGGCGGCGGAAACTGGCATGGTTGGCAGGGGTCATCCCAAGGCTGTGCAGATCCAGACGGGTGGCATTTTTGTCCAGCAGACGCAGTACCACACGTTCACCGTGCGATGACGGCATGGTCGATACCCGCACATCCACCGCCCGGCCACCGATCCGCAGAGAAATCCGGCCATCTTGCGGCACCCGTTTTTCCGCGATATCAAGGCGCGCCATTACCTTAATCCGCGACACCAGCAAAGGAGCCAGCTTGCGGCTTGGCTGCAGCACCTCACGCAGCACACCGTCCACCCGGAAACGGATGGACAGCGCTTTCTCGAACGTTTCGATATGGATATCCGACGCCGCTTCCTTGATGGCTTCTGCCAGCATGGCATTGATCAGTTTGATGATCGGCGCGTCGTCTTCGGACTCGAGTAAGTCCTCGGTTTCCGGCAGCTCCTCTGCCAGCGCAAAGAAATCATCGCTGTCGGAGCCGAGATCTTCCATCAGCTGACGGGCTTCCGATGAATCCCGCTGGTACGCTTCAGTCAGCTTGAGCTCAAACGCTTTGTCGTCCAGCGGCTGGGGTGAGAAGCTTCGGCCTGTCACCCGGCGGATTTCCGCCAGCACCACCGCAGACAGAGTGCCGCCGTGATACAGGGTGATGCCCTGCTCACCCGCTTCCAGCACAACCCGGTGGCGCTTGGCAAAGGAGAACGGCAACCGCACCAGCGGTTGCATTTCACCTGACAGACTTGCCTCAGCCATTACTGAACCTCCTCCAGCTGCGCCACGAAGGCACGGACTTCCGGCGGCAGCGAAATATCACTGCCGTACTTCGGCAATACCGGCACCTTGGCGTCCGGCATCAGCTTCAGCCCTTTGTCCGCCCGGTACAGCTGCTCAGCACGGATATAGTTGTATTTCCGCTGGGTCAGGCCATCGGCGGTCACGCCATCACGGATAATGGTCGGCTTGATGAACACCATCAGGTTAGTTTTCCCCTTGGTGGTGTTGGTGGACTTGAACAGGTGGCCCAGAATCGGAATATCACCCAGCAGCGGTATTTTCTGCTCGTTCTCATTGACCTGATCCTGAATCAGGCCACCCAGCACAATCATCTGGCCGTCTTTCACCAGCACGGACGTGGTCAGCTGACGCTTGGAGAAGCGAACGTCCACGGCCCCGTTGGCCCCGAGCACGTTGGACACTTCCTGCTCAATTTTCAGCTGCACCGAGTCCCCTTCGTTGATCTGCGGTGTCACATTCAGCTTGATCCCCACTTCCTTACGCTCGACGGTCTGGAACGGGTTATCGTTGTTGGCGCTGGAGGTCGAACCGGTCACCACCGGCACTTCCTCACCGACAATGAAGGATGCTTCGCCGTTGTCCATCACCGTGATACTTGGCGATGACAGGATGTTGGAATGGCGGTCAGAGGCCACGGCATTGATCAGCATGGTCCAGTCGCCCATCACGATCCCCAGCGCGGCGCCGTTGACGCCACCCAGCACGCTGGCCAGGGTACTGAAGTCACCGTCTTCTCTGATAGTACGGGTCTGCTCGATACCGTTGGCATCAATGTAGGTTTCGGTACGGGTCGTTTCCTTGGCTTCTTCCAGACCGACCGCATACTGGGAAATCGGCACGCCGGAGTTACCGAACTGAATCACGCCGCCGTCCGTCGACCCCCACTGCACCCCGAAGTTCAGGCCGTCACCTTCCGACAGCTCCACAATCATCGCTTCAATCAGCACCTGCGCACGACGGATATCCAACTGGGCAATGATGTTTTCCAGCGCCCGCATAATATCCGGCGGCGCCGTCAGAATCAGGGCGTTGGTTTCAACGTGGGCGGAAATCATGACATCAGCTTTACCGACCGGCGGGGTCTTGGCATTGCCCTGTTTTTCCGCCTGCAGGTTATCCGACACGCCCTTGAGCACATCCACCATGTCTTCTGCATTGGCGTACTTGAGGTAGACCACCCGGTTGTTTCCGGACGAGGCCATTTCTTTATCCAGCTGGCGAATCAGGCGTTTCAGGCGGTTACGCACCTGCGGGTCACCAGACAGCAGCACCGCGTTGGTGCGATCGTCAGCCACCAGCTTCGGCTGGAGGAATTCCGGGGTAGACTTGGCATCGGCGGTCTTGTTCAGCGCTTCCACGACCCGCACCATTTCGGCGGCCGAAGCATTACGCAGCTCGACAACATCGATCTCTTTATCACCGGCACGGTCCACCCGCTCGATGATTTCAGCCAGGCGATTGACGGTCGCGGCGCGGCCGGTGATCATGATGATGTTCGCCGGGTCGTAGTGCACCACGTTACCGGCCCCGGCGTTGTCGTTCAGCTGGCGCAGCAGCGGCGACAGTTCACGTACCGAGACATTGCGCACGGCAATCACCCGGGTCACGACTTCATCACCTTTAACCCGACTGTCACCGACCACCGGAATGGCGGAGATTTTGGCATCTTTGTCGCGCACGACCTTGAGCACGCCGTTGTCCATTTCAACCACGGCAAAGCCGTACACTTCCAGAACATTCAGGAAGAACTGGTAGTACTGTTCATCGTTGAGCAAATCGTAACTGCGAACATTCACCTGGCCGCGCACAGCCGGGTCGACGATAATCGTTTTCTGTAGATTCCGGCCGACAATATTGATGAATTCCTGTATATCGGTCCCTTTAAAACTGGCGCTAAACTCGCTGGCCATTGCCGAGCTGCACAACAAGCTGCCCGCCAGCCAGAGGGCACTTTTACCCATCCATTTTTTCACACAAAACTCCTGCGCTATCGCATGTTCGCCTTGAGCCGCTATTGCAGCTCAATATAAATATCATGTAGCTGACCGTCCCGCTCGACAGTCAGAGTAAAATCTGTGGCATTGGACAGCTCAGTCCACAGTTTGGCCATCACGGCCGGATCGGTCAGGTCGTTGCCGTTCAGGCTCACCGCCAGATCGTCGGCTTTCAGCCCCACCGCATCAAACAGCGCACGGTCTTTGCCCGGATTCACCCGGTAACCAATCAGGTTGCCGTCACGCTGTACCTGAGACAGCCGGATATAGCTGAACAGGTTCTGCGGCTTTTCGAGAATCTCCTGCTTAATGCGACTCAAATCCGAGGCTGGTTCAGCGCCGGGTTCTGAGGCAGCAGGCTGAGCCGGCTCCGGAGCCGGACGTTGACGCGCCACAGGAGCCGGAGTGGCGACTGAGGCGGACTTGCCGAAATCGACACCGTCCAGCATCAGGGTTTCATCCCGGCCGCTGTTACGGATAATCACCCTGTCAGCAAACACGGCCTGCAACGTGGCCCGCGTACCGTCGATGACCTCGCCGATACCGTAGGTGTTCTGTTTCCCCTGATTGGTGATTACCGCCAGCGCGGTATGCGGGTTGGAGCTGGCCACCAGCCCCACCAGCGTCAGCCGCAGCTTGGTCTGCGGAGCATCCTTCTGCACCGGTTGCTTCGGCGCTACTACCGGCGTATCCGCCTGATAGCGCCCAAACAAGTTCATGGCCAGCACATCGGAAACATTGCCTTTTTCTTGTCCCGACGACGCGGGGGCGACTGGCGTCGCTTGCCAGCGCACAGGCTGCGGTGCCGGCTGCACAGCGGCCCAGATCATGCGACCCAGCACCCAGGCAAGAATCACGACCAAAAACCAGGTCAGGAAACGGGTCAGTGATGTTACGGAGAACCAGCGTTTAGACTGCAATGTCCCCATCCAATTTGCTGCTACCATGAAACGTCCATCGTCCTGCGGAAATAAAGTAAAGGCCAGTTACCGGGCCGGACTACACAGGATACCGTTAGAAGCTAAAAACGGCACCGTTAAATACTAAAATGATCACATAATACCAAAAGAGATCACGGAAAATTTATATCTACTATCAATACACTAGCCATTAAGTGTCATTTATTCCCCAGATTATCGTTGAAATCTGAGTACCTTATCACCATCTATTTACTCTCAACGCCTGCTGACGCCGTGTCGGCATTGTGGTACTTTTAGCGCCCTTTGGGGTAAGGAGCAGACAGTGGGCCAACATCAGTCCAATTCTGACAACCTACAGGTCCGTCTGGATAAATGGTTATGGGCGGCACGCTTTTACAAAACCCGTTCACTTGCCCGCAACATGGTTGACGGCGGCAAAGTGCAATACAACGGACAACGCTCCAAGCCCAGCAAGCTGGTCGAAGTCGGTGCCGAAATCCGGTTGCGTCAGGGCAATGAGGAAAAAACCGTCATTGTTGAGCAGCTATCGGATACACGCCGCGGTGCGCCAGAAGCACAAACCCTGTATCGGGAGACAGCCGACAGCATCAAGAAGCGTGAAGAACACACTCAGATGCGCAAGCTCCATGCCTTTGGCAGCCCGAGTCCGGACAAGCGTCCGGATAAAAAACAGCGACGCGATATAATTAAGTTTAAAAGTAATTCCAATTAATGGCATTAGGTCATCATAACGGCCGATAGTTTCGTTACGATGGCGAAAGTGATGCAAATGTTGGCGATTGACCTTCTGCTGGAGAAAACAAGCTAATGACAAAAGACAGTCTATACCGTTACCTGTTTGACGGTGTGTCCGTACGTGGTGAACTGGTTCAGCTGAGCGAAACTTATCAGCAAATCATTTCCAGCAAGGAATACCCGGCACCGGTGAAAACCCTGCTGGGCGAACTGCTGGTGACCACCAGCCTGCTGACCGCGACCCTGAAGTTTGAAGGCTCGATCACTGTGCAACTGCAAGGTGACGGCCCGGTAAAACTGGCAGTGATCAACGGCGACCACGACCAGAAACTGCGTGGCGTTGCACGTTGGGAAGGTAATGTACCGGAAAGCGGCAACATCCACGACCTGATGGGTAAAGGTCACCTGGTGATCACCATTACCCCAACAAAAGGCGAGCGCTACCAAGGCGTCGTTGGCCTGGAAGGCGACTCACTGGCAACCTGTCTGGAAGGGTACTTCGCAAACTCCGAACAGCTGCAAACCCGTATCTGGCTGCGCTCCGGCGAACTGAACGGTGAAGCGAAAGCGGCCGGTATGCTGCTGCAGATCCTGCCGGATGGTAAAGGCCATGAAGGGGATTTTGAGCACCTGGAGCAGCTGACAGAGACAGTGAAAGACGAAGAGCTGTTCGGCCTGGACGCGCAGGATGTACTGTACCGCCTGTACCACCAGGAAGAAGTGAAGCTGTTCGAACCGCAGGACGTGAGCTTCCATTGTGGCTGCTCCCGTGAGCGCAGCGCATCAGCTATCGTTTCTATCGAGCGCAGCGAAATCGATCGCATCGTGGCAGAAGAGGGGAAAGTTTCCCTGCACTGTGACTACTGTGGCACAACGTATGACTTTGACAGCATTGATGTTGCTGCCCTGTTCGAACACGCCGCGAACGACACCAGTAAGCAGGTTCATTAATTATCCCCTCTTATTAAGCCTGAAACATTCTTACAAAAGCCGGATGACATCCGGCTTTTTTTCTACCTGAAGCACACTTTTCCCCGCCAGCTCGTAAGTCAATAACGCGCTAAATTACGCTTTTTTCAAGGAAAATATTAATTTTTAGGCCTAGCGCAAACGTTTTACATCAGGATAAAATAAAGGCCTACAATTACTCTAACTATTTTACTTAACCCTAACTTTTAAATGGTTAATTTTTGATAAACCTCCCTGAATTACCCCTTTAGGGTTGCTAGCATGGTCAACAGTTAAACAACATCTTACCCAAGGAGCACCTATGACCGTCATGAACGTCGATAAAAAGGTTGCAAAAAATATCGACCTATCTCAATACGGTATCAGCAATGTTACAGAGGTGGTTCGTAACCCAAGTTATGAACTGCTATTTGAAGAAGAGACCAAGCCGGGCCTGGAGGGATACGAAAAAGGTATCGTTACTGAGCTGGGTGCCGTCGCCGTTGATACCGGTATTTTTACAGGTCGTTCACCAAAAGATAAGTTCATCGTCAAAGATGACACCACCAAAGATACCCTATGGTGGGCTGACCAGGGCGCCAACGACAACAAAGCGATCTCTCAGGAAGTCTGGCAGGATCTGAAACACCTGGTAACGAATCAACTATCTGGCAAGCGCCTGTTTGTGGTTGATGGTTACTGTGGTGCGAACCCGGACACCCGCCTGTGCATTCGTGTGATCACTGAAGTGGCCTGGCAGGCACACTTTGTGAAAAACATGTTCATCCGTCCAAGTGAAGAAGAGCTGGAAAACTTCGAGCCTGATTTCGTGGTCATGAACGGTGCCAAATGCACCAACGATAAGTGGCAGGAGCAAGGTCTGAACTCTGAAAACTTCACCGTGTTCAACCTGACCGAGAAAATGCAGCTGATTGGCGGTACCTGGTACGGCGGCGAAATGAAGAAAGGTATGTTCGCAATGATGAACTACTTCCTGCCGCTGAAAGGCATTGCCTCAATGCACTGTTCCGCGAACTTGGGTAAAGACGGTGACGTAGCGGTGTTCTTCGGCCTGTCCGGTACCGGTAAAACAACCCTGTCTACCGATCCGAAACGTGCCCTGATCGGTGATGACGAGCACGGCTGGGATGACAACGGTGTATTCAACTTCGAAGGCGGTTGCTACGCGAAAACCATCAACCTGTCGAAAGAAGCAGAACCAGACATCTACAACGCGATCCGTCGCGATGCACTGCTAGAAAACGTAACGGTACGCAGCGACGGCTCTATCGACTTCGACGACAACTCGAAGACCGAAAATACCCGTGTGTCTTACCCTATCTACCACATTGAAAACATCGTTAAGCCGGTCTCTAAAGGCGGTCACGCTAACAAAGTGATCTTCCTGTCTGCTGACGCATTCGGTGTGCTGCCTCCGGTGTCTAAACTGACGCCAGAGCAAACCAAATACCACTTCCTGTCAGGCTTCACTGCGAAACTGGCCGGTACTGAGCGCGGCATCACTGAGCCGACGCCAACCTTCTCAGCATGTTTCGGTAACGCGTTCCTGACGCTACACCCAACACAATACGCCGAAGTACTGGTTAAACGTATGGAAGCGGCAGGCGCTGAAGCCTACTTGGTCAACACCGGCTGGAACGGCACCGGCAAACGTATCTCAATTCAGGATACCCGCGGCATTATTGACGCAATTCTGGACGGCTCTATCGAGCATGCCGAAACGAAGCACGTGCCGATCTTCAACCTGGAAGTACCGACGTCTCTGCCTGGCGTTGACCCAAGCATTCTGGACCCACGCGACACCTATGTGGATCCACTGCAGTGGGAAAGCAAAGCCAAAGATCTGGCAGAGCGCTTCATCAATAACTTCGAGAAGTACACGGATACTGCCGAAGGTTCGACGCTGGTTGCTGCAGGTCCTCAGCTGGACTAATCCGCAACGCGCCACAACCAATGCCAAGCCCCTCACACGAGGGGCTTTTTCGTTGCCCGCTCGCCATTTCCGGCTGCCATACTTGCAGCACAGGGTAATTTGCGCCCTAATATTAACCAGCCCACTCTTTTACTGCCTCAGGAGCCCACATGCGCCTCATCGGGAAACTCGTTGCTACTTTGCTCGTCCTCATCCTGCTGGGCGCGACGGTCTTCCTGACCATGATGCATACCCGCTTTGCCACCCCGATGATGGTATGGCTATTCAATACCGTCAGCCCGTATCAGCTGGAGGCTGAGCAGGTGGTCTACGACATCGAGGAGCCGTGGCGCCTGTCCCTGAACCAGTTACGTCTGCAGCCTCGTGCGGCGGAGACGCCCTCTGAGCCACAGACTCCATTTACCGCAAACCAGCTGACCCTGTGGCTGAGCCCGTCCAGCCTGCTGGCCGGGCACTGGCATTTTGACACCATCCTGTTAGACGGCCTGAACCTGAGCGCCGACAGCGCGTCGCTGCCAGTGCCTGCCGAGCTATCGAGCCAGCGACTGGCCCTGAGCAATCTGACCTGGCACAGCGCCGATATCACGCTGTCAGAAGGTGAAGTCCAGCTTGATAACTGGCATTTCCGCGCCTCAGATCCCCGCCCGTTCTGGCAGCAGTTTACGGGCAACTTCCAAATTGCGGCCCGTACTCTGCGCTGGCAGCAGTTCCCGGTGGAAAAGCTGCTGCTCGACGGCAACTACACCGCACCAGCCCTGACCCTATACGGGTTTTCCTTTGACTGGCAGCACGCCGGTGTGAATGGCCAGCTGGAACTGGATACCCGCGTAAAGGCACTTCAGCTGCACCAGTTAACCGTGAGCGATCTACAACTCCAGCAAGGCGATGAACTCGCCGCCTTGCAGACATGGCTGCACCACTGGACGCAGGCTGGCGGGACAGCAACACTTGGCCGTCTCGACATGCTCGACATTAGCCTCGAATTACCCTCATTGGCCCTTAACCATGCCAGCCTGTCGCTGGAAAACTGGCATTGGCCGCAAAGTGCCTACCAACAACCGGAGGCCTGGCTGTCATTCAGTGCAGAAAGCGGCAGCTGGCAGGCGCTCACCTTTACTGACCCGTTGCTGGAGCTGGCTTTTACTCCGGCCCAAGTCACCATCAAAGGCGCCTCGGTCAACGCGCTGGAAGGCTATGGCCGAGCCGCTGGCATCCTGACCCCAGAGAGCCTTCAGCTTGACAGCTTAGTCTTGAAGGGACTCAAAGTGTTCCTGCCACCGCACTGGCAGCAAACTGCCCGCACCGCCTTTGCCCACTGGCCGACCATTCGTATCGATAGCCTGGATATCGGCTACAGCCAGCTCGTGGATACGGCACCCGCTTCCCCCTGGCACCTGACCGGGCTTAACCTCAAAGGACAGGATCTGCTGCTGCGCCGGGAGAACCAACCGGGTCTGTGGCAAGGTAGCCTGACCGCCGGTGCTGGCGCGGCCAGTTTCAACACGATCAACCTAACCGGGCCTTATCTGGCAATGGCAGCTGAACAGGGCCAATGGCAACTGAGCGAAGCCACCCTGCCATTCGCCGATGGCCTGCTTAACGCAAAGGGAACAATCGACCTGAATACCGCCGGGCGCCCGTGGTCGCTGCAGTGGCAGGGTGACAGCCTGCCCGCCGCCCTGCTGGCGCAATGGCTTCAGTTGCCGCTGCCGGTAAAAGGAAAACTCGATACACAAGGACAACTGAAAGGGCTGGCCGCCAATCGCCTCAGTTTGGCCCATAGCCTCGACGGCAACCTCACGGCGAGCCTGCGTGAAGGCACCCTGAGCCAGCCTGCCGCTCAACTGTGGCAGCACTGGCAACAAACCGGGCAGCCAATAGTAACCGAACCGACGGATCTCAGCGCCGCACCGGCTCAGGCGATCACGACCACTGAAACAGCCACCGACAAGCCTGCTGTTGCCACGATAGCGACCAACACGACTCCCGCAAAAGCACCAGCCGCCAGCGTGACCATTACTCCGCTGGCTATCACCAGCGATCGGGGACGCATCACCGTCGCACCGATGTCATTGCACAGTGGGCCGTTACAGGCAGGACTGGAAGGGAAATGGGATATGGCGGATCCGGCAGCGCAGCAGCTGGAATGGCAGGCCAGCTACCCGTGTCGGCAGCCAGACAGTGAAAACCGGTCGGCCAGTACCGGCTCACGTCAACAGTTAGTACAACGGTGGCAGGGGGATCAGCACACGGTGTTGTTGTCGCCTTGCGAAGGAAACAACATATAGGTACCGGTGAAGGTGGCGGCTAACGTCTCACCGCTATAGACCTGCACCTGCACCACAGCCCGGCCTTTACGGCGTTTGGCCAGTCGGTCCACGTCGCCCTTGAGATCTTCAACCGTGACCACGGCTTTAGGCCGCTCGGTCACCGGATGCTGATAACGGATGTGGCTGTCAGCCAGAATAATGTCGGCGGGCAGCTTGCGCTCTTTCAGCAGCATCCAGACAAATCCCCACCCGGCCAGCGTCGCCATGGTAAAGATACTGCCGGCGAACATGCTGGCTTTGGGATTGAGGTTGGCATTGATGCGGGCACTGACCTCGAAGCGATACCCCGTGTACTGGCTGATCCGTACCCCCATTTTTTCACTGATGGGAATTTGGGACTGCCACAGCTCCTGCAGCTCCTGACACCAGTCCGGATGGCGCACGAATTCCGTCAGCGGATCCAGGTGCTTAAGCATCTGCTGGTGCCGAACCGGGCCGCGCTCTTCACTCAGCTCGCCCTGGCTGGTAAAACCGTTGCGCAGGTAAAAAGGGATCGCGTCTTCGCGCGAGTTACAGACCAGGCGCTTGGCCCCTTCCTGCCGGGCCAGCGATTCCAGCGCCATCAGCACTATCGCCCCCATCCCCTGATGGCGGTAATCGGGATGCACCGCCATATAACGGATCTGACCTTCATTGTCAGGTGTCATGTACAAACGGCCAATCGCAATCGCTTCGCCATCGTCACTGACAATCATCCGATGAATACTCAGTTCATCATAAGCATCACGCTCCGAGCCAACCGGCATATGCCAGGGCTCACGCAGCATCCGCCAACGGAAGTCATAGTATTGCGCCAGTTCTGCGTCTGTTGCCGGGGTGATCAATCGAAACATGAAATCCTTCTCCACTGTTCAGGGGGCCTGCAGCCCCCATCCATAATTATACCTGCAACCAGAAAGTGACCGGTCCGTCATTGAGCAGCGCGACTTTCATGTCCGCAGCAAAAATACCGGTTTCTGTCTGAATATCCTTATCCTTACAGCAGGTGACAAAGTAATCATACAGCCGTTCGGCTTCCGATGGTGTCGCACCAGCAGAAAAACTTGGCCGCATCCCACTTTTGGTATCGGCTGCCAGCGTAAATTGCGAAACCACCAAGACACTACCACCGGCTTGTTGCACATTGAGGTTCATTTTTCCGGCATCGTCTTCAAAGACACGATACCCCAGCACTTTGTCGCGCAGGCGCTGCGCTTTGGCTTCGTCATCGCCTTTCTCGACACCCAGCAATACCAGCAGTCCCTTACCAATCGCGCCGGTTACCTTGCCATCCACCGTTACGCTGGCTTCGCTGACTCGTTGAATAAGTGCAATCATTACTCTTTCCTTTCTACCTCTTTGTGTTCACTTTCTGTGGCCTGTCCGCTTTCCTGCACGGCCATTTCTTCGGCGGTCGGCACCGTTTCATCACGGGATTTGTCGATCGGGTGCCAGTACTGCCGCTCGCCAAGGCTGGCGGTGATCTCCGCGCCAAACAACACAATACACCAGCACAGATACACCCACACAAACAAAATCGGCACCACAGCCAGTGCACCGTAAATCACCTGGTACGACGGGAAGTTGGTGATGTACAGGGCAAACCCTTTCTTGCTCAGTTCAAACAGCACACTGGCCGTCACGGCACCAATCACGGCATGGCTGAGACGCACCTTGGTATTGGGTACCAGCAGGTACAGGCCAAGGAAGGCGGCACTGGACATCAGCACAGGCAGGCCGCGCAGGCTGCGCTGCAACAGGCCATTGACGGCATCACTGTTTAGCAGGTTCAGCGATCCCAGATAAGAGCTGACCGCAATACTGGACCCGACCAGAATCGGCCCCAGCGTCAGGACCATCCAGTAGATCGAGAACGAAATTACTGGACGGCGCTTTTCCGTCACCCGCCAGATATAGTTAAGCGACTTATCGATGGTGGAAATCAGCATCATCGCCACCACAAACAGTGCCCCGATACCTACGGCCGTCATCTTACCGGCATTGGCCACAAACTCGTTGAGGTACTCTTTAAGGATTTCCCCGGCAGCCGGAACGAAGTTTTCAATCACGAAATTCTGCAGCATGTCGCCCAACCCGGCAAACACCGGAAAGGATGACAATGCGGACAGCACCACAGTGATCAGTGGCACTAATGACAGCAGGGTTACATACGCCATAGAGCCTGCGGTCACCGTCAGGCGATCGTGCCCGACACGTTGATGAAGATAACGGATATAGGCCCACGTCGTGCGCAGTTGCTGCTGCCAATCGTGCTTGCCAGTTGTCTTTTTGTCAGCCATAGTCATGTCACTAATTTTCTTGTTTGTTTTTAAAATATTCGAAGATTCAATAAATTCTAGGACAACCGGAGACCAATATGCCCTATTTGCTTGCCATCCTGCTAGCGCTGACCACCCTGACAGGGTGTCAAAGCGCTTATTATTCAGCCATGGAAAAAGTCGGGATCCACAAACGCGACATCATGGTAGACCGGGTGGAAGAGGCCAATGAAGCACAAGCCGATGCCCAGGAAAAATTCACCGATGCCCTGACCGCCCTTAAAGCCCTGAACCAGTTTGATGGCGGTGAGTTGGAGCGCGTGTACAACTCCATTAATGATGAGTATCTGGCCAGCCAGAAAGCGGCAGAGAAAGTCAGCGATCGCATCGCGGCCATTGAAGACGTCGCCGATGCGCTGTTCGACGAATGGGAAGACGAACTGACGCTCTATACCAGCGCAACCCTGCGCCGGGACAGCGAACGCAAGCTGCGCAGCACCCAGGCTTCCTACAAACGCATGCTTGGTGCAATGCACCGCGCAGAGCAGAAAATGACGCCGGTACTCAACACGTTGCGTGATAATACCCTATATCTTAAGCATAATCTTAATGCCGCGGCGATTGGTTCACTACAGGGCGAATTTAATTCCCTGCAGCGCGATATTCAGCGGGCCATTACCGACATGGAAGCCGCCATCAGCGAGTCCGAGCGTTTTATCGCACAGCTGAAAAAAGCCTAACCGACTACTCGCCGATTTGCCCATCCCGCAGCCGGGCCAATACCCAGTTGGCCCGCGCTTCCACGGTCCCCCAAGGCACCTCTGCCACTGCGTAACCCAACGCCTGATAGGTCGTCACCAGCTCGCGGTGAATCGCCTGAGCTTCAGCGAAGTTATGGGGACGCTCATCATCCTGCACATAAATCGACGCTTCCGGCGCGCAGAAAAACACAGTGGAATGATAGCCTTTGGCCGCCGCCAGATAATTCGCCGTCACCGGCAAACCGCCGACTTTCAGGTAAGCACAAATATCCCCAATCGCCCTATCCACAAACGCCGGCATCGTACTGCACGCTGCCTGCTCACGCTGGCTGCTCATGCGATCCAGGCACAGCGCAGCAAAACCCGGTAAATCGGTCCAAGGCAGAATGCCGTCGTCACGGGCTGATTCTTCCCGGATCAGGGCGCGGGACACTTCCGGGTACGTCAGGTAGCCCCGTTGGGCCAGCGCCTGCAGCAGTGTGGTTTTGCCGGCACCCGGGCCGCCGGTGATGATTATCGGTTGCATAGGTCAGTTTTCCATTTACCTGGCCAGATAAAACAATCCCCCCATGCTTGCGCGATGGAGGGATTGATTCAGTACATGCGGTTAGCGATTATTTCGCTGAACGGCTTGCACGCTTACGATCGGTTTCCGTCAACAGTTTCTTACGGATACGGATGCTTTCTGGCGTTACTTCTACCAGCTCGTCATCATCGATGAACTCAAGCGCCTGCTCCAGAGTGAACTTGATCGCCGGAGTCAGAACCTGTGCTTCATCCGTACCAGAAGCACGAACGTTAGTCAGCTGCTTACCTTTCAGACAGTTTACTGTCAGGTCGTTTGAACGGTTGTGAATACCGATGATCTGACCTTCGTACACTTCATCTGCGTGCTCAGCAAACAGACGGCCACGCTCCTGCAGGTTGAACAGTGCGTAAGTCAGGGCTTTACCGGTTGCGTTAGAAATCAGTACGCCGTTCACACGCTGGCCGATTTCGCCACCTTTGTGCGGACCGTAGTGATCAAACGTGTGGTACAGCAGGCCAGAACCTGAAGTCAGGGTCATGAACTCTGTCTGGAAGCCAATCAGGCCACGAGAAGGCATCATGAAGTCCATACGTACACGGCCTTTGCCGTCCGGTGCCATATCAGTCAGCTCACCTTTACGCAGACCGATGTTTTCCATGATGCCGCCCTGGTGCTCTTCCATCACGTCGATAGTCACCGTTTCATACGGTTCCATCAGCTGACCATCTTCTTCTTTCAGGATTACTTCCGGACGAGATACTGCCAGCTCAAAGCCTTCACGACGCATGTTTTCGATCAGGATAGACAGGTGCAGCTCACCACGGCCTGATACGCGGAACTTGTCCGGGTCATCCGTTTCTTCTACACGCAGTGCAACGTTGTGAACCAGTTCTTTCTGCAGACGCTCAAGAATGTTACGTGACGTTACGAACTTACCTTCTTTACCCGCAAACGGAGAGGTGTTTACCTGGAAGGTCATAGTAACTGTTGGCTCGTCAACAGACAGAGCTGGCAGCGCTTCAACAGCATTCACGTCACAGATAGTGTCAGAGATTTTCAGCTCGCCCAGACCTGTGATTGCGATGATGTCACCCGCTGTCGCCTGCGCAACATCGTGACGCTCCAGACCCAGGTAACCCAGTACTGTACCAACTTTACCGTTACGCTTAGTGCCGTCAGCACCCACAACGGTAACTTGCTGGTTTGGCTTCACCGAGCCACGTGTAACACGGCCAACACCGATAACACCCACGTATGAGCTGTAATCCAGCTGAGAAATTTGCATCTGCAGCGAACCATCAACGTCAACGTTTGGCGCAGCAACGTTATCTACGATAGCCTGGAACAGAGGTTCCATGTTCTCGCCAGTTTCGCCTTCTTCCAATGTTGCCCAGCCGTTCAGAGCCGATGCGTACACTACACGGAAATCCAGCTGCTCGTCAGTCGCACCCAGGTTGTCGAACAGGTCAAATACCTGATCCATAACCCAATCAGGACGTGCGCCCGGACGGTCAATTTTGTTGATTACCACGATTGGCTTCAGGCCGTGAGCAAACGCTTTTTGCGTTACGAAACGCGTCTGTGGCATCGGACCGTCAACGGCATCAACGATCAGCAGTACTGAGTCAACCATCGACATGATACGCTCAACTTCACCACCGAAGTCGGCGTGTCCCGGAGTATCAACGATGTTGATGCGGTAATCGTTCCAGTTGATCGCTGTGTTCTTAGCCAGAATGGTAATACCACGCTCTTTTTCGATGTCGTTGGAATCCATTACGCGTTCTTCTACTTCACCGCGAGACTCTAACGTGCCAGATTGCTGAAGCAATTTGTCAACCAGAGTCGTTTTACCGTGGTCAACGTGCGCAATGATTGCGATATTTCTTAATTTATCGATCTGTGGATTTGACATGTGTTTTACATTCACTCAGAACATGCAGCGACCGGACGGTTGCCACGTGGTTAAAAAAACGGCTCATAATCTAACAGATTTTACGTCAAAACCCACCTATTATGTGATTTATATCACCGCCTTTTTTGCGCTCAAGCGCACCATGCCCCCGTATCCCCCGCCGTTTGGGCGATTTAAGCTGAATAATGGCAGCGACTTCCGGCCGTTCCCCTCTTTATTTGACGTTTCCATGAAACCGACCACTTTTTCCTGAAACTCCCGCCAGCAGCAATTGACAATATGCGACCATGGACTAATAGTAATGGCGCGCACCAGGAAAGACGGGACTTGTCACCAATCGCACCACAATGGTGCACAGCATCACCAAGTTGGTGCATCAGAAGTGCGCATTTGCCCTTTTACTCACGCTAATGCGCTGTTTTGGGGCTTTTAAAAGTTGGCACGGTTCTCGCTTAATAGATTTTAGCTGAGCAATGCATGCTCATTACCTATTTTGTGGCCCGTTGCCCAATCTAACACCGGAGGTTACTCAAGATGTCAGTTGAAAACGTACTCGCGCTGATCCAGGAAAACGAAGTCAAGTTTGTTGACCTACGCTTTACCGATACCAAAGGTAAAGAGCAGCATATCTCTATCCCAGCTCACCAGATTGATGCCGACTTCTTTGAAGAAGGTAAAATGTTCGACGGTTCTTCTGTTGCTGGCTGGAAAGGCATCAACGAATCAGACATGGTAATGATGCCAGACGCATCATCAGCAGTACTGGACCCGTTCACAGAAGATGCCACTCTGAACATTCGTTGTGACATCCTGGAACCTGCGACTATGCAGGGCTACGATCGCGACCCACGTTCTATCGCTAAACGCGCAGAAGACTACATGCGCTCAACTGGCATCGCTGACACTGTATTGGTTGGTCCAGAACCAGAATTCTTCCTGTTCGATGACGTGAAATTCTCGACCGATATGTCTGGTTCTTTCTTCAAGATTGACGACATCGAAGCAGCATGGAACACAGGTTCTGACATCGAAGGCGGTAACAAAGGTCACCGTCCAGGCGTGAAAGGCGGTTACTTCCCAGTGGCGCCGGTTGATTCTTCTCAGGATATCCGTTCAGCCATGTGTCTGATCATGGAAGAGATGGGCCTGGTTGTTGAAGCACACCACCACGAAGTCGCGACTGCAGGTCAGAACGAGATCGCCACGCGCTTCAACACGCTGACAACCAAAGCGGACGAAATTCAGATCTACAAATACGTTGTACACAACGTCGCGCACGCCTTCGGCAAAACCGCGACCTTCATGCCTAAACCACTGGTGGGCGACAACGGTTCTGGTATGCACGTACACCAGTCTCTGGCGAAAGACGGTCAGAACCTATTTGCAGGCGACAAATACGGCGGCCTGTCTGAAATGGCTCTGTACTACATCGGCGGTATCATCAAGCACGCACGTGCACTGAACGCACTGACTAACCCGTCGACCAACTCGTACAAGCGTCTGGTTCCTCACTACGAAGCACCAGTAATGCTGGCTTACTCAGCGCGTAACCGTTCTGCTTCTATCCGTATCCCTGTGGTACCAAGCCCGAAAGCGCGTCGTATCGAAGTGCGCTTCCCAGACCCAGCAGCAAACCCATACCTGGCGTTTGCAGCCATGCTGATGGCGGGTCTTGACGGTATCCGGAACAAGATCCACCCAGGGGAAGCGATGGATAAAGATCTGTACGATCTGCCAGCTGAAGAAGCAGCAGAGATTCCAAAGGTTGCAGAATCACTACAACAAGCGCTTCAGTGCCTAGACGAAGATCGTGAGTTCCTGACCGCTGGCGGCGTGTTCTCTGATGACTTCATCGATTCTTACATCGCTCTGAAAACTCAGGACGTGCAGAAGATCAACATGGCGACGCACCCACTGGAATTCGAACTGTACTACTCTGTATAAGAAATTCGCAGTGTAATCACAGCGTTACTTTTAGGCCGGCTTCACAAGCCGGCCTTTTTACACTTGCCGTTGGTCAGACCGGGTCCAACAATGGAGATATGTCCACGACGACCTTCACCGGTGCTGCTATGAAACCCACGACCCTGCTGCTTATCAGCCTGCTTGCCGCCCCGGCATGGGCTCAGTCGACACTGTATACCTGGGAAGATGCCGATGGCGTCGTCCATTTCAGCGATCAACCCCGTCCCGGAGCCAAACCGCTAGCACTCAAAGCCCCGGAAGTCGAGCCCCCGGCCGCTGAGCCCGACACCATACTGGATACCACGTCTGAGGTGAGTCCGTCCGACAGCGTCTCTGACCCCAGCGTAACCGACGCGGATCCGGCCAGCCCCAGCGATGATGCCCTGATCCAGCCTATCATCAGCATGCTGACACCGGCCCACCAGCAGACGATCCGTGACAACAGTGGCACCATTACAGTGACCGCCACCAGTAATCGCAAACTCAATAAAGGTCATACTGCCCACCTGCGGCTGGATGGCAAGGTCATCGGTCGCGCTCAGACAGATCTGGACTGGCAGCTCACCAATATTGATCGCGGCGAGCACACGCTTCAGGTCGAACTCTTAAAATACGGCAAGGTTATTGCATCTTCAGAGACAGTCACTGTCTTTCTGCACCGTGCCAGCGTCCTGCAGCGAACCCAGCCCCAGCCAATGCCCAAGTAACAGGCAAGGCTGAATTTTTCGTTCACGTTACCAGACAGACAGGCTACACTTGATTGCACCAAGTTGGTGCATCGCCAGTTCCATGCACCATGATGAGAATATGGACAAGGATGGTAATTGTGACGGACGAGTTTTCTCCCCTGATTCTGGACAATCTGGTTACCGCAGTCGTACTGCTTGATGAAACCCTGACGATTCGTTACGTCAATCCGGCGGCGGAGCAGCTGCTGTCGTTCAGTAAACGGCGGCTCGATAACACCCGCTTTCCGGATTTGCTGCAACATACCTCGCTCGACCTGAGTCTGGTTCAAGCCACCCTGCAAAGCGGTCAGGGGCTGGCAGACAGTGAAGTCACCTTTGTGATCGACAGCCGCCATCATACCCTGGAGCTGAGTGCCAGCCCGCTATCCTGGCAGCGGGAGCTGCTGATCCTGCTCGAGCTCAAACCGATTGACCAGCAACGCCGGATCAGTCAGGAGCTGAGCCAGCATGCCCAGCAACAGGCAGCCAAAGAGCTGGTACGCGGCCTTGCCCACGAGATCAAAAACCCGCTGGGCGGCCTGCGCGGCGCGGCGCAGCTGCTGGAAAAAACCCTCCCGGACCCGAGCTACACCGAGTACACCCAGATGATTATCGAGCAGGCCGACCGCCTGCGGAATCTGGTCGACCGCCTGCTTGGCCCGCAGCGGCCCGGTGTCCGCCACGAAGACAATATCCACGTTGTGCTGGAAAAAGTCCGCCAGCTGGTCAGCGTCGACTGCGGTGACAATATCTACCTGCACCGGGACTACGATCCCAGCCTGCCACCGTTTGACATGGACCCCGAACAGCTGGAGCAGGCCATTCTCAATATTGTCAGCAATGCCGCCCAGGTGCTGCAGCAGCACGGCGGCGGCAACATCACCCTGAAAACCCGGACCGCCCACCAGACGCTGATCCATGGCCGCCGCTACCGGGTTGCCGCCAAGATAGACATCATTGATGACGGCCCGGGGATCCCGAGTGATATTCAGGACACCCTGTTCTACCCCATGGTGACCGGCCGTGAAGGCGGCACCGGATTAGGACTGTCGATCGCCCAGAATCTGATCGACCAGCATCACGGCAAGATTGAAGTGGTGAGCTGGCCCGGCCATACCAAGTTCACCCTGTATTTACCGATTAAGTCATAAAGCGGGCAACCGACCCGCCGAACAACAAGAGGATTCACTATGAGCAAAGGACTAATCTGGGTCGTCGATGACGACAGTTCGATCCGCTGGGTACTGGAACGCACCCTGAATGCCGCCGGACTGAAGTGTGAAACCTTTGCCGATGCCGACAGTGTCATGGACGCCCTGGAACGCAGCGTCCCGGATGTTCTGGTCTCGGATATCCGGATGCCGGGCACTGACGGCCTGACCCTGCTGCGCAACTTGCAGGTAGATTATCCGACCTTGCCAGTCATCATCATGACCGCCCACTCGGACCTGGATGCCGCCGTCAATGCCTATCAGGAAGGCGCCTTTGAGTACCTGCCCAAGCCGTTTGATATTGACGAGGCAGTCAGCCTGGTTGAGCGTGCCGTCACCCACAGCCAAGAGCAAAAACGCCAGCAAGCGCCGGTGTCTCTGGAAAAAAATGCCCCGGAGATCATTGGCGAAGCACCGGCCATGCAGGAAGTGTTTCGCGCCATTGGCCGGCTGTCACGCTCTTCCATTTCCGTCCTGATCAACGGTGAATCGGGGACCGGTAAAGAGCTGGTTGCCCATGCCCTGCACCGCCACAGCCCACGCAGCCACAAAGAGTTTATCGCCCTGAACATGGCGGCCATCCCAAAAGATCTGATTGAATCGGAGCTGTTCGGTCATGAAAAAGGAGCCTTCACCGGCGCCAACAACATTCGCCAAGGGCGCTTCGAACAGGCCAATGGCGGTACCCTGTTTCTGGATGAAATCGGGGACATGCCGCTGGATATTCAGACCCGGCTGCTGCGGGTGCTGGCCGATGGCCAGTTTTACCGGGTGGGCGGGCATTCGCCCATCAATGTGGATGTCCGCATCATTGCCGCGACCCACCAGAACCTTGAACGGCTGGTTGCCAAGGGTGATTTCCGGGAAGATCTGTTTCACCGCCTCAATGTGATTCGGGTGCACCTGCCGGCACTCAAAGACCGCCGCCAGGACATCCCTCAGCTGGCCCGCCATTTCCTGAAACGGGCATCTGACGAGCTCGGGGTCGAAGTCAAAACTCTGCATCCGAAAACCGAGGACGCGCTCACCACTCTCGACTGGCCGGGTAACGTTCGCCAGCTGGAAAATACCTGCCGCTGGCTCACCGTAATGGCAAGCGGGTCGGAAATCCTACCGGCCGATTTACCCCCGGAGCTGACCACCTCCACCCGTAGCCAGGACGAAGACAGTACCGATCCACACTGGCACCAGGCGCTGGAAAAATGGGCTACCGAGAACCTGCGTCTGGGCAACCAGAACCTGCTCGGCGAAGCTCTGCCGGAGTTTGAGAAAATTCTGCTGGAAGCCGCGCTGGAGCATACCCACGGGCACAAGCAGGAAGCCGCCCGGCTGCTGGGTTGGGGGCGCAATACCCTGACCCGCAAACTTAAGGAGCTCAACATTGCCAACGACTGAGTGATCGCCGCCCAGCCCCGGTTACTCCGGGGCCGGGCACAGATCACAAGGCACAAGGCACCGCAACCCATCACAACCACTGGCTTGACCACAAGCAGCCAACTCCCATACCGATCAACAGCCCGGGTAAGCGTGCCCACCCATTCTTCCCGGCCCGGTGGATTCCAGGGCTAACTATAATGAATGTCATAGTCGACTTGCGTATACTGACGCTTTTCTTGGGATACCGATAACTATGATTAGCAAGCACCTGCCGTTAACTGACCTTCACCGCCATCTCGATGGCAACATCCGCATTCAGACCATTCTGGAGCTGGGCCAGAAATTCAACATGGCTCTGCCGGCTACAGATATCGAATCCCTGCGTCCCCACGTCCAGATCGTGGAAGCCGAGCCGTCACTGGTCGCGTTCCTGTCCAAGCTGGACTGGGGCGTTGCCGTGCTGGGCGATTTGGATGCCTGCCGCCGCGTGGCTTACGAAAACGTTGAAGATGCGCTGAACGCCCAGATTGACTACGCGGAACTGCGTTTTTCGCCGTATTACATGGCGATGAAACACAACCTGCCGGTTGCTGGTGTGGTGGAAGCCGTGGTGGACGGGGTACAGGCCGGATGCCGGGACTTCGGTATTCAAGCGAACCTGATCGGTATCATGAGCCGCACTTTCGGGACGGCTGCCTGCCAGCAGGAGCTGGATGCGCTGCTGACCCAGAAAAATCATCTGGTCGCGATTGACCTGGCCGGTGACGAGCTGGGCCAGCCGGGCGTACAGTTCGTCAACCACTTCAAGCAAGTGCGTGATGCCGGACTGCGAGTCACAGTTCATGCTGGTGAAGCCGCGGGGCCGGAAAGCATGTGGCAGGCCATTCAGGAACTGGGCGCAGTGCGTATCGGCCACGGCGTAAAAGCGATTGAAGATCCTGCCCTGATGGACTATCTAGCAGAGCACCGCATCGGTATCGAGTCGTGCCTGACGTCGAACATTCAGACCAGCACCGTTGCTTCGCTGGCTTCTCACCCGGTTAAGCAGTTTCTGGATCACGGTATTCTGGCGTGTCTGAATACCGATGACCCGGCGGTCGAAGGCATTGAACTGCCTTACGAATACGAAGTCGCCGCGCCTCAGGCGGGTCTGACCGAAGCACAAATTCGCCAGGCACAGATCAACGGCCTGGAGCTGGCATTCCTGTCAGACAGTGACAAGCAGGCACTGCGAGACAAAGCAGCACAGCGCTAAGTCGCCAGCTTCATCCTCACCTCATCCCCTGCTCCCGCTCAGGCGGGAGCAGGATTTCATCCGGCCCGTAAATTATCAATTATTTTACCAATAGTGTTCACTTTTTGAACTAACCCCATTCCATCACCGGGGTTTTTGCGTAAAATACCCCCAACTTCAGGCTGGCCCTGCCAGCAGGCACTGAAGGTACAAACCTGAATCGGGTCATGGGTTGGAATTACCCTGCACTCAACAACCAACAAGAAACAACAGTGGGAACCCCACCATGCTGGAAAGTCTGTTTTCAATCAGCGTGGCAATGCCTGCCGTCAGCGAACTTGTGGCCGCCGGCCCGGGTCACTTTGCTGCCGGTGTACTGGCACTGATTGCCGCGGTGAACATGCTAAATGGTTAACCGTGATGGCCAGCCATAAAAAAGCCCCGCGCCGTTAAGGACGCGGGGCTTTTGCCTTCCCAGGGATTAGATAACCCGGGAAAACTGTTGCTGACGGGCCCGATCGCGCAGGTATTTGTCGAAACACATGCAAATGTTGCGGATCAGCAGACGACCTTTGGGAGCCACCCGGATACTACCGGCATCCACGGTGACCAGTTCATCATTAATAAACGTTTTGAGCAACGCCAGATCTTCGGCAAAGTACGTGTCAAATGCCACGCCGTACTGCGCCTCAATCGCGGCCTTATCCAGCTGGAAGTTACAAATCAGGGACTTAATCACTTCCCGGCGCACCAGGTCATCACTGTCGAGCGACACCCCTTTCCACAACGCTTCACGCTGTTCGCCCACGCTGGCATAGTATTTTTTCAGCTCTTTCTGGTTCTGGGCATAACAGTCGCCAATCATGGATATGGCGGATACCCCGAGGCCCAGCAGGTCACAATCCCCCTGAGTGGTGTAACCCTGAAAGTTGCGGTGCAGCACGCCCTGGCGCTGGGCCACGGCCAGCTCATCGTCCGGCAGAGCAAAATGATCCATCCCGATAAACTGGTAACCGGCACCGGTCAGCGTAGCAATAGTGTCCTGCAAAATGGCCAACTTCTCGTTGGCCTGCGGCAGATCCTCATCTTTGATTTTCCGCTGCGCCGCAAACAAGGTCGGCATATGGGCGTAGTTAAAGACTGACAGACGGCCCGGACGCATGGTCAGCACCTGCGCCAAAGTGTCCGCAAAGCCACTACGGGTCTGCTTCGGCAAACCGTAAATCAGATCCAGGTTGGTGGAACGGAATCCCAGTTCACGGGCCCGCTCAACCAGTGCAAAGATGAAAGTTTCATCCTGCTCGCGGTTCACCAGTTTCTGAACTTCTTTGTTGAAATCCTGCACCCCGATACTCAGACGGTTGAACCCTTCTGCCCGGAGGTGATCCAGCATATCCAGCTCAATTTCCCGCGGATCGATTTCGATGCTGATCTCGGCATCCGGGGCAAACCGGAATTGCTCACGCAGCAAGCCCATCAGTCGGCTGATCTGTGGTTTGGTCAGGAACGTTGGCGTGCCGCCTCCCCAGTGCAGCTGACTGACATCGCGATCGCCCAACAGGCTGGCACGCTGGCGGATTTCCTGCTCCAACGCATCCAGGTACTGATCCGCTTTATGCTGGTGACGGGTAATGATCTTATTACAGCCGCAGTAGTAACAAAGTTTGTGACAAAAAGGGATGTGCACATACAGCGACAGCTTGCGATCCGGATAGCGAGCGCAGGCCATATCAAATTCAGCCGACGTAAAGGCTTCGTGAAACTCCAGGGCGGTTGGGTATGAGGTATAGCGCGGGCCCGAGTAGTTGTACTTTTCGATAAGGGCCTGATCCCAGATTATCTGTTCATTTGACATGACATACTTCCACTAAGATTGGGGATATTGCGATGGCCCAAGTGTGCCACAACTTGATTAAAGATGTAGTTAAAAGAGAACTAAAGTGCCACCCAGATCAGAAATCCCCTGGCTGCGGGACAACCAGGGGAAGATTCTGCGGGTTATTATGCCGTGACGTTGGCTACTAAGATTCGATCCAGCTCAACTTTAATGTCATCAACCAGACGGGCTTCGGCTTTCATCCGGATCATATCGAGCTTCATGCGCTCTTTCTTCTCCAGAGTCCGGCGCGAATCACCGCGCGGCATGTCTTTCACCACCTGATACAGCTCATACATCGCTGGGTACTGAGCGGCAAAATCAACCTGCAATTCGCCCTGCAGCACTTCCATCAGCTTGTAGAGACGAATCGAGATTTCCGACATATCGCACTCGTCCTGCTTGCCGGCCTGAGCAATAATCAGCACGCTTTCCATAATATTGGCATTGCGCTGTTTAATGCCCTCTTCCTGCAGACGCTCTGCGCGGGCAATGAACGCCTTGTGGCGCTGGGTTTGCTGATACAGTTTAAACAATAAATAACCGGCATAGCTGGCCAGCCCGGCAATGATCAAACCGGCCAGCCCTAGCCATAGCGTCATATCCTGCAAGGGTTACTCCTTGTCGAAGTCGTCAAAATCCATATTTTCAAACTGATCCAGCAGGTCATCGTCACTGCGGCGCGAAGCTTTTGGCTGCGCTTCCAGCTCAGGCTCATCGTCCTCCAGCAGACCCAACTGGCTCATCAGTTGCTCGATGCGATCCAGCTTCTGGTCAACCTGCTTCTGCAGACCGGCACCCAGTTTTTCACCGGCTTCAATGCGGTCCAGCAGTACCATCAGTTGCGCATCATTTTCCAGCATCGCCAGTTCTTGCTCAGCCGACATGCGACGTTGCT
Organism: Photobacterium ganghwense; assembly: GCF_003025595.1. Taxonomy (GTDB): domain Bacteria; phylum Pseudomonadota; class Gammaproteobacteria; order Enterobacterales; family Vibrionaceae; genus Photobacterium; species Photobacterium ganghwense. Next base: position 42,402 of record NZ_PYMI01000010.1, read on the forward strand.
GTTTCGTTTGCGGCTTGGTGTCCACAATCAATGGCACCGGCTTTTTGCTGCCGTGACGAGGATCTTTGCGCTGCCCGGCAGCACGTCCTGTCGCCGCCTGCTCTGCAGAATGGCGGCTGCCGGATTTCAGGCCTTTACGCTTGCGCTCTTTCTTGCGCTTGATGCCTTCGATATCCAGCTGGTTACGGGATTTATCGGTATAAACAGCAGGGCCTTCCGAACCTGGTTTACGGGTCTTTTTCTTACGGGTCATTACTGGGTTTTCCTCAGCAAAATTACATCATTTCCGACAAACTCGACATTCAGGCCATCCCGTTGCGCCAGATAGCGAAACGTCTCACGGCTGAAAAAGCTGACGTGGGTCGGGTCGTTCTTGTAATGCCATCGCGAAAAGGCATCTGCATCCGTTGCCAACTTGGTCATCAGGCCCAGCCAACCGCCGGGTTTCACCAGTCCAAGCAGCAGCCCCCACTCCCTGGCAGGCGTGTAAAAATGTTCAATCGCTTCAGTGCAAGTCACGAAATCGTAGGATTCGGCCAGCACCGCCGGATCCGCGGCAAAATACGGGTCGTAAATCGCCATGTTATGACCGGCTTCGGTCAGCATCAATGACAACGCCGGCCCCGGGCCACTACCAAAGTCCAGTCCGTGCAATGCCGGCTGGCCCAGGCGCTCGGTCAGCGGCTCAGCCAGACGGTTGAGAAATCGTCGGTAACCGTCGTCATTCGGATTGTTCTCATGCAGATCATAGTGCGCTTTTTCTTCTTCCGGGCTCAGTCGAGCCGCCGGATCAGCAAAAATCAGTGCACACTCACCACAACGAAAATACTGACGGCGCTTGTCCTGATGGAATGCGCTCGCGCCTTCCGTCTGGCACAGCGGACATGTTTGCATTACAGCTCTCCGATATTGGCGCCCCATGCCGGGTCTCGCCACTGAACTCGATCAAGCCGGGTATCATAGCATGAATTGCGAACGAAATGTGCACACCCTATCGAGCCTGCCGGATAAGAAATAGCGGGAAGGAGATGGCAAGAAAAAAGGCGACAAGGTTTGCCACCCTGTCGCCTGTTGGTGCCGCCATTGCTGGCGTTAACCTGTCTGGTTGATCCTCACCTGAGTGTCACCCTGGTCAGCACTGTTCTTTTATTGTTGTTGCTGCCCTGCCAACCTTTTGTTGTTGTTCATCTTCCTGATGACTTGTGGTCGTCCGTGGGAAAAGCGGTTTGTGTTCTTGGCGTGTCTGTCCTGACACAGACTGCGGTGACCTCCTGCCGCTGCAGTCCTGGCTTCCTGTCTGTCGAACCGGTATGCCGTCCGGTCGTAAGCACTCCGGCCTACGGTCTTCCTCCTGAAGACGGAGCCTACTTTACGTGAAATGTGCAGAGGAACAATGACAGGGAGCCCACGGCTACGCTGAAACTTTATTTCAGCTCACCTAACCGGTTGTGATGTAAAGAGAAGAAGTCAGGCATCACATAAAGATTCAGTGACAACCCGAAGCAGAAATCGGCGATCTCTTACAATCCTGTCAGCCATTGCCGATAGAGGGACCAGGAGCAAGCGGAAAGTGTTGTTTTCTTGCAGGATCTGCCGCAATAAATCGCAGCCAAGAAAAAAGGTAGCCGAAGCTACCTTCTTACTCACCGCCGACTGGAAGCCTGTGGCGTTAGTGAATTAGTGCAGACCACCAACATAATGAGACAAGGCAGCAATTTCATCATCAGTCAGCTTCGCGGCTACTGATTGCATCATGCTGTTCATGTCGTTAGTGCGCTGACCTGAGCGGAATTTCTCCAGCTGCAGCTTCACGTATTCTGCGTTCTGGCCCGAAATTTTCGGGAATCCTGACAGACTGGTACCATTACCACGTGGACCATGACAGGCCGTACAGGCTGTAATGCCACGCTCCGGATCACCGGCACGGTACAGAGACTGGGCGATACCAACAGAGGCTTCAGTCGATGTGTTGTCTGAGATAGGCAGTAAGGAGTAGTAGGCTGCCAAGTCCGCCATGTCCTGCTCTGACAGCGGCATTGCCATGCCACCCATCACAGGATCGTTACGGCCTTGCTTGCCGCCAGTGCTCATCGCCAGCTTGAATTCCTTCAGCTGTTTTTCCAGGTAACCCGCGTGCTGACCAGCAATTTTCGGGTATTGGGCCATAATACTGTTACCATCTGCACCGTGGCAGGCGGCACAAGTTGCAGCTTTTGCTTTTCCGGCTTCCGCATCTCCCTGGGCCAAGGCTGAGCAACTGGCCAGAAGAGTCAATATCAGTGCTAATTTCTTCATGACATTCCGTTTATAATTATTGAGCTTCCAGTACCACAAGTAATGCTCGGTGACATGGTATACAATGCGACCACACACCAAGCACGGTTTTGGTCCATTTTACACAATTTCACATAAAAGTAATCAGTCGACTACATCAAGACTTGACGGAGTTAACAGTGAATCAACCTCTCAACTATAGAAATACAGGATTTATCACAAGTGCACCTACTATCCGACACTTGCCGAACGATACAGGCGTTGAGATTGCATTTGCTGGCCGCTCCAATGCGGGGAAGTCCAGTGCGCTAAACCGCATTACGGACCAAAAGAGTCTGGCGCGTACCTCTAAAACCCCGGGCCGTACCCAGCTGATTAACATGTTTGAAGTGGTACCGGGCTGCAACCTGATCGACCTGCCGGGCTATGGCTATGCTCAGGTTCCGCTGGAAATGAAACTGAAATGGCAGCAGTCACTGGGTGAATACCTACAAAAACGTGAGTGCCTGGAAGGTCTGGTTGTCCTGATGGATATCCGCCACCCGCTGAAAGATCTCGACCAGCAAATGATCATGTGGGCCGTGGAAAGTCGCCTGCCGGTACTGGTTCTGCTGACCAAGGCCGACAAACTGAAAAGCGGTGCCCGTAAACAACAGCTGCTGAAAGTCCGCGAAACCGTTACCACGTTTGGCGGCGACATTGACGTTGAAGCCTTCTCCTCACTGAAAGGCATTGGGGTGGATCAGGTGCGCCGTAAACTGGACAGCTGGTTTGCGCCCGAGCTGGCCCGTCAGCTGGCACTGCTGGAAGAAAATGAGGGTATCGACGACCAGGAGTGATCCTGAATGGCTCGAATCATCCCAAGACAAAGCTCCCGCCCGGGAGCTTTTTTATTTGGTGTGCGATGTTGAAAAATATCCCCACCGCTGGGGTGGGGCAACGGGAGAGAAATAGGAGGTTTTTTCTTTTATTGTCCGAAAAGCATCTGTGATTTCCCCCGGTAACGCAAGCCTTTTCCCGGTCGGTTCCTGCTCGGGGCTGGTTACCTCTCCGCCTCAGCTCCCGTTCCACTCCTCATTTTCACTCTTTACCATCCCTTTCCTTCACCTTCGCGTCGGCTACAGCCTCATGCGGCCAGCAACCCGGCATAAGGCTCCGGAAAAGTTCTTTGTTGAGAAGAATTAAGCGGTCCAGACAATCTCATTAAAGACCAATACTGGAATAAAATTACATAAACGAGCAGTGACAGATAAAAAAAAGCCACCTCAAATGTGAGGTGGCTAATTCATGGATTTGTTGGCTAGCCGGCCACAGACCCGCTACCAGAAACAAATATGAACAAGAAGCAGACTGCATTATACCGAGCCCCTCGCCCTTTTTAAAGTAAATACTCTAGAAACAGATAAAATGATGCTTACTCAGACATTTTGCCTGATAAATCATCGGATTGGTGGTATGGCATTCAGTGTCTAAGAATATTGACCGGAAAAAGGGGGTGTCAAAGCAGCCGGTACGCGGTATCGGGGAGAAACTAAACGTCAGCGAACAGGAAAAACAGCGCAGAAAGGAGACGATGCGGGTTATTTGGCCCAATAAAAAACGCCCTGACCAAATGGTCAGGGCGGCTGAATCAGCCAAATCCAATAACGTGAAACAAAAGGTCTGAAAGATAGAACATCTTACCTCTGTACCCTACGTCGCTAACTGTATATCAATTGCTCAGCATTGAAAAGACCTTTCTGTAGTTTTTTTTCATATAACCGTAATTAATTTATACATAACACTATTAATTACGGGTGTAATTTTGCCTAAAAAAATAGCCAGCAACGCTGGCTATTCTTATGACGCATGTTGTATCCGTCAGACGGTATTAATGGGCCTGATCCCAGTTATCCCCCATGCCGGCATCGGCAATCAATGGCACATCCAACTCTGCCGCTGATTCCATCAGACGGCGAACATCTGCAGACACCTGCTCCACATCCGACGCTTTCACTTCGAACACCAGTTCATCGTGCACCTGCATCAGCAAACGGACCCGATCTTGCGGCTGCTGACCAATCCATTCATCGACCAGCACCATGGCCCGTTTGATAATGTCTGCCGCAGTGCCCTGCATCGGGGCGTTGATCGCGGCCCGTTCTGCGGCTTTGCGGCGCATCCCGTTACGCGACTTAATATCCGGCAAATGCAGGCGACGGCCAAACAAGGTTTCTACATACCCTTGCTCGCTGGCCTGAGTACGGGTGCTTTCCATGTACTCCAGCACGCCCGGGTAGCGCTCGAAGTAAACATTCATGTAGTCCTGCGCCTCATTTCGGCCCATTCCCAGTTGCTTAGCCAGGCCAAACGCGCTCATGCCGTAAATCAGGCCAAAGTTGATGGCCTTAGCACGGCGACGCTGCTCGCTGCTGACTTCGTCCAGTGCAATCCCCAGAATTTCAGCCGCCGTCGCAGCGTGGATATCCTTGCCGTGACGGAAAGCGTCAAGCAGTGCCTGATCCCCAGACAGATGCGCCATGATGCGCAGCTCAATCTGGGAATAGTCGACGGCCAGAATTTTGTAACCTTCCGGTGCCACAAAGGCCTGGCGGATACGGCGTCCTTCCTCATTTCGAACCGGGATATTCTGCAGGTTCGGATCGCTGGAAGACAAACGACCAGTTGCTGTCACAGCCTGATGGTAAGACGTATGTACACGCCCCGTCGCCGGATTCACCATCTTCGGCAGTTTGTCAGTGTAGGTGGATTTCAGTTTGGCCAGGCCGCGGTATTCCAGGATCAGTTTCGGCAGCGGGTAATCCAGTGCCAGCTCCTGCAGTACCTCTTCGTTCGTTGACGGCGTGCCGGACGGAGTTTTCTTCAGGACCGGCAGTCCCATTTTCTCGAACAGGATCGCCTGCAGCTGTTTCGGCGAGCTTAGGTTGAACTCCTGCTCAGCCACTTCGTAGGCGTCTTTTTCCAGCTCGTCGAGACGTTTGGCAATTTCAGCCGACTGGGTGCCCAGTTTCTTGGTATCAATCAGAACCCCGGTACGCTCCATGCGAGACAGGACCGGGACCAGCGGCATTTCAATATCTTCAAACACCGACTTGAGCTTGTCATCTGCGTGTACTTTGGCGATCAGCAGATTATGCAGACGCAGAGTAATATCCGCATCTTCGGCCGCGTACGGGCCCGCTTCTGCCAGATCGATCTGGTTGAAGGTCAGCTGTTTCTTGCCCTTGCCGGCAATTTCCTCGAAGCTGATGGTCTTGTGCTCCAGGTAACGCAACGACAGGCTGTCCATATCATGGCGGCCAATCACGCTGTTATAAACGTAAGACTCCAGCATGGTATCGAACCGAATCCCCTGCATCTCGATATCGTAGCGGGCCAGCACACTGGCATCGTACTTCAGGTTCTGGCCGACCTTGGCTTTGTTCGGATCTTCCAGCAGCGGTTTCAGTTTGGCGAGCACCCAGTCACGGTCCAGCTGCTGCGGTGCATCCAGATAATCGTGCGCGACCGGCACATACGCCGCTTTGCCTTCTTCAACCGCGAACGACACGCCGACCAGGTTCGCGACCATGTAATCCAGGCTGTCGGTTTCGGTATCAAACGCCACCACCTCGGCGTTGTTCAGGGTGGTCAACCAGGCTTCAAACGTCGCTTCATCCAGCACAATCTCGTAACCACTGCGGTCAATCACCGGGGCCACGTCTTTTTTCGGTGCTGCGGCCTGCGCTGCAGATTCATCCGCAACAATGCGGCCATCGCTGCCATCGAGCATTTCGGCCAGCCAGCGACGGAACTGCAATTTGCCGAACAGACGGGTCAGCTCATCAGTATCCGGCTCGCCCTTCACCAACTCATGCGGGGCAAAGTCCAGCTCTACATCCAGTTTGATGGTTGCCAGCTCATACGACAGGTACGCCTTGTCTTTATTATCCAGCAGCTTCTGCGCCATGGTTTTCGAGCCGCGGAAACCCAGCGCCGGAATGGCATCCAGGTTCTGGTACAACGCATCCAGACCACCAATGCCGGTCAGCAGGGCTTTCGCCGTCTTTTCACCCACTCCAGGTACACCCGGAATATTGTCGACCTTGTCCCCCATCAGCGCCAGGTAGTCAATGATCAGCTCCGGGCCAATGCCGAACTTTTCCACGACGCCTTCCGGATCCATCACCACGTTGGTCATGGTGTTGATCAGAGTGACGTTTTCATCCACCAGCTGCGCCATATCTTTATCGCCGGTACTGATCAGCACAGGCATACCGGCTTTCGACGCCTGAGTGGCCAGCGTGCCGATCACGTCATCGGCTTCCACCCCGGTTACCGCGATCAGCGGCAGTCCCATCGCTTTGATCACCGCATGCAGTGGCTCAACCTGCGCACGCAGATCATCCGGCATTGGCGGACGGTTAGCTTTGTACTCGGCATACAAGTCATCACGGAACGTCTTGCCTTTGGCGTCAAACACCACCGCGATATGCTCGGTCGAGAACTGACGAAGCAGGCTGCGCAGCATATTCACCACGCCAAACACCGCGCCGGTCGGCTCACCGTCTGAGTTCGTCAGATTCGGTGCCGCATGGTAGGCACGGTACAGATACGAGGATCCGTCAATCAGGATTAGTGGATTTTCTGGGATAGTTGCCATAAAGATATTCTTATATCCGGGGGATGAAAGAGTTAGGTCGAGGTCTGGGTGACTGATTCACGCCCGCCACCGGGACACGCCGTTACTGCTCTTGCAGCAACAGCACGGTTAAAATCAACAGGCTCTAGGATGCCATGACAGCCTGCAACTGTTAACCGCTGTTTTTGCACAATTTGCCCCAACCTGTGGATAACTTTGTTAGTAGTTCAAACGGGGCCGTTGATCAAGTTTTTGAAAAAACTTGAATAATCAAAAATATCCAATTAAAAACATAAGCTTACAAAATTAACCCAAAAAAGATCTTTGATCCTAAAATGATCATTAATTGTGGAAAACGTTAACAGACCGATATGAAATAAGCCGGATAGCGTGTAAAACAGACATCTCTGACCATAAAGGAAACCATTATGAAGAAAATCGCGGTCATTTTAAGCGGCGCCGGGGTCTTTGACGGCGCGGAGATCCACGAAGCGGTGCTGGCCTTGCATGCCATTGAAAAAGCGGGCGCCAGCTGGCACTGCTTTGCGCCAAATATGAATCAGCATCATGTGATCAACCACCTCACCGGGGAAGAAATGCCGGAAACCCGGAATGTTCTGGTGGAGGCGGCACGTATTGCCCGCGGCAACATTGAGGATATCGCCACCCTCAATGCGACCGACTACGACGGATTGCTGTTGCCGGGCGGTTTTGGCGCTGCCAAAAACCTGTCTGACTTCGCCTTTGCCGGCCCGAACTGTACGATTCACCCGGACGTGAAACGGGTCTGCCAGCAGTTTGCCGAGGAAGAAAAACCCGCCGGCTATCTGTGTATTTCTCCGGCGCTGATCCCGCTGATCTACGGGGAAGGGGCAAAAGGCACGATCGGCAATGATCCGGAAACCGCCAAAGCGTTCAACCAGATGGGTGGCGAGCATATCGAATGCCCGGTCGATGATTTTGTGTTCGATCAGGAACGCTGTTTGCTGTCGACACCGGCCTATATGCTGGCGGGCAGTATTTCGGAAGCCGCTGCGGGTATTGATAAGCTGGTCCAGCAGCTGGTGAAGCTGGCCTGATTTACCGGGCCCGGAAAAGAAAAAAGCGGCGCTACAAGTCCTCTCAGGGGTTGTAGCTGCCGCTCAGCAGAAGAGGTTTTCGTTTTCAGCCCTACACTAAAAACTCACCTTAGCTGAAGTACACTGGAAGCAATGTGAGCAATGTCGTGCCTTCATACGAGTCAGAGTTGTTCGACTTCCTCGCTGAGTGCAAGTTAATAATAACCATTCTCATTTAACTTGCAAGCTTTTTATTGCGAATTATTGTCATTTGCTTGTCAGGGTCTTCACAAAATGCAGGCGATAATCCTCAATGCCGTCTTTTTTTTCCATATGTTCAATGAGATAGCCATTGCGAAGCAATAACCGCAACATTGCCGGAAACCGGTTACGCGATTTTACCCGCAACGCCTGATACCCCTGCTGCTCGACCCACTGCTCCTGCGCTTCCAGCAGCGCCTGGGCAACACCGTGGCAACGGCCTGCCGGTGCCACGCCCCCCAGCCAGCTGTAAAAGCAGGTCTCGGACAAGCGATAACCAATCTTGACACCAATCAGGGCATCGTCCCGCTCGGCCACCAGAATCAGCGGCTGTCGTCCCCGCAGCCGCGCCGACAGCGCGGCTTTGTCAGCCGGTGCCGCAAACTCCGCAATCTGAGCCAGTACCACCACCGCTTCGTCAATGCTTGCTTCGCGTATCTTCATGATGCCCTCTGACATGATTGCCTCCGATTGAGTCAGGCTGCGCCGTTACGCAGAGAAAGAAAATAATAAAGAAAAGGCCGGCTGATGCCGACCTAAACCTGTTCCCATTATTGCGGGAAATCCCCCGCTGTCCACCTGGCGATTACGCGGCTTGCGAACGCCCGGCCTGATTGTCCGGCGCCAGCGTGGTCAGGCGGCGGATCAGGTAGTTCAGCAACACGCCATACATTGGGACAAACAGCCCCAGACTGATCACCAGTTTAAAGCCGTAATCCACCAGTGCGATTTCCACCCAGTGCTCGGCCATAAACGGATCCGGGCTCTGGTAAAACGCAATGGCGAAAAATGCGATGGTATCCAGCGCATTACCAAACAAGGTGGAACAGCTCGGTGCAACCCACCACTGGCGGGTCTGGCGCAGGCGGTTGAACACCGAGATATCCATGATCTGTCCCAGCAAATAGGCCATAAAGCTGGCGATCGCGATCCGGGCCACAAACAGATTAAACTCACCCACCTGAGACAGTCCCTGAAATTCCCCCTGGAAAAACAGTACCGACAGCAGATAAGAAATCGCCAGCGCCGGGAGCATCACCCAAAAAATGATTTTCCGGGCCATCGCCGCCCCGTAGATCCGAACGGTCAGGTCGGTCGCCAGGAAGATAAACGGAAACGTAAACGCACCCCAGGTCGTGTGCAGGCCCATCACGGTGAAAGGAAGCTGCACCAGATAGTTACTGGATGCGATAATCAGCAGGTGGAAAGCCACCAGGTAAAACAGAGCGTTGCGCTGTTGCGCGGGAGTAAATTGCGAAGTCGTCATTGTGAGACCTTTTTGTCATTGGGGGAGAGGGAACCCAAAACGCTGCCACCGATCCGAACCGGAGCAGCAACCGAAGGCGGCGATTATACAGCAATCAGTTCGGTTAGCCAGCCGCCTGCCATTTCCACCCCTGACCTGTTATTTCAGCGCCGGCTGCTGTAAAGCATAGCGGCGCTTAGCCCATCAGCCCTGCAGCATCGTCGCCAGATAGGCCAGCGTCGGTCGGGCTTCACTGTCGAGTCCTTCCAGCCAGAGCTGGCCACTGTAATGCTCGCCTTTAAGCATCAGGCGGCAGCCCTCAAAATCCACCAGCCAGACATGCAAGTCGGCGTTAAGCTCCCGCTCCAGCACCTGCAGTTCCAGCTGCGTCAGCAGCGGCGCGACGACATTGGCAAAGCTGTCAAAATCAAACTCAGGGCCATCGATTTCCAGCAAGTTATGCTCCATATCGAGGCGACGGCAGGTGAAACGGGCAGTCAAAGCCATAGGGTAATTCCTTCTTGTAGTGCTTTCAGCGCATACTTTCCTGTAACTAAGTGTTGCTATGCGTATCAAGGGGTATCCGTGCGCTGTTCTTGGATGGCAATCCATGGTCTTATTGCCGTGCTGCCGCCACGCCCTGTCGAGCGTGACCTGGCCAGCATCGGTGAAAATTCACATTCTCACCAAATACGCAAGCTGTTTTGTAGCGAAAGATGCACTCCGGCGGCCTGCCGGCGTTGCTCTATAACGCATTTTGACCGGGCGCGGAAATGCCCGGTTTTTTTTCGCCCGATGTTTTCGCCCGGTTTTTTCGCATAGTAGTGCTGCATACCGTGCCTTGCCGCTCCCTCGCGGCAGCCAGAGTAACGCTCCGACTCCGTCACAAGAACCTATTACGATGACACGGCATACGGCATGTCGTGACCCACGGTCAGGTGATCTTCAATCACGTTCATGAAGGCGGTGCCGTATTTCTCCAGCTTGCGCTGGCCCACCCCATTGATCGTCAACAACGCCCCCGCTGAAGTCGGCAGACGTTCAGCCATTTCCATCAGGGTCGCATCGTTGAACACCACGTACGGCGGCAACTCTTCTTCATCGGCAATCGCTTTACGCAGTTTCCGCAGCTTAGCAAACAGCTTTTTATCGTACTGACGGTTAGCCAGTTTGCTGCTTTTGGCACTGCGCACCGCGGTATCCAACCGCGGGACGGCCAGTTCCAGCGCGATATCTCCCCGTAACACGCTGCGCGCCTTTTCGGTCAGCTGCAACGTCGAACTGTGCAGAATACTCTGGGTGAGAAAGCCCCGATGGATCAGCTGGCGCAAAATGCTGACCCAGAATTCATGGCTGTGCTCGCGGCCGATGCCATAGGTCGACAACTTGTCATGGCCGTGTTCACGGATACGCTGGTTTTGCATCCCACGCAGCACTTCCACCACATGGGTGATACCGAAACTCTGGTTAACCCGATACACGCAGGACAGGGCTTTCTGGGCCGCTTCCAGGGCATCAAAATGCTTGGGCGGGTCAAGGCAGATATCACAGTTACCGCACGGGGCTTCCCGAGCTTCACCAAAATAGTTGAGCAGAACCAGGCGACGACAGGTCTGCGCTTCAGCAAACGCCCCCATCGCATTGAGTTTGTGCCCCTCGACCTGCTTCTGCGGGCCATCTTCTTTTTCGTCGAGACAGCGGCGCAGCCAGCTCAGATCCGCCGGGTCATAGAACATGACCGCTTCCGCCGGCAGTCCGTCACGGCCGGCCCGGCCTGTCTCCTGGTAGTACGACTCAATATTGCGCGGAATATCAAAATGCACCACAAACCGGACGTTGGGCTTGTTGATGCCCATCCCGAACGCTACAGTCGCCACCACGATCTGGATATCATCACGCTGGAACGCCTCCTGCACCCAGGCCCGCTCATCATGCTCCATCCCGGCATGATAGGCCGCCGCGCGCATCCCGCTTTCATTGAGCTTTTCGCTGATCTGCTCCACCCGCTTGCGACTGTTGCAATACACAATCCCCGACTGGCCGCGTACATCCTTGAGATACTGGATCAGCTGAACCATCGGCTTGTACTTTTCCTGCAGGGTGTAGCGGATGTTCGGGCGGTCGAAGCTACCCAAGTAAGAGTGCGGCTCGGTCAGCGCCAGGCGCGTCACGATATCCTGGCGGGTAGTGTCATCGGCGGTCGCAGTCAGAGCGATCACCGGTACCGTCGGCAGGTGCTGGCGAATCGAGCCCAGCGCCGCATACTCCGGCCGGAAATCGTGTCCCCACTGGGAAATACAGTGCGCTTCATCCACCGCCAGCAGGCTCAGCGGCAGCTGGCTCAACCGTTCGGTGAATTCCCGTCCCAGCAGGCGCTCCGGCGACACGTACACCAACTTGATCTCCCCACTGGCCATCGCGTCCAGGGTCGCCTGCATCTCTTCCCGTGACTGGGTCGAGTTCAGGCAGGCAGCGGCGACCCCGTTGGCCCGCAGCTGGTCCACCTGATCTTTCATCAGCGAGATCAGGGGCGACACCACCAGCGTCAGGCCCTCGCGCAACAGCGCCGGAATTTGATAGCAAAGCGATTTCCCGCCGCCGGTCGGCATGATCACCAGGCAGTCCTGCCCTGCTGTTGCCGCTTCTATCACCGACTGTTGACCACAGCGAAATGTCTGGTAGCCGAATACCGCCTGCAACACCTCTAACGGTGAGCGGGATGGTTCGGACTGACTGGCTGGGCTGGCTGACATAGATAGACTCGACTGAAGATAGCTTTCCGCCGTGGCGGCGGGGGTCATAAGGCTGGCTATTCTATACCAATCCGCCACCCATTGGGAGCACAGCTACCGGCTGAGACCCGGTCGGATCGCGCCCCGAGCTTAGCAAGACGTGCAGAGAAAAAAGACAATAGTATTGATTTCGATCACGATTTATACTGCCCTGACATATACGGGTGAAGCATTCTGTTACCCGTCCTTACCTTCTGCACAATTTTCTCAGGTTCTCAGGAATACATGGACGAACAAAGCAAACAAACCCAGCGGGGGGTGATCCTCGCGCTTTCGGCTTACACCATGTGGGGCATCGCACCGATTTATTTCAAGGCGCTCCAGCAAGTCAGCGCGCTGGAAATTCTCAGCCACCGCATTATCTGGTCGTTTTTTTTCCTGGCCGGGTTAGTGATGCTGAGTAAAGGCTGGGGCAAGGTGCGGGCCGTGCTGAGCCAGAAAAAAATCCTGCTGATGCTGGTCGCGACCTCAACCCTGGTCGGTGGTAACTGGCTGATGTTTATCTGGGCGGTCAACAACAACTACATGCTGGATGCCAGCCTGGGCTACTACATTAACCCGCTGCTGAACGTGCTGCTCGGCATGGTGTTTCTCGGCGAGCGGTTACGCCCGATGCAATGGCTGGCCGTCGCACTGGCCGGGATTGGCGTTGCGGTTCAGCTGATCCAGTTTGGCTCGCTGCCGTGGATTGCTCTGGCCCTGGCCGCCAGCTTCGGTCTGTACGGCCTGCTGCGCAAGAAAATCAGCCTGGATGCCCAGACCGGCCTGTTTATGGAAACCAGCCTGCTGCTGCCGCTGGCAGCCATTTATGTCCTGTTCATCGCTCAGAGCGCGACCTCAGACTGGACGGCCAACGCCCCGTCCACCAACCTGTTGCTGATGGCGGCGGGGATTGTCACTACCCTGCCGTTGCTGTGCTTTACCGGTGCCGCGACCAAGCTGAAACTGTCGACCCTGGGCTTTTTCCAGTACATCGGCCCGAGCCTGATGTTCCTGCTGGCCATCACCCTGTACGGTGAGCAGTTCACCGCTGACAAGGTGTATACCTTCGGCTTCATCTGGGCAGCCTTGGTGCTGTTCAGCGTGGACGGCATTAAAGGCCACCGCCACCAGCGACGCCTGAAAGCCGCCGCCAAGGCCGCTGCCGACTCGGCTGCCAAAGCCTGACCTTCCCGCCATGGCCGGTTGTGAATTTTTTACAAGTCTGCACCGGCCAATTATGCTCTACTGATGATGTTCGACTGAAGGACAGCGGTAGGCTGTGCGACGAAGGGGGAATCACTCCATCGGCACAGGGCAGAGAATGAAGGAAAAAGTATGGACAAGATCAGCCATCAGAAAAGTAACATTGCGGCGATCAACCTGATTGACGGGCATTACCAGAGCTTCGCCTTCAAACGCCATTACCACCTGGATTACCACATCGGCCTGATTACCCATGGCCAGCAGGCATTTTACAGCCACGGCACCCGTCACTATGCCGGTCCCGGTGCCACCATTCTGATGCCGCCGGATGTGATGCATGATGGGACTCCTATCGGCAGCGACGGCTATCAGGTGAAAGTGTTCAGTATCGACCCGGACTGGCTGGCCGATCAGGCCGAAGCCGTTTCCGGTCACCGCGACTTTGGCTTTAACCGCCACCACCTTGACGACCCGGCGCTGTTTGGCCGCCTGACATCCCTGCACCAGTGCCTGAGCGATCCGCACACCTCCCAGCTGGCCAAAGACAGTATGCCGCTGGAAACCTTTTCGCTGCTGCTGACCCGTTACGGCCAGACCAGCCCCCAACCGGTTTATCGGCTTGGACGTTACAGCCTGCAACAACTGCGCGACTACGTGATGGCGCACCTGGATGAAAAAATCAGCCTGGCCGATTTAGCGTCACTGTGCGACCTCAGCCCGTCCCAACTGCTGCGCCAGTTTAAAGCCGCGACCGGGTTTACCCCTTATGCCTGGCTCGCCCGGCTGCGTCTGGAACATGCCATGGCGCTGCTCAAGGCCGGTTACCGCAGCACCGACGTCGCGTTTCATGTCGGCTTTTACGATCAGGCGCACTTCACCCGTACCTTCAAACAGACTTTCGGCATTGCGCCCTCCCAGGTCCGCTAGCCCCACATCCTCCCGCCCACTTTTTCGCTCCGGTGTGAATTTTCTACAAGCGCCGTACGGCCAAACCCGGCAAGATAACCCTATCTTCCGCTAACCGTAGTAATCACCATGAATGAAGCGACCACGTTACTGACCCTGCTCACTGTTCACTTTATCGCGCTGATGAGCCCGGGCCCCGATTTTGCCCTGGTCGTCCAGAATGCCGGGCGATACGGCCGCCAGACCGGCGTAATGATCGCGCTGGGCCTGTCACTGGGGATCCTGCTCCACTCGATTCTCAGCCTGACCGGAGCCAGCCTGCTGATCCACCAGCACCCGACTCTGTTTGCCCTGCTGCAGGCCGCTGGCAGCGGCTACTTACTGTGGCTCGGTATTGGCGCCCTGAAAGGCACCTGGCACTACTGGCAACAGCGTCATAACGCCAGTGGCGCTGCCGCATCAACCTCGCCCGGCCTGACTATCGCCAGCAAGCGACAGGCGCTGGCGCGCGGATTTACCACTAATATCCTGAACCCGAAAGCGCTGGTGTTTTTCCTCAGCCTGCTGTCGACCCTGGTACCGGCGGGCATGTCACTGAGCGGTAAGGTCTCAGCCATCGGCATGCTGTGGCTGCTGTCGTTTCTGTGGTTTGCCATGCTGGCGTGGCTGCTGACCGGCGAGCGCCTGCAACAGAAACTGCGCGCCTGGACGCCCATCATCGACGGTCTGTGCGGCCTGCTGTTCACCGCCATCGGCGGGACCATTCTACTCAACCTGTTGCTTGCTTGACTTGCTGCACAAACATACACGCGAACAGTGGACGGCAACCCGCAGCGCTTTTAGGCTAAATGCAGCCTAAACATGGAAAAGGATAGAGATATGTCATGGAAGCACCCTGCCACCCGACTGACCCTGTTAGCCTGCCTGATCGCGAGCGCCCCTTATGCGGCCGCCAAAGACACGCAGCAGAGTACCGACCAGCTCGCGCCTGAGGCCGCAACCGGCCTGACCCAGCAGCAGCTGGTTCAGGGCAAAGACTGGATGGTGGCCTCGGCCAACCCGTATGCCAGCGAAGCCGGTGCCGCTATTCTGAAACAGGGCGGCAATGCGATTGATGCCATGGTCGCGACCCAGCTGGTGCTCGGCCTGACCGAGCCGCAATCGTCCGGGATCGGCGGCGGCGCGTTTCTGGTGTATTGGGACAGCAGCCAAAAAGCGCTGACTACTTTTGACGGCCGCGAAACCGCGCCGTTCGGCGTCACCCCGGTGCTGTTCCAGAATGACCAAGGGGAGCCGCTGGAATTTTATGATGCCGTGGTCGGCGGCCGCTCCGTCGGAACGCCGGGCACCGTCAAGCTGATGTGGTACACCCACCAGCGCATGGGCAAGCTGGCCTGGAACAAGCTGTTTGAACCGGCGATCAAACTGGCGAAAGACGGCTTTACCGTCAGCCCACGCCTGGCGGCACTGGTCGCCAGCGAGCAGGACTCCCTCAAACGCTTTGACGCCACCCGCGCCTATTTTTTCCATGACGACGGGACACCGATTCAGGCCGGAGAAACCCTGACAAACCCGGCTTACGCCGATACCCTGCGCCAGATTGCCGAGCGCGGCGCGAGTGCTTTCTACACCGGCGACATCGCCCGTGACATCGTCCAGACCGTGCGTACCGCGCCGGGCAATCCCGGCGTGCTGAGCACCATGGATCTGGCCACCTATCAGGTCAAAGAGCGTGAGCCGGTGTGCGCCCCGTACCGCCAATACGACATCTGCGGCATGGGGCCACCGAGTTCCGGCGCCCTGACTCTGGGCCAGATCCTCGGCATGCTCAGCCATTACAATCTGGCAGAACTGGGGCCGGATAACCCGACCAGCTGGCGCCTGCTGGGCGACGCCTCCCGCCTCGCCTTCGCTGACCGCGGCCGCTACATGGCCGACAGCGATTACGTGCCGATGCCGACCAAAGGCCTGCTGGCCGACGATTACCTCAGCTCCCGGGCTACCCTGCTGAAAGGGGAACAGGCGCTGGCCAGCGTGAATGCCGGCCAACCGGCCTGGGATCATGCCATGCGCTATGCACCGGATGAGTCGATTGAACTGCCGTCCACCAGCCATTTCGCGATTGTCGACAAAGACCGCAACATGGTGTCAATTACCACCACGATTGAAAACGGCTTCGGCTCCCGCCTGATGGTACGCGGCTTCCTGCTCAACAACGAACTGACTGACTTTTCATTCCGCAGCCATAACGATGGCCAGCCGATTGCCAACCGTATCGAGCCGGGCAAACGGCCACGCTCATCGATGGCACCCACCATTGTGATGGAAAACGGCAAACCGGTGATGGCGATCGGCTCACCGGGCGGCAGCCAGATCATCGGCTATGTGGCGAAAACGCTGGTCGGCCATCTCGACTGGGGCCTAGATCTGCAACAGGCGATCAGCCTGCCGAACATGAACAACCGCTTCGGCCCGTTTGAACTGGAAGCCGGTACCGCCGCAGCGGAGTGGGCACCGAAGCTGGAGCAGCTCGGCTTTACGACCCAGGTCAAAGAGCTGAATTCCGGTGTGCAGGCCATTAAGCTGGACGGCAAAAACCTGGTAGGGGCCGCCGACCCGCGGCGCGAAGGCAAGGTTATCGCCCAGTAACCGGACAGCCGGTCTGATGCCATGAAAAAGCCCGCTGACAACAACTGTCAGCGGGCTTGATTGATCGCCAGCGGGGAGTGTCAGCTTACATCGGCTCCAGCTTGGCAAACTGCGTTACCAGCCATTTGATCCCTTCGCCATTAAAGGCCACCTGCACCCGACTCTGGGCACCACTGCCTTCAAAGTTGATGATGGTGCCTTCGCCGAATTTCGGGTGCAGCACCCGCTGGCCAAGGCTGAAACCAGTCTGGTTAAAGTTCTCGTTGACCTGGGTCTGACTGAAGCGACCGCTGCTCGCCGGCCGCGAGACCTTGGCCTTCATCCGAACCTCTTCGATGTGCTCTTCCGGGATTTCGCGGATAAAACGCGACGGCTTGTGGTAGTTGTCCTTGCCGTACAGGCGACGCATCTCTGCATAGGTGATATACAGCTTCTGCATTGCCCGGGTCATCCCCACGTAACACAGACGGCGCTCTTCCTCGAGACGGCCGACTTCCTCCGTCGTCCGACTGCTCGGGAACATGCCTTCTTCCACCCCGACCATAAAGACCATCGGGAATTCCAATCCCTTGGCGCTGTGCATGGTCATCAGCTGAACCGCGTCTTCAAAATCATCCGCCTGTCCTTCACCGGCTTCCAACGCCGCATGCGACAGGAAGGCCGACAACGGGCTCATGTCTTCCGCTTCTTCCGGGACTTCGAACTGTCGGGTCGCGGTTACCAGCTCTTCCAGGTTTTCAATCCGGGCTTGCGCCTTCTCGCCTTTTTCCTGCTCGTACATCGCCCGCAGGCCGGAGTTGCGGATCACCTCATCGGTTTGCTGGAACAACGGCAGCTCGCGGGTGTCATCTTCCAGCGCATTGACCAGCTCGATGAAACGGCGCAGCGAATTGGCCGCACGCCCCGCCAGCACCTGCTCTTCCAGCAGCGCGACACTGGCCTGCCACATCGTGGCTCCCCGGTCACGCGCTGCCAGACGAATGGTTTCCAGCGTCCGCTCACCCAGCCCCCGAGCCGGGGTGTTCACCACCCGCTCAAACGAGGCATCGTCGTGGCGGTTGGCAATCAGACGTAAATACGACAGGGCATCTTTGATTTCCTGACGCTCGAAGAACCTCATCCCGCCGTAAATGCGGTACGGCATACCGGCCTGAATCAGTGCCTCTTCCAGCACCCGCGACTGGGCGTTGCTGCGGTACAGCATTGCAGTGTCAGCCAGCGCGCCGCCCTGATCCTGCCACTCGCGAATTTTCCCGACCACAAAGCGGGCTTCGTCCAGCTCGTTGTACGCCGAGTAAACCGAGATCAGCTCCCCTTCGGTACCTTCGGTCCACAGGTTTTTACCCATGCGCTCGTTGTTGTTGGCAATCAGGCCGTTCGCCGCCTTCAGGATATTGCCTGTCGAGCGGTAGTTCTGCTCCAGGAAAATCGATTTGGCGTCTTTGAAGTCGTTGAGGAAACGCTGGATATTTTCCACCTTAGCGCCCCGCCAGCCGTAGATGGACTGGTCATCGTCGCCCACGATCATCACGTGACAGTCCGGCCCCGCCATCAGGCGCAGCCAGGCAAACTGAATGTTGTTGGTATCCTGAAACTCGTCCACCAGAATGTGCTTGAAGCGCGCCTGGTAGTGCTCGCGGATATGCTTACTGCGTTGCAGCAGCTCAAACGAGCGCAGCAGCAGCTCGGCAAAATCGACCATCCCGGCCCGATCACAGGCTTCCTGATAGGCATGGTAGACCCGCAACCAGGTCTGCTCGATCGGATCGTTGAACGTATCGATGTGCTGCGGACGCAACCCTTCGTCTTTCTTGCCGTTGATGTACCACGCCGCCTGACGGGCCGGCCACTGTTTCTCGTCCAGGTTCTGAGCCTTGATCAAACGGCGCAACAGGCGCATCTGATCGTCCGAGTCCAGAATGTTGAAATCTTCCGGTAACCCGGCGTCAAGATAGTGGGCACGCAGCATCCGGTGACACAGGCCGTGGAACGTGCCGTTCCACATGCCCGACAGCGAGCCGTGCATCAGGTCGTTAATCCGGCCACGCATTTCTGCCGCCGCTTTGTTGGTGAAGGTCACCGACATGATGGAGTACGGCGACGCCTGCTCAATCCCCATCAACCAGGCGATACGATGGACCAGTACCCGGGTTTTGCCACTACCGGCCCCGGCCAGCACCAGATAATTGCCCAGCGGGGCCGCCACAGCCTCGCGTTGTTTGTCATTCAGGCCATCTAACAGAAGTGAAACGTCCATCGCTCTCTACTGGTTATTTATACAATGGTGGTGATTATAACCACAAAGCCGCCTCTGATGCGAGGAGCCCACGGAATCAAAGGCGGGAAAATCACGGCCCGCGGCGACCCGAGGGCGCCAAACCCATCTCTGATATCAACCGCTTGGCAGCCCGAATTGATCTATGCTTGGAAAGAAAAACGTTAATAGGTCGTTAAAAAACTCGCCCCGGCATGAAATTAATCCCGGGCTCCCCCTTTCTACTGTTTCGAACGCACCGCAACGGTGCCCGCCCAACCCGCTGCCGACCGGGCAACGGTGCAGGCATCAGCCCGCAAAAAGAAGAGGAATGACCATGAAAAAGACCAACATTGCACTCGCCACTGCGGTGACAGGTTTGATCGCCCTTGCCGGAACAGCCCTGACCACCACCTCCGCCGTGGCAGCCGATGCGAAAGAGAAATGCTACGGTGTCGCCAAAGCCGGGAAAAATGACTGCGCGACCAAAACCGGGTCATGCGCCGGGACCGCCAAAACCGACGGACAGAAAGATGCGTTTGTGCTAGTGCCTAAAGGCCTGTGTGACAAACTGGCTGGCGGCTCCACCGAGGCGAAGTAAATGACGAGCCCTACCCCTGACCGCCTGCCAGCCGACCGGATGGTCGGGGTGGGGCTTCGCGCTCCTCACCTCCACACCTTCCAGCACGAGCAACCAGCCACCGGCTGGCTGGAAATTCACAGTGAAAACTACTTCAACCCGCACACGGCTGCCCGTCAGCAGTTACGGGCCATCGCGGCACACTACCCGATCAGCTGCCATGGGATCGGGCTGTCGCTTGGCTCTGCGGATGCGCTTGACCCGGCCCATCTCCGCCAGCTCAAAGCACTGGTTGACGAACTCGACCCGATTGCCGTTTCCGATCACCTGAGCTGGAGTTCGGTCAACGGCCAGTACTTCAATGATCTGCTGCCCCTGCCTTACACCGAAGAAGCACTGACCTTGTTCTGCCACAAGGTCGAGCAGGTACAGGATGCGTTGGGGCGCGAGTTTCTGGTAGAAAACCCGTCCAGCTACCTCAGATTCAGCCATTCCACCATGCCGGAATGGGAATTTCTGCGGGAAGTTCAACAGCGCACCGGGTGCGGGCTGCTGCTTGATCTCAACAATATATATGTCAGTGCCTTTAACCATGGCTTTGACTGCGCCCGATACCTGGCCGCCATTGACCCTGCCAGTGTGAAAGAAATCCACCTCGCCGGGTTTACGGTAAAAGCGCTGGCGGAGGGCGAGATTTGGATCGACACCCACAGCTGCCCAGTCAGCGAACCGGTGTGGCAACTCTACCGCCAGTGGATCCGCCAGCACGGCGCGGTGCCCACCCTGATTGAATGGGATCTCGATATTCCGGCCCTGCCCGTGTTACTGGATGAAGCGGCCAAAGCCCGTGCCATCCTGACAGAGGAGACCATCAATGGCTCTGTCACCGTCTGATGCCCTGCACCGGCTGCAACAGGACTTTGCCCGCGCGCTGCACTATCAGCCCAGCGAGGTCACTGAGACGATGGTACCGGGGATATTCCCTGCCGAGCAGCTGCTGCAGATTTACCGCAACAATTTCATTATCGGCTTGTCCGAGGTGCTGAGCGCAACCTATCCATGCTGTCAGGCAGTGGTGGGCGAGGAATGTTTTACGCAGTTGGCACGCCAGCATGTGCTGCATCAGCCACTCGAACAGGGTGATGTCAGCCATTACGGCGCCGGTTTTGCTGACACGATTGAGTGCCAGCCGAGCCTGGTCGCAGCCGTACCGTATCTGGCGGATCTGGCCCGGCTCGAATGGCAGGCAGACCGAGCCAGCCAGCTCCCGCTTGCACCCCAACTGGATCTGGGCCAGTTGGCCGCCATTCGCGAGGACAATATCGGTTCACTGCGACTGACGGTTGCACCTTCTGTCCGCACGCTGGATACCGCGACTCCGGCTGCCAGCCTGTGGCAGATGATTCGCCGCGACAACCTGATACCGCTCGATTTGACCCAACCGGAGTCAGCCCTGATCCTGCGCCGCCCTGACGGTATCGAGGTGCTGGCCACCACACCAGCCGCCACCGCGCTAGTGCGTTTATGTCAGGCCGGTCAGCCGCTGGGTCAGGCCAGCGACCCGATGCTGGAGTGCCTGCCCGGACTGATCCAACAGCAAATCTTTACCACCCTTCACGGCCTACCACAGGGAGACTGCACATGCTGAAATTCATCAAGCAGGTGGATTACACCGCCCAACGGCTCGTCGAACCTCTGGTTCCCCTGCTGCTACTGTTTACCCGCCTGTGGGTGGCCTGGGTGTTTTTCAAATCCGGCATGGTGAAATACACCAGTTGGGACAGCACCCTCTATCTGTTTGAGTTTGAGTATCAGGTTCCCCTGTTACCGTTTGAAACCGCGGCCTACCTGGGGACCGCCGCCGAGCTTATCCTCCCGGTTTTCCTGGCGCTGGGATTGTTTACCCGCCCTATGGCGCTACTCCTGTTCGGGTTCAATATGGTGGCCGTGCTGTCTTACCCCCAACTTTGGGAGCAAGGTTTCTATGACCACCAATTGTGGGGCATGATGCTGCTGGTGAATGTGTTCTGGGGAGGCGGCATGATCTCGCTCGACCACCTGATCAAGCCTGAGCCAAGGCGGAGCCTGCTGGAGTAACGCCCAACCCGGTTGCCGGAGCCCCGGAGGGCATCCCCACCAAACGCCGATCAAGGAAAGCAAAAAACAAACAGGACAGCCCGTGGGCTGTCCTGTTTTCTGTATCCGTGTGCAAGGCCGATTTACGGCTCTGGGTGGCAACCGGTTGACGG
Organism: Photobacterium ganghwense; assembly: GCF_003025595.1. Classification (GTDB taxonomy): domain Bacteria; phylum Pseudomonadota; class Gammaproteobacteria; order Enterobacterales; family Vibrionaceae; genus Photobacterium; species Photobacterium ganghwense. The sequence continues at coordinate 64,477 of NZ_PYMI01000010.1, forward strand.
CAGGGCTAACGCCAGCAGCTGAGACAGCTGGCAGATTTCCACATCCGGCAGCCACTTGGCGCGCGGCTCCTGACCCAGCACGCGCTGCTGATCATTGAACCAGCAGGCCATCATGCCGTGTCGCTTGGCCCCGCCCACGTCCGTGACCAGATGATCCCCGACATGCAGGATCTCTCCCGGGGCCAGTCCCAGATGACGGGTCGCCTTGGCGAACAAGTCTGGTTCCGGCTTGGCCAAGCCATCTGGCCCAGCCCGCAACACGACATCGAAATACCCTGCCAGACCAATTTTTTCGACATCGACATTGCCGTTGGTGATCGCCACCAGCGGCAAATGTGCCGCCAGCAGGCCGAGTACCCGATGGGTTTCCGCCGGAATATCAACCTGATTACGCACCGCCAGCACAACGTCTAGCCCTTCCGCCGCTGCCTGCTCGGCACGGCGCTGGGCATAGCCGAGCTGCATGAACCCAATTTTCAGCAATTCAAACCGCCAGCGGGTCACATCGTGATGCAGCAAGGGATCCGCATCAGCCAGCGCCAATTTCAAGCTTTTCCAGCGCGCCAGCCCCACTCCCCGGCTGGCCGGATGTTCGGCCGCCAGCCAGTCATGCATTGCCTGCTCGGCCCGCCGGATCACCGGCCGGTTATCGTACAGGGTGTCATCGAGATCGAAGGTCAGCGCCTTCGGCAGAGAAATACTGCGGTAAAATTGCATGGTTGCGTTGTCCGGTTAGCGCTTTTGGCGTTTAGCCCGAGGGTGGGCTTCATCATACACCTGAGCCAGATGCTGGAAGTCCAGGTGGGTATAGATTTGGGTCGTGGATAAGTTGGCGTGACCGAGCAGTTCCTGCACCGCGCGCAGGTCGCCCGATGACTCTAGCATGTGGGTCGCAAAACTGTGCCGCAGTTTGTGCGGGTTAATGTGGCTCGACACCGCCTGTTTCTGGCCCCACTCTGCCATCCGCTTCTGCACGTTCCGGTTCGAGATGCGCTGGCCCAGCTTGGACACAAACAGACCGGGCTCACCGGGGGCCGCCAGCTGATCGCGCACCCGCAACCAGTGACCAACCCATTCCCGCGCCAGACCGGCAAACGGGACGATACGTTCTTTGTCGCCCTTACCGATCACCCGGAGATCCCCTCTGCTCAGGCTAACATCCTTCACATTGAGAGACACCAGCTCAGACAGACGCAAACCGGCACCGTACATCAGCTCCATGATGGCCCGATCCCGCACCGACAGCGGATCGTTCTCATCCACGCTGAGCAGCTGATCCATCTCGTCCACATCCAGGTTTTTCGGCAGCGGCCGCGCCTTGCGCGGTGCCGATACCCCTTTGGCCGGATTGGCCTTGAGCTCACCCTGACCGACCAGAAAATCCAGGAAGCTGCGCAGGGCCGACAGGCGCATCGCCAGACTGCTGGCTTTCAGGCCGTCGCGCATCCCTTTTGACGCCAGCTGGCGGACCCAACCGGCGTCCACGGCTTGCCAGTTGTCGACGCCCAGATTCACCAGCTGCTCCGCCATGGTCGTCAGCTGACGTTTGTAATTCTGCTGGGTATGCAGACTCAGTTCCCGCTCGCTGCGCAGATATTCGTAAAAACGCAGCAGCGGTTTTTCCAGTCCGGATGGCAAACTCACTCGATAACCTCGCGGGTATAGTCCCAATGGTGGATCAGGCGGTTCAGAACCAGCCCCAGTTGCTCAACAAACAGCGAGTCCATCTCCGGCTGGAAATGGCCGCCATCCTGGCTAGCAAAACTGAGCACCCCGATCGGGCGCTCATTGCCAAACGGCAGCACCAGGTACGACCCCAGGTGCGGCGGCTGCACAAACAGCAGCTCACTTTCCGCTTTACGCAACCGTCCCAGATACACCGTCCGGCTCGCCAGACGGGCCCGGCGAAACGGCTCGAACGCCCGGCGATCGAGGTAAAGCTGCTCGTCAAGGCTGTCAAACAGCCGTATGCTGACATCCAGCCCCAACTGGTCGGCCAGCGTTTCCAGCACGCTCAGCGCCTGATAAATATTGTGGGTCTGGAACAGTTTACGTTGGGCAAAGGCAAATGTTTCATACAGCTGACTGTTGGCCGCGGCCACCTGCATCAGCCCGGCGATGTTTTCTTCCAGCTCACCGATCCGCTGGCGCAGTCGGTCCAGCTGCATATCCACCAGCGAAATGACGCCGCGCTGGGGATGGTGCACCTGCAACCGGGCCAGCAGATCCGGCTGACGAATAAAAAAGTCCGGGTTGGCACTGAGAAAATCCGCGACCTCCTGCTCCGTCAGCGACAGCTCATCGACCTCAGGCAGTGCATCGAACTGAGTGAACTCGGTCATAACGCAATTTGCCCGTCGTACACATGGGTGGCCGGGCCGGACATATACAGCGGTTTGCCTTCACCAGCCCAACGGATTTGCAATTCCCCGCCCGGTAGTGAGACAGTCACCCGCTCGTCCAGTAATCCCTGCATTCGGCCCACGGCAACCGCCGCACAGGCACCGCTGCCACAGGCCTGAGTTTCACCAGCGCCTCGTTCGTAGACCCGCAACCGTACTTCATTGCGGTTGAGGATCTGCATAAAGCCGGCATTTACCCGCTCCGGGAAGCGTTCGTGGGATTCCAGCAGCGGCCCGAGAGTTTCGACATCAAAGGTATCCACATCATCCACCACCGTGACGCAATGTGGGTTACCCATGCTGACCGCGCCACAGAACAGGGTCTGGGTGCCAGCCCGCAGCAGGTAGGTTTTCTCGCTCTGCTTGGCACGGAACGGGATTTTCCCCGGCTCAAATTCCGGCACGCCCATGTTCACGGTCACCTGGTTGTCGTTTTCCAGTTTCAGAACCATTTTGCCCGCCTTGGTACTGACCGAAATATGGTATTTGTTGGTCAGTCCTTTGAGCCAGACAAAACGGGCGAAACAGCGGGCACCGTTGCCGCACTGCTCCACTTCGCTGCCGTCAGCATTGAAAATCCGGTAATGGAAATCCGTTTCCGGATCATAAGGCGGCTCCACCACCAGCAACTGGTCAAAACCGACCCCGCGATGGCGGTCGGCCAGACGCCGGATCGCATCCGGCGAGAAGAACACGTTCTGGGTCACACAGTCGACGACCATGAAGTCGTTCCCCAGGCCATGCATTTTGGAAAAATTAAACTGCATGTTGTTCCTTCTTGATTACGCCGGCAGCAGGTGTTCGGACTGCCACAACTGGGTCAGCTCTTCACGTTCGCGTACCACGTGCGCGTCTTTGCCGTCGACCATGATTTCGGCGGCACGCGTGCGGGTATTGTAGTTCGACGCCATCACAAAACCGTAGGCACCGGCCGAACGTACCGCCAGCAGATCGCCGGTTTCCAGACACAGTCGGCGGTCTTTGCCGATGAAATCACCGGTTTCACAGATTGGGCCCACCAGATCGTAGGTCACGGCTTCGCCGTCACGCGGGATCACCGGGATAATCTCCTGCCACGCCTGATACAGGGTCGGGCGGATCAGGTCATTCATCGCCGCATCCACGATGGCAAAGTTTTTATGTTCGGTATGTTTGAGGTATTCCACCCGGGTCAGCATCACCCCGGCATTGGCAGCAATGGCACGGCCCGGCTCAAAAATCAGCTCCAGCTCAGGATGGTCGGTCAGACGATCCATCAGGGCACGGGCATATTCCGACGGCTGCGGCGGTTGTTCGTCACTGTAAGTCACGCCCAGGCCGCCACCGACATCAAGGTGGGCAATGGTAATGCCTTCTGCTTTGAGGGTCGCGATCAGCGCCAGCAGGCGATCGGTGGCATCAATAAACGGTGCCAGTGCGGTCAGCTGCGAGCCAATGTGGCAGTCCATCCCGGTTACAGCAATATTAGGCAGGCTCTGCGCCAGACGATACACCTCCGGCGCACGCTCAAACGCGATACCGAATTTGTTGTCACGCAGCCCGGTCGAAATGTACGGGTGAGTCTGTGCATCAACGTCCGGGTTAATCCGCAGGGAAATCGGGGCCACTTTGCCCAGCTCCGCTGCCACCTGGTTCAGGCGATCCAGCTCCGGCTCCGACTCGACATTGAAACACTTAATTCCCAGCTCCAGGGCGCGCTTCATTTCTGCGGCGGTTTTCCCTACACCGGAAAACACCACTTTCGCCGGGTCGCCGCCTGCGGCAATCACACGCTCCAGTTCACCGCCGGACACGATATCAAACCCGGAACCCAGGCGGGCCAGTACATTCAGCACGCCAAGGTTGGAGTTGGCCTTCACGGCATAGCAGATCAGGTGCGGATGATCAGCCACGGCCCGATCAAACGCATGCCAGTGACGCTCCAGCGTAGCGCGCGAATACACGTACAGCGGAGTGCCAAAACGCTCAGCCAGTTCGGAAAGCTGAATCTCTTCGGCCCACAGTTGGCCGTCTTGCTGGTAGTTAAAATAATCCAATGTCGTCTCTTCCCTGTCAGTCTGCTTACTGTTCTTGCTGTTCGTTCTGTTGCTGGCTGTCGTCAGGCATGTATAAAGGACCGCTTTGACCGCATCCGGCCAGGGTCAGGGTGCCAAGCACCAAAATCGCGATTAAACGTTTACTCATTTTTCAAAGCCAGTGATTATCATCTCATTGCCCTCTATAATCGCACCCATACTAGGAAAAGCAATAGGACGAACCGGGATGAATGATACTGAATTCCACAAACTGGCCGATGACGTGCTGATGAGCATCGAAGAAGGCATTGATGCCTCAGGTGCCGACATTGAATACGAGACCACAGGCAATGTCCTGACCCTGGAATTTGAAAACCGCAGCCAAATCGTGATCAACCGTCAGGAACCCCTGCATGAGATCTGGCTGGCATCCAAATCCGGTGGTTACCACTTCAAGTACCAGAACGGCGAATGGCGCTGCACCCGCAGTGGCGAAGAGCTGATCAGCCTGGTCAAACGCGAGTGCACCGTACACGCCGAAGAAGCGGTGAACTGGTAACGCCCGCTCTCCGGTTGCTCAGCTTGAGCAGATACAAAAAAGCGAGAGCCGGGCTCTCGCTTTTTTTATTTGATAAGGCTGATCAGACTCAGCGTGACGACAGGTTCAAGACCGCGGCACCGCCACCCATCACAGGGGCCGGACGACGGGTCGGTTGCTGCCCGCTCTTAAACGGCAGGACTTGGGTTTCGCCATTATCTCCGCGCACAATGTCGTAGAACTGCGGCAGGTTGAAGTTAATAAAATTGGCGCTATAGCTGAAACGTTCATGGGCCGAGGTGTAAAAGCGGTTGACCCCATGGACCATCTCATCTTTGTCACCGCTGCACTGGCGGTACACTTCAATCCGGTTGGTTTCATCCAGAATGTAGATGTTGAATCCGTCGGCACAGTCTTCAAAGAAGAACTGGATCAGCCCTTCGCTGGCATAGGCATCGACGATTTCCGGCGGGTGCGGCTCGTCGGTTTTACCCATCACCAGACTGGCCGAGCCAATCAGCTTGTTCGACGAAATACAGCTGTAGAAATCGACTGAGTTTTCCAGCTTCTGCACCGACACCCCGCGGCGTTCGAAGAACAGGCCGTGGGTCTGGCTGCCAATCCGAATCGCTTTGAAGCGGCGGCGCTTTTCCTGCTCAACCGGCTTCAAGCGCATCTCGATACACTCGGCCACCAATTGGTACACCAGGTTACGGATCAGACCACGCATGTGCTTGCTGTAACAGAACACGTCCACCGACTCCGGCGGCAACGCGTCCTGGTGCATTTTACCCAGCACGGTTTTCAGCGCGTCGAGCATGGCATTTTCACCGGTGAAGTTCAGGGTACGCACCTCGTTCCACGAGTTGCGATACACCAGATCGACACTCCCGACCAGACACAGTTGCTCCGGACCATAGCTGAAAATATCGGTGTTTTTGAAATCAAACCGGACCGCACGGCTCTTGAGCTCGGTGGTCGGGTCATTTTCCAGGTTGATGAACAGCCCCAGCTGGCGAATTTCACACGGGCTGGACAGCGCCTGCAGACTTGGCTGCGGGCGGCGGATCGGGAAGGTGTTGCGAATGTCGCTCACCAATTGGTACAACTTGTCGATATCCATCGCCGCCGTGCGCACCACCGAATGCAGGCAGGTCGACTCCGTCAGCAGGCCGTTGAAATACGCCCAGGCCACCAGCTTGCTCAGGTAACGGTTATGCTCCAGCGACGCCCTACCGAGAATGGCAACCGGGTCCAGCGACTGTTTGTACAGATACCAACCCGCCGCGTTGGTACGCCCGGCCGGCACCTGAATAAAGGTCAGATCCTGCTCATGCAGGTCCGGTGACAACTGCGGGTTGAGCAGTGTGACCTTACCCGGCAGCACCTCAAACGCCGCGTACAGCTTACGCGCCAGAATACTGATGTCTTCCGGGCTGATCGCCGAGGTAATGTTGTTACGGCGGGCAAACCGGATCAGGTTGCGGTAACTGAGCATCAGCGCATCCAGCAGCTCGTTGTGCGCCCGCTTCACCTGCTCCACTTTCCAGTCACGGCGACTGTCGAGCTCCAGCAACACCTCTTCTGACCATTGCCAGTTGGCGGTCAGCTCTTCCAGAATTTTACGCCGCCACGGCACCGAACCGGATGCCGGCTGACGGGTCAGCTTTTCATGGGTTTTGAGGTAGAAACAGCGACGTACCAGATCCAACCGACGGTGATCGTTAATCCGCTGCAGATAGCGGGTCACCTTTTCCAGCATCAGGTAGTAGGCATCCATACAGAATTCGGTACGGTCAATCGCAAAGAAGCGACGTTTGCCGTCCACACTGAGCAGTTGGGTGTGCGGGTATTCCCAGGAATAGGCTTCCAGCAGGATCGCCTTCAGTACTGATTTGTACGGCGAGTCGATACTTTTATACAGCTGCCACAAACTGGAGCCGAAATACTCTTCGGCCGGAATGCGGGACAAACCGCCAAAATCGATCCACTCATCACGACGAATAAACCCGCCCTGTTCCAGGTAGCGGATGTAGTCGTCGTAACACTCTTCCATTTCCGGTGGCACCATAAACCACAGCAGCGACAGGCCCGCCAGGCGCACCGCCGAACGGTAGAACTCATCCAGTAACAGCAGATGCTGACTGGAACCACAGTTCTCACCGGTCATTTCTTCGGAAAAGTTATCCAGGAATCGATTTTCGTCGATCAGGAAAAAGTTGGCTTCCACGCCCTGTACCAGTGCCCATTCCGATACCAGCGCACACTTGGCTTCCAGCGCCGAACGGGCGTCAGACGGCAAATCGGTACGGATAACGACCCAGATGTCCAGATCGCTGGTCAGGCTTTGTCCCAGAGAGGCGGTACTGCCCATGGAATACAAACCCAGAATTGGGAGACGAGTAGAAGCATCAGGGGGGGTCACAGTGGCAGCGCACGCGAGGGCACAATCATCGATCAGCTGTTGCTGCATCGGCGAGGCAGTAAATGACGCGATCCCCACCGGCACGGTCTGATCCAGATAACCCGGTACCGCAGGGTGATTGTAGTGCAGCAACACTGGCAACAGGTTAAAGACCTGCTCTGACTGCGCCGTCATCGCGCCACAGGCACGCTCAAGGCGAATCTTGTTGAGCTGTTCCAGTCTGCTGTTAAGCGTGGTGATAAAATTTTGCAAATTACTCTTCCAAGAGCTGCCAGCTTGAGAGCGGCCCAAATCTTGTCACTAAAGTGTAGAGAAGGCTCTACCAGGGAGCAAAAACGTGATCAATTTAACAGTTTTTATATTAACCGTAAAGATAGTGACGTTTTATGACAAGTTATAAATGGACTGAAATCTTGCCAGTGACCTTTCCATAGCCCTGATTTCCTCAAGCTAGTACAAACTGACTAAAGCGCCAGTTTCCCGATTGTCGCCAATCTGTCACTTGAGGGTTATGTGAGAAATATCACATTAATCGTAGTCCATATCAAGACAATACTGCGTCACCGCACTCTCAGCAACACATAAATTACCTTCCCAGCTCAGTAGTGGTAGGATTACTCCCAGTAATCACCCCTTTATCAAAAATGGTGGATCCAACACGATGTCAACAACCCCAATCCGAATTGCGACCCGCAAAAGTCCGCTCGCCATGTGGCAGGCCGAATATGTAAAAGCTGCGCTCGAACAAGCCCACCCGGGCATCGAGGTAGAACTGGTACCTATGGTCACCAAGGGCGACGTTATTCTGGACACCCCACTGGCCAAAGTGGGTGGTAAAGGGCTGTTTGTGAAAGAGCTGGAAGTCGCCATGCTCGAAGGGCGTGCCGACATCGCGGTGCACTCCATGAAAGATGTGCCAGTCGAATTCCCGGAAGGTCTGGGCCTGGTCACCATCTGTGAGCGCGAAGACCCGCGCGATGCGTTTGTCTCCAACCATTACAACAACATCGATGAACTGCCGACCGGTGCGATCGTGGGAACCTCCAGCCTGCGCCGTCAGTGCCAGCTGCGTGCCCGCCGTCCGGATCTGATTGTCAAAGACCTGCGCGGCAACGTAAATACCCGCCTGCGCAAACTCGATGACGGCGAGTACGATGCCATTATCCTGGCCTGTGCCGGCCTGATGCGCCTAAAACTGCACGACCGCATCCGCAGCACGATTACCCCGGAAGAAAGCCTGCCGGCAGTCGGCCAGGGCGCGGTAGGTATTGAGTGTCGCCTGGATGACGAGCGCGTGCTGGGTCTGCTGGCAGCCCTGAACCATCAGGAAACCGCGACCCGGGTGCGATGCGAACGCGCCATGAACAACCATCTGCAGGGCGGCTGTCAGGTTCCTATCGGCAGCTATGCCGAGCTGGACGGCGATCAAATCTGGCTACGTGCCCTGGTGGGCGAGCCGGACGGCAGCCACATCGTGCGTGGTGAAATCCGCGGCCCGGCTGCCGACGCCGAGCAACTGGGCACCACGCTGGCCGAGCAGCTACTGAATGACGGCGCCCGTACTATTCTTGATGCTCTGTACGGCAACGCCTGATGACCATACTGATCACCCGCCCGGCGCCGGATGGCGAGCAACTGGCTCAGCAGCTTAATGCCGCGGGGATCGCTGCACTCTCTCAGCCCTTGCTGGATATCCAGCCGGGGCCAACCCTGTCTTGTTTACCTGCACAACTGCAGCAACTGGAAAATGGAGATTTTCTGATTGCTGTCAGTGTCCACGCTGCCAACCTAGCGCACAATTACTTAATGTCGGTGGGTGTCAGCTGGCCAAAAAACGTGCATTATATAGCAGTCGGCCATAAAACCGCCGCTGCGTTGAAAACCTATACAGGACAGGCGGTACACACACCGTCAGCGCGCTGCGACAGCGAGGGACTGCTGGCCCTGCCCATTCTTACCCAGGTAAGCGGAAGGCGGGTACTTATCCTGCGTGGCAACGGCGGCCGTGAACTGATTTACCAACACCTGCAGCAACACGGGGCGGCGGTAAACTACAGTGAAACCTATCAGCGCAACTGGTTATCGCTTGATGGCCATGCGCTGTGCCAACAGTGGCAAAATGCCGGGGTTGATTCCCTGGTTGTCACCAGCGGCGAACAACTGGCCTTTCTGGCCAGCCTTGTACCCGACAACGCCAAGGCTTGGTTTTACCAATGCCAGCTATTCGTACCAAGCCAGCGAATTGCCGACCAAGCACACCAGCTTGGTTTTCGTTTAATTTCCAATGTGGGCAGCGCGGCCAACGGCCCGTTATTCACGACCCTAAGCAAAATAGGCACAATGGGAAAATCGGATGACTGATAAAAAAACCAATAATCAGAGCTCTGCAGATCAATCACAATCCGCAGCATCAACCAAGGCTGAAACGACTGCCAGCACTAAGCCGCAAAGCGACAAAGCGGCCACGGCCAAAAACACCGACAAAGCCGATCAAACTGCTAAAGCGGCTCCGGCCCAACCGGCAGAAAAGAAAAGCGGCAACAAAACCGGTGTCATTGCTATTGCCCTGGTGATTGCACTGGGTGCCGGCCTGTACTACCACGGCCACCAGCAAACGCTGGAGCAAAACGGTAAGATGGCGGCGCTGCAACAAGAGATTTCCCGCCTGCAGTCTTCCCTGCAAGAAGCTCAACAAGCCACCAAATCCCAAGTCAGTGCCATTGAACAGCGTACCGAAGTGTCGTTGGATCAACAGGGCAAATCGATCACCGGTCTGCAAATGGCGCTGGCTGAGATCAAAGGCCGCCGTCCTAACGACTGGCTGCTGGCTGAAGCGGATTACCTGGTCAAGATGGCCGGTCGCAAACTGTGGCTGGAGCATGACACCGTCAGCGCCACCGTCCTGCTGGAGTCTGCCGATCACCGTATCGCCGAGCTGAACGACCCAAGCCTGACCCCAATCCGTAAAGCTATGCACAGCGACATCACGGCGCTGAAAGCCGTCGCCCGTATTGACCGCGATGGCCTGGTCATGCGTCTGACCAGCTTGCAGCAGCAGGTTGCTGCACTGCCGCTGGCCAATGCCGTTCTGCCGGAGTCAATCGAAGCGGAAGAGAAAACCGAAGTGTCCGGCTCAGTGGACGACTGGAAACAGAATCTGATGACCTCGCTGAAAAACTTCAGCAATCACTTCGTGACATACCGCAAGCGTGACGGCAACGTGGTTCCGCTGCTGTCACCGAAGCAGGATTTCTACCTGCAGGAAAACGTCAAGTCTAAGCTGGAAACGGCAATTAAAGCGGTTTACCGCGAGCAGGGCGAGCTGTACACCGCCTCCCTGACCATGGCCAAAGAATGGGCCGAAGCTTACTACAACACCGAAGATCCGGCCGTACAGAGCTTCATTGCTACGCTCAACAAACTGGCCAAGGAAACGGTTGAAGCCAGCTACCCAAGCCAGCTGAAGTCTCAGCCACTGATCAATGATGCCATCAGTGAGCGTCTGCGCCAGCAGGTGAAGCCGATTAGCACAGAGGAGACGCCTGCATGATCAAACTATTACTGCTGGTCGCAGCACTGATCGCAGGGATTGTTGCAGGCCCAATGCTGGCCGGAAATCAGGGCTATGTCCTGATCTCGGTTGCAAACCAGACCCTGGAGATGAGCCTCACCACCCTGATTCTGCTGGTGATTATTCTGTTTGGCACCTTCTTCCTGCTGGAAACCATTATCAAGCGCCTGTTTTCCCTAGGCAGCTCAACCCGTGGCTGGCTGTTCGGCCGTAAAGCCCGCAAGGCCCGCCGTCAGACCAACGATGGCCTGATCAAAGTGATTGAAGGCGACTGGAAGCAAGCTGAAAAGCTGATGGTCAAATCGGCCAAACACAGCGATGCTCCGGTACTGAACTACCTGGCAGCGGCCGAAGCCGCCCAAGGTCAGGGCGATGCCAGCCAGCGTGACGAGTACCTGAAACTGGCTGCGGATGTCGATGGCCAGAGCCTGGCCGTGGCCCTGACCCGTGCCAAGCTGCAATACCGTCAGCAGCAGTACGAGCAGGCCATTGCAACCCTGCAAGGCATCAAGCAGGATCACAGCCGCAACCCGGTTCTGCTGACCCTGCTGAAAGACTGCTACCTGAAACTGGAAGACTGGAAACCCCTGCTGGCTATCCTGCCACAGCTGGAGAAAGCCGGTGTGGTCAACACCGAAGAAGCCGAAGCACTGGAAGTTCAGGCAGAGTGCGGCATCATGCGCCACATCGCCAAACAGAACGGCAGTGAAGGCCTGATGGGCCACTGGAACAGCCTGAGCCGCAAGGCCAAGCAGCGTCCTGAGTTGATCGCCTGTTTCGTCAACCTGATGAGCGAGCACAACGCTGACAGCGAAGCCTACACCGTCCTGAAAGAAGCCCTGAAAAAGAGCAGCGACGAGCGCCTGATCGCGCTGGTGCCGAGCCTGAACCTGCCGGACAACCACCCGGCCATCGTTCGCCTGCAGGATTTGCTGCGCTACGACAGCAGCAACCCGAGCACTCACAGCGCCCTGGGGCAGCTGCTGATGCGCGAACAGAAGTGGGATGAAGCCAAGACACACTTCGAGAAAGCCATTGCGCTGCGTCCTAACGTGACCGATTACGGCTACCTGATCGAAGTGATGGAAAAACTGGACGATGAACAGGCAGCAGCCAACCTGTCCCGCGAAGCACTGACGTTAGCTCTGCCAGCCAAAAACTAACAATATTGCAACATAATATATTGAGACAAAAAGCACCCGAATGGGTGCTTTTTTATTCTCTAAAACAATACATTATGTGTCTAATACCAGATACTTGTTTCCATTTGTTAACAGCCGTTTCAGCTTATATCCGACCCATTGCTAGCATAATGTAAACAGTATTGAATAGGGCCTCCCGTTGCTCAACAGATGGATAACTACCTATGGATATGCTTCCTTGGTTAATCGTATCCGGTATTATTGTTTCTGTGATCACTTGCCTGATGACGGCAGTCCTGATCAAAGGTTCAAATTAATCCGGCACAAAAAAACCTCCGTAAGGAGGTTTTTTTTGGCTTGCCTCGGGGCTTAAGCAATCAGCAGGCCTCTCGCCTTCTTCAGCGCTTTCTCATAACGCTTGACTGCCTTCGCCGCTTTTTTCAACCGCTTGTGTTTTTTCTTCGCCAGTTTGCGCAGCTTCTTCAGTTGTTTGCTTTGCTTTTTCCCGGACTTGCCCATCGGCAACACCGTTTCCGCCGTCATACTGCCCAGCTCCGGCAGCTCAGTATATGCCACCGGCAGCGATGGTGCCGGGGCCATGACCGGCTCCGCCGCAACAACCGCAGGTTGGGCTACGGCAGGCAACGCCGAGGTGATGACGGCCGCACGCTTGCCACCCGGCAGTTGCAGGGTACTTGGCTTACACAAGTAGCTTTTCTCACTCGCCGAACGGGCGCAGCTGCGGCAGACGTATTTCGGCAGGCTGACAATCTGGCTGATGGTCGTGAATTTATCCGCAATCTCAGCCCGGCGGTATTTACATAATGTTCTGGCCATTCCCTCTCCTCGGTTCCGGGCCACCTCCTTGCAGAGGGTCGCTCCCGTATGTACCGGCTGACTATACCGCTATCCCGTCGCAATCACCAGCGACCGACAGGGCTACTTCATGGCCGCTTTGACATAAACGTCAAACCGGTTTTTCTTGGTCTCAATCGACGTCGACGGTTGTTGCCCGGCCAGAAACTCCGCGTAGTCAGGGCGCTTCACCACCACCCGTTTGGTCGCCAGACTCAACGCCGGGGTCAGCAGGGCATCCGCATCGTTGTCGGCCCCGACCAGACTCTGGAAAACCCGCATCTCTTTTTTCACCAGCGCGGACTTCTTCTTATGAGGATACATCGGATCCAGATACACCACATCCGGTGCGGCAAAGGCCGGATCCGCGGCCAGCTTCTCCAGCGCATCATGGCTGGACGCATGCAGCAGGGTCATGCGCTCCGTCACCCACTCACCAATTTCACTATCCGCCTGGGCCCGGCGCAGCCCGTCATCCAGCAACGCCGCTACCACCGGATGGCGCTCGACCATCTGCACCTTGCAGCCCAGCGAGGCCAGTACGAATGCATCACGGCCAAGTCCGGCAGTGGCATCCACCACCGTCGGCATCACCCCACCCTTGAGGCCGACCGCCTTGGCAATGGCCTGTCCACGGCCCCCCCCGAACTTGCGTCGGTGGGCCGCCGCTCCGCCAGCCAGATCCACATATACCGCGCCCAGCTTAGGTTCATCGCGCTTGAGCAGTTCCAGCCGCTCCGCGGTCAGCACCAGCGCAAACGGGCTGTCAGGGTCATGCTCCAGTCCCCAGCGCTGGGCAAGCTGATCAAGTTCTGGTTGGCGGTCAGGGTGTTCACAAATCAGGGCTAGTTGCACGCGGCTCTCCGGGATACCTGAATAAAATCGGTGGTGACCGCCCGCCTCACCGACAATTGCGGTGGTTTAACGCAGCGGCACACCATAAAAGAGGGGAATTATACCACCTCCGTCTGCCTGCTCAATTGGCGCACCAGCGCTTCCAGCGGTTGGGGACGACCAAACAGGTAACCTTGGGCATAATCGACGCCCAACGCTTTGAGGCGCGTCAGAATGGCCTCACTTTCGACGAACTCGGCAACGGTCTGTTTACCCATCTTCTTTGCCAGTTCATTGATGGCTTTGACCATCGCCAGATCCATATCATCGTCGGCGATATCGCGGACAAACATGCCGTCAATCTTAATAATATCCACCGGCAGGCGTTTCAGGTAACCGAACGACGACAGCCCGGAGCCAAAATCGTCCAGCGATATGCGACATCCCAGATTTTTCAGCCGGGTAAACAGCAGGATCGCCTCACTCATGTTGCCGATGGCGGCGGTTTCCGTGATTTCCAGACAGAGCTTATGAGTCGGCAGGCCGGAGCGGCTGATCTTATCAACTAGGAACTGGACGAACTCACTGTCCCCCATCGACTGACCGGACAGGTTGATGGCGCACATTTCCAGCTGCGCAACCGCAGCCGGGTGTGCCACCAGCCAATCCACCACCTGTTCAACCACGTAGCGGTCAATCCGGTGGGCCAGGTTGTAGCGTTCTGCGGCCGGCATGAACAGCGCAGGCGACACCATTTCGCCGTCATCATTGCGCAGCCGGATCAGAATTTCATAGTGGTGGCCGTCGCCGCCCGATGCCAGCGGGGCGATCTGCTGGGCATACAGTTCAAACTGGCGATCTGCCAGGGCCCGGCGGATCTGGCTGACGCACTCCATTTCGAGCTCCCGCCGCCGCAGCTCCTCATCATCGGGATGGTACAAATGTAGCCGGTTGCGCCCTTCATCCTTAGCCGCATAACACGCGGTATCGGCCTGGGCGTGAACCTGCTGCGACGACCCGGCGGTTTCATCAATCAGGCGCAAGCCGATAGAGCCGCTGAAACTGAAGCGGGTGTTCTTCCAGTAAAACTCCAGTTCTTCCAGCGTCCGCAGAATATGGCGGCCAAATTCCACCGCTGGCTCCGCCTCACAATGATGGAGGATGATGGCAAATTCGTCGCCACCGAGACGCGCCAGCAATGCGTGGGATGGCATCAATGCCCGTAACTGGAGCGCGACCTGCTTGAGCGCCTCATCCCCAGCCTCGTGCCCGGCGGTGTCATTGATGATTTTGAACTGGTCGAGATCTAGGTAATACATGGCATGGCGCGCCCCTTCCTCGCGAGCTTCGGTCAGCGCCTCTTCCAGTACTTGTTCAAAATGGCTGCGGTTATACAAATCGGTCAGGAAGTCATGGCTCGCCTGATGAGCCAGCTTGGCTTCCAGCTCGCGGGTCGAGGTAATGTCTTCCCCGACCACCAGCAGCTGCTGGCAGTTCTGGGTCTGACGAATAGTCTCCCGGATCCAGACCTGACGGCCGTCGGCGCAGCAATAGCGCAACTGGCGCCGCCACACCCGCTGATTTCCCTGCTCACGGGAGGCGGCAATAAACTGCTGCGGCATCAGTGTGGTGCCGTGATAGAAATCGACAATTTTATGGCCCAGCAGCTCCCGTTTGCTGTAGCCGAGCAAGTCGGCGGCAAACTGGTTCACTGACTGGACACGGGCATGGCGGTCAACCGTCATCAGCATCACCGGCTGCTGCTCGTACAGCAGGCGGTAGCTAACCTCACGCTCACGGAGTTTCTCTTCCATCTGGTGACGGGTGGTGACATCACGTGCCTCAAACAGCAACTGATACTGCCCGCTTTCTTCGCCCGGCAGGCGCTTGACGGCCACATCCAACATCCGGCCACCGTTGTCGTGGCTCTGGATTTCCACTTCCAGCCGGATCGACTGGTCAAATCCGGCACCCTCAAACCCCTGCCGCAGTTTGTCCATCGCTTTGGATGACCAGCAGCTCCAGCGCCACAGCGGACGGTCATACTTTACCACTGAGCGCCCGACCAGCTCGTGCAGTGCGAGGTTGCCGGAAATTAGTCGGCCTGTGTCATCGAGAATCCCGATGTACTGAAAACTCTGATCGAACACTCCCTCGAACAGCGCCCGGCTCTGGCGCAGCCGCTGTTCGCCTTTGCGCAGCCGGCGGATCACGATCGCCAGCAGCACAATCACCCCGCCCATGACACTTAGCGCGACGGTCAGCACCCGAATCTCACCCCGGTAGCGGTTAAACCAGCTTTCCGGCTGATTGAGGATCAGCATTTCACTGTTATCGACACTCAGCCCCCAGTGCTGCAGCACCGGGTAGTTGAAGATGGCTTTGCCGGTACTGCGGATAAAGTACGGGTACTCCAGCGCCTCGTCGTTCAGTACCTTGATCAGCAACTGGCCGACCTGTCGCCCCTTGTCAAACCCACTGGTCATCACGCCGCCAATCACCCCGTTGTCGAGCGAATAACGGTATGGGGAGTAAACCGGCACCGAGGCCCGCTCAGTCAGCTGGGTGAGCAAATCGGTGCTGGTCATGTAGCGCCCCTGCCCGTCACGGTAGTAGCTGAGATACAGAATGGCCGATTGCGCGGGCAGCAGCGCAGATTGGGCCAGGGTATCGGCAAAAGTGCTGGTGTCCATCCGGACAATATCCAGGTTCATAAAGTTGGTCTGCTGGAAATTGACCACTTTCTTCCACATGGCTTCCCCGGTCACCGTGTGGTCGGCAATCACGTACAGGTGCGCCAGATCCGGCTGCACTGAGAGCGCCAGAGTAATGTTGTCTGACGGGTCACTCTGATCCAGCACCCCGAGTACCCGTTTAAGGTTGCGGTGCTTATCGGGATGGTAGTCGTTGACCCCGACCAGGATCACCGGGGTCTCGCCGATTTCCCCGGCCAGTTCGTTAACCAGCCACAACGCGTTGTCATCGGAGGCGACAACGGCGCGGTAGTGTTTTTCCGCCAGCTTGGTCCGGTACAAATCCAGCAGTTCCTGCATGTAACCTTTGGACTGGTAGCGCTTGCTGTCCATGTAATTCACATGCAGGGAGATCCCCTTCACCCGCGTCACTGACTCGATGCCCGACTGCAGCGAGTCGGTCCAGCGCATGCCCTGATGGTAGGAATGGATCACCAGCGTATCTTTGTCGTCATCCATCGCCTGCGCCGGTAGCCACCAGACCAGTAAAAGTACCGCGAGAAACCGCATAAATTCGAATGTCCCGTATTGTTATTCCTGACGTGGCAACCCACCCGTGGCGACGTGTTACCTGCAAAGCCGCTGCCCAGCTGGCAGCAAATGTCTGATATAATTGAAGAGCTTAACTGATAGCAGTATAAATTACGACCAGACCGGATGAAACCGGCCGGTCCAACAAAGGATTGCCTCACCATGACCACGTCTGTCCGAATCGATGACCTCGACCGTGAAATCCTCAACACCCTGATGCACGACGCCCGTACGCCTTACGCGGAGATGGCCAAGAAATTCAATGTCAGCCCGGCCACCGTCCATGTCCGGGTCGAAAAAATGCGGGCGGCGAACATCATCACCGGGACCGAAGTCGTGATCAATCCCAAGCTACTGGGCTACGATGTGTGCTGCTTTATCGGGATTAACCTCAATGCCGCCCGGGACTACCACTCCGCACTGGCCAAACTCAACGAGCTGGATGAAGTGGTGGAAGCCTATTACACCACCGGGGCGTACAACATTTTCGTCAAACTGATGTGTAAGTCGATTGAGGAGCTGCAGTATGTCCTGATTGACAAACT
Organism: Photobacterium ganghwense; assembly: GCF_003025595.1. Lineage (GTDB taxonomy): Bacteria > Pseudomonadota > Gammaproteobacteria > Enterobacterales > Vibrionaceae > Photobacterium > Photobacterium ganghwense. The sequence continues at coordinate 82,088 of NZ_PYMI01000010.1, forward strand.
TCAGGCCATCGATGAAGTGCAGTCGACCGAAACACTGATCTCGCTGCAAAACCCGATTAACCGCAACGTCAAGCCTTAACCCTAGCTCTGGCTTTAGCTCTGGCTCTGGCTCTGGCTTTAGCTCCGGCCATCGCCGGGCTCCGTCTTGCCGGACTCAGTGTGAGCAGGAGCCTGACCCTTACACCTTATAAACAAAAAAGGCTGGTGTCGCACCAGCCTTCTCGTTTTGGTATCAATGCCTGATTCCGGTCAGCCCGGCATTATTCCGGCTTCTCTGCCAGCGCCTGAGTACGGGCCGCGGCCTCTTCGGCCAGCCACTCCGCTACCGGCTTGGCAAAGTAGGTCAGGATACCGTCGGCACCCGCCCGCTTGAAGCACAGCAGCGATTCCATGATCGTCTCGCGCTCTTTCAGCCAGCCGTTCTGAATGGCCGCCATGTGCATCGCGTACTCGCCCGACACTTGATAAGCAAACGTCGGGACCTGCAACTCACTTTTCACCCGGCGCACCACATCCAGGTACGGCATCCCCGGCTTGACCATTACCATGTCCGCCCCTTCGTTGACGTCCATTGCCACTTCATGCAGCGCTTCGTCTGAGTTCGCCGGATCCATCTGGTAAGTTTTTTTGTCGCCGCCCTTCAGGTTACCGGCCGAGCCGACTGCATCACGGAACGGACCGTAATAGTGGGAGGCATACTTGGCCGAATACGCCATGATCTGGGTATTGACGTGACCGGCTTCTTCCAGCGCCTGACGGATCGCGCCAATGCGGCCATCCATCATATCGGAAGGTGCCACCACGTCCGCCCCGGCTTCCGCGTGAGACAGCGCCTGCTTCACCAGTACCTCAGTGGTGACATCGTTCAGCACGTAACCATTGTCATCGATGATGCCGTCCTGACCGTGAGTAGTGAACGGGTCAAGCGCAACGTCGGTGATCACCCCCATCTGCGGCACATGCTCTTTGAGCAGGCGAACCGCACGCTGCACCAGCCCTTCCGGATTGTGCGCTTCCGCGGCACACAGCGACTTGGCGTCCTGCGACACCACCGGGAACAGAGCGATCGCCGGAACGCCCAGTTTGGCCAGATATTCAGCCTCCAGCAACATCAGATCAATCGACAGACGTTCAATCCCCGGCATGGACTCGACGGCTTCACGCCGATTTTTGCCCATCAGGATGAACATCGGGTAAATCAGATCATTGACCGACACTTGCGCCTCAGACACCAGACGGCGGCTGAAATCCTGTTTGCGGATGCGACGCATACGGCGTGCCGGAAACGCGCCCTGAATAGATACAGACACGGCATACTCCTTTATCTTTGGTTCTCTGCATGAGGTGGCTCACGGCAAGAGATCGTTTGCTGCATATTGGGGTTCACCGGATGGCGACTATGCCGCCATCCTGGCAGATAAATCAATCAGTTCCCTAAACCTGGCAGTGCAGCGGGATGGGCCTGATCATATCACTCTCCGTCAACCTGGTGAGCAGGAATTGCAAAAAATGCCCGGGCGGTCTCAGTCGTCTGGCACATTAGTGCCCCGGCATCCTGCTCCCGGCATGCCGCGATCACCTGTGTGATGTGCGGCAGGTACTGCGGCTCGTTGCGGCTCGACTTGGGTTTCGGCCGCAAATCGCGCGGCAGCAGGTACGGGCAGTCGGTTTCCACCATCAAACGGTTATCCGGGATCAGCCGGACCAGCTCCCGCAGCTCAGTACCGCGCCGCTCGTCGCACACCCAACCGGTAATCCCGATGTGCAAGTCCAGCGCCAGGCAATCCTTCAGCTCTGCTTCCGTCCCGGTAAAACAATGCAGCACAGCAGCCGGCAGCTTGTCACGCCACGGGGCCAGAATCGCCATAAAACGCTCGTGAGCATCCCGGCAGTGCATAAACACCGGCATCTGCAGTTCAGCTGCCAGCGCGAGTTGCGCTTCAAACACGGCTTCCTGTTGCGGACGGGGAGAAAAATCACGGTTGAAATCCAGGCCACACTCGCCAATCGCGACGACTTCCGGCGCGACGGCCAGCTCACGGAGGGCCGGCAGGGTGAGATCCTGAACCGATTTGGCATCATGGGGGTGAACACCGGCGGTGCTGAAGCAGTAACCCGGCCACTGGCGAGCCATGGCCAGCGCCTGCTGGCTTTCTTCAACGCTGGTGCCGGTCAGAATAAGGCCGTGGACGCCGGCGGCTTGTGCCCGGCTTACCACGGCCTCGCGGTCTTTATCAAACCGGCTGTTGGTCAGGTTGACCCCGATATCTATCATGCTTGTGCCTCATCATTGTCATGCTCAGGCAACAAGGTAATGAACTCGGGGCCGTTTGGCTATTCCCGGCGGGAAACTTTCTAGCCTTTGTACACTTTCGGGTTGAACACATCCCGCAGCCAGTCACCCAGCAGGTTAATCACCAGTACCAGAGCAACCAGGATGATGCCCGGGAAGGCGGTGATCCACCAGGAGCCGGAGAAAATGTAGTTAAAACCGATACTGATCAGCGAGCCCAGTGACGGCTGGTCAACCGGCATCCCCAGGCCCAGGAACGACAGGGCCGCTTCCGACATGATGGCATTGGCCACCTGTACCGTGGAGATCACCAGGATAGGCGACAGGCAGTTCGGCAGAATGTGACGGAACATGATACGCAGTGACTTCAGGCCCATGACCCGTGAGGCTTCCACGTACTCTTTCTTCTTCTCCGCCAAAACCGATGCCCGCACGGTCCGGGCGTACTGCGGCCATTCCGCGATACCGATAATGACCACCAGCATCACAATGGCGTACTGACTGTAAAAATCGCTGCCGAAGCTGGCCTTGAAAATCGCCGACACAATGATGGCGACCATCATGGTCGAGAACGACAGCTGCACGTCAGCGATACGCATCAGGAAGCTGTCGATCCGGCCGCCGAAGTAACCGGCACACAGGCCGACCACGATACCGATCACCAGCTGCAGGGCGACCGCAAACAGGCCTATCGCCAGAGAAATCCGCAGGCCATACATGATGGTCGACAGGATATCGCGGCCCTGGTTGTCCGTACCCAGCAGGAAGCGCTCGTCACCGAACTCCATCCAGGAAGGAGGCAGCTCGGAGTCCATTATGTCGATGCTGGTCAGATCGTACGGGTTGGTCGGCGCCAGCATCGGTGCCAGCAGCGCCATGACCACAAACACCATGAAGGCCGCAAAGCTGGCCATTGCCACTTTGTCTTTCTTGAAGAAATAAATGAAATCTGAATTCAGGAAACGCTGCCAGCGGCTCGGCACGTTTGTCGATTGCGTTGTCATGATTACGCTCCTTTGCCGGTCAGGTTAACAGTCGGGTTGATCAGGCCGTACAGCAGGTCCACCAGGGTATTGGTGACCACGAAGATCAGGCCCACGAAGATCACATAAGCGGTGATCAGCGGGGTGTCGACCCGGTTAATAGCCTCAAGGAACAGGAAGCCGGTACCCGGCCACTGGAACACGGTTTCGGTCAGGATGGTATACGCCACCATGGTGCCGATTTGTACCCCGCCGACCGTGATCACCGGCAGCATGGTATTTTTCAGCGCGTGCTGGTAGTACACCTTGTTCTGCGGCAGACCCTTGGCGCGAGCAAATTTCACGTACTCGGTGCCCAGCGCTTCCAGCATTTCAGAACGCACCAGACGGATAAAGAGCGGCAGCATGATGGACGCCAGCGAGATACTCGGCAGCACCAGGTGCGCCAACCCGTCAAGGGTAAAGAACCCGGACTCCCAGCCCAGGATATTGGCCGTCTCCCCTCGTCCGAACGACGGCAGCCAGCCCAATTCAATAGAAAAGACGTACATCAGCATAATGGCGGTCAGGAAGACCGGCACGGAAATACCGACGATACTGAAGCCCATGATCGCTTTGGTCAGGGCGCTGTTGGGGTGAATGGCCGAATAGACCCCCAACGGTATAGAGACCACCACAATGATGATGGTTGCCGCCGCCACCAGTTCCAGGGTGGCTACCAGCTTGTCGAGAATGACATCGACAACCGGGCGTTTAAAGAAATAGGAGTCGCCCAGATCTCCGTGTAATGCTTTCGAAATAAAACGGCCGTACTTGACCATGAACGGATCGTTAAGACCCATCTCAGTACGCAGCGCGTCACGCTCCGCTTCCGAGACCGATTGCCCCACCAGCTCACGCAGGGGATCCCCTAAGTTGTCCTGGATAGCAAACGCCACCAGACTGATCACAAACATCACTACCAGTGCCTGTACCAGGCGCTTGACCAAAAACGTAAACATTCCTTGCCTCTTGAGACTTCCTTAATCGGGCTCCGGCCATTGCCGGAGCCCTGCTTCGCGGACGGGGGTATTAGTTGATCACCAGATCGCCCAGGTATGGGAAGTCCATACCGTTCACGATAGGTTTGATGTCCACGTTCTTCTTCGCGGCCCAGGACGGATCCTGCCAGTACAGCGGAACGAAAGCCGCGTCGTTATACAGCAGCTCTTCCACTTTCTTCAGCATCGCGCTGCGTTTCTCCAGGTCGGTTTCCGAGTTCGCGGCTTCCACCAGCTTGTCGACTTCCGCGTTGGAGTAGTGGCCACAGTTGTACTGCCCTTTACCGGTCTCGGCGTTACGGGTCATAGTCAGGAACTCCGTAAAGTTCGCTGAATCCTCTGTATCCGGGTGCCAGCCAATCATCAGCATGCCCGCTTCACACTTGTCGAACTCCGGCCAGTACTGGGCTTTCGGCATGGTTTGCAGGTCAACCTTGATCTTGATTTTCGCCAGCATCGCGGCCACGGCCTGCGCCACTTTTTCGTCGTTCACGTAGCGGTTGTTCGGCGCGATCATGCTGATAGAGAAACCATTCTCGTAACCGGCTTCTTTCATCAGCTCCTGAGCTTTCTTCAGGTCATAGCGCGGAGTCAGGTTCTCGTTGTAACCGGCATAGCCGACCGGGCTCTGCTGGCCCGCCGGAGTAGCGGCACCTTTCATGATTTTCTGGGCAATACCCTCGTTGTTCACGGCGTACACAATCGCCTGACGAACACGGGCATCACGCAGTGGCTCTGCCACTTTCTGGTTCATCTGGAAAGTGATCACTCGAGTACCCGGCATCGTCACCAGATCCAGCTTGTCGTTGCTCTTGATGCGCTGGTAGTCGTTTGGCGATACCGGTGCAATCATGTCCACGTCGCCAGACAACAGGGCCGCGACACGGGTCGCATCTTCTTTGATTGGACGCAGGGTAATGTGGTCAACGTTCCCTTTGCTGTCTTTGTCCCAGTAATCCGCAAAGCGTTCAAATTCTACCGCCACGCCCTGCTCACGCTTGCTCACCTTGAACGGGCCAGTGCCTGAGATGTGGGTAGAGGCATACGTTGAGCCATTTTTCTTCAGCTCGGCCTTGTCTTTGCCGCCTTCGGTTTTACCGGTGTAGAACTTGCTGTCCATCGGGAACAGGTACGTCATGACGTTTTCGATCAGCGGGTACGTCCCGTCTGTCACCACATCCACGGTGTAGTCGTCGACTTTTTTCACATCCAGGATCGGGGTAAAGATACCTTTGAAGTCAGCCGAGGTTTTCAGGCGCTGGAAGGTCCACACCACATCGTCAGCGCTGAACGCGTTACCAGAGTGGAATTTCACCCCTTCACGCAGCTTGAAACGCATTGTTGCGTTATCCACACGCTCCCAGGAAGTCGCCAGACGCGGCTCAAATTCCATGTCCTGGGTAAAACGAATCAGCGGGTCGAAACTCATGTGAGAAAGTTGCAGCGTACCGCCTGACAGCTGCTCATGCGGGTCCAGAGAAACCGGATCGGCGTCATAAGCCAGGTTCAGGTTCGCGGCGGCAGCACCAAAACTCAGGCCGGCTGCCATTAGCGCCACGGCTAACTTGCTCTTAATGGTTTTCATTGCATAGCTCCTTTATGCAGGGAGAGAACTCCCAGATGGTTATGTTTGCTTATTATCGGTATGGGTAAGCAACATGTGCCGGGATCGCTGTCGCGCAGCTTCCCGCGCGACAAAAAATCAGGCCAACTGCAAGCCTTCCAGGCTCATTCCCTTGAATTCAGGCATCAGGGAAATCAGTTGCTTGCTGTACTCATGCTGAGGGGCAGTGAACAGTTGCTCTGTCGGGGCCACTTCCAGCAGGGTACCCTTTTGCATGACGCCGATACGGTCACACATCTGGCGAATCACCGGCAGGTCGTGGCTGATGAACAGCATCGTCAGGTTCAGCTCATCCTGCAGGTCTTTCAGCAGATTCAGGATTTGCGCCTGGACAGACACATCCAGGGCCGAGGTCGGCTCGTCACAAATCAGCAGACGCGGCCGGGTTGCCAGCGCCCGGGCAATCGAGATCCGCTGCCGCTGGCCGCCGGAGAACTCGTGCGGGTATTTCACCCCAGCACTGCGTCCCAGCCCGACATGGTCCAACAGGTCACCCACAATCTGGCGCACCTGCGCTTCGCTGTCGGCCAGTTTATGGAAACGGATCGGCTCCGCGATGATGTCGAAAATCTTCATTCGCGGGTTCATGGAGGAATACGGGTTCTGGAACACCATCTGCATCTGGCGGCGCAGCGGACGGCGCTCGTTTTCGGTTTTCAGTGCGGTCAGATCAATGCCTTCAAAAATCACCTGGCCGGAGTTCGGCGGATACAGGCCGGCGATCACCCGCGCAATGGTGGACTTACCGGAGCCGGATTCGCCCACCAGACCAAAAGTTTCCCCTTCAAACACTTCAAAGCTGACATCGTTCGAAGCCTGCACGTACTCGCGGCGGCTTTCAAAAAACGAATCTTTGGTCACAAAGCGCAGGTTGACGTTCTTGACCTGCAACAGCGCACCGGTGTACTTCCGCTGATCCTGGCTCTGCCCCAGCCAGTGATTTTTTACATCCAGCTGGGTCAGCTCTTCCGCTTCTTCAATGTAGTTCACCAGCGGGAAGCGGTTCAGTTTGATATCGGAACGGGGCACCGCCGAAATCAGACTCTGGGTGTAAGGGTGAGTCGGGTTGCCCAGCACTTGCTCGGTAGGACCAATTTCCACCAGATCCCCGCGATACATGACTGCCACCCGGTCAGTGATGTTAGACACCACGCCCATGTCGTGAGTCACCAGCATACAGCCGACGTTTTTCTTCACACACAGATCGCGGATCAGGCTCAGAATCTGATCCTGAATCGACACGTCCAGCGCCGTCGTAGGCTCATCCGCAATGATCAGATCCGGCTCCCCGGCCAGAGCAATCGCAATCACCACCCGCTGGCGCATCCCGCCGGAAAACTGGTGCGGGTACTGTTTAATCCGCACTTGCGGATCAGGGATCCCGACCTGCTCCATCAGAGTCAGCGCCCGCTTCAGCGCTTCGTCTCTACTGACCTTCAGGTTGGTCAGGATGGTTTCCGTCAGCTGACGCTCAACGGTAAACAGCGGGTTAAGCGATGTCATCGGATCCTGAAAGATGAAGCCGATTTTCGCGCCGCGCACCCGGCGCATGGCTTCCGGGCTTAAGCCGGAGATTTTCTCGCCATCCAGGTAAACATCGCCGCTGGCAATCTTTCCTGGCGGGCTCAGCAAGTCAATCACGGCATTCCCGACCGTTGACTTACCGGCCCCGGACTCACCGACGACACCTACGATTTCCCCTCGCTCAATCGTGAACGAGAGCGATTTCACTGCGGCATGTACCCCATGACGTGAGGGATACTCGATCCGCAAGTTTTTCACTTCCAATAAAGCCATTACCAGACCCCAACTGCGCGGCAGTGTTCTGCCCTGTCTGCAAAAAATGAATCCCTTCTCTTCAGCAGATTTTGCTGAATATGTGTTCAGCACATAATCTGTCAAAGATTTTACAATAAATCAACAAATCATCAGTAAAAACTGGCGAAATGCATAAAAAAAGCATAATCAGTCATTATGCGCATTGTTCATTGCCATAATGCACATGTCTGATGTTGCTCATGATTTACTCACAATACCGAAAGATAATAGTAAAAGACTCTGCATCTGTCACAGTGCGATCTGGTTCACCAAATTCACATTTGCATAAATATACTGAGATTCACTTTTCCCAGTTAACATAACAGCAACAAGCACTGACAAACCTGCGCTCATGCAGTGACTTTATGGTTAATTATAGGAAGGAATCAGCAGAAGGTACTGAATTATCGCCACAAGACAGATGACAGAAAAATCAATAACGGGTGTTCGACGCAGGAGAAACAATGGGGATTTTGTGTGGTAGGCCAGTCAACAGACGCCAGAAACGAAAAAACCCCAGTCTTTCGACTGGGGTTTGAAGAGTGGTCGGTGAAGAGGGATTCGAACCCCCGACCCTCTGGTCCCAAACCAGATGCGCTACCAAACTGCGCTATTCACCGACTGGTTGCTCCGGCGTACCGAAGTCTTGAATAATGGGGTGGCTAACGAGATTCGAACTCGCGACAACCGGAATCACAATCCGGGACTCTACCAACTGAGCTATAGCCACCAATGTTAGTGGTCGGTGAAGAGGGATTCGAACCCCCGACCCTCTGGTCCCAAACCAGATGCGCTACCAAACTGCGCTATTCACCGACAATGTTCTGTGTGGGGTATTCACCCCGGATACTGATATTATAAATCAATACCCTAAAAGATGGGGTGGCTAACGAGATTCGAACTCGCGACAACCGGAATCACAATCCGGGACTCTACCAACTGAGCTATAGCCACCAATGTTTCTGCCGTTTTCCTAGGTCCGGAATGGCGCGCCCGAAAGGATTCGAACCTTCGACCTTTGGCTCCGGAGGCCAACGCTCTATCCAGCTGAGCTACGGGCGCGTGCCCTATCGGCGGAGGTGAATATTACGGATCCAGGTGTACTTCGTAAAGTGTTTTTTTTAGTTTTTTTCTCGTTCGCTGCAAATATAGGCAATTAACTCTTGATTCGTATCATACAAAAGCAGACCTCTTGTTTATCAGCGCCTCATTAGCAGATATAATCACGGCGTTTTTACATTTTAAACATTCTGTAAATAATCACTGCCTTGTCTCAACAGTTCGACTAACAACAAGCACGAAAGAAGACTGTGGCAATCGCACATAATGATCTGGAAGTGTAAGGTGAGCTCAATGGAATTAACTCTTCGACAAATCATGGTAGCTGCAGTGGCGGCAATGACACTGGCCGGCACAGCTGTAGCAGCAGATATGTCTGACGAAGCTATCGCAGAACGCATTAAACCCGTGGGCTCTGTCTACCTGGAAGGTGACGCGCCAGCAACAGAAGTCGCAACCGGTCCTCGCAGTGGCGATGCGGTCTACGGCACCTTCTGTGTGGCCTGCCACGGCAGCGGCGTAATGGGCGCACCGAAAAAAGGCAATGCCGATGACTGGGGTCCACGTATTGCAAAAGGGAAAGATGTGCTGACTGACCACGCACTAAACGGCTTTAACGCCATGCCAGCGAAAGGCTCATGTATGGACTGTAGCGATGAGGAAATCGTGGCAGCCATCAACCACATGATCGACGGCCTGTAATCATATCAGTCGCACCATAAAGCGCGCCATGAATAGGGCACGCGAGACATACTGAATAAAAGAAGGGTTGATGCTGCCATCAACCCTTCTTTATTTTCCACCCGTTATGTACCCCGCAGGCTACAGCACGCTTTATTCACCATCATTTCTTAAACATCGCCCGAATATTGGCGATGTGCGCCTGTCCGCGCTGCATCCGCTCTTCCTTAGTAACCGGCTTTTTGTCCGCCTCCCACTCCAGATCATCCTGCGGCAGCTCATACAGGAACCGGCTTGGCTCTGGCTTCAGCAGCTCGCCGAACTGGCGCCGTTCCTTACACAAGGTAAAGGTCAGCTCTTTCTGAGCCCGGGTGATCCCGACGTAGGCCAGACGGCGCTCCTCTTCCACATTGTCTTCATCAATGCTGGTCTGGTGCGGCAAAATTCCCTCTTCAGTCCCAATCAGGTACACATACGGAAACTCCAGCCCTTTGGAGGCGTGCAGCGTCATCAGCTGTACCTGATCCGCGTCGTCATCGTCCTCGCCGCGCTCCATCATGTCACGCAGGGTCAGGCGCTGAACCACTTCTTTAAGGGTCTTGGCTTCCTGGTCATAGTTATCGCCTTCCAGGTCCGCGGTGATCCAGCTGTACAAATCGGAGACGTTCTTCATCCGCATCTCCGCCGCTTTCGGGCTGGCAGAACTTTCATACAGCCAGTCTTCGTAATTAATGTCGCGAATCAACTGACGCACCGCCGCCACGGTATCACCGCGCTCAGCGTTATCCGACAACTCCACCACCCAGCGGGTAAAGCGCTGCAGGGATTCCAGGCCGCGACCGCCCAGATGCTGCTCCAGCCCCAGCTCGAAGCTGGCCGCAAACAGGCTTTTGCCGCGCATGTTGGCGTAGGTGCCCAGCTTTTCCAGCGTCGCCGGACCAATCTCACGACGCGGGGTATTCACGATGCGCAGAAACGCATTGTCATCATCCAGGTTGGTCAGCAGGCGCAGGTAAGCCATGATGTCCTTGATTTCGGCCCGAGAGAAGAACGAGGTGCCGCCGGAAATTTTGTACGGAATCCGGTTTTGCATCAGGGCTTTCTCAAACAACCGCGACTGGTGATTCCCCCGGTACAGAATGGCGTAGTCTTTATAGGCCGTATTGTTGAGGAAGCGATGGGCGATCAGTTCGCCGACGACTTTCTCTGCCTCGTGCTCTTCGTTCTTGGCGGTGATCACCTTGAGCATCTCGCCATCGGGGATTTCCGAGAACAGCGTTTTCTCGAACACGTGCGGGTTATTGGCGATCAGGATATTGGCAGTTCGCAAAATCCGGCTGGTTGAGCGGTAGTTCTGCTCCAGCTTGATCACTTTCAGGCTCGGAAAATCTTTGTTCAGCAGAGCCAGGTTTTCCGGCTGGGCGCCACGCCAGGAATAAATGGACTGGTCGTCATCGCCGACCACGGTAAAGCGGCTGCGCTCGCCCACCAACAACTTCACGAAGAGGTACTGGCTGGTGTTGGTATCCTGATATTCGTCCACCAGCAGGTAGCGGATTTTATTCTGCCAGCGCTGACGCACTTCTTCATTGTCCCGCAGCAACAATACCGGCATCAGGATCAGGTCATCAAAGTCGAGCGCGTTGTATGCCTTCATTTGGCGCTGGTACATGTCGTAGCAGTAGGCGAACAGCTGGTCACGCTCGCTGCGCGCCTGCGCCTGGGCGTCCGCTGGGGACAACATGTCATTCTTCCAGTTGGAGATGGTCGACAGCAACAGCTTGAGCAGGTCTTTATCACCGTCGATCTCTTTTTCCGTCAGTTCTTTGAGCAGCGCCATCTGATCCTGATCGTCAAACAGGGAAAAGCTCGCTTTCAGACCCAGCGCTTTGTACTCGCGGCGGATGATATTCAGCCCCAGGGTGTGGAAGGTCGACACCATCAGCCCCTTGGCTTCCTGACGACCCAGCGTCTGGCCCACCCGCTCTTTCATTTCACGGGCGGCTTTGTTGGTAAAGGTCAGCGCCGCAATATTACGGGCCTTGTAGCCGCAGTGCTGAACCAGGTAAGCAATCTTATTGGTAATGACCCGGGTTTTGCCCGAGCCGGCGCCAGCCAGGACCAGACAGGGTCCAGCGACATATTTTACCGCTTCGTTTTGCCTTGGGTTCAGTTTCATTGGCGTATCCTGTGTTGTTGGTGTCGGCAGGCGCATTGTAACGGGTTATCTCCCGTTGTCTATTCGCGCGCCACCGACGGCCATGAATCCTGACACAACAAAAAAATCTTGCACAAATAAGCAGGCACCCTAAAATAATGAATGAACATTCATTCATTATTTTAATTCACAAAAGCCCTCTTATGATGGACAAGAAAACACGCATCTTGCAGGCAACGGAAAAACTGCTCGCGATGTACGGATTTCATGGTCTTTCCATGCAGATGGTTGCCAGGGAAGCAGGCGTAGCCGCAGGCACGATTTATCGCTATTTCGAGGATAAAGACGACCTGCTGCATCAGTTACATGACCATATCCTCGCCTGTGTGGCGAACAAAATTAGTCAAAATGTGTCTGATAACATGCCATTGCAACAACGGTTTCGCACCATGTGGCTGAACATTTGGGACATGGCAATTCAGGATGATGCACCGCTCATCAACCGTGGCCAGTTCGATAGCCTGCCCAAACGCGAAAACCAGGAACAACGATTACTCGAGAAGAAATTGTTTGCCAAGGTGGATCAGATGTTTTCCGACGGTAAAGCCGCCGGTCTGTTCAAGCCTCTGGACAACGAAATCTTGGGCACTTTAAGCCTTGAGCCATGCATCTGCCTGGCTCGAAAACATGTCAATGGCGTGTACAAGGTCAGCGATGAGGTGTTAGACGCCGCCATCGAAGCCTCCTGGGATGCCATCGTTCAGCATTAACAAGAAAAACTTCGGAGCTCAACCAACCATGAAAAAATGGCTCGTGATGCTACTTATCGCGCTCCTGCTATTCGGGAGCGTGATTGGTTTCAATCTCTTTAAACAACAAAAAATTGCCGAGTACATGGCAAGCATGCCGGAACCTGACTTCCCGGTCACCGTCACGACGGCGGAGTCCAGTAACTGGGTACCGGCTATTGAAGCTATCGGCTTTATCGAACCGAATCAAGGGGTCACGATCACAACCGAAGTGGCGGGTGTGATTAAGTCTATTGATTTTGCATCCGGTTCCACCGTGAAAGCCAATCAGCAGCTGCTGATGCTGGACTCTGACGTGGAACTGGCCAACCTGAAGAGTGCGCAGGCACGTCTGCCGGCAGCCCGTGCGAAGTACGAACGCTACCGCGGCCTGTTCAAGAAAGGGTCAATCTCCAAGGAAGCGTACGATGATGCAGAAGCGTCATACTTCTCCCTGTCCGCGGATATTGAAAGCCTGAAAGCCACCATTGATCGCCGCACCATCAAAGCACCATTCGACGGCGTGGTCGGTCTGCGTAACGTGTTCCTGGGTCAGTACATCCAGCCGGGCACTGACGTAGTGCGTCTGGAAGATACCACGCTGATGAAGCTGCGCTTCACAGTGCCACAGACGGATATCTCGGATATCCACCTGGGTCAGGACGTGGAAATCTTCGTCGATGCTTACCCGGATACGCCGTTCAACGGCAAGATCAGCGCGATTGAGCCGGCCGTAAACTACCAGAGCGGTCTGGTGCAGGTTCAGGCTGATATTCCGAACAACGAAGGTCAGCTGCGCAGCGGTATGTTTGCCCGTGCTCACATTATCCTGCCGACGCTGGAAAACCAGATTATCCTGCCGCAAACCGCGATTACTTACACCCTGTACGGTGACAACGTGTACATCGCCAGCCAGGACGAAAACGGTGATCTGCGCGTGAAGCAGGAAGTGGTGAAAGTCGGTGAACGTAAAGGCGACAAAGTCCACATTCTGAGTGGTGTGAAAGCCGGCGAAACCGTGGTGACCTCGGGGCAAGTCCGCCTGAGTAACCATGTGAAGGTGCGAGTGGTTGAGAGTGACTCGCTGGAAGCGCCTGCTGAAACCCCAATGCTCTAATCCGGAGGAGCCATGCGCTTTACAGATGTTTTTATTAAACGTCCTGTCTTAGCGGTATCGATCAGCTTTCTGATTGCTCTTCTCGGCCTGCAGGCAATCTTCAAAATGCAGGTCCGGGAATACCCAGACATGACAAACACCGTGGTCACCGTGACCACCAGCTACTACGGGGCCAGTGCTGACCTGATCCAGGGCTTTATTACCCAGCCACTGGAACAGGCCATTGCCCAGGCTGACAATATTGACTACATGACCTCGTCTTCGGTACTGGGTTCATCCACCATTACGGTGACGATGAAGCTGAACACCGACCCGAACGCGGCGCTGGCCGATATTCTGGCCAAAACCAACTCGGTGCGCTCCCAGCTGCCTCGTGAAGCGGAAGACCCGACGGTTACGATGTCGACCGGTTCGACCACGGCAGTCATGTACATCGGCTTTACCAGTGATGAGCTGGCTTCCAGCCAGATCACCGACTACCTGGAACGAGTCATCAACCCGCAGCTGTTCACCGTGAACGGCGTGTCGAAGGTTGATCTGTACGGCGGGATGAAATACGCCCTGCGCGTCTGGCTGGATCCAGCCAAGATGGCAGCGTATAACCTGTCAGCCAGCGACATTATGAACGTCCTGAATGCCAACAACTACCAGTCCGCGACTGGTCAGGCGACCGGTGAGTTCGTGCTGTACAACGGTACGGCCGATACTCAGGTATCTAACACCGGTGAGCTGGAAAAACTGGTGGTATCGACCAAACAGGGTCAGGTGATTCGCCTGGGTGACATTGCGAAAGTTACCCTGGAAAAGAGCCACGATATTTATCGCGCCTCAGCGAACGGTCAGGAAGCCGTGGTCGCGGCCATTAACGCCGCGCCAAGTGCCAACCCGATCAACATCGCGGCGGATGTCTACAAGCTGTTGCCAGAACTTGAACGCAACATGCCTAGTAACATCAAGATGAACGTGCTGTACGACTCCACCATCGCGATCAACGAATCTATCCACGAGGTTATCAAAACCATCGCGGAAGCAGCGCTGATCGTACTGGTGGTGATCACGCTGTTCCTGGGTTCATTGCGTGCCGTTATCATTCCTATCGTGACCATTCCACTGTCGCTGATCGGGGTGGCCATGGTGATGCAGGCATTCGGCTTCTCATGGAACCTGATGACCCTGCTGGCGATGGTACTGGCTATCGGTCTGGTGGTCGATGACGCCATCGTGGTCCTGGAAAACGTCGACCGTCATATCAAAGAAGGCGAGTCACCGTTCCGTGCGGCAATTATCGGAACCCGTGAAATTGCGGTACCGGTTATCGCCATGACCCTAACGCTGGGTGCAGTATACGCGCCGATTGCGATGATGGGCGGGATCACCGGCTCCCTGTTCAAGGAATTTGCCCTGACGCTGGCCGGTTCTGTCTTCGTCTCCGGTATCATCGCCCTGACGCTGTCGCCGATGATGTGTTCAAAAATGCTCAAGGCCAACGAACAGCCGAACAAGTTTGAGCAGACCGTGCACGGCTTCCTGGATCGCATGACCAACCGCTACGAGAAAATGCTCGGCGGGATCATGAAGATGCGCCCGGTTGTGATCGTCTTCGCCCTGATCGTGTTCGGCATACTGCCAATGCTGTTCAAGTTCATCCCAAGTGAACTGGCTCCGGCGGAAGATAAAGGGGTACTGGTGATGATGGGTACTGCCCCGTCAAACTCGAACCTCGATTTCATCCAGAACAGTATGGACAAAGTGAACGCCATTCTGGCTGAACAACCGGAAGTGGCCTACGCCCAGGTGTTCTCCGGGGTGCCAAACTCCAACCAGGCGTTTGGTATTGCGTCGATGGTGCCTTGGAGTGAGCGTGAAGCCAGCCAGGCCGATGTGGTAAAACGCGTCACCGGACTGGTGAAAGACGTGCCGGAAATGGCGGTTACAGCATTCCAGATGCCAGAGCTGCCGGGTGCCGGTTCAGGTCTGCCAATCCAGTTTGTGATCACCACGCCGAACAGCTTTGAGAGCCTGTTCCAAATAAGTAGTGACATCCTGACCAAAGTGAAGAACAACGCCATGTTCGTTTACTCGGATCTGGATCTGAACTACGACTCGGCCACGATGAAAATCAAGATCGACAAGGACAAGGCCGGCGCCTACGGTGTGACCATGCAGGACATCGGGATTACCCTGAGTACCATGATGGCTGACGGTTACGTCAACCGGATTGACCTGAACGGCCGCTCTTATGAGGTGATCCCGCAGGTAGAACGTAAGTACCGCCTGAATCCGGAGTCGCTGAAGGGCTACTACGTGCGTGCGGCAGACGGTCAGTCTATCCCGCTGGGCAGCCTGGTCAGCATTGAAGTAGTATCAGAGCCGCGTTCTCTGCCACACTTCAACCAGCTGAACTCTGCCACCGTAGGTGCCGTACCAGCCCCTGGTGTTGCCATGGGTGATGCGATCAGCTGGTTCCAAAGCGAAGCGGCAACGACCCTGCCGGCTGGTTACCAGTACGACTTCATGGGTGAGGCACGTCAGTTCGTTACCGAAGGGAATGCCCTGTACATGACCTTTGGCCTGGCACTGGCCATCATCTTCCTGGTTCTGGCGATCCAGTTCGAGTCCCTGCGCGACCCGCTGGTGATCATGGTCTCTGTACCGCTGGCTATCTGTGGCGCTCTGATCGCCCTGGCCTGGGGCGCGGCGTCGATGAACATCTACTCGCAGGTCGGTCTGATCACCCTGATTGGTCTGATCACCAAGCACGGTATCCTGATCTGTGAAGTCGCAAAAGAAGAGCAGCTGCATCATCAGAAAGACCGCATGGCCGCCGTGATGGAAGCCGCCAAGGTGCGTCTGCGTCCGATCCTGATGACCACCGCCGCGATGATCGCCGGTCTGGTACCCCTGCTGTATGCCAGTGGTGCTGGTGCCGCACAGCGCTTCAGTATCGGTATCGTGATCGTTGCCGGTTTGGCAATCGGTACGGTCTTCACGCTGTTCGTACTGCCAGTGATCTACACCTACCTGGCCAGTGTGCATAAGCCGCTGCCGGTCTTCGTCGAGGACAAAGACCTGGAAAAGCTTAAGCGTGCGGATGAAGCACGCAACGCCCTGAAAGATGTACGTGATTGCTAATCACCCCACAAATTAAGAGGCCGCATTGAGCGGCCTCTTTTCTTTTCGCCTTTCTTCCACGACAATCGCTAAGTAATTACATAAAATGACGACAGTATTGCCGTTACGGAGTTAACCCAGCTATGTTTGATCCAAAGAAACTTGAGCAAATAGCCAAGCAGATTCAAGATGCCATGCCTCAGCCAGTCAAAGAGCTGGGCAACGATGTAGAACAAAAAGTCCGCCAGGTGATCCAGGCTCAGCTTGGGAAACTGGATGTCGTCAGCCGTGAAGAGTTTGATGTGCAGACTCAGGTTCTGCTGCGTACCCGCCAGAAGCTGACTGCGCTGGAGCAGAAGCTGGAAGAGCTGGAAAGCCGCCTGAACGACAACGCTGACAGCAAGCAAGACTGATTTCCCGTCGCTGAGCAAGACCCGCCTGTTGCTCAGTACAGACAAACAAAAAGCCCGGATGTCACCATCCGGGCTTTTCATTTAGTTAGATTGGGTGGCCATTAACCGCCAACGGCAATGCGCTTCATGTCTGTCATGTAGCCTCGCAGCTCTTGACCAATCCACTCAACCGGGTGGTTGCGGATCGCTTCATTCACTTCAATCAGGCGCTGGTTATCAACAAAGTTCGAGGTTTCACCCAGACCTTGACCAATCACATCTGTCCCCACTTTCGGCATGAAGTGTTCACGCAGCAGTGGTGTTGCGACATTCGCGAACAGGTAGTTACCGTACTCAGCCGTGTCAGAGATGACCACGTTCATTTCATACAAACGCTTACGGGCGATCGTGTTCGCAATCAGCGGCAGTTCGTGCAGTGACTCGTAGTACGCCGACTCATCGATAATGCCGGATGCCGTCATGGCTTCAAACGCCAGCTCAACCCCGGCACGTACCATGGCGATCATCAGAATACCGTTGTCGAAGTATTCCTGCTCCGGAATCTGAATATCAGACTCAGGGTAATTTTCAAAGGCTGTTTCTGCAGTTTCTGCACGCCAACCCAGCAGGTTCGCATCGTCATTGGCCCAGTCAGCCATCATAGTGCTGGAAAACTCACCGACAATGATGTCATCCATGTGCTTGTTGTACAGAGGACGCATCAGCTCTTTCAGCTCTTCAGACAGCTCAAACGCTTTCACTTTCGCCGGGTTAGACAGGCGATCCATCATGTGAGTAATGCCACCAAACTTCAGTGCTTCCGTGATGGTTTCCCAGCCGTATTGCAGCAGTTTACCGGAATACGCAGGTTCAACCCCTTCCTCAATCATTTTCTCGTAGCAAACAATCGAGCCGGCCTGCAGCATACCACACAGAATAGTCTGCTCGCCCATCAGGTCAGATTTCACTTCCGCCACGAAAGAAGATTCCAGTACCCCCGCACGGTGACCACCGGTGGCCGCCGCCCAGGCTTTGGCGATCTCCAGACCATCACCCTGAGGGTCATTTTCCGGGTGAACCGCAATCAGGGTTGGAACCCCAAAGCCGCGCTTGTACTCTTCACGCACTTCCGTACCCGGACATTTTGGTGCCACCATCACGACCGTGATATCAGGACGGATCTGCATGCCTTCTTCAACAATGTTGAAACCGTGCGAGTAACCCAGAGCCGCCCCTTGCTTCATCAGTGGCATCACTGTTGCTACCACATTGCTGTGCTGTTTATCAGGGGTCAGGTTTACCACCAGATCCGCCTGCGGGATCAGCTGCTCGTAGCTGCCTACTTCAAACCCGTTTTCTTTCGCATTTTTGTACGACTGGCGCTGCTCGTCGATTGCAGCCTGGCGTAGTGCATATGACACATCCAGACCTGAGTCACGCATGTTCAGTCCTTGGTTAAGGCCCTGAGCACCACACCCCACAATGACGACCTTCTTCCCTTTAAGGTAATCGGCTTCATTTGCAAATTCCGCACGATCCATAAAGCGGCAGCGACCCAGCTGATCCAACTGCTGACGAAGATTTAAGGTATTGAAATAATTAGCCATAGCAAACTCCGTGAATACTGTTCCATGTGCGACATCATCCTGTCGATTAATTCGATGGTAGACCACGCACTTCATTGCGCAAAGTGATATATTCACAATAACTTATTGCAAAAAGTGCAACATGGACGATGAACATAAAGACCTTGCAATTGTTTTTGCATCTGTGCGAGTCACGCAGCTTCAGCCAGACTGCGCAAGCCATGCATATCAGCCCATCGGCCCTGAGCCGGATTATCCAGCGACTGGAAGAAGATACCGGCCAGATTCTGTTTATCCGGGATAATCGCAGTGTCGAGCTGACCTCGGCCGCCAAGACACTGTTGCCAACAGCGGCCCAAATTGTCACCAGCTGGCAGGAAGTCAAAGCAGAGCTGGGTCAGCAAGAGCAGGCCCTGCAGGGTAAGCTGAGGTTGTTTTGCTCCGTCACCGCCAGTTACAGTCACCTCCCCGACATTCTCAGCCGGTTTCGTCAGTTACATCCCCAGGTAGAAATTCAGTTGCTGACCGGCGATCCGGCACAAGCCATTGACCGCATTCAGTCTGATGACGCGGATATCGCCATTGCCGCGAAACCGGACAGCCTGCCGGGTAAGCTGATATACCTGCCTCTCGACAGCATTTCGATGTCGGTGATTGCGCCGCTGGTCCCGCCTCCGGCATTGCAGCCGGCCTTCAGAGAGCCCCCCGCCTGGAATACCTTGCCCTTTATTCTGCCCGAGTCAGGAATGGCACGCGAAAAAGCGGATAAGTGGATAAAATCGAAGAAAATAAAGCCAAATGTTTATGCCCAGGTAAGCGGGCATGAAGCCATTGTCAGTATGGTCGCCTTAGGATGTGGTATTGGCATCGCGCCGGATGTGGTGATCAACAACAGCCCGGTAGGCACAAAAGTAAAACGTCTTGAAAAAGAATATGTTCAGCCCCTGCAACTTGGCCTGTGCTGTAAACAAAGCCGCGAAAATGAACCTTTACTCCATGCATTACTAGCACTGTTTCGCCATAATAATTAGTCGTTACAAGGAATAATAATAATGACGCAACCCATTTTAACCCACACTTACTATTCGGACTTTTTTGCGACCAAAGGTTATGCTTTTTTAAAGCACATTGCTGAACAGTACCCAACACCTAAGAAATTCACGATTTTTTCTGTCATGCACTGTTATGAAGGCTCCCTGCCTTATATCAATGTTCTGGCAGAGCTGGCTGAAAACCTGGTCTTTATCCCCAAAAGCGCTACAGCTACCGGTAATCAATCCTTTAAAACCACGATTGAGGCTCTGCCAACCTGCTCAGTTGTCAGTGAAGCCTACAACAAACAGCAACTGCGCGATCCACATGTTGCTGAAGCCCTGATCCGCGAACACATCGACGCCGATAGCCAATTCCTGCTCCTCGATCACGGCGGGTATTTTTCTCATGCCATAGAGCACTTATGTGACGTCTTCCGGGAGCAACTTATCGGCGTGACGGAGTTGACCGCCAATGGTCTGTATAAATATCTAAACAGTAACCTCAACAAGCCGTTGGTAACCGTTTCGCACCTGAGTATCAAAGCACCGGCAGACTACGAAGCCTCGGAATGTATTGTCCATTATTCCGATCAGATCCTGCGTGAAGAATTTGGCCTCAAATTAAACAATGACAACTTTCTGAAAGTGGGCGTAATCGGTGCCGGCAACCTCGGACGCGGAGTCATCCAATACCTGAAAGGGAAGGCGATCAGCAATATCCTGGTGGCCGACATTGATCCGCGTAAACTGACGCAGTTTCCCCGCAATGGCGTACAAGTCAGCTCCATCGAGCGCTTGGTCAGCGAATGTAATATGATTTTCTGTTGCACCGGAAACGGTGCGATTCCGGAAGCACTGTTAGATTCCATCCCGGATAACCGCTTTATCGCCACGGTCACTTCAGCCGATGATGAACTGAAACTGCCTCAGCTCATCACTAACGGCGCTCTCACCGAGGTAGGGGGTAACCGTCTGGTACGTGAATACCAAACCCGAAATGGCCGCAGCCTCTATCTACTGGCGGGCGGTGAGTCAGCCAACACCCCCTTTAAAACCGGCATGGGCGACCCGACCCTCTACCTGTTTGAAGCCGCCCACATGCTGGCAGGCTTGCAACTCCTGAATCAGCCAGAGCGGTTTAAATCAGGCATTCAGCCTCTAAGTGACAGTGATGAACGCGCCATTGCCAAACAGTGGCTCCAGCATTTTTACAGTTACTGCTAATCTGTCTATTTCGCCAGCCTATCATTACCGCAGCAGAGATATTCTGAGCCGCGCATAGCCTCGTCATCTGACGGGGCTTTTTCATATCCAATTTGGCATCTAGGACTAAGACGCTCAATCATAACCAAAGGTAAGAGCGTTAGTCAGAATAGAACGAGCAGGTGAAGTGTCAACAAAAGACACCAACATCGTCGGCGTTGGGTTTTAGGGCATACCACCTGAAGCGGTTTATAAGAAGGAGAGCAACATAGAACCTCTTGTCTTAGCCGCTTAACATTACCTGAGCAAGTAGGCCTCCATCGTCAGGCAACTGGCCTTAGGGGGAAATACAAAGCCTTTAGGAGACAGCTAAATACTGGCCAGCCAAGCTTTGTTATGAAGCAACGATTCTGAACAAACCTAAGCGTGGGGGTATTACTGGGAATGTGCTGGGGATGAACTCGGTTTAAGTGTGAACACGTTTCCCAAAACGTAAAAAAGCCCGAATCTTTCGACTCAGACTTCGTATTAGTGGCAGAAAGGCCGGGCTGTCGATTTTGCGGGACTCATTCGACCGAATGGCGAACATTATCTTTAAACGTAAAAAAGCCCAGTCTTTCGACTGGGCTTCTAAAGAGTGGCGGAGCGGACGGGACTCGAACCCGCGACCCCCGGCGTGACAGGCCGGTATTCTAACCAACTGAACTACCGCTCCACTCAGGATTAACGTTCGTTCATAACGCTACCCTAAATTGGGTGCCTGGCGATGTCCTACTCTCACATGGGGAGGCCCCACACTACCATCGGCGCTGCTGCGTTTCACGTCTGAGTTCGGCATGGGATCAGGTGGGTCCACAGCGCTATGGTCGCCAG
>NZ_PYMI01000011.1 GCF_003025595.1 Photobacterium ganghwense
CTGGCGACCATAGCGCTGTGGACCCACCTGATCCCATGCCGAACTCAGACGTGAAACGCAGCAGCGCCGATGGTAGTGTGGGGTCTCCCCATGTGAGAGTAGGACATCGCCAGGCACCCAATTTAGGGTAGCGTTCTGAACAAACGTTAATCCTGAGTGGAGCGGTAGTTCAGTTGGTTAGAATACCGGCCTGTCACGCCGGGGGTCGCGGGTTCGAGTCCCGTCCGCTCCGCCACTTATACGAAGCCCAAGCAGAAATGCTTGGGCTTTTTTACGTTTAAAGACAATGTTGTTCGCCCTTCGGTCGAATGAGCCCCGCTGGATCGCCAGCCCGGCCGTTCCACCACTTATGCGAAGCCCGAATTTAAAGATTTGGGCTTTTTTGCGTTCAGTATTTATCGGTTTGTCCTAGGGCGACTAATTCCATTCCTCACGTCACGAAGGGTGCGACTCCAGTATTTCACTACTGACACGAAGCTTCGTCAGTAATGACAGGTCTTAAACCATGGAGCCTTGGGCTATAGTAGGTAAAGATCATGAGATTCAAGTTGTTCATCCATGAGCATTCTTATGTGGATTTAGCACACTGATTCCACATCGGATATAGATTCCAATTGATGATTTAGGGCTATACCCTATAGCTATCATTGAACAACGAGTCTCATCTCTATTGTTTCGGCGATTTATTCAATTTGAATACTTCTGATTTTTTCAAGCTCAGACAGAATATTACCGATATGTCAGGTTTTTTCGTTTACAGGTATGTAGTTTTGGAAGGATGCTTGTGTAGGGTGAAGTTGCTTAAGCCGTTCTTCTCTCTAAATGTCGCTAGGCAGCTTCTTGAGCATGTGACCTGCTCCCCAATCCAGCTAAAACTTAGTAATGTTCATCTTATAAGAAGGAAGGTGAATATGAAGAAGCGATTCAACGAACAGCAGATCATTGCCATTCTCAAGGAAGCAGAAGCAGGCATTCCTGTTAAAGAGCTGTGTCGCAAGCACAATATTTCCGATGCCACATTCTACCTATGGCGTAAAAAGTACGCGGGCATGGATGTTTCCGATGCCCGTCGCTTGAAAGCATTGGAAGATGAGAATGCCAAGCTCAAGAAGCTCTTGGCGGAATCCATGCTTGATGTTGATGCTTTAAAAGCGGCTCTTAACCAAAAGTATTGACCGTCGGAGACAAGCGCAAGGCTGTGCATGCAATGCAGGAAGTCACCACGATTTCGGAACGCAAAGTCTGTCTGCTCGTCGGTATAAATCGCGCATCGATGAGATACCAACCTCAATCTAAAGAGAGTGATGTGGAGCTGTCGGCTCGTATACAAGAACTGGCACTAGAGAGAAAAAGGTTCGGATATCGCCGTATTCACCATCTTCTTCGGCGGGAAGGGACAGAGGTTAATCATAAGCGTGTTTACCGGTTATACCAGAGAGTCTGGATTGACCGTTCGAAAACGGAAGCGAAGGAAATCATTATGTGTCGAGCGAGAGCCACTTTTACTTCCCTCACTGCCCAACCATACCTGGTCAATGGACTTCGTCATGGATGCACTCAGTTCTGGTCGTAGGATAAAGTGCCTCACTATCGTTGACGACTTCACAAAGGAGTGCCTGGATATTACTGTTACATCAGGAATTTCTGGAGATGAGGTGGTCGCCATACTTGAGGCTATTGCTGCTTTCCGTGGTTATTCTGAGGCTGTTCGAACAGATCAGGGGCCTGAGTTTACGGGTAAAGCCCTTGACCAATGGGCTTATGATCATGGTGTTATTCTGAAGCTGATACAGGCTGGTAAGCCAACCCAGAATGCTTATATCGAAAGCTTTAACGGCAAGTTCAGGGACGAGTGTTTAAACGAGCATCTGTTCAGAGACTTGAGCCATGCTCGTAAACTGATCAGTGACTGGCGCATTGACTACAATGAAAATCGGCCGCATTCATCAATTGGATACCTAACTCCCTCTGAATTTGCAGTACTGACACATTCAGGGCTAAACAGTAACGTAACTGACATTACTAAAGAAGTGTTGGATTAGTTATTGGGGGCAGGTCACATGAGTTTGATTATGAAGGTTTTGAGAGTCTGTATCTTCGGTGGTGGTAGCTTCAGGGTTTAAGGTTGGAATATCGGTGAACGGTACCGAGGGATTTTTACTCATTTGTCATGAGATTAAAGGCCTCTCTGGGGAGAAGCCTTGGGAGGGCGGTCAAAGCAGAGTTTGTAGCGCTGTCAGATCCTGAGCGATGATAATCCCTGCTTGCTTCATGTCGGCACAGGCCTGTTGTGTGGTTTCTGGTGCAATTCCACGGCTGGCTGATAGGTTGACGATGACCTTGAAATAACCACTCTTCTGGAGCTGCAGTGCTGTTGTTTTAACGCAGTAGTCTGTAGCCAGTCCGCCAATGATAACTGTCGAGACCCCTTTGGCGACCAGCCATTCGATCAGGCCAGTACTAAGCTTCTCCTGCAGATCGTGGAAGCAGGCACCGTATGGGTGAAGATCCGGCTCGATCCCTTTCCAGATTACATGATCATAGTCAGTCACGGCGGGTAGGCCCGGGATCGTTTCAAATCCCCGGGTGCCTGGAACTGCGTGGGATACCCAGGTCACGTCAGCATTTTTGTGGGATAGAGGTTGAAGCATCTTTTCGTGGCTATCGACAACCCAAACCGCGTTTCTGGGATGGGCATCTTTAGTCAGCACGCGATACTGAGCCATTGCAGCCTGTGCATTCAATGCTTGGCCGATGCTATCGCCTTCCGGGACCGGAAGTTCATCCGGACACAACGGAGTAAAGGTTTGCTGGGGATCAACATCGATGGCTGCAATTGTCATAACCGTTACCTACAGAATTTGATTCAAGATATGGTCTGCCTTGACTCGGCGTATCCGCTTAATTAGCTTTCTGACCGGAGCCGGATACGTGTCGACCTTATCAATGAATTTATAGCTGCCGACAAGCTGGGTGTGGGAAAGAATGCAGTCGAGTTCTTTTTGTTTCTGTTCAGCCAATAGTTGGTTTTTATCTCTGACCAGAATGGCATTTTCCAGATCCAGTTTCCAGGCACGTGGATTTAGGTTGTTACCCGTGATGAGCATATAGCTACGATCAACCCAGATGCCTTTAAGGTGGAAGCTGTTGTCATTATGTTTCCATAAATGGATGGCAAGCTGACGACGTGCAATCGCTGACTCATTCTGTTTAGCGAAGTGGCGGAGATTGACTTCATACAGGTAAGGAAGACCAGCAATTGTTTTGAATGGCTCACTAGGTGGAATATAGAAGTCATTCGCTGTTTTGTCACCGACAATGATGGTCACTTTGACGCCGCGTCGTAGGGCACGCTTGACTTCCCGGCTGATAGAGCGCGGAAAGTTGAAATACGGCGTGCAGATCGTGAGTTCCTGCTGAGCACTGGCGATAAGGGTACAGATATGCTGATTGAGCGTGTTCTTGCGTTTACCCAAACCAACCAGAGGCGTCAGGCCGACTTCACCCTCGGCAATAGGCTCTGGTGTGAAGTGATAGGTGGCGCGGGCCAGTTGTTGGCGAAACTCTCGAATGGCACCTTTTAGTGCTTTGGTTTCAGGGCGCTGGCTCTGGCTCAGACAGTTGACCGCATCACTGTCGACCAAGGTATCCAAAATAAAATTGGACATGGTATCGGCCAGATGCGGGTTTTTGATCACATGGTAGCGGTCATAGCGATAACGATTGTGCTGGGCCAGATAGACATCGTTAAGGCTGGCGCCGCTGTATACGACTTTATCGTCGATGACGAAGCCTTTGAGATGGAGAACACCGAAGACTTCCCGGTTACGGACCGGTACCCCAAGGATTTGAATCTGGTGCTCATACTGGCTAGCAAATTCACGGTACAGGGCGGCATTGCCGTCGGATTTCTCTGCACCGATGAGTCCCCGCTGGGCACGGTGCCAGTCGACCAGCACTTTAATATCCAGGCCCGGATTTTTCTGCTTAGCCTCGTAGAGCGCCTTGAGGATACCTCGGCCGGCATCATCGTCCTGAAGATAGAGGGCAACCAGATAAATGCGTTGAGTGGCACCCGCGATTTCGGCATAAAGACGTTCACGGAAGGAACCGGCGTCTAACAGGGTCTCCAGGTTTTCAGGCTTGTGTGCAATGCACGGCAGTTGATCAATGCGTTGCTTGTTAGCAATAGCTGAATCCATTATCGCCTCGTTTACGCGACCTTTATAAGGATGATTGTGTTAATTAAGAGAGCAATTATATCAGAAAAACAACACAGTCAATGTATGGCTATGTCGGAGTACCGGAGAATCGCGAAATTATTGTGTAACTGCTTGTTGATAAATCATCGCAACAAGTGACTTTCCACTTAGTCGGTAACGGGTGAGCCGTGACTGCAATGACTCGGGTAATTCAGACTCTGGAACTGGGACGAAGCCCGTTGCCTGATAAAAATCGACCAGGTATGAGAACGCAAAACAGAAGCAGGGAGCCTGTTCCAGCTGGGATTGGGCAGCGACTAAGAGCTGCTGGCCCTGTTTTTGCCCGCGCGCATCGGGGATGACCAGCATACCGGTCATGAGTTGAAAGCCATCAAATTGCTTGAACCTGACACAGCAGTGGATGGCACTGTTATCCTCGCCAATCCAAATCACTTCATCTTTTTTTGCCTTACCTGCCGGATAATGCTGTTTATAAAGACGGTTGATCAAGGGAAAGCGCAGTGGCTCTATCGGGTGAAATCTAAGCTTGTTCATGGGGAAAAAACTGCTAACTATAGCTGAATCAGTTAAAATGCAGCCCAAGTATATAAAGGTATGGTTCAAAAAGCGCATGAAAGTTTTGCAGGATCGGTCTCTGGCCCCGTTTCATACATTTGGTATTGATGTCAGTGCACAGCGTATTGTGGCGGTTGAGTCGGCCGAAGAGTTAGTCAGTGTCTGGCACGATACTGCCTTCAGTGCGTTACCGAAACTGATTCTTGGCCAGGGCAGCAACATGCTGTTCTGTGAGGACTATGCCGGGGTGGTGGTGCTCAATCGTATCAAAGGCATTACGATCAATGAAACGGACGATGCTTTTGAATTGCGTGTCGGGGCTGGGGAAGACTGGCATCAGCTGGTTGAAATGACCGTGGCAAACGGTATGCCTGGTCTGGAGAATCTGGCGCTGATTCCGGGCTGTGTGGGGTCATCTCCTATCCAGAACATCGGGGCGTACGGCGTCGAGTTAAAGGATGTCTGTCAGTACGTCGATACACTGGAGCTGGCTACGGGGCAGACACAGCGATTATCTGCGGACGAGTGCCGCTTCGGATACCGGGATTCCGTCTTTAAACACGAGCTGAAAGCCACGCATGCCATTACGGCGGTGGGGCTGCGCCTTAAAAAAGCGTGGCAGCCCAATATCAGCTATGGCCCGCTGGCGTCTTTTGATGCCGCGACAGTGAGCGCCGAAGCCATTTTAGCGTCGGTCTGCGAGATTCGACAGTCGAAGCTGCCGGATCCCCGCGTGTTGGGTAATGCCGGTAGCTTCTTCAAAAATCCGGTCATTGATACCCAGCAGGTAAACCAGCTGCTGGCTGAACATCCGACCATGCCGTATTACCCGCAGGATGATGAGCACTGTAAGTTGGCAGCGGGATGGCTGATTGATCAGTGCGCGCTCAAAGGCCATCGCATTGGCGGGGCGCAGGTTCATGAGCAGCAGGCGTTGGTTTTAGTAAATGCTGAGCAGGCGACAGCCCGCGATGTGCTTGCTCTGGCCCAGTTTGTCGTCGAGCAAGTGGAAGCAAAATTTGGCGTTCGCCTGGAGCATGAGGTGCGCTTTATGGGTGCGACATCGGAAACGACACTGACGGAGATCATGGGATGAAAGAGCATTCGACCCGATTAGCCCTGGTGGCAATGCTGGCAGATGGCGAGTTCCATTCCGGTGAAGCTCTGGGAGAGCAATTGGGTATCTCACGGGCTGCGATCAGTAAGCATATTAAGGTGCTTCAAGCATGGGGGCTGGACATTTTTCGCTTGCAAGGGAAAGGCTATCGTCTGCCAGCAAAACTGGATCTCCTTGATTGCGATAAGATTGTCGGTCAGGTAAAGTGCCCAAGCTTGGAGGTTATCCCGGTAATCGATTCGACGAATCAATACCTGATGGAACGGGTCGGGCAACTGCCAAAAGGGGCGGTTTGTCTGGCGGAATATCAGGAAGCCGGACGAGGCCGTCGTGGTCGTCAGTGGCTCTCGCCGTTTGGTAGTAATTTGTACCTCTCCATGTATTGGCGTTTAGATGCCGGCATGGCCGCCGCCATGGGGTTAAGCCTGGTGGTCGGGGTGGCCATTGCGGAAGCTCTGCAATCACTCGGGGCCGATGAAGTTCGGGTGAAATGGCCGAACGATCTGTATTTCAGGGATAAAAAGCTAGCAGGAATTCTGGTTGAGATGACTGGTCAGGCGGGCGATGCTGCGCACTTGATCATCGGCATGGGACTCAATATCGCTATGCCGGAACAAGAAGGCAAAGAAATAGACCAGGCATGGGCCAATTTAACTCAGACCTGCGCCAAATTGCCGGATCGTAATACCCTTGCTGCTACCTTGATCGCGCAATTACATCAGACTCTGGCTGATTATGAAGTCTGCGGACTGGAAGGCTTCACCGAGCGTTGGAATCGCTTGGACAACTTTTTGGACCGCCCCGTGAAACTGTTGATTGGTAACCGCGTAGTGGAAGGGATAGCCCGCGGGATCAACGGACAGGGGGCGTTATTGTTAGAGGCCGATGGTGAGGTCACCCCTTACATCGGTGGAGAAATCAGCCTCAGAGGTTGTTAATGCAAATTTTGATTGAAGCGGGTAACACTTATGTCAAGGTGGCCCAATTATTTGACGATGGCAATTTTGAATTGCTGGGACGGTATCCGAGCCGCAAGCTGGAAATGGTACTGGAGCCCCTACTCGAGAATGGAATCGACAGAATCGTCTTTGCAAGTGTCGGGCCGGTGGAGGTCGACAACTCTATTCAGCGCATTTCCCAATTGGCCAATATTCCGGTCATGCAAGTTAAGACCCTGCGGAAAGACTTTGGCGTGAAAAACGCCTATGCCGAATACCAGTATCTTGGGGTCGACCGTTGGCTGACGCTGGTGGCTATTCATCAGAGCTTTAAAAAGCCGACTGTGATTGTCGACATTGGCACGGCATTAACCTTTGATGTCATGACAGAGGACGGTAAGCACCTTGGCGGTTGGATCGCACCCGGTTATCAGCTAATGATGAAGGCGGTGTTGGAAAACACGACCAAAGTTTTTTCCGACCGTGAACATGGTGACGAGTTGGTGTTTGCCGACAATACGGCGGATGGCCTTAAGAATGGCTGCCGTGCCGCCTTGTTGGGACTGATTGAATACGGCCTTGGCCAGGCGCGGGATAAGCTGAAAACCGAGCCGGAAGTGATTTTGTGTGGTGGCGGGGTTCGTCATCTGCCAAAGAGCTGGGGACGGGGATATCAACATCGTTCCGATCTGGTGCTGGAAGGCCTTGCTTTGTATGCAAAATGCCGCTAGTGGTTAATTCTTGGTCGGTCAGGGTGGGGCGGCAAAAAAAAACGAAAAAAGGTATTGCAACCCCTCGCTGAGTTCACTAGAATGCGCAGCACTTACGCCGACTTAGCTCAGTAGGTAGAGCAACTGACTTGTAATCAGTAGGTCACCAGTTCGATTCCGGTAGTCGGCACCACTTTCTCCTAAATGAGTGAAAGTGCTTAAAAATTTCTGGAGGGGTTCCCGAGTGGCCAAAGGGAGCAGACTGTAAATCTGCCGGCTCCGCCTTCGATGGTTCGAATCCGTCCCCCTCCACCATTTTCAATTGATTGAATAGCTTAACGAGTTACGAGTTTAGCGGGCATCGTATAATGGCTATTACCTCAGCCTTCCAAGCTGATGATGCGGGTTCGATTCCCGCTGCCCGCTCCACACTATTAAGTGTGCTGATATAGCTCAGTTGGTAGAGCGCACCCTTGGTAAGGGTGAGGTCGGCGGTTCAAATCCGCCTATCAGCACCACTCTCTCCTTAAGTTACTTCGATTCTTTTGATATATACTCTACAAAACCCATGATTGGTTGTGTGGTCGTAATGCCACCAAATACCGTGCCTAGAGGGACAATCCATGTCTAAAGAAAAATTTGAACGTACTAAACCGCACGTTAACGTTGGTACTATCGGCCACGTTGACCACGGTAAAACTACTCTGACTGCAGCTATCTGTACTGTACTGGCTAAAGTATACGGCGGCGCAGCGCGTGACTTCGCATCTATCGATAACGCGCCTGAAGAGCGTGAGCGTGGTATCACAATCTCTACTTCTCACGTAGAGTACGATACTCCTTCTCGCCACTACGCACACGTAGACTGCCCAGGACACGCCGACTACGTTAAGA
Organism: Photobacterium ganghwense; assembly: GCF_003025595.1. GTDB lineage: Bacteria > Pseudomonadota > Gammaproteobacteria > Enterobacterales > Vibrionaceae > Photobacterium > Photobacterium ganghwense. The sequence continues at coordinate 8,438 of NZ_PYMI01000011.1, forward strand.
ACATGATCACCGGTGCTGCTCAGATGGACGGTGGTATCCTGGTTGTTGCTGCTACTGATGGCCCAATGCCACAGACTCGTGAGCACATCCTGCTAGGTCGTCAGGTTGGTATCCCTTACATCATCGTGTTCATGAACAAGTGTGACATGGTTGATGATGAAGAGCTGCTTGAGCTGGTTGAGATGGAAGTGCGTGAACTTCTGTCTGAGTACGACTTCCCAGGCGACGACTGCCCAGTAATCATGGGTTCTGCTCTGGGCGCGCTGAATGGCGAAGCTCAGTGGGAAGAGAAAATCGTTGAGCTGGCTGAAGCACTGGATTCTTACATCCCAGAGCCAGAGCGTGCAATCGACAAGCCGTTCATCCTGCCAATCGAAGACGTATTCTCAATCCAAGGCCGTGGTACTGTTGTAACTGGTCGTGTTGAGCAAGGTATCGTTCGCGTAGGTGACGAAGTAGCAATCGTTGGTATCAAAGAGACTATCACGACTACTTGTACTGGCGTTGAGATGTTCCGTAAGCTTCTGGACGAAGGCCGTGCTGGTGAGAACGTTGGTGTTCTTCTGCGTGGTACTAAGCGTGACGAAGTTGAGCGTGGTCAGGTTCTGGCTAAACCAGGTTCAATCACTCCACACACTACTTTCACTTCAGAAATCTACGTTCTGTCGAAAGACGAAGGTGGCCGTCACACGCCGTTCTTCAAAGGCTACCGTCCACAGTTCTACTTCCGTACTACTGATGTGACTGGTACTATCGAACTGCCAGAAGGCGTTGAGATGGTAATGCCAGGCGACAACGTATCTATGACTGTAACTCTGATCGCGCCAATCGCGATGGACGAAGGTCTACGCTTCGCAATCCGTGAAGGCGGCCGTACCGTTGGTGCTGGTGTTGTAGCTAAGATCGTTGAATAATATTTGACGATACGGCACGAAAAAGGGCATCATTTGATGCCCTTTTTCTGCACCATTGCAATTCTCTGCTTGTTTTTTGCTCAGTGGTGCAGAAAAAGATTTATCGACATGAAGTTTTTACCCATGTAATTAAAGCCTTAGTGCTTTCCTTCATGAAAGGCCCTGCTATTGCGGGGTTATTTTCGTCTATATTGAGACTAGTTACAGGTTGGTTGTATGAAAGCGAATGCCGAAAACCAAAGCAGCTCTAGCAGTATGGATGGCCTGAAGTGGGTCGCTGTATTTGCTTTGCTAGCTGCCGCTGTGGTTGGTAATTACCTGTACAGTGATGTTTCTGTAGTGTTGCGTGCTGCAGCAGTTGTTGTCCTGGTGGCAGCAGCTGGTGGTATTGCTGCACTTACAGCAAAAGGTAAAACCGCGATTGCGTTTGCCCGTGAATCGCGCATGGAAGTCCGCAAGGTAGTATGGCCTACTCGTCAGGAAGCTACGCAGACAACCTTTATCGTTTTAGCTGTCACTGTCATTATGGCGTTAGCCTTGTGGGGCATCGACGGCATCATGGTCCGTCTAGTCCGCCTAGTTACCGGTGTGTGAGGTAAGAGTTCATGAGCGAAGCTCCAAAAAAACGATGGTATGTCGTACAGGCCTTTTCGGGTTTTGAAGGGCGTGTAGCGCAATCCCTACGTGAGCATATCAAGATGCACGGTATGGAAGAGTACTTTGATGAAGTACTGGTTCCGACTGAAGAAGTTGTAGAAGTCCGTGCGGGCCAGCGTCGTAAGAGCGAACGTAAGTTCTTCCCTGGCTATGTGCTTGTACAGATGGTGATGAACGACGAGACATGGCACCTGGTACGTAGTATCCCTCGTGTTATGGGGTTCATCGGTGGTACTTCAGACCGCCCAGCACCGATCTCTGATAAAGAGGCAGATGCTATCCTTAACCGCCTAGAAAAAGCGAGCGAGTCACCAGTTCACAAGACTGTCTTTGAACCAGGTGAAGTTGTCCGTGTCACGGATGGTCCGTTTGCTGACTTCAACGGTGTGGTTGAAGAAGTTGACTACGATAAGAGCCGCGTGAAAGTGTCGGTTTCTATCTTCGGCCGTGCCACTCCGGTAGAACTGGAGTTTGGTCAGGTTGAGAAAGTTTGATCAATAAGTAATCAGATCAGCTTGTCAGGGGCGTGAAATTTGACTATAATTTCGCGCCCTTTCGTTAGACGGGGAGTCTATTTCAATATAGACGTTTGAACCCAAATTTAGGTAAATAGCAATGGCTAAAAAAGTAGAAGCTTACATCAAGCTGCAAGTTGCAGCTGGTATGGCAAACCCAAGTCCACCAGTTGGTCCAGCTCTGGGTCAGCACGGTGTGAACATCATGGAATTCTGTAAAGCGTTTAACGCTAAGACTGACTCTCTAGAGAAAGGTCTACCGACTCCAGTTGTTATCACTGTTTACAGTGACCGTTCTTTCACGTTCATCACTAAGACTCCACCTGCTGCAGTTCTGCTGAAGAAAGCTGCTGGTATCAAATCTGGTTCTGGCCGTCCGAACACTGAGAAAGTTGGTACTGTTACTGACGCTCAGATCCAAGAGATCGCAGAAACTAAAGCTGCGGACATGACTGGTGCTGACATCGAAGCTCTGAAGCGTTCGATCGCTGGTACTGCACGTTCAATGGGTCTGGTGGTAGAGGGTTAAGACAATGGCAAAACTAACTAAGCGCATGCGCGTTATTCGTGAAAAAGTTGACGTTTCTCGCGAGTACGACATCAACGAAGCTGTTGCTCTGCTGAAAGAACTGGCTACTGCTAAATTCACTGAAAGCGTTGACGTTGCTGTTAACCTAGGCATCGATGCACGTAAATCAGACCAAAACGTTCGTGGCGCAACTGTACTGCCACACGGTACTGGTCGTGATATCCGCGTTGCAGTATTTACTCAGGGTGCAAACGCTGAAGCTGCTAAAGAAGCGGGCGCTGACCTGGTAGGTATGGAAGAACTGGCTGATCAAGTTAAGAAAGGCGAGATGAACTTTGACGTAGTTATCGCATCTCCAGATGCAATGCGCGTTGTAGGTCAGCTGGGTACTATTCTTGGTCCACGCGGTCTGATGCCAAACCCTAAAGTTGGTACTGTAACTCCTAACGTTGCTGAAGCGGTTAAGAACGCTAAAGCTGGTCAGGTTCGTTACCGTAACGACAAGAACGGCATCATCCACACTACTATCGGTAAAGTGGATTTCGACGCTGCGCAACTGAAAGAGAACCTAGAGTCTCTGCTGGTTGCACTGAAGAAAGCTAAGCCTTCTTCAGCTAAAGGTACTTTCATCAAGAAAGTAAGCATCTCTACCACTATGGGTGCAGGTGTAGCGCTAGACCAGAATTCTCTGGACACTAACGCGTAATAATTTGCAGAAGCGTCAGATTCGTGTATAATTTGGCGCTTCCGAATTCATGGCTGAGGCTGTTACTGCGGTAACGGCCTCCGTCAAAGACCGTAGGCGTTGTAACTGAAAAGTTCGACTTAATAATACCTACGTAGACGGTGCCAGAACATGATTGATGTATGTCTTTCTTGGATCTGCGCCGTATTAACTCTCCTGCCATAGTGGCAGTGAGTGGTGTACTGTTCGGGGTTAACCCGGCTTAAATCCAGGAGCAAATCCAATGGCATTGAACCTTCAAGACAAAAAAGCAATTGTTGCTGAAGTCAACGAAGCTGCCAATGGTGCCCTGTCTGCAGTTGTTGCTGACTCTCGTGGCGTTGCTGTTGCTGACATGACTACCCTACGTAAAAAAGCTCGTGAAGCGGGCGTTTACGTTAAAGTTGTGCGTAACACTCTAGCACGCCGTGCAGTAGAAGGTACTGATTATGAATGTCTGAAAGACGTTTTCGTTGGTCCTACTCTACTTGCGTTCTCTAATGAGCACCCTGGTGCTGCAGCGCGTCTTTTCAAAGACTTCGCTAAAGAGAACAAAAACTTTGAGATCAAAGCAGCTGCATTCGAAGGCGCTGTTGCTGACGTTGAAGTACTTGCGACTCTACCAACATACGACGAAGCGATTGCACGCCTGATGATGTGCATGAAAGAAGCGTCTGCTGGCAAGTTGGTACGTACTATCGCAGCTATTCGCGATCAGAAAGAAGAAGCAGCGGCTTAATTCGCCTTGCTTTTATCTGGTTGCTTTTTAAACTAATTGTTGACTTTAAAAGAGAATTGTTATGTCTATCACTAACGAGCAAATCCTAGACGCAGTTGCAGAAATGTCTGTAATGCAAGTTGTTGAACTGATCGAAGCAATGGAAGAGAAGTTCGGTGTTACTGCTGCAGCAGCAGTAGTAGCAGGCGGCGTAGCAGCTGAAGCTGCTGAAGAGCAAACTGAATTCGACGTAATCCTGACTTCTGCAGGCGCGAACAAAGTTGCTGTTATCAAAGCAGTACGTGGCGCAACTGGCCTGGGTCTGAAAGAAGCGAAAGCACTAGTAGACGGCGCTCCAGCACCTCTGAAAGAAGGTGTTGATAAAGCTGAAGCTGACGCTCTGAAAGCTCAACTAGAAGAAGCTGGTGCTTCTGTTGAAGTTAAGTAATAATTACTTAATTTCTTAGCCTGAAAAGGCTAATGGCTGGTGGCTAATAGCCACCGGCCTTTTTGCGCTGTAGGGTAGTGGTGTTTTCACATTGTTTTGCACCCTCTCCCCATGCAAAAAGCAGTCCTGCTTTCCCAGAACTGCTCCTACAATAAACAGTGTTATTAGTCACTGCTCCTCGTGTTGAGCAGTTTGGATCACTTATCAGCGATCTGAGGAACCTATGGTTTACTCTTATACCGAGAAAAAGCGTATCCGTAAGGATTTTGGTAAGCGTCCACAAGTCCTGGATGTTCCATACTTGCTGTCGATCCAGCTTGAGTCTTTTGACAAGTTCATCGAGCAGGATCCTGAAGGGCATTACGGTCTAGAAGCTGCCTTTCGTTCTGTTTTTCCAATTCAGAGCTATAACGGCAATTCCGAGCTGCAATACGTTAGCTATCGTCTCGGTGAGCCGGTCTTCGATGTTAAAGAATGTCAGATTCGTGGCGTAACTTACTCAGCTCCACTGCGCGTGAAGCTGCGTTTGGTCATGTATGATAAAGACGCGCCTGCTGGCACTGTTAAAGACATCAAAGAACAAGAAGTTTACATGGGCGAAATTCCGCTCATGACAGATAACGGTACATTCGTTATTAACGGTACCGAGAGGGTTATCGTATCCCAGCTGCACCGTAGCCCGGGTGTCTTCTTCGACAGCGATAAGGGTAAGACCCACTCCTCAGGTAAAGTGCTTTATAACGCACGTGTGATTCCATACCGTGGTTCATGGTTGGATTTCGAATTCGATCCTAAGGATAGCCTCTTCGTACGTATCGACCGTCGTCGTAAGCTGCCTGCGTCTATCATCCTGCGTGCTCTGGGTTACACCACTGAGCAAATCCTTGACATGTTCTTCGAAAAGATCAAGTTCGAAGTTCAGGGCAAGTCACTGGTGATGGAACTGGTACCTGACCGTCTACGTGGTGAAACGGCAAGCTTTGACATCGAAGCGAACGGTAAAGTGTACGTTGAGCAGGGTCGTCGTATCACTGCACGTCACATCCGTCAGCTGACGAAAGACAACGTTGACCACATCGAAGTACCTGTTGAATACATTGTTGGCAAAATTTCTGCACGTGACTACGTGAACCAGGAAACGGGTGAGCTGATTGCTGCTGCGAACCAGGAACTAAGCCTGGAAACGCTGGCTCTGCTATCTCAGTCTGGCTACAAGTCACTGGAAGTTCTGTTTACGAACGATCTGGATTTCGGTCCGTACATGTCTGATACCCTGCGTATCGACAACTCGACTGACCGTCTGAGCGCGCTGGTAGAAATTTACCGCATGATGCGTCCTGGCGAGCCGCCAACGCGTGAAGCCGCTGAGCAACTGTTCGAAAGCCTGTTCTTCAGCGAAGAACGCTACGATCTGTCTGCTGTTGGTCGTATGAAGTTCAACAGCTCTCTGGGTCGTGAAGAAACAACGGGTCCGGGTACACTGGATCACGATGACATCATTGAAGTAATGCGTCGTCTGATCGATATCCGTAACGGTAAAGGTGAAGTTGATGACATCGACCACCTGGGTAACCGTCGTATCCGTTCTGTTGGTGAAATGGCTGAGAACCAGTTCCGTGTTGGTCTGGTACGTGTTGAGCGTGCAGTAAAAGAGCGCCTGAGCCTTGGTGATCTGGATGCAGTAATGCCTCAGGATCTGATCAACGCTAAGCCAATTTCTGCTGCAGTGAAAGAGTTCTTCGGCTCTTCTCAGCTGTCTCAGTTTATGGATCAGAACAACCCACTGTCAGAAGTTACTCACAAACGCCGTATCTCGGCGCTTGGTCCAGGTGGTCTGACTCGTGAGCGTGCAGGTTTTGAAGTTCGAGACGTTCACGCGACCCACTACGGTCGTCTGTGTCCAATCGAAACGCCTGAAGGTCCAAACATCGGTCTGATCAACTCACTGTCGGTATTTGCTCAGTGTAACCCATATGGTTTCCTGGAAACGCCATACCGTAAAGTAGTTGACGGCAAAGTAACTGAAGATATCGATTACCTGTCTGCGATCGAAGAAGGTCAGTACGTTATCGCGCAGGCTAACGCCGCGCTGAACGAAGACGGTTCTTTCGCTGACGAACTGATCACTGCTCGCCAGAAAGGTGAATCAGGTCTGCACCCGCGCGATCACGTTCAGTACATGGACGTTGCAACCAACCAGGTTGTATCGGTGGCAGCATCCCTGATCCCATTCCTGGAACACGATGATGCTAACCGTGCCCTTATGGGTGCGAACATGCAGCGTCAGGCCGTACCAACTCTGCGTGCTGATAAGCCGCTGGTAGGTACAGGTATCGAGCGTAACGTAGCGGTAGACTCAGGTGTAACTGCAGTTGCCAAACGTGGTGGCCAGGTTCAGTCAGTAGATGCTTCTCGTATCGTTATTAAAGTTAACGAAGACGAGTTGGTACCTGGTGAAGCGGGTATCGATATCTACAACCTGACGAAGTACACCCGTTCTAACCAGAACACGTGTATCAACCAGCGTCCAACCGTAATGCCGGGTGAGCCGGTAGCGCGTGGTGACGTACTGGCTGATGGCCCGTCGACTGACTTGGGTGAGCTGGCACTTGGCCAGAACATGCGCATCGCGTTCATGCCTTGGAACGGTTACAACTTCGAGGACTCCATCCTGGTGTCTGAGCGTGTTGTTCAGGAAGACCGCCTGACAACTATCCACATCCAAGAACTGTCTTGTGTGGCGCGTGATACTAAGCTGGGTGCTGAAGAAATCACTGCTGACATCCCGAATGTGGGTGAAGCGGCGCTTTCTAAACTGGACGAATCTGGCATCGTTTACATCGGTGCGGAAGTAAAGGGTGGCGACATCCTGGTTGGTAAAGTGACACCTAAAGGTGAAACTCAGCTGACTCCAGAAGAGAAACTGCTACGTGCGATCTTCGGTGAAAAAGCCTCTGACGTTAAAGACTCTTCACTGCGTGTACCAAACTCTGTGTCTGGTACGATCATCGACGTACAAGTCTTCACTCGCGATGGCGTAGAGAAAGACAAGCGTGCGCTTGAAATCGAAGAGATGCAGCTGAAAGAAGCGAAGAAAGACATCACAGAAGAGTTCCAGATCCTGGAAGGCGGTCTTCTGGCGCGTGTTCGTACTCTGCTGCTATCTGCTGGTTACAGTGAAGATAAACTGGTTTCAATGGACCGTGAGAGACTGTTCTCGCAGACTCTGGACGATGAAGCCCTGCAAAACCAGCTGGAGCAGCTGGCTGAGCAGTACGACGAGCTGAAAGCTGAGTTCGATAAGAAGTTTGAAACCAAGCGCCGTAAGATCACTCAGGGTGATGACCTGGCACCGGGTGTCCTTAAGATTGTTAAGGTGTACCTGGCTGTTAAACGTCGTATCCAGCCTGGTGATAAGATGGCCGGTCGTCACGGTAACAAGGGTGTAATCTCGAAGATCTGCCCTGTTGAAGACATGCCGTACGATGAAAAAGGTCAGACTGTTGATATCGTACTGAACCCGCTGGGTGTACCGTCACGTATGAACATCGGTCAGATCCTGGAAACTCACCTGGGTCTGGCAGCAAAAGGTATCGGTGACAAGATCAACGAGATGCTGAAGCAGCAGCAGGAACTACATCAGTTCCGCAACTTCCTGCAGAAGGTCTACGATCTGGGTGATACTCGTCAGAAGGTCGATATTGCGGCACTGTCTGACGACGAAGTTCGTACTCTGATCCAGAACCTGCGTGCCGGTCTGCCGATTGCAACACCAGTATTTGATGGTGCACCGGAATCGTCTATCAAAGAGCTGCTGAAACTGGGTGATCTACCAGAATCTGGTCAGCTGACTCTGTTTGATGGCCGTACTGGTGACAAGTTTGAGCGTCCTGTAACTGTAGGTTACATGTACATGCTGAAACTGAACCACTTGGTTGATGACAAGATGCACGCCCGTTCTACCGGTTCTTACAGCCTAGTTACTCAGCAGCCGCTGGGTGGTAAAGCTCAGTTCGGTGGTCAGCGTTTCGGTGAGATGGAAGTGTGGGCGCTGGAAGCATACGGCGCAGCTTATACGCTTCAGGAAATGCTAACTGTTAAGTCGGATGACGTTAACGGTCGTACGAAGATGTATAAGAACATCGTCGACGGCGACCACCGTATGGAACCAGGTATGCCGGAATCGTTCAACGTATTGTTGAAAGAGATCCGCTCGTTGGGTATCAACATCGAGCTGGAAGACGAGTAAGACTGGGCAACCCCAGCTTAACAGTTAATCCGGTATAAATATGAAGGTGCCAGTTTGCTGCTGGCACCTTTATGGGTCAACTCCTCACAGGAGCCGAATGTGAAAGACTTACTTAAGTTTCTGAAAGCACAACACAAGACCGAAGAATTTGATGCAATCAAAATCGGTCTTGCTTCACCAGACATGATCCGTTCATGGTCTTTCGGTGAAGTGAAAAAACCAGAAACCATCAACTACCGTACCTTTAAGCCTGAGCGTGACGGTCTTTTCTGTGCACGTATCTTTGGCCCGGTAAAAGACTACGAGTGTCTTTGTGGTAAATACAAGCGCCTGAAGCACCGTGGTGTTATCTGTGAAAAATGTGGTGTAGAAGTTACTCAGACCAAAGTACGCCGTGAGCGTATGGGTCACATTGAGCTGGCTTCCCCTGTAGCCCACATCTGGTTCCTGAAGTCACTGCCATCCCGTATCGGTCTGCTTATGGACATGCCGCTACGTGATATCGAACGTGTACTTTACTTCGAATCTTACGTTGTTATCGAACCAGGCATGACCAACCTTGAGCGTAGCCAGCTGCTGAGCGAAGAGCAGTACCTGGATGCGCTGGAAGAGTGGGGCGACGAGTTCGACGCGAAGATGGGTGCAGAAGCGGTTCAGGCACTGCTGGGCAACATGGACCTGAATGCCGAAATCGAACTGATGCGTGAAGAGCTGGATGAAACCAACTCTGAAACCAAGCGTAAGAAACTGACCAAGCGTGTGAAGCTGGTCGAAGCATTCCTGCAGTCAGGCAACAACCCTGAGTGGATGATCCTGTCTGTTCTGCCAGTTCTGCCACCGGATCTACGTCCGCTGGTACCGCTGGACGGTGGCCGTTTCGCGACCTCGGATCTGAACGATCTGTACCGTCGTGTTATCAACCGTAATAACCGTCTGAAGCGTCTGTTGGATCTGGCTGCTCCTGATATCATCGTACGTAACGAAAAACGTATGCTTCAGGAGTCTGTTGATGCACTGCTTGATAACGGTCGTCGTGGTCGTGCGATCACCGGTTCTAACAAGCGTCCTCTGAAATCTTTGGCAGACATGATCAAAGGTAAACAGGGTCGTTTCCGTCAGAACCTGCTGGGTAAACGTGTAGACTACTCAGGCCGTTCGGTTATCACCGTAGGTCCATACCTGCGTCTGCATCAGTGTGGTCTTCCTAAGAAGATGGCACTGGAGCTGTTTAAGCCATTCATCTACGGCAAGCTGGAAACTCGTGGCCTAGCGACGACAATCAAAGCTGCTAAGAAGATGGTAGAGCGCGAAGAAGCGGTTGTTTGGGATATCCTGGACGAAGTGATTCGCGAACACCCAGTTATGCTGAACCGTGCACCAACACTGCACCGTCTGGGTATTCAGGCATTTGAACCAGTACTGATCGAAGGTAAAGCGATCCAGCTGCACCCACTGGTGTGTGCGGCCTATAACGCCGACTTCGATGGTGACCAGATGGCGGTACACGTACCTCTGACTCTGGAAGCACAGCTTGAAGCTCGTGCGCTGATGATGTCTACCAACAACATCCTGTCGCCAGCGTCTGGTGATCCAATCATCGTACCTTCTCAGGACGTTGTACTGGGTCTGTACTACATGACGCGTGATAAGATCAACGCGAAGGGTGAAGGCATGTACCTGTCTGGTCCGGCTGAAGCTGAAAAAGCTTACCGTACCGGCAATGCTGAACTGCACTCACGTGTAAAAGTACGTATTACTCAGTACCTGAAAGACGAGCAGGGCAACCTGACTGAAGATACTCAGCTGGTTGATACGACTGTTGGTCGTGCGATGCTGTGGAAGATCGTACCAAAAGGTCTGCCATACAGCCTGGTGAATACTGAAGCGCTGGGTAAGAAGCAGATCTCTAAACTGCTGAACACCTGTTACCGTGAATTGGGCATGAAAGAGACTGTTATCTTTGCTGACCAAATCATGTACACAGGTTTTGCTTACGCTGCTCTGTCTGGTGTGTCTGTTGGTATCGACGACATGGTTGTACCAGAAGCGAAATACACCAAGATCGCAGAAGCAGAAGCAGAAGTTGCTGAAATTCAGGAACAGTTCCAGTCTGGTCTGGTAACAGCTGGCGAACGTTACAACAAAGTTATCGATATCTGGGCAACAGCCAACGAGCAGGTTGCTAAGGCGATGATGGATAACCTGTCTTTCGACACAGTTATCAACCGTGACGGCGAAGAAGAACTGCAGAAATCGTTCAACAGCGTATACATGATGGCCGACTCGGGTGCGCGTGGTTCTGCCGCTCAGATCCGTCAGCTGGCTGGTATGCGTGGTCTGATGGCGAAGCCGGATGGCTCGATCATCGAAACCCCAATCACGGCGAACTTCCGTGAAGGTCTGAACGTACTTCAGTACTTTATCTCAACGCACGGTGCTCGTAAGGGTCTGGCGGATACGGCACTGAAGACAGCGAACTCCGGTTACCTGACTCGTCGTCTGGTAGACGTAGCGCAGGATGTGGTAATCACATCTGACGACTGTGGTACACACGGCGGCATTACTATGATGCCTCTGATCGAAGGTGGTGATGTTAAAGAACCACTGCGCGATCGCGTACTGGGTCGTGTTGTTGCAGAAGACGTGCTGAAGCCGGGTACTGAAGAAGTACTGGCACCGCGTAACACACTGCTTGATGAAAAATGGTGTGACATCCTGGAAGCCAACTCTGTTGACCAGGTAAAAGTACGTTCTGTAGTAACTTGTGAGAACGACTTCGGTTGTTGTCGTAACTGTTACGGTCGTGACCTGGCTCGTGGTCACCTGGTTAACCAGGGTGAAGCGGTTGGTGTTGTGGCAGCACAGTCTATCGGTGAACCAGGTACACAGCTGACAATGCGTACGTTCCACATCGGTGGTGCGGCATCGGCAGCAGCAGCGGAAAACAGCATTCAGGTTAAGAACAGCGGTTCTTTGAAGCTGCAAAACGCGAAGTTCGTAACGAACAACGATGGCAAGCTGGTTATTACTTCTCGTGCATCTGAACTGACCGTAATCGATGAGTTCGGCCGTACGAAAGAGAACTACAAACTGCCATACGGTTCTCACCTGACTAAAGGTGACGGCGCTGAAGTGGCGGCGGGTGAAGTGGTTGCCAACTGGGACCCACACACCATGCCAATCATCACTGAAGTGGCGGGTCGTGTTCAGTTCGTTGACCTGATCGATGGTGTTACAGTTTCTCGTCAGACTGATGATCTGACAGGTTTGTCTATGATCACTATCCTGGACGCTGCTGAGCGTACTGGTGCTGGTAAAGACATGCGTCCGACCATTAAACTGGTTGACGAAAACGGTGATCACGTGATGATCGCGGGTACTGAAATGCCTGCACAATACTTCCTGCCTGGTAAAGCGATTATCCAGCTGGAAGACGGTGCGATGGTAGGTATCGGTGATACGCTGGCACGTATTCCTCAGGCATCTGGCGGTACGAAAGATATCACCGGTGGTCTGCCACGAGTTGCTGACCTGTTCGAAGCGCGTAAGCCAAAAGAACCAGCAATCCTGGCTGAAATCACAGGTACCGTATCGTTCGGTAAAGAGACGAAAGGTAAGCGTCGTCTGATCATCACACCTGCGGAAGGTAATGCGTACGAAGAGATGGTGCCTAAGTGGCGTCAGCTGAACGTGTTCGAAGGTGAGAAGGTCGAGAAAGGTGACGTAATCGCCGATGGTCCAGAGTCTCCACACGATATCCTGCGTCTGCGTGGTGTTTACGCGGTAGCAGAATACATCGTGAACGAGGTTCAGGAAGTTTACCGACTACAGGGCGTTAAGATTAACGATAAGCACATCGAGACTATCATTCGTCAGATGCTGCGTAAGGTAACGATCCTGACTGCAGGTGAGTCTGAGTTCCTACCTGGTGAACAGGTTGAGTACTCTCGCGTGAACATTGCAAACCGTAAGCTGATTGCGGAAGGTAAAGTACCTGCAACGTTCGAACGTGACCTGCTGGGTATCACGAAAGCGTCTCTGGCAACCGAGTCGTTCATCTCTGCGGCGTCGTTCCAGGAAACAACCCGCGTTCTGACAGAAGCTGCGGTTTCTGGTAAGCGTGATGAGCTACGTGGTCTGAAAGAGAACGTAATCGTTGGTCGTCTGATCCCTGCTGGTACCGGTTTCGCGTACCATCAGCAGCGCCAGCGTCAGCGTGATTCTGAGCTGGAGCCAGTAGCACCTCAGGTAGATGCTGAACAAGCCTCTCAAGACCTGGCGGCATTGCTGAATGCTGGTCTGAGCGACGAAAACTAATCGCGATAGCGAATGCGAAAAGGGGCACCCATTGGGTGCCCCTTTTTTATTGCCGGTTTTCAGGACATCAGTGTCAGGAGGCTTCTGTGTGACGGGTGGCGTTCGAGGTTATCGACGATAAAAGCGATCTGCAGATTGAATTTGTTCGGGCAGCAATGCGCGCATAGCTGATAAGACAAGAAACGGAGGTTATCAACCGGCGGGAAGCGTCACGGGGATGCACAAGAGAGGTGGGTGAGTGTTGGAGAATAGATAACAGCAAACAACGGCAGGAAATTACAGCGCGTAAGCAGGATTACCAGCCTCAACGACAAGGCTGGTGGCATGAGGACAAAGCGAGCGGTATGTCGTTAGGCACCCGGTGGGCAGGCCAGACTCTCGCTGATCAGTTCAATCAGACTGTCTTCCAGTGCAAAGCGCAGCTCCATCAATTCCCCGACCTCTGATAGATCTTGATCAAAGTCCGGCATTTCGTCGGCTTCATCAAACTCATCGTATTTTTCGGTGAAGTTCAGCAGCGGATCGGTGGTTTGCGTAATGCGGTGGTACAGGGTAGAAATATCTTCTGTTGGTGAGTAACCGATCGCATTCCAGCGCGCCATGACCATGTCATAGATTTTGAAGTGGCCTTCGGAGATGTAATCGACCAGTTCCTGGCTGAAGAGTTGAAGTTGCGATAAGGTAGGGAGCTGTCGGTTATTTTTCTCAAACGGCGGCAGTCCCGCCAGTTTACAGTAATCGATGAGCAGTTGTTGCCTCGACATCAGCCAGTGGTCAATCACGTCGCTGGTGCCACCCCATTGTTTTTGTACTTGCTCGAACTTACTTAACATGACCATGCCCTCATGATCTACAGTACCGGGACAGGGGTACTGGAAACAATTCCTGTTAATCTCTTTGAAAAGAGAACCTTGTATTACGGATTCATGTCCGTATTAAGTTTAGATTGCCAGTAAAAGCGATACCCTGCAAGGATGGATGTAACGTTAATGTTAAATCAAAAAGAAATAGCCTATTGGTGCATTATTAAAGATCGTAAGTTATTCCTTACAGATCAGGCTCTTCCCCAGATGTCTCGGGAAGCATTGGCACTCGATACTCAAGCCGCGCAAGAGATTGGCCGCTACCAGGGTAAAGCTGTGTACTGGCTGGAAGCGCCTGCCGGTATGCCGGATGACAGCTTTGACAGCCTGCGTGCACTGCTGCATGTCGATGGCGCTTTGTTCAACCTGGCCGGACGGGCAACCCAGCTGTCACATATGCTGCATACCCAGAAGTTTTGTAGCCACTGCGGCGGTGAGTGCCGGCTCAGTGAAGGGGAACTGGCGATGCAGTGTCAGCAGTGTCAGACCCAGCATTACCCGCGTGTTTCACCCTGTGTGATCGTAGCGGTCAGGAAGGAAGAGAAAATCTTGCTGGCGCAGCATCCGCGACACAAAACCGGCATGTATACCGTGATCGCCGGGTTTGTGGAAGCCGGAGAAACTCTGGAGCAGTGCGTGGCCCGGGAAGTGAAAGAAGAAACCGGGATCGAGGTAACCAACATCCGCTATGTCGGCAGTCAGCCGTGGGCGTTTCCGTCCAATCTGATGATGGGGTTTCTGGCTGATTACCAGAGCGGGGATCTCAAGCCGGATTACACGGAACTGAGTGATGCAATATGGGCCGGGTTGGATAACCTGCCTGAGCTGGCTCCACCCGGTACCATTGCCTACCACCTTATTCAGCGCACATGCGAGGAGATTCGTCAGGGGAGATAACAGGGCTTTTCCGGCACCGTCTTGGGTGTTCGGGGCCTTCCAATGGCCACGATGAGTTCAGAAAAATGTTGGTTTTGCCTCGATGACGTTATGGAATGTGGCCTTGGTGGTGCTAATCAAATGGGCGGCATAGTCCGGAGAAAGGGCGTGAAGCTGTCCTTTAGTTGCTTTGAACGAGGTGGACCACAGGCCGTCTTTGTAAGTACCGGTTTCCAGAAACTCAACCACAACTTTCAGATTCATAAATACCTCTTCGCTTTGCTGTAACAGTTTGTGCTGATGGAATTAACATTAGCAGTATTTGTGTGGCAAATCTGAAACATTAGTTTTGCAGAAAAGTGATACGTATTGGCATTCCCGTTAAGGCTGATGTGGGGAATAGGGTGTTATGGCATGCCGATTTTGGGGCGATAAATGCGTGGGGGGAATGAGTGTGAATAATGCTGGTGGATATGATGATGGCAGCAGAGGTATCGGGGTTGTGCCGGAAAAATAAAAAAACCCTCCGTCCGGAGGGATAAGGTGCAGTTATTTTGCCTTCTACAAGCAAAATCATTGTTATTATTGCTAGCGCGCAGAATTTGTACCACGAGTCAGAATCCAGCCGCAATTATGTTGACTGGATTGTTGTTATAAACTTGATCCGGTTAACAATTGGCCCCTTTAGTTGCCTGCTTGTAATGTTACAATACGCCGCAGAATTTCATCATGGAGTCCCTAATGAGCGAATTAAAGAATGACCGCTATCTACGTGCTTTGTTGAAACAACCGGTCGACTGTACCCCGGTATGGATGATGCGCCAGGCTGGCCGTTATCTACCTGAGTACCGTGCCACGCGTAGCGTAGCCGGCGACTTCATGTCACTGTGCAAAAATGCAGAGCTGGCCAGTGAGGTTACTCTGCAGCCACTGCGTCGTTTCCCGTTGGATGCCGCTATCCTGTTCTCTGACATTCTGACGATTCCGGATGCGATGGGACTGGGGCTGTACTTCGAAGCTGGCGAAGGCCCGAAATTTGAGCGGCCGATTACCTGTAAGGCTGATGTCGATAAAATCGGCCTGCCGGATCCGGAAGGCGAGCTGCAGTATGTGATGAATGCTGTTCGTCAGATCCGTAAAGACCTGCAAGGTGAAGTGCCGCTGATCGGTTTTTCCGGCAGCCCATGGACGCTGGCGACCTACATGGTGGAAGGCGGCAGCTCAAAAGCGTTCACCAAAATCAAAAAGATGATGTATGCCGATCCGGCGACCCTGCACGCGCTGCTGGATAAGCTGGCAGACAGTGTGACCGAATACCTGAATGCGCAAATCAAGGCTGGCGCACAGTCGGTGATGGTGTTTGATACTTGGGGTGGTGTGCTGACGCCGCGTGATTACAACGAGTTTTCACTGCGCTATATGCACAAAATCGTGGATGGCCTGATCCGTGAAAATGAAGGCCGTCGTGTACCCGTCACCCTGTTTACCAAAAATGGCGGTATGTGGCTGGAGCAAATTGCGGCCACTGGCTGTGATGCGGTAGGTTTGGACTGGACCATTGATATCGCGGATGCCAAGCGCCGTGTTGGTGACAAAGTGGCGCTGCAGGGCAACATGGACCCGTCTATGCTGTATGCGCAACCTGAACGCATTCGTCAGGAAGTGGCCACGATTCTGGAAGGTTTCGGTCACGGTGGTACCGGCCATGTGTTCAATCTGGGCCACGGTATCCACCTGGATGTGCCGCCGGAAAATGCTGGTGTGTTTGTTGATGCGGTACACGAGCTGTCTAAGCCGTACCACAAGTAATCGGTGGTGTTTCGCGACCGAGGAATCCGGAAGCGTACCAAGCGCTGTCGCTCAGTGCTGAGCGGCCTGGCGTCGACAGATTGAGTGTTACATGAATGGAAAGCCCATGCAGGTGACTGCATGGGCTTTTTGTTTGCTGGAATCTATCCTTTGACTAACCCCAAATGCTGGTGGACATAGTCCCGGATATACGGCACGACCTCAGCTTCAAACCACGGGTTCTTTTTCAGCCACAAGGTATTGCGCGGAGAAGGGTGGGGCATGGGAATGTAGCGCGGTGCCCACTGCTGCCATGCTTTTACCGTCTCGGTCAGGGTTTTGGGTTTATCGCTCAGATAGCGCTGCTGGGCATACTGGCCAACCAGCAGCGTCATCCCCACGTCCGGCAGCAACGGCCAGACCTGCGGATGCCACTGCGGGGCACATTCCGGGCGGGGTGGCAGGTCACCGGATTTGCCTTTGCCGGGGTAGCAGAGGCCCATCGGCATAATGGCGATTTGCGCCGGGTCGTAAAACGTCGCTCTGTCCAGTTCCAGCCACTGACGCAGTCGGTCGCCACTGGGATCATTCCAGGGGATGCCGGTCTCATGCACCCGGGTACCGGGCGCCTGACCGACAATCATTAACTTCGCGCTGGCCGCGGCCTGAATAACCGGCCGGGGTCCCAGAGGGAGATGATCCTTGCAGATCTCGCAATGACGGATTTGATCCAGCAGGTTATCAAGTTGTTGTGTCTGGTGTGGTGCCTTGGGCATAAAGCCTCCGTCGCGAACGTAAACCTTGCTGTCAGTCAGCACGGTAACAGCATGAGCGCGTTTCAGTAACCGCGCTGAAAATCAATCTGGTAACACAGGGGGGAACCGGTGTGCCAACGGCGGTAATTGTCGGCAAAGATAGCCATGACCTGATCGGGAAAGCTCTCTGCCGCAATGTGCGGAGTCACCGTAATCTGCGGGTGGTGCCAGAACGGATGCGCCGCTGGCAGGGGTTCTTGCTTGAAGACGTCCAGTACCGCATGCGCCAGATGGTTGTGGGTGAGCGCCCATAACAGACTCTCTTCACACACCGCATTACCACGGCCTACGTTGAATAGCAGCGCCTCGCGACAATGCTGCAGGCTGTCCCGATTCAGCAGATCATTCGTCGCCGTTGTTGCGGGCAGGGTAGAAACCACGATATCTGCCTGTGGCAGGGCATCGGCAAGCCGCGATATCGGATAGATCGTCTCAAACGCATCCGGTGATTCTGACGGGGCGGTGCCGGATCGATTGACACCGATTGCCCTCAGACCCAGCGCCGTGGCGGCGTGTGCCAGGTGCTGTCCGATACTGCCGGTGCCGAGAATGACCATGACACGCCCGGCCAGACCACGGTAAGAATGAGGCTGCCATTGCGCATCGGCCTGCTGGCGCTGATACTGGCTGAAATGCCGGTAATGGCTGGCACTATACCCCAGAACATATTCGGTGATGAGTTGGCCGAAGCAGCCGCGGATATTGGTGAGCTGGTAGTCCTGGCGTTTATCCGGTTGGATCAGAGCGTCGATGCCGGCAAAGGTCGACTGCAACCATGCCAGAGCTGAAAAGCACTCCAGTGTATGGGCAATCAACGGGGGATCGGCCAGGATCACATTAGCCTCGGCGGGATCGTCGGTCAGGGTCAAATCCGGTAATCCCTGTTGTGCCAGCAGCGCGGTATAAGTGGCCTGCTGGCGGGAGATGATCATCAGCTTATTCATACTATTCCTTTTTCATCGTGGTGATCCCGCGTCCTTGTATTGCAGTGGTAGGGGGATACAAGTAAGATCCGGTGCAAATCACTACCGCAGATTATTCCATGCTTAAGAATCCAATTCAGCTTCGCTTAGAAAAACTCGAACCTTGGCAGCACATTACCTTTATGGTGTCGCTGTGTGAACGCATGTATCCGAATTATGCTTTTTTCTGTGCCGAAACCGATTTTGAGGACGGTCAGAAATACCACCTGATCCTGGACAGTATCTGGGAATCGCTGACGGTGAAGAACGCCAAGATTAATTTTGAGCGCCAGCTGGAAAAACTGGAAGAGCTGGTCCCTAATGCTGATGATTATGATCTGTATGCCGTCAACCCGGCGATTGATGCCTGCGCAGCGCTGGCGGATCTGCTGCATTGCTTGTTGGATCGTGATCTGATGTTGGAGCATGTGCTGAAAATCAGCGGCTTGTCCGTGGAAACCGTGGCGAACCTGGAAGAAGCACAATTGGGTGAAGCGATCACGGATGACAACCAAAAGCAAAATGAAGCGGTTTGTGCTGAGTGGGATATGCAGTGGGCGATTTTCCGGGCGCTGAAAGAGGCGGAAGGTCGTGACATTGAGCTGATCAAAGGGCTGCGTAAAGAGCTGCGTGAAGATCCGGTCAGTAATATCGGCATTGCCTTATAAGCGGCGACAGTCTCAGAAAAGAGCCCCTGGGCTCTTTTTTTATGGCCATTTTTTACGGCAGTACAGGCTGTGGGTTTATACCGGTTGAGCCAGTCGTTATCATGTTGCTACATTGTTAAGTCGATAATGTGGTTTTTATGCTTTGAAACTGGTCAATTATTCTTTTAGTTGATTACGTAGTAACTCAATCAACTTATTTTATTCGACGTCTTGCCAAGCGCCCGTTCAGGCGTTTATAACAGGAAAGCACCGGGAAGATAACCTTCCTATTCTTTTACTGTCAGCCAGGATTGAGCATGTCTGTTGTCACCCATACAACTTGTTCGTTGCACCGCAGCCAGCGCGCTGTGGCCGCTAACCTGCTCCTCCTGCTCTCTCTGAAACTTATTCGGGGCTGACAGGCCGTACCATTTTTCTGTCAGCCGAGAAGTTGCTGGCAGAGTCACTCCCTATCTATCTCATGTTCTCTCCCTAGTAGCTTCCGGTCTGGCCATACAGAGGAAGACTATGTTAAGTGTACGTAACATCGCCGCGTTAGGCTTTATGACCTTTGCCATGTATCTGGGCGCAGGTAATCTGATTTTCCCTCCGTTTCTGGGTTACCAGGCGGGTGAGCACCTGCTTGAAGGTATGTCAGGCTTCCTGCTGAGCGGGGTCGGGCTGCCAGCGCTGGCACTGATTATGGTGGCTCTGGTACAGGGTTCGGATAACTTGACCGCGGTATTACCGCGTCCGCTGGCAACCAGCTTCTGGATCATGGTCTTCATTGTGATTGGCCCGGCGTTTGTGATCCCCCGCGCGATTACCGTCGCTTACCAGTTCAGCTTTGCACCGTTTGTGGGTGACGCAGCCCTGATACCGTTTTCGATCTTGTTCTGCCTCGCGACCGTGTTGTTTTCCCTGTATCCCGGCAAGCTGGTGGATACACTGGGTAAGTGGTTAACCCCGGCATTGCTGTCCATTCTTGTTGTGATGGCCGTTGTGGCGTGGTGGTTCCCGGCTGGCGCAATGGGCGAAGCGACCGGTCCTTACGTCAGTGGGGCGTTTGCGGAAGGTATCACCCAGGGCTACATGACGATGGATGCGCTGGGCTCGATTGGCTTTGGCTGGGTTATTTTCCGTGCGATTCAAAGCATGGGGGTCAGCTGCCCGAAAGCGACGGCCAAGTACACCCTGATGGCGGCGGTGATGTATGCGAGCGCGATGGCACTGGTTTATGTGTCGCTGGCTTATATTGGGGCAACCAGCGTCAGTTTCAGCACGGAGTTCACCAACGGCGGTGAGATCCTGACGGCTTTCACCACTCACCATTTTGGTGTATTCGGCACGATGTTGCTAGGTGTGGTGATGGTGCTGGCCTGCCTGACTACGGCGATCGGCGTGACAACGGCCGGCAGTGAGTTTTACAGCCGGACGTTCCATAAGGTATCTTACCGTGGCAGTGTGTGGGTCACAATGCTGGTGGCGGCTCTGGTGGCCAACATTGGGTTGGATCAATTGCTGGCGATTACTTTGCCGGCGGTGGTCGCGTTGCATCCGGTGGCGATTGCTTTGCTGATGATCGCGCCGTTGCGCCGAGTCCTAGCGACATCAGGGGTACTGGCCACGGTGGCCACTGCACTGGTGTTCGGAGGTATGGATGCGCTGCACATTCTGGGCAGCATGCCGGAAGCTATGGATGCAGTGTTGAGCCGTGAGTTGCCGCTGTACGGCTATTATGCCGGCTGGATTGTTCCGACTGTCGCTGTGCTGGCAGTCAGCGGGTTGCTGGGGTTGTTGAGCGGGCAGCGCGTGTCGGACGCGGTGGCGGAGCGCTAAGGCTAGCCTAAGCGCGCCACGATACTGATAATTTACCAATAACCACAGATACAAATAACAGAAAAGGGCCATCAGGCCCCTTTCGTTATTTGTATCTGTGGTTTGTTGTTTTACCTACTCGTCATCTTTGCTCTCAATGACGCCGTGCAGTTTCTTCCATTTTTCCCAGCGCTGGTAGGCCAGTTGCTGCATGTCGGTGTTTTTGTCGGCTTCATCCACAATCTCTTCGCCGACCAGATGCTCGAAAATGTCTTCCATTGTGACCAGTCCCTGTACCGTGCCGTATTCATCCACGACCAGCACCAGCTGCGAGCGTTCTTTCATCAGTTGCTCAAACGCTTTTGGCACGCTGGCAGTATTCATGATGACCGGAATCGGACGCATCAGGGTGCCCAGTTCATTTTGGCCACGACCGGCCTGGCTTTCGGCAAACAGCTCCAGGCGGTGGACAAAGCCCAGAATGTTATCGCTCTGCTCGCTGTAAACCAGCGGGCGTGAGAACGGGCTGTCTTTATGCTGGGACAGAAACTCATTGATCGGCTGTTCGGCATCGACCCGGAACAGTACCGGACGCGGCGTCATTATTTTGGTGACGCTGACATCCCGGAACTGGAGCAGGTTGGTCATAATTTTAGACTCGCCCTCTTCCAGCTCGCCGGACTCTTTGGCCAGCATGGCCATGGCAGACAGCTCATCGCGCAGTTTCGGTGCTTCGTGACCGCGGGACAGGCGACGGGTAATTTGCTCGGACACCCAGACAAACGGCGTCAGTGCCCATACCATCCAGCGTAGAATCGACGCACTGGCCGGTGCCAGCTGACGCCAGTAAGTGGCACCGATGGTTTTTGGAATGATTTCCGAGAACAGCAGGATCCCGATAGTCAGTACGCCGGAGAATACGCCCAGCCACTGGCTGCCAAACACGACGGCGGCCTGGGCACCGGCAGTAGCAGCACCAATGGTGTGAGCAATGGTGTTTAACGTCAGAATAGAGGCCAGCGGGCGGTCGATATTTTCTTTCAAAGCCGCCAGGCGAGGAGCGGCGGGATGTTCTTGCTGGCGCAGAGTGCCAATATAACTCGGCGAAATACTCAGTAACACGGCTTCCAGTACTGAGCAGATAAACGAAACACCAATCGCAATTGCGACGTAAATCGTAAGGAGAATCATGCTTACCTTATTAGCTAAATAACGTGAATGCCTATATTAATCGGTGCTGAGGCGAATAAATACAACTATTTCCAAGCACGCTGAGAAGGCATTTTGTGAACTTGCGCTCAGTTTATGGTTAAAGAGCCCGCACCTAAGCACATGATAGCCGACAAACCTTTGCCACACAGGCTTCTTTTGAATTAGAGTTGATGCGTCTTAAGAAAAAACCTTAGAAGGGAAACCTAATGAACAAGACCCAACTGATTGACCTGATCGCTGAAAAAGCAGATCTTTCTAAAGCCCAAGCTAAAATTGCTCTAGAGTCGACTCTGGACGGTATTACTGACGCGCTGAAGGAAGGTGATCAGGTTCAACTAATCGGCTTTGGTACTTTCAAAGTAAATCACCGTGCTGCACGTACTGGTCGTAACCCTCAAACTGGCCAGGAAATTCAAATTGCTGCAGCAAACGTTCCAGCATTTGTAGCTGGTAAAGCACTGAAAGACGCAGTGAAATAATCTATACTCCGCCAGATATTCTATCTGGCGGAGTTTTTCCATGAAGCGCTATTCTCTTTTTCTTCTCATTTCGCTCCTCGCGGGCTGCGCCTCCACCCCCTTAGTTCCGGAAAACTCCATTACGCCTGTCCTGACCCACACTGGTGGTCAGACGCTGGGCGACACCACGACATTGTACTGGTACACCTCGCAACAGAACCGGCCGGTCAAACTGGCGGAGCAGGTTCAGCTGGGTGACGACGGTCATTACCAGTCGGATTACCGTTGGCGTGAGGGAAAGCTACGTGAAATCAAGCGTATCGGTGAGCAGTTGGACGGTCAGCAGCTTGAGCCGTTTAGTCTGCATGTCCGCTACGATACTGAAGGCAACGCGGTGTTCCAGCGTTATACGTTGGGCGGTGAGCTGATCCCACTGTCGTCAGAGCAACTGAGCCAGCTGGTACGTGATGCCGAGCGGGGCATCGACGTGGTAAAGCAGCAACGTAAGGCCGATGTCTCGCTGGTGCAGGGTACCTGGCGCCACGGCCAGTTTCATCGCTGTGGTGATGATCGCCTGTTAGCGGTTAATTTCACACCAGCACTTGCAGATTCCCAGCAGCATCAGTTGCTGGCAGCACAAATGCAGGGGTTTATGCTGGTAACCGGTCAGGTGCGGCGTGATGCTCTGACCGCGAACGGGTTATTGCTGCTGACGCAAACCGCTCAGCCGTGTCTGACTGCCCCGAATTTGCTGGGTAACTGAGCCCGGGGCTGTTCTCTGGGGATGTGTGGCATTTTACTGCTTTCAATTAAAAAACGCGCCCAAGGGCGCGTTTTTTTATGGTTTGAGCACAGAGGCCAGCCGCGGAAGGGGCTCTGCTGCCTGTTTGATCAGGCTTCCTGCTCACGGGCAATTGCCCGGTAGCCAATGTCATCACGGAAGAACATGCCATTCCAGCTGATTTGTTTTGCCAGTTGGTAGGCACGCTGCTGAGCGTCAGACACTGTCGCGCCCATGGCAGTTGCACACAACACACGGCCGCCATTGGTTACCACATGGCCGTCTTTCTCTGTTGTACCGGCCTGGAAGACTTTCTCGCCCTCAACATCCTGCTGCGGCAGACCGCTGATGATATCGCCTTTGTTGTAGTCTGCCGGGTAGCCACCGGCTGCCAGCACGATACCGACAGAGGCGCGTGGATCCCAACGGGATTCCGCCGTATCCAGCTTGCCGTCAATCGCGGCCTGGCACAGTTCCACCAAATCGGACTGCATGCGCAGCATGATTGGCTGGGTTTCCGGATCGCCGAAGCGGCAGTTGTATTCAATGACTTTCGGCGTGCCGTCGGCCATGATCATCAGGCCTGCGTACAGGAAGCCGGTATATGGGGCTCCTTCCGCGGCCATACCGCGTACGGTCGGGTAGATCACTTCATCCATCACGCGCTGGTGGATCGCTGCGGTCACTACCGGTGCCGGAGAGTAAGCGCCCATGCCACCGGTGTTCGGGCCGGTATCGCCATTGCCGACACGTTTATGATCCTGGCTGGTAGCCATCGGCAGTACGTTCTTGCCGTCGACCATCACGATGAAGCTGGCTTCCTCGCCATCCAGAAATTCTTCAATGACCACTCGGTGACCGGCTTCGCCGAAAGCATTACCGGCCAGCATGTCACGTACTGCCTCTTCTGCTTCTTCCAGCGTCATCGCCACGATAACGCCTTTACCGGCCGCCAGACCGTCCGCTTTCACCACGATAGGCGCGCCTTTTTCACGCAGGTAGGCCAGTGCCGGCTCAATCTCCGTAAAGTTCTGGTATTCCGCCGTTGGGATCTGGTGGCGGGCAAGGAAATCCTTGGTGAAGGCTTTTGAACCCTCCAGCTGGGCTGCGGCCTGCGTAGGCCCAAAGATTGGCAGGCCAGCTTCACGGAAGGCATCTACCACACCAATAACCAACGGGGCTTCCGGACCGACAATGGTCAGCGCCACGTCGTTTTCGCGGGCAAAATTGACCAGGCCAGCGATATCTTCAACACCAATCGCTACATTTTGTAGTTTAGGCTCTAGCGCTGTCCCTGCGTTGCCCGGTGCAACAAACACGGTTTCCACCGCGGGGTTTTGTGCGGCTTTCCAGCCCAGTGCGTGTTCGCGGCCACCATTACCAATGATCAGAACTTTCATGTAACTCTTTCTCCTGTCGCTCTTTATCGCGTCGCCAGAATCACAATAACGGCGTCAAAAATGCTTATTTACTAGCGTAAACTCCGCGTTTTTCCTGGTTATTGCAATCCTGGTCTGGCTCAATTCGCTTGCTGATGGAGGTACACCAGGGACGATACGCTTGATGTACAAAATTAAACGAATAACACCCAGGCCGCGGCAATCGGGCCTGGGTGTGAATTCAGGTGCTTAGTGACGGAAGTGGCGCATGCCAGTGAAGACCATCGCCATGCCATGTTCGTCGGCTGCGGCAATTACTTCTTCATCACGCATTGAACCGCCTGGCTGAATCACGCAGGTGATACCGGCTTCCGCCGCCGCGTCGATACCGTCGCGGAACGGGAAGAAGGCATCGGAGGCCATTACGCTGCCCGCAACTTCCAGATTTTCATCTGCGGCTTTGATGCCGGCAATTTTCGCTGAGTAAACGCGGCTCATCTGGCCGGCACCGACACCGATTGTCATGTTGCCTTTGGCGTAGACAATGGCGTTGGATTTCACGTATTTAGCTACTTTCCAGCAGAACAGGGCATCACGTAACTCTTCGTCGCTAGGCTGGCGCTGGGACACTACTTTCAGGTCGTCCAGGCCGACCATGCCCTGATCACGGTCCTGTACCAGCAGGCCACCGTTAACACGTTTCACGTCATAGCCGGTGGTCTTGCCAGACCACTCGCCGCATTCCAGCAGGCGAACGTTCTGTTTGGCGGCAACCACTTGTGCAGCTTGTGCGGAGACGCGAGGGGCAATGATCACTTCCACAAACTGGCGGTCGATAATGGCCTGGGCCGTGGCGGCATCCAGCTCGCGGTTGAAGGCGATAATGCCACCAAAGGCGGAAGTCGGGTCAGTCTGGTACGCGCGGTTGTATGCTTCCAGAATATCGTCGCCCAGAGCCACGCCGCATGGGTTCGCGTGCTTGACGATCACACAGGCCGGCTGGTCGAATTCTTTCACGCATTCCAGGGCGGCATCAGTATCTGCGATATTGTTGTAAGACAGCGCTTTACCCTGAATCTGGTGGGCAGTGGCGACTGACGCTTCTTCCGGATGCTTCTCGACATAGAATGCAGCCGCCTGATGGCTGTTTTCACCGTAGCGCATGTCCTGCTTCTTCTCGAACTGCTGGTTGAAGGTACGCGGGAATTTTGACTCCGCATCTCCTTCTTGATAAAGAGTTGGGTCGCCGTAAGAAGGCACCATGGTACCGAAGTAGTTGGCAATCATGCCGTCATAAGCGGCAGTGTGCTCAAAGGCTGCAATCGCCAGGTCAAAGCGGGTCGCGTGAGTCAGCGAGCCATGGTTGGCTGCCATTTCAGTGAGGACGCGGTCATAGTCGTGGGCATTAACGATGATGGTGACGTCTTTGTGGTTTTTCGCTGCGGAGCGCACCATGGTCGGGCCGCCGATATCGATGTTTTCCACGGCGTCTTCCAGGGTACAGTCCGGCTTGGCCACGGTGGCGGCAAACGGGTACAGGTTTACCACGACCATATCAATCGGGGCAATGTCATGCTCGGCCATGATGGCATCATCCGTGCCGCGACGTCCCAGCACACCACCGTGAATCTTTGGATGCAGGGTTTTCACTCGGCCGTCCATCATTTCCGGGAAGCCGGTATGATCCGACACTTCAGTTACCTTGATACCTTGTTCAGCCAGCAGGCGGGCAGTACCACCGGTGGACAGAATGTCGACGCCACGCTCGGCAAGCGCCTGAGCGAATTCAACAATACCAGTTTTATCAGATACGCTAATCAGCGCGCGGCGGATAGGACGTGCGTTTTCCATTGCGACCATCTCTTTTGCATACACGGGGAATATTTGCCAAAAGCCATCGGGCGGTTGCGGCTGGCTTTTGGTAAATACCCTCGGCTAGAATCGGGAGAGCGGGGTATGCCCGAACAACAGATTCAAGCGGTAAACGCGGCATATTCTACATGAATTCTACCGCTGCGCAAACGTTTGCTTTTTCGTTTTCGGGCGAGATACAGGGAATCGGGTTTTATGTATTTGATTGGTCAGCTGGCAAAGCGTTGTGCGGTCAGCAGTGACACATTGCGATTTTATGAGAAGAACGGCCTGCTGGTGCCATCCGGACGCAGCGAGAAAGGCTACCGGCTGTATAGCGAGGATGACCTGTCCCGCATCCGGTTTATTTTGCGCGCCAAGGCGATTGGGTTAAGCCTGGACGAGATCCGGGAGCTGTTGGATATCCGGCTGGAAGCCTGCCAGCACAGCTGCGCGGAGGTTAAGGCCATTACTCAGGCCAAGCTGGATGAGGTGGACAAGAAAATGGTGGAGCTGCGCCGGATACGCACGGCTTTGAAGAAAATTAACGATGCCTGTTGTGGCCACGTGGATGATGATGCCAGCCACTGCTCCATCCTCGAGGCGCTGGCCGCTGACGAACAGGGAAATGGCTGATATAGCGCAGCGGGACTCCTCTGATGCCAGGCACATTTGAGGAGCAGAATATTTGCCCTCAGGCAGAAGGAAATTTTGTTGGGGGAATGGACTGAACTGTGTTAGCTTCGAAAGACATCAGGAGTTAAAGATAAGGAATATCATGTTGAACGTGAATGAATATTTTGAAGGCCAGGTAAAGTCTATCGGGTTTGAAAGCGGCGGTGAGCGTGCCAGTGTTGGTGTGATGTTGCCGGGTGAATATACGTTTGCGACCGCGGCGCCGGAGCGCATGACGGTGGTCAAAGGGGCCATGACCGTTAAGTTGCCGGGTCATATTGACTGGGAAACTTACTATCCCGGTGATGATTTCGAAGTCCCGGGCGATGCCTCTTTCCATGTTAAAGTCGAGAAAGAAACGGCTTATCTGTGTGACTACCTCTAACGGTCAGTACCCCCTAAGAAACAAAAAGGCCTACATCTGAGATGTAGGCCTGAAAATACGCGGGCTAATTCCAGCGGAATTAGTTCATGCCGTATTATCAAAACCCTTGTCTCCAGTTGTTCTCTTTTGTTTTTTCTCTTCCGTTAATCTCTTATTTTGCAATTGGTTACGGTGGTTTCTTGTTTCTGCTTGTCTTGGTTTGTTTTCGTTTTTGTGGTTAACTCCGTGTACATATCGGGGTACATGAAGATGGCGTGTACCCTGTGAGAGGGAACAATGGCAAAACTATACGACAAACAACTAAAAGCACTTCTAAACAAGCCTCACGATAAAACAACTGTTTATTCCGATGGTGATGGTCTTGGGGCAAGAGTTTCGCCTATGGGCAAGATCCGTTGGCAGTTCCGTTACAAGATTGAAGGTAATAATAAGCGCATAGATTTGGGTGATTACCCAGAGCTATCAATACAGAAAGCGAGAGAGCTGACTAAACAATGTCGGGAGTGGTTGGCCGAAGGCCATGACCCCAAGCTTAAGCGCGATTTGGAGAGAAGTGCAACACTAAAGCCTGTTACAGTACAAGAGGCTTTGGAGTATTGGCTGGTGGAGTATGCAGAAGAAAAACGCGCCAATGCCAGCAAACACCGTTCTCAGTTTGCACGCCACCTTTATCCTTATATTGGGCATTTACCATTGGAACAGACCGAAACTCGGCATTGGCTGGAATGCTTTGACCGAGCAAGAAAAGGCATCCCTGGTAAGCAACGCCCAGCACCCGTTGCTGCTGGGTATGTATTTCAAAACGCAAAACAGGCACTTCGTTTTTGTCGTGTTCGCCGTTATGCCACCAGCAGAGCCTTAGATGACTTGGTTGTAACAGATGTAGGTAAAAAGCAGCAAAAAATCGATCGTGTTTTAACCGATCAGGAGCTAGGTGATGTTTGGAACCTGTTTCAAAATGAACGCTATTTGCCATATTATCGCAATTTAATCAGGCTATTGATGGTCTTCGGAGCAAGAACTCAAGAAGTTAGGTTGTCTAAGTGGGATGAGTGGGACTTTGAGCGTCTAGTATGGACGGTTCCGAAAAGCCATAGTAAAACAAAAAACAAGATCACAAGACCAATACCAGAGCAACTGAAGCCCTGGCTATTGGAGTTGAAAGCAACATATAAAGAAAATGATTATGTACTTGGCGAGTTGAAGAACCCAGAAGCTGTTAGCCAAAATGGGGGACAGTTTTGGAAGCGTTTGGGCCATAAGGAATCATGGACATTACATGATTTGAGACGCACTCTGGATACTCGTATTAATGATCTTGGTATTGCACCACCGTATGTTGTTGAGCAGCTTCTTGGCCATACGATGCCGGGAGTCATGGCTATTTACAACAGAAGCCAGTATTTGCCTGAGAAGGCTGAAGCTTTAAATAAATGGATTGAGTGGCTAGAGTTAATCTCCACTCAACCACACAATGTTGTATTAATGCGTGCTTAAATACATAGAGAAATCGGTATTTCAATCAGATAGGAGCTATTTGCTCCCATCTGATAGTGGGAAGGTTATGTAGTTTGAGGTGGTGGAGTGAGCTTTTTATTCACAATTTCTGCTATGCGGTATTCGTAGTCATGGTAGCTATCTAAGTATTGTGGATCAACGTGGTGGCATTCTATGATGTTGAAATCAATGGCTCTTCCTGATGAATCCTTGCGCTTAGTATTGTATTTAAAGAACGAGTCATAACGGTTTGGAGCTACGCCTTCGAATGGTTCAAATACCACTTTATTTGGCTCTGTACTATCAGTTATAGCATCTCCATGAAGCTGAATTGCAAGGCTTTTTTCATAAGGCTCAATGTAAACGACACGTATGATACCCGCGGCAACTATGTGTCTTGCACAGTTGTGACACGGATAAGTCGTACAGTAGAGTGTTTTATCTTGAGAGCTACATGATGCTTTTCTGGCTAGACTAGTAATTGCATCCATTTCAGCATGAATTGCGCGAGAGTATTCGATAATGGACTTAGCTTTAGTTTCATTAAGAATGCTATTAGCTAATTCTTTAGCCTTACGTTGAGGGATGCTATTGTGCATCAACACGCTTTCAATTTCAGCTTCTAGTATTTGCTTATGTTTATCATTTGAGCAGCGTTTTTGATGAATACACCGAAAGTCATCTGTAGAGTTTGCATCATAGAGGCCTCCCTTATATTTTGGAACATCATTGCACCCAGTAGCGATGATTTGCCCTGTATCATCCATGATAGCGGCACCTACTTGTCTAGAGAGGCATGCAGACTTTAAGGATTCTGAATACGCTGTAAATAGGCCGATTTCGTCATGAGTTGGTGTTATGCCTACCTGGCCATGAATAAGGTTTACAAATCTACTGACGGATTTTCTCATTAGCTTACTTTGATTTGAGAGGTTCCTAATGAAATAATCGGCACTATAAAGAGCTTTCTCTACTTGTTGACCATATGGGTCATCAGCCTTACGGTCTCTTCTTATTAGTTCGTCAATGTGTGAAGCAGCTATTTGCTCATCACTTAAGTTAACTCTTCGTTCCTTCTCTGTTCTGATAAGGCCGATTTGGTAGAAGTTATTTGGATATACTGTTCTGAGAAGACTTATCTCGTCAGGGTGTTTCAGCTGATCAATGATATACGCCACTTTCAGGTCAGTTTTTACGATTTCACCTTCATCTGAACCTGTACCAAAGTGTTTATCTCTGTATACAGTAATGGCATTGATAGCAACTTCGGCTAGAAATGTATTTTTGTGCTTTTTTCGAAGTACATCACCAGCATCTTGTAGTTTCTTGTATCGTTCATAACCCCTCAAATTAGATAGATCACCACCGACAATATCACTTATGTGATCACTAATTCTAATATGATGGACGGTGTATCCAGAGGCTGTTAGCACACTGCTTAATGTTTCTTTTAATGCTTTTACACCGGAACCAATAGCACCACAAAGCCCGATAACTAGCTCTTGGGAACGCCTGTTCTGGATGTGTTTGGTAGTACTTTCTGGTGTTAAGCCATCTGATGGTGATGCTTGGGGAGGGGCAACAGCTACAACTGTCATTGTACATCTCTCATATTCTACAAGGTTCAATTAACCCTGTAGACTATAAGAGTAGTGCAATTCGGCAAGTTACCATTTTAGTTTTTTTGCAGCTGCTAACACATTTTTTTGAGATTTCTCACTTTTTCGAACTCTAGAGCCAATAGGCACGACATTAGAATAGCAGTTGTTATCATTCTGCTTTGCGGCTTTGGTTTCTTTTTCCTCTTGTCTGATTAGAGATAGCATAGTGAGTCCTACTTGCTTGGGGTGAGATAACAGGTTGCGAATTGTACAGCTTCCGTACATCAATTCAATATCAATTTAGCTTAAAAAAAAAAATTAGTGAAGAATAAACTCGAATAATGAGATGTATATGCAACTTTTTTAAGTTATTGTAATAAAAGAGATTTTCATTTTCGCTCCTGTATGTTGTATGTTGCTTATGCAGGAGGCACTACATGTGGTAGTTCAATACAAGATAGGTTCAGTAGCTATCATTTGTCTGTAGGGGGAGTAGATGTATATTTAAAGCCCAGTACATATGTTTGTACTGAGCGTCATTCTATATGAGGTAACAGATAGTATTTACGTTGGTTGTGCTACCAGTTATAACCAGGATGTCTCGAACTATATTTTTTGAACCAATTAGCTAGATACTCTCTATCAGGTGCGGACAATTGCCTAAAAAATTTATGAAATACAATCATCGGTGCATATACATGAAACGCTAGATGTGGGGCATGGGTTTCTTGATAATAAGTATCTAGCGCTGACTGAATGATGATCAGTGCTTCAGGTGTTACGTTAAACATGATGTAGTACTTCAACATTTCTAGCGGAATTTGGTCTTGTTCAACAACATCAAAGACTGTGTCCCAGTCGATTTCATCGGCCAGCATTAGCTCCACCAGCTTTTCATAACTGGAAAGGGCTCTGATGACATACTCTGTCTTGACAGGCTTACCGAAGAACCAGTCTGGGAAGTCTTTTTGGGCGTTCGCTCTTGAAGCCAGTTGCCCTAACTCTGTTTTTGCGCCAGTAGCGTGCCCACCATGAAGTTTACAGCGCCCATTTTTTTTGTTGCCTTTACGCTTGCAGGGGATGCCATGGCGTGTTTTTGCTCCGCACATCGGGAGGCTGTTTAAGTCGAATCTACCGTTCATTTAAGCTTCCTTTTTATTGGGGTTTAATGAAGTGCGAATGGCTTTTTTCCCTTTTAAGTGCGAAACCACCTTCGGTTCATAGGGTTCGTTTTGAGACGGTGAAATTGTTCGCACTTAGTTACTGTTTGTGGTTGCTGGCTTAGGCTTGTTTCGGCTGGTTTGATAGTCCTTCGTTTGCTTTGGTCGATAACCTTTGGTTGCATTTTTTGCGAGATAGCTAAGCCGGTAGATAGCTGCTTGTTGGCTTTTCGTGCAGCTTCTTGATATCTGGTAATAACAATGCCTTGGAACGTAGAAGTTGAGCACCTGCTGGTTCTGAATCATCTTTTCTATGAGCTTAATGATATTGCTGGGGTGATTAACCTTATGGCCATTGAGTAACAGTGCGGTATGGTAATGAGGATATTTGCCTGAGAGCTGCTCTCTTGCCCAAGCATAGCCAACGATACAGTTGTATTGCCTCTTTAAATGAGACACTAATCTACGCATGAACATAGATAGGTGCTTACTGTCCAGTGCCGATGTTAGGCATTTGAAGTCTACTCGGATCATGAGCAATCGAGAGTAGTGTGTAAGTAGTACAGATAGCTGCTCCATTGTTTTTCTCATTATTTTGCTATTGATACCTGTATCAAAGTGCATGATCTGCCAAATAATATCGTCGTAGATAAAGTTGTCTGTTTTAATCATTGGGCGGTAAATAATATAAATATCCTGCGGTTATTTCTTACCATGCAATGACCTAAACTCAGTAATGAAAAGGCTCCAAGCCACCAGCACGATGAAAATGTGTTGATGAAAAACCTTGTTTAGCGTGTCAGCTGGTGCTTGCTTGCATTGTGATGTCTTGGAAAGGAACAGGTAGCCCTGTCCTTTCTTGTGTTAGCGGTTGTAGAGCCAAGCGTTGAAATCGTCTTCACGCCAGCCGATCTTGTTTTCACTTAACTTAATAGGCGTGGGGAAGCAGCCTGATCTTATCCCGCGATAGAGTGTTGAACGGCTAACACCTAAAAGGCGTTGCATTTCAGTTGGCTTGATGAATCGTGTAACTGGCTTGGTTTGGGCTACGTGTTTGCAAGGCGGTTGCATTTAAATCTCCATAGCGCGGTCATTTACCCAGCTCATAATTTCGGATAAGCGCCAGCCTACCGAGCGGCTACCTAGCCTTAGTCGTTTAGGAAAGCGGCCTTGCTTTTCGAGTTGGTATGCCTGTGAGCGTGAAATCGATGTAATTTGTAGGCGCTCGGCCTCGCGGATTACTCGGTCTTGAATGGAATGTTGATGGTTATTAAAAGCAGACATCATTCACCTTTGTTATGTCTTCATTTGCGTTGGGTGAATGATGCTGGTTTTCGATCGTGCAGTCGGTACATAAATCAAAATTTGAATTTTGTACCTTTTGATGGTGGATCGTTAAAGGCTAAGTACTTTCCGACTTAATAGCGATTTATCTTCTCTGATTTTGCTAAATAATCGATTCATGAGCTCTGTATTCAAGACGGTGTTTGCATAGTAAGGACGGATTGTTCTCTTTACTTGATACTCGTCTTTCTCTCCATCAAATAGTATGCGGCTCAACAGTGAAGCGGATGGCTTAAGCGGCGCAAGTTGGTTATTGGGGTGAGTAAGAAAGTAAAAATCCAGATCTAGGAAGGCAATCGCCTTGTATTCGATGATCTTTTTTAATGTTTGAAGGTTATCATGCTTTTTGTCGTCAGAGGACTTTTCTGGGCATCTTAGTTTTTCTCTGAGCTGGGGGAGCAGGTAGGCAATATCCTTTAGGATTTGTTGATCGTTAGCGTTCTCCAAGTCAATAGATAACAAAACACTATCGCGGGAGGCGTTGAAAGGCATTTGGTACTCAGCACGGTTTCGTTCTAGTTCTTCTTTTTGAGTGATTTCACGTGTTGCGTCTGGGGATGGTACTTTGCCATTGAAAAACTCAGCAGGGGATGGAAGAGGGGGTCTACGGGCATCGTTCGCGTCTTTCATCATAGTAAGGGTTTCTAAATCGATGCGTTTCATCACGTGAACAGAGTTAGTTTCTAGTGGGAGGCTGGCCCTGGTAATAGTTGGGCAGGAACTAACGATTGGATTACCTCTGGTTATTTGTGTCCAGCCATTCTCTCTAAACCTGCCTCGACAGTATTGAGGTATTCGCTCATGGAGTGTAAGCCTGTAGTCGAGTTCATTTAGGAACTCTCCGATAGTGATGCTGTTTAATTGGTCGTAGTTTCTGATATTAAACCAGCTAGGCCAATCGTCATGATTGGTATTCCGGATACTTTTACGCTTTGTCGATGGCATATCAAAAGTCTCATAGAAAATACCCCGGGGTACATGTCGGGGTACATATAACAAGAAAGGGGCTGTCCAATTAAGGAAAGCCCCTTTCAATACAGTTATTTGCTGGTGAGTTATCAGTTCATGCCGTATTTCTTCAGCTTCTTACGAAGTGTACCGCGGTTGATACCCATCATTGTTGCTGCACGAGTCTGGTTACCACGGGTGTACTGCATGATAGTGTCCAGCAGTGGCTGCTCAACTTCAGCAAGCACTAGCTCGTACAGATCATCGACTTCCTGACCGTTTAGTTGAGCCAGGTAGTTTTTCAGTGACGCTTTGACAGAGTCACGAAGTGGCTTCTGTGTGATTTGGTCCTGTGAAGTTACAGTAGTAACTGTTAGTGCTTCGGAAGTCAGATTTTGTTCGAACATATTCTGTAAGCTCTTCTCGTATTTATGCAACGTTTTCGAAGTAGCCTTGCAGCGCATCGATCTGCTGTTCAGCATTCTCGATTGCGTTGAAGGTCTGGCGGAAATCACCAGCTGGGGCATGCTCTTTCAGGTACCAAGACACATGCTTGCGCGCGATACGCAAACCCAGGTATTCGCCGTAGAAACGGTGTAGCTCCTGGACATGACCCAACATAATCTCGCTGACTTCATCCATAGATGGAGCCGACAAGTGTTCGCCAGTTGTTAAATAATGATGGATTTCACGGAAAATCCATGGTCGGCCCTGCGCCGGGCGACCAATCATCAAAGCATCGGCACCGGTGTAATCCAGTACAAAGCGTGCCTTTTCCGGTGAATCGATATCACCGTTCGCAATCACCGGAATCGAGATCGCTTTTTTCACTGCCTTGATGTAATCGTATTCTGCTTCGCCTTTGTACATACAGGCTTTGGTGCGGCCGTGCAGGGCCAGCGCCTGAATGCCGCATTGCTCGGCGAGTTTGGCAATGTCGATACAGTTGCGGTTATCCAAATCCCATCCGGTACGGGTCTTCAGTGTCACCGGGACATCCACTGCATCCACCACGCTGCGAAGAATCTCTTCGATCAGCGTCGGGTACTGCAGCAGGGCTGAACCTGCCAGGCGCTTGTTCACCTTCTTGGCCGGACAACCCATGTTAATGTCGATGATCTGGGCACCGTTTTCGACACTGAACTGTGCCGCTTCAGCCATCAGCTGAGGGTCGGAGCCTGCGATCTGTACCGAGCGGATTCCCGATTCGCCTTCATGCACCATACGGTTCTGAGACTTGGCGGTTTTCCACAGGTCAGGATTGGATGACATCATTTCACTGACGGCCATGCCGGCGCCGTAGCGCAGACACAGTTCACGGAACGGACGATCGGTGACGCCTGCCATTGGGGCTACTATCAATTGGTTTTTAAGTTGATAAGGACCGATCTTCAAACGTCTGTTCCCGACACTGCCAGTAAGGGCGCGCATTTTACGCATTTTTTCGCTGTCTGAAAAGGCCAATAATTGAGCATTTAGTTTTTGAATTACAAAACCGTTTGCTTTTCAATCAATTGACCGTTTTATAACCAGAGCAGCGGTTGGGCGCGATCAGGCTTTCTGGCCTGCGATACGGCACCATTCTTCTCGGGCAGCAATCGGATCCAGACGAATCTCATCGCTGTAGAAACTGGCAACGTCTTCCGCCTGAGTTTCCAGCACACCGGAGATTGCCAGCAGGCCGTTGTCTTTCACCAGGCTCTTAATGACCGGTGACAGTTCACGCAGTGGGCCAGCCAGAATGTTGGCAACCACGACGTCAGCCGTCAGACCTTCCGGCTGATCCTGCGGCAGGAACAGTTCCAGTTTGTCAGCTACGCCGTTGCGCTCTGCGTTGTCACGCGACGCCAGGATCGCCTGTGGGTCGATATCGATACCGATGACTTTCTCCGCGCCCAGTTTCAGCGCAGCGATGGCCAGAATGCCGGAGCCACAACCGAAATCGATCACGGTTTTACCGGCCAGGTCCTGGCCGTCAAGCCATTCCAGACACAGTGACGTGGTTGGGTGGGTCCCGGTCCCGAACGCCAGGCCCGGATCCAGCATGACGTTTACGGCATCCGGCTCAGGGGCTTCGCGCCAGCTCGGACAAATCCACAGGCGGCGGCCAAAACGCATTGGGTGGAAGTTCTCCATCCACTCACGTTCCCAGTCCTTGTCTTCCAGCTGCTCAACTTTGTAGGCAAAGTCGTCGGCGATCAGCGGGCTGTTCTTCAGCATCTCCAGGACGAAGTTCATGTCCGTTTCGGCATCGTACAGGCCAACAACGTCAGTATCACCCCACAGGCGGGTTTCTCCCGGCAGCGGTTCGAAAACCGGCGTGTCCTGAGCGTCCAGGAAAGTGACAGAGACCGCACCGGTCTCTTCCATCAGCATGTCGCCGATGGCTTCAGCATTGTCTGCCGTCGCGTTCAGTTTGATTTGAATCCAAGGCATGGTTAATTCGCTTTTCATTAGCTACGGTTCAAGGATGCGGAGTCTAGCATGAATTTTAGGCAGTAGGTACATGCAGTGACTCGCCCGACGGCCGGGGCGGGCCGTTGATAGAAAGATAGCACCCGAAGGTGCTATCTGAGAGAGGGAATGGTTGGCGGGTCAGACCTGCTGCGGTACCTGAACCGGTACCGGGCGGGTCAGGCTGCCGATCACGAAAGCGACAAGGCTCAGCGCCAGGGTCGGCACGATGATGTGGATCCCGCCCAGATCCGGCTTGATCACTGACAGGGCGATGTAGCACACCAGGCCGCTGCTCATCGAGGCGAAGGCGCCGGTGGCTGACGCGCGCTTCCAGTACAGGCCCAGCACCAGCGGCCACAGGAACACGGCCTGCATGCCGCCAAAGGCCAGCAGGTTAAGCCAGATGATCATGTCCGGCGGATTGGTCGCCGCGACAAACACCAGTGCGGAAAAGATCCCCGTTACCCACAGTGACAGCTTCGGTAGGCGGCGTTCTGCTTCCGGTCCTTCTGCGGCTTTGGGGTTGATGTAATTGAGGTACAGATCTTTGAGCAGGGTGGCTGACGCCTGAATCAACTGGGAGTCTATGGTCGACATAATGGCGGCCATCGGCCCGGCAAGGAAGACCCCGGCCACCACTGGCGGCAGTACCGTCATCATCAAGGTCGGCATGATCTGATCCGGGCTGGCAATATCCGGGACGATAGCGCGTCCCAGCGCGCCGGCCAGGTGCATCCCCAGCATCAGGAAGGCCACCATGATGGTGCTGATCACCATGCCGCTGTGCAGCGATGCGCTGGACTTATACGACATGCAGCGTACTGCGGCGTGCGGCAGGCCAATCACCCCGAAACAGACCAGTACCCAGAAGCTGAGCATAAATGGCTGGCTGAGGAAATGATCAGGGCCGTACGGCGTGACCAGCGCCGGGTCGATGCGGTGCAGTTCGCCCATCATCTCGCCGATGCTGCCACCGGCGTGGACGATACCGGCCAGCAGGGCAATGGTACCGATGATCATCATGATGCCCTGCACGGTGTCAGTCATGACCACGGCGCGAAAGCCGCCAATGGTGGTATACAGGCCGACGGTGACGGCAAACAGCATTAGCCCGTGCTGGTAAGACAGGCCGGTGACGGTTTGCAGCAGGCGCGCTCCCCCGACAAACTGCACCACCATAGTGCCGAAAAAGGCCAGCAGCAGCGCCAGGGAGGCAAGGATCACGACCCCGCGGTTTTTATAACGGGCATAAAGAATGTCGTTCAGGGTCAGAGCATTGTGGCGGCGCGCTTCAATCGCGAACTTCTTGCCCAGTACCCCGAGTGTCAGCCAGGCGGCTGGCAGCTGGATCATCGCCAGCAGTACCCAGCCCAGGCCCATTTTGTAGGCTGCGCCCGGGCCGCCGATAAAGGAGCTGGCGCTGGCATAGGTCGCGGCCAGGGTCATCGCCAGCACAAAACCGCCCATACTGCGGTTGCCGACCAGGTATTCGTTGAGAAAGCCTTTACCGTTGCTGCGGTGGCGGCGGCTATAAAGCGCCAGAGCAAAAACAGCCAAAAGGTACAGAGCAAGAGGGATAAGCAGCTGGCTATTCATGCGGGGTCTCCTGTTCGGCGTCGAGCGGCATGTCCCGATACAGGAATTTCACCATGAGGGCACAAAGCAGGGTAAAAATCACAGGGCCGATAATACAGGCCAGCAGGAACCAGAGAGGAAAGCCCCAGTAAAGGGTCGGCATGGTGGTGTCAGTGCTGGCCGGGGCAAAACCATAGGCGGTGCAGTACCACCAGACGAAATAAGCCAGTGCCAGTCCGAGAGCCCATTTGGCTTCTTTGTGGGCCTGGCGATAGCGCGCTGAGAGCGTTTTCATGGCGTTAATTATCCATTAATAAGCAGACGGTAAGTGGCAGCGATACAGCGTGTCTGCTCACGTTTCATACAAAAACAAAGGGGGCTATTGTGGCAAAACTTGGCGGGGCGTGCCAAGTGCCGCGTGGTGATTGCTGGTTTCATCACCGCTGTGGCTGGTCGGTGCGAAGAAAAAAGGCTGCCAGAGGCAGCCTTAATGTCAGCGTTCAGCGTGGGTTTATTGCAGACCCAGCTTCTTCTCCAGGTAGTGGATGTTAGCGCCACCGTGCTGGAAGTTTTCGTCCGCCATAATGTCTTGTTGCAGCGGAACGTTGGTTTTGATGCCGTCGATGATCATCTCACCCAGCGCATTCTTCATGCGGGCAATGGCCACGTCACGGTTCTCACCGTAAGTGATCAGCTTACCGATCATTGAATCGTAGTAAGGCGGAACACTGTAGCCGGTGTAGATGTGCGATTCCCAACGCACGCCCATGCCGCCCGGTGAGTGGAAACGCTGGATTTTACCCGGAGACGGCAGGAAGCGAACTGGGTCTTCAGCGTTAATACGGCACTCGATAGCGTGGCCGCGCAGCTTGATGTCATCCTGAGTGAAAGACAGTGGCTGGCCTGCCGCAATACGCAGCTGCTCTTTGATCAGGTCAATGCCGGTTACCATTTCTGTAACTGGGTGCTCAACCTGAATACGGGTGTTCATTTCAATGAAGTAGAACTCACCGTTTTCGTACAGGAACTCGAACGTACCTGCGCCGCGGTAACCGATTTCAACACACGCACGGGTACAACGCTCACCGATGTACTTACGCATCTCTTCCGTGATACCCGGTGCTGGTGCTTCTTCCACAACTTTCTGGTGACGACGCTGCATCGAACAGTCACGCTCACCCAGGTGGATCGCGCCGCCCTGGCCGTCAGCCAGCACCTGTACTTCAATGTGACGTGGGTTTTCCAGGAATTTCTCCATGTAAACCATGTCGTTGTTGAAGGCTGCTTTTGCTTCGGCGCGGGTCATGGCAATTGCTTCTACCAGATCCGATTCTGCACGCACAACACGCATACCGCGGCCGCCGCCACCACCAGAGGCTTTGATGATCACCGGGTAGCCGATGCGCTTAGCACAGGCACGGTTTTTGGCTTCGTCGTCACCCAGCGGGCCGTCAGAACCCGGTACACAAGGTACACCGGCTTTCTTCATGGAGCTGATGGCGGAAACTTTGTCACCCATCATGCGGATAGTGTCCGCTTTCGGGCCAACAAAGATAAAGCCTGAACGTTCGACCTGCTCAGCAAAGTCAGCATTTTCAGACAGGAAGCCGTAGCCCGGGTGAATCGCAACCGCCCCGGTAATTTCCGCAGCACTGATGATGCGAGGAATATTCAGGTAGCTTTCGGTGCTTTGTGCCGGACCAATACACACTGACTCGTCTGCCAGCAGTACGTGTTTCAGATCGCGGTCTGCGGTGGAGTGAACCGCCACAGTTTTGATGCCCAGCTCCTTGCAGGCTCGCAGGATGCGAAGGGCAATTTCGCCACGGTTGGCGATAACAATTTTATCTAACATATCGCGCCCCGGTTACTCGATGATAACGAGAGGCTGGTCAAACTCAACGGCGTCACCGTCTTCAGCCAGAATAGCTACAACCGTACCGGCTTTGTCTGATTCGATTTGGTTCATCATCTTCATCGCTTCAACGATGCACAGGGTATCGCCCACGTTTACAGACTGACCAATTTCCACAAAAGCTTTCGCGTCTGGGCTTGGCGCACGGTAGAACGTACCTACCATTGGTGACAGAACCTGATGGCCAGCTGGCGTCGACGGAGTGGTCGTTACGTGCGGCTCAGCGGCAGGAGCCGGTGCTGCAACTGGTGCTGGAGCGGCAATAGGCGCGCCCATTGGTGCAGCTGCGTAAACGTGAGTAGGCGCAGGGGCAGCAGCAGTCGCACGGCTGATGCGTACGGATTCTTCACCTTCAGAGATTTCCAGCTCAGCAATACCAGACTCTTCAACTAGCTCAATCAGTTTTTTGATTTTACGAATATCCATTTATCTTTCTCTTTTGATGTTCAGTGGGCGGCTGTAAGGCAATGTCCGGCATTGCTCACAGGGCAAAAATCATGATCAGTCGCCGGCGTTAAGGCGGCGTACTGCTGCCTGCAGGGCAAATTCGTATCCGTCTGCGCCCAGTCCGCAAATCACGCCTACTGCTTTATCGGAGAAGTAAGAGTGGCTGCGGAACGGCTCACGGGCGTGAACGTTAGACAGGTGCACCTCGATAAACGGCAGGGCAACACCCAGCAGGGCATCCCGGATGGCCACACTGGTATGGGTGAAGGCAGCCGGGTTGATAATAACGAAATCGACGCGATCCTGAGCGTGATGGATAGCTTCTATCAGCTCATGCTCCGCGTTAGACTGGATGTGCTCGAGTGTCACGCCCAGCGTTTGTGCTTTGGCAGTCAGGTTAGCCACAATATCCGCCAGAGTTTGCTGGCCGTAGTGCCCCGGTTCACGGGTGCCGAGCAAATTGAGGTTAGGGCCATTGATCAATAAAATTCGTTGATTGGTCGACATCTTGACGTTATTTCACTTGTTTTAGAGGTTTAACTCTAGCAACGTGCAAAAAACTTGCAACCTTGCTTCCTTGCGTGCCGATTTATACTGCCAAAACATGCTTGCTGAGCAATTATAGAGAATTCACCGCAAATCGCAGCAAAATACTGGTCTAATCACCGCACTTTTTCTTGTACACGTGTACGCTGTTTGGCGACAAAGAGGAGAGTCGGGGAGCGTCAGCTGACGGCCCGTCAGGCACTATGATTGAGTCTGGCTGGCGAGACAAGTATTCGCGAGAGTGAGCCGGTGACTTTTAGCGGTAGATCAAAAAAGCCGCCTGTTTGGCGGCTTTTCTGTGCTTCTAGCAGCAAATTACAGCACTTTTTGTTTCTCTGCAATCAGCTTATCCACCACGCTTGGGTCAGCCAGCGTCGAGGTATCCCCCAGGCTGGCAGTATCACCGGTGGCGATCTTACGCAGAATACGACGCATGATCTTACCGGAGCGGGTTTTCGGCAGAGCATCTGTCCAGTGCAGGAAGTCCGGCGTGGCAATCGGCCCGATTTCCTTGCGCACCCATTCTTTCACTTCTTTATGCAGCTCGGCACTCGGGATCACCCCGTCATTCAGCGTAATGTAGGCGTAAATGGCCTGGCCTTTGATGTCATGCGGTACCCCGACAATCGCGGCTTCGGCAATCTTGTCGAACGCGACCAGGGCTGATTCGATTTCTGCGGTGCCCATACGGTGGCCGGAAATGTTCAGTACGTCATCCACCCGGCCAGTGATCCAGTAGTAGCCGTCTTCGTCACGACGGGCGCCGTCACCGGTAAAGTACATGCCCTGGAAAGTCGAGAAGTAGGTTTGCTCAAAGCGCTCGTGGTCACCCCACAGGGTACGCATTTGTCCCGGCCAGGAGTCAATCATCACCAGGTTACCTTCGTTGGCACCATCGAGAATGTTCCCCATGTTGTCGACCAGCGCAGGCTGAACGCCGAAGAACGGACGGGTTGCCGAGCCCGGTTTCAGAGCCGTTGCGCCCGGCAGTGGCGTGATCAGGATACCGCCGGTTTCGGTTTGCCACCAGGTATCCACGATCGGACAGCGGCTGTCACCGATGGTGCGGTAGTACCATTCCCAGGCTTCCGGGTTAATCGGCTCACCGACCGAGCCCATGATGCGCAGCGAGGTACGCTTGGTGCCGGCAATGGCTTCGTCACCTTTGGCCATCAGGGCGCGGATCGCGGTTGGCGCGGTGTACAGGATATTGACGTTGTGTTTGTCGACCACTTCGCTCATGCGGCTGGTGGACGGGTAGTTCGGAACGCCTTCGAACAGCAGGGTCGTCGCCCCGTTGGCCAGCGGACCGTATACCAGGTAGCTGTGACCCGTGATCCAGCCCACGTCGGCTGTACACCAGTACACATCGCCTTCCTGGTAATCAAAGACATACTTGAAGGTCATGGTGGCATACACCAGGTAACCCCCGGTTGTGTGCAACACGCCTTTTGGCTTGCCGGTGGAGCCAGAGGTGTAGAGGATGAACAGCGGATCTTCGGCATTCATCTCTTCCGGTTCACAGTGCGCAGAGGCAACCGCTGTCGCTTCGTGCCACCAGACATCACGGTCAGCGTGCCACTCAATGTTGCCGCCGGTGCGTTTGAAGACAATGACTTTCTCAACAGAGGTCACGTCATCGCTCGCCAGGGCATCATCCACATTTTTCTTCAGCGGTACGGCACGGCCGCCACGCAGGCCTTCATCGGCAGTAACCACGACTTTGGCATTGGAATCAGTAATACGGCCGGCCAGGGCTTCCGGAGAGAAACCGCCGAACACGATAGTGTGAACCGCACCGATACGGGTACAGGCCAGCATTGCCACGGCGGCTTCCGCAACCATCGGCATGTACAGGCAAACCACGTCACCTTTACGTACACCCTGGCTCTTCAGTGCGTTGGCAAATTTACAGACCTGCTCGTGCAGTTCGTTGTAAGTCAGAATGGCATCATCAGCCGGATTGTCACCTTCCCAGATAATCGCTGGCTGGTCGCCGCGGGTTGCCAGGTGGCGGTCAATACAGTTGGCGGAGATGTTCAGCGAACCGTCTTCAAACCACTTGATGTTGACATGGCCGGTATCGAACGAGGTGTTCTTCACTTTGCTAAACGGCTTGATCCAGTCAACGATTTTACCGTGCTCGCGCCAGAAACCTTCCGGATTAATCACCGACTGCTGGTACATTTCGCGGTACTGTTCGTCAGTGACGTGGGCGCTGGCAGCGATGTTCTGGTTTACTGGATACACATGAACCTCACTCATTCTCTTCTCCTTGTGTTCCGTCTGTGTCCGTTCCGGACCGGATAATTCGGTATGCAGGATATCCCTTGCGTAATAACTAACTTCTGACAGAACGCTGCCAGCCACAATTAGACTTTAGGATGAGAGGGTGAAAAATGCGGATTGCCCCCGTGTTTTCAGGGGCGTTACAGTCGAAAACTTGCGCTGGCACAAGAGGATGGCGTCACCGAAACGCTGTTTTTTCAGTGGGTTTGAGTATGGGGCAGATAGCGGTGCGGCAGATCGCCGTGTTTTAAACGAACATAAATTAAGGCGGCGGTAATGGCGTCCTGTAGGGCATCGTGACGGGGCATCACCGGTAAATCCAGATGCCGGCTGAT
This sequence comes from Photobacterium ganghwense, assembly GCF_003025595.1. Classification (GTDB taxonomy): domain Bacteria; phylum Pseudomonadota; class Gammaproteobacteria; order Enterobacterales; family Vibrionaceae; genus Photobacterium; species Photobacterium ganghwense. The sequence goes on from NZ_PYMI01000011.1 coordinate 52,133, forward strand.
CGCTTCCAGGCTCAGATCGAAATAGGCATTGGGCAGCTGGCGCTCCAGTTGCTCGTGATACAGATGGCTGACCTCGACCAGTTTGTTGGGCAGCGGAAAGCCATAATGGCGGCGGAAATAGCGGTCCAGGATCGTCTTGTCATAACGGATGTGATAGCCAACCAGCGGGCGATTACCGATGAAATCCAGCAGCTTGGCCAGCGCCTGCTGCTCATCCAGCCCCTGATTGAGATCCTGATGGCGAATCCGATGGACAGCCACGGAGCCGGCATCCAGACTGGCCGGGGCGCGCAGGGTCAGGTGAATCGACTGGCTGGTGAGGATCCGGTTGGCCCGAATCCGGGTGGCGGCAATCGTCACCAGCTCGGCACTGTGCGGATCCAGGCTGGTGGTTTCACAGTCCAGCGAGACCAGTTCGTCGCCGCGATAACGCTCGAACAGCGCGCGGTATTCACTGTGTCGCAGCCGGTGGCGGTACCACCAGCGTCTTAGTACGTTCATGTGCAGGCCTCCGTCGGTTAGTCCCGGATTTGATAGTGATAGCCGAGCCACTCTTTGAATTTTTTCACCACGTGCAGGCTGTGGCGCAGCAGATCCCGCTCGGCCCGGCTCAGCGGTTCGATTTTCAGGTGCTGCTGCATGCCACCGGCCTGTTGGTCGAGTTGCTGCCGCAAACGCAGTTTAATGAACAGCTTGAGGGCCTCGCTGAGATTGGAGGCGGTCGAGGGTTCGAGGACTTTGCGCGCCTCCAGCTGTTCGATGCGCAGGAAGGTGTTGTTGGCCTCAATGCCGTTTTCCAGCGCCAGTGCCCGGATACCGTGGACGATAGGGAAAACGCCGCCCTGCTTGATGTCGAGCCCGTCCTTATTGGCTTTGAGCTTGCCAAACAGGGACAGCGGAACGCTGAACCGTAGGGCCGGGCGGGTAAAGGTGGCCAGCAGCAGCTCCTGCTCGGCCATCAGTTCGTGGAGGCGGTGTTTGACCGGAGCCAGCAACTCACGGTTACCAGCCACGGCGTGGCTGTCAGCCAGAATCGCCAAATCCATCATCGTTTCCTCATTTCCCTCAAAGGCATAGTCTTTCAGGGTATGTAACCACTCACTTTTCGTCTTCACCCATTTCGGATTGTTGACCATGACCTTGCCCGGGCACAGTGGGTAGCCAAGCTGGTGCAGGGTGTGGGTCAGGGTTTCCATGACCTCGGCCAGCCCCGGCCAGTCGACCCCGTCGGCCAGGATCAGGGCGTTGTCCTGGTCGGTTTTCAGGATTTGCTCGCCGCGGCCTTCCGAGCCCATGACGATCAGGCAACAATGGTTGTGCAATGCCTGCGGCACCACCAGCTGGAAAGCTTTTTCAATAATCTGTTCATTTACCGTGGCGATCAGCTCCATTACAAACCGGGTGTGAATGCCGTTATTAAACAGGGTTTCCACCAGGCGGGTCTGGCTGCCAGCCGCCAGCGCCAGCTCTTCAATCGTCGATGCGCGGGCGATCCGCAGCGTCAGTACATGGGAGTGGGTGGAAAACAGGCTCAGTACCTGGGTGAGATCCAGCATCCCGGCCAGTTTGTCGCCGTCCACGACCGAGACTCGTTTGACCTTGTGACGGGTCATCGCCAGCATTGCGTTAAACAGGTAATCTCCTTTATTGACGCTGATCACCGGCGAGGTCGCGACCTGCCCGACCGGGGCATCGTGCGGATAACCTTCCAGCATCACGGCGTGGAGCAGGTTGGTACGGGTAATAATGCCGTAGGGCTGCCCGTCCCCCGCTTCAACCAGCGCGGCATCTGAGCGTTGCTGTTGCAGCTGCTCGGTAGCCGTCTGCAGCGAGCAGTGCCGCGGCAGGATCAGGCAAGGCTGAATGTTGTCATCGTCAACTTTCGTCAGAATAAATTCGGCCAGGTTCTGCTGGCGCTGGGCTTCTTCCAGCAGTTGCTGGCGGCGGGCCAGGCTGGTGGCAAAGTAGGCCGCAAACTGGCTGTTGTGGTGGTAGAGGTCCTGGAATACGTCGCGTGGCAGCAGGTGGCAGAGGGTATCTTCAAGTGCCCGGTAGCGGTGGCGGCAATGCGCCTCCAGCTGCGCCCTGACATCAAACATGTCATCAGTGGTGTAGTGCGCGAAGACTTCTTTGCCGTCGGCGCTGCTTTCCTCGACACTGCCCTTGATAATGATGAACAGCTGATCGCAGGCGCTGCCTGCTTCAATCAGGGTTTCACCATGCCGGTAATAGGCGACATCCAGCGAATCAATCAGCCGGTGCTGCTGATCCGGGGTCAGGCGATCAAACGGGGGAAGGGACGTGTCAAAGCTATCGGACATGCAGGCTCTCCAGGCAGGCATCAGACCATATATGCAGTGTCTGTCGGAAAGCGAGCGGATGCCAGACGACTTTAGTCTAGCTTGGGGCGCTGATAAGGTTGATCTTCCGCAAAGAGAAATGAAATCAGTGGAATAATTTCATTGGGAGGATGCGCTTAACTGGGCATAATAGGTGCCTTTTGGAGCGGCAGTTCGGTGACAGGACTGCCACATCAGGCTCTTTATTTAGTTTGATAGGACATGGCATGTTTCGAAGTAGCCCTTTTGGCTGGACCTCCCAATATTTAATTGGTTTCTTCTTCAATTACGGTGTTTACCTGCCGTTCTGGGCTTTGTGGCTGGCGTATCTGGAAGTCAGTGCGTCAAATATCGGCTTGCTGCTGGGGCTGGGCTTCGGCGTTCGCTGTCTGGCCAATTTGGTGATCACCCCGCGCATTCATAAGGTGGAGCACCTGATTCCGGCCCTGCGCTGGTTTGGTCTGGCGGCGCTGGCAACCTGTGTTGCCTATATTTATTGCGGCGGAAGTTTGTGGGCACTAACTATCGTCACTGTACTTTTCAATATGATGGTTGGGCCGATTGTACCGCTGTCCGATGCGCTGGCCAATCACTATGCCAAAGAAGGCCATCTGGATTATGGCCGTACCCGGTTATGGGGCTCGATCGCCTTTATCGCCGGTTCTACCGTGGTAGGTCTGGCGGCCGCTGAATTTTCGCCAGCGGTGATTCCCTGGGTAGCTGCGGCTGGTTTGGTCGCCGCGCTGGTGCTGACGGTCCGTCAGCCGACCGTGTTGCCGGTGTCAGAGCCGGGCAGCCATGATGCGCCGCGCCCGGCGCTGATGCAGATGCTGCGTGACCCGAAAGTGATCCAGTTCCTGACGATTATTGCGCTGCTGCAGGGCAGCCATGCGGCGTATTACAGCTTCAGTGCCATTTACTGGAAAGATGTGGGCTACAGCGAAGATGTGATCGGTTACCTGTGGAGCTTCAGCGTGGTCGCCGAAGTAGCCGTGTTTGCGATCAGTAAGCGCCTGTTTGCGGGCTGGAGCGTCGCTAACATGTTCCGTCTGGCTGCGGTGGGGGTGATGATTCGCTGGGGACTGACGGCAACCATGACTGAGCTGCCGGTGCTGTTTGCGGCTCAGGCCTTGCATGGCATTACTTTTGCGGCAGCACACCTGGCGACTATCCGTTATATCCAGCATGCGCAGAGCAACCAGATGGTGGCCCTGCAGGCACTCTATAACGCCTTGCCGATGGGGGCGTTTATGGCGCTGATGACCGCACTGAGCGGCTGGCTGTATGGCCTGTGGGGCGCGGATATTTTCTGGCTGATGGCGCTGATGGGTGTACCGGCACTGTTCATGAAAATTGAAGACATGCCCCGTCGCAGTCTGGTTCAGGATAACTGATTGATTCACTGGTGACTTCAGGACGTTGCCATCCAGAACTGTGATCCTCCTGATTGGTGAGAGCCCGGTGTTTAGCTACACTGGGCTCTCATTTTTTATATCTACAATCTGGATTAGGGATAACGCATGGCACAGGGATGGATTGTCGTGCCGGTGACGCTGGCTTATCTGGTGCTGCTGTTCTGGATCGCCTGGTACGGCGATCGGAATAAGCAATGGATGGCGCGCTGGCGGCCGTGGATTTACAGCCTTTCAATTGCGGTGTACTGCACCTCATGGACGTTTTACGGCACCGTGGGGCAGGCCAGCCACGATGTCTGGTCATTCTTGCCGATCTACATCGCTCCTATTCTCGTCTTCACGTTTGGCTGGCGCATTCTGGCGCGGCTGATACTGATCGCGAAACGGGAACATATCACCTCCATTGCCGACTTTATCGCGGCCCGCTACGGCAAATCGCAGGGGCTGGCAGTCTTGGTGACCCTGATTGCGGTGGTCGGTATTCTGCCGTATATCGCGCTGCAACTGCGCGGGATCACCATGGGGCTGGAGCAGGTCGCCCCCGGGCTGGGCCAGGAAATGGGGATCCTCGGTACCGGTAAATCCGATATCGCCTGGATGGTCACTGGGGCGCTGGCAGTGTTCACCGTGTTGTTCGGGACCCGACACATTGATACCACTGAGCACCACCGCGGCATGATGATGGCGGTGGCCTTTGAGTCGCTGGTCAAACTGGCGGCGTTCCTGATTGTCGGGGTGTTTGCGGTCGCCCTACTGGTGGACATTCCTAACTTGGGGAGCGCTGCGGCTGACCTGTTGCAACCGGCCAATCCTCAGATTGGCAGTCTGCTGATTCATACCTTGCTGACCATGACGGCCATTGTCTGTCTGCCGCGGCAGTTTCACACCACGGTGGTGGAAAATGAACGGGCGCAGGATCTGCATAAAGCGCGCTGGGTGTTTCCGCTGTACCTGTTTCTGATGGGACTGTTTGTTATCCCTCTCTCTTTGGCTGGACAGGCCCTGTTGCCGCACATAGCGGCGGATACCTATGTGATTAATCTGCCGCTGCAAAAAGGGGTCGACAGCATCGCGCTACTGGCTTTCCTTGGCGGGACTTCCGCGGCCAGCGGGATGGTGATTGTCTCGACTATCGCGCTGGCAATCATGGTGTCCAACGACCTGGTGCTGCCGCTGCTGCTGCGCCGTTTGCGGATCTCGGGACGTAACTTCTCGGCCTTTTCCGGATTGTTGCTCAATATTCGCCGGGCGCTGATTGTCCTGTTGTTGCTGGCAGCATGGGGGTTCTATCAGGTTCTGGGCGCTATCCCGTCGCTGTCGGCGATCGGCTTTCTGTCGTTTGCTGCTATCGCTCAGTTTGCCCCGGCGTTGCTGGGCGGCATCTACTGGCGGGAAGGGAACCGCAACGGCGTGTACGCCGGGCTGTGCGGCGGGATCACCATCTGGGCGGTGACCATGATGGGGCAGACCAACATGCTGGCCGGCAGTGCGGATACCAACCTGCTGCTGTGGCTGCTGACGCCGCCGTCGCTGCCGGTTCTGCATGAACTTTCGACTGTGGACTGGGGGATGCTGCTGAGTCTGGTGGTGAACATCATCCTCTATATCGGCGTTTCCCTGGTGACCCGCTCGTCTCTGACCGAGCGGTTACAGGCGGCCTCTTTTGTCGGGGCACCGTTGCCGGAAAGCGGCGATGCCAGCCTGTACCAGACCCGGGTGACGGTGGCCGAACTGGAAATGCTGGCGGCGCGGTTTGTCGGACGTAAGCGGGTGCGTTATGCGTTCCGGCAGTACGGCGAGCAGCACGATGAATCCCTGCTGCCGCAGCAACAGGCGCCATCGACCTTGATCCGCCATACCGAGCGGGTACTGGCGGGGGTGTTCGGGGCGTCATCAGCACGGCTGGTACTGACCTCAGCGCTGCAGGGCCGCAAGATGCAGCTGGAGGAAGTGGCGACCATCGTCGACGAAGCCTCGGAGCTGTTTGATTTCAGCCGCGGCCTGCTGCAAGGCGCGATTGAGCATATCAGTCAGGGGATCGCGGTAGTGGATAAACAGCTGCGGCTGGTGGCCTGGAACCAGCGCTACCTGGAGTTGTTCAGCTTTCCGCCCGGGTTGATTCAGGTCGGGCGGCCGATTGCGGATGTGATTCGCCATAACGCCGAGCTGGGGCTGTGCGGGCCCGGCGATCCGGAAAAACATGTCGCCAAACGGGTCGAGCACCTGAAGCGGGGAACGGCCCATACCTCATCGCGGGTGCGTCAGGATGGCCAGGTGATTGAGGTGCAGGGGAATCCCATGCCGGGCGGTGGCTTCGTAATGAGCTTTACCGACATCACGGAGTTCCGCAATGCCGAGCAGGCGCTGAAAGAAGCCAACGAAACGCTGGAAGAGCGGGTGCGTCAGCGAACCAGTGAGCTGGAATCCCTCAACCGTCAGTTGGTGGTCGCCACCCAGCATGCCGAGTTGCAGACCAAATCCAAGAGCCGGTTTCTGGCGGCGGTAAGCCATGATCTGATGCAGCCGCTCAATGCCGCGCGGTTGTTTGCCTCGTCGTTATCAGAGGTCGCGGCTGACAAGGAAACCCGCAAGCTGGCCAATCATATTGAAAGTGCACTGGGTGCGGCAGAAGATTTGATTGGCGATCTGCTGGATATCTCGCGGCTGGAATCCGGCAAGCTGGATATCCATGTGCATGCCTTTGCCCTCAATGATGTGCTGGCGAACCTGAACGCCGAGTTCAGTGCACTGGCTAAACAGCAGGGCATCACGTTTTCCATGGTGCCGACCTCGCTGGTGGTGCAGTCTGATCCCAAATTACTGCGCCGGGTTGTACAGAACTTCCTGACCAATGCGTTTCGCTACAGCCCCAGCGGTAAAGTGGTGCTGGGGGCGCGCCGGATTAATGGGCAGGTGCGTATTGATGTCTGGGATAACGGTATGGGTATTGAAGAAGAGAAGCAGCTGGAAATCTTCGAGGAGTTTAACCGTGGCACCCAGGTGCGCTCCGATCAGGGGTTGGGGCTGGGGCTGGCGATATCAAAAGGGATTGCCCAGGTGCTTGGTCATCAGATCTCGATGCGCTCTTGGCACGGCAAAGGCAGTGTTTTTTCTATCACCCTGAATCAGGAAGACAAAGCGGCCTTGCCTCGGGTCGCTCCACCGGCGGCCAGCCAGAGCCATTCAGATCTTAGCCACTTGCGGATTTTGTGTGTCGATAACGAGCCGGACATTCTGGTCGGGATGGAAAACCTGCTGGCCCGCTGGGGCTGTGAGGTGAAAACCGCGACCGATATCGTCGACAGCCTCAAAGCGCTGGAGGACGGCTGGCTACCGCATGTGATTTTCTCCGATTACCGGCTGGACGATGGCCGCACCGGGCTGGAAGTGCTGCAGCAGTGCCGCCTGCGGCTAGGGAACCGGTTTGCCGGGGTGATCATCAGTGCCGATCGTACGGATGCGATGATGGAGGGAATACAGGCCAATGGCTTTAGCTTTATCGCCAAACCGGTGAAGCCGCTTAAGTTACGCTCCGTGCTCAATCGGGTCACAGAAACGGCATGAAAAAAATCATTCTTTGGCTATCAAAAACGCGTATCTGATCTCATTAGCTGCATGTATCAAAGAGACCGCCTCCGGGCGGTCTCTTCGTATTTACAGACAGCAAGGTCACTGGCCACTGAAATTGGCCGCGGACACAGCTACTCTGCGACGCCACCCTGCGTCAGCTTGGCCGGATCGAGCAGGCGTTCCAAGGTTGCGCGATTGAGATCGGTCTCCTCTTCTGCCACGTCAATAATGGCCCGGCCCTCCTGATAGGCTCGTTTGGCAATCGCGGCGGCTTTCAGGTAGCCAATCACCGGATTGAGTGCGGTGACCAGAATCGGGTTCTTGGCCAGCGCGACATCCAGGTTATCCTGACGCACCGTGAAGGTCGCAATGGCTTTATCGGCCAGTGCTGTGGCGCTGTTTGCCAGCAGTTCAATACTTTCCAGAATATTGTGCGCAATCACCGGCAGCATGACATTCAGCTGGAAGTTACCGGACTGGCCGGCCACCGTGATGGTCGCGTCATTCCCGATCACCTGGGCGGCTGCCATGGCGGCGGCTTCCGGGATCACCGGGTTGACCTTGCCCGGCATAATGGAGGATCCGGGTTGCAGCGCCTGTAGCTCAATTTCGCCCAGCCCGGCGAGGGGGCCGGAGTTCATCCAGCGAAGATCGTTGGCGATCTTCATGATCGCTACTGCTGTCGTGCGCAGCTGGCCGGACAGGGCGACGATCGCATCCTGGCTGCTGAGGTTGAAGAAGAAGTTCTCGCTGGTGGAAAAGCGGATCCGGGTGGCCTGCGACAGGTTGTCGGCAAACGCTCCGGCAAAGCGGTGATCGGCGTTGATGCCGGTCCCGACGGCGGTGCCGCCCTGGGCCAGGGCTTTGACCGCAGGCAAGGTCTGTTCGATGGCCGCTTTGGCGTGGCTGACCTGATACTGCCAGCCTCCCAGCTCTTGGGCAAAGGTCACCGGCATGGCATCCATCAGGTGGGTGCGCCCGGTTTTCACGACGTGGCTGAGGCTGTTTTTCTTGGCCTCCAGTGTTGCAATCAGATGCTGCAGGGCCGGTAGCAGCTGTTGTTCGAGAGCCAGAGCAGAACTGACCTGTATCGCGGTAGGAATCACGTCATTGCTGCTCTGGCCCATATTGACGTGATCGTTCGGGCTGACATCCCCGCCGAGTGTTCGGCTCGCCAGTGTCGCAATCACCTCGTTGGCATTCATGTTTGAGCTGGTACCGGAGCCGGTCTGAAAGACATCAATGGGGAACTGCGCCAGATGCTGGCCGTCGATAATGCTTTGTGAGGCTTCCTCAATGGCAGTGGCTATATCACCTTCCAGCAAACCGAGCTGAGCATTGGTGAGTGCTGCCGTCTGCTTGATGTAAGCCAGCGCCTGAATGAATCGGGCCGGCATGGTGTGACGGCTGAAGCGGAAGTTATCGACCGCCCGCTGGGTCTGGGCCTGATACAGTGCGTCAGTGGGGACCTGCACCTCGCCCATGCTGTCAGTTTCGGTACGGAAAGTCTGGTTCATTGCGGCTCCTTGTTGTCAGTCGAGCGGCGCCTGTACGCCGCGCAGTTGTTGCTGTAAGGCCAGAAAATGGATATCCCCGTCTTCGAATTGGTCGTAATAACGCTTCAGGGTCAGTAGCGGGACATGGATGGAGTCCAGGCACACCCGGCGAAAGATGTGGCTGCGCCGCGGGTCGGCAATGGCTTCGAGAAAATGGTGATACAGCTGACGCAGGAACAGCTCACACAACAGGGCATTTTCCTGTTCAGCCCCGTGTTCGTGGCTGGCTGCCAGCAGCACACCCCAATGAAGGTATTCGTGAATAACATCCGGCTCAAAACCGTGAGGGGATGAGTAATCCTGAAACCGATCCTGCGCTTTAAAAAATGCGTTATAGAGGTGAGCGTGGCTGTCCATAGTGGCCCCATACATATTATGTAATGATAACTATTATCATTTAATTTGTGGGATGGCAATCCTTGTGAACGTTCCGTGTGGCGAAAAAGCAGAAAGGCGGCGTTGAAGCAGAAGGAAAAAGTACAGAGAAAGGCAAGAAAAAAGCCGACGCGTGGCATCGGCTTTTGAGGATGGCGGTGTGGCGGGCCCGATTAGTGATCGTGCGCGGCACCGGCCCCTTTTGGATAACGGATAGATTCAACCATTTCCTGTACATCTTCCGGTACTTCGGCAGTGAACTTGTTCACAACAATCGATACCACGAAGTTCAGACACATACCCAGTGTACCAATGCCTTCTGGGCTGATGCCGAACCACCAGTTTTCAGGCGTGCTGGCGGCCGGATTGATGAACTTGAAGTAGATGATGTACGCTGCGGTAAAGAAGATCCCTGACAGCATGCCGGCAATTGCGCCTTCTTTATTCATCTTCTTATAGAAGATGCCCAGAATAATCGCCGGGAAGAACGAGGCGGCAGCCAGACCGAAGGCGAATGCCACCACCTGAGCCACGAAGCCCGGAGGGTTGATACCCAGGTAACCGGCACCGATGATAGCCAGACCTGCGCCCACCCGTGCGGCCAGCAGTTCCTGTTTATCGGTCATATTGGGTTTGAAGCCTTTCTTCAGCAAGTCGTGTGAAACCGAGGTGGAGATAACCAGCAGCAGACCGGCAGCGGTAGACAGTGCAGCGGCCAGGCCCCCGGCTGCCAGCAGAGCAACTACCCAGTTCGGCAGTTTCGCCAGCTCAGGACTTGCCAGTACGATGATGTCACGGTTGATGTTCATCTCGTTGCGCTCATCGCCGGAGTAGAACATTTTGCCGTCGCCGTTCTTATCTTCCCAGGTCACCAGACCCGTTTTCTCCCAGTTTGTTACCCAGCTTGGTGCTTGCTCAACCGGCACACCTTGCATGTCAGGGCCGTTCACCGTGGTGATCATGTTCACGCGGGCAAAAGCGGCTACTGCCGGAGCGGTGGTGTACAGGAACGCGATGAACAGCAGTGCCCAACCGGCAGAGATACGTGCATCTTTAACGCGTGGTACGGTGAAGAAACGGATGATAACGTGTGGCAGACCGGCTGTACCTACCATCAGCGCCGCGGTGATGAAGAAGACATCGACCATGCTTTTCGAGCCGTCGGTGTAGGAGGTGAAGCCCAGCTCCGCGGTCAGGCCGTCAAGTTTGTCCATCAGGAAGGTTTCAGTACCTGTCAGGGTTGAGCCCATCCCAATTTGTGGAATCGGGCTGCCGGTCATCATCAGAGAAGTAAAGATAGCCGGTACCATGAAGGCGAAGATCAGCACGCAGTACTGAGCAACCTGGGTGTAGGTGATCCCTTTCATCCCGCCCATCACGGCGTAGAAGAACACGATGGCCATCCCGATGATGATACCCATGTTGATATCAACTTCCAGGAAGCGGGCGAATACCACGCCCACCCCACGCATCTGACCGGCCACGTAGGTGAAGGAAATGAAGATGGCACAGAAGACAGCCACCATACGCGCCGTTTTCGAGTAGTAACGATCGCCGATGAAATCCGGCACCGTAAATTTACCGAACTTACGCAGGTAAGGCGCCAGGCACAGTGCCAGCAGCACGTAACCACCCGTCCAGCCCATCAGGTATACCCCGCCGTCGTAACCGACGAAAGAGATGATCCCTGCCATTGAAATGAAGGAGGCGGCTGACATCCAGTCGGCGGCCGTTGCCATACCGTTAGCCACCGGGTGTACGCCACCGCCGGCCACATAGAACTCACTGGTTGATCCGGCGCGGGCCCAGATGGCGATGCCGATGTAGAGGGCGAAAGTGATGCCCACTAAGATAAACGTCCAGGTTTGGATATCCATAATAAACCTCTTAGTCTTCTTGCACGTTGAACTTACGATCCAGCGCGTTCATCCGCACCACGTAGACAAAAATCAGGGCCACAAACACATAAATCGATCCCTGTTGCGAGAACCAGAAACCCAGTTTGAAGCCACCTAGCTGAATTGCATTCAGGGCGTCAACAAACAGGATCCCTGCGCCATATGAGACCAGGAACCAGATAGCCAGTAGCGAGCCCATGATCCCGAGATTTTCTTTCCAGTAGGCTTGCGCCTGTTCCTTGGATTCGAACGCCATTTTCATCTCCTTACACGTCGTCAAAATCGCGTTAAAAAAATGTTACGACATGACAATAGCAACGAATGACCATTTGAACAGTGCAACTTTAGTCGAGCCAAAATGGCCAAAATCACCGCAGAGGCGGTGATTTTGTGAGCTACGCAGGAGAACTGAGGAAGTCGGGAAAAGCGAAAGTTAGCCGAAAGTCTAACGCTAACTGTCGGGTGGAATGAGAAATTATGGTGCCAGATCCAACTGCTGCAGAAGGATGACGGCCTGGGTGCGGTTTTTCACGCCGAGCTTGCGGAAAATCGCGGTCATGTGGGCCTTGATCGTGGCTTCAGAGACATTGAGCTCGTAGGCGATTTGTTTGTTGAGCAGGCCGTCAGAGAGCATGCACAGCACCTTGTACTGCTGCGGAGTCAGAGCGGCAATGCGATCGGTCAGATCGCTGACGTCGTCGCTGTCTTCCCCCAGCCCTTCCGGGAACACTGGTTCGCCGTCGAGTACCTGGTTGAGGGCACCAATCAGCGCGCGCATGTCACTGGATTTGGGGATAAAGCCGAAAGCCCCGTGACTGCGGACCTGACGGATAACACTGGGCTCTTCGCTGGCGGAAATCACCACAATCGGCAGGTCAGGGTATTGGTTTCGTAATTGGATCAGACCGGACATACCGTTGGCGCCGGGCATTTTTAAATCCAGCAGCAACAGGTCAACGTCCGGCTCTTTATCAAGCAGGGTGAGCAGGCTATCGAGGGAATCTGCTTCCAGCAGATTGGCCCCGCTGATCGCCAGATGCACTGATTGAAACAGCGCATTGCGAAACAGCGGATGGTCATCGGCGATAACAATCGTGTACTGAGCGTCCATGGCAGTATTTTCTGGTTGTTTTTCTTAACGCTATCACTGGATCTACGCCTGATCAATTCGTTAACAGCCAAGATAAGAGCTTGATCAGGTGGCGATATGTCGGCGGTGAAACAAACCCGGTAGAAACGAGGAAAAGCCGGTGCCAGGACGGGGAGCAGGCGATGAAAAGGAAGCGGTGACGGTGCCACCACTCCCGAACCACCAGCTATTGAATCAGCTGGTGGTCTTTCAGGTGAGTCAGAAATGGCCTGGCTTCCATGAAACCAGTCAGGCGTGCGCCGTTCAGGGCTTCTCCCTGTGGATTCCAGAAGTCCAGGGTAGGCAAACCCAGGACATTCATTGCCTGCAACAGGGCCATATCGGTTGGCGTGCTTTTAGTGACATCGGCTTGCAGCAGCATGAAACTGTTCAACTGACGCGCAACATCGGGTTCGTGGAAGGTGTACTTTTCAAATTCCTTACAGGCCACGCACCAGTCAGCGTAGAAGTCGAGCATCACCGGCATCCCCTGAGCCTTGGCATCAGCCAGCGCCAGATTCAGTTCATCCAGGTTTGTTACCTGTCGGAAGGTAATGGTCGGCTGGCTGGCACTGCTGTCGGCTGCAGGCTTGTCACCGATCAGTAGCGGGAACCAGGGCTGCACTGCCACCAGCAGGCCGACGATCGCGACGACGGCCAGCAGGCTGCTGCGCCAGGACACGGTGAGTGTCTGCTTGACGTGATACAGCCAGCCAAACGCGGCGAGACCCAGCAGTGACCAGAGATACGGCATCACGGCAGACGGCAGGATGCGCTCCAGCAGAAACAGCGGCACGGCCAGCAGAATGAAGCCGAAGAACGTTTTCACGTGGGTCATCCACTGGCCGGCTCTTGGCAGTAGCTGGTTGCCGAACATGGCGGCCAGAATGAGCGGAATTCCCATGCCGATGGCAAGGGCGTACAGCGCCACGGCACCGGTCAGCAGATCCCCGCTCTGAGCCACATAAATCAACGCGCCGGAGAGCGGAGCGGTGGTGCAGGGGGAGCACACTAGGCCGGAAATGGCTCCCATCAGGAAGACCCCTCCGCTGTGGCCGCCCTGCTGGCGGTTACTCAGGTTGCTCAACCAGGTCTGTACGCTGGCGGGCAGTTGCAGGGTATAGGCACCGAACATCGACAGGGCCAGCACCACAAACAGCACACTCAGGCCAATCAGGATATACGGGTGCTGCAAGGCAGCCTGAAATTGCATGCCGGCCGACGCCACCACTAACCCGAGCAATGTGTAAGTCAGGGCCATGCCCTGAACATAGGTGAACGCCAGCGCAAAGGTCCGGCGCTGGGTCAGCTGACCGCTGCCCAGCACAATACCGCTCAGAATCGGGTACATCGGCAGGACACAGGGGGTGAAGGCCAGCCCGATCCCCAAGGCCAGAAAGACAAACGGGGTCCACCACTGGTCGGCCAGATCGCTGGCCAGCTGATCCTGCTGGGTGCGTGGCGGCACCGGGGGTTTTTGTAGCGTAGCTATGTTAGTGCTTACTACCGAATTGGTGGCCGCTGTGTTAACGCTGCCTGGCGTGGTGCTCGTTTCGCTCCCTGCCGAGGTCAGCACCGCCGTCAGCGGGATCTGGCGAACCTCCGGTGGGTAGCAGAACCCGGCTTTGGCGCAGCCCTGATAGCGGATGGTCAGGGTTGCGTTGTCATCAGCGCGAAGCAAGGGAACGGCCAGCATCAGAGGGTCGGTATAGATGTTGACCTCACCGAAAAATTCATCCTGATACGGGGTGCCGGCCGGGATGGCGACGTTGCCCAGTTGCGCCGTGTCACTGCTGACGGACAGCTGGTGCTGGTAGAGGTAATAACCGGGTTTGATTTGCCAGTCGAGATAGACCGTCTCACCCTGCTGGAGGAAGTTGAACGGAAACGCCTCATCCACCGGCACGAACTGGGTCGGGGCCGGTGAGCTGCCGGGCAGGGTAAATGCCTGGGCCGGCAGCCCGGCCAGAAGCAGTAAAAGCGCCGTGATGGCGTGTAGCAGCGGCTGACTCAGCCAGCGCCATAGCGCGGTCGGTTGCATGTGTATCATCAGCGTGGACTCGTCTCTGAGAAAACCTGGCGGGAGAGCGCCAGAAAACAGCATACTCTAACTATATCAGAGCGTATCTTCAGAGACCGCTTTATCCCCGGGACGATTTCAACGTCCGGGGCAAGCGTCACACCCTTGATCCGGCTCGCACGGATCGCTCAGGCCCGCCCGCATAAAATCGATAAACAGCCGAATATGGGCAGGCAGGTAGCCCATGCGCTGATACAGCATATAAATCGGCCGTGGTGGAGAATACCAGTGCTCCATCAGTGTGGTCAGTTGTCCACGGGTCAGCGCATCGGCCACCACATAGTTGGGCAGGCAGGCAATCCCCAGGCCATCAATCACGGCCTGTTTGATGCTGTTCAAATCGGCGATGGCCATTCTGACCGGGGTGTTCACCCATACGATCTGCTTCTGCTCATCATTTTTGCTGGTAAGTGCCCACTCAAACTCTGGCACGCTTGCCAGACGGGCATAGTGAGCGAGGTCATCCGGATGGCGCGGCTGGCCGTGCTGTTGCAGGTAGGTCGGACTGGCCACCAGAATGCGCTGTGACTCCCCCAGCCGTGCCGCCGCAAAACTGGAGTCAGGTTGTTGCCCTACCCGAAACACCACATCGTACTGCTCCGGGCTGTAATCATGGTGTTGATTGGAAAGGTGGGTCAGCGCCAATGTGATGTCCGGATACTGCGCCAGAAACTGGTTAAACAGTGGCATCAGCCGGTAAGTCAGCAAGCCGACCGGAGCGGACACCCGCAATGAGCCCTTGGGGTGGTTCTGTGTATTGTCCCGCAGTTCGCTGGTGGCAGACTCCAGCGCGCTCAGCAGTGGCTGGCAACGCGCGACATAGTCTTCACCCAGCGGGGTCAGGGACACATTTCGGCTGTCCCGAATCACCAACTGGCAATTCAGGGTATCCTCCAGCCGCTGCAGACGGCGGCTTAAGGTGGCCGGGGGAATATCAAGTGCACTGGCGGCTGCTCTGAAACTTCCGTGTTGGGCAATCGCAATCAGAGTGCGTAGGTCATCTAACTTCATACCATTTTTGCATCGCTGCATCACGCTTTTACCTCTATCGCCCGATGTCCCCTCTGACTACACTACTCAGGCAGGCTTTCCTGTCTTGGCCTGCTCTGTAGCAAAAAGAGACATGACTCGGCGTTCACATTGGGATTGATGGAGACGCCGAATGAGCAAATACGTCGGGAATCCGTATTTGTTCACTGTCTTCGCCCTGACAAGGGCGGAGACGTTAACCTCTCATTTTACCCTGCTTTGTGGTTCACTGCCTGAACCGACTCCTGATAAATATGTCACCGGATGTATCGGCATCTGACGAATCGATATTTCATCGTTCTTCTTTCTCTTTCACCAGATTCACGAACGCCATTTTCTCACTGCAATTTCTCGCGCAATACCACTCAGTTATCTCGTTATCTAGCTTGATGATATGTGATGCATGAAGCTGGTATTAACACCACAATGCCAGGTTTGCCGCCCGGTCCGGCTATGTAAGATGACCTTGGAGGGAAGCCCGTGAGGTTACTGTGCTTGCCATCGGTGGTCTGTGTTCCATAGGCTGTTTGCATTCCATCGGTTGCTTGTGAGCCAATGGCAATGTTGGTGAACATGTTCTCTGGCGCGCTTTTTTAGCCAGGAGTAAAGCAAGGTTTATAAAGCAAGTTAGTAAGAACTTACTATCGATATTTTTTCATATCTGTCTGAATACAGATAATAAAAAGGCTGCCCGCAGGCAGCCTTACCGGTTGTCGAACCGGACAGTTTACAGAATCAGTCCGCCAACTACGAAGCCCAGACCCACAGCCGTGGCGATAGTAGTAACGCCCGGAATAAAGAATGGGTGGTTGAATACCAGGTTACCGATACGGGTAGAACCGGTGTCATCCATTTCGACGGCTGCCAGCAGCGTTGGGTAAGTTGGCAGTACGAACAGTGCACTTACCGCAGCGAAAGACGCGATAGCGGTCAGTGGAGCCACACCGATAGCCAGTGCCGCAGGCATCAGCGCCGTCGTGGTTGCCCCTTGTGAGTACAGCAGCATAGAGGCAAAGAACAGAACCATCGCCAGCATCCATGGGTAATCTTGCAGCAGTGAGCCTGCCACTTCTTTGATGCCGTCAACGTGGCCGTTAACGAATGTTGAACCAAGCCATGCTACACCCAGTACACACACACAAGCCGTCATACCAGAGCGGAATGTTGGCGCTGCCGGAATCTTGGCTGCGTCAATGCCGGTGGTGAATACGATAGCGGCGGCGGCGGCCAGCATGAATGTCATGATTGCTTCGTTTCGGCCCAGCGCCGGGTTCTCGATCAGGCCCACAGAGCTTGAAATGGCAGCAGCATAACCCACGACAATCAGGATCGCAGTCAGGAAGATGAACGTCGCTTTCTTCGCGGTTGGCTGGATTTCACGCTTGGTTGTGCCTTGCAGCTTGATCAGACCTTTTTCCAGACGCTCCTGGTACACAGGATCATCTTTCAGCTCGCAGCCCAGGAAGTTAGCAACGAAAGCGCCGACCATACAAGCAATGAAGGTTGTCGGAATACAGATGGCCAGCAGAGTCAGGTAGTCCACGCCCATTGGATCCAGGATGCCGGAGAAGAACACAACGGCCGCTGAAATTGGTGAGGCAGTGATTGCGATTTGTGATGCCACGACCGCGATAGACAGTGGACGAGAAGGGCGAACACCTTGCTCTTTAGCCACTTCTGCAATAACCGGCAGTGTTGAGAATGCCGTGTGGCCAGTACCAGCCATCAGGGTCATCAGGTAAGTAACGATTGGTGCGTAGAATGTAATGCGTTTCGGGTTCTTACGCAGAAAGTTTTCGGCCAGTTCAACCAGCCAGTCCATCCCGCCTGCTACCTGCATTGCGGCGATAGCGGTGATAACAGACATGATGATAAGAATGACGTCGATAGGGATGTAGCTTTGGCTGGTTGGCATACCCAGCAGAAGGGAAAGCACGATCACACCGGCGCCACCCGCCAGACCGATACCAATACCGCCGATTCTGGCGCCTAAGAAAATAAACGCGAGAACGACCAAGAGTTCTACAGCAATCATAGAATTGTCCTGTCTTAAAGTTGAAATTAAAAAGTTAAAGTCGAAAAAGGGGAATCTGTAGCAAAAAAAGGCGGATCCTCATCCTGAAAATCCGCCTGATTGTTATTGAGTTACGGGATTAGTTGTAACGTTTAGCCTTGTATTCAGGATGCATCAGGTTCTGCACAGAGAAGATGTCATCCAGCTGCTCTTCAGTCAGCAGGCCACGTTCCAGTACGACTTCACGCACGCTCTTACCGGTTTCTGCACAAATCTTACCGACGATGTCGCCTTCGTGGTGACCGATGAACGGGTTCAGGTAAGTGACGATACCAATAGAGTTGAAGACGTAGCTTTCGCAGATATCTTTGTTCACAGTGATGCCAGACACACACTTGTCACGCAGGTTGATACAGGCGTTTTTCAGCAGGTCGATAGACTCGAACAGTGCCTGGCCAATCACTGGCTCCATCACGTTCAGCTGAAGCTGGCCCGCTTCTGCGGCAAAAGTGATAGTGGTGTCGTTACCAATTACCTTGAAGCACACTTGGTTAACCACTTCTGGGATTACTGGGTTAACTTTAGCTGGCATGATAGAAGAACCCGCCTGCATTTCTGGCAGGTTGATTTCGTTCAGACCGGTACGAGGGCCGGAAGACAGCAGACGCAGGTCGTTACAGATTTTAGACAGTTTAACGGCAGTACGCTTCAGCGCGCCGTGAACCATAACGTAAGCACCACAGTCAGAGGTGGCTTCGATCAGGTCTTCTGCTGGTACGCAGGGCAGGCCAGTTACTTCAGCCAGACGTTGTACAGCCAGCTCCTGGTAACCCGTAGCGGCATTCAGACCGGTACCGATTGCTGTTGCACCCAGGTTCACTTCCAGCAGTAGCTGAGCGGTGTACTGTAGGTTTTTGATTTCTTCTTTGATCAGGATACCGAAAGCGTGGAATTCCTGACCCACTGTCATTGGTACGGCATCTTGCAGCTGAGTACGGCCCATTTTCAGGACGTTAGCGAACTCTTTGTCTTTCGCGTCGAAAGAGGCTTTCAGGTAATCCAGTGCTTCCAGCAGCTTCATGATGCTGTTGTAAACGGCAATACGGAAACCGGTTGGGTAAGCACAGTTTGTTGACTGAGACTTGTTGACGTGGTCGTTCGGGTTAACGATGTCGTATTCGCCTTTGTCTTTGCCCATCAGCTCAAGAGCCAGGTTCGCAACAACTTCGTTGGTGTTCATGTTAACGGAAGTACCAGCACCGCCCTGGTAAACGTCTGAAGGGAATTGATCCATGCACTTGCCTGTTTCCAGGATCAAATCACACGCTTTGATGATGTACTCACCCACGTCAGAAGGAATCACGCCCAGTTCTTTGTTCGCCATTGCTGCTGCTTTCTTGGTGAAAACCATGCCGCGCACGAATTCTGGAACGTCAGAGATAGTGGTATTAGAGATATTGAAGTTTTCTACGGCACGCAGTGTGTGGATGCCCCAGTAAGCATCCGCCGGCACGTGGCGTTCACCAAGTAGATCTTCTTCGATGCGGGTTGCAACGTTGTTAATCATTGCTTCATTTTTTTCTAGATCAATCATCTGAGACATGACGTAGCCTTAGTGGAATCTGCTAATAAAATATAGTTGTTGAGCCAATTCTTAAGCTTTAGAGTCCATTCTATAGAGATTTTGGCTAGATGATCGTACCTGACACCTATTGTCTGTTGCCGATAATACTCCCCTTTAGGGGTAAAAACATAATCCAGATCACTTTTTTCAGAGGCCTGAAAACCTTTGCACAAGAATGCGAAAGTGGTCACAAATTCTGTTAATGATTCCCCCGCGTTTAGTGAGGGTAAATGACACAATATGACAGAATGTGAACCGTATGTTTTGTTTTCATGGGCCAGAGTATTGTAATCAACTGTTACAATGAAACCCTACTCCGAGCAGTTGAAAAAAACTGCTCAACTCCCATTATTGTCTATATACCTAAGGTAACGTTGTGATGTGTCCGGAATGTGTCATGGCTGCACCTGAATACCGCTAATCAGCAAGGGGAAAGCCGTGTTTCCGATTTTACTGTTTCTGTTTATTGTTGTGCCCATCATCGAGATCGCCCTGTTTATTCAGGTCGGCGGCTTCCTTGGTTTATGGCCGACGGTTGGCCTGGTGCTGGTCACCGCTGTGGTAGGGGCATCACTGGTTCGCAGCCAGGGGATCGCGACCCTGCTGTCGGTTCAAAACCGCCTGCAGCAAGGCGAACTGCCTGCCCAACAGATTGTGGAAGGGGTGATGCTGGCGGTTGCCGGTGTGTTGCTGCTGACGCCGGGCTTCATGACCGATGCGATGGGAATGTTGGCGCTGCTGCCTGGTCCGCGCGCTATGCTGGCCAAACAGCTGATGAAGCGGGTCAAGGTGCATGGCATGGCCGCCGGTTCGGGGTTCAGTGCCGGATTTGGCGGCAGTCAGGATTTTCACCAAGGGCCTTTCTCTCGTCAGGATCACAACCCGTTTAATTCTCAGGGCGGGGATGTTTTTGACGGCGAATACGAACGCAAAGATGCCAAGGATAAGCGCGCAGACAGCGACGATGATGATACCCCGCGTTTGCGTTAACCGTTCGAGTGCCAGTGTGAGGCTGGCCAAATAAAAAAAGACAGCGAAAGCTGTCTTTTTTTATTCATCCTGTTCATTTTTTCAGGCTGGCATCAGTGCCGAGATTCAGGCGCCCACCCGTATGGCCACAGCGGCAGGTGCGTCGATGCCGTTAGACTGTCACGGATATCAGCTTGTCACGAATGCCAGCTTGTCACGGCGCAGTTTCAGCGCGTACAGATAGGCAACCAGTCCGCATACTACGTTGGCCAAGGCAATGCCGGCGAACAGCCCTTCGGTTCCCCCGAGCAGGCTGCCCAGCCAGGCCGTAGGCAGTAACAGACCAAACAGGCGCAGTAAATTCCACAGCAGTGCCTTAAAGGACTGGTGCATCGCGTTCAGACCGCTGATCAGCAACATGCACACCGTTTGTAAGCCATAGCTGGCCGGTACCACGATCAGGTAATGCCACAACTGGGAGCGCACTGCCTCGTCCTGGCTGAACAGTGAAGACAGCGGCCAGCTCAGAGGCACCATCATCACATACACCAGCAGCTGAAACAGGATGGCAAAGCGCATGGCGGTAAACAGGGCGGCAAAGGCTCGCTCCGGTTTATCTGCACCGAGATTCTGCGCCATGAAAGGCATCAGGGCAGAGCCCAGCGCCATCATGACGGTGATCAGGATGGACTCGATGCGCATGGCTGCCCCATAGGCGGCGACGGAGGCAGTGCCTTGTGCCGCCAGAATGGTCATCAACACCGTGCCGGACAGCGGCGTCAGGGCATTGGACAGACCCGCCGGCGTGCCAATCTGGAGGATTTGCCGCCAGTCAGGCAGCAAGTGAGCCAGTTGCGGCCTTGCCAGCAGATTGTCACGTTTGACCAGCACAACCAGCGACCAGATCAGTGCAAACGCCCAGCTGATCCCGCTGGCAATGGCGGCACCCTGAACGCCCAGCTCCGGAAAAGGGCCGAGCCCGAATATCAGCAGCGGATCCAGTGCCCCGTTGATCGCGCCGGCCAGCATCATGATTTTGGCCGGGGTTTTGGCATCCCCGGTGGCGCGAATGGCACTGTTGCCAGCCATCGGGATCACCAGCAGCGGAATCGCCAAATACCAGATGGCCATGTAGTCTGAAATGATCGGTAACAATGAGGCTTTGGCGCCGATCAGAGTAAACAGCGGTTCTATGGTGAACAGCCCCAGTCCGGAGGCCGCAATCATCATCAGTACCGCCAGCAGCAGTCCGTGCGTGGTCAGGCGAGCGGCACGCTGGGTATCTCCTTTGCCCAGTAGTCGGCCAATGCTGGTTGAGATCCCGACGCTAATGCCCATGGTGATGCAGTTCAGGGCGAAGGTGATCGGAAAGGTGAAGCTGACGGCGGCCAGCGCCTCGGTGCCGAGCAGGGAAATAAAGAAGGTATCCACCAGATTGAACATCAGGATCGCGACCATTCCAAAGATCATCGGAACCGTGAGGCGACGCAGAACATCAGGGATAGGATCAGACAATAACCCGTGTTTGTCGGGTCGTTTTTCTACAGCCATAACGCTCTCGGACAAAGAATGCCTGCCTACCCTAAAGCAAAGAATGTGATCGGGCAAAAACTCTTCACTATATTTTGAAAAAAATTTGGCCTGGGGGCTTGGGATCTCAAAAAACGTCCCAACATGTTTAGTTAACAGAAAATGTAGGGCCAATGGCGCCTTACCCCATTGTTACTATGGACATTACTTTTATCAGGAGAGACGACCGATGAACATTCGTCCTTTACATGACCGAGTTATCGTTGAGCGCCAGCAAGTGGAATCAAAATCAGCTGGTGGCATCGTTCTAACTGGTTCTGCAGCAGAAAAATCTACCCGCGGTAAAGTGCTTGCCGTTGGTAAAGGCCGCATTCTTGAAAACGGCACCGTGCAGCCACTGGACGTGAAAGTTGGTGATACTGTTATCTTTGCTGAAGGTTACGGTACTAAAACTGAGAAAATCGACGGTAAAGAAGTCCTGATCATGTCTGAAAACGACATCATGGCTATCGTTGAATAATCCGTTCACCTCGAATAAAGAATTAAGAAAGGAAGACTGACATGGCAGCTAAAGACGTAAAATTTGGTAACGATGCCCGCATCAAAATGCTGGAAGGTGTCAACGTTCTGGCAGACGCAGTTAAAGTAACACTGGGCCCTAAAGGCCGTAACGTCGTACTGGACAAGTCGTTCGGTTCGCCAACCATCACTAAAGATGGTGTATCGGTAGCGCGTGAAATTGAACTGGAAGACAAGTTCCAGAACATGGGCGCACAGATGGTGAAAGAAGTTGCTTCTCAGGCGAATGACGCTGCGGGTGACGGTACAACGACTGCAACCGTTCTGGCTCAGGCTATCGTGAACGAAGGTTTGAAAGCCGTTGCTGCGGGCATGAACCCAATGGATCTGAAGCGCGGTATCGACAAAGCCGTTGCGGCTGCAGTGGAAGAGCTGAAAGCGCTGTCTGTACCATGTGCTGACACCAAAGCGATCGCTCAGGTAGGTACTATCTCTGCGAACTCTGACGCAAGCGTGGGTAACATCATTGCTGAAGCAATGGAAAAAGTTGGCCGCGACGGTGTTATCACTGTTGAAGAAGGTCAGGCTCTGCACGATGAGCTGGACGTGGTTGAAGGTATGCAGTTTGACCGCGGTTACCTGTCACCTTACTTCATCAACAACCAGGAAGCGGGCAGCGTAGAGCTGGAAAACCCATTCATCCTGCTGGTTGACAAGAAAGTGTCTAACATTCGTGAACTGCTGCCAACTCTGGAAGCCGTAGCGAAAGCTTCTCGTCCACTGCTGATCATTGCAGAAGACGTAGAAGGTGAAGCACTGGCTACGCTAGTAGTGAACAACATGCGCGGTATCGTGAAAGTGGCTGCGGTTAAAGCACCTGGTTTCGGCGACCGTCGTAAAGCTATGCTGCAAGACATCGCAGTACTGACTGCAGGTACTGTGATTTCTGAAGAAGTGGGTCTGGAGCTGGAAAAAGTTCAGCTGGAAGACCTGGGTCAGGCGAAGCGTATTTCTATCACCAAAGAAAACACCACCATTATCGATGGTATTGGTGAAGAAGAGATGATTCAGGGCCGTGTTGCTCAGATTCGTCAGCAAATCGAAGACGCAACTTCAGACTACGACAAAGAAAAACTGCAAGAGCGTGTGGCTAAACTGGCTGGCGGCGTTGCGGTTATCAAAGTTGGCGCAGCAACTGAAGTTGAGATGAAAGAGAAGAAAGACCGCGTAGAAGATGCCCTGCACGCAACTCGTGCTGCGGTTGAAGAAGGCGTGGTTGCTGGTGGTGGTGTTGCCCTGATCCGTGCTGCTTCTAAAGTAGCGGGTGTTGAAGGTGACAACGAAGATCAGAACGTAGGTGTTCGCGTTGCACTGCGTGCAATGGAAGCGCCTATCCGTCAGATCACGAAGAACGCCGGTGACGAAGAGTCAGTAGTCGCAAACCAGGTTAAAGCAGGTGAAGGTAACTACGGTTACAACGCTGCAACTGGTGAGTATGGCGACATGATCGAAATGGGTATCCTGGACCCAACAAAAGTAACGCGTTCTGCACTGCAATTCGCGGCTTCTGTTGCTGGCCTGATGATCACCACAGAAGCGATGGTGACGGACATGCCTGCGAAAGATGCACCATCAATGCCTGATATGGGCGGCATGGGCATGGGCGGCATGGGCGGGATGATGTGATGCGACGAGAGTCGCGCAGGTAGCTAGCCTGACTGGGTTACAGCCGAAGTGAATACTAACTTAATGTGGTATTCATTCCCCTCCAGTAGAAAATAGCATTTCGATAAAAACCCGATATTCGGGCTTACTCTAAGCCCGAATATCGGTCTCCTTATGGAGTCTGATTTCAGGTATGGGTGTAAGCTCATATCTCTGCCTTTCTTGTGAGATATACATTGAAGCATTCCGTTTTTTGGGTCTGTGATGTAATGGGATTATTCGTGTCTATATCGAAGGCTTGGCACCTGCCGGTGTGAAGCTGTGTCTGATGATTGTTCCACAATAACCGACAGCGAAAGTAACGCGCTGAACGTTATTGAGCGGAACCTGTTATGCAACTAACAGTAGCCTAAGGGTAGTGCGTCGCTGGTAACGGCGGGGTTCGAAGCTCCCTGACAATGTACCCCCATTTCGATGGTTAATTCTCACTGTGAGGTGAGGATGGAGATATTGCCAATAGCAGGTGATTGAGGGGCTAGGCTGAATTATATGGTTAACATACGTGAACTGCTAACAAGCACCGTCAGCCGCGACGAGCGTAATGCTATTGTTGTGGGGAATTTTCATCTATGAAAGCTTCAACACTGACGCTCTAACCAAAAGGTACGGGATCGGCTATTCCTCTTACATCTGGGAATACGTTGCCATTAAGATCTCCGGTGTATTGGCAGAACCTAAGTAATTCGTGTCATCGGCATGGAACTCGGAAAACCTGTATCTCTGCCCTGTTATTTACATTGATAGGGCAGGCGAACCGCAAGGAACGCTGTTGGGGGTGCAGGCATGGGAGGTTGGAAAAAGCGAATGCTGCTCTGTAACGGAGCAGATAGAGGGTTAAAGGTTCCTTCACCGGAAACGGTGCCCACTTCCAACTGGTCTTTAATGGTGTGAAAACAGGTAAAGCCTTTTATTCACATAGCGTTGTAACTGCATTAATTCTGCGGTCATCTAACTATTAGATGACGTTCAAGCTCCTTCTGTGAATCCATCACGTGAAGACCTTGACGTAGAGTGGGTGTCAGTATTTGGTGAGCTCAGTCCACTTTCAGTGGAACCTGAAGCTCTACATTTTGAAACCTCACAGGGTAAACTTTTTGCCCTGTGGGGCATAAGTGCGTCTTGTGGGTTTCATTAACAACTAAACGTTAATGGAGGAAAGCAAGGTGCATACTTCGATGAAAATGGAAGTGTCTGCATCCTCCCACGAAGCGGAACAATGGCACAGTATTAACTGGGAGCTGATGTATCGCAGAGTGAGAGGGCTACAGGTACGGATCGCTAAGGCAACGGAAAAGTCTGACTGGCGACAGGTCAAGCGCCTGCAACGCATGTTAACTCGATCGTTTGCTGCCAAGGTGATCGCTATTCGGCGAGTCACCGAAAACAGAGGTAAAAACACCCCAGGTGTAGATCAGGAAACCTGGAATACTCCTGCTTTGAAATGGGAAGCAATAAACAAACTGAAGCGTAAGGGCTACCAGCCTAAACCGCTAAGGCGAGTCTATATACCGAAAGCCAACGGGAAGAGAAGACCGCTGGGGATTCCGACAATGCGTGATAGGGCGATGCAGGCACTCTACCTGTTAGCACTAGAGCCTGTCTCGGAAACTACAGCTGATCGTAATTCCTATGGTTTCCGTCCCAATCGCTCTTGTGCTGATGCGATCGAACAATGCTTCGTGAACCTCAGTCGTAAGGCTAGTGCCCAATGGGTGCTTGAAGGCGACATCAAAGGGTGTTTTGACTTTATTGGCCATGATTGGCTCATCGCGAATATCCCGATGGATAAAGCGGTACTCAAGAAATGGCTGAAAGCTGGATTTATGGAATCCGGAAAGTTAAATCCAACGGAATCTGGTACACCACAAGGAGGAATTATTTCTCCAGTGTTGGCCAACATGACACTTGATGGCTTGGAAGAGGTACTCGAATCCCATTTTGGGAAAAAGAATACCAAAGCAAGCTATAAAACCAAGGTCAATTATGTGCGTTATGCAGATGACTTTATTATTACCGGCATTTCCAAAGAATTGCTGGAACATGAAGTCTTACCTATTGTGAAAGTCTTTATGGCAGAGCGGGGACTGCAACTGTCAGCTGAAAAAACGCTGATAACGCACATTGAAGATGGATTTGATTTCCTAGGGCAGAATTTACGTAAATACAACGGCAAGATGTTAATCAAGCCGTCAAATAAAAACGTAAAGGCGTTTCTGCGCAACATACGAGACTATCTTAACTGTCATAAAACGGTTCCGGCATCGGCAGTCATTGCCAAGCTGAATCCGATGATCCGAGGGTGGTGTAATTATCACCGTTGGATCTGTGCTAGTGAGGCATTCAAATATGTGGATTACCGGATCTGGAAAATGTTATGGCAGTGGTGTCGTCGTATCCATTCCAATCGCCGCAAACGCTGGATTAAAGATAAATACTTTAAAACGGTTGGTAAAAGGAATTGGGTATTCAGCGCACCAAGACTGAACGGGGACGAGGGTCACTATCGCTTGCTTAGTGCGGCGAAAGTGAAAATTGATAAACATGTGAAAATTCGGGCAACAGCGAATTGTTATCTACCGGAAGACGAACAATATTTTGAACGTCTGAAGATGCAAAGGCTTAAAAAGTCTTTAGCGGGAAACATGAAGTTGTGGAAAATTGTTGAAAGACAGGACTTTAAATGTACTGTTTGCAGCCAGCAGTTTAATTCTAAGGATGATTGGGATGTTCATCATATCATTCGAAGAGTTGATGGCGGCTCAGACAATAGCTCGAACTTGATGGTGTTGCATATTAATTGTCATAGACAGGTTCATTCTAAACAATTCATGATGGCCTAGTTACTTTAGTTATTCATGAATAGTTGATGGAGTGTTTAATGGAAATTTTTAAGTCCCTATTACCCGTCTTCTCCTTAGTCATTGGTTCAATACTGACATATTACTTTGGTATTAAATCCAAAAGAGGAGAGTCGGCCTTGAAATACAAGGAAGAACAATACGCGAAACTACTCATTAAGCTTCAGGGCTTTGTTGGTCAAACAGCGAATGTTGAGACTAAAAAAGAGTTTTTCGAAGAGCAGTACAAGTCTTGGCTCTACTGCTCCGATGAAGTGATTGAAGCAATTAATGAAATGGTCTCGTTGGTTATTGAAAATAAAGGGGATGTTCCTGATCCTGAGGAAGGTCAAAGAGTTATTGGCAATATTGTTGTTGCAATGAGGAAAGACCTGTATGGCAAGACTAAGCTGGGCCATAAGTCGTTTACTTATACTGATGTAATCGGATAGTTTATTCTGTTTCCGACTCAAAATTTTATTTGAGTTTATAAAGGCTTGAGCCGTATGCGGGGAAACTCGCACGTACGGTTCTTAGGGGGCGGCGGTACAGTAATGCTCTGCTGCTACCCGACATTTAATTCACTGTCCAGTGTTGCTAAAAACGGAGGCTTAACGCCTCCGTTTTTTTATGTCTGCTGGAGTATACCGGCTGATTGTAGCTTTCCCTTCATCCCACGGCTTGCCGTCTGTGTCTCCTGTGATTCTCGCGTTTTCGGAATGGCTGTCTTTTTGTAGCCTTTTCTTTGCTTGAAAAACTCATTGTGTTCACCGGTATCTGAGCTGGCCCTGTGTGGCCTGAGTTCAGTGTGCCTCAACGCAGCTAGGCAGAAACGCCAATCATTCTGCCATCCAGCTCGTCAGGAAAATTGCTGGAAAACCTGTACGTTAATTTATTTATTTAAAAACAACAGCTTGAAGCTATACATTCGTTGGTTTTTATTTGGTGTGGAATGTGGGTGGCTTTTTGCTGTCATTTCCATAAAAAGCTGTACAAAAGCGTGTTGTGGTTGAACAGTTGCACGTTGAGTGAAGAGAGGACTGCGCTAAATTGGCCGAGTGAGTTTACTCAGGAAAAAGCCGAAAAAGCTGTACGTTATAAAAACATCAATAAAATCATAATTTTGTTTGGTTTATCCTATCGTTTCTAAAAAGGGAAATAGAATGGTGAGCTTTTTGCTGTTTTTATATAAAAAAGCTGAACATGGGTTTGGAAAGGCATCCTGAACAGGAAGTCAGGTGGGTATCGCCGATGAAGAACCTAGGAGGGGTTTATCAGGAAAAAAGCCAGAAAAGCTGCACGCTTTAAAAACCATTTAAAAACAATAGCTTATGCGTTTACTTGGTGGGACTGATTACAGGGTGTGAATTTGTACAGCTTTTCCGTGTTCATGTCTTTAAAAGCTGCACATTCGATCGTGCCGGCGATGCCGTAAAAAAGCGGTGAAGTAAAAAGCTGTACGTCGGTTTGGAACAAATTGGCGAGGGGATAAACCTCAGGAATCCTCAGAATTAAGCGATCAGGCTTTTATAAGCGCAAAACCTTTTAGCGCGATACCTTCTAAGCTCGCCTACGTTGGGAGATATAAGCGTTAAGGCTGATCCGACTCCGCCGCCTGGTGCCGTTTCATCTTTTTGCGTTGCTGGCGATCGCTCAGATGGGCATGGACACCATTGCGCAGAAAACGCAGACTGTTTTCCAGTTTATCGACACCCAGCAGGATGGCGACAACCAGTCCGGTCATGATCACTGCGGTCTGCCCATAATCGAGGCCGATGGTAATCCCAAGGGCTGCCAGCATCCAGATTACGGCGGCCGATGTGACCCCATGTACCTGACCATCACGATTCATCATCACCCCGGCGCCCAGAAAACCGATCCCGGTGATGACTTGCGCCAGTACCCGCGAAATATCGGCATTGTTTACCGACAAGGTTTCCCCCAAGGTAATGAAACAGTAAGTCCCGAGCACAATCAGGGTGGAAGTACGAATCCCGACCGGTTTGCCGCGAACTTGTCGCTCAAAACCAATCACTGCCCCGCAGATGGCACATTGCAAAATGGCAGGCCAGGTAAACGGGTCAATATCAGGCCACATGGGCGGTTATCTCCAAAAAAGTA
Organism: Photobacterium ganghwense; assembly: GCF_003025595.1. Taxonomy (GTDB): domain Bacteria; phylum Pseudomonadota; class Gammaproteobacteria; order Enterobacterales; family Vibrionaceae; genus Photobacterium; species Photobacterium ganghwense. The sequence continues at coordinate 80,863 of NZ_PYMI01000011.1, forward strand.
AAGTAGAAAGCTTATGTTAGAAAAAAACAGCCCGGAGGCTGTTTAGTTTTCCTTGCCAGTATGGTTGTCCATACTGGCAGGTAAATATGTGATCTTGATGACTTGGAGTCAGATCACTGATGCATGTGGTGACGCATGCGACGACCGGCATTTTTTTCGATGTATTCGACAATCATGCCAGCAATGTCTTTACCGGTTGCCGTTTCAATGCCTTCCAGGCCTGGGGATGAGTTGACTTCCATCACCAGCGGACCACGGTTTGACCGTAGTAGATCGACACCAGCAACACTCAGTCCCATCGCCTTGGCTGCTGCCACGGCAGTTCTGCGTTCTTCCGGCGTTATACGGATCAGGGAGGCACTGCCGCCACGGTGAAGGTTAGAGCGGAACTCACCTTCAACAGCCTGACGCTTCATTGAGGCAATAACTTTATCGCCAATAACAAAGCAGCGAATATCTGCGCCACCGGCTTCTCTGATGTACTCCTGAATCATGATGTTGGCTTTCAGACCCATGAAGGCTTCGATAACACTCTCTGCCGCTTTTTGGGTTTCCGCCAGTACCACACCTATGCCTTGGGTACCTTCCAGCAATTTGATCACCAGTGGAGCACCGCCGACCATTTTGATCAGGTCTGGGATGTCATCCGGTTTGCTGGCAAAGCCGGTAATTGGCATACCGACTCCCTTGCGGCTAAGTAGCTGCAGGGAGCGAAGCTTATCCCGTGAACGTGTAATCGCGATGGATTGGTTTACAGAGAATACATCCATCATTTCAAACTGACGTAACACCGAACAACCGAAGAAGGTAATGTCGGCGCCAATGCGCGGAATAATGGCATCAAACCCGGTCAGGTCCTGACCTTCAAAATGAATAGAGGGTTTTACTGAGTTGATATTCATGTAACAACGCAGGGCATTTATGACCACGGCTTCATGGCCACGCGCTTCAATGGCTTCGCACAGACGTCGGGTAGAGTACAGCTTGTCGTTCTGGGAAAGGATGCCAATTTTCATGTCGATTCTCGTTAAATGGTATTGATTATAGACTGTGTACGGGAAGTTTGGCTGTCTTCTCGTCAGCAGGATGGAGCGGGACTATGCGCCTCATCGTGCTAAAAAGCGAGCGATTTGACCATGATCTTTTTTTATCGTGACAAGTCAATGTGTTTATTATCTTACCACCTTTAAGTCTATAGTAACCCACTGGGTTACCATGTGTTTTCAATGGAAAAAGCTGGAAAAGCTGCACGAAAAAATAATGATTTAAATTCAAAGGTTTATTGCTATTTTTTGGTGTTTTTATTCATGTGCTTATTTTGATCGCAAAAAAGCTAGTTTTTTAATAAAAAGCTGTACGCGATAAGCGTGTCCCTGTCGCGTGTAGCCGGATCTGCCCTGTTGTGGGCTGCTTTTTCTGGCTGTTAAAACAAGGCCTGATGCTGATTGCTGAGCGTCAGGTCGTTATTGGCGGGTTTGTTGTTAAACCAAGCGGTTACGGAGGGATCTTGCCAGCCGCTAAAAGAAAAAGCGGCCGGTAAAGCGCTCACAGACGGCTAAAAAGAGTAGATGCAGAGGAATGAAAAGATCAGGACATGAACGAAAGGAAATAAGGGAATAGCAACGGAATCGAGCAGAGAAAAAAGCGGAGAGCGCCCGAATGGGCGGCTCTCCGCTTGTGCTTCTACATTGCTTAAGCGGCAAGGGCAGACGGTGGTCTGAACCTTTTGCCGCTCAGGGATTTACAGGTAAACGCGCGGGTTTGTAATACCCCAGATGGTGTAATGTTCCGGCAGTATGCGGTCGCTATGCTCCTCCGTTTCCTCACCGGTAATTGTGTTCTTGCCCTGAGTACCGAAAACTACCACTTCATCATTGGCTTGCGCCGTTGGAATGTCAGTCACATCGACCATGATGGTGTTCATGGATGCGGCCCCTACCACCTTGGCGCGTTGGCCGTTAATCAGCACACTGCCTTTGTTACCCAGAGAACGGGCAAAGCCGTCGGAATAGCCAATCGGCAGGTTTGCCAGCACCGAGTCACGCTCCAGCACGGCGGTACTGCCGTAGCCGATGGTACTGCCGGCAGGGAACGGGTGCAGGGACGCAATGCGGGTTTTAAACGACACAATACGTTTGTACGGTGCCGTGGCCGGGTAGTCGCCGTACAGCATGCCGCCCGGGCGCACCATGTCTAAGTGCGCCTCGGGGATATTCAGGGTCGCAAACGAGTTGGCCACATGCAGTGTGATGTCTTCGCGTTTGAGCGGCGAGTTATCAATCAGCCACTGGGCATCACTTTTAAACTGCGTCACTTTCTGCTTAATGGTCTCAATGCCTTCATTCGGGAAATGGGTCATGATGCCCACGACTTTAAGGCCCGCCGACTGAACAATGTACAGGCCGTCTTGCTTGCCTTGCTCGGTACCCAGTTCAAGTCCGTTCCGCCCCATTTCTGAAGTATTCAGTGCCAGATGCACAGCAATAGGCTGTTTGTGACGTTGCGAAATGTCGATAATCTGCTCGGCCTGGCTGCGCGTGCCGATGAGCTCTTCAATGTGGTATTGCAGGCCGTTTTCGATCTCGTTGCGGCTGGCTGAACGTACCCGCATCAGCTGGCCCTTGAACCCTTGTTCGCGTACCGTGCGCGCCTCTTCATTGCTGGTGATACCGATGCAGTCAACCTGATTAGCAATGACGGTGGGCATCAAGCCGGCGATACCATTGCCGTAGGCGTCGGCTTTCATGATGGCGCAGATTTTTGATTTGCCGTTCAGGTGCGTTTTCAGCAGCTGGATATTGTGGCTGAAGGCCTGAGTATCAATTTCCAGCCAGGCGTTACTGGCTGCCACGCGTTCTGCCATCACTTGTGTATGACTGTCATTGTTCAGCAGCGGAGCTGCCTGAGCCATGTTCATCCCTAGCAAAGAAAGAGACAGCAGACTGAGTTTTTTTACCATTGTTATTTTCCGTTAGTCGTGTGTTGCGGTATGAATCAGAACGAGAAAAGCTGGACCACGTCGCGCAAGCTGCTGGAGCGGCGGTGCAACTCCTCAACGCCTTGTTTGGCTTCTTCGGTAGAACGGCGGTTTTCATCGGCGCTGGTACTGAGATCGGCCACGTTAGACGACAGGTGCTCGGCGGCATAGGCTTGTTCTCGAACGGACTCCGTAATTTCATCCATCCCTTGTGTTATTTGAGTGATTTCATTGCGGAACTCACACAAGGTCGTATTGGCCTGCTCGGCATGCTGGACGCAGGCATCCACCTGAGTCACTGCAAATTGCATGGTTTCGGTGGCGTCAGAAGTGTCATGCTGAATAGCGGTGATCATGGTGCTGATTTCGACGGTTGCCTTGGCCGTGCGTTCAGACAGCTGACGAACCTCATCGGCGACCACCGCAAACCCCCGGCCCTGCTCACCGGCACGGGCGGCTTCAATGGCTGCATTGAGGGCCAGCAGGTTAGTCTGGTCGGCAATTCCTTTAATCACGTCCAGAATGGAGTTGATCTCTCCCGCGCGTCCGTCCAGCTGTTTTAATTTGTCCGCTAACTCATTGGTTTCGCGCTGAACTTGCTGCATCCCAGCGACCGCTTCATTGATCGCATCTACTGTGGTGTGCGTCTGCGTTTCAATGTGCGACATTTGCTGGTTAGCCTGAACCACCACCCCTGAAATACTCTGTGTGCTGGTTGCCAGCTCCTCTATGGCCGTGGCGCTGTTGCCGACGTTTTCGGCCTGAGCCATCGAGCGTTGGGTCACGGCGGCAATCAGGGGATCCAGTTGGGCGGTGATCGCCGCCACGCTTTCCGTTGACTGGCTGACTTCCTGGATGCGATTGCGCAGAGCGGCCATAAAGGTATTGAATCCTTCTGACATCTTGCCGAGCTCATCCTGAGTGGTCACCGGTACGCGATGGTTCAAGTTCCAGTTGCCGTTGGCAATATCCGTCAGTACCTCATACAGGGCATTGACCGGTGCCACAATCGGTGAGGCAATAACGCGTGCGGCCACCAGTGCAGCAAGCAGCACCAGCAATCCTACCACGCCGGTCTGCTTCAGGGCGTCATTCAGTATCTGATTGATTTCACTGAGTGAGATATCCACCCCAATCACGTAGCGCTCACCCTTGTCATTGTGAAACGGCACGAAAATAGAGCGGTACTGACCATACTCGCCCTGGTAGTCTTCAAACTGGATCCGGTTGGTGTTAAATGCCTCTTGCAGTTGCTTCGGCACCACCTTGTATTCCTGCAGATACCAGTTCTGGTACTGACCGCGCTGGAGTTCCTCTTTGGTCTGGTTAATATAGGTGTAGTAAATGCGGTTCCCGCGTTGCACCGTGGCATATGTCCAGTCCAGATCCGCGGCCTGGATGAAGTCCGCCAGACGGCGGGAGATGGTGTCGTAGTCGTCAGCCGCCGTGGTGTTTAGGCGGTCGTGTGTGGTGTCACCAATAATGTGGTAGGTGGCATTGGCTGCGGTCATCAGTTCATCATTCAGCCCCGCGAGCGTGGCCTCCTTGAGAGCGTTATAAGAAAGGAAAGAAAGGAGAAGGATGATGATGAGTGACAGACCTGCAAAGCAGGCCGAGAGTTTATTTTTTAAATTCATAGGATTGTGATTATTCTTGTGGCTTCTTGTTTGTACAGAATGTGATCTTTATTCCATTTTGTACGGTGTCAGTATGTAATTTACGACACGCTGTATGGTTTCTTTAACAAAAAAGCGAGCAAGAGGCGAAAGGGTGGTGCGAACGGTGAAAAAAAGGGCAGTTTGACTGCCCTTTAGAAAAGAATGCGTGGGGGGAAAGATTATTCGAGATGAAGATCGAGCGGGGTTTTACTGCGGCGACCGCCAATCTCGCGAGTGAGTTTCGGTACCAGATAACCGGACACGTTTTCCATCAGCCCCGCCATCAGGCGACGGGCTTCGTCATCGCCCACCATGAAATGTGCCGCGCCCTGTACCCGATCAAGCACATGCAGGTAATAAGGCAGGATACCGGCGCTGAACAGCGCTTCGCTCAGTTGCGTCAGGGCACCGACAGAGTCATTGACCCCCCGCAGCAATACGCCCTGGTTCAGCAGGGTCACGTTGGCCAGTTTCAGTTTGGCCATGGCTGCTGTCAATTCACCGTTGATTTCATTGGCGTGGTTAATGTGGGTCACCATAATGGCCTGCAGTCGGCTTTGGCTCAGCAACTGACATAACTCGTCAGTGATACGCCCCGGAATGACAACCGGCAAACGGGAGTGAATGCGGAGCCGTTTGACATGAGGGATTGCCGCAATACCACTGATCAGCCATTCCAGTTCCGTGTCTTTGGCCATCAGCGGATCGCCGCCAGACAGGATCACTTCATTGACCTCCGGCTGGCTGGCAATATAGTCGAGGGCAAGTTGCCAGGTGCGTTTGCTGCCGGGATTATCCTGATACGGGAAGTGGCGGCGGAAACAGTAGCGGCAGTTGACCGCACAACCGCCTTTGACAATCATCAGTACCCGGTTTTTGTACTTGTGCAGCAGCCCCGGGATGTCGTTATCCTGTTCTTCCAGTGGGTCGTTGGAATACCCGTCATGGACTTCAAATTCTTCCGCTAAGGGCAGCACCTGGCGCAATAATGGATCATACGGGTTGCCAAGTTCCATTCTATCGACAAAGCTCTTAGGGACACGCAGCGCAAATAATTTCCGGGCTGCTAACCCTTGCTCCCACGGGGCTGGATCAATTTGCAGGGTATTTAGCAGCTGAATCGGATCAGAAATCGCATTCGCAAGATCATTAAGCCAGTTTTGCTCAACAGTTGCGGCGTTTCGGGTTATTATGTGCGGCATTAATTACAACTCGAAGATGTTAAGAGGATAAAAATGGCGTCTTTCAGCACCAATGAATTCCGCGGCGGAATGAAAATTATGCTAGATAATGAACCGTGTGTCATTATCGAAAACGAATTTGTTAAGCCAGGTAAAGGCCAGGCATTTAACCGCGTTAAGATTCGTAAACTGCTTTCTGGCAAGGTTCTTGAGAAGACTTTCAAATCTGGCGAAACCGTTGAAGCTGCTGACGTAATTGATTCTGAACTGGACTACCTGTACAACGACGGTGAGTTCTACCACTTCATGAACAATGAGTCGTTCGAGCAGATCGCGGCAGATGTGAAAGCAGTAGGCGACAACGCGAAATGGCTGGTAGAAAACAACGCTTGTACGCTGACACTGTGGAACGGCAACCCAATCGCGGTAACGCCACCAAACTTTGTTGAGCTGGAAGTGGTTGAAACGGATCCAGGCCTGAAAGGTGATACTCAGGGTACAGGTGGTAAGCCTGCGACACTGTCAACCGGTGCTGTCGTACGTGTTCCTCTGTTCATCCAGATCGGTGAAGTGATCAAAGTTGACACTCGCTCTGGTGAATACGTAAGCCGCGTGAAATAAGGCGGTTGATTCGTCAAAAAAGGTCGCTCAGGCGGCCTTTTTTTATGTCTGCGGCAAGGCGTTTTTTGAAGCGTGTACGGTAAATTCCTGTCAAAGCAAAGAATTGCTAACGCTTGATATGCTATCTGTTTACTATTGAGGCGTTGATGAATTCAGAAGGAATCAGACGTGGACGCGAAACCTCAGTTGCAGGCGGTATTGAAAAACAAAGTCTCTATGCCCGTGGTCGGTGGCATTCTTGGTGCGGCAGCGCTATTTGGCCTGATCAATAACTCCATCCTGATGACCGATGCCGGTTACACCTATGTGCACCAGAATAACGTGACCGGTGAGCTGGCGGTGTTCAATGAGCCCGGCATTCACTTGCGGATGCCTTTTTTGTCCAAAATCACCCAATATGATCAGGTGATTACGGTGTCTTACGGCAATACGACCGGGGAAGACTTCTATCAGCGCCTGCCGGCGATTCAAGTGCGGTTTGCTGACACCTATATCGGCCAGATTCCGGTGACGTTTCGTTTTAAGCTGTCTCAGGATCCACAAGCCATCATCAAAATGCACCGTGAATTTCGTAATAACAATAACCTGATCGATGCGTTGTTGGTGAAGAACGCCCGGAACGTGACGGTCATTACGGCCACCCAATACACGGGGGAGGAGTTTTTTCAGGGCGGGCTTAACCAGTTTAAATCTAAGCTGGGTGATCAGCTGCGCGACGGGATCTACATGACCGAGCGGCGTCAGGTGGAAGTCGAACAGATTGACTTGGCACCGGTGGGCATTAATCAGACCAACCCGAATCAGTTGCAGCGTACCCAGCAGCTGGTGTGGAAAACCGTCCCGGTGTTTGACAAACAAGGCAGCCCGAAACGTCAGGACAACCCGCTCAGCCAGTACGGCATTGCGGTCACGCAGGTCACGATTGGGGATCCTAAGCCGGAAGAGCAACTGGATAAGCTGCTGTCGGACAAGAAACGTCTGGTTGCTGATCGTATCCGGGCCATTCAGGAGCAGGAAACCTCAAAAGCGCAGGCAGAAACCGAGCAGCTGCGTAAAGAAATTCAGCGAACCCGTGAAGTACAGGATGCCCAGCGCAACAAAGAGCTGGCGATCATTTCTCAGCAGAAAGAGGTTGAAGTCGCACGCCAGATTGCGGAGCGGGAAATCGTCGAAGTCGAGAAGAAAAAGCGTCTGGCTGAAGTCGAAAAAGAAAAGGAGCTGGCCATTGCCGAAGCCAACCTGGCCATTCAGAAAGCGAACTCCCTGTCGGCGGAGTATGAAGCCAAAGCGATTCTGGCCAAGGGCCGGGCAGAGGCGGAAATCCTGAAAGCGAAATACGATGCGTACGGCGCTAACCGTGAGGTCTATCTGGCCGAGCTGAACCGGGATGTGTCCACGGCGTTGTACAATAACCTCAAGAACTATCAGGTGGAAATGCCGAAAAACTATTTTGGTGGCGGGGAAGGCGGCAAGATGACCTCCAACCTGGATGTGATCACCGGGCTTGGTGCGTTGGGGCTGCTGGAAAAAAGCGACAAACTGGCCGCCAAAGAGAAGTAATCGGACACGGTCATCAAACCCGGCAATAAAAAAAGCACCGCATTGCGGTGCTTTTTAATGGTCAGGATCTGTCTTAAATCATGAAGACAAAAATCACGGCTAGGGCAGAAATCAGGAAAGCCGTGGCGTAACAGCCCACTTTACCTGCTGTACCAGCATGGATTTTCAGGTCATGCATACCGTGATGCAGACGGTGCATCGCATGCCACATTGGCAGCGCCAGTGTCGCGATGGTGAACAGGCCACCGATGATGCTGGTCACGAAACCGGACACGCGCTCGTAGCTCATTGCGTCTGCATCCAGCATACCCATTGGTACCATGATGCCAAGAACCAGTACCGTTACCGGGGTGATCATGGCGAACCAGGTACCACCTGCACCAAACAGTCCCCACCAGATTGGCTCGTCAGAACGTCTTGGATTGAGATTAACCACAATGCACTCCTTAAACTAGTACCAGAACGAACAGGGAGATCGCAGCAACCGCAGCCCACTGGGCCAGGACAACCACTTTCTTATCCAGGGCTTTGCCTTTCACTTTGATCGGCATAACCTGAGGCATCATGCTGAAGAACGTTTGCGCATGGAACAGGCTGCCGGCCAGTGCCAGGATATTCAGCACGATGACAACCGGGTTAGCCATGAAGTCCAGCCAGCCCTGCCAGGCTTCCGGTCCTTTCACCAGACAGCCCAGACCAAAGGTCAGACACAGGGTGAAGAAGATCAGCGGCAGAACCGTGGCTTCACGCACCATGTAGAAGCGGTAGAAAGGGTGATCCTTCCACCAGGTACGCTTCATTTCGCGAACGTAAGGTTTACGATTGGTCATCCTTATGCCTCCTGAGGTTTCATCATGGCAATGACGAAATCTTTTGATGATTCCACTTTGCCTTGGTTAACCGCTGCTGCCGGGTCTACGCTCTTCGGACACACTTCCGAACAGTAGCCCACGAACGTACAACCCCATGCACCGTTTTCACCGTTGATCAGCTTCATACGCTCTGCAGAGCCATTGTCGCGGCTGTCCAGGTTGTAGCGGTGAGCCAGGGTCAGTGCTGCCGGACCAATGAACTCAGGGTTCAGGCCGAACTGCGGACACGCGGCGTAGCACAGGCCACAGTTGATGCAGCCGGAGAACTGCTTATACTTCGCCATTTGTGCCGGAGTCTGGTTGTTCGGGCCGTCTTCCGGTTTGCGATTGTTCCCGATGATGTATGGCTTGATGGCTTCCAGACGCTCGATGAACGGCGTCATGTCAACGATCAGGTCTTTTTCGATCGCAAAGTTAGACAGTGCTTCGATCTTCAGACCGTTCGGGTAATCACGCAGGAAGGTCTTACAGGCCAGTTTTGGCACCTTGTTGACCATCATGCCGCATGAACCACAGATCGCCATCCGGCAAGACCAGCGGTAAGCCAGATCTTTGTCCAGGTTATCTTTGATGTAACCCAGCGCGTCCAGCACGGACATGGTTTCGTTAAAAGGGACTTCGAACATTTCGAAGTACGGCTCTGCGTCTTTCGCCGGGTCATAACGCAGAATTTCTACTTTCTGAATGCGATTGTCTGACATTATGCCTGCTCCTTACTTATTCTCAGCGGCTTCTTTAGCTGCCGCTTCTTCCGCTGCCGCGCCGTACAAACGGGCTTTTGGCTGCGACTTGGTGATAGTGACATCGCTGTAATCAATACGCGGTGCTTGATCACCGTTATAGAATGCCAGAGTGTGTTTCAGGTAGTTCACGTCATCACGCTCGGTACAGCCATCGTCAAGACGCTGGTGCGCACCGCGCGATTCACGACGATTGATGGCGGAATGTGCCATGGCTTCTGCCACTTCCAGGCCGTAGCCCACTTCAATCGCATACAGCAGGTCAGTGTTGAACACTTTGCCTTTGTCTTTGATGCTGATTTTCTTGTAGCGCTCACGCAGTTCAGCCAACTTGTCGATAGTGGCTTGCATCAGATCTTCCTGACGGTAGATACCACAACCGGCTTCCATGGATTGACCCATTTCAGTACGGATGTCAGCCCAGTTTTCGTCGCCTTCCTGAGCCATCAGAGCATCGATGCGTGCCTGAACCGCGTCCATCTGTGCTTTTACTGCCGCATCGTTCCAGCCTTTGAAAGACTGTGCACGCTCAGCCGCACCTTCACCGGCAACGCGGCCGAAGACAACCAGCTCAGCCAGGGAGTTAGAGCCCAGACGGTTCGCACCGTGCAGACCTACCGATGAACATTCACCAACGGCAAACAGACCTTTGATGCGGGTTTCGTTGTGGCTGTTGGTTTCGATACCACCCATGGTGTAGTGCACGGTCGGACGAATTGGAATCGGCTCTTTAGCCGGATCCACGTTGACGTACGCTTTCGCCAGTTCACAGATGAACGGCAGACGCTCATGCAGGTATTCTTCACCCAGGTGACGCAGGTCAAGGTGAACCACATCGCCCAGTGGGTGCTTGATGGTGTTACCTTTTTGCTGCTCGTGCCAGAACGCTTGTGACACTTTGTCACGAGGGCCCAGCTCCATGTATTTGTTCTTTGGCTGGCCGATTGGCGTTTCAGGGCCCATGCCATAGTCTTGCAGGTAACGGTAACCGTTCTTGTTAACGATGATACCGCCTTCACCACGACAACCTTCGGTCATCAGGATACCGGTGCCAGGCAGGCCCGTTGGGTGGTACTGAACGAATTCCATGTCACGCAGTGGCACGCCGTGGCGGAACGCCATCGCCATACCGTCGCCGGTCACGATGCCGCCGTTGGTGTTGCAGTGGTAAACACGGCCCGCACCGCCAGTGGCCAGGATCACAGATTTCGCTTTAATGCAGATCAGCTCACCTTCGGACATGTGGATAGCCACCAGGCCCTGTACTTCACCGTCATCGACGATCAGATCAACCACAAAGTATTCGTCAAAGCGTTTGATTTGCTTGTACTTGATAGAGGTCTGGAACAGGGTGTGCAGCATGTGGAAACCGGTTTTATCGGCCGCGAACCACGTACGCTCAACCTTCATACCACCGAAACGACGAACGTTTACTTCACCGTTTTCTTTACGGCTCCACGGACAGCCCCATTGTTCCAACTGGGTCATCTCGCGAGTGGCGTTTTCTACGAAATATTCAACAACGTCCTGTTCACATAGCCAGTCACCACCACCAACGGTGTCGTTGAAGTGGTTGTCTAAGCTATCCTCATCCTTGATGACAGCAGCGGAGCCACCCTCTGCGGCTACGGTGTGCGAGCGCATTGGGTAAACCTTAGAAATCAGTGCAATTTCCAAGTCTGGGTTTGCTTCTGCCGCAGCGATGGCAGCACGTAGGCCTGCACCACCTGCGCCGACAACAGCGATATCTGTGGTAATAGTCTTCACAGCTATCCTCCGAAGGTAAGACGAAAATTATAAAAGTGCGCCGGGCGCACTTAACCTTGAAATCCTAAGTTCATTCTATGAAACAAAATCAGTAGAAAATTTGATTTAGACGCATCTTTTCCAAGGAAATACCCCCTAAGAGTAAGGTGATTACAGAAACTGTGATTATTGTCACAAGCTGTAATGTTTTGTCATTGTTAGCAACTGAAAACGAGTTGTTTTAGATGTTTCTGGCTCGTTGTTGATGTGTTTCTATTTTATGGCGTAAATCCTTGTTGTCCAATAAGATAGCCGATGAACAAGGCATTCTGCCCAGAAAGAATGTTAGTTTAATATCGCTGACGTGACCGGATTGTTAACTCAATGTGTGTTTGGTGTGGTTTTGTCGCTGTGGTTTCGTGTCTTATTTTGTTCATAATTATTCATAAGTTGCGGGTGCACAGAGCGGCTGTTTCAGATCCGCAGATTTGCTACCATAACGGCCTTTATTTCAGCAGTTAGAAAGATCGAAACCGGCTATGACTACCCATTGGCAACCTACTGCATCCCTTCCTCAACTGAAGCAGCGAGCCGCGATTCTGGCTCAGATCCGCGCCTTTTTTGCCGCCCGTGATGTGTTGGAAGTGGACACCCCGGCGATGAGCCAGGCGACCGTGACAGACATTCACCTGCACACTTTCCAGACCCAGTTTGTTGGGCCGGGCTTTGCCAACGGGCAACAACTGTATCTGATGACCAGCCCGGAATTTCATATGAAGCGCTTGCTGGCGGCAGGTAGCGGGCCGATTTACCAAATCTGTAAATCCTTCCGCAATGAAGAATCCGGGCGCTATCACAATCCGGAATTCACCATGCTGGAATGGTATCGTCCGGGCTTTGACCATCACACTCTGATGGACGAAATGGATGACCTGTTGCAGATGGTGCTGCAGTGCGGGGCCGCAGAGCGCATGACCTATCAGCAGGCGTTTCTGACGGTACTGGGCGTGTGCCCGCTGACGGCGGAGATGGATGCACTCAAAGCGGTCGCGGCGACGCTGGGACTGGCTGATATTGCAGAGCCGGAAGACGATCGGGATACCCTGCTTCAGTTACTGTTTAGCGTGGGAGTGGAAGCGAAAATTGGCCAGCAGGCCCCGGCGTTTGTTTATGATTTCCCTGCTTCTCAGGCGGCGCTGGCGCAAATCAGCCCGGCAGATGAGCGGGTAGCAGAACGTTTTGAGGTGTATTTCAAAGGCATTGAGCTGGCGAATGGTTTCCATGAACTGGCCGACGGCGATGAGCAGCTGGCACGGTTTGAAGCCGACAACCGCAAACGACTGGAGATGGGGCTGGCACCACAGCCGATTGACCTGCATCTGGTCAACGCCCTTCGGGCGGGATTTCCTGACTGTGCTGGCGTGGCGTTAGGCATTGATCGTCTCATCATGCTGGCTCTGGGGTTGGATCATATTGATCGTGTAACAGCGTTTCCGATCGAGATTGCCTGATAAGGATCGTATCGACCAACACAACGAATGAGAGAGTCTGAAAGAGGCTAAGGCAGACTAAGGTAGGCCAAGCTTAAACTTAGACTCGACAGACAGTCACCCGTGGATGACTGTCTGTCAGTCTGAGCTCCTCTGACGGAGCGCTGCCCCGGCCATAGGGCATGAGGAACAGCCTGTGGACGGTGTGGTCAGGCGTCAGTTAGGATTTCAAGGCGTCTTACCGCCCGCAGAGCTGACTCACACGTGGCAAGTATAACTCGCTATCACGTAGATGCAAATGATTCTCAATTGCTGGTGTGGGATGCATCCCTTTTATTGATAGTTTTAAGCTCTGATACCTAATTTCAAACGTCTACGTAAGCTTGTCATCATTGCCTGAGCTGTGTGGCGCTTAGTGGCTCAGAATCAATACGGTGCCCAGCACTGCCAGACAGGCGCCGCACCAGGCCTGCCAGGGCGGCATGATTCGGGTATACAGCCACAGTAGAGGCAGAATCATGATCGGGGTCGTTGAAGAGAGCAGCGCCACCATGCCGACATCGCCGTAGCGCAGGGCATAGAGGATAAATGTCATTCCGACCGCCATAGCCAGAAAGCCATTCAGAGCAACCTGCAGAAAAATGGACAGGGTGATTGGTTGGTGCGGACGGGCGAGGCGCAGCCCGGTGATTCGCAGCAGACTGTGCGCAGCAAAGGCACTGGCCATGCGCATGGCTGACGCTGCAACCGGGTCAATATCGGTCTGCATCACCGGTTTGGCGATCACCGCACCTAACGACTGGCACAGTGCTGCAGTCAGACCCAGAGCAATTGCGACCCACAGGGTACCGTGACTGCCTTCCCAATGGTGGTGGCTGGCATCTTTCTGACGGCTCTGGCCGAAAAAGATGGCCAGAGCCACGCCGCTGAACACCAGAATGCCACCCACCAGTTTCCAACCCAGTAGCTGTTCATCAAACAGCCAGATCCCGAGTAACGCTGAAAAAACCGCATGGCAGGAAAATAGCAGTCCGGCGCGACGCGGGCCAATACGGTTGAAACAGGCAAACAAGGCGGTATCGCCGATGAAGATCCCAACCAGACCGGATAACAGCATGACGCTGGCCGCCTCCCAGTGCAGGGTGGCCCAGCCGCCGTTCAGTAAGGCCATGACGGACAGCATGACCGTGACGCAGGCCATCCGCCAGCGGCTGTAGGCAAAGGCGCCGAGATGGCGGGACGGTGTGACAGAAATCAGGCTGCTGACAGCCCACAGCATTGCGGCGCCGAGCGCCAGCCATTCGTAACCCATGATATTCCTTATCGTACAGTGAGTTGCCTGCGCATCGGGCGAAGCACAGCGGTGCAGGGCGCTTATCTTGCGGCAAGGGTGCCAAGCGGTGCAATGTTTTTCTGGCTGGCTGGCAGAGCTTGGGGCAGCGCGGGTCGGCTGCCCCGGATGTGTCAGGGGCGGTGGGCGTTCAGGGATGGCAGACGGAATCTGCGGCGGTCGTTATTGCAGGATCACCCGGGCATTGAGCGGCTGCACCGGTCGGGCGTTATCCCCCATGATTTCGTGCAGGGCTGTGGTCTGTGCAGGGCTGCTGGCCTGAGGCTCTTTCAACACATACCAGCGTACTCCTTCGGTACAAGGTGGGGTCGTTAACGAGCCGCTGAAACGGTAATAGTCGCGTTCACGCGGCAACAGGTCAGCCGGGTTGATGGTTGCACCCGGTGTGCGGGTTTCCCCGGTTTCCGGCAGGCTGTTCAGCAGGTTGCCCAGGGTTGCGTTACCCCGCGGGCCGGTTTCAAACATGGCGGCAATGACAGCCAGTTGCCCTTGTGAGCTGGCATGGACAAAGTGGACCTCCAGCGGAAATTGTTTGCCCTTGATGGTGTTTTCTGACGGCGTGTGGAAATGGAACTGTTTGAGGGTGAAGGTTTCGCCCTCAATGTCCAGGGTGTTTTGCCCGCTGACATTGGCCTGAATGGTGTGGCCGTTGTTGATAAGTTCACTCACCTGGCCTTGGTAATCAATATGTAATGGTGCCAGTTTGGCGGACAGGGTTTCGGTTATGTTTACCGGGCTCTGGTTCAGCCCCTCGCCACAGGTTTCAAACTGCTCACCCCAGTGTTCGACGCCATGGGCGCCCTCATAATGCCAGTCGGCGGCGCTGGTTTGGGTGGCCCAGCTGGCGGCCAGCAAGAATAATGCTGCTTTGGTCATGGTTGTGTTCACGATGTTGCCCTCTCTGATTGTTATATGACCGGGCTGTCTGGCTCGGCCGGCGCATTTTACGGCGGTGCCGGGTGGGGGGAATGAGGAAATCGCCGTTTTGGCAGCTATGTTGGAATCTAGCAAAAAATGACGGCAGATAATGAAAAGTTAGGTCTTAGTTTTGCGAGGCAGTTGGCACCGTGCCGTCGTGTCGGCAGCTTTGCTGCGGGCGTTTCGCTTGCCTGGTATCAAGCCTAGACGGCTGAGAGGCGAAGCGGTTGTAAGGAAAACAAAAAGGCCGCGCAATAAAGGCGGCCGGAGAAGGAACAACCAGACGTTATTGCCTGAGTGTTTAAGAGGCGATGTTCATGACGACACCCGTTTCGTCACGGCAATCAGACCTGAAAGCGAGAGACATCTTCACGCATTTCGTTTGCTGCACGGTGCATCGCCCGGGCGCTTTCGGTCACGGCCCCGGTTTGGACCGCCAAATGATCCGAGACATCTTTGATGGCCTGAGTATTGCGGCTGATGTCTTCACTCACGGCGCGCTGCTCTTCGGCGGCACTGGCAATCTGGGTCGCCATGTCCGATATTTCCGTAATCGCTTGAGTGATCTGGTTGAGGCTTTCGCTGGCGGCTTCGGCGTAACCGACGCTCTGACCGGCCAATTCGGTACTGGTCTCCATACTCTCAACCGCCTGACGGGTGTTCTGCTGCAGGGTGTCAATCATGCTGCGGATTTCCTCGGTTGAGTCGTGGGTGCGCTGGCTCAGGACGCGAACCTCATCGGCGACCACCGCAAATCCCCGGCCTTGTTCCCCGGCCCGGGCGGCTTCAATGGCAGCGTTCAACGCCAGCAGGTTCGTCTGCTCGGCAATGCCCTGAATGGTTGACAGAATCTGGTTGATATTCTGGGCATTTTGTTCCAGTTCGTGAATCACATGAGCGGCATCCTGCACCTGATTGGCCAGCTGCGTAATGGCATGACGGTTCTGGCCAATTACGCCCTGACCTTCTTCGCAGGCGGTGGTGGAAGCCTGCGCCGCCGAGGCGGTCAACTCGGCATGACTGGCGACCTCGGCAGAAGTGGCCGACATTTCGTGAATGGCGGTCGCGATCTGGTTGACGTCATTTTGCTGCTCGGCCACTTTGTGGCTGGCCATTTCCGTCTGATTGGCGGAGTGACCGGCCTGCTCACCGAGGGTGTGCGACTGCGCGACAATGGTTTTAATCATCGACTGCAATTGACCGAGGAAGCGGTTAACGTGCTCGGCCAGTTCCCCAATTTCATCCTGCCGCTCGATATCAATACGCTGGGTTAGGTCTCCGCTGCCTTGTGCTAGTTGCGCCATCGACTCGCTCAGGCGGGTCAGCGGACGCAGCAGGCTGTTGAAGATCAGGGTCGCGATTGCGGCGATCACCACATACAGTGCTACCGAGGCCAGCAGAACAAACGTGATCTGGCGGCCAATCGAGGCATAGGCCAGATCTTTGTCTTCCACCAGTACCAGGGTCCAGTCCGTCCCGGCGATGGGGGTGGCATACAGCAGTTTGTCACGGTTGTCAGTGTCAAAACGGAAAGCGTGGATAGTTTGCTCGCGCTCAATTTGTTTCAGCAGTGCGGGCGTTAAATCGGCATCCAGACGGGTCAGGGCTTGCTGGCTGAGCGATTCATCGCGGTAGGCCACTATCTGGTTGTTGCCATCCAGCAGGAAGGCGAAACCGTCGTGATCCAGCTTCAGGCTCAGTACCTGCTGGATGATGTCAGTAATGGTCAGATCGGCCGCCAGTACGCCCTGATGTTTGCCCCGGAAGGCTTTGGCCAGGCTGACCACCATGCTGCCGTCAAAGTCCTGATAAGGTGCGGTCACGATCAGGCCGCTTTGCCCCATGGCATCTTTGTACCAAGGACGGCTACGGGGATCGTAATCTGCCGGCCAGTCTTCGGTTTTATCGCCATAGGCAATATGGCCGTCGCTGAAACCGGCATAGACCGACAGGAACTGGCCGGCACGTTTGGTCAGCAGTAACTCACGGTCGATATTGTCCTGATTGGCGATCAGGGTTTCATTGGCCAGCAGCATGTCACTGCGGATTGCCAGCCAGTCAGTAATGTAACGGCTGGTGGCCTGGCCCATGTCTTTCATCTGGTTACTGACGGCATAGGTAGTTTCTGCTTTCAGCTGGGAAATGGATATCCACGCCTGAACGGCGCTCACGGTGGCAATGATCACTGCAATGGCGATCTGTATTTTGAGTTTTAGTGTCAGTTTCATCATATCTCTCTCGAATGCGCATGTTTTTAGTGTTATTGCGAGGAGGTGGTTGTGTGGCTGTGTGATTGTCGCTGGGTTCGGATAAAAGCGCGTCAGAACGTCGGCAATATGAACATTTATCGGCGGTTTGGGGCTTATCATTAGCCAGAAATGTTAGTTTTTACGTGACCCTCATTGCAAAACTCGGTTTTTCAGGGCGTTGAACGCAAAAAGGATGCGGTGTGAGGCCGCATCCTTGTCATAAACGTTGTGTCTCAGCGTTACGCGACAGCGTCTTCCTGCAAAGACGCTGACGGTCAGGTGATGATCATGGCACCGGCATAGACGACGGCGAGGCCAACCAGCCCGATGATGAGGCCGGTCTTGGCCATGTCTTTGCTCTCAATCAGTCCGGTTGAGTACGCCAGGGAGTTCGGTGGCGTAGACACCGGCAGGATCATCCCCAGAGAGGCCGAGAAAGCGACCACGACCAGCACCCCTTGCAACCCGCCCAGTGACGCCAGGCTGTCCATGGAGGTCGCCACGGCTGCGGCAATGGGCATCAACAGGTTAGCGGTGGCGGTGTTGGACATGAAGTTGGCCATCAGCCAGCAGATCATCGACAAAGTCAGGACAACGGCAATCGGCGACAGCACATCATAGTCCACGGCATGGGCCAGTGCCTCAGCCAGACCGGTTTTCTCCAGTCCGAGGCCAATCGCAATCCCCCCGGCAACCAGCCACAGTACATCCCAGTTGATCAGCTTGAGTTCTTCTTTCCCCATGATGCCGGTCAGCGTGAACACCGCCAGTGGAATAATCGATACCACATAGGTGTTCATGCCGTGCAGGGCGGTGGTCATCCACAGCACTATCGTCAGGGCAAAAGTGATATACACCACGATTGCCTGCCAGCTGGTTTGGAACTGACCGTCCAGCTGGAGCGTCATATGGCGCTGAGAGGACGGGAACAGTTTTTGCAGCAACCACCAGGCAAAAGTCAGCTGCAGAATCACAAACGGCAGGCCGATGGTCATCCAGCCCAAAAAGCTGATGCTGTTTTCTCCGGTCAGGTACTGCAGGGCAATGGCGTTGGGCGGGGTTCCGATCGGCGTGGCGATGCCGCCGGTGTTCGCCGCGACAGGAATACACAGCACCAGCGCTTTGATGCCGATATCTCCTTTGGGAACCGAGGCCACAATGGGGGCCAGCAGTGCCAGCATCATCACTGTGGTTGCGGTGTTAGACATAAACATCGAGAACACTGCGGTGATCAGCATCAGGCCCAGCATGATGAACTTGGGCTGGGTCCCAAACGGTTTTAAAAGAACCCGGGCCAGATTGTTATCCAGTTCATATTTGGAGGCGGCAATCGCGAGGGCAAAGCCGCCCATAAACAGAATGATGATCGGTGAAGAAAAGGCGCCAAAAATGTCGGTATATTGCAGCATTACCCCCATGTCGTGCCCTTCCGGGGGAATGCGGAACAGGTGCAGCCCTTTATCGGAAATCATGATCAGTTCCAGGGCGATAATCAGAATGGAAGTGGCAAATACCGGCACTGGCTCGAGTACCCACAACAGGGCCGCGAGGGCAAAAATGGCCAGCAGACGATGCTGGGTCAGGGTGAGATCGTCAATCGGAATCGCATCAATCGGCAGCGTCAGGATACCGAGCGGGATCCCGAAAGCAACCAGCAGTTTGAAGATATGGGCAAGCGAAAATGTTGGCATAGTCTGTTGGTTTGCATATGAATTAATAGCCGCCAGCATACTATTGAGGGGAGGGGAATTCCCTCGGCGTGGTCGATTTTTTGCACAAAAAAAGGGGCCAGAGGCCCCTTAAATGTAAAAGTGTTAACTGATTATGCTTGTGCGATGTCAGCGACTGTCGCATCAGCATTCAGGCGGCGGGCATACGCGCTGCCCATCAAAGTCGGGGTGGTCGGTTCCAGACCTTCCACAAATTCAACGGCGGCTTTCGGGAACAGGTTAATCACGGTTGATCCCAGCTTGAAGCGACCCATTTCTTCCCCTTTTTTCAGGGTGATGGCTTGCTCACCGTCTGCCGGGTAGTCCCAGCGATGCACGCGTGGACTGCGAGGTGGCGTGATTGTGCCTGCCCAGACGGTTTCGATGCTGCCGACAATGGTGGCACCCACCAGTACCTGTGCCATTGGGCCGAAATCGGTATCAAAGATACAGACGACGCGCTCGTTACGGGCAAACAGGTTCGGTACGTTCTGTGCCGTCAGCGGGTTTACGGAAAACAGCTCACCCGGAACGTAAATCATTTGGCGCAGCGTTGCGTCACATGGCATGTGGACGCGGTGGTAATCTTTCGGCGACAGGTACAGGGTGGCAAACAGGCCGTCATCGAACTGTGCAGCCAGCTCAGCATCGCCACCCAGTAGCTCAACGGCTTCATAGGTGTGCCCTTTGGCCTGGATTAACTGTCCCGCCGTTACCGGGCCTAATTGGCTGACGCAGGCATCTGCCGGGTGACAAAGCGTTTGGGCGTCTTCGTCGATTGGGCGTGCGCCTTCTTTCAGCTCACGCACAAAAAAGTCGTTGAAGGTCGCATAAGCAGCCGGATCTGGGTTCCGTGCTTCGTTCATATCAATGCCGTAGCGGCGGATGAACCAGCGGATTACCGCCGTTGTCAGTTTACCGGCTTTCAGGGAAGCCAGTTTGCCGGCAAGCTGGGTCAGGGTCTGTTTAGGCGCGCAGTACTGCAGGCCGATTTTAAGATTGTCGTGCACGGTATCTTTCCAGAAACTTTCAGTCGATCAACAAGATGATTACTTATTCATAACGCTAGCCGGGCATGATACCTGACTTAGCGAACAAAGTCAGTCTCATCCGGCCAGGAAGACTTCCCCCAATTGTTGGGGGAAGTGGGGATCAGTCGGGTTTGTTGCGGGAGAATTGCCGGTTAGCAACGTTCTCTGACATGCTTTCAATTATGCGGTGGTAGCTGTCATAGCGCTCCTGGCTGATTTTACCCTCTTCAACCGCTTGGCGGATCAGACAGCCCGGATCGTCGCCGTGTTTGCAGTCGCGGAATTTACAACCGCCCAGAAAATCACGGAACTCCACAAATGCATTGGTTACCTGCTCCGGCTCAAGGTGCCACAGACCAAATTCCCGGACTCCCGGTGAGTCAATCAAATCACCGCCGTGCGGGAAGTGATACAGACGGGCTGCGGTAGTCGTGTGCTGGCCCAATCCCGAGTTCTCAGAAATGTCACCTACCTCGGCGTCAACTTCCGGCATCAGCGAGTTCACCAGGCTGGATTTCCCCACGCCGGATTGACCGGCAAAAATGCTGATGTGATCTTTCAGATCGTCATTCAGGCTGTCCAGCCCTTCACCGGTGGTGGAACTGACCATACGCACCTGATAACCGATATTCTGGTACAGGGCCAGCATCTGCTCAACGGTGTGACGCGCTTCCGGATCCAATAGATCGACTTTGTTTAACACGATCAGGGGTTCGATCCCTACCGTTTCCGCTGCGATCAGGTAGCGGTCGATGATATTCAGTGACAACTCCGGAACAACGGCGGATACAATCAGGATCTGATTGACGTTTGCCGCCACGGCTTTAACGCCATCGTAGTAGTCAGGGCGAGTCAGCATGGAGCTGCGTTCGTGTACGGCTTCTACCACTCCGGCAATACCTTGCAGGGTTTCCACCCCTGGGCGCCAAACCACGCGATCACCGGACACCAGGCTCTGGATACTGCGTCGCAGGTTGCAGCGGTGAATCACACCGGTTTCCGGATCTTCAATGTCGGCATGCTGGCCGAAACGGGTGATCACCAGGCCTTCACGGGCTGACTCCAGCAGGGATTCATCCCACTGGATATCATCTTTTTCGCGCGTTAGGCGTTTGTTTTGGTTAGAGCGCACACGACGGCTCTGTCCTTTGGTCAGCTTTTTCTTTTTTGCCACAAGAATTTCGTTCAGTTAGTTGGCTTACGATAAAATAAAGGCGTTTGCCGTCAGGGAATGTAGTCTGTTCCCCGCAATCGGCTTGCATTTGGTATTATCATACATGGTTTACTCATAGAATAGGCAATATCCGATGACGATCAGCGATCAGAACCTTATTTGGATCGATTTAGAAATGACCGGGCTGGATCCTGAAGCCCATAAAATTATTGAGATTGCGACGATCGTGACGGATGCGCAGCTGAATGTGCTGGCTGAAGGACCAGTACTGGCGGTTCATCAGCCAGAGTCGGAATTAGCAAAAATGGATGAGTGGTGCACTTCCACCCATACTAAAAGTGGGTTGGTAGCGCGAGTGCGCGAGAGCAAGGTTGATGAAACAGAAGCTGTGCGTCAGACCATTGCCTTTCTGGAGCAGTGGGTACCTAAAGGTGCGTCACCAATTTGTGGTAACAGCATCGGGCAGGATCGCCGCTTTTTGTACAAACATATGCCAGAGCTGGAGCAATACTTTCACTACCGTTACCTGGATGTCAGTACACTGAAAGAACTTACCCGCCGTTGGCAGCCTGATCTGCGGACCGGATTCCACAAAAAAGGCAGTCACCTGGCTCTGGACGATATTCGTGATTCAATCAATGAGTTGCGTTACTATCGTGAACATATTTTCAAAATTTGATGATGATTTAGACGGTCGCATTGAAATTTCCATATTTTTTTTAGGAAGTATTGCATCCGTCTAATTTCTTCGTATAATGCGCAGCCTCGAAAGGCAAATATTCAATTGTTTTGCTTTTCAAAAAATCGGACGCGGGGTGGAGCAGCATGGTAGCTCGTCGGGCTCATAACCCGAAGGTCGTCGGTTCAAATCCGGCCCCCGCAACCAAATGCGACACTAGCTCAGTTGGTAGAGCGCAACCTTGCCAAGGTTGAGGTCACGAGTTCGAACCTCGTGTGTCGCTCCAAATTTAAAGTTGTCATCGTACTTAACGGTGAAAATCGGACGCGGGGTGGAGCAGCTTGGTAGCTCGTCGGGCTCATAACCCGAAGGTCGTCGGTTCAAATCCGGCCCCCGCAACCAAATGCGACACTAGCTCAGTTGGTAGAGCGCAACCTTGCCAAGGTTGAGGTCACGAGTTCGAACCTCGTGTGTCGCTCCAAATTTAAAGTTGTCATCGTACTTAACGGTGAAAATCGGACGCGGGGTGGAGCAGCTTGGTAGCTCGTCGGGCTCATAACCCGAAGGTCGTCGGTTCAAATCCGGCCCCCGCAACCAA
>NZ_PYMI01000012.1 GCF_003025595.1 Photobacterium ganghwense
AACCGAAGTCATTTTGAATTGGTCACTCAGTTCATCGATAAATCTTTTTGACTATCAGTTCACGAGTGCCCACACAGATTGCATGGTCAAATTGTTAAAGAACTTTTCTTTCACGTCGCTGGCTTATTTCGCCGTAGTCCGTGTCAGTGAGGCGGGATTATAGAGACTTCCGCCACGCTGACAACCCCTAAAAACAGAAAAACTCAGAAAGCCAGCTCGTTCGATTAAAAATCAATCTACTTCAGGGCTTTTCGTATAAAAAAAGGAAGACACCACATTGGGTACCTTCCTTTGTACCGTTAGAAACAGCTTTATCTGGGCTTATATTGGTTATCCATGATAGTCACAGGTTCAAAGGCCTGTCCCTTTTTCATCGCCTTCTGTGTTTCTTTCTTCACATCAGCATCTATCCAGTACAGACCAAGATCGTATAACCCACTTATCGTCATGAGTTGCTCCATTTTCTTTTGCATCGGCTGGTCAGGGTATTTAATCCAGCGCCAGTACCCTTCCCGGGTATATGGTGCCATCACTCCTGGTACTATCACGTTTGCGTCATGGACTACCTGCTGAATCTCGCGCGACAAGGATTCTTTATCTTTGGTTGAAAAAACACTGCGGTATTTCATGATCAACTCATCGAGTTGCGGGGTACTGTAATTGGTAAAATTGTTGTTCTGCGGCTTATTCGCATTTTCACTATGGAAGTATTCCCAGTATTGTGGACGAGGTGCCGAGCCCATACTGTGGTAGGAGATTTCGTGCTTTTTCTCCAGGACATATTTGAACGCCGATGAGCCGTCGACCAGATTCAATGTCAGTTCAAGGCCCGCTGCTTTAGCCTGTTCTTTCAGATAAGCCAGTTGTGGCGTCATGACCTGATTACTGTAGGTGACGGCAAAACTCAGGCGCTGGCCCCTCGCATTCACCCGAATACCATCGGCTCCCACACGATCAAACCCCGCTTGTGTAAATGACGAGATTGCAGCCTGTGGATCATAAGGTAACGGTTTGAGGCTCTCATTAGTAAACGCTCCCAGACCGACTCCCAGCCCCTGAGGCTTACGACTAAAATCGCCTCGGAATACATTTTGGTTCAGGCCATCAATATCTAAAGCCAACGCAATCCCTTTTCGTACATTCCGATCACCCAGTTGAGGCTTGGCGGTATTCAGCCAAAAGCTACCCGCTCCGATTTCAGTCTGGTTATATCCCCAGAACTTATGAATGTACCCCTTTTGGAAAGGCGCTGAATTAGTTTTGTCATACCATAATTCCGGCCGCCCCAAAGCAAAGGCATCCAAATCGCCCTTTTCGAAGTGCTTAAAGGCAATATCCTGATCGCGAATTACACGAATCCGAATTTTCTCCGGGTTATAGCGATGCTGATAATAGCGATTGCTATACCCCCACCACTCTTTCCCGGCATGTTCCATGGTGATGGATTTGCCTTTCTTGATGTCACCGACATGATAGGCCCCGAGTGTCGGCTCAGGCTTGAAGTTATAAAGGCGGACGAAGTTATCATCAACGCCGTCCTGGTTTGCATCTTGATTTGGCTTATAGAAGTGTTCAGGCCGCGGCTTCAGACGATGACTGAAATAGAGTAAGTCTTCCTTATCCATTTCTTTGCCAAAAACAATTTCAATCGTATGGGCATCCAGAGCATTAATCTGATCAAACATTTCGGTATAAAAGATGTTATACCATGGGTCAAAAATGTCTTTGGAACGATAAAACTTCAGCATGTAGCTAAAATCTGTTGCTTTCAGCGGTACGCCGTCTGACCATTTTGCTGCCGGATTCAGCTTCATATAAATGGTTTTATTGTCGTTACCAAAAGCCCAGTGCGTGGCAATGTCTGGAATCCAGGCCAAGCTGTCCGGGTGACGTTGCAGTAATTGCGGCTGACCGTCTAACAGCCAGGTGCGAAAACGACCATTTCCATCCGGTCCAACGGTTCTGAATGTTTGCGGAAAACTGTCGATTGAAGTACGAAATGTACCGCCAAATTTGGCATCAGGGGAAGCAAACAAGGGTTCATGATTATTGGTTTGCCAGCTCACATCCGGTGGCAACGCGGCATCAGAAACCATCGGTATTAAAGACAGTGCCAACGTGATTACTTTCTTCATTTTTCGTCCTTGATAATCGTTTACCTGATCTACGTTCCATTAAGTATGGGCGAGCCAAAAACAAAGAAGCACTGCGAGGCAGTGCTTCTTGTGGTTAAGCTACTTGAGTCTTCTTTTCGGCTGGTCGCTTCTTCTTTCGATCCCTCGGGTGAGTGATCGGTATCGCGGAAAGCAGCGTCTTGGTGTAATCAGCCTGCGGATTGGCGTAAATGTCCTTCGATTCCCCCATCTCCACAATTTTGCCGAAATACATCACTGCCACCCGGTCAGAGATATGTTTAACAACCGACAGGTCATGGGAAATAAAGATAATCGCCAGATTCATTTCTTTCTGCAATTGCAACAGCAAATTGAGGATTTGAGCCTGTACCGACACGTCCAGAGCTG
Source organism: Photobacterium ganghwense (assembly GCF_003025595.1). Classification (GTDB taxonomy): domain Bacteria; phylum Pseudomonadota; class Gammaproteobacteria; order Enterobacterales; family Vibrionaceae; genus Photobacterium; species Photobacterium ganghwense. The sequence goes on from NZ_PYMI01000012.1 coordinate 2,523, forward strand.
AAACAGACTCATCACAGATCAATAGCTTAGGTTTCAGCGCGATTGCCCGCGCAATACCAATACGCTGACGCTGGCCACCGGAGAACTCATGGGGGTAACGGTTCACCGCGTTTTCCGGCAAGCCGACTTTGACCAGTAGTTCTTTGACCCACAGCTGGCGCTCTGCCGGAGTTCCGATGTTATGGATAATATAAGGCTCTTCCAGAATCATTCCGATGGTATGACGCTGATTCAGCGACTCCATTGGATCCTGAAAAACAATCTGCAGATCTTTTCGCAGTGGCCGCATTTCTTTGGTGGAGAGTCGGGTAATGTCCTGTCCCTCAAAGATAATTTTCCCGTCTGTCGGTTCGTACAGTTTAAGAATAGTACGCCCCAGGGTACTTTTGCCGCAGCCTGATTCACCCACCAGCCCCAGGGTCTCGCCTCTTGAAACGGAAAACGACACGCCGTCCACGGCTTTCACCGTGTAACCTTTTTTGAAAATGCCTTTGCCAGAGACAAAATGCTGCTTGAGGTTTTCTATCCGTAATACTTCTGTCATAGCGTCCTCTTTCTCGACCTCAGCGATGATTACCCTTTGAACTCAGGGAATAAGGTGACATCAATCGGCTTAATTTCGATAGGCTGCTTAGGTTCATTGTCCAAGCTTGGCATCAGCCCCATCAAACGTTCGGTATAAGGGTGTTGCGGATTATCAAACAGATCAAACACATCTGCATGCTCCACCACTTTACCGCCATACATCACCGCAACATCGTCACAAATTTCCGCAACGACCCCCAAATCATGGGTGATAAAAATCATCGACATCCCGGTTTCTTCCTGGAGCTCATTCATCAATTCCAGAATGGATGCCTGAACAGTCACATCGAGCGCTGTGGTCGGTTCATCACAAATAAGTATGTCAGGTTTACAAGCCAGTGCCATCGCAATCATGACGCGCTGCCGCATACCGCCGGATAAATTGTGCGGGTACTCTTTCAGTCGCTTGTCCGGCATCGGGATTTTGACTTTCTTGAGCATCTCCAGCGAATAGGCCGTGCGAGCCTGTTTGTCTAAATCCGGGCGATGCAGCTCCAGTACTTCATTTAGCTGACGACCGACAGTATGCACCGGATTCAGGGCTGTCATCGGATCCTGAAAAATCATTGAGATCCGATCGCCACGCATCGCGTACATTTCTTCCGGCGGAAGCGTTACCAGATCCGTACCGCGGTACAGGATCTGTCCCTTCGTTACTCGGCCATAGGGCTTTGGCAACAGCCCCATGATCGACATGGAGGTCACACTCTTACCACAACCGGATTCCCCCACCAGCCCCAGCGTCCGCCCTTTTCGCACATCAAAACTGACACCATGAAGGATCTTCACTACACCGTCATCGGTAGCGAACTCCGTTTCCAGATCGCGAACACTCAGAATTACATCATCTTGCATATCAACCGACCTTACAGCTTGTAGGTATCATCAATCACGGTCACCGGATCAAACGTCTGGCCTTTATCCATTGCTGCCAGGGTTTCTTTTTTGACTTTCTCGTCAATCCAGAATGTCGCCAAATCCACAACCGAGAACATCACTTCAGTTTGCTTGGTCATCCCCGGCATCGGGTATTTCATCCAGCGCCAGTAGGCTTCACGGGTATAAGGCACCATGTATCCCGGTACAATCAGGAACTCATCCGAGACCTTCTTCAGAATATCGTGTGAAATGTCCTGCTTCTTCGCCACGTCAAATTCGGCCAGATACGCATTGATCAGCTTGTCCATTTCCGGTGACTGGTAGTTTGTATGGTTATTGGTTTGTGGCTTGGCGTTGTCAGAGTGGAGGTATTCCCAATATGCCGGAATTTCACCGCCTCCCATGGTCAGGAATGCCAGCTGATGTTTTTTCTCCAGCACGTACTTGAACGCAGAAGACCCATCAACCAGGTTCAGCGTAAACTCCAGACCAGCCTGCTTGGCCTGTTCTTTGAGGTACGCGATACGCGGGGTATTCGGCTGGTAACCGTAAGTAATACCAAAACTCAGGCGCTCACCTTTGCTGTTCATCCGGATGCCGTCAGGGCCAATCTGGGTAAAGCCAGCCTGTTCAAAGTATTTCGCTGCCAGCTCAGGATCAAACTTAGGCGCTTTCACGTCAGGCAAATCATAGCCACCGTGCCCGCTTCCCAAACCGTGTGGTTTACGGACATAATCGCCGCGCAACACATTGGAAATCATGCCATCAAAGTCAGTCGCATACGTGATCCCGGCTCGAACATTCCGGTCATTCAGCAACGGCTGCGCAGTGTTCATCCACAGGCCGCCCGCGCCTTGCACCACCTGGTTATAGCCCCAGAACTTATCGATATAACCATCTTTATAAGGCTGTGTATTGGTCTTGTCATGCCACAGGTTCGGCAAGATAACGCCAAATACGTCCAGGTTGCCCTTTTCGAAATGCTTCATCGCGATATCACTGTCGCGAATCACGGTAATACGCACTCTCTCCACATTGTAGCGGTGCTGGTAATAAGGATTGCCGTATCCCCACCAGTCCTGCCCGACATGCTTAAATGTCACGCTCTTGCCTTTCTCAACCTTGTCCATGAAGTATGGACCGGTAGTCGGCTCGCCTTTGAAATTGTAACGACGGACGAAGTTGTCATCGATTCCGTCTTTGTTGTCATCTTTCTGAGGTTTAAAGAAATGCTCAGGACGAGGTTGCAGGCCATTGCTTGGCAGGTTGATTTGCACCATCAGCTCATCATGCGATTTTTTCACGGCAGATTTTATCGCAATGGTGTACTCATCAAACTTCACCACATCTTCGATTTTCTCTGTGAAAAAGTCGTTGTACCACGGGTCGATAATGTCTTTCGAACGGTAGTATTTCAGCATGAACAGGTAATCATCCGCGGTTACCTTCTCACCGTCAGACCACTTGGCTTTTGGGTTCAGCTTGAAATAGACGGTCTGGTTGTCCTCATCAAACGCCCAGGACTCAGCCAGCTGAGGAATCCATTTACCGGTATTGGGATGGCGGGCGGCCAGTTTCGGTACCCCATCCATAAAATAATGGCGCAGGCCTGAGTTAGCATCCGGCCCCACGCTACGCAGAGTCTGCGGGAAGCTGGCCATGTAAGTACGCAACGTGCCGCCAAACTTCGCTTCTGGAGAAGCAAACAGCGGCTCGTTCATGTTCGAGATCCATTCCAGGTCGGCCGGCAAATCAGCGGCATAGGCTGAGTGTGTCAGCGCGGCCATGACCGCTAAGGCCGGAAAAGTGAACTTCATATTCATTGTTTTAATATCCTTATTCCAACAATTGCGGCAGACAATCAGACATACCGTGTGAATTTTTTCGGGTCAAACGCGGCCCGAATCGCTTCACCTATAAAGGTGACCATGACCAGTACCAGGACAATGGAGCTAACCACCGAGGTGACAATCCATGGCGAATCAAGATTAGCTTTGCCCTGCTGCAGCAACTCACCCCAGCTCGGCGTCGGCGGCATCAGCCCCAACCCTAGGTAATCCAGCGCCGTCAGGGCAGTAATATTCATCGCAATCGTGAACGGTGCCAGTGTCACAATCATAACCATAGTATTAGGCAAAATATGATTAAACAGGATCCGCGGGGTGGAAGCGCCCAGCGCTTTGGCCGCCATCACGTATTCACGGGCCGATTCCTTGTAGGTCATGGTTCGCATATACCAGGTGATCGAGAGCCAGCCGAACAGCACGTTAATCGCGACAAACAGCATGAAGGTTGGTTGAGTAATCGAGACCAGAATCATGATCACGTACAAGAAAGGCACCATTGACCACACTTCAATCAGGCGCTGAACGAACAGGTCGAACTTACCGCCGAAGAACCCCATCGCACAGCCCACCGCGGTTCCTATCGCATAAGAGATCACCATAGTCATCAGGGCAAAACCCATCGCGGTACGAAAGCCGTATACCAAACGCGCCAGGATATCGCGGCCAATCACATCGGTTCCCAGATAATGTTTATCAGCCGTGCTCGGCGGGTTAGGCGGATAATTACCAGAAAAATCCTGCTCGTACGGATTCCAAGGAACCAACGGCATAATAACGAAATTGTCGCCGCCTTCCTGGGCAAAGGTACTCTGCAACAGACGGTAGTCAGCTTCGCTGGAAGATGACTGACCGAATTCATGCCCCAGACGAACATCAGAAATGACCGGGAAACTGTATTGACCGTTATATTTCACCACCAGCGCTTTGCTGTTAATAAGCAACTCAGCAAACAGTGACAAAATTAACAGCGCAGACAAAATTAAAAATGACCAGTACCCACGTTTTATTTCTTTGAAGCGTTTTATTTTTTTCAGTGTTAAAGGATTTAGATTCAACATATCAGGCTCCAAACTTCACGCGCGGGTCCACGATGGCAACACAAATATCTGAAAGAATATTTCCGATAAGCAACATCACAGCATTAATTGCAACAATACCCATCACCACGGGATAATCGCGTTCAATAATGGATTCATAACCCAGCAGACCAATACCATCGATATTGAAAATAACTTCAATAAGGAAAGAGCCGGTCATGAAAAATAACAATGAATTACCAAAGTGGCTGGCAATAGGAATTAAACTGTTACGCAGAGCATGCTTACGAACGGCTTTACGGAAAGGTAACCCTTTAGCAATCGCGGTCCGGATATAATCCGATGACAAGTTCTCCATTAAATTATTTTTCATGGTCATGGTTAATGTGGCGAAGTCACCAATCAAATAACAGATCAACGGTAACACCGCATGCCACATCACATCTTTCGCCCGCTCGAAGAAGGTTTCATAATCGTCAAACTCGTCACCGACAAAACCGCCCATCGGGAACCATTCAAGGTGATAGCTGAATAACGTGATCAGCAAAACGCCGACCACATAACCGGGCAATGCATAACCAACGAAAATTAATATTGAAGAGCCCGAATCAAACACCGAACCGTGCTTGAGGGCTTTGTAATAACCAAGTGGGATAGAGATAAAATAGCTGATAAAAAACGTCATGCCGCCGTAAAACAATGAGACCGGCAACCGTTCAGCAATCATCTCTGAGACAGGTTCGTAGTAACGGGTGGATTCGCCGAAGTCGAGCACCATCAGTCGGCTTAACCACTCGGTATAGGCTTCGACCACAGGCTTGTCCAGGCCATAGAACGCGTTCAGCTCTGCCATCTGTTCTTCTGACAAGGCGGAGTTACCGCCAGCAGACGTCATCGCAGCACCGCCACCGTCTCCCTGAGCCTGCATATTGGCCAGCATCCGTTCAACCGGGCCGCCAGGCACAAACCGGGTGATGGCAAAGATGAGTACCGTAATACCCAGAAACGTTGGAACAACCAACGCCATACGACGTAAAAAATATGACAACATGTCTCAATCAACTCCATGTCCATTCGTCAGGATGGTAAAAGCAAAAGGCCATTACTGCTGTAATTGCCACTTCGTTGTCACCAAAAGCGAATATTCTTGTTCGTCCTGAACATTTTCACTTTATAGATGTCCTAGTTAAGACACCGATTATTTTTTGTAACATCATAATTACAGTTAAATCTGCCTACCATCAAGCACGGTTAACGATTTTGACCCAGGATTGTCACATTTTTCAAATATGGGATATCACACAAAAAAAAATGATAAAAATCCAATTTGCACGAAAATTCAACACAATATAGCAGCCTTCTGCTCCCCTTCCCCTACCATTATTATCACCCAAATATGAATATTCAGCCCCCTCCATCAAATTCCATTTTGGAATAAAAAGAGCTCACTTTCTTTTATTAAGTGGCCGGATGAGATAAATCTGATAATACCTAATTGGCATTTTACAGCATACTTTTTCACCACCTGCAAACTTAGAATATTTAACCGGTTATTTTTAGTTCTATTGGTTTATTCATCTTATTGACCACTCAATCACAACACATATGCGCACTCACGCATTTCAAATAAAAACTGACACTAACTCAGTCAATTGATTTGATCCAAATCAATTACAAAGAATAAAAAAACAAATTCACAGCAAAGCTAGTTTTTTATTCCGTTTTAAATTTTCTAACACATAAAAGTCACTGGTTTGACTTCATCTTTTTGCTTCATGTATACCTTCGGACTCGGACGTTAACAAAAAGTTAATGTTCGATTCGGTATTCAGCCGAATAACAGGAAGAAGAATAATGGAGCAGCAAGGATGAATAGAAAGACAACAGCGCTATCTGTTGCAATTAGTCTTGCGTTGGGAACCGGGTTCCTGACCTCGGCAGCACACGCTGAAGAACAACAAGTTGAACAACTTCAAAAGATGAAAGTAACGGGCTCTCGTATTTCGACTACGGACATGGAAGGTCCGTCGCCGGTTACCGTCATCACCAGCAAAGACATTGAGTCAAAAGGCTTTAACAGTGCACAGGACATTCTCGGCAGTCTGACTCAGAACACCGGTGGTACACTGTCCCAAACAGACTCATTTACCTTTACCCCTGCCGCACAGTCAGTCAACCTTCGTGGTCTGGGTGCATCACGTACCCTGATTCTGATCGACGGTCGACGTATGCCTCAGTACCCACTGGCACAAGACGGCACCTCAAACTTTCAGGATATCGGCCAGATTCCGGTTGCCGCCATTGAGCGTGTAGAAGTCATGACGGACTCCGGCTCTGCGATCTACGGTTCCGATGCTATCGGCGGTGTAGTTAACTTTATCCTGAAGAAAGATTTCGACGGCGTATCAGTGAAAGCCCGTTATGGTGATGCCACTGATGGCGATTTCCAAAACGGTCGTGTCGATATCGTTGCCGGTAAAGACTTCGAAGACAAGCGCGTGCTGTTTGTCGGCCAGTTCGCGGGTAACGAAATGCTGATGCAGCAAGACCGCAACTGGGCGGGCGATGATACTTCAAACCGCTCTCAATTTAGCGCCAGCTCTAGCTACGGAGCCAACTTCGTCGGTGAAAACGGCACACTTCTGCGCCCTGATGACTGTCAGGCAGTGGTTGGCAGCAACGGTTTGGATCGTGCTGACGGCAAATGTGGCTATAACCGCTCAGGCGACCGTGCCCTGAAACCGGAAAACAAGCAAGCTGACTTGTTGCTGCGTGGTGAAATGGACATCAACGATGGCCTGACCGCGATGGCTGAAGCCCGTTACGGTTACAAGTCAACAGACTCCACGTTCGAACCAAACCCACTATCAGTTGAAGTGGATGCCAACCACTTCCGTGGCGCCGGTGAGTACACACGACGCCTGGTCGAGTTCGGACCGCGTGAAAGTAACACTGAAGCACAGTCTTACGGCCTGACCACCGGTCTGTACGGGTCACTGAACAATGCCTACGACTGGGAAATCTACGCAAGCTACTCTGAGCAGAGAGTCAAAACAGATAACCCTGCCGTTCTCGCCACTCTGGAACAAGCCGTTCAGAACGGTGAAGTGGATCTGCTGAATACTATTCCTCAATCGGTGGTCGATAAATACTCCGGCGTATCCAAAAAAGACGCTTACTCAAAACTGATCTCGTTGAACGGCTCGTTCTCCGGTGATCTGTACGAGCTGCCTGCCGGGACTTCAGGTTTTGCCATCTACGGTGAGTGGAACCGCACCAAGTACGATGAATCTATTGATGCAATCACCGCAGCTGGCGGATTTGCCGGTCTTGGCGGTACCTCTGGCGGTGGTGACCGTGATCAGGTCGGCCTGGGTGTCGAGGTAATGGTGCCAATTTTCGAACAACTCGAAATGACAATCGCTGGCCGTTACGACCACTACTTTGATGATTCTGCAACCGGCGGTGCATTTACCCCGAAAGTCGCTCTGGCTTATCGCCCGACAGACGACCTGTTGCTGCGCGGTAGCTACGGTCTGGGCTTCCGAGCGCCGGATCTGAAGCGTCTGTTCGGTAACGCAACCCGTGGCTTTGGCTCCGGTTTTGACCCGCAACTGTGTGCCTCTGTGGGGGGGACGGGTCCGAATGCCAGCATTCCAGAGTGTGATACTCAGTACTTCGACATTTCTAACGGTCCAAACGCTGAGCTGAAAGAAGAAACCAGTACCAACATTAACCTGGGTCTGGTCTGGGAGCCGGTTGATGATCTGGGCATTACTGTTGACTGGTACCACATCGAAATGGAAGACGTGGTCACAGCACCAACCTACCAGGATGTTATCAATGCACCAGGTAAATACCCGGGCGCAGAAGTTACCCGTAATGCCGACGGCACCATTAACACTGTATCTTACGGCCCGGTAAACCAGGCAAAAGAGAAGCGTTCGGGTATCGACCTGTCTGTGGCATATGCCTACGACACCAACTCTCTGGGCTCGTTCTCGACTCGTGTGTCGCTGACCAAGATTCTGGTTGCTGAGTACCAGGAAAACAAAGGTGAAGCAGTTATTGATGAAACGGATTTCATGCCTGAGTACACCGCCACTCTGAACCTTGGTTGGACCTATGACGACTACTCTCTGAACCTGTTCGGTAAGTACCGTGATCGCATGTGTTCTGAGTATGCGAACCGTTACTACTTCGATACGTGTCAGGAAGCCAAAGATGCAGGCTACAAGGCGGAAATCGCCAGCATGACGACCTGGAACCTGACAGCATCTTACCAGTTCAACGAGAACGGCCGTGTCACGCTGGGTGCTATCAACATGTTTGATAAGACTCCGCCAGCAGATCCGCTAAGTGATACTTCGCCTTTCTACGCGAACAAGTATGACGATCCTATCGGTCGCCAGCTATACATCGAAGGTTCTTACGACTTCTAATAACAATTCAGGCGCGGGTTCAGCCCGCGCCTTTTCCCGACTGACTAACACAAATACAAGGATGCAACTATGACGTTAAAGGACTTTGGCGTAAGTGCACTCACTGCCGCCATGCTCACTATCAGTGCAGCCTCTGTGGCTGCTGACTCGGGCACTGTCATTGCGACCCAAGCCAAAACTGACCAATCAGCGGAAGCCTCTCAGGTCCAAGTCGACAAATATGCTGACAGTACTGAGTCGATGCTTGCTGAATACAAAGGATTACTGCGTCAAATTGACAGCTTGAAGGTCTACAACGAGCAAATCGGCCGCATGGTCAATTCTCAAAAAGATGAGCTGGATTCCCTGAACCGCCAGATCGCCCAGATCGATCAGACCGCGATGGAAATCGTGCCGCTGATGCTGAAGATGGTCGACTCGCTGGATGAGTTCGTTGCCCTGGACGTTCCGTTCCAGCATGACGAACGTACCAAGCGTATTACGGAGCTGCGACAGCTTATGGATCGCGCCGATGTCACCACGTCAGAAAAATTCCGGAAAGTGATGGAAGCCTACCAGATTGAAGAAGGCTTCTCTCGCTCCATTGAATCTTACAAAGCCAGCCTGGATCGTAATGGTGAAACCGTTACTTACGACTTCCTGCGCATTGGCCGCACCGCGCTGCTTTACCAGTCTCCGGACGGTGGTGACACAGGTATGTGGAACCAGCAAACCCGCCAGTGGGAAACCCTGCCGCAAAGCTACCGTATCGCCGTCCAGCAAGGTCTGCGTATTGCGAAGAAACAGGCACCACCAGCGTTGATTAAGCTACCAGTATTTGCCGGGGAGGAAGGATAATGAACGGATTCAAAACACTGGCAGCAGCCCTGCTGGCCGGCCTGGTGATGGCATCACCGGCTCAGGCTGAATCACCGGCTTCGCTGTCTGAATTACTGAAATCAGTAAAATCTGAAAGTATTGTCGAATCAAAAGAAAACAAACAGCGTGAAGCAGAGTTTCGCGCAAACCGCGATCAACAAGCCGCACTGCTGCAAAAAGCCCGTGCCGAGCTGCAGTCAGTCACTGAACAAGGTGATCAGCTTAAAGCCACTTTTGACGAAAATGATAAAGAGCTGACCGATCTGTCAGAAACACTGCGTCAGCGCTCCGGTACGCTGGGTGAAATGTTCGGTGTCGTTCGTCAGTATGCCGGCGAATTTAAAGGGCTATTTTCCGCCTCTCAGAATGCAGTGCAATTTCCTGAGCGAGATGCAACCCTGACCAAGCTGGCCGAGAGTAAAGAACTGCCTTCGACGGAAGAGCTGGAAGCCTTCTGGCACACCATCCTGCAGCAGATCGTTGTCTCCGGTAACACCACTTCAACGCCTGCTACCGTGGTTTATGGTGAAGGTAAAGAAGACGTGCGCAACGTCACTCTGATCGGTGAGTTCAATGCTATCGCTGACGGCAAGTACGTCACCTATGTTCCGCAGACCGGTAAGTTTGAAGAGCTGTCCCGTCAGCCATCAAACACCATCATGGCAAATGTTCCAGGCTTCGAAGCCGCGTCTGGTACTTACGAACCACTGTTTATCGACCCGTCTCGCGGCGTCATCCTGTCTCTGCTGGTACAGAGCCCGACCGTTCAAGAGCGTATCGACCAGGGTGGTATCGTGGGTTACGTCATTCTGGCCATGGGTGCCGTGGGTGCACTGATTGCCCTGTTCTGCTACCTGCGCCTGACACTGATTGGCGGCAAGATGCGTAAGCAAGCTAAGTCCGACACGGTGATCAAAGGCAACCCGCTGGGCGAAATCATGGAAGCGTACCTGAGTCATAAAGGCAATAACCTGGAAGATCTGGAAGCCAAACTGGATGAAGTGATTCTGCGTAACGCACCAAGTATTGAGCGTTTCGTCGGCTCCATCAAGCTGTTCGCATCAGTGGCACCGCTGCTGGGTCTGCTGGGTACCGTAATGGGTATGATCGGCACCTTCCAGGCGATTACCCTGTTTGGTACCGGCGATCCAAAACTGATGGCCGGCGGTATCTCCGAGGCACTGGTCACCACCATGCTGGGTCTGGTTGTCGCTATCCCGCTGCTGTTCTTCTACACCCTTGTTCACAGTAAGAGCCGCCGTCTGGTGCAGACGCTGGAAGAGCAAAGTGCAGGCTTTATCGCTCGCTACCAGGAAAAACTGCACGCTGCCGACAGCTAAGGAGGCACTATGTGGTGGTTACTTGAAGAATTAGAGTCAATCAGACGCTTCCTCGGAATGGGGGGAGACGTTCTGATGGCCATCTTCGTCCTCAGCTTTATGTTATGGACTGTGCTGCTGGAACGCTGGTTCTACTATGCGGCAGTCCTGCCCCGGGCGATGAAAAAAGCCGTTGCTGAATGGTCGGCACGCCCGGATCACCAAAGCTGGAACGCCAAAATGATCCGCCAGGAAATCATCTCCCGGCAGGATATCGAAAACAAACGCGGCCTGCCGATCATCAAAGTGCTGATCGCCCTGTGTCCGCTACTGGGTCTGCTCGGCACAGTTGTCGGGATGATCCAGGTCTTCGATATTTTGGCTGTGATCGGAACAGGAAGCCCCCGAGCCATGGCATCGGGGATCTCAAAGGCAACAATCCCAACGCTGGCCGGGATGGTGGCATCCCTATCGGGGCTGTTTTTCAGCTCGCGACTGGACCATCTGGCCAAAGTCTCCACGCAGAAGCTGGAAGACAAGTTGAAACATATTGCCTGAGTAAACGGAATTTAGAGGTATAGGTCATGAAAAGACGCTACAGCAGCGACAGCAGCGACGAAGCAGCTATCGATATGACCCCGATGCTAGACATCGTATTTATCATGCTGATCTTCTTCATTGTTACGACGTCGTTTGTCAAAGAAGCGGGTATCGACGTTAACCGTCCGAGCGCCAACACGGCTCAGACGGTCAAGAAAGGCAACATCATGGTTGCCGTTGGCGCCGCCGGTGATGTGTGGGTCGACAAACGTCGTGTTGAAGTGGATGCCGTTCGTGCAAATATCGAACGTCTGCGTGCGGAGAGCCCGGATGGTGCCGTGGTGATTCAGGCGGATGAAGAAGCGAAGTCCGGTGTTGTCGTGAAGGTCATGGACCAGATCCGTATGGCTGGTGTTCAGAGCATCTCCATCGCCGCAACCAATAAGGATTAAGCCTATGCGGTATCTGGCCTCAATAGCACTGGCGCTCGTTGTCTCCCTGGCTTTGTTCTGGGGGATGGACAAGCTGGTAAACAAAGAGCGCCACGAACTGGCGTCGAATGATGACCTCCGCATGGTGGACTTCATTCGCGTCAAACCGGAAGAAAAAGTACAGGAGAAAAAACGCGAGCTGCCTAAGCCGCCGCCACCGAAACGGCCGCCACCGCCACCTGAAATGAAAGTGGCATCGACAGTCAAACCGGTGATGGAGCAGATCCCGATGGACATGCCCAAACTGGATCTGCCTGTCAACGTGACCGGCGGTTCCGTGCTTGGCCATTACGGTCAGGGCGGCGGGGCTCAGATGGCAGGTAGCGGAGGCCCGGTTCCTTTGGCCACGTTCCAGCCACAAATGCCTCGTAAAGCGGCTAAGGCTGGGCTTGAGCGCGGGGTGGTACTGCTGGAGTTTACGGTTAACGCTCGGGGTGGAGTGGAAGACGTCAAGGTGCTGAAAGAAGACCCTCGTCGTCTCGGTCTGGGGAAAGCGGCAGTTCATACGGTTTCCAAATGGACCTTCAAACCTAAGCAAGTTGACGGAAAACCTGTCAGTGCCCGCTTAGCTCAGGAAATCGAGTTCTCTGTTAACTAAGGAGTCAACAATGCCAAAATATTATCAACACCTGCTGGCTTCGCTGATTCTGGTAACCGGTGCCCTTGCGGCACCGGCTATGGCCGCAGAGAGCCCGGAGCTCAGTGATCGCACTTTCCGAACGGTCAATAAAGTACAGGAACTGATTGCTACGGAACGTTACAGTGAGGCTATCGAAAAACTGAACGGCGCACTGGAAGGCACGAATTCGCGTAAATACGATCGTGCTGTGCTGCTTCAGCAGATGGGCTTTCTGTACTCGCTGAAGGATAACTATCCCAAAGCCGCCAAGTACTTCTCCGACGCCCTGAAGATGGATGCGCTGCCGGTACCGGTCGCACAACAAGTTCGTTACAGCCTCGCACAGCTGTATCTGGCCGAGGAAAAGCACAAGCAGTCAGTCCAGACCATGAAAGAGTGGTTTGATGTTGCCAAGACAACCGGTGAAAAACCACAGGCACATGCTTACATCACCCTGGCCAGTGCTTATGTTCAGCTGGAAGATTATCGCAATGCGATTCCGCCGACGAAGCAAGCCATCGCGATGAGCAAAACGCCCAGTGAGTCCTGGTATCTGCTACTGATGGCCTCTCATTATGAATTGGGCCAGCTGAAAAGTGTGGCGGAAGTCCTGAGAACCCTGACGACGAAGTATCCAGCCAAGAAACAGTACTGGATGCAGCTGTCCGGGGTGTACATGGAACTGAACCAAGAGCGTAACTCTTTGGCAACACTGGAAATGGCGTACAAAATGGGCCTGCTGGAAGATGAAAAAGAGCTGATGCGTCTGGTCAACTTCCTGGCCTACCGTGGTATTCCATACCGGGCTGCCAAACTGCTTGAAACGGAAATGGCCAAAGGCAGAATCGCCAACACGCAGGATAATCTGGAACGACTGGGCAGCTTCTGGCATCAGGCCAAAGAGTTGGACGAAGCCATTGTGGCTTATCGTAAAGCCTATGACTTTAAGCCAACGGCGAAAAACCAGCTGATGATTGTACGTCTGATGCTTCAGGCTAAACAGTTTAAGCAAGCAACGCAGTTTACCCAGAATGCGGCAGGCAATGCCTCTGGCAATGATCGTGCTGAGCTGGCCTACCTGCAAGGCATGGCATATTTCGAGCTGAACCAGCCGGGTAATGCCCTGCAAGCCATGAAAACTGCAGCGCAGTCTCAGGAAATGAAAGCCATGGCCAGTCCGTGGATTGCCTTCCTGCAAGAGCAAAGCTGATATTCATACTTTTACTTTTTGCCCGTCTCGCTCGGGGCGGGCTTACCCACTCTAACCTGTGATCTATGTGTGAGTCAGTCACACGGTTTTGGGAAGCATCCGCTTCCCTTTTTTTCTCTCCGCGCGGTTGATGTCACGACCGGACAGCCCCACCAAGCCGTTTCATCTTTAACACCATGCGCTCATGCGATTTCACAAGGCCTACCGCCTTCACACTGCTACCGACAGCAGAGGCCAAGTTAGGGTGTCTGCTCCGGCATTAGTTTACGGGTACTGACCAAAATCGCTTTGGTTTCGCTGTGTGCGTCCGGCTGACTCAGCTGCTGTTGCAAGTGAAGTTGCTCAACATCGGCAATCATCATACTGTTGCTGTCCAAGGCTGAAGCTTTCAGTTGGGCAGATTGTTCATGGGTTAGCGAATTCAGAACACTGCGCTTCTGGGCCTGCATGGTCTCATCCAGTTCAGCATGCCACTGTGCTTTATCCAACGTCAGAACACCGGGCCCTGCCTCTTGTTCGGTTGCATGCGCTTGCCATGCCAGTACCAAAGACAAAGTGACCAATAAGTGCTTCGCGATCGTATTCATAGTGTTCTCCTGTTTATGCTGTGCTTATGCTTTGTGGTGTCAGCCAGAATGGCTTGGTGGTGCAAAACAGGTATTGCAGCTCGCGTGCCAAAATTTATTTCAATATTTTTCAATAGCTTAATAAAAACCCTTTAAACGCAGCATTATTTTGTTATTTCAAGATGGCAAATTTGTACGCATTTTAGCCAAATTCACTAACTCACTAATTCACTGACTCTTGGCACCCGATACACCTATCCCTGATTCCTAAATAAAGAAAACATCTGCCGCTAACCCGGCATGATTTCAGTGCCGAATGTATCGCTGCAACCAATACGCTCTCCCACTACCCTGAATCCGGCGCGCCATTTCGTCACAGCCAGTCGCTGGTGCGAATGCCTTTTTTCCCGCCTTAGAAAACAAAAAAGGCCGCCTGAGCGACCTTTTACAGCGGGCTAAGCCCAACCAGAGAATACTTTCGTTAGCGTGCTGCCAGCCAGCCAGGTACATCGGCAATACTGTCCAGAACGGCATCGGCCAACTGAGTGCCTTCTTCCGTGACCGGTTTACCGGTGCGTACCAGCACTCGGGTTCCTACGTCAGCCGCCTGTGCTGCCAGCATGTCGTCGGTCTTATCACCAATCATGACAGAGTTGGCCATATCGATTTTCAGAAAATCGCGCGCAGAAATGAACATACCCGGTTTTGGCTTGCGGCAGTTACAGTCCTGCAGGTAGTCACCCTGACCTTCGGTCGGGTGATGCGGGCAATAGTAAATACCGTCAAACTCTACCCCGTTGTCCACAAAGTTCCAGTCCATCCATTCAGTCAGGGTCAGGAACTCATCTTCGGTATACATGCCGCGAGCAATGCCCGCCTGGTTCGTCACCAGCACAAGTAGATAGCCCATCGCTTTCAGCTTCTTACAGGCCTCAAATACGCCTTCGACATATTCGAAATCATCTACGGTATGAACATAACCGCGATCGATATTAATCACGCCATCACGGTCGATAAAAACTGCTGGTTTGGCCAAGCGTCAGCCCTCTGTTATTCGAAGTTTGTGTCAATGTCTCGAATTATGGCACGGCTGGCACCGGGATTCATCTGCTTTATCCCCATTTTAGCCATCCTTCTTACGCCGGAATTGCTGCCAAAATTGGGAAATCCAGAAATAAAGCCGTTTAGCCGTCCAGACGTAAAAATATCTATTGACTTCATTTATGTTAACCCATAGCATCAAGTCAAACGATACGATTAGTCATTTTATGACACACCTCGTTAACATGATGCAAAGACAGCAAATAACATAACAAAATATTGGTCGTCGTCAGCATCGGTTTACCGACTGACGCAATATGATTCAGGAAGAAGAATGATAGAAATAAGCAGAGTTAACAAAGTGTTCTATCAAGGGGAAAGGGAGATCCACGCCCTGCGTGATATCAACCTGAAGATTGAACAAGGCACTATTTTTGGGGTCATCGGCGCATCCGGTGCCGGCAAAAGTACCCTGATCCGTTGCGTCAACTTGTTGGAAAAGCCAACCAGCGGACACGTGGTTGTCGACGGCGTTGATCTTACCCAACTTTCGAATCAGGAACTGACTCAGGCACGCCGCAAAATCGGCATGATCTTCCAACATTTTAACCTGCTGGCCTCGCGCACCGTTTTTGCCAATATAGCCCTTCCTCTGGAGCTGGCTGGCACCCCAAAAGCCGAGATCAAAGCCAAAGTGGAAGGATTGCTGGCACTGGTTGGCCTTACAGACAAACGAGATGTGTATCCGGCCAACCTGAGTGGTGGTCAGAAACAGCGTGTGGCGATTGCCCGGGCTCTGGCCTCCGATCCGAAAGTGCTGCTGTGTGATGAAGCCACCAGCGCCCTGGACCCGGCCACGACACAATCTATTCTGGCTCTGCTAAAAGAAATTAACCGTAAGCTGGACCTGACGATCCTGCTGATTACACACGAAATGGACGTGGTGAAAAATATCTGTTCTGAAGTGGCTATCATCGGCGGCGGTGAGCTGGTTGAGAAAGGTCCGGTGGGTGACATCTTTGCCCATCCGAAAACCGACCTGGCGCGTGAGTTCATCCGTTCCACGCTGGATCTGTCCATTCCGGAAGAATATCGCACTCGCCTGGTAGAACATCGGGTTGAAAACAGTTACCCGCTGGTACGTCTGGAATTTACTGGCGAGTCTGTTGATGCCCCGCTGATTTCCCAGATTGCCCGTGAGTTCAACATCGATATCAGCATCATGAGCTCAGACATGGATTACGCCGGAGGCGTCAAATTTGGATTGATGCTGGCCGAGATCTTCGGCACCGAGCAGGCAGCGGAACAAGCCATTGCCTTCCTTCGTGATCACAAAGTGAATGTAGAGGTACTGGGTTATGTTGCTTGAATCGATTGCACAATGGTGGACGACTAACGAGCGTCTGATTGATCTGCTTATTCAGGCGCTGGGCCAAACTCTGGTTATGGTCTTTGCCTCTGGTCTGATTGGCTTTCTGGTCGGGATTCCGGTCGGTGTCGCGCTCCACCTGACCAAAGAAGGCGGCCTGCTGGCCAACCCAACCCTCAATAAAGTACTGGGCACCATTACCAATATTGGTCGTTCTATCCCCTTTATTATCCTGTTGGTAGCGATCATACCATTTACCCGTTTTCTGGTCGGCAGCTCCATCGGTACCGCCGCCGCGATTGTTCCGCTTACCGTGGGCGCGATTCCGTTTATCGCCCGTCTGGTTGAAGGAGCGCTGTTGGAAGTCCCATCGGGCCTGATTGAAGCCGCCCAAGCAATGGGGGCAACACCGCGCCAGATCATCAGCAAAGTGCTGCTGCCGGAAGCTTTGCCTGGCATCATCAATGCTGTGACCATCACCCTGGTGACACTGGTCAGCTACTCTGCCATGGCAGGTACCGTGGGTGGTGGCGGCCTGGGCGATGTCGGTATTCGCTACGGTTACCAGCGCTTTGACGGCACGGTCATGCTGATTACGGTTGTACTACTGGTCATCTTAGTGCAGCTCATTCAATCATTGGGCGATCACCTGGTGAAACGCGTGGACCACCGTTAATCATCACAGCCACACGATCAACACCAAGCACACAATCAACACCAAACATAATTAACAACTAGTATTACGGAAAACCCCAATTCTAAGGAGAAGTAACATGGCGTTTAATTTGAAGAACTTGTTTGCCGTTGCCGGCCTTGCCTCTGCGCTGGTGCTGACCGGTTGTGGCGAAAAAGAAGCCACCGCTACAAACAAAGTGAAAATTGGGGTGATGGCCGGTGCCGAAGCCCAAGTGGCTGAAGTGGCAGCAAAAGAAGCCAAAGACAAATACGGTCTGGATGTTGAGCTAATCACTTTCACTGATTACGTTTCTCCAAACGCCGCACTGGAAGAAGGGTCAATTGACGCCAACGCCTTCCAGCATAAGCCATACCTGGATCAGCAAATTGCCGACCGCGGCTACAAGTTCGCCGTTGCCGGTAACACTTTTGTCTACCCGATTGCGGCTTACTCAAGCAAAATCAAGTCCATTGCGGAGCTGAACGACGGTGATCAGGTGGCTGTGCCAAACGATCCAACAAACCTGGGCCGCTCTCTGCTGCTGCTGCAACAACAAGGGCTGCTGAAGCTGAAAGACGGTGTTGGCCTGACGGCCACGGTACTGGATGTTGTTGAAAACCCTAAGAAACTGAAAATTGTTGAACTGGAAGCCGCGCAACTGCCGCGCTCGCTGGATGACGTTCAACTGGCGATTATCAATAACACTTATGCCAGCAGCATCAATCTGACGCCGGAAAAAGACGGCATCTTTGTGGAAGACAAAGAATCACCATACGTCAACCTGATTGTGGCGCGTCAGGACAACGTCAATGCAGAGAACGTGCAAACTTTCGTGAAAGCCTACCAGTCTGATGCGGTTTACAACGCAGCGATGGAAATCTTCAACGGCGGGATCGTTAAAGGCTGGTAATATCGCCAGTCAAAACCTCCCATCGAATCAAGCCCCTGTCTGACAGGGGCTTTTTTATTTGTCACTGGCCACTAGCGCTTTTTACGGCGTCCCTGCACAGCCTTGAAGCGTGGGTTGGATTTACAAATCACATAAATGCGCCCGCGCCGCTTCACGACCTGACAATCACGATGGCGCTGTTTCGCACTTTTGAGTGAGCTGAGCACTTTCATTCCTGATTCTCCTGTTTCGCCCCGAAACGACCAAAACGGCGGTTAAAGTGTGCCATGCGCCCTTCACTGCTGACCACACGTTGCTTACCGGTATAAAACGGATGCGAAGCGGAAGACACATCCAGTGTGAAGTACGGATAGGTGTTGCCGTCTTCCCATTCAATAGTGCGATCAGTTTTCAGGGTAGAGCCAATCACAAAGTACTGATCAACACTGGTGTCGTGAAATACCACTTTTCGGTATTCCGGATGGATGCCGGGTTTCATGTTGTTCTCCTGTTAGTCAACGAATTCCACAACGCTTATTTGACGAGGCTGTGTTAGCAAACCGGTATTGGCGCTACAGCGATTAGCGCTACTGGTAGTAACGCAGCTTGCTGGTGACCAAACGAGTTAGCTTGTCCCTGTCAATAACTGTTATGTTATAACATAATATTTGACATCAATTCTCAACAAAAGATCAAGTACTATTTTGTGCTATCGTCTGCTTCATGTTGTGCAACCCAAGCAATCTATGAACTATCAGATTTCCCCAGTCGGAGTGATCCGCTCTCCATACAAAGAAAAATTTGCCGTCCCGCGTCAGCCTGGGCTGGTACCCAGTGCCCGCTCCGAGCTGATCCTGCAAGGGGAAGCCAACGCCATTGAGGCTGTCAGAGGGATTGAGCAATTCAGCCACTTGTGGCTGCTTTTCTTGTTTGATCAGAATCTGGAAGCCGGTTGGCGGCCGACCGTCAGGCCACCGCGTCTGGGCGGAAATGAGCGTATCGGCGTGTTTGCCAGCCGGGCCACCTTCCGTCCGAATGGCATTGGCATGTCCGCGGTGGAGCTGCTGGGCGTTCGCCAGAAAGGCAGTGATGTGATCCTTGATCTCGGCGGCGTCGATCTGGTCGACGGCACGCCAATCATTGATATCAAGCCCTACATCCCCTACTCCGATAGCCTGACTCAGGCTCGCGGGGGATTTGCCCATGATCAGCCAGACACTCTGGCCGTCGAGTTCAGTGAACAGGCGGAACGCCAGCTAACGGGAAAACAACTGGCGCGACAGCGTGCGGTCATTGAAGAAGTGCTGGCGCAGGATCCGCGTCCGGCTTATAAGAAAGGCAAACAGGACGAAAAAGAGTACGCGGTTCACCTTTTCGACTATAACGTTAAATTTATCGTCCAAAACGATCGGGTGACGGTCACAGCTCTGGATAAACCCATCCGAAAATAACGGGCAATACGGCTGTTCTCTTTGGCGAACCGGCAAATGGCTGGTAGTATATGCGGTTACCGCCAATACTGGCGTTCGGGGCATTCCCGAATCACTTTATTTTCATCTCAACCAACGGATACCATCAATGCGTACCAGTAAATATCTTCTTTCAACACTGAAGGAGACTCCAAACGACGCAGAAATCGTCAGTCATCAGCTGATGCTACGTGCAGGTATGATCCGTAAGCTGGCTTCAGGTCTATACACCTGGCTACCTACAGGTCTGCGTGTTCTGCGTAAGGTCGAAAATATTGTTCGTGACGAAATGAACAAAGCAGGTGCAGTCGAAACGCTAATGCCCGTGGTTCAGCCCTCAGAGTTGTGGGTAGAAACAGGTCGCTGGGACAAATTCGGCCCCGAGCTGCTGCGTATTGCTGACCGTCACGACCGACCGTTTGTGCTGGGTCCGACGCACGAAGAAGTGATCACCGACATGGTTCGCAACGAAGTTCGCTCATACAAGCAGCTGCCGCTGAACCTGTACCAGATCCAGACCAAATTCCGTGATGAAGTCCGCCCGCGTTTTGGTGTGATGCGTTCTCGTGAGTTCATCATGAAAGATGCCTACTCTTTCCACCTGGACAAAGAAAGCTTGGTTGAAACTTACGAAACCATGCATCAGGCATACTGCAATATCTTCAACCGCATGGGTCTGGACTTCCGTCCGGTACTGGCTGACACCGGTTCTATCGGTGGCTCCGGCTCACACGAGTTCCACGTGCTGGCTGAGAGCGGTGAAGACCTGATTGCATTCTCGACCGAGTCTGATTACGCGGCCAACATCGAGAAAGCTGAAGCTCTGGCACCGACAACCGAGCGTGCGGCACCAACGATGGAAATGACGCTGGTTGACACGCCAGACGCGAAAACCATCGCTGAGTTGGTTGAGCAATTCGATATTGCTATCGAGAAAACCGTTAAAACTCTGTTTGTGAAAGCATCGGATGACGTTGAAGCTGAACTGATTGCCCTGATCATCCGCGGCGACCACGAGCTGAACGAAATCAAGGCAGAAAACCTGTCTTGCGTAGCGTCTCCGCTGGAATTCGCGACTGAAGAAGAGATCCGTGCCCTGGTTAACGCAGGTCCTGGCTCACTGGGTCCGGTAAACCTGCCAGTCCCATTCATCGTTGACCGCTCTGTGGCGGTAATGAGCGACTTCGGTGCTGGTGCGAACATTGACGGTAAGCACTACTTCGGCATCAACTGGGGCCGTGATGTTGAGTTGGGTCAGGTTGAAGATCTGCGCAACGTTGTTGAAGGTGATCCAAGCCCATGCGGTAAAGGTACCCTGATGCTGAAACGCGGTATCGAAGTAGGTCACATCTTCCAGCTGGGTAACAACTACTCAGCAGCGATGAACGCGTCAGTGCTTGGTCCGGACGGCAAAAACGTCATCATGGAAATGGGCTGTTACGGTATCGGTTGTACCCGTGTGGTTGCCGCTGCGATTGAGCAGAACAATGACGAAAACGGCATCATCTGGCCTGACGCCATTGCACCGTTCCACGTGTCTATCGTTCCGATGAACATGGCGAAGTCTGAAGAAGTACGCGATGCCGCTGAGAAGCTGTACGCGGAACTGACCGCAGCCGGTATCGAAGTCCTGTTCGACGATCGTAACGAACGTCCGGGTGTTATGTTTGCTGACCACGAGCTAATCGGTATTCCGCACACCATCGTGATCGGTAACCGCAGCCTGGAAAACGGCGAGATGGAATACAAAGACCGTCGTGCCGGCACCAAAGAAGGTGTGGCTGTGACTGACATCGTTGAGTTCATCAAACAGAAACTGGCTTAATCCGGTTCTGATTGTCCCTGTTTATCTTCAGGGTCTGTTGCTAAGCCTCCCGAACGGGAGGCTTTTTTGTTTCTGCTTCCGTGGCCCCATTCCGGACAGGTAGGGTTACCCATTAGAACAAAAAGGGATATAGTTATAGCAAAGCAGTAACAAAGGGATTGCCATGGCAAAGGATAAGCCAAAAATCAGTTTATTGCTGACTGGCGGTGGAGCCAGGGCGGCGTATCAGGTCGGGGTTCTGAAAGCCATTTCGGAGTGGTATCCCCGTGTTCACCACAGCCCGTTTGCCATTTACTGCGGCACTTCAGCCGGCGCCATTAATGCCATTTCTATTGCCAGTTATGCTTCCTGCTTTCGGCTGGGAGTCAAAAAGCTGGAGTGGATCTGGTCGCGTCTGCACAGCCGCCGCATTTTTGCCGCCAGCTCGCTTGGCATGAGTAGCTATCTGCTGGGGCAAGGTATGGCCCGACTGCAATCTTCCTATCACGAACGCCCGCCGTTTGGCTTGCTCAACAACCGTCCGCTGCGCCACCTGCTCAATCAGGTCAATAACTATCAGCGGCTGGAAACCCAGATCGCAGCCGGTAATCTGCACGGTATTTCCATCACAGCCTCAAGCTACAAGAGCGGTCATTCCGTCAGTTTTTTTCAGGGTCAGAAGGAAATTCGCGAGTGGGACAGAGCCAAATCGAAAGGCCGTCGAGCGATGCTGACCACCGATCACCTGATGGCCTCTTCTGCGATCCCGCTGGTGTTTCCCGCTACCCGGATCGGCCGCGCTTACTACGGTGACGGCTCCATCCACCAGCTGGCACCGCTGCGCCCGTCACTGAAAATGGGAGCAGATAAAATCCTGATCATTGACCTGATCAACCAGAAACTGCAGCAAGCGGATCAAACCAGTGCCCCGGGTCTGGCCGCTCTGGGCGGCCACCTGATGGACACCATTTTCAGTGATACCCTGACGGCAGATCTGGAAAACCTGTCACGGACGAACTCCCTGCTGGCCAGCTTGCCTCAAGACGCCCGCCGCGAACAGGGAATGCGCGTGATAGAACACGTCCATCTCTATCCCAGCGAGTCGTTTGAACCGTTAGCCCGCCGCTATTACAGTCACTTACCTCCCATGGCTCGGGCCCTGATGCGGCTGACCGGACTCAGTCCGCGGGATGACGCTGCGATCACCAGCTATATTCTGTTCGAACCCGCCTACGTGCGCGCCCTGATCAAAATGGGGTACGATGACGCCCAGGAAAAAGAAGCGATCTTGCGCAATTTTTTAAACTAACTCAGTGAATTAATAAGAGATTTTTCGCTTAATCTATTGAAATAGGCTCATTATTGCCTATAGTAAGCCTCTTAACTCCTCTATAGCGCTGATATGGATCCGATCCTACGGAAGAAACTGATCGCAGAACAACACAGCAAACCAAGGGCTAAACCACTTGGTGCTGATCAACGTCTGCTGATCTTGCAGAAGCTGCAGGGAAAACTGGATTTAGCGCTGCTGTTTGAAATCTTCACCCGGGAAGTCGAGAAACAGATCGATATCAGCCGTCTGGTATGGGAGTGTGACAACACCACCTTGCCGATCCGACGAGGCCCCGCCACCGAGCACCGAAAAACCTTTTTACTGCGTTTTAGTCAGCACGAACTGGGCAAGTTGCAGTACATTACGCCCTACCCGCTGGACAACGATGAAATCAGCCTGCTGCATACTTATCACCGCCTGTTTGCCGGGCCACTGATGAATGCCATTGAGTACCGCCGCGTAAAAAACATGGCCCTGCAGGATTACCTGTCAGGTCTAGGCAACCGCAGCTGCTTCGAGCAGGATGTCAGTCAGGCCATTGCGATGAGCGAACGCCGTAATGTCGGCCTGGTGCTGGTGTTGTTTGACCTCGATAACTTCAAGCAGGTTAATGATCGGTTTGGCCACCCTGATGGCGACAAAGTGATTCGACAGTTCAGCCAGTTACTCAAAAAATCCGTCCGTGCCTCTGACCGCTGCTACCGAATCGGCGGCGACGAGTTTGCGGTGCTGCTGCAACCGGCCACCGACGAGTCCGCGCTTCAGGTCTATTACCGCGTCGAGCAAATGATCAGCGACGACCCGATTTTGCGCCCGTTGAATATTGGCTGCTCATGCGGCTACACCTCCTACCGTCATGGCGATAGCAGCACCACTCTGGTCGATCGTGCCGATCGCCAGCTTTACGCCCATAAACGCGGCAAATAACCCCACTGACTTTCCCAAACCGAGTTTGGTATAGTGAGAGAATCCAATCAAAGTGGGCTTTCCTCTTCCTTCAGGCAGCGCTGGCAGACGAAAACCCTATTTTCGATGCATTTGATTAAGGTACAAACCATGAAAGTCTATGATTGTTGCGAGTTGGTTCGAATGACCTATGCCCAGATTGGCGGCGGCGAGCTGGGCTATATCCCGAATGCCATCCACTGTGCAGTACTGGCATTGAATGACATTGCGGCCAATGACACACTGCCGCAGGACATGCGGGAAAAAGCGGCCTTTGCGGCGGCAAATCTTCTGATGAGTGATCACGAGGACGCGTAATGAACCTGAGTAACTTTGAAAAGATGGATCCGGTGATGCTGATGAGCATCGTGAACATGAAAATCCGCGACGAATTCGGTGATCTTGATGCCTTGGTCCGCTACTACGACATTGATAAAGACCTGCTGGTCGCCAAGCTGGCGGCGGCCGGGTTTGATTATCTGCCAGAAGCAAAACAGTTTCGCTAAGCCCCAACTAGCCACACCACCGACCATCACTGCAGTAATTTAACGGTTGCATTGAGCTACCGCATACGGCTCGGCAGGCAATTCCCCAACAAAAAACGGAAGCCAAGGCTTCCGTTTTTGATAGTCAATTTTTAATGCATTAACTCTCGTACTAACCCGCCGTCTCAAGCTAGCTCACTCCCCTGAGTGGCCAACTGTTCAGGGCGGCTAACTATTCAGGGCGGCTAACTGCCCAGAGCGTCTAACTGAAAGAGGCGTACAGGACGGTAGCAACCAAAATCGGACACACCACTTTCAGGTACAGCGGCCAGATTTTCCAGAACAGGCTACGCTCCAGATCTGGACAGCCTTCGCTGAGTTCCTTCAGCTTGCTGTGGCGAGACCATACCCAGCCACCAAATAAGGTAAACAACAGTGCCGCAACCGGTTGGAAGTACTGGGTTGCTACGGTAGCAACCAAGCCGAACAGTGCGCCGAAGTTAAAGATGATTACCGCACTGAACAGAGCAATCACACCGCCCAACACCCAACTGGTCGGTTTACGGGCTGTGTCAAAACGTTCACTCACCAGTGCCACCGGGCATTCCAGCATCGAAATGGACGAGGTCAGCGCCGCAATCGTCATCAGTACAAAGAACACGACCGCCAGCAGTTGGCCGACAAATCCCAGGCTGTCAAACAGCATCGGCAGCACAGTGAACACTAGTGTATCTGAACTGAGCAGTGACCCATCTTCAGCGTAAATCGCCACGCCTTTCTGCATCGCGACAAACATCGCCGGCAGCACAACCAGACCCGCAATGAACGCCACCGCGGTATCCACCAGCGTCACACTCATGGCCATTTTCGGCAGGTTTTCCTGTTTACTCAGGTATGAGCCGTAAATCAGCATGGAACAGCCACCGATCGTCAGTGAAAAGAAACCTTGCCCCATCGCGGCCAGCAACAGTTTCGGCTCCAGTACTTTGCTGAAATCCGGTACCAGGTAATGCTTCAGTCCTTCCATCGCGCCGTCCTGTGTCATGATGTAAAGGAACATCAAGCCAAACAGCACAAACAAGGCCGGCATCAGTCGGGTTGACCATTTTTCAATTCCCTGCTTTACCCCGCTCTGGACGATCATAATCGTCAGCAGATAAAAGATGGCCGCACCAAAAAGATTACGGGAAACAGAGAATCCTTTCAGCCACTCAGTCGCCGCCTGCAGACCGATAATATCGGTAATGGCTGCCAGCAGAAACGTGATCAGCCATCCGGCAACGATACTGTAAAACGCCAGCACCAGACATGGCACCATTAACCCGATGCTGCCCACCACCGCGCCGGCTTTCTTGGCCAGCGGATTGGCAGACAGGCTGCGCATACTGTCAATCGGGTTGGCCTGACCGTGACGCCCGATAGCCATTTCCACAATCAGCATCGGGAAAGCCACCACCAGGATCATCAGCAGGTACACCAACAAAAATGCCCCGCCCCCATTGCTCGCGGCTTGGGTTGGGAACCCCCAAATGTTTCCAAGCCCAACAGCGGCACCAGCTGCCGCCAGAATAAACCCCATCCGTGAGCCAAAATGTTCTCTATTTCCTGCCATAAACTCGCACCTAATGTATCAGCGTGCTAGTACAATAATATTAACTGCGTTATTTCGCAACTGCAGAAAATCTGATTGGACAAAAGATAACCAACCAGCAGGAAATCGCGTGCCACCTTGCAGCTATAAAAAAACGCACTGAAGATCGCGACGATCCGCAGTGCGCTCCAGATTGGGTCGGCAAGCTATGTGCCTACCGGGCCAGCGTTACTTCATTTGCGAGAAATAAGCCGCTACGTTAACCATATCGGTGTCACTCAGCATCGCAGCCTGAGGCTGCATGACTGCCGCCATGCCACCGTTGCGTTCCTTGTTTTTATACGCCTTCAGGGCGCTGACCAGGTACTGCTCATTCTGGCCTTTCAGGTTCGGGTATCCCGGAATCATGGCTACGCCATCGGCACCGTGGCAGGCCGCACACACGGCAGCCTTAGCTTTCCCGGCCTCGGCATCACCAGCCGCCAGGGACGGGGCAGACATCACAGTTGCTAACAGGGTCAATGCAAGAACTTTCTTCATCAGGTCCTCTTCTTATTTTTCTGATATCCATACTGTTTTCTGAAAACCACTGCCAGAAAACGCATTTTCATTGTGCCTTTTTTCAGCTTGCATTGCATATAGAATGGTCAATTGTGCCACTTCAGGTCACACTCCCGTCCTTCAAAACCGCTCACCACGAACAGCCCGGCCACTGCCGCCAGTTCTTCACCGTAAAACACCAAGGGTGTCCGGCGCCGGTTCCAGCTTGGCACACCGTATTCCTGAAACAGCTTTTTGAGCTTGCGCTTGCCGACTCGCCCAAGCGGTTGCACATGCAGTCCAGCAGGCTCAAACCGGATCGAAACCGGCTCATCGGCACGCGGCAGGCGCAAACAGCCATTGGCCGCCGGGCTCAGCGTCAGCGAGCCCAAATCCTGTGGCAGCTGGCAAGGCGTTCCCAATGAACATGGTATCCGGCTATCCGTCAGTTCAGGCCAAGACGCAACCCGGTACAGACGCTGCTGGAAACGACGCACCTCATAGCCCTCCGTTTTCAGGCACGGATTGGCATCTTCCCTGGCCTGCACCACGCTCTCCCAGATTTGATCAAGCTGGGCTTTGCTCGGCATTCTGACTTTTTGGCCAGCCAGCCACTGGCGAATCAGGGCTTTGCCCTGCAGTGCACTGCCTAAACCGGCCACACAAAGGCTGTGATCGGGAGCCAGCGCCGCATTCAGCTTATCTGCCAGCAGTTCTTGCAGTAGCGCTTCCTGTTCGCCACACAGTGCCGCACTGCGGGCCACAGCCTTGCGGATGCCCGGCCAGCGCTCAGCCAGCTTCGGGGCGATCTGATGACGCAAGAAATTCCGGTCAAAGCGTTCATCCTGGTTGCTTTCGTCCTCAACCCACTCCAGACCATGGCGGTACGCATACGCAGCCAGTTCATCGCGCGGGCAATCGAGCAAGGGACGTAAATGGATACCATCGGCAAATGCCATCGCCTCAGGCATCGCCGCCAGTCCCGCCGGGCCACTCCCCCGTTTCAGCGCCAGTAATACCGTTTCCAGCTGATCATCGGCATGCTGCGCCGTCAGCAGCAGATCTCCCGGACGAAGGTGGTGAGCCAGCGCCTGATAGCGTGCTTCTCTGGCCTGTTGTTCAAGGCTGAGCCGGTTGCCCAGCTGCAACGTTACCCGCTCAATCCGGCAGGCGATCCCGGCGTCATCCGCCCAGTTTAAGCATTGCTGCGCCCAGTCATCGGCATGGCGGCTTAATCCGTGGTGGACATGAACAGCCAGGCAGACAACGTCGGGATGCTCCGTCTGAAAGCGACCGAGCAGATGCAGCAGAACCCGGGAGTCCAACCCGCCACTGAATGCCAGAACGATGCGCGAGGCAGCGCCATCATTAGCCTGCAACCTGGCCTTGAGCCGGGTTCTGAGCCTGGAATACAACATATCTGATTTTCCGCCTGATAATTTGCCAGCCTGATACCTGCGGGGAAGTATACCAAGCCCGGTCAGTTAGCCGCAGCACAAAACAAAACGGGCCAGCCTGTTCAGGCTGACCCGTTTACGTCGATTCTGTTTCTGAGGAAGCATTCAATTATAAAGTTACATCAACCGAAATGAATGCACTCCCTGAGTGGCTCAGATTTCCACTCATGACACTCAGCAGTAGCCGTAGCTCATCAGACGCTGGTAGCGACGCTCCAGCAGCGTTTCGGTATCCATCTGATCCAGCTCTTCCAGCGTCGCCAGAATTTGCTGCTTCAGGCTTTCGGCCGTTGCCACCACGTTGCGGTGCGCACCGCCCAGAGGCTCTTCGATCACGTTGTCGATCAGCTCCAGCTCTTTCAGACGAGGGGCTGTCATACCCATCGCTTCCGCCGCTTGTGGGGCCTTGTCGGAGTCACGCCACAGGATAGACGCACAGCCTTCCGGTGAAATTACAGAGTAAGTCGAGTATTGCAGCATGTTCACGCAATCGCCCACACCGATCGCCAGTGCGCCACCGGAACCGCCTTCACCAACCACGTTACAAATCACCGGCACGGTCAGGCCAGCCATCTCTTTCAGGTTTTTGGCAATCGCTTCAGACTGGCCGCGCTCTTCCGCACCTACACCCGGGTAAGCACCTGCGGTGTCAATGAAGGTGATGATTGGCATGTTGAAACGCTCAGCCATTTTCATCAGACGCAGGGCTTTACGGTAACCTTCCGGCTTTGGCATGCCGAAGTTACGCAGTACCTTTTCTTTGGTCTCGCGGCCTTTCTGGTGACCAATCACCATCACAGGACGGCCGTCCAGGCGAGCCAACCCGCCAACCAGCGCTTTGTCATCAGCAAACGCACGGTCACCCGCCAGCTCATCGAACTCGGTGAACATGTGCTCGACATAATCAAACGTGTACGGACGCTGTGGATGACGCGCCAGCTGGGCAACCTGCCATGCACCCAGATCACCAAAAATCTTTTTGGTCAGCTCCAGGCTTTTTGATTCCAGTTGCTCAATTTCTTTATCTAAATCAACCGATGCTGATTCATCACGGCGCGACACGTCACGCAGTGCTTCAATTTTCGCTTCCAGCTCAGCAATCGGCTGTTCAAATTCAAGGAAGTTCAGGCTCATACCACTTCAATCCTTTTGCTCATAATTATTCAAATGCCAATAATTATGGCTTCATTAATTAAACTCAAGCTCGACTTGCTTCTCACCCAGCAATATTTTTAGATCGGTAATGAGTTGATCTGCCGGGGTAACGCGCCACTCTGTCCCCAGGGTCAGCTTGGCACGCGCGTTCGAGCGCTGATAATACACGTTAACAGGGACAGTCCCTGCCCGATGGGGTTCCAGCACTTTGCTGAAACGCTCAAAAAACTGTTCATCAATTTGCCTCTCAGTGACTGAGATAGCAAGTCCACGCAGGTGCTTTTCTCGGGCATCTGAGATATCCAGCACTTCACGGGCAGACATTTTAAGGCCACCATTAAAATCATCAAAGCTGACCTGTCCGGATACCACCAGAATCTTATCTTTTTCAATCAGATCTAGGTGCCGTTCAAGCGCTTCAGAGAATAACATGACTTCCATCCGTCCGGTACGGTCATCAAGCGTTAAAATCCCGATGCGCGTTCCACGCTTGGTCGTCATCACCCGGGCAGCAATCACCAGCCCGGCAACGGTGGCAACTTTATCACGCCCGGTCGGCTGAGCATCTTTCAGACGCCAGGTCGTGTAATGCTTCAGCTCTTTCTGATAGGCATTGATCGGGTGGCCGGTCAGGTACAGACCCAACGTCTCCCGCTCGCCTTCCAGCCAGACTTTATCCGGCCATTCCGGGATATTGGCGTAAGCGTGTTCGACTTCTTCCGGCGCTTCGGTCAGTACGCCGAACATGTCAACCTGGCCAAAGGCTTCCGCCTGATGGTGCTGGCTGGCTGCTCGCAGGGCGTCATCCAACGAGGCCATCATCGCGGCACGGTTCGGTCCCAGACGATCCATCGCGCCACATTTGATCAGCCGCTCCAGTACTCGCTTGTTCACCTTCTTGGTGTCAATACGGGCACAGAAATCGAACAGATCCTTGAAGTGACCGCCTTTTTCCCGCGCCGAAATGATATTTTCAATCGGGCCTTCACCAACCCCTTTCACCGCACCGATACCGTATACAATGGCCCCGTTGTCATCGACGTTGAAACGGTACAGCCCCTTGTTCACATCCGGCGGCAGCAGTTGGAGTTTCATCCGGTGGCACTCGTCCACCAGACCAACGATTTTATCGGTGTTATCCATATCCGCGGTCATTACCGCAGCCATGAACTCGGCCGGATAATGGGCTTTCAGCCACAGTGTCTGGTATGACACCAGTGCGTACGCCGCGGAGTGGGATTTGTTAAAGCCGTAGCCGGCAAATTTTTCTACCAGGTCGAAAATACGCATCGCCAGCTCACCGTCGATGCCGTTGTTAATCGCCCCCTCTTCGAAGATCGCCCGTTGCTTGGCCATCTCTTCCGGCTTTTTCTTACCCATAGCACGACGCAGCAAGTCCGCGCCACCCAGAGTATAGCCAGCCAGAACCTGAGCAATCTGCATCACCTGTTCCTGGTACAAGATGATGCCGTAGGTCGGATCGAGAATTTCTTTGAGCGACTCGTGCTGCCACTTTTCATCCGGGTAGGAAATCGCTTCCCGGCCGTGCTTACGGTCGATAAAGTTATCTACCATGCCCGATTGCAACGGACCCGGACGGAACAGGGCCACCAGTGCGATCATGTCTTCAAAGCAGTCCGGCTGCAGGCGCTTGATCAGATCTTTCATCCCACGGGATTCAAGCTGGAATACCGCGGTGGATTCCGAACGCTGCAGCATGGCAAACGACTTGGCATCGTCCATCGGAATCGCGGCTATGTTTACGGGCTCTTGCCCCAGCAGCTCCAGACGCGGGTTGATCATCCCCAACGCCCAGTCAATGATGGTCAGGGTACGCAGGCCGAGGAAGTCGAACTTCACCAGACCGGCAGTTTCGACGTCATTCTTGTCGAACTGGGTCACCGGGTGATGACCTTCTGCGTCACAGTACAGCGGCGCAAAATCCGTGATCGCCGTAGGCGAAATCACAACCCCCCCGGCGTGTTTACCGGCGTTCCGGGTCACCCCTTCCAGCACCCGGCACATGTCGATGAGGTCTTTGACCTCTTCGTCAGACTCATAAATCTGCGGTAACTGCGGCTCAGCTTCAAACGCCTTCGCCAACGTCATCCCCGGCTCTGCCGGTACCAGTTTGGAGATCCGATCCACAAAGCCGTACGGGTGTCCCAGTACCCGGCCCACGTCACGGATAACCGCCTTCGCAGCCATGGTACCAAACGTAATGATCTGGGATACCGCATCACGGCCGTACATTTCGGCCACGTGATCGATGACCAGATCCCGCTTGTCCATACAGAAATCGATATCGAAGTCGGGCATCGATACCCGCTCCGGGTTCAGGAAGCGTTCGAACAGCAGGTCAAATTCCAGCGGATCCAGATCGGTGATGTCCAGCGCATAAGCCACCAGCGAACCGGCACCCGAACCCCGGCCCGGCCCCACCGGCACCCCGTTGTCCTTCGACCACTGGATGAACTCCATTACGATCAGGAAGTAGCCCGGGAATCCCATCTGGTTGATAACATCCAGTTCAATTTCCAGACGCTCATCATACTCTGGACGACGTTTGGCCCGCTCTTCCTCATCCGGGAACAGGAACTCTAGACGGCGCTCCAGGCCCTCTCTGGATTTTTTCACCAGGAAGTCTTCGGTGCTGAGATCGCCGGTCGGGAAATTCGGCAGGAAATATTCGCCCAGACGCACAGTGACGTTACAGCGCTTGGCAATCTCTACGGAGTTTTCCAGCGCCTCAGGAATGTCGGCAAACAGCTCGCACATTTCCTCTTCACTGCGCAGATACTGCTGCTCACTGTAGAGTCTCGGCCGGTTAGGATCTGCCAGCGTATAGCCATCGTGAATCGCCACCCGGATTTCGTGGGCATCGAATTTATCCGGGGTCAGGAAACGCACATCATTGGTGGCCACCACCGGCAAGCCGACATTTTCCGCCAGCTCAATGGCAAAGTGCAGGTAAGCTTCTTCATCCGGCCGGCCGGTCCGCACCAGCTCAAGGTAATACGCATCCGGGAAGTGCTCCTGATAAAAGCTGACGCATTTGTTGAGCAGTTGCTGGTTGCCTTTGAGCAGCGCCTTACCCACATCACCGGTTTTCCCGCCGGACAGCAGAATCAGCCCCTGTTTGTGGTTCACCAGCCAGTCTTTGTCAATTACCGGCATGTGCTGCACATGGCCACGCTGATAGGCTTCCGAGATCAACAGAGTCAGGTTTTTGTAACCATCGTTGTCGGCCGCCAAAATGGTCAGGTCAAACAGCTCGTCGCCCATTTCTTCGGACTGCACTTTAAAGTCAGCCCCGATAATCGGCTTCATTCCGGCACCGTGGGCAGCAAAGTAAAACTTCACCAGACCACACAGGTTGGTGAAATCCGTCAGTGCCATCGCCGGCATGCCCATCTGGGCCACAGCTTTAACCAGCGGTGGCACCTTGGACAGGCCGTCGACCATAGAGAAATCACTGTGGACGCGAAGATGAATAAAACGAGGTTCTGCCATGACTAACCAGCAATTGAGGATTGTAAAACAAAGTGATGATTATAGCCCAAAGCACTCACCGCATCACTGTTGACAACGCCGTTAGTGCTTGGCCACCTGCATAAAACACCACCACTTAAACGGGGCGGTAACATAAACCCTGCGGAAACTAAAGCGTAGCTGGAACTTAAACACAGCAAGAACTTAAACGCGGCAGCAACGGCAACACAGTAGACGCCTAAACACGGGTAAAGCCTTACCGCCTTCAGTAACCCTGAAGGCAGCTAAGGCCAATGAGGTGCTAGTCCAGCCCCAATGCACGTTTGACCGGTTTGAAGCTCTTGCGGTGCTGCTCAATCGCCCCGTGCTCGGCGAGCGCTTCAAAGTGTGCCTTGGTTGGATAGCCCTTGTGTTTGGCAAAGCCATACTGCGGATACTCGGCATCCAGCACTTCCATTTCCCGGTCACGGGTCACTTTGGCCAGAATAGAAGCGGCACTGATTTCAGCCACTCGC
The DNA here is from genome assembly GCF_003025595.1 of Photobacterium ganghwense. Lineage (GTDB taxonomy): Bacteria > Pseudomonadota > Gammaproteobacteria > Enterobacterales > Vibrionaceae > Photobacterium > Photobacterium ganghwense. The sequence continues at coordinate 35,677 of NZ_PYMI01000012.1, forward strand.
AGGTCACCTTTGACCACGGCCTGAGCCGGCATCGGCAGTTGCGGTACCTTGTTGCCATCCACCAGCACAAAGTCAGGCTGCACGGCCAGACCAGCTACGGCACGCTGCATCGCCACCATGGTCGCCTGCAGGATATTCAGCTGATCAATTTCTTCCGGCTCGCAGCGACCCAGTGACCAAGCCAGCGCTTTTTCTTTGATCTCATCGAACAGCAGATTGCGCTTTTTCTCCGACAGTTTTTTGGAATCCGTTAATCCCGCAATGGGATTGGCGGGATCCAGAATCACGGCGGCGGTCACCACGGCGCCGACCAACGGGCCACGGCCAACTTCATCCACCCCGGCGATACGTGTCGCGGCCGGGTACTCAAAAGGTTCAAATTCTGTTGCCATTTTACTTTTCGATCTTTTCAGCCGGTCGCCTATTGGCTCTCCAGCAATTTCAGTACCGCTGCCGCCGCTTTGTCGTCGGCATTACAACGAATCAGCTGGTGCAGTCGGGTAAATTCTTCCATCAGAGCCTGATTATCAGCCTCCAGAAAACGGTTAACTTCCGCCGCCAGTTTCTCCGGGGTGCAGTCATCCTGCAACAACTCCGGTACCAACTCCCGATCCGCCAGAATATTAGGCAGCGACACATATTTGGTTTTCAGCATGCGTTTGGCCAGCCAGGCGGTCAGCGGTTTCACTTTGTAACCGACTACCATCGGCCGCTTCACCAGCATACATTCGAGCGCTACGGTGCCGGATGCCAGCAGCACGGCATCAGAGGCGATCATCACGTTACGGGCAGTATCGTCGACCAGGACAAAATCCAGCTCAGGAGCCGTTTCCTGCCACGCTTTTTCGAACTGCTCACGGCGCTTCTGGTTCACCAGCGCAACCACAAACCCCAGCTCAGGATGTGTTTGTTTCAGCAACCGACAGGTTTCTATGAACGGCGCTGCCAACAGCTCCATTTCACCGCCGCGGCTGCCCGGCAACACTGCCAGCCAGCGTTTGTTGCTGTCCAGCTCCAGCAGATGCTGAGCCGTGACCTTATCGGTTTCGAGCGGAATGGCATCGGCCATGGTATGGCCGATAAACTCGCACGGGACATTGAATTTATCGTAGAACGCTTTTTCAAACGGCAGGAAAGCCAGCACCAGATTCGTGGCAGCTTCAATCTTGAAGATCCGCTTTTGGCGCCACGCCCAGACCGACGGGCTGACGTAGTGTACGGTCTTAATGCCGGCCAGTTTCAAATCGCGCTCAAGGCGCAGGTTGAAGTCCGGAGCATCAATGCCGACGAACACGTCAGGAGGATTATCGGTGAAGAACTTAACCAGCTCGGCCTTGATTTTGAACAGGCGCGGCAGTCGGCCCAGGACTTCAACAATCCCCATGACGGCCAGTTCTTCCATATCAAACAGGGTGTCACAGCCTTCGGCCTGCATACGGGGACCGGCAATACCGACAAACTCCGCATCAGGGTATTGCTCCCTGACCGCTTTCATAAAACCGGCACCTAAAATATCGCCGGAGATTTCTCCGGCGACAATTCCTATTCGAAGTGGCTTCGTCATCAGCGAATGATACCGCGTGTTGTGTTATTCAACATGTCCAGGAACAAGCCGACTGACGGCCAGTCTTTTGCCATTTCTTCCAGAACCGGCTTCACTTCTGCCAGCGTTTTACCTGAGCGGTAAATTTCTTTGTAGGCACGACGCAGAGCATGCAGCTCCGGCTTTTCGAACCCATTACGCTGCAGACCGACCAGGTTCAGTCCAAACGGTGTGGCATGGTTACCCTGCGCCAGCACATAAGGTGGCACGTCCTGCACAACGGCCGAACAACCACCCACGTAGCTGTAAGCACCCACAGTACAGAACGGGTGAATCGCAGACAATGCCATCACACCGGCGTGGTCGCCAACCGTGACATGGCCGCCCAGAATGGAGTTATTTCCGATGTGGGTATGGTTACCGACCACAACGTCATGGGCAATATGGGCATTCACACACAGCAGGTTGTCGTTGCCGACAATCGTAACGCCTTTGTCCTGAACCGTACCACGGTGGATCTGCACGCTTTCGCGGATCACATTACGGTCACCGATTTCCAAGCGCGTTGGCTCACCGTTGTACTTCTTGTCCTGGCACTCTTCACCAATGATGGCGTACGGGAAGATACGGTTATCGTTACCGATCTTGGTAGGCCCTTTGATGACCACATGCGACATGATTTCATTACCGTCGCCAATCTCCACATCTTTTGCGATGTAAGTGAACGGACCGACAGTAACATTGGCGCCGATTTTAACGCCTTCTTCAATGACCGCAGACGGGTGGATTTGTGCTGTTTCGTGGATCATTAAAACTCTCGTCTTGCACACTTCAGTTCAGCTGAACATACGACTTCGCCGTCAACTTTCGCTACACCGTTAAACATAGCAATACCTCGACGCTCTTTCAGGAATTCCACTTCAATGATCATTTGATCACCAGGGCCAACCGGCTTACGGAACTTGGCATTATCGATGCTCGCAAAGTAATACAGTTCGTTTTCTGCAGGAGCGCCAAAGGTCTTAAATGCCAGCAGGCCGGTTGCCTGAGCCATAGCTTCCAGAATCATCACACCCGGGAATACCGGCAGTTTCGGAAAGTGGCCGGTAAACTGTGGCTCATTCACCGACACATTTTTAATGGCGGTCAGTGTTTTGCCTTCTTCGTAATCAGTTACGCGATCAATCATCAGAAACGGGTAACGGTGTGGAAGTAGCTCTTGAATCTCGGTGATATTCAGCGTTTTATTTTCGCTAGTCAAAACTGAATTCCTGTCTGATAAAAATTTAAAATGGCGTTCAGTTGAAACGCAAACTGGCCTGCATATCGCATGCAGGCCATTTAAATCATATATGACGGCTCAGGCGTTATTCGCCTTTTTCCGCCAATTTCTTTTCAACTGACTTAAGACGTTTATTCATCTCGTCAATTTTCATGACACGTGCCGCTGTTTTACGCCACTCTTTGTTTGGCTGCAGCGGGATGCCGGAAGAGAACATGCCTTTCTCTTCAATACTGCGCATCACCATTCCCATACCGGTAATGGTCACGCCATCGGCAATTTCAATGTGGCCGTTGAGCACAGACGCACCGCCAATGATACAGTATTTACCAATTTTGGTGCTGCCCGCGACAATAGTACCACCAGCCATGGCCGTACCATATCCGATCTGCACATTGTGGGCGATCTGCATCTGGTTATCGATGATCACATTGTCTTCGATGATGGTGTCATCCAGTGCGCCGCGGTCAATGGTTGTACAGGCACCAATTTCCACACGGTTACCGATACGCACTGTACCCACTTGCGGGATTTTCACCCACTCGCCTTTGTCGTTGGCATAGCCGAAACCATCAGCCCCGATCACGGTGCTCGATTGCACCAGGCACTGCTCGCCCAGTACCACTTCATGGTAAATGGTCACATTCGCCCACAGCTTAGTGCCGGCACCAATGCGGGCATTTTTGCCGATGAAACAACCGGCACCGATTTGGACGTTATCGCCAATCTGGGCTCCGGCTTCAATCACCGCGTGATGGCCGATGGCCACATTTTTGCCCAAGACCGCCGTCGGGTCCACATAAGCCGAAGTCGCAATGTCGGTAGCAGCGGCTGGCGTTGAATCCAGCAACTGAGCCACCAGGGCGTAGCTAAGATATGGGTCTTTCACAATCAGAGCATTGCCCTGAAAGTGCTCTACATCCCCTTCTCGTAGCATTACTGCAGACGCATTGCAGTCAGCAAGCAACTTGCGGTATTTGCTATCAGAAAGGAACGTAATTTGTCCTTCGCCCGCCTTGCTCATGCTGGCAATCGAATGTACTTCAACAGAACCTTCCCCTCGAAGCTCTGCGCCCAGTTTGTCTGCTAATTCAGCAAGAGTAAATGCAGCCATTCTTAACCTATCGTTATCTTTATCTTCTGTCAGTACGGCCAAGACCGATCCCCTTTCATACTGCCGGCTATCGCCAGACTAGCATGATATTTGGTAAGACCAGTGAAACTGGCAATACTCCAATATAAAACAAGTCGAAAGTCTGAAGTTTACCAAAGTAATCCCCATCCTTTCGACTTATGTTCAGACTTTTATTGCCGATTTGGCACAAGCCTTACTTAACGGCAGAAATCACTTTCGATGACAGATCATCTTTCGGATTTGCATACAGTACTGCGTTTGCATCTACCACCAAGTCATACCCTTCACGCTTAGCAACGTCCTGGATGGCCTGACGGATTTTCTGTACCAGTTTCTGCTCTTCTTCTGAACCGCGGCGACGTTGGTCTTCCGCCAGGGCTTTCGCTTTCAGTTTGTAGTCTGATTCCAGCGAAGCCATTTCACGTTGCAGCTTAGTACGATCCGCTGCGCTCATTAGCTCACCGTCACGCTTCATTTTGTCGACTTTCGTCTTCATGCGGTTTTCGATACCACGCAGCTCGTCGATACGATCTTTGAACTCATTGCGCAGCTTCTCTGGCACATTGTAGCGCTTCGCCAACTGAGCCATCGCCTGGCCCGTTGCGACATAACCCACTTTCTGTGCCGCTTGAGCAGCCTGGGCGTACATTGATGAAGACAGAATGACCAGGCTCAGACCTGCCGCTTTAATCCACTGTTTCAAAAGGTATCTCCTCATAAATTTTAGAATGTTCGGCCAATGGTGAAGGTAAAGAATTCTTCATCATCCCCTTCGTATTTCTTAATCGGACGAGCGACTGAGAAAACGAGTGGTCCCATTGGTGACATCCACTGTAACGCGGCACCATATGACGCACGAATCAGAGACGGATCAGAGTAATCCTGGATGTACTTGCCATCGCTGTCATCCAAATCATACTCCGTGTCCCAGACCGAACCAGCATCGATAAAGAAGCTGGTACGAATTTGGTTACGTACCTCATCCGACGCAAACGGCGTCGGCACAATCAGTTCCATACTGGCCAGCGCCACGGCGTTACCACCGGCAGCATCATCTGAACCAATCAGTTCAGGGTTGTTACCGCCAGAGTAGTTCAGGTAAACCGCTTTCGGACCTACCGTGTTTGAACGGAAGCCACGCAGCGTTGAGAAACCACCGGCATAGTAGTTCTCATAGAATGGCAGCAACTGGTCACTACCGTTGTCTGTTGTACCATAGCCATTACCATAACCTAAGCGACCACGCAGCAACAAACTGTAATCATGATCCTGCGTCAGCGGGAAGTACTGACGAACATCATACTGAGCTTTGAAGAACTGGGCGTCTGACCCCGGAATCGTCATCCGGAACGAAGCACGCTGATGGTTACCGGCCGTCGGGAAGTAACCCCGGTTCAGGTTGTTACGGGTCCACGACACCGACCAGTTGAAATCATCCAGTTCAATTACGTTATCACCCACGTTGAAGCCGTGGATCAGCTTGAACTTCTCGATCTGGTAGTATTCCTGGGTATTGGAGATCTTGTTGTGATCGTAGCCCAGGCCAAACTCGAAGAAGTTGAGTTCATCATACGGGAAACCCCAGGTCAGGCTTGCACCATAGCTCTGGTTGGTATAATCCGAGATGTTCGCGTCTGACGCTTCAAACTCGTTGTAGTACACCTTACCACCCAGGCTGATACCATCCAGGGTAAAGTAAGGGTCACGGTATTCCATGCTGATGTTCTTCTGGTAGTCGTTCATCATTGCATTGATACCGAAACGGTTACCGGTTCCCAGGAAGTTGTCCTGCTGGATACCCGCCTGGAAGCTGATGCCAGATTCTGTACCGTAACCGATACCGAAGTTTACGTTACCGGCATTGGCTTCTTTCACGGTGTATTTGACATCCACCTGATCATCGGTACCCGGCACACGCACGGTCTGAACATCCACGGTTTCAAAGAAACCGGTCCGGCTCAAACGCTCTTTACCGCGTTCAACCATGCGAGAGTTCAACCAACTGCCTTCCATCTGACGCATTTCGCGACGCAGTACTTCATCTTTAGTGGAGGTATTGCCAGAGAAGGCAATATTCCGCACGTAGATTCGTTTGCCCGGCTCAACGTTGATGATCAGCGACACCTGTTTGTTGTCGTCGTCAAAATCAGGGAGGGTGTTAACCTGCGGATACGCATAGCCCAACTCGCCCAGTTTACGTTTCAACGCCTCTTCCAGCGCTGTAACCTGAGCACCGTTGTAGATATCACCACCGGTAATGTTGATCAGCGACTCCAGCTCACCACGTTTACCCAACAGCTCACCGCGCAGCTGGACATCCTTAACGCTGTACTGCTCACCTTCATCGATTTTCAGGGTGATATAAACCCCTTTCTTATCCGGTGAGATCGCCACCTGAGTCGCATCCAGACGGTATTTCAGGTAACCGTTATTGAGGTACAGGGAACGCAGGGTTTCCAGGTCTCCGGCCAGTACCTGTTTCTGGTACTTTTTGTCCGCCAGGAAGTTCCACCAAGACACTTCGGCCTGCAGGTTAAACTTGTCGAGCAGCTCTTCATCGGAGAACACTTCGTTGCCGATAAAGTTAATTTGCTGAATTTCCGCCGATACCCCTTCGGTAAAGACGAATTTCAGGTCTGCACGGTTACGTGGCAGCGGAGTGACAACGGCCTTCACCGAGGCGTTGTACTTACCGACGCTGTAGTAGAAATCTTCCAGCCCTTTTTCGATCTTGCTCAGGGTTGTACGATCCAACGACTCGCCTACCCGGATGCGTGAAGCGTCCAGGTTCTCGCGCAGTTGCTCTTCTTTGATCGCCTTGTTGCCAGAAAACGTGATGCTGGCAATGGTCGGCCGTTCCTGTACCTGAATCAATAGGGCATTGCCGTCACGGAATACCTTAATATCTTCAAAGTTACCGGACGCGAACAAAGACTGAATAATCTCTGATACATCCCGGTCATCAATATTGTCGCCAACCCGAACGGGCATTTTCAGCAACGCCGCACCCAGCGTGACACGTTGAAGGCCTTCAAAGCGGATATCTTCTACTACAAATTGTTCCGCACTCTGCGCAACGCTGCTTCCGAGCAGCAGCGATGCGACCAACAGTTTTTTCATCGCCATTAGTGTTCTGATTATTCCTTGCTAAACGCACTTATTAAAGGCGGGTAAAATCATTGAATAGCGCAACCGCCATTAACGCAACCAAAATGGCTGATCCCACTCTGTAGCCTATATCCTGAACTCGTTCAGAAACAGGACGACGGGTTACCGCTTCGATGGCGAAGAACATCAGATGGCCTCCGTCCAGTACCGGTAGCGGTAACAGGTTAACTATCCCCAGGTTGACACTGATCAGCGCCAGAAAGCCAAGGAAATACACCAGACCGTAGTCCGCTGTCATCCCCGCCCCTTTGGCGATCGAAATCGGGCCACTGAGGTTTTTAATTGCCACATCCCCGGTCACCAGCTTAGTTACCATATCAAATGTCAGGGTAACCAGCTGCCAGGTTTTCTCTGCTGCTTTGCCGACAGCTTCAACCGGTCCATACTGCAGGTTGATGCGGTACGACTCTGGCCAAGGCTCAATTTTCGGGGCAAAGCCAGCATAACCAATCATGTCGCCGTTGTCGGCCTGCTTTGAGCCTGGCACCAGCGTCAGGGTAACAGCGTCACCGTCACGTTTAACATCAAGCTGCATGGCCTGAGCAGGGTGTGAGCGAACCGCCTGCACAACTTCTTGCCACTGCGTAACAGGCTGACCATCAATCGCGATAATTTCGTCATTTAACCGTAAACCTGCCGCGATTGCTGCGCCATCTTCAACAAGTTGTGAGATGGTTAAGGTTATTTTCGGTGAATAAGGCGTGATACCAAGTGTCGTCAGTACCCGTTCGGTTTCCGGATCAAACGACCAGCCACGCAAATCCAGACGCTTTTCAACTTCGTAGTCGGCATCTGGTGCGGTGACGGTCAGCACCATCTCTTTATCACCGATATGGGAAATCATGGCCATATTAACCGATTCCCAATCTGCGGTTTTGATTCCCGAAATGGTTTTAAGTTCCATTCCGCTCGTAATTCCGGCATTTGCCGCAATAGACTGAGGCGCAACTTCACCAATCACCGGGCGTACCGCCGGTACCCCAATCAGGTAAACGACCCAGTAAGCCACCACGGCAAACAGAAAGTTAGCCAGTGGCCCAGCGGCGACAATGGCGCTGCGCTGCCACAAATTTTTATTATTAAATGCCTGATGGCGACGGTCTGCCGGAACATCCTCGACCCGCTCATCCAGCATTTTGACGTACCCACCCAGCGGAATCATCGCCAGGGTATATTCGGTGCCGTCTTTACCGACCTTACGCCACAACGGGCGGCCAAAGCCGATGGAGAAGCGCTCAACGTAAACACCGCAACGTCGCGCTACCCAGAAGTGACCAAATTCATGAACCGCAATCAGTATCCCGAGAGCCAGTAAAAAAGCTCCAAGACTCCACAAAACTCCCATCATAACGATACCTTACGAATGATTTCCTGCGCTAAGCCTCGAGCCATTCTATCTAGCTCAATCACGCTTTCCAAGTCAGTTGGCTCGCGCAAGGCGGCTTGTTCAAGTACCTGACGGTTGATACGGGCTATATCAGTAAACCCGATCTGTGTCGCCAGGAACGCGGCAACCGCCTCTTCATTGGCGGCGTTCAGTGTGGTGGTGGCAGCCTGACCGGTATAGCAGGCATCCATCGCCAGCTTGAGGCACGGATAGCGGGCAAAATCCGGTTTCAGGAACGTAAATTCGCCCACCTGGCTGAAATCAAGGGGTGCCACTCCGGCATCTACCCTTTCAGGATAGGACATGGCACAGGCAATCGGGGTTTTCATATCCGGCAATCCCATCTGCGCCAGCACGGAACCGTCTTTATACTGCACCATAGAGTGAATCACCGATTGCGGATGGATGATGACATCCATCTGATCGCGCCGAGCATTGAACAGCCAGCGGGCTTCAATGTATTCCAGCCCTTTGTTCATCATGGTGGCAGAATCAACAGAAATCTTTGGCCCCATGGACCAGTTCGGGTGCGCGATTGCCATTTCCGGTGTTACAGCAGCCAGATCTTTGACGTCGGTGTAACGGAACGGCCCGCCTGACCCAGTAAGCAAAATTTTACTGACCCCGGCGGCATCAAGATCGCAGTAGCCCATTGCCCGCTGTACCTCAGCTGGTAGGCTCTGGAAAATGGCATTGTGCTCGCTGTCGACTGGCAATAACTCCGCACCATACTCCCGGCAGGCATCAATAAACATCTGGCCGGACATGACCAGCGCTTCTTTGTTCGCCAGCAAAATTCGCTTACCGGCTTTTACCCCGGCCATGGTCGGCAGCAGACCGGCAGCACCGACAATCGCGGCCATCACCGTATCCACTTCATCCAGCGCCGCCACCTGACACAGACCGGCCTCACCGGCCAGCACGTCAGTGGTAATCTGATGCTGCTTTAATCGTGCCGACAGCTCTTGTGCAGCCGTTTCGCAAGCCATAGCGGCATACTTCGGTCGCCATTGCAGACAAAGCTCAAACATTTTCTCTGTATTCGTTCCGGCCGCCAGGGCCACAACGTCAAACAGATCAGGGTTCTGAGCAGCAACCGCCAGGGTGCTGCTACCAATTGAGCCGGTTGCACCAAGAATTGTTAACTTACGCATAGTCTCACTTTACAGCAGTTCAAATTTCATCGGGCCAGTGGAGCATGGCATTCCGGCCGGCAACAAGCAAGATATCGCTTACTGATACCGGCCGGAAAGGACCTGCTATTTTACACCAGCCACAGGTATAGCAGGGCGAATACAGGAAGGGCAGCCGTCAGGCTATCAATACGGTCCAGAATACCACCGTGGCCAGGCAGGATATTGCCACTGTCTTTGATTCCGGAAACGCGCTTAAACATACTTTCGACCAAATCCCCCATCACGGAGGCAATCACAGTCACGACAGCAATCAGCAGCAGGCTGCCAACACTGACAAACGGGATATCCAGCACAAACGCGCCGCCCCAGGTTACCAGTACCGCCAGCAAGGCACCGCCAATCAGGCCTTCAATGGTTTTATTCGGGCTGACTGCCGGGGCCATCTTATGCTTACCAAAGCGTTTGCCGGAAAAATACGCGCCGGTATCCGCCGCCCAGACCAAGACACACACCAGCAGCACCAGCTTAGCACCGTGGTAAGGATTGTCTGTGTACTGGACCGCACGAAGCATCAAAACGCTCCAGAAAAACGGGAGCAGGGTCAAAAGGCCAAACAGATATTTTAAAGAAGGGGAAGTCGACCACAATTTTGTACTACGCGGATAGCTGATCGTTAACGCTGATGCGCTCAACCACCACAAACCACCAGCCAGCAGCATGTACTGATGCGATGATGCCAATGCAGCCAAGGCTGCCGGCTCTGTCGGCATGGCGGCCAATGTTCCCCCCAGTGCCGCAACCGGCACCAACATAGCCATCCACTTAGATTTTGTGTCCAGAAATTGTGTCCACTCCCAAAACCCCAGCAAGGTGATCACTGCCAGCGCAGCTATAAAGGCAGGAAAAGGCAGAAGAAAGATTCCTGCGATTACCAGAGGGGCGAGGATTAGGGCGGTAATAATACGTTGCTTCAGCAAACTGCGTCCTCTCAATTCTTTTTGTAATTCGGTCGGCCTGAGTTGTGTTTGTTGGCCGCGTGGTTCCCATACCTGGTAACCAGCAAAAAGGCATCCAGGGTCTGATGACCATTAACCAGATGCCTAAAAATACTTCCAAATTATTGCGTTGTAATATTTAACGTTCCAGTAATGCCTGGATCTGTTCACCTGTACAGCCAAAGCGACGCTCACGGTTTACAAACCACGCAACAGCATCTGCAAAACTGGCTTCATCGAAGTCCGGCCAATGCTGCTCAGAAAAATACATTTCTGCGTAAGCGGTTTGCCATAACATAAAGTTACTGACCCGGCACTCACCACTGGTGCGGATCAACAGGTCAACATCCGGCTGCCCGGCAGTCGATAATTCGCTCGCCAGCATATCTTCCGTAATATCGGACGCTGTCAGTCCCTGCTCAGCCATCTTGTGTAATAAACGCTGAGTCGCCTGCATGATGTCCCACTGCCCTCCGTAGTTGGCAGCAACATTCAGAATCATGCCGGTATTGCCTTCGGTCAGCACTTCGGCTTCGGCAATCTTGCGCTGTAAACGAGGGCTGAAACGAGAGGTATCACCAATAATACGCAGGCGGATATTGTTCTTGTGCAGCCGCTTCACTTCACGGCCCAACACCGTCATGAAAAGCTCCATCAGCAGTGAGACTTCGTCTTCAGGACGTCGCCAGTTTTCACTACTGAACGCAAACAGGGTCACCACCTGGATGCCGAGGCGTTTGGCAGTCGAGACAGTCTTACGTACGGCTTCCACGCCAGCTTTGTGGCCGAACACTCGAGGCTTTCCTTTGGCCTTTGCCCACCGCCCGTTACCATCCATGATGATAGCGACGTGCTTTGGCAAGCTCTCAGCACAAAGTGCAGTATCGATTGTATGATCTGCCATACATCTCCCTCAAAAAAAAGCGCTGTGCTGCCCGCACAGCGCTCAGATCAGTTTCAAGCAAATGGAAAGGCGAGCGCCTTAAACTTCCATCAGCTCTTTTTCTTTCGTTTCCAGGATCAGATCGATTTCTTTCACTGCTGCGTCAGTCAGCTTCTGAATGTCGTCTTGTGCACGACGATCATCATCTTCTGAAATTTCTTTGTCTTTCAGCAGTCCTTTAACGTCTGCGTTAGCGTCACGACGGATGTTACGGATTGCAACACGGCCTTGTTCTGCTTCAGCACGTACGATTTTCACCAGGTCACGGCGACGTTCTTCTGTCAGCGGTGGCAGTGGAACGCGAATAACTGTACCTGCTGACATTGGGTTCAGACCCAGGTCAGACATCATGATGGCTTTTTCAACTTTCTGAGTCAGCTCTTTGTCAAACACAGTAATTGCCAGCGTACGTGAGTCTTCAGCGATTACGTTCGCAACCTGACGCAGCGGCGTGTTTGAGCCGTAGTACTCAACCTGGATACCGTCCAGCAGACTTGGGTGGGCACGGCCAGTACGTACTTTTGCCAGTTGGTTTTTAAGCGCTTCAACGCTTTTGCCCATACGCTCTTTAGCGTCTTGTTTAATTGCATCAATCACGATTTAAACCCTTAATAATTCGGTTGACGAGGGAGTCTGGCTCCCACAGGGCAAGGCCGCAACCTTGCCATTGAAACTTACAGGTTGTTGATCAGCGTGCCTTCCTGCTCGCCCATCACCACACGGCGAAGAGCACCAGGCTTGTTCATGTTGAAAACACGAATTGGCATGCCGTGATCACGAGCCAGGGTAAATGCAGCCAGATCCATCACTTTTAGTTCTTTCTCAAGAACATCTTGATAGCTAAGCTTATCACAAAGCACTGCATCTGGGTTTTTAACTGGATCATCTGTGAACACGCCATCAACTTTTGTTGCTTTCAGTACAACATCAGCTTCGATTTCAATACCGCGCAGACACGCTGCAGAGTCGGTGGTGAAGAATGGGTTACCCGTACCTGCAGAGAAAATCACGACACGGCCTTGACGCAGCTGGCTGATCGCATCAGCCCAGTTGTAATTGTCACAGACACCGTTCAGAGGAATTGCTGACATCACTTTGGCGTTCACATAGGCACGATGCAGCGCATCACGCATTGCCAGGCCGTTCATGACTGTTGCCAGCATGCCCATGTGGTCGCCTACAACTCGGTTCATACCTGCTTCTGCAAGGCCAGCACCGCGGAACAAGTTACCGCCGCCAATAACCAGGCCAACTTGCACACCCAGCTCAATCAGTTCTTTAATTTCCTGAGCCATACGGTCAAGAACTTGTGCGTCAATACCAAAACCTTCTTCGCCCTGCAGTGCTTCACCGCTCAGCTTAAGCAAAATTCGTTGATAAGTCGGTTTAGGATTCGTGGTCATTAGTGATACCTTCCAGGCTTACAAAATAGAGATATGGAGTTGTAAAAAGACCGCAGCCTTGGCCACGGTCTTCTTTTTAAGCAATTCGCGAAAGATTAACCTTTCTGCGCCAGTGCTACTTCTTCAGCAAAGCTCAGGCCTTCTTGTTTCTCGATACCTTCACCCACTTCCAGGCGGACGAAAGTAGAAACAGTTGCGCCTTTCTCTTTCAGGATTTCACCAACAGATTTCTTAGGTTCCATGATGAATGGCTGGCCAGTCAGAGACACTTCGCCAGTGAACTTCTTCATGCGGCCTTCAACCATCTTCTCAGCGATTTCTTTAGGCTTGCCTTCGTTGATCGCGATTTCAACTTGAACTTCGCGCTCTTTAGCAACTACGTCAGCTGGTACGTCTTCTGGGTTTACGTATTCTGGACGAGATGCAGCAACGTGCATTGCGATGTGCTTCAGAGTTTCAGCGTCGCCGTTACCTGCAACAACAACACCGATGCGGTCGCCGTGACGGTAAGAAGCAATGCTTTCACCTTGGATGTACTCTACGCGACGGATAGAGATGTTTTCACCGATTTTAGCAACCAGAGCAACACGCTTCTCTTCGAAGTCAGCTTGCAGAGCAGCAACGTCAGATTTGTTTGCAACAGCAGCTTCAGCTACTTCGTTTGCAAATGCCAGGAAGTTACCATCCTTCGCTACGAAGTCAGTTTGGCAGTTAACTTCCACAAGTGCAGCTACACCTTCACCTTCTTTGATGATGATTGCGCCTTCAGCGGCTACGTTACCTGCTTTTTTAGCAGCTTTAGCAGCACCGCTCTTACGCATGTTTTCGATCGCCAGCTCGATGTCAGCGTTCGCTTCAACAAGCGCTTTTTTACATTCCATCATGCCTGCGCCAGTACGCTCACGCAGTTCTTTAACTAGGGCAGCTGTAACTGTTGCCATTGTTATATCCTCAGTTTTGAATACTTGGTGTAAAAATCAGGGGCCATGATCGGCCCCTGGTAACCATTCTTAGTTTACACAAGGTAACTTAAGATGCTCAAAGGAGCCGGCTATTATTCAGCTTCTACGAAACCGTCTTGCTCAGCTTGTGCAACGATGTCTTGGTTACGACCTTCAGTTACAGAAGCAGCTACAGCGTTAGTGTAAAGCTGGATAGAACGGATTGCGTCGTCGTTACCTGGGATAACGAAGTCAACACCGTCTGGGCTTGAGTTAGTATCTACAACTGCAAATACTGGGATACCCAGGTTGTTTGCTTCTTTGATTGCAATGTGCTCGTGATCAGCGCCGATTACGAACAGAGCGTCAGGCAGACCACCCATGTTCTTGATACCGCCCAGAGACTTCTCAAGCTTTTCCATTTCACGAGTACGCATCAGCGCTTCTTTCTTGGTCAGCTTGTCGAAAGTACCGTCAGTAGACTGAGTTTCCAGATCTTTCAGACGCTTGATTGACTGACGAACTGTTTTCCAGTTAGTCAGCATACCACCCAACCAACGGTTGTTTACGTAGTACTGGTCACAGCTGATTGCAGCTTCTTTGATTGATTCGCTGGCTGCGCGCTTAGTACCAACAAACAGAACTTTACCCTTACGGCCAGCAATCTTAGTGATTTCAGCCAGAGCTTCGTTGAACATTGGTACAGTTTTTTCTAGGTTGATGATGTGCACCTTGTTACGAGCACCGAAGATGAATGGCTTCATCTTAGGGTTCCAGTAACGAGTTTGGTGACCGAAGTGAACACCAGCCTTCAGCATGTCGCGCATTGATACAGTTGCCATTGAATATTCCTCTATGGGGTTAGGCGTCCACATACCCCATCTTACCGACCCAGATTAACGCCTGTGCGTTACAACTTCGCGAAAAGTCGCTGGGCACCCCGGAAGACGTGCCGATATGTGTGAGTAATTAATAAAAGTGTTTGTGTAATGTGAGCAACAACATCGAGATGACATTACCCAATTACGGCGCGCTTTATACCATAATTTCGCCACTAAAATCCAGTTTAAATATTGCCGTGACCGCGGTACAACCGTGAATCGGGTTTCCATCCAGCGCCCTCACTGTTACCATGTAGGGGAGAGCAAATTTTCATTGCAGAGAAGAGCGAATGAGCATCAAGATCAAAACGGCTGAAGAAATTGAAAAAATGCGCGTTGCTGGCCGTTTGGCGGCAGAAGTGCTGGAAATGATCGAGCCTTATGTCAAGCCAGGTGTGACCACCGCAGAGCTGGACCGTATCTGCCATGAGTACATCACCAAAGAGCAAGGTGCGATTCCTGCGCCTCTGAACTACCATGGTTTCCCTAAGTCTATCTGTACCTCTATCAACCACGTGATTTGTCACGGTATTCCGGCTGAAAACGATGAGCCGGTCAGCGACAAGTTCAACAAACCGGCGGTACTGAAAGACGGCGATATTATCAATATCGATATCACAGTAATCAAAGACGGCTACCACGGCGACACATCGAAGATGTTCGAAGTGGGCGAAGTGTCTCTGGAAGACAAACGTCTGTGCCGCGTGGCGCAAGAAAGCCTGTACCTGGCCATGAAAAAAGTGAAGCCGGGTACCAAGCTGGGTGAAATCGGTACGGCTATCCAAAAATTCGTGAAGAACGGCAACAGCCGTTTCTCTATCGTTAAAGATTTCTGTGGCCACGGCATCGGTAACGAGTTCCATGAAGAGCCGCAGGTTGTTCACTACAAGAACAACGACCGTACCGTGCTGAAAGCCGGTATGTGCTTTACCATCGAGCCAATGATCAACGCCGGTAAATTCGGTTGCCTGGTTGATGACGAAGACGGCTGGACGGTTTACACCGTAGACGGTAAAAAGTCGGCTCAGTGGGAACACACCCTGCTGGTTACCGAAACCGGCTGCGAAGTGTTGACCCTGCGCGAGGAAGAATCGATTCCTCGCCTGATGCACAACGCCTAAGCCAATTGAAGCCGACCATTGCGTCGGCTTTTTTTATGCCTGAATCTTCGCCGTGTTGATGCTCAATCCCGTGAGAAAGCAGGCTGGGCGTTTGCTCACGGTCATGATAGGGTTATGGATAAGACTTCCAACTTTGCACGGACAGCAATGACAGATCCAATCTCTTCCGTACTGCCAGAAGACAACACGCAAACCCCGGATCGCCTGCGTCAGGCGCTGGAACAGTTTACTGCTCACCAGAAAAGCCAGTTTATCGACCGAGTCCCGGTGACGGCTCTGGTGGAAGCCCGCTCTCGCTATATCGACAATCTGCTGGAATCGCTCTGGCACCATTTTAACCTGCATCAGCACCCGACCCTGGCCCTGATCGCGGTTGGCGGCTATGGCCGCGGCGAACTGCACCCGCTCTCCGACGTCGACATCCTGCTGCTGAGCGAAGAACCGGTTGATGAAGCCACCGGCAACACCATCAGTACGTTCCTCACCTTATTGTGGGATTTGAAGCTGGATGTCGGCCACAGCGTGCGCACTGTCGACGAATGTATTTCGTTTGGCCGCGAGGATCTGACCGTTGCTACCAACCTGTTCGAATCACGCTGGCTGTGTGGTAACCATGACACTTATCAGCATCTGGAAGAGCGCCTGAACGACGGGCATTTCTGGCCCAGCAAACCGTTTTATCAGGCCAAATTGGAAGAGCAACGTACCCGGCATGCCCGGTATCACGACACCACGTACAACCTGGAGCCGGATATTAAATCCAGCCCGGGCGGCCTGCGCGATATTCACACCCTGAGCTGGGTCGCACGCCGCCACTTCGGGGCCACCAGCCTGCTGGAAATGAGCCGTTTTGGCTTTCTGACCGATGCCGAATACCGCGAGCTGGTCGAATGCCAGGACGCCCTGTGGCGTATCCGCTTCGCGCTCCATGTCGAGCTGCGCCGCTATGACAACCGGCTGACCTTCGGCCATCAGGCTTCCGTAGCTGAATTGCTCGGCTACCAGGGTGAGGGTAACCGGCCGGTTGAAATGATGATGAAAGATTTCTACCGCACCCTGCGCCGGGTGGCTGAACTCAACAAGATGCTGCTGCAATTGTTTGATCAGGCCATCCTGAACAAAGGAGCGGCGCCGGAGCCAATTATCCTGGATGATGACTTCCAGCTACGGGGGCCGCTCATTGAGGCAACCAAACCGGCGCTGTTCCAGGCCCGGCCGGAAACCATTCTGGATATGTTCCTGCACATTGCCCGCAACTCGCAGATCGAAGGCATTGCCGCCCCGACCCTGCGCCAGCTGCGCACCGCGCGGCGGCGGCTCAACCGCTTCCTGGTCGATATTCCCGAGGCGCGGGAAAAATTCATGGAGCTGATCCGCCAGACCAACTGCCTGCATCGCGCTTTTCCGCTGATGCATCGGCACGGCGTGCTGTCGACCTATCTGCCGCAATGGAGCCAGATCGTCGGTCAGATGCAGTTTGACCTGTTCCACGTCTACACCGTGGATGAACACACCATTCGGCTGCTGAAGAATCTGTATAAGTTCAGCAACCCGGAAAACCGCCAGCAGCATCCGATCTGTTGTGAGGTTTATCCGCGAGTGACGAAAAAAGAGCTGTTGCTGCTCGCGGCCATCTTCCACGATATCGCCAAGGGACGAGGCGGTGATCACTCCGAGCTAGGCGGTGAAGATGCTTACGATTTCTGCCTGTTGCACGGCCTGTCCAAACCGGAGGCCAATCTGGTGAAATGGCTGGTCAATCAGCACCTGCTGATGTCGGTCACCGCCCAGCGCCGGGATATTTATGATCCGGAAGTGATCACCGCGTTTGCCAAAGAAGTCCGCGACGAAGAGCGGCTGGATAACCTGATCTGCCTGACCGTAGCCGATATCTGTGCCACCAACCAGGAGCTGTGGAACAGCTGGAAGCGAACCCTGCTGGCCGAGCTGTACTACTCCACCCAGAAAGCCCTGCGGCGCGGGCTGGAAAACCCGCCAGATATGCGCGAGCGCATCCGCCACAACCAACAAATGGCCTCAGCCCTGTTACGCAGTCAGGGATTCCCACAGCGGGATATTGATGTACTGTGGCAGCGTTTCAAGGCCGATTATTTCCTGCGCCATACCCACAAGCAGATTGCCTGGCACGCAGAAGCCATTCTGACCCATGAAGAGCAGGACAAGCCGCTGATTCTGGTCAGCAAAAAAGCCACCCGTGGCGGCACGGAAGTGTTCGTCTACTGCCAGGACAAAGCCAAACTGTTTGCCATTGTGGTTGCCGAGCTCGATAAGAAAAACCTCAGCGTCCACGATGCCCAGATCATGACCAGCAAAGACGGCTATGCGTTGGATACCTTTATGGTACTGGACCACAACGGCGAGGCCCTGAGCGATGTGCGCCAGAATGCAGTGCGACGGTCGCTAATCAACGCCCTGACCCACATGAAGTCAGAGCGTAAACGCAAACGGCCACCGCACAAGCTGCGCCACTTTACGGTCAAGACCCAGGTTGATTTCCTGCCGACCAAATCCGGTAAGAAAACCTTGATGGAACTGGTAGCCCTCGACATGCCGGGACTGCTGGCCCGGGTCGGCTCCGAATTTGCCCGTCAGGGGATCAGCCTGCAGGCGGCCAAAATCACCACCATAGGTGAACGCGCGGAAGACTTTTTCATTGTCACAAACCAGGACGGTGAGCAGTTAACCCCAGATGAGCAAACGCGCCTGAAAGACGCACTGATTGCCCGTCTGGAAAAACAATAACCAGTAGCTGCCCCCCTGTTTTTAAACTTGTAGTTAACATGAGGCGTATATGTACCCAAACCTCTCTGCCATCGGCATCGAACACCCTGAAACAATCGAACGTTACAGCCTGCGTCAGGAAGCGGCCAACGATATCCTGAAGATCTATTTCACCAAGCAGAAAGGTGAGCTTTTTGCCAAAAGTGTGAAATTTAAGTTCCCGCGCCAACGTAAATCGGTGGTGGTCAACAGCGGTAACCGGGAATACAAAGAAATTACCGAGATCAACCGCACGCTGACGTTCATCATTGATGAGCTGGATCGTATCACCAACAAAAAGCACACTGAGATCGATATTAAGAAGAAGATCCTGGGCGACCTGCGCCACCTGGAGCAGGTGGTCAGCCACAAAATCGCTGAAATTGAAGCCGATCTGGAAAAACTGAAATAACCGCTTCGCCCTTTCTTGCCATAAAAAAACCGGGCAGCACATTTTGTGCTGCCCGGTGTATCTCTGTTTAGCGTGAATCCCCGTATCGGCCCTCAGCATACAGGCGGCTATCTCAGAGAAATCGCGCTTCAAACACCCGCATTTACCGGAACCTTTTATTCAGGTGCGGTAACCCGCCCGGTTTCTGCGGCTGATGATGGATCATTCGGCTCAGGCCGCATCAGCCTGCTTGGCCCAGCTTTTCAGCCAGGGCATGACCACTTCCAGCGCATCAAAATTAACACTGGCATCTACATCCAACCGCTCAACCATGGGGCGTGCCTGCAGCTCCTGCAACAACGTATCAAACTGCCGCCCGGCACCGCAGAAACGATCTTCGCCGTAGCTGGAGTCGCCCATCGCTACCACTCCGTAACGCAGCTGAGGTAGCATCGGAAAGGTATCATTCAGCGCCAGAAACAACGGCAGCAAGTTGTCCGGAATTTCTCCCTGACCTGTGGTTGAGGTGATCACCAGCGCGATGTCCTGCTGATAAGCCAGAAATTCCTCCAATGAGGATTCCAGAAACAGTTCGGCCTGATGCCCACTGCCAACCAGAAAACGTGTGACTTCCTCAGCCACCTCTTCCGCGCCGCCGAATACGGTTCCCACAAAAACACCAATCTTTGCCATATTTCAATACCTTCCTTTGCGACAGAAAATCCATGAATCCACGATAACATAACTGTGGCTGGCAGACGGAATTGGTGCAACTTTTATCTGATTATGCGCCTTCCATCAGGGATTCCGCCCACCCAAAAGCAGCCATGACCCGGCGCCAGGGCGCATCCACCTCGGCCCGGATATCCAGCATCTCGCCACTGACCGGGTGCAGCAACTGCAATCGCGAAGCATGCAGCATCAGGCGGTAGCAGTCATAGTTATCCCGGAAACTACGGTTATGACGGCCATCACCGTGATTCACGTCCCCGATAATATGGTGGCTGAGATGATGCATGTGACGACGCAGCTGATGCTTACGCCCCGTTTCCGGCTTCATTTCCACCAGCGTGTAACGGCTGGTCGGATAACGGCCGATCGCAATGTCAGTCTGAACGTGAGCCAAAGGGGCGTACGCAGTGACAGCTTCCTGCGCCTCTTTATCTTGGTTAGCCTGCTTGTCAGCAATTTTATCCAGTTCCTCCTTGAGCGGATAATCCAGCACTGCGGCTTCCTGAATCCAGCCCCGGACAACCGCATGGTAAGTTTTCTTTATGTCGCGTCCGGCAAACTTCGGCATCATTTGTGCGGCCATCTCGCTTGAGAGCGCAAACAGCAAAACACCCGACGTCGGGCGATCGAGGCGATGCAGGGGAAACACATGTTGACCAATCTGATCGCGCAAAGTCTGCATCACAAACCGCGTTTCATGGCGATCCAGCCAGGAACGGTGAACCAGCATTCCGGCGGGTTTATTGACAGCGACCAGGTATTCGTCGCGATACAGGATTTCAAGTTCCATAGCACTCACTTCTTAAACAGTTCATCCAGCTGGCGGGTCACCGACAAAATCGCCGGCTGCCCAGCCAGTCCTTTCATTGATTCCTCAACGTAAGGGGAAATCGCCATGGCGGCTGGCAGCGGCATGTTCTCTGCCAGGATCCAGAGCAGACGCGGAATAAAAATCCATTGCAGCCACTGCGTGCAATGCAGGGTATCGACCGCAAACGGCTCTGTACTTTGCAACGCAGACGAGCTGGGCGGTATGGTTTCCCACATCCCTTCCGATTTCATGGTTGCTTCAAGCTGCTCAAGCAGCAGCCGACATTGCTGGTGCATGTCTGTCATACCCTCATCTCTCTGATACCAAGCCCGATCAGGCCCGGCCAATAAGTCTGGCGGCGAAGGATACCATCTTGCCCAAGGACACCCAAGTGTGACATGGCCCCAGTCAGGGAAGCAGGAAATGAAGACGGCAACCGCTTCAGACTGTCGCCCCGCCCATCGCCGAGCGTGGTGAACGTGCTATACTCCCGCTTCTGATTGAGGAGCACAGAACCTGACCATGGATAAATTTCATCACCTTACCCAACTGTTAGATAACGCCGGTTGCCAGTATAAAATTTTCGACCTCGGCCGCCGTGTGTGTGAAATCGACATTGAACACTTCAAGGCTGTTGAGGAAAACCGTCAGCCGTATCCATGGCCGCTGAAACAGCACGCCCACCTTTCTATTTCCTTCTGGCAGCCAGGGAACCCACCCTGGATCTGGTTCCTTCGTCTGCCACTGGATGAGCGTGGCCTGCTCAAGCAAGCAGCGGTCGGTGACTTTATCAAGTACGTGATTGAAGCCATGGGGGCGACACTGAACACGACCCCAACCGAAGAAGAGCAGGAAAAGCTGGCGGCAAACCCGTACACCTTCAAACCTAACGACGACAAGATGGCGATCTTCCACGCCCAGTTACGTGAACTCCTGCATCTTCCTGCCAGTCACTATTATGAGCACGCCCAGCACTACCTGACCGGCGATTTAGGCTGGGATAAATGGCAGGGCGTAGGCCTGCAGGGACTGGCCGATGTTTGTGCCCGGATGAAGCAGGAAAACAACGCCACTCAGCTGCGTAAGGCAGTCAACAACCTGCCGCTGACTCCGCTCTACGCCCTGCTGGGTTGCCTTGAGCACTGCACTCTGCCGGAAGCCCTGGCGACACGCCTGAAAGAGCGCCTCGATGAAGAAGCCGCTGTCGACACCCCGGATTTGTTCCTGATTTCAGCCTTGATCCGGGCATTGTCCGGTGCCGATACCGCAACCCTGAGTCAGGCATTGCGTGATCTGCTGGCGCAGTCAGCATTGAGCCATCCGGAAATCCTGGTGGCAATTGCTGGTCGCTGCTGGCAAGGACTGACGGACAGTGAACTGGCTGGGCTGTTCCTGCTGCGTCTGGCCGAAACCGAAGATCAGACGTTGTTTAATCAGCTCTTTGCCGATTTGGTGATGCTACCGAACCTACGCGGAATCATGCTGCAACTGCTGCACAGTCCGGCAAATACGGCGCTGATTGAAGCCATCACCAAACTGCAGCAACACGCCCGGGGAGAAGACTGAATCGCCAGACGGTTCTCCTCTTTTAGCCTACCCGTGAGAGCGGCTTGCCGACACCACGGTGCAGTTTGCCGGCCTGACACATCACGTCGTCAGGCTGGCGAAAATACACATAGATGGACAGGCAACATCAAGGATGTCGACAGGAAATAAAACATGGATAATTTATTGGGAATACTGCTGCTGGCCGTGGCGGGCTTTCTGTTCTGGCAACAACGTCGTCAGGCTGAGCTGGCTCAGACTTTCATTCACCAACGCTGTGAACATTTAGGTCTGCAGTTACTGACCGTTGCCAGTGGCAGCCACAAGTTGCGCGATTCTCAGGGGCTATGGCACTGGCACACCGTTTATTTATTCGAATTCTCAGCCAGCGGAGAAGATGCCTATCAGGGCTATGTGGTCATGAAAGGGTTCCGACCGGTGCAGTTTCATGTTCCGCCGCACCGAATGCCCGGCTAACGCTCCCATCGCTCCTTCACCGCCACATAAACTCCTGATACACAAGCGCCACAAACGTCAATGGCGTGCGGCGCTTGTCAGCATGCCCCACCATGGCAACGCGAAAATCACGCCACATATGTTTGAGCATGAGATTCAGTATGGGCTGAGGCGTCGCCGACGCTTTCACCTCAATCATTTACCAGATAGCAGGCAGTTCTGACTGTGACATTGTTTTGTGGCTGGTTTGGCTGGTTTGGCTGGTTTGTGAGAAAAGGTAGCACACCGAAAAGTGCAAGTACCGTAAGCAGGCAAGCAAACTTTTACGGTGCCCAAAAAAGAACGGGCGCAACTTGCGTTGCGCCCTTAGGTCTTACTTGCAGCATTCCCGCTACGAAAGTGCTCCCTGCATCATTCCTTTGACTGCTGTATCCGTCAGCATTGTCCTTTTGACTTCATCCTGAAGTTGTCCTGTGGCCTTCCTGACCCGTCAGTTCATCCTGTCCTGACTCTCAACATCCATCCTGGAGGGGTCCATACCTTCTTCCTGAAGGGGTCCTTTTCGTCATCCTGACCAGCAAACATCCTGTTTACTGTCTTGCCGTTCCTCGGCATTCCCTTCACAGTCCCTGTTCGATATACCTTCCTGGCACACCGGTCTCATCCTGAGACTGCCCAAATCCTTGGCTATGTTCCTATTCCGTTCCGTCAGTTCCTTCCGACACCCTAAGAATACGATTTCCCCATCGGATTGGGAGCATACTCGGACAGAAATTTTCGTCTCAATGCATGAAATTTGCACCAAACAAAAGCAAAAACACTTTAAATTCAACACTTTAAACTAAAGACCTAGGCTAATGGCCAGGTTAAAAACGCGTAATATCTTACAGGTTTGTAAGAGATCTCTCACAAAGGCCCGGGGTGAATCGGAGGTGGAGTGCCAAGGCTAGCGATAAGCAGATGAAATATAAAGGAAGGGGAAATTAGCTCGGGTGTTTTTACCCCCAAATAAAGAACGGGCGCAACTTACGTTGCGCCCTTAGGTCTTACATGCAGCATCCGGCTACTTGATGGCTCCCTGCTGTCATCCTTGTTATACAATATCCCTATTGCAGCAATCCCTAAGTCCCGTCCTGGACTGTCCTTCGGTGGTTCCCTGACCTGTCAGTTCATCCTGAACTCACGCTCTCAATCCGTCCTGGAGGTGTCCTTTCCCTTCATCCTGAAGGAGTTCCTGATAACTCATCCTGAGAGGTCCGACTCCGTCCCGGAGCACTTCCTTAGCCCGATTCCTTCGGGGTCCCTGTCTCTTCCTGAAACTGTCCTTTGTCATCCTGACCAGCAGACATCCTGCCTGCTTTAAGGTTTCCTTACCCTGTCCAACCTTCCTGGGTAGCTGACCTCCAGTCAACTACACCTCATCCTGAGATTTCGGCGTCCTACCGATTTTCTGAATTCCTGCGTCGTGTCCCTGTCGACAAGGCCCATATTACGCCGATTCCAAACCGGAACAAGATAACGTGATTCCGTTCGCTGACGCTGTTTGGCTCTTCAAAACACCATTAAAACGCAAGACTCTGTAAATTAAGGAAAAGATAAATTATGCATCGCATTTCACTGCGTTATAAACGGATTTAGTCTTACACGCTTGTAAGCGATCTCTCACAAAGCATCGGGAAAAAACAGTAATCGATTTCAGCCCCGTAAATACAAGGCAAAACAGAAAGTTAGAATATTGCTGATTAATCAATGCGAGAATGTAACTGAATATTCCGAAAACCTGAATATTCCGAAAACGATGGCAAGAGCCGCGTTCTGGGAAACGGATTGAAGAGACTGACACAGAGAAAAAGTGAAGAAGAAAACGGGGGACTCGTATCAGGTATAAACGCCACGCAATTTGTGCCCGAAAGGCAGATTTGGCGAGTAAGAAGTAACCTTGCCTACAGGTTCAGGGGCCAGAAAAAAGAACGGGCGCAACTTGCGTTGCGCCCTTAGGTCTTACTTGCAGCATTCCCGCTACTAAGGTGCTCCCTGCATCATTCCTTTGACTGCTGTATCCGTCAGCATTGTCCTTTTGACTTCATCCTGAAGTTGTCCTGTGGCCTTCCTGACCCGTCAGTTCATCCTGTCCTGACTCTCAACATCCATCCTGGAGGGGTCCATACCTTCTTCCTGAAGGGGTCCTTTTCGTCGTCCTGACCAGCAAACATCCTGTTTACTGTTTTGCCGTTCCTCGGCATTCCCTTCACAGTCCCTGTTCGATATACCTTCCTGGCACACCGGCCTCATCCTGAGACTACCCAAATCCTTGGCTATGTTCCTGTTCCGTTCCGTCAGTTCCTTCCGACACCAGTAAGATTACGTTTTTCACTGGCCAAAACCAGTGATCGATGACTCACTTTTTTACATCGATATATCGCACCATCAGAATGAGACAGGTTAAAACAATAAAAATCAAATACTTAACTTCATTTAAAGGGAGATTTACCTGCGATTTTAACCATATTTCCCACACGCTTGTGAGAGATCTCTTACAAAGTGAATCGACAAAATGGAAATCGATGTCTCCTGACCTCACCCAAAATCAATTTTCTCTATACTTAGTGGATGACGCCTTTCAACCATTCTTTGCGCCCGTCGCATTTTTGCCATGGAGTATACAATGGAAACGTTTGAACATAACCTCGCTTCGCTTTTCAGCCAGTTAGGGCTGAATAATTCTAAAGAATACATCGATAACTTTCTCGAGGAGCACTGTCTGGAGCAGCATGAACAATTAACGGAGGCCCGGTTCTGGGAGCCGTCGCAACAAAAATTCCTGCGCGAATCCTATGAACAGGATGCCGACTGGTGTGAAGTCATCGACCAGCTTGATGCCATGCTGCGCAAATAGCCCTGAACTAAAAGGCATTGGCGGGGGGGTTCGCCTATGTGGAGTGTTTACCGCCAATTGCCTCACTCAGAACTGAAATCGCTGAACAGCCCCTTATCAAAAAGACCTTCTCTCTGGATAACGCCTTCCGGAATGAAGCTGGGCAGCTGACACGAAATCAGCGACAATAGCCGCTAACACGGTCCAAGCCAGCACAGAGCATCACCGTACTGAACAATACACTACAGAGCTAAGGCTACACAGAAAGGATACACAATGTCAGAGAACATCACGCAGACGCTGACAAACGTCATTGATAGCCTGATTCAGGAAGGGAAAGAGCCCTCGGTCGCATTGATCAAAGCCCGGCTGGCAGACCCACTGCCCATGCCATTGATCATCAAGGCCCTGCAAAGCTGGAAAACCAGCGCGCGGGTGCCGAAAATTGAAAAGCTCGCGGCACCGCAAAGTGCTGATGCTCGCATCAGCCAACTGGAACAACAAGTGGCTGAACTGACAGCCCGACTGGAAAAACTGGAAAAGCGCGGTTAACCGCGCTTTTCTTTTGGCTTCTTTTGCCCGAACGGCGCTACTGAAAATCCCACGACAGATTTGAAACAATCCGGCAGTCATCACATTTAAACAGGAAGATACCATGCAGTGGCTCAGCCTGACGCCATTCGCCATCGCATTTCGGACACCGGCGGCTCAGCTCGCTTTCGAGGCTGACTCCTCCCACCCGGTACTGATAGTAATAGGTCGGGATCTTTGTCATGAATTCAATACGCCCGCGAATATCCCAGCCGCGCCGGAACAGATCGCTGTCAGCATCACGAATCTCATGCAAGGCCGCATGCTCCGCTTTACACCCGCCGGCCATTTGCAGTTCATCACAGGCCTGCCATTCGGTCTGCCATTTCACCACGGCTTTATGGTCACCGTTGAGCGTGGCGTCCGGTAGCCGGTACAGCGGGATCGGCATCAGTGTCTCGCCACAGCGCAGTGGCGAACAGGTATGAACATATGTGGTGTAAATCACCTGCCATGACGGCGTGAAATTCTCTGCAGCAGCTTCGGAATTGAGATCGCGCCCCAGCAATTTCACTTTCGGGGCCAGCAAACTGGCCTGACTGAGGCGGTTCAGGCTGGCTTTGACCTGCGGACTGTGGAAATTCGAATGCATACTGTCCTGCTCCGGACACACGGCGCGCACTTTAAAAATGCCGTCATCCATCACAATCGGAAACTCCCGCCCCAATACCTGACCATTGTAGCGCAGGGCATCCATCAGGCCATTGATAGCCATATCGACCGCAGACACGGTCGTGTTATCGAAACATTCAAACTGCAGCTCTACTACGTACATCGATCAACCTGCCTTTACTACCGGCTCAAGTGCACGCAAAAAACTGGTTAAGTCAGAGGCCAGCACTTCGCGTTCATCTTTGCCCAAGGTTTCGACTACCACTTCCCCGGTCAGGTTACACACCGAAATCACCTGATTTTCGGCCTCCATCGCCCCAATAAAAACCGTCGGCTTCAATTTTAGGCGACGCTGTGTCACCAGATGCCCCAAAATATTTTCCTGAAGGCGCAGTACATCGTCGTCATTAAAGGCCTGCAGCAAATCAAACTCGACCGGGCCACCGACCGCCGAAAAACGGGCAGCCATGTCTCCGCTGAATTGCGCGCCGTAAAATGCAACAATGTCTTCGTGCAGACGCAATTCGATACCTTTTTCGACCGCGGCCAAATCACCTACAGGCTGACGCGCGACCGGTTGCCAGGATACTTCATAGCCGTCATCAGCCCGCGTACACGGTGAAGCGAGCCCGACCAGATCCTCGCTCCGGGGAAAACCTTGATCGGCGTCACACCATGCTTGTAAAAACCGGGAAGAAAACTCAGATAACGCCTCCGCAACCGGATGATTCATTCGCAACCTCTCAAAAGATTCAGTAAACTTTGGCTATTCTAATCCAAGTGTGTCCAGGACAGTATGAGCAAATATCAAGACGCAAAAGAATTAGCCGGTTTGACCCTAGGTAAAACGACGGAATATAAAGATCAGTATGACCCAAGCCTGTTGCAACCGGTACCGCGTAGCCTGAACCGTGATGACCTGGCCCTTGGCGACAGCCTGCCGTTTACCGGCTACGATATCTGGACGCTTTACGAGCTGTCCTGGCTGAACAGCAAAGGGCTGCCACAAGTCGCTATCGGTGAAGTTCGCCTGCCGGCCTCCAGCCCGAATCTGATTGAATCCAAATCTTTCAAGCTGTATCTGAACAGCTTTAACCAGACGCGCTTCGAGAGCTGGCAGCGAGTGGCAGATCAGCTTCAGCAAGACCTGAGCAACTGTGCCGGGGCTGATGTTGATGTCACCATTCAGCCACTGACTGATTTTGATGATCAGCAAATCGTCAACTTCAGCGGCCAGTGCATCGATGAGCAGGATATCGAAATCGACAGCTTCGACTTTAACCCGGCGTATCTGGAAGGAGCAGCCGAGGGCGAAATCGTGACAGAAGAGCTGCACAGCCACCTGCTGAAGTCCAACTGCCTGATCACCAGCCAGCCGGACTGGGGCAGCGTGCGTATTTCTTACAAAGGTAAGCAAATCAACCGTGAAAAGCTGCTGCGCTACATTGTGTCCTTCCGTAACCACAATGAATTCCACGAGCAGTGCGTTGAGCGCATCTTCACCGACATCATGAAATACTGCCAGCCAGAGCTGCTGACGGTTTATGCTCGCTACACCCGCCGTGGTGGACTGGATATCAATCCATATCGCACCAACATGGGCAAAACCCCAAGCGACAACTTCCGCATGGCTCGCCAATAAGCGGTGAGATCGGCGATAAGTCCGGCAAACTCGAAGAGTTTGCTGGACTTGCTATGCTAAGCCATTAATATGGAGTGAACTGTTTCACTGGGTTTCTGAAAGTATGTTTCCTCGCCGTTGGCTGATTCCTTACCTGTTTCTCTGCGTCACATCTCTGGGTGCACAGGCCAAAATCTTCACTACGCCATTACTGGCGGAGGCCAACGATTTGCTGCCGCTGAGCCCGGAGCAATCCCTTGAGATCACCGACCGCTATCTTGCCCAGCGCCGTCTCAGTACGCCCAAAGAAACCTCGCGCGTACACATCAATGATGAAACCGATCACACGATTCGCACCCCG
The DNA here is from genome assembly GCF_003025595.1 of Photobacterium ganghwense. Taxonomy (GTDB): domain Bacteria; phylum Pseudomonadota; class Gammaproteobacteria; order Enterobacterales; family Vibrionaceae; genus Photobacterium; species Photobacterium ganghwense. The sequence continues at coordinate 64,388 of NZ_PYMI01000012.1, forward strand.
CTGAGTACCGTCAATGCCCTGCAAATCAAAGCGCAGGCCTACTCCCTGCTCAACCAGATCGATGCGGCGATGCAAACCATCAAAGCCGCGGAAGCGCTGGCCAACGAGCACGCCCTGACGTTCAGCAGCCTGGAAAGCCAGCTGATCCACGCCCGAATTTTCTGGGAAAACCTGAAAAACAGTACTCTGGCGCTCAAGACACTCGACGCCATTGATCAACAGCTGACAGATAGCCGCCACCTGATGATGGACAGCCAGATCAAACGGCTGCAGTACGACTCGCTGATGCAGCGCGCGGTGATCGAATCTCACACCGGACTGGAAACCGAAGCCGAAAAGCGCTTTTTGAAAGCCAAACGCTTTCTGACCGAGCTGGATGATAAACCCGAGCAGATCCACTACCAGCTGGTCGTCGGCAGACACTACCTTGAGCATGACCATTACGAGCTGGCGCTGGATCGCCTGCTGAGCGGTTACTGGCTGGCTGTGGAGCTCGACGACAAACCGCAGATCGCGATGGCGAACTACGAACTGGCCACCCTGTTTGAACAACGTAAGGTGTTCGACAAAGCGCTCGAACACGCAACTCAGGCCGGAGACTTCTTTGAACACTACCAGCGTACCCTGCCGTTGGCACAAACCCTGGGGCTGATTGCCGACATCTACGAGCAGCAAGGGCGCTACAATCTGGCGCTGGTGCACTATTTCAACGCACTGGATCAGGAAAACCAGCTCAAGCATGAAGTGCGCTCGGCGCAGCTGCGCCTGAGTATCGCTCGGGTTTACCTGCAGTTGTACAACTACCCGAAGGCAGAGCAATACCTGCACCATGCCCGTCTGATGGCGACCCAAAGCGGCAACGACAGCATCCTGACTGATGCCCAGCTGCTGCAGGGGCGGCTGGAGCTGGCCGAAGGCAAAACAGACAATGCCATTTCCACCCTGCAAAACGGCCTGATCGCCGCCAGCCGTCTGGGCAACCGTGAGCTGCAAATGGAAGGCGAACAGCTGTTGTCACAGGCCTTTGAACAGAAAAAAGACTACTACAATGCCCTGCTCAGCCAGCGCCGCTACGAACAGCTGTTCAGCACCAAGCAGCTGGCTCAGGTTGAAAGCAACGTGGAAGTCTTCAAGCAGCAGCAACGCATGCTTGAGCGGGCGCTGCACCTCGAAGAGCTGGAACGCCAGAAGTTTGATAGTGAGAAAGCCCTGTACAAACAACAGAAAGTGACCGTGTTTCTGCTGTCAGTGCTGGCTATTACCATCATTATCCTGCTGCGCCGTCACCGCACGGCGAAACTGCTGACCTCACGGCTGATGCGGCTGCGTACCGAGTTTTACACCCATCCCCGCAGCGGGCTGCGGAATCTGCGGATGTTAACCGTTAAGCTGCCGAATTCGCTGCAGCAAAGCAGTGCCAACTTCGAACAGTGGCACTTGGGGGAAATCATCAGCGAACCGCTGAGTGACCGCCTGCGCTTTGCCCTGTTTGAGGTGCCTTTCCTCAAGCATATCTACCTCAAGCACGGCTACCAACAGGGACTGGAGCTGGAACGTCAGTTCGGCGAATACCTTAAAAAACAGGTGTGTGAACCTGCCAGGCTGTACCACTTCTCCGATGCCATGTTCCTCTACATCGAGCCCAATTCACGCCTGGACTCAGCACCGGAGCAACTGGCCAATTCCCTGCAAGAACTGGTTGACCGGTTTGTCGAGCAACGACACATTGATAACCGGGTACGCATCGGTATGGCGGAGTACCCGTTCCTGCCCCGCGCCTACACCGCAATCAACGATCATGAGCTGCTGGATATCCTGCTGATGGCCACCAATGCCGCGCGCGAACTGAGCAAACTGGAGTCCGGCAGCCAGTGGGTTCACCTCAGTGCCATCAACGCCGCACCGGCCGCCAGTTTTGCCAGCGATAATATTCGCCGGGCGTGCATCCAAGGTATTGATAATGGGCTGGTAAAAGTGCAATCTTCATCCCGGCACGAAATATGCTGGAATGATGATCACGTTTCTGACAAAAATGTCAGTTAAGGGTGTGAATTTTCCAGCGCAATGGCCGATAAATCATGGCAGTGAAAAGTGGATTTGCTAGCATGATACTTGCTTGACCACAATTAACCCCATGATAAGCAATGAGTTTGACATTGAGTACAATGTGACGACCACCGTGACTGATTTGAATGCCGTAGCTTCTGAAGTGAGTAAATTAAAGCTACGTTTAGACCAAGCTCAACTCTCCTACCGGGATGCTGCTTTAAAATCACGCCGGGAAATTGTCATATTAAAACGTTTGATCAGCCGCCTCTCCGCCGCCTGTCGCGGGCTGGATCACGAGCTGGATCAGAAGCTCATCGCGCTGCGTCAGGAACTCGAGCAAAATCAGGACATCAGCAAAATTTTACCGCGCCTGGCCGTGGTTGAGCGTCTGGTTTCCCGCCTGGCCAATTTTGCCGAGCGCGAAAACCAGGATCTCAGCCGCCATATCAGTCGCAGCAGTGAAGTTCTGCATCAGATGCACAGCCTGCCGGCCCAGCTCAAACGGGAACTGACCCAGGCGCTGTCGCAACCGGGAGAATCCCTTAGCCAGACCCACCAGCAAGTCTATCGCCTGCTGGCGTTTTATGAACGCGCCGTTAAGCTGCTGTCAACTCAGGAGTCAGATGCCAGCCAGACGGCGGTGGATTTGGATGTTCAGCTCAAACTCACGCATGACCTTCAGCATCTGATCACTGAACTGGACTTCGACGGTGAAACCGGTGACAAGCTACAAACCATCCGCAATCGTCTGCTGACTGGCGTGACTCCATCTGCCCTGCTGGAAATTGTCTTGGATATCCTACGGCTAGTGCTTGATGGCACCCATCAGGAACGTCGTGCGTCGCAACAGTTCCTCGACAATGTTCACGGCGAGCTGGCCACCCTGCAAAAAACCACCCAGCAGAGCGCAGAGCAAAGCCAGACCATATACGAGCACCGCAGCGGCATGACCACGGAGCTGGCCGATCTCGCCCAACAGATCCGTACCGGCCTGAAAGAACGGCAGAGTCTGGACAGCTGGCGGCCGGAGCTGACGGCTATGACCAAGGAACTGCTGATTCTGGCGGAACGTAACCGGGCTCTGGAAAAACGGGAGCAGGCACTGCTAGAGCAACTGCACTACAACGAATCCAAGATCATCAGCCTGTACGAGCAAACCCAGGATTACCGGAAACGCCTGCAGGATCAGGAACAGCGCATGTTCCTGGATAACCTGACCCGGGTGTACAACCGGGCAGCTTTCCACGACCGGCTGAACCACGAATACCAGCGCTGGCTGCGCAATCAGCACCCGCTGTGCGTCGCGCTGGTCGACATTGATGAATTCAAGAAGATCAACACCTCCTTCGGCCATGCTGCCGGTGACAAGATCCTGAAAATCATCGCCCGCGCCATCCGCCAGCAACTGTCGCCGACGGATTTCATCGCCCGTTTTTCCGATGACGCTTTCATGCTGATCCTGCCGGAAACCGACGAAGAAACCCGCAATAAACGGTTGGGTTGCATACGTGAAGCGATCGTCAAGCTTCCCTTCCGCTTCCGGGACAAAAACGTCACCATCAGCGTATCAATTGGCGCGACGCTGTTTGAGGCCAATGATACGCCGCCGGATATTATCGAGCGGACAGAAAAAGCCCTAATCAGTGCCCGCAGTGCCGGAAATAACCGGATCTTGTGGATTGCCTGACATTTTTCTTCTGCTAAATCAGCATCCTGCTTGTCATTTCTGGCAAAATCGGGCAACACTGTGTATGGTTGTTTATATATCAGTCACTTAATTACCCCTGCACGTCAGGCACACAACACGACTGATCCCTTGGAAACAGAATGTCCGTACCCTCCGGTAAGCCATCTGCTTTCTTCCGGCAGTCTTCACCCTTTCTTCCTACAATGAATTAATTGTGATGACCGCCGCCTCATCATGACCAGGGAGGTAACCATGATCACACATATCAACCCAGTAGGTACCATGGACCTGCTGTCACAACACGAAGTCGACCTGCTGAAAGCGACCGCCTCCAGCGATATCTATCGCCTGTACCGTAACTGCTCGCTGGCCGTACTAAACTCCGGCAGCCACACCGATAACTCGAAAGAGCTGCTGGAAAAACATAAATCGTTTGATGTGAACGTCATGCGACGTGAGCGCGGCATCAAGCTCGAACTGACCAACCCGCCGGAACATGCATTTGTCGACGGGAAAATTATTCGCGGTATCCAGGAACATATGTTTTCGGTACTGCGTGACATCGTGTATGTGAACGTACACATCCAGCAACGACGCGATCTGAACCTGACCAGCTCACCGCACATTACGAACTTTGTGTTCAGCGTACTGCGGAACGCCAAAACCATTCGCTCAGGTGAAGACCCGAACATCGTTGTGTGCTGGGGCGGGCACTCCATCAACCCAGTGGAATATCAGTACACCCGGGAAGTCGGCAGTGAACTGGGGCTGCGCGAGCTGAATATCTGTACCGGCTGCGGCCCGGGTGCAATGGAAGGCCCGATGAAAGGCGCTGCCATCGGCCACGCCAAACAGCGCTACCGAAACAGCCGCTTTATCGGTCTGACCGAGCCGTCGATCATCGCCGCCGAGCCGCCAAACCCGATTGTGAACGAACTGGTGATCATGCCAGATATCGAGAAACGTCTGGAGGCCTTTGTCCGGCTCGGCCACGGGATCGTGATCTTCCCCGGCGGGGCGGGTACAGCGGAAGAGCTGCTCTACATCCTGGGGATCCTGATGGAACCGGCCAATGCGGATCAGCCTTTCCCGGTTGTACTGACCGGGCCGAAGGAAAGTGAGGCCTACTTCCGAACCCTGGACAGTTTCGTCCGTGACACGCTGGGCGAAGCCGCAACCAAGCACTACCAGATCATTATTGATGATCCGGCCAGGGTTGCCCGAGTAATGAAATCGGCTATGCCGATCATCAAAGAGCACCGTCTGGCCACCGGCGATGCCTACGGTTACAACTGGTCACTGGCCATTCCACCGGAATTCCAGCTGCCGTTTGAGCCGACCCATGAATCCATGGCCAGCCTGGATCTGCACATGAACCAACGTCCGGAGCATCTGGCCGCGAACCTGCGTCGGGCGTTCTCCGGTATCGTTGCTGGTAACGTCAAGGAAGAAGGGATCCGGGAAATTGAGCGCAAAGGCCGGTTCCAGATTAACGGTGACCTGTCACTGATGAAACGCATGGACAAATTGCTGAAACAATTTGTGGAGCAGCAACGGATGAAGCTGCCGGGCAGCCGTTATGAACCCTGCTATGACATCATCACCGCTGCCCCGCCGATTGCCAAATGATCGTCGGTAAGCCAGTGTCATCACCCGATTCCCCGTCCGTTTAACCGCTCGGGCGGCATTGCGGTTGAGACCACCCGCCATCCATGCGTACAATAAAGGGCCTGAAGGCCCTTTTTTCTATTCAAATGGTTAACGCATGTCGTCGATCCACCTTGTCGTTATTGATGCCCTCAACCTGATCCGTCGGGTTCACGCCGCCCAACCGGGCGAGCCGGATGTCCGGAATACTGCCAATGTCTGTTGTCAGGCACTGGGAAAAATCATCCAGATGAGCCAGCCGACTCACATTGTTGCCGTGTTTGATCACCACGGTGACGATCGGGGATGGCGGGCACAGTTGCTGCCGAACTACAAAGAAGGCCGTAAGCCCATGCCGGAAGAGCTGATGCACGGCATGGAGCTGATTCAGGATGCCTTCATGGCGATGGGCATTGATTCCCTACTGTCAGACGGGGACGAAGCGGACGATCTGGTCGCCACTCTGGCGCTGAAAGTGGCGTCTGGCGGTCATCAGGTAACCATTGTCTCGACCGATAAAGGCTATTGCCAGCTACTGCAGCCTACCTTGCGCATTCGGGATTACTTTCAGCAACGTTGGCTCGACAGCCCGTTTATTGAAAAAGAGTTCGGCGTAAAGCCCGAGCAACTGACCGATTACTGGGGACTGGCCGGGATCAGCTCCAGCAAAATTCCCGGCGTGCCGGGCATCGGGCCAAAAGCTGCGGTGGAACTGCTTACCCAGTATCCGAATCTGGAAGCCATTCTGGCTGCCGATAACCTGCCGACGAAATGGCAAAAAAAAATAGCGGCCCACGGTGAGCAGGCTCTGGCTTGTAAACAGGTGGCCAGTCTGAAAACAGACCTGCAGCTGGGTTTTAACCTGCAAGACATTCGCTTTCAGCCAGCTACCACGGCAGATGCAGAAACGTAAAAAAGGCGCTTAACAGGCTGACGCTGAAAACCACCTCTGCCTGGCTTTTCCCACGCACAAAAAAAACGCCATCACAATGATGGCGTTTTTTTCAGGTTCAGACTCAGCTCATAACATCACGTGTCCGACCCAACCGCCTGTTTGCAAGCGATTGGCCACAAGACACAATGCTGCCGTGACCAGCCGGGCCGTTAATACGGCGCGCGGTTATCAAGGCGCTGGATGTGCACCGTGATTTCTTCACGGTCATGATACAGGTGCTTGGCTTGCAGCTTGAATTTCACCCCGTTTTGGATCAGATACAGTTTCAGGTTTTCGATGTCCTGCAGTACCTCATCGTAGCGACCTTTCATTGGCAGCTTCAGGTTGAAAATCGTCTCTTTGGCCCAGGCTTTAATCAGCCAGTCACCCATCAGGTGCGCCACGCGAGCCGGTTTTTCCACCATATCACACACCAACCAAGTCACGTTCTTACGCGGTGGCTCAAACTTGAACCCGTCAGCTTCGTGGTGTTTGACCTGCCCGGTATCCATCAGGCTCTGTGCCATCTGACCGTTATCCACCGCATGGACAAACATTGAGCGTTTCACCAGCTGGTAAGTCCAACCGCCCGGACAAGCGCCCAAGTCCACCCCCCACATGCCGGATGCCAGACGCTCATCCCACTCTTCACGCGGAATAAACACATGGAAGGCTTCTTCCAGCTTCAGCGTCGAACGGCTTGGCGCATCTGACGGGAACTTCAGGCGTGGGATGCCCATGAAGAACTGAGAGTTATTGTGCGAGTAGGAATACCCGACATAACAGCAGCCCGGAGCGATAAAGCACAAGTGCAGAACCGGTTTCTTGGGATTGTCCTTGGTATACAACACGCCCTGCTTACGCAGTGCCTGACGCAGCGGCACGGTAAACTTACGGCAGAACTTAAGCAGCTCTTTCGCTTCATTGGTATCTGGTGTTTCCACCCGCAGATCGCCACAACGCGGGAACGCTTCGACCTGCTCAAGGATCGGCGAAATACGATCATCCGATGGCAAAGCTTCAAGCAGAGGCATGACGGCTACCATCTGACGGGCAAAAATCAGCTCAGAAAAAGGCTGGCGCTGGATGAACGCATCCGCATCGCCCGGCTGATAAAACTCGAACAGAACAAAACCGGAGTTATTCTTTACCCGCGGAAAGCCAAACAGCTCCAATACATTGGCTTTATCCTGAACTTCACCGGCACATTCCTTCTCGAAACCGGGACGGCAGTACAACAGAACGTGATTCACATTCACCCCTTACGCTGATCGCCAGGCTGCCACAGCAAGCACCACCCAGCCAATTATAAAACAGACTCCTCCCATCGGCGTGATGGGCCCCAACCACTTCATTCCGGTCAGCGCCAGGCCATACAGGCTGCCACTGAACATCAGAATACCCGCGATAAAAAACAGGGCCGCGTATAATACCGCTTTTGAAGGAAGAATGCGTGCCAATATTACACACCCGATGACAGCCAGGCTGTGCCAGGCCTGATACTGTACGCCTGTCTTAAAAATATCGAGCAGATTCGGGTCCAGACGCGCTTTCAACCCGTGGGCCGCAAATGCCCCCAATGCCACAGCGACAGCACCGCTCAGCGCCGCCAGCACCAGGATCCAGCGACTGAATTGATTGTTCATTTATCCTCTCCCTGCAACACATTCCTTAATAAATTTTGCCAGCACACCCACCGCCTGTGCCAGATTACCGGCTTCAGTGTGACCCGATACCTTGCGCGGTTTAAAGCTGTGGTCGCCGTCCGGCAGAAAAGCGGTTTGGACACATTCGGCATACTGCCAGCCTTCCACTTCTTCGCGGGTACCAAAGGTATCGCGTTCTCCCTGCAAAATCAGAGTCGGGATCGCGATAGTCTGCAAGTGATCCCCCCGGAAGTTTTCCGGTTTCCCCGGCGGATGAAACGGAAAGCCCAGACACGCCACGCCGCTGACCAGCGCCTGGCAGTCACTCACATCCGGAGTCTCGGCGGCAATCTCAGTCACCATCAGGCTGGCCATACGCCCGCCCATCGACTTTCCACCAATCACCAGCGGACCATCCGTAGCGAAAGCCTGGATATGGCGCTGAAAATCCAGCAATAGCTTAGGCTGGCGATCCGGTGGCCGCTTCTTGCCGTCGTCACGCCGTTTCACCATGTAAGGAAAATCAAACCGGACGACCCGAATCCCGTGCAGGGTCAGGCCCTTGGCAATAGTCGTCATGAACGCATGATCCATCCCAGCTCCCGCGCCATGGGCAAACAGAAACGTCGCTTCATACTGCCCGTCGGCGGGCAAATCGATTAAATACTCTGACATAATACTTTCAGTTAACTGCGTTGAGCTTTATTTTTGGTTTTTGTGTCTTTGTGCTTGGTTTTTTGATTATTCAGCTTCCGCGACGTCCGGCAGGTCTTCCTGCTCGCGGGCCGCTTTCGCCAGTACCCAGTCACGGAAAATTTGGATCCGGCCGGTTTCCGCCTGACGCTCCTGACACACCAAGTAGAACGCATTCTTACTCATCAGCACTTCATCAAACGGGCAGACAAGACGCCCGGCTTCCAGCTCCGGCTGCGCCAGCACATTGTTACCCAGCGCAATCCCCTGACCATGGGCCGCCGCCTGTAACACCATCGTAGAGTGGCTGAAAATCGGCCCCTGATTCACATTGGTGCCGTGGATGCCGTGGTGACGAACAAAATTTTTCCACTCTTTGCGGGACGTATCGTGCAGCAGGGTATGGTATTTCAGGTCGTCAAGTGAACGCAGCGGCTTGGTTCCGTTGAGCAGCATCGGCGAACATACCGGCAGCAGAAACTCCTGATACAGCTTATCAGCACGCAAACCCGGCCAGTTGCCACGCCCGTAATAGATTGCCACATCCACATCTTCAGTCAGCGAACCTTCATCCAGATCTACCGCTTTAATCCTGACATCAATATCAGGATGTTGCTCATTGAAATCGGCCAGTCGAGGTACCAGCCACTGAATCGCAAAACTAGGAGGTAAACTAATGGTTAATGCGCCTTTTGCACCACGTTCCAAAACCTTGTCGGTCGCATCTGAAATGGCTGAAAAGATATCTTTGATGTCGAGGAAATAACTCTGACCTTCCTCGGTCAGTAGGAGTGAGCGGTTGCGACGACGGAATAATTTTAGCCCCAAAAACTCCTCGAGGGCTTTAATTTGGTGGCTTACCGCCGCTTGTGTGACAAATAACTCTTCCGCGGCGCGGGTAAAACTGAGATGGCGGGCAGCCGCTTCAAAGACTTTTAAGGAGTTGAGCGGTGGCAGACGTCTAGACATACTTTTCCTGCATTAGTTTTTTTTATGGGAAACATTATAAATTGTCCATTGTTCAAGTGCTACATAAACCATATGATTCACCCCGCAACGGTGAGGGAGGCCAAGTTTTTCGCCCTCAGGCACTTTGGCCTCAGCATAGTTGCGATGTTGTGTTTGCATATTATCCGGGTTGTTCCGGATGGGTAGTCAATCTACCGATTTTACTTCCTGTATTTTTGACCTGTCTGTCAAAATTCATTCTTGGCACTGCGCCCCAACGCAGTGCTTTTTTTTGATCCTCAGATCCGAATCACGACCCGTTATACTGTAAGCAACGGGAGAAACACTTGCTCTTACTGTGATTTAACCGCATGATCTCCCCCCTTGTCTAATTGCAATGTGACACACCATGACTGCCCAATTTGATATCAATGACATCCGTCAGCAGTTCCCGGCGCTTGCCCAGGAGTGTAACGGTCAGCCGCTGGTTTACCTCGACAGCGCGGCGACGGCCCAGAAACCCCACCTTGTTATCGAAACCATCCGGCAGTACTACAGTGGCCACAATGCCAATGTTCATCGCGGCAGTCATTCCCTGACCGCGGCTGCGACCGCCCAGTTTGAACAGGCCCGCGAAACGGTTCAGCAGTTTCTGCATGCCGCCAGCAGCAAAGAGATCATCTGGACCCGCGGCGCAACCGAGGCGCTGAACCTGATCGCGCAGACTTATGCCCGCAATACCCTGCAGCCGGGCGATGACATTCTGGTCAGCGAGCTGGAGCACCACGCCAATATCGTGCCGTGGCAAATTGTGGCCGAGCAAACCGGTGCCCGGGTGGTCAAAATTCCGATGCGCCCGGACTGTACCCTGGATCTTGAGGCCTACCACACGCTGCTGACCCCACGAACAAAAATAGTTGCGGTTGCCCATGTCACCAACGTGACCGGCACCCGAAATCCGATCGAGGCGATGATTACTGCGGCTCATGCGGTCGGGGCTGTGGTCGTGGTCGATGGCGCGCAGGCCGTGGTTCACGAAACCATTGATGTGCAGGCACTCAATGCTGACTTTTACGTCTTCTCCGGCCATAAAATGTTTGCTCCGGCCGGTATCGGCGTGCTGTACGGCAAGCAGGCCCTGCTGGAAGCCATGCCTCCCTGGCATGGCGGCGGCAAAATGGTCGAAAAAGTCACGTTTGAGGGTACGACCTTCTCCGCGTTGCCGGGCAAATTTGAAGCCGGTACCCCTAACGTAGCAGGCAGCCTGGCGCTGGCCGCAGCGATCAAGTGGCTGAATAACCTGGATCGCGACGCCGCCGAGCAGCATATTCAGGCTTTACGCCAGAAAGCACTCGATGGCATCAAGGATATAGAAGACCTGCGAATTATCGGCCTGCAACCACATGCCAGCCTGTTTTCGTTTGTGGTCGACGGCGTCCACCATCAGGATATCGCCACCCTCCTTGATCAGCAGGGCATCGCGCTGCGTGCTGGTCATCACTGCGCCCACCCGATGATGGATGCACTCGGACTGTCCGGAACACTGCGGGTGTCACTGGCGCTGTATAATACTGAAGAAGATGTAGAACGTTTTATTGCTGCGCTGCACAAAACGTGCAGCCTGCTGTAGGAGAATGCCATGACTTTGCCGACTCACCCTTTTGGCCGCGAAATCACAGCGGACAGCATCAGCGCCCAGATGGCGGCAGCCAGTGGCTGGGAAGATCGCTACCGGACCGTGATTCAGTTGGGTAAACAACTGCCGGCGCTGCCGGAAGCGCTCAAGCAGGATCAGCTGAAAGTCAGTGGCTGTGAAAGCCAGGTTTGGTTGGCCCACCAGCAGGATGCTGGCGTTTTTCACTTTGCTGCTGATTCCGACGCACGTATCGTGCGGGGTCTGATTGCCGTGGTACTCGCCGCCTATGACGGAAAAACAGCCGCGCAGATCCAGGCATTCGACATCGACAGCTATTTTGACAGCCTGGGGTTGATGGCGCACCTGAGCCCATCACGCGGCAACGGCCTGAAAGCCATCGTTGAGCAGATCAAAGCGCTGGCCACAGCGTAATTAACACAATCGGGGACTCTCACTCATAAGGGCTATCGCTCACAGGGCCCCCTGGCACTTGGCCGCCGGTACTGATCTCTGGATACAAAAAAGCGAGCACCTCGGGGGCTCGCTTTTTTATTTCTATAGCTTCATTTCTGTCGCTTCATTCCTGCGGCTTCATCCTTGCCGCCTGACTTTACCGCAGCCACTGATTAGCGGTGCTTTTCAATCAGCTTTTGCAGAATTCGGGATACCGCCACGAAACCAAATGTAGCCGTTACCATGGTGGCTGCGCCGAAGCCGCTGGCACAATCCATGCGCTTAGGTCCTTCCGCCGAGGCTTTGGCATTGCAAACCGTGCCGTCCGCCTGCGGGTATTTGAGCTGCTCCGTCGAGAACACGCACTCAATCCCGAACTTGCGATCGGTATTTTTGCTGAAGTTATAAAAGCGGCGCAGCATGTTACGGATTTTTGCCGCCAGCGGGTCCTGAATGGTACGAGACAAGTCAGCCACCTGAATCTGGGTCGGATCAACCTGGCCACCGGCACCACCTGTCGTGATGACCTTGATCTTGTTTCGCTTACAGTAAGCCAGTAGCGCCGCCTTCGGCTTCACGCTGTCAATCGCATCCAGTACATAGTCAAAACGGCTGTCGATGTACTCCGGAATATTTTCCGGGGTAATGAAATCATCAATCAGGTTCACCTGACACTCCGGGTTGATCAGCTTGATGCGATCTGCCATGACTTCAATCTTGCTCTGGCCGACAGTGCCTGTCATCGCGTGGATTTGACGGTTAATATTGGTCACACACACGTCGTCCATATCAATCAGGGTCAGTTCACCGACCCCAGAACGCGCCAGCGCTTCTGCCGCCCAGGAACCCACGCCACCGATACCGATCACGCAGACGTGCGCCGCCCGCAAAATTTCCACTTCGCTGTTACCGTAGAGACGGCGTGTTCCGCCGAACCGCTGGTTATAACTGTCTGATGCTGGGGTATCTAGTTCTCGCATGGCCTGCTCGCGCTCTGTTCAATCGTTCATACAGAAAGAGTGCGATTTATACGCACTCTTTCTGGAATTGTCCAGCGCCGCCGGACCAGTGACACGACTGAACGCCGTCGCTAGTTTGTCTGCCACGGTTGCTCAGTAGCCGTGTCCTGCAGACCCAGCTTCCAGACCCGGCCAAAGTGCTTGTAATGACCGGCATCAATGCCTGCCTGATTCCCCATCCCGTGGTACAGGTCGAGGTGGTTTTTCTTCACCGCACCGCCGGTATCCAGCGCCAGTAATAATTTCAGCACATGTTTACCGTTCCAGTTCCCTTCTTCATCCAACTGAGGCACTTCGGCCAGCAAAACACTGCCCATCGGCAGATAGTCACGATCAGCGGCGACCGAGGCATGTGCCAGCAGCGGAATGCCTGCCGAGCCAATCACATCCAGGTTGTCTTTCGGTTTGAAGAACACATACGACGGATTTTGCTCCAGCAGCTCACGGGCTGTCTCTTCATCCTGACGGCTCACCCAGTCAGCAATGGCTTTCAGGGACATTTTCTCTTTCGGTACTTCGCCCCGCTCGATCAGAATACGACCGATACTGACATAGCGGTGGCCATTCTTACCGCTGTACGCAAAATACTGCAGCTCATCGTTGTCCTCGTAATGGACGAACCCGCTGCCCTGCACCTCCATCATGAAGACATCCAGCATGGAAGCACTGTAGCCCAGCTCCAGCTCCTGTCCTGCCAGAGCCCCGGCGTAGATTTCCGACCGACTCGGACAGCGGGACGGGCACTCAGGCATCGCATACACCGGGTAACGGTAGGTTTCGTCCGGCGTATGGCGTAATTCAATCACCGGTGAAAAATAACCGGTGAACATCACATTCCCCTGGCTGTCCCCACCGCCCATCTGAGCGATCTGAATACCGTAATTCGCCAGCTCTTTCGGATCACCGCCTTGTGCAACCCACAGCTGAATCTGGTGATACAGCGACTGGTACTTGGATGCCATGCGCGGTGAGCGTTCTATCACCTTTTCCGCCTGAGCCTGGAACTGGCTGTAGTCGCGGGATTTATCCGATTCCACAGTTTCAACCCGGTTCAGTATCTGATTGAACTCACCGTCAAGATACTGCTGTCCCCGTTCTGTCGGCTTGGCACACCCGGCCAGCCCTAATATTAAAAGCGCAATGGTTGCTTTACGAAACACTGTGAAACCTATGATACAGAGTTGATAATAAATGTAGCGAGTCCCCAAGTTTACCCAGCTCGCAGGTGAAACCCAAGGCACTTTGCTCAGATGTCTGATTGTGGCGGATCCGGCTGCAGAAAATGTCAGCCTTCTGTTGGTTTTCGGTTCATTTGCTGTGCCACGCGTTTCGTGCTTGCATCTTGACCAATATGACACTACTGTCATATTTGTGTCACATTTGTCAGCTTTAATAAAAACGTCACACAAACGTCATCTGAACCAACAGGGAAGGCACCATGAACCAACCGCTCAAAATAGGGAAAGATACCCTTCTGGACATTAATTCTGTCGAGTATCAGTGGATTCGCAGTCTCGCCAGCGACGGTAACTCACCGGGACAAATCAATGATGTGATTCAGCGCTGCCTGGGAGGAAATCCGGATCTGGCCGATACGATGCGCCAGGTGGCTATGCGCCAGGTGCCAATCAATCAACTGCTCCGTTGCCTGACCGCCATGCCGGAGCGCCCATAAGTTCAGGCATCGTCAGAGAGTGTGGCGCAGCATCAGCGCCTGACGAGAAAAAGCAGAAGTGTAATGTGCCGGTCGCTGACGAATCAGCTGATCAGCCAGAAAGGTATAAGTGTACGTTTGTTCACCCAGTGTGTATTCCAGCACATGGCCATCCCACTGATAATGGGTATTCACCTGACGGCCATCAACAAAAATTCCACTCGGACGCACTTCAAAACTGTCTGCGGCATAGGGAGCGACCTCTTGCTCTGTCCACACCCCGAAAATATCCGGCAGTGGTTCAGGCTGAAACATTTTTTGCTCAAGCTCTACGCCAAATACCATCGTACCCAACAAAATCAGCCCACCTATCCAATACCGGCGGGATGTTGTTTTTTGGGGCACAGGCGATGAAGACGGACGCGGTTCGGACATACTGACAAACTTCTTACTAATCTGCTCTCACTATAACGTAATTTTCCGGCATGAATGACGAACTCTGTCAATAAACCTTCCTTTCGGAGGCTGACAAAGCGCAACAGAACAACGACGGTACACATGCCACCAATGGAATTTTTATTGACTTAAAACGCATAATCATTAATAAATTGGTGACATACCGATTCGCTAATCGTACCTGAATACTACGTCCATCATACCGGCTATGGCTGTCACGCAGCCGCAAGGAAGTCACCGTGAAGATCAGAAGTACCGCCCTGGTGAAAGGGTTTCGCCAGTCAGCCCCCTATTTGCATGCCCATATTGGCAAGACCATTGTCATTATGCTGGGCGGGGAAGCCATCGCTGACAGCAATTTCCCCAATATAGTCAACGACATTGCCCTGCTGAACAGCCTGGGGTTACGGATTGTTCTGGTGTATGGCGCTCGTCCCCAGATTTCCGCACTGACCGAGCAGGTCGGCTATCCGACCCCTTATCATAAAGGCATTCGCATTACCGATGAGCGGGCGCTGGAAATTGCCAAGCAGGCTGCCGGTCAACTGCAGCTGGATATTACCGCCCGCTTTTCGATGGGCCTGAATAATACCCCTATGGCAGGTGCCCAGATTCACGTGATCAGCGGCAACTTTATCATCGCCCAGCCATTGGGGGTTGATGACGGGATTGACTACGCCCACAGCGGCAAAGTGCGCCGGATTGATATTGATGCCATTCACCGCCAGCTGGATCAGGATGCCATTGTGCTGATGGGTCCGATTGCCAGCTCAGTGACCGGTGAATGCTTTAACCTGACCTCAGAGGAAATTGCCACCCAGCTAGCCATTAAGCTCAATGCGGACAAGCTGATCGGGTTCTGTTCCGAACAGGGCGTCCTCAGCACCGAAGGCGAAGTGATCTCCGAAATGCTGCCAGCCCAAGCCGAGCAGGTTCTGCAACGGCTCATTGCCGAACAGACTGACAGCTCAGGCACCGGCCGCTTCCTGCGGGGCGCCATTACCGCCTGCCGGGCCGGCGTGCCGCGCAGCCACCTCATCAGCTACAAAGAAGACGGCGCCCTGATCCAGGAGCTGTTCTCGTTTGACGGCATCGGTACCCAGATCGTCATGGAAAGTGCCGAACAGGTGCGCCGGGCCGGTATTGATGATATTGGCGGCATCCTGGCTCTGATCCGTCCGCTGGAGCAAGACGGCATTCTGGTCCGCCGCTCCCGAGAGCAACTGGAGCAGGAAATTAGTCAGTTCACCATTATTGAGCGGGATGGTCTGATCATCGGCTGCGCGGCCCTTTATCCTTTCCCGGATGAGAAAATGGCAGAAATGGCCTGCGTAGCGGTTCATCATGATTACCGTGATGGTGATCGCGGCGCCATCCTGCTCAGCCAGATTCGTCTGCAAGCCCGCCAACTCGGACTGCGCCAGTTGTTTGTGCTGACCACCCGCAGCGTACACTGGTTCCGGGAGCAGGGGTTCACCGAATCCAATGTCGATCAGTTGCCGATGGCCAAACAAGCGCTGTATAACTTCCAGCGCCGCTCCAAAATCCTGATTCTGGATCTGTAAGGCGACCACGGACGCTGCCGTACTAAATCAAGCCATGTCAGAACCCGAACACCCCAAATAAAAAAGCCGGCATTACGCCGGCTTTTCACATTATCGCTGGGGCACACTCAGCAAAGTGGCCAGCCCGCTTGCCCGTTCGGTACGCAGCCGCACCGCCCGGTGCACCACTTCCGGCGTCGCAAACAGAGCCAGGCGGCTTTTTGCCCGGGTAACCCCGGTATAGATCAGTTCACGGGTCAGGATCGGGCTGTAATCCGGCGGCAGTACCATCAGGGTATCCGCAAACTCCGAGCCCTGCGATTTGTGGATGGTCATGGCATATACCGTCTCATGATCCGGCAAGCGGCTTGGCAACACCGAACGAATCGTTTTATCCGGCATCTCAAAATACACCCGCAAACGCGGTTCACTGCCCGCCTCCGGCTCGGCCTCCAGCATCGTGATCCCGATATCACCGTTATAAAGCCCCAGACCGTGATCATTCTGGGTGATCATCACCGGGCGCCCTTCGTACCAGACGTCTTCGGAGCCGCACTTGATTTTGTTGTTCTTCTCCAACATCCGTTCGATGCGCTGATTCAGGCCGGTCACCCCGAAGTCCCCTTCGCGCAGGGCGCACAGCAACCGCACTTTGGCGAACTGCGCCAACACCACATCCGGAGTCTGGCGCTCAGCGATGGCATCCAGGTAGTCGTAATAAAAAGTCACCGTCCGGTTGAGCAGCGTCTGATAGCTCTCGCTACTCAGCGGATAAAAGCTGATATCACGAAATCCCTGCTGCCAGACTTTTTCGACCTGCGACGGCTGGCCGCTGTTTATGGCCTTTGCCAACTGCCCAATCCCGGACTGGGCATGGAAACGGTAACTTTTTTGCAGCATACACAAACTGTCGTTCACCACACTCTGCACGTTTCCCGCCGCAAATCTGAAACCGGTAAGGGCACTCAGCTGCTGACTCTGGGTCTGGCTGTAGCCCTGTCCGGCAAACGCACAGATGTCCCCCAACACCGCGCCGGCCTCGACCGAAGCCAGCTGATCCCGATCTCCGAGCAGAATCAGTTTGGCATGAGGCGGCAGCGATTCAAGCAGCCGTGCCATCATCGGCAAATCCACCATCGAGGCTTCATCCACCACCAGCACATCCAGATGGAGCGGGTTATCACGGTTGTGACGAAACCCAACCCGGTTCGGAATCGCGCCCAGCAATCGGTGAATCGTACTCGACTGCGTCGGGATATGAGATTTGACATTCTCACCGACCGGCAACGATTTCACCGCAGCACCGATGGACTCGGTCAGGCGGGCGGCCGCTTTGCCCGTCGGCGCCACCAACTTGATATCCGGCATCACCAGATTGCCCTGTTCGTCCCGCTCATCTCGGTGCAGCGCCTGCGCCACCAATGCTGCCAGCAGTTTGGCAACGGTGGTAGTTTTACCAGTACCCGGTCCGCCGGAAATCACCGCAAATTGCTGGGTCAACGCCACCGCCGCCGCCACTTTCTGCCAGTTCAGGCAGGCAGCCAGCGGCACTAAAGTATCCAGCCGGGCCAGCGCCGCCACGTCAGTAGCGGACTGCAACACCTGATCAATCGCCGCCCAGTCAAGCAATTCGGGGGCGACCACATCGAGTTTGTCGCAAACTTCCTGCTGACGCGCCTGTGGAGTATTCGCCTCCCCGTCCAGCGCGCTCAGTGCCTGATGCAAAAAACGGTAATCCCGGGCAAACAACTCATTCAGCTGTGCCGCCATTGGCGCAGCCAAAGCCTGCGAGGCTGAGTCAGCCCGCGCTTGATCTACCACCATGTGATCTGCCGCACTGGCAGCGGCATGGCGCAGATAACCGGCCACACGTTGCTCAAACTGCCAGTATCGATTGAGGTAAAGACGGTTTTGCGCCAACACCAGCGGTGTCGGCGCGCTGCCGTCAGAGACGGCCGGTGAATCGGCCAGCTGTACCACCCAGGAGTCAGGCGAAGCCACGTCCCCCAGCAGTTGCTGGCTGTGTTCGGTCGGCAGACCAAACAACCGCTGGACATCCACCTTATCCAGCATCAGGCAGACATGCCCCTGACCCAGCTCGTAGCTGGTCAGGGCTGACGCCAGCGCCAACAGCGCATCATCCAGCCGCCCGGCGGATTGGCAGACAAACTTGGCAAACTGATAATCCAGCGCCCGCAGGTGACCCTGCCGGGCCAGTTTTTCTAGGCGGTTAAGCATCCAGAGGTTCTCCGTCGATCAGGGCTTCCATGTCAGTCAGCAACGCCAAGCTAGGCCGGGCATGGAAAATACCGCTGTCACTGTCGGCTTTCACACCACGCAGGAACAGGTAATACACGCCACCGAAGTGGGTGTCGTAGTCATAGTCCGGCTTCCGGGATTTGAGGAACCGGTGTAGCGCCAGCGCATAGAGCTGATACTGCAAGTCATAACGGTGCTCAGCCATGGCTTCTGCCAGCTGCGCGCCACGGTAACGCTCCGGATCATCTCCCAGCCAGTTCGATTTCCAGTCAAGCACGTAATAACGGCCATCATGCTCAAACACCAGGTCAATAAACCCTTTCAGCATCCCGCTGACGGTGGCAAAACCCAGCTCTCCCGCTTTGGCAGACAGGCTGTCATGGCGGGCAATCACTTTATTGAGCAGCGGCGCCGAAAGCAGGGTAATCGGCAGCATAAATTCCATTTCAGTCAGCCGCTGCGATGGCTCCAGAGCACCAAGCCGCAGGGTGTCGCCATCCAGCGGACAGTTCATCACTTCCGCAATCAGGGTCTGCAGAACCGGCAGCCATTCTTCGTCATAGTTCTCCAGGCGCAGCAGTTCAAGAATCGCCTCGCGGGTTTCCGCGCTATCTGCCGGTGCCGTAAACTCGATGTTTTCGAACAGGCTATGAAGGAAGGTTCCCGGGCGCGCGCCTTTCGGGAAGGTAAAAATGGATCGCGCGGGTGTTGCCGCTAGCTCACCGTCTGCCAGCGTTTCATCCCCGGACGAGTCTGTATCAAACCCCGGCAGCTCAAACGAGGCATCCACATGGCTGTGGCCTTGTTTGATCAGCCCCGAATAACTGGTGATCCACCAGCTTTTCTCAAACTGGCTGGTGAACGTTCTTGGCTCCAGAGCCGGCGGGGTGTCATCGCTCGGCTGCCAGATATCTTCCGGCCGCTCCGGCGGCGAGACGACCGCCATGGCCGGATTTTTCCCGCACACGGTCGCCAGTGCCGCCGCCAGCTCAGCCGGGCCTCCCTCTTCACCGTTTTGCACCAGCCAGCCAATAGCGGTGTGGTGCAGACCGGTAGGCGCTTTGGTACTGCGGCCGTTGCGAACCGGCGCCATGCCGATATAGCAGCCGTACACAGCCCGGGTCAGGGCAACGTATATCAGGCGCAGGTCTTCCGCCAGCCGCTCTTTTTTCGCCAGCGTCAGGCTCTCTTCCGCACCGGTAATATCCAGCACGGCCTGCTGAGTCTGTTCATCGTGGAACAGCGCGGTGTCAGTTTCGCGATAGCTGCAGGCAAACGGCAGGAACACCAGGTCATATTCCAGACCTTTTGATTTGTGAATCGTGACGATTTGCACCAGTTTACGCTCCGACTCCAATCGCACCTGCTGCTCATCGACATTGCCGTTCGGGGCTTCAATGTGCTCGGCCAGCCAACGCAGCAACGCATGATCGCTGTCAAGGGTCTGGCTGGCTTGCTGTAACAGTTCACCAATATGCAGCAAGTCTGTCAGCCGACGCTCACCGCCGTTTTCACTCAACAGCCGCTCCGGGATCTTCCGCGCCGTCAGCAGATGGCGCAGCATCGGCAAAACGCCCCTGCGCTGCCACAGTTTGCGGTATTCACGAAACTCAGAAACATACTGCTCCCACTTGCCTTCATCGGCATTGAGCGCATCCAGTTCACCGATTGTCAGCGCGAACAGCCCGGAGGCCAAGGCGGCACGCAGGGCGCGATCATCTTCCGGGGTCAGCACCGCCTGCAGCAGACGCTGCACATCCGCCGCTTCGTTACAGGCGAAGACACTGTCGCGATTAGACAGGTACACACTGGCGATCCCCTGTTGGGCCAGCGCTTCTTTGATCAGCGCTCCTTCCGTACCGGTGCGCACCAGCACCGAAATATCACAGGCTTCAATGGCGCGCGAAGGCTCGCCACCGTCAATCAACGTGGCTTTGTGTTGTTGAGCCAGGGTCAGGATACGCTGAATTTCCGCAGCGGTGGCTCGCGCCATTACCTGCTGGTATTCCCCTTTCGACACCGGTTGGTCGGCCTGCTGGTGCCAGAAACTGACCGCCGGCTGTCGCTGTCCGTCCAGCGCCCAGCCGCGCTCCGCCGCTTTCGGGCTGTGGCTGACCGGCAGGAAGGTGATGTCCTGATCGTATATAAACGGCTTGTTCGGGTGCTCAAAAATCCGGTTGACCGCCGCCACCATTTCGGCAGTGGAACGCCAGTTGATGCCCAGCGTGTAATGGGCGGACACCTGCCGCCGCGCTTTGATATATGTAAAAATATCGGCTCCCCGGAAGGCATAGATCGCCTGCTTGGGATCGCCGATCATAAACAGGCCGCAGACATCAGGTTCTGCGGGCAATGCTGTTTTTGCAAACTCGGCGTTTTCTGCAGACTCGGCGCTTGGCTCCCCGGCGGCCTGAGCGGAATCACCATAAACGGTATTGAAAATGCTGTATTGCAGGGGGTCGGTATCCTGAAATTCATCGATCATCGCGACCGGGTACTGACGCCGGATCCGGCTCGCCAGCATCCCCTCATCATTGCTGAGCGCAGCAGCCAGCTGGGTCAGAAGATCGTCAAACGCCAGCCAGCCTTTGCGCTGCTTGGCTTCAGTCAGTAGCTGACGGCATTCCTGAATAGCGTGAGCCAGCAGTGGATCCCGGATGGTCGGCGGGTTGGCAAGCAGCGCACTGATAGCCTCAAAAACCACATGGGTCGGCACCTCCCCTTTCGCGGTTTTCTCCGCCAGCTCTTGCTGATCAAACTTGGCCAGCGCCTTGGGCAGGGCGTATCCGGTGTTATCCTGATTCGCCCACTCGCTGACTTCCGCCAGGGCTTTAGGCAGGCTGGTTTTGGTATAACTGCGTTTATTGACGCCGGAGTTGGCGATCAGGTCGTGAAAATCCCCAGCATGCTCCCGCCAGAGCTGCTTCACCTGATTGATTCGCGCCAGATTGCTGTCATGCAGAGCCTGCAAGCTGTCGCCGAGCGCCGGTGCCCGGACTTCAACTTCCGCACCGGACAGGAAGGTGTTGATCGCCCCCAGCAGAGCGGCCGGTGTTTTCCAGTGCCGACGTACTTCTTCTGCCAGCGTGCGCGGCAGCGGATAAAAGTTCCGGCGCCAGTAGTCGGCCACCACCTGCGCCCGCAACTGGCTTTCTTCGGTAATGAATTCGTTATTGAACAGGCTGCCGGACTCAAACGCATTTTGCGTCAGCATCCGCTGACAAAAACCGTGAATGGTATAGATAGCAGCTTCGTCCATCTGCCGCTCGGCCTGCAACAGGATCGCTGCGGCCGCCTTATGATCCGGCAGATCTTCCAGCAGCGGAGCGATCACCGGATCCTGGCTGGTACCACGGCTGAACGCCACTCTGGCATCATGAATACGGCGACGGATACGATCTCGCAACTCGGCAGTCGCCGCTTCGGTAAACGTCACCACCAGAATCTGATCCACTGTCAGTTCACGGGGAAAACGGCTCTGACTGTCCCCATGTCCCAGCAGCAGGCGCAGGTACAGGCTGGCAATGGTGAAGGTTTTACCGGTACCGGCAGAGGCTTCAATCAGCCGGTTGCCGTGAAGCGGAAAGGTCATCGCTTCCAACGGCTCCGGTGTCGTTGTCATCGTTTGTTGAGTCATAGAATACGCAGATTCCCGTGCTGGAACCCAGCCACGTTTTGTAAACAAAGCCGTGCCCGTTCCAGATATTTTTTTGTGAACTGGCCCATATCCAAATAAAAATATCGAATATCGCCACTATGTCTTATATCAATATGAGAGATGTTTCACGGTTTTGTAACATAGGCTTCGTTATTATCCCGGCCACGAAATCGGGTCACCTCTGGACCGGTGGCCGTACAGCAAGCCCTACATAAAATAATTACTTTGCTGGCGGCCACACTACACCTTTCCTGTTTTTTACCGCGACGTTTCCACCGCCCTCCAGCTTACACCACCACCGCTATTCAACCGGCTGCAAGCGCAGCAGTGCAGGCTTGAGCACTTGTGTACCCCAATGCATTACCTCGGCGGCTAACGCTTCATCCCACTGTGGCCAGACCCGCGCAATGTAACTATTTTCACCTTCACCGCTGCGCATGTATGCCGGGTTGAACATGGCCTGCATACTGTCTGCACCTTTCTCCAGTGCCTCACTGTCTTCACACCAGTTCCCCTGCTTATCGCGCCCGGCCAGGATCCCTTCATGCGCGGTTTTGGGCAGGAACGGTAGCGGCTGGCATTGCCCCAGATAATAAGCCTGTACCAGGGTTTCCAGGTATTGCAGCGCTGTCTCGGCACTGACCGGCTCAAACTGCCACGCCCCGTCAAGTCCAATCAGTGTGGTGGTCGGGCCGTTAAGCTCAGCCGAGGCACAAAGGTGTTCAATCCAGCCCGACAGCATATCCTGAGCGCGAATTTTCCCCGGACGATAACGCACCAGTCCTTGCGATGTGCGATGCTTGAGCCAGCCTTGCAGACGCAGGGCACGGCCATCAATCGTCAGCGGCAAGTCGACTTCCTGATCCGGTCGGCGATCAGTCATGTGTTCTGCGATGGTTTGCGCCAGGCTTTCAATCACGCCGCGCTCTTCCACCAGCTCCAGCTCACCGAACTGCGCCACCGGCAGACGCCCCGCCGCTTGCTGATAACGGGTAAACTGCGCAAACAGTGCTTCCCGATCCGGTGACGGATGCTGTCCCGAAGGGGACAAGGCACTGCTATCCTGCAGGAAGGTGTTCAACAAGGACTCACGCAGCTGATAACGTTCCAAGTTATCCAGAGCAAACGGCTCGTCATCCTCAACCGCGCCCGGCCCGGCATCGAAGAACACTTTCAGTCGACGGTTGAAGAAATACTGCACCGGCAGTCGCCAGAAACGAAGCAGCTCAGCCAACTCCAGTATCCCGCCATTATCATCCACCTGCGGCGGCAATGGCTGGCTGATAAACGGCGCCACCGACAGCGGATCCCGCCGGGCCGCAGGCAGCCATTCAATGGCATAGCTGGGCTGATCGCCTTCAAAAGCCTTGGGACTGAACGGGACCAGCGGGTGCTCAAAAGTCAGTGCTGTTAGCAATTCTTTGGCAGATTCGTCCGCAGGTTGCGAGTGATGACCCTCCAGACAGTATCCCTGCTGGCAGTATTCCAGCAGTTCACTCACCAGAACGGACGGCACTTTCTCACTGTTGTCCTGAATCGAACGGCCGACATAACTGATATACAGGGTTTCCTGCGCAGATTGCAGCGCTTCCAGGAACAGGTAGCGGTCATCATCGCGACGGGAACGATCGCCATGCTTGCCGCGGCCGACCATCAGGTCGAACCCTTCCGGTGCAATGGAGCGCGGATAAACCCCGTCATTCATCCCCAGCAGACACACCACTTTGAACGGGATCGAACGCATCGGCATCAAAGTACAGAAGTTCACCTGACCGGCAAGAAAACGCTGACTGACCCGCTCTCCGGAGAGCTTAGCGCGCAGGTAGTCACGCATGACCGCCGGGGTCAACGGTGAACGGTAACCGGCATCTGCCAGCTGCTGCTCAAGCTGGTGCAGCTTATCGCGAATCATCCGCAGCACCATTTCGCCGTCAGTATCAACGGCAAAGCAATCATCCAGCAGCTGATTCAGCACCCGGATCCAGCCCTCTACCGGCTGCTCAACCGCCAGTGCCTGACGGTAGTGCATCAGGGTTTCAACAAACAGACCGAGCTGACCGGCCAGTTCCGCTTCCAGTCCCTGTACTTCGTCATAGGCCAGCACGCCCTGATACAACCCGGCCTCCTGCGGCATGGCATATCCCAGCAACATACGGTGCAAACCGAACAGCCAGGTATTCTGTTGCTGGCGCGGCAAAGCAAACTGCGCCGCCGTATCGTCATCCAACCCCCAGCGAATACCTACCTCTTCAATCCACTGCTTCACCCGCTCAAAGCGGTCACTGTCAAAGCCAAACCGAGCCATGACAGCCGGGACTTCCAGCAACTCTAAGAGCTCCGATGCCTGACAGCGGCTTTCCGGCAGCCCCAGCAAACGCAGGAAGGCCAGCAGAACCGGATTCTCCTGATCCGCACTGCGGTCAGAAATTGAAAACGGAATAAATCGATCCCCTGGCGCATTGCCGAACACCGCCTGAATATACGGGCTGTAGCTGTTGATATCCGCCACCATCACCACGATATCCCGCGGCGATAGCTTTGGATTGGCGTCCAGCATGGCCAACAGGTTGTCATGCAGCACTTCGACTTCACGCATGGGTGAATGACAGGCATGCAGGGTCAGTGAGCGATCGTCTTTGGCAATCGCAAACTTATGCTCACTCGATTCGGTGATGTCATCGTTTACCCGATCTTCGAGGTTCAGAATATCGGCCTGAATCGCATGCAGCAGGCTGTCCGGCTCAATATCCACAAACGCCTCTACTTCGTAGGCTTCCATTTCCGATAACAGATACAGGTTGTCACGCCCGAGCTTACCGAGGGACGCGAGCAGCGTATTGCCGACCACGCCTTCGTGGGTTTCGTCGACAATATTGTCTTCCAGCTCCCCTTTGATTGGCGAGATCACCCCGCCCAATTCACTGTGATCTGCGCACCACTGGAGCTGCTGACGCTGCTTGGCTGCCAGACGAGCCAGGTATTTACGATCGCGCACGTCTCCCCAGTAGTGGCGACACGGGTTCGTAAACATCAGATGAACATCAATGTGTTTGCCGAGTGCCGCCAGGGCATCCAGATAGCGCGGCGGCAGCGCCGAAATACCAAACACAAACAGGCGCTTGGGTAACTGGATCGGCAACGACGAGCCGCTTTGCAGATACCCGTTCAGGGTCTCGATAAAATGCTCATACAGATTGGCACGGTGATACGGCGATTGCCCCAGCGCCAGCGTATGGTCGTACAGCGCCTGCCACAACAGCGGCTGCCACGGGTGCTCGGCCACCAGCTCAGGATCAATCTCATCGGCTTCCCATGCCTGAATCCACTCTGGCCGGTACACCAGATACTGGTCAAAAATATCGGCAATTTTCTCCGCCAGCTGATAGCGCTTAACCTGATGCTCATCGTCTTCCAGATAACTGGCCAGCGGGGCAAATTCCGGACGATGCAACTGTTCCGGCAACACCTGCAGCAGTTTCCAGGTCATCGCCTCTTTGTTAAATGCACTGCGCACCGGTACATCACTCAGCACCTGGGTAAACATCTGCCAGATAAACGTCGCTGGCAGCGGAAATTCGAGATTCGCGGCAATACCCTGCGATTTAGCCAGCTCCAGCTTGAGCCATTGCGACATGCCGGGACTCTGTACCAGGATACATTCCTGTTCAAACGGATTATCGAGCGGATCGAGGCGGATAAGTTCAACAAGGAGGGACTTGAGCAAGTCCAGTTGGTTCGAGTGATAAACAGTAAACACGCAGCTTTCTCGCAGGCTGAGGACATGCTCTGATTGTCTACCATCCACTGCATCGCTGCAAATTCAAATAAAGCAAAAGCCGCCCGGTATCACCGAACGGCTTTTTATTAATCTTTTTATTATTTTACGGCTGTTACGCTTCGCTCATCCGCGGTCTGAACCAGCGAGTAACCGGGCGGTAATAGGCCAGATAACGGATGGCCACATAACTGACCACCAGCGTCGCCACGGCCAGCTCCAGATACGCCAGCCCGCTGACCCAGGCAATATCCTGTCCGGCAAAGCCTCGCGCTGCCATCCAGCCGGCCACCTTGAACAAGGCCGTCGCGCCAATCACCATCGGGAACGTGAACGCAGCATAGCCCGGACTGAACGGCAGCCGTAGCAGGCGGAAAAATGCCACATAGATGATCCCGGTCATCAGAACGGCAATCCCGCCCAACAGGCTCACCACCAGCGGCGAAACCGTTTCGGCCACTGTCAGATACCCTGCCAGCGACAGACTGGCTGGTGCGGCCAGAATCGCGATGGTCGGTTTAGCGGCATCCGGGATCTCATGGCAGAAGATCAGGCGATAAATCATCAGCGGCAACATCACGGCGTATACCATCAGACCAAACACCAGCAAGCCTTCGGCCAATGGACGCAGAGCCCCGCCCGGAAAGGCCACATCAGCGACGATGATCCCAATAGGCGGCACAAACCAACTGGGTACCATGTGGTGCAGCTCAAAATCCACCACCCGGTGATAAACAAACAAAACCAGAAACACCAGATGCAGCATAACCGCCAGCAACCACAGAGCCTGACCTGCCTGCGGGGCATACATTCCCAGCGCTTTTGACACCACCATGGTAGCCATCGAAAAAGTTGGTACCACGCTGCCCGCGACCGGATGACACAGATCCTGCCACAGCGAGCCCGGATAGCAGATGAATTTCACCAGCAGGATCACCAGCAGAAGGCTGGCAATCCCGGCCCCGGTCAACTGTCCCAGCCCGTTAAGATCAGCGGCGTTTTCCCAGCACCAGCCCAGCGACGCAATACCCAGCGCCAGTCCCGCCATTGGCGTTGGCGCGCCCAACACAGTTTTCTTTGTAGCCTGAATCATGATGTTATCTCCACGTACAGCAACGCAGTTAAAAATCCGTCACTGCCTGTATTCCGATGTGTTCATCAACAACAGACGTAGTGTATCGCTGGAAAAAGGTTTAGGATATTTGAAAGGATTGAATCTTATTTTAAGAATGACTTAACAGGACGGTTTATGAACATTGCGCTGCGCCAGCTCAAAGTGTTTGTGACAGTAGCCCAGGAACTCACTATCACCGCCGCGGCGGAGAAACTGTTTTTATCCAAACCCGCAGTCAGCATGGCGCTGTCAGAGCTGGAAAAACAGCTGGGGCATAAACTCTTTGACCGTAACAATAACCGATTGCTGATCAACGATCAGGGACGACGTTTGCTACCGCTGGCGGACGAACTGCTGGCCCGCAGTCAGGATATAGAGCAGTTGTTTTGTCAGGAAGGGCCGGTTACCGGAAAGCTAAAAATCGGCTCAAGCGATACCGTCGGCAATCAGGTGACGCCGTTTTTACTGCGAGATTTCCGCGCCGAATCTGGCCACACAGACCAGTCGCTTTTTATTTCCAACACAGCGCAGATCTGCCAGATGCTGACCGAGTTTGAACTCGATGTCGGGTTAGTCGAAGGCAAGGTGCACCTCAAAGAGCTCCATGCTATTCCCTGGCTGGGCGATGAAATGGTCGTGGCCTGCCACCCTGCCCACCCGTTGGCACAGAGCCCGTCGCTGACATTAGCTGACCTGGAGCACAGCCACTGGATCCTGCGCGAGCCGGGCTCCGGCACCCGGGAATATTTTCTCAGCCGCCTGTCGCCGCGATTAGAGCATTGGCACCAGGCCTTTGAGCTGAACAATACCGAAGCCATCATTAACTGTGCCGCAGCCGGACTGGGCATTACCTGCCTATCTCGCCGGGCCGTGTCTCACGCCGTAAAAGATCAGCGCCTGGTGATTCTCGACCTGCCACTGGATATGCAGCGCCAGTACTGGCTGCTCTACCACCGGGAAAAATACCAAAGCCCGCTGCTGAAACTGTTTCTGGCGTTTTGTCAGCGCTGGCCAGACAAAGTATCAGACCCGGTTATCACCTGAGCTAAACGCAATCACTTGGCTGATCTGGCACAGCGGTCGGCCTGATTCTTGCTGCCAGGCGGTAAAAGCCTCCTGAGTCGCGGTCAGCGATTTACGGGTATCGCGGCCACCATCAATGACCCCTGTCTGGCGCAGGTATGCCTCAACATCCTGACTGATGATAAAAGTGTCTTTCCCCATGATCCGCAGCGTGTACGGGCCGGTATTACCGCCGAGCCGCTGACCATGCTTTTTGAGGTATTGCCACAGGCTCACAATGTCACTGGCTGGCCAGTCCGCCACCATGGCCGCAAAAGAGCCATGCTCCGTCGCCGCGTCGTGGATCATATGGGCATTGGCCGGAATGGTCATAACCTTCCCCAAATGGCGAATAATGGCCGGGTCTGTGGCTTTTCGCTCCCACATATCCGTCGGCATCAGCAGCATTTTCTCAATATCGAAGCCAAAGAAAACCTCTTCAAAGTTCGGCCATTTGCTACGTACCACTTTCCAGCTCATGCCTGACTGGAACACCTTTTGCGAAAAAGCAGATAACCAGCGGTCATCGCTGATTTGCTTAAGTTGTTCATTTGTCAGGGGAGTTGTCAGCAAACTCTCCAGCGCCGCATCCCCACCTTTTCGCTCTGCCGCCCTGGCATAGATCTGGGCAAATTTTTCTCTCGCCATCACATTCACACGCTTATCACTGGACAATGCCTACCATGCTACTGTATAAACAGCCAGTAAATCAATTTCGGAGAGGGTGACCATGGCTGTTATCGTCAAATATGTGGTTGAGCGCAACGGAGAAGAAAAGATGACTTTCACCTCTAAGTCCGAAGCCGACGCATACGACAAGATGCTGGATATGGCTGACGATATGTTTGCTTTACTGGGTGAAAGCGAGCTGTTCGAAGATGAAGCCAAACAGGAAGAACTATCACTGTTCCTGGCGCAGAAACGCGAAGAAGTGCTGGTTGCACTGGGGGCGAAAAAGAAACCCGCTCCAAAAAAGAAAGCCACTAAACCGGAAATCGTTGCTGATGCAGATTCCGACCAGGAAGATGCTGACGAAGCGGCTTAAGCTAGCTGCATAATTTCTGTTTTCACAGGCGCATTTTCGAATAAACCTCCTTCCTGGAGGTTTTTTTATGCAAGTTCATTCCCCGCTGCCACCCGGCAACTGACTCTCCACCCCGGCTACCGGCAAATATTTGGTCATTTTTACCCGAATCTTCGGTTAGGTCTTCAATATCGTGACAAGTGTCATTATGATGGGTTTTATGCATTTTCTTATTGAGCCCCAGTAGCGGGAACCTGACGGTACTGCCGGACCGGGCTCAATCATTTCACATGGAGAACGATCAATCATGGCCAGCTTTGCACTCGCCCTAGGTACTGCGACCAAAAACCGCGATAACAAAATCATCGAAGCTTTCTTCCCAACCCCAATTCTGAATCCGGCTGATGCGCTGGTCAGCGCAATTGCAGCGGTCGTTGAGTACAAAGAAGGTAATCAGGCCATTGAAGTCACAGCGGCCCAATGTACGGATCTTGCGGCTGCATTTGCAGCGGCAGGGGAAGCAGCCAGCGCTCAGTTCGCGACGAAAGCGGCTGAGTCTGCGCAGCCTCTAGTACTTGTGTTACTGGCAAGCGATGAAGCGCCAGCCTCAGTAGCCGAAGGTTTCCTGAAACTTCAACTGATCTCTCATCGTCTGGTTCTGCCACACGGACTGGTACTGGACGGTATTTTTGGTCTACTGCACAACATCGCCTGGACAAACCAGGGGCCAATCGATCTGCCAGAGCTGGCTGACCGCCAAATGGAAGCACGCCTGAACGGTGAAGTGCTGACGGTTGACTGTGTCGACAAGTTCCCGAAAATGGTTGATTACGTGGTTCCAGCGGGCGTGCGTATCGCTGATACGTCTCGCGTACGTCTGGGTGCACACGTGGGTGAAGGCACGACCGTGATGCATGAAGGTTTTATCAACTTCAACGCAGGTACCACCGGCGTGAGCATGGTTGAAGGCCGTATTTCTGCTGGTGTGGTTGTCGGCAATGGCTCTGATATCGGCGGTGGTGCGTCTATTATGGGTACGCTGTCCGGTGGCGGCAAAGTCGTTGTATCTATCGGTGAAAACAGCCTGCTGGGTGCAAATGCCGGTCTGGGCTTCCCGCTGGGTGACCGTTGTACCATCGAATCAGGTCTGTACGTGACCGCAGGTTCAAAAGTGCGCATGCTGGATGCCAGCGGCCAGGAAGTAGAAGTCGTGAAAGCACGTGATCTGGCCGGTAAGCCGGATCTGCTTTTCCGCCGCAATTCTGTTACAGGCCAGATTGAGTGCCTGACCAACAAAACGGCGGTTGAGCTGAACAGCGAGCTGCACAGCAATAACTGATTGTGCTCCCTGTGAAATAGCCAAAAGGCTGCCATTCAGGCAGCCTTTTTTCTTTCCCGCTTGCTGGGGAATTGTTGTCAGCAAGCCGATATCCAAAACAAAAACAGCAGACGCTAGTAACCCCGCTCAACCAGTCCGTAACTGCTGCTGGATTTACCTTCCCGGCAATCGTTGGGGTAACCGGGATTGATCACCGTATCTACCGTGTGTTTTTCGCTACAATATTCGAATCGACCTTTGAGGTAACCGGCCCGGTAAGCTTCATAATCCGTTTCACTGAGCGCACCACGCCGGGTGAGTTCTTTTTCATCCCACTCACGGTAGCCTTGCTCACCATGATAGCTGCCGAGCTTGTCCCATTGCCTGTCGTGCGCCAGGTTTTCTTCATAAGGACTCGTACAGGCCGCACAGGCTGCAATCAGTAATCCACAGATTAAAGAGCGCCAGTTACATTCCCACATGTTCGCTTCTCCGGTAAACCCACTGATTCTAAGTATGGTTTATCCGTTAAGGGTCGCCACTGCCTGACGACCACTTTCCGTCTGCGTCCCAAAAAATGCCAGCCCGAATCCGATCCCGGCTCCCAACAGCATCACGCCACCCAGTTGCCACGGCTGACTGATTCCGATTTTCAGCAAAGTGTTACTGAACAATGAAGCAAACACCATCTGGCAAGCTCCAGACAAAGCAGACACAGTGCCGGCTTTGTCACCATATGGCACAAGCAACAAAGACTGAGCACACGGAAATGCGATCCCGTTGGCCATGGCCAGTACAAAGTTACCACCGATCATCCACGCTGGTTCTACCGGCGAAAAAATATAAATCATTCCTGCCAGCAGGTGCAGCCAAGGGGCGATCAGCAACATACGTCGGGTGCCAATTTTTGGGCGTATCCGCTGGCAGAGCAGCCCGCCACACATCAGGCCGAACGCCGGAATCATCGCCCAGAGCGCATACTTTTCCGATGTCATCCCAATTTGTACCTGCATGATGAAAGGCATCAGGGAGATGGACAAAACCACCAGTGAGAAATTCACCCAACCCACACCGGCAAACGAGAGAAAATGGCTGGATCGCGCAAGCGACGAATAGTCCTTCATCAGTGTTATCACTGACGGCGCACGGCAAGTCACTGATAAACTTTCCGGGAAATTAACGCACAAAACCAGCCAGATCACAGCGATATAGCCCAGCAGCAGTATAAAGACAGCCAGCCAACCGGCATAGTGATTGACCATTCCGCCAATGACCGGTGCAACAATTGGCGTCAGTGCCGCGACAATCGCCAGCCAGGTCATGGCCCGCACCAGGTTATGACTCTGATAACTGTCACGGATTGTCGCCCTGGCCATGACAGCCACACTTCCGGCTCCCATCCCCTGAATCACCCGTCCGGCCAGTAACCAGGAGAAGGATTCAGCATGCAGAATCGCCAGCGACAAGCCAAACAGCGCAATCAATAGACCAGAAAGCAGTACCGGCCGCCGCCCAAACACATCAGACAGTGGTCCGTACACGAGTTGCGAAGTGCCAAATCCTAACAGGTAGCCGGAAACCAGAAGTTGTACCTGTTCAGTCGATAAAGAAAGATCCTGTGCGATCCATGGCAGAGACGGGAAGATAAGACCCAGGCTCAGCTGACCGATACTTACGATCATGCACGCCAGTAAAAGAGGTTTCCATTGAAATGCTGCCATTGTTTCTCCTACGCCTCCGCATCAATGCCTTATTATGCACTGGATGTGAAGAGACAATAAGCAGCATTAGCTTCAGAGATTCTTTCCATTTGGGAAATAAAGTTTGAATTACTTCGAGATGGTGTAAGTAAACGGATTCGCAAATGAAAATTTGCTGCCCTGCGTTTTCACTTTGCCTTGCTTCATCGCAACCAGAACCTCTTTCTGTACCCGGATGAGCGAAAAGAAACGAATCACAATAAACACCATAAAAATCGGCATCATGAACTGTGCTATCGACGATGACTGTAAGACAAAGTCATTAACCAGCCAGAATGCCAGCATCAACAACATCAAATACAGTGAATGAGGTTTCAGCGTGATCGCAATCTCGCGCTCAGTTTCAGTTCGTTCAAAAAAGAATTTCATCAGCATTCTCAACAGTTTTCAGATGCTGCCTACCCTCTCACAGCCAGCAGTCTCACTCAAGCTTCAATCACTGCTTAATCTCAAAGAGTTGTAAATGGGTGTGACGAACACAAGGTTTCTAAGCAGGGAAGCATCTCTGACAATGACCATAGAGCAGAGGTATGGCTAGCGTATCTACAGAATCCACTTGGCCTGAGGTCAAACAGAAAAGCTTTAAACGAGCAAAAACCGGCTGTTTTCAATTTAGGAGTCAGATAAGTGGCGGAGCTACCGGGCTGTCGATCCACGGGACACATTCGACCGCAGGGCGAACACATTGTATTTAAACGTAAAAAAGCCCAGTCTTTCGACTGGGATTCTTAAAGAGTAGCGGAGCGGACGGGAATCGATGGTCCGGCATTCCGGCTCGCGAAAAAGTGCGTAGCACTTTCGGGAGTGTAAAATGTAAAAAAGCCCAGTCTTTCGACTGGGCTTATTAAAGAGTGGCGGAGCGGACGGGAATCGATGGTCCGGCATTCCGGCCCGCGAAAAAGTGCGTAGCACTTTCGGGAGCGTAAAATGTAAAAAAGCCCAGTCTTTCGACTGGGCTTATTGAAGAGTGGCGGAGCGGACGGGACTCGAACCCGCGACCCCCGGCGTGACAGGCCGGTATTCTAACCAACTGAACTACCGCTCCACTCAGAATTAGCGTTTGTTCAGAACGCTAACCTAAATTGGGTGC
>NZ_PYMI01000013.1 GCF_003025595.1 Photobacterium ganghwense
GTGCCAAAATAACCGAAGTCATTTTGAATTGGTCACTCAGTTCATCGATAAATCTTTTTGACTATCAGTTCACGAGTGCCCACACAGATTGCATGGTCAAATTGTTAAAGAACTTTTCTTTCACGTCACTGGCTTATCTCGCCGCGCTCCGTGTCAGTGAGGTCGCATTATAGAGAGTTCGATCACATACGCAAGGGCTAAATTGAAATAATTTTGTCATCTTAGCTCAACCGTACAATTATCACCCAAAGACGGCATTTATCGATGTTAATTACGTCATCGTAGCGCTATTCTGACTGAGTAAACTCTCAATTTCAGGGCTTTCATTCATGCAAAATGCACTTCGTTCCTATAAAGACATTTATCCCACTCTCACATCATCGACCTATGTTGACGACGCTGCCGTTCTGGTCGGCGATATTCACCTCGCAGCAGATACCAGCATCTGGCCATTGGTCGCAGCCCGTGGCGATGTCAACTGCATTACCATTGGGGCACGTACGAATGTTCAGGACGGGAGTGTTTTGCATGTCACCCGAAAAACCCCGGAGAATCCTGACGGCCATCCCCTAATTATTGGTCAGGATGTGACGATTGGCCATAAAGCCATGCTGCACGGCTGCCAGATTGGCGATCGGGTTTTGGTCGGGATGGGAGCCATCATTCTTGACGGGGCGATTGTTGAAGATGATGTGATTATTGGTGCAGGCAGTCTGGTGCCTCCAAACAAGACGCTAGAAAGCGGTTTTCTCTATATAGGTAGTCCAATCAAGAAAGCCCGCCCTCTGTCGGACAAAGAACGTGCTTTCTTAACGGTATCAGCGGATAACTACGTCAGATTGAAAAACGAGTATCTGGCTGAGCGAGAAAACTCACCTCACAGTTAATCAATGTGGATCTCACCGTCCTGATTGAAGGCTTCCTCTTCAATCAGGTCTTCCGCGATTTCTTCCAGATCGAACCGGTACTGCCCGAATGCAGCCATAATCTCTGCTTCAGTACTCAGCGGTTGCTGACAATGTTGAACAAGCCATTGCAGGCTCACCCAGCAGGCTATCAGTGAACCGCCTTGCTGCGCCGGAAACATCACAGCCTGTTGTTGCTCATCCCACTGTTGTAAGTCTGGAAACAGAATATTTTGGTTCATGTTCTTATCTTTTATCTATTAGTAACACATTAAGGTTGCAGGGAACGACGCAACTCACGCTGTACCTGTCTGGCACCCGGACGGATCCCGCGCCACAGCATGAAGCTTTCCGCTGCCTGGCCCACCAGCATCCCGAGCCCATCTAGGACTACATTAGCCCCCTGCTGCTGTGCCCACTGATTAAACGCAGTAGGTTCCGCACCGTACACCATGTCGTAGCACACGGTATGCGGCTCAATCAGGCCGGCGGGGATCCCCGGCAACTGGCCACTCAGGCTGGCTGAAGTGGAATTAATGATGATGTCATAGTGGTCACCCTCCAATTCATCCAGTGCCTTCGCGCTCACCGGGCCATGTGTTGCGAAGGCCTCGACCAGTGCATCGGCTTTCGCGACGGTCCGGTTGGTGATAGTGACGGATGACGGCTGCTGAGCCAGTAACGGCAGGACCACGCCACGCGCCGCGCCGCCCGCACCTACCAGCAAAATACGCTTACCCTGGAGCTCAATCTGGTGTTGCAGCAGATCCTGCACTAACCCTTCACCGTCAGTGTTGTCCCCCAGGATTAACCCGTCGTCCAACTTTTTGAGGGTATTGACGGCACCGGCTAGGCGAGCACGCTCTGTCAGCTGATCCGCATAGTCGAACGCCTGCTCTTTAAAAGGCACAGTGACATTACAACCTCGCCCCCCATCAGCAAAAAAAGTCTCCATCGCCGCCACAAAACCCTCCAACGGGGCTAATCGGGCTTCATAGCTCATGTCCTGGGCGGTCTGGCGCGCAAACAGGGTGTGAATAAAAGGCGATTTACTCTGGGCAATCGGGTTGCCAAACACAACGTACTTATCCATTTGCAAGAAATCCATGCTCGGTAAAACGAGAAAAGGGTCAGTGATTCACTGACCCTATCATTGCCGTCGCAGGGGAACAAACCGTTTTTAACGGTTACCAGTCGCGGGGCTGAAGGTAATGTTCATACAATACCACTTCCGGCGATCCTGGTTCCGGTTCGAAACCGTATTCCCAGCGAGCCAGTGGCGGCATCGACATCAAAATCGACTCCGTGCGACCGCCGCTTTGCAAGCCAAACAAGGTCCCACGGTCATAGACCAGGTTGAATTCCACATAACGGCCACGACGGTACAACTGGAACTGGCGTTCACGCTCACCGTATTCCGTATTCTGGCGCAGCTCAACAATCGGCAGATAAGCATCCAGATAACCGTTGCCTACAGCCTGGATGTAAGCAAAGCTCTTTTCAAAGCCCCATTGGTTCAGGTCATCAAAAAACAGGCCACCGACCCCCCGGGTTTCATTACGGTGCGGTAAGAAGAAATACCGATCGCACCACGCCTTATGCTCCTCATACACCGTGTCACCAAACGGCTGGCACAGCGCTTTCGCGGTCTGGTGCCAGTGCTGGCAGTCTTCTTCAAAGGGGTAAAACGGCGTCAGGTCAAAGCCACCGCCAAACCACCAAACCGGCGCTTCACCCTCTTTTTCAGCAATAAAAAAACGGACGTTTGCATGGGAAGTCGGGATATACGGATTGCGAGGATGGATAACCAAGGAGACACCCATCGCTTCGAAGCTGCGGCCGGCCAGTTCCGGACGATGGGCCGTTGCCGATGCTGGCATTTGGGTACCGTATACGTGCGAGAAATTCACGCCACCCTGTTCGAACACCCGGCCATCGCGCAACACCCGACTCCGGCCGCCGCCACCCAGCTCACGTACCCAGGCATCTTCTTCAAAACGGGCTTGACCGTCCTGCTGCTCTAGTGCCTGGCAAATCCGATCCTGAAGATCGAGTAAAAAAGCTTTTACTGCGTCTTTATTGACTTCCTGCATCTTTCTTTATCCCTGTCGGAAAATCTGACCGGTACGGGCATCTCGTATCTCTGACGGATTTTCCCGTCCACCGGTGTCACCTTGTAAAATCGCGGCCAGTCGGTCACCCAGTTGCAGCTCAACCTCCGCGACCGTCCGGCCCGGCTCCTGGCCGGTCAGGTTGGCGCTGGTCGACGTCAGCGGTTTACCGAAAGCCAGACACAATGCCTGCACCAGAGGATGATCAGTCACGCGAACCGCAATGGTGTCAAACTGGCCGGTCAGAAAGCGGGGTACCCCAGGCTTGGTTGGCATTACCCAGGTAACCGGTCCCGGCCAGGAATCAAAAATGCGCTGTTTCTGCTCGTCAGTCAGCTGACTGTCGTCTATGTAAGGCGCCAGTTGCTCATAATTGGCTGCGATCAGAATCAGGCCTTTCTCAACCGGTCGTTGCTTCAGCGCCAGTAGTTTCATGACGGCCTGCTCACTATCAGGGTCACAACCTACGCCAAAAACCGCTTCAGTCGGATAGGCGATCATTTCCTCCTGCCGCAGGGCAGCCACCACATGGTTCAGGTTTTCCACACGTTCCTCGATGCTTATCAGGTCATTGCCTGTCTTGAGTGTTCTGTGCTGCTATCTTACCGACTCCTGAACCACAACTCCACGCTCGTTAACGATTGTTGCAATTTCACTGACGCAAACGTTTTCCTTCACAAAAAATCTTCGTATAATGCAGCCCACACGCACTGAACCCAATAGTTTTGCTACCCCAAAGGAGATCGGGATGAAAGTTGGAATCATCATGGGATCAAAGTCTGACTGGCCAACCATGCAGCACGCAGCGGAAATGCTAGATCGCTTCAATATCGCTTATGAAACCAAGGTGGTCTCGGCTCACCGAACTCCGCACCTGCTGGCGGAATATGCGGAGAGTGCACAGACCCGTGGCATTAAGGTGATTATTGCCGGTGCCGGGGGGGCTGCGCACCTACCGGGCATGACGGCGGCCTTTACCAGCCTGCCGGTGTTAGGGGTACCGGTCCAATCCCGCGCTCTGAAAGGCATGGATTCACTACTTTCGATTGTACAGATGCCAAAAGGCGTGGCCGTGGGCACGCTGGCCATTGGTGAGGCCGGTGCTGCGAATGCTGGCCTGCTGGCAGCGCAAATCATCGGTACTCAGGACAGCGATGTCATGGCAGCCATTGATGCCTTCCGTAAAGAGCAGACTGACGCAGTACTGAGCAATCCAAACCCGGCTGAGGATTCACAATGAAAGTGCTAGTGCTGGGTTCCGGCCAGCTGGCCCGGATGATGTCCCTGGCGGGGGCACCACTGAACATTGAAGTGTTTGCCTATGATGTGGCGACCGGTAAAGTCGTGCATCCGCTGACCCAGCAGGTCATGCTGAAAGGGTTGGATACCGCGCTCACCTACACCGATGTGATCACCGCAGAATTTGAGCATATTCCTCATGAAATTCTCGATATTTGCGAGCGTAGCGGCAAATTCCAGCCCACCACCACCGCCATAAAAGCCGGTGGCGATCGCCGTCTGGAAAAAAACCTGCTGGACAATGCTGGGGTGGCCAATGCACCATACCATATCGTCACCAGCCGGGCAGAGTTGGACGCGGCCATCGCCAAAATTGGCCTGCCCATGGTGCTGAAGAGTGCACTGGGTGGCTATGACGGCAAAGGGCAGTGGCGTCTGAAAGAAGCGGGTCAGGTTGAAGCCGTCTGGCAAGACATGGCTGACTTCATGGCGCAGACGGAAAACCAGGCTATTGTAGCGGAAGCCTTCATCCCGTTTGATCGCGAGGTCTCCCTGATCGGAGCTCGCGGTCGTGACGGACAAATTGCGGTGTATCCACTGACCGAGAATACGCATACCAATGGGGTACTGAGCTTGTCCGTCGCTCAGGAAGGCGATCACGCGCTGCAGGCTCAGGCTGAAAAGATGTTTACTGCGCTGGCCAACTCACTCAACTACGTGGGTGTCCTGGCGATTGAATTCTTTGATGTAAACGGCCAGTTGCTAGTCAATGAAATTGCGCCCCGAGTACACAACTCCGGCCACTGGACCCAACAAGGGGCCGAAACCTGCCAGTTTGAAAACCATTTGCGTGCGGTCACCGGACTTCCATTAGGCAGCACGGCCTTAATCCGTCCGACAGCAATGGTGAACATCTTAGGAGAAGATCGCCTGCCAACCGCCATTCTGGCTGAACCAACCTGCCATATCCACTGGTACGGCAAAGAGAAGCGAGCCGGGCGAAAAATGGGGCACATTAACCTGTGCGCAGACACCCCGGCGGCCTTGCAAGAGGCGCTGAAACAATTAGCCAGCCATCTGGATCCGGACGCGTTTCCCGCCTTACATGGTTAACGCCGCGATACGGCCAGACTAGAAAACACAAAAGCCGGCTCACTGCCGGCTTTATTTTGTCACATGGCCCATTGTTGCTTCACCTGCCGCCGCGAGCGTGTAAACACTGGCGTGGTGCTTGTTACCCGATATCCGGTTCGCCAGTTTCACCATGTTCCGGCGCCTGCGAAACGGCATCCTGATACGCATGGCAGCGTCGGTCTGCGCACTGCAAACGCACGCCACTGGCCAGCTTCTTCTCAACCAAAAGCGGATAAGCACATTGCTGACACACCCCGGCCACAGGTTTGAGGTTGACCGCAAAGCGGCAGGACGGGTACTGGTCACAAGCGTAAAACACCTTGCCGTAACGCGACTTACGTTCGACCAGATGCCCCTTGCCACAATCCGGACAACCCAGCTGGGTAGCCTGCGCTTTTTTTTCCGGTGACTCAATATGCTGGCAGACCGGATACGCGCTGCAACCAATAAACATGCCATAACGCCCCTGACGCAACACCAGTTCCTCACCACAGTCAGGGCAGGGGGTTGCCAGGTGTTTCACGATATGGCCGTCGTTATGGTGGAGTGGCTTGATATAATCACAGGCGGGATAAGACGCACAGCCCAAAAACGGGCCGCGCTTACCGTGTTTCATCACCAGCGCGGCACCACATTGAGGACACAGATTTTCCCGCTCTAATGCGTGCTCGTGAGCGGTAAATAACGGCTCATTCGTTCGATCAGACATCTTACTCTCTACCACTTAGTAAACCTGACCGGCTTTAGTGAATATAGCCATCTTCCATGCCATACAGCAGTTCTTCCATCTGGCTGTAGGCGCTTTCATTACCCGGTGCATTAAACAGCACCATCAGAATGATCCACTTCAAATCATCCAGAGTAAAGTCAGCCGTATCCAGCTCCATGACCCGATCAATCACCATTTCACGGGTGTCTGCGCCCAGAACATGAATCTGCTCCAGGTAAGTCAGAAAGCCACGGCAGTTGGTATCCAGGCGAGTCATCTCTTGCGCCGTGTAAATGCGCATGGATGTCACCGCACTGGTGTTCATGTATGGGGTATTTTCGGTTTCTTGCAATGCGGCCAGTTTCTCAAGCCATTCCAGGGCCTTGTAAATATCTTCCTGATGGAACCCAGCTCGCAGCAATTCTTCGGATAATTCATCCTGATCGACCATCAATTCCACATCGCTGTGGATATAGGTCTCAAACAGGTACATAAGGATATCCATCATAACTAGCCCCTCCTCGCTCTGATATAGCCACCTGGTACAGCAGTGACCATCCCGAGCAGTTCCAGTTCAAGTAACTGCATCATGACTTCCTGAACAGGTTGCCCACTGCGCTCAGCAACTACATCTACGGGTGTTGCCTCACTGCCTACGTTAGCCAACAGCGCTGGAAATGGCAATTTTTCATTTTCAGGTTGTGCGAGCGATTCATCCGAATGGCTATTTTTTACGCAGCTTGTCAGCGCCCCGACTTCTTCAAAGATATCGACCGGTGTTTCGACCAGTTTGGCACCATTTTTTATCAGGGCATGGCAGCCTCGGCTCCCGGGATAATGAATCGGGCCGGGCAGGGCAAAAACTTCCCGCCCTTGCTCTAAGGCATACCGCGCCGTAATCAGCGATCCACTTTTCTGCGCCGCCTCTATCACCAGTACGCCGACCGACAGTCCGCTGATCACTCGGTTGCGACGCGGAAAGTTCTGCGGCCGAGGCACTTCATCCGGCCAGAATTCAGAGACCAGCGCCCCTTGCTGCGTAATCAGGCTCGCCAACTCACGGTGTTTGGCCGGGTAGATCCGATCAAGGCCCGAGCCCAGTACCGCTACTGTGGCCCCGCCATTTTTCAGCGCTCCGTAATGCGCCTGACCATCCACCCCCAACGCCAATCCGCTGGTCACCACATACTCGGCCGCTACCAGCGCAGCCGCAAATTCATAAGCCGCTTCCCGACCGTCGATACTGGCTGAGCGGCTGCCGACAATAGCCAGCTGTGGCTGCAGCAACCAGTGCGGCTCTCCCCGGACAAACAATAAAGGAGGAGGTGAAGCGATTTCTTTAAGTAAAGCAGGGTAATGAGAAGAATCTAAGGTGAGTATAGTCTGGCCCGGCTGGCTGTCCCAACGCAGGCAACGATCAATTTTTGCCATCGGAGGCTGGCGAAAGTGACTCACTTGGCGGGGAGTCATACCGATGCCCGTCAGCTCTTCGGCCGACATCGCACGCAGGGCTGCCGGAGTCACATGTTCCAAGATACGGCTGATCCTGACGCCGCCCAGACCCGGTGCAGACGCCAGAACCAACCAGTCAACTAATGCCGTCATGTTACGTACTGCCGTGGTTCAGCCGTGATGTGGAGGCAAGGCGAGGGTACCCGGCACAAAAGGCTGGGTCGCCCGGGTTACCACTCCCAGGGCAAAATGCTCATATGCCCGAATCACGACCATTTCACCAACCGGCACCTGGCTCAGGGCAAACTTCTGCTGCTGGAAACTCACTCCCTGATAATCATAACTACCTTTCTCACCCACCACGCCGGCACCAGCCCGGTACAGGTTAAACACATGGCCAGCCTGCACGCCGTCGAGGTGCCCAAGGTCAATCACAACCGGATCGTGGGTCGCGATATAACGCATGCCCCCTAAATGACCGACAACGCTGCCGGACACATCGGCGGGCGGCGCAGAAGGCGCAAAGTTGAGGTTGAGATCCTCCCGGCCAAGCGGCGCAGGCAGCAGAATGTCATTTTGTCTGACTTCGCCAAGGAAAGTGGTCAGAGTCAGCGCACTTTTCTCACTGTCGGCCTGCGTCACTTTGGCTCGGGCAATTTCCTTCAACCCCATCACTTCCCGAGTGTCGCCGTTTGCCAATTCACGTTCAAAGCGCTTGTCCGGACGGTAGACCCACCACACATCCCCGGTTTCCAGCGGCGTGTCAGCCCAAATTAAATCTTCTTCCGCCATATAATCTCTGGCCCGGCTGCTGCCGACCACCCGTGGCAGGCGATCCAGATGGGCTGGTGTCATCAACTTATCTTGCGCCAGAAATGGCAGCATCAGGGAAGACTGCAGGGTGGTGATCGGGGCGCGTACAATCCGAACCTGCGGTGACAGTTTCAAATGACGCTTCAGTTGCAGGCGCGGCTGGCCATTCACCCACACCAAGTGGATTTGATCGCCCGGATAAATCAGGTGCGGATTTTTGATGTAATCATTCGCCTGCCAAAGGGTCGGCCACAGCCAGGGGCTGGACAGGAAATGGGCGGAAATATCCCACAAAGTATCGCCTTTTTTGACGGTATACACTTCAGGGGCACCGTCAATGACCTTCGGCTGCGGCGGCTTAGCCCACCCCGTTCCGTGAAATCCGGCCAATACCAAGACAATGACACGCAGCCACATACATCCCTTCCTGTTCTACTTCGCCGTGCCGCTCCCCATGGCAAGCACCTGACTGGGTCATCAGGCTGGCATTGCGGGGAAAAGGTGTCTAGCGCTTCCCCACGCCGTGCCGCGACTTTTCGGCACGCTTCACCTTTCCTTTTTCTCTGTTACACAAAAAGGCACGTTATCCTCGGCGAACAGGGCACCCCGCGACCGTCAGGGACTGTTATTTGGCGCTTAAAATGACTAGAATTAGAGCAACTACGAATCTTGAGTAATCCGTACTGTCTTTTTAACGAGTATCTATGTCTGTATTGCAAGTATTAACATTCCCTGATGAGCGCCTGCGCACCGTAGCAAAACCGGTTGAAGCAGTGACACCTGAGATCCAGAAAATTGTCGATGACATGCTGGAAACCATGTATGACGAGGAAGGCATCGGCCTTGCCGCCACTCAGGTGGATATCCATCAGCGCATCGTGGTGATCGATATTTCTGAAGAGCGCAATCAGCCAATGGTACTGATCAATCCGGAAATCATCGAAAAACGCGGTGAAGACGGAATTGAAGAAGGCTGTCTGTCTGTACCGGGTGCCCGAGCCCTGGTTCCACGTGCGGCCGAAGTGACCGTTAAGGCACTGGATCGTGACGGTAAGGAATACCAATTTGATGCCGACGACCTGCTGGCTATCTGCGTACAGCATGAGCTTGATCACCTGAAAGGTAAGCTGTTTGTCGATTACCTGTCGCCGCTGAAGCGTAAACGTATTCAGGACAAACTGGCCAAAATCAAACGCTTCAACGACAAGCACGCGAACAACTAAGCCTAACCCCGATTTAAGGACGTTTACCTTGAGCAAGCCTTTACGAATTGTCTTCGCAGGTACTCCGGATTTCGCCGCCCTTCACCTGGCGGCGTTGTTGTCTTCAGAGCACGACGTGATTGCCGTCTATACCCAACCCGATCGCCCAGCCGGTCGCGGGAAAAAACTGACGGCCAGCCCAGTGAAAAACATTGCACTGGCACACAATATTCCGGTTTATCAGCCAGAGAACTTCAAGTCTGAAGAAGCCAAGCAGGAGCTGGCTGCGCTGAACGCCGACATCATGGTCGTGGTGGCCTATGGCCTGCTGCTGCCGCAAGTGGTCCTGGATACCCCGCGTCTGGGCTGTATCAATGTCCACGGTTCTATTCTGCCGCGCTGGCGTGGCGCCGCACCGATCCAGCGCTCCATCTGGGCCGGTGACGCCGAAACCGGCGTGACTATCATGCAGATGGACATCGGTCTGGATACCGGCGACATGCTGAAAATCGCCACCACGCCGATTGAAGCGACCGATACCAGCGCCACCATGTATGACAAGCTGGCAGAACTGGGGCCGGTCGCCCTGATTGAATGTCTGAACGACATTGCCGCCGGTACGGCGGTGCCGGTGAAACAAGATGATGCACTGGCTAACTACGCGAAAAAACTCAGCAAAGAAGAAGCCCAGATCGACTGGTCTATGGATGCCGCGGCGATCGAACGCTGTGTTCGTGCGTTCAATCCCTGGCCGATGAGCTACTTCACCGTGGCCGAGCAGAATATCAAAGTCTGGCAGACCGCCGTGGAAGCAGACAACCAGGGCAAAGCCCCGGGCACCATTCTGGCTGCCGATAAAAACGGTATTCTGGTCGCGACCGGGCAAGGCGCGCTGCGTCTGATTGAGCTGCAACCTCCGGGTAAGAAAGCCATGAAGGCACAGGATCTGCTGAACTCGCGCCGAGAGTGGTTCACCCCGGGTAACGTACTCTCATCATGAGCTGACTCAGCGGCCTGACGCGTTATTCGTCATGGCGCGCGGATCCCCAGGCCAGTGCTTGCACTGGCCTTCGTTTTTTCTTCCCCGGCTCGCTGTCCCGGCGAGGGTGGGGCGATAACATCAGGAAAACTGCATGAATGTAAGAGCCGCTGCGGCAAAAGTGGTGTATCAGGTTGTCGATCAGGGCCAGTCCCTGTCAACAGCACTGCCAGCCGCCCAACAAGACATCAAAGAACGCGATCACGCGCTGCTGCAGGAAATGTGCTACGGCGTATTGCGCTGGCTGCCCCGCCTGGAAGCCATAACCCAGGAACTGATGGACAAGCCACTGAAAGGCAAGCAACGGGTTTTCCACCATCTGATCTTGGTCGGTCTGTACCAGCTCGGTTACATGCGGATCCCGGCGCACGCAGCAGTGGCTGAAACCGTGAATGCCACCAAGACCCTGAAAAAGCCACAGCTGCGGGGCCTGATCAATGCCATTCTGCGCAACTACCAGCGCCAGCAAGAGGCTCTGGATA
Organism: Photobacterium ganghwense; assembly: GCF_003025595.1. Classification (GTDB taxonomy): domain Bacteria; phylum Pseudomonadota; class Gammaproteobacteria; order Enterobacterales; family Vibrionaceae; genus Photobacterium; species Photobacterium ganghwense. The sequence goes on from NZ_PYMI01000013.1 coordinate 11,087, forward strand.
CCCAGGCGACCAGCCACGATGCCGGGCGTTACGGCCATCCAGGCTGGCTGTTGAAACTGCTGCAAACCAGTTACCCGGATCAGCTGGAAGCCATTGTCACGGCTAATAACACCAAAGCACCGATGTGGCTGCGGGTTAACCGCCGTCATCATGATCGGGATAGCTACCGCGCCCTGCTGGATGAAGCTGGCATTGCGACCGACATTCACCCACAGGCACCGGATGCCCTGAAACTGCACAGCCCGTGTGAGGTCAGCCGACTGCCGGGTTTTGCTGATGGTTGGGTTTCGGTACAGGATGCCGCCGCGCAACTGTCCGTCGAATACCTGCAGCCGCAGGCCGGTGAACTGATTCTGGACTGTTGTGCTGCTCCGGGCGGAAAAACCGCGCACATTCTGGAACGTCAGCCGCAAGCCAAAGTGGTGGCAATTGACTGCGATGAACAGCGCCTCAAACGGGTTTACGACAACCTGCAGCGCTTGCAGCTCGACGCCGAAGTACTGTGTGCCGATGCCCGTCACCCTGAACAGTGGTGGCATGGCGAGCAGTTTGATCGGATTCTGCTGGATGCCCCGTGTTCGGCAACCGGCGTGATCCGCCGCCATCCGGACATCAAGTGGCTGCGCCGCGCAGACGACATTGAAGCACTGGCGCAGTTACAGGCAGAGATCGTGGATGCAATGTGGCAACAGCTCAAGCCAGGCGGCACCCTGGTGTACGCAACCTGCTCCATTACGCCGCAGGAAAACAGTGAACAGGTCAAAGCGTTCCTGGCCCGTACCCCGGAAGCGACCCTGATGGACAGCGATCCGGCACAACCGGGCCGTCAGATCCTGCCGGGTGAACACGACATGGACGGCTTCTACTATGCGGTGATCCGCAAAGCGAACGCATAATCAGAAAGCGGAACTTGGTTAACAAGTTCCGCTTTTTCTTTGCAGCTTTCCTCCTGTTTGAGGCAGTTCGCCACAGGGGTGAAAACTAAGTTATTCTAAATGGATAGAGATCAGCATGACCCTCATCCTGAAGCGTAGTAACCTACAACGATTCCAATAATCAGGCACATGCTATGAAAATTATCATTCTCGGTGCCGGTCAGGTCGGCGGTACGTTGGCTGAAAACCTGGTTGGCGAGAACAACGATATCACCATCGTCGATAAGGATCCGGAGCGTCTGCGAGAGCTGCAGGACAAATATGACCTGCGTGTAGTACAGGGCTTTGCCAGCCACCCGCGTACCCTGCGGGAAGCCGGCGCACAGGACGCCGACATGCTGGTGGCCGTCACGAACTCTGACGAGACCAATATGGTCGCCTGCCAGATCGCCTTCACCTTGTTCAATACCCCGAACCGGGTCGCCCGTATCCGTTCGCCAGAATACCTGAAAGAAAAAGATCCGCTGTTCCAGTCAGATGCTGTGCCGGTTGACCATTTGATCGCACCGGAAGAACTGGTAACCGGCTATATCGAACGCCTGGTCGAGTACCCGGGCGCCCTGCAGGTTGTCGGGTTTGCCGAAGACAAAGTGGGCCTGGTGGCGGTTAAAGCCTATTACGGCGGTCCGCTGGTAGGGAATGCCCTGTCGGCACTGCGTGAGCACATGCCGCACATCGACACCCGGGTCGCGGCCATTTTCCGTCAGGGACGGCCAATCCGCCCGCAGGGCACCACGATTATCGAGGCGGATGACGAAGTGTTCTTCGTGGCGGCCAGCAACCATATTCGCTCGGTCATGAGTGAACTGCAGCGCCTGGAGAAGCCGTACAAACGCCTGATGATTGTCGGCGGCGGTAACATCGGCGCCGGTCTGGCGCGCCGCCTGGAGCAGAGCTACAGCGTCAAGCTCATCGAGCGCAATCCGGAGCGGGCGGAAAACCTGTCGGAAATGCTGGAAAATACCATCGTGTTCTGTGGCGATGCGTCGGATCAGGAACTGCTGAGTGAAGAGCACATTGAGCAGATTGACGTGTTTATTGCGGTAACCAATGACGATGAGGCCAACATCATGTCAGCCATGCTGGCCAAACGGATGGGGGCCAAGAAAGTCATGGTGCTGATTCAGCGCGGCGCTTACGTGGACCTGGTCCAGGGCGGCACTATCGATATTGCGATCTCGCCGCAGCAGGCAACCATTTCGGCCCTGCTGACCCACGTGCGCAAGGCCGATATCGTCAACGTCTCGTCACTGCGACGCGGCGCGGCTGAAGCCATTGAGGCAATTGCCCACGGTGATGCCAGCACGTCGAAAGTCGTGGGCCGGGCCGTCGGTGATATCAAGCTGCCGCCGGGGACCACCATTGGTGCCGTCGTCCGTGGTGACGAAGTGCTGATCGCCCATGACCGAACCGTGATTGAGCAGAACGACCACGTGGTGATGTTCCTGGTGGATAAAAAATACATCCCGGACGTCGAACGCCTGTTCCAGCCTAGCCCGTTCTTCTTGTAATACTATGGTCAATTATCGTCCCATCCTCTTCGTGATCGGGCTGGTGCTGTCAAAGATCGCCCTGTTCATGTATGTCCCGACCCTGGTGGCGTTTGTCACCGGGACAGCGGGCTTTATCGACTTCGCAACGGCGGTGCTGATCACCCACGTGGTCGCTTTTCTGTGCCTGACATTTGGCCGGACCGACGAGTTCAAGCTCGGGGTACGCGATATGTTCATGATCACTACCCTGGTCTGGACTATCGCCAGCGCCTTCGCCGCACTGCCGTTTGTGTTCATCAACCATATCAGTTTTACCGATGCCTATTTCGAGACCATGTCGGGGATCACCACGACCGGTTCGACGGTGCTGAGCGGATTGGATGACATGGCACCGAGTATCCTGCTGTGGCGTTCGACATTGCAGTGGCTCGGCGGGGTCGGATTCATCGTCATGGGGGTGGCCATCCTGCCGATGCTGAACGTGGGCGGGATGCGGCTGTTCCAAACCGAATCGTCCGACTGGTCGGAAAAAAGTTCACCGCGAACTAAAAGCGTGGCCAAAAATATCGTCAACGTGTATCTGTGCCTGACCGGGTTGTGCTTTGTCGGTTACCTGATGGCCGGAATGAACACCTTTGATGCCATTAACCACGCCTTCACCACCTTGTCGACCGGCGGTTACTCCACTTCCGATGGCTCCATGAACCACTTCTCCAATGCCGCCCACTGGGTGGCCATCGTGTTCATGTTTGCCGGAGGCCTGCCGTTCCTGCTGTTTGTTCAGGTGCTGCGGAAAAAACACCCGCGAACCCTGCTCAAAGATGCCCAGGTACAAGGCTTTACCCTGCTGGTGCTGTGTGCTGGTCTGGCGGTCGCCCTGTGGCTGACGTGGCAGCGCGACTACCCGTTTGCCGATGCTTTCCGGGTCTCGTTGTTCAACATTATCTCAGTCGTCACCACCACCGGCTTCGGTCTGGACGATTTCAGCTCCTGGGGGCCATTCCCGACCATCGTGTTTGCATTCATGATGCTGGTCGGCGGCTGCTCCGGCTCCACTGCCGGCGGGGTCAAAATCTTCCGTTTCCAGGTCGCGTTTGCGCTGCTGCGCAAGCAGATGATGCAGCTGATTCATCCTTCCGGGGTGTTCATCCAGCGCTATAACGGGCGTCCGGTTACCGACGGTATCGTACGCTCTGTCGTGGCCTTTGCCCTGACCTTCATTCTGACCATCGTGATTGTGGCGGCTGTGCTGGGCATGCAAGGGCTGGATGCCATCACCAGTATCACCGGGGCGATGACCGCGGTGGCCAACGTTGGTCCCGGCATGGGAGAGGTAATCGGCCCGACCGGTAACTTCGCGACCTTACCGGATATGGCGAAATGGACCCTGAGCCTAGGCATGCTGATGGGGCGTCTGGAAATTCTGACCGTGCTGGTGTTGTTCTTCCCGGCCTTCTGGCGCAACTGAGCCTCAGAATAAATAAAGCCCCAAACGAAAAAGAGAGCCGCATGGCTCTCTTTTCTATTTCCCGTCTCTGATGGTCATCCCCTCAAACCGGGTCAACATAGAAGTAGATTGCCAGAAAATGGCAGACCGTGCCGCCCAGCACAAACACATGCCAAATCGCATGGTTAAACGGAATGCGCTGATTGACATAAAACAGCACCCCGAGCGAGTAAATCACCCCGCCGGCCGCCAGGAGCACCAGCCCGCCGGTCTCCAGCGACATTGCCAGTGGATACACGGCAATCAGTGACAACCAGCCCATCGCCAGGTACGTGGCCAATGACAGCCGCTTAAAGCGGTACACAAAAACAATTTTGACCAACATCCCAAGCAGGGCAATCAGCCAGATCACCGCCATCAGGGTAATGGCCAGCGGGGTCCGCAGGGTGATCAGCAGGAAAGGGGTATATGTGCCGGCGATCAGCAGGTAAATGGCACAGTGGTCGAAAGTTTTCAGGGCCCGCTTGGCACGGGCAAACGGAATGGCATGATAGAGGGTCGAGGCCAGGTACAGCACGATCATGCTGCCGCCATAAATACTCAGACTGGTAATACTCAGTGCATCAGCATCGGCCTGCACCGCCTGCATCAGCAACAGCACCAGCCCGACGATGCCAAAAATCATCCCCAGGCCGTGACTGATACTGTTTGCCACTTCCTCTGCGACCGAATAGCCGGATCGCAAAGTCAATGATTTCGCCATGTTCGCGCTCCCTTTCACTGTCCCGAAAATCCCCGCCGCACGCTTGCGGCAAGGCCATATTGCATATTGTTTTCGGCAGTATGGCACACTTTAGCTTACACGTGTAAGCTAAATTTTCAGGGGCAGGATCCGACGCAAAGGGAGTTAAGTTCAGGTGTGCTGATCAAGGAATTCCAGCACCATCTCACCAGCCTGCTGTGGGTGCATACCCGTTGGTAGTTCCAGGTAACGCTTCAGTTCGCCGCGCCCCAGCAAGCTCGACAGCATGCCGCTAAACCCGTTCTGGCGACGATCGACCTCAAACCACAACTGCAATGCCTGCTCATCGCGGTAGGCTACAATCTCCAGCTCGCGCCAGCGCCCGTGGTACGGACCGGAGACCGGCACAAACTCAAACTCCTGTACAAACGGCAGGGCAAAGTTTTTCGCCGCCTCGCACTCGACCTGGCGAATGCGCAGCCCGGCCAGCTCCAGCGCAGTAAACACTCCATCCATCAACGGATCCGGACGGACAGTCAGGCGATCCTTGTCTTTCGGGTCAACGGCCATCGGAATATCCAGATGGGTTTCCAGCCACACCTTGGCATCCCCGATGGTTATCGGGGTATTGAACGGCAGCTCCAGCGTGGCCGAAAACTGGCGCTCTTCGTTGGCCTGAATTTCGAAGGCGTAGGGCAGGGACCATTCCGCCAGTTTACACACCTGGGTAATGGTTTCTTTACGGTGCTGGTTGTCACCGCGGCTGCTTTCCACTTCCTCGCGGTAGTGGCAGCAGAGGTAGAGATCAATATTATCGATCTGCTGGCTGACCTTCCCGCCGTGTATCTGGATCTCCACCTGCAGGTTACCGCCGGGGATCAGTACGTCCTGGTGAACCAACGTATCAACCCGGGCCGAGCCTATTCCCAGGCTAGCCAGGCTTTTTCGGAACAATGACATCAGGCATCTCCTTTGCGCCGGCAACGCCGTGCTGGGCCCTGCCGAAACGATATGAATTCCTATTAATATTGCAGCGAACCGGCGCCGCCTGCAAGCACCGTGATGGAAGCGACGTCACGCCCATAAAAAAACGAAGCCGTGGCTTCGTTTTTTGTTTCACTTTAGCAACTCAATGGTCGCCTGGCGGGCCGCATCCGGATCCCGCGCCATGATGCCATCAACCACTTGCTGGTGCAGCTCCAGCTTGAGCAACCGGTCGCGGATTATCACCCGGAAATAATTTTCAAACACCGCCTTGAACAGGTTGCCAAACGGGCTGATAAAGTGATTGCCGGAAGCAAAATAAATCAGCTGATGGAACCGGGTATCCACATCGACCCAACGCTCCTGATCGAAGTGCTCACCCAGCTCATGCATTTCCACCATCAGGGCACACAGCTGCGCACGATCAGCCTCACTGGCATTCAGGGCAGTTAACGCCGCGGCTTCCGGTTCCAGCGTGATACGGACGCGCTGAAACTCTGAGACCAGTTCTTCGTGCTGATCGAAATTGAGCCAGGCCAGTAAATCCTGATCCAGATAATTCCAGTTGCGCTTTGGCAGTACCCGGGTACCGATACGCGGGCGGGGCAGAACCATCCCTTTGGCCGCCAGCATTTTGATCGCTTCGCGAATGGCAGTCCGGCTGACACCATACATTTCTCCCAGCTCAACTTCGCCGGGCAAGATCTCACCAGGAGCCGGTTCGCCGCGCAGAATCTTCTGTCCGATCGCTTCAGCCAGTTTATATGACAGGTTACGGCTGGTGACCTGACGTTGCAGATCGTGATCCATTTACTTCCTCCAGAGGCTCTTGTTATTGACCTGCCTGTCAATCTTTAGCAGGCGTTTATTGCCAGTCAGCCGCATTAGACCACAAAGCCGCGCCGGTGCAACGGCTTATCTTCTCAGATGGCGAGCTTGCTAACAGTTCGGGTGCAAAATCCCGGCCGGACAAAACGGAAAAACCTTAATCAATATGCCGGATTAATACTCGACTTGCGCATAGGTAACTGCTATTCTCGCGGCGAAAAAAACAATGTCTTATTTATTTCCGCTGAGGAACGGCCCAGCCAGCATGAGCAAGCGGAAATACACCATAAACCCTGGCCACGGATGAGCCTGACTTGTAGGTAAACCATGCGCCCAACCTCCTTTGTCAGGTACAGCACTCCACGCAGTCCTTCCCGTCTGCGCAGTACCTTTCACGCTCCAACGGTAAAACCAAAACAACCGCAGACAACGCTGACTGCCGTACCGACCGCTTCCCCGGTCGTCAACCCGATGCCAGCCAGCGCTGAGCAAGCGGCATAACCGGTCCGACAGGCAGCTTAGGCTGCCTGTGCTTTTTTCTGTCCCACCGGTTGGTATCACGCCGGAGAATGGTATACTTTTTACCCTTATAAAAAGTACGACATTACCCCAGCCTTTATTTGCGGAGCCTGTTATGAAAACCCATCGCGTCAACGAGCTGATCGAGCTGCTTCATCCGGAATGGCAGAAAGACCCAGACCTTAACCTGGTTGAGTTTCTGCTTAAGCTGGCGGAAGAAGCCAAGTACCAGGGCAAGCTGGAAGACCTGACCGACGATGTGCTGATTTACCACCTGAAAATGCGCAATGCGGACAAGCAGGCGATGATCCCGGGCATCGCCAAAGACTGCGAGGAAGATTTTAAAACCGCCATTCTTCGCGCCCGTGGCATCATTAAGTAATCACACAATCTTATCCGCCAGTGCCCACTCACCGCCGGCACTGGGCGGTGCCTTTTGTCCTTTCCCTTTTATTAATTTTCCTTCTGTTATAGTCCTTTAGCACCCATTCTGTATCTGTTGCTCAAACTATGACCTTGCTAGAGTTATCGCTCCAGCGGCTGAGATATAATCGCTCGATAACATTCTGTTACGAATGACACAATCGGCTCGGCAATGTACCGGCCGTCAACCCCTGACTATAGTTACCCATAGGGGGCTACCCAAGGAAAGTAATGTCATGAGCCAAGAGAAAATCAAGATCAAGGATATCACCCCGCCCACGTTCAACCCCAAAACGCATAAAGGGGAGGCGGATCGCTTCAATCCGAACAACCGGATTTACGTCCGGGCCGTAAAAGGGATTTACCAGCAACTGCGCCAACGTATGGGCTGGCTGCTGATGCTGCTGTTTTTGGGCCTGCCGTGGATCCCGTACGGTGATCGCCAGGCCATCCTGCTCGATATCGGGCAACAGCAGTTTAATTTCTTCGGCACCACCCTGTGGCCGCAGGATCTGACCCTGCTGGCGACCCTGTTTATGATCGCGGCCTTTGCCCTGTTTTTTGTCACCACCTTCCTCGGCCGGGTCTGGTGCGGTTATTTCTGCCCGCAAACCGTATGGACCTTCATCTATATCTGGTTTGAGGAAAAGCTGGAAGGGCCGGCCAACAAACGACGCAAGCAAGATAGCATCGCGCCCACTGCCAAACTGATGGGACGCAAGGTACTCAAGCATATCGCCTGGCTGGCGGTTGCGCTGGTCACCGGGCTGACCTTTGTCGGTTACTTCCTGCCGGTCAAAGCGTTGTTTATCGACTTTTTCACGTTCAACACCAGCTTCTGGGCTGGCTTTTGGGTGCTGTTTTTTGCTGGCTGTACCTATGCCAATGCCGGTTGGATGCGCTCCATCGTCTGCATCCATATGTGCCCGTACGCCCGCTTCCAGTCAGCGATGTTCGATAAAGACACCTACATTGTCGGCTACGATGTGGCACGCGGTGAAACCCGCGGCCCGCGCTCACGCAAGAAAGATCCGAAAGAGCTCGGACTGGGAGACTGTATCGACTGTAACCTGTGTGTTCAGGTCTGCCCGACCGGGATCGACATCCGGGACGGCCTGCAGTACGAATGCATCAACTGCGGTGCCTGTATCGATGCCTGTGACGAAACCATGGAGCGGATGGGATATGAAAAACGTCTGATCAGCTACACCACCGAGCACAAGCTGGAAGGCAAGAAGACCCATGTGATGCGGCCGAAGCTGCTCGGCTACGGGGTCGTGATGGTTGCCATGGTGGGCCTGTTCTTCTACTTACTGGCGTCGATTCAGCCCATGGGGCTGGACGTACTGCGTGACCGCAACCAGTTGTTCCGGGAAAACTCGGAAGGGTTGGTCGAGAACACCTACACCCTGAAGATTCTGAACAAGACGCAACAGCCGGCCGTTTTCACCCTGACCGCCAGCGGCCTGGAAGATATCAAATGGTATGGCCCGAGCAAGGTCACCGTGTCGGCCGGTGAGGTTTACTCTCTACCGATCAGCCTGGGGGTTGACCCGTATGTGATGGAGAGCAGCATTGCCGATATTACATTCACGCTAACCCGTGAAGACGGCACCAGCATCAGCACAGAAAGCCGCTTTATCGGCGATCTTCGCTAACCCCCACGCCTGGATTCGTCCGCGCCACAGCAACACAGACAGGGCCTTTTCCGGCCCTGTCTTATTATGGTGGTATACTTGTGCCATCTGTAGCTTGCGGAAATTATCCATGACCACCCCACAAGGTTTTAGTTTTGCCGATCTCAGCCCGGACCTGCTGCTCGATGCCCTCGACAGCACCGGGATTCGGGCCGAATCCGGCCTGCTTGCCCTTAACAGCTATGAAAACCGGGTCTACCAGTTTACGGCTGAAGATGGCGCGCGTTACGTCACCAAGTTTTACCGTCCCCAGCGCTGGAGCGATGCCCAGATTCTGGAAGAGCATCAGTTCACCCTCGAACTGGCCGAGCAGGATATTCCGGTCGCCGCGCCTCTGGTCCATAACGGCAGCACCCTGCATCATTACCAGGGACACCGTTTCGCGCTGTTTCCCAGCCTGGGCGGGCGCCAGTTTGAAGTGGATAATCTCGATCAGCTGGAGTGGGTCGGCCGCTTTATGGGCCGGGTGCACAGCGTCGGCCAGAAACAGGCCTTTGCCCACCGCCCGACGCTGGGACTGGAGGAATACCTGTATCAGCCGCGTCGCCAGCTCGAGCAGGCCGACTTTATTCCGGATCACCTGAAAGCTGCGTTCTTCAATGATCTGGACTTCCTGATTCGCGAAATCGAACAACACTGGGACAACAGCTGGCAAAGTATCCGCCTGCACGGCGATTGCCATCCCGGCAACATTTTGTGGCGGGACGGGCCACTGTTTGTGGATCTAGACGACGCCCGTAACGGCCCGGCCATTCAGGATTTATGGATGCTGCTGAACGGCGAACGCCAGGATAAACTGGTACAGTTAGATACCCTGCTGGAAGCCTATGGCGAATTTGCCGATTTTGATGTTAACCAATTGAAACTGATTGAGCCTTTGCGCGGTCTTAGAATGGTGCACTACATGGCTTGGCTGGCAAAACGGTGGGAAGACCCGGCGTTTCCGCAGGCTTTCCCGTGGTTTGCGGATGCAAAATACTGGGAAGGGCAAGTACTGGCGTTCAAGGAGCAGCTGGCAGCACTCAATGAACCGCCATTGCAGCTGATGCCGCAATGGTAATCACCATAAACCAACAAACCGGGCAACACCGCCTGTAAGTTCAGTTATTATTTCAGGGAGTTACAAGAAACATGTTAAAGAAAATTCTGGCTTTCGCCAGCATCGCACTGCTATCACTATCCGTTCAGGCGGCAAAATTTACCGAAGGCGACTACTACAAAGTGCTCGACCTGCCAAAATCCAGCACCCCGGTCGTCACCGAGTTTTTCTCGTTCTACTGCCCACACTGCCATAACTTCGAGCCGATGATCCAGCAGCTGAAAAAAGCCCTGCCGGACAATGCCAAGCTGCAGAAAAATCATGTTTCTTTCATGGGCGGCGCGATGGGCACATCTATGAGTAAAGCCTATGCCACGTCAGTGGTTCTGGGTGTGGAAGACAAGATGATTCCGGTGCTGTTTGCCCGCATTCACGACATGAACAAACCGCCACGCAATGACGAAGAACTGCGCCAGATCTTCATCGACGAAGGCGTAAAAGCGGAAGACTTTGACGGTGCATTCAACAGCTTTGCCGTCAACTCCATGGTAAACCGCTTCAATAAAGCGTTTAAAGACAGCGGTCTGACCGGCGTGCCAGCCGTCGTGGTCAATAACAAGTACCTGGTGCAAACCAGCAATATCCGCTCTGCCGATGAGTACTTCGAACTGGTCAACTTCCTGCTGACCAAATAAGTGCTCCGCACACCACGGAAAACAGGGCCTCAGGCCCTGTTTTTGTTTCTGCGGCTGATACCTGTTGCGTTGCAGCTCCTTTTAAACCATTTGAGCTGACAACTGTTTCAATAACCGATCCATCGCCCGGTAACCGAGCGCTTCCGCCAGATGAGCTCGGCTGATCCGCTCACACCCGGCTAAATCAGCAATGGTGCGCGCCACCTTGATAATACGGTGATAGGCCCGAATCGATAAACCAAGCTGGTGCAAGGCGGTTTCCAGAAACTCCGCATCCGGCTTATCCAGCGCGCAATACTTGTCCAGCTCCCGAGTCGAAAGCAGGGCATTCACCCGTCCGGCACGCCCTTGCATGATATCCCGCGCCTGCGCCACCCGTTGGCGGATCACCACACTCGGCTCCCCCCGATCGCCCCCATCCGCCAGTGTGCCGCGCGGCAGGGCCGGGATCTCAATCGACATATCGAAACGATCCAGCAACGGGCCAGACAGCCGCCCCAGATAGCGCAAGATCGCCTGCGGGTTGGTGCGTGCCTGACTGCCTTCGTAGTAGCCGGTCGGGCTGGGATTTAATGCCCCAATCAGCTGAAAGCGAGCCGGAAACGTCATTTTGCTGGTGGCTCGGGAGATCACAATCTCGCCGGATTCCAGCGGTTCACGTAAAGAATCCAGCACTTTACGTTCAAATTCCGGCATTTCATCCAAAAACAGGATCCCGTTATGCGCCAGGGAAATTTCCCCCGGCCGGGGCACCGAGCCCCCGCCCACCAGCGCCGCCATCGAGCTGGAATGGTGCGGTGTCCTGAAAGGCCGACGCCGCCAGTTGCCTTCGTGAATGCTCTGTTGAGTCAGCGACGCCACGGCCGCTGTTTCCATGGCTTCCGCGACCGTCATGTCGGGCAACAGATCGCACAATCGTGACGCAAGCATGGTTTTTCCGGTTCCAGGCGGCCCCAAAAAGAGCAGGTTGTGCCCGCCGGCCGCGGCAATTTCCAGCGCCCGTTTCCCTTGCTGCTGACCAATGATGTCCTGCATGTCGCGGGACACGCCACTCGGTGGCGGGTCTTCATGCGGGGCCGAACAGCTGAGCGAGAGGCTAGCCTGTCCGCACAAATGGCCACATACCGCCAGCAAGGACGGGGCCGATTTGTGGAGAGCCTCCCCCACCAGCGCCACCTGATTGCCGTTCTGATCCGGGACGACCAGGCACCGTCCGGCCTGCTTGGCCGCGAGCGCCGCAGGCAACGCTCCCTTGACCGGACGCAGCTCCCCCGACAGGGCTAACTCCCCCAAAAACTCGGTATTTTGCAGTGATGTATCAGGGATTTGGCCGGAAGCGGCGAGTATCCCCAACGCAATCGGCAGGTCAAACCGTCCGCCTTCCTTGGGTAAATCCGCCGGTGCCAGATTGACCGTGATCCGCCGGGACGGGAACTCAAACCCGGCGTTGACAATCGCACTGCGGACCCGATCCTTGGCCTCTTTCACACTGGTTTCCGGCAACCCCACCAGTGCCAGTGCCGGCATTCCGTTACTGATATGGACTTCCACCGTCACCGGCGGCGCTTCCACTCCCACACACGCTCGACTATGGACAATAGCAAGGTTCATGAATCACCATTCTGTTGATACTTTAATCAGATAAGTTAATGAAATTCATAGACTATGTGGCTTAAGTAACCTTTTTTTGTCTACTCGCTGTACAAAAAAGCGAAAGTTTTTGCTTGTCATGCGAGCGATGTCTGTGTTACCACTTAGTAAACACAACATAGAAACATAAAAAACCGGACAGACAGTCAATGCAATTTAACGCCAATGTTCTCCTTCTCATTATTAACGTCATCGTGGTGATTATTTCATCGCGAGGGGGACGAGCAGGCGTAAATTAGCAATCACATGCAAACACGCAAACAGCCCCCGCAGCCAACCAGCTCCGGGGGCTTTTTTGTGAACAATAACCAAGAATTCGCTGAATAATTCAGCGCATCGCCAACAGGGACAACAAGGGAGAGCAGCGATGACAGGAGCAGAGTTAGTCGTACAAGCGCTGCAACAGCAGGGGATCACAACAATTTTTGGCTATCCGGGCGGCGCAATCATGCCGATTTACGATGCCCTCTACGGCAGTGAAGTGGAACACATCCTCTGCCGTCATGAACAGGGAGCCGCCATGGCCGCCATCGGGATGGCAAGAGCTACACAAAGCGTCGCGGTCTGCATGGCCACATCCGGCCCGGGGGCGACGAACCTGGTCACTGGTCTGGCTGATGCCTTCCTCGATTCTGTCCCGCTGGTGGCGATCACCGGCCAGGTTGCCAGCTCTCACATCGGTACGGATGCCTTCCAGGAGATGGATGTGATCGGAATGTCGCTAGCCTGTACCAAACACAGCTACCTGGTGACCGATATCCATGAACTGGCCCCGACCCTGGCGGAAGCGTTTGAAGTTGCCCGCACCGGCCGTCCCGGCCCGGTACTGGTAGATATCGCAAAAGACGTGCAGCTGGCCGAGGCACCGGTCACGACCTTGCCGCTGTTCACTCCTCCTGCTCTCCCGGAAGTGACTACCGAGGCACTGGCCGCAGCCCAGCAGCTTTTGGCTGACAGCCAACGCCCGGTGTTGTATGTCGGCGGCGGGGTGCAACTGGCCCACGCCACCCACACGGTACGCGCCTTCCTGGCCATGAACCCAATGCCGGCGGTCAGCACCCTGAAAGGGCTGGGCACCATCGAGCGCCATCACCCGCATTATCTTGGCATGCTGGGGATGCACGGCACCAAAGCAGCCAATCTGGTCGTGCAGGAATGTGATCTGCTCATCGCCGTTGGAGCCCGCTTTGATGACCGGGTGACCGGCAAGCTGGAAACCTTCGCGCCGCATGCCAAAGTGATCCATATAGACATTGATGCCGCCGAAATCAACAAACTGCGCCATGCCCATGCCCCGCTGCGCGGGGACATCAACCAGGTGCTGCCGCAGTTGGAACTGGCGCAGGATATCAGTGAATGGGTCACCCACTGCGATACCCTGCGTACCCGTTTCAAGTGGCGTTACGACCACCCGGGCGAACGTATCTACGCCCCGAAAATGCTGAAACAGCTCTCCGATATGATGCCGGACAGCGCCATGGTGTCGACCGATGTCGGCCAGCACCAGATGTGGGCCGCGCAGCACATTCAGCCACGAGAACCTGAGAACTACATCACTTCTGCGGGTCTGGGCACCATGGGCTTCGGCCTGCCGGCAGCAATGGGCGCGAAAGTGGCCCGCCCGGAGGATGAATCAATCCTGATCTCCGGGGACGGCTCTTTCATGATGAATGTGCAGGAACTGGGCACCCTGAAACGCCGCCAGATCCCTGTCAAAATGGTGCTGATTGATAACCAGCGACTGGGAATGGTACGCCAGTGGCAGTCGCTGTTCTTTGATGGCCGCCACAGTGAAACCCTGCTCGACGACAACCCGGATTTTGTCACGCTGGCCAGTGCCTTCGGGATTCCGGGCAAAACCATCACCCGCAAAGAAGACGTTGAACCGGCCCTGCAAACCATGCTGGCCAGTGACACCGCTTACCTGCTGCATGTGGTGATCGCCGAAGAAGACAACGTCTGGCCACTGGTTCCACCCGGTGCCGCCAACCAGGATATGCTGGAGAATACTTAATGGACCGATATTTACTCGACATCAAAGCGGATGATAAGCCAGTATTACTAGAGCGGATTTTACGCGTTATCCGCCACCGTGGTTTCATTATTAAGCAAGTGAATGCGACGCAAAACCATGAAAGCAAGATCGCCACTATCGCAATTCTTGTGGACAGTGACCGTCCCATTTCAACCCTCATCAATCAAATTGAAAAACTGTGGGACGTCCTGAGCGTTGAAACCACGCTCATTGATAACCGAGATTAGTTTTTAAGGAAGGAACAAACATGGCCAATACAGCGGAATTTATCTGGTTCAACGGTGAAATGATCCCTTGGGGCGACGCCAAAGTACACGTCCTGACCCACGCAATGCATTACGGCACGTCAGTCTTCGAGGGGATCCGCTGCTACAACACCCCGAACGGTCCCGCGGTGTTCCGTCATAAAGAGCACATGGACAGGCTGAAAAACTCGGCCAAGATTTACCGTTTCCCGATTCCGTACAGCACTGACGAACTGATGGAAGTGTGCCGGGAAACATTGCGCGTTAACCGCCTGGATTCTGCCTACATTCGCCCGCTGGCGTATGTCGGTAATGTAGGCCTGGGTGTCTGCCCACCGGTTGGCACAGAGATGGATGTCATGGTCGCGGCTTTCCCGTGGGGGTCTTACCTGGGTGAAGAAGCGCTGGAAAATGGCGTGGATGCAATGATCTCAAGCTGGCACCGCGCCGCACCGAACACCATCCCGACCGCTGCCAAGGCCGGTGGTAACTACCTGTCGTCTCTGCTGGTTGGCGGTGAAGCCCGTCGCCACGGCTATGCCGAAGGGATCGCCCTGAGCGTGGACGGCTACCTGTCGGAAGGTGCCGGTGAGAACCTGTTTGTGGTACGCAACGGCATTCTGTCGACCCCGCCGACCACCAGCGCCATCCTGCCGGGCATTACCCGTGACTCCATCATGGTCCTGGCCAAAGAAATGGGTTACGAAGTGCGTGAAGAGAACATTGCCCGCGAAGCCCTGTACCTGGCAGATGAAATCTTCATGACCGGTACGGCGGCAGAAATCGTACCGGTCCGCAGCGTGGATCAAATTACCGTCGGCGCCGGTAAACGCGGTCCGATCACCAAAGCCGTTCAGGAGGCATATTTCGGCCTGTTCAACGGCACCACGGAAGACAAATGGGGCTGGCTGGATTACATCTACCCGACTGACAAGTAACTGATAGACCCGGCCAGCAGCCTCGCTCACCGCTGCTGGCCAGACCCAACTGCAAAAGGATTGTTGTTATGCCCAAGTACCGCTCCGCCACCACCACTCACGGCCGTAATATGGCCGGTGCCCGCGCCCTGTGGCGTGCCACCGGTGTCAAAGACGAAGATTTCGGTAAACCGATTATTGCCGTGGTGAACTCATTCACCCAATTTGTTCCCGGCCACGTTCACCTCAAGGACCTCGGCCAACTGGTCGCCCGGGAAATTGAAGCTGCGGGCGGTATCGCCAAAGAATTCAACACAATTGCGATTGATGACGGGATTGCCATGGGCCACGGCGGGATGTTGTATTCGCTGCCGTCCCGTGAGCTGATTGCCGATTCCGTGGAATACATGGTCAATGCCCACTGTGCCGACGCCATGGTGTGTATCTCCAACTGTGACAAAATCACCCCGGGAATGCTGATGGCCTCTATGCGCCTCAATATTCCGGTGATTTTCGTTTCCGGCGGCCCGATGGAAGCCGGTAAAACCAAACTGTCGGATCAGATCCTCAAGCTGGATCTGGTCGATGCGATGATCCAGGGAGCCGATCCAACGGTTTCTGATGAACAAAGCGAGCAGATCGAGCGTTCCGCCTGTCCCACCTGCGGATCCTGCTCTGGCATGTTTACCGCCAACTCCATGAACTGTTTGACCGAAGCGCTGGGCCTGAGCCAGCCGGGGAATGGCTCACTGCTGGCGACCCATGCCGACCGCAAACAACTGTTTCTCAGCGCCGGTCAGCGAATTGTCACTCTGACCAAACGCTACTACGAGCAGGATGATGACAGCGTGCTGCCGCGCAACATCGCCAGCAAGCAGGCCTTCGAGAACGCCATGGCCCTTGATATCGCCATGGGCGGCTCAACCAATACCGTGCTCCATCTGCTGGCAGCCGCGCAGGAAGGCGAAGTGGACTTCACCATGACTGACATCGACCGGATGTCCCGCCAGGTCCCACACCTGTGTAAAGTCGCGCCGTCCACTCAGCAGTACCACATGGAAGATGTCCACCGTGCCGGTGGCGTGTACGGCATTCTTGCCGAGCTGGACCGTGCCGGTCTGCTGCACAGCCATTGCTACAACGTACTGGGCGAAACGTTCGCTGAATCCTTCAAGCATTTTGACGTCATGCAGACCGAGTCTGAAGACGTCAAAGCCTTCTACCGTGCCGGGCCGGCCGGCATCCGTACCACCCAGGCCTTCTCACAAGAATGCCGCTGGGACACCCTGGACGATGACCGCGAAAACGGCTGTATCCGCAACCACGAGCATGCGTTCAGCCAGGATGGCGGACTGGCGGTACTGTCCGGCAACATGGCACTGGATGGCTGTATCGTGAAAACCGCCGGGGTCGATGCCAGCATCCTGACCTTTACCGGGCCAGCTGTTGTGTTCGAGAGCCAGGAAACCGCCGTGGAAGGCATTCTGGGCGGTAAAGTCAAAGCCGGTGATGTGGTAGTGATCCGCTATGAAGGGCCGAAAGGCGGACCGGGCATGCAGGAAATGCTGTACCCGACCACCTACCTGAAGTCGATGGGACTGGGCAAAGCCTGTGCTCTGATCACGGACGGCCGTTTCTCCGGCGGCACCAGCGGCCTGTCAATTGGCCACGTCTCACCGGAAGCGGCCAACGGCGGCACCATCGGCCTGATCGAAGACGGCGATACCATTGCGATTGATATCCCGAACCGTTCGATCGACCTGTTGGTGGACGATGCCACCCTGGCGACACGTCGTGCGACGGCGGATCAGCGCGGCTGGAAACCGCTGGATCGCCAGCGTGAAGTGTCCTTCGCCCTGCGTGCCTACGCTAACCTGGCCACCAGCGCCGACAAAGGCGCAGTCCGCGATAAATCGAAACTGGAAGGATAACGAATGATGAGCGAAGCCACTCAGGCCAGAGAGGTCACTTTACCCAACGGCGCGGATTACCTTCGCGACATCCTTCGGGCTCCGGTGTATGAAGTTGCACAGGTCACGCCGCTGCAGGCCATGCCTCGTCTGGCGACCCGACTCGGCAACCAGATTCAGCTCAAACGAGAGGACCGCCAGCCGGTCCACTCTTTCAAGCTGCGCGGTGCCTACAACATGATGGCCCAGCTCACCGAGCCCCAGCGCCGCGCCGGGGTCATTGCGGCCTCAGCCGGCAACCACGCCCAAGGGCTGGCCATGTCGGGCAAACACCTCGGGGTTCAGGCCACGATTGTCATGCCGCGTACCACGCCGGATATCAAGGTCGACGCAGTGCGCAGCTTTGGCGGTCAAGTCGTGCTGCACGGCAGCAACTTTGACGAAGCCAAAGCCCACGCCGAGATGCTGGCGGGTCAGCACGGCTACACCTTTATTCCGCCGTTTGACCACCCGGCGGTCATTGCCGGACAGGGCACCATCGGGGTCGAGCTGGTGCAACAGAACGGCCACCTGGATTACATTTTCGTACCAGTCGGCGGCGGCGGTCTGGCAGCCGGGGTCGCGGTTCTGATCAAGCAGCTGATGCCGCAAATCAAAGTCATTGGGGTCGAAGCTGAAGATTCGGCCTGCCTGAAAGCAGCGCTCGATGCCGGTGAGCCAGTTACGCTGGATCAGGTCGGCATGTTTGCAGACGGGGTGGCGGTCAAGCGCATTGGCGAGGAAACGTTCCGTCTGTGCCAGCAGTATCTGGATGGCGTGATCACGGTCAGCAGCGATGAAATCTGCTCTGCCGTCAAAGATATTTTCGAGGATACCCGTGCGATTGCCGAGCCTTCCGGCGCGCTCTCGCTGGCCGGACTGAAAAAATATGTCGATAAGCACCAGCTCCGAAACAAGCAGCTGGCAGCTATCCTGTCCGGTGCCAACCTCAATTTCCACGGCCTGCGTTACGTCTCCGAACGCTGCGAGCTGGGCGAAAAACGGGAAGGATTGCTGGCCGTGACCATTCCGGAACGACCAGGGGCTTTTCTCGATTTCTGCCATCTACTGGGCGGCCGTGCGGTGACCGAGTTTAACTACCGTTATAACGATGACAGCCTGGCAAATGTGTTTGTCGGGGTGCGCCTGTTACAGGGGCAGGAAGAACTCGACAACATCATTGCGGACTTGCGCAAAGGCGGTTATCCGGTAGTGGATTTATCCGACGATGAGATGGCGAAAGTCCATGTCCGTTACATGATTGGCGGACGTCCGTCCAAGCCGCTCAAGGAGCGTCTCTACAGCTTCGAGTTCCCGGAATACCCAGGTGCGTTGCTGAAGTTCCTGACGACGCTGGGCACCCGCTGGAATATCAGTCTGTTCAATTACCGTAACCACGGGGCTGACTATGGCAGAGTGCTGTGCGGCTTTGAAATGGATGACGCCGATTTACTGTCGTTCACCAGCCACTTGCGCGAGCTGGGTTACAGCTGGAAGGACGAAACCGGTAACCAGGCGTACCAATTCTTCCTGGCACAGTGAGATCATCAACATAAACCATCGCGGCCCAGGTCTGGGCCAGGATGTAACGGGCCGGCGGCGAGGGCAACTCGCTCACGGCCTGCTATTCGCAGGCAGCCTCATCGGGCTGGTGGTGATGCAGGTAATCAAGGCAGGCCTTCAGTTGACCAATATGGCTGGTCAGCAATTGTGAACGCAGGGGTTCCGGCAGTTGGCGATACAGTGACAACAATGGCTGCATATCCGGCTGACACCGCTCGGTAGTATGCGTACTCTCTTCAACCATGAACCAGCTGACCGGCCGCTCCGTCAACGCGGCGATACTGAGCAACACGGTAATGCGGGGCTCCGTTTTGCCGGTTTCCAAATCTAAGTAAGTTTGGCGGGCAATGCCCAGTCGCTTGGCCATCGCTACCTGCGACAAGCCTTTCCACTCTCTGGCTTCCTTAATCCGTTTTGCTATCTGCGGTTTAGCAGTAACCATTCAAACCGTCCCCTCAATTTCCATACGGCATCTCAGCAGTTTACCGTCTGGCCCAGCGCCAAACGGATCTGCCTATTGTCAAAACGGTCAATTATTGTCTGTCGTTCCTCCCTGCACGACGCTGGAAAAGTAAAAGTGTGATATTGGGCAACAGGTGTCACTAAAACGAGACACTCATCCTTTATAGATGCCGTCCAACTCAGACACAACAAATGAGATAAACGCAATTAACTGCCACTACTTATCTCTTTGCGTCAATGCTTTAGTGTATTCCGCCATAAAACCTGCCAGGTTGATACTCTGTTGCAGAATTACATTCCGGGCAGAGTGGGGTAATCGGCTGAAATACTGAAGCAGGCGATCAATTTCGTCCTTATATTCACTTTCCAGGATTTCGATCCCTTCGTCCCCGTAGACAAACCAGGTTAGCGGTCGCTCAGTAATTTCTGAGATTTCCGATAGCACCCTGACCTTAGGCTCCGTCTTCCCGGTCTCTAAATCAAGATAGGTCTGGCGTGCTACTTTGAGTTGCTGGGCCATATGGACCTGTGTCAGCCCTTTCCATTCCCGGGCCTCTTTAATACGGGCTGCGATTTTGGCTTTGGAATCAGTCATGTCTCACCTCCAATCCGACTTCAATGAACATTGCCTAGCTTTCATTACGGAGTTGCACAACATAAGCCAACTTGCCAACACGGCTAAAAATCAAAGATTAACAACAACATAAAACTCAACTTTATCTTTGAGGTTGTATTTTGATTCGCAATAAGTAACCAACCTGCCTGTATTTTCTATTTCGCAAAAAATCCTGCACTCCAGTCTAGATAGTAGACCTCTGGACACCGGCAAAATAAAAAAGGCATCCTTGTCGGATGCCTTTTCTCAATCTTGAAACACTCTTTTCATCGAGCTTATTCCACAGTCACCGCTTTCGCCAGGTTACGTGGCTGGTCTACGTCCGTCCCTTTAATCAACGCAACGTGGTAAGACAGCAGCTGCATCGGAATGGTGTAGAAAATCGGGGCAATGATCTCGTCAACACGTGGCATCGTGATGATCTTCATGCCGTCGGTTTCTTCAAAACCCGCTTCGCTGTCTGCGAACACATACAGCAGACCGCCACGGGCGCGCACTTCTTCGATGTTGGATTTCAGCTTCTCCAGCAGATCGTTAGTAGGTGCCACCACGATTACCGGCATATCAGCATCAATCAGCGCCAGCGGGCCGTGCTTCAGTTCACCAGCAGCATAGGCTTCAGCATGAATGTACGAAATCTCTTTCAGCTTCAGTGACGCTTCCATCGCGATTGGGTAGTACTCGCCACGGCCCAGGAACAGAGCGTGGTGCTTATCGGCAAAATCTTCGGCCAGCTGCTCAATCGGCTTGTCGAAAGCCAGCGCTTTCTCAATTTGCGTCGGCAGGGCATGCAGGGCATCAACAATCTGCTTCTCTTTCGCCGAGTCGATCAGGCCTTTCTCTTTACCCAGTGCGGTCACCAGCATCAGCAGAGCCACCAGCTGCGTGGTGAAGGCTTTGGTCGATGCCACGCCAATCTCAGTACCGGCGCGGGTCATGAAGGCCAAATCCGATTCACGTACCAGCGACGAGCCAGCCACGTTACAGATTGTCATCGCCGACATGTAGCCTTTCTCTTTGGCCAGGCGCAGCGCTGCCAGTGTATCGGCGGTTTCGCCAGACTGCGACAGGGTGATCAGCAAGCTGTTCGGACGCGTGACGAACGGACGGTAGCGGAACTCAGAAGCGATCTCAACGTCACAGCTGACACCGGTCATGGCTTCAAACCAGTAACGGGCGACCATACCTGCATTGTAAGAGGTACCACAGGCCACGATCTGGATATGTTCCACTTTTTCCAGGATTTCTTTCGCGCCGTTACCAATGCTCTCAACGATCACGGCATCACTGCTGATACGGCCTTCCATGGTGTTGATCAGTGCGCTTGGCTGCTCATAGATCTCTTTTTGCATGTAGTGACGGTACTGGCCTTTGTCTGCGGCGTCGTGCTGCAGGTTAGACTCGTGGATTTCACGGGCCACCGGCTGACCGTCAGTGTCAAAGATATTCACTTCACGGCGGGTAATTTCAGCCACATCGCCTTCTTCCAGGAAGATAAATCGACGGGTCACGTTCAGCAGGGCCAGCTGATCCGATGCCAGGAAGTTCTCTCCCACACCCAGACCAATCACCAGTGGGCTGCCAGAACGCGCCACCACTACGCGCTCAGGGTCACGACGGTCCATCACCACCGTACCGTAGGCACCTTCCAGCTGAGCCACAGTCTTCTGCACCGCTTCAAGCAGTGTTTCCGAAGAACGCAGTTCCCACTCCACCAAGTGAGCAATCACTTCGGTATCGGTCTGCGATAAGAACTCATAACCACGCTCGGTCAGAATCGCACGCAGCTCTTCGTGATTCTCGATAATGCCGTTGTGAACCAGAGCAATGTGGTCGCCTGACATGTGTGGGTGCGCATTGATTTCAGAAGGTTCACCGTGCGTAGCCCAACGCGTGTGCGCAATACCGGTACCGCCGGTTGGTGCTGCGCTCGCCACCGCATCCGCCAGCTCCTGCACTTTACCCAGGCGACGAATACGCTCCAGGTTACCCTGACCGTCAACAATCGCCACACCAGCAGAGTCATAGCCACGGTATTCCAGGCGACGCAGGCCTTCCACCAGAATTTCTGCTACATCACGTTGTGCTACTGCACCAACAATCCCACACATAGTTAATTTGCTCCTAAATTAATTTGCCGACGCGCAGATCACTTGCACGCCTTGCTGTTCAATCTGTTGTTTGGCGACCATGTCCAGGCCGTCATCGGTGATCAGGGTACTGATATGCTGCCAGGGCAGCTCTAGGTTAGGGATTTTGCGCCCCACCTTGCTCGATTCCACCATGACCACCACCTCGCGGGCGACTTCCGCCATGACGCGGCTCAGGCCAATCAGTTCGTTAAATGTCGTCGTTCCACGCGCCGTATCGATCCCGTCCGCGCCGATAAACAGCTGATCGAAGTCATATGAGCGTAGTACCGATTCTGCCACCTGCCCTTGAAACGCTTCCGAATGCGGATCCCAGGTGCCCCCGGTCATCAGCAGGGTTGGCTCGTTCTCCAGCTCGTTCAGGGCGTTGGCCACATTGAGCGAGTTGGTCATGACCACCAGACCATGTTTTTCCCCCAGCAAACCGATCAGGCATGCCGTGGTACTGCCGCTGTCGATAATGATGCGGTTATGATCCCGGATGCGTTCGGCGGCGGCTCTGGCAATCGCCATCTTTCGAATCGAAACTTCATCTTCTTCCGTTTCGGCCACCATTTCACTTGGCATGGCAATCGCCCCACCATAGCGGCGCAGTAGCTGGCCGTTTTTTTCTAGTGCAGCCAGATCTTTACGCACGGTAACTTCGGAAGTGGCAAACTGTTTTGCCAGGGTATCGACACTGACTTCACCTTGCTCATTGACCATCTGGACAATCGCATGGCGCCGTTGCTGGGTATTTCGTTTGGACATGGAATTACGAACTGATAGCTATAAGTTTCGAACTGAAAGAAATTTTAGCAGAGCAAAACTTTTTTGATCAACACTGTGCAATTAATTTTTTATGAAAAAGAAGGCTGCCGGCGTGATTTCAGAAAAACGAGGGCTGCTCACAGCCATCACAATAGGCTGGGGAGGTTACGGGAATAGGGCAAAAGTAGGGCAAAAGTAGGGCAGGGAAGCTGAGATAAAAAGAAGGCAGCCTAAAGCTGCCTTCTGCGGGAATTACTTTTGTTTAACCGGACGTTTCCAACCTTTGATGGTACGGGCCGGAGCACGGGTGATCACTAACTCGCCTTCACCAACATCTCGGTTGATGGTCGCACCGGCACCAATCGTGGCACCTTTGGCAATTTTCACTGGCGCAATCAACTGCGTGTCGGAGCCAACAAACACGTCATCGCCGATTTCGGTCTTGAACTTGTTCGCACCATCATAGTTACAGGTAATGGTACCGGCACCGATATTCACGCGATCGCCGATATCGGCATCACCCAGATATGTCAGGTGGTTAGCTTTCGAACCTTTACCCAGGCGGGCTTTCTTCATTTCCACGAAGTTGCCGACGTGAGAATCACCCACCAGCTCCGCACCAGGGCGCAGACGGGTGAACGGGCCGACCGTACAGTCTTCGCCGACCGTCGCGCCTTCAATCACACTGTACGGCCGAATGATACTGTTATCATCAATTTCACAGTCTTTCAGCACCGAACCGGCACCAATAATGACATTGTTTCCCAGTGACACACTGCCTTCAATGATGACATTCACATCAATTTCAACATCCGTACCGCACTGCAGCTCACCGCGCAGATCGAAACGCGCCGGATCACGCAGCATCACACCTTGTTCCAGCAGACGCTCGGCCTGCATCGCCTGGTAAGCACGCTCCAGACGGGCCAGTTGGATACGGTTGTTGACGCCTTCCACTTCAATGGCTTTCACCGGGTGAACCGCTTCCACGGCTCGGCCTTCGTCGTGGGCAATCTCAATGATGTCGGTCAGGTAATACTCACCCTGCGCGTTGTCATTTTTCAGCGCCGACAGCCAACGTTTCAGATCGCCGCCATTGGCCACCATCACCCCGGTGTTGATTTCTTTGATCAGCTTCTGCTCTTCGCTGGCATCTTTCTGCTCCACGATAGCAACCACCGGGCCATTGCGGCGAATAATCCGGCCGTAGCCCGTCGGATCGTCCAACATGACCGTCAGTAGCGCAATGCCACCATCCGGCTGGGCATCCAGCAGGTTTTCCAGCGTCTCGCTGCTGATCAGCGGCACATCACCATACAGAATCAGGACTTTCTCATTGTCCGCCAGATCCGGGCATGCCTGGTTAACCGCATGACCAGTCCCCAGCTGCTCCGCTTGCAGCACCCAGTTCACTTGCTCTTCCACCAGTGCAGCCTGCATCTGCTCGCCACCATGGCCGTAAACCAAATGAATGTTGTTGGCCCCAATGCCGGTACAGGTATCAATAACATGCTTAACCATTGGCTTACCTGCCAAGGTATGCAGTACTTTCGGCAAATTGGAGTACATGCGGGTTCCTTTGCCCGCCGCCAGGATCACAGCGCTGAAGCTCATGATGCGTTATTCCTCTCGATGCATAATTTTCAATGTGACTTTTTGCATTGTATCGACTCAGTACTGACGGGTTAAGGAAAATAGATAATTTTTTCTGAGTATTAACCCACAGCTGACAGTCCCAAACCGCGGATATAAAAAAAGCGACCCAAAGGTCGCTTTTTTCTTATCTGCCTGGTTAGCGGGCTTTCTTGGTCAGCTCGATAACACGGAGCTGAGCAATCGCCTTCGCCAGATCACTGGCCGCCTGCGCAAAGTCGATGTCGCCATGCTGATTGTGGATACGCTCCTCAGCCTGGCGCTTCGCCTCTTCCGCTTTCGCTCGGTCCAAATCTTCACCACGAATCGCGGTGTCAGCCAGCACAGTTACTGCGCCAGGCTGAACTTCCAACATACCGCCGGACAGGTAAATTACCTCTTCGCCGCCATGCTGCTTAGTGATACGGACCATACCCGGCGTAATAGCGGTCAGCAGCGGGGTGTGACCTGCGTGGATACCCAGTTCACCTTCGCTACCGGTCACCTGAATGTTTTCAGCACGGCCAGAGAACAAACGTTTCTCGGCGCTTACAACGTCCAGATGGAAGGTTATCGCTGCCATATCGCCTCCTACTTAGCTTAAAGCTTCTTAGCGTTTTCCAATACGTCTTCAATCGCGCCGCAGTACATGAATGCCTGCTCTGGGATATCGTCGTATTCACCTGCCAGAAGACCTTTGAAGCTACGCAGTGTATCTTTCAGCGATACGTAGATACCAGGGTCGCCAGTAAAGACTTCCGCTACGTGGTAAGGCTGAGTCAGGAAACGCTCAATCTTACGTGCACGGGATACAGTTTGCTTGTCATCTTCTGACAGCTCATCCATACCCAGGATAGCGATGATGTCTTTTAGTTCTTTATAACGCTGCAGGGTGCTCTGTACACCACGGGCAATGTCATAGTGCTCTTGGCCAACAACCAGTGGATCCAGCATACGAGATGTAGAATCCAGTGGGTCGATCGCTGGGTACAGACCCAGAGACGCGATTTGACGAGACAGTACAACTGTCGCATCAAGGTGCGCGAACGTTGTGGCTGGAGATGGGTCAGTCAAGTCATCCGCAGGTACGTAAACGGCCTGTACCGATGTGATAGAACCAGTCTTCGTAGAGGTAATACGCTCCTGAAGCACACCCATTTCTTCCGCCAGCGTTGGCTGGTAACCTACCGCAGAAGGCATACGACCCAGCAGAGCCGATACTTCTGTACCCGCAAGGGTGTAACGGTAGATGTTATCGATGAACAGCAGTACGTCACGGCCTTCATCACGGAATTTCTCAGCCATAGTCAGGCCAGTCAGAGCAACACGCAGACGGTTACCTGGTGGCTCGTTCATCTGACCGTAAACCATTGCTACTTTTGATTCAGCTGGGTTCTCAATGTTAACAACGCCAGCTTCCTGCATTTCGAAGTAGAAGTCGTTACCTTCACGAGTACGCTCACCAACACCCGCGAATACTGACAGACCGGAGTGCTGCAGGGCGATGTTGTTGATAAGCTCCATCATGTTAACGGTCTTACCTACACCCGCACCACCGAACAGGCCGATTTTACCACCCTTAGCGAATGGACAAATCAGGTCGATAACCTTAACGCCTGTTTCCAGAAGTTCAGTAGCGTTTGACTGCTCTTCGTAGCTTGGTGCTTCACGGTGAATTGAGTAACGCTCTTCTTCGCCGATCTCACCGCATTCATCAATTGGCTGACCCAGAACGTTCATGATACGTCCTAGCGTTGCATTACCAACTGGAACCTCAATTGGTCGACCTGTATTTTCAACAGACAGACCACGACGCAGGCCGTCAGAACTACCCATTGCGATACCACGCACGATACCACCGCCTAGCTGCTGCTGAACTTCCAGTACTAGCGTACCGTTTTCTTTAGCATCTACGTGCAGGGCATCATATACCTGTGGTACTGAGTCCTGTGGAAACTCTACGTCGACTACCGCACCGATGATCTGTACGATCTTACCTGTAGCCATCGTTAATCCTCTAAACTTGTTTAATCTTTGCCTTAAACAGCAGCCGCACCAGAAACGATTTCTGACAGCTCTTGTGTAATCGCAGCCTGACGGGCCTTGTTGTACACAAGCTGCAGATCATCAATCAAGTTGCCTGCGTTATCGGTTGCTGCTTTCATCGCGACCATTCGAGCAGCCTGTTCACTTGCCAGGTTCTCAACAACCCCTTGGTAAACCTGAGATTCGACATAACGAACCAGCAGGGTATCCAGCAGAGGTTTTGGCTCAGGCTCATAAATGTAGTCCCAAGCATGGTTGCGCTGCATGTCTTCGTCTTTCGACTTAGGCAAAGGCAGCAATTGATCAGTCACTGGTTGCTGAACCATGGTGTTCACAAACTTGTTGTAAACCAGGTACAGACGATCCAACTGGCCTTCATCATATTTCTTCAGCATCACACCAACAGTACCGATCAGTTCATCGACTGATGGCTTGTCACCCAGGCCGGAAACCTGAGCCACAACTTTACCGCCGTAGCTGTTAAAAAATGCTGTTGCCTTAGAGCCAATCAGGCCCAGGTCAATTTCAGCACCTTGATCTGACCACTTCTTCATGTCTGTCATGGCTTGCTTGAACAGGTTAATGTTCAGGCCGCCACACAGGCCACGGTCAGTAGAAACAATGATGTAACCAACGCGCTTGGCTTCACGCTCTTCGAGATAAGGATGCTTATACTCAAGGCTACCAAGTGCGATATGACCGATCACTTTGCGCATAGTTTGTGCGTATGGGCGTGATGATTCCATTGCGTCCTGCGTTTTACGCATTTTGGACGCGGCTACCATTTCCATCGCTTTTGTGATCTTCTGAGTGTTTTTAACACTACCGATCTTGTTACGAATCTCTTTTGCGCCGGCCATCGTTACTCTCCGTTAGTGGGTGATCGCAAGCGATCACCAACCAATTACCAAGTCTGGGTCGCTTTGAAACCTTCAACCAGTTTCACGAACTGGGCTTCGATTTCATCGTTCCAAGCACCCGTCTCATCAATCTGAGCTACCAGCTCAGCAAAGTGACCTTTGGCATAAGAAAGCAACGCGTCTTCGAAGTCAGCAAGCTTGTCCAGCTCAACATCATTCAGATAACCTTTTTCCGCAGCAAAGATTACCAGCGCCTGCTCAAATACAGACATTGGTGCATACTGCTTCTGCTTCATCAGCTCGGTTACTTTCTGACCGTGGTTCAGCTGCTTCTTCGTTGCGTCATCAAGGTCAGACGAGAACTGAGCAAACGCTGCCAGTTCACGGTACTGTGCCAGGGCAGTACGGATACCACCAGACAGTTTCTTGATGATCTTGGTCTGCGCAGAACCACCTACACGAGATACCGAAATACCTGGGTCAACAGCTGGACGGATACCGGCGTTGAACAGTTCGGTTTGCAGGAAGATCTGACCATCGGTGATGGAGATAACGTTGGTCGGTACGAATGCCGATACGTCACCAGCCTGAGTTTCGATGATAGGCAGTGCGGTCAGAGAACCGGTACGGCCAGTCACTTCACCGTTAGTGAATTTTTCTACGTAGTGCTCGTTAACACGTGCTGCACGCTCTAGTAGGCGAGAGTGGAGGTAGAAAACGTCACCTGGGAATGCTTCACGACCTGGTGGACGACGCAGTAGCAGAGAGATCTGACGGTAAGCAACAGCCTGCTTAGACAGGTCATCGTATACGATCAGAGCATCTTCACCGCGGTCACGGAAGTATTCACCCATCGCACAGCCTGAGTAAGGTGCCAGGTACTGCAGGGCAGCTGCTTCAGAAGCAGATGCAACAACAACGATAGTGTTTTCCAGCGCACCGTGCTCTTCCAGTTTACGTACTACGTTAGCGATAGTAGACGCTTTCTGGCCGATTGCGACGTAGATAGAGTAGATACCAGAATCTTTCTGGTTGATGATGGCATCGATCGCCAGGGCTGTTTTACCAGTCTGACGGTCACCGATGATCAGCTCACGCTGGCCACGGCCGATTGGGATCATCGAGTCAACTGCCTTGTAACCAGTCTGAACTGGCTGGTCAACAGATTTACGGTCGATTACGCCCGGTGCAATCACTTCAACAGGAGACGTAGTCTCTGCCTGGATTGGACCTTTACCATCGATTGGCTCACCCAGTGTGTTCACTACGCGGCCAAGAAGTGCTTTACCTACAGGTACTTCAAGGATACGACCAGTACCCTTAACTTTCATACCTTCCTGCAGGTCAGCGTATGGACCCATTACAACCGCACCAACCGAGTCACGCTCAAGGTTAAGTGCCAGTGCAAAACGGCCACCTGGAAGTTCAATCATTTCACCTTGCATTACATCTGCAAGGCCATGGATACGAATAATACCATCGCTTACTGATACGATAGTACCTTCGTTACGCGCTTCACTAACAACGTTGAAGTTTTCAATACGCTGCTTGATCAGTTCGCTAATTTCCGTGGAATTAAGTTGCATGCTCCAATTCCCCAAATCAAGACTGCAAAGTATCGCTCAGACGGCTTAGTTTGCCGCGTACTGAGTTATCGATGACCAAGTCTCCAGCTCTAATCACAACCCCGGCAATCAGGGTCTCGTCTACACTGCAAGTCAGCTTGACCTTACGATCCAGACGCTTAGCCAGTTTCTCGCTAATTGCTTCAAGTTGACTATCATTCAGCTCAACCGCAGAAATTACGGCGGCTTCGATAGTTTTCTCATGCTCACTCTTGAGCAGCATGAACTCTTCACATACAGCAGGAAGGGCTTTCAGGCGTCCGTTCTCAGCCATCACCTTAATCAGGTTCTGGCCGTTTTCGTTGAGTTGCTCGCCGCACACTGACAGGAATACTTCTGTCAGTTTTTCAGCTGCATAACCACTACTCAGAATTTCCTGAATCGTTTCGTTACGCGCTACTTCGGCAGCAAAGGTGAGCATTTCCGCCCAGGCGGCCAGCTCACCTTTTTCAACTGCAAGATCAAAAGCTGCTTTAGCGTAGGGGCGTGCGATAGTAGTCATATCCGACATGTGCTTGCCCCTTTAATTACAGTTCTGCAGTGACTTTGTTAAGAAGATCAGCGTGAGCGTCTTTATCGATAGAACGCTCAATGATTTTCTCAGCACCAATCACAGCCAGAGTTGCAACTTGTTTTCTTAGTTCATCGCGAGCGCGGCTACGTTCGGCGTCAATTTCTGCACGACCTTGAGCCAGAATTTTATCGCGCTCAGCCAGGGCTTCCGCCTTAGCATCTTCGATGATCTGAGCTTTGCGTTTGTTAGCTTGCTCAACGATCTCAGTCGCAGTGCGCTTTGCTTCTTTCAGTTGGTCGGAAGCATTCGCCTGCGCCAGGTTCAGGTCTTTGGCAGCGCGATCAGCCGCTGCCAAACCGTCAGCAATTTTCTTCTGACGTTCTTCAATCGCTTCCATGATTGGTGGCCATACATATTTCATGCAGAACACCACAAACAGGAAAAACGCGATCGCCTGACCCAGCAAAGTTGCATTCATATTCACAACGGCATCTCCTTAAAAAGGGTTGCTATGGGTCCGTTCGTATTCGGTTATTAGCCTGCCAGCTGGCCAACGAATGGGTTTGCGAATGTGAATAGCAGAGCGATTACGATACCGATCATTGGAACCGCATCAAGCAGACCCGCAATGATGAACATCTTAACTTGTAGCATTGGTGCCATTTCAGGTTGACGCGCAGCACCTTCAAGGAATTTACCACCCAGAAGGGCGAAGCCGATCGCTGTACCCAGTGCAGCAAGACCTACAATGATGCCCACGGCAATTGCAGAAAAGCTTAGTAAAGTTTCCATCACTATCTCCAGTTTATAGTTGTCGGCAAAGTGCCAGTAAAGAATTGAAAATCTTACAAATTATCGATTAATGATTGTCTTCATGTGCCTGAGACAGGTACACAATCGTCAACATCATAAATACGAATGCTTGAATCGTAATGACCAGGATGTGGAAAATTGCCCACGGTAGCGAACCTAGCCATTGTGCCCACCACGGCAGTAGTGCCGCGATAAGGATAAACACCACCTCACCGGCAAACATGTTACCGAACAGACGCATACCTAGTGAAATTGGTTTCGCCAGCAGCGACACCACTTCAAGAAGCAGGTTGAACGGAATCATGACCGGATGATTGAACGGGTGAAGTGCCAGTTCTTTGACAAAGCCACCAACGCCTTTCACTTTGATGCTGTAGTAGATCATCAAAGCGAACACGCCTAATGCCATTGCCATGGTGATGTTGACATCAGCACTCGGTACAACCTTAAGGTAAGGAATACCTAACCAGTGCTCTGCAGGATACGGAAGAAAATCAATTGGCACTAAGTCCATGATGTTCATCAACAAGATCCAGCAGAAAATGGTCAGAGCCAAAGGAGCTATCAGTGGGTTGCGACCATGGAAGGTTTCTTTGACGCTGTTGTCAACGAATTCCACCATGATTTCTACAAAACACTGTAGTTTTCCAGGGACTCCTGATGTCGCCGTTTTCGCTGCCTTGCGGAATACCCAAAGGAAGAATAATCCGGTTAGGGCAGAGAAAAACAGGCTGTCTATATGAACCGTCCAGAAACCTTCACCCACTGACAAATTTGTCAGGTGGTGAGCAATGTAACCTGACGGCGTTAGCGCTTCACCTGGCGCAGCCATAACTCATCCTATTTGTTGTTGTTAATGAATAAAACCGGCCCAAAGATATTAATACCGAGAGCCAGCAAATAGGTCAGTTTGAGGGGAACAAGTTCCACCTCGACATACAGGTAAACAATGGCAAATAGGATGACTGTGATGAGAATTTTAAGCACTTCACCACCGAAGAATGACGCCATGATCAGCCGTGCCTTGCGGGCACCACTAAACAAAAACGCACAGGTCGCAAAGACAGCGTTAGCTATCACGAAGATGCCACCGCCGATTAATGCAGAGATTCCCCAGTCAACATTGACAGCAAACGCTGCCATTATTGCCGTTGTTAAAACGACGCCAGATTGTAGCAAGAGCAACCGCTTCGCCAGCTGGCGTCCCGGTCTAACCAGCGCCGATACCATGTATTCGTTCCTCGAGTCCGTTCCACTGCACATACGTCGTGCTGGGAAAACTGCGAAAATTATACGGTTCGTCAGTTTGAATGCAATCTAATCGCAGCAAAAAAAAGTGTTAGATTTTACAACACAATAACCTGATCACGTCATTGTAATTTTTGCAACATAAGTTCCACGTTTTGTGTCACATTTCCTGACCAAACATTGCAAGGATTTGCTTCAATTTGTCGGTTTGATCAAAACTGATAACGATGCTTCCTTTACCGTTTTTCCGCTGGTTAATCGCCACCTGGGTGCCGAAGTGCTCACTCAGGCGATTTTCTGCCAGTTCAACCTGGGGGTTGACGGGGGAAGTCTGTGCTTCAGGGGCAGGATTTTGCATCTGTTTGACCAAACGTTCCGTTTCACGAACCGTTAACGATTTTGCAACCACCATTTGGGCTGCTTCAAGTTGCTTCGCCGATGACAGAGCCAACAGCGCCCGGGCATGGCCCATTTCCAACTGTTTTTGCTCCACCAATCGCTTCACCGGTGCTTCCAGCTGATTCAGGCGCAGCAGGTTAGAGACCGCAGCGCGTGACTTACCCACCGCCTCTGCGATTTGCTGGTGAGTAAGTGAAAACTCACTCTGCAGCCTTTCCAGCGCCTGGGCTTCTTCAATGGCATTTAAGTCTTCACGCTGGATATTTTCGATCAAAGCCACCGCAATGGTCGCTTTGTCATCAATAGCCTTAATAATACAAGGGACTTTCTGAAGCCCAGCTTGACGCGACGCTCGCCAGCGACGTTCGCCGGCAATGATTTCATACTGCTGAGGTGCCGTTTCACGCACCACGATAGGCTGAATCACGCCCTGCGCCCGGATAGACTCGGCCAGTTCGGCCAGGGCTTCATCGGACATGTCTTTGCGTGGCTGATAACGGCCGGGAGTCAGCTGGGACAAAGCCAGCTCTTTGAGGGTGCCATCGGCAGAAAGGGTTTGTGCCTGCTCGGCTTGTTGCTGTTTAACGCTCGCTACCGCACTGGTCGCCAGCAACGCATCAAGGCCCTTGCCCAGGCCCCGCTTATTCATATTCATGGTTTACCTTTATCCCTCGACCGTCCCGGCAGAGTGCGCCAGTTCTTCACGGCGAATCATTTCTCCGGCCAGGGCCAGGTAGGCTTTGGCCCCACTCGAATACTTGTCGTAGTACATTGCCGGGCGACCATGGCTGGGTGCCTCGGCAAGGCGGACATTACGCGGGATGACGGTACGATAGACTTTATCGCCAAAGTGCTTTTTAAGCTGCTGCGAGACTTCGCTGGCCAGTCGGTTGCGCGGATCGTACATCGTGCGCAGCAGGCCTTCGATTTTCAGCTCGCTGTTAACGACAGCAGTCAGTTTACTGATGGTATCCATCAATGCCGTCAGTCCTTCCAGAGCGAAGTACTCACACTGCATCGGGACCAGCACCGAATCAGCGGCGGTCATGGCATTGATTGTAAGAAGGTTTAAGGCTGGAGGACAATCAATAAAGATGAAATCATAGTTATCACGAACTACCTCTAAAGCGTTACGCAGCCGCACTTCGCGGGCAAACACTTCCATCAGTTTGATTTCCGCCGCAGTAACATCACCATTGGCGGCAATCAGGTGATAGCCGCCAGTGGTATCGTGGATGACAACATCCTGGAACGGGGTTTCTTCGACAAGCAGTTCATACGCTGTTGCATCGACCTGGTACTTATCGACGCCGCTGGCCATCGTGGCATTGCCCTGAGGATCCAGGTCAATCACCAGCACCTTGCGCTGAGTTGCTGCCAGCGAGGCAGCCAGGTTGACACATGTTGTGGTTTTACCCACGCCGCCTTTCTGGTTGGCGACTGCTATGACTCTTCCCACAGAAAACCCTCATCCGTTATTCCTTTGCAGCCAAGATTACTAGATGGCGCTCGCCTTCCAACTCAGGAACTTGCAAAGATTTGACTTCAGTCACAGAACACCATGACGGCAGTTCAGTGACTTCCTGCTCATTGTACTGGCCTTTCAGGGCCAGAAAGTGGCCGTCCTGACTTGGCAGGTGACGGCACCATGACACCATATCCGTCAGCGAGGCAAAGGCGCGGCTCAGTACCACATCAAAGCCTTGCTCCGGCTGGAATTCTTCAACCCGGCTCTGCACCGGGGTCACGTTAGTGAGCCCCAGTTCGTGCAGCGCCTGACGGATAAAGCGAATGCGCTTGCCCAGGCTGTCGAGCAGCACAAAGGTCTTGTCCGGGTTCATGATCGCCAGCGGGATCCCCGGCAGGCCAGGGCCGGTACCGACATCAATCAGGTGGTTGCCCTTCAGGTAAGGGCTCACCACAATACTATCCATGATATGTTTCACTAACATCTCATGGGGATCGCGGACAGAGGTCAGGTTGTATGCCTTGTTCCACTTATCCAACATGGCGACAAAACCAACCAGCTGGTTAAGCTGCTGCTCTGTCACCACCAAATCGGTTTGCGCAATCAGTTGCGTCAGACGTTCTTTCATTGCGCGCTCCTTATTCGCCTTTTTTCAGCATGCCCTGTTTTTTCAGGTAGACCAGCAACAGCGAAATGGCCGCCGGGGTAATACCGGAAATACGAGAAGCCATCCCGACCGTTTCCGGCTTGGCATCGTTCAGCTTGGCAATGACTTCGTTTGACAGGCCTTTCACGACGCTGTAATCCAGATCCAGCGGCAATTTAGTGTTTTCGTGACGCAGGGATTTTTCCACTTCGTCTTTCTGGCGCTCGATGTAACCCTGGTATTTCACCTGGATTTCTACCTGCTCGCTGGCCTGGCTGTCATCATGAGCTGGACCGAACGTCTCGATCTCGGTCAGCTGGTTGTAGCTGACTTCCGGGCGACGCAGCAGATCTTCACCACTGGCTTCGCGCGCAATCGGCGATTTCAGGATCGCGTTCACGGCGTCAACCTGAGCAGAGCTCGGGGTGACCCAAATGCTGCGCAGACGCTGACGTTCCTGTTCGATGTTGTCCAGTTTCTGGTTAAATCGCGCCCAGCGCTCATCATCAACCAGTCCCAGCTCTCGGCCCATTTCCGTCAGGCGCAGATCAGCATTGTCTTCACGCAACAGCAGACGGTATTCGGCACGAGACGTAAACATACGGTACGGCTCTTTGGTGCCCATGGTGGACAGATCGTCAATCAGTACGCCGATGTAGGCCTGATCACGACGCGGGCTCCAACCGTCTTTCCCTTGCGCCTGCAGGGCAGCGTTCATACCCGCCAGCAGGCCCTGGGCCGCGGCTTCTTCGTAACCGGTGGTACCGTTAATCTGACCCGCAAAGAACAGGCCGTCGATAAACTTCGTTTCGAAGGTTTGCTTCAGATCGCGAGGGTCAAAGAAATCATACTCAATGGCGTAGCCAGGACGCACGATCACGGCATTTTCAAAGCCTTTCATAGAGCGCACGATTTGCATCTGCACATCAAACGGCAGGCTGGTGGAAATCCCGTTCGGGTACAGCTCGTGAGTTGTCAGACCTTCCGGCTCAATGAAAATCTGGTGGCTGTCCTTGTCGGCAAAGCGCATAACCTTGTCTTCGATCGACGGACAGTAACGTGGCCCGATCCCTTCGATCACCCCGGAGTACATCGGACTGCGATCCAGGTTATTACGGATCACGTCATGGGTTTTCTCATTGGTGTGGGTGATGAAACACGGAATCTGGCGCGGGTGATCCGAAGCTTTACCCATGAACGAAAACACTGGCGTCGGATTATCACCGTGCTGCGCCTGCAGCTGGCTGAAATCTACGGTACGTGCGTCAATACGCGGCGGAGTACCGGTTTTCAGACGATCAACCCGGAATGGCATTTCACGCAGACGCGAGGCCAGGGTGATCGATGGTGGATCCCCGGCACGGCCGCCGCTGTAGTTTTCCAGGCCAATGTGGATCTTACCGCCCAGGAAAGTCCCGACCGTCAGCACCACGGCTTTGGCACGGAATTTCAGACCCATCTGGGTGACCGCACCGACGACACGATCGTTTTCAATGATCAAATCATCGACCGGTTGCTGGAACAGGGTCAGGTTTGGCTGGTTCTCCAGCGCTTCGCGGACTGCCGCTTTGTACAGCGCACGGTCTGCCTGTGCCCGGGTAGCACGAACCGCAGGGCCTTTCGATGAGTTCAGGGTCCGGAAC
Organism: Photobacterium ganghwense; assembly: GCF_003025595.1. Classification (GTDB taxonomy): domain Bacteria; phylum Pseudomonadota; class Gammaproteobacteria; order Enterobacterales; family Vibrionaceae; genus Photobacterium; species Photobacterium ganghwense. The sequence continues at coordinate 47,120 of NZ_PYMI01000013.1, forward strand.
TGGATCCCGCCTTTGTCGATAGCCCGGGCCATGATACCGCCAAGGGCATCAACTTCTTTAACCAGGTGTCCTTTCCCGATCCCGCCGATCGCCGGGTTACAAGACATCTGTCCCAGCGTATCGATGTTATGTGTCAGCAGTAGGGTTTTCTGACCCATCCGGGCTGCAGCCAGAGCGGCTTCGGTACCGGCATGGCCACCACCTACCACGATGACGTCAAAATTGTCCTGGTAAAACATGGAACTACCTCGGGTATTAAAAAATCGCCAGTGAGTTACGTTGAGCAAAGGGGGAACATTCTATCCTGTTTCACGAAAAGAGAGAATCTTTCCAGATGATCATTTGATCCATGAAATGGGTAACGCTTAGATATATATAAGATCTTTTTAAAGAGATCTTCTGTTGGATCTATTATATAGATCACCCGATCGTGTGGATAACCGATAAATGATCCTAATGATCATGATGTTAGGGAGGATCATTAGTTGTGGAGTGGCATGGATCTCTACAAGGATTAGCTGGGATCAAAATGGGAAGTTATTAACAGGGGCTGGGAGCCTCAGAAGTTATTAAATGGATAACTATCGTTTGATCACCGTTTAGATCTATAGTTATCCACAGAAAAAAGTTTCAAGATCCGATAAATCGTGGGTAAATATTGAGTGTTTTTTAAGCGTTAAGGTGGGTTTTCCACGTTGTCAGCCATTCCTCAGCCGGATCTTCCGGTACCGGATCCTGAGAAACATCGATTTCCAGACGCTCACCAAGGCGACTGGCACCTAATGTGGCCAGCTGTTGATCAATGTTTTTGGCGGCGGCACAGAAAGTGTCGTAGCTGCTGTCGCCTAAACCGATAATGCCATAGCGAAGTGCACTTAAATCTGGCTGGTCGCTGGCCAGTTGTTCGGCAAAATGGACAAAGTTGTCTGGATAGTCACCTGCACCGTGGGTCGAGCAGATCACCAGCCAAATTTGGTCGGTACTCAGTGTGGCCAGATCGGCTTGATTGACGATCTCGGTCTGGTGGCCGTCCTGCTCCAGCAAATCGGCCAGGTGGTCGGCAACGTATTCGGCCCCGCCGAGGGTACTGCCGGTAATAAGGGTTATGTGGCTCATGGGCTCTCTCTGTGAACAGACAATAGAAGTATGCACAGGCATTGTACTGAGTTTATCCAAAGAGAAAAGCGCCAATCTGTAGGGCTTTGTCAGGATCTATCCCGGATTATACACAGGCTGTGCCATGGATCATTCAGGCAGATCGTACTGGACTGGGGGTAGGGATCGAGAGGTTGGGATCTGCTGTTTGTCAACGATAGCCGCAGTTTGAGGGGGAGCCCTGGGGCAAGCTGGTTGTCGACATGACAGGGGATAGGGGAAATGAAGCAGAGCCGGGTACTGAGACGGCAAGGGCGGCGACAGGAGAGGTGAATAACCGTGGAAGGATGGTCTGCTGGGACGGGCAGGTGACCCGGGAGTGGGCGTCCGGTAGCACGGAGCGGTAATACTGAGCACGGTGCGAAAAAAGCCCCCGGTGCAGACCGGAGGCTGAATCGTTTATGGTACAGAGCGAGAGGGCGGTCAGACTCCCTCACTCTCACTTGTACAGCTTATTTACCGATACAGAAAGAAGTGAAGATCCGGCCCAGCAGATCGTCCGAGGTGAACTCTCCGGTGATCTCGCTCAGGTGTTGCTGGGCCAGGCGCAGCTCTTCTGCCAGGATCTCTCCGGCCATAAAGCCTTCCAGCTGGGTCTGACCGATGTCTAAGTGCTCGGCAGCGCGCTCCAGGGCATCCAGGTGGCGACGGCGGGCCATAAAGCCACCTTCGGTCGTGCCACTGAAACCCATGCACTCTTTGAGGTGCTCACGCAGGCTCTCGACCCCTTCGCCGGTACGGGCTGACAGGCGGATTAGGGTAGGGTTGTTCACATGGCAAATCCCGGCAGTTTCTCCGGTCAGCTCGACCTTGTTGCGGATCACTGTCATGCCGAGGCCTTCCGGCAGACGCTCAACAAAGTCCGGCCAGATATCAACCGGATCGGTGGCATCGGTGGTGGTGCTGTCGACCATGAACAGGACGCGGTCGGCCTGGCGGATTTCTTCCCAGGCCCGTTCAATACCGATGCGCTCGACTTCGTCGGACGCTTCACGCAGGCCGGCGGTATCGATAATGTGCAGCGGCATGCCATCAATATGGATGTGCTCGCGCAGGACGTCCCGGGTGGTGCCGGCAATGTCGGTCACAATGGCCGAGTCTTTGCCGGACAGGGCGTTCATCAGGCTCGATTTACCGGCGTTCGGGCGACCGGCGATTACCACCTTCATCCCTTCACGCATGATGGCCCCCTGGTTGGCCTCGCGGCGCACGGCATTGAGGCGGTCAATGATGCCCTGCAGATCGCCGGCGACTTTGCCGTCCGACAGAAAGTCGATTTCTTCTTCCGGGAAATCAATCGCGGCTTCCACGTACATCCGCAGGTAAATCAGCGCTTCCACCAGCTCGTTAACGCGGGTTGAGAAGGCGCCCTGCAGGGACTGGAACGCGCTTTTCGCTGCTTCTTCTGAGCTGGCATCAATCAGGTCGGCAATCGCCTCGGCCTGAGCCAGATCGAGCTTGTCGTTCATGAAGGCACGTTCGGAGAATTCCCCCGGGCGGGCCGGACGGATGCCGTCAATCTGCAGAATACGGCGGATTAGCATGTCCATCAGCACCGGGCCACCGTGGCCCTGCAGTTCCAGCACGTCTTCGCCGGTGAAAGAGTTCGGGCCTTTGAAGAACAAGGCGATACCCTGGTCCAGCGCATTGCCTTCCGGATCTTTAAACGGCAGGTACTCGGCATAACGTGGCGTAAGCTCACGGCCGGCGACAGCCAGGGCGACTTCTCTGGCTTTCGGGCCTGAGACGCGGATGATGCCCACCCCGCCGCGTCCCGGCGGGGTCGCTTGGGCAACAATGGTATCTGTGTGTTCAATCATAATGTTGGCTTAGCTTGTAAAAGTCGCTGCAATTGTAAACAGACTAGCCGCGATTGCCCAGCGCTGGCAACTGAGCGGCTCGGAAGCAAATAAAAAAGGCGGCCCGGAGGCCGCCTTCAGAGTTCAGGGCTGCATCACTTACTGTGCAGGCCTTTCTTCTCCAGCGAGCGGTAAATCAGCGTCTGCTGGATCAGTGTCACGACGTTCGATACCAGCCAGTACAGAACCAGACCGGATGGGAACCACAGGAAGAAGAAGGTGAACATCACCGGCATGAAGGTCATGATCTTCTGCTGCATCGGGTCAGTCACTGTGGTTGGGCTCATCTTCTGGATCATGAACATAGTCACACCCATCAGCACTGGCAGGACGTAGTAAGGGTCCTGTGCCGACAAGTCGTGGATCCAGCCAAAGAACGGCGCGTGGCGCAGCTCAACCGACTCCATCAGGGCCCAGTACAGGGCGATGAAGATTGGCATCTGCAGAAGGATAGGTAAACAGCCGCCCAGCGGGTTTACTTTCTCTTTCTTGTACAGTTCCATCATTTCCTGGCTCATGCGCTGACGGTCGTCGCCGAAACGCTCACGCATCGCTTGCAGTTTTGGTTGCAGCATGCGCATTTTAGCCATGGAGGTGTACTGTGCCTTCGTCAGCGGGTACATCGCACCACGTACGATGAAGGTCAGCAGCATGATCGCCACACCCCAGTTAGACACTAGGCTCTGGATGAATGACAGCAGGCTGTGCAGCGGACTGGCGATGAACCACAGCCAGCCGTAGTCGACGGTCAGGTTCAGGTTGGCCGCGGTGGCTTCCATCTGGTCTTGCAGTTTTGGACCGACCCACAGGGTCGTGGTCATGGTCTGCTCACTACCCGGTGCAACCGTTGTCTGTGGCAGACGCACACCGATGTAGCCCATGCCGTTGCTGGTACGGGTGTACAGGTTGGTGGCTTCGCCGCTGCGTGGGATCCAGGCAGACACAAAGTAGTGCTGCATCATCGCCACCCAGCCTTGTTCGGCGATAGTCAGGTTCAGGTTCTTGTCCTGCATATCGTCGAAGCTGTATTTTTTGTATTTTTCGTTATCTGCCGAGAACGCGCCGCCACGGTAAGTCGGCATGGTCAGGCTGCCGCCATCATCCATCAGGTTCTGCTTCAGCTGAGCATACATCTGAACGCTTGCCGCAGTGTCTGATTGGTTGTTGATGGTGTAAGCCACATCGACCGCATAGCTGCCACGCTTCAGAACGAAGACTTTCGCGTACTGGATGCCGTCTTTTTCAAACGTCAGCGGTACACGCAGTTCGTCCTGGCCGTCAGCCAGAGTGAAGCTGTCAGCGCTCGCTTGCAGCTGAGCACGGCCAGCGGCTGTATCGATGCCGTTAGCACCAATCAGGCCTGATTGAGCAGTGTAGGTATGGCCTTGTTCGGACTTCAGCAGAACAAACGGGTCTTCAGAACCCAGTTCATTGTCGTAAGCCAGCAGTTTGGCTTCAATAATATCGCCACCAAGCGTATCGACAGTCAGCGCCAGTACATCTGTGTTGATAGTAATAAGGTTATTTGACGTGCTGTCGTCAGTCAGTGGTTGACCATCACCGGAGTGTGACGGAACATCACCGTTTTGAGTCACGTTTTGCACTACACCCTGGCTTTCCGGCTGTGGGTTGTTGTCCATGTTCCACTGCTGATACAGCAGGAACGAGACGAACAGTAGGGCAATTAACAGAATATTGCGTTGGGAATCCATCGTTAATTATCTCTGTCGTTATGCTTGGTTGGCGGAACGGGGTCATAACCCCCGTGAGTTAAAGGATGACATCTTAATAGACGTTTCGCCGCGAACCAACAACCTTTTATCGCTCCATGCGCTTTTAGAGATTCAATGGCATATTGGGAACAAGTAGGGGTAAAGCGGCAACGAGGCCCGATCAGAGGACTGATTGCCAGTTGGTAAAAGCGGACTAGTCGAATGACTAGCCACGCGAAGGGCGAGACAGGCGATGCCATAATTTATCTAGCAACTTAAAAAGTTCTTCGTTGCTCAGCTCACTGGCACTTTTCTTGGCAATGACCACAAAATCTTTAGCCGGCAGATCGGCTTGCTTGAGGCGGAAGCTTTCACGCACGGCGCGTTTAAACTTGTTTCTGCCAACAGCAGTTTTGATCTGTTTCTTTGGAACGGCCAGGCCTAGACGCGGATGGTCAAGGTTATTGGGACGGGCAAGAATAGTTAAGTGAGGAGAGCCAGCTCGATGGGCTTGCTGGAAGACTTTTTTATATTGTTCGGGAGTTAACAGACGTAACTCCCGAGAGAAAGCGTACTTACTCAAAATAATCAGAGCGATTACTTAGACAGACGCTTACGGCCTTTAGCGCGACGCGCGTTGATTACAGCGCGACCGTTCTTAGTAGCCATGCGAGCACGGAAACCGTGAGTACGCTTGCGCTTTAGAACTGTAGGTTGAAAAGTGCGTTTCATGGGTTATTACCTTAAATTAACTGATCAGTTTTTAAGTTTATTGTGGTTGTCGACTGTGGACAGCCGGACCTCCAAACAAAGAGGCGGAATTGTAATCACTGAACGTTCAATAGTCAATGATTACTCCCGCAGAGAACTGCGGGCGCTGAATTATACTTCTTGTGGCGATGAGTGCAAGGATCCTTCGCGGATCCCAACCTGACTCAGGAACTTTTTCAGGCGTGGATCTTGCGGATTGGTGAAGATCTGCGTTGGCGTGCCCTGTTCGACAAACTCGCCGTCCGCCATAAAGATCACCCGATCAGCCACTTCCCGGGCAAACTGCATCTCATGGGTAACCACCAGCATGGTCTGGTGCCGGGTCGCCAGTTTTTGCATCAGGTTCAGGACTTCCCCGACCCATTCCGGATCCAGGGCGGACGTCGGCTCATCAAACAGCAGCAACTCTGCTTCTAGCGCCATCGCGCGGCCGATCCCGACCCGCTGTTGCTGACCGCCGGACAAGGCTGCCGGGTAATGGTCACCTTTGTCGCCCAGACCTATGTCATCCAGAATCTGCTGGGCGCGCTGGTGAGCTTCGGCTTTGTGCCAGCCTTTGACCGTGATCAGTCCTTCGGCAATATTCTGGCGTGCTGTCAGGTGGGCGAACAGGGCGTAGTTCTGGAACACGAAGCCGGTTTTGCGGCGCAGGGCCAGTACATCGGCCTTGTTGGCCTGCTGCGCGGCGACGGAGAGACTGTCAATGGTCACTCGGCCCTCGTCGGCGGTTTCCAGAAAGTTGATGCAGCGCAGCAGGGTCGATTTACCGGTACCGGACGGACCGATCACCACCACAATTTCCCCTTTCTCTATGGTCAGGTTGAGCCCGGAGAAAATCGTGCTGTCGCCGAAGCGTTTGGCAAGGTTCTGAATGCTAATCATCGTGTGTACGCTCTGTTAAGTTTCACTTCTGCCCAGTCCTGGATGCGGGTCAGGATCAGGACGACCCCCCAGTAAATCAGGGCAACGGCCAGGAAGGCTTCAAAGAACTTGAAGCTGGAGGAGGCTTCCATCTGAGCCTTGGCCATGATTTCGGCAACCCCAAGCGTGAACGCCAGAGAAGTCGACTTAATCATATCGATGAAATAGTTCATCAGCGATGGCAGTGCGACACGGGTCGCCTGCGGCAGAATAATCCGGCGCATGGCCTGTAGCTCGGTCATGCCGATCGCCAGGCTGGCTTCCCGCTGGCTGCGGTCGATACCGATAATGGCGGCGCGGATACTTTCGGCCATGTAAGCGGCAAAGTGCAGGCTCAGGCCAATCACCGCGGCGGTAAAGGCATCAATCCCAACGAATACCGGGAAGACCTGAGGCAGGCCGTAATACAGCAGGAACAGTTGTACCAGCAGGGGGGTGCCACGGAAAAAACTGATGTACAGCTGACTGAGCTGATTCAGCAGCGGCACCCGATAAATGCGCAGCAACGCCAGCGTCAGGGCGAGGATCAGGGCAAACAGCAGGCCCCAGAGTGCCATTCCCATCGTGGTGCCGAGATACTTAAACAGGATCGGCATCAGCGACAGCATGTAGTTAAAATCGAAACCCATGGGTGGTCTATCTTCTTGTGGTTAGAGTTGAAGCGACAAAGGCCCACCGAGGTGAGCCTTTAAGTATATGAAGAAATGCCGTGTAGAGGTGGAATGTTATTCCGTGATGTCCGCATCAAACCATTTAATGGAGATGTTTTTCAGGGTGCCGTCTTCACGCATGGCGGCCAGTGCCTGGTTAACTTCATCACGCAGCTTCTCACCTTTTTCGCCTTTCAGGAACGGCCACGCGTTCTCAATCTTCTCGAATGGCTGACCGGCCAGTTGCAGCGGCAGGTTGGCTTTTTTGATCAGCTCAACGGAAGACAGACGATCCATGACAAATGCATCAGTACGACCCAGGGCGACATCGTGCTCAATGCCGGTGTCGTAGGTCTTGATGTTTATCTTACCGTCTTTATCCAGTTTGCGCAGCAACTGCTCGTAGTTTGAGCCCAGGTTAACGCCAACGGTCTTACCGGCCAGGTCGTCAGTGCTCTTGATGCTGTCGTTGCCCTTGCGTACCACCAGCTGGGCACCATCAATCACATAAGGGTCGGCAAACAGGTACTTGGCTTTACGCTCATCGGTAATGGTGATCTGGTTGGAAATGGTGTCGATACGACCGGTTTCCAGCAGACCAAACAAACCGGAGAAGTTAGCGGTGACAAACTCAACCTTGTAATCGTTACGCTTGCCGATTTCGTTCCAGACATCCACCTCAAATCCCTGCAGCTGATCCTGCTTTACAAAGGTGAACGGAAAGTAACGGCCTGACATGCCTACTTTAACGTCAGTGGCAGCCATGGCAGTCTGGCTGGCCGCAAGTGTCAGTGCAACCGCCGTAAACGTTGTTTTAACCCAGCTTTTCATCCTGTTTACTCCTCAGGGATAGTGGTAGAGGGCAGATTATTGATAATCCTATCTGCTTATATCCGGCTTTTTTAAATAACTAAGAGTTATTTCAAATAACCTAAGGTTAGGACATGGATCCAGATCGTGTTCATGAAATTGTGGGTAAGGAGGGGTAAAATTGTGGTGATCTTGCCATTTGCTGTGCGATCTATGTGAATAACTCCGATCTTATTCACTGGATCTGCGATCTCTTTGCTGGAGATCCTGAGCCAGCAGGTATAAAATTGCATCCCTTTCGTGTTTTCAGTTATTCAGTGTGGAGTCGAGCTTGTCATCTTCGCTATGGTTGCAGTGCCTTCAACGCCTTCAGGAAGAACTCCCTGCAACAGAATTCAGTATGTGGGTTCGACCGCTTCAAGCCGAGTTGAACGACAACACGTTGACCTTGTTCGCACCGAATCGATTTGTCCTGGATTGGGTGCGGGATAAGTACCTCAACAATATTAACCGCTTGCTTAACGAGTTTTGCGGTAATGATGTGCCGATCCTGCGATTTGAGGTTGGCAGCCGACCTGTCACGGCACCGCCGCCGCAACCGGCGGTGATACCCGCCAGCCTGCAGCCCGCTCCGGGCATTATTGATGAACCGCCTTCCCGTCGCTGGGAGCCTGCGCCGTCACCGGTGCAGCCGGAATCGCAGGCCGGGTACCGCTCGAACGTCAACCCGAAGCACAACTTCAACAATTTCGTGGAAGGTAAGTCGAACCAGCTGGGTCTGGCTGCCTGCCGCCAAGTGGCGGACAATCCGGGCGCGGCGTACAACCCGTTGTTCCTGTACGGCGGAACCGGCCTGGGTAAAACCCACTTGTTGCATGCGGTGGGTAACGCGATCGCGGATCGCAAGCCGAACGCCAAAGTGGTGTACATGCACTCGGAACGTTTCGTGCAGGACATGGTAAAAGCGCTGCAGAACAATGCCATCGAAGAATTCAAACGTTACTACCGCAGCGTCGATGCGCTGCTGATCGATGACATTCAGTTCTTCGCCAACAAAGAGCGCTCACAAGAAGAATTTTTCCACACCTTTAACGCTTTGCTGGAAGGCAACCAGCAAATCATTCTGACTTCGGACCGCTACCCGCGAGAAATTAACGGGGTAGAGGATCGCCTCAAGTCCCGTTTTGGCTGGGGCCTGACGGTGGCGATTGAGCCGCCGGAGCTGGAAACCCGGGTCGCGATCCTGATGAAAAAAGCGGAAGACCACAATATCCGTCTGGCCGACGAAGTGGCCTTCTTTATTGCCAAGCGCCTGCGCTCAAACGTGCGTGAGCTGGAAGGGGCGCTGAATCGGGTAATTGCCAACGCCAACTTTACCGGCCGTGCGATTACCATTGATTTTGTCCGTGAAGCGCTGCGCGATTTGCTGGCGCTGCAGGAAAAACTGGTCACGATCGATAACATTCAGAAGACCGTGGCTGAATACTATAAGATTAAGATGGCTGATATGCTGTCCAAGCGCCGGTCACGCTCGGTGGCTCGCCCGCGCCAGATGGCGATGGCGCTGGCTAAGGAGCTGACCAACCACAGCCTGCCGGAAATCGGCGATGCCTTTGGCGGTCGTGACCACACGACGGTGCTACACGCGTGCCGCAAGATTGAGCAGCTGCGTGAAGAAAGCCATGACATCAAAGAAGATTATTCCAACCTAATTAGAACATTGTCATCTTAATATGAAGTTTACCGTTGCACGCGAACAATTACTGAAGCCGCTCCAGCAGGTGTCTGGGGCGCTGGGAAGCCGTCCGTCACTGCCGATTCTCGGCAATATTCTGCTGGTGGTGGAGCAGGGTTGCCTGTCTATGACCGGGACCGATCTGGAAGTGGAAATGATCGCCCGCCTGCCGCTGGAAGGTGACTTCGAACCGGGAGCGGTGACTGTGCCGTCTCGTAAGTTCCTGGATATCTGCCGCGGTCTGCCGGATCAGGCCAGCATCAGTGTGACCCTGGAAGGTGATCGGGTGATCATCCGGTCCGGTCGCAGCCGCTACACCCTGTCCATTCTGCCGGCGGCGGACTTCCCGAACATTGAAGACTGGCAAAGTGAAGTGGAATTGGCACTGCCACAGGGGCAAATGCGCCACCTGATCGACAGCACCCAGTTTTCCATGGCCCACCAGGATGTCCGTTACTACCTAAATGGGATGCTGTTTGAGACCGATGGCTCGCACCTGCGTTCCGTGGCGACCGACGGTCACCGGATGGCGGTGTGTGCGATCGACCTGGCGGATACGCTGCCAGCTAAACAAATCATTGTGCCGCGCAAAGGCGTGATGGAGCTGATGCGTCTGCTCGATACTCCTGATGCGGACGTCCGCATTCAGATCGGCCATTCCAACATCCGGGCGGAAGTGAATAACTTTATCTTCACCTCGAAGCTGGTGGATGGTCGCTTCCCTGACTATCGCCGGGTGCTGCCGCAAAATACCACCAAAACCCTGGAAGCCAATTGTGATGAACTGCGTAAGGCGTTCTCGCGAGCGGCGATTCTGTCGAACGAAAAATTCCGTGGTGTGCGCCTGAACCTGGCCAACGGTGAAATGCGGATCACCGCAAATAACCCAGAACAGGAAGAAGCGGAAGAATTTCTGGATGTCGACTACCAGGGAGAGCCACTGGAAATCGGCTTTAACGTCAGTTATGTGCTGGACGTTTTAAATACCCTGAAGTGTGAACAGGTGCGCTGGTCGCTGACCGATGCCAATGCCAGTGCTTTGCTGGAAGACTGCGCCAATGGCGATGCCATGTATGTGGTGATGCCAATCAGGCTGTAAGGTATGCCATTAACACGTCTTATCGTAAAAGACTTCCGTAATATTGAAGCCTGCGACCTGTCGTTGTCGCCAGGCTTTAATTTTCTGGTCGGTGCTAACGGCAGTGGGAAAACCAGCGTGCTGGAGGCCATCCATTTTCTTGGCCATGGCCGTTCTTTTCGTAGTCACCTGACCGGGCGTGTGATCCGCCATGAGCAGGCCGAATTGTTTGTCCATGGTAGGTTGCAGTCGGCTTCTCTCAAAATGGAACTGCCGGTCGGCATCAATAAAAAACGCGACGGTACCACTGAGCTGAAAATCGGTGGAGAGAGCGGGCAAAAGCTGGCTCAGCTGGCGCAAATCCTGCCGCTGCAGCTCATTACCCCGGAAGGGTTTGAGCTGCTGATTGGTGGGCCTAAGTTTCGGCGATCGTTTATCGACTGGGGCGTGTTTCACGTGGAACCTCAGTTTTATCACGCTTGGAGCCGGGTGCGCCGATTAACCAAACAGCGCAATGCCTTGTTGAAAACGGCCGCCAGTTACCGCGAGCTCAGCTACTGGGATCAGGAACTGGCTCAGCTGGCGGAAGACATCGACCGCTGGCGTGATGCGTATTTACAGGCAGTCAAAGCCAAAGCGGCCGAAATTTGTCAGGGCTTCTTGCCGGAATTTGATATCCAGCTCGGGTACTACCGCGGCTGGGAAAAAGACACCCCGTATGCTGAGCTGCTGCGCCGCAATTTTGAGCGTGACGGACAGTTGGGGTATACCGCAAGCGGACCGCACAAAGCGGACTTGCGGATCAAAGTGGCCGGTACGCCGGTCGAAGATGTACTGTCCCGCGGTCAGCTGAAATTAATGGTCTGTGCCCTGCGCCTTGCCCAGGGATTACACCTGACCGAAGCCACCGGGAAGCAGTGCATTTATTTAATTGACGATTTTGCTTCCGAACTGGACAGCCAGCGGCGCACGCTGCTGGCACAACGGTTAAAGGAAACCGGTGCCCAGGTGTTCATCAGTGCGATCAGCGGTGACCAAATCGCGGAAATGCATGATGAAAATGGCAAGATGTTTCATGTGGAACACGGTAAAATAACCGCAGGATAATCAAAGCGAGAGTAACTCAATGTCCAACAACTACGATTCATCAAGTATCAAGGTACTGAAGGGCCTTGATGCGGTACGTAAGCGCCCAGGGATGTACATTGGTGATACCGATGACGGCACGGGCTTGCACCACATGGTCTTTGAGGTGGTCGATAACTCTATCGATGAAGCTCTTGCTGGCCATTGTGAAGATATCATCGTAACTATCCATGAAGACGGCTCGGTGTCTGTAAGCGATGATGGTCGTGGTATTCCGACAGAACTGCACCCTGAAGAAGGGGTTTCTGCGGCAGAAGTCATCATGACGGTTCTGCACGCCGGCGGTAAGTTTGACGACAACTCCTACAAAGTTTCCGGCGGTCTGCACGGGGTGGGTGTGTCGGTAGTGAACGCCCTGTCTGAAAAAGTGGAACTGACCATTCACCGCGGCGGCCATATCCATCAGCAGATTTACCACCATGGTGAACCTCAGGCACCTCTGGCTGTGATTGGTGATTCTGACCGCACCGGTACCCGTATTCGTTTCTGGCCGAGTGCGGCCACGTTTAGCAACATCGAATTCCACTACGAGATCCTGGCGAAGCGTCTGCGCGAACTGTCGTTCCTGAACTCCGGGGTTTCTATCCGACTGATTGATGAGCGCGAAGAAAACAAGCAAGACCACTTCATGTATGAAGGCGGGATTAAAGCGTTCGTTGAGCACCTGAACCGTAACAAGACTCCAATTCACCCGAAAGTGTTCCACTTTGAGTTCACTCGTGAAGACGGTATCGGGGTTGAAGTGGCGATGCAGTGGAACGATGGTTTCCAGGAAAACATTTACTGCTTTACCAACAACATTCCGCAGCGTGACGGCGGTACACACCTGGCGGGTTTCCGTGGCGCGCTGACCCGTACCCTGAACCTTTTCATGGAAAAAGAAGGGTATTCGAAGAAAGCGAAAACCGCGACCTCGGGTGACGATGCCCGTGAAGGCCTGACGGCCGTGGTCTCGGTGAAAGTGCCGGATCCTAAGTTCTCCAGCCAGACCAAAGACAAGCTGGTATCGAGTGAAGTGAAACCGGCCGTTGAGTCGGCGATGGGTGAAAAGCTGAGTGAATTCCTACTGGAAAACCCAAGTGATGCCAAAACGGTTTGTAGCAAGATTATCGAAGCGTCACGAGCCCGTGAAGCGGCTCGTAAAGCGCGCGAAATGACGCGTCGTAAAGGCGCTCTGGATCTGGCGGGTCTGCCGGGCAAACTGGCTGACTGTCAGGAAAAAGATCCTGCGCTGTCTGAACTCTACATAGTGGAGGGTGACTCGGCGGGCGGTTCTGCCAAGCAGGGTCGTAACCGTAAGAATCAGGCGATTCTGCCGCTGAAAGGTAAAATCCTGAACGTGGAAAAAGCCCGTTTTGACAAGATGCTGTCTTCGCAGGAAGTGGCTACGCTGATCACGGCCATGGGCTGTGGTATCGGCCGCGACGAATACAACCCGGATAAACTGCGTTACCACAGCATCATCATCATGACCGATGCCGACGTTGACGGCTCGCACATCCGTACGCTGCTGTTGACCTTCTTCTACCGTCAGATGCCAGAACTGATCGAGCGTGGTCATATCTACATTGCTCAGCCACCACTGTACAAAGTGAAGAAAGGCAAACAAGAGCAGTACATCCAGGATGATGACAACATGACGCAGTACCAGATCACTCTGGCACTGGATAACGCGCAGCTGTTTACCGCAGAAGGGGCGCCGGCGATCATGGGTCAGGCGTTGGAAACGCTGGTGCAGCAATACAATAGTGCCGGTAAGATGATTGACCGCATGAGCCGTCGCTATCCGAAACTGATGCTGAATGAGTTCCTGTATCAGCCGCGTCTGACGGCGGACATGCTGGCGGATCAGTCTCAGGTAGAAGGCTGGACGAACACGCTGGTGGCCGCGCTGCAGCAAAAACAAACCGGTGAAAGTCACTTCTCGTTTGAGGTGGTGAAGGACGACGAGCACAACGTATGGTTGCCGAAAGTGATCGTGCGTACTCACGGTGTGGAATACGACTACCTGCTGAGTGTTGATCTGCTGAACTCGAAAGAGTATGCGAAACTGGCGGATCTGTCGGAAGCATTGGACGGCCTGCTGGATGACTCTGCCTACGTTCAACGTGGCGAGCGTAAACAGCCGGTTGACAGTTTCAGTGAAGCACTGGACTGGATGATCAAAGAATCTCGCCGTGGCCTGAGCATTCAGCGCTATAAAGGTCTGGGTGAAATGAACCCGGATCAGCTGTGGGAAACCACCATGGATCCAGAATCGCGCCGTATGATGCAGGTAACTGTTCAGGATGCAGTTGCTGCTGACGAACTGTTTACCACGCTGATGGGTGATCAGGTTGAGCCGCGTCGTAACTTTATCGAAGCGAACGCCCTGAACGCCAACCTGGACGTGTAATTACGCCGAGATAGTACCTGCCCAAGTGGCAGAATGTCAGATAGGGTGTTGGAAAACGCCGCTCGAAAGAGCGGCGTTTTTTTATGACCTCGATTATAGGCTGCCGTAGCCGTTATCCTGGCGGAGGCTTTTCTTTTGGATCGTGGTTAGTCTGGAGTATGAACTGGGCAGGCTCGCTGCTCCCAGATCACGTTTGAGTAAAGATGCGGGCTCTCCTTGCTAAACCGTAGTGGGTATTTTCTGATTTTGGGCAAATTTGTTGTCGGGGATGGGAGACTTTTACTTGCTGGGTGCTGCAGTTTTGGGGGAACCAGACGGCTAGTTGCCTGGTTAGGACAAAAACGGCTGACTGCGAATAAACCGCTGAGCAAAAAAATTGCTATCGGGGTCTTGAATCGGATTTGGCCGACCTTATATCTAGTAGTGAAGCAGAGCAAGGTGCCAGAGTTTGGGCCTGCATACGCTTGTCCGGTAGGAAAGCAGCTTCACTGACCTTAACCGTAATCATATTGCTTCAAAGAAGGATAGGTATTATGCGTACACTTGATTTTACTCCTCTATATCGTTCTGCCATTGGTTTTGATCGTCTGTTTAATCAGATGGAGCAGAACCTGAACAACAGCAATGGTGGCTACCCGCCATACAACATTGAGCAGCGTGGCGATAACCAGTACCGCATTACGATGGCGGTCGCGGGGTTTGCTGAGTCGCAGCTGGATATCACTCAGCACGAGAACAAACTGATTGTGCGCGGTACTCGCCCTGAGTCCGAGCACGACGAGCGCCAGTACCTGTATCAGGGGATCGCAGAACGCGACTTTGAGCGCAAGTTCCAGTTGGCAGACTATGTCAAAGTGATTGGGGCTAATATGGAGAACGGGCTACTGCATATTGATCTTGAACGTGAGATCCCAGAAGAGCAGAAGCCACGTAAGATCACCATCAATGGCACGCCGCTACTGGAAAGTGAGTAACGCCGCTAGCTAAACGCAGCAACGATAAGAGAGAAGGTCAGCCATCGGCTGGCCTTTTTGTTTGGCTGGATTCTAGTAATTGCAGTAGGAGAAGCGGTTCCCGTTTTGGTTTCACGTGAAACCAAGAAAGCTGCCTAATGGCAGCTTTCTGAGGGAGAGCGATAATAACAATGCTCGCGGCGGACCAAGGTTGGTGACTTGGTAAAGACCGATTACCCATCTAGATGCGATGCTGCTATGTCCCTAAACGGGGAGTGCACTCCAGGAGTCATAGCTTGTAGGCTATCAATCAGCGGGTTTGCCTTCCCGGTAGGCGCGAGCAACTTCTTCGGCAATGATAGCAATGCCGCGTTGCATCACGTCGTCTTCCTGCACATAGTTCATGCGCAGGCATTCATGACCATGCTGCCAGTCTTCTTCCAATCCGATAAAGAAGTATTCGCCCGGGACAATCAACACTCCGCGATCCTTGAGGCGTTGGTACAGTTCCATGGTGCTGATAGGGAGATCGTTAAACCACAACCACAGGAACATGGCCCCTTCAGGTTTGTGAATTCGAAAGCGCGGATCGGTAATGGCTTGTTGCAGCAGTGCGACCGCGTGCTGTGATTTACGCTGGTAAAACGGTTTAATCACAGTTTCGCTCAGCGTCAGCAAGTCGTTCTGTTCAATCATCCGATAAGCCAGGGCGGGCCCGACACTGCCAGGGGCCAGGCTGAGCACGCCGTTCATGTTGGTAATGGCTGTCGCGATTTCTTCGCGGGCAACGACAATCCCACAGCGGACACCCGGCAAGCCGAGCTTGGACAGGCTCATGCACAGCACCGTGTTGTCGTTCCAGAAAGGGGTGACATCTTCAAAAATGATATCCGGGAACGGCATGCCGTAGGCGTTATCAATAATCAGTGGGATACCGTGTTCACGCGCCAGTGCATCCAGGTGGGCAATTTCTTCGTCGGTCAACACATTGCCGGTTGGGTTGGTCGGGCGCGACGCACAGATCGCCCCAATGCTGTCATCCACCACCAGGTTTTTGAAGTCGACATGGTACTTAAACAGGCCATCTTCCAGTAGGGTGATTTCCGGGCGGTAGGAGATAAACATCTCTTCACTTAACCCCGCATCCCCATAGCCAATGTATTCCGGTGCCAGCGGCAGCAGAATTTTTTTGCGGGTCCCATCGCTGAATGTGCCTGCCAGAAGGTTGAACAAATTGAAGAAGGCGCTCTGGCTGCCGTTGGTCAGGGCGATATTGCGTGCGGTTATCGGCCAGCCGAATCGCTCACGCAACAGATCGGCCAGGGCATTGATGAACGTGTTTTTGCCTTGCGGACCATCGTAGTTCGTCATGGCCTGGGTCAGTTCGCCACTGGCGGCCATTTGCTGGCAAAGCTGATTGAAGTAGGTGAGCATTTCGGGAATCTGCGCCGGATTCCCGCCACCCAGCATGATGGCATCGGGATTGCGTAATCCGTCGTTCAAATCATCCATTAGTTGGGTGATCCCAGAGTAGCGGGCGAACTTGTCACCGAATGTTGAAAACTCCATCTTATTACTTCCGATTCTCAGTCTATCTAAGGTTGACTTTTATTTATTCGATATGGTTATGGATTATGTTGTGTACTCCGTCAACATACCTGAATGCTGGAGGTAGGGAAAGTCTGAATTGCGGCGTTCTTTTCCCTTTACACCCAGTGAAGAATTCCGCGGTTTAATCCGGTGTGGCGGAGAATCTGTGGTCGTGATTTTTGGCATTCTGGTTCTGTTGCCATGCCTCTGCCTCTGCCTCTGTGTGTTTCACATGAAACATTTCTCTGCTTGGGAGGGGTGAGTAAGGTCGGTTGGGCTGGCGGTTGGAGGTATATACTGTTGGCTGCAATGGCTCATTTATCACTGGCAATTGGCTGTAGATGCAGGTTCACCAGAGACGGCAGATGCAGGTTCCACGTGAAACCACTTACCGTCAGACTCAGTCATGCCCGAGGGGCGGAATCAGTAGCGTCGGCATCAGGGGGGAGTTCAGGGGGAAGTAAGTAGCGGAATTGCCAAGAGTTACTCAGGCTATATAGTGGAATAGTGGAGCAGAAGAAAAACCCCGGCACTGCCGGGGTTTGGACTAACTTATTTCTGAAGCAGTGAAATATCAGCCACTTTCAGGAATTCGTTACGCAGCAGGTTCAGCATGGTCAGACGGTTCACTTTTAGCTTCTCGTCATCAGCCATGACCATGACGTTGTCGAAGAACGCATCAACCGCTTCACGCAGGGTGGCCAGTTCAGACAGTGCCAACTGGTAATCGCCTTCCGCAAAGATTGGCGCCAGAGCCGCGATTTTCGCTTCCACTTTTTCGGCCAGAGCTTTCTCGGCATCTTCAACCAGCAGACCGGTATCAATCGCGTCAGACAGCGCTCCGTCAAATTTCGCCAGGATATTACCCACACGCTTGTTCGCGGCAGCCAGCGACTCCGCGGCATCCAGTGATCGGAAGTGGCTCACGGCTTTCACGCGTTTGTCGAAATCAGCAGGCTGGGTTGGGCGACGGGTCAGAACCGCTTGGATCACGTCAACGCTGTGGCCTTCATCCTGATACCAGGCGCGGAAACGGCCCAGCATGAATTCCAGTACTTCAGCTTCAACCTCACGGTTGCTGACTTTGCCGTCCAGCAATTCGTGCGCTTTGGCGATCAGGTCAACCAGATCCAGGTTGTAACCACGCTCAACAATGATGCGTAGCACACCCAGTGCTGCACGACGCAGGGCAAATGGGTCACTGCCTTTTGGCGCCTGACCGATACCAAAGATACCTACCAGCGTATCCAGTTTGTCGGCCATCGCAACAGCTGCAGAGACGTCAGTGCTTGGCAGGCTGTCACCGGCAAAGCGTGGCATGTACTGCTCGTTCAGTGCCAGTGCGACATCTTCCAGTTCACCGTCGTGGCGTGCGTAGTGCATGCCCATAACACCTTGGGTGTCGGTAAACTCAAAGACCATGGAGGTCATCAGGTCACATTTAGACAGCAGACCGGCACGCTCAGCGTGCTCCACATCGGCACCAATTTGCGCCGCAATGTAACCTGCCAGGGCTGTGATGCGATCGGTTTTGTCGCGCAGGGTACCCAGTTGTTTCTGGAACAGGACATTGTCCAGTTCTGACAGACGTTCAACCAGCGGACGTTTGCGGTCAGTGTTGAAGAAGAACTCGGCATCTGCCAAGCGCGGACGAACCACTTTCTCATTACCTTCAACGATTTGACGTGGATCTTTGGAAATGATGTTCGATACGAAGATGAACTTAGGCAGTAGCTTGCCGTTCTGATCGTAAATCGGGAAGTACTTCTGGTCACCTTTCATGGTGTAAACCAGTGCTTCAGCCGGCACTTTCAGGAATTCTTCTTCGAATGATGCAGTCATAACGACTGGCCATTCAACCAGCGACGTTACTTCTTCCAGCAGGTCATCTTCCAGATCGGCAATGCCGCCCACTTCGGCTGCGGCTTTTTGCGCATCGGCCAGAATCAGGGCTTTACGGGTTTCGTAGTCGGCCATAACCATACCGCGTTCCTGCAAAATTGCAGGGTACTGATCAGCGTGGTCGATAGTGAACTCAGCTTCACCCATGAAGCGGTGACCGCGAATCACGCGATCGGCGGTAACGCCCAGTACTGTGCCGGAGATCAGCTCGTCACCCAGCAGCATCGTCAGGGTTTTCACCGGACGGATGAATTGTGTTTCTTTGTCACCCCAGCGCATTGGCTTAGGGATAGGCAGTTTAGCCAGGGCATTTGCCACCAGTTCAGGGAGCAGATTTTGTGCCGGTTGGCCTTTAACGGCTTCTTTGTACAGCAGCCATTCGCCTTTGTCTGTGGCCAGACGCTCAGCCTGGTCAACGGTGATACCGTTACCGCGAGCCCAGCCCATTGCTGCTTTGGTTGGGTTACCGTTAGCATCGAATGCGGCCGCGACGGCTGGGCCACGTTTTTCTACCACTTTGTCAGGCTGCGCCGGTGCCATGGCCTGCACTTTCAGTGCCAGACGACGTGGAGCTGCGAACCACTCGATACCCTGATGGGTCAAATCGGCGGTGTTCAGCTCTGCGGCAAAGTTTTCAGCAAAAGCTTCGGCCAGAGTACGCAGCGCTTTTGGTGGCAGCTCTTCGGTACCCAGTTCAATCAGAAAATTCTTTTCGCTCATGCCGTTCCCTTATAGATTGGTTTTGCACATCGGGAAGCCCAGAGCTTCACGGGAAGCGTAATAAGCTTCAGCAACTTGTTTAGTCAGGTTGCGAATACGCAGGATGTAACGCTGGCGCTCAGTAACAGAGATCGCTTTGCGGGCATCTAGCAGGTTAAAGGCATGGCCGGCTTTCAGAATACGCTCGTAAGCAGGCAGCGGCAGGGGCTTCTCCAGCTCCAGCAGCGATTGACATTCTTTTTCGCATTGGTCGAAGAAAGTGAACAGGAAGTCAACGTCCGCGTGCTCGAAGTTGTACGTGGATTGTTCCACTTCGTTCTGGTGGAAGATGTCACCGTACGTCACTTTACCTAGCGGGCCGTCGGTCCAGACCAGGTCATACACAGAGTCAACGCCCTGAATGTACATTGCCAGACGCTCAATACCGTAAGTGATTTCACCCGTCACCGGTTTGCATTCAAGTCCACCAACCTGCTGGAAGTAAGTGAACTGGGTCACTTCCATGCCGTTCAGCCAGACTTCCCAACCCAGACCCCAAGCACCCAGCGTCGGGTTTTCCCAGTTGTCTTCCACAAAGCGGATATCGTGGATTTGAGTATCGATGCCCAGCGCTTCCAGTGAACCCAGGTACAGTTCCTGAATGTTGTCCGGTGATGGCTTGATGATCACCTGGAACTGGTAGTAGTGCTGAAGGCGGTTCGGGTTTTCACCGTAACGGCCGTCAGTCGGGCGACGGGAAGGTTGCACATACGCTGCTGCAATAGGTTCCGGACCCAGAGCACGTAGACATGTCATCGGGTGCGAGGTACCGGCACCGACTTCCATGTCCAGCGGTTGTACGATAGTACAGCCTTGCTGGCCCCAGTAATCCTGCAGCGCGAGGATCATGCCCTGAAAGGTTTTAATATCATATTTCTGCATTGTCAGCTTCGCGTGATTGATGGATTAATAGATGTTAAGTAACAATCCAGTATACCTCGCCAGCCCGCTTGCTAGTAGGGTTCGTGCATGTTTTTTGGGCATGTTTACGGCTAATTGCCAAAATTTGTGTGGGTAACGGGTGTGGCGTTAAAGAAATAGCACTATTTTGACAATGTTCTGAATATTTTGTCTTAATGACAGTATAAAATTACCTGAGAGGGAAATTGGCTACATCGTTCTGCCAAGACAGTGAGATCGGCGGAGCCGAGAGTGAATGAGATTTTTACTATGGAACTGAAAATGACCAATAAAAATAAATGGGTTCGCAATCTGGTGATGGCGACGGCCGCTGCGCTGGTAGCGACGGGCTGTTCGACCGTGAATCCATATACGGGTGAAGAGCAAACAGCGAAAGCAACAACCGGTTCACTGATCGGTGCGGTGGCTGGTGCTGCGATCGGTGTTGCTTCTTCCAGTAAGAGCGACCGTGGTAAGGGTGCCCTGATTGGTGCTGCTTCTGGTGCTGCCCTGGGCGGTGGTATCGGTTACTACATGGATGTTCAGGAAGCGGAACTGCGTAAGAAACTGCGTGCGTCAGGCGTGAGCGTGACTCGTGACGGTGACAACATTGTGCTGAACATGCCAAACGCCATTACTTTTGGTTTTGATCAGACCGATCTGAGCTCTCAGGCAAAACAAGCACTATCGAGCGTAGCGGTTGTGGTGAAAGAGTATGAGAAAACTCGCCTGAACGTTTACGGCTTTACTGATAGCAAGGGTACGGATTCGTACAACCTGCGTTTGTCTCAGGTTCGTGCGAGCGAAGTGAGCAACCAGCTGATGCGTGAAGGTGTGGCGAGCAGCCGTATTATCACCAAAGGTATGGGTGAAGCGCATCCAATCGCGTCAAACTCGACTGAGCAGGGCCGCGCGGAAAACCGCCGTGTTGAGATCGTTCTGTCTCCAATGTCTTAATGGCATGGTCTTAATAGCATGGTGAGATTGTTCACCATCTAATTGCTAACTTATCAGTTAATTCCCAAAAGGAGCCATCATGGCTCCTTTTTCTTGGCTGCGATTCGGCCATTGGGCCAGGGGGCAGTGTCGGTTTTGTGCTTGATCCAGAGCGCAAAGCTGGCTAGAATTCACGCTCCTTTGGGGAGTAGCCTCTTGTTCTGTACAAGACAAACGTCAACATAATTGAAGCAAAATCTTCATGGCGTTTGTGACCCACGCAATCCTACTTGTGGGTTTGGCGAGACCATTGGTAAATCGGCATGAACCGGGGTGGGGCGTGCTTGTTTACCTATGGTTTAAAATAATTACCCTCGCCCCAAAGAGCATGTCATGAGCATTTTAGCTGTTTCCATTACTACCGTTGCCTTGGCCGAAATTGGGGATAAAACCCAGCTGTTGTCCTTGCTGCTGGCCAGTCGTTATCGTAAACCGGTGCCGATTATTCTGGCGATTTTCTTTGCCACCATTGCCAATCATGCCCTGGCGGCGTGGCTGGGTGTGGTCGTCGCTGATTACCTCAGCCCTGACGTACTGAAGTGGGTACTGGTGGTCAGTTTTGTCGCGATGGCAGGGTGGATTCTGATCCCCGACAAGCTCGACGATGACGAGAAAATTTCCGGCCGCGGCCCGTTTATTGCCAGCTTTATTGCCTTCTTTGTAGCGGAAATCGGTGACAAAACTCAGGTGGCGACCACGATGCTGGGCGCGAAGTACTCCGACGGTTTGCTGTTGGTTGTCCTGGGTACCACCATCGGGATGTTGCTTGCTAATGTACCGGTTGTCCTGATTGGTAAACTCTCGGCGGATCGTATGCCGCTGAAAACTATCCGTATCATTACCGCTGTGTTGTTCCT
This sequence comes from Photobacterium ganghwense, assembly GCF_003025595.1. Taxonomy (GTDB): domain Bacteria; phylum Pseudomonadota; class Gammaproteobacteria; order Enterobacterales; family Vibrionaceae; genus Photobacterium; species Photobacterium ganghwense. The sequence continues at coordinate 69,309 of NZ_PYMI01000013.1, forward strand.
CGGCTTGGCGGTGGTGGCCGGCATCGGACTGTAAGCGGGTGGCGGCGGGGCGCGCAGAGGCCAGAAAGGTTTCACGTGAAACCTTTCTGCAGCACGGTTGCGGATCGCCCCAAGAGGGCTTGCATTTTACTGCAGCGTTGCAATTAACATTTTGAAATATAAATGTTTAATGAAAGTTCGATGACGTTGGCAGGATTTGTGAGCCTGAGTGTAGTGCAGGAAAATTGCTCGTGCTAAGGTGATACCAGTACCGGAAAGCGTGCTCTAAGGAGGAGATATGGAACGTTTTCTCGCAATCTCACCACGCAGCCAGTTTTGGCTGTTTAATGTCGCACTGGCACTGAATATCCTTGGGATGGTGCTGACTGATATGTGGTTACCGATGGTGGTGGGTGCCATCATCACGACTTATCTGTCGGTGGATGCGCTGGTGCGGTTACGTTACGTCCTGCCGATGAAAAAGGAAATTCGCGAGCTGCGCCATGAGTTAGAGAAAGCCCGCCGTCAATTGCGCGAGAATGACACGGAGCGTGAGTGGCAGGAGCCGTAATGCAGTACCGTGTTGTGCATCCCTAACGGACGAATAAGCAAAAGGCAGCTCATTGAGCTGCCTTTTTTAGTTAGTCCCTTTCTTAATCAGATACCGGTAGGGAACCGTATCTGTCTCGGCGGCGATCAGAGTGTGATCCATAAACCGGCAGAAGCTCGGAATATCGCGCGTCGTTGACGGGTCATCAGCGATCACCAGCAGGGTATCGCCATCCGCCATTTTTCTTACCGTTTTCCGCACCATCATTACGGGTTCCGGACAGCGGAGTCCTTCTGCTTCCAGGCAATGTGTCGGGTTATCAAAAATCGTAGTCATAGTGTCGACATCTTGTTGCGAAGCCTTCGATCATACTTACGGGCAAGAATTAATCAATAAGGGTTGGCAAATCGAAATAAAACGTGTAACTTATTTAACAAGTCGTTAACGTTTTATCTTCTAATGGATTAGGAGGGATGACTATGCTTACGTCGATGGATCGCCTCACCATTTACAGTGTGTTGTGCTTTATCACTTTTTGTACCCTGATATTGCGTACACCGAACGACTCCAGTTTTTTTGCGCTGGCTGGTTTGATTGCCGCCGCGCTGGGCCTTTGGTTCGAGCTTATTCATTCTCCTGAGCTCGAAGAAGAGGAAAGCTGACAGCTAACTTTGCACATCTACTACACTCCCCCAGTTTTCTTGGGCTTCCCCGCTTTTATAGCGGGATTTTTTTTATTGGGCGCGGGATAATATGCTTTCCTTGGGCATAGACACAGGTAAGGCATGGAACTCGAAGACATCTATCGCCGCGATCTGAATCTGCTGGTAGCGCTGCGGGTGCTGCTGGAAGAAGGCAGCGTCAGTAAAGCTGCTGTTCGGCTCAATCTGAGCCAGTCAGCCATGAGCCGAGTACTGGGACGCTTGCGCGATCTACTGAATGACCCCTTATTCACCCGTCAGGGACAGCATCTGTTGCCGACTCAGCGGGCGCTGGAAATCAATGAAGCGCTGAATGCACCACTGGAAGCCATGCGTAACCTGCTTAGTCCAAGTGATTTCCGGCCGCAGGCGTGTGAGCAGCGGTTTGTGATTGCCACCACTGACTATGCGATGCAAACCATTCTGCCGTTTGCCCTGCCGCGCATTTATCAGGAAGCCCCCCACATTTCCCTGGAGTTTGCCCCGCTGCAGCATGATCACTTGTTGACCCAGCTGACCACCGATGGGTGTGACATGGCGATCTGTCGCCCGACCGGGCCGGTTGCTCCACTGCAAGCGGAGCACCTTGGCCGGGTCAGTGTGTTTTGCATGATGTCCCGTCAGCATCCGTTGGCGGCACACCCACTCACGCTGGCGGATTACCTGGCGTATCCGCATGCCATGATAGCGATCAGCGACGGGGTGAAAGCGCTGATCGATGATGCTTTGCTGGGACAGCCGGAAAGAAAATTGGTGTTGCGGGCCTATCATCTTGAAGCAGCTCTGGCGATTGTGGATACCATGCCACTGATCATTACCGTCCCGGCTGATTTGGCGTACCTGGTGGCAGCGCAGCATGATCTGGTGGTCAAGCCGTTGCCATTTACGTTTAAGCCGTTTGACTATTCACTGATCTGGCATCCGCGCTGTGAATATTCAGCGTCGCAGATCTGGCTGCGCCAACTGATCCGCGAAGAGTGCGGCAGGTTGATTGATAAACGGATTCACGACATGGGTTTACTGGGTGAAAGTGAGCGCTTGACGTGAGGTTAGCGATGAGACGGTGATCTGTGGTCGTGAGGGATGGAGGTGATTGCCGGTTATTATCTCTTCATCTTCATCTTCATCGCCATAGTCGTGCTATAAAAAAGGCCAGCATGATGGCTGGCCAAGGTAGTCATTCGGGTCTTGTCGTTTGTGATCGGATCGCGTCAGCCTGTTAGTGTTTACACTGTGAGTGCTTACACTGATGATGGCTACCGCTACAGTTTGATCACCACCCGACCGGTGATTTGTCCGCGGGTGATCGCCTCGGCGCACTCTGGCACCTCTTCCAGGTTCACTTCGCGGCAGGCCTGGGCGTAGAAACTCGCTGGCAGCAGTTCGCTCAAACGCTGCCACGCCGCCATGCGTTTTTCATACGGACACATCACGGAATCGATGCCCAGCAGTTTGACGTTACGCAGAATAAACGGCATGACTGTGGTCGGCAGGTCAAATCCGCCCGCCAGCCCACACGCAGCCACGGCACCATCGTAGTCAACCTGCGCCAGGACTTTAGCCAGCACTTTACTGCCGACGGTATCGACCGCGCCGACCCAGAGTTGTTTTTCCAGTGGACGCGCCGGTTCTTCCAGCTCATGGCGTTCAATGATCCGGCTGGCACCCAGTGATTTCAGCCAATCCCCGTTTTCTGCTGCACGACCGGTCACGGCTGCCACCTGATAGCCAAGTTGAGCCAGTAGCGTGACCGCGACTGAGCCCACACCGCCGCTGGCTCCCGTTACCAGCACTTCACCGGCTTGCGGTTTGACCCCGGCATCGACCAGTGCCTGGACACACAACATCGCTGTCAGACCGGCGGTGCCGATCATCATCGATTGCTTGCCGTCCAGCGCCGCAGGCAGTGGTACCAGCCAATCGGCGTTGAGGCGCGCTTTCTGGGCCATGCCGCCCCAGTGGCCTTCACCTACGCCCCAGCCGGTCAGCACGACTTTATCTCCAGGCTGGTAACGCTCGTCGCTGGACTCACACACTGTACCGGTAAGATCGATACCCGGCACCATAGGAAACTGGCGGACAATTTTGCCTTTCCCGGTAATGGCCAGGCCATCTTTGTAGTTCAGGGAGGAGTAATCGACATCAATGAGCACATTGCCTTCCGGCAGCTGGCTGTCATCCAGTTGTTCAATCGTTGCAAGGGTCTGCTTGTCGTGTTGGTTGAGTACCAAGGCCTTAAACATAGGGAAGCTCCGAATTCGTCAGGCGTCTTTAATTGGTTTTGAGTGTAGACGCCAAATAACCATGAATAAAATGAAACTTAATCATCTGATATATGCGGTGACTGCATAGTTAACAGAGATCAAAAAAAGCCCGCAAAAGCGGGCTTCATCAGGCGAAAAGGCTTATTCCACTCGTTCAAAGACCGTGGCGATCCCCTGACCGAGCCCGATACACATGGTCGCCAGGCCGAATTTCGCATCCTGATGTTCCATCAGGTTGATCAGCGTGGTCGAGATGCGCGAGCCGGAACAGCCAAGCGGGTGACCCAGCGCGATCGCACCACCGTTCAGGTTCACTTTCTCATCGACCTTCTCCAGCAGACCCAGATCTTTGGCGCAAGGCAGTGACTGCGCCGCAAAGGCTTCATTCAGTTCAACCAGATCTATATCATCGATTGTCAGACCTGCGCGCTGCAGGGCTTTCTGCGTCGCCGGAACCGGGCCGTAACCCATGATCGACGGATCGCAGCCGGCAATCGCCATGGACTTGATGCGGGCACGAATGGTCAGGCCCAGCGCGCGGGCTTTGCTCTCGCTCATGACCAGCATGGCCGAGGCACCGTCAGACAGGGCGGAAGATGTCCCGGCGGTCACGGTGCCGTTAACCGGATCAAACACCGGACGCAGGGCAGCCAGCGACTCAATGGTTGTTTCGGGGCGGATCACTTCGTCGTGAGCCAGCAGCGTCAGGCGGCCATCGGCATCATGGCCTTCTGTTGGCAGGATTTCGTTGGTAAAGCGGCCTTCCAGCGTTGCAGCATGGGCACGCTGGTGGGAGCGGGCAGCGAACGCATCCTGCATTTCGCGGCTGATGCCGTGCATGCGGCCAAGCATTTCCGCGGTCAGCCCCATCATACCGGCAGCTTTGGCCACCGACTTTGACAGACCCGGGTGGAAATCGACGCCGTGGTTCATCGGGACGTGACCCATATGTTCCACACCACCAATCAGGCAAATGTCCGCATCGCCGACCATGATGGCGCGTGCCGCATCATGCAGTGCCTGCATGGACGAGCCACACAGGCGGTTGACCGTGGTGGCGCCCACGGTGTGCGGGATGCCGGCCAGCAGCGCGGCATTACGGCCAATGTTGAAACCTTGCTCCAGCGTTTGTTGAACACAGCCCCAGTAAATGTCTTCGATGGCCGCTGGATCCACCTGCGGGTTACGGGCCAGCAGGCCTTTCATCAGGTGCGCAGACAGATCTTCGGCGCGGACATGGCGGAACGCACCGCCTTTTGAACGGCCCATTGGGGTACGGAGACAGTCGACAATTACAACGTTATTCATTTATTAATCCTCATCCTTAAGCCGTGATCACGCGTTGGTTGGTACTGGGTAGTAAGTTTCACCTTTGCCCGCTTTTTCGCGCAGGCCAGCCGGTACCTCATACAGGGCACCCAGATGAGCAAAACGATCTGCCATCGCCACGTAGTTCGCCAGACCCACAGTATCCAGGTAACGGAACACACCGCCGCGGAACGGAGGGAAGCCAAGACCATATACCAGCGCCATATCGGCTTCTGCCGGGCTAGCAATAATGTCTTCTTCCAGACAGCGAACGACTTCGTTGATCATCGGCACCATCATGCGGGCGATGATAGCCTCGGCATCCAGCTCCACATTGCCACTGACCACCGGTGCCAGCAGCCCGGCCACGTCGGCATCCACTGTTTTTTTCGGCTTGCCTTTACGGTCAACCGTGTAGGCGTAGAAGCCTTTGCCATTTTTCTGGCCGAAGCGCTGGGTTTCGTACATTACATCCACAGCGTCTTTGAAGTCTTTGCCCATACGGTCAGGGAACCCTTCTGCCATGACGGCTTGCGCATGGTGCGCGGTGTCGATACCCACCACATCCAGCAGGTAAGCCGGGCCCATCGGCCAGCCGAATTGTTTCTCCATCACTTTGTCGATTTGCGTGAAGTCGGCACCGTCACGCAGCAGCAGGCTGAAACCCGCAAAGTAAGGGAACAGCACACGGTTGACGAAGAACCCCGGGCAGTCGTTGACCACAATCGGGGATTTACCCATCTTCGCGGCATACGCGACGACGCGGTTAATGGTCTCTTCCGATGTGTGCTCGCCACGGATAATTTCAACCAGCGGCATGCGGTGAACCGGGTTGAAGAAATGCATTCCGCAGAATTTTTCCGGGCGCTTCAGGCTTTTCGCCAGTTGGTTGATCGGGATGGTAGAGGTATTCGAGGTAATCACGGCATCGTCACCGACCAGCGCTTCCACTTCGCTCAGTACAGCAGCTTTGATTTTCGGGTTTTCCACGACCGCTTCCACAACCACATCTACGTCTTCGGCACCGGCGTAGTGGAGGGTTGGTGTGATGCTGCTCAGGACGCGGGCCATGCCCAGGCCGTCAAGGTAGCCGCGTTCCATCTGCTTGTTGAGCAGTTTGGCCGCTTCTCCCATCCCTAGCTCCAGTGACGGGTCAGCAATATCTTTCATGATTACCGGCACACCTTTCAGTGCTGACTGGTAGGCAATACCGCCGCCCATGATGCCGGCACCCAGTACCATGCCTTTAGCTGCTGGTTTACCGGCTTTGGCTGCTTGTTTGGCCTGGCCTTTGATGTACTGGTCGTTCAGGAAGATGCCGACCAATGCTTTGGCTACGTCGGTTTTCGCTAGGGTTACAAAGTGTTTGTTTTCGATAGCCAGCGCTTCATCACGGCTGCAGCGGGCAGCTTCTTCGATGGTTTTGACGGCTGTCATGGGGGCCGGATAGTGTGGGCCGGCAATTTGCGCCACCATGCCTTTGGCCATGGTAAAGCTCATGGTGGCTTCGATCTTGTTTAGTGCCAGCGGGGCTTTTTTCTGGGCACGGCGGTGTTGCCAGTCCAGCTTACCGGCAATGGCCTCTTTCAGCATGGCCAGTGCTGCATCACGCAGCTGCGCCGGTTCGACCACACCGTCCACCAGGCCCAATTTCAGGGCATCCAGGGCTTTTTTGTCTTTACCGGCAGTAATGATTTCCATGGCGGAGTCCGCCCCCAACAGACGAGGTAGTCGGACAGTGCCGCCAAATCCAGGCATGATGCCCAGCTTGATTTCCGGCAGGCCAACGCGGGCCGTGCTGTCTGCCAGGCGGAAGTCGGTGGACAGCACACATTCGCAGCCACCACCCAAAGCATGACCATTGATCGCCGACAGTGTCGGCACCGGCAGGTCTTCTAATTTGTTGAAGATATCATTGGCATGGGTCACCCATTGAGACAATTCTTCAGCCGGTTTGGCAAACAGGCCGAGGAACTCGGTAATGTCAGCGCCGACAATGAAAGCGGATTTAGCCGATGTCAGTAGCAGTCCTTTCAGCTCGGTTTGGTGATACAGGACATTCAGTGCTTCGTTCAGGCTCTCTAGGGTTTTCAGGTCGAATTTATTGACACTGCCAGGGGCATTGAAGTTGAGTTCCGCGATGCCATCTTCCAGATAGCTAACGGATAGGGTTTCACCTTGGTAAATCATGTTCTATCTCCGTGAAGTTCGGTCTGAGCCGAATTGATTTAACTAGTTAGACCTGCCAGTAGGTTAAAGAATAGTCTGAACCCCTTGCTCAACAATTACAACACTCAATTTAAACATTTGTTTAACTTTCTTGATCTATACCCAAGAGGGATAGGGTATGTAAATGCAAAATATTGCTTTTTTGGAAGGTGATTTATTCTGTTTTTCAGTCAATTAGATGGTTTTGGGAGAAAGCTCTAAAGCTGAAAGATGAAGACTGGCAGGCTGAAAAGTATCGATCGTAAATGAGATATTCGTAGCACGGGGCTGCGGATTTATTCCATCGAAGGATCGATAGATATGAAGAATAAGCGGACATTTTTGTCTGTGGCGCTGGCGGCGGCATTATTGCCGGTGACAGGGCAAGCAGCCATGATGAAGAAGCCTGAACCGGTATGGGTGCCGGATATGGATTTCAGCTGGGTACCCGATTTACCACCCGGTGACCCGTTGTTCAGTCAGCAGTGGCATTTACGCAATACCGGCCAGAATGCTTTTGCTAAGACCGCCGGGACACCCGGTCAGGACATGAACCTGTGGCTGACTCATCTGCTGGGGATTCATGGTGTCGGGGTGAATGTCGCTGTTATTGATGACGGCCTGGAGATCCACCATCCGGATCTGGCTGCCAATATTCGTCCCGGCTCCTGGGATGTGGTGAACAATGACAACGATCCCAGCCCGGAAGATCCGTCCGACAATCACGGTACTGCGGTAGCCGGTTTAACGGCAGCGGTGGGCTGGAATGCGATCGGGGGCCGAGGAGTGGCTCCCCGGGCCGGATTGAAAGGGTTTAACTGGCTGAAAAACCAGTCTCAGGAAGGATGGCTGATGTCACACGGGGCGGCCGCCAATACCCAAGACACCCGGGTATTCAACCAGAGTTACGGCTATTCCACCATTTTCCCCATTGCTTATGATTTGACGGACCCTGAGTTTGCCCTCGAAGAGCAAGTGTATGAGCAGGTGACCCGCGATGCCCATCAGGGGCGCGGCAGTCTATTCGTGAAGTCGGCCGGTAACAGCTACCGTTATTTCTATGGCTGGATTGGCGAGGGGCTGGGCGGTGCTTATGTTCTACCGGGTGACTTTTTCGATAAATCCCGGGTCGGTCCGGCTAATGCCGGGCTGCCGATGCAGGACAGTAACCTGACGCCGACCAATGCCAACTACTGGAACCTGGTCGTTTCGGCCCTCAATGCCGACGGCGGTTTGTCTTCCTACAGCAGTGTGGGAGCCAACGTCTTCGTTTCTGCCCCGGGTGGGGAATACGGTGATGAAAAACCAGCCATGATTACCACCGACTTGTCGGGCTGTGAAGCCGGCAGCAATGTCACTGGTGATACCAGTAACGGCTTGCACGGTGGCCATGAGCTTGACCCGAACTGTGACTTTATAGGCACCATGAACGGGACGTCATCTGCGGCACCGAATACATCGGGTGCGGTCGCGTTGATCATGTCGGCCAATCCGGCGCTGAGCTGGCGGGACATCCGCCATATCCTGGCGTCGACAGCGACCAAAACCGATCCGGCTAACTCGGGGGTTTCGCTCAGTTTTACCCAGACATCGGGAGATGTAGCCACCTATGACGCGATACCGGGCTGGCAAACCAATGCGGCCGGATACGATTTCCATAATTTTTATGGCTTTGGCCGGGTCAACATTGATGCGGCTGTAATGATGGCGATGCACTACCGCAAGCATTTACCGCCATTGCAGATTACTGACTGGGCAACGACTCAGGCAGATGCCGTCATTCCGGATGCGAAGATTGACGGGGTGACCAGTACGTTTAATCAGCGCAAGAACTTTGTGGTCGAGAGCGTCCAGGTCAAACTGGATCTTGATCATGAGCGCCTGAATGATCTGGCGATCGAGCTGGTCTCGCCGTCCGGTACCCGCAGTGTCCTATTGTCACCACGTACCGGTCTGGTAAGCCAGTCGCTGGACAAATCCATTACCGGGTTTGAGCAGCAGTTGCTGCTGACCCACCATTTCTACGGTGAGAAAGCGAAAGGCAACTGGCAGCTGGTGGTACGGGATACCAGCCAGGACAGCAGTAGCTGGGTGGCGTATTTTGATCCGTCGAACGCCTTCCCAATCAGTTTCCCGAATAACAGTGCCGATGGGGTGCTGAAGGCATGGGATATTCGTTTCTTCGGTCACAAGGGCAATAAGGGGAAAAAACAATGAAGAAATTGCATTGGCAGTTCGGACTGCTGGCGGCACTGGTGATGGGTGCCGGTTCTGTAATGGCTGAACAGCTTCCCCCGTTACCGGCTGACGCGCAGGCGAGTTTGCATGCTGCGGGCGAAGTGGAAATGAACGGTAAGCGCTACACCAAACTGGCGCCGACGGCTGCGGCTCCTGGCATGCTTCGTGCCGCTCCGACAGTGAGCGAGGGTCTGTTTGTCGGGGATCGATTGCTGGCGGATGGGTCAACCCTGGGGCCGGTAGAGGTCAGCGGGGGAATTTTTGTCCGTCTCGCGCCGGGTGTCAGCGCGCAGCAATTTGCGGCGGATAATCAGCTGGACGTGGTGTTCACCGGGACAGACATTGTATTGTTTAAAGCCGCGGCGGGGGGGGATTTGCTCCCTCTGCTGGCGGAGCTGGAGCGCGATCCCCGTGTCAGCCAGGCAAAACTGGAGCTGGTAGGGCAGCGTAATCGCCCGCAATAATCGGTCGAAGTTTAACTGGGCCAAAGCAGCAAAGGGAGGCGTAAGCCTCCCTTTTGTTATCTGGGTTGTTGCTGGCATTGCCGTTTGTGCTCTCAGTGTAGGTCGCGTCAGGGGAAAAAGTCACAAGTTGTGAGCCGGGAGCCGTAATCTGGTTGGCGAGGCCGTGGGCAGGATGTGTTATTCTGTGTGGTTCACGTAATTTGACGAGCAGCATGGCAGAAGCATGACAGCATCACAGCCCTATCTCATTCCGGCCCAGGGGGTAGTGTTTGAGGAAGAAATCAAAAAAAGCCGCTTTATTACCTATCTGGCGCACACGCCTACGGTTGAAGCGGCTAAAGCCTTTGTCCAGCAGATAAAGGAAAAGCACCATGATGCCCGTCATAACTGCTGGGCGTTTGTCGCTGGCCGGCCGGAAGATTCCATGAAGTGGGGCTTCAGTGATGATGGCGAGCCCTCCGGGACTGCCGGTAAACCGATTCTGGCCCAGCTGACCGGTTCCGGTGTGGGAGAGATCACGGCTGTGGTCACCCGTTACTACGGGGGGATTCGGTTGGGGACCGGTGGTCTGGTCAAAGCGTATGGCGGCGGTGTGCAGCAAGCGCTAACTGTGCTGCAAACCAAAGAAAAGATAATAACTTCAGAATTAACAGTAAGCTGCGCGTATAATCAGTTGTCATTGGTGGAAACCCTGATGGCAGAGTACGATGCGCAGCAAATTGATGCGGTCTATGCCGATGGGGTGACCCTCACTATAGTGCTGGATCGGCGTCAGGTTGACACCTTTTGTGCCAAGCTGACCAACCGTAGTGGCGGTCAGGTTGAAGCCAGCCCGCGCTCGGCTGAAGCCCCGTAAACCCTGTTTATCAATAGCATAGATGAGAGCCGAACCAGGCCATGCAATTTCGCTCTATTATTAGGATTGTCGGGCTGCTGCTCGCATTATTCAGTGTCACCATGCTGGCACCGGCCATTGTTGCCCTTATTTACCGCGATGGGGCCGGTTTTCCCTTTGTTGTCACCTTCTTCTTACTGCTGGCTGGTGGGGCCCTGCTGTGGCTGCCTAACCGCCGTTATCGCCGGGAATTAAAAGCCCGGGATGGTTTCCTGATCGTCGTGTTGTTCTGGACCGTTATCGGCAGCGCCGGGGCGGTGCCTTTTATCTTGTCCAAAACCCCAGACCTCTCCGTGACCGATTCTTTTTTTGAATCTTTTTCGGCCCTGACCACGACCGGGGCAACAGTAATTGTCGGGTTAGACCATCTGCCTAAAGCCATCCTGTTTTACCGTCAGCTGCTGCAATGGTTCGGTGGTATGGGGATCATCGTCCTGGCAGTGGCCATCTTGCCGGTACTGGGGATCGGGGGCATGCAGCTGTACCGGGCGGAAATTCCGGGACCGGTCAAAGACAGCAAGATGACTCCTCGAATCGCTGAAACCGCCAAAACGCTCTGGTATATCTACCTGACGTTAACGGTCACCTGTGCCGTGGCGTTCTGGCTGGCGGGAATGTCAGTCTTTGATGCAATCTCTCATAGCTTCTCGACCATCGCGATTGGTGGATTTTCTACTCACGATGCCAGCATGGGCTACTTTAACAGTTCCACCATCAATATGATCACCGTGGTGTTTCTGTTGATATCGGCCTGTAACTTCTCGCTGCACTTTGCCGCATTTGCTCATGGCGGGATAAATCTGCGTGCCTACGCGCGGGATCCGGAGTTTCGGGCCTTTCTGGTTTCGCAGCTGATCCTGTTGGCGATCTGTTATTCCATGCTGTTAAAGCATCATTCGTATGAGTCGTACTTTGATGCTTTTGATCAGGCGCTGTTCCAGACCGTGTCCATCTCAACGACAGCCGGTTTTACCACAACCGGTTTCTCCGAGTGGCCACTGTTCCTGCCGGTGTTGCTCTTGTTTTCCTCCTTCGTCGGAGGCTGTGCAGGTTCGACCGGAGGGGGCATTAAAGTGATTCGTATGCTGCTGTTATTGCTGCAGGGGATTCGAGAGCTGAAGCGCCTGGTGCACCCACGCGCGGTATACACCATCAAAGTCGGGAACAAGGCATTGCCACAGCGAGTTGTCGATGCGGTATGGGGATTTTTCTCGGCTTATGCGCTGGTCTTTGTCATTTGTATGCTGGCCCTGATTGCGACTGGCATGGATGAGCTAACGGCATTCTCGGCTGTGGCAGCAACGCTGAATAATCTCGGGCCGGGGCTGGGCGAAGTCGCGGTGCATTTCGGGGAAGTGAACGACACCGCAAAGTGGGTGTTGATTGTGGCCATGTTGTTTGGTCGTCTTGAAGTCTTTACGTTACTGGTGCTGTTTACGCCGACGTTTTGGCGTAACTAATCACTGATAGCAGGGGTAGTAAGGAGGAAAGGTGGAAAAAGTATTACTGCTTCATTCCAGCAGTGATGGGCAAACCATCAAAATCATGCGTCACATTGAAGCTTCGCTGGGCGAGGGATATCAGTGTGAGCTGGTGGATTTAAATCAGTTACCTGACGTTGAATTTTCCCGGTATGACCGAGCTCTGATTGGCGCCTCGATCCGCTATGGTCATCTTAATAAAGCGCTGTATCAGTTTATTGCCAAGCATCAGTCAGCACTGGCGCAACACAAAGTCGGCTTTTTCTGCGTGAACCTGACGGCACGTAAAGAAGGCAAGAATACGCCGGAAACCAGCGTCTATATAAAGAAGTTCCTACAAAAATCCGCCTGGCGGCCTGAACTGATGGGCGTGTTTGCCGGTGCTTTGCGTTATCCGCGCTACAAGTGGTTCGATCGGGTCATGATTCAGTTCATCATGCGTCTGACGGGGGGAGAGACCGATACCTCGAAAGAGGTTGAATATACTGATTGGCAAAAAGTCGCGGCTTTTGCAGGTCAGTTCAAGGCGCTGTAATACGCTCTCCTAGTGGTTTTGCGTGTTTTTTGTGCGAACGCTTCGGTAGGGCATTTTTTTTCAAAAAAAGCCCTTGCCAAGCCGATCGAACTCTCTATAATGCGACCTCACTGACACGGAGCGCGGCGAAATAAGCCAGCGACGTGAAAGAAAAGTTCTTTAACAATTTGACCATGCAATCTGTGTGGGCACTCGTGAACTGATAGTCAAAAAGATTTATCGATGAACTGAGTGACCAATTCAAAATGAC
>NZ_PYMI01000014.1 GCF_003025595.1 Photobacterium ganghwense
TGCTTAACGGTGACGATGCGACACTAGCTCAGTTGGTAGAGCGCAACCTTGCCAAGGTTGAGGTCACGAGTTCGAACCTCGTGTGTCGCTCCAAATTACAGCTTTCATCGTGCTTAACGGTGACGATTGCGACACTAGCTCAGTTGGTAGAGCGCAACCTTGCCAAGGTTGAGGTCACGAGTTCGAACCTCGTGTGTCGCTCCAAATACAGCTTTCATCGTGCTTAACGGTGACGATTGCGACACTAGCTCAGTTGGTAGAGCGCAACCTTGCCAAGGTTGAGGTCACGCCAAGTTCCTCGAAGATCGGGAACCTCGTGTGTCGCTCCAAATTACAGCTTTCATCGTGCTTAACGGTGACGATTGCGACACTAGCTCAGTTGGTAGAGCGCAACCTTGCCAAGGTTGAGGTCACGCCAAGTTCCTCGAAGATCGGGAACCTCGTGTGTCGCTCCAGTTTATAGCCTTCATCGTGCTTAACGGTGACACAATACGGACGCGGGGTGGAGCAGCTTGGTAGCTCGTCGGGCTCATAACCCGAAGGTCGTCGGTTCAAATCCGGCCCCCGCAACCAAATTCTTGAGAGCTTTGGTCAAGTAACCATTGCACTCCATTGTTGCCGCTCTTGTGCATAAATCAGGAGACCGGCACAGCTACTACTGTGAAGTATTAGTTCCATTGCAGCATTCCTGGGGTATTCGATAACCGGTAGCCTTGTGTGTTGCGTCAATGTTCCATAACGGGAGTTACTGGAACCGAAGAAGCTTTTCAGCTTCAACACATCATCAATGAATTGAGCATGCGATCTGACGATTGCGTGCATTTGTTCACAATTCATGATGCTCTGTGGCCAGTGCCAGATGGCAACATGCGCTCTTTACTTGATAACTGTCTTCGTTCCAGAAAGTTACCAACAGAGGGTATGTGATATCTCAGTCCTTCCTCTTCCAGACAGATAGGCTTCAAACCTTGGCGGCGCTTGGGTTTAAGAGAAGTTTTCGGCAAGAAATAACCGGATCATGCACAGAGTTATCCACATCTATAACTTGTGGGTAAGTCAGTTGATTACGTGTGCCGATAGCGTGTGAACAAGTCTGTATTTATCTTTTTTTTATTTCGATGTCCGGAAAACATATAAAACTTATCAACAGTTTAAGGTGTTGTTTTGTATGGTTTTTTGTTGGGTTGCTCAAGGTTTATATACAACCTGATCCACTATGTGGATGACTGAATAACTTTTTCAGCACCTACCCGTCAGAGCTGTGTTTAATATTTTCATCTGGGTATAAATACGCTCAAATGAAAATGTTTTCCACATTTCCCCATAAGACTGACTCAACTCTCAATCTGTGTTAATCAGGTTGCAACACGATAGCCGGATTATTCGCAGCCTACGCATCGCGTGGCAATCCTTTTTCTACAATACGAATAAGGCGCCGTGTTTTAGCCGGTAAAACCTCAATACGTTGTGCTGTGAGATGAGGGAGCTGATTGGCCTGGTTTACACGTTCATGTTGCTTGCCCAGCGCCCACTGAATGTGAACGTCCAGCAGTTCGTGCTCGCCAAGCCGCTGTTCTAACGCCTGAACAAGCTCTGTGCTATATGGGGCATTACCCATAGCGATGGCGATATTACGTAGCCATTGCACATGTCCGATACGTCGGATCGCAGAACCTTCGGTATTTTTCAGAAATTGATTTTCATCCCACTGAAATAAGGTGGCCAGAGGTTGCTGATACAGGCTTTCCCGGCAGTGGTAGTCTTGCTCTTCCGTGACATCGGCGTAACGGTTGAAGGGGCACACCAGCTGGCAGTCATCGCAACCGTAGATGCGATTACCGATCGGCTCGCGAAACTCTTCCGGAATCACCCCATCAAATTCAATGGTCAGATAAGAAATACAGCGTCTGGCATCAATGACCCCTTCTTCCACAATCGCCCCTGTGGGGCAGCTGGTCATACAGGCCACACATTTACCGCATTGGTTTTCTACCGGGGTGTCGACAGGCAGGGGCAGGTCGATAAGCAGTTCACCCAGAAAGAACCAGGAGCCTGCGTGTTCGTTGAGAATCAGAGAGTGCTTGCCAGTCCAGCCCAACCCAGCCTTTTCAGCCAGAGGGCGCTCCAGAATCGGGGCGGAATCCACGAAAGGGCGATAACCGAACTGACCGACGGCCGCTTCGATTTTTTGCCCCAACTGCTTGAGTCGGTTACGGATGAGCTTGTGGTAGTCACGTCCCAGGGAATAGCGGCTGACGTAGGCGGTATCTGGTTGACCGAGGCTTTGGGCAAATCCCGCTTCGGGTGGCAGATAATTCATCCGCACACTGATCACCCGAACGGTTCCCGGCAACAGTTCTGCTGGCCGGGCACGCATCATGCCGTGGCGGGCCATCCAGTCCATCTCCCCGTGATAACCTGCGTCCAGCCAACGTTGCAGCTGTGCTTCATGACGGCTTAGATCGACATCGCAGATGCCCACCTGCTGGAAGCCTAATTCCTGGCCCCATTGCTTGATGTGGTTGGCAAGATCGCGGTAGTCGATGGTCATTACATAGGATCCCTGGTGAATTGGGGGCGGAAGTCTACCACAATCATGGTGAATGTTGAGGAAAAATTCCGGTAAAAGTCTGTCGGGCGATCTGCGGGATCCATTGTCAGCCGAACGGGATTTCGGCACTATCTTGCAAAGAAAGAACCGGATGAAAGGAGATCGGGATGGCGTCAACAGTGTGGCCGCGTCGGCTCTATACCGCCGCGCAGGTGCGACAGGGTGAGGTTAAGGCTGCCAAAGCTTGTCAGGTAGCAATGTACCAGTTGATGGAGCGGGCTGGTGAGGCGGTATTTGCAACGCTTTGCCGTTCATTTCCGGATGCCCTCCATCTCTTGGTGTGCTGTGGTGGCGGGAATAATGGAGGAGACGGATATATTGTAGCCCGGCTGGCACAAACGGCTGGCTTTCAAGTGTCACTCTGGCAGCAAGGGGATGCTGACCGGCTGCAGGGGGATGCGGCCATCGCGCGGGATGCCTGGCTGGCTGTTGGCGGCACCATTTCAGCACCAGAAGCATCGGTACCCGAAACGGTGGATGTGGTGGTTGATGCGTTGCTGGGAACCGGACTGTCCGGATCCGTACGATCTGATGCGGCCGCTACGATCCTTGCGATCAACCAGAGTGCTTTGCCGGTTGTGGCGGTGGATATTCCCTCCGGATTGTGCGCTGATACCGGCCGGGTGCTTGGGAGTGCGATCCAAGCCAGGATCACGGTCACTTTCATTGGCTGTAAGCAAGGGCTGCTGACCGGGCAGGCCGCCGCGTACACCGGGCAACTGATATTGGCGGGGCTCGGGGTTGCGGCTGCATTTGATGCGCAGCAGCAACCTTCGGTACAGGTAGTTTCTGATAATGATGTCATGCTCGTACTGCCTTGCCGCAAACGGACCGCTCATAAAGGGGATCATGGCCGGATCCTGCTGGCCGGTGGCGATGCCGGGATGGGGGGGGCTATTCGTCTGGCGGCGGAAGCGGCGGCAAGGGCAGGAGCAGGGCTGACGGCGGTGCTCACCCAACCTGACAATGTACTGTCAATTGTGACAGCGGTTCCTGAGATAATGGCGCGGGGCTGGCAAGACAAGGCCCACGAAGCAGAAGAACGACTGCACTGGGCTGATGTGCTGGTTCTCGGGCCAGGGCTCGGGCAAACTGACTGGAGCCGTGCGCTGTATTTCCATCTGGCAGATACCGAGAAACCTATGGTGCTTGACGCTGATGGATTGAACTTATTAGCCCTTTCACCAGACTATAAAAATAATCGTATAATTACTCCTCACCCAGGTGAAGCTGCACGCTTACTCGGTTGCACGGTTGCTGACATTGAGCAGGACCGTTTTGCTGCCACCCATGCCCTGCACAAGCAGTATGGCGGGGTGGTAGTGCTCAAAGGTGCGGGAAGCCTGATTTATGATGGTGTGCAGCATTGGCTTTGCCCGGCAGGGAATCCGGGAATGGCGACGGGGGGAATGGGCGATGTACTGTCCGGCGTGATAGGTGCTTTACTCGGCCAGGGACTATCTCTGGCGGAAGCGGCCCGAATCGGTGTTTGGGTACATGCCCGCGCAGCAGATGCATGCGCAGAAGCCGGGGAGCGTGGTATGCTGCCCAGTGATTTATTCCCCTATATTCGACAACAAGTAAACCCAAGATAAAGAAAAGAATGCAAACATTTGAAACCCTGCTTGCCGATGAACAGGCGACAGTTGCGTTGGGCCAGCAGTTAGCTCAGGCCTGCCAGCGACAAACTACTATTTACCTGCACGGTGATCTGGGTGCAGGAAAAACCACGTTTAGCCGTGGCTTTATTCGTGCCTTGGGTCATACCGGTAACGTAAAAAGCCCGACGTATACGCTGGTTGAGCCTTATGAACTGCCACCTTGGCAGGTGTACCACTTTGATTTGTACCGTCTGGCGGATCCTGAAGAGCTGGAGTTTATGGGTATTCGTGATTACTTCTCGGCGGATGCCATTTGTCTGGTCGAATGGCCGGAAAAAGGGGGTGGCCTGCTTCCTGCGCCGGATCTGGATCTGGACATGCGTTACGAAGGTGAGCAACGCAAAGTCACCATCACAGCGAACAATGAATACGGTAGTGAACTGATCAAACGTTTGGAGTTGTGTTGATAGGATGTCGTTACGGGCTTTATTTCATGCTGTAGTTTTAGGGGCTGGGCTTTTTTGTACCCAGGTGCTGGCCAATGATTTAAGTGGGATCCGGGTCTGGCCGTCGCCGGATGAAACCCGGGTGGTGCTGGATATGGGAGAGGAGGTGGATTACAGCTACTTTACCCTGACCAAACCGGATCGCCTGGTGGTGGATCTCAAAAAAACCACGCTGAAAACCAAATTGCCAATGGCGGTGCAAGACAGCGCCGTTCTGAGCCAGGTTCGTAGCAGTGGCGCACCGGAAGATGGCACCTATCGTTTGGTCTTCGAGATAAAGAAGAGCCTGACCCCCAATGTATTTAAGCTGGCCCCGACGCCGGACGGGCACTATGGGCACCGTCTGGTGGTCGACCTGCCGCACGGCAAGGCCAGTGTAAAACAGGCTGAGCCCGAAGCGAAAAACTCGAACCCGGTGGCGAACCAGAAGGCCATCCTGCCTTTTGGGACGGACGATATTGTTGTGGCCATTGACCCGGGACACGGCGGTGAAGATCCTGGCTCTATCGGGCCAAGCCGTCTTTATGAGAAAAACGTGACCATGGACATCGCGCAAAAGGTAGTGGCGCGCATCAATGCGACCCCGGGGATGCGAGCTGTCCTGACCCGGCGCGGCGACTATTTTGTGAACCTGAATAAGCGTTCGGAGATCGCCCGCAAGAACAAAGCGCATCTGCTGGTCTCAATCCATGCTGATGGTTTCCACAAGCCGCAACCGCGTGGTGCCTCGGTTTGGGTACTGAACACCCGCCGGGCGAACACCGAAATTGGCCGCTGGTTGGAAAAGCACGAGAAGCAGTCAGAGTTGCTGGGTGGCGGTGATGTGCTGTCAGCCAACAATGAAGATCAGTACCTGAGCATGGCCGTGCTGGATTTACAATTCAGCCACTCGCAAAAAGAAGGCTATGATGTGGCCAACCGGGTGCTTAAAGAGCTGAGCAAAGTGACGACGCTGCATAAGAACCGGCCGGAGCATGCCAGTTTGGCGGTACTGAAATCACCGGATATTCCGTCACTGCTGGTTGAAACCGGGTTTATTACCAACCCGAGTGAAGAGCGGCTGCTGAACACGAAAGGCCATCAGCGCAAACTGGCTGATGCGGTTTATCGTGGTGTCTTGGCGTACTTTAACGAAAAGCCGCCGGAAGGAACGCTGTTTGCCTCGCGTAAACAGGGGATCAAACACAAGGTGGCCAAAGGCCAGTCACTCAGTGTGATTGCTGCCAAGTATGACACCAGTGTGTCGGCGATAAAAAGTGCCAACAGCCTTAAGTCCAATAGTGTCAATATTGGTCAGGTGCTGGTGATTCCGGGCAAGCTGCCGCAGTCGATTGCGGCAGCACCGCCGCCGGCTACGCCGGTCAAGTTGGTGACCCACACCGTTAAGCGCGGCGAGTTTCTGGGCAAAATTGCCGCTAACTACGGCGTGTCTGTGGCCAGTATTCGGGAACTGAACAAACTGAAGTCCGACAATGTAATGGTCGGACAGAAACTGAAGATTAATGCGAATCAGGGCAGTCCGGCCCCTCAAACTGAAGTGATTCATCATACCGTGCAGCGTGGTGAATTTCTCGGTAAGATCGCGGCTCATTATGGGGTCAGTGTAAACCGTCTGCGTGAAGTGAATCAGTTGCGTTCAGACAAGCTGGCTGTTGGACAAAAACTTACTATTCCAAGCAGTTAATTATGCCAATTCAGATCTTGCCAGCCCGATTGGCGAACCAGATTGCGGCCGGTGAGGTGGTAGAACGGCCCGCATCGGTGGTCAAAGAGCTGGTCGAAAACAGCCTCGATGCCGGTGCAACCCGGATAGACATCGATATCGATAAAGGGGGCAGCCGGACGATCCGCATTCGGGATAACGGCTGTGGTATTCCCAAGGATGAGTTGTCGCTGGCGCTGAGCCGGCATGCGACCTCAAAAATTGCTACGCTGGATGATCTGGAAGCGATCCTCAGTCTTGGCTTTCGGGGAGAAGCACTGGCCAGTATCAGCTCGGTGTCCCGCCTGACCCTGACCTCGCGCACAGTGGCGCAGGAAGAAGCCTGGTCTGCCTATGCGGAAGGCCGGGATATGGAAGTCCAGCTCAAGCCTGCGGCACACCCGGTCGGCACCACCCTGGAAGTGCTGGATCTGTTTTTTAATACCCCTGCCCGCCGCAAATTCCTCCGCACTGAAAAAACTGAATTCGGCCATATTGATGAGCTGCTCAAGCGGATTGCCCTCAGCCGGATGGACGTCAGTTTTAACCTGCGCCATAACGGCAAAATGATCCGTCAGTACCGGGCGGCAACGACCCAGATTCAAAAAGAGCGCCGGTTGGCGGCGATTTGCGGTGGACCGTTTTTGGACCATGCGCTGGCGGTCGAGCTGGAGCATGGCGGCTTTAAACTGACTGGTTGGATCTGCACGCCGCAAGGTGCACGGTCGCAAAATGATATCCAGTACTGTTATGTCAACGGTCGGATGATGAAAGACAAGCTGATCAACCATGCCATTCGTCAGGCTTACGAAACCAGCCTAGCCCCGGATCAGTACGCGGCGTATGTCTTGTTTATCGAGGTCGACCCGCATCAGGTTGATGTCAATGTCCATCCGGCCAAACACGAGGTCCGTTTCCATCAGGCGCGCCTGGTGCATGATTTTATTTGTCAGGGGCTGCAAAGCGCTCTGATTGAAGGGGCTGGCGAGGCAGCCAATTTTCAGGTGCCGGCGCCACGTGCCAGCGCTCAAGCCACACCGTCGCCCGCTTACCCGGCGTCGCAGAGTGCGTCGTATCAGGTTGAAGAACCCTCAGTATCACTGGCTGCGGCAGCGCGTACGCCGGATTACCCGAACAAAGCACCAACCAAAGACTGGATGCCATCATCAGGATCCGGCACTGGGCGAGCCAGCGCGCCATCGTCAGAAGACAACGGCCGAGGGACCGGACCGAGAGAGCCGTCAGTACCGTCCCGGGAGCAGATGCGACCGGAAGCCTTTACGCGTCCGTCAGGTAGCCCTGCCACGTCGCGTTCGCGAGGCGAAGACGGGCCGTCGCCGCAGGAAGTCGCTGCGTATCAACGTCTGCTGCAAACGGCAGAGTCAGCGGAAAGGCCGGCTAGCCACTATGACAGTGCGGCATCAGCCCGCCCTGCCTCTGAACGCTCGACCTCGGCTGATGTGCGACCGGTGATGTCGTCGCCTTCTGGCCGCGAGCCAAGCTCGTCCGTACGCCCGGCAGCCAGTCAGCCACCTTCGGCTGTGCCGGCGGCAGCGATGCCCGCCCGCGTAACGGCTTCGACTGCGTTGTCGCAAAATGCCGTCGACGGCAGTAACGGGATCGGGCTGGGTAAAGCCCTGTGTATGGTCGCTGGCAAATACCTGCTGTTGAGCCGTGATGAAGGCGTCGCTTTGCTGTCTCTGGAGCGGGCGGCGCATTTGCGTTGCAAAGGCCAGTTGCGGATGGCGCAGTCAGAAGGTCTCAAGCCCCAGCCATTGCTGATCCCGCATGCCTTACCGGTTGAGCCAAGTATGTTAGACTGTGCAGAACAGCACGCGCTCTTGCTCAAACAGCTGGGCATTCAGCTGAAAGCGAAGGGAACGCAACATATCGTGATTTTATCGGTCAGCCAACCGCTGCGGCAGCAAAACCTGCAGCAACTGATCCCGATGCTTTTGGGATACCTGGCGGCCGTGGCTGACGATCCACAAGCCCAGGGCTGGGACAAACTGCTGGACTGGATGAGTCGCCAACTGGTACTGGCACCACAGGCCTTCAGCCTGTCGCAGGCCATTCAGCTGGTTACGGAACTGGAACAGCTGTGGGGCGCTGATCTTGAACACTATTACTCTGAACTGCTGCGCCCGGTTGATTTGGCCGCAGCAATAGAAGCATTTGATTATGACTAAGCCACTTCCACAGGCGATATTTTTGATGGGCCCGACGGCTTCGGGCAAAACTGATCTGGCGATTCGCTTGCGCCAGCAGCTACCGGTCGAGTTGATAAGCGTTGACTCCGCCCTTATCTATAAAGGGATGGATATTGGTACAGCCAAGCCTGATGCCACAGAGTTGGCGCAGGCACCGCACCGGTTGATTGATATTCGTGATCCAGCGCAAAGTTATTCAGCCGCGGACTTTCGTGCTGATGCACTGAAAGAAATGGCTGATATAGTGGCTGCGGGACGGATCCCCCTGCTGGTTGGCGGCACTATGTTGTATTACAAAGCTTTGCTGGAAGGGTTGTCCCCGTTGCCGGCGGCTGATCCGGCCATTCGTGCCGGTATCGAGTTGGAGGCAGCAGAAAAAGGCTGGCAGGCCTTGCACGATGAGCTAAAGCGGATTGATCCGGTCTCCGGAGCTCGCATTCACCCGAATGATCCGCAGCGGCTGTCACGGGCATTGGAAGTTTTTCGTATTTCGGGTAAAACTTTAACTGAGCTTACGAAAACTCAAGGTGAATCCCTGCCATACCGGGTTCACCAATTTGCAATTACTCCCATGGATAGGGCTATTCTACATCGGCGGATAGAACAGCGTTTTGACAAGATGATCGAAGCAGGTTTTGAACAGGAAGTTCGTGCTTTGTATGAACGGGGAGATCTGCATCCGGATCTGCCTTCAATACGCTGTGTGGGGTACCGCCAGATGTGGGAATATTTGGACGGGCAGTGCAGCCTGGATGAAGCGGTGTTCCGCGGCATCTGCGCCACCCGTCAATTGGCGAAACGTCAGATCACCTGGCTGAGAAGCTGGAATGAGTTGACGTGGTTGGACAGTGGGGACGTGGACAAAGCGTTACAAACCGTCACAAACTCAGTTAGATGTGCGGGTTGATTAACGTGTATACTCACTACTGTTTTGCGTATTTTTAATTTTGTTCGTTGCTAACTACAACTACAAACAAATAAGGAAAAGAAATAATGGCTAAGGGGCAATCTCTGCAAGACCCGTTTTTGAACGCTTTGCGTCGTGAAAGAATCCCTGTATCAATCTACCTGGTCAACGGCATCAAGCTGCAGGGTCAGATTGAGTCTTTTGATCAGTTTGTGATCCTTCTGAAAAACACGGTAAACCAGATGGTATACAAGCACGCGATTTCGACTGTTGTGCCGGCGCGTCCAGTAAACCATCACCACGCCGGTGATCGTCAGCCATCTGATCGTGCCCAGGAAAAAACTGAAGAATAATCATTCTTCATTAAGGAGTTGATTGCTTGTTTGACCGTTATGAATCCGGTGAGCAGGCAATTCTTGTTCATATCAACTTCACGCAAGAAGGGGAGTGGGAAGACTTAAGCGAATTTGAAATGCTGGTCTCCTCCGCGGGAGTCAATGCGCTACGTGTGGTAACAGGTAGTCGTAAAACTCCCCACCCTAAATATTACGTGGGAGAAGGTAAAGCGCAGGAAATTGCCGAAGCAGTTCGGGCCGAAGGGGCCGAAATTGTTCTATTCAACCACTCTCTTTCTCCAGCGCAAGAGCGAAATCTGGAGCAGATCTGCAAGTGCAGGGTGCTGGACCGAACCGGTCTTATCCTTGACATCTTTGCTCAGCGTGCACGCACCCACGAGGGTAAACTGCAGGTAGAGCTCGCCCAGCTACGCCATATCTCCACTCGATTAATCCGGGGTTGGACCCACCTTGAACGACAGAAAGGCGGGATTGGCTTACGTGGTCCGGGTGAAACGCAGCTGGAAACTGACCGCCGCTTACTCCGTGAGCGGATTAAGACGATTTTGCGTCGTTTGGACAAAGTGGCCAAGCAGCGTGATCAGGGGCGCCGGGCCCGTAACCGGGCAGAGATACCGACGATCTCGCTGGTCGGTTATACCAACGCCGGTAAATCCACCCTGTTTAACCGGGTGACGGATGCTGGGGTGTATGCCGCTGACCAATTGTTTGCCACGCTGGATCCGACGCTGCGAAAAATTGACGTGGCGGATGTCGGAACCACGATTCTGGCCGATACCGTGGGATTTATCCGGCACCTGCCGCACGATCTGGTCGCAGCGTTTAAAGCAACATTGAAAGAAACCCAGGATGCAACCCTGTTGCTGCACGTGGTGGATGCCAGTGACGATCGCTTCCGTGAGAACATCGAAGCGGTAGACACCGTGCTGGAAGAGATCGAAGCCAATGAAGTGCCTTCTCTGGTTGTGATGAATAAAATCGACAACCTGGAAGGTGCGGAGCCGCGCATTGAACGAGACGATGACGGCGTACCACGTCGGGTATGGGTTTCGGCAATCGACGGTCAGGGTATCGATCTGTTGTTTGAAGCCCTGACGGAACGTCTGTCAGGCACCATGGTGAAGCATACATTACGGGTTCCGCCTCAGTACATCGGCAGGATCCGCAGTAAGTTTTACCAAATGGGCTGCATTATCAGTGAAGAATACGACACTGACGGCAGTCTCAAAATCGATATTCGCCTGCCGTTAGCAGAGTGGTCTCGGTTGCAAAAAAGGGAAAGTACTTCGTTAGATGACTTTATCGTTGCTTAATGGACTGCTAGAGTAATAAAAAAAACTGTCGTCATATCATATTGATGGAGTTCTATAATGGCGTGGAATGAGCCTGGAAACAACGGCGGCCGCGATAAGGACCCTTGGGGGAACAATAATCGCGGTGGTCGTGATCAAGGTCCGCCGGATCTCGATGAAGTTTTCTCGAAACTGAGTCGAAAATTTGGTGGCTTTTTGGGGAATAAAAAAGGGCCTTCAACGGGTGGTAGCGTTGCCGGTTTGGGGGCGATTGCGGTATTAGCTACAGCGGTGTGGGGCTTCTCCGGCTTCTACACCATTGGTGAAGCTGAGCGCGGTGTGGTACTGCGTTTTGGTAAATTCTATGAGATGGTCGATCCGGGCCTGAACTGGAAACCAACGTTTATCGACGAAGTGACACCAGTTAACGTTCAGGCTATTCGCTCGTTGCGTAGCTCAGGTCTGATGCTGACGAAAGACGAGAACGTCCTGAAAGTTGAGATGGATGTTCAGTACCGTGTGGCAGAACCGCAGAAATACCTGTTCAGTGTATCTAATGCGGATGACAGCCTGCGTCAGGCCACAGACTCTGCACTGCGTGCAGTGATCGGTGACTCGACCATGGACGAAGCGCTGACGACTGGTCGTCAGGTGATCCGTTCCAACACGCAGGAAGCGATCGATAGCATCATCCAGAAATACGACATGGGTCTGCTGGTCGTGGATGTGAACTTCCAGTCTGCTCGTCCGCCAGAAGCGGTCAAAGATGCGTTTGATGACGCGATTGCGGCTCGCGAGGATGAGGAACGTTTCGTACGTGAAGCGGAAGCTTACAGCAATGATATCTTGCCGAAAGCGACCGGTCGTGCGGAGCGTATCAAGAAAGAAGCGGAAGGTTACTCTGAGCGTGTAATCAACGGTGCGCTGGGTGAAGTGGCACAGTTCGAGAAACTTCTGCCTCAGTACATGGCGGCGAAAGAAGTTACCCGCAACCGTCTGTACCTTGAAACCATGGAACGCGTGTACGCGAACACCAGTAAGGTCATGGTTGATTCTAAGTCGAGCGGCAATTTGTTGTACCTGCCACTGGATAAGCTGGTCAACCCGACTCAGCAGAAGACTCAGCCAGCCAGCAGCAGCTCATCAGTGAATTACGACATTGAGCTGGAGAAAGTTGAAACCGCTCCGGTCTCTGCTGCGCCGCGTGGCGAGACAGGCCGTCAAGGGAGATATTAATTATGCGTAAGTTAATGATCCCGGTTATCGTGATTTTCATCGCGACGTTGCTGATGTCAATGTTCGTGGTGCAGGAAGGCGAGCGCGGTATTGTGCTGCGTTTCGGTCGTATCCTGAAAGATGCTGATACCGATGTCGCTCGTATTTACGAGCCGGGCCTGCATTTTAAAGTGCCGGTTTTTGACCGCGTACGTACGCTGGATGCCCGCATTCAGACGATGGACGATCAGGCTGACCGTTTCGTAACGTCAGAGAAAAAAGACGTGATCATCGATACCTATGTTAAATGGCGTATTGAAGATTTCGGTCAGTACTACCTGGCGACCGGTGGTGGTGATGCCTCTACGGCACAAGCTCTGCTGAAGCGTAAAGTGGTCGACAGCCTGCGTGCTGAAATCGGTTCACGTGAAATTAAGCAGATCGTGTCAGGTCCTGAGCGTAGCCAGAAAGCCGATAACGCGAACCTGGTGTCTGACGAAACGGCTCCTGCTACTGAGATTGTGGCGGAAGTGGCACCTCGTAAGACAGTGGAAGGCCAGCGTGATCAGGTCATGGCGAACGTACTGGCGGACATTCAGATCAGTGCCAAGAAAGACCTCGGTGTGGATGTGGTTGACTTCCGAATGAAGAAAATCAACCTGCCGGACGAGATCAGTGAGTCTATCTACCGTCGTATGCGTGCCGAGCGTGAGTCGGTTGCTCGTAAGCACCGTTCTCAAGGCCGTGAGAAGGCTGAAGTCATTCGCGCCCAGTCTGAGCTGGAAGTAGCGAAAATTCTGTCTGAGGCTGACCGTGAAGCGCGTGTCGTAAGGGGTAACGCTGACGCACAAACCGCAGAAATTTATGCTCAGGCATTCAACAAGAATCCTGAATTCTATAACTTCCTGCGTTCTCTGAAAGCGTACGAAAACAGCTTTAACTCGAAGAACGACATTCTGGTTGTGGATCCTAACAGTGATTTCTTCCAGTACATGAACGAATCGAAAGCCGCCAACTAAGCGCGGAATCCCGGTTGAAAAGGCAAGACTTCGGTCTTGCTTTTTTTTGCTTTTTATTCAGGCGTATAATTTTCCGGTTTAGCTTAGGAGAGAACGAATGAGTAATGCAATATGGCTGGCCCTGGGCCTGGTGTTGGTCTTTGAGGGGCTGGGGCCGTTGCTGGCTCCTCGGGGGTGGCGGGAGATGGTGAGCCAGCTCAGTCAGCAGGATGACAATACCCTGCGCCGTATTGGCGGGTGCCTGGTGGTTGCCGGGAGTGTGGTCGCTTACATTATGTACACTAGACTGTAATAGGCACTGACGAAGCCTGAGCAGGACTGGCGTGCGCGCGTACATGGTCAAAAAATGACTGCAAGGCGTCGAGTAAGGTGCTAGAATCCCTTTTTAACTACTGATAGACGAAGAAAGATGGCAAACAATGTAGTCGTTCTTGGCACCCAGTGGGGTGACGAAGGTAAGGGAAAGATCGTTGATCTTTTGACCGAAGATGCGAAGTATGTAGTGCGCTACCAAGGTGGCCACAACGCGGGTCATACACTGGTCATTGACGGTGAGAAAACGGTTCTTCACCTGATCCCATCAGGTATTCTACGCAACAACGTGAAATGCATCATCGGTAACGGTGTTGTCCTTTCCCCAGACGCTCTGATGAAAGAAATGGGCCAGCTGGAAGAGCGTGGTATTCCTGTTCGTGAACGTCTGTTCCTTTCTGAAGCTTGTCCGCTAATTCTGCCATACCACATTGCTCTTGATCAGGCGCGTGAACTGGCGCGTGGTAAGAAAGCGATCGGTACAACAGGCCGCGGTATTGGTCCTGCGTACGAAGATAAAGTGGCTCGCCGCGGTCTTCGTGTAGGCGACCTGTTCGACAAAGAAGCCTTTGCTGAGAAACTGAAAGAAGTTATGGCTTACCATAACTTCCAGCTTGAGCATTACTACAATGCTGAGCCTGTTAGCTACGATGACGTGCTGGCAGCGATCATGGCACAGGCTGATATCCTGACGTCTATGGTGATTGACGTGACTCAGGAGCTGGACGACGCGCGTAAGCGTGGTGACAAGATCATGTTCGAAGGTGCACAAGGCACACTGCTGGACATCGACCACGGTACTTACCCATACGTAACGTCTTCTAACACGACTGCTGGTGGTGTGGCTGCTGGTTCTGGTTTTGGTCCTCGTCACCTGGGTTACATCCTGGGTATCGCGAAGGCTTACTGTACTCGCGTAGGTGCTGGCCCATTCCCGACTGAGCTGTTTGACGATGTTGGCGAACACCTGGGTGTGAAAGGTAACGAATTTGGTGCAACAACTGGCCGTAAGCGCCGTTGTGGCTGGTTCGATGCTGTTGCAATGCGTCGTGCAGTACAAATCAACTCAATCTCTGGTTTCTGTCTGACCAAGCTGGACGTGATGGACGGCCTGGAAGAAATCAAGATCTGTACGGGTTACCAACTGGCTGATGGTACGGTTCTGGAAGTATCTCCAATGGCGGCAGATGCATACGAGAACGTCACACCAATCTACGAAACGATGCCTGGCTGGACTGAGAGCACTTTCGGTGTGAAAACTCTGGACGAACTGCCACAGACGGCGCTGAACTACATCGCGCGTCTGGAAGAGCTGACTGGTGTACCGGTTGATATCATCTCTACCGGCCCGGATCGTAACGAGACGATCATCAAAGTTCACCCATACGGTGAATAATCGTCAGGTTTGATGCCTTGTCAAAGCCAGCCTTCGGGCTGGCTTTTTTGTGTCTGTGATTTGGGTTCCGAAATCCTGCCGCGTTACCGTCAGTCCCTGCGGATTTTCCCTAAAGTCTGCGCCCGCTCCGCCGATACACAAGTTACGTTCGGATAGAGAGCCCTTCATGACGTTGCGATCCCTGTTACTTATCACATTGCTGGCTGCCACACCTGCCCACGCATTGGAAGAGGTGGGGGATGCTGTACCTGTGTACACCGACAACGAGCTGAGTAGGCTGTTTGCTGAAAATCGCCATCTGCAGCAGGTGAAAGCGGATGACTGTCAGCTGGTGCAGGACATTGAAGCCCGGGCTATCCGGGTTGAATCGCCGTCTTTCCAGTTCCTTTACGGCGACATGCTGGCCTGGGGGGTGTGTGTCCCGCGGAATGTGACGCTGGGAGTGCACTACATGCAGGCGGCGGCACAGCAAGGCTCTCCGGCAGCGCTGGAGCAGTTAGGGCGCTATTACGCGGAAGGCAAGCTGGTGCAGCAGGATCAGGAGCGGGCGATTCCGTATCTGCGCGAAGCGGCGGCGATGGGGCATGTGAATGCCCGTATTTTGCTGGCGGAGCTGCTGCTGTCTGATTACGGCAGTCCGCTCGATTTTGAGGATGCCTATCGTTGGCTGTATAACACCGCGACGGGCAGTCAGCAGATCCACTCGCGAATCACGAAGCTGAGGCGCAATCTTGAGCAGCGCATGCCGGCAAATGTGATTGCCCGCGCCAAACGGCGGGAGACCTTCTGGTAATACCGGTGGGGAGTCCGACCGTGTGATGGCGATGGCCGAGCATGCCATCCGCGACATGCTGAAAAGACGATGAAAAAGACGCTCTGCGACCAAAAAAAGAGAAGCCAATGGCTTCTCTTTTTCGTTGGAATTACCGAGCGATTACAGGACTTTGTGTGGCCCGAAGCACTCATAGTGCAGGCGTTCTGGAGTCACGCCCAGATCGATCAGTTGACGGGCAACATGCTGCATGAAGCCAACCGGGCCACAGAAGTAAAAGTGCATGGCCGGGTCGCGCAGCTCATCAGCCATCACATTCAGGTCCATCAGCCCCTGATGCTGATAGTCTTCTGCCGGTTGGTCGCTGGCCAGAGGCTCACGGTACCAGGTATGGCTGTGGATATGAGGGTATTGGTGGACCAGGTGCTGTACGCTTTCTTTGAAGGCATGCTGAGCACCGTTTTCCGCGGCATGCAGCCAGCGTACTTCGGCCTGATGAGCGGTCAGGGTTTCCAGCATGGCCAGAGTGGGGGTCAGACCGACACCGGCAGAGAGCAGGGTCACGGGCGTGGTTGGCTCAACATCCAGGAAGAAATCCCCGGCGGGTGGCATAACCTCAATCACCTCACCGACCTGCAGGGTATCGTGCAGATACGATGACACTTTGCCTCCCTCTTCCCGCTTCACGGAAATGCGGTAGCAGTCTGGTTGTGGTGCGGAGGACAGGCTGTACTGGCGAATTTCGCGGTATTCAAAACCGGCTGGTTTGAGGTTAATGCCTAGGTACTGGCCCGGCAGATAATCAGAAACTGGCTGGCCATCGACCGGTTTGAGTACAAAACTGGTGACGACTTCACTTTCCCGGCGCTTTTCAATCACCTCAAACGAACGGGTTCCGCGCCAGCCACCGTTTTTAGTCTCATTTTCCTGGTAAATGGCTTCTTCACGCTGAATGAATACCTCTGCCAGGACACCGTATGCTTCACCCCATGCGTTCAACACGTCATCGCCCGGCGACAGCATTTCATCAATGGTGCCCAGCAGGTGTTGGCCGACAATCGCGTACTGCTCGGCTGTGATCAGGAAGCTGGTGTGCTTGTGGGCAATTTTTTCCACTGCCGGTAAAAGGGCTGCCAGATTCTCGATGTTGTTGGCGTAGGCACAAATAGCGTTGAACAGTGCTTCGCGCTGATCGCCGTTGCGCTGGTTGCTCATGTTGAAAATATCTTTCAGTTCCGGGTTATGGCGGAACATTCGCTCATAGAAGTGGGCGGTCAGGGCTGGACCGGTCTGCGCGATAACTGGGGCGGTCGCTTTAACGATATCAATGGTTTGCTGGCTGAGCATGGCTGGCTTCCTTTAAAGGTGTATTTAGTATGAATGTTATAAGTTGTATCTTATCTGTATCTTTTGGTCAATAACAAGATTAAAATGTCGTCAGGAGGAGTGATTGTGCAACTGACGAGTTTTACTGACTACGGCCTGCGTGCCCTGATCTACCTGGCAACCCTGCCGCAAGGGGAATTGGCCAGCATTACCAAAGTCACCGAAGTGTATGGTGTCTCGCGTAACCATATGGTGAAAATTATCAACAAGCTGGGTCAGCTGGGTTATGTGGAAACGGTTCGGGGCAAGAACGGCGGGATCCGTCTGGGCAAACCGGCCGAGCAAATTATTATCGGTGAGGTTGTGCGGGCAATAGAGCCGCTCCAGATCGTCAATTGCAGTGAAGAGTTTTGTCATATCACCCCGGCATGCCGGCTAAAAGGAGTCCTTTTTACGGCCCGGCAAGCGTTTCTTGAAGAACTGGATAACCATACGCTGGCGGATATGATTAATGACAATCCGCCATTACGGGTGTTACTGGATCAGCCGGTCGCCTGAAGGCGAATCAATCACTTCGAAATCTCATAAGGGAGCCAAAATTTCGACCTGGCTCCCGTCTGTTCACCTAGGGCGCGGATATACTTGAAGTATTTCTTCGCTAACTTGGATCAAAATATGTCAAAAGGTACTACCGATATACCGGTCGACCCTTTTCGCGATCGCGAAGCTTCAAATTACGAAAACCCGATTCCCAGCCGTGAAATGCTGCTGGATGTGATCCGCGGTTATGAAACCCCGGTCAGTCGCGATCAGCTCTTTGAAGCGCTGCATCTCGAAGGAGAAGACCAATACGAAGGCCTGCGCCGTCGCCTGCGTGCGATGGAACGTGATGGCCAGCTGATTTTTACCCGTCGCCAGTGCTATGCCCTGCCTGAACGTCTTGATCTGATTAAAGGGCATGTCATCGGCCACCGTGATGGCTTTGGTTTCCTGCGTCCGGAAGGCAGCAGTGCCAAGGACGACGATCTGTTGCTGCCGCATCATCAGATGCGTGGCGTGATCCACGGTGATTACATTCTGGCGCAGGTGGCCGGCGTTGATAAACGTGGCCGCCGTGAGTGCCGTGTGGTGCGGGTGCTGAAACACTACGAAGGGCAGATTGTCGGCCGTTTCTTTATCGAAGACGGCATGGGCTACGTGGTGCCGGATGATTCACGCATCGCTCAGGATATCGTGATTCCGAATGACCAGCGCCAGGGCGCCCGCATGGGTAACGTGGTCGTGGTGGAAATCACCCAGCGTGCTACCCGTCAGTACAATGCCGTGGGTAAAGTGGTGGAAGTGCTGGGCGAGAACATGGCGCCGGGTATGGAAATTGAGATTGCCCTGCGTACCTATGATATTCCGCACGAGTGGCCAGCTGAAGTCGAAAAACAGGTTCAGGGGCTGAAGGAAGAAGTACCGGAAGAAGCCAAAAAAGGCCGGGTTGACCTGCGTGATTTACCGCTGGTGACCATTGATGGTGAAGACGCCCGTGACTTCGATGATGCCGTGTACTGTGAGCGTAAAAAGTCCGGCGGCTGGCGCCTGTGGGTTGCCATTGCCGATGTCAGCTATTACGTTCGTCCGGGCACAGCACTGGATCAGGAAGCGGTGCGCCGGGGTAACTCGGTATACTTCCCGTCGCAGGTAATCCCAATGCTGCCGGAAGTGCTGTCCAATGGCCTGTGTTCGCTGAACCCGCAGGTTGACCGTCTGTGTATGGTGTGTGAAATGACCATCTCTGAAGCGGGCAACCTGTCAGGTTTCAAACATTACGAAGCCGTCATGAACTCCCATGCGCGTCTGACCTACACCAAAGTCAGCAAAATGCTGGAAGGTGACGAAGAGCTGCGTGAGCGCTATAAGCCATTGGTTCCGCATCTGGAAGAACTGTACAGCATGTACAAGGTGCTGAAACAGGCGCGTGAAGGGCGTGGGGCGATTGAGTTTGAAACGGTCGAAACCCAATTCATCTTCAATGCGGATCGCAAGATTGACCGCATTGTGCCGGCTGAACGTAATGATGCCCATAAGATCATCGAAGAGTGTATGATCATGGCTAACATCGCCTCAGCTCGACTGGTGGAAAAGGCCAAAGAGCCGGCGCTGTACCGGGTGCACGATGCACCGGGAGAAGAGCGTCTGACCGGTTTCCGTGATTTCCTGGGTGAGCTGGGTCTGCAACTGTCTGGCGGCCTGGAGCCATCCCCGATGGATTACGCGGCACTGGCAAACATGATCCATGGTCGTGCCGACCAGGAACTGATCCAGACGATGCTGCTGCGCTCGATGAAGCAGGCGGTATATCAGGCCGATAATATCGGTCACTTTGGTCTGGCGCTGAAGCAGTATGCGCACTTTACCTCGCCAATCCGTCGTTACCCGGATTTGCTGTTGCACCGTGCGATTAAGTACCTGATTGCCAAGCATGAAGGGACGAACCAGGATCGCTGGACACCGACCGGTGGCTACCATTACTCGTTTGATGACATGGACAGCCTGGGCGAGCAGTGTTCGATGACCGAGCGTCGTGCTGATGATGCAACCCGCGATGTGGCGGACTGGCTGAAATGTGAATACATGCAGGATCACGTCGGCGATGAGTTTGACGGGGTAATTGCCAACGTGACCGGTTTCGGTTTCTTTGTTCGCCTTAACGAACTCAATATCGACGGTCTGGTTCACATCTCCAACCTGGCTAATGACTACTACCAGTTTGACCCGATTGGTCAGCGTCTGGTGGGCGACAGCTCCGGGCAGATTTTCCGGTTGGGTGACACAGTGAAAGTGAAGGTGGCGTCCATAAACCTGAATGACCGCCAGATTGACTTTGACCTGGTCGGCAGTAGCCGTAAGCCGCGTCGTGCCGGTAAAACGATGAAAGATCGTGATAACCGTGAGAAAAAACAGCGGATGCGCAAAGCTGAAGGGCTGCAGCGTCAGAGCATGAAAGTGTACCGGGTGGAGAATGGCGAAGCGCAGCAGGACGAGAGTCCGGCTCAGAAAGAGCGCCGTTCGGTACGTCAGCAGCTGAAGCATGGGGCGATCCCTAAGTCGGAAGGTGATAAAGCGCCTAAAGGCAAAAAAGGCGATGCTGACCAAGGCAAAGCCAAGAAAAAGTCGACCAAAGCGCGCAAGAAAAAGCAGCGTTTAGGTAAGAAAGAACGAGTCGCGAAGAAGAAATAAGCAATGAGTAATGACACCATTTTCGGGATCCATGCGGTACAGGCTGTCCTGAACACTGACCCATCCCGCTTTATTGAGGTCTTTGTCCTGAAAGGCCGTCAGGATGAACGTCTGCTGCCAGTGCTGAATGAACTGCAACGCCTGGGCGTGACAATTCAGCAGGCTGGGCGTAAAGCGCTGGACGATAAAGTCAAAGGTGCTGCGCACCAGGGGATTATTGCCCGCGTGCGTCCGGGTAAGCAGTACAACGAGAATGACCTAGATGACCTGTTGGCCAGCCAGGAAAACCCGCTGTTGCTGGTGCTGGACGGCGTGACAGACCCGCATAACCTAGGGGCTTGTCTGCGTAATGCCGATGCCGCTGGGGCGCTGGCGGTGATTGTGCCGAAAGATCGCTCTGCACAGCTGACCGCGACGGCCAGTAAAGTGGCCTGTGGGGCCGCTGAAGTGGTGCCACTGGTGCGCGTTACCAATCTGGCGCGCACTCTGCGTGCGTTGCAGGAAAAAGGCGTCTGGGTGGTTGGGACTGCTGGTGAAGCGACACACGACATTTACCAGAGCAAGCTAACCGGGCCGCTGGCGATCGTTATGGGCGCCGAAGGGGAAGGCATGCGTCGCCTGACCCGCGAGACCTGCGATGACCTGATCAAGATCCCGATGGCGGGTACGGTATCCAGCCTGAACGTTTCTGTGGCAACGGGCATCTGCCTGTTCGAGGCAGTGCGTCAGCGTTCCTGAATAGCATGTAACAGCCGATGGCATGGCCGGTCTGAAGGACTGGCCTGAGTGAGTTGTAAGCGGAGCCTAGGCTCCGCTTTTGCCGTTCTGGCCGGGGGCTGGGCAGCGACATTGCGCTTGAATGTTTTTTGCCTGAAAAAATCCCATTCGGAATGTCGGATATTGGTAAAATTCTCTTGCTTAGGTTGCCCATTCTCTGTACTATTCTGCCTCCAAATTCTCGGTTCTTTTTTTTAGTTCCTTGCTTCTCATGGATGACCGAGCCAAACAGAGAAGCTGATTAATCCGTAAGGAGCAACCCATGCGTCATTACGAAATCGTATTCATGGTGCACCCAGATCAAAGCGAGCAAGTTGCTGGCATGATCGAGCGCTACACTGGTGCAATCAAAGATTCTGGTGGTCAGATTCACCGTCTGGAAGATTGGGGCCGTCGTCAACTGGCTTACCCAATCAACAAGCTGCACAAAGCACACTACGTTCTGATGAACGTTGAAGCTGAGCAGTCTGTAATCGACGAGCTGGAGTCTAACTTCCGCTTCAACGACGCTGTGATCCGTAACATGATCATGCGCACCAAAGGCGCTATCACTGAGCCATCTCCAATGATGAAGGCTAAAGAAGAGCGTGCCCCACGTCGTGAAGAGCGTGCAGAAGCACAATCTGAAGGCGAAGCTGCAGCTGAGTAATATTGCATGACCAATCGTCTGGAGTTGTCTGGCGTTATCGCCAAAGACCCCAAACGAAGCAAGTCGCTGGCCGGAATACCTCATTGCCATTTTGTCCTTGAGCACCGTTCCTGCCAGCAAGAAGCTGATTTACCGCGCCAAGTGTATTGTTACATCAACGTGGTAGTCAGCGGGCAAGGTCAACAAGTTCTCACTCAAGATTTAGCTGTCGGCAGTCACATTAAGGTAGGTGGATTCGTCGCTTACCACACCGGCCGGAACGGTATCGGTAAATTAGTGTTACATGCTGACCACATTGAAAAAATTTAGTTCAGGAGATAAGCCCATGGCACGTTTCTTCCGTCGTCGTAAGTTCTGCCGTTTCACTGCAGAAGGCGTACAAGAGATTGACTACAAAGACGTAGCAACTCTGAAAAACTACATCACTGAAGCTGGTAAAATCGTACCAAGCCGCATCACTGGTACTCGTGCTAAGTACCAGCGTCAGCTGGCTCGCGCTATCAAGCGTTCACGTTACCTAGCTCTGCTGCCATACACTGACAAGCATCAGTAATCGGCCCGGTTTAATTTAAGAGGAAAAGATAATGCAAGTTATTCTACTTGATAAAATCGGTAACCT
The DNA here is from genome assembly GCF_003025595.1 of Photobacterium ganghwense. Lineage (GTDB taxonomy): Bacteria > Pseudomonadota > Gammaproteobacteria > Enterobacterales > Vibrionaceae > Photobacterium > Photobacterium ganghwense. The sequence continues at coordinate 22,499 of NZ_PYMI01000014.1, forward strand.
AGGTAGCCTTGGTGATCAGGTAAACGTTAAAGCTGGTTTTGCTCGTAACTTCCTGATCCCTCAGGGTAAAGCAGTTATGGCTACTAAGTCTAACATCGAGATGTTCGAAGCTCGTCGCGCTGAGCTAGAAGCAAAAGTTGCTGAGCAACTGTCTTCTGCTGAAGCACGTGCTGAGAAGATCAACGCTCTGGAAGCAGTAGTAGTTGCATCTAAAGCTGGTGATGAAGGCAAGCTGTTCGGTTCTATCGGTACTCGTGACATCGCTGAAGCAATCACTGCTGCTGGCGTTGAAGTAGCGAAGAGCGAAGTTCGTCTACCAGAAGGCGCACTGCGCACGACTGGCGAATTCGAGATCAGCGTTCAGCTGCACTCTGACGTATTCGCAACAGTTAACCTGAACGTTGTAGCTGAAGCTTAATAACGTTTTGTGTTAATGAAAAAACCAGCCCTCGGGCTGGTTTTTTTATACCTCAAATTTGGTATCGCTCCGGCGGGCAGGTGACGCGCAGCGGCGTCACATCTTAAACAGCAGACTGATGGTCATCGTGGAGTCACGCTTTTTCAGCCCGTCCGGCACCCAGCTGTTGAGCTTCTGGGTATTACTGAGCTTGATGGCCACGTGTTCGTTGATGGCGGTGGTCAGGTTCAGCTCGGCTTCCAGGGTGCTGTTACTGTTGCCGCCGATCCCGGTGAAGCGGGCATCCAGTTCGACGTCTTTAGACGGCTTCCAAGTCATTTTCGCGCTGCCACGCAGAATCAGCTCATCCACCGTTTCCGGCAGGATGATGTCGTCATCGTCAATCTCATCCAGGTTTGGCTCCTGATGGCGGTAACCCGGACCGGCTTCCACTTCCATCTGGAAAGTTTCCCGGCGCACCAGCTGGTAACCAAGACCGGTTGAGAAGGTGAAATCGGCAAAGTATGGCCCGTAGCGGTCATCAATATAGTTGATGTTGCCCAGCACATAAGTGCGCTGGTTGATCTTCATATCGCTCTGCAGCTCGATCTGCCCTTTGCGCTTATCTTCTTCCCCGTCTTTTTCCGCCAGCAGGTATTTCGCTTCTGCCGTGTGTCGGTACTGGTTTTCTACGTAAGTCAGGCCGATGCGGCTGTTGAGAGTCTGGGAGTCTGAATTGCCGCCTAGCGACTGATAGCCCAGCTCCAGTTCAGTGCTCCACGGGGGAGGGATACGGGTGGGTTCGTCGTCCTCATCGGCAGCGTGCAGGGGCAGGCTGGCAATGAGGAAAAACACCGGCAGGTATCGTGCCAAGCGGCCTCCTTCTGCTAAAAACATAACGGAATGTGAACAGGACGCCGCAGTTTACCCTATTTCTGTTAGCTTTTGGTCAGGAAATACGACCCGGCTTAACGGCACCACAGGCGAGGCGTAAGATGACGGCGTGAACAGACTATATTGGATAGAGGGTCTTACGAAGTGCGAAATAGGGTATAATGCCCGGCTCAGTTCCCGGCAATAATTTCAATTCCTATGGCAGAAAGAAGCAAACCGAAGAATTTCAACGAGTCCAGGGTGGATGAACTCAAAATGGCACCTCACTCGCTCGAGGCCGAGCAGTCCGTTCTTGGCGGCCTGCTGCTGGACAACGAGAAGTGGGACGTTGTCGCTGAAAAAGTCGTGGCGAAAGACTTTTACAGCCGTCCGCACCGCATCATTTTCGAAGGGGTCGCCAGCTTGCTGGAATCCGGCCAACCATTGGATTTGATCACGCTGTCTGAGCATCTGGAGCGGGCAGACAAGCTGGAAGACGTTGGTGGCTTTGCCTACCTGGCGGAGCTGGCAAAAAATACCCCGTCAGCGGCTAACATCCTGGCATATGCCGAAATCGTGCGTGAACGCGCCCTGATCCGGGATATGATCAGTGTGGCTAACGAGATTGCGGATGCCGGTTATGATCCCCAGGGGCGTACCAGTGAAGATCTGCTGGATATGGCGGAAAGCAAGGTATTTGCCATTGCCGAGCAGCGCACTTCTGCCAACGAAGGTCCGCAGAATGTCGATACCATTCTGGAGAAAACCCTGGAACGGATCGAGCTGCTGTACCAGAGCCCGCAGGACGGGGTGACCGGGGTCTCGACCGGGTTTACTGACCTTAACAAGAAAACGGCCGGTTTGCAGGGGTCGGATTTGATCATCGTGGCGGCCCGTCCGTCGATGGGTAAAACCACGTTCGCGATGAACCTGTGTGAAAACGCCGCCATGGAGCAAGAAAAGCCGGTTCTGATCTTCTCGCTGGAGATGCCCGCCGAACAAATCATGATGCGTATGCTCGCCTCCCTGTCCCGGGTTGACCAGACCAAGATCCGTACCGGTCAGCTGGATGACGAGGACTGGGCCCGGATTTCATCGACGATGGGTATTCTGATGGAAAAGAAGAATATGTACATCGACGACAGCTCTGGCCTGACCCCGACCGAAGTGCGCTCCCGTGCCCGCCGGGTGGCACGTGACCACGGTGGCCTGAGCATGATCATGGTCGACTACCTTCAGCTGATGCGGGTGCCTGGGTTGCAGGACAACCGTACCCTGGAAATCGCCGAAATCTCCCGCTCGTTGAAAGCGCTGGCCAAAGAGCTGAATGTGCCTGTGGTAGCGCTGTCGCAGCTGAACCGATCGTTGGAGCAGCGTGCCGATAAACGCCCGGTTAACTCCGACCTGCGTGAATCGGGGGCGATTGAGCAGGATGCCGACTTGATCATGTTCATCTATCGCGATGAGGTCTACCATGAAGACAGTGCCCTGAAAGGGATTGCTGAAATCATTATTGGTAAGCAGCGTAATGGTCCTATCGGTTCCGTGCGTCTGACATTCCAGGGACAGTTCTCGCGCTTCGACAACTATGCCGGCCCGGCGTTTGACGACGAGTAACGGCGCAGACTGACAACAGAAAAAGAACAACCGGTAGATACCGGGCAGTAAACAGTAGGATTTTTGATGAAAGCGGCAACAGCATATATCAACACCCAGGCCCTGACCCATAACCTGAGCCAGATTCGGGCTCAGGCGCCAAACAGCAAGATTCTGGCGGTCGTTAAGGCGAACGGTTACGGCCACGGACTGGACCATGTGGCCCAGAGCCTGCCGGATGTGGATGGTTTTGGTGTTGCCCGTATCGAAGAAGCACTGTCGCTGCGCGCTGGCGGAGTGGTGAAGCCGATTTTGTTGCTGGAAGGGTTTTATGCCCCGTCCGATCTGCCTATTCTGGAAACCAACAACATTCAGACCGTGGTGCACTGCGAAGAGCAACTGGATGCGCTGGAGCAGGCGAGCTTGGAAAGCCCGGTGGTGGTGTGGCTGAAAATTGATACCGGTATGCACCGACTGGGCGTTCGCCCGGAGCAGTACGCCTCATTTGTGGATCGCCTCCATGCCTGTCCGAATGTGGCGAAGCCGCTGCGTTACATGAGCCATTTCGGCTGTGCCGATGAGCCAGCCAGTCCGGTCACACCGGCCCAGATTGAGCTCTTTCTGGAATTGACCAAAGGCTGCAGTGGCGAACGTTCGCTGGCAGCATCGGCCGGAATTTTCGCCTGGCCGGACAGCCACCTGGAATGGATTCGCCCGGGCATCATCATGTACGGTGTGTCACCGTTTACTGAGTCAACGCGCAGCGCGCAGGCATTCAAAATGAAACCGGTGATGACGCTGACGTCGAGTCTGATTGCGGTGCGGGAAGTGAAGCAGGGCGAATCGGTTGGCTACGGTGCCAACTGGACCAGTGAACGGGATACCAAGGTGGGCGTGATTGCCATCGGCTACGGGGATGGCTATCCGCGTATGGCCCCGAACGGGACGCCGGTGCTGATTAACGGCCGCTTAACCCCGATTGCCGGCCGGGTCTCGATGGATATGCTGACGGTGGATTTGGGCCCGGAGGCTACCGACAAAGTCGGCGATGAGGCGATTTTGTGGGGAGAAGGGCTGCCCGCTGAAGTGGTGGCAGGGCACATTGGTACCATTGCGTACGAGTTGGTGACCAAGCTGACGTCCCGTGTGGCGATGGCCTACAGCTGATGGCGCGCATCGTGGCTGCCTTACCCACAGCAACCACCGACAAGGTGTCTGATAAACCGTTCCGGGCCGTGGCTATTGCCGCGGCCTGGCTGTTTTCAGTCGTCGTTCAGGCCAATGATGACGGCATCAAAATCAACACTGGCCACCTTGAAGAAAACGGCGAACTGAGCTGGGCGCGGGATTATGCCGTGGTACCTTTTGCTTTCTACACGGACAACTTCGGGTTTGCTGCCGGGATGGCTGGGGTGGTCAAAGGGGCCTGGCAACCGCAGGCCTCGGTGTTTGGGGCCGGTGTTATGGGTACCAAAGGTACCTGGATGACCTACCTGCGCGGGGACAACTTTCAGCCAGGCGCTGACAGCCGCTGGTTATTGGGGGGCGATGCGTACAACGCCGATTTTCAGGACATTGATTTTTATCTTGGCGCTGCCGCAGGGAATAATTCCAGCGCGGACGATGCCGTTACAGCCAGTGCATACGACGCCCGATACCGGCTGTTTGCCCGCTATATTTTCCCGCTGGGATCGGCCACGGAGAACCCACTGAGGTCGCTGGCTCTTGAGCGGCCGGTAACCGGCCATGTTCCTTGGCAAAGCGGCATTACTTCAGTCGAGTTCCGGCCGTTTTACTTCAGCCGCCGTTTTCATGATTCTCCTCCTTTGCCTGACAGCGAGTTTGCCCCGGCCGACGAAGTCTGGGGGCTCGAAACCCGGCTGGAATGGGACAACCTGAACAACGAACATAACCCGACCAAAGGCTCACTCAGCCAGCTGACGGTGACGGTGGATCCGGGCAGTGATGACCGGGCGAGCTGGTGGCAGTGGGAACTCAGCCAGAGCTGGTTCTGGGACTTAGGACCGGCAGGGGAGGTGTTTGATCAGCAGGTGCTGGCCGTGAATGCTTATCTGTCGGATGTGCCGGGCTGGAACCAGAGCGAGTCCGTAAATGGCAACTCGCTTTATCACCGGCCGCCGGAGTTTGCCCGTGCCAGTCTGGGCGGTTTGTTCCGGCTGCGCAGTTACCAGGGCGGCCGTTTTACCGATCGCAGTGCTATCAGCTACAGCGTGGAATACCGGGTTATGCCGGACTGGCAGCCTCTGGGAGGTTGGCCGGTCTTCAACTGGTATGACGTACCCTGGTGGCAGTGGGTCGTGTTTGCCGATGCCGGGCGGGTTGCTGATGAGTTCAACTTAGCGACCCTCAATAAAGCGATGCGCTGGAGCGCCGGCGGCGCTGTGCGCTTTCAGGTGGAAGGCGTGGTGGTACGTGCTGAAATGGCCTGGGGTGAGGAAGACAGCCGGTTTGCGGTAATGGTGAACCAGCCGTTTTAGTGGTGGGGAGGCACGCTTGGTTTGCGATGGCGGGCAGGAGCTTGAATCTAAACCTCAACATCGACTTTAGCTTTAACCTGGATCCGGCTGGATCTGAGAATCCCTCTTGTCGCCCCTTTGGCAGCGCCCGAATGCCCGATGAGGCTTAAAAAAGGCGAGCGGGTGGCTCGCCATTGTGGGGGTTGGTCGCTTGTCGGTATCGGGTACTGTGCTTAGAAACCGCGTAGCTGAATACGACGCAGGAATTCGGTCATGATCCGGTCGTACAGCAGGTCGCCGAGGAAGGCGTCCTCTACTTTGTGGTCAATACTCGGGTTATCGTTGATTTCAATCACCACCACCTGACCGTCAACCTCTTTCAAATCCACCCCGTATAACCCGGAGCCAATTTGGTTGGCGGCTTTCAGGGCGGTGTCGATCACCGCTTTCGGCACTTGTTTCAGATCCAACGTCTCAAAGCCGCCTGAGCTGACCCGACCGCTGTTGTGGTGCTGATAAATCTGCCAGTGGCCCCGGCTCATGTAGTACTTGCAGGCGAACAGCGGCTGGCGATTGAGCACTCCAATGCGCCAGTCAAAGTCGGTCGGCAAAAATTCCTGAGCCAGAATCAGGGTGCTGCGGGCAAACAGCTTATCCATCTGGGTCAGCAGTTCCTCGCGGTTCTTCACCTTAACCACACCCACCGAGAATGCGCCATCCGGTACTTTCAATACCATCGGGAAACCGATCTCACGCTCAGCCAACTCCTGCCAGTGCGGATCAAAGTTTTTCAGGATCACGCTCTTGGGCGTCGGAACCTTGTGCAGACGCAGCAGTTCAGTCAGGAACACCTTGTTGGTGCACTTCATGATGGATTCCGGATCGTCCATGACGACCAGTCCGAGCTTTTCCGCAGTCTTGGCGAAGCGGTAAGTAAAGTTACCAATGTTCGTGGTCGAGCGGATAAACAGGCCGTCAAATTCCCCCAGACGGGAAAGGTCGTCCGGGGTGATGGTCTGCAGCCGCATTCCCAGGCGTTTGGCCGCTTTCTTAAAGCTGTGCAGGGCCGTGCTGTCTGACGGTGGCATTTTCTCATGCGGATCGACCAGCAGCGCCAGATCATAGCGTGCATTCTTGTTCGGCTTGGGTGAGCGCCAGACCTTGTTCGAGAAGCGCTCCAGTGCTTCGGCAAATTGGTCCTGTTCCGGATCCGTCAGGTCCTGGAACGGGAATGGTGTGATCTGTTCAACCTGCCAATGTGACTCTGAGCGGCGAATGGTGACCTGCATGACTGGCACCATAAAGTGCTCGAACAGGCGACGGGCAATTTTCTCAAAGCCCGGCACCCTGGATTGGCCAAAATAGATTTTTTCTTCCAGACGGTCCCCGACAGCCGGCATATGGTTGGCAAACGCCTTCTCCAGCTGGTCAGACGGTACCGACAACAAGAACGGCTGAGACAGATCATTGATCGTCATTACCCGCGGGATCACCCGGTGACCCCGCGCCTCAGCCATCAGCGAGCAATAATAGCCGCTGCTCATATACCCATAGTCTCGGCACAGGTTGATAACCTGTGTGGTTTTATTCTCGCAAAACGCGCCGTGTTGTAAGTAGGTATCTACAGTGACGACCCTGTCAGAAGGGAAATACTGCCGCCAGTCACTGTCGTTGTCGGTAATAATGAGGACTTTTGTCATCTTTTCACTCACCTATAGCCATTCGGCCAAATTTGGGATTTAATCGATCCAGTCCATTCAAGCGTGAATAAGTCCATGATAGTCCGTATCGCACTGCTCAATGATCTAGCCAGTTTAAATACTCTTGAGGCTCAGCTTTTTGACGGGGACCGAATCGCCCCGCGTCAGATGCGGCGGTTTATTAAATCGCCCCAGAGCGTGTTATTTGTGGCGGAAGAGGAAGGTCGAATTACCGGCTATGGACTGGTGTTGTTTCACCGGGGTACCCAGCTGGCACGGTTATATTCCCTTGCCGTCGATCCCGAGTTCCGTGGCAGGCACATAGCCCAGCAGTTATTGGCTGCGTGTGAAGCGGCGGCGCTGGAAAACGGTTTCAATACATTACGGCTGGAAGTGCGGAATGACAATCGTGCCGCGCGAAATCTTTATGAAAAATGCGGCTATAAACCATTAAAAGTTTTAATCCATTATTACGATGATCTGGCCGATGGGATCCGGATGCAAAAACGTCTCAGTCCGGTCGAGGCCAAGCATTTATTGCCGCTGCCACTGTACGTGCAGACCACGCCTTTTACCTGCGGCCCGTCCTGTCTGATGATGAGCCTGTCCTATCTCGATCCCGATTTTCAGCCGAGCCGGCAGTTGGAGTTACAGCTGTGGCGTGAGGCGACCACTATCTTTATGGCATCCGGTCACGGTGGCTGCAGCGGGCATGGGCTGGCAATGGCGGCGCACCGTCGGGGCTGTGATGTCGAGCTGTGGGCGCAGTCAAAATCCACCCCGTTTATCGACAGTGTCAGGGACCCGAAGAAAAAAGACATTATTGAGCTGGTGCACCTGGATTTCTGCCAGCAACTGGAAGAAGCCGCTGTCCCGGTTGTTGATGCGATGCCATCGGTTGAGCAGATTGAAACCTGGCTGAAACAGGGCATGTGTCTGCTGATGTTGATCAGCACATACCGGTTCAACGGCTGTAAAGAGCCGCACTGGATTGTGCTCAGCGGGGTCAGTGAGCAGTTCTTTTTCTTCCATGACCCCTATGCGGAAGACCGAGCGGACAGCAGCCATCGCGCCCATATCCCGCTAAACAAAGCCGGACTGAGCCAAATTCTGGGGTTCGGGCGCCAGAAACACACCGCCTGTGTTGTGCTCAGGCCGGTAGCGGGGATTACTCCCCTTGCAGGGTAATCACCAGCGTACGGCTGCCGCCGTGGTCACGGTGCTCACCCAGGTAGATCCCCTGCCAGGTGCCTAAGGCGAGGCGTCCGTTCGTGATGGGTACTGTCACACTGTTACCCAGCAGCGACGCTTTGATATGGGCTGGCATGTCATCGTCCCCTTCATACGTGTGCCGGTAGTACGGCGCACGTTCCGGCACGGCCTGATTAAAGTGGGTTTCCATATCACCGCGTACCGTCGGATCGGCGTTTTCATTAATCGTCAGGCTGGCCGAGGTGTGCTGGATAAAGAGATGGGCCAGCCCGACGTTCAGTGAAGCCAATTGTGAAAGGTGTTGTTCAATTTCATCGGTTATCAGGTGAAAGCCGCGTGAGCGGGCGCGCAGCTGCATTTTAGTTTGGTACCACATGTTGTTAACCCTTTTCATTTCTTTGTGACAAACAGCGATGATTGTTAAACATATTGCACTGTTTCCTCTCGATCATTTACTCTTTGTTTTCGTGACCTGACGCAATGAAGGCCATAATGGCTCGCGTCATAATTATTCATAAGTTGTAAAATTACAAAAATTAGACGGCCTCGCAGGTTGAGCTACACTTGGGGCAGCACGGTTTCACAACATTCTTATCATCGGGGATCCCTTGCGGGAGTATGGTTACCCGTAAGTGGATGAACAATTAAAAATCAGGAACTTCACCATGTTGAAAGACATCAATCCAACTCAGACCGACGCGTGGAAAGCGCTGACCGCCCACTTTGAAGATGCACAGGATCTTCAGCTGAGCGAGCTGTTTGCCAACGACAGCGAGCGTTTCACAAAGTTTTCGGCCACGTTCGGCGCTGACATCCTGTTGGATTACTCCAAAAACCTTATCACTGAAGAGACCATGGCAAAACTGTTTGCTCTGGCCGAAGAAACGGAAGTTAAAGCGGCGATTGCTGACCTGTTCAGTGGTGAGAAGATCAACCGAACTGAAGATCGTGCTGTGCTGCACTCAGCGCTGCGTAACCGCAGCAACACACCTATTATGGTAGACGGCGAAGACGTGATGCCAAAGGTGAATGCCGTATTGGACAAAATGCAGGCTTTTACAGCCCGTATCGTTGATGGTGAGTGGAAAGGTTACACCGGTAAAGCGATCACTGATGTGGTGAACATTGGTATCGGTGGTTCAGACTTGGGCCCGTACATGGTGACTGAGGCGCTGATGCCTTACAAAACTCGCCTGAACATGCACTTTGTGTCTAACGTTGACGGCACCCATATTGCTGAAACCCTGAAAGCGCTGAATCCGGAAACCACCCTGTTCCTGATCGCTTCGAAGACTTTCACCACCCAGGAAACCATGACCAACGCGCACTCTGCCCGTGACTGGTTCCTGGCGGAAGCCGGTGATCAAGCGCACGTTGCGAAACACTTTGCGGCGCTGTCGACCAATGCCAGCGCGGTCGCGGAGTTTGGTATCGATACCGACAACATGTTTGAGTTCTGGGACTGGGTCGGCGGCCGTTACTCACTGTGTTCAGCGATCGGTCTGTCTATCAGCCTGGCGATCGGCTACGACAACTTCGTGGCGCTGCTGGATGGTGCCCATGCGATGGACAAACACTTCGCAGAAGCGCCGCTGGAGCAAAACCTGCCAGTGATTCTGGCGCTGATCGGGATCTGGTACAACAACTTCTACGGCGCAGAGTCGGAAGCGATTCTGCCTTATGACCAGTACCTGCACCGTTTCGCCGCGTATTTCCAGCAAGGCAATATGGAATCAAACGGCAAGTGTGTTGACCGTGGCGGCAACCCGATTGACTACCAGACGGGCCCTATTATCTGGGGTGAGCCGGGAACGAATGGTCAGCACGCGTTCTACCAGCTGATTCACCAGGGAACGAAACTGATTCCGTGTGATTTCATCGCTCCGGCGATCAGCCATAACCCTCTGAGCGATCACCATCCAAAACTGATGGCGAACTTCTTTGCTCAGACTGAGGCTCTGGCTTTTGGAAAAACCAAAGAGCAGGTGGAAGCGGAATTTATTGCGGCCGGTAAGTCGCTGGACGAAGTGAAAGATCTGGTTCCGTTCAAAGTGTTCGATGGTAACCGTCCAACCAACTCCATTCTGGTCAAGCAAGTGACACCGGCAGTGCTGGGCTCATTGATTGCGCTGTACGAACACAAAATCTTTACTCAGGGTGTGATCTGGAATATCTACAGCTTTGACCAGTGGGGTGTTGAGCTAGGCAAACAGCTGGCGAACAAGATTCTGCCAGAGCTGAACAGCGCTGATGCCATCAGCAGCCATGACAGTTCAACCAATGGCCTGATCAACGCATTCAAACAATGGCGTCAGTGATCTGCTGGCCGGGCCAATAAAATTTGCCAATAAAAAACGCCGCATTTGTGCGGCGTTTATTTTTGGCGTGTGTAGCGAGGCATTAAGACAACGCAATCACTTCGCTGGCTTGTGGGCCTTTCTGACCATCTGTCACGATAAATTCAACACTTTGGCCTTCGCGCAGAGTACGGCGGCCGTTGTTTTGAACGATAGCGCTGAAGTGTACAAACACATCTTTGCCATCCGCACCTGAAATAAAGCCAAAGCCTTTTTCATCGTTGAACCACTTTACGGTTCCAGTCAGTTTGCTCATGTTACGATCTTTCCTTTGCAATCGAGTATTTCCTTGCTGCCTGATACAGGCAAGCAAAACGACGCTGAGGGTTCATCAATACGTGTCTTGATGCCTATCCAGCATATTCAGTCTAGACTGAATTACTGGGAGTGGGTATTTTTTTGTGCGACTTTTCTGGCAACTTCACAGAAAAATCAACGTGATAATGTTGGCCGTCATGACAGGGAGAGATCACCTGAGCAAAAGGGAATACGTTTGTTCGACTGGAGCGTTGTTAGACCAGGCGGCCACTAGACTTGATGGGCCCGGCAAGGGAAATGTGTCAGGTAAGGCTACTGTGTTTGACAAGTCCAGGCTGAAGGCTGAACAAGGTTACCTCGCCGACGCTGGCCGGCCGCAGGTAACACAGTAGAGGCAGGCGGCAGTTAGTCGAAGCAGATCTCGATGTAGGCTTTACCGTATTCGGAGTCAAACGGCATGATGATGATAGCACCGTCACACTTGTGAGTAATGGTATGGCCACGGCCGGATACCACGGCAGGGGTCGCCATTTCAAACTCGTAGCCTTTATCTGACAAAATGCGTTTGGCACCGCCGGTGACCATATTGGTAATTTCGCCCACCATGTCGGTGACTTCTTCATTGATACCGTGCGGACGTTCGCCCAGCATTCGCTGCATGATTTCCAGTGCCAGCCCTTCCTCAAAAGTGACGGACATTGAGCCTTTGGTCTTGGGGCCGATCATGCCAATCAGTCCGGAGACATCACCACGGGCGACTTCATCGCGTTTTAGTCGAGGTTTTTGTGGAGCCAGCTCCATCGACGCCATCGTTTTGAGTACATTCAAAAGTGACGCTAAGAAAGGGTTTACGAATTCTGCGCGCATAATCGTTACGACTGTCTCTGTCCTGAAATAAAACTTACTTGCTCTGGCATTGTTGGCAAACACCATGGCTTTCAACGACATGGTGAGCAATTTCAAAGCCTTTCTGCTCAGCTCTCTGACGAAGCAGGCGAGCCAGTTCTTCATCGTGGCACTCTTCTACCGTGCCGCATCGATCGCAAATCAGCAGCTGTGAGCAGTGATCAGCATGTCCCAGCAAACAGCAGGCAATATAGCTGTTCGTTGACTGAACCTTGTGCACAAACCCTTGGGCGAGAAGAAAATCGAGAGCACGGTAAACCGTTGGCGGTTTCGCTTGCGGCTCGCTCTCGCGCAGCAGGTCCAGCAGTTCATAGGCACTGATAGAGCTGTGGTGGTCGATAATCAGTTCGAGCACCTTAAGCCGTTGAGGTGTCAGCCTGACTCCCCGTTGCTCACAGAGTTGTCGTGCATTGTCCAGCAACTGCTTTTTATTTGCCATATGACCTCAAATTACAAGCGATAAGAACAGCATACTACCATATTCACCTGTAAACGTATCGCCGATGATGGCAAAAGCCGGTCGTGAGGGAAAGAAAAAATGTGCGTGGTTTCTCATCCATGACACCGTTGAAACTGGGTATTTCTCACTGTCATCCTCTCATATGAATGTACACCTTTGTTCTTGTTGTGTGGCTTTTTGCTGTCCAACTTAAATTGGTTGTAAGTGGATTATTGTAAATTATTGATTTAAATCTATATTTTATGGTGTTCAGCTTTTTGTGCGATTTTTTAGGTGAACTGTCCTTGTTGTTTTTACTTTTATATTAGTGAGTTACTTTGATTTCTGTACCTCTGGTCAGTTATTTATAGTATTTGGCTTACTATGTTCTTTTTAACCCAGTGGGTGTTGTACAGCTTTTTTATGTTTGGTGATGAAAAAGGGTTAGCCTGCCTATCGGTTTAGATTGTGGTGAGTGTAATGTAATGATTTTACGTTGGTTTAAAGGTACGTGCATCTTTTTGGCCTATTGGTGTTAAAAAGCTATTAAAGCTGTACATTGAATGATGGCTGGTTTTTATCTTTATGATTTTAATGGCTAATATTGTTATTTAAAAATGCCTGCTATGTTCTTTTTGCTTTCAGACAGAAGCCAGCATAGAGGCAGAACAGAGAGAGGTATCGGGCTGTAGTGGTGGTTAAAAGTTGGGATAGTTTCGTGAATAAGGTAGAATCCGCACTCTTTCATCGCAGGGGCTGGAAAACATAGCTTACTGCGGTGTGTCCGCTTTGCTTTGAGTGGGACAGAACAGATTTTGCGCAATAGATGAGGTTTTCGATGACAGAGAGTGCCGTGGTGAGCAATCAACAAACTGAAAATAAGCAGGCCGTTCAGTCTGAGTATCCGGCATGCCGTTTTTCCATTGCACCTATGCTCGATTGGACCGATCGTCATTGCCGCTATTTCCACCGTTTACTGAGCGAACATGCTCAGCTGTACACTGAAATGGTGACAACGGGGGCGATTATTCATGGCAAAGCGGATTATCTGGCCTATAACGAGGAAGAGCACCCGCTGGTGTTGCAGTTGGGGGGCTCAAACCCGGCAGATCTGGCAACCTGCGCCAAGCTGGCTGCCGAGCGTGGCTATGACGAAATTAACCTGAATGTAGGCTGCCCGTCAGATCGCGTTCAGAACGGTCGTTTCGGTGCCTGTCTGATGGGGGAAGCTGAGCTGGTAGCCCAGTGTGTGGCCGCTATGCGTGAGGTGGTGGATATTCCGGTCTCGGTCAAAACCCGTATCGGTATTGATGAGCAGGACTCTTACCCATTCCTGACCGATTTTGTCGGCATAGTCAGTGAAAAAGGCGGCTGTCGTGATTTCACCATTCATGCCCGCAAAGCCTGGCTGAGTGGTCTGAGCCCGAAAGAAAACCGCGAAATTCCGCCGTTAGATTATCCGCGTGTGTACCAGCTGAAAAAAGATTTCCCGCATCTGACAATGGGGATCAACGGCGGCATCAAGACGCTGGAAGAGATGGAAGCACACCTGGCTCATATGGACGGCGTTATGGTCGGACGTGAAGCCTATCAGAATCCTTATCTGCTGGCGGAAATCGATCAGCGCCTGTTTGGCAGCGATACCCCAATGAAAAAACGTCGTGCTGTGGTGGAAGCCATGTTCCCGTACATTGAGCGTGAGCTGTCGCAAGGGGCTTATCTGAACCATATTACCCGACATATGCTGGGCCTGTTCCAGAACATGCCGGGCGCGCGTCAGTGGCGTCGACACATCAGCGAAAATGCCCATAAACCGGGCTCCGGTATTGAAGTGCTGGAGCAGGCACTGGCGAAAATTCCTGCTCATCTGGATGTGTAAGGGCGTAGCCCTCTATCTCTATTTCTATCTCTATCGTAACCCTTTTCAGAGAGTGCTTGTGATAGCTCAACGGGTCTGCCAATGCAGACCCGTTTTTGTTAGAGGTGGGAATGTTGAGAGTCAGACACTCATTTAGCGGAAATTTACGGCATTGCGGCAAAGGTATTGCAGTTGTCCGGATCGCCTGACTGGAAGCCTTTTTTAAACCATTCCACCCGTTGCTTCGATGAACCGTGGGTAAACGCATCTGGCTGCACCGCTCGTCCGGCCATTTCCTGTAATCTGTCATCCCCGACGGAGCTGGCCGCCTGCAGCCCCTCCTCAATATCGCCCGGCTCTAACAGCTGCATTTCGTTATGTACATAGTACCCCCAGACCCCGGCATAACAATCAGCCTGCAATTCCAGCATGACGCTGAGCTGGTTGGCGTCGGTTTCGCTGGCCTGTTTCTGCATCTGGGCGACCCGACTGCTGGTCCCCAGCACATTCTGGACATGGTGGCCGACCTCATGGGCGATCACATAGGCAAATGCAAAATCGCCCGGTGCGCCAAGTTTTTTCAGGGCATTCATAAAACTTAAATCAAGGTACACCTTGCTGTCAGCCGGGCAGTAAAACGGCCCGGATTGTGCTTGACCGGCTCCGCAGCCGCCGGTCATGGTCAGGTTGGTATACAACACCAGCTGTGGTTCCGGGTATTGTCCCGGCAGCAGGGCATTCCAGACGGTTTCGGTGGTGCCCAGAATGGCCGCGACAAACTGCGCATTTTCATCCTCCTCCGGTATTCCCTGTTGGGTGCCCGGCTGATTGCTGAGTCCGGAATTTGGCAAGCCCACCTGCGTGACGCCACCGGTAAAATATTGGTAGGCGAGGTAAATTCCCCCAAGCACGAGAATGACTTTCCCGATTTTGGTTTTCAGCAGGAAAGGCAGAAAACGCAGCAGGCCGGCGATGGCCAGACCGGACTGTGCCGGTCCTTGCCCTCGGCGATCATCAATATTGGTACTTCGTTTGGATTGGCGCCAACGCATACTTGCTCCTCGTTCAATCCTGATGGCTCTACCTTAGTCTGGCGGAAGTCCGCCAAATTGCGTATGCCAATTGCGAGATGTTGTCCTGCTGTGATTAGCTGGCTTGTCGGGTAAGCCGATGCCGAGGGGGATATCGTGGTACAGACTCAGGCAGGGAAAGGGATGGCGAATTTAACGAAACCTTAGCCAAAGACGCCGAAGAAGTGAGGATATATACAATGCGCTTGATAGTATCTTTTTGATTTTACGATGATAAATGGATTCTTGAAAATGGCCTGATTTGTGCAGTGGTTCAGCAAGGTAGTCTAGAACAATGCGTCAGACAGCCGACCCTGATAGCTGACCCAGACAATTAGCGCAGGGAGTAGGCTGACTTTCACGATGCTTCAGAATAGATTTCAGATAAGTAATGCCTGTCACCGCGTAGCGGGATGCTGGGGTATAAGCCACAATCAGCAGGGCATAATAAAGGAGAAAATGAACGATGGTTGAATTCTTATTTTTAATGGCGTTTGCCTTTGTCCTGGTGATCACCGGCGTGAGTGCGGTCGGGATGATTCTTGCCATGGTAGTCGGCTTTATCGTCATGGCGGTGGCCGGAATGATTGGCGTGGTGTTTGATTTGCTGCCGTGGATCATTCTGATTGCGGTCGCGGTCTGGGCGTATCGCCGTTACCAGGGACCTCGTAACCTGAGCGGAACAACGGAGCGATTCGGGACTTATTATCGTCATAGCCACCGTCAGTACCGTCGTGGGGATTACCGCCGGTTTGACCGCGATGATCGCCGTTAACCCCTTGTGGGCAATGGGGTCGGAGGAGGCCGGATAAGCCGACACAATTGCGGCTTTCTCAGACATCATCTGTTATAGTCTTCGCCGTTTGATAGACCAATAATAGAGTGGAGACTCATCATGAATAAATTGACGCTAACTGCGCTGGCAGGGGCTATGGCACTGGCAGCAGCAGTACCGGCACAGGCGGATGTGCTGTTGGGCGCAAAAGTGGGTGCGGATGCGTGGTTTACCGATGCCAAAATCAACGACAGCAGTGCGGCCGCTGACAGCCACACTTCTGGCTCTTACTACCTGGCGCTGGAGCACTTCATTCCTCTGGTACCAAACGTGCGTCTGCGTTACACCAATGTGGACAACGGTGCGGTGTCTTTCGGCCAGACGGATTACACGCTGTACTATGAGATCCTGGACAACGACGCGATCGCTTTCGACCTGGGTCTGACAATGGCGAAATTCAATGCCGGTCAGTTCGGTGCCGAACGTTTCAGCGAATGGCAACCAGCGCTGTACGGTAATGTTGAAGTCGGTATCCCGATGACGCCGGTGTCTTTCTTCGGTGATGTAAACTACGGCAACTATGACAGCACCCGTACGCTGGATGCCCTGGCAGGCGTGAAGTGGACGGTGCCGCTGGTGGTGGATCTGAACCTGCGCGCTGGCTACCGCGTGATGGACTATGATTTTGATTTCGTTCGCAATGGCGGCGACTTCAAAACTGACGGTTGGTTTGCCGGTGTTGAAATCGATCTGTAATTGATTGATTCATTTTTATTCTTGAAAAAGCCACGCTGCGTCGTGGCTTTTTTGTTGCCTGTTTTCCGGGTTCTGTACCATTTTTATAGAAGGTTAGGCGGTAGGGAAGAAATCGTATGACATTAACCGAATTACAGCGCCTGTATGATTCGAGCGAAATTGTCGAAGCCGTTATTGAGCCTTCTATTCAGGCGAATGGCTGGATCGTGGAATTTCGTCATCGGCGTGGCGGATTCGTTCCGCTGACTGACGGGGCAGGGAGCGAGAAATGTTATCGCGACATTGATACTGCCACCGAGCGTGCGTTTGAGGTGGGATTCCACCAGGTGCGCATTGCAGATACCTTCTGACTCTTCTGCCGCTGACTCGTCCACTCTCCTGACTCAGCGGCGTATTTCCCCATACAAAAAGTTATAAAACATTCTTATCTATTCTTTCTTGTTATTTCCTTGAGTAGCTAATCTAACCCCTACGCAATGTAAAGGGATCGTCGTGTCATGTTACTTAAGGAACTTTCCGCTCTGGCCAGCCCGCTTAATGATCAGCAAATAGGTCAACTCCAGCAGGCTGTCGCCGAGCTCTCACCACAGCAATTAGCGTGGATCAGTGGATATTTTTGGGGTCTGAGTCAGACTCCGTCAGTCGGGCAGACTGTGCCCGCTCAGCAGCCGGCCGTGGCAGTTGCCAGCCAGCCAGCCGGTAAGTTGACCATCATTTATGCGTCTCAGACCGGCAATGCCAAGGGTGTTGCCCAGGCGCTGAAAGCAGAAGCGGATGCCGCTGGGATCAGCGCGGAGCTGTTCTCTGCTGGTGACTACAAAGGTAAAAATCTGGCCAAAGAAACCCATGTCATCATCGTGGCGTCAACCCATGGTGAAGGGGAAGCACCGGATGATGCCATTGAGTTACATGAATTCCTGCAATCGAAAAAAGCACCTAAGCTGCCGAACCTGCAATACGCGGTCATCGGCTTGGGAGATTCCAGCTACGAATTTTTCTGCCAGACGGCAAAAGATTTTGATGCCTACCTGGCGAAGCTGGGCGCGCGTCCGATGCTGGAGCGTCTCGACTGTGACGTGGATTACGATGCGCCGGCTGCGGCGTGGCGGGCAGAGGCGCTGGATAAAGTGCAGGAGACTCTGGTAACGGCTGACGCTCAGGTGGTCACGCTGCCGGTCGGGCAGGCCGTGGCAAGCGTATCGGCCTACACCAAACAGAACCCGTATGCTGCGACGCTGCTGACCAGCCAGAAAATTACCGGGCGCAACTCAGGCAAAGATGTGCGTCATGTCGAGATTGATCTGGAAGGCTCCGGCCTGACTTATCAGCCGGGTGATGCGCTGGGTGTTTGGTATGACAATGACCCCGTACTGGCTGACGCCATTCTGGCCAAAGCCGGTTTGAGCGGTGAAGAAAGCGTTGATGTGGATGGCCAGGCGGTATCTCTGCGCGACGCGCTGATAAACAGCTACGAAGTGACGGCGGCAAACCCACAGCTGGTGACCCGTTACGCGGATCTGTCCGGCAGCAAGAAGCTGGCCAAGCTGGTGGAAGACAAAGATAAGCTGCGTGAGTACGCCGCCAACACCCAGGTGGTCGACGTACTGGCGGAGAAAAAAACAGCGCTGACTGCCGAACAGCTGCTGGGTTTGCTGCGTCGTCTGACACCTCGCCTGTACTCCATTGCATCCAGCCAGGAAGAAGTTGGTGAAGAAGTGCACTTGACTGTCGGGTTGGTGGAATATGCTCACGCTGAGGAAACCCGTCAGGGCGGTGCGTCCAGCTTCCTGTCCCGTCGTCTGGAAGAAGGTGAGTCGGTAAAAGTCTTTGTTGAGTCGAATAACCATTTCAAACTGCCTGCTGACGATAATACTCCGGTGATCATGATTGGTCCGGGGACGGGAATTGCGCCATTCCGGGCCTTTGTGCAGGAGCGTGATAACCGTGGCGCTGAAGGTAAGAACTGGCTGTTCTTTGGCGATCGGACATTTACCGAAGACTTCCTGTACCAGGTGGAATGGCAGAAATACCTCAAAGACGGTGTCGTGAACCGGATTGACGTGGCTTTCAGCCGCGATCAGGCCGAGAAAGTGTACGTGCAGCACCGCCTGCTGGAGCATGCAGCCGAAGTCTGGAAATGGCTGCAGGACGGCGCCCATGTTTATGTGTGCGGTGATGCCAACCATATGGCGAAAGATGTCCACGATGCTCTGCTGACCATTGCCGAGCAGCAAGGCAACCAGAGTCGTGAACAGGCCGAGCAATACCTCAGTGAACTGCGTAAGAACAAGCGTTATCAAAAGGATGTCTACTAATGAGCGAGCAAAAACTATCAGATAACGAACGCCTCAAGCGTGAAAGTAACTTCCTGCGCGGGACCATTGCTGACGATCTGCAAGACCGGATGACTGGCGGCTTTACCGCTGACAACTTCCAGCTGATCCGCTTCCACGGCATGTACCAGCAGGATGACCGGGATTTCCGTGCCGAGCGTGCCAAACAGAAGCTGGAGCCGCTGCACAATGTGATGCTGCGAGCCCGTATGCCGGGCGGTATCATTACTCCGCCGCAATGGCTGGCGATTGATAAGTTTGCGGAAGAACATTCACTGTACGGCAGTATCCGTCTGACGACCCGCCAGACGTTCCAGTTCCACGGGGTGCTCAAGCCAAACATCAAACTGATGCACCAGACCCTGAACAAGATTGGGATCGACTCGATTGCCACCGCCGGTGACGTGAACCGTAACGTTCTGTGTACCAGCAATCCGGTGGAATCCGAGTTGCATCAGGAAGCCTACGAGTGGGCGAAAAAGATCAGTGAACACTTGCTGCCGAAAACCCGTGCGTATGCCGAGATCTGGCTCGACGGTGAAAAGCTGGAAAGCACGGACGAAGAGCCGATTCTGGGCAGCACCTATTTGCCACGGAAGTTTAAAACCACGGTCGTGATCCCGCCGCAGAATGATGTGGATGTTCACGCCAATGACCTGAACTTTGTTGCGATTGCGGATAACGGCAAGCTGGTCGGCTTTAACGTCCTGGTGGGTGGTGGCCTGGCGATGACCCACGGGGATAAAACCACATACCCGCGCCGTGCGGATGACTTCGGATTTATCCCGCTGGAGAAAACGCTGGAGGTGGCGGCAGCGGTCGTGACGACCCAACGTGACTGGGGGAACCGCTCGAACCGTAAGAATGCGAAAACCAAATACACCCTGGATCGGGTTGGGGTGGATGTCTTCAAAGCCGAAGTGGAAAAACGTGCCGGGGTGGCCTTTGAGCAAAGCCGTCCGTATGAATTCACCGAGCGCGGCGATCGTATCGGTTGGGTGGAAGGTATCGACGGTAAGCACCACCTGACACTGTTTATTGAAAATGGCCGTTTGTTGGACTTCCCGGGTAAACCGCTGAAAACCGGGGTCGCAGAAATTGCCCGTATCCATCACGGTGACTTCCGCATGACCGCTAACCAGAACCTGATTGTGGCTGGTGTGGCGGCAGAGGATAAAGCGACGATCGAAAAGATCGCCCGCGATCACGGCCTGATCGATGATACGGTCAGTGAGCAGCGTAAAAACTCCATGGCGTGTGTGGCGTTGCCGACCTGTCCGCTGGCGATGGCTGAGGCAGAGCGTTTTCTGCCGGAGTTTGTGACGGACGTTGAACAGCTGCTGAGCAAGCACAGCCTGCCGCAGGAAGAGAACGTGATTTTGCGGGTTACAGGCTGCCCGAACGGCTGTGGCCGTGCGATGCTGGCGGAAATCGGTCTGGTCGGTAAAGCGCCGGGCCGTTACAACCTGCATCTGGGCGGCAACCGTAACGGGACCCGTATTCCGAAGATGTACCTGGAAAACATCACGGTTGAGCAGATCATGGCTGAACTCGACAGCCTGATCGGCCGCTGGGCGCAGGAGCGTCAAGACGGTGAAGCATTTGGTGATTTCACCATCCGTGCCGGAATTATCGAGCCGGTGCTGATCTCTAAGAGGGATTTCTATGCCTGATGTGAAACTTGCCGCGTTGCTGGAGAAAAGCAAAGTCGAGCAGATCCTGGAGCTAGCCAGTATCAATGCTGAGCTGGAAGGGTTATCAGCGCAGGCGCGGATTCGCTGGGCGCTGGACAACCTGCCGGGGCAGTTCGCGCTGGCGTCCAGCTTCGGTATTCAGTCGGCGGTGATGCTGCATATGGTCACCCGCGAGCAGGCTGATATTCCGGTGATTCTGACTGATACCGGCTATCTGTTCCCGGAAACCTATCAGTTTATTGATCAGCTGACTGAGCGTTTGAAGCTGAACCTGCATGTGTACCGGGCGGAACTGACCCCGCAATGGCAGGAGGCACGCTTTGGCCGCCTGTGGGAGCAGGGGGTTGACGGCATCAAACAGTACAACCGCATCAACAAAGTCGAACCGATGCGCCGTGCACTGGATGAGCTGAATGTCAGCGCCTGGTTCTCTGGACTGCGTCGTGAACAGTCATCGACCCGGGCAACGCTGCCGGTACTGGCGATCCAGAATGGTGTATTCAAGTTCCTGCCGCTGATTGACTGGACGAATCAGGACATTGATGCCTATCTGGCGCAGTATGATCTGCCGTATCACCCGCTGTGGGATCAGGGTTACCTGTCGGTTGGCGATACCCACACGACCCGTAAGTGGGAGCCGGGCATGAAAGAAGAGGAAACACGCTTCTTTGGCCTCAAGCGTGAGTGTGGGCTGCATGAAGATGATGTGGAAACCGATGGTTCCGGCATCTGACAGGCGCAGTGATGTGGCTTGGCATGTAAGTTGGTGATCTAGTGACCTAGTGATTGGGAAACTGGGTGACGAGACCCGGAGAGTGGGTAGTAGGGTTCAGTAATACGGGGGCTTTGCTGCGTTGCTCTGATGACGACTTCGAGACTTGCACCTGTCCTTAACACGCGGAGATGAAAAAGCCTTACCTGTTCGCAGGTAAGGCTTTGTTATTTTTACATCCCGCTGACAGAGGCTACAGGGCAGACAGGTATCTTGCCGTCGCGTGTCACACGGAGGCAAACGGCTTATTGTGCCGCTGGAGCCCAGATGTTACCCAGTGACTGCAGCAGGCCGGCGCTGGCACCCTGGTTACCCAGGAATTGCAGGACAACCGGGACAAACTGGCTGACCATGCTGGCATCCATACCCAGTGCGGCAAAGATTTTGTTGATGGTTTCCATGTTACCCAGCAGAGCGCCAATGCCCGGAGGTAGGCTGCCAGTCAGGGCTTCTGCACCCGGAATCATTTTGGCCAGCTCTGTGGCTTGTGATCCAGACAGTTGGCTGGTTGCGGCGGATAGCAGGGCACCAGCACCACCGGCGGCTTGCTCCGGCGTTACGCCCAGCTGAGTGCTCAGCAGGCTGGCCAGTGGGTTCTCGGCAACCGCTTCAGTGGTTTTGCTGCCGAACAGATCCGTCAGGCTGAAAGCTGAGCTGGTGGCTGGCATCATGAGCAGACCAGTCAGTGAGCCGATAACAAGGATACGTCGAGACCAAGTTGCTGACATCTTATTTCTCCAAGGGTGGTCGTCTTCTGGGCAAGGCCAGTATCGACCGGGTTAATAAACCTTTTGCCGGTGAGCATCGGGAAAAGGCTGGGGGATATCTGACAGGCAGATGGTACTAAAATTCAGTCGGGACGATCAAAAAACGGTGCCGAAGCACCGTTTTTGGTCTTCCTCGGAAGGATTACAGGATATCCAGAAGTTCTACTTCGAATACCAGAGCAGCAAATGGAGGGATAGCTGTACCCGCACCACGCTCGCCGTAGGCCAGATCGTGAGGGATGTACAGTTTCCATTTAGAGCCAACAGGCATCATTTGCAGGGCTTCAACCCAGCCTTTGATCACGCCTGTTACTGGGAATTCTGCTGGTTGACCGCGCTTAACAGAGCTGTCGAATACAGTACCGTCAGTCAGCTCACCGTGGTAGTGAACGCGAACTTGTTTGTCTGCTGTAGGGATGTCACCCTGACCTTCAACCAGGATCTCGTACTGCAGGCCAGATTCAGTCACTGTAACTTCAGGGCGTAGTGCGTTATCTTTTAGGAACGCTTCGCCTTCCGCTGCTGCTGCTTTCGCTTGCTCTTGGCGAGCAGCTTCGGCACGAGTGTGAAGTTCACGCAGGGCATTGTTGATCTCGTCTACTTCGATTTCTGGCATGTCGCCAGTCAGTGAAGTCGCGATACCTTTAGCAATGGCTGCCACATTCAGGCCTTCCAGGCCGCTTTGTGCCAGCTGTTGGCCCATTTGAAGACCGATACCGTAGCTTGCTTTAGATTCAACTGTATCTAGTTTTACGTCAGACATGGTGTCATCTCTTTGGTAGAGTGAATGAAGCAGGCAGGATAACAGTTTCACCCCCTGAGGGTAAACCATTGTGACATGCTGTCTTGAGTCAAGCATGAATTGGAAAGCGCTGGAGTGTTGTTTATGGGACAGGCCAAACGCCGCACACAAAAGAAAACAGAATTTACATGGCCCCGCGTCACGTTTGATAAGGCCTCGCTGCTGGCAATGCGGGAAAAACTGAAAACCCGACTGGCACCGGTAACGGAAAAATGGCAACAGTTACCGCGCTTCCACCGTCGTGCGCTGATGGTGCTGGCACCGTTGCTGGCTATTCTGCTGATGCTGCCGAGCCGTGCGCCGGTCCCGGCTGAAAACAGTGACCCGGTGCGACGAGAACTGTCACTTCAGTTGAATGAGCCTCAGCCGGAACAGGTGGTGGTTGGTGATCGTGCAGAACCGGCTTCGCCGAAACGGGAGGTGGTCGAGCAGCGTCTGCGGCCACTCAATCCGCCACCGGCCGCTCAAACCAAGCCGGTCCCGGCAAAACCAGTAGCTGCTTCTGGCCAGGCGACCCAGAACGCCTCGGCGTCTGCTCCGTCGTCATCGCAGCCGTGGGTGCAGTACAAAGTGAAAAGTGGTGAAACGTTGGCGATGATTTTCCGTGAACGTTCGCTGCCGCTGGCGGATCTGTATGCCCTGGCCGCTATTGAAGGAAAAGACAAACCTCTGAGTCAGGTTCAGGCAGGTCAGTTGCTGCGTTATCGGCAAACCGCTGGCGGGGGACTGGATGCCTTGCAAATCGAAGGGCGCAGCGGTGAGCCGGTGATGTTTTTCCGCCGCTCCGACGGCAGCTTTGTGCGTAGCCAGTAGCCGGCGCATCAGCCAGATAGTCGTATCCCCTGGCTCTCACTTCCCGGAAGACCAATAAGCAAAAAGCCACCGAACTGTCGGTGGCTTTTTGCTGGTAGGACGCTCAGGGCTGGTCAGCATTGACCGCCTTGGGTAGCCGCATATCAATATGGGGAATACCGTCTTCCAGGTATTCTGCCGAAATCGGCTCAAATCCGTAACGACAATAATAAGGCTGGAGGTGTGACTGGGCGCCGATATCAATAGTTTGACCGGGCCAGTGATGTTCTGCCAGGCGCAGACCTTCAGCCAGTAACCGGTGACCAAGCCCGTTGCCGCGCGCCGTGGCTGCGGTGGCAACCCGGCCAAGGCTGACGTTGGGGTAAGTCGTGCCCGGTGCCAGCAAGCGCAGATAGGCAACCAGCTGGTTGTCCTGATAGCCCAGAAGGTGACGCGTTCCCGGGGCGCGATCATGATCGTCCAGTTCCGGATAAGGACATGCTTGCTCCACCACGAACACATCGCAGCGCAGTTTCAGGCAATCGTATAGCTGGTGGGTGGTCAGTTGATCAAAACTCAGGCAGTGCCACTGCATCTTCTCTCCTCGTTACCATATCTCATCGCTCAGGATGCGGTCAGCATAATGCATACTGACCGCCTGTGCATTTACAAAAGCGAACTATCACGGTTACGGGTGCGGTGAATCCTGGCGCTTGCGGATTCGGCTCAGGCTGGTCGCGGTCACGCCCAGGTAAGAGGCCAGCTGGTAATCGGTCACCCGTTCCAGCAATTCCGGGAAGCTATCGCAAAACAGTTGTAAGCGTTGCTCCGGACTGTGGAGCAGCATGAATCGCTCCTTATGTTCCTTGAAACGAAGCTGACGTTCGAGCAGTCGGACATACAGGGGATTGCGTTGCTCTCGCCAATGATTGAGCAGGCTGATTGGCAGGGCTAGCAGGTGGCTGGCCGACAGGGTTTCCAGCAAATACGGTGAGGCTGAGCCGGTCAGCAGGCTCTCAAAGCCGATCAGGATGTCCTGATCCCAGTAAAATTCCTTGCTGAACTGTTTTCCCTGGGGAGTCAGGTAGCAGGCGTGGCAAACGCCATCAATCAGAAAATAGACGGAGTCAGGGGCGGCGCCCTGATTGAGCAGAACATGGCGAGTCGGCAACTCGAGCGGACTGGCAACCGCCAGGGCTTCGTTCACTGTTGCGTCACAGGCTCCGTGTTCGCGAAGAAACTCGGCGAAGACCGCATGCATGGTGATAAACCTATCTAGGGTGATAATGCCGGAATCATAGCAAAAAAATACCGCAGCAGAAGCTGCGGTATGCAGTACATTTTCTTATGGCTGGAGCCGTTATTTTTGCAGGTCGATGCGGTAAACCGCAAAGCCGACTTTGTCGGTACCGACCTGTTTCATCGGGTACTGGCCTTTGCTCTGAATAAATCCGGCTGCTTTTTCGCCCGGTGCAGTTTCAAACGTGATATTCAGGCGTTTGTCACTCTTGAGCGGCGTGAAGTGCCAGTTGTTGTCTGCGCTCGGGACGACCTGCCCGCGTTCTTTACTGATGCGGGAGATGTAGTCAGCAACAACCGTGCGGTTTTCATCCGGGGAAGCAAAGGCAACGTAAGCTTCGCCAGTGCCGGCAAACTTCCCGCTGTAGGCACGGTAGTTGTTGGTGGCAATAATGAACGGCTGTGCCGGGTCGACCGGTTTACCGTTATAAGTCAGGTTCCCGATCCGTTCTGCTTGCGCGTTGATCAGTTTACATTCACCGTCGTAGCGGGCGGGTTGGGACACATCGATGCTGTAGTTCACACCGTCAATGACATCGAAGTTATAGGTGCGGAAACCATCCCAGTTAATTAGTCCCTGCGGTTGCTCGGATTGGGTATCAATCTGGTTAAACTGACCGGCGGAACACTCCAGCCATTCCTTCACTTCTTTGCCGGTGACTTTCATCGCCACCAGGGTATTCGGGTACAGGTACAGATCGGCGGCATTGCGGAATGTCAGCTGACCGGATTCCACTTCGGTGAAATTGGTTGGATCGTTACCACGACCGCCGGCTTTAAATGGTGCGGCGGCGGACAGAACCGGAATGCCGTCCAGGTCGGGATCGCCCTGAATAAAGCGCTCAACATAATCTTTCTGTGCCAGATTGACGATCTGCACGGTCGGATCATCCTGCACCAGTGCCAGGAAGCTGTACATCACATCGCTGGCCTGGCCGATCGGCTGGTTCACAAAATCCCGGGTCCCTTTGTGTTCGGCTTTGATCGCATCAACCAGTTTCGGGTCAGCCTCAACCAGCGCTTCACCTTTGTATTTGTCAAAAATCGGCCGGGCTTCGGTCTGAGCAGCGGTGACTTTCCAGCTCTCGCCGTCTTTTTCCAGTACCAGATCCATAACCCCCAGGTGATCGCCCCAGCGGCCCGGCATCACGGCAGCGACACCATTGATGGTGCCTTTCTCGATATCGGTGTTAGGTAGCTGCGCGAACGCCTCGCCCGGGAAAACCGCATGGGAGTGCCCAAAGGCGATAGCGTCAATCCCCTCGACTTGCGTCAGGTAGTAGACCGAGTTTTCCGCCATCACTTTGTAAGGATCTGCCGAGACTCCTGAATGCGGAATAGCCACGATGATGTCCGCCCCTTCGGCCTTCATCTGCGGGACGAATTTTTCTGCGGTTTGCTTGATGTCTTTGGCTTCGACTTTGCCTTCCAGGTTCTTCTTATCCCAGATCAGGATCTGCGGCGGCACGAAACCGATGTAGCCGACCTTGACGTCATGCTCGCCACCCTCGGTATCTTTGAAGGTGTACGATTTGATGAGGTAAGGCGTAAACAGGTTCTTGCCGGTTTTCAGATCGTACACGTTGGCATTGATGTACGGGAAGCTAGCTCCCGCCAGGGATGCCTTGAGGAAATCGAGTCCATAGTTGAACTCATGGTTCCCCAGGTTGCCGACCTCGTAGTCCAGCAGGTTCATGGCTTTATAAACCGGGTGCACCTCGCCGTTTTTCAGGCCCTTGGCTGCCATGTAATCGCCCATTGGGCTGCCCTGAATCAGGTCACCGTTGTCGACCAGAATGCTGTTGGTGACTTCGCCGCGAGCCTGCTGCACCAGCGTGGCGGTACGCACCAGACCTGTTTTCAGGGTCGGCTTGTCTTTGTAGTAGTCGTAATCCATGACATTGGTATGAATGTCAGTGGTTTCCAGAATGCGAAGCTTAATGGTATCGGCCATTGCAGGACCGGCTGCTGCCAGCAGGCCGCTCAGAATAGCGATAGACAGAGGTTTGGCTGAGAGCTTCATGGATATCTCCGTGATCACAGGAAAGAGGAAAGCGTGCATAAGGTAGCAAAAAGTGTGTACATGTTTGGTGACATGATTGCCTTAATGTGCCGGAGATCTCTATTTTCTTTCCGTGCCGGGGAAATATGCCGACGCATTCAGTATCGGGAGGCCATCACAGCCCACCGGATGCTAGGCCAAAAAGTGATAGCATAGTTGAAAAAAGACTAACCGTAGCCGCTGGTTAGGCGACAATTCCCATCATCTGCAGGATTTTGCCTATTCTGGCTCCCTTCCCGTCCCATTCCGCCCGTAGCTCAAACATTTTGGAATAAAAAATGAAATTTTAGAATTTCAGGTCATATTTACGCCCCTCTATAGTGCTCCTAAT
Organism: Photobacterium ganghwense; assembly: GCF_003025595.1. Taxonomy (GTDB): domain Bacteria; phylum Pseudomonadota; class Gammaproteobacteria; order Enterobacterales; family Vibrionaceae; genus Photobacterium; species Photobacterium ganghwense. The sequence goes on from NZ_PYMI01000014.1 coordinate 50,025, forward strand.
TAACGAGATTGCGGGAGCACGGAACATGGATTATCTGCCGATATTTGCTGACTTAAAGCGTCGACCATGCCTGGTGGTAGGCGGAAATGATATTGCCTGGCGCAAAACCCGCATGCTGCTGAAAGCCGGTGCAGATGTCCGGGTGATTGCCGAAGCGCTGTCTCCGGAATTCCAGTATGCCGTTGAGCAGGGTCAGGTGACCCATATCGGTACCATTTTCTCGCCCAGCGATCTGGACGGCATTTTCCTGGCGATTGCCGCCACCGAGCGAAAAGCCGTGAATGCACTGGTCTACCAGTCTGCCAATCAGCGGCAGGTACTGGTAAACGTGGTGGATGACACTCAGCGATGCAGCTTTATTGTGCCGTCGATTGTGGATCGCTCCCCGATTATCGTCGCTGTGTCGTCTTCCGGTCAGGCTCCGGTACTGGCCCGCCTGGTACGTGAGCGACTGGAAGCCCTGTTGCCGCAGCATCTCGGCACGATGGCCACCCTGGCCGGGCGTTTTCGCTCTCGCCTGACAGAAAAAGTGACCTCTTTTGCAGAGCGTCGCCGTTTCTGGGAGCAGGCGTTCGCCGGACGCTTTGCCTCTTTGGTCGCCAAAGGCGATCACGCAGCTGCCGAGCTGGAGCTGGAAGCGTTGGCCAACGGGGTGGAATCCCGTGGTGAAGTGGCGCTGATTGGGGCCGGTCCCGGTGATGCCAGCCTGCTGACGCTACGAGCCCTGCAGCTCATGCAGCAGGCCGATGTCGTGTTGTATGACTATCTGGTGTCAGACGAAGTGATGGATCTGGTTCGCCGGGATGCGGAACTGATCAGTGTCGGTAAAAAAGCCGGGTTCCACAGTGTGCCGCAGGAAGAGACCAACCGCCTGTTGGTGCAGTATGCGTCGCAGGGCAAACGGGTGGTACGCCTGAAAGGCGGGGATCCGTTTGTGTTCGGGCGCGGTGGCGAAGAGCTGGAAGTGCTGTTCGATGCCAATATCCCGTTTGAAGTCGTGCCGGGCATTACGGCCGCAGCCGGGGCAACGGCCTATGCCGGGATCCCGCTGACCCACCGTGACTATGCCCAAACTGCCATGTTCGTGACCGGTCATATCAAGCCGGACGGCAAACAGTTGGAATGGCACACGCTGGCACGGGGCAATCAAACTCTGGTGATCTACATGGGGCTGATGAATTCTCTGGATATTCAACTAAATTTAATTAGACATGGACGTGCTCCAGACACCCCGATTGCTATCATTGAGCGTGGTACCCAGCGTTCGCAAAAAGTATTTAAAGGTCAGCTGTCTGAGCTGGCTGATCTCGCTCAACAAGCTGCCTCACCGTCGCTGATTGTGGTTGGTGAAGTGGTAAACCTTTCAGAAAAACTACATTGGTTCGGCAAGCAGGAACAGCAATTGCATAACACGTTTGATGAGCAATCAACGGTTGTGAAGCTGGCTTAGCATGGAGAGAGTAATGGACCCTAAACGACTTACCCACCTTAAGCAGCTGGAAGCGGAGAGCATTCACATCATCCGTGAAGTCGCTGCGGAATTTGATAACCCCGTCATGATGTACTCGATCGGCAAAGATTCATCGGTCATGTTGCATCTGGCACGTAAGGCCTTTTATCCGGGCAAGATTCCGTTTCCATTGCTGCACGTGGATACCGATTGGAAATTCCGCGAAATGATCGAGTTTCGTGATCGTACGGCGCAGAAATACGGCTTTGAATTGCTGGTGCATAAGAATCCGGAAGGGCTGGCGATGGGGATCAACCCATTCACTCACGGTTCGTCAAAGCACACCGACATCATGAAGACTCAGGGGCTGAAGCAGGCGCTGAATAAATACGGTTTTGACGCGGCCTTCGGCGGCGCGCGCCGGGACGAGGAAAAGTCTCGTGCCAAAGAGCGGGTGTACTCGTTCCGTGACAAAAACCACACCTGGGATCCGAAGAACCAGCGTCCGGAATTGTGGCATACCTACAATGGCCAGATTAACAAAGGGGAAAGCATCCGAGTCTTCCCGCTGTCGAACTGGACCGAGCTGGATATCTGGCAATACATCTATCTGGAAGGGATTGAAATCGTGCCGCTGTACCTGTCGGCCGTTCGTCCGGTGGTTGAGCGTGATGGCATGCTGATCATGGTGGATGATGATCGGATGGAACTGAAGCCGGGTGAGCAGATTGAACACAAGAGCGTCCGTTTCCGTACCCTTGGCTGTTACCCGCTGACCGGGGCTATTGAGTCTGAAGCGAATACCTTGCCAGGCATCATCGAAGAGATGCTGGTGGCAACGTCCAGTGAACGTCAGGGACGGGCGATCGACCACGATCAGTCCGGTTCGATGGAGCTGAAGAAGCGTCAGGGTTATTTCTAAGGAGAGCAGGATGAACAGTGTAATTGAACAACAAGTGGCTGAGTTAGGCATTGAAGCCTACCTGGATCAGCACCAGAACAAATCCCTGCTGCGTTTCCTGACCTGTGGTTCGGTGGATGACGGTAAAAGTACCCTGATTGGTCGACTGCTGCATGACTCGCAGCAGATTTATGAAGATCAGCTGGCCGCGATTCACGCTGACAGCCAGAAAGTTGGCACGACCGGTGATAAACCGGATCTGGCGTTGCTGGTGGACGGCCTACAGGCTGAACGCGAACAGGGCATCACAATTGATGTGGCGTATCGCTATTTTTCTACCAAACAGCGCAAGTTCATCATTGCCGATACCCCGGGGCATGAGCAATACACCCGTAATATGGCAACCGGTGCATCGACCTGTGATGTGGCTGTGATTCTGATTGATGCCCGTAAAGGGGTACTGGATCAAACCCGACGCCATTCCTACATCGCCAGTCTGCTGGGGATCCGCCATTTTATCGTGGCGGTGAACAAGATGGATCTGGTGGGCTTTGAGCAATCGCGCTTCGATGCCATCCGGGATGAATACCTGACATTTGCAGCCCAGCTAAATGCTGAACTGGATATCAAGTTGGTGCCGTTGTCCGCGCTGGATGGTGACAACGTGGTGGAGCTGAGTGACAGCACCCCTTGGTATGACGGGGAATCTTTGCTGTCACTGCTGGAAACGGTGGATATCAGTAAAGATCGTCAGTCCGGTGAATTCCGTCTGCCGGTGCAATATGTCAACCGCCCGAATCTCGATTTCCGTGGGTTCGCTGGTACGGTTGCATCCGGCGTGGTACGTGTCGGGGACGCAATCAAAGCATTGCCATCCGGTAAAACCTCGATCGTGGATCGCATTGTGACTTTTGATGGTGATCTGCCGCAAGCGGTTGCCGGTCAGGCCGTGACTCTGACTCTGGCCGATGAGATTGATATCAGCCGTGGTGATACCTTGGTACCGATAACCAGCAACGTGGCGCTGAGTAACCGTCTGCTGGCGGATGTGGTCTGGATGGCGGAAGCGCCGCTGCAGGTCGGTCGTCAGTACGATATTAAAGTCGCGGGCAAGAAAACGGTCGGTTCGGTCGAAGTCATTCGTCACCAGGTCGACATTAATAACCTGCAAACGTTTGAGACGCCTGAGTTGCCGCTGAACGGAATAGGCCTGTGTGAAATCAACCTGACTGAGTCCATTGCGGCAGACAGCTACGCACAATGCCCGGATACCGGTGGGTTTATCTTCATTGACCGACTGACCAATGTCACGGTTGGTGCGGGGATGGTACGTGAAGCACTGGCTGAGCAACACACGGCCACCACGGCCCAATATTCAGCTTTTGAGATTGAATTGAATGCTCTGATCCGTAAGCACTTCCCACACTGGGATGCCAAGGACATCAGTAAGCTATTGGGGTAACGCACATGGGATGGGAACAGGGAATGGTTTTCGCCATGTTGTTGGTCATCATCAGCTGTTTGCTGCTGACCCGAATCAAACCTGCGTTCCTGTTTGCAGGCGCCGCGTTTATCGGGTTCCAGTTAGGTTTGATTGATTTACCGACACTGGCGGGGAATTTTACCAATTCGTCGTTACTGACACTGGTGCTGTTGATCCTGGTTTCCATTGCTTTGGAGAAAACGCGGTTGGTGAGCTGGGTAGGCCGCCAACTGTCTCAGGGCGGACAATCTACCGTTGTCGCAAAACTGGGCTTATCAACAGCGTTTCTTTCCTCATTCACGAACAACACCGCCGTGGTGGTATCGCTGATTGGCGCCATCAAGCGTAATCAGCGTCATGCGCCTTCTCGATTGCTGATCCCGCTGTCGTATACGGCAATCCTCGGTGGCACGCTGACCCTCATCGGCACCTCGACTAACCTCATCGTTAACAGCTTTGTTGAAGACGCCGGGTTGCCGAGTCTGGGCTTTTTTGCTCCGACGGCTATTGGTGTCGCGGTATTGGTGGTCGGGCTGGTGATTCTGATCCCTCTCAGTTACCTGTTACCGGTGCATGAGGAGCAGGGTCAGGATGATCTGCCGTACTTTCTGGAAGCCAAGATCAAAGCAGATTCGCCTTTAGTGGGAAAAACCGTTGCGGAAAACGGGCTGCGGGCTTTGCGTCGGCTCTTTCTGGCTGAAATCCTGCGTGACGGCAAAACACTGGCTCCGGTGTGTCCGGATACCCGGCTGCAGGCCGGTGACACTCTGTTGTTCTGTGGAGATGTCGAAAGTGTTACCACTTTGCAGGAAATCAGTGGATTACAGCTGTTCGGCCAACACCATTTAAATGGCCAGTCGATGCTGGAAGTGATCGTCAGCCAGTCGGCGGGGATTTGTGGAAAAACCCTGAAAAGCGCGGAATTTCGTGAAAAGTTTGATGCCGTTGTGGTCGCCATTCGCCGGGGCCACGAACGTCTGGCTGGTGGGTTGGGGAATATTGAGCTGCGTGCCGGGGATACTCTGGTGGTGGTGCCGGGTAAAACGTTTCATGAAAAACAGCGTTTGCTGAACCGTGAATTTGTGCTGGTCAGCGGGCTGGATTCCAGCGCTAAGCTGGATGGCAAAAAGAGTGCGGCTGTCCTGTTTGGGTTTGCGGCGGTCATTCTGGCTTCATTGTTTGACCTGTTGCCAATCATTAAAGGCCTGGCGGCATATTTGGTCATGCTGGTGGTGAGTGGGGTGATCTCGTTTGCCGAATTAAGACGCCGTTTCCCGGTCGACATCGTTGTGATTGTGGGCTCAGCCCTTTCGTTAGCGCAGTTGATGCTGTCTAGTGGGCTATCTGAAAGTATGGGTAACGTACTGATGTCGGCTTTTAACGGTTGGGGCATCTACGGCGGCTTGATTGCTGTGTATTTCATGACCTTGGTGCTCACCGAGCTGGTGACCAATAATGCCGCCGCGGCTCTGGCTTTTCCAATTGCATACAGTCTGGCACTAAGTTACGGGGTCGATCCGATGCCTTTTATTATGGCGATTCTGTTTGGAGCCAGTGCCAGTTTTATTTCGCCTTACGGTTATCAGACCAACCTGCTGGTCTACACCGTGGGCAATTATAGGTTAAAAGATTATTTTCGAGTTGGGCTACCGGTCTCCTGCGTATATTCCGTGGTTGTGCTGGCGTTGATCCCACGCCTCTTTCCATTTTAAGTATTGATGACAAACGGAGTTGATAATGACCTCGGCTGTACAGACTCATGATAATGACAACGTGGTGTGGCACGCTCACCAAATTGACAAAGCGTTCAGATCACAACAGAAAAAGCAGCAACCTTGCGTATTATGGTTCACCGGATTGAGCGGTGCGGGAAAATCCACCGTGGCCGGAGCGCTGGAAACTCGTCTGGCTGAATTGGGTTTTCATACCTATCTGCTTGATGGTGACAATATCCGCCATGGCTTGTGCAAAGATCTGGGATTTTCGACAGAAGATCGCCGGGAAAATATTCGCCGGATCGGCGAAGTGGCTAAGTTGATGGCCGATGCCGGATTGATTGTGCTGAGTGCGTTTATTTCCCCCCATCGTCAGGAACGACAACTGGTGCGTGACATGCTCCCGAGCGGTGAGTTTCTGGAAGTCTTTGTCGACACACCATTAGAGGAATGTGAAAAGCGTGATCCCAAAGGCTTGTATAAAAAAGCCCGCGCAGGTCAAATTAAGCACTTTACTGGAATTGACTCTGAGTACGAAAAACCTGAGGCACCAGAAATTCACCTTCAGGCTGGCGACTATACTGTCAGCGAGCTGGTGGATCAGTGTGTGGCTCAACTTAAACACAATCAGATTATCCGTTAGTAAGGAGTAACGAGTGGGGAATCAACTGTCGTCTTTATATGACATCGCAATTGCTGCCGGCAAAGTGATCATGGAGCATTATCACAGTCAGGTACAGGTAACAGAAAAAGCGGATAGCAGTCCGGTTACTGAAGCTGACTTGGCAGCCAATGCCCTGATCATTGAAGAGTTGGAAAAGCTCACTCCTGATATTCCAATCCTGTCAGAAGAATCGGCGCATACCCCGTGGCAAGAAAGGCAGAAGTGGGAGCGGTTCTGGCTGGTTGACCCTCTTGATGGCACAAAAGAGTTCCTTCGTAAAAACGGTGAGTTTACGGTGAACATCGCTTTGATCGAGCAAGGCAAGCCAGTGTTGGCTGTGGTGCATGCCCCGGCATTGAACAAAAGCTGGTTAGGCGACGGTTCTCAGGCCTGGCTGGAAACGAAAGCGGGACGCGAACGGATTCGGGTCCGACCTGCAACGGTTCCTACAGTGGTTGGCAGTCGTTCCCATCCGAGTCCTGAATTGGCAGGGTTTCTGGAAAACTTGGGCGAGCATAAAATGGCAGAGGTCGGCTCGTCTCTTAAGTTTTGTATGGTAGCGGAAGGGCGTGCTCAATATTACCCAAGGCTCGGCCCAACGATGATGTGGGATACGGCGGCGGGTCAATGTATTGCGGAAAGTGCAGGTGCTATTGTCTTGGATAAGGAAGGGCAACCTCTGCAGTATCACCGGGAGGAACTGTTAAATCCTTCTTTTATTGTTTCTCTGACAGTTTAAATCGATCATTTCCTTCAAACAGGGCTGACATTGTCAGTCCTGTTTGCATTTTGACGTTTGAAATTGTGATTTTCGGCTAAGCTTAATGAGATTTTTGAGGTAAACACTCTCAATAATTGCTGGTATTTTGTGTTTTTAACCGGTTAATGTTGTTTTTCTCATCAAGTGAGAAGAAAAGACAATATTTTACCTTGCCAATATAATAGGAGTCCCTATAATGCCGCCTCACCAGCACGGTTGGCGGTCTTGGATAAGTTATCCATAACCTGTGAATAACTTGTTGGTCGATAGGTTTGATAATTTGTTGAGTGTTAAAAGCTTGACATCATCGTTTGAACGACTATGATTATCAGCCTTTCCTCAGGCTTGTATTGCTAAGTTTATAAAAACCTAGCTTTTCAAATCTGAGACCTGTCAGTAAAGGGTTTTGAGGAAATTACTTCAAAAAAAACTGTTGACAGGGTGGTTGCTTCTGGTAAGATGCGCAACCTCAGCAACGACAAGTCAATCGTTTGTTGCTGTAAGTTCTTTAACAATTTGACCATGCAATCTGTGTGGGCACTCGTGAACTGATAGTCAAAAAGATTTATCGATGAACTGAGTGACCAATTCAAAATGACTTCGGTTATTTTGGCACAGTCAATTTAAT
>NZ_PYMI01000015.1 GCF_003025595.1 Photobacterium ganghwense
GCTGCCGCTCGACTTGCATGTGTTAGGCCTGCCGCCAGCGTTCAATCTGAGCCATGATCAAACTCTTCAATTAAAGTTTTGGCTCGATGAATACTGAATTAAATTGACTGTGCCAAAATAACCGAAGTCATTTTGAATTGGTCACTCAGTTCATCGATAAATCTTTTTGACTATCAGTTCACGAGTGCCCACACAGATTGCATGGTCAAATTGTTAAAGAACTTTTCTTTCACGTCGCTGGCTTATCTCGCCGCGCTCCGTGTCAGTGAGGCGGCATTATAGAGACCTGGCTCAGCATCGCAATAGGCAAAATGCATTATTTTCATAAAACCGAACCAACTGAATATTATTTCGCCACAACCATCCAGTAACGGTCATTTATTCCACCCGGCATTCTTATCTTTTGTGTCTCATGAGCAATAGAAGCCGATAAGTAAAATAATCTTTCGCAGAAAGATAAAGAGATTCACCTTATCTCCCATTGTTTCTCTTCTGCTATTTTCCTAAGCGATCAAAACCGCAGCCGAAAAGTGATAAGGGTGAGGCAAAACGTAGTGTCACAATTGAGGAAAAAAAACGCCGCTCTTGAAAAGAGCGGCGTGATATTGCCATTACCCGTTAGTGTATAAAGCTGACGTTAAACACTGACGGCGAAGATTGTCGCATTCCCACAACCTTATTGGTGCGCCGAAATCTTGCCGTCTACCGCTTCCAGGATGATCGGTTTACCCGGTACAAACTTCCCGGAGAGGATATCCTGCGCCAGAGGATTCTCCACATACTGCTGGATAGCCCGTTTCAGCGGACGCGCCCCATAGACAGGATCAAACCCGGCTTCGGCAATCAGCTCTAGCGCGCTGTCTTTCATATCTAACTGGTAGTCACGCTCTTCCAGACGTTTCACCAAACGAGTAACCTGAATCGACGCAATGTTCTTAATGTGCTCCTCACCCAGAGGATGGAAGACCACTGTCTCGTCCACCCGGTTGATGAACTCCGGACGGAAATGATGAGTGACAACTTCCATTACCGTTTGCTTCATACCTTCGTAATCCAGTTCACCAAAGTGCTCCTGAATACGATCGGATCCGAGGTTCGAGGTCATAATAACGACGGTGTTACGGAAATCGACCGTTCTGCCCTGCCCATCCGTCAAACGGCCATCATCCAGCACCTGCAGCAGAATGTTGAAGACATCCGGGTGGGCTTTTTCCACCTCATCCAACAAGATCACTGAATAAGGTTTACGGCGAACCGCTTCGGTCAGGTAACCCCCTTCTTCATAACCGACATAACCGGGAGGCGCACCCACCAGTCTAGCCACAGAGTGTTTCTCCATGAACTCTGACATATCGATACGTACCATGGCATCGTCACTGTCGAACATGAAATGCGCCAGCGCTTTGCACAACTCGGTCTTACCAACCCCGGTCGGCCCGAGGAAGAGGAAAGACCCAATCGGACGATGAGGATCAGACAAACCGGCACGACTACGACGAATCGCATTGGATACTGCATCCACCGCTTCATTCTGACCAATCACTCGTTTATGCAATGCTTCTTCCATACGAAGCAGCTTATCACGCTCACCTTCCAGCATTTTTGCCACCGGAATACCGGTCTGACGCGACAGCACTTCTGCAATTTCAGCATCAGTGACTTTGTTCTTCAGCAGTGTCATTTCCTGCATTTCAGCCTGCGCCGCAAGATCCAGCTGTTTTTCTAATTCAGGGATCTTGCCGTATTGCAGTTCCGACATCCGGTTAAGGTCACCAGCCCGGCGGGCAATTTCCATGTCGGTACGTGCCTGCTCCAATTCCGCTTTAATATGCTGCGTACCGGACAGTGCCGCTTTTTCTGCATTCCAGACTTCTTCCAGCTCAGCATATTCACGCTCTTTGCTGTCGAGTTCTTCAAGCAGATCACTCAGGCGCTTTTTACTGGCTTCATCACTTTCTTTAGCAATGGCTTGCTGCTCAATCTTGAGCTGAATAATTCGGCGCTCCAGGCGATCCAGCGATTCCGGCTTGGAATCGATCTGCATCCGGATACTGGATGCCGCTTCATCAATCAAGTCAATTGCTTTGTCGGGCAGCTGGCGATCGGACACGTAGCGGTGTGACAAACTGGCAGCCGCCACAATGGCCGGGTCAGTAATTTCGACATGGTGGTGCAGCTCGTAACGCTCTTTCAGACCACGCAGAATTGCCACGGTATCTTCCACGCTCGGCTCATCCACCAGCACTTTCTGGAAACGACGCTCCAGAGCAGCATCTTTTTCAATGTACTGACGGTATTCGTCCAGGGTTGTCGCGCCGACACAGTGCAGCTCACCCCGAGCCAGCGCCGGTTTAAGCATGTTACCGGCGTCCATGGCACCTTCACCTTTACCGGCACCCACCATGGTGTGCAGCTCATCAATAAACAGAATAACGCTGCCTTCTTCCTGCGCCAGTTCATTGAGTACCGCTTTCAACCGCTCTTCAAATTCACCACGGTATTTTGCCCCGGCAATCAATGCGCCCATATCCAGTGACAGAACACGTTTGTTGCGCAGTCCTTCCGGTACTTCACCATTGATAATTCGCTGCGCCAGCCCCTCAACAATGGCCGTTTTCCCCACCCCGGGCTCACCAATCAACACCGGGTTATTTTTGGTACGACGCTGCAGTACCTGAATAGTACGGCGAATTTCATCGTCACGACCGATAACCGGGTCCAGCTTGCCCTGCTCGGCACGCTCCGTCAGGTTAATGGTGTATTTTTCCAGTGCCTGGCGGTTCTCTTCGGCATTTTGATCATCCACATTCTGGCCGCCGCGCACTTTCTCAATCGCTTTTTCAATTTTGTCAGCCGTCATGCCCATATCTTTGAGCAATTTCCCGAGCGGCCCCTTGTCGTCCACCGCCGCCAGAATAAACAGCTCAGACGAGATAAATTTGTCTTTTCGTTTCTGCGCCAGCTTATCGCACATGTTCAGCAGCACGCCAAGGCCATGTGAAAGCTGGACGTCTCCGCCGATACCACTGACTTTCGGCAAACGATCTAATTGTTCAGCCAGTCCTGAACGCAACTGGGCCACATCCACATTCAATAATGTCAGGAGCGGCCGGATTGTGCTGCCATCCTGATTCAGCAGCGCCGTCATTAAATGAACCGGCTCGATATACTGATGGTCTCGTCCTAATGCTAGCGATTGCGCATCAGAGATAGCCATCTGGAATTTGCTAGTAAAACGGTCAAGACGCATAAGTCCTCCTAATCATCTCTCAGGTTCAGATATGGTGGTTAATCGAGAAATTTTCAACCAATGACAGCCACTGAACTCTGCTTTTTGCCACCGGTAGCGGTGGCCCGCCCATTGGTACCCCCAGCCTGGTTTAATGCACTCACCCACTGTCATCGCCGCTTTTTGCCTTGATGAGCACGATGCATTAGCCCTTTAAACAGTGTGATTTTAGTCGGTTTTTCCTGTCGCATTTTTCTGCGGGCTCACGTATTCAGGCGAAACGATTCGCAGGACGTGTCCGTTGTAATCGGCCTGCACAGCTGTTGAATGGACAATATGGGGCACCACACATCCTTTTCAGCAAGTTCAGCAGGCACACATGAAGATCAATTGGAGAGGCGCTATCACAGCCTGGTTTATGGTAAGCACGTCATTGATGGTCAGTCACTCAGCATTTGCCGCCGGTTGCCCGTCGAAAGATTTCACGACCCAGGCCACCCTGATTTTTGTTGACCATATGACAGCAGAACATCCCGCGGGAACACTGTTGAAACACCGGGTCAGCCAATTAAAGGCAATCATGTCCCATCCGGCCTTTGAAGAAACCAGCACGATCAAAGCAACATTGTCCCGCTACCGGGCAGACGCGGAGGAGGAAAGAGAAAACCTGGTAATTACCCTGCAAGCCCGTTTTTCGGGCGGCTACGATGCCGTGACTTTGCTATTTCAGGAAAAGGAACATGACTCTCTCGACATCACGCAATGCCTTTAAGCCTTGCTGACGCTCAATATTGATTAAGCAAATTGCAGATGCTATGCAACGGAAATGAAACAGAGCCCGACGGGATTAGCCGTCGGGCTCTGTGTAGAAAAGGAAAAATGGCCAGGTTCGGATGCTGTAATGCTTATCCGCTCCGAGCCAGTTCAACCTGCTTTCAGGCGCATCGGGAGCGAAGCTATCAGGATTCGATCCAGATTAGCGTCGCCTGACGTCCGGTGATGCCGTCGCGCCGGTACGAGTAAAAACGAGCCGGGTCGCTAAATGTGCACAAATCGCCACCGAAGACGTGTTCTACCCCCACTTGCGCCAGACGCTGGCGGGCCAGAAGGTATAAATCAGCCAGCCACTTGTCGCCATAAGGCTGAAACGCTTCGGCGGCATCTGCGTGCTGCGCCATAAACTGCTCGCGCACTTCGCCGCCGACTTCAAACGCCGACGCGCCAATGGCTGGGCCCATCCAAACCAGTATCTCCCGGCCTTTAACATGAAACTGAGCCACGGCCTCTTCCAGAATGCCATCAGCCAACCCACGCCAGCCGGCATGGACTGCGGCGACCTGACGTCCGGCACGGTCACACAACAGGACCGGCAGGCAGTCAGCTGTCATGACAGTACAGGCAATACCCGGCTGCTCGGTCATGCTGCCATCGGCATCCGGCGACGAGGCCTGTGCCGGAGACAACTCCGCTTGCGGCAGGGAAATCACGCGCGTGCTGTGAGTCTGGTTCAGCCAGACCGGAGCCACATCCAGCCCCAGCTGCTGTTGCAACCAGTCCCGATTGTGCTCAACATGCTCTGATTTATCCCCGACATGCGCACCCAGATTGAGGCCAAGATAAGGCCCCTCACTGATCCCGCCACTACGGGTGGTGGAAACGGCTTTGATATTGGCCGGTGCCGGCCAGTCAGGGACAATCCACATGTCAGTAATCTTCCTCTTGGTGCGCGTCTTTATCTTTGCGCAGAATATCAATCATCGCGATCATATCAATTGGCATCGGCGCACGCCATTCCATCAGCTCACCGGTAATCGGGTGCTCCAAACGCAGCATACGCGCATGCAGCGCCTGACGATCGAACGCACGAAGTGCCATGACCAATTCATCTGACGCATTGCGCGGTGGACGCGGACGGCCACCATAGATAATGTCACCCACCAGCGGGTGGTTCAGGTAGGCCATGTGCACACGAATCTGGTGCGTACGACCGGTCTCCAGACGCAGCACGATACGGGTATGCTCGCGGAAGTGCTCAGCCACACGAAAACGGGTGATCGCCGGCTTACCCAGTTCATTGACTGCCATGCAAGTACGCTTAGTCGGGTGACGACCAATTGGTTTTTCAACCGTGCCGCCGCCCGTCATCTTACCAATTGCAATAGCTTCATATTCACGGGTGATCTTGCGCTTTTGCAGTGCACGAACCAGACGGGTTTGCGCCTGAATTGTCTTCGCCACCACCATCAGACCGGTCGTGTCTTTATCCAGACGGTGAACGATACCGGCCCGAGGAACCTCTGTCAGCGTTGGACAATGGTGCAGCAAGGCGTTCAGTACCGTCCCGTCCGGCGTACCGGCACCCGGGTGAACCACGAAATCGCGCGGCTTATTGATCACCAGAATGTATTCGTCTTCATAGACAATGTTCAGCGGGATGTCCTGCGCAACCCAGCGCACTTCATCTTCAATCTCCGCTTTTACCAGCAGCTCCTCACCGCCCATCATTTTGGTACGTGGCTTGGTGATCACCTCTCCGTCGACCGATACCATACCATTAAGAATCCACTCTTTAATCCGTGAGCGGGAGTAATCTGGGAATAACTCAGCGATAACCTGGTCCAGACGAAGACCTAATTGGCTATCATTTACTGTATTTGTTAACTCTATCTGCTGTGCCATAGCGAACTTTTTTAAAAAGCGTGGGACTAAACGTCAAACGCTGCGTACAATAACCGATTAGTGTCATTGTATCTGTTAACGGCTCTGACCGTAATGGATCTATCGAAATAAAATTTTAAGCAAGGAAACTAACGCCGCAATGAAACGCCTGACTCTTACGACTCTTCTTGCCGTTGCCCTGCTTTCAGGCTGTTCAAGCACGGAAGAGGTGGTCCCGGACATTCCACCGGCAGAACTGTATGCCTCCGCTCATAAAGCGCTACAAAACGGCAGCTGGACCACCGCCATCGAGCGGCTGGAGACACTGGATTCCCGTTACCCATTTGGGGCGTATTCCGAGCAAGTACAACTGGATTTGATCTACGCGTACTATAAAAACGATGACCTGGCACTGGGTGAAGCCACTATTGACCGCTTCAATCGCCTCAATCCTGCGCATGAAAAATCAGACTGGGTGCTGTATATGCGTGGCTTGACCAGCATGGCTCAGGATCGCAGCTTTATGCACGATCTTTTCAACATCGATCGTTTCGATCGTGATCCTGAACCGGCCCGCAAAGCATTCCGTGATTTTAAACGTCTGCTGGAACGTTACCCGAACAGCCGCTATGCCAATGATGCGAAAGCTCGCATGGTGTTCCTGAAAAACCGCCTGGCGGATTACGAACTGGCTGTCGCCGACTTTTATCTGCGTCGAGAAGCCTGGGTGGCAGCGGTTAATCGCTCACAGCTGATCCAGCGTGAATATGCTGATACCCAAGCCGCGCGTAAATCGATCGCTATCATGGAAAGCGCTTATAAAGAGCTGGGATTAGCGGCACCTCTTGAACACACTCAGAAGCTGAAAACGCTCAACCCGATTTAAAGACAAGCATTAAAAAAAACAGCAGCCTTAAGGCTGCTGTTTTTTTATGTATTCTGTTGTTGTTTTGGCTCAGATGACCACTTGGTGATATTCAACCTTTTGTTAACGCTGCATAAAACAAGTGGTGAAAATTCACACTAGCCCGAAATATAAACCGAACTTGTCCCCTGAACAGCACTGGCCGCCAGTCAACACTATTCCTCCATACTGCCCTACCCATGTCAGGCTCGACAAGCACTTTCTGTGACTTTTTTTGCAACAAATAAAACCTGATCACAGAATCATTTCCATTCTTTTCTTAACAACACAAACGTGATCTATGTCACATTAATAGTTACTGGTTTTAGTAATCTGAAGTCAACCCAACGAAGGGTAGCAAAAGAAGGAAAGCTAATATGACAGTAGATATCACAGGCAAAAACCTTGAAATCACCCCTGCTATCCGTGAGCGCATTGAGTACAAATTCAAGAAGTTGGAGAAGTATCAGGTACCTTTTATCAGCAAACACGCAGTCATCAGCACCGAGCCAAACCGGCAGTTTAAAGTAGAAGCCTCTGCTGCCATTCCAGGAGGTCAACTCGTCGCCTCAGCAGAGCATGAAGACATGTACGGTGCCATTGCAGAAGTGTACCAGAAACTGGAAAGACAACTGAATAAACAAGCGCACAAGCCAACTTCTCGCCGTGCAAGTCACTGCGATAAACCTGAGCTGGAAGAACTCGAAGAAGAAACTGAATAATACCAGAGGATTTTTAGTCAAAGCCCCGCCCAGGCGGGGCTTTGACTTTCTGCTTGACAAGCCAACACCACCTGCATAATGTGGAACCATATCAGACACAAAATATTCAATATATTCCTATGACCGTCACTCAGCTGTTTTTCTTTCGTTTCTTTTTTACCTCACTTTAGTGGAGGCAATTCGTTACGCGAAAAAACAGCAAATGACGAACAGAAAGCCTCCTTCACCGGGGGCTTTTTTGTATGGGTTGCAGACAGGGAGCGACAATGACCGAGCCACAATATTCACTGGACGACATTCGACAAAATGTCACCCGTATCGACAACGAGCTTCTCAAACTTCTGGCTGAACGCCGCCAGCTCAGCCTTGAAGTGGCTAAAAGCAAAATTCAGACGGCGAAACCAGTCCGGGATCAGGAACGCGAGCAGGATTTGCTACTGCGCTTGATTGAGGTGGGCAAGTCCCACCAGCTGGATGCCCAGTACGTCACCCAGATTTTCCATACCATCATTGAAGACTCTGTACTGTTTCAACAAGCCTACCTGCAAAAACTGGCGAATCCTGACAGCCTACAACCTGTCGCTCGGGTTTCCTTCCTGGGAGCGAAAGGGTCCTACTCCAATCTGGCCAGCCGCAGCTATTTCAGTAAGAAGCAAACCAAGCTGGTAGAAATGAGTTGTTCGACCTTCCGTGATGTCGTCAGCTTGGTCGAAACCGGGCAGGCCGATTACGGCGTGCTGCCTATTGAGAACACCAGCTCCGGCTCAATCAATGAAGTGTACGACTTACTGCAGCACACCAGCCTGTCGATTGTAGGGGAAATCACCCTGCCGATTGAGCACTGTCTACTGACAGCAGTGGATACCCGCCTGGAAGACATTGACACCCTGTACTCACACCCTCAACCGCATCAGCAATGCAGTGAGTACCTGCACACTATGGGCAACATTACCCAGGAGTACTGCTCCAGCACCGCGGAAGCCATGATGAAAGTGGCCGAACTGAAACTGCCGAACGTGGCCGCCATTGGCAATGCCTCCAGTGGCGAGCTGTACGGGCTGACACCACTGAAAAGCGGCATTGCCAACCAGCAAGAGAACTTCACTCGCTTTATCGTGGTTGCCCGCAAACCCGTGGATGTTACTTCACTCATTCCGGCCAAAACCACGCTGATCATGTCCACTGCGCAACAAGCCGGTTCTTTGGTGGAATGTCTGCTGGTATTGCGTAACCTCAATATCAACATGACCAAGCTGGAATCCCGTCCGGTCATCGGCAACCCATGGGAAGAGATGTTCTATGTGGATGTCGAAGTGAACCTCAAATCGGAGGTGATGCAGCAGGCACTGGAAGAGCTGACCCGCCTGACCCGCTTCATCAAAGTGCTGGGCTGTTACCCGATCGAAAACGTCAAGCCAACTGAAGTTGAGATTGAAGGCTAAGCTGCCAACATCAGGAAGCAGAATGCGAAAACACAAAGCCCACGCATAGCGTGGGCTTTGTTTATCTAACCGTACAGCTCTTTGAGCGATACCATTATTTCCGGTGAGTAGAATCGTTCGCCTGTCTAAGTAATCCCTGGCTCTCGGTTAAAAAATGCTGGGCATAATCTCCAAACCAGCTTTCTACCTGGGCAAACGCCTGCGTAAAGGCCGCCTTATCCTGCCCCTCTAGAATCTCAATCGCTTCCCCAAAACGCTGATGGAAACGCTTGATCATCGCCAGGTTCTGCGGCGAGGACATGATAATGTCAGCGTACAGCTGGGCATCCTGCGCAAACAAACGGCCCACCATTGCCAGTTCCAGCCGGTAAATCGGCGAGCTGAGCGCCAGCAGCTGTTCCAGCTTGGGATCTTCTTCCGCCAGATGGACACCATACACAAACGACGTAAAGTGGCGCAGCGCCTGAATCAGGGTCATGCCTTCATCATGCTCAATCGCACTGATCCGGTTCAGGCTGGCGCCCCAGATCTGCATCTGCTCCAGTAGCCACTGGTAGCTTTCCGGATGACGACCATCGCAGTAAGCAACCACTTGCTTGGCAAGGCTGGCAATATCAGGGCCGAACATCGGGTGAAGCCCCACCACCGGCCCCTTATGTACTTCCAGCATCGCCTGCAGCGGCCCGCTTTTCACTGACGTCAGATCCGCCAGAATGCAGTCCTCCGGCAGGTTATCCAGCTTGGCAATAATTTGTTCCGTCAGATTAATCGGCACCGACACCACAACCATACCGGCATCCGCCAACATTTCATCGGCACGCTCCCAATCCTGACTGCCCAGTTTACGCACCTGGTAGCCCGACAGCTCGAACAGACGGCAGAACAGCCCGCCCAGCTGACCGTATCCACCGACAACGACAATCGGGCGCAACTCAGGATTCAGGCATTTGAAACCCGAATCATTTTCACTGGCATACGATTCACGCATGGTGCGGCGCAAGATATCTTCAATCAGATCGGGCGGCACCCCTTTGCTTTCCGCTTCCTGGCGGCGGGAAGCCAGCATCGCGGCTTCCCGATCTGGCGCATAAATTGGCAGACCATGCAGACTTTTCACATGGCCCACTTCTTCTACCAGTGACAGACGGCGAGCCAGCAGCTCGACCATCTGGCGATCAACGTCATCAATTTGATCTCGTAATTTACTCAGTTCAGCAACCATCTATGGCTCTCTGTAATCTCGGACATTATCGGACATTGCGTTGCTGCAAAAACGGCGTCAGCTCCTGATGGGCGTGACGAAGCAGTTCCTCCGTGCTGTCCCAGCTGATACATGCATCGGTGATCGATACGCCGTAAGCCATCTCATTGCGTGGCAGTTCCGCACTCTGATTCCCTTCATTCAGGTGGCTTTCCAGCATCAGACCGATAATCGATGAGTTCCCCTCCCGAATCTGATGGATCACATCTTCAGCCACCAGCGGCTGACGGCGGTAATCCTTACGGGAGTTAGCGTGGCTACAGTCTACCATCAGAGACGGTGAAAGACCTGACGCTTTCATCTCGTTTTCACACTCGTTGACCGATACTGAGTCATAGTTGGTTTGCTTACCGCCACGCAAAATAACGTGGCCATCCGGGTTGCCCTGAGTATTGAGCAACGCGACCTGACCATCCGGATTAATCCCCATGAAACGGTGGCCGGATGCGGCAGCTTGCATCGCGTTAATGGCAGTGGCAAGGCTGCCGTCTGTGCCGTTTTTAAACCCGACCGGCATCGACAGACCACTGGCCATTTCGCGGTGAGTTTGTGATTCAGTGGTTCGCGCGCCGATTGCAGCCCAGCTGAACAAATCGCCGATGTACTGCGGGCTGATTGGATCCAGCGCCTCAGTCGCCAGCGGGATCCCCATTTCAACCAGATCAATCAGTAACTGACGGGCAATGTGCAAACCTTCTTCTACCTCAAAGGAGCCGTCAAGATGAGGGTCATTGATCAGGCCTTTCCAGCCGACAGTCGTCCGCGGCTTTTCAAAATACACCCGCATCACGATGTACAGCTGATCACTTAACTCATCAGATAAACGCTTGAGCTGCACCGCATATTCTTTGGCGGCTTCAATATCATGAATGGAACATGGGCCGCACACTACCAGCAGTCGGTGATCACGTTTGTGAATGATGTCAGCAATGGTTTGTCGTGACTGACGAACAAACTCCAGTCCGGACTGACTCACGGGTAACTTTTCGCGCAACTCCCGAGGGGTGATCAATACTGATTCATTTTCAATATGGACATTGTTTAACTGATCTTTTTGCATAAGGGCTTCCCTGTAAATTTTTTAATACGATTTAGTTTGAGGTAGAACAGGAGCTGCCCTGTTACAACCCGACAATAACAGGGTTCCATTGTGGATTTCAACACCACGTAAAGAAAAAACACCACTTGTAAATTTAAATTTACATAGTGTATTTTTTGGTACTCAGATCAAAACCCAGTTACCATAATGGCAATACCGACTTGCCGTATTACCGCGATGGAACTGATTTTCTCCCTGTTACAACAACTCAGTGTTTACCTGGTGTTGGCTTACCTTCTTAGTAAGACACCGCTGTTCATGCCGCTTACCTCTATATCTGGCCGGCTGTCACAGCGCTTTACCTGTTATATTTTGTTCTCCCTCTTCTGTATTTTAGGCACTTACTTTGGTCTTCACATAAATGATGCCATTGCCAATACCCGCGCCATCGGTGCTGTGATGGGTGGCTTGATGGGCGGCCCGGTGGTCGGGCTGGCGGTGGGGCTGACCGGAGGGCTGCACCGCTACTCGCTTGGCGGCTTTACCGATCTGGCCTGTGCGATCTCCACCACGGCAGAAGGACTGATTGGCGGCCTGATGCACAGCTACTTTGTCCGTAGGGGACAGGCGGATCAGATTTTCCGGCCGATCGTGGTGTTTAGCATTACTCTGGTCGCCGAAGTGATCCAGATGCTGATCATCCTGGCCGTCGCCGAACCTTACGATAAAGCCCTGCAACTGGTGAGTGCGATCGCGCTGCCGATGGTCATTGCCAACTCGGTGGGCGCGGCGTTCTTTATGAGCATTATTCAGGATCGAAAAACCATTTATGAAAAGTATTCAGCCGCCTTTTCAAGCCGGGCCCTGAAAATTGCCCAGCGTTCGGTGGGAATCCTGAGCCAGGGGTTCGATGAGGAAAGCACCCGGAAGATTGCTGAAATCGTTTATGAAGAAACCGGCGTCGGAGCCGTTGCCATTACTGACCGGGATAAAATTCTGGCGTTCATCGGTATCGGGGATGATCACCACCTGCCTGGCACCCCGATCTCATCCGGCTATACCCGCCGGGCAATTGATAACTGCGAGCTGGTTTATGCCGACGGGTACGACATCCCCTACAGCTGCTCCCTTCATGATAAGTGTAAGCTGGGCTCGGCCCTGGTGATCCCGCTGGTTGGCGGGAATCAGGAAGTCCTGGGCACCATCAAATTGTACGAACCCAAGCGCAAGCTGTTTTCGACCGTGAACCTGACACTCGGAGAAGGGATCGCCAAGCTGCTGTCTAACCAGATTCTGACCGGTCGTTTCAACCAGCAGCAAAACCTGCTGACTCAAGCGGAGTTACGGTTGCTGCAGGCTCAGGTGAACCCGCACTTTTTGTTTAACGCCCTCAATACCATCAACTCAGTGGTGCGCAGGGATCCAGACAAAGCCCGCCAACTGATTCAGCATCTGTCGCAGTTTTTCCGCCGCAACCTGAAGCAAAATATCGAAACCGTGACACTTAAGGAAGAGCTGGAACACGTCCATTCCTACCTGGAAATCGAGCTGGCGCGCTTTTCCGATCGGCTCAGTGTCGATGTCGATGTCGAACCTGAGCTGTTGAAATTACAGGTTCCAACCTTCACCCTGCAACCACTGGTGGAAAATGCGATCAAGCACGGCACCTCGTCCCTGCTCGAAAATGGTAAAATCACCATCAAAGGCCGGGTTGCCCATCGTCAGGTCATTCTGGAAGTGGAAGACAATGCCGGCAATTATGCGCCGATCGGCGAGGAAACCGGTCTCGGGATGAAAATTGTCGATAAACGACTGAAAAATATGTTCGGCAGTCAGTACGGCCTGACCATGACCTCTGAGCCACAACAATGGACCAGGGCAACCATCAGAATGCCCTTTGAGACTCAGAAATACAGTAAAAATAACGGAGAACACGCCGCATGATAAAGGCGCTCGTGATTGATGATGAACGCTACGCCCGAGAAGAATTGGTCGACCTGCTGGAAGAAACGGGTCAGGTTGAAGTCATCGGCGAATGCAGCAATGCCATTGAAGGCCTGAAGAAAATCAACAGTCTGAAACCGGATGTGATTTTCCTGGATATCCAGATGCCACAGATTACCGGCATCGAACTGCTCAGCATGCTGGATCCTGAAACCATGCCCAAAGTGGTGTTCGTAACAGCCTATGATGAATATGCCCTGAAGGCATTTGAGGACAATGCGTTTGACTACCTGCTCAAACCTGTGGAAACCGTGCGCCTGAACAAAACCATCAAACGCCTGAGCCGCGAGTGCCAGCCTGCCGACTATTCGCCGCTGGTCAGCGAAATGCTGGAGCTGATCCCCTGCAGTGGCCATAACCGGATTCTGCTGCTCAGCCCGGCGGAAATTGAAACGGCATTTTCTGACCTGAGCGGAGTACACGTGGTAACCAAAGACACCAAAGCCACCACCCAACTCACCCTCAAGACCCTGGAGGAAAAGACACCGCTGATTCGCTGTCATCGCCAGTACCTGATCCACCCACAGGCCATTCGGGAAATCAAGCTGCTGGAAAACGGCCTAGCCGAAATCACCACGCTGAATCACTACCAGGTGCCAGTCAGTCGCCGGTATCTGAAAGAGCTCAAGGACCGCTTTGGGCTAAGCTAAGCCAGTCGGCCCGGTCAGAAATCGCCCGGGCCATCCACATGCATGCGCCGGTTGAATCCCTGCTGCCAGAAGCTCTGGTACAAACCGCCTTCAGCCTGGCGAAATGCGCAGATTCCCCAATCCGTTTTTCCTTCCAGTCCCAGTTGCTCCACCCGATCCAGACTGCAATACTTTTCGATCCCGACCTGATACCCTTCCTGGTACTGCGAATAATCAGGTTGTAAGTCTTTACTCACATTACTGACCTGCGCTTCCAGCGTTGGCGGAGAAATTGCCTTTTCTCCCCATTTGCCGTCATTAAATCCAAGCTGATACCAGTTTTCTGCCCGAATCAGCTCATCCTCTGTGACCACCGCTGCGCACCCTGCTGCCAGTCCTATTAGCCACGTCAGCAGCCCGGCAACAATGACGTGGTGCCTGACTGGCATCACTGCCTGCTGACCGCCACACTCCGGCGTACTTCCCTTAGCGCCCAGCCTTGTTTTGTTGTTCATCCTTCACCTCTGCCTGATTGCCCTGACCTACAATACGAAAAGCCAGACATTAATAGGCCAACACGGATCACACCGCCGCCGTGTCGGGGTCACAGTTTGATTATTTTCCCGGCCCACCATTCAGGCCGGTCTACGACCACTCAGGGGAAGGAAAAACCACTTAATCCGATTATTGACCACTCACCACGCCATACAACCACTGACCTGAATAGAAGGTGAATCTGGTCAGCGAAAGGTTAAGATGGCACCCATTGATAAAAGTTTTGCGACGATTGCTGAGGGTGTTAAAGCAAGGAACGCAAAGCAACCCTACTCACTCCAATAGAAATAGAGAGACAAGTTATGGTCTGGTTTCTGACGTGCGTTGCAGCACTGATTGGTGGCTACTTCATCTACGGTGCTTTCATTGAAAAAATTTTTGGCATCAATGAAAAACGTCAAACCCCTGCGTTTACCAAGCAGGACGGTGTTGACTACGTGCCAATGTCGAACAAAAAAGTATATCTGGTTCAGCTGCTGAACATTGCCGGTGTTGGCCCAATCTTCGGTCCAATTATGGGTGCGCTGTATGGTCCTGCGGCCATGCTGTGGATTGTTCTCGGCTGTATCTTTGCCGGCGCGGTGCACGATTACTTCTCTGGCATGCTGTCAGTGCGTAACGGCGGTGCATCCGTACCAACCATTACCGGTCGCTACCTGGGCAACGGCGCAAAACATTTCATGAACATTTTTGCAATTGTCCTGCTGCTGCTGGTTGGTGTGGTATTCGTTTCTGCCCCGGCGGGTATGATCACTAACCTGGTTAACGAGCAAACCAACATTGGTCTGTCGATGACAACCATGGTAGTGATTATCTTCGCTTACTACATCATCGCGACCATTGTTCCGGTTGATAAAATCATCGGTCGTTTCTACCCGCTGTTTGGTGCCCTGCTGATTTTCATGTCTGTTGGCCTGATCACGGCGATTGCTTTCTCAAGCGAGCACACGCTGCTGGGCGACTACGAAGTTAGCCAAATGCTGACTAACATGAACCCGAAAGACATGCCTCTGTGGCCTGCCCTGTTCATCACCATCGCCTGTGGTGCCATTTCCGGCTTCCACGCCACTCAGTCTCCGCTGATGGCACGTTGTATGGAAAACGAGAAGAACGGCCGCTTCGTGTTCTACGGCGCAATGATTGGTGAAGGTGTGATTGCCCTGATTTGGTGTGCGGTTGCCCTGTCTTTCTTCGGCTCTGTGGAAGGTCTGTCTGACGCTGTTGCTAACGGTGGCCCAGGTAACGTGGTTTACAGCTCTTCGGTCGGTCTGCTGGGTGTATTCGGTGGTATCATCGCCTTCCTGGGTGTGGTTATCCTGCCTATCACGTCAGGCGATACAGCGTTCCGTTCAAGCCGTCTGATTCTGGCTGAATACTTCAACATGGAGCAGAAATCACTGCGTAACCGCCTGCTGATGGCTGTACCACTGTTCGTTATCGGCGGCATCCTGACTCAGGTAGACTTCGGTGTGATTTGGCGCTACTTCGGCTTTGCCAACCAGACAACTGCGGTAATGATGCTGTGGACTGCGTCGGCTTACCTGCTGCGCCACAACAAACTGCACTGGATCACCACGATTCCTGCGATGTTCATGACCACAGTATGTATTACTTTCATCCTGAACAACGCACAGCTGGGCTTTGGCCTGCCAATGATGGTATCAACCATTGCCGGTATCGTGACAACCCTGGCTATTACTGGCTACGTCATTAAAATCTCGAAAGGCAAAGGGGATACCGAGCTGGCCGACGAAGATGGCGACGTCAACGCGAACGCTGAAACAGCTTAATCGCAACGCCTTGTATAACGAAACCAGCCTCCGGGCTGGTTTCTTTTTGTTTATCACCAGCCATACTCCAGCCCAGTTTCCCATCATTTACCACCATTCATTATTGTTTTCCCCTTTCAATCTCTCCCCGGCTTAGCCAAATCCTCTGGCTGATAAAGCCAAGAGCGATATACACATTGCTGTATATCGTACTTCTCTTGTGCCTTCTACTCTGAGTCTTAGAGCGGGCAGAGCTTTACCTTTTCAAACGATCGAACAGCATGTTCAACGACTGACGTTACTTCATAACCTTGTATCTTTAAAACGGTGCCATGAGGCTTTGTCATAAGAGCTTTGTCATAAAATTTATGTCATAAGAGCTAGGCCATGAGGGGGATGTCATAAAGGCCATATCCTTTATGGCAATGTCAGGGAAATAACCTCTCCGGTGCTCATATCATGTCGCCTTGCCCCCTGGTTTGCCGCAGGCTGACCCAAGGCGGTTATACAGTCGCCTGAACTCCTGAATGCTAATACACAATTGTCAGCGCTCTTCCGACGCTTGCGGCGAAGACAGACAAACCGAAAAGAAACATCACAAAGCAATAAATCGATAGGCAACGGCCAGCAACAGAAACGGGTAAACATTGGGAGGAACAAAGGCTGATGCGCTTTCAACACACACTCCGCCTCTAAGTTGCCGTGTTCAAGCCACAGACTGTCAACACGAGTGGTTTCGCTTTCGCCTGCTTGAGCATAACGGCTTTCCGTAACACTCTGGACGGTTTAACAGGCATAAAAAAAGCCCACCTTGCGGTGGGCTTTTTCATAAACGTCTTACGCCAGGCGTAATTATTTAGAAAGCTTCTCTTTGATACGAGCCGCTTTACCAGAACGCTCACGCAGGTAGTACAGTTTGGCACGACGTACTGCACCGCGACGTTTAACAGTAATGCTGTCAACGATTGGAGAGTGAGTTTGGAACGCACGCTCTACGCCTTCACCGTTAGAGATCTTACGAACAGTGAATGCAGAATGTAGACCACGGTTACGCTTAGCAATAACAACGCCTTCAAAAGCCTGAAGACGTGAGCGGTCACCTTCTTTAACCTTAACCTGAACAACAACAGTGTCACCTGGTGCGAACGTTGGCAGGTCTTGTTTCATTTGCTCTTGCTCAAGAGCTTTGATGATATTACTCATTGGTAAATACCCTAGAATAAACTGATACTAAATAAATTAATTGCTTGCTTTATGTTCACGGATAAACTCCGCCAGCAAGAATTCCTGATCGTCAGTCAGAGCTAGGTTTTCCAGGAGCTCTGGTCTTCTTAACCAAGTGCGGCCCAGCGATTGTTTCAACCGCCAGCGGCTAATGTCCTTGTGGTTGCCAGACAGCAAGACCTTAGGGACCTCCTGCCCGTCCAAAACCTCTGGACGCGTATAATGCGGACAATCAAGCAGACCATTGGCAAAAGAATCTTCTTCTGCCGACGCAAAGTCACCCAGTACACCCGGAACAAACCGAACGACCGCATCAACCAGCGTCATGGCCGGCAATTCACCGCCCGTCAGCACAAAATCCCCGATAGACCATTCTTCGTCTACCTCTTGTTGGATAATGCGCTCATCGACCCCTTCATAGCGACCACAGATGAGAATCAGGTTCTCGTTCTGTGCCAGCTCCTCAACACCCGCTTGATCAAGCTTACGGCCCTGAGGCGAGAGATAAATGACTTTAGCCTGACCTTCCACAGACGCTTTGGCAGCATGAATGGCATCGCGCAAAGGCTGTACCATCATCAACATACCCGGTCCGCCACCGTATGGTCGATCATCAACCGTACGATGTTTGTCGTGCGTAAAATCACGAGGATTCCACGTTTCTACCGACAAAAGGCCTTTTTTTACCGCCTGGCCTGTCACCCCAAAATTGGTAATGGCGTTAAACATGTCAGGAAACAGGCTTATAATGCCTACCTTCATTTGTCTACCTATTACCGGGGATTAAAATCCAGGATCCCAGTCAACTTCGATCCGCTGAGCAGAGCGATCAATCGACTTGATAACCTGCTCATCGAGGAACGGGATTAAACGTTCCTTCTGGCCAAAAGCATCCTTAAGATTAGCTTTTACCACCAGCACGTCGTTAGAGCCTGTTTCCAGAATGTCAGTGACTTTACCCAGGTCGTAACCTTCAGTTGTCACCACCGTCATTCCGTACAGTTCGCGCCAGTAGAATTCGTCATCTGACAGGGCTGGTAGTTGTTCAGCCATGACAGCGACTTCCGCGTTTGTGTATTTCTGAGCGTCCTCGCGGACGTTCAAGCCTTCCAACTTCGCGACTAACCCTTGCCCGTGGCGTTTCCATGATTCAACATGGAACGCTTTCCACTCGCCTTTGACTTTAATTAGCCAAGGCTGATAGGCAAAAATACTTTCAGCGTCCTCGGTATAAGAAAAAACTTTGAGCCAGCCCTTGATACCGTATGACGAACCGAGTTTGCCAACGACGACATGGTCTTGATTACTCATAGCTTCTCTATTACCTGACATGCCAATTAAGCCGCTTTAGCAGCGTCTTTGATTAGCTTAGCTGCACGGTCAGACACAGTTGCGCCTTGACCTACCCAGTGATTAACACGGTCTAGGTCCAGACGTAGACGCTCTTCCTGACCCTTAGCTAGCGGGTTGAAGAAACCAACTTTTTCGATGTTACGACCGTCGCGTGAAGCGCGAGCATCAGCAACAACGATGTGATAAAATGGACGCTTTTTCGCGCCGTGACGTGCCAAACGAATGGTTACCATATCGTCCTCTTTGCATTACTGTAAATTAAATTGGCCCCGCCAAAATAACGGGGCCCGTGCCAAATTAAGCTCGGGAATTTTACTCTTAAAACTGACGAATGCAACCGCTTTAGCTAATTTTTCACCAGTAATAAGCCTTTCCCGCCACTTAGCCCGCCGGAGAGCCCCCGGCGAGACAGAAGAAACCGCGATTAACGGCCGAACATACCGCCGCCAGGCATCATGCCTTTCATGTTGCGCATCATGTTCTTCATGCCGCCTTTCTGCATTTTCTTCATCATTTTCTGCATTTGGGTGAACTGCTTAAGCAGACGGTTTACATCCTGTACCTGAGTACCGGACCCCATAGCAATACGCTTTTTGCGCGAACCTTTGATGATTTCCGGACGCTCGCGTTCTGCCGCCGTCATGGAATTAATAATAGCTTCCATCTGCACGAAGATTTTATCGTCGACCTGATTCTTCACGTCGTCCGACAGCTGTGACATGCCCGGCAGTTTGTCCAGCATGCCCATCATACCGCCCATATTTTTCATCTGTTGCAGCTGGCCGCGGAAGTCTTCCAGGTCAAAGCCTTTCTTATCTTTAAACTTCTGCGCCAGTTTTTCCGCTTTCTCTTTGTCGACGTTGCGCTCAAGATCTTCGATCAGCGACAGGACGTCACCCATGCCGAGAATACGGGATGCCACACGGTCCGGGTGGAACGGTTCCAGCGCATCAGTTTTTTCACCAACACCCAGGAATTTAATTGGCTTACCAGTAATATGACGAACAGACAGTGCCGCACCACCTCGGGCATCACCATCTACTTTGGTCAGGATCACACCGGTCAGCGGCAGCGCTTCATCGAAAGCTTTCGCGGTATTCGCCGCATCCTGACCGGTCATGGCATCGACCACAAACAAGGTTTCGACCGGATCAATCGCTTTATGGACGTCTTTAATTTCGTCCATCATCTCATTGTCGACGTGCAGGCGACCTGCGGTATCGACAATCAGTACGTCGTAGAATTTACGCTGCGCATGGGCCAGCGCATCTTTAGCAATGTTAACCGGCTTCTGATCCGCTGTTGACGGGAAGAAATCCACGCCCAGATCGCTGGCCAGGGTTTCCAGCTGCTTGATCGCCGCAGGGCGGTAAACGTCCGCCGACACCACCAGCACTTTTTTCTTCTTGCGCTCTTTCAGCAGCTTACTCAGTTTACCGACACTGGTCGTTTTACCGGCACCCTGCAGACCAGCCATCAGAATAACAGCTGGCGGCTGGCTGGCCAGGTTCAGGTCTTCATTCGACTCGCCCATAACGGCTTCAAGTTCAGCCTGAACGATCTTAATGAACTCCTGCCCCGGAGTCAGACTTTTAGAAACTTCAGTGCCAACAGCGCGCTCTTTAACACGCTTGACGAATTCACGAACGACGGGAAGCGCAACATCCGCCTCAAGTAACGCCATACGTACTTCACGCAGCGTATCCTTGATGTTGTCGTCCGTCAGGCGGCCACGACCGCTGACATTCTTAAGCGTTCTTGATAAACGCTCCGTTAAATTTTCGAACATGTGCTACTCGCTCGTTACGCAACTAATCGATAAAAACTGTCAGATTTGGCTAGTATACCGCAATCCTTAGTCTGCTTTCATGCCCTCACCATGACTTTCACTGTGACCTGACCTGACAAAACCGTTGTCAGCAGTCACTGAAACCGGGGTTTGGCATAGCAGCGAGCCTAGTTGCAGGGTATAATTGCCTGTTCTTACCATCTTAATTTGTTAAGTTTGCTATGGATATGTTGATCGCATTGATGGCTGCTTGCCTGTATTTTCTCGCTCTGGGACTGGTTATTCCCGGGCTGACCAACAGTAATGGCATCAAAACCAAGCCGGTATTTTTTGCCGCGCTGGCTGCCATTGTGCTGCATATCCTGTTACTGAAGGACTTAATCCTTGGCGGTACCGGGCAAAACCTGAGTATTCTCAACGTCGCATCACTTATCAGCTTGCTGATTGCGGCGATAACCACAGGTGCGATGCTGCGGATGCGGGTCTGGTTCCTGTTGCCCGTAGTTTACAGCTTTGCCGCCATAAACTTATCTGCGGCAACCTTGCTGTCTGGTGCATTTATTACGCACCTTGAGGCACACCCTCAGGTATTGCTGCATATATCGCTGGCTCTGTTTTCCTATTCGACGTTGATGATCGCCACGCTCTATGCCATTCAGCTAGCCTGGCTGGATCACAAACTAAAGCATAAGAAAAGCCTGCTGATAAACCCTAACATTCCTCCATTAATGATGGTGGAACGTCAGCTTTTCAAGATAATTCTGGTCGGAAACTCTCTGTTAACCCTAACTCTGATCACCGGTTTCATCTTTATTGATGATATGCTGGCTCAGGGAAAAACCCATAAGGCCGTGCTTTCTTTCATGGCCTGGTGTGTGTACAGCGTCCTGCTGTGGGGACACTATCAGAAGGGCTGGCGAGGTCGTCGGGTCATTTGGTTCAGCCTGGTCGGCGCTTTCCTGCTGACACTGGCTTACTTTGGCAGTCGCTTTGTCAAAGAAATCATTATTGGTGCGTAATTAGGTTGCCCATTTCATTGACACCCAGCCACTCTGGGTACAAAGTTCAAGTAACCGGAACATGAAGGAAAGAGCTTTTTGGACGATATATCTACGGGGATTTTATTCTCCCTCCTGATATTACTTCTCGTCATTTCGGGATATTTCTCCGGTTCAGAAACCGGCATGATGGCCCTCAACCGATATAAGTTGAGACACCTCGCCAACCAGGGACACCGGGGGGCAAAACGGGTCGAAAAATTACTTTCGCGCCCCGACCGCCTGATCGGCCTGATTCTTATCGGCAACAACCTGGTCAATATTCTCGCTTCTGCTATCGCAACCATCCTCGGGATGCGCCTCTATGGTGATATGGGGGTCGCAATCGCCACCGGTGCCCTGACCTTGGTAGTTCTGGTATTTTCCGAGGTTACGCCGAAAACCTTGGCTGCCCTGTACCCTGAAAGGGTGTCCTACACCAGCAGCGTCCTGCTGCAAATCCTGATGAAGCTGCTCTACCCGCTGGTCTGGTTTGTCAACGGCATTACCAACGGATTCCTGCTATTGCTCGGCCTGAAAGTCGATAACGTACACGACGGCAAACTGAGTTCCGACGAACTCCGTACCGTTGTGAACGAGGCGGGTGGGCTGATCCCTCGACGCCACCAGGACATGCTGCTGTCGATTCTGGATTTGGAAAACGTCACCGTTGAGGATCTGATGGTACCGCGCAACGAGATTGCCGGTATCAACGTCAACGACGACTGGAAGTCGATTGTCCGCCAGCTCAGCCACTCAGCGCACGGCCGAATCGTGTTGTACCGCGACAACATTGATGAAGTCGTCGGAATGCTGCGGGTGCGGGAAGCATACCGCCTGATGATGGACAAAAATGACTTCAGTAAAGAAAACCTGCTGCGCGCGGCCGACGAAGTGTACTTTATCCCGGAGGGGACACCACTCAATGTCCAGCTGCTCAAGTTCCAGCGCAACAAGCAGCGTATTGGCCTGATTGTCGATGAATACGGTGATATTCAGGGTCTCATCACACTGGAAGATATTCTGGAAGAGATCGTCGGTGAGTTCACCACTTCGATCAGCCCGACGCTGGCAGAAGAGATCACCCCGCAGAACGACGGCAGCCTGCTGATTGAAGGCAGCGCCAACATCCGCGATCTGAACAAGAGCCTGAACTGGGTCTTGCCGACTGACGGCCCTCGCACGCTGAACGGCCTGATTCTGGAGCATCTGGAAGACATTCCGGAAAACCGGGTCAGCATTCGGGTAGCCGGATATAAGATGGAAATCATGGAGATCTCAGACAACATGATTAAGCTGGTGCGGGTTCTGCCCAGCCGGCTGAAAAAGACCGGCTGATCGGCATGATTCAGACGAGCGGTTGTGCTGAACATGCCTATTCCGCTGTCGTCGAGTCCACTGTCACCAAAGCGACATGCGCCACAATAATCGCGGCACCAGGTGCGCAACTGTCACCAACCTTAAGCCTCGACTAACAGTTACAAACGGGACTGGCCATCGCCAATGACCGGCCCTAAACGAAAAAGCCGACACTGCAATCAAAGCAATGTCGGCTTTTTTGATGTCGGCGGATTGTACAGGCAGCCAACTTAACGGCTGCAGCATTCGCTGGGATTATTTCACACTCAGATCTTTCAGCATCGACTCCGGCAACGCCAGCTCGTCGTTTTTATTCACCGCAATGCCCTGCTCAAGAATATGCTTGGCAATTGCCTGCGCTTCTTCCAAGGAGTGCATACTGTATGTCCCGCACTGGTACTCATTAAGTTCCGGAATTTTATCCTGCGATTCGACCTTGATTACATCAGCCATGGCGTCTTGCCAACTTTGTGCGACCTGCGCTTCAGTTGGCGTGCCAATCAGGCTCATGTAAAAACCGGTCCGGCACCCCATCGGCGATATGTCGATGATCTCCACCTGATTGGAATTGAGGTGGTTGCGCATAAAGCCGGCAAACAGGTGCTCTAGGGTATGAATACCACGCTCGCTGAGGATTTCGGCATTCGGGCGGCAGAAACGCAGGTCGAACACCGTAATGGTATCGCCTTTTGGCGTCTGCATAGTTTTCGCGACCCGCACCGCCGGTGCATGCATACGGGTATGATCTACGGTAAAGCTATCTAACAGTGGCATGTTTCCTTACTCCTTGGTCAGACTCCCGACAGGCAGAAGGTAATCCCTCCACTCACAGTCGGAAGCACATACGTACATAAACCTTATATAGCCCCTGCTTATCCTGCAACCAGCTTGGTGAGCACGGGGCCACAGCTAGAACGGCCACCAGCTGCGGTTATCTTCCAGCTCCTGCCGGCACTGCTTCAGTTGCCAGCCATAATTTTTGGCTTGCTGATCAACCTTGCGCGACACTTTCAGCAGCGTCGGTTTCGCTTTATAGGTACCGCGACGATAGCCTCCCCGGCCGTCGTGATACGCCAGATACTGGCGATAGGCATCCCATTTCGAGATTCCGAGCTGACGCTGAGTTTCATGGGTGTACCACCCGACAAACATCAGTGAGTCTGCAAAATCGCTGCGCGAGCCGCCGTTCCCGGTTGCCTTTTTATAGTCATCCCAGGCCGGATCCTGCGCCTGAGCATAACCATAGGCACTGCTTACCCTGCCCCAGGGAATAAACCCCAGCACATAGTCTTTGGGCGGGCGGGCATCGTGACGAAAGCTGCTTTCCTGTTTGACGATGGCCATGGCCACCTGAATCGGTGTCCCCCATTCCTTTTCCATATCCACCGCCGCTTCGTACCAGCTGGGGTGTTCACGAAAAATATTGCACAGGTTAGTTTGATCTTTGGGAGGGGGGGTCGCACAACCGGCGAGCAAAGCACCTGCGGCTAACATCCCGAGCAGACGGGAAAGACGTCGCTTTTTTCCGGAAGCCATGGAACTCTTCACCATCCTTATGGTCTTAAAGAATGACTGGCAGCGATTATGCGCTGCCATCATCCCTGCGAAATGACTTATGGGGCAGCATGGTAGCTGCCCTTTTTTTATTTCTCTTTTACGTTACCGGATATCCGCAAAATAGCTATCCAGGAAAGAATCAAAGCTCATCGTGTCAGCGGCTTCGATTGCCTGCTGGCGAGCCACCGATTCACGGGCTTCCTGCTCAAACTCCTGCTCCTGATAGAATAGGTAGTCCTGCGTTTGCAATGCCGAGGTGTGCTGCTCGGCCAGTGCCCGCCCGGTTTTGCCGATCCCCTGCTGTTCACGGATCTGGTTAAGTAGCTGCGCTGACAAGGTCAATGACGGATCGTCAATCCAGGTTTGTAGCTTGCTCAACGTATCCCGGTAATCACTGGTGCCAGAGGCGTTATCCATCGCGTCAGCGACCTGAGCCAGCTCAGCAAACACTCGGTTACCCCACTGCTGCACTGTCAGGCGTTCACCGTCACAGCCAATCTTAAGCAGCAGCTCCGGGTTACGGCCATCCAGTACCACGCGGTTCCAGTTGTCGCGCCAGCAAGCCAGTTCTGATTCATCCATCGGTGCCGAGTCGCTGAGCACAGCCCAGGTCAGGAAGAGATCCAGGAACCGGATTTGCTCCGCCGTCACCCCTACCGGGCTGAACGGGTTCACATCCAGCGAGCGTACTTCAATATATTCCACGCCACCACGCTCCAGCGCTTCCGACGGTTTTTCACCGCTGCGGGTCACACGCTTGGCACGGATCGGTGCATACAGCTCGTTTTCAATCTGCAGGACATTGGCATTCAGCTGACGATATTCGCCGTCTACTTTCACCCCAATTGCGGCAAACTCTTCAGACGGCGTACGGATAGCACGACGTACGCCATCCAGGTATTCCGACAGGCTGTTAAAGCCGATTTTCAGCGAGCTTTGGGCATGGTTGGTGTAGCCCAGATCACTCAGGCGCAATGCCGTAGCATTCGGCAGGAAATAGGTTCCGCAACCGACTTGCTCAAAGTTCAGCGGTGACGCCGATTTATCCAGGAACGATCCGCACAGTGCCGGAGAGGCACCAAACAGATAAGGGATCAGCCAGCCGAAACGGTAGTAATTTCGGATCAGACCGAAATAGGCGTCCGACACAGCGGCCTGACGGGCTTCTTCGGACTGCTCACCAAACAACTGGTCCCAGAATGCATTTGGGAAAGAGAAGTTGAAGTGAACGCCGGAAATCACCTGCATCACGCTGCCGTAACGGTGCTTCAGACCTTCACGGTACAGGGTTTTCATACGGCCGGTGTTTGAACTGCCGTACTGCGCCAGGTTGATTTCATCTTCCGAGCCAACGAAACACGGCATCGACATCGGCCACAGGCTTTCATCACCCAGTTTGGTGTAAGTAAACCGATGGATATCACTCAGTTGCGCCAGCAATTGCTCGACATCATGCGATACCGGGGTAATAAACTCCAGCAGCGGCTCAGCAAAGTCAGTGGTCACCCACTTATTGGTCAGCGCCGAACCCAACCCGGCAGGGTGCGGCTTGGCCGACAACTGCCCCTGAGGCGTAATACGCAGCGCTTCACGTTCTAGGCCACGTCCCATTTGGGTCAGGGCATCGGGATTCGCAGCAATTTGCTGCAACCTTTGTGAAAAATCCATCAAGGTGCTTCTCAATTTGTAACAACTTAGTCCGGTAGGGTAAACATAATTGTTTGCGATTACCACGATTATTGCACTGAAAAAAACGCAGATTACAGGATCACGCGCCGCCGTCAGTGACAAAAAAGCCGGCATCGTCTGCCGGCTTTTTTTATTGGCCTTACAACGCCGGTGTCAGGCGCTTAACCGGCCGTCCCAACGTTTCCAGCTGAGGCTGCAGCGTCTTGGCATCTCCCACCACAATGATTTGATAATCATCCGGATTGAACCATTTCGCCGCCAGTTCATTGATCTCCGCTTTAGAGATCGAGGCTGCGATGTCGTTGCGGGTCTCAACAAAATTATCCGGCAGCGAATAGGTCAGGATCTGGCCCAGCAGCTGGGCTTTTTTGCCCGGGGTTTCATAGTTCAGGGCATCTTTCTGACCTACCGCCAAACGCATAAAGTCCATTTCCTTATCGGTGACCCCTTCCGTGGCGATTCGCTGCATTTCAGCGAGGAACTCTTTCACCGATGCCAGGCTGGCATCAGCACGCACCTGGGCGTAGAACACGGATAAACCGACTTCTTTACCACCGCTCTGGTAACCACCAGCACCGTAAGTGAAGCCTTTGTCTTCACGCAAGTTCAGGTTGATCCGGCTGTTAAAGTTACCGGCCAGGTTAAAGTTCGCCAACTGGGTCTGGTACAACTCTCCGGTAGCATCATAAGGCAGTCCCTGACGCACCAGACGTACCACCGTCTGTGGCGCTCCCGGCTTGTCGACCAGCCATACTGTCTGCGAGTTCCGCTCAGGCAGGGCCGGCGTCTGGTACACAGGCGCAGGCTGTCCCTGCCAGCTAGCCAGGAAACCCAGCTGCGGCGTCAGCTGCGCCTGATCAATGTCACCCACGACAGCGATATCCGCCCCATTCGGGGTGTAGTAACGTGAATAGAAGGCTTTCACGTCACCCAGCGTAATCGCTTCCAGTGACGCTTTGGTGCCTTCCGGCGGACGGCTGAACGTGGTTCCGCCATACAACACTTCACGGGTTGCCTGCGCTGCCAGCCAAGATGGCTGCTGATGCTCATAAATGATGCCTTCCAGCGCCTGTTGCTTCACTCGCGCGAAGTCGTCGGCATTGAACGCCGGATGGAACAGACGCTCTTCCAGAATTGCCAGTGTCTGCGGCAGGTTCTTGGTCAGTGACGTCACGGAAATCACAGTGCCATACTGACCGGCAGTAAAGCCGATGGTACTACCCAGGGTATCCAGACGCGAAGACAGGGCTTCGGCAGTCGATTTCTGCGAGGCCTCTTCCATCATACTGGCCGTCAGGCGAGCCAGACCGTCTTTGCCCGCAGGCTCGAAACGGCGTCCTGCCGGTACCACCAGCTGCAGCTCAACCGTTGGTGTTTCGCGGAACTCGGTTCCCAGCACCTTGATGCCGTTTGCCAGTTCAAAGCGATAGAGCGATGGCATTACCGCTTCTACCGGCGAAGACGGCTGCGGCATCACGGTACGATCAAAGTCGTCCTTGGCGATACGCATCTGCTTTTGCAGCTCCGCTTCACTCATCTTTTTGTGCTCAGGAATAATGCGTGGCGCCGGCTCATAGTTCGGTACCGCGGCCTGCAGCTCTGGGCGGCCTTTTGGCACCACGCTCAGGGTCACAGACGGATGGCCCTTCAGATAGCGCATGTAAGCCTGCTCCATGCTGTCAGTCGTCACCGCCCGGAGTTTGCCCAACTCGGTTTTCAGGTAACTTGGATCATCATAGAACGTTTCGTACGCTGCCAGCTGAGACACCTTACCGCTTACGCTTTGCAGACCGAAAATTGCACTGGCTTCCACGGTACCTTTGATCTCATTGAGCTCTTTGGTGTTTACGCCGCGCTGTTCCAGCCCCTTGAGGATACCGGTGACTTTACCGCGCAGGGTGTTCAGATTGCCTTTGTCGCCGCTCTGACCAATAGCGTACACATAAAAAGTACAGGCCAGCTCCGCACAATCATGGAAGGCACCGGCGTCCACCACTTCCCCGGTTTTCACCAGATCCTGATACAGCAGACTGTTCTTGCCGCCGCCAATCACTCGTGACAGCAGATCCAGCGAGGCTTCATCTTCGGCTCCGTTGTACGACGTCGGCCATGCCATCAGCAGCATCGGCTGCTGGAT
Organism: Photobacterium ganghwense; assembly: GCF_003025595.1. Taxonomy (GTDB): domain Bacteria; phylum Pseudomonadota; class Gammaproteobacteria; order Enterobacterales; family Vibrionaceae; genus Photobacterium; species Photobacterium ganghwense. The sequence continues at coordinate 28,358 of NZ_PYMI01000015.1, forward strand.
ATTATCTTCCAGCGTCATGAACCGGTTCTGATCCAGCGTGACCGGCTGTTTAGACGGTTTGGCCACTTCCGGCCCGCGAGGGATAGAACCAAAATACTGATTCACCCACTCCAGCGTCTGCGCCGCATCAATGTCTCCCCCAATGGTCAGGGTCGCATTGTTCGGGCCATACCAGCGCAAGAAGAAGGCTTTCAAGTCATTAACGTCCACCCGGTCCAAATCTTCAACATAACCGATGGTCTGCCACGAATACGGGTGGGTACGTGGGAAAAGCGCTTCCCCAATCTGTTCGTAGACCAATCCGTAAGGACGGTTTTCGTAGCGCTGGGCACGCTCGTTTTTCACGGTCGAGCGCTGGATTTCAAACTTACGCTGCGACACCGCGCCCAGCAGGAAGCCCATGCGGTCAGACTCCAACCACAGAATTTTTTCCAGCTGATTGGCCGGCACGGTTTCAAAATAGTTGGTGCGATCGCGGTTGGTCGTGCCGTTCAGGGTGCCGCCAGCTTCGGTGATCAGACGGAAATGCTCCTGATCCCCGACATTTTCCGAGCCCTGGAACATCATGTGCTCAAAAAAGTGGGCAAAGCCGGATTTCCCGAGCTCCTCACGCGCCGATCCCACATGGTAGGTCACATCCACATGCACCAGCGGATCTGAATTATCTTCATGCAGTATCACGGTCAAGCCATTGGCCAGCCGGTATTTTTGATACGGGATCACCGGCGTGTCAGCCGTTGGATCCGCTTTCAGTTGCTCGACAAACGTTACCCCTTGGGGCAAGACGGGCGATTCCGATTGCGTTGCAAACTGGCTACAACCTGCCAGCGAGAACAGCGCAACCCCTACAAACCATTTATGCACTAGAGCCATCCTTATAGTAATCCTGTTACGATTAGTGTCAGCGCGGTGTACCGGATCGCTTTTCCGATCAGGATCAGCACCAGACAGAGCCCCTGCCTCATCCGCAGCCACCCGGCCGCCAGACACAATGGATCCCCGATGACAGGGAGCCAACTGAACAAGAGCGTCCAATAACCGTATTTTTTTAGCCATTGCAATGCTTTATGACCGTGTTTTTGGTCAGAAGTTTTATCCGGCAGGATACGTCCCAACCAATAGTTGGTCATTCCGCCCAGCGTATTGCCCAACGTCGCCACGCCAACCAGCTGCCAGACCGGGTTATCTCCCAGCTTCAGTGCCGCAATCAGGTTGGCTTCCGACCCACCCGGCAGCAAGGTGGCGCTTAAAAATCCGGTTGAAAACAGCACCCATAAGGCTGATCCTCCCTCTAATAATGCTTGCATGAGTACAACATCGCCTGTGTTCTGTTTTGTCCGTCATCCTTTATCGCGGCTGGCTGAGACTGATCATGACATCTGCCCCGTTCTGTGCCCCACTTTATGCCTCAACTGCCGCAGCCGGCATCATGAGTAGTAACTTACCCTGAGTATGGCCCGATTCAATCTGCTCATGGGCGGCGATACCGTCGTCAAGTGGGAAAACAGCAGCCACCTTCAGGACCAATTGCCCTTCGGCCAGCATGGTCAACATCGCACCGTTCTGCGCCACACTCGGTGACACCAGCATGCCTTCCGCTTGCAATCCCAGACTAATCGCTTTCTCACACACCGCTTCGGCCGTGATCGTCGGCACCGTAACCACCATGCCACCGGGCTTCACGCAAGTCAGAGCCTGCAAACCAACATCGCCCCCCATCAGATCAATCAGGCAATCCACCGGCGCAATCTGGCTGTCGAGGGCACCGGCACGATAATCCACGGCCTGCGCTCCCATCGCAGCAACAAAGGCTTTGTTGTCTGCCGAGCAAGTGGCGAACACTTCCGCCCCGCGAGCGGCGGCGAGCTGCACCGCGATATGGCCGACACCACCGGCACCGGCCAGAATCAGAACGCGCTGGCCTGCCATGACACCGGCTTTATCCAGTGCCTGCCAAGCCGTTTGTCCGGCCAGCGGTAATGCGGCAGCCTGCGCCAGCTCCACGCCTTTTGGCACCAGGCTCAGTGCGGTTTCCGGAACCTGGCAGTATTCGCTGTAACCGCCACCTTGCAAAGGAAAACCAATAAACCCAGCAACACGCGCACCGACCGGCAATTCACACCCTTCGCCACAGGCGACCACTTCACCGGCGATGTCATACCCAGGCACCCAGGGCAACTTGTCGCGATTTTGCTGTGCAGCCCAGCCCAATCCCGCCCGGGTCTTGGCATCAATAGGATTCACTCCGGCAAAGTGCACCTTCACCACGACCTCCCCGGCTTGCGGCTCCGGTAAATTGGCGCACTGCAGCGCCAGCATTGACGGCGGGCCAAACTCGGTGATAGCAAGTTGCTGATAAGTCATTTCCTTTTCCTTTTATCTTGCTGGTTTGTGAATAAGTACAATAGCGTATTTCCGGCCAAAAAGAACGGGTAGCCGAATGGCTACCCGTTACCGTCTGTTACCGGATGTAATAAGGTCCGGTAAACGCTTATCGTGCCAGGCACCTTTAGCCGCCGACCAGAGCCAGCAGAATACCCGCCGCAACCGCCGAACCCAGCACGCCAGCGACGTTTGGTCCCATAGCATGCATCAGCAGAAAGTTTTGCGGGTTTGCTTCCAGCCCGACCTTGTTCACGACCCGCGCCGCCATAGGCACCGCTGACACCCCGGCGGCACCAATCAATGGGTTGATATCCTCGTTGCTAAAGCGGTTGAGCAGCTTGGCCATCAGTACACCACCGCCGGTACCGACCCCGAAGGCCACAGCACCGAGCACCAAAATACCCAGGGTTTCAAACTGCAGGAACTTGTCGGCTTCCAGCTTCGAGCCCACTCCCAGTCCCAGCATAATGGTGACAATATTAATCAGCTCATTCTGCACCGTGTTGGACAAACGATCCACCACGCCGGATTCCCGCATCAGGTTACCCAAGCAGAACATCCCGACCAGTGGGGTGGCCGACGGCAGAAACAGGATAGTCATCAGCAACACTGCCAGCGGAAACAGGATCTTCTCCCCTTTGCTGACATGCCTCAGTTGCTGCATCTGGATCTTGCGCTCCTCCGGGGTGGTCAATGCTTTCATGATCGGAGGCTGAATGATCGGTACCAGCGCCATGTAGCTGTAAGCGGCGACCGCAATCGCCCCCAGCAGATCCGGCGACAACCGGCTTGCCAAGAAGATCGCCGTCGGGCCATCGGCACCGCCGATAATCGCAATGGATGAAGCATCGGCCAGGGTGAACTCCATTCCCGGCACGACATTCAGCAAAATCGCACCAAACAGGGTAAAGAAGATCCCAAACTGCGCCGCCGCCCCCAATAACAGGGTTTTCGGGTTAGCAATCAGGGCTCCAAAGTCCGTCATCGCCCCGACCCCCATAAAGATCAGCAGCGGGAAAACCCCGGTTTCGATCCCGATGTGGTAGATGTAATAGAGTAATCCCCCCGGCTCAGTAAAACCGGCATTGGGGATATTGGCGAGAATCGCGCCAAAGCCCATCGGCAACAGCAGCAGGGGCTCAAATCCCTTGCGAATGGCCAGAAACAGCAGACCGGCACCGACCAGCATCATCACCAGTTGGCCGAACTCAAAGTTCGCCAGTCCGGTTTCACTCCAGAGTATTAACAAACCTTCCATGGTCCCCTCTTACGCCAGACTGAGAATTGGCGAGCCGACGGCGACCGAATCACCCTCTTTCACATGCAGATCCTGCACCACCCCACTGCGTGAGGCACGCACTTCGGTTTCCATCTTCATCGCTTCCAGGATCACCAGAACGTCCCCTTCTGCTACTTGATGTCCGGGCTGCACATTGATTTTAAAGATATTACCAGCCAGCGGTGCCGCCACCGGTTCGGCACTGGAAGCAACCGGAACCACAGGAGCGGTTGCCGCGCCAGAATTTGCTGCCACCGGCTCAACCGATGCCAATTCGCCACCCGGCCCCACTTCCACATGGTACATCTGGCCATTCACTTTCACGCTGTAAGCTTCTGTGCCATTGGCTGACCCTGTCGTCACAGGCGCAGCCGCTGCCACCGGCTCACTGCCGGGTACTGGCTCGAACGCTTCGGCACTATGGCGGTTTTTCAGGAAGTTAAGCCCGACCTGTGGGAACAGGGCGTAAGTGAGAACATCATCGACTTGCGCTTCAGCCAGGGCGATGTTTTCTGCTTTAGCCTTGGCCTGCAGTTCGTCCGTCAGAATGTGCAACTCGGCAGTCAGCAGATCGGCCGGACGACAGGTAATCGGTGCCTGTCCTTCCAGTACACGCTGCTGAAGCGCCGTGTTAACCGGTGCCGGAGTGGCCCCGTACTCACCTTTCAGCACCCCGGCGGTTTCTTTGCTGATGCTCTTGTAGCGTTCACCGGTCAGGACGTTCAGTACCGCCTGCGTACCGACAATCTGAGAGGTCGGGGTGACCAGAGGAATGTAACCGAGGTCTTCGCGCACACGCGGGATTTCTTCAAGCACTTCATCAAAGCGATCTGCAGCACCCTGCTCTTTGAGCTGACTTTCCATGTTCGTCAGCATACCGCCCGGCACCTGAGCCAGCAGAATACGGGCATCCACCCCTTTGAGACTGCCTTCAAACTTGGCGTATTTCTTACGGACATCACGGAAGTAGGACGCGATAGGTTCGAGTTGCTGCAGATTCAGGTTGGTATCGCGCGGTGTGCCTTCCAGCATCGCGACCACAGTTTCTGTCGGAGTGTGCCCGTAGGTCTGACTCATGGAAGAAATCGCGGTGTCCAGAATATCCAGTCCGGCTTCAATCGCTTTCACTGCCGTCGCACTCGACAGACCGGTTGTCGCATGGCAATGCAGGGCCAGCGGAATATCACAGGACGCTTTAATGCGTTTCACCAACTCTTCCGCTTCATACGGCTTAAGCAGGCCAGACATGTCTTTAATACACAAGGAGTGACAGCCTAGATCTTCCAGACGCTTGGCCAGATCCGTCCAAGTATCCAGGTTATGTACCGGGCTGGTCGTATAAGAAATGGTACCCTGAGCATGTGCGCCGACATCCACCGTCGCCTTGACGGCTTTTTCAAAGTTGCGGACATCATTCATGGCATCAAAAATACGGAACACATCCATACCGTTAGCATGGGCGCGCTCCACAAACTTTTCGACCACGTCGTCCGCATAGTGACGATATCCCAGCAGGTTCTGCCCGCGCAGCAACATCTGCATCGGGGTCTTAGGCATTGCCTGTTTCAGTAAACGCAGACGTTCCCAGGGATCTTCACCAAGATAACGAATACACGCATCAAAGGTGGCACCGCCCCAGGTTTCCAGTGACCAGTAGCCGACGTTATCCAGCTGCTCTGCGATAGGCAGCATATCTTCGATACGTAAACGGGTAGCGAATAAAGATTGGTGGGCATCACGTAACACGACGTCGGTGATGGCTAATGGCTTAGACATGCTCTCAAACTCCTTGTCTTAATATAGATCCTAATTACCACAATGTCCTGCTGGCTCGGTACAGAGCCCCCTGTAAGCAGGCTTTGTGGTACAACTTTAGGTTTTCTGGCTGCGATATTGATGAACGGCAGCCGTTATAGCTGCGATGACTTCAGGCTGAACGCCATTGCCCGGTGCGGGAGGGGCCTGGCGCAGAGTGCTCTGAATGGGTGGTGCGTCCTCAGGGGCTATCTTGGCCAACAGCTGTACCAGAACAATCAGCACACTGAGAAATAAAAACACGACCACCATCCCGGTGACCATGATCGTGGCGGCCTCCCACAGCAAACTTCCTAAATCGGCCATAATGCTTCCTTTCCTTGATGATGTAATAGGCGATGTAACAAATATCACGCCGCACAAAATCATGTCAAATTGATTAACAATGCGACACGCTAGCAAATTTTGTCTCTTGCTTTTGGCACGCTGAAAGCAAAAATTTATTCAATCAGCAAAATTTGCCTGTATTTTGCTTGGATATTCCACTGTATGCAGCGCGCCACCTCTCATTTTGGAGGTTGTAGATCCTTGAATATCCTAATTTTTAACTAAAACCTTATCGCTTACGTAAAGGTAAGATCATTAAAATCAAAAAGAAACATTAGTGACAGGAAAGTGAAACAGTTCCCAGCAAAAGATCCGATGTTGCGCCGCATTTCACTCATCACCCACAGTGAGATATGTATTTACATTTAAAGCATAACAAATCACATCAAAAAAGAGATTGGGCGACCCGTCTCTACCCCTTTCTCTCATTCTTAATCTAACCCAGATGCGAACAAAGGGAATGAGACACGCAGCAAGCTAACGAAACCGAAACCGTTTTGTACATTGCTAAATCCACAGCTAAGTCCAAAGCTACGGCCAAAGCCAGGTACACAGCAACGCAGACAGCAACGTAAGCACACAGATTAAGTTTGAAGAGCTGGTAACAGACAACGCGGGGAAACGACAAAGCGGATGGATAAAGGTCGCGGGAATTAGGTGTTGTCCAACAGCGGCAATTCTGGCTGTAGCCAAAAGCCGAGAGGAGAGGTCCCCGTCACAGTCATTAGAAGGCAGGACGCAGAAATGAAAAAAGCCCAGCCGAAGCTGAGCTTTTCAATAATGGCGCGTCCGGGAGGATTCGAACCTCCGACCGCCTGGTTCGTAGCCAGGTACTCTATCCAGCTGAGCTACGGACGCGCAGGCTATATTCTGACAATGCAGAATATGGAAATAATGGCGCGCTCGGGAGGATTCGAACCTCCGACCGCCTGGTTCGTAGCCAGGTACTCTATCCAGCTGAGCTACGAGCGCACGCTTAATTCCGGGTGTTTCACACTGCCGAGGCAATG
>NZ_PYMI01000016.1 GCF_003025595.1 Photobacterium ganghwense
CCGACGAATACACGCTGATGTGTCAACGGCTGGATGACGGCACGTTGAGCCTGTACCACGTCACCGGTGACAGCCTGGATTTGTCGATTGTCGGTGAAGTGATTGATGACAGCTATTTTGTGTGGGCGGTTGCAGGCAAAGGGTTTCGCACTGGCGTGACGGAACTCATCAAACGGGTGAAAGGCGCAGGGTTCAAGTCAGTAACGTGTGCCACGGCCAAGCCTGGCATTCGCCGGATGTACCGTTACTTCCGCGACCTGAAACTGACCGAAACCGAGCAACTGAACAACGGGTGCTTGTGCACCTGGCATGAGTTGGAGGTGTAAATGGGAAGCAGGTCGAAAAAGTCATCCAATACCACCAACGTCAACGGCACCAACGGGATTGACGGCGATAACCTTGGCGTCGCCATTTCCGGTGTTAACGGCTCGAACATCAACGTCAACATGACCGACCACGGCGCGATTGCGCGGGCGTCGGAAATGGGCGAGCTGGCGATTACCGCCAACACCCAGATGGCACGGGATGCGCTCGACAGTAACACCGATGTGTCGAAGGCAGCGCTGCGGATGGGGAGCGAAACCGTTGACCGGGCATTGGATTTCGGCTCGGAGGCGTTGAGCTTCGGTAACGATGCGATGGACCAGGCGTTTGCCTTCGGCGAATCGGCACTGGACTACAACAGCCAGGTGTCGATGCAGGCCATCAATGATGTGAGCAATGCGCACCATGAAAACCTGCAAATGATCGCGGGGCTGGCCGGAAACCAGGCATCACAGAACAGTGAAAATCTGGCGGCGCTGAAAGACCTAGCAGCCATGAACAGCGACGGCGGACAGGTGGCGACCACCAAGCAGATGACCATCATGGTCGGCCTGGTGTTCTTCTTCCTTGCCATGATGACCATCTTCAAGAAGGGCAAATAATGTTTCATCAAATCATGCAGCCCCGCCAGCGCCAGCAGTTTCAGGCGGTCGGCGAGTTCCTGTATATCGAAGCCTGTCCCGATGCGGTGCAGATTTCCACCGAGCGTGGCGATTACCGCTTAAAGCAGGGCGCGCAGATTATCGACCCGCGCCTGACCGGTCGTGTCACGGTGGAGAACATGGGCGAGGCGGGCACCGTCATTATCGTGTGCGGCTATGGGCGCTATATCCCGCCGTCTGACGGCCAGCAAGTCGCCGTCACGCAAATGCCGACAGTGACCCTGTCACCGAACCAGCAGGTCAATATCGGTCTGTTGCCGAAGGTGGCATTGGTTGACGGCCAACCCGTCGTTATCAGCAAGCTGCCGAAGGTACAACTGGACGCAGACCAGGCGGTAACGGTGGCGCAGCTACCGGCCATCGAGTTGGCTGCCGGTCAAAAGCTGGCGGTGTCCAGCCTGCCGGAAATCACCCTGGCACCGGAGCAGGCGGTGCGGGTATCCAGTGACAAGCCATTGGAAACCGCGCCGGTTGTCGCGGCCTCACTGGCGGGCAGCCTGCTGACCATTGCCACCGGTACGGCGCAGCAGGCGGCGAACCCATTACGTTGTCACGTTTTACTGAAAGCCAGCCCAGCCAATACCCAGCCGGTCACACTGGCTGACGGCTGGGAGCTGGCCGCCGGTGAGCAACTGAAACTTGAAACCACCGCCGCGCTGGCGTTTGCCGGTGCCGACGGTGACACCATTCAGATTATCGAGGTGCTTCGATGACAGGAAAGACACTGCGCGAGTTGCTGCCCGCAGGCAGCCCCCGCAACAAGATTGAGTTTCTGGCCGACGAACTGCAACACGGCCTTGAGCTGCTCGGCCAGCTGGGCAAAGCCCGCATGACCAATTACGTGAAAAATCCGGCGTTCCTCGACAGTGCCAGCAACAAGGCACAGGAAACCAAGTTCACCGGCGTCTACCTGCCAGGCTCACGTGTCGGCAGTCCCAACCAGAACGCGGGCACCTTTGCTGATGGCTGGCACTTCGAGCAGAGCGGCACGCCGTTAGACCAGGCGATAAACACCGCGTTCGGGGTTCACCGCAACCTGCATTTCGCGCCGTTCTTAGCGTCGGTGCCGTTCAAAGCCCATGACATCTGGGTGGCGGCCAAAAACTGCAAGGGCACCATTTACCAGCAGTTGAACCTGCCAAAAACAGACAGCTACTACAAGGCGCACGCCATTTTTGCCGCAGTGGACGGCATGACGGTGACGCTCGGTTTCCGCAGTGCTGACACCTCCACCATGGGCGGAATGCGCAGTGATACCAGCCTGGTCACAACGGGCGGCATGTATGGACCGGCACCAAGCACCGGCTACAACGTGAAAGTGTTGGAATCGGACGTTTTCAGGCATCACGGCTCTGACCAGCGCGATACGTTTGTGTGCCTTGAAATCATGTCCAACCCTGGCGAAATGAACAGCCTGATGCTGCTGGGGATGCAGGTGATTGAAGTGGACAAAGACGGCAAGCCAGTCGAAAACGGGATCATCAACATGGACTCGGACGGTTACGGCCATCTGCGTTTCAACGAGCTGATTGAGTTTGTCTGTAATGACACCGCCGTGGCCGGAAACCGCTTTACCTTCAAACCGAAAAAGCCCGGTTCGCCATTGCATTGCCCGCAGGGTATCCATCAGCACGCGACCTACACCAATTTGTATTTCTGGGGCGGCGTCAATGGTGTGACCGACGGGGATGTAGACTCAACCGGCAAACTGGATGACGGTATCACCGTGGCAGATTTTAACGGTGACGCCGTCACAATTGAGCTATCACAGGCCAATGCGGATTTAGTGCGCAACTGCGGCGGGATGCAGGTTTACCTTCGCTACACCCAAACGCCGATGCGACGGGGGCTGTACACATGAAAATCGCCGTGTTTGCAGGAGCCACGCTGGGCGCTGCGGCATGGCTGATTTACCGCGGGCTTTCCCAACCGCCCGCCGTTACCAACATTCCCAACCAGGGCAACACAAATACCGATGCCGGAGCCATCAACACCGGCACGGATTCAGGTTTGTCATGGACAGGCATTATTGAAGGAGCTACAGACGTGATTGATACCAGTCAGCCACGCGGTATCCGCAACAAAAATCCGCTGAACATCGAGTACAGCACCCGCAACAAATGGCGCGGCCAGGTCGGCAGCGACGGACGGTTTTCCATTTTCGAGCATGACAAGTGGGGATTCCGAGCTGCCGCCCGTATCTTGCGCAGCTACCAGAAACGCGGCATCAACACGATTCACAGCATCGTCCACACGTTCGCGCCGAGCCACGAAAACAACAGCAACCATTACGCCAACATGGTCGCCAAGTGGACGGGCTACGGCAAAAATGACCGGCTGGACATGAACGACGACCACACAGCCACCGAAATCATCAAGGCTATGGCACAGATGGAAGTCGGTAAAAAGTACAGCTATCACAAAGTCATGGAAGGAGTCGCACTGGCATGACCAAGAAAAGCATCGCCATTCAAATCGGCATCAGCGTTGCGGGCATGGTCGCAGGCGCATACACCATCAAGTTTTTGCGTAAACAGGGATTACTATGATCAATCTGAAGGAAACCAGCACCAAAACCGGCTTGCTGCTGCTGGGTAGCGTGGCCGCCGGACTCATCACCGGCAACAGCGAGTTAGTCCAGGTGACTATCGGTGAGAACGGCGCGCAAATTGGCGGCCTGATTCCGACCATCGCGGCGGCACTGATTGGCCTGTTCGACACGGTTCGCAAAGAGCAAGGCTAGGGGGCTTGTATGGGAGAGCTCATCAAGCTGTTTGCAGAGTTGGGGGTGACGCCTCCAACTCTTATCATGTGTTATCTGCTGTTTCGCGCCGTCAAAGCCCATGAATCAGTGTTGGGCGAATTAAAGGAAATGCTGCAATTGCATGAGAAGCGGATCATGAAATTGGAATGGCGTGTGACGCCAAATCAAGAGCCATAAAAAAGCCCCTCCGCCAAGGGGGGGCTATGAGAAAACCAAGCAACAGAAGTTACACGGTATCCCAAAAAATAATCGCTATGTACTGCATGCTTCTTAAAATTAGCACAACATCTTAAGTTATTCCTGCAACTCAGTCGCCTATGATAACTGTCTCTTATGATTAAAAAATTCCTATATGGAATAGCAGTTGGCTGCTAACATCAAATTAACGGAACAACTGCAAGGATGCCAAATGCTAATCAAACTAGACACCATATCAACGAATCCTAAACAGTTAGTCACAAAGGCAAAACGACTTGATGGTAGCGGGGTCTCGCTTAACGAACTCATGCCGCCAAGATTTATTCAAATGCATTCCAAGTTTGCCAGTCTAGATATTTTGATGGAAGCCAGTGGCTTTAACGTCAAAACTCCAGCAGACTTCAAGGCCATTCCCGCCCGAGAGTGGAATCAGTTTATTGCCCTCAATACCAATTTTGAATCGTGGCAGGACATGCTCTCTGAAGCGGGGCGGCTCTATATTCACAAACAGCTGTTCACATAGTGATATAGCGTGAGGGGTTATCTTGGGTTTTCAGTCAGATTTTGAAGCGTACTTCTCACCGGAGTTCATTCAATCTTGCTCTAGATTCAGCGACTTTCCATCGCTTATTGAAGGATCAGGCTACATCTTGGATGACTGCCGGTTCTCATTCGAAGCGTGGGATTTATACATACAGGTGAACACGGATTATGACTCCTGGGATGATTTTAAGATTGCAGCAGTAGAACATTGGTGCAGGCTTAAGGACAGCACAGAAGCAGAACGACTGTTCGCAGCCGATTTCAAATGATAAAGCCCGCAATAGCGGGCTTTCTTATATTCATAAGGTTAGGGTGACGCTGAACGGGTCGCACGTTTAGCCTGGGCTTTCCTGACGGCTTTTTTCTTATCCTTTGTTACCGTTTGCTGTTGGGGCTGTGTCATGCGGCGGCCGCCACGAAACGGCAACGGCGTGACCACGTTAGAGCGTACCGGCACATAATCCAACTCATACATACGCTTAAGGGCATGATACTCATCAAACCGCAGCGCCCACGAATCCAACTCTTTGGGACTGAACACGCGACCTTCAGGGGTGATGATAATGCAGCGTTCCTCATCAACCCGAAATCCCGTCCAGCGGGTATCGTCCGGCAGGTAGCCACGGGCACGGATAAGCAGCAGTTTTTCCGCCATCGGATTCACGTCGATTTTGCCTGACAGCCAACGTTTGACAGTGACAGGCCGAACATGAAACCACGCGGCGGCTTGCTCGATAGAATCAAAATGTCGCCAAAACAGCTTCACAAACGATTCATGCAGCATGATGAACCTCTCAAATTTAAATCGTTCTTCTAAGTTTTTTTCTATTAATAACTAGGGGTTCAATCGGTGGGTGCTATCAAAACGCCGATTTACAGCAAGAAATGACAACAGCCGCAAAACATCCTTGTTATTGAGCGCAGGAATCTACCGAGTGCGCGCCACAAGAAAAACCCTGAGATATTCATTTAAATAACTGTTTCCAAAGACTTTTTATCGACCAAAAGCAACGGTATCGGTACTGACACATTAAATGTTAAAAACAGACACCCCAGTGCGCATTATGACCGTGTTATGGTAAATAACAGATAAGTCATGAAACCGTTCAAGTCGCTATATTCATGCCGTTACTATGCAAATCCTTGTGTAACAAGGAATGCAAAAAGTGACACCATGTCC
>NZ_PYMI01000017.1 GCF_003025595.1 Photobacterium ganghwense
GACATGGTGTCACTTTTTGCATTCCTTGTTACACAAGGATTTGCATAGTAACGGCATGAATATAGCGACTTGAACGGTTTCATGACTTATCTGTTATTTACCATAACACGGTCATAATGCGCACTGGCGTAACGTATTTTAACATTTGATGAGTCAGTAAGGAAACGTCCCGCGAAATCACAAAAATAAGCTTTGGAAACAGTTAGTTAATTCAAGTCATCACGGTTTTCTTAGCGCCCGATTCTCAGTAGATTCCAGCGCTCGATAACAACGATGTTTTGGTCATGATGTCAGATTTTGCTGTTTTGCGCTTTTTGATAGCTATCGACGATTGAACCCCGCGTTATCAATCGGAATAAACAAACAATCAAGATTAGAAATTGTGAGGTTCATCATGCTGCATGAATCGTTCGTGAAGCTGTTTTGGCGCCACTTCGACTCAATTAACCAGGCTGCCGCGTGGTTTCATGTTCGGCCTATCACCATTAAGCGTTGGCTGGACGGTGAAATCGACGTAAACCCAATGGCCGAAAAACTGCTGATTATCCGTGCCCGTGGCTACCTGCCGGATGACACCCGCTGGATGGGATTTCGGGTTGATGAGGAGCGCTGCATTATCATCACCCCCGAAGGTCGTGTGTTCAGCCCAAAGGAGCTGGATTCGTGGGCGCTACGTTTTGATGAGTACCACGCGTTAAAGCGGCTCTATCAACTGGATTATGTGCCGGTACGCTCTAACGTGGTTACCCCGCTGCCGTTTCGTGGTGGCCGCCGCATGACACAGGCCCAACAGCAAACTGTTACCAAAGAGAAGAAAAAAGCCGTCAGGAAAGCCCAGGCTAAACGAGCGAACCGGTCAGCGTCACCCTAACCTTTTGGATATAAGAAAGCCCGCGATTGCGGGCTTATACTAAATACTAAGTATAGAATTATCATTGGCTTCCAAGTAATCAAGCCAAAAATGATATGCTTTTTCAATAAGGTCATCATCAATTTGAGGATTATAATTTACTGAAACTTTCACATCATCATTAATGTCTATTTTTATAACAGCTTGCTCAAGATCTGATGCATGAAGCTTGGCGTTTTTCCCATTTCTAACACAATGTTTATAAGCATTCGCGATGTTAGCAACATCTTGTATTAAAGGATGTTTTTTACGTATTTTTCTCGCGTACCATTTGTCGTCTTGCTTCTCTGACCATCCATTTTTTTCTTTAAATTCATGGTAGAAATAATCGGAGATATTATTTAATGATTCAATCGCATTGAGGTAATACCTCATACGCTTGAACATGTCCACTTGACCTAGATTGCCTTTTTCATCTTGCTGTTCAACGAGAAAGAAATAGTCATCAATGTTACCAATAGCGATGTGATAAATATAACTTCTATGACCTGAAAGTTGTGTAAATGCCATAACGATTCCTTGTTGGGACTAATGTGGCTATTGTGGCATATCTTTTCTGTTGTTCCACTCCAGTTTCATGATCCGCTTCTCATGAGCTTGCAGCATTTCCTTTAATTCGCCCAACACTGATTCATGGGCTTTGACGGCGCGGAACAGCAGATAACACATGATGAGAGTTGGAGGCGTCACCCCCAACTCAGCAAACAGCTTGATGAGCTCTCCCATACAAGCCCCCTAGCCTTGCTCTTTGCGAACCGTGTCAAACAGGCCGATGAGTGCCGCCGCGATGGTCGGAATCAGGCCGCCGATTTGCGCGCCGTTCTCACCGATAGTGACCTGGACTAACTCGCTGTTGCCGGTGATGAGTCCGGCGGCCACGCTACCCAGTAATAGCAATCCAGTTTTGGTGCTGGTTTCTTTCAGATTAATCATAGCAATCCCTGTTTACGCAAAAACTTGATGGTGTATGCGCCTGCGACCATGCCCGCAACGCTGATGCCGATTTGAATGGCGATACTTTTCTTGGTCATGCTAGTGCGACTCCTTCCATGACTTCGTGATAGCTGTACTTTTTGCCGACTTCCATCCGTGCCATCGCTTTGATGATCTCCGTGGCCGTGTGGTCGTCGTTCATGTCCAGCCGGTCATTTTTGCCGTAGCCCGTCCACTTGGCGACCATGTTGGCGTAATGGTTGCTGTTGTTTTCGTGGCTCGGCGCGAACGTGTGGACGATGCTGTGAATCGTGTTGATGCCGCGCTTCTGGTAACTGCGCAGGATGCGGGCGGCGGCGCGGAATCCCCACTTGTCATGCTCGAAAATGGAAAACCGTCCGTCGCTGCCGACCTGGCCGCGCCATTTGTTGCGGGTGCTGTACTCGATGTTCAGCGGGTTTTTGTTGCGGATACCGCGTGGCTGACTGGTATCAATCACGTCTGTTGCTCCTTCAATAATGCCTGTCCATGACATGCCCGAATCCGTGCCGGTATTGATGGCACCTGAATCGGTTGTGCCCTGGTTGGGAATGTTGGTAACGGCGGGCGGTTGGGAAAGCCCGCGGTAAATCAGCCATGCCGCAGCGCCCAGCGTGGCTGTTGCTCCTGCAAACACGGCGATTTTCATGTGTACAGTCCCCGTCGCATCGGCGACTGGGTGTAGCGAAGGTAAACCTGCATCCCGCCGCAGTTGCGTACCAGGTCTGCATTGGCCTGAGATAGCTCAATTGTGACGGCGTCACCGTTAAAATCTGTCACGGTCACACCCTCATCCAGTTTGCCGGTTGAGTCTACATCCCCACTTGTCACGCCATTGACGCCACCCCAGAAATACAGGTTGGTGTAGGTGACGTGCTGATGGATACCCAACGGGCAATGCAATGGCGAACCGGGCTTTTTCGGCTTGAAGGTAAAGCGGTTTCCGGCCACGGCGGTGTCATTACAGACAAACTCAATCAGCTCGTTGAAACGCAGATGGCCGTAGCCGTCTGAGTCCATGTTGATGATCCCGTTTTCGACCGGTAGCCCGTCCTTGTCCACTTCAATCACCTGCATCCCCAGCAGCATCAGGCTGTTGCTTTCGCCTGGGTTAGACATGATCTCGAGGCACACAAACGTATCGCGCTGGTCTGAGCCGTGATGCCTGAAAACGTCCGACTCCAACACTTTCACGTTGTAGCCGGTGCTTGGTGCCGGTCCATACATGCCGCCCGTTGTGACCAGACTGGTATCACTGCGCATTCCGCCCATAGTGGACGTATCAGCACTGCGAAAACCGAGCGTCACCGTCATGCCATCCACTGCGGCAAAAATGGCGTGCGCCTTGTAGTAGCTGTCTGTTTTCGGCAGGTTCAACTGTTGGTAAATGGTGCCCTTGCAGTTTTTGGCCGCCACCCAGATGTCATGGGCTTTGAACGGCACCGACGCTAAGAACGGCGCGAAATGCAGGTTGCGGTGCACCCCGAACGCGGCGATTATCGCCTGGTCTAACGGCGTGCCGCTTTGCTCGAAGTGCCAGCCATCAGCAAAGGTGCCCGCGTTCTGGTTGGGACTGCCGACGCGTGAGCCTGGCAGGTAAACGCCGGTGAACTTGGTTTCCTGTGCCTTGTTGCTGGCACTGTCGAGAAACGCCGGATTTTTCACGTAGTTGGTCATGCGGGCTTTGCCCAGCTGGCCGAGCAGTTCAAAGCCGTGTTGCAGTTCGTCGGCCAGAAACTCAATCTTGTTGCGGGGGCTGCCTGCGGGCAGCAACTCGCGCAGTGTCTTTCCTGTCATCGAAGCACCTCGATAATCTGAATGGTGTCACCGTCGGCACCGGCAAACGCCAGCGCGGCGGTGGTTTCAAGTTTCAGTTGTTCACCGGCGGCCAGCTCCCAGCCGTCAGCCAGTGTGACCGGCTGGGTATTGGCCGGACTGGCTTTCAGTAAAACGTGACAACGTAATGGGTTCGCCGCCTGCTGCGCCGTACCGGTGGCAATGGTCAGCAGGCTGCCCGCCAGTGAGGCCGCGACAACCGGCGCGGTTTCCAATGGCTTGTCACTGGACACCCGCACCGCCTGCTCCGGTGCCAGGGTGATTTCCGGCAGGCTGGACACCGCCAGCTTTTGTCCGGCAGCCAACTCGATGGCCGGTAGCTGAGAGACCGTTACCGCCTGGTCAGCGTCCAGTTGTACCTTCGGCAGCTTGCTGATAACGACGGGTTGGCCGTCAACCAGTGCCACCTTCGGCAACAGACCGATATTGACCTGCTGGTTCGGTGACAGGGTCACTGTCGGCATTTGCGTGACGGCGACTTGCTGGCCGTCAGACGGCGGGATATAGCGCCCATAGCCGCACACGATAATGACGGTGCCCGCCTCGCCCATGTTCTCCACCGTGACACGACCGGTCAGGCGCGGGTCGATAATCTGCGCCCCCTGCTTTAAACGGTAATCGCCACGCTCGGTGGAAATCTGCACCGCATCGGGACAGGCCTCGATATACAGGAACTCGCCGACCGCCTGAAACTGCTGGCGCTGACGGGGCTGCATGATTTGATGAAACATTATTTGCCCTTCTTGAAGATGGTCATCATGGCTAGGAAAAAGAACACCAGGCCGACCATGATGGTCATCTGCTTGGTGGTCGCCACCTGCCCGCCGTCGCTGTTCATGGCTGCCAGGTCTTTCAGTGCCGCCAGATTTTCACTGTTCTGTGATGCCTGGTTTCCGGCCAGCCCCGCGATCATTTGCAGGTTTTCATGGTGCGCATTGCTCACATCATTGATGGCCTGCATCGACACCTGGCTGTTGTAGTCCAGTGCCGATTCCCCGAAGGCAAACGCCTGGTCCATCGCATCGTTACCGAAGCTCAACGCCTCTGAGCCGAAATCCAGCGCCCGGTCAACGGTTTCGCTCCCCATCCGCAGCGCCGCCTTCGACACATCGGTGTTACTGTCGAGCGCATCCCGCGCCATCTGGGTGTTGGCGGTAATTGCCAGCTCGCCCATTTCCGACGCCCGCGCAATCGCGCCGTGGTCGGTCATATTGACGTTGATGTTTGAGCCGTTAACACCGGAAATGGCGACGCCAAGGTTGTCGCCGTCAATCCCGTTGGTGCCGTTGACGTTGGTGGTGTTGGATGACTTTTTCGACCTGCTTCCCATCTACACCTCCAACTCGTGCCAGGTACACAAGCACCCGTTGTTCAGTTGCTCGGTTTCGGTCAGTTTCAGGTCGCGGAAATAACGGTACATCCGGCGAATGCCAGGCTTGGCCGTGGCACACGTTACTGACTTAAACCCTGCGCCTTTCACCCGTTTGATGAGTTCCGTCACGCCTGTGCGAAACCCTTTGCCTGCGACTGCCCACACAAAATAGCTGTCATCAATCACTTCACCGACAATCGACAAATCCAGGCTGTCACCGGTGACGTGGTACAGGCTCAACGTGCCGTCATCCAGCCGTTGACACATCAGCGTGTATTCGTCGG
>NZ_PYMI01000018.1 GCF_003025595.1 Photobacterium ganghwense
GTGAAAACGAGTAGGACGGGACACGTGTTATCTTGTCTGAAGATGGGGGGACCATCCTCCAAGGCTAAATACTCCTGACTGACCGATAGTGAACCAGTACCGTGAGGGAAAGGCGAAAAGAACCCCTGTGAGGGGAGTGAAATAGAACCTGAAACCGTGTACGTACAAGCAGTAGGAGCAGGCTTTGTCCTGTGACTGCGTACCTTTTGTATAATGGGTCAGCGACTTAATTTCAGTAGCAAGGTTAACCGTATAGGGGAGCCGTAGGGAAACCGAGTCTTAACTGGGCGTGCAGTTGCTGGGATTAGACCCGAAACCGAGTGATCTAGCCATGGGCAGGTTGAAGGTGCGGTAACACGCACTGGAGGACCGAACCGACTAATGTTGAAAAATTAGCGGATGACTTGTGGCTAGGGGTGAAAGGCCAATCAAACTCGGAGATAGCTGGTTCTCCCCGAAAGCTATTTAGGTAGCGCCTCGGACGAATACTACTGGGGGTAGAGCACTGTTAAGGCTAGGGGGTCATCCCGACTTACCAACCCTTTGCAAACTCCGAATACCAGTAAGTACTATCCGGGAGACACACGGCGGGTGCTAACGTCCGTCGTGGAGAGGGAAACAACCCAGACCGCCAGCTAAGGTCCCAAAGTTATCGCTAAGTGGGAAACGATGTGGGAAGGCTCAGACAGCCAGGATGTTGGCTTAGAAGCAGCCATCATTTAAAGAAAGCGTAATAGCTCACTGGTCGAGTCGGCCTGCGCGGAAGATTTAACGGGGCTAAGCGATACACCGAAGCTGCGGCAATGCGCATTAGCGTATTGGGTAGGGGAGCGTTCTGTAAGCCGCTGAAGGTGTCCTGTAAGGGGCGCTGGAGGTATCAGAAGTGCGAATGCTGACATGAGTAACGATAAAGGGGGTGAAAAACCTCCTCGCCGGAAGACCAAGGGTTCCTGTCCAACGTTAATCGGGGCAGGGTGAGTCGACCCCTAAGGCGAGGCCGAAAGGCGTAGTCGATGGGAAACGGGTTAATATTCCCGTACTTCTTGCTATTGCGATGGGGGGACGGAGAAGGCTAGGTGGGCCTGGCGACGGTTGTCCAGGTTCAAGGGTGTAGGCTGATGGTTTAGGCAAATCCGGACCATCTTAAGGCTGAGACCCGATGTCGAGGCACCACGGTGCTGAAGTCATTGATGCCATGCTTCCGGGAAAAGCCTCTAAGCTTCAGATAGCAAGAAATCGTACCCCAAACCGACACAGGTGGTCGGGTAGAGAATACCAAGGCGCTTGAGAGAACTCGGGTGAAGGAACTAGGCAAAATGGTACCGTAACTTCGGGAGAAGGTACGCTGCCGGCGGTGAAGAGACTTGCTCTTGGAGCTGCTGGCAGTCGCAGATACCAGGTGGCTGCAACTGTTTATTAAAAACACAGCACTGTGCAAAATCGAAAGATGACGTATACGGTGTGACGCCTGCCCGGTGCCGGAAGGTTAATTGATGGGGTTATCCTTAGGGAGAAGCTCTTGATCGAAGCCCCGGTAAACGGCGGCCGTAACTATAACGGTCCTAAGGTAGCGAAATTCCTTGTCGGGTAAGTTCCGACCTGCACGAATGGCGTAATGATGGCCACGCTGTCTCCACCCGAGACTCAGTGAAATTGAAATCGCAGTGAAGATGCTGCGTACCCGCGGCTAGACGGAAAGACCCCGTGAACCTTTACTACAGCTTGGCACTGAACATTGACCCTACATGTGTAGGATAGGTGGGAGGCTTCGAAGCAGGTACGCCAGTATCTGTGGAGCCGTCCTTGAAATACCACCCTTGTAGTGTTGATGTTCTAACGTCGCCCCCTCATCGGGGGTGCGGACAGTGCCTGGTGGGTAGTTTGACTGGGGCGGTCTCCTCCCAAAGCGTAACGGAGGAGCACGAAGGTGGGCTAATCACGGTCGGACATCGTGAGGTTAGTGCAATGGCATAAGCCCGCTTGACTGCGAGAATGACGGTTCGAGCAGGTGCGAAAGCAGGTCATAGTGATCCGGTGGTTCTGAATGGAAGGGCCATCGCTCAACGGATAAAAGGTACTCCGGGGATAACAGGCTGATACCGCCCAAGAGTTCATATCGACGGCGGTGTTTGGCACCTCGATGTCGGCTCATCACATCCTGGGGCTGAAGTCGGTCCCAAGGGTATGGCTGTTCGCCATTTAAAGTGGTACGCGAGCTGGGTTTAGAACGTCGTGAGACAGTTCGGTCCCTATCTGCCGTGGGCGTTGGATGATTGAGAGGGGCTGCTCCTAGTACGAGAGGACCGGAGTGGACGAACCTCTGGTGTTCGGGTTGTGTCGCCAGACGCATTGCCCGGTAGCTAAGTTCGGAATCGATAACCGCTGAAAGCATCTAAGCGGGAAGCGAGCCTCAAGATGAGTCATCCCCAGAGCTTTAAGCTCTCTGAAGGGTTGTTCGAGACTAGAACGTTGATAGGCAGGGTGTGTAAGCGCTGTGAGGCGTTGAGCTAACCTGTACTAATTGCCCGTGCGGCTTAACCATACAACACCCAAGGGGTTTTACGGACTCCACGAGCACTTGAATGGTGTGCTTGAACTTTAGTCAGTTTTTTCCAAGATTGTGATTTGCGGCCTGCGGGCGGTGAATCAAAGAATTTGCCTGGCGACCATAGCGCTGTGGACCCACCTGATCCCATGCCGAACTCAGACGTGAAACGCAGCAGCGCCGATGGTAGTGTGGGG
>NZ_PYMI01000019.1 GCF_003025595.1 Photobacterium ganghwense
CTGATGAAGAAAGTGCTCCGCGTTCTGATGGGCTGGCTGCTGGTCGTGGTAACGGTGATCATCATCAAGCGACTGGCGCTGATGCTGTTCGCTTAGGTGGCCTCGCCTCCTTCTTCCCGTTCAACGGTGCTGAGCAGGTCTATGTCTCAAGCGTTATGGTAAGTCGAACCGATGAGAAGGTGGATATTGATGTGCTGTTGAAAGTGGTGACGGATGCCGGCAACTTCTACATGAACAAGAAACACCTGATGCTAACGGGTGTTACGTATACTGTGTTAGATGATTGCCTGGTACAAATTCAAAAGGGTCAATTGATTCATTTCCTGACCTGCCCGCCCCATGAGAACGGCGGCTCTCAGCAGTTTGCGAAGAGTGGCGGCGTTAACTTAGATCCGATTGAGAAACCACAAATCGCGCTCTTCTGATTCCCGCGACTGGACATGATGTATAGTGATTTTGTTGCTCGCTATACATCATGGATAGCTCCACCATGCCGAAGGCATACTAAGGCCACTCCCCTTAACGCCAATTTTGCATCCTGCCTCAACTGGCCGTGCCCGACTATCTCCAAAAACGCTCGAAGCCCTTCATCCTGCCAAGCCTGAAAAATTGGGATCACTCATACTGGCCGCGGCCATTGTTGCTGATTGTCGGATGACTTCAGATGTATAGCGTTCATGTTGTTACTGCTTAATGTTCTCGAACGACGAGAGCGAAGAGCGAGGGCTGAGCGAGGAGCGAGCGGAGGACGAGAACCCCCGTGCTGTATCACGGGGGTAGATTGCACCATAACTCAAGGCGTGCGCCATTGGGGACAGTCAACTATCTCATGAGCCCATTGTAATTATGTGTGCTCAGTTGCATAATTTAGCTAGTTTCAATTGTTTAGGGAGATTGTTGTTGAATCGCCAAAATGGTTTTACGACGCTTGAAGCGGTGGTCGTTTTTGTTGTCATAGGGGTAATCACTGTTTCCCTTGCGCCAAGATTTATGGGTGTGCAAGATGATGCTCGAGATTCATCGTATACGAATTTAAAGAACGCTTTCCAAATGGCTGTCTCTGTTTTTCATGGGAAATGGTTAATTGACGGTGAGCCTCAACCAAATCTTTCAGATGGGCCTGAAGGTGAATTGTCCGATAAGATTTATAACCTGCAATTCAATAATCATGGTTATCCCCTAATTGCAGGCGGAGTTCAGAGCTGTGAAGACATATTTGAGAACCTGCTTACTACCACTGGCTTAACTAGTGATGATTATGAATTACCAACGGATTTAGAAGAGGATTATGATGCTGATATGTGCGTATACAAGTTTATACGCGCACCTTACAACCTGACTTATTCCGAAACCGATGGCGCGGTTGATTTGGTTCATCGTGATTAGTGCTTGAATTTAGTGGCCAAAGTCGAGGCATTAGTATTGAAATCGGCTATTGCATTACATTGATTTATTTGCTAACACAATTTCTATAGGGAAATAATGAAAGTTAAAGATTTGCAAGATAAATTAGCCAAATTAGACCCAGAATCTGAGCTGTTTTGTTTTACAGAGAATGGGAATAAGTTTCACGATGCAAATAGGGCATATATGATTCTGGGGTTAGAATTACGAAAGGGGTACAAGATAAGACAGCAAACTGAAAGTGTTGATGCGTCTTTTACTGAAAATGATGAGGGAGAAAATACCGCAATTTTGCTAATTAGTTCAGATTTTTAGTGTTTAATTTAATGTAGGGAAAAAATATGAGTAGCAACCAAACTTTCAATGAAGTTTATGATCATTATAAACACGTACAAAATGATGCTTTGAACACGCCTAATGTTAGCAAGGTTGGGGTTTTGTTCCCTCCTTTTGATGGATATAAATACGAGGTCGTCCATGTTGCTATGAAGGGCCCAGATACAGTTGTTTTAGATTGTTATGACCAGAATGGCTATCCAATCAAGTTTGTTTTTAGTAACTCTCAAATCAATTTTGCATTTGTTCTTCTTTGATAACCCCGGCTAGTAATATGGGGTGAAAGGTTGAGGAGAATTGCAGACTGTCAGCGAGTACCCTTTCGAACTGTCCGCAACCTCCAGGCTAACTTATCGAGATACCTTCCTTAACAGTCGGGCGGCTTTCATGATGGCCGCCTTTGTCTTTCTGTCATCTTCTGCATTTATCTCAAGTAGCGCATTGCCCGTCACTATCCTGTCTGGCGTCAGTGACCAGCCGTTCGGCGTAACCAGTTCGCCGTGTTTTATCTTCCAACCTCTCCAATTCTCGTTTATGGCTTCCAAATCACGGCAACTGTACAATTTCATTAATCTTCTACACACGGGCGGTATCTCCTGCCCCTCATCCCAACGCGTGACCGTCCTCACAGTTTTGAAACATAATTCAGCAGTCTCTTTTCTGCTCAAGCCACAAGTGAATTTCCTAAAAATGTAGTTGTTCGTTATTTTTTTGGACATGGTGTCACTTTTTGCATTCCTTGTTACACAAGGATTTGCATAGTAACGGCATGAATATAGCGACTTGAACGGTTTCATGACTTATCTGTTATTTACCATAACACGGTCATAATGCGCACTG
>NZ_PYMI01000002.1 GCF_003025595.1 Photobacterium ganghwense
GGGTTGGGTTGGGTATAAGTGTGTCATTGGTTTTGCTAATTTAGCAAGCCATGAATTAGCTCAAGTATCGCAACCCTTTAGTTTATTGACCCAATTCATCTTCCCAAGGCATTTTCAAACACACTTAAGCTGCGGTAAATCATTGCTTGTTCACGTTTTCAAACAAAAGTTAAATCCACACTTGGTGATTCATAAATCGCTCAAAATCAAATGTCCCCAAATACCGTTGTGGCCTTCTGAGGGACTAAAATCGCCAAAAATGAGCCTGTTCTGGCGCATTTAACTATTGGGCACTTCACGCACCGAGTTGTTGTAATCTCCACCTGTAAGTTTCTGGTAGCATATAGGTGCGCGATTTTATCGTGGAATTCAGTGTTAACCATCCGAGGGTAAGATGAAACAATATCTATGTAAAACATATACGGCTAACTCTGGCCGAGGGGATGGTGAGCAAAAAGTCATATCTTGCTTGCTAACTTCGCCTGATGATGTTTTGGAACCTGTCAATAACCATGTATTGGAGTCACTGAGATCAGAGGGGCTATCTCGCTCGATAGGTGTTTATTTTTACCGTTTTAAAAATGAAGCATATCCCTTTATTAAAATAGGGGAGTGTACGAGAAAGGATGGTATTGAAGTTCGATTTAAAAGGGGATGGCATGGAACATATAGCTACTCTGATAGCTATTTGGGGAAGAAAGTAAATGGTGACATTGTAGACAGTGACTTTCTTTCGCAAATTAAGAAAATTTCTCCTGAGAATCCCGCATATTTTGTTTTTTACGAACACTTAACTTCTCAATCTCATCCAAAAATTGATGAGGTGTACGCATATAGAATGCATAAGCGATTGTTCAAGTGCGGCACGCTTAGCCCTGAACGCATGAATGGGAACCCATTACTAGCTAGGAAATTGTTGTGGCATAAGCCTTCATTTTCAGAGGTGTGTCGATGTGAGTTTCCCGATGGAAGCACCTATGTCTAACAATGCGGGTTAAGTAGACTCACAACGGCTTTGTATTAAACATAACCCCCGCTCTATGCACCATACATGAAGGTCTGCCAATGGCAGACCTTCTGCGTTATCCGACTCAAAAAGCAACATTAGGAAATGTATAATAAAGCAGTATTAACGACTCATGAATGAGCTTCTGCTCTAAACGACTATGGGGCATTTCCGAACCAACAGTTCTCACTATCAGCAAAAGCAAATGCTAGCTGAGTCTATACAACAACCACGAAAACATAAGTCCAACACAAACAAAAAAGCCCCGTCATTTCTGACGGGGCTTCGTTGTAGTGGCGGAGCGGACGGGACTCGAACCCGCGACCCCCGGCGTGACAGGCCGGTATTCTAACCAACTGAACTACCGCTCCAATTCTTTATGAAACTCGGCTTTCGCCCAATTTCCAGAATGTGGCGGAGAGATAGGGATTTGAACCCTAGATACGCTATTAACGTATGCCGGTTTTCAAGACCGGTGCTTTCAACCACTCAGCCATCTCTCCGTAAGTGCGGCGAATAATACGGGGTTCCCTGATGGCTGTAAAGCTTTAAAATCAGGAAATTGACCGACCGCTCACTAAAGCATCAAAATCGGCATATTTTCACTAAAAATACGCCTTTACTGAAGAAATCTGGCTGTAAGGTCAGAAAAGATCGTTTTTGCATCGTCCTCGATAATATCGCCGTGGGTCACGACAATACGTTCAAAATCCCATTGCCGGATGTGATCGATAAAACGGGCGAACGCTTGTTTGTCTTTAATGGTGAGCCCCATTTTCAGCGGCGGTGCAACACAACAGCCTTTAAAACCTATGGGCTCAAACACATACTTGGTTAACAATCCCGCCATGCCTTCGGGTTCCTGTTCAGGGTAGTTCTGGATCATGTCGGTAACGATGAGCGAGCGGGAGGGCTGATGAAAAAAGACGGTTTCGTTGAAAAGCGGGACATGTGGCATGGTTTCCCAGAGTAAGTCCTCTTTCCAGACGTTTTCCATCCCCTTCTGGAGGATATGGTAGTTTGATAGCGGCACCTTACGCGGTATGCCGGCACTGACATAGGCATCGGCGTCAGGGTAGGCTTCGCACCACTCTTGCAACCACTTGCTGTGAGCGTTATTAGCCGCGACGATGTATTTGACCTGACCAATGCCGTCGACCTGATGCTTCAGATGATCGGACATGGCTGTTGGTGAATGTACCCACACCGCCCCGTCGGCCAGCCGGATAATGGTCATTCGCAATCCCAAGCGGGTGCCCATCATCGACATCGAATCTTCGTGTACCCAAAGGTTTTCCCCAATCTGACGCATCCTGACCTCGCTTCTTGATGACCTGACGATAAATGTATATTGCCAGAGGTCATCAAAGATACCTGCCGACCCGATCACATTGCGTGCTACATCCCTGAAGTGACGAAATTTTTCGCCACTTCAGGAACCGTTACCGCAGGAACCATTCAGCATGAGTGTACAATCAGCGCACACTTAGCGCTTAATCAGCGTGCCACCAGCACCGAGCAAGGAGCATGTCGCACAACCCGGGCAGCATTGGAGCCAAGCAGGTAAGAGCGGAACTTCGGCTTGGCCGATGCCATCACAATCGCATCCACCTTGCTTTCCCGTGCCTGCGCGACGATTTCATCAGCTACCACTCCGTTGCGGATCACGCATCGCCCACGATGGGGCTCAGGCACCAGGTTGGTCAGCATCAGTTGCAACGCCTCGCGGTGAGTTTTGGCATACCCGCCAAACGTGTCGCTGGACACGGTCGGCACCATGCTGTGATGGGCACGAGCATCTTCCACATACAGCATGTCGATTTTGCCGTCGTCATCAAGCAACCGCAGCGCCATGCCCAGCTCCCGCTCCACCACGGCGGAAAAGGCCAAATCAACCGGGATCAGGATGTATTTCAGTCTCATCAGTTTTCTCCCATTAATGTATTCGGCAGCCACAACACCACTTCAGGGAACAGCATGCACAGAATCAGCACACACAGTTTCAGCAGAATAAATGGGGTAATCGAGCGGTAGATATCCATCATGGTGACTCCCGGCGGCGCAATGCCTTTGAGGTAGAACAAGGCAAAGCCGTATGGAGGTGTCTGCACGGCTATTTCAATGTTCAGAATCATCAGAATACCGAACCAGATCGGGTCATAACCCAACGACACGGCGATTGGCGTAAACAGCGGCGCGCACATCAGGACGATGATCATCTCGTCGATGATAAAGCCCAGCAGCAGCATGACCACCTGAAGCAAGATGATGACAGCGATTGGCGGCAGCCCGAGATCGTGGGTAAAGTCGGCCACCATGTTCTGCACCCCACTGAGCATATGGAAGTTACTGAACAATGATGCCCCGAGAATAATCCACATCGACACGCTCACCAGCATGGCGGTTTCAAACCCGGAGGTTTTGAACATTTCCAGCCGGAATCGCTTAAAGGCAATGGCCAGCAGAATCGCCCCGAAGACACCAATGGCACCGGATTCCGTCGGTGTAGCAATCCCGGTAATGATGCTTCCCAGCACCGCGACAATCAGCAGCAGCGAGAAAAAACCGTCCCGCGCCGTACGAACCTTCTGTTTACGGGTCATCTTCGCTTCGCTGCCGGTATCCAGCGGAGCTTTAGCCGGATTGAGCTTACAGCTGATAATCACGTAAGCCACCATCAGGACGATGGAGATCAGCGCCGGTACAATGGCCGCAATAAACATCCGCCCGACCGAGTTCTGAGTAGTGGCGGAGTACATGATCATCGGAATACTCGGCGGGATCAGAATCCCCAGACCGCCGCCAGCCATGATCACACCAAGCGCCAGACGCTTGTCGTAGCCACGTT
Organism: Photobacterium ganghwense; assembly: GCF_003025595.1. Taxonomy (GTDB): domain Bacteria; phylum Pseudomonadota; class Gammaproteobacteria; order Enterobacterales; family Vibrionaceae; genus Photobacterium; species Photobacterium ganghwense. Next base: position 3,855 of record NZ_PYMI01000002.1, read on the forward strand.
CCAGCATCGGTTTGAGTGCGATACTGCCGGAAGTCATGATACCGGCACCGATAATCCCCACCATGGCTCCAATCATGGAGCACACGCCGATAACACTGATCGCCAGCGAACCACGTACACGGCCGATCAGCATCTGGCTGGCGTTGAACATGGCATCACCAATCCCCGAACGGGTCAACAGTTGTCCCATGTAGATATACAGCGGAATCGCCAGCAGGATAAAGCTGAAGTAACTGCTTTCAATGGTGGTCGGGATCAGGTTGAAAATTCCCTCTCCCCAGGTCAGGTAACCAATGCCCATGGCGATCCCGCCCAGTGCCAGACCAACCGGAGCCCCCAGCGCAAAGCTGGCCAGAATACAGCCAATCAAAATCAGCGTCAGAACTTCAATGCTCATGCATCCTCCATCTTGGCTGATTGATATGTGGCAGCCGTTTCCGTATGTGAGTTGTCGCTCGGGCCTGCCGCTTTACGCTGACTTGCCTGATGATTTTCCGTATTCTCAAGGGCCTGCGGATGAATATCCGGCGCTTGCTCAGCGTCATTCTGGGTCGCATTGTCGGCGATCAGGGGTTTGCCGGTGAGCAGATAGCAGACATCCTGAATCCAGTCGCTGGTGAGCTGCATAATGAAGATCGCGCTGGCTCCCATCATCATCACCCAGAAGTGAGCCATGGTCGGCGCCCACTCAGACTGACGGCGATAATTGAACTCAATCGCTTCCTCAAATTTGCCGAAGCTCATTTGTAAAATGACGGCCAGAAAAAAGATGGCCAGCGAATAGGAAAACAGGTTGAACAACGACTTCATACGCGCCGATACCGTCAGGTACAGCACGTCCACATTGATATGGGCTTTTTTCTGCTGAGCCAGTGCGCCGCCGAGTGCTGCCACATAACCGAACAGGAACAGGGACACATCGTAGGCCCAGATTGTCGGGCTCCCCAGCACATAGCGGGAGAACACCTCAAACACCACCGTTGCCGCCAGCAGCGGCATCAGCAACGATGCCGTCCAGCCAACGCCGTAGACCAGACCATTCACACCGCGGCAATAAGCCGCCAATGTCATCCTTAACATTACTTCCTCCCCTTTAGCGCGTTCCCGGGCTTCATCTCATCAAGTCCGCGTCTAAAAGTACGCCTGAAAATTTCACGCAAATAAAACAGTGACGAGGGGCCGATCAGCCCCTCGCGATTACCTTGTAAAAACGCCTTATTGTTGCTTTTGCAGAATGTCGACCATTCGGCTGCTGTATTTATCGGATTTGGCGTATTCGCTCCACAAGGAGTTAGCGGCTTCGCTCCACTGACGTTTGTCAGCTTCGCTTGGCTCTGGGCTCCACTGCATGCCTTTGGCTGCCATATCGGCAATGGCCTGCTGCTCCCACAGGCGAGACTTGGTCATCTGCTCACGGGCATGCTGAGCACTGGCAGTGCGGACGATGGCTTTCAGATCGTCAGGCAGTTTGTTCCAGGCCATTTTGTTCACCACAATCGGCAGCACCTGGGCACCGGCAATCGGCAGCGGGTACATGTATTTCGCCACTTCGACGTGGTTACCGTCACGGTGGTCAATCAGGTTACTGCCGATAGAGCCATCGATAACGCCGGTCGCCAGGCTGGTGTAGATTTCGCTCCAAGCCATAGAAGCCGGTGAGGCCCCCAGCTTGCGCAGGAACTTACCGTACGCGCCCGGCGCACGAATCTTCAGCCCTTTGAAATCTTCAATTGATTTGATTGGCTCTTTGGTCAGCACGTAAACCGGTAGCTGAATGTAAGGTTCCAGCCAGACCAGATTCTGCTTGTCGTAGGCTTCGGTCAGTACTTCGCCCCAACCACGCTCATGGAACAGCGCACTCAGCTCACCAACATCGTCAGTCATGCCCGGCAGGCCCACTTCCACCACGCCCGGAGGGAACTCACCCGCGTGCATTGGCTGGAAAGGGGCACCCATGGTTACCAGACCGGATTTCACTGAACCCAGCACCCCGGTCTGACCCACGCCTTCTCCGGCATACATCATCTGAACCGCGATACGACCGCCTGACATAGCTTCAATGTTTTCTGCAAAATGTTTGTAGACTTCACCGTAGGCAGTCCCACGTGAATAAAGGTTCACAAAACGCCAGTTATGCTCAGCCGCCGCAGCCTGCGGAACAACAGATAAACCTGCTGCAAACGCAAGTACGCACCCTGCCAGTGTGCGCTTGAGGAAATGACGTCGTTTTGGGGATTGATACATCGGTTAGGCTCCTTGTCTTAGATGTCCATTTGCTGTGTGGTACAGCGTACGTGGCTTGTTTCACTGCCACTTCTTTTGTTTCCGCTTTGTTAAAATAATTACAAGTCATTTACTATGAATAAATATGTTTTTCTCTATCTAAAGTTTTACCGCGGTCAAACCTTCTGGTGGTTCTGTGCACAACAGTCTGAAAAAACAGATAAAAAAAAGGCAACACCTGAAGGTGTTGCCAACATGCCGGATGGGGCCCTGGCGCCCCAATGACATTTCTCAAAGGACGAAATTTTACAAAATTCCTTTCTCCGAGCAGCGCACGCCGTCACGGCACGGCAGCCCGGAATTCAGGAACACACATCTACACACTTACATTTACACTCACACTTGCATGTACAACCTGTGCTTACTGGTTGCACTTACAGAAAACATTTGTCTGTCTCTTCGCGACAACAGGCCACAAGGTGTTACACCCCCACACCCAAACACAGGTATTTGATTTCCAAATAATCTTCAATGCCATAGCGAGAGCCTTCACGGCCACAGCCGGACTCTTTCACCCCGCCAAACGGCGCAACTTCAGTCGAGATTATGCCTTCGTTGATGCCGACAATGCCGTACTCCAGCGCTTCACTCACCCGCCAGATACGACTGTTGCTTTCGGTGTAGAAATACGCGGCTAAGCCGTATGGCGTGGCGTTGGCACGTTCAATCACGTCCTGCTCGTTACTAAAGCGGAACACCGTGGTCACCGGGCCAAACAGCTCCTGATGGGCGATATCCATTGTTTCATTCACATCCACCAGTACCGTCGGCTGGAAGAATTGCGGACCAACATCAGACACAGCGCCACCGGCAGCCAGTACCGCGCCCTGCTCCAGCGCGCGGCTGACCAGACCTTCCACTTTACTGACGGCTCGGGCATTAATCAGCGGCCCGATATCCGTGCCTTTTTCCAGTCCGGCACCAATCTTCATCGCAGCAACAGCTTCCAGGTAACGGGCCATGAACTCGTCATAAATCGCGTCGTGAACATACAGACGGTTGGTACAGACACAGGTCTGCCCGGCATTACGGTACTTGGCAATGATGGCGCCCTGCACGGCTTTGCCAATGTCTGCGTCATCAAACACGATGAACGGAGCATTACCGCCCAGCTCCATCGACACTTTTTTAACCGTATCGGCGGCCTGCGCCAGAATGTGCTTACCCACTGGTGTCGAGCCAGTGAAAGACACCTTGCGCACTTTAGGATGGGTACACAGCACCTCACCCACCGTCACCGGTGCCGAAGTCGTCACGATATTAACCACCCCGGCCGGAATGCCCGCCAGCTCGGCCAGCTTAACCAGCGCCAACGCGCACAATGGCGTGTCTTCGCCCGGCTTGATCACAACGGTACAACCAGCCGCCAACGCCGGTCCCACTTTGCGGGTGATCATCGCAATCGGGAAATTCCACGGGGTGATCGCCGCCACCACGCCAACCGGCTGTTTGATGGTCAGGTAACGGTTTTCCGGACGGGCCGACGGGATATGATCGCCGTAAGTGCGTTTCGCTTCTTCGGCAAACCACTCGATGAAAGATGCCCCGTACAGCACTTCGCCATAGGCTTCAGAGTATGGTTTGCCTTGTTCGGTTGTCAGCAGGGTGGCCAGCTCATCAGCATGCTCAACAATCAGATCAAACCAGGCTTTCAGCAGACCGGCGCGATGTTTGGCCGTCGTTTTTTTCCACTGTCCGAACGCCTTGTCTGCCATCAGCACAGCGCGTTCCGCTTCTGCCGCGCCCATATCCGGCACGGTCGCAATCAACTCGCCATTGGCCGGATTAAACACCGGATGCGTTGCGCCGTTGTCTGCGTTAACCCATTGACCGTCAATAAAAGCCTGAGACTGAACTAACTTTAAATCTTCCATATACCTGCCCTTAACCGAGAACTCATACCCGGCTCATAGAATGATGTTGCGATTCCGTTCATAATGCGTGAACAGAATATTATCAATCGGGACAGCTGAATAAATTTTCACTGTTAAACCTGAAGTTTTACGGGCATAAAACTATGACAAGACCCTCTATGCCGGTAGGTCAAATCGGTGATTACGAGATCAAGCAACTGAAGATTTTCAAGACAGTTGCCGACTGCGGCGGTTTTTCGGCGGCAGAAACCGAACTGAATATCAGTCGCTCGACCATCAGCATTCACATTTCCAACCTGGAATCGCGCCTTAACTTGATCCTGTGCCGACGCGGGCGGGCGGGTTTTTCGCTCACGGAAGAAGGTGCAGTGGTGTATGACGCCACAGTTAAGCTGCTGGGCGAGCTGGAGAATTTCCGCAGCACCATCCACCACCTCGGCAGTCAGCTGACCGGTTCTCTGACCGTGCTGTTCAGCGATACCATCAGTCTGGATCCCCGCGCCGGCATGCCGCAGGTATTCCGCAAATTCGCCAAGCTGGCCAGCGAGGTATATCTGACTTCCGAAGTGGCACGCATGACAGAAATCGAGCGGCAGGTGCTGAGTGAAGAGGCCGATATCGGCTTTATTCCTTATCACCGCAGTCTGGACGGGCTGGACTATCAGCATATCTACTCAGATACCTGCTATCTGTACTGCAGCAAGGACAACCCGCTTTATAGCCTGGATGAAGAAGAACTGAGTGATGAGATTATTGACGGGTTTCCGGTCGCTTATGCCGGGATGAAAACCCAGGAGAACATCAGCGGCCATCTGGCGAACATGAACCTTAAGGCCACTGCCTATAACTATGAGTCACGACTGGCGCTGATTCTGTCATCGCGCTATATCGGTTATCTGCCCGAGCATTATGCCCGCCCTTACGTGGAAGACGGTGAGCTGAAACCCGTCGCTCTTGATCGCCGGTTCTACACACTGGAGATCATGGCGATCACCAAGAAAACGTGCAGCGTTAACAAGGTGCGCTCATTGTTTATCAAAACTATGCAGGATCATTACCGGCAGTAGTGCTGCCGGTGTTAAGTCGCTGGTGTTATTTCGTCGGTACCTGAGTTTCTGTCGTCATGCTTATGGGCACCGCCGCCCCAACTAAAAAGACCAATGTAACTCGACCAATACAGCTCAAAAAAACACAGCTCAAAAATACAACAAAACCACCACCGCCATTATCAATGGCAGTGGTGGTTTTGTTTTTTTGTTTGGAAACAGCGGTGTGTTGTCGGCGCAGATTTTCTTTATCTGTTTTATCGACTTCATGTCGCTGACAACTTCACGTCACAGGCAACTTCACGTCGCTGACAACTTTACGTCACAGGCACCTTCTGCCGTTTACGCCGCCTGAGAGGTGTCAGCAGATGGGGTATCCAGTCCCTGCTTTTCAACCACTTTTTGGCAGATGTAATCCCCTATCGGCATGGCCGAGGTAGCAGCCGGTGACGGTGCGTTACACACGTGCAGGCTGCGCGGACTGTCAGCGAACAGGAAGTCATGCACCAACGTACCATCTTTAAGTACCGCCTGAGCGCGGATCCCGGCCGGATAAGGCTGCAAGTCTTCCAGTTTGATTTGCGGACAATATTTGTTGACCAACTTGAGGTAGCCCGGTTTCCACCATGAGTTCAGCGTTTCACGCAAGCCGCTCTTCAGGTGCTGGCGCGTCACTTTCCAGAATCCGCCGAAACGCAGCATTTCCGCAGTGTCTTTCATACTGAAATTGATCCTGCCGTAGCCTTCCCGCTTCCAGCCCTGCACCGCATTCGGGCCGACAGTCACCGAACCGTCGATCATCCGGGTCAAGTGCACGCCAAGGAACGGTAAATCCGGATCCGGAATCGGGTAAATCAAGTGGTTGACGATATCGTTGTATTTTTCCGGCAGACGGTAATATTCACCACGGTACGGGATGATCTGGAAATCGGTTTTAATCCCCAGCATCTTCGTTGTGCGGTCAGCCATCAGGCCGGAACAGGTGATCAGGAACTTGGCCGACAACGTAAATTCGCTGCTGTCAGCACGACAGGTCACGCTCACTGCGTCAGCGCTTTCATTCAGTGCCGTCACACAGGTATTCATCAGCACCTCGCCGCCCAATGCGGTGAACTCTTCCGCCATTTTTTCGGTGACCCGGCGGTAGTTGACGATACTGGTGGTATGTACCAGCAAAGCACCCAGCCCAACGATGTTAGGCTCTTTGGCTTTCAGTTCATACTGATCAAGGCGCTCCACCTCGATTCCGTTTTCATGGCAACGCTGATACAGGGCTTCCATGCGCTCAAGCTCAACGGCGTTGGTCGCGACCAGCAGCTTGCCGCAGTTTTCCATTGCGATATCGTGCTTTTTGCAGAACGCGACAGTGGCTTCCAACCCGGCCTTACAGAACTTGGCCTTCAGGCTGCCGGGTGCGTAATACACCCCGGCATGAATCACGCCGCTGTTGTGGCCGGTCTGGTGGGTCGACAGCCCCCCTTCTTTTTCAATGACCAGCACCGATTTCTCTGGAAACCGCTGCTTCAGCTGCCACGCCGTAGACACGCCGACAATACCGCCGCCGACAATCACATAATCGTAAACCTTACTCAAAACTCATACTCCAGACAGACGAAAAAACTCGCCGCAAACCTGCGGCGAGTGCTCAACAGGGACCGTTAACAGCATAACTCGCGGTTAGCGGACTGTTCGCGGATAACGGGCTGTTAGCGGGTAAAATGACCGCGCTGACGCAGCAGTTCACGAGTAAGGCCAGGGTTAGAAACAAATTTGTCACGGCCATGTAGCCAGCGGTGGTTATGAACCACCAGCATCGCACCCACCTGAACACGTACATTGAAGCAGTTGGTGTCGTTTTCCAGTGACTCGCCCATTTCGTAAAGGTACAGACCCTGTTGCATGTTTTGTGGCTGAGCAAACTGATCGATAAACAGCATGTGCGGCTTACCTTCGCTGTCTTCTTCAAAGAAAACCGGGTGTTCGATGGAGTAGCCAATGTTCTTACTTGGCGGTGCGCTCCAAACAATGTTTTGTTTCGCCATCGGGTGGTGGTAGAAACGTTCCAGATCCTGCCATTCATCCACATGCAGCAGCAGCGAGTCACCCATTTCCATATTTTTCTCGTCCATCTTCATCATCAGGACAAAGTCGGTGCGCTCATTGACGTATGTACCGTCGTTGTGCAGTTCCATACGGCGGTGCGCCTGACGCAGGTAGCTGTCGCTGTTGTCTTCGTTACGCACGGTGAAACGAGCGTAGAACTTGCCGTACATGGCATCAAAGTTCGGCAGACCGATCAGGTGAGAGATGGCTGTTGACAGTTTTACGAAGAAATCGCGCTGCTCGTCGGTATCTTCAAATTGTGCCTGAGCCTGCTCGTCACCTTCCAGCAGGAATGCCCCCGTGGTGCGATCCAGCATGATCTGGTTCAGCATTTTGCCCAGCTGGTAGTCACAGCTTTTATCCAGCGCATCCGCAACCGCAAAACGCAGGAATGGCTTGTATTCGATCGACTGTACGCTCCAGTTCGCGGTCAGATCAACAAAACGATCCAGCGTGTGTTTGGCAAGAGTGACGACCTGAAGGCGGGCATTTACCGAATGCGGGGCCACAGTGAATCCCGAAAATTCCTGAGTCTTAAGATAGTTTGCAGAAGCAATGGTCATAGCTGTAATCCTTGTAATACGTGGCTGTTTGCCGGTTCCATTCACAGTGTGTCGCCGCCTCCTGGCAGGCAACAAAACATTAACAAGGTCGTGACGATATTAACAATATATGGTAGAGATAGTTTCCATATATATTTTAGATAGCAAACCAGATACCTTGCTTAATACATTGTCAGTAAAGGAAAAAATCTGGCAAGCGGAAGCCTGACCTCCCAACATTTCACCCGAAAAAAGGATTTCGTGATGATTGATCTCAAGCGACTGCACTACTTCAACGTGCTGGCCGAGACCGCCAACTTCACCCGCGCAGCGGATCAGCTTGGCATTGCACAATCGGCACTCAGCATCAGCATTCAGAAACTGGAACAGCAGCTCGGCCTGAAGCTGATTAACCGCAGCGACCGGCAAATGAGCCTGACCAGCGACGGCCAGGTGTTGCTGCGTCATACCCGCCAGATCCTTGAAAACGTCGAACAAGCCGAAAAGGAGCTCCAGGAACGAAAAGGGCTGGAAAGCGGCGTGATTACGTTTGGTGTGCCGGCCATGCTGGGGTCTTACTACCTGCCCGATGCGCTGGCGCTGTTTAAGCAGACCTATCCAGGGATTCAGATCAACATCCACGAAGCCGGTACTGCGACGCTGGAGAAGATGCTGCTCGACGGCCAGCTCGATCTGGCGCTGATCCGTTCAGACCGCAGCCATGATCAGATCCGCCATGTCACGCTGGCCAAAGAGCAGATTGTTGCCTGTGTACGCCGGGAGCACCCGTTTGCCAGCGAAGGTAAAGTCACACTGGAAGCGTTCTGCCGCCAGCCGCTGGTACTGTTTCGTAACGGGTATTTTCTGCGGGAATCCGTCAGCCGCTACTGCCAGCAACACAAAATCACGCCGGATCTACGGTTTGAAACCAACCTGATTGAACTGCTCAAGTCACTGGTGCGCAAAAACATCGGGATCAGTACCTGCCTGCCCATTATCGTGCGTGATGAACCGGATCTGGTGACGGTACCGTTTGACCCGCCGATCCCGCTGCATCTCGGACTGGGGTGGAAATCCAGCCACTACCTGTCGAGCGCGGCGCAGGCGTTAGTGAAGTTTTTGCAAGCCGAGTTGCAGGCCGAATTGCCAATCCCGTCGTAATCCTCGTTGCACACCTCGTGGCAATTCTCGTTGCAAAAATCGTTAAAAACCCCATTGCAATCATAGTGATACCTGGGTGGCAAACTTCGCGTCAATCGAGCAGAGGCTCGATTGAGCGCAAAACGGTAAACCCGGCTGGCCTGTGGCACATTGGTTTGTTTGAAGGAATTAAAACTTTATATTTAATCGCCGTCATTTTCCTTTTTCACACACCTCGATAACCTTTACGCAACAACCAACAACACAGAGCCAGGACATGAAAAAGAAAGTGAGCTATGACGCCTTCTGGATGCCATTTACGGCAAACCGCGATTTCAAAGCCAACCCGCGCATTATTAATCGTGCCGAAGGCATGTATTGCTATTCAGATAACGGGACTCAGCTGCTGGATGCCACGGCGGGTCTGTGGTGTGTGAACGCTGGTCACGCCCGTCAGGAAATCGGTGAAGCCATGGCTCGCCAGGTCGCCGAGCTGGACTACAGTTCACCGTTTAACTTCGGTCACGACATCGGCTTTGAATTTGCTGAGCGTCTGGTTGAGTTCACGCCAACCGGCCTGAACAAAGTATTCTTCACCAACTCAGGTTCTGAAGCGGTAGAAAGTGCGCTGAAAATTGCGCTGGCTTATCAGAGAGCCAAGGGCAACACCACGAAATTCAAACTGATTGGCCGCGAACTGGCTTACCACGGTGTGAACTTCGGTGGCCTGTCTGTGGGTGGTCTGACACCAAACCGTACCGGTTTTGGTCCGCTGCTGCCAGCCGATCACCTGAGCCACACCCTGGATGTTGAACGCAATGCCTTCAGCAAAGGGCTGCCAGAGCACGGCGTAGAAAAAGCAGAGCAACTGGAACAACTGATTCAGTTCCACGGTGCCGAGAGCGTTGCTGCCGTGATCGTTGAGCCTATTTCCGGTGCCGGCGGTGTCATTCTGCCACCGAAAGGCTACCTGAAACGCCTGCGTGAAATCTGTGACCGTCATGATGTGGTGCTGATTTTCGATGAAGTGATCACCGGCTGGGGCCGTCTGGGTTCACCGTTTGCTGCTCAGGAATTCGAGGTTACCCCTGATCTGATCACCTCTGCAAAAGGTATCACCAGTGGCGTGGTGCCTCTGGGAGCGGTATTTGCCAAAGATGAGATTTACGAGACAGTGGTGAACAGCGCCGCAGAAGGCAGCGTCGAGTTCTACCACGGTTACACCTACTCAGGCCACCCTGTTGCCTGTGCTGCCGGTCTGGCAACCATGGACATCTACCAGCGTGAAGGTCTGCTGGAGCGTGGCCGCGGTGAAATCGGTCAGTACTTTGCAGACGGCCTGCATTCTCTGAAAGGCATTCAATCTATCGTGGATATCCGTAACTACGGCCTGATCGGTGCGGTGCAGTTTGCCGCTCCGGCAGATGGCAAGCCAATCGGTTTTGATATTCTGAAACGCTGCTACGACAAGGGCCTGCTGGTACGCAGCATGGGTAACACCATCGCCTTGTCACCACCACTGATCATTGAGAAATCACACGTTGATCAGATTATCGACACGCTGGCAGCGGTCGCTAAAGATATTCCAGCCAAATAAGTAAAACGATTCACCCCCCGATTCGCCAGGATGTAACCTTTCGGCATCCTGGCGTTTTTTTGTCTGCATTTTCTGGCGCTAATCCAAGCCGTGTAAACACCATCTAAACAGCATCCACACCAGATACACCACTATGCTGATCGCTGAGGGACAAAGAGCCAGAGAGAAAATAACCAGGCAGCAAAAAAGAGAGATTAAAAGAAAACAAATAGAAAATAGAAAATAGAAAATAGACAAATAAAGAGGGAAAGGTACCAAGCAACAGGCAAGCCCAACCCGCGAAGCAAATCACTGCCTGCTGAGGCCACTTAATGAGAGCGGTATTTGGCAGAGGTAATAAACTGACTGAATGCCTCGCACCAGATAATCACCGTATTGTACTGTTCAATATCTACCGACGGCGGCACATAAACCACAAAACTTTTAAAGTTTTTCACCGATCCGATATCTACCATCTGAGGTTTGAGCGTGTTAAACGCCGCTTCTGTCTCAACAAATTGAGGAGACAGATATACCCGATAGTCCGGCCCCGGTGCCATATCGCCGATAAAACTGATTGCATCCGGAGCAACCGCCACGGCACCTTCGCCCCAGTGCAGAAAATCACTGTCCTCCCTGTCCCGCACGAACAGGGTCAGATAACGCGCATTGAGCACCACCTGCTGCACGGCCTTCTGCGGCGGCGGTGGCGGTGCCGTCATCACCGGTAACAAGTAAATACCCAGCATAAAGCCGATAGCCAGCATCAGACTGTGGCTGACAATGTTAGGTATCCATTTCATGGCCTTCATGAACGCTCCTTCACGGTAGCTCGTATGCGGTAACCCCTGCTCGGAAGCCCCTTTACAGCAACCCCTTCGGATCACTCATTTATAATAGCTCTTTCAGCATTTCCCCGTCATATCCGCCCTGATACAAAGACCCAATTCGAGACAGCCATTTATTTCATAATCACGCTCGATTTCTTAAACACTCTTGCTGGGTGAAAAGATTTACTGCGTCATCCGGCGGCTGAACCATTTTGTGATCTGCTCAACCACAGCCTGCCGAACCGGACCACCGGTATGGCTGCGGGTCTGCAGCAGGTCAACCGTCGTCATCCAGCCGTTCGGTTCATACTCCACCTGCAACAGGGTAAGATCGCCCTTGGTCAGAAACGGCTGCGACAGAGATTCCGGCACAATCGCCCAGCCCAGCCCCTGCGTCGCCATATCTAACAGCAGCTGATGGGTATTGGCATACCAGACCTGAGGGCTGATTGCGTAGCTGAACCACAGTTCCTTACCGGCTGAAGACCGCTGGGCCAACTGGCGATAATTGCGCAGATCGGCATCATTAATCTGGGCCATGCCCGCCAACGGATGTGAAGGCGCAGCTAAGGTGATAAACCGCTCATAGCCTAACGTGACAAAATCCACGTTCTCCTGCATGCTGCCGTCTGCATAGACCACCCCGATATGGGCATCGCCCCCCTTCACTAGATCATAGATATCAAATGTTGATGCCGTCGTAATCTCAATCGTGGTCATCGGGTACTGCGCATTAATAACATCCAGATAGTGAAATAAAGAGGGAGCCATCAGACTTTCTTCCACCGCAATGGTCAGCGCGTGCTCCTCTGCTGCCTCCAGCGCCAGCACTTTCTGATCCAGCCGCTGCTGCTGTAACAGTACTGAACGGGCAATGGGCAGCAGGGCTTTTCCGGCCTCGGTCAGCACCGGCACATTGCCGCTGCGATCAAACAACGTCTGATTCAGAGCAATTTCCAGATTAGCCACGGCCTGACTGACCCCAGACTGCGCCCGCTTTAACTTACGGGCTGCTGCCGAGAACGATCCGCACTCGCACACTGCCGAAAACATTTTCAGCTGTTCAAAACTGTACACCTATCCTCCTGCGGCCACGGCGCATGTCGCACATCAATTTACACCTCGATTCACGCTTCAATTCGAACATCAGTTCACGCATCAATTCGCACATTTAAGGTATCACACATCGTGATGACTGCTAACTTTTCCTGTGAATTGGGATTGTTATGATGTCAGACAATTAACATTCATTTTTGAGAACACAATGACACTGCGAGAACGGTTATTCCATGCGGCTTTGTTTGAACTGCTGGCGATTATATTTTCAGTGATAGGTTTGATGCTGCTGACCGAGCACTCGGTTTCATCACTATCAGGATCAATGATAGCAGTCGCCTTTATCGCCATGGTGTGGAACATGGCATTTAATGCTGCTTTCGACCGACTTGTGCCCGGAAAACGGGAAAACCGCGGCTGGCTGCTGCGCATTGGCCATGTCGCGGCGTTCGAAGGTGGCCTGCTGCTGTTCACCGTTCCGGTGATGGCCTGGATCCTTCAGGTCAGCCTGTGGCAGGCTTTCATTCTGGATATTGGGGTCACTCTGTTTATTACCTTATACGCCCTGATTTTTAACTATTGCTACGACCACTCCCGCGCCTATCTGATCCGCAAGGGTCACTATCAGCCTGTTACGGCTTACTAGCTTACGCCGTAACGCGCAGCCTAATACAAACAGTCAGTACAACAAGCAGCTAAAACTAGCAGTCTGAAACAGGCTTTTTCAAAAAACAGCTTCCCGCAGACTGAATGACAAAACCCAAATCCCATACCAACGCATAACAGACTTGTGCCATCCGGCCTGAAACATTGATGAGGAAAGATCATGCCTGCTAATCACCAGCTATCTACACACCTGTCAGTCGACGAAGCCTTTGCCCTGCTTAAGCGGGGCGTCGATAGCATTACCCCAGAAGTGGCACTAAAAGAAAAACTCCAGCTGAACCGCCCGTTAATTGTGAAGCTCGGGGCAGATCCGACGGCGCCGGATATTCACCTGGGCCACACCGTGATCCTGAATAAGCTCCGCCAGTTTCAGGATCTCGGCCATCAGGTGATTTTCCTGATTGGCGATTTCACCGGCCGGATCGGCGACCCATCAGGTAAAAACACAACCCGCCCGCCCCTGACGACCGAACAGGTGATGGCGAATGCCGAAACCTACCAGCAACAGGTCTTCAAAATTCTCGACCCGGCCAAAACCCAGATTGTGTTCAACTCACAATGGCTATCGAAGCTGGGCGCGGAAGGCATGCTGAAGCTGGCTGCCAGCCAGACTGTCGCCCGAATGATGGAACGTGAAGATTTCAAACAGCGCTTTGCCGCAAACCGCTCCATCGGCATTCATGAATTTATTTACCCGCTGCTGCAAGCGCACGATTCAGTAGAACTGAAAGCTGACATTGAACTGGGCGGCACCGACCAGACGTTCAACCTGCTGATGGGACGTGAACTTCAGAAACAGCAAGGTATGGCACCACAGGTAGTCATTACCATGCCGCTGTTGGTCGGTCTGGACGGCGATAAAAAGATGTCGAAATCAGCCCATAACTACATCGGGGTGACAGAATCACCGGATGAAATGTTCGGCAAAATCATGTCGATTTCTGACGATTTGATGTGGAATTACTTCGAATTGCTCTCATTCCGCCCAATGGAAGACATTGAACAGCTGAAAGCCGAAATTGCCGAAGGCCGCAACCCGAAAACCGTTAAAGTGCTGCTGGCAAAAGAAATTGTTGCCCGTTTCCACAGCGATGCTGACGCCGAAGCCGCCGAACAGGCTTTTGAACAGCGCTTTAAACATCAGGTACTGCCGGACGATCTCGACGTTCTACCCCTGCCGCAAGGTGCCGCCATTCCTAACGTGCTGAAAGACGCCGGATTGGTCAGCTCAACGTCAGAAGCACTTCGCCTGATCCGTCAGGGTGCAGTAAAAATTGATGGCGAACGCCTCGACGATCCGCAGTTTATCCCGGCCACGGGCAGCGCCATTTATCAGGTTGGAAAACGCCGTGTAGCCAAAATCGCCTTAAGCTGATTGGTCGACTCTGTCTCATCAAACAACCCAACAGGCGCGTGAAAGGCACGCCTGTTGGGTTTGTGTAAAAGCCATAAGTTCATTACTGGACAGAAATGTGCCAGTGTTTTTGCTAATTTAGCAAACCACCAATAACTAAACCATCAGTAGAAGTTCAGCTAGAAGGAGATACCTTCAGGTACATATTTGACTGCGCTTTTCTCCCTATGGACGATGCAGAGCTGGATTACGCATTTTTGAATGCCAACCGGAAAGCCCTTCAGGCGATCTACACAAACAATGAAAATGTCCATGTTTAACGATAAAAAAGAATAAACATGAACCTTTGGCTATGCTACCGTAAATTCGCTATTTAATTTGGTGGAGATAGATAATGAGCGGCAGTTGGGCTGACGTCTTTCCGTATTTTGCTGGAGCTTTAAAGCTTATTGTATTAGGTATTGGAGGCTACTTAGCTATTAAGTGGCATTTTGATGAAGAGGCAAGGGTGAGGGAAGAACAAGGCGTTGTATTTGATAGGTCAAGCTACATGAAAAAGATGGCAATGATACTAGTCTTTCTAGTCACCCTAGTGATTCTAGTGATTTATGCCACTAACTGGTTGCTCTACTGACGGGCTTTGCTGTTACGAACGATGTTTGGCGATTTCCAATTGAATAGCCATTTAATCAGTAGACACTTCGTATCATTACTAAAATTTGAGTACAGTCGAACTCTTATATGTATATTGCACCTGTTCGAAATACATAATGGGGTATAAACGTGCTAGCGATGACTCGGCTGGCACGTCTCTGGACAAAAGTGAGCTAGAGGCATTGCTCTAGCTCGGGTGATTTAGATTAGAAAATGTATTGATGCCGTATATAGTCTATCTAGTATGCTGCCTTCAGCAGGTATTCATAAGCATCTAGTCAGGAAAAACAACAATACCCAGCGCTTCGAGAAGCTGTTCTTGCTGCCAAGCCGCAATTTTGATACCTGATGTATCGACTTTGCGGGGATCTAAACCGTCGAGTTCGGCGTGGCATAAATTGGCACCCTGTAGGCTAAATTGCCCCCAGACATCTTCGGAAAAAACACCTCGACTTAAGTCTGACTCTTTCAGTGATGCACCCGTTAGGTGAGTTCCTATCCAGCGATTTTCAAACAACTCACATTTTTCTAAACAAACCCTCTCCATATTGGCATAGGAAAGGTTAGATCCAGTAATAAAGACTGAGCAAAAGTACATACGATTACTCACTTGATTGGCAAAGTTTGCTCGGGAAAAGTTGGCACCTTTTAAATCACACTCACGTAACTCAATACCGTAGCAATTGGCGTTACTGAAGTTTGCCATCGCAAGTTGGCATTGTTGGAAACTTGCATCGCGAAGATCTGCGACATCAAAGTGGCAGCCTTCGATATCACCCTGTTCAATGAACTTGCAGTTAACGAATGTCGTATCGCGCAAGTTAGCACGTCGAAAGTCGCAGCGAATGAAAGTGCAAGCAGTGAACGTGAGAGCACTTAAGTCTTTATGTGAAAAGTTGTGGTACCGATATGTATGATTGTAGGTTTCCATGAGGGCTCCTTGCTGAACTGAAAGCAAGACTACCATTATGCTTATGCGAAGACATTAAAATAAAATCCTATAAAATCAATATATTAAAACCCCTCAATTTGCCTGTTTTAAGGGGTCAAATTGGTACGTAGCGCGCCTATCGCTATGGCCTTAATACGCGGCGCTGTTGAAAAAAGTTATTAGCTTTACATTGGGGTAGGCGAGCTGTGCTTTATTAGGTGGCGTTGGCCGCAGTTTCTTTTTTATCTTTTGTGAATCTTCATCTAGAAACTCGACAGCCCCAAGTTCAGGTTAAGAAAGGTATGGCAAAGATTGGTTTACATATTGCAACTGATCTTTAGTTCTAAATAGCTTTGGGGCAAATTCGTGTTACCAATGGCGTCAGTCGTGACTCTGCACGCATGACCAAAAGTATGGAAAAACTCTATATACGTGGCCAGTTTTAGTTAATCACTACAAGATGTTTGGAACATCTTGACCAGAATAGTGGCCCCTAACTGGCTTAAGGTTTTAGCTTGGGTTTATCTTGGTAGGGTCATAGGGGGCGGTGTGTGTCTTGATTCTAAAAGCCGACCAGATTTCAGCGTGGTTTGATAGGTATCTACTGAAGAAAGACAAAGAGTAGACGTGATTGTGAAGCTCTAATATCGGTCTTTAGCATGATAAAAGCGAGTAGCCAAATAAAATGGTTCTCGCTTTTTTAATCAATTACCACGTTCGATTCGAGATAAAAATTACCCAGTAAACTCTTCAGAATCGGGACGATTGGTAAACTGCACACCATTTAAGAAGTCGCACAGCAGTTGGTCTTCACACTGTTTGTAGTTTTTGTTGTTTGGCTTGCGGAAATACGCACCAATTTCGTATTTACTTAAACTAATACCAACCACTTCTAATACGTCCAACACATCTTCTGCTTTCATGTCTAGCGCAATGCGCAGCTTCATGAGAATCATGTTGTTGGTCAACGTGACTTCTGGCTTAGGTTGCTCGCCGTCTTTTTTTCCTCTCTTGAGGTTAATAAAGCCATTTAAGAATACCGCTAACTCTTGATCCTTCATCTTAACGCAAGATTTGTCGCTTTCATCTTTTAACCAGTTTGCCACTTTATCGTGAGCCACAGTGACTTCGGCCTGCCAGAAAGCTTTCATTATCTGCGCGTTTTTAAGGTTTAACGCGTGTTGGATACGACGTAAAATTTCGTTGTTAGTCACTAGGGATTCCTAAAATGAGTTCTAAGGGTGAATAAAAATCCATCAATGACATGCGATCTGTGGGTGTCTTTATTCAATAGCGTAGTTGACGGTGACTCTAACAGAGAACACGTTTCTTCGGTAGGTTAAAAAATAGAAATAAGACGGCCTATTCGAACTAGTTGGCTAAGTTGGTAAGACCCCACTTTCATAGACACTATGCTGATTAGAAGAAGTAGGTCAAACCACCTCACTGTTATTTGTGAGGTA
The DNA here is from genome assembly GCF_003025595.1 of Photobacterium ganghwense. Classification (GTDB taxonomy): domain Bacteria; phylum Pseudomonadota; class Gammaproteobacteria; order Enterobacterales; family Vibrionaceae; genus Photobacterium; species Photobacterium ganghwense. The sequence goes on from NZ_PYMI01000002.1 coordinate 21,373, forward strand.
GAAGGTTACTGGCAAGGAATGGGGCATAAATGAGTTAAACATTATCAATTATAAACTTCATTTATGTCTTCTTACGTTCCCCTCTCCTCATCTTAAAAAAGCCCGCAGCTAAACCAGAGTTCTATCAAGAACTCCATCAATCACAACTCCCATCACTTAATAAAATTCTTTTCTTAAGATTTCTTCAGCCCCTACGACCAGAGTAAAAATTACACGGTAAAAGCCCCACAACGTGAAGAATATTTGGTTGAATACGCATTACACTTTAGAGATTTTTAAATATTTAAAACAAAATTTTAGACAAATACTCTTTATAAGAACACTTCATATCCTGTCATGTGCATAGAAAAGACAAAGATTTCCGACATTAATCGCACCAATTTGTCAGTACTGGCAATCATTCGCTGAACACAAGCTGACAACGAGTTTAAAACCCGATACGGCAAGTTTTCGGGACATCTTTCTGTCGTATCCAGTCGCAACATAAACAAACAAAACACTGATAAATAAGAAAATAAATCATGTTTCTTAATCACTGATTTCTCTTTTTATTTTACAGCCCAACACTGCCAGCGTTGTCGGTGATGAGCCAAGTGTCCGTAATCAATAAATAATCCGGTTTATGAGAATTTTACTTTTTTCTTTGGCAGATTTTCTTTCTTAAGGCTTTCTTAAGTTTTTCTCTCTAAGTTAGCAGTAACACCGCTTTCAGGGGAAAAGCCATGAGCAAGACACTTCAGCTTCGCGTGATTGACCGTCAACATCCGGAGCGCTCAAAAGTAGAAGAACACATTGCGCAACGTTACGAGAAAGCGTTTCATGCCCAGCTGTCAGAATTTATGCCGGTGTTGCTTGCAGTATATGGCGAACACGATGAGCTGCTGTCAGCCTGTGGCTTTCGGGTTGCCAGTGAAGAACCATTGTTTCTGGAACAATACCTGACGAAGCCTGCAGACGAACTCATGTCTGATGTTTTCCAACTGCCTGTTGGCCGCCATTCTCTGATTGAGATCGGCCAGCTGGCTTCTTTTTCTCAGGGCTCTGCCCCACAGCATTTCTTTTTGTTAAGCCAGTACCTGCTGGAACAGGGGTATCAGTGGTGCATTTTCACGGCGACCGACCCGCTACATGCCATGATGCACCGACTGGGACTCACCCCGATTCAGCTCAGCCTCGCCAGTGCCGACCACGTGCCGAACGCTGAAAAAATCTGGGGAAGCTACTACCAGCATCAGCCTCGGGTGTGCGGCGGCCAACTGCTGGCCGGTTACCAGCAACTCGCCAAGCGTTTCATGCGACTTCAGTCGTTGGCACAGGCGAGTTCAGGTGACATGTCTTCCGGCCATGCCGAGCCACCCCAACAGGCGCAAATGTGAACCTGATACAGATGCCGACAGCTACAACGCAATAAATGCACGGCAATTAACAACAAATTCATCACCACAGGCAGGGAAGCCACCCTCCGGCTATCTGTACTAAAGGGGAATCGGATGCACAATATTCAGCCAGCAACACTACCAGCCACCGTTCTGGCTGCCATTGAGAATCAGGTCAGACTGGCTCCTCATTCACCGGCGATCGTAGGCAATGTGAACGCTCAGCCACCCGGTGAAAGGGTCAGCCTGACCTACCAACAACTGTCCCAGGCGGTCAATACCGCTCGCGATGCCTTGCTTGCCTTTGGTGGCAGGCGGCTCGCGCTTCGTGCCGAAAACGGCCTGGAGTGGGCTATCGCGGATCTGGCGGCAATGGCTGCCGGACTGGTTCTTGTGCCGGTACCGCTGTTTTTCAGTCCGAGCCAGGTTGATCACCTGCTACAGGAAGCCGACATTGACACCCTGTGGGGACACTGGCCGTCTGACCTGCTGAATACCCTTAGCGGAGCCGCAGGCAAACACGTACGCAATGAAAAAGTAACCACTGAAAAAGTAACCAGTGCAAAATCCAGCAATGACATAGACAGAGAAGTGAACGCCGAGGCAGCCAAAACGGCGGAATACCCAGCCATCGCGGGATTAACGGTGCGCCGCTACGTTGCTCAGCCCAATACTGGCAACTCAAGCCCTGACAAAAGCCAGGACAATGTGGCACTGCCTGAGGGTACAGCAAAAATCACGTTTACCTCCGGCTCGACCGGGCACCCCAAAGGGGTTTGCCTAAGTCAGGCGCATCTGGATAAAACCAGCCATACGCTGGCTTCACAACTGGTACTGGCCGCAAACGGGGATACCGCAGCCCTGCCGCAACACCACATGGTGCTGCTGCCGCTGACCACTCTGCTGGAAAATATCACCGGTTTGTATGTCCCGCTGATGATGGGGATTCCGACCACGATTCTGCACGGCAGCCAGCTTGGCCTGAACGGCTCAAGCCAGTTTGATATCCGTCAGTTTGCAGCCGCCCTGTTCGAGTTGCAGCCGCAGAGTCTGGTGATCACACCAGCCTTATTGGGTGCCCTGTGCCATCTGGCCGCGGCCTCACCCTCGGTTGCCAAACCGCTGAAGTTCGTCGCCGTCGGAGGCGCACGGGTTTCAGAGAAATTGCTGATGCAGGCACACCATTTGGGTATTCCGGCTTTCGAGGGATACGGTCTGTCAGAATGCGGTTCCGTGGTCAGCCTGAATACGCCTAGGTATAACCGACCAGGGTGCAGCGGTATGCCGTTGCCTCATTGCCGGGTCAGCATCAGCGACGACGGCGAAGTAGTAGTACACCACGCCGGGATGCTTGGCTATGCAGGTACCGATCCGTCTTCACATCATCCCGACACCATTCATACCGGTGATCTGGGTTATTTAGACGATGACGGCTTTCTGCATATCACCGGCCGCCGGAAAAATGTGCTGATCACCAGCTTCGGCCGCAACATTTCTCCGGAATGGGTCGAATCAGAAGCTCAGCCTTATCCGGCGTTGCAACAAATGTTGGTTGCCGGTGATGGCATGGAGCGCCTGATCGCCATCGTCGGCTTACCCGCCGTTCAGAGGCTTCATACAACCGATCTGCAGCACAACACGACATCGCAGGATGAAGATGCGCGTCAGATTCAGGCACAAGCCGTTATCACCGCCATCGAAGCACTTAACAGCCAGCTACCTGATTATGCCCGTCTGGGGGCTGTGATTCTGACCGACGATTTCCGCCAGTCCCCAGACTTATTTACCGCCAATGGCCGTCCGAAACGCCAGGCTTTCCATGACCGTTTTCAGCATGTTCTGGCCGAATTAGCCACCGAGCAGGTCAACCTGACACACGATTTTCAGCCCATTGTGAAATGGCAGCTCAACAAGGATACGACTATGACCAACGAAACCGCTTTCTTTGACCAGCTGGTGCAACACACCCAGCCTGCCCGCGACACCATGTATCGTGCGCCGGTCTTTGCTGCCTGCGCGCAGGGAAATGTCACCCTTAACACGTATACCGCGTTTCTAACTCAGGCATACCATCACGTAAAACACACAGTCCCACTGCTGATGGCCTGCGGCTCCCGATTGCCGGAACGCTATGAATGGCTGCGTCAGGCCATCGGTGAATATATTGAAGAGGAAAAAGGCCACCATGAGTGGATCCTCAACGACCTGACGGCCTGCGGTGCTGACGCCGATGCCGTTCGTGCCAATCAGGGCAAAGGCCGGGTCGGCAGCGATATTGAACTAATGGTCGCATACCTGTATCACCAGATTGACCGCTGCAACCCGCTGGCTTTCTTCGGCATGGTGTGGGTACTGGAAGGCACCAGTGTGGCCTCCGGCGGTGAAATGGCAGCGATGATCCAGAAAACCCTGAACCTGCCTAACAGCGCTATGAGCTACCTGATTTCTCACAGCTCGCTCGATCAGGAGCACATTCAGCTGTTTGAAGGGCTGATGAACCGCATTACGGATCCGGCTGACCAGCAAGCCATTCTTGACGGTGCCGACATGGTTTACCGCCTGTACGGGCAGATGCTGCACAACTTGCCAATTAGTGACAATAGCGCTGAGCAGGCCACCCAAGATACGCAGGGAGCATGTGCATGAAACTGACCAATAAACGGATACTGCTGACAGGCGCGACCGGCGGCATCGGGTCCGCCCTTGCCCGCCAGCTGGCTGCCAAGGGGGCTAACCTGATTCTTGTCGGCCGCAACCAGAGTAAGCTGGGCGCCCTGCTGCACCAGATCAGCCGGGGGGAATCGGTCACTCCAGCGCAACACCTGAGCCTGTGCGCCGACCTTTCGCAGCCGGACGACATAGAAGCGCTGCATCGCCAGTGCCTGACATGGCGCGATCAGGGAATCACCATCGACATGCTGATTAACAACGCCGGCAGCAACGAGTTTGCTTATCTGGCGCAGCGCAGCAGCGAAGCGATCACCCGGGAACTTCAGCTCAACCTGCTGGCCCCGATCCTGCTGTGTCAGAAGGCGATGTCATGGCTGAACCACCCCGGCCAGATCATGAATATCGGCTCGACATTCGGGGCGATCGGCTATCCCGGCTATACCACTTACTGTGCCGGTAAGGCCGGATTGTATCGGTTCAGCGAAGCCCTGAACCGGGAGCTGTCCGACAGCGGTATCACAGTGCAGTACCTTGGCCCACGCGCCACCGATACGGACCTCAATGATCAGCGGGTCACCGAATTAAACCAGCAACTGGGCAATAAAACAGACAGTCCGGAGGCGGTCGCGACGGCTATCGTGCATAGCCTCGAGCAGGAAACCCCTGCCCGCTGGCTGGGCTGGCCGGAAAAACTGTTTGTCAGACTGAACCAGTTGATCCCGAAGGTTGTGACAGCATCGATTCGTAAGCAACACGCAACCATCACTGATTTTGCAAGAAAACTGCCGTAACAGCGGCGAATGCACAGGAGATAAGATGATGAAACGTCATTCACGGATTTCTGCTTTGGCACCCGTCGCCGTAGCCCTGAGCCTGTTGGCAATGTCAGCCCTGACGCAAGCGGCAGACGACAACACGCTGAGCGATATTCAGCATCAGTGGGCAAAATGTAAATATGACACCTTCAACAACGACAATCAGGTAGAATGTCTGGAAAAGCTGATTGATATCAACCAGAAAGCGGTAAGTCGTCAGCCTAAACGAGACGATCTGAAAGTCTGGCTGGCGATCAACAAAAGTACGCTGGCCGGGGTAGATGGCGGACTGAGTGCCCTGTCGCTGGTGAAAGAGTCTAAGTCTTTGCTGGAAAGCGTGATCCAGTCGAATCCAAACGTGCTGGAAGGTTCCGCTTATACCAGTTTGGGTACACTATACTACCAGGTACCTGGCTGGCCGATTGGCTTTGGCGATGATGACAAAGCCGAATCCATGCTAAAACGAGCCCTGGCGATTAACCCCAACGGCATCGACCCGAACTTTTTCTACGGTGATTTTCTGGCCCAGGACGGACGCAAATCCGAAGCCATTGCATACCTGAAGAAAGCCCAGAAGGCGAGCCCTCGTACCGGTCGCCAGCTGGCTGACAAAGGACGGCAGATGGAAATTGCCAACAAGTTGAAGGAACTGCAATAACCATGCGCATTCTGTTAGTAGAAGACGATGCCATGCTCGGTCAATCCATGGTGGCTTCCCTTAGCCGCCATGGCTATACCGTGGACTGGTTACAGCTCGGCAATGGTGTCGAGCTGGCGCTCAAAACCGAGTCTTTCATGGCCATTATTCTGGATTTAACCCTGCCCGATACCGACGGGCTGGATGTGCTGCGCCGCGTGCGTCGCAGTGGCCACACCCTGCCGATTCTGATCCTTACCGCCCGCGATGACATTGATGACCGAGTCAAAGGGCTTGATGGCGGTGCCGATGACTATCTGGTCAAGCCGTTCGCGCTGGAAGAACTGCTGGCTCGCCTGCGGGTATTAATCCGTCGGGTGGCAGGCAGTACCGATCCGGTGCTGGAAATCGGCGATCTCACCCTGTCGCTGAAAAACAATGACGTGTATGTACAGGGCAACCCGATCAAACTGACCAAAAATGAATTTAAGCTGCTGGCGACGCTGGCGACCCAATCCGGTCGGGTACTCAGTAAAGAAGCGCTGCAGCAGGCATTGCACGGCTGGGATGAACTGGCCAGCGATAACGCCATCGAAGTGCACATTCATAACCTGCGCAAAAAAGTCGGCAGTAAGCTGATTAAAAATATCCGCGGTGTGGGGTACATCATTGAAAACAGCTGACGCCAAGCCTTTTTCCATCAAACGCAGACTGATCCTCACCTCGGTGGGGGTCGCTGCGTTTTTGGTACTCATCTCTTGGGTGTCGATTTTCTTTGAAGCCCACCACGAGATTGATGAAGTGTACGATGCCAGGCTTGGTCAGTCGGCCAAAATTCTGGCCCTGAGCATGCCGCATCTGCTGCGCGAGCCTGCTGATATCCGAGCCCAGGCGTATTCGGGCTGGTATCAGAACATTCAGCGCTACGGCGGCGGCGATGACGATACCCTCACCCCTTACGGGCACCCTTACGAACAGAACCTGATGTTTCAGTTCTACAGTCAGGGCGAGATTCTGATCAAATCACCCGGCGCACCGGATACTCTGATCGGAGAGCCCGGTACGCTGGGTTATGGTAAAGTCGAGATTAACGGTGAGCCGTGGCGGCGCTTTCAGATTGAGTTACCCCCTCAGCACGGCCTGCTGAAACCGGCCTATCTGGTGGTGGCCGAGAAACAGGCGATTCGCCGTGAGCTGATCAACGAAATCGCGGTATCCACCGCCGCCCCGCAGCTGATACTGATAGCCGTACTGGCTGTCACGCTGATTCTGATCACCAACAAATTTTTCCGTCCGATCAATGAACTGCGTCAGGCGATCTCCGAACGACATATCAACCGGCTAGACGCCATCAGCGTCAAACACCCGACCATCGAGCTGGAACCATTGGTCCGGCAGCTCAACTACATGCTGGGCGAGGTAGAAAAAGCCTGGAGCCGGGAAAAACGGCTGACCCAGACTGCGGCCCATGAGCTGAAAACCCCGCTGGCAGTATTACGCCTGAATGCGGAAAATGCCCTAGATGCCCTGAGCCGCCAGCAACACCATGAGCTGCGCTCTGACCTGCAACAGATTTTGCGCGGTATTGAGCGTACCGACCGGGTTATTCAGCAACTGCTTATGCTGTCCCGTGTTGAAGCGCACCATAATCAGCACATCGAATCGCTGGATCTGGCTGAAAACCTGCGTAACGTTATTGCCAATCTGGTGCCGCTGGCGCTGAAAAATGACCAGCATCTGGCCCTCGACGGACCGGAATCCGTCCGCATCATGGGCTACCCGATCCTCCTGTCGGTGTTGTTCAGTAACCTGATGGACAATGCGATTCGCTACGCCGGTAAAGAGGCTGACATTACCGTTACCCTGTCCACCACCAAAGACTGGGTAGAAGTCACGGTCAGTGACAGCGGAGAAGCCATTCCGGATAGCCTGAGGGATAAGATTTTCGAAAAGTTCTTTCGTGCCCATACCGAACGCGGTGACGGAGCCGGACTGGGCATGTCGATCATCAAAGATATTGCGTCGCTGCATGGCGGCAGCATCGAACTGTTACCGGCCTCCGGCCCTCGAGGCAACCAGTTTCGGGTGAAATTACCGGCCCGCTCAGCTCAGATTGCACCGGTAAATGTCATCGCCAAAACCCGGAATGAGCCCCATCCTGCGGGTTAACCGCTGAACGTCAGACACAAAGCGCGCAATATCTGCGCGCTTTTTTTATGTCTTTTCAGGGCAATTTTGCCTCTGAACGGTGCCGATATTAAGCACAAGATAGCCGTCACAAGCTAGCAGGCACCAAATTAAGTGACCAAAAAATAAGTGACACCAAAGTAAGTGACAGAAAGTTAAGCCGCACAAAGAGGCCACACAGACAAAAAGGCGGGGTCAGCCCGACTTCAGCGTCAGGGTCGACAGATTCTGGTGATCCCAAATCCACGCACGGTCAGGGCGAACCGGTATACCGCCCACGGCGTACTCACCCCAACTGGCAGTTTGGCGATGCCTGACGACTTGCCAGCCCAGCGCTGTCAGTGCCAGCTTGTGGCGCATCCAGTCAGACTCCGTCAGGGGTTGTTGCCCAGTATTATCAACATTGTTCGCACTGTCCGGGTTGCTCTCTGCGATGCTGACACGCTGCACTAAAGCATTGTCTCCCACCAGCAGCGGCTTAATTACCGCCCAGAGCATGACATCCCCCAGAAAAGGCAGCGGCTCCAAAGCCTGATAGCGTTGGAACAGGGTCGTAAAAGGCACTCCTGTGTGGTGCTCTTTGTCCTGTATTAACTTGCTGTCGCCTGTCTGCCCGGTCAGAGCATCCCCTTCAGTTGCCAGCGCCTCCAGTGCCAGCCACTGGGTCAGTCCCAGCCCGGAGTTCTGATGCGGTAGTTCCTGAAGATGACGACGCAATACCGCAGCCAGATTGGGCAACTGAGCCCATTGCCCTGACGAGGAGAGTAACCGCACTAACGACATGGGTGACTCATCACACAGCGCATCCCAAACCCGACTCGCCGTGGTCATCATTGCTTCACTGACAGATCGTCGCGACTGCCACAATGCCCGCAAACCCTCCGCCGGTAATTGTCCCAGCCCGATAAACCTGTCCTGTCCCGGGAACCGGTTCACCTCAATTAGCTCAAGCACAGGCTGCGGTTTTTGATCCGCCCCGGGCGACACCATATGTGCACACCACTCGGCCAACACCCGCACCATCATCAGCTGATCATAATTGTCGTGTTCAACCCATAGCACCAGCCGTTCATAGGTCGAGTCGAGCAACTGAGCGCGCTTTTGCTGCCCGTCGGCAAGTAACATGGCTTCCGTCGTGATCGTATCGCCCATCGCCGTCAGTAAATGCTGACGAACAAAGCGCGCTCGCACAGCCTCGCAGCGCCGGGGATCGCGGTCGAGAGGTCCCAGACAAAACGGGTCGATATAGGGCAGGAAATCGCCGGTGAATCCGGCTTCCGTCAGTCGATGCTGAATGTCGTGACCACACCGCACATGCAAAGTGCGTTGGTCATTGTCAAGCGGGGCGACCTTGTGCGCAATCTGCTGCCGGTGATAATCCAACTGGTCAGTGTGCACTTTCAACTGGGCCCAACTGGGCAAACCCAGCTCACGAGCAATAACCAGCTGAATATCAGCCAGCCGAATATTGTCCGTATTCAGCGACATTGCTTTGGGGTGATGCGCCCGCACCTGCTGCCATTCTTGCGAATCGCTGTGCTTAAGGGCTTTCAGACGTTGCTTGGCTCGGCGTTTCAACACGTCGAGACGCAAGGAAAAAGCGTTGTGAGTTGTCATGATTTCACCTGTCTCATGCTTCTGTGCTCGCCCGGCAGAAGAGAAGGCAAAACAAGTTGTAGGCAGCGGCACAATCTGCCGCTCTCAGTTAAAGTTACCTTGGATTTCATCCTTTCCGCGAGCCGGTGGCGCAGGTAGCGCCTGCGGAAAGGATATAACACCCGCCAAACGTTGCAAAGCGGGACGAGCGAGTAAAACCCAAAAACGTGAACGACCAACACATCACGCCGTGCGTTGCCGCGCGACTGGAATTTGCTTGCTTTTCAGCGACATTGCGACTTGCAGGCTCGATTTTTGAGCCTTAAGTGAATCTGAGCTACCCGGAACAAAACAGCCGTTATGCACTAATCAGCGACTGCTCACTGACAAAAATTGTCGGGACAACAGACACGCCTTCCTTTGCCGCCATCGCCGTCAACGCCACTTCCGAGGCGCGCTGAATATGTTTTACGCAGGCTCGGTGTGCCGCGGCAACATCACGCTGCACAATGGCATCAACGATCGCGCTCATCTCTTCAATACTCTCCATGTATCGATTTTCCTGGGAAATCGATGTGGCACGTAGCAGGTTGATACGCGCCTGTTGCTGGCGCAGCAGTTTCGCCGCCGTCTGGTTACCGCACCCTTCATACAGCAGCTCGTAAAAATCATTGACGCTGTCGAGGATGTTGGAAACATTCCCCTGTGTCAGGCGACGCGTCAGCAGATGAAGTGTGGTTTCCAGCATCTGCAGGTGCTTGTCAGACGCATTGATGGTGTACAGCTGAACAATCAGGCTTTCTAAGCTGGCTCGCAGCTCGTAAATCTCTTTCGCGGTTTCCAGCGTTAACTTGGTAACAATCGGCCCTTTGTTTTCCAGGTAATCAACCAGCCCTTCGGATTCGAGGTGGCGCAGTGCTTCACGTACCGACGTCCGGCTGACTCCCAGCATGTCACAGAGATCCCGTTCAACCAGGCGATCTCCGGGAAGAAGCTGAAAATTCATAATGGCACTGCGTAAGGTTGCCAGCACTTTCTCGCGCAACGGAATCCGACTGTTTTCTATCTTCATTAGTTGCGTGGGTTGCCTGATCATCTTGATATCCTACTGGTCGTGGGATGGCATAGACCGAAGTAAACTACAGCACCATGCATCCATATATTTAGTGTGGGCGGGGCTCATTATAAGTGATAGCAAATAACGATTTAAGGTAATTTTTGTGCTAGGCATGGCCTTTTCCACACATAACACTTTGATTATACACCTTCGACAATGACAACTTGTGCCGTGGCGATGCCAGCCCGGTGTACTTTGGCCTTCTGATAGCTGTCGGAATGGTAGCAGTTCAGCGCCTGTTCAAACGACGGGAATTCAATGATGACATTCCGTTGATGTTCGTTTCCTTCCAACTGCGTAAAACGTCCGCCGCGGGCCAGTAACTGGCCATTAAATTGCTGAAATGCCGCCGGTGCCAGGTCGGTATAAGAACGATATTTTTCAGGATGATGAACGGTGACATGAGCGATCCAATACCCTTTCATGATTCCTCCTAACCGCTTTGGGTTGCTGTCGAGTGATTTGTTAAGTTAAGTGTTGAGGCGCTTGCTGAGTGAACCACTTGGGTTAATGCCTGAATGAATGATTCGGTAAACAAGCGGGTCAAAATAAAGTCGTCAAAAAAGCCCCACCAGGCAGTGGGGCAAGGCAGAAAGAAACTGTCAGTCAAACCGTTTACTGAAAGGCAGGCATTACCTTTTCGATGAACAACTGCAGGGACTTTTTCTTCTCCTCAAAACTTAAACTGTTATCAGCCCAGTAGCTGTACTGGCTTACCCCCAGCGACTCGTAGTATTTCAAACGCGCGATGACCTCGTCCGGGGTGCCCACAGCCAGATTGTTACGCAATGCCGACGGGCTGAAGCTCTCGCCGAGATCTTCGGTGCTCAAGCGGTTTACAAACCCATTGTCTGGGGTCTGTGTGTTTTTCGCCCAGGCCATGAACATGGCATACCAGTGGTGCAGAGCGTCTGTACCCGCTTGCAACTCCTGCTCATTTTCGCCGACGAACGTATGGCGAAGCAGCATGATATCGGGACGACTCACCTGCGGATTGTTCGCAATCGCGTCATTGAATTTGTGCATAAGATCCTGAACTTCTTCATCATCTTTTTGCAGCGGAGTCACCATGACATTGCAGCCGGCGCTGACGGCAAAATTGTGCGAATCCGGATCCCGGGCAGCAATCCACATTGGCGGATGCGGCTGCTGAAGCGGCTTAGGCACGCTGGTCGTGGTTGGGAACTGGAACAGCTCACCGTCATGGGCATAATCACCCGCCCATAACTTCTGCAGCGCAGGCACCATTTCACGCAGGTATTTGCCGCCATCTGCAGATGGCATACCATTCATGACCCGATCAAATTCTGCCTGATACGCGCCACGGGCAATCCCGAATTCCAGGCGTCCGTTACACATGATATCGGCCAGCGCCGCTTCACCAGCCAGCTTCACCGGATGCCAGAACGGAGCGATAAACGTTCCTGCGCCTAAGCGGATAGTGCTCGTTTTATCCGCCAGATAAGCAATGAAATTAAGCGGGTTCGGGGCAATGGTAAACTCCATAGCATGGTGTTCACCAATCCAGGCCATTTCAAAACCACCTTGCTCAGCAATTTGCACAAGCTCCGTCAGTTCAGCCAGTGACTGCTGGTGAGTTTTGCTCTCATCGTAGCGTTCCATGTGAAGGAATAAGGAGAATTTCATGTCAAGTTTCCTTTCTTGTCGTTTTGTTTGCTTGGGCTTGTCTTGTGATTGATAGCCCGCCATTGGATTGCCCTGATCACTTAGAAAGTGCCGGGGCGGGCTTAAATTTGTTCACTTTGGGTGCCGGGTCTTGGCTTGGTGATGCCTGGTATTCAGTGCTGGTATACAAATCTTTCATCAGGCAATACCCCATGACGATCAATACCAGGGAAAAAGGGAGTGCCGCGGCGATTGAAGCAGCCTGAAGCCCTTGTAAACCGCCAGCCATCAACAGAATACCGGCTACCACACCTAAACCTGCTCCCCATACCACGCGCATGCGAATTGGCGGATGGTCATCACCCATCGACAGAATGGTGCAAATCACCAGCGTGGCCGAATCAGCGGAAGTAACGAACCAGGAGATAATCATCAAGGTTGCCAGCGCAGCCATTGGCCAAGTCAGCCAGTGCACATTAATGGCTTCGATGGTGCTGTACAGAACCATGGTCAGGTTTTCATTCACGACATCAGTCAGACCACCCACGCCATGCAGTTCGATAAAGCTGGCTGTCCCGCCCATAATAGTGATCCAGGTGAAGGCACCCAGGGTGCTGCTCACGATGCCGCCCAGCATCAGTTCGCGGATGGTGCGCCCTTTTGAAATACGGGCAATGAAAATCCCCACATATGGGCCCCAGCTCAGCCACCATGCCCAGTAGAAAATCGTCCACCAGCCCTGCCACTGACGTTCAGGTTGAGGATCAACCCACAGCGACATGGATACGAAGTTCGCCAGGTAATCCCCCAAGTTGGTAAAGAATGCGCCAAATAAGTACGCCGTTGGACCGGCAATCACAAAGAACAGAAACAGGATTGAGCTGATGCGCACATTCCACTGGCTGAGCAGCTTAATGCCTTTTTGCAGACCGGAGACCGCAGAGAACGTAGCGACCGAACCCACCACGACAATCAGAATCAGCTGATTTACGGAGTTAATCTCGATACCGAACAGGTAGTTAAGCCCGGCGTTCATTTGAGAAACCCCCAGCCCCAGGGTTGTCGCCGTACCAAACAAAGTGCTGAAAATAGCCAGTAGATCAACAGCATGCCCAATTGGCCCGTAAATACGTTTGCCAAGAATGGGGTATAACGCAGAACGGATGGTCAGCGGCAACCCTTTACGGTACGCAAAATAAGCGAGAATCAACCCGACCAGTACATAGACGCTCCAGGCGTTGAATCCCCAGTGAAAAATGGTGATTCGCATGGCGATTTGCGCAGCTTCCTGCGTTCCAGGTGCAACCTGCGCCATTTCAGCAAAGGGATTCCCCTGAAGATAAGTCAGTGGCTCAGCGATGCTCCAGAACATCAGCCCCGTCCCCACGGCCGCACTGAACAGCATGGCAAACCAGGTGAAGTTATTGAATTCCGGGCGATCGGTATCTTTTCCTAACCGGACATCCCCGAATTTACTGAAAGTTACCCAGACCGAAAAAACAAAAATAACGGCAACGGCGGCAATGTAATACCAGCCAAAGTTAGCGGTAATCCACTGCTTAACCCCGTTGTAGACCGTGTTTGCCAGATCGATCTGCAGAACGGAAAAAAGCACAAATGCTGACACCATAGCCAGAGAGGCTATGGTCATGGTCTGGTTAACCCCTCGAAATATCCCTTTCCTGTTAACCATGTTGTTATTGGAAATCATGCCGGATTGCTCCATATCACGCTGTTAATTGTGCCTTAGCCGAACTGCAGTAACCCTGTGGCCACTTCAACTTTGGACACCCCTTGTTATCTCACCAGCATCTGCGGTGAATATTTTAATGTGTTTCTTGGTATACCATAACACCAAAAAACCATGCTTCAAGGCATACAATTAACAAACACTTAACACACACGAACCTATCAAATTATTGTTTTTATTAAGATTAATTTAAATAACAATAATAAAAACGAACACTTCAACAGATTATCTTTTTTAACATTCTGTGATCATTGATCACTTTTTGATAATTTAGTAAATATCTTAAGATACAGAACATAACGATATAAATAATTGATTTTTAATCATAAAATGTAAATCAACATCAACCAGAGCCGCAGTTTATGGTTTAATAACGCTTTCTTTTTGACCCCTAAGTTTGGTATACCATAATACAACAAGCGGGAGCAGGTTCTCGCAATGACCTAACCAAAGAGGAAAACGGCAATGGCTTTTAACATCAGAAAGGTGTGCACCTATATCGAAGAAACCCATATCGAAGGCGGTAAAGCTGGGGAAAAACCGATCAGAATGGCTGGCGTTGCCGTCGTTATTGAAAACCCTTGGCACGGAAAAGGATTTGTTGAAAACCTGCGTCCGGAAATCATTGATGGCTGTTCAGAACTGGGGGCCTTGATTGTCGATAAGTTATGCGCCGTCATGGGCGGCAGTGAAAACATTGAGGCCTATGGCAAAGCGGCAGTTGTCGGCGTTGAGGGTGAGATTGAACACGCATCAGCGGTCATCCACACCCTGCGTTTTGGCAACCACTATCGCGAAGCTGTGAATGCCAAAAGCTACCTGAGCTTTACCAACAAACGCGGCTCGGCGGGAACGTCCATCCAGATTCCGATGATGCACAAAGATGACGAAGGCATGCGCTCTCACTACATCACCCTGGAAATGAAGATCGAAGATGCACCGGCAGCAAATGAAATTGTGGTGGTGCTGGGTGCATCTGACGGCGGCCGCGTGCATCCCCGAATTGGCAACCGATACATTGACCTTGAAGAGCTGGCACAAGAAAAAGCCGCTCGTGAACAGCAATAAGGATGCCTATGGAAAGCATGAAATTAGTTGATGGAACCAGCTACTTTTCATGTGGAGATGGCGACACCGTTATCTTCATACATGGTGTAGGACTGGATAAATCCATGTGGGGCGGTCAGATCGCCGGGCTGAAACAGCACTTTCATCTGATTGGGTACGACATGCTCGGACACGGTGACAGCCCGGAGCCACCCGACGCTGCCTGTATTGAGGATTATGCCGATCAACTGGAACGCCTGATCAGTACTCTGGCATTGAACAAGCCTGTCACTGTGGTGGGCTTTTCGATGGGCGGGCTGGTCGCCAGAGCTTTTGCCCTGAAATACCCCCACCGTATCGACAGAATGGTGATTTTAAACAGCGTCTTTGACCGTACCGAGCAACAACGGAATAACGTGTTGTCCCGCTGTGACGAAGTGAAAGCAAAAGGGCCGGGTGCCAACGTTGAGGCTGCGATTGAGCGCTGGTTCAGCAAAGAGTACCGCGGCGCTAGCCCGGCACAGGTTGCCGCCTTTAAAAAGCGCATTATCACTAACAGCCCGACGGGTTACTTACAGACCTATCAGTTATTCGGACAACATGATAATTATGGACGTGAGCGTCTTAAATCACTGCATATTCCAGTGTTGGTTGCCACCGGGGAACAAGATGTCGGTTCGACACCCCGTATGGCAAAAATGCTGGCCAGTTATCTGCCAAACGCAGACGTTGTGATTTTAGATGGTCAGCGACACATGATGCCTGTGGAATCTCCACAGATGATCAACGACATGTTGATGTCGTTCTTAACCCGCCAGCGTGAGCAAGTGACACTACAGGAGGTCGTTCATGGCGCTTGAGAAATTTCAGATGCTGATCGACGGGCAATGGGTACCCGCTCAGAGCGGCAAGACCTTTGACAGCTACAACCCGGCCACTGAACAGCCGTGGGCTACCTTCCCGTTTGCTGATGAGCAGGATGTGGATCGTGCGGTTCAATCGGCGCATAACACTTTTCTGTCTGCGGCGTGGGCATTGACCACTGCGGCACAGCGCGGAAAACTGCTGCGCCGCCTGGGTGATCTTATTGCAGACAACACCTCGCAACTGGCCGAACTGGAAAGCCGTGATAACGGCAAGCTGATCCGAGAGACCCTTGCCCAGGTCCGTTACTTACCGGAGTTTTTCTATTACTTCGCCGGACTGGCTGACAAAACCGAAGGGGAAACGCTGGCACTGGATAAACCCGACATGTTCGCCTACACCGTTCGTGAACCGCTCGGGGTAATCGCCGGTATCATTCCCTGGAACTCACCGTTGTATCTGACCGCTATCAAGATCGCCCCGGCACTGGCAGCCGGGAACACTGTGGTACTCAAGCCATCAGAACACGCATCTGCCACCTTGCTGGAACTGGGACGTCTGGTAATGGAAGCCGGTTTCCCGGCAGGCGCTGTCAATGTGATCACCGGGTACGGCCTGCCGTGCGGCGACGCACTGACCCGTCACCCATTAGTACGCAAAGTGGCTTTCACCGGCGGCGGTGAAAGTGCCCGGCATGTGATTCGTAACTCTGCTGAAAACTACGCCAAACTCTCGCTGGAGCTGGGCGGGAAATCCCCCAATATCATTTTCAGTGATGCGGATATCGACAGTGCGGTCAACGGAGCCGTTGCCGGAATTTTCGCGGCCGCAGGGCAAAGCTGTGTGTCAGGCTCACGCCTGCTGGTACAGCAGGATATCTACGACGAGTTCGTCAGCAAGCTGACTGCCCGGGCGGAACGTATCGTCATCGGTGACCCGGCTCAGCCTGAGACGGAAATGGGGCCGATGGCCACGAAAGCACAGCTGGAAACCGTTGAGAAATACGTCGATATCGCGTTAACAGAAGGGGCTCGATTGAGAACCGGCGGTAAACGTGCCGATCTCGCCGCAGGCTGGTACTACACCCCAACCATTCTGGAATGCACCCGCCATAGCGACACTGTCGTGCAGGAAGAAATTTTCGGCCCCGTCGCCACCGTCATTCCGTTTGCCGATGAAGCCGAAGCACTGGCGCTGGCGAACGATACCCAATACGGTTTGGCCGCTGGAATCTGGACGCAGAATCTGGCCAAAGCACATCGCATGATCAAGGGGATTCGTTCAGGCATTGTGTGGGTCAATACCTATCGTGCCGTTTCGGCGGCCGCCCCGATTGGCGGTTATGGCCAGAGCGGCTATGGCCGGGAGTGTGGCAGCGATGCCATTAATGACTTTACCCAGCTCAAAACGGTGTGGATTAACACCTCATCCGAACCGATGGCTGACCCGTTTATTATGCGTTAAGAAGGGACTCAACATGTCTATTGAACAAGCGACCACCGCCGTTTCTCCGGATCTGTACAAAAATATCATGGGGCAATTCCCTACCGGCGTCACTGTCATCACCGCGTATAACGATCTGGGTGATGTCGTGGGCTTTACCGCCAGTGCGTTCAGCGCATTGTCGATGGACCCGGCCCTAGTGCTGGTTTGCCCTAGTTACAACTCAGATTCATACCCGGTGATCAAAGACACCCAAAAGTTTGCCATCCACATTCTGGCCGATGATCAACAAGCCATTGCCTACCAATTTGCCAAAAAAGGCATCGATAAGTCGCAAGGGCTCGACATCGAGAAGAGTGCCAATGGCCTGCCAGTCATTCAGGGGGCACTCGCGGTCATGGAATGCGAACTGTGGAATGACTATCCCGGCGGCGATCACGCCATTCTAGTCGGGCAGATTCTCCACGCCGAGCTGGCGGATACCAACACCGTGTCACCGCTGTTGTACTGTCGCAGCAAAATGGGATCGCTGCCTGAAATGGGCTAATTACTCAAGCACGTTGAAAAGGATGACCACCGTGAAACTACATGATTCAAGCTTGTTCCAGACACATTGCTACGTTGCCGGACAATGGGTAAATGCCGCCGATGGCGCCGCTCTGCCGGTCACGAATCCGGCCAACGGCGAGGTGATTGCGCACGTCCCTTCCCTTGGCGAATCTGAAACCCTGGCTGCAATCGAAGCCGCCGAACAAGCGCAGAAAGCCTGGAAAACGCTGACGGCGAAAGCTCGCTCGGCAGTGTTGAGAAACTGGTATCAGTTAATCCTCGATAACACCGATGATCTGGCCACGATCCTGACAACAGAGCAAGGTAAACCACTGGCCGAGGCCAAAGGCGAAATTGCTTATGCCGCCAGCTTTATTGAATGGTTTGCCGAAGAGGCCAAACGCACTTATGGCGAAGTCATTCCCAGCCACAAACCGGACGCACGCATCGTGGTTAGCCGTGAACCGATTGGCGTCGTTGGGGCAATTACGCCTTGGAACTTTCCTGCAGCAATGATCACCCGCAAATGCGGTCCGGCCTTTGCCGCAGGATGTGCTGTGGTGCTGAAACCAGCCCCGGAAACCCCATTGACGGCTTTGGCGCTGGCACTTCTGGCAGAACGGGCTGGCATTCCGGCCGGGCTGTTTAGTGTATTAACCGGAGATGCTGTCGCCATTGGTGGAGCCCTTACCCGTAGTAAAACGGTGAAGAAGATTTCATTCACCGGTTCAACCGCTATTGGCAAACTGCTAATGGAGCAATCAGCTCACTCCGTGAAAAAACTTTCACTAGAGCTGGGCGGAAACGCGCCGTTTATTGTGTTCGATGATGCCGATCTTGACGCTGCGATTGACGGTGTCATGGTAGCCAAATTCCGCAATGCCGGACAAACCTGCGTGTGCGCCAACCGCCTGTATGTCCACGATGCCGTCTACGACGCTTTTGTCGACAAGCTGATTGAGCGCGTGGCAGCCCTGAAAGTCGCCGACGGCTTCGAACCCGGTGCAACCATCGGGCCATTGATCAATGCCTCCGCGGTAGCAAAAGTACAAAGCCATATTGATGATGCATTGGCCAAAGGAGCAACCAAGCGCTTTGGACAGACCCCTCTTGCGGGATCAGGATTCTTTCCGCCACACATCCTGACCAATGTCACTGACGATATGCGCGTCGCACATGAGGAAACCTTTGGTCCGTTGGCTGCCATTTTCCGCTTTAGCTCAGATGATGAAGTCATCGCCCGTGCGAACAACACAGATTCCGGGCTGGCCGCTTACGCTTATACCCGTTCACTCAAACGGGCCTGGTATGTCAGTGAAGCACTGGAATCCGGCATGGTTGGGATTAACGAAGGGCTGATCTCCACGGAAGTCGCACCGTTCGGCGGAGTGAAAGAGTCTGGGTTAGGCCGCGAAGGGGCCCGTCAAGGCATTGAAGATTACCTTGAAACCAAATACGTGCTGATGGGTGGCCTGTAAGCGGCCCCCCAGAGATCCATTAAAAGTGATGCGATAAGAAGTAACGCAATAAGAAAAGGATGACCGCATGACAGATAAATTCGAACAAGGACTGGCCATTCGCCGTCAGGTACTTGGCGCCGACTATGTCGACAACGCCATCAACAATGCCACTGATTTCACCCGCCCGATGCAGGAGTTGGTAACAACTTACTGCTGGGGTGAAGTCTGGGGCCGAGATACATTACCGCTGAAAACCCGCAGCTTAATCAACCTGGCGATGATTACCGCCCTGAATCGTCCGCACGAGCTCAAGCTGCATGTTTGTGGAGCCCTGAATAACGGTTGCTCAGAAGAAGAAATTCGTGAAGTTCTGCTGCAAACGGCCATTTATTGTGGTGTGCCGGCTGCCATGGATGCATTCCGTACGGCCAAAGAAGTGATCGATAACTATGAACCTGCGGTAAGCGCTTAGTACCCGGCGGACTTACCATCATCAGGAGGATGTATGTTGCATAAAACAATCCGGTATTGCTCACAGTGTGGCGCTGACGCGATCAGGCAACAGCAGCCTCCTGGTGACACACATTTACGGCCGGTCTGCCAGCAGTGCGGCCATGTTATCTACCAAAACCCGACAGTCATTGCCGGTTGTATTATTGAGCACCAGGGGAAATTTCTGCTGGGACGACGAGCCATTGAACCAATGGCTGGCAAATGGAGCATTCCAGCAGGGTTTATGGAGAATGGCGAGACCGTTGAACAGGCCGCTGCCCGTGAAGTACTGGAAGAAACCGGGGCGAAAGTGGATCTCCTCAGCCCTTACTCTATTTTCAGCGTTCCTCAGATGAATCAGGTCTACATCATTTTCCGTGCGCGTTTTGACGGCTTTGTACAACCGTTTGGTGATGAAACCGCCGAGTTGGCCTTCATGGCAAAAGATGAGGTGCCCTGGCACCACCTGACCTATCCGGCCATCGGCCAGATTCTGAGTCGGTATATCCATGAAGAAAGCCACGGCCAGTTTGGCCTGTATATGGGTAATTTCGATGTGGGTTTGGTACACCCTTTTGGCACCGCGAACTCGTGTTTCAACTGAACACCACCCGAGATTAAACACGGCCAATGCCTAAACACCAGGCACTAAACACTAAGTACTAAACCCTGGGTACTAAACACTAGGCCAGGCACCAAAACGTAAGAAGGAAGACAACATGGCAATCAGCAGTATCGAAGCAATCATTGAAGATATTCGCCAAGGAAAAATGGTCATTTTGATGGACGATGAAGGGCGCGAGAATGAAGGTGATCTCGTCATGGCCGCCGAGTGTGTCACCCCCGCCCACATCAACTTTATGGCACGTAATGCCTGTGGCTTGATTTGCCTGACATTGACGCCAGAGCGCTGCGATCAGTTAGGTTTGCCTCTGATGGTGACCAACAGCACTGATCCACAAGGCACCGGCTTTACCATTACCATTGAAGCCGCATCGGGCGTCACAACCGGCATTTCAGCCGCTGACAGGGCACATACCATTCAGACCGCTGTTCGCCAGGATGCAATACCTTCCGATTTAACCCGGCCCGGGCACATTTTTCCTCTGCGGGCGAAGCCCGGCGGAGTCTTAGAGCGTGACGGTCATACCGAAGCAGGCTGCGATCTGGCACGTCTGGCTGGATACGAACCAGCCAGCGTCATCGTCGAAATCATGAATGAAGACGGAACCATGGCCAGACGCCCGGACCTCGAAATTTATGCACAAAAGCACGGCCTAAAGCTGGGGCTCATATCTGATCTAATTCAGTACCGCCTCAGCCTGGCTTCATGCCAGAACCATGAGCAGGAAACCGATCCAAAGCTGACTCGGGCACAAGCACAAATGCGTAAAGACACCATCGCCGCGTAATCCGCTCCGCCACTCCCGATATAACAGAATGTAGGTGCGGCTTCTCCCCTACATTCTGAACCCCCAGACGGCATCAATCAGCTTAATCATCAGCTCTTTAGACACGCCGTTATCATCTTTTTCCGGCAGATATTCCACCAAATCCATGCCGACAAATTTAGGATGGGCTGCCAGCGTATGCACCAGCGTCAGTGCTTCGCGGGCCGTTAAACCGCCGACATTCGGGGTGGCACAGGCCCGATAAATTGCACCGTCCAGGCTGTCGTAATCAAAGGAGACAAAAAAGCGGTCATAGTGAATTTCTAATTGCTCAACTAATGTGCTCAGCATCTGTCGGAAACCATGACGGTCGATGTATTCCATGTTGTAGTTAGTTATTCCGTGACGCTCAAGCAATGCGGCTTCATTTGGCATCAGATCCCTGACTCCAACGTAATAGACCGATTCAGGCTTCAGTAGGCTGTCCGACGCCACCTGCCAACCGTTGTAGCAGTACTCCCCCATCAGCATTGCCAACGGTTTTCCGTGAAGATTACTGGCCGGGCTATCATTGCAATCAGCATGGGCATCAATCCAGACCACCGCGACACTCTCGTTTCGCGGTTGGAAATAGTCCAGCGTCGCCTGCAGCGTACCGACAGTAATACTGTGATCGCCGCCAAGAATAATTGGCACTCTTCCCTGCTGATAGGTTGCCAAAACCTGCGGGTGTAGCAACTGACAATAGGCCGCCAGAGCCTGCTCCTTCTTGCCATCATGCAGATGTTGTCGAACCCGCGCATCAGGCAGCACGTCACCCATATCTCGGATATCACCGCCCCACCGCTGATTTCTGACCGCTATCCACTCAGTCAGCCCCAGCCAGCAGCGCTCATCTGGCTCCCGCAATGGCTGCACTGTATTGTTATCAGTCGGTACAAAACCCAACTGGTTAAACGGTGCGCCGATAATATCAAACGGCTTGCGTTCCGGTTTAGCTGTCGTCATGACTCTCCTCCTGCCCTTCGGGCTCCGGCAGAGCGGCTGCCAGCTTTTTCAGGTATTGCTTGGCAGCGTTGGCTTCTCCGCGACTGAGCCATTTCATGCAGGTTAGCAGTTCCCACATCAGCCCTTCGTCACCGTACGGATAGACCGGAAACGTTGCATGTTGCGGAGCGGGATCATCCGTCAACTTGCTGTTCACCACCCCCGCTTTATCAAACAGCACCACGCAAGGCTGGCTCAGAGAAATTGCTTCCGCCACATCGGCACAGTGAATCTCGGCGCTGGTAAGGTCTTCGAACAGGTATTTTCTGAAGCAGGCTTTATCGTTATGCTCCCCGATCAGTCGATAAAAAATGGCTTTTCCGGCTTCAAACGCAGCAAAATATGACGCCGTCTGGCGATGAAATCCGTTCCGAGTAAAAAACAGAATATCGGCATCGGACACCCGGTCTCCCGTCCCACCCGCCAGCGATCCCACCAGCACGCCAGCCAGCACATCCTCATGACAGGCAAAAACCTCGACCGAGGAAGCAACCAACTGCTGTTGATGCGGTAAATCTTTTAAAAGCTGCGTATCCCATTCCCTGTTCACCTTACTCTCCCTTTTCTTGTGTTCTTGTGTTCTTGTGCGGCTGATTCTTAAGCAATAATTCAGTGCTTTACTGGCGCAAGCGGTTTACCTCATCACCATAAAAGGATGAAAGATTCATTGTCTATAAAACATTCTCTCGCCTGAGACTCATTCGTCATTATTTTTAATCATTACCCATCATTTTATTTATCAATAATGTTTATTTTGTTCATAAAAACGGTTGTTTTTTCCGCGTTTCAGAAGAGATTTTTTTCCGGATTGCCAACCCGGATGACTTGGAGTAGTATCAATATTGTTATATCAATTTTGGTTTTGAGTTTTTTGAGTCAGGTAAATCCTATACCTGGCTTTTTTTATTGCGCGCTTTTTATTTGTTCAGTCTGAATCCCTTTAATTCAGGGGTTAAAATGCGCCTTGTTTGATAGGAGTAACCAATGAGTTTAAAACCAAATATTATTATTTCCTCTCTGGATGCCGAACGCCTGGATAACCTGCTGGAGTCAATGGCTAACAGTGATCTGCCAGGACTGGCGGATCTGGAAGATGAGCTGGATCGTGCGACGATTGTCGCCCCGGAAGAAGTTCCCCCAACAGTGGTGACCATGAACTCAACCGTGCGTTTTTCTGTTGCCTCATCCAAGGAAACCTTTTGTTATACATTGGTTTACCCAAGTGATGTGAAGAAAGACGCCAAAAACATCTCAATTCTGGCTCCCGTCGGCAGCGCCCTGCTGGGGATGTCGCAAGGGGATGAAATCGAATGGCCAAAACCGGGCGGCGGTATTTTAAAAGTGCGAATTGAAGAGATTGTTGATCAGCCTGAGCGTAATGGTGATTTCCAACGCTGACAGCCGGTTCAACTGACTTTTCTGATGCCTAGCAGACAGTGAGTTTTTCGTTTCCGCCGAGGTCACTCTGTGGTTGACGAAATCTGAAACTTGATGTTCCGCTAATGTTAGGCATCACAGGGTTCCCTTCTGTTTTTCCCCGCATTCAACCGCTTACAAAAAATAACCACCACAGTGGTGTGGTGGTCGCAGAAAATAGCTGCACTTATCACGATATTAATTAATATTTTGAAACAAATGCAGCCAGATAAAAATAAACTTTATTTAATTCACATTAATATATTTATCACTGGTCAATAAGTTAAGAACAATATTGACATTATCACTCACTTGCTGATTAACGCGCCCAGGGAATAACGTTTCCAGCTTATCGAGGCGATCAAATTCGGTATGCCAGATTTTTCCCCACTTCGTTTCTGTCTCACGATCGCAGGCAGTTTTTTGTTCCGCGTCATAACAGTCCCAAGCTGCCGGGTTAGTGGTTTGTGAGTAACCATCAAATCCCCATTCGCCGTTGATATTAAAATTTGTCGCTTCGACATAAGCGATCGGAATACCGGCACAGGCAAAACCCGCATGATCTGACCATGAGCCAGTTTCACCTTCCGGATAGCCAGGAAACGCCGGGTGCACAACGTATTTCCCGTCTTCTCCTTTCACATCAATTGATGACTGAAGCATGGCATCACGCAAAGACGGCTGATAACTGTAATTGGCACCTGTCAGTCCCAGTTTTTCACACTTAGACTGGTACTCGGCGTAATCGGAGTGCGCGGCGTGCACATAAACGATGTCACCACCACCTACAGTGTCATAGTTAATCATGCCGATCACATTATCCAGTTTGCCGTTTTTCAGTGCATCCTGAACATAATGCAGTGACCCATTCAGGCCATTTTCCTCCGCCCCTGGCAGTAAAATGCGGACATTAAAAGGCAGGTCTGTCTGCTGAATTTTTTCCGCAATGGCAATAGCGGCCGCCAGACCGGCCCCGTTATCGGTCGCACCCAGCGAGCCGTGATCGGCGCCGGTTGAGTCATAGTGTGCAGCCAGCACGATGGTTTTATCTACCTTGCCTGCTTTTTCTACAATGAAATTGCGTGAGTTGAGTGTCTTGCCGCCTTTCTCATACGAAAAACTTTGTACTTCAACGTTATAGCCAAAGCCAGTTAATTTGTCGTAAATCCAGTCTCCGGTTTCCGTTTCTTTGGCTGTACCCGCTTCACGCGCGCCGATTCCTTCCGCTTCGTGAGCGACTTCCAGCAAATAGCCTGTGGCTTTCTGACCAAAATCGACAGCGGCGTCGTCATCACTGTTGCATCCAGACAGGGCGACGGCCACAGACAAAGCCGTCAACGCAAAAATTCCTTGTTTCATCGTTATTATCCTTGTTTTGTATTGGCTAAATAATGCTTTGCGGCCCTATTATCTGGTTAATTGCGCAACAAAACGTGAGATATCTCTAAGAGAGTGATTTATTTATAGCCAGGTTTTCTTTTTGAGCATCAGATCATGTTACCGGCCACACACGCTTCCGGAGATTTCAGATTTACAATGTAAACCTGCATCCTTCCCCAGCTTCCATTACCAACGGCCCATCAGCTTCGCCACCACAACCGCACCAAGCACCAAGCACCAAGCACCAAGCACCAAGCAGGCCAGAGACCTCCTCGCAAACAAAACCGGATTTTCTGCCAATTTAAGGCGCTCATTTTGCTTTCATTCGATGGGCTTTAATGCTAGCTTGTCGCATATGCAAAATGTTTATCACTTCGCGGATACCACCGCATTCAACACTACAT
This sequence comes from Photobacterium ganghwense, assembly GCF_003025595.1. Taxonomy (GTDB): domain Bacteria; phylum Pseudomonadota; class Gammaproteobacteria; order Enterobacterales; family Vibrionaceae; genus Photobacterium; species Photobacterium ganghwense. The sequence goes on from NZ_PYMI01000002.1 coordinate 46,640, forward strand.
CTTGGTGGCACTCTCTTTTTTAAGAGCGGTGCTGAATACTTTTGTTCAAAGCCGCCGGCAGGCAGGCTAATGAATAAACGTAGTTTCCCCTTGTCTCCGGCGCACCAAAACTAACCGGAGTTTCTCATGACCCAATCCAACTCATTGCCACCGACAACCAAACCGTTTCATCAGGCATACGAGCCATTGAGCCCGCAACCGCCTTTGTCTGTCGGCCATAAGATCCTGACCGGCGATCGGGCAACCGGCCAATTACACCTTGGCCATTATGTCGGTTCGCTGCAACAACGGGTGGCCCTACAGGCTCATAATGATCAGACCATACTGGTCGCCGACATGCAGGGGCTAACCGATAACGGGAACACTCCGGCGAAAGTGGCCGGCAACATTCTCAACGTGGTCGCCGATTACCTTGCCGCAGGTATCGATCCGTCACAAACGACTATCTGCCTGCAATCCGGTTTACCTGCCCTGGCCGAACTCACCATGTTTTACTCAAATCTGGTTACCATCGCCCGACTGGAGCGCAATCCGACGGTAAAAAATGAAATTCAGGGCAAAGGGTTTGGCCGTTCTATTCCGGCCGGTTTTCTGACCTACCCTATCAGTCAGGCAGCCGATATCACGGCTTTTCAGGCCACTCTGATCCCGGTTGGCGATGACCAATTGCCGATGCTGGAACAAACCAACGAAATTGTCAGGAAGATCAATAGCCTTGCCGGGAAACCTATCCTCACGGAGTGCCAACCCATGCTGAGTAATATGCCAAGACTACCGAGTGTGGACGGCAAAGCTAAAATGTCGAAATCACTTGGTAATGCCATCACCCTTGATGCCTCTGATGCCGACATCGCAAAAGCCGTCAAAGCCATGTATACCGATCCGAACCACCTGACCGTTGATGCACCGGGACAGGTTGAAGGCAATGTCGTGTTCACATACCTGGACGCCTTTTATCCGGATCCTGCTTTTGTGGAAAGCCTGAAAGCGCATTACCGCCGCGGTGGCCTGGGGGATGGCAAAACCAAAGCTATTCTGACCGAGTGCCTGCAGGCCATGATTGCGCCGATGCGTGAGAAAAGGCAGGCGCTGATTGCCGATAAGCAATACCTGATTGACGTGTTGAAAGCCGGGACAGAAAAAGCCCGAGAGGAATCGAGCCAGACTCTGACTCAGGTAAAACAGGCTTTTGGATTAAACATTTTCTGAAAGAAGGGTTGCTCTGCCGGGCATCATCTCAGCGCGGCTGGCACACAGTTAGCGCGGCCAGTTCTGCAAGCTGCTCGCTTCAGGAGCAGCTTGCTTTAGGAACGATTGGCATCAGGAAGAGATCGTTTCATAAGTTGCTCGCTTCAAGAGCGGCCTCTTCAGGCACAGGCCGCGCTTTAATGCTGTCAGCTGTCATGCTGCGGTGACTCACAAGCCTAAACCCTCCGAGGTGAATGGTCATTCCGAGGTGGAGGGTCATAAAGGTTTTCGGCGATACCGGGCATTGATCAGATCTTCAACCTGTTTCTGCTCACGACGCGCCTGCTCATACTGCTGCTTCGCTTTCCAGCGTTCCAGCACCGTTTCCAGACTTTTCACTTTTGCCTGACTGGCTTCCAACTGCTGGCGGCTACGCTGACATTCCGCTTCCATCAGCGCCTGCTCGTGCTGATGGTGATGCAACATACGATTCAGCAGACCTTGTACTCGGGTACTGTTCATCAACATGGTACTGTTAACCCCTTGCTGGGTAACATGAGACTGCCACTGGCAGCCGGATTTCAACATACCCAGCGCTTCCAGCTGTTGCTGAAAGTAATCAGCCTGTTGCCGCTGCTGAACAAACAGCTGCCCCTGACGATCTCTTTGCTGCTCGGCCATTTGTTGCAGTTTACCTACCGCCCTGACTTTCGCTTTCATTTAGTAGCCTTATCAGTAACCGTTGGACGAGTTTGCTGGTTGAGCCGAACTGAACATTTGTGCCAGTTGAGACAGGCTTGCAGGGTAGTCAGAGACTTCCTGCACCGACTGTTGCAGATACGCTTTCAGCATCGGTTGCATCGCGACCGCCTGATCCAATTCCGGATCCTGGCCGGGTTGATAGCCCCCCAGTGGCAGCAACTCCTTCACCTGCTGATAGCTGGCATTGAGCTGACGAAACTGGTTGGCTACGGTCACATGGGAAATCTCAGTACAACTACTCATACAACGGCTGATTGAAGCATTGATATCAATCGCCGGATAATGGCCTTGCTCCGCCAGCTGGCGAGACAGCACAACATGGCCATCAAGGATGGCACGGGCAGAATCCACCACCGGATCCTGCTGGTCGTCTCCTTCCGCCAATACGGTATAAATGGCAGTTAGGCTGCCATCGGGGTGTTCACCGTTACCGGCTCGCTCCAGCAACTGCGGTAACAGGCTGAACACTGACGGCGGATAACCACGTGACGCCGGCGGTTCACCCAACGATAACGCAATTTCGCGCTGTGCCATGGCATAACGGGTGAGCGAATCCATCATCAACAGAACATCTTTGCCCTGATCACGGAAATATTCAGCGACCCGGTGACACAGTTTCGTGGCCCGCAAGCGCATCAGCGGTGATTCGTCGGCAGGAGCAGCCACAATGACAGCCCGACGACGGCCTTCTTCACCCAAATTACGTTCGATAAACTCCCGGACTTCACGCCCCCGTTCACCAATCAACCCCACCACAATCACATCTGCGGTGGTATTTTTGGTGATCATGCCCATCAGCACACTTTTGCCGACACCGCTCCCGGCCATCAGACCGATCCGTTGCCCTTTTCCCAGAGTTAGCAAGCCGTTGATCGCTCGGATCCCCACATCCAGCGGGGTATCAACCGGACGGCGTTTCAACGGGTTAATCGGGCGGGGATCCAGTGCGACCCGATCTCCCCCTTTCAGTGGCTCCCCATCATCCAGCGGCTCACCCAGCCCGTTAACCACCCGGCCTAGCCAGTGCTCTCCCATCTGCACGGTGCTGTCGCCATCCAGAGGGATCACTTTGGCACCGGCATAAAGACCGCCTAACTGGCGAATAGGCATCAGATATGCGACCGTATGATCAAAACCGACCACCTGCGCTTCAATCATTTCACCGTCATCGGCTTCCACCAGACAACGTTGCTCCAGCTTAAAGCGGCACCCGACGGCCTGCAGCATCAAACCGCTGACTTTGACCAGTCGCCCCGTGACTCGAGCCACCGGAATTGACTCCAAAGACGCCAGCGCATCACTGAGTTTGTCAGCCAATCCACTGCGGCTCATCTGATTCGGCATGACGTTACTCAACCAGCATGTCCTCAGCCACCAGGTCCTCAACCACCGCGTCCTGAACGGTCTGGGCGTCGCCATCCAGTAAGTGCTCACGGACATTTTCCATGCACGCTTCCAGACGTGCATCACAACTAGCGTCCGCTTCGGCATGATCCGTAACCAGCTGACAACCACCAATCGGCAACGCGCTGTCCGGCACCAGTTTCCAATGAGCCGGCAAGTCAGGATGAATATTGGTAATGCGCTCCAAATCCTGTGGGTTGAGGTGCACCACCACTTTTTCGGTCTTGCCCGGCAGGGCATCCAGCGTCTCTTCAACCAGCGCCAGAATCTGTTGCGGCATCAGGGTCAGCTCAGCACGAATGACCTGCTGAGCAACCTTCTGTACCAGCTCACAGATCAACTGGCGCTGCTCGCGTTCTTTTTCCTGCTGCCACCGGGACAAGCTAGTAAACAGTTCGTTTACCGGTTTTGCCGCCGCCAGGAAAGCTGCCCGGCCGGTTTGCTCACCGCTGGCATAGCCTTTTTCGAACCCTTCTTTCTGTCCTTCCAGCAGACCTTGCTGAACACCCTGATCCAGGCCTTGCTTGAAGCCTTCTGAATGACCTTGCTGAAGACCCTGTTGAAAACCTTCTTCCAGCTTTTGCTGCACATCAAACTGCGTCTGCTGCCAGTTATCTTCCATATCCAGATCCAGCAGACCCGGCTCCCGGCTGATCTGTTCAGCCACCGGTGGAAAGCGATGCAGGCGATATTGTCCTGGCTGGAGACGCATGACTTTGGTTGTCTTCATCCGTTACTCCACCGTCTGTTCCTGATAAAGCAGCAGCTCGATATCACCGTTTTCTGCCATTTCACGCGCAATCTGCATGATGTCCTGGCGGGCTTTTTCTACCCGGCTCAGTGGAACTGCTCCTTTCAAGGCCATTTCATCTTCCAGGTTCTTCACCATCCGCTGCGGCATCGCGCGTTTGATGGCCTGTTGCAACTGAATTTCCGAACCTTTCAGCGCCATCGCCCACAATTCAACCGCAACCGCCTGAACCAGCACATCCATGGTGTTGTCGCGCTGACGTCCCAGCACCATGAAATCAAACATGTTTTCTTCAATGTCGGACACCACGCTTTCATCATGCAATTTAAGCATTTCCATCAGCTGCCCCCGATCGCCGTCGAAACGGTTAATGATGTCAGCGGCCTGCTTCGCCCCATCGATCGGTGCGCTGTGACTGACAGAAACATGGTCGATACAGCGTTCAATCAGTTCCTGCAAGTCCCGCGCGACTTCGTGATCGATCTCCTGCAAGCGGGCAATCCGGTAGACCAGTTCATCATGGTAATCCGGCGGCATTTTCGACAGTACCCGCGATGAGCTTTCCGGTGGCAGATAAGCCAGGAAAATTGCCTGCATCTGCGGGTGTTCCTGCGCGATAAACTTGGCCAGTACCTCCGGGTCAACCCATTGCAGACGCTGGATATTGTTACGCAGTTCATCGCCGTAAATATTATTCAGCAAGCCCTTGGCAAGATCGTTACCCAGGGCTTTTCGCAGTGTGTTGGACAGGTATTCTTTGGACGCTCCGCGAATCCCGCTGTGGGCACGAAAGTCATCAAAGAATCGTTGAATCACACCTTTGGCTTTTTCACTTTTGATGCCGGAGAGGTTAGCCATGGCACGCGTCACCCGCTGAACTTCGTCACGAGAGAAGTGCTGCAGCACCTGCGCGGCAGCGTCCTCTCCCATGCCAAGCAAAACCAGAGCGGTTTTTTCAACGCTGCTGAACGCCTTCGCCTCAGCCATTTTTGCTTGTGTTTTGTTCATTTGCATTTACCCATTGTTTCAGGACTTCGGCCACCCGGACCGGCTCTTCATTTGCGATCAGCTGCAAGTGTTTCAGCTGAATTTCCAGCGGTGATCCCGGTGGAGGCAACAGCAGTTCATGGTGAGAATCCAGTGCGGAGCTGGTGCTTTCCAGCCCTTTCTCTGCCAGACGCTGGTTCAGGCGTTTTTCATGCTCACGCTCGGCCAGCGTCTGCACATCGGCGTTATAATCGTCCTGCTCTTCCTGCGGCGGTGCAAATTCCAGCTCTGTCCGGCGGCGATCAATCCCGGTAAGGTGAGCAATCAGGGGACGCAGGACAAAGAAGATCATGGCCAGCCCCAGAATCCCGCCAATCACGTAGCGAAGCGGCTGCTGCACGGTCGGATCCTGCCACCACGGAATGGCGGGCGGCGCATCGATTTCAATCGGGGTAAAGTTGAAACTGAGCAGACTGAGGCTGTCGCCACGCGCTGCAGAGATACCAACAGCATCTTTTACCATGGTACTGATCTGCTGCTTTTCCTCTTCCGTCCAGGCCGTACCGTTTGGCGCCGCCGCTGCATTCAGCAGAACGGAAACGGTCAGCTTATTGACCTTACCCTGCTGATGCTGGGTATGTCGCACACTGCTGCCCAGCGCGTATTGGCGATTCACTTCAGAGCGCTCGTTAGTGTTTTTACTGTCTTTGGGATCTTCCTTGCCGGTCACAGGCGGCTTATTACTCAGCGAACCCGGCACACCCAGTGCGATCTTATCAATCGAGTTATTCTGGATGCTGTGTTCCGTGCGAACCACCGGTGACGGATCAATGGATTCCCGGGTTTCTTCCACACGACTGAAATCCATATCCGCCGCGACCTGAACCCGGAAATTACTTGGCCCGACAATCGGTGTCAGCATATCTGCCGCGCGCTGAATCACCTGCTTTTCGAGGTTCTTCTGGTAATCGAGGAACTTGGCGTTCACCTTGCCGACTTCAGCACTGCCGATATCGGCACTCAGTAGGCGACCGTACTGATCGACCACCGACACGTTTTCCATTTTCATGCCGGTAACGCTGCCGACAATCAAATTGATAATGGCTTCAACCTGTTCATTTTTCAGGTCTTCCCCGGCTTTCAGCTCAACCATGACCGATGCTGACGGGGCTTCCGCCTGCTGTCGGACAAACAGTGTCTGACGGGGAATCGCCAGGTGCACCCTGGCATTGTTAACGGCATCCAGCGCGATAATGGTGCGAACCAGCTCGCCTTCCAGTCCATGGCGGTAGCGGGCCGTTTCCATAAACTGGCTGGTGCCCAGTGAAGAGTCGTCTTTCAGGGAGTCCAGCCCGGTCGGTAGCTTAGCCTTGATACCTTTGGCCGCCAGCAGCATCCGGATACGGGCCACTTCGCCTTCCTCGACCAGAACCTGACCATTTTCTTCCTGTAAGCGGTATGGGATACCTTCCCCTTCCAGTACCGAGATGATCTCCCCGGTATCAAAACGCTCTTGCTGACCGTAGAGCGGGCGATAATTCTGGCTGGAACTCCACAATGCAACAACGATGATGGCCGCCACAATCGCCGCCATCACCGCAGAAAGAACCAGATTTCGCTGGTTGCTGTGCCACAGGGATTTGGCCCTGGCCACCATAGCCTCAGCAGACGGTGCTGAGGCGGAAGTAGGTTGAGCAATAACTTCTGACATAACTTACACCGGCATTTTCATGACTTCATCGAACGAGGCGACGACCTTGTTGCGTACCTGCATCAGGGCCGAGAAAGACAAACTGGCTTTCTGGCTGGCGATCATCGCCCCGACCAGATCGTCACTTTGCCCGGTTTCCACCGCGGTCATTTTGGCACTGGCATCCGCCTGATGGGCATTGACACTGTCCAGTACCTGACGCATGGCTCCGGAGAAGGAAAGCGGCGGGTTGAGCGCTCCATCGGCGATCCGATTCTCCGTCACGATACGGGTATCGAGGGGATTTGCTGACACCACAAAGTCAGGCGCAATCCGTTGTTGCATATTCTGCATTTTGCTCAGCATCATCTGCTCAGACGAAGCCAGCTGAACTAAAGTGTTATTTGCCATTTTTCATCTCCTTTCAGGCGGCTGATCCAAGCTCAGCGTCCAGGTCTATTCCCTGCTCACGCATGGCTGCCAATTTGTATCGCAACGCCCGGGTCGACACCCCCAGCGCCTCAGCCGTCTGGGTACGGTTCCCGCCGAACTGCTTTAAAATGTCGAGAATGTACTGGAACTCCGCCATTTTTTTCGCTTCTTTATGGCCTTTGTCAGCTTCCGCCGGTCGACTCAGCGCCTGTCCATTCAAGACTTCAACCTTCGTCACCTCCACCGGCAACATCAGATCCTGAGCCGTAATGAAGTCACCATGACGCATCACCAGCGCACGCTGAATAACGTTTTCCAGTTCGCGAATATTGCCCGGCCAGTGGTACTGCACCAGTGCATTGCGTGCATCTTCCGACAACTGGCAGTTGCCCTGCTCGAGGTATTTGGAAATGAAGAATTGACCGAGAGGCAGAATGTCTTCCGGACGCTCACGAAGTGGTGGCCAATGCAGCGGCAGAACATCCAGACGATAATAGAGATCTTCCCGGAATGTCCCTTCCTGAACGGCTTTGCGTAAATCTTTATTGGTGGCAGCAATCACCCGGATATCCAGTTGAATGGATTTATGGCTGCCGATTCGCTCCACTTCCCGCTCCTGCAGTACTCGCAGCAACTTCGCCTGCAGCGCCGGTGCCATTTCTGCGATTTCATCGAGCAAAATCGTACCGCCATTTGCTTCTTCGAACTTGCCGCTCTGGGATTGGATAGCTCCGGTGAAAGCCCCTTTGGTGTGACCAAACAGCACCGCTTCCAGCATGGACTCCGGGATTGCCGCACAGTTAACCGCCACAAACGGTTTATCTGCCCTCAGCGAATGCTGGTGCACATACTGGGCCAACACTTCCTTTCCGGTTCCTGATTCGCCCGTGATCAGCACGGTGGCACTGGTACAGGCAGCCCGGTGCGCCAGTTGCAGTATCTGCTTACTGCGCCAGGATTCCGCCACGATATCGTCCATGGGTTTTTCCAGCGCTTCGACCCGCTGCAATAAACTCAGCAGTTGCGAGGCTTCAAACGGCCTTAGCAGGTAATCAGTGGCTCCCGCTTTCATCGCGTCGGCCGCCAGCAGTCCCTGATCCTGATCGACAATAGCAATCGCCACCGGCGTGTTACCTTTGGCATCCGGATTCAGCTGGCTGTGACGAATCCACTCGGTCAGACTAATGTCGTGCAAGTTAGAGCTGACCAGAGTGATCCCCCCCAGCCGGTTATGCAAAACAGCCCGGCCTGAAGTGAAATGACTGACGGTATAACCGGCCAGTTCCAGTACTTCAATCACCGGGCGGGCAAGATGAAAATCAGGTTCTATGAGTTGAATAGATTGGTGGCGCATTAGTCTGACTGGCTCCCTTTATCGTCCTGACGACGAATAACACGAACGGTCACCCGGCGATTATTCGCCTGGCCCAGCTCCGAGTCGTTACCGGCAACGGGATAACGCGCCCCGTGTGCACGAACCTGGATTAGCGATGCCGGCACACCGGCTTCTTCCAGTACACTGGCCACATCATCAGCCCGAACTCTGGCAATTTGCAGATTCGCCAGTGAAGAGCCGACATTGTCGGTATGCCCGTCAATCAGAATCCGCTTCACCGATTTATCCAGTCGGACGTACTCTGCAATGTCACGCAGGATTTGCTGCTGTTGCGATGAAGCAACACGCTGACCGGACTCAAACGGTAAGGTTAAATCCCTTGCCTGCTGGTACGACATTGCAGGCAACGCGGCTCGGCAACGCGTGAATTCGGTCAATGCGTCACGCAGGTGAACGCCCGGCAACTGCACCAGTACCGGAGATTCCAATGTTTGCGAAGAAACAGACAGCTGAAGCCATGCGCCTTCAGACATCGCTCGAAGCACATCATCCATTGCGCCATTAAAAATCAGCTCATGATTGGATACCTGGCGAGCCTCACCGACCGGCAGCAACTGCTCGTTGCGGCTCCACGGCGATTCCCACTGGTACAGTTTGGCAATCTGAATGGATTGAGGCAGCTGAAAACTTTCCACTTTAAAAGCCAATTTCTGACTTGGTTCAGCGATAAATGACACCTGCCCAAAATTATTTATCTTTTGATTTAATAAACACTGAAAATGGTCGCCTTTATATTCCCATTTAACTAAATCAATAGGAACTGCAATATTTTGAGCGTTTACCTGGCCAACTTGAAATGCCAAAAGAAATATCCATGAATTCTTACAGCACTTATTAATCATGAGCATTCCCTCTCTTGCCCATATTCTTTTTCATCTTTATTAGTATTCTGTACAAAATTCATTCAGTGTTTTACCAATGAATGAGATTGAATATTTTCATCAGATTTATAAATCAATAAGAAAACCCTCACCTTTTCCTGCCAATCGTGAATTATTGACACTCAGAGACGAGAATTTGACACTTCTCATTTTATTTCATAAGCCTAACGGCAATTGGAGCCAAACAAACAAACCATTTATTAACAATAAGTTAAACAATTTGCATAATAATTATAAGGTTAATTTGGTGAGGCACCTAAAAATTGCACTAAATGGAAAAGATGAAAACCAATAATTCTTAACGCTTTATATTATGTGGACTAAAGTCACAAATTTGAATTTGTAATATCATTGAATATAAAAATGACGGGGTAGACTGACCGCATTAACTTTTCTAGTTACATATATATTAATAATAAAAATAACTAAATGAGTTTCATATCATTAACCGGATGTAAAAATGAAATCTATTGAATTAGAGGGCGACCACCAATATCCGACGCTGAATACGGATTTGTTGGGCAGGCCAATCCATACGATACGGGAGGAACTCAGAAAGATTCTTGAAGGTTCAGTCTCAGGCATTCAAAACCAGATTCAGAAATGGCTGCTGAACTATTCCGTATCATTTCATTTCAATGAGATAACCTTACATTTCCCTGAACATGCCGAGGCGATGCAGACAGCGTCAACATTTTGTCACCAACAAGGCGGCCTGCTGAGCATTCAGTTGGAAAAAGCCTCGCTGCTGGGCCTGTCAGATCACTTCTACGGAGCGGCCATTCACCGGGCAAACGCGTCAGACACAAGTGCGCTTGCAGGTATCGCTCTGTCCAACAGTGACCTGCGTTTACAACAACGTCTTGGCCGCCTGATCGCCGATGCCATTGCGCCTGATGATATGTGGCAGAGCATGGAGGCAATCCCAAGCAACGATGTGGGTTTGCTAGTCAGGTTTACTCTGACTTGCGAGTCCCAGAGCGGCACATTGTCCGTGCTGCTTGACGGACATCTGATTCAAACCCTGATCAATGAACTGGAGCTGCAACCCCAGGATCCGGCCATTCCCCACCGATTCCGTCACGCCCTGGAAAAAACCCCGGTCAGTCTGCAAGCCGTGTTAAGCCGTAAGGTCATGCCGCTCAGCCAGGTTCTTGCCCTGCAACCCGGCGACATCATTCCGATCGATCTGCTAACCCAGGCACCGGTCAGTATTGGCCAGGAACATTTATTCAACGGACAAGTCGCTGATCAGAACGGTCAGCTGGTCCTGATACTGAAAGAAACCAAGGATTCCCATTCATGAGTGAGATGAACGAACAAACCGCATTCAATGCCGAGGATTTGAACTTCAATGATCTGCAACTTGAAGATTTCGATACCGACCTGGCTGCCTCCGCGCCAGCCATGGCATCGATGCCTGAGCGGGATCTGAGCTTCTTCCGCAAAATTCCGGTCACGGTGACACTGGAAGTGTCCAGTACTGAAATCTCTCTCGGTGAGCTGATGAAAGCCGGAGAAGGCACGGTTATCGAACTGGACAAACTGAATGGCGAACCGCTGGATGTGAAAGTCAACGGCTCGCTGATGGGACACGCCGAAGTGGTTGTGGTTAATGAAAAATATGGCCTGCGCCTGATTGATGTGGTGGATTCACCAATCAACTCCCTGGAACACTGATTGATGGCAACACCCACAATGACTCCTTTCAATGTCTCCCTTGCGGCCAAACGCCGCCTGATGATTGGCAGTGGTGTCCTGATCGGATTGCTGGCGCTGAGTGCCAGCTTTCCCACTCTGGCCGGTGACGGCGGCTTGTCCTTCCTAACAGTCACTGACGGACAAACTGAGCAGGAATACAGCGTTAAGCTGCAAATTTTGCTGCTGATGACGGCACTCAGTTTTCTGCCGGCTTTTTTGCTGATGGCAACCAGCTTCACCCGAATCATTATTGTTCTGGCGATTCTGCGTCAGGCATTGGGCTTGCAACAAAGTCCGCCTAACCGGGTACTGGTCGGGATTGCCCTGGCGCTGACCATACTGATCATGCGCCCGGTCTGGACCGACGTGTATCACAATGCATTTGTGCCATACGATCAGGGAGACATTACCCTGATGCAGGCTTTTGACAGAGCTGAGAAACCGGTCAGCGACTTTATGCTGCACCAGACACAGCAAAGTGCCCTTGAGCAAATGCTGCGAATTGCCAACGAGCCGCTTGATCAGAAAGCAGAGGACGTCTCATTTGCTGTCCTGTTACCAGCCTTTGTCATTAGCGAACTGAAAACGGCGTTCCAGATCGGTTTTATGCTGTTTATCCCGTTTCTCATCATCGATCTGGTAGTGGCCAGTGTGCTGATGGCAATGGGGATGATGATGCTGTCGCCATTGATCATTTCCCTGCCTTTCAAACTGGTGATTTTTGTCCTGGTCGACGGCTGGGCAATGACCGTGGGCACCTTATCCGCCAGTTTCGGCTGAGGGAGAATGACATGACGCCGGAACTTGCCGTTACCCTGTTTTCTGATGCTGTATGGGTCATTATCAACATTGTGCTGGTGCTGGTTTTGCCCGGCTTAGTGGTGGGGCTGCTGATTGCTGTATTTCAGGCGGCAACCCAGATTAACGAACAGACCCTGAGCTTTTTGCCTCGTCTGATTGTCACGCTGCTGATGGTGATTTTCGCCGGCCACTGGATGCTTCGTCGCCTGATGGAGCTGTTTGATTACCTGTTCCACAACATTCCCGGGATGATCGGCTGATGGTCATCACGTTCGCGGAATTCAATGCCTGGCTGGGCCAGTTCTGGTGGCCGTTTTTCCGAATTGGAGCAGCGTTGCTGGCCATGCCGTTTTTTGGGGATGCGCTCATCCCGTTATGGGTACGGGCATTATTCGCCTTGTCACTGGCGGTGATCACGGCGCCCTTAATGCCTGCCATGCCAGCCGTGGATCTGCTATCCCTGTCAGCCATTGCACTGGCGTTCGAGCAAATGATATGGGGCATTTTCTTTGGCCTGATCATCCATTTGCTGTTCACCGTACTTACAATGCTGGGGCAGATTGTCTCTCTGCAGATGGGGCTCGGCATGGCCATGATGAATGACCCGGTCAATGGGTTGTCAGTGGCGATTCTCGGGCGAATGTTTCTGATCTTCTCCACCCTGCTGTTCCTTGCGCTGGAAGGCCACTTGGTGGTGATCGATATTCTGGTGCAAAGCTTCTACCTTTGGCCGGTCGGCTCGGGACTGGCCATGCCGTCCCTGCACAATGTCGTTGATCTTATCACCTGGATGTTTGCTTCTGCGCTGGCGCTGGCGTTACCGGCCATCGTTTCCATGCTGCTGGCTAACATCAGTTTTGGTGTTATGAACCGTGCCGCACCCAGCCTCAATGTGTACGCACTGGGTTTTCCGATGACCATGATTCTCGGCCTGTTCAGTATCCTGCTGTCTGTCAGCGGGGTGCCGGGACGCTATACCGAACTGGTTCATACCACACTGGAACAACTCCAGCTGTTTGTGACGGGAGGCGTATGAGCGACCATTCAGCCCAGGACAAAACCGAAAAGGCATCTCCCCAGAAAATCCGCAAAGCCCGTGAGCAGGGACAGATTCCCCGCGCCAAAGATTTCACCACTGCAGTGATCTTTCTGGTGGTGGCCGTCTATTTTTCGACGCAACTGGCCGACATCTGGCAAAGCATGGCTGGCATCTTCCGTTTTAACATGGCACTCACCCATGCCGATCTGGAGAACCCATGGCAGGCCATCGAACAATTGGGTCAGAGTCTTGGTCTTATCATTGAGCTGTTGCTGCCGTTGTTTGCGGCCATCCTGGTGGCCACCTTCGCCAGTTCACTGGTACTGGGGGGATGGCTGTTTTACCCGGCCGGGGCACTGCCTAAACTCAGTAAGCTCAACCCACTGGCGGGTATCAAACGGATGTTTTCCAGCCGCTCGCTGGTTGAGCTGTTGAAATCAGCCCTGAAAGTGACGGTCATTTTTGCGCTGTTGTATTTCTATCTGGATCAGCACTTGGCTCAGTTGCTGGGGATGCAGTCACTACCGCTGGAGCAGGGCGTAGTTGCCATCATGGTCATCCTGTATGACGGGGTATTGCTGATGGGGCTGGCACTGCTGCTGTTTGGCTTGATTGATATTCCCTACCAGCGCTGGGAGCACCTCAAGCAGCTGAAAATGACCAAGCAGGAACTCAAAGAAGAATTTAAGAATAACGAAGGGCGTCCGGAAGTGAAGCAACGCATCCGCCAGATTCAGCAACAGTTCGCCCGCCGTAAGATTGAAAAAACCGTGCCGCAGGCGGACGTGGTGATCGTCAACCCGACCCATTATGCCGTTGCCATCAAGTATGACCCGGCGCTGGCAGATGCTCCCTTTGTGGTCGCCAAGGGAATCGATGAAACCGCCATGCACATTCAGCGTATCGCCCGCGAAAATGGGGTGGAGATTCTCAGCTCGCCGCCCCTAACTCGTTCGATTTACCACACTACCCAGCTGGAACAAGCAATTCCGAGTCAGCTGTATATTGCTGTCGCCCATATTCTCACTTATGTGTTGCAACTCAGGGCGTTCCGAACTGGCCAGGGCAATCAGCCTCAGCCGTTGCCGACATTTGTCATTCCAAAACATTTACAGCATTGACGCTTCCTGTCGTGCTTTACAGAGTGACCGACTTTGTTTGAACACCAACCACGTAACGCAACCAGATTAACGCAATTCAACCGGACAAGAGATAACAAGATGCTGACTTTGACTACAGCACGAAACGCCGTAAGAAGGACTACGCATGTTTAATTGGCTAACCCAACTCCGACAGTCGAGCAAAGGATATATCGGTATCCCGTTTGCTTTGCTCATGATCCTGGCTATGGTGATCCTGCCACTGCCACCGATGCTGCTCGATGCCCTGTTCACTTTCAACATTGTGCTGGCCATTCTGGTTCTGCTGGTCAGTACAACAGCCAAACGCCCGTTAGATTTCTCGGTTTTCCCGACTATCCTGCTGGTCGCAACGCTGATGCGTCTGACCCTGAACGTAGCCTCAACCCGGGTTGTCTTACTGGAAGGCCATAACGGCGGCGATGCGGCCGGTAAGGTCATTCAGGCATTCGGTGAAGTGGTTATCGGCGGAAACTATGTGGTCGGTATGGTGATTTTCGTCATCCTGATGATCATTAACTTTGTCGTGATTACCAAAGGTGGTGAACGTATTTCAGAGGTGGCTGCCCGTTTCACTCTGGATGCCCTGCCGGGTAAACAGATGGCGATTGATGCCGATCTTAACGCGGGTCTGATCGATCAGGAACGCGCCAAGCAGCGCCGACGGGAAGTGGCGAATGAAGCCGACTTTTACGGTTCCATGGACGGTGCTTCCAAATTCGTTCGCGGCGATGCCATCGCTGGTCTGCTGATCCTGTTTATTAACATTCTGGGCGGGATCAGTATCGGGGTGTTCGAGCATGGTCTGGGGGCGTCAGATGCCTTTAAAACCTATGCCCTGTTGACCATTGGTGATGGTCTGGTCGCACAAATCCCATCACTGTTACTGGCAACGGCCGCAGCCATTATCGTCACCCGTGTTAACGACAGCGATGACGACATGGCCGAGACAATGCGTAATCAGCTACTGGCCACCCCAGCGACTCTGTTCACAGTCGCCGGGGTGATGCTGGTGATCGGGCTGGTTCCGGGCATGCCACATCTGGCCTTCTTCTCTTTTTCTGCGGTGCTGGCCTTTGCGGGTTGGCGTCAGCTCAAAGCCCCTGTTCGTGACACGCAGCTGGACGAAGTGCAGGCCATATCCGATGCCATGCAGCGCGATCAGGAGCAGCCACTGAACTGGGACGATATTCCGCATATTCACAGCCTGTCACTGGCTCTGGGATTTCGGCTGGTGCACCTGGTCAACAAAGAGCAGGGTGCGCCACTGACCCAGCGTATCCGCGGGGTGCGTAAAAACCTGTCCGAGCAGGTCGGTTATCTGCTGCCGGAAGTCAACATCCGCGATAACCTGAGCCTGAAACCTAACCAGTACACCTTGTCGGTCAACGGTGAAATCATTGAACAGGGGATGATCGAACCGGATCGCCTGATGGCGATTGCCGTCGGGGAAACCTATGGTGACATAGACGGTATTCTCGGCAGTGACCCGGCCTATCAGCTCCCAGCGGTATGGATCCAACACGATGACAAAGCGCGCGCGCTGAACATGGGCTATCAGGTTGTGGATGATGCCACCGTGATTGCCACTCATCTGAGCAAAGTGATGAAAACGCACCTTGCCGAGCTGTTCACCCATGACGATGTCGACCTGATGAACCAGCGTCTCGCTCACCAGGCCCCAAAACTGGCCGAGGCATTGAGCGCGGCACTCAACCCGGCACAACAGCTGAAAGTTTTCCGCCAGTTGTTACTGGATCAGGTTCCCCTGAAAGATATTCGAACCATCGCCAACACCATGCTCGACAGCAGCGAAAACACCAAAGACCCGATTCTGCTTGCCGCTGATGTGCGATGCAGCCTGCGCCGAACCCTGGTGAACCTGATCAATGGCGACAAACGGGAACTGAGCGTGTACACCCTCTCCGATAACCTGGAACAGATGCTGATGACGTCGCTGCAACAGGCTCAGGCAGGCGGACCTGTGATGCTCGACAGTTTCCCGATTGAGCCGAATATTCTGAGCCAGTTCCAGCAAAATCTGCCGCTGATTCGCCAACAGCTGAAACAGCAGGGCCTGGCACCGGTTCTGCTGGTGATGCCGCAACTGCGACCATTACTGTCACGGTATGCCCGCACATTCGCCCAGGGACTGGCGGTGCTGTCATATAACGAAATTCCGGAAAACAAACAGATAAACGTGGTAGGCAACCTTGGATAACCTCACACAACTCAATACACTTCGCGCGTTTGTGCTGGGGCTGATGCCAGCGGCGGTAAGTCACAAGGATGACAGCATTGTGCTGGATGCACTGCGCTATAATGACATCCGCCATGTCTGTCAGGCCATTCGGCATACCCAAAGCGATGACGAATATTTTCAGCATCTGACCCTGCGCTTTGGCGGAAACAGCGAGCAGAGTGTTTACCGCTTTGCACTGTCAGAGACCATGCGCATCAGCTTAGATCTCTACAGCCTGTATCTGGCAGTAAGGCTGATCCGTTGTCAGCTGGATGTTTATCGTCCGGCCACCATTCATGCCGTTGTCGTGCCCTTGCAGTCTGAGACGGTGAGCAGCCCGCAGGGACAGCAATTTCTGCGAGAAATTTACCGCCAGCACAGTGCAGCCATGGCGCACATCATTCCCTGCATCCAGCTGATTCACTCACTCCCGCCAGTGCCAGCCCTCACGCAGCAACTGCATTGGCTGCGGGCACAATCCGACAGGCTTTGGTTCGAGTTGAACACGCCCAGTGAACATCTGGTTTATACCCGCGCATTCCACCCGGACGCGATTAAAGTTTCCCAGCCCTTAACCAGTGAGGCCAGTCGCGACGGACTAGAGCCGATCGCCGCTTTCACCCGTGAACAGCAGATTGATTTCATCGCAGGTCGTGTTGGCACAAGACAGGATCTTCACCACTACCGGTCACTCGGCGCGTCCTACTATTTCGGGTATATCCGGGATATTCCAAGCACGGTCAGAGAGATGCCACTGCGACTGGTAGCGTCAAACAACTAACCTGCCACATCATTTTTTCAGCCCCGTCAGCGGGGCTTTTTTTCGCTCTGAATGCCACTCCCCGTGTCTGCCTCTGCCTCTGCCTCTGCCTCTGCCTCTGCCTCTGCCTTCCATCAAACCTTTCTGATTATCTAAAGGAAAACATTAAATTTTTTTTGACTAACTATCATGGATTTGCGCTCAGGTTCACCAATTCTATTCTCTCGCCGTTATTTATAGATTTATTTTTAATTCTTGATTAATCATCGCCAGAAGACGTCCGCATACAGTGGTTGAGCAGGAAAACATCCAGATAGATTTGAACGAGGAGAACTATCATGGCTCTATCAATGCACACTAACTACGCGTCACTGGTTACTCAAAACACCCTGAACAATACGTCTAACCTGTTGAACACAGCGATGGAACGTCTGAGCACCGGTTACCGTGTAAACTCAGCCGCTGATGACGCAGCAGGCCTGCAGATTGCAAACCGTCTGGACGCACAGTCTCGCGGCATGTCTATGGCAATGCGCAACGCCCAGGACGGCATCTCGATGATGCAGACTGCCGAAGGTGCGATGGACGAAATGACTAACATCGTTTACCGCATGAATGACCTGGCAACTCAGGCATCAAACGGTTCTGTGACGGCGACTGACCGTACAGCCATGAATGCAGAATACCAGCAACTGGGTGAAGAACTGGCTAATGTTATGGCTTCTACCAGCTTTGGTGGTCGCACCCTACTGGCTGACGGCGGCGGTGCTTTTGAAGCTGCAGCAGTGAACTTCCAAATCGGCACCAACGCTGGCGATCAGCTGGCAGTGAATGTGTCTACAGAAGTTCAGAAGATCAATACCACTGTTGGTACTAAAGGTACTCTGGCTCTGGGTGATCTGACTTCAGAAGCTAACGCTCAAACGGCACTGACAACACTGACAGGCGCAAAAGGTGATGCTGGTCTGCTGGCTGATCTGGGTGCTGCACGTTCAGCACTGGGTGCGAATATCAACCGTCTGGAGCACACCATCACTAACCTGGGCAACATGGTAGAAAACACTTCTGCTGCAAAAGGCCGTATCATGGATACTGACTTTGCAGTGGAGTCATCAAACATGACCAAAAACCAGATGCTGATGCAAGCCGGTACTACCGTTCTGTCTCAGACTAACCAGCTGCCAGGTATGGCAATGTCACTGCTGCGTTAATCAAGTCGCTCAGACACTCCTTTGGCAAGGCCTCCTTAACGGAGGCTTTGTTTTTTGTACATCAGCTGACCCATGTACCCGTCCGGTTTACCTTCTTCATTTTTCACTTTGACTATCGACACGCGACACCTGTAAGCAATTGACTGAAATTAAGTTTTCCCCAAAGCCAGTGCATTTTGCATTGCCCACTGTTAGTTGTTCACTGTGCACATTGCCTGATATCACACCCGCCTGCTTTGCCCCCTGTGATGCCAGTTCCGTTCGGTCGCTTAACGGTTAATTCCCGCAGCGCTCTGGTCGCCTCATTGCCTGGTGACACCAGCAAAATCAACGCTTTCCCATTGTATTTGAGAATCAACCCCCGCTCTCTGGAGACGAAGCAAAGACAGGAAAGCGGAATCAGCGGAACCCACAGGCGGAAGCGAATAGCGGAAGCTTCACTTCCGCGCCGAGTGTTTATTGTGCGTAAACAGCTGATTTTTATTACTTAAATGCAGTTTAAAGCTGGCACGGTTATTGCCAAACAACACTATCTCAATTAGGAGTGCTGACATGAGCTCAATGGATCCAATTTCAATGGCAACCCAGTTCGCCACCCTAGATGTCAAACCTTTCCAGACGCGTTACCAGCTCCAGGCTGATAAATACCAGAGCCAGCTGAAAGCGCTGGGTGAGGTAGAAACCGCGCTGCGGGAGTTCCGCACCGCGGTCAACAAGATGAATACGGCCACGTCGGGCATTATCACGAACGCAGCCACATTGAGCGAAGAAGGCTTTTTTACCGCCAGCACCAATGCCAACGCCCTGACCGGTAACTACCAGATTTTCGTAGAGCAGGTCGCCACCGCGCATCAGATGTCGACCGGTATGCCAGCGGGGATCACGTCAACGACCGAGATTCCGACAACAGGTACGCTGGACTTCACCATTGACGGCGAAACATTCTCGGTTGATCTCTCCACCGTCGACAACGACGGCGACGGGAAAGCCACCATGGCGGAACTTGCTACCGCAATCAACACCAACAGCAATAACAAAGGGGTGAATGCCACGCTGGTTCGCGCAGATGGCGAAACCCATTTCATGCTGTCGAGTACCGAAACCGGCGTCGCCAATACGATTCAGGTGTCCGCCTCGGGCACCGGCCAGGCTTGGTTCGACGACGCCTTTACCAATACCACGGATATCAGTACCCCACAGGATGCTGTGATCTGGCTGGGGCCACAAGGCAGCGGACTGAAACTGACCAACGGCAGCAATACCTTCAGCGGTGTCATTGATGGTGTCGATATCACCGTTAACAAGGCCCAGAGCGCCGGTGACACACCGATTAGCATGGGTATTGCCGCCGACAGCGAAGCGACTAAAGAGCAGCTCAACACCTTCATTGACGCCTACAACAACCTGGTCTCAACCATCGATCGCCTGACCTCAACCGGCTCAGAAGACAGCAAACGGGGCGCACTGGCCGGAGACCCGACTACCCGTTCAATTGAAAGCCAGCTCAATAACGTTCTGCGCAGTCAGTTTGAAGGCAAAAGCCTGATGGAAGTGGGCCTGAGTATCAATCGGGAAGGCAAGCTGGAACTGGATGAAAAACGCTTTACGGCAGCGCAACAGAACAACGGTGCCGCACTGGAAGCCATGTTCAACGGCGACGGTAACCTGTTCGACTCGCTGGACAGTGCTATGGAGCCGTACCTGAAATTTTCCAGTGGCCTGTTTTCATCTCGAAAAGACGCGATTAAGCAGAACCTGTCACGAATTGACACCAAACAGGAAGCGTTGCAGCGCAAATATGACATGGCGTACGACCGTTACCTGGCCCAGTTCACCCAGATGAATCAAATCATGACTCAAATGAATCAGACCAGCGGTCTGTTCGCAATGTAAAGGACCCTTTTTATGTTAATGCAAGATTCCGGTTTTAACTCTTACCAGCAAGTTGATCTGGATGCCCAGGCTGCCTCTGCTTCCCCGCATCAGTTGGTACTGATGCTGATTAACGGTTTTATGGATGAACTGGTACGAATCAAAGGCCACATCATCGCGAAGCGGTTTGCCGAAAAAGGCACGGGGATCAATAAGTGTATGAACATTCTGACGGGTCTGGACAGTGCGCTGGATATGGAACAAGGCGGAGAAATTGCAGTCAACCTTCACGATCTGTACGAGTTTGCCCAGTTTGAACTGTTCCGCGCCAGCCTCAACAACGATCTGAACCGCCTCGACAACGTCGAAAAGGTCATGACCAATATCCGTGAAGGCTGGGAAGGGTTCGGTACGCATGTTTAATGTCACTGCCGCCATGCTGAAACAGTGTCGCCAGCAGCTATTCCTGGCCGCACAGCGACAGGATTGGCAAGTGCTGAGCCAGACCGATCTGAAGCTTCGCCGTCTGTTGACAGCATGCCGTCAACAGTATCGGCAATCCGGCCTGAATCCCGAGATTCAGGCTGAACTGGCACGTCTGCAACTGGAACACCAACGCGCGATGCAGGCCCTTTCGGAAGCCCGAGAGGAAGTCCAGATCCAGATCGCTGCCACCGGCGATCAGAAAGAGCGCTTTGAAGCCTATCAACTGGCTCTGAACATGGAGTAAAGGATGCAGACTTCCATTCTTCCTAACAATGGCTCCAACGCAATATCCGGCTCGGTATCCGAAGGCCTGGGTCTAAAAAATGCGTTCAGCCCGAAAAAAAGCCCGGTGCCTGAAGCCGGACATGACAGTTTTTCGTCAGCACGCGAGATAGCTCAGCGTCGCAAGCAATCGGACAACGCCACCCGCAATGATAAAGCACACGCATCGGCTGAACGAAACTCCCGTACTGCCGAGGATGATTCATCTGCCGCCGATACGCCTGCTGCCGGTATGTCTGCCTCTCATTCGATGCCAGCGAATCCGAAGGCATCGCCACATACCGGGAATTATGCAGGACAAGCAACATCAGCTATGTCAGGAGAGATAGCAGCCGTTCCCGGCGTCATGTCCGCCACGACGGTTGGCACAGCCATGCCGACAGGCCTCACTGCTGGCTTCTTGATGACAGGTTCCTTATCTGCTGACGCCGTCAGCGCCAGCAATGGGCTGACCAGTACAGGCCCTAATGGCTGGACATCCGGCACATCGCCGGGTTCAACATTTTCGGGTACACCTCTGACAGATGGGATGCTGGCAAGCCAGCGCAGTGTAAGCAACGGGCTGAGCGATACCCTGCTGCCGGGAGCGGACAGAACCGCCACATTCACCGACACCCTCGGCACGGCCAATAACTCATTACATGGCTCATTACATAACTCATTGCACGGCTCGCTGGGCAGTGCAGGCACAACTGGTGCCGGTCCGACAATGCCCGCTCAGGCAGCCGGTCCCGTGACTTGGGCAGCCATGCACCTTGACGGCAGCCAACCTGCCAAATGGGGCGAACAGATGCTGCAAGTACTGCACGACAAAGTTTCTCTTCAGGCTACTCAGCACCTTCAGGAAGCCCGTATCCGTCTCGATCCGCCGGATTTGGGCAAACTGGATTTGCTGGTGCGCGTGGAAGGTGATCGACTCAACATTCAGCTGAATGCTAACAATGCAGCCGTTCGGGATGCTCTGGTACAGGTCTCTGAACGACTGCGTGCCGAGCTTCAGCAGCAACAGTTTGTGCACGTCGATGTGAATGTCGGCCAGGGTGATCAGAGCTCGTCACACTCTTCCTCACAACCGGAAGATGAAAGTTTCCAGCCATGGGTTCGGCAGGCGAACGACACCGCTGAACACAGTGAGCAGACTTCTTCAGATCACTGGCTGTCCCTGACCGCCTAAGCGTGTCGCTTTTATCGGCCAACCAAAGACCGCCAAGTAAGGACTTGCATTCATGACCAAAAAACAAATCACTACATTGCTTTTCGCCTCGCTGCTGATAAGCGTCATTGCTTCGGCGCTCACCTTTTCCGGGACGGTCTGGTACATGAAAAACCACCGCCAGTTCAACCTGGACGAGATGTTGACTACCTTCAGTTTTCAGACTGAGGAAGCCCCATCCGATCAACCGGTGTTTCATTCTCTGGACAAACTGGTACTGAGTGTCAAAGGCAGCCGCCAGACGCACTTCGTGATGCTGGAACTGGCCATTGCAACCTACCAGCCAGAGCGCATTAAAAACATCGACAACTACATGCCGGTGGTACGCAATGCCCTGCTGAAGCTGTTTAGCAACAAAACGTATGAAGAGCTGCAAAACCAGCCAACCATTGATGCCCTGCAGGAAGAAGTCAAACAAACCCTGCTGACGGCATTCGCCGACACCCACATCGCGCGAGATATCGACGATGTCCTGCTCACCAAGTACGTGATCCAGTGAGGCTACCATGCTTGATATGAACCCTGCCGATCATTATTGCGCCGAGCAGCCTGTCAGCGCTCAGCGTCCGGCGTTCAACGAAGACCGCCTGATACGCAAACACCTGATTCTGGTTAAACGCGTGGTGAATCAGCTGCGTAGCCATACCAGTACCCATTGCAGCCTGGAAGATATGCAGCAATTGGGCATGCTCGGTCTGCTCGAAGCGGCCCGCCGCTATGAAAATGTGGATGACCCGAATTTTCCGGCCTTCGCCGTGTGCCGGATTCGCGGTGCCATTCTGGATGAATTACGTCGTCTGGACTGGCGCTCTCGTCAAACCCGTCAGCAGGCCCACGAGCTCAATGACATCACCCGTGATCTCACCAAGCAGCTTGGCCGCCAGCCGAGCGAAGCCGAGATCATTGAGGCACTGGGTACAGATAAAGAAGATTACCAGCAGCGGCTTCACGCCAGTCTGGCGAGCGAAATGCAAAGCCTGGATCAACTGATTGAAAACGGGGCGGATATGGCCCACGACAACCATCAGGATGCCATTCAGCACGAGCAGATAAAGCGAACCCTTGAAGTTGCACTGACCAAACTGAAGCAACGGGAGCAACTGCTGCTCACGCTGTTCTATCAGCATGATATGAACCTGCATGAAATTGCCCTGGTACTGAATCTGACCCCACCCCGCATCTGTCAGCTGCACAAACAGGCGCTGAAACAGTTAAACCAATACCTGTCGTCTTAGGAGATCCCATGCAAAAGTTTACAGGTGCCCTGATTATCATTCTCTGCGTCTTTGGCGGTTACCTCTGGGCCGGGGGCAAGCTGGCCGCTATCTGGCAACCGGCGGAACTGCTGATCATTGCTGGTGCGGCCATCGGCTCCCTGATCATTGGCAACCCACCTCATGTGCTCAAAGACATGCGCAGCCAATTGCGTGAGGTGTTATCCCCCCGCAAGGATGAATCAGAGTTTTACATGCAGCTCATGGCTCTGCTGCAAGTGTTGCTGGAAAACATTCGCACCAGCGGTTTCAAGTCGCTGGATCGCCACATCGAAGACCCGGCCAATAGTGAGCTATTTCACCGCTACCCGCTGGTCGCAGAGCATCCGCAACTGGTGTCGTTTATTACCGACAATTTGCGTTTAATGGCAATGGGGCAGATGTCGCCTTTTGAGTTAGAGGGACTGCTGGAGCAGGAAATTGCGGCTATCGAGCAGGATTTGCTGTTGCCTTCCCGCTCACTGCAACGTACCGCGGAAGCCCTGCCGGGATTCGGTATCCTGGCAGCCGTTATGGGCATCATCATCACCATGCAGGCGATTGATGGTTCCATCGCGATGATTGGCTACCACGTTGCAGCCGCTCTGGTGGGCACATTCTTAGGTATTTTCGGTTGTTACTGCATTTTTGACCCAGCCAGTAATGCCATGGCGCAGCGCGTAAAACGTGATATGACCGCTTTTGAATGTACCCGCGCAACTTTGGTGGCATACGTAGCAAAAAAACCAACCTTACTCGCTATCGATGCCGGACGAAAACATATCCAGCTGGACATCAAACCTTCCTTCAACGACATGGAGAAATGGCTGGCTGATCAGGAGGGGTAATGCAAAAACAAGAGCACATCGTCTTTAAACGCGCCAGTAACCGGCACCATGAAGAACATCATGGAGGCGCATGGAAAGTGGCGTTTGCTGATTTCATGATTGCTCTTATGGCCCTTTTCCTGGTGCTGTGGCTACTACAGGTGGTGGATCAGAAAGAGCGGCGGGCCATCGTCGCTTACCTGAACAGCTCCAGCATTTTTGACGAAGGTGCCGGTAACCCTTTCGATACTGCCAACAGCCTTTCTCCGATTGATTTCGGCGGTGAAGCCGCCGATCTCAGCTCTCACGATGCCGCGCAGACTATCACCTCCTTTTTTGACGGCAACGGTGACGGACCGGAAAGCGATGCCCTGATCCCCGGCAGTTTTGAAACTCAGGAACAGCTGACGCTGCTGGCTGAAGTAGTAGTAGAAATGGCCAAGCAGGCTGCCGCCCAAGGCAATGTAATGGTAGATGTTACCCCACAGGGACTGCGGATCATTTTGCAGGACGATTTCCGCCAGAACATGTTCAGTCGGGGCGGAGCCCAGCTCACACCGTTTTTCGAAGATCTGCTGCTGGCCATTGCCCCGATTTTCAAACAGATCAGTAACCAGCTGATCATCAGCGGGCACACCGATGCTACCCGCTTTAAAGGTCATTTCAGTAGTAAATCTAACTGGGAACTGTCTGCCTCACGCGCCAACGTGGCACGCCAGACACTCATCGCTGGCGGTATGCCCGAGAACCGGGTACTGCAGGTGGCTGGTATGTCAGATCGCGCCCTGCTCAATCATGAAGAGCCGGATGCAAGCGAAAACCGCCGGATTGAACTGTTTATTCTGACGACACCGGCAGCTCAGGTGCTCGACACCCTGTTTGGCAGCAAAAAACCGGATAACCCGGTCAATAAAGCGCGCCAGGCTGCAGAGCAGAACCAGCCGGTGCTCCGACGCCAGTTGGTTCAAAACCACCCGGTCAGCGATTCATACCGTCAGCCAGCGGCCACGTCGATGCCGGATCAGGAGCCAGGCCTGGTTCTAGATAAGGGGCTTGGGCCAGATCAGGGGCCAGGACATATTCAGGCAACTCATCAGGCAGAGGTGCACTTACTCACCGCTAGAATTAGCCAACCATCACCGCTTTCCTGAGCCGACCGGTTGGACATGTTCCGAACGTTCTATGCATAACAATCAATACTTAACGTTCGGAACATAGCGTTCAGAACATAGCGTTCGGAACCGCTGAGGACAGTAAACATGAATCAGGCAGTAAACATAAACTTGTGGAACTGAATGGGGACAAAGGGATTTTTTGACACCATTCAACCATTGTGGAATAAACAGTGACTTTGCACCCTCCGCTACACGGTTATAATCGCCACCGTATTTTCAAGGAAGTCAGACAGGTCAACCATGGCGCACATTGAACGACGGACACGCAGACCCGATACCCTGCAAAAAACCTTTCTCTGGCTGATTGTGATAGATTATTGCCTTCTGGCAATGTTTCTCCTGAAGCTGAACGCCCTCACGCTACGACAAGGTACGCTCATCAGCCTGTTGCTGGTGTTCTATAACGTCATCCTGACCTTCTTGTGTTTTCAGCGGGCCAACCGCCGGGATGATTCTTATATTGTGTACCCGACCCTGTCTGCCACATTGCTGGCATTTATCTGTTTTCTGTATTTCTTTTTTCTGGCCTGACGAGGTCTTATCTTCGGGCTACCGGTCTTTTACCGGATTACCGGCAAAAAAAACCCGAGGGGCAAGCACACCCTCGGATTTTTTATGGCCAGCATAGTCCATGTGTCGACCGGCTGAATTCACCTGACTCAGCGTATGGTAGGGAACCTCATCAACAACACCATTATCAACACCAAAGACAGGCACGCAAACCCAGACCCGACGTAACCAATTTCCTCCAGCGAACGCCACTGGATTACTTTGCTGCCAATCAGTGCCCCGGCGCCAATGCCCAGATTGATGATGCCAGAGAACATCGACATGATCATATCAGAAGCATGAGTATCGATATTGAGTACCTTGACCTGCATCGCCAGACACACAATCATTAGCGCCGTACCCCAGAACACTAGCACGGTACTGATTGTCCAGGGATGTGAAACAGCCAGCAGCAACAGTGCCATACACACCATCACAACCACCGTGTTACCAACGAGCAGGCGGGTATTGGCCTTCTCTCCCCAGTAACCGAAAATGACGCTGCCCAGAATGCCTGCAATACCAAACAGAAGCAGCAGGAAAGTAGTGAAGTGCTCACTTACCTCGCCAATCCCTTTCATAAAAGGCTCAATGTAGCTGTACGCCGAATAATGAGCGGTAAAGATCAGAAAGATAAACAGGTACAGCCCCATCAACGTTGGCTTACGCAGCAATTCCGGGAGTTTTTTCATCGAGCCGGTGAAAAGACTTGGCAATGGCGGCAACAGCCTGAACAGCGCCATCATGATCAGCAACGCCACGACAGCAATCACCCCAAAGGTGGTTCGCCAACCCAGCCATTGACCAATAATCCGACCCAATGGCACCCCGAGCACCATCGCAAGCGAGGTACCGGTCGCCAGCACGCTGAGTGCCAGCGTTTTCTTACCCGGCGGTGCTACCCGAATCGCGATAGAAGCGGTAATCGACCAGAACACAGCATGTGCAAAGGCAATACCGATCCGACTGGCTACCAGCATTTCAAAATTCCAGGCAATGACCGAGAAACCATGGCTCACAATAAACAGGGTGAAGACCATCAACAGGAGCTTTTTGCGCTCAATATGGCTGGTCAGCATCATCATGGGTAGCGACATGGAAGCCACAATCCAGGCGTAAATTGTCAGCATCCAACCAGTAGTAGCCGGCGTCGTGTCAAAATCACGGGCGATGTCAGACAACAACCCGACCGGCACAAACTCAGTGGTATTAAAGATAAAGGCACTAAAGCCCAGCGCGAACACACGCAAATACTGACGATGGCGCGAAGGCTCATTCGTCACGGCAGCAGATAACGTCATAGTTTTAAAAAGAGATAAACAGAAGAGAACAGGAGGCGGGGATTGTCTCGCCCTTTCGGTGTAAATGAAAGACAAAACCAGCCGGCAGGCTGGTTTTCATTCGCTGGCACATCCCAAAGACGGGCCTCAGCTGCGCAGCAAGGCAACCACTGTGTGTCGGTGAACATTGGCCTGCGCCGTGATCGCCTGATAGGTCGCGCTGAACCCACCGGAAAACTGGGCGGATAAATGGCTCAGTCGGCCTTCAGCGGCAGCCACATCGCCCTGAGTGCCCAGCCTTTCCAGTTGTTGCTCCATTTGCTGCGCCAACTGAGCCTGGTAGGCTTTAATATCATCCAGGCTCTGCTGAACCTGGCGCAGATGCAGATTCACTTTACTGAGGGTCTGACGGATACCGTCACGGTGCGCCGTGCTGATGGACAGGTCTTCAACCCCTTCAGGTTCAGGTTGCAGACGGATCTGATTGGGTTGCCCTGCCGGGTATCGATGTCCCTGCCCGGTAACCAGCACCTGCTGATGCATCTGCAGATACGCACTGTCTGTCGTTTTAAACACCAATTCGCCGCCATCCGTGGCGGCTGCCCGCATTCCCAGCGGAATCAAATTCCGATCGAGTTGGCGTACCAGCTGTTTGTCATCCAGTCGTGGATCAAACTGCAGGGTAACGGCCCCCGCTTGCGGAAAATCGAGCCTGAGCTGCTCTGCCTGATGGCGTAACCGGGTCAGGTTCAGGCCGGGAATGGTAAAAGCGCGGCCGGCCTGACCGTTCAGCTGAACCTTCAGTTGAGCATCCAAGACCCGCCCTTCCTGCGTGCGGGCACTGTCGAGAGTGTGACGAATAACCTGCTGGCTGTGTGCCAGCTTGTCATTCGACGATGGCGGTGCCGGTTGCTGGCTGCTCAAAGACTGTGCCAGAACTCGCTTCATCGATTGCAGTTCTCGCCCGACCTGCAGCAGCGCCTGCTGCGCCACCTGCACTGTTGTCGCCTGGTGCTGACCTTTTGCCAACACGGCTTTGGAGACTGAAAAATGTCCCTGCGGCGCTGATACCATCCGGGCCGGACGAGTGGCCGGCACCTCAGCAGCGGAACGTTCCGTCACGGCCGACGGGGTAATGGTGGTTTGACCTTGTCCGGCCAGCCGGACGCTCTGAGGGCCAACGTCAGCCGTTGCATTAACCATACGTCCCTGCCCTCTTACAGCTGTCCGAACAACGATAGTTCATTAATTTTCATATAACTGGCCTGCGTGGCCTGTAGCGCACTGATGTAATTATTCAGCCTGACCGACGCTTCGCCGTAGTCCAGCGCTTCGAGATCACCCGAGACCTTGTCGACAAACAGTTTGTTTTCACTGTGGCTGTTTTCCAGCAAATCCAGGTTGTTCTGACGACCACCGATGGTCGTCATTGCTTCCAGCACATTGGACAGCGTCGCATCAACCGCATTCAGCGCACTGTTCACTTCATCATGAAACGCCGCGGTTGGCTGTTTGAACTCGGCTATCACCTTATCGATGCGGTTGATGATGTTGTCGCCGCCAAGCTCAAGGATTTCACCAGCCGTGACATTGGATTCCATGGTCACCCCTTTCGCCACCGTCACTACGCGTTTATCGTTATTGCCGTTGATGACATAGTCGCTACCGGCGGCAACCAGTGACGGCTGATCGGTCTGGGTACCGGAAAACAGATAATTGCCTTCCTCGTCCTGAGCATTAAAGGTCGACACCAGGCTATCACGCAGGCTTTCCAGTTCGGTGACAATCCCAATTCGGTCATCCTCACTGAGCGATTCATTTGCGCCCCACAGCACGAGATCCCGCATACTTTTCAGGCTCTCATTGGCGGCGTCCAGATACGTTTCCTGGCTCGACAGCGTCGTTTTAACATTGCTGATGTTATTGCGGTACTGATCCAGCGCCTGTCCTTCACGTTCCAGGTTCAATAATTTGATCGAGTCGATGGGCGCATCAGAAAGCTTCGTCAGACGCTTGCCCGTTGACATTTGCTGCAGAACTTCGCCCAGCCCGGCATTATTGCTTTGCAAACTTTGCAGCATCATCTGACTGAACTGGGTATCACTGATTCTCATTTCATCACCTTTTCTGTGCGACGCCGTTAAAATAGCTGCAAGACCGTATCGAACATCTGATTGGCGGTACTGATCACTTTCATGTTGGCCTGATAGGCATTGGCAAACACCATCAGATTTGCGGCTTCTTCATCACTGTTTACCGCACTCAGATTGTCGCGGGCTGCCAGCGCTTGCTTATTCAGGCTTTCTGCTGCCTTGTGATCGGCACTGGCCTGACGGGTTTTAATGGCGGTCTCGCCAACCATCGAAGTAAACGCATCATTGATGGTGACATTGCCAAACCCACTGATGGCAAAAGACTGGTTACCAATCGCCACCAGCTTTTGCAGCACTTCGCTGTTGCCCGGCGTACCATCAGCTGAAAACGCCAGGTCTTCCGGAGACAAATCGGCCACCGTCAGACTGGCTGCCGGATTAGCCGGGTTGTAGGTAAACAGCGGTGCCCCCTGATTGCCGTTCAGATCCTTACCGGTAGCCAGCACGCGGTTGAATTCGTCCGCCAGGTTCGCAGCCATATCATTCAATGCTGCCAAATTGGGCTTGAGGGTCTCCAACTGATAATCATCAATCGCCCCCAACTGCCCGCCGACTTTTCCGTTCACCGGAAAATGCTGGCCGGAAAATTCCAGATTGAGCGTCGCCAGATAAGGATCTGTGTTGTCAGGCACCGTATTCAGCTGAGCGGCTTCCGAGCCCAGTACCAGTGGCTGGCCGGAAGCCAGGGTCACCTGCAGGCTGCCGTCCGGTTGTTCTGTGGTTCTGACGTCCATCAGCTTCGACAGCTCGCCAATCAGGTTTTCCCGGGTATCCAGCAGCTGCGCGGCATTACCGCTGGTCGCTGAAGCTTCAACAATCTGGCGGTTCACATCAGCCAGATTGCTAAGCAGACTGTTGGCATGCTCTACCGCCGCACCCCGCTGATCGCTCATGTTTTTGTGCTGAGCGTGAAGTGATTCGGTCAGCGTATTGAAACGGCGTGACAGCGCTTCTGCTTCGTTAATCACCTGCTGGCGCAACGGAATCGACTGTGGTTTCACCGTGGCATCGTTGAGCGCCGCATACAATGTATCCAGTCCGCCAGACAGGCTGAACGCATCCGCGCCCAACAGGCTTTCCAGCTGGCTCATGTTCGACAAATAGCGCGAAGAATACGCGGCCTGGCTGTTGGTCTGCCAGGTTTGCTTGACCAGAAACTGATCGGCCACACGGCGAATGCTGGTGACTTCCACGCCCCCTCCGGCACTGTGGCGCCCCTGGCCGCCCAGCGAGCTGGTCAGTACCTGTTGCCGGCTGTAACCCGGGGTGTTCACGTTCGCCACATTCTGGGCGGTCACATCAAGCGCGACTTTGTTGGCATTGAGGCCAGACAACGCGATGTTAATCATGGACATGGCAATTAAAGCTCCACTTTATGGATCAGGGGCTGCTGGAAAGCAACGGTGCCCATGGATTCCTGAAACATTTGACGGAAGGACACTCTTGGATCGTAGGCGGCGGCCAGAGCCGTATCATTAAACGCGGCCAGCCCCTCGTCAGAAGAAGGCGTGGTGACTGCGGCAGTGCCCAATCCATCGCTATCGTTAGCTGCCGTTTGCGGCGCCGTGGCATGACTGACCGGCATTTTTGACAGCGCCTGACTGGCATGAGGCAGGGTCGGACTCAGCTGTTTAATCAGCATGTCAGCGATCCCGCTGCGCTGCTTTTTTGCCAGTTCGATGGCCAGCTGACCGTCGTAAAAATCACGGTATACCCCCTGCTCCTTGCTGGAAAACGGATTGTCCTCCGGCGCCAGCACATCGCTGCTGCTGCGCATCTGACGCAGCACCATTTGCAGGAACATGGCTTCAAACTGGCCAGCGACCGTTTTGAGCGCCCCCTGCTGATCGGCCTGTTGCCGGATAGTGGCCAACGCGCTGTTGTCGTGGTAAAGCATGGCGTTCATCTGTGCCATGTCACCATTACTGTCTACTTTCATGCCCCCTCCTTAAATCACAACCAGTTCGGCGTTCAGTGCACCGGCTTCCTGCAACGCCTGTAGTATCGACATCAGGTCATCCGGCGTCGCACCCAGGCTGTTTACCGCACTGACAATGGTGTTCAGCTCCGTACCTTCCGGCCAGATATACATCTGCGCCGTATCCTGGTTAATGTCGACACCGGACTCATTCACGACTCGGGTTTCACCATTGGAAAACGCATTCGGCTGGCTGACCTGCTGACTCTCGGTAATCGTCACAGTCAGGTTGCCATGGCTGACTGCCGCTTCGCTGACTTTGACATGCTGGCCGATCACTACGGTACCGGTCCTGGAGTTGAACACCACCCGCGCCGGACGACGCCCTTCCACCACCGTGATATCTTCCAGCATCGACATCAGCGTGACCCGCTGCTGCGTGTCTTTCGGTGCCAGCATCTCAACCTTGCCCTGATTAATGGCGGTTGCCACTTCCGGGCCAAAAATGCCGTTAATGGCACGGGCAATATTTTTAGCCGTCGTGAAGCTGGGCTTACGCAGGTTCAGGGTGATGGTGTCTTTGTCATTAAAGTCAGACGGAATCTCTCGCTCCAGGGTAGCCCCGTTCGGGATCCGCCCGGTGGTCGGGGTATTGATGGTGATTTTCGAGCCGCTGCGGCCCTCCGCCTGCACCCCGCCAACCACAACGTTGCCCTGTGCCACCGCGTACACTTCACCATCGATACCGCGCAGTGGCGTCATCAGCAGCGTGCCACCCCGTAAGCTTTTCGCATCCCCTATCGATGACACGACGACATTCAACTCCTGGCCAGAGCCGGACATTGGCGAGACATAAGCCGTCACGCTGACCGAGGCCACGTTCTTGAGTTTGGGATCAGTCCCTTCCCCAATCTGCACCCCAAACTGGCGCAGCATATTCGTAATGGACTGGCTGGTGAATTTCACCTGGTTTCGATCGCCCGTGCCGTCCAGACCGACCACTAGGCCATAGCCCACCAATTGGTTGTTACGAATACCCTGAATATCAACCAGATCCATAATCGGCATCGGGGTTTCCGCCTGTACCAGCGGCGTTATCAATACCTGGCTGCCTAACACGGCGGTGCAAGCCAACGCGCGGAAAAAGGTTCGGAGTGTCTGCATCAGAATGGTACCCATGGGCTATTGAAGAACTGTGTTAGCCAACCGGCAGCATTGCTGTCGGCCAGCGCGCCGCGGCCAGAGTAGGTGATGCGGGCATCACCGATACGCAGTGAGGACACCTGATTGCGACGATCAACATCATCCACCCGGACAATGCCAGTCAGTCGAATGAACTCATCTCCCTGATTCAGGCGAATCCATTTTTCACCGCTGATACGCAGTACGCCGTTTGGCAGCACTTCGTGAACCGTTACCGTAATTCCGCCCTGCAGTTTGTTGCCCTGCGAGCTGGAAGCTGCACCGTCAAAGCCTCGATTGGCCTCAATGTTGGCTGACAAATCATCCAGGGTGGTATTGCCAAAGGTCGGAGCCAGGAAATTCAGGGAAGAGTCCTTGCCGTATTTGGTGTTGGCTTTTTTGCTCGACTGGGTTTCTTCATCCAGCAAAATGGTCAGCATATCCCCAACCCGGTAGGCACGGCGATCCTGAAACAGTGTCATCATGTACTGGTGGCGGTATAAGCTACCGTTCTGCGCCTCAGGCAGCGCATAGTTGAGCGGCGGCGGCGCATAAGCCAAATCGTCAGGCTCAGGCGGCACAAATTCCGGACGGATGCTGCAGCCGGATAGCACGGCTGCAGACACACAGGCCAGCAAAGAGAAAGACAGACCTTTCATCATTGGCCCCTTACACCGACTGGGCGACAAACTTCAGCATGTCGTCAGCCGCGGACACGACTTTGGCGTTCATTTCGTACGCGCGCTGAGTGGTGATCATGTCCACCATTTCCTCGACAACCTGCACGTTCGAGCCTTCCAATGCCCCTTGTTTGATGCTGCCCGCGCCATCCTGACCGGCGATCAGCTCTTCGGCAGCGCCGCTGGCTTCCGTTTCACGGAACAGGTTACCGCCGATGGCTTCCAGACCCGCCGGGTTGATAAATTTCGCCAGCGTGATTTGTCCCAGATCCTGAGGTTGCGGGTCACCGGCGACAACGGCGGTCACGGTGCCATCAACACCGATATTCAGCTTGGTGGCATTCTCCGGCACCTGAATCTGCGGCTGCAACGGCAGCCCCTGGCTGTTCACCATCAGGCCTTCAGAATTCACATGGAACTGGCCGTTGCGGGTATACATGATTTCTCCGTCAGAATTCTCAATCTGGAAAAAGCCCGCGCCCAGCACTGCCATATCCAAGTCCTGCGTCGTGTTCTGTGAGTTTCCTTGTGTAAAGACTTTCTGAGTACCGACCACGCGTACCCCGCTGCCCAGCTGTACCCCGCTTGGCAACTGATTCACCTGATCCACCTGAGCGCCAGGCTGACGCTGGATGCTGTAGAACAGATCTTCAAAGACCACCCGATCACGTTTGAAACCGACGGTATTCACGTTCGCCAGGTTGTTGGAAATGGCAGTCATCTTGGTGTCCTGCGCTGCCATCCCGGTCTTACTGACCCATAATGCTGAATGCATTCCTGCTTCTCCTCGTTGTTTGTTTCGTCGCGGATGCTGTGATGCTAATGCTTGTCACTTAAGCTTGGTTGCTTATGTTTCGTTGCTTATGTTTCGTTGCTTAGACTTCGCTGCTTAGACTTCGCTGCTTAGGCTTTGTGACTGACGCTTGCCGCTTGCTTTTCGTCGCCTGTCTGCAGTAACCATCCCGCCTGAATTTAGCGATTACTCATTAACCGGTTTCCGGCCTGAGCCAGGGTTTCGGCGGTTTTCATCATCCGTACCTGCATTTCAAAATTGCGCGTCAGAGACATGACATTTACCAGCTCATCAATGGCGGACACGTTACTGCCTTCCAGATGCTCTGCCGCCACCAGCACCGTCGGGTCTGCCGCTAAAGCTTCCCCCTGCACAGCATGGAACAGGCCGTCGCTTTCCTTTTGCAGCTCCGTCGCCGCCGGTTTCACCAGCTTGAGCTGCCCGACTTCCACTTCCGCTCCACCGCCGGGCGGAATCACGCTGATCACACCTTTATCGCTGACTTCCACTTTCTGGTACGCAGGCAGCACCAGAGGATCGCCATCCGCCATCAGCGGGAACCCATTGACGGTCAGGTTACCCAGTTCATCAACCCGGATATTACCGGCCCGGGTATAAGCCTCATTGCCAGCGGGCGTCTGCACCGTAAAAAAACCCTCGCCATTAATGGCGATATCCAGCGGTCGGCCGGTTTTGATCATGTCACCACTGTCAAAACGGGTAGACGCCGAGTTCGTGGCAACCAGAGTGCGACCGGCAAAACCGTTGCCCTGCAGTTGCATACTCTGCACCCGCTCCAAATCCGCCCGAAATCCGACCGTATCGGCATTCGACAGGTTATTCGAGTGCACATGCTGGGCCTTCATCACCCGGCTGGCACCACTGGTTGCGGTAAATAACAAGCTATCCATTACACTGATTCTCTCTGTCTTTCAGGCTTAAACCGCGTTGAACAGGGCCTGGGTCAGCTTATCGGAGGTCGAGATAGTTTTTGCGTTTGCCTGATAATTACGCTGGGCGGTCATCAGGCTCACCAGTTCACTGGTCAGATCCACGTTAGACCCTTCCAGTGCACCGGAGGTCAGGCTGCCTAAAGTCCCGGCCCCCGGATTACCGTTAATCGGCGCACCAGAGCTGTAACTTTGCATCCAGGAGGTGTTCCCTGCTTTCACCAGTCCCTGCGGGTTGGCAAAATCCGCCAGAATCACCTGTCCCTGCAACTGGGACTGACCATTGGTGTACGTCGCGAACACCATGCCGTTATCTTCGACCCGCACACCGGCCAATTCACCGGAGGCATGGCCGTTCGGTGAGTTGGTGCTCACGCCAAAATCCGCCCCAAACTGAGTGCTGCCCTCGAGATTAATTGCGACGTCCATCGGGTTGGCACCGCCCGGTGTCAGCGATACGGTAAATGGCTTGGTTGGTGCCGCCAGCGTACCGTCAGTGTTAAAGGTCACTTGCTGGGTTTTGGCTGGCTGATCAGCGCCGTCTACCTGCACATTGACTTGCCAGGTGTTATCCCCGGTTTTGGTGAAATACTGGGTCACGGTATGCGGGTTACCCAGCGAGTCGTACACCTTGGTGGTATATGACGAACTGAATGAGTCGGTATCGGTCGGAGAGAACGGATTCTGCGCCGTATCAATCACGGTCGCGCGGGCGTCAAAGTTCGCCACAAAGTCCACACTGTCCGTTGCTTTGGCCGCCAGGGATGAGGTTTTGATTTTCAGATCAGTGACAGCACCCGTTTGCAGGGTGTTGTTATTGTCCACGGAGTAACCCTGCAGTTTCATACCGCCATTGGTCACAATGTTGTTGTTCCGATCCGTCCCGAAAATCCCGGACCGGGTATAGAGAAGCTGCCCCATGTGATCTTTCGTCACGAAAAAGCCGCTGCCATTAATCGCCAGATCCAACGCACGTCCGGTGCCGTTAACCGGGCCATTTTTGGAAAAGTTCTGGGAAATCGCGGCCACTTCAACCCCACTTGGCTGCATACCGTTATACACGGCAGAAAACTCAGTACGGGATTCCTTGAAGCCGGACGTTGAAACGTTAGCAATGTTATTACTGATGGTGTTCAGTTGTGTGTTTGTGGCATCCAGACCACTTAATGCAATATCAAAACTCATGAGTGACTCTTTTTAGTACTGTCTTATTAAGTAATGTCTGGTTAAGCACCAAACTGACTAATCTGGTAGAAAGGAACACTGCCGACCCCGGCAACATTGACCAGCGTCGCGCCGCCGTTACTGGGCACCCGCACCTGAGAGACTTCACCGGCCATCAGCATGACCGGCTGCCCCTGGCCCTTATCAACATTCACCGATACGGTGTACTTACCCGGCTTCAGCCCCAGAGCTTGCGGATCAATGGCAAAATCCACATCCCCCTGACCGTGTGCCCCTAACGGCAAAGAGGTCTCCTGACCATACTCATCGGTGATCGTCAGCGTGACCATGTTCGAGGCATGCGCCAGTTCCAGCTTGCCGTGCTGCGGGCCGCTGCCCAGCTCCACTTCGTTGGTGTTCACAAACACGGTTTGCCCAACCAGACCAGCAGTAGAAAGCACCTGCATGTTATCGAGCAGTACCATGCTGTTTTGCATCACCTGCGCCATGTTCTCGGTACTCTGCACCTGAGAAAACTGCGCCAGCTGGCTGACATATTCCGTGCCATCCAGTGGATTTAACGGGTCCTGATTCTGCACCTGCGCCACCATCAGGGTAATGAACTCGTTCTGCAGCGAGGTCGCACTGTTTCGGTCAGCAGGGTTGGCCGTGACCGATCTTTCCTGACCGGCTGTCGCCGATACCGGTGAATCCGCAGTCAGGGCGGTAAATTGCGCCAGACTCATCGGCCACCCTCCCCAAGTCGCAGAAGCCCCTGCTGCATGCTTTTCACATTGCTCAGCACTTCAACATTGGTTTCAAAGCTGCGGGTTGCGGACATCATGTCGGCCATTTCAGCCACCACATCAATGTCCGGGTAATAAACATACCCTTCCCGATTAGCGAGCGGGTTACCCGGCTCATAGCGTTTCTCGGCGTCGCCGCGACTTTGCACAACGTCCACAATCCGCACTTCCGCATTCGGATACGCGTTTTCACCGGAAGCCAGTTGCGTGTTGCTGTACACGGTGGCAAAAACCGGCTTCAGTGCCTTGTAGGCATCCTCCGGGTTAGCAGACACGGCATCGGCGTTAGCCAGGTTACTGGCAACGGTGTTCAGACGAACGGTCTGAGCATTCATGGCCGAACCGGCAATCGAGTAGATATCGGTAAATGACATAGTGATTAACGTCCCTCTATGGCTTTGGCTAACCCGCTGAATTTCATGTTCATAAAAGTCAGACTGGTCTGAAAATCCATGTTGTTCTGAGTAAACTTCGCCTGCTCAACCCCCAGCTCAACGGTATTGCCGTCTTTGCTGTTCTGGTACGGCATGGCATACAGCGAAGAGATTTTGAAGTCCGGTACCGGCTTATCCACTTTCCCCGGCACGGTATTGCGCATAACGGTTTCAAAGCGCAGGTCTTTCGCAAGGTATCCAGGGGTGTCAACATTTGCTAAGTTACTGGCCAACACCTTGGTGCGTTGTACCCTGAAATTAAGCGCATCCGGGTGAACACCGAGCGCACTGTCAAAACTGATCGCCATTGAAATTCCTCAGGTCTGGCTGGTCCACGAAGCATTAATCAAGATACATGCCATCTTTTTATGATTTATTTATCAATACGTTACAATGCGACACGGAAGCGGAACTTCCGCCCAACGGAAGCTGGACGGAAGCGCCGTCAATCTCGTATTTGCTTTCTTTCCGCCCTGTTCGGCAGTGCCCTGCTGGGGATAAGCCATCCGCCCGCTTTCAGCGCTATTACCGAGCAGGCTCTATCTAAGAAAACTGAAATCGAGCAAACTGAAACTAAAAGCGAGCAGACGAGAACTGAACAGGCTATTGCAGCACAGACCATGACCGAGCAGGCGCTGGCAGATTTTGTCAGGCAGGAAATGCAGGCAGAGGTCGATGCCTATGCCCGGCAGCACCATTGGCAGAACGTGCAGACCGACATAGCAATCACGGTTCCCGCGGCCGTGCAGCACCTACCGGTATGCCCGGTGCCGTTAACCATCGCGGCCAGCGACCTCAACAACCAGCCAGTGGGGAATCTTAAACGTCAGGTACGTTGTGACGGCGGCACGTACCCTTGGCGAATAAATACCACTGTCAAAGTTGAAGTGCAGTTACCGGTTGTGGTCGCCCGAACCGCCCTCAACCGGGGAACCAAACTGGCAGCCGATATGCTGAAAATGCAGGTGATGCGCTTTAACCGAGCGACTGATTTCGCCACACAGATTCCAAGCGTAACGAGCAAACGCACCGAACGCCGTATTCGCAGTGGACAGGTGATCCGTCCCGCTTCGCTGCAACAGCGCTGGCTGGTTGAAACCGGAGATGAAGTGCTGATCACCGCAAGGAAAGACGGAATGCAGGCCAGTACCCGGGGAATTGCACTGGAAGACGGGGGCAAAAATGAGCAGATTGAGGTTAAAAATTCCCGGTCAGAGAAAGTGATTAAGGTTCGCGTAACCGACTACGGCAAAGTAGAAACCGTTTTCTGACCCCTGTCTCTGACGTTGCTCTCTAAGAGACCTAATGTGAGACCTAATGCGAGACCTGACGCTGTTAGCTGATAAGCTGCGCTCAGTGAAAGGATCAATTCCACCACGGCGGTTGGCCCGCAACAGCATGCCCTGAAAGATTTAATTAATCCGATTTTTCGCCGCCTATCTTAATCAGACTCCATCAGCAACAGGAACTCAGGATGAAAATTGATAAAGTGGCTGGCAGCGCTATTACCCAAACGCAGTTTGACCATTCTTCGCGTCGCACTTCAACCACGGCAAGCAGTCAGCCGCGTCCGGAGCCTGGCGTTCAGGTTGATACCCAACGCATGGCCAACATGCAGGAGCAACTGAAGCAGCTACCCAGTATTGATATGGACAAAGTCGCGGCAGTAAAAGACGCACTGGCACGGGGTGAGCTGGAACTGGATATTCAGGCGCTGTCTGGTGCCATTATGCAATTCCACACTGGCCATGAGTAAGACTGTGGAATCCGGTAAATCAGCCGCGCAAACCACCGCGGTCAGACAACAGCTTGTCATGCAGCTTCTGAAGGGAATTCAGCAAGACATTCAGCAATATGACGAACTGCAGCAGATTTTACAGGCACTGCAGGCCAGTTATCTGAATTTCGATGGCGAAGCCATGCAACGAATGATGCAGCGCCAGCAGCCACTGCTTGCCGTCTTAGCACAACGTTCAACACAACGAACAGTGCAACTGCGGCAATTGGGACTGCCAGCCACTCCGCAAGGTATTCGCAGCCTGTTTCAGGCTCTGCCACCGGCATTACGGGAAAAAATGCAGCAGCAATGGCAACGTCTTGAGTCCGTCATTGTGGCCTGTCGGCAACTCAATCAGCACAACGGGCAATTGTCCGCTTCGTTTGGGGAACTGTTAGCCGAAATCAGTCAGGGCTCACAGCGCCACTATGCCCGTGACCAGCTGATGCAGATGTGATGTCGTTTGCCTCATCGCCGCCTTCGAACATGACAGCTCAAGGCATTACCGCTCCAGCAATTCATGCGACAACCCGTGCGACAAACTATGCGGCAACCCATGCGGCAACCGCAGGGGTTATTGGCACCCTTACCGCCCCCCAACATCGTCATTTCCGCTCAAGTCATTTCCGCTTAAAGCGGCACTTACTGCCATTGCTGGCAAGTCTGCTCCTGATGCCGGTGTCCGCCGCACCGCTATATACCGAGGCACAAACCGCTATCCCGGCGATGGACTGGGCAACCCGACCACTATTTTCCCCATCACAACCTGCGTTTTTAGGACAGCGTTCACCCCAAAACACGGGCCGTCTGCGTTTTCCGGCAGAGTCTGAGGAATTCAAGCAACAGGTCAAAGCACAGCATGCGCGCCTTACCCCGCACCAACAGCGGATTCAGCGTCATCTGTTGCGTCAGCGGCACACGATCGAGATGATTTATCGAGAGCTGGACAAGCGGCAGTTGCCCCGACAGCTGGTGTTATTACCTATGCTGGAGTCCACATTCAATCCGCTGGCAGTTTCACCTGCCAAAGCAGCCGGGTTATGGCAACTAATGCCAGCCACCGCCAAACGTTTTGGCCTGAGCGTTACCCCAGAGCGGGATGACAGGTTTGACGTTAGCCACAGCACCCAAGCGGCGCTGGACTACCTGACTTTTCTGTACCGGAAATTCCATCAGGATCTGAACCTCACCCTGGCAGCATACAATGCCGGTGAAGGCAGGGTCAGCCGGGCGCAAAGCAGTGACAAACAGCGATTCAGCCAGCTTAGGTTACCGGCAGAAACGGTCAACTACGTGCATAAATTCCACGCCTTGTTACAGCTGGTGGATGTGGCAGAACTGGCAACGCATCGCCCATATTCATCACACCCTATCGCCGGGCTCTTGGCTCCACAGCGGAATACCGTTGACGCTCATGAAACCCGAAATGCAGAAGAAACCCAGGATACCCAGATCTTAACGACCCTGTTTGCCAAACGCACAGTGATCAACATGAAGCCGATCTCCCCACTGATACCGGTGATATCGCCTGACGCTTAGTCCGTACGGCCTCAGCAGCGATAGCAAAAATGATGGCTACTGATTGTAAATCCCTCGGTCAGATAAAACTTATGCGCCGCAAAACGCTGGACACCGGAATCAAGATGAATTTCATCAATATGATTCACTTCGGCATAGTCCTTAAACCAATCCATCAGATACTGGCCCGCGCCCTCTGAACGATGCGCCTCGTCAGTAACAAAATCGTCGATATAAAGATACTGACCACAGGATAACTTCTGCCCGGTCACAAAACCTGCCACCGACAGCACGTTACCGTCGCGCATCACGTATGCCAACTGATACCCCGACTTCATCTGCTGTATCAGCAGACCGATAAGTTCATTCAGCTCATACTGAGGACGCAATTGCTGAATAACCGGCGCCACGGCTGCCACTTCTTCCTGGTTTGAAACCAATATCACTTCCATCTTCAACCATCTCGCTTATTGTCTGTTTCCGTTAAGGATACCCACAGAGAAAAACGTACAAGCCTGATACCGGATTACGGTGAGTCCTCAGCGTTCACCTCAGGGAGCCCTTAAAATAGGTCAGGATAGCAAGCAGGTATGACAATACGCTGAAAGTATCGCGAAAAAAACCGCCTCCGGAGAGGCGGTCAGCATGGCATCAGAACACACCGGATATCGAGGTTGCCAGACCATCGACCAGTACCGGTTTAGCCTCTTCAAAGTCCAGGTTTACTTGATTGGCCGTTGATACAATACGGGTGTTGTAACGCTTTTTATTTTCGGTCAGCGTCGTTTTGCTGGTGGTGTGGCTGGATGAGCCATTTTTCACATCTGCCGTCTGCGTGGTGTTCACCTTCAGGTTAGTTTTCTCCACAATCTGAATATCGGTGATCATGGCGTAGTTGACATCCTCCACCAAGGCATCAGCCGCGATACCAATGGCCGCACCAATCAGGCCTCCCGCAGCAATGCTGTTTCCGCTGGATGAGCGCGATGCGACTGCCAACATACCCAGTGTGCCACCCGCCAGCGCGGAACCATAGCCGTTGGTCAGAAAGCCATTCGCTTCACGTAAATCCATTTTATCGAGCTTGAGGATGTTAGACTGAAGCCAGTAATGCGCAGTCGCCGGATCATTCACAATCCGGTAGCCTTTCGCCACCAACCTGTGTTGCAAAGCGTCCGAGATATCAATTTGTTTATCCGTGGTATTACGGATCTGAACATAAATGGTTTTCTTATCCGCGGAAACAGGATCCAGCCAGATGGTATCTGACATTTGCGTCTGCACTTCCAGATTACGTTTTTTCACCGCCGTTGATACCGCAGAGCAACCGGATAAAACCATTGTTGACGCCAATACCACTGCCACTAACTTTGCCTTACTTGCCTTCATTCTCGGAATAATCCCTTGCTGTTAAGACTCAACATATGAAATAAGTTGCGCATGATAGAGCAAAAAGGTGCTTACCGATAGTGATCAACTGAAAATTTTTTGTTAATCAGCGACATAAGTACAAGAACACCTTTTTGACCAAGATCGATGCAACAGCAAACCCCGCAACAAAAGCACTCACGCCTGGGCAGTTTGATGGCCGCAGCAGACAGCGCTGTAACAAAATCCCCCTGTTCAAAAGGCTGCGAACCATCCCTCAGGCCTAACAGTGCGGTACGAACTGGGCTGGTAGCGACTCACGATATAGTGCAAGCATACCTCTTAGATCCCGTAAATTTTGGAGCCGTTCCTTGCCAGCTCTCCCCCATTGCCTGCAATCTACTGTGTCATGCTCACAGATTTGCCGCACAGTGAAACGGCATTCGCAACGAGCCCGAAGAGGGATAAAAAGGATGCGGGTTCGAGTCTCCTGGAGCCTCGCTTCGCGCACAGTGGCAGCCTTCAGGTTTTCGCCAGCCATGTATTCATTCGCATTCACAGCACAGTTACCGGCTTCCTTACTTGCTGCTTTGCTCAGCTTTTCCTGGTGCGCTTTCTTTTGGAACGCTGTACTTTGGAAAGCTATTCGTTGGAGTACGCTATCATGGAAACTAATGCCATGGAGAACTGTGCCTTGGAAAGCTGAGCCTTGGAGAGCAGTACCATTGAGAGTCGTGCCATGGAGAGCCGTTTCTTGGAGAGCTGCCCCCGGTAAAACAGTGCTGTGGATGAGTGTTTTTGGGGCTGTAATTTGGGCAACGGGCACCACACTGACGGCGGCGCACGCATCAGGGGCCAACGCAACAGAAGCCAACGTAACTGAAACCAACAAAGCAGGTACCATAGAAAATTCAGTGCGACACGGCGAACAATGGCAGGCAAATGGCCATTCACAGGCAGATGGCTATTCATATGACAGCCCGATTGCCCGTTTTCAAATACCCCACATCCGGGTTGCCAGCTGGAATTTGCAATGGTTAAGCAGCCTATCCCCCGCTGAACTGCGGAAAAGCTACCCTGATGTTCCCCGTCGCACTCTCCCGACCCGCCATGCCGCAGATTTTCGTGTCCTGGCAGCCTGGGCTGAAAAACTAAACACCGATGTGCTGGCTTTTCAGGAAGTGGCGGATTCCAAAGCCCTGGATAAGCTACTGGGCGAGGGGCGTTTCCACTATGTTTTTTCTGATCGTCAGGCAATATCGGGAGCTTCAAACAGGCATCGTCCCTGGCCGCAGTTTGTCGGTTTTGCCCTGCGCAAAGGATTGGACTTTCAGCGTCACCCAGATTTAACCGCACTGGATCTGCTTGGGCGTCATACACTCCGCTATGGCGTGGACATTTCCCTGATGGAGGGCGGTAAGCCGGTGCTTCGGCTTCTGGCAGTGCATCTGAAAAGTGGTTGTTCATTCAGCCAGAAGAAGACCCCAAATAAACAGGGTAAGCCACAAAAGAAGGCGAACCGGAAAGCCTGTCACCAACTGTTCCGCCAACAGCAGATCCTTGAACAATGGGCAGAAGAGCGGGCCAGAGAACCGGTTCCTTTTATCATTCTGGGGGATTTCAACCGCCGCCTGAGT
The DNA here is from genome assembly GCF_003025595.1 of Photobacterium ganghwense. GTDB lineage: Bacteria > Pseudomonadota > Gammaproteobacteria > Enterobacterales > Vibrionaceae > Photobacterium > Photobacterium ganghwense. The sequence continues at coordinate 90,341 of NZ_PYMI01000002.1, forward strand.
GCAGAAAACGATCGATTCTGGCAGCAACTTAATGATGGTCAGCCTGCTGAATTGGCACTCAACCGTGCCGGTTATCCGTCCCACAGCCAATGTCCCAGCCGATTTTATGATCGCAACAAAAAGCGCTGGGTTACCCGCACTTTCCCCCATTTTATTGACCATATCGTGCTTGATAGACGCGCCGCTTTACTCATGCAGACAGACTCATTTCGCGAAGTCGTACCCGAAGCGCACTGGTTACCTGACTACCAGTTGTCCGATCACTGCCCAGTGCAAATCACTATCCGGCTTAATGCATTAAATCATCCCTAACGCCAACTTTCTGAGCCGGTTTTCACCGATGAAGGCCTCAACTACAGCGCCCTCGACTACAACCTCTAAAACAACCTCGAGAACCACCTCAAGAACAACAGCTTAAACCGCCGTTTCCTCATCAACAGCATCTCGTGCTGACGCAGCCTCTCACCCAAAATAAATTAGAGAAATAAACAAAAACAAAGAATAAAAATCAATAAAATTGTCATTAAAAATTAAAACAAACAAATTAATCAAATAAAATCATATAGATAATAACATCAAACACAAACCGGAAAACATTTAGGGTTGAAACAAATTTTTAACGTCGTATGATAAAAACAAATTAATTAGAACTCTAAACATATGTGGCGACCAATGATTACGATGGCACCCTGGGTAATGAACCCGCATACCACAGCGAATAAGCAGGACGCGCTGACTTTTCGTAAACCCAGCAAGGAAGACGGGCTTGAGGTACACGAACTCATCGCGTCATGCCCACCGCTGGATACCAATTCCTCTTATTGCAACTTCCTGCAGGCAGAGCACTTTCGTGATACCTGCGTCGTTGTCGAGAAAAATGAAAACATCGTTGCGTTTACTTCGGCGTATCAACCGCCAAATCGCCGGGACACCTTGTTTATCTGGCAAGTGGCCGTCAGCCCGAAAGCACGAGGATGCGGTGTCGGCTTCCGAATGCTGGAAGCTTTACTCGACCGTCCGGAAAATGCCGGTATCCGCTATATCGAAACCACCATCACTGACGACAACAGGGGCTCGTGGGCGCTGTTTCACAAATTCAATCAGCATCACGGACGTCACGGTGACGTGACGACGTTTCTCGATAAACACGCTCATTTCGATGGTCATCATGACAGCGAATACCTGTTCAGGATCGAGCTCAAATCTAGCTAACTCTCAACCCAAAAGGTTAAAGAATGACAATTTTTCAAAGTCATGAGTCAAACGTACAGTGCTATGCACGCAATTTTCCGGTCATGTTCCAGCATGCCAAGGGCAGCTGGTTATACACAGAACAAGGAAATGCCTACCTTGACTTCCTGGCGGGCGCCGGAGCTCTTAATTATGGCCACAATAACCCGGTCATGAAGCAGGCGCTGCTTGATTACATCAGCCAGGACGGCCTGACGCACGGACTGGATATGCATTCCACGGCCAAGGCTGAATTCATTGCCCGCTTTAAAGATTTGATCCTCAGTCCGCGGGATCTCGACTACAAGCTGCAGTTCACCGGGCCGACCGGTACCAATGCGGTTGAAGCCGCCTTAAAGCTGGCACGCAAAGTAACCGGTCGCCAGAACGTCGTAGCCTTTACTAACGGCTTCCACGGGGTATCAGTTGGTGCACTGGCTGCAACGGGTAACCAGCACCACCGCCAAGGTGCGGCACAGCCATTACAGAACGTGACCCGCCTGCCGTATGAACATTATGCCGATGGCGTTGATGGCCTGACGCTTTTTGAAGCCATGTTGAACGATCATTCCAGCGGCCTGGACAAACCTGCCGCCGTGATTCTGGAAGTGGTTCAAGGGGAAGGCGGACTGAACGCTGCTTCTGATGAATGGCTACAGCGTCTGGAGGCAATGTGTCATCAGCACGATATCTTACTGATTGTCGATGATATTCAGGCGGGCTGTGGGCGCACCGGTACATTTTTCAGCTTTGAACCAGCCGGAATCAAACCTGATATCGTCACCCTGTCAAAATCCATCAGCGGCTATGGCCTGCCGATGGCCGTCGTTCTGCTCAAACCCGAGCTGGATAAATGGCAGCCCGGTGAGCACAACGGGACGTTTCGCGGAAACAACCATGCCTTTGTCACCGCCTCGAAAGCCATTGAAATTTACTGGCAGGACGATCAGTTTGAACAGCATATCCAGGCCCGTTCGGCACAGCTGACAGACGCTCTCCAGCAGTTAGTGCCTCAATACCCGGCTTATTTCAGCGAGCTAAAAGGCCGCGGACTGATGACAGGCATCGCCTGTCGGGACGGCGAGATCGCCGGTAAGATCGCACGCGCTTGTTTTGAACAGGGCTTAGTGATCGAAACCGCTGGCCCGGACGACGAAGTCATTAAATTCTTCTGTCCCCTAACCATTACCGAACACGATATGGCCAAAGGGATCGCGCTGTTTGAACAAGCCGTGGCAACAACAGCAGCCAACTTCATTAAAAAAGCCTCATAAGGAAAAATGATGATCGTAAGAACACTGGAAAACTGCCGTCAGACTAAACGCCGCGTGGTCGCAGAAAACTGGGAAAGCGTCCGTATGCTCCTGAAAGATGACAACATGGGCTTTTCTTTCCACATCACCACGATTTATGCCGATACCGAAACCCACATTCACTACCAGAACCATCTGGAGTCGGTGTTCTGCATGTCCGGGGAAGGCGAAATAGAGGTCGTTGGGGGTAAAACCTACCCAATCAAACCCGGTACGCTCTATATCCTGGATCAGCACGATGAACATTTTTTACGTGCCTATGGCGGCGATATGACCATGGCTTGCGTGTTTAATCCGCCGTTGACCGGTCAGGAGACTCACGACCAAAACGGCGTGTATCCACTAATGGAAGAAACCTGAGATTCCAACGACACAGACACCTTCACTTTGACAGTCACGCTGTGACCGTAACCAAAAGGATGAACTATGTCTCACACCGTAGAAAAAATCGGTGGCACGTCGATGTCAGCGTTCGATGCTGTGCTCGACAATATTATTTTGCGTCCCTCGCAGCGCTACAACCAAGTATTCGTGGTTTCGGCCTATGCCGGGATCACCAATGATCTGCTGGAATGTAAACGCACCGGCAAGCCGGGCATCTACCAGCTGATCGCCAAACGTTCACCGGACTGGCGCCAGGCCATGAACGATCTGGAGCAGCGCCTGCTGCTGATCAACGACAACCTGTTTGCCGACCCGGTGAACCGTCTTCGGGCAGATAAATTTATCCGCGCCCGGGTTCAGGATGCAAAACAGTGCATCACCAACATCCTGGAAATGTGCGAATTCGGCCAGTTCACGCTGCGCCACTATCTGCCTCAGGTCAGAGAGTTTCTCTCCTCCATCGGTGAGGCGCACAGCGCCTTCAATACCGCCCTGAAGCTGAAAACGCTGGGTATCAATGCGCGCTTTGTTGACCTGTCCAGCTGGAACAATCAGTACACCGGTGATCTGGATGACGTCATTCGTCAGGCGTTTGCCAATATCGACCTGAGCCAGGAACTGCCTATCGTCACCGGATACGCCTATTGTGACGAAGGACTGATGAAAACGTACGACCGCGGTTACAGCGAGATGACCTTCAGCCGCATCGCGGTGCTGACCGGCGCGCGGCAGGCCATCATCCATAAGGAATATCACCTCAGCAGCGCAGATCCGCGCATCGTGGGGCCAGAGTCGGTTCTGCCTATGGGGGAAACAAACTACGATGTGGCCGATCAGCTCGCGAATCTGGGGATGGAAGCGATCCACCCCAATGCCGCTTCCGGACTTCGCCAGAACAATATCGAGTTGAAAATCAAGAACACCTTTGAGCCAGAGCACACGGGGACGCTGATTTCAAATGCCTTTACTCCCTCGCAGGATCGGGTTGAAATCATTGCCGGGCGGGACAAAGTATTTGCGCTGCATCTGTTTGATCAGGCGATGGTAGGTCACGTTGATAATGTCGGTTACGACATCATGCAACTGATTCGTGAGTCGAGCGTCAACCTGATTGGCAAAGAGATGAACGCCAACTCAATCACCTACTACCTGACCGGTGGTGCCGATAACCTTAATCAGGTGTTATATAAGGCGGAGAAACGGTATCCGAAGGCCGCCATTACCGGGCGACTGGTCGCAATGATTTCTGCCATCGGGGCCAACATAAACACCAATGAGGCACTGCGGCGGGGAATGCAAGCGCTGATGCAGGCAGAATGTTTTCCGATTGCCGCCCACTCATCGGTACGTAACGTCAACGTGCAGTTTGTGGTCGATGACAATGACTACCAGAGTGCCATTTGCACGCTGCATGAGCAGTTCTTCGCCCTGCCTGCAGAGACGCACACCCAGCCGGACTCCCTGGTTGATTGCCAATCGGCCCACGTTGCCTGATACTACTAACGGCATATCAACCAACTAATCAACCAACTGCCGGGACTTTTGCCCCGGCGGTGTTGTCTCTAAACGGTCAGTCTCTTCCCTGTGCTGAATTGAGGTTTGAGGATTCACCGCTCTGTCAGCCGGCGTTTTTTCCGCCACAGCGCTTTGTTCAACAGTTCCTTGATCGAAAGCAATTCATAGTGCTGAATTAATAGTCATTGAAAGTGAATTGTATGCTGACATCGCTAAATAGCCGTATATAATAACATTTGCTGTGGGCAGACCCGTGTCTGCTCGCAGCAACCCTAAATCAGTAGAGGCGCGCTGCCTATCAGTAACCGAGCAGAGGGTGATACCGATGAAGCCGGGGAAAGGAGTCAGCGCCGAAGTGACTGAGTCATCAAACTCAGCCGCTGGGGCTGCGTCGAACAGGCGCAGCACTGCCATAGTTTTTCCTATGGAGCGCTACCTAAGGGGTAACACGTCATGCCTTGGTTGTCGATTTCGTTACATGTCCTTTTGGTAGATCTCCACCTTTAAGTTGTAGGTGAAATGAGATCATGAACCTTGTTCCTTTTGCGGATTCTGCCTGGTCCGTGCTTCCCCCCTTGCTGGCGGTGTTGCTGGCTGTCGTCACCCGACAGGTACTGCTGTCACTGGGTGCAGGTATCGTTGCCGGTGCCCTGATGCTGAACCAATTTTCCCTGTCCCAGACCCTGAACTACCTGTATCAGAAAATAGTGGCTATCTTCTGGAGCGGCGGTGCCCTAAACCACGATAACGTCAACATGCTGATTTTCATGTTGTTGCTCGGTGCACTGATCAGTCTGATGAGTGTGTCCGGTGCCACTCAGGCCTTTGCCGACTGGGCAGCCGTACGGTGCAAGGATCGCCGTAGTGCCAAGTCCCTGACCGGGCTGATGGTTTTCATCTTCTTCATTGATGATTTCTTTCACAGCCTGTCTGTTGGCGCTATCTGCCGACCAGTGACCGACCGGTTTCAGATTTCACGCGCCAAGCTGGCCTACCTGCTGGATTCAACCGCCGCACCAGTGTGCGTCCTGATGCCGATTTCCTCCTGGGGTGCCTACATTATCGCACTGGTCGGCGGTATTCTGGCGGCCCACCAGCTAACGGACCAAAGCCCGATCGCCGCCTTTGTCGAAATGATGCCGATGAATCTGTACGCGGTCTTTACCCTGCTGATGGTGATTTGTGTTATTGCATTCCAGCTGGATATCGGGCCGATGCGAAAGCATGAAGCCCGCGCCCAGCAAGGTCAGCTGTGGGATCACAGTAAAGGCCGTCCGCCGGGTCTGGATATGGAAACACCAGAAACCGCTCAGGGCGGGATGATTGATATGGTGTTGCCGATCCTGACCTTGACCGCTGCAACCGTCTTTTTCATGGTTCAGTCCGGTGCGGATGTGTTGTCCGATAAAGGACAAGCCTTCAGCCTGATCGGCGCGTTTGAAAATACCAACGTTGGCCTGTCGCTGGTATACGGTGCAATCTGCAGCCTGGTGGTCTCGATGGGTCTGGCATTGCGCCTGAAACTGTCGGCAAAAATCTGGTTGAAAGCCGCGCCGCAAGGGATCTCAGCCATGATGCCTGCGATCATTATTCTGCTGTTTGCCTGGACAATCGGCACCGTAGTACGCGACATGCAAACCGGCGTTTACCTCGCGTCACTGTCACAGGGCAGTCTGCCGGTAGAACTGTTGCCAGCCGTCGTCTTCCTGCTGTCATGTGTCATGGCGTTTGCCACCGGCACCAGCTGGGGAACATTTGGCATCATGCTGCCGCTGGCCGGTGACATTGCGGCAGCCAGTGACATCACCATGTTACTGCCGATGCTGTCCGCCGTACTGGCTGGCGCAGTTTTTGGCGATCACAGCTCACCGATTTCCAGCACCAGTATCCTGTCGGCAACGGGTGCCGGTTGTCACCATATGGACCACGTGCTCACTCAGCTACCTTATGCCGGTTCAGTCGCGTTCGGTGCACTGCTCGGCTATCTGGTCATGGGCTTTACCCATTCGTCCTGGCTGGGTGTCGCCGCCAGCAGTGTCTGGTTTGTGGCCTTCTGCCTGTTTGCCCTTCGCCGTCGTCAGAGCGACCCCGAGCTCAGTCTTGCATCGTCTGAAGCTTAACCGGTAAATCCGCCCTCTTCATGCAAAGCCTCCGCACGTTCAAGTGCCGGAGGCTTTTTTCTATTCGCTTTGCTGTCATCGCTTTTTTGCGTGGCTTTTTTGTGTTGGCATTTTTGTTGTGGCTTTCATGCATCAGCGGTGTCTCTTTTCTTGTCCGGACAAGCCACAGGGCCGCACTATAGTTAAATCTATCACCGTCACTTCGTGATGAGTTGTTATGACAGCTAGGTACCTATTCATAGTCGGTGTCTATGAGCGGTAGGTATCTATTCATAGTAGGTGTCTATGAGCGGTAGCATCGAAAGACCTATCCCAGCGATGGCAAGATTCAGGGCGCTGCGGGGCGCTATGATTGCGGTCGGGATGAGTGTGTTTTCCGCAGTGTTTCCGGTGCATGCTGCCCAGAAACTGGATTATGTCAGTGCGGTCACCACACCGGGGACAGGTCGTCTGGTAACCATGGATGATTACTGGCTGCTGGCATTCAGCGATACCTATGACATTCGTCTGCCCGAACACGTCAGTAACGGCGAAAATTTGCAAATTCGTATCCGGGAAGATGGTCAGTGGCACACCGAGAATTTTCGGGTGCAGGCGATCAGTATCCATCACGACTTATGCCGATTACACAGCCAGCATCCCAGCCGGGATGGCCGCTTTCCGACAGACGCGATTTACGTGCAGCCCTGCCAGCAAGAATAAAGCCCCTGTCAGCAGACCGCATATCGCGGTAAGCGCAGGGGCATTTCAGTGTGAGAATAGCAGCCAGGTTTTGTGGCTACGCTTAAGTGAATAAGCGTAAGTGGCTAGGCTAAAATCACTTGCACATCAATTGATTACAGAGGCTCGCTACACAAGCCCGGTCGTCAGGTGTACCACTATCACCGTAAAGGCAGCCAGCAGTGGAATCGCCATGGTCACCACAGCAATATCCCCGTAGCTTTGGCGGTGCGTCAGACGGCAGACCGCCAGCAGCGTAATGACCGCGCCACAGTGAGGCAACGTATCAAGGCCACCCGCCGCCAACAGCACCACACGGTGCAGCACTTCAGGGTTAATGCCCATGCTCATGAAGTCATTACCCAGCATGGCCAGCACCATCCCGGTACCGCCGGACGATGAGCCGATGATCCCCGCCAGGCTGGTTGAGGTAATCGCCACCTTAAACAGATCCGGAATATCAATCGCCGCAATCCCGGCTTTCACTACCACGAAGGCTGACAGCGCAGTAATCACCGCCCCGTAACCGACTTCCGAAGCCGTGTTAAAAATCGGCAGCAACGAACCCACAGAACCATCAAACACCTGCTTGTTTGGCTCAAACAGATACTGACGAAATGCCGCCAGCATAAAGACGATCGCCACGCCCAAAGCCAGAATCACCGGCCAAGTGCCGTTAATGTTCACCTCCAGCGCCTTGTAGTTATCGACCACTTCCGGTGACTTGAAATACACATTCGTCAGCAGGAAGTTGATGATAAACACCAGCACAATTGGTACCAGCGCCATGATCACCCCCGGCGCAGGATCCGATTCCTTACCCGCAGATTCAGCATCCGACTCTTCCCCATAGCCTTCACCGGCAGCCATTGCTTTACGCGCACGCATTTTGATCCAGAGCGTGCCAAGCACCAGCATCATGGTCGCCGCCAGCAAGCCCAGTACCGGCGCAGCATAAATCGTAGTGCCAAATGGAATGGTCGGCATAGTGTTCAGGTACTGCGGAGTTCCCGGCAATGCCGTCATGGTAAAGGTAAACGCCCCCAGCGTGATAGCTGCAGGCAGCAGACGCTTCGGAATGCCTGCCGCACGGAAAGTTTCCGCCCCAATGGGATACATGGCAAACACCACCACAAACAGTGACACCCCACCGTATGTCAGCAGGGCTGTCGCCAGCACAACAGACAAAATCGCGTGGCGTGGCCCCAGATTTTTAATGATGAATGCCGACAGAGTACGTGCCGCACCTGAGGCTCCCATCAACTTGCCGAAAATGGCACCGGCAATAAATACAGGGAAATAAAGTTTAATGTAGTTCGCCGCCGCAGGCATGAACACGTTTGAAAGTGCGTAGAGGGAAGGGAAATCACTGGTTAACAACGCCGCCGCCATTGCCAGAATCGGGGCAAGAACCAGAACAGACACACCACGGTAGGCAAAGTACATCAGGCCCACCAGGGTGAGTAAAATTACAGCAACATCCATATTTTTTCTCCGGGTCACGTCATGTGTAACAGGTCATTAACATGCTAGACCGAGCAGCCATGATTGAAAATACCGCTTTTTTCCGTCTCAGCGCCGGACGGACCCAAACTGGGATCCCAGTCAAGGTATTGCCCTATTCCCTGGCAGATTACGAACAGGCGAAAGACATAAAAACCATTTTTTATCAGATGGTTATTTCTTACACATGACGGTTAACCGACAGATATGAAAATAACAATTTCATCTGTGGATATTAATTCGGCATGAAACACTTCATACACTTTTTTGACAACTTAATCGTGAAAAGGAAGTACGAATGCCAGTCAGCCAACTTACCGCCGAGCAGGCGGCCGCCTGGGTTGAGAACGGACACGCTGTGATGCTGGGAGGATTCATTGGCTCCGTGGTGCCGGAAATGCTTGTTAAAGCACTGGGCGAGCGCTACCGCCAGACGGCCAGCCCACAAGGCTTAACGCTGATTTTTGCCGCTGGTCAGGGAGACGGAACAGGGCGTGCCGCCAACCATCTGGCCAAGCCAGGATTGGTGAAACGGGTCATTGGCGGACACTGGGGGCTGGTACCCGAACTTCAGAAAATGGCACTCAGCAACGAAATCGAGGGGTATAACCTGCCTCAGGGTGTGATTTCCCATTTGCTGCGGGATACTGCCGCCGGTAAACCAGGCACACTCACCACCACGGGTCTGGATACTTTTGTCGATCCCCGGCTGGAAGGCGGAAAAATCAATGCGGTGACCACGGAAGATCTGATCAGTGTGGTCAATCTTCACGGGGAAGAGTACCTGTTCTACCAGCGCCTGCCGGTTGATATCGCCATCCTTCGCGGCACTACCGCTGACGAAAACGGCAATATCACCATGGAAGACGAGTGTCTGGTGGTTGAAAATCTGGCCGCTGCCCAAGCCGCACGTAATCAGGGCGGCAAAGTGATCGTTCAGGTCAAACATATTGTTCCGGCTGGCACCTTGGATCCGCACAGCATCAAGATCCCGGGGATCTTTGTCGATGCGATCGTCAAGTGCGACGACGAAGGCGATCACATGCAAACTTTCGCCACCAGCTTCAACCCGGCCTTTGTCACCGGTCCCTCACACCGCCATGCCGCTCCCCGCTCTACAACGGCAGCGGGAGCAACAACACTGGATCCTAAAACCCTGATCGCCCGCCGTGCCGCGATGGAATTACAACCGGGGGCCGTGCTGAACCTCGGAATCGGGGTACCGGAGTACATCGCCACCGTTGCTGGTCAGATTGGCCTGTTGGAACACCTGACGCTGACGGTCGAGCCCGGCGCGATCGGCGGATTACCGGCCAGCGGACTCGACTTTGGGGCCAGCCACCATCCGGAAGCCATCATTACGCAGGATCAGATGTTTGATTTCTACGACGGCGGTGGCATCGATCAGGCGTTTCTCGGTCTGGCCCAATGCGCGCAAACCGGGGACATCAACGTCTCGCGGTTCGGTGACAAACTGCCCGGCTGCGGCGGGTTTATCAACATCACTCAGCATGCCAAATCGCTCTACTTCTGTGGCACATTCACCGCCAACGGACTGACTATTGACGTTGCTGATGGCGAGCTGAAAGTGTTGCAGGAAGGCAAGCTGCACAAATTCGTGTCCGAGGTTGAGCAAATCACCTTCTCCGCCAAGCGGGCCATCGCAACCGGCCAGCCGGTCCGGTACATTACGGAACGGGCCGTTTTCCGGCTAGATCCGACCGGCCTGGTGCTGGAGGAAATTGCCCCGGGCATCGATCTGGAACGTGACATCCTGGCGCAAATGGCGTTCCGCCCGCAGATTGATCCGGCCCTGAAAACCATGCCGATTGACATCTTTCAACCTGAGTTTTCCTTCACACCCGCTGTGAGCTCGACCAAAGGCTGAGCAGGAACTCTGTGAAGCCCACTGCAACTTAGCCCTGCCTTGGTTGTCTGCACCTATTCTCCGGGCATCATACCCCCGGAGAATACTGCAACAAGGATGTCCTATGTCTCAGCACCCGGTCGGTATCAACGCCCGCCAGCAACAACTGGATAAAATTGTCTTTTTCTGCTCAGTCATCCAGCACGGTTCATTTCGTGAGGCGGCTGACGCCTGGGGAATTTCCGCCGCAGCGGCCAGTCGCTGGGTCAAAGAGCTGGAAACTCTGATGGCCGTCGAACTGGTGAAACGCAGCACCCGCCAACTGATCCCGACCGATGCTGGGGAACTGCTTTATCGCCGATTTTCGGCATTACTCCCTGAAATTGATACCATCTGCTCAGAAGTCGAGCATATGGCCGATGAGCAGCGCGGGGTGATTAGCATCTCTTCCACGCCCCTGTATGCTGCGTACTTTCTGCGCGAAATTATCGCGGAATACATGGAAATGCACCCGCAGGTTAACTTCCGCCTGTTTATTGAGGCCGGCGAAACCGACCCGCTGCGCGTTGATTTTATGATTCGCGCGAAGGCCACCAATCGCGAAACCGAAGAAAAAGACTCTCTGCTGATCCGCCGCCCTTTGCTGAGTGAGCCACTGTACGCCTGTGCCGCTCCCAGCTACCTGGCCCGTTGCGGCACCCCGACCGAGCCGGAAGCCCTGCGCGAACATCGCTGTCTGTATGCCAGTACGCTGGTTGGCGGCAACCGCTGGTACTTCCGCCTTGATGGCGTGAACAGGCCTGTCACCATCAGCGATGCCATGGAATGTGACAACAGCGAAATTCTGCGGGATATGGCCATCCGGGGAGCTGGCGTGGCGTACCTGCCCCATTCGGTAGTACGGGAAGCACTGGCAGATGGCCGCCTGAAAGTCCTGCTGACCGATTTTGTTGCCAGCCGGTTTGACATCAACCTCTATTATCGCCCCCGTCATCCGATGCCAGCCCGTTGTCAGGCGTTTAAAGATTACCTGATTCAACGTACAGAAGAGATCATGGCACAGCGCTAGCGCTACACCGGTTTTCACACCGCATTTTTCCAGCCGTGGTGACAACTCACCGCGGCTTTATTTTTTTACATCGCACGGCTCTCACCCTGTTTGTTCTCATCCTGTTTAACGGCTTATCAGGCTCACAGCGGCTGATCGTTCCATTTTTTGGTCAGTAACATTCCACTCTTTTCTCTCGCCCATTATCGTACCAATAAGTACATTTTCTACATTAGTCAGCCATAAGAAGTCACGACGATGATGAAGAAAACCCTCATAGCTCTTACTGCCCTTGCTACCTTGTCCTTCGGGGGCTGGAAATACTGGGCAGAACAAGACTATGTCACAACCGACAACGCCTACGTAAAAGCCGATATCACGGTCGTTTCACCGGAAGTCAACGGACGGGTCGTTGAGCTGTATATCGCAGATAACCAGTGGGTAAAAGCCGGTGAGCCGCTGTTTGCCATCGACAATCAGGACTATCTGGCCAATGTGAACATTGCCAATGCCGCCATTGAAGTCGCCAAGTCCGCATTGGCCAATAACCAGTCCCGCATCAGGCTGCAACAGGTCAGCATCGAGCAGGCGAGCGCCGCCATTCAGGGTGCAAAGGCCAATGCCAACCTGCAGCATTCCGAACGCGCCCGATTCAGCAAGCTGCTTCGCTCTTCGTCGATCAGCCAGACTGCATTTGATAGTCAACACACCAAGGCCATTGAAGCCGATGTGGCGCTGAAAAATGCCCACCTCGCGCTGGAAGCCAGCAAGAAGCAGCTCGACACCCTGTCTGCCGAGCGGGAACAACTCAAAGCCCAGCTTCAGCAGGCGGAATCGAAACTGGTACTCAATACCATTGCGCTTAACCGCACCATCGTCAGGGCTCCGGTGGATGGCTTTGTGGCAAACCGTCAGGTTCAGACCGGGAAATTTGTCCAACCGGGGATGGGGGTTGTCACCCTGGTTCCCCACAATGTCTGGCTGGATGCCAACTTTAAGGAAACCCAGCTTACCCATGTGGCGGCGGGTCAGTCGGTGGAAGTCGTCCTGGATATGTTCCCGGATACACCAATTACCGGCACGGTGGATTCCGTTACCCCGGCAACGGGTGCTCAGTTCAGCCTGCTGCCGCCGCAAAACGCCACCGGGAACTTTGTCAAAGTGGTGCAACGAGTGCCGGTGAAAATTCACCTGACTCTGCCGGATCATTTACAGGGCCGGGTGTACCCGGGACTGTCGGCCATTGCCAGCATCAAAGTCACCCCGTAATGCCTCTCGTCAGCCCCATAGGATCACGTGTATGAAGCGTTCGCTTTCCCTGGCCGTTCTGGCGTTGTCAGCAATGCTGCCAGTCGGCCTGACTTCGGCGATGTTCAAGGCTATATCTACCCATATGGCCGCCAGTAATGGCCTTTCTCTCGATGAGATCAACTATCTTAATATCGGATTTACCATTGCCCAGATAGTCACTCTGCTGTTTACCCCGCTCATTATGCGCCGTTTTCGGCCCAACAGCGTGCTGTGCCGGACATTAGTGCTGGCAGCACTGTCGCACCTGGTGCTGGCAAACACCATTCAGATGCCGGGGATCCATGGCGGGGTATGGCTGGTGCTCGGCGTCTGTGCGAGCCTGATCATGGTCAGTGTGAACCTGCTGGTACTCGATGGCTGTAACTACCGGGAAATGACGCTCATCACGGCGCTGATTCTGCTGTGTTCAACCTTATTACCTATGGGTGTTTACCCTTGGCTGTTGTCCTGGTTGGCAGATACGATTGAGTGGCAGCTGCTTTCATATCTGCTCGCAGGCATACTGCTGATTGCCCGTTTTCAGGCCGACTTTATCGCCGATGTTGCGCCATTTGATAGCGCGAAAAAATCCCATGCCCTGCCCTATCTGATCATGGCCGGCGGCATAACACTCGCGGTGTTTCTGCTCATGCGCGGTAGCTATTACAACTGGTTTGATCATACTTTCTTTCAGCAAGCCACACTGGTGGTGGCGTTACTGGCGCTGGGCGCAATGGCTCTGATGAAAGCTGCTCAGCGCACCGGTCACACCATCAATCACAAAGTGCTGACCAATTTGCATAATAACGTCTTTATGTATAACGGGTTTCTGGCGGGGTTCGCTGTCACGGCCAGCGGGGCGCTGGTGGCTAACTTTCTCAGCCATGTAATGCACTACAGCCACGAAAACGCCGGGCTGATCCAACTGCCGTCGTTTCTGGCAATGTGCGTCGGTATGTTAATCAGTGTGGCGGCCGCCAACCAGAATCGGTTTCCCAGCGACATGATCACGCCTATCGGGGTGGTTTTGATGATCATTTCCATCGTCATGTTCAGCCATCTGCCGAGCTATGTCGGCCCGGAGGCCCTACTGTTCCCCCTGTGTCTGCGGGGACTGGGAGTGGGGCTGCTCAATGTGTCCGTGACCATCGCCATGCTGGCACATTTTAAGCCGGAGCAACGCCCGGAAGGGATAAGTGTCTTCTACATTTGCAGGACATTCGGGGGACTGATTGGCTCTGCCATTTTCGCCCGAATCATGCAGGTAACCAGCTCAGAGTCGATGACCGAGTTGTCCCGGACGCTGGATCACGGCAGCCAGACCATTGAGCAATACACTCAAGCCGTACAGCGTGCCGTTCTGACCCAAGGCTTTTTGCCTTCCGGCCAGTTAAACGCCGGTCAGCTCAGCCAGACCTTACAGCTGGAAGTGTCAACCCTGTCGCTCAACAACACGTTCCTCTTTTTTGTGCTGGCTGTATTGCTCATGGCGCCGGTGATCCTGATTGGCAAGAAAATGGTCAAAAAGCAAAAATAGACGTTCATTTCCACTGTAAGACTAAAATGCCCCTAACGTTGAGGCAGTGAGTATTTAGCCGCTGCCTCCGCAAAATTGACCGTCAGAAAATCAATCAGCAACCTGACACGACGGGGGATATGTTCGCGATCGTGATACACCAGATTGACCGGTAAACACCTGCGATGTCGCTGACCGAACAGAGGAACCAGTTCCTTATCTTGCAACGCCGGAATCACCTGGATATCCGGCAACATTGCAATCCCGAAGCCCTGCCGGGCCAGGGTCAGTGCCATATCTGACGAATCAACCACCGTCATACTGGCTGGGCCCAGATCCATCACGCGCACTGGGTCCTGAAACCACCACTGCTTAAGCTGATCTTGCGACAGCTCGCGAAAAATCAGCTTATGGCTGAGTAATTCTTCCGGCTCAGTCGGACAACCGAACTCCGCGAGGTAATCAGGGCTCGCATAATAATCGGCATACATGTCACCGATGGTTCGAGCGATAAGGTTGCTGATCACCGGTTTTTCAAGCTGGATGAGCAAATCAAAACGCCGCTTGGGAATATTCCGCTCCACAACTTCCTGCGCATGGAACTCCAGTTCGATGCCCGGGTACTGGCGACAAAATTCACGCAGATGCTCACCGAGACATTTCAGCAAAGGCGATACACACAAAATGCTGATCTTACCGGCAATTTCCTGACGATGAACCGCCATTTCCTGCTCCAGCACCTCAACCTGAGAAAGCACATCAAGACTGCGGGCATAAAATATTTCACCAGCCTCGGTTAACGCGAAGTAACGCGCACTGCGGCTGATAAGCTTGACGTTAAACGCCTCTTCCAACTCTTTCATTTTCCGACTGACGCTGGACTTCGGCATCGCCAGAAAATCAGCCGCCTGTGTAATGCCGCCCTGCGCGACCACATGCTGAAACAACTTCAGCGAGTCCAGTTTTAATGATGACATAACGCGTCCCCTGTTTGGGATTCTGCCCAGTGAAACATGAGCTGCCTGACTTAAACAAACAGCTTGGTAATCAACTTACCGAGCTGGCTGGTACATCCGAATAAACGCCGATACCGACTGGCGGATCTGTTGATCCAGACACTTCTTATCGGGCAAAGGTTTACCCAGCAGCGTGGTATAAAAAAAATCCTGCTTTAACAAGGCCAACAAGTTGCAGCATGCCTGCTCTGGCGACGGAATGGCCAGCTGCTGTGCCACCTTATCTGACGCCAGATACGCGATCAGATACTGATGTTTTTTATCCGGCCCGTTGGCAAGAAAGAAATCCGTAATATCTGCGTGCTGATGAAAATCCGCCGCGACGATCCGATACAATCCCAGCACCGGATTAGTACACAGCCGATGAATGTAATCCTGCCCGAAACTCACCAGGCACGATTCCACCGGCAAAGACGCTTTTTCTGAAAAATCGAACACGTCTTCCAACGACTCAAGATTGTGAGCCAGTACCGCTTTGAACAAGCCTTCTTTGCAGCCGAAATAACGATAAAGGGTTTGTTTGGAGCCACCGCAACGCTGAACGATTTGATCCAGTGCTGTATCTCTATAGCCCTGCTCAAGAAACAAGATCGTGGCAACTTCCAGGATTTTTTGCTGTTTGACGACCGTTGAAGGACGTACAGCGAGTTTCAGAGATGGTTGCATCATGCCTCCCGCCCGACCAAAACTGTACCAATTAGTACAGTTTTGATTATAATCGCCGTCCCCCCAGAATGATACCTTTCCGCTCACGTAAGTACGGCAATGCTTTCTTCAACACGCAGCGTCTCCTAAGGTTGCGATCCCGCTCACAACCTTCTCACCCCACCGGGCGTAACCTATTCAACTTGTTCACTATTTCGATTGTGATGCGCTATGGAAAAGACGTTACCGACACAGAATTTTGACCCCATCCTGTTTCGCCGCACCCTGCACCAATTCCCAGAACTATCGGGAAAAGAACAGACAACGGCGCAACGCATCATCAGCCAACTTAACGCATTCGGGCTTACGCCCAGGACAAACATTGGCGGTCACGGTATTGTGTGTGAAATCCGCGGTACCCGGCCCGGCACGACAACCTTGCTGCGCGCTGATTTTGATGCCCTGCCGATTGTGGAAAAAAGCGACCATGCACACTGCTCGCAACATCCCGGAGTCATGCATGCCTGCGGCCATGATGGCCATACTGCCAGCATGATGGCGGTTGCACGCCACCTCGCCAGCCACCCGCCAGTCTCTGGCAGCGTCCTGCTACTGTTTCAACCGGCGGAGGAGACGGGCACCGGTGCGGCTGACATGTTGCGAGATCCGTGGCTGGCCGGTCAGGCCGTCAATAATGTATTCGCGTACCACAATCTGCCGGGTTACCCGCTCAATACCGTGATCACCCGTCCCGAAACGTTTGCCTGTGCTTCAACCGGTGTCACCATTACCCTGGAAGGCAAAACCTCCCATGCTGCCAAACCGGAAAACGGCATTAACCCAACCAACACCCTCATCGCGCTAATGCAGGAGTTACAACAACTCCCGACCCGTTTCCCTGATGTGTTCTCGTTAGTGACCATCATTCATGCCACACTGGGTGAGCCCGCGTTTGGTACCGCGCCAGGCGACGCCCAACTGCTCGCTACTCTGCGCAGTGAACAGAGTGATGTCCTCAAGGCAATGCAGCACGCGGTAGAAGCCGCAACCCGGACATACAGTGAGCAAACTGGGCTGCACTATCAGGTGAGTTGGCAGGAATCATTTAACGCAGCGGTTAACACACATCACCACAATGAACTGGTGCAGCGTGCCGCCAGTGAACTGGGGCTTCCTGTCTACCAGCTGCAAGAGCCGATGCGCTGGTCAGAAGACGTTGCCGAATTTCTGGCCTGTTGGCCTGGTGCCTTGTTTTGTGTGGGCAGTGGTGAAAGCCACCCGCAACTGCATAATCCGGACTACGATTTTCCGGATGCCCTGATTGAGACAGCCAGCGCACTCTTTCTTCATCTGATTGAGATGCTGCATAACCGCTAACCACTTCAAATAACATTGTTAATAGGCCCCTTTTCTTAATGACAAAGGGTTAAGAAATGGGGCTAAAATACCGAACGCCGGGGAAGCGCTGAATCTGAGGAAAAGGGAAGATGGAACAAGAGAAAAGCCCAAACAAGAAGATAGAAGATAGAAGATAGAAGATAGAAGATAGAAGATAGAAGATAGAAGATAAGACTATGCAGTTAAACGGATGTCATGCCGTAGATAGCGCGACGGGGTTAAGTGCCCGGCGTTAATTTTCCTGCATTAGATTCCCTGCGCTCTATGTCAGGTGTAAAGCACAGGGGAAAACTGCCACGCGAGAGACAGAGAGCGGGTACATGAAAGGAATGGGGACAAAAAAGGTGCCGCGAATTAGAAACCAAACTCAAAGTTTACCGAGCCACTGTCAACATCCAGATCCCGATCATTTCGGACTTCACCTCCCGCTTTGACGGAAATACTGAAATCGTCAGTGGCCCGAAAGCGCATGCCCGCACCAAATTCGGTCGGGGCTACCGTGTTCACATTTTGATTAATACTGTTTTCATCCACCATCCGGTTATGCACCGGTCGGCTGCCTTCACCAATAAATTCAAAGGTCTGGGATGACTGGCGGGACGCATCAATGAACACATCACCAAGGGCGCGTTCTTCGCGTTGTGCCTGCTGTTCAGCCAATATTGGCCCCAGCGGCAACGCCTGCTCCTGAGCCTGACTGACCAACGGCAAACAACAGATCACGATTCCCAGTTTCCAGTTCATTTTTCGTCCTTTCCCCTGTCCTGAGCCTTGATTCAAGGTGTTGATTCAAGGTATTGAATCATGGTGTTGATACAAAGTGTTAATTGGCGGTGTTGCTTTGAAGTGTTCATTTAATGCCAAAGCCTGATTACATCCGCAAACCAGCCACTTATCTGGCCATTATCTGTGCTATATCCGGCAAACCCATTTACCGAAACACCGGCACTCACTGTGGCTCAAGTGCTCGCGTTGTTAAAATTAAAAACTGAGAAAGAATCTACACTTACCGCCATCAATCAGCAAGCGAGGTATAGCCTGGCAATGTGTGAACAGTTGTAAATAACCGCGCTTGATCACTGTTACGCGCACATATTTTTCAGGTTTCAAGGTTTCAACATATCTTCGGCATCCGGCTTGCTACTACCATAACCCGATTACAATAACCCGCCATTCACCGAAATCACCTGACGTGTCACGTATCCTGCGATGTCTGACATTAAGTAGCTGACCAGCCCCGCCACTTCTTCAGGCTTTCCGGCACGCCGTATTGGGATCTGCGGCAAAACCTGCGCTTTGAGATTATCATCCACCAACCCGGTCTCAATCAGCCCCGGTGCTACGCAGTTCACGGTGATATTTCGCTTCGCCAGTTCCAGTGCCAACGCTTTGGTCGCACCAATGACTCCGGCCTTGGCAGCGCTGTAATTGGTCTGGCCGCGGTTTCCCATCAGCCCCGACACGGACGCCAGCGTGACAATGCGCCCACCTTGCCGGTTTTTCACCATCGGCATTACACAGGGATGAAGCACATTGTAAAAACTGTCCAGATTGGTGTGTACCACACCGTCCCATGCCTCTTCGGTCATCGCCGGAAAAGCCATATCCAGTGTGACACCGGCGTTGCTGACAATACCGTAATAAGCGCCGTGCTGCTCAATGTCGTTTTCCAGTTGCTGGCGACACTGCGCCCGATCCCGAATATCAAACTGAATCAATCTGCCTCGACCTCCCAGATATTGAATCTCATCCAGCGTCTGCCTGGCCCCGGATTCATCTCGACCGTAGTGCACCACCAGCGTAAAGCCGTCTTTGGCCAACTGGCAGGCGATGGCCCGACCAATGCCTTTGCTGGCACCGGTTACTAATACCTGTCTGGTCACGTTCTTTGCTCCTTGTCATGCGGATTAACCACCATTTGCGCCAGTTTCGCCGTCGCTGGGACGTACACATTCAACTGACAGGTCGCCACACTCTGTCCCTCAATCTCAATACGGCATGAAAATACCGCCATGCCCTGATTGTCCAGAATGCGTTCACCGTACAAATCCAGCACGGTGCCGACATCAAAAGCCGAAACCTCAGAGTGATAACGGCGGCTGCCCAGTAAGAAACCGATATCGGGCTGTCGACCGGCCTGCCAGGCCTGATAGCCGGCCCAGCCAGCCACCGTTTGTGCCAGCAGCTCGATCCCGACATAGCCCGGCAGATGCTGACGCTGCGCATCAAAAAACGGGTTAAGGCCGGACACACGCGTACGGCAGTGAACCTGTTCCGGCCCCACCGCCACCAGCTCATCAACCATCAGCATCGGTTTGGTATGAGGTAATAGATAAGACAACTCAGGCAGTTCTCGCATCACAACACTCCAAAAATCAAGCTGACGTTATTGCCGCCAAAAGCAAAAGAGTTACTCATAATAGCCGGCTGACGCAGTGCCATCCCCGGTGACACCTGTGAAATCGGTATATCACCGAGCTCGCCGTCGTTTACCTGAGCTGGCAGGGGCAACTGATGGTGTAACACATGCCAGCAAATGGCGGCTTCCACGGCACCAGCCGCTCCCAGAGTGTGGCCAGTCAGGGGTTTGGTGGAACTGACCGGCGCCTGCGACCCAAACACCCGGGCAATGGCGCGGCTTTCCATCGCATCATTCAGCTGCGTGGCGGTTCCGTGGGCATTGATGTAACCAATCTGCGCGGGCGATAAGCCCGCATCAGCCAATGCACGGCGCATCGCCCTTTCGGCGCCCAGCCCATCCGGATGGGGCGCGGAAATATGATGCGCATCGGAACTGTCTCCGGTTCCCAGCAAAGCTATATGTGGCGTATTGGGATGCCCCTCATGGTTTCTCGGCTCACGACTCAGCAACAGAAACGCCGCGCCTTCGCCGATATTGATCCCGTTCCGGTTCTGACTGAACGGATTACAGCGTTCTGAAGAGAGTGCATCCAGCCCATGGAAACCGTTCAGTGTGAGCTGACACAGCGAATCCGCTCCCCCTGCCAACACCGCATCAACCAGACCGGACTCCAGCAAGCGCTTAGCCGAAATCAACGCCCGCGCACTGGATGTACACGCCGTTGACAAGGTGTATACCGGCCCCAGGATATCGAAATAGTCAGCAATAAATTCCGCCGTATTGTCCGGCTCTTGCTGGTGATAGTGGTAATCGTCCGGGAACGCGCCATTTTCCAGAAACGCGGTCATCGCCGCTTCCCCGTCAGCCATACCAAAGGTGCTGGTGCCGACGATCACCGCGACCCGTTCACGCCCATAGCGGGCGATAGCATGTTCAATCTCCGGCTTAATATCATTCAAAGCAGACAGTGCCAGCCGGTTGTTGTAAGTATTCTGATGGCTAAACCTTGCCGGAATATCCGGCAGAGGCTCAACAGCTCTGCCAACCACCGTTTGTCCGCCACTGTTCAGGCTGTCTGTGGTCACTTGCATGCCGGGGGCATCGCCGCTTTGCAAGCTGTGATGAATCACCGAACGGGATAACCCGAGGGCACAATGGATGCCGCAGGCGTGAATATAAATGGGTTTGTTGCTATTCATCATCCGTCCTTATGACCGGATACCCGGTTCCGCGGCTCCTGGGGATGCGGATAGAGCAACCACTGCTGGTGTTGAATCATATGCACCACGCGGCGTAAATCGGTTTCAAGCGGGCGGTCTTCAACCACCGGCTCGAAATCCTCCAACACGGCGTACAACATTCCATGAAGGGTCGGGCTGAGTTGCTCCGGCTGCAACTCGCCCTGACGCAGACGCAGTACCATCGCCTGCGTTGACGCCAGCAAAGCCGCCGACGCTACCTGCTCGGTCAACTCCAGTACCCGCAAACAGTCGCGGGACGCAATAGTCCCCATGCTGACTTTGTCCTGGTTGTGGCACTCGGTGGAACGTGAAAAGACACTGGCCGGCATCGTGTGTTTCAACGCTTCTGCCGTCCAGGCTGAGATCCCGATTTGTACTGCCTTGAAGCCATGATTAATGGACGCTCGATTTCCTTGCGCACCACTCAGGTTTCTGGGCAGGCCGTTATTGAATTTATGATCCAGTAACTGCGCCATTTGGCGATCCAGCAGATCTGCCAGATTCGCCACTGCCGTTTTCAGGGTATCCATAGCCATAGCAATGTGACCGCCGTAAAAATGGCCACCATGCAGCACCCGTTCGTTATCGCCATCAATAATGGGATTGTCGTTGGCACTGTTCAGCTCATTTTCGATCAGCTGGCGCAACCAGGGCAGCGTGTCTTGCAACACCCCAATCACATGAGGCGCACAACGCAGTGAATACCGGTCCTGAAGGCGGTCGCTGTTTGCCGGCGGGGCATCGCTTTGCAGATCAGCCCGCAGCCAGGCGGCAATCTGCTGTTGACCGGGATGAGGTTTAACCGCGAAAAGCGCTTCATCAAAATGGAAGTCATTCCCCTGCATCGCAACCGATACCATGGCGGTGATTCGTGTCGCCAGCTGCGCCAGATATTCCGCCCGGCTGAATGCCAGACAAGCCAAAGCGGTCATCACCGACGTGCCGTTCATCAGCGCCAGTCCTTCTTTCGGACGCAAGGTCAGCGGAGTAATGCCAAGTTCAGCAAAAACCTCTGCCGTGGGGCGTACCGCATCGCGATAAATGACTTCCCGTTCGCCAACTAAGGCGGCAGCCAGATAAGACAACGGCGTTAAATCCCCGCTGGCTCCCACCGAACCTTCCTGTGGGATATAGGGCGAAATCCCCTGATTGAGCAAGGTGACCATCTGATTCAACAGCTCATGGCTCACACCGGAGACCCCTTGTGATAATGAGCACAGCCGGGTTGCCAGTACGGCGCGAGCCTGATGTTGAGTCAAATGTTCACCCAGTCCGCAGCCGTGAAAACGGGTCAGATGCAGCGGTAATTCAGGCACCAGCTCTGGGGGGATCGCGACCGTACAGGAGTCACCATAACCGGTTGTCACCCCATAAATGACTCCGTCGTCCAGCAGTAATCGCTCCAGAAAAGCAACACCACGGTCAATTTTGGCGGTAAACGCCGCGTCCTGGTTCATGGCTGCCGGGGCACCATCAGCAATGGCAATGACATCTTCAATCGTCAGCCGCCCGGCACCAAATCGAATGGGTTGAGGTTTCTGAGTCGTCATAACATGTTCCTTGTTCTGCCTAGCCTTGTTCGTTCTGTCTCGCCGGGTTCGTTCTAACTAACTGTTCTCGTTTTAATAGCAGTCAACAGGCTGAGCAGTTATATCGCTGAGCGGCAAGCGGGCAAAAGTGAGATAACCCCTGAGGCATGCTGGTGGTGACCATCCGGGGAGCGGTAGGCAAATTTAAGCTTGTGCTTTTCAGGGAGCCATTCAACCGCCAACACAACCGTTGCGGCTGGTAGGATCGGTGCCTGAAACTTTACAGACTCCATCCCGCCAAACTGATCCGGGGTCTGCAGGTAAGTCACAGCACAGGTGACCGCCCATTCGAGTTGCGCCACGCCGGGTAACACCGGCTGCGCGTCAAAATGGCCGGAAAAATAGATAATCTCCGGGTCTATCCGGCATAACAGTTCACAGACATTGCCACGAACGGTTTCTTGCAACACGGTCGGAAAACGTGTCTGTTGATCTCGTTTTTCCCTGTTCATTGCTTCCCTTTTCTCATTGGCTCGTCTTTGTCATTACTCACCGCCGGACGCAAACCGTCCGTTGCGGAGAATAAACTCACCAGTTCTGACCACTGACGCTTTCCTTGTGCATTAACCGGAATGGCCTCAACAAAACGGAAACGCCGAGGAATACCGACCGGTTCCACCCACTCCCGCATGGCCTGACGCAATGACACGGCAAACGGCCCTTTGCCCAGCCGTTCAAACGCAGCCAGCCCATCGGGTGACAATGTCAGCACGGCGGCTAACTGCGCACGTTGGTACTGCTTATCTTCAATGACTGCTGCATCCGCAATCCAGCGATGTTGCGAAAGCCGCCCTTCCACCTCCGGCAGCGAGATGCGCTTTTCTTCGATTTTCACTACCCGATCGACCCGTCCTTTGAGATGAAACTTGCCCTCAGGCCGCAATTCACAGGCATCCTGAGTGACATACCAATCGCTTGAGGGCAAATAGGGAGAACGCAGCATTAGGCATTGTTGCGGACTGAGTCGGGCTTCCAGCCCCGGGAAAAGCTGCCACGCCTGTTCATTCTCATCAGTCTGGACGGTCGCCGATTCGGCACTCTGCGTACTGTTCTGAGTGAGAGCTTTCTGAGTAGGAACTTTCTGAGTAAGAGGTGGCTGAGTAATGGCCTGCTGAATAAAAGCTTGCTGAGCGACGACCTGCTGGCGGTGAGCAATTCCGCCAGTCTCAGTACTGCCGTAAATTTCAATCGGTGGCAGCCCCAACAGCTTCGCCACCCGCCGAGACACCTCGACTGACAGTGGCCCGCCGGAGGAAAATATACCGCGATAGGATTGGGCTGATGCCGTTGTCAGCCGTTTCAGCAACGCCGGACTGGTGATCAAAACGGCATCCGGTGACGCGTTCTGAATAACTTGCTCCGGGTACAACCAGTTAGTGCGGGCGAAGCATCGTCCGGTGCACAAGGGCCATAACACCCGGAATAACAAGCCATAGATATGCTGGTGGGAAACCGTACTGGTGATCAATAAGGCCCCTTTGCTGTCGCCACTGCCGCCTTGCCTCCCCGCCTCAGGAGACAAAGCGTCATGCTCGTCAAACATTGCCCCCCAACAGGCTTCCAGCCCCTGAATTTCCGCATCCAGTAAATCGAGTGTTTTATAAACAGGCTTAGGCGCACCACTGGAACCAGACGTAAACAGAATCAGGGAAATGTCTGACAGTGCCAGCGGCTCAAACAGCTCAGGCCGTTCCGCCGATAAACTTGGCAGCAACGCAACCGGGGACAACAGAGTGTCTTCCCTTTCCGTTCTGACATCCTGCTCTGTGGTGGTATTAAGGCCACAAACAACAAGTAACGGTACTGATGCTGACCCGACGATTAATTCTGTATCACTAAGCACACCATCAAACTGATCCGCTAATTCTGCCAGTGCACCAGGGCGTATATTGCCGGGCAGCACCAACACTTTACCGGCACAAGCCGCAGCCATAAATGCCACGGCAAGCCAATAGCTATCGTCAAAACACAATGCCCAGCGTTGCTCTGATCGTTGGCGCAAGACCCGCTGCCAATACCCGACATCACAGCAATAGTCCTTCCACTGCTTTGTGCCCTGAATACCAGATGCCACCCGAAGCGTCCGTGGACGTTCCGTCCCCAGCAAAGAGGACAACGATATAGAAAACGGCGATCTGGGTAACGGCGATCCGATTTGCTGGTGATTCAATACCATTCGCTATCCTTAGTCTGTATTACCGACGCAACATTCTGCCAGTGATTAAAGACAGAATGTCTAGCCTTCAGAAACGGTGAAAAGTCAGAAATCAATAGCTGCGTGAAGTGGCGCCGATTGAAGACGGCTGGCCCATATTTCATCATCACATTGATAAACTATTGCTTAACTGCCATCGCTAAAAATGTGGCGGTTTAACATAATTGAAATACGGCCTAAAAGCATGATCTTAAATACCAGTTTCTTCAAATCCAGTGTCTTAAAATCCAGAGGTTTAAAATCCAGATGTTTAAAATCCAGTGCATTCAAACCAACGCATAAAACTAGCACCGAAAAACTAGCGTCTTAAAATAAACACATTTATTACGGACATGAAAGTGCGCTATAAAAAATGGCCGTTAAATGCCAACGCCTTCCATCTTAATTTTCTATTGTTCGTTGACTTTTCAGATTCAGAGTGACGCTGACGGACGATGTTCAGAAATAAATTTGGCCAGATTTTCTACCGATGCGAAATTAGTCCGCGTATTACTGTCATCCGTATCGAGAATAACACTGTACTGATTTTTAATTGCCAGGCCCAGTTCCAGCGCATCAATGGAATCTAATCCCAGCCCATCACCAAACAGCGGCGCGGTCGTTTCAATATCCTCAATCGAAAGATCTTCCAGATTCAGCGTTTCAATAATGAGTGCTTTCAATTCCTGATGTAATTTTTCCATGATCATTTCTCCTTTCTATTTCATGTTCTTGCCCACCCAGTCGGGTAACGCAGAAAATTCAGGTTCTGGCACGTTGCCAATGCCAGCAATACCGGGGTTCCCGCATCGTCCAGCGCCGGGCTTTCGACACCAGTGCGTCTACGAGCATCAAGCCTTGCGGTAAAGGGCTGCAATCCGGTGAGTCAATCTGAAATCCTGCGTGGCGGTTTGATTGTCTTTGCCCCTGGACCAGAAACTCTTGCCCAGACGTCAGCAACAATCCCAGGGCATAACCGCGGAAATCCTGCGTTTCATACTGACCGTAAGGATCAGGCAGAGGCTCATCAAAATCGACCAGCAGTACGCGATGCGTCGGATTTGAGGCCAGATAAGCTGCGGCTTCAATGCAAGCAGCGTGCAACGATGAACGGGATGCCGATACCGATGTCGCCGCAACAGTCTGACCGGCAATAATGGTAAACAGTCCTGTCGCGGTATTATGGACTGACTGAGAAAACGCCATCGGCGATGCCGGTTGTCCGGCTAACACCGATTGCAACAGCTGGCTAGTTCGGGTCAGTTCGCCATGGCGGCAGGAAAACACAATATAATCAACCGATTGTTCACGAGTCAGAGACACGGCCACCTGAACCGCTAACCGGCTCAAGGTGCTCATTCGCCGCTTTTGCATCGGAGGGATCGCATCACTGGGGACAAAATGTTCATTATCTGGCCAGGCATATCCATTAGCCTGCCAGTCGGCCCATTGTTCAGGCTGACTGATGCCCGGCGATAATGCCATCCAGTCTATTACATCAAATTGAATGCCTTGCATGAAATGAAACCCAGCCAGTTAATAACAATTATGTTATTTGTATTTTATTTATTACCTCTATTATTAATGCATTTAATTTAGTATGACAACTATTGCAAGCTTTTATAACCCAATCAATTTTAAAAACTCTGCGTTATACCGCAAACCAAGTGGCTTATTTGATAAAACACTGCTTTCGCACAGAAATATTTCACTCACTTTCTGATATTTAGAAACCTACTGGCTTCATGCAGTAAGTCGCTATTACGCTAATAAAATCTAATCCCTGAAATGAAAAACATTCATTGATAGATTTATAATACCTCTATACTCATTTAATAAGGCGATACTGTATTTAACGCACAATTTTTTCTTCCATCATGGAAATAGTATCAATTGACACTGCTGAGATTAGTATTTATTGAAGCCAAACGTCTGTAGCCCCGACGATATTTTTATGAAGACTGGATGGTGGTGACCGGATGATAATTTTACGAAAGCGGAAGCCATAAGGTTTCATAAGCCGGCGTTTAAAACCGGCTTATTTTCTCTCATATGCGATAACTCATTGCTCGTCCAGTTTAGGCTGCTGGGGCACCTGAAATTAACCCTGCGGCTACCCCAGAATAAATCCAACAATTAACCAGGTAATCAACTCAGCAATCACACTGGTAAACAACCTGGCAAACAACCTAGTAGCCAAGTCGACCTAAGGCACATCAATCTGCCGGATAAATCACACCTAATGATGCAGGGCGGCTTGCTCCGGTCACTTCCGGCACGTTACTCGGCTGGTTGTGTATCCGCTGCCGGGCCAGCCAGGCAAACGCCATCGCTTCCATGTAGTCCGCATCTACCCCTTCATCACGGGTATTGCCCACCAGCCATTCCGGCAGCAACGCAGACAATCGTGCCATCAGCGCCGGATTGTTCGCACCGCCGCCGCAAACCAACAGGCGTGGGCTTGGGCCAAACTTAAAGGTATGTACCTGATCTGCAATCGTTCGGGCGGTAAACTCCAGCAAAGTCGCCTGCACATCTTCCGGAGCCAACCGTTCACCTGTTGCCACAGCAACAAGTGCCAATTGCTCGTTCAACCAAGGCAGGTTGTAATGCTCCCGACCAGTGCTTTTCGGATAGGTTTGGGTCAGATAAGGATCGCTCAGTAACTGAGCCAACAAGGTCGCGTGGCAACACCCAGACCGGGCATACGCGCCGTCCCGATCATACTTGTCACCCTGCTGCTGATAAATCCAGGCATCCATCAACATATTACCGGGTCCCGTGTCATAACCGACAACCTTCCCGCTGTGAACGCCCGTTATGGCTTCCGCTTTTGAGTCTACCCGAGCATTCTGCCCTGAGCCCCCTACTGCGCCAGCCATGCCAGCCACAGTACGGGATGGCGGTAGCACAGAGATATTCGCAATACCGCCAATATTGAGGACAACTGTCGTCGAGTTAGCCTGGGCGAATAAAATGCGGTGAAAAGCCGGCACCAGAGGTGCTCCCTGGCCACCCAGCGCCATATCTTTGCGACGAAAGTCCGCCACCGTGGTGATCCCGGTTTTGGCCGCGATAATGTTGGCATCCCCGAGTTGGGTGGTAAATGGGTATTCACTCTCCGGATGGTGATACACGGTCTGGCCATGGTTGCCAATTGCGGTAACATCCTGAGGAGAGATTCCCTTTTGCCTTAACAGCGCATTCACCGCATCCGCAAACAGGTGGCCGAGACGGTGATCCAGTTCACCGATCTGACGCAAGTTGGTGGCTTGCCCGAGACAGACTTCCAGCAAAGCATGTTTCAGCTCATCCGGCATCGGGTGATCGTAGTGAGCCTGCAGGCTAACTGACACCGGCTGTGCGTCGGACGCCTCATGCTCTATCGCCACCAGCGCCACATCCACTCCGTCCAGACTCGTGCCTGACATCACCCCAACATATAATTCCCGGCTCATCCGCTACCCTTCATGATGACTTACAGAATAGTCACTCACAGGACTACAGCTTTGACACTTGAACCTGGTCACCGTCCGAATGTTGCTCAGCCAGATTGTTGGCCGTCTGCAACGTCGGGTTGTAACGAGGCGTTTGAGTCAGCTGTACCTGCATCGAAACCATATTATTGATCATCTCCAGCAGCGACGCCCACTGAACCTTGTTTTCTTTCTCAAACAGGCTTTCGAAATTATCCGGCGTCCATTCAACAAACAAACGCGGATTCAGGGTTCGATCCAAAAAACGGATCTCATAATGCAGATGCGGCCCGGTCGATAGTCCCGAGTTGCCCGTCCAGCCCAGCAAGTCACCTTTGTTGACATAGTTGCCGCGTTTCACATTGAACTTACTCATATGGGAGTAAGAACTGGTAAAACCAAATGAGTGGTTCAGGCGGATGAAGTTACCGTAACCTTTGTTACCCGAGCGCACGACTTCAACAATCCCATCTGCCGGTGCATAAATCGGTGTGCCAATTCTGGCTGAAAAGTCGAGACCGTGGTGGAATTTTTGCTTGCCGGTAACCGGGTGTACGCGGGAGCCATAGCGGGAAGACATCCGCGTGTCCGGCGTTGGGCTGCCGTTGGGGATAAGACGGAACAATGTTGCCCGCACCGCCGAACTAACAGCCGCACTGTCAACCCGCGCTTGCAGCGACATATCTTCACCGTCTTCACCGTTGACACCAAGTACCGCTTCAACATCGTCGATACGCTGTGTCAGCAGCGCCAGTTCGGCTCGCTTTTCTTCCAGCTCCTGACGTAGTGCCCGGTTCGCTTCACTCTCTTCCGACAAAGACGCCATTAAATGGCGGGATTGCTTATTCAGCACATTTAATTGCTTGGATGACAGCTGGCTTTCCTCGTAAAGGGAATACACGCTGTAACTGCCGCTTCCTGCTAATACCAGCACAGAGGCAGCGGCCAAAGCAAAATATCGTTTCTTAAAGCGGTTGATTAAATAATGCGAGGTGCCTCGGCTATGAGACACCGAAATACAAATGTTTTCTGACATGGGGACCTGCTACCGCTCTTCATCATGATGTAAATCTGCGAGTTGCTCTAACTCTCGATGTAAGAGCGCATCAGTGCCCACGTTTAATTCGACCAGACGCCGAAGGTGACTGGCGCTTTCTATATCAATATGGTGTATATGCATATGGAGATAATTAGCGTCATGACTGACCAACCGGGCCTCCAGCCTCAGTTCAATGTCACTTTCGTGCAAACAAAAAGCAATAACATATTGGTTATCTTGTGAATTATATTGCCAGTCGTGAGGACAAGTCATCAGCAGTCCCTTCAGGGACAAATCCAGTACTTCTGCTCGCCACTCTCCGGATGCCTGTTGCAGCATAGCCGGAGCACGGTAAAGAATGCGACGAAAATGACGACGTTCAATCATGAGCCCTTCATTTTGTTGTTCTTTTATAAATTGAATTGTAAAGATAAATATGCATATTCACCAGAAATATCCTCACATAAAAAGATATTATTAATAAACTGATAGTTAAATCACACAGATATATTCAGTCTAGCCTATCCCACAAAGCAAAATAACGTGATATTGATCGTCACTTCCCAAAAAAATATGACGATTTATTAACCAATGCTCGTCATATATTTGACAGCTATAGCGGTTAAACCCACCAATATGAAGCTACTCCTGGCACGGTAAACCTCTCCCCATCACCAATCGATACACAAGCAGAATCGGGCATACCAATACAGATAAAGATACAAAGATAAGAAAGAAAGAGAGAGAAGGTAGAAGGTAAAAGACGAGGCAATCAGAGATGAAAGAGGCAGAACAGAGATAAAAGAGACAACGCAAAAGAAGTGCGAAACAGGCTGTCAGAACAGCCCACTTTCATAAAGATAAAGCCATCGAAAACCACTCGGCTAGTTAAAACTCTGACAGTCCCCGTCAGCGCAATCAAGAGCCCTGTCAGCCAATAAAAACAGGGCACAGTCAAAACGACAAACTAAGGTTCCAGCACTTTTAGCTCTTGAAAATCAATCTCTTGATGGTAATCGACGTCTTGCAGACCAAACCCGTTTAATTTCAGGAAATCTTCCCGATAACCGGCATAATCTGAAACGGATTGAAAGTTTTCCGGCGTTATCATTGCAATTAGCTCAGTGACGGCCAGCTGTACGTCTTCTGCCATTTCCCAGTCATCCATTCTAATCAGCCCTTGCTCATCCCGCCCGATGTGCTGCTGCCCATAGAGACGGGACTGAAACAGCCGTTGCATCTGCTCGATGCATCCTTCATGAGTTCCGCTCTCTTTCATCACCTTAAACAGGGCCAGAATATACGGTCCAAGTGCAGGGATAAATACACTGGCTTTGGTCACCAGAGCTTTGCAGACAGCCACATCCGCCCCGCCACCAATGGCATTCAGTCGGCGGTTAATATCAGCCGCAGTGGCATGCAAATGCACTTTCGCCCGCCCCAGTGTGCCCTGATGATAAATCGGATATGTGATCGCCGGTCCGATATAGGAATACGCCACAGTGCGGCATCCGGGAGCCAGTACACCGGCCTGCAGCAGCGTATCTATCCACGCAGCCCAGTCATCACCCCCCATCACTTTGACAGTCGCTTCGATCTCGGCGGGCGTCGCCGCATCCACCGTGACGGTGTCCAGCTGCCCGGTTTCGAGATTTACCGTCTGACCGGTCAGTGGTTCCCCCACGGTTTTAATCACAGAGCGCCACAACTCGCCGGTTGTGGGATCAGGACGCACGCCCGTTGCCAGACTATAGACCACTAAATCAACCTGGCCACCCAAATCGGTTCTGATCGCTTTGATGACCTGATCCCGCACCTCCGGCGAAAACGCATCTCCGATAATATTGGTTGCCACCCGACCGGCTTGTTCCGCTTCCTGACGGAAAAAAATGTTGTTATACCAGCCTGCTGAGCCCACACCTTTTTCGCTCGGTCCTCGTTCAAAAGAGACTCCGACAGTATCGGCCTCTGCGCCCCCAAAAGTCAGGGCGATACGCGATGCCAGTCCAAAACCGGAGGACGCACCCAGGATCAGAACCCGTTTCGGTCCGGCTTGAATTGGCGGGGCTGAGCGGACATATTCAATCTGCTCCCGCACGGCCTGGCGGCAACCGTAAGGATGAGCCGAACGGGCTATCACCCCTTGAATCACAGGTTCAATGATCATAAAAACCTCGCTTGCTGGCACATAGCTCTATTGTGGCGTTACAACTGGCTCATGAAGCCGACTAGACAATGAAATGAATAGACAAACAAATGAGTTGACGAATAAATAGACAAACAGTATCCCCAATCATTCAGACTACAAGCGGCTTAAACGGCCACTGCCGGTCAAATTGAAGGGCACCAGCATAGCGACAGTACCAACGTCTCGTTTTGCGCCATATCAAGCTCGTGACGGGTCTTCATGCGTCAGTAACCAAACTTTTATGTCCAGCCCGCCCGCGTAACCGGTCAGCTTGCCCGAGCTACCAATAATGCGATGACACGGTACAATGATTGGCACCGGGTTTTTACCGTTCGCCGCCCCAACCGCCCTGACGGCTTTAGGGTTACCGATAGAACGGGCAATATCACCGTAAGAACAGGTTTCCCCAAATTTCACGGTATCCAGCGCCTGCCAGACCTGATGCTGAAATTCAGTACCCGCCATATTCAGCGGCACCTCAAACGTCTGCCGTTCTCCGGCAAAATATTCCGCCAGCTGCTGGCAACAATGGCGTGTCACGTCACTCGGCTGCTGCAGCGTATCCGGAGCGGCGGCAAACTCAATGGCCTTCACGCCATGCTCGTCAGCAACAACGTTTAACATCCCGATCGGGGTTTCAATCAATTGATTACTCATTACAAGGTATTCCATAAATGTAGGGTCAGGTAGCTACGCCAGGGTGCCGCTAGTGCAGGTTGGCATTCGCAGTGCTCAAGCGCTTTTTTCACGCCGAGATCGCCGTCCAGGAAAATGTCCGGATCGCTGCACCCTCGCATACGCAAATAGTTTACCGTCCAGGGTCCAATGCCCGGCAACGCCAGTAAGGCATCGGGATTATCCAGCGGATGCTCTGCCGCAAACCGGGCAAACTCCCGCAGTGTCTGGCGTCGTCTTTCCGGCATTCCCAGCTGGTTCAAATCATACTCCAGCAGTTGTTCCGGGGTCGGGAAAAAACAATGGGCGTCAGTGTTTTCAGGATTCATTGCCACTATCTTGACCACCAGGTTTCGCGCGGCTTTGACTGACACCTGCTGACCCAAAATGGCGCGAATACCTGCTTCAAACGGGCTCCAAATCCCCGGTAAGCGCAACCCCTCCACCGGTAGCGGTAACACCGTTGCTCGCTCCAGTGCAGTATCTATCACGCTCGAATCGGCATCCAGATCCAAACATCGCCGGATGGTAGCCAGCACCTGCGGCAGCACGCTCAGATCATCGAGTGAAATAGTGACGATAAAACGGGTATTGTCAGCATCATGGCGGGCGGTAAACCACCCGTGATAGATACGGGCTGACTGAGCCGTGCCATCGGTTTTATCCTTTTCACCAACAACATCATCAGTATGGAAGAACTGAAACGTGCGACCGTAAGAGGTGTCATCCAGCCATTCCAGCCCTTCAATCAACCGCGAGGCGTAAAAATTACGCACTCCCGCCCAATGATAAGGAGGACGATACGCCAGACTGACAGAGAATGTCACCGCCCCGGAGACAGGCTCTCCCGGTTGTTTACGAACCTGAGTTGGCGCCAGCGAAAAATGCTGTTTAAAGCAGTCATTGAACCGACGGATACTGCCAAAACCACTGGCCAGCGCAATGTGGGTAACCGGCAGGCGTGTTTCATGCAATAGTTTTTTCGCCAACAAGCACTGCTGATACAGGCTGTACGCCTTGGGCGACAACCCCAGTTCGTCCTGAAACAGCTTACGAAGATAACGATCCGTCACCCCTAACCGTTCCGCGAGCCTGGCAATGCTACCCGCAATCAGCGCCCCTTCATCTATCAGACGCTGTGCGCGGCGGAGTGTCGTGTTTTTCCCCAGCCAGGCGGGCGACCCCGGCGCACTGTCCGGACGACACCGCAGACACGGGCGATACCCCGCCTGCGCGGCCGCCACCGCCGAATCAAAATATTCCACGTTTTTTTCCAGCGGTGGCATAGCGGGACAAATTGAGCGACAGTAGATCCCGGTGGTTTTCACCGCCGTAAAGAACAAACCGTCATAACGGCGATCACGGGCCATTCTGGCCTCATGACATTGCATTGGGGTTAGCATGCCTGCTTCCTTTGTTCAGGCTGAAGTCATGCTTTTAGTCTACCCCGTCAAAAAGGCAATACTAGCCATTTTCGGAACTGAACGTTACTCAGTGGATAATCATTTCCAACAGAGGAATACTGGCAGCTTCTGTGTTGTCATCTTCGGTGCTCGTACTATACAGATGCTGGCACCTAGCATTTAGCACTTAGCACTTAGCACTTAGCACTTAGCACCGAATAATGGCACGTTAAGCGACTTCAGGTATCGGCTTCGGCGCTGGCTCCAAATCAGGTTCTTTTTGCACGGTTGGTACTTGCCCTTCGCCAACAGCACTGAGATAACAGCCACTGAGTTTAATCGCGAGGTACATATCGGCACGAAGTAAGATACCGCCTTCGCTGGTGCTGATACCTGTCAGCTCACACCACTGCCGCAAGCGACGTTTTCGCCCGGCCAGGATTAAGCGAATACCCCGTTTTTTAAGGGTTTCATGAACTTCAGCCAGCGTTGCCATCACGCTTAAGTCAAGGTGAGTAAAACTGGATACGGCATCTACCACCACACACCCGACATCCTTCGTATGCTCCGTATGCTCTAACAAACGGCGTTTGAAATAAGGGGCATTAAAATAGGTCAGCGGAGAGTTAAAGCGATAAATCACCATGCCCGGAATTGGCGAGGCTTTGCCTGTGCCATCAATAGTGCGAATGGTGCCTTCTTCATCCAGACCGAGGATCTGATCGCTTGGACGCATGACGATGCGCAAGAACTGAAACAGCCCCAGAAGTACCGCTAAGGTGATACCCGGAATCACGCCAACCACCAACACAGAGACAAAGGTGATGGTGGCAAGATAAAAGGCGTCTTTGTCGCGTTTCCTTAATGTCCATATCGCTTTGAGATCGAGCAGCGACAGGGAGGCGATAATCAATACCACCCCAAGTGAGGCGATCGGAATAAATTGTAAAGGCTGATAGATAAACACGGCGATCACCGCAATCGTAATCGCCGCAATAATCGAAACCAACTGTGACTTTCCGCCATTGGCGTCGTTTACTGCGGTACGGGAATCTGCGCCACTAATCGCGAAGCCTTGTGAAAACGCGGAAGCGATATTGGCAAAGCCCAGCGCTCGAAATTCTTTATCAGCATCAATGTCATAACCATTTTTCGCCGCAAAACTGCGCGCCGTGAGCATCATGCTCACAAAGCTCACAATGGCAAGGTTCAGGGCGGGCACCACCAATTCACGCACCACGCCCAGTTCAAACTCCGGTGTTTGAAATTGGGGCAAACCACCTTGAGTAACACCGACAACGGAAACGCCCTGTTCTTCCAAATGAAGCAACCAAACAGAGGCGGTCGTGACAAGTATCGCGAGCATCGCGGCTGGCCAGGTAGGGCGAAAGCGCTTCGTCACCAGATAAATCAGCACCGTAGCGATACTTAACCCCAGAGTCGGCCAGTGGAGTTCAGCCAACCGTTGGGGAGCCTCCCACAAGCGTTCCAGCAAATAACGTTGCTCGTATTTCAAGCCCACGACTTTGGCAAACTGGTTAACGATGATGGTCAGTGCCACACCGTTGAGCAACCCGAGAAGAATCGGACGAGAGAGAAAATCAGCAAAAATGCCTAATTTGAGGCGGCTGGCCAGTATGCACCATATCCCTGTCATGGCGGTCATGGTCATCACCAGCTGCCAGTGTTTGATAGGGTCGCCTGCAGCAAGCGGTGTAACTACGGCAGCAATCACCGCACAGGTCGCGGCATCGGGGCCAACGATGAGTTGTCGGGAAGTGCCCATGAAGGCATAAACCAGCATCGGCAACACACATGAATAGAGGCCGATAATCGCCGATACGCCCGTTAATTGCGCGTAAGCGATGGCGACAGGTAATGCAACCGCCACCACAGAAAAAGCAGCTCGAATGTCATTGGCGAGCCATTCATTTTGGTAATGCTTAAGCTGAACGAGCCCGGGAAACCACTGCGAGAATAATGTTTTGGTCAACAGATTTACCCATATATACGGTTAAGTTACTGTAAAGTATACATCATACTATTGTAACGTCCGTGAGCTATTTATCAGTCGACAAGCGTTAGGGCTGACACAGTGAGATTGCTCCGAGCCCAGAGGAATTAAGGGGATTAAGAATTAAGCAGGTCACGGATAAGCAAGCGCGGTCCCATCCTTACAAAGCACTCACCTCAACGAAATTACGTGCATCCAAGCGACTTTTTTCCATTATTTTTATTAATGGGTTACTCATTTAATGAAGGTGCTAAAAGGGGGCTATTCACTTTGGTTGAGATGCTAGTTTTACGGGTTCCACAAATTGACGCTCTCGTTCAGCGAGCTTCCCTCAATCTATTCCCCCACAGCATAACTTTTCAGCATGATCTCCTACATCCCTTACAACTAGAGCACATCCAGCGTCGCCTTGACGCGATCTAATACCACGATGGTTCTGAACCATTTCACATTTGGGTTACTGTGAAACAATTTATCGCAGATCTCCTGAAAACGCTGCATGTTCGGCACAAGCAACACCAACATAAAGTCTGCCTCACCGGTCACGTAGTAACATTGCTGAATTTCTGACCCGGAAAAGCTGTCCTTTAGTAACTGCAAATCCACCATGTGCGTTTTATCCGCCTGAACCTCGACCAAAATTGTAATCACCTGATTCAGCTTATTTGGGTCTAAGATCGCGATATTTGCCTGGATATAGCCGTTATCTTTGAGTTTTTGAATACGACGCTGCACAGAGGCCGTGGACAGGTGAACCGCCTCCGAAAGTTCGCGTAAAGGGATCTGGCAATTCTTCTGCAACAACTCAAGCAGTGCATAATCATATTTATCCAGTGTCATGATGATTTTCCGGGTGAGAAATTTTCTCACTAACAGTATGTATTTAGAGCACCTTTATCAAGAAGCACGCAATAAAATACAGCCATCTACCCACTCACTCGATATCAACGTATGCAAACTCGCACTAATACCACTGTCGGTGTCACCCTGAATGTCATTGCGTCGGCTCTCTTCGCCCTGATGTTCGCTTACACCTCACTGCTCAAAGACCTAGAGGGGCTGGAAATTTACGGCTGGCGTATTTTTCTCACCTTCCCACTGTTAACATTATTCATTCTGATACAGGGCTATTGGCCTCAAGTTGTCATCATTTACCAACGATTACGCAATGAACGCCATTTTTGGCTCACTCGTCTCGCCTCATCCTTTCTGGTCGGGATTCAATTGTGGCTGTTCATGTGGGCTCCCGGAAACGGATACGGACTCGCCGTGTCCCTAGGGTACTTCA
The DNA here is from genome assembly GCF_003025595.1 of Photobacterium ganghwense. Classification (GTDB taxonomy): domain Bacteria; phylum Pseudomonadota; class Gammaproteobacteria; order Enterobacterales; family Vibrionaceae; genus Photobacterium; species Photobacterium ganghwense. The sequence goes on from NZ_PYMI01000002.1 coordinate 127,375, forward strand.
TTATGCCCATCACTATGGTGGTTGTCGGCCGGTTTGCTTTCAAAGATAAAATGTCTCGGTTCCAGCAACTGGCTTGTCTGTTTGCTGTCGTTGGAGTGGCCAATCAACTCGCGATCTCTCAAACCCTGTCGTGGCCAACACTGGTAGTATGTTTAGGTTATCCCGTCTACTTCTGGTTACGGTACAAAACCGATACCAATAACATTGGCTGTATCTGGTTTGATATGATGCTCAGCCTGCCTGTCAGCCTCTACTTTATTTTTCATAGTGGCCATGTGCTTTCCGAACTACCAATGAGTTTTGATTTGCTCTGGGTGGTGGCAGGCTTAGGAATCATCAGTGCCCTTGCTCTCGCGTTTCAATCGTTATCAGCCCCGCATCTCAACCTCAGCCTGTTTGGCTTGCTCGTGTATGTGGAGCCTGTCCTGTTGTTAGTGGTTGCTTATTTGCTGGGGGAAACCATCAGTCCGAAAGAGTGGCCTACCTATATCGCGATTTGGCTGGCGGTCGTGGTCTTAATGCTGGAAGGGGCCCGTAGCCTGAAAAGAGCAAAACATAAATAAATCAATGTTACAAAGCGATTACCCAAGCAGGAGGATATTCACAGCTTGCTTGGGCGCTCTCAGACAAATCCAACAGCATCGATTAGCGACCACAATTAAAAACAGCCCCCGCTAAACGGGGGCTGCTGACGGTACGCGATGATGTGCGAAACGGATTCGTGCATGAAAAAATCAGCGAACTCAACTATAAATAAGCCAAGCCTAAATTGAAGTCATTGTCAGCATATGATGGAGACGATAGTTAAAAATATTAACATTTTAATGAATACATATGCCGCAATATTTTCGCATCAATTATCGAGTTAATTAGGAAAATTGTAATTTTAATTTTCACCCTAAAAATCAGGGTGAATGAATAATTTAATAATCATGTATAGAATTTATTTCCCAAAGACAGCACGACCACAGCCATCATGTCATTATTAATTTTCACATTAATGGAAAACTTTCTAACTAGGCATGATAAGTTCCATTTGATAACGCAATTAAAGTGCCGAATGTTACGTGACAACCCACGTACTACCTCTACTCGGACATAACCTGATTGTGTATGGAAGTTAACTAATTGTCGACCTTACTTGTTGTATCACGGAGCTTCATTGCAAGTATGAGGCCCGACAGAATGAGCGTAATGAGATTGGCCATAATTAAAGGTAAATCTCTGACTACCACACCGTAGACACACCAGAGAAAGACACCAAAGACAAATATACAGTACATCAAGAGTGAAATGGACTCGGTATTTCTTGACTGAATGACCTGCCAAACTTGAGGAATAAACGAGCAGGTTGTACAGATGGCTGCACCATAGCCAACAAGGGAAATTTTATCGACAGCGATCATGAAAATTGTTCCATATAGGTGTTGAGGACAGGCCACAGACGCTGAGTACTGACCCAAACAGGATTCCCATTAATTAATCCATCATTGGCCAGAAAGTCGGGGACACATCCGCCAGCTTCCTCGACCAGAAGTAACCCCGCAAGCGCATCCCAGCTGTTGAGGTGCGCTTCAAAATATCCATGAACGAGTCCTGAAGCAACATGAGCAAGCATCAGCGCACCAGCGCCAAATCGTCGATGATCGACGTTGTTTTCATCTAAAATGGTCAATAGGTTTATTACGTCTGAAAGTGGTCTGCGGTTAGAGTGGCCAAGCCCAATGATAGACTGGCCTTCCGCTTCATTTTCCATCTTTAAACAACGTCCGTTCAACCAAGCGCCCTGCCCCTTTCGAGCCGCAAAGAATTCATCCCTTTCCGGCGCATAAATATAACCCAGTTCAATTTGATCATTATTTACATAGGCAACGGAGATACACCAATAATCCATCCCTTGTATATAGTTGGTCGTGCCATCAATTGGGTCGATCACCCAAATCCCTTCTTCTCCTGCGCTAATGCCGCTCTCTTCACCCAAAAAGCCATCCTCAGGGAACAGATGACTGATGACGCTTTTAATTTCTGTTTCAACTTCCCTGTCGACCTGAGTCACAAAATCATTCTTACCTTTGACTTCGATCGTTAAGCCTTGTTTGCGAAAAGACAGCGCTTTGTCGCCTGCGATTCTAATTGCGTTTTCCAGCGCTTCCAGTTTCTCTGCTGCTTTCATTTTCTTACCTATGAATCCTGCGAGTGGATTGGTGATGTGTTTCTTGTGATGAGTTTGACCGGAATCAGCTCAACTCTTTGTTCCATGTCCTCATGACGCGCTCTGCTTTCCAGACACCATAAGGCACGCTTAGCCGTTTCGACGACATCATGCTCTATCGTGGTCAGCCGGTAGCTATATTGAGCCGTTAAAGGCGTATTATCGAAGCCAATAATGTGAAAGTCTTTGGGCGCATCCAGCCCATTTTTTCGCATGCCATCGAGAAAACCGCAGGCCATGAGCGCTGTGGCACAGAAAATCCCATCGAGTCGTTGACCAGAGGCTATCAACTGCTCAGCAGCAAGAAATCCACCTTCATATCCATTTCTTTCCGATTGAATCTCAATATATTCATGGTCCTTGTTTTCTAACCAGCCCTTGAGTGAACTTTGAAAGCCCTTTTCCCGATCTAAACCCGACCAGGTCGAGTGTTTGTAATTCAGCCAACCGATTGAACGGCATCCGGCAGCAATCAGCTGATCGGCTGCCAATTTGGCGCCAGCGTGGTTATCAGAGCAAACGACGTCGACTTTGGGCAGATCTATTTCTCGGTTAATACCGACAATCGGAATACTGTATTGAAGACACTCTTTAACCAACGCCTCCGGCGGCTGACCGGAAGTTACGATGACACCGGATACTCGGTATTGCGTAAATCGGCGCATGGTTTCATCAAGTTCATCCCCCGGACGGACCTCAGTCACCATGGACTGGTAGCCTCGTGCCTGGATCTCTTTTAACAGGGCTTCCAGCAAAAGGCTTCTGAAAGGGTCATTGATATGCGCGACAACCACCCCTATCAGCTGGCTACGGCGCCGGTTTAAACCTTGTGCCAGAAAGTTCACCTGATAACCGAGTTGTTCAGCCGCTTTCAGTACTCTTTGCTTCGTCGCTTCCGAGAGACTGCCGTTTTCAGTAAACGTCCTGGAAACAACTGATCGTGATACGCCGGCCAAATTCGCCACATCCTGCGCGGTCACGACATTGGGTTTATTTTTGGTGCTCAACTTGGTATCCACCATTTTGTCATTCTGATAAATCGATGGTTAAACCATCGTGACTCACAAACAGATATTCGATTGTTGCTGCGCTCTGTTTTATTTCCGCAATGGCTTCATCCCAGCAATGATAGAGGCCGAGCCGTTTTATATTGGATTTTTCTAACAAAGCTTTACAAGCGTAGAAGTCGCCGTGGGATGAAGTTTCATCCAGGGCGTCAAATGAAGCACACTCCTGGAATGCCAAATCTGTATGTTGCATTAAATCAATCGAAGCCTGAGTCGGCCTGCCATCACCACTATAAAACAACTGCTGCCCATCAGCTGAAATTCGTAATGCCCTATTCGTCAACTCATGCTGTGTTTCAGCCGTTTCCAACTGCCAGTGATTCCATACAAAATGATCCGTGATCATTTGCCAGTGAACTTCGAAGCACAGTTCTTTGGCTGGCCAGTTGGCAAATAAGGCGAGAAACTGCAACGGAGATTTATTTTCTTCCTGACAAAAAATAGTCACAGGCTCAGTACGGTGATGGCTTTTCCAATAATTAAATAATGCCGTGAGTCCCGTGCAATGATCCGGATGAATGTGAGTAAAATATATAGCGCCTATTTCGTTGACGCTTGTAGAACGATTATATAAAGCCCGAGGAACAGTCGGACCACAATCTATCAATAACTGGTTACCTGTATTGTCTGTTACAAGTAACGACGATGTATTGCTTATTTTTGAGAAAGCACTTCCACATCCAATAACTTCAATTTTCATTGTTTAAACCAAACTTTCTTCTTTCATTAATTAATTTGTCATAAAGCGAGCTCAAAGTACGCTCATATAATGTCTGTTAATTTTTGCATTTTTTTTACACGTCAATGAACACGTGTTCATTGACGAAAAAAATCTAAGCATCAGAAGTGAACTTTATATATTTCTGATTTTCGAGGTAACAATGACTAGTTTGAACATTCAGGGCTTATGTGCCGGTTACGGAGATAAGCAGATACTCTCAGATATAAATCTGACCGTTCATCAAGGCGAGATGATTGCTCTGCTTGGTCCTTCCGGTTGCGGTAAAACGACGCTACTGAATGCGCTGTGTGGCTTTCTTCCTGTTTCTGAAGGCGAGATCCGGTTTGGTGATAAAAACATGACCAACCTACCGGCAGAGAAACGAAATATCACCATGGTTTTTCAGAGCTACGCACTATGGCCGCATATGACTGTTGCGCAGAACATCGGCTATGGCCTGAAAGTGAGAAAGGTTCCCGCCCAACAAATTGATCAAAGGATCGATGAGTTTTTGGCAATCGTAAATCTAGAAGGGCTAAAAGATCAGAAAGTCACGGATTTATCCGGCGGCCAACGCCAACGCGTTGCTTTGGCAAGAGCTTTGGCAATTCGGCCAGACATTTTGGTTCTCGATGAGCCGCTGTCAAATCTAGATGCAAAAGTAAGACTTCAGGTACGCCATGAGATTAAATCTTTGCAAAAGCAATTTGGTTTTACATCCCTCATCGTGACCCATGATCAGGAAGAAGCCCTGGTCATGGCGGACCGCATTGCTGTTCTGAATCAGGGGAAAATAGAGCAACTGGGTACATCTGAGGAAGTATACAACCAGCCAAAAACGCCTTTTGTCGCAGACTTTATGGGGGCGGACAATCTGGTTGTCTGGCCTGAAAACAGCAAAGGGCTGCAAATTTATTTCCGAAGCGAGAAAGCGCAATTGGTGGAACAGAATTGCGAAACACCCCGTCGCTCTCTTTCTGAAGAGAACGGGCTGCAGCTTTCCGGAAGGGTTTTGCAAAGTGCGTTCTTTGGTCACAGCTATCGCGTCAGCGTAGAGTGTGATGGTCAGCTGATTCAAGCGATTCATCCGACTCCTCTTGAACCCGATTTAAACGTTTTATTACGCGTACCCCACCATTCGCTCCATATGTATAGCGGGCAACACTGACGATTCACTAACCCACGAGTAACTACCTAAATTAAGGACTAGCTATGTTTGTAAAAACCAATATGACTTTACTGACAGCTATTGGTGCAATTCTTGTTTCCGGCGTAAGCCAAGCGGAAACAACACTGAATGTCGCATCTGCAGGAAGCCAAAACATGGTCGACTACGTAAAAACTTACTTAGCGCCAAAGTTTGAAGCCGCACACCCAGGTGTCAAGATTAATGTTGTTGGTACCGGCCCTGGCGATGCAGGCTCTCATAAAATTCTGGAAAAGCTCTCTGCTCAAAATAAGAGTGGCCTGAAAGCGTGGGATATCGATGTCGCGGTTGTCCATCAAAAAATTGGTGGAGAGATGGTTCAGCAAGGGCTTTTAAGTCGCTACCGGGACGATATCAATACAGGCGCGATGGTTACTCGTGATAGTGCCAGAAATGCGCTGGGTACCAATGTTGATGGGTATGTCATGCCAATGTTCCACAGCCAGACAGCTATCGCGTATAACAGCGACCTGATCCCGACACCCCCAAAATCATATGATGAGCTTGTTCAGTGGGTTGAAAATAATCCGAAGGCATTCGGCTACAACGGCATCAAGAACGGTATGTCTGGTGTGAGTTTTGTGACGGGTTGGGTTTATGCATATGGCTCGGATGCAGATAAGCTGTCAACCAAGCCATACCAAAAAGGTGTTCAATCTCAGTGGGATACCGCGTTCGAAAAGCTGAAAGTGTTTAACAAGAACATCACTTTCACGCCGGGTAACGCCGGTACGCTAGACATGCTAAACCGTGGCGAAATCTTCATGGGACCAGTATGGGTCGATATGTTCTATAGCTGGAAAGAACAGGGCAAGATCCCGCCTTCACTGAAACTAACTTTGCTTGCTCCGGGCATGCCAGGACAGCCAATGTACTACGTCGTGCCGGACAAAGCGGCCAATCCAGAGCTCGCTCGCGAGTTTATCGAGTTGGCTACCAGCCCCGACATTCAAGCTGAGGGCATCGTGAAACGTTTCAACTGGTATCCGGGCATTGATGCCACACACGTGAAAAAACATCTGGATAAGCAGAGCTGGCAGAAGTTATTCGCAGAAATTACACCGGATGAGCTCTCTAAGTACGGTAAGAGTTTCCCTATCGCACCCTATTTTGATGATATCAAAGAAGGTTACGAGCGTAAGGTTGCAAATTAATCGCTGTATGCTCGAGAGGTCACACACCTCTTGAGCTTTATATAGTGGCTGTTTTCACTGGAAATATTATGTATTACAACCCAATAAAAAACATCTGGATGGTTCTGCCGGCGGCATTAATGGTGGGGCTGTTTTTCCTCTATCCATTAATCTTTTCTCTTTTTTCCGCGCTATTCACCGATGAAGGTGCATTGACGAAAACGCATCTGGAGAATGCGGTCGAACTGTACTCCAACGATATTCTGTTTACGATGATTATCGTGCTGAGTTCAATGGTCATTTTATGTGTGCTGTCGATATTCATTGCAGCAATATTACGCCTCTCTCCCTTTACATCGCTCGTTCGGGTTTTAGGTGTACTTTATCGACTGCCTTTGTTCATCCCACTCATCGTGACAGCTCAGATGATGAGAACCTTTTTAGCTAAAAATGGGTTGATGAATAACGTTCTCATTGAGGCCGGGCTATTTACACCTCTCGAAACCATTTCATTTCTGGGCTGGAGTGGAATCATCATTACTTTTGTCTGGAAACAACTCGCTTTTTCGACGCTGCTTATTTCCGGGGCGATGTCAGCCATCGATGAATCCCAGGTCCGTGCTGCGAGAAACTTAGGGGGCTCAAGAACTCGGATCCTGTTTCAGATTCTCCTGCCTCAGATTGTCCCAACAATTGGTGTCGCCATGGTCCTGTCTGTCGTGACGATGATGTCAGCATTATCTGTACCGCTGATGATAGGCACAGGCACACCCACCATGATGACCGCCGACATGGCATTTCGAATCAATTCTTACGGTGATTACCATACCGCAAATGCACTGGGCCTTATTTCTTACTGCATTTGTGCTGCGTTTGCCTGGTTCTATCTTCGTCAGAATCTTAAAGATAAGGCTGGTGTATAGTGAGTAGAGAACTAACAATGCGCTCTTTGACCAGAGCAAATACATTCCGATTTTCAAACTTAATACGTCTGGATGCCTTTCCACAGCTTGTCTTTGTGATATGTCTGGCATTGATCATGTTCGGCCCGATCATCAATTTGCTTATCTGGACTGTGGCCGAGGTTTGGTATTTTCCTTACACATTACCCTCCCAATGGGGACTTAAATACTGGGATCAGGTGTTCAGCCCTTATAGTGATGTTTCCGGCTCACTAACAACCAGTATCTTGATTGCTTTGACCACGGTTGCGGTCTGTCTCTCCGTCTCAATACCTGCGGGTTATGCGCTTTCTAAGCAACAGATGCCTTTCAGAATATTCTGGATGCTTTTGTTTCTGATCCCTCAGGCGTTTCCTAACCTGACGGTGTACATGAACATAGCAAGAATATTCTACGACTTCGGACTCAACGGGACTTTTCTCGGGGTCGTCTTGGTACACAGTGTCCATGGTCTGATGTTTTCGGTTTGGATTAGCGTCGCCGCTTTTTCCGGCATAGACCCTTTGATGGTCCGGGCATCCAGAAACTTGGGCGCAGGCCCTGTCTATACCTTCTTCCATATCACTTTGCCTCAAGCGACACCGGGTATTGTGGCCAGTGGTATCTTCGTGTTCCTTGAATCACTTGATGAGTTCACCGGAACATTCTTTGTCGGTGCGCCAGAGATAAGCACCTTACCGCTCCTGTTATATACGGCAAGCATGGAAGGCAATTATCAAATCGCATCGATTACGGCGCTGATACTACTCGTCCCATCGATTCTGTTCATGTTTATTATCAGCCGATTTATATCACCAGAGATGTTGTCAAAAATTGGGCGGTAATAATAAATAAAACAGCATGATAAAGATCTAAACATTAAATTTAACCATTATTTTCCCGGTTAGAATTCAACGTCTCACCATTTAAATATCTGTAATTAATCTGAATATTAAAGATGGAACTTTAAAAATGAAACATATAATACCAACTGTTATCTTGGGTTTAAGTAGCTCAGTCTATGCAACCTCTGATGCTTATCAACAGCCTCGGTTAAATCTTTCCATGGTTCAAGTGTTGTCCAGCCTGGCAAATAGCTGCCAAGCGTTTGTCGCTGATACTGAAGTTGATCACAGTTTTGAGATTAGTGACCACCATCAATCTTTTGCACTGTCACACCAGTGGAGCAATGGTACCCATACCGCGTTTATTTCCCACTCCGAAACAGGCTCAGATGATGAGGGACAAATTCTCGCATTTCAGGTCACAGAAAGTATGTTTGATCCAAACCAAGACCTCATTTCCGGCCACGAAACCATGCCTCTTGAAGATAAAATTTATATTAGTGAGCAACACCCATCCGGTATTGCCTGGTTACCTGCGCCCACGAACAGCGCAAAGGATCAGGGTTATTTACTTGTCGCCTCTCAATATGAAAAAACGGTTCGCTTTCGTAAATTCACCATCGACGGCGACAAAGGACAGGTGGCGACATTGACTCAAACGGATCATAAAATAGAAGAAATCACAGATGTTTGGATTAACCGCCATGAAGATGACTATTGGTTAATTTTACACGACATGGACAATGCACAAGGTGCGGCGTACAAGGCATCGGTGGCAGATTTATTTCAATATGGCACCGATAACGAGGGTGAAATTAACATTCGCGCTTTCTCCTATGTCAACAGCTATACCTCACCATCCAATACAGGCTGTAACAAAAGCCTCGGTCAAAATGCTCAATTAGTCGAAGATAGTACGGGGAACTGGTATATCGTTCACGCCTATACAGACACCACATGTGGCGCAAATATGGGGACAAACCAAGTCAAAGCTTACCCTGCTTACTTTAACGATGACGGCACATTTAGCGTCGCAACCAGTCCTACCCCGGCAGCTTCAACCAGCGTGGGCTATTCCATCAGTGTTACCGACGAAGGAGCCGATGGCGCGACTGGATTTAGAGTCACGAACGACGGACGACTCGTGGTCTATTTGGGGGGACAATATGCATCTTTAGACGGGTTTGACTATAAAACGTATTTGAAAGAATGCCGTTCATCAAAATATTGACCACTCCTTAACTGCTTAACTGCTTAACTGCTTAACTGCTTAACTGCTTAACTGCTTAAAAATAGAATAGACGCTCACATGTTTTGAACGTCTATTCTTATTAACACCTTCAAATATAGCGTTATTGCATAATAACCAAGTAACTAAAAAGCGAATGAAAACTATCCCTAATTAGCTAAGCGGAGAATTAGCGTTTCCATTCACAAAAAACACTGCCAGATACTCCCATGGAATCAGTAAATCAAAGGAACAATAGCAATCGTATTCACGCACACAGTTTTCTGTTTAATCCCGCTATCAAGAAGTCCATCGCTTTGAATCAAGCTGGGCGTCAGATTACGGCGTGACAATCCCGAAATCATTCGCGAAGGTATCAAAAATACTCATCAGTTCGTCCAGCTTCTGGCTGTCTGAAACCTTGAATTTTCCGGCTTTGATCAGCTCTTCAAACGACGCTTTCCGAGCAAGTAAGTCCGCCAGATCCGATTGACTGAACGTCAGCGTTAAATCGGCGTGATCCAGTTGGCGATCCTGATACGTTTTCAGCACTGAGTTCGACAACAACATGGCATACTCACCCGATTCAGAATTCTGATCTCCCGAAACCTTCAGATTCACGGCCATGGTTTTACCTGCCGCTTTTTCAGGGTTCACCCGAACAGTCAGCGACTCCAGAACAGAGCGCACTGGCATATTTTTCGCGATGGCAGTGGTGTCTGGCGTAGGCGCAGGTTTAAATCCTTCCCGCAATTCTTTCGCACCTATCAGGTAGTTATTCCGCCACGGACCAGACTCAGACTGATAGCCCAGTTGCTCCATGGCATCGGCTTCTAAATACCGGGCCTGGGCATTCGACGGATCAGCAAAAACAACGTGATTTAGCAAAGTCACCGCCCAGCGGTATTCGCCCCGTTCAACCGCTCTTTGAGCAATCTGGACTACCTGATCAGCCCCGCCCATGGCTTCCACATATTTCGCCCCGGCTTCTTCAGGCGGCAGCGGGTTCAAATTGGCTGGGTTGCCATCCCACCAGACACCAAAATAGAAGTCGTAGGTTGCGCGGGCATTATGCGAAACCGTGCCGTAATAACCACGGTTGTACCATTCTTTATCCAGGGATGTCGGCAATTGGATACTGGCTGAAATCTCATTCGGGGTGTAGCCCATGTTGGCCAGACGCAACGTTTGGTCATGGACATACTGATACATGTCGCGGGTCTTCTCCAACTGATCTTTGATCTTCGCTTTCCCCCAGGTTGGCCAGTGATGCGATGCAATCATGGTGTCGGCTTTGTCACCATACAGCTGAATGGTCTCATCAATATAGTCCGCCCACTTGCTGGCATCACGGGTCTGCGCGCCACGTAGGGTCGAAATATTATGAATGGTATGCGTCATGACTTCTGAAGCCAGCAGAGTGTTATATTTCGGCATAAAAGCCATGAATTCTGCCGGCGCTTCCGAGCCATTCGCCATCTGGAAATCAAACTCGATCCCATCAATCTTGTGTTTTTCACCGGTTTTGTGAATCAGCAATGTTGGCTCAACAATTCCCGGCACACCGGTCGATGTCGTTTTGCCTAAACCCGCATCGACCAGGCCTCTTGGCCCAGGCTCTGCAAGGTTTCCGTACATGAAACTTGCACGGCGTGACATCAGGTTCCCGGCCAGCACGTTTTCAGAAATGGCATGCTCATAGAAACCTTCTGGTGCGACGACGGCGACTTGACCGGCATCGTACGCTTCCTTGGTGGTCACCCCCCAAATGCCGCCGAAGTGGTCGATGTGTGAGTGGGTGATCACCACCGCCGTCACCGGCAATTTCTCAACATGCTGATTCAATAACGCCAGACCGGCTCTGGCCGTTTCTTCGGAGATAAGCGGGTCGATCACAATCCAGCCTCTTTCACCCCGAATGAAAGACATGACCGACAAATCAAAGCCGCGTACCTGATACACGCCGTCCGTCACCTTAAATAGGCCCGCCTTGTTATTCAACTGAGCCATGCGATGCAATGACGGATTGATTGTGTCGATCTTCTGCTGCGCATCCACAAACTGATAAGCATCGAAATCCCAGACCACATTACCGGCTTTGTCGCGTATCGTTTTTTCTGGCCAGGTCGCAATAAAGCCTCGGCTCGCAGCACTAAAGTCATCGCGATTATCGAAATTCAAAGAGCTTCTGACCGCTTCATTTTTCTCAATGGTATAAATACTGGCAGGCTTGCTGTCAGGTGTAATCTCCATTGAGGCCATTACCGATTGCGAAATCAATGCAATCGACAGATAAACAACAGACTTTTTCAACTTCATTTTCTATCCTTATTTCCAGCAGCGCTTTTGTATTCATCACTTAAATATGTCGATACCCGTATACCCCGGATCAACACAGGTCAGGACGTCACAGATTCAGCCGAGGCTCAGTTGACGCTCTTAAAATGTCTGTTTAGTCTATCGACTCTCAATTGAACTGTTGGAAAGGCGTATTTGACTGAATGGAAAGTCATGTTGATTTAAACTTGTTACGGACCTTAATCCTGGTCTGTAAAGTGAAAAGCCTGAAGCTTGCATCTGTCAGGCTGGGGATTTCTGAAAGCGCCGTCAGCAAACAACTTTCCCGCCTGAGTGAACAATTAGACGAAGTTCTGTTTGAACGAACCCCGAGTGGACTGGAGCCAACACCCTATACGCAACACATTTTACCTCAGCTTCAGTCCTCACTGTCTGCCATTCAGACAACGCTCCGGAAGAAGTCGTTTGATCCAGCCCAATGTCACGATACCCTGACTATCGCCTTGCCGCTGATCACGCTGGATAAATTTGGTCAGCAAATCTATCAAAGCCTCAAACACGCTTTACCCAAAAGTAAGATCGTGCTCTCGAGCTGGAATCCAACCACCCTCACAGCTATGGCCCAGGGTGAAATTACATTGGGCGTCCATTACTGGAATGCTGATATTTCTGGTGAGATTTATCAGAGAAAAATTACCGATGATGAGTTTATCGTTGCGATCGCACAATGTCATACAACGGCCAATTTTGATGTCGTCAGAAACTGGCCGTTTATTATGCTGCGCAGCAGCGGTTGGAATGATTACAAATCGCCGTATTATGAAAAGTTCGTAACTTTGGGATATACCTTTGATTTTGAATATCAATTAGACAGCCCGCAATTGGCTTATCAGTTTATGAACAATGAACGCGTCGCGATTCTCACCACGCTAAAAAATATTCCGGCAGGTTTTAAGCGTATCCCGACACCGGACGCATCACGTTTTCAGGGCACGCTGTCCAGCTACACCCAACTTGTCAATCGGTCTAACCCGTTACACCTGTTTCTGCACCAGAAGCTGGTAGAAATTTTTACGGCAGCAGAGTAGCGTAGCAAAACCATTCCAAATCAAAAACACACGCCTATCGCGGTGTATTTTTAATATTCAACAACTTAATAGAAATTCACTATGGGGAGTTTCTAACAGTAATTACGGTTTTGGGGTGTAGCGATTAGCTTCAGTCAGAGAGGGGCCGTTTCATGCCCCCTAAGACTAGATGTGTGCCCTAACTTTGCATTTAAAGAATTTACAAAGTCACTTGTCGACTGGCCCCAGATTCACGAATAAAGTCATGATCATGACTAATGAGAATGAAGCCGCCACGATACGTCAGTAAAGCCTGTGCCAACATGATTTTCGACTCGATGTCGAGGTGGTTATCCGGCTCATCAAGCAACAACAAAGGTTGGGATGGTTGATGACTAACAATCAACATCGCTAACTTCATCTTCTCGCCGCCACTAAGCATGTAACCAAGACGAAATACACTGTCACCACGAAATCCAATACCTGCCAGCAATGTTCTGGCATCGCTCTCTTTCATTCCGTCGCAATGTTGTATCAAGTTATCCAGCAACGATAGCTCGCGACTAATTGTCCCGAAATGTTGGTCGAGATAATACAATGGCGTATTCAACTGCAGTTCCCCTTGTTGCAGCGAGAACTCACCTATTAGCGTTTTCAACAACGTTGATTTGCCACAACCATTTTTACCCATCAGATGTATCTTATCACTGGCATAGACTTGCAGCGTTATAGGTCGAACGCGACCAAAAGGTAATACGCCTTCAAGTATCGAGACCACTTTACGCAAGCGACTTTGACTGTCTGCCAGATACAGCTTTTGGCTTTTCATTTGCTCTTTTCTCGCTTGCAACGTCTGCTCTTTTTCTTGTAAGTGAGCTTGACGACGTTGCTCGTTTTTTTTGCGATTCGCCGCACGTGCCGTTGCTTTGTCTTTCTTTCCATCAAGTAAAATCGTCGCCTGGCTGCCCTCTTTACGTAACTTGTTACCTTGGGCTGCTCTTTGCTCAGACTTTTCTCGATTTCGCTGCGCCTGCTCTTCCAACTTTTTTTTCTGCTTATCAATGCTGGCGAGTTGTCGCTCTACGGCTTGTAACTCGATACGTTTCTGTTCGGCGTAAACATCGTAATTTCCGCCAAACACCTGCACGCCAAGCCCAGAAAGTTCCCAGATTTCGTCCATTTCACGTAATAACCCGCGATCATGGCTGATAAGTAAAATCGCCCCCTCAAAAACTCGTATCGATTCAATTAACCACTGCTTTGCATGAGTATCAAGATGGTTAGAAGGCTCATCAAGAATCAGCAACTCAACGTCGCTTTCAAACAACTGCCAAAGCTGTAATCGAGCTAGTTGGCCACCGCTCAGATGAGAGCATAAAAAATTGGGTTCTGGTGGTAAGCCCATGTCTATAAGTTGCTGAGTCAGTCGCAAGGATAAATCCCATTGCTCACCAATCACGTCGAACCATTGCTCTGCGCAATCACCTGATTCAATCTGTTTTAACGCTTCAATCACGTCGGCTTTACCTAAAAACTGCGCAATAGACAGCCCATCAGATAATAAATGCGATGGTTGCTGGCGATACACCGCGAAGGACTTTGGTAACGTGACCGTGCCACTTGAAGGTATATATTCACCACTCAATATCGCAGCGAATACCGATTTACCAACACCATTGCGACCGACCAACCCCACTCGGTTCTTTGTCATGGAGCATGACAATTGTTGAAACAACGTATCACCGTTATCAAATTGATGACTGATATTGTACGCCTGTAAGACTGGCATAATTTGCCTCCCGTATGACAGGGACAACAGCCGCAGCTAGACAGTTTTAGAGATGAGTTCTATGCAAACACACGCGCTTATTCAAGCGATGCAAATACCCAAAAATATGATTGCACAGAAATATCGGAAAGTGAGCTACGCCTACTAACCCTGTAAATCCAAAAATAAAATGAAAAATGGATGACAGGTTTAGTTATTCATGTTGGCGTAATCTCCTAAAGAAATGTTGGATGTAGAGTATGTATTTGGGAATAGCAAGTCAAGGCTAGCAACCATAACACCTTTCTGTACATATCCAAGTTAGCCATTCCCTAGATAAGTCACTCATAAATTGTATTAAGTATATTAAAACCGCCTCATAACTAGTCTTTGATTAAGTGAGATTTTTAATTTCCCCATGCCTGGCTAAGCTCAGAACATGCTCAAAATAAAGCCCCCGATTAGCGGAGGCTTTGATTCGTACACTTTTGCGCTGTAACAGCCTGTAGGGCAGATAGAAGTGCAAAACCAAAAGCATTCATTACTTTAGTTTTACAGCGGTGCCATACACCATAATTTCAGAGGCGCCTTCCATGATAGCGCTGGTCGTGAAACGGACATTCACGATAGCATCAGCCCCCAGAGCCACGGCTTCATCAATGGCTCGCTGGGTTGCGGTTGCACGGGCTTCATTCAGCATTTCCGTATAGCCACGGATTTCACCACCGAAGATGTTCTTCAAACCGGCCATAATGTCGCGGCCGACATGCTTCGACTGCACCACATTACCGGTAACCGTACCCAGAGTTTCGGCAATTTCTCGCCCCGGAATATCCGGAGTTGTCACATACAACATATCTGAAGCCTCGCTAATCAATTGTTATGATGCGGAATTTGACCGTTGATGCCACTTAAGGTTCAGGCTATCGCTTCACGGGCCGATTTTATTTTTCCGCCAGATACGTCAGAAATCGCGCCCATGACTTTCGGTCAGCCTCTTCCCGATAGCGATCAGACCCGAATACCGTGAATGCATGAGGCGCGCCACTGTAAACGATCAGTTCATTGTCCACCCCGGCTTTTTCGAGCGATTCCGACAACGCCACCAGATCTGTCATGGGAATGGCGGTATCGGCCGCCCCGTGGAACACCAAAATATCCCCTTTGGTCTGGCTGTAATCCTGCCCTTCAGGGGTTGCCAGACCGCCGTGGAAGGTCACAAAACCTTTCATGTCTGCGCCGGAGCGAGCCAGCTCCAGTACCGCTGCACCACCAAAGCAATATCCCATTGCAACGGCATCATTGGTATTGCCGCCCAGATTTTTTGCAGCAGCCAATGCCCCTCGCATCAGGGCGCGCATTTTCTCACGGTCTTTATACAACTCACCGGTATGCTGACGACGATCTTCGACCTCGGTCGGCCGCACACCGGCCCCAAACAGGTCTGCAGCAAACACCGCATATCCTTTGTCGGCCAACATCTGCGCCCGCTTCACTTCGTAATCAGTCAGTCCGTCCCAGTCATGCATCAGCAACACCAACGGCGCGTCTTTTCCCGGTGATATGTAATAGCCCTGATAAGGCTGGCCGTTAACTTCATAGGCCACTTCTTTGCCTTCAACGGCCCATCCGCTGGCTGCATACAACCCGCATATTGCCACTAAACACGCTGTTGCTTTTTTCATGATGCCTCTCCTGTCTGTGGTCGTCACTGCAATTAAGTGTAGAAAAAAACGGCACCTGTGAAGGTATAAGCTATAAAGGTTATTTATTAAGTGGCTGAATTGTGAGGTGGTAGCATAGCCGTCCTATCGCGTCGCGACGAAGACAGCTAAAACGTATAACGTTGCCATTTACCAAGCTGTCTCGAAACTCAACACTCCACACAGACTGGCCTGATGCCAGCGATAACACGGAATTACTATGACTGCGTTCTCAGACTACATCAAACTCGTTGGCCGGGGTGAGAAAGGGCGCCGCCCACTGACCCAGGACGAAGCCCGTGACGCCCTAACGCTGTATCTCGACGGCAAAGCCGAGCTGTTGCAACTGGCCACCCTGTTAATGCTACAACGGGTTCGTTGCGAAACCAGCGAAGAAGCAGCCGGATATATTCAGGCCCTGCGCAGCCGGATTGATCCTGCGTGGCAGGCTCTGGATGTTGACGTCGACTGGCCCTGCTTTGCCGGTAAGCGCCGTCAACCACCTTGGTTGCTGCTCGCTGCCAAACTGCTGGCTCAGAATGGGATCCGCATCATGCTGAGCGGCCATAAAGCCGTCGATGCTGTCAAATATCAGGTCGAAAGCGCATGTCCGTCATTGGGTATCCGTCAGGCCAGTACCCCGGATGAGGCGCGGCAAGTGCTGGCGACAGACAACATTTGCTATATCCCACTTTCCAGTTACTGCGAGCCTCTGGTTGATTTGCTGGCACTGCGTAACCAGGTGGGCCTGCGAACCCCACTCAACACGGTTGCCCGCTCACTCAATCCAACCGCGGCCCAATTCGGGATTCACGGCATTTTCCATCAGGGGTACGAGCAACTGCATGCTGAAGCCGCCCAGCTGGTCGGTGATTTGAACATGGTCGCATTCAAAGGTGAAGGCGGGGAAAGCGAGCGCAGCCCACGCACGGCATGCCGAGTGGCCGGGGTCAGAAACGGAGAGGTCTACCAGGAAGAATGGCCGACCTATCTGGAAGGCGCATCGGGGAAACATGGCGAGATCAGTGGCGACTACCTCAACCAAGTGTGGCAGGGCGAAGCTGTCAATCACTATGGTGATCACGCAGTCATCAGTACCGCAGCTATTATTCTGAAAATGATGGGTGTATGTCCGGATCAAGACAGTGCACTTGAGCAAGCCAGTACTTGGTGGCATCAGCGTCATCAGGTTTAGCGGTCGTATGTAGCGATCACAATGTTCAGTGCCAGTAACCAGAAAACGGGGAACAATACTTACGCGCAACTAGTAGCTAGATTTAGCTTTAATCTACCGATTCAACACAAATTAAAAGGGGCTGACCAATCAGAGCCGCCCCTTTTCACATTTGTGGTTCAGAGCTTTTGGTTTTAAGTTCTGGGGTGTAACTTGTCAGTCTCGGATATTGCCGTACGTGCCAATTTTGAACTGATCCACTTCCGCGGACAGCTCTGCCATTCGCTGTTCAATCAACGACATTTCGGCATGAATATCGGCAATGGCCTGTTTCGTATTACCTGCCAGTTCCAGCAGGCCGTCTACATCACTGTCCACGCTGCGGGCGGTTTGCGATTGTTGCTCAGAGGCAGCAGCAATGCTGGTATTGAACTCCGCGATCTCATTGACATGGCTAATCAGCCCTTCCACCAGCCCTTTAGTCTCTGACACGACATCCTGCGTCTGATAACTGGCTTCCCGGCTCTGCTGCATGTTGTCATACGAGATTTTGGCATTCTGTGAGATCCCCTCCAGCAGCTGACGTATATCTTCCGTGGACTGCTTACTGCGCTGTGCCAGCACCCGCACTTCATCTGCCACGACAGCAAAGCCCCGTCCCTGATCACCCGCGCGAGCAGCCTCAATCGCCGCATTCAACGCCAGCAGGTTGGTCTGCTCAGAAATAGCATTGATGGTATCCAGAATGGCCGAGACGCTGCCCATTTGCTGCTCCAGCCCCTCAATGCAGGTGTAAGTGTTATTCACGTTTTCCAACAGGTGCGAAGTAGACTCCATCGACTCCTCACTGTGGGTATAACAGGATTCAGCCCGGCTACGCACCTGATCGGTACTGTGCTGCGCCTCACTGGTGATTTCCGCCACCTGCTCACTGGTTTGGGCCATTTCCGTCATCGCCGTCGCGATACTGTCGCAGCGAGTATGCGTCAGCTCACTGTCCTCCCGCGCCTGCGCAATAAGTGCGACCATCTTAGTCATTTCGTCCCGGGTTCGACTGGCAACATCATGCGCTTTCTGCAAGGTGTCGGTCATGCTACCGGACAGGCGGTCCAGCTGACAGGCGATGCGTTCAAATTCATCGTTTCGGCCTTCGGCCAGACGTTGCGACAGATCCTTGTGTTTGGCCATCTCAGAGAGCTTATCAACAAAGTTGTCGACTCGGCGACTCAAAGCGCGTAGCGCAATGATAGTAAGGCAGATCAACGGAACAATGATCAAGGCGATCATCCCGCCGTATCCCATCAAAGCCCACTGATTTTGCGATTTATCAGCCTGAACGTGATGGATTAATTCGGCCGACAACTCATCACGCATCGCTTTCACCAACCCGATACGTTCAGTAGCCAGACGAAACCAGTCCGGAGCCGTCGGCCCTTTCAATGCGCTAAGATTGGCTTTCTGAGACAGGAAAGACTGCTGAATAGACGCCACCTGTTGCCAGGTTGAATGCCGCTCAGCACTGTCAAGGCGCGACAGCCATTCACCGGTCAGCAGCAACTTAGCCTGACGCAAAGCATACTGCTCAGCCTGAATAAATTCCGCGATTTGCGCATAGCGATCCAACGAGCTTTGCCCGGCAGCAAACGCACCATTCAACGCTCCTCGTGCCATCCCGGCTTGCTCTTTAATCACCAGCAACTGTAACAGCCCCTGCATCTGCTGTTTCAGCTCAGGATCCGTAACAAGCGATAACATCACTGACAGATTATCCAGCACCAGATGATTCAGATTGGAGTAATAAGCAAATGGGGAATCCACCAATTGCAGGCTATCGACCTGACGCCGAATCGACTGACGGCGATCCAGCTCCTGCTTTACCGCGGCCTGCAGGGTTTGAGTCATTTGCGGTTCGAGGTACGCCGGTGAGAAGTCCAACAGCGCTTGATAGGCTTGATCCGCTTTAACCCGTTGCTGTTTCAGTTGTTCAACCTGCGGTCCCTGCCCTTTGGCACCCACGACCCCGGCGGTTAACCCTCGTTCCACCGCAAACTGGTGGGCAACCTCATCATAAAGGTTAAACAGCCGGACCGTTTCTTCGGCTCGTTCAGATGCATCAAGCTCGTTGAGCAAGGTTCGGATATGTATTCCCGTTACTGACAATAACAACACTGTCGGGATCAGGAAGACGATCAACAACGTGCGTTGAATCGTCAGGTTTCGGAGCAGGTTATTCATAAGTAACCTCTTCTAATTAAAGGCAATCCATTGACACATCCAATGTAGCAAACCTGACGCGGGTAGGGTCTTTTTTGCGCTCACTATTTCATCAATTCATGATCATGCTCACCCGCCGGCAAAGCCGTCAGAGTGCAGGTTCTCGCACACAGCTTTCATCACTTAAAAAGCAAATGAAAAGAGAAAGAAAATCCCACAGACATACAGACACAACTGAAAGCACTTAATCGCCACCACTCTGAAGTGGTCACAAAACAAACAGCGCGCTGTGAAATTTACCATAAAGTTACCCACCGTTTTTGTGGATAAAGTTATTTATATCTTTATAATCAACATCTTATAAAATGCAACAGCACAAAACCGTTTTATTTGCATAAAATTGACAAAAGGATTTTGACAAACTGAGGGGCAAATAAGTGTTGTAAGTATTGTGTAACTGTAGCCGCTTCGGCTCGGCGGCATGAATATACCCCACAGTGGCATTCCTTGCAGGGCTGTTTGTTATTTCGATTTTTTCAGCCACTGCTCTTTCGTTATCTGATATAAGCAGTGCCGCTCTAAAAGGTGTCCTTTCGCCACCAATGGGTGACTAAAATCTTGATGTGTATTAACCATGCCCAACTTCAGCATTACTCGTTGCGAAGGTGTATTTTGCAACGTGGTAAAAGCATAAACGGCGGGTGCAGCTATCTCTTCGAAAGCAAACTCTAACGCTTTTTGCGCGGCTTCTGGCGCATAACCTTGTCCCCAAAAGGCCGATGACAACCGCCAGCCGATTTCAATAAACGGGACATTGGGAAATCCACTGTTCTCATCCTGGTAATGTAGCCCGACAAAACCGATAAATTGTCCTGTCGATTTCAATTCAACGGCCCAAAAACCCCATCCTCGTTCTGTAATGAGACGCCGAAATTTATTGGCTTGCTCATCACTTTCTTCACGAGAAAGAGTGGTAAGGAAATATCTCATCACATGAGGATCGGAACATAATTCAGCATAAGGCTGATAGTCTTCACTCTTCCACTGACGTAAAATAAGTCTGTTTGTTTCCATTATCATTCTTATATTTCAAGGTGGACGTTAAATTTGAATATACACATTCATTGACGCGACCACGCAATATACAAGGTTATGTATAATGCTGCAGTTCGTAATAAAATCCTGAACATCCCGCTATATCTGAGCTAGAACTTGCTTAACAAAAGCCGATTTTTTTCGACGATATTCTTCCTGAGGCCAACCTTCACAAGACATTTTGAGTTCATTGTACTCTTGAATTAACGAAGAATTTGCACGCAATGTATCGCGAAACACCAAAAAACATTCAAATTCAGAGCCATTGGAAACAACCTGACATGCAACCTCCTCATCTGCGGTTGATTCCAACATACAAAGTTCGGAAGTTCTGAGTGTGTCCACTTTCTCTTGAAACCCTAAAGTCGTAAGTATTTGGACGGCAAGTTCTAACTCGTTGGCCTCTACGCCGACAAAAATATCCAGATCACCTTTCGACACCGCCTTCGGTATTGAATATGCACCTATATGCTCAATAATTGCATCAGAAAGTAACTGTTGTATTTCGCGCTTGTATCGAAAAAACAACGCCTCACAAGAGGCTTGATATTGGTCCGCTCTGTAAAATTTCATATTTCCTCGGAAGGGCAAAACACTCTAGATATTCGGCCCCGTACCTGTGAGTCTGATTGATTGGGTGCTGTCGTGTAGTCCCCATTCAATCCTTAACATGAACATGCTCTTCAATAGCCTGCGCTTTTCACTCAATCAGGCTTTCATATTTATATCGAGTGTTTGATTCTTAATGAATAATGCCTCATTACCGAACGCAATGAAGCTTTAGGGAGCAGACTTAAAACAGGTTGCTTCATCGCCTTCATGTTTTCTTCTTACATGTTTGCTGCCGACATGTTTATGGCTTATGCGTCGATGCTTAAACGTGCGATACTTGCTGACTTGCCCGCAAGTCGAGCGGATCAACCATCCCGGCGGCAATAGCGATACCGACCAGAGCTGGCAGGTGATCGGCTTCAAGACGTTTCATGACTCGCGAGCGGTATAAATCGACGGTTTTGACACTGATTCCCAGCTGTTCGGCGATTTCTCTATTGGTATACCCTTTGACCAGCGGCAGAAAAATATCTTGCTCGCGAGGTGTGAGGGCAGACAACTTTTCCTGTATCGCCTGCTGAGTACCGTTACCTGTAACGGTGGGTTTATGATTGAGTGCCTGCTGAACACTGTCGAGCAGCAGTTGCTCATTGTAGGGTTTTTCAATGAAATCGACCGCGCCGGCTTTAAACGCCCGCACCACAATGGGTACATCAGCATGGCCACTAACGAAAATAACTGGCAGGTGGATACCCCTACGATGCATCTCTTCCTGCACATGCAGCCCACCCATGCCCGGCATGCGAATATCCAGCAATACGCAGGCATTAGCCTTGGGATCACACGCCGTCAGAAAATCCTGACCGCTGGCAAACGGCACGGCTTTTAGCCCCACCGACTCAAACAACCAAAGGGTTGAATCACGCATTCCCTGATCATCATCAACCACATATACAATCTGCTCACTCGGCATGTCATGCTCCTAACATCAAAGGCGAGGGGTTCCTGATACCCCGCGGCTTATCCTTGTCTGGCCTCTTCATCCTGACACCGGCTTTTTATGCAAAGCCAGCGACTTCCATTTTCTGGCATCACTTCTCTGTGTTGCTGCGCAGCGGCAACCAGCAACAAAACGTTAATCCTACCCCATTTGAGGATTCAACATCGAGACCACCGCCAAAACCTTCCACAATGGTGCGGCTCATTGACAGCCCCAGCCCCAATCCATCCGGCTTACTGGTATAAAACGGGGTGAACAACAGGTCATGTTGATCCGACCGGAGTCCGGGGCCTTGATCGGAAACCCGAATATACAACCAGTCGGCACAGGTACTGACTGTAATATCAACCTGCGATTCCTGCTGCGGGCGATGCTCCCAATTAGCTTCAATGGCGTTGCGCAGCAGGTTAATCAGTACTTGCTCCAGCAAAACAGCATCACCATAAACTGGTGGCAGCGTTTCCCCCTCTCCAGTTTTCATGGCACTCAAAATGGTCTTGGCGTGCAAGGTCTTTTTTTGCATGTCACCGTCTTCACCCTTTTCACTATCGATGGCACGATACTGAATAGTCACTTTGTGCCGACTGGCCTCCCAGGCACAGAGATCCATGGCTTCCCGGATAACCGTATCGATATCCAGCAATTGAATATTGCGAGACCCTTTGCGCAGAAAACTCCGCAGTCGACTAATGACTGCCGCCGCGTGGCTGGCCTGATCACTGATTAACCGAAGTCCCTCAGCCACTCGCACGGTATTGTCGGGAGTCTGCGGGAGGGTTTTCAAGTATCGCTGACTGGCGCTGGCATAATTCATTACTGCGGCTAGTGGCTGGTTTAACTCATGGGCAATCCCGGATGCCAGTTCCCCCATCGTCACTAGTCGTGCCGTGTGTGCCAGTTCGTCCTGATGGCGTCGTTGCTCAGCCTCGCGTAATTCCCGCTCTGTCATGTCCCGTGCCACCAGCGAAAAGTAATATTGCCCCCCGGCACCTTTGTGAGCCAGTAACACCAGTGAGGCCACGAAACCGGTTTGCTGGTTGAGCGGTAGCAGTTTCACTTCGGAAGTCCACGCCCCCAGCCGGATAGCCCCCGGCCAACCTTCCTGACGCAGCCTTGCAAAATCCTGTGGGGTCAGTAATTGCGCGAGATTTGGCAGAGGGCTCTGCTCGCAAATACCCAGCGCCTGACGAGCAGAAGGATTCACCATGGTCAGCTGCCACTGTGAATCAGTAAACAACACCAAATCAGTATTGGCCCTGACGACTTCCGCCAGTCGTCGGTTTTTCTCTTCGGCCCGCACTCTGGCCGTGATATCCCTTGAAATGCAGACGATTTCCACCACGTCACCGGTGTAAGTTTCCCGAATGCCGCGACATGCGGTTTCAAACCACAGGTAGTGCCCATCGTGATGGCGAATGCGGTAAGTCAGAGTCAAATAGCCGTCGCGTTCCAGTGCGTCGGCAGCCAGCGAAAGTGAGTGCCCCCTATCACGCGGGTGCAATAATTTTCTGACCGATAATCCACGTAATGCTTCTGGCCAGTAGCCCAGCAATGTCCACGATGCCGGCGAGGCATCCAGAAAACGGCCATCGGGAGTATGGCGAGAGATCAGATCGGTGGTATTTTCGGTGATCAGACGATAGAGCCGCGAGGCAACAGCGGCTTCGCGTTTACTGCGAATTTCCTCGGTCGCATCGCGACAACGCACCAGTACCGATGCCAGCGACGGTTCGGGAAGAAACTGCCAGAGTAAGTACTTACCTTCCCATTCCGATTCCACTTCCCCTATCGCCCTCTTCTGGTGGAGACAAGACGTGATCAGCTGTACGTAATTAACCGGTAAGAGGCTCTGCAGCGACGATTCTGGCCGGTGGGCCAGCAGATTCTGCATGGCGGCATTCATGGCTTTCGGAGTGGCTTGCCGGTCAAAACGCACGCCGGGCAACGGATCACTTTGCAGCAGCATCACTGCAGGTGGTTGCTCCGGGCGATTGGCCAATAACGCTTTGAGCATGGTTCCCATCGCGCCCAGCGGCTCGGCATGGCAAGACTGTTCAGTGGCGACAACCAGTACACCATGTCCATCTGCCGTTTGTCCGCCCGGCATCAGGGCAATCGCTCCCCCTTGGGTTATTCCGGCACGACGCAAACGCCCCGCCAGCCAGGTCTCGCCCTGACGGATATCAGGCAGTGGCACACAAACCTGTCTCAGTAGCTGCTCATGCAGAGTCGCGTCGCTGGCTTGAAGCGGATCGCCCTGTCCCGGAGGTAAGGCTGGACCGCCACCATCATGGGCATAGATCTGCTCATTCGGCTGCCAGCTTAACCAGTATGCCTGTTGTACACCGGGCCAGTAAGAGGCATAGCGACACAAGGCGGCAGCCTGTTCCGCTGCCGACCCTTGCTGCAATAAACGCAACCATAAATCGAGATAAAGCCGTGCCTGCTCGCTTTCCATGCCACCTTCCTAAGCCGCTGTTATCAATAACATTCTGTCTAAAACTTCCGAGGACTTCTGTATTCGGAGCCGAGATATAGTAAAAACACTATAAGACTATAGGCTATTTCCATAATCCTTACAGACTTGCTATAAATTACCACATGTTAAAAAAACATTAAATTTACGAAGCCAGTTTGATAACAAACTTTATCTGATAACGGAATAACCAGTAAGTAAGAGGGATATTACATGTCAATGTATGATATGGGTCTGACACCTTGCGCAGTTAACCACATCGCACTCACCCCGTTGAGTTTTCTGGAGCGCACCGCTGCCGTCTACCCTGAGTACCCAGCCGTCATTCACGGTTCCATTCGCCGCAACTGGTCAGAAACCTATCAACGCTGCCGTCAACTCGCCTCGGCTCTTTCCGGCCGTGGCATTGGCAAAGGGGATACCGTCGCAGTCATGCTGCCGAACATTCCGGCTATGTTGGAAGCCCATTTCGGCGTGCCGATGATCGGGGCGGTTCTGAACACGCTGAATGTGCGCCTGGACGCGGAAGCCATCGCGTTTATGCTGGGCCACGGCGAAGCCAAGGTACTGATCTGTGACCGCGAATTCCATGAAGTAATCCGCGACGCGCTGGCTCTGCTGGACAATCCGCCTCTGGTTATTGACGTTGACGATCCGGAATATGGTGAAGGTGAAGCAACCAGCGAACTGGACTATGAAGCTTTTCTGGCTGAAGGCAATCCGAACTTTGAATGGCTGTGGCCGGAAGACGAATGGCAGGCCATTTCTCTCAACTATACCTCTGGTACCACCGGCAATCCGAAAGGCGTGGTCTACCACCACCGCGGAGCTTACCTGAACTCGCTGGGTAACCAGATGACCTGGTCAATGGGACAGCACCCGGTCTATCTCTGGACCCTGCCAATGTTCCACTGTAACGGCTGGTGCTACCCATGGACCGTAACTGCTCTGGCTGGCGTCCACGTGTTCCTGCGTCGGGTTGACCCGCAAAAAATCCTGACCTTGATCCGTGAACATCAGGTCAGCCACCTGTGTGGCGCACCGATTGTCCTGAACGCTCTGATCAATATGCCCGATGAAGCCAAAGCAGCAATTGATCACCCGGTCAACGCTATGGTCGCCGGGGCGGCACCACCCGCCAAAGTCATCGGCGATGTGGAAAAAATGGGCATCAAGGTTACCCACGTTTATGGCTTAACCGAAGTCTACGGGCCTGTCACCGTCTGTGCATGGCATGAAGAGTGGGATGCGCTTACCCTGGAAGAACGAGCCACCCTGAAGTCCCGTCAGGGGGTTCGTTACCCGACCCTTGAAGGCGTAATGGTGGCCGATATTCAGACCCTCAAGCCGGTAGCCAAAGACGGCAAAACCATCGGTGAGATTTTCATGCGCGGTAACACTGTGATGAAAGGCTACCTGAAAAATCCGGAAGCCACCGCAGAAGCCTTTGAAAGCGGCTGGTTTCATACCGGCGACCTGGGCGTGTGCCACCCGAACGGCTATATCGAGATCAAGGATCGCCTGAAGGACATTATCATTTCCGGCGGCGAGAACATTTCGACCATCGAACTGGAAGACGTGCTCTACAAACACCCGGCCATTCTGGAAGTGTCCGTCGTTGCTAAACCGGATGAGCGCTGGGGCGAATCACCTTGTGCTTTCATCACGCTCAAGCAAAGCGAATATGCCACCGAGCAGGAAATTGTCGAGTACTGCCGCGAACATCTGGCTGGCTTTAAGATTCCGAAGACCATTATTTTCACCAACCTACCAAAAACCTCTACCGGAAAAGTGCAGAAGTACGTCCTGCGCGACTGGGCGAAAAAGCTCTGAACCACAACGCAAAACGGGGAGCACCCGCTCCCCGCTCTTTGCGGAAACGCAACGCATAACAATCATAATCCAACACGTGAACAAGGAAGACACCATGCAAGTTTATAAACGACAGCAGGGGTCCGAGCAGCCGTTCTGGCTACTGGGTCCTTTTAAGGTTCGCCTGCCTTTCATCCATTACCGCTGGGAGTTTGCGGAAATGCTTCAGGCGCTGATCATGTTTGTGGTCAGTCTGGCGATGATCCCCCTTTTAGAGAAATACCTCGGTCTGCCCTACGACATCGCACTGGCCTACGTTGTGGTCTGTGGCATCGGCTTCATGCTGCCGGCACTGCTTGGCGTTCCGTTTGTTCCGGGCTGGATTACTCCCGGCATTCCGGTCGTTCTGTTGTTCCTGGGTGACTTTAAGCCAGGGCCGGAAGCGATACAGGCCCTGTTTGCCCTGCAACTGTTGGTGTTTATCATTTTCCTGGTGCTTGGCCTGACCCGTTTAGGCTCCGTCATGGTCAAACTGGTACCGAATTCACTCAAGGGTGGGATCATCATCGGCGCGGGTATCGCAGCTCTGATGGGAGAGATTTCCAGCGGAGGCCGCCTGGCCGCCACGCCGATCTCACTGGTTATCGGCAGCCTGATCTGTCTTTACCTGATGTTCTCAGTCTCGTTCAAAGGGCTGCTGGAACGGGTTCCGATGGCGAAGAAAATTGTGAATTACGGCATGGTACCGGGCATGATTATCGCGATTCTGGTGGGCATCGCGGTGGGCGAATACCCAATGCCCGATATCCGCTGGGGCATTACTCAGCCAGATTTTGCCGGCATGTGGCAGTATCTGCCGTTCAGTGTCGGATTCCCGGGGCTGGATGTCTTCCTGATGGCCGTTCCAACCGCAGTGATTGCTTACATCATTGCGTTTGGTGACATCATTGTGGGCCAATCACTGATGCAACGTGCCGATGAGCTACGCACCGACGAAGTGATTGAAAACAATATCGATCGGGTACACCTGGTCACAGCGATTCGTAATGCCCTACACGCATTTTTCGCACCTTACCCGGGTTTGGCCGGGCCACTCTGGACCGCCGTTGCGGCAACAATGGCCGAGCGCTACAAGCATGGACGCGAAGCAATGGACTCTATTTACAGTGGCTCAGGTACTTTCTGGATCACCGGTTTTATTGCCCTGTTCGCGCTGCCGCTGGTCAGCTTCTTCCAGCCGGTACTGCCGATAGCCCTGTCTCTGACACTGCTGTTGACGGGCTATATCTGCCTGATGGTAGGATTGGAACAGCTGAACAACAACACCGAACGCGGCATCGCAGGAACCATGGGTGTCGTACTTGCTGTGTATGGTGCCAGCTGGGGTCTGGCGACCGGCGTCATTCTTTATATACTCATCGAACGCACGCATCTCCTGCGCTTTCGGGTCAAAGAAAAAGACAGTGAGGCCCTGAATAACGGCTGAGTGCCGAAAACAGGATAACGCCAGATTTGGCAAAACAAACGACTGGGACAGGCACAACCTGTCCCAGTTGCGTTTACCGTATGATGACTATTTAAACTATCAATAATAACGATTTCAATAACCACACTTTCAAGGAAGACAGTATGCGTATTCTCTCTACCCTGACCGGCAACAGCCAGAAACTGGACGGTGGTGCCATGTTTGGCAATGCGCCCAAAGCCCTGTGGAGCCGCTGGATGGAAGCCGATGAACAGAACCGTATTCGTTTAGGCTGCCGTGCCCTGCTGGTACAAGAAGCGAACCGCAATATTCTGGTTGAAACCGGTATCGGTGCATTCTTCTCCCCTGACCTGAAAGCCCGCTTTGGTGTTCAGGAAAATCACCACGTGTTACTGGAAAGCCTGGCGGCCCATGGCCTGAGCCATGAAGATATCGATATCGTGATACTTACCCACCTCCATTTTGACCATGCCGGCGGACTGCTTTCCGCCTGGCAATCGGACTCACCCAGTGAGCTGCTGTTCCCTAATGCCCAGTTCATCACCGGTGCCCGACAATGGACCCGAGCACTGGAGCCACATTCACGTGACAGAGCCTCTTACCTGAGCGATATCATGGAGCCACTCGCACTAAGCGAACGGGTTATTCTGGTCAACGACGATGGCTACGTGCCGGAACTGGGGCCTGACTGGCGCTTCCATTTCAGTGATGGCCATACCCCGGGGCAAATCCTGCCGGAGATCATGATGCCTGACGGCCCTGTCGTCTTCACCGGCGATCTCATTCCCGGCGCGCCATGGGTCCATTTACCTATTACGATGGGGTACGACCGTTTCCCGGAAGGGTTGATTGAAGAAAAAGAAGCCCTGTTGAGCGATTTGCTCTCCCGTAATGGCCGCATCGTCCTGACTCACGATCCGGATGTTGCCATGGGGCGAGTAGTTAAAGATGAAAAAGGGAAATTCACGCTGAGTGAAGCGGTGGCGGAAGTCAATGACCTGACTGCGTAGCCAAAACCACGTCAACAAAGCCCTGGACCATCTGCGTCCAAGGCTTTGGCGTTATAAACTTAAAAACATCCATAAAAACCAATAAATAGGTACCATCAGTGGTTTCACATAGAACGCCAGTCATCAAACCGACGAAGGCAGACACGGCAATCACAACAGCCACACAGCAATCTCGAGAGCGCTAAAAAATGAAAAGCCGCACCATTGCAGTGCGGCTTGGATTAAGAATTACTCTCTATCTCTATTCTGTTGTGCCTCATGTACCCGAACAACAGCACATCAAGGACGTTGATAATAACAACTTGAGGCTTCGCCACTCATTACGTTGAGTATGCCGGGTCCGATGCAGTCAATTCTTTAAATCGGACAATTGCGTCTTTGGCGAAGAAGTATAAACGTTTTGTTTTGTCACTTTCCAAATTGTCATCCAGGTTTGGTTTTTCATGCCTCTCCCGGTAAGGTTGATTCACATCAACCCGCTTCCTGTCGCCCTGAGCCTCTCCAGAACACAGCCCATACATCCGCAGGCTTGAATCGAACAGCTCAATGACAGGTCACAAATTAAATATGGTACGAAATTCTATTTTTGGCAAACTGAGTTTCGATCCTCGCTGCTCAAATTGTGATCCCATCGTGTAATTCACCGACCATCAAGTGCCGATTTTCGTTAAATAACTGTGTAAAATATCGTTTTCTTTGTTCCTTATTTGTCAAAGGCGCATTAATTACAATGACGGCACTTGCCACGACATTACTACGCGTTCCTACCGCACAAGCGGCACTGGCTCTGGCTACGACCGGAACAGGGCTGGCATGGGCGTTGTTTTTTCCGGCTCAGGCCAGCTGGATCCGCGGTCTCTTTGCGTTAGCCGGCGCAGGGCTGCTGCTGCCGGTTATTCTGAAGTACCTGCTCAACCGGGATCGGTTCATTCAGGATCTGCGTCATCCGCTATACGGCAGCCTTATGGCTCCTATCTCAATGTCGTTGATGGTTCTGGCCGATTATTTGGCTACCATTCATATCGAATGTGCGCGGTTACTCTGGTATCCCGCACTTACGCTCCATTTTTCTATGATGGTGTTTTTCTTTTTCAACCAGTTAAGAAAATTCCGTCTGACCCATCTCTATCCAAGCTGGTTCCTTTACCCGGTGGGCGCTATCAGCGGAACGCTGGCCGGTCCACTACTGGGCCACCACCAGTTCGCACTGACCATGACCAACCTGTGCATCACCATTTACTTTCTGATGCTGCCGGTCGTGCTTTATCGCCTGTGTTTTGCCGGACGAATGCCCCGCCCTGCCCGACCTACGCTGGCTATCATGGCTGCGCCGGTTAACCTGTCACTCACGGCATACCTGCTGAACGTCAAGCATCCTGATCCGGTGCTGACCGGAGCTCTGGCAGGTGTTGGGATTACCATGACGATTCTGGTTTATTTGTGCTATTTCGATTTGCTGCGCCAGCGTTTTCAGCCATCTCTGGCTGCTCTCACCTTCCCCTCGGTGATCAGTGCAGTGGCCCTGGAACGTCTGACCCAGTGGCTAAGCCAGGATTTTCCACACTGGGCCTGGCTTGAAAACCTGGGCATTTTTGAAATCATGGTGGCGACCGGACTGGTGTTCTGGGTCGGCTGGAATTACATCGGTATGTACTGGCCGCACGCCGCACCAAGCAAAATTATGCAATCAAATCAAAGCAGTTAGTCTCAATAAAGGGTTTTCGATAGAAAGCCCTTTTTTATATGTGGCCTTATACTTAGGGAGAAAGTGCCGGACCAGGCGGCACGAAACACAATCGATAATAAACCTGGCTTACCTGTGAAACGCTGTGGAGGTAGAGAATGAAATACCTGATGTTACTTGTGGCAGCCTTCGTTCTGGCAGCTTGTTCCGGACAGTCTTACGATACCGAGCTGGCAAAGGAAAGCCGATGGAAAGCGCTGGGCATTAAGGACGGTGAAAACGGGCGCCTGGTCAGAACCAAAGATGAACTCAATCAGCTAACCCCGCTGAAAGAAGACGCGTATGAACTCTATCAGCTGGGATACAGGGAAGGGATTGAAGACTACTGCCTGCCTTACAAAACTTATAAACAAGGGAAAAAAGGAGCGCAGTATACCGGCCAGTGCCTGAATACGTCTCATGAGCGCCTGGCCATTGAAGGATGGGAAGCCGGCTACAAGGAGTATGTGGCTGATCAGGACAATCAATGGCTGAACAGGGATTAAGGAACGTTGTTATCCCGCTAACCTCTTGGCCTGCGATCCAAAGTCATCGGATAGACCCCAATAGAAAATAGCGACCCAATAAATGAATTTCAGGCCGGGCATAGCTTCTATAAAGGGGCATCATCGAGTAATGAAGCCCCTTTATCCTCTCTTGGATGTATTGTCATGTTGGTACTGCCATGCGGCCTGCAGATGAATCTGGCTTATTCAGCTTGATCTATTCAGTCTGAGTCTGCTTTTCTGAGCACCGGTTCCAATTAAAAAACCACTCACTCCTTCATAATAATGCCGAAACAAGCTGCTACTGAGCCAGTAGATAACCAGCTGGTTCTACAGACTCGTCGGCTCAATTAACAAGGAGTGAAACATGGCAAAATTACTACAGGTCGATTTTGAATTTAATGGCCCTTTTGGTGAAGAAATGGCGAGGGCACTGACCGAACTGGCAGAATCGATCAATCAGGAACCGGGTATAATCTGGAAAATCTGGACAGAAAACCAGGCCGAGAAACGCGCAGGCGGTGTCTACCTGTTTGAGGATGAAGAAAGCGCTAAAGCGTATCTGGACATGCACTCAGCTCGACTGACACAAATGGGCATTCGGGATATCCGGGGCTACATTTTTGATGTCAATCAGCCGCTGACCGCGGTTAACCAAGGCCCTGTGGCATAGAGTAATGTCGCGTAACGTCCTGTGGCGTAATGTTCCACAGCGAAAAGCTCCGTAGCGTAAAGCCCTGTGACATCAATATTGGCCACGCCGGTTTTTGTGGACAATATTTTCCATGACAAGGCTTGCAACTTCAGCCTCGTCGAGATTTTCAGGACTCATCCAACGCTGGTAACCAGGAGGTTGGTATCACGTCACCCACCCGGAATACGACAGCCTTTTCTGGTACAAAAATTTACGGATACATGAAAAAACGGCCCTGAGCTTGCGCTCAGGGCCGTTTCCCGTTCCGTAAAAATCCTGTGTTCCAAGCAGGATAGTCTGGGTGCCCCCAGTATCAGGCCAACACCATCTTTCAATGCTATTGAGCCTTATACCACCTCCCTGAGAGGGAAGTAGTGAAAATGCTTTCGATTTGAATGTCTCAAATCTGGAGCCAATTTATCACATAATTTTATTAATGCAAAAATTATTTTAATCATTAACTGATTTTTTGAATTTCACCTTACCATGTGAGAATAGGTAACTGGGGCGGGATACATAGCTAAACCATCGCATGCCCCATCCTCGCCCCAGAAAACAGATGAAAATTCATACAAAAACCCGTAATAATGATCAAAAAACACCATCCTTGCCAGACAGTCGGCAATACGTATAGTCGTGCAGCAAAACAAGACTTACAGAAAAAGTTGAATGGTGCCTTGATAAACCATCACCTCAAACCAATAAACAAGGCAACCTACTGCTGCCACACTCAACTACAAACACAAAAAATCAATTATTTTTTAGTTTATTGGATGGTATTCAACAATTTTGACTCTCACATCCCTCAGAACCCCAGTAACAAAGGTTTCCAAGCCACAGGATACACTTCACGCTTTGCTTGCCAGAGATGACCTCTGCACTTGTCGGCCACCGACCACCAGCAACGCGCCCAGCAGGAACATACTCAGGCTATACACCACAATCGGCAATGACATTTCACTGGAACCCAGTAACGTCAGTGTAACCATCAACGCCAGAGTGCTGTTTTTCACTCCCAACTCAACCCCTAAAGCCAGCGAGTCCGATGTCGGGAGTCTGGCCAGCCTTCCGGATATAACCCCGGCACAGACACCTAACCCGTTGAGAAGAAGCGCCGCCGGGCCAGCCTGAACCAACAGCGCCGGTAATTGTGCGCCAATATTCAGAACAATATTGATCACCAGCAAAAACAGGGTCAGTGCGCCTAACTTATTGACCCAGCTTTCAGCCCGTAGCGCCCAAGCAGACCAGTGGTAACGAATCGCCATACCGATCATGACAGGCAGCAGCACCACCCCAGCCATCATGGCGACCGTTTTACCGACCGGTAAAGTGAAGGTCATCGCCGTGCCACTGAACAGCTCCAGGGCATAGCCGGTCACTACCGGCAGTGACAGAATCGTCAGCAGACTGGCGGAAACGGTCAGTAAGATTGACAGTGCCACATTACCGCGAGCCAGCAAAACAAACAGGTTTGACGTTGTTCCTCCCGGACAGGCCGCAATGACGACCAGCCCGACAGCCATCGCCGGGGATAAATTCAACCCCCAGGCCAGCCCGAATGCCAGGATAGGCATAATCACGATCTGGGCGAATGTTCCGATGACCAGACCTCGTGGTTGCAGGGCAATCCGGCGGAAGTCAGCACTGGTGAGTGTCATGCCGATACCGGTCATGATAATAAACAGCGATACCGGTAATCCGATGGATATAAGTGGGGTTGATTCCATTCTGAGCCTCCTTGCTTCAATAATCACACATCGATGCTTTCAGCAAAGCAGCCTCAGGGGCTGGTTCACTGAACTATTCCAGTTTTCGTACGTAGTGGTCCATCACTTCAGGGTTCAGCACGGTGACCCGACCGTATTCCAGTTTCAGTAAGCCTGCCTGTTCAAACTGCTTCAGCACTTTATGCACGCCCTGCCGGGTCATCCCCATCATGTTGGCAATATGTTCACGGGTCACCCGCACACTGAATGGCAGATCGCCCAGAGACTGGCCGCGCTGATATTCCGCCAACAACAACAATCGACGGCCAATACGCGCCTCCATACCTCGGAGCGCATCATCTTCAATCACCGAGATCGCCGACCATAAACGCCGACTCAGCAGATCCAGTGCGACGGCGTAATTTTCAGGGTATTTGCTTAACAACTGGCGGAACTTATCACCCAGCAATTCAATCAGGGTGACGTTACTGTGTGCCGTTGCTCCGTAGACTCTTGCCATACCCGGCGAAAACACGTTATCGCCAAACCAGGTGCCAGCCTCAAAAATCATCAACGTGGCTTCCTGTCCGGTTGCGCTGACAGAATTAATCCGTACCGCACCTTCAGCAATCACCGATAACGCAGAATGCCGATCACCTTTGTCATAAATCAGCGCTTTCTCTTCAAAATGCCGCACTTTTGCGATGGCAACGGCTTCAGCAATCCCTTGCTCCGGCAATCCGGACAGTATCGGACACTCTTGTAACACCTTGTTAACATCTATCATGGACTCAGCCTACGTCATAATTACTCAGTACAATGTCAATGATTTAACATTTTGCCGGGCTTTTCTGTGCTCTCATTAAACAAATCGTTAACAAAAGGAAAAAGATGATGGCACTTTATGATTCCCCAAAAGCCGCTTTTACCGACATGGCGAACGGCACGGCTGAAGACTGGCAAATTATTGCGAAAGAATTTGGCGAGTTCGCCGCCGAGTTACCGGACAGAATCATGACTCACCTGAATTTACTGAGTGGCGATTTCGGCGGGTTTCCGGTTGATCGACTGACTCACTGTCTGCAAACCGCCACGTTCGCCTATCGCGACGGTAAGGATGAAGAATACGTGGTGTGTGCGCTGCTTCATGATATCGGCGATACACTGGGCTCATACAACCATGCCGACGTGGCAGCGGTTCTGATCGAACCATTTGTCAGTGAAGAAAATCACTGGATGATTAAGCATCACGCCATTTTCCAGGGGTACTACTTCTTCCATTACCTGAATATGGACAGGCATATGCGAGATGCTTATCAGGATCATCCCTATTTTGAACGCACCCTGGAGTTTGTGACCAAATACGACTCCCCGGCCTTCGACCCGAAAGGTGACACCCTGCCTCTTACCTTTTTTGAACCTATGATTCGTAAGGTGTTTGCCAAACCGGTGCGCTCGCTCTATAAGCCGGCGCAGGAAAAAATGCATCGGGCTACGGTGGACGCCGTTCAGAACTAAGCCTTACCTAGCCCACCAGCAAGTGACAGTACAATCAGACTTAGTGGACAGTGCCCATTTGGGGCTACACCACATCGTATAAAACATCATATGGAACATCGCCCACAGGAGGTGAGTATGAGCAATTCGTTGAAACATCAGGTCTCTGAAGAAGAATGGAAACTACGGGTCGAACTGGCCGCCTGTTACCGTCTGGTCGCCCTGTTCGGCTGGACCGATTTGGTATTCACCCATATCAGTGCCCGCATTCCAGGGCCAGAGCACCACTTTTTGATCAATCCGTATGGGTTGATGTTTGATGAAATCACCGCCTCCAACCTCATCAAAGTGGATCAGCAGTGCCGCAAGCTCAGCGACAGTCCTCATCCGGTCAATCCAGCCGGGTTTACCATCCACAGCTGTATTCACGATGCCCGCCACGACGTTGGTTGTGTGCTGCATACCCACACTAAAGCCGGCGTCGCCGTGAGTGCTCAGAAAGACGGCATTTTGCCGATCAGCCAGCAGTCTACCTTTGTTTTGTCGTCACTGGCCTACCATGACTATGAAGGAGTCGCCGTTCGGGAAGATGAAAAACCGCGCCTGCAACGTGACCTGGGAGATGCCACTTTCTTTATGCTGCGCAACCACGGTTTATTGACGGTGGGCAACACCATCGCCGATGCCTTCCTGGCGATGTATGCCTTCGAAACCACCTGTCAGATACAGCTGGCCGCCCAGTCCGGCGGAAACGAACTCATTCATATTGAGCCGACAGTCGTCAGCTCCATTACCGAAGCCCTGAAAGTACAGGGGCTCGACGGTGAATTCATCTGGCCGGCACTGATGCGTAAACTGGATCGCCTGGATCCGAGTTATAAAGAATGAATAGATTTATACTAGGGAGCTCACACTAACTCTCTAGCATCTGAAAAAGGTTAGATAGAAAACGAACGCTATCTAGCCTTTGAACCTTCACCATTCTTCATATAACATTCCTCGTTTTCCTGTCCATCTATTCTGTGACTCACTCATCACCACAAATTAAATCACTTTTCCATACACCACAAAATGCATACAATGTTTTTATTGAATTAAAAAACGATTCGCTAAGTTTTGAAATGGGAATTAAAACATGCTTAACAAGCAATTTTTCAGATACCTCCATTTATTAAATGAAAAGTATACAAAAAAACCAGATTATAATCTATTTAGAGTCCTTCGCTCTGAATCAGATGAAGTCAGATTACATTCGAAATTTATTTCTGACCTCCTAGACCCTCTTGGAGACCACAATTTTAAAGAAAAATTCATTAAACAATTTTTAAAACAGTTTTCAGATTATATTGATTTTGATTTCAATGAAAACATAATGGTTGATAGAGAATATCAAAACATTGATATATTGATTAGAAATGGTAAAACAGCCATTGTCATTGAAAATAAAATTTACGCTACAGATCAAGAAAAACAACTTTCAAACTACTACAAAAAGATGGTAGATGAAGGTTATCAAGATATTAAGTTGATTTATTTAACACTCACAGGCTACAGCCCAGAAGAACAAAGTATTGAGGAACTTCCTCATAAAGTGAAAGATAATGATTTAATTTTAGCAAGTTATGAAAGTGATATTTATAGCTGGATTTCAAAATGTATAGAAATATCAGCACGAAATGCACCACTAAGAGAAGCTTGCATTCAATATTTAGATATCATTAATAAACTTACTAACAAGGTTGAGGATCAAGATCACATGGATGATTTAAAGGAACTATTACTCATTGACAACAATCTTTCAAGTCTACCTGTATTGTTTGATGCTTACAATGAAGTAATCACTGACTTACAATTAGATTTATGGAATAAGATTGCTCTAGGTATTGAAGAGGAGTTTGGTGAAATTCATTCAGACTCTGTTACAAAGCACGACAACCCACGCGAACAAGTAAAAAAGTATGTTGAAAATAAAAGAAATTCAAAATACCTATCTATTAGTTCAGAAATAACTGGGTATGACAATATATATCTACATGTAGAGCAAGAAAACCATATTTACTTTGGTGTTTATTGCGATAAAGGAAATAAATCTCAAGAATATATTGATATAGAAAACAAAACAAAATACTTTAAAAATGCATATCGTTGGGGTTCAATGCCAATTGGATTATACGCGGAACCACAAATTAACTTCAAAAATTTAACACCTGAAGACCTAAAGTATTTATCAAAAGAAAAAAATCGCCAGATTTTCGCTGATAATATCGTTAACATGCTTAAAGATATTGCCACTACTTTGTCTAAGTAAACTAATTTAAAACAAAAAAGCCTCCACCAGTCTTCGGTTGAGGCTTTTTTAATCGATACACAGTCTTTCTTGCTTCAATTATTATGAAGCAATATTTTGCACCATCGGCTTACTTTGCGACTTTACGAAGTAAATGCAGCCAGCCAGTACCAGCAGAGGAACAACAGGGTCAAACCAGCTACCGTGAGTGCCAAACAGCAGGTTCAGAATCATCACCAGCGCACCGCCAATTGCCCAGGCAATTGTCGTTGGAACCGTCCAGATCACCAGTTGCTTACGTACTTCGGTTACGCCCATCAGACGGTTCACGATGTGGAACAAGCTGTCATTGAAGTAACCGGCAAACAGGCTGCCCATGGTTGCCGCAGAGGCAGCAAACAGCATGTTGATTCCTTCCATTTCAGCCAGTACAGGTGCAGAAATGGATGCCGCAGTAATCATAGAAACCGTACCGCTGCCCTGAATAACACGAACCAGAGTGGCGATAATAAACGGAATCATGATAGGTGAAATTGACAGCGCAGCAATCTGGTTGGCAATTTCAGCCCCGGCACCTGACTCACGCAGCACACTCCCCAGCGCACCACCGGCACCGGTCACCAGCAGGATAATCCCTGAAGTTGAGATCCCTTCTTCCAGCTTGTGTGTCGTCGTTGCTTTGTCCAGGTACGGTGTCAGGGTGTAAACCGCCAGTAGTGTACTGATTGACAGAGCAATTACCGGGTGACCCAGGAAGTTAATGGTCGCGCCCAAGGCACTGACCGACAGCCCTTCCATACCCAGCTGTTTTTCAGCCAGAGACATCAGCGATTTCACCAGAATCAGCAGAATCGGTACCACAATCGGCATAATAGACTTGGTCAATGACGGCAGGGTTTTCGACGCCTTCGACGCCATGTAGTCGTCATGAACTTTCTTCAGATCACCGGATTCGTGTGCCAGCGTTGGTGGTGCCATGTACTCAGGGAAGTGGTTCTCCAGCCAGCGAGCGTACATAACGATGCCGTAGATACATGGCAGAGCAATCAACAGACCCAGACCCAGCATAGAGGCGATATCAACCCCGAAAATGCTGGCCACACCCAGCGGTCCCGGTGTCGGCGGAATACAGTGGTGCGCCACGACCAGACCACCGGCCAGTGCCACCGTCAGCGTCAGAATAGAACGCTGTGACGTTTTCGCCAGCGACTTAGCAATCGGGTACAGAATAATGAGTGCGCTGTCGACAAACACAGGGATACTGACAATGTAACCGGTAATGGCCAGCGCCATTTCCTCACGCTTTTTCCCCAGCCACTTGATGAAATGGTAGGCGATAGATTCGCCGGCGCCGGACGTTTCCAGAATGGCGCCCATCATAACCCCAAGGCCGATGACAATCCCGATACCGCCCAGTGTGCCGCCAAAGCCTTTGCTGATTGCGGCCATGGTATCGTCAACACTCAGGCCGCCAATCAAACCGGCGATACAAGCTGCCGCCAACATGGCAATCAGGACGTGGACACGGGTACGCAGAACCAGAAAAATCAGAACAAATACAGCAATAATCAAACCGATAACTGAAATAGGTAACATTACACCGCCTCCTCTTCCGAGACCGGATACTGACTCAGGTACGCAGCCAACACCGATTGAAAATCACGATCGGCCTTAAAGCCCAGCGCCCGTTCTTTTTCATTGTTGAACGCTTGCGGCCAGCTCGCCACAATGCGTTCAATCGCCGGATCCGGCTCATTGCTGACCAGCTCGACCCGCGCAGGATTGACGGCTTCGGCCATCGCCGCCAGCATAGTGGCCGGGGTAACCTGAATCCCTGGCAGGTTAAAGGTACGGAAGCCCTGAATGGCATCCGCCGATAACTGGCTGGCGTGAATAATGTTGTCAATCACCGTTTCAGGACTGGAGATCCACAGCGGCAGATCCTGTGCAACCGGGCAGTTGGAACGCTCGCCTTTAAGCGGCTCGCGGATGATCCCGCTGACAAACGAGGACGCGGCTTTGTTTGGCGTGCCCGGACGGATACAGATAGTCGGCAGGCGCACGGTGATGGCATCGACCAGACCGCGACGGCCGTAGTCGTTTACCAGCAGCTCACACATGGCTTTCTGGGTGCCATAGGAGGAACTTGGCTGAGTGGCCGTCATCGGTTCAATCACCGCCGGTAGCTCGCCACCGAAGACCGCCAGCGAACTGGAGAACACAAAGCGGATGGCCGGATTGACCTGACGGCATTTTTCCAGCAACAGTTGAGTAGCGACCAGATTAACCTTAACCCCCAGGTCGAAATCTTCTTCCGCGTGGCTCGACACAATGGCCGCAAGGTGGAAAACATGGGTGGTTTCCTGGTCGACAATCATGTCGACATCAGCCGCATTGGTGATATCTGCAACCACAGAAGAAATGCGCGCGTCAGTGATCGCCGTTTCCGGTAGTGGCACCCGATCCACCACTTTCAGTGAGGCAATATCAGGGTAGCGGTTAAGTAGGGTACGGGTCAGCATGGCGCCTAAAAACCCGGCGCCACCAGTAATTACGATGTTCATAGGATTGTCCTTGTCGTGATATCTAATTTGTACTTCCTGTTACAGGTACGGTGTTACCCAGTTCAGGCCTTCTTTTGTGCCTGTTTTCGGGTTGTATTCGCAGCCAATCCAGCCGCTGTAGCCCGCCTGATCCAGCGCGGCAAAAATATGGGGGTAATTCACTTCGCCCTCTGACGGTTCATGACGAGCCGGTACAGAAGCAATTTGGACGTGACCAATGGTCTGCGCCAGATCCCCGAGCATGGTCGTCAGATCACCGTCCATGATCTGGGCGTGATACACGTCAAACTGCAGTTTCACGTTCGGGCGATCTATACGCTCGATAATCTTCGCCGCATCCCGCTGATGGGCAATGAAATAGTTCGGTACGTCCCGGCTATTTAACGGCTCAATCAGCAGCGTAATGCCATGCTGCGCGAACTGGTCGGCGGCGTAGCGAATATTGGCGACAAACGTTTCTAGGTGCTGCTCGTCGCTGTAGCGAGGATCAATGATCCCGGCCATGGCATGCACTTTCGGGCACCCTAACACCCTGGCGTAATGCAGTGCGGTGTCCACACTGTCACGAAATTCTGCTTCACGCCCCGGCAAAGCGGCCATGCCTCGTTCACCGCTGTCCCAGTTGCCCGGCGGCATGTTAAACAACGCTTGTTCCAGCTGATTTTCCTGTAACAGTGCAGCCAATTCATCGGCTTCGAATGCGTACGGAAACAGAAATTCCACCGCCTTAAACCCAGCCTCACGGGCCAGCGCAAAGCGCTCCAGAAACGGCTGCTCGGTGAACAGCATGGTAAGATTTGCAGCAAAACGGGCCATTATTTCCCTCTCCCTTTCAGGTCAATTACTTCACCGTCAGTCAGATAACGGATTGCCTTGCCGTCAAGCATCAGCGCCAGCTTGGCGGTTTCTTCCAATTCCTCGGCGTTATCCACGGCGTCACACAAATCCGTGCCGGTTACCACCGGGCCATGATTGGCCAGCAGAAACGCCCGGTAATCCGCCGCGCGGTTTGCCAGCTCAGTGGCAATCTGTGGGTCGCCCGGACGCAGGTACGGGATCACCGGCAGTTGTCCAACCCGCATCACGTAGTACGGTGTAAAAGGACGAATCGCATTGTCCGGATCCAGACCTTCCAGACACGACAACGCGGTCAGATAAGTTGAGTGCAAGTGGACGATGGCATTGCACGCCGGGTTATTACGATAAATCGCCAGATGGAACGCGACTTCTTTCGACGGCTTGTCACCGGAGAGATGCTGACCGTCGATGTCTACCACCGACAATCTCTCAGCGTCCAGACGACCAAACGACGAACCCGTTGGTGTTGCCAGAAAGTGACCGTCAGGCAGTTTCAGCGAGAGGTTTCCCGCGCCGCCAGTGGCATAACCCCGTTCAAACATGGAACGCGCCAGGCTCACCATCTGCTCTCTTAATTGTTGCTCAGTCATGGATATACCCTTGTGCTGTCGTAAAGAACTGTTCGTCACCAAAGTTGCCGGATTTCAACGCCAGCGAAAGTGGCTGGTCGATGGCTTTAACCCACGGTACACCCGGTGCAATTTGCGGTCCGATGTGGAAACCTTTTACCTTCAGGCTTTGCGTCACCACGCCGGAGGTTTCACCACCTGCGACAATAAAGTTGGTCACGCCGTGCTGTTGCAAACGCTGAACCAGCTGATGGAAAAACTGTTCAACCGCCTGACTGGATGCCTGCGCACCAAATTCCGCCTGAATTGCATGGAGCATTTCCGGCTCAGCGGTGGCGTACACCATCGGCGCCAGCTTGCCGCCCAGATGAGAGGCCACCCAGTCAAACACAACGTCAACATAGTTGGATTCACTCAGGCACCGTTTCACATCCAGCGCAAAGTGCGGTGCTTGCGGCTGGTAGGCCGCTACTTGACGGTTCGTCATGACCGAGCAGGAGCCGGATAAAATCACGGTGTGGCCAGAAACCGGCTGGCCAGCTTGCATCGCGTCAGACTGATCGGACAGGGACTCAGACCAGTTTTGCGCAATCCCGGCAGCCAGTCCGGAGCCGCCGGTGATCAGTGTCAGATGGCGGCAAGCCTCACCAATCGCAGCCAGATGTTGATCGTTAAGCGTGTCGACCACGGCATAGCGACAGCCCTGCTGTTTGAGTTCCGCAAAACGCGCCGCGACATTGTCAGCCCCCAGCTCAATTTCCCGGTAGCTCACCAGACCGGTTTTTCCGGTTGCCTGGGCATCCATCAGGCGCATCAGGTTGGCATCTTTCATTGGCGTAACCGGATGATTTCGCATCCCAGATTCACTGAGCAGATCGCCCTGCACAAACAGATGCCCCTGGTACACGGTACGGCCGTTGACCGGCAATGATGGACAGATAATGGTAAAAGCCTCGTCCAGCGCGTCCAGCAGCGCATCTGTCACCGGACCGATGTTGCCTTCCGGTGTACTGTCGAACGTCGAGCAATATTTAAAATAGAATTGCTGGCAACCCTTAGCCTGTAACCACTTCAGCGCGCTGACCGACTGCGCCACAGCCTCATCGACTGGGCAAGAGCGGCTTTTCAGGCTGATCACAACCGCATCCGCTTCTACTGGCACGGCTTCCTGCGGGACGCCGTTTAGCTGAATGGTTTTCATCCCGTTGGCGACCAGAAACCCAGCGATATCCGTCGCACCGGTGAAGTCATCGGCGATAACACCTAATAACATCGTCCTTACTCCTTGTTCGGCAGCGTAATGCCCGGGAAAATTTTGATGACGGCACTGTCATCTTCTTTCCCATAACCGGCATTGCTGGCAGTGGTAAACATGTTGAGAGCCGTACTGGCCAGAGGCAGCGGGAAGTGGAGTGATTTGGCAGTGTCGGCCACCAGCCCCAGATCCTTCACAAAAATATCCACCATGGATTTCGGGCTGTAATCACCGTCCACCACATGCTTCATTCGGTTTTCAAACATCCATGAATTGCCGGCAGCATGGGTTACTACGTCGTACATCAAATCCAACGGGATATTGGCGCGCGCCGCCATTGCCATGGCTTCCGCTCCCGCTGCAATGTGAACGCCGGCCAGCAGTTGGTGAATGATCTTTACCGTAGACCCCATGCCGATCTCTTCCCCAACGGTATAGACCTGACTGGCTACCGCCGATAGCACCGGCTCCAACTGGGCAAAGACAGCTTGCGAACCAGACGCCATAACGGTCAGCTCACCCGCCGCCGCTTTAACAGCGCCGCCGGAAATTGGCGCATCCAGCATCGGCAATGAGTAAGTCGCCAGATCAGCCGCAATCGCTTTGGCATCTTCCGCAGAAATCGTGGCGCACACCATCACCGGGGTCTGAGGCTTTAATGCCGCAACCAGGCCAGAATCAAAAAGGACGGTACGCACTTGTTGGGCATTGACCACCAGCACGACAACCGCATCCAGTTCCTGAGCAAAAGCAACAGCACTGGTTGAAGTCGCTTTGGCACCACAAGACGCCAACTCTTCTAACGCGGCGGGATTCACATCAACGCCATACACGTCAAAGTCGGCACGCAGGCAGGATTTCGCCACCCCCATGCCCATCGAACCGAGTCCAATCACCGCGACCGATTGCATTTTGCTCATCGAACTACCCTCATTGGTTGTTATATTTTGTGAATTAATGTTCATGTTTGTGATTCTAGCTGCTAATCGAAACATTACTGCAATACTCATCACAAAAATTAA
Source organism: Photobacterium ganghwense (assembly GCF_003025595.1). GTDB lineage: Bacteria > Pseudomonadota > Gammaproteobacteria > Enterobacterales > Vibrionaceae > Photobacterium > Photobacterium ganghwense. The sequence continues at coordinate 171,068 of NZ_PYMI01000002.1, forward strand.
CATTGAGTGATTTGTTATTTGTGAATGTGTGTGAAAAAAAGAACGACACGAATGTTAAAAAATGCAATAACAATAGGTTACTGACACCATCACACTTTCACTTAACAAATATTCACATCACTGCGTGATATCGTGTTATGATTTTTTCGGGTTTGATAAATAAAGATGAGTGAGAAATATGATTCCTGCCGAGCGTCAACGAGCCATTTTGGCGTTATTGAGTAACCAGCAAGTCATCAGTATCAATGAGCTGACCCAGCAGCTGGATGTGTCACACATGACCATCCGCCGTGATATTGCCAAACTGGAAGCTGACGGCCGGGTCATGTCGGTATCCGGCGGGGTCCAGCTGACCGAGTCCATCCATCTTGAATTGCCGCATGACGATAAGATCACTCAGCAGCGGGAAGAGAAGGTAAAGATTGGTTTGCACGCTGCAGAGTTGATTCGCCCGCACTCCACCATCTATTTAGATGCCGGAACCACCACCCTTGAAATCGCTCATCAGCTGACTCAGCGAGCAGATTTAACCATCATCACCAATGACTTTGCGATTGCGGCGTACCTGATGGCGAATTCGGAATGTGTGCTTTACCACACGGGCGGAAAAGTCGACCGGCACAATCAGTCCTGCGTCGGCGAAAAGGCGGCAAACCTGCTGCGTGAGATGAATATTGATCAGGCGTTTGTGTCCACGTCATCCTGGAACCTGCGAGGGATCTCTACCCCAAGCGAAGATAAAGTACTGGTCAAAAAGGCTATTGTCGCGGCAGCACAGAATAACTATCTGGTTACCGACTCGTCGAAGTATGGTCGGGTAGCGACCTTCCATGCTGTCGATATCAGCGGCTTCGACAAAGTAATCACCGACAAATTCTTCCCGCAAAGCTGTATCCAGGACTTTGCCGAGCGAGGCGTGGAAGTTATTACGGTTTAGGCAAAAGTACGGTATAGGCGCTGTACGGCGAGATAGATAGCATAAGCTTCCCGGCGCAGGGCTTGCCATTCTCTTTGGCAGCTCTGCGATACATCCCCCCACCCAATACATCTCTTATCTTTTCATTTCACGCTCACCCGGCAGGCTTCTCCTCTCTTTTCCCCTTAGGCGGACCATATGTTGGGCTGATGTTAACACCCCTTCTTTCACCGACCTTTCTATCAATACTGCAAAACTGAGCTGTCCTTTTCTCATAATGACCTTCTTTACTAGAAGATGCTAAAAATTTCAGCAGACGCAGCATTTTCACCAAGCAAAAATCAAAACCGCAGCATTGTAAACATTATGAGACTTCAAATTATTCACAAAATAACGAACATTTAACTACATCAAGAAATAAAAACGGTATTAACGATTAACATTTGTTAAAAATTCAAAGTACCATTCTTTAAAATTTCGTATAGACTATGTCAAAAATAACTATTCACCAAAACGTAGAATACGTGAATGGGTGCCTGAAAAACGTAAGATCGAGTTGGTCGAAAACACTGCAGCATTGCAGTCAAGATGTCTTCATTCATAAACCGCGTCAGTTGGCTCAACCTGATAGCACAAAAATTAAAGAATAAGACAAACAGCAAACAGACCAACCAGTATTTCATGAAATTTCAGGACACTACTTCATGGATATATTCCCCATCAAACGGGAAATCGTCAGGTGAACACGGATGTCAGCCGTCGGAAAGTGAACCTTTTTCCCTCCTTTCCCATCGCCCACCCGTGAATTTTTATCCAGTAACAATACATAAAAGCTAGACATGAAAATCATAAGGCGTTCCTGTAAACGCTTGAGTGTAGTCAGTCGCACAAGGAAAGAACATGGGTAGAGCAGCCACCGCCACTATTAATTTAGATGCATTTCGTCACAACTATCGTCTGGCAAAATCAGTCGCACCAGAACAAAAAGCTATTGCGATTGTTAAAGCCGACGCTTATGGCCACGGTGCAGTGAAACTGGCCTTCGCGCTGGAAAACGAGGCCGATGCGTTTGGGGTCGCCTGTATCGAAGAAGCCATTGAACTGCGTGAAGCCGGCATCAAACAACCTATTCTGCTGCTGGAGGGTTTCTTCACAGAAGACGAACTACCCGTCATCAGCGACAACAACTTCTGGTGTGCCGTTCACAGCCTGGAGCAAATCGACATCATTGCTCGCAGTCAACTGAACCAGCCTGTGAATTTCTGGCTGAAAATGGACAGCGGCATGCACCGTCTGGGCGTCAGCCCACAGGACTACCGTCTGGCCTACGATAAATTACGCAGCCTGCCGCAGGTGAACGAGATTGTCCTGATGAGCCATTTTGCTGACGCCGATGCTTTCGGCAGTGCAATCACCGCCCAGCAAATCAGTTGTTTTGAAGAGATCTCCCGTGACATTGACGCGCCGGTCAGTATTGCCAACAGTGCCGCGACCATGGAGCATACCTCCACCCGCCGTGAATTCCAGCGTCCGGGTCTGATGTTGTACGGATCAAGCCCATTTGAAGCTGCTCAGCCAATGGCCGAACAACTGCAACCTGTAATGACACTGACTTCGGAAGTGATTGCGGTGCGCGAACTGGGGCCGGGTGATGGTGTGGGTTATGGACACCGATTCGTGTGTGATGGCCCGACTAAAGTCGGCACCGTGGCGATTGGTTATGCCGATGGCTATCCGCGCCATGCCAAAGACGGCACGCCGGTTCTGGTCAACGGCCAGCGTACCCGCATCATTGGCCGTGTCTCAATGGACATGCTGACGGTAGACCTGACCCATATCGACGATGCTCGCGTGGGCGCGAAAGTCGAGCTGTGGGGTGACAACCTGCTGGCTGCCGAAGTCGCTCCTTACTGCGATACCGTGCCTTACACCCTGTTCACCGGCATCACCCGCCGTGTTCACAAAAAGTATATCGGCTAAACCGACTCTGTTATTGCCATAAAAAAACCGCCAGCATTGCTGGCGGTTTTTTTGTTGTAACTTTAACTGTTGTGGCCTTCACGACGCACTTAGGCGTGCAGCAGCGCCATCGCTTCTTTCGCGATCACCCACTCTTCATTCGTCGGGATAACCATCGCAACTGGCGTGTTTGGCTTGCTGATAATACCGCGGTTGCCGAAACGCGCTGCAGCGTTCGCTTCTTCGTCTTCGCGGTAACCGAAGATCTTCAGATTAGCCAGGATCTGGCTTCGTACAGGCAGCGAGTTCTCACCAATACCGGCAGTGAAGATAATGGCATCCAGCTCGTCCAGAGCAACCATGTATGAGCCGATATATTTAGCAACACGGTAACAGAAAATTTCAAACGCCAGAGTTGCCCCTTCGTGGCCGTTTTCCATCGCCTCAACAATACCGCGGCAGTCACTGGTCAGGCCGGAAACACCCAACAGACCTGAGTTCTTGTTCAGCTCATTGAAGACTTCTTCCTGGCTCCAGCCTTTTTTCAGCAGGAACTCAATGATGCTTGGGTCAAGGTCACCACAGCGGGTACCCATCATCAGACCAGCCAGCGGGGTGAAACCCATACTGGTGTCAACGCTTTGACCGCCTTTCACCGCACACACAGATGCGCCGTTACCCAGGTGAACAGAAATGAAGTTGCTGTTTTCAACTAACTTGTTCAGCATTTTCGCCGCTTCACGGCTGACAAAGTAGTGGCTGGTACCGTGGAAACCGTAACGACGGATGCCGTATTCTTTGTACAGTTTCTGAGAGATAGCACCGGTGTAAGCTTTCGCAGGCATTGTCTGGTGGAAAGCAGTGTCGAACACAGCGTACTGTGACAGCGTCGGGAACGCTTTAATCGCTGCGCGCATACCAATCACGTGGGCAGGGTTGTGCAGTGGCGCCAGATCACTCAGGTTTTCGATTTCCTGCAGCACAGCCTCATCGATTTTAACTGTCTTAGTGAATTTTTCGCCGCCGTGAACCACACGGTGGCCAATCGCAACGATATCTTGCTTCATGCCCAGCTCTTCCAGCAGGGTCACAATTCGGTCAACGGCCAACTGGTGGTGATTACCTGTATCAGCCAGTTTGTATTCCTGTTTCTCGCCGTTGATCTTCCAGCTGACGTTCGCTTCAGGAAGGCCAAAACATTCGCCCAGACCGCTCAGTGTCGCTTCACCACTTACCGTGTCGATAAGGGCAAACTTCAGTGAGGAACTGCCAGAATTGATTACAAGTACTAGAGAGTTGCTCATGGTTATCTCATCAGATTATTGTGGGCTCAAGGACAACGCGTGCCCCATGACACATCTGTCATACAGACCGGCTGAGGAGAACGTGTGGAGCAGCATTCTCTCAGCATTATATCTTTTGATTACATTATTCAATTTTTTTTGAATAACTCAACTTTTGTTTCCGAAAAAGCAAAATAAATTGAAAAATCGCTGGTTCAGATCAAAATAACCGCAACGAAAACGTTTACTTTTGATGATTTATTCATCAGGTGCGATCTGTGTCACTCAAGTTTTTTTAGTATCGTTCAACAATATCAATAGTACAAAACTGCTTCTGGGACCTCACACGCATATTCCGGCCAGCGCGTTGAACACTTTAAGATGATGAGGACTTTACACAACGGGCTCATTTTGACCGGTGATCACACAGCACAATGGCCACTCTGTCGGTTACCCCACCAGGCTCAATGGCGCTTTCTGAAACCACTGGGTCAGAAAGTTCATCAGGCAACGGATCCGGGGGTTCACATGGACATCGTGATGGCAGACCAGCCACCACTGAGCATCAGGAATGGGGGCGCCAGGCAGCACCGGCACCAGCTCAGGATAGCGGGCCGCGACACTGGCAAACATGACCGTGATCCCCGCTTTCGCCCGGGCCAGTTCCAGTTGCATTTTGTAACTGTCAGTCCGGTAGCTAAAGTGAGATTTATTCACCGTTCCGCCAACCCGCGCGGCGGCTTGCGAATACACCTCCAGCCTGTCGTAACCGATCAAGCGGTAATGGCCGGTATGCATATCATGCAAGCTGTCTGGCACACCATGCTGGCGCAGGTAGTCACGATGGGCATAAAAACCGATTGGTGCCTGACGCAATAAACTGACCACCATATCTGGCTGGGACGGTTTCTCTCGGGCAATCCAGATATCCGCTTCCCGTTTGTTGAGATTCACACCACGATTTTCCACCAGAATTTCAACCTCAATACCCGGGTATTCCCGCCCGAAAGCTTCAAGTGCCTTCGGCAGAAAGTAAAACCCCGCCACCTCACCGGCCGCCAGCCTGACAGGCCCCTGATGGTTATCAATGCAGGTATTCACCTGCCGCAAAAAGCCTTTGACGCCCAACTCTGCTGCCCGGGCTGATTCCAATAACCCCTCACCTGCCGTCGTAAGGGATAAACCGTTTGACGAGCGGTCAAAGAGGTTAAACCCCATTTTTTCTTCCAGAGCAACAATTTGTCGGCTGACGGTGGGCTGTGACATCCCCAGCACTTGCGCCGCGGCCGACATGCTGCCTTCTTCCACAACGGCCAGAAAAATCCGGATGCTATCCCATTCAATGCTATGCATTATCAAATACCCACTATGCCGATTTATCTATGTACTATACCCACAAAAAGTCCTTAACTTGTTGAGATTGTCTTTGATATGAATCGCAAGGTGGAAGGTAACTATGAAGAAAGCGTTAGTACTCGGCGCAGAACAGCAGATGGGCAACCTACTCTGCCAGGCGCTGAACAAACACCACTGGGACGTGGTCGCCGCCATCTCCGATCATACCCAGCCGGTTTTTCTGTCTGACAACCTGATGATTGCGGAAATGGCCCCGGATGATCATGCGCTGATGGAGCAACTGGTCAGCGAATCGGAAACCGTATTCTTGCATCTCCCGGATCCATGCGCTGGCCCGCTATGCAGTTTCTCTCTCGATACGCTGATCGAACTTGTGGCCCGTTATCAACGCCATCTGGTACTGACCACCAACCACTACGACATTCATCATTCCATGGGCAACTGGCTGTGGCAGCGCAAGGCTCCCCTTCCCCTGCATCTGCCTGCCTCTCTAACAGCCCGGATCCAGCAGGCGGTCGCAACCGGTGCCAGTGTCTCTGTGGTGTGTTTTGGCTACAGCCTGGATGATCAGTTCCAACGTAGCTTTCTCGGAATGCTGATCAAGGAAACCAGCCAGAAACTGATCCTGCAATCCCCCAGCCCTTATGAGCTTTGCCATTACTGGACATTTCTGCCTGATCTGGCCGAAAACCTTGTCCATCGCCTGACTGAACAACCGTGCCAACCCACAGGACTCGATGTGTTTTTCTACCGGGGATATAAAGCCAACATGCAGGACATTGCCCGCTGTCTTGCACTGTCGAGCGGCAAGCCCGTCAGTGTGATGCCGCTGCATTGGCCGCTGTTCGGACTCCTTGCTCTCTTCTCCCCCTTATTTCGGGGATTCACGAAAATGCGGCGCTTCTGGCAGCAAGGCGGGCAGCTGGCCATCACAGGGAAGTTGCGGGGACATCCGGCGATGACACACACGCCGCTGGAACTGGCCATGCAACACTGCTGGAACAAAAGGCGGCGCCCGGCGTGAGGCCACCTCATATTGACTTCATTGCGGCTCCGGGTATGATTCGTCCAACTTTCACTTTCCTCACAGGAGCAAACATGCTGATTTTACAAGCTGCCGCAAGTGCTGCTGTGACGACTATTGCTTACCTCCAGCAACCCTGGATTGCCTAGCGCTGGCCGGGAACGCCTGTTTTCTCGGCCACCGGGTGCGCACTCACCGCACGATTAACAAAGATTCAGAGACCACAACGAAGACCTTAGCATCGGCTTGAATGATGAGAGGCGGTTGTCCCCTTTCCCCGTGGCCATCACACTTTACTCAGACTCAGGTTTTTGCTTCCTCTATGCGCGGAAAACGGCGCAAACGCGAGTGAAAACCACACGGAGATCACGATGGCATTATCAAGCAAGGATTTATTGAAGTTGGTTCTATCGACAACGGTGTTATCGATAACCGCTCTGTCGAAAATGCTCCAAAGAATTTGGGCCGGATGGAACACACTTAGGGAGAATCTCAGAGCGAATCGTTTAGCAAGGAAAAAAGCTGGGCAAACGCCTCGCCAGTCGCCCGGCCAATCAGACAAACACTGGTCAACCGTAGCGCTGTTGCATGAAACCGTCACCAACCCGAACATTATCCTGAAAGGTACCCATAGCTATTACAGCGATGCCTATGACGATGGCTTCGAGCAGTCTGTCGTACGCTATCTGCTGGGCGATGAAGTCAGCCGTCACTGGAAGCCACGCTGGAAAATCGACAAACTCTTTATTGGCGATTATGTCTGTATCGGTGCCGAAGCCGTTATCCTGATGGGCGGCAATCATACCCACCGTCACGACTGGTTTTCATTGTATCCATTCGCCGACACCATTGAAGAAAGTTATCAGGGCAAGGGCGACACAATTCTGGCAGACGGATGCTGGATTGGGATGAGGGCGATGATCATGCCCGGTGTCACAATTGGTGAAGGCGCAATTGTTGCCGCTAACAGCGTTGTGACCCAGTCAGTCGCCCCCTACACGATCGTTGGAGGTTCACCGGCCCGCTTTCTTCGCCACCGTTTTTCAGCAGCAGTGACAAACAAACTACTGACCTTACGGATCTACGACTGGCCAGAAGAAAAGTTTACCGCCCTGAAGCCGTTGCTGTGTGCTTCAGATATTGAGGCGCTGGAGCATGCCAGTCAGAATTACGACATGGTACAAGCGTGACACAACACCCTCGGATTCAGTACCACCGAACGTAACCAATCGTCAGCCGGGCAACCGGCTGACATACCCAACGGCAGTACCGATTGCTTGTTTCGCGGCTTATCAATGGCCCCGGAACCTAAAACCACCTCTGAACAGGCCCCCCGAACAGACAGCACCTGAACATACAGACAGGTCACAGCTTCGCTTTAAACGCCAGATAATACTGGTACAACTCATCGACATCACTGCTGCACATCACATCCATATGCTTTTTCAGCAGCGCCAGTGGCCAGTCCCACCACTTCATTTCCAGTAATTTCGCAATCTGTTCGTCACTGAAGCGCTTTTTCACGACCTTCCCCGGGTTCCCGACAACGATCGCGTAGGGCGGCACATCTTTGGTGACCACCGCTCGCGCACCAATCACCGCGCCGTCACCAATGTTGACGCCGGGCATGATCACACATTCGGTCCCCAGCCACACATCGTTACCAATCACGGTATCACCGTCTCGTTCAAAGCCCGATTTAACCTTATCGCCAAACTTGCCGACATCAAAAGGAAAGGATGAAATCCAGTCATGGCGGTGCCCCTGGTTGCCCGCCAGCATGAACGTTGCGCCGGAAGCGATTGAACAGAACTTGCCAATAATGAGTTTATCGACCTCACCAAAGATACCGGATTCCCAGACAGCCCGGCTGGAATGATCGCCCAGTAAGTAGCGTACGCAATGATCTTCAAAATGCTTATCGTGGTAATACCCGGAGTAATAGGTATATTCCCCCACGGAAATATTAGGATTTTTTATATGATCCCTGACTTCATAACCACCCAGCCATGAAGGAAAAATGGATGCTGACATAGCCACACCTTATAATGATTGCCTGAACTCACACCCGGCTCTGCCGACTGAAACACAAGTAATGCCATGTGTCTGAATCCGCTATTTTCTGCCTATCGAGGTGAGCTTTACGGCATCGCCTTTTTTACTGCTTTTGCTCAACAGTATAGTGATGATACCCATATCAATAAATGGCAACTTCTGATACAAGTTGAAGAAGTTACCGCCAAACTGCTAAAAAACGGGCTAACACCACTGGGAATGGGTTGCCCGCAGGCAGATCCGGAAATGGAAAATAAAGGCGTCAAGGACGCTGAAAACTGGTTGCATCTGAGCTGGCCAGCCCTGCTCGATACCCTGATCCCGTGGGTGGAACCTTACGCCGTGCGCTATCGCCGACAAGCCGATGACGCCACAGATCACCACGACTTGTACGCGTTGGTACGCGATCACGAAGATGCCATTCTGAACTTTCTGCAGGCAGAGAAAGCCCGTCCGGGAACCGGCCTGCCATACCTGCAACACTTTCTGACAACCTATGCACCGCAGGCAGTCGTATCCTGACCGACCAGTGGTGTCATGATCGAGATGAACGATAGATTACCCCAACAAGGCCCAGCCAGAATTTGCGTCATGAAGCACAAATTTACCTGATGAATGCCAGTTCCCAGCGATTCAGCTAACAGATTCCATGTCCGGTGATTGTCTATTCCAGTGCCCTGGATTATCACTCTGAATGGAGGATGCAGCAGCAGGGACATACGATGAACAGCAAATTCAGAACACGTTGCGTGATTTTTGACTGCGATGGCACGTTAGTGGACAGTGAAATCCTGTGTAATCAGGCACTGGTTAATATTTTCTCACGGCTTGGCGGACACCTGACCCTTCAGGAATGCCTGCAGCATTTTCAGGGTGGAAAGATTGTCGATATTCTAGCGGCAACCCGGTCCCGAACCGGAGTACGAACGCCAATTGATGTTCTCGAGCCAATGTACCGTGAAGAATGCCGTCAGCTGTTTGAACAGCATCTCAAGCCCATTCCCGGTGTCCCCGAATTACTGGCGACGCTCCACAAGCAGGGGATTGATATGTGTATCGCGTCAAATGGCCCGGTGCACAAAATGGAACATACCCTGAGCCTGACTAACCTACTTCCCTACTTTGAAGGCAAGCTGTTCAGCGGCTTTGAAGCCTGCAGCTGGAAACCTGACCCGGATCTGATCCACTTTGCCGCTATGAATATGGGTTACCGGTTACAGGATTGTGTATTTGTCGATGATACTCTCAAGGGTGTGCAGGCCGGTATCAATGCTGACATTCCGACCTTTCATTTCACGGCGTGCGCCAATACGCCGCACATCGACCACCCGCTTGTCACACCACTGACAACCATGCCGGATCTGCTCAGGCATATTGAGCCGGCCTGAAGAGAGCCGTTCTGAAAGCATCTTTGTTCCGCACCGCAGCGTACAAGACAAACAAAAACGCCGGGCTGTGATGCCCGGCGTTATCTGTACTGAAAAGTCTTACTGCTTTTTCACGTCGACAGGATTGCACTCGCAGGAGTGCTTGTCAGAGGAACACACTCAATGTCGCGACAATTACAAACGCGATGGTCCCGAGCAATGTTTCCATCACCGTCCAGGTTTTCAGCGTGGTTTTCTCATCCATTTCCAGCAGGCGACCAACCAACCAGAAACCTGAGTCATTGAAGTGCGACAGCACAGTCGCCCCTGCGGCGATCGCAATCACGATAAAACACAAGTCAAACTCAGTCAGTCCCACGGTTGCTGCCACTGTCGGTGCAATGAGCCCGGCGGTCGTCGTCAAGGCAACCGTTGCCGAGCCCTGAGCCACCCGAAGTGCCGTTGATATCAGGAAGGCCGCCAGAATCACCGGCATACCGGTATCTGCCAGAAGTTGTGACAAAGCATCACCAATTCCGCTGGCACGCAGCACCCCACCGAACATGCCGCCGGCACCGGTCACGAGTATCACCGCACAAATCGGCGCCAGTGATTCGCCGCACATTTTCTCAAGCCTTGCCATGCCGTAGTCTTTGGCAAACACCGCCAGGCAAACCAGCAGAGTGATCAGCAGCGCAATCGGCGTTTTACCCAGCATCTGCAGTACATTGACCCAACCAGCATCGCTGTTAACCGTGCCGGTGACGGCCAGGGTATTAAGGCCAGTGTTCATGAAAATCAGCACCAGTGGCAGCAGGAGGATCCCCATAACAACTTTGAATGACGGTTTATTCTTCTCATCAATTTGCGCCTGTGCCGACAGGAAAGCCTGTGGCAACGGCAGAACAAAGCGCTGTCCGGCCCATTGCCCATACAGGTAGGCCCCAAGGTACCAGGTTGGAATCGCCACCAGCAGACCCACAATCGTCAGCAGGCCGATATTGGCATTCAGCAGCTCACCTGCCGCTACAGGACCCGGATGGGGCGGCAAAAAGGCATGCATGACCGCGAACGCACCGGCCGCCGGCAGGGCGTATTTCAGGGTAGACCCCCCAAATTGTTTCGCGACGCTGAACAGGATTGGCATCATCACAATCAGCCCGGCATCAAAGAAAATCGGAAAACCGAACAACAGTGAGGCTATCCCCAGCGCCAGTGGGGCCCGATGAGCACCAAAACGCCCAATCAGGGTTTCGGCCAACACCTGAGCACCTCCGGTGATTTCCAGGATACGGCCAATCATGGTGCCCAGGCCGACCAGTAACGCGACCGACGCCAGTGTGCCACCAAAGCCAGACAGCATGGTCGGCACAACTTTGTCGACAGCCACCCCGGTGGCCATCGCCGTCAGCAAACTGACCACGGTGAGCGCGATAAAAGCATGAACTTTTAACCGCATGATTAATAACAGTAATAAGGCTATGGCTGCAGCAGCCACTGATAGCAAATATGCCGGATCCGGTGTATTGGCTATAGAGTTCATAGGAGTACCTTTTATTTATTCATGTTACGCCGCTATCCCGCGACTCTGATTATTGTGGGAAACTTCACAAAGTTCATAGTTACCGGTAACATGTTACCGGTAACATGCTAAGTTACAAGCCAAGACGCAAGCCAAACTTCAAAAATGAGATAGAGGTAGAAAAATGGCAGGTAAGAGCATTATCGTGATGGGCGTATGCGGCAGCGGTAAATCCACTGTTGGTGAACGCATTGCCCAAGTCCTCAACGCCAAATTTATTGACGGTGATGATCTGCATCCTCGTGCCAATATCCAAAAAATGGCCAGTGGTACCCCGCTGAACGATGACGATCGCGCCCCGTGGCTGATTCGGATCCGTGACGCGGCTTATAGCCTGGAAAACAAGAATGAAACCGGCGTGATCGTCTGTTCTGCGCTGAAACGCCAGTACCGGGATCAAATCCGTGACGGTAACCAGTCAGTGCGTTTCGTTTTCCTTGATGGCGACAGAGACATGATCATGGCCCGCATGAAAGCGCGTAAAGGCCACTTCATGCGCGAAAGCATGGTCAACAGCCAGTTTGCCACGTTAGAACGTCCCGATGCAGAGCCGGATGTGGTCACAGTCTCCATCGACGGCAGCATTGAAGAAGTGGTTGAGCAGGCTATTCATGCCTTGGAGGCGCTGGCATGAGTTCCCCAACAACACCGCAGCAAAAACCGGCCGTTCACGACGTTGTTCAACAAGTCACTGAGCGGATCGAGGCGCGCAGTCAGGCCACTCGCGCGGTGTGGCTAGCCCGCACGGCACAACAGGCACAGGAAGGTAAAGGTCGCAGCTCACTGTCATGTGGCAACCTGGCGCACACTGTTGCAGCCAGCTGCCAGCAGGAAAAAGCACAGCTGCTGGATATGACCCGTGCCAACATCGGCATCATCAGCGCCTACAACGACATGCTCAGCGCTCATCATCCTTATCAGGATTACCCTCGGCAAATCAAAGCCGCGGTCGGACGGGATGGTCATACCGCCCAAGTCGCCGGTTGCGTGCCCGCCATGTGTGACGGCATTACCCAGGGCCAGCCAGGTATGGATATGTCACTGTTTTCGAGGGATCTGATTGCACAGGCCACCGCCCTGTCACTCAGCCACAATGCATTTGATGCCACCCTGCTACTGGGCATTTGCGATAAAATTGCCCCGGGGCAGTTAATGGGCGCGCTGGCTTATGGCCACCTGCCTACCGCCTTCGTCCCAGCCGGGCCCATGAGCAGCGGAATCACCAACGAAGAAAAAGTCAGTGTCCGCCAGCAATATGCTGCCGGAGAAGTCGGTAAAGACGCCCTGCTGGAAATGGAGTGTAACGCTTATCACTCAGCCGGAACCTGCACCTTTTACGGTACAGCCAACACCAATCAACTGGTGTTTGAAGCTATGGGGCTGATGCTGCCGGGTTCCGCATTTATTCATCCGAGCGATCCGCTGCGACAGGCACTGACCGAAGAAGCCGCGCGCCGGATTGCCGCCATGACACCGAGTTCCGGTGCTTACCGTCCACTCAGCCAAGTGGTTGATGCCAAAAGCCTGGTCAATGGGCTGGTGGCCCTGCTGGCCTCTGGCGGCAGCACCAATCACAGCATTCATATGGTTGCGGTGGCGCGCGCGGCGGGATTGGTGCTGACCTGGGACGACCTCAGCGATCTGTCAGATGTGGTACCGTTACTGGTACGTATGTACCCTAACGGCCCAGAAGATGTGAACGCCTTCCAGCAGGCAGGTGGCGTACCCGGCCTGATGGCAAGGCTGGCCGAATCCGGGTTGATCCACCTAGATGCGACTCCGGTGTTCGGCACCATGCAAGATTACCTAACTGTACCACAGCTGATTGACGACCAACTGAAATGGAAACCTGTCGGTGCCAGCTCACGCCCGTCCGTGCTTGCCGCCCGTGGCGAACAATTCCAGGTCACTGGTGGCCTCAAGGTATTGCGCGGTAATCTGGGCCGTTCAGTCATCAAAATTTCTGCTGTGGCGGACAACCAGCGGCTTATTGAAGCACCGGCCAAAGTCTTTACCAGCCAGCATGACGTGGAGCGAGCCTATCACAGGGGTGAGCTCAATCAGGATGCGATTGTAGTGGTCACCCACAGCGGGCCGGCCGCCAACGGGATGCCCGAACTGCACAAGCTGATGCCGATTCTCGGCAACCTGCAAAAATCCGGCTTTAAGGTTGCGCTGGTCACCGATGGCCGCCTGTCCGGCGCATCAGGAAAAATTCCCGCCGCCATCCATGTCACCCCGGAAGCGGTTCGTGGTGGCGCCATCGGTCGCCTGCGTGATGGCGATCCCCTGCGTCTGGATGCGGACAGCGGCACGCTGGAATGCCTGGTTGACCTAAGCGGGCGAGAGCCTGCCAATGTTGATACGGAAACCGAACAACAAACCTGGGGACGTGATCTGTTTGCCCTGATGCGCAGCAATGTCTCAAGTGCCGAAACCGGTGCGACGATCTTTTACTAAGGAACTCATTACATGAACAACTGGAATATCAGCCCTCAAGCCGTTTTCTCCGCCTCACCGGTTGTACCGGTCATGGTGATCGACAATCTCGAGGATGCACTGCCAATGGCCAAGGCCCTGCAGGATGGTGGCATTACAGTGTTTGAAATTACCCTGCGTACACCTGTCGCACTGGAGGCCATTGCCCGGATCGCAACAGCAATGCCAGATGCCATGGTCGGCGCTGGCACCGTGCTGACCTGTGCCCAGTACGATGCCGCTGTAGCCGCCGGTGCGAAATTTGTGATTTCTCCGGGAATGACACCTGCGCTTCTGGCCCATGCCAAACTGGGCACAGCTCCGCTGATCCCAGGGGTCAGCACACCATCAGAAGTCATGCAGGCCCTGGACGCTGGCTACGACCACCTGAAATTTTTCCCGGCAGAAGCCAACGGCGGTGCCAAAGCACTGGCCGCCATTGCCGCGCCGCTGCCTCAGGCACGATTCTGTCCGACCGGCGGTATCAGCCCGGGCAATGCTGCTGACTACCTGGCGGTGACATGTGTTGCCACCGTTGGCGGATCCTGGATGCTGCCTAAAGACGCGATTAAGCATGGTCAATGGGATGAAGTCACCCGCCTGTCACAGGAAGCCATGGCGTTGACGACCAAATAAGCCTCAGGCGCTTTCACTTTCAAGCAATTGATGCTAATCGACCACTTGCGCGAACCAATCAGCCAGTAGCTCATGACTCGTATCTAATTGCCAATCGCAAAAACAAAATAAGCCGCCCTGCTGCCTATCACAGCAGGGCGGCTTATCATTGAAAAAACGATCTTTTTACTGGCAGAGAGCCATCGAAAACCGACTGCTTGTCAGCCGATACTTTCCCCAATTAACACTGTAAATCCGACATCGTTAAAACGGGCAGCATCCTCGTCCCCCCCCAGTCTGGCCAGCAACATTTCGGCCGCTCTAATCCCCATCACCTCACGCGGCGTTTCGACACTGGCCAGGGCCGGTGAAACCGACTGCCCAATATCCAACGCGTTATATCCCGCAATAGCGATCTGGGCCGGAACGGCAATCCCTCGCTGCTGACACCGCAGCAAAGCCCCAACCGCGACATCGTCATTGGTGCAAAACAGGCCATCGGCATCCGGGTACTGTACCAGAGCCTCATCCAATAACTCGCGTCCTTGGGTAAAACTGGAATGCTTTTCCGTCAGTACATAGCGAGGTTCCAGGCCATGAGCCTCCATTGCCTGAGCATAGCCTTCCATCCGTAGGCGGGTACGCACGTCCAGACGAGCTCCGACATACAGTATCCGGCTTTTGCCGCGCGCCAGCATGGCTTCAACCATCGCGTTGGCCGCTGCGCGGTGATCCAGCCCCACCACCATATCGATCGGCTCTTGCGGGATATCCATGGTTTCAACCACCGGGATACCGGCCGCCTTGATCATTTTCAGTGTTTGCGGGGAATGGCGCCCTTCGGTCAGAATCAAGCCATCAACATGGTATGACAGCAGCGAAGCTACTTTCTTTTCTTCTTCTTCCGGCGAGTAGCCGTAGTGGGCAATCAGAGTCTGGTAGCCGGCTGGACGGGTAACCGATTCAATTCCCTGCGCCAGTGCAGCAAACACCTGGTTGGATAACGAGGGAATCAGGATGCCGATCGCCTTGCTGGTGGAATTAGACAGAATATCCGGGGCCCGGCTTGGCACGTAGCCCATCTCATCGACAGCCAACGCTATTTTCTCCCGGGTAGCCGCCGCCACGGTACTCGGGTCACGCAGGTAGCGACTGACGGTCATTTTGGTTACCCCCACCCGCTCAGCAATATCTTTCAGGGTCGGACGGCGTTTTCGTTGCTCTGTCATCTTTAGTTCCAGCCAGAATGTTACGTGTAACATAGCGCTTTGTTATTGGAATGTCAGCTTTTTTCCTCGGCCAACCGATTGCGTTCTCCTGAACGCACCGACTTACCGCTTCTTTGACGAACATCTGTCCAAGATAAAGCACTCCCGGCACACGCAACTGACAGCCATCCTCACCTACATCAGCGTCTGACTCGACCTCTCTCCCATAAGAGAATGAAAAAAGCGTCCAAATGCAGGCAGTGAGACTCCATTTCCCGCAACGATGATCAAGGATAAGATCCGCGATTAGCACAATGAACCGGGCAGCCTACCCCACTCACCAACAATCCGATCACCGCCTATACCGCCCCCTGATCTTGGCATCCTGGCATGGCTTCCAAATCAAAGCTCCTTGAACCATCGCACTTGAACAAGGCGTCTTGATCATAATTTTGATCACTGCACCTTGATCATTGTTCCAGGATCCTCATGCCTTAATCACTCTTCCAGGGGCCTTGCTTCCAGATCCTGAATCATCATTACCCTCCTAAAAACCATCCGAGAGTCACTTGTTGTAAGGTAACTCGCCACAGCGACACCTTAACCTTAAACCTTAATGCAACAGGCTCACTCGCAACCTTGCCCCTAGCGCGTTCATCCAACGACAGGTGGCTGCACTATAGATGTGTCACGGAACTGCCACACAGCAGTCACAGTCACCCCGAATAATCAGTTCCCGGAAACCATGGCCGCCAAATGAGCCGCAGTCACAAGTGAGCAGTAATGAAACACACATTTCCAGTTAACCGCGTGTCATGCGCCCCCAGTCATTCCCACTCCGTTTCCCGATACCTTCAGACAGGATCCCTTCAGACGGGACGCCCGATGGGATTTGCTGAGTTCAACCGGCTTGCCGACAAAATGTGGCAAGAGCTGCGCGCGACAGGGATTCCGGTTAGCCAGAAAAACACCCCTTAACCCTCTGTCAGAGTCGTGACACCAGCGTTAGGGGGATGCATCAGAGGGTGAGGTTTCCTGCGCCAACTGTTTCTGAAGCTGTCGAGTGACGTACTGCGGACTTTGCGTACCGCGAGCCAGCAGGCTATACATCACCGGGATCACCACCAGCGTAAACAGGGTTGCCAGGCTGATTCCACACAGGACGACGATGCCAATCACCATCCGGGTTTCCGCACCAGCACCGGTTGCCAGAATCAGCGGAATGGCACCGGCTACTGTGGTGATCGCCGTCATCAGGATGGGTCGCAGCCGCTCGGCAGACGCATCCAAAATCGCTTCTTCAAAAGCCACGCCCTGATCCCGCAGCTGATTGGCAAACTCCACAATCAAAATTCCGTTTTTGGCCGCCAGCCCGATGAGCATGATGATCCCAATTTGGGAATAGATGTTAAGGCTCTGCCCGGTGAAATAGAGGCCGAGTAATGCCCCGAACGTCGCCAGTGGCACGGTCAGCATAATCACAAACGGATGAACGTAACTTTCGAACTGAGCAGCCAGAACTAAAAACACCACGATCAGCGCCAGGGCAAACACAAACACCGAAGAGGTGCTGGAATCCTGATAGTCTTTCGATGCGCCCTTGTAATTCACCACGGCGTCAGGCGGCAAATACTGGCGCACCAGCCCATTTAAGTAATCCAGCGCCTCTCCCAGCGGATAACCGTCCGCCAGATTGGCTTCCAGGGTAATCGAGCGAACCCGGTTAAAGCGGTTGAGCTGCTGAGCATCGGCCATTTCCCGGACACGGATCAAACTGGACAGCGGAATGAGCTCATCGGTACGCTGAGACCGGACATACAAATTGGCCAGATCCTCCGCAGTATTCTGACGCTCACGCTGCCCTTCGATAACGACGTCATACTCTTCCCCCTGCCAGGTATAGGTCGTGACCTGACGAGATCCGAGCATCGATTCCAGGGTCTGACCGATTTCACTGAGTGAGACGCCAAGATCACCGGCCCGATCCTGATCTATCTCCACCCCGAGCTGTGGCTGGGTTTCTTTATAGTCATGATCCAAGCCGGTTAGCCCCGGGTTTGCCGCGGCGGCATCCAGTATAAGATCCCGCCACGCCGCCAGCTCTTCGTAACTACCGCCCCCCAGTACAAACTGCACCGGTTTTCCCACCCCGCGCCCAAAAGGCTGGCGCATCACCGGGAAAGCGGTGATACCGGCAAGATCCCCCAGCCGCTGACGGATATCGGCAATGATGGCACCAGCATCACGACGTTTACCCCAGTCTTCCAGTACCACAATGGCAAAACCGTTGGAAAAATCTGAAATGCGTCCCCATCCCCTTGGCGCACGGATCAGCAAGCGTTTGATCTCTCCGCTTTCCACCAACGGCATCAGCCGGTGCTCAACTTCATTCATGTAAGGCTGCATATAGGCGTAGCTGGCACCGGGAGGACCGTTCACAATGATAAACATGGCCCCGCGATCTTCCCGTGGGGCAAACTCAGACGGAATACGGCTGGTGAGCCAACCACTGGCAAGCATGATCAGCACCAAGCCAGCCACAATGAGTGCGGGCCGATGCAGCCAGACCGCCAGCGAAGTCCGGTAAGCTCCGGTCAGGGATGCCAGCGCCTGGCCAGTGACCCTGACCAGCCAGGGTTCGTCCGCAATCGGGGTCATCAGCTTTGAAGCCATCATCGGGCTCAGTGTCAGGGCCACCAGCGATGACAAAATCACAGCCGCACTGATAGCTATCGAGAACTCGCGGAACAGCTTGCCCAAATCTCCTTCCAGAAAGCCAATTGGAAGAAACACGGCGACCAGCACGACGGTGGTGGCAATAATGGCGAAGCTGACCTGCTTCGCGCCCAGAAACGCCGCTTTGAGGGGCGGTTCACCGGTAGCAATACGACGGTGGATATTCTCTAGCATGACGATCGCGTCATCGACCACAATACCGATTGCCAGAATCAACGCCAGGAGTGTCAGAAGGTTGAGGGTATACCCCAGCGCATACAGCACGATAAACGCGCCAATCAACGCGACCGGCAGCGTCACCGCAGGGATCAGCATGGCACGCAGGCTGCCAAGGAACAGGAAAATCACCGCAATCACCAGAATCAGGGCGATCACCAGGGTTTTGTACACTTCATCGATGGAGGCCTGAATAAACACGGAGGAGTCATAGGAGCGCTTAATTTCCATGCCGTCCGGCAGGGTCGGGTTGAGCTTGTCGACCAGCGCGTTGGCGGCATTGGCGACCTCCAGGGTATTCGCCGTCGATTGACGGGTAATGCCCAACCCAATCATCTCCTGGGTATTGCCGCGAAAAGTGATGCGCTCTTCTTCTGCGGCCAGCTCAACCCGGGCAACATCCCCAAGTCGGATCAGGTAGCCGTTTTCCCCCTCACCGATAACCAGACGGGCAAAATCTGACGGTTCAACAAAGGCCCGCCGGGTTCGTACGGTAAACTGGCGGTTTTCCGATTCGAGCGCACCGGCAGGTAACTCGACATTGTCGTCACGCAGCGCATCTTCGACATCAGACACAGTCAGGCTGCGCGCTGCCAACTTCTGGCGATCCAACCAAATTCTCAGTGCATACGCTTTACCGCCCCCGACCCGGATATTGGCGACCCCGTCAATCACCGAGAAACGATCAACCAGATACCGCTGAGCATAATCCGTCAGCTCCAGCGTGTTCATCCGGTCTGAGACCACATTTAGCCACATGATCACTTCCGAACTGGCGGCAGCCTTCTCCACTTCCGGCGGGTCTGCTTCCGGTGGCAGATCACTGAGGATCCCAGACACCCGGTCCCGGACATCATTGGCTGCCGCATCAATGTCCCGCCCGATTGAAAACTCCAGCGACACTGTCGACTGGCCATCCATGCTCTGGGAATCTATCGCCCGGATACCGGCAATACCCGACACCCGGTCTTCAACCAGCTGGGTAATTTTGGTTTCGACTATAGCGGCAGAGGCTCCCCGATAGCTGGTGGAGATGGTCACGACCGGTGGGTCGATATCCGGGTATTCACGCAGTGGCAGACGTTCAAACGCCACCAGGCCAAACACGATCAGCAACAGGCTTATCACCGACCCCAGTACCGGTCGGCGAACAGCCATATCCGACAACCACATCAGCCTGCCTCCCGATAGGTAAACTGCTCCTGCTGACGGATCTCAACCGTCTGGCCAGGACGCACCCGCTGGCTACCACGGGTGATTACCTGCTCCCCTTCCCGAGCGCCACTGACAATCTCAACCTCACCCCGCCGCCGGAACCCGACTTCCACCAGCCGTTGCGACACGGTGCCATCCGGCTCGACCACAAACAGATAGTGAGCCTGCTGACGAGGCACCAGCGCTTCTTCGGGTACCACCAGCCCTTGGTGTTCAGCCAGAATCAGCTGGAGGGTCATCAGCATCCCGGGACGCAGCCGCAGCCCGGGGTTGGCAATCTCAGCCCGGACAGTAACAGAGCGGGTCTGCGGGTTAATCCGGCTGTCGATGCTGGTCACGAGACCGGAAAACAGCTGCTCACTGAAAGCCGCCGCCTGCCCTTCAATACGGGTGCCGAGCGACAGCTTGCCGAGAAACACTTCAGGGATCGAAAAATCCAACTTAACCGTGGCAATATCGTCGAGGGTTGTCAGGACAGTCCCGGGGGTCACCAGCGCTCCTGGACTAATCTGGCGGAAACCCAGAACCCCGCTGAACGGTGCCCGGATAAAACGGGCATCCAGCTCCGCTTCGTTCTGAGCCAACACGGCCTTCGCAACCTCGATATCGGTATACAGCTTGTCCAGCTCCGAACTGGCGATGGTGTTGCGCCGAACCAGCCCTTCTATCCGCCGGTATTCACGCTGCTGCTCCTGCAGGTTGGCACGGGCGGCTCTGACCTTGGCGCTCTGCTCGCCGGAGAATAGGGTCACCAGCAACTGACCGGCTTTAGCTTGCTGGCCATCCTGAAAGTGTACTTGTTCAACCTTCTCGGTCACTTTGGCGGTCAGCACAACCGACTCTCGGGATTTCACCGTACCCAGAGCTTCCACTTGCTGGCGCACCGGTTTTCGCACCACTTCGCTGACCACCACTGTCGGCGTGATAGCGCTTCGCGAATTTGTCTGCGCGCCGGCATAATATTCCTTGTACCAGACCCCGGCTACCACCGCGCCAAGTAACACAACGCCAATCATGAGCCCTGTCAGTCGCACTCTCGCCCCCAAAAAGTTGGATTGACCTTGTTCCAGGTCACAATGAGAAATCTTGCTCCGTCTTCAATTGATTATAGATAGGGATAGGATCTGACGTACGCAGGTTCAGGGCGTCCCAGAAACGATAACAGTGCATGTGTCGAATCGAAGACATCGGAATAACGGGAAGAAGCAGGAAAGCAGGAAGTGAACCTGACGGCAGGCAAAAAAAAGCGAGCCGGTCGATGGCTCGCAAAATAACTCATATATTGCATTTCGAGAGGGTGACAAGGTAAGTTCCCGACCTCCATGACGGTCAACTACCCATCTCATCGAAAGGGACAAAGGTTATATCCACTTCCTATTGTGCCGGGAAATCTAACCTTGATGTCAAGAAAATGTCAGGAACAGTGACAATAATTCTTACACTGTGTTCTTAGTTCCATTTTTTCGTGTTCTAATCTTCAAATACAACCCCTATTGTGACTAAAAATCACACTGAATGAGTGATATTTTATCGATGCAAATCAATAAAATGTGCCACCCAGCGTAAAGTAGACCGCATTCTCGCCCCCTTCAGCCTGACCGTATGCCAGGTAGACCGGGCCCAGTGGGGTATCCAGTCCCATAAACAGACTGGCCGCGCCAATGCTGCTCTCCCAGCTGATTAAGTCCGCCTGATCCCACACGTTGCCCCGCTCTAACGAAGCCCCGATGTACACAGGTATAGACAAGGCACCGAAATTGTTATCCAGTAGCCGGTAACTGTACACCAGCCCTGCGAACGCCCGGTAGCGGCCATTGAGTTCATAGCGATGATACCCGGACAAATTAAACAGCCCGCCCAGATCCTGGGCATATACCGGCAGCAACTCATCCGATTCACTGCCAGCGTAGCGAACAATAGAAACCAGGCTATGCCGGTCATAACTGAACGGGGCAATCAGCGTTGCATCATAGTGCAGGCTGTCACTGTCAATTCTCGGATCATCATTTAGCTGGCTGCTGATATCCCCCAGCCCGAACGTCATCTCAAAACGCGTGCCCTCACGCGGGAAAAAGGAATTGTCCAGATCATCATATTTGAATTGCAGGTACGGACCATTCGAATGATAGGTCTGCTCGTTCAGGTCGCTGACTTCAGACGCCCGTCCCTTACTGTACCGATAACCCAACGCCAACGCGCTCCAAGGACGCAGGTTCCAGCCAAATTCGGCAAACCCATGGTAATTCTCATACTCGGTTTCCAGTACCGCGCCCCCCAGACGATCGATCAAATCGCCCTGCTCTTCCGACAGCCGAAACTCGCGGACCTCATGCTGCCAGCCTGCCCCAACCGAAAAATAGGTCTTCTTGCGATAATCAAGCGGGAAATACAAGCTGGAGTTAATCAGTTTCCAGCTCCCGAGCAGCCAGTCAAACTGCCATTCTCCGCCTTTTTCGGTCAGGTCAGTGTAGAGGTATTGGGTACCAAAAGAAAAATCAGAGCGGTTCGCAAAATCATCCTCAAAGGACAGCTTGAGGTTAAGGTACCCCGGTCCCCAGCTTTTCTCGCGCACATCCATGATCAACACGTTCTGATCATCCTGACGATCAATCTGGTAGGTGATCCGTTCAAAGATATCCTGACTGTTCAGCCGCTTAACGGCATCATCCAGCTCGTGCGATGCGATAACGCGCCCGGCCTTCAGCTCCATCAGGGCACGTAAGGCCTCATCAGAGCGGCGGGTATGATTGTTAATAGCAATCTTATCGATGTAATAAGCCGAGCTGGCCACGAGCTGACTGCGCCGATCCAGCTTGCGCCGAAGGTAATTGCGGTATTCCGGCTCAGACAGCTGGTAGCGCAGCAATTTAGGGAGCGATTTCAGTGCCACGGATCGGCCGGCCTGGTACGCCTGCTCCATTTTGTCGAAGTCCGGTGCCAGCATAAAGCTCACATCCGGCTGGAGATAGACGTCCTCATCATCCAGGCGTTGCATCTGCAAGTCAGAATTGGAGTTAGTCATGTAGGTGGTCAGCTGACCGATGATATTGAGGGCGCTGTTCAACTGCTGTTCGCCAAACAAGGCATCGCGCAGATCCACAGCGATGATCACCTCAGCGCCCAACGCCTGCGCGGCATCTACGGGCATATTGTTAACGATCCCGCCATCGACCAACACTTGATCATCGATCCGTACCGGCTGCAATGCGCCCGGCACGGTCATGGATGCTTGCATCGCCGTTGCCAGGTGGCCCTTACTCAGAATCACAGGCTTGACATGGACAATATCGGTTGCCACAGCCCGGTATGGGATTGCCAGCTGATTGAAGCTGGGCAACCGCGGGAGGTTGTCTGTCAACTGACCCAGCAGAGTAGCCATGCCCTGCCCCTGAAACGCCCCCGGGCGGGCCCGGTATTCACCGTCAATATCCAGGCCGATGTCGGCATAAATCGGATAATTGTCATTCTGCTGTTTACGACGCAGCACCAGATCATTGCGTCCGACCCGGTCATTGTAACCACTCAGCCAGTCAGCCTGCATGGTGCGACGGTGGACTTCTTCCGCCGACAGCCCCATGGCATACATACCACCGACATATGCCCCCATGCTGGTCCCAGTGATCACATCTACCGGGATCCGGTACTCCTCCAGCACAGACAGCACGCCAATGTGGGCAGCACCTTTGGCACCGCCGCCGCTGAGGACAACCCCCACTTTCGGTCGTGCTGACGCCGTCTCACTTGCCACGGCCTCACTTCCAGTCCCCAGCCAACAGACCAGAGACACCACTACCAGTGAGGTACGTCGCTGTAACGCTCTCTGCCAGCTCATCATAATTCCTTTAGATTCAACTACAAATCTTGCAATAGAACGCATCCTAGCACGGTTTATTGCGTATTCTGTCAGGGAAATAAAAACCGGCAGAATGCCGGTTTCAGATAACGCCGAGAGCGGTAACGACCTCAGATCCCACGTGCCATATCATCAAGCGCGGTCATGACCTGTTCGTTGTAATGTCCCTCAAACACCAACTTACACACCTTACGGCGCACAGCCAGGCCCGAGATCAGACGCTCAATGGACAGATGACGCTCATCCTGCTGATTGTTGTAGAGCTCGATGGTCTTACTTAAGGTTTCATAAGGCATCGCATCCCCACCAACACGAATCCAGTCCAACTTTTCCAGCAGGGCATGACACTCTTCGCTGATAGCCGCGATCGAATGACCGGTCATCGCCGACAATGCGGTAATACTGCGCTGTAGTGCCTCCGGCGACGTATATTTCGACAGAGTGATTGTCAGCTCATCGGCATTGATTTCGACCAAATGCTTACGCAACTTCACCCGGCGTCCTAAACGGCCCTTACTGCGGCCCTCTTTACGCTGGATCGGCTCAAATTCACCGTCAATAATCTCGGAAAGCTGATCAAGCTCCTGCTTGGGCAGGATCTCATTGCGCAACGGGTTCGGCATCGTCGGCGCCATGGAACGCTTACCCTCGTTGGTCGTTTTGGCGCGAGAATAACGAATCACCTCATCAGCATCACACCGAATATCGATCTGGTAATCGCTATAGCGCTTGTCACGCTCATGCGGGGTGATCGTCAGATGATAGCCCCACAAGTTGACCGCAAACATATCGTCAGTGATCTTGCCCTCAGCCAGCTTGCGCAATTCACGGATCAAGTCAGACGAGAAACGACGCCATTCAATATTTCGAGCCAGTTTCTGGTTCAGCTCGCTCAGCAACATGGAATCATTAACCCGGCGTGACATCCGGCTCCGGAAAAAGGTATAGAGCTGGAACACCAGCGTATGCTGACGCAGAATTTCTGGTGGAAACAGGAAGAAATAATCCCGGGTGAGCAGCTCATCAAAGAACGATGGCTCCCAGACCAGAATGTAGAGATTAGGCTTGATACGGATCTCGCCGTCATCCCCTTCTTTCGGCGCTTCCTCGGATGCGGTGATGGTGCGTGCCAGAAAGCGGAAACGATCACTTTTAAAGCCTTCCGGCATGTTTTCACTCAGCCAACGACCGGTCAACTCGTGTAACTGGAAATCGGTGAACTCAATGCGATCAATACTCTCTCGGATAGAATCACGCGCCGGACCGCTGTCCTTCTTACCTCGCAGAGCCAGAATATCGGTAATGTATACCGGCGTTTTATTGGCCATTGTCCGCGCCTGCAGCTCGTAGTCAGCGATATGATGATCGTGATACTGCACAGTCAGGGTAAACAGGGCAAACAGCGTCATGAGATCGTCGACCGTCATAATCGATTTGGACGATCGTGTTTCGATGATCGCTTTCGTGCCGCTGATCGCAACCATCGACTTCTGATAACTTTTCTTGGTGCGTGGCGGGGCCAAAGCTTGGTCAATGATCCCTGCCCAGCTGGTGGGAGAAACCACGATTTGATCCGCTTCATCCGGCATAGTCGGTGGTGTGCCAAGACCGTGTTCGCTCAACAAAGCACGATTGATATGGTTTTGAGCCAGTGCCTTGGAGCGTTTCTGTTTTTCCTTGGCTTTACTCTGCTCTGAATTCAGGCTGCCTGAACCCAGTTGGGAGATCAGCAGGGCCGGGTTGATAAAATGATGCAGCATCGTTTTACCGGCTAAACCCTCTTCAAAACGAACAGGTTGTTGTTTAAACAACCCGATATTGACGGCGGCACGCAAGCGCTGCTGGATAGCGGCACGGGTTAGCTGACCTTCTGTCGCCTCAACCAGCTCGGTTGTTGAAACCATGCCATCTTGACTGGACAGGCCACGCAGGGAAATTAAATTCAGCAGCTCAATGATGCTTTTTGTCACCCCTTTAAAGTGCTGATACTGCGGTAACCAGTCAACCAAGTTGCCAGGTATCGCAAAAAGATGACCGTCTTTATGAGATCGAGGGGCGGAGATCAGGATTTTTTCAGTGTGATTATTTTCCGGTACAGGTACTGAATTCATTTGTCATTAGCCGTAGATGCATCATTTTTCCGGAAAAGATTAACGAAAAAAGATCAAGAAAGAAAGTGCTTTTTATGAAAAGTTTCTACAACTGATCTTTATGATTTATCTGATCTTATTGTTTAAGTGATCTTATGATCTGGGCGGCGGATTGCTTGTAAGTGTCTAATATTAAAAGACATAAAAAAAGTGCTAGACGGAACCATGATCAATGGCATCAGGGAAGCATGATCATTAAGGTCTCGTATCAATGATCAATGTGGCGTCGGAACCATGATCATTATCACATCGTAACGATGATCATCAGTTGCCAGCAAGCATGATCATCGTTGTAGAACAGGTTACGCACAGGGTTATCCACAAGCGGTGCTCTCTAACGATAAGATTTCAGCGTGGGAAAGAAGCCAATCCCGCTTTAGGTGCTTCATTTTACCCAGAAAAATGATCAAGTAGAGAGCAGATGAATGTAAAAACACGGATATTTTCTTTTTTGAGGTCGTAAAGCGCTGCTTTTTCAACCAAAGTTGAAATGACAGTGGCCGTAGTTATCTGGCAAATTGTCATGTGTCCGGTAAGGAAACATGATCAAGTGATAAGAACTGCATTTCAATTTCCTCGTGGTACCCTGCTTTGTACTGGTGTGCGACTATTTTTAGCAGGCTTTATGTCTCTGAAAGCCTTGTCAGTTCTACATTTACCGTAGTTTAGTCTCCTTTTTACATGCTTCCGGGGGATCTTTAAGCGTTGCCTTTAATGAGGATCTCACCTTGATCATTTTTCCCTATTGAGCAATGACGTCCGGAATCCGGTTGCGGTGTAAATTTGGCCAGATGATTCCTTGATCATTGTTTCAGATCTTAGGCCACAGCTTAGGAAAGATGATCAAGTATCCGCATGATCAAAGCAAGTTAGTGTCGTCTGAATCCTGCTATTGGGGCTATTTAGCATGGATTTCAGGATGATCGTTAGATTGAGCGAATAACAAACGCCGGGTGATCATCCTGAAATCTGTGAGTAGCGGAAGACTCCCGGCGGGGAACTGACTGTTAACAGCCTGAAAGTACTGCCGGTTATCTGCATTGTGTATCCGTGAGTTGATTACTGGTTGGTCAGTATTTCAGGTGATGCCAATCTCGCCTGCCCTGCCCTGCCCGAATGAATGCTGTTAGCCAACCGCGCTTTAGGTTGGTTGTGTTAAATTGAAAATACACTTACCGTAATTCAAGCGAAGATTAATACGCTTCCGGTGTAATCCTATCCACTCAGCCCTTAACTTCGTCAATGAGCAAAATTTACATTGTAAAATAGTGACGCTGTAACACTTTTAATCTGAAGTTTCTAACGAACGAATCTGCTGGAATTTTCGTGTAATTTGTTCTTGGTGTTGGTAGTTTTTTGCTCATTGTTTCCCTTTCTGCTGAGATAAATATCACACAGTGTCGTTCAGCTTTTTATTGTTTTGGTGTTGTTTTGCTGTACAATAAGTCAAAAACTTACAAAGCGAATAATAAGACGATGAACAGGGAACAGACGATAGAAAATTTGCTCAACATTGCGGAGCAAACGAAGCAGGTACAAGCTGACCGTATTGAAATCGTGTTGGAAGAACGTCGTGAGGAAATGTTCCCTCCGATGTCAAAGGCCTTGATGGAAAGTCGCTCTGGCCTGACCCGACGGAAACTGGATGATGCGATTTCCAGAATGGAGAAAGCGGGCCATCAGTTTACCAAAAACAATGCTAATCACTATTCCATTACGCTGGAAGAAGCGCATCAGTTGATGGATGCCGCAAAGAAACCGGCGTTTTATCAGCGCGAAGGTGCCGGTCGTAAGCCATGGATTGTTAATGTGCAGAACCAAAAAGGTGGCACCGGAAAATCGATGACTGCGGTACACCTGGCTGCCTGTCTGGCTCTCGATCTGGACAAACGTTACCGAATTTGTCTGATTGACCTCGACCCGCAGGGGTCGCTGCGTTTGTTTCTGAATCCGCAGATCAGTATTGGTGATCAGGAAACGATTTATTCAGCGGTCGATGTCATGTTAGGTAACGTGCCTGAAAATCAGGCGATCGATAAAGCGTTTTTGATGGGGAATGTCGTCATGCCGACTCAGTACCCGAACCTTAAGACCATTGCAGCGTTCCCTGAAGATGCCATGTTTAATGCTGATGCGTGGCAGGATTTGGCTGAAAATCAGGATCTGAATATTGTCCGTCTGCTGAAAGAGCAGGTGATTGATCCCATCTCCGATGAGTTCGACATCATTATGATCGATACCGGCCCGCACATTGATCCGCTGGTCTGGAACGCCATGTACGCATCGAATGCTCTGATTATTCCGTGTGCCGCCAAGCGTTTGGACTGGGCGTCAACGGTGAACTTTTTCCAGCACTTGCCAACCGTTTACGAGATGTTCCCTGAAGACTGGCACGGCCTGGAGTTTATTCGTCTGATGCCGACTATGTTTGAAGATGACAATAAGAAACAGGTCTCAGTGCTGACGGAGATGAATTACCTGTTGCGTGATCAGGTTATGATGGCGACCGTGCCGCGTAGCCGCGCGTTTGAAACGTGCGCAGACACTTACAGTACGGTGTTTGACCTGACGGCCGCAGAATTTGAAGGGGGGAAGAAAACCCTGTCAACCGCCCAGGAAGCGATTCAGCGTGTTGGTCTTGAGCTGGAACGTGTGATGCATAGCCATTGGGCGAATCTGAACCGGGAGTAAATTAACAGATGGCAATCAAAACGAAAGATCTTAATGCTCGTCTGTTCGGCAAAGCCGATAAACGTCGGGCAACGACGCCGACAGAAGCACAGACTGCGGCGCGTGATAAAGCCGCGGTGATTGAATTGGCCGTGGCCGGCGAAGAGACCGTTGCGTTTGAACTGGTAAAAATCGGTGCTGGTGAGGTTGCGGAAAAAACACAGGTATTTGAAGAAAATGCCCGTGAACAAGCCTTCCTGACGGAGCATGCGCTGGCTGATATTCTGTCTACGCTAAAAGAGCGAGGGCAGCAATACCCGGCTGTCGGCCGATGGTTGGATGATGGCAGAATCGAAGTGCTTGACGGTAGCCGCCGTCGGATGTCGTGTATTCTGGCTGAAAAAGACTTCCTTATTTACGTCGGCAAAGGCATCAACAGTGAACATGCTAAGTTCCTGTCCGATGTTGCGAACGCACACAAGCCGCTGTCGCTGTATGAGCGCGGCAAAGAGATGCAGGCGTTGCTGGAATCTGGCAAAGTGTCGGATCAGAAAGAGCTGGCCAAATATTGTCAGTGTAGCGAGGCTCTGGTGAGTGGGGCACTGAAAGCGGCATCGCTACCGATGGAACTGCTGATGGCGTATCCGAGTGTCAGTGAGCTGGGCCGCCCGACCATTGTGAAGCTGCACCGTCTATTCTTTGGTCTAAGTGAACACCAGCAGCAAGCGTTTGTTGGTGAGCTTAACAATGGTAAAGCAGCACTTTGGAAAACCATTGATGCTTCCGGTATTACCCGGATCACCCGCGAGGTGACTAACCATCTGGAGCAACTGGGTGAGACTCTGAAGCCAAAAATGGTGATTGAAAAGCCTCAGCCGTTGGAGTTGGTGAAAGGTAAAATTTCTTACCTCCGTGAAGGCGACAAGCTGCAGCTTAAGCTGAAAAAGCTGACCGAACGTCAGGCTGACGACATTCTGGCCTATCTGGCAGACTACCTGAAGTAATCAGTAAAACCACGCTCAATAGCGTGGTTTTTTTTTCTCTGTTCCCGCAACTTGGTATGATGCCTGAGTTAACACAAGAAACTCAGGTACCCAGTTCATACCATGAATACCCTCCATGCTTTTTGTTCTCAGCTGAAGGCAAGCGCGCGCTATGCCCGTTGCCGTTATCTGGTCGTTATCCAGGGAAGTCTCTCTTGGTCCCGTTCGACGGCGCAGCTGTTTATTGAGGATGACACTAAGACATTGCAATGCGGCCCGCCACTGTTGGCTGAGATCAATACCATTGCCTTTCGTCAGGCGAAGCAATGGTTAGGCCGTGAGTGCGAAAGCCTGATTGTCAACGCGCGTGATGGTTTTGATGCAGAAGCATTTGGCGCAATGACCGGAACCCTGGTTGGCGGCGGTCTTTGTGTACTTGTTTTACCTGAGCAAGGGTTGCAGACCCGAACGTCAATGTTTGACAGGCGTCTGGCGGGGTTGCTTCAATCCCCGGATGTGTATTGGTTAAGGGAAGGGCAGGTTAGCTATCCTCTCGTTGTTTCCCATTCGGAGCGAGAACCTGACATTGGCAACGGGCGGGCGCAAACATCGCGTTGTGATCAGCCATTCTCGGAAAAGCTTGCGAAGATTGATGCTGATGCCGGCGCGCTGACTGTGTGCCAGGCACAGGCGATAACCGCGATTCGGCGGGTTGTCACCGGCCATCGTAAGCGACCGCTGGTATTAACTGCCGACCGGGGCCGCGGCAAGTCAGCGGCGCTTGGTCTGGCTGCAGCTAGCTTACTGGCTGAACGTTCGCTTCGTATCGGGATTACGGCGCCGTCGTATGCCGCGGCAGAAACGGTGTTTCGTCACGGCGCTATGCGTCTCGGGCTCCCTTTTTCCCAGCAGCGTAAACTTCAGCATGGTAGCGGTTCGCTGGTATTTTTCTCGCCGGATGCGCTATTGGCTGAACAACCCAAACTCGATGTGCTGTTTGTCGATGAAGCGGCGGCAATCCCGGCCACGATTCTCCATACCTTGTTGCAGCGATTTAACCGCTTGGTCTTTGCCAGTACGGTACATGGCTATGAAGGCACTGGGCGTGGGTTTGCGGTGAAGTTTCGGACATTGCTGGATCAGGTCATGCCGCAATGGCGTGAATTTAAGATGGCACAACCGATTCGCTGGGCAGAGCAGGATCCGCTTGAACGATGGGTGTTTAACGCCTTGCTGCTGGATGCTGATATTGACGATGTGGCGTTAGCTGCGGTCGCTATCGGCGAGCAGCAGGGCGATAGGAGGGCGGATTCGCCATCATGTATCGAAATATCTTATCGGGCTATTGATAAACAGACGCTGGGATCGGATGAAAAGTTGTTGCGGCAAGTGTTTGGTCTATTGGTTAATGCGCATTATCAAACATCCCCGTCTGACTTGACTGCACTGCTCGATGACCCACAGCTTCATGTACTGGTTGGTCACGCCAATGAACAGGTTGTCAGCTGCTGTCTGGTTCAGATTGAAGGCGGTTTCGATGATGAGTTGGTGATGCAAATTCAGAACGGCTCACGCCGCCCGAAAGGACATTTACTGGTGCAGTCGCTCGCTGCACACCTGGGAATTGGTCAAGCGGCCAGTCAGCTTGCCGGTCGTATTTTACGGATTGCGGTCCATCCGGATTTGCAACAACAGGGGCTGGGTTTGGCGATGTTGCAATTTACGGAGCGATGGGCTGTTGGTCAGGTAGATTACTTGGGGACGAGTTTCGGATTTGCGCCTGAGTTGTTACGTTTCTGGCAGAAGGCGGGTTATGTGCCGGTCAGACTCGGGTTTAAAAATGATGCTGCCAGCGGTTATCCCTCTTTGCTCTGCGTGCGGGCACTTGAACCTGTCAGCCAGCATTGGCAACTGACCGCTTCAACCATATTTGCGGCCACCTTTGCCAGCAATGCAATGGAGGCTTACTCGCAGTTGGCTTTAGAACAATTTGTACCGCTGTACTTAATGTTATTACCGTCGATGGTGCCGGTACAATCATTGCCGGCAGACATCGTGGATCATCATTTAGCGTTATACTCTGCCGGAGGCTTGGGCTACGAACTGGCTTTGCCTGCGTTGACCATCTGGCTTAATCAGACGTTATTGACTGCTACTCAGGAGCAGGCCGAAACTCTTGCTTACGCTATTGCCAAGGTCATCCAGCGGCAATCCTGGAGTGATATGGTTGTAACGTTTAACCTGGCGGGCAGGAAGCAAGCGGAGCAGGTTTTGCGAGATCTTGTTTATGCTCATCTGAATACATCTGACATCAAGGAGTCTGAATGAAGATTGTAGTTGACACTCATACGCACACACTGGCAAGTGGCCATGCTTACAGCTCGTTATTGGAAAATGCGCAAGCTGCTGCTGAGGCTGGGTTAGCTTTGTTATGTGTGACGGATCATGCGCCCTCAATGCCTGGTGCTCCGCATTTTTGGCATTTTGCCAATCAGAAAATTCTTCCGCGCTTTCTTCATGGGGTTGGCCTGCTACGAGGTATCGAAGCAAATATTATCAACCCTGCTGGTGAGATTGATATCACGCCTCAGGTAGCTGAGCATCTTGATTGGATTTTAGCGAGTTTTCACGAACCGGTTTTTCGCCCGGCAGACAGGGAAACGCATACCCAGACTCTGTTGAACGTGATTCAGTCTGGTCGGGTAGACGCGCTTGGGCACCTTGGTAATCCCAATTTTGATTTTGATTTTGAGCGTGTTATTAAAGCTGCGGCAGAATGTGGCGTGGTTATTGAGATTAACAATTCGTCGTTGTCAGGTTCCCGAGTAGGAAGTGCACCGCGCTGCGAGGACATAGCATCACTTGCGAAAGAACTGGGGGCTCGTATTACCACGGGCTCTGATGCCCATTTCGCGGCGGATGTGGGAAATTTTACCTCAGTAAAAGCATTGCTTGATTATGTCGCTATGCCTGAAGAATTGGTTGTGACAGCAAATGCCCAGCGCTTTCTGGCATTTTTGCTAGAACGTGGTCATCATCCGATTCCCGAATTTTCGGGGATGACCAGCTGAATTTACACTGTAAATTTTTATTCCTTTCAACGGTAAATCTTTTCTTGTCATTTCTTTGCTACCTTGCCGAGTAAATCAGTTCTTTTTTATGACCCGGCAAGGATAGCTGACAGCGTGCAGCCATCAACGACTATGATGAGGCCTGTAATCTCATTCCAAAAATGATGCTATTGTGGCGCAGTGCTACCTAGCCATCTTATGGCGATCACCTCATTTACACTGTAAATTCATATACAGAATGTTGTTCTATAACGTAATTGTGATTTGTCAGATCCGCAGATTTTTTACTAATGTTATAAGACAGCCCGCGCTTGGGGCTAGTTGCGTTTACCTCAAAACAATTAAAACAAAAAAGTTCGAATTCCGTTCTTTGACTATCGTCGGTTTGATAAGGAGGCGTCATGAGCCTGATAAAAGTGCCCAGCCCTGCACTGCGCAAGCTGATTTCAACCCCTGATATCTCGCTTTCGCAGTGGGATGAACGTTGTTACTCGCTCGGAAAAGGGGGCGTGGCTGCCCGTCTCCACTATCAATCGCTGGCAGATGATACGTTGATTGATTGGCATGATGTTGGAGTGAAAGTGTCCATAAATCGTGTTAGTCGCCATTCCCTGTATTTTGAAACTGACCATCGCTTGCCGCCTACAGCCAGTTACCAGCTCTATCTGCATTCTGTTGGCAGGGTGGATGGCTATGTACGCCTTGACCCGGACTCTTCGAATAAGAAACACCCGGCACGCTATCAGTATCAGTTTGTGCTCGATCACTGGCTGAATGAACAACAAGTGGCTGGTATGGCCGGGCTCGACTAATTGCCTGATTCTCGATGTCTGAGGCGATTGTGTTATGTTACATGTGCGGGGTATCACTGATTCAGTGATCTGGCGGTGTTTTCTTGGCTGTATTTGTGACCTGTCGATTATTGGCGAAGTTATTGATTCGGTATTATTTCATTGAATAGCGAGACTGTTATTCGATGACTACTGTATTCAAGGAAGGGAGTCGCAATGGCCGAACGGTTTCTTCGTTTTTCTGACGATGGGCAGGCGGTACTGTTTATCCCGAAAGCTGCGGGGAGACAGGAACAGGAACTGACGCGGGCTGACATTCTGGCTCAGCTTGCGGAGTTAGGCGCGGAGCGCTTTTACCTGTTCGAACAAGCCGTAGATTCTGCATTGGCCAGAGTTAAAACGGCGCAGGCCGCTGAATCTGCCGATAGATCCTCAGGCCATCCTGCTCCCACCTCCCCGAAAGATGCCATTATCGTTGCTGAACGACGTGATGCCCAATTGGTGGTTAAGACTGATCCGGATGGTATGCGGGCCTCTCTGACCGTAACGGCTCCGTATGGTGGAACACACCTTTCAGGACCGGGGTTACTGGATGTGTTACAGTCGCATCATATTGTTAAAGGCATTCGTAAGTCCCAGTTGCAGCACCTGCTTAGTCAAACTCTCGCCCTGAATCCCGGTGAAAAAATATCGTTGCCGGTAGCATTTGGCAAGCTTCCCGAGCACGGTAAAAACACCCGTTTTGAGCCGTTAGTCGAAGATGCAGGCTCTCGTGTGTTGCGTCCTCAGCAGACTGATGATGGTAAAGTGGATATGCGGGATCTGGGAGAATTGATCACCGTAAAATCCGGTCAGCCGTTGATGAGGCGCTACCCCGCGACGGAAGGTACGCATGGCTACACCGTACACGGCAAGGTATTACCGGCTAAACCGGGTAAGAGTGAAGAGTTTGAGGCTGGCGAGGGGACGCTGATCAGCCAAGCCGATCCGGATATTCTGTTGGCCAACAAGGCCGGTATTCCTGTTCGTCAAAAACGCGGTATGCAGATTGATGACGCATTAACGCTTGCCGGGGTGAATGTGGCAACCGGCCATATCTCCTTTGATGGTAGTGTGATTATTTCCGGTGATGTCACCCCAGGGATGAAAGTGACGGCCAGCGGGAATATCGTGGTGGGTGGTTTTGTCGAACTCGCAGAGCTGACTGCCGGCGGTGACGTAGTCATTCAGAAAGGAATCATTGGGCGTAAGCAAGAGGGCATGGATTATGCGTGTCGGATTATTGCCGGTGGCAGTGTCACCAGTAAATTTGCACAGTTTGCTGGTATTGAAACCGGGATGGATATGGTGTGTACCCTGCACGTATTGCATTGCCGTATCCGTGCCGCCGGTGAAGTCGTTGTCATGGACCAGCTAAAGCGCCACGGCACGTTAAGTGGGGGGGACGTCGAAGCTGGCTATAATGTGAAGGTGGTGAACCTCGGAGCTTTGGCGGGGGTGCCAACGACGGTAAAAGCTTTTACGAAATCCCCGACCTTATTGCAGCATATCCAAGCCGTGCAGCGCGAAATTGATGCGGAACTGGGTCAAATAGATAAGATCCGGCAGGCTCAGCATAAGTTACTTTCCATTCCCCAAGCGAACCGCCCTCCGGAGTTAGTCGACAAAATTCGCACGATTTCCCTGCAACATCAAAGTCTGATGACATCGCTTCGTGAACAGCAACAGCAGTTGCGGGACGAGTATGATGAAGTGCGTCGCTTGGTAGCAGTCAAAGTCCTGAACCGAGTCTATCCAGGCGTTAAGGTGCAGTTAGAGCGAGATTTGATTTCGGTCTCTAATGAACATGGCCCTTCCAAAATCCATTTTGATGACCAGGAACTGGTACTGCAGCCACTTTGATTTACAGTGTAAATGCTATTTACACTGTAAATCAGCCAGCCATTAATAGGATGGCAAGGGTGCACGAATCGTCTGGTTTAGCCGAGATTGCTTTTGTCGAGTTTCGATGATGTAGCCTTGAAAACCACTTACAAATAAATCGGAAAGCCGGTCGAGCTGAGTTTCCGTTTCTACCCGGGTGGCGATGGTTAGAATGTTGAGACTATGCGCCGTACGGGAAATGGACGACAACAGGTTTATCTTCTGTTGGTCATTCAACTGATGCGTGTACGAAAAATCGATTTTGACATAATCCGGCCTGAACTCTGTCAGGTAGTCGAGTGATTTAAAGTAGCGGCCATAGTTGTCGACCCCGAAGCGGAATTTGTAAAACCGAATTGCTGAGCACAACAAGCTGCAGGCATCCGGAGTCCGCACAAAGCTGGTTTCCGGAATTTCAAAAAACAAGCGGCTGGCGAGCCGTTGATTACGCTCCAAGATCTGACTTAACCAGCGAATAAAGGCTGGGTCACTCACGCTGTTTGTCGTGATGTTGATTGCTAATGGGCCCAGCGTGCTGTCGGCATTGAGACGGTTAATGTGATAGGCAATCACGTGGCGGTCGAAGACGACACCGGATCCCACATCTTCAATGGCACCAAGAAATTGCCCGGCTGCATAACGTTGCTGGCCTTTTTGAA
Source organism: Photobacterium ganghwense (assembly GCF_003025595.1). Classification (GTDB taxonomy): domain Bacteria; phylum Pseudomonadota; class Gammaproteobacteria; order Enterobacterales; family Vibrionaceae; genus Photobacterium; species Photobacterium ganghwense. Next base: position 207,178 of record NZ_PYMI01000002.1, read on the forward strand.
TGGCCGAAAACACTTCATAGTGGTAAATCCCTTTATTCTCATTGGCGACAGGCTGGTACTGATACTGAATGCCATCATTGTCAATGGCTTCCAGTAGGAGGTTTTTCCATTGCAATTTGCCAAAGGCGATCGGGTGCTCGTTATCATTGGCTAATGTCAGCGGGTGGTCGGGGTTACGTGCGGCCTGAGCCAGTACGTTATCCAGCTGAGCCAGTAACTGGCTGGCATTCCCCGGATGGGTCGCCATCAGTAAGCCGATGTGAACACTGTCTGGCGACTCACTGCCTGAAGCGGTTTGCAATTCTTGGTGCACGCCCAGCAGGGTTTCCCCAATTATGGTTAACTTATCTGACGTAATGTTCGGTGCCAAAACGGCAAACTCGTCGTAAGAGAGTCGGGCCAGAGTGATCTCACTGTGTATGATATTGCTGTTGATACTTTCCGCCAGTTTGCGGACAAACTCATCACCTTCAGTAAAACCGCGATGGCGGTATATGTCATCGATCAGCTTAGATTTAAGGAGCAGTAAGCCACCTTTGGCTGATTCTGCCAACCAGGTGTTAATCTGATTGATGAAGTAATGGCGATTGCCCAAACCAGAGACATTATCCCGGTAGGCCTGTTCCTTCAGTTTGACGGCTTCTTTAGCCTGCAATTTGAAATTTGATTCCAGTTGGCCCGCCAGGTGGTTTAGCATGCGGGCAATTGTCCGTCCTTCGCCATCACCCGGTAGGGGCAGCAGGCTCTTGAACTGGTTGTTCATCACCAGGTTGGCTTGCGCCGCAATGGTGGTGATGGAACGTAGTTTATGATTCAGTACAATGAAGATCAGGAACATCAGCATCAGGCCGCAACCACCGGCGACGATAAAAAATGAAACCGCTTCCTGCCATAGCAACTGTTCACGCGTTTCCGGAGATAATGTAAAAATCAACTCACCCAATGGATTCCCCTCATAGATAAGGGACTCTCTGACCGTTAACGGCTGAAAATCAGCGACTGTTGTAAACCATGGCTGCGCAGTAACAACGGTGTCGGTGCGAGATACCCAGTGCAAGGGTGTTTCTGCATGCGCTGACAACCTGAGTTCGGCCGATAACCCTGGCGTGTGTCTGAGCTGGGTCGTGAAGATGGTTGTTAAGGATGAAGAATCCGCGCGAAGCAGATTGACATGATCCGGCAATGTCAGCCAAGACTCCAAGGTCCGTAAACTTTGCTGTAACTGGGAATGTGCTTGATGGTCAATAGTCGTTTTCAGCACATAGAGATGTGCTGTTGAAAGGGTCAGGAATAACAGCGTCAGGCAGAGAGTTATCCAACTGAACGCAGATTTAATTATGGTCATATCTCAGTCTCGAAACGCAACGTGCAGAATCAGTCGAGGGCGGTAAGGATGTTTGCTGCCTTAAATTATCAAAAAGCGCGCTGAGATAGAGTTGGAAACTTCTTGGCGAGTGATTAAAGCTGAATATGACTCGAAGGATTCTGCAACGTTACTGGCCTTTACAGCGCGCAACGCGCTGTTTGGCTGATTTCAGGAGACTTTAAATTCGTCTTTGTTTATCTCATATTTTTTGAGTTTGTCGTACAGCGTTTTACGTGCCAGGCCAAGTTCTGACTGAACGTCTTTCAGCCGCCCTTGATGACGGTGAAGTGCATCACACAGCAGTTTGCATTCAAAGTCTGCAACCCGGTCTGCCAGAGTGGGGACCTGCTGAGAGTGGGACGCTGCCGTAATGTCGCCATTCGCACCCAGACTGGCTTGTTTTCCCATTAAGGCGTAGCGCTCAGCAAAAGTGCGTAATTCACGAATATTGCCCGGCCAGTTGTACTGGGTTAATTCATGTTCCAGTTCATTATCCACCTGTGGCGGTTCAATTCCGAACCGACTGCAATCCGTTCGAAGAAAGTTTTTAAACAGCATGACAATATCTTCTCGTCGCTGGTGCAGCGGCGGGAGGGCGATGCCGACGAAACCAAGCTCATAATAGAGCGCTTTGACAAATGGAGAGGCATGTTGCAACTGCTGATTATCCAAAGCCGCGGATACAATGATACGGGGTGACTCAGGCGCTTTGGCTTCACGAATCGCTGTCAGGAGCGGTAGTTGCAATGCTGACGGTATCTGTTCGATGTGCTTGAGATACAGTGTACCGCCAGAGGCACGGTGAAAGGCGCTTGCCGCTGCCGTACCCGATAGGGTATCTGATTCATCGTTGGTGAGACCAAACAGCTCGTGGTGGAGTTGATGAGGATGTTCCGTCTGACAATTGATTGTAATAAAAGGGGAGTGCTGTCGGTTACTGTGATCATGGGTAAAGCGCGCGACCAGCGACTTCCCTGTGCCGTGCTGGCCATGGATAAACAGTGGTGTGGGATTCTGGGCCAGATGAGACAACACCCGACGCAGTTGCCGGATCATCGGCGAGGTGCCCAGTAATCGAGGCCCCGGACCACTCTGCACTTCCAGCTCACGGCGTAGCTCACGATTCTCGAGTACCAGTTGGCGTTTGTCAGCGGCCCGCTTTACCACATCAAGCAGGTGTTCGGTTGAGAATGGTTTCTCCAAAAAGTCATAGGCGCCGATTCGCATCGATTCGACGGCCATCGAAATATCACCGTGTCCGGTCAGCATGATAATGCTGAATTCCGGATCAATGGCCAGTGCCTGCTTGAGAAAGGTCAGCCCGTTGATCACCGGCATGTTGATATCTGTAATGATCACGCCCTGAAATTGGGTATCGAGCACGTCTAAAGCCGGTTTGGCGCCGGGAAATAACTGGACATCATAATCCTCCAGCTCCAGAGTTTGGCCTAGCGCATCACGGATGGCTTTGTCATCGTCGATAAAAATGACGGGAATGTTCATGAGGATCTCTCACTCGATAAAGGCAGAGTAATAATAAATTCAGCGCCGCCACCAGGATGATCTGTCACTGACAGTTCTCCCTGGCTGGCATGAAGAATGCGCTGGGAGATGGTCAGACCCAGTCCTAAGCCATCTGGCTTAGTGGTATAGAATGGGTTGAAAACTGATTGTTTCTGCTGATCCGATAAACCGGGACCGTTATCCCAGACATGGCAGGACAGGGTGTTCTGATAACAGGTAAAATCAACGCCTATCTGAGGCTCTGGGTGCTCTGCCAAAGCCTGCACGCTGTTTTGTAACAGGTTAACCAAGACTTGTTCAAATTGTACTGCATCAATGTCGACTGTCGTGTCGGCGTTCAACTCCCCGATCCGCAGCACGACCCCTTGCTTGATCAGGCTGGTGCGCAGCAAGGCGGCAGCCGCACGAACGGACTCATGGACATTGGTGTGGCGCGTGGCTGCCTGCGGGGAGGTCTTGCGGGCAAAAACTTTAAAACGGGCAATGATGTCGGCAACTAAACCATTGAGGCGAACAATTTCGTCCAGGTTTCCGGCGACAGCCTCAAAACGTTCTTTTGCTAACAATTTGCGGGAGTTTTCGGCATAGGTCCGCATGGCTGCCAGCGGCTGGTTAATTTCATGGTTGATGCTGGCAGACAGCTCGCCCAGCATCGCCAACTTGGCAGCTTGCATCAGTTCTGATTGCGTTTGTTTCAGCTCGGCCTGGCTGAGTTCGTACTGGCGCAGGGTTTGTTTGAGTTGCTGATTGGCATTTTGCAGGTTCTGGGTACGTTTGGTGACCGTCCGTTCCAGCTTGCTGTTCAGCTTCGCCAGATCACGGCGAGCACGGTAAGTCTGCCACCAAGCATGAAGGGCAAAGCACAGCAAAATATACAGCAGGATAAAAATCAGTAATTCTTGTCCTACCATCTGGCTGACCGCCGTCAATGGGGTGAAACCGTAAATGGTCCAGCCGGCTTTTGCCATCTCATGGCGAGCAAATGAAAACCGGGTCTGTTTGCCGCTGCCCGGAGCACTTATAACCGGGTAGCTTAGCTGATTGAATTCTGCCAGGGTAGAGGAATGGGTCAGTGGTGCCAGAGGAGCATTGCCGTACTGTCGTGAGGCAATCACTTGTTGCCGTACTTCCGGACTGAGGGCGGCCAGGCTGTGATACAGCCAGGTTGGTTCTGAGCTGTAAAACACAATGCCTCGTGCATCGGTGATCGCATACTCAATTTCTTCGTATTGCCAGATATCCTGAATCAGCGACAGATCAACTTTGATCGTCAGTACTCCCAGTACCGTATTTTCATAACGGACCGGCGCCGAAAAGAAGTAGCCGCGTTTTTCTGAACTGACCCCTAAGGCAAAATATTGCCCGTGTCGGCCTTGAAAGGCTTGCTGGAAATACGGACGGTAATGGTAATTTTGTCCGACAAATGATTGTTTCGCTTGCCAGTTGCTGGACGCCAGTGTCGTGCCATTGGGATCCATCAGATAAATTGTGTCAGCGCCTAGGGTGTTGCACCACTCCTGCAGCATCTGGCTGGTGACCTGAAATTGATTGGTTACCGGGTATCGTTCTGATACATCACTGAGAAGCGGCCCCAGTAAACGGGGATCATTGGCCAGTACTTGAGGCAAACGACTATAGCGTTTTAACTGTACGTCGATTTTGTTTCCCAGCTGGTCAACATTCGCGATCAGTTTCTGGTTGAGTTGTTGCTGAGCCTGATGATAGGTCAGTGAAGCAACGGCACCAGTACCGAGACAGCCGATCACGATTGCCAGCGTCAGGAACTTTCTTTTTATCGTCATATGTTCGTCAGCAGGAAAAGCAGAAGGCTAATGTAGCAAACTTTTGGCGTTGCTTCAGCGAGGTGGCTATCAGTTAAGCACCCTGCCGGATTGAGCTTGTGTTTCGCCAAGACAAAGCGCAAAATTTTAGCGTCAGTCGTACTTCACAGATAACTAGCGGAGATAACAATGGAATTGTCTGATATTCGTCGTGACTATACACGCGGTGGATTGCGCCGTCACGATTTACCTGAGCAGCCAGAAAAGCTGTTTGAAAAATGGCTGGACCAGGCGATAGCGGCCAATCTGACGGATCCGACTGCGATGACAATTGCGACGGTGGACGAACATGGCCAGCCGTATCAGCGAATTGTTCTGCTGAAGCATTACGATCAAGATGGTTTTGTTTTTTACACTAACCTGGGCAGCCGTAAAGCCAGCCATCTCGAGCACAACTCGCGTATCAGCCTGCATTTTCCATGGCACCCGCTGGAGCGTCAGGTACATATCACCGGCACTGCAACCAAGCTTTCCAAGATGGAAGTGATGAAATATTTCACGTCCCGTCCGAAAGAAAGCCAGATTGCGGCCTGGGCCAGTAAGCAGAGTTCACGTCTGACTGCCCGTCAGGCGCTGGAAAGCAAGTTTATGGAGCTGAAGCAGAAGTTCGCGCAAGGTGAAGTGCCGGTGCCAACCTTCTGGGGGGGATACCGGGTGAAAATTAACTCGATAGAATTCTGGCAAGGTGGCGCAAATCGTTTGCACGATCGCTTTATCTACACGCGCACGGCAACAGATAGCCAGGAGTGGACGATTGAGCGCTTGGCGCCGTAACACAGTATTTGTGTCATCTGAATAAAAAGAGCAGCTTCGGCTGCTCTTTTTTGTGTTCTGCGTTCAGGCCAGTTGCGGTTGGCTGGTAACGATGCTGATGCCTTCCGGATGGCGAAGTTTCAGCGCTTTCTCAGCGCTGGCAATGGACTCCACTTCATTATTTGCCTGAATATGGTATTTGCAAGGAATATTGAAGTGAGGGTGTACAACGTAAGTGATAGTGAACTGTTTCATACTGTTTCCGAGAATAACTGTGGCTTGCGGCCATGAATCAAATCTGAGCGGATTATAGGCAATGGCTATCGCTCAGATTTTGATCTGGAAACAGGGTTGGTACTGCAAAACCGCAATCTAAAGATCCGATCTTTTTCTATCTGGCGGTTACTCTTTCAGGATGACAGAAAGCTGGCGTTTGAGCATGCTTTCCGGAATATGTGAGCCGTAGCCGAGATCCAGGGCGATATCCAGCAGTTCATTTTTGGAGTTGGCGTTAAATTTCTCGCGCAGTCGCAGTACATAGTTTTCGACTGTTTTGACTGATACGCCAAGCACCTTACTGATGTACTGAGGTTTTTTGCCATAAAGCAACAAAAACAGCACTTCTGACTCGCGGGTGTTTAGGTTGAGCGGGCGATGGTTGAGATCCAGGTTAAAAGACGCTTGTTCTTTCGGATCCAGGCCGGCTGCGCGGCAAATCCAGTGCCCGACTTCCAGTACGGCGGTATCTTTCAGCTCGACACCAGAGAAAATCGTGCCAACGACGTCATTATTTTCATCTCGCCACGGGGTTTTAGTGAATAAATGTGCACGCCAGCTCCCGTCCGAGTAGGGATGAATATCCAGCACCCGCATTCTTTTGCCCGTTAAAATAACCTGGCTGTCCTGCTCGCGAAATGCTTCGGCACATTCCACCGTTGGGCTTGGCATATCAAAATCAGTGCGGCCAATACAATCTAAATGATGGTCGACCCCAATAATTTCCCCATATTCTGCATTTGCATAAACAAAAACAGAGTCTTTATCTTTACAGCCCCAGCATCCGGGGAGTTGATTAAATAAATGTAATAATGACGGGTCGACTTTATTTTTCACTTACGCAGCCTGAACCAAATAACGTTAAACCAAATACAAGAGGGAAGTGTAAAGGAATATGGCGGGGTTACAATATCCGGATGACGGTTAATTGGACATTAATGGAGAAAAACAAAAAAAAGCCGACCTATTTAGGTCGGCAAAGACAAGAGTTTGACTCCGAAGAGCACAATCCTGTACGACGTGTAGAAGAGGTATCCAATCAGATTCATAATCTTCGATATGAGGGTGTATATCAAAGCAAATCCGCTTGGCATGTATCCAAAGCTGGATACGGCTAACAGTAAACGCTGAATCCCGTTTGCTGCCTGCGGGACTAAATGTATCGCAGCGGGGCGCGTAGTTTAAGGGGGGAATTCACCTATTGACAATATTTTTACTTTGTGATTTGTTATTTTTGTCTGTGAAAGTTGACATTTCTTCACACTATTCGCGTATTTAACCCTCTTTCTTAAAATATCCTGTTAGTTTCATAGTTAATTGACAGGTTATTCAAATATACCGCATATCGGTGTTACATTTATTTTTAATCATAAAAGTGAAACAGGTCACATCGCGTATCGGGCATATAATGCGACTGCCCAGTTATGCATACATGTGATATGCCCGTTGTTTATTTGCTACCAATAATCAGAATTTATATTTCAGGTCAGGGCTTTATCGACGAGGTTTATTTTTCTTACCTGACATTTATCGCGAAGAAAAATAACTAAAATGGCTACCTTGCCGGGTAGCCAAATAATTTAGTCAATAAGCCGGAAAGTTTTTAGCAGGGTGATGCCAAGGCTACAGGTAAATAGTGAGCCTAACGTTGTGATGGCAATAATGTTGGCGGCCAGATTGGCATTTCCCCCCATGTTTCGTGCCATGACATAACTGGCTGCGGCTGTGGGGGCTGCACTCATCAAAAAGATAATACCCAGCTCCAGTTCTCTGAATCCGGCCCAATAGCCTGCCAGTGTGATCAGCAGGGGGGCGATAATCAGACGTCCGCTGCTGGCAAAGTGGGTCAGGGTTGAACTTTGTCGAAGCTGCTTGAAATCCAGACTGGCCCCGGTACACAACAAGGCAAGCGGCAAGGTCATATCAGCAAAATAACGGCCGGAATCGGTCAGGATTTGCGGAATGGGAATCGTAAACACGGAAAAGGGTAATGCCAGTACGATGCTGAGGATAAGCGGATTGGTGGTGATGGAACGTATCAGAAACCGGGTGCCCAGCTGTTGTTGTTGCGGGTTTGCCCGGCTGAGGGTGATGACCGCCAGAATGTTGTAGAGCACCGTAATGGCTGCCACATACAGTGAGCCAATTGCCAGGCCAGTTTCACCGAATGCGTTGCTGACATACGCCAGCCCGATAATTCCGGTGTTGGCGCGAAATGCGCCCTGCACTACGACACCAATATCACGACGTTCCTTGATCAGCTTTCCGGCGAGGCTTTCAAACAGCAGATAAATCAAAATGTTGGCCACAACCGCATACCCCAACAGATTGACATTGCCGATCTGGGCCAAATCGGCCTTGGCGACGCTTAGAAACAACATGGCTGGCAGGGTGATGGTAAAGACCAATTTGGAGCCGGTTTCGATAAACGGGTCTGTCAGAATCCCCCGGCGTTTAAGGAACACCCCCAGCCCGAGCATCAAGAAGATGGGCCCGGTAACGGAAAAAGAGTAGTGCAGCTGTGTGAAAAATTCGTTCATGAAACGGTATCCTTATTGTGAGCCCTATTTGTAGCACAATTAACATACACTGTGTAACAAGATCATCGGATCGGTAACCACTTGATCTTCATGGGAATGCATTGAGTCACTCGGCGTCGTTATCCATGTGACAAACGGACGCTAAGGTGTTGATAATAGATGGAACGATGATCAAGGCTGGCTAAATAACGGAGGGTGTTGGTTCAATTGGAACGATGATCAAGTACGATCCCGATCCATTTTTTCACACTGGCCCTGAAGCATGATCAAGGGAAACCCCATCATTGTGGCGGAGGTGTGGGTCTGGTTGGGCGGGCTTATCCTGATGATTCTCGGATCAATTTTCTATCTATATGATTTAAAATATTTAAATTCCATTTTTGGGGCGGAGAAAATGTATACACTTAACGTCGATTGCGAGGTGATGTGTGACCTCGATTAGGGAAATTTGTGTTGAAAATCAACAGAAGTGATTTGAAACGACATCCGCCGTAAATAATTGCTTCTTGATCATAGTTCCGCTGTTATCGTGGGGGGAGAAGGTATGGTATGATCTTTCTATGTCCTTACTACGGCCCTGCAACTTTTTAGCATGAGTGACAAGCTATATTCGGTGACCTACAAACCTTCCGAGATCATCAAGCTGCCGGAACAGATGGATCATCACAACCACGGTTATAACCAGGTCGTGATTGGGCTGTCCGGGCAAACGGAATTTGATATTGAAGGGGCGGGAAATCTGGTCTGCCCGGGGCAGGGCTGCCTGGTAGCGGCGGATTCGGAACACGCCTTTTCCGGTATCGGTAACAATGAAATTCTGGTGCTTAATGTTCCGGTCGAACAATCACAGGCTGTGTATACATCGAACAACCTGTCTCGCCTGTTTGAACAATCCGGTTATTTTCATCTGGATCGCCAGGCGCAAAACCTGATCCAGGTGCTGACTGCTGAGATGATTGCACACCCCGATGACTTACTGCTCAGCAAAGCGTGTACCGATACGTTGATGTGTGTCCTGCATCGGCACTTCAAACCGCTGAATGAGGAGCGTCATTTCTATCGCCTGAATATGGATATCATCGATCAGTACATTGTTCAGCATCTGACCCGGAAAATTTCCGTGTCTCAGCTTGCTGGTCTGGTGTTTCTGGGAGAAAGTCAGTTCCATTTCCTGTTTAAAGAACAAACCGGTATGACTCCGCACCAGTATGTACTGAAAAAACGTCTGGAATTGGCGCGTGAGCTGATTGAAGAATCCAAATTGAGTGTGGCGCAGGTTGCCCACAGTACCGGCTTTGCCAGCCAAAGCAGTTTTACCCAGTCATTTACCCGTCTGTTTGGTAAGCCTCCGGCACGTTATCGCAAAGATAATCAGGGCTATTGAGCCAGCGTTCCGCTGTTTGCCCACAAAATCTGTCTTCTTGTTTTTTTGTCTGGTTAAGTGTCGAGCTTTCAACCCTCTCACCTTCGTTTCTTGTGAACAACAGTGCGTTTACGACAATGCTTGCGGCCTCTCTCGGCACTGCCGTGTGAGTGGCTGAATCGTAAACGGCCACTGTCAAATCAGGCGTTGTTTCTGTAACAACTCAGCCTTGTTCAGAATGGCTGATGAAACCCGCTGTTAGCCTTCTTTTTACATTTTCCCGTCAGCGCACTGTACCCGTGTATGGCTTCTATCCTTCCGTGATCATCGTTCCACCTCTCTGGTCTGTTTCTGACCATCGTTAACTGGTGAGTTTGTGACCATTTTTATGCTACCGGTTAAGTAAAAATGCATCATTTCTAAAAATCCTGGGTCGATTTTTGTTAAAGGCCGGACTTTTTCTAAAAATTATCGGAGAATACAGCAAGACTCCAGGGTTGCCGGAAAATAAAATCTCCTCAACAGTAACACTGATGTAACATTTATCCTGGGGAAGGACATTCAGCCAACATATCTGCTGAGTTCTGGATCAGGTTCAATCATGAGGGAATCACTTATGTTCAATGCGGCAGAAGTACTTCAGCCTACTTTTATTGAGCGTCCATTAAGCGACTTGTGGTCGCTGATTTCACCGTTGTACGCGGTGGATGAGTCGCAATGGCTGAACCAGCTTATCCCGCTGGCAACACCGACCGAGCAAGAGCTGCAATACACAACGGAACAGGCTACGACCCTGATTGAGCGCGTTCGTGCCGATCAGAATGCGATCCAAATGATCGATGCGCTGCTGCTTGAATACAGTCTGGATACCAAAGAAGGGATCCTGCTGATGTGTCTGGCTGAGGCCCTGATGCGAATTCCGGATGCTGAAACTGCTGACGCGCTGATCCGCGACAAACTCAGTGTGGCAGATTGGAAATCGCACCTGAAGAACTCTGATTCGTTGTTTGTAAACGCTTCTACCTGGGGTCTGATGCTGACCGGTAAAGTCGTGACTATGGATGCCAAAGAAGACGGTACGCCAGGCCACGTGATTAACCGCTTGGTCAACAAAATGTCTGAGCCTGTGATTCGTCAGGCGATGAATCAGGCGATGAAGATCATGGGCCACCAGTTCGTGCTGGGCCGTACCATCGCCGAAGCGATGAAAAACGGTAAGACCAAGCGTGAGCAGGGCTTTACGTATTCCTTTGACATGCTGGGTGAAGCGGCGCTGACTGCCCAGGATGCGGATAAATATTTCAAAGACTACATCATGGCCGTCGAAGCCGTTGGCCGTGAAAATGACAAGAACAACTTCAGTCGTTCGCCGGATCCTACCGTGTCGATCAAGCTGTCTGCACTGCATCCACGCTATGACGTATCGAACGAAGCGCGTGTGCTGGATGAGATGTACGTGTCAGTGCTGTCGCTGCTAAAACGTGCACGCGAACTGAATGTCGGCATCACTATTGATGCGGAAGAAGCTGACCGTCTTGAGCTGTCGCTGAAGCTGTTTGAAAAACTGTACCGTTCTGATGTCGTTAAAGGCTGGGGACGTTTTGGCCTCGTGGTTCAGGCTTATTCCAAGCGTGCGCTGCCGGTGCTGACTTGGCTGGCTGCTCTGGCGAAAGAACAGGGTGATGTGATCCCGCTGCGTCTGGTAAAAGGCGCCTACTGGGACAGCGAACTCAAGCTTTCTCAGCAAAGTGGTTACGCCGGGTACCCGGTCTACACCCGCAAAGAATCAACGGATACCTCTTACCTCGCGTGTGCCCGCTTCCTGCTGTCGTCTCACCTGAAAGGGTTGATCTATCCGCAGTTTGCCAGCCATAACGCCCACACGGTATCGGCGATTGTCGCCATGTCTGGCGGTAACCGTAACTTTGAGTTCCAGCGTCTGCATGGGATGGGTGATGCGCTGTACAACCATGTGATGGCCATGCACGGCACCAACGTGCGTATCTACGCGCCGGTAGGCAGTCACAAAGACCTGCTGCCATACCTGGTTCGTCGTCTGTTGGAAAACGGGGCTAATAGTTCGTTCGTTCACCGTTTGGTGGATGCAAACTGCCCGGTTGAAACGCTGACTCAGCATCCGGTGGATGCGCTGCTGTCACGTCCATCACTGAACAACAGCCTGATTCCATTGCCGTCGGCGATTTTCGGAGAGTCACGTAAGAACTCTGCCGGGGTTAACATTGAGATTGAATCGGAATGGGCACCGTTTGCGGCGTCGGTTGCGAAGTTTGCTGAACATCAGTGGCAGGCCGGTCCGATTATCAACGGTGAAGTGCGTACCGAAACCAAACAGGGTTTCGACGTTAAAGCGCCGTACGATCGTCGTGAAGCGGTCGGGCACGTCGCTTTTGCTGATGCTGAGATTGCTGCTGAAGCTATTTCCGTGGCTGAGCAAGCGTATCCGGAATGGTCCACCCGTCCGGCCAGCGAGCGTGCAGTCTGCATCCAGCGCCTGGCTGACCTGCTGGAAGACAATCTGGGTGAACTGGTTGCTTTGTGTCATCGCGAAGCCGGTAAAACCATTCAGGACAGCATTGACGAAGTGCGCGAAGCCGTAGATTTCTGTCGTTACTATGCGGATCAGGCGTCTGTGAATTTCAGCCAGCCGAAAGCGGTAACGGGTTTTGATGGCAATGTGAAGCAAATCAGTTATCAGGGACGCGGTGTCTTCACCTGTATTAGCCCGTGGAACTTCCCGCTGGCCATTTTCCTGGGACAAGTATCTGCAGCACTGGTGGCCGGCAATACGGTTGTGGCTAAACCCGCAGAGCAAACGTCGCTGATTGCATTCCGTGCGATTGAGATGATGCTTGAAGCTGGGGTCCCGGCTGGTGCGGTTCAGCTGGTACCAGGACGTGGTCGTGAGGTGGGTGCTCCGCTGACATCCGATGTCCGCATCACTGGTGTGGCTTTTACCGGTTCGACTGAAACGGCTCAGGCGATTAACCGTAGCCTGGCGGCGCGTGACTGTGCACCGGTGCCGTTTATTGCTGAAACCGGTGGCCAGAATGCGATGATCGTCGACAGTACGGCCCTGCCAGAGCAGGTGGTACGTGATGTTGTGCGTTCATCCTTTGCTTCTGCCGGTCAGCGTTGTTCTGCCCTGCGTGTACTGTTCATTCAGCAGGATATTGCCGATCGTGTGATTAGCCTGATTAAAGGGGCTATGGCTGAGCTGTCTGTGGGTCGCCCGCAGTTGCACTCAACCGATGTCGGCCCGGTCATTGATCTGACTGCCCGCAATAAACTGATGACGCACATTCAGTCCCTGAAGAACCAAGCCAAGCTGGTTGCCCAGGCGAAGCTGGATGATAGCTGCCAGCACGGTGATTTCGTGGCGCCTACAGCGTTTGAAATTCCGTCTATTGATGTGCTGAAGAATGAGAACTTCGGACCAATCCTGCACATCGTTCGTTTTAAAGCCTCCGAACTTGATCAGGTCATTGACCAAATCAACAACACCGGCTTTGGCCTCACGATGGGGGTTCACAGCCGTAACGAACGTACCTACACCCATATTGAGCGTCGTGCCCGTGTGGGTAACTGCTACATCAACCGTGATCAGGTCGGTGCGGTAGTTGGCGTTCAGCCGTTCGGCGGACAGGGGCTGTCTGGTACAGGCCCGAAAGCAGGTGGTCCACACTATCTGTACCGCTTTACCAAAGATGTTGTTGAAGCCTGATGGCGGTCGAGAAATTTAAGGAGTGATCATGACTATTGCGACGTTAGTAAAAAACAGCTCGGCAGCTTGGGAAGGGTGGAACAACCTGGGGTTTGAAACCCGTATCGATATCCTGCGTCGCTGGACAGAGCAATTGCCGGCGGAAGGCCGCGCAATGGTGGAGTATCAGTGCCGTAATGCTGAGGAACATGTTGCTAAAACGGAACTGATGCCGGGGCCAACGGGGGAAACCAACGAGCTTTACTGTGCTGGCCGTGGTGTATTTGTGGTTACGGCTGACAATGATGCACCGCTGGTCGCGGTACTGGGTCAGTTGGCTACTGCGCTGCTGACCGGTAACACCGTACTGGCATGTTTCCCGGCGGGCTTTGCCCTGTCGGCTAAAGAAGTCGTCACACAGCTGGAACACTGCGGCTGTGTTGGTGGTGTTATCACTGCCATTGACAGTGACCAGCTGTCTGAGCTGGTCAGTCATCCGGCGGTAGCGGGCGTTGTGTACGCCGGTTCACCGTCAACCACTATGGTGCTTGCGCGCCAACTTGCTGCCCGTGACGGACAATTAGCGCAACTGATCAGTGAATCTGATTACGCGCAGTTGCCGGTGATTGGCAGTCCAACGTATTCACTGCGCTTTGTGACCGAGCGGACACGAACCATCAATATTACGGCAGTAGGCGGTAACGCGACTCTGCTGGAGTTGGGGAGCGGTGAAGAACATTAATCCATAACTGCTCAACGGGGTTTAGGGAAGGTTGTTTTTCTGACCCCCGTTGGTAACAGCAGTGTGCTGCACAACAGCAAATAAGCAAAAAGCCCCTGCTATGGACAGGGGCTCAAAGTGAGGGAACTCAATAATGATAGAAAATAGCTTCGCTATTACCGGCACGTTTATCGCGTACCTGATTGCCATGTTGCTCATCGGTTACGTGGCGTACAAACGTACCTCGAACTCCGCAGATTACTTCCTGGGTGGCCGTACACTGGGACCGTGGCCTGCGGCTCTGTCGGCAGGTGCATCAGATATGAGTGGGTGGCTGCTGCTGGGTCTTCCGGGTTATGCCTTTGCGGCGGGTCTGGAATCGCTGTGGCTGGCTGGTGGTCTTCTCCTGGGAACATATCTGAACTGGCTAATATGTGCGAAACGTCTGCGTACTTACAGTATTACGACGGAGAACGCATTGACGATGCCTGAGTTCCTGGCACGTCGCTTCGATGACAACTCCAAACTGATTCAAACCATCTCAGCGTTCTTTATTCTGATGTTCTTCCTTTTCTACACCAGTTCTGGTTTGGTTGCAGGTGGTAAATTGTTTGAGACCGTATTCGGTCTGGACTACTCGATTGCGGTTATTGTCGGTACAGTGTGTGTGGTGTCTTACACCCTGTTTGGTGGTTTCCTGGCGGTATCCTGGACTGACCTGGTGCAGGGGCTGCTGATGGCCGCGGCACTGATGATCGTACCCATTGCGGCTATGTCAGGTGGGCCAGTTGATCTGGCGGATTCGCTGTCAGCGAAAAACCCAGAACTGATGACGCTGTTTAATGACGTGAAAGGCCAGCCGTTGTCTGCCATTGCGATTATCTCGCTGGCAGCATGGGGTCTGGGCTACTTCGGTCAGCCGCATATCCTGGCGCGTTTTAAAGCGACACGCAGCAATGCCGATATCAGTACGGCGCGTCGTATTGCGGTGGGCTGGACGGCTCTGTCAATGGCCGGTGCGATTCTGGTTGGCCTAGTAGGTATTCTGTATGTTGATAACCAACTGGCAGGCAGCCTGGATGACGGCGAGCGTATCTTTATGCTGCTGGTTAACTCAATTTTCCACCCTGTGATGGCGGGTATCCTGCTGGCCGCGATTCTGGCGGCAATCATGAGTACAGCGGATTCGCAACTGCTGGTATCGTCATCGGCGCTGGCAGAAGACTTCTACAAACAAGTTTTCCGTCCAGACGCGTCGTCTGATGAGATCGTTATGGTTGGTCGGGTTGCGGTTATCGTACTGTCTATCATTGCCCTGGTACTGGCGATGAACCCGGACAGCACAGTGCTGGGTCTGGTGTCTTATGCCTGGGCTGGCTTCGGTGCGGCATTTGGTCCTGCATTGCTGATTAGCCTGTTCTGGAAAGACATGAACCGTCATGGTGCTCTGGCTGGTATCATTACCGGTGCCCTGACGGTGGTGATCTGGAAACAGCTGAGCGGTGGTATTTTTGACCTGTATGAAATCGTCCCTGGTTTCATCCTGGCGAGTGTGGCTATCGTTGCTTTCAGTAAAGCAACCGGCGGTGCACCGCAGAAAGTCAAAGCCCAGTTCGACACTTACGAAAAGAATCTGGTGGAATTTAAGTAATTCGGCCTGAGGGTAATACAAAGAAGCCACTGCATTTGCAGTGGCTTTTTTTATGTGCTGTTTTTGTTCGGGGACGATTGATATGAGGCCGATTATTCACAAGGTGGAGCCAGGTGGATCATTGCCAGTCCGCCCAATGACGTTTCCCGGTATTTCTTGTTCATGTCTTTCCCGGTCTGGTACATCGTCTCAATGACTTTGTCGAGGGAAATCCGAGACTTGCTGTTGCGTTTCAGAGCCATGCGCGAGGCGTTAATGGCTTTGACAGCACCCATGGCATTTCGCTCAATGCAGGGGATTTGCACGAGTCCGCCAATCGGGTCGCAAGTCATGCCCAGCGAATGCTCCATCGCAATTTCTGCCGCCATGCAGATTTGCTCGTTACTGCCGCCACGAATGGCCGTCAGGCCGGCAGCCGCCATAGACGATGACACGCCGATTTCGCCCTGACACCCAACCTCAGCACCGGAAATTGAGGCATTCATTTTATAGAGCATTCCGATGGCGGCTGAGACGGCGAGAAACTCCCGCAGTTGTTTCAGTTCAAGTTCACAAATAAACTGGTTGTAGTACATCAGGACTGCCGGGATCACCCCCGCCGCCCCATTGGTCGGTGAAGTTACAACCTGGCCACCCGCCGCGTTTTCTTCGCTGACGGCAAATGCAAACAGGTTTACCCAGTCAAGGACCGTCATCGGGTCATTATCAATGCCCTGACTTGAGACCAGTTTTTTCAGCAATGCGGGGGCTCGCCGCACCACATGCAATCCTCCTTCCAGCACGCCTTCTGTTTCAAACCCTTGTTCCATGCAGTTGGTCATGACCTCCCAGACCTGCAGGGTTTTGGCATCAAATGCCTGCTGAGTGCGAAAGGCCAGCTCATTGCGCTGAATCATGGCCCCCAGGCTGATCCCTTCTTTCTCGCTGAGGGTCAGTAAATCATCCGCACTGTGGAATGGATAGGGCACCTTAACCTGGCTGCTGCTGATGCCGTTTTGCAGTTCGTCGGCGGTTGCGATAAATCCTCCGCCGATAGAGTAATAGGTTTCCAGCAGGATTTGCTCACCAGCCGCGTTAAACGCGGTGATCGTCATGCCGTTCTCATGCAGCGGCAGATTTTCCTGATGAAAAAGCAAATCGATTTGCTCATCAAAGGGCACGGTGTGTTGTCCGGCGAGAGAGAGGCTTCGCGTTGTTCTGGCATCACTGAGTGCCTGACTGGCCGTTGCAATGTCGATGGTATCCGGCTGATTACCCATCAACCCTAACATCGTGGCCCTGTCGGTGTGGTGCCCTCTGCCGGTGAGTGACAATGAACCGTACAGATTCACCTGTACCCGGCTGATAACATCCAATAACGGAAGGGCTTTCTGGCTGAAATCAAAGCCGGCCAGCATAGGCCCGTTGGTGTGTGAACTGGAGGGACCAACCCCCACTTTGAAAATATCGAAAATTGACAGCATGCTTCATTCCCTGCCTGTCCGAATCATCATCGAACGTAATTACATCTTGATAAATAAAGCATATACGCCGCTTCGCCGGTTGGTGCAGAAAAGCAGTAAATTGTGCGTTCAGGCAGGTTGCCGGCGGATAAATGGCTGACAAACAGGAGAGAGCCAAACCCAACATGAGTCACTGAAATTTGTGTCATCGAACGAGGCAAGAATGAAAGGAGGGAGAAACAGGCACCAAACGGAGGGAGTGTTCGGTGCCAGAATCAGTAGCAGGCGCATGCCCAGCTCGGATCAGTGATCAAGGAACAGGTAGTTTTGCCAACTCTTCATGCGTATCAGCACTTTTCGCATGATGGAAACATGTTCGAAACTGTCGGAATACACCGCAATCTCGACGTTTGCTCCCTGCGGCAGATGATAGGAGGATATGTCATCCGTGATGATCAGCTTAACCAGAGGTCGTCCCTGATTGAGCAGACGATCGCTGCCATACAGCACGCCGGATGCCTGGATTTGGCTTTCGCCGATAGCAGGCAGCACCTCGACCACTTCACCCTGGAACGTTTGCCCCGGCAGTGCCCGGAAAATGAAATCCGCTTTGAAGCCCGGCCGCAGGCGCATCAGGGAATTCTGCCGGAAAGCCCCGACGAAGTACTGGTCTTCTTTGTGAATAAAGGTCATCACCGGGCGCAGCGGAAGGGGGACAGCCATCATTCCGGGGCGCAACGCTACCTGCGTGACATAGCCGTCAGTCGGAGCCCGGACCACCGTTTCGGCCAGGTTAAACTCAGCTTGTATCAGTTGGGCACGGACTTTGGCGATACTGGTATTTTCTCCCATAATTTCGGATTCATACGCCAGCTTAGCCCGGCGCTCTTCCGCCCGTGCCGCGTCAAGCGTTGCTTCGGCGCTGAGAAAGAACTGGCGCCGGTTATCCACTTCCGCGGCGGTAAAGGCACCACGTTTGAAGCCTTTTTCATAGCGCTTGAACTGCTCGTAGGTGCGATCCCGCTCTGCGATCGCTTTGGCGGTTGTGGCTTGGGCAGCTTTAAATGAAGCCTCCAACCCTAATACATTCTGCTTGGCTTCAGCCAGTGCTGCTCGTTGCAGGTTCACTTCGGCCTGATAGGTAGTGGCATCGATTTTGAAAAGAATATCGCCCTTGTGGATCAGGGTGTTGGGAGTTACCGGCACTTCTGTCACCTTGCCTGTAACGACCGGGACGATGGGGTCGTAACAAAAAACTGCCCGCCAAGATTGGTATGCGGATGGTTGTAGTTCATTAGCAGAATCAAGGTACCTATCAGCAGGATGCCACCCAAGGCGGCAGTGGGGACGGTCCATTTGTTGAGTGGAATCTTGAAGATTTTAAAAATCGCCACACAAAGCGCGACGTATGACAGGATGAGTAATAAATCCATTAGCGCTCATCTCCCTGTTGTGGTTTCTGTGGTCGTG
The DNA here is from genome assembly GCF_003025595.1 of Photobacterium ganghwense. GTDB lineage: Bacteria > Pseudomonadota > Gammaproteobacteria > Enterobacterales > Vibrionaceae > Photobacterium > Photobacterium ganghwense. Next base: position 225,846 of record NZ_PYMI01000002.1, read on the forward strand.
GCGGTGGATTACCAGAACTGGCCGAAGGGGAATGATGGGCGTGGCGGTGCTCCAGCTCCGTTAGTTTCTCGCTCAGTTGCTCCACTTTTTGGCTGAGCTGCAGGACTTCATGATGCAGCTCGTTTTGTTCATTCTGAATCTGGGTGAAACCCCATCCCCGGTCCTCTCGCCACAGCGTGGCCCAAATCCACAAAAACGGCCACAGGACATGAAGGGTGAACAGGCTGACCCAGCCTGCATAATGGATCGCATCCTGATGCGGATGATTACGTTTCTTGGCGATTTCATACGGAATATCGTGAATCGCGATAATGCCGTAGAAGAGTACAAACGCCACAAAAAACAGCATACCCAGGGCAAAATAGTCGAGAAACATCCTTGCTCCTTATAATCAGAGTGATAGGTGAGGATGATGTTTAAGTCATAGACGCATTGCGTAATATTTAGCGCTTCATTTAATTTAGCACTCAATCCTGTGGGTAGTTGATTTAGCTGCAATTAATCGTCAGTCTCAGAGAGAGGGCAATAGGCACAGAACCCGGAAATTTCCTCCAGTTTTGTTCACATTGGCCGATAAACGGACTAATAACTTAAATATCAAGAAAAGTGCAGTTGAGGGACTATGGATAACCTTCTGATTGGCCTGAGTGTGGCTGGCGGGCTGCTTGGGTGGGTGATCTACCGGTACTTTGTGGCCAAAGAGAATGATAAAAAAGCGGCCATTGAGAAACGGCTTAAAGAGGAAAAATACCGTCTGGTGTTGGAAAAAGCCAGGCTGGCGGAACGTGAAGAAAAAATCTTTAAGGCGCAGACCGGTCATGTGCCTAGCCAGTTGTCGCTGGCCAAGGAATACGAACTCACCAATATTCGCGAGGCATTGCAGTGGTACACCAAAGCGGCGTTGCTGGACAATGATATAGCGCAGAACGCGCTGGCGAGACTGTGTAGCAGCGACAGTAACGATCCCCAGGGGGAAGCGAAGTCGGCGTATTGGACACAAGTGGTCAAAGCCAAACACAATGATCCGATCGCCAAATTTGAGCTGGGCAGTTTCCAGCTACGTGGCTACGGTACGGATGTTGATGAAGACGCCGGAATAGCGAACATAACTGCTGCCGCTGAAAGTGATTACTTACCTGCGATGTTGTTACTTGGAGACTGGTACCTGGCTGATACCACATCCCAAAAGAAACCTGAGGAAGCATTTCTCTGGCGGTTGCGTGCGGCGCTGCTGGGGGATAAAAAAGCCTGTATCAAAACGGCTTATTGCTACCAGGCTGGTATTGCTGTCGCGAAAAACCGGCTGCGGGCGGTGTACTGGCTGGAACGAGCGGCTGAGCAGGGGGATACCGAAGCGCAGTATCTGGTGGCTAAAATGTTGGGAGAAGGCGGGGAAACCGATAAAGCGGTTGCTTACATCTGGCTGTCTCTCGCCTATGCCGGAGGTAATCGCGACGCCAAAGTTTTGCGCGATACCGTGGTGCAGTACATCGGTGTTGACGCGATTGTCGGGGTGCAGAATGTGGCAAATACCATATATCGGGTAATGCGCCAGGGAAATGTAAAACCACATGGCATTATTAACTTGCTGGATCAGGTGTATGGCCGGGAGGGATATCGCCCGGATGAAGAAAACCTGGCAAGGCTGGCTGCCGGCGATTTAAGCAGTGAGCAGGCTGTGGAGCCGGACGACTCTGGTTTGGTGAAAGCAGAAACAACGACAGGCGGAGGTGAATACGCCGGTGCTACGAAAGCTGAAGTAAATAAAAACGATGCCATAGATAAATCTGGGCCAATCGCGGATCCCCACAGTACGGAACTACATCGTCAGGAAAAGCAAGATAAACCCGGTAAGCGAACACATACTTCAAATAGTCAGTCATCAACGGCTAACTGGGACAGCAACTGGTCAGGTTGGCAGACCGAACAAGGCGATAGCTTTGCGGTACCTGACGTTACATCGCCCCGTAAACCTGAGCAGGATTAAGCGTCTCGTCTGTTTTTATCATTTGTTTATCTCTTACTCTTTCGCAAAAAACGGCCGCGCAGGCAGTTTTTTGTTTTGATCGTAAGTGATTTGAGCCTAGGTATTTTGATTTCAGGTGACTTGCTCTCAGATGCTTGAATTTCATTCAGGTGCTTTAATCTCAGATGCTTTAATCTCAGGTGCTTTGAGTGTCGGTGTGTTACGGTTCCAACAACGTGACTCGCTCACGGACGGCCTGATAAATCGCCTCCCCATTACCCAGCGCATTGCGCAAGTCCACATCCCGCTCTTCAAATTGTCTGCGGCGCGTCGTCTGTGTCTGCTGTTGTGACGGGTATTCGGAGCCTGAGGCGGTTTGGTTGCGGCCTCTACAATGGAAATAAATGTCATTGAGAATGCCGGGATCGAATTTATTGACGATATGCACCCGCTCCCGAATGAGGCGAGGAAACTGGCTGATGGTGATATCAACAAACTTATCGTCTACTTCGACCCAGACATGACTAAGGATTTCCGGGTAGTCAGCCAGATCATTGCGACACCAGATGATTTTAGGATTGTAGCCTTGCTCACGCAGGTAAAGCGCCAGCATGTTGTTTGCCAGATCGCAGGATCCTAAAGGGAAGGCGTTCAGTTCTGGCCAGCGTGGTTCATGGCAGAGCCGGTGTGATTGGGTATCTATGATAGCCGTTAGTGCATTTCGGAATACATGTACATGATAATTCAGCAATTGTCCCTCCTGCCTGGTAAAACAGTCTCTCCTGTAAAGTGATGACGTTAAATGCGTCTGTTGTGAGTATAGGCAAAGTGCTCTTTGGCTGCCGTCTGACGTCGTGATTCAGAGGGCAGTGTGAACCGACCCATGTTCGAGCCGGTAATGACCGAGGATTGACGGAAGCAGGGGGGTGTTTGATGCTTACGACGGTTGCACTAGATGAAAGGCGCCCGCGAAAGTTTTGCTGCTTGGTTCACGCCTTCTGCATCAGTTTTAGGAATTCAGCTTCTGTGGCATAGTCAGCTTTGTCGGCGCGGTCGAGAAAAACAATGCCGTTCAAGTGATCCAATTCATGCTGGAAGATACGGGCGATAAAGCCTTCCATTCGGGTGCTGACCTCTTCGCCAGTGAGGGTGAGGTAGCGCACCTCGATAGACGTGTGGCGGTTAACCCTGGCCCGCATTCCCGGAATACTCAGGCAACCTTCCCAGTCTTTTTCCATGTCATCGCTTGTCCAGATAAGTTCGGGATTTAGCATCAGCGTCGGTGACATCAGTGGCGCATACGGATAACGGGCGTTCGGACGGGAGGCCACGATAAAGGCCCGGACCGATTCACTGACCTGAGGGGCGGCAATGCCGACGCCGTTGTGGGCCAACATTTTTTGCTCTAATGCCTTAAAAAAAGGAGCCATGTCTCGATACTGGGCGGTGCTTAATGCGCGAGCATGTTCTCGCAGAATCGGGTTACCCAGCTGCGCAATGGTCAGAGATGGTGGGTGTGGAGAATACGTCGTTGTGTCCATGATTCTTGTCCTTTGTCCGGCGACCGGTTTCAGCAGATCAGCTTGTGTTTCTGATGGCTCTTCGCGGAATCATATAGCTTAATAATAATTCGCCTTGATGCAAACAGGGAGCCGGAGCTCCCTGTGAATCAGGTCTAACTTTGCCCTTACGCGGCACTGACTCCCTTACATTGTTGGCGTGTTTTTCCTGTGCCCACCCCTGCAGTAGGTAACCAAGCTGGGTAGTGTGGTTTCGCTAGTCTTTCATGCAAAAAATAATCGCAGCGGCCAAGGCCAGGAACGCGGTCATCATCAGGAATACGTCGTTATAGGCCATAATCGTGGCATCACGCTGCATGGCAGCGGCCAGCGCCGACTGCGCCTGCATCAGGGCCGTACCGCCGTCACTGCCGGTTCGGACAAAAAACTCACTTTGCTGCAACAGCTGTTGCCAAGCATTGGTGCTGACCGCAGGCAGTGACTCTTTGATGTGCGCGAGATGTTCGCGGGCTTTGTTGTCCAGCAGGGTCGCAATAAACGCAATACTGAACGCGCCACCCAGATTACGCATGACATTGGTCAGCGTTGAGGCGTCAGGAGTGTCGGCCTTGCTGATGTTTTTCATCGCAACCAGTGACAATGGTACCATAATGAACGGACTGCCTACGGCGCGAAGCAACATTGACAGGATCAATTGATCGCCGCCGAAATCAGCACTCATGTGAGTGTTGACGTAGCAGCTCAGGCCATACATGGCGAAGCCAAAAGTGACCAGATTCTTGGGTTTGATGACGCGAGTCAGTTTGGGCACAATCGGGAAAAAGATCAGCTGGGGGAAGCCCATCCACATCAGCACCTTGCCGATTTCCATGGCGTTGTATTGCTGAATCTGCGTCAGGTACAACGGCAGGACATAAATGGATCCAAACAGTGCCATGCCAAGGATCAGGTAGGCCAGGCATGACATCGCAAATTGCCCCTGCCGGAGCAGGCGCAGGTTCACCAGCGGTTGCTTGTGCTGTAACTCATTGATCACGAAATAGACCAGACTAACCGCAGCGATGATGCTCAGAGTGACAATAAAACCGGAGCTGAACCATTCTTCCCGATTTCCTTCTTCAAGCATCACTTCCAAACAGCCGAGCCCAAGCCCCATGGTCAGAATCCCGATCCAGTCTGCTTTGAGCAGGGTGCTGAGGTTCAGTGGCTCCTGATCCAGCCCGTACCGTATCATGCTGATCACTAGAATGGCCGGCGGAATATTGATGTAAAAAATGTAATGCCAGGACAGATTTTCCGTCAGCCAGCCACCGAACGTCGGGCCGACTGCCGGCGCAAAGGTGGCGGTGATGCCAAACAGGGCCATCCCGACGGCCCGTTTATGGATGGGCAGCAACTGGACCACCAGTGAAAATGCCAGCGGGATCAGGGCACCGCCACTGAACCCCTGCATCGCCCGAAAGGTGATCATCGAGCCCAGATTCCATGACATGGAACAGAGGAAAGATGACAGGGTAAAGATCGCAGTCGTCCAGGTGAGGTAGCGTCGTTTACCCAGAGAGCGAGAGAGCCAGCCACTGAGCGGGATCGCAATCATTTCCGCCACCAGATAGGACGTCGAGATCCACGAACTTTCATCCAGGGTAGCAGAAAGCGCCCCCTGAATGTCTTTCAGTGAGGAGTTGGTGATCTGGATATCCAGAATCGCCATAAATGCCCCAAGTAGCCCGCCGAACAACGCGATCCAGTGACGACGGGGCACTGATGTGCTGGTGGATGTAGCCAGGCTGTCAGGGGCGACAGTAACGGCACTCATGGTCAGCCTCGGGTATCAACGGTGGCAACAACAGACAGCCCCGGGATTAGCCGGCCTGTCAGCGCTTTTTGATTCGGGATGGTGATTTTGACCGGCACCCGCTGAACAATTTTGGTGAAGTTGCCGGTCGCATTCTCCGGCGGCAACAAAGCAAATTTGGCGCCAGTAGCCGGAGAAAAACTGTCGACAACCCCTTCCAGGGGCTGATTCGGAAAGGCATCCAGCTCAATGGTGACTTTCTGCCCCTGATGAATACCGTTGAGCTGAGTTTCCTTGAAGTTAGCCTCAATCCAGATATCGGAGGTAGGCACCAGACTCAGCAGCGGCATGCCTGGCTGGACATACAGGCCGACCCGTAGGCTGCGTTTGCCGACAATACCGTCTACCGGGGCATAAACCTTGGTGTAATCCAGATCCAATTGTGCCCTTTCAACCTGGGCGCGGGCTTCGGTGACGGCGGCTTTAGCTTGGTTGATTTGGCTGGCCAGAACGGTGAGCTGATCACTTTCGGCCTGATAGCCGGCTTTTTCTTCGTTGAGCTCTGCCCGGGTCACTTTTTCATGTGCCAGCATGCTGTCGAGTTCATCTTGCGACGAGTAGTGGCGTTCAAGCAGGCTGCGGGTGCGGGAAACCTGTTGCTGGGCGCGCTCGAATTCGGCCTGCGCGGAGGCAACTTTGCTGGCGGCCTGACGGATTTTCGTATGCTGTAGCTGCTGTTGTGCCAGCAGGTTGTCCACGGCCGCCTGCGTGACCGCCAGATTGGCGGTGGCCTTATCGAGTGCCGCGACATAATCACGATCATCTATGGTGGCCAGCAGCGCCCCGGCTTTAACCTGCTGGTTGTCTGCAACCAGAGAGCGGGTGATGTAGCCGGTGACTTTCGGACTGAGTGTCGTGATGTCTCCCTGAAGATAGGCATTATCGGTGGACTCAAAATACTGCCCGTAGCCCAGCCAGTAACCGCCCCCGGCAGCGCCGAGCGCCAGCATAACGAGGGTCGCGATCAGCGGTGCTTTCTTTTTCTTTGATCGTGCCGCTGTGGGCAGGGCGGAAGTGTTGTTCGCGATGGCGGATTGGTCTGCCATTGATACCTCATTGATATAGAACGTGGTTAAGCATAAAAGTGTTACAAAGTGTAAACGAATTGATTGGTTGGTAAGATAAGAAGAAAGGGAAACACTGTTGCAGGAATCTGAATAATCACTATGGCGAGACCAATATGGATCTGAACAGCGTCGCAATTTTTGCCCAGGTCGTGGAAGGCGGGAGCTTCACCCAGGCCGCCGATATGCTGGATCTCACTAAATCTACCGTCAGTCGAAAAGTGGCGGATCTTGAGCAACACCTTGGCGTACGTCTGATCACGCGGTCGACCCGTAGCTTGGTGTTGACCCCGGAAGGTGAACGTTTTTATCAGTCATGCGTGCAAATGCTTGAAATTATGAGTCAGGCTGAGCTGGAAGTGACCGCGAATCAGGATTTGATCCGTGGCCGGCTTAACGTCGTGATGCCGGTTGAACTGGGTCATCAGGTGATGGGGCAGTTTATCAATGATTTTATTAAGCTCTATCCCAATGTACTGGTTCATCTCGAGCTGACAAACCGGGAAGTGGATATCATCGGTGAGGGGATTGACCTGTATGCCCAGGTCGGCGAAATGGATGACTCCACTCTGGTTTCTCGGCAGCTGACTGAATCGGTGAGGGTTTTGGCGGCCAGCCCGGCTTATCTGGAGCAATACGGTCAAATTCAGACTCCGGCTGATCTCAAGCCGCCGCACCATCAGGTGAAGGTGTATAACAAAGCTGTGAAGCTGCCAAATTGGCACCTGATGGAAGACAACGGCAATACCATTATCATCGACTTACCCTATAAGCTGCGGGTGAACACGATTACGTCATCACTGAGTGCTTGTCTGGACGGGTTAGGAGTGGCGATTTTGCCGGAATTCATCTGCCGTGAGCACTTCGCATCCGGTAAGCTGGTGTGTCTGCTGCCCGATTGGAATATGCCTGCTGTCCCAGTCAGTCTTGTTTACCCGCAGCGTAAACTGTTGCCCAAACGGCTGCGGGTGTTCATTGACTATCTGATCGAGCGTTTTGAACAGCGTGATAAAGAGATCGGGACGGCGGCGTATTTACAATGTAAATCTATGCCGTGACGGAGCACTGAGACACGGCAGAATAAGGGCCATTTTTTGCCCTTACAGTTGATGACGATAGCCCAGAGAAAAAGCGATGTCGGTACTGTTGTCCATGTTAAACATATTTTCAACCATGGACACTTCTATCGCGCCATGCTTGGTGTGATAACGGTAGCCGAGCAAGACCTCGGTGGACGGCTCACTGAGATCTGAGGTGGCATCCGAGGCGCCTTCATAAACATGCAGTTCGGTGAGCAGGCGATGTTTGGGACTCAGGACATATTGGTAACTGACGCCGCCGGACAATGCGAACTTGTTGTATTTGATCCCGGATAAAACTTCGTCACTATGGCGATAGGTCATGCCAAGCAGGGTGTAAACCCGATGTCTGCCATTGCGGTAGCTGTAATTGGCCTGTATGCCCTGTTCAAAATTACTGACTTTAAAAGGGCCACTACCGACATAGTTGTAATACAGAGTGCCACCAACAGAGAGGCCATGGTGCGTATTTTCCAGCAGCTGATAACTGGTATAAAAACTGAAGGCGTTACTCATGGTTTCCCCTTCGAAGTCATGAATTTCGACGCCGTACTGCGGAACGGAGATGTCAAAAGAATGGTCATCGACCGTGTCCCGGCCGTTCTGGCCGAGGCCGAAAATATCATGGAATGCTTTGGTCAGGTTATCGAGATGGTTGTCGGCGGCAAAACGCCAGGTGTACCCCAGCTCCATGGCCCAGCGATCATTCAGCTGCCAGTATCCTCCGACCGATAAGGCATTCTGGTAATAGTCGGCCCGGTAATCGTCGGTTTCTGCCCACACACTGGCGATGGTCGCGGTGGCAAACAGCTCCACAGTGTCGGGCTGATAACTGAAGCCACTACGCACGAGCGGTGTCAGGCTGTTGGACTGCAGCGGCGACTGAGCGTAGGTTTTCAGTGGGCCGTAGTCGATTTCTGTGTTGGCCAGCTCGGCAGCATCAACGGGTAGCGCAGCGGCGAAGAGGCTGATTCCGGCCAGATGATAATGGCACTTTATAGTTTTAATTTTCATGGGAAAGCCGTTAATCGAATGGAAAGCGGATTAGCGAAAGCCCCTTTTATAAGGCAAAACAGCTGTGTAGGAGCTGAATCAGTCAAATTGTTGGTAAATTGTTCCGATTATCACGATTTTGTCGCTGAATGTTTGCTGAATCACGTTTGATGACAGGATCGTGATGGCGCATTGTGATGACACGAGACGACATCACGCGATACGTGTGAGGCAGTGCTGATGACGACACAAGGCGTAACTTGGTTGTCGCTTGACTGCTCATTAAGAATATTATTATCAATAAGAATAGCAGAGTGGTTTCAGACAGTTGCTTTAATTGTGCGTCGTTTTTCATTGCGGTAGGGGCGATGGTGTGTGTCCTGAGAAGTCATGATAGTCAGGAAACCGAAGCCAGGCACCACGTTCATAAAATCACATTAAGGCAACAATCATGAACCAGTGGCAGACCGAATGGCAGGGAACAGTGACAAAGAAATACCACAACACGGAACCACAACAAGGAAGAACAGCATGCTGAATTATATTGAACCGGTCTTTCGACCTCCCTCAGAATGGAAATCACTGATTTTGCAGGTGACAAACGGCTGCAGCTATAACCACTGCACCTTCTGCGATATGTATACTCAGCCGCAGAAGAAATTCCGGCCGAAAAAACCTGACGATATTGAGCGGGAGTTGCAGCTGATCGCAGCGTCAGGGGCCCGGGTAACCAGAGTGTTTCTGGCGGACGGTGATGCAATGACCCTGCCGTTTGCACGGTTGCAGCACATTTGCTCTTTGATTAATCACTACCTGCCGACCGTTCAGCGCATTGCCAGCTACTGTCTGCCCCGTAATTTGACTAACAAGACGCCAGCGCAGCTCTCTCAGTTGCGTGATCTTGGGCTAAGTCTGATGTATGTCGGCTGTGAAAGCGGTGACGATGAGGTGCTGGCTAAAATTGAGAAAGGCGAGACGTTTTCCTCGTCTCTGGCAGCGCTGGAAAAAATCAAAGCCGCAGGCATGAAAAGCTCGGTGATGATTCTCAATGGCCTTGCTGGCCCTGCGTTAAGTCGCCAGCATGCATTAGCCTCAGCACGACTGATGAACGCTGCTCAGCCGGATTATCTATCAACGCTGGTGGTGTCATTTCCATTGGGAACTGAACGTTTCGCGTGCAATTTTGACGGGCAATTTCGGCTGCTGACCCAGCCGGAATTGTTTCAGGAAATGGCTTGGCTGCTTGAACATTTGGAATTGGAAAAAACGGTGTTTCGTTCCGATCATGCATCCAACTATCTGGTACTGAAAGGCATTTTGGGACGAGACAAAGCGCGCATGTTACAGCAGGTCAGTCTGGCTCTGACCCATCCTGACTGCATGCCACTCCGTGAAGAGTGGCAGCGAGGTTTGTAACGTTGGATCAGGCGGCTGAAAGCCACATGCTGCCGATAGCCACTGGCAGCATGAATCTTTACAAAATGACGTGGGGCAGATAGCGCGACAAATCCTGCGTGACCCGTGATTGGTCTTCACGAATGGAAATCCCACCCGCTTTGTCATTGATCAGCCAACTGCCAATCAGGGTATAGCTGCCGTTAAATTTCGGCAAAGGATGATAGGCCTGATAGATCATCCCTTCGTCGCCATACGGGCCTTCTACCCGCAGGGTCTGACGGCCCTGTTCGACAATGCTGATGTTGGCACCTTCGCGGGAAAAAATCGGCTTGATGACATAATCGCCCAGCTCGCTGAGGTGGCGATCATCCGGGAAATAAGCCGGCAGCAGGTTCGGGTGCCCTTTGAATTTCTGCCACAGCAGCGGCAGCAGGGCTTTGTTGCTGATGAGGGATTTCCACATTGGCTCGAGCCAGTTCACTTTGGCCTTTGTCAGATTGGCGGCATATTCTTCTCGGAACATGAATTCCCACGGATAGAGCTTGAACATCCAGCGGATTGGTCTGTCCTGTAAATCGGTAAACTCCTGTTTGCTGTTCAGACCGATATCCTCCATGAAGACGAAAGCGGTTGATAACCCGGCCTCTTTGGCACAGTCTTCCATGTACTGCACCGTCCCGCGATCTTCCTCGGTCTCTTTGCAACAGGCAAAATGCAGCGTCTGCCCCGGCTGCTGACGGGCCAGCTCGACAAAACGGGCCATCATCAGTTCCTGCAGCAGGTTAAACTGGTCGGCGTCTCGGCGAATCGCGCCGCTGTTCACCATGTCTTCCAGCCACAACCACTGCCAGAATCCGGTTTCGTACAGCGAGGTTGGAGTATCTGCATTATTTTCATACAACTTAGCCGGGCCGTTGCCGTCGTAGGCAAAATCCAGTCGGGAGTAGAGCGACGGTTCGCGGCTTTTCCATGAATCCAACACCGGTTGCCACATGGTTTCCGGGATCTGGAATTTTTGCAGCCAGTAGTCGTCTGCGACCACGCTATCGACCACCTCCAGGCACATCTGGTGAATCTCTTCTGTCGGCTCTTCCAGATCACGCTCAATCTGTTCCAGGGTGAACTGGTAATAGGCGGACTCATCCCAGTAAGGTTCGCCGTACATGGTATGGAACCCAAAACCGAATTCTTTGGCTTGCTCGCGCCAGTACGGGCGCTCCTTACTGTTAATACGTAGCATGTGCTTCCTGCTGATGATCACAACGAAAGGCGTATTTTTACATGGAAAGCCGGACGGGCAACAGGGGGGAAATGGGGAAGTTGGATCGGGAACAAACAAGTTTCCGGCACAACCGAGCGGTTGTGCCGGGATTTGGATTACTGTTGCGCTTTGAGCCAGTTTTCAATGCTGGTTTCAACGACTTCCATTGGCTGGTCACCGTATTTCAGAAGCTGGTCGTGGAAAGTGGCCCAGTCGAACTGGTTGCCCAGCTTGGCTTGTGCTTTGGCTAGCATCTCTTTGATTACCAGATAACCTGACTTGTAAGACACAGCCTGACCGACATACGCGGCATAACGGAAGCTTTCAGACTCAATGTCACCATCGCCTAACGCGGAGTTCTGGTTCATGTAGTCTTGTGCTTGCTTGATGCTCCAGCCTTTGGCATGAATGCCGGTATCTACCGCCAGACGCATATTACGCAGCTGGGCTTCGTTCAGGCTGCCGAAGTATTGTAGGGCATTACATTCTTCGGCATCGGTGTAGACCCCGCCCTGGAACGTAGCGTAATCAAGATCGGATTTACACATCCCGGTGGCATTGACGAAGGTAGGCTTGCCGTCGCTGTTGAGCTCGCCGTAAATGCCCATCTCCAGGCCCAGCCATTCTGTGTACAGAGCCCAGCCTTCAGCATAGGCAGTGTACCAGACTCCCTGAATGTATTCCGGCTTGTCGGCAGGTGGGTATTCAGTGGCATAAGCGTTCTGGAAGTGGTGGCCCGGCGCAGCTTCGTGCAGTAGCAGGGTGGAGACATTCCATTTTTGCAGGCTGTAATCCGGATGGGTATTCAGGTTAAATTCGTTTCCGCCGTAGGACGCCACGCCGTCATATTTTTCCCGGTTGGCCGGAACCGGCACTATGGTGTAATCGGTTTTGATCGGCTTGAAGTATTTTGCCACTACATCGTTAGCGTCGGTTTTGAAAATATTGTAATCCACCAGTGCCGCTTCACAGGCTGTCAGGCTGGAGGCCGCCGCACACAGCGCGGCATACGGGGTATTCGCGATAGTGCGGCCATCACGGCCGTAGAAGAATTGTTCGCTGTTGAGGTAATCGAAGAACTCATTCAGGTTTATGTTGCCTTCGGCATCGGCCAGGACAAATGTCCGCTCTTCAACAGTGCTGTCGTTTCGCCATTTGGCTTTGATGCTGGTGCCACGCTTGTCGATCACCAGTTGTGCTACCCGCTCCATTTCAGCTTTTGCATCGGCGACCAAATCTTCGCCCAGCTGGTGAAGTTCGGTGGCGGGTTTACCGGTGGTACTGTTTCTGTCCAGCTGCCACTGGTACCAGGCTTGGCCGTTCGGCAACGCACCCCAGCCTATGTTGGTGTCAGTCACTTTCCCTTCACCCCGAGCGCCGGTCAGGTAGTCACTTTGCAGAAAATCAACCAGACGGGTGGTTGCCAGCTCGGCATCGTCCACGACTTTTGTGTATTCGGCGAGGGTTTCGTCACTGTATTGATCGGCATGCGCCAACATGTCATTCAGCCCGCGTTTGAGCAGGCCGTAATTATCCGTGCCTACGGCTAACGCATCTTTGGTACTGTCTATCAGACGTTGGGTCAGGATTGTTGGCAGGCGGGCTTCGTCGACAATCGCCAGAGAGTATTGAGAATAGAGGTTATCGATCCAGGCGGTGTACTCTCGGATGACCTGAATATGTTTCTGGTAGTCTTCCGGGGTGTCTTGTGTGCTGCCTGCGTGGCTCGCATTCCAGTCTATGTAGTTATAAAAGTGGGTGATCGGAATGGCGAAATTACCGAAGCGGGTATTCGGATATGCTGCGCCACGAATCGCAATGTTACGGTCGAACAGAAATGTGTCGTAATAGATTTTGTCTTCGTCAGACAGTGCACTGCGCTCAATCTGCATGAGTTTATCCAGATACTGGCGATCGACCGCCAGCCTGGAGCCGGCCATCTGGTCATTGACCTGCCCAAACGTGGTGCTGTCGAGCGTGGCCATGGCGGACTGGTATTGGCTCATAACCGTCCGTAGCTGCTCTGATGGTTTTTCGGTTTGTTTGGGTTGCTCAACGATGGTGGTGTCGTCATTACAACCGGCCAGTACGGTCAGGGCGAGGAGGGCGATAGCCAGAGGGCTCTTGCGGGGCTTACTGCTGTTCATGTTAATTCCTTCTGCATGAGTATTCCGTCTTCAGACGCGCTAAGGGTAAGGGTTTGATATCTAATGAAATGTGAAAACGGTCACAAGGCGTACAGGGAAAATAACTATGCAACATCAGCATAATGGTGTGTAAGCAAAAATATGCATTCGATCTCATTGGGTGGTTGGTTTTTTGAACAATCATGCCGTTGTGGTGGTGAGATATTCATCAACACAGTGCCCGGGGTGCAAAAGTTTGTGTCGAAATTGGGCTGAAGATCGATTTTTGCTCAATAATGTGAAGTGAAAACTGATAATTATGCGCGCAGCAGGCAAGAAAGGAAAAGGTCTCTTCAATGGTCGTTGGTTAGTGTTGGAGCACAAAGAGACCTCATGTACCAAACGGATCCGGCCCGTATGTGGTACGAATTTCCCGAAGGAATGCGGTATTAGGGTAATGATAAGACCTAGAGTAGGGAACCTAATTGACGATAAGATGAACAGAATGTTTTTTTACCGGGGCAAGCGCTTCAGAGGAATCGATCCTCATGAATCGAACGCCATAAACGGAAATGCAGAATGTCCGACCGTCAGTAACAAAAACGCCCCGTTTCAGTTGGGGCGTTTTTTGTTATGGCAAGCTATAGGGAGGAATTGTCGAGGGAGGATAGACAGTGGAGGCTCTCCCGATTACCTCTGCCATCTGTATAATCTGTAAATCTCAATTTATTCATCTCTTCTTTATGACTGCTCTTTGACGACAGCTTGCTTGGTGAATTTACTTACAAGCGGAAAAATAACTGACTGAACGGGTTCAGCAGTGTCGCCAGACCAGAGGTGAAATGCAGCGGGGCATCGAGCAAAGTCAGGCACAGGCAGTCTTGCCCGCTTCGGGTTTTCGGGACGTGCTGGTTGGCAGAAGTCTGAATGATAAAATCGCCCGGCCGATATGTGCCCTGGTCATCATAAAATTCACCCGCCAGCACCAGCGTGATTTCCTGCCCCTGATGGGTATGTTCCGGTAAGGCACTGTCAGAATCCATGTAGATGAAATTCATTTTCTGAGGGCCACCGACATCAACGGCAGCCCGCTTGAGTTTACCCGGCAGGCGTGACCACGGGCCAATGCGATCGCGGTGTCGCTGCAGTGCTCTTGGCAATGGGTAGGTTTTATCACCCAGGATTAAGGCCGTCGGCATCCCCGCTGAGACCGAGTCATCGCCAGATTCGATCTCAGGCTCTACATCAGGTTCGGACGTGGTCATGATGGCGTGCATCATCGTCATCAGATCCGGAGAAAGGGGGGCTATCGTGTTTTGTGTTCCCGTGTGTTCCACTTCCGGTGTCTCTGATGCCAGCACAGCGGCGGCCTGTGAGTCTTCGATAGAACAGGCAAGCTGCCGGCAGTGCGGGCAGTATTCCAAATGGGTGCTAATCATGATGCTCGATGCCGGGTCTAAATCACCGGAGGCAAATCGCTGCAAAGTCTCGCTAAGCGGATGGAAGCGAATATTACTCATCCAGAGCCTCCTTCATTTTTTGCAATGCTAAACGTAATCGGCTTTTGACCGTTCCTAGCGGAATCCCAATTGCATCGGCCACATCCTGATGCGATGCGCCTTGTAAGCAGATCATGCGCACGATTTCGGCCTGGGCAGGGGGAAGGGCGTTGATCAGGGATTCCAGCTCGCGACTGACGATGGCCCGAAATTCTTCAGGCAACTGATCCGGCTCCGGCTCTTCGTGCAGCACAGGCCATAAATCATCGCCCTGAACCCAATCCTGCTGGTGTTTGGTTTTACGCAGCAGATCGAATTTAACGTTACGGGCAACAGAATAGATCCAGGTCAGTGCTGCGCCTTTGGATTCATCATACAGATGCGCCTTCAGCCAGACTTTAAGCATGGTTTCCTGCACCACTTCCATTGCCAACGACTCATCCCTTAGTTGCTTGCGGGTAAAACTCAGCAACTTGGGGGCGACGTAAGTAAATAGCGTCTCGTAACTTTTTCGGCAACGGGATTCAGCAATTTGCGCGAGCAAGCCAGCCACATCCACAGCGGGTAATGTGTCGTTATTCATAAACTCCTTGTTTGTCTCGGAGTGTACTACCTCAGACTGTTCTACAGGTATGGGTCTCATCATTACTCTATCTGCAAGCATGGGGGCCGTGTTCCAATAACGCAACCACTAATGGTAACGATCACTCTGTCTGATAACTTTTTTCAGGTAGCGCAGACAGTTCCGCGCCGAGGGTTGCTTGAGCAGGCGCTGTTTGGTCTTCAGCGAGAGCGGCAGTAATTCCAGCCAGCGCAGGCATACCCAGTTGGCACAGAGGGGCGTCTGGTTGGTCACCCATTCCGGCCAGACCAGGCCAAATTCAGCCTGCCACTGGTGCAGCCGGGTGATCAAAACATCATCTGCCGCAAGCGACACCGACGAGGGAGACCACCCGCCGTACAGCTGGCCGGTAAGCCGGGTTGGCTGAGCGGGAGCGTCGGAAGAGCGCATAATCCTGCCAAATGAGAGTGTAGCGATGTGCACCTGAATCTGCTGCTGGCTGAGCCAGTCCACGGACTCAATCACCGCCAGCGTCATGACATCACCATCGGCCATGGCGGGGTAACCGCGACTGTCCTGCATCACCAACCAAATGCCCCCGGCTTGTTGTCCGGCGCGGATAGTTTGGGTAAACAGCCAGCCACTGCCTGTCAGGCAGTGACGGGTCATCGGCATCCAATGATCGGTGGATGTCAGGAAAGGCAGCTGCTTTGTTATGCACTTGGGTGTGTTTGACGCGGAATACACAGGACAGGCCTCCTTTTTCTTCATTCCATTACTTTTCTGACGACTTTTTTTGATACCGCTTCGTTACCGGTGCTGCTTAACCGGGTCTTATCTCCATTACGCACCGCAGGCCAAAGTGGATGAGTGCGCCTGAGAATCTCTTTTTGATAAGGCCATCATATGTGCATCGGGGTGATCCTGTTGCAGACA
Organism: Photobacterium ganghwense; assembly: GCF_003025595.1. Classification (GTDB taxonomy): domain Bacteria; phylum Pseudomonadota; class Gammaproteobacteria; order Enterobacterales; family Vibrionaceae; genus Photobacterium; species Photobacterium ganghwense. The sequence continues at coordinate 242,105 of NZ_PYMI01000002.1, forward strand.
CACCTACGTATATTCGCGAGGTAACTGTTCGTAGGCAGTACACAAACAGGCTGTACACAACGAGGAATATTCTTATGAATATGAAATCTGTAGTGAGCGTTCTTGGACTGAGTGTGTTTTTAACGGGCTGTCCTCTGGAAGACGACGATGTTTCACAAATTCGGATTACCCATGCAAGCAGTGACGCCCCGCCGGTGGCAGTGCTGCTGAACGGCGAGACGGTCGGCGGGCTGGAAAATGTTGATTATCAAACCGGCAGCCAGCTGCTGAATGTGGAGTCAGGTACCTACAATGTCGGGGTTGAGGCATTGCTGCCCGGAGATGAACGGCTCTCAGTCATCAGTGCCAATCTCGATTTTTCGCCGGATATGCAGTACGACATTGTCGCGGTGAATCAGGCTGAAAGCATTGAACCTGTGGTTCTTAGCCGACCGGATATCTTGCCCTCTGGCAATGAAATCCGGGTTGATGTGCTTCATGCCCATCCTGATGTGCCAGCGGTCGACATTTATCTGAATACTGAAGAGGATATTTCGGCGGTTGAACCGGCGGTGGCCGGACTGGCATTCAAGGAAGATCATCCAGAACTGCCGGTGATATTACCGGCTGCAACCTATCGTTTACGCCTGACTCTGGCTGGCAGCAAAACGGTAGCTTATGCCAGCGGGCCGGTTGAGTTGAACGGCGGCAGCGACTTGTTGATCACGGCGGTGCCTAATGTCAGTGGTGGCGCGGTTTCTCCGGTGAACCTGCTGGTGGCTGATGGCGAGCAAATCACGGTGCTGCGTAATCTCGGTGAACAGGTGGAAGTGCGGGTTGTACATGCCGTTGCGGATGCCCCGAATGTGGATGTTCTGGCCAGTGGCAGTGTGGTGGATGGGCTGTCCGACATTACTTTTCGTGAGTTCCGTTCTGTTCGGCTTGCCCCCGAACATTATGACCTGAGTGTCGCGGCAGCGTTCGATAACTCTGTTGTTGTCATTGACGCGCCGGATACCTCATTTGCAGCCGGAACCAGCACCAGTATCTACGCTGTGGGTAAGCTGAACAGTGTCACTGACAGCACCATCGAACCCTTGATCATTCCAGAAGATCTGCGCCCGGTGGCGGCATATGCCAAGGTTCGGGTCGTACATGCCAGCTCGACAGCCGCCGGGTTGGGACGCGTTGATATCCATGCGTCGGTCGATGGGGTATTTGATGCTTCTACTGTAGTGCTGGAAGGTGTTGATTTCAAACAGACCGCTGTCCTGAATGTGCCTGCTGGCACTTATCAACTGGCGGTGATACTTCAAAGTGATCCGTCTTACACCCCTGCCGTAACGGCCAGTGCCGAGGTGGAGAATGGCGGTGTGTACTCGGTCGTTGCGACGGACGACTTTGCCGGTGGATTGCTGCTCAACGTGGATAATACGTTGTAAGCATTCGACAGGAAATGGAATAAACAAGCTGGCCAACGGGAAATCCTAATAATCAAAATCCTGTTGGCAACGGCCACGCTCATCTGCTGTAACCGGGCCCTGCTCAATCCGCGGGGCCTGTTCTTTTTCTTCGTCGTGTGTTTCTGTCTGGCTTTCCAATCTTTTCTCCATTGTTGATACTTGAAGGGATCGGAATCTGACTCAAAAAGGAGCTTTGTTGTCTATGAGTACTGACAGACAAACTGTGCTGAAACGCCAGTTGCAATTGATCGACGGTCAATCGAGTGACCCGTCGAACCCGTCCCTGCACAAGCATCGCAAGATGGCGCTGAGCCCGTTTCAGTTTTTTAGAGGTTCAGCACAGCTGTTTTATGCCGACCTGGCATCCGGTGTGTTGACACTGCCCAGTTTGCTGGCTGCAAAACCCGGCATGACCACCATCATGGGCGACTGCCATCTGGCCAATTTTGGCTTTCTGACAGAAGAAGGGTCGCAGGGTGATCAGGTGATTTTTTCCCCGAATGATTTTGATGACGCCTGTATGGGCTACGCGGTGTGGGATATCGCCCGCTTTCTGACCAGCGTGGCGCTGGTGGCAGACCTTGGCCGAGGTATCCTCGACGGGCGTTATATCAGTGACGGCACAGACTCAGCGTCAGGCAGTGATTACCATGCACCAGATAACGACGCGGTCGTTGCCGCGTGCCGGGGCTTTTTGCACGCATACAGCGACACTTTACAGAAAGTGATTGTTGACAGCGATATGCGGTACAAGGTGCTCAAGAAATTTCCTGACGAGCACACGCTCTATAAAACCTGGCGCAAGGCCTGTAAACGGGCTGCAGGCGGGAAAGACTTCCTGACTAAAAGCCAACTGGCCAAATCAACCCGGTTTGAGGATGGGGTACTGCGGTTTGTTGATGAGCCGGAAAAATATCAGGTGCTGGCTGAAAACGAAGTCAAGGAAGTCGCTGCGGTGTTTCGGCCTTATCTGGATGATGACATTCTCGACTGTGTTGCCCGCCTTGGTGCCGGCACCGGTTCGAACAATATGGAACGGTATTACCTGTTGGTGGGGCCAGAGGATTTGCACAGCCTTGATGAGCTGGCAATGTGTCACATTGTGGAGATCAAGCAGCAGCGTCAGGCCGCGCCGATTTTTGCGTTTCCGGATATCAGCCCGGTCAACAAGCTTAACCCGGCGCATCTTACCGCCGACTGTCAGCGGAATATGCAGCGTCGTCCGGACTTACTGCTGGATGAGGTCGTCTGGCGGGGCAAACATTGGCTGGTGCGCTCCCGTCATCATGCCCGTGCGGCACTTAAACCGGATCAGTTGGTGGTGACGCGCAAAGATCCGGCAATCCGACTCAGTGAGTATGCGCAGAGCTGTGGTGAGGCGTTGGCGCTGGCCCATTCCCGCGGTGATCGGCGCTCCTCGCGGTTTGAGCTGTTTATGGTGGAGTCACTGGCTAATTATATCGATGAGATGATTGAGGTTTGTCTGAACTACAGTGAGCAGGTTATTGCTGATCATGCTCTGCATGTCGCGATGTTGGATTAATTTTGCTCTGTATGTGGCCTCCGAATATTGTTCTTGATGTATTTTTTGAAACGATGTTTCGATAATTCTTTTTCATCGCGCTGCCGAGCGGTAGAATAGTCGCCAGCGAAAATCATGAAAGGATACTGTTATGTTTGTCGGTAGCACATCGCATCTTACATTTACACATTGCTTGTCACCCAAGCTGACGGCAGTGATTGCGGAGGTTCTCCAGCGAATCGCCTCGCCTCTGGAAGACGGTCGTTACGATCTTCAGGGAGACAGCGCGTTCTTTTTGGTGATGAGTGATCATACGCAGCTATTGGCGCACCGTAAGTCAGAATGTCATCGCCGTTATCTTGATGTTCAGTTGCTGCTTGAAGGCACTGAAACCTTCGGTTACGGCATATTGCCGTTTGCGGGTCTGGATGAAGATTATCTGGATGAGAAAGACCTTGCCTTCAGCGAACAGCTTCAGGGGGAGGAGCGATTTGTCACTATCCGTGCCGGAGAGTTTATTGTCTTTTATCCGGGGGAGCCTCATCGTCCGCTCGTTGCAGCCTATGATGATCCGGCACCGGTTCGTAAAGTGGTGATTAAAGTAGACAAAGCACTGTTTGAGTAACCTTGTCAATCAAGCTTGATCAGCCCTTTACTGGCTGTACTTTTAGCTGACTGTCTCTGTTATTTACTCGATTTTGCTATTTACTCGATTTTGTTACCGACTAGATTTTGTTGAACAGGAGTCTTTGCCACCCGTTTGCCTTGAAATGGAGGGAGGCGGGGATGAGACCTTGGCAGGGCGAGTCTTGTCTGTCGATTTCACGCACTGTTGAGGGCTGAGACCAATAGCAAGTGCAAGGGTGAAAACAAGGGATCTCCAGATCTGACAGGGTCTCTTAGCAAACCCTCGAATAAAAAAGAGGCGCATGCAGCGCCTCTTTTTTCGTCATTTGAAGCCAGCTTTGAGGCTGTCTTATCATCTCCGAAACCAGATCTAGCTCCAGATCTTTAATCAAATGCGTTGCGGGTCGGGTAAAGAGACCGTCAGCACGGTTTTGTCCGGGCTAGTCTGCTCAAGTGCCTCGCGGGATGAGTAGACAGGCTTCAGACGGAACTGCACAAAGTCCTCATACTGATCGTTATAGTGAGCGGAACGTTCCCCGTTGGGTGAGATAAAACCGGATTGCCCTGGGGCGGCGACTTCAAACGCTTCAATTTTGTCACGACCAAACACCGTCATGTTGTTTTCCGTGCCGCGATTGAGTGCGATTGGGGTGTCGGTAACTTCATCCTGCCCGGCCTGCGGTACACCAATATAGTTTTTATGGCTAAAGCGCAGTACATCGACCTCATCATGCCAGCTGTTGCTATTGGTGCCGTAGCGGGCGGTCACGTGGTCAATGGCAGTGCGCAGTGCATTCAACTTAAGCGAGTCGGTCTTTTGTGTGGTCAGGTACGTCGGGTTAGACCAGATGGCAGCCAGTGCTTTCGTCCCGGTCTGAATGTTATAGCTGTTGGTCAGCACGCGTTCTTTGTTGCCGTAACCGGGGTTGGTAAACCAGCCGCGTTGGGGATCCGGAAGCAGCGGCGTGTAGGTCAGGGTCAGTGCTTCGGACAGCCAGGTACGGAACAGGGTCGAAGCCGGGTGATCATAGCGGCCGTCACCGTTGTCATCGGTATTGCGGTAGTCCCAGGACGCCAGCACCTCAGCCGCCTGTTGAAGGGCAGGATCCTGGCTGTGACGGGCCAGGGTCACTAACTGCGGAACAAAGTGACGTGCGTTAGGATCGCTGAGCGATGCATCCATCATTAGCTGCCAAGCATCCTGTGCAGTGAGCAAGTTGGCTGCATCGACCCGGCGGGTAATTTCAAGATTTCGGTCGACGGTATTCCAGCTGTACCACCACTGATCCGGATTAGGAAACCCTTTGGCAGGGCGATTGTTCCAGTTGGCAATGTAACCGCTGCCCGGATTCAGTACCTGCGGGTTGGTGGAAAACGGATACAGGCCCAGCCAGTCGGCGCTGCCGTCACCGTTGGTGGGCAGGCGACCATCGACGCCCGGATGGCGTATCGGGTAGTGGCCGCCGAGGGCATAGGCGATATTGCCTTGCTGGTCGGCATAATACCAGTTCACGTTAATGGCACTTTGCGCGACTTGCTGCTGCCATTCTTGGTGGTTACTGGCCTGGGCGACTTTGTTCCAGGCCAGCAGGGTAGACAGCTCTTTACCGGCCCAGCCTCGTTGCTTGGCAAAAGCGACCTGATTCTGTGGGTCATAGTTGATCACAGGGCCATGCACGGAACGGTATACTGTAATGATACGGTCGGCTTCGCCTTTGACTTTCACCGTCTGATGCTGCTTATCGAAGGCAATATAGCGGCCTTTATACAGGTATTCTTCCGGGTTATCCGGGTTCAGCGTGAGCCGGAACAGGTCCACATTGTCCCCTGCGCCCCAGGTACTTCCCCAGGAAATATGCTGATTATGACCGAACTGCACCAGCGGGTAACCAGCCGGAGAGTTGCCTACGACGTCATAACCGGCGCCGTGCAGGCCGACGGAATAGGTGTAGGCTGGACGATAGAAGCCAAACTGAGGGCCGTTGATCAGTACCGCGTTGGCCCCCGCAGTTTTCGCTTTACCCAGTACCAGAATGTTACTGAAAGGGGCTTCCTTGAAACCGCGCCAACCCAGGGTGCCTTCAAGGCCGGTTCTGGCGGCGAGGGTTGTCTCATCCGTAAATAGGGCTTGAGTGGTTGGGGCGGCAGACGTCTTGGCGATCACCGCCCCTTCGCTGTTGGTCTGGCGAAGCGCGGCTACGCGCTCATTTCTGATTTTCTGACGTGCCTGCGCAGTCCACTCACCGTCGGGAATGGTATCAACGGCCTGTTGGCTCTGGTACGGCAACAGGGCATCAAACAGAGCCCGGCCTTTGGTTTTTCCGTGTTGTTGTTGCAAGGCCTGCAGTAACTGTTGGTTTTCCAGCTCGGTGTTGTAATCCCCGAAACGGTTAATCATCGAACCGACAAACACCATAACGACATCAAATGGCTGCCATTGAGTCGGGGCGAAGTGGCCGTCCAGAAACTGTTTGGGCATCAGGGTGTCTGGTGACTGTTCGATATGGCGAATCCAGGCGTTGAGGCCATCGGCATAACCCTGAAAAATTTCGGCATCTTCGGGCGGGAGTGCGTTCAGGGCCTGACGGATCGCATCCGGGTTGTAATGCTCGCGGACTTTGATATCCAGCGGCAGGTACTCTTTGCCCAGCACTTCAGCAACCTTGCCCTGCGCGCTGCGCTTGGCCATTTCCAGCTGATACAGGCGATCCTGCGCAATGGCATAGCCAAAGCCGTAGAACAGCCCATAAGTGTTGTCGGCGTAGATATGCGGAGTACCGTAGTTATCGCGCAGAATGGTAATGTCTTCCTGTGCGGCTTGTCGGGTCTCTGCCAGCGAGGCTTCGGGCATCGGCAATGAAGAGCAGGCTGTCAGCAGTGACAGACTTACCAGAGCAAGGCAGGGAGACAAAGTGTGTTTTTTCATGCGTTGAATAGTCCTTTACGTCGTAGGGATAAATGTTTTTGAGACAGCCTGAAATCAAAAACACGAATGGAATAAAAAAAGCCGGAAAACAGTCACAGAATGAAATCCGGCAGAAAAAACGGGTGTCAAACCGGTGTTAACAAATTTCGGATATCGAAAAGTAGGGATATCAAAACGTACCAGTGAACATACGGGCGGCAGGAACCGCCCGTAACCAGCACAACAATCAGTGCTGGATTAAGTGGTATAGAGCATGCCTGGCAGCCAGAGGGATAGCGCCGGAATAAACAGCAACAGCATCAGCCGGATAATGTCGGCGCACCAGAACGGGGTGACCCCTTTGAAAATCGTGCTGGTTTTTATGTCTTTAATCACACCGCTCAGGACAAAAATATTCAGTCCGACCGGCGGAGTGATCAGGCTGATTTCCGTCACAACTACGACAATGATGCCAAACCATATCAAATCAAAACCCATGCTCTGAACCAGCGGGTAAAACACCGGAATGGTCAGGAGTAACATCGACAGGCTTTCAAATACGGTGCCCAACAGGATGTAGATACCAATGATGGCCAACATCACCAGAATTGGCTCGGCACCGACTGACGAAATCAGATTCACCAAATCGTCGGGTAGACCGGCCCGGTTGACAAAATTGGAGTAAATCAGGGCGCCGATAATGACGCCGAACAGCATGGTACTGGTTCGGGCGGTTTCGATCAGGATGTCCTGCAATATCGCCAGTGTCAGGGTTTTGCGGTACAGCGCAATCAGAAATGCCCCGCCAGCGCCGATGCCTGCGGCTTCCGTTGGCGTGAAAATCCCACCGTAAATCCCCCCCATGACCAGCACGAACAGACCGAGAATGGCAGAGACAGAACGAATCGCATGCCACTTTTCTGCCTTGCTCATGCGTTCGCCGCAAGGGCCGGCTTTCGGGTCACGCCACACCACGTAGCGGGTCGCCAGCATGTACAGCACAATCCCTAACATCCCCGGCAGAAAACCGGCGGCAAACAGGTCGCGAATACTCTGCTCCGTCAGCACGCCATAGATAATCAGGATCACACTGGGTGGGATCAGAATACCCAGCGTACCGCCTGCCGCGATTGAAGCGGCGGCCAGCCCGTCGGAGTAGCCGTATTTTCGCATCGACGGCATGGCGACTTTGGCCATGGTTGCTGAAGTGGCCAGACTGGAGCCTGATATCGCAGAAAATCCACCGCAGGCGGCAACAGTCGCCATTGCCAGTCCGCCCTTTTTGTGGCCAAAAAAGGCATAACAGGCGCGGTACAGTTCCTGAGACAAACCGGCCTTAGTGATGAAATTGCCCATCAGAATGAACATCGGGATCACCGACAGGCCGTAATCCTGAGCTGTGTCTATTAGGCGTTTGGCACTGATCGACAGTGCACCATTGATGTTCCAGTCGCCCAGCGCGGCATAGCCGATGAATCCGACTATCCCCATCGCAAACGCAATCGGCATCCGGAGCAGAATCAAGACCATCAGCACAGCGAAACCAATCAGTGTGGTCAGCATGTTGCGTCCTCCTGGTTGTCATATTGCTTGCCGCAGAACTGGGTAATGCACAGCACCAGTGAGGTCACGGCGGTTAACCAGCAGGAGATCGCCAGAAAGTAAATAAAGTAGTACAGCGGGATTTCCAGGTATTCGGTGATTTCACCATAACGCTGAGACCGTACCGCCAGATCCCAAATTTTGATCCCAATAGTTACCAGACTGAAAGCAACCGCCAGACTGAATAGCGCATCGCGAACCCGCTTCACGCCGGTCGGAATAATGCTGTCGGTCAGATCGACACTGATGTGTTCCTTGCGCCAGGTGATCAGCGGCAAGGTGGCAAAAATCAGGCTGCCGAGCAGCAATTCCGTCAGTTCAACACTGCCGGTCAGTGGCATATCAAAAAAGTAGCGTCCTACGACATCGACACAGGTGATGGTCATCAGGCCGAACAACAGCAGGGCGGCTACCCGTTTGAGTAGCCGGTCGAGATGCCGGGCGCCCCATTCCCAGCATCGGGTGAAAAAGTGTATTCCTTGCTTCATGACACGACCCTATAGCTCGATCGGCTGGTAGTTGCGCGCTTCCTGGCGGAAGGCATTCAGGGCGGTTTTCGCATCCACGCCACGGCGATTGGCGGCTTTGACCCAGTCTTCATCCATGCCCTTAACCGCTTGCTGGAAAAACGCCACATCGTCGTCAGAGGCATTCACTACTTTGCTGCCGCTGGCAATGATGTCTTGCTCGCCCACATCATCGGCGGCGGCCCAGGCACGACCGGCCAGCGCGGACAAACGCTCACCGGAGACTCGGCGAATGGCTTCACGATCTTGTTCCGACAGCTGCGCCATGAAATCAGGGCTGAGGAAAATACCGAATGATCCCATGTACAGGCCATGCGGCAGCTTGATGGTGTAAGGGGTAACATCTTTGAACCGGCCAACTTTCATCATATCCATCTGCATGAAAATACCGTCAGCCACGCCCTGTGAAAGCATCTCGTAAGCTTTGTTGGCAGGAGCATTGACGCCGGTGACGCCCAGACGCTTACCGATTTCCGTGGAGACGCCACCGCCGACCCGGATCTTTTTGCCGGCCAATTCGCGGATGCTGGCAATAGGGTTTCGCAGGTGGATCTGTCCCGGTCCGTGGACAAACAAGCCAGCGACTTCAACGCCATCGTACTCACCGGCCTTCTGGAAATATTGTTGATTGATGCGCCAGTGAGCGACAGAAACCGCTTCGGCACCGGCATCCAGCCCCGGCAGTTCGGTCATCTGTGAGAGCTGAAAGCGACCCGGCAGATAGCCGTGGAAGGTCCAGGCGGCATCAATAGCTCCGTCTTCGACCATGTCGACCAGGCTTTTCGGGTGACCGACATCGTATTCCAGTTTGATTTTTACCCTGCCTTCAGTGGCGTCTTCTATCCATTGTCCCCAGGTCGGAAACACGTCCTGATTCATGGTGTGGGTCGGACTGAGCCAGGTCGCGATACGGAGTTCATGCTCGGCGGCTATAGCACTACCGGCGAACATCCATCCTGCGGTGATCCCGGCAGTAAACGTCATCATGGCTTTTTTCAGCATAACAATTCCTTTTTTGTAACGGTTGGCCAGAGGTAAAAATAAACATGACACACAAAATAAAATTTAACAAAGAAATTGTATCGTTTTTATTTGATGTTTGTTGTTTGGATGTTACATTTGTGATCGATAACGAGATGACACAGCCTCTGCATTCCCTCTCTGGCGACTGCCTGAAACGGGTGAGACGTCATCGTTGATACGCCAAATTAGGAAGGACACGATGGAAACGTTACATAGCTACGTAAAAGGAAACTGGTATGTCGGTGGCGGGAAGCCACGGGTGATTTGCAGTGCGCTGAATGGCGAAGCCATTTACCAGCTCGACAGCAGCGGGATCGATAACCAGGCCATGCTGGCGTACGGGCGGGAAAAAGGCAGCCGGGCACTGGCCGGTATGACGTTCCTGGAGCGGGCCACAATGCTGAAAGAGGTGGCCAAATGTATTCTGGCACATAAAGAAGAGCTGTATGCGCTGGCGGCCGAGACTGGTGCAACTCGCACCGACTCATGGATTGACATTGAGGGTGGTGCCGCAACCTTTTTCAATTACGCCAGCTTGGCGAACCGCGAACTGCCGAATGATACGGTATGGCCGGAAGACGATCTGATTCCGTTGTCAAAAGAAGGTACCTTTGCCGCTCGCCACATTCTGACGTCAAAGCCTGGGGTGGCAGTACATATCAACGCTTATAACTTCCCGTGCTGGGGGATGCTGGAAAAACTGGCGCCAACCTGGCTTGGCGGCATGGCGGCCATCGTAAAACCGGCTTCGGATTCGGCCTATGTGACCCAGGCCGTGGTACGCATTATGGTTGACAGCGGCTTGGTGCCGGAAGGCGCGATTCAGTTGGTATGCGGTTCAACCGGCGATCTGCTTGACTGCCTGGATACCCAGGATGTGGTCACGTTTACTGGCTCGGCCCAGACCGGTCAGATGTTGCGTGCCACGCCAAACCTGATTGAAAAATCCATTCCGTTCACCATGGAAGCCGACTCAGTCAACTGCGCTATTTTGGGTGATGATGTGACTCCGGAATCCCCTGAGTTTGCACTGTTTGTCAAAGAAGTATGCCGTGAAATGACGGTCAAAGCGGGTCAGAAATGTACGGCGATTCGCCGTGCCATGGTGCCGCAGCATTTACTGGAAGCCACCAGTCAGGCACTGGTTGAGCGACTGTCACGGGTAGTGGTTGGTGACCCGGCGCAGGAAGGCGTGACGATGGGCGCACTGATCAGTCAATCGCAGCGTGATGATGTGCAGGAGCGTGTGACAACGCTGTCCAATGTGTGCCGAGTCGTGACCGGCGGTACGCTGGACGGGTTTGAGCCACAGGGAGCGGCACAGGGGGCGTATTATCCGCCAACGCTGCTGGTGTGCGATGATCCGTTCAACGCACCAGCTGTGCACGACACCGAAGCATTTGGTCCGGTTTGTACCCTTATGCCATACCAAAACCGCGATGAAGCGGTGTCCCTGGCTAAGCTGGGACAGGGCAGCCTAGTCGGTAGTTTGGTGACTGCCAGCGGCGCGTTTGCCGCTGATATGGTGGCCCGTATTGGCCATGCTCACGGGCGTCTGCATGTGCTCAATGCTGAATCGGCCAGAGAGTCTACCGGGCACGGTTCACCACTGCCGATGCTGGTGCATGGCGGACCCGGTCGCGCTGGTGGCGGCGAGGAAATGGGCGGCTTGCGCGGGGTGAAGCATTATATGCAACGTACCGCTATTCAGGGCTCACCGACCATGCTGGCCGCGATTGGCCGTGAATGGGTACGGGGTGCGGAGAAAATCCGCGATGTGGTGCACCCGTTCCGTAAGCATTTTGAGGACATTGCGATCGGCGAATCACTCACCACGGCACGACGTACCATTACGGAAGCTGACATTGTTAATTTTGCTTGCCTGAGCGGCGATCATTTTTATGCGCACATGGATGAGATTGCTGCCCGTGAATCCATGTTCGGTCAGCGGGTTGCGCATGGCTATTTCGTGATTTCTGCTGCGGCCGGTTTGTTCGTAGAAGCGGCACCGGGGCCGGTGCTGGCCAACTATGGGATGGAAAATCTGCGCTTTATCGAACCTGTAGTGATTGGGGACACTATCCAGGTCCATCTGACCTGCCAGCGGAAGATCAAAAAGCCGCAGCGCCGACCTGAGGATGTGCCTCAAGGCGTGATTGTATGGGATGTGGAAGTGGTGAAGCAGGACGGCTCTACGGTTGCGTCATACAGCATCTTGACGCTGGTCGCCCGGCGGGAAGGCGATGTTGCCTGAGCCTTCGCGTCTGTCCGAGATGCCTGCGATGTAAAGTGGTTCTGCTGTTTATAGGGTTAGAGGCTTGTAGCTCAAAGCTCAAAGCTCATAGACGGGTTTTTCGCAGGTATCCCGGTATTTACTGCGTTGTCAGCATCGCCACAAGTCTGATTTGTATTGTGTTTTTCTCCATTTTGGGGACGGCTTGATCGTCCCTTTTTTTCACCGTTTTGGTGCCTATTTTCCCCTCCTGCCACTACCTCGATAACTCTCTTATCAATTTTTTATTTCCCTTACCTGCTCGTTACTCTTTTCTCCTGCTGACTCCTCACCCTTTTAAATACAGATGTAATCACTTTGTGAAAAATATTTTGATTGCTCGTATTGCCAAAGTGAAAATAAGTGATACATTAAAAATCACAAACGATAAATTAATGTGTCATATTGGAGTTGGATGATGAATGAGTCCGCGCTGTTCGAACAGAAGGTCGCCAGTGAAACGGCGATAGAGCCTAAGGATTGGATGCCTGAGCACTACCGCAAAACCCTGATCCGCCAGATTGGCCAACATGCCCATTCGGAAATTGTCGGCATGCTGCCGGAAGCAAACTGGCTGACCCGTGCCCCGACGCTGCACCGTAAGGCCGTACTGCTGGCCAAAATCCAGGATGAGGCCGGTCACGGCATGTATCTGTACAGTGCAGCGGAAACGCTGGGCGGTGATCGCACCGAGCTGTATCAGAAGATGTTGGCTGGCGAGATGAAGTACTCATCCATCTTCAATTATCCGACTCTGACCTGGGCGGACATCGGCGTGGTGGGCTGGCTGGTTGACGGGGCGGCAATTGTTAATCAGGTGGCGCTGTGCCGGACTTCGTACGGCCCTTATGCCCGCGCGATGGTGCGCATTTGTAAGGAAGAAAGTTTTCACCAGCGTCAGGGCTATGAAGCTGTGACGGCACTGGCGAATGGCACGGAAGCACAGCGCGCGATGCTGCAGGATGCCATCAACCGCTGGTGGTGGCCGTCGCTGATGATGTTCGGTCCGAATGACAGCGAGTCGCCGAATTCCGCTCAGAGCATGGCGTGGAAAATTAAACGTCTGAGTAATGACGAGCTGCGTCAGAAGTTCGTGGACAACACGGTTCACCAGGTTGAGGCGCTCGGCATGACGGTGCCTGACCCGGATCTCAAATGGAATGAAGAACTCGGCCACTATGAGTTTGGTGAAATCGACTGGGAAGAATTCAATCAGGTCATTCAGGGTCACGGGATCTGTAATCAGGAGCGCTTAGATGCCAAGCGCCGCGCCTGGGATAACGGCGCCTGGGTTCGCGAAGCCGCACTGGCTCACGCCCGTAAGCAAAACGTTCGACAGGTAGCATGACAAGGAGAGTAGAAATGAACACAGCAACTTGGCCTCTGTATGAGGTGTTTGTCCGAAGCAAACAGGGATTGGATCACAAGCATGTCGGCAGCGTTCGCGCCGCTGACAATCAGATGGCACTGGAAGCGGCCCGCGATCTGTATACCCGTCGCAACGAAGGATGCTCGGTATGGGTCGTGGAATCTTCCAGCATCACGGCTTCCCAGCCGGAGGAGAAAGGCGCGTTTTTTGATCCGTCGGATGACAAAGTGTACCGCCATGCGAGTTTCTACACTATCCCGTCCCATATCAAGCACATGTAACGGGGATTGGATCATGACTACCTCGACTTCTGCAAACGGCACAACTGAATCGTCGGCGTTGTTGCAACGCTATGTACTGCAACTGGCAGATACCAGCCTGATATTGTCTCACCGCTTATCCGAATGGTGCGGTGTCGCACCTGAACTGGAAATCGACATGGCGCTGTCGAACATCGCATTGGATCTGCTGGGTGAAGCCCGCCATTTGTACCAGTATGCCTCTGAGCTGGACAACCAGCAGCGCACGGAAGATGACTTCGCGTTTTTACGCCATCAGTCCGAGTTCCATAACCTGCTGCTGGCCGAACACCCTAATGAGGGGTTCGACATTACGCTGACGCGCCAGTTCCTGTTTGACAGTTACCACTACCTGTTGCTTGACGCGCTGCAGCAGAGCAGCGATCCGCAACTGGTAGCCGTTGCCCGAAAATCTCTGAAAGAAGTCAGCTATCACCAGCGTTTCAGCCGCGGCTGGCTGATCCGACTGGGGGATGGCACGGCGGAGAGCAAACAGAAAATGCAGCTGGCGCTTGATGCACTCTGGCGTTTCACCCCAGAGATGTTTGTCTGCTCTGACGCCGAACAGGCGCTGGCTGAACAGGGTATTGCGGTGGATGTTGCCAGCCTGAAAGCACAGTGGCTGGAGACGGTAACTGAGGCCTGCCATGAAGCCGGGCTAAATGTACCGCAAACCGCCCATCGTCGGGTTGGCGGCAAAGAAGGCCGCCACAGTGAGCACCTGGGCTACATCCTGGCGGAAATGCAGTTCATGCAAAGGGCCTATCCCAACAGTCAGTGGTAAGGAGGGGAGATGGTAACGCAGAACATCTCACAGCTTGGCCATCCGGCACAGGCGAAGGTCTGGCAGTTGCTCGGCGCGATTCCGGATCCTGAAATCCCGGTGATCACCATTGCCGAACTCGGCATGCTGCGCAAAGTGGACTACCGCGGCAACGAATGGGTGGTGACTTTCACACCGACCTATTCGGGCTGCCCGGCGACAGAGATGCTGATCGCCGATATCCGCCAGACCATGGAAAGTCACGGCTACCTGCCGGTGCGGATTGAAATCAGGCTCGATCCGGCATGGACCACTGACTGGCTGACGCCGGAAGCTCGGAATAAGCTGACCCGATACGGCATTGCGCCGCCGCAGGGACAAGCGTGCATGACCCGCTCCCTGCCGGATGAAGTGCCGTGTCCACATTGCAGCAGCACCCAGACCCGGCTGATCAGCGAGTTTGGTTCGACAGCCTGCAAGGCACATTATCAGTGCCGCGACTGTCTGGAGCCTTTTGATTACTTCAAATGTATTTAAACGAGAACAAACCATGACAGATTTTTACCCCTTGACCATTCAGGACCTTGAAAAGGAAACAGCGGACTCAGTGGTAGTGACGTTCTCGTTGCCTGAAGCGCTGAAAGCATCTTTTCGTTTTACACCCGGCCAGTACCTGACCCTGAAAGCGACCGTCAATGGTGAGGAACTCCGCCGCTGTTACTCCATTTGCTCGGCAGCCAACGACGAAGCACTCAAAGTCGGCATCAAGGCAATCCCGGAAGGGCGCTTTTCCCAGTTCGCCAACAGTGCGCTGCAGATTGGTGACTCGCTAGAGGTCATGGCACCGCGCGGCCACTTCGGCTTCCAGCCGGATGCGGCCAACCGCAACAACTACCTCGGCATTGCCGTCGGTTCCGGGATTACCCCGATTCTGTCAATGCTGAAAAGCTGCCTGGCGAGTGAGCCGGACAGCCAGTTTACCCTGCTGTATGGCAACCGCAGCCTGAGCAGCACCATGTTTCAGTCTGAACTGGCGGACTTGAAGAATCAGTACCCGGATCGCCTGCAGGTGGTGTACCTCTTTTCCCGGGAACGCAACGAAGCGGCATTGCTTAACGGGCGTCTGGATGCTGACAAACTGCGTGAGCTGGGTAACAGCCTGTTCAATTGGGGGGACTTTGACGCCTGCTACCTGTGCGGCCCTGATGAAATGCTGGAACCCGCATATGTTGCCCTCAGTGAAGGCGGGCTGGCGGAAGATCGTTTCTTCGTGGAGCGTTTCAATACCACGCCAGCCAAGCGGGCTGAGATCAAAAACCAGTCAGCCTATACCAAAGTGCATCTCAAGCGGGACGGACGGGTGATGACCCTGGAAATGACCGCGCAGGATGACAACATCCTGGATGCCGCGCTGCGTCAGGGGGCGGATTTGCCCTACGCCTGTAAAGGCGGCGTATGTGCCACCTGTATCTGTAAGGTGAAATCCGGACAGGTTGAAATGGGGCTGAACTACAGCCTGGAAGCCGATCAGATTGAGCAGGGCTATGTGCTGAGCTGTCAGGCGGTGCCGACCTCAGACGAAGTCACTGTCGATTTTGATGTGTAAGACTGGCCATTCGTGCAAGGAGGCACTATGCAGGCGGAACAAACAACAGCACAACAGGCTGAGCAGCCGCAATCTGAACTGGCATCACACCCATATGAGTATCTGGCGTGTGACCTGACCCGCCGCGTACTGACGATCCGTTTTACTCATTATCAAAAACGCAATGCCCTGACCAATGACTGTCTGGCGGAGCTGGCGGCGGTGCTGGAGATGGTAGACGGCGATGACAACATCGGGGCGGTGGTGCTCACCGGCGGTGCTCACTGTTTTGCTGCCGGGGCCGATCTCAACGAACTGGCCAGTCAGGATGCGGTGGCAACCTGGCAAAATCCCAGACCTCAGCTGTGGCAGCGTATCGACAGCTTCAGCAAACCGCTGCTGGCAGCGGTGAATGGCTATGCCTTTGGCGCAGGGCTGGAGCTGGTGCTGCTGTGCGACGTGGTTATCGCCGCCGAGC
This sequence comes from Photobacterium ganghwense, assembly GCF_003025595.1. Classification (GTDB taxonomy): domain Bacteria; phylum Pseudomonadota; class Gammaproteobacteria; order Enterobacterales; family Vibrionaceae; genus Photobacterium; species Photobacterium ganghwense. The sequence continues at coordinate 258,519 of NZ_PYMI01000002.1, forward strand.
AGACCCGTTTCGGCCTGCCGGAAATTACCCTAGGGCTCATGCCGGGGGCTGGTGGCACACAGCGACTGAGTCGTACGGTCGGTAAATCGCTGGCCAATCAGATGGTGCTGACCGGCATGCCGATTGATGCCCGCCAGGCTTGTAGCGCCGGATTGGTCAGTGAGGTGACACTGGCGGCGCTGACACTGGAACGCACGCAACAACTGGCTGTAGTGATAGCCAGCCGCGCACCGCTGGCCGTGAAAGCCGCCAAACAGGCACTTAAACAAGTACCGGAATTGCCGCTGAGTCAGGGCCTGAAACAGGAAAGACAACTCTTCTCACTGTTGGCTGCGACACAGGACAGACAGGAAGGCATCGACGCTTTCTTTTCAAAACGCACACCGAAATATCAAGGAAATTAAACACATGGAACAGACAGTTCTTTACTCTGCGGAAGCCGGAGTGGCTTTGATCACCCTGAATCGGCCTCAGCAGCTCAACAGCTTCAACCCTGAAATGCATCAGGCCCTGATGGCCAGTCTGAAACAGGCCGAGGCGGATCCGGCTGTGCGTGCCATCGTGCTGATCGGAGCCGGGCGTGGGTTCTGCGCCGGACAGGATCTCAACGACCGCAACATCAGTGCCGATCAGCCGATGCCGGATCTGGGCGAAAGCATTGAACGTTTCTATAACCCGCTGGTGAAGAAAATCACGCAGCTGAATAAGCCGGTGATTGCCGCCGTCAATGGGGTGGCGGCAGGTGCCGGTGCCAATCTGGCGCTGGCGTGCGACATCGTGATAGCCGCACAGTCTGCCAGTTTTATTCAGGCATTTTGCAAGATCGGTCTGGTGCCGGACTCGGGTGGTACCTGGATTCTGCCGCGCCTGATTGGTCCTGCACGGGCAAAAGCCCTGATGTTGCAAGGTAACAAAGTGAGCGCGGAACAGGCCGCTGACTGGGGCATGATCTGGCAATGCGTGGCTGATGACGTGCTGGCGAGCGAAGCCATGGCGCTGGGTCAGCAGCTTGCAACGCAGCCAACTACCGGACTTGGATACATCAAACAGGCCTTGTTGCATAGCAGCACCAATACCCTGGAAGAGCAGTTGGATCTCGAACGCGATCTGCAGCGACTGGCGGGTCGAACTGAAGACTACCGTGAAGGGGTCGCGGCCTTTTTTGCCAAGCGTCAGCCGACGTTCAAGGGGTACTGATCATGGCGGGTATTCAACACGTCGCCGTGATTGGTGCCGGAGCCATGGGAGCCGGTATTGCCCAGGTCGCGGCGCAGGCGGGTTTTCGTGTGTCACTGTTCGATCTTGCCGTGTCACAGGCTGAACAAGCGGTGCAGCGCATTGCTGACGCGCTGGATAAGCGGGTGGCTCGCGGCAAGCTCAGTGCTACTGAGCGTGATGGTACGGTATCCCGTCTGCACTGCGTTTCCCAATTGGCAGAGATTGCCGACGCGGACCTGGTGATCGAAGCCATTGTCGAAAATCTGGCCGTAAAGCAGAGCCTGTTCCGGGATCTGGCTGCCATCTGTCGCGAAGACTGCCTGCTGGCCAGTAATACCTCGTCGATTTCGATCACCGCCATTGCCAGTGCGGTCAACCGTCCTGAGCGGGTTGTGGGGCTGCACTTTTTTAATCCGGCACCGGTAATGAAACTGGTTGAAGTGATCCGCGGGATTGCCACCAGTGCGCAGACCGCCCAGATAGCGCTGGATTGGGCACGGCAATGCGGCAAGCAAGCGGTGCTGGCGCGTTCGACACCGGGATTTATCGTCAACCGGATCGCCCGTCCTTTTTATGCCGAAGCATTGCGTGCATTAGAGGTGCAGGTAGCCGAACCGGTACAGCTGGATTACCTGATGCGCCATGCCGGCGGGTTCAATATGGGGCCGTTTGAACTGATGGATCTGATTGGCCATGACGTCAATTACGCCGTGACCTGTAGTGTGTTTGAAGCCTGTTATCAGGACCGACGCTATCTGCCGTCCCTGATTCAGAAAGAGCTGGTGGATGCCGGATACCTTGGCCGTAAAACGGGCAAAGGCTTTTACGACTATGCCGAAGATGCGCCGCAGCCAGCGTTGAATTTATTGCTGCCGGGTGCAGGTGCCTGCCAGTCAAGTTTGGCGGCTCGCAAACTGGGGCAATGGTTACCGGCGGATCACGGTCTGTTGGAGCTGGTTGCAAATCAGCTCACCCTTGAAGCCAAGGCCACTAACGCAACAGATGTCACGGTTGCCACAGGTTCGGCTCAATTGGCAGCCGTTACTTTTCCTGCCGAAAGCGGGCCGGCCTGCCTAGAGGTGAACGGTGTTCTGCTGGTGCCGACCCGTGGTGAGAGCGCGACCATGCTGGCTGCACGTTTTCAGCAACCGGTGGTGACCGTAGATTACTGCCGTGATTACCGTCTTTCCCCGGTAATTGCACTGGCACCAGCGGCGCAGAACACTCAAGAGCAAACTCGCCAGGCCATAGTATTTTTCCAGGCGCTGGGTAAGCAGGTACTGCTGCTCAAGGACTATCCGGGCATGGTGGTCTGGCGCACTGTCGCCATGCTGGTCAATGAAACGTTGGATCTCGCCAACAAAGGCGGTGCCTCGCTGGCGGATATCGACACGGCGATGTGTTTCGGCGTGAACTACCCGCAGGGCCCGGCCGCTTGGGGCTGCCAGTTGGGCTGGTCGGCCATTTGCGACACGCTCGACGGACTGACCGCGTTTTACGGTGAAGAGCGTTACCGCCCGTCACCAATGTTGCGCGAATTTGCAATGATAAACAAGGAGTTGGTATGACGCCACAACAGCAACTGGCATGGCAGTGTGCGGAGAAAATGTACAGCCAGGACGGCTGCTCCAACCTGCTGTCCCTGAAAATTGAACAGATGGACCAAGGTTCGGCGACAGTCAGCATGACGGTGACCCGCGATATGTTGAACGGCTTTGAAACCTGCCACGGCGGGATGATTTTCAGCCTGGCGGACTCAGCGTTTGCATTTGCTTGCAACAGCGAAAATCAGGTGGCGGTAGCTGCCGGATGCAGCATCGAGTATGTCCGTCCGGGGCGGGCGGGCGATACCCTAACGGCTGTCGCTCAAGCACGCTCGCAGGGCAAGGTGACAGGTACATACGACATTGAAATTACCAATCAGGACGGCAAGTTAGTGGCGCTGTTCAGAGGCAAGGCACATCGGTTGGGCAGACTGGTACTGGAGGAGACACCATGAAAGACGCGTATATCTGTGATGCAGTAAGAACCCCGATTGGCCGTTACGGCGGCGCGCTGGCGCAGGTTCGCCCTGATGATCTGGCCGCGGTGCCGCTCAAGGCACTGATGGAACGTCATCCGGCGCTCGACTGGCAGGCGGTCGATGATGTGATTCTGGGTTGTGCCAATCAGGCCGGTGAAGACAACCGCAATGTCGCCCGTATGGCGACCCTGCTTGCCGGACTGCCACAGGAAGTGTCGGGCACCACCATTAACCGCCTGTGCGGTTCGGGGCTGGATGCGCTGGCCATGGCTGCGCGCAGCATCAAAGCGGGTGAAGCGTCGCTGATGATTGCCGGTGGGGTGGAATCAATGTCCCGGGCTCCGTATGTCATGGCGAAGTCGGCCTCAGCCTTCGATCGTGGGGTACAGATGTTTGATACCACCATCGGCTGGCGTTTTATCAATGCGCAGCTTCAACAGGTGTATGGGTCGGATTCTATGCCGGAAACGGCGGAAAATGTTGCTGCCCGTTTTGGCATCAGCCGAGAGGATCAGGATCGCTTTGCCCTGCGCAGTCAGCAAAAAACTCAGCAGGCACAAGCGGCCGGTATTCTGGCGCAAGAAATCGTACCGGTGACGATTCCCGGTCGCAAAGGGGCGACGACAGTGGTCAGTGAAGATGAGCACCCGCGTCCGGAAACCACGCTAGAGCAGTTGGCTGCGCTCAAAGCGCCGTTTGCCGCCGAGGGCAGCGTGACCGCCGGCAATGCATCGGGCGTTAATGACGGTGCGGCAGTGCTGTTGGTGGCCGGTGAAGACGCCGTGAAAAAATTTGGTCTGACTCCGAAAGCCCGGATTGTCGGCAGTGCCACCGTTGGGGTAGAGCCCGCCATCATGGGCATTGGCCCGGCACCGGCAGCCAAAAAAGTGCTGGAGCAGACTGGGCTGGCCATCACTGATATGGATGTCATTGAACTCAATGAAGCCTTTGCATCTCAGGCACTGGCCGTGCTGCGTGAGTTGGGGCTGCCAGATGATGCTGAGCATGTGAACCCCAATGGCGGTGCCATTGCGCTGGGTCACCCGTTGGGCATGAGCGGGGCACGTATTGCAATGGCTGCGGTGAATGAGTTGCACCGGCGTCAAGGGCGCTATGCGCTGTGCTGCATGTGTATTGGTGTCGGACAGGGGATTGCGATGATCCTTGAGCGCATCGAGGCGTGAGCAAAGGCGCGTTCTGGAAGAAAGATCGGGTGCGATTAAGCACTGGGTCTTGAGCGTAACGATTGTTCAAATTAACATCTAATTAACAATTATATTAATTACAAAGTCAGCAAAAGATAACGCCAATCCAAAAGGAAGCAAAGGAATGACACATCAACACCTTGAGGCGATTGAAACGGCCTCGATCGACGAGCTAAGAGCGTTACAGTTTGAACGAATGAAATGGACTCTGGAGCACGCGTACCGTAACGTGCCGATGTATACCCGTAAATTTGATGAAGCCGGTGTACACCCTTCTGATTTCACGTGTTTGGAAGACATCAGCAAGTTTCCTTACACTACCAAGCAGGACTTACGCGACAATTATCCGTTTGGCACTTTTGCCGTTCCGATGGAGCAAGTAGTGCGGGTGCATGCGTCATCCGGCACGACCGGCAAGCCGACAGTGGTGGGTTATACCCAGAAAGACATTGATACCTGGGCGACCATTGTGGCGCGTTCCATCCGTGCGGCGGGCGGCAGTGCCAAAGATATGATCCATGTTGCCTACGGTTATGGCTTGTTCACGGGCGGTTTGGGTGCGCATTACGGCGCCGAAAAACTCGGGGCGACAGTCGTGCCGATGTCTGGCGGCCAGACCGAGAAACAGATTCAGCTGATTGAAGATTTCAAACCGACCATCATCATGGTTACCCCGTCATACTGTCTGAACCTGCTGGATCAGCTGGAGAAAAAGCACGGCGGTGATGCGTCTGGCTGCTCACTGAAAATCGGGATTTTTGGTGCTGAGCCGTGGTCAGACTCCATGCGTGAAGAAATTGAACGTCGTCTTGGCATCAAAGCGCTGGATATCTATGGCCTGTCGGAAGTGATGGGGCCGGGTGTGGCGATGGAATGTGCCGAGACCGCTGACGGGCCAACTATTTGGGAAGACCACTTCTTCCCGGAAATCATCGACCCGAGTAACGGTAATGTCATGCCGGAAGGTGAGCACGGGGAGCTGGTGTTCACGTCGTTGACCAAAGAAGCGATGCCGGTCATTCGCTATCGCACCCGTGATCTGACCCGCTTGCTGCCGGGCACTGCCCGCACCATGCGCCGGATGGATAAGATCACCGGTCGCAGCGATGACATGCTGATCATCCGTGGGGTGAATGTGTTCCCGTCACAGATCGAAGAGCAGATCCTCGAAATCAAGCAACTCAGTCCGCACTATCAGCTGGAAGTCAGTAAACAGGGCAATCTGGATACCCTGAAAATCAAAGTGGAGCTGAAAGGCGCCACCAATACCGAGTGTGGCAACCAGGTCGTCAGTGAGTTGCGTCACCGTATCAAGACTATGGTCGGGATATCCACCCTGATTGAGCTGCTTCCGGATGGTGGGATCCCGCGCTCCGAAGGCAAGGCGCAGCGGGTCATTGACCTTCGTCACGCCTGAGTCTGACGGGTACTGCCCCGGGCTGCCTGACGCCGGATGGTCAGTCTCCCGAACCGCCGAATGAAAGCTTGAAAACACACAGCGCTGCCGGCTCGGCAGCGCTGTGATATGTCACTGATATCCTAATTAATCGTCCAGTTTGCTGTGAAAGAAAAAGGTCACTTGTTATGATGCCTGGCAGGAAAAAGAAATAGATTCATGGAGTTGCTTTTGGAAAGTCGTTTTGACGCGTTTTACTCTTCAGCTATCGATCACCATTCCATCAGCGGAACCTCGCTGGTGATCACCTTTCTGGGCGATTATTTGTGCCACTCCGGTGGCGGTATCTGGATGGGCAGCCTGATTAAATTCATGGAATCTCTGAGCTTTAACCAGCGCTTTGTCCGTTCATCGGTGTTTCGTCTCAAGCAGGACGGCTGGCTGGATGTCAAAAAGCAGGGGCGCAAAAGCTACTATTTCATGACGCCGGAACGTTTTGACGAAGTGCGTGCGGCCAACCGGAAAATCTACAGTGTGGAAAGTGCGAGCTGGAACGGCAAATGGAATCTGGTGCACATTCCATCCTCCACGCTGCTTGATGCGAAGGTGCATGGCAAAACCCTTTCCCGACTGGGATTCGGTGTACTTGATAAAGGCGTTTATATTCAGGCTGATCAGGGCCAGCTCGACGCGATGGATATTGATGCCATCAACCAGGCGTTCCCGAATGCCCACGTGTTCCAGCACGCGGATATGGCCGGTTTAACACAGCGTGATATGCAGAGCTTTATTTATACAACCTGGGAACTGCAGCGTATTCAGGATGATTATCAGGCGTTTTGCCAGATGTTCAATCCGGTATGGCAACAGCTTAAAGACATGCCTACTGAGGAACTTAACCCGGAAGACTGTTTCAAGCTGCGTTTGTTGCTGATTCATTTTTACCGGCGAATCATTATTAAAGATCCGCTTTTGCCAGGGGAACTGCTGCCGGAAGATTGGCCGGGCGGTGTGGCTCAGAGCCTGGCTATGAACCTGTACAAGAAAATTCACTTGAGTGCCCGGAACTATGTGACCGAGCACGGCGAGACCATTGTCGGACCGGTTCCGTTGCCTGCTTCCGATTACTACGCACGGTTTGGCGGCTTAACGGCCAGCTGACGGCCTCGCGCTTAACGCAAAGGACATGCTTATGCCAGTGTATCAGTTAGATGGAATTACCCCGGTGATTCATCCGGACAGTTTTGTCCATCCCAGTGCCGATATTATCGGTGATGTCATTATCGGGGCCCGTGTTTATATCGGCCCCAGTGCATCGATTCGTGGCGATATGGGGCGTATTATCATTGAAGACGGCAGTAACGTGCAGGATAACTGTGTGTTGCACGGGTTTCCCAATCAGGAAACGGTGCTGGAAGAAAACAGCCATATCGGGCATGGGGCGGTGATCCATGGCTGCCGGATTGGCCGCAACACCCTGGTGGGGATGAACGCTGTGGTGATGGATCTGGCGGACATTGGCGCGGAGTCCATTATTGGTGCGCACAGCTTTGTTAAGGCTCGCAGTGTATTTGCCCCCCGCAGTATGATCATGGGCAGTCCGGCTGTCTGTACCCGTCAGGTACGAGATGATGAGCTGGCCTGGAAAGAGAAAGGAACGGCCATGTATCAGCAGCTGGTGACCCGCTGTCTGACGACGCTGAAGGAAGTGACACCGCTGCCGAAGCCGGAATCTAACCGTCCAACTATGGTGTTTGACACTGCGCCAGTACCGAAAAAAATGCAGGCGGAAAGCGATGCCCAATTCGATGACGCATGATCCGGTACATGGTCCGCTATGCGGTGTGTGAGGTGCCTCAAGCCAAGTTTTCTCAAAAAAAATCGTGCCGGAGCACGATTTTTTTTGAGAGAGAAGGACATTATTCTTGGCAATCCCTGAGCCTGTTTCATGAGCTGCTCATAAAGCTCGTCAGGCAGGGGATGAGGCAGGGTTATTTGCCTTTCTTCTCTTTATGGTCTTTCTTGTTGCCTTTGCCTGGGTTGTCATCACCATGGATACTACGGTTTTCCTGGTTCTGTTTTTTCCACTGCTCACATTCTTCAGACGTAATTTTGATGTTGTCTGATTCCAGTTTCAGGCAGTCTTTGCTGAGTTCGAAACCGTTACCGGAAATTTTAACTTCAGCGTTTGCTAGCGGGCTTAACGCCAGTGCTGCCACAAGTAGGATGCGTAGCATGGTGATCTCCTGTTGATAATGTTCAGTGTTAAATATGCTATACGGGTTATCGGGATCATTCCTTGATCGCATAGGCGGAAATAAACTGTTTTACCACAGAGTGAATTGCCGCGCTTTTTTCCTCTTCAGATGCAGTGCGGTTCGTCATCAGTTGCGGCCAGAATACAACAGCTTTCAGCCCGCTGATGAACTGTTCAGCCACGATTTCAGGGCACGGCACATCCAGTCGCCCGGCTTCTAAGCCGTCCCGTATCCAGCGTGACAGCCCGCAGCCGCCTTCCAGTTTTTCGACTTTTTCCATCATCAGCTCGCCAATGTCGCTGGAACGCAAGCATTCCATGATCACGACCTTTGCCAGACATTGAAAGTCAGGGTTACTTAACAAATCGGCTTCCTTGCGGGCAATGCTAAGCAGTTGAGTGTTCAGCGGTTGCTCCGGTTCAAACCGGATTTGCCGCATCACCGTAATTTTAGATAGTAAACGCTCGATAATGACGCAAAAAAGGCTTTCTTTGGTGGGGTAGTACTTATAAAGCGTACGTTTTGACACCTCGGCCTGTTTGGCGATGGCTTCCATGCTTGCTTGCTCCAGCCCTTTTTCTGCAAAAATTTTCAGGGCGGCGCAAATGATACTTTCCTGTTTTATTTCAGTCACTTTACTCATCGGTACTATCCCGTCCAGGGTTCCTCGTCACGACCAAAGTAAACACATGTGTTTACTTTGAGCGGTTCTTGGTTATCATAAAAGTATACACCTGCGTTTACTTTTAAGGCTAGAACAAATGAAAACATCTCTGAAAGCATCGCTGGTCGCTGTAATGGGCGTACTTGGGGTCGCAGCTTACAGTGGCGATGATGTTGATGGCTGGCATGTACAGAGTGAAGAAATCCGCCAGGAGCGGATTGCCCGCTCGCCACAATTTGACAACGGTACCGCTATCAGCCGCCTGCCTCAGGTTGATCACAGTGAAGGCATGTTATCGGTGATGTGGAAATTTTTCATGGCGCGGGATCAATACAAGCCACATGACCGGTTGACATTTAAGGCGGTGGATACGGCCAAGCTGGTGGAGCCCAGCCAGGATTTGCGGGTGACCTGGCTGGGGCATTCGTCGTTGTTCGTGGAGGCTGACGGGGTACGGATGCTGATAGATCCGGTGTTTGACTATGCTTCGCCATCGCTGTTTTCGCGCTGGTTCAGTCGCAATGTTGATGCCCCGGTCAGCCGCGAGGCATTGCCACTGCCGGATGTCATTCTGATTTCCCATGACCACTATGATCATCTGGAAGAGAGCACGGCGCGTTACTATGCCGATAAAAACGTCACTTTTTATGTGCCGCTCGGGGTGGGACGTCATCTCGAAAAGTGGGGAGTAAACCCGGCTAACATCCATGAATTTGACTGGTGGGAAAGTCAGCGTGTCGGCTCGGTGCGCATTACTTCGGCCCCGGCCAATCACACCTCCGGCCGGGGATTGTTTGACAAAAACCAAACCCTGTGGACGTCATGGGCGATTCAGGCCAACGCCGGCAGCGTGTTCTACAGCGGTGATTCGGCGTACGGTGAGCATTTCAAGGCGATTGGAGAAAAACTGGGGCCGTTTGACCTGACCTTCCTGGAAGTGGCCGCCAATCTGAAAGCGGACAGCGGCTATCCGGTTGAAGGATGGGGGCATATGCAGGCCGCCCATACCATGCAGGCGCATCTCGATGTACGGGGCGATAAATTGTTTCCGGTTCACTGGTCGACCTACGAGTTGTTTCTGAATAAATGGGACGAGCCGGTGAATGATCTGATTGATGAAGCCGCGTCATACCAAGTTGAACTGGTCACCCCGATGATCGGCGAATCGCTGGATCTGTCCCAGCCGATCAGAACGGCTTATTGGTGGCAGTCGCGTGAATCCTGGTATGACTTATCCAAGCTGGCAATGGCTGCCAACAAATAGGTGACAATCGAGCCCGATTACCCATTGCTTATCAGGTTGTATTGATCAACAGTCCGCGCTGAATTGCGGTTCAGCATGAGCAGTGGTTCAGCATGAGCAGTGGTTCAGCATAAGCAGTGGTTAAAGTAACTAACGGGGTAAGGCTGCGCTTTTCCCCGTTCCCTGATCGTCTTCTGGTGTGATTACTTCGGGGATACGTCTCCCGATATCGGGGAAGAGGCTCCCTTGTCAGGGGAGTGGCGTTGGCCTTCCTCTGTTCTGTCAGGTTCTAACTTGGCGGCAATCTGGCAGACGTTGATCTTGTCGGCTCGGTTACCTTCCACCCGGGTGACCGTGAAGCGCCAGCCTTCCCATTCGATGACATCATCCACCTCTGGCAATCGGTTCAGGCACCACATCAGCATGCCACTGAGAGTGTGGTAACCATGGTGTGTTTCGTCCGGCAAAGCCGTTAAGGCCAGTAGGTCTTTAAGCACCAGAATGGGGATCAGCCCATCCATCAACCATTGTCCCTCTTCTGTTTCCAGTGACCAGATATCTTCCGGCGCACGGATATTAAACTCGCCAGTCAGTGCTTCGAGAATGTCATGGGGAGTCACAATTCCCTGAACATCGCCGTATTCATCCACCACAAACACCATGGTGTCGCCAGATTGACGGAAATGTGCCAGCAGCTGAGTACCGGTCCAGGTTTCAGGTACAAAGACGGCAGGTTGCAGGGAGTGGGTGAGCGTAGAGCCCGACCGGGCAATCTTGTGCTGCAAGAACTGCTTGGCGGAGCTGATGCCAAGTGGATTATCAATGCTCCCTTCAACCACCGGAAAGCGTTCATGGCCGGAAGCCAGCAGGCGATTAATGTTGCTGTCTATCGGCGTATTGATATCGAGCAACTCAATTTCGCTGCGCGGTGTCATCAGGGATGTGACGCGCCGATCATCAAAGTGGAACACGTTTCGCACCATGTCGTGTTCCTGTTTTTCGATCGCCCCGCACTCGCTACCTTCCGTCAGCACCGCCCGGATATCCTCTTCGGTCAGGCTGTCACCGTTGTTCTGGTTGTTTTTGCCAAGCAGCCGCAGGATTAAGTCGGTAGAGCCGGAAAGCAGCCAAACAAACGGGCGAGACAGCTTTGCCAGCAGTGCCAGCGGAAAGGCCATGACTCGGGCGATACTCTCAGGATGAAACTGGGCAAGGCGCTTGGGCACCAGCTCGCCGATGACAATGGAAACATAGGTAATGCCCACAACCGCTATGGCTGTCGCAGTGACCGAGCTGGTTCTGGTGCTCAGTCCGTTCTCGTGCAGCAGGTCAGCCAGCGGAGCCGCCAGTGCGGCTTCTCCGAAAATACCGTTGAGGATCCCGATAGCCGTGATGCCAATCTGAACTGTTGATAAAAAACGGGTTGGCTCTTCGCCGAGCTGAATGGCCAGTGCCGAACTGGCATCCCCCTGGCTCGCGAGTTTTTGTAATCGACTTTTCCGGGCCGTCACCAGCGCAATTTCTGACATGGCAAACACCCCGTTAAGCAGGATCAGTGCGACAAGAATCAGCACGTCCATAACCGTCTCCTTGAATCCTCAAACAATGTTCTTCTGTCGCTGAGTATCGCGCTAATCGGAGCGGGAAGCGGTGAGGTTTTCCGCAAGTTTTTCTTTGTATTGATGAAATTTTTTGCTGGATGGTGGTGGGCATAAGGGGGGTGAGGTTAGAGTGGAGCCGTCACTCCCTGACAGTTACAATGTGGCTTCACAGAGGAAAAGATGATGACAGAGCTAAGCATGTATCACATTGCGTTTCGTACTCAAAGGTTGCAGGTGGCTTCGCTAAACCGCCACCAGGCGGGGCTACATCAGGAAATCATGGCTATGTTTACCGCACGGGTGAGCCGCTATCTGCCGCCGGCCAGTCAGCAACTGCGCTCCCCCCTTGAGGTCGATAGCTGGCTGGACAGCATGATGCAGACCGGCATGCTGCTGAGGCTCACTGAACAAGTGGATGGCGACAGTACGGTAAATGGTTCAGAGAACAGATCAGCCATTGGTTATCTGTTTGTGTTTCCGGAACAAGAGCACGGAAAACGGGGCTACCGGGTGGGGTATGTGCTAGATGAAGCGCAATGGGGCAAAGGTCTGGCGACCGAAGCCATGCAAGGGTTACTGCATTATTTGTCAGATGCATGTTTGCCTGATGCTGAGTGTTCAGAGCGGGACGTAGCGACGCCTCATTTAGCGCCAGAAGTGAGCCGTGCAACGTACTTTATTGCAGGCATAGAACCGGCAAATGTTGCTTCACTCAACGTGCTGACGAAGTTGGGATTCGAGTTTGATGAAACCCGACAGTCGGTCGACTATTACCGTTTAGCTGCGACGGCTATCGCTGCTGCACACTGATACAGTAAGCGGATAAATCGCTGCAAACCGGAAGTATCAAGAAAGGTGTAAATAAAGGCGGGAAGAAAGGCTCACTTTCTCTGTGACAGCGACCGAAAAGCCTTTGTCACAGTGGCATAGAAAGTGAGCCGAATTGTCAGACGTTTGGGTTAGAACGCAATATCCATTCCCAGCCAGTAACGGCGACCGTCTTCAACGTACTGGTATTTCTCGTACGTTACCGCTTCATCAAACAGGTTGTAGATCGCTGCTTTTACGCGTGCGTTGTCGGTCAGCTGGTAGTTAATACCCGCATCAACAAAGGTATAAGACGGCGCAATGAAAGTACGGCTAGACGGTGTGGTAACCGGCTGGCTTTCTTTGCCGCGGTAAGTCACTTTCACCCAGCTGCCCAGATTGTCAGTCGCAGCCCAGTCCATCCCCGCATTCGCCAGGTGTTTTGGCAGCTGGTTCAGTGGCATGCCTTTGTACTGACCACTTTTCTGCTCAGAGTCGGTATAGGTATAGCTGGCGTTCACACTGATGGTGTCGGTCAGAGGCGTGGCCAATGTGGCCTCTACCCCGCGGGTAACGGCTTTATCGACGTTGACGCGGTATGTCGGATCGGCACCCCAGTCATTCTGTCCTTCAGTACAGATTGATGTCGGGCAGGTGACTCGGGTGATCTTGTCTTTAAAGTCGTTATTGAACAGCGTCAGACCGGCATTCAGACCGCCAAGGCTGGAATACAGCAGGCCGATTTCGGTGTTCACTGATTTCTCTGGTGACAGATCCGGGTTACCGTAGATGTTGCCGCCACGGCTGACCTGTGCCCAGTCGGCGGTAATTTCACGCAGCTGTGGCGAACGGAAACCGGTCGATACACCACCTTTCAGTGTCCAGTCTTCGGCAAAGTGCCATACCCCGTAGGCACGTGGGCTAAAGTGTTCACCATAGTTTTCGTCATGGTCAAAGCGGCCGCCCAGCGTCAACGAGAAGGTGTCCGTCAGGCTCCAGTCATCTTCGATAAACGCTGCCATCTGGGTGTTGGAAATATGCGTACGGCCTGATGTTTTCGCTTTGTTGGACGACTCGTCATCCAGCGAGGCATGGGTAAACTCAGCACCGACTGTCACCATGTGATCGCCCAGCGTCAGGAACGCCGTTGATTTTGCAGTGGTGTTGGCAATTTCCATCTTACGCGTTTTGTTATCGCTGATTTCATACTGCACATAGCTGTCGGTACTGATGTCATCCCAGTTGCCCTGGTGAGTCACGGCATAGTGAGTACGGCGATATTCGTTCACGGAATCTTTTCCGTTTTCTTCCACGCTCATGCCTGCGTTGCCGCGGCGATCTTGCTCAGAGACACCGGTTTCAAACTGGATCAGGTTGTCGTCATTAATCTGATAGTTCAGCTTACCGGTCACGCTGTTGAGGGACTTATCTTCAAAACCGTTGACGATTTTGTCTTCGTCGCGCTGGGTGGTCTGGCCGTACAGTTGCAGGCCCAGTTTGTCTTCAATCAGCGCGCCGCTCAGATAGAAGTTCGCGCTGCGTTGATCACCCGAACGGCTGTCTTCCTGAATAATGGTATCCAGTTGAACGTTACCGCTCCACTCTTTGCCGAATTTGCGGGTAATAATGTTCACAACCCCCCCGATGGCATCGGAGCCGTAAAGGGTCGACATCGGGCCGCGAATAACTTCAATGCGCTCAATCGCTTGTAGCGGTGGCAGCCAGCCTTGTTCAATGCCCGGGCCGTCACTGTTCGGACGTGTCTCGCGGGATGACTGGCGTTTGCCGTCAACCAGAATCAGGGTGTATTTCGAGCTCATCCCCCGCAGGCTGATATCGGTGGTATCCCCCCCTCCGGTAATGACCACCCCCGGCACGTCACGCAGGGCATCCGTCACATCGCGGTAGTAGCGTTTTTCCAGTTCGTCACGGGAAATTACGCTGATACTGGCGGGTGCGTCGACCTGTAACTGCTCATAGCCTGCTGCGGTGACAACAACGGTCTCCATGGCTTGCGACGACGACTCTGCATAGGCAGAAACCGACAATACGGACGCAATTGCAGCAACTAGCGGCATAACAGCAGGCTTGGGGCTGGACATAGGTAACTCCTTAAATGATAATCATTATTAATTGTGGTGCGGATTCTTCCCTAACTGGAAACAAAGAGCTAGGGCAATAAACGGAACGGTGTTTTCCATTTATGGAACGGGGATTCGCTTGGAGTTATGAAGGAAAAATGTTAAGCCATGCATGATCTTGCAGCGCTAAAAGCTTTTGATGCCCTTTGTCAGTACCAGAGTCTGACGGCAGCGGCTGAAGTATTGAACCAGCCTAAATCCACCCTGAGCCGACGTCTGGCACAATTGGAAGTCGATCTGGGGCAGTCGCTGGTCACCAGGCAGGGGAACCGACTGAGTCTGACGGAAGCCGGGCAGGTGTTCTCACAGTACACCAGACAGATTCTGGCGTTGTCTGAACAGGGCAAAGAGGCGCTGCAAAGTCTCAGCAATAATGCCTGCGGGGAGCTCACTTTGCTGGTTCACCCGAATCTGTTACGCGGGTGGTTTTCAAAGGTGCTGAACCAGTTTATGAATGCGCACCCGGGCATTCATATTAATCTGCATTCCCAGACGCTGGCAGCGGGAAACAGCGAGGTTGATCTGATGATTTGGGTCGGCTCTCCGCCTGAACATTCGCTGCGGCGTGAGTTGCTGGGGCACTGGTCGTTCGGACTATACGCGTCACCGGCGTACCTGGAGGATCACCCGCCACCGACCCACCCGAGTGAGCTGACTGGCCACCCCTGGATTGATCTGATTGCCAAACGGCAGGATGGGCTGACCCTGCTTCACAAGGAGGAAGGTAGCTACGATTTGCCGCCTATCAATTCCCGATTACGGACCGACAGCCTGACCATGCAGGCTGACGCTATTGCCAACGGGCGGGGTATTGGCATGTTACCGGTCTGGCTGGCAGACGGGTTCGAACGGGCCCATCCCGGTAGCGTGTTGCCCTGTCTGCCGGGTTGGCAACCGGAAGCAACGGAAGTGGCCTGTTATTACACCGCGGGTCGGCCGCCCTTGCGGGTTAAAGTGTTGCTCGATGCACTGCGCCAGCAATGTCCGCCGGAGTGGACTCAGTGTCACCATGCCTATTCTATGAAAGCGTCAGAAAAATCAGCGTGAAGCACCGTTTACTGCCGCCGGATAAATACCCCAGATAAATACCAATGTGAAACCGTGTCCGTGTATCGGTTAATCAGCTTGTGTCAGCCGCCTGGCTGTTGTGTATCGGTGCTGACTGACTGGCAATGGCTCCTCATAAACCGGGTGATGTCGCTTGCGGATAAACGGATTTTGATGCCAACCCATTGCTTCTAAATGGGCTTTTCGATACGTCTCAATGACATCGCGAGAATGAGACTATCACCATCAAGCTGAATCGTTACTGAAATGTAAAGGAGAATAATTCGCATTTTTGTTCGTGACCTCGGGAGATTTTTTGGCTAGGATTGGCTCACTTTTCTGTAAACCGTGGAAATTCTGGATGAAATCTTTGAGGTCTTTGACTCGTCTTGTTGTGGTAGCGGCAGGCGTACTGGCTGCTGCTTCATCTTTTGCAGCAACAAAAACTATTCAGCACCATGAAGGTGAAATTACCCTGGATGGTGTGCCTAAACGTGTTGTCGTGCTGGGTCACGGCAGTCTGGATACGCTGGATCGTCTCGGCGTCGAGCCGGTTGGGGTCGTGAAAGCGATGATGCCAACCTACCTGGACAAGTATCAGGATAAGAAATATGCCGCGATGGGGTCTGTCAAAGAACCGGATTTTGAAGCCATTTACATGGCTAAGCCGGATCTGATCATCGCGGAAGCCCGTCTGCGTGAAATGATGGGAGAGCTGAATAAGATCGCGCCGACCATCATGTATGCGGTTGATTACGGTGAGTACTGGAAAGACACGCAGGCCAACTGGCGTATGTTGGGTGAAGTGTTTGACAAGCAGACAGAAGCAGATGCACTGATCGCAAACACGCAGGCCAAACTGGATGACACCCGCGCGAAAGCACAGGCCAGCCAGATGAAAGCCATGATGGTGATGAACAACGGCAGCAACCTGGCGATGTTCAACCAAGGCAGCCGTTTCTCGATGGTGTTTGATGAGTTTGGTTTCAACCCGGCCCGTAGCGAAGAGGTGAAAACAACCGGCTCCCACGGCAACCTGATCTCCTTTGAATACATTGCCGATGCCAAACCAGACGTGATTTTCGTACTGGATCGCGAGCAGGCTATCGGGAAAGAGATCGGTAAAGCCAAGTCACGATTCAACAATGTGCTGGTGAAATCGACCCCGGCATCGCAAAACGATCGCATTGTGTATCTGAATCCGAATGCCTGGTACATCACTATGGCTGGTGTGACGGCAACCGACATTATGATTGATGACATTGCCCAACTGTTTTAATCCCTCTTTCTTATAACGCTGAGGCCTGTGTATTCGCAGGCCTCTTTTAATTTATGAAACCGAATTTATTCCATCATTCCCGAATCGCCCTTGCGGCGTTTCTTCTCGTCCTGCTGGGCGTGCTTTCCCTGTCAATCGGGGTGGCCGAAATGACGCTGGCCGGCCTGCTCAACGGCGATTTCCAGTCCACTTCTATTTTGTTTGCCAGCCGTATTCCTCGCTTACTGGCGATCTGCCTGGCTGGGGCTGGCCTGAGTGTGGCAGGGTTGATCATGCAGCAGATCTGCCAGAACCGTTTTGCTTCTCCGGATACCACCGGCACCATCGACTGTGCCGTGCTGGGCTATGTTGCGACCATGGTGCTGTTCACCGGCATGAGTAAATGGCTGGATCTCGCGGTCATTTTTGCTTTCGCGTTGGGCGGCACGCTGCTGTTTGTGCGCTTTCTGCAGTCCCTGCAATTTAAAAACACTGTGCTGGTACCGCTTATTGGGATCATGTACGGCAATGTGGTGTCGGCACTGACCCAGTTCATGGCGTACAAATACGATCTTATCCAGACCATGAAATCCTGGACCGTTGCGAATTTTTCGTCCGTGCTGCAGGGGAACTACGAACTGCTGTATCTGGCCATTCCGGCCACGGTACTGGCTTACCGTTTTGCCAGCAAATTCAGCGCGGCCAGTATTGGTGAGAGCTTTGCCAAAAACATCGGCCTCGATTATCAGAAAATTGTGCTGATCGGCGTCGTGATTGTGGCCGTGCTGTCTTCATCAGTCGTGATGATTGTCGGCGTAATTCCTTTCCTTGGGCTGGTCGTGCCTAATGTGGTCTCGATGTTTGTCGGCGACAACATGAAGCGCAACCTGCCGTGGACGGCCTTCTGGGGCGTCATTCTGGTACTGAGCTGCGACATTCTGGGGCGAGTGATTATCTTCCCGTTCGAGGTGCCTATCGCCATGATCATTTCCATTCTCGGCGGCACGACATTTATCTATCTGGTTCTGAGGGATAAAGCCCGTGCGTGATCTCAGTAAGAAACAAGACATGTTGAAACTCACTGTGATTGCGGCAGTGGCGCTGGCGATTGTGGCCGTTTTTCTGGGGCAGGGGCTGACCCCCGATAACTACCAGTTTTTCCTGTCGCGTCGCATCCCTAAAATCCTGGCCATTGCCATGGCCGCCGTGGCAATTTCGGCATCCTCCCTGGTGTTTCAGACCATTACCAACAACCGCATTCTGACGCCGTCGATTCTGGGTTTCGATTCGCTGTACGTGATGCTGCAGACCCTGATTGTGGCGGTGTTTGGCAGTGCCAGTGCCATGATTGCCAATCCGCACCTGAATTTTGTGGTGTGTGTGGTGGTGATGACCGGCCTGTCGACCGCGCTGTTCAGCCTGTACTTCCGTCGCAGAAACAACAATGTGTTCACCTTGCTGCTGGTCGGTATTGTGCTTGGCAGCCTGTTTGAAAGTTTCAGCAGCTTCTTCGCGATGCTGATAGATCCGAGCGAGTTCACGGTACTGGAAGGGGCGATGTTTGCCAGTTTCAACAACGTGAACAGCGAGATTGTTTACTGGTGCACCCTTCCGTTGGGGCTGTGCCTGTTGTACCTCAGCCGTCTGGCATCGCAGCTTGATGTGATGTGGCTGGGCGAAGATAACGCGAAAAGTCTGGGGGTTGATACCCGTGCACTGACCCTCAAAGTGATGATGGTGGTCGCTATCCTGATTTCTATCTCTACCGCGCTGGTGGGGCCGGTACTGTTCTTCGGCCTGATTGTCGTCAGCCTGACCCGTGAAATGTACCGCAACTATCACCACCGTTTTCTGTTGGTTGCAACCAGCCTGCTGGCGGTTTTGCTGTTGGTCGGGGGGCAGTTCATGGTCGAGAAAGTCCTGAATTTCAATACCACTATCAGTATCATCATTAATTTCCTCGGAGGAAGCTACTTCCTCTTCCTGTTAGCGCGAAACAAGATTTAGTTGCCATGATTAAACTGACCGGATTATCTAAAAGCTACGGCCAACAATTCGTTGTAAAAGACGCGAGTGCGCTATTTCCGAAAGGGGAAGTGACCTCAATTATCGGTCCTAACGGCGCGGGTAAAAGCACCCTGTTGTCGATGGCGAGTCGCCTGACTGAAAGTGACGCCGGCGAAGTGCTGATCGCCGACAAGCCATTATCGCAGTGGGACAGCAAGGATCTGGCTAAGCGTCTGGCAGTGCTGCGCCAGTCGAACAATATCAACATGCGGTTTTCGATTCGCGAGCTGGTGGCGTTTGGGCGCTTCCCGCATACACAGGGGCGACTGAATGAGGAAGACAACCGTATTATTGATGAGGCGCTGGCGCATCTGGGCATTTCAGATATCCAGCACAAATACCTGGATGAGCTGAGCGGTGGCCAGCGCCAGATGGCATTCATTGCGATGGTGGTGGCCCAGAACACGGATTACATTTTTCTGGATGAGCCGCTGAACAACCTCGATATCCGCCATTCTGTCGATATCATGACCACGCTGCGTCGTCTGGCCCATGAGTTCAACAAAGCCGTGGTGATCGTGATTCACGACATCAACTTTGGCTCGTGCTATTCCGACAACATTGTGGCAATGAAAAAAGGGGAAGTGGTCGCCAGCGGTAAGGTCCATGAGGTGATTCAGACATCCATCATGGAAGCGATGTACGAAATCCCGTTTGATATCAAAGAAATAGATGGCCATCGGATTTGCCTGTACTACGGCTCACCCAGCATCACGGGTGAACGGTCGCGATCGTGTGACGGCGCATTAGCCAATGTAAGCTGAACGTGAGCACAATCATCAGTACACCATGAAATCCGGGGGAGGAATGACTCCCCCGGATTTTTTATATCGGGCAGCCCAACGGATTGCCGGGCTGGTGGGAGAGTCGCTGATCGCTTAACAGAGCTACAAGCTAATCGGCAGGTGTCCGGTTTTATACAGCAGCACTGTGCCTTCACTGGTTGTGAAAGTGCGTTTACTCAGGTGGGGTAGGCGCAGCCAGCTAAGGGCAGGATAATGGCCATGCTTATCATTCAGAGCACCGGAGAGAATCAGGATTTCTTCTCCGCCAATCGCCGGATGAGGCGGGAAAGTCAGGTCGGGCGGGCAGGAGACCAGTGCCGTGTGCTGATGGCCACACAGATGAAGTGGTATCGCGGCAAACCCATTGTCTCCCTGATGCCAGTCGGTATTAAGGGTATCTATCCGCACTTCCTCATGATCTTTCACCATAAACTGGTTCAGTTTTACAAACAGCGTGCAGCCGGAGCGGCTGAGGGGCGAATGCTCACTACCGGGGGGATTACGCAGGTAGCTGCCCGGGCCAAAGTCGCCGGTTTGGTCAGAAAACACCCCGTCTAACACCAGAATTTCCTCTCCCAGCGGATGCTTATGGGAGGGAAAACAGGAACCTGCCGCATACTTCACCAGACTGGTGGTATGACCGGACTCTTTAGCTTCGCGCTCCAGCGGTTTGCGCCACACGCCCTGGCTTGGACTGGGCTGCCACTCCATGGCCGCGGTATCAATAATCACAATCTGGTCGAATTCCATATTAAGCATAATGTGCTCCGGCAGTGCATGAAGGGGCGTCTTCTTAGTGTAATCGGGAACCGGCGATTTGCGGTGTCTGATCAAAGCCGGCAGCAAAAGACGGTTTCTAAGGCAGTGCCTATCGCTAAAATAGGCAGGATGAATTTTATCTCCGTCCTCGGAAAGCCTATCGTAGAGGCAAAGATGAAGGAGAGAAATTATGACAAAACAAACGCTTACTCATGCCAATGGGGCACCGGTCACCGATAACGACAACAGCCTGACCGCAGGCCCGCGCGGCCCTGTTTTGTTGCAGGATACCTGGCTGCTGGAAAAGCTGGCGCATTTCGATCGTGAACGTATTCCTGAGCGAGTCGTGCATGCGAAAGGCTCAGCAGCATTCGGAACCTTTACGGTCACGCACGATATCACCCCATTTACCAAGGCTGATCTGTTTTCCGAAATCGGTAAGCAGACTGAGGTTTTGCTGCGTTTTTCTACCGTCGCCGGAGAAAAAGGCGCGGCCGATGCGGAGCGTGATGTCCGCGGCTTTGCCCTGAAGTTCTACACCGGCGAAGGCAACTGGGATCTGGTTGGTAACAACACGCCGGTGTTTTTTATCCGTGATGCGCTGAAGTTCCCGGATTTTATCCATACTCAGAAGCGCGATCCGAAAACTAACCTGCGCAGCGCAGAAGCGGCCTGGGATTTCTGGTCACGTCACCCAGAGTCACTGCATCAGCTGATGATCCTGTTCAGTGACCGTGGCATTCCGACTGACTATCGCCACATGAACGGTTATGGCAGTCACACTTACAGCTTTATCAATCGTGATAATGAGCGTTTCTACGTGAAGTTCCATTTTAAAACGCAGCAGGGGCACCGTTATTACACCGATGAGGAAGCGGCCAAAATTACCGGCAAAACCCGCGAGTCATCGCAGGTGGATTTGTTTATGAGTATCGAAGACGGAGAGTTTCCGCGCTGGGATGTGAAAGTGCAAATCATGAGCGAGGCTGAAGCAGAGCGTTTCCACATTCACCCGTTTGATATCACCAAGGTCTGGCCGCATGGAGATGTGCCGTTGCGAGACGTCGGTGTGCTGGAGCTTAACCGTAATCCGGATAACTATTTTGCGGAGGTTGAGCAGGCGGCGTTCACTCCGGCTAATGTGGTGCCGGGCATCGGATATTCACCGGATCGTCTGCTGCAGGGGCGCCTGTTCTCTTACGGGGATACACAGCGTTACCGCCTGGGTATCAACCATGGCCAACTGCCGGTTAACCGGCCAAAGTCTGCGGTGAATACGTCTCACCGTGACGGTGGTATGCGGGTGGACAATAACGGTGGCCAGCAGCCGAACTACGCGCCGAATCAGCAGGGAGCCTATCAGCCGACTCAAGATTATGCGCCGCCTTTGGCTCTGGAAAAAGAAGCGCTGCATTTCAACTTCCGTGATTATGACGCGGATTACTACTCGCAACCGGGCAACCTGTATCGCCTGATGGATAAAGGTCAGCAGACTCGTCTGGCGGGTAATATTGCTGCCTCGCTGGGTGAGGTGCAATCGGAAGCGATTGTTCAACAACAGTTGGCGCATTTCCGATTGGTTGATGAGCAGCTGGCGCAGGCAGTAGCCGAAAAGCTGGGGCTACCTGGGTATGCTGCAAACCGTTAACATTCCGAGTTGTAAACGGTCGTATCGCAGAGTGCTGAGATATCTTTCGTACTAAAACGGACGAAAACCGCACGAAAACAGGTTTATTATCGGGATAAAACAGGGCTTAGGCCGAGGTTTAAGGCGGAATCAAAAAAACGCCCCGTTGCGCTATGCGACGGGGCGTTTTTCTTTGTGGTGTGAGTGTCGAGGCCGGGGCTGGCAGTTGCTATAGAAGCAGAAGTTTGGCTGTGCCCAGGAAAGCAAAGAAACCGACCACATCCGTGACGGTGGTCAGAACCACGGAGCCTGCCAGTGCCGGGTCGAGCTTGAATTTATCCAGTGCGACCGGTATCAGTACCCCAAACAGGGCGGCAGTAATAATGTTGACGACGATACCGACTGCGATAATGGCGCCAATCAGGAAAGACTGGAACCAGATGCCGGCCAGCAGCCCGATAAGCACTGCCCACAACACACCGTTCAGAAAACCGATCCCGCACTCGTTGCGCAGCAGTGACCAGCGGTTACCGGCCGTGACCTGATTCAGCGCCATACCGCGGATCATCAGTGTCAGGGTTTGGCTGCCGGCAATCCCGCCCATTGAGGCGACAATCGGCATCAGAACCGCTAACGCCACCACTTCGGCAATGACGTCTTCAAATAAGCTGATGGTCACCGATGCCAGAATGGCCGTGAGCAGGTTGATACCCAGCCAAACGGCACGTTTACGGGCACTTTTAGCGATAGGCGCAAACAAGTCATCCTCTTCGCTCATACCGGCGTTTGCCATCAGCGTGCTTTCGTAGCTCTCACGCATCAGCTCCAGCGCCAGATGAAGGTCGATTTCACCAATCAGCTGATCTTGCTTATCAACGATAGGCAGGCTGAATCGCTGGCTGTGTTCAATGGCTTCGACGGCCTCGGTCAGGGAGGCATCGTCTTCCACCACCGGAAAGGAACGATCGGCTAGGGTACTGAGTTTAGCCATGGGCTCAGCTTCACGTAACTGCTGGTAGTTTACGCCGCCGACAAATTTTTTGCTGTGGTTGACCACATAGATAGGGGCCGGGTAGCTATAGCCGTGGCGTTCCAGCAGCACCAGAGCACGTTTTGCCGAGATGCCCTGAGGCAGAGACATGACTTTGGGATTAGCATATCGGCCAATTTGATCATCGCTGTACTGGTTGGCGCGGTCGAACAGCTCGAGATCGTCTTTGCTCAGCAGGCTCATGGCCTTTTCGATGATCTCGTCCGGCAGCGAGTCTGCCCATTCAATCAGCGACAAGTTATCGAGTTTCGCCAGAACCAGGTTCAGTTCGGCTTCGCTGAGTGAGTGGATTACCCAGTCACGGGTATCGGCACGCATAGCGGTAAGCACGTCAACATGGCTGTTGAGCGGCAGTTGTCGCCATAACTCCATCCGCTCGTGCAGCGGTAGGGCTTCAAGCAAAGTGGCAATCGAACCGGGATCCAGCTGCTGGATTTCCTGTTCATTAAAAAGTTGGCGTTGTTCGTCTGTATCGGCCGCGGAAATGCGTTCTATCAGTTCGCTTAAGTCAATCGTGTGGCTCATGCATGGTTCCTTGTGGTTATCGCGGCATAAAGCAAGGCGTTTCTCTGGTAATCCGATAGACAGAAAATCGGGTAAGAAGGCGGAAACGCAGGCGTTACCTTACCATTTCCATGGCGGCTTTGTCCTGAGAAAACATGATGTAGCAAGGCATTGAAGCGAAAAGCAGCAAGGAAAAATGTGTCGAAATATGAGCGATTTTTGACGGAATGGTTACGCGTTGCTGATGTCGTTCGCACCGTAAGCGACATAGTTTATCAATTACGTAAAATTGAAATAGCCTGAATTCAACTTGTCAGTAGTCAAATCACGGTGCAATAAGATCTGACAAGTTACTCTAACTCGCTTATGCCGCTGTCTATTTTTGAGTAGAGGTTCACACACATGCGGTTAATGCGTATTTCCCCAATCAAAAGTCCTCTGAAGGTTGGTTTTTGGGTATGACTGACTGCCTTGATTAAACGAGTGTGAATCCATGATTAAGAATCGTGTTGGGTTGGTTGCAATGGTATTGTTAAATCGTTATACGCTTCAATGTTATGTGGTGGATAAAAGCCATCGAGTGGCACTGTTTCGTTACCTAATTAAGATAATTGTCGGAAACTGTTTCAAAATGTAACCTCTTTTTTAAGTACGTTAAATCACCTATTTTTATTTGATTAATCGATAAATAGAAATTGAAATTATCTTTCATTACAAAGCGCGCTATGAGTCTCATATTCCTACGCGAGAATACTAATAGCGTTTATTCTCCGCAACTTAGCTATGCAAGGCCTGTAGTTATTCATGAATTGTGAATTGAGCAAAGTCTCCGTGGCTTAATTGTTAAAAATATTTGTTGATAGTCTAGTTTCTGTTGAAAATTAGGACTGTTGAATATTGGGGAACGCATATTGACCTCGCTATATCTGTAAGAAAATGTCTGGTCAGACCTACAAAGTTGTCATTGCTAATTTTGAATATATGGGTTCTTATTTATTCGTTTTCTCAATGGCTTAAATAAGAGTAGTAACAAAAATGCCACAAGTAACTTTTCAAAATAACCCTGTGAATATTGTCGGTTCGATTCCTGTCGTTGGTCAATTAGCTCCTGAGTTTTCTCTTACAGCATCTGACTTATCTGAACTGACACTATCAAGTTTTTCAGGGAAAAATCTGATTCTTAATATTTTCCCAAGTATCGATACCCCAGTGTGTGCGGCCAGTGTTAAGCGTTTTAATGAGGAAGCCTCAAAATTAGATGATACACAGGTGATCTGTATTTCTGCTGACTTACCTTTTGCTGTCGGTCGATTCTGCGAAATAGAAGGGATTGATAATGTTCAACATGCATCAACTTTCCGTAGCTTAGACTTTGCTGAGACATATGGAGTGGCAATTCCAGATGGCGCACTCAGAGGTTTAACTACTCGTGCGATCGTATGTGTGAACAAAGTAGGCATTGTCATTCACAGTGAACTGGTTGAAGAAATTACAAATGAACCAAATTACGACGCTGCAATTTCTTCGATGAGCCAATAAATGAAAAAAATAACATTAGTTGTATCTTTGCTGTTTTCAACTGGCGCTTTTGCTCAGTTTTCTACAACAGATACGAATGCTGACTTTGGTGAGCATCAAGTTGTAACATTAGAAAAAACAAATAAGTTTAAATTATCTGGTGAGGCGATTAAGGTCGGAGATTACATGCCATCGATTCAATTGGTGACCTCTGAACTAAAACCTTTTGATACCAGCTCTGAAACAAGCGCTGTAAAGATTTATAGCGTGTTAACTTCTGTAGATACTCCTGTTTGTGTTCAACAAGCTATTGACTTAGATAAGTATGTTTCAAAAAATAAAACTGATCTAGAAGGTATTGAATTTTTTGCTATCAGTGCAGATACTCCTTTTGCTCAACAGCGTTTTCTAAAAGAGAAAGGTTTACAAGGAATTACATACCTTTCTGATTCATCAAAGCATCAATTTGGTTTGAATACAGGTTCACAAATCGATGAGTTAGGTTTATTGACGCGAAGTATTATCGTTACAGATAAGTCTAATAAAGTAGTGTACACACAAAGAGTACCAGAGTTAACTACGATTCCAAATCTTAAAGAAGCAGTAAAAGCTGCGAAAAAGTATTTATAATTAATTCTGATTGATTGTTATTTGAATTAATTTTTTAAATCTGATTTAAATACAAAAATGCCTCAACATTGAGGCATTTTTCATATGCTGATTCATGTAATATTAGTGAGTTTAGTGCTTTCCAATAAATTTATTAAAACTCATGATTCACAAATCATTCTAATTTTCCACGTTTCCTCCTCCCATATTTCTAGTAATGCCTAAATTCTCAATTATATGAAACGCATTTTCGTACAGAACCGTGTTAAGGCTTTCCTTAGATATTGGCAATACTTCTTCACAGTGACAGTATGAAACAAAAAATCTTACACTTTCCGGTGCTGTTGTTAAGTCAAGGAAAGGTAATGAGACAAGCAGCAGCCCAGCGGTAGGGAGAGTTGGCAGAAGGCGGAAAACAAGGTGCTGGTACTCAAGTGTGAATAAAAGTTCGGCAGACAGGGAAGGGCTGTCTGCCGAATATATAGGTTCGCACGTAAGGTGGAGTGGTTATGGCAGGTCAAACACTAGGGCTGTCACCGGTTCCGCTCCAAGGTTGCTGAGCAGGATGTCACTTTCCTGAGTTATCATTGCGCCATCCCCCGGTGCGAGGATTGTGTCGTTGACACTGAGTTGCCCGTCGACCTGGTGGATGAACACGTTCCTTTGGGGAGTAATCGGCACCGATTCCCCCGGCAGCAGGATAATCTGGCTGAGGGAAGCATCCTGCTTGATTTTCAGGGTGCCGCCCTGGCCATCGGGTGTCGCAATCGATGTGATCCCCGGTTCCCGACCAAACGCTTTTTGCTGATAGCCCGGTTGCCCGCCGGTTTCACTTGGCTGGATCCATATTTGCAAAAATCGTAATGGGCTGGTGTCAGACGCATTGTATTCGCTGTGATAAATCCCACTCCCGGCAGACATTAGCTGAAATTCTCCGGCATGCAAAATCTTCACATTACCTTCACTGTCTTTATGGGCGATACTGCCTTCCAATACGTAGCTGATGATTTCCATGTCACGGTGACCGTGGGTATCAAATCCTGCACCTGGCTGCACGATGTCATCATTGATCACGCGCAGTTCGGAAAATCCCATGTGTTGCGGGTCATAGTAACTACCAAAAGAAAACGTATGGCGACTGTCGAGCCAGCCAAAGTTCGCCCGGCCACGTTCATGTGCTTTACGTACTGTGATCATAGTTAACTCCCAGGTTGCTTCGTTACTGAAGGATTCTGCCTCTGTGAACCAGCGTCCTGAGACAGAGGCTCTGACACAGAATCTTCAGGACGGTCGGAAATAGTGGCGGTCGATATTAGCGGCGGTTAGCCAGCAGGTTGTCCAGACCCAGTTTACCCGCCCCGGAAATGGCCAGAGAGACAGCCATGGCTAACAGCGCCAAACCAAACTCGTAGCCGTTGTTCGCCATGAACAGGCCATTTTCCAGGTGGACGCTGGCAATGGCGACAGCCATGGTAAAGGCGACGACGGCTGCAGCCGGACGAGTCAGCAGACCCAGCAGAATAAACAGACCCCCAAAGAACTCTGCACTACCGGCTAACAATGCCATCAGGAAACCCGGAGCCAGGCCGATCGAAGCCATCCATTGACCGGTGCCTTCCAGCCCGGAGCCACCGAACCAGCCGAACAGTTTTTGTGAGCCGTGGGCCATTAGGATAATCCCAACAGGAACGCGCAATGCCAGCGGTGCCAGAGAGGGATGAGAAGTCAGAAGGCGTTGGATAAAAGTGTTCATAATCATGTCCTCAAAAAATTCGAATGTTGCTTCAGATTTCCCTCTTGAATTTCACGGTGGAGTGAGAGGGTTAACCTGAGCTGTTGATCTGAAGTGTAGGGACAAATGGCGACTAACAACACGGGGCACGCTTGTTCTACTTGTTCAAAAAAGTTGAATGAGCTGCGGGGAAGGCGTTCCGCGGTGGGCCTGGTCAGCTTTCCTGGAGAGTGTGCTCAGGAGAATAATCGGTGTGCAGGCAAGGAGATAGACTAAAATTAATTGGGTTGCTCCAGTTTTTGTTAAGGATGCATTCGTTATGATGGTTCCTGATGCGACGGGTTAGTGTGCCGTTTTGGCTGAGAGTTTGTGTAGCCGATGGCACCGACAGACGCACCCGTATCGTATTCAGTCTCGACTCGCTAATTGTGTCTCTATTTTGGACACTCGCTATTTGGCTCAGCATTTGCTGAGCTTTTTTGTACCTGCGATTTGCCATGGCAACTATCTCTCGCTTCTGGAGCGACGGTTTCAGAGGGCTGGCTTTTTATTCCGCGTGAGGTTTTCTGCTGTGGGAATGTGGGAATGTGGGAATGTGGGAATGTGGGAATGTGGGAATGTGGGAATGTGGGAATGTGGGAATGTGGGAAGAAGAAAATTGCGAGTGAGGGATAGCAGGCGTGGTGTTATTACCAGCCTGCTGAGAATACCGCTCTGAAGCGGTGAGTGTCTGGTGCCCGACTAGCGCCCGAAGCGATCCAGGTATATTGGGTTAACACAGAGTGAGGCCTGCAAATAATGTGGCCGACACCTGAGCCTCACTGCGGATTATCCGACCGGGAATGTCGGTTGATTGCCCGGTTGATCGCCTTAGTGGTTTTCAATGGCTTTGCGGGTAAAGCCCTGATTCTGGCTGAGTAGCAGGCCTGCCTCTTCTGCAGACACTGCGGCCAATATCATCACAATGGCTGTTTTACAGTGACCGCCGCTTGCTTGCAGGGCAGCAATGGCTTCTTCGCGGCTGCATTCGGTAGCGGACATAACGATATTCTTCTGGCGTTCAACCAGCTTGGCGTTGGTGGCTTCCACATCCACCATCAGATTGCCGTAGACTTTACCGGTGCGAATCATGGCGCCGGTTGTTAGCATATTCAGGATCAGTTTTTGTGCTGTACCGGCTTTCATACGTGATGAGCCCGTCACCACTTCCGGGCCAACCACAGGAGTGATGGCAATCTCTGAGGCTTCGCTCATCGGGCTGTCCGGATTACAGCTGATAGAAACTACGGTTGCTCCCAGCGAGGCTGCGTAATCCATCGCGCCCAGCACATATGGCGTTCGGCCGCTTGCGGCAATGCCCACCACCACATCTTTGGCTGTCAGGTTCAGGTCTTTGAGATCCTGTGCGCCCTGCTCACGGTTATCTTCGGCATTTTCCACCGCTTTCAGGATAGCCGGATGACCGCCCGCGATCAGCCCGACCACTTGTGCGGCCGGTGTACCAAAGGTCGGCGGACATTCGCTGGCATCCAGAATACCGAGACGACCGGAGGTACCCGCGCCGGTATAAATCAGGCGACCGCCCTGGAGAAAGGCCTCGGCAATCTTATCGACGGCGAGCGCGATGGCTGGCAATACGGCCTCCACGGCCAGCGCGACGTTTTTATCTTCATTATTGATGACCCGAAGCATATCCAGCGTCGGTAGGGTATCAATCTGCTCACTGGCTGGATTGCGGCTTTCGGTGATCATCTTGGTCAGGTTGATGTTCATGGCGGATCCTGAAGGGTGATTATCGCGATATGTTAGCACGGATGAGACAGAGGGATCTCACCGGTACGTTGGCGATTTGCTTGAATACCTGAGAGTGAAGAGCAGAGAGTTGATGTCAGTGCTGCCTTGATTGTTTGTTTGGTGCGTCTCAATAAATAGGCATGCAAAAAAGTGAGCCGGAATGCTATCTGCTTGAACAAAAAATGACTTTTCAAAAAATGGATTTTTTTGTGCTGAACGGCGGCGGGTGCTGACAAAAAACTGACATTACCAGCCGGTGTTTTCGCGATTATCCCTGCCTTCAAAACGATAACAATGGTAAAAAAATGAACACAACAACGCTTGGCTTAAAGCCACATTCAAAGCATCGTTTGAAGCCCTGGCGGGTAAGTTTACTGATTGCGTCCGTCTTTTTGATGGCATGCGGTGGCTCGGGTGGCGCTGAAGCCAAACCGTCTGAAGACAAAGGCAAACCGACCACCCCGGGCAAACCTAACAAGCCAACGCAGCCAGAGACTCCCGACACGGATACCGGTAACGGCAGCGAAGGCGGCGATGAACCGGTAGCTCCAGAGAACCCTTATGAGCCAGAAGTGCCAGTGGAAGCCGGACAGATTTCTGTCGACGGTACTCTCTATAACGATATAGCAGCGGCGCAGTCAGCCATTCAGCCCGGCAGTCTGGTGGTACTGGGGAGCGGGGTTTATAGCCAAGGGCTGTACATCGGCCATGATGATGTCACCGTTCAAGGCAGCGAAGGCACCCATTTCAAAGGCGCTGCAATTCAGGGCAAAGGGACGTTCGTGGTTGACGGCAACAACGTCGTGATTGAAGGCATTGAGTGCAGCGGCGTATCTGTGCCGGATCAGAACGGAGCGTGTGTGCGCCAGCAGGGGCAGGATCTGATGCTGAGCAATGTGTATTTCCACGACAGTGAGCAAGGCGTGCTGTCGGCGCAGGGAAGTGGCAAACTGACGATCGAATACAGCCGGTTTGAGCAGTTGGGCAAGGCGGGACGCGCCCATGCGGTATACAGCAATAATGACAGCCTGGAGATTCGCTATAGCCGCTTTTACAGTTCAAAAGATCAGGGACATGAAATCAAATCCCGTGCTCCGCGCACACTGATTGAGTACAGTGAAATCGCTTCGCTGTCGGGCGTTGACAGCCGTCTGGCTGACGTGTCGAACGGTGGCGCACTGACGATTCGAAACAGCGTGCTGGAACAAGGGCCCAATACCTCAAACTATCAGCTGATTGGTTTTGGTCTTGAGGGCATGACCAACAGTGTGGCACCGTCGGTGGTGCTGGAAAACAACATTGTCCTGCTGGAACGTGCCAATGGTAACGTCTTCCTGGGACTGCCAAGTGATAGCAGCGGTATCTCAATCTCTATTACCGGAAATGACTTTATCGGTGAGGCTAAATTCAACGACAAAGATCAGCACAATATTCCGGCCAACAACCGCCTGTTTACAGACCGCACCAGTTACGGGCTAGGGGCTTTCCCTGAGCTGCCGGATATTGGTGTGCAAACGCCGTAAAGGCACAAGCCGGAGCCGATGATGCGGGCTCCGGCTCTTATTCTGCCATGTTCGCTGTGGCGACTTTGTCTATTATGGCAACTGTGGTGATTGTGAACAGTTTGGTTAACATTGATCTTCAGTGTTGTGATGCGTAAATGAACCCGCCGGGCTAACCGCCGCGTTGGGAACGGGTGATCGCTTTCTCAGGCGATGACTTTTTTCATTGGAATGCAGTCCAGACAGACCCCTCGCGGTGTACGGTAGGTGGCGACGTTGTCGCCCACAAAACCGCATGAGCGATAGAAAGGAGCGGCGTTTAACGTGGACTCTAATTGGAGTGAGGTCAGGGCGTTTTCTGCTGCCAGTGTTTCCAGAAATGACAGCATGCTTTTGGCCGCTCCTTTTCCAAAATATGCCGGGTCGACAAAGATGGCGTCGATCATTCCGTTTTGAGTATTCAGTTTACCGCTGCCGACCACTTTTCCGTTAATTTCCGAAACGTAGAAGGTATCAACGATATCTTTGATCAGTGCTGTTGAGATACCGCCGTGGGTCCACAAGTTGAGTTGTTCCGCAGTATAAAAGTCGGAGCACTTTTCAATTATTGCGTTTTTTCTTAGTTCATAAATGGCGTGAACATCCGATTCGACGGCTTTCCTTATTGCAATCATGTTTTTTCCTTAAAACGGTTGGATATGGACGAGCGTTTTTTCTCTTTTATCAATCAATGCGCTTTGATAGCAATAACTGTTTGTTAATAAATCCCATCTTTGCGTAGCAACGAATAGCATCGGCATTGTTCGGCCATACATGGAGCTCAACAGAGGTCGCTTTTTTTGCCCGGGCCCAGCACTCAAAATGTGCGACCAGTTTTTGGGCGATGCCTTGTCGTCTTGTTCTGGGCGCAACGACAATGTCCTCGATGTAGGAGTAACAGCGTGGCGCGGTCCAGCGTCTGCAATCCACTTGCACTACGTTGCCCAGCAAGGTTCCTACTACGGTATCGTGATGTTCTGCGACGAATAAGGCACTGTTGTCGTCGACCAAGATGGCATCAAGCTCCTCAACGGTTAAAACCTCGGTCGTCTCTCGGACGGTATCCGGCGCTAAAGCTGCATTATGTTTGTTTTCTATGATAAAGAGGCTGACAAGGGCCTCCCAATCTTGGCCTCTGGCTTTGCGTATCATGGTTTCTCTAAACAATGGTTTTCCTCGACGATGGTTTTTGCTCAACAAGGGTTTTTCTTAATAAGTTTTTTCTTAACAATGGGTTTTGCTGAACAATGTGTTTCTTCAGCAGAATACTCGCACGCTGCCCATTAATCTGTATGCCCGCATACTGGAGCAGGTTGCCTGATTTTGTCGGCAGTTGTTTGGTTTTAAAGGGTAATCGCACGTATAAAGAGTAATAGTACGTAAAGCGGTGGCGCATACCCAACATAAAAGTCTGCAATTTCGGGCAGATTATCATTTGTTCGTTTGCTTCTTATTGCCGCTGGGTCGGGGCGTTTTTTCGTTAAGCGGCCGGGTTTTGCGTCAAATAGCTCAGTTTGTCGTTAAGTCGCCGAGTTTTCGTTAAGTACACGTGTATAAAGAAGATTCAGCCGTGGTTTGTTCTAATCTGGTAAAGTGCCTCTGCGGTTCGGTGACGCGGTCATATTGCCGTGCAGGCCGAGTGGCGACAGCAGAAATACAAAACGGACAGGCGTGATGAAAATTGATGATTTAAAGTTGTTTGTACTGGTGGTGGAGCTGGGCGGTTTTTCCAGTGCGGCAGATGCCCTGAATTTACCGCGTTCGAATGTCAGCCGCAGGATCAATGATCTGGAGAAAGAGCTGAATATTAACCTGCTGACCCGAACCACCCGTCGCCTGACGCCAACGCCTATCGGACAGGAGTATTACAACAGCCTCAAGGACATTTTGCCTGAACTGGACAGAGCCCATGAATTGGTGAAAACCCAAAGTCAAAGTCCGACCGGTAAAATCAAAGTGGGTCTGCTGCATGAGGCCGACATTCTCTTGCACGATGTCATTCACAGCTTCCTTCATGACCATCCCAATATCAGCCTGGAAACCCATCTGAGTGCGTTGGGGTATCACGATATCCTGACTTATGGTTTGGACGCGTGCGTTCATATTGGTGCTATCAGTGACAGCTCTTTTATTGCCCGTCGGGTAGCGCCTATTAAGGGAAAACTGTACGCCACACCTGAATATGTCAGTAAATACGGTCGGCCAGGCAGCCTGGCGGATCTGGACGAGCATTTCATGGTTTTGCTGCGCCGTCCGGATGGCAGGCTGGATAACCACTGGGTGTTCAATAAAGGGGAAGTCACTGTGAACAGCCGGTTGGTGTCAAACAGTGCCTATTATATCCGTCATGCGGTGTTTCAGGGGGATGGCATCGGCATGTTTGCTGAGCTGATGATGAAACCGTTTGTCGAGCGCGGTGAAATTATCGATCTGCTGCCGGACCATGAAACCTTCTTTGATGAGGTGTCTTTGGTGTACCCGCGACGTAAAGGATTATCTTTCGCCGCTCGGCTATTTATTGACTACGTTCTCGAAGAAGTGGAAAAGATTCAGGGATTGTCCTGAAATTTGAGACAGTGTTAACAAAATCTGCCCGATTATCTCTTTGAGTAGATTATTTAGAATGCAACACCACAATTAATAGCAATGGTTTGTATTCATGAAATCGACTCGTCCAGCGAAACACTGCCTGGCTACTCTGATAATGGGCACTTTGCTCGTTGGCTGCGGCTCTGAAGCCGTCAGCGTAGCGCCTGATACGGCACGTCCTGTCAATATCCTCCAGCTTAATGCCGCCAATCAGCGCGATGTCATGCGTTTCAGTGGGGAGATTGAGTCTCATCAGGCATCGAAGCTGGCCTTTCGGGTTCCCGGGACGGTCGAGCAAATTCTGGTTCGTGAAGGGGAGTGGGTGAAGGCCGGCCAGGTCATCGCCCGGTTAGACCCGCACGACTTCCAGGTCAACGTGAATGAAACGAAAGCCCGGCTGAGTGAGGCGCGGGCAGCCCACAAACTGGCGCAGATTGAACTGAAACGTACCCGCCTGGCGGCGGCTGACAATGCGGTGTCCGGGGTGAACGTCGATCGCGCAATCAGCGCCGAAGCGCGTGCGCGTGCCAACGTCACCATGCTTCAGCAATCTCTAAAAAAAGCCAGTGATGCGCTGCGATACAGCCAGCTGACGGCGCCTTTTGATGGGGTGATCGGCCAGCGGTTCATTGATGAGTTCGAGCAGACGGCACCGGGGCTGTCGGTGGTATCTCTGCATCAGCCAAACCAGCTTGAAGCTGTGGTGGATGTGCCGGAGAACCAGATCGCCATGCTGAAGAAAGGCATGGCGGCGCAGGTGCAATGGTATCAGCAGGACAGCCAGGTCAAGGCTGTGATCACGGAAATCGCCACCCTGCCGGATACCCTGAAACAAACCTACGAGGTCACTCTCGCGCTGACCGAACCTACTTCTTCGCTGTTTCCGGGCAAAACCGTCAATGTCCAGTTTGAGCAGGCTGAACTCAGTGGCGGCTACTGCTTACCGACGGCGGCAGTTAAAGTGAAAAACGGCGTCACGCAGGTGGTGACGGTAAAGCAGGGCAGTGCGGTGCACGTGCCGGTGAACGTGGTCTCCCAGCGTCACGACAGCCTGTGTGTTGAAGGGGCGCTGCAAAGCGGTGACAAGGTGGTGACGGCAGGTAGCATGTTCCTGAAAGAAGGCGATGCCCTGACCCTGCTCAATGACACAGGAGCACAGTCATGACCTTGTCGACGTTCGCCCTCCGGCAGAAAACCTTTGTGATCTTTTTCACCGTACTTTGCACCATCGCCGGTATCTATTCCTACTTCGACCTGGGCAAACTGGAAGACCCGGCCTTTACCGTAAAAAGTGCCGTGGTGATGACCATCTACCCGGGCGCAACGGCGCAGGAGGTGGAAAAACTGGTCACCGATAAAATCGAAACCCGGTTGCAGGAGATGGGCTCGCTGTGGAAGCTGCGCTCCCTGTCCCGTCCCGGCAGTTCGCTGATCTTTGTCGATCTGCAGGAAAAATACAGTTCCGACGAGCTGCCTCAGCAGTGGGACTTGTTGCGCCGTAAGGTGCAGGACGTGAAGCTGGAGCTGCCGCCTCAGGCGCAAATCAGCATCGTGCAGGACGAATTTTCGGAAGTGTACGGCATGGTGTTTGCGGTTTACGGTGATGATATTCCGATGCGTGATCTCAAAGACTACGCCCGTGAACTGCAACGCCGGATTAAAACCGTCGACGGGGTGAAAAAAATTGAGCTGCACGGTGTGCGTGAGCAAGTGGTGAACATCGATATTTCCGATGAGCGCCTGGCAGACAGCCATATTTCACTGGCTCAGTTGATTGAACAACTGAACAGCCAGAATATCCCGGTGACGGCTGGAGACTTTGACCTGGGCAACGAGAACCTGCGGGTTGAGCAGACCGGGGCGTTCCGCAGTGTGGATGACATCAAAAATCTGGTGATCCGAACCGGTGTTCCGGGTATTGGTGACGGTGTGGGTACGATTCGTCTGGGCGATGTGGCTGAGGTGTATCTGGGGTATCAGACTCCGGCACTGACCGAGAGCCGCTATAACGGCCAGCAGGCCATCACATTGGCCGTCAGCCCGGAAAACGGCATCAACGTGGTCAGCATTGGCGACGATCTGAAAGCGGTGCTGAACCAGTTCGAATCTGAGCTGCCGGTGGGTGCCGGTGTCGGTATCGTGGCGTATCAGCCGGATGAAGTGACCAAATCGATTAACAACTTTGTCGCCAACCTGGTGGAAAGTGTAGTGATCGTGGTTGCGGTGCTGCTGGTGTTCATGGGCTGGAAGGAAGCCACCATTGTGGGTGTCAGCCTGCTGCTGACGATTCTGTTTACGCTGGTCTACATGAATGTGGCCAATGTGGATTTGCAGCGGGTTTCGCTCGGCTCCTTCATTCTGGCACTCGGCATGTTGGTGGATAACGCGATTGTGATTGTTGACCTGTTCCAGACCAAGCTGCGCAACGGGGTGGCGCGTTCCGAGGCGGTGAAAGAGTCGATTCAGGAAATGGCCATTCCGCTGCTGGGAGCCACCGTGATTGCGGCACTGGGAACCGCGCCGGTACTGTTTTCTCAAACGGACTCAGCCGAGTTTTCCCTGTCGATCGTGCATGTTCTGTGCAGCTCACTGCTGCTGTCGTGGGTTGTCGCCATGATTGTGACCCCGCTGATGTGCATGGTGTTTTTGAAAGCACCTCAAGGCAATGCCCAACAGGCGCGTGAAAACAAAGCCTATGTGGCTTACCGCCGCGCTGTATTCTGGACCGTCGATAATCCGAAAAAAGCGCTGCTGCTGGTGGCTCCGATGCTGGTGGTGTCCTTGATGGCGGCGCCGCTGCTGCCGGTAAACTTTATGCCGGGTTCGGACCGGGCAATCGTATTTCTAGATTACTGGCTGCCAAACGGCGGACGGATCGACAACGTTTCGCAGGACATGAAGCAGGTTGAGCAATGGCTGCTGAAACAGCCGGAAGTGGAGAGTATTTCCAGCTATGTGGGCGAAAGTGCGCCGCGTTTCTCGGTGACGGTAGAGCCTGAGCCACTGGATGCCAGCTACGGCCAAATCCTGATCAATACCCGTTCATTTGACGATATTGAGTCTCTGGTCGCGCGCGGTGATCAGTGGTTGGCACAAACGTTCCCGCATGCCGAGCCCCGTTTTCGTGACCTGAAACTGGCCACCAAAGACAAGTTCAGTATTGAAGTGCGCTTCGAAGGGCCGGATCCGACGGTACTGCATCAGCTGTCTGATCAGGCACAGGCAATCATGCGCGCCAATCCGCATACCAAATATGTGCGTGATAACTGGCGTCAGGAAAGCAAGGTGCTTGTTCCACTGATCAATCAGGAAGCGGCCCGTCGCGCCGGGGTTAACCGGGCGGATATCGCACTGGCACTCAATCGCGCCACGGAAGGGCTGCCGATTGGCACCCTGCGTAAAGACGATGACCTGATTCCGATCAAGCTCAACAGCACCAACACGTCGCTGGAATTTATCAACAACATTCCGGTGCGTTCTGTACTGGGCGCACACAGTGTTCCGCTAGGACAAGTCGTGGATGATGTTCAGATCAAAGGCGAAGAGAGCATGATCTGGCGCCAGAACCGACTGCCGGCCATTACCACGCAGGCCGGGGTAACGGGAGCGACGGCGTCAGACATTCGCAAACAACTGGCACCTGAGCTGGAGGCCATTGCGCTGCCACCGGGTTACAGCATGAAATGGGGCGGGGAATATTACGATGAGAAGCGCTCGGTCGACGATTTGGTGACGCAGAACCCGAAAGCATCGATTCTGATGTTCGTGATTCTGGTGGCGTTATTTAATGCATATCGCCAGCCGATCATCATCTTTGTCACGCTGCCGCTGGCTTCTATCGGCATCATCTGGAGCCTGCTGCTGCTCAACAAGCCGTTTGGGTTTATGGCGATTGTCGGCATGATTTGCCTGAGCGGGATGATCATCAAAAACGGTATCGTTTTGATGGATCAGATTGAGCTTGAACGCCAGCGCGGACGGAAGATGGCCGATGCGATCAAAGCGGCAACCCTGAACCGGACAATGGCGATCTCAATGGCTGCCCTGACAACGGTACTGGGCATGGTGCCGCTGCTGACCGACCAGCTGTTTGATCAGATGGCTGCCACGATCATCGGTGGTCTGGTGGCGGCATCTGTCCTGTCACTGTTTGTGATGCCGGCGATGTACCGTCTCTGCTTTGCCAAAGAGGAAAAGCAGGAAAATCAACCACAGTTAACGACGCAGCAGGACGCCGCATCACAAGATTACGATTCAGAGGTAAAAGGTCATGAATAAGCGTCAATTAGGGCTGATGATCGGTGCGCTGCTGTTATCCGGCTGTTCCATGGCGCCGGACTACGATGTGCCGACGGTCGCGATGAACGATGTTTACCTCAACCAGGTCGATTCGGCGACACAGCCCGGCAGCCATTTCCACGCGGCCTGGTGGGAAGCGTTTCAGGATGCTCAGCTGAACCGGTTGGTCAGCGATGCCCAGCGACAGAACATCACCCTGAAAATCGCCAGTGAGCGAATTCAGGCCGCGCAGTCATACCACAAGGCGGTGGCTTCACTGAAAGTCCCGACCGTGTCGATCAGCGGCGGGGTGGCGGATATCCGGCTCAGTGAAAATGAGGCCATGATGGGCGGGATGGTGCGTGACCATACCTTGCCATCTGCGCTGGGCGGCGGTCAGGTACGTGTAATGGACCGCGACCAGACGGATTATTTCCTGGGACTGAATGCGTCCTGGGAACTGGATGTGTTTGGTCGGATCGACAGCATGAGCCAGGCTGCAGCGATTCGTGCCGAACAGGCCGCCATCATGAAACAGGCGGTGACGACGCTGATTACTGCTGATGTGATTAATAACTATCTGCAATATCGCGGGGCGCAGGAGCGGATTGCGATTGCCGACGAGAACATTCGTGATCAGGAAGAGATGCTGCGGCTGGTGGAATCCCTCAACCGGCACGGCTACGGCTCTGAGCTGGATGTAGCCAATGCCAAGGCCAACCTGGCGGCAACCCGGGCGATGGTGCCGAAACTGGAAACCGCCAAAAGCGTTCACCTGAACCGGTTGGCCATTTTACTGGGGGAAAACCTGCATAAAACCGAAGCGCGTCTGGCCGGGCAGTCAGCTCAGAGGGTGATGCCGTCAATGCACGGTGTGATTCCGACCGGGCTGCCGTCAGAGCTGCTGACCCGCCGTCCGGATATCGCTCTGGCCGAGCGGGAAATTGCTGCCCGTAATCAGGAAGTTGGTGCCGCGATTGCGAATCAGTATCCGCGCTTTTTCCTGACCGGATCGCCGGGCGTGATGGCCGGTGATTTTGGTGACTTGTTTGATTCCGGCTCTGACACCTGGATGCTGGGTGCCGGGTTCAGCTGGAATATCTTCGATGCCGGTCGTAACAAAGCGATGGTGGACATGCAGGAAGCCGGATTCCGCCAGTCTGTACTGAGCTATCAGGACACCGTGAATGCGGCTTTCAATGAGGTGGAAACTGCCCTTCGTGCCTACGGCAACAGTCAGCAGTTTGAGCACTATCTGAAGGAAGCGGAGCAGCAGGCGGAAACCGCGCTGGGTAAAGCCAACTCGCTGTACCAGTCCGGACTGGTGAACCATCTCTCGGTGCTGGATGCCCAGCGTCAGAAAAATCAGGTGCAGGATGCGGAAGTGCTGGCAAGGCTGAATACCGCCTCTAGTGTGGTGATGCTGCACAAAGCATTGGGTGGTGACTGGAATTCGCCGGCTGCCCGGCTGCCGTCAGTACCGCGCACCTGACACTAAAGGGTGTATGCCAGAAGAGGGCGGCTTGGTTCTGATTACAGATGACTGTGCGTTGTTCCTGCTGCCATTTTTATTGCCGTTTTCGTTGTCACCCTTGTTGCCGCCTTTGTTGTTACTTTGGTTGTTGCCTGAACGGGCAACAACAGCGGCGAGACTTTGCGACAGGCGGCGACGAGGCGACACTCTGCCTGCTTGTTTTCCGTTTCGCATGAATGAATGCGCCCCTACGAAATTTCATGGAGTGATGTTATGACCGTTCCCTTTGGCCTGCTGGGTTTTCTCGGGTTGTTTGGCCTGGTCTGGTATTTGTCGTTTAAACCGAATGCCGCTAAGCCGCCGGATAACCGCCGACCTTGTCATCGCCAGTCCTTCCGCTGGCTGGGTGAGGCGATACTCAGTTTCTTCTGGCTGATTGCCATGCTGGCCTTGGTGGATGCCGGGTTTGACAACCTGCGCCTTGACCTGCGTTTTTAGTGATTATTGTCTGTTTTCGCTTATCCTGGTGCGCCTACTGAGTGTACGTCTGCTGAGTGTATGTCTGCTGAGTGTGTGCCAGTCCAATGCATGCTGGCTGGCGTGAGAAATGTGCCGCTGGACAGAAACAGAACGTGATTTTCACTGCTGTTGTTTGTTATAACGAACGTTTTATGCCTTTAAGGGCATATGTCTGGCCTGTTCCACCGGTCAATACGCCAGCGGACGTTTACTACTCAGCAGAAAGGAAGATTGATGGAAAACCGTGCTACCCCCTCTACCGAAAATACAACCGAGCCCCTGCACCCGGCGGTAAGGTTGCTCAGTACAACGCTGGTCATCGAT
Organism: Photobacterium ganghwense; assembly: GCF_003025595.1. Lineage (GTDB taxonomy): Bacteria > Pseudomonadota > Gammaproteobacteria > Enterobacterales > Vibrionaceae > Photobacterium > Photobacterium ganghwense. The sequence continues at coordinate 298,551 of NZ_PYMI01000002.1, forward strand.
ACTCTGACAGAGCAGGACTGGCCGGTCTTCTTGCGTTTGCATACCGAACCTGCGGTGATTGAAAAATGCTTTGATCCCAAACCTCAAACTGAACTTCGGGCCCGTTTCGCCACGCGTTTACAGGGCTGGCAGCCGGACAGCAACGACTGGCTGACCGTCGCAGTCAGGGAGCGATCGTCGGGGAATATCGTCGGAGTCACCGGTTTTTGTTTTGACGGACAGACTGCAGAAGTCGGTTATCTGTTTCTGCCTGAATATTACGGTCGGGGGTTTGCAACGGAATCACTCAACGCCATCATCGACTGGGCGGTGCAGTGCCATAGCATTACTCGCTTTCAGGCGGTGGTCACTGAAGGTAACGTGGCCTCTGAACGAGTGCTGGAAAAGTGCGGATTTCGCTGTGTCGAGATCGTACCGGATGCCTACAGCATCGGCGGAAAACGCTATGCTGATCATATCTTTAACCTGAATCGCCAGTCTGGGACTGCGTAGTCTCCACTTCCACGTAGTTTCCGTCGCTACGTAGTTTCAACCACGCAGTTTCAGCTAAGACGTCGTCTCAGTTCCCGTGTTGCCTCAGACCTCGTTTCAGCCTCAGCCTAATCTTAACGCTACGTAATTAGCGTCTGGATGTGACCGGTCAGGCCAATCTGTGATGCCGTATTGCGACTATCGTAAACAAGGATGTAAACCATGAAACCAAAGACAGAATCTCAGAAGTCTTCACATCTATCTTCAGCGGTCTCTTCACCCGTTTCTGAGCGGGTGGTGGTCGAAGTGGTGGCTTACCGCCCCGACTGGCAGGCGGATTTCGATCAGGAACAAGCTCTGATCACAGAGCAGTTATCGTCGCACAATGTGGCCGGGATCCACCATATCGGCAGTACATCGGTGCCAGGACTCTGGGCCAAGCCCTTGATTGATGTCCTGCTGGAAGTGCATAGCCTGGCGCTATTGGATCAGGAAACTGAAAGGCTGGTGAGGCTCGGGTATGAAGCGATGGGGGAGTTTGGTATTCCTGAGCGGCGTTTTTTCCGAAAAGGCAGTGCCACTCAACGTACTCACCATCTTCATGCTTTTCTGGCGGGGTCGCCACAAGTGAAGCGGCATCTTGCGTTTCGTGATTATCTCCGGGCTTTTCCCGAAATTCGTGATGAATACGCGGCCGTTAAGCGCGAAGGCGCACGGCTGTGCCAGAATGAAATGGCACGTTATATCGCCCATAAAAATGATTTCATCCTACATCATGAGGCGCAGGCCCTTTGCTGGCAGGCTGCTGAACCGGAAAAAGGAGACATGCCATGACCTCGACTTCACGCGTAGCACTGGTTACCGGGGGCAGTAAAGGTATCGGCTTGGCGATGGTGAAACATCTGGTGGCGCAGGGCTGTCAGGTGATCACTTGCTCAAGGCATGCTGATACCTGGCTAGATTGTGTGGCACAGGAACCGGCGTTGGCCGGGGTGGATTATACCCCGTTGGACATTGCGGAAACGGCGCAAACGGAAGACTGGTTTAAAGCCATTCAGATCCGTTACGGCCAGCTCGATGTTGCGGTGAACAATGCTTCGCCCATGCTGGCTTCCAAGGGAACCTTTGAGCAGGTCGAAACTGCCGATTTGCAGGCCACCTTGCAGCAGGACTTCTGGTCGCACGCCCTGTGTCTTAAGCTTGAATTGGCGCTGATGGCAAAAGGGGGAGCGATTGTGAATATCAGCTCGGTCAATGGACTTCGTCCGACGCCCAATGCCGCCATGTACAGTGCGGCGAAACATGCGCTGGAAGGGCTGACTCGTTCGGTTGCGCTTGAGGCGGTCAAGAAAGGTGTCAGGGTCAATGCGGTCGCGCCAGGTGTCACCTGGACGCCAAGGTGGATTGCCCGCCAGCAGGATGAGCCGGTGATCCGCGAAAGTGTATCCGAGGTGGTACCGATAGGGCGCTTTGCCGAGCCGGAAGAAATAGTGCACGCGGTTGATTTTTTGCTGTCAGACAACGCCCGCTATATTATCGGGCATACGCTGGTGGTGGATGGTGGGTTAAGCCTGACGTAGAATGGCGCCTTGCACATTTACCCGGGGAGCCTGTGATGAAACAGTCCATCATCCATATTGCACTGGTGGTTCGCGATTACGATGAAGCCATTGATTTTTATGTAAATAAGCTTCATTTCGAACTAATTGAAGATACTTATCAGCCTGACCAGGATAAACGCTGGGTCGTGGTGTCGCCGCCAGGTTCGAATGGCGTCGCCTTGCTGTTGGCGCGTGCTTCGAACGAGGAGCAGCAACAGGTCGTAGGCAATCAGACTGCAGGACGCGTTTTCCTGTTTCTCAGCACCGATGATTTCTGGCGCGATTATGAGCGGATGGTCAAAGACGGTATCCACTTTGTCCGCGAGCCGAAAGAGCAGGACTACGGTACGGTCGCTGTTTTTGAAGATCTGTACGGTAATTTATGGGATCTGCTGCAGCTACATCCCGATCACCCTATGGCAGGAAGATAGCGGGGCGATAGCGAGGTGAGCCCGCCGCTAAAACGCCACGGCATACCGTGGCGTTTTGTTGTCGGTTACTGGCAGCCAGCCGCCCCGAGCGACTCCCATACTCCCCATTGACCCGTTGTGCCCGGTTCTTCACCACGAGTCCACCATTTCGCCCGCCACAGTTGACCGTTGTGAATGGCGCGATCGTCAGCAACATAAATGGTGTTGCTGTTCCAGGCATTGCTACAGCCCGGTTGACTGTCGTCGAACACTTCAACGTTGCGTGTGATGCTGAGGCTCTCACCGTTACCGTATACCACTGTATAAGTAAGTGCATACGTACCGGCTTGCCCGGTGTTGACCTGGCCACTCACTGTCGTCTGGCTGGTCAGATCCCCGTCCACAGGATGGGTGACGGTAACCCCGGCCATAGGATCAAACGTACTGTTGAGCGGAATGCGGACATCACTGACGCCATCGAACACCGGTTGGAGGTCATAGACCGTCACTTTTCTGGGTTCACTGGTGCTGTTGCCCTGATTATCAGAGACTTTGTATGTCAGTACATACTCACCGGAAATGCTGGTATTAACCTGACCTTCCACCAGAATATTGCTACTGATGTCAGCGCCGTTGCTGTCTTTGGCCACCACGCCAATCAGTGGCTCAAAGACCTCGCCGCGCAGTACCCGGACATCGGTCAGGCCGGTAAAGATCGGAGACAGATCCGGCAGCGGCGGTTGCTGGTTATGGATAAAGCTGCCGTAGTCTTTGATGAACTGCTCGTGATAAGGCTGGCCAGCAGCATTTTTCCCCATGTCCCAGTTGACGGACCAGGTCATTACACCGCGCAGTGGCTGACCTTGTTGGCTGAGCTGTTCGAATGCGCCGTACAGGGCGTTTGGATCCTCGATAAAACCGTTGGCCGCGCCGTCAATGTTGGCCGGGATGCCGAACACCAGTTTGTCGTGTGGAATGGTCGTGTAACCGCGGGTGCCGTTAATCAGCGAATCAGCCATGTAATAGATAAACTGCTGTTTCTGAGGGCTGTTTTGTGAAAGCCAGCCTACGCCGTCCACATACACACCATCGCCGCCCTGATTATAAAACTGCGGATTGATAAAGTCGTAATAGCCGTTCAGCGCTTGGATATAAGGCAAATATTTTCCGTTCGCTATGGACAGATAAGGGAACTCTGGCGCCATGGTGATCATGAAATGCTTGCCCTGTGCCTGATAGTGATCTTTTACTATTTTCAGTGCCGCCGGAATGACCGTCTGGTTGGCCGCAGCAGTAATGGCCGTTTGTTCAAGATCGATATCAAGCCCGTCGAAGCCGAATTTGTCGGTCAGGCGGATAATTTCATCGGCAAAGGCTTGTTCATCGCCCGCTTGCAGTTCGATGTGCGCATCTGCGCCACCCAGAGCAAGTAACACGCTGCGTCCTTGTGAATTGAGGGTGGCAATCTGATCGATGAATTCGGCTTCAGTCAGGCCGATGGCCGGATCCAGACGGAACGTCGGAATGCGCCCTTCAGCGGTGTTGTACACCTTCATGAAAGAGACATCCACCACGTTGTAGTGCGGGTGAACAGCTGTCAGGTCAACACAGGGCGCCACCCCGCCTTTATAGCCGGCACCGTCGCACCAGTTGTGCCAGTAGCCGACGACTACATTGCCGGTTTGTACCACCATGTCGTTAGCCAGCGCGGTTGTCGGGAGAGCGGAGGTTCCCAGTGCCAGCGCCGCTGAAAGCATACTGAATGTCAGTCCTTTCATGTTCACTCCTGTTTTTAGGGTTAGATTGGGGGAAGTGCTTGTTGGAAAGGCTTGTTGATATAGCCTGCCGATAAAGCTGATTAGTGACGATTTATAAAAATCTTTGTATAAACCACGTGTTAGAAGCCGCCCGGCGATCGCTGCCAAGAGTGTTTCAGCCTTACCGCCTGACTGAAAAATGATGCATTGATTACTGGGCGTTGATGTACGTTAATCTGTTGTCGGAGGCAGGAATATAATTTTGATCGCAAAAAAAGAACTGGATTCAGGAAATGATTTTTGATGGTGTAAGTGATTTTGCTATCAATAAGGTGGCGAGTTACGCCTTGTCACTGTATGTGTTTTTTCTGATGTTTCCGATGTTTATGATGTAGCTAATGTCAGAGCTGCAACTGGAGAGCCTGATCAAACCGGCGGCAACGCGCACCGGATATCCTGCGGCCAGGTTGCGGCCAGAAAATCAATAAACTGACGTACTGCTGGTAACTGATAGCTGCGTGACAGGTAGACGGCCCACAAACTGCTGCCAGGCGTGTGATAGTTCTCCAGTACAGGTACTAATTGTCCGCTTTCAATCAAAGGGTTAGCCAGATCACACGGCAGCCTGATCACCCCATATCCCATTAAGGCCGCCTGGGTCAGGGTTGCCAGCTCATTACCTTTAATATTGCCTTTTACGGCGACCCGCTCAGGGGTGTTGTCTTTGATCAACTCCCATTCACTGGCATCAAGGTGGACGAAGCAGTTGTGCTGCCTCAGGTCTGCCGGGATGGCTGGCTGGCCATATTGCGCCAGATAGGCCGGGGCGGCGCATATCACAGCATCAATAGCCATCAGGCGTCTGGCGATCAGGTTGTCGGCGGGTTGCTGAGTGTAGCGCAGGGCGATATCAACCCGCTCATCCACTAACTGTGAAAAACGATCTGAGGCCAGAATATCTATCGTGACTTGGGGGTGAAGACTCACAAATCGGGTAATGGCCTCGATCAACAGATTTTGTGCCAGGCCAATTGGTGAAGACACCCTGATCGTTCCGGATAGCGACTGGCTGTGGGTCAAGGCATCGGTTTCCAGGGCTGTGGCTTCATTGAGAATGCGTTCGCACCGTATCAGTGCCTCTTCGCCGGCTAAGGTAAGGCTGACCTTGCGGGTCGTTCGATGCAGTAAACGTTGCTGAAGCCAGGATTCGACCTCCTGCACATGGCGGGAAACCTGTAACCGGCTGAGATCGAGGTTCTCGGCGGCTTTGGTAAAACTGGCGGTGTTGGCGACTTCAACAAAACTGCGTAAGGCGGTTAGTCGATCCATGGCAAGCCTCTAATTAGTATCTTTATTTGATACAATGTACATCAATTTCGTGCGTTTATCACAGTATTGCCTCCTATTACACTGGCCCTGTCAGTCACCAACAGGCTTAACGACTTAAGCCTTATCGGTGGGTAACAGTTAATGTCTTACTAAACAGGAGCAGGACAATGAAAGTAGCAGTACTAGGCGCAACAGGCTGGATTGGTCGTCATATCGTTGAAGAAGCTGCATCGCGCGGGCATGAGGTGATTGCACTGGTGCGTGACCTGGCCAGCGCCGATCTAAACGCGGCGGCACTGCGTCGGTTCGACTTGCTGGATGGTTCACAGGAACTGGCTGAGGCCGTAGCGGGTGCCGATGTGGTGATTTCTGCCATTGGTGGGCGTGCCGCGGGTAACCACGATATTGTTGCCCGTACTGCACAACGCCTGCTGGCCGAGTTGCCAACAGCCAGAGTAGATCGCCTGTTGTGGGTGGGTGGCGCAGGTACCCTGGAAGTTGCACCGGGGGTTGAACTGGTGACGTTGCCGGATTTTCCAGAAGAGTACAAACCGGAAGCGGTGGCGATGAGCGAAGCGCTGGCCGTATTTCGTGGGACTGAGTCGACCGTAAACTGGACGTTTGTCAGCCCGGCCGCTGAGATTTTTCCGGGTGAGAAGCTGGGCACTTACCGTATTGGCGGGGACGAATTGCTGGCAGATGAGCAGGGCGCGAGCCGGATTTCGGTCAGTGATTACGCGGCTGCGATGATTGATGAGCTCGAAGCCGGGCACTATCCGAAGCAGCGCATAGGTGTCGCGTACTGATTATGACTGATCTTGTTTGCTAGAGACGTTGTGTGTCATAGAAGCCATGTGTAGCCGAGGTCATGTGTAATCCGGGTAATGTGAAATAGACGTCATGTGAAATAGACGCTATGTGAAATTGACGTCATTGGTTGCAGGTGAAAATGTCAGGGTTGCCTCTGGACGGAGGCGACCTTTCACCGTATTCGAGTGGCACCTTGCGCACTTTGAGAGCACCTTCTTGTATCTTTAGCTATCGATATTTTTATTTTTAGCCATTTCCCATCCATCACGCTTTTGTTAACTACTTGCCATATAGGCATTTTTCTCACATGTCAGAATCAAGACATGCTTATCCCCACTAATGTTGATGATATAGGCAGAATACTAAGAATTTGCTGCTGAGAGTGATATACCCATTGGGCTAGGATGGAGTGTCTGCATGAATGCCTCTCGTTATATCTGGGCGGTCGTGTTATTAGCGACTGTCACCGCTTGCCGCGATGATTCCGGTGATGAGCTTAACCTGGCAAATAACACCGGTAGTGTCGAAGAACCTGTCAACAATGACACGTCGACGCCTGATAATAATCCAGACGGAACCGGCGACCCGACGGCACCGCCTGCGACTGAAAATCCGCCTCCGACGACACCTCCCACCACCGAAGAGCCTGTGCCAGAAGATCCGCCTCCGCCACCAGTGCCGAAACTGGATATTGATGGCCTGCCGCTGCCGGACGTGTCAGTCACTCACGATTATGTGGCTTATCTGGCCGCCCAGCCTCAGTACTACACACGTATCTCGTCACCGTTTGGGGATGTGGCTTCACAGGACAACACACCGTTTGACAACAAGGTCACCAATCCGGCAGCGAATCTGGGGCGGGTGCTGTTTTACGATGTTCGGTTGTCGAAAAATAACAGTGTGTCGTGCGCATCTTGCCACATTCAGGAACACGGTTTTACCGATCCGAAAGTATTGAGTGACGGCTTCGACGGCGGAAAAACCGGTCGCCATTCCATGAGCCTGACCAATGCGACGTATTATCAGAACCGGAAATTTTTCTGGGATGAACGTGCCCGTACGCTTGAGGATCAGGTGCTGATGCCGATTCAGGACGGGATTGAAATGGGCATGAACCTGTTTGATCTGGAAACCAAACTCGGTGAAACCAGTTTTTATGCTGATCTTTTTACTCAGGCGTTCGGCGATGAGGCCATTACCAGCGAGCGGATTTCTAAAGCAATGGCGCAGTTTATCCGCAGTATGGTGAGTTATGAGTCCAAATATGATCAAGCATTTGCTGCCGGAGAATGGAATAACCCAAATTTTGCCTCGGTATTTACCGAGCAGGAAATGTTGGGACTGAAGCTGTTCTCGGGTTTCCCTGGCTCAGAACGTGAATCCCTGGGCTGCATTTCCTGCCATCAAACCTCGGCGCACACCATGGATCAGGCACATGTTAATGGACTGGACGCGAACACCAGTGCCGATCAGGGGGCGGGGAACGGTTTCTTCAAATCGCCGTCGCTGCGCAATATCGGTGTGGGGGCACCTTATATGCACGATGGCCGTTTTGCGACTCTGGATGACGTAGTGGAGTTTTACAACAGCGGGATTCAGCGCCATCCAAGTCTGAGTCCGATTCTTACGACGAACGGGCAGGTCGGCGGCCCACCCGTTAGGATGGAGCTGACGCAGGAAGAAAAGGATGCGCTGGTCGCCTTTATGAATGCCCTGACGGATGAGAATTTCCTGACCAATCCAATGTTTGGCACCCCCTTTACCTTGATGACACAGCCGGATAGCACTGGCTCAGAGTAAAACCCAAGGAGAAAACACCGATCGAAAAAAAGGCCTGCACACATGTGCAGGCTGGCTTAGGTTAGAAACTTAAGTAGAAAATCAGACAAAGTGAACGAGTCACAGCAATACATACGTGCGGGCTGCATCGTTCGATCACTGTTTTTTCGATCACTGTGTTTTTGTGATCACTGCGTTTGAGCGATCTCTGGGGCAGAATCTCCGGTTGGTGATCGTGATGGGTTGCCTTTAGATGAGCTGGATAGGGAGGACAAAAGGTTAAAAGGACGAATGGGCAAGTGGGCGGAGCAGCAACGGCCCATATGGCCTGAGTACGCAGACGAAACATATCGTTGGAATATACAGGCGTAAGCGGCAAACAAAAAAAGAGAGGCGAATGCCTCTCTTTGGTGATGAGTTTTTTACTCATGTCATCTTAGCCGGGGATCGCTCAGGGTGCCGAATCCCGTTCTCCGGTCTTAGCCGGTGCTCACCGTCAGTCGCTAGGGTGAGTACAGCTGGCGAACCGGGTTGGGTTCAATGTACTCAATTGCCGCCTGATTTTCTGCCGTGTGGGCTTCCAGTTTGGCGAGTCCCTGAGAATCGATAGTGACCACCAGAACCTGATGATCAGCCATGACCTCGGTGATTTCTCCTCCTGCTCGGGTAACCAGCGCTTTCGCACTGGCTTCCTGTGTCGGCAGATATTTCACGTAGAAGCTGCCTGTCCCGTGGCTGTCTTCGGTATTACCCGTGACCACAGGGTGTTGAACCGGCCCCACTTTGATCTGCCCCATCGCTGGGACAGAAACCGGGGCAACTGGTTGTGGCTGCTCGTTTTGCGGCAGGCTCTCATCAGCAGAGCAACTGGCGCTGAGCATTACCATCGCAAGCGGAACGCACAGTGTCGGGATTCGGTGCATCATAGTGATTCCCCTGATTAGTTAAAATGAAGACCCCAGCTGTTCAGGGTGCCAGTGTCACGACGGGCATTATCGTAAACTTTCAACTGCCAGGTACCGTTGGCTTCTACGCCGCTGAAGTCAGCCTGGTAAGATTGCACGATATTGTTGGTTGAGCCGCCGCTGTTGCTGTGCAGTACCACATAGTCACCGTTTGGCGCGAGCAGTGTCACATTCAAGTCACCAATGTAAGTGTGTGTGATGTTCAGATCAACGGTCACGACACCGGCATCGCCCTGATGGCTGACAGCCAGCGTGCTGGTGATACCTGTCGTCTGGTTATCAGGAATGCTGACAGACTGGGTATTTTCGTAATCCATACCGGTTCCGGTCTGGCCGCCGTCCGGACCGTTACAGCCTGCATCCAGGTACTCTTTCGCTGCTACCGCATTGATCAGACCATGACCGGTACGGTCATCACGACCGGCAACGTCGATGTCTTTCGCCGTGGCGCGCAGCGCCTGACGCACCTGCTGGGCTGTACATTGAGGGTGGTAACTCCACACCAGGGCTGCAACACCAGTAACGTGTGGCGTCGCCATGGATGTCCCATTGTAGTACTCGTAGTCTTCATTGATCGTACTGGAAACTGTCAGCTGCTGGCCAGCCTGGTTCGCCAGTTCGAGACCCAGCGCGCGGTCTACCGAAACGGAGATCATGTTGTAGCTGTCGTAGCGGTCAACCAGGAATGGGTTCTGCAAGCCTGCCAGCTCATTGTTACTGTATACGACAGCGGCTGATGCGCCGGCGTTGTAACAGGCGGCAACGGCATCAACTTCCGGATAGACGCCAGAGCTCTGGTTGCCGATACGTTCGGTCAGACAGATCTTGCCCGTCATATCGCCACAGTTGAAATTGCCATTGCTGGTGTCACACACGGCCAGCGGTGCTGTCACACTGCCCGGAACCGGTTCAGGGACAAATGAGCCGCCACGGTTAACCAGGCGGTTATGTGGCACAATGCCGCGGTCGAAAAGGCTTTGACCGTTCAGAGTGATATTCGCCAGACGGCCTTCACCCAGTGTGACCGTCGACAGAATGGCTTCACCCGGTGCCGCGATTTCAACCTGGTTTGTGGCCTGAGAGAAGTCAGCGTGATGCTCCTGGTTATCCACGGCGGCAACAGACACGACAGAATCGTATGAAGCTGGGTAGCTGTGTGCGGTATTGCCATCGTTACCCGCTGCTGCAATCAGCAGGACGCCGTTGTTGTAATGGTTGGCCAGTGCATTTTCTTCGGTGCGGCTCGACTGGCTGCCCCCGAGGCTCATGTTGATCACGTTAGCGCCATTGTTCACACAGGTGTCGATGGCTTTCACCAGCCCTGATGAATACCCCCAGCCGGATTCATTGAACACTTTCACGATGTGCAGGTTCACGTTCTGGTTAGGCATTACCCCCACCACGCCTTCATTGTTAGAAATGGCGGCAATCGTGCCCGCAACGTGCGTACCGTGTGCGTTGTTGTTGCCCGGTACTGACCAGCTGCCGGTACCGCTGTCGTTGGTACCGTTCACTCTGTTGCCGCTCAGGTCGTTATGCGCCAGATCGTAACCCGAATCGATAATACAGACGGTACGGTTACCGGTCATTGAATCATCCAGTTGCGTCGCGCCGACAAACGTCTGGCCCCAAGGCAGGGTTTCACTCAGCAGGTAACGAGGTGGATCGACTTCGACGTATTCCACATCCGGATTGTTGCGTAGTTCGGCCACTGACTGAGAATCCAGTTCGGCACTGTACGCGGGATGAGAACCAATCTTTTCAATGCCTTTGGCTTTATGGCGTGTCAGTAGTGCTTCGCCTGCAACCCGAGGACCGGAAAAGAGTGAGCGGAAACTGAATAATCCCGTCTCAGGCTGATCTTTGAATTTGACAATGTATTTCACCGGCATATCCGGTTTGCCAAAATTCGCCAGTTCATCCGCCTGTGCCGCCGTACTCATACTGACAGCCATCGCCACTGCTGATAGTGAACATCCCAGCCAACCTAGGGTGTGTGTCCTTTGCATGTGATTTTATCCTTTTTTGTTGAATATATTTTTCATTTTATAAATGTGTGTTTGTTGCTCGGATAGCGAAATAGTGCTCGCTAAGCAACGGCTTACATATAGTTCAGAGGCGAACGAAAATGGAGTAAGTTTATAAAATACGTTCAAATCTTGGCGATAAGGTCAAATTATCAACTGGATAGGTAAACATTGAAAATGAGAATTAATCTCTTTTGTTGTAATTCGAAAGAAGTTTATGCTGTGAAAATTATGTTTTTGAATTGATTGTTTATGCGGTGTTGGGCGCGATAAGGAATATTATGCAGCGATGTATTCATCTGCCGGGGGATGGCACACAGGTAAGGTGTAAAAAGGTATAAAAAAACCAGCCGGTTGAACCGGCTGGCTTAAAGGTCGTTGGGGGCGGCGTAATGCCACTCCGGGGTGCTGACCGTAACGCGTTATCCGCCCCAGCTCCCTGAAGAGCGGCTACTGCTGCTCCAGCTGGATTTTGCGGCGACAGTTGAGCCAAAGCCACCACGGGAAATTGTACGGGTAACCGTGGGTTTTGGTTTCATATGGTCGCGGCTGACGATTACCTTGGACTTTTTATAACGGCTATTGCCGTAGTCATAACCGTCTGCCGTCGTCCAGCGGTTGTAGAAAGTGCTGCCCGGGTAGTAGGACGAGAACATGGGTTGTGAGTAATACCCGCGGTCCCGGTCCATCATTCGGCCAAACATGAACCCTGCCATTGCAGGCATAAACCAGTTGTTGCTCTGGGACTGCACGCAGGCATTGGCCCCAAATTCTGATTCACAGTCATACCGGCTGTTGTATTTCGGCGCGGTGCGGGCGGCTTCGTCCAGTGCATTCTGGTAGGCCGCTTTACACTCTTGGGTATAACTCGGATTGTCACTTTCACAATCTTTCAGCGTTTCGTAGATGGTTGCTTCCTGGCCGTTGTCACTGCAGCCTGACAGCGCGAAGCTGGCAAAAGCGACGGTAACCGGCACGGCACTGGCTGGACGCCAGTTTTTGCGCATACTGGCCAGTACGACATTTTTACTGCGTTTCATGTCAGCCCCCTTAGTAGGTCATGCACGCTGCATTGAGCAGACCGACTGAAACCGATGTTGCCGCCATCATGATACCGGCCGGAATTTCACCCGCTTCGATACGTTCAACGATACGTGGCATGAAGCCAAAGCGCAGAATCCAGAAAGCCAGCATTTGTGCCAGCAGTGCCACAATACCCCATAGCGCAAAGTCGATGAGACCCACGGAGTTACTGGCAGCACCAGCAATAGCCAGACAGTAGCCGATGATCGAACCTGACAGACCAATCGCCGCCGCGATGTTCTGTTCTTCTTTTACCAGTTTCCATTCGTCATGCGGGGTGAAGCGAACATAGACGAATTTAAACAGCAGCAAGAACACCAGAGACAGTGAAAAATACAGCAGAAATGAGCCAAGGCCAGCAAGAGATTGAGCAATTACTTCCATGTGGATTCCATTTGGTTAAGTTGATTAAGTGGTGTCATTGACAAATTATCCGATTAATCGGAAGTCGGTCGGAGACAGGTCGAAACCGGTGCTCAGCGCGAGGCAACGTTCAGCCTGATTGCGGTAGATTTTCTCTTCTCCGGCAACCATCAGGGATTCAAACTGCCCGTCACCGGTGTCCCGCTCGTAGACCATTACAAATTGATCGGTTTCCGAGACAGTACCGTTTTCCAGCCAGGTTTTTTCCGTCATGGCCACTGGGCGGGTATTTTCCCACACTTTGTCAAAACGATGGCCTTCCAGCTCCCAGTGCGACTGGACAATCTGGTTATCCAGCATCGACTGCCACTGGGACGGCGAATCAATCGGGCGAGATTCATAGAAGTAATACAGTTTCACTTCACTGATATCAGCCTCGCTATCACCATGCGTCAGCACCTGAATGAAGCCGTCGTCATCGGTGTAGTAGCGCAACAGCCGGGTTTGTGCATCCAGCCGGACTTCCCCAACCGCCTTGATCAGCTGAGTGCGCGAGGCACCTTCGATAATGAGTTGAGGCTCAATCAGCTTGAGCTTGAGATCATCCAGTTCGAAAGCGCCACCCAGGCGAAGTCCCATGATCTCCGGACTAGGGTCCGGTTGGGCTTCAGGGGCTTTTTTCTTTTTAAACCAGTCAAACATAACGACTCCGGTCGGTCATGAACTCGCTGTAATGCGAGACCAGTTGAAATGCTCAACCCGCTCGTCAGCGATATAAAAGATTTTTGCACCTGGAGGTACAGAAATATCCAGTGACGGATTCAGCGCCACACCCTGACCACTGTCCACGGCGATAAGAATCGCGTCGTAATCGGTTTTAAAGATGCCGAACAGGGCACCCACTGTAGTGGCCGGCTCGTTCTCGGGATAGTGAACGGAATACTGCGTCATTCCCTTGTGGGTGCTGAGCAGCTCATGATGCAGTTCACTGGATCCCGGATCGATTGCCGATTTTGCCAGCATCTCGACTGCCACAGACGGAATGCACTCCGCATTCGGACAGTGGTGTTTCAGCAGCACGCTGAGCGATTCGTCGTTGAAATAAGCCAGCAGATGCGCCTGCGGATTGCGGTTGGCACAGAATAAGGCGGCCGACAGAGTGATGTCGTCTTCCGGGTTATCGATCAGAATGCAACTGGCGGTGTCAACGCCGGCACGCGCCATGCCATCGCTGTCGGTAAAGCTTGGCACACGGACAAACTCGATTTCACCCGGCAGCGGGTTTTCAATATCGGCACGTACACACAAGACAATCGCTCGGTGGCCTTTCTCTTCGTATTGCAGCATTTTAATTAGGTGCAGGGTGCGCTGCTCGTTCCACCCCAGCAGCAGAATGTGGTTATTCACCGTTACTTTCCTTCTGCCTAACTGGCCTTGTTTCCAATATTCAATGAGGACACTGGCTACCCGACCGAGAGTCAGAGCAAACAGACCCAAGCCGCCTGGTATCACAACCAGCATGACAATCCATTTTCCGGCCGTTGTCGACGGAGACATGTCACCGTAACCGACTGTGGACGCTGTGACGACCAAATAGTACAGGTAATCGGTTACAGGCGAGACAAGCGCCTGCTCACCGGCAAGGGTGAGCAGGAGATAACTGACTACGGTGTAGCCAAGGATCATCAGCAGGAGGTTTCGACCACTCAGGGCGTGAAACTGGGACGCAGCCCAGCGACGGAACACAAGCCACAGAGACATTGTTCCTCCTTAATGGTCTGTTACTGGCCGAGGATACGTTTCAGCTCGTCTTCCGCAGAGGCCGATTTGCCTGAAGTAATCCCCGCATCAGCCAGCTTCTTGTCCAGGCTGCTGCCTGACTGGGCTTCGGCCATTTCTGCCGCGGCTTCCAACTGGGCGGCTTTCTCAGCCTGACGCTGTTTGATGCGTTCCAGTGATTCGACTGCCGTGTGCATTTTGGTGTTAGCACCGACATTGGTGGCTGAAACAGCAGACTGAGCTTTTTGCACGGCTTCGTTGGCTTTCACCACATCAACCTGTTGCTCAAGCTGACGCAATTTGTCTTTTGCCTGGCTGATGTTAGAGCGCATTTTCTGCTCAGAGGCGACAAATTGATCCAGGTAAATCTGTTCAGCTTGCTGTTCATTGCGCAGGTTTGCAACCTTCTGGGCACATTCCAGCGCCAGATCCTGCTGGCCTTTTTCCATGGCAGAACGGGCATGGCCTTCATACTCTTCAATACCTTTGCTGAAGCTGTCGACCTTTTGCTGAGACAACTTACGTTTGGCCACGATGCCGACTAATGCTTCATCAGAGCGGCGCAGCTCGTTTTTCGCTTCACGAATTTCCTGATCCAGAATTCGCAGTGCCTGACTGTCTGCGACCGCTTCGGCTGTTTCGTTGACACCGCCTTTAAGGGCCGAGAACAGTTTTTTCCAAACGCTCATTATGCGATCTCCTGCAAGTGATCCTGATAAAGTTCAATGAAAGCTTCGACGTTGCGGAACAAGGTCGCCACTTCAATCACTACACTTTCGGCTTTTGACTGTGAAGACAAAGAACCAAATGCGACGTAATAGCTGGTGTGATCAATCTCGTTAATCCCGATGGTCGAGAGTGGGAACAGCTTGTGAGTACGCAGGATCTCTTCGTTCAAAGCCGCAACGTCTTTGACCTGATGCTGGGCAAACAGCAGGACTTCAACCAGAATCTGTTCACCGGCAATGGCCAGAAACGCTTCAATGTTGTCTTCGTTGCGGATAATCAGAGTTTGCTCGTTGGCTTCAACCTGCCATCCTTCGTGTTCACTCAGGAGAGTATGAAGCTCAGATAATTGCCATGTCATATTCGATACCTATCCTTTATGGCTTTGTGTCTGTTTGGAATAAAAAACAGATTTCATATTATGAAGTGTGACGGTCTAATTACCATAGTGTGCTACGCATTTGTTGCGATTTTTGTGAGGTAATAAAGAGAACGTAACTTTACTGACTGTAATTCCGGACGTGAGTTCCGAGGCAATTGGAATCGAAGGGGTGTCCTGTGTATGTTTTTTCACCTTCACCATCACCAAAACAGGGCAAGCTTGCTCAGCTTTGGTGAGCAGGGATCCACCAATCGCACTTCTATCCCGCCTCGTTGGCCTCATGTCCCCCCGACTTGAAGCGCTTGCTGCTGGCACGTAACTGTTTTCGACAACCGATGGGTGCTGGTGGCAGCAGCGCTGGGAGGACGGTGAGAATGCCTGATGGCCTCTTAATGGCGGATGTTGGCTTGAATCATGCATTGTCAATCAGGCGAATGAAACATTAACTTTAACCATGTCTTTCGTTTAACCACTATTTCGTTTAACGATGTCATGCGTTCAGTAATGAAGTCACTTGCATAAAGTACATACAATCTCAGGTTATGATTTTCAGGCAATGCGGCCACGCCCTTTACGGGGTGTGGCTTTTTTTTGCCTGTTGGTTGCGTCAAAGGAGTGGTTATGAGCGGGAAGAACATGGAACAGGTAACGCCGCTAACGATTCAGTCTGCCTGTCCCTATTGCGGGGTCGGCTGCGGGGTTAACATCGACGTGGATAAGGGGAGATTACGCGGTGCTGCCGGGTGTACCGAGATCCGTGGGAATGATAATCACCCGGCAAATCAGGGGGCATTATGCGTAAAAGGGGCCACCCTGAAAGAGAGTCTGTCACTACCTAACCGTTTGCTGTATCCGAGGTTGCGTCAGCAGGCAAATGTCCACAACATCAGTTGGGATCAGGCCATCAGTACCATTGCCGAAAAGCTGACTTCGACCATTGCCGAACATGGCCCGGATAGCGTCGCGATGTATGTTTCCGGGCAATTGCTGACGGAAGATTACTACGTGGCCAACAAGCTGATGAAAGGCTTTGTCGGTTCAGCCAATATTGACACCAATTCCCGCCTCTGTATGTCCTCTGCGGTTGCGGCGCACCAGCGTGCGTTTGGCGAAGATCTGGTGCCGGTTCATTACGATGATATTGCGAAAGCGTCGTTGATCGTGATTGTCGGCGCGAATACGGCCTGGACCCATCCAGTGCTGTTTCGCCGGATTCAGCAGGCAAGGGAACGCAACCCGGCGCTGCGCCTGGTTGTGATTGATCCAAGACGGACCATTACCGCTAGGCAGGCTGATTTGCACCTGCCTATTGCTAATGATGGCGATGTCTTGTTGTTTAACGGCTTGTTGCGTTACCTGCATGAACAAAACCAGCTGGATACGACGTTCATTGCTCAGCATTGTGAAGGTATGGCGGCGCTGGAGCAGGAGATTAACCGCAAAGTGTATCAGCTCACGGCGGCGGCCGATGCGCTGGGAATCACCCGCGATACCCTGGAGGCTTTTTATCGGTTGTTTCGGGATAACCCCAATACGCTGACACTGTTCTGTCAGGGCGTGAACCAGTCTGCCTCGGGGACGGATAAAGCCAATGCGATCATTAACTGCCATCTGGCAACGGGGCGGATCGGCAAGCCCGGCACCGGACCGTTTTCGCTGACCGGGCAGCCCAATGCGATGGGGGGGCGAGAGGTAGGCGGGCTAGCCAACCAGCTGGCAGTGCACCGTGGTTTTGACCCGGATTCGGTGGCAGCGGTGCAGACATTCTGGCAGGCGCCGAACATGGCGGAGCGTCCCGGTCTGAAAGCGGTCGATCTGTTTGATGCCATGTATGACGGGCGTATCAAGTTTGTCTGGGTCATCGCAACCAATCCGGTGGTCTCGCTGCCGGACAGCCGAAAAGTGGTGGAGGCTCTGCAGCGCTGCGACTGTGTGGTGGTTTCTGATATTTCACCGGATGCTGACACCGCGGCGTATGCGGACATTTTGCTGCCGGCGGCGGGCTGGGGGGAGAAAGAAGGGATGGTGACAAATTCTGAGCGCATGCTGACCCGCCAGCGGGCATTTTTGCCCGCACCGGGACAGGCTCGCCCGGACTGGTGGGCAATCTGTGAAGTGGCCAAGAGGGCGGGGTTCAGAGGGTTTGATTTTCCCGGCGTTTCCGCCATTTTCCGTGAATTTGCGGCACTGAGTGGCATCAACCGTGACACTTCGTTGCAGTTTGACCTCTCCGAACTGGCGACACTGAGCGATGACGATTATGCCCGCTGGCAGCCACAACGCTGGCCGTTGGGCCGGAAGTGTCATTTGTTCAGTGATGGGCAGTTTCCGACGCAAAGCGGTCGTGCCAACTTGGTGGCAGTGCGGTCTGACGTCCCACCTGTATCTGTTGAGGGTGCTGCGCATGCTACATCGGTTTTTGGGCGCATTATCAGCAACAGCAGCGATGTCAGCACCAGCAGCAATGGTAATAACGTTGGCTCGGAGAGTTGGTGGCTCAATACCGGGCGGCAGCGGGATCAATGGCATACCATGACCCGTACCGGCCATATTGCCCGGCTGGCTGAGAATGAATCTGAGCCCACGGTGTACATGCATCCGCTGAGCGCCCGCCAGTATTATCTCGATGCCGGACAGCTGGTTCAACTGAACCTGAATGACAGCTCGGTGCTCGCTAAGCTGGCCTATGACGAGGGTTTGTCAGCGCGGCAGCTGTATATGTCAATGCACTGGGCTGGTGATTTCGGCTTTGCCAGCCGGGTTAACCAACTGGTGCCACCGGTTGTGGATGTGGTATCCGGCCAACCGGCATTTAAGTCGGCACAGATCAGCCTGTCCGTACCTGAAGTGGCTAGTTATGGCTTGTGGATTGGCGAGCAACCACCGCCATTTGAAACGGATTTCCTCAGTTTTCAGACCGGCTTCAGCGCTAACATCTGGCGCTTCGCCTGTCGCTCGCCATTGACCAAAGCGAGCCTGTATGCCGGATCGCACCACCGTAACCCTTATTCTCAGGCCAGCTCGCATCAGATACTGATACTGGACGGACTTGGGCAAAGTGTCAGTAATCTTGCTGAACCGGCGAGTGAGACAAATCCATCATGTTTAAACAGCCCGGCGAACAAGCAGACGAGTGACAGGAGCTGGGCTGCCTTGTTACTGGCAGAGCAGACACTGAACGCTCTGTGTCTGGTTAGCGCCCGACCGCTGACGGCTGAGCCGCAAGCGTATGCCGCCCTGTTCGATAAAGCGTTTTCGGTGAGTGCGTTTCTGGCGCTGGCTGCGACCGGGCAGGTGCCAGCACAGTTGGTGTGCAGCTGTTTTCGGGTTACCGACCGGCAGATTCAGCAGGCTGTCAGCCGGGAGGGTATCGCCAGTCTGAACGGGCTGCAGGCGAAACTTAAATGTGGATCCAATTGCGGCGCGTGCCTGAGTGAAGTCAAGGCACTGCTCAAACAGGCACTGGATAATCAGCCATTATCAGAATCGGAAGGAGAGAAGTCATGAGCATGGAAAGCAAGCCTCTCGGGGATACTGTCGTTACCGTGACGGTGCAGGAAGCCAGCCCGGCAATCACGGCTGACTCGTTACAAAGAGTGCCCGGCCAAGGGCGGCATTTAGATCCAATGGTCAGTTTGGTCGGTGCCGGTCCCGGCGATCCTGAGCTGCTAACCCTGAAAGCCTATCAGGCCATCCGAAAGGCGGATGTGCTGGTGTATGACCGGCTGGTCAGTGATGAGATTCTGGCAATGGCAAACCCGGCTGCAGAACGGGTGTATGTCGGCAAGCGTTGCGGACAACCAAGTTTGCAGCAGACGGCGATTAATCAGATTCTGATCGATAAAGCCCGCAGCGGACGGTATGTGGTGCGGCTGAAAGGCGGTGATCCGCTGATTTTTGGTCGTGGCGGCGAAGAAGGGCTGGCGTTGTCCGCCGCCGGGATAAGGTTTGAATTCATCCCCGGGATCACGGCCGCTATCGGCTGTGCTGCGTCCGCATCCATTCCGCTGACACATCGGGAAGTTTCCCGCTCGGTCACGCTGGTTACCGGTCATGTGGTGTCCGGCGCATTGCCTGCCTGGGCTCAGCTGATTGGTGCCGGGCAGACCATCGTGTTCTATATGGGGCTGGAGCAGGCTAAGGAGATCCAGAGCGGTCTGACGTTGGGAGGGCTGCCGGGCAGCACCCCGTTGGCCGTGGTGGTGAAAGGCAGCACACCGGACGAGCAGGTGCATGTGTCGTCATTGGGCAATCTCACCAAACTGGGGCAACAGCTGAAGGGGATATCTCCGGCGTTGCTGATTGTGGGTGACGTTGTCTCCTTGCGAGAAAGCTTAAATCAATCAGTTACGTTAGCAAAACAACACCAGCTTACCCCTAAAGAGGTGTTTTTTGCCTCAGTATGAGGAAGTGGCGAACTGCTTGCTTAGATCTCTGTGAAGGCCAAGAGTCAGGGCCGACAGGATAAGTGGTGGTTCATGGCGAAGTCTGAAGCGAAACATATACTGGTGTGCAGTGATTGCACCCGGGAGCAGGCCAGGCTGACCGGTAAACTGGCCGTGGAGTACGACAATGTGATCGGTTGCCGGTTTAGCCAGTTGCCGACGCTGCTCACCCAGTTGCCACACAGCGTGTTGGTGCTCAGCTGGTCACGGGCGGATGCGGAACTGCGACTGCTGGTTGAAGAGGCGGGAGAGCAACGCTGGCCGCTGGTGGTGATGGTGCGCAAGCTGGATCATCACGACATAGATCGGCTTCCCCGGCCAAATGGCTACGTGTTACTGCCTGGCGACTCGGCAACGGCGCTGAGTGTTTGGGTGGAACGGGCCATGCAGGTCAGAGCCGTACAATGTCAGCTGGTCAAAGAGCTGGCAACCGTCACCCGGCGGCTGGAAGAGCGGCGACGGGTAGAGCAGGCCAAGGGACTGTTGATGAAATTACAGGGGCTGGATGAGGCCGAGGCGTATCAGCTGTTACGCCGAACCGCGATGGAAAACAATCAAAGTCTGGGTCAGATCGCGCAAAATATTTTGGTGGCCCTCGGTCAACAATAGTAAGCCGAAGGGTTCCTGAGTGGGACACGCGAAGGCTGGGAATATTAATACTGACTGGCAAAACATGACCGGTAAACGCAGTTTTTCAGGCTGCCCCCGTTTCAGCTAGGCATCATTTCAGTCAGGCAACACACAATTCAAACACATTAAGCGACGCCGCTTCCCCCGCTGGGGAAGCGGCGTTTTTGTTTGCAGTGACGTTGTTTGACCTGTTGGTGGATTTGAGCTTTTAGCGGGTGAGTGGTGAAGCAGGTTTGAATTAACGAGCTAAGGAAGAGGAAAAGGTATGGAAAAGGTGAATGGCTGGATGTTAGCCGGTGTGATCAGCGCCGGGCTGTTTTCACAGCCGGTGCTGGCTAAGGTAGGGCCACCGGAAAAAGACGAGCTGAAGTTCGGCTTTATCAAGTTGACCGACATGGCACCACTTGCGGTGGCCTATGAGAACTTCTATTTCGAAGACGAAGGGCTGTACGTCACGCTGGAGGCGCAGGCGAACTGGAAAGTGCTGCTCGATCGGGTGATTGATGGTGAGCTGGATGGTGCTCACATGCTGGCTGGTCAGCCGATTGGCGCGACCATCGGCATCGGTACCAAAGCCGATGTGATCACGGCATTCAGTATGGATCTGAACGGTAATGCCATCACCGTGGCCAACAGTGTCTGGGACGCGATTAAACCGCAGATTGATAAAGCCGCAGACGGCAAACCCAATCATCCGGTCAAAGCCGATGTGCTCAAACCGGTGATTGAAGCTTATAAGGCTGAGGGTAAGCCGTTCAATATGGGCATGGTCTTTCCGGTCTCAACCCATAACTATGAACTGCGTTACTGGCTGGCGGCCGGTGGCATTCATCCCGGCTATTACGCCCCGCAGCAGGGTGACAACAGCGGCCAGCGTCAGGCGGATGTGTTGCTAAGTGTTACCCCGCCGCCGCAGATGCCCGCCACGTTGGAAGCCGCCACCATTCAGGGGTACTGCGTGGGAGAGCCATGGAATCAGCAGGCCGTGTTCAAAGGCATAGGGGTACCGGTGATCACTGATTACGACATCTGGCCGAATAATCCGGAAAAAGTGTTCGGAGTCAGCAAGGCCTGGGCAGAAGCCAATCCGAATACCCATATCCGGGTGGTGAAAGCGCTGATCCGTGCCGCGTACTGGCTCGACGAGCAGGAAAATGCTAACCGGACAGACGCTGTAAAAATGCTGGCCCGCAGTCAGTATGTCGGAGCGGATGCCAAGGTTATTGCTAACAGCATGACGGGCACCTTCGAATACGAAAAGGGCGACAAGCGCCCGGCCCCCGACTTCAACGTGTTTTTTCGTCACCACGCCACTTATCCCTATTACAGCGATGCGATCTGGACTCTGACGCAGATGCGTCGCTGGGGACAGATTCCCGAAGCTAAGCCTGACGACTGGTACATGTCGATAGCGAAAAAAGTCTACCGACCGGATATCTACCGTCAGGCCGCTGAGGCGCTGATTGATGAGGGCAAAATGAAAGCCGCAGACTTTCCGGATTTTGTCGCCGAAGATGGTTTTCGCGACCCGCAAACGGGCTTTATCGACCGGATCACTTTTGATGGCCGTTATCCGAACGCCTATCTCGATCAATTCACGATTGGGCTGAAAGGCAACGACAAACTGTAAGGAGACTCATCATGGCGTCAATCATTACACTTCCGGCATTGCCGAAACCTGCGCGGATGATTCAGCACAGCCGCGGGATCGCTCTGCCATTACTGGGAATCGCGATTTTCTTACTGGTCTGGCATCTGGCGGCAAGTCAGGTTCAGACCTCGCTCGGGACGTTACCCGGGCCAATCCAGACCTGGCAGCAATTCCGCGGGCTGGTGGAAGAGCATCAGCGAGAGCGGGATCAGGAAGCCGCATTTTATGAACGACAGGAAAAGCGCAACGCAGCGCGACTGGCTCAGGATCCTCAGACGGAAATCCGGGTGCGCGAATACACCGGAAAACCAACATTTTTCGATCAGATTGGCACCAGCTTGCTGACCGTCGCCGCCGGTTTCCTGCTTGCCACGGTGATTGCTATCCCGGCGGGGATCATCCTCGGTCTGAACAAAGGGCTGTATGCCGCGTTCAACCCGGTGATCCAGCTGCTGAAACCGGTCTCACCACTGGCCTGGCTGCCGATTGTCACCATGGTGGTGAGCGCGGTGTATGTCAGTGATGATCCGCTGGTGGCGAAATCGTTTCTGAATTCCCTGTTTACCGTCGCTATGTGCAGCCTTTGGCCAACCCTGATCAATACCGCCGTCGGTGTCACCGGTGTTGATAACGATCTCCACAACGTCAGCCGGGTGCTCAAGCTGTCGCGCTGGCAGCATGTCCGTACCATCGTGCTGCCGTCGGCGGTACCTATGGTGTTTACCGGGCTGCGCCTGTCGCTTGGGGTGGCCTGGATGGTGCTGATCGCAGCGGAAATGCTGGCCCAGAACCCGGGTCTTGGCAAATTCGTCTGGGATGAATTCCAGAACGGCAGTTCGGCGTCGCTCGGGCGCATCATGGTCGCCGTTGTGACCATCGGTTTTATCGGGCTGTTGCTGGATCGCGGCATGCTCAGTCTGCAACGCCATTTTTCCTGGAATAAACAGCTCAGCCTGCGTTAGGCAGCGGAAGTAAGGAGAACACTATGTCACGCGAATATTTGTTACTCAGTTATCTGGGAATGCGCTTTCCGACGCCTGGCGGTGAGTTTGTGGCACTCAAAGACGTCAATTTCACCATCAACCAAGGCGAGTTCATCTCTCTGATTGGCCATTCCGGGTGTGGTAAATCGACCGTGCTGAATCTGGTGGCTGGACTGCTGGAGCCGACAGACGGCGGGGTGATCCTCGAAGGGCGGGAAATCGACGGGCCGGGACCTGAGCGAGCGGTGGTATTTCAAAACCATGCGCTGCTGCCCTGGCTGACCGTGTACCAGAACGTCGAGCTGGCGGTGAAGCAGATTAGTAAAGGCAAGCCCGCTGCGGCGATCCGGGAAGCGGTGATGCACTACCTGACACTGGTGCAGATGGAGCATGCCCATGACAAAAGGCCGGACGAAATTTCCGGCGGGATGAAACAGCGGGTCGGTATTGCTCGGGCACTGGCGATGCAGCCCAAAGTCTTGCTGATGGATGAACCGTTCGGGGCATTGGATGCTCTGACCCGAGCCCATTTGCAGGATGCCCTGATGGCGATTCAGGCCGAACTGAACAACACCGTCATCATGATCACCCACGATGTGGACGAGGCGGTACTGCTGTCTGATCGCATTGTGATGATGAGCAATGGCCCGGCGGCCACCATTGGTGAAGTGTTGGATATCAACCTGCCTAGACCGCGTGAACGGGTCGCGCTGGCGGACGATCCGGTTTATCAGCGCCTGCGCCAGAGCGTGCTTCGCTTTCTTTACGAAAAACAGCGCAAGGTCGAGGCGATTGGCGACAAGGCCGGCAAGCAACGTGTGGCGTAATGACTGCCGATTGGGATACGGAAAATCCGCGTTAAGGCAGAGTGGCTGATGGCAGCCAACAGGCAGGAGAGCAAAATGTTGATGCAAAGAGAAAAATTACTGGTGGTGGGTAACGGCATGGTTGGCCATCACCTGATTGAGCAGTTGGTGGCGAAAAATGCCCAGCAACGTTATCAGATTGTGGTGCTGGGCGAGGAACGCTTTGTCGCGTACGACAGGGTACATATGTCCTCCCTTTTTTCCGGCAATGATCATCACGCGCTGCTGCTGAGCAGCGAAGCCTGGTATCAGGAAAACGGCATTGAACTGCTGCTGGGCGAGCCGGTCGTGGCTATTGATTGTGAGAAAAAGCGGGTCACGCTGGCGGGCGACAGCCAGCTGGCCTATGACAAGCTGGTATTGGCAACAGGATCCTACCCGTTCGTGCCACCTTTAACCGGCAGCGACAGGAATAACTGTTTTGTCTACCGGACTTTAGACGATTTATCGGCAATCAAAACCGCGTGTACCGGTGCCAGAAGCGGCGCTGTCGTAGGGGGCGGGTTGTTGGGGCTGGAAGCGGCCAATGCCCTGCGGTTGCTCGGGCTGGAAACCCATGTGGTAGAGTTCGCGCCGCGCCTGATGCCGGTACAAATTGATGACGCAGGTAGCGCGTTGTTGCGCAGCAAAGTGTCGGAGCTGGGTGTGCAGGTTCACACCAACCGGGCGACCACTTCTATTTCGGATGGGGAGACGGCTTATCACCGAATGAACTTTAAGGAGCACGATCCGCTGGAGGTGGACGTGATTGTGTTCTCGGCCGGGATCCGCCCGCAGGACTCCCTCGCCCGGAAGGGCGGGCTGGCGGTGGGTGAACGCGGCGGTATCGTGATCAATGATGCCTGTCAGACCAGCGATCCCAATATTTACGCAATTGGCGAATGTGCCTTGTGGCAGCAGCGTATTTTCGGCTTGGTCGCCCCGGGGTACAGTATGGCGCGTATTGTGGCAGATCAGATCCTCGGCGGTGATGCGACGTTCGGCGGTGCTGATATGAGCACCAAACTGAAGCTGCTGGGCGTCGATGTGGCAGCTATTGGCAACTCGCTCGGTCAGGGCGACGATTGTCAGGAAATGGTGCTGCAGGACATGCGTGCCGGCGTATACAAAAAGCTGGTGGTCAATGAAACGGGTGATCAGCTGTTGGGGGCTATCCTGATTGGTGATAATCAGGATTACGACGCTTTGCTGCAATGTTACCTGAATCAGATGCCACTGCCTGCTCACCCGGCGGAGCTGCTGTTTGACTGCTCGGTGCTGAAAGGCAAACAGGATCCCGGAGCCATGATCTGTTCCTGCCACAACGTGACCCGGGGTGATATTACGGCGGCGGTGCAGGCCGGGATGCATGAGCTGTCAGAACTGAAAAGTTGCACCAAGGCCGGCACCGGTTGTGGCGGCTGTAGCACCATGGTGAAAACCATTCTCGATGAAGAGTTGGCGGCGCTCGGAATGGAAGTGAACCAGCATCTTTGTGAGCACTTTGCCTTTACCCGTCAGGAATTGTTTCATTTGGCTCGGGTAGAAAAAATCCGCAATTTTGAAACACTGATCAGCCGTTATGGCCAGGGCTCGAATCTGAATCATCACCAAAACACAAGTCATGCGCTGGGCTGTGATATTTGTAAGCCTGCCGCAGCGTCCATCTTTGCCTCATTGT
Organism: Photobacterium ganghwense; assembly: GCF_003025595.1. Lineage (GTDB taxonomy): Bacteria > Pseudomonadota > Gammaproteobacteria > Enterobacterales > Vibrionaceae > Photobacterium > Photobacterium ganghwense. The sequence goes on from NZ_PYMI01000002.1 coordinate 324,268, forward strand.
GGAATGAGCATGTGCTGGAACCTCAGCACCAGCCTTTGCAGGACACCAATGATGCATTTTTGGCAAATATGCAAAAAGACGGCAGTTATTCGGTTGTGCCGCGTATCCCCGGCGGGGAAATTACCCCGGACAAACTGATCGTGCTCGGCGAAGTGGCCAAAAAATATGACCTTTACACCAAGATCACCGGCGGTCAGCGGGTCGATCTGTTCGGAGCTCAGCTTGAGCAACTGCCGGATATCTGGCAAGCGCTGATTGATGCCGGTTTTGAAACCGGCCATGCCTACGGCAAATCACTCCGAACGGTGAAATCTTGTGTCGGCTCGACCTGGTGCCGTTACGGGGTCGATGACTCCATCGGCCTCGCCATCATGCTCGAAAACCGCTACAAGGGACTGCGCTCACCCCATAAGCTCAAATTTGCTGTATCGGGCTGTACCCGCGAATGTGCCGAAGCGCAAAGTAAGGACATTGGTGTGATTGCCACAGACAAAGGCTGGAATCTGTATGTCTGTGGTAACGGCGGTATGCGGCCGCGCCATGCGGATTTACTCGCTTCGGATTTGTCGACGGAAGATCTGGTGCGGCTGATTGATCGGGTGCTGATGTTTTATATCCGGACGGCAGATCGTTTACAGCGCACCTCCGTCTGGCTGGAAAGCCTCGACGGCGGGCTGGACTACCTACGTCGCGTGGTGGTGGATGACAGCCTGGGGATTCATGCCGAGCTGGAGCAGCAGATGGCCCATGTGGTGGACACCTACCAGTGTGAGTGGAAAACCACGTTATCTACACCGGATAAATTGGCCCGGTTCCGCCGTTTTGTTAACGCAGAAAGTCAGGAGGCAGACGGGCAATCTCAAGCATTGATTTCCCCCCCAGCGTATCAGCGCGAACGCGGGCAGCGTATCCCTGTCCGGCAGCTAGACCTAAAGACAAAAGGTAGCAAAGCGGCAGACAGTGCGGTTGCAGCGGCTGCCAGGGAGGAAGTATGAGCTGGATAAAAATCTGTGGTTTGGATGCGCTGGTGGCGAACACCGGGATGGGCGCGATTGTAAACGGCCAGCAACTGGCGCTGTTTTACGTACCGACTCAGGATCCTGCTGTTTTCGCGCTGGATAACTGGGACCCTATCGGGAAGGCTTATGTGATGGCGCGGGGAATTGTTGGCGATCTCAAGGGAGAGCTGTGCGTGGCCTCGCCCCTCTACAAACAGCATTTCAATTTGCGCACCGGGCAGTGCCTGGAACAGCCGGCGATCAGTCTTGCAACCTGGTCGGTCAAAGTGGAAGACGGCAGCATCTGGGTGAGGTCGTAGTATCTGGGTGAAGTCGTAGTATCTGGGTGAAATCGTCGCTGTGTTGACACTTGCCCCGCTGCGGTTTGATGGCGAGCGGGGCGAGTGCCATACCTGACTTATCGGTTGGGAGTTTGATCGGCAATGTGAAAGAGGGTGCTCAACCTGACGTTACAGCTTACCCCTCGATAATTGTCAGCTCCGCAGGCCAGGTTTGCCGGAAGTCGTCAGCCTGCTGGCGGATCCATTCGCAAAACTGGATGACTTTCTCGCGGCGGAAATATCCCTCAGGCGCACACAGGTGATAGCGAAAAGCCGGCCTCACGGCAATGTTGCCTATTCTGACCAGTTTCCCTTCTTCCTGATAGCGGTGGGCCAGACTGTGGCGAGCCAGTGCCACTCCCTGAACCGATAATGCCCCTTCAAGCACATAATTGGCACCGTCATAGGCCAATGCTGAGCAGCCGCCTCTGGCACCGACCAGTGACAGCCAGCGCCCCCAGTCCATATCCGGCCAGATATCGCCAATCAGGTGAGCGCGTTGCAAGTCATCGACCGTGTGGAGCTGATGCTGCGCCTGATAAAGCGGGTGGCAAACCGGGTAAAGCAGGTCGTCCATCAGCCATTGACTGGTTAGTCCGGCATACTGGCCTTTCCCGTAGCGAATACAAAGGTCAACGGATGATTTTTCAAAGGAATTCAGCTCATTTTTGGATTCCACCAGAACGGACAGCGACGGGTGTGCTTCCCGGAAACTGGTCATACGCGGAACCAGCCAATGTTGGGAAAAGGAGGGCAGGGTCGAGAGTGCCAGTCTGTGCGGCTCAGGGTCGTTATTTATCAGCCATACGCCATTCTGGATCGAGCTAAATCCTTGTTGCGTGTGCTCGAACAAAATCGCCCCCTCAGGGGTCAGCACCACCTTGCGGTGCTGGCGATAAAACAGGGGCGTTCCCAGCCATTCTTCCAGCAGCCGGATTTGCTGGCTGATGGCCGCCGCCGTCACGAACAGGGCATCCGCTGCGGCTTTAAAGCTGCCAAGGTGCGCCGCCTGATAGAAATAATACAAACCTTGCAACGGGGGCATACGTTTGTGCGGGTCACTCGGTATTGACATAAGTTTTCCTTAACTGAGTGCCAGAATCAATCGTTTGAGCATACGTCGTCGGTGAACAAAAATAAATCATACATTTTAGATGAATAGGCGATTAAAAGATGATGACAATGTATGACCCTGTATTTCCGACCGTTAAGCAAGTGGTTAACTCAGTTAAGCGTGGGTTGTCTTTATTGAAAAGCTGGCGACAGCAGCGCCGAAATTTGCAGTATCTGTCAGATATCCCCGAGCACCTGCGCGATGATCTGGGGCTGGACGGAATTGCTAATGCAGCGCGGCCGACCGCGAGTGAGATGGCGCACAAGCGACCTTAAACCCACTGTCCCAGAGAGTCGTTTCACAGAAGTGCGATCAGAATCGGTATTCGCCAGCAGGGAGCAGAAGATAAAAAGCAGCAAAAATAGATGCAAAGAAATCAGTAACGAAAAAAAATCAGGTGAAATGCCAGAGGGCATAGGAGGGGGAATAAGATGGGTATGAGAAGGAAAGTCGAAAGGGGATAAAACCGGAGGCCCAAACCGCAATGACCCCGCGGCAGAAAAACAAACCCGGCCAGTAGCCGGGTTTGATTCTTTATTTTGAAAGTCGGCGTGCTGACGCCAACCGGGAATTACGCCAGTAGCTCTTTCGCTGTGCTGACGACATTCTCAGTGGTAAAGCCGAACATTTCGAACAGTTGGCCAGCCGGTGCAGATTCACCGAAGCTGGTCATGCCGATGATGCGGCCGTCGAAACCGACGTACTTGTACCAGAAATCTGCGATACCCGCTTCGATAGCGATACGTGCTGTCACGTCTGATGGCAGCACTGTTTCGCGGTATGCCGCGTCTTGCTTGTCGAACGTGTCAGTCGATGGCATAGAGACCACGCGAACCAGCTTGCCTTCGGCAGTCAGTTCCGCTGCTGCGTTCACAGCCAGCTCCACTTCAGAGCCGGTCGCGATCAGGATCAGCTCAGGTTTGCCAGCACAATCTTTCAGGATGTAACCACCCTTCGCGATGTCAGCCACCTGAACCTCAGAGCGCTCTTGCTGCGCCAGGTTCTGACGCGAGAAGATCAGCGCTGATGGCGCGTCTTTACGCTCGATAGCCAGTTTCCAGGCAACCGCAGACTCAACCTGGTCACACGGACGCCATGTGCTCATGTTCGGCGTCAGGCGCAGAGACGCCATTTGCTCAACCGGCTGGTGCGTCGGACCGTCTTCACCCAGACCGATAGAGTCGTGCGTGTACACTTGGATGTTCTGAATTTTCATCAGAGCGGCCATGCGCATTGCGTTACGGGCGTATTCCATGAACATCAGGAAGGTGGCACCGTAAGGCACGAAACCGCCGTGCAGGGCGATACCGTTGATGATCGCAGTCATGCCGAATTCACGTACACCGTAATGGATGTAGTTACCCGAGAAGTCACCCGCTTCCAGAGACTTCGAGCCAGACCACATGGTCAGGTTAGACGGTGCCAGGTCAGCTGAGCCGCCCATGAATTCCGGCAGCAGTTTACCGAACGCTTCCAGCGCGTTTTGAGACGCTTTACGGGATGCGATGTTCGCTGGGTTGGCTTGCAACTCAGCAATGATTGCGCTGGTCGCTTCTTCCCAGTTCGCTGGTAGCTCACCGTTGACACGGCGCTTGTACTCAGCAGCCAGCTCAGGGTAAGCCGCTTGGTACGCCGCGAACTTGTCGTTCCAGGTCGCTTCTTTGGCAGCGCCCGCTTCTTTTGCATCCCACTCAGCGTAGATGTCTGCCGGGATTTCAAACGGACCGTGGTTCCAGCACAGGAATTCACGGGCAGCCGCGATTTCGTCGTGGCCCAGTGGTGCACCGTGACAGTCGTGTGAGCCAGCTTTGTTTGGTGAACCGAAACCGATGATGGTCTTAGTACAAATCAGGGTTGGACGAGGGTCGGCTTTCGCCGCTTCGATTGCCGCGTTGATCGCGTCAGAATCGTGACCGTCAACCGCTGGAATAACGTGCCAGCCGTATGCTTCAAAACGTTTTGGTGTGTCGTCGGAGAACCAGCCTTCCACGTGACCGTCGATAGAAATGCCATTGTCATCCCAAAATGCGATCAGTTTGCCCAGGCCCAGAGTACCGGCCAGTGAGCACGCTTCGTGAGAGATGCCTTCCATCAGACAGCCGTCGCCCATGAACACGTAGGTGAAGTGGTCAACGATGTCATGGCCGTCTTTGTTGAACTGCGCAGCCAGTGCTTTTTCCGCAATCGCCATACCTACGGCATTGGTGATGCCCTGACCCAGCGGACCAGTCGTCGTTTCGATACCCGGTGCGTAACCGTACTCAGGGTGACCCGGGGTTTTCGAGTGCAGCTGACGGAAGTTTTTCAGATCATCGATAGACAGATCGTAACCGGTCAGGTGAAGCAGAGAGTAAATCAGCATCGAGCCGTGGCCGTTCGACAGGACGAAACGGTCGCGATCAGCCCACTGCGGGTTCTGAGGGTTGTGGTTCATGTGTGAACGCCAAAGCACTTCGGCGATGTCAGCCATACCCATTGGGGCACCCGGGTGACCAGAGTTAGCTTGTTGCACACCGTCCATGCTCAGGGCACGGATTGCATTGGCCAGTTCTTTACGTTCCATATTGGTTTCCACTATAGAATTTGAGTCGATAAAAAAGGAAGAAAGCGGCGATGAAGGGCCGCTTTCTGAAATTTCATTAACGCTTACAGGCGCTCAGCAATCATTGCTTCCAGCTTGCCCTGGTCAACCGCGAAGTTGCGGATACCTTCGGCCAGCTTCTCAACCGCCATTGGGTCTTGGTTGTGATCCCACAGGAACTCAGCGTGTGTCATTGCTGCTGGACGCTCTTTAATGTTGGTCGCCGGAGTCAGTTTCTGTACAACGTCGCCTTGAGCTTCTTCCAGCTCTTGCAGCAGTTGCGGGCTGATGGTCAGGCGGTCACAGCCTGCCAGTTCCAGGATTTCACCCGTGTTACGGAAGCTCGCACCCATTACCACAGTGTTGTAACCGTGTTCTTTGTAGTAGTTGTAGATGCTGGTTACAGACAGTACGCCTGGATCTTCTGATGGCTCGAAATCACGGCCTTCTTTGGCTTTGTACCAGTCCATGATACGGCCAACGAATGGCGAGATCAGGAAAACACCGGCTTCTGCACACGCACGTGCCTGGGCAAATGAGAACAGCAGGGTCAGGTTACAGTTGATGCCTTCTTTTTCCAGTACTTCTGCAGCGCGGATACCTTCCCAGGTCGAAGCCAGTTTGATCAGGATGCGGTCATTCGAGATACCGGCATCATTGTACATTTTGATCAGTTGACGGGCTTTCTTGATGCTGCCTTCAGTGTCGTAAGACAGACGAGCATCAACTTCAGTCGAGATACGGCCAGGAATCACGTTCAGGATTTCTTTACCGATGTTTACTGCCAGCATGTCACAGGTATCAGCAATTTGCTGTTGTTTGTCATCGCTTTGTGCTTTTGCGTAAGCAATGGCCTGTTCAATCAGCGGGGCGTACTCTTCGATTTGAGCGGCTTTCAGGATCAGTGAAGGGTTAGTGGTCGCGTCCTGAGGTTTGTACTTGCTAATAGCATCGATGTCGCCGGTGTCAGCAACAACAGTAGTCAGCGCGCGCAGTTGTTCCAATTTAGTGCTCATATCTCTCGACCTTAATCTGTGTGGGCTTGTCTCGACCTAGCCTAAAGTGTAGCTAGTAAATCCGCGATTACGTTTCCTTCATATTCCGCCCCTAACCATCATATCCTGATGTTGAGCAAATGGATCTATGAAGAACAATTGATGCTTCGATAATTAGCATTTTATGAAACTTTGTCAATGAAAATTCCAGATAAACACCGATGGGATCTCATTACAGCCATATAATCCTCAGTGGGTGAACGAAATATGGTGAATTTATGTTGACTGTTTATCGGTGTTCAGGAATTACCGCTGCGAACATATGATCTATCTTGTGATCAAATGCTCACTCTCTGACGGCAGGTTTGGGTGGTGAGCGCCGGGCTGAGAGTTTTCACTACCCGGCGTAATATGCTCAGTACAAGGGCTGGCAGGAGGAAAAACCGATTTGAAGCGCGCGGTGATAGCTGTGCGCACCAGTAACAAAAATAAAGCAGTTACTTCGCCTGAATAGTCGATGGGGCCTGATGTCGGGGATGTCAGGCCATTACTCGATTCAAAGTGTTTTCTTTACCCAGTTTTTAATTAACTGGTTTTCATAGGCAAAAGGCCGATCTCTTGCCGGGCCGATAACGCTATTGAGGTAGTTGATGTCGGAGAGTTTTTCGTCACCCTGCTTGAGCACCTGCTCACCCTTCATCATTTTGTAGCTAAATGTGATGCGGGGAGGCGTCAGGTCATCCAGAATGCGCAATTCGCGAGTGACTCCCGGCCGAAATCGTACATCACCAGCCAGATCCAGGTTGGTGACTTCTATATACAGTGTCTCTTCGCCGGTCAGTTTGGATTTGGCGGCCTCACCGAAAAACGCTGATATTTGTTTAAAGACCCGCTGCTCAAAACGCGACTGCACTTCGTCGACGGCTTCAACATCGCGGTATGTGTCGGTCTGGCTCCAGACAACGACGGCAGGGGGAGATTGAAAGGTGAAATCTGGCTCTGCCCATGCTGAAGAGCTTAACCCGGCGAAGAATGCGCCAGACAATAAACAGGCTGTCAGGTGAATACGTTTGTTCATGGTTGCCTCCCGGAAACTGAAGATGTCCGGCTACTGTTTTATTACCTTAGTGCAGTGCGCCGGCTTCATCGAGTATGCCAGCTTTCAGGACAGTGTGTGATGAAAAAACAGACAAGTTCAGGCGAGATTCAGTCAGAAAACAACCGCACCGTCCTGACAAGGCTGGGACGGTGCGGCGGTGGTGCGTTTTACGTTATTGCGTTAATGCGCTACTGCATAGATGCATAGGCGTGTGGTTTATGCTGTGTGGTACTTTGCCTTTCCAGATAAACTGCCAAGCGACATCAATGCTGGTGCCAAGGCTTCTCTTATTTTAAAGGGTTGCGCCGATTGACAGTACAATACCGTTCAGTACCACGAAGAATGCGACCAATGGACCGATAAACTTCAGCCAGGTGATGTACGGAATTTTGGCAATCGCCAAGCCGCCCATCAGTACCCCGTAAGTGGGGGTGATAAACAGAACAGTCCCGATGCCACTCATGAAGGCAGTCACGACCAAATCACGGCCGGTGTTGGCAAAGTCACTCAGTGGCGCAAGGATTGGCATACTCATCACGGCCAGTCCGGATGTTGACGGCACAATAAACGACAGCAACATTTCAATCCAGTAAACCGTATTGATGAACAGAATACTGCTTTTACCGGCGACCAGCGTTTCCGCGTAGCTCAGAATGGTATCGGTAATATTCCCCGCTTCCATGACCACGACAATCCCGCGGGCAACCCCGACAATCAGTGCCACCCCAATTAGGTCGGCAGCCCCGGCAACAAACGAGTTAATCAATTCGTCTTCTTTCAAACGTCCGACCAGACCGCATAAAATCCCCATGAAAATAAACAGAGTGGCCATTTCTGCCATCCACCATCCTTGGACGGATACCCCGTAAATCATGATGGCGAAGGTCAGAATGAACAGAACAAGTACACCTTTCTGTGCCAGAGTCAGAGGGGCCAGGTTATCGCCAGTAGGTTTGCCCGCCAGAAAGTGGGCTTCATGGTCTTTACGTAGGTGGGCAATCAACGAGGCGTTCGGATCACGCTGCACTTTGCGGGCATAGTGCATGACGTAGGCACAACCCACAAACAGGGCGACAGCCAGAATCACAAAACGCAGTTCGATACCGCTGATAAAATCGACGCTGGCCGCGTTGGACGCGATAACGGTGCCGAACGGGTTGATGGTAGAACCAAGGGTGCCAATCCCTGTCCCGATAAAGATCACGGAGACGGCAACCAGCGGGTCAAAACGCGCGGTCATAAAAATGGGTATGAGCAAACCATAAAAGGCGAGGGATTCTTCGGCCATGCCGTACGAGGTGCCACCTAAAGCGAACAGCACCATCAGGATCGGGATCATATAGATTTCCCGCCCCTTGAGCAGCACCATGATACGGGCAATCCCGGTATCAATTGCCCCGGTTTTGGTGACGATTCCGAGGAAGCCGCCGACCATCAGGACAAACAGGCTGACATCAATCGCGCCGATGACGCCTGACACTGGATCGTAAAAGCCGGAAATAGGTGCCATCAGGGTATCAAATAGCCCCTGCGGGGAACTGTCAATGACATGGTAAGAACCGGGTACCGGCACTTCTCGCCCCAGTTGAGGGTTCATTTCACGAATGTATTTTCCTGCTGGCAGCATGTAGGTCAGCATGGCAAACATGGCGATCAGGAAGAACAGGATAGTAAAGGTATTGGGAAACTTTTTTATTTTTAACATGGTGCTTCCTTAGCAGCCCGTTCCGGGCTGCGGGTTCAGAGGTCAGTTGCTTGGTTTACATCGATTAAGTGACATCGCTTGAGTCTCGGGTTCTGAACAGCGGCTTGGATAAACCGCTTTGTTAGATCATGTGCTTATACACATACTCCGAGGTCATGCACTGCAGCACGGCGCCGTATGACAGGTTGAATTTAACGGTACTGCCGATTTCGTAGTGCTGCTCGCAGTCGTCAATATCCAAAATGAGGTGGTCACTGCTGCCCCCCACAATAATGATCTGGTTATCAACCGGCATCAGTTCATGGATATCAACATCCTGCTTGCCGATGGCACACAGGGCCCGGCGACGCAAGCCGCGGTCGACAAACTCCGGCTTGTTACCGAAAGCATCAAGCGCAGTGGAATTAACCGGTACAGACGGCTTGACTTTGATCTCAATGATCTCGGCCTCAAGTTGAAAGGTGTCTTGACGGGTGTGCGGTACCGGATCGTCATTGAGGCCTATGCCCATCAGCAGGGACGCTCCCAGCCGTAGCTGATTGATGCCGGCGGGCAGTTCGTGGCGCATCATCAGGCCCAGTCCGGCTGAGCTGGCCCCGGAGATATAGCTCAGGTGCAGGCCATTTTCTTTTTCGACCTGACGGGCGAGGGCGAGCAGTTGGTTTTGATTGGCGGTTGTCGGTTCGACCCCCCCATAGCAAGCCAGGTTGGTACCCAGCCCGACGAGTTCAATACCCGGTAAACGGGTGGCCTCCCGGCACAGTGACAGAGTTTCTTCTTCATAGAAACCACCTTCCCGCAGATCCCCGAGGTCATGCATCACGATAACCTGATGGCGTTTTCCCAGAGCCCGTGCTGCCTCGGACAACGCCTGAAGAGTGACGCGTTCAGAGTTCAGGGAAATATCGGCAAATTGCACAACCTCTTCCACTTCGCTCAGGGCCGGCAGGCGCAAAAGCAGGGTCTGGGCACGCAGCGGCTGGAGTTTTTTGAGGTTGCTGAGGCGTGAATCTGCCAGCAGGGTAATGCCACCGGCGAGGATAGCATTACCGACTTCAGGCAGAGCGCAAGCCAGTTTGGTGACACCGGCAGGTGTGACACCATGAGCGGCACATGCGGTGACCATCTGACGGGTATTTTCTGTGATCGTATCTAAATGAATGTTGATTCTAGGGTAAGAGCGCATTGAATCACCTTTTGTTTTCTTTTTGTTCTGGTGGTTATTTAGCGCTTTTCTTGGACGGGGTTAAATGACGGAAATGGCAAGAATACTTTGCCGGATTTTAATGTTAATGGGCAGAAGGCAAAGTACACCCGCGCTGAAACTGGGCAGACCAAGAAAAAAGTGCCGCATAGGTGAAAAAATAGAGAGGGGACAACGTGTAATGACTGATGACCTTGCTGGCGGTGAAAGCTGACAGCTTGCAAATCTGAACCACCAAAAATGAGGTAGAAAAAAAAACGTAAGTGCTTTTGTGAGAACGGATTTTCTTCGGATATGAAAATGAATGTTAGAGTCCTAAATCCTTGTGAGCTGATTCTGACTCGCTAAACGCAAAAAAATATTTACAATACGCATTTTTCAAACACTGAGTAGAGAACCACCTTGAACCAGAGCAACCGATTGAAGCTTAGCAACCGATTGAAACTAGTTGAACAAATGGTAGAGCCTCACTATACCCACATTTGGGATTGTTGCTGTGATCACGGATTTCTTGGTGCTTCCTTGCTGTCTAAACAAGCTGGGGCCAAGGTTCATTTTGTTGATATTGTGCCGGATTTAATCGATTCGCTCGAAAACAAATTGAGCCGTTACTTTACTGATTCAGCGTGGGAAACTCACTGTTTGGATGTCTCACAGCTCCCTTTACAACGTTATGAGGGCAGCCACTTAGTGATCATCGCTGGTGTTGGAGGTGATCTCACCGCTCAGTTTGTTGAGGCTATTTGTACCCAACACCCAACCTTAAACATCGATTTTTTATTGTGTCCGGTACATCACCACTTTTCTCTGCGACAGAAACTCATAGAACTTCAGCTTGATTTAAAGCAAGAAGCTTTAATCAAAGAGAATCATCGCTTCTATGAGGTTATTCTTGTTTCATCGGCAAGCGAGAATACGGAAAGCATTACGCCAGTCGGAAGCCAAATGTGGCGTCCTGGTTCAATCAAACAACTTGAGACAGCCAAAGAGTATTTGAATCAGACGTTAAATCATTACCAACGTGTACAACTGGGTCGGAAAATTGATGTTCAGCACATTATTGACGCCTACAGTGAGGTGAAAATTTCCATGTGTATCTCTAACTGTACTGATTGAGCCTAACACCCGGCGAAGGGGCTGGCAACGCATAGTCTCCAAACTCAATTGTGTCGATCGTAATCACGAAGGTTCAAATTGACTGAAAATGCTGCGTGTTGGTAGCCCCTCTGCATGCCTTTTAACTATCTATGAACTCACTGCTAATTAACCCAAAACACTTTAAATCATGGAACTGATTTTTCCAGTATCCACTCTGACGCCGAATACCTTCTTCTTTAAAGCCTAGTTTGAGCAGTATTGATTCTGAAGCTATGTTGCCTGGTATGGTATCAGCCTGAATCCTATTTAATTTCCCACATGGCAGTGCACCCCAAAACGCTTGATTTACAATCTGTTTAATGGCTTCAGTCGCAATTCCTTTACCCCAGAAAGAGGGTAATAAGTCATAACCAATAACCGCTGATTTCATCCCGATATTCCATGAATTAAAGCCACAAGTGCCAACCAATTCATTGGTGTCTTTCAGCCGAATCCCCCACCGAATACCAGACTTTGATTCAAATCTCTGCTGCATGTGATCAATCAAACGTATCGACTGTGATGAATCGGTAAAGGCTTCAATATCATAGTATTTGACTACATCATTATTGGAAAATAGTAGGAAAATACGCGATACATCCTGAGAAGCTAATTGCGAAAGCGTTAAGCGTTCTGTTTGTAGTTCTGGAAATTTCAATCAGTTTCCTCCATGAAAGTTATCACCGCGATAAAAGGTTATTCGTAAATTTCACGCATGTATACCACACTTGAAAAGTTTAGTTAGGTAAAATGCAACTCCATAATTGTTTCATCGAATTCATCTTGCTAAATGGCGTTGAAATTAAATCGATCGAAAAAATTTTCATTACATCATGACCTTTGATGTAACAATAGAGACTGAGTTAATGCCTTCAACTTTTTGATTTCCGCTAGCACAAGTTTTACAGATTCTGACTAATAGCCTTGTTCTTGAACACTTACGTCAATGAGCAATTGGTCGATGAAAATTTCGTTGTACTTCCCATCATTGTAGTTTCGATGATACTGGATAAAACCAATTGGTTTGTCTCCAAGATAAACACCACGGTTAACGTAGTAGTCATAAAATTTGGATGCTGCAATCGCCTCTGATGGAAGAGCTACGTATTTTTCTTGTTCTGTCGCTATTTCAAGGTCAATCATATCGACCCAATTGTCTTTCGTTATTTCTTGTAAATTCACGTCCACCGCAATCTTTCTATGGCATTGGTTGAACAAAATATAGTTTAAGTATCCCCGGTGAGGAGCACCAAGGCAATGTGTTAATTCACAAAATAATAACACGTTCGAAAGTTCTCCTCACCGATATCCAGCGTACGCAAAACAACCGGGAGCCTATGTAACCGTGTTAGGGGCATCAACGTGTTACAAGCCCGTCTAGCCCTTGTTTTGTTTACAGATGAAACTGAAGCACAATACTGGTTATGCTTTTATGTAAGGGGTTTAAAAATAAGGGGCTCAATAAAGTATTTAGCATCCAGACCCACGATATCGACTTCCTTAGTCTGATGAGTCTTTAAATATTCAGAAACCAAATTAAAACCAATCCAATACCCTGCATATTTCGGATATTCTTCTGGGTGAGAACCTAAAAATAGCTTATCTAACGAGAAGTCACTGACGTCTAACAGGTGGCTCATTTTTTTTAGTCCACGACGCCAATCATAATCTTGCAAATCTTTAAATAGAAAGGATTGTTTGCCATTGGTAACAGTGTGCTCGAAATGACAAGCCAGTCCCTCCATGACCAACTGTTGAGAGAGGGTGACAGAAGGTACATGGAAGCTCATCCTCAAGCAATGATGAAGTTCATGCGCCAGAACCTCCATCAACTCCGCTTCAATCACCCTATCCATATCATCACGATTGCAATCAATGAGTAACTCGACTCTATGTTCGCTTAAAGCATAACCTCCCAAACCGGACGGTGACTCTTCACCTTTCTGGAAGGGAGAAACAGTGATATCAATTTCGGACAATTCAAAAAACTCACCGACCCTGGTTAGCGTTTTATCTATTCCTTGATTTAATGAATCTGTGTATTTACTTAACTTTCCTGAAGAGTTAAGAAATGTCACTTTGATCGTCAAAACAGACTCCTTTTGTTTGACTAAATTTTAAAGAAGGGCAGAACGAATGGTCTGGACGCCCTTCACGAACACTTTGTTATGTATTTTTCAACTAGTGCTTCTGAGCCTTTCATGGGTTTCCCACAAAGCAATTCTGTTTGAGTCGTATTTCAGCAACTTATTGGCTTCTTGGTAACTACACCAACGATATTCTGTATGTTCGTTTGATAATTGAGGTTCGCTAGTGACTTGAACTGAAAAAGAATATTCAGGGATCACATATTGATGGCCTGCCCAGTTTTCGTGTCCGGAATAGAAAACTTTGGGAAGCATGCACATTGAGTCAAGTTGCTGCCAATTACTGCCAACTAACTTAGTTTCTTCGGCTAATTCCCGCTTTGCTGCCTCGACTAATGACTCACTATCTTCACCGCCACCTGAAATGGCTTGCCATACGCCATTATCACTTCTAAGTGCAATTAAAAAACGAGGTACGTTATCGGTCATTTGATAGGGTAAGACTAATACTTGAAATGGTGCCCTCATTGATTTTCCTCCAATGATATAACCCTCTATTAAGGGCGAATAACGCAATACCTAAGCCTCTGAAAAACACCTTACACACAAACTGTGAGGCAAAGTAAAAATGTCCTCGCGTTACGAGTGATTTTAAACAGTTGGTTAAATGCGCTTGACCATGAGTAAACATGGAGTGCCTTTCCCCCAAAAGTCAGGAATTTCCTCAAGCGGGTAAAAACCTAATGCCATATAAAACTGCCGCGTTTTTTCATAGTTAAGATCATTCATTGAGACACCTAAAGTTTTCACTTGAACAAACTTTATTGCTTTAGCCTTTAGGTCAGACTCTACGGCTGAGTATAAGGCACTACCAACACCTTGGCGATGATAGTCCATACTCACAGCTAATACATGTAACTCTGCGGAATGCTCATTATGACAATTTACCGAAAAGAATCCGATTAATTGGCCTTTGAACCACGCTGTATATGTATCTAGCTCGTCAATCTGACCTACATATGTGAGCAAAACGTCCTCTCTACCAAACCAATCAGGTACTGTTCTAAGTACGGTTTCACATTCTTTCCCTAATCCTTTAGCTGGATCTCTCAACTCTACATTTTTCACCATTTCTTCCCTGATCATTAACGCCTTGTCACGGTGTAAGCAATACCATACAGCCCGCAGGAAACGCCATAAACACAATGCATTGCAAACGTCACATGTATTACGAATCCCTCTTGAATAATTTATTAAGCGCTTTGTTCCAATCTCCATGGGGGATTAAGGCGATTTTCTCCAGCCCAATACAATTTAATTTTGTTACCAGAAGGATCACTTAAAACGGCTTCTTTCCAAAGATATGGCTGCATTATCGGTTCTTGTTCGAATTTGATTCCTTTTCTTTTTAAGTCCGCAACAAGCCCATCAAGTTCTTGATGTTCAAAGTAAACAACTCCCCGGCAATCTAACCCCTTTTTGTCTTTATCTAGGTAGATAGAGAAAGTTGATTCTCCCTCTGGAAATGAAAAGCGTGCATAGTGTTCATCTTCAACAATCTGGATTAATCCAAGCTTTTTATAAAAATCAACAGCTAAGTCGATATCATGAACCGCTAAAGTGGCTTGATTAAAGTTCATTCATACTCCCTGTAAACTTATGCTTTGTGCTATTTTTGATGCCTATTGGCTTAATGATATTGAACCACTGTCATTAACATGCGTTTCCAGGCTATTGGGTTTCGCTAAATACTCAATACGCCCCGAACCATTCACCTTCGCATCTAGTTCGGAAACTACATTTATTTTAACTAAACCTGAGCCACTTACATTTATTTTTCCGGATTGTGACTCTAATGATGACGCTTCCACTTGAGCGGCACCATTTAACGAAACAATGAAATGTTCAACATGACCGGATAGTAATGACTGACCAAAGCCATTAATTGCAAGATGAAAGTATTTAGCATCTAACTCAGTAATGTAAGCATTTTGCTTTCCATTAAACGTTAGAGTATTGATTGAACCATTGACAAACTCAAAGATAAAACCTTCTTTTATTTTAATCTTGGTATTAGTGCTGATTTCTAGCTTGTCATTATCACACGTATATTTCAGAGTATCTAACTCTTCACTGACACCTTTGACGCTACCAGACGACACACCTCTGGCAACTACTTTGACAGTTGACGGTACATTAATCATGAGGCTAGTGTAATCGCACATTGGAATTTTTCTTTCAACTAGATCTTCATTTCCGAATGCCCAAGAACTACATGTTAAAAGTATAACTAAAGTACTAATACATCTGAATTTCATCGACTCTACCTTAAATAATTTAACGCTTTATTACGTTTATAAGTTCAGTTTCGCCCCAAAACCCTTTGCTTTCACCTTGAATATTCCAACCACGTTGTTTCAATTCATTCGCAACTAGACGGTTCAAGATACCATGCCCGAAAACTGCATTGTCATATGTTCATGCCAATTGAGATAATTACGTCAACCACGGATATTACACGCCTGCGACCTGCTTTATAAGATTCACTCTTATCAGATAAACCCAGAAACCAACACAATCGCGATATAAAAAGCCAGCGATTAACTGACATCGAAAACGGGAGTTTGCGTCTAGGAATATCCATTTCTCTCAGCCACTCAGAACTAGATCTTCGCCAACACCTAAACAAATGTCTGATAAAAAGTTAGAGGTGGTCGACGATCAGAAAGGCAAATTAATGCTTGTAAGCCCGCCCCCATTTTGCCAAACCAACCGCTGTAACTTTAGGGGTAGAACTCGCTACCGGCTTTCCAGGCCGAACCAACGTAATTTTCACCGAGCCTCCTTGTCCGTAGACAAACTAAACCGATCCAAAAATGCCAAAGTTTAGCCGTCACTTTTAAGCTATTTGTTAGACGCTGCCTGCGGTTTCAACGACTAAAATTCTTGCTTCTCCTTGCGGATGAGCCACGTGTTCAGTACCAACAGAAGCATAGAAAATATCACCTGTCTGTAAGATTGTAGTTTCCTCTTTCCCATCAATGCGATATTGCATTTCTACAACACCATCTAGTACGACAAAAACTTCTTCACCATCATTGATATGCCATTTATACGGTTGATCTGTCCAATGTAAGCGGGTGGTGATGCCATTCATGTTCGCTATGTCTTTAGCACCCCAAGCTCGTGATGCTTTAAATTCCTTACTTCTTATAATTTCCAAAATTCTCATCCTTGACTAAATCGTATAACTCCGCGTTAAGTAGTGATCAACGCCTCCACTTAACTTAAACCATTGCACCGTAAACACGCACATTACCCACACTACACCTGAAAAATGTTTTAATTTAAAGGCTTACCTTGGATTATGACGCCTAGCCCATTCTTGAACAGCATCACCTATTGTCAATCCAGTCGCATTATTTATCCAATTCATAAAGTCACGGTCGAACTTACATTGCTCGAAAAATTTGGATTTGAAATATCTGCGAACATTCTGGGTGGTGTTCTAGGTAGCTATCTGTGATTAGCGTGTTGTCATCAATATGATTTTTATGCTAATCAACCTTTTCCATGGTTTTTAAATTTTCCTTTTGTATAACAATGTATTATTTGGCTCTGTGTATGATTAATCCGTTTTAACGCTGCCGTATAGTTTTCAGTAATATAACACTTTATAAAAACGCCTAAAATTAAACAATGACTTAATTTATTAAGTATCAAGTAACTAGAATGGGTTCACGCTTCTTACCATATAGTCTGATGATTTTTGACGATATCTCTGGCTAGTATTTACAAACGGTGATTTTGTACGGAAGTTACCACTTTGGTGGTCTGCGTGCATAAATTTTGGCGCTATAATTTTCTTCATTTTCGCCTTTTTATTGAGCGAAGATCTTGGTATTAACACTTCGAAATGGCAGAGTTATATTTTATTTTCAAATACCCTGTATATATAGTGTACCTTAAAGGTATTTTTACTTTTTTGATGATTGCTTTTTAGAATATTACGAATGCTGAGTTTAAACCTTGAGTAGTTTGATGTTAATAAGATAACGGGTGATAACTTGTGTGCTGCACTTCTTGGCAATTATGCCTTTTGATTAAAAACTATCTTATCAGTGTCAGACCGAATTTGAGTCGATGCAATTAATGTAAATAGTGGGAGTTGCCAGTCGTTTTGAAAAGAAACCGCTACAAAAATAGCGCGAAAAACGAGCGACTGGAACCGATGGCAGGTCGCGTTGGCCATCCTGTCATCGGTGGAGTCTGAACTAGACGCTATGAGGTTGCCAGGTAAGCTTTGTGGTCGATATGGTTTTCCACAATAGCTTCAATCAGCTTGGTAGCAGCCAGTGAGTGCTCTTTGTTATCCAGCGTAGTGAGATGAAAATCGGCCTTGTATTCCCAATCAGGTGCCACGATTCTGACTAACTCGCCCCGGTTAACCCAGATTGCCGCATAGTGATCCGGCAAATACCCGATGAAGTTGCCGGACAGCAGCAGGTGCGCAGTTGCTTCCATATTGGTGCTACTGGCCAGATGCGGCATAGCTTCACAGTGGCTGAGTGGGGTGATGTGGTGGGATAGACCGCGGTCAACCAGCGGATACAGCATCAGATCGTCTTCGGTGATTGGGCTAGGGTGCTGCAGGATAGGATGGTCGCTGGCGCAGTACAGGCTCTGATGCTCGCTGAACAACGGTGTGTAGGTTAATCCATCTTTTTGTACCTCTGATGAGGTAATGCCCAGCTCTATTTTCCCCTCCAAGAGCATCATCTCAATCTGATAGGAGTCCCATACCACGGTTTCCAGTGTGACTTTTGAGTAGCGGGCACAAAAAGCGCGTATGGCCTGCTGAACGTGACAATCAGGGTTCGTGGCCAGGTTATCGGTCAGTGCCAGCGTAATATGCCCGTGAGACACTTTGCGGATACCGTCGATCTGATTTTCAAAGTGGTTGATGTGCTGAAACAGGGTCTGACACAGTGCGTAGACTTTTTCGCCATCCGGCGTCAGCCGAAAGCCGCGTCGTCCGCGTTGGCATAAGGTCATCCCCAATCGCACTTCCAGGTCATGCATGCGGGTACTAATTGTTGACTGATGCATATTCAGGGCAAACTGGGCCGCAGAAAATCCCCCGGTTTCCACAATGGTGGTAAAAACCTGCAGCAGTTTTAAATCAAAATCACTTAATTTTCGCATGGTGATCGTATCTCTCTTCTTATTGTTATGTTTGTTATTTTTTCCTTATCTTAATGGTATCTGGAAAGAGATTCTGAGAATGGGCTCAAGGGGTGACGAGGAAATATCTGATTCCTGTTTGTGGCAGGAAATAGGAATCATTTTGGGCTGGTTAACAGGATCTGGATTGAAAAAAGATAATTGAAGAAAGGGATGTAGGGTCGCCTTGCTGTACTTATTGATAAGACTGATAAAAACCGGGACTGGTATGCTTTGATCGTTATTGATATTCAGGTAAATTCCTTACCCTTTGTAAGTGATATTGATAATAAAATGAATAAAAACGATGTGGTTGCCGGTCAGGCCATTTACTCAAAAGCGGTGCTGGCTATTTATGATTGGTGGGTGTTAGGGGTTTCCAACCACTATTTATGGAAGTGTCCGACTCATCTTATCAGCAAGCGGTTTGCAGAGCAGGTATCGGCAAACCATCTGGATGTGGGAGTGGGAACCGGGTTTTATTTAAAACACGGGCTGTCTGCAAAGACCCGGCGGGTCGCACTGGTGGACTTGAATGAAAACAGCCTGAGCACAGCCGCCCAGGCGATATCTCACCTTAATCCGGAACAGTATTGCCGAAATGTACTAGAGCCTTTCAACCTGCCGTGTGAAAAGTTTGATTCAGTCAGTATCAACTACCTGCTGCATTGCCTGCCGGGGGATATTGCCGAGAAAGGAATTGTTTTCTCGCATCTTAAAGCGGTGATGAATGATGGTGGCGTGGTCTTCGGCAGCACTATTCTGGGGCAGGGGACGCCAAAAAATGCCTTCGCGAAGAAGCTGATGGCTATCTATAACAAAAAAGGTATTTTCAGTAACGAGCTGGATGACGTCGTGGCGTTGGAGTCGGTCTTAAAAACGCATTTTGCTGAGGTGAAGATTGACGTGATCGGTTGTGTGGCTCTGTTCTCTGGTCGTAAGCCCTGATTGTGCCTGAACGATGGCGCAGCGCTGAAGCGAATGCCTCTAACAACATGAAGCTGCAGTCCAACTGAAAGTCAGACCTCATCTAAAAGATGCCCCAAATGAAAGTCAACACCGCTGAAAGCTTGTTTCGCCTTCAGCGGTGTTGAGTACTCAGAAGCCAAGCCATCCCAGAATTTCAGGATGTATGAATACCGTTCAGTGTTATCAGGGCTGCACGAATTATTGCAGTGTCAGCTGAGTGCGAATCTCGCTTACCAGTCGCTGTAATGCCTGTTCCATAGCCTGGATTTCGTCTTCAGTCGGAATCCGTTGCTTTTTGACAGCCAGCTCAACGGCCTTGGCGGCATTGTGCAATGGCATGGCACAGATACTGCCAGAAGCGCCTTTCAACGAGTGGCTGATTAGTACAGCCAGATCAAAATCCTGTTTTTCAACAGCGTCACGGAAGCGCTTGGCATCATGTTGGTGCTCATCACTGAACATCGTCAGGAAATGCGCCACGATGTCGTGATCGTCATCCATCATATCCAGCACTCCACTGACATCCAGCTCCTGAAAATGCTTATCAGCCAGCGTCACAGGTGGCGACATCTCATCTAGATTGTTATTCATGGCATCCTCTGATGTGTCAGCAGTCAAAGTGCGTGGCTTGTCAGCCAGTGCACATTCACAGTCTGATCCTTCAGGCTCAGATTGCGTTTGGCCGTATGACGGGGAAGACAAGTGTGATCCGGCTGTTGCGGTCGGAAACACAAGTGTTTGGTCGTTAGTTTGCTGCTGGTCTTGCAGCGGCTCGGATGCCGTCTCAGGGGGGAGGTCGGCATAGTGCAGTGTATTGGCCTCAGCATGCAGCGTAGCCATCCGGGTGATTGGGTGTTGGTAACGTTGCAGGGCATCAACCAGCTTACGTTCATCCAGCGGTTTGGTGATAACGCATTCAGCCCCGGCGTTAATCATGTTGCGCTGTGTTTCGGCAAACACATCGGCGGTACAGGCAAAAATTGGGGTCGCGCAGGCCGGAGGCGGCAGTTTTCGGATACGTTGAATCGCTTCAATCCCATCCATGACCGGCATGTGGTTATCCATCAGCACCAGATCAAACGCGTACTGCTGCATGGCATTGAGGGCATCGGCACCGTTTTCGGCGATAGTGGTAATAAAGCCCCGCTGTTTGAGGAAGGTATCGATGATCATGACGTTCAGATGGTTGTCTTCTACTATCAGTACCCGTAACCCGGCAAAAGCCTGGCGATCCAGCTCGATATCTGAGGAGTCTTCTTTGACGTAGTTGCCTTCACGGACCTTGAGTGTGACGGTAAAGCACGAACCGACACCTTGAACACTGCTCACGGTCACGTCACCGTTCATCAGGCTCGCAAGCTGTTTAACAATACTCAGCCCTAATCCGGTGCCGCCGAAACGACGGCTGGTGGATGCCTCTGCCTGCGCAAACGGGTCGAAGATCAGCCCGATCCTGTCTGCCGGAATGCCAATTCCAGTATCCTGCGTGATGATCGTGAGGATCAATTCCTTATCGGTGTCGGTCGGTGCCAGTTGCAACGTGACGTCGACTTTTCCCTTTTCCGTAAATTTGATGGCATTGCTGATCAGGTTGAACAGAATCTGGCGAATACGGGCCTTATCGGCATAGAACCATTGCTGCCGTTTGAATTGACACTGAATGGTAAAGTCGATGCCTTTTTCTTTGGCCAGCGAGAAGTAAGTACTCTCAATGGCACCCACCAGATCGGTAAAGCAGAAATGTGACGGGTCCAGTTTCAGTTGCCCCTGCTCAATTTTGGAGAAGTCCAGAATATCATTGAGCAGGGCCATCATGTGTTTGCCGGAGTCGAGCAGCGTGCGCAGATGTTGCTCCTGCTCTTTGCTCAGCGGTGTTTTGAGCAGTAACTGAGACAGCCCCAGCATACCGTTCATTGGGGTGCGGATCTCATGGGACAGGTTTGCCAGAAACACCGATTTGGCCCGATCAGCCGTTTCTGCTTTATGCAGTGCCTGATTGAGTCGTTGAGTATCCAGCGAGATTTTTTGCGCGCCCTGATTCAGCGCATCGTTCAGTACCTGAAATTCGTGCGGGCCACGGAAATTATCATTACGATCATAATTTCCGAGCTTGAACTGGGCTGCGAAACGGGACAGCCTCGCCAGCGGAACCGTGATGCGGCGGGTCAGTGTCAGGGCGAGAATAATGACCACAACCGCAGTAGCCAACAGTGCCAGCAGGAAGTAATGCTGCAGATAACCGATCACGGCTGTGACGGTATCTCTGGGCGTAATGGAAACCAGCGACCACTGCGGCAGGCCTGTTACACCAGCATGAACGGTGTCTAACGAGGCCAATGACACCACCATGGTTTGTCCTTCCGGCGTCTGGTAGCTCAGGAGTTCCGTCATCTCTTCATGGCGTTGACTCAGGCCATTTTGCTGGTAAAAGGCGGTGAATTGACGGAAAACAGCCAGCTTCTGCCCCTGATGTCGACCGGTCAGTACTGGCTTGCCCTGAGCATCAACCAGCAAGACGTAATCAATGTTTCGGATGTGTTTTTCCAGAAAGTGCAACTGACGATTGATTTCATTCAACTGGTAGCGAAGTACCAGAAAGCGGGAAACCCTGCCCGGGATGGTGTTGGTATCGATCTGCTTAATCGGATGGATCAGGTAAAGGAAGGCGTTGTCTGCATCATATTGGGGGGCAGACACGGCGATGGTCGGGGCAGCGTTCTGGTTATTCTGATTCTGAGTCTGGTTTAGCCCTTGGTTTTCGCTGGCTGGTGCGCTTATGGAGGAGAGCTGAAGCTGCGTGGAATCTGTTCCGGTTACTTGGGCAGATAGCGAAAGGGCATTCAGGGTTGATGTCAGATCAGGAAAGCCTGCCTGGGCCAGTGAGGCAAACAAAGCCTGCTCTGTCTGTTGAGCGCTCTGTGGAATATCGTTTTCGGTGGTGACGGAGCTGGCGGTCAGCGTTGGTTTACCACCTGTGGCCTGTTCCAGCACGTACAACTCACTCAGCGCCGGATCAACCCGGCTTTGCTCCGCAAGGTAAGCTGTAATGAAAGAATTCGGATCTGACATGTGCTTTGGAGCGAGTTCAAACACCGGCGAATGTGCCAGTTTCTGGATACTGATCATACGCCGGGACAGTAAGTCATCAATATGATGACCGGCCAGATTGGTACGGCTGTTCAGCCCCTGAGAAATCTGCTCAGTGGCGACGATTTTAAGTTTTTCACTGCTGACCCAGCTGTAGAGCAGGGCGGGAACAATCCCGATGAATAACATACTGCCCAGTAAGATAGGCTTAATTCGGTTGGGTAGAAAATTTACCAAGGCACACCCCAAAGTCCATTTCTGTGATGACTGTTGTCGTTTTTTTCGCCAAGACAACTCTATGGAGTGTGATACATAGTTCCGCAAAGGATCAATGTAATTTGTTGCTTTAGGGGGAGAAATACGATCTCCCCATCATTATTGTGCGGTCAGTCGTGAAATTAACTGAGCAGCTGCTCAAGAGTAAGGGGGGCGCAGATCAGACCGACTTTCTGGGCCGGAGTCAGGCCGCTTTTGTCCTGATGGCACAGGTTGTGCCAGGCGCGGTAAATATCCATGAGAGGTAACAGGCCGCCCGGTCTGAGTTTACGGCGTGGCTCATTGATCAGCTGGCTGAACTGATCCTGGAAACGTTGCTGGTAATCTGTGATCACATCATGGTGTGCGATAGCCAGCCACTTGGCCTCGTTGTCTTTTTCACCACCCAGATGGCAGATTCCTTTGCTGATATCACCGTGACGGGTAAACGCCCAGCGATCGCGCCACCACCCCATCAGCACGATATCAATTTTACCGGCGGTCTGGCCGTGCTCCCAGTCCGGATCGGTTTCCACATAGACCGGATGAATGGTCTTGTTTTTGACCCGCTCTCGGAAAACTGAAATACAGGCAGAGCGCAGCAGGGGTTCCTGTGGCATGTAGATGGCCAGTTCTTCGTTATCTTCCAGCATTTCCTGCAGGTGCATGTAATGGGCATACACTGTGTATTGCGGACGGATCAGACAGCCTTTGGTCGGGTAGTTCAGGCGGGCTTTGTCTGACAGCGGGTCTTCCAGGTTAGGACGGGACATGACCTCGCGGTAAATGGCATCAATGCGTGCCAGTAGCGCAAGGGGTTTTGGTGTCGGTACAATTGCCAGCCGTGCTGCCGGAGGCGCCATAAAACGCGTTCCGTTGGTGTAAGGGTCATGGTGTTCGCTGCGGCTGTCCGGGTCGGTTGCCTGATAGTTGATGTCCTGCGCCAGCACATAGCCTGAACGCGCTTCACAGCTGGCAATCCACTGCACGCCGTTATCACTTTTGGGCTGCAACTCACTGATATCAGATGCCAGGGAAAGGTGAGCACTATGCTTGCACAGGCGGGCATCAAACATCGCCAGTTGGCGGCGGCAGCGACTGGCAATATGGGAAAGCTGATCGTAAAACGATTTGGGATTAAGGCTCAGGCGGCGACAGATGTCGCGAACGCTGTAGCCGGTAAACAGCATGGCCAGCAGCTTTTGCTGGGTCTGATTTTTGGCGTTAAACCCGGACCAGCGGTCAACGAAGGTTGCCTGGCAGCATTTGCAACGATAACGCTGGCGATCACCGCTGAAACCAAACGCATGATAAAGATGGCGGTGGGTCAGTACCGGGAGACCGAAGTTTTCGCAGTCCGGATGACTGCAGGCTGGCAGGCCGCTGTTCTGCTGCTGTTTAAGGCGCATCACTTCAGCGATAACATCGTGATTATTGATAATTGGCGGAAACGCACCGCATTCCCGGCACACCAGAATCGGCTTGTTGGGATTGTTGCGCTGCAGCACATAATGCTCTGTGTCGGTTGAGCCAAAGTTGACGCAACTTACCGTTTTGCAATGATTCAGCTGGTGCCCGTTACATGATTCAGGCAGCAGGGACGTGTGATTGTTGGTGCGGCACATATTCTTCATGTCTACCTAACTAATTCCTTCAGCTCGAGCAACAGACAAGTGCCTGTTCAGGGTCAGGTGTCGGGGGGAGGTGTCGATCCGGAGTGGGTCCCCGGCTCGACACCATTAGTGCCTACAAGTCGCAGTGGTCATTTCGTCCGCACGGCGGCTGATTGCCACCGTTCAAATTGTGTAAGACGCCACATTTTACAGAATATTGAGCAGCGGAGTCGTGGCCCCTGCATCCTTGTAGAGACTAACTATTCTGCGTTTCAGTCATATCCATACTCACAGAAACACCGCTTCAGCAGCTTCCACGCTTCTATGGTTATGGATATGCCTTCCCAAGGGGAAAATGTGGTCGACGTATCGGGGGGAACGTCGACCACTGGTGAAGACTCTTCGCCGTTAAGCTGTTATCGATAGACTGCTACCGATAAGCATCTTGGTTGGGATTACAGCTTGATCGCTGTTTCCAGTGCGACATTCATCATTTGGGCAAATGATTTCTGACGCTCTTCTGCACTCAGTTTTTCACCACGCTTAATGTGGTCAGATACCGTCAGAATCGTCAGGGCTTTTGCGCCCAGTTCTGCCGCTACGCCGTAGATACCGGCGGCTTCCATATCCACACCCAGGATGCCCAGTTTTTCCATCTTGTCGAACAGATCCGCTTCCGGGCTGTAGAACAGGTCAGCAGAGAAAACGTTACCGACACGCACAGGCACGTTTTGCGCACGTGCTTCGCTCACTGCAGTTTCCAGCAGACCGAAATCTGCAATGGCGGCGAAGTCATGGTCGCTGAAACGGATACGGTTAACTTTGGAGTCTGTAGATGCACCCATACCGATGATGACATCCATCAGCTTCACGTCATCATGCACGGCGCCGCAGCTGCCGATACGAATGATGTTTTTCACACCAAATTCTTTAATCAGTTCGTGAACATAGATTGAGCACGAAGGGATACCCATACCGTGGCCCATAACAGACACTGGCTGGCCTTTGTAAGTGCCGGTGTAACCGAACATGTTGCGCACATCACAAACCAGTTTGACATCATCAAGGTATGTCTCGGCAATGAATTTTGCGCGCAGTGGGTCGCCTGGCATCAGGACCGTTTCTGCAAAATCACCACGTTCAGCATTAATGTGTGGGGTAGCCATAGTTCACTCCAGATTCTGTTGTCTTTTCGTCAGTGACGGAAATTTAAGAGAAAAATCGTTCAACGATTGATTGATACGCGATACCGCCAAGGTAAACACCAACAATGCCCATGATTCCCGGTAGCACAGGAGGTGCAGGAAGAGGCAGCTTAACCGCCGAGAAAAATAGACCAACAATTAATCCTGCAACCATTGCAAGCAGAATCTCGCTCATGTGTTTACCCTCTAGCTTTGTGTCGTACTAAATAGTCGGCTTAGTGTGGCTGCTGTATCGCGCCTTTGTAATGTTCGCCGTTGTTGAGAGAAGTGTAAGCAAGGCTGTCACCCCTTCTCGCGATCACGATCACATTTTGCTGTCCTTTTAAGCAAAAATCACCCATTGATTACTAATTCTGTTGAAAAGGCGAGGGGTATCGTTTGCGCAAAACAGCCTGAAAAACCGCCATCTGGAGGCGGTAAATATTATTATTCTTTTAATTTTCATATCATTAATGATTATTGTGAATCTGGAAAGTAATGTATGAACCTGAATGTAACAAGGATGAAATTTTGTGATCTTGTAATGCATTTCATTTTTCTGAAGCACATGAATTGAGTTAAAACTGCCCATTAATTGACCGGAGGGATAGAGCTATGCCCAGCCGCAGGTGGTTCTGAAGTGTCTGTTTCGGTGGCCTTTTCGGTATCTTTGGCGGGCAGAGCGGTATCAGATATCGCACTGGCCGGGGCGGCGGTACGCTGACTGAAAATGGTTTTTCCTTCCTTTATTGTTTCCAGTACTCGGATCTCCCTCAGCATGCCCGGGGCGATGGTGAGTGGATTGTCGGACAGGATAACCATGTCAGCCAGCTTTCCCGGGCTGAGGGAGCCTTTGGTGTCGTCTTCAAAAAACTGATACGCCGCCTGAATCGTCAGGGCTTTCAGGGCGGTGTCCGGATCAATTCGCTCATCCGGTCCGAGGATCACTCCGCTTTGGCTGAGTCGGTTTACGCTGCTCCAGATCGCCAGCAGGCTGACTGGCAAGTGCTCAGTGGATTGAGGAGCGTTGTTGCTATTGTTATTACCGCTACCGTTACCGTTATCGTTACCGTTACTTTCGCTGTCGCTGTCGCTGTCGCTGTCGCTGTCGCCGTCGCTGCGGGGCGGGTTATTACCGTTTGTGGTGCTGTCTTGTGACTGTGGTGGCAACTGGCAGTGATTAGAAAAAGGGAGGTTCAGGGTTTGCGCTGACTTCATCGGGCTCTGAAACTCACCTGATGCCTGGCCAACGTACTGTAAATCGGCATCGCCCTGCAGGTAAATTTGACTGCTGTTGAAGCAGGGAATGAGCCCCAGTTTGGCAAACTGCTCAAGCTGATTACGCCGCATAAACCGCGAGAACAGCACAACATGGCGCTGGTTTTGCTCGGCGCTGAGTTTTACTTCATAGGCAACCTGAATAATCGCGTCAATGGCAGCGTCACCGACTGCATGGGTAAACACCTGCAAATGACGTTTTATGGCCTGACGGTAAAAGGCGGCGAGTTCACTGAAGGGGATGAGCGGTTCGCCGCGCCAGTTCTCCGGTTTACCGGGTGCGGAATGGTAGGGCAAGGCCAGCCAGGCCGATAGATCTCTGCTGTCACCGTCCAGTACCAGTTTCACGCCTCCCAGTTTCAGCCGGCGTCGGTAACTGCCAAAGGACCAGCTTTTGTCTTTCAGTAAGGCTTCTGCGTCGCTGTACAGTGGCAGTGCGATGAAATCCAGGCTCAGCTTGTCACTCAGTGCCGCATCTTGCAGTTGTTTCACACTGGCGGTATCAGCATAGCCGTCAACCACCGTTGTGAAGCCTTGACTGGCATACGCATTTTGCGCCGCTTCCATTGAACCCATTGTGGCCACTTCTGCTGCGAGCAGGGTGTGGGAGGCATAAAAACCCGGCAGCAGGGTTTGCCCGTTTAAATCGACGACGCGGGTGTGATTGCCCTTGTGCCGCAAAACCCCATCCTGGGTCCCAATGGCTTGGATTTTGCCATCCCGGACGGACAGGGCGTTGGCGGTAGGAGGATCGGCCATGGTCAGAATGGTGCCATTGAGATAAATCGTGTCAGCGTCCGGGGATGGGCCCAGGTCGCAGGCATTGAGTAGAGCAAGAAAACCAAGCAGGCAGGTAAACCTGAAAACTGCGAGCATCAGAGAAGCTACCTCAGGAACCATAATGGTATAAGCATAGGCGATGGTTTCGCAGTGAGCACCGGCAAGGAAATTGTCTGTGAAATTGGTAATTTGGCATGATTGGAACTACCAATTAAGGGGACGAGACGTTCCCGTCAGCGTGGTCTGAACCGTTACCACACTCCTGGCGATATGAAGATATTTTTAGCTTTTCAGCTTGTACCGCAGCATTTCGAGGGAAAGAAATCATGAAACAGTACGCAGCAGGTTTGTTGCTGATCGCGGCGATGCCCGCCTCAGCCGATATTTGGGGATTCAGTGTCGGCGCCAGTGCTGGGGCCGCCAGAATTGAATATCAGGGGAACGACGATTACGGTTACGAATATGGGGTTCACGCTTCGTATCCGTTCAACGATTTTCTCAGCATCAATGCCGGAGTGGTGCAGGGCAGCGCAGAAGTCGATGCCCGGGGGCAGTCGGCTAAAAATGACATTGACTACACCGCTTTTCCTCTCACGCTGCGGGGCGATATTCCTCTACTGATTGGCTCTGTGTACGCCAAAGCTGGCACGAACTACTATGACTACGATGTGGACAACCCGGTCACAGGCAAAAGTGATGACGGCTGGGGCTTTACCGGCGGTGCCGGTGTGGTCTTTACCTTGCTGCCGATTGTCGACATTTCCCTTGGCTATGAGTACCGCGAAATGGGGGCTGTGAAGAACAATGCGATCCTGCTGGGAATTGGTGCGAGCCTGTAATGTCCCGCGCATAGTGAGTATTCCAAGGTTTGGCTGAACTCCTATTATCAGAAAGCGGTTTCAAAAAGCCGGTTCACAACGTTGGAACGGTTGCGAGTTTGTGCCGTTGCAGTTCGCACCGTAAGCGAAGCCGGTCTTTGTGCTGAAGGCCGTTTTCGAACAGTGGCATGGGGTAATGACGAAGAAAATAGTCCGGTTCTACCGCAATAACCCGGAATCCGGCGCGCTGATAAAAGGTCAGCTGGTGGCCGAACGTGCCGGTTCCCAGTTCCAGGTAGCGAATCCCCTGAAGCTTCATGGTTTCCATGATTTTCTGCAGGAATACACTGCCCAGCCCCTGATTCTGAAACGCCGGTTCGATGGCGATGTTCATCAGCTCAGCCTGTTGTGCCGACTGCATTTGGATAGCGCAAACCCCAATCATCACAGTTGGTTTCGCATCTTTTTGCAGTTCCGCTCCCCAAATCAGGCAGTCAGGCAAATACGTCTGAATCATGGCCGTTGAAGGATCGGCTTCCAGCAGTAAGTTCATTGGTGCTTCTGCCGGAGCCAGGGCGCGCAGCTGTAATGATGATACATCCACTGTGGGTGGCTGAGCGTTGTGATTTGGCGTTGCACCTGGCTGCGATACAGCTTTTTCAGCTGAGTCAGAAGAGTCGCGATTAATCGGTGGCATAGTCGTCGTTTCCCGTGCGGTGACATAAAGTATCCGGATTCTGAGCTGACACATCAGAGACAGAGTACGGCGTGTATAATGACAGGTATTCAGGACAGGTTCAGCGAAACGCCGCAATTTGTGACATTGTGACGTAAAGTCATGATGTAAAACAAGGTTTTGATCAATGATGCCCGACACGCACTCTTATACAATAATCAGAAAGAGAAGGCGCTCACCGGAGGAAAGCCATGACCAACTATGAACACTATCAATCCACAGTCGACCAGGTAAACCGGGTGATTCTTGAGGAAGTCAGTCAACCCTGGAAAATCCGGCATCATGATGCGTTAGCTGCGGATGAATGTGTGGTTAGCATGGTGGCACCAACTGGGACGGTTTGCCAGCACCTGAACCTTTCTGCGGAGCAGGCCCAAAGTTGCTGGCCGGATCAATCGGTTGTAGGCAGGCAGGTCATTGAATATATCGTTCGCGGAGCAGCAAGGCTGGCACCACTGCGTCAGAGCGCTTTTCGAAATAACTTCCCTCACTGGCTGGATCATGGCCTGCAACAAATTCACGATTTGACGTCGTCTAAGTCCAAAATTGAAACCTTTCTGGATGATCCCGGTTATCCCTATCCGAGTCAGGTCAATATTGGTGGCAACTACCTGCCTTGTTGGGTGTGGGGCGCTCAGGGTAATGAGCTGGCGATTTCAGTGATTGACCGCCGTACCGGCCATTTTGCCGACCCTAAAAATATTGCGCCGGAATTGCTGATTGATCGTGAAAAATGGTTGGGCGCACAAGTGATCGATTCGGTAGATGAATCCATTGAAACTATCCGTCATTACATTTCAGAGTTAATCCATCAACAACGGGAAAGCTTGCCTGATGAGCCAACGCTGGCAGATGCGATCCAAAACCCGACCACATCAACTCTGAGCCCGGTGCTGAGTGTGGCGTTGTTTATGGCGATCGTCGTCGGCTTTTTTGTGACTTTTAAATGGCTGCTCGGATTCTGAGTCCGCAACGCCGTCATGTGAGTGTGGTGATAATTGGCATTGGTGACAATTGGTATTAGTGACTTTTTTCGCTAAAATCGCCCGGTTATAGAGATTTAATCATGCAGGACATGACTCATGCATAATTTGACACTGCTCTCTGATGCAGAGCGAAACCGGATAGAGTTGGACAAACAAGCCGCTTATGCCGTTTGGCAGGTGAAACAGGCCAAAGTCGGATATGAGGTATTTGCCGAGATCGCGAATAAGATTGACGACGATGACGAACGCGAGTTTTTCGAACAGGCGGTCATGAAATATAAGCAGCAGATGGGGCTGTAAACCGTGTTGCAGCGGTATCGCTAGCTTCGGTGTGAACACTTTCGTACTGCTGCATGGGGGATTGCCGCGTGCAAATCAGTAGATGCTAACCGTGGAATGCAGCTTGTTGAGTATTGTCCATCTGGTTGCATTTACACAGATCATGATATTAAGGCGCTACAGGCGCCTTTTTTGATGCAGTTTGGTATGTTACTGCCAGGGTTTCGATACCATTCCGGTTTTTAGAGCATCAGCCCGAACCGTGTAAACAGGGCAAGGAAAAAAGAATGAGCACAACCAAGAAAGTTCTTGTTGTCGATGACGATCAGGACATCCGCGAACTGCTGGATGAATATCTGACCAAAGCCGGTTTTAATGTGACGACGGCAGCGGAAGGGGAAGAAATGAAACGCCGTCTGGCAATGGGATATCCGGATCTGATTTTACTGGATGTCATGATGCCGGGGGATGACGGTTTCACCCTGTGCCAGTACATTCGCAAAACGTCTGACGTTCCTATCATTATGCTGACAGCCGTCTCTGATGAGATGGATCAGATCATCGGGCTGGAGCTGGGCGCCGATGACTATATTGCTAAACCGTTTAGTCCCCGCCAGCTTATGGCACGTATCAAGGCGTTGTTGCGCCGGGTAAAGCCAACCGAGGCACAGCAGATGCCGACCGCTCCCAAGTCGATCCGTTTTGCCAACTGGCGTCTGGATACGGCGGCACAGCGACTGTATGACCTGGATAAAGGCAAAGATTATGAGCTCAGCGGCGGTGACTTTGCGTTGCTGATGCTGTTTCTGACCCGACCGAATGAGGTGTTGGATCGGGATACCATCTCTTTTGCCACTCGTGGGCGAGAAGCCACACCGTCAGCTCGCGGCATCGACGTGCAACTGAGCCGACTGCGTCAGCGTCTGGGTGACAAAGGCAACCAGCAGCGACTGATCAAAACCATCCGAGGAAACGGCTATTCGTTCAACGCCGAAGTGATTTACGAAGAATAAGTACGGTACAAAGCATTAGCACGACTGTGCCCGCAACGAAGGCCTGAGACGATGAATTTGCGAAAACTGTGGCCAAAATCTCTGTTGGCTCGCACCCTGTGGTTCACCTTATTGGCGGTCTTTCTGGCCCAGATGATCGCCACGATTATCTGGTACGGGCAGTCTAAACAGCGCGATATTGCCGGTCTGGAATCCGCATCGGCCAGCATGGCGAACATGTTTGCCTCGACGGTCACTTTCTTCCAGTCCCTGCCGCTTGAGTACCGTCATATTGTGCTGGATCAGCTGCGTAATATGGGAGGCACGCGCTTTTTCGTCTCCTTTAACGAAGAAGAAATCCGGATTGACCCTATCCCGGATTCGCTGATGAAAACCACGGCAGTCAGGGTGTTCGAAGATGTTTTACATGAAAAACTTCCCCGCCTGGATGTGATTCGGGTGGAGTTCTCTCGTCCGGAAACCTTACATGTCCTGAAAAATGACATTCTGTTGAGCGATCTGCCACGCTCCTGGGCGCACTATACCCTCAGTCTGGAGCCGTTGAATCCACCGATTCTGGTGGTACAGCTTGAGCTGGCTGAAAATGAATGGCTGTATATCGCAGCTTTGTTGCCTGCGCCGTATGTCAGCCTGAAAGATGAGTTTATTACCAGCCAGCAGGTGTTGTTTATGGTGTTTATCACCACCCTGTTGTTGCTGTTTACCTTCTTTATGATTCGTCGCCAGACCCGGCCGCTCAAACGGCTCGCCTATGCTGCCAACGCGATGAGCTTTGATATTTATCAGCCGCCGCTGAAAGAAGAAGGGGCCAGTGAGTTGGTGACGGCGACTCGCGCTTTTAACCGGATGCAGTTGCGTGTTCGTCGATACATTGATGATCGCGAACACCTGTTTTCTTCTATTTCACATGACCTTAAAACCCCCATAACTCGCTTGCGCCTGCGGGCTGAGCTGATTGATGATGAAGCCAAGATCGAGAAATTTAACCGCGATCTGGATGAGCTGGAGATGATGGTGAAAGGGGCGCTGCAAACGGTGAAAGATACTGATTTGCACGAGAACCTGACCGAAGTGGATGTCAACGAGCTGCTCCATAGCATTGCCGAACGTCATAACCGTGGCCATGTCAAAGTGCATCTGCCGGATACTCCGATTGCCCCATTGATGGGTAAACCGCTGGCGCTCAAGCGTTGTTTCAGCAACCTGATTGATAATGGGGTGAAATACGGCCATGAAGTGCACTTGATCATTAAAGACGAGAAAAGCTCGCTGATTCTGATCATTAAGGATAACGGACCGGGTATTCCGGAAAAAATGCTGGAAGCGGTCTTTGAACCCTATGTTCGTCTGGCAAAAGATGACGAGGGGCACGGTCTCGGTATGGGGATTGCGCGTAACATCATCCATGCTCATGGTGGCGATATGGCTATCCACAATGCTGTGGATGGCGGTTTAGAAGTGAAGGTGTTTATCCCGCGCCTGATGAAAGAAGAATAACTGAACATGAAACGACCTCGCACTCTGCTTGCATTGTGGTTGGCGTGTAGCACGACCAGTGTGACTGCCGGTGATGTGGAGATTCTGCACTGGTGGACATCCGGCGGAGAAGCCAATGCCGCAACTTATCTCAAGGACAACATTGAAGCGCGCGGCCATCACTGGAAAAACTTTGCCATTGCCGGTGGTGGCGGTGAAAGTGCCATGACGGTGCTGAAAACCCGTGCGGTATCGGGCAATCCCCCATCGGCAGCCCAGCTGAAAGGGCTGGATATTCAGGAATGGGGACGCTTAGGTTTTCTGAGTGATCTCAGTGTTGTGGCCGACGAGGCGCACTGGCCGGAAGTGGTGCCAGACGTGGCACGCCGGATCATGCTGTACAACGATCAGTATGTGGCTGTCCCGGTCAATATCCACCGGGTTAACTGGTTATGGGCCAATCCGGCCATACTGGCCAAAGTCGGAGTGGAAGTCCCTCGTACCCTGCCTGAGTTTTTTGCTGCGGCAGACAAAATCAAACAAGCGGGATATATTCCGCTTGCGCACGGTGGTCAGCAATGGCAGAACGTGACGCTGTTTGAGACAATTGCATTGGCGGTGCTGGGCGCGGAGGGGTATCAACGGGCCTTTGTGGATTTGGATATGAGTGTGCTTTCCAGCCCGAAAATGGTCGAGGTGTTTCGCCAGTTTCTGCGGCTGAGGGACTATATTGATCCGGGCTATCGTGGGCGGGACTGGAACAGCGCCACTGAAATGGTCAGTCGGGGCGAGGCCGCGATGCAGATTATGGGGGATTGGGCCAAAGGGGAATTTGCCGCAGAAGGGCTAAAGCCGGGGCAGGATTATCTGTGTGTGGCAGCGCCCGGCACTGTAGGACAGTTTACCTACAACATTGACAGTTTTGCCTTTTTCAAGCTGACGAACGAGGCCGATATCAAGGCCCAGCAGGATCTTGCCCGTATCCTGCTCGACAAAACGTTTCAGGTTGGGTTTAACCAGCGCAAAGGGTCGATCCCGGTTCGGATGGATATGGACATGACGCCATTTGACCAGTGTGCCCGAGACTCCATGACAGTGTTCCGGGAGAGCTTAACAAACGGTGGCCTAGTGCCGAGTCTGTCGCAGGGTATGGCCTCGACCAGTTATGTACAGGCCGCGATTTCTGATGTAGTCAGTGATTACTTCAATGCCAAGGCGGCCGATCCGGAGCAAGCGGCACAGCGTTTGGCTCGCGCGGTCAAATCCGCGATGTAGCCAGATTGAGCTGGAACTATTTGGTGGTAATTATTGTAAACAACACACGCTAGTTGCCTATTTTCCTTATACTTATAGCCAGAAGTCGTCAATGAATGCCGTTGCGTTTCCGTTGCGGAGAGTGCCGGGATACTGGCGCGAGTTTGGGGAGAGAAGGCAATGAAACTGTTGTTTTTGCTTCGTCATGCAAAGTCGTCCTGGGATGATCCATCGCTCGAAGACCATGCCCGCCCGTTGAGTAATCGCGGACTGAAAAATATTCCAAAGATGGTACACCGCCTCAATGCATGGCAGTGGGGACCGCAGCTGATCCTGACCAGCTCCGCGCTGCGTGCGAGTGAAACGGCCGGGTTATTTGCCCAGACGCTGTACAGCCGTCCGAAGCTTGAGGCTCGCGAGGAACTTTATACTGAATCGGCGTTTGAGTTGATGGATGTGATCCGTTCCTGTACCAATGTCGCCGATCGGATAATGCTGGTGGGCCACAATCCGGCGATCACCAACTTGGCACAGATGCTCGGGCTCAAAGCCGATTCGATTCCGACGTGTGGTGTGGTGGTGTTTGCGTTTGAAGTTGACTGCTGGAGTGCGATTGATTCCGGGCAGGCGACAGTCCTCTATTTTGACTACCCAAAGCGCGCCCGTCCTCAGCCGGAAGAGCTGATGGGTGACTGATTTTTACCAATCATTGGTGTTATTTGGCTGAAAGTTGCGCAAGCGGTTGGTTTTTCTAAAATTCAGGGTTTACAAGCTAGCCGTCCCCCGTTATTATTCGCCGCAATTACGGAGAGATGGCTGAGTGGTTGAAAGCACCGGTCTTGAAAACCGGCATACGTTAATAGCGTATCTAGGGTTCAAATCCCTATCTCTCCGCCACATTCTGGAAATTGGGCGAAAGCCGAATTTCACAAAGAATTGGAGCGGTAGTTCAGTTGGTTAGAATACCGGCCTGTCACGCCGGGGGTCGCGGGTTCGAGTCCCGTCCGCTCCGCCACTACAACGAAGCCTCGTCAGAAATGACGGGGCTTTTTTGTTTGTGTTGGGGGTTAGGTTTGCCCTGCGGTCAAATGAGTCCCGCTGGATCGCCAGCCCGGCCGTTCCGCCACGACAGCGAAGCCTCGTCAGAAATGATGGGGCTTTTTTGTTTGTGTTGGTTTAGGTTTGTCCTGCGGACAAATGAGTCCCGCTGGAGCGCCAGCCCGGCCGTTCCGTCACGACAACGAAGCCTTGTCAGAAATGACGGGGCTTTTTTGTTTGTGTTGGGTTTAGGTTTGTCCTGCGGTCAAATGAGTCCCGCTGGAGCGCCAGCCCGGCCGTTCCGCCACGACAACGAAGTCTCGTCAGAAATGACGGGGCTTTTTTGTTTGTGGTGAGTTTAGGTTTGTCCTGCGGACAAATGAGTCCCGCTGGAGCGTCCACCCGGCCGTTCCGCTACGACAACGAAGCAGGATCAAGCCGTTTTAAGTTAAGTGGCTTGGTTAGGAGCTGGCTTACCGTTATGATTCGGCCATTCTCCTGGTGGGTGCCGGAATAAGGGTTTGCATGAAATCAACGATGACATTGTTAGGTTTGGGGATGTTGTTGGCCGGTTCAGTGATGGCGGCTGATACAAATGTCTCTGTTGAGTACCTGGCAACAAAAGGTAAAGAAGACAAGGCTGCGCGGCAGCTTATAGAGAAAAGCGGTATCAATGAAACGCTGACTGGGCTTTCTGACGCTTATTTTCCGTTTAAGGAAACGTTGACGGTAAGGTACGGCGGAGAAGAAGGAC
This sequence comes from Photobacterium ganghwense, assembly GCF_003025595.1. Lineage (GTDB taxonomy): Bacteria > Pseudomonadota > Gammaproteobacteria > Enterobacterales > Vibrionaceae > Photobacterium > Photobacterium ganghwense. Next base: position 360,272 of record NZ_PYMI01000002.1, read on the forward strand.
CGCTGTACGATCCAGAAACACATATTGTTTATATTCCTTACTCATTTGTGACCGAATCACTGCATTATTTTCGGGAAAATGACTACGAAAAACGGTTTGGAAAAGCGCCGAAGCTGGGGGCGATTGATACGGTGCTTCATACTTTACTCCATGAAGCCGGGCATGCATTTGTCGAAGACCACAATATTCCAGTGTTGGGCAAGGAAGAAGATGCTGTCGATAACTTTGCAACCCTGATGCTGATCAATTACGTGGAAGGTGGAGATGACGCCGCCATCAGTGCCGCAGATATGTTTGCGTTTGAGTCTGACGATCGCCCGGATTATTACGAACTCAGCGAATATATTGATGAGCACAGTTTCGACTTACAACGGTATTTTTCAACCTTGTGTCTGGTTTATGGTAGCGACCCTGAGAAACATAAGAATTTGCTGGATGAGGTCGAAAAAGAGGATCTTGCCGAGCGAAAAGAGTTATGTATAGCGCTTTTTCAGCAGTTGGATCACAACTGGCATCGCTATCTTGTCAGCAAATAGCGGCGTTATAGCTGAACATCACAGCCCGTTTAATGACCGTCCCCAAGCGGAGACGGTCTGAGTGCCAACGACTTAGCTTTTCAGAAGCTGCCAGTATTTTTCGTAGATATGGATGGCCGCGCCAATGTCATTGGTGAACTCGCCTTTTTCGATATCTTCGTCAGTTGGGAAAATGGTCTGGTTGTCCCGGACGTCCTGAGGCAGCAGCGCTTCTGCTTTGTCGTTGGAGGCAGGGAAACCGTACTCTTCGACGATTTTCACCTGATTTTCCGGCCGGTAGATAAAGTCGATGAACTTGTGCGCCAGGTCTTTGTTATCGCTGCCTGCCGGGATAATGAAGTTATCCATCCATAGAATCGAACCTTCTTTCGGGTAAATGAAGGCCAGCTCTTTCATCTCTTTCTGCGCCAGATAGGCATTACCGTTCCACTGCATGCCAATGTTGGCTTCACCGGTAATAAACGGGACGTGCGGGGCATCGGAGTTATAAACCACCACATTCGGGCGAAGTTTCAGCAGGTACTCATAGGCGGCTTTGACTTCGGCTTCATTGGTCGAGTTGATACTGTGTCCCTGTGCTTTCAGTGCCATGCCAAAGACATCACGCACATCGTCCAGCAGCATTACCTGCATGGCGAACTCTTTCTTCCACAAATCGTTCCAGCCTGAAACCTGCTCAGGCTTGATTACGTCAGAATTGTAAGCAATACCGGTCACGCCCCAGACGTATGGCAATGAATAGTCGTTGTTCGGGTCGAACTGCTGGCCCAGCAAACCCGGCTTAATGTCTTTCAGGTTTGGCAGTTTGCTCTTGTCAATTTTGGCCAGCATGCCTTCGCGCGACATCTTCTGAATAAAGTAAGTAGAGGCAAACGCCACATCGTAGCCTTTGTTATCCAGCAACTTCAGCTTGGTATACATACTCTCGTTATTTTCGAACGTTGAGTAGTTGATTGTGACGTTGTATTCCTTTTCGAATGCTTTCAGTACCTCAATCGGCATATATTCCGCCCAGTTGTACACATTCAGTACGTTGCTGGCCGCAGAAGCATTCAGTGTGGACAGTGCAAATATAAGTGCAGTCACCCCTTTAATTACTTTATGCATGTTTTCATAGTCCTTTTAACAGGCAGAGTCCGTATTGACGAGGCGAATGATAGGATAGGGGGGATACCTGTCAAAGGCGATAAGTCATTATTTTGAATCTCGTCTCGATAATAAATTGCTTGTCTGGGTAATGAACCCGTGACACCATGCGCGCCAATTTTCATAGGCACAATTTTGCGAGCAGCAGACATGGTTAAAGACAGTCAGTACATTGATAGTTATTATCAGGCGACCGTGACCCCTTTCCCGCAGCAACCTTCTCTGGATCAATCGGTTGAAGCCGATGTCTGCATCATCGGTGGTGGCATGACAGGTCTTTCCGCGGCCATTGAATTGCGCCAAAAAGGCTATTCGGTCGTGGTGCTGGAATCCCGTCGTCTGGCTTGGGGCGGATCTGGCCGAAACGGTGGCCAATGTCTGGTGGGCTATTGTCTGGGGCTGCGTGAAGTGGATGAAACCTATGGTCCGGAATGGGGCAAACAACTGTGGGATTTATCCTGTGAAGCCGTGGATATCGCCCGCGAACGCATCGAAACATTCAAGATTGACTGTGATTTCCAGCAAGGATACATCGAGTTAGCTCTGAATAAGAGTCAGGAAGCGGAACTGCAATCCTGGCTGGAGCTGAAACAGAGCCGGTATGACTATCCAAGCGCCAGCTGGTGGGACAAGGACGACATCAATCAGGTTGCCCACACCGAGCATTATCTCGGGGGATTGTTCGACGCCAATAGTGCGCACTTACATCCTCTAAACTATACCCTGGGTCTGGCTCGTGCAGCGCTGGAACTGGGGGCAACCTTGTACGAAAATACATCGGCGCTAAAAATTGAAAAAGGTCAGCCCCATGTAATTCACACCGATAAAGGCAGGGTAAAAGCCCGTCAGGTGTTACTGGCCTGCAATGCGTATCTGGATGGATTAGACAGAAAAGCGCAGAGTGTGGTGCTGCCGGTGGCGTCCTATATCGCAGTGACGGAGCCGCTGGGTGATCGCCAGCCGATCAGTAACAAGATGGCGATGTCTGATCTGAATAATTGCCTGGATTATTATCGTCCTACCGCGGATGGGCGGATTCTGTTTGGCGGCGTGAACCACCCGTTCAATGGGGAATATGCCGACTCTATGGAGCGACTGCGTCAACGCATGATCAAGGTGTTCCCACAATTGTCAGATGTCAGGATGGACTACCACTGGGGCGGGTTGTTCGCGGTGACCCGTTCGTACATGCCGCAGATCGATCATCTGGGTCACGATATCTACGTTGCACACGGTTACACCGGTCATGGCGTCGGACTCACTAACATTGCCGGTCGGGTTGTGGCCGAAGCGATGTCGGGCACTGCCGAGCGTTTCGATGTGTTTGCCAGAATCAAGCATGGCTGGATTCCGACCCCGAAGGTGCTGCGAACACCAGCGTTAGCACTGGCGGTGTGGAAAGCTAAGCTGGAAGATGCGCTGGAGCGCTGATCATTCCACGGGCACAGAGGGCAGCATGGGCTGCCTTTTGTCTTCTTGTTGCCCGGGTTTGTGCGTTGCCCTAAGTGGCCGGTTACTGGTTATGCGGCGAGTTGGCAATTTCTTCGCTCACCCAGTGCAGCAACTGTTTGATTGCCCGCGAGAGCACCTGATTCTGCCGCACAATATATCCCAGGCTGGTGGTCGGAAAATCCGGCAGTGGCGTAATGGTGCTTTTAAGGTTGAGTTTAGGGTGCAGCGAGAAAGCCGGTACAATCGCAATGCCAAACCCCGCCTCGGCCCAGTCAATCTGAGCATCGACACTTCCGACTTCCATGACCCGGTATTTGGGCAATTTCAGGCTCGGCAGCGCCAGATCGATCAGGTCGCGGGTACGGGTATCGTGCCCCAGCAGAATCAGGGTGGGTCCATCTCCCGAAGTATGGGGCGATTGCCCCCTGGCTTGCTGTTGCCAGTCAGCCAGTCCGTTTCCCAGGGCACACCAGCGTACCTGGCGTAATTCAGTAAAGTGCAGCGGCTGACTTTCTTTCTGAGCGATGACAAACCCCAGATCGGCCCTGGCACTTTTAACCAGCTCAGCAGCCTGACTGGACGTGGTGTTAAACAGCGACAGGTCGATCCCCGGAAACTCCCGCTTAAAAGACTGAAACGGTTTGATCAGCAGCAGGCGTGAAATAATGTCACTGGCGGCAATGGAAAGGGTGCCTCGACACAGGTCATTGATCGCGTTCAGATCGGCCTGACAGATCTGCAACTCCTGCAACGTTGACTGAGCACTTTGTAGTAAGCGCTCACCTGCTTGCGTCAGTCTGAAGGGGTTCCGTTCGATCAGTTTGACCCGGGTCGCCTGCTCCAGTTGTTTGATATGCAGACTGACATTGGGCTGGGTCATGTGCAGTTCGGAAGCGGTTTTACCAAAGTGCTCCAATCGTGCCAACGTCACAAATGTATTTAACCAGTGTAAATCGAGCATGCTTCCTCGCTTAATGTCCGTCGTTAGGCCGTGTACGCCGCCTCCTATTCTACCTTTTGTCCCACAAAATCCCATATGGAATTCTTATTAGCCCAATAACGATTATTAATTTTTCTTATTGGCTGAGCGGGCATAGCATAAGGGCTTCGAGATTAAGGAGAGTTAATTATGTCGTCTATCGTTGTTGTTGGTGCAAACTGGGGTGATGAAGGCAAAGGCCGCATCGTGGATTTTCTGGCTGAGCAGGCATCAGCAAGTATCCGTTTCCAGGGCGGTAACAATGCCGGTCACACCGTTGTGAATGACCTGGGTACGTTCAAGCTGCACCAGCTGCCGAGCGGCGTATTTAACCCTGACTGTCTGGCGGTGCTAGGCCCTGGTATGGTGATCAGCCCTGAGAAGCTGTCTCAAGAACTGGCGGAAGTTGAAGCTGCAGGCGTAAAAGTGAACCTGTGCATCTCTGACCGCGCGACTCTTTGTCTTCCACTCCACGCTTTAGAAGACACCCTTGAAGAAGAGCGTCTTGGTGACGGTGCTTACGGTTCAACACGCCAGGGCATAGCGCCGGCTTACGGTGACCGTGTGATGAAAAAAGGCATTCTGGTTGGCTGGCTGCAGCAACCTGAGGTGCTGAAAGAACGTATTCAGTTCCTGCTGGATTGGAAACTGCCTCAGCTGAAAGCGCTGTACCCAAGCTGTGATTTTAACCAGACTGCAGAAGAGATGACTCAGTGGCTGCTTGAAGTGTCTGAGCCATGGCGTCACGCAATCACTAACGTGACTCTGCCGCTGAAAGCGCTGCAGGCAAAAGGCGAGAACCTGCTGTTCGAAGCTCAGTTGGGTGCCGGTCGTGACCTGGTTTACGGTGAATACCCTTGGACAACGTCTTCGAATGTTGTGTCTATGTATGCTGGTATTGGCGGCGGTCTGCCTGCTCTGCGTCCGGAGCGTGTGATTGCTGTAGCGAAAGCGTTCAGCTCATCAGTAGGTACCGGTACGTTGATCACGGCAATGGAAGAGCAAGATGCCTTCCGTGAAGCGGCTAATGAATTTGGTGCAACCACGGGTCGTCCACGTGACATGGGTTATTTTGATGCTGTTGCAACACGTAACGGTGTTGAACTACAGGCTGCAACTGAAGTGGCGCTGACTAAGCTTGATTGCCTGAGTGGTCTGGAAGATCTGAAGATCTGTGTTGCCTACGACGGTAAGCACAGTGAAAACCCAATCTGGCCTCAAACGGCTGCACTGGCACCAGTTTACGAGAAAATGGAAGGCTGGAGCGAAGACATTACGGGTTGTCGCGCATTTGAAGAACTGCCTAAGGCTGCACAGGCTTATGTACTGCGCGTTGAAGAGCTGATGGGTGTTCCGGTGAAAATGGTTTCTGTTGGTCCAGGCCGTGAACAGATGATCATGCGTTAATAGTCACAGAAACTTATTCTGTTAGACCTAGACATGTTAGACCTGGGTTTGTAAGACGGATTTATTGATAAATAGATTATGTAAGAAACATATTCGTTAGGTATATAGTCCTAAGGCACAAGCCAGTACCGATTTGGTACTGGCTTTTTTTTCGTTCAGTCTGCAGGACAAATGCCACTGGCAGAGTGTTTGCCCCAAAGTATCACGAACCGCGCTTAAATCTGATCAACAACGGCATGAACAGCAGCCAGCACATCCTGACCAAAAGCCACACTGCGTTCCGGAGACCAGCCGTAGACTTCATCCGCATGGCTGATATGATCTTTAAATGGCATTTCAACGGTGTAAGACAGGCACTTAAATTGCTCTGCGACCCAGTTTGAACCAATGGTCAAATTTGCCTGGCCCGGCGCATCTTTGTCGTAACCGTGCTCATCCTGAAACTCTGGTGTAATGGTTAGCAGTGCCTGTTTAAAGGCATTCTCCAGTGCGGCATGACGCTCGTCGTAAGACGGAATGCCCTCGCTGCCTGCAACAAAGTTATACGGAATCGCTTCGTCGCCGTGAATATCCAGGAACATGTCGACTCCGGTTTGCAGCATACGCTCACGGACCAGAAAGACTTCAGGGCTTTTCTCCATTGAAGGCGTTTGCCATTCGCGGTTCAGGTTGACGCCGACCGCATTCGTGCGCAGGTGACCTCGAATACTGCCGTCCGGGTTCATGTTAGGAACCACATGGAATACGGCTTTGTTCAGTAGCGCACGGCCCAGGGTATCGGTGTCATCCAGCAGGCGTTGCAGCATGCCTTCAATGAACCATTCCGCCATGGTTTCGCCCGGATGCTGACGACCGATAATCCAGATGTTCTTTTTCCCTTCCTCCGGCTCACCAATGGTCAGCAGGCTCATATCATTGTTGTCCAGTGTCGCCCCTAGTGTTTCCAGGCGGCAGGCAGGATGCAACTGAGCCTGATGCAACAAATCCTGGTGGCGGTCGTACGAATACGGTGCGAAGTAGGCGAAGTACATCGAGCCATATTCAGGGTAAGCGGTGAAGCTCAGCGTATCACCGTCAAAATCTGCCGGAATACGGAACCACTCTTCACGATCATATGAGGCAACGACATCGTAGTCTTTCCATCCTTCCGGATAGGCAGATTTCGCCAAATTAAGCAGTTTGAAGTGGTGGGGAATTTGCGGCTCGCTTTCCAGGCGAAAGTGAAACCATTGGGCAATGTCAGATTGATTGTCAGCAGGAATGGCAAGTTGGATATCGTCTGGCGTTTCTGCTTTAACGATCTCGATATTCCCGCTTTCGAAGTTACTGAAAATTTTCATTGTTATCATTTTGTGGTTTGAGGTAATGAAGAGGTTAGCAGTAACCCTGATGACTTTAAAGAGCCGTGCAGTCGATGTGGTTTAATCCGATGTCTGAGTTGGGATAGAATCTGGGAAAAAGACAAAACAGGAGAGTCGAGTGAGTTTTCATTACCTGGCGCGGGGGATCATTCGCTCCGAGGGCCATATTCTGCTGGTGCGGGCGATTGGCGATACTATGACCTTTCTGCCTGGCGGCCATATTGAATTTGCGGAGCCTGCGGCATCAGCGCTGGCCCGTGAATTGTGGGAAGAAGCCTCGATCGAGGCCACTGTCGGTCGATTTGTCGGAGCCGCTGAAAATGAGTGGTTTGATCATGGTGTGACACAGTCTGAGATTAACCTGATTTTCGAGGTAAACACGTCTTTGACACATTCTCAGCCAATCACTTCGAATGAATCCCATCTGGAGTTTTTCTGGGTGCGCTGTGAAGATATTGAGCAGTGGAATCTTTACCCTGAAGCGCTGCGGGCATTGGTTAAGCAGGAAAGACTGCCACAGCAGGCGTTCTGGGGTTCTGGCGTTAGTGGCGAAAACACCGTTTCGTGCTGATTTCTGACCGGCAAGTAAGAAAAATCAGAAAATATGGTCGATATGTAACCACTTGAATCATTGAGGGGTTTACAGTTAAATCCTGAATGCGTAATATTCGCCGCACTTACGGAGAGATGGCTGAGTGGTTGAAAGCACCGGTCTTGAAAACCGGCATACGTTAATAGCGTATCTAGGGTTCAAATCCCTATCTCTCCGCCACATTCTGGAAATTGAGCGCAAGCCGGATTTCACAAAGAATTGGAGCGGTAGTTCAGTTGGTTAGAATACCGGCCTGTCACGCCGGGGGTCGCGGGTTCGAGTCCCGTCCGCTCCGCCACTACAACGAAGCCTCGTCAGAAATGACGGGGCTTTTTTGTTTGTGTTGGATTAGGTTTGCCCTGCGGTCAAATGAGTCCCGCTGGAGCGCCAGCCCGGCCGTTCCGCCACTACAACGAAGCCTCGTCAGAAATGACGGGGCTTTTTTGTTTGTGTGGGGTTTAGGTTTGCCCTGCGGTCAAATGAGTCCCGCTGGAGCGCCAGCCCGGCCGTTCCGCCACTACAACGAAGCCTCGTCAGAAATGACGGGGCTTTTTTGTTTGTGTGGGGTTTAGGTTTGCCCTGCGGTCAAATGAGTCCCGCTGGAGCGCCAGCCCGGCCGTTCCGCCACGACAACGAAGTCTCGTCAGAAATGACGGGGCTTTTTTGTTTGTGTTGGGTTTTAGGTTTGTCCTGCGGACAAATGAGTCCCGCTGGAGCGCCAGCCCGGCCGAATACGGTCTTAGCCGTTCCGCCTCGACATCACAGCCTCTGAGTAGAACGTTAGGTGTATCGTCAATACTTGTTGGCAATCATTTTTCAATATTTCTTACCATTTCCCTGCTGAATTCCACCTTTTAAACCATAAGTCCCGGCGGATACTTCGTTAATGATTACACTTATGAAAATGAGTTAGTCAAAGAAGGGAGGGAACATCATGAGTAATGAAGCGCCAACCACTGAGCTGCACTGTGAACGAACGGACAGTTGCGATGAAATCAAGCAGCTGCTGTTTCCGAAGGATAAAGACTTGGGCGACTTTATCGTGCGTCGGGCTTTACCGAGTGCCTTTCTGAAGAAAGTCGGCCCGTGGGTGTTCTTCGACCATATGGGACCCGCTCAGTTTGACGCAAATAACGGGCTGAATGTCCGGCCGCATCCACACATTGGTATTGCAACCGTGACCTATCTGTTTGAGGGGGAAATTTTGCACCGGGATTCGCTGGGGACAGAGCAGACGATTAACCCGGGTGACATTAACCTTATGGTAGCCGGAAAAGGTATTGTTCACTCTGAACGTGAACGCCCGGCTGTGCTTAACCAGGATCGCACACTTCACGCCCTTCAATTGTGGCTGGCTCTGCCGGAAGATGATGAAGATACAGAGCCAATGTTTTACCACTACGAAAGCCAGACCATTCCGGTTGTAAAGCAGGATGATGTGACAGTCAGGGTGATGATGGGGAGCGCCTATGGTGCCACTTCTCCCGTTAAATGTTATTACGACACATTGTATCTTGAGGCGGCCATTCCGGAAGGTCATACGTTAGTCTTGCCCGAGGCGGACGAAAAAGCCGTGTATGTACTGGATGGTGAACTGACGCTGGGTGGAGAAACGCTCCCTCGCTTCGCGTTTGCGGTATTGCCCGGTGACTCGGAATGCCCTTTGCAAGCGGTTAAGGACTCGCGCATCGCTGTGGTTGGAGGGGAAACCATTAGTCATCGGTATATTGAATGGAATTTTGTTTCCAGTGACAAAGAAAAAATCGCCCGTGCCAAACGTGACTGGCAGGATCAGCAATTTGATAAAGTCCCCGGCGACGAAGAAGAGTTTATCCCTTTACCCAAATAAAATAGCCAAATAAAACGATAGATGAATCTGTGAGCCATTCCCCAAGTGACCATGAGGCCTGCAAAGGTGTCATGGTTTTTTATTTGTCTTTGTACGGTATAGCGTTGCGCCGACGTAATGATGAAGTCTCACTTTGTTAATGATGGTAAACTTAGTGCTTATTAAATGGTGGGTTGTCAGGCAACGTATGCCAAGCACAGCTGCCAGGATCGGATTTTCAAAGGGAGAACATTGTGAACCAGAAGTTTTACCTGAATGGGGTTTACTGTGGCCAGATCGCACAGCGGTACGGTCTGGAAACGGCGATTGATAAATCGCTCGTTGTGGAAAAAGTTTACCTCTCTTTGACCGGTCTGGACGGCGATGAATGTGCTGATAAGCGTCATCATGGCGGACCAGAGCGAGCGCTGCATCAATACCCCAGTGAACATTATGCTTACTGGCAACAGCTGCACCATAAGGAGGGAGAACAAGATGCGCCAAAGTGGCAAGCTCCGGGAATGGGAGAGAACATCAGTTCAGAAGGCATGACGGAAGAAACGGTCTGTCTCGGCGATCGCTATCGCTGGGGTGAAGCCGTGATCGAAGTCAGTCAGCCTCGTTCACCCTGCTTTAAACTGAACAAGCGTTGGGGAGTGGAAGAGATCTCGGTCAATATGCAGGCCATCAGCCGTTGTGGCTGGTTATACCGCGTTATTCAACCGGGTTTGGTCAGTGTGACCGATCCACTGGTGCTGATTGAGCGTGAACCCAATGCCATGACTTTGAAGGCTGTGTGCGACATCTTTTTCGGTGACCCGCTAAACCATGAAGGGTTAAAACAATTGCAGCAACAGCGAAAATTGTCCCACAGCTGGATGAGTAAGGTAGAGCAGCGCCTTGAAACCAACCAGGTAGAAAACTGGAATTTCAGGCTGTTAGGCCATGCCTGAAAATAAGCTTTGACAGCGTGAGCTCTGATTGCCCCCGTCAGCAACAACGGGGGAAATCGAAGGGGAACAAAAGAAAAAGGGCTAATGGATCCAACCGGAATCAGTTACCCCAGATCGCAGTGACAAATTCCGGATGGTCCACAAACGGATTTCGGTTGCCCTGAAATTTATATACCGACTGATTGCGGTCGAGCTCTTTTTGGCTGACCGGATCGTTGGTGTGCCAGCGTTTGAGCATGGCCAGTAGCCAAGGCTCAAAGACTGTGGTGTTGGTGCCATCTAGAACGGCATCTGAGTTTGTGGTGTTGCCTTCCCACGACGCGATTTCATTTTCGTAGCGGGTTGCTATATAGAAATAGGCGCGGGCAAAGTCCCCTTTAAACTCGTCTACAGGCTCGAACACTGTCCCGTTAAAGCCGAGTGCAGCTTTTGCCTGCCCAAGCTTTGAACCGTTGCTTGAGGTATACGTCACGGAGCCTACCTCACCAAATGGCCAGTTGCTTCGTTTGGCATTGACGTATCCATCGGTGGCAAAGAGGTGATGACCATCTGAATTCATCGGTTCAACCTTGCCGCCAAACCAGCTTTTCGGGAAGGAATGCTCCCGATTGTAACAATCGCCTTCCTTGCTGTACTGGCCGCACTGGTTCGTGACTTTGGTGAAGGTAACGGCATCTGAATCCGAAGGATTCTCTGAATACATATCCAGAATTGAACCGTCTTTTTCATAGTAGTTATCCAGATCTGCCTGTTTCACCAGCTCCCAAATCGCCGTGTAACCCTGGCTGTTATGCTGACGAATGATATTGTGCAGCGCGGTTTTTAGTGCAAAACCGGTTTTACCTTCTGCGGCCTGATAGTAGGCCTCCAGATCCTCTGTACCGGCTGGCGGATCGACCGGATCGGTAGGCGGCTCAACGGGATCTGTGGGTGGTTGCGGTATTGCCGTGCTGTCCGTCGGACGGAAATGATCAACATACACCACTTCAGTGCCGTCAAACCCGGAAACATCATAAAAGCGCAGGCCGACCTGAATATCTTTCGTGGTGGTGGCGGTATAGTTGAAGCTGATGTCCTGCCATTGCTGTGGTTTGAGATTATCGGAATAGCCCTGATAGCCGTCAGCGACCAGACGGGCTTTCAGGTTCCCTTCGGTATGGAAAACTGAAACGCTGAAATCATAACTTTTGCCTTGCTCGACATGCACGGTTTGCAATAAATCGGTATTGCTCTGTGTGCTGGTGCTTACGAGCACTTCTGCAGCTAATCCACCTGATTTTACCTGGGTTGAAGAGGGAGCGAGGCTGATCCCACTATCAATGACTTGCCAGCCAGCAGGCACATTGCCATTCCATTGCTCAAAGTCGCCATTCACGATTTGAGCAACACTGTTATGAGACATCAGGAGAGCAAGCGCACTCAAAGTAAAAGTTTTACAGTTCAAATAGCCTTTCATATAGCTTTTCATATAGGTCCGTATATAGTCTTCTGATTTTATTGGTATAAAAGTGCCCAAAGCATAATGGTTAACAAAATGTTGTTACTCGTCGAACATCACAAAATCTGATGACCAAACAATGATGTTTGCTGTAAAGCTGAATGACGATCACAGAATGTTGGGCAGGTCGCACCATGGTGGAAAGTGCATCAATCTTAAAAGAGCCATGCCTTAGGTTAAGGGGCATGATCATAACGAGAAGGCAAGAAGCCATTGGCTGGCACCAAACCGGAGGCAACCGTGAAAAGTCTGTTATGGTTGGTAATCATCGTGTATCTGGTCAGTGCAGTGATGTTGTCTGTATTCCAGAGAAAAATGCTCTATTTTCCGCAACCAGCGATGTCGATGTTGGGTGAAAAGAATAGCCGGTTTACCGTAAACGGGGTGACGTTAAGCGGCTGGGTGATCAATCCAGGGCAGCCTGAAGCCTTGATTTACTATGGCGGTAATGCCGAAGCGATCGAGCTGACGATTCCCTTTTTCCGCTTTCTGACGGGGTTCACGCGCCAGATGGAGTGGGCCTTGCCATTCCCGCCATTGTCAGAGCGGCTGACCCATGTCAGTGTTTATCTGATTCCGTATCGGGGTTACGGCGATAATCCGGGGCACCCAACAGAACAGCATTTATACCGTGATGCAGTCGCTCTGTTTGATCAGATTGCGCCCCGCCATCAATCTGTCTCACTGATGGGGCGAAGCCTTGGCTCGGGAGTGGCGACATATGTCGCGGCTGCGCGCCCGGTAGAACATCTGGTGCTGGTGACCCCTTTTGACAGTATTGAGCGGGTTGCCAGAGACTTTTATTGGATGTTTCCCGTTTCTTTATTGCTGAAAGATAAGTTCGCTTCGGTGGCTCGTGTTGAAGCGATTACGGCACCAACGACCGTGATAATTGCTGAACATGACCAGATAATTTCCCGTGCCCGTACTGACGCCTTGATAACACATTTTCCCCTCCGGCAAGTCGCAGTGTTCGTCATTGCAGGTGCTGAACATAATAATCTGCAGCTATTCCCAGACTACGCCACGGCTGTTATCAGCGCATTTCTTTCTCGAACATAGCTTCCCGAACTTAGATTTCTCGAGAATAGCTTAGGTGCAGAAACGTCAACCCGCGATGTCTCATTCGAGCCGATACATAAACATAATAAAAGGTTATAAATACTTCCTGAATGACGGCGGATGATCATTGGATGCTGTCAGGCCAATGTCTCGTTGCAGGTGGCTGTTTATCGGCAAGACACTGAGGGATGCGCGTTTTTCTCGATGGGGTCTGATCCCGATTATCTCCTTATTAAAAAGGGAAAGATGAAAATCCAGGTGCCATTTTAAAACCAGCTTTACCATGATGTTGTCCTTAGTTGGGGTGGCTTGATGGTCTCAGTATGCGTAATATTGCCTATTGTCACGAACGACGATTTATTACACTTACTATAAGCAGGAGTTATGGGCTGAAATGGATTATCGGCTGAGGTGGTTAGCAGGACTGCGTTACTTTGAAGTGGCTGCCAGACTGAGAAGTTACAGTAAAGCTGCGCATGAGCTGTGTGTCAGTCAGGCGGCGGTGAGTCAGAAAATTCGGCAGCTTGAAGAAGGACTCAACTGTAAATTGTTTGCCCGCCAGGGAAGGGAAATGGTGCTGACTACGAAGGGACAAACCCTGTTTGAACAGGTCACTCGCGGGTTCAGCCATATCGTGTCTGGTCTGAACGCTATCCAGGCCGAACCGCTGGAAGGGATGCTGGCCGTTAACACAACGCCGTCCTTTGCTTCTCGCTGGTTGATGCCCAGATTATGGAAGTTCACGATGCAACATCCCGGCATTCCTATTCGGGTATATTCGACCACCGACGATCCGGTGATTCGGTATGGTCACATTGATGTTGCCATTCGTCAGGGGTATGGCAAGCAACTTGGCGAGGGGATATTGTCGACCTTTTTATATGAAGAACCGGTTTACCCAATTTGCTCGCCGGAACTGGCTGCCTCCCTGTCACTGCAACATCCGGAACAGTTACTCAACTGTTGGCTTATTCACGGGGTCGAAACCAGAAATTTTACCTGGCGAAAATGGTTTGAGCTGGCAGGTGTAAATATGGCCGAAGACAAAGTGCAATGGATGGAAGTCAGTACCTTTGATATGGGGTTAAGCGCAGTGATGGCCGGTCATGGTGTGTGTCTCGGGACGGAAAGTCTGGCCGGGGATTTCATTGAGCGCGGGTTGTTGGTGAAGCCCTTTGATATCGGTATGACACCGGGTGTGCGCTATACCCTGCATTCTGATCCGACCTCACCGCGCGCCGAGCGAATCGCCGCATTTACGGATTGGTTGCAACAGGAAGTGGGTCGGCATGAAAAAGCGCGATGACGTCGGTATTTTTACTCGGTAACCAACGTATACATTGTCGTGTGCTGCCCGCTGGTTAACGATCTTGATTGCTGCTGCTTTCGCCTGTACAGGTTGTGCTGTCCAGACGACATGTCTGGCAGTATGAACGGCCCGTCAGCAGATAGGAAAAACGATAACGGTGTTGGGCAAAAAAACGGTATCCGGCATCGGCCAGGAGCCGAATCACGGGTAACCGGAGTAAGCCAATCCAGCGTTTTTGGCCAACCAGAGACCATGCGGCATAGGTCGCATCCAGCCCCAGCAATAGCTGACCGTTGGCGGTTTTACCATGCAGAATTTCCCGCGCTTTGACCGGGTCGATGTCTGGGTACCGTGTGCCGAAACCGTCTTGTTGAATATCTTCCAGACAGAGGCGCTGCAGCTGATCGGCATGGTGCAATCGCTGCATTTCAGCCACGCACAGTGGGCAAAAGCCATCATAAAACAGGGTCAGTGCAGGTGGTGTCATTGTCATATCCCTAAGCGCGGACTGTTATTTGGACTGTTCTGAGTATACGGCCTGCAAGGTAAAAAGAGATCACTGCATTGTAATTGCAAGGCAATCAATTAGTTAAAAAACCCCATTCAAAAAAGGTATTTTTACTTAAAAATTATCATACTATTTGGCATAATCGGCGGGTTGCTTTTTTTTGCTCTTATGTTGAACGCTGTTTTATTTTGTGTAGGTAGGGGTTATGACCAAAATTGTGCTGGTGGAAGATGATGCCAAATTATGTGACTTGCTGGGGGATTACTTTCGGCAACAACAGTTTGAAGTAATAACCGTCACCGATGGCAATGAGGCACCAGCTGTGATTATTCGTGAACAACCGGATTTGGTCATACTGGATTTGATGTTACCCGGCATGGATGGACTGAGTGTCTGCCGGAAAGTGCGTGCGAAAGTGAAGAGTAAAATCATGATGCTGACCGCCAGTGACGATGACATCGATCATGTGGCTGGGCTTGAAGTCGGGGCTGATGATTTCGTTAATAAACCCATTAAACCGCGCGTGTTACTGGCGCGGATTCGAATGTTGTTGCGTCGTGATTTGAATATGCCTTCCCCTGCAGAGTTCAGTGCATCTGGGGCTGGTGTTCAAGTGGCGACGGATCCCCAGTATCGCTATGGTGCGCTGACAATCAATCAGCGTCGTCGTACTTGTGAACTGGCTGGCCAGTCGATCTGTCTGACTGACAGCGAGTTTCGTCTGCTCTGGTTGCTGGCCAGTCAGCCTGATGAGGTCCTCACCCGCGATTACCTGGTAATGGAAACCCGGGGGATTCAGTACGACGGGTTGGATCGCACGATTGATAACAAAATTGTCAGCCTGAGAAAGAAGCTGGACGATAACCCGTCACTGCCGAGAAAAATCATTACCGTACGGGGTAAAGGCTACTTGTTCGTGCCGGATCGCTGGTGACACGGAGCGCAGAAATGAAACGGCTTTACCTGGAGTTTTTTGTTGGCCTGTCCGGGCTGTTTTTCCTTTGTGTGGTCGCTGTTTCCTACGTCACTGAGGAGCTGACACCGGACTATGAAGCCGAAATAGAAATTAGTTATGTCGCCAGTGTAATGCAGATTCTGGGGGATGTGGCGGCGCAGCGGGGGCAGGAGCAGGCTGAGCAGCTTTTTGAGGGCTTTGTTGAGCGAAGCCATCTTAAGGCAGAACGCTATAGTTGGGGGCATCCCACGCTGACTGCCATTGAAGCAGAACAACTGTTCAGACACGGTGCCGTTTTTGAGGATGAAAATCAGTATTGGGCGACATTTGGCAACAAGCAATGGATTTATTATCTAGAGCCAGACCGCACCCAGACGATCTGGCAATACCTTGATTATGAAGTCGGCTTCTTGTGGTTGTCGTTTGTGGCGACCTTTGCCCTTTACAGCGCACTGATGCTGAAAATTCTGGCGCGCCGCTTTCACATGCTGGAAGAAGCAACCATGGCTTTTTCTGACGGTGACTTCAATGTTCGCGCTTCGGAAAAGCCGGGCCATCGGGTCGGGCGGCTGAATGAGCGATTTAATCAGATGGCGGATAAAATCGCTGAGCTGATTGTCAGCCACAAGCAACTGACCAATGCGATCGCTCATGAGCTACGCACTCCGATTTTTCGGGTGCAGTGTCAACTTGAAATGCTGGAAGATACATCGCTGAACACCACTCAGCAGGGGTATGTGGCTGGTATTATGGATGATATGGAAGAGCTGGAGCAGCTGATTGATGAGCTGCTGTATTACGCCCGAATGGAGCGCTCCGGTATTACGTTGGCAATGAAAGAACAGGATGTCGCTGAAGTGCTGGCTCTGACTGTGAATCAGTGCCAGAAAGACACCAATAAGACGTTGCGTCTGGAGTGCCCGACCGACTGTACGTTTACTGTCGATGCGCACCATCTTGGGCGCGCGGTGTCGAATCTGGTGCGCAATGCGTTTCGCTATGCGGAAGACACCATCATCGTCCGCTCATACTGCCGACAAGGCAGGTTATATATCGATGTCGATGACGATGGATGCGGGATTCCGAAGGATGAACGGCAGAAAATTCTCCAACCCTTCTATCGTATAGGTACGGCGCGTGATCGGCAGAGTGGCGGGCACGGCTTGGGGCTGGCGATTGTCAGTCAGGTAGTGTCCATGCACCGTGGCGAATTGCGGGTCGGTGACAGCGATACGGGTGGGGCGAGGTTCACCATTATTTTGCCTGGGGCGTGTTGCTAAAGGGGGAAGCTGGCAAGGCCTGCGGTTTAACTGGCCAGCGCGATCAAATGCAACAGAGCAACGATGCCGGTCAGCCGATTTCGCATCGGCTGGTAGCTGGCGGGCTGCCCTTCTTTTTCAACTTCACGGATCTTTTTTTCGGCAAACCAGATAGCAATGAAGCCAAACAGCAAAGCCAGCAGTGACCAGACATAGTGTTCCGGTGATCGTAGCAGGACTCCCCAGGCGATCACTGCGAACAGAATACTCAAGAGTAAGGTATTTCGGCTCAGGGTGCTTTTGATATGATCAATCGCATTTCCCCACAAAATCCCGGCCAGAAAACTCAAAATAACCGCACTGTAGGCAATAAACACTTGTCTGGCCTCTAGGCCGAACAATGTCTTATCCAGCCAGATGCAGAGCAGGGTAATCACAAAAGGCAGCAGACCAAGGTAGGCCAAGCGGGACATCGTCTGATCGGGAGTCTGGGTCATCAGTGGCTTCCTTCAACGGAACTGGATAACAATGCAGGATGACAAAAAACATCATGTAAAAAAGCATAGTAGATTCTGACGGTTACTTCGTCTTGTTTGGGGGACGTAATGTCGCCCTCAGGTATTACGTTGGCTATGGTACTAGCACAAAATCGCAGTTAGTTCTGATAAACTCAATCATTCAGGCGCGCAAAAACTGACCGATATCAGGCCATTGCCGCCATCAATTTACATGATTATTACCAATTTTTTTTGTGAGGTATTACCATAGGATGTCAGCTGAAAAAGAATGAGAGAAAGAATGAATACGCCTTTACTGACTATTGTGGCCATGCTGCTTTTACCTGTTGGTTATATTCAGGCTGAGACGACGGAGAGCACGCCGGTTGTCTTTCAGTCAATTCCAGAAGTGATGACGGCGTTAGAAAGTGCTCCTGAATACCGAAAAAAAGCCGTCACGCTGGGCCGTTTACCGCATGCAGTCGAGATGGGCAAACCTTTCCCAACCTATGTGGCGGGTGAAGATGGTAAACCTAAACTGGAAACGGAAAATGTGGTTTCCGAAGGTATCGTGATTGCCCGAAACCCGGAACCGGTGATTGGCGCTGTGTATAACGAATGGCTGGTGCCGCAGGATATCTGGACAAAAAACTACGGTGAATTACCGCTGTTTGACAGTTTTATGCCGTTTAAACGAGTGAAAACTATTAAGGCCATCCCGATCACGGAAGAAGTTTTGAATTGGTTGGGCAGTCAGGACGGAAGTACCGCGATCATTGCGGTTGACTGGAATGAGCAGGGCATGACGGTGTACAAAAATGGCTACTTGTCAGATGGCGGGTATGGCATTGCGCCGGATGAAATGGAAAAGACGTACGAGCGTGTTGAATAACCCTGTTTAAAGTCGCTGAGGATTTCATCGCATTACCCGTCAATCAGCGGTCAATACCCTCGAAAATTTCGATAACACAAATTAAGAATTAAAAGACTGCGCGCCATTACGCGATTTTCGTCTGAGCTTAACCCCGATACAGGAAACGAACACATGCACGTTACTCACACCACTTATCATGACCAGAAATTTACCGGTGATGATCTGCAGCAGGCAACTTTTGAGCACTGCATTTTCATCCGGTGTGATTTCAGCCGGGCAGATTTGAGTGAGGCGCAATTTGTGCATTGCCAGTTTATTGAACGGGGTGAGCAGGACGGCTGCTCATTCAGCTATACCAACCTGAAGGAGGCGAGCTTCAAGCACTGTAATCTCAGCATGGCCAGCTTCTATGGCGCTGAATTGTTTGGCGTCGAAATGCGTGACTGCCAGCTTCAGGGGGCATCGTTTCAACGTGGTCGCTTTGCTAACTATCTGACACAAAATACTTATGTGTGCTCGGCGTACATCACGCGCTGCAATCTGTCCTATGCCGACCTGGAAGATGTTGCTTTGGATGAATGCGAGCTGTTTGAAAATCGCTGGACTGGCGCCAACCTGCTGGGGACATCAATGAAAGGGGCGGATTTGACCAACGGGGAGTTCTCTCAGGATGTCTGGGGGCAGTTTGATGTAACGGGGGCAAATCTCAGCCATGTTGATCTGAGCGGACTGGATGTCAGACGGGTCAACCTTGAAAATGTCACTATCTGCGAATGGCAGCAAACTCAGCTATTGGAGAACCTGGGTATTTTAGTGTTGCAGGGGTAGAAAGAGAGCCCACTAAATGAGAGTGGGCTTATTTAAATTAAGCCTGCTTTAAGCAAACAAGTGGAACTGTGAAACCTTGGCTTTTTTCAGCGATCTCAGATGTAGTGACTTTTTTCTTGTTAGTTGAGTTTTGAATTCGTACTTCTGATTCATTCAGGAACAAGTTGATCATAGAGGATTTAATTGCATCCTTATTAATATTAGTTATAATTCCTATTACATCACCATATTCAGAGACAACAGGCCCACCAATGTTTCCATTATTTATCTCATTGGTTGTTTTCATGAAGCGAATATCATTATTTTTACCTAGCGCTGAACTGATAATCCCATCTGTGATCTTTCCTTGATAGGATGGAATTTTTGAGTTTACAACATCGGATAGGTCATACCCAAAGGTGTAGGTTTTATCACCTTGTTTTGTTTTTGTTTGTGAGCTGATTTTTGCATAGTTACTGACAGGCGAGTTTAGCTTTAGCACGGCTAGACCATTGTTTTTGTCTGCTCGTAAGACGGTTGTATCGTGAAGTTGACCATTACGTTCAAAACTTATTTTAGTACATGAGTCAACCATCTGGCTGGTTGTAAGTAGGTGCTCGCTACTGATAAAGAAACCTGATGCTCTCTTATTTAGATCTGGAACATAACTTATGCCTTGGTAGATATAGTTATAATTATTGACTGTGGGTTTATTATAAGGAGCGACATCAAAACTTTGTAGAGCTCCGTTTGACATTGGAATCCCATTTACTTCAGTGACGTTACAATTTTTACCACCAGACTTAATACATGTTTTATTTGCCATCTGAATGGCTTCTTCTTCTGTTTCTGCTCCCCATGCTGCTCCGGCAACATTGTTAGTACCAATTGAATAAGCCTTGTTGTTTGGCTTAGCTCTATATTGATTATATAAAAAATCGGCACTGGTCATTGTTGTTTGACAGCCAGTTAAAAAGAAAGCAGCAGTGATAAACCCAATTGTTATTTTATTTTTATTCACACTTATGTCCCGATAATATAATGAGAAAATAAATAGGGATGACTATTTATTCCTATATTAATGAGAAATTTACTTTTAGAGTATCTCTGAAGATTAAAAATGTTAATTGCTGAACAAAAAAAGAGAAAATAGCGGTCTGGAATCGTCGAATGAAGTCGTTTTTCATTTGATAATTACAGTCCTTATCCTGATGACCTAAAGGACGATGACAATCCCATACATTGTCACAAACTAAAATCTCATACTATTGCGCACTTGATTAAATTGAACGCTGTTCCTATATGTGCATATCAAGGCTGTGGATATGAGATACCGCTTAAGTAGCTCCACGTTTACCCTCATTGTCGCCCTGTATTTTACGCTGTTTCAGAATATTGCCTTGTGGCAACACCTGGCGGTGCTCTTTTATCAGCAGCCGGGGTGGAGCTGGGGTTTTGCACTCAGCTTGCCATTAGTCATTCTGACCCTGATGAATCTGGTTTTTACCGTCTTGATTTGGCCCAGAGGGTATCGCTGGATGCTGATGGTGCTGGTTGTGGCATCTACGGCGGTGACCTATGGCATGAGCCAGTTTGGTGTGGTCTTCGATTACGGCATGATGGTGAACATTTTCGAAACAGACTTCCATGAAGCCACCAGTTATCTGTCCCTGTCTGTATTGTGGTGGTTTTTGGGGCTAGTCGTATTGCCGCTATGGGCGGTACAACGGGCAGAGGTTCGTTTTCCTGAAACAAAACGGCGATTGCTGATATCAAAATGCTTGAGTTTGAGTGCATCGGTGCTGATTCTAGTCGTAATCGCTGGGGTGTATTACAAAGATTATGCTTCGTTGCTGCGTAACCATAGCGAAGTAAAATCATTGATTAACCCGACAAGCTACACCAGTGCCGGATTTCGGGTGCTCAAGAACCGGTGGTATGAATCAAGGGTTCCATTCACTCAAATCGGTACCGATGCGGTGAATCTGAATGCCGGTAACACGTCGCGGAATGTGATGGTACTGGTTGTCGGGGAGACCGCCAGGGCCTCAAATTATGCCCTCAACGGGTATTCACGCAATACCAATCCTTTTTTAATCCACGAAGATGTTCACGCGTTTCGTCAGGTCGCGTCATGCGGGACTGCCACTGCGGCTTCATTGCCTTGCATGTTTTCCAATATGCGCCAAGAGGAGTATAGTGCTGCTCTTGCCCGGCGACAGGAAGGGTTGTTGGATGTACTGCAGCATGCCGGAATTGATGTGCTGTGGAAAGACAACAACAGTGGCAGTAAAGGGGTCTCGGATCGGGTGAGGCATATTCAGATCACACCGGATCAGGATGCTGCCCTCTGTCCTAACGGGATATGCTTTGATGGTATCTTGCTGAAAAATATGGATAAGGAGCTGGCAGCACTGAAAGGTGACGGAATTATTGTTTTGCACCTTTTAGGAAGTCACGGTCCGACTTATTACCAGCGTTATCCGGAGTCGTTTGAAGTGTACAAACCCGTATGTCGAAGCAGCGAAATACAACATTGTTCGGCGGCAGCCCTGCTCAATACCTACGACAATACGTTGGTGTACACCGATTACATTCTGAGCCAGGTCATTATCAAGCTAAAAAGGATGGGCGATACGGTGAACACCGCGATGCTTTATCTGTCTGACCATGGGGAATCGCTGGGTGAAAAGGGCATTTATTTGCATGGAATGCCTTATACTATCGCTCCGGAAACTCAAACCCGAGTGCCGATGATTACCTGGTTTTCAGCGTCGTATCAGCGGCAGCACAAGATAAACAGGGAATGCGTTAGCAGACTGGCCAGAAAAGCAGACTTGTCGCACGATAACCTGTTTCACACTGTGCTGGGCATGATGCAGGTACAAACCCGTGAGTACGATGCTCATTTAGATATTTTTGCTATTTGTAAGGAATAACGTTCATCATGAAACCCGGAGCAACAGGCGTAAAAAGAATTTTTAATGCAGCAGGCTATTCGGCAAAAGGACTGATGGCAGCCTGGCGGCATGAAGAAGCCTTCCGATTGGAAGTGATGATTCTGGTGGCTGCCGTGGTGGTCAGTTGGTGGTTACCGGTGACCCCGATTGAGCGTCTGGCTATGATTGCCAGCGTCGTGCTGGTCATAATTGTGGAGCTGCTGAACTCCGCCATTGAAGCGGTGGTCGATCGCATCAGTGATGAATACCATGAGCTGTCAGGTCGGGCGAAAGATATTGGCTCTGCGGCGGTGATGGTCAGTATGATTCTGTGCGGACTGACCTGGCTGGTGATTTTACTGTTCTGAAGCTGAGAAAGTTAACAGACAGCTTCTCGTTAACTATTCCAGCAATAGCGTTCAACGACAAAAGGCTGCCTTCGGGCAGCCTTTTGTCTCTAAGTGGCTTATACGCTTCGTTTCGCCCAATGGCGTAGTGTGCGCGATATACCTCGCGACTCCCCCCTTAATGAGCGATCACCTTAGTAAACATCATATTAGTAAACGATTCGCAATTAGCTACGAGAGATTGTCCATTGCTCGTCACAATCGCGGCAGACCAACGTGGCATCGCTGATGCTCTTGCTGGTGATATCCGTATTGGCAGAATCACACTTAGGGCAGTGAGTACGGGTCGGCGGACAATTAATGTCGACACACTGATTCTGGTTATCTTTCGTTTTCACCATAGGTTGGTTGCATTCTGGGCACAACATAAATAAACACTCCTTATCAAGCGGCTGACACCTTGTCAGCGATGCTTTTCGTTATGTGTATTTTATTTTCCTGACTGGCGTTGGCAGGATGCTAAGCGACCAAAAGTGCGGAAAATAAAATACAGCGCCTTTATTATCACTCTTCATCCGGTATGACCACTTTCCGGGGGATGTGATTACCGGTTTGTTGATAAGCTTCATAAAAACGACAAAACAGAGGATTATGCTGCTATCCGTCTGGATATGCTTTGAATTTCACGTATTTTGTTCATGGTTAATTTTCCCTTGTGTCATCATAGTGTCTTGCTGATGTAACTTTACTGTCAACTGGTTGCATTACTTTGCCTGTTTTTTAACGAGGGTAAAGGATGTTGCCTCCACTACGTGCACTGGTTGCATTTGAAGCGGTTGCCCGGTTGGGTTCCATTGGTGCAGCGGCGCGCGAACTGCACGTTACCCAGGCCGCTGTCAGCCAACAGTTGAAGAGTCTGGAGCAGTTTCTCGGCTGTGAACTGTTCGAGCGCAGCCAGCGTGGCGTCAGCCTTACGTCGGCCGCTCAACAGTATTTGCCTGCGGTAACGGGATCCCTGCAACACCTCAGATTGCAAACGGAAATGCTCTTCGGTAAACAGCAGCCCGATGTCTTGCGGGTTAAAGCTAATCATTCTATCGGCCATAACTGGCTGATCCCCAAACTGAAAGATTTCACCACCAAGTTTCCTTTTATACGCCTCGATTTGTCGCTGGTGGACTGGCCATCCCGCGAACCGTGTATTGAGGCAGATGTGGAAATTACCAACGGATTTATCGACAGCAAACATACCCGGGCAGAGAAGCTGTTTCAGGAACAATGGCTGATGGTGTGTTCGCCGACCTTTAAAACACAGCACAGTGAGGCGCTGGCTCGTGGTGATGTGTCCAGCCTGCCGGCTATTCAGGTCAAAGGTTATGAAGAAAGTTGGATGCAGTGGCTGACACATCACAAGCGGGTAGCGGTGGTCCCTAACGTGCAGTTGGAGTTGAGCAATTCCCTGCACGGACTGGAAGCCGTCAAACAGGGGATTGGCATGATGCTAGTGCGCTCGTTAGTGGCGGAGCGGGATCTGCTGGCCGGAAGGGTGGTGCTGGCACTCGAAGGGGCAATGCCTTCTGAATCCGGCCATTATCTGATCACCCCTAATAAACGTGCGGCCAAAGTGAATTTTTTCTGTGACTGGCTGCATCAGCAAACCCAGGTCACGGAAGAAGCTCATCCCCTTACTTCGACTTATCTGTCGGGATATACCCCCTAAGAAAAACTTATGGCAGGCAAAGGAAAATATGACGCTGGTTCAAATATACCTGTCACAGAGCCTGCCTAGGATAGCCCTATCTCGACACAGAACGACTCGAATCATGAAACTTACGCTGCAAACATTTCAAAGCAATGCCAGAGTGCTTCATAGCAATGCCAGGGTGCTGCTGTTCATTGCCCCTCTGATGGTACCTTTGCTGGCATTCTGGATCATTCCTTTTGGCTGGAGCGTGTATATCAGCTTTACGGACTGGGATTATATTTCACCTGCCTATGATCTGGTTGGCATCGAAAATTACCAGTACATGCTGGAAGACGGCGACTTTCATCAGGCGCTGATGAACACATTCCTGTTTGCTTTGGGGGTAGTCATTCCGACCGTCGCGTTGGGATTGATGTTTGCCTTGCTGTTGCAGAAGAACTTTTCCGGCAGCCAGCTTTATCGGGCGGTCATTTTTTCTCCCTGGATCACCCCGACTGTCGCTATATCGATTGTCTGGTCGTGGGTGTTTGAGACCAAAGCCGGTCTGGCTAATTTGCTGCTGGCCAAATTGGGCATGGCACCCATTACCTGGCTGGAAAGCGGTGACAGCGCCATGATTGCAGTCATCATTGTCACCGTTTGGCAGGCCATCGGCTGGACCATGCTGTTTTACATTAGTGCGCTGAATAAGATTCCGGTTTCGCTCTATGAAGCGTCGTTGATTGATGGTTGCAGCCCGGTAACCCGTTTTTTCAAAATCACGCTGCCGCTGATTTCCCCCACCACGTTTTTTCTGGTGATCGTCAACATGATCACTGCGATTCAGGCCTTTGATCAGTTCCAGATCCTGACACAAGGTGGGCCGAGCGGCAGTACCCGCACCTTGCTTTATCTCTTCTACCAGCAGGCATTTGAGCAATATGACATGGGGCCGGCGGCGGCTACGTCGTTAATTATCCTGCTGATAACTGGGGTGCTGACACTGGTTAACACCATTATGGGTAAACGCTGGGTGTATTACTGAGGAATTCGCGATGGTTATGCAATCGACATTTGAATCTAAGCCTTTTGAATCTAAGCCTTTTGAAAATAAGCCACTTGAACAGGGCACCCCATCGGCTGACACGGCAGCCACGAAGCGACTGTGCTCATCTTGGCGGGCAGCAGGCATAACAGCGGTAAAGCATGTGTTTCTCTCGTTGTCCGGCATTGTGATGGTTTTTCCCTTCATCTGGATGCTGTCCGGTTCAATGAAATCGAATGACGAGATATTTGCCAATCCTCTCAACATCATTCCGGCTCAGATCCGCTGGGAAACATTTTCCGAAACATTCGCGCTGGCGCCTTTCGGGCAGTACATCTTCAACAGTTTTTCGGTCGCATTGATGACCACTTTACTGGTACTGGTCACCTCTTCGATGTTTGCCTACGCCATTACGCAGTTGCGGTTTCGAGCCCGTGGCGTGCTCTATGTCGTGGTGATGGCCTGCTACATGCTGCCGGGGGCGGTGACATATATCCCATCCTATATCACGCTGGCGCGTATGGGGCTGCTCGACAGCCATACCGGGCTGGTACTGTCCAATGCAGCCAGTGTGTTCGGGGTGTTTTATCTGCGTCAGGTCTTTCTGAAAATTCATCCGTCGCTGGTTGAAGCTGCGCGTATAGACGGTGCCGGGGAGCTGAAAATTCTGTGGGCTATCGTGTTGCCGCAGTGTAAGGCAGCACTCGCGACCTTGTTCCTCATCACGTTTATTACCAACTACAACAGCTACATGTGGCCGAGCTTAGTGATCACCTCGCAGGAGCTTCACCTGATCGCTACAGGTATCCGTCAGTTCTTTATTGCTGAAGGGAACTATGGCCTTAACTGGTCGCAAATTATGGCTGCCAGCACGATTGCGGTGTTGCCGCTGCTGATCCTGTTCATGATTTGTCAAAAAACAATTTTGTCCGGCATTGCCGATAATGGTGTGAAAGAGTAAATGGATATGAAACTAAAAACACTCGCAATTGTATGTGCAGGCTACGCAACCAGTTCATTGACTTTAGCAGGCAGTGCCATGGCGCAAACGGAAGTCAATTTCTGGTACTCCGGTGGAACCAAGCCGCAGCAAATGATGGCCAAGCTGATTGATGAATTTAACAACAGTCAGGATGAATACGTTATCAAAGGTGCGTTACAGGGTAACTACAAAGAGACCTACCAGAAACTACAGGCCGGGATGGCATCAAAAACGGCACCGGAGTTTGTGCTGCTGAACTCGGTGCAGGCGGAATCTATGGCTGGCCGAGAGCTAGTTCGCGATCTGCGCCCGTACATGAATGCTTCATTCAACTTTGAGGATTTCATTCCGGCGTTTCGTCAGCAGGTGACATACCCGGACGGAACGGTCTACGGGCTGCCGGCCTACGGAACGACTCAGGTGTTCTACTACAACAAAGCTAAGCTGGCTGAACATGGCTTTACGGAGGCCGATCTCTCCACTTGGCAGGGCGTAGCTAAAGTTGCGGCTAAAGTGGCTGAGAAAGATGGCAAAGGGAAAACTTCCTACTACGGCTGGGAGCCAATGTGGGGTAAAGACAACCTGATGGATGCCGCTTTTTCTAACGGCGCAAAAGTGATCAGTGATGACGGCAAAACGGTGCTGATTGACTCGCCGGAATGGGTTGAAGTGTGGGAAAGCTTCCGTAAGTGGATTCACGAAGACAAGACCATGCGCATTCATCACGGTGGTCAGGGTTGGGAATACTGGTACAAAACGATCGACGATGTGATGAAAGGCCGCGCGTTGGGCTATACCGGATCTTCCGGTGATCAGGGGGATCTTGATTTCACCCAACTGGCAGCAACCACACAGCCGGGCTGGGGGGCACATCCTGCCGCCCCTCAGGCGGGCGCGCAGATTTTTGTGATGCCGACCGGCACCGATGAGAAAGCCGCAAAGGGGGCGTTTGAGTTTATGAACTTCTACACCAATGCGCTGAATACGGCACGTTGGTCAATGTTTACCGGTTATATCCCGGTACGTGAAAGCGTGAAAAATGTGGATGAATATCAGACCTACACGAAGAAAAATCCGCAGGCGCTGATCCCGCTGAAACAAGCGGCGACAGCCAGCATGGACTTCTTGGATCCGACAAACGGCAAGATCATGGATGCGTTGGCTATCGCGGCTGATCAGGTGCAAATCGAGAATATTCCAGCTGAAAAAGCCCTGAAGCAGGCTGCAAAACGTGCACAGCGTGCGTTGGATCGGGCGAATCGTTCTTAGCCGTAATCACGACCTCTTAATACAAAGAGCTATCCACCACTAACTATCTACAAAGAGCTCTCAAGAAGATCTACCAAACAAACCGGTAGTAAGGCTTGTCTGTTCGAGGCAATGCCTTGCTGCCGGGCGCTCTGTGACCATCCTGTTGAATGAGAAATGATGATGCTGAATTTTTCCGGTGAACTGACCTTTGGCCGCCGTATCGAAACGTTTGAGGTACTTGAAGGTACGACAGCGATTTCCCTCAGAGGAACTACGGTAAAAAAAGGGTTTCTTTACGCCTACCTGTTTGATGCCAACCAGCACCTGCGTGCCGGAATTCTGTGGATGAAGCCAGAAAAAGACGTAGTGATTACCCATGATTCCGCCTCGTTGGGCGGCTTGGCGGGGGAGTTGCCCGCTGGTACCTGGTCACTTCACTTGTACAATCTGGAGGGGGAAGATCGCTCTCATAAACCGATGCAGTACCAGGCCGAAATCCGGTTTGATGTTGCGCCGGTGATGATGGGGTTGCCAACGGTACCGAATTTGCAACCGGATAACCGGATTGCGTTTGATTACAGTGCGCTAAAAAAACCGGCGGCAGGCTGGTACAAAGGGGACTTGCACGCTCATACCCTGCTGTCGGACGGGCACAATACGCTGGAAGCCGCAGCCGCAATCATTGAAACGCAGGAACTGGATTTTATGTTCCTGACCGAGCATAACCTTTGCCACCCGGCGTTGCCGGATAGCGAACACACACTGATTCTGCCGGGTGTCGAAATCACGACGGACAAAGGTCATTTCAATGTGCATGGTCCATGTCGGGGATTGGCGATGTTTGAGGCCAAACACGCCAGTGCTGACTTGATTGAGCAGGGCATTGCCATGGCAGGAAAGAACATCCCAGGCGCGTCCAGCCACCTTGGGAACATCAGCATTAACCATCCGATGATGAAACCCTGGCATTGGCAATATGCCGATATGCCGCTGGCGCAGGTCGATACGATGGAAATTTGTTGCGATCCGACCTGGTCGACTTCACCGGCTTCCACTGAGCAGGCACTTGAAGTGTTAACGGCTATGTGGCAGTGCGGTCACCGGATTTACGGCGTCGGCGGCAGCGATTCACACCTTGAACCACACGAGCGTAACCCCAAAGCGACAGCACCGTCGATTTACGGTGATCCGGCGACATACGTGTTTTCACATGGCCTGAGTGGTGAAGGCATTTTGGCGGGACTGCGTAACGGGCATGTGTACCTGGAACGTCAATGCGGGCTGGTGGTCAGTATTAATCTTGGTAGCGTGCTGCCGGGGCAGGATGTCGGCGACAGCGTCGTGCATTTTCAGCTGACGGTGAAGGACAAGGTGAATGACTATTACGCGGAATTTATCGCGGACGGTGACGTCATCGCCCGCCAGGCATTACAACTGGAAGGGAGCGGGCTCAAGACCGAGGTTGAAGTCGAGATGGCACGCTACCACTGGCTGCGGGTGGATATTCGCCGCGGGACTGTGCCCAGCGATACGCAGCTGAGCCGCGGTGAACGTGGGGAATTTGAAGGGCTGATTAATCCCGTTTTCAACGGGCAGCACGTTCTCTTTGCTGAGCCAGTGGTGACTACCTGGGGGGAACTGATGGCCAGCGACAGCATGGCTGCTATCAAGCAGGCAAATCATCTGGCCACGCAACAGAGTACGCAGAGTAAACAGCAGAAAGTCAAAGGCGTGTTGTTTGATAAAGACGGCACCCTGCTGGAGTTTCATCACATGTGGCTCAAGGTGGCGCAGGGGGTTGTCAACGCGTTGTTGGCGGCGTACCCGGCCCGCAGTGACATAACCGATGAAAAAATCGATGCAGAAACTGATGATGCATCAAGCGACGTGACGGCGCAAAGCCTGCTGACAGCAATCGGCGTGTTCGGTGAACGGGTCGATAACCATGGTTTGCTGGCATCGAACCCGGTTGAAGACACTGCCGATGCCTGGTATGCCATGTTACAACCTTCCTGCTCTCGTGACGCTTTTACGTGTCAGGTGAAAACCTTGTTTAATCAGCAAGTCGAAGCGCAGCCAGAGCTGATCCAGGCTCTGCCGGGGATTGAAGAATCGCTCATTAAACTGAAACAAATGGGCTATAAGCTGGGAATCGCCACCGCTGACACCAAAGCCGCCACGCTGTACTCCTTAGAGCAATCTGGTCTGCTGGGATTGTTTGACTTCATTGGTTACTCCGACGGCGATATTGCCCCGAAACCCGCGCCAGCGTTAATGAATGCGTTTTGTGCCCATTGTGATCTGACGCCGGATCAGGTGGTGATGTTTGGCGATACCGTGTCTGACATGGTATTCGGCCGCAATGCCGGTGCCCGTCGGATTGGCGTGCTGACCGGAACCGCGACTGAGGAAGAATTACGCCCTTACGCCGATTTTGTCCTCCATTCAGTGGCAGACTTTTCACCCAGCCTGCTTGAAACGGCGTAAGCCGTGATGCATCGGCTCCAATGGCCCTATGTGCAAGCCTAGGGCCAGTTGGGGCTGACAACATGAAAAACAGAACAGAGACGGAAAATAAACATGGCTGAAGTAGTGCTTCGGGACGTAGCAAAAACCTACCCGAACGGATTTAAAGCAGTGAAGGGGATCGACCTGACGATCAAAGAAGGTGAGTTTATGGTTTTTGTCGGGCCGTCAGGGTGCGCCAAATCAACCACATTGCGTATGATCGCCGGTCTGGAAGAAATTTCCGGTGGCGATATCCTGATTGGCGACAAACGGGTGAACGATTTGCCGCCAAAAGATCGGGGGATTGCGATGGTGTTTCAGAACTATGCTCTGTATCCGCATATGTCGGTGTACGACAACATGGCCTTTGGCCTGAGGCAGCAAAAGCTGGATAAGCACGACATAGACAGTCGGATCCGAGAGGCTGCAGAGACGTTGGAAATCAGCCATTTGCTGGAAAATAAACCGGGTGAAATGTCTGGTGGCCAGCGACAGCGGGTTGCGCTGGGACGGGCAATGGTTCGCAAACCGGATGTTTTCCTGTTCGACGAACCATTGTCTAATCTTGACGCCAAATTGCGGGTGTCCACTCGGGTCAGTATTGCTCAGTTGCACAATGATCTGAAAGCGGAAGGGCAGACGGCCACCATGATTTATGTCACGCACGATCAGGTGGAAGCCATGACTCTTGGCGATCGTATCTGCGTGCTTAATCAGGGAACAATCATGCAGGTGGACACGCCCATGAACCTGTATCGTTACCCGGCCAACAAGTTTGTCGCCGGGTTCATTGGTTCACCGGCGATGAATCTGGTGAAAGCCAGAGTGCAGGCAGAATCCGGTATGACATTTATCGAGCTGGGAAATGGCATGAAATTGCCGCTTCCTGCGGATAAAGCACAACAAGTTACGCATAAATTAGGGCATCAGATCTGGTTCGGGTTGCGACCGGAGCACATTCATGTCGTCAGTATGTCTGAGAATGATTTGAATGATGCAACGGTGCCGGATGTCAATCCACGCGAAAAGGCGCCCCAGAGCCAGAAATGGCACCGTATCGATGTTGTTGAGTCGATGGGCAATGAACTGTACCTGTATTTTCAGACCGGTGACGATAAGCTGGTGGCCAGGATCCCGTTTGATCCGGCGCAGGACATCCGCCATGGCGACAACAGACTGATGCAATTTGATATGAATCATTGCCATCTGTTTGATATCGACACCGAGCAGGCTTTGTTGCTTGGCTGATAGGCATCTGGCGACCGGCATCTGGCTGATTAACGAATCAGTTCGGTACTTATCTCGTAGGATGATTTCTATCAGGGCGTTTATCGGGTGGTTTCATGTGCCAGATCCGGCTCACCACATTGGGCGAGAATCTCTGCCCGGGCTCGGTTTCTCAGGGTCAGGACGGCATGCCAGTCTTCCCCGTTCGGATAAATCGGTTGGCCGATGATGACGTCGATTGCGCTGCGCCGCGGAAATAATGACTGGTCACGCAGCATGGATCGGGTGCCGCGCAGCGTAACAGGGATCACGGGCAGTTGCTTGTCCACCGCAATCTGAAACGCGCCGAGATGGAAATCATGCAGCCCAGCCATGCGGTAAAGGGTGCCTTCTGGAAAAATGGTCAGGGGGCTGGGGCGCATGGAGGCCTCGGCCAGCTTCTGGCTGTCACTCAGGCTTTTTTCGGTATCAAACCGTTCAACGAAGTGAGTGCCCAGCTTTTCCAGAAAAATACGGGCGAAGGTATTCCCCAGTAATTCCGACTTGGCCACAAACTGTAATTCGCGGTCTGTCGCTGCAATCACCATGATACCGTCGAGATAGCTGGCGTGATTGACCACCAGAATACCGGGTGTACCTTTCGGTGGCAGGTGAGATTTGCCCTGCACCGTAAACGGCGTCGCGGTTAGCCAAAGCAGAGTACGCGCGCCCCAGCGGGTGACCCGCCAAGCGAGGTGGCTTGGCAGCAGGGCAACCAGCAACCACACCGGCGGAGCCAGTAATCCCAGTATCAGCCACATATAGCCGGCAAACAGGTAACTTTTTGCCTGACGAACAAACTGGTTCAGGGTCGGCTGCATACCCGCCACCGCAACCCGAAGGGTCTGCCACCAGACGGCACGCTGTGGGGCATTGAGTGTGCCGGTGTCATACAGATGGCGGCAGGAAGAACGGCGAATTTTACCGCTGGAGGTTTTCGGGACGGTATGGGGCGGGCACAAGGCAATATCGTCAACGGGAATGCCCAGTACCTCCTGAGCCGCGGCCTGAATCCGGTTACGAAGCGCCGTTTTATCCTCTTCCGTGCGCAAGTTCGTTTCGGCCAGCACAATCAGTTGCTCTGTGCCGTTTCGGGTGTTGGTATGAGCAAATGCTGCCACACATCCTTTGCGTACCCCGGGTAGCTGGCTGACGGCAGCCTCCAGCTCATGGGGATAAATGTTACGACCGGCTTTGATGATGATGTCTTTGCAGCGTCCGGTCAGAAACAGTTCTCCGTCGATGGTCAGGCCGCGGTCGCCGGTCCTCAGCCAGTCCTGGTGATATAACTCTTGCGTTTTTTCCGGTGAGCGGTAATAGCCCTGCGTGGATGACAGTCCTTTAAATTCCAGCTCTCCTTCCTGGCGTTCCGGCAGCTCCCGCCCTTGGCTGTCAACAATCCGGATCTGGTGCCCCGGTAACGGATGGCCCAATCCGATTAAGGGCAGGCTATCGGCAAAGGTATGATCGGGGTGAGGGGTCGGGCTGGTGTGAGGCGTTGAGCCAGGTTGGTGTTGAGGCTTCTCTGGTTTGTTGGATGTTACCGCGATGGCTTGCCCGGAGCGAAAAAAGGTATCGCGGTCAAT
Organism: Photobacterium ganghwense; assembly: GCF_003025595.1. GTDB lineage: Bacteria > Pseudomonadota > Gammaproteobacteria > Enterobacterales > Vibrionaceae > Photobacterium > Photobacterium ganghwense. The sequence goes on from NZ_PYMI01000002.1 coordinate 392,903, forward strand.
ATATTCCACCCGTGGGGCTCGGGGTTGCATCGGGAAGGTCAGCCCGACGGTAGATTCCGCCAGTCCGTAAACCGGCGCCATCGCTTCCGGGCGAAAACCGTACCGGGCAAAGCGTTCGGTAAAACGGGCCATGGTATCGGCACTGATGGGTTCGGCACCGTTCCAGGCCCGGCGCAAACTGCTGAGATCCAGCCCTTGCAGATCACGCTCATCGATTTTGTTGACGCACAGTTCATAGGCAAAATTCGGGGCGGCAGACAGGGTGCCTTTGTGATGGTGGATCGCCCACAACCAGCGCTGCGGTTTGGCCAGGAACAACAGCGGCGACATAATAACCAGCGGAATGGCATGGTAGAGACTGCCAAACCAGGCTCCGATAAGTCCCATGTCGTGATAGACCGGCAGCCAGCTGATAAACACGTCATCAGGCGTCGCGCCGACGGCCTTGCCCATGGCCCGGACGTTGGTCAGCAGGTTGCGATGTGTCAGGGTGACGCCTTTCGGAGTGCCGGTACTGCCGGAGGTATACTGTAAAAACGCGATATCATCTGCTTTGGCTTGCCCGACATGCACATAGTCCTGATCGGGGGCGATTTCATCCGGTGTTACGATGTGCTCAATGCTGGTTGCCTGCATGCGCAGCAGCTGGGATAGCGGTTTGGCTTCGTTGACGGTGATCAGCATACGCGCGTCTGCATTCTGCAAGATTTTAGCATGGCGCATCAGGTGATCTTCCAGCTGAGATGGCCGTGCCGGCGGATATATCGGAACCGGAATTGCCCGTGCGTACAAGATGCCGTAAAAGCAGAAAAAATACTCGTTGCAGGTTGGCAGCATAATGGCAACGGTATGCCCCGGCTCTATCCCCGCCGCCAGCAGCCCCTGCGCGATTTTTCGCGCACGTTCATGAAGCACCTGATAACTGATGATTTCCACGTCATCGGCATTTTGGTAGACATACAGGTGAGGGCGATCCGGATGATGCTGCACATGCCAGTCCAGTAGCTCCTGCAAGGTTTCCACTTGTTCCGGGGCTTTTTCTGCTTTTTCCAGATGAATTTCGCCAATATTGGCTTTTACTGCACTGGGAGCCTGGAGGGCACTGAACACTTCGTTAAGGAGATCGCGCGGGGTTTCTATGGTCGCCAGTGCCTGATCAGACAAAGGTACGGCAAAGCAGACTTCTGTACGCTGGATGAGCTCAGCCCGGATTAAACTGTCAAAACCCAGATCGCTGTCCAACTGACTGTCCAGCTGTATCTCGGGTAAGGCCGATGTGCCTTGATTGGCTTCACTGGCCAGTTGTTCGATGAGTGCCAGCAACTGTTGGGCAGCCTGTTTAGGATCCAGTTCCGCAGTCGAATGGGGGATATGGCTGTCCGGCATCGTGCACACCCTGCTAATGGTATTTGATTTCAATTATCTGCCTACAAGTGTAGACAACAGAAGGGAAAATGCAGGAACGGACGGTGATGGCTACAGAAAGTCGCAATGACAGAGTAGGGATTTTACAGTGTAAAACCCCTACCAACTGCATGTCTGTTGGATAATTACCACGGCAGACATGACATGATAAATGATGCCAAGCGAAGACAAGCGAATGGGTTACAATTTCGCTCTTATGCTTCTTTCACAATGCGGTTACGGCCACTGGATTTGGCACTGTACAGGCAGGCATCAGCACGTTGGATAAGTTCATGAATCCCGGTTTCAGCGTGTACCACACCCAGGCTGATGCTGTAACGGATTGGGTTGCCGAGAATAGTGAGTTCCGTGTTGGCAATGTCTTCGCGCAGAATATCCAGCCGACGCTCAAAAATTTCGGCGGAGTTGCCATATAAAATGCAGAACTCTTCGCCACCGAAGCGGGCGACCAATGCATCCGGGAAATAAGCTTCCAGCCGTTTGGCCAGCTCAATCAGTACCATGTCGCCAATGTGGTGGCCATAGGTGTCGTTAAGACCTTTGAAGTTATCAATATCCAGCAGCGCCAGACAGCGCGGCCCGCTGTGCTTCTTGACCTGCGGGTGTTCAAAGAAATAGCGGCGGTTCCATGTCTGGGTCAGGTAGTCTTTGTTGGCCATCTGGAACAGGTTGCGCTCTGAGTCCATGATGTTCAGCGTACTGTGAAGACGGCAATAGAACTCTTCCTGATTAAAGGGTTTTTTCAGGAAATCATTGGCACCGGCTTTCAGAAATTTAGCGGTCAGGGCATTTTCATCGCTGGCGGATAACCCGATGATGGCCATCTGCCCCGGTCGAAATCTGCGGCGCAGTTCTTTCACCAGGCTGACTCCATCCCGTTCAGGCATGCTGTAATCCGTGATCACCAGCGAGATTCCTTTTTCCTGTTCAATCAGTGCCAGGGCCTGATTGACATTACTTGCTTCCAGCACCGTCAGATATTGGCGCTCAAGCAGACTGCGCGTGTATTTACGGGCGGTAGCGGAATCATCCACGACCAGAGCTTTGTGGCCCGCATTGTGTTCCAGGCGCTTGAGAATTGGAATGATACTGCTGATACAGGTTGGGCTGTCCTTCGGGACATAATCGATGACGGTTTTAGCCAGCACCCGTTCACGCGTCAGTTCGTCCATCATGGCGGTGAGCACGATCACTTTCACGCCGACTGACAGGCAGACGTCAATGATTTCACCGTCCTGACCGTCCGGTAGGCAGTAGTCAAGAATGGCACAGAGAAAGTGGGTGCTTTCGTCAAGAATCCGTTCCGCTTCCGCGATGGTTTCAGCAATCACAGGCGTATAACCGGCTTGTCTTAGTTCGCTTTCAATGACTCGTCGAAATGGGCGGCTATCTTCTACGACTAATACTTTTTGCTCGTTTGCTTCAAAATTTGTCATGCCTGTTTAATATCGCGGATACACGGTCGCATTATTATGATTTATTTTATTTTTAGATACAAATAACAGTTTTGATAAAAGTGATTATTGCGCTGTGAAATGTATTTTCTGCCAATTTTCCTGGAATAAAATAACGGAAGATAATTCGGACAACACTCTCTGCTCTGTGACGTGAGTGATTGTTAGCAGAATAAAAGACCTACTCCGGTTGTTAGGCCGGTCGGTGTTTGCTGACTTTTTCACTACTGGCGTCTTAGTTAAAGTTATGATTTTTATGTTTTATTGTTGGGGTTTGTTTGGATTTTATATGCTTTTGAGGTCCAACATTCTCTGAACTTATTTATTGTCGCAAAGTGAACAAAAGCCGGGTAAATATTCCCCTATATTTTTAGCGTTTTTCTTACGGCAATATTTTTGTCGTGAAAAAATACGGATTAAGAGAAAGATTATTGAGCTCATTCATGTTGATGAAATGCGTCTAATTGAGCGGGATTCATTCACGGCACGGCCTTTTTTCTAAAAAGTGTTGTGTCTGAATGAGAGTCAGAAAAGAGGTAAGCATTTTAGTGCTTGTTATTTTACCCTGTTTTTTCCGTACCTGTTTTTCCGTAACAGTAAATAACGTAAAGCGAACAGGTGCCCTGGAAATGTGGACGGTAGGTACCAAAAAGCCAGCCCGAAGGCTGGCTTTTGTATTATGAATTATAGTGTTGCCAGATTTGTTCGCACTGTTGGCTGCCATCGGCAGGCAGGGGTTTTTCAACCAGCCAGCGAATGGGGGATATAACCGGGCTGGTTGTAAAACGGACGGACGTTTCCAGGATCGCTGACATCGGAACCGAAAAATCAAATTTCTCAAACTTACCGTATACCTTTATCGGCGTTTGCAGACTGAAAATCTGGGCGCGTTTCGATTGTGGTCGCAGGAACAGCGAGAAATCACGGTTTGCGTAACTGGCATCAAATTCCCCCTGAACCTGAATCCGCGAGGTGTCCAGTAACATCTCTTTTTGCTTCAGCGCGCCCTGATTCACATCGATCGCTGCCGCGACACAATTGAGCACTGATGGGTCATTGTTGGTGAAGTTAGGGATGATCGCATCGGTCAGGCTGACTGCCCAAAGGTCAATCAAATCGGCTTCTAACTGTTTTGGCCACGCTGCAACGCCGATGTGTCCGTTGGCATTGTTCATCAGGGTGTCCGGAGAATTGGCCAGACTGCTCAGGCGAAACTGAGTGCTCAGTTTGCCGTACATACCACTGTCCGGCGCCAGACGACGGGCCAGAATACCGTAATCGAAGTTGTCTATGTTGCCATTCAGACGGATGTCAAACATCTCGTCTTTTGCTTTGATTTGACTATCGAGCTGAATATTCCCGCCCGGTAACTGAACGAACATCGGTTTGAGTGTAAACAGGCCATTTTCCAGCGTCCAAGCCAGCTGACCGGCACCCAGCCAGTCTTTTCCGGAACGAACTTCGCCCACATTAAGGTTAAATTGCGCATTGAATTTATCGAGTCCCTCCGGGCTGATGAACGGGGTCGTCATGGCCGTGCCTTCATTGTCTTCAGTGGCGCTGGTATCGCTGGTTTTCCCTTTCGCGGCAGTCTGCTGTGCCGTGTCTTTTTCCGTCACAGGAACCCCGGCTTTTGCCCATGCGGCCCAGTCACCCACTTTAAAGTCATCCAACTGTATAAACGGGGCTTTCAGCGCTAATTCAAGACGCGGACGGGAACCGGCTTTCAGCGGTGGGAGAAAGGCACCCTGACCGGTCAGCGAACTTTCGTTTACCTGTACCAGCAGGTCACGCAGATGGTAACCCACGGCATCCAGATCCAGCTGAGCTGTCACATTGACCGGACCGTAAGGCGGCATGTCGATGCTGGTGAAAGGCTCCAATCTATCCAGATTCGGCAGTGAAGCGTCAAATGTCAGTGACAGATCCCGAGGGTTGATCGGCAGCGCAAGGTGGGAGCGGGCATTGAATGCCATGTCACCCAGCGAAGCGCGTACAGTAACCGGCAGTTTTTCCCGACCATCGTTGACTGCCTTCAGCGACAGCGAATCCAGGCTGAAGCTGGCAACTTGTCCGGCCGCCATGCCACTCAGGGTCAGGCGGGTTTGGGTGTCCGGCCCGGTGACAAAGTGGCCTCGGTCGAGTTTCACCGCCAGCGCTTTACCGGTGTAGCTATCAGCAATGCTTGCGCGACCGCCGCTCAGCTCGGCGCTGACTTGTGCATGCTCCATCAATTCGAGTACGGTGCGGCCTTCCAGGCTGACAGCCAGACGGGCTTGTGCCAGGTGCATATCAAACGAATCAGTGATGTTAAACTGGTGCAGAATGGTACCGATATCCGGATTGTTGACGGCCAGATTGAGCTGGGCATCAATATTGGCGGCATTGATGCCAAAGGCGATGTCCCCTTTATACAGGCTGCCGGCGTAGTGAGCCTGAATCGGCGCCGCTGCCATACGTCCGTTGCGGACTTTGCCACTGAATGACAAGGCGTCCATTTTCTGATTGGCCCATTTTAAGGTATCAACACTGACGTTTAGATCGGCATCAGCAATCACCATCGCCTCTCCCAGCAGGGGAACATCCAGATTGACCCCTTGGGTTGGGACGGTCTGCTCTACTTCAGGCAGGGAATCATCATTTATAAATTGGCCGAATTGGGTAAAATCTAGCTGTCTGAAACGCGCGTCAAGGGCCAGGAAGGGGCGCTGTTCATCCGGTTTCCAGCGCAGATTGACATTGCCCCGGCTTTTGAGCAGGGTCAGATCGGGCATGGCCAGGTTGATCCAGCCTTCACGATAATCCATTTTGCCGCTGAAACGTACCGGGCCGCTGATCTGGGACTGTGTGCCCAACCACGGGCTTAACCGGGCGGCATCCGGGCTGTTGACGTTCAGATTCAGCCAACTGCCGTCACGCCAGCGGGACTGTTTCAGCAAACCGTCTGCCCGTACTGTCACTGCCGGACTGTTGATTTCCAGCTGTGCCGGCCAATCGCGTTCAGCAAGCACATCACCCAGTGTGCCCCCTTGTGCCTGAATGCGAGTGGGCAGTCCCATCAGCTGACCATCAAGCGTTGACGAAAACGGCAGGTTCATACCGGCTTCCAGTCGGGCCGTCGCTATGCTGAAGCTGGCGCTTTCGCCCCATTTGACCAGCGCTTCATCAATAGCCAGACCGACCTTGGCGTTGTCCAGCCATTCGCTCAGTTTGGTGCCTTGAGTGTCAACCGATAACGCGGCATGTTTCAGAATACCGCTGGCGTGCGGGATCCCGGTCAGCCATTGCGCCATTTCCCCCAGCGGAGAATTGTCTGCACCCAGTGTAATTGCCACTGTCGAGGTCCAGTCGGTAGCATCCAGTGTGGCCTGTCCCCGGAACGGCACTTCGGCAATATCCGCGGTCATTGGCGCTGACAAAAGGCCGTCTTTTCCATTCACAGACAGCGACAGGTTTTCGACTGAGGTCCCCAGCCCTTTTACTTCATGGATGTTGAGATCCAGCCGGGTGGAAGTGTTGACCAGCCACTGCTCAAGCGCCCGCTGCAATGGAGATTGCTGAGGGGCCGAAGCATAGGCGCGCATCATCGGCTCTGGCTCCGGGGCCAGCCACGGACGCAGATCAATCAGCGGTACGGTGAGCTCACCGTCAATGGTGGTGTGATCGCCAAGAGTGACAGCCAAAAAGCCCTGTCCCTGCGTGACCGGACTGTCAATGTTCAGGTCGTTGATTGCCAGTCGCTCTGAAGAGCCTTTCAGCGACGCCGTTACGGTCAGCGGTGCGGCTGGTTTGACGTCCAGACCCAGCAATGCGGTAACAGGGCCGGTATCACGCCAGTGCAGGCGGATATCGGCCTGAGAATCTCCGCTGTGCCAAGGTACAATATCGGCATCAACCGTCAGGGAGGCGCCGGCCAACTCACCGTTGACCTGCAACTTGCCTTGCTGCTGATTGAGCAGTTGTAGCAGATCGCCACGCAGATCAAGCTGATATGCTTGTCCCATGACCGCGCCCTGGGCCAGCAGCTGCCATGCGCTATCGTCCTGATTCAGAGAAAGGCTTTCCAGATAGCTGTCATAGAACAGGTTTTCCTGGCGGTCCTGATAAATCAGCGAGATATTTTTGGCTGAAATCTTATCACTCAGGGTGAGATGCAGTCCGGCAGATGCAGAGTCTGGTGTTGTTTGAGGTGCTGGCTGGGATACAGGTTGAGCTGCGGCGATCCCGTTGCCGAGTAACCAGTTCGCATGCCCGTCTGCGTCTTTCCCCAATTGGACCTGGATGTCTTCCAGCTCCAGATAATCTACCGCCAGCGTACCGGTCAGCAGTGGAAGCAAGTTGACCCGGGCGTTGAGCTTGCCCGATTGCAGCAATGGCTGCCATTGAAATGCCTCGGTGTTAGCAACAGAAATGGCTTCGAGCTGTATTTCCGGGCTGAATGAGAGCGCCAGGCGGATATCTCCCTCGATCCGGGTTTCCCGCGCCAGCGTATCGGTCAACCACTGACTGATTCTGGTTTTATGTGGGGTCAGATCGACGTCAATGCCGACGCTCAGCAGCGCAGTCAGCGCCACTGTCGGTGTCAGAACGCCAATACCAGTCCATTTGGCCCATTTCCTTAATTTAAACTTGCGTAAAAGGGTTTGCTTCTCTGGCGAACCGGCGTTGTTGTTCGTTTGAGCGTCAGGAGAAGATACTGGTTTTTTTGATTGCATAATCTTATGAAGGATGACGTTGGGTAAAGGCGCAGCGTTATCGCCGCAGCCGCCTACGAAGGCGTTCCCGAATGCTTGTGACGTTGACGTGAAACGCGTACAGATCACTGCCAATACCGTAATTTGGCGGCACCTTAACACAAATCAACGGGTAGTGGCAGGCAGGCCAACATATCTGACAGACACTTTGCTTTTTAGTTTCAGATGTCGGGAGTTGCATAAGCGATTTTGCCCCTGTTGAGGAAAAAACGCGCTTTTCCGGATCTGCTCGGGCAGTAATTAAAACAGGGTGAAGCAGCCTGACTGCAGAGGATTTAGGCAGTGTGAAGAGGGCTGCGCGATGGGGTGGCTTGGAGATGGCTGATGAAGAATGCGCGCAGCCAGTCAGTGATTGAAGTATGGAATCAGCATGATTGATGTTTGTTATGATTTTCAATCATTTGTGTCTGAGGTTGGGTTTATCTAGACTTGAGTTTTCAGGATCCTTTTCGTCTTGTTAACCTTTCGCTTGTGAAGGGAAGATTAACGTTTGCACCAGCCCTTTGCTCTCCGACTATTGGGTAACAGGAAAATAGTATGACGACACACCCGCCTTCTATTCTGACCATCCACGCTTTAGCCGCCGGGCGAGGGAGCGGAACGCCCGATACGCTGAACGCATCATTGCACCCCGGCCAGCATCTTGTGGTTTCCGGGCCATCGGGGTGTGGCAAAACCAGTCTGTTACAGGTGCTGGTGGGATTGCGTCCCGCACATAGGGGAACCGTAACCTGGCAACAGCAGGTTGTTCAGGAATCCAATCTGCACTGGTGGCGGCAACAATTTTGCTATCTGCCGCAGGACCCGGTGATGGGGGCAATGTCGCTGATTGAAGCGTTGTTACTGCCGTGGCGGTTAGGCGCCTGCAGCCATACGTTGCCTGTGCGCGAGCAGTATCAGCCGTTGCTGCACAAGCTGGGTTTACATCATGATGACGAGACAGCGGTGACTCGCCTTTCCGGCGGTGAAAAACAGCGCCTCGCAATTGCCCGGGCAGTGCTGATGAATCGCCCCTTGTGGTTTATGGATGAGCCGACTTCCGCCCTGGATCCGAATAATCGCGACAACGTGCTGGCATTGTTGGCACAAGAGTCTGTCACGGTTGTATCTGTCTCACATGACCCGGCCTGGATAGCGTGCGCTGACCAGCAGTACACGATGCACGGTAATGATCACAAGGAACCGTAATGATCAAAAGGAGCCGTAAAGATCAAAAGGAACCAATAGATCGGACCGCAAGCCAGGAAGGCACGTCAAGCAAGCTGAACATGAACAGTAAAGAAGAAGCAGTAAACAAAGAGGGCGATAATGGGTAGTGCACTGACACTCAGTCCGTGGGCATTGGCAGGATTTTATCTGCTTTGTCTTTTGCCTTTGGGGCTGTTCTATCGCTGGCAGTTGGGGCTAGGTAAAGACCTGCTGATGGCCTTGCTGAGAATGACGGTGCAACTGTCGGTCGTGGGACTGTATTTGCAGGTTGTGTTCTCTTTTCAGCATCCCGGGCTTAATGCGCTCTGGTTGTCGGCCATGGTGCTGGTGGCCGCGGTAACAATTTGTCGCCGCTCGGGCGTTTCGCTCAGGCGGACGATGCCTGCCGTGATGGCTGGTCAGGTGGTGGCTCTGGGGATTGTACTGCCGCCGTTGCTGATTGGTGTGATCCAGACCAACCCCTGGTGGCAGGCTCAGTACCTGATCCCAATCTCGGGCATGCTGCTGGGTAACTGTCTGGCGGCCAATGTACTGGCGCTGGAGCGGTGGTACAGCCAACTCAGCGAGAATCACCGAGAGTACCAGTTCTATCTCGCGATGGGGGCGCCACACCCGGAACGGCCGTTTCACCGCATAGCCGTGAAAGCGGCACTGGCACCACAGCTGGCGTCTATGACAACCCTGGGTATTGTCAGCTTGCCGGGCATGATGACCGGCCAGATCCTGGGTGGCACCGAGCCGATGCTGGCAGTGAAATATCAGCTGGTCATCATGGTGGCGATCTTCATTTCTGCCACCTTGTCTGTCACAACCACACTGGCAGTTGCGGCGCGGTACGCGTTTGACCAATACGGCGCACTCAGGCTGTAACGTTAGCGGACAATGTATGTTCTTCTGACATTCGTCGACCGGTCTGCCACACTTAAAAATGCAGACTTTATTGACGATTGGTTGTTAAACAACCGGGACATTATTCGCGGAGGCAACCATGAACAGGCGGCGTTTCCTGGCAGTATTCACTCTCGCAGCATGTATGCTGGAATCGGTGGGGAACCGGTTTCGGACTGCCTTGGCGGCCGGTAAACTTCGTTTGACACCCTCGCAAACGGAAGGACCGTTTTATCCGGTGGAGGCTATTCCGCTTCGCGAGAATTTGATCCTGAATGCTGATGCGGTGAATGGTTCACCAATGTGGCTGAGTGGCCGGGTACTGAATACCGAGGGTGAGCCGCAGGCCGATTGTCGGGTGGAGATCTGGCAGTGTGATGGTGCAGGGATTTATCATCATCCGAACCAACCCGGTCAAGCGCGGGTTGACCCGTATTTCGCCGGTTTTGGTGCGGTGGTCACCGATGCGGAGGGAAGATACCGATTTTATGCCCTTTATCCGGTGCCATACACAGGAAGGCCGCCACATATTCACGTCAAAGTCTGGCGTGATGAACGGGAATTACTGACGACACAATTATACCTTCGAGGTCAGACTGGCAACGAATGGTGGGGACGAAACCGCGATGAATTGCAGATGGATCCCAAACCCATTGCTTCCGGCTCACGAGACGCCGGACAAGACATGGCGCAGATGGGTGCCGTGTTCAATTTTGTGGTGTAACGAGGTCAGGGCAGTGCCGGTTTGACTCATTCTTCAAAGGCCGAGGGTGAACAAGTTGCGTGGTTTTGCTTAAGGTATTTTTACGGTATTTAGTACAAGCGTGCAACCTGTTCCTTGCTCTTCCTATCTTCCTTGCTCTTTCTGTGTTCCATGATTTCCCTGCCGCCAGTTCTGTCTTTTAGCTGTTTCGCTCATCCGTATCTCCGGTTACCACATGGTCGGCCGTCAGTCGAAGGGGCGTCTGTTGTTTTGTTTTTCAGTCTATCGCTTCGCAAACCCGTTTTTGGCGATGGCGGCGCAGGTATGTTGACCACCTGACTGGCATCATCGGCACGACAATCAGCACGATGCCCACCAGAGTCAGCACATCCGGTATTTCATCAAACCACATCACTCCCATGACTGTGACAAACACTAGGCCTGAGTATTCGGCCAGAGCAATACGGTTTGCTTCCACACCTTTGTATGCCAGTACCACTAGGGCGTGATAACCGAGCACCAGCAGGTTAATCAACATGATCCAGCCCAGATGCGACCAGGAAAGCGTGCCCCATTCAGGTATCGCCAGAATGAAAGCCAGAGGCAGCGTCATTACCCCGGTCCAGAACAAGGTAGAAATTAACGGCTGATCGGTGGGTAAGCGACGAATCAGGATATTGCCTAATCCCATTGAGAGCGCGCACCCCAGTCCGGCCAGTGCTGCCCAGTGAAACTGCTCAGGTCGCAGGACAACCAGTACGCCGCCGAAGCCAACCAGTGTGGCGATGATCTGTTTCAGAGCCGGTCTCTCTCGTAATAAAACCACTGACAGCGGCAGCATCAGCAGTGGGCCGACGTAAAACATCGCATTAGCGGTCGCCAGCGGCAAATAGGTAATAGTGATCATCGCGCAGGCGCTGCCAAGCAAAATAAGCTGAGCCCGGGAAAATGTGATGAAGCAACGCCCTTGCATCCTTTGTGCGCGGGGAAGTCTCAGCCACAGCGGCAGCAGGATAAGGGTGCTGATAAGCTGCCGAATAAAAACATACTGAAATGTCGGTACTTCTCCGTTGAGAACTTTAAGCGAAACATCGGAAAAAGAGGCCAGCAAATTGGCAAGCACTAAAAGTGCAACCGCTCGGGAAATGGAATTCGACATTAAACTATGCCTGCAGAGGAAACGGCGATGCGCCAATAAACGTGGCGTCATTGTAGTGCAAATCTCAAAGTTGAAAAGGTGTTTTAAAAATTATTTTTCGATTTGGGGTTTTTATGATGGCACGCTAAAAAACAAACCCAGCTGACTCTCATAAGTAATAAGTCTGATTTGCCTGACAGGGTCGCAGCAAGTCACTGACTATACTGTCATTGGCTGACTGATAGGTTGGGGAAAAGGTGAAGGTGAGTTGGGTAAAGCACGTACTTTGTGTCATTGCTCCGCTTAGTTCGGGGATGACGATGGTCCGGAAAAGCGGCAGATTTTTCGGCCGCTCTCTCGTGGGAAGGATCAGGCCGCGGGCTTGGCAGCCTTTTTGGCTGTGGGCTTTGCTACTCCTGTGGCTGATACTTGGTTGGCGACCGCTCACTGCGCATGCGGAGGAGGGCGGTGGCGGGCATTATCAGCCGGGAACCTTAGCATCGGCCATTGACATGTTACCGCTGGTGACACCGGTTACCGCGCCCAGAGCTTCCCCGTTCAGTGTGCGTCTGGACAGCTTCGGCTATGACGGAAACATCGCCAAGCCAGAGCAGGCCGTCCCTGTGGGGGGCATGCTGGCGACCCGTCTCGATATTGATATGAAGGTGCTTGCCCTAAACCTGATGTGGAACCCCGGCCGGGAATTTGGTGATGGATGGGCGTATGCTCTGGGACTGTCACTGCCTTATGTCTCGCTCGATGTCAGCGCGAATGTGGAGGATGACCCGGTTTCCGGGCGTACCGGGTTCCGACATGACAGTGAGGATGGTATCGGCGATGTTCTGTTGCTGCCGGTGATGCTATCGACTTCGCTGGCTGACGACTGGTACAGCGAATGGCGGCTTGGAATTTATGCGCCGACCGGGCGCTATGAGGTGGGCCGTCTTGCCAATCCTGGCCGTAATCACTGGACGTTTTCCCCATCGGCTTCAGTGGTCTACCTGCAGCCAATGACCGGGCAGGAGTTTGTAGTCTCCGCCGGCATCGATGTGAACACGGAAAATGCAGAGACCCACCATCGCTCCGGGGTGCAGGGGCATCTGGAATCAACGCTGATTCAGCATGTGATGTTGCTGGGTGGCTTTACCGGAATCGGCCTGACCGGTTACTGGTATCAGCAACTCAGTGCTGACAGTGGCGACGGTGCCAGATTCGGGGATTTTAAGGGTATGGCGGCCGGAGTGGGACCAGTGCTGACCTATCGAAAGCAGTTTGCCAACTCGGAAATTGTGTCTGAGCTCAAATGGCTGAATGAGTTTACAACCCGTCGGCGGCCGGAAGGTAACACCTTCGCGTGGAAGCTGCGGGTTAATTTCTGAACCAACTTTTTTGCTCACTCTGCGTTAGCGCAAAGAAAAAAGATGTCGCTCAAAAACTATCTATCTCCCAAAATGAAAAAAGCAGGGCTGAGCCCTGCTTGGATTGTTGGCCATTTCGGAGACGTCGGCGGTTTTCACACTTTCGCTAAACGGCTTAGTTAAACGCCTTAGCCAAACGCTTGGTATTGGCCTGATAGCGGCAGCTTCTGCGAGAGATTAGCCCCACACCGCCACGTCTGGCGCAATCACCTGACTGCCCTGATAAATCAGGCCGTTGTCACGGTCTTTGCTGAGCAACAGTGGTCCGTCGATATCGACCCAGCGCGCTTGCTGCGCCAGCAGCATTGCCGGTGCCATTGCCAGCGACGTTCCAATCATGCAGCCGATCATAATGTCAAAACCCAGCGCCTGAGCGTCTTCCAGCAGTGCCAGCGCTTCGGTCATCCCACCGGTTTTATCCAGCTTGATATTGACGATCTGATAGCGTCCGACCAGTTCAGGCAGCGAACTGCGATCAATGCACGACTCATCCGCAGCAATCGGAATGATTGGGTCGATTTGCTCCAGCAAATGATCCTGACCCGGAGGCAGAGGCTGTTCAACCATTTCGACCCCCAGCTCGGCCAGTTTAGGCAGATAGTCTTTCAGTTGCTCCAGACTCCAGCCGGTATTGGCATCAATCACCAGTCGGGTGTTTGGCGCTGCGGCACGCACCGCTGCCACACGCTCGATGTCGCCTTCACGGCCCAGTTTGAGCTTGAGGATCGGACGGTCCTGATTCTGCGCTGCCATTGCGCCCATGTTTTCAGGCGTATCCAGCGACAGGGTGAAGACCGTGGTCACCGGTTGCGGCGCTTCACGGAACCCGGCCATTTGCCAGCCAGTGTGGCCTTTTTGCTTCGCTTCGAGCTCGAACAGGGCACAGTCAACCGCGTTGCGCGCACACCCGGCCGGCATCAGCGACAGGAGATCTTCACGGCTGGCGCCACGTTCTACGGCCTCGCGAGCCGCCTCAATGCCATCGGTGACGTTCGGGTAATCCGGTTCGAACACATCGCTGCGTTCACATTCCCCGCGTCCGACAATGCCGTTTTCCTCTATCTCAACGACCACCACTTCGCCATGCAGCATGGGATCCATTCGAGAGATAACGAAAGGCTGTTTCAGCGGCCACTTTTCAACGGTGACAGTCATCTTGCGCATCATCAGCCCTCCAGCACGTCAACAATTGCTGCCACGCCGGTGCGGACCGGATCCACCACGGGTACCCCAAATTTGGCCTGATAACGTTCAATGGCTTTCAATGCATCGTCTTCAGACAGTGATGACGTGTTGAGCGCGATACCGCCCAAACGGATGTTCGGGTTGGTGATGCGACCCAACGCCAGATTAGTTTCGATCAGCGTGTCAAAATCCGGCACTTCAAAGCCCGGCATTTCGTCCATCTGAATACGGCCTTCTTCGTGACACAGAATAATCACATCGGCTTGTGCACCGTGCAGCAGACCCAGGCTGACACCGGCATAAGCCGGGTGCAGCACCGAGCCCTGACCTTCGATAATATCCCAGTGATCGGCATCGTTGGCCGGGCTCAGTTGTTCAACCGAACCAGCAATAAAGTCAGAGACCACGGCATCGACCGGTACGCCGGAGCCTTCAATCAGGATCCCGGTCTGGCCGGTGGCACGGAAGGTCGCGTTGATGTTACGTGCGGCCATTTCCTTGTGGATCGCCAGTGCGGTAAACATTTTGCCAACACAGCAGTCGCTGCCTACTGTCAGCAGGCGCTTACCGCTGCGAGGCTGGCCTGTACCGCATTGCAGGGTTTTCGGCGGGTTACGGACGTCAAACATCCGGCGTCCGGTGCGGTTGGCCACCGCGACCAGATCTTCGATTTCGTTGAGGCGGATATGCAGGCCGCTGGCAATGTCCATACCGGCTTCCATCGCTTCAATCAGCAGCGGGATCCAGCTCTGGGGCAGGGTGCCGCCCATAGGGGCAAGACCCAGAATCAGGGTTTTGGCTCCGGCTTCTGCCGCGTCACGGATCGACATATCCGGCAGGCCAAGATCGGCTTTGGCATTGTCAAAACGGTTCTGCGCCAGGCATTTTTCCGGACGCCAATGGGCAACACCTTTCGCCACTTTGGCCATCAGCAGATCCTGAGCATCGCCCAGAAAAACCAGATACGGGGTTTTCAGTTCATTCATTGTCATGGTGTTGTCCTTCTGTCATTTATTCGCAGTGTTCCATCAGCATGTTTTCAAACCATGCCAAGGACGGTTGTTTTCAGGCTTCAATACATTCAGTACTGGGAGGATAAAAATCGTTGTAGATGTTCCGATTGCGGGTGGTTGAACAGCTGTTCCGGTGGCCCCTGTTCGGCAATTTTTCCCTGATGGAGGAAGATTACGTGCGTGGAGACATCACAGGCAAAGCGCATCTCGTGCGTCACCATAATCATGGTGCGGCCTTCTTTCGCCAGCTCGCGGATCACGAGCAGGACTTCACTGACCAGCTCCGGGTCCAGTGCCGATGTCGGTTCATCCAGCAAAATCACGTCCGGCTCCATCGCCAGCGCACGAGCAATGGCGACGCGTTGTTTCTGGCCGCCGGACAGTTGATCCGGGTACATATGGCATTTTTCCAGCATGCCGACCCGATCCAGCAGTGACTTGGCCTGCTTCTCGACTTCGTCTTTGTCGCGTTTGAGCACACAGCATGGCCCCAGCATGACATTTTCCAGCACCGTCATGTGGCTCCACAGGTTGAACTGCTGGAACACCATGCCCAGATGGGCACGGGTACGCTCGATCTGGCGTTGCAGTGCCTTGTCGGCCTGACCGGCGGCCGCCTTGGACAGATCCAGCTCCTCGCCGTGTACCTGTAAAGTACCGCTGTCGGGCATCTCCAGCAGGTTCAGACAGCGCAGGAAGGTGCTTTTGCCTGAGCCACTGGAACCAATGATGGTGATGACGTCATGCTTACGAGCTGCCAGCGAGACGCCTTTCAGCACGTCGATATTGCCAAAGGCTTTGTGCAGATTGTCGGCCTGCAAGGCGATTTCAGCGGTATTAACGGACATGGGTAGCCTCCTTGGCTTGCAACGGTTGAGCTGCGACTGATGTGTTCGTTTGTTGCATGCTTGGCTGTTGTGTGGCCGGCCGTGTGTCTGCCTGAGAGCTGGCCGGACGGCTCACAATATTCAGTCGCAAGTGACGCGTTAAGCGGTGTTCAATCCGGCGCCAGACCAGCACAAACAGTGTAGTGATTAGCAGATAGATCAGGGCGGCCCAGACGTAGACGGAAATATCAAATGTCTGTGAAAACGCACGCCGAGTTTGTCCCATCAGATCCAGCAGTGTGATCACACTGGCAATCGCCCCGCCTTTGAGCATCAGGATGATTTCATTCCCGAGCGCCGGAAACGCGATCCGATAGGTGTGGGGCAGAATGATCTTGCGATACAACAGGTGCGGCGGCATGCCCATAGCCACCCCGGCTTCCACTTCTCCGGGTGGAACCGCCTGCAACGCGCCGCGCAGAATCTCAATCTGGTATGCCGTGGAGTTCAGCGCAAAGGTAAACAGGGCGCAGTAAAACGGATCACGGAAAAACCACCACAATCCTGCCTCCATCAGTTCGGGACGAAACTGACCGGAGCCGTAATACACCAGAAACAGTTGCGCCAGCAGTGGGGTGCCGCGGAAAAACGATACATAAAGGCGTACCGGATACTGAAACAAGCCTTTTTTACTGCGGCGCAGCATTGCCAGTGGCAATGACAACAGCAAAGCAATCGCGACCGCAATAAAGGTCAGCTTCAGGGTCATGATGGCGCCATCAAGCAATTTGGGCCCGTAGCTGATTAACATCTCAAACATGGGTATATGTCCTTATCCGGTGCTATGAGGCGCGAATGCCGCGGTTAGCCCGCTGCTCTAGCTTGCCGATACACCAGGCAAAGCACAGGCAGATAATCCAGTACATGACGCAGACCGCGAGGAAAAACAGAAACGGTTTCTTTGTGACCCCAACCGCGACGTTCGCCATGCGCATCAGGTCGTTCAGGGCAATCACGGAAACCAGAGCTGTGTCCTTGACCAGGTTGATCCACAGGTTACCGAGGCCGGGCAGTGCCAGGCGCAGTAGCTGCGGAAGCTCAATGCGAAAAAAGATTTGCCTGCGGTTCAGGCCGATCGCCAGGCCGGCTTCGAGCTGGCCGCGATCCAACGCCTGCCAGGCGCCGCGCAGCACCTCACCGGCATACCCGGCAAACACCAGCCCCAGCGCGACCGTGCCCGCCACAAAAGGGCTGAGTTCAAAAAACTCGGCCTCCGGATTGATGGCTTTCAGCAGGGTGTTAATCAGAAGACCCGCGCCGTGGTAAATCATGAACAGGGTTAGCAGCTCAGGAATCCCGCGGATGGTGGTTGTAAAGGCGGTGGCCACTGCACGAGGCAGCGGTTTGCCCGACACCGAGGCCGCCGCCACTATAAAACCCAGTATCAGGCCAATAGGCAGCGTGACCAGAGCCAGACCCAGAGTCACCCCCAGGCCGCTCAGTAGTTCATCGCCCCAGCCCTGCTGGCCAAAGCTCAGGTAATCAAACCATTGCATAAACATTTCTCCGAAATCACTGCAAGTCGGGATGTCTGCCGGTTTATTCCAGCGTCAGGATGTTCAGAGAAAAGTATTTGTCGTTGATTTTCTGATAGGTGCCGTCAGCCACGAGAGCTGCCAGTGCCTGATTCAGTTGCAGGCGCAGTTTGTCGTCTTCCTGGCGAACGGCAATCCCGACGCCTTCACCGACGTATTTCGGATCGGTAATGAGTTCACCAGCCAGTTTGCAGCAGTTGCCATCCTGCGATTTTTCAACCCAGTTCAGCATTGGAATGATGTCACCGACTTGTGCATCGAGACGGCCGGAAACCAGATCCAGATTGACGGCATCCTGTGTTGGATAGAGGCGGACATCCGAGTCAGGGTACAGTGCCGACAGGAAATCCCCCTGTGTGGTTGCACCCTGTGCACCGATGGTTTTGCCTGCCATGGCAGACGGTGAGAAATCCGTGAGTTTAGACTCTTTCGGCACCACAAACGTCATGGCTGATTTCTGGTACGGTTCGGTGAAGTCTACCTTCTCTTTGCGTTTTTCGGTGATAAACATTGACGCAATCACGGCGTCATACTTGCCAGCCAGCAGCGCCGGAATAATCCCTTCCCAATCCTGTGCCACGAAGGTGCATTTAATGGCCATTTTGTCACACAGTGCGCGACCAATATCGATATCAAAACCTGCCAGCTGACCGTCCGGGGTGTAGTAGTTGAACGGAGGGTAGGCGCCCTCGGTCGCAATTCGCAGGGTTGTGTCTTTAGCCTGTGCCTGATGGACAGGCAGTGACGCAAGCAGTGCTGTCAGTGCCAGCGAGCAGAATGTATTTCGCATTGTGGTGTCCTTTGATTTTTTATTGTGATGTTGTGTTTGCGCGTTGCATCCCTGTCGTGTGGTGACTGGCTTGCTGCCTCCTCTTCTACGTTCAGGCAGTCAGTGCAACACTCTGAGTGTTATTAAGATGTTAAATGTTTACAAATGAAGAATTGCTATGCTATTCATAGCTTCACGCTATGTGTTGCACGTAAAACTTGTAAGGAATGCTGAATGCTGACGTCTCACGAACGGCTGCTGCGGAATCTGGACTGGAATTTGTTGTATACCTTTCTCACGATCGTGGACGAAAGCAGTATTACTGGCGCCGCCCGTAAACTGTCGCTGAGTCAGCCGAGTGTCAGCAATGCCCTCAAGCGACTGGAATGCCATTTGGGGGTAAAGCTCATTACGCGGCGTAAAGGGGTGTTTACCCTGACCAGCCAGGGGCTGAAAGTGTACGAATACGCGTCATCCACCCGTCGGGTACTGGCGGATATGGCGGCACAGTTTTCTGAAGACGAGCACGCTATTCACGGTGAAATCGATATTCAGATCGCCAGCCATATTCACTGCCCGGCGTTTGACCAAACGCTGGCCGACTTTCACCAGCTTTACCCCAATGTGCTTTTCACCATTAATACCCAGCCGAGCGCGGAGATTGTGCGCGCGGTAAAAGACGGTGAGATTCATATTGGGATCTGCAATAAAAAAACCTCGCAGACAGGGCTCAGCTTTGACTTGCTGGGTTATGAGCAAATGGGGTTTTATTGCAGTCGTCGCCACGCGTTATATGGCCATACGGATCTTTCCATTGAAGATCTCAGCGGGCTGTCTTACGTCTCGTTCGAAAGCGACCAGCCGGGTGAGGGTCTGAGCGCCATTGCTCAGCTTCGATCCCAACAGCCGTTCTGGGGAAAACTGGTCGCAGTCTCTTCTAACGAAGAAGAAATCCGGCGTTTCATCCTGGCCGGGGTAGGATTCGGCGCCCTCACCGTTGAAGGTGCAAGGCCCTATGTCGAGCAGGGGGCACTCTGGCAACTGCCGCCGTATCAGCAATTGCCGGTGGCAGATATTTATCTGGTCACACCGGAGAACGTGCCGCTCAGTGATGTCGAATCACGGTTTGTTGCGATGCTGCGTCAGGCCAACAGCCGGGTAGTGGAACAGATACATTTTGCTCATTAAGCATTAAGCACTAAGCACTAAGCACTAAGCACTAAGCACCGAGCATGAGTACTTTGGCACTTGGCACTTGGCTCTGAGAGAGTGAGCCTGTGAGCGTTAAGCCGCTTTGTTTTCGCGGGCAGGGAGCGCTTGTTACCAATGGTTGATGCCGCCATTAGATGCAGCCTATCGGCAGGGGGAAGTGTGTCGAAACGGCATGACAGACTTTTTTCCTGATTGAAACTATCACTCAAACATCACTGAACGGTCGCCGTTTTGAGCTATGTGGCCCGATGCCGCTCTTTCGCTGGCGTCAACGCAGCAATAAAGTGGGAGCAATCTTTAACTTTATGAATTTAAACATTAAAAATGGTTTTTGTTACGTTCTCTTCTAACATGATGTAACTGCCTGAACCGCCATCGTTTTTTTGTCGCACTTGTCTTTTCTTTCCTGAAACTATCACGCTGGTCATGGCCAAATGAGGGTGTACTCACTTTTTATTTTGCGTGGCGAAATTAACATGTCGGTCAGTTGGGACTGCCTCAGTGTTTGAATACTTCACCTTGATGAATCGAAATCAGCAGCAATTAAAACTGAAAGTTAAACGGTGAGTGGTGCAGTCTGAGTGGCATATCTTAAGTGGGATAGTAGCTTAAGTGGAATAGTTTGAGTGGTACAGCAAAGGAAGGGTTATGAAAAAAACGATTTTGCCCGTGATGATGATGGGGATGTGTGCGGCGTCGGCGATGGCTGGCGTGACCGGGAATGCGCCAAATACGGATCTGAACCTGATGCCTTACCCGCAATCGGTGGAACTGCATCAGGGGCGAATTGCCATTACCAGCGATTTTAAGGTGTACATTCAGGGCTACCAGTCTGAGCGCATCACGTTTACTGCGCAGCGTCTCATTGACCGTCTTGCCCGTCAGACCGGGTTGCCGCTGCTGTCGCCTTTCGCCAGCCAGGCATCTGAAGCGACGGTAATCATTGAGGTCAAAGAAGCGGCCAAGACGCCAGTCCAGTCACTGGATACCGATGAATCGTACACGCTTACGGCTGAAAACGGCCGGATTGTTTTATCTTCAGCCCGGCCTTACGGGGCTATTCGGGGTATTGAAACTCTGCTTCAGCTAGTGGAAACCGACCGTGACGGTTACTTTGTACCGCAAGTGACGATCTCTGATGCTCCGCGTTTTCCCTGGCGCGGAGTGTCTTATGACACGTCGCGCCATTTTATTCCCGTCGCGGTGATTAAGCGCCAGCTGGATGCGATGGCATCAGCCAAGCTGAATATTTTCCACTGGCACCTGTGGGACGATCAGGCCATTCGTATCCAGCTCGACAGTTATCCGAAGCTGTGGCAGATGACGGCAGACGGGCACTATTACAGCAAAGACCAAATCCGTGATGTGGTTGCCTACGCCCGTCAGCTGGGCATTCGGGTTATTCCGGAAATCTCCCTGCCTGGCCATGCCTCAGCTGTCGCGCACGCCTATCCGTCGCTGATGTCTGGTGAAGAAGGACAAACCTATCCGCATCAGCGCCATTGGGGCGTTTTTGAGCCGCTGATGGATCCGACCAACCCGGCGCTTTATACCTTCCTGGGGAAAGTGTTTGACGAAGTGGTGGCTTTGTTTCCGGATGAGTACGTGCATATCGGGGGAGATGAACCAGACTACAGTCAGTGGACGAATAATGCGGGCATTCAGGACTTTATCCGGTCACATCAGCTGGACGGCAACCAAGGCCTGCAGTCTTACCTGAACACCAAGGTAGAAACCCTGCTGGCTGAGCGCGGCAAGAAGGTGATGGGCTGGGATGAAATCTGGCACAAAGACCTGCCTAAATCGGTCGTGATTCAGAGTTGGCGTGGACACGACAGTATCGGCCGCGCGGCGCAGGAAGGCTATCAGGGAATTTTGTCTACCGGCTATTATCTGGATCAGCCGCAGCCCACCAGTTACCACTACCGCAACGACCCGATGCCACCCGGCATCCAGGTTGATGACACCCTGCATCCCGGCGAAACCTTTGTGACCTATGAGTGGGTGAAACCCCGAACCAAAGGGGGCCCGCGCAAAGGGTTGCTGACAATTATCGAAGGGAAAGACGGCACGGTGCGGGCTTTTACCGACTATAACGGCAAATCTCGGGCGAAGGTCGAGGTGCTGGACTATGTACCGGGTACCCGCTTCCGGGGCCATTTCGATAACTTTATGTCCTACACCGAGTTTAATTTGCGTTTTGCCGACACTCAGCTGGCTGAAGGCAGCTACCAGCTGATCGGCAATGTGCGCTGGCCGACAACCGGCACGCTGGTGGCGGGCACAGCCATTAAAGGCTCCGAGATTCCGGCCCCGACCGGCGGGTATCCGGCTGAGCTGAACGCCCGGGAGCAGCAACGTATTCTGGGCGGCGAACTGACGGTCTGGGCGGAAAATCTTGATGGTATGACAGTCGAAAACCGGATCTGGCCACGCAGCTATGCCATTGCCGAGCGGCTTTGGTCTGATGCTGCACTCACGGATGAGGCGAGCATGTACCGGCGCATGGCGGTGGTAGATGACTGGGCGGAGCTGTCTGTCGGCCTGCAACATCATGTGAATGCCCGCCTGATGTTGCAGCGGTTGGCTAACGGGCAGGGCCCAAGCAAGGCTGACGGTCAGGTTCAAGGCACTGCCACTATGCAGATACCGGGGACGCTTCAGGCTGTCACGACATTACAAACTCTGGCCCGTTATACGGAACCGGCGCAGTATTATGCCCGCAACTGGGAAAAGTGGATTCAAACCACACCTTCCGGCCAACTGTATAACCAGCACGAACGCCTGAATCGCTTTGTGGATGCCCTGCCGGTCGAAAGCTTGACCGTGTACGGAATGAATGCGCTGGTGCAGCACTATCAGGCGGAGCGTCAACCGGAAACGCTGGTTGCGCTGCGAGCCCATTTTGAACTCGCCGCACAGGCAGCGGAGCAGGCGAAAACGATATTTGCGGAAAATACCGCGTCTGTGGCGACGGTACCGTTGGCCGATGCCACCACTGATGTCGCCGAGATAGCTGGCCATCTTATCACTGCACTTGAGCAGGGGCAGGCGCTAAGCCAGGCTGACAGCGATGCCTACCGTCAGCGACTGAGTCAGGCGGCAGCCATTTATGATGAAGCCATTGTGGCCACGGTGAAACCCGCAGAAAGCTTGCTGGTACTGGTTGAACAAATGCAGCCCAGCACCTGAGGCGAATGTGGCAGAAACGGTATTGCCAACGAAGAGACATTTTTGAATGTCTCTGGGCGTGAAAAAAACCGGCGAAAGTTTCGCCGGTTTTTTGTTGCTGTCAGCTGGTTAACTGTTGTTTGCGCTTCATCAGCAAGAGGCTGATAGTGAGTGCTTAGTGCGCTGTCAGAATGGCCTCGCTGTCACTGACCAAAGGGATGAGAACCGCCACCTCAATACGATTGTGACCCAGCAAACGAATGTTCCACTCGAAATGGTTGGCCCGGCACAGGTTATCGACAATCGCCAGACCCAGTCCGTGCCGGTCACGCTGGCTGCGGGAAGGGTCGGCCTGATACAGCGGTTTGCACAATTGTTCAATATCCTCCTCACTGAGCGGCGAGGAGAGGCTGTTTTTAATGCTCAGCATCAGCAAATCCGGTTCGCGGTGCGCCATTGTGATGTCAACCCTTGACGCCGCGGGGCTGTAAAACAGGCCGTTATCCAGCAGGTTGGTCAGAATGGTGTCCAGACTGAACAGATCGGCATAGACCGTCGGCTCATCATCGTAATGGAGGGCGACCCGCTCCCGGCAGTCATCGTATTTAAACGCCAGCTTGCCCAGCACCTTATCCAGCAGAGGCAGCAAAGGTTGCGGATGACAATCAATATTGAATGCGCCGGTGGCGGAGTGTTGCAACAGCATCAGGTTGTTCACAATCTCTTTCATGCGCAGGGCAATATCCAGCATGTCTTCTTTGTAGCTGGCACCGATACGCTCATCGTGCGGATAGCGAATATAGACTTCACTAAGGCTGATCATCTCGGAGATCGGCGTTTTGAGCTCGTGGGCGATATCCGCGGTCAGGCGTTTTTCGTTGGCCAGCAGCTGGCAGTTAGTCGAAATGAAGTGGTTAAGTTCTTTGCGAATCGGGGTGACTTCCGCGTAATCGACAGCAGGCTCTGGAATATGGGCGTGGGAGGCCGAAATATCCAACGATTTAATGTTTTGGTTTAAGTCCTGTAGTGGCTTCAGCCCTGCATCAACGATGCGGGTGACCAAAACCCGCACCCCAATGATGGCCGCAACAAAGCTGAGGATCAGAGAGATATCTATCAGGATCAGTACGCCACTGATGCTGTCAGTGCTGGCAGCCACAGAGATATAGATGGCATTTTTCTGGTGAATGACATCTGGGTTTTCGTTAGTTTGCGCAGGGGGCAGGTAATACGTGAGAACCGTTTTACCGTCCTGACCATTGGGCAATGTGACCGGCACGATCACCGAAGTGTTGAGCGGAATCTCCGTTTTCAGCAAATTGGTGCCCGGATACGCATCCAGAGAATGGGAACGGGCTATTTCGGTACCTCCCTGCCAGATCTGGAAATAGTCAGAGTCTGAGTGGAGGTCAAACAACATCATGGCATCTTTGTTGTAATTGAACTTGGCGTGCTCATCTTCCTCCTTCAGAAAAGCTCTCAGGTAGTTGGCTTTACTGGTCAGAGACTGATCAAACTGATTGTCTACCCAGTCGTCCACACTTAAGTCGACAATGAGAAAAATGGCAAACAAGATCAACCCGATAACGATGGTGATGGCCTTCACCAACTGGGTACGAATGGACAGCATTAGACACTTCCTGCGATGTAGCCGAAGCCACGTTTGTTTTTCACTGGGAGGTTACCGCCTTTTTCCCTGACTTTCCGTCGGATTGCGGAAAGGTGAGATTCGATGGTGTTTTTCGCCAGCAAATCAAATGATCCGACGACCGCTTCACTGATTTGTTCCGCATTGACTACCCGGCCTTTCGACTGAAACAGGTACTCCACAATTTTATACTCGTTCTTGGTCAACTCGATGAAATTGCCCTGATAGCTCAGGGTTTTGGTCGACAGATCAAGACAGAAACCTTCTATTTCGAGCAGGTTACTGGTTTGTGCGGTTTGACTGCGGCGCAGCAGGGCCAGAATGCGGGCATGCAGTTCTTCAAATGAAAAGGGTTTGGTGAGGTAGTCGTCGGCACCTGACAGCAACCCGTTAACCTTATCTTCGGTTAATGAGCGAGCGGAGAGGATCAGTACCCGTGATTGCTGCCCGGACTGACGAAGACTTTTGAGAATGCTCATGCCATCGACATTGGGCAGCATCAGATCCAGCACAATCAAATCGTAATGGTTTAGCTGCGCCATAGTCAGTCCTTTAGAGCCGTCGCCGGTACTGTCGACCGTAAACCCGAGGTTGTTCAGGCCGATACTTAAACTGCGGCGAAGTGGCTCAGAATCTTCAATGACTAATAATTTCATGGCATACCTGTTTGTCAATCTGTGGTTCAGTGCGCTGCTTACCGCGCTGCCTTACGGACAGTGGGCATGCGGCTGTTTCAGCTCTCCCGAGTTTACCCGATATGGTGAGATCCCCCTCATCATTATTGGTGTATCTGGCCAGTTTACCACTCACTTTAGCGTTCAGATTAGCGTCGGGTTGGGTCCGGTACATACCGGTTAAGTCTGTCCACATGGTGGTTTTTCGAAAAGAAGGCTTCAATTTCGATTAAAACCCCAGGGTTGAGCTTGTGACTGAATTCCCGTGGGGTATCCAGTTGTGGGGTAATCGATAAATATAACCAGTCCTTATAGATTTTTTGCCGCCAGGACGCCGAAATCCAGAAGTTAGTGAGTGGATCGGATTCATTCGTATCAATACTGACACCGGTTGAGTATTCCATCAGATGGTGGTCGTTTAGGCGGTTAAACAACTCAATCTGGTTTACCAACTCCCAGCCGCTTTCATCGAACAGGTACTGGGCGCTGGAGCTGAATTTGTAGATACGGGCTGGATCGTTGTTGTTGCCGTAGTAAAAGTTAAATTCGGTCAGAGAGCCCAGTCCTTTAGAATCGAAATAGAAGAGCTCTTGCTTTAGCTGCGTGGTCCAGTTTTCTGATAAGTTATCGACCCGGCGTAAATTCGCTCGCACAAAGGGATCCAGCGGCAGTTTGAATTTTACCCCGACATCAAAGTGGGTTTTCCACTCGCCCCAATGCGCATTCTGGAGGCGAAACCCGGCAATTGCGTCACTGCCGGACGTTGTGCTGCTACTTTTTGGGGTCAATGCCCGTTGTTTACTCTCCAGCGAGTCATAGTCATCCGGATCCGTTTCCAGGATCAGCTTCCAGTCGCGTTTGGTATGGGGCAGGTCGATTCGCGCAGAAATTTTGAAATCTGAATCAAAATAACCGCGGTGGGTGTATTCCGGTTTGTAGCGAATCCGGACATAACTTTTATTCATTAACTCTTCTTCGTTTTCCTCCTTGGCGAGACTGTGATCAATATAGGTACTGAAATCATGCACGGTGTCAGCCACATAGGTTTCGGTTTCGTCAGCCCAGTAAGTGGTTTGATCCAGCCAGGAGGACTCATCTGAAGGCTCTGTCTCTTCAGCATTAATCGAAAACGGGGAAGGCGGCAGACGAGATTCATACTCCGGCATGACCGGTTCGATATCCGCATCCGTTCCGTTAGCCCATGCCGGGCATACCGATAAACTGGGTAGCAGTAAAAAAATGGCCGGAGGACGCTTGCAATCATGCATGACTGCCAGCGAATACTGCAGAGCTTTGTTCAGCGAGCGATACCGAATGTTCATAAGCGATCCATTGACTATGAAAGCATGGCCACTGTGCAGATATGTTATTTTTATTGTGCTTTTAGTATAGGTAAAAATAAAAATATCACAGAGGTAAAAATAATATTTGTCCGTTTTTATCTAATGACATTGAATATTTAATGTGTAACGAATGAATAAATGTTTCATTCGTTACACAGGTCTTTATTTCACTGATATTTAGGAGATATTCAGTGAATCTTTAGCATTTGTTGATATTAATGTTTTTGGATAACAGCCTCACAATATTCATCCTCTATTTTCAAAACAATTAATATCACTTGCTTAAATATATCCTCTATTGATATATCGCCTCAGGAGTTAGCTGATAACGTTTAATCGTTTTGGGTGGTTCACATTCTGGTAATAACGAATTCTCATCCAACAAAATCCATTCACGGCGGTGAGCAAAGCCCATCACTTGCGATTTACTGGTATCAAAGCAAATTATGTCACCGTCATTCTTAGCCAGAATGAATCGGTTAGGGCCTTCTTTCATCCATAACCAAGCATTTTTATCCTGTTCATGAACATTGCTTAAATAACTGAAATGCGTCATGGGAACGGATGAAAATAACAGAAACTGCTCTTTAAACCGGGTCATGCCCAGCTCGCCATCCTGACCGACAATGGAAGAAACGTCAGCCATGATATCTTTCGCCGGGGTACGAATCGGGTTCAGCAGGGTATAGCCCCAGGTGCTGTACAGCAGCCAGGTCAGAGCTAATGCCAGGCCGTATACCGGCAGGTTTAACCTGAATTTGCGCAGCCATAAAATTCCGCCCCAAATCAATGCCGCAACGGCGAAAAAGGCGGCAAAGGGCAGCAGATTGTCGCCCAGCTCTTTGGTAAGCACCCGGGCGTGGAACAGCGCGAGTACAGTGGCTGCGGCCATGGCGACGGTCACAATACCAGCCACGCCGGTAAACAGACGATTTATCCATTGCGGTATGCCTGATTGTGTTATCAGTGCGCCCATCACCATCGCCAGCATTGGCAGCGCCGGTAAAATATACACGCCACGTTTGCCTGGGCTGATGCTGAAGAAGATAACAACACAGACCACCCAAACCAGAATGGCCTGAATAACCGGTGAGTTGAAGATCTGCTTCCAGTTTTCTTTGTTGAACAGAAAAAAGTAGAGCGGGAACCACAGTACGGGAATCACACTGACAATGAAGTAATGCCAGGGTTTGAGGTGGCCGGTTGGGTTGGCATAGCGCTCAGCGGTTTGCTGGAGCAGGATGTTATTCCGGTACGCGATGTAATCCGGGTTATCTTTGAAGAACGAAAAATAGAGCACGGGCAGTAGCCAGAGAATCAGAACCCCCAGCATGGTAGCCGGGCCGAGCAAGGCTTTGGCTTTCAGTTGTTGCTCGAACCGTTGCCGCCCGGTGAGGTGCAGCACGGCGATAGGAATGAGGACAAAAACCGGCAGGAATCCGACCCCTTTGGTCAGAATCCCCACGGCCATGCATGCCCAGCTGAACAGGTACCAGCGTGGGCTGGGTTGCACGAAGAAATGGCGAATCAGTCCGTACATCGACACGGTTATCCAGCAGGCGACCATGGCATCGATTTGTGCCGCTTTGGCTTGAATCACAAACTGGGGCGTAATCAGCAACAGTACCGCTGCATTACGTGCAGTTTGCACATTCCAGAGCTTGGCGGCCAAGTCAAACACGCACCACACCATGACCAGACCCGCGACCGCGTTAGGGATCATGAAAGTCGACGAGAGACTGCCAGTCAGCTTATACAGCAGCGCCATCAGCCACATGAATACTGGCGGTTTATCCGGATAAAGTTCGCTTCCTCTGAGCGGGAAGAACCAGTTGCCTGATTCCACCATTTCCTTTGCCGCTTCGACAAAGCGAGGTTCGTCTGCTGGCCAGGGATCGCGTAACCCGATACCGGCAAAAATGACAATGAAAGCAATCGCCAAGATGGCGAATAAGTTGGCATAGTAGCTGTTGCTCAAAGAACCGGCGTTACCACTGTGGGGCACTGTGATGTTTTGGTGCTTTTCTATATCGGGGCGCTTTTTGAAAAAGCTGAATCCATTCATGAGTGATTTTCCATTTTCAATGGTGCAATGCGCTGACGGATATGATCGCGATAGATCACACCCGTCAGAATGAAACTGATTAGGGTCAGCAGAATGCTGGCGTAAATCATGGCATCGTTGGCGGCACTGATACCGCTGCCAATCAGGCAAAAGATCAACGTCTGCGGAATGTAGCCAAATAAGCTGGCGGTAATAAAAGGCTTAAACGGCACGCCAATACTGCCTGACAGCAGGTTAGTCAGCACATTATTGCCAACCGGAAATAAACGCAGCATCAAAATTTTCAGGAACGGTGTTTGCCGGACAAATTGCTGAAACTGGTTCATTTTTTTCGGGAAGGTACGGCACAATGTCTGGCTTAATAGGGTGTTGGCAACGAAGTAATTCACACTGGCGGCGAGGATGCAGGTCATTAACGCAATTTGCAGGCCAAAGACAATGCCGTACAAGTAGCCGTTGAGTGCGGCAACAACCTGTCGGGGGCCGCCCAGTCCGACAAACAGAAAGCTGATGCTGAAAATGGCCAGATGGCCAGATAAGCCGTTGGTGAGAACATAGTTATTCAGCCACAGCTTATCCGTCATGTGGGCAAAAACCGGCGTATTAATGCCGGCGATTAATATCAGAAACACGGAGCAGGTTAAGAGAGGCTTCATCACTGTCATAAGCGCTACTCGTCAGACATTTGGCCGGTATGCAAAGTGACCGATGGAGGATACTTCGTGCGTTTGCGCAGCCACAATACCCCCATTAAATCAATGATGCCCGCCCAGGCGCGGTTCCAGGCGTTGTAGTTCGACTGACCAGCTACGCGGTTGCGGTGGTTCACCGGACATACCACAATCTCACCGCTCAGTCGTTTGATCAGGCAGGGCAAAAAGCGATGCATGTGATCAAAATAGGGTAGTGCAAGGAAAGTCTGTTTCGGGAAGAGCTTCAGGCCACAACCTGAATCCGGGACGCCATCGCGCAGAATCGTCTGGCGGATCGCATTGGCAACTTTGGACTGAAAGCGCACCCAGGAGGTGTCTAGGCGTTTCTGGCGGTATCCGGCGATACAAAAATGTGGTGCCTGACACTGGTGTGCCAGTTTGAGCAGTGCAGGTATATCAGCCGGGTCGTTCTGGCCATCTGAATCGGCGGTGACAATCCATTCGCCACGGGCATGGCTGATGCCGGTATGGATGGCGGTACTCTGTCCACAGCTGACAGGATGCGATAAAACGGATACCCGGCTTTTCCGGGATGAGGGTAACGGAGTGTGAGAGCCATGAGCGACTTGATGCTGGCAGAACTCTTCGGCGATGCATGCCTGACCGGCTCGCAGTGCCTCTTCGACGGTGTTGTCTGTGCTGCCGTCATCAATCACCAAGATCTCAAACTCAACGTTCCCTGTTAATGCGACATGTAGCTCTTCAATGAGTTGTCCAATGTT
Source organism: Photobacterium ganghwense (assembly GCF_003025595.1). Taxonomy (GTDB): domain Bacteria; phylum Pseudomonadota; class Gammaproteobacteria; order Enterobacterales; family Vibrionaceae; genus Photobacterium; species Photobacterium ganghwense. The sequence continues at coordinate 422,829 of NZ_PYMI01000002.1, forward strand.
GCCCTGCTCATTTTTAGCTGGCAGGACGACTGAGATCAATGGGTACATACAATCTTTCCCTAAAAGAAAACAGGATATTTGTTCTACTTTTAATTTGTATTGCAGGCAGAAATAAAACTGAGAAGTTTATCCAGCGACATATCCAAGCCCTCTGCGGTTTGAAATTGGCAAGGTCCGGTTAACCTGTTTCAGCTTTCTTCTGACCGTCGATAAATGTGCTTCAATCGAGTTTTTTGAAATTGAAATTCCTTCATTGGTTAAATGTGCTTTGATCTGCTCAACACTTTTTAATTTGCCGTGATCGGTAAACAGGAATTCAATGATGAGAAATTCAGTCTTTGTGAGTTTTATCACGTCACCCTGACAGTACAGGCATTTTTCTGATTTATTCAGCATGCATTCGTCGATCAGAATAAGGGCGTCGTCCATATGGGACTCTCTGCGTCTGAACAATGACTGGATGCGGGCATACAACTCATCAAACGACACCGGCTTCGCAATAATGTCATCGGCACCGGATGTTAAGGTGCTGACGATGACCTCCGGGGTGTACTCCGTGGTCAGAGCCAATAGTCGAACAGAGAGCTCCAACTTTCTGATACTGCTGATAAAACCATGATGCTCAGGGTTATTTTTATCATAGTCCAAAATAATCAGGTCGTAGTGCTCACTCAACAACATTTTGAGGCCATCATGGTGATTCTGTGCAATGTGTACCAGTAATCCCATTTCCACCAGTTTGCTATGGATACGTTTTTGCAAACAATGTGATTGATCGATGATAAGCAGTTTCAGCATGTTGTTTAAATCTCTGTTCTGTTTATTGTTCTGATTTAAAAGGAGTCATTGTTCAGTTTATTGAAAGTATGACCGCCAGCCAGAGAATGCCGGCGATCAGAAAACTGATAAAGACACAGGCTGAGCCAATGTCTTTAGCCAGACCGGATAACGGGTGATAGTCGGTACCGATTCGATCAATCGCGGCCTCGATGGCGGTATTGGCCATTTCGGCAAACAGGACGAACAACAAGCTGCAAATTAGCAGGGCTTTTAGCAGCACAGATATTGGAAGCCACACTGCGACTGCCGTCAGCGGAATAAACAGCATCAGTTCCTGCTGAAAGGCCGCTTCATTTTGTGCCATCCAGCGAATACCGCGATAACTGTTGGCAAAGGTATAAATAATTCGATTCAGGCCTGTGCGCTTTTGTAATGTCTGGGTTGTCATAGGTGGTTAACTCATCGAAGCCTGGCAGCGGCTGATAATATCCATGTCGTTATTTTTATCCTGGGTGGTGACACCAAAGAAACCAATCAGGGTGTGGAAGAAGTTATCGTGCGAGTATTCGCCAGTTTTCGCGCTGGCTGATAAACATTCACGATCAATCTTTCTCTGCTCAGAATATTGATCCGGCAGCCACATCAACCACGGCACCTGAGTTTGCTCTTTCGGCGCGATGGCATACGGTGTGCCGTGCAGATAAATGCCGTTTTCACCCAGCGATTCGCCATGGTCGGAGATATACATCAGGGCAACGTTGTATCGATCCTGATAGGTTTTCAGCTTATTAATCATTTCCGCCAGCACAAAATCGGTGTATGCGATGGTGTTGTCGTAAGTGTTGACGATTTGCTCATCGGTACAGTGCTCGATGTCGCTGCGCGGACAATCCGGCAGAAAACGCGCTTTATCTTTCGGGTAGCGTTTGTAATAGGTCGGGCCGTGGCTACCCATGATGTGGAAGGCGATCAGCTTGTTGCCGTCCGTAGCCTGAATTTGCTGGTCAAGCATTGGTAGCAGTACTTCATCGTAACAAGCGTCATCCTTACACAAATCGGGATTTGCCGTGTGATCAACGCCTAACAGCCGGAAGTTTTTGGCAATGCTTTTGTCACCGCCGTCATTGTCAATCCAGGTGAGGTCTACGCCGGCACGGCCAATGACATTCATGGCATTGTCACGGCTGTTGGCCTGCGCTTTGTTGTAGCCTCCGCGATTCATATTAGAAAACAGGCAGGGAACTGAAACCGCCGTCGCTGTGCCACAGGATGAGACATTCTGAAATGCAATCAGGCCCATTCCTTCGGTATAGGGATTCGTATTACGGCTATAACCGTTGTAGTGATAATTCATTGCGCGCGCGGTTTCACCCACAACCAGTACAACCAGATTCGGTTTTCCGTTAGGAACCGAAACCAGTTTGGCATCTTCTCCCAGTGGCTGATAAACCAGCGGCTCAGTCAGGTAGTTACGCTGAACATATTTGATGGTGTTGTAGGCAAAAGCCGGGTTAATCATCTTGTTCAGGTAGCTGTTATTGCGTCCTACAGAGGCGTAGTCTTTATAAAACAACAGTGCAATGAGGGCGATACCAAGAATCGCTACCAGAACAGCAATGAGTCGTTTCAGAACGGCTTTAAAATGAGACTCAGCTTTTTTGACTGTGATGCTACTGAAAAAAAGGGCCGGCATCAGGCCGAAAACAACAAAATACAGCACGGAACTCAGGCTTAAATAAGAGGTCGCCTCACCAGAGTTTGTTTCGAAAATATTTTCAATCATGCCGTAGTCAAAAATGACGTTATATTTCATCGAGGCATAAAATGCCATTGACGATAATAATGTCAGAATGACGGAGAAGGGCTTTAGCACAAATGGCAAAGAAAAAAGTGTAAAAATAATAATAAAACAGAAGAAAAGCAGTAGCGGGCTACTGGCAACAAAACTCAGCGAACTTTGAGCTGCCAACTGATAGATTTTGCTGGTTACCGGCAAGTTGAGCACCAACGCAAAATAGGCGGCAACCATCACAATGTAAGTAACGGCACTCATTTCCATTTGAAAAGGTTTGCGAAGTGTCGCGGTCAATGTATTCAAGCTAAGAAATCCAGTTTTCATTCAATAACCTGATATTAGAATTCAAGACTTAAGATTTACTTAAGATTGATTGAGGGGAAACTGAAATTTTTGCCACTATGCTTACTTGTGCTTATAAGCTACGTCGTGAAGAAATATAAAACCGTAGGTTAGATGAGAAATGCCTGAAAAATAATACGAATAAAAATCACATTGTATTAACCCGACAATATGTCACTGCGTTAATAACCTTAGAACAATACTTAGACTGTCTTGAAATTGATGCATTAATTTCAGCGTTTCTTAAGAAAAAAGTGCAATCCTTACCCTTGAATAACGACAACATGGGGGAAAGATTATGCCTGTCCCAACCTCAGTCTTTGTGACCGCGTTTCTGACCGTTATGGCAGCGTCCACTCACTCAGATTATTCGTGTTCGACTCAACCGGAAGAGACATGGGTACCGATGGATCAGGCGAGAGAACATTTAATTCAAAGGGGTTATCACATTCGTTCGTTCAGGAAAACACGTTCGAACTGTTACAAACTGTACGGATTTAATCAGGAAGGGAAGAAAGTGGATGTTTACTTTAATCCCGTCGATCTAAGCAAAGTCAAAGAGCGTAAAAATGGATAAACATTACAAATGGGATGTAATTGTACGGATTACACATTGGGCAGTGGCTGGCCTCTTTTTCGCGAATTATTTCGTGACCGAAGAAGGGAGTGAAATTCATGAATGGGTAGGTTATTGCATTATCGGTTCGATTGTTATCAGGCTGGTTTGGGGAATTGTTACCCGTTCCCCGGCCAGGCTGTCTGCTTTCAAGCCGTCGGTGACTCAAGCGGTGACACACTTGAGTGAAGTCATCTCCACTCGGGTCGATGCGTCAGTCGGTCATAACCCGGCCGGCGCGGTGATGATCTGGCTGATGTGGTGTGGCTTGCTGGCAACGGCAGTAACCGGCTGGATGGCGCACGTTGAATTGATGGGTTACAAAGATGGGTTGAAAGAGATCCATGAAGTATTCGCTAACCTGACTTTCATTGCTGTGGCGGTCCACATCTGCGCCGTGATTGTGATGAGCCGTTGGACAAACCGTTCTTATCTCAGCGGAATGCTCAAATAAGCGCTACGAGTGTGTGCCATAGGTAAACGGTGAAGCACCGTCAAAAGCCGTAAAAACCAATAGAGATGCCAAGAGATGCCGGGTATGCAACAGATACCCGGTTTGGTTTACTTGAGGACAGCGCTTCAAGCCAAACCTTCAAGTGGATGATTCAAACAGCCCTGTCAGATAAGCCAGAGCAGTCCGGCGTGCTCAATACGCTTAGAGTTTGTGAACCCGGCGTGTGACAACCAGTAATACTGGCCGTCACTCATGTCCTATGATTAGCGATTCAGGATAAACTGCTCGATCACTTTGGCGACACCGTCGTTGTCGTTGGTATCGGTAATGTGGTTCGCCAGAGCTTTGGTGTCTTCTGTCGCGTTGCCCATAGCCACTCCCAGTCCGGCATAGCGAATCATGTGGTGATCATTTCCGGCATCGCCCATGCAAATGACTTCGCTGGCATCAATGCCCAAATGCTCGGCTAACATTGCGACACCTGTCCCTTTATTGCTGTTTGGGTTAAGCAGTTCCAGGAAGAACGGGGCACTCTGTACGACGGTGTATTGTTCAGTGACGACTTCCGGCAGTTGGCGAATTGCGGCTGACAGTATTTCTGGCTCTGCCACCATCATCACCTTGATAATCTCTTCATCATCCGGCAGGTCGGCAAAATCGATCACGGTGGCACTTACCTGATTGATGTCTGCCTCATGGTCAGTAAAAGCGTTGCTTTGCGGCGTGATCAGGCCGCGAGTCGTTGAAAATGCATGCACAAACGTACCCAAATCGCGAGCCAGGGCAGCGATGTTTTTCGCATCACGGCCTGTCATGATTTGCTTGCGCAAAATCGTCCGGCTTTTCACCTGTTGCACCAGGGATGCGTTGTAGCTCAGTACAAAATCCTTGTCGCTGGTCATGCCCAATTCTTCCAAATAACGGAGCATGCCTTCTAACGGTCGTCCTGATGCCAGAACAACGTGTACGCCTTGGTCACGAGCAGCGGCAATGGCTTGCTTCGTCCGGGGAGAGAGTGTTTTCTGTGAGGTCAGCAGGGTGCCGTCCATGTCGAGAGCAACGAGTTTGTACATCTGAAAATCCACCGTAAAAGTCTTGGGAGCGTCGAGGTCAACGGCGTCTATTGTAATCAACTTTTGTGATCAACTCGACACTCCCATGAAACCTATATGCAGATGGATTAATGTAGACAGGTATGCACCCAGACATCGACGATGCTGATTGGGGAAATACTGAAGAGACAACCTCGTGGCAAAAACCACTTAAGATCTCGCGCAGCCGCCACTGCGCGAGAGGTTATCGTTGCCAGCGCAAGCGATTCAGCCAGCCGGGTTGCTTTAGTTTCCCCTTAAGGGGAATGAGTTCGCTGGCTGCCAGCGCGCCGCAGATGATGCAGCTCATTGCCAGCAGCGTGGTTGTCGATAACGCTTCATGGAATATGGCCGCTGCCAGCAGTGCGGCAACCACAGGGGTAAACGAGCCCAGCGCGGCGCTCATCTCAGCGCCCAGTCGTGAAATGGCAAAGCCATAGCTGAAGTTGGCCAGAACGCCCACAGCCACACCTTGAATTAGCAGATGCACCATAATGTCGCTGAGCGGTGCAGAGAACAGATTGAATGTTACCCAGCCCAGACCATGAAACACAGGTAGCAGCAGGCATGCCGAACCTGCCAGTACCAAGCCGCCGGTGACAGGCGTCAGACCGCTAACCCGCATGGCGACGGTAAACCAGGCCCAACTGAAACTGGCCAGTAACAGCAATCCATGTCCCTGTACGACGTCGGTTTGGCCACTGAACAGTGAATGGGTCACGAATAAGCTGATGCCTACCACAATCAGACCGATACCGGTTTTACGGGAAGCTGAAATGCGTTCTTTATAGCAAAACGCGGCAATGGAGGAGACAAACAATGGCAAGATGCCCGGAATCAGTGATGCGCCATCGGCAACAGGGGCCAGATGCAGGCCATTAGCGGCCAGCATTAAGAAGGGTAAACCGGCTCCCCAGCCGATAGCCAACAGGTAGCGTTTCGGGGTGGTTTGTATTTTTCGCAGAGAATGGCGGCTGAGATAGCCAAAGACGAGAGCTGCCGGTACAAAGCGCAGCAGGGCAATATCCCCAATGGTCAGGTCAGATTCGCTGGATGCGCGCAATGAGATAAAAAAGCTCGACCAAATCAGGAGAGTGGCCAGCATGGCCGTGATACCTAACAAGGTATCCTTAGTGGTTAAACGTTCCATTGTTTAGTCCTGATGTTATTTCTATAAGAAGGTGTCAGGAACTTATTATGGAAAATGTAAACGGGTTAATGTTGGCAAAAAGTCTGCTTTGAACATCTAATATTGATGATGATTACCAAAATAAGATTATTTTTTGATAATTATTGCCAAAATATGAGATGGAACTTAACGATGGTGTCGAAATGGACAAGAAAGACAAACAAATACTGATGGAGTTGCAAAGCGATGTGCGCAAGACGACGGCGGATATTGCCGATGCTGTCGGGCTCTCTGTTTCTCCCTGTGCCCGCCGTATCCGCAAACTGGAATCGGATGGCGTTATCGCAGGCTATCAGGTCAAGCTGGACAGGAAGAAAATGGGGCTGATGATGACCTTTTTTGTCAATGTCCGGCTCAGTAATCACCGGGATCAGGTTATTGATGCGTTTGAAGAAGCAATCGCTGAGATGACAGAGGTGATTAGTTGCCACGTGATTTCCGGCTCATACGATTACCTGTTGGAGGTTGTCAGTAAGGACTTACCTCACTATGAGTCTTTTATGCGTAAGCTGCAAACCCTGAATATGGTGCAGGACATCAATACGAACCTGGCGATTCGGGCCGTAAAGCAGGGGTCGCCACTCACTATCGTTTAATCGTTGCACTCGGAACACGTTGTGATTGTTACCTGCTGGGTTAGCCATGCCGTGGTGGGGAATCCCTGCGTGATTTCAGCGAACAACCTACGCTTAAAAATGGGCGGGTGTTTATTGTTTCTCGGGGCGAGGCCCCGGAATGAGGAGCTTGGTTGTATGCTCTGATTGCTATGTCCTGGATGCCATGCTGAGTTCAAGTACGTCGTGGGTTTGTGTGTGTCAGCGCAGCAATTAGCGGATCAAAGAGTCGAGAGTAAAGAATATGGCAATGCAAAACGAAGATAAGAGCACTTGGGCCATTGGCGGCGGTGTGATCATCGGTTTGGGTGTAGGCTTCTTTTTTCTACCGGAATCCGTTTTTGGATTTGTTGGTTCGCTTTTGGTTGGGCTGGGTGTGGGACTGGTGGTGACGGCAGTGTTATCTGTTATTCGTAAGCCGTAAGCCGTAAGCCGTAAGCCGAGGCCTGATGATGCTCTGTTTGATCAACACGCTTGGCTATTGTGGTTTTACATACCGTTTGAATTTTCATAAGGTTTGAATTTCAGATACAAGGCGAAGGGCACGCCTTTAAACGGGAAAATGACCTACATGGAAACAAGAACGGAATCTTGTCTGGAATGGGAATCACTGGCGGCGAAGTTGCGCCTCGTGCTGGCTCATTGGCCGCAAGTGCCTGAGCACAGCATGCTGGAACCCGTTGCGGTTGGCGCAACGAATCATGTTTTTCGGGTACATGGTGAGCCGGAGGCCGTATTGCCCGTCTGGTATCTTCGGCAATATCGCACTCAGGATGTCTCGAAAATTCAGCGCGAGCACCGGCTTTTGTGTTCCCTTGCCAGTACTCTTGAGACTGTTGTTGTTCCCGTGACGTCGTCTGCGGGCGAAACGCTGGTTTCGCTGGATGGCCATTACTTCGCCTTATTTCCTGAAGCGCGGGGCCAATCAGTGCCTGCTTGTCAGCTGACGCTGGATCATGCCTGTTCAGCTGGGGAAGCGTTGGGACGGTTGCATTACGCATTAAATCAAGCGTGTTCTGAAAGCGAGCTGTCTGAGTATTCGACGATTACTCTGCGCTGGCCGCAGCGGGAATGGGTCCGCCGGCTGGAAAAAGTTATCGAGGCAATCGAACAGCGCTTACCGTCGCGAGCTCTATTCCAAGCGCTCTTTAAACCGCTCTCTCAACCGCTATTGCCAATCCAACCGTTATCGTTAATCCAGCGGCAAGCGCCTATAAAACCGCTGCCGTTAAACCCATTGTACCGCTTACCGCGTGGGACTGATGCTTGGGCGTTACGGCGCGCCATCCGACAGAAAGCGTATTTGGCAAGTTCGCGAAGCTTACACTATCATACCCCGACCTCTCCGCTGAAACTGATTCATGGTGATTATCATCACTACAATGTCTTTTTCGACGGTTCGAATCAGGTATCGGGGATTATCGACTGGGATTTGGTCGGACGAATGCCGCTCGGGTATGAAGTTGTCAGGGCCTGTATGTATATGTTCCAGATGGATGTTGAACGCTCACTGGCTTTCATTCGATCTTATCTGACGGTGATGCCGCTTTCTTTTGCGGAGCTGAGCGATGGGGCTAAGTCCTGGGGGATCTATGCTGATCACCATGTTTGGGCCTTAGAAGAAGTGTATCTGAAAGGTAACCTCTCAGCGAAGAAATTCATTCCGCACCATGACTTTGAAGCCTTTCAGGAACGCTGGAAACCTATCGGAGACCAGCTTTCCTCTTCCATCTGTTTCCAGCACCGCTAATCCGGTCGTTAACTTATAGTAAGTAAGGATGAATTACTGATAAGTCAGATTACTCAGCTCGACATAATTGGTGTTCCAGGGTCGGCATGTGCCGTCCAGTTCAATTTCAAACAGGATTAGCTCGCTGCTGTCGATAGCCCGAATGACGACCCGACTAGGGTTGTCATTAGTGCGATCAACGGCGGAGTAGGTGATCAGATAATTGTCCCCGCTTTTGTATACGCTTGAACAAATATCACTGAAAATACCGGCATCGTATATCCAGGTGGCGTCTGCCGTCATGGACGATTCATCGATGGCAAAGGACATGGCTAAACTGGAGGCTAATGCAATGCCTGTCGGCGCGCCAGCGGGTTGATTGAAACTCAGTTGCCCATTGTTAAACAGCATGAGTTCACCATTGACAATCGATAACGCGTGCTGGCCAATAGGTTTCGTGTCGCTCGAAGTTAGCGACAGAGGCTGCAGTGAAGGATGATTGACGAACCAGTGTTTAGTTTCATCGCCCAGTAACCATTTCATTTTTTTGCTGGCGTAATCGATTTTAACGACAAAGTTTTCCCGGCTGGACACTATAATACTGTCATCGTCAGGGGAATAAATCGCAGAGTTCATGTGAAACCAGTCAATACCATTACGGATGAAATCTGACGGATCTTCGCTGTTTTCTGTCAAATGCGTTGAAATGATTTCGCCAAAATCCCAGTGATCAATTTCATTCCCATTCTGATCGACTTCTAATAACACGGATTCGACCAAATTATTGCCGTTTTTTGTGGTGTCTACATTTAAGAAATAGCCGGTTTTTCCTTTTGAGGTTTCGTGGTGTGGTCTAATCTGTGTCAGTTGACTGGAGGTAATTTTTAACCTTTCTTCATCACCGGTCAGGGAAAGATACACCAGCTCATCATTATCCTGAATGATAAAACGTCCGTTTTCAAATAATGCGTAACGATAATCACTTGTTGGAGTATTGGCTGTCCAGCGCACATTGCCGTCAACATCCACTATGATAGGGCCTTGATCCGTATTATTTTCAAGATGGAGATAGCTAAAAGCGATGTTGTTGGTATCCAGTTTTTTGTTGATTTGCAGATTGTCGTAACTGCCATTGGGATCAATATATTCGCTGGTTGTAATCTGTGTTGACACGGAGCGCGTGGATCCGTCGGTCAATGTAATATCAACAGTGACCTGGTTGTCATAGCCGCTGTAAAGCCCGAAAACAGGCAAAAGAAAGCCACTTTCTGTAGCTGTGAGGGCATCAGGCGTGAAGGTGGCCTTGATGGGTTTGGAAAACGTACCGGGCATGGGCTGAATGGTAAATGAGACGCTGGAAAGGAAATCAATGTCTAACCCGACGTCTAAATCAGAAATAAACACTGATGAGTCGGTATCTTTTTCAGTTACATTAATTGGGGATGTGGTGTCTATTGTGTCATCGGTTGAAGACGTATTCTCAGATGAATTATCTGAGTCGTTACAACCTGTCAATAGCAGCAACAACACAGCAGCAGGATACCTTTTCATAAGCAATAATCAGTTAATTTCGTTATGAAGATTTTAAATGATCAGTCACTCTTATTTGTCTCAGTTTTAATAATAAGGAATGGCGAAATTCTCAATCATATTGGTATAACTTTTTAGTGGTTAAGTATTGTGGTGGATTTATACTTCTATTTTATGGGAATGTTTTTAAATTATTGTAAAGTGACAACTTTAAAATAACGTATCTTGCGTTGGGAAATTTTGATGGTGATGAAAGCAAATAAAGGCATCAATGTTGATGCCTTTATTTATCATTGTTTTTTGTTGTTACTTTTATTTTTTCTAGCGGATACTTTCTGTTTGGCTTAGGGGCGATTTAATTATTCTGACTTGTTTACGATAGTTTATCACTTGTCAGGGTTTCGCTTTATTGGGCTATTAACACTGGGTTTTATCCATTACAGTGAAAACGGTGACAATTTTAACTGATTCAACTGGCTAATGTGTGTGTAATGGCTAATTTTACGCATTGACTTGGCCAGCAGCAGTAAAGACGTCAGCAACTGATAACTTTGATCGGCTTGCGCCGGCGTTAAGGTCAGTTGCAAGACGGAGTGTTTGTCAAAACCTGCCAGATACTGCTGGAGTTTGTCTGACATTGCATCCAGTTTTTGTTCGTGCTCGTTGATGGCACTCGCTTCAGCATGATGAGTGTGCACTGATGATAGATCATGCTGAGATTCATTCAGCAATGGTGTATCCAGCAAACTGGCCAACTCCTCAAGTGTGTGTTTGAGTAATCGCTCGATACCGGTATTGCGGCTATGCGCCAACCATGTCTGGTAACTATCCTGGAATGCGTGAAAGTGAACGCACAAAGTGTAGCTTTCTTCAATCAGCTGGCGAATATTTGCTGGCGCAACATCAGGGAAAGCTGGCCAGTTCACCCGGGTAGAGGCCACTTCAGCCATCGTGGCGGAACGCAACGGAGTCTGACTGAAAGCCAGCCAGGTAGGTTGTGGCTTATCGGCGGCACGGCTCATCACTGTGAGTCGATGCAACAGACCAAGGCGAAACCGTTTCAGTTCCCGTAGCAACACATGCTCCGCGGTGGCTGGAAACAAGGTATGGTTAACCAGAAAAATGACCAACATACTGATTGCAATCAGCATGAGTTGCAGCAGAGCCAGATTAATGTCATAGACCGGATTCAACTGCATGGCACTGCTGGTCATGATCGCCAGAATCTGAGAACCCAGTAAGCGCTGAATAATCTGCTGTGGCTGGTGGAAAACATACCAGATCAGGAAGGCATTCAAAAAGTAGAAGGCACCCAGTTGCCACACCTCTGACATCAATGGCATCAGAAAAACATACTGCGCCAGCATGATTCCAGACCACATCATAATGCTTCTGAGCAGCACGCTGGTGCTGATAAACGGCAGTGTCAGGATCACACTACCCAGAATTCCCCCCAGTAATACGATCAGCGCGCCACCCGGCATCGGGACATACAGCCATAACACGATACATATCCACAAAATCACCGTGATCTTTAATGCATTGATGGCATTTTCAGGCATAAATCGCCATCCGGCAGGCTTTGCTTTTGTCGCTGGTTGCGCTCTTGCCTTATCCAGCATGATGGCTTCAAGGGTGTTTAGCATCTCGTGGTGCAGCCGATCAATTTTGGTCAGGACATTTTCCAGCATTCGCAGTGCCCCGTGATGATGAGACAGCTCCTGTGGCTGCTGGCTAAGGGTACTTTGCTGTGGCAGGGGATTTACGCCTGCGCCGCCGCCAGACAGCAAGCTCTCGGCACGGCGGGTACGTTGCTCAAGCCGTAGCAACAGATCGTGAATATCCGCCTGAGCACTTTCCGGCAATGGCGTAGGCAGAAGTGCTGAAGCTTCGGATAAGTGGCCGCACAGTAAAGCCCATTGGTTCATCTGTGCCAGATAGTGCTGCCAGAGCTGTTTGGTGCTGGCGATATGGTAACTGTCGGCCTGGGCCGCGGAAATCAGATCCTCCAGTCGGGTCAGGCGCTTAATGCTGTCACCGACAGACAGGCTGTGACTGAATGTACCGGTTTCTGCCAATTGCTCTAACGCGGCTTGGAGGTGTGTTGCCTGAGTAGCGTAATACCCTTGCAGCGTACTGGTCAGCACCTGACGGCTGGAGCTAGGCCAGAGCAGACTGTACACCAAGGTAAACGACAGAACCCCCAACACGGTTTCCTGCAGGCGCAGAACCGCAATGTTGAAAGTCTGATCACTGGAAAACTTCCCCATCACCAAAATCAGGGAAGCCACCATAAAGGTCATTGTCCAGACGTAGCCGTTTTTCGGATTGGTCTGATGATAGACACACAGGGCAGTAAACAGTGAATAACTGATCAGAAACGGCAGTTGCTGCTGGGCAAACAGGCCGGCCAGGGTAAAAGCAGCCACCATGCCGAGAACTGTGCCCATAATACGGTGGCGGCCTTTTTGCAGCGAATGGCCGGTTGTTTCCGTTGCCGCCATCACAAAGACGGCAAATGCGGCCCAGTACGGGCGCTCCCAACCGAGCCATAAGGCACTGACAATTGCCAGTGTCAAAGCGGAAGCAACCTTAATCGGCCGCTTGCTGCGTTCGCTGAAAAACATGATAGCTCCTGACGTTAACGCTGAGTCTTAAGGGCGATTTGTTCGATGGTCACCGGTGCCACTTTATGGATGATGATTGAGGCGGAAGTGCCGACCCGTAACTGGATGTTTGGCGGCAGCTGCTCAATCTGCACGCGAACCGGTATCCGCTGGGCCAGACGAATCCATTGAAATGTCGGAGTAACATTTGGCAGTAGCGACACCCCGGTGCTGCCGTCTTTATGGGCAATACCGTAGCCGATACTTTCGACGGTAGCCTGCAGAGGCTGATCCGGGTATGACATCAGAGACACGGTGGCTTTGTCGCCGGTAGAAACGTCACGGATATCTGTTTCTTTGAAAAAGCCTTCAATCCAGAAACTGTGCTGATCCACCAATGCCACCACCGGCTGGTTGGCGACCACCTGAGTACCGACGCGCATGTTCAGATTGGTAATGAAGCCGTCAACCGGTGCCGACACTTTGGTAAAGCCCAGATTCAGACGGGCTTCCTCGACACTGGCCTGAGCCACTTTGACGCCCGCGCGTGCGGCTTCTACACCGTTATTAAGCTGGGTAAGCGTTAACTGGGAGACCGCGCCAGGCTGACGGCGGGCAAGTGAGTGCCCGCGATGGGATTCATCCTGTGCCTTTTTCAGTATTGCGTTGGCCTGAGCCAGGCTGGCTTCCGCTTTTTCCAGCGCAGCCTGATAGGTACGCGGATCTATCTCAAACAGCAGGTCACCGGCTTTGACAACACTGTTGTCTTTAATGTGAATATGGGTGATAGGCCCGGTAACTCGCGGGGTGATCTGGATAACTTGCGCACGAATCTGACCGTCCCGGGTCCAGGGATTGCTGAGGTACTGCTGATATTTCCAGCCAATCGCAGCCAGGGCGGCAAGTAATAAAATAGTTGTCAGGGAAACACGTTTAAGCACAGGCATACTCTCAACAGTCAATCATGAAGGAAAAACAAACGTGCCGAACCAGAGGGTATAAAGCACGGTCAGAGCCAGTTCGACCAGCGGTGGACTGGCAATAAACCGGTGCCATCGCACTTTATTCAGCAGCCGTACGGTGAGGGAAGTGCAGACTAACCCCAAGATGCCAGCTACCATCAGCGGTGGCAGGTACACATCACCAATAGCGACCTCTTTGGGGACTTGGGGTATCGCGAGAAGATCAAACATCACGTCGTACACTCTTAAGCAGAATCAATGGAATTTGACGAGCCGGTCGACTCAGGATTAGATTTCCAAGTGTGATGTTAATCACATGTTGGTAAAGGATAAAGTCGTCAATATGGAAAACACTTGAAACTATTGGTTTCAAATTAGTGTTAAAATTATCCAAATTTTGTTTCCAATCGGGGCTGGGTGTGGATCGGTTAACCAGTATTGAAATCTTTGTCCGGGCGGTCGAACTGGGCTCATTTACCGCTGTTGCCGAGGAAAAAGGCATCAGTTCGCAGATGGTCGGAAAGCATATCCGCGGGCTGGAAGCCTCGCTGGGCACAAAGCTGTTGAATAAATCAACTCGGTTTCAGAGTCAGACCACTGCCGGAGAGCAATACTACCGGCGCTGCAAGAACATCTTGTCGGAGCTGGCCGCCGCAGAGGAAGACATTTACCGGGAAATGCATGAGCCCCATGGTCACCTGAAAATTGTGTCCGGGGTACATTTTGGTATTTCTTTACTCTCCCCGTTACTGGCCCGCTTCCAGATGAAATATCCCTCTCTGACGCTGGATCTTGTCCTTGATAACCAGCCGGTAGATGTGCGCAAGGATGGGGTGGATGTCATTTTTCGTGAGTTTTCCAACAACTACGAGAGTCTGGTGGCAGTAAAAGTCGGGGCGTACCCGGTCATACCGTGCGCCTCGCCGGAATACCTGGCCCGATACGGCAAGCCGAGCCATCCGGAGGAGTTGGTCGGGCATCAGTGTTTTCAGCATAACCAGTTGCATGTGGTTACGCCCTGGAGCTTTAGTGACAAAGGACGCATGATTGAACCGAAAGTGTCATCCCGAATGACGTTTAACAGTACTCAGGCGATGCTGGCGGCGGCACTGGAAGGTGCCGGTATTGCTCTTCAGCCGATTTTCCAGGTTCAGGAACTTCTCGATCGGGGCCGTCTGATACCGTTACTGGAAGAATACCCGATACCCCAGGTAGAAATGTACATGTTCTACCAACCGACGCTGCGGCACACGGCGCGGCTGACCTTGTTACTTGAGCATTTGCGGGAAGAGTTGGTGTCGCACGTATAGCCGGATATTTTCGCCCCAAAGCTGCTCCGCTCCGTATTCCTGAACCCTTGTATCGCTGTATAAAAATTGGGGTTGGAGGTGAGCCATGGGGCAATATTGCTGGGGCAAACAGTCTGGGATTACAGTGAAAGGCCATTAGAAAGACAACGCGATGCCAGCAATATGCCGTCATCGCGTTGGATTTATCGAAGGGGATTACTCGCCGTAAATGTCGAATTTAAAATATTTGCTGGCGATACGGTCGTAAGTGCCGTTTTCACGAATGGCCTGAATGGCCTGATTGAATTTCTCAGCCAGTTGTTTGTCCTGCTTACGCAGTGCCAGGGCAGTGCCTTCGCCGATGTAAGCTGTGTCCGTTACCGGTTCGCCAACAAAGGTGTAATCAGCGCCACGAGGCTTGTCTAAAAACGCAAGGGCAAGTTGATCCGAGTTGCCAAATACGGCATCAAGACGGCCTGACTGGATGTCCATGTACACTTCATCTTGTCCGGTATAGCGCTGAATTTTAGCCACATCCCCGAACATGTCAGTGACGTATCGGTCGTGAATCGTGCCAAGCTGAACACCGATCGTTTTTCCGGTCAGTCCTGCTTTATCAATCACCAGATTTGCGCTTTTGGCCGCGACGAAACGTGCCGGAGTCTGATAGTACTTGTCGGTAAACAAAACGCGCTGTTTACGTTCTTCGGTGATACGCATGGAAGCCATGATCACATCTGCCTTACGGGCCAGCAGCGATGGGATAAGGCCATCCCAGCTCTGGGTGATCCACTCGCACTTCAGCTGAGCTTCGGTACACAGCGCATCGGCAATTTCAATATCAAACCCTTTTGGTGTGCCTGTCTCGTCTTTGTAATTAAAAGGCGGATAGGTAAAGTCCGATGCCAGTCTGACCGGACGCTCGGCGGCCTGGGCATTGGCAAACAGGGTGGTAGCCAGTAACAGGCCCATTCCAACGTATTTTTTCATATTATCCCTCTTCATACCGTACTGTTTGTTGTTATACGTTTATGTCTCGTGATTTGTGCTTCTTCGCCGTTCACGCCGCGTTTTGTGGTGAAGCTGCCTTGAACGCTTTCAGGGCGTTGAGTGTTTCCTGCATGCTTGCCTGAGTACCGACAGAGATCCTGACGCAGCGCTTCAGCTGAGGTTCGTGGGCCTGATTACGTGTCACTATGCCGTGTTCCAGCAGATAGCGATAGAGGCAGTCGTCAGTATTAAATCGGATCAGGACAAAATTGGTCGCTGACGGATAAACCGCTTCCACAAACGGCAGCAAGGCCACTTCGTCGGCAAACCAGTCACGCACTGAAACCAGCGCTTCAGTTTGATTCCGCATCGCTGCAATGCCGCTGTCAGCCAGCGCTTTTTCGGCGATGCGTGCGCTAGGATCCGGAATCGGGTAGGGGGCGATAAGGCGTGATAAATAAGTCATCACGCTGCGATCGGCCAGGATAAATCCAATGCGAGCCGAAGCCAGTCCGAAAGCTTTCGATAAGGTACGGATGACGATAAGGTTCGGGTAGCTGGCAATCAGTTCCGCTACCGTCGTGTGCGGCGCAAATTCAATGTAAGCCTCATCGACCACAATCAGGGTTGTCTCTTTTGCCGCTTCAAGCAACTGGATGATGTGACTGTGCGGGATGACGTTGCCGGTCGGATTGTTCGGTGAGCATAAAAACAGCATTTTGCTGTGTGGCAAATTTTCTTTGATTCCATCCAAATCAAGGCCAAAACCCTCGATCAGCGGCACCTTGATGGTCTTAAGTGCAAATGCATCAGCACAGAATTCGTACATGGCATAGGTTGGCGGACAAACGATGATGCGATCCTTGCCAGGTTCACAAAATGTTCGGATCAGGAGATCAATGCCCTCATCTGCACCTCGAACAGCACGGCTCTGACAACTGAGTGGATTCCCCGAAGGCGTAAAATGGCTGCTATAGTCAAGATAAGCCTGCTCAATAACTTGCGGTAAAAAGTCCGGATATCGATTGTAGCCCTCTGATTCACCGTAAAGCTCGCTTTCTTCCAGCTCATTGGCATTTAGCCAGATGTGTCCATTCCCGCCGATACGACGTGCGGACTGATAGGGTATGAGGTTTTTTACTACCTCTGGCGCTAATTTATCTGCAAGTGACAACACAAACCACCTCGCTAATATGCATGATTATCAATCAGAATCCAATCTTTATGGTTGGATATTCATAATTGGCTTTTTAATATTCCCGTTTACATAAATTAAACAACTTGGATTGAAATAAGAATCGAAAAGTCGGCATACTAGCTATGAGAAAAATGCATGGCTAAAAAGGATGTTTAAATGATGCGGATGCCTTCGACCCGAGAGTTGCAAGCGTTTCTTGTAACGGCAGAGCACCTAAATTTCACCGTGGCGGCAAAACACCTGAATGTGACGCAGGGAGCCGTCAGCCGTCAGATTCTGACGTTGGAAGATCAATTGAAGGTCAAGCTGTTTCACCGGCACGCGCGCGGGTTGAGTTTGACGCGTAAAGGTAATGAGTTTCTGCCTTTGGTGCAGCAGGTAATGATGCAATTGCAAAAAGCGGTGGAGCAGGTCGCCAATGAAAAGTTAAAAATCAAACTGAAGGCACCCAGCTGCGTCACGTCATGGTTGTTGCCAAAGTTAATGTCATTCCAGCAGGCTCACCCGGATATTGATGTGGAACTGACCTCAGCCATTATGCACAGTGTGAATTTTTCGACAGAACCATTTGATGCCGCTATCTGTTATGCAGATCGGGCACCGGGTCGGGAAGGGAAAAACTATTTGCTGTTTGAAGAAGTACTGGCTCCGGTTTGCTCCCCGGTGCTGCTGCAGGAAACCGTAGCGTCAGGTGCGCTATCGCTTACATCGTCTACCCCTACACCTCAGCCCCTGCAACTTGATATTGATGGGCTTACCCAGTTTACCTGGCTGCATGCTACCCCGCAGCAGACTGACTGGCAATTGTGGTTGGAACAGGCCAACGTTACCGGGCGCTTTGCGACTCAGAACCAGCACTTTGCGACGCTGGATTTGGCGGTTAGTGCAGCCATTCAGGGGTTCGGCATTGCAATTGGTGATGTTGAGCTGGCCAGGCAGGATCTGGCGGCAGGACGATTGGTCAGGCCCCATCCTCTGAGTGTGCCTTCGGGGAAGGGATACTACCTGGTGCGTCCTGGCCAGAGCAGTAATCCCTCACTCGATTTATTGTTTGACTGGTTACTGGCCGGCCGCTGAACGCAGGAAATCCAGGCGTTGCTGCTCTTCGGCACTCGGTTGATAGGGAGCCTGCTTCAACAAACGGGTATTGAAGGTACCTAACGGCCAGATTGCCTGACGACTGATTCCGTATTGCGCTTTTTCCCCGGGAAAGCCCGACATCTTTTCAACCTGCATGGTGCGCAGCTCCAATGTATCGTTGTGACCGTTCAAGACACTGTAGTGTGCTTTCAGTGTCAGAGATTGTTTTCCTTCTCCCAATCTCTGTTTCTCGGTCAGCACTGCGATGGGTTGACCACTTTGGGTGAACAAATTGGCACGAATGCGATAGATACCGCTTTGTTCGACCTGAATCTGGACCGGAATGGCTATATCGGAACCGGCTGAGGAAGGTGCTTCAACCTGGGTGATTTCAGCGACTGGCTGGTAATAGTGAAAATCTGCCGTTAACACATCAGTGCCAGAGGTAAAATCAATGGTTGCTTTGACCCTTATTTCCTGCGGCCAGTCTGTTTTACCTGGTAATTCAAGGGATGCTTCGTTAACCCGTTGCTTGAAAAGGATGTGGTGAGTTTCAACATCCAGCAGCTCAATGGTCATGGCCTCCACAGGTAAGGTTCCTGAGACTGAAATAGTGATCGGCTCCGGGTAAATAAAGCGATATTTTTCAAGGCTCAATGCCGCTTGGGCGTCGCCATCCAGTACCGGCAGACTGACAGTGCTGTAGCGTTCGGGCTCAAGCCATTGGGTATCGTGCGGATTTAAAGGCTGAGAGTAAGAGGGGTAGCTAAGCGCATCAGCATAGGCGCTGGATAAGATAGCAAACTGTTCGGTCATAGACTCTGTCATCACATCGTCTGTTACTGCTTCAGAAATGGCCTCTGCTATCGCCGGTTGCTTAGGTGCGCCTTCATTATCCTGACGTGTTTGATTGATATGGGCCGGTTTTTCGTTCAAAGACGTGTTATTACCCAGAGAAGGCGAGTGTTCGGAAGAAGCAACGGTTGCGGATGAAGCCGAAGCGGAAGATTGGCTCGCCAGTTTGTCCTGAACCAACAGCATGCCTGCACCGACAGCCACGCCGGTAAGAAGAATAAGAGGTTTCTTTTTCATAGTTTTCGATGTCCAGCCCTTGGTGAAGGGCTTTGAAAAAACACTTCTGGTGAATGGCGCAAGGTAAAGCGACCGGTAAAAGTGTCACATAAAAGCGAGGGGAGAACAGCATTAGGCAAACGGATTTTATAATTTGTTAACTGTTTCCGATGAAAAATACTGCAGGCTCACCGTACCACTGAAGTTATGTCCGAAAGCTAAATTTTTAGCCGCTTGCATACAGACACGAACAAAGGCTTTGGTCGTAACCAAAGCCTTTGAGATCAGCTCTATCAGCAGAAATTACAAATAGGAATGTGCAATTTCTGATATCGATTGCGACTCAGAACCGTTGACGTAGCGATAGTAACTGCCATTGAGCCAGTACCATTCATCGCTGGTTTCCGGTTTTATCGCCTGACCACTTAGCATGGTGACACTGTCTGTTGCCGTGGTCACCTGACCTTGGTGGGCCTGTTGAATCAGGCTGCTGTGACTGTAGTCCGAGCCCATCAGCAGAGGGTAATGGAAGGGCATGAACTGGCTGACGCCACCGGATTGCGCGGTCAGCTTGCCGTTAAATGCCACTTTTACCGAGCAACTGCTGTAGTCTCCCGCGACACTGGCCCCGCAGGATGAATGGCTGGCGACGACCCCGTCATCGTTGCCTGGCAAAAAGCCGGAGGTCGTTCCCAGGTAGTCAGAACTGTCACCGGCGAAACGGATGCGGGGTACGCGGCTGTCTGGCAAAGCCGCCAGTTGGCGGGCATTGGCAACACGCAAATCGTTGAGCACGCCGGTATTGTCTTTGGTCGGCGTTTCTCCCAGCCACATGGCAATGGCTGACTTCATTAAACTGTTCCAGGTCCCGCTGCCTTCGGCAATATTAACGGCTAAATCGCCCAATTCGGAACCACCGCCAGCACCGGCAAAGTCAAACGTTGCGACAATATTCAGTGGCTGCAGTCCTGCATTTTCCAGCCAGTTAGCTTGATTATCCAGCAGGTATCGGGCAACCAAATCCCCGGTGGAGTGCGTCACTAATACGCAACCCGGCTGGCAGGTACCGTTCTGGGACAGTTCCTTCAGCTTTGGCCAGAGATAATCGGTGGATATTTTATCGGCAATGCGCTCGTGTGACGGCCAGTCAATTCGGGCATCAGCCTGACTGAGCCAATAGTTTTGCCAGTAAGCGGCGCCATCCTGAGTTACCGTTGTGGCATCAGGTTTCGATTGCAGTTGCCCCGGTTGGAAGCCGTGAATAAGCACAACGGCGTAATCCCCGACGTTTGCGTGTACTGCTCCAGACGCCAGAGCAGAGGTAACGAGAAGTGAAATAGCTATCTTTTTCATAATTGATTCTGATTATTGTTGTTGGTTTATTGTCATGGGTTATGTATTTCCGGGTACCGGTTTTGCTCGATACCGGTCATACCATTAACTCATGGTTATGGGTGGTGCATTCGCGAGGCAACGTAACAGGTGAACCTCGTCATGATTGCTGTATGACCACATTCCTTGCCAGTCAGCAATATGCAGTTGGCACAGCCAAACATCTGAAAGTCATCCTATTTTGCGAACGTGACAACCTCGCGAACCTTATTAAAGAAATCACGTAATGGCAAAAAAACGCTATTTGGTGTTGAGATCTGGGCACATCATCACACTTGTTCTGAACGAAATGCGACCAAAGTGATTAATCAGTTAATGGCCAAGGCAATAGCGGTCGAAGAATTCATTTTGATGAGGAAGACCAAGCGATGATGTCTGCCGCTGACATTGCTGATGAGCGTCGCTGTAACGATGTGCTGATGGATTTCCACGGGTTTCATGCGATGTTGAAACCCGTGGGGAGACGAGTCGTGTATAACCGTACGGGAGGTTTTACCCAGAAAGTCTGAGCTGCAAGTTTATTGATAAGTCAGCCACACAGACAGCATCATTTTGAGGGCCAGCAGGCTGAGAATGATTTTTATCAGCAGCAGGACATGTTGGTTCTGGCTGCGGTGGCGTACCCGTGTGCCCAGCCAGGAGCCAAGAATGGCGCAAAGTACTAAGGTGGTCAGCAAGGGCCATTGCGACAGGTAATTAAAGCCCACTAAGCCAAACAGAATCAGCTTTAGTCCGTGGGCAATGGTCATCATCATGGCGGTGGTGGCCACAAGGTGGTTCTTATCGGACAGTTTCTTCATCATCATAGGATGAAAGAGGGGACCCGGCGCACCGACCAACAGTGACAGGCCGCTCAGAATAAACCCGGCCAAAAACATGGATTCAAATCGGCTCACCCATCGCATAAATCCCTGATGCCAGATGTTCATCAATATATAGCTGCCAATAAACAAGGGAAGGTATTCGGTTGCCAGACTAACGGCAGTCAATCCGACGAGAAGAGTACCGGTTATTGCACCTATGAGGTACGACGGAAGCAGTGACCAGCACACCTCGCGCCAGGAAAACATCGCCCGGCTGATGTTGCTGACCATTTGTGTGGCACCGTGTACCGGAATAATGGCAGCAGCCGGCAGGTAGAATGGCATGATCGCGATTAGCAGCATGCCTCCGCCAAATCCTAATACCGCGGCCACGACAGAGGTCATGATGGTGAACGTGCCTAAACTGAGCAGGTCAGTGACAGAAAGGGCAAAATTAGCCAGCATGTGATCTCCGGGGCTTTCATTGAAATTGAAGTGGACAGCCTTACAACGGTTTGAACAGACTGAAATGTGAACAGTGAAGTCTAAATTCACATACACCTGGAAACGTGTCAATGTGACGTGCTTGTTATTTTTTCTGTGAAAGTAAGCGTTGCTGCAGGAGATAGAACAATAAATATTTGTATCACTTAAAGTGATTGGAAATCATTTCCATTAACATATAGCGATTTAATGCTGTTGGTGACTTGGAAGGTGCCGATTACGCAATAAGATATATTTTGTAACAAATATATTGATAACAATTCATTTTATTTTGCATGGTGTTTGTTTTTTGCTCATCGTCTGTTTGATAGACAGTGATTATTGAAACCCACTCAATATATGGAAGAAGAATTACAGAACGTGATAATTTTCTCTAAAAATTATTAATAATTTATTTAATTGGAATTTATCTTTTCAAATAATTGACGTCGTATGATGTTTACAGAATGATGTTCTATGGCTGAAGTATGCTTTATGTGCATGATACGCTTTGCAATTTTATTAGCCTAACATATAATTTTCGTTAATGAATACTTGAGATTATGTATCGCTGCACGTTTGCACAACGCATTTCTTACGTTCTTTTCACTTACAAATCATATTGATATTTAAATTAAACCACCTAAACAAGTAGAGACTTGGGTGGGAATATCTATCTTCAATCAACGCCGACCAGAGAAGCATTCACCTACATTGATTTAAATAAACCGTGGGAAACAATATGAGTTACCCCCTAATGGGTATTTCTGATAAGCAACGTTAATTCAGGATACAGTCAGCCAGAGACATCAGGATGAATAGATTTTTTATTTTATTTCTTATCTCCCTCAGCAGTTTTGTCAGTAATGCTTCCGTTTTTCCGACACCGAAAATGGATGTGATTTTGTCGGTGAGCGGTGCCATTCATCACACGAATCTGAACCGCGCTGCGCAGTTTGATCGTGAGATGCTGGAACAGTTTCCGCAGACCCAGGTAGTCACATTGACGCCCTGGACGGATACCCTGCATCGGTACGATGGCGTATTACTGACCGATCTGCTGGATCAGTTGCAGGCCGAAGGGCACAGGGTTGTGGCAAAAGGGCTGAACGGTTATCAGGCCGAGTTGAACATGGAGGTCCTGGGCAAATACCCGGTCATTATTGCCATTAAAACCGATGGTGAGTACATGAGGGTTCGGGATAAAGGCCCGTTATGGCTGATTCTGCCGTTGTCGGATTACCCTGAATTAGATACGACGCTGTTCCATGAAGATATGGTCTGGCAACTACACGAGCTGGTTGTGTATTGATGTATAAGATAAAGATACTGCTGTTGTCGATGACGGTTGCCATTTTTGCAATCAGCTCTGTGGTCAGCTCTCTGCGCCATCACCATGTCACGGAACTGATCACCGGTTCAATGAAAGCGGTCAATTGGGCGGTGTCGGAACTGGATCGTGAACTCTACCAGTTTATGCACTCGTTGCAGCTGGTTGCGCTGGATTTTGAAGGTGCTGCGGACGTTCAGCTTCGCTTTGACATTCTTTGGAGTCGGATTGATGTACTGGCGGTTGGTGAAGAAAACCGGATGTTCCGAGAACGCCACGGTGCGGTCGAGCTGCTGGAGAACCTAAAACATGAGCTGGAACGGTTTGAACCTGAGGTATTTGCACTAACCGGTGGTGACCCGGCAGCGGAAAGGCTGATGCGTGAGTTTGCTCCGATTCAGAAACAGGTGCGGGAATTTTATGTTAACAATTTTTCAATCAAGTCGACTCGTGACAACCTGACCCGTATCTTTGATGCCCATACAGGAGAAGACTACTACTTATACGGTTTGTTATTGAGTGGTGCAATGCTGATTTTGTTGGTGATTCGGGAAAGCCGGATTAATCGGCGTCAGGCGTTTCGTGACCCTCTGACCGGATTGCCAAACCGTGCCTGTTTCAACGGGTGTCTGCAAGACGCCATCATATCGCTGGAGCCGGGGAAAAATCAGCAAATGGCCCTCTATACCCTGGATCTGGATAACTTTAAGGGCGTGAATGACTACCTTGGGCACGGTGCGGGAGACATCTTTTTAAAAGAAGTGGCCAGACGGCTGTCAGAATTACCTGCACGATGTAAAGTTGCCCGCTTGGGGGGCGATGAGTTTGTCATTCTTCAGCCTGCCGTGCAGGGAAGGGGCGAGTGCCTGCAGCTTATTGAACGAATCAAACAACAGTTTGACGATGAAATTGAGGTTGACGGGCACCGCCAGTTAGCCCAGATGAGCATCGGTATCAGCCTTTATCCGCAAGATGCGGCTGAGGCAGAGCAGTTGATGAGCCATGCAGATACTGCGATGTATACTGCGAAGAAGACCCGCGGAACCTCATACTGCTTTTTTGAGCCGTATATGAATGAGAAGGCCATTCGCCAGCGGGTGCTGACAGATGCGTTAAGCCAGGCGCTGATGCGTGGTGAGGTGAGGCAGGTTTATCAGCCGATTGTGTGCCTGCAAACCCGGGACATCAAGCTGGTTGAGTCACTGGTTCGTTGGCATCATGACATTTACGGCGATATTTCCCCGGCAGAAGTGATCGATATCGCAGAGAAATCCGGGTTGGCGCAAACGCTGAATGAGTGGGCGCTGGAACAGGCTTGCCAGCAGAATGTTCGCTGGCGACAGGCCGGGCTCCCGGCGATCCGGGTGGCAGTGAACATTTCACCGACCATGTATTCGCATTGTGATCTGGCGGAGATAGTCCAGCGCTTGCTGACTAAAACCGGGATGTCGGCGAACGATCTGGTACTGGAAGTCACTGAAGATACGGCATCGCATGATATTGAAAATTCTGCCAATGTGTTGCCAAAGCTGCGGGAGATGGGGGTAGAGCTGGCGCTGGATGATTTTGGTACCGGGTATTCCTCGCTCAGCCATTTACAGGAAATGCCGTTTCAGATCCTGAAAATTGATAAAAGCTTTATCTGGAAAATTCATCAGTCCGGCTACGATATTCGCTTTATCCGCGCCATTATTACCCTGGCGAAAGGACTGGGTATGCGAGTGGTGGCCGAAGGCATTGAACAGCAGGCGCAATACGCTGAAATGTTTGCTGAAGGCTGTGATTACGGTCAGGGCTTTTTGTTCAGCAGGCCAGTATCCGGCGAGGAAATGGTAGTAAAGCTGAGTCATATGCAGCAGCAACGGGTGGGCTCATCCTCGTTGTCCGCCTCGGAACGTTTGGCGGAAACACTGCCGACATCTGTCTAGTAGGCTATGTGGCTGAAGCACACTTTTTTAACAAGCTAAGCGTTAGCGATGACGTTTAACGAAGACATCCCCAAGGCCTCAGTTGAGGCCTTGTTCATCTATAACGGCAGAAACCGGACGTTTGAACAGTTGCTCAGGGATGACAGACAGCCATCCATGACTGCGTGCGTACTCAATCAGAGAGGCGCGGTTAGTAACGCCATAATCAGCAAACTTGGTGATCAAGTTGGCGATTTGCTTTTCCACCGCCTTCGGAGTGCGATGGATCAATTGTGCAATTTGTTTAGTCTGGCGTCCCCTTAACAGCCAGAAGAGCACGATTTCCTGGGATGAGGTTAACTGTACATCCTGTAGCGTCAGGGTACAGAGTGAGGCGTTTGTTTTATCAAGAGCAAACACTTCGGCAAACGTTGCCAGATTTACCCACTTTTTCAGGTTTATGGCATTGAACTGGATCCCCCATGTCTCACCATTAATCACTATCGGACGTTTCTCGAACGTGTAGGCATCAAAGCCATGCGCGTAGTGATGGATGTCAATTGTGGTGATTGTCTTGTTTTGTGCCATTGCCTGTCTGTCTTGTTGGACAAACACGGGCGCAAATTGAGCCGTATCACATGGTAGATCACCGTCTGTCAGCCCTTCGATGTTATCCGGTGCGTTGACCAGAGTGCGGTATGCCTGGTTAGCGTACGCAAACACGCCGTTTTTTGACTTCAGCCCTGCTGGCGTTGGGGTGTTTTCTAGCATGTGAATAAGGACAGATAAATATGTATTCTGATCGATTTTCACAGGCTTATTTTAGCAATTTGTAATTTAAAAAAAGTAGGGGAATTTCCCACTTTTGTTGGGGAAATTCCCCCGAGAGTTGCAGTTTTGATGACTTTGTGACCTTTTTGCGGTTTTAGTTGCATAATTTTGCGTAGCTGGTAGAGCCAGTAATAAAAAACAAATCTATTCAAATGCAGTCTGTTATTATTAGATGTGAGAATGAATACAAAGATAATGACAAAGTCGTAAACACAATATGCTTAAAAAACTTCTCTGCCTGTTGTACTTTCCTGCTGTAGTTCTGGCGAGCCCGAGCGAGTATGCAGAAAAGTTAGCCAAGGATGTGTATCAGTCTGCAAGATTGCAGGGGGTACTGGACTATAGCCTGCTTGAAGAAGGTGTTGACGCCTATCTCAGCCATGGCTCCGGCGCTAATCACCATCTGGTGCTCATCGATTTTAACCGTCCATCCTATCAGCGTCGTTTTTACGTGATAGACCTCTTGGAAAAAAAACTGAAGTATCATACTTTCACCACCCACGGTATTGAAAGTGGTGGCGCTTTCGCGACCAAGTTTTCCAACACGGTCAATTCTCGGCAAACCTCATTGGGCGTGTATAAGACCGCAGAAACCTATTACGGTAAATATGGTTACTCCTTGCGCCTGGACGGTTTGTCGGAAGGGGTGAACGATAATGCTCGTCGACGTCATATCGTGATCCACGGGGCCAATTATGCATCGCCGGACTTTCTGAAAAATAACAATTTTATTGGTTGGAGTTGGGGCTGCCCGGCACTGCCACCGGAAAAAAACCGTGAGATTATCGATGTGATTAAAGGTGGCAGCATTATTCTGGCCTCCCGCTACACTCAGGGACGGCAACTTCCGTTGGCGACAGCTAAACTGGACGCTACTCATTTAGCGGGTAATAAGCCCAACGAACACCAGTCTCAGCTGGCGGCTCAACCGGTGTCGGCCGGGGAAATGCTAGCGCGGGTTGAGCCTGATAGCTTGTAGCGAGCCATGCATTGAATATGCAGTAAGTTGATATTTCGGTGGGGTTGAAACGGCTCCGGATAAAAAACGCCCGAGGCTGATACAGCCTCGGGCGTTTTCATTGAGGTACAGGAGCGTGTTTTTCAGGCACCTAGAGTCCCAGCAAACTGGCGTTTAACCTGTTTCTGTCAGAGTGCGGCTTCCAGAATCGCTCGGCTGTCGTTCAGAGTGATGTTGCCGTGTTCACCCAGTGCTGTCATACCGTGGCTTTCAAGGCTGCTCATCAGCACATCAATATCGCTCTCGCCCAGTTTCACGTCGGCAAGACGAGTTGGCACCTGCATTTCTTTGAAGAAAGCAATGGTTCGCTCAATGGCCGCGTCGATGCGTTCATCAACAGAACCTTCACGGATACCGAAGATACGCTCAGCATATTGCAGCAGTTTTGCTTCTTTGTCGGCACGGCGTTCTTTCATGACCGCAGGCAGCACGATGCTGAGGGTACGGGCATGGTCGATACCATAGTTACCGGTGAGTTCATGGCCAATCATGTGAGTTGCCCAGTCGTGAGGCACCCCCACGCCAATCAGACCGTTTAATGCCTGAGTGGCGGTCCACATGATGTTGGCGCGCACATCCAGATCATCCGGGGTAGCCAGTGCTTTCGGGCCTTCTTCAATCAGATTGAGCAGCAGGCCTTCTGCAAAACGATCCTGTACTTTGGCATTCACCGGGAACGTCAGGTACTGCTCCATGACGTGGACAAAGGCATCGACAACGCCGTTGGCAACCTGGCGCGGAGACAGGCTCAGCGTGGTGGTTGGATCAAGTACCGCAAACAGTGGCTGGACTTTGTCAGTCATGAAAGCCAGTTTGTCTTTACCGCGTGAAACCACTGCACCTTTGTTGCTCTCTGAGCCTGTGGCAGGCAGGGTAAGTACGCAACCCAGTGGCAGCGCAGCTTCTACCGTATGCTGCTTGGCCAGAATGTGCCACGGATCTTCACCTTCATAGCAGGCTGCCGCAGCGATGAACTTGGTACCGTCAATCACAGATCCTCCGCCAACGGCCAGCAGGTAGTCGAATTTCTCATTGCGGATTTTCTCTACTGCTTTCATCAGGGTGTCATATTGCGGGTTAGGCTCAACACCGGCAAATTCAGCCCATTCATGACTAGCAAGTGCTGCGCTGACTTGTTCGTACACGCCATTCTTCTTGATGGAGCCACCACCATAAATCACCAGTACCTTCTTGTCTTTCGGAATGTCATTGGCGATAGCGGCGATTTGGCCTTCACCAAAATGGATGCGAGTTGGGTTCTGGTAGGTGAATTTTTGCATGATACGTCTCCAGGGTAGTGACTGCCTCACTGATAAGGCGAGTGAGGCCTGTTTTAGTACGCCAACAAGTTTACGCCAGTTAAGACTGAAAGGTGATGCTCGATCCTGTTTAATGCTTGCCTATTTCTCTCAAAATAAGTGAGGCGTGTTTGTCAGAAAATACTTGTGGTTTGCCAGATTTCATATTGTCTTGGTTAGGGTCCTGCTTTGTGAGTCACTCAGTCATTTACCTTGTTTTCCGCCCCAACCCTGCCTAAGATGGCGGTGAAACTCAGGTTCAGAGAAAGCATCCAATTTGGGAATACCACGATGAAAAAGTGTCAGGAAAAAGGTGAACAGCTTTGCCATTACTATGGTTTGAGCCATCAGGCCGGAATTGTTGAGACCGAGGTTCCTGGCGTTCGCCTGTTCAGAATCAACAAATACCACAAAGTGACACCTCAGATGTATCAGCAAGGGGTTGTCGTGATCTTACAGGGGAATAAGATTGGTCATCTCAACGATTATCGTTTTGAGTACGATACCGAACATTGCCTGATTGTGGCAACGCCATACCCTATCGCCTGTGAAACTTTTGCATCTGAAGACGCGCCGTTGATTGGCATTGATATTGATTTCGATCGAACCCTATTGCAGGAGCTGGTGGATAGCGTCGAACAGCATGACGATGGTACGCTGTGTTGGCGTGAAGAGTCTGGCCGTGGGGTCGCTGTAACGCCAATCACGTCGGGAATTGAAGACAGTGTCTGTCGACTGCTCAGTTGCCTGGATAAACCGTTGGATGCCAAAGTCCTTGGGCGCCAGTTACTGCGAGAGTTTTATTTTCAGTTACTGAAAAGTGAGCAGGGATACCTGCTGTCACAATATTGTAAGCAGGACAGTGCTCTGTCGAAAGTCTCGCGGGTGATTAACCATGTTCAGGTTCACTTCGATCAGAAATTGTCGATTGAAGAGTTGGCGGAAATGGCAGGGATGAGCGTTTCAGCATTTCACCGAACCTTCAAGCAAGTGGTGACCGATCCACCGTTACAGTACATCAAGAAAATTCGCCTGAACAAAGCAAAAACTCTGATGATTCAGGAAGGGATGCCCGCTAATGTGGCCGCGATAAAAGTCGGTTATGAAAGTCCAACCCAGTTTAGTCGGGAGTTCAAGCGGTATTTTGGCTTGCCGCCGAGCAAGGCGGGACAACTGGCGCTGGCCTGAGGAGTGGGCTCGCTAATGCTGCGCGGTGGCTTTGATCGAAAGCGGTCATTTTGCCTTTTGAGCATCAGATGTCTTGCGCAACGTTTGGTATACCGTTTCGTATGATTCATAAAAGTGGTGGCGAAAAAAATGTGCCGTTCAGCGTGCATTCAGATTAAAAACGATGTTTTATATTTTAAGTTGTGGTTAAGGTTGCAGGTGTAAGGTGTTTAACGAAGACAAACTTTACACACAATTTTTTTTCAACAGGTCGGTCAGGTGTGACCGGGCTGAGTGGAAGAGATAGGAGCAAAAAAGATGAAAAAAATCACTGCAATCTCAACACTGGCACTGGCTGTAATGGCTGCTTCTCCTGCATTTGCTGCTGACACTGAATGGTTTGTTGGTGGCGGTGTTGGTTACCAGAACGACAACGTAAAAGGTCAGTACGAACAAAACGGCGAAGATGCGACTTACCAACTGCGTGGTGGTGCCATCATCAACGATCACCACCGTCTGATGGGTACTTACAGCTATATGGATAAGTCAGAGCAAAACATGTTCTTGGCTTCATACGATTACCTACTGCCAGTTCATCAGAAAGTGAACCTGTTTGCGGGTGTATCTGCCGGTTTTGCTGACAGCGAAATTAACAACGACAGCTCATCTGACTTTGTATGGGGCGGCCAGGTAGGTGCGATGTACAAAATCACCGACAACTGGTCAACAGATCTGACTTACCGTTACCTGGATCAGGATTACAAAGAGAACAACACCAAGATCGACTACTCCCAGCAAGTTGTCTGGTCTGTGGACTACCACTTCTAATCCCATCCCGGATATGAAGACAGGGGAAGCATTGGCTTCCCCTTTTTTGTGGCTTTTGCTTACCAC
Source organism: Photobacterium ganghwense (assembly GCF_003025595.1). Classification (GTDB taxonomy): domain Bacteria; phylum Pseudomonadota; class Gammaproteobacteria; order Enterobacterales; family Vibrionaceae; genus Photobacterium; species Photobacterium ganghwense. Next base: position 453,288 of record NZ_PYMI01000002.1, read on the forward strand.
GAATACCTGCTATAACTGATTGTAATCAAATAAATATCAGGAGTTAAACGGATGCGGTTGGGTAAAGCTGTACAGGTGATGGTTTTTCTGTCTGGTTTGGCAGGTTCAGGTATGGCCGGCGCAACCAGTCTGGAAGGCGGCACCTGGCGTTGCCTGCGCCCTGATACGCCTGACAATATCCGGGAATGGACAACGTATCATTTCAATCACGACGGCACGATCCACTCTCAGGAGTGGGTGCAAACCCGCCAGGGTGATGAGATCGCGCTGGATTTTACCATGACGGTGGATTATCAACTGTCTCACAACGGTAAGCAGTATGTGCTGAAACCGGTTTTGTTACAACGTAACATCAAGGTGGACCGCGACAACCTCAACCCTTTTGACGCGGATGCACTACGTGATTTACTGGGATACCGAATTTTCTTTGAACCTGAATTCGGGGATGAAAATCACGCACGCTTTGAAATGCGCCACCATATCACGCCTAACCAGCGGTTTATCCTCCACTGTAGCCGCCAAATCTGAGTGGGTTAGCCTCATCTGAAGAATGTGCAGCCTTTGATTTTGGTCGCGTTCATTTTCTGATTTAACCAAAAGTCAGTCGCTGCCCAATATCTAAATCTAAATCTAAACCTAAACCTAAACCTAAACCTAAACCTCAAATCCTACTCTTAAAGGGGCATGAAACCATGCCTTGGTTGGGTTTTCTGTGTCCAGTTCCTTGCACCTCATTTCTTCTGGCAACGACAGCGCAGAGAGTGATGCAGGCGAGAGGCTTCAGTGGCGCATCCGCTCCAGCAATTTTTCTTTGTACTGGGTTGGTGTCTCTCGCCGCTGACGTTGAAACGCCTTGCTGAAACTTTGCACGTTCGAGTAGCCCAGTTTGGCTGCAATTTCTGCAATGGGGATATCCGCCTGCATATACTGTATAGCCTGATTACACAGCACATAGCTGGTAATTGACGTGAAGTTCCAGCCATAAAGACGCAAACGTCGCTGAAATTGCTGAGGTGACAGCGAGAATTTTCCGGCCACGGTATCCAGTGACGGAAAACCGAAACAGCGCGAATAATTGATCATTTCATAGACCGTTTTTGCGGCATCGTGGGGCTGGGGCATATTGAGAAATTCATCCAGCTCCAGGTTAGACAGCATCATCGGGCGCTGGCTCTGATACAAATGCTGATTACTCTGCTCCAGCACAGAAACATACAGCCAGACTTTGGTTTTAGGGGCATTCCAGCGAATGTCGCAACCGAAAAATGCCCGCAGTGCTTTCTCACCACAGGGAGGACCAGAGATCTCGACATTGAGGGGTTGGTAATTATGACCCAGAAAGTCGCGCAGGGTATTGGTGAACATGATTGCCATGCGCAGGCTGTCATGCAGCCGTCCTCGACCGTGCGAAAAATGGTTGTCGTAGCACCATTTGATGAACTTCCCGGACTGTTCGCCGTAAAACGTCGCTCCGGCCTGCAGACAGCTGGTACCGTAATTGATTCGGCGAAATGATAAGGCCAATTCCGGTGAGGATAAAAACCACTCGCCGAGTCTATCCATCTCTCTAAACGTCAAATCTTCAGCCAGCTTGACCATAAACGCCGGGTCACCGGTTTGTCTTTCCATGTTTTCTAACCAGCGATTGATATCGGAGAACGGAATTAACCGCATCGGTTCACGATACAGGACTTCTGGGATATCCAGTTGAGCCGGCGACAGACTGTAATGGCGGTTCAGTGCTTTCAGTAACGGCTGAAGAAAAATGGCCCGGGTAAAGGCAGCATTGAACAGGGGAGGGGACACAGACATGGTTTGAGTCTTCAGGGCTGATTGGCATGGTTAGATTATTTCATAGATCTGCTTAATTTGAATGAATCTGTCCGTATTTATTACAGCAGCCCACCTGATCTCACAAAATCACCTGCATAAAAACAATGTATTACATCTGACTTTTTGGTTCAGAACAGGAGAAGAAATGAGTCTCGTCAGCATGCCATTTGTTGATACCGGGGTGGATACTACCCTGCATATCGTGGCGGGCGTGGTACTGGTAGGTGCCATTGTTGCCGCTGCATACGGATTTTGGCGCATTCATGAATTACCTATTCAGAAAGCCCACAAAAAAGAGCATCGCCAGCTAGGGCTGATTACAGCCCTGACCTGGATTGGATTTATCTGGCACTGGGTGTGGGTGATGGCGGTGATCATTGCGTTTGTCGATGGTGAAGCGGCGCTGCGCCGGATCCGTGATATCTGGTTCGGTCGCGATGAAGAAGCGGCGAAGCACCCGGTAAAGAGTGATGCGTTGTCAGCAACGGCGGCACATGCACCACACTCTTCGCGTCAGGTGGCGGCGGGAGAAAACGTGTCGACGGAGGCTGATCATGCTTGAAGGATTAGCGGTATGGGCGCTGTTTATTTACCTGTTACGTATGGTCGGCATGCCATGGAACAAATACACCCAGTCATTCGCCTATCTTGGTGGTGGCGGCTGGCTGATTTTTGTCTGGATCGGACTGATTACGTTTGCGCCGATGGACATGTCTGGCGGGTCGGTCGTGCAGTCGCCGTTTATTCAGCTTCGACCAGCCTCCAAAGATATTCGTGGTCATGTGGACCAGATTCTGGTGAAGCCAAATGAGAAAGTGAAGCAAGGGCAGTTGATTTATACCCTAAATAGCGAACCGTACCAGATTGCGCTGAACAAGGCGGAAGCCAAACTGGCGTCGACAGCAGCGACCCTGTCGATTGCTCGTGAGGATGTCCGCATCGCCCATGAGAATAAACTGGCCGCTGAGGAAGACATCGAGATTGCGGAAAACCAGCTCATTGCGGCGAAAGAAGATTTGACGTGGAAACAGACGACGCTACAGCGTTATGTCGAGCAGAACCGTATTGTGCAGCATACCATCACTGAAACTCAGCTAGATGAACAGCGCACGGCCGTTAATGTTGCCAAGGCTGAGCAGGTAACACTGGTCTCCAAAGTTGAGCAAGCGAAGCTGGCAGCGAACCGCGCGACGCTGGCTTGGGAGAAAGCCCAACTGGAAGTCAGCAGCCGGGAAGCGGCTTTGGCAGAAAAGCAGGAATTGGTCGCACAGGCTGAATGGAATCTGGACCATACCCGTATATATGCGCCCGCCGATGGTTATTTGACCAACTTCATCATGCGTGAAGGGCAATATGTTGGTGTGATTCCGCGTATTCAAATGTATACCAACGAAAAATACGTGTTGATGCGGGTAAATCATCAGGCGATTCGCAATGTGAAAGTGGGTCAGCGAGCTGAGTTTGCGTCTGCGGTGTATCCCGGCACTATTTTTAATGCGCAAGTGGAAGGCATTATCGAAGCAACCGGCGAAAGTCAGGGCAACCTGATTGGACGGGATGAATATGTGCGTATGACAACGGGTCAAAATGCTATGAACAAGCACCATTTTGTTCGTCTGAAGCTGGAAGAATCTGCGGGGTATGACATTCCGGTCGGCTCAGCTGGTATCGCATGGATCAGTGCTGAAAAGCCTAACAGTTTCCTGCAGTTTCTGGATGTGCTGCGTGGCATCATCATTCGTATGAAATCTCAGATCTTCTATATCTGGTCCATGTAATCCTGAGGCAGTGGATAATAGACAAACGGATAAAAAGAAAATGTGAGAGAAGAAACCGAGTAGGACTTGGATAGACGCACGCCTTAGCCGCAATCCCGGCTAAGGCCACAAGCGCAGCCAAGTCTGAAAAACACTATTCAACGATTTCTACGTTCATGCTGACCGTAGTTTGCTGCAACCCTTGAGGCTGGGGTTGCAGCTTTTTTTTGTTTAATTCAGCAGGGCGGATCGGCTGAGCCACAAGCGCGGGAGGACACACCCAAGTGAATACCAGTTATCAGGAGGATTCCAGTTATCAGGTGGATTCAAGGTAAGAGCCGATGTAAAGACATCAGTCCTGACGTAACGTTTTGACCGTGGAGATGGGGGTCGGGTAGCGCTTCACGACCCAGTAGGTCGACAGAATAAAGGTGGCCATAGTCGCAAACTGAATGAACAGCGCTGCCTGATTGGACAGCATGCCGGTCTCCATGGCGGCATAAGCGACCAGGAAGGAAAACTCACTTGCCTGACTGAGCCGGGCACTGAGTTCCTGATGCATACTGGGTTTCTCTTTGGCCAGCTGCAAGGCAACTTTAAATCCCCAAAATTTCACACCAACCAGAATAACCCCAAATGCCAGCCCCAGCAGGCTGTAGATATTGGCTTGCTGAATATCTATTCTGGCCCCGATGGCAAAGAAAAACAGGATAAGGAAAAACTCCCGCAGCGGTTTGAGGTGGACGGCAATAGCCTGTGATACCTGACTGACCGCAATGGACAGCCCCGCGATAAATGCGCCGCTTTCGTAAGACAACCCCACCTGATGTGCGAGCTCTGACCAGAAAAAACACCAGGCTAAGGTGGTCACAAAGCTGTATTCCTGAATGACATCGAAACGCCGGAACAGGGGCAAAATCACAAATCTTACCCCCAGAAAAGCCATCACACACATCAGAGCAAACTCGCCCAGCATCATCAGGAAGCTCAATGCCATTGCCTCACCGCTTTCCATGTTGAGGAAAATAATGACGCTGATCGCCAGAATATCCTGTACCAGCAAAATACTGGTAATCACTTCCCCCATACGTTTGTGGTGCAGAGTGGTGGTCGGAATGAGCTTTAGTCCGATGACGGTACTGGAAAACATCAAGGCCGCGGCAATGATTGCAGAATCCAGTAGTGGCAGTCGGATCAGCAGGCAAAATCCGAGGGTCACGGCAAAAAAGAAAGCGCTGGTGCACAGAGTGATAATGGCGCTTTCATGAAACAGACTGAGCAGCTTTTTGGGTTGCAGGTTCAGGCCGATCAAAAACAACAGCAGAATGACCCCCAGATTACCGAACTGAGTAATATTTTCGGCACTGGTGACCAGATTGAGCCCGTGTGGCCCCAGCAGCAGACCGGCCGCAATGTAGGCAAGAATGATGGGCTGGCAGGCATATAGAAACAGGGTGCCCAACAGGGCTGCGCTGATAATGATCACGCAAAGCTCAAAAATCAGGGGAGCTAAGTCAAGGGACATACAGGCAGTACCACAGTCTTTCAGAGGGCAGTCTTTATTGTGGTTCAGAACCTCAGGGTGTGCTTAGGTGCCAGATTGCGTATCATGTCTGGGTTTCTGTATAACGCTGTATGTGCAAGTTGCTGAAATAAAGTGCGGATGCAATGCGTCCATACCAGCAGACCAGAACAGCTTGAGACTGACAACTGACAGAAGACTTGGTTGCCCTGTGGGAGGGTTCAGGCACGTGTTTGACATTAGCTGTGCTTGTCAGATAAGGAGACTGGTTGTTTTTTAGAGCTATTGCTCTAGAATTGGCAGTTTCAATCCGTCTCTATCGTCAACGGTAAACGGCCAGGAATGGTTTATAGGTAAAAAAATGAAGAAGAAGCGAACAGTCTGGTGGCCGGGCTGTGCCTCATTATGGCTCTCGGTTGCCTGCGTAGCCTCACCGGTTTCTCAGGCCTCACCGGCCCAGATAGCAGTATCTGGTGCGTCGGCCACTCAGGGGGCCACGATGACAAGCCGCATCGAGAGCGGACATACACAGCAGACCATCAGTTTTTGGGATGCCTGGCAGAAAGTTATCAGCGAGAACGATGGCCTGGCCGCTGAGCGAGCAAATGTGGACCGGTATCGCCATATGCAGGATGCCGCCAGGGATCTCTACCTGCCGAAAGTCACTGCGTCAGCCAACTACACCCGGCTGGATCAGGCCGTTGAAATTAAGCCATCGGATCTGGCTGCTAGTATGCCGGCTGGCGAGGCGATTCAGGGCATAGCCCAGATGCTGGGGATCAACCCGGCTAATATCGATCGCTTGTTTACTTCGCAACTGACAGACAGGGATGTGTTTACCAGTTCGATCCGAGCGGTTTGGCCGATTTTTACCGGTGGCCGAATTACCGCTGCGCAGGATATTGCCGAAGGACAGACGGTTGAAGCGAAATCCCTTTTGGCGATGAAGCAGCAAGCGACGTTTGAAGACCTGTCCAAGTTTTATTTTGGCGTCGTAATGTCAAAGCAGGTGCTTGATACTCGTATTGATGTAGAGAACGGCCTGAAAAAACATTGGGAGCATGCCCAAAAACTGGAGCAGCAAGGACAGATCGCTCGTGTTGAACGTCTGCAGGCAGAGGCATCCTATGACAAAGCGCGGGTTGATCGCCAAAAAGCCCAACGGGATTTGGAAATTGCCCAGGCAGCATTGTCTCGGTTACTGAAATTCCCGGGTGCCGTGATGCCGTCTACGGCGCTGTTCATCAATCCGTCGCTGCCGCCGATGCACACTTTTATCGACAAGACGCTGGCAGACTACCCGGGTTTACAGATTCTTGACGCCAAACGCCGTCAGGCGCGGGGACTGATTGATGCGGAAAAAGGCAAGTACTACCCGGAAGTGTTCTTGTACGGCAATTACAGCCTGCATGAAGATGACACCTTGGCCGCGAAAACGGCACCTGACTGGGCGGTTGGCGTTGGAGTATCAATTCCGCTGGTGGATAACGGTGGTCGCTCCGGCAAAGTTAAAGCTGCGCACAGTGCCGTGACTCAGGTGAACTATCTGCGGGCCCAGGCTGAGCAGGATCTGTCGGTGCTGGTTGAAAAAACATACCGCGAAGCGATGCAGTCGCTGGAGGAATACCATGGTCTGGCGTCCAGCCTGTCTTTGGCACAGGAAAATCTCAACCTGCGTGAAAAAGCCTTTAGTCAGGGTCTGTCGACATCACTGGATGTGGTCGACGCAGAGTTATACCTTGCCGGTATCCGAACCCAGCGTTCGGCGGCAGCCTATCAGTATGTCATGTCACTGACCAAGTTGTTGGCGGTCAGCAGCGATATCAATCAATTCAGTCAATATCAGCAATACCAGGGGATTAAGGTTCAGTCATGAGTAAGTTGAAAACATTGGCCGCGGTTATACCGGCTGCGGCATTGGTCGGATGGCTGGGTTACTCCTTCTGGCAGGCTTATCAGCCGTCTCCCGTCCGTTTGCAGGGGCAAGTTGAAGCCCAGCAGTACAATATCTCATCCAAAGTGCCGGGACGTATTGAACATGTTCTGGTGCGTAAGGGGGATACGGTTGCGAAGGGTGATCTGATTTTTACTCTGCTGAGCCCGGAGCTGGACGCCAAGCTGGAGCAAGCCCGTGCCGGTGAAGAAGCCGCGGGCGCGCTGGCACAGCAGGCAGAAAACGGTGCGCGTTCTCAGGAAATCGCAGCAGCGAAAGATCAATGGCAAAAAGCTAAAGCCGCCGCCGGATTGATGGAAAAAACCTATCGCCGGGTCGACAACCTGTACAAAGACGGTGTGATGGCCGAGCAAAAACGGGATGAAGCCTTTACCCAGTGGCAGGCAGCGCTTTATACCGAACGCGCCGCTTATCAGATGTATGCTATGGCCACAGAGGGGGCGCGGGAAGAAACCCGTCGTGCCGCGCAGGAAAAAGCCCGCATGGCCGCTGGCGCAGTGGCGGAAGTGGAAGCTTACGCGGCGGATACCCAGATCACCAGTTGGTACAACGGTGAGGTTACCCAAGTTTTGTTGCATGAAGGAGAGCTGGCACCGCAGGGTTTCCCGGTGGTCAGCGTGGTTGACATGCAGGATGCGTGGGCTGTGTTCCATGTCAAAGAAGATCAACTGAACAAGTTTACCCCCGGGGCAGAGTTTAATGCGGTGATTCCGGCGCTGGGTGATAAAGCCCATGCGTTCAAGGTTAGCCATGTGGCGGCCATGGGGGATTTCGCTACCTGGCGTACCACCGATCCGGCGCAGGGTTTTGACATGCGTACGTTTGAGGTGGAAGCGCGCCCGATGAAGCCGATTGAGCATCTCCGTGTCGGGATGAGTGTAATTATCGAGTAATGACAATGGCACATTCCGATTTATCCGTTACGCCACCGACATGGTGCAGACGACAGGCACTGAAACAGGAATGGCAGCTGATCCGGCGTGATGGTTGGCTTTTCGCGATGGTGAGCTGGGTACCGGTGCTGGTGTTCCTCCTGCTGTGGGGCGTATTTTCTGCCGGGATCGCCAGAGATTTACCGATCGGGGTGGTTGATGGCGACCACAGCCGTCTGTCGCGCCAGTTGATCCGTGATTATGACGCCAGCCCGACGCTCAGTGTGACCAGATCGTTCACGTCGGTTGAAGAGGGGGGCGCGGCACTGCGGGGCGGTGATATTTATGCGCTGGTGGTCGTACCGCGGGATCTGGAAAAAGAGACCCTGACCGGCAAAGCGCCCACGGTTACGGTGTTTTACAACAGCCAGTTTATTCTGATTGGCAAACTGGTGAACTCGGCGGTGTTGCAGGCGCAAGGAACACTGAACGCCAAAGTGGAAGCTTTGCAGCATATGGCATCGGGAGCCTCGGTTCCGTTACAGGCGCTGGGGCAGGCCGTGCCGGTGCAAAGTCAGATCACGCCGCTTTATAACAGCAACAGCCACTACGGCCAGTTTCTGGTGGCGGCTGCAATTCCTGCCGCATGGCAGATTGCGATAGTGATCACCACCATCATGGCCCTCGCCGCAGAACAGCGTGGACGGGGGATAAGCTCATGGCTGGAAAGTTATCCGGTTCGCCGCCTGTTGGCGAAATTGTTGCCCTATACCTTGATATTCACGTTGCATGGTGCGCTGTTCCTTTGGGGGGTGTACGGCGTACTGGACTGGCCGATGCACGGTCACTGGGGCGTTCTTTTGTTGGCGCAATGCCTGACGGTTATTGCCTGTCAGGGCATTGCCAGCCTGCTTTTTCTGATGACCTTGGATGCCACCAAAGCAATGAGTCTGGCGGCGGGGTTTACCGCGCCGGCCTTTGCGTTTGTTGGGGTGACGTTTCCGGCGACTGATATGCCGGGGTTTGCTCAGTTCTGGCGTGCGATGCTGCCAGTATCGCACTATCTCGATATACAGTTACATCAGGTTAACCATGGACAGAGCTGGTCACAGGCCATGCCGCAGTTGTTGGTGTTGGCCGTCTTTTCGGTGACGCTGTGCCTGGCCGCCTGGCGGGTGACTCACCTGGCGAAGCCGAACAACCCCACGCCGCCTGGTGTCAGTGACATTAATCGCGTCAATGACATCGGCGCAAGCCAGAGCGAACAGGAGGGGAGTCAATGAGCTGGCGTACCTTGTTTAAGTTTGAGTTGCGCGCCATTTTTACCAATCCGTCCATTCTGTTTACGGTTTTTGGTGGCGTCCTGATTTACTCTTTTCTGTATCCGATGCCTTATGCCAATCAGCTGCCGCGGGAGCAGGCAATTGTGGTCGTCAACCAGGATAAAACCCCGCTCAGCCGTGAACTGGAACGCATGGTGGATGCCACGCCGCAAGTAACCATTGCCGTCAGGGCAGAGTCTCTGGCTGAGGCCCGGCAACGCATCAATGCCGGGCAAGCTGAAGGCTTGTTGGTGATCCCGCCGAATTTTTACCGGGATTTGTTGCTGGGGAAAAGCCCGACACTGGTTTACGCCGGTGATGCGGCTTATTTTCTGGTATATGGCACGGTGGTGGAAGGGTTAGCTTCTGCCGGAGGCACACTGGCCGCCAAAGCCAAGGTCAGCCGTATGGTCATGTCCGGTGAAAACCTGACTCTGGCTGCCCAGCAATTTACCCCGATAAAGCTCAATGCCCAGCCGGTTTTTAATCCGGGGATGGGGTATGTCAATTATGTGGTGCCGGCCGTTTTTGTATTGATTCTGCACCAGACGCTGCTGATTGCGGTCGCCTTGCTTGGAGGCGGGCAGAATGAGTATCGTCTGGCCGGAAAAACCGGCTACTGGCTGCAGTATCCGGCCTGGCAAGTGGTGGTGGTTCGGGGAATCTGCTTTTCGCTGATTTATCTGCCGCTGGTCATGTACTATTTCGGCTTCAGTTTCAGCTATTACCACATCATCCGACTGGCCAATATCTGGGATTTGCTGGCGGTTACGCTGCCGTTTTTACTGGCAGTGATTTTCCTGGGAATGATTCTGGGACAGCTTATTCCGCGCCGGGAACTGGCCACGGTTGTCGTACTGCTCAGTTCGTTACCGTTAGTTTTTTCGGCAGGTTTTATCTGGCCGCCGGAAGCGATACCGGCACCGATAACGGCACTGGCACAGTTGATTCCGTCGACACCTGCGATTAATGCTTTTCTGCGTCTGAATCAGATGGGGGCGGATTTCCATCAGGTCGTTGGCTGGTGGACGCAGTTGTGGTTACAGGTGGCGGTTTATGGGGGCATCGCAGCAGCAATGATGTTGTCTGTTAAACGTCAGCGGAAGCAACAGGTGCGGGTGGCAGGGAGCACTCAGCATAAAAACGAAAACAGCCATTAAGCAGCATTCTGTATTCCTGTCAATAAAAGAGCGATAGGGTTTCCCCTATCGCTCTTTGTCTTATCAGGGCATCAGCCCTATGAGAGGACGCTTCTCATTGACGTTGTTTTTGAATCAGAAGAAACCCAATGCGTTGTCGCTGTAGCTGACCAGCATGTTTTTGGTCTGCTGGTAATGATCAAGCATCATTTTGTGGGTTTCACGGCCAACACCAGACTTCTTGTATCCGCCAAAGGCTGCGTGTGCCGGGTAGTGGTGATAGCAGTTTGTCCATACACGACCGGCCTGAATCGCACGGCCCATGCGGTACGCCAGGTTCATGTCGCGGGTCCAGACCCCGGCACCCAGACCAAACTCAGTATCGTTCGCAATGGCGATGGCTTCCGCTTCGTCTTTGAACGTGGTGACTGCCACAACCGGACCAAAAATCTCTTCCTGGAAAACACGCATCTTGTTGGTGCCTTTCAGCAATGTTGGCTGGATGTAGAAGCCGCTACCCGGCAGACTTGATGTTTGATCGATACCGCCACCGATCAGCACCTGTGCGCCTTCTTCTTTACCGATTTCCAGGTAAGACAGGATTTTGTTGTACTGCAGCTTTGAAGTCTGCGCACCTACCATGGTCTCGGTATCCAGTGGGTTGCCGCGTTTGATTTCCTGGATACGAGTAATGATACGAGCGATGAATGCGTCGTAAATGTCTTCCTGAATCAGCAGGCGCGACGGACAGGTACAGACTTCACCCTGGTTGAAGAAGGCCAGTACGGCACCTTCAACACACTTGTTGATGTAGGCTTCGTCCTGATTCATGACATCAGAGAAATAGATGTTCGGTGACTTACCGCCCAGCTCAACGGTCGACGGAATGATATTTTCCGCGGCACATTTCAGGATGTGGGATCCGGTAGGCGTCGAACCGGTAAAGGCAATTTTTGCAATACGTGTGCTGGTTGCCAGCGCTTCACCGGCTTCGGCACCAAAGCCGTTAACCACATTCAGTACGCCCGGTGGCAGTAGGTCGCCAATGACTTCAACCAGTTTAAGGATAGAAACCGGAGTCTGCTCGGCAGGCTTTAGGATCACACAGTTACCTGTGACCAGTGCCGGCGCCAGTTTCCATGCTGCCATCAGTAGTGGGAAGTTCCAGGGGATGATCTGACCGACAACACCCAGCGGCTCATGGAAGTGATAGGCCACGGTGTTTTCATCGATCTCACCAATCGAGCCTTCCTGGGCACGGATACAACCAGCATAGTAACGGAAATGATCGACGCAAAGCGGCAGGTCGGCAGCCAGAGTTTCACGCACGGCTTTACCGTTATCCCAGGTTTCTGCCACAGCCAGCATTTCAAGATTAGCTTCAATGCGATCAGCAATTTTTAGCAGGATATTGGAGCGGTCTGCGACCGAGGTTTTGCCCCATGCATCTTTTGCATTGTGAGCAGCATCCAGCGCCATTTCGATATCTTTGGCGCAAGAGCGAGGAATTTCACAGATAACTTCGCCATTTACAGGGCTGATGTTCTCAAAATAGGTGCCTTCAATCGGGGCAACCCATTCACCATTGATGTAGTTTCCGTAGCGGGATTTAAACTCAACAATACTGCCTTCTTGTCCAGGGCATGGGTAAATCATATTGTCTTGCTCCTTGTTTCGTTATTATCTGAGAGTGTGGACTGTTGCTGGAGTCACACTGTCGTTGGTAAGCAAGGTTAATTTAGTGTTAAAAGCGTGTGCTTTCTTTCATCAGAGTACAGACTAATTGACTGTGGGTGCATATTTCACCATGATATGAACTCAAACAAATTAACAACTGGTTAACAATGCATGGCAAATATCTCTGTCGCAGTACCCAAAAAACTGGTTGAAAACCGCGTGGCCGTTACCGGAGAGCACTCTCAGGTCTGTATGTACGATACTTATCTGCCGGAGGATGCCGTTGGATTTTCGGTCAGCGAGCTGACACTTTGCGCCATGATTACTGGCACCAAAATCATGCATCATGTTAATGACCAGAAGTTGTTTCGTCCGGGTGAGTCATATGTGCTGGCGGCGGGGGAGTCGGTGAATATTGATTTTCCGGAAGCCAGGCTGGATCAGCCGACTAAGTGCCTGACGATCGAAATTTCCCGTGAGAAAGTGCGCCAGGTGGCGAATCAGTTGTGCCTTGCTGACAGTACGTATGAACAAAGTAGTGATATGCTGCCGATGGCCTGGCATACGCCCAATGCTCCCCAGACTCAGGCGCTGATTCATAAACTCAGCCATGTGTTCGAAGAACACAGTCGAGATCGGATGCTGGTGGCAGACTTAGCCATTACTGAACTGGTGTTGCGTCTGCTGCGCCAGAACACTTGCCATTTTGTGTTGCAGCACAGTCAGGATGAGCCGGATTCGCACGGTCTGAATGCCGCACTGCATTTGGTGCGTAAGAATGTCACCAGCGACCTTGATATCGATATGCTCTGTAAAGCGGCCTGTATGAGCCGCACCAACTTGTATCAGAAGTTCAAGCTACTGCTGAACTGTACTCCGGCGGAATTTATTATCAACACGAAGCTTGAGGCTGCAGCCCGGCTACTCAACGCCGGTGGCAATATTACCGAAGTCAGCTACACCTTGGGATTCCGGCACCCAAGTCATTTTACCCGTCGGTTTAAGCAAAAATTTGGGTTGAGCCCGCGGCAGTACATCGGCCAGTCGGCGGCTAACCACTAATTTAAGATGCATTGAAAAAGGCGCTGTTTTAACAGCGCCTTTTTTGATCGTTGTGGTTCTGCCTGTCACCTTGCAAGCCAAAAGCCAAAAGCCAAAAGCCAAAAGCCAAAAGCCAAAAGCCCAAAAACAGCTAGAGCCTCAATGTGAACTTATTTTTCCGGCGTAGGCTCGATATACGCCTTGGTGCCCCACAATGGCACGGTAGACAGGCTGTGCTTAAAGCTGCCCGAGGTTTCTTTTGTCGAGTACGACAAGTACATCAGCGTCTGGTTCTGTGGATCGTAAATACGGCGAATTTTCATCGACTTGAAGAAAATGCTTTTGGATTTCTTAAAAACAACGTCGCCGGATTTGGATTTGTCGATTCGGGCAATCATTTCCGGCGTAATGTCACCGGTTTGTCGACATGAAATGGAGCTGTCACTCGGGTCAGCCAGGCTCAGGTCGGCTTCAACACTGGCGATGTGGCAGGTTACCCCAGGGACTTCCGGGTCGACCAGCATGTTGAGTTTAATGTCTTTCAAGGTAAACATACCCAGGCTGACGTCGCCCACTTCATCATCGGAACAGCCAGCCAACAACGCTGCGGCGGCCAGCAGAGCGGCAAGAAAGCGTTTTGATTTCATTGTCTTTTTCTCCGTTATTTTTGCTGATGATAGCAGCTATCCGGGGCATACCCTAATTTCATATCCTGCCGGAGCAGGATGTCGCTTTCATTAAACCGTCTTTTTTCTCTCATTGTTCTGCCGTAAAAGTGACACAGATCAGTCATGTCGAACTCTCATAATTTTTCCCACAACAGGTTAGGTTTTGCAGGAAACATTATGGACATAGCGAGCCCTTTTCGATTGCCAAGGAAAACCCCGTTTGGAATGGGAGAGCATGTTGCTGAGTGGGCAACAGGCCTGAAAACACTGAATAAGTTCTATGCCAATCGCCCCGCAGGTGGGGATGTGTCGGCGTTCTTGCGCTTTACCCTGGATGTGCTTGGCATTCAGTATCAGGTGCAGCAAGGTAATATTCAGCATATTCCACAAAGCGGCCCGACGGTAGTGGTGGCAAATCATCCGCTCGGGTGTGTCGAAGGCGTGATACTGGCAGAGATTCTGCGAGCGGTCCGCCATGACGTAAAAATTCTGGCTAACCAGTATCTGAAAACGGTGCCGGAGTTGGATGAGCTGTTTATCGGTGTGGACGTATTCGAAGGGGAAAAAGCGATCAAGGCTAATATCCGCGCCCTGCGGGAAGCCAATCGCCATCTGGCGGAAGGTGGATTGTTGCTGATGTTTCCTGCCGGTGAAGTGTCCGGTTATGACAAGGCGACCCGGCAGATTACAGATAAAACCTGGAGCCATTCGGTTAGCCGTCTGATTTGTAAAAATAAGGCCGTAACGGTGCCGGTGTACATTGATGGTCGTAACAGTCACCGTTTTTACATGGCGGGGCGAATTCACCCGTTGCTGCGTACTCTGATGCTGGGGCGTGAGTTGCTCAACAAACGTGACCGGCAGATTAATCTGGCGATTGGAGAGAACATTGGGTACGGCGAAATAAAAGGGCTGGAAGAACGTCAGCTGGTGAATTATCTGCGCCTGAATACTTATTTGCTGGGGTGCCAGCTTAAAAAAGCCAATCTTCGGGCAGAGACAATATTGGACGCGGGCGAGAAAGAACCGGTTGTTGCACCTATGTCTGTCTCGGATCTCGAAAACGATATCAAACAGTTAACGGCCAGTGAGCACTTGCTCTCTTCCGGTGCGTTTGAGGTATATTGCGCCACCGCAGATCGGATCCCAGCGGTAATGGCCGAACTTGGACGGCTACGGGAAATTAACTTTCGGGCTGTTGGTGAAGGTACCGGAAAAGCGACGGATATTGACGAGTTTGATGCTGCCTATCATCACCTGTTTGTCTGGGATTCTGAAGCAAAATGCCTGGTTGGAGCATACCGCTTGGGGCTGGTGGATCAAATTTTCGCCAAGCAGGGAATCAACGGGCTCTACTCCCGTACACTGTTCCGATACGATGAGCGATTTATTCGTCAGATGGGGCAGTCTATTGAGCTGGGGCGTTCGGTGATTGCCGGTGAGTACCAGAAAAGCCTGAGTGCGCTGATGCTGTTGTGGAAAGGGATTGCCACGTTTGTTTCCCGTCACCCGGGTTACACTCATCTGTTCGGGCCGGTAAGTATCAGCAACGACTACAGCCCGGAAGCGCGTCATCTCCTGGCTGACAGTATGGCGTTTCACCACTATGACACGGCCAATGCCAAACTGGTGGCGCCGAGCAACCCTTTGGACAAAGGTGCCGATACATTTTGGCAACCGGACATGCTGGCGGCTCTGGCGGATATCCAACTGCTGTCACGGGTGATTGGACGCTTGGACGGCGGAAAAGGAGTGCCGGTGTTGTTGCGTCAATATCTGGGACTGAACGGAAAGCTGGTGTGCTTTAACGTTGACCCTGATTTTAATGATGCCCTGGACGGCCTGATTGTCGTGGACTTACGTAATGTGCCTGCTAAAACGCTGGGTCGTTACATGGGGAAAGATGAGGCGGATGCCTACCTGCTTAGTCATCAGGCCTAAGACGGAGCCTGGTACCAAAGCCGGATCGATGATTTGGCTGTGCGGGTATGGAAGAGGGTATTAACGGAACGCGGCAGCCGATAAGGCTGCCGCGTTTTTCGTGGTCAGTTAATCCGCAGAACGGTTTTCACCGCGACGGCTGAGCTGCCATAAGTTTTCGGCTTGAGAGCCAATGACCCAGAAGCTGAGTGCCAAAATGGCAAAAAACAAGGTCTTGTGCATGGCATCCCAGAAGTACTCGAAGTAGCGGGTATAAAGGTTAATCAGTAAGAAGGTGATCCCAAAGCCCCGCGCCAGTTTATCTTCCTGACGAATGCCAAAGACCAGCAGCGCGACGCAAACCACTCCCGACAGGAAAGCCCATGGCAGCATACGCAGCTGAGAAACCTGTGACCACTCGGCTGCATTTTCGTAATTACCGAAGATAGACACTAGCCACAGTGCCGACAACAGGTACAACAGGCCCACAAAGCGTGTTGGTTCGTACAGAGTCACATATTGAGATAAGCGGCCCAGCCACTTTGAACCACCGAGTACGATAAGGGCTATCACAATCATCCAGCAAGGCAGGTTCAGTCCAAGAAAGTAGCCACCGGGTTCAGCCAGAAGGCTGATGAGTTCCAGCCCCCAGGCAGCGAACCCCAGCAAAGCAAACATCCAGATCAACATACTGCTGAGGCGTAGAGCAAGTGCTGCATACAGTACTGTCAGAATGAGCAGGAACCAGACTATATGGAGTGATTCCAAGAGCGAGGTTTCGCGCAGAAAGCCCACAGACACGGCGCTGAGTAATACGCCAAAAAAGTAAATTGCCTCATTACTGATGGCTTTGTCCGGAAAACGCTGGCGGCGCTGAAATCCAAGGCGGAATGCCAGAGCCGCCAGTATTGCGCTGATGACAGCGAGTACGCTGGCAGGGGTATCAATAATTTTGGCCAGCAGCTCCATGAGATAGTCATCAGCCAGTAAAACGGCGATGGAAATAATAAAGCAGGTAATGGCAATCCAGAATGAGTAGACAGCCAGCAGTTTCCAGTCAAAGCCGACAACTTCGTAACTTTGTCGTA
The DNA here is from genome assembly GCF_003025595.1 of Photobacterium ganghwense. Lineage (GTDB taxonomy): Bacteria > Pseudomonadota > Gammaproteobacteria > Enterobacterales > Vibrionaceae > Photobacterium > Photobacterium ganghwense. Next base: position 470,081 of record NZ_PYMI01000002.1, read on the forward strand.
ATTCACTGGCTTGGTCGGCCTGAATCATCCCTTCGGATTCCCAGTGGGTGAGGGCATGATTGACCGCTTTTGCCTGTCGTTTGGTTAGTTTCATGGTGGTCAGTTTTCCAAAAGCAGCACGCAGCCAAAATGGCTGCGTGTCTGAATAAGAATGAAAAATTAGGACGTTACTGCGTCGCCTTTTCCTCAACAACATTTTCCGGCATGAATGTCAGGATATGCTGTTCTGAAGTGAGCGTAAGAATATTGTTTTCCAGCGCAGCGTTATTCCAGCTTTGCAGGGATTTGGTCATGACGGATTCCACTTTTGCCTGGTCTTCCTGAATGCAGGCCATTTTGGTAGACCCCATCCCCGTCAGGCGAAACTTATTCCCTTCTTTCACTTCAGCCTGACCAAAAAAGCGGTTACAGCCACTGAATCCGGAGACTTTCAAGTTGGCATCAATCGACATGCCCGGTACGGTTCGGGGTTCAGTAATTGTAATTGCTTTACCGTCTACTTTGGTGAGCACCCAGCTTTGTTGCAGTTTTTGTTCCGAAAATCCCTGTTTCATTTCAGTGTCGCAGCCCATCACTAAGAAAGGAACGACGCTGAAAGGGATGAGCCATTTTTTCATATACATCACCTTAGACGGATTTGTCCGTACAGTCAGACATTTGACGGTCGGCGGTTTTGTATAATAGTAGCACTTTGTCGTTCGAATCAGAATCTTAACTATTAGGCTGGAAGTTAACTTTGTTGGCTTCGGAACACGCTGATTTCACCGGGTTTGGAACGAGTGTCACTTTCTTGACTGTGTGCTTGCAGGGCCTTCTGTGCATCGCAATAACTGCCGTGTCTGGCATAAGCATCCCGGCTGGCATCAATTGTCCGTTCAGCATGACGGCGAACCTCTGGATCAGCATGGCGATCACTAAACAGTATCTGCTGTTGACCAAGCAGAGCCTCCACGGACTCGAGGCATATTTTTTCATTATCAGGTAGCACGTTGTTGCCCTGATTCAGGGGAGAGCCTGATGCAGCAAAACTGGTCGTAAGCAGCAAGACAATCATGGAGCGAAGAGAAACCATATGAATACCGGCATTTCCAATTCAAGCGGGGGATTATAGGTGACAGTATTACTAGGCGACAATGTGCATAGATCAATTAAACGTGGCGATGGAGTAAAAAGCCAGCCGTCGAGGGGTGGCATTACTTGAACGTTGATTCGAAGCCAAAGCTGTTAAATGGATCTATGAATCGGAGTCAGGATTAAAGCAAAGGCAGTTTCTCAAGGCATTTTCGGCACAGACAAAGACCAGGTGCAATACCAGACGTATCTCGCTTGGTTAGCTCGAAACACCAACAGGTACTTTTTCCGGCACTGATGTCGCAGTACGCAGGTTCACCACACTGGCTGCAGCGGTGGGTTGAGCAGTTGCCTTGAATTTCGTCAATACGCTGTTCTTGCTGTTCGTCACCCATTTCACGCCAGGCCGTTAGTTCACTCATGGTACGGTGGCATCCGCTACAGATACCTTCATTATTTTTGCATTTAGCGACACAAGGGGTTTTCACAATTTACTCTGCGATACAGTACGACAACGAAGCCGTACAGTACCACAGAGCCTTTTGGCTGTCTTTATGCAAGCCTGATAACTCTTCAGTGACGATATTGGGCTAGCTGTTTCCCTCTCGCTTGCGCCAGATGGTCATTTCCGACACCGTATGCTGAAATTTCCGTTTAGTTTCGCGAATCACGAACGGGATTTCTTTTACCGCAATCAGCTCGAAGTGTGGGATCAGCGTTTCAGTCAGGCCATCCAGCGTCGTAAAGTTCTCCCCATGAACTTTGAATCCGCCCAGCCATTTTTCTTTTGGCGTGTACTCGCTTAGCCAGGTGTAAGGTGAAGCGATGACCAGATAACCGCCATCATTGATTCGCTGGTGGATGGTAGATAAAAACTGTTTCGGATCTCCCAACCGGTCAACCAGATTAGAAGCATAGACAAGGTCATATCCGGTGAATTGTGGTTTGAGGTTACAGGCATCGCCCTGCACAAAATTGATCTTATCGGCGATGGATGTGTACCCCAGATCCTCAAGGGTGATGCTTTTGAACTCGACCAGTTCCCCTTCCGTTTTGATAGTGTAGCGTTTTTCGCCCTGCTCGGTGAGGGAGTAAGCCTGCTGAATAAAACGGGCAGAGAAATCAATAGCATCGACGTGTTTAAAGGTCCGGGCTAATTCAAAGGACGCGCGTCCGACGGAGCAGCCGATGTCTAGGGCCCTGGCGGTATGGCTTAGCTGAATTTCCTGTAAGCATTGCTTCACGCCGTTAACGCAGAAATTAGGCACTGAAAAATACTCGGCACCGTAATGGAATTCCAGATATTGGGAAATCAGCTCATCAGTTTCATAAATGTTGAGCGAGGCCATCGTTTCTGGTGCCTGACGGGACTCTACGTAGCGGAAACCGGCGTGCTGGTAAAAGTGGCGGCGGAAGGCGTAGCGTGACCATTTTATGGACTCATTGCCGGTTGAAATCCACGAGCCTCCTTTGATCAGATTATGCTGGCCGTCAAAGGTGGGGGTGGAGAAATCGTCGTAGAGCGGATGGACCTGAAAGCCGGGGAATCCGTCAATACAGGTTTCTGTCCATTGCCACACATTGCCGACTATGTCGCAAAAGCCCTCATGTTCGAAGCGGTCAACCGGGCAGGAAGAGGCAAAGTAGCTCAACTCAATGTTACCCGGCGGCTCGTCCCAGTCAGGTGAATCAGTTTCTATATTGTGGCGCAATAAATACCATTCCGCTTCTGTCAGTAACCGGATATTGCGTTGAGTTTGCTCTGCTTTCCAGTTACAGAACGCCTTGGCCTCCAGTTGATTGACTTCCACCGGCCAGTTCAATGGCAACGGGATTTCTTCGGTGAGGTTGCGTTGCAGCCATTGGCCGTCATGATAGCGCCAAAAACGCGGCATGGTGGCTTTGGTGTAGGCGAGCCACGCTTTTCCTTCTTCGTTCCAGAATCGCGTATGGCGGTAGCCTTCTGCATTAATAAACTCCAGATATTCCTGATTCGACACCAAATACTTAGAGGCTTTGAAATCTTCAACATGAAAACTTTGCTGGCCATATTCATTGTCCCAGCCGTAGGTTGGTTCGGCATCCGATTTACCAAGGCTGATGTGACCGCCTGATACCGACAGTAAACAGTTGCTCGGAGCCCTGCCTGTGGCGTCACAAGGGGACCACTCAGGGTGGGGGGTGACCTCAGACAACGGCAGCTGACGAATAATAACGGATGAGGTTTCCAGATGAATTCTTTCATGCTCAATACCCATCAGTATTACCCACGCCGGGCAATGCGGGGTAATCGGTAGTTGTAAGGGCATAGTATCAATGAGCTGGTTGATCAGGGCATTGACTTGTTGTCGGTAGTGCCTTACGGCGTCGACTGTCGGCCAGTCATAATTATTCTCATCAAGGTCGTCCCATGACATTTCATCTACGCCGATAGCGAACATGGATTCGAAATGTTCGTTAACACGCTCATCGATCAGTTTGGCGAGTTTGAGTTTGTTGATGTAAAACGTGGCGGTGTGGCCAAAGTAAAAAATGAGGGGATGACGTAATGGTTCTGCTTTGATGAAGTATGCCTGATCGTTATTCATAACATCAAACAGAGATTCATAGAGTTGCCAGGTTTGATTGAAGGCGTTTTTAATGGCGTGCCGTTTGGCGTTGGGATCCTGGCCCGTCAGGGGCACTGTTCGTGTTGCATACTGTCGGTTAGATTCCATGTTGTTCTACTTCCTTCTCATTCGAACCCTGAACTTTAAAGATAGACAGAGTTTATAGGGTTAACCAATAAGGTTTTGTTTCATCTATGAAAATGGGTGATGACAACCGCTTTTTGTTTATACGCACTTAAGCTTGCTACCGATGACTTCTGCCATACTTTAATTAGGTTCTGGATAGGTGATAGTAATGAACAGGTGAGCGAAACTGCGTTGAGGTGTGCCGTGAGCAATCATAGCTGGCCGCCAGAACAAGCAACTAACAGCCGCAGGCAATAAGGCATCACTGATATGAGGGACAAATGGCAAATCGGACTATCGACAGGGGGCGTCGTGTCAGGAGAGGGCGTGTTCCGACCTGGTTGCTGGTTGGATTTGGGTTGTTACTCAATATTATATCCGCGCTACTGACCAATTTTTATATTGATGATGCGACTCGGCAGGCGAATGGCTTGATTCAGCAACAGCAAACTCATGAAAAGCTTATTACTCTTATCTGGACGCAGATCGAAACAGTAGAAAGAAAACGAGAATTGGTATTGGCATTGGTTACGGCCAGTGAGTTGGCCGGACAACCTTTACCGTCTGAAGTACAACAGCAACTGACACATACGCTCACTTACTGGTTGTCCGACTTGCCCGCCGAGCTGACAACCGCCCACGTCCCAGAGCTGATGGCCGCTCTGAATGAGTATCAGGACAGCCAGCGAGAAAGAATTGACCAACTGTATCTGGATAACCTGGAACTGACTGCGGAGTACGGGGAGCAAATGGCGTCAATATCACGGATGCGAAATTTGGCGTTGTTTCTGCAAATGCTGGGGTTGGCATTTGTCCTTGCACGCGATTTGAGTCGCCGTAGTGAACGTTAAACCGTTGAAACATAAGAAAGGCCCTCGTAGAGGGCCTGACTAACTAATTCATACTATTTATTATTGGTCGAATGGAAAGCAAAGCGTGAAGACTGTTTACCGTCTTCAGTTGTTGCTTTGTACTTCACTGAACGAGAGCTTTGTAGTGATAATGGAATGAATACCCTACCGTTCTCATCAGTTTTGTACATTTTACGTTGTTGAGGGACGTTTGCGACGCTCACACTGGCATTGGCAGCAGGTTGACCATTTTCTGTCACTGTTACCCATGCACCATTTTGAGTATCCGCTACACGAATATCCGCCATCGCAGATGATGACATTATCAGTACAGCACTAGCAGTAATTACTTTTAAGCTAGACATAATCTTCACCTCATTATCAGTGGCTTGCTCATTGTTGTATCTGCATATAGTTATGAGTGCATACAGTCCACAATCACATTATAAGACCTGCCATCGAATAATTTATTTCAACAAGATTATCATTATTTGCTTAATCTAATACTAATCAAACGCTTATATAACAATTTACAGTTTTTTCGATTGATAACATCGCTTAATAACAAATTGTATAACGTCATTTGATATCAAGAAGATCACTTATAAGCAGATCTTTCTCTATCACAGTATAGCTATATGTCACTGATAGAAGTGGCACAATTCGTAGTGATATTGATTAAGTAATTAATAAAAAAGGGAAATAAGATTATAATAAATTCAAATAAAGTAGAGATTAATTACACTGAAACGTGATTTAGCGGATTTTGTTATCCAAGTTGGCCTATTCTGTTCATGAATTTATAAAATAATGCATATCAGAGTGCCCAATTTGCCTTCTTATTATGAAACTGACGTTGTCTGGCCGCTGTTATTTCATTCCTATATGGGGCATGTTGCATTGATAACCTGCATTACGAGCAATCAACTCTCAATAACCTCGTTTCTATGAGTCAGGCTCATCTATTGTTAAGGACTATAGGACTATAGGACTATAGGACTATAGGACTCAGGGCTCAGGGCTCAGGGCTCAGGGCTATATGGTTTATGGCTATATCCCTCGGGGCCTCAACAGGCGCTGTACTTCATTTGACGTTGTTCATGAATGGGCTGGCCGCGTTCGCTTAGAACTATGTGTTTGAGCAGTGAAGGTCAACAGGTTGCTTGGTGCAGCACTGAGCAGTCGACATTAGAACGTTAAGGGTCAGAGATAAGCGGTGAATTTAACTCACCGCTTCCGTTTCCGGGCACTTTTTTTCGTAATATTCCACATCTTCTGTGATCATGTTGACCCGGACAGCGTCAGGTTTAGTCATCACATGGGCCATCCCAATTTTTTTCATCACCTTGCCCGGATTTTGCTCGCGGCTAAAGTGCTGCCCGTAAATCGTATGGAGCTTTAAGCGTTTAAAGCCAAATTCGCTGATTCGTTCGGCTGCCTCGGTGCAATACCCATTGCCCCAGTAGGGAACGCCAATCCAATAGCCGAGCTGAGCTTTTCCGTCACAGATATTGCGCAAGCCAATACAGCCCACTAATTCCAGGGTGCTTTTTAGTGTGATGGCATAAATTGCTGACTGCCCGTTGTTCCATTCCGCCAGTAACTTTCCAATCCACTGACCTGCCATACCATCGGCGTATGGATGAGGAATATTGATCGTACCATTGGCGATACGTTCATCACCGGCCAGTTTTTGTACCTTATTTGCATCCGAAAGCTGAAACGGGCGCAAAATCAGGCGGGAAGTTGTCAGTAACGGTTGTTGCATCATCAAAATCCTCATCCAGTATCGAACCGTTCTGTAGTAAATCGTTAACGGAGGCGCTTGACCAGTGCCTAGATCAAAATAACGGATGAATATGAAAGATTTGGTACATAAATATGATGCAATAAAGTCAGGACACGGGAACAGCTACTCTTTATTCCAGGTCGTTTCACTGTATTCAGCTACGTTGCTTAATGCTTTTTTTAATTTAACTTCAAACAGATAGCGTAGGATCCAGCCTGTACCCATAAATTTGGGAGAAAACTTAATACGGTAATGGATCAGACTTTGGTCTGCGTTCAGACTGGTGAATTTTATCCAGCCGCCGTGTTCATTGACCGGGACGCCCTGGATGATTTTATAGTGTAAGTGCTCATTTTCCTTGTAATCAATAATCTGTTCCTGAATGGTGAAAGGTCCGCTATCGACTTCTCTGACAGCGCCGATCCCGTTCTGTTCGGGTTTTCCGGCTTTGATCAGACGATACTTGCCATCGAAGAAACGCCCCAGATTTTGATGATCAGAAAGGAGCTGAAACAGGAGTTTCTTCGGCGCTTTTGCGGTTTGTTCAAGTGTTATAGTGTGAATACCCATAGCAACCACCTCTGGCAAACCATCATGCCATCATATCATTGATCACAATTGTGTCAATAAGATGTTGCATTTGTGTTTTAATTGTGATTTTGATTTTTGGCAAAGGCAAAGGCAAAGGCAAAGGCAAAGGCAAAGGCAAAGGCAAAGGCAAAGGCAAAGGCAAAGGCAAAGGCAAAGGCAAAGGCAAAGGCAAGACAGAAAAAACTGATAGGCGTTGAATGTTTTTTCACCAGGCTTTCAGTGTGATCGTTGTTCAAATTCAGAGGCTTAATCTTGAAATTCATGCGTTGTTACATTTATGAGGTGATGTGAATCACAAAAAAATTGCAAAAATAGTATTGCAAAATGAGAATTAGCCTCTTATATTGAATTTTGTTGTTGATCGAACAGAGGTGCAAACGTAAGCAGAGGATTCCTTAATCCGTCAATTAAGGAGCATACCCATTCACTTCTGTACGATCGCAAGCCTTATACTCCTGAGCACTACCACCTGTAACTTTTCATGTTGGTGACCTAGTGGATTTTTTATCAGAGAGTTGTGACGTTTTTCTTTTACCAAACTGTCATAGGGATGTCACAGGTAATTGGTTAAGTAAAAAATGTTGGTTGAGTAAGCACGGTATTATATAAAAGTTGTGAAATATCAGCCTTACTCGTTTAGGAAAATGAGAGGTGTAAAATGTCTAATAGAAACCGCCGTCAATGGTTTTACTATAAGTCTCAGGCAAACAGTCTGAAAACCAAGTCAAAGTAATATTCTGAAGCTAACTCTAGCTTTGCTTTGAATGGTATATGTGAAAAGCCAGAAGCACACAGTGATCCAGTGTTTCTGGCAATATCTTTTTTCTGGTTTATTTTTCTTGCTAGCTCTTAATTAATCGCTCTTACTGCAAATTTGTTAGCGTATTAATCTCGTTACAGCCATAGCTACCCCAGTTATCGGCCTTGATGAGCTCGAATCCATTTCTGCTGAATAACCCTTTTTAATTTACTAACTCATATATTAATAAATGAGTTTCTCTCAATATTGAGAAATTGATAAAGCGGCCAGCATCTTCGTCAGAGGTGATGCCGTTCACCACAGAAGTATTCGTCTTTATTGGTAAATGGTACCGCCGACTTTGACGCCGTCAGGAATGTCGTGAATAGCCAGTCCGCCTAGATATATATTGCCGCCGACCACCAGAAATGGGGGGAGCGACTGAATCGCGGAATTAGCCAGATAGAGGTTTCCTCCAACATACAAGTAAGGTGGTAGCTCTGTGACGGAGGTGCCCATGAGGCTCAAGTCCCCATTTACTCGCAGGCCATTGTTCAAACGTCTGATTTTAGAGTGGGCCAAGTTAATGTAACCACTCACGTTCAGGTCTTGCGGCAGCTGAGTAACATGGCTGTATGCGAGGTTGAGATTCCCTTCCACTGTTAGTGCACGGGGTAACTGAGTGATTTTACTTTGTTCCAGATTTAAGTTGCCTTCAACGGTCAAGGGATCGGGCAGACGGACGTCAGGGGCATGGCGAAGGGTAATATTGCCGTAAGTATCGGTGTAATTCAGTAGGTTTCTTTGCGACAGGCTTAATTCAAAGGCCTGAGAACCATTGGTGTAACCGGCTACAATGAATACGCTTGCTGCCAATAGAGTTGATTTCAGGGTGCCTGATAAAAAGGCCATATGTACGTATTCTCCGGAAAGAAAGCCGATCTGAAATGGGGATTGGGTGGACTATTTTGGTGCAAGTTAGCGGGTTAATCCAGTCAATGACGATTAAATACTATTATTAGCCTTCATGAAATCGTCATTGAATAAGTGATTCATGCTGAATTATTGCGGACACATTGAGTAAAGATGAAATCTTTTAGGATATTTGGCATGGAAACTGTGATTTTTTTCTTTTTTGAGTTTCTGTCTCAATTGTTGGCCTGCCGGTTGCTATTTAAAGGTTGAGCGATTGAACTGTGCACTGTCCAGACAGTGACCCCCGATGCGATCTCATGAGTGAGGTTATGAAAGGTTCAACCGTTTAATTTGCACACAACTTCCTTTTAGGGCGCTATTTAGGCGCCCATTTTTTTATCTGGTTCTTATTTTTACTCCAAACGTTTAACGCCAAGCCCGGCTTAGTGCATTTCTGAATGAAGAGCAGACGTGCTAAGTGTTCCGGATGTCATAAGAATGTTGATTGCTGCTGTCAGGGCGGGATCATTCCCCTGCGGATCCCGGTCGGCAGATTGAGTCAGTATCGTGGGCCGGTAATCTTCCCGAAAAATACCGTTGATGTGATACAGCCGCTCAAACCCGACTTCCAGCCAGGTCTGGCTTTTCGTTAGCTGAATCGTTTTTATGCCACCCAGTAGTTTAGCCATTGGCGTACCAACCACCGCTTTAGCTCCCAGTGCGTCCAGTCCTATCGTCATCCCTTCACCCATGCTGCCAGTCCAGTGGCCAGCCAGAACGACAAAAGGATGAGGATAGGCTGGCGCTGTGGGTGTCGCATAAGCGGTCTGCATCGTTGCCTGCGAGTATGGCGTTCCTTTCTGTTGTACCTGATAACGTTGATAAGGCGATTTAGCCTGTGCAAAGTGGCCCAGGATCGGTTCCGCCACACCGGTGTTTCCACCGCTTGGGGTATTGCGCAGATCGATGATCAGTGATGTTGATTCGGGTAACTGATTCAGCGCAGCCTTAAATGCATCCGGTGTTTCATTGTTTCCCAGCGAGTTATTGAAACGAATATAGCCGACTTCACCAAACTGTCTGACCGTTACAGTCGCACCATCTTTCAGGGTGTTGATGGCATCGTAGCTTGCTGCCAGTGTTAGTGCCTGTTGATGCTGATCCCGCCGGAGGGTGAGTTGGCGAGGCTGATTACGAAAGCCCCCCAGACTGATATTTGCGCCATAATTGACTTGCGCTGCGGTGAGCTGACCAAAGTGTTCACCAAACACTTTTTCGACCGCGTGTTTTACTGATAAGCCATCAATGGTTAATACTTCCTGGCCAGGCAGGATTCCGGCGATGTCTGCAGCCGAGCCGGCTTTTACATCGAGCACCATTAACTTCAGCGTATCGCTTTTGTTTGTGCTTTCTGCTTGGGAGGTAGGGACAAATTCGGCATAAATGTCTGAACCTGTTGGATACACACTGTAATCTTCGCTGTTGTATGGACCCAGATTTAGGTGAGGATCGGTAAAGTGACGCAGGAATTGCTGGCTGATATCAGCAAACATTTGAGGGGTCGTCGCCTTTGTGGCGCGGGCGCCGAACTCTTGGAAGAGTGCATCGGTGTCCAGATCGGAACGATGCAGATAAGCGTAATGCTGACGCAAAGCTTGTTCCAGCTCCTGCCAGGCTTCCGCACCATTGAAAGGTGCTTGTTTTTGCGCCACCCCACAACCAGAGAGTAAACCGGAAAAGAAGAGTGTTAAAGCCAGAATTTTCTTCATTGGAGAGGCCTGAAAATTAGTCAATGCAATATGTCAAAACAGCACGTTAAAGCAATATCTCACAGCAATGTGTCACACAGTCAGTAAATGGCCAGTCAATAACGAGTCTGAGGTAGGGCAACCCGAAGTACTAGTACTTCCTCTTCATCAGCCGAGGGTTCAATTGTTGTGATTGACGGTTGATCATTCTTTGCACTGTGTAGCACCGCCGATGGTCAAACCATTTGTGCCATAAGAACGGTGGCCATAAATGATTCAGTTTCATCATAAGGTTAGCATCCGCCCGAGGGTTGACTCAGCAACATACTTCGCAGTGATTCGATAAGATGACGGATTTAACCGTAGAGGCAAAAATGTACTTCGTCAGTAGCTGAGTGGCGGGTTTGTGATACAACCTGGAAATTTTGCCTATAAATTAGGCTCGTCGTGTCATAAAAATCCCACAGAAGTGTTAGCGCTCTGTTGGAAAACGATTAAAAACCAGGGCCGTATTGTTTTAAATGTATTCAGTTGGCATTTTGTCATGAAAAAAAATGCTATTACTCTTGATTGTGTGAGACTGATCTCTATATACTCCGCCTCCGGCCAGAACCATCGAGTTCAGCCACCTTAGTTACAAGCTGTCACCATGGATAAGTGAACGACCCACGGAGTTGGACCGGCAATTTTTGAGCTTGTTAATTTAGGTGACTTGTATGTTTTACACTTGGGCGGACACATCTTTCATGCCGACGCTTTCTTGCGTGGCTCCTTCCTTTTTTGCTTTCTCCCCGAAGGCATTGTCCCCCGTTGTATTGCAGGCAGTAACACCTTCATTTTTCGACATCCCAACACAGATTCAAAACAACAGGACGAAATAATGCAGTTGTTGATTAGTTTGGCCGGTATTCTGGTACTGGTATTGTGCGCCTACGCGCTTTCTGAAAACCGTAAAGCCATTAACTGGCGGACGGTAGGCGGTGCGTTATTGTTACAGGCCAGTTTTGCCGCTTTGGTACTGTATATACCGGTTGGGCAAAAAATGCTGGGAGCAATGAGTAGTGGTGTTGCTAGCGTACTCGGCTTTGCCGATGAAGGGATCAAGTTCCTTTTTGGTGATCTTGCTTCTTCTGGTTTTATTTTTGCTGTTCGCGTTCTTCCCCTCGTTATTTTCATTAGTGCCCTCATTTCTCTTCTTTACTACCTAGGTGTCATGCAGTGGATCATTAAAGTGATCGGTGGTGGTATCCAGCGTCTTCTGGGTACCAGCCGTGCAGAATCCCTGGTAGCAACCGGTAATATCTTTCTGTCTCAGGGTGAATCACCACTGCTGGTGAAACCGTTCCTGCCGCAAATGACCCGTTCAGAGCTGTTTGCCGTGATGACTGGTGGTATGGCGTCGGTTGCGGGTAGTGTGCTGGGCGGATACGCCGGTCTGGGTGTGGATTTGAAATACCTGATTGCAGCCAGCTTTATGGCGGCTCCGGGTAGCCTGCTGATGGCAAAACTTCTGGTTCCAGAGCAGAGTGTTGCGGTTGAGCAGACTGACATTGAAATGTCGAAGAGCGATCACAGTAATGCGATTGACGCACTGGCAGCTGGTGCCATGAACGGTATGCGTGTTGCGGTCGCGGTCGGTACTATGCTGATTGCGTTTGTCAGTGTGATTGCCATGACCAATGCGGGCCTGGAATCGCTGGGTGAGCTGGTTGGCATTCAGGGACTGACAATGCAGGCGATGCTGGGTTATCTGTTCTCGCCACTGGCTTTCATTATTGGTGTGCCAGTCAGTGAAATGCTGCAGGCGGGTGCATTTATCGGCCAGAAGATGATTCTGAATGAGTTTGTCGCTTTCCTTGATTTTGTCAGCATCAAAGAGACACTGTCTCAGCACAGCCAGGTGATCATTACCTTTGCGCTGTGTGGTTTTGCTAATATCGGTTCGATTGCTATCCAGATTGGTTCGATTGGTGTGATGGCACCGGAGCGTCGCAGTGAAGTAGCGAGCCTGGGTGTGAAAGCGGTAATCGCGGCAACACTGGCGAACCTGATGAGTGCTGCGCTGGCTGGTATCTTTATCAGCCTGTAAGAACAGTGTGTGGTGCTTTAATCACCACACATTGCCGCTGAAAGTCAGTGTTCATTAGAAAAAAACCGCCGTTTACGGCGGTTTTTTACTTTTCAGCTCAGGCTTTGTCCTGATCAAACTGCTTTATTAAGACTGAAGTATCAGCACGGTTGTAGCCCCGCTGTTGTAGCTCGGCGTATTTTTCGTCAACCTGGCGAGCCAGCGGCAGTTCAACCCCCAGCTTCTCGGCCGCTTCGAAGCAGATTCCCAAGTCCTTGCGCATCCAGTCGATGGCAAAACCAAAATCAAATTTTCCTTCCGCCATTGTGCCGGCGCGGTTTTCCAGCTGCCACGAACCGGCTGCGCCATGTTTGAGTACATCTGTCATTTTCTCAATGTCCAGCCCGGCAGATTTTGCCAGCGTAATGGCTTCTGACAGTCCCTGGAGAATACCGGCAATACAGATTTGGTTGGCCATTTTGGTAATCTGGCCGTACCCGATGTCGCCCATCAGGGTGGTCGCTTTAGCAAAACAGTCAATTACTGGCTTGGCTTTATCAAAAACAGCCTGATTGCCACCCACCATTACGGTCAGACAACCGTTTACAGCGCCAGCTTCGCCACCGGATACAGGGGCATCCAGAAAATCCAGACCTAAGCCAACGGCTTTGGCTGAAATGTCACGAGCAACCTCGGCGGATGCTGTGGTATTGTCAATCAGAATGGCACCGGCTTTGGCCGTTGACAGGATGCCATCCTGGCCGCAATACACCTCGCGCAAATCATCATCATTACCGACACAGCTAAAGATAAAGTCCGCATCTTCAACGGCGGCGGCTGGTGTTTCAGCGTAGTGCCCTTTGTAAGTTTCTACCCACTGCTGTGCTTTTGCAGTGGTACGGTTATAAACGGTCACTTGGTGACCGGCATTAGCAAGGTGACCGGCCATGGGGAAGCCCATGGTGCCAAGTCCAATAAAAGCAATACGATACGATGTCATTGAATGCTTCCCTGTCTGTTATAAAAGTCGGTGTTTGCAGATTCACTATAATGAACCGTTAACCTGCCAGCAACGTAAAAAAGTTCTATTAATCATGTCATCACTGCAAACTGGGTCAAAGTCAATTTGGAGTGAAATAAATGTGGTAGAGCGCAAATAATTTCTTGTTTCTGCACCATACTCCTCCTATTATGCGGAGAGTTGAGAGGAGTCGCTGATTTTATGCTACGAGCACTGTTACGTGTTTTTTTGTTGGTTCTGTGTGTGGGAATGGGATGGTCTAGCCAGGCCGGAGCACTCACGTCTGTACCAGCAGCCAAGGCATTAGTAAACAGTGCATCAGTAAACAGTTTGTCAGCAGACAGTTCACATGTAGCGAATGTCGCATCGGTCATTCATTCTGATTTGACTGCGGTAGCACAGATCCTTCCAAGCGCTGTGACTGATCATGTGGCAGCATCCTCTTCATTGAATACATCCTTTGTTTCCGCCCATCCGGGTGAGACAGCTTTGCACTCAACAGTGGTTGGGGGGCAACCTGGCCAGTTGGTGTGGCACTTCCCTGATTGCAGTCTGACTTCGCGTCTGCCGTCGGATTCGGGTGAAAACCAACACTCTGTCCATGATCGTCAGCTTGACCCGGCAATTACCGGTTCGTCCCGTGCGGCAAATCTGGTGCGTCACGATGCCGACGATTGGGAGCCTCTCTATCAACTTGTGATTGAGTGGCCGATTGAACCTGCCCCAAGTTTTGCCAAAAACTACAGTATCGATTTCCATTCAGTGCTGGACTGGACCCTGCGGGTGATCCCGCCAGCCGGCCGTATTGCCGGTTGGAAAGACAGCAACCAGCTCTATCAGCCCTCCCATTATTCTCTTTCTCTTGTTAGCTGAGCGCATCTGAGTTGATGCGTCGCGGGTGGCTGCCACTGCGCTGCACCTGCATGCCCCACACGCCTTGAGGCCGGTTATCGGTCAGCAGGGCGGGTTGTAGCAATGTTGCTGTGTTTTCAGCAACAGGTTCCGGTTGATCGTCATCTTAGCCGGAGTCTCATAAATGGCGAAAAACAATGAGAAAGAAACAATCACAACGGTTATTGAACCACTATCCGGCCTGGAAATATGTGGTGTTGATTATCACGCTGGTCGTGATGTTGCTAAGTGCAATTCCTACCTGGTACGGTGAAAATGCTGCGGTGCAGATTGCCGCGAAAGGTGGCCCGATGCCCGATGTCGTGCAGATTCAAAAGCAACTGTCTGCCCAGGGCATTGAGGTGAAGCGTATTGATCAGCTGTCTGATAAAACGCTGGTGGTATTGCAGGACGAGGCACAACAGTCGAAAGCCCGTGCGGTTCTGGCTGATCTCATCGGTGCCAAAGCCGGTGATGCGCGTCTGACGCTGGCAATGTCAGCGGCCGCTCCCGAATGGTTACAGGAAATGGGCTTTGCGCCAATCAAGCTGGGGCTGGATCTGCGCGGTGGGGTACAGTTCCTGCTTGATGTCGATGTCGATCAGGTTTTCAAAGCGCAAACCGAGCAACTTCAGGATGATCTGCGCCGGGCATTTCGTGAACAAGGTATTCGTCTGGCCAGAGTGGAAATGACCGACGTTGACAGCGTGATTGTGCGCCTGCCATCTGGCGAGGTAAACAGTCAAATTCGTCAGTATATCCGCAAAGAAGCGCCACAATGGCAGGCCACCAATGAGTCTGGCAACAATCTGCGCCTGCAGCTGAAGCAGGACGAAAAATCACAGCTGCGTAACTTAACGGTGCAGCAGAACCTGCAGACGATGCGCAGTCGTATTGAAGAGCTGGGGATCACCGAAGCGCTGGTTCAGCGTCAGGGTGAGAATCGGATTCGTATTGAGTTGCCTGGGGTACAGGATCCGGCGGCTGCTAAGAGTGTGATTGGTGCGACGGCCAGCCTGGCGTTCTATCCGGTGAGAGAGCAAGGTGTTGGCAGCACCATGGTGATCCCGAATGAGCAGGGGGAGCCGGTACGTGTTGCACGTAAGCCAGTGTTGAGCGGCGACCATATCATTGATGCCCGAGCCAGCTTCGGTGAAATGGGAATGGCAGAAGTAAACATTACGCTCGACAGCGCGGGCGGTAAGATTATGTCTGATTTCTCCCGTCAGAACATCGGTAAACCAATGGCGACTGCGTTCAGCGAGTACAGCCGAAATGCGCAAGGCCAAGCGGTACAGGAAAGCAAAATCATCAGTGTGGCGACTATTCAGAGTCAGCTGGGGAACCGCTTCCGTATCACCGGCGCGGGTTCGATTCAGGATGCCCAGGAGCTGGCTCTGCTGTTGCGCGCCGGGTCGCTGACAGCACCAGTGACCATCGTCGAAGAACGTACAATCGGCCCGACACTGGGGGCAGAGAACATTGAAAACGGTTTTGCGGCACTGGGCTTAGGATTGGGTATGACGCTGGTGTTCATGGCGTTGTGGTACCGCCGTCTTGGCTGGGTCGCGAATGTCGCTCTGGTATGCAACATGGTTATGTTGTTTGGCTTGCTGGCCCTGATTCCGGGCGCGGTACTGACCCTGCCGGGGATGGCTGGTCTGGTGCTGACCGTCGGCATGGCGGTGGATACCAATGTGCTGATTTTCGAACGTATCCGCGACAAGCTTAAAGAAGGACGGAGCATGGCGCAGGCCATTGACCGGGGTTTCAGCAGTGCGTTCAGCACCATCTTCGATGCCAACTTTACCACAATGATCACCGCGGTAGTGTTGTACGCCATTGGTAACGGACCGATTCAGGGGTTCGCGCTGACGTTGGGGTTGGGTCTGCTGACCAGTATGTTTACCGGTATTTTTGCTTCCCGCGCCATTATCAATTTGGTGTGGGGTCGCGATGCACGACGTGAGGTGCGAATTTAATGATGTTTATTACCATGAAAAATGCCACCAAGTGGCGCTACTTCACCAGTGTGATTTCGCTTGTTCTGCTAGTTGCATCGCTGGTGACCATCGGTGTTCGCGGTCTGAACTGGGGGCTGGACTTTACCGGCGGGATTGTGACGGAGGTTTCTCTGAGCAGCTCAGTGACCAGCCACGAACTGGGGACGGCACTGGACACGGCTTTGCATCAGGATGTTAGTGTGATTGCGGCTGGGGAGCCGGGGCGCTGGGTACTGCGATATGCGATTCCTGAGTCAGATACCGCGCCAGATGTGCAAGCCGTGCTGCATCAGCTTGATGCTAATGTTCAGGTGCTCAACACCAGTATGGTAGGACCGCAGGTCGGTCAGGAACTGGCGGATCAGGGGGGGCTGGCGCTGCTGATCGCGGTGCTCTGTATTCTAGGCTACCTCAGCTACCGCTTTGAATGGCGTCTGGCGTCCGGTTCAGTGTTCGCACTGGCTCACGATGTTATCTTTGTGCTTGGCTTCTTCGCGGCAACGCAGATGGAGTTTAACCTGACGGTACTGGCTGCGGTGCTGGCCATTTTGGGTTACTCGCTGAACGACTCCATTATTATTGCCGATCGCATCCGTGAAGTGCTGATTGCTAAACCCAACGCCAGCATTCAGCAAGTCAACAACGAGGCGCTGGCTGCCACGATTTCACGGACGCTGGTGACATCCGGGACCACGCTGATGACCGTTGGGGCGCTGTGGATTATGGGCGGCGGTCCGCTGGAAGGTTTTGCGTTGGCTATGTTTATCGGGATTCTTACCGGTACCTGGTCATCAATTTCAGTCGGTACGGTACTACCGGAACTGCTCAAGCTGAAGTCTGAGCATTACTTGCCAAAACCAATTGCAGAAGAGCCTTAATCCTGTCCCTCGCTCTGCTTCACAAGGAGATGCGTGACCAGGGAAATGTGAGGCGTTATTCCGTAACCAGTAACGTAACGGTTTGCACGCATTTAAACTGAATTTACAAGGCCGCTGTTGCGGCCTTTTTTATGTCTGGCAACCCCTGAATATTTGCAGGTAATGCGAGAGGTTCATTGGTAAGACACTTTCGCAATATTGGTCGCAATTCGCAAAATTGACGGATTTATTAACAATTTTGCAGCGCAAAATGTGATTGGTATTGTTTTGTGGCAGTGTAATCCAGTCATCACTATTGAGTAAGTTATCGAATAATAGGCTGTTTTCACGATTTACGTGAGTGTGCGAAAAGTCAGGCATCAAATTTGCTTCCTCTTACAAGACGCACACATAAGTTGGTCACCGATCACACCGGGGTCAGGAAAACCAGACAAGAGGGCGACATGATGTATGACACTGAAATGAAGCTTAATCACCAAATCGTGCACTTTGTGGAAAGCCAGATGCAGACGCTGGTTGAGTCTATGGCGGAATCTGACCGTGGTGTAACCGGGGTAAATGCACCATACCAGGCTTCGCAACACGCCGACAGCCATGCCATGGCGACCATCCTTACGGCAATGGAAACGTCTTTGCAGCAGTATATGGAAGGGTTAAGGGCAATCAGTTGCCTGTTGCAAAAGGGCTTCGTTTCTCAGACCCGCGGTATTTTTCAGACCCTCGGAGATGATTACGAGGAGATGATATTTCTGAGTTTGCCTTCGCAAAATGGTCAGCTTAGCAATCTCCATCGTCAGTATCTGGAAACCAGAACGGATCAGGACGGATTGTGTGGCTTGAGCCCGCTTTCTCGCTGTGAAATGCGAAGTATGATCCGCAAGGCTACCCATATTAACCACAATGTGTTTCAGCTCTATCCAAAGAAGCAGGCGCTAGAGGTGCTCCGTCCGCATGCGGGCAAACCGTGCCTGGTCGAAGTCGCCATCGAGCTGCACAAGCATTTTGCGTATAAAGGTGTGCTGCTTGCGGTGTTACTGGCGAAAGTGGCCGGTGATGAAGCAATAATGCGGGCTTGTCTTAACTATCGTGCGCACCTTGAAATGATTGATCCGCTAGCTACGAAAATGGAACCTCAGGTGTCTCGTTCGAAGCCGGAATATGTACCTAATCCGACACTTGTGGCCAGTGCGATATAGTGGCGGTAGAAACCTTTTGCGGTGAAAAGCTGGGATAGCTTGAGTGTTCCCGAATATGGGGCTGGTATCGACAATAAAGAGCAAGGAACCACCGGTGTTTATTGGGGAATGGCTTATAACTGGTGATTCTACCTGGTGACTGTTCAAGCTTCTGAAAACTGTGATAACTTCCTACCAACAGGGAGGTAAGTCCTCCAAGGTATTATCTCAGGAGGAAGCGAGAAGCATCATGGGAAAAAAAGCACTGGATACTCAAATTGTCACCGCGGGTCGAAGCAAGAAGTGGACTCAGTCTCTGGTTAATCCACCGGTGAGCCGAGCCTCAACGGTGGTTTTTGACTCGGTTGAGGACATGAAACATGCCACGGCTAATCGTGCGAATAAAACGCTGTTTTACGGACGTCGTGGCACTAATACCCATTTTGCCTTTCAGGATGCCATGGTGGAACTTGAGGGCGGTGTTGGCTGCGCACTGTATCCGTGTGGCACGGCGGCAATTACCAACGCCATCCTTTCTTTTGTCAAAGCGGGTGACCATATTCTGATGGTGGATGGTGCGTATGAACCAACCCGAGACTTCTGTGACAAAGTGCTGGACAAAATGGGAGTCGAAACTACTTATTATGATCCCATGATCGGGGACGGTCTCCGCGATTTAATTCGTCCGAATACCACCGTGCTGTTTCTGGAGTCACCGTGTTCCATCACGATGGAAGTGCAGGATGTTCCGACACTCGCTCGTATCGCACATGAGCATGACATCGTTGTGATGCTGGATAATACCTGGGCTTCACCGATCAACTTTCAGCCGTTTGAGCACGGCGTTGATATTTCTATTCAGGCTGCGACAAAATATATCGTCGGCCACTCTGATGTCATGTTGGGGACCGCAGTAGCCAATGAACGCTGCTGGGATCAATTGCGTGAGCACAGTTACCTGATGGGGCAATGTACGTCACCGGATGATGTGTATCTGGCAATGCGAGGCCTGCGCACCTTGGGAGTTCGCCTGCGCCAGCATGAACAGAATAGCCTTAAAGTGGCACAGTGGCTGGCTGAGCGCCCTGAAGTGGATCATGTTCGCCATCCTGCGTTCCCGAGCTGCGAAGGGCACGAATTCTACAAGCGTGATTTTAAAGGTTGTAACGGACTGTTTTCGGTAGTCCTTAATCGCGGTAATACGGAAGCGCTGACGGCATTACTGGACGGGATGGATCATTTCAGTATGGGATATTCGTGGGGAGGCTTTGAGAGTTTGATTCTGGCGAATGAAAATATTAACAGCCTGAGAACCGCGAAGAAGAAAGAGTTTGCCGGGCCGTTATTGCGGCTGCACATCGGTCTGGAAGATACCGATGATTTGATAGCAGATCTGGAGCGGGGTTTTGAGCGTTTCAACGCAGTTTTAGCTCGCGACTGAGTAGCTATCGGTTTGTCAGAGTTATCGGTTGTCAGAAAGCCGTCTGCCTTATTGGCGTTTGGTATGTAAATGAGAGGCCCCGTCGGGGCCTTTTTTGATCGCTATATCTGCTGTTCACGGGATCAATCGGGATGGAAAGGCACATTGATTTCATGCCCGAGCTGGGCCAGAAAGCCCTTCATATACTCAGTGCGGAGTCGGGCTTCGCGCTTACCAGCCGTTGTGTTCATGGTTGCTTCGAGCCGAAATAGCTTGGTAAAGAAATGGTCGATGCAAAAGGCTTTGTCATCACGTGGCCGATGTTCGCCGAATGGGTCATCGGCTGAATACAAGGCGGCCTGAAACCCGACGCTGACCTGAATACATCTGGCGATACCAATCGCTCCTAGTGCATCAATCCTGTCGGCATCCTGCACGATTGCCGCTTCTAACGTCTGCACCGGAATTTGCGCACTGAAACTGTGCGCTTCAATCGCATGAGTAATGGCCGGGAAGTAGTGAGCAGGGTAGTGGATGCTTTGCAGAAACGCGATTGCAGCCTGAGCGGCCATGGCTGAGGCATGGTGACGTTCAGGGTGGTTTTTCGGCAGCGTGACGCAGTCATGTAGCCATGCAGCGGGTAGCACGACGGCGAGGTTCGCTTTTTCTTCATAACAAAACTGTTTTGCGGCTGCCACCACACGCTGTATGTGGGTGAGATCATGCGCCGGATCGGTTGCGGCCTGGCGTCGGATGAACTGTTCAAATTGCGGAGTGAAAGTATCAGGGGCAAATGATGTCATAAGGCTCTTTCGCTTGGTCTGAGAAATTTGCTGTGGCATGTGATGCCATAGAGGTCACTGAAAATTCAACAGGTTTCTATATGTTGTCTACTATTTAGAAAAGCCACACTCCATACTAAAGGCGTTACTATGAAAAAGATATGGGTAGCCGGGAGCCTGAGTGCTGCATTGGTACTTCTGTCCGGATGCGCCAATGAACCCTGGCCTAAATATGACTATGCGCTAGATGAATACAAACTGGTGCCGGATGATTACGAGTACGATGTCCCTTATAACAGCATTTACCATTATGGGTACAATCAGGGATGCGCCAGCGCCCTTCGTGCGCAGCAAACCGGCAACGGCATGGTGAAGGATGAAACGTTAGATGGTACCAACACCCGTTTTAATGCCGGGTGGGATGCCGGGAACCTGGCTTGTCGTAATGGCTTGCGGGTTATTATGCCAACGTCAAAAATTAATCCGGACAAAGAGTTCAGTTATGCCAAAAGGCTGAATTACGCAGGTCCGCCGCCTTATTCCGGAGCATCACGTTATAGCAGCGCCAGTTATGGTACGGGCGCTGAATATCAGCCAAGGGATATGTCGACGTACGGTGACAGCACTGGGGGCAGCTACCCGAAAATGTAGCACGTTTATGGTTCCATTTGCTGCCGGAAAGCAGGCATAAAAAAACAGACCAGCAATTGGTCTGTTTTGATGTCGAGAGACTGTTATCAGCAAGAATATATGAACCTAGCCGGGTATCATTATTAATCGTTCTTTGCTGTAAACCGAAAATCGACTCAGGCGGTTGGTCGGGTCAACGCATGTACTTGGCCATTACTGAATGACACGGGTACCACGGCATGTACTTCCGGCAAAAGCAGGTAAGCACTATCATCGCTGTTCATTTCGACAATGATCTGCAAATGTTTGTCCAGTGCCCGCTGTAAAGCCGGAGTACGAACTTTTTTGCCTTCTTTGCCAAACTGACTGTATTGACCTTTACTGGAGTAGACCCAAATGTTGAACGGGTCGGTTCCGTTTTCTAACTGCTCGATAAAATCGGCGATATGTCTCATAAAAGTCCTTTTATAAAATCAATAGCAATGTATTGATGAGCCCATTATGGAACGAAGGCTGTATTTTTCAATTTCAAATAAGCTGCTGACTTTGCTAACTGTGATTATGGTTATCTAAAAATGTAAATGTCTTGTATGTCAGTTACATTGTTTCGGTGTGGGTTCCAGTTTGAGAGTCCATCCGATAAGAATACTGTCGGATAAACCAGGCACTGTTTTGCTCGTGACATTCGTTCTTGTTTCCCGAATACTGTTTATTTACCCCTTACTGATCTCTTGAACTGTGCAATGAAACAGCGGCTGGGATAGGCTAGCTCTGAGGCTGCGGCTATCAGTCTTCAATTTTTTAATGGATCAATAGGTCGGGCGTTATTGCTCCGGCCTGGGCTGGACTGAAAGGAGGAAAAATGTCAGAAAAAACAGTATGTGCATGGGCAATGAAACAGCCACTCGAACGTGAATACCACGATGCAGAGTGGGGAAGGGTGAATAAATGTGATAAATATCTGTTTGAATTTCTGACACTGGAAGGCGCGCAGGCGGGTTTGAGCTGGTATACCGTCCTGAAACGCCGGGATGCATACCGTACTGCGTTTGAGCACTATGACTTGGACAAGCTTACCGCCTATGACGATGCCGACCTGGATGAGCGGGTAGAGCAAATTGTTGAGCAATTCGATGTGATTAAACATCGCGGTAAGATCCGCTCGGTTTTTCAGAATGCCCGTGCCGCCAAGGTACTGATTGGTGAATATGGCTCATTGGCTGAGGCACTCTGGCAATTTGTTGATCACCAGCCTGTCATTAATCACTGGCAAGCTATGTCTGAGGTGCCGGCCTCTACTGACACGTCCAAAGCGCTAAGCCGATTTCTGAAAAAACACGGTTTTACCTTTGTCGGTGAAACGATTTGCTACGCATTTATGCAAGCGGTGGGCATGGTGAATGATCATCTTGTTACTTGTTATTGTCACCGTGAGGTACAACAGCCGTAACGTGACTGTAAAATCTCTGTTTTTTACGCCAGCCCTTTGTATCTGCAAGGCATTTGTGCTGGCTGGTGCCGGGTAACGGGCGTATCATGCCAAGATAGATTTGTATGTTTCCGAGTGGAGAACAATGTCCGATACTCCAATTAAAATCATTCATCGTGCAACCTGGATTGGCTCGATTGCCAACGTCGGATTGGCGTTGCTGAAAATCACCGTGGGTAAGATGACCGGAAGCCAGGCACTGGTTGCTGACGGTGTCCACAGTTTTTCTGATCTGGTTACTGATACCGCGATTCTGATTGGTTCCCGTTATTGGACCGCACCGGCCGACAAAGGCCACCCGTATGGGCATGGCCGTTTTGAAACCCTCACCAATATTTTTATCGGTGTTCTCCTGGCCGCGGTCGGGATTGGTATTGGCTGGGATGCGGCGTCAGCACTTGGTCATACCGCGCCAACCATTCCTGGCATGATGGCATTTTGGGCAGCACTGGCATCGATTCTGGTGAAAGAAGCTCTGTATCGCTGGACTGTGGTACAAGCCAAGCGCATCAACAGTCGCTCATTGCATGCGAACGCTTGGCATCATCGGTCCGATGCACTCAGTTCGTTGCCGGTAGCGATCGCTGTGATTGTGAACTGGATGGTGCCGGGGCTGCATTATCTGGATCAGGTGGCCGCACTGATTGTTACCGCCATGATCATGAAAGCAGCGTTTGATATTCTCTGGCCGGCAATTCTGGAACTGACCGAAGCTGAAGCGGATACCGATGTTGAAAGCCAAATACAGAAGTACGCTTCAGAGGTGCCGGAAATCAAAGAAGTACATGCGATCCGCAGTCGCCGTACCGGCAGCACGATTTTGCTCGATTTCCACCTGCTGGTCGACCCGGATATGCGGGTCGAAGATGCCCACACTATTAGTGAAGAGTTCAAATCGCACCTTCTCAATGAAATGGCAGAAGTGGTGGATGTGATTATCCACATTGAGCCATTCACCTGTGCAGAGCGCATTGTGAACCCATGCTGCGACGATAAAAGCTGCGATTAAAACCGGCGAATAGCTGATCACCCTTCAAGTGACCATGAGAAGTGACTTCATGAAAGTGTAAAAAATTTGCACTTTATGTTGTCACTTTTTTGTTTCTGTCTCATTTTTAAGATAATACGTGACCGTTCTTATTAACTATCTTCTTAACAGGTGACATGCAATCGGCTTAATAGTCTCTGCCTGTTGTTGCGACCAATCAGGAGCGACAACAGGCAGGGATTGTGCTTGCCAAAGGCTGTTGTGAGACCAGGCCTGAGGCAGACAAAAGCCAGAGCAGACAGTGGGCGGCTGGTGCCGCATATCAATCGGGGGATGTATGCCGTTAGTCCGTATAAAATCGCTGCCTTTTGCCCAGGAAGTGGATATTCCAACCGTCTTGAGCCAGTTATCTCGTACCCTGGCGGAAGTCAGCGGGATCTCGCTACAGCATGTGATGGCAACCTGGGACTTCCTGACCCCGCATCACTATGCCCATAACGGCAAGGTTGTCGATTGCCAGCCAGCGAAAACGCATCCGATTCTGGTTCATTTGGTGGCTCCCAATTTCAACACGGAGAATGACATTGCCGATATGCTGGAATTGATTGCTGAAAGCCTGTCTGAACAGTTGCCAATTGATAAGAGTAATATTTTCATTAATTACTCACCGGCTTACAGCGATGGGGTGTTTGATGAAGGGCACGTTGTCGAGTGGGATATGTAATTGAATGGGATATGTAGCGGATTCTTCATGAATTTTTCATGATTCTCGATTACACTCCGCGGGTTTCGTTTTCTTCTCACAAGAGTGTAATTGATGCTGAAGTCTCTTGCGTCTATGCCCCCGATGCTGGCGTTATCCATAGCGATTATCTGCGAGGTAATTGCCACATCTATGTTGCCGAAAACCCAGCAATTTACCCAACCTTTACCAACCGTTGTCACCCTGGTGGGCTATGCCGCTGCGTTTTTCCTGCTGTCAGTAACAGTGAAATCGGTACCCATTGGCATTGCTTACGCCATCTGGTGTGGAGCCGGTATTGTCCTGGTCGCGATGATTAGCTGGTTATGGCATGGTCAGCAGCTGGATCTGGCGGCGGTGATAGGTATGTTGCTTATTTTGGCCGGTACGCTGGTGATTAACTTGTTCTCTGGCGCCGTGAGTCACTGAATCCCCGGTTTATTGTGCATGGTTTCACTTGTATTTTTTATCTGGCATAGGGTATCCGTAAAAACGGATGGCTGCTGATGAAAAATGAAAGATCAATGATGAAAGTACCCTGCAGGCGTTCGTAGCCGTACAAAAAAGCAACGTACCTAAGAGGTTCAAAATGCTTGAATCCTGATCCAGAGCACAAAAAAGACAAAAAGCCAGCCTTAAAAAAGCTGGCTTTTTGTGATCTTGAAACGCGTAAATATGTCGCGGCCTGTTCGCGATTGTTTGTAATCAGACAGGAAATTTTCCGGAATTGAGATAAAGATTAAAAGGTCTATCGTGCCGAAAAGGAACCAGTAGACGACATCGGGTTTGACCGGAGAGGTGCATAGTCATGCTCGATGCAGAGATTTCTATCTTAAATATCATGAATTTTAATGCGATGTGCTGAGGTTGTTGGAAATGTAATGGTTTTGTTATTGTGTCGATGTGGAAATTAAACATGGAATGTCTATGAAAGCACTTGAAGCAAATTTTGATGGGTTGGTTGGCCCAACTCATAACTACAGTGGTCTGTCGTTTGGTAACGTAGCCTCGGCAAAAAACCAGGCTAACCCATCGAATCCGAAAGAAGCGGCCAAACAAGGTTTGGCGAAGATGAAAGCGCTGTCGGATCTGGGAATGGTGCAAGGCGTACTCGCGCCGCAAGAGCGTCCGGATGTTTATACTCTGCGTCGCCTTGGCTTCACCGGCAGTGATCAGGATGTGATTACTGCGGCGGCCAAACAAGCGCCTAAAGTATTGGCGGCCTGCTGTTCGGCATCAAGCATGTGGACGGCAAATGCTGCAACCGTATCTCCTTCGGCAGATACCGCTGACGGTAAAGTTCACTTCACGCCAGCAAACCTGACAAACAAATTCCATCGCTCAATTGAGCATGAAGTGACTGGCCGTATTTTGAAAGCGACGTTTGCGGATGAAGGTCACTTTGTCCACCACCCAGCTCTGCCGGGTGTGGAGCACTTTGGTGATGAAGGCGCAGCAAACCATACTCGCTTTTGCCACGAATACGGCGAGCAAGGCGTTGAATTCTTTGTTTTTGGTCGTCACGCGTTCGACAGCCGTTTCCCGGCACCGCAGAAATTCCCGGCTCGTCACACCTTTGAAGCGTGTGAAGCCGTTGCGCGTCTGCACCAACTGCATGATGACAAAGTGGTAATTGCCCAGCAAAATCCATCGGTGATTGATGCCGGCGTTTTCCACAACGACGTTATCGCTGTGGGTAACAAGAATATTCTGTTCTGTCACGAGCAGGCGTTCCTGAATCAACAAGCAGTGTACGATGAACTTGGCCTGAAACTGGGCGGTGATTTCAAAGTGATTGAAGTGCCGACCAGCGCGGTTTCAGTTGATGATGCCGTTACCAGCTACCTGTTTAACTCGCAACTGCTGGCGATGCCTAACGGTGATAATGTTCTGGTTCTGCCGGAAGAATGCCTCAATAACCAGAATGTATGGGCATACATTGAGCAACTGCTGGCAGAAAAACGCGGCATTGACGCAGTGAAGGTCTTTGACCTGAAACAGAGCATGGCAAATGGCGGTGGCCCGGCGTGTCTGCGCCTGCGTGTTGTTCTGAACGAAGCGGAGCAGGCTGCCGTTAACCCGAATACTTTGATGAACGATACCTTGTTCGCAACCCTGAATGATTGGGTGGATCGCAATTACCGCGATCGCCTGGTTGAGGCGGATTTGGCTGATCCACAGCTGTTGGTTGAATCCCGCACGGCACTGGACGAACTGACCCGGATTCTTGGCCTGGGTGCAGTGTACCCGTTCCAGCGCTAGTTCCTTTCTTTGCTTCCTGTTATGCAGCCCCGACGGGTTTTCTGTCGGGGCTTTTTTCATTCTGCTCCGCTTGATTCAATAACGGCTTTAACGGTTTGCTGGCGGGACCATCCCTGTTGTTTCAGAGGCTGTATATCAGCCACCCGGCTGATCAGATAATCTTTGAAGTTTGCACAGCGAGCCGGCATGTATTTGCGTGGTTTGAAATAAAGATTAAGCTCAAACTGGCTACTGACATAGTTTTCCAGAATGGGGGTCAGGCGTTTGAGCTCCAGATCCCGCTTTATCAGGCTGTAGGGCAGGTAAGCAACGCCACCACCGGCAATGGCAATGTTTCGCAGGATTTCACTGTCATCCGCTTCGACCGTCTGGGGTATCTCGACGGAAGAGTATTCTCCGTTTTGCTCGAAGATCCAACGGTTCCCGCCCACCAGAGTTGTCGCATAGAGGCAGTGATGATGTTTCAGATCATCGGGAATGACAGGTTTGCCGAATTTTTCGATGTAGGCCGGGGCGCAGCAAGCCATCAGTGGCTCTTTCAGTAACGCCCGCTTGACCAGTAAACTGTCTTTATCCTGAAATCCGCGGTATGTGGCATTGGCTCGAATGGCGAAATCTACGTCATGCACGTGATCCACTTCAAACGCGGTTTCCAGTACGACGAAATTGAGTGACGGGTGCTGCTGAAGGTATTCACCGATGATTTGGCTGAGGTAATGCTTGGCAAACAGCGGCGTGCTGGCAATTTTGATTGTGCCGCGATCTTCGCTGCTCATGTTCTGAACTTCATTGAATACGTCATCAATTTCGGTATGTAGCAGACTGAACCTGTCATACAGACGCTGACCTGCCTGGGTGGGGGTAATTTTGCGTGTTGTCCGCTTTAGCAGACTGACCCCCATCCCTTCTTCCAGCTCGTTGAGCCAGCGACTGGCGGCCGATGCTGACATATTATTCAGCTTGGCGGCCTCACTGATCGAGCCCGTGCGCACCACATGTAGAAAAAAAACAACCTTGTCCAGCATGATCAATCCTGATTCGCCGCTTCCTTTGTCCTTTTATAGCAAACCTGAAAAAAGAGAACCACGAAAGAACGATGACAGTTGCATATATTCGCAAAGGAGAATTGCAGCAATGTTGGTAATCATTTTGCATGGCTCAACTACAATAGGGACATACAGTGAGTTGTGGTACCCGACGCAACTGTAGTCGCTATTGCAAATACCATTATGTATCTGTTTGGCGTTTTTCAGTTTGGTATTCAGAAAGGGGAAGAAATGATGCTAAATAACAAAGTCTGTATTGTCACCGGTGGGGCGCAGGGAATTGGTCGCTGCATTGTAGAAACATTTGCAAAACACGATGCATTACAGGTGTATGCTTGCGATATGAATGGGGCTGCAATGGCTTCGCTGGAAGCCAAGTATCCGAATGTTACTGTGGTGGAGTTGAATGTCTGCGACCGGGCGTCCATTCAGCAATTTGTTGAAAAGGTAAAAAGCGAACATGGCAGAATTGATGTACTGGTCAATAACGCCGGGGTAACGCGCGATAACCTGATTGAGAAAATGACCGAAGAAGAGTGGGATTTTGTCTGTGATGTGAACCTCAAAGGGGTGTTCAATATGACGCAGGCGGTTGCACCGGTCATGATGGAAAATGGCGCAGGTTCTATTGTTACTATGTCCTCGGTCGTGGGTACTGACGGCAATATTGGTCAAACCAACTACGCGGCGACTAAAGGCGGTGTGATTGCAATGACGAAAGGCTGGGCTAAAGAACTGTCACGTAAAGGGGCGCAGGTCAGGGCGAACTGCATTGCCCCAGGGTTCATCGAAACACCGATGACCGTTGATTTGCCGGAAAAAGTGCTGCACTACATGCGCAGCAAAACGCCTCTGGGGCGTATGGGCAAGCCGGAAGACATCGCTAATGCTGCGCTGTTTCTGGCAAGTGATAACTCGGCGTTCATTACCGGTCAGACGCTGAAAGTCGATGGTGGCCTGGTGATTTAATCGTATTCAATTCATACAGCGATTCTGTTGCATGTTTTGAGTCAGCAAAGCCGATCTCAGCAGGTACCATGTCAAAGGTCATCATTTATGATGGCCTTGCTTATTTTTGTATCATCGCAAATTCTTGCCTTGTCTTGTCTTGTCTTGTCTTGTCTTGTCTTGTCTTGTCTTGTCTTGTCTTGTCTTCTTCCTGAACGACTTCTGGGCTAGTCCATCTTATGGATGATCTGAATATCTCCTCCTGGTTTGGGGGCGGCCTTTTGCGTATTTGATTGCTGTTTTCTATTCTCGGCCCAGAAAGCCATGCCTCGTTGTCAATTTTCTGCTACCTAATTGTCATCCATTCTGTCATTTCCTGTCACATAGCGTCCCTAGTATGGCTTGCGAACCTTGCTGGACTAGTCCAGTAAAAAACGGTCAGTAAGCCTTAAAATAAAAGGATGTAAGAATGTCTACGAAAACAGAGCAGCCCGGCACGATTCTTTATCTCACTATGCCACCCGCAGTGTCTCCCTTCGCTTCCCCCTCGTTTGAAACACTGCCAATGAAAAAAGTCGTCGCTTTACTCATGTCAGCGTTGTTAGTGGCAGGCTGTAACGACAATGATCATGTCGATAACGGTGGTAAAGAAGGCAATACCGATTCAGGCAGTGGTGAAGTGATTGAGCCACCGGCGGTGGTGATACCTGCGCCCGAGTCGGATACCGCTGTCACCTTTACGATCCATCCGTATTTGCAACAACCGTCTGCTGATCATATGGCGGTGTTGTTTGAATCAGAGGAGAGTAAGCTGACCGTCTGGGCACGGCCTGCCGGTAGTCAGGGGGAATTCCAGCTTGCTGAACCTGTTGCCGTGGACCAGACCACACTTTACAGCGCGTCTCTGACCGGGCTGAAGGCAGATACGTTGTATGAGTACTATGTGGTTGCAGGTGAGGGCGGGATTACCGCGGTCTCTCCCCGTTATGCGTTCAAAACGTACCCCGAAGCGGGGCGGACACCGGAAGCGTTTAATGTAATCGCTATCAGCGATACACAAAATAACAATACGCTGGGGGCATTGAGCGATCTGGTCAGCAAAGGGATTGTCGCCCATGTTTGTGCCAACGAGGCTGAGCAGTGTGCATCGAATATTGCCGCGATCACTATCTCTGGTGACATTGTTAATAACGGTGAAAGCTTGTTGCAATGGCGTCGGGATTTCTTCGACCAGCTTAAAGCGATTACGCCGTATGTCCCTTTGGTTGCTGTGCCGGGCAACCACGATTATTACGGCAACCCTGAGCTGTCGAATTACCGCCATTTTTTCCAGCAGCCTGAAAACGGCTCGATGGGATATGAAGAGCAGTGGTATTTCCTGGATTACGGCAACTTGCGGATGATTGGCCTAGATAGCTACCCAATCTCAAAAAATCACGGCAAATTCCAGGCGGAGATTCTTGGGATTCAGCGCCAGTGGTTGCGTGAACAATTGGCGGCCACGGAAACAGATAACAACGTAGACTATGTCGTTAGCATGTTCCACCATCCGTGTTTGTCGGAATTGTGGCTGTCCGGGGAAAGTATTGGTAGCTGTGAAATGGTGGCGGAGATGGAAGATTTCACCCGTCGCAGCGGTAAGATGTCAGGCCACTTCTTCGGTCACACGCATGCGTACTCCCGTGGCCAGTCAATGGATACCAACCACCTGTGGCTGAATGCGGCCACCGCAGCGGGATACAGAGAAAAAATCAACGATGATAACTATTACAACAAAGATACCCGAGATTATGACACCTTTGCCATCAGCCAGAGCGAATTTGGTTTTAACCTGCTGACATTCAATCAGCAACAGGAACCGTCTATTTCACTGACCCGTTACAGTGCGGAAGTGGCGTCGAAAGGAGAGGGACTGGCTAGCCTAAAAGAGACATTCACAGTGTCAGATACGCTGACCATGAAACGTGCCTCGGTGGATGCACCGCAAGTGCTGGAAGGGAACGGTAACGTTGCTTTCAATAATATGAAGTTGGCGATTACTCACCCGCAAAGTGATGGTGTGTATGAAGTGCAGTGGCAGTTGAGCAAAGATCCAAGTTTCGAACAGGATGTGTTTGATATCTGGGGGAATAAGACTCGTCGTCACAACATCTGGCCAATGCAGGATGGCACCATTCAGGGGATGCCAGTGGATACTCAGGCGGGCGTTGATCTGACCCGAATCGACCTGGCCGACTTTTCCGGCAAGGTGATGATGGGGGGGGATGAATCGTATAAATGGCAGAAGCGGGCTTCTGAGTATTCCCATGATTCTTACCGTGATCCGTTCAACGGCAGCTCTGCGCCAGTACTAACACTATTCCCGGGCGAAACCTGGTATTGGCGAGCCCGAGTTCGAGATGAACACCTAAGCTGGTCTGAGTGGAGTGACAAGGCAACGCTGGCCATTGCCGCTGGTTCGACATCATCGCTGAACATGGAAAATGCCGGAGCCGAACTGAATGCCCTGACAGGCTGGTCGGTTGATATGGGATACTGGCGAGTAGCATCAGATATGGACGATATTCTTGCTAGTGAAGGCACCTACTATTTCAGTGCCCGCCCGAATAACAACGCCGCCGGCGGTGATCCTTACGATGAAATGAGCCAGATCATCGATGTCAGCGGTTTCAATGATGCCATTTCCCAGTCGGCAGCTTTTGTCCGACTAACCTTCAGCAGCAATGGCTGGGGCGACGGGGATCATGCGGTTGTTACCCTGCAGCCGCAAGACAGTCAGGGAGCAACTGTCGGAGAGCCTATCGTGGTGAAAACCCTCAGCCGCAAGCAGCAATGGCTCGATAATGAAGCGGTCGGGTTGCTGCCGACAGGCACTGACAACCTAAAGCTAACGGTGCGTGCGGTAAAATTGTCGGGGAACATGGCTGATGTGCACCTGGATAACTTCCGTGTGTCATTGACCACACCATAACCTTGGTGATTAATCACGCTTTTTTGCGCGCAATATGGCCTCAAGTGATTCATATGTATATTGAGCGTTTTATTGACGGCTAGCGTCGCTTATCAGGCCCCCGGTAATTGCCGGGGGCTTTTTGCTGATGACAGTATGCAGATTTCTGTTACTCTCAGAATCTCCCAGATTATTGAATGTGCAATTTTGTACAAAACAAATCGTCATGATTGCGATATGTTGATGACCAGGGAAAATCATCAGAGAGTGCCATATGCAGCCACGAAAAATTCAGGTCAATTATTCAGATGTGGCTGAACTGGAAGGGCTTGAGTTTCTCAATGCGCGCTACATCGAGCAGACATTTTCCAAGCATTCCCACGAAGGTTACACCGTCGGCGTTATCGAACACGGTGCGCAGGGGTTTTACCGAACTGGGGGGAACATACCGCGCCACAGAACACCATTATTTTGGTTAATGCCGATGAAATTCACAGTGGCTATTCGGCCACTGAGGGCGGCTGGGCTTATCGCGCAATGTATCCGCTGCCGGAGCATTTTGTTCAGCTGAGCCGGGATTTAGGGATGCCAGAATATGGCGCACCTTATTTTCCTGAACCTGTCGTGAAAGACGATGTTCTGGCAGCCCATCTCAAGCAGGTGTTTGACGTTCTGGAGGTTTCAGACAACCCCTTACAACGGGAAACGCTGGTGTACTCTGCCCTGAGCAGTCTGATGCTGCGTCACGGTCAATCCCGGTTGTATGCCGCACCTGCCAAGGCTTCTGAACAGGCGTTGTCACAGGTCAAATCCTTTCTCGATGAGTATGCAACCTGGAATGTGACGTTGGCAGAGCTGGCACAATTAGCAGGCATGAGCCCTTTTGGCTTAGTGAGAGCGTTCAGCAAAGCCTTTGGTTTGCCGCCTCATGCGTATCAGATCCAGGTGCGGTTGAAACGCGCAAGAACCATGCTCAAGCATGGCTTGCCGTTGGCGGATGTCGCCGTCGAATCCGGCTTTCATGATCAGAGCCATCTTCATCGCCACTTTAAAAAGGCGATGGGGATAACCCCCGGACAGTATGTAAAAGCGAGCCGTCATTAAAAATTATAAAAGTAAGGAGTTTGTGTGGAAAAAGACGGAATATTAACGATGGAAGTAGGATCGAACCGCTTACAACAAGCAGCGCAGGGCGCATTGGCTATTTCCCCATTGAGTATTGCGGTGGTGCCCTGGGGGATCCTCGCCGGATCTTTTGCTGTGGATGTCGGGCTAAATCCGCTGGAAGGGCAGGCCATGTCTGCCATCTTGTTTGCGGGGGCGGCACAGTTGGTGGCCATGGGGATGATTAAAACCGGTGCGAGTCTGTTCAGTATGCTGGTGGCCATTTTCTTTGTGACGTCGCGCCATTTCTTATATGGGCTGGCGATGCGGGATCGGATCAGTCCGCTGAATGTTCGTTGGCGGGTGGTGCTGGGGTTTCTGCTGACCGATGAGCTATTTGCCGTGTGTGCCAATCAGGATAAAGCGCGGTTTGACCCCTGGTACGCGCTGGGGGCGGGACTGAGTTTTTATTTGATCTGGAACGCGGCCACGTTTGCCGGCATTGTCGCCGGAACCAACATTCCGTCGCTGAATGAATACGGTCTGGAGTTTGCCATCGCATCGACTTTCATCGCCATTGTGATTCCGACGCTGAAGAATGTGCCCATGTTGTGCGCGGCGCTGGTGGCATTGATTCTGTCTGTGATGATGAGCTATTTCGGCATTGAAAGCGGGTTGGTGATTGCCAGCTTGGGAGGAATGCTGACGGGGTATCTGCTGGAAACACGGAGGGTACAGCCATGATTTTTCTGACGATAATTGCGCTAACGGCCGTGGTGTTTCTCAGTCGGTATCTGTTTCTCGAGCCGTCATTACCGCTGAAAATGGGGGCAAATGCCCAGCGGTTTCTGAGTTATGCCAGCCCTGCGGTGCTGACCGCGATCTGGGGGCCGATTGTCTTTATGCCTAAAGGAGAGCTGGTACTAAGCGACAACGCTCCGTATCTGCTGGCTGCCACGTTTGCCATTTTGTTGGCATGGAAAACAAAGAACGTGCTGGCGACGGTATTGACCAGCATGGGGATCTTTCTGGTATTAAAGCTGTGGCTGTTTGCGTCTTGAAATGCGGCGTCTGAGTCGGGGCGAATCACGGAAAAACAGTTGATCCTCGCAAAACCGTTTTTTACGTAAATCAAGGCTGCGAATCCTCGCAGCCTTTTAGTGTGCTCATTGGGTGTGTGCTCAGGTCAAATGATCATGTTGAGCGGTAGCCTGTGCGGGATGGTTGAACAACCGCCACGCTGATCAAATGGTATCCGTAGGGTTGAGGTTGAGCACGCTGTCGCGGACAACAAGGGTCGGCTCCAGCTGGATAACGGTATTGGTCGCACGTTTACTGTGGATCTTATCCAGCAGCGTATCCACGGCTTGTTGCCCCAGCCGATGTTTAGGCTGGTGAATGGTGGTCAGTGACGGCGTGATGTACTTCGCCAGCTTTATGTCATCGTAGCCGACGATAGATAAATCCTCCGGCACCTTGATGCCTTTTTTATTGGCCGTGTTAATCACGCCCATTGCCATCATGTCATTACAGACAAACAGAGCGGTCGGTAATTCGCCCCGCTCAAAGACCTCATTAAAAGCCAGCTCACCACCTTCGCATTCAAAGTTGCCGGAGGCGATCCACTGCTTATTGATTTCCAGCCCGGCTTCTTCCATGGCCTGAATAAATCCGGACAGACGTTGTTGTGCCGGAAGTTTATCCAGCGGGCCGGTCAGGCAGCCGATTCGGGTATGGCCCTGTTCGATCAGGTGGCGGGTCGCCAGATACCCACCATGATGGGAGTTGTCCTGAATTTTGTCGCTCGGAAAATCAACTGGCCCCCAGTCCATTACAACGGTCGGCACCGGCTGATGGCGGGAAAACGGATCAAACACACTGCCTTCCATTTCGCTGCACATCAGCAGCAGGCCATCGACACGCTTTTGCAGCAGGGTATCGAGATTGTCATGCATTCGATCCAGATCTCCTTCGGTGTTACAAAGGATCAGGTTATATCCCTGTTGGTAACAGCGACGTTCAACGCCCTTGACCACTTCACCGAAAAACGGGTTGGTTGAGGTTGTCAGCAACATCCCGAAGGTACGGGTATGGTTGACCTTAAGGCTGCGCGCCAGCGCTGAAGGCGCATAGTTGAGCTCTTCAACCGCCGCCATCACACGTACCGAAATGTCTTCACTGACAAAGCGGGTTTTATTGAGAACGTGGCTGACGGTGGAGGTTGAGACTCCGGCGTATTTTGCTACATCTTTTATGGTCGCCATGGTTTCCCCTGTGTGCTGACTCCCTGAACCGTGCCCGTCAGGCACGGTGACATCCTTGCTGTTACTGGTGTTCCATCAGAAAACGCTCAACTTCGCGACGATGCGGAATTGAGGTCTGCGCGCCGAAACGGGTGACTGAAATAGCCGCGGCCGCATGGGCGAAGCGGATGGCTTCTTCCATCTCACGCCCTTCCTGCAGTGCCGTCAGCAGTGCGCCATTGAAGGTATCACCGGCGGCGGTGGTGTCTTTGGCATCCACCCGAAAGCCCGGTACCTGGCGGCCTTTGCCGTTGTCACTCAGCCAGACGCCTTGGCTGCCAAGCGTGATCATTACCTGTTTGATCCCTTTGGCATGCAACGCATCGGCAGCTTGCTGAGCGGTGGTGACGTTGTCTACCTTAACTCCGGTCAACAACTCTGCTTCCGTTTCGTTAGGCGTAATCATATCAAGGTGTTGCAGTAAGTCATCAGAAAGTGGTTGCGCCGGAGCCGGGTTGAGCACTACGCGTGTGCCTGCCTGCTTGGCAATCTTGGCGGCCGCTTCGATGGTTTCCATCGGCGTTTCCAGCTGCATCAGCAGGGTATCTGCCTGCTCAATCAGATGATGATGGGGAGCCAGACGCTCTGGTGTCAGGCAACCGTTGGCTTCCGCTGAGATACAGATGCTGTTCTCGCCGGTGGCGGCGACTTGAATCATGGCAATGCCGGTTGGCATATTATCTTCAATCATCACTGCTTCGGTATTCATCCCATCGCGGGCGAACGTGTCGCGCATCTGGTGGCCAAAGCTGTCGTCGCCGACACAGGCAATAAACGCAATATCCGCACCCAGACGGGCTGCCGCGACGGCCTGGTTTGCCCCTTTTCCTCCCGGAATCACACAGTAGCTGTGGCCATGCAGTGTTTCGCCCGGACGAGGGAAAGATGCAACCTGAAGAACATGGTCGGCGTTCACACTGCCTAATACGACAAGTTTATTCATTGTGGAACCTTTTGAAATTTAACGGCCAAAATGTATGGCTTAACATCTGCTTGAAGAAGCTGCTAAGCAATGCAGACTGGACAAACGGGCGTTGATACTGAGGGCTTTCAGAGGTTGTCAGCGTTCCGGTGTATCTTCGCAAAAAGTGAGGAGCCTGATATCTGGGGAACTGACTCGTGTTTCTCCCCTGACGAGGGTGCCAGGGGGAAACACGGGTTATCAGGCTCCGGTTTTTTACTTGGTTGATGACTGAATTTATTACTCAGCAATCACTTTCAGTGGTACCGGAATATTCGCTTCCACTTTTTCGCCTTTCAGCATCTTATCTGCAGTTTCCACACCCAGCGCGCCAATCAGATCAGGCTGCTGAGCGATAGTCGCACCCAGTTTGCCGCGTTTTACGGCAGCGATACCGTCATCAGTACCGTCAAAGCCAACGATCAGCACTTGTTTACCTGAAGCCTGTACCGCACGCAGGGCACCCAGAGCCATTTCGTCGTTCTGCGCAAAGACGGCTTGAACATTCGGGTTCGCTGCCAGCATGTTTTCCATCACGTTCAGACCTTTGGTACGGTCGAAGTCAGCAGGCTGACTGGCCAGCAGTTCCATGCCGCTGTTATCTACTGCGTTCATGAAGCCTTGGCCGCGCTCACGGGCTGCTGATGTCCCGGCGATACCTTCCAGCTGGATAACGCGAGCTTTCTCGCCCACTTTTTCCATGATGTATTTACCGGCCATTTCACCACCGGCAACGTTATCAGACGCGATATGGCTGACAACATCACCACGGCTTGCACCACGGTCCAGCGTCAGTACCGGGATGTTAGCACGGTTAGCCATACGGATAGCATTTGACACGGCATCAGAGTCAGTCGGGTTGATCAGGATGGCTTTCACGCCACGCACTGTCAGATCTTCCACGTTCGACAACTCTTTGCTTGGATCGTTTTGTGAATCAAGAACAATCAGGTTATAGCCCAGTTCCTGCGCTTTCGCTTCAGCACCTTCTTTCATGGTTACAAAGAACGGGTTGTTCAGGGTGGAGACGACCATCGCCAACGTATCCTGTGCGGCAGCGGTTGTGCTGAATGAAGCAGACATCACTGCGGCAGAGATCAGGGTTGCTAACTTTTTCATTCTGTATTCCTTTCTACATTTGTCGGGTGTTGGCGGGCAGGGTGATGCCCGCGCTCAGAGGTTTGTTTACTTATTTTTGTTATCTACAAGGACTGCCAGCAGGATAACCACCGCTTTAGCAATCATTTGGTAGTAGGACGATACGTCCAGCAGGTTCAGGGCATTGTTCAGGAAGCCGATAATCAGTGCACCAATTAGGGTACCCATGATGCGACCTTTACCCCCGGCCAGGCTTGTACCACCCAGAACGACAGCGGCAATCGCATCCAGTTCATAGCCCATGCCCGCTGTTGGCTGTGCCGATGACAGGCGTGAGGTGACGATGATGCCTGCCAGCGCGGCCAACAGACCACAGATGGCATACACCCCGATTTTCACGCGGTCAACGTTGATACCAGATAGACGGGTCGCCGATTCGTTACCGCCCAGCGCGTAAATATAGCGACCGAAGCGAGTATGATTCAGTAGATACCAGGCCGCGGCAAACACGATAGCCATCAGCCAGATAGGAACCGGAATACCCAGAGCATAACCAGTACCGAACCAGGCAAAGCTGTCCGCCACATCAGTAAAGCCGGTTGAGATAGGTCGACCATCGGTGTAGACCATAGTGACACCGCGTAGCAGGGTCATGGTAACCAGCGTGGCAATGAAAGCCTGAACTTTACCTTTGGCGATAATCATACCGCTGATGGCACCCAGCGCCGCACCTGCCAGCAGGGCAGTCGGCACGGCCACCAGAACCGGGACTTCCATCGCAATCAGGCTGGCGGCGAATGCACCGCAGAGGGCCAGTACCGAACCGACGCTCAGATCAATCCCGGCGGTCAGAATGACAAGCGTCATCCCCACAGCAATAATGGCGTTGACGGAAGTCTGGCGCAGAATGTTCAGAATATTGTCGACGGTAAAAAAGTTCGGGTTCAGGAATGACACGACAACAATCAGAAAGATCAGAGCGATCAGCGATTTTTGTTCGATTAGCCACTCTTTGCTAAACAGCTTTGCGCTGCCGGAATCTTGTTGTTTGGTCATAGCGTTGCTGCTCATGCTGCTACCTCATTAATGTATTTACCTACCGCGCAGGCCAAGAGTTTTTCCTGATCGGCGTCTTTGGCCTGAAACTCGCCGCTGATTTTCCCTTCATGCATGACCAGAATGCGGTCACTCATACCAAGTACTTCCGGCATTTCGGAAGAGACCAGAATGATGCTCATGCCTTCCTGCTTGAACTGGTTTATCAGCTGGTAGATTTCTTTCTTTGCCCCGACATCCACGCCACGGGTTGGCTCATCCAGAATCAGCACTTTCGGCTTAGTCATCAGGCCTTTGGCAATCGCCACTTTCTGCTGGTTACCACCGGAGAGATTGCCGATGATCTGGTCGCGGCTCGGGGTTTTAATATTAAACAGACGGATAAAGTCTTCGACAGCGGTGACTTCTTCCTGATGATCCAGTTGTACGCCTTTGGACAGTTGTTCAAGCGAACAGATGGACATGTTTTCTTTCACTGACAGCCCCAGAATCAGGCCATCACCTTTACGGTCTTCAGAAATGTAGGCAATCCCATTTGCCAGTCCATCCTGCGGACTGACAGGATTAATTACCTTGCCATCCAGTATCACGTCACCGGATTCACGGTGCAGCGCGCCGTAAATGACTTTCATCAGTTCGGTTCGACCGGCGCCCATCAGGCCTGAAATACCAAGGATCTCGCCGCGATCCAGCTTGAAACTGACGTCGTTGACGCCGCCGCCGGTCAGGTTTTTCACTTCCAGGCAGGTTGTACCGTGTCGGACATCTACGCGTGGGTACTGTTCATCCAGACGACGGCCAACCATCATTTCGATCATGGTGTCTTCATCGATGTCAGCCACTGCACGTTGGCCAATGAACTTACCGTCACGCAGTACGGTGATGTCATCACAGATTTCGAAGATTTCTTTCAGGCGGTGCGAGATATACACGATCCCGGTGCCTTCCGCGCGCAGCTCATTGATCACCTTGAACAGGGATTCCGTTTCTGTATCCGTCAGGGCGTCAGTAGGTTCATCCATGATGATGACCTGAGATTTAAACGAAAGGGCCTTGGCAATTTCGACCATCTGTTGTTCACCCAGGCTCAGTTCGCCCAACAGCTTGCGGGAGCTGTGTCTGACATTCAGGCGCTGGAGCAGCGCATCGGCCTCGCGGTACATTTCTGACCACTTAATGCCGCCAAAAGCATTGGTTTTTTCGCGTCCCAGAAAGATGTTTTCTGCAATTGTCAGCTCCGGAATCAGGTTCAGTTCCTGATGGATTATGCTGATCCCTGCTTCCTGAGAATGGCGAGGGCCCTGAAAGGCAACGGCTTTTCCCTGATAACGGATTTCACCGGCATCGAGCGTGTAAATACCGGTAAGCACTTTCATCAGGGTGGATTTCCCCGCACCGTTTTCGCCCATCAGGGCCATCACTTTGCCTGGGTAGACATTGAGACTGGCCTTATCCAGCGCTTTAACGCCGGGAAACGCTTTCTCAATGTCTTTAAGTTCTAGTATTGGCTGATTCATCGTTGCGCCTGCTTTGTCGACTTGCCTTACACTACCTGAGGGTTAAAACACCACACCGGCCTGGAAAATCACGTTCGCGTAAGGCGTGCACTCACCGGTCCGGATCACCGCTTTGCTGTTTTGGGTGCGCACTTTAAACGCTTCGTGCGAAACATAAGTCAGCTGAATGGTTTTACCCGACTGTTGTTCTTCGGCACGAATGAGCGTTAGCAGTTCATCGTGGTGTTCAGGGCTGACTTGCTTAAATTCTTCAGCCATGACCACCCCTTCAATTTGCATTTCGCCCAGTAACGCTTTTACCGTTTGGATGAAAGTCGGTACGCCTGGAATCAAAGCCAGATCGATGCGTTGCGAAGCGTCTGGAATCGGAAGACCGGCATCACAGACGGTCACTTCATCAGTATGGCCGAGGGTTGCCACCAGATAGGACAGTTCAGCGTTGATTAGTGCGCTTTTTTTCATGCTTGAACCTTGAGTACTTATGCTTTAAGAGCGTTTTCTTGGGAAACCAGGAAATATACCGCCTGGTTGAAATCTGTACATCGAAACGTTTACGCAAACGTTTCGATGGCTGTAAATGTAGAGCGAAACGTTTCGATGCGCACTCGTCAAACCTGTATTTTGTGACTTAGCTCAGATGAAATATGCTTTCAATGAATGAAATGTGACCGGGTCGATACTCTTATCAATAATGCAAGCCTTTTTTATGTAAAGCTGTGCAAAGAGCAGCGATTAGCTTTGAAATCAGGGTGTAAAACAGCGTATTATTCGCCCCCTGTGAACAATAGTTGTTGTAGCGGGAAGCGTTGTGACGGTTTCACTTCTAAATCTTCAGCCTGTTATATTGAGCATCATCCCTGTCTTAGTGATGATGTTAATGTTTGCTTTAAACAGAAAAAAACTCTGGTTAGTAAGGCTGGCACTGGCAGGTATGGTGTTGATGGTCGTTTTTTTAATGCTGTTTCAGTATCTTGACTATAAGCATTTTGAAAACTGCCTGCTGAAGGGGGAGGGTTATAACCCTTTTCACAATATCTGTATTCAGTTTAACTGAGTCCTTCAGCCTGCATCGGTAAAAATCGGGATGACCGTCGTCGCTATGCTGGTAGCCTGTCAGGTTAGGGTTGCAACAATGACCTGAGCCGGAGAGAAGCTTGCATAAGCGGTCATACCGGTTTTGATTGTCGCCGGTGCTTTCGCCTCGTGATCCATCAAGGCATACACTGCATCATTGTCACTGATTTTTATCACTACCTCCGTTGCATCTTCATCGGTGCTTACCGACTCAACGACTCCCTTGAGCTGATTGATAAAGCCCTTTTCCGATGGTAGAGGCTGTGTTGTCACACTCACAGCTGGACCTTTTATCAACGCGACCACATCTTTGCCGATATCCAGTTTGAGCCGTCGTGTGCTGCCACGAGTGATACTGGCCGTCAGTGTTTGTTGGTCGTCGAGAGAAATGGTAACGAGATCATGCAGGGAATGGGGCTGAATATCGGTAATCGTACCAAACAACTGGTTGCGAGCACTGGTTTGCAGCGACATTCTGCTCATGATACCGAGCAGGCTGTGCAGCGGGACATTCTCATCGTTGAGGGCTTGCAACCCCATTGTCTGGATTGTTTCCAGCAGTTCGTACATTTGCACCATGCGCAGCCCGTGTCGGGTCAGTGACGCGCCGCCCCCTCCTTTACCGCCTTTTTCACTGTCAATCAGCGGTGCTTCCGCGCGGCTGTTCATGTCTTTGACGGCATCATGGGCGGCTTTGTAGCTGATTCCGGCCAGCTTTGCTCCCTGACTGATCGAGCCGGTTTGCTGAATGGCTTTCAACAAGGCAATACGCTTGGGATTGGCGAAGAGCTTTCCGTTTTGGGAAAGGGTCAGCTGTGCTTCAACATCCATTCTAAGAATCCTATGAAAACAGGCGGTTAAGCCAGTCTTGGACAAGACGGTAAGTGTGGGAGTATAGCAAAGCGATGAAAGCCTCATAAGAGGCTTTCATCGGAGTTTTACTGTTCAGCGCAAGTTGCGAGAAAAGATTATTGGTTGAAATCGATATCCACCCATACCATGCGATGGTCTGAAGAGACCCCTTTACTGTTACCTAGCGCAGCATCATAGACAAGGTGATAGCCGGTTTCACTGCCCGATGGCCAGAACACGCCTGACGCTTTCACCGCGAGGGTGGCTGACGGAATGACGTAATCAAGGCGCAGGCCGCTGGTACTGGTAATGTTTGCCGGATGCGGCGTATCCTGGTTTCGCTGGCAAATGCCTTCGCTGAGACAGTACTCACCGCCGTTGCTGGCCGGAGCCAAACTACCAAGCGTGCTTTCGACATTCATCTGAGTGTGACTGAGCAGGCCGGCAATGGTGGCGCGATCGCCGTCGCCCATCTGATGATCTGCGTTCAGATCACCGGCAATGACAAAATGGCTGCCAAGCGGTAAGCCGCCGGTCAGCCCATTGTCATCATAGATATAGGTCTGGTTTTCGATGTAGTCCTGCCAGAATTTCAGTTCAGCCCGGTTTCGCTCGGTGTTGTGTTTTGCCGGGTTATCAAAAATCGGTGGTGCCGGGTGCGAGACCAGAAAGTGAACCACCTGCTCGCCGGATTTCGTCGGGATGATCACCGGTACATCCACATGGTTTTTGGAGGAAAGCGGGAACTGCTCCCAGGCTTCATTGCTGTACCAGCTATCGCCGCACGCTTTACCTTCCGGAAGCGCTTTGTCACAGTTGACAATTTTCAGGTTGTTTTCGCCCGGCATATCTTTCCATCTAAAGTCCTGGAAAGTGCGGATATTGGGCTCATCAATCTTGAACCGTGAAAACACGGCAAAGGCGTACTGGCCGTGGTAGAAACCAAATCCCCAAGCATCATCACCCTGGTCTGATTTATTTCCGTCCAGGTTTAAATCCTGACCACTTGGCTTGCCGGTGTTGGTGGCAAAATTCTCGCGATAAGCGAACTCAATGGGTGACTGCCCATTCTGGCTGTGCGACAGGTAGTTATTCTGAAAACCATCCAGAGCCTGCATATCTTCGCCACTACCGTCATTATTAAACTCGGCCAATACAAAAGTATCGGGGCGTACGCGCTGAATAGTCTCGGCAACGTTCCGAATCTGAATAATCCTTTTAGCCGTCTCAGTTTCTTCCGTCGTTAATGTGCTGTCGTTAGCCTGATAACGTTGTAACAGTGCATTTTGTTCACCGTGGGTAAATGACATTTCACTGACCAGCGTTTCGTAGGTCGCGCGGTCAAATGACAGGTTAAACGTGGCAAATCTGGCCTGGGAGTGAGTGATTTCGGCATTATTACTGTTACAACCTGCCAGTGCTGACAAAGCCAGAGTTGCGGCAATCAGAGAATGTTTAAAATGCATGTTTTGTGTTCATGGACTTAAAAAGAGTGACATAGGTTATACAAAAGCAATATTACACTTCTGTTGATAAACAATAGTTTGCGATCAATGTCATGAAAATAGCTTAAACAAAGATGAATGTACTGCCGAGGTAGGTTCGAAA
Source organism: Photobacterium ganghwense (assembly GCF_003025595.1). Classification (GTDB taxonomy): domain Bacteria; phylum Pseudomonadota; class Gammaproteobacteria; order Enterobacterales; family Vibrionaceae; genus Photobacterium; species Photobacterium ganghwense. The sequence goes on from NZ_PYMI01000002.1 coordinate 513,386, forward strand.
AATGTTTACAACACCAGCAATAAACAAAAAGCCGCCAGAAATGACATAACTGTAATGAAACCAGATATAGGTTGTTGGATATTTAATATTCAATAATGCGGTGAGAATTTCATCAGGATGAAAGCACTAAATTAAAACATCAATGAATGAGTGATGAAAACAGAGAATAACGATCATCACATTGTTTGGGATTGGTCCCAAAAATTCCTGTCAATTTTTTCCCTGACTCAAAATTGACAGGAATTTAATAAAACGGGAACACTTGATCCAGATAATGGCGACAGTGATTGAATAAACATTAAAAGATATGGATGAAATGTGATGCTGGTCTGAGGAGTGTTTTATGACTTCCTTAACTTGGGCGTTAATAATTTTTTCTCTATCGCAAAATAAAAAAGATAAGTGCGAAAAGTCTGTAAATATGTGGATTAATCTTCCCTGTTTACAGTTTTTTACGCCTTGAAATCGCTACTGACCAAGATGTTTTTAAGTAGCGGTGGTTACAACAGGCTAGGTGTATGTGTGAAAAATGTAATGGGCGAATGATTCAGGTTCGTCGTAACTGGTTTCAAAAACTTAAGTATCGCTCTATCTGGAAATGTATCGATTGTGGACAGGAGGTCAAACTATGAGAGATAACCAGCGTGTGAGAAAAATCGTAACTACAGGAAGTATGCGGGCAATTGCCAAAACACGCCAGAAGCATCTTGAGTTGCTGCGAAAGACGCAAATCACCGAAGAAGGAGTCCGTCCTCATTTTTCATAACAGTGATAACTGTTGATGTTCCTCCGTTCACAGGAGATGGTGGCTGTTTTTAACCGGCTTGCTGGAAAATAATATTCTTTTCCGCAAAGAGACCGAGGGTCACATTTTTTGTCATACAACTTTATTACACTCGTGTAGCTTTCTATTGATATTTTACTCTCAACGAAAGCTATCAACGATGAATAAGGCAAAATGCCAAATAATAACAATGACAAATGTGAACGGAGGAATGAATGACGATAGGAAAATACCTACGTTGGAAAGATGAAAAAGGAAATGCCTTTCGTCCGGTTTCCCTGACCGGAACGGCACTACTCAACGATCGTACCCTCAATAAAAGTACAGCCTTCACCTACGAAGAACGAAAAGAATTTGAACTGGATGGGCTGCTGCCGCCTCGAGTCCAGACTTTTGACGATCAGTTAAACCGTGTTTATGACGGTTTCCGTAGCGCTTCAACGGATATTGAGAAGTATCTGTTCCTGCGTGCCCTTCAGGATCGTAACGAAACCCTGTTTTATGCCTTATTATCGCGCCATATCGAAGAAATGACGCCAATCATCTACACCCCGACAGTGGGCAAGGCGTGCCAGGAATTCAGCCACCGTTACCAGAAAGCACGTGGCCTGTATATTACCGCAGACAACGTAGACAAGATGGATGAGATGGCGCGCCAGTTCGCCGGGAAAGACATCAAAATTATCGTGGTGACTGACAGTCAGGGTATCCTGGGACTGGGTGATCAGGGCGTTGGTGGTATGGGTATTCCAATCGGTAAACTGTCACTGTACACGCTGGGAGCCGGTATTCACCCTGCACGCTGCCTACCTATCGCATTGGATGTCGGTACGGATAATCAGGATCTGCTGGATGATCCTATGTATTTGGGTATCCCTCGACGTCGTATGCGTGGTGAGGAATATAAAACCTTTATCAAGAAGTTTGTGACTCAGGTGAAACGTCAGTTCCCGGAAGCGGTGCTGCAATGGGAAGACTTCAGTAAGTCCAATGCTTTTGACAACCTGAGTGACTACGAAGAGTACATCCCGTCTTTCAATGACGACATTCAGGGCACAGGCTCCGTTGTGCTGGCCGGTATTCTGGGTGCAGTGAAGCGCAAAGGCGAGTCGCTGGTTGATCAATCGTATGTGGTCTACGGCGCCGGTGCGGGCGGCGTGGGTGTGGCTGATCAAATCTATGCCGGTCTGCTGAAGGAAGGGTGTTCACATGCCGTAGCTCGTGAGCGCATTTTCATTCTGGATTCGCAAGGGCTGGTTTTTGACGATCGTGATGGCCTGGATGAGTACAAAAAACGCTACGCCAAGCCAAGAGCGATCGCTGAAGGCTGGCAGGTGGCCGAGCAGGGCAAAGTATCACTCAGTGAGCTGATTGATAACTACCCGGTAACTGTACTGCTGGGAACCAGCGGCATTGGCGGTGCCTTCAAAGAATCGCATGTCCAGAAGATGATGGAATACACCAAACATCCGATGATCTTCCCGTTGTCTAACCCGACGGCAAACTGTGAAGCGTTGCCGGAAGATATCTACCGCTGGAGTGACGGTCAGGCAATCGTGGCAACGGGTAGTCCGTTTGACAACGTGACACACAACGGCGAAGAATTCCGCATCGGCCAGGGGAATAACGTTTTCATCTTCCCGGGGGTGGGTCTGGCTGCCATTGTTGCGAAGGTGGAAAAGATCACCATGGACATGTTCACGACCGCGTCGTACGCGCTGGCTGAAATGGTGAGTGAGGAAGACATCGAGCAAGGCTGTGTTTATCCGCGAATCAGTGATTTGAAAGCGGTGTCGCTGCATGTTGCCACGCGAATCCTTGAAAATATTCAGGCCACGGATCCGAACAGCCTGGTTGCAGGTCAGGATATTCGTCAGTCACTGGCAGAGCATATCTGGGAACCGGTTTACCTGCCGTACCGTCGCGTCTGATTTGCTACAGATCTTCACGATCAAATCTGATCTTGTGTTTACAGCCCGGTTCCACCGGGCTGTTTTTATTTGAGTTCAGACATGGCGGTGACGTTGAGCCCAGAGCCCGATCAGCACAAAGACCGCGGTCACGGCGGCTGCCAACCAGAGGGCGGGTAACCGATGAAGCTGTTTGGCGAGGTATGGGGCAACGCTGACAATCATAAAACCATAACCAAATGCATTCAGTAATATGAATGCTAGCGTGCGGACAATGAAATGGGTACTGGCAAGCTGATTGCGCATAAACCGATTGATGTCTGCGCCGAATATCACCAGCAGGCAGGCAATGATCGCCGTTGCTATCTCTCCCAGCCATGGCCGCAGCCAGAGACCGAAATCGGCTATCCACCCTAGAATAATCTCCACTTTCTTGGCTCCTCCCTAATATTCGTCAATGGCTTAAAATACAGTTATGGGCTTGCTCTGCGCCTTGCGAATCAGTACTTACCTGCGTTATGTATGGTCGCTATTGTGAAAAGCGTCTTGGATACATGGCGTTGAACCGACAAGCTCAAACTCGTTGTAGTCAATATGCGGCCGGGAGGCGTGAGTGAATAAATCGGATTTACCGGAAAAAATCTGCCCTGTTTGTCAGCGGCCATTTCGTTGGCGAAGCAAGTGGCGTCGCTGCTGGGAAGATGTTAAATACTGTTCGGAGCGGTGTCGTCGTGCCCGTGTGCGTGACAGGCAGAATCCGAAAGACGCTTTTGAGGCATGAAATGTCCAGAGAGAGGGATGCGAACACGAGGAGTTCGCCTTCAGTGCCTGGGTAGGTATACTGAAGGTGTGTCTCAAGGCACGATAAGTCTGTATCGAAGATAATCTATTCAAGATGTTAACAATTTCAAACACAGTTCAGCTGGGTGACTGGGAAATCGAGCTGACCCCAATCCGTGCCCAGGGTGCCGGTGGGCAAAACGTCAACAAAGTGTCCAGTGCGATTCATCTGCGCTTTGACATCAACCGGTCATCATTACCAGCTTTTTATAAAGAGCGCTTACTGGCACTCAGTGATAGTCGCATAACCAAAGACGGCATCATCATCATCAAGGCGCAACAGTTCCGGACACAAGAGCTAAATCGGGAGGATGCCCTGGCGCGCTTGGTGGCTTTGATCCAGTCTGCGGCGGTGCAACATAAATCGCGGCGGGAAACCAAGCCCACGCGATCCTCTCAGCAGCGCCGAATGGACAAGAAATCGCAACGGGGACAAACCAAAGTGCTGCGCGGAAAAGTGAAGTTTTGAAGCGCTTAACAAATTCTCTTACGGCTGCTGCTCTTTGTTGATATTTAGCGCTACAGTTTGTTTTTACATCGTTTTTTAATTGTGTTTATCGGGGATAGGGATGTCAGAATTGAAGAACAAACACCTACTACAGCTTTTCTATCGTGAGTCTGATCGGGTACGGTTGCTGGAACTGGACACCTTGCCTGAGCCGACAGGAGAAGAGCGAAAGGTGATGCAGGACTGGCTGGCCACCAAGCGCAGCTTTACGGTTGATGAAATTGCTACTCAGGCCTGGGTGAAAACCTGCTGTGCCGGAAATACCACGGAGATTTACCTGCACCCCGATGGTTCACTGGAAGAGTATGCGCTATTCAAACGTACCCGTGCCACCGGAGAGTGGCAACTGAAGGATGGTTTGCTCACGCTGGCCGTCCAGAAAGATGGCGACCGGTACGTTTCTACTGTCGTGGCCAATAAGCTCAGCAGCATTCATTCGGCGATTGAAGCGAAAAATGGCCAGGTATATTCCTATCTGAAAGTGGCACAAACACGTCAGTTGTGATTTTCTATGTGATTTTTCTGGAAAGTTATGCTGCGAGCTGGTATTCATTGGAAGAGTAATATCTACGTCAACAAAGAGTGAGCCCAAGCTGTGACTACAAGGAAGAAAATGAATAAAGTTGCCATTGTTGGTGGTACCCACGGTAACGAATTTAGTGGTATTTATTTACTGAAAAAATGGCGTCAGAACCCGGCGAAGATTCAGCGCGACAGTTTCGAAATTCAGACGGTTTTTGCCAACCCGCAAGCATTTGAAGCCAATAAACGTTACCTGGACTGCGATATGAATCGCCAGTTTGGCCTCAATGATCTGAACAATCCTGAACTGGCCAATTATGAACAAAGTCGGGCGAAAGCGATCAATGCGCAACTGGGGCCGAAAGGGGAGGCGCAAAGTGATTTTATTATTGATTTGCACAATACCACCAGCAATATGGGACCGTCACTGATCCTGCTGAAATCAGATGCTTTCAACCGTCAGATGGCGGCGTATGTCAAATCCAATATGCCTGACGCTGTTATCGTTCTGGAAGATCAGATCGAGATGGTCGAGCATACTTTCCTGTGTTCAATCGCCGAGCAAGGCGTAATCGTGGAAGTCGGGCCTCAGCCGCAGTCTGTTGTGCGTCAGGACGTTCTGGATTGGATGGAAGCGATGACGGGTCATATTCTTGATTTCGTCGACTTGTATAACCGCGATGAGGTGCCTGAACTGCCTAGCAGTTTTGAGGCATACAAGTACCATGAAACACTGAAATTGCCGGAAGATGAAAACGGTGAGCGTATCGGCATGGTACATAAAAATGTTCAGGACGCTGACTTTAAACCGCTGCGTAACGGGGATCCTATCTACACCTTGTTTGACGGTACTGAAGTATGCTGGGACGGGGACTACGAGGCGTATCCGCACTTTATTAATGAAGCGGCGTATTACGATAATAACCTGGCGATGTCGCTGGCAAAGAAGGTACTGGTTGAGGTGTAATTTTTCGTTTTGTATCTGCAACATGGACTTGCAATACGGACTCGCTACATAGCTTTTTAAACGCGACATGGTTTTTTAAAACGCTACATAATAGATTTTTAAAACGCGACATAGATGTTTAAAACAAAGAAACGCCATTCGGAGAAATCCGTGTGGCGTTTTTGATAGGCCGCCGAAAAGAAAATAGCGAGATACGCTCTGAGAAATACAGCGAGAACTGCTACGAGCATCAAGACAGACTGCTTTTTCACAAAACGCCCTGTGTGTGTCCGGCGGAATTACTCCCGATGGGCTAAGCGCAGATTTAAGCGCATTTCTAAGGGGGCAAGTGGCGTAACAGCTCGGTCCCCGCTGCTGCTGGCAGGGGTCATTGGCTGCGTCCTAAAGCCAAAGCGTTGATACAAGTTTCTGGCTGGATTCTCACTGAATACTCGCAATGCCAGCCAATTATGTTGTTTTTCACGTGCGTGACGACAGGCAAATCGTAGGCATTCCGTCCCTATGCCTTTGCCGTGAAATGCCGGTTCGATTTGGAGATCCCGGATGCAGGTTGTGTCTTCCAAATAGGAAAAGCGCAAAACCCCGACGCGGCGCTTATCGTAATAAATTTCATAGTTATCATATGTCAGCCAGCTTTGTGCAAACATCTCCGGTTGCCAGCTTAATTTCCGGCTGGCGTAATAGGGGACCATGTTGGTTTGGGTCAGCCTGGCGGCATAGTCTGCCGCCGCAAGTTCAGGTTTTGCTGCTGTACATACTACTGGCTCTGGTTCTTTACCTTGCTGATTTAATTGGACACTACGCAACTCGATAAGCATTACCACTCCTTATGATGATTATTTGAACCACCGCAGCAGGTTCATAAGCCCGGCAGCCATTCCTCCCGCAACATGCGCATGCGCGTAATCGCCGACAGCATGGGTGAAGTGGGAACGAAATTTATCTGTGGCTTCCTTTGGGGTATCAGCATAGATCACATCGTCATCAACAATGAATCCGGCTTGCAACAGCTGGGCTTTTTCTTCTTGGAAGGTACTGCTGGCCATATCCAGAAAAGTAAAGTTACGTCGTTCTGTTTCTGGCAGACAGAAAAACTGATATTTAGCCATGTTTACAACTCCTGTGATAACCAAAATAGTGTCAGAAACGGGGGGCATCACATTCAATATCCGGTTGGGAAAACAGAGCAAACACACTTTGGGTATTTTATAACTACCTGCTTACCTGCTTACCTGCTTACCTGCTTACCTGCATATCAGCCGCGTAAGTGAATGACGTTGCAAGTAAAAACTTCACGCTGTTCAGTTTGTCGCCTATAAATGAAAATGACTTGGTTACAGATGTGTAAGCGATTTGGTGTTGTTATGATATGGATTGATTATGCGTGAAATGCAGGGCGTGTAAAGAGGAAAGACCGTGAGCCGTGACGAGGCAAATAAATCACTACTGAGGGGAAGGTAACACGATGACAACATGGAAGATTTTGAGCGTGACGGCGCTGGCGATGATGGCTTTTGCAGCTAATTCTCTGCTCAACCGGGAAGCATTACTGAATACCGCCATCGATCCTGCCAGCTTCACCTTCATCCGTCTGGTCTCGGGAGCTGCTATTTTATGGCTCATTGTCAATGCACGTCATCGCAAAACCGGATTTAACAGCAGTCACGGCACGGACAGGCATCACGGCAAGCAAGGTGGGCCGGCATCGCTTGCGGCTAACTGGACATCGGCTTTAGCCTTGTTTGTTTACGCGGCGGCGTTTTCATTTGCGTACGTCAGCCTGACAGCGGCGACCGGTGCTTTACTCTTGTTTGCTGCAGTGCAGGCGACCATGTTGGGCACCGGATTGTGGCGAGGCGAGCGATTGAATACGGCCCAAAGTGCCGGATTGCTGTTGGCGTTGGCTGGGCTGGTGGTGTTGCTGCTGCCAGGTGTGTCCGCGCCGTCATTCTGGGGAGCCGTATTGATGATTGCCGCTGGTATCGCCTGGGGAGTGTATTCGTTGCGTGGTAAGGGCGTGACCCAGCCGATTGAAGCCACCGCAAAGAACTTTTTGTGTGCTGTGCCGTTTACGGTTTTGCTGAGTGTCATGATGTGGAGTCGACAGTCGCTGGATTGGGCTGGGGTGGGGTATGCGCTGGCATCGGGTGCGCTGGCATCTGGCGTGGGTTACGTTCTGTGGTACAGCGTGCTGCCATTTTTACCCGCGACGGCGGCGGCATCGGTACAGCTCAGTGTCCCAGTGATTGCTGCACTCGGCGGTGTTGTCCTGCTTGATGAGACCCTTACGGTCAGGTTGGCACTGGCATCTGTCGCTATCCTGGGGGGCATTGCGCTGGTGCTCAGGCGCGACAGAAAATCCGGTTAGAAGATTTCTTCTTTAATCGGCAGCACTTCACCCAGCCATTTGGCATGCAGGGTGTGGTCGGCCAGTTCATCCGGCGTCACAGGGTGGATCAGGACTGACAGCCCTTCACGGTGCGCATCCAGCCATTCGATGAAGCCATGACGGTTATCGTTAAAATGCACTTCGAACATAGGTTTGGTATGCGGCCCGACCAGTCGGTTCACCAGTGGGAAAATGGCCGTAATATCTGAACGCGAAGTACGGATTAGTTCGTGAATACGAGATGCAAGTGCTTGTTGTTCAAGTTCAAAATAAATATGAGCGTGGTACATAATGTTCCCTCCTTTCATATCGCACAGTGTAATTCACGGTAAAAAAAACGCGAGCAGTAAAGGTCGATTATGTCGTTCAGATAATTTGAATGATGGGATTATGTCCGCTGGTGGTGATCATCTGTACGATGAACTTGGAAACGGTAGTGCTTGATGAACTGAATGATCCAGCGGGTAATCAGCAGATGTTGCGTCGGAGAGGAAAGCGAACGAAGGGCTGTACGAATGGTCGGCTCAGGTAGCTGCGGTGCTCGAAGCCGGATCAGATCCTCCAGGTAGGCCGGGGTAAATTCCGGGTGTCCTTGTATCCCCAGAAAATGCTTGCCGGTCAGACACATTGCATATGGGCAAAATGTGCTGCCTGCCAGCACCTGACTGTCAGAGGGTAATTGACTGATTTGGTCTTGATGGCTGCTGAGAAGAGCTATCTGGCGGCGTGGATTCGTCAGCCAGCTGTGTTCAAGCGCGGCAGCCTGATAGAGCTCGGCATGTTGTACACCCAGTCCCCACCCTGTGGAGGCAGGGGTAACATTCCCCCCGAGCGCCCAAGCGATCATCTGATGGCCGAAGCAGATACCGACCAGCGGACAGCGTTGAGAGTATAGCTGTTGTATAAACCCCTGAAAGACCCGAATCCAGCGCTGGTCATCGTAGACACTAAAACGGCTGCCGCTGGTGAGATACCCGTCGCACTCCGCCAGTTGCGATGGATATTGCTCGTCTGTCACACGGTAGAACACGAGGGTAATCGTCGGGTCGACCTGTGCAAATAGCTTGCTGAACATTTCCGGATAATTACCATGCCTAAGCTGTAATTCTGGCCTGACATCGTCACAGAGCAATACCCCAATTCTCATAGGTCGACTCCAAACGGTGATCTACACATGGTTTATACAGAACGCTTTAGGGCGGGTGAGGTTGCTGAATCCCGGATCCGACAGGGCACAGCCGCGACCGGAATGTTTCACCCCGCTCCAGGCCTGCGCGGGATCCAGAGTATCACAGCGGTTCACGCAGAAGGTGCCTGTGTCAAGGTGTGTGCCGATACCAGTGGCTTTCTGAACGTCGTTGCTGAACACGCTGGCGGTCAGACCATATTCGCTGTCGTTCATCAGTGAAATTGCTTCTTCGTCAGAACCGACTTTCTGAACGGGCAGCACCGGACCAAACGTTTCTTCTGTCATGACCCGCATATGGTGGGTGACATCTGAGAGCAATTGTGGGGCAAGGTATGGTGTCCCTTCCCGGCTCATAGGGAAGTTGGACTCGACAATATGGGCCTTGGCACCCTGATCAATGGCTTCACGGATCTGCTCCCGGACGAAGTCAGCGGCGCTGGTACTTATCATGGGTCCCAGGGTAGTCGCATCATCCAGCGGCGAACCCAGGCGGTAACGGTTGATCAGATTTCTTGCCTTGGCGACAAAAAGATCGTGAACACGGCTATCAACGTACACCCGCTCAATGGCGCAGCATGATTGACCGGAGTTATAAAAGGCACTGTTGACGATAGTGGCGACAGCATGATCCAGATTGGCATCGGCGCGAACGTAAGCCGGATCTTTGCCACCAAGCCCCAGCCCGATGCTGTGAAAGTGCCCCGCAGCGGCCTGTTCGATCATGGCTCCGCCTGCGACTGAACCGGTGAACGAAACATGGTGCAAGCGCTCACTTGCAACCAAGCGGTGCGTTGTAGGGTGATCGAGGTGAAGATATTGAAACACACCGGCAGGCAACTTTGCGGTTTTGAATGCCTGCTGCAGGCGTTCAGCGCAAAGCGGTGTTTGTGAGGAATGCTTCAGGATAACACTGTTCCCTGCCAGCAGTGCCGGAATGATCGCATTAATGGCTGTTAGATAGGGGTAGTTCCAGGGGGAAATCACCAACACAGTGCCGATAGGGGCGCGGGTGATGTATCGGCTGACGCCATTTTTCCGAGATTGAGTCATAGGAGCAAGTGCTTGCTCACTCTGTGTGATTATCCGTTGGGTGCGCGATTCAACGGCACGTAATTCATTGCTACTAAACCGGATAGGGCGTCCCATCATCCAGCTGATCTCGCAGGCAATCATTTCTTTGTGCTCAAGCAGCGCCCTGATAGCATCGCTGCAAAACTGCTGGCGTAAGCTGAGAGGCATCTGTTGCCAGTGCTGCTGGGCACGGTTTGCGATGTCCAGTGAACGATCGACATCCCGCAAGCTGTGAAGAGAGACAGACGCGATAACACTGCCGTCCACTGGCGAACAAGTGTGGCGGAGGGCCGGGGTATCCTGGTGAGAAACAGCCGCGGTATTAATCATAACGAACACCTGTCAGAGAAAGAAACGTCATAGGTGGTGCCGGCCGGAGCAATGGAACGCTCTGGCGCGCTGTTCCCCTAAATAATTTCAAAATAACGACTTAGTTCCCAGTCGGTTACGTGTTTACGAAACTCTCGGTCTTCCCATTCCCGTGAGGCAGAAAAATGCTCAACAAACGCCTCTCCGAACAGAGATTTGGCGATATCAGAGGCTTTGAACGCCTGTGTGGCATCCCACAGGGTACGAGGCAGTGACAGCGCATCATCATGCGGTTGCTGGTAGGCATTCCCGGTTACCGGATCGCTGGGCTCCCAGCCCTGCTCGATGCCGATCAAGCCCGAGCCTAATGCTGCAGCCAGTGCTAGATATGGGTTCGCATCGGCTGCCCCGATGCGGTACTCAACCCGCTGGCTTTTCGCGGAACCGGGAATGACCCGTAATGCGGTGGTACGGTTTTCTACTCCCCAGGTGGCGTCTGTGGGGGCCCAGTAACCTGGAATCATTCGGGTGTAACTGTTGACCGAAGGCGCAACCATGCACAACAGCACGGGCATCAGGCGCTGCTGACCTGCCAGGAAATGGCGTTGGAGAGGGCTCATGGCATGGGGCTGGCTGGCATCATAGAAAGCGCTGCTGCCATCTGCGGCATGGTTGAGGGACAAATGAATATGCCCGCTCTGGCCCGGATAGTCATTGCTCCACTTGGCCATAAATGTCGCCATCAGCTCATTTTTCTGTGCCAGTACCTTCATGTAAGTCTTAAATAATGCGGCTTTATCTGCGGCATCTGCGGCCTGATCAACGGCGATGGCGGCTTCAATGACACCTGGCCCGGTTTCGGAATGAATGCCTTCAATGGGGAAGTCCATGGTTTCCGCCATGCTCAGAATGGCCTTGTATAAACCGGAATAGGTGGAATTTCGGATCATGGAGTAACCGAACCAGTCCGGCGTGATGGTTTCCAGGTTACGGAATCCTTTTTCACGCGCGGAATGGGGCGTTTCCCGAAACAGGAAGAACTCATATTCAAAAGCCGCCTGGGCGTTAAATCCCATTGCTGTCGCTTTGTCGATAACACGGCGGAGGGTCGCGCGAGGGCATACCGTTTCGGCTTCACCGGCAAATTCCGCAATGAACAATAACATGCCGTCTTCATCCAAAACGTCCCGGCAGCTGGAAGGAATAATCCGAACCGGCGCATCAGGATAACCAGTATGCCAGCCGGTGTAACGGGTGTTGTCATAGAGTTGATCTTTCACATCCCACCCCAGAACCACATCACAGAATGCGAAACCGTGTTCCAGGGAAGCAAAGAACTTCGCTTTTGACATGTATTTACCGCGCATAACGCCATCGTTATCAAATAAACCGACTTTGATATGGGTTAGTTTGCGCTCTTCAATGATGCGTTTCGCATCATCAATACTGCGTACCTCTCTCGGAACCATAACGGCAGGTATCCTCAACAACGAGTGTTCAGCTCACATCAAGATGTCGATACGGAATCAACAAAATCACGATTCTGTGATCAACTAGGATTTTTTTGTTATTGATAATAAACGTAGGAAGGAGAGGTGAATTCGTCAACTGTGCGTTAGCGGCAAAAAGCAATGTCCATACAATTGCTCATCGTTGTTTGGGAATAAGCTCGTCAGGAGAGTGAGCGATGCATGAGACACCCTGTTGAAACAATTGATATAAAAAAGTAAAAATAACAGCGGTTGTACCATATGCATTTGGTTTCTAATTTCTGTGCGTTAAATAAAATTAATGCCAGGGTCGCCTTTAAAAACTGCTTTAAGAGGATGGGAGAGAAAATATGCGAAACGTGTTTATGCACAGGGTGGTGCTGGGGATTAGTGTGGCTGCGGCGTTCAGTGCCCCTGCGATAGCGAAGGTAAACGAAGTATCGATGAAGCCACAACCGACAATTACGCTGGAAGGTGAACTGACCCAGCATCGCGCCTGTTTCTATGACGGCAAGAAATATTCCCTGGGAGCCGTAATCAGTGTGGGGGCTGTGCTGCTGGAGTGCGTGCCAGAAAAGTCATTTGAAACGAACGGTAAACTGCGCTGGCAAACGTTGGAAACCAAGGCGAAATAGCCGCTGCGCAGGCTTACCGGCCAGTAGCATTATCGTAAGATAACTCATTGCATTAGCGTGCTGGTTTCTCGGGTCTTCACTCTTTGACTGGCGCTTTGGCTTTGTTGGTATGGCGTTGTAGGTATGGCTCCGTAGGTATAGCTTCGTTGGTATGGTTTGACTGGGATGGCGAGTCACGACGTAAAATGTGATCTTGGTAAACAAAAATGCAGCCACGAGGGCTGCATCAGTACAACGATTAAGAGTGATTTCAGTACCCGGCGAATATGTATGATTCCGATGTCATGCTTTACATTGTTGCTGTGAAAGTGAGTCACACTCAGCCACAAGTTAAAGCCAAAAATCAGTGCACAACCCGGCGCTCAATCACTCCGATGGCGGGATAGTCATGCTTGTACTGGTCAATACTGATTAACATACCAACCAGCGAAGACTTAGGTAACGACTAACGCACCATACGGCCGGAGTTCGGAGCCAGTCTGCCGGTACCACCTTGATGATGCGGAGTGGTTGCGCCCATTTCCTGCATGAGAAACTCTTTCATTGCAGCCGCTTCACGTTCATTGACCGGTTTCCAGTTTGAGATCACTCTTGCTTTATTGCTATTCATAGAACATTTCCTTTTCCTGTCATGATGAGAATTGTCATCATGTGCCCTGTGATTCATACTGAGCTTCATTCTCATACAATTTGTAGGGGAATGCCAGCAATAAATTGGTACAGGGTATAACTGAAATAGCGATTTTATCTATAAAGCAATGGATTACATTGCAGATCTGACCAGAATGGATGCATAAAACTGCATCAGTCCTGTTCAGTAACTCCATCCCTAACCTTAGTCTGTTTTGAGGCGATAAAAAAGCCAATTCTGGCGAAGAATTGGCTTTTCAGGAAAATTCGCAACTTTGATGAGAATGCACTGAATTGGGAGGTATCTCAGTTGCGTGCCAGAGAGCGAGTCTTCAGTTCGAAAATCAGTTTTTCAGCACTGCATTCAAACTGGAAGCGAGCGGTTAACTCGGTACTGTCTTCGCTGAGCTCACTGACTTCATGTTTGACGTTAGCATTGACTGTTTTGGCCAGTGATACGTAATTAGCCAGTTCGGCCTCAAGGGCTGGCTTATCGCCTCCGAAGATGTGTACTTCTGCAACTTCATCACCTTCTTTGATGATGAACCCCATTTCTGCAGACACACCGCAGGCTTCACAGGTCTGGTATTCTTGGCTTTCGTTGGTCATGGCGTTAACTCTATCTCCACTATTGTTATAGGGTCATTCTAAAGCGTTGTGACAGAGATCGCTATATACGAACACGGTTTTCGTATGACAAAAATCAAAGAGAAGATAGATACCCGGCAACCAACATCGAGAATACACGTTGGAGTATGATGACAAATTGGAGTAAGAATAAAAATTGAATAAAGGGGCAAAGGGCAGGGGCAAAGCACTGGAAATGTGCTTTAGTGTCACTTGGAATACGAAAAGCAGGGGAAGAGGCTCTCTTCCCCTGACAGCGGTAATCTGGAGTTCAGCGATTGTCTGACAGATACTTGTCGTAGCTGTAATCCACATTTACGACAGCACGGTATTTGACCTGACCGGAAGCTGTCGAAAATTCATCAATCTTAATACGGGAATCATCCACCTTGATCGTGTTGGTTTTCATGCCGTATTCGTAAATCCCTAATGTTCTTTTTAACCTTGAAGGAGATTCCGATTTGAGGTTGGTGGCAAAATCCTGCCCCTTACGCATAGCGCCTTCACGAGAATCACTGACGCCGGCAACAATGTTGCGACTTTCGTGATTCATATCCCGGGTAAAGGCATTTGCTCCTGTACTGATATCAAGCATAACCAAAGTGATAAGCAGCTTGTTCATGATTGAACCCTCTTGATTGCAGGTCATGCAGGCGTCGCTGTCTGCCTGACTGCCAGTGCTACTGACAGTTGACCCTCATAGGCTGTCGCCACTTTCAATTTTAGCTGTTTTTCCTTAAAAATTATGCAATTAGGTCTATACCAGATGCTAACGCCATGAAAGATGAAACAAACTTAGATGACGTTTTTCTTTCAGCTGGTATGCGGAAACAATGTTCGTACCTGTTCCAGGGTTTTTGCGAAAGGGTGCGCCTCCAGTTTGCCGAAGCCGCTCATTTGCCGCGCTTTAATTTGAGTGTGTAACGGCATGGCCATACCACACAAAAAGCGGGTTATGGCATGTGCGGATGGCGGGGTCGGGCATGCATCAATAAACGGATCACACCAGGTCTTCAGCAAGTTGTCGGATACCGGTTGTAGCGCATTGGGTGCCGGTAATTGGGCGACATTGCCACGGCAAACCGAGCAGTGACCACACTCGGTTGGCGCGTTGTGATCGGCGAAATAACCGGCCAGGGTGTGGCTGAGGCAGTGCTCATTTTCAAACAGGGCCAGCATGTCTGCCAGTCGTTTAATCTCGCTTTGCTCTTTGGTTTTGAACAGTTGATACAAGCGTTCTGTCAGTTGCTCGGGATCAAAGTGCTGTTGGCATACCCGGTACACATCGGTCATTTGTTTACTTTCCAGCGTGATCCAGCCTTTTTCGCTGAAATAATCAATGGCTGCGACAACACGCTTTCGTTCCGCCCTGGCGGTATGCCACAACGCGTCAAAATCGACGGTATGCCAGGTGCGTGCTTTAGGCGAGCAGGCAAAAATCTGGCGGACAAAGGTTTGGCGTTCCCCCTGAAAACTGTTAACGACGAGGGTTTCATCAACCAACAGTTTGAATCGGTAATCTGCAAAATAGGTGTACTGCGGCTCAATGATGCTTTCAATTTCAAGGTAGACCAGCAAGGTTTTCAGCGGCAACAGGCGAATATTGACGGTTTTGGATAACCGGTTGAGCATCACTTCCCATTGCTGGGGGTGAGCCTGAATCTCGTTCAGTACGGCACGGATGGCGGAACGATCCGGGGTGTCACCGTAGACGAAGTTTTCCAGCACATTCATCCCACTCCGATCTGCCAGCAGTACGCACTCAGACCGCAAACCATCCCGGCCGGCACGACCGATTTCCTGGCTGTAATTCTCGATGGATTTAGGCAGATCAAAGTGGATCACTTTGCGGATATCCGCTTTATCTATGCCCATGCCAAACGCGATCGTGGCGATGATGCAGTGATGCCGGCCGGACATGAAATCCTGCTGAATCTGCTGGCGTTGTTCGCTGTCCATACCGGCATGGTAGGCGGAGGCCTCATAGTTGTGTGCTTTTAGCCAGTGAGCGAGATCTTCGGCGGTTTTTTGCAAGGTAACATACACAATTGTAGGTAACCCCGGAGTGTGGTTCAGTACCTCAAGTAGTTGCGGGTTTTTACTCTCGGCTGAGGCCGGGGTAATCGCAATGTCCAGATTGGGGCGGTAAAAACCGGTGATGACAATATGCTGTTTTTCAATGGCAAATTTGGCACACATGTCATCTATCACGGCCGGTGTTGCCGTGGCGGTCAGCAACAGCACCTGCGGAATGTTGAGATCGGCGCGGTGCTGAGGCAGTTTGAGGTAGTCAGGGCGGAAGTTATGTCCCCACTCTGAAATACAGTGTGCCTCATCAACCACCAACAGAGAAATGGGGACTTGTGAGATAAAATGCCGGAAACGCTCGTTATTCAGCCGCTCGACGGAGATCATCAGCACTTTGATCTCTCCGGCTCTGACGGCTTGCATGACGCGCTGGCTGTCTTCCCAGCTCTGGCTGGAATCAATAGATGCCGCCGGAATTCCCTTGCTATGGAGAAAATCGAGCTGATCTTTCATCAGCGCGAGCAAAGGGGAAATGACCAGAGTCAGATGGGGTAATTCCAGTGCCGGGAGCTGATAGCACAATGATTTGCCGGAGCCCGTTGGAAATATGGCTGCTGACGAGTGGCCATCAAGAAGCTGTTTAATCACTGTTTCCTGACCTGGTCGCAGCGAGTCAAAGCCGAAGTAGTGTTTCAGATTGTGCAGATACATAGAGAGCTGTGAGGTAAGTTGCCGTAAGCCGGATCATAGCGAATTCGGACTGAATTACCCAGCCAGAGGGAAAAAATAGCGGATAGATCGCATCCCTCTGCGCCATCAGCGCCTGCTACTGTCTCAAAACGAGAAGTGGCATGCCTGCGCGTAGGCATGCCAGATGATAGCTGAGCGTTAAGACATCTCGGATGGTAAACCGAACTATCGCACCTTATGAAGGCAAGTCTTTGATATTGAAGTGCTCAAATAAACACCAAAGGTTAGCTACGGCTCTCGTTGAAGCGGTACGCCAGATGGTAAAACTCATCGACCCGGGCTTTCAGGATGGCACTGCTGTTTTCCACCTGAGTCACTTCATCCAGATTCTGATGGGAGGTGGCGGCAATCGCATGAACATGCTGACCTGTTTGTTCAGACAAGGTTTCCTGCTCCGCTGCTGATGAGCTCACCTGTTCAATCAGTTGATTGATTTCTAGCATGTTGGTTTCGACTTCCTGAATGGCCCTCACCCCGGCTTCTGCCAGTTCAACACAGGCATTGGTATCATCGCGGTTGCGTTCAATCAGTGATTGCCAGTTTTCAATGGTCGCCAACATATGGTTGATACTGGTTTGAATCTGTTCGGTCGCAGACTGGGTTCTGGATGACAGGGCTCGAACTTCATCGGCAACAACGGCAAAGCCTCGGCCATGCTCTCCGGCGCGGGCAGCTTCAATGGCAGCGTTCAGCGCCAGCAGGTTGGTCTGGTCGGCAATGCCACTGATTTCATACATGACAGAGCTGACTTTCCCGGCTTCCTGGCTTAATTGACGGGTTGCTTCTGTTGCCTGTTCCGCTTGCTCGGCAAGGTGGCACAGGCTGGTTTGCGTGGTATCTAAATGCTGGCGAGTCTGCGCGCAGTGATTGCGCGTTTGGTCCAATAGAATTTGGCTGTTGTTGGCATGTTCAGCTACGGTGCGGGCTGAGCCTGAAATATCGTCCATTGCATTTGCCACGTGCTGGATGTTGTGATTCTGCTCCGTGATCGCGTTGCTGACACGGCTGGCGGAATCATTCAGTTCATCGGCCAGGCCGTTGAGCGGCGCGACAGCATCGGTCATTCGACCCAGCACAGTGCGGATACGCGCGGATGCCATCTTGAGGTGGTAATCAGCCACTGAGAAGGGGGGCTTACCGGAGAAAATGAGGCGGCTGATACTGTCATACTGGGATTTCAGTTTGTTAAGCCGTGTGGGAGTATCCAGTAGTTCGTTACGGAAAAACAGTGCCAGAGCCGTAACCGGCGCGAGAGATAACCAGGTTTGTGCTGTCAATCCATCGTTATTCAGACTGGCGATGAATGGTGCTACGCAGGCCAGAGCCAGTAGGCTGTACTTGAAAGCTGGGGGAATAGAGAGCTGAAGTGAGCTGCTATTTCCTTCTGTTTTCAATAAGTGCTGATACGCCTGCTTGGCAGAATGGACCATTTCTGGGTCAGGTTTCACTCTGACTGACTGATATCCGGTGATCTTACCCTTGTCATAAAGTGGGGTGATATAAGCATCGACCCAGTAAAAACCTCCGTTTTTGGTGCGATTTTTCACCATGCCCCGCCATGCATTGCCAGCTTTAAGGCGTGACCACAAATCGCGGAAGGCGGCTTTTGGCATGTCCGGGTGACGGATAATATTGTGGTGTTGTCCCTGCAGTTCTTCCATGGTGTAGCCGGACACACGACAAAACGAAGGATTACAATAGGTTATAACACCATTTAAATCCGTTGTTGATACCAGTTGTTCACCTTCGGCGAAGGTTACTTCCTTGTCACTTTCTTGAGCAAATATAGAAGTCGGAATATTTTGAGCTGACACGACAATTCCTTTTTTATTGTCTTGTTATTTATGCGCGCATAAAAGCACATTGTTATTATGGATATCAATATGTTAACGGATAATTTGACAGTTTTGTTAAACCTGAAAGTCAAATGTCTAATAAACCATCATATTTGTCGGTGTTTTTTGCGGGTGGTGTCAGAATGTGAACGGGGTGTGTCAGTCTTGGTGTATTCAAGGAGCATTTAAACGATGCGGGAACGGAAATGTTTCGAAATGTTTGGCGATACGTCACCGCTGGTCTGAGCTTGTGTTTCCTGCTGTAAACAGACTGTTTCTGAATGAACTGTGTTTCTTAGAGCCAACAACCGATAAAATTATGCGCAACCGATTACGTCGGAATAATACATTCAAACAGTCAGCCTAAAAGATATCTTGACCATGAAATTGGAAGCAGTCGATTATAACGCCGAAAATGCCGCTGAGCTTTTCGTTGAATCCCTACGTACGACAGGTTTCGGTGTGCTGAAAAACCACCCGATTCAGCAGGAACTGGTTCAGTCTATTTATGACAACTGGCACCGATTCTTTAATACCGAAGAAAAGGAAAACTTCCGTTTTAACGTAGAAACGCAGGACGGTTTCTTCCCATCAGAAGTGTCTGAAGTGGCTAAAGGTCACACCAAGAAAGACATTAAAGAATATTTCCACTATTACCCATGGGGTCAGTGTCCGGCAGAGTTGAAAGACGAGCTGCAACGCTACTACGATGAAGCCAATAAGCTGGCTGGCGAACTGCTGGCATGGGTTGAAAATCATTCTCCAGCTTCTGTGTCTGAAGGCTATTCGCAGTCTCTGTCGAGCATGATCGACGGCAGTGATAAAACGCTGTTGCGCGTGCTGCATTATCCGCCGCTAAACGGTGAAGAAGAGCTGGGAGCGATTCGTGCGGGTGCCCATGAAGATATTAACTTGCTGACTGTTCTGCCATCCGCCAACGAGCCGGGCTTGCAGGTACAGACCAAAGAGGGTGACTGGCTGGATGTTCCTTGTGACTTTGGCAACCTGATCATCAACATTGGCGATATGCTGCAGGAAGCGTCGGGTGGCTATTTCCCGTCGACGACACACCGTGTTGTCAACCCGGAAGGGACGGATAAAACTAAAGCGCGTATTTCGCTGCCGCTGTTCCTGCACCCGAAACCGGAAGTCGTCTTGTCTGAGCGCTACACTGCCGATAGCTACTTGATGGAGCGTCTGCGTGAGCTGGGTGTGATTTAATCTTATCTATAAACTGAAAGAGCCAGCCGGTGTGCTGGCTTTTTTTTTGATGAATATCAATCAACCTGCCACAAATCCGCCGATTCCCCCTCTGCCTCTTCCATTTTCATCTGCCGCATTGGCTATGCCAACTACACTTAACAACGTTGACATAATCATTGCGCTGCCGTCAGGCGGGCAAAAAAGAAGGAGTGGTGTGATGAAATCGGTTCTGACAATCATTGCCTTGAGTTCGCTGTTGCTGACAACAGGCTGTGAGCCAAATCAGCGGGGCAATACCCTTTCTTTTACCTTGCCGCAGGGGAACGCTCAACGTGGCGAACAGCTATTTGAAAAATATCAATGCCTTAGCTGCCATACGATGGAAGGTTATGAACGGCCTGAAGTCCTGGATGAATCCGGTGTAAGTGTTGAGCTGGGCGGGCGTGTACCGAAATTGAAAACGTATGCCGAGCTGGTTACATCGGTCATCAACCCTTCCCACTCCATCGCCCCCGGCTATGATGTTCAGGAAGTCACGCATTCTGGCGAATCCATTATGCCAAGTTATAACGACGTGATGACAGTAACGGATTTGGTCGACCTCATTACTTTCCTCGAAGCGAAGTATGAACTTGAACCGTATGAGTACACCACTTACGGTAAGTACCGTTAATCGCATTGGATACTGACTCGGAATGCGTGCATGCCCATGGCCTGAAGTGCATCAATGTAGCAATTCAGGCGGGTTTGCCCTTCAGGAGGATAAGGATGAGCACGGTCTAGCTGATTCTGCACAGCAATATGATCCAAGTGGATCTGGCTGCCCGTCGTTCTCAGGGCGTGGTTGTCGCTGGTGGCGTATTCAGCGTCCGGTGCCGCAGTCGAGTCACAATCCGAATGCTGCGCCTGCAAAATGTCTCCAACTATCTGAGCTCGATGCACGTGGTCTGCGGTGCTTAGCAATGTCGCATGCCGTATGCCAGCTTGCAGTAACAGCGGTAAACTGAACCGAAGATTCTCTATCGTGTTTGCAGACTGAGATTCTACTAAGAGTCGCTGCGGGCTGACCCCTTGTTGCGACAACCAGTGAGCCATTCGTTCTGCTTCGCTCATCCCTTGCTTGGCCAATCCACCACTGACCAATATCTTACTGGTTGGGTAACGTGTTGCCAGTTGAAGCGCTAATGCAAGCCGATTCAGTAGTCTCGCGGACATCGACCCATCGGCATTAAGTGTGTGTCCCAGAATAACAAACGCATGTGCTGAAGATGCTTCCAATGACGAAGCCCGCCATGATGAATATGACAATGATGAACATGGCAATGATGAAGATGACAACGAACTGATTCTCTGAGAACTATCGGGTGTCTTTTCTGAGATATCCGTCAGGTAGCGGACGGGTTGTGCCAGACATCGATTAAGTATTTCCAGCGAGCGGTTAAGAAGCACAGCAGGTGGGGCGTGATGGTTTGACTGGTACAGCGAACTGGGAGAGTTTTCAGCCAACTGATGCTGATACCATCGGCTCAACATCTGCTGACCGGTTGCATGGTGCCAGACCGCAAGGTAGCACAGTATGTCTTGCCGTTGTTGCCGGGTAGCGAGCGGTAATGCCTCTGCATACAAAGACAGGGCGCTTGAGAGTCGGCCCTGAAACGTTTTGATGTTGGCCAGTGTCAGCAATATATTGCAACGCAGTTTATCATCCAACGGGGTTGGATTGGATTCATTCAGGGCCTGATAAAGATAATAGGTGGCTACGGCCAGGTTCGATTCTGTTTTGTCCTTGAATGGGTATTGAGAACGGTTTGGGCTGTAGAAGGCGGCACTTGCCTGCTCAAGGTACTTGTTCAACATTGCATTGGCGGCAATGGCAGGCATCGAGAAACTTCCTGTTGAATGATAGCGTGAAAGTGTACGGATTATATTCTGGGCGCTGAATATCCTACTGACCGAGGCTAAGTAAAGGAATGCAAATGCCCGGAAAAGTCGACATGTTCGTCACAATATTTGCTTTTTACGTCTTTAGACGGCTCGCCTTGAACTAAGGTTAGAAAACGCTTTTTCATCACGAAAGAGGAACTGACAATGAGCAATGCGTTCGAGCAACACGGTGCCTTCAGTTGGTCTGAACTACTGACCGATGAGCCGGAGAAAGCCGTGGAATTTTATACCAAAGTGATTGGCTGGGAAGCGGAGGCAATGTCGATGCCGGAAGGGACTTATTATGTCCTGAAGGCAAACGGTCAGCCGGTTGGCGGTATCATGGGAAAACCTGACGGTTATCAGGATATACCGAATCACTGGGGGACGTACATTACCGTAGCCGATGTGGATGAAACGCTGGCAAGTATTACGGCTGCTGGGGGGAGTGCCGTGTACGAGCCGATGGAAGTACCGGGAGTCGGGCGAATGTGTGCTGTCAGGGATCCTCAGGGTGCGGTTGTGTCGATTATCACTTACGAAGCCAGGGATTGTGAGTAGTCTTACTCAAGATGAAAAGACCGCCCTGAGGCGGTCTTTTTGTCAGTCCGAATTACTTAATGCTGTGCAGCATGTAATCGATGATAGGGTCGTCATTGGCCTTCATCGCCAATGCTTTTGGCAGATGAGTCGGTTTGTTTAAGATCTCCCGGGTGATTAGCTCATCCAGTAGTGGCTTAAATTCAAAACCGGTTTTGCCGACAAACAGTGAAGTCAGATCTTCCTCGGCGTAACTTTGCAGCGCATCCTTTAGCCCTTTCAGGTAGAGGTAGTCTTTGGTGAAACCACCGCCACGATACGCGCGAGCCGTAATCGTAAAGGCCAGGTTATCACTCAGGTTGTAGTTATGCTTCAGAAGGTGGAACGTTTCGCTGAAGCTCTCACCACGCACCATCATGTCAACCGCAATTACACGCAGCGCCAGAGTTTTCAGACGATGCAGCGGGAAACTGCCGGACAGATGCTCACACAAAATGGCAAGACCTTCCTGAGTATGGGTGTTACCCGGCAGACCCAGTTTCAGTACTTTAAGCGGCTGCAAGTCAGCGTTAGCACTGGTAACCAAGTGGACCCCAAGCTCATGGTGAATCAGCGCATTCAGATCCTTCTGGTTAAACTTGCTGGCAAGGTTAACCTTGATAACTCTGCCGCTGACCATCGCACGGGCAATTAGCTGCTTCGAGCCTGTTACCTTGCACTTCATGCCATACTCATCAGCGGCAACTTTGAAAGCCTGAATGGCTTCTTCAGCACTGATGGTTTCTGCTTCCGGCGTATTGTATTCGCTCGCATGCAGAATAAAGTTGGCATTGGCAATGTCTTGAGCGTCCGGCTGACCGTAGTAACGCAGCGAGTTATACAGGAACTCATCGCGGCCGATGCTGGTCAGCAGGTCAATACGTACTGCCAGCTGATCAATGACCTTACGGTACATCTGCTGAATATCCGCATCACGAATATCTTCTACCGGCAGGCGGTATAGTTGCTCGCGGAACTTATACGGGTCCAGATCCAGCTGACGGTAAGTGAACGTCGGCTCATAATCGTGCGGACGGTGCAAGAACCGGCGCTTTTCCTGCTTCAGGTTCAGCGGGTTGATATAGCTCAGCGTATTGACGCCACGCGCAATTGTGTACAGCTGGCGATCCAGTTTCAGCACTTCTCGTGGCAGACGAGAAGCCAGAACGTGGCTGCTGGTCAGCTTTTTCACTTTGGTGCGACGCAAAATCGTTTCGGCGGCGTGCTCACTCAGCGCGGTTTTCATGGCGGCTTTCAGGGTTTCGATCACCAGCGGGTAACTTTCCCCGCGGCTCTCATCCATGTAAACCTTTTTGATTTCCAGCGGCAGGATCAGGGTATTACGGAAGTTCGCTTTAATGAAACTTGCCTGATAACCCATGCCCATGAACACGTCATTGTTTTTAGCCGTAACATTAATGTTCGGTAACTCAATGGCGTCCAGCCCTTTCAGGAAACTATCAATTTCTTTACGCCAGCGGCGCGTATTGACCTGCTTGGTACCCAAATTGAATACCGGGGTATCGCGTTCAATTCGCTGGTAGTTATAGGAATGAACATCATAAAGCAGGCACAGGC
Organism: Photobacterium ganghwense; assembly: GCF_003025595.1. GTDB lineage: Bacteria > Pseudomonadota > Gammaproteobacteria > Enterobacterales > Vibrionaceae > Photobacterium > Photobacterium ganghwense. The sequence goes on from NZ_PYMI01000002.1 coordinate 537,153, forward strand.
CAAAACGCGTTTCCAGTGTATCAACCAGACACGCCAGAATACGGTAATAACAGTTGTGCTTCGCCAGTGAGGTTGAACGCTCAGAATCTGTCAGAGGCTCGGCCCATACCGGCTTGCCCCAGGCTTCTTCGTAAATACAGTTATCCGGCGCGCGGTTTAGATCGTATTCGTAACGGGAATCTTCACCTTGCAGCACGATTGGCAGAGATGAAATAAAGTCCCCGGTGAATGGATCTTCTTCGTAGTAGCGTTCATCCTCATTGAGCAAGCACTTAGGGATCAGGTCACCGCGCAGGCGGTGACCGTGATGGATGGCAGTTGCAATATAAGGCTGATACTCACTAATCCGAATCGTCAGACTCCCGTCCGGCAGTTGAGCCTCAAACGGGATTTGTTGCTGGATTCTGTCCAGCACTTCTGCTTCAGAAAGTTGTAGCATCGGCAATTACCTGTCGGAATTCGTTTTTACGTGCAATGCTAACTTCTTTAGCAGTGACTACGGTTTCAACAAAATCAATAACCTGAGCCTGAAGTTTTGTACGGTTCAGGCGGTTAATACGGGTGATACCACCAGGGCTGAGTACGTTAACTTCAACCAGTTTACCTTTGATTACGTCCAAGCCGACAAAGTACAGACCATCGCGAACCAGTTTTGGACCAATGTGCTTACACAGACGCAGCTCTTGCTTCGTTAGTGTATGTTTCACTTCTTTACCACCGGCATGGATGTTCGAGCGGACATCACCCTGAGCAGGAACACGGCGCATTGCACCAATGGGTTCGCCGTTCAGCATCATGATACGCACGTCGCCTTCTTCCGCGCCCTCAATGTAATCCTGCAGGATCACATAGTTCTTGTCGTCACCGATGTAGAAGTCCAGCAGAGATTTCACACTTGATTTTGCGCTTTTCTCTACCAGGATCACACCTTTACCACCGTAACCATTCAGCGGTTTCAGGATCATGCGCTCGTTAGGGTTTTCTTCCAGGACACGTTCCAGGTAGTCACGGTTCTTTGATACGTGAGTCGCTGGAATAAATTCGTTACCCGGATCTGGCAGTGAAGTCGTGTACAGTTTGTTGTTTGCAACACGTAGGCCATCAATGTCATTAACAATGAAGGTCTGGTCACGAACAGAATCCAGGAAGTTCAGTGCCATGGTATCCAGTGGCGGGTTGGCACGCATGAAAATTACGTCAAACCCGGCCAGAGGTAGCTGTGCTTTACGGAACTCGGCCTTACGGTAGAAGCTGGGGATGTTCGCGGAAACTTCACCCTGTTTCAGAACGTGGCAGAATGCGATAGCAGTGCTGTGGCGCATGGTCAGGTTATTTGGAGTTGTAATGGCTACCGTGTGACCACGCGATGCGGCTTCATGGATCAGGCGCAAGGTTGAGTCATTTTCTGGCTCAACTTTGCTCCACGGATACATAACAAAACAAATTTTCATAGCTGTTGCCTATTAGCTGTCATCAATTAGACAGGTTATAAAAAAACGTAAGCCATCGCACAACAGTGGATGGCTTACCGGTTTGACTTAATATTAGCTGGTTAAGCTGTGTGGCTTAGATGTCCAGGTCGGAATCGTTATCCACATCGTCATCTTCGTCGAAGCTACTGCTTGCTTTTCGCTGTGATACGCACAGAGTATAGCTTCGAACTTTGTTTGTGGTTTTATTTAGGTATTTCGTCCAGCATTTTGCAAAGCTGGAGGTAATTTCCTGCTTACCGCTGAGTTCGGCCAGGAAGAATTTTTCTTCATCGGATTCTGGCTCGATAGAGCCGTCGATGAGGCCGCGCATGGTACGACCATAGTTTTCAAGGATCTGAGCTTCGCTGACGGTAAAAACACCAGAACGGTTGAAGCCTCGTGGGAAATTTTTATCGTCGTAAAATTTACCTACACTTCTCATTTGATATGCTTCCAGACGAAATTTGCGATGATATTCTTTCAGAGTTGTGCTGTTGTAAAACAAATATTTTTACTTGTTACGATAAGAAACATTGATTAATCTATGTCTCTAAACTGAGATACTATCGCTGTTTTATCTTCTTCTTCGTTATAGAGAACGCTAGTGGATACCGAACTACTCAGAACCTTTCTTGAGGTCACAAAAACCCGCCACTTCGGACGGGCGGCAGACAATCTATTCCTCACGCAGTCTGCTGTCAGTTTCCGCATTCGCCAGCTGGAATCGCAGCTGGGTAATGAGCTTTTTTCTCGTCAACGAGGCAACGTCCATCTGACCGCTGCCGGTGAACGCCTTCAGCCTTATGCAGAAGCGATTCTGCAAACCTGGGGACGGGCGAAGCAGGATGTTGCCCTGAGTAACAGTCTGAACCAACAGATTACGATTGGTGCTTCTGCTTTATTCTGGGAGTTTGATGGCATTTCTGATTGGGTTAGCCGTATCTATCGTCACGTTGAAGGCTTGGCATTGCGCCTTGAGTCTGTTCCTCGTCAGAGTCTGGCCAAACAGCTGCTGGACAAAACCATCGATGTCGCGATTACCAGTGAACCGCCGAAGATTGAAAATCTGCATGTGACAAGAGTGCGCGACTTTCAGTTGCAGTTGATGGCAAGCCACCCGAACTGCACGCTGGAGCAGGTGATGTCGAAGCCATTAGTGTATCTGGACTGGGGCACGCGTTTTTCGATGGAACAAAGCCGTATTACTGAAATGCAGAAAACACCGATCATGCACACTCACTCCAGCCGTATGGCGATGGAGTTTTTACTGAGCAGTGACAGTGTCGGCTATTTACCTTCTCCGGTCGTCGCGCAATGTGTTCAGGAGGGGCGTTTGCATCCTGTCATTGATGCTCCGATCATGGAGCAATCGTTGTACTTAGTTTGGCGAGAGGACAGCGAAAAACTGGACATGTTAGAGGCACTGCTCACCGTGCCGTTTAACCAGATTATCGAAAGTCTGTAAAAAAATAGCCCACCTAATAATCAGTGGGCTATGCTTTTTCTGAACGAGAAGTTTTATTTATCGTAACGAGAAAAATATCTCGTTGTACAGAAAATGCCGATTTCTCCTATGCTCCGAATATCCCCTGTATTAGGGGGATGGGTATAAGAAAAACCTGATGTACATCACAAATGGCATTTTCTTTTTGATAGCAGCCTTACTATCCTGTACCGCTCTTTTGGTCTTTAGTATTTCTGTCATAATCAAAAAATACACTTCAGTTTCAATAGGCAACGGCATTCTGTTTATGTCTGGAATGGTTGCTGTTGTTCAACTAACCTGTATATGTTACTTACTCTGGAATAGTTTCAGGAAACAGCTATGGCTAAGTTAGATCAAAAGTTTTCTAAACGGTCTAAGTCAAAAGACAAATTTGATATTGAAGACGAATTTTCGGACTTCAATCAACAATCAAGGAAGAAGAAACGCCGAACTACACGTCACCGCGACGAATATCCGGAGTATGACGACAGTTATTGATTTTGCTTGAAGTATGAATGCCAAGGGTGCCGACAGGGCACCCTTTTTTGTTTTGGCATTTTTGTGACTGATTTTCCTTCCACGACAGCTGTTCAGGCCTCTGCTCTAGAGTTGCAATGTAAATTGTCTGGAAGCGTTGAGCGGCTGTTGTAGTGTCAAAACAACGGACTGAAGCCAGCGCCTCTTTCAGGATACACATTCTTATACGCTTGCTTTTCTCCTATTGCATATCATTCCTTCTTTTTATTTCGTCTATTATAGCTGCATCTTGTATCGCTACGTCTTGTATAGCTATGTCTTGTACAGCTGCGCCATGTCTGCCGCCGATTGCCTGTAGCTTTTTCTACGTGCAATTCTCGCTAAGGCTGTCTGTGTGAACCAGAAGCTTACGTTGCAAGCTGTCACGGTGTCTGATCAACATTTCTCTATTCTTATGATGTATACTGTGGCCAGTTGTCTGGTTTAGATAAAAGGTAATACCATTTTATGTTTGAGAATCTGAATATCCCTGAGGGGATGGAGAAAGAGCCTGAATTGCCTATTCCTACGTTGGAAGAGCAAAAAGCCATTGTGGCAGAACTCAAGCGCCTGGAAGACGCTGGTGAGCTGACGCCAGAAGTTCTGGAAGCCTTTATGACCGGTAAGAAAACACCGGGTCAGGAAAGCTGATTCTCAGGTTGATAGCGCCTGAGGTGAGTTGGGTTGACGTATGGTTGAATCGTGTATCAGTAAATTGATACTGAAGTGCAGGGTGCGTAGCTGATGAATGTCTTGATGATTACCGTCAAAATAACGTCACGCAATAACTGGTTAGTTCCAACGCGTTAATCTCACTGAGTTTAAAACCTCAAATAAAAAGCGGTGTCTTTAAAGGCGCCGCTTTTTATTTGTCTTTAGGGGGTTGGAATAGCCTTGATTAAGGCTGAGTACTATAAATTTCACTAAATAATGTTAATTAACTGTCATTTTTATTAGGACAAAAAAGTGCAGTCTTCAATTGCGAAGCTATCCTTTTAGCTATACTTATCAGTATCGGTTTTAAGACAGGAGTAATGAATTAACTGATAACGGAGTATTCATAGTTTATCTAATGGAGTGAGATGAATGGTTGAGGAAATTCAATTTTACGAGCCTAACGATGCAAATGGCTTTTTGTCCAATTTTGCGGCAAGCCCTATCGAATTAGGCGGCGTCATTTGGCCTACCAGTGAACATTATTATCAGGCGCAGAAATTCAGTGATCCTGAAATACAACAGCAGATACTTCATGCCGCTACTCCAGATGAAGCTTTTGCCTTGAGCCGCTACTATGAAGACCACGTCAAAGCTGACTGGGTGGACGTTCGTCATGCTGTTATGCGGTATGTGGTCTTTGAAAAATTTCGTCAGAACACTCGCTTGGCGCACTTGTTGGTCAGCACCGGCGATAAGATGCTGACCGAACATTCCCATAAGGATCCTTATTGGGGAGATGGCGGCGACGGGAGCGGGCAAAACGAACTGGGTAAAATTCTGATGGAAGTGAGGGACCATTTTGCTGAGCGCGAACCTTACAATCTGGTGCATTTTGTTGACAGTGCCAAACTGCCGACCCAGTGGGGCACATTTCAGATGTACGGGTTTATCGAACAAGCTACCGGAAAAGAACATCTGGCGTTGGTGTATGGTCAGCTTAAAGAGAATGAACCCCCTCTGATCCGTCTTCACTCTGAGTGTCTGACCGGGGATGCTTTGTTCAGCGCCCGTTGCGACTGTGGCTTCCAACTGGCCCGCGCGATGCAGAATATTGTAGAAGCCGGGAATGGGGTGCTGTTCTATCTGCGACAAGAAGGGCGTGGTATTGGCCTCATCAATAAAATTCGGGCCTATCATTTGCAGGATGAAGGCGCTGATACCGTGGAGGCGAATGAGGCGCTGGGGTTTGCTGCTGATATGCGTGATTACTCTTTCTGCCGCGGTATGCTGAGCTTCCTGAATATCAAATCCGTGAAGCTGATGACGAACAACCCACGAAAAGTTAAAGCATTGGTAAAAGCGGGTATTAATATTTCAGAGCGCGTACCACTGCAAGAAGGAAATAACCCGCATAATCAAGGTTATTTAAAAACCAAAGCGAAGAAGCTGGGACATATGTTCGATTCCTCGTTTATTGATTAGAAAAAAAGCATAACCATCAATGTTGTGGTTATGCTTTTTCTTTTTTGCCCGTCTGGCTAAGGGGGGTTAATAATACTTTTGGATAATATCGTTAATGGTTCCGGCCGTTTTTAATTCTTTCAGGCGCTGATTAATAAAGGTTTCGAGTTTTGGATCCATCAGCGGGTCAAAAGCCAGGTAGATAGGATAATCGGGAATGACGGCACCAAAAGGCTGAATATCATATTGATCGTCATCCAGATGCTGAATATTCATGTTATAGCGAACGCGTGATTCCATTTCGACAAACGTAGCATCGCCGGGCAGTTTGTGAATCACGCGAAAAGCGGCCCCGTAATCTTTAACCCTGAGTTCTTCGACAGTGCCGTTATTGATGTAAGGAAGCAGTTGAGGGTAGTCAAAGCCATGAAGTAGTACTACGACCTTATTTCTGATGTCTTCAATCGTATTGAACTGAAAAGGCTTTTTATGACTGCTGACCAGTACATGGCGAACATTGTAAATTGGCTCTGCCGACAGGTTATCGGCCTGAACGCTGCCCCATTCAGGGCTGCCGTACGTGATCCAGTTGGGTTCGCCTCCGGCTTCGAGCAACGAGATCATGCGATTGAACGGGTAAGTATGATACTCAATTTGATAATCGCTATTACTAAAAACAGCTTTGACAATGTCGGTAACTATACCTGAGTGTTGATTGTGATCTTCGATTTGAAATGGGGCTGCTTGTTTCGCAATCACATAGTAATTGATGACCTTACCGTGCTCGGCCAGTGCAGGGAGAGCGAACAAAGTAAGGAGGGGTAACAGCTTTGTCATTATATTTTCCTTACCAATCATAGAGTAAATCCGTCTACTATTATGGTAGTAAAGGATATTGAAGATGCGAGTTTAAGGATGGACAAAACGCTTCAACCATCACACAAAAAACGGAGCCTCAGCCTGTCAAAACAGCTATTGCTCTGGATCACACTGCTTAGTGTGTTATTTACCGTGCTGACGACCGGATTAAGCCTTTATGTCGATTATCAGCAGGAACTGAATGAAATTCAGAAGCGCTTTGATGAAATCGAAAAAAGCTATCTTTCAAGTCTGACAGCCAGCTTATGGGTTGAAGACCGAGAGCAACTGAAAACCCAGGCTGAAGGGATTATGAAGTTACCGTCAATTTCCTACTTGAGGATCAATGACGGGTTTGATGACATTGTTGAGTTGGGCAAACCTTTTACATCAGCCATGCTTGAGCATGAGTGGAGGATGACTCACACAGCTATCAATCGGACGTATGAATTAGGCAAAATTATCATTCACTCAGATTTGAGTGTGGTGTATCAAAACTTATGGAATAAATTTCTGCTGCTGCTTATTGGGCAAACGTTACAGATTTTTGTGCTGTCGGTGTTTATTCTTTTGGTGACCTACCGGTTAGTGGTGAAGCCTCTGACGGATATGTCCCATGCCGTTACGCAGTTTGACGAAAAAAACGTCCCCACACCGCTGACATTACCTCATCGCTGGTTTAGAGATGAAATCTCTATCCTTGCCCGCCAGTACAACAAATCGGTGAATCAAATTCGTGAGAACTACCAACAACTGGAAGAAGCCCGTAAATATGCAGAAGAGGCCAATCTCAAGAAAAGCGAATTTTTGGCCAATATGAGCCATGAAATTCGAACCCCAATGAATGGCATCATTGGTTTATCCGGCCTGATGCGGGACATGGATATGCCCGCAGAGCAGAAAGAATACATCAATATGCTTCATACCTCTTCGTTATCCTTGCTCGATTTGATTAACGATATCCTCGATTTTTCCAAGATTGAAGCCGGTCGCCTAGAGCTGGAATCCATGCCGCTGAACCTGTTTGAGCTGAACAAGGAAGTGGAATCCCTGTTCAAAGTTCGGGCCGCTGAAAAAGGGCTGGCCCTGCGTTGCACGGTAGACAAGCAGGTTAGCCCGTTACTAATGGGGGATGCCACCAAACTGCGTCAGATCCTGAACAACCTGATCAGTAATGCGGTTAAGTTTACCGCTTCTGGTTACGTTCATCTTCATATACAGCATCTTGAGGAGCTGCAAGACAGTCACCGGATTCAGTTTGAAGTAATTGACAGCGGGATTGGGGTTCCTGAGGAGATGCACGAAGCTATTTTTGAAAAATTCCGTCAGGCCGACGGCAGTACCACCCGCAAATATGGAGGTACGGGGTTAGGGCTGGCAATATGCCGAGAGATGGTCTGGCTGATGGGCGGAGAGCTGAAAATTGTCAGCTCAGCAGGGAAAGGCAGTCGTTTTTATTTTGTGCTGGATTTGGCGAAAAATGTAAGTCATCAGGTAGCCGATGACAGAGATGTTCTGAACGGCTTACGCGTTCTGCTGGTGGATGACAGCATGCTCAATATGCGAATAACGTCGTCTCAGCTCAATGCCTTTGGTGCGACGGCCGTCAGTTGTGACGACGCTGCTTGTGCAGCAGGTATGGTTAATGAGGCTATCGTTGCTAATGCGCCGTTTGATATTGTCATCATTGATAAGGTAATGCCAGAAATGGATGGTTTCCAGCTTGCTCATCAGCTTAAAACGACATTTGGTGAGAATTGCCCGAAAATGATGATGATTTCCGCTGCACCTGATGTCGGCGATGATAAGCGAGCCCGGGAGGTGGGTGTCGGGGGCTTCCTGGCCAGACCGTACAAAGAAAGTAATCTCAAATGGGCAGTGCAGCAACTGGCTGCTTTCCGAACGCAGTCCCTCTCCCCGGCAACACTACATAACGATAACGATAGTGCTACACAGGTTCCGGCTACACCTAAGCCATCGGAAACAACGCCGGAAGGGTATTTCCGTTCATTGCTTAATGAGCCTGGCATGCCCATTCTTACTGAAACCAACCCTCAGGAAAGTCCTGTCCATTCCAGTGCAGGTATAGACAGGGCTGAGAAAACAAACGAGCAGCCAGTGTTGGTGAAAACATCAGTCATGGTTGTCGAAGATACCATGATCAATCAGAAGGTATCGAAAATGATGCTGGAGAAATTGGGCGCTGAAGTCACTATTGCCGAAAATGGCCAGGAGGCGATTGAAGCCTTCAAACGTGCTCATTTTGATCTGATCTTCATGGATTGCCAGATGCCGGTGTTAGACGGTTTTGAGGCGACGAAGGCGATTCGGCTGCTCGAGAAAGAAGGTGAACACATACCGATAGTTGCCTTGACGGCAAATGTTATGAAGGAGGAGCGGGATAAATGCCTGGCGGCTGGTATGGATGATTTTGTTTCAAAGCCTGTCAGCCAGACTACATTAAGGCAAAAACTGATTCAGTACACACCGGGCAAAGTGGTGACAACCGATTAAGATCGCCACCAGCAGTGGCCGTTTATGTTAGGGTTCGATTAAGTGTGCAATCTGCCTTGTTCAGTAAGGCTTTGCAACTATGGTCTTAGCATAAGGATATGCCCTTGCCGTAAGAAGGCATCGCATCCCGGGTGCGTGAATCTGTTTAATCTACTCAGGAAACCTGGAAATCGTCAGCCAGTTCATTATCTGGCAGGTTGTACAGATTGACTGTGACGGTCAGTGTTTCTTCACTGGTGTCTTCGGTAATGTCTTCAATCACGTAAAAATCACTACTTTTATGTTTTAGTGAGTCGTCAACCAGTATCAGCAGACTGTCATTAATATTGCCGGTTATCTCTACCGTTTCGACAAGTTCAAATTGCCCATATTCCAACTCCGTCGGTGCCAGAAGCTCCGGAGTGGCGTGTGCAACAGTGGAGAGGGCCAGAAGGGAAAATGCGGTCAAAGTTTGCTTAATCATAGCTATTTGGATCTTGCTCGTAACAGAGAAAATGAATACGGATCTACTTTGCCATGCGGGTGTTTCTGATTGTCAAATGGACGTCAAAAAGTAAACTTTTCTCCCGCAGTAACGAGAAGAGCCGCCCGAGCATCAAAATCGAAAATGCTGGAAAAGTTGAAGCTTACTATTCCCCGTGTATCACTGACAGCGAAAGCCAGATAGGAATGGCTTAAAACGAAGCGCTACTTACGAGGAACCAAGACATGTGTTCTCAGGTGCGGCAACAAGTGTTTGGGCATCGATAAAAAGGGAAGCTTAGCGGTAGCCGTCGTCTTCCCTTGGAAATGTGTGTCGTGAGAGAAACGGATATTAGGCGCGCTGTGCATCCGGCTGATTAACTTTGATTTTTTCTGCCCCCCTCAGCATGGCGTGAATCAACTCATTGGCTTCAAACTTGGTCAGGGCTTCATGCGCCCCCACCTGGTGCGCCTGAGAGACACTGATCTCACTGGACAACGAAGTGTGCAGAATAATGTAGGCCTGATTCAGGCGCGGGTTGTTTTGAACCTCGAAGGCCAATTCATAGCCATCAAGCCCCGGCATTTCGATATCACTGACCAGAATCTCAAATGGCGCGCCAGCATCAGCTGCGTGCTTGAGCATCTCGAGGGCATCACTGCCGGTTGTGGCTATGAAATAAGGGATTGAAATACTGTCCAGTGCTTGTGACAGTTGGCGCCGGGCAACGGCAGAGTCATCGACCAGCAGAATTTTCAGTGGGCGAAGAATCTCTCGCTCAATGTCAGTCAGTACCGGGTGCAAGCTGCCTGGAGCATCAGGAAAGACTTTTGACAGCAACAGCTCTACGTCCAGCAGTTGAATCAGCTTGTTTTCCACCGTGGTGACCCCGGTGACGAACACATGTTTACCCAGGGAGCTTGGTGGAGCATCAATATTATGCCAGTTACATTCTGTGATTTTATCAATTCCGCGTACCAGGAAACCCACCAGCATCCGGCGGCAGTCGGTGATAATGATGTAACAGTTTTTCAATTCATCCGGCTGTAAGGGAGGATAGCCAACGGCTTTTGCCATATCAATCACTGGAAGCGTTTCACCGCGCAGGCTGGCCGCCCCCAGAACAGTAGGGTGAGAATGAGGAATGACCGTCAGTGGGGTATAGGGAACAATCTCTTTCACTTTTAACGTACCAATCGCAAATGTCTGCAATGGCGTTAAATGAAAAAGCAGCATGCCTTGCGACTGATTGGTGGCTGATTTGATCATTCGGCAGTCCCTTTTTTACGGAAAGTTAAGCTCAGCAGCGCCGCAAAAAATGTCAAAGGCGCTGGATTGGTATCTTTAGCAACTATAGTAGCTTTTTATAGGGGAGGGAGGGAAGGAAGTTATTGAGTTTTAGGTGATTAAATGGACACCCACGCTAAATCGAAGGACAGAAAAGTCGCAATTTACGGCTGCGGCAAGAGTCATTGAGGTGACCGGAAACTTTGAGCCTCTGGCTAACTATCTTGTTACATTTACATACTTTTCACAGAATGCTTTGAGTTGACAGCAAAAAAGTGAATTCACATTTCGCGTGTCAAAAAAACTTCGCTAAGACTTATGGAGTCTTTTTTGGTTGTGCAAAAAATGCCCAACCAATTCTGCCAATAACATGACTTCAACATTAGTGGAGAACAACATGCAAAAGGGATTACGTCTGAGCAAAATCGCCGGGGCGATGGCTGCAATGCTGATGGCTGGTGCCACCGCAAATGCTTTCGCTGCGCCAACTCATGACAAAAACGTCATTGGTTATATTACTCAGTGGGAGGCCTGGAAAGGCGCAGATGCAGGCTTTTCTGTCAAAGGTGAGGCGACCCATCTCAACGTTAATATGGATATTTATTCTATCCTGAACTTCTCCTTCTTTGGTGTCGCAAAAGATGGTTCTTTGCACAGCGGTGATTTACGCAATAAGAACATTTATCAGCCGGGTTCAGTGCAGGAGCCGGGTCCTCTGCTACACCCTGATGTGTACTCAAGCTGGGACTTCCACATTCTTTGGGGTGAGCTGGAGTATGTACACCAATTCCCTGGAAATGAAGCCTGGGAAGCTGAGCAACTGCGCAAGGTGCAGGAGCAGGGCTTCGTGAAAGATGGCAATGGCTGGCTGCACACCCCTTCCGGTGTGAAAGGGCAGATGCCAATTCCACTGAAAAAAGCGGGTGGTGCACCGGGCTTGATTGACCTGGCGCATCAGAAAGGGGTGAAGGTCATGGCTTCTCTGGGTGGTTGGAGCATGTCCAAACACTTCCCTGAAATGGCCGCCGATCCGGTGAAAAAAGCCCGTTTCCTTCAAGATATTGATAAGGTGATGGCACTGGGATTTGATGGTATTGATATTGACTGGGAATACCCAGGTACCGGCGGTATGAACTTCCAGGGCAATCCGGAAGATTATGCGAACTTTGAACAGTTGATGGAAGACATCCGCGAGCGAATTGGCCCTAATAAGCTACTGACTGCCGCATTCTCAGCATCAACGGCGAAACTGGAAGGTTACAACTGGCCTCGTCTGGTTGCGTCAATGGATTACTTCAACATGATGACTTACGACCTTAACGGTGGTTGGTCAAATGTTGCAGGTCACAATGCCCCTCTTTACCCATATCCGGAAGAAGAGTTCCAGGGGTTGAACCTGGATCACCTGAAAAACTGGATGGCAGCCAAGGGGATTCCATCGAACAAGATTAACTTTGGCGCAGCGTTTTACGGACGTGGCGTACAAACCACAGAAGCAACCGCATACGTGGGCGCGCCGACTGACAAACGTACGGTCAATTTCAGTGTTGATGGCCCGACAGAGTCGGCGGTAGATTTGGATAACTGGCAAGTATTTGAAGGCCAGCCAAACTACAACTACATCATGAAAGCACCCGGCTGGCAGCACATGTGGGATGCCAATGCTGAAGTGCCTTACGCAGTGAAAGGAAAGTATTTCCTGAGCTACGACGATGTACCGGCTATTGAGAAAAAGGCTCAGTACATTGTTGATAACAACTTGGGTGGTGTGATTGTCTGGCAGGTACACGGTGACATTCAGTGTGAAGGGACTTTCATCAACTACGGCAGCAAGCTGAAACAATGTACCAAATTGAGTTCACCATTGGCAGAAGCCATTGACCGCGTATTCACTCAGGGTACTACCCCTAATGCGACCCCAGTGCTGATTGCTCCAGGGACTCAGGCGGCAACTTCCGGTCAGGTGATCAGTTTTGAGGTCTCTGCGACCGATGCCGATGGCGATGCGTTAGCATTTAGCGCCACCAATGCAACGATTGTTGACAATGGTAATGGTACTGCGACGGTGACTTACCAGGCCCCCAATACTTCGCTTGATCTGCAAGACAGCATCACCGTAAAAGTATCTGATGGTCGCAAAGCCACGACGTCTGTTGTGGTTGTTAACATTAAGGGCTCAGGGCAGGCAGGCAATACTGCTCCGTTACTGAATGCGCCAGCAACGGCTACTGTTAACAGCGGGGAGTCTGTGGTGATTTCTGTCTCTGCTCAGGACGCGGATGGCGATACGCTGACTTTCACCGCTTCGGCAGGAACAGTTAGTAATACGGCATCAGGGGCTGACATTACATTCGTTGCACCAGTAGTTACGGCGGATACGAACGTTAATTTGATCGTCACCGTTTCTGACGGTCAGTTTGAAGCAACCTCAACAATTGCCGTAACGGTGAAGGCTGGCAGCACCGGTGGTGACACAACTTGGGATGCTAATCAGGTTTATACCGCAGGTGACACGGTTTGGTTTGAAGGCGTACAGTACAAAGCCAAGTGGTGGACGAAAGGTGAAAAACCAGGAACCAGTTCGGTATGGGAAGCGGTAACAGCCGCTGGCGCTAATGAGTGGAGTTCAGCGACAGCCTATACGGGTGGCGAAGAAGTCATTTTCAACGGCCAAAATTACCGTGCCAAATGGTGGACTCAGGGTGATCAACCTGGCAACACCAGTGGTCCTTGGACTCAGCTATAATTTCCGTAATCTGCATCTGTAACTTAGCCCGGCCTTGTGCCGGGCTATTTGCATTCAGGAAAAGTTGGTGTGGCGCCACTATAGTTAAGGGGTGGAGAGGCAATGCGGAGCTAAGGTGATCAAATGGAACTACGTAATAAATCAGGTGAAGTAGCGAAATTGGCTGACAATTTAACGTTGAAAGAAATCGTGGATATGGGCTTCTCGCTGGATATTTGTGATGAAGCTTATGATCCAAATGAACATTGGAAAGTGAAAGGTACTAAGCCAAAAGGCCATCAGGGAGAATATCCTGAAAAGTAGGGTACGATATTCATTCGGACAGCACATCAGCTCATCTGGTCAGGCATAGATATCATGCAGTCGTCGTAAACCCTATGCGACATAAGATACCCTGACGAGTCATATGGCGTTAACCATCCTATCTTTATCAGAAAGCCAGCCTCTGCTGGCTTTTTTGTTACTTCGCGATTTTTTTCCCTGCTTGTGGCGTCTTTCCTCGGTAGTGGAGCGGGCAGTCTCCACATTTTGTCGTCGCCGGGAGCTGGTGGCGAAGGCAGCATGCTATACGGGGTGTTGGTTCCTGGCTTTCCAATTTTATGGTTCGCCATAGTGGGTGCGGGATCGTGCCCAGGTTTGGTGAATTAAAAAGTTGTTGCCGGCAAAAATGTTGTTCATCGTCGGAAAGTGACAGCTGGCCTAAATACCAGTGAATGATGTAACCAGCATGACTCCAGTGCAGTTTCGCCGCCACAGGAGAAAGGGACGCTAGCCTATCAACCATTGGTGCAAGCAAGTCGGTTAATAAAGACTCTATCTGTTTGATCGGAGATTTCAGTTTTTGACAAAGTGAGCCTTGCGAGAAGGTTGTAGTAAGGTTCAGTGGCGCATGCATGTAAACGGGTTGACTGATTTCGATGAAGAAACGTTCTGGCCGCCCGCTGTCATGTGGACGCAGCCAAACCAACTCTGGCGACCAATTCGCCTTTAAATGGGATGCGAAAGACCAGTACATCAATGGGGGAACAAGTAACCCAAAAAACCACTGGCTCCACATGGAATGCAGTGCTTTCGTGTCTACACCATGAACAGTCCCGCGTCGCTCCCGAAGCTTTTCATTGTTATCACTTTGAGCTGCATAGTCTCTTGCAAACTCGTCAATCAGTGAAAAATAAGTGTCTTGCTGCAAGAGTTGCTCAATATTCAACACATTTTCGCCATGCCCGGAAGGTTGAGCGGGAATCGCTGTTAAATGTTGCGCATAAAAAGGGGCATGTTCAGCCAGCTCGGCATTTAAACGATCACACAGCGCCGCTTGAGTGGCTGGTTGGATGAGGTTGATGGCGTTCATTGATTAAGGTCTCACTCATACGCAATTGAACGGCAGAGCCGGTACCAAAGCAGGGAGACAATATCACGGCGAGCAATAAATGGAAATCATTATCATTGCTGTTTGCGTGACTTGAGAAGGCGAGATCTCTGAATAACGTACCTAGCGTCAGGGACTTAAATCTACCTAGAGATTGTCAGACGGATAAAAAATAGGTGTGTAGAACTGTATTTTTGAGCGTTTTTAATACAGGTGAATAATAATTTTGTGATTTTGTTCACAACCTTGCCGCGAATACTTTTATTCATCCAATGATGTGACATTATGAAGCGGTCTTACCGATGCAGAGCGCTTCGCTCAATCATTTGCGGGCATCGTATAATGGCTATTACCTCAGCCTTCCAAGCTGATGATGCGGGTTCGATTCCCGCTGCCCGCTCCAAGTTTTTTCTCTAAGTAAACTTCACATATCTACTTGAAATTAATGCGCTTAATGGCGCTTAATGGCGTGTTTTGGCGTGTTTTGGCGTGTTTTGGCGTGTTTTGGCGTGTTTTGGCGTGTCTAGCGTTATGCTGGTAATGGCTGCAAATTTGCGCTGTGGCCAACTTGTGACCAGAATGGTGTCCACTGTGTGTTGTTTCCATGTGGAAAATGATGGGCTCAGTAAACACCATTAGCCATTCACTCGACTAGTTATCAGCTAAATATGAGTAAAACTAACCATTCCCTTCTTGCTGAAACGCGAACCGTTCATCAACAGAAGCATTAAGGGAGTCTCACGAAGTATTGATTTTTTCTAATGTCAGTGTGAACCAACCTTAAGGTCATGGATTCTTGAGGGATTTTGTGTGAACGATTGTTAATTTTTAAATCATTTTGAATGAAAGCCAATAGTGGCGTTTTTGAATATCATTAAAAAATGAGAGAGCTTCCAGATAGCCCGACGGTTTAGCCGCGCGCAGGGTGCGTCGCGGCCAATATCAAATGACATCAGGCAAATTGCGATACTTTTTTGGGTACCAGCCACACTTCATCAGCCGGTTGAATCAAGTTGATGATTGGGTCATGGCTGGCCAGTTCCACCTCCACCAATTGTTGTGGGGCATGACTGTATGTTTCTAAACGTATGATGTTACCTAACGGAAGCTTACGAACGACGTTGACCGGCATCCCATGTTCTTGAGGCTCGGTATGTACGTTAAAGTCGTGTGGCCGGCAGTACAGCTTATTCAAGGCGTTTTCGTTTCTGGTGAAGGTGTATCCCCGGTCAGCGGCATAAATACGGTTTGATGAACCTACAAACTGGTACACAAATTCTGTTTTTGGTGCATGATAAATTTCTTCCGGTGTACCAATTTGCTCTATTTGTCCTTTGTTCATCACCACAATGTGATCAGCGACCTCCAGTGCTTCTTCCTGATCGTGGGTAACGAACAGGCTGGTAATGTGCAGCTCATCATGCAGTTGGCGCAACCACCTGCGTAATTCCTTACGCACTTTGGCATCCAGAGCACCAAAAGGCTCATCCAGCAGCAATACTTGCGGCTCAATCGCCAGTGCCCTTGCCAATGCCACGCGCTGACGCTGACCACCAGATAGCTGTGCAGGATAGCGATCGGCTAACCATTCCAGCTGCACAAGTTCGAGCAGTCGGTTGACTTTTTGCCTGATGGTTGTTTCATCTGGGCGGGTCGCTTTGGGTTTGGCGCGCAGACCGAAGGCAACATTTTCAAAAATGGTCATATGTCGGAACAGCGCATAATGTTGAAACACAAACCCAACCTGGCGCTGTCGAATGTCCAACCCTGAAACGTCACGCTTATGGATAGTAATGGTGCCAGCATCGGGACGTTGCAGACCGGCGATTACTCTTAATAAACTGGTTTTGCCACAACCGGAAGGGCCAAGCAATGCCACCAGCCCGCCGCTGGGAAACTCGATGCTGACGTTGTTCAATGCGGTGAATTGACCAAAATGTTTGTACAGTCCTGAAACTTGAATGCTCATAAATTACTTCTCCCGGTGCTGGTTTCTTTGCAAAATTTCTTTGATGACAAGGGTGACGATCGCTAATAACGCGAGTAAGGAGGCACAGGCAAATGCCGCGGTGAACTGATATTCGTTGTAGACCACTTCAACATGCAGCGGCAGCGTGTTTGTTAAGCCGCGAATATGGCCGGAAACGACAGAAACCGCACCGAAATCCCCCATCGCACGTGCGTTACACAAAATGACGCCGTAAAGCAGGGCCCATTTGATGTTGGGTAACGTAATACTGTAGAAAATCCGCCAGCCAGAAGCGCCTAATACTCTGGCGGCCTCTTCCTCATCGGTCCCTTGTGATTGCATTAATGGGATCAGTTCACGGGCAATAAACGGGAAAGTGACGAAAACCGTTGCCAGGACAATACCAGGAACAGAAAACACAATCTGAATCCCCGCACTTGCCAGTGCATCGCCAAACCAGCCTTCACTGCCGAACAGCAGAATAAAAATCAGGCCGGCAATGACGGGGCTGACGGAAAATGGCAGATCAATCAATGTCATCAGCAGACGTTTACCTACAAATTCAAACTTGGTTACCGACCAAGCAGCAGCTAAACCAAATATCAGGTTTAAAGGCACAGCAATGGCAGCAACGAGCAGAGTCAGTTTGATGGCTGACAGCGCATCCGGTTCTGTGATTGAGGACAGATAGACATGCCATCCGGAACGGAACGCTTCATACATCACCATCAAAAGGGGCAGAATGAGGGTGGCGGTCACAAACACCAACGCGATGGTCGTTAAAGTTGTTCTTACCCAGTTCTGTTCGGTTATTGCTGACGGGTGCACCTTCATCGTCGGTCTTGGAGAAATAAGAGATTGAGTCGTGTTCTGTGTCATGCCATGACTCCCTGATGTTTTTTATCTCGTCGTTCCAGCCAGCTTTGCAGACTGTTGATGACAAACAGCATCACCAGCGAAAAACTCAACATGGCACAGGCAATAGCTGTTGCGCCGGGGTAATCGAACTGTTCCAGTTTGGTGACGATAAGCAATGGGGTAATCTCGGAGACGAAGGGGAGATTACCGGCGATAAAAATGACCGAGCCATATTCACCCACTCCGCGGGCGAAGGCTAAGGCAAAGCCAGTCAGCAGCGAGGGAAATAAATGAGGAAGAATAACGTGGCGAACGGTATACCAACGATTAGCGCCTAATGCGGCCGCGGCTTCTTCCAGCTCCTGCTCAAAATCTTCCAAAATTGGCTGCACGGTTCTAACCACAAAGGGAAAACCGATGAAGATCAATGCCAGCGTGATCCCCAAAGGTGTGTAGGCAACTTTAATCCCCGCTTGGAGTAAAGGCGCACCGATTGGCCCATTGGGGCCATAAATCGCGACCAATGCAATGCCCGCGACAGCGGTCGGCAGGGCAAAAGGCAGATCAATCAGCGCATCAACAATGCGTTTCCCGCGGAAGGAGTAGCGGACTAATACCCATGCGACTAATGAGCCGAATAACAGGTTGATCAACGCAGCCACAAAAGCCGTGCCGAACGTCAGCTGATATGAAGCAACGACCTGCGGATGAGAGACCACGTCCCAGAATTGTGACCAGCTGAGTGTCATGGTTTTGCTGACCAGAGCGGCCATCGGGAGTAAAACAATCAGCCCCAGATAAAACAGGGTGTACCCCAGGCTCAGAGAAAGCCCGGGAATCACCGAATATTGCTTGAAACCGTTCATTTATTTCTGCCCTGGCTGATAAATTTCATCAAATATCCCACCATCACTGAAATGTGTTTTCTGTGCGTTTTGCCAACCTCCAAATTCGTCATCAATAGTGATGAGATGCACGTCAGGGAAACGGGTTAAATCGTGCTTATCAGCATATTGAGGGTTAACCGGACGGTAGAAATGTGCCGCTGCGAGCTTTTGTGCTTGCGGGCTGTACAGATATTCAAGGTAAGCTTGCGCTTCCTTAGCTACCCCATGTTGCTCGGCATTGCTATCGACAACGGTAACAGGAGGTTGGGCAAGAATACTGATTGACGGCACCACAATCTCAAAGTCACTGGCACCTTGCAGTTTTTCGGTCGTCAGCAGAGCTTCGTTTTCCCAGGTAAGCAGCACATCCCCAATACCGTTACGAACGAATGTATTGGTCGCCCCCCGTGCACCGGAGTCGAGAACTGGCGCTTGTCGGTATAGGTCACCGACAAATTGGCGGATTTTGGTTTCATCCCCTGCATACTGTTTTGCAGCGTATGCCCACGCTGCCAGGTAGTTCCATCGCGCGCCACCCGATGTTTTAGGGTTGGGAGTAACTACGGCGACGCCGGGTTTGATCAAATCATCCCAGTCCCGAATGTTTTTGGGATTGCCTTTACGGACCAGAAAAACAATCGTTGATGTGTAAGGCGCGCTGGCATGAGGTAGTTTGGCCTGCCAGTTTCGCGAGAAGGAATCTGTTCGCTCCTGAACGGCATTAATGTCGTAGGCCAGCGCAAGCGTCAGGATGTCGGCTTTCAGGCCGTCAATCACCGCACGAGCCTGTTTCCCTGAGCCACCGTGAGACTGGCGTATCTGCACATCTATCCCGGTTTTGGCTTTGTAATCCTGGCTGAAGCTCTGGTTAAATTCTCGATAAAATTCCCGGGTTGGGTCGTAAGACACATTCAACAGTGTTTTTGTTTCAGCCCAAAGTTGTCCGCTAAATCCGGTTAACGCAGCAAGTAAAGCAATTCCCACTACTTTTTTCATAACACTTCCTTCTTTTCTAATGATGTGGTGTCGACAATGTCGACACCACACATACAAGACAAGAAATATGCCAAAATTTAAGTTGTTGAAATAAAATGGAAAGTTGAGTGTTATTCTATAAATGCCAAATTTTTATAACTAAAAAACAGTGAGATATCGTAGTTTTTCACTGAGAAAGGAGTGCAGTCGCGTGACTCTACTTAATTGCTGCTGTCTCTGTAGTAGTAATGAGGTTATCGAGCAGGCTTTTGATTTTGGGATATGGACCGTGCCCGGATTCAATATTGATATGTCCCACGTAACCAGCGTTATGGAATCGCACTCCCCACCGAACAGCGAGTTCATGGGCATCCGGATAAGCTAGCCAGGGATCGTTTTGGGAAGCCATGATTAGCCCTGTCACCCCAAGCGGAGAGCCTGGTAGACTTTCTGAAATTGAAGGTGATGTTGGGTAGTGAGTGATATGTCCCTGTTCCGTGAAACGGTGAGGTGACGCTGGGGCAACAAGCAAAGCGGCATTCACCTGTCGCTTATGTTTTGCAATGGCATGCGCAGCAGCAAGACAGCCAAAACTATGGGCCACGAGAGTGACAGGTTCGTTTTGTTGAACCAGAAAGCGCTCAATTTCTTCAGACCAGGTTGAGAGTATGGGTTGATTGACGTTCACTGATTTCAATCTGTCACTATTCGGATAGTGCCCTTCAAGCCATGTTTGCCAGTGGCCTGCAGGGCTTCCTTTATATCCCGGGACGATAAGAATTTTACCTTTCATAAGCCGTATCCTGATAATGAGTTGAGCCTGTTAGCTATCAGAATGTGTGCCACTGATTGAGTATCGCCAAGGTGTGTTTTCAAAGTATTGAAATACAATTAAAATTTTACAACTCAAAAGCGTTCATATAACCATTTATTCAATAAAGTAATAAAAAATCATTTATAAATAACATTTATCCCTTTTAATCTAACTGAAAATCCATGAGTTTTTTTATAAAGGGAAATCATGATTGTCGGCCATGACAAGGGACTAAAACGTGCAATCCGTGAGGTCGATTTAGTTGCACAAACGGACTCTACGGCATTAATACTGGGTGAGACCGGGTCAGGTAAAGAGCTTATCGCCCGTTATATCCACCAACACTCTGCAAGGGTTCACAGCAGTTTTATTCGTGTTAACTGCGGTGCGATTCCGGCCGAATTAATTGATTCTGAGTTATTCGGGCATGAAAAAGGCAGTTTTACGGGGGCGGCATCTCAAAAGAAAGGCTGGTTTGAAAGAGCCACTGGCGGGACACTTTTTTTAGATGAAATCGGTGAGCTGAGCTTAGCAGCGCAAGTTCGTTTACTCAGGGTACTTCAGGAAGGCACGCTGACCCGTGTGGGTGGCGAGAGGGAGATTGACGTTGATGTCAGGATTGTGGCTGCAACGCATCGAAACTT
This sequence comes from Photobacterium ganghwense, assembly GCF_003025595.1. Classification (GTDB taxonomy): domain Bacteria; phylum Pseudomonadota; class Gammaproteobacteria; order Enterobacterales; family Vibrionaceae; genus Photobacterium; species Photobacterium ganghwense. The sequence goes on from NZ_PYMI01000002.1 coordinate 558,129, forward strand.
AGAAGAGTCGGTTAAAGAGGGGCAATTTCGTGAAGATCTCTGGTTTCGAATCAATGTATTTCCTATTCGGTTGCCATCGTTGCGGGAAAGAGAAGAAGATATCGCCGATTTAACCGAACACTTTGCCCGAAAAGCCTCAGAAAAGCTCGGTTTACCGTTAGCGTTACCCACGGCGCAGCAAATCAATTACCTGAAAAAATACAATTGGCCCGGTAATGTCCGTGAGCTTCAGGTTATTGTCGAGAGAGCTGCAATACTTGGGCAGGGGAATTTTCTGGCGATTGAAGAATCGTTGGTGCTTCCTCTGCCTTCACTGGACCGTGGCACTTGCGCTGTATCTCAGGTTTACAGCCGAACTCAAGTTTCAACGGAATTTCTGACATTAAATGAAGCATTAAAACTGCATATAACGAAAGCGTTGGTTCATTGTCGTGGGCGTGTTGAGGGGCCATTTGGTGCCGCACAATTATTGGCTATTAACCCAAATACACTGCGTTCAAAAATTAAGGCGTTAGGCATTAATAAGGCAACGATACGGTAGTAAATCTATTCATAAACTCCGGTGTTGATGTGATTGATTAAATTCAGGGTATCTATCAACGGGATAAAAATACTTGGGTTTTAAATAAACGGCATACCATTAAACAGATAAACAGATAAACAGATAAACAGATAAACAGATAAACAGATAAACAGATAAACAGATAAATAGCTCTGTGATCCCTTGGGTGCTTATCGGTGTTAAACAGAAGGGGGCGGAAATGGTTGCCCCCTAATAGCGATGTCGCGACTACATCGCTGTATTTTTAGGCGTCGTTTCTGACTTTTAACCTGTTCTTGTTGTCTCGGTTGGCGATAACTTGCTGGTGGTCATCAACCATACCCGCTGTTTTAGCTAAGCGGTCATACAATAAAACATTGACGGTCGCGGCGAGGTTCATGCAGCCGTTGGTCGGTACGTACACAACATGCGTCGCTTTATCGACAACCTCTTGCGGCAAAGAGCCGTCTTCGGGGCCAAACAGATAGATGGCTTTTTCCGGGTGGGTAAACGAAGGCAGTGCAGTGGCACCGACAACCAGTTCTACACACACGATCTCTACGTCCTCATTAAGTCCGGCAGTGAGATCATCCATCTCAACTAACTCAATGCGTTCATGCGTTTTTTGTGTATCGGTTTGGAATTTTGCTGCGCGGTTGTAGCGCGTGCCGTTATAGCGAACTTGTGTGGCGTCATAACAGCCTGCGGCTCGCATCACGGCTCCAACGTTGGTTGGGCTTTTCGGGTTGTACAGTCCAATAATGACCGTTGACTGTGTTGTCATTGCTGTTGTGCTACTTATGGTTTTCTTTGGTTAGAGTCATAAACTCGCGAGTGACGGTATTATCGCTCTTTTTAACACAAAGACAAAAAAGCCTTTAACTAGGAAGCTTCCAGTTAAAGGCTCTTAAAAGGCGCGGATTAAGCCTGAAGGGTTCGGCTTTGCTGACTAAGCTGCAATCAATAAGCGTCAATAAAGCGCTAGGTTACACACTAAAAAATTGGTCTACATGTTTCACCAACATACTGGTGCACAGAATCGCTCAACAAAACCCTCATAGCGAACAACGAGTCAAACGTTGGCACAGCCTTTCTAAAAGTATGAGCCTCTTCTGAGTGAGGCTCAGTTAGTACGTCATAACTAAACGCACTTCCCCCAGCGCCAACGCTGGGAGAAGTGTGAATAGCCAAGTATACAAACGCTATTTATTACTAGGGAAAGCAAATTGCGCGGTTTCGTTAGATTGTGGCTTTGGCCATTTTTGAGTAATGGATTTACGGCGCGTGTAAAAACGCACACCGTCAGGGCCATAGGCATGCAGATCGCCAAACAACGAACGTTTCCAACCGCCAAAGCTATGGTAAGCCACAGGCACCGGAAGCGGCACATTAACGCCTACCATGCCAGCTTCCACTTCATCACAGAAGATCTCTGCCGTTTCACCATCGCGTGTAAATATACAGGTCCCGTTTCCAAATTCGTGTTCGTTAATGAGCTGAATACCTTCTTCAAGGGACTTCACGCGAACCACACACAGCACAGGGCCAAAAATTTCATCGGTGTAAATCTTCATATCGGGCGTCACTTTATCGAACAAGCTGCCACCAATGAAGTAGCCGGTAGAGAAGTCAGGGACCGACAGGCCTCGGCCATCCACGACTAGTTCAGCGCCTGCCTCAACACCGCCTGCGATATAACCAGAGATCTTCGCCAGATGCTCTTTGGCAATCACTGGACCCATATCAACAGAATCTTGTGTATAAGCACCGACCCGCAGTTCTTGAATCAAAGGCGTCAGTTCCTTCACCAGATTATCTGCCACTTCATCACCCACGCAGACGGCAACAGAAATCGCCATGCAGCGCTCACCACACGAACCAAATGCCGCACCCATGAGGGCATTGACGGTACTCGAGACTTCTGCATCCGGCATGATGATCGCGTGGTTTTTAGCCCCGCCAAGTGCCTGAACACGCTTGCCGCGTTTGGTGCCTTCAGAGTAAATGTATTCAGCAACAGGGGTTGAGCCAACGAAGCTCATCGCTTTTACTTCTGGTGCCTCGATTAAAGCATCGACGACCTCTTTTCCACCATTAACCAGATTCAACACGCCACTTGGCAGCCCTGCTTTATGTAATAGTTCAACAATGAACAGGGTTGATGCTGGAACCTTCTCTGACGGCTTAAGAATGAAACAGTTACCGCAAACAATAGCCAGTGGGTACATCCAAAGCGGGACCATCGCCGGGAAGTTAAATGGCGTGATACCGGCAACAATACCGACAGGCTTGTGGTCACTCCACGCGTTAATACCCGGCCCGGTTCCTCTGGTGTATTCGCCTTTTAGCAGCTCTGGTGCGCCACAGGCGTATTCAACATTCTCAATCCCACGCTGAAGCTCACCCAGCGAATCTTCGATTGCCTTACCGTGTTCTTCACTGATCAAACGCGCGATTTGGTCTTGGTTTTCTTCCAATAGCTGCTTGAATGCAAACATGACTCGCGCTCTTTTCAGCGGTGGCGTTTTGCTCCATGCCGGGTAGGCACGCTTCGCCGCTTCTACCGCCTGCTGAACTGTTTCTGTCGTACCCATTTCAACCTGGCGAATTGACTCGCCCGTCGCAGGGTTATAAACATCGATGGTTGTGCCTGAGTGGGAAACTGTCTCTCCGGCAATAAAATGCGAAATAACGTCCATGATCTGACTTCCTTTGCTTAATTTTTAATTTAGTTGATTCAATGTTTCGTAAACCGCGTCAAATAAACGCTCAAGGTCATCGGCTTTAGCATTAAACGTCGGACCAAATTGAATCGTGTCGCCGCCTGAGCGAACATAAAATCCTTTTTCCCACAGCGACAATGTACATTCGAACGGTCGAACTGTTGGATCATTGTCTCTTGGGGCAATCTGAATTGCGCCGGCGAGGCCACAGTTTCGGATGTCGATAACATGGTTCGCGCCTTGAATGGCGTGCAACTTGTTTTCGAAAATAGGCGCAAGTTCACGCGACTGCTGAATTAGTGCGTCTTTTTCTAACAGATCCAATGTGGCTAAACCTGCGGCACACGCGACCGGATGGGCGGAGTAGGTGTAACCATGTGCAAATTCAATCATGTGAGGCGGTAAATCCTGCTCCATAAAGGCCTGGTAGATTTCATGGGATGTGATCACTGCGCCCATCGGGATTGCACCGTTGGTCAGCTGCTTGGCTGTGTTCATGATATCCGGCGTTACGCCAAAGTACTCAGCACCACTCCAGCAACCCATTCGACCGTAGGCGGTAATGACTTCATCAAAGATCAGCAGGATGTCATGCTGGTCACAAATTTCACGCAGACGTTGTAGGTAACCTGTCGGCGGTACAATTACGCCTGCTGAGCCTGACATGGGTTCAACAATAATGGCTGCGATATTGGATGCGTCATGCAGTTCAATGAGTTTCAAAAACTCATTAGCAAGTTCTACACCACCGGTGTCCGCACAGCCTTTTGTGAAGGCTAAATCAGGCTGCAATGTGTGGGGAATATGATCAGCATCGACTAACTGGCCGAAGGTTTTTCTGTTACCGCCGATACCGCCCAAGCTGGTGCCACCAAAGTTAACGCCATGGTAACCACGCGCCCGGCCGATGAGTTTAGTTTTCGATGCTTTGCCTTTTACACGCCAATAGGCTCTGGCCAGTTTTAATGACGTATCAGCGCATTCCGAGCCTGAACCGGTGAACAGAACATGGTCTAATCCCTCAGGCATTTTCTCGACGATTTTCTCTGCCAGCTTAAAGGAAAGCTCATGGCCAAATTGGAACGCAGGTGAGTAATCCAGTGTGCCCATTTGTTCATAGACCGCCTTTTGAATTTCTTGGCGACCGTGTCCGGCACCACATGTCCATAATCCAGATAGCGAGTCGTAAATATCCCGGCCACTTGCATCTTTCAGCCAAGACCCTTGGGCTTGAGTGATGATGCGTGGGGTTTGGTGAAAGCTGCGATTGGAAGTGAAGGCCATCCAATGAGCAGAAAGATCTGTCTCTAGTCCATCTTGTGCAAATTTATATTTACTCATCGTTATGTCGTCCTTGTATTGACTGGACTTATTTTTATCACATGAGTATGTTTAGAAAATTGTAAATCTACTGTACGTTGGTTATGAAAAAACTCAACAATAGAAGAAAAAGCATCATTAACCAGATCACCGACTTTGACATCAAATTGATCCGCCTTTTTAAAACGGTGGTTGAGTGTGGCAGCTATACCGCAGCAGAACCTGTTCTCGGTATTACTAAGTCGGCGATATCGCTACAAATGAGTGACCTTGAGAAACGCTTGAACATGAAGCTGTGTCATCGAGGCAGAGGGGGCATTACTCTGACCGATGAAGGCGAAGCGGTACTGGAGTCTGCCGACATCCTCCTTGCTTCGATTGAACAGTTCCGAAATGACGTTAACCAAATCAATAATGAACTGCGTGGTGAACTCAATATCGCACTGGTTAACAATCTGGTGACCCAGCCTCATATGAAAATCACCCGCGCACTCAAGCACATCCGCAAGATGAGTGAAAAAATAAACATCAACATCACGATGTCGATGCCGGTAGATATAGAAAAAGGGTTAATCGATGGCCGGTTTCATGTGGGCGCATTCCCGACCAATAACAAAAGTAACAACTTTGACTACCGAGCCTTGTATAGCGAAAACTATTTCCTGTACTGCAGCCATGAGCATCCTTTTTTTTCTGAAAGCGATCAGGAAATTGAACGCCTTAAGCACACCAATGCAGTGATAACGCGACACAGAATGTCTCCAGAAGTCAGCGACCTGTATCAGCAGTTAAAATGCACGGCCACGGCGTCTGACCATGAAGGCATCGCATTTCTCATATTAACAGGCACTTATATTGGCTTTCTTCCGCAACACTATGCTGACTATTGGTGTGCGAAAGGGCAAATGCGTCCCTTGTTTCCTGAGGTTTTTAACTTCAGTTCTGATATTTCACTGGTTACCAAAAGCAGATTAAAGCACAACCAAATCATCAATAAGTTCATAGAACTCATTGAATAATAAAGAATAATAGTGAGAAGCAGAGGGAATGTTTTTAATGAATAACGTCTAGAGGCGTGGCGCGTGTGCTGAATGTCTGAGAAGTTCTGTACCAGCCATGACCAGCACAAACGTTAACTGTCGCCTGTCACCTACTGGCGAAGCAATACTTTCTGTCATTGTATCTGAATTCTTCCATACAAAGCTTTGCATATACCTCTTGGCATCTAAAGCTTTTAATATGAATCGCTACACTTATTTCACTTCCAATCGTCCCCAAAATACTGCCACAAAAATCACACTGGAAACATTTTTATAACAAAAGTGATACATCTTTGTTGTTTTTTGAAATGATGCGAATTACTTTTGTTTTAGGCTGAATGATAATTTTTCTTCTTATGATGCCTTTGTGTACAGGGAGTGCATGGTTTTTAAGAATCATGCTGAAGTCGTTAAATCGGATTCATATGGGATGAAGTAATGCGAAATTTTTCTATGACAATAAATGGTGAACAGGTTTCTGCTGCAGAATCATTGTCTGTGATTAATCCTGCAACAGAAGAGGCATTTGCACGTTGTGCGCTGGGCAGTCGGGAACATGTTGAGCTGGCCGTACAGGCGGCATCTCGCGCGTTTAAGCCGTGGAGTGCTCTGGAAGATAGCGTTCGCGTGGATAAAATTAATGCGCTGGCATCGCTGCTTGAAGCAAATATGGCGGAATTGACACAGCTGGTGACTCAGGAAACGGGTAAACCTGTTAATGGATTGAATGGAATTGGGTCCATCATGGAAGTCGGAGCGTCTGTCGCCTGGACGCAATATACCGGCAGTTTGTCTCTTAGCAATGAAATCATTGAAGATTCTGAAATTGCTAAAGTCGAAGTCGTTCGCCAGCCATTAGGCGTTGTAGCATCGATTACACCTTGGAACTGGCCGTTGATGATTGCTATCTGGCATGTCATTCCTGCATTGCGAGCCGGTAATACCGTGGTGATGAAGCCTTCACCCCTGACGCCAATTGCGACGCTGCGCTTTGTTGAACTGGCTAACTCCATTCTTCCTCCAGGCGTACTAAACGTCATTACTGGTGATGCCGACGTGGGTGAGACACTGGTGACGCATCCTGGTGTCAGCAAAATTGTGTTCACTGGCTCAACCCAAACGGGTAAGCACATCATGCAGTCGGCATCAGCCAGTCTAAAGCGCCTGACACTTGAACTCGGCGGCAATGACGCAGGTATTGTTTTCCCTGATGCGAAGGTCGAGAACATTGCCGAGAAGCTGTTCACTGCGGCTTTTCATAATAATGGCCAGACCTGTGCCTGTTTGAAGCGCTTATATGTGCATGAAAGCCTTTTCGATGACGTTTGTATAGCGCTTACCAAAATGGCACAGGCAGTGAAAGTCGGCGATGGAATGCTTGATGAGGCTCAGTTGGGTCCACTTCAAAATGAAGTTCAATTCAATAAAGTCTGTCAGCTAGTTCAGGAATCCGTTGAGAATGGCGCGACGGTTCTTGCAGGCGGGAAGCCAATCGAAGGGAAAGGCTACTTCTTTGAGCCAACCATTCTTATCGATGTACATAACGGGATGCCAATTGTTGATGAAGAACAGTTTGGTCCTGTATTGCCCATCATCAAATATTCAGATATTGAACAGGCGATTCAGTTTGCCAATGCCTCTCCGTATGGGCTTGGCGCATCACTTTGGACCAGTGATGTGGAGCAGGCTCAACGTGTTGCTCAAGACATTGAAAGTGGTTCCGTTTGGATTAATGACCATGGTGCGATTCAGCCGAATGCGCCATTCGGTGGCGTTAAACAGTCAGGTTTAGGCGTGGAATTTGGTGAGTATGGGTTGCATGAATATGTTTCTTTGAAAACCGTCAAAGTGTGTAAAGCATAATTTTATTCAGGGAAGAATGAAATGAACCAAAGTAATTTACTGAAATGGAGTTTATGTCTTCTTGGGGCTCTGCAACTTGCAGCGTGTAGCAGTAACCAAGAAGTCAGTGCTGGTAGTGACGAAAGTTCGGCTACCCAGCAGGCCACACACCAAGTCACACAACCGGTCACGCCAAATAGCTCCCTGCCTAGCTTACCGATTGAGACGGTCGGTAAAGTAGAAAGGCTGCCAAAAGTCTTTCCGGAGAGCTGGATCTATGTCGACGAAACCAGTTTTTCGAGTATGTTTGGCGGCAAAATGATTTTGATGGACGCCCTTGAGCCAACGCATAGTAAGCGTATTAAAGGGATGGTCGATAAAAGTCTGATTGGTAACTTTCTCACGGCACAGAAAAGAAATGAATTCTACGTGGTGGAAAGTTTCCATGAAAGAGGAAGTCGGGGAAAGAAGACAGACTGGTTAGTTATTTACAATAAAGAGACATTGGCACCGGTGAAAGAAGTGCAATTAACGAAGACGCGTCTGATGGCTCTACCCAGAAGACACGCGATGGCAATGTCGCCTGATGAGCGTTTTCTTTATATCGCAAACTTCAGCCCGGCGGCATCTTTTACCGTCTATGACTTAGAACTGCGCAAAATTGTCGGTTCTATTGATACACCAGGGTGTGTGCTGACTTTTGCTACGGGGCAACGCAGCATTACCTCGCTATGTAGTAATGGCGCATTATTGACAACGGTTTTGAATAAAGACGGCAGTAAACAGCGACAAGAGTTTGTGGCCCCGTTTTTTGACACCGACAAAACGCCTATTTTTGAAAGACCCGCCATTATTGATGGCATCGCTTATTTCCCTGGTTTTAAAGGTGAAGTCCATGAAGTGGACTTATCGGGTGAAGTGGCTCGATACCGAGGAAAGTGGAATCTGGTAACAGAGCAGGGCACCAATTGGCGTCCGGGCGGGTTGGCATTAACCGACTCAGATGACCAGGGCTTGTTTTACGTGATCATGAATCCGGAAGGATTTGACGGTTCTCAAACCCACGGCGGTTCACAAATTTGGGTGTTCGATGTGAATACCAAAGCGCGTATCAGAACGATAGATGCACCTAATTGGGCGGTATCAATGTCAGTTACCCGCGGTGAAAATCCAGCTCTTGTTGTGACGAACGGTGAGATGAATCTTGATGTTATTGACTCCAAAACTGGCGCACTAATCCAAACGCTGTCTGATTTTGGGAATATCACACCGCTCGTTGTGCATAAGGCGTATTAACCATGATTGAAAAAGTGTTATCAGATAGCAGTGCGCTCTTTTTATTTTGGTTGTTTGCCAGTGCGGGCTTAGGAAAATTAAAACCAGAAAATCGACAATATTATTCTTCACTGATATCCGATTATTTTGGTGCAGTGGGTGAGAAGTTTGGTTTCATTGTTTTATTGGTTGGTAGCCTGGAAATAGTATCCGGATTTCTGATGCTATCGCCAGCTACTCGACATATCGGTACGGCTTTCATCTTGATTCTGTTAGCTGCCTATCTGTCATTAATGATTTATCAGATATACCAAGGGAAAGTTAATCAGGATTGTGGTTGTGCAGGACCACATTCCAATATCAAGGTAGGCATTGAAACCATAACAAGGAACGTTGTGTTATGTGGCATAGCGGCGTTATGTGCTTTACCGGCTGTCGGTGATTTTTATTTAACCTTTGGTTTGTCGCTCTGCCTATCACTATTTATGGCGCTGACTTATCTGAGTGCTGAAAAAACAATTTCTAACTTACAAAAATCGAAATTATTACAGGGAAGATAAAATGGACATTATGGATATTTCAATGGTGTTGTTGTGGATTGTTGTTATTGCACAATCCCTGATCATCTACGCATTATTACGTCAGGTGGGTATTTTGTTTGAGCGTGTTGCACCTGCCGGGGCACTGGCAATGAATCAAAAGCTCGAAGTAGGCCAAAAAGCGCCTGAGATGTCATTGCAAACCATCAACAAAAAACTGATTAACATCGGTGGCAGTCAGAGCGGAAAGTCCCAGTTGGTTTTCTTTTTGTCGCCAGATTGCCCTGTCTGTAAAACATTGCTTCCGGCACTGAAGTCGGCGTCTAAGCATGAGTCTGAATGGCTTGATGTGGTACTGGCAAGTGACGGTGACAAAGTAGACCATCAGTCGTTCATTGATAGGGCTCAGCTCAGCGCATTTCCTTACGTGGTGTCAGAACTGCTGGGGAAAAGTTTTGGGGTTTCAAAACTGCCATATGCCGTACTTCTTGACGAAAAAGGGATGATTGCGTCGATGGGTATCATTAATTCCCGAGAGCACTTAGACAGCTTATTTGAAGCAAAAGAACGCCGCGTAGCTTCAATTCAGGACTATATGCAAGGAAAAACGACTGAGAACCAATTTGTGGAGGTGAAATAATGCGTTTCTTTGACAAGTTTTTTGAAAAGTCTGCTCGTAGTGCTGCTCAAACCAGTTCCCGTCGTGGTGCAATGAAAAAGCTGGGAGGAATGCTGGTCGGTGGGGCTGCCATTCCATTGCTTCCTGTCGCCCGGGCGGCCGAAAAGCCGTCAGCACCCACCGAAATCGGGGACCCTTCATCCTGTGATTACTGGCGATATTGCGCCATTGATGGTTTCTTGTGTGACTGCTGTGGTGGATCAGCTAACTCATGTCCTCCCGGCACGGAAATGTCGCCGATCACCTGGATTGGTACCTGCCGTAACCCGGTAGATGGGAGAAATTATGTCATTTCCTACAATGACTGCTGCGGAAAATCACAGTGTGGAACGTGTTTATGTCAGCGTGATCAGGGAGATCGCCCGTTGTACCGCTCTGATAAGTCGAATGACGTGAACTGGTGTTTAGGTGCAAGTAGCTCTGTCTACCACTGCTCAACAGCAATAGTAGTAGGGATGGCTTTCGAATAATGAAGCACATAGTGACAAAGATCTGTGTATTGGCAGCACTTTTCTCAGTAAGCCATCAGTCGATGGCAAGCTCGGCTTTGTCTCCCAACGCGTTACCTAAAATTCGGTTTCAATATCAGATGTTTTGTCAGGGGTGCCATGTTGGTGATGGTCGTGGCGGCAAGGATGTACCTGACATGCGAAATCATATTGGGACATTTTTATCGATTCCGGATGGCCGTCGCTACCTTATCCAGGTTCCTGGCTCTGCTAATGCCGCGATTGGTGATACAGATCTGGCGAATCTTATGAATTGGATTGTCACCGAATTCGGGGGAAGCAGCACACCGGATGATTTTATCCCCTACACCGGTGAAGAGGTGGGTGAGTTGCGAAAATCCCCATTAACCGAAGTGGTTGATTACCGAAAAATGTTGATCCAAAAAATTGCGCTGAACAATGGGAATGTGACGGAAGAGAGGGAATAAATGAATTTTTTACAGCGGAAGTGGCCATTGTTTTTGTTGGGCGGGGTAGTGATTAATTTTAGCGTTGTGGGCTTGGCGTCTGCACAGTTAAAAGCACTGGAGACATGTGAAAGTTGTCATGGTGAAAATATTGTCACTCAGGTGACGACCTACCCAATTTTGCATGGTCAAAAGCAAGGCTACCTTGAGAATCAACTGATCGCCTTTCGTGACGGAAGCCGAACAAACGAGGTGATGTCGGGAATAGTAAAAAATCTGAGTGATCATGAAATTCAAGCGTTAGCGGAGCATTACTCGGAGCAAAAATTTGTAAAAGCTGGGAAGGTGGCATCAGACAGACGCGGTGCTGACGTCAGGGCGCGTTGCGTTTCTTGCCATGGGTTGTCAGGCAATACCGTCAATACAGAATGGCCTAACTTACAGGGTCAGAACAGCGGTTATATTCTTAATCAGCTGAACAACTTTGCAAACGGGGAGCGTAAGTCTGTCATTATGGAGCAGATAGCAAACGAGTTAACACCTGAGCAAAGAAAGTTAGTCGCTGTTTACTATGATCAGCAAAGCAGAACTGAGTAATTATTCTTTCTCATCGAAACAGCTGTCAGGACATGAGTGGTCCTAGACTATTCATGCGGTTCATAGGCACCCTATAGATTACAGGAATGGGTCATATGGGTGCCTATGGCCGATAATGTTTACCCCTTTGTATAAACTGACAGTCATACACAGCCCACACGGATTGCAATGAAAGCAGCATAACTTTTTTATTAAAAATGCTTGTACAGATTCTCCTGCCGAATAAAGGCGTCTTTCCTCAAAGCGCCACAAAACTTGTCTCTTTCTAAATCAAGCCCTGAGCATTGAGCATTGACAACCAGAGCGCTCCTGTCTTGCCATAACAACTCATGGGGGCAAGTGATAGCTGACCCTACAGGGAGAGCTGATTGCACAGACACAGATTAAAGTGGAGCTTTTTCATTCAGCATCCATACTCAAAACCATATCGAGTATTACCTGGTTCATCGTGTAAGGAGAAATCCCATGAAATTAGATGTGATGAGCAAACGTTTCTTGTGGTTGCTGCAATGTCTGATGCTACTTTTCGTCGGAAGTGTAATGGCTGCTGATGATATCCGTACCGAACGGGTACAGTTCAAGAAGGGTGAAAGCAGTGCCGTGGTTGAAGGCAAAATCAAAGGCTATGAAATTGTTGATTATGTCTTGGGTGCCAAAGCTGGCCAGAGCATGAATGTGAGCATGGCCACGAAGCATACCGCGACGTACTTCAACATCATGGCACCGGGTGAGAATGAAGTGGCGATGTTTGTTGGCTCCACCAGTGGTAATCAGTATGAAGGTAAGCTACCGGCATCCGGCGATTACAAAATACGTGTTTATATGATGCGTTCGGCAGCTCGGCGTGATGAGGTCGCGGATTACCGACTGGAGATGATTATCAGCGGTAATTGATAGAATTCTTTGTGAACTTTTTATGACAGTTGCTTGGGGAGATTGACGGCAGATTGGGTAATCGTAATATATGCGGATATTCATATATGTGGCTTGTAACAAGCCCATTGCGTAAGGAACCGTACGATGACCCATCCGACATGGGAACTGCCTGTCAATCAACTTGCTGATAACCAAGAGGAAAAGGGCGCACTTGTTTTAACGCCTTGTCCGGGAACGAAAGGTGTTTCTCTGATAGATACGCTTACGCAGTTTGCATCTCAGGGCGTTAAGGCGATTGTGACTGCCATTAACCACGATGAAATGCAGTCAAAGGGCGTTGAGTCATTGGGTGAGGAAGCCGAAAAGCTGGGTATCCGCTGGTTCTATGCTCCAATTGAAGATGATTGTGCGCCGGGGGCTGAGTTTGCCGCAACCTGGTCGACGTTCAATACGGAGCTTCATGATATTTTGGCTGGTGGCGGTAAGATTGCGCTGCACTGTATGGGCGGTTCTGGCCGCACCGGTTTATTGGCAGCACATGTGCTGATTGAACAGGGTTGGACATTGACGGACATTATTGAACAGGTGCAGGCGCTGCGCCCAGGTGCGTTCACTAAACCTGTCCAGGTTGAATATATTCAGGCTGTTGCGAAATAATCAAAGCCCTGTGATGAGACATGAGAGAGCTGCCTGTGGCAGCTCTTTTTATATTTCTTTCTCGCATGGCTAGACGACTGGTCTAATTGGCGTTAAGATGCGCCCCATGAACGCGAAGACGAATGACACACGCCAACATATTCTGGAAGTCGGTTACGAGCTGATCGTGACCAAAGGCTTTACCAGTGTCGGCTTATCTGAACTGCTTAAATCGGCCAATGTGCCGAAGGGCTCTTTTTATCACTATTTTAAGTCGAAAGAGCACTTTGGTGAATGGCTGATCCAAGACTACTTTACTCACTATCTTGCCAATCTGGCGGAGTTGTTTCACCATCCCGCTCAGACGGGTTATGAATGCCTGATTGCCTATTTTGAGCGCTGGATTGAAGTGAACAACGGGTGCTGTAATGCTAATAAGTGCCTGATTGTAAAGTTGAGTGCAGAAGTGTCGGATCTCTCTGAACCGATGCGTCTCGCGCTAAGAAGCGGAGCAGACAGAATTATTGATGCGATTGCCGGGTGCATTGAAAAAGGCATCACGGATGGATCAATCAAGGTCAATGACAGTCAGAAGGCAGCCCACCAGATTTACTATGTCTGGGTAGGTGCAAGCCTGTTGAATAAACTGTATCAGGATCAGTCCGGGTTGAAACAGTGCCTGGAAAATACAAAACTGCTATTGAAAGGTCAGTAGCACTATCGTGTACAAATTGCCGCCATACTTATTGGCGGTTTTTTTTAAAATTTTACTAGACGACTGGTCTAATGATGAAAGAGGAAGACAACATGACCCCTGCAGAAAAGAGTCAACTGAACCGCCGTATTGTGCTGGCATCTCGTCCGCATGGTGCACCACAGCCAGAGAACTTCCGTCTGGAAAGTGTTGAAAAACCCGAGCCACAGGAAGGTGAGATGTTACTCCGCAGTGTGTATCTGTCATTGGACCCATACATGCGTGGCCGCATGAGTGATGCAAAATCATATGCTGAGCCTGTCGCAATTGATGAGGTGATGGTTGGCGGTACTGTGTGTCAGGTTGAAACAACCCGTCACCCTGATTTCGAAGAAGGTGAGTGGGTGCTGGCATACACAGGCTGGCAGGATTACGGCATTTCCAATGGGGAAGGGCTGATCAAATTGGGCAAAACGCCGGTGCACCCTTCCTATGCGCTGGGCGTCATGGGCATGCCGGGCTTTACCGCTTATATGGGGTTACTGGATATTGGTCAACCTAAAGCCGGTGAAACACTGGTAGTGGCTGCCGCCACCGGACCGGTAGGTGCTACCGTGGGCCAGATTGGCAAAATCAAAGGTTGCCGGGTGATTGGTGTCGCAGGCGGCGTAGAAAAATGTCGCTATGCCAAAGAGGTACTGGGTTTTGATGAGTGTATCGACCATTACGCGGAGGACTTTGCCGAGCAACTGGCGGCTGCCTGTGATAAGGGCATCGATGTCTACTTTGAAAACGTGGGCGGTAAAGTCTTTGATGCCGTCATGCCATTGCTAAATACCAGTGCCCGAATTCCGCTTTGTGGTCTTGTGTCACAGTACAACGCCACCGCATTGCCGGAAGGTCCGGATCGTATGTCGATGCTTATGGGGCAACTGCTGGTGAAGCGCATTAAGATGCAGGGCTTTATTATCTTTGATGATTACGCCCATCGCTATGGTGAGTTTGCGAAAGACATGTCTCAGTGGCTGGCGGAAGGCCGTATCCAATACAAAGAACAGCTGGTAGAGGGTTTAGAAAACGCGCCGGAAGCGTTTATCGGTCTGCTGGAAGGGAAAAACTTCGGTAAGTTGGTCATTAAAACCAACGATCCGCTTTAAGGCATGACAGAAAGGAAGACGGCATGATTAAACTTCATCACCTGAATCAATCGCGATCAAAGCGGATTATCTGGCTACTGGAAGAGCTCGGGCTGGAATACGAGGTTGTTCCCTATCAGCGTGACAGCGTGACATTCCTGGCACCACCTGAGCTGAAAAGTGTGCATCCACTTGGTAAGTCACCAGTGATTGAAGATGACGGTCTGGTGATTACGGAATCCGGCGCAATCACTGAGTATCTGATTGAAAAATACGGTGCTGAAAAGCTGGCACCTCAACGGGGAACTCAGGCATACACTGAGTATCTGCAGTGGCTGCATTTTGCGGAAAGCTCGGCAATTTTGCCGTTGTTGCTGAAGGTGTTCGTCAATAAGGACGGCGCAAAGATGAATTTTCTGGACGTTTATGCCGACTCTGAAACGCAAAAAGTGATGAGTTACTTCGATACCTGCCTGAAAGAAAAGGTGTACCTGGTAGAAGATCGCCTGACCGGGGCTGATATCATGATGTCTTTCATTGTGGAGCTGCTCGGTAAGTTTGGTTTGCTGGATCAGTTCACCCATATTAAGCGCTATGCGGCCCAACTGGCTGAGCATCCGGCTTTCCAGAAAGCCGATGAGCTGGAGGCGAAATTTGACGCGGCTGAGACTGTTTAAATCCGTCTCAACCGATTGTCGTTACCGCTTTCTGTGATGGCGAACAAAGTCATTAAGCCGCTGATTGTTCAGCGGCTTTTTTGTTTTCAGACTCCGAATGCCGAATGCCGAATGCCGAATGCCGAATGCCGAATGCCGAATGTCGGAGTTTGGATAAAACGGAATAACCAGACAAGGAACCACGGTCAGGAACCAGTGGGAACGAAGAAATTTAAGTCACTGAAAATCAGTGGTCATACTTAGTAACAACTGTCCATCACAATGCCTTGCATCCATACAGTTCCAAACAATGTCATGAAGTCATGACATTTATAATTACGGCTTCATTTCATTATCTACTTATCGATAAGGCGTATGAAAAGTCGCATTGTTTTGCCCTGCAAGAAAGTAGTTCAGTTCGCGGAAAGGCCTGTATCGATTGGCATTTTGCCAAGCGGTTTGTCTGGCGTATTACTGGGGATCATTTGTTTAACTCTGCTTGGTATGATCCTTTATCCCCAATTGACAGCGTTACGAAGTGGTAGCCGGGTGGCAGCGCTGGATGGCATGAAAGAAGCCATTGATAACACCAATAAAATGATTTTTACCCGAGCAACAAAGGCCGGTATTGCCACTGAACCCTCTGCGGCTTTGCCTCCGTCTACAACGGGCAAGTTGCCCATCCCATTGAAGTTTGGTTACCCGGACTGGGGAGCGGCATTGTCAGTGCGTGTTATTTCACTGGATGATTCCAGTTGGGTGTGGCGTGTGGTGCAAAGCGATGCTGAGCCACTTATTGGCTCTCATCTGGCCCCTCATCTTGACCAACATGTCACGGAAGTGCGTATCAGCCTGAGAGACCGAGATGAACAAAATGTGGAACAAAATGATTATCGCTGTTTTGTTTCTATTCGTCAGGGAAACGGTGTACCGGAGGTCCGGGTGAATCACCTGGATTGCTAAAGACTGCATGAAGAAAGAATCCAGCCGATGTTCCGCCCGGTTTACCCTATGTCGCAGGCTGATTCACCGGAAACTATGCTACGAAGCCTACATCACTTAAGGCAAAGAGCCGGGATTGGCCAGTTATTGTTTCCCTGTGAAGAGTTCTCAATTGTCTGTGATCAGGCCGCCATATTGCTCAGAATGCTTGAACAAACAGAGGATCACGCAGAGGATAGGCCACCAGTCTGCAAAACGGCCTTTGCAGAGGTTTTCAATGCGATAGTTGGTTGTCAGGAGCAATTGGAAACCTTGCTGTTACTGCGTGATGAAATCGACAAGACAATAGCCCGTCTTCCATCGTAACCGGTTTCCCTCCTGGCATTTTAGCTAATAGCTAACATGCTAATAGCCAATCGCGAAGAAATCGCTGGCCAAGCGCATGACCAATACCAAATGGACATGTTTAAGCCGGCAGACAGCCGTTTATTCTGAGGGGCTTGAACGGATAACGGGCTCTGAGAGTGTTTGTTTTCGCAGCATTTTCATCGCTGGACGCTCAATACAGTGATAGCTCACCGTGGAAACCGAGAACGTCAGCACCAAAAACAGACCTATCGCCATTACGGCCAGCACGATACTTTGCTGGGCGTACCACCAGGTGAGGAGGTCTGGTGCGAGTTGTTGTAAGGCTTCAACGCCGATTAACAGTAAGACGGTATGCCACAGGTACATCGAGTAGGAGATATCGCCAAGATATTGTGTGACGCGATTGTTGAGTAACCGGAAACCAACGCTGTTTCGGGGAGTTTGCCTTGCTCCGGTAATGACCAAAGCTGCGAAGAGAATATAGACCGCAATCAGGCTGGGTATACTGGTTGAATGATGCAGGACTAGTGCGATACAACCCAGCAGAACGGCTAATACCCAGTCCCGGTTGAGATGGCGCTGAACCCTTGCCGACAGAGGCAGTGAAGCGAGCCAGATGCCAAGTACAAAGCCACACATCCCCCGCAGAAACGCTACGACACCACCGGTGATATCCAAATTGCCTTTGTGCTCAATCAATCCGTAGATCACCAGTAAAACCAAGCCGGGTAGCCACAGTGTCTTCTTCGCAGAACGATTCAGCAAGGGAACGATCAGCGGGAAAATCAGGTAGCAAAGCCATTCGATACTCAGTGACCATGAGGAGATGTTCCAGCTGAGCATGCTTTCCGTGAGGCCCTGTAACAGCAATATATTGGGAAGAATGGCATCAGCCCGATTAAACGGCCCGCTAAAAGCGGGGATGTCTTTTAGCCCCCAGCTTTCCAGCAACATACCGCCATAAAACCCAATTTGATGGTGGTATTTAACCAGTTCCCAGATGAGCAAGACCACAAAGGTAATGAAAAACAGCGGATAAATCCGGCTAAAACGCAGCCATACAAAGTGCCGCCATTGAGAAAACGTGCATGGGCGAGAAAACTGCTCACGATACACGTGCAGCATCACAAAGCCACTCAAAATGAAAAACAGATCGACCCAGGCATAGCCATTTTCGATGAACTGTGTCTGACTGGCGAGAAGGGGCTGCCACTGAGGGAACAGTATGAGTCGAGCATGAAATAAAACGACAATCAGAGCCGCGATACCACGCAGAGGCGTCAAGATGGGGAGCGAGCGAACCATGAAGAGATCCTTCTGTCAGTGTGCCACATAGCGCGGTTGAAAAGGCACCTCTGAACGTGAGCAGAGTGAGCGTTGACGATATTTGGAATGGTGGCAACGGAATGACGGATTCTTATCATTTTGGTCTGGAAATCATAGTAAAAACGTCAAGATTCGAACGCCAATGCACAGACTTTTATTGTTATTTCATGAATTACAACCAAGGCTTGAAGCTAAACGACACGAGCAAGGAATCGCACACGTAATTTGTGAAACAATCTTTTACAACTGTCTGTTTGGGCAGAGTGGATCCATACGCATCCGCACAATGTTTCTTCGGGGACGCGAATATACTTTCTCTCACGATTCCAACATAAAAAGAAGTGCGTATGAAAGTTCGTGGTTTTACATTAATAGAAATGGTGGTGGTGATTGTTATATTGGGAATACTCTCAGTCACAGCGTATCCAAAATTTATGTCGCTCCAGAGCGATAGCCGGAAAGCAACATTGCAAGCCATGAAAGGGGCCATCAACAGTGCAAATGGCATGGTTTATGGTAAAGCAACGCTGGCGGGTGTTGAAAACCAGAAAGATGCCATATTGCCTCTCTATGCCGGTGATACAGCACCCCTTCCGGTGAAGTACGGCTATCCTGCTTGGTCTTCGGACAGCATGAAACGCCTTGTTACCTTGGATGATGATGAGTGGACGACTTATACCCTGGGCGGCAATGAATACCGAATTGGCCTGAAGGGGTATTATCGTGATGCTTTTCCGCAAGAAAGTGGTATTCGACAGTGTTTCATCGGCGTTTCGTTTATGGAAAAAGCACCCGTAGTAAAAATATATGATCGGGACTGCTGATTTCTCTGATTCTTAATACATAAACAGACGTGATAAACTGCTGTCATTATTAATTGTTGTCATCACAAAAAGCTCTCATTGTTAATACCAGTCATTGTTAATAGCAGTCATCGTTAATACCTATTATTGTTAAAAACAGCCATCGTTAATAACTGGCATTGTTCAAAATAGTGTCATGACGAATGTATGGCTGTTATTGACTTACATATCGAGCGAATGGTTGTTTGTTTTAACGTTATTTGTGAAAGATGGTTATCATAAAACTGTAAACCAACCGACCTGGCTAAATGATTCGAGGGCTGCTTCTCTGTGGGACGAAAGCCATTTGGCAGGTCGGTGTCGTGGACTGTTTCCCTTTTACTGTCTTCGGAAAACAATGGCCTCATTGTTTGGTGATTATTTAGTCAGGCTACATTTTTTCTTGAGTCCCAAAAGGGAATATTGGCTCCACTTATTTGTCATTTTGCCTAACTTTTTGTCTAATTCAGTATAAATGCCTATTTATATGGGTTTTCTTCATTTTTGGCTTTCTGTAAGCAATAAATTGCCATCATACTCAGATCACACTTTTCTATATTTGTGATCCATTGCCAATATTTACAACTTTATCGGTAAAAATATTTGCTGATAAAGTCAGCAATAACGTGCTTGCAACTTATTATCATTATCTTCTCTATTTTCTCAAACAGTTCTGCAATAACAATGCCTTGAAGGTATTATCCTTTGTTTTTAAATGGTTTTTTAATTGACCATTATCTCATTTATGAAACGTAAGATTTCATTTAGAGCTAGTGAGCTTCCTTTTTAAGATCCGCATAATGCGCTGCTTGTAACAATTTGTTTCTAAATGTAACCGTAATGATTGTGTGGATAAGAGAGTGTTTCTGCTCTGTTTGCCAGGCAGCAATTTCGCTACACCGGGAACAATTGT
This sequence comes from Photobacterium ganghwense, assembly GCF_003025595.1. Lineage (GTDB taxonomy): Bacteria > Pseudomonadota > Gammaproteobacteria > Enterobacterales > Vibrionaceae > Photobacterium > Photobacterium ganghwense. The sequence continues at coordinate 577,991 of NZ_PYMI01000002.1, forward strand.
GCAATGCTCAACACCTAAAACGCTTATTAGAACTAACAGCAACAGCCTGAAAGTGCCGACTTTTGTATAGGAATGTTGCAAAACAATCGAGAAAGTAAATGGAAGCCTCAAGATATAAAAACATCTTGTCGAGGGTAGGGTTGTTTACGGCAATTTTACTGCTCTCCGGGTGTAAATCTGCGCTGCTGGATCCTAAAGGGGTTGTTGGCGTTCAGGAAAAGGAGCTGATCATTACAGCTTTGCTCCTGATGCTAATTGTCGTCATCCCAGTGATCCTGATGACAATCTATTTTGCCTACAAGTACCGTTCTGATAACACCCAGGAAGAATACGCGCCGGAATGGGCCCACTCGACCAAAATCGAAGTCGTGGTGTGGACAATTCCAATCATCATTATCGCTATTCTGGGTGTGATCACCTGGCGTTCTACGCACGAATTGGAACCATCCAAACCACTCGTGAGTGATGTGAAGCCGGTTGAGATCCAGGTGGTGTCACTGGACTGGAAATGGCTGTTCATTTATCCGGAACAGAACATCGCCACAGTGAACTATGTCGCCTTCCCGAAAGATGTACCGGTGAACTTCAAAATCACGTCTGACAACATCATGAACTCCTTCTTTATCCCACGTTTAGGAAGTCAGATCTATGCCATGCCTGGCATGGTGACGCGCCTTCACCTGATTGCGAACCATGAGGGTGAGTATAAGGGGATTGCAGCCAGCTATAGCGGTGAAGGTTTCTCCCACATGAAGTTTAAGGCGGTTGCCCTGTCAGATCGTGACAGCTTTAACCAGTGGGTTGAGCAGGTGAAAGCGGAGCCACAGGTGATTCGTGACTTCAGCGACTACCGTACACTGGCGAAGCCAAGTATTGATGCACCTGTTACCTACTTCTCAGAAGTTCCGCACACCCTGTTCTCCGACATTGTGACCCAATTCGAGGGTGGCATGCACTCGCCGATGTCTGAGGAAGGCCATATGGCCCATGGTGAGATGCACCACGGTCAAATGCACATGGCTGAACACGAAGGTTAATGAAATTATGTTTGGAAGACTAACGTTAGAGTCCATTCCTTACCATGAGCCCATCATTATGGTGACGCTTGGGGTGATCGCTCTGGTCGGTATCGCTGTTGCAGCGATGATCACCCGCGCTGGGAAATGGCAATACCTCTGGAATGAGTGGTTTACTTCCGTAGACCACAAGAAAATCGGTTTTATGTACATCGCTGTGGCGATGATTATGCTGCTGCGCGGCTTTGCGGATGCCGTAATGATGCGAAGCCAGCAGCTGTTTTCTGCTGCGGGTGAAGCCGGTTACCTGCCACCGCATCACTACGATCAGATCTTTACCGCGCACGGCGTGATCATGATCTTCTTCGTAGCCATGCCGCTGATCATCGGTCTGATGAATATCATCGTTCCGCTGCAGATTGGTGCGCGTGATGTGGCGTTCCCGTTCCTGAACAACCTGAGCTTCTGGCTGTTTGTTGTGGGTGTGATCCTGACCAACATGTCACTGGCTGTGGGTGAATTCGGTCGTACCGGTTGGCTGGCGTACCCGCCGCTGTCCGGCATTGACGCGAGCCCGGGGGTAGGGGTCGATTACTGGATCTGGGCACTGCAGATCTCTGGTGTGGGTACCACGCTGTCTGGTGTGAACTTCTTTACCACCATTCTGCGTATGCGTACGCCGTCGATGCCTCTGATGAAGATGCCGGTATTTACCTGGGCGTCTCTGTGCTCGAACATCCTGATCATTATCTCGTTCCCGATTCTGACCGTGACCATCGCGTTGCTGACGCTGGACCGTTACGTTGGTACACACTTCTTCACCAATGACATGGGTGGCAACATGATGATGTATGTCAACCTGATTTGGGCATGGGGTCACCCGGAAGTGTACATTCTGGTGCTGCCGGTATTCGGTGTGTTCTCAGAAGTAACGGCAACGTTTGCACGTAAGAAGCTGTTTGGTTACACCTCACTGGTTTGGGCAACGATTGTTATCACCATTCTGGCGTTCGTGGTATGGCTGCACCACTTCTTTACCATGGGCGGCGGCGCGAATGTAAACGCCTTCTTCGGTATTGCGACCATGATTATCTCTATCCCGACCGGGGTGAAGATCTTCAACTGGCTGTTTACCATGTACAAAGGCCGAATCACGTTCACCACGCCAATGCTGTGGACCATCGGCTTCCTGATTTCCTTCTCTATCGGCGGGATGACAGGCGTACTGATGGCGGTTCCGGGGGCAGACTTTGTACTGCATAACTCAGTGTTCCTGATCGCGCACTTCCACAACGTCATCATCGGTGGTGTGGTATTCGGTTGTTTCGCGGGCCTGACTTACTGGTTCCCGAAAATGACGGGTTACACCCTGAATGAAACCTGGGGTAAGCGCGCATTCTGGTGCTGGATCATCGGCTTCATTCTGGCGTTTGTTCCACTGTACGCACTGGGCTTCATGGGCATGACCCGTCGTCTGAGCCAGGATATCAACCCTGAGTTCTTCCCACTTCTGGCTGTGGCTGCTTGTGGTACGGCTGTTATTGCTGCGGGTGTACTGTGTCAGTTCATCCAGATCTTCGTGAGTATCCGTGACCGTCACCAGAATGTTGACCTGAGCGGTGACCCATGGGATGGCCGTACTCTTGAGTGGGCAACGTCTTCACCACCGCCGTTCTACAACTTTGCCGTGCTGCCAAAAGGCGACGAGCTGGATGCTTTCTGGTACCAGAAAGAGCGCGGCGAGCACAACAAAGATCAGGAAGCAGAATATCAGCCTATCCATATGCCGAAAAACACCCCAACCGGGATGTATGTTTCAGCATGGTCTCTGGTGTTTGGTTTCGCCATGATTTGGTACATCTGGTGGCTGGCAGCGATCGGCTTTGTAGGCATGATCGTGACTTGTATTCGCCACAGCTTCAACGAAGACGTGGACTACTACGTGACAGTTGAAGAAATCAAAGCGATTGAAGCAGCGCACAAAGCGAAGCTGAAGCAAGCGAAAGGGCAAGTGACGTCCGGTAACGAAGATAACGACGATGATCTGGAGGTGACGTATGCAAACTAATGCCATTTCGCATGATCATGGTCATGATCACCACGACACGGCAGGTAACAAGCTGTTTGGCTTCTGGATTTACCTGATGAGTGACTGCATTTTGTTTGCAAGCCTGTTTGCAACTTATGCAGTATTGGTCACCGGCACTGCCGGTGGCCCAGGCGGTAAAGACATTTTCGAGCTGCCGTTCGTATTTACTGAAACCATGATGCTGCTGTTCAGTAGTATCACTTTCGGCTTCGGTATCATTGCGATGAAGCGCAAAGATATTGCTGGTCTGAAACGCTGGATGGGGATTACCTTCCTGCTGGGCCTTGGCTTTATCATCATGGAAATCTACGAGTTCCATCACCTGATTGAAGAAGGCTTTGGTCCTCAGCGCAGTGCTTTCCTGTCAGCGTTCTTTGCGCTGGTTGGTACCCACGGTCTGCACGTGACCTTTGGCCTGATTTGGCTGGCGGTGTGTTACTGGCAGCTGAACACTAAAGGCCTGAACGAGATGATGGAAACCCGTTTCCACTGTCTGAGCCTGTTCTGGCACTTCCTGGACATCGTCTGGATTTGTGTATTCACCATTGTGTATCTGCTGGGGGTAATGTAATGAGCCAACAACACGCTGATACCGGAGTACAGGATTACATCAAAGGCTTCGTTGCTTCACTGATCCTGACGATTATTCCGTTTTACTTCGTGGCGACGCAGAGCCTGCCAGACACCATTACCTACGCGCTGATGTTTGGCTGTGCCATTGTTCAGCTGGTGGTGCATCTGGTGTACTTCCTGCACATGGAAATTCGCACTGAAGATGGCCAGTGGAACATGATTTCCCTGGTGTTTACTGCCCTTGTGGTATTTATCGTGATTGCCGGTTCCATCTGGATTATGTGGAACCTGAACGTCAATATGATGATGTAGGGCGTCATGATCAAAAGCTACATTTCCATTACCAAGCCGGGCATCATCATTGGTAACCTGATTTCTGTGGCGGCGGGGTTTTTCCTCGCTGCCAAAACAGAAGCAGCCAGTGCCTCGTTGCTGGCTTACACCCTGTTGGGTGTGGCCTGTGTGATTGCCTCCGGCTGTGTGGTGAACAATATTTTTGATCGTGATATCGACAGCAAAATGGACCGTACCCGTAACCGGGTACTGGTTCAGGATGGGTTGAATATCGATCATGTGTTCATCTACGCGGTTGCGTTGCTGCTGGGCGGTACGGCAGTGCTGTACCGTATGGCAAACCCGTTGTCGGCAGTCGTTGTACTGCTGGGTTACGTGTTTTACGTGTTCTTTTACACCATGTGGTACAAACGTACGTCGGTGTACGGCACACTGGTGGGCAGTGTATCCGGCGCAGTACCGCCCTTGGTTGGTTACCTGGCGGTGACAAACTACATCAGCCTGGATGCGGTGCTGTTGTTTGCGCTGTTCTGCCTGTGGCAAATGCCGCATTCCTATGCGATTGCCATGTTCCGTATGCAAGACTACCGCGAGGCCGGCATCCCGGTTCTGCCGGTGGTGGAAGGCATCAACAAGGCACGCAAGCACATGCAAGCTTATGTGGTGGCCTTCAGCGTTGTCGCGTTGGGCTTGTTCCTGCTGGGCAACGGTGGGGTTGAGTACCTGGCGGTCGCTTCGGCTGTCTGCCTGATGTGGACCCGAGTGACATTCCGCAAAATGACGGCTGACAATTATGTTGATTGGTCGAAAGCGGTATTCAAAACGTCACTGCTGGTGGTAATGGGAATTAGCACCGTGCTGGGTGTCGAGCTGATTCCGCTGACAATCTGACCCGGCGCAAAGTAACAAACTTGGCTCAATGAAAAGGCATCCTTCGGGATGCCTTTTTTTGTTCCTTTGTATCAACATGTGTTGAGGCATGCTCCTTTGATGAAGCGTGCTCCTTTGATAAAGCATGCCCCTTTGAAGATGCTTAACGGCTACCATCTGGCGAACCCAGCACTCCGTTCGCCTGTCGTAACGTTGTGCTTTTGGATACTGAGCAGGCTTAAGGGCTGTCTGGCTTATCAAAGTGTTCAGTAACACAACCAGCCATCGTACTCGCCACCTCAGAGGATTCCATTCTCAACCCTTTGACCACGCCTTGATTATCTTCCTTGTTTTTATTCTGGCTGACTTTCCAGGTTCCTTGTAACGCGGTGATTTCGACTTCAATCCCGATGATTCCCCTCAGTTGGCGAGCGATGAAATCGTCAGGCGCATCAGCGATCTTCCAGGGTTCTTTTCGTCCCGATTCGTTTCGGTTGGTGAGTTCATTCAGATGTGAAAGAATCCAGTTTTCGTCATGGTGAAGTGTGATCTTGCCGCGGGCATGGACAACAACATAGTTCCACGTCGGTACGACTTTATCGTGCTCCTCTTTTGATGGATACCATGACGGCGTAATGTAGTGATGAGGTCCTTGAAACATGACAAGTACCGGGATTGTGTCGTCCAGCTTCTTTCCTATTGGGTTGCCGCGTGCCACATGTCCACGCAGGATTCCTCGCTCAGATAATTCAGGATGAATGACCATGGGAAGATGATCGGCGATGATTTCACCTTCTTGCATGGAGACCAAACTCGCAAAGGGATTCATGCGAATCATTTCCTGCAAAACGGCTATACGTTCTTCGCGAAAAATGGATGGTTGAAACATGCCTCAGCTCCTTTTCGGCAACTTAATTGATTTGAATTTATCCTGTTATATTCCCAGCTCGACGTTCCCTTTAGGGCGGGCGCAACACCGGAGGTCTTGTTTTCAGACACCGGTTTTAATGATTCCTCGCTATATTCAACATAGCCTTCACGTAGCTCGCAAATACAGATCCCACATATGCCTGAACGGCGGCCTGGCTTTAATCTGACCCGGCGAAAAGCAACAAACTTCAGTGAAAAGGCATCCTCTAAGGATGTTGTGTTGTTCGTTGGGGGTATTGGCAACACTCAACACGGTTTTGGACAAAAATGAGTCAGTGATTTTGCTAAATTAGTATTTAACGGATAATCAGAGATATGGCAAATCCTCTTATCCTTTGGCCAAATCAACTCATCCACAACACCTCATGTAATGCAACCATGCGCTTTGCAGACATAATAGTGGCTAATTTCACTTAACCACAGTGTTTAGGTGTTTTGGGGATGTTCTCAAGTTAAAGGATTATGCCTCTGATAGACAGAGGCTTAGTTGTTAGAGGTTAGTCATCAACACTGATGTCGGGGATAGGTAGGGCAGCGTTTAATACTCCTGTTAATGCGGCTTCTAGCGCATTCCAAATAGTGTTCACGATAGCATTCCAGACAGCCTCAAACAGGGCGATAGCACTACCAATAATCACGTATGCAGATGCTGTTACCATCTCTTCTAGTCTATCGAGATAAACTTTTGCTTCCGATTCTTGGATATTGCCATTCACAAGGTGTTCGGCAATTTCCGCTGCGTATTCAACAGAACCTCGTGCTTGCGAGCGTATAAAAGCCTTTAGCTTCGGTTGATTAGAATCAAATAGAGATCTGACGTTTGTTGCCACATCACCTACGACCTCGTCAATATTAAATTCACTCATCTATTCTTCTCCCTTCAAATCAAATAGTAACTGTTCATAAAAAGTCACAGCTTGCATGCTTACAGTGAAACCTTTCTTGGCTATTGCTACATGACCGGCTGTCGGGCACATGCCATTTTTAGGGGCTGGTTTAACCTCTACTTTTTCGCCTTTTGAATTTGTCCAAGATATGATTGTAGGTTTAATGCCTTCCTCTGCATTAGCCATACTTGAGCATGCTTTATCAATGGCCTGTAAGTAAGTGATCTCGCCAAGCGCATTCAGGCTTGCTTTGTGATCGGCTTTCTCTAGTGCTTCGGTAAGTTCAAGAGCGGGCAAATTACTGCTTGAACTTTCTATGATCTTTTTTACGGCATCTGATTCGAGATCCGCTGGTGGAAGTCTTACTTCTATAAGGGTAGCTACAGACTCAAGCTTACCTATTAAAGCGGAGTAGGTGTCTTTTCTGGAGTCATACGAGCCATTTGGTGCGCCAAACTTCATGGAATCTAAGAGAGTCAAACCATCAATTAATGATGATTGTGATTCTTCTAAAATCTTATCTGATGGAGCAGGAGCAAGCTGTATCGTGCAGCCAATTAGCCCAATGCCTAACAAGCACGCAAAGCTCTTACTGACGGTTTTATTTAACATAAGTAGTCCTTACTTTAGTCTATTTTTTATTGCAGTATGAATATAGAAGTTAAACCTTGATTACGCTGAGGTATTGTGCAAAAAAACAAATACAGGATGTAAATCAAAAGCACCAAGGCTTTGTTTATACCGAAGAAGACCAAGCATTCAGACTTAAAACAGATACAAGCTACTATTTGGCGGTGACATCGGAAACACAAAAAGCCGGCTCGTGGGTAAAGCGACCACTTCAACTGATTCAGTGTGACGAAGCAGAACAAAGCCTAATGAAGTGGACTGTTGTTTCTGAGTAACACGTACTGATTAGCTAATCTTTTTGTTTCGCTACGCATCATTCATCATTGATTGTGGTGTGTAGTGTTGCCCAGAGATCTGACGATTGTTGAATTGCTTGATAGGCGGAGTTTAGTCAATAATCTGGTGACCAAATTATTCTTATGAAGGTTTACTGATATCTAAACACTTTTTGGGGCATAAACGTGCTAGCGGTGATCGTGCTGGTACGTCTCTGGACAAAACCTTGCCAGCGAGATCACTAATTTAGCCAGCGCTAAATTACATCAGGTATGGCAAAGACGCCTCTCTTCGAAGCTTTGTATGAGCATGATACACCTCCATTTAGTTCACTAAATTCAGTTTTCCACTACAAACTAAATTCATTGCAATTCCTTAAGATTTTTTAGCTTTAGGCTAAACCGGTTCGATAACAGCTAAGAGCTTTGCCCAAAGAAGAATCGCATCCATCCGGGACAGAAAGATTTCCTTACGAGTCTGACTTCGTGCTTACAGGAGAATTCGCTATCGGCCAACGAAAGTTAATGCCCCATAAGCAGATCTGTTCCTTGGCAAACTGGATGAATACATGATTTCACATCAGCGACTTATTCGCAGCATTCTTAGAAACAACGCCTCTAGCAAACTAAAATTATTATTCCCCATAGCGGCTACTACTGCTTTCTAAAAAGCCGCTCGGGGAGCATCATATCAATTCCACTCGTTAGCCTTGTCCCACAACTCCAAAGCTTTCAAGTTGCAAAAATTTTGAATTGAAGACATCGGTAGGAATCTTACGCTTGAGTAAACCAAAGAAGTTTTCATCATGTGTGGAAATAATGATTTGCTTATTAAATCTTTCCGAGACGTTTCGCAACAAATCAATAGTAGCCAGAACATTAATGGAGTCCATTGACTGAATTGGGTCATCAATCATTATCACGTCCAGAGGTGTTCCAGATTTGTCCGTCGCGTGTAAAGCGTTAGCAAGAAAAACGCTCAGGCTAAGAATATTGAGCTGAGCGGCACTGAAATATAGCATTGGAGAAATTATGTCACCTCTCTCATCTTGCAATACAATATTCAATCCCGGCTTTTCATAAGATTCAAAGTCAACTATAAATTGAACAGTTTTGAATGACGGATGCGGATCAATTTTGCTGTAAATGGCATTAATCAAGTCGGTAAAAAAGAACTCTTTAACCCTCTCCTTCAGCTTCGATACAACGCTCTCTCTTTCAGCTGTGAGCTTACTTTCTACTAATCTATGTAGAGAAAGATCATGCTCGACCACTTTTAACTGGTCTCGCAACTTTAAACCATCAAAGTAAGGTTTGAACGTCTTAAGCTGCTCCGTCAGTAAATCAAATGATTGGATTTTGGCGGCCAGTACATTATCACGACGAAGTAGCTCTGGTGTCAGTTCATTGATTTCCCGTTCGATTAGATCAGGATCCTTTCCGAGAGGCTTTCCGGCTAGCCGATCAACAGTTTGAACAAACGTAGTGATAGCAGCCTCAGTATCATTCAGATGCCTGACTGCTTCGTCTTTATTAGACGCTAAAACCGCAAAATCAATCCAATTACCTTCCGAATTCATTATGCTTTGAAGTTCGTTACACTCGCCTAATAGTTGGGCAAGTTGTTCACCCAGCTCATTAATTTTTTTTGTTAGTTCAGTTTTTTTTCTATCGCAGCTTAAGGCAAGGGTCCTGCTCTCAGCAACAGCTTCTTTGGAGATAAAGGCTTTAACTTTTTCATACGAGGTTTTGTTCGTTATCTCGTGTATCAGGTTTACTAATCCCAATATCTGATTTTCGAGAATTTGAATTTGGGTACGGAGCGAAGTAACCGAATGTTCGACTGAGGCCAGTTGCTGCGACAAAAAAGGTCGTCGCTCCGATGCAACAGCTAACTCCGCGTCGACGCGTTTTCTCAATTCTTGCGAGTCAACATCCCAAACCCTCTCTTTCAATGACTTAAGCGTACGCTCAGCTGTATCAACACTTGCTGCAAGACGTGTTCTTTGACTCTCTAACTCAGTGACCCGTGAACTAAAATCATTGAGCTTCTGTCGTAACGACGATAAGTGTTCTGAATGTTTCTTCTGGGCCTCATCAACATGAGAATCAATTTCTGCTGAAAGCGACTGGATACGAAGTGCGATATTCTCTAACTCTTGTGCATTCTGCTTTGCAACTAACGTTAGCAAGTCATTATTCTTAACCGCTGCGATTAAGGCATCAGATGTTGGGTGGGGTAGTCGGCACAGTGGACACTTAGCGCTGGGCCATTTTGAGAGGTAAGAGATACCGAGTGAAACAAGGCTCTCGACAGCTTCCATTTGCTGAGTAAGAGCTACTTGAGTCGTTTTAATCGACTGGTCGTGTAAGCGTAATGCAGCTAATTCTTCATGAGCAACCTGAACTTTGACGATGAAGTCATCGGGCAAGCCTAGGTAGCTGGTATCACCATATAGCAGGGTATCAGCAGTGATTGGCAAGGAGGGGATCTTGTTAAGTTGCGAAGCAACGGCGTCCAGCTCCGCTACAGTGAGCTGGAGGGAAGTGAGCTTGGCACTTAAGTCAACTTTCAGCCCAATCAGGCCGGCTTCTCTGGCAGCAATTTCGGAGTAAATAGCTGGACTAGTTGCGATCAATGACTGAAGCTCCAACGCCCTTTGATCGAGATCTGCAATTGATTTCTTGGTGCCAACGGCAGATGTTTCGGCCGTTTTAAGCTCCGCGGTTAATCGGTTTTTTTCTGCGGTTAGTGCAGGCAATTGACCAACAGATTGTACTCTAACCTCTTCATCAGCAATAAACGAAGGAACCTGGGCAATAACCTCCTCCAGAACTTTCAACTCATCACTAATTGACTGCCATTCAGTAAGGCCGCGACTATGTGCTGCAGTGAGCTGTTGATATTTGACTGAATCCTGCAAGCCTTTCGATAGACTGTTGACATATGAATTCTGCTGCGGCAATAACTCTAGATTACGCTTAAAGCCAGGAAGCCCTGATAATTGTAGCAATAACGCAGCATGTCGTTGTTGAGTCGCAGCCCGCTCAGCATTAAGCGCTTGCGTCCGAGTGACGATCGATAACAGTATTTGGTGTTCAGCAAGCGTATCAAAGTTCTCATCGACAAAGACAATTGCTTCACCTTGAGAGTTAAGGGCGGCTGCAAGAGTATTAAAGTCTTCGAATATTCGGGAGTCGACCGGATTATTTAGCTGAGACTCGATTCTTGATCGCTCGGCCAGCAGCGTAACGATTTTCGATTCGTTCTCATTGATTAGCAAGGTCATTTCTTGGCGTAGAGTTTCAGCACTTCCACCAAAAAAACCCATGAAAAGATCATATCTTTCCTGAGGTTTTGCCTCGCGAAGGAAACGGTCGATTGCGTCTTGGGATAGTATAACTCTCTTGTAGACTTCTACATCTTCACTTTTCTTAGTTGCCTTAAAAGTGAGATCGCTTGAGTTCGACCTTGGCTTTTTCAGCTTTCGTTCGAATTTTTTCGTGGTTGTGATTACAGATACGTACGTAGGCACGTCATCCAACACCTCCGTATTTCGAAGTATCTTTTGAGGAACCTGAAGTTGCTTTGTGCCTTTTGCCGCCAGCTCATTATTTTTCTTATTGTGACTATTGGTATACCTCTCAAGATTATCAGTGAAAGCCCATTCTACGGCATCGTAAAAAGAGCTCTTGCCGAATCCATTAGGGGCATAAATAGCAACAAAATTCGACGGCTCACCACTCTCATTTGTAAAATCAAAGGTCCCGTCTTTTTTGTACTTGTAAGCGCGGAAGCCCTCGATCTCAACTTTTTTTATTTTCATTTTCTGACAAAAACTCGATTAGTTTGTTGATCATTTCACTGCGCGCTTCTTTCGCACCAACACTGGAACCTGAGGGTACACCTTTTACAATTGCTGCAATGGGTGTTTCTAAGTCATCTTTGGAATTATACGAAACTGGTGCTAGCTCGAGATCCGTTCCCAATAACGCTACGTTTACCAATTTTTCAACATCCGGAGAATCAGGTAACTCACCGAGCCCATCCAATATGATCTTCCTTGCCGCGTAGCGGTCATTTTGAATTACATATTTATCCCGAATCTCAAGGCTATCTGGGCACATCAAAATCAAATACACATTCCATTTTGAATGCCCTCCTTCTGGCTTAAACCTAACTGATACTATGCTTTGAATTGCCTGCCAGTTCATCATGACGTCAGTTGACGACTCAAACCAACAAACGATACAAGTTAAAAAGGATTGGCTAGAAGCAAACAACTCAAACCTGACCCCATCGACTTCGGAGGTCAGAAAGTTAAAGTCGTGCTCCCTACTTAATAACTTCATTATAATAATCCCTGAATATTTTCAGTTGCTCGCTCGGACGGGCAAGCCCATACTCGCGATGCTTTTTCAGCACATACTTATTGCGCAACCCTTTCATATGCGCGACCGTGTAAGTCTTATATACTTGGCTGTGCACATCATCAATTCTTCCACCAGTTCCTGGTGTAGGGGCTGAGGCAATATCGTCAATAACCTCTTCCAAGTCTTCCTCGTCTGGAAGACAGGGAGCCTCCTCTTGAGGAGAGCTAATAATCATAATTCCATGTTCGTCCAACGTGGACCTTGCTGCTTTCAAAATCTCCGAAAGATGTCTAATCCAGTGAGCATTACTGCCAGAGTAGACAAACCTGCGTCGCTTCTCCAAACCCTTTATGTAGTCCTCATCAATATTTGTTGGCTCATCAATCAAAGCGCAAACGATTGCAAATTCAAAATATGCAATCCACAGATCTCTATCCAACACAGCAGCTTGAGTTTCATGACCCACCAGCAACTTTTTGTTGTAGCGCGTCATCAGTTCATGCGGAGGTGGCAGCCCCAGAGCTATCAGTGCATCGGCATACTCATGCAGCTTTTTGTTAAGTTTCACTAGATTGTCTGGATTTGCGGCATTGAAATAAAAAAGATCATCCTTAAGCTGTGAAAAGCACGCCATGAAGCTAGGAGCCATTAAGGCAAGATCATACTGAGCAATGATTTCTTCGAAGATGTCCACGGAAAAGCAACGTATGCGGCCCCATCGCAGATTCTCGTCTTCATCATCCATTCGAGACTCAACACCCACCAGGTAAGGGTAACCGTTGCACACGTGATACAGACCGCCACCAGACATGCCAACAATCGCATCTTGCGCTGGACTGTTGTTGAGATTACAAACCACTACATTATTAAGCATGCTATTTTGGACGCCTGTATAAATCTTGTAGGGTATATCGGTATTGGTGTTAGTGTCAGGAAATCCCACAAATGAAAGCGCAGCCCCTGATGGCAAATTTCCTAACCAATTACGCTGCTTTACATTCTGTTGAAATTCAACCTTTATTACTGCGCAATCAAGTGTTGGGTGCAGATATGGCTCATCAATTATTTGAAGCGAAACTCCACTTCGGGTGACTTTATTGGTCGCGCTCAATACATGCTTGGCTGTGAATACATAAGTGTAGTCCTGCGAGAGCGCACCAACGAGAACTCCGCTTCCGCCGTTTATTTTTACAGCATAAGAAATTATCAGCTCATCAGGCGTCATGTTCAAACTCTATCTGACCAACAACATCCAAGCGTCCAGCATATTGATGCTGCTCATTGGGAAGCAACATTGAAGCAGCGACTTCAGGGTAGTTGAAACAAATTTTTCCATCCCCAGCAGCGAGAATTCTTGCAATTGTTCTTTTATTGGGCAGTCCGTGCCTTGCCCCGTTAGTGGAGATAACGTAATGCGTAGCAGAAATCATACTCAAAAAATCAGAACTGGTATTGTATTGACTTCCGTGATGCGAAATTTTCACTAAGCTCAGCTGCAACTTGTTCTGCTCGTTATAACCTAGTTGCTTTAAGCTTTCGACAATGCAGGTATCATAGGCATCCCCCAAGAATAACATTCTCTGATCGTCTGCCTGTAGCATGAAAGCGATTGAGCTTCCATTGGCTATTGAGGTGTCGCTCTCGAAACTGTCGTCCACCCAGAGCTGTTCCAAACTCAGAGAGTAGTCGGTCACATCCGCGGATGTGTTAGGTGAGGTTTTTTCTACTGGCCAAATACACAGGAGCTTTCGAAGCTGAGTTTCATTTGGTGATAATATTTTAAACGTAAAAGGGCCTTTGACTATTTTCTGCCCAGCCATAATTATATGGCTACGTTCTACTCCTAGCTCATCTAGGAGATCTTCAAATTTTTTCCCTTGTCGAACACTCGTGTCAGGAGATGAATCTGGCAAATAAATGTCATTCGCTGGAATTTCAGGGAAACTGAAGTGATCCGTAATTAATCTTGACGAATTAAACCAAACACTTTTTACAAGCTGACCGTAACCAGGAGATTTTAAAGCCTTGAGAAGCCCACCGATGTGATCATCATCAATATGAGTCAAAATAACTAAGTCAATATGCTGATTCAGTGCTTTGATCTCGTCGAGCAACTTGCACAATTCGCCTTTCATACGGTCCTGCTGGCCGTATTTGAAAGTTCCGGCATTTCCACCATCGATAAGAAGGTTGAATGTACCGTGAGGCCCTTTATGGGTTACCAGAATGCAATCCCCATGATTCGCCTTCAAAACGCGTACACTGATAGCCATTAAACCTCCTTTTCGAAACGGTGATCTGATCAATAGTGGACACTCTGTATCATTACTAAAAGTTGTTCAACTAATACAGCTCAATCTGCCTGTAAAGCAACGTTGTAACACGGAATGGAGCAAATGTGAGTTAGAACAAACAATGCATAAGAAGCGATCTTCTTGGCATAGGTGAAGTGACTTTTTGGCGAATGGTGAGGTATCTCAGTAAAGTAGTGAAAATGCGTTGTATTGTTGGCAAAGGGCGGGAGAAAAGGCATCCAGAATGGATGCCTTGGAAAGATTGATGTGATCAAAATTTGGTCTTTGATATGAATTTACTGAACTCAATACCCAATAACGTGCTTAGTAGGCTGTTTCTGTGTTTGTCGCTTTCATTGTTTGGTATTGGGTAATGGCGATGATGGTTAGGCTGGCGGTAATAAATCCAGGCACAACACCAAACAAATCAAAGATTCCGCCCTGATTCTGATTCCAGATAAGCGCCACGACAGAACCGACAATCAACCCTGAAATGGCGGCCAGACTCGTCATTTTTTTCCAGAACAGGCTGAACAGGATGACTGGCCCGAAAGAAGCACCGAAACCACCCCAGGCATAAGCGACCATGCTCAATAGCGTAGAGTCTGCTTTCTGATAGGCCAGATAGAACCCGATTAGCGCCACAACCAGTACCGCCATGCGTGCCACATTCAGCACTTCTTTGTCTGATGCGTTTGGTCGGGCATAAGCGCGATAGAAATCTTCCGATAATGTCGACGAGCATACCAGCAGTTGTGAGTCGATTGTGCTCATGATTGATGCCAGTACACCAGCGATAATCAGTCCTGCAACAAACGGATGGAAGATAGCCTGAGACAGCGCAATAAAAATGGTTTCTCCGTTTTCCAGCGGATCGGCAAAGTAACTGCGTCCCCAAAAGCCCACCAGTACTGCGGAAATCATCGTAATGCTGGTCCAAATTACCGCAATTCGACGGGAGATTTTAATATCTTCGACACTGCGGACACTCATAAAGCGCACCAGCACGTGAGGTTGTCCCAGATAGCCGATACACCAACCGCTGAGTGACAGCAGTCCCCAGAACCAACCTTGATCCGGACGAAGATCGCTGAGGGTAATGGCATTTACCATGGCTGCCGATGTTGCCGCCGATGAAGCGGTTCCCGAATCACCATTGGATACAAAAAACAGTGCCAGGGCGACAACCAGTAAAGACAACGCCATCATCAACCCTTGGAAAAAGTCGGTCCAGCAGACCGCTAGATAACCGCCCAGGAAGGTGTAAGACACGATCACTATTCCGCCGACGAGCAGTGCGGTGTGGTAATCAATCCCGAAGGTGTTTTCAAACAATACCGCGCCACCACTCAGCCCGGCAGCGACATAAAAGGTAAAGAACACCAGAGTGACGGCCGACGAAGTCAGGCGCAGAATATTGGACTGGTCATTGAATCGGTTTTGAAGGTACTCCGGAATCGTCTGGGCATCGCCCAGTTTTTCAGTCATTACCCGCAGTTTAGGCGCAATGAATTTCCAGTTTACGTAAACGCCCATCAGCGTAAACAGTACAATCCAGAGGTTACTCAGGCCACCGATATAGATAGCCCCCGGCAGGCCCATCAAGGCCCAGCCGCTTAAATCTGAGGCGCCGGCACTGAGTGCAGCAACGCTGGGGGGCAGGTTACGCGATCCTAAGATATAGTCTGAGGTGCTGGTGGTGCGTCTGTAAAAATAGAAACCAATCAGCAACATACTGAGCAAATATAGTAAGAAAGATCCATGAAGATAAAACATAACCTGCCTCCTTTTCCTTGGGCTAAGTGACCCTGTGCGGCTCACCTTCTTCGTTATTAGTAAGCGGATGAATCGCCGTTATTTAGGTTGTGGGTTTCCGTTCCCTTCAATGGGGGATTGAACACGCTGACCAGAATCAGATCTTTGTCTTCACTGGCACGTAGATAGTGTTTGTCATGCTCATCAAGAACATAAATGGTTCCCGGAACAATGCGGAATCGCTCACCAGCCATGGTTTCAACTTCGCCCTCGCCACCAATGCAGTAGCAGGCTTCCAGATGGTTTTTGTATTCAAGCAGCGACTCAGTGCCGCGGGTCACAACGGTGTGGCACACGGTAAAGCCCATCTTGTCCGCAAGCGTAAGCAGGCGATGGCTCGTACCATTGCCCCAGTTCACGTAATGCTCAGAGCCTTCGACATCATTCAACGATCTGATAAACATAAAAATATCCTTCAAAAAAACACGTTCATCGAAATCTCTGTTAGCGCTAATCAGAGTCCCTGAATGATAGGTTTGTTGCTTATTGGTTAACAACTCATTAAATCTCACATAGAATGTAAGAAAAACTTACACCTGAAAGATGCTGACTATGAAAATGCCTTTGAAATCAATTTATTACTTTGAAGCTGTGGCGCGTTTGGGCAGCTACTCTGAGGCGGCTAAAGAGATGTTCGTGACACATGCGGCAGTGATTAGTCAAATCAAAGGCTTAGAGCAATGGATGGGTAAAAAGCTGGTTTATCGCAAGCAAAACCGGGTGACCTTAACCGAAGACGGGATCAAGTTTGCGGCGCAGCTGACTGACCCTTTTGCCCAGTTGCGCGCGGCAGTGGCGGACAATAGGAAGCGTCCGGTCAGGAATAAACTGGTGATTTACAGCCTGCCATCACTGGCTACCTGTTTTTTGCTGCCCAATATACATGCCTTCAAAGACCGTTTTCCCCAGATAGAACTGGAACTGCACTACCAGTTGTCAGGGCGGGATGATCACGCAGATATTGTGCTGGGTTTTACTGATCACGCGTTGGCGGACTCTGAGCGCGTCTTGTTCAGTGGTTCGACCGTGCCGGTCTGTGGCCGGGGATATGCGGCGAAGATCAGCCACTTTTCGCCAGACCAGTTGAATCAGTATGAGCTCCTGCATGACGGTGACTCACAGGCGTGGCAGCGTTGGTATGACCGATACGCCAGCCAGCTTGTTGCGGGTGTGTCGAAAGTAAATCGCGGGACAGTATTTAGCGATTTCAATATGATGCGTATCGCGGCGATGAACAACAATGGTATCGCCTTATGCCCTAAAGCGCTGATCGCCAAAGAGTTGGATTCGGGGGAGCTGGTACAGCTCTCGCCTTTGGCCGGAAACCGACAGCGCCAGTATTACTTACGTATGAATGGCGTTCGTGACGAAGGGGAGCACGTTTTTACGGACTGGATTCTGGAACTGGCTCAGGCTACCGTTAATTCCATGTCGTTATCCGAGTAATTAGCCCATTTACCCTGTTTTCAAATCAGGCCTCAGAATCCGCTTCTCACCCGTAGCCTAGCTTGTCTGCATGAACTGGCTGACGGGAGAGACATTTCTCGCTGATAGCTTTTCTCACTGACGGTTACTTGATGACAGATTCTCACTGATCTAAGGTGCGATTCACGCCAGAGCGTCATTTCGCGCTTTATCATGCGTCGTCAGTTTACGGTACAGCCATTGCTTGAACAGCTTGATTGCAACCTGATCCGGATTGCTACTTTTGGTCAGCAGGTAGTGATGACCGCGACTAGGCATGGTGACCGGGTGAACAATGCGCAGCCTCCCGGCATCCAGTGAAGACTGCACCAGAATGCGTTTTGCCAGCAGAAAACCCGCTCCGGATTCAGCCATTTGAATGGCTAGTGATGTGCTGAAGGCTTCCAGTTGTGGCGGAGTCAACTGGCCATCGAATTCAACGGCGTGTGTATGATCCACAGCATCTGCTTCACTTTGTGTGACGTTTGTTTTCCTGCCAGTACTGTCGCCAGTTTCGGCTGCGAACGAGAACCAGTCTTGCCAGCTTTCCCGATAGCCTATCGAGGCAATTTTCGGATACTGGGCAAACTGCCCCAAAGGGGCCGGCATCGGGTAATGGGTAAGCAGGGTATTGCTGGCGACCACAACCCACTCATCTTCCGTGATTTGCTCGACTTGTTTATTCAGCCAATTGCCATAGCCATTAAGAATTTCTAAATCAGGCTCATTGTGGTCGGTTTCCGGCACCGGTGTATTTGACGGTATCACCCGCAACCGAATTGTCGGATATTGCCGGACAAAATCGCCCAGCCTTGGTGTCAGCCAGCATTGGGCAAAACTGTAAGTACAGCGCAGGCGCAACACCGTGGTATTGCCGCGGCCAAACAGCTCGTGAGTCTGAGCCGCCAGAGCGTCAAACGCGGTGTTTAAAACCGGCAGATACTGGCGACCTTCATCAGTCAGACGGATATGCCGACCATTTCGGTGCAGCAGTTGCCGCTCAAGATGCGCTTCGAGTAATTTGACCTGCTGGCTGACTGCGGCTTGCGTGACGCACAACTCCTCGGCTGCTTTGGTAATACTTTGGTGTCTGGCGGTAGCTTCAAATGCCTTCAGAGCATTGAGCGGGGGCAGGCGGCGGTTCTTTTTCACAATTTCTCTCATTCTTTTTAGATAACCTTTTCTAACTGAAGATTGTTTCTAACTGAAGATTGTGACAATTGTGTTTACTCTGACGGTAAAAACGCCGGGTTTCACTAAGAAAAACTAAGGTAAAGCGGAAGTTCTTCTCGATATTTCTGAGTGTTGCTGATGGGTAAAGTGAACCTATCAATTGGTTATCTCAGGAACCTAGCATGACAACTCCGGAACCTATGTCTGCCCCGGCTTTTAGTCGCCAGGACAGACAGCGTTGGATGAAAACGCTGGCGCTGGCCAGCGGTGAACAGTTACAGCAACTTTGGACTCAGTTTCCCGACAAACCCGATTTTTCTTATCTGCGTCCGACCGAAAGCGGGCTGGTGCAGGTGCGTGGCCGTCTGGGTAATACCGGTGATCGCTTCAATATCGGCGATATGACCGTTACCCGCGCGTCGGTTGTGTTGGAGAGCGGGTTGAATGGCTTCGCCTACATTCAGGGTCGCGATAAAACCCATGCCGACATCGCCGCTGTGGTGGACGCCTTAATGCAAAGTGAGCGGGCTGCCGCGACAGACGATCAGATTTTGCAGCCATTGGTCGCCACTCAGCAGGCGAAACGCGCGGCTGCCACCGCAGAAACCCTGAAAACCAAGGTGGATTTTTTCACCTTAGTCCGTGGGGAGGATGACTGATGGCACCAGCTCAACTGATTGCCGGTCTTTCATCGCCGGTATTTGACAGTCAACAGAACTTTCGTGTCCTGATGGATGCCATGGCGCGTCCGGGTACGATTGCCAGCCTGCCACATTGTGTGCCGCTCGATGGCATGCATCCTGCCAGTTTTGGTGTGCTGCTGACACTATTGGACGCCAAATCTTCACTGTATCTGGCGGAATCATTCCGTCATGAAACCATCATGCGCAATATCGCTTTTCACTGTCAGTGCAATACGCAGTATCACAGTCTGCCTGCGCAGGCAGAGTTTGCGTTACTTGACGGTCATCAGCCATTTAACGGGCTGTTGTTTAATGGTGGCACCAATGAAAACCCGCATCACAGCACCACGTTACTGATTGAGGTTGAGCAGCTAGAGGACACTCTGGCAGCAAACGATGGGCAGACGACTGTTTCGTCACAAGATGCTGGTCAAGAGATTAAAAGGGGAGCTGAACACCCGGTGACCTTATTACTGTCTGGGCCGGGAATCGCCACCGAAACCCGGGTTCGGGTTACAGGACTGCATCCCAGCGCGCTGGATTATCTTACCAACCGTCAGCATGTGTTCCCTGCCGGGCTGGATATGGTGTTCATCACCCGGAACAAAGTGATGGCGTTACCCCGTACCGCCCAAGTGAAGGAGGCCTGAGTATGTACGTTGCCGTAAAAGGCGGTGAAACCGCCATCAATGCCGCGCATGACTTGCTGGCGAAAAAACGCCGAGGGGACATTACGGTTGCCGGGCTGTCTGTGGCACAAATTGCCGGGCAATTGCCGCTGGTGGTAGACCGCATCATGAATGAAGGGGGGATTTATGATCGCGAACTGGCAGGGTTGGCATTTAAGCAGGCCAGTGGCGATTTGATTGAGGCGATTTTCCTGTTGCGTGCCTTTCGCACGACGTTACCGCGATTTGGCATCGCAAACCCGGTTGATACGGCGACGATGCAGATTGAGCGTCGGGTGTCGGCGACATTCAAAGACCTGCCTGGCGGGCAGATTCTGGGGCCGACGTATGACTACACCCACCGTTTGCTGGATTTCTCACTGCTGGCGGGCTGCCCTGAGGTGGCAGCTAATCTGGCAGCGACAGGAGCCAAGGGCGGTAAACAGAACCGCAATCAGGACAGCCAGTTTCAGGAGAGCCAATATCAGGACAGCAAGCAACCGGTAAACGAACCGACAGAACATGTTGAAGCAAGCTCGTTAACCTGCGGCAATGCCTTTGACTGGATCGCCAAAGCGGGCTTGCTGGTGGAAGAGCATGACAGTGGTGCAGAACCTTATGATTTGACCGAATCACCGCTGGCTTTTCCGGCAACGCGCCCGACGCGTCTGCAAAACCTGATCCGAGGTGACGAGGGTTTCCTGATAGGGATTGCCTATTCCATCATCCGTGGTTACGGCGACTCACACCCGTTTTGCGGCGAAATGCGCACCGGACAGACAGAAATCCGGTTTGAACCGGAAGAGCTGGGATTTGAGATCTGCATTGGCGAACTTCAGTTGACTGAATGCCAGATGATCAACGGTTATTCTCCGGCTCAGCGAACACCTCAGTTTACCCGAGGTTACGGGCTGACCTTTGGCCGTGCCGAAACCAAAGCCATGGCCGTCGCGTTGGTTGATCGTGCCTTGCAGGCCGAGGAATACGGCGAAGAGCAAAGCTCTCCGGCACAGGATCCGGAATTCATTCTGTATCACAGCGACATCGTGGATGCGGTCGGATTTGTTTCTCACTTCCGCCTGCCGCACTACGTGGATTTCCAGTCAGAACTGCATATGCTGCGTCAGATGCGGGCAGCGAAATAAGGATCGGGCACCATGAATCAAACCTATAACTACGGCTATCTGGATGAGTCCACCAAGCGCATGATTCGCCGCACGCTGCTCAAAGCCATTGCCATTCCCGGCTATCAGGTGCCTTTCGGGGGGCGGGAAATGCCGATGCCTTACGGCTGGGGAACCGGCGGAATTCAGCTCACGGCCGCGTTGATTGGCCCGGACGATACCCTGAAAGTGATTGATCAGGGAGCGGATGACACCACGAATGCAGTGAGTATCCGCCAGTTTTTCCGCAAAGTGGCGGAGGCTAACACCACGGAAGTGACCTCAGAAGCGACACTGATCCAGACCCGGCACCGTATTCCGGAAACGCCGCTGGCGGAAAATCAGATCCTGATTTATCAGGTGCCGATTCCAGAGCCGATGCGATACATCGAGCCGAGCGAGGTTGAAACACGCACCATGCACGCCTTAGAGGAATATGGTGTGATGCACGTGAAATTATATGAAGATATTGCACGATATGGCCAGATCGCGACCAGTTACGACTATCCGGTTATCGTTAATGGACGCTATCTGACCAGTCCGTCGCCCATTCCGAAATTTGACAACCCGAAAATGCACATGAGTCCGGCACTGCAACTGTTCGGTGCGGGACGCGAGAAACGCATTTATGCGATTCCGCCTTACACCAAGGTTGAGAGTCTGGACTTTGACGACCACCCGTTCGAGGTGCAGCAGTGGGAAGAATCCTGTGCGATTTGCGGCTCTGGAAACAGCTTCCTGGATGAAGTGGTGGTGGATGAAGCGGGAAACCGTACTTTTATCTGCTCAGATACCGATTACTGCCGTCAGAGTTTGGCTCAACAAGGCAAAGCGGAGGTGGACTTCGTGACGTTTCAGGGCCACCAGATCAGCACAGACAGGCCTGAACAGCCAGTCCAAGTCGCCCATCGACACAGTCCGTCACACAATCAGGCCGGGAGTGAGTAAGTATGATACTTCTTGATGAAAAACCGCTTTTGCAGGTGAACAATGTCACCCGGTTGTATGCCGAAAACAAAGGCTGCCAGAACATTAACTTTGATCTGTTTGCCGGTGAGGTGCTGGGTATTGTCGGTGAGTCCGGTTCGGGTAAATCGACGTTGCTAAAGCTGCTTTCAGGGCAAATTGCCGCTGATGGTGGCGAGGTTCTGTATATCGACCGCGCAGCCAAGCTGCATTCTTTGTTTGAAATGCCGGTCAGTGAGCAGCGTAAATTGCTGCGCACTGAGTGGGGGGTAGTGCATCAGCATCCGCAAGATGGTTTGCGCATGAACATTTCAGCCGGTGGCAACATCGGAGAGCGCCTGATGGCCATTGGTGAACGTCATTACGGCAATATTCGTGACGAAAGCCTGACCTGGATGGAAGCCGTTGAGCTGGCAGCCGATCGTATTGACGATAAGCCTAAACAGTTTTCCGGCGGCATGCAGCAGCGCCTGCAGATTGCCCGTAATTTGGTGACTCGTCCGCGTCTGGTGTTTATGGATGAGCCGACTGGCGGACTGGATGTCTCGGTGCAGGCTAAATTCCTGGATTTGCTGCGCCGTCTGGTGATGGAGCTGAATATCGCGGTGATTTTCGTTACCCACGATTTGGGAGTGGCACGGCTGCTGGCTGATCGCCTGCTGGTTATGCGCCGCAGCGAAGTGGTAGAGCAGGGGCTGACTGATCAGATCCTTGACGATCCGCAACACGCCTATACCCAGCTTCTTGTTTCATCGATCGTGAGGTAACCGAGATGGAAATGATCAAAGCCAGCAATGTCTGTAAAACCTTTATTCTGCATAACCAAAATGGCGTGAAACTGCCTGTGCTGCAAGGGGCTAACCTGATCGTAAACAGTGGTGAGTGCGTTATTTTGCACGGTCATTCGGGATCGGGGAAAAGTACCTTGCTGCGCTCGCTGTACGGTAACTACAAAATCGACAACGGTGCGATTGAAATCCGCTATGGTCGGGGCGAAACCGACTGGGTGGATCTGGCACAGGCTTCACCGCGTCAGATTGTCCGCCTGCGGCAGCAAACGATGGGGTATGTCAGTCAGTTTCTGTCGGTTATTCCACGTGTGTCAGCAATTGATGTGGTGATGGAGCCACTGCTGAATACCGGCGTGTGCCCGACGACTTGTTATGAAAAAGCCGCTCAATTGCTGACTCGTTTAAATGTTCCAGAACACCTCTGGCAGCTGGCGCCAGCGACTTTTTCCGGCGGGGAGCAGCAACGAGTCAACATTGCCCGGAGTTTTATGCTGGACTACCCGATTCTATTGCTCGATGAGCCGACCGCGTCACTGGATAAACAAAACAGCGATGTGGTGATTGATTTGATTCATCAGGCCAAACAACGCGGCGCTGCCATTGTGGGCATTTTCCATGACCCTTACGCCCGTGACGCAGTGGCCGATCGCCTTCATACCCTGTCAGCCGGCAAGTAATGATTCGAATTTAATGTATTGATATAGATTGGTTTTTATACAAACACATTGCGAAAAACAGCGACTAGACAAATTGAGACTCAGGTGTACTAAGTGATGATTCTGACAAACGCAAAACTGGTTCTGCTCAACGAAGTAATGGATGGCACGCTGTATATTGAAGACGGCAAGATTTCCCGCATTGAAGCGGGGCGGTGTGAACGTGACGCGGCCATCGACTGCCGGGGGGATTATCTTATCCCCGGTCTGGTCGAACTGCATACGGATCATATGGAGAAGTTCTTCAACCCACGTCCGAATGCTGAATGGCCGGCGCGCTCAGCATTAACGTCATTCGATGCTGTGTGTGCAGCCAGTGGCATCACCACAGTATTGGATGCGGTGACTGTGGGTTATGTGAATGATGGCGGCACCCGACTGGCCAACCTGTCGCGCATGGTGGAGGCGGTAAAACATGCCGCAGACTACCGTTGCCGGGTCGATCATTTGCTGCATTTGCGCTGTGAAGTGCCGAATGTCAGTACCGTCGAGCTGTTCGAATCCTTGTTTGATCCGGACATCGTGAAACTGGTGTCGATCATGGATCATTCTCCGGGGCAGCGTCAGTTTGCCACCTTAGCTCAATACCGTGCCTACTATCAGAAGAAATACGGCTGGGATGACAGCACGATGGCAAAATTTGAAGCTGAGCAAACGGAAAGCGCGCGTCTTTATTCGGCGGTCAATCGCCAAGCTATCGTGGCAAAATGCCGTGAGGCGGGGGTACCGATGGCCTCCCATGACGATGGCCTCGAAAGCCACGTGATGGAGTCTAAACAGGACGGTATGGTGGTGGCCGAGTTTCCGACCACGCTGGACGCCGCCCGGACATCCCATCAACAGGGGCTGAAGGTGCTGATGGGCGCGCCAAATGTAGTGCGTGGTGGTTCGCATTCCGGCAATATTGCTGCCTACAAACTGGCAGCGCTGGGAGTGCTGGATATTCTTTCATCCGACTATTATCCGGCAAGCTTGCTTCAGGCGGCCTTCCAGATTGCAGACATGGAAAATGGCTACGATCTTGCAGGTGCTATTGCACTGGTTACGGCCAATCCGGCAGAAGCGCTGGGTATGCGGGACCGTGGTCAGCTGGAGGCAGGCCGGATGGCTGACGTCGTGCGTGTTGAACTGGATCAGGGATTTCCTATGGTTAAGCAAGTCTATAAAAACGGCCAGCAGATATACTGATTTTATTATTCCGCGACAGTCTATTTGCTAATTATAAGAGTGGAAAATAATGGCAAAGTTATTTTATGTGACGGGTCCATCAGGTGCCGGTAAAGACAGCGTGATGAGTTTGATTCGGGTACAGCAACCAGAAAGTCTGCTGGTGGCCCACCGTTATATTACCCGGCCGGCACATGCCGGGGGAGAAAACTACATTGAACTGACGCCGGAGGAATTCGAGGTGCGTAAGTCCATGGCACTGTTTGCCATGGACTGGGAAGCCAACGGATTTCAGTACGGTATAGGCGCTGAAGTCGATGACTGGCTGACGAAAGGTATCAATGTGATGGTCAACGGGTCGCGGGAATATCTGCCTCAGGCACTGGAAAAATACGGTAAGCAACTGGTGCCGGTCGTGATTTATGTACCAGAGGAGGTACTGGCACAGCGACTTCGGGCGCGAGGCCGTGAAAACGATGCCATGATTCAGCAGCGGCTGGCTAGGGCGAAAACTTTTCTGGGGGCTTGTCCGCAAAACAGTATCGTGCTGGATAACAGTGGCTCACTCCGTCAGACTGTGAATCAGTTTACTCAGGTAGCAGAACAGCTGATATGAAATTTACACTTTTAGGGACAGGTAACAGCGCGATGTTGCCGGTGTACGGTTGTGAGTGTACCGCTTGCCGCCGGGCGATGGATGAACCGAAGTATCGTCGTAACAAAACCTCGGCGATGGTGCAGAACAATGGAAAAACGCTGATTATTGACGCCAATTTACCGAATTTACTGGAACGTTTTCCACCAAAGTCGATTGATAGAATCCTGCTGACTCACTATCACATGGATCATGTACACAGCTTGTTTGACCTTAGGTTTGGCTTTTTCCGCACACAGGAAGAGCGGATTCCGGTCAATGGCCCCCATGACTCACTGGGGTGTGACGACCTCTACAAACATCCCGGTTTATTGGCCTTTCAGCCGCCATTTAAACCGTTTGAGACTTTTGAATGGGAAGGCATCCGTATCACCACACTGCCTTTGAATCATTCCAAGCCATGTCTGGGTTATGTCTTTGAATGGCAGGGACGACGACTGGCCTATCTGACTGATACATTTGGGCTAAGCGAACTGGCTCAAAACTGGTTGAAAATGAATCCGGTAGAATGGATGTTTATTGATTGTGGGTATCCGCCGCAAGCATTTCGGGGTGATGGTGCAGTGAGAAATCACAGTACCGTCGAACAAATACTGGCGATTAAAAAAGAGTGCCAGCCTGTAAAAGTTGGGCTGATTCACATCGGACATGAGCTGGAAAACTGGGCGCTTAGCCAGCCTGATTGTTTCAGTGAAAACCTGTTTCTGGCTCAAGATGGACTGTGTGTGACGTTACAATCTGATAATCAATCCGGTATATGTTCTGTGATCTAATCAGACATGTTCTAAACCGATATGTTCTGAACTGATTGGGAAAGGGACGCACCTGAACATCAGAGTCAGAGACAGGTATTTATCGGATATTACAATTTGTCACTGCCCAGGCAGCGCACACTTCTGACTGGGCAGATCTTATCCTACAGAGATAATGTTTATCTGAAGGCTTTATTTCTCTATTTTGGCGCTATTTTTTTGCCTATGGTTCGCAGGATCAGGAGAATCGGCAGATAGACAACGATAAGCAGCAGGGTATCCAGCAGGAAAGAGATCTGCTGCTGTTCGAAGAACATATTAACGAGATAATTCTTCAGGGTAATTGCTAGAAAGACGGCTAAAAAGATAACCGCGAAATCGATAACTTTTCTGTTCATAGTTCACTTCACATTATGGCTATCATGGATAGCAACAATAAGGCTTTTTATTAGGTCTGAACAATATATTGCATTTGATAGCATAGGCAAAAACGTCAGCCTGATAAGCAAACTTGGAAAATACCTTAAATTCAAACCTAAAACCAACCGGATCCTCATACTTTAGGTACTTAGGGAATGGTTGCTCTCGTGGGTATATGTTTTTAACAACATGTCTCTTTGCGCGATGCGTTGGAAATTCGCTACCGAACCGGACAACCGGTATTACTCGGAACGAAAGAACGCCTTGAAGGGGGGGAGCCTGATAATGACTTTTACCATGCGCTGCTCGGGAAACACTTGGCGGCAAACCCTTTGCGGCAGACTTGGCCTAGTCAGGCTAGATTGCGTGCGTGAGCCAAGCTCTAAAAAAGACGGCGACCAGTAAGGTCGCCGTTTTCATGTTTATCTGTTTAGCGCATACGATCAGTGATTGGGCTCAGCCGGTATTATTCGCAAGGAATGATTTCCAGTGTGTAGCCTGCATTAGCACTTTCCGGGTGCTGATAACGGATGTAGCAGTTATCACGAATCATCAGCGGGGGACGTTGCTGAGCAGCATAATCCAGATTGTTCTTTTCAGTAATAATGAGTGCGTTGTCATTATCAATCCGAGTAATGCCCCAATCTTTATCCTGATAATAGTGTTTATTAATCCCATCAACGAGCGTTGTTAGTGTGTAAAAATCTGATTCCGGATAGCCATATCGGAAAATACAGCGCTCAGCTCCGCCTTTTTCACAACCAGGAATTGGAATTGATTCTGCCTTATAGTTACCGTCATCAGTCGCTTTATTCGTGATATATGCGACACTTTCCAGCCCAGCAACGGCCATTTTACCGTAACCCACGCTAAGACCTGCGTGAATGGCACCTTTAAGACCCTCCAGGGCCGCATTTCGGGCATCATTCTGCACATTGAGAAATCGAGGGGCGGCTGTTACGGCAATAATACCCAGAATGACAATCACGACTACCAGTTCAATCAGGGTAAAACCATTTCTATTCATATTGTTGGCATTCCGTCGAGTAATTATTCCATTGGCGTCAATTTAATGGCGGGAGGGTGTGCCGTCAACGCAATTTTGGAACGGAGAGCAAAAATGTGAAGGTAGAACAATATTAAGATGGAATCCGCCTCTGATAATGCTCTAAAGGTATTTGTCACTGGGATAGTAATATCTCTTTAGTGTTAAATATCAATAGTGAGAAGGAGGTTAGGTATATGGACTCAGTTCGAAACTAAGGCGGAAAAACCATTACTCACAGCTAATTTTGAGACTCTGAGGATATTCGTAGGCCGTCACTGTGTCATGGTCAAAGCGAAACAGCCAGGAAGCGGAGTCCGTTAGAGAAACCTGCCAGCCTGTTGTGGCTGTTTGCTGTATTTTTAGCAAAGGTGGCTGGCTGTTTTCCAGCACAAAGGGATGGGTAGGGTGAAAAATGGTTTTTAATGGCGCAAGATCCTTCTCGGCACTGTTGATAAGGATTGTCAGCTTTTCTTTTAACGATTCATGCGATAGCTGACAACCCTGGGATTGCGAAATTAAATACACGCTACCCAGAGCATCATCTTCAAAAAGGAGACGTTCTTCTGCGCTGCAGGCTACCAGCGAACAGACCCAACCCGGAATAAACCAGTGCAGAAAAGCGTGCCTTTTTTTCATATGATGCTCCTGGGCGTCAGTGATTATTCGACCGTGATGTCATCAACCAGTATGGCGGTATCGTAAATACTGTCACCTTTATCGGAAGAGTAAACCGACAGTTTGACGCGCTGACCTGCCAGTTCCGATATATCGATAGATTCATTCTTCCATTCTGTTTTATAAACATCCCCTTGATCAAAGTGGATGTCAGAAGGAAGCAGCCCGCCTTCGGTGCAAAGCTGGTTTACACTGGTTTTGAAGCTTTTACATGTCGTGGAATCTTCATTGCATACGGTAACGCTGAAGGAATCATCATACTCGGTATGACAGTATTCACGGAATTCTTCAGAGAACATTTTCCAGTTAAACCGCAGCGTTTTTGCGCTTGATACCAGACAGGCTGTTTGTTCGATGGTCCCTGATGTGGTGGTGAAACCCAGTCCGGTTGACACAATGCCCATAAAATTGCCACCAGTGGGTTTCGTCACGCCTAACTGTGTCACGACCCTGCCATCGCCGTCTTTAGACCATACGCCAAGCACACCGTCTTCAAAGTCCAGGTTAGTGAGCGAGCCGTACGGCAGTTTCAGGTTATCTGCGCCCGTAGTGACAAGCTTGGCATCCGTTGCGCTGCCGTCGCTGGCACCGTATGTGGATTTGGCCACTGTCACTGCTTCGCCGAAGGTAGAATCATTGTTTAGCATTTCCTGCAAAATGGTATTTGTGGTGTTTTGAGCGTAAGTCGATAACACGTAGTCATCGTATCCAAGAATGGCTCCGGCCCCTTTTGCCATAAGGACATTGGCCAGGGAGTTGTTATGCATAGATCGACAAGCTGACAGTGCCACCAAGCTATTTGGCAATGTCGTTAAATAATGATCAAAGAAAGACGGCAGTACAACCAGCAAGCCACCAGGGCCAATAGCCAGTCGCTTCATGTGCAGGTCTTCTTCATATCCGCTGATGTTATAAGAACCGTCGTCATTTTGCGGCAACGCAATACCGGTATAAATAGCGACCAGTGAGAGTGCTCCTTTCAGAAAATCATTTGGGCCCCATTCATCTTTCCATAAGCTGAGTAGGCCGTTGTAATAATTGTCCCCATGCGTGGAAAGGTGAATATATCCATACAGGCTGAAATCTTTGTAGCTGTCCAGGGTTACGTTGACAGTCCCATCGTTGATCAGCTCTTTATCCGCAGATAACTGGCAGGAATTTGCAGATTTCAATGTTTGCCACACTGAATGGTAATCATCGGTAGAGCCAAAGTTATTGGCTGGACTGACATTCGGGTTATTGATGAAAGGGCTGACAATGACGGCACGGGAGCTTTTAATCCGGTTATCTTCTGCCGCTTTTAAGCCAGAGATAGCGCTCTTAGATTGGTTGATACTGGTATGAATTGCTGTAACGGATTGGCTGTGACGTGCCTGATCGTCATAGCTGTAATATTGTGTGGTGAAAGTGGCCTTCAAAACCGGAGGTTGTCCCTCATTTCTGCGAAGCTCCACCCCGGATTTTGAGCCGGCAATCACCGGATGGTACAGGCCCAATATCCCTTTGTCATCGACCCACCACAACCCGCTGTCAGGCGATAAGCCCGAAGCTCCAATCGCCGGGTTGGTCTGCATTTTTTCATAAGCGGCTTGTGCGGCGGCTTTGACATCACTGCCGGCTTCAAGACTGTTATCAATTAGCAGTTTGACGGAATCTGCCAACATGACTGCACTGGTTACATCCGCATTATCATAGCTGTCTGCACCCCAGAGGCACAGCTTTTCAGACTGGTAGCTGACAGCGTTTGTGTCCGTCAGTTTGGCGCGATAACAGATGCTGCCAACATTCGTCGCCTGTGCGTCAAATTTCGCAGTAAAGATACCGTCACCCTGGATTTCATCGGGTAAAACACCATCGTCAGAAAGAGTCGCAATCTCCTGATTGGCGCTATCGACCAACGTAATGGTCGGGTTGTTCGGATTATTCGTACCAATCGTGACAATGACAGATTTCGGATTTTGCCCTAAGTAAAGAGTGGTCGTATCAAACTGTAGGGGCGTAATAAAATCAATGTTCGGGTAATAAGTGATGTCTGTGGAGATGGAAAGGGATGTATCGTCGTCAGAGATCGCTGAGACATCGATGGTATTATCACCTTCTGCTAGAGCGATTTCTGCTTGCCAGCTATCTGCAATACCGGCGTCATAAGTGATACCTGTGGTCATGTTAATGACCTTAATGGATTTAAGCGGATGATCTGAAGTCACAGAGCCGCCAATCACGACCAGGTGTTGATCCGTTATTTTAATGCTTTGCCCTAACCCTTGCAGAGCCAGTGACAGCGAATGCTCAGCCGGGATCAGTGTCACCTCAATGTCGTCGCTGCTGCTTGTCCCGTCGGAAAATGCAGCGGTCACCGTAAAGTGCAACGTAACCTTGTCGTAGATATCCGGGGCGATAAAGGAGGCATTATTCTCGCTGTCAGTCTTGATGGAAACTTGCAGTGGGTCGCTTTCAGCCTGAGTCCACCTGACGGAGGAGAGGTTGCTAACGTCAGTTGAAAACGTCGGTGTTAACTGAACAGATTTTTTGCCGTAAGCAGACACGTCTGCACCAGCGTAGATATTGGGCTTGTTGTCTGTGGGAGAGGATTTCGCATCATCACCGCCACAGGCCGACAACATAAACAGGCAAGCCGCAAGGTAGGCTTTTTCACGCATTCAAACACTCCATTGTCAGTTTGTGATTTTAATATTCATCGGGTTGCATTTTAAGTACGTAACTATATGTGATAGTGATGAGTTTGGGGAGGTTATGCTTTTCGATGCAGTGATACTTTTAACATATTGATTTCAGGAATTAATCATGCGTTTGCTCATGTTTTTTGTGCATAAAACTGCCTCATAAAAATCATGATATGGAAGTGGCGTCACAAAAATGCTTTGCCTGAGGGGTGAAAATATTTGAATGAAATCGATTTTATTGAGCGATATTGCGCTCAGGGCTGAACATTTATTTGTACAGGGAATCGATTCCTGGCAACAGCCCGCAATATTTCCGAACTGCCTCGCGTCTAATCGTCCGACTAAATAAGCGGGAAAATAATGGGTCCAGTTATAGGATCAGGAATGAGGGTCAATCCCTAAGGTAATGGCGTGCTGATTACGCTGTAAGTACACGATGTCGTCGAGATAACTC
The DNA here is from genome assembly GCF_003025595.1 of Photobacterium ganghwense. GTDB lineage: Bacteria > Pseudomonadota > Gammaproteobacteria > Enterobacterales > Vibrionaceae > Photobacterium > Photobacterium ganghwense. The sequence goes on from NZ_PYMI01000002.1 coordinate 609,517, forward strand.
AGATGATGCCCCTCGGCAATATGCGCCTGAAATTGTGGATTGCCACTGTCTGCTTCAGCTTGCATAAAATCGACCAGCGCTTGGAGGCGGATAATCATAGTCTCAACCAACTGTGAACGCTGCTGAAGGTCTGCACCGTACCCGTCGCAGAAGCACAAGGCCCGTTGTATCTGATCCTGTAAGTTGCCCATTTTGTCATTTTTATGGGTCTTAAAGGGAGCCCAGCAATAGATCGAATAGGCTAAATCCCACAGACGCGGAGCGGGATGGGCAGTATCGAAATCAAAAATGCCAACCACTTTGTTGCCTTTCAAAACCACGTTATACGGCGTGAAATCACCATGACAGATGACCTCGGGTGGTGTGCGACCAGGTAGCATCCACTGGCACGAAAAGTCGGGATAGGCGCTCAGGAATGTTGTACTGGCGTCATGGAGCTGCCGCAATAGCCGAGCTGCAGAAAACAGCGCTTCTTCAGTTGCAATGGCGCCTCGAAGCGGGTAATTGAATGTATCGCCTTCAAGGTAACTGAGTACCTCATTACTTTCATCTATCCCCACTACAGCAGGGCATTGATGAAAACCTTGGCTATGCAGGTGGGTAAGCAGTAAATGGACGGTGTGAGACCATGGATTCATCGGTCGAATCACAGTGTTTTGTTTACGAAATATGACGCCATCTCGGCCGCCCTGGAGTGCCTTTGGTGTGTGCCTGGTCAATGAATCACTCCTTGTTCATTCAACTATTCATCATTGGAAGACACGAATTCTGTCGTTTTAATTAAACAAAAGAAAGGCAACTGCTGGTGTTTATAAACACTGTTTGCTGCGGTTTAGAGCGACGTCAACTTTTATGAAGTCACTGCTACTTAAATACACCATACCTATATACATGCCCAGAAACATGAGAGCGAACGATATATATGATCAGGCCATTGCAGGATTCAGCTTCATCCATCCCAGAAGCAAAACGAAGGCGCAGCACAACCAGGTGACTGTTGCCAGCGATAGCGTCCAGGTTAAGCTAAAGCGATAACTCAAGTAATACACGGCTATCAGGTAGGCTGCGTAGGGAATCAAGGAATAAAGACCAAACAATGCAGTCGTTCTGAGCTCCTCCATGGTGCGTTCTACTCCCACAATATAATGGGCAATCAACGCGAAAGTGGGGAACAGGGGGACAAGCCCGGCAATGAAGAAGCTTTTGCTTTTCGACAATAATGCAATCAGGAGCACGGCCGCTGCGCCCAGTAAGCATTTAAGAAATAATGCAACCACGATTTTCTCTCCCTGAAAAATCTGTTGAATGTCCCTGACGTGATGCTCTCTTCGAATGAGATAGTCGCTTGATATTTATCCCCGCGTACGTTTTTGAACCGCTGATATGGTGTTGAGCACGGTTCTAATGCGAGGTCATGCTTGGATTATTACGGTCATTGCGGGGTAGACAAGGGCTTTTCTGGCTTTGAGATAATTAACCCAGTGAGTTCTTATATGGTGAGATTTTATATGGGTGGCTGTTGGCGGTTTTGAACTTTAACATCAGAATGCAGAGAAGCTGGAATCTTCTGAAAATTCAAACTTCTCTGTCGTTTGGCGGTTAGCATGTTGTATGACAGTTGGTTTCCAGTTCTTCGCTTGCATAATCACCAATCACCAATCACCAATCACCAAGAACTAAGACACATCGAGCCTTAACGTCATCACTGTTTGAGGTACACCACTAATAAATCAGCTTCTACAGCATTGGCCAATTTGGGGACGGAGGAGAATAATCGGCTCAAGAAATTATGGTGATGACCGCACACGACCAGATCGATCCCCATCTTTTTAACGACTCCGGAGAGTTTGATGTGGAGGTCACCCATAACGACCAAAGTATCTGTAATCGGATAACCACTTTTTTTTGCCAGTACTTGCAGCTCATGTTCTATTTTATGTTCTTCTCTGGGGGCAATAAAAACGCTATTTACGTCCACAAACACAAAAGAAACTTTACAGTTGGTGCCTTTCGCTAATGAAATCGCTTTATCTATGACTACCTGGCTCGATGGCGTGAGATCGACCGCCACTAATATATGCTGATAGTTCATTTCAGTCCTCCCATTAATGGCTAAGTGCCTATCGTAAAGTCTAGCACCGGAGAACCTGACTTGAGTGGAGTCAATGACTCGGCGAAAATAAATAACTTTATTTTTCAGATTATTAAGAGAGATATTCATTGTGCCCATCGTTTTCTGTGTTCATACAATGGGAAATCTGGCAACAGGGCGTGAGGAGTGGTCTTTAACGTATTGAAGAGTAATTATAAATCGCGTATTTGGATTTTGAACTTGGGTCATTGGATTTTGAACATGATAGAAACAGTTTCATGCTGTTCTGGTTTTCTGGCGATATCGCGTTAAGATGAAATGTATTTTCTCCTGCGGGATTAACCCGTACCCAATGACTATAACAGGTGTCAGGTCGAGGTCACTAAGTCAGCATCTAAACTGAAAGGGATTTTTAATAATGGTTGAGCAGTACCTCTTTGTGTTGCCGATGGTTTCCTTGTTACTCTTTGGGGCGATGACACCGGGTCCGTCTTTTGTTTTAGTTGCCCAAACAGCCATGTCGAAGTCGAGAATAGAAGCGGTATCGATAGCCCTGGGTTTAGGTCTTGGGGCGACGATCTTTGCCTTTTTGGCTTCATCGGGTCTCATCACTTTATTTAAGGTGGTCCCCGAACTGTACATGACATTTAAGGTGTTAGGTGGCCTGTACCTTTGCTACCTGGGTGCGAAAATGTGGCGTACCAGCAAAGACTCTCTGTCCGCCAACACAGCTACGGAGCCCGGTCGCCCTAAGCCTCTGAAAGCGATGTCGCTGGGCCTAATTACGCAACTGAGCAATCCCAAAACAGCCATTGTCTTTAGCAGCGTATTTGCCGCGTTGTTACCTGCTGACGTGCCAGAACACACAACCTGGATATTAGCATTCAGTGTGTTTTTACTGAACTTTTCATGGTATGCCTTTGTGGCGACTCTGCTTTCCAGCGCGAAAGCACAAAGAGGATATTTACGCTTTAAGTCCTATATCAATAAAGGGGCGGGCTTGTTAATGGGATCGATAGGAAGCAAATTTGTCATGGATGGCTTCAGGCCATAACAGTGGCAGGGCCAATGTTATGGCCGTCATGTATCTATAGCTCGACATTTAAGACGGTTATGGTCTTTGGTATCGGTTGATCACATTTTCCAGCGTCATGATGCCAAACATGATTTTTCGGACAAAAGATTCTGAGCTGCCAACGAAATAGAACTGGGGATGTCTGGACCAAATTTTTTGCAGTTTGACGTCTATCAGGGCCGCCTGCTCAGACGACTCGTTTCTGACAGGGTTATTGCTGCTGATATCGTGCCCGGTGGCGCCCGCTGATTCAAAAAAAATCACCGCGTCATAACGCGCGATTTCTTCTTCAAACGTTGAGTTTACTTCTTTAAAAAAATCACTTTCCGTTCCGGGCCAGTATGCCAAACCGTCGAGTGACCCTCGGTCGCAGACCAGCAGCCTCTCCGGGTATTGTACTTTGTAGATGTTTTCCAAATTCTTCTGAAGATGAAAAATGGTTTTCTGGACCATTTTTATCAACTGTTCATTGTCCGAGCGTGTTATGCCACTGGAAAAGAGTACTGTGGCGGCCTCGGGAACCACCGCAATTTTATGGCACAGTTCTCTGCGAAAGAGATCCAGTGCGGTGGTTTTGCCGCCACCGGGGCCGCCTGTTACGACAACTTGCAACTGCTTTTTCATCTCGGCCTCTGACTGACTGTTATTAACAAAGCTTAGCCAAAAAAGAAAAAGGAGCTTGTTCGAGCTGAGTTAAGGTAGGTGTTAGGCTGGCTGGCGAATTGTGTGCCGGGATTTAATCTTTGGCGATTTGGCGATTTGGCGATTTGGCGATTTGGCGATTTGGCGATAGGGGCAATACTTTGGGTGAACTTGGTGATGGCAACCGTAGCGCGGGGAGATGAAAAAGCCCCTTCCCAGGGAAGAGGCTTTGGTAAGCTCAGGTCGTGCCGTTATTTGTCGGCTTTTCTGACGGCTTGTCTGCTGTCTTTTCTGCCGTCAGTCCTATTGCCTGTGTTAGGTTTGGCTTTTGAGGCAGAACGAGGTTTTCGGTTATTTGTGTTGTTGCGGTTAGATCGATTACCTGGGTTCGCACGCTTTTGCGGTTTGTCCGTTGGGTCTTGATCGACATGCTTAGTTTTCGGCACGTAGTTCAGAATCGTTACCGGGACAGGCTTTTTCGGCGCAAAGCCTTCCACTTCACGGCGCTCAATCAGGTGGCCCAGGCGGCTTTCGATCATGCACAGGTTCTTGAAGTTGTCTTTCGATACAAACGAAATCGCTTCACCCGTGGCATTGGCTCGGCCTGTACGGCCTATACGGTGTACATATTCGTCAGCCGGGAAAGGCAGATCATAGTTCACTACGCGCGACAGGTCTTCAATGTCGATACCACGTGCTGCCACACCTGTTGCGATCAGGTATTTGATCGATCCGGCTTTGAAATCTTCCAGCAGCTGCGCGCGAATCGCCTGGCTGCGACCGCTGTGGAATGCTTCGGCTGCAATGCCGCGTTTTTCCAGCTGAGAAACCAGTTTGGCTGCACCATGCTTGGTTTCGATGAAAATCAGTGCCTGATCCCACTGGTTTTCCTGAATCAAATGGCTCAGTAGCGCGGATTTTTTGTCTTTGTCGACGGTGATCAGCCATTGTTCAATGTTTGATTTTGACGCCTGATTTGCCGCAATGGTGATCTCATGCGGGTTTTCGACCACGGATTTTGCCAAATCACGGACTTTACGTGACAGAGTTGCAGAGAACAGCAGGAACTGAATGTTTTCAGGCAAACGATCAAGAATCTTTTCGATGTCATCAATGAAGCCCATATCCAGCATGCGGTCGGCTTCATCCAGCACCACCATTTCCACTTCTTCGAAGTAGACAGCGCGGCGACCATACATATCAATCAATCGGCCCGGGGTGGCAACCAGTACATCAACGCCTTCGATCAAGCGTTGTTTCTGCTGTTGTTCATCCACACCACCGTACATCGCCAGAGACGTCAACCCGGTGTGTTTACCGTACTGGGTGATTTTCTCTTCCACCTGAATGGCCAGCTCACGGGTCGGTACCAGAATCAGAGCACGAATACGTTTCTTGCGCTTGGTTTCGCCTTTGCTCAGTTTTTCAAGAATCGGCAGGACAAAGCTAGCGGTTTTACCAGTACCGGTTTGCGCCGCAGCGATAAGGTTTTGTCCCTGCAGAACAACAGGAATCGCTTTCGCCTGAATGGTGGTCGGTTCGCTGTATCCGAGCTCATTCACTGCTTTAGTCAGTGATTCGCTTAATCCAAGTTTAGAGAATGGCATGAATCGTCTCTGTATGTACTGAATGCGATAAGGCAGAGTTATCTCTGCCTTACATGAAGCGCGCGATTCTATCACGAACCTTTGCCATAAGAGACATTAAATGTGAGGTAAATCGACTTATACAACCATCGAGGATACCGGAATTTATCGGCAGGAAATCATGACGACTGGGTTTTTTAAGCGAACGCACTGGTATTTTACAGCCCCAGCTTACTGCCGCAGCCAACTAAAAATCCTATTCGCTTGTGGACCAGACGTTTTTGATGTCAGGCCAGCCCCAGTTGGTCAGCTCCACATCTTTCAGCACACCCTTAAATCGTAGCGTCTGGCGATGATGAAACAGGGGCGTTAGCCAGTACTCGGTGATCAACGTTGAGGCAATGGGCTCCAGTGCATCCAGATAGTGTTCCAGTGGTGTGCTGGCTCGTAGTTGTCGCAGGGAATGCTGGAACCATTGGCTGGCTTGCTCGCCGATACAGTGATGCAGCACCGCATTGTTAAACAGGTTGCTGAATGCGGAGGCGTGGCGGTTATCATCAAGATTGATATTGGTCACCACCATATCTTCCGTTAGCAAATGCTGCTGGCAACGTTCAATTAGGTCACGATATGCGTAGACATTGACTTTGACACGGATCCCTTCCGGCTCCAGCAATGCCTGAATACCATAGGCGCAGTTTTTCAGGGCGGTATAATCGTACACTGCGATCGAAAGCTGTTTCGGCAGTTTGCTGAACGGGGCTTGAGGCCGGGTAATAACGTGCCAGTGCGAAAGCAGGTTGCCCGCCAGCACTGAACCAAACTGCGCGCCACGCTGATTTAGGTGCTCGGCCAGCTTGTCTGCAGACAGAAAGCTGGAAAGATAACGTCGCTGAGCGCTGGTGAGGGCATGGGCGCTTTGCTGGTTGAACAAAATGAACATGCAGCCGTCTTCGACCTGAGAATGCAGGTTTTCCTCGCAGGTTGGGTCACTCAGTTTAGGGGCAAGATAGTAGTTGCAGGCCGCCTCACTATTGGCTGAGTCAGCCCATGGTTGAGGTGTGTTTTTGGTTGTGTTTCCTGATGTGCTGTCCAGTGAGCCAGGCATCCCGATAGGGGCTGTTCCTGCGAGCTCTTTGCATGTTTCAGCCGGAGGGATATTCGCATCTGGATAGGGGATATCCGGGTGGTTTGTCCGGATGTGGGGTTGCCGTTGATCCTGCTCGTCGATCAGCCAGATAGTGACCTGATCCGTCAATGCCCGGCAGCCATAATAGCGATCAAACGCCTGCAGGCGGAGCTGAGTCGCGGTATGTTCAATAACCTCAAATGGGCCACATCCTACAACGGCGGGTGTTTGTGCATGATTCACCTGCCCCGGCGGCTGAATGGAATAGCGCACGCCAGAGATCATGCCACCAAATCCCAGATCCGGCTCTGACAGGGTAAAGACCACAGTTTGAGGCTGTGGCGCACTGACACTGATCACATGCGCCATCTCAGTCTGGTATTCCGTCAGGCAGCTCAGACGGGTAAACAGCGTCGCAATGGTATCGGCATCAATGGGCGTCCCGTTATGGAAAACCAGCCCCGGCCTCAGATAAAAGGTCCACTGCAAATTGTCGGCATCATAATGCCAGTGATGGGCCAGTTCGGGTTTAAGGTGACCCTCACGATCGCTGGACACCAGGCAGCAGTATATCTGGCGCAGGAAAAATCGTTCACTGGAGCGCTGTATCTGATGCGGAACAAGGCGCTCAAAGGGGCGCTTGTAGGTCAGTTGGATATGCAGCCGCCCCTCGCGCATAGAGGCACCGGAGGTATTTTGCAGTAAACGGCTAAAGGCCAGATTGTCATCATCCAGGATTGCCCGCGCTTTTTCGTATTTGCCTTCCCGTATCCGTTCGGCCGCCAGTTCTTGTTTGAGATCACCCAAATCCCGGTTCAGTAATAGGGTAGAGCGTTGGTTTCGGCCAACTTTGGGTTGCCAGAGCAGCCATCCGGCCTCTTGCATCTGGGCAAGCAGGCTTCGGGCATGGCGCAAGCTGGTAAACAGGCTGTCAGAAATGTCAGGCAACGATGTTTTAATGGCTTCCCCCACACCCATGGGAGTCAGCCGCGCATAGTAGCGCAATAAATTGAGGTCAGACACAGCGTTAAATTATCACAGGCCCAGTGGCGTGTAAGTTTGGTGAATAGATTGAGTGGTACCGCTTTAGTTACCTAGCGTTATTTTCATCGCTCATTTGCAGAGCTTTATTCATATAGCTTCGTCCACTTAGTTTCATGATAGCGAAATTCCTGAAACAAAAAGAAGCAATGTTTCATTCTATCTGTTCCGTATTTCCTTTTTTATCGCTGTTTCAGGCGAGTTTTTTGTGTCAGAAGGCAGTTATGCGGCAAGGTTTTTCCGTATTTGCTCTCTTTTTACTTTCCGGTTTCGGCGCGACACTGATGACGAGAAAAGGGAGATAAAATGATGAAAAATCCAGATAAAACCCAACAAAAACAGCAGAGTGTCTTCTGTAACGACGCCAGAACTGACGCCAGAACTATGACAGTCTACTTTCGCCAGCAATTAATGCGCAGTAATAGTCGGTTAGAAAAAATCGCCCTGTCAGCGATGCTTGATTTGCTGAACGGGTAATCAACATAGCGATGTCTGGCAGGGTAAACGGCTTACAGTCATGCTCCTGATACCCCCACGAGCTTTCTGTCAGATATCGCTTCTTTCTGAAACGTCGTTTCCTGTTGCAATGTCGATTTTTACGAAGAGGCCAGTCTGTTGAGGATAAGCCTGACCAACGTTAAAAGCCCGCTATCTGGCCGTAAATCATGCCAAATAGCGGGCTTTGTTCATATCAGGCGTTTTTTATTACAGTGCCTGTTTGGCTATAAGGTATACGCTTAATACCCTTTTTTCAGAAGTCGGGATTCGGACTGAACCGACTTGTAATGCCGCCCCAACTGTTTTGATTTCGCACGTTCACGTTGCTTGTTGAGTGACTCACTGTTTCTTGCCTGCTCGCGGAGCAGCTTGAAATAGTTCTTCACCCGTCGAGGATCGAGCTCGCCACTGTCAATCGCCTGAAGTACCGCGCAGCCCGGTTCGCTCTGGTGCTGACAATCACTGAAGCGACATTGTTCTGCCAGTCTGTCGATATCAGCAAACAGTGCATTTAACCCGGATTCACAGTCTGCAATTTGCAGCTCGCGCATTCCGGGAGTGTCGATCAGAATCGCGCCGCTTGGCATAAAATGCAGCGAGCGGGATGTCGTGGTATGCCGACCCTTGCTGTCATCTTCGCGAATGCCGCCGGTTTGCTGAATGTCATCTCCCATCAGGGTGTTCACCAAGGTGGATTTCCCCACACCGGACGACCCCATGAAAGCCACGGTTTTGCCCGTACCGCACCAGTTATTAAGGACGTCACAACTGGTCGGATCCAGCCCATTGACTGTTTCTACCATCAGAAGCGGATTCAGGCGCTGAACCTCCGCCCGTTTCTTGTCATGGTCATCACATAAGTCTTGTTTTGTCAGGACGATCACCGGTTCAACACCGGTTTCACGTGCTAACGCCAGGTAGCGCTCAATCCGGCTGAGATTGAAGTCATTATTCAGCGAACTGACGATAAACAGGGTATCCACATTGGCGGCGATAAATTGCTCGGCCACTTTGCTCCCGGCTGCCTTGCGGCTGAACAGCGACGAGCGTTCCAGCAGGCGGACGAATTGTTGATTCAGATCCAGCAGCAACCAGTCACCCACAGTCATGGGCGGCATGGCATGGTGCATCGGCAAGTGAACGTCACCCTGTTCGGTTTGGACACTATATCCGCTGCGATGATGCGCCAGTATTCGGCCAATGCGGGTCTGTTCTAAGTCTTCAAGTGTCAGTTGTTGTTGAAATACAGGCTGCCAACCCAGTTGGCTGAGTGTAATTTTGGAATTCATTACTTTTCCCTAAGCATGCAGAATCGCTCTGTATGCAGAAACAAAATATTGAGGGTCAAATGAATACAGATGAACCCCGGTTAAGAGCACCGGGCAAAGAGAAGGGCGTTGAGGGAAGTCAGAAAGTTATATTGGAAAAACGTCCGCTCAGCGATTCATCGTTGCCGGGTGGGTTTTGAATACAATCATCGTGTTCTCCTTATGTTGTAATGAGATAGTGCTGTAGTGAAATAGTGCTGTTGTCAATACGTGTTTTGGTGGTTTAAAACACGAATGTGATGAAGATACTAGCACAGAAAATATTCGGCGCCAGAGGAAAAATAGGCGTTTTGGCTCTGAGTCGTGTTTTTAGAGTTGGTCTCGCTTCACATACGGCGAAAGACCATGGTCACTTCTTCGTGTACCAAGTTGTGTGTCATGTTGTGTGAATCGGCCATCAATTTCGTATATGCACTCACATTAATAGTGGAATCTCACCCTATACAATGAATCTGTCTTACTCTGATAAAGAATCCTTCTCAGTAATACGTTTCAGCAATTCGTTTCAGCGATACGTTGCGTTCGTGCCGTTGTATTCGCGCAGTGTAATGCCGTGACTTGTGTTTTTCATTATCTGGAGACCCCTTATGAGAATTGCTCCCATTGTTATCTCCTTGCTAGCAGCCAGTTCCGCTTATGCTGTCAGTCCTCCGAAGCCCACAGCACAAACCATCTATCTCGGCGGTGATATTGTCACTGTCAACGATAGCGCGCCATCAGTGCAGGCACTGGCGATTAAAAATGGCCGAATATTGGCGCTTGGTAGTGAAGCTGACGTGATGAAGTTACAAGATGAAGAAACTAAAATCGTCGATTTGCATGGAAAAACACTGATTCCGGGATTCATTGATGCCCATGGCCACGTCTTTAATACCGGGATTCAGGCTTTATCCGCGAATCTGCTGGCTGAGCCTGATGGGTCTGTAGACAGCATATCTGCGTTGCAGGAATCATTGAACGCATGGGCATCAAAACCGCAAAACAAGCAGCATGGCATCATTCTGGGCTTTGGATATGACGACTCACAACTTAAAGAAGGGCGTCATCCTACCCGGCAAGAACTGGATGCGGTGTCAGCAGATCTCCCTGTGATCATCATCCATCAGTCGGGTCACTTGGCCACACTCAATAGCAAGGCGTTAGCCTTGGCAGGTATTGGGCCTGACAGCCAAGATCCTGAAGGGGGAAAAATCCGTCGGGAAGCTGACGGTAAAACACCTAATGGTGTTTTAGAAGAAACGGCTTTCTTTGGCTCATTACTTCCCATGTTTGCCAAGCTGAGTCCGACAGAAAACGAGGCTATCTTCAAAGCGGGCATGGCGCTGTACGCCAGCTTTGGTTACACCACCGCTCAGGAGGGACGTGCCTCTACTTCTGCCGTTAAAACCATGTATGAGCTGGCACAAAAAGCCAAGTTGCCAATTGATGTGGCAGCCTATGCCGATATTCAGATAGCCCGTGATGTTATTGTTCCACCCTATTACGCCAGCGAATACATGAACGGTTTTCGCGTTGCAGGGGCCAAGCTTAATCTCGATGGCTCTCCTCAGGGTAAGACTGCCTGGCTGACCGAGCCGTATCTGGTTCCGCCAGAAGGACAAGAGGCGGGTTACAAAGGCTATTCCAGTATGAGTGATGAACAGGCCGGAAAATACATCGAACTCGCTCAAAGTAAGGGGTGGCAGTTGCTTACTCATGTCAACGGTGATGCGGCGATTGACCAGTTGATCAAAGGAGTCGAAGCCAGTGAAGAAAAACATGGCAAGCCGGACCGTGGTTTTGTGGCTATCCATGCTCAGACTGCCCGAAAAGATCAGGTGGGGGCGTTTAAACGCCTGGGTATTTTCCCGGCATTTTTCCCGATGCATACCTTTTACTGGGGAGACTGGCACAGTGATTCCGTGCTGGGTAAAGAGCGGGCGCAGAACATTTCTCCGACCGGGTGGGCGCGTGAATTAGGCATGATCTTTACCTCTCACCACGATTCTCCGGTGGCGTTACCTGACTCAATGCGAGTTTATTATGCTACGGTCAACCGTGTGAGCCGGACAGGTCGCCTTATCGGGCCGGATCAGCGGGTGTCATCGCTTGAAGGGCTGAAATCACAAACTCTGTGGGCGGCGACTCAATACAAGGAAGAGCAAAACAAAGGTTCACTTGAGGTCGGTAAATTGGCGGATCTGGTTGTTCTTTCTGCCAATCCGCTGAAAGTGGAACCTGAAAAACTGGCCGATATCCGTGTTGAAGAGACCATCAAAGAAGGGGTCACCGTCTATCGCAGCGATGAGCAAGCCAATAACGGAGGATGTATAGAATCCGCGCGGTGCAGTGCTGTTGCCACTACCGCGATGGTTGAATCTGGTTTGATGCATCATGCGCATTAGGTCGATGGTCTAAAGGCTTTGGTTAACAATACCTATCCTCAAGGGCAAGCTATTGCCCTTGTTTTTTTCGGTTTTGCTTTTTGTTTTTTTGGGAGGGGGTAATTTGGATATTCTGTGAAAGCCGCTTATTGGATAATGGAATGAGTTATGAAAATAATATTTAGATGACTCATTTGCGAGTTATTTTCCCATTCATGCCGTGGTATTCGAGCATCGTCTTTCTGTAAATTTCGGCAGCCCTGTTGATATAACAAGACGAAAATTTAACGCTTTATTAGCCTTTCAAATCATAAAGTAAGCGTAATGGTTTCGATTTTTCCCTAACATTTTTTAGGGGAAGTGCTTGTTGATAAATATTTAATTATTAAGGCTTAATTTATTTTAAACCTGATGATGTTTGCGCCCGGCCTGATTTCAAAGCTGGTTGTTTAAATGATTGTGGATTGGATGCCGGTGATCGTTGTCCTTAGAAAAACTTTTGCTGGCTGCAATAAAAACGTAAAAAAAGATTGGTTAACTAGCGCCGCATTTATACATTAGGAACCAAGATGAAACACTTAGTTAAACCTCTCGCTTTCGCTGTAGCCACTTCTACTATTTCCTTTTCAGCACTGTCGGCAGAGATAAAAAACGTTATCTTGATGATCGGTGATGGCATGGGCCCGCAGCAAGTTGGTCTGCTGGAAGCCTACGCAAAGAATGCTCCGCATTCAATCTACAAAGGCGACACTACCGCACTGTATAAACTCGCTCAGGATGGCGTGATCGGCTCATCCATGACGAACCCGGAAGAGTCGATTGTTGTCGATTCAGCCTGTTCAGCAACCATGCTGGCTACGGGCTTACCTACGGCTTCTGAAGTGATTGGCATTAACTCGAACGGCGATCATGTTGAAACCGTTCTTGAAAAAGCCAAACGTGTCGGCAAAGCCACTGGTCTGGTTTCCGATACCCGTTTGACCCACGCGACACCTGCGGCGTTTGCCGCACACCAGCCGCACCGTTCACTGGAAAACGACATTGCATCGGACATGCTGACTACGGGCGCGGATGTCATGTTGTCAGGTGGTCTTCGTCACTGGATTCCACAATCAACCAACGAGAAAGGCGACACTTATAAAGCGCTTGCAACACTGACTCACGGTGATGTGAAGCTGACGTCGAAGCGTAAGGATGAGCGCAATCTGCTGACTGAAGCAAAAAATGATGGCTATAGTCTGGCATTCAACAAAGAGATGCTGGAACAGGCACAAGGTAATAAGTTACTGGGGCTGTTCTCTGATTCAGGCATGAATGACGGTATTGCCTACAGCAATACGAAAAATGACCCGGAACGTACTCAACCATCACTGAAAGAGATGACTGAGAAGGCTATTAACGTACTTTCAAAAGACGAAGATGGTTTCTTCCTGATGGTTGAAGGTGGTCAGATTGATTGGGCTGGTCACAGCAACGATGCAGGCACAATGCTGCATGAAATGCTTAAGTTCGATGAAGCTGTAAATGCCGTTTATAACTGGGCGAAAGATCGTGACGACACGCTAATCATCGTTACGGCTGACCATGAAACCGGTTCCTTCGGCTTCAGCTATTCATCGGCTGATCTGCCAAAACCGGAAAAACGTTCAGGTGAAGCGTTTCAGAAGCAGAATTATGAGCCTAACTTCAACTTCGGTAAGTTTGATATTTTAGATGGTCTTTACAACCAGAAGCTCAGTTATGCTGCGATGTTCGGCGAATTCGATAAGCTGGATAAAAAACAGCAAACGCCTGAAAAACTCGCTGAAATCGTAAATGCCAACAGCGATTTTCCAATCACAGTGGCTCAGGCTGCTGACGTTTTGAAGATGAAAAAGAATCCTTACCATGCAGATAACCACAGTTACCTGTCTGCTGAGGACGTACCAGCCATCAATGATTTTGATGCTTTCTTCCCGTACAACGATCGCGGCAACGTACTGGCGCGCCAGCATGCAACCGGTCAGAACACAGTTTGGGGAACGGGCACCCACACGCATACTCCTGTCAATGTCTTTGCCTGGGGACCGTTGAAAGAGATTGTGCCGGTTTCAAAAATTATGCACCACTCAGAATTGGGTGAATACATCAAGGGCATGGTGAAATAAGCGTTTGTCGTTTGTTTGTCACTTGTTTGCCACTTAGGCGAGCTTTGAATTAAGCCTGATGATGTAGAATTTAGCCTGATGATGTAATCGTGGCTAAGACTAACAGCCCTGAGCGTTTGCTCAGGGCTGTTTTGTTTGTGGCAAGTGCATGAGTTTTTCAGTGTGTATTCTTTTTCCTTTGTCTTTGTCTCTTCTGTTTACCCAGCAGCCAACACTAATCTGTTGCTCACGTTAACTCTCTGATAAGCCTTTCAATGCTGTTGACCACTTGCTTTACCTTGTCATCGTTAAGCGCCTGACCGTGTGGTTCAGTAAATCGTTCTAGATCATTATCAAAGTACAAGCCATGCGCATGGGCAAACTCTTCAGACAGGGTTGCTCGAACCAGAATATCAGCGCCGAGTCTGAGATCGCCGCCTGCGATGCCAAAGGCTGATTTGACCATCTTGCTGCCCAGTAATGATTTAGGGTTAACGGACACAATCACGGGCCCTTCCGGTTTGTATTTCTGTCCCAGATAGCGAGACCACATTGTCAGGGCCAGCTTGCTCTGCGCATAAGCATCGCTGTCACTCAATGCGCCAGTTTTGTTGGATGACTCTGTCTTAGTTAGACCAGCCCGGCCATCCAGTGCCTCGATGTTGACTGGCGCCTGAGCCGCAGACGAAAGATTTATCACTCGGCCTGTCTTGGGCAGCAGAGGCAGTAATGCAGTAGTAAGCAGATACGGCGCAATGGTATTTACAACAAAGCGAATGTCCAAACCATCCGGAGTGATCGTCTGAGGCGCATTGAATACCCCAGCGTTGTTTATCAGTACATCTATTTTGCTAAAGCGCTGTGCGATTTCCTCAATCATCGCGGTCACGGTTTTCAGATCAGAAAGGTCTGCTATGACCGATTCTGCTTTGCCTTCCCCTGCTATGTTGTTCAACTGATTAATCACAGCCGCAACTTTTGAAGGGTTGCGCCCATGAGCGATGACATGGTGACCGAGTGCTATCAGCATTTTTGCAGTCTCAAAACCAATGCCATCCGTCGCGCCAGTAATCAAAATAACGTTTTGCATAACAGAAATTCCTTATCGATTCTGGTTAACGGTTAACGGTTAACGGTTAACGGTTAACAGATAGCCCAGATCGTCTTTACCTTCAATCAAAGCGTGATGGCTGACAGAGCCCGCAGTCCGTGCTTTCAAATGG
Organism: Photobacterium ganghwense; assembly: GCF_003025595.1. GTDB lineage: Bacteria > Pseudomonadota > Gammaproteobacteria > Enterobacterales > Vibrionaceae > Photobacterium > Photobacterium ganghwense. The sequence continues at coordinate 624,620 of NZ_PYMI01000002.1, forward strand.
GGGGTATATTCCGGGTCATTCATAAAGTCTATCGCTGCCTTATGGGAAGGCCACTCGATAATAATACGCACTGCAGGAGATTTAGTGTCGCCCTCAAGACGTTCATAACTGTTGGTACGAGCTAAGTATTTCCCGCCATATTTTGCAACTAGTCGGCTGGCAGGGCCAATGTATTCTGGAATCCAGTCCTGCACTGTCGGGGTGACCTCTAGCCCGGAATAATAGGTAGACATAGTTGCTCTCCCTATTGTTGAGGCTGTTAGATAACGTAACTACAGTCTACTTCATGGCTGAGAAATGATAATGAGGCCCATGCTGGAATGAGTTTTTAGATCTTGTTGATAATACTCATACGAATTAGAGAGAACGTAGCATTGGGTTAGTGAGTTTACGTTATTAAGCTGGTGCAGGTGCTTGGTTACTTTGACATCGCTACGTTGGCACATTTTTATAGTCTGGACCGCGACATTAACGCGGTAACTTCTCACACCGTATCCACTGATTTTGACACTTCTCTGCCAGAAACTCCCTTAATATCCGTAACTCGGGGGTGAGCTGCCGCCTGTCCGGGCATACCAGATACAAAGGGGCCGGCTCGCCATGCCAGTCAGTCAGCAGACGAATCAATTTTCCGGCCAATAACTCTTCGCTGACATCCAGCAGAGATTTATAACCAATGCCTTTCCCGGCAACAACCCAGCGCTTTACGACATCCCCATCATTTGCTTTACGGTTTCCGCTAACTTTGACTTCTGTCCAGTCTTGCCCCTGAAAAAAACGCCAGCGCGAATGGTTAGCACTGAATAACATGAAGCTAAGGCAATTCAGGGCTTCCAGATCGGTAGGGTGGCGGATATCTCTGCTGGTTTGCAGGAAATGAGGTGACGCACAAACGACGCGTTGGTTTTCCTGACAAATCGGCAGAGCCACCATGGTGGAATCACCAGGAATACCATAACGGATTGCGGCGTCTACCGGTTCGGTATACATGTTGGTGAGTGAGTCTGACAGCACGACGGAAATGCTGATCTGAGGATGCTGATCCATAAATTCGTCGATCCAGGGAAGGATCAGATTGCGTCCAATGTCGGATGGCATCGACAGCTTGATGTCACCTTGCAGCACATCTTCTTTTTGGTTCAGTAATTGAATGCCTTCTTCAATGGCGTCGACCGCGATCTGACATTTTTCCCGGAATCGCTCACCTTCAGCGGTAATTCGTAAGTTACGTGTCGAGCGCACAAACAGCATGGTATCGAGCTGGGTTTCTAAGCGTTTAATGGTGGCGCTGACAGCGGCTGGCGTCAGATCCAATACATTGGCGGCTTTAGAAAAACTGCCTTGCTTGGCTGTCTCCAGAAACACGTAAAAATCTTGCATGGTTTTCATTGGCAGTTACAGCAGCTGTTCGTGATGATTTTGACGTAAGGGTAGCATTTAGCCGATAAAACGTAAGTAGCTGAGTGTTGATTGTTTCACGAGATTATTTCGGGTGATAAGCTGCCGAAACGCTTCAAGGTGAGGGCTTTTCTGATGAGCATCAAGAGATGCTTGTGAGCACCAAACCTCTTGCATCAAAAACCGATCCGGTGCCTGAGTGTCCTGGTAGAGCTCGTACTGGCAGCAGCCCTCTTCTTGTCGTGTCGGCTCGAGCAGGTTTTGAAGGGCTATCTGCAAAGCGTCTCGTTTATCCGGGTTGGCAATAATTTCTGCGTGTAAATTGATCATGGTAGTGGCCTTTTTGTTATTGGCGTTCATTCTGGTGCTCGTCTTTTTGAATGGAAAGTGGCTGTGCTTATCCGAGTGTTTATTACTCACGCTGTTGTACATGCATGTGTTCCGTACTCACACCCGCCACTTTCCTGTCCTGTCCTGGTTTTGGTGTTTAATGTTTATGAATAAGCATTAAAAGCCTTCAAGAACAATTTTTCCTTTGGCCGTTTGAGATTCGATCAGCTGGTGGGCTTTGCGAAGGTTATCTGCATTAATCGCCCCCAAGTTGTTACCCAGCGTGGTTTTCAGTTCACCGTTGTCGATAAGGCGAGCGACTTCGCCCAGTAGTTGATGCTGCTTAATCATATCGTGAGTTTGGAACAGCGAGCGGGTAAACATCAGCTCCCAGTGCAGTGATAGGCTTTTTAGTTTCAGCGGCATCGCATCCAGATTTTTGGGGTCATCAATCAGCCCGAATTTGCCCTGAGGCTTGAGCGATTTGATGATTTCCGAATAGTGTTCATCGGTATTGTTCAGGATAACCACGTAATCAACGTTATCAAAGCCGATGGTTTGCAGTTCTTCGCTCAGCGGGTTGCGGTGATTAATAACATGGTGCGCACCAAGCTGTTCCAGCCACGCGGTGGTTTCAGGGCGGGAAGCCGTACCAATAACAGTCAGATCTGTCAGCTGACGAGCCAGTTGCACCATGATGGAGCCGACACCGCCGGCAGCGCCGATGATCAGAATCGCGGGCTTGTTACCTTCGATGTGTTCTGAACGTTGCACTTCCAGGCGATCAAACAACATTTCCCAGGCGGTAATTGTCGTCAGCGGTAATGCCGCAGCTTCAGCATCGCTAAGGCTAACCGGAGCCAGACTGGTGATACGCTCATCAACCAGCTGGTACTGAGCATTACTGCCGGAGCGAGATAAATCACCGGCATACCAGACACGATCACCGACTGAAAATAGGCTGACCTCATCGCCTACGGCTTTGACAGTGCCAACTGCATCCCAACCCAGCACTTTCCATTCGCCGTCTTGAGCGGACTGATGCTGGCGTATTTTTGTATCAACCGGGTTGACCGAAATCGCTTTCACTTCCACCAAAATATCGTGGCCGATAGCCGTTGGCATCGGCAGAGTGATGCCCTGAAGTGACCCCGCAGGATCTGAGACTTGATTGTTTGCTAAAACATCTGGCAGTGCGTGGGCGTGTTGGTAACCAATGGCTTTCATGGTGCTTTTCTCGTTTGCAGGTGATGGTACAGACATGGCTAATTCTCTCTAAAGCTGGTGTTAATAGTGTGGACAGAAAGAAGTGTAACCATCTGGTGATTTTGATAAATACGGCAAAGCAAACAAGACTTTCAACGAAAAATTGAAAATCATGGAATGGCTTTCAGCTGAGGTAAAGTATCAAGGCGAATTTAGCGTGACTTTGCTGTTTGCAAATAGGCGATCTGGCTTATTGTTACTGTTGTTAATAGCCTCTGGTTTTGTTGCTTTGTGGAAGATGCACGATGTTTTTTACAATGAATATGCATCTTGTGGTCTATGTTCAACTATAACTATTACAGAAACTTAGCTTTAAGAGTGGGTGACACTTTTATCGCGGCAATCAATGGAGTTGAATATGGCCAAACCTTATCGTTTCACTGTTTTAACCGTGGCTTTGTTATGCTTGTCCTCTAATAGTTTCTCTGCGAGTGTCAGCGGTACCATTAATGTCAATATATCACTGGAAGCCGGGTGTGTTATTAATGGAAACAACACACTGGACGGTGACTCAGCTATTGACTTTGGTACGCTCGATTTTGGTAGTGTACCTACTGTTTTTGTCCAGCAAGATTCTGCCGTAACTGGTGGGGCCGCTAATGGAATCGCGGTGGTGTGTAGCAGTGGTGTTACGCCATCATTTGCAATTGCAAGCGGGAACAATGATGGCAGTATTGTTGGTGGTGTTGGAAATGGAAATCATACAATGAGTGATAGCTCTGGTAATTACGTTGATTACGCTATTTTTAGCGATCCCGCTCGAAGTAACAGAATCGAAAACAATACCTCAATTCTAATGGCAGAGTTTACGGATACAACACCACAAACCATTGAATTATATGGGCGTGCATATGGAACCAGCAATGTTGCCGGCAGTTATTCTGATACATTGAATGTGACGTTAAGCTGGTAGGCTGTGAAAATTAGTCATGCCGTATCCATCATTGCACTGTTTGTTTTTTCTGCACCAATGGTTACTGCCTCCTCGGATTCATTTAAGGTAACAGCAACCATTGATACCGGGTGTCTGGTGAATGGTTCAGTTAGTGGCTCGTCAACGACAGTCGGGCAAATGGGGGCGCTTGATTTTGGAAGAGTGGCAACTCTCTCTGCGACACAACTAGAGAGCACGGTGACCTACAATTCGTCTCTCATGTTAAGTTGTACTCCGGGAGTGGCAATGAATGTCGCATTGAATGGGGGCTTGTATCAAGAAGATGGGTTGCGGCAAATGAAGCATGTCAGCGAAGATGCCAAGGTGACCTATTTATTGTTTCAGGACTTAGCCAGAACAACAATTTTTGATATTGACGTTCTTTATCCGGTGAATACCACTGATTCACCAAATGATATTCAGGTTCCCATCTGGGGGCTGGCTACAATAACCGGTAATGAAACCACCGGCTTTTATTCGGATACTTTCACACTCACTTTAGAGTGGTAATGCATCAAAAGGAGAGTTTCGATGCGTACTATAGTAACAAGGATGTTACTTTCGACGGTCTTGTCTTTTGTTCTTATAGCCCCCTGTGTGGCTGCAAATTCATTATTACTTTGGCCAATCTATCCAACGATTACAGCAGATAAAAAAGCGACATCAGTTTGGATAGAAAATAAAGGCCGGGATGATGCCTATCTTCAAGTGCGGATATTTCGTTGGGAACAACATAATGGGCAGGATACGTATACCGTTCAAAACCAAGTCATCGCAACCCCACCTTTTGTTCAAATTCCAGGTGGGCAGAAACAATTAGTGAGGGTGCTGGTACAGGCCAATATCCCGGCTGGTCAGGAATCCGCATATCGAATCATCATTGATGAATTACCTCCTGCTCAACCACCAATGCAAGTTGAAGAAACAATGGCAATGGCCGTAAAAATCCGAATGAGATACTCACTGCCGTTATTTATTTACGGTAACGGTTTAGCGGCAAAACCGACCATGAATGCAGACGAAGATCACTGGAAAGATCTCCAGGCACAGTTTGTTACTGAGAATAAAAAGGTATTCATAAGGATTACAAATCGTGGTTTACGTACGGTGAGGCTGGTTGATGTTCAGCTCGAAACGCCGGGGCTACAAACAAAACCATTAATGCCGGGGCTAGCGGGTTATATCATGCCGGGCCAGTTTAAACAGTGGCCGGTATCGCGTCCCATTTCCGCTAAACCCAGTATTAGTGCCAGCATTGAAGGGAAACGCTCTGCCATAGCTTTGTTATAAAATGGCTGAATATTTTTTGATTTTGAAGAACAGCCTAAGCACCAGTCTGAAGCTCATTATTAAGGTCAGTTCGGGGGTAATTCTTAGCTTTTTTCACGCATCGGGTCACTGTGAACAAATGGCACTGCCGCTACAGAATTTGCCTGAACCGGAACACTACTCCGCAGAGTATTTTCAAAAGATGAATCTTAAATTGGAGCTGGTAATTAATCAGGTTGAAACAGGCGTGATCGTGGATGTGAAACGTAACGGACGCTCATATTTTATTGCTTCAGACGATTTGATTGCTGTCGGTGTTCTTGAGCAAGCTTTGCCTGATTCAGCGGGGATGAGATCGGCACTGCTGGACGTATCTAATTTGCCGGGAGTAAGTGTGAACTATCTTCAGCTCACACAGCAGTTAGCGATCAATGTGCCTGCTCACTGGTTACCGGTTCAGAATGTCTCGGCGCATGATGCTAATCGGTTCCGTCCTGCACAATATGGCCGGGGAGGGCTGCTGAATTACTCTGTTTTTGGTTTGAGCGGCAATGAGACGCACCAAACAAATTTTTCCCTGAATCATGATTTGCGAGCATTCTCAGAGCTGGGGGTGTTGACGACCACAGGGTTGTATCAATTTGTTGTTAATCACAATTCTACAGAGTTATCCGACAGTCAATATACCCGTTTTGAGACACGCTATGAGTATGCGGATCAGGGGAGATTACTGCGTTTAGAGGCCGGTGACTTTATCGTCAGGCCACTGTCCTGGACGCAGCCTGCCCGCATGGCAGGGGTTCAGTTGTCACATGATTTTTCTATGAGACCTGATGTGGTAACCGCTCCGTTACCCGCGTTTTATGGGGAAACCACCGTTCCTACCACGCTGGACTTGTTTGTGAACGGTCAGAAAACGGATTCGATAATGGTCGGAGCCGGGCCGTACGTTATCAATAATATTCCGATGATCTCCGGTGCTGGAGAAGCAACCGTGATTGTGACGGATGCCCAAGGGCGTCAAACGGCCATTACCACACCATTCTTTCTGTCCCCCCAGTTATTGAAGCCGGGTTATGCCTCTTACAACATTAGTCTTGGCGTACTGAGGGAAAATTATGGCAATGACTCAAATGACTACGGCGATGGTGCCCTGACGGCTGCATTGCGATTCGGATTAACAGAGCGTCTGACTGTTGAAACGCAAACGGAAATCACTGATAACCTGATGGTGTCTGGTGCAGGTGTGGTGATGAATGTTTTTGATTTGGGTACGGTCGATGCATCGGTACGAGTGAGCAATGCTCATGACCGCGCTTATGCACATTCAATCGGTTATAGCTATCAATCCCGACGTTACAGCTTTGGTATTCGCACCCAGCAGGAAGAAGCCAGTTTCTCGACATTAGCGAGCACTGTTTTGCCAGCAGGTAACAATAAACCTGACTCTTTTCCCGATAAGCCAAAACGTGTCACTCAGGTCAATGCGGGTGTTCGCCTAGGGGTGTGGGGATCGGTTTCTGGAGGTTACTTTGATATTCAGCAGCCTGATGCTCGCTCACGAACCCTGAATATCACTTACAGTTATCCCCTGCCGTTTAATATCAATATGTCACTGTCATTTAATCGTGATTTCGACGGTGAATCTGTTTCATTTGCGCAGTTTTCATTACCGCTCGGGACTGAAAACGGAAGTGTCGGGCTTACGGTTCGCAGGGAAGAAAAAGGCAATGTGAATGGCCGGTTAGGCTATAGTCGACTTGCGCCGTTAGATGGCGGCTGGGGGATTAGTCTTGCCCATGATCTCAATGAAAAACCTGACAATCGAAAGCAGGCCGACCTTACCTATCGAGCCTCCTGGGCTCAGTTTCGTACCGGGCTATCCGGAGTCAACGGTGAGTATGATAAGTATGCAGAATTCACGGGCTCGATTGCCCTAATGGACGGGACGTTATTTCCTGCTAATCAGGTGAGTGACAGCTTTGTCGTAATCAGTACCGATGGTTTCAGTGATATTCCGGTTAAGTATGAAAATCAGGTGGTTGGGTTGACTAATGATAATGGCTATTTACTCATTCCCTGGACAACGGCCTATTACACCGCGAAGTATGAAATTGATCCCCTTAATTTGCCGGCCAATGCTCGGATTACAACCACAGAGCAGTTTGCATCTGTCTATGCCGGCTATGGTTACCTGATGCGCTTCCCCGTTAGTTTGCAGGTTGCGCTGAGCATGGTAGTTTTGGATTCACACGGCCAGTACCTCCCGCTAGGTACATATGGCGTTTCTGATACGGGGCTGTCCAGCCAAATTGGGTGGGATGGCTTTTCCTATTTCGAAGGGAGCAATCCCGGAGAGTTTATTACTTTTTATCCCCAGGATAGCTTACCTTGCCGAGTGGCCATCCAGTCTCTTTATCAACAATCAGGCCATGAGATACAAATGCTTGGTGAGCAAACCTGCGTAACTGAACATGGAGAGCGTTTGCAATGACAGCTAGCCGAGTGTGTTGTGTTTGGTTATTACTGTTAATGGCAATGCCTGGCATAGCCTGTGAATTGACAGCTCCAACACCCCTTGTTCAGTTTGGTAGTGTCTCGTCACTGACAGTAAATACGGCACCGCAGCAAAGCTCCGCGCAGCCTCATGCGGGGATCACCTGTGATTTTGTTTCTGTTTTGTCGGTATTAAGCGGGGATAAAGTTTCAGTTAGGTTTACCAGTAATGGTGCCGGACAAATGAAAACTAAGGCGGACTCTGAATCGAGCCTTGCTTATCAGATTTTTGCGGACTCAGCCCTGAGCTTTAAGTACGAGTTTGATCAGACTTATAATTTCTTCGACGCTGGTTTGATCGAGCTATTTGATCTTTTTGGCAAATCGGCAGAGTTTCCGTTATATGTTCGCACCCAAGCAAACAGCAACCTGTCAGCAGGCGTATATACCGACCACATCACTGTTTCATGGGTGTGGGCCTACTGCGTGGTGAGTGTAGGCGAAATATGTATCGGTAGTAATAGCGGTTCGGCACAAAGTACCATTACCCTGGAACTGACAGTAACGCCTGATTGTATTATTACAGCACCAGACCTTAATTTTGGTACTGCCCCACTTGTAGCCGGCTTTGATCCTGTTAACCAAACCATTTCGTTAACTTGTACTAAAGGCAGCGTGTATACCGTTGGACTAAGCGATGGGCAGAACAGTGTCAGTGGTCAACGCCGAATGGCTTTTGGCAGCGATTACCTGGCCTATGAAATTTATAAGTCTTCAGGGACGGATAGATGGGGAAGTACAAACGGTGAACGGCGTGGTTCTGGTGATGCCGATGGTGGGGCGGGTTCCCCTGATGGAATAACACCACAGACATTTAATTACTCCGCTACCATTTTAACTGATCAAGCTACTCCACCTCCTGGTATTTATACGGATTCCATTGTGGTTGATGTTCAGTTTTAAGGCCCTTTATGACAACACAGCTGACTTTTGTTTGAATTTAAAGTGAGTGCAGCTGTACCTGAAGTGTTGAATGTTTGCTTTTTCGTGCAAAAGTTATCCTTCGATTCTTAAAACTGTGAGGTCGAGCGTTTTAAGAACTTTTCCGAATGTTAAAAATGTGAATAATAGCTGCGAGGCTTGTTGCATATTAGGTTGTTATGTAATGGCTTGAGTTTATTTTTAGAGTCTATTTCATGACAATTTAGGATGTGATGAATGAAAAAGTTTACGGCTGTATCTGCACTGCTGTTTCTAATGTCTGGTTGTGCCAGCAATGATATTGAGACTGTTGTGAATGATGGTATTAATGGCGCAATTAACGGTGTATTTGGATCATCACAAAAAGCAATAACAGCGAAAACGAATCTACCAAGCTCGGGAACGGAAAAATCGTATTCTGTCAACTCTGAGAGAATAAATATTCTAGCGGCGGAAAAAACCTCCCGTGATTATGGTGCGATCAAAGTTGTCAAACAGGGAAAAAACCCCAAAGGACAGACCAGGCTAGCGATGGATTACTGCGCGCATCCAGGGGTTGGAAAAGTTGCATGTGGTGGGTATTTATATCAGGTATCTCCGGATGGTTGGTTAGTCTCCAAGAGCATCAGTTTTGGCTCGGCTGATTACCATAATGAAATCGTAATCCCGGCGGGGAGCTACTATATGAAAGTTTCCAGTAATGGGATGGGGAAAGAATCATATACGACAGGGGTTTTCACAATATCGCCTTACAAAACCTCATATGTGCAGCTTGAACTGGAATAATCCAATCGTCTGAGTTTTATCTGGCAATGGATATAACAAGCCCGCTAATACAATAAACCGGCGGGCTTTTTATTGGTTTGTTACCCAGAAGTGACGGTCACTTCGTTTTTGTTTGTTCCTTCTTGTAGTCTGCTACCAATTTATCGAGAAAATCACCAAGTAGCTGATTCATGCGTGTCGTGTCGTAAGCCAGTATTTCTGCCGGCATCTGGACAAAACGTGCCGGAGAGCGGGCGGTTTCCTGCTGACAAAAAACTGGTGCGTCGTGCTCAATCAGTGGCTGCAGCTGTTCCTGCAGAAATTCCAGATGACACTGAAAGCCATAAACCAGGTTGGAGTAGCGAACAATCTGTCGTGGGCAGCCTTCGCTGGTGGCCAGTATCTGGCTGTCAGCAGTCAGCCCCGGCATGTCGTTGTGCCAGTGGCCGACTAATTCTTCTGCCTTGAAGGTGGAGAGCTTGGGATCTGATTGCCCTTGATCCGACAGTCTGACAGGGAAGTAGCCGATTTCTTTCTCCGGGCTGGCTGAGTACGTTGCGCCAAGCGCTTCACCGATCAGTTGCGCGCCTAAACAAACGCCCACGACAGCTTTTTGCCTGCTGATTGCGTCACGAATCAGTCGCTGTTCGGCGTAAGTGTCAAAGTGTGGGCATTCATCTTGGGATGTGGCAGGGTTTTGAGGTCCTCCCAGGACGATTAACAGATCAAAACGACTTTGAGTCTCGTTATCTAAATCTGGCAGCGGCTCACTCAGATAGACCCGACTGGTAGACACGGTGTACTGGTGCTTCTGCGCCCACAGGCTAAAATAGCCTGGCCCTTCAAATGACTCGTGAATGATAAAATGAATGTGCATATTGGCCTCTCTGCTTTGAAAACAAAGACATGTTACAATTTGCACTTGATGTCCGTATAAGGCTGTAAAGACACTAAACCATGCTAACCCGCCAAGATGTGCCCGCGAATGAATTTATAGCCAGCCAACCCGATCAGGTTGTGTGGGCCAAAGTGATAGGGATGCCGAAAGGCTGGGTAGACAGTTGGCATCACCATACCTGGCATCAATTGATTTTTCCGGTAAAAGGGGTCGTGCAGACTCAAGCAACAGATGTAACCTCAGTTATAAAATCAGCACAAATAACAGAAGCAACAAAAGCGACTGAAGCCGCCGGGTGCTATTCACCTTTATCTTCATATCTGCAACAGAAACGGCAATTTCTGGTGCCGCATACGTCGGCGCTGTTTGTTCCGGCAGGGGTTCGTCATGAGTCAGTGGCGCTGACAGAAACACGCTTTATTGGCTTGTATATTAATCCGTCGTTTGGTCGCCGCTACAGTGATCGACTAAAACCAGTTTCGATGACGCCGTTTTTGAAGTCGCTGATTCTGCTATTACATCAGGAATGCCAGAAGTGGGACAACGGGTTACACTCTCAGAACGATGAAGAACGCGATAAGCGGCTGCGTTTACTGGATGTGCTGTATGATCAGGTTCATCAGGAAGAGTCATATTCCTACAGTTTGCTCATCCCCCAAGACAGGCGAATCAGACAGATTTTTGACCAGTTAACTGACGCCCCTTCTCTGGACTGGTCGTTGGCCAAATGGGGGGCGGTTGTTGGCGCCTCAGAGCGGACACTGTCTCGTCTTTTTGTTAAAGAATTCAATACTTCTTTTGCCCTGTGGCGACAGCAGCTGCGTCTGATTTATTCCTTATCCTTGCTAGATGCCGGTGTGCCGGTACAGGCTGTTGCACATCAGGTCGGGTATCAGAATGACTCATCCTACATCAAAGCATTTAAGATCCGATTTGGAATAACCCCCGGCCAGTTTTGTCAGTCGTCTGAGGTAATGTGACGTCGAATAATCGCGATCAGTGTCTGCAATTCTTCTTTGACCGCCTCATTGAGCGGATATCCGATATTAATCCGGAGACAATCCTGATAGAGCGAGAGCGAAGTAAACAACGGCCCAAGGCGAATGTCGACCTTGTGTTTTTGGAGATCCTGCTCCATTGCCTTTACATCCAGCCCCGGGATTTGTAACCAGAGTACAATGCCGCCTTGCGGTTGGCTGATACGGCTGTTTTTCGGCAGGTGCTGGCGAAGGAAGTCGCTGTATCGCTGCTTTTGGCCTAAAAGCTGAATCTGTTTTTTCCTGAGCAGACGAGTGTAGGCCCCGGTTTCGATAGCATCTGCAATCGCCAGCTGGATTTGAGTGGCAACGCCAAACGATCCGGCAGAAAATTTAGCCAGATATATTTCAAGATACCTTCCCGGCAGACACCAGCCCAACCGGTAGCTAGGTGACAAGGTTTTAGACACCGACCCACACCACAGAATATACCCCTCGTCGTCATAATATTTGGCTGGCAGAACAAACTCACCCATGTGCGATAACTCTAGGTAGACATCGTCTTCAATAATGGGGGTTTGGTAGTGATTCGCGAGTTTTGCTAGGTGCTTTTTTTGCTCAACGGACATGGTAATGCCCTGCGGATTCATAAATGTTGTGCTGAACAGCCCCGCCTGAACATTTCCCGCTTTCAGATGAAATTCCAACTGTGCCAAGTCAATGCCTTCGTCCAATGACGGGATTTCGACAATGTTCAGTGACATTTGCGCCAGCAACTCCAGCAGGCCATTGAAACAGGGGGAGTTGATGGCTACGGCATCACCAGGCCGGGTACAGGTTTCCAGCGCGGCTTTGATTGCCGACAGACAGCCATGGCTGATGACCAGCTCTCCAGCCTGAAAAGGAAAGCCTTGCTGGGTAAAGTGGTTGGCCAGTGCCTGACGCAGTGAGATTTCGCCCTGATAGTCGGGGTAGCGGGACAATCGGTCGCCGATCCGTCTTATCGCACGGCGAAAGCTGGTTTCCATTTCACGTACCGCCTGCTCATCCAGTGGAGAAAACGAGACGCCGAGAGGACCATGTTCAAAGACGGTTTGTGCCGGTTTTGGGGTGGAGACCTGGCTGACAAACTGGCTCCATTGCGGATAGGGATGCGACGAATCTTGGGGTAATTCGGCTGAGGAGATGTAAAAGCCAGACTGAGGACGGGCTGAAATCCAACCCAATGACTTGAGTTCTTCATAACAGCTGACAGCCGTCGAGATGCTGACCTGCTGTTGTCGGGCAAACTGACGAAGCGAGGGCATGCGGGTTCCCGGCTTTAAGCGTCCGGCATGAATATCGGCAACAAACTTGTTAGCTAACTGCTTGTATCTCGGTGACTTTGCGCCTGATTGTTCATTCATTACGTCACTCATCACGTGTTTTATCCCTATCTCATCATGCTTGCTTTGGCGTGTTTTTTGCCGCGTGCCTGGTAGCGGCAACCAGTGTGCTGCCCGTTTGTTGTCATGGAAGTACATCCTGGTTTTAGTTCACGGTTTAGCAACTGTACTGGTTTTGTTTTTAAAAATTGTATCTGTACCGGTTGATATGAACAAGCCACACTACCGTTATTCCAACAATAAAAATGCAGAGAAAGGGAGGGAGTATGGCTCGTAAAGATTTAGGTTTGGTGGTGTTGGTAATGCTGATATGGGGGTTCAACTTCTCCATGATCAAAATGGGGGTGACAGATGTTGATCCTTTACTGGTGGTGGCCGCGCGTTTTTCGTTGGCCGTGTTTCCAATCATCTTTTTTATTCCCAAGCCAGATGTCTCGTGGCGGTATTTATTCAGCTACGGTGTGGTGTTTGGTGTGGGTGTCTGGGGAATGGCGTCGTGGTCAATCACGGCCGGCGTTTCTTCTGGCATGACATCGGTACTTCTTCAGTCCAACGTGCTGTTCAGTATTTTGGTTGGGGTTCTCGTCTACAAAGAGTCCATGAGTCGTAACAAGGCGATTGGAAGCGTATTGGCGATGGCGGGATTGGTGATATCCATTATCGGGACTCAGGGGAATATCACCCCATTTGGTCTGGCACTGGTATTAATGGCCAGTATCTCCTGGCCCATCGTCAGCATGATAGTGAAGAAAGCCAATGTGAAACAGGTTTTTGCTTTTAATGTGTGGGGGATGCTGTTTGCGCCGCTGCCGTTGGTCGGGCTCAGCATCGGATTAAACGGTACTGACGTTCTGGTTCAAGCCTACCAGGCGTGGGATGGTTCGACGACAGTGGCTGTGTTGTTTCAGGCTTACCCGACCACCTTGTTTGGTTACTGGTTGTGGAACAGGATGCTGCTGAAATATCCGATGAGCACAGTGGTACCGCTGAACTTATTGGTGCCGGTGTTTGGTGTGCTCAGTGGCTGGCTGATCTATGACGAGGTGTTGTCGGTAACACAAATTGCGGCGTCGTGCGTGTTCCTGGCCGGTATTCTGTTGATCACCCTTAAGCCAAAAGCAGCAAGGACTGTTCCGGCTAAAACGGATGACGACATGGCTACTTATAACAAGGCTAGTTATGACAGAGCTAGTTATGACAAAGTCAGTTGCGACAAGACCAGCCTGGCGCAAGCCATCGCCCGTGATTAAGCAATGTATAACTGAGCGTTTCCCGGTGTCTTTGCCGATGCCGGGAAACTGGACGTAAGACGCTGCGAACACGACGGATTTGAACATTACCCTGTGAGCATCGGGTAATGGATAAAAACAATGATGATAATGAACAAATGCTATTTTCGAAGCGTCGTGACTCAGTAGGAAATCGGCATCAAGGCAGATAAGACAGGGAAGAAAAGATGAAAGTATACGGTGCGTTACTGGCGGTGCTGGCGGCCATATTGAATGGCACAGTGGGTTTGTTCAGTGTCAGTTTGTTCCAAATGGGGATGCCGTCCGAAGCGGTGGCCTTTTATAAATGCTTGATTGCATTGATAACCATCGGGTGTCTGTTGTTGGTCACCGGTCAATTCCGAGCTTGGTTACGGTACATCAGACAATACTGGAAGCACACGGCGATCTGCGCGTTTTTTGGATTTTTTGTACTCTACTACTTTGAAACGTCCGCCTACCAGTACATCAACGTCGCGGTAGTCGTGTTCTGTTTATTTGGCGCGTCTACAGTTGCAACCTTCTTGCTTAATGCTGCGCTGGAACGTCGTTGGATTAACCGACATGAAATGATAGCGATGTTACTGGCAATTTTGGGGCTGTATCTTGTGTTTGTTGATACTCGTGCGCTGGCAGAGCATGGGGAATATGGGTTATTTCTCGCGGTAGTCGCGGGGCTGGGGTATGCCTGTTTTCTGGTTCTGACCAAAAAACTTGGCTTAGGCGGTGGCCTGATACCGGTAGGTACGTTACTGATTTTCGGTGTGGTGTACCTGTTTGTTCCTTTTACGTTGCAAGGCTGGAGTCTTCCGACAGGTTTAGGGTTGTATTTCCTGATGATGCTTGCACTGCTACCGACGATTGGCGGCTTTTGGTGTACCACGCAATCCCTAACGTTGATCGGCAGTCAGTCTGTTCAGCTGATTGAACTAACTGAGCCTATTTTTGCACTAATCATTGGTTTTATTTTTCTGGGACAACTGGTCACCGGACCACAAATGTTGGGAGGCGGGTTGATTCTTTTATCGATTGTCATCCATGAATGTAAAGTGCTCGATATCTGGCGAAGTACCCGGGCAAGTCAGCTCTAAACCAGAAAGAAAGGGCACTGAATACCGTGGGTTATACCGTGGTTGCCCTTTCTGATAAATACGGTGAGCGCGTTGCTTTCGGCTCGGGATATGAAGCTGTTGGTACTGTTAAAGCCGTTACTACTCTGAAGTTGACAGGAATTCTTCGAGCAACTGCTTATAGACCTCAACCGGCTGCGCGCCAGTCAGGGCATCGGTTTGATTAAATACCACAGTCGGGACTGAAGAAACACCAAGTTGACGGAGCTGCTCCACAGTGGCCTCCAGCTCATTGATACTCTGTGGGTCATCCAGCTTTGAAAGAGCCGAAAGGGTATCCAGACCAACAGCGGTGAGTGCTTCGCTTAAAACTGAGCGGTTAGAGATATCTTTGCGCTCGGAAAAGAAGGCCGAAAACAGGCGCATTGCCAGCTCCGTCTGTTTGCCTAACTCGCTGGCATAGCCCAGCAGGATATGTGCGTCGCGAGTATTCACCGTTTTCATTTCATCAAAGTAATCAAACTGAAAACCGATTTCTGCTCCCAGTTGGGTTAGGTGACTACGGGCATGCACACTTTCCGCCGTGCTGGCCCCATATTTTTTGGCCAGGTGTTCACGCAAGTTTTCCCCTTCCGGCGGAATATGCGGATTAAGCTGAAAAGGTTGCCAGACGATGGTGACCTTATCCTCAGCCCCCAGCTCTTCTATAGCCCGTGTCAGGCGTTGAAAGCCGATGATGCACCAAGGGCAAACGACATCGGAAATGATGTCTATCCGGAGTTTTTCAGCCATTTAATACGATTCCTTTATCTTATTGGGAAGGGGGCAGGGGCTCGGTGACCTGTACGTGCTCGCAACATAATCGCTACGCGGATAAGTGGGACCCCTTTGGCTTTGCCATATTAGTTTTTCTGTTTTGGCGTTGAAATACGGGTGTTGCCATATTGTTACACCATCATGCCTGCAACGACATAAAATTGAAAGGATCACTTGATGTAGGCGAATGGATTCTGGGCGGCCTAAAGAGGTTCAAAAAACAAATAAATTGTTCAGCTTAGGTTAAGATTTTATCTTATTAATCCCATTTTATATTAGGGTTAATTGCGCCTTTTCATCCATGAAAAGGCATATTTACAGGCGCTAACATCATGATTATTTTTTATTTACGCTATGGAAAGCCGTTCGGGTATATTCATTACCATCTGTGGTCACAGCTTTAAATTTCACTGAGCTTGAGTGGTTCATGGCAAGTGGAATAAATACGCGACCCGTTTCATCGGTATTGAATGATGAAAGACTTTGTGGTTGGTTTTCTACCGAAATCACTGAATTTGCAGCAGGTTTTCCATTTTCGGTGACTTTAATCCAGGCGCCGTTTTCGCTATCTGTCACCTGAATGTCAGCATAAGACAGTGATGAAACAGACAGTAATACAGCAGCAAGAGTTAGGCTAACTTTTTTCATAATAATTTCTCCAATATTGCTTTAGGTTATTATATTCAGCGAGTGTTCAGAATGGTTGAGTTTATTCATTCTCATATCGCTGTCTGAAATTTATATTATTCCTGTTTGTCGCTGTGATAAAGGTCAATATTTGAATCAAGTCGTTCTGAATTTTTGAACAATAATATTGAACGTAGGGTTAATCACGTTTCATAATTTCATATAAAAATCATTTAATCGTTGTGAATCTGATAGTTAGAGAAAAATAAAGGTTCACGGAAAAATGCCGGTTACGCCGTAAGCACAATGTGACCGGAAAGTAGGGGCAGCACCTCGTTAAGGTTTAAGCGGACAGATATCCTGTGTGTCAGCAGTAGATCCCTGATAAGCTTACGATTAGTCATTTCGGCACGGAGAAAACCAATGAAAGTGGTTGCCCGTTTTTCATTTCCTCATGAAGCCCACCTCGCAAAGACGAATCTGGAGGCGGCTGGCATAGAAAGTACCCTGGCAGATGAGCATACGGTTAATATGCAATGGCTTTATTCTGACGCCATTGGCGGGGTTCGCTTGTTGGTGGAAGATTCTGACGCCGAAGCGGCATTGACCATCTTGCAGGCTGACTTTTCTGAATGTCTGGATGATGGAGCCAATGTGTTTGAGGTTGATGCGTTTGAGGCTGATGCATCTGGTGTTATGGCGGCCGGGGTAAGAGCTTCAGGGCAGAGGGTGTCAGATGAACGTGACAGCTGCCCCTGTTGTGGCAGCACTCAGCTTGTTCCATACACTAAAGGTAAAAAAACGGCCTTTGTCGTTTTTCTGTTGTTAGGATTTCCGCTTTTCTTCTATCAGCACGGTTATCAATGCAAGTCTTGCGGGGCGTTCTCAAAGGTCTTGGATAAGTCATAAAAAAGCCGCTCTCTATGGAGAGCGGCTCTGCAACGTGAGTTCTGCCCTATATCTGCATGTAATACTGCAATCCATCGACATCTGCCAAATTCGGTGGCTACCCGAGCGATATCCAGCCAAATACCGCAAAGCAGAGGGTAGCGGCCATACCGGTCAACAGCACATAGGGGAATTGAGTTCTGATGTGGTCGACATGGTCATTACCGGTCGCCATGGATGAAACAATCCCGGTGTCACTGATAGGGGATGTCATGTCACCAAAAATGGAGCCTGAAATCGCCGCGCCTATCATCAGATGCGGGTCGATACCGGTTGCAGCACTGATCTGCACGCCGATAGGGATCATGATCGCGAACGTACCCCATGACGTGCCAGTTGCCAGCGACATCAGTGCAGCAATCAGGAATACAAAGCTGGCCGAAAAGCCGGCGGGTAGTACTCCCTCTATGCTCTGAGTGATGTATTGCCCGGTGTGCAGTTCGGCTGACAGATTACCCATCAGAAAGGCCAGTGTCATGATCGCACCCAGTGGCATCATCGAGGAGTATCCGGCCAGCAGGTGTGTGAAAAACTCATCCACAGTCAGGATGTTACGGCAGAGAAAGTAGACAAAAGATACTGCCGTGCCAGCCATGACTGCCCAGAAAACCGCCGTTGAACCTGAACCATGGGCAATATTACCATCACCGGTGATATATAACCCAATGGGTACCATGATGACGGTGGTGGCCAGTGGAATGACAAAGTTCAGTGGATGGCCACGGCTGTCTGACGTTATAAGTTCCACGTCATCGTGCCCGGCAATCGGAAATGCACCATCCCGCAGGGCTTTGCCGCTGGCAGCACGGCGGTCGGCCACGGCCATTGGCCCCCAGGATTTCTGACTGAAAATGTAAAACAGAACGCTGGCCAGTGAAAACCACGCCATCAGGTTATACGGGATGGAATGCAGGAGAATGTTGAAAGGTTCACCTTGCAGGAAACCGTTGCTGATCTGCACCCCGATAATGGCCATCATAGCGGCACCCCAGCCATTCATCATGACACTGGAGCAGCTCGATACACAGGATGACTGAATGATATACGCCATTTTCTCTCGGGAAATGTTATATCGGCTGGCGAGATCCCGCGTAACTGTGCCTGCTGACATCAGTGATATGGAGCTTTCAATGAAGATCAGCATTGTGGTGATCATTGCCAGTAGCTGGACAGCGTAGCGGTTATTGATGACATTGGCCTTCTCTGTCAGCCAGTGCACCATGCCTTGTGTACCACCGGTTACCTGAACCAGCCGAATAATGCCGCCAACCATGAAACAGAACAATATGGAGCGTGTATTTCCGGCAGATGCAAACACATCAATGATATTGTCCAGGGTATGCTGAACGCCAACCAGCGGATTAAAGTCCGCCATGACGGTATAGCCGACCAATGCCCCCGCCAATAACGAGAGAATGACCTGACGGGTTAACACTGCCAGGGTAATGGTTACCAGTGGGGTGATAACGGTCCAGATTCCGTAATCTTGCATGACTTACCCTCAGCGCAGTGCGCTTTCAAGATCAGCCAGCAGATCCTGAATATCTTCAATGCCGACCGACAGGCGCAGAGTGGTGTCATAAACGCCAATGGCTTCTCGCTCTTCCGGTGTCATTGAGCCATGGGACATGGAAGCTGAATGGTTCAGCATGCTTTCCACACCTCCGAGTGACTCTGCCAGCACGAAATACTGCAGTTTACCAATAAAGTGTTTAGTTGTTTCCACATCGCCTTTCAGGCGTACTGTGACTACGGCACCACCGGATCGCATTTGTTTCTTGCACAGTGCATGCTGAGGATGGCTTTCCAGACCCGGATAATGTACATCCGCCACCTTTGGGTGAGACTCCAGAAAACGAGCAACCTCCAGCGCATTGCTGCATTGACGCTCCATACGCAATGCCAGGGTTTTCATACCACGCAGTGCCAGATAGGCATCAAACGGTGAGGCAATGGCCCCGACGGTGGTTTTGATGAAGTCTAGTTCTTTCGCCAGATCGTCGCGGTTGGTAATCAGGGCACCGCCAATCAAATCCGAATGTCCGCCAATGTACTTGCTGGTGGAAAGCATCACGATATCCGCACCCAGCGTCAGTGGAGTTTGGTTCCAGGCACTGGCAAAGGTGTTGTCGACGCAGGTCAGCAGATCATGCTGTTTAGCCAACTGGCATACAGCTTCAATATCAACCAGCTCTAGTAGTGGGTTGGTCGGGGTTTCAATCCAGATCATTTTTGTTTCAGGGCGAATGGATTGTTTGACCTGATCCAGATCATTCAGGTCAATATAGTCAACACTGAGCTGATTATTCTGTTTACGCAGTCGCTCAAACAAACGATAGGTGCCACCATAAACTCCTTTCATTGCAATAATGTGGGAACCATGAGGCAGGAGTTCGATGGCCAGCGCGGTTGCTGCCATCCCTGAAGCCGTAGCCGTGGCATAGCAGCCTTGCTCTAAATCAGCCAGCGCAGTTTCGTAGGCATGACGGGTCGGGTTACTGACACGAGAATAGGCGAACTCTCCCCCTTCGTGCAGGTTTGGCTGAATGAAGCTGCTGGCTGTATAAATGGGTGAGAATAAAGCGTTATGACCAGCGTCTTGTTGATGGCCACCATGGACCGCGAGGGTAGAAATATGTTTACTTTTCATGACTGGGAAACCTGTGTGTCTGAATCTTAATCGATTGCGAAAACGGAGTTGTCGCCGCGGACAACGATAAGCAGTTAGGTGAGATATTCAATCATATTATTTTGAACATCAAGGGCTTAAATAGCATTTTGTTCTAATATAGAAAGTAATCAGTATGCGTTCAATTATCACACAAATATGGGGTTTTATGAACGTAAGGGAGTATCAATTCCGTTCTGAGAATGTGATGTTAAGCCACTTCTGAATTAAGAAAAGCAGGTGCAGAAACTATCAACTTGAATTTTGTCCATCAGAATGTCTGAGTTCAATAGGGAAAGCACTTGTTTTTTCCTTTGAACGATGGTGTTTTTCTGGGGCTTCATTCAGCATGTAAGCGAAAGTGAACTCCGCAAATTTTATTCCATGCAGACTTTGTATAGCTCAACTGACATCAAGGAGCATCTGCAGTAGTTCGGAACCGACGCATCAAGTCATTTAATTGGGAAGGCGATGGAATCCATTGTGTCCTGAACAAAGAGAAACGGTTCAACGGCAACGTGAGAAGATCACACATTAATAGTTCAGAGAATAATGAAAAAATAATGGGGAAATTTAATTAACGGTGAAATGAAAAAGATAATAGTCGTCAGAGTGAACTATCGTTATAATACCATTTTCCTTTCTGAAAGAATTAATAATAATGAGCGACGTTATCCAAACATTGTTAAACCTGCGTTCCCTTCGTGCGACCGCTCGTGAAATGACCTTAGAAGAGTTACAAGAGGGCCTACAGAAGCTTCAGTCTGTTGTCGCTGAGCGTGAAGAAGCGGAAGCGGAAGAGCGCGCAAAAAATAAAGAGCGCGAGCAGAAACTGCAAGCGTACCGCGATATGCTGGCTGCTGAAGGTATTTCTCCTGAAGAGCTTCTGGCAATGCTGGACGAAGCACCAAAATCAAAGCGTGCGCCACGCCCTGCAAAATACAAATTTATGGTTGATGGCGAAGAGCGTACCTGGACTGGCCAGGGTCGTATGCCAGCACCACTGAAAGAAGCAATCGAAAAAGAAGGTAAGTCGCTGGACGATTTCCTGATCTAATTTCATAAAGCCCCTTTCGCAGGGGCTTTATTCTATTATCTCGTTGCATATACTTTAGTACCTACACAGGTAGTAGACGGTGCAATCACGCCTTTTTAAAACTTGATTGTTTTTCTATTTGAATGTTGTCCTTAGCGTATTAAGGAGAATCATGATCCCTTCAGCTTTATTAATTCATGTTCCGGATGTTCAGGTCGGATTAGTCTGGTATCAACAGGCGTTTCCCGAAGCAGAAATGATTTATTTACCCGAATTTGACTTTACGGTACTCAACCTGGGCGGGTTTTCTTTGGAAATTGTGCAGGCGGATGAAAAAGTGGGGAATGGAAAAATGGGAACCGTACTCTATTGGCGCGTTTCTTCACTCAATGAGGCGATTGCACATTTTACGTCGTTGGGGGCGACTGTGTATCGGGGACCAATGTGTATTGAAAACGGATTGTCGATGTGTCAGGTGCTGGATCCATTCGGGAATTTGATTGGTTTACGTGGAACACTCAGCTGATTTAGTGCCTTAGTTTTACTCTCTTCGTTGGTCATCATGCGTTTTGAAACGGCGGACGAGAAGGGAAAGAGAGATGAAAGATAAGAAGTAATACTGAGAATAGGGAAAGGTGAATAGAGAAACCGGCGGATAATAAAAACAAATGAAAATAAACACCGCAGTTAAGGCGATGCTTGATATGGCAGTAAAGTAAAACAGGGAACCTATGTCCCCTGTTTGAACGTGATCAGCTTTGCTACCCCTGACGCTTGTTTTCATAGCCAATAATGGCTTCGCGGTATAGGTTTAACAGCGCTGGTTCATTGACTCCAACGCCTACGTTCTGACTCGGCATGTCTTTCCAATCATCGGTTTGATAACGGCGGCCATCAAATTTTTGCAGCGTCATTCCTTCGCCCGGACCTTCTGTCATCACCCGAATCGGTCCTTTGCGTAACGTGAAAAGATCAGGCTGAATCACATAGGCAATCGCCGAAGGGTCGTGCACGTGGCAGCCATTGAGCCCCAGTTTATTGGCGTAGAAACGCAGGTAATAACGGCTGACATCCCAGATAAATTGACCCACCTCACCGCCTTCATCCCTGAGTGCATCCAGGTACTCAGCGGAGAAAAAGCTTTCTTCGGTGACATCCAGCCCCAACACGACCACTGGCCAGTCAGCTGTCATCACTTTATCCGCAGCATGCGGGTCATCGTGAATATTGGCTTCAGCGAACGGGGTGACATTACCACGGTGATCGTTCATTCCAAAAGCCCCACCCATAATGACTACTTCTTTAACCAGGGTGGTGATTTCAGGCGCGGCATCCAGTGCTAAGGCGAAGTTGGTCAAAGGGCCGACTGCGACCAGCGTGATTTCTCCCGGGGACGCTTTTACGGTATCAATGATGTACTGATATGCCGGACGAGGATCGGCCTTGGTATGTTGAGGCTCGCTGGCATTCAGATCCCCAAATCCTGTTTCACCATGAACCACAACTGTCGGACCCACAGGTGGACGAACTAAAGCTTTTTCTGCGCCTTTGGCGACATCGCAACGGAAACCAAAGCGTTCTTTCAGGTACAACGCATTACGGGTGCCGTTTTCGATAGTAGCATTACCGTAAACCGTTGTAATACCTACTAAATCAATATCAGGATGCGCTTCGGCAAACAGGATGGCCATTGCATCGTCGATACCCGGATCGGTATCTAGAATAATTTTCTTACTCATAGGAGATGTTAGCTTTTATGTTCAGGTACAGAGAACGGCATGGTATCGCGTTTATCGGGGTTATCCTGTGATGATGGTCACGTGGCTGTGATAATTTGTGAAAATTGGTGTGGGGATTTGTGAAGCTGTCGATGAGATAAACGCAGTATCTTCTGTTATCTATCAGAGTGACGCCGGGTTAGATTTGGCATGAATCATGGTTACAAAGGCTCTGGCATACCAATTAAAGGCTGCCAGAGCGCAGATTTGTGTTTAAGGCTGTTGTTTCGTTGGTGCCAGTGCTATCTCACGGATACAGACATTTTGTGGCTGCTGATAAGCAAACAAGACAGCTCGAGCCACGTCATCGGCCGCTAAAACGCCCCCCATTTCTTCCTTCCACGCATCATAGTCGTCTTTGATCGACTGTGAGGATGTATGTGACAGCAACTCGGTTTCAACTGCGCCTGGGGCGATTGTTGTTACGCGCACATTGCTGGCGGCGACTTCTTCCCGAACGTTTTCTGAAATGGCATGAACAGCGAACTTCGTGCCGCAGTAGGCAGCATGATCTGGGAAGGTTTTCTTACCGGCAATGGAACTGATATTGATGATGGTCCCTCTGTTGCGGGCTTTCATAGGAGCAAGCACCGCCTGCATACCGTTCAACAGACCCAGGACATTGACATCAAACATGCGTTTCCATTCAGATGCGTCCTGTGAATCAATCTGGCCAAGTAACATCACGCCAGCGTTGTTGATTAAGGCATCTGCCGGGCCATACTGCGCTTCTGCCTTTTGAATAGCAACCTCGAAACTGGCTTGGTCAGTGACATCTACCTGCTCGCAGAGGGTATGTGGCAAGCCCATGGCCTGAAGCCGTTCAACACGACGAGCCAGCAGCAGCAATGGGTGCCCCTGTGTGCTGAAGTGGCGAGCGATAGCTTCACCAATACCTGAACTTGCGCCGGTGATAACGATCAATGCTTTCATTTAGTGTCCTTAATCATTTTGATGATTTGTCAGCCTGAACAGCATGTTGGCTGCAATAAATGAAGTGTAGATAAATCATCATTGTTGATATATATCGCATAGGTTGAAACACTGTTGTTCAGCTGCAACAATCAGAGCAGTTAGGGAGTATCTTGAGATGATCAATCACATTAATCTGGCGGACATTCGATCCTTTGTGCTTATTGCACAATTGGGGAACTTTACTAAGGCGGCAGAAGTGCTGAATGTTTCCCGGTCGCATGTTTCCCGGCAAATCAGTCAGCTGGAAACAGAGATGGGGGTGACATTACTTATCCGGACAACACGTACCCTCAAACTGACTGATGCAGGACGGCATTTTTATCAGCAATGCGAAGGGGCGCTGAACAACATTGATCAGGCACTCTTGGCTGCGGTTGATGATGTCAACGAAGTTAAAGGTAAAATCCGAATCAACTGTGTCGGGGGGTATCTCGGAGAAGATGTCATCGCGCACATTGTGTCAGAGTTTATGCTGCTGCACCCGGATGTGGATATTCATCTGGATTTCAGCAGTCATCGCGTAGATTTGATTGAAGATGATTTCGACATTGCGTTTCGGATGGGAAAACTCGACGACGCCGGTTTTGTTGCCAGAAAATTACTGGATGTGAGTATGAACACGCTCGCTAGTCCCGAATATATCAGCCAATATGGTCGACCAACGCACCCTAAAGATTTGATACATCATCGTTGCCTGACCGGTACCGTAAAGCGATGGAGCTACGTTAGCCTCGATACAGGACAGCAAACTGAAGTGACGGTCAATGGTCCGCTATTGTGCCGGAACGGGCGCGTCCTGGTGAAAGGAGCATTAGCCGGTAATGGGATTATCCGTGTCCCGAGTTGCTATTGCCAGCAGGAGATTGATGCAGGAAAGCTGGTGGAAGTGTTTGATAAATGGACGATTCCGACGGTAGAGTTTTCTGCTATTTATCATCAGGACAAATATCAGCCTACACGGTTGCGGGCATTTATTGCGTTTACCAAGTCGTACTTTGAACGCCATCCCCTCTTGTAATGCCACTTTTAGGAGACCAGCAAAAAGAAACCGAGAACACGAGGTCAGGCTATACTCTCAGGCATCAGGAGAAAAAACAGAGGGTTGCCCTTTGATGCCGGAAGACAGCCTCGCGGTGCTTTATCAACATGCGCGTCAGGCGCTGGATGATGAGCTGAAATACCAACTGCACCTGGACAAGAAAGCCGCAGGATTGTTGGGGGTGCACTCCGCCGTTATTGCAGGTTTCACTGTGCTGGTGTTTTTGGCTGCAGCGGTCTTCTTTCCTCCATCTGACGTATTAAGTTGGGTGGCCACCATTACAGTTGTTTTTACCTATGCGGCACTGCTTTCAGCATGGAGCTTTTTGTTTCGCACGCTCAGGCCGAGATGTGATTATGGGTTAGATCTACCACCAACCTGGCTGAACGAAATTAAGCAATATGGTTATGAGGCCAATGCTGAGTTAGCGTTGGCTCGTTGCTATGAAGTTTGGCAGCAAACCCGGAAAGGCAATGCAGCACGCATGCAATTGCTGAATATGGCGTATCACGAAATTGTTTTTTCAGCATGGCTGATTGCTATCTCACTACTGTTTTTGCTGGTGACCAATTTCTTTGACCCGTTTATATCTTCGGGTCAGTGAGTGATATAGCTACCTATTCATACTTTTTTTCAGTGGATTTTTATTTTATCAGCATGCAGTCATGGCCGGTTCCCTCAGCAAGGGAAAACTTGCGATGGCTTTGTTTACTCACCGGCACATACTCAGAGTCTTAGTCTATTCTCATGGTTTTTCTGTTCTGTATCGAACATATTCTTCCCTGTTAAATATGGTTGTTAATGGTAAGTAACTGCTGTGATGGATAGAAATAGGTGTTGTGTGAAGAACAAATTTAAATTTACCCCATAGGAAAAATTAAAAGGCGGTAGTGTAGAACTATTATCGGATAATTTTTGCCCGTTTATTTAATGATGAATCGTAAAATATTAGACATTTTCTTAAAGCATCTTACTTAAGCTGTACTTTATTTGAACTTTTGAATGATGTTTTTTTGATTAAAGTAAATTTAGATCACAAAAATGATTTATTCAATAATAAGCCTATACCCTAAGTGGTATTCATAAAGTTGCGATTAACTTTTAATGAACATAGTTTTTATTGTCACGATGAAATATCACTTAAAGCCGCTTTTACTCTGTGCTGAGAGATGTGAATGACGTGGTTTGACCTCTTGGTTATGGGAGCGATGTCAAACTTTTGGCGTTTGTTGGTGAATGATTATGCTGATTATCTATTGATAATCATGAAGATAGTTGTTTGCAGTGTCGTTGAATATTAGGTACATTTTTCTGCGGCTATCTCCTTGAGTAATAATAATTGTGAAGCATTTAATAAAGCGGCTATTTCTGCCGTTAATTTCTTTATGCCTCCTGGGTACGAATACACCGGTGATCGCAGATGACTATTTGTTCGTGAAAGGTATAGGGGAAAATGAGAAAGAAGCTATATCAGATGCAAGGGAGCAATTAGCTCTTCAGGTCTATAGCCAAGTTGAAGTTGCAGAGCGAAATACTCAGGTGAAACTGAACGATGTGGTTGAAAGCAGTTATGCTTTCGAATCCAGTGTGAAGTCATTGCCTGTCCAAATTGGTTTAATGCAAGTTATTAATAAGGAATGCGATAACTTGGGTTGTGAGTACCAATATAAAGTTAATAAGACGCAGTGGATAAATGCCTTAGAGCATGAAGTTGCCGCAAACCATGTGTTAATCCGAGACTTTTTAACTGTAAATGACAACCAGTTATGGTCGTCATTATTGCGTATTAAACATGCACAGGAAAAGTTACAGCAAACTAAAATGTGGTTGAAAGTACTGGGGTCGCTGTCGGGGAATACTTCTTCGCCGCTTCTATCCGACCAGTCGGAACTGACTCAGCTTTCTTATGAATTAGAAAAACGAATTCCGGTCGAAATTCGTTCCTCAGCAGATTTATTATCTGTACAGGCAGCAGAAACACTGTCGCAGCTATTGGAAGCTACAGGCAAAGGAAAACTGATTGTTTACATTAAAAGTAAGCAAAAGCAAGGGCATAAAAATAATAAATACATGGCCAAGCTAGCGCTGACTTTTCAAGTTTTTGAAGCCAATAACCCTGGAGTGGTTGTTGGGCAAAAAACGCTGACGGAGATAGGTGACTCTCCGCAGAGTGTTGAGCATGCCATTCGCCATGCCCGACAAAAACTGATGATACAAATAAAAAATAACTCAATATATTCACTGTTACACAAAGGATAAAGGTAATGTTCAAAAAGACATTAGTGGCTGGTTTTATGGTTTCGGTTCTGGCGGGTTGTTCTTCAATCCCGGGTTTTGAAACAGCAACGGTAGACCGCACAAAGCTGAATCAGGAACTGAAAACAAACTGTAAAGAGCTGGGTAAAGATTTCACTAAAGTCTCTTATGCCGTAGATAATGTCTCTAAAGTCATGGTGTCTATTCAGGAGCGCCAGTGTGATGTGCTGTCTGACTACCGCACTATGGCGAACAAGCACGGTGATGTAGCGGGTTTCCTTGAAGTGAATGCAGATAAATCTGATGAAGAACTGCGTGTAGCAATGGATGAGTTCGACAAAGGTAAACCTCAGCGTAAGAAAATCCGTCCGCAGGTTGAAGCATACAAAAAAGCTTCCGATGGTATCTTCAGAAAGAACGTAAAACTGGCGGCAGATATTGCCCTTCAGGCTGGTGAAATTGCGTTGATCGCAAAAGATCACGCGACGCTGATTGCAAAAGAGTCAGGTACAAGTGTTATTACGAACCTGATGTCAGCAGCAGAAGAGGCCGAAGTTGTTCCTGTAGTCGAAGCTTACAATGAAATGAAAGCGCGTATGGATCTGGTTGTTGATGCTAACAAACTGATCATGATGGATAAGAGCACTATCGATCAACTTGAGAAACTGGATAGCGTGGTAGCTGACAAAGCGAGATCGTAATGAAAGTGACCAAACTAGCAGGTTTGATGACAGTAGCGCTCGCTTTGGCCGGCTGTCAGACTAACCAGGGAAGCCAGAGTTATTCGGTCGAAAGTAATGCTGGTAATTCTTCGTTGATCATTGGTAAATCTGCGCACGACTTTACTGACAGCGATATTGAAGTCCCTGCTTTTTTCAACACGCAGGGGCTGCAGTTCTGCACGTATGAGGCGACTGAAAAAGACAGTCGCTGCCCGTTAGCCAAGAAAACTATCCGTATGTATTTCGGTGATGTGAAAACAGACGTGAGCGCAAGTTTGCGCGGCAAGTCTGCTGATGTGTTTAATAGTATGCACTCAAACATTGCCAAATTCAGTTCAAAGGCGCTGGAAAATACACTGGAAAACCAGTTTGCTGGCGTGAACCGTTTTCGAATTGTGACGCGTGACAACGATGCGGTAAATCTGGCTATGGAAGAAATTCTGGCTGATGAAGGGGCGGTGAATGTTGCTCGGAAAAAGTCAGCTCTCGGGCGCTTGTCGACAGATTATTTAATAAAAGTGGATGTGCTGAAAACCGGTGATATGTTGTTTGGTTCGACTCAATCACTGTTTCAGACATCCATGGAAATGTCGACGGGTGTGATTGATCCTTATACCAAAGAGAAGGTTAGTTACCCGAACCTTGGCAAAATCCGCGTTTCTAACTTTGACGTTCGCGATCGTGACAGCTATACCACCGTCATTGCAAATGGTAGTTACTATCGCGGCTTCAACTACGAAAGCGGTAAGGACGTCAACGCGGTGATGAATGAAATGGCCTCTCGTGGCTTTGATATCATGCTAACGCGTTTGCTTAAAGAGATGCCGGCTACTGCACAGGTTATGGGCGTGAAAGGGGATCGTATTTCTCTGGATCGTGGTCAGAATGCGGGTGTACTGCCAAATGAAACCATGGTTGTGTTTGAATACAGCGCCGGTTTTGTTGAACCTATTGGTGTGGCAACTGTTAATCCGAGCAAGCAAAGTGCCCAAGGCAAAATGGTGCGTTGGAAAGACAGTGATACCGCTGATGATGTTCGGGACTCAGCAGAAAAAGGCATCTATCGCCCAGATCGTCAGCGTCGATTGTTCGCTGTCAGCGTGGGTGTTCCAATGGAATTCATGAAGGAACGTAGTACATGGGCACCAAAAAGCTGACGCAAGGCTTTGCCCTGAGTAGCTTATTTGTGTGCATGAGTACCTCTGCGATTGAACTTGATAAGAGCCAGTCTACACTGGCTCTTATTGAAACGGGCTGTGCCTATGGGCGCGGCGCGGCGGCGGTTGAAGCCGCAAAAGCAGATGGCCTAAACCAATTACGGCTGTTTCTTCAGGGTGAATCTTCCCTCTCTCTATCATCTTCTGATAATGAACTGTTTAATGACAGTTACAGCGAATCTCAGCGCGAAACACTGGTCTCTGGAATTTCTCAGGGTCTTGTTAAGGCGGACTTTGGTCAACCTGAAATTCAGGGCGATGATACTTGCGTGACCGTTCGTATTGCACCGACAGCGTCTAATAATGAGGATGATTTTGGCGATGATGTTGAATGGTCTGACGCACCAACGATGTCAGTTGTTGTTACCGGCGAAGGGCAGCATGATGCCCAGACTGGACTGACAGCAAGGCAAGTGGCAGAGCAGGATGCTTTTCGGCGCGCGATTAGTCAGGTGCTGGGCGTTATGGTGAAGTCCGGGTACTTACAACAGTCTTATTCCGAGATGTCGGCCACATCTGCTAGTGATGATTTCAACCTTGTTGAAGTGGCGCGCCAGTCTTTGTCAATGCAGTCGCAGGGAATGATCACTGGGTGGAGCGAGATTTCACAACAGCGTTTAGCGAATGGAACGGTCACTGTAACGCTGGATGTGACTGTGGAACGTGAACAGGTTGAGAGTCGTATCGCTCGGTTGATCAGTAGCCTTGGGCGTCCGTCAGTCTACATTAATGCTCGGCTGCCGGTGGTGAAAACGACCTTTAGCACAGCGTTAGCCGATATGGGTTTTAACCTGTCGTCACAGCCTGCTCAGGCCAGCATTATTCTCAATGTGAGAGAGCAGGAGAAAGTCACCCCTTCAGGTTTACAGCTCGAAATGGCTGCGTCTGTCGTAGACAGGGCCGGTAATCAGTACAGTTCCTGGCGAAATGATCCGACATTTATGACCTTGCCCAATAAGCCCGGCATGCTCAATGAACTGGCAGCAATTCATCTTGCAGTGGAAGACAATCAGCATGCGCTTAAAGCACAGTTGCATCAGGCAGTGCAAAAAATGGCTATGCAAGGTGGGCCTGTACGTGAGTTGATTTTCTCTCAAAAGGCTGCTGGTCAGCAAGGTAGGCTCTACAGCTTGTTAAGTGCGATTCATGGTGTGTCTGATGTGAAGCTAAAAAGTCAGTCCGGAAAGGTGGTGGTTCAGTTGCGTTCAATGAGCGATGCCGGAGACTTGGCTCA
Source organism: Photobacterium ganghwense (assembly GCF_003025595.1). Classification (GTDB taxonomy): domain Bacteria; phylum Pseudomonadota; class Gammaproteobacteria; order Enterobacterales; family Vibrionaceae; genus Photobacterium; species Photobacterium ganghwense. The sequence goes on from NZ_PYMI01000002.1 coordinate 654,973, forward strand.
ATATATAGAACCGTCATTACAAACCCATCAGCCTGGTTACCAATCCCGAATGACCGTTCTGAATGAATATCAACTCAGTGTGCTGTGATGTAATCACACAGGATTAATCATGTTTAAAAAAACGTTTTTGTCACTGGTAGTGGCAAGTTCAATGAACTTTGCCAATGCCAGTGTAGATTTTGATCTCGACGATTTGGTACCGGCGACAGCTTCAGCAGAAGCTACTCAGGCGGTTGATACCAGTGACGTAAAAGACGTTGCTGGGGTGATTGTTGCTGAAAATCCTAAGGCTGCTGTTTTATTGGCGCACCAGAGCCTAATCGAAGATGAGGAAGACGGTGTGAAAATGATCGCTGTCAGCTCAGGTGTGGGCATTTTGTCAACCGGTTCTGCCAGTTACGAAACGTATGAAAACCGTAATGCGACTTTGTTGTCAAAACGTGCCGCATATATGAAGGCATTTCAAATTGCGAAGAAGCAACTGGTAGAGAACATGGATGGCATGAACAACGCATGTGCGACTGCCATGACTGAAGTTACTGATGCCATTGATACGGCGACTGAAAGTGTTGCAAATACCACCAGCCTGTCCAGCGATAATTGTGCTGAATCGGTGCAAGGGGCACTGGCCGGATATGTCACGTTTGATGTTTATGACGATCCCACTGAAAAATTGGTACGAGTCAGTTTGATTTCGACACCAAAAACTCGGGAGCAAACAAAGCGGAAGGTTGGAGCATTAACGCAGACTACTGAGCCGAATGCCATCTTCAAACAAATCATTGCTGATCTGCAGGCTGGAGTGATGCCACCTGTTGGTGCCAAAGTTATTACTAATATGGAAACTGGTGAGTCTTTTGTGCTTGGGTTTGGCTCATCCATTATTCGCGAAAACAAGAACAAGTCCGTACAACGTAAGCTGCTGGGGGTTGCGAAATCTCAAGCGCAGGCAAAAGCCCGAAATGGCCTGATTGCGGTGATGAAAGGTGAGCAAATTTATTGGGAGGGTGGGTTTACGGAAAATCAACTGGAGCAGAATGAACAGTTTGAATATCCGGTAGACAGCGTTAACCCTGCTGATGCCAAAGTGCTTGCGGAAGACAAACACACGTTCATGAATAACCTAAAACATGCAGAATCTTACAAGTCATTTGCCGCCGGTAAAGTGCCGCCGGGTGTTTCGGTGAAAACCTTTAAAAGTACTGATGGTGACTGGATGCTGGCGGTTGCTGTGTATGCGCCATCACTGGAGGCTGTTGCAAAAAAAGCGGCGGCAGAAAATGACCAGCGAGTCCGCGAAGGTAAAACCGTTGGCACGACCCACCGTATTCAATCATCCGGTGGTTTAACAGAAGATGGAAACCATTCTCAAGGGCCATCAGGTCAGGTTAGTCGTGTAAATGATCTGTAATCCCCGAATCATGTTGGTAGGCATTTTGTGCCTGCCAACATGGCTTAGCGCTTCGCCTGATTTAAGTGAATCCTCTTGGCAGTTTGCGGGTACCCGTTACCGTGTTTTGAGCAGCAATGAAAAGGTGTCTGTGATTGCGCAACGAGAGTTCGGTTTAGCGATTGATCAAATGAAATCGTTGTGCCGGAAAGGGTTAGGGTTAACGCTCAGGCAACGGTATGAAGCGCAATTACTGGCAAAGGGATTAATCACTGAAACGCTAAGCGATTGGCCAATGGCGAATCTCCGTTACCGCATCTCCGACATTCACTATCAGCAGGTATCAACCCAAATGGCGGGCTGTTCTGCGACGGTAGCGGATACCGGCGAAGGGGTAAATTTGCACCTGACGGCACTGAACTATGCTTTTGTGTATTTTCAGAGCCATCAATCTGAATCTTTATACCGATTGCTGCCTTATCTGATGGAACAACCTGATGTCTCAATGGATGCGGCTAGCTTGGTAGCACTGGCACTAAGCAAACATGATCAGCCGAAAGCCGTTCACTACTTTGAAAAATATGTTGACGTTTCTGCTATGAAAGATGACCGGATACAGCTTGAGCTGGCATCCTGGCTTTTTCGGAATGAGAACTATGATGTTGCACTGGAGATTACAGAGCAATGTCAAAGCACGCATTGTCGAGAACTGTCGTTGGATATCGAAGAACGGCTACTCGAAAAAGAACAGGCATCAGCGGCTGATCTGTCTTCTTATTTTTGACATTGAACTGGCGGGTGAACGATAAGTTCAGCCATGCCTGCTTTCTAACGATTTACTGACGGCGTATTACTTTTAGGAACACAATATGAACAAAACAAACGTATTTGCCACAGCGGTACTGGCGATGACTCTGGCAGGCTGTGCTTCAAATGATGCTAATCAGGCAAATAACAGTAACATCACGAATATGCCTGAATGGGTGATGAACCCGGTATCGGCTAATGGCTTTGCCGCTTCGAACTGTGTCGTAAGTTCTGGTAACTTTTCTATTGATCGTAACCATGCGATTTCGTTGGCTCGTAATACCCTGGCGCAGAATATGCAGTTGAAAGCCAGCATACTTGAAAAGTCATACCAGAAGATGGAAAGTGCATCTGGCATGACAACATCCGGTACTTCGTTTGAGCAAGTTGCGAAACAAGTGGCAAGTGTTTCACTGACAAAAAGCCAGGTTGAGAAAGTCGCTATCGTGAACATTGCTGGCAAAGATCAGGTTTGTGCTCTGGTGACAATTCCGAAAGTAGAAGCTGAACAACAGTTTAAAGCTGCAATGATGAAAGTTCCAGGCATGAATCCAATGACTCAGGATCATTTGTATAAAGAGTTTGTCAGCCAGAAAACAGCAAAAGAGCTGGAAGCTCAAGTAAAATCACTGTCCAGTGAACAGGCAGTTTCTGCAGTACAAAATATGTCAGCTGAAGGGTAATGACATTACTTAGTAAGAAAAAACCGCTCTAATGAGCGGTCTTTTTCTATGCAACACCTGATTATCATGACGCATTAGACGATTTGTTTTTAATGTGTCCAACGTCTGGTATGCAGCGTTATTTGATGAACATGTTGTAAAGCGTATACAGGCTCATGGCGGCCATCATTGCTGTAATCAACCAGCCCACAACCGACATCCAGACGGGGTGTTCATAGTTGCCGATGATGGCTTTCTTACGAGCGGCAACCAGCATAGTGCCAAGGGTAACGGGCAGAATGAAACCGTTCAGCGCACCAGCAATAATCAGTAGCGCGACCGGTTTGCCCACAAAACAGAAGATCATGGTGGAAGTCACAATAAAACCGATGATGCAGGCGCTTGAGTGTTTTTCAATAGCCGGGTGCAGGGTCTTGAGGAAAGATACAGATGTATACGCCGCCCCGATAACCGAGGTGATGGCTGCCGCCCAAAGCACCAGACCAAACAGTTTGTACCCGACATTACCTGCAGCATGCTGGAACATAGAAGCCGGTGGATTGCTTGGATCCAGTGTCACGCCCTGGCTGATGACGCCCAGCGCGGCCAGAAACAGGACGATACGAACCAGAGAGGCGAGGCTGATTGCTGAAATCGAGCCACGGTTGACCTGTGGCAGGGCTTCCTGACCGGTGACTCCGGCATCAATCAGGCGGTGTGCGCCGGCAAAAGTGATATATCCACCAACCGTACCACCCACTAGTGTAACAATAGCAATCACATCCACATTTTCTGGCCAGACAGAGCGATACAGCGCTTCACCCACAGGCGGTTCGGTGGAGAATAGCACGTACAGTGTCATGGCAATCAGTGCACCACCCATCAGAATGGTAAAGCGGTCCATGATTTTACCGGCGTCTTTCAGCAGGAAGATAGTTACCGCAATAACAGCACTGATTGCAGCGCCGACAATCGGTGACAGGGAAGGGAATAGCACATTCATGCCCATTCCTGCACCGCCAACGTTACCGATGTTGAATGCCAGTCCACCCAGGGCAACGGCACCTGCAATAGCAAAACCCAGTCCCGGTAGCAGCTCATTGGCAATATCCTGAGCCCGTTTTCTGGCCACAACGATTACCCGCCAGATGTTAAGTTGTGCACCAATATCGAGCAGGATGGAAACTAAAATGACGAAGGCAAAACTGGCCCCAAGGGTTTGGGTAAAGACGGTAGTTTGGGTCAGAAAGCCGGGGCCAACGGCAGAGGTTGCCATCAGGAAAGCGGCGCCCATGATGAGCGACCAGTTAAAACCGGAACGTGATTCTGAACTTGATCCTGAACGTGGTTTGGCAGTGGCAGACATCGCTGATGCTGACGATCCGCCTGTCTGAGTGATCACTTTTTCTGATGCCATAAGTCTACTCCTGTATTGAAAAGCCCGTATCCGCTGGGCAATGTATGTCTTGTTGATATGATTGTTATGATGTTTATCTTTGCGTGCGTCTCCCTGTGGTAAGTGATCTCACTTACCACTGACAGTTAGGGGATTCTTTTACTTCGCTTGATTCAGTAGTTGTTCGGCATGTTTTTTACCGACGTATCCGCGAAAAAAATGATGCTCAATCATGCGCTCGGCTTCGGCTTGATAGAGATCCTTTTCAATAAAACGAACGGTCGCTCCCGGCTGGCACTGGGCAAGCTTGCTCAGATCCCTTGCCGTGACACAGCCGATTTTGGGATAGCCTCCGATCGTCTGACGATCCCTCATCAGGATGATCGGCTGTCCGTCGGCGGGGATCTGGATTGCACCCAGCGCGATCCCTTCAGAGATCAAACTGGTGGTTTGGCATGCAATGGCAGCCCCGGACAGGCGATAACCCATGCGATCAATCTGCGGCGTTACTGTAAATTCACTGCTGAAAAAACGCTCGCGCTCGGCTTGGTCAAACAGATCGTATTGGTAGCCGGGAATGACGCTAAGGGTAATTAACTGACCATAGTCGGGAATGAATTGCTCCGGTACCCTGCGCGTTGGCATTGGGGTAGTCACGTTATACCGCAGGCGATCCTGCGCCATCAGCTTGTCACCTTGTCGGCTGAAACCGCCCAGCCCGTCACGCATAACCGTTGCACAGCTGTCGAGAACGCCAGTGACTTTAAATCCCTCTTTAACGGCCAGGTACGAACGAATACCGTTTCGTGCGCCGCGCAATGACAGCTGATCACCGGATCGAACGCGGAGGCTTTGCCAAGAGGCAACAGGTTTTCCGTTAAGGCGGGCATTCATATCTGCTCCGGTCAATGCAATTGTCGTATCAGCATGAAACTCGCAACTGAATTGCCCCATTGCAATCTCGATTTGTGCTGCATTTAACGGGTTATCCAGCAAACGGTTTGCCCATAAAAAAGCATGTTCATCCATTGGCCCGCCAGGGCTGACGCCAATATGCTGATGACCGTGGCGACCCAAATCCTGCACCAGACTCAATGGCCCCGGTGTTAATATACGTAATGTCATGCCACCTCCCTGACCGGTTCAGCCGCTGCGCGCATTTCTGCGCGGCGATATTCTTCCTCTTCAATGACCCCACCCAATGCCAGAAACTCATCTCGGGTAATCGGGGTAAACTTGACCTTGGCACCCATCTCGAACACGGTCAGATTTTCCCGCTGAAAATCGATCAAATCGATTGGGGTACGACCTATGATCTGCCAGCCGCCCGGGGAGGCTTTCGGATAGATTGCAGTTTGTTGATCAGCCAGTGCCAGGCTGCCTTTGGGAACCTTGGCGCGTGGCGTTTGCTTGCGCGGTATATGAATGCGTGAGTCCGTATTGCCGAGATAAGCAAATCCTGGTGCAAAACCGATCGCATAGACTCGGTAAATCGTGTTGGCATGGATCGAGATGATCTGATCAAAATCCAGTCCGGTGTGGCGGCAGATCTCATCGGCATCAAGTGAAACTTCCGGCCCATAGTAAACAGGCAGCTCGATCATGGGGCTTAATTCGGTCTCGGAATGCCGCTGTTCAGCGGTTGACAGCACCTGTTTGAGAAGGGCTGTGAAATCACGCTGGCCAATAGCCATCAGATCGAATGTCACCAGGATGGAGGTATACGAAGGGACAAGATCAACCAGATATTGTCCTAACTCTGCACGTAACACTGGCAGCACTGCGGCGATATGATCAGCGGTTTCCGGACTGGCCTGATTGGCAAAGTACACCATCAAAGAGCTTTCATTAACTGGCGTGATAGTGATTGAGGTGATAGCCATCGAGATAGTCATAAGGCGCCTCCGTATGGGTTACTTGGCGGTAATAAATCGCGAAGCAGCTGGGCGGTGGGCAGTGCCAATGGACCATCCCCATGGATACACAAGGTGTCGGCATGTACAGGGATAACCTGACCATCAAGGGTGGTAACGCTTCTTTCCTCGATCATCTGGCGAGCCTGACGGCGGATCTGGTTCAGTTCGTGATAACTTGAGCCCGGCACAGTACGTGGTACCAGTCGCCCATCCTGATCATAAGCACGATCCACAAAGGCTTCAAACCACAGCTGAATGCCGTAATCAGCGGCAAGGGCTTGGTATTTCTCATGATTGGGTACCGCCATAACAACCAGTGGCAGAGACGGAGCGACTTTACTCATCGCTTCAACCAGAGTGATAAAAACCTCATCGTTTTTCATCATGGTGTTATAAAGTGCACCGTGAGGCTTTACGTAATCGAGAGAGACAGATTCACCTTGGCAAATGGCTGCCAGAGCTCCAACCTGATAGATGAACAGGGCAGACAACTCATCTTGGCTCATTGCAATTTGACGGCGACCAAACCCTTGCAGGTCAGCATAACCGGGATGCGCCCCCACACTGACCTGATGTTGCTTGGCCAGCCTGACGGTATTGAGCATTACCGTGGGATCAGATGCATGCATACCGCACGCAATATTCGCCATATCCAGATAAGGCATGACTTGCTCATCGCTGCCCATTTTCCAGATGCCAAAGCTCTCGCCCATATCACAATTGATTTTCATGCGGTTTCCTCCCTGAATTGACTGTTTGACGTGTGTTAAAGCACTGACAGTGCATTATTCAGCAAATCAGTAATCAGCATTTTGCCCGGCGCATGAGTGATGCAGATCGGTGGTTTACTTTGGCGAATGACATTCTGTGGCGTTACTCCACAAGCCCAGAACACCGGTACTTCACCGTCGAAGATATCAACCGCTTCCCCGTAATTTGGCGTGTTGATGTCTCTGATACCAATGGCTGTCGGGTCGCCGAAGTGAACAGGCGCACCGTGTGCCTTCGGATAACGGCTAGTGATTTGAATCGCTCGGATCGCGTCTTTAGGCGTGAACGGGCGCATAGAGACCACCATGTTGCCCGAAAAACGACCGGCAGGCTGGCAGGCGATCTGGGTGTCATACATTGATACATTGCGACCCTGTTCGATGTTACGAACGGTCAGGCCAGACTGAATAAGGGCTTCTTCGAAAGAGAATGAGCAGCCAAGAACAAAAATTACCAGATCATCACGCCAGTGCTCGCTCAGATCCGAAACCGAGGTTTCAAACTGGCCGTTATAAAACACATGGTATTCCGGTACGTCACGGCTGATATCGATATCGGCTCCGATTTCGGCCAAAAACGGACTGCCGGGTTCTGTGACACCAATTAGTGGACAAGCAACCGGGTTTTTCTGGCAAAACAGCAGAAAATCATTCGCCCAGTCAGCTGGCAGCATGACCAGGTTGGCCTGCAGGTAGCCGGGCGCCAACCCGCTGGTTGAGCCGGTATAAGCATTCACGCGTATTTTCTGGCGCAGCTCGGCCAGGGAAAGCGTTTGCAGGGTAACGGACTCTTTTTCTCCTGAGATTAACATCTGGACCACTCCTTGGTTCTTATTATGTAAATACTTGGTAACAATAAGGCTTCCTGCGATAATGTCTATTCTTGATTTTTTGGCTTACCTGATAAATAAAATTTATAGGTCAGAGATTTATTCTGTATTTACTTGTTACTGATAGGGATTTTACGCGAAGGAGAAGCGGCTATGTTGAACCTGAAACAGCTAGAAACATTTGTATGGATTGCAAATCTCGGCAGTTTTCGACAGGCGGCGGAGCATCTGTGTACCACACAACCGGCCATTTCTACCCGGATTGCGAATTTGGAGCAGGCGCTGAATACCACGCTGTTTTATCGTGAAGGAGGAGTGGTGTCGCTGACAGCAAAAGGAAGAGAGTTGCTGCCTCTGGCAGAGAAAATCCTCGCCAACACTGAAAAGCTGAAATACAAAGCTGACTCGGCAAAAGCGTTATCCGGTATGCTGCGTATTGGTGTGTCCGAGACGCTGGTTCATACCTGGTTGCCGGATTGCCTGAAGCTAATACAACAGCAGTTACCGGATGTGGAAGTCGAGCTGATTGTCGATGCAACGGTGAATTTGCGCAAAGAATTGCTGGCACGCAATGTGGATATTGCGCTGTTACTTGGGCCCATAGCGGAGCCTTCTGTTATCAATCAGGTGATTTGTGATTATCCGCTTTACTGGGTGGCCAACCCTGATTTACTGACTAGCCAGCAGGCTAAAGCAGAAGATTTTGCTCAGTGGCCAATTATTACCTACGCCCGTAATACTGCCCCGTACCATGAAATATCGCGTCATTTTAAGCAAGATGAGGGGCTAGCTGTGCGTTTTTACTCTGCCAGCTCGTTGTCAGCCAGCGTACGGCTGGTCGAAAAAGGGGTCGGTATTGCTTCACTGCCTAAAGAAGTGATCTGCGATCAACTGGCCAGTGGTCACTTAGTGCTGCTTGACGCTGACTGGCAACCCAGTCCGTTGCGATTTACGGTATCGTATATCAATGCCCCTGCCAGTTTGCTGATTGAGCAGGCTGTAAATCTGGTTATTCAGGCGCGCGATGAGTATGAGCAAACCTGCTCGGGCTAATGGTTTTGTTGGTTTTTATCTGTATAAATTTCAGGCATGTACCGTGATGCTGATAACCGGTCAGGCAGGCAGCCAGAGAGGCGATGATATTGCCATTGGTATTTTAAGCCATTAAAATCAATGGTTTGTTTTTCTTTGTGTGGGCGGTGACGCCGAGCGCCATAACTCCCGCGACAAAAGTGGGGAATATTCCCTAAACTTTTGTGCCAAACAGTGATAAGTTTTGTCACACAAAATGTATCCAATGGGAAAGACGTCCATGACAACCCTTCCAACTCCGTTTAAGCGCCTGCGTCGCTTACGTCATACAGCAAACATGCGCGAACTGGTCCGTGAGCATGATTTCAAACTCACCGATTTAATCCATCCGTTGTTTATCGAAGAAGGCATCACGGCACCGGTTGAAATTTCGACCATGCCGGGTATTGTCCGCTTACCGGAAAGCCAGTTGGCTGAAGAAGCAAAAGCTCTGTATGAATTAGGCATTCGTTACGTGATGCCATTTGGTATTTCTCACCACAAGGATGAGGAAGGGAGCGATACCTGGAGCGACAATGGTCTATTGGCGCGGATGATTCGAACGATTAAAGAAGCCTGCCCGGATATGATGGTCATTCCTGATATCTGTTTCTGTGAATACACCTCGCACGGCCATTGCGGCATTGTCCACGACAACTGTGTCGATAACGATGCAACACTGGAAAATCTGGTGAAGCAGAGTGTTACCGCTGCGAAAGCCGGCGCTGATATGCTGGCACCTTCCGCGATGATGGATGGTCAGGTGAAGGCTATTCGTACCGGCTTGGATGCCGCTGGTTTTGAGCACGTGGCGATTCTGGCGCACGCCGTAAAATTTGCTTCTTCATTTTATGGCCCTTTCCGCGCGGCTGTTGACAGTGAACTGGACGGCGATCGTAAAGGCTATCAAATGGATTACGCGAACGGCCGTCAGGCGCTGGTGGAAGCGCTGCTGGACGAAGAAGAAGGCGCCGATATTTTGATGGTAAAACCGGGTACACCTTATCTGGATGTATTGGCTAACCTGAAAAAAGAAACTAACCTGCCGCTGGCGGCCTATCAGGTCGGGGGCGAGTATGCGTCCATCAAATTTGCGGCAATGGCCGGTGCGCTGGATGAGAAAGCGGTCGTATTTGAAACTCTTACCGGCTTTAAACGTGCTGGTGCCAATCTGGTTGTCAGTTATTACACCAAACAGGTGGCACAATGGCTGTCTGAAAGCCGCTAACTCCCTACCTTAAAGTCGCAGTGTTTTTGTTGGCAGTGTTTTTGTCGGTTTAGAAACTGCGTGTGAAAAACCATTTTCAGCCCAGCCGTTCGGATGGGCTGATTTGTTTGGTGTTAAGGCATGCTGAAGCAGACAAAAAAGCCCTGCTTGAGTGAGGTCAAACAGGGCAATATTATCCAATAAAGACAAAGAGAACTCGGTTAACGGTGTTTTGCTGCGTACTCTTCGCTGTTTATCCAGCTATGTTCTTCTTCCCAGGTAAATAACCATTTACGGGTCGGGCCGGCCATAACATTTAAGTAGTAGTTGTCATACCCAGCCATGGTTGCTACCGGATGATAGCCTTTAGGAGCCATGACCACATCTTTGTTATAAACGGCCATCGACTCATCCAGTGAGCGGTCATCGGTATACACGCGTTGTAGGCAGAAGCCTTGAGGCGGGTTCAGACGGTGGTAATAGGTTTCTTCCAGATAAGTTTCATGTGGCTCATTATCTTGATCGTGCTTATGACTTGGATAGGAACTCGTGTTCCCCTCATTGGTATACACCTCAACAACCAGCAGACTGTCAGCCTCTTTATCATCTGGCAATATATTGTGGACATAGCGTTGGTTATTCCCGTTACCACGGTGTTCTGCATTAATATCTGCCGGAGCAATCAGTCGGGTCGGGTAATTCCCTTTTCCCGGAGCCTGACAAATGGCGAGCTCAAGTGCGGTGTTTGCCACCACGCAGTAGCTTTCTCCTTGGGTAACGTAAACGGCATAAGGTTTCTTGCGTTCAAAAGGATCCATACGATCGCCAATGTTTTCGAACGTGGCTGTTGGCGTTGAGACGGTGGCTTTACCGGCGACTAATACCAGACAAACTTCATTTTCAGAGGCTGGCATTTCAACACGCTGACCAGCTTCCAGTTCAACGACCTGAAAACCCACATACTTCCAACCGGCTGATTCCGGTGTGATCTGCTGTGTACGGTGATGTGCGTCAGGCGCATGATATTTTGAGAGTAGCTTTGACATCCTAGACCTCTGCTTATGATGACACCCGCCGGTGTCTTGCATCCTGTGAAGTAAAACTCTATTGATTTTTAACTTTCATTAAATCTATCACGTGAAATTTTTATTTCAATAGTTTCATTCTGCTTGTTCCTCTTTTCGTGTTTTGTGATGACAGGGGTTATTGGCGGCAGGGCTCTTCTATATAGATTGGTCTATCTATATGATTTTAATTAATTAAAAAGGATGTCAGGATAATTGGCGCTGTTTATGAAGCGCTGTGGATTTATACCAAGATCACAAAAGACCATATCGTTTCATAATTGTCTTGAAATGAAAAAAATGTTCCATATATTATTTTGTAAGACTAAAACCCCTTAGGGTGGGGCAGATATAAAGCGACACATTCAATAAGAATGGATTCTGCAACGGCCTGCTTGATTGGAGAGACAGTGGTTATGAGCACCTTACGAATGACAACCGCCCAGGCGCTGGTGAAGTTTATGAACCAGCAATACGTCGACGTCGATGGTGAACAGCAAAAATTTATTCATGGTGTGTTTACTATTTTTGGACATGGCAATGTGGTTGGTTTGGGTCAGGCTCTGGAGCAGGATGCTGGTGACTTGGTGGTTCATCAGGGGTGTAATGAACAGGGAATGGCTCACATTGCCATGGGTTACGCCAAGCAGCAAAAGCGAAAAAAAATCTACGCGGTCACATCTTCCGTTGGTCCTGGCGCGGCAAATATGGTGACAGCGGCTGCTACCGCCACTGCTAATCGTATCCCTGTTCTCTTTTTGCCTGGTGATGTATTTGCCTCGCGTCAGCCCGATCCTGTGTTGCAGCAGGTTGAGCAGTATCATGATTGTTCTATCAGTACGAATGACTGTTTTCGTCCGGTATCCCGTTACTGGGATAGAGTTTCCCGTCCTGAGCAACTGATGAGTGCGATGATTAATGCCATGCGTGTGCTCACCGATCCGGCTGACACTGGTGCTGTCACAATCTGTTTGCCTCAAGATGTGCAGGGCGAAGCGTACGATTTCCCAGACTATTTTTTTCAAAAACGAGTACATCGGATTGAACGTCGTCCGGCTTCCGCAGCCATGATTGAAGACGCCGTGAGGCTGATTCGCAGCAAGAAAAAGCCAATGTTGGTGTGTGGTGGTGGGGTTCGTTACAGTGAAGCTCATGAAATGTTTCGTCTGTTTGCTGAACGCTTCAATATCCCGTTTGGGGAAACACAAGCGGGTAAAAGCGCTGTTGTTTATGACCATGTATTGAATCTGGGGGGTGTCGGCACCACGGGTTGTCTGGCTGCTAACCTGATTGCCAAAGAAGCGGATCTCGTGATTGGGGTTGGTACCCGCTTTACCGACTTTACGACGGCCTCGAAATCCTTATTCCAGCATCCGGATGTTGAGTTTCTGACGATCAATGTTGCTGAGTTTGATGCTTATAAACTGGATGCTTCTGCGGTCGTTGCTGATGCCAAAGAGGCATTGATTGCGATTGGCGATCAATTGGAACAGGTGGGATACCGCAGCGGGTATGTTGATGAAATCAGGCTCGCGAAGTCAGCATGGAAAACAGAGCTGGAGCGACTGTTTGCAATTGAATATCAGGACGGATTCTCACCTGAAATTGCTGGTCATCTCGATGATAAGTTGTCGGAGTACAGCGACGCACTTCAAACTCGTCTGACTCAGACTCGCGTATTGGGGCTGTTGGATGAGCACCTTGAAGATCATGCTATCGTGGTTGGTGCCGCTGGCTCGTTACCGGGGGATTTGCAACGTGTGTGGCAGCCAAAGCAGCCTGATACTTATCATATGGAATATGGTTACTCTTGTATGGGTTACGAAGTGGCGGCGGCAGTCGGAGCGAAGCTTGCCTGCCCTGAGCAACCGGTGTACGCGATGGTCGGAGACGGCTCTTATATGATGCTGCACTCGGAACTGCAGACCGCTATTCAGGAAGGGCTGAAGATAACGGTGCTCTTATTTGATAATGCCGGATTTGGCTGTATCAACAATTTACAGATGAGCCAGGGGATGGGAAGTTATGGTACAGAGAATCGCTATCGAGACCCTGCGACAGGCGGGATGACCGGTAACTTAGTGAAAGTCGACTTTGCCAAGAACGCAGAAAGTTATGGTTGCAAGGGGTACACGGTACACACCGAAGCGGAACTACTCGCCGCATTGGAAGATGCTCGTAAGCAGGCGGTTTCCTCGCTTATCGATATCAAAGTATTGCCGAAGACAATGACTCATGGTTACGAGGCATGGTGGCGTACCGGTACTGCGCAGGTTGCTGATGATCCAAGAATTGTTGAAGCGGCTGACGATATTAAGCGAGTGCTTTCCGAGCAGGCAAGACAGTACTAGCGGTCAATTACTCCAGAACTCGCAAGATTCTTACTTTCAAAGCGACAGCCCTGTATGCATTGTACAGGGCTGTTTTTTTGAAATGAAAATTTCATTTCAGTTTTAACTCATATCAATGAAACTCATTTCTCCTCCCTGTTCACATTTGATGACAGGCAATATTGCTCAACGAGCTGTGGCGCTATTCCCCTGTCTTTAAAAGGAAACTCTGCGGAGATCACATAATGAAATACTTGTTTTTATATTAATTGAAAATAAAACAAATATTTCGTATAAATGAGTTATCGAAACAAATGGTGCTTTGCAGTCACCCAGCGTGAAACAGAGGCAACTTCATTGCTTGTTCTGATAGGCATTCAATATTTCACATCGCTGGTGTAAGGCAGGAGCTGGTAAGGAGCTATGGAAGTGAATACTGAAAAGAAATTTGATGTGATATGCATGGGTCGTATCGCGGTCGATTTATATGGCCAGCAAATCGGTGCTCGTCTGGAAGATATGGGATCATTCCGTAAATATCTGGGTGGCTCATCAGGGAATGTTGCTTACGGAACAGCGCGTCAGGGATTGAAGTCTTCAATGCTGGCAAGAGTTGGTGATGAGCATATGGGGCGCTTTTTGCGTGAAGAGCTGACTCGTGTTGGCTGTGATACCACTCATTTGATCACCGATAAAGATCGTCTGACCGGATTAGTCATTCTGGGTATTAAAGATGAAGAGACTTTCCCACTGATCTTCTATCGCGACAACTGCGCGGATATGGCGATAACCGGAGATGACTTTTCTGAAGAATATATTGCATCGGCACGCTGCCTGGCGATTACAGGTACTCATCTTTCACATCCGAAAACACGCGAAGCTGTACTCACTGCTCTGAAATATGCCCGTCGAAATGGTGTGAAAACAGCCCTTGATATTGACTACCGTCCGGTGCTTTGGGGACTAACGTCGTTGGGTGATGGCGAAACCCGTTTCATCGAGTCTGACAGCGTCACCGAACAGTTGCAGGAGGTTCTGGGGTTGTTCGATCTGATTGTTGGGACAGAAGAAGAGTTCCATATTGCTGGTGGTTCGACGGATACCGTCGAAGCACTGCGTAATGTGCGTAAAATTTCTCAGGCGGAATTTGTTTGTAAGCGTGGGCCGTTGGGTTGCTCTGTCTTTACTGATGAGATCCCGGAAACACTGGATGAAGGTATCACTGTTCACGGAGTGAGAGTCGATGTACTTAACGTACTAGGCGCCGGGGATGCCTTTATGTCCGGTCTGTTGCGCGGCTACCTTAATGGTGATTCCTGGGAGCAGTCATGCGCGTACGCCAACGCTTGTGGTGCACTGGTGGTCTCTCGCCATGGGTGTGCACCTGCAATGCCGACAAAAGTTGAACTGGATAATTATCTGGCTCGAGCGAACGTTGTACCTCGCCCAGATGTGGATTCAGAGTTGAACCATCTGCATCGAGTGACAACGCGTAATAACGTGTGGGAAGAACTATGTGTGCTGGCCTTCGATCATCGCATCCAGTTTGTCGATATGGCACGAGCCGCAGGGGCGGATATATCCAGAATCAAACCACTGAAGAAACTTATTCTCAAAGCCAGCCAGGAAGTGGCGGAAGAAGCGGCCCTGAACGGCAAAGTTGGTTTGCTGTGCGACAGTACGTTTGGTCAGGATGTACTGAATGAAATTACCGGGCAGGGGTGGTGGATTGGACGCCCTATTGAGCAGCCAGGCTCACGCCCGTTGGAGCTTGAACATGGCAATATCGGCTCACAGTTGATCGACTGGCCGTTGGAACACATTGTGAAATGTCTGGTTTTCTTCCATCCGGAAGATGACCACCCGACACGTCTGCGCCAGGAAGCGAAGGTCAAAGAAGTTTACGAGGCATGCTGTAAGTCAGGTCATGAACTGTTACTTGAAATTATTCTTCCTGCCGACATGGAGATTAGTGATGCCCTGTATCTTCGTGCCATGAAACGTTTCTATAACTTGGGCGTGAAACCCGACTGGTGGAAACTGCCGCCACTATCAAGCCAGAGCTGGAGCCAAGCGGCGGCGTTGATTGAAGAGCGCGATCCTTATTGTCGGGGAGTTGTTCTGCTTGGGCTCGATGCTCCACAGGAAGAATTGGAAGCTGGATTCGCAGCGGCAGCAACCCAATCCATTGTCAAAGGTTTTGCTGTCGGTCGTACCCTGTTTGGCCAGCCATCCCGAGAGTGGCTAGCCGGAAAAATAGATGATGAAACATTAGTGAAGCACATCAAGGTCAACTACCACAATCTGATTACCTTATGGCGTCAGCGCGGCTAGTACCAACACTATTTATGGATTAAGGAGTATCACAATGGCTGTTCAACTTGGAATCAATCCTCTTACCTGGACTAACGATGATCTGCCAACTCTGGGCGCGGAAACACCGTTGGAAACTTGCCTGACGGAAGGTAAACAAGCCGGTTTCGCTGGCTTTGAGTTAGGTAATAAATTTCCGCGTGAAGCAAGTGTGTTGGGACCAATTCTGGCAAAGCATGATTTGAAACTGGTATCGGGCTGGTATTCGCTGGAATTGCTGACACGATCTGTAGAAGAGGAAATTGAGGCAGTACAAAGCCACTTGACCCTGTTGCGTGAATTGGGTGCGACCGTCATGGTGGCTTGCGAAGTGACCAACTGTATTCATGGGGCACAGGAGACACCCGTGCACCTGCGTCCTGAGTTTCCGGCAGAGCGCTGGGAGGAGTACGGTAAGAAACTGACAGAGTTTGCTCGTTACACACAAAGCCAGGGAGTGCAAATTGCCTATCACCACCACATGGGAACAGTGATTGAAACGGAACAAGACGTTGATAACCTGATGAAGCACACTGGTCCGGAAGTGGGATTGTTGTTAGACACGGGGCACCTGACGTTTGCTGGCGCTGATCCGATTGCGGTCGCTGAACGTTGGGCAGATCGTATCAATCACGTTCACTGTAAAGATATCCGGGCGGATGTATTGGCCGACTGTAAGAACCGTAAGTTGAGCTTCTTAAATTCTGTCTTAAATGGTGTGTATACCGTGCCTGGTGATGGTTGCATTGACTATCCAGCGGTGTTCAAAGTGCTGAAAGCGGCTAACTACAGTGGGTGGTTAGTTGTAGAAGCTGAGCAAGACCCAGCTGTGGCTCACCCGCTTACATACGCCACAATGGGGTATAACAACCTGCATAAATTTGCCTCAGATGCTGGTCTGCTGTAAAAGGGCGACAATTTGAACTGTGCATGAAAGCGCCCGTATGGGCGCTTTTTTATTATTTCTGAACGTTGAACAATCTGTATATCCGGTGAGGGAAAAATGATAGTGACTGACCCATGGTTTTATGTCGCAGCGGTTCCCGCGGTATTGATTTATGGTATCGGAAAAGGTGGGTTGGGTGGGGCTCTGGGCATTGTGGCCGTCCCTCTGATGGCGTTGACCATTCCCCCTGTACAGGCCGCTGCCATCATGATGCCCATTTTGTGTGTGATGGATTTTTTCGCCGTGCGGGAGCACTTTCATCATGCCGATCGTCGTCAACTCAAACTCATGCTGCCGGGATCAATCATTGGCGTTACACTGGCTGGGCTACTGATGGGGTATGCATCTGAAAATGTGCTGAAGCTGCTGATTGGCTCTTTATCACTTTTGTTTTGCCTGCAGTACCTCCTGAATCGTGAAAGTAAACCAACTCGCTCTAGCGGCTGGAGAGGTTTTGGTCGCGCTGGATTCTGGAGTCTATTGTGCGGGTTCTCCAGTACCACCATTCATGCCGGAGGAGGACCCGCCAGTATATATTTGCTGCCACTGAGGTTGGAGAAAGTGACGTTGATAGCCACTATGGCAGTGCTGTTTGGCTTGATTAACCTGGCAAAATTAATCCCTTTCACTGTATTAGGTAAGTTTGACACAACGAATATGCTTACTGCTCTGGTCCTGATCCCCCTCGCTCCTATAGGTGTCAAACTTGGGATCTGGTTACTGCACCGGGTGAGCCAAATCTGGGTATATCGACTGTGTTACGTATTTCTTTTTTTATCCGGCGTGAAATTGTTCGCTGATGGCATGATAAGCGGGCTGTAACCTTCAGTGTTCTCGGTGAAATACATTTTTACGTTGTACTTCTCTTCTCATCTCTTCTTATCTTTACCTCGCTTATTATATTTTGAAACGTATGATTCAGTTAGGCGAACTTATTGTTGTTTTTGTTCGTCGATAAACGGTTCTTCGGTATCCAAATTTCCCTCTACTCTCAATGTTTTTGTGATGTTTCACATTGATTTATTTTCATTCTCTGAATTTATTGAGAATTTTGTTACACAGTGAGCAAAAATGAATATTTCGTTTTTGTTTTTCATGAAATAAAAATTTCTTGTGGTATATTTTTTCTATCAACTGATGCATCACCAGCATTCATATGTAATGAAGTGAGTTCAGCGCGGTTCAGCCTATGGCATAGCTGTCTGGCACTGAGAGGAGCCGGTGATGAAACGGACAACACAAACTGGGTTCTGTTTAAAAGGAGTAGTTATGTACAACATCGCATTGTTCGGCGCAGGGCGTATTGGGCAGGTTCATGCTGTGAATATCGCAGATCATAAGGAAACTCAACTGTATTCTGTCATTGACCCATTCTCTCAAGGAACCGCAGCGCTTGCAGAAAAATACGGCGCCAAACAACAGAGTACTGAAGAGGCTTTGGCTGATCCAAATGTACACGGTGTGCTGATTGCGTCAGCAACGGATACACATGCTGAATTGATTGAATTAGCTGCGAAAGCCGGTAAAGCCATCTTCTGTGAAAAACCTGTTCATCTGGACATTGAGCGAGTTCGCAGTTGTCTGGCCATCGTCGAACAGTATCAGGTTCCGTTGTTTGTCGGGTTTAACCGTCGTTATGACCCTCAATTCAGAAAAGTACGTGAGATGCTGAGTGCGGGTAGTATCGGCAAAGCAGAATCGTTACTGATCACCTCTCGTGACCCATCTCCACCACCTGCCGAATATGTAAAAGTATCTGGTGGCATGTTCCGAGACATGACTATCCATGATTTTGATATGGCGCGTTTCATTATGGGGGAAGATCCTGTCTCCATTTATGCTCAGGGTAGTAATTTGGTTGACCCTGCAATTGGCCAGGCCGGTGACATTGATACCGCATTTATTGTGATGAAGTTCCCTTCTGGTGCAATGGCGACAATCACCAATAGTCGACGTTCTGGTTACGGTTATGACCAGCGTATTGAACTGCATGGTGAAAAAGGGCTGCTGACTGCGAAGAACATTCACGAAAATGCTGTTGAGCAATGGGGCGAAGCTGGCTGTGTGGCTGCCAAACCAGAGCATTTCTTCCTGCAGCGCTATGATGCTGCATATAAAGCAGAATGGACACATTTCGTCGATGTGTTGGCTGGCCGCGCACAACCAGAATGCAGTGGGTACGATGGTGAACTTGCGTTATTGATGGCTGATAAAGCCCTTGAATCGCTGAAGACCGGTAAAGAAGTCAAATTATAACTCTATCAAGCGGGCTGCTTTGCGTAGCTCGCTTTTTATTTTGCTATCCAATAACACCAGTGCCAACGGATTCTGGCTCTGGAAAAGCGTGTAATACAAAGTTTGGAGGTATCATGCTAGCTTTTCTTTCGTTTGTTGGGTTTACCTTGTTTGTGGCAGGGTTTGCCTACTATAAAACACGAAATGCGCACCTTACGGATTCAGCCGAAGGTTATTTTCTGGGAGGTCGTTCTCTGACGGGCGTATACATTGGTGGCTCTATGCTTCTGATGAACCTGTCAACTGAACACTTGGTGGGGTTGAATGGGCTGTCATTCCGAACCGGTTTTATAGTGATGGCGTGGGAGGTAATGGCTGCGATGACCATCGTGCTGTTTGCGATGTTCTTTCTGCCGCGTTACCTGAAATTAGGTATTTCCACTATACCGGAATACCTTGAAAGACGTTTTGATAAGCAGACTCTGACCATTACTTCCATCCTTTTCCTGAGTATGTATGTCATCTCGCTGTTACCTATCGTGCTCTATACCGGTGCAATTGCACTGGAGAGCTTGTTCCAGGTTTCTCATGTATTCAACGTCGATAAAGATACGGCAATGTGGATCATGGTATGGGGTGTTGGTGGTATGGGGGCGCTGTATGCCGTCTTTGGTGGGATCAAGGCGATCGCTGTAGCTGATACGATCAACGGGGTAGGGCTGATTACCGGTGGTTTGATGGTGACGCTGTTTGCGCTGGCCTACGTCGGTGATGGAAATGTATGGTCTGGCCTTCTCGAGGTGTATGAAAGTAATCCTGACAAGTTTAACTCGATTGGTGACAAAGACTCATTGGTTCCTTTCTCGACGCTGTTTACCGGGCTGATCATTTCCAATATGTTTTTCTGGTGTACTAACCAGTCGATTGTACAAAAAGCGCTGGGAGCGAAAAACCTGGCGGAAGGCCAGAAAGGGGTATTGCTGTGTGCGTTCTTCAAGCTGATGATACCTTCCATTATCATCCTGCCCGGCATTATCGCGTTCCATGTGTTTCAGGGACAAATTGATAACCCTGATCATGCTTATCCGAACTTGGTACAACTGGTTCTGCCTGAAGTACTGGTGGGTTTCTTCGCCGCTGTGGTTGTGGGGGCGGTTTTCTCTACATTCAGTGGTGGCCTGAATTCATCCGTCACGCTATTTACGGTCAATATTTTCAAAAAATCACTAAAGCCTGACGCAACAGAGGCACAAACCGTGAAAGTCGGTAAGTTCCTTGGATTGGGATTAGCTCTGGTATCAATGATTGTTGCTCCATTGGTAGCAAATGCCCCGGATGGCCTGTTCTATCTCATTCAACAGCTACAGGGTATTTTCAACTCGCCAATTCTCAGCGTGGTGCTTGTCGGCCTGTTAACGAAGCGTGTGCCAGCAATTGCTGCCAAGCTGGGTCTGGTCTTTGGTATGTCAGCGTATATTCTGTTCAATTTTGTCATCAAGATTGATATTCACTTCTTCCATTTGGTCGGGATGCTGTTTGTCATCAACGTTGTCTTCATGTTGGTCGTTGGCTACTTCTATCCACAAGAAGCGTATCAAGAGGTGTATACCGAGCAAGTTAATATTGAACCTTGGTCTATGTCCCTGCCTGTGTCGGTTCTTATCACGCTTGGTTCTGTCTCAATGTACATTTACCTTGCGCACAATGTTCCGGGGTGGCTAATGACGGGTTACTACGTGTTGGCAGCTTCTGCTCTCGGCTATGTGTTCTGGTCAATCGGTCGAGAATTGATGAAAAGCCCGCGTCTTGCTGCTCGAGCACAAGCCGATTAAATCGCGCTCAAAACATGACACAACCATGAAACTGAAACCCCGGTGAGCTCTGCTGGGGTTATACCGAAATGACCTTGTGCTGAATTGTCTGCCGAACCAGGCTCGATGAGAAAGCAAAGGTCATTTCGGTATATGCGAATGGAAATAATATGGAACAGTCACTTTTACCAAATATATTTGATTACCTTTCCACTGTAGATCCTTTTGACCACCTCACCCCTGCAGCACGTGATGCTCTCGCGGCATCAGTCGATATTCTTTACCTTATGAAAGGCGATGAGCTGGCAGGGCAAAAAATCGTCGGGCAGGGGCTTTTTATTGTCCGTCTTGGGGCCGTAGAGCAATGTAACCCCGATCGGTCACTCAGAGCCCGGCTGGCCGATGGTGATCTCTTTGGTTTTAGCCAGTTACATAAAAGCGAGCACTGTGACTATACCCTGACCGCAATTGAAAATACTTTGCTGTACCGAATTCCAAAGCAAGTCTTGATGCAGCTGATTGAGGAAATACCAGCTGTTCGGGATCATTTTGCTTCGCAGGAATCAGTGCGGTTGGCAACGACCGCGACAATGGCGGAAGCTGCAGATGAAGCGTTGTATCTAAAGCCAGTCAGAGACGTTGCAAACACAAATATGGCCTTGGTTTCGGCGTCTACTTCCATTCATGAGGTGGCGAAAACCATGGTTGAAAAGCACCGTTCAAGTGCCTTAGTGATGGATGGCGATAAGCTGCTGGGTATAGTGACTGATCGGGATATGACCAAGCGAGTCATTGTTGAAAACATTCCTCCAACCTCACCGGTTGCTGTGGTGATGACACGTGATCCACAGGTAATCGATGGGGAATCGTCGATGATCGAAGCCATTGAATCTATGATGCAGCATAACGTTCGCAGCTTACCGGTGATGGATAAAGGGAACGTCATCGGGGTATTGACTGCGACCAGCCTTGTGGAAAAAAGTCAGGTTCAGGCCGTTTTTCTTATTAGCCGTATATACCGTCAGGAAAGCCTGGAAGACCTTAAAGCGTTGATCCCGCAACGACATGCTGTATTTGAAACCCTGGTGGATACGGGTATGCACTCCCGATCAGTACAGCAATTAATGACGTTGGTGGCGGATGCGTTTAATAAGCGGCTGTTGCAATTGGCCGAGCGTGAACTGGGGCCTGCACCAATACCCTATGCCTGGTTTGTTGCAGGTTCTCAGGCTCGAAATGAAATCCACAACCTGTCTGATCAGGACAATGGCTTAATTCTTGCGCGACAGCCTGATTCGGAAGAAAAAGAGTATTTTCGTCGTCTGACTGAGTTCGTCTGTTATGGTTTGGCAGAGTGTGGCTATATTCTTTGTCCGGGACATATGATGGCGACCAATCCCAAGTGGTGCGTCTCTTTGGAGCAATGGTTGGAGTATTATCGAGACTGGATCATTCACCCGGATTCTCAGGGGCTGTTAAATATATCGGTATTTCTAGATGTTCGTTTTCTGTTTGGCCAACAGGAGCTGGTAGAAGCGCTTCAGCACAAGCTAACAGCTTATATGCGGGGGAATCAGCGTTTTTTGGCGATGTTGGTTGCCAACTCGTTGCGGGTACATCCTCCTCTGGGAATGTTTCGACAATTTGTGTTAGCAAAAGATGGCGAAAACCGCAGTGTCTTTAATATAAAGAAGCAGGCTGTAAATTTATTGGTTGAACTGACTCGAATTTATGCGTTGGCTGCGGAGAGTCAGGAAACAGAAATGTCGAAACGTCTTGAGGCAGCAGTTAAAGGGGGAATAATCAGCGCTGCCAGTCAGCAAGAGCTGATTGAGGCGTGTAATTTTATTAACCAAGTTCGTTTTCGCCATCAACGCTTAGCACATGAGCGTGGTGAGCCAGCCAGTAATAATATCGCTCCGTCCCTGCTTACGCAGTTCGAGAGAAACCACCTTAAAGATGCATTCAGAATTATTTCTCGTTATCAGGAAGCGGCACAACAGCGGTTTCATGCGAAAGGAGTGTTACGATGATAAAACGATTATTTCAGTCCTTTCATCCACTGGAGCAGTTGGAGAAGCAACGCATGTCTGAATGGTCGAAAGGAACCGTCCCAGATCACCTGAAGCCTCTGTATCAAACGCCGATCCCTCCCCCTGATATACCATTTGAAGACCTGGAACTGGTGGTGTTGGATTTCGAAACGTCTGGTCTTGACCCTGATACTGACGCGATTTTGTCCGTAGGGATGGTAGAGATACGTCAGCAAATATTGTCGTTGTCGACAGGCAAACATTACTATTTGCTAGCCGCTGATGCGGTTAAACCGGAAACGGCGGTGATAAACCATATTGTACCGGAAACGTTGGCTGGGGGAATGACCGAGCAAGAATGTGTCAGTACTGTGGTGGCTAACTTAGCGGGTAAAGTGGTTGTTGCACATGGCGCTGCCATAGAGCAAGCCTTCTTACGACGAGCATTTCGATTACCGCAAGACGTGCCGCTTCCCCTTGTCTGGCTTGATACCCTTATGCTGGAAAAGTCACTCTCTGTTAACAGAGGGAAAAGCAATCCAGACCTCAGGTTATGCCATATTCGTGAAGAAAAAGGGCTGCCGCCATATTTGGCCCATAATGCTCTGGCTGATGCTGTGGCGACCGGTGAATTATTGCTGGTACTGGTCAGGGAAGTCTTTGCCGGAAAAACCCCAGTGCTGGGGCCTTTGGTACAGCGTTCGCTGAAAGGTTATGCCTGAGCGGGCAGTTTGTCGTGATTGGCTTGTTGCTTGAATATCAGCGCAACGGCTAATGCCTGAACCAGGCATTGTGTGGCCGACAAAGAACGAAATGCATCAACCTGAGCCTCTTTGACCACAAAGCACACATCACTGAAGGAAGCCAATGGACTGATCTGGCTATCTGTCAGAACAATTTGTTGAGCTCCTTTCGTTGCTGCTATGGTGCTGGTGAGTATCGTTTCTTCCGCATAGGGAGAGTAGCTAATTGCAATGACGGCATCATTGGCGTCAATCATACTAATCTGCTCTTTGAACATGCCACCGGTCCCGTCGACCAGTGATGCTTTTCGGTCGAGGTGGCGTAATGCGTAAGTGAGATAAGAAGCGATCCCAAACGAACGTCCTAATCCAACAACATAGATATGTTTTGCTTCACTCAGAATATCTACAGCTTTTTGTAGGTCTTTGGGGGGAATGTGGGTTGCGAGTCGTTCCATTGCCAAGGTATTGGCTCGGGTAAACTCATACAGAATATTTTCGGGACGCTCGTTAACCGTTTGATCTCCCTCAAGCTGACGGAAAAGACTGGCTCTTTCTGAGTAGCTTGACGTTTCTTCAATCAGGTTTAGCTGAAAAATTTGTTTTATTTCGTTAAAGCCACTGAAGCCAAATGCATTGGCAAAACGAATTAATGTTGAAGGAGGCACGTTAGCCTCTTTGGCGATAGCCGCTACGGTGTCAAACGCCACACTATTCGGGTTATCAAGAACAAATCCTGCGACTTCTTGCAGCCGTTTGCTCAAGCTGGGGTAACGCTGCCTGATCGTATTTTGAAGCTGACTGAGGTTTGACACGTTACTCATACATGACTCCATTGAAACTTTTATTTCATTTATTATCGTTAAAGTGAAGGTTGGAAGCAATTGTGTGAAATGAAAATTCCATCAAGGTTCACGATTGTATGAATAATTTAAGTTGTATGTCGCCCAATTATTACAATAAGTCAGTATGTAGACGCAGTGAAGCGTTCAGAGCTCTCAGAAGCAATACCCAGTTGCTTGAGAATAAAAACGTTATTTGAATGACAAATAGCAACATGTCTTGAACATAGAAACCTTTCTATCAGTATTTATAAGAAGTAAGGAAAAAATGTATCAAGCCGTCTATGGATAATTCCCCGCTTAGGTATGCCGGTGGTGCGGCAGTAAAGGGTTGAATGTTTACATTACTTGCGACCTATATCTGGAAAAATCATTTCATATAAGAATGAAAAGTTAATACAATGAGTCAGGTACGCCTATTGGGGAGCTTTATATGGATGCTGCTAACAGTCTGACTGAACTGCAAGAGCAAATTCGTGAAAAATATGACGATTTAAGTAAGCGGTTACAGCAAGTTGCTGGCTATGTTCTTGATAACACGAACAGTGTAGCCTTTGATACCGTTGCGGTTATTGCACAACATGCTGAAGTACCGCCCTCGACATTAATCCGTTTTGCGAATGCGTTTGGATTTAGCGGATTCAATGAAATGAAACAACTATTTCGCCAAAACTTGCTCGAGGAAACTGCAAATTACACAGATCGTATACGTCTTCTGAAAGAGCTGGATGATGATACCACCCCTCCAGAGCAACCTATTGATATCCTTCAGGCTTTTTCCAGGGCAAATGCTCAGGCGATGCAGCAACTCGCCGCACAGACGGAGCCTAAAAAGCTAGATTTGGCTGTAGATATTCTCAGTCATGCAGAGAATATCTACCTGATTGGTCTGGGCCGCTCGTTCAGTGTGGCTTCTTATTTGACGTATGCGCTGCGTCACCTGAATCGTCGCGCTTTTTTGATTGATGGCCTTGGCGGTATGTTTAAAGAGCAAATCAGCATGATTGGCTCTAATGATGCTGTCATTGCTGTCAGCTTCTCCCCATATGCCAAAGAAACGTTAATGCTTAGCGAGGTGGCGTCACAGCTGGGAACCAAGCAAATCATTATTACTGATAGTCAGATAAGTCCACTGGCCTCATTCAGTGATGTGTGCTTTGTGGTTAAAGAAGCACAGGTTGATGCTTTTCGATCGCAGGCTGCTTCTTTATGTCTGGCGCAAACATTGGCGGTGTCGCTGGCGTTCAGAGATGGGAACAGTGAATAAGTCTACTGACTGAGGTAATGCTTGCTGGTTGAACACTGCCAGGCTTCTGGGGGAGAGACGATCAGGTTTTTCACTCCAGTGGGTGGAATAATAGAAAAAAGCGCCTGACATAGTCAGGCGTTTCTGTATTCGGGTACTTTGCTAAGGCTGATTTAACATTCCCATGCAACGACCCACTCACTCAGAGAAAAACGAAAGGACTTTAAAGATAGAGCCAGCAAGGACTGAATTGTATAGTCAGGCTTGCCTGAGGTTTGGATATACTGCCGCTTTCGGGGGAACCGGTGGTATCTCCGGATTGAGTCTTCAGTGCAGCGTTGAGCGAAACTTAAAAGTTAACCCAAGCTGAGTGATTGTCTGCAGACTCAACACACTTCTCGCATAAGCGTACACCGTTAATGCCGGCATCAATCCCTGGTATCCAGACATTGTCGACTGTGGCATGATCGTTACGCTCAGTGGCGTTAAACACAAGTGCGAACCGGTGATACAGGTTCGCCCAAGATTCAAAATATCCTTCTGCATGCCCACCACCAATATGGCTGGCCGCAACGCCTTCGTTATCTTGATACAGGTAGCCCATGCCACGATCCAGAATACGTGGTGCCTCTCCCTGAATTTCGTAACGCAACTGGTTAGGGTGCTCATCCCACCACTCAATAGATGCTTTTGAGCCAACAACGCGAATTTTTTGTTGATGCATTGAGCCCGCATTAACCGCTGAGGCCCATAGCGTTCCAACTGCGCCGCCTTCAAACTCCATCATGACGTGTGCATTGTCTTCTAATGGTGCGCGAGACGGAATAAAACTTTGACGCATACAAGACAGGCGGCTGACCTGCATGCCGGTGATCATCTCGCAAAGATAAAAAGCATGCGTGCCAATGTCGCCAATCACATAAGTGGGGCCTGAAACTTCAGGACTAACACGCCATTTAAGGCCCGGCTCTTTTTCTTCATAGGCTTCATTATGAAAACCGTGAGCAAATTGCATATTAACGACGCGAATGTCTCCCAAATCACCCCGGGCAACCATTTCTCTGGCCTGATGGATCATTGGAAATCCGGTGTAACCATACATTACGCCAATGACACGCTGCTTTTCTGCTGCCAATGTTTTTAACTCTTCAGCTTCAGCAGAGGTGAATGTTATAGGCTTTTCACAAACAACATGCAGCCCTGCCTTTAACGCAGCTTTACAGATCTCATAATGAGTAGAGTTCGGTGTTGCGATTGAGACTGCTTGAATACCGTCTTCACGTTGTGCCTCGGCTTCAAACATCGCTTGGTAGTTTGGGTAACAACGCTGTTCCTCAAGGCCAATATTGATCCCAAACTCCTGACAGCGGGCAGGATCTAAATCAAAGGCACCAGCCACTAATTTGAACAAGCCATCACGCTGAGCGGCATTGCGATGAGAATAACCAATCTGGCTGCCTCTGCCACCACCAACCATGCCCCAGCGGATAGGTTGCTCGAATCGACGTTCTTCATTAAACATATTGAAATCTCCGTGACTGTACCGTGTGTTCGAATGTGTTCACAACATTGCTTTTGGCATTTAAAGCTGGTTGTAACGGTATCGATAAGATGGTTGCAATATAGCCTTCCAATCTATTTTTGTGAAATGAATATTTCATTTAATGTGATTTTGGAATGGTTTTGTATTGGAGAGATGGAGAAAAGTTGGCTGGGAAAGGTGACTAAAGTGGATTCTCCCTTACTCGTGAGTTCTTGTTTTGTTGTTTGTTTATCAGTTAGTTATATCTGTTTTAGTGTGATCATTAAACGATGCGGAGCCAAGTCACATTTGCGTGGGTGATTACAGCTCAAACAGTAAGGTATTTTTGTGGAATTTATCTTTCACAAAGTGACTTTCTGGTGGTTGCACAGTTTGATGTTCCTGTTGAGGGTTATCCCTCATAGTATCGTTGATTTCAGAACAGATGTTTCGTGTTTTGTGAAGTTAATTGAATATTGGTTGCTTTATTTGTTTTGTTTTATGTTGATTATGAAATAAATATTTCGTATATTGATTTCAGGTTGTGGCCTGAGACGGTTTGTCTTTGTCGCAGAGTGAATGAAGTGAGTATTCAAACAGCTTACGGTTTGGTAACCACAATGGCTCAAGGTCATGCTGGGCTGCTTGGAAGCTAGAATAGTGAATTAGGAGCGAATAAATGGAAACAGTTCAGAACTTTATCAACGGTCGAATCAGCGAAAGCCATACCCAGCGTTTTGCTCCGGTATTCAATCCTGCGACCGGAGAGCAGACCCGCCAGGTTGTGCTAAGTTCTGCTGAAGAGACAGCGGAAGCCGTTACTGCTGCGGATAAAGCTTTTCCGACTTGGGCAAAAACCTCACCGCTTAAGCGCGCACGTATCATGTTTAAGTTTAAAGCGCTGCTGGAAACGAATATGGACAAGTTGGCTCGCTTGATCTCAAGTGAGCACGGTAAAGTCTATTCTGATGCGGTGGGCGAATTGACTCGTGGCCTGGAAGTTGTTGAGTTTGCTTGTGGTATTCCTCATCTGCAAAAGGGAGAGCATTCTGCCAATGTCGGTACTGGTGTTGATAGTCATTCATTAATGCAACCGCTGGGTGTGTGTGTGGGAATTACCCCCTTTAATTTCCCTGCAATGGTACCGATGTGGATGTTCCCAATTGCGCTGGCAACCGGGAATACCTTCGTTTTGAAACCTTCTGAGAAGGATCCATCTCTGGGTATTGTTCTGGGTGAGTTGCTGAAAGAAGCCGGCCTGCCAGATGGTGTTTTCAATGTGGTAAATGGCGACAAAGAAGCGGTCGATGTGCTTCTGACTGATTCCCGTGTACAGGCCGTCAGTTTTGTTGGCTCTACACCGATTGCGGAATACATCTACTCAACGGCTTCTGCGCACGGAAAACGGTGTCAGGCTCTGGGTGGCGCAAAAAACCACTGTATTCTGATGCCGGATGCCGATTTGGACATGGCTGCTAATGCGATCATGGGTGCAGCCTTCGGTGCGGCAGGTGAGCGTTGTATGGCATTGTCAGTAGCCGTCGCTGTTGGTGATGAAACCGGAGACAAGCTTATTGCGAAACTCCGCAAACATATTGATGCCATGCGTGTTGGGCCAGGAATCGTCGATGGTTCGGAAAATGATATGGGACCGGTGATTTCAGCTCCGCATAAGGCGAAAATTTGTGATTACATTCAATCGGGTATCGAGCAAGGTGCCACTCTGCTGGTCGATGGTCGCAGCTTGTCTGTGCCCGGGTATGAGAACGGGTATTTTGTGGGGCCGACCCTGTTTGACAATGTTTCCCCAGCGATGACGATCTACAAAGAAGAGATCTTTGGACCAGTGTTGGCTGTTGTACGTGTACCTGACTACCAAACTGCGCTGGAGCTTATCAATCATCACGAATATGGTAATGGCACGGCCATTTTTACACGTGATGGTGAAACCGCACGTCAGTTTAGCGAAGATGTGTGGGCAGGCATGGTAGGTATTAACGTGCCAATTCCTGTACCAATGGCGTTTCATAGTTTTGGTGGCTGGAAACGCTCTGTATTTGGCCCGCTCAATGTTCACGGTAATGACGGTGTACGTTTCTACACGCGCATGAAAACCGTGACCAGTCGCTGGCCAGCAAGTGTTCGTTTGGAGCAGCACACCAGCTCATTTACCATGCCGACCATGGATTGAGCAGAGACAAATTCATCGCGTCTCGCATGGTCCTGTTACCCCAGTCAAATGACTGGGGTTTTTCTATGTGCAAGATAATATGCTGTGTATCCAAGAAAGCTCTTGGTTGCCTGTTTATCAGTTGCGAAGCCTCGGTTGCAACGTTCGAAAACCTAAATCACCTTCACAATGAACGGTTGCTGTAATAGCATGTCCAAGGATAAAAATGCCATTAGTTATCTGATTTATAAGATGAAGTAACAGATTATTCTGGTGGGTATATTATTTTCCAATAGGGAATAAATAAGGGGTGTTATTTCCCAATAAGGAATGGCATGGAATGTTATGACAGACATGAATAAAAAAGTATTAGCCGCCACTGCGGCTGCATTGGCAGTGACGGCTGGTGCAGCGCAGGCAGTAGAGTCAAC
This sequence comes from Photobacterium ganghwense, assembly GCF_003025595.1. Classification (GTDB taxonomy): domain Bacteria; phylum Pseudomonadota; class Gammaproteobacteria; order Enterobacterales; family Vibrionaceae; genus Photobacterium; species Photobacterium ganghwense. Next base: position 684,747 of record NZ_PYMI01000002.1, read on the forward strand.
AGATCCGTTTCTGTGGCTTGAAGATGTTGAAGGCAAGCAGGCTCTGGAGTGGGTAAAAGCCCAGAACGACAAGACTATCGACTACCTGAAAAAAGTGCCTTCTTATAATGAGTTTTATCAGGATAGCCTGACGATACTGAATTCTCAGGATCGCCTTGCGTATCCAACCCGCCGCGGAAATTACTATTACAACTTCTGGCAGGATGGTACTCACGTTAAAGGGGTATATCGTCGAACCAGCCCGGAATCCTACCGTAAAGCCGACCCTGAATGGGAAACCGTGATTGATGTCGATGCCCTGGCAAAAGCAGAGAATCAGGATTGGGTCTTCAAAGGACTGGATTGCTACGCACCCGATTATAAACGTTGTATGGTGGCGTTGTCGCGAGGTGGGGCTGATGCAACGGTTCAGCGCGAATTCGACCTTGATACTAAACAATTTGTCACTGGTGGATTTGAACTGCCGGAAGCGAAAAGTGGTGTCACCTGGCTGGATGAAAATCACCTGCTGGTTGGCACCGATTTTGGGGAAGGTAGCCTGACCGATTCCGGTTATCCTCGAGTACTGAAGCTATGGAAGCGCGATACGCCACTGTCAGAGGCGAAAACACTGTATGAGGGCGAACAATCGTCTGTTTCTGTGGGCGCATACATCCTGCGAGACAAGCAGCAACGCATTACGTTAGTGCGTGAAGGACTCACTTTTTACACCAATAAAACCTTCCTGTTGGAAAGCGGGACGTTAAAACCCTTATCGTTGCCTGAAGACAGCGATATTGGGGGGTATTTTAATGGTGATCTGTTTATTCAGCTAAAAACCGATTTGCAACAACAAGGCCAGGTGCTAAAGCAGGGGAGTATTATTTATGCGCCCGTTGCTGCGTTGGTTAAGGGTAATCCAGTATTTCAGGTGCTGGCGACGCCAACTGAACACGCCAGCATCGAGTGGCTTAACTTTACCGCCAATCATGTGGTTGTGAGCTGGCTCAAGGACGTTGTCAGTCAGGTGGAAGTGTTCTCGTTGACACCAGAGAAAACCTGGCAATCTAAAGTGATTGAGATTAAAGACAACGGCAGTTTGTCGGTATTCAACACGTCGGCTGAACACGATGACTTTTTTGTCGATTTTTCAGGTTTTCTGACACCGCCGTCTATTTATCAGGTGGATGCAGTGACCCATAAGGTGACGGCGCTGAAATCGACGCCAGCGAAGTTTGATAACCGCGATATGTTGGTGGAACAGCATTTTGCGACATCGACTGACGGGACGAAAGTGCCGTACTTTGTTGTGCGCAAAAAATCTCTGGCTCTCAATGGTAAAAACCCGACCCTGTTGTATGGCTACGGCGGATTTGAAGTTAGTCTGAACCCTTATTACAGCGCACTTACCGGGAAAAACTGGTTGGAAAAAGGCGGTGTGTATGTGCTGGCGAATATCCGTGGGGGCGGTGAGTATGGCCCTGGCTGGCATTTGGCCGCATTAAAACAAAATCGCCATAAAGCTTATGAAGATTTTGAAGCGGTTGCGGAAGATCTGATTGCCCGGAAAATCACCTCTTCAGCGCATTTGGGTATTCAGGGCGGCAGTAATGGCGGTCTTCTGGTTGGTGCTGCTGTGACTCGTCGCCCGGCGCTTTACAACGCGGTGGTATGTCAGGTTCCGTTGCTGGATATGAAACGTTTTAACAAACTGCTGGCTGGTGCAAGTTGGATGGCAGAATACGGGAACCCGGATATTGATAATGAGTGGGAATATATCCGAACATATTCGCCATATCACAATGTGGAGAAAGACGTGTCATACCCGAAAGTCTTCTTTACGACTTCAACCCGTGATGATCGGGTGCATCCGGCGCATGCCCGTAAGATGGTTGCACTGATGCAATCTCAGGGACATGACGTGATCTACTTTGAAAACATGGAAGGCGGTCATGCCGGAGCGTCCAATAATAACAGCCGTGCCGATATGTATGCACAAATCTACAGTTATCTGGCCGATCGTCTGATGTAATGTAGCGCATGTTTAAAAATCGGGTGCGGTTATCGCAAAAAGAGAAGACGCTGAACGGTGATACGTCCAGCATGAGAAGGCCTGTCAATACAGGCCTTTTTTTATTGCATTTGACCCGTCAAACAGAAGGCCGTTTTACATCGTTATTGCTGCACCTGAGTGCCAGTTTGATGCCTGACTTGGTTACGCCGCTATTGGTAACAACCGCAGTTCACTGAGGCTTAGGTGCAGACAAACCACGAATTGGCAGATGCTGTGATATAGGCCTTGTCATACCAGGGAACATTTTCCATTGCCGGTGCACTGCGAATGTCTCCCTTCAGTTTTTGCTGTACCAGCACTTTTATCATCCCGTCTTTTACACTGTAAACCTGACCCCGATAGGTGAAACCGCTCAGTTCAGATGGCTGCTGACTATAGAGGCAGACAGTTGTGCCGACATTGGACGAAATGTACTGACTCTCTTCTCCTGAGGCGTGAGAAGCATTCATTACTCTGGGGGTTTGTTGTAATGGTGTGGCGACTTCGGTACGGGGCACCAGTAAACGGACTGCACTGTATGGTTCATAACCCAGCACCTGGGCTGACTCGTACCATTCCTGTGTTGGTGCGGTGGTGTTTTCAATCAGTTTCAGCGTCACGAATGGGCCATCCAGACACAAATCTGCCCATAACTCAGTGCTGGAGATCCGCGCGTAAAAAATGGGTCTTTCATCGTGTGTATTGGGTCTGGCCACGCACCAGGTACCTGTGTCCTGATGAATGAGCTGTCCGTTGTTGACGTCGCACACCCGTTTGGCGAGCGTTTGATATTCAGCGATATCCTTGGCTGCACTGGCTTCACCAGATGAACAGTATCGGTAGGAAAAAGAGTAGGTGTTTTTGGGATAAAACAACCCTTTATCCACCACTGCACCGTTACGTCGAGTGTCTGTCAGGGCAATAAAGCTCTGGGTTGAATCGTAAATACTGTATTCCCCGGTCTTCCTGGCAGTATCTGACATTGTGCTGCAACCTGCCAGCGTAGTGACCAGGAAAATCAGGACGGGTTTCATGGGCATTGGTCGCATATTCAATCTGATATTCACACTTCGAATAACCATAAGTATATAAGCCGGCTTTGGTATAAACGGAAAGTTCGCTGCCAGTAGCAGAGTTGAAACAATCGCGCTTTGTCTCAGGAGACAGTGAGGTTATCGTGTCGGCTTACAGTGCATCCAGATTAGCCAGCAGATGTTCAGCATGGCGCAAAATGGCTTGCCGTTCATCTTCACTGCGATTGTCCCAACTGCGGTAAATCATGCCGACCCTTGGGTTTCGGGTAAGCCTGCTTTGGTGCCGTTCCAGAAAGTACCAGTATAAACTGTTGAGTGGACAGGCGTTTTTATCGGTTTTGGTTTTTACATCGTAGTGACAGTTTTTGCAGTGATCGCTCATTTTATTGATGTAATTGCCGCTGGCAGCGTACGGTTTTGTGGCCACAATACCGTTGTCAGCAAATTGCGTCATACCACGGGTATTTGGCATTTCGACCCATTCAATGGCATCCACATATATGCCCAGATACCAGTTGTCGACCTCATCCGGTTCAATGCCAGCCAGTAGGCAGAAGTTTCCGGTCACCATCAGGCGCTGTATATGATGGGCGTAAGCAAAATCCAGGGATTGTCGGATAGCGGCGCGCAGGCAAGCCATGCGTGTATTACCCGTCCAGAAGAAATCCGGTAGTTTTCGCTGGGCATTCAGGGCATTTTGGGTTTTGTAACCCGGCATATTGCCCCAGTAAATTCCCCGTACAAATTCTCGCCAGCCGAGGATCTGGCGCACAAAGCCCTCTGCCTGAGCGATATCAATGGCGTTATTTGCCTCGAAGGCCTCCAGCGCGGCCCGAATGACCTGCATCGGGTGTAACATTTTGGTATTCATGGCAAAAGAGAGCCGAGAGTGATACAGGCTCCACGCGTGGGGTGACTGTTCTGTCATCGCATCCTGAAAACGGCCGAAAAAGGGCAGCCCGGCCTCACAAAAGTGGGTCAGCAGTTGTTTGGCCTGACGGCGATTTACCGGCCAGAGCAGTGTATCGCCGCAGGTGCCGATTGTTCGCACCTGATGTCGTTGCAGGCGTGCGAGTATCTCCGTGACCGGGTTGTGAAAGACCATCGGGGTCGGTATCGCTTCGATGTCACGGGGTTTCAGGGATTGGCGGTTCTGTTGATCATAATTCCATTTGCCACCAATTGGTCTGTCGCCATCCATCAGAATATTGAAGCGTTTGCGCATCCGACGATAGAAGTGTTCCATCAGAACGGATTTTCCCTGAGGAAAGGCATCAGCAATGTCCGAAAATGGCAGCAGGAAATGCTCTGAGTCGTATTCCCGGCAGGTGATACCCAGTTGACTGAGTTCCCCGGCAAACGTATGTAGCTGATCATAGAGGCGATATTCATCAGGTCGCTGAAATTCAAACGTGGAAATGTTGTGCTGCCTGATGAGTCGCAATAACAGATCCGGCAGATCGTTATCCTCCTTTGTTTCATCCAACGTAAGATGACAAACCTGATGTCCGGCGCGTTGTAAGGCTCCGGCAAATGCTTGCATTGCTGCAAAGAATGCACAGACTTTCTGGATATGATGGGTAACATACCCGGTTTCCTGATGCAGCTCGGCAATCAGATAGAGAACCGTCTCGTCTTTGGTCTGGAACCAACTGTGGCGGGCATTGAGCTGATCGCCCAAAATCAGACGAAGTGTTTGGTAATGCGGTGTTGTCATGTCAATCCTTAAGCGGGCGAGCTTTCAGCCATTCAGCTATTCAGCCTTTGAACCTTTCAGTGAATGGCCCTATAGCGCGGTGAGGCTAAATGACCGGCCAGTCAGCAGCATCAACAGAGTCAATATTGCCATCGTGATTGTTGCCGCCCCACTTACGGATGAAGATCCCGTCGGGATCAAACAACTCGGTTTGTTTTTCAATATTGAAATGGCGGGGTCCCTTAGGATCGGCCCCGACGCCCGCCAGATACTGCCAGTTCCCCCAGTTTGAGGCGATGTCATAATCAAGCAGGTGCTCTTCAAAATAGCCGGCTCCGTAGCGCCAGTCGAGGCTCAGTTCATTCACCAGACAGCTGGCGACTATCTGGCGTCCCCGATTGGACATATAACCGGTTTGCCGGAGTTGATTCATGAGGGCATTCACCAGAGGAAACGGCGTGTTGCCTTCGCACCAGCGCCGAAATCTTTCGGGATAAAAAGCGGTTTTCGGGCCATGAGGCTTAATGCCTTTGAACTGGAACAACTTCACGCCATGACAATGGGCGTACCACTGGAAATATTCCCGCCATAATAGCTCAAACAAAATCCACTCGGTTGACATGTTTTTTTCGATGGTTTGTTCATAGTATTCAAGCTGGGCCACAATCTTTTTCGGCGATAAGCAACCCAGAGCCAGCCAGGGCGAGAATTTGGTCGACGAATCCCAGCCGTCCAGGCTGTCGCGGGTCTCTTTGTAAGAGCCTGGCGCCCGTGACAGAAAATATCCTTTCAGGTGAGACAGCCCTTCAGTTTCCCCGCCGCGAAACAGGGAGGCCATCCGTCGGTTGATTAAAGGTTTGAGCACATCAAACCGCGCGACCATGCCGGGTTGCGGAGGCAGGTAACTGATGGTATCAACCGGCGGGTTGATCTCGGTGTCGCTCACCAGTTTACGAAACTGGGAAAACGTTGAAGGAAGCTCCGTCACCGGAAAGGGCAGCTCAGTTTTATCAAACAGAGTATGCGTGGCCACTTCGGTGAAACGAATGTAGGGGTAGCGACCTTTGAGGGTTTGCCAGATTCTTCGCTCGTAAACACCGGTATGCTCACTGCGATACACATTACTGATGTTGTATCGGGTGATCAGGGTGGGAAGCACATTCAGTGGGTGCTCAAGTAAAACGTGCAGATGTTGTTTGTGCCGCTCAAGTTGTTGCGACAGATCTTCCAGCGATTGCAACAGGAACTGCGTGCGGTAGTAACCGGGGCGGTGAATGGTGTAAGGGTATTGATTGGCGCGATCAGGCGGCAGGCAATATACACAAATAAGACGATCAACGTCTTCGGCAGCCAGTTTTAGCGCTGCGTTGTCATGCAATCGAAGATCGTTCTGAAACAGAAACAGGCCGACGGTCATTACAAGCCCCAATCAATAATTGTCTTTGATTAACTATAGGTAATCTGTGGGGAAATCAAAAAGTTCAGTCGTCAGCCTGTGATGTCAGAGCCAATAATCGTTACGCGCTGGAGGGCTTTTCTCCCGGAAGGAGTGCTCGTATGACTTTGGCTGGCGAGCCACCGACCAGCGTGTCAGGCGGGACATCGTGTGTGACGGTTGAATTCGCTGCGACAACGGAACGCGCTCCTATGGTCACTCCCTGGCAGATAACCACCTGACCGCCGATCCAGACATCATCTTCCACCGTGATGGGCCGGCTGAAGGTTTCCCATTTTCGGCGGCTGCGGTAATCCAGTGAGTGACTTGGCGTGTAGAACTGTACGTTGGGGCCAATCAAAACGTTGTCACCGATTCGGATTTCAGCATTATCCAGCATAGTGACGCCCATGTTGAGGAAGGTGTGATGGCCGATGTGAATGGTTTTGCCAAACTCACACAAAAATGGTGGTGTGATAAAGCTGTCTTCGCCAATGCTGCCTAATAACTCGGACAGGTATTCCCTAGGCGCTTCTCCGGGGTACTGATTTATTAGCTGTTTGAGTCGGTAGGCATTGTCCCGAATACTGACAATATCCGGCGAGCTGGGATCAAAGTCTTGTCCGTTGCACATTTTTTCGAATTCTGTCACGGCGAGCCGTCCTCTGTGTTGGAATGACAGGCCATTGTAAGGTAAATCGTAAGACAAATCGCCTGAAGTGACAGCGAACAAAAAATCACACCGGATAAATACCGGTGTGATTTATTTGGGTTTACTTGAGTAGCAGGCTCAATGAAAACTGTCTCAGTGATTTAATTTACCCTGATTCCTGCCACTATTTAACCGTGACAATCTGGAAGGCTTGTATATCACTGATACTGTCCGTTGCTACCAGGCTGATCTGAAAGCGGTCACCGGATTGGGCGGTATGCCCTCGCTGGGCGAGCAGCGTACCGAGACTCGGTAGCTGGGTATTACCCTCCGTGACGCCTTGCGCAGGCACTGACTGCCAGAGTGACAGCGAATCAGCCGGTGATAAATCATCTCTTGCGTATACCCATCCCCAGGATGCTCCGGAGACTTGACCTTCAGGATAAATGGCGATCCATTGGGACGGGTGAGTCGTACCGTTTTGCCACTGTAGGGTGATCGGCATGCCCGAATCAAGGTGGTCGGCATCGGCAATGGCTAACTGAGTAGAAGGTGCAGCGTCAGGGATGTTGATAACGTGCTCGATTTCCTCAATAGAAATTGTTTTAACGGCAAACTGTTTCCACCAGCCGTGGATTCTGGCAACCGTGCGAAGTTGAAGACCATGATGAAGAGGGGCTTCCTGTTTTAATTTCGCCAGTACTTCAGGGGGAACGGTCACTGTCATTCGGGTGTTGTCAGGCTGGCTGGAAAGAGGTTGATTTTGCCAACCAAGAGTACGTGAGCTGGTGGAATCACCGGCAATCACCAGTTGATAGTCAAGTGCCTCGTCCCACAGTGGCCAGTTGCCCAGAGTGAAACTGATCACCAGATTGTCGCCATCGGCGGCCAGAGTGACATCACTGAATGCCGGGTTGAGATCTAAACTGGTGGAGGTCGGTGCTTCAGACGTCGTCTTCAGGCGGTAAGTGGTCTTGTACCACAGATGATCGGAGACAAAATCACGTTCTCCGTATGTCGGTTCGCCCAACTCATTCACCATCAGGCCAGAGTGTGGATCGCCCCAAGTGTAAGTGTTGTCTTCGCCATGTGGGCTGTCGAAGTAGGTTGTCGGGCGGGGCCCGATAACAGATGCGTTCAGGAGTTCAACACCATCGACCGGAGCATGATAGATGAAGTCAATACGATCCCTGTCATCCAGCCCGCGCCCGCATTCAGTTTGGTAAGAAGTTCCCCGAGTCCATGAATCGTCAGCATGAAACGGCCAGGTAATTCCCGGGTGAGTAACCGGGTTAGGGTATAAAACGCGGTATGAATCAACATACCCGGCATTTCGAATTAAACGGTGGGTCAGAAAATCATGAATGGTACCGCGGTGATCAAACATATTGGCGGTGTCGGCCGTCCAGTCTAACCCTGATGCTTCGTTGAAGTCACCACCGATAAATGTGGCCGTCTGCTGGGTCTGATATGGCGTCAGCTGGTTCAGCATAAACTGTGCCTGAGCCGGGCGCTGACTTTGTTGGTTAAGCGCTTCAAGTTCGGAGCTGTCACTGAGAGGTTGGCAGTTATTCCTGGCTTGCCAGGTGACACCATCACCGCCTCGCGCATCGTAGACGTGGTAATGGGTGTAGTCGAGATGGTTAACCCACAGGACCACATCACGGCCATTGATGTCAACAACGACACCGATGCCACCGGTGTTATTGTTCTCAGCCTCTGTGTTTTTTTCTGCATTCAGAACGGATTTAATCGGATAGCGCGACACAATCCCAGTGGTAGTATTGGCATCGTAACCTTGCCAGTAATACATGTTCAGTGCTTCTGCGATCCGGGCGGTAATGCCTGACGCCTCGGATAACAATAAAATATCTGCATTGGCGTGTTTGAACTCTTCAATTGCGCGATGAAAGTCGCTGCCGCCACTTAAATTCTGCGACAGGCTCAGCCAGAGGTTGGCCGAAATAATGGTGACATCAGTTGTGCGGGTTTCCGGTGTTTCCGGTATCTGTGGTTGCTCTGGTTGCTTGGGGATGTCGACTGTTGCATCGTCGTCGTTACAGCCAAACAACAAACCTGATGCAAGCAGGGTAATAGCAGTCCTTTTTAACATGATATTTCCTTAATTGTCGGGGAAAGTCGATGGTCGATATCATGCTTAAAAAATGTGTCTCTTTGATTCGTCTTGACCAAACATTAACTTATGGCGGTGTTTAGAAAATCTTTGTCCACCTTCATTACTTTCTCTATCTCTACCTCCTTCTTTTCCTTCCCTATCTTCTTTTTCGTGGTTAACCGATTAAACGTTATGGCAATGAGATTGGAGTGAGAAGGGAAAGATAGCCAGTACGCAAATCAACCACTGCACCCCAATAAATTCACATCTGCATAAACAATGCAGACACATTTCATTATCCGTGATTTAACGCTGGTTCTTAAAAACTGTCTTAGATCATTAAGGTGGTTATTAGTGCTGATGTTTTGCTTTTATGTTGAGTAAATTAACCATGCTACCCATTAAGAGGTGGATTTTTATTTTGTCGGGTTTCCCGCAAATGTGCGCGTATGTAGAGGAATTACTATGCTGGAGTTACTCATTGGTCTTGCCGTGACACTTGTCGTCGGCTACTTCATTATTAAAGGATATAAAGCAGCCGGAGTGCTGCTGACTGCAGGGTTATTACTGCTGCTTCTGACCGGCATTATCGGTCATCAGGTGTTACCCGACAGTATTAAGTCAACCGGCAATTTTGTCACTGACTCAATGGAATATATCAAATTTATGCTGCAAAACCGTGGCGGTGGTCTGGGTATGCAAATCATGCTTTTGTGCGGGTTTGCTTCGTACATGACTCATATCGGCGCTAACAATGTTGTGGTGAAGCAGTTTTCCAAACCCCTTTCTGTCGTTAAATCCCCGTATATTTTATTGGTTGCTGCTTACATTGTTGCCTGTCTGATGTCGTTGGCGGTGAGTTCAGCGACGGGCCTTGGGGTATTGCTGATGGCAACCCTGTTCCCGATGATGACGGCGATGGGTATTTCCCGCCCGGCCGCTGTTGCTGTCTGTGCGTCTCCGGCGGCGATTATTCTCTCCCCGACGTCAGGCGATGTCATTGTTGCCGCTGAAAAATCCGGGCTGCCGCTGCATGTATTTGCGGTCGAGACTGTTTTGCCGGTATCTATTTGTGCCATTTTAGTGATGGCTGCTGCCGCTTTTTTCTGGAACAAGTATTTGGATCAGAAAGAAAACATTGCCATGGAAAAAGTTGATCTTTCCGAAATCGACGTGAAAGCACCCGCTTATTACGCTTTTCTGCCTTTTCTACCGATTGTCGGGGTGTTCGTGTTTAACGGCGAAACCATCCCGGGGTTAACGTTGGATATTTATACCATTGTGGTGATGTCAATTGTGGCTGGTGCTGCGGTTGATTTCGCAACCAAAGGGTTCAAGGGCAAGGAAACGCTAGAAGATTTAGAGTCATGTTATCAGGGAATGGCAGATGCCTTTAAAGGGGTTGTCATGCTGCTGGTCGCTGCCGGGGTTTTTGCTCAGGGTCTGATGTCAATTGGCGCGATTGATAACCTGATCGGTTTGGCTGAATCTGCCGGGGCTGGTGGCTTTGCTCTGATGATGTTGCTGACAGGTCTGACGGTTGCTGCAGCGGTTGCCACCGGTTCTGGTAACGCGCCATTTTACGCTTTTGTTGAGCTGGCACCTATGCTGGCCGGTAAGATGGGTATCAGTCCGGCATTCCTGATCATCCCTATGCTGCAGGCGTCTAACCTTGGACGCACCATTTCTCCGGTATCTGGCGTTATTGTGGCGACATCCGGTATGGGGCAGGTGAGTCCGTTTGAAGTCGTGAAACGGACCTCCGTCCCTGTATTTTGCGGTCTGATAACTGTGATCTTAGGTACCGTCGTTCTGGTGCCTATGTACAGTTAACGGCGATTTTTTAAAACCGCATAAAACTGGCACCGCTTTGAGCCGATGGTGCCAGACCCATTTCTGACCAAACCACCATTTAAGCGATAAATCGCCGGCTCAATAAGAAAGTGTGACTTTACCGACAACCGAAGAGAGCCAGGTTGGTTGTCAGTACATGAGGTTTTCAATCGAATGCGAAGGAATGATTCATGGAAATAATGCTGTTTAGCAATGGTAAGGTAGCAGGCAACACGGAGCTACTGGAATACGGGTACGAATGGATTGAGTCGGCGATGGAGCGGACCAAAGCCAAAAAGCTGCTGTTCATACCGTATGCAATGATTCGGAGCAGTTATGATGAGCGAGCCAGTCAGTTGCGCGAAGCGTTTGCCCGTTTTGGATGTGACGTCACCAGCATTGACACTGTGAGTGATCCGGTACGAGCCATCGAAGAGGCAGACGGTTTTCTGGTGAGCGGTGGTAATACCTGGGTACTCAATAAAATGCTGCATGATCTTGGCTTGGTACGCCCCCTGCGAAAAGCAATTCTGATGCACAATAAACTGTATATCGGTTGGAGTGCAGGAACGAATATTGCCGCGCCGACAATTCGAACTACGAACGACATGCCGATTGTCACTGCGGCTATCCTGCCTTCGCTTAACCTGGTTCCTTTCCAGATAAATCCTCACTATATTGAGGCGACAATTGAAGGACACATGGGTGAAACCCGTGATGAGCGAATCGAGGAGTTTCTCGTCGTGAACCCGCACGAAGTGGTTGCAGGTATCCCTGAAGGCACGATGTTGCAGGTCAGCGGTCGTACACTGCGTTACTTCTCGGCGAACGGTAAACCGATGAAGCTGTTCCGTGCCGCGCAAGAACCTTGTTATTACCGGCAAGATGAATCGATCCAGTTTTTGATGGAGCACGGTTGCTGATGCGCTAACTAATCAGGCTTTTTTATTCTGTCAGCGTCACCGCATGTCAATAAACTGGCATCGAGTGATTCTTTGACCGGTCACAGGGCGCTACGTGTCTATCGTAGCGCCTTTTTTGTGAATTGTAGTGCCGCATATCTTTGGGGTATGTGGCTTTGGAAAACATAGCCTGTTAAATATGGCTTTGTGATGTGAAGCTTTTCCTAATCCGTTTTTGTCAATGCCAGCGTTGGCATACTGGGGAAATGTAAAACCACACTGATTTAAGAATGCGCTGGCGAGGTTTCCTTGCCTTGATTCAGCCAGCGAGGGACAAAGGTGTTGATCAGTGTCGCCAGAACTATCAGGCTAATGCCCCATATTTTATGAGCAGCCAGCGACTCATCAAAAAGCCACACCTGCCAGATGACCGCAAAGAGTAGGTTCGTGAAGATGAGCGGTGCTAATTCCGAACCGGTTTTTGCTAAACGGTATGCCTTTGAGCGAAACATTTGGGTTGATACCGTGCTGCAAGCCAAGGTGAGCAGCAGTACCAGTGTGGTTTGTGGTACGTTCAGGTTTGCGAAAGTCAGCGCTTGTGCTGCCGTATCATCAGGAAGAAAACCGTATTGCATCATGTTTAGCGCTGCCACAGGCATCAGGATAACGGCGGCCAGCATAAAGCACCAACCGTTGAATGCCGCAGATGGCAGGTCTGATTTAGCTCCCCGAAACATCGTAACCTGCGAAGCGGCATTAAACAGACCCGCAGCCAGGCCAAAAAGCAGCTCAGGGCGAAGATCAATACCCGTTGGGCTGCCAGCCTGTAACACGACTCCCACAAAGGTTAATCCCAGATTAAAGACCGTCAGCGAATTAAAAGGGGTTTTATCTATCAACTTTTCTAACACCGGAATGAATAAAGGTCCGGTGCTGAACAGCACAATGCTTTCAACCAGTGACAGTTTGCTTAATGAAGTAAGAAAGCAGATTTGACTGCCAACTATACATAATGCCCGAATAATAACAGGTCTCAGAGTTCGACCGGTTGGAAACACCCAGCCGGTGAATGTGAGCATGCCAAGCATGATAGTTGCAGGAAGCAAAAAGCGTAAAAAGGCCAGCATTTCAATGCTCAGAACGTCGCTTAATACTTTGGCTAACATTCCGCTGGCGGATAAGCTAAATGTTGAGACAAGCATAAATAGAACAGGTCTGAGGTCGCTGGGCATAGAAAGGCTCCTAAATTGCGGTAGAAAAAGTATGTTCTGATGGCAATGTACAGAACTAGAGGATGATTGTTTGTTTCCTGACAAGGTTGAGTCTAGGGAGTTTGCTACTGAGAAAAAAGCGAATAATATTAACCAAACTTGTAAGAAAAACTTACCAATGAGAAAGCTCGTACCCCTAAAATCAATTTATGCGTTTGTTGCCGTGGCGGAGACCGGCAGCATGACCGAAGCGGCTGAAGTACTGAATGTCAGCCATTCGGCAGTGAGCCAGGCCATAAAGTCTCTGGAATCACAACTGAATGTGACCTTATTCCGGCGGGTGGGCAGGCGTGTGGAGCTGAATCAGGACGGTCGGCGGTATTATCGTAAAGTCGCGCCTGCCCTGATGCAGATTGTGGAAGCCAGCGAGTCAATTGCGCGTTCGCCGCTCAGCAACCGGTTGACGCTGAACATGGTGAATTCCCTGGCATTGCATTGGTGGATCCCTCGTGTCACTGAATTTCAGGCGTATGCACCGCATATTGATATTCGTATCTCCAACATTGCTCATATCTTTGATTTTGAACAAGAAGGTGTTGACGTGGCGTTGTTGCATGGGAAGGCTGACGAGTGGCCCGATTATTATTGTGAAAAGCTGGGGGATGATGAGCTGATCATGGTGTGTAGCCCTCAGTTACTCGAAAATCTGAATGCGGTTGACGCTGTATCTAGGATTGACGACGGGAAAATTAACAGCGTCAGTACGATGATTGAAGATGAGAGTGGGGTGATAGCGGCCCGTTTGCTGAAAGCGTATCCGGCGATTTTTGTCAGTAATCCCCGCCGCCAAGCCGACTGGCAGGTTTGGTGTGACGAGAAAGGAATGGCGGTTCCTCGGCAACAGAAAAACTTAACGTTTGCAGCTTCTGTGCATGCCGTGCAGGCGGCCATACGGCGGTTGGGAGTGCTAATCAGTCATAAACAGTTTGTGAGGGATGACATTAAGCATGGCATGTTGGTGCAGGTGGGTCAGCCAGTGCTGAATCCTCATCAAGCATTTTACTTTGTCTCTTCACCAGACAAGCTGAAACATGAGAGTGTGATGACGTTGCGGAATTGGCTGAAAACGCAATTTTCTGAACTTTAGACCTTACCGGCACCAAGAGAAAACTGTGCGATGCCAATGTCTACAGCCTGCGATAAGCTGAGGCGGTTGTTCACCAGTTCATGTAGCGTCGCTTCACTCAGCAGTAGCACCTGGCTGCCTGTTGGCGCTGGGTCACTATGAATCTGCGGGTGACGAAGATCGGGTGAGACTCGGGACCAAAGGTGGCTATCAACGAGATAGACATAGATGTCTGCTGAATAGTGTTCGCTCAGCTCTCTGGCCAATAAATTTAACCACCAGCTTGCCCGACGCAGCCCTGGTTGCCCGCGGAGTGATTCAGGAGGAGTCAGTGTACCGTTTTCAATCGCTGCACGGGTGGCGAGCGCTATGTTTAGTGAGCCCGGATAACTTTGAGTAAACGGATTATTCATCTGCCCGTCGTAGGAGCAAGCCAGAGTCTGGCCTGCTCCTGACAGTAAGGCGATAGTAAGCACTGCGGTCAGTGTTTTCATTGTCGCGCTTCTGTTGCCAATAGAGATGGGTTGGTCATTGAATTTCTCACGGTGTCACAATGTTGAACCAGAAATCGAACTTATCCAACATGCCCACAAAGTCCTGGAATACCTGGCTGTCACCGTTCACTTTAACATCCCCATCTGCGATGGCTTTTTCGAGGGTGATATTGCCTAGCTGAATATCATCCAGGGTCGACTTCGACAGGGTGAGGCTGGCATCGGCTTTATCTGCGACTTTGCTGGTATAGTTCAGCACTGAGTTTTCCATACTGAGTGTATATTTCTCTTTCAAATCGGTGAAATCGATATTGATGGAGAATGTTTTACCGGCGGCTTTTTCCGGATTGATTCGCACAGACAGGTAATCAAACAGCATGGTAGGTGGCATGTTTTTGATAACGTCTGGTGAAGCGGTAACGACCCCACCGGTGCTAGGAACACCGTTGCGAAGCTCAAAGGCCCCTTGTAGGTATTCGGAGCGCCATGGGCCGGATTCAGCCTGATAACCAAGCTGTTCATAGGTGTCAGCCAATAAGGCTTTGCCTTTCTCACTGTCAGGGTTGGCGAACACGACCTGTTTAAGCGCTTCGGCTACCCAGCGGTATTCACCTTTATCAAAGTCACTTTGGGCTTTTTGTAAGACCGCGTCTTCTCCTCCCATGTATTCAACGTATTTTTTGGCCGCATCGGCAGGAGGCAGGTTATTCAAATCAGAGGGATTACCGTTATACCAGCCCATGTACCGTTGATACACGGCGCGACTGTTGTGGCGAAGCGTGCCGTAATAACCCCGGGTACTCCAATTTTTGTCTAATGATTCCGGGAAGGCGATCATTTCCGAAATTTCAGAACCGATATACCCCATGTTCATCAGTCGTACGGTCTGATCATGGGTATATTTGTACATGTCGCGCTGTTTTTTGAAGTAGTTAACAATGTCTTCCTTACCCCACATAGGCCAGTGGTGGCTCTGGAATTTGACTTCAACCTGATCGCCCCACTTTTCGATGGTTTCGTTCAGGAATGAGGACCAAATCAGGGCATCACGAACTTGCGCGCCACGCAGCGTCAGAATGTTATGCATCGTATTAGTGGTATTCTCTGCCATCCATAGTGCTTTTTTATCTGGGAACCAGGTATTCATTTCGGTGGGAGCTTCAGTTCCCGGGGTGTACTGGAATACCATTTTGATGCCATCAATTGTTCGTTCATCTCCGGTTTTGGTGATGGTATCAGTGGGCTTTATCAGAGTGGCGAGGCCGGTTGAGGTGGTTTGCCCTAGACCGCCGTTGACACCACCGAATTCGTTACGGGGTAACAATGCGCCGTACATGTAAATCGCCCGTCGCCCCATGGCATTACCCGCGATAACGTTCTCTGATACCGCATGTTCAGTGAAATGGTCGGGGGCAAGAATCTGCACTTTACCGGCTGCGACATCTTCTTCGTTCACGATACCCCGCACGCCGCCAAAGTGGTCGATATGACTGTGACTGTAAATGACGGCAACGACCGGACGCTCGCCGAGTTGCTCATTGACGAAATCGAGTGCGGCTTTGGCGGTTTCCTGAGAAATCAGGGGATCAAACACAATCCACCCGGTTTCGCCTTTAATGAAGGTGATGTTTGATAAGTCGTAGCCACGAACCTGATAAATGCCATCGGTGACTTCGAACAGGCCATTAATCATGTTGAGCTGGGCATTACGCCACAAACTGGGATTGACGCTGTCCGGGGCAGGTTTATCCAGACTGATGTATTTTTTGTAGGCTTCTAAATCCCAGACTACATCACCTTTGTCATTTTTAATTGTGACTGTATCTTGCTTGGCGATTAAGCCTTTTTGGGCATTCTCAAAATCCTTTTTATCACTGAACGGAAGTGACTCAAGTAACGACTGATTAACCTGTTTTGTAGTGTCTGTTGCAGGCTTGGGGTCGGCGGCGTAAAGGCTTGTTGATATAGCCGTTACCAAGGTCGCCACTAGGAATCGTTTCATTATCAAAACTCCTTTAAAAGAGGGAGAGCTTTAACGCTGTTTATTAAACCTAGTCGAAAATTGAAATTGTGTACCCAGAACGTATTATTTGTTTCTGATAAGTGTCTGGAATAATTACGTTGATACTTCGCGATTCAGTCTGTGTTGTGGCAGCTTTAAACAAGCTGAAACTTCCCGAGAAAACGTTTGTGGGGATGTTCTGTTGGTGAGGATGCTTTTTGATGAGTGTGCGCTTTGAGGTCGTCTTATCCCTCGTTTACTTTACTGCCGTTCACGCACTGGGGGGCATTTTATTACAGCCCAAAGCGCTATCTGTTAGGAATCTGACTGTTAGGAACCTGATTGGCTCAGATATTGCTAGCTCAGAGCTCAGTTGACATAGAGCTTTGTCATCTTAGGGCTTTGTCATTTTAGAACTTTGTCGGCTCAAAACGTAGTCAGTTAAGAACGTAGTCGGATCAGAGCAGGAACGGCCAACATTATCCTTTTGTCGGAGCGAACTTTTGCCTGTACTGCTCCGGTGTGCATTGGGCATGTTTCTTAAAAAGCGTAATGAAAGGGGAGGCCTGATGATAGCCCAGCGTCAGTGCAATTTCTTTTACAGACAACCCTTTGCGTAATAGCTGTAGCGAATAAAGAAACTTGCGCCGTTGACGCCACTCAGTAAAACTCATTCCCAATTTATCCTTGCAATGGCGAGCCAGAGTGCGTTCGGTCGTATGAAGCTCATCTGCCCAGTCTTTCAGGTTTTTATCCGTGGTCGGGTGACGTTCCAGTTCGTTCAAAATGGGTTGGAGTAATTTATCGTCACTGGTAGGTAAAAACTGCTCGTGTTCTTTCGCCTGATAAACCTGATCTAACAGCACACTCACCAAGCGCTTGTCTTGTTCTGTTTCCGGCACTCGGATACGTCGGTTGCTCAAATCGGTAATAATGGCTTCCATAATCGGGCTGACTTCCAGCAGGCAGGTATATGACGGCATGGGAGCTGACAGAGCTTCACAAATATTCATCGAGCAGTAATTCAGGCTGCGTCGCATGTAGCTTTCATGCGGAATACCCGCAGGCACCCAAACGGCATACTGAGAAGGTGAAAGAAAGCGTTTGCTCTCAGCTTTTAGTTCTAGAATGCCGCCGTTGATGATCTGCAATTGTCCCCACGGATGGCTGTGGTTCGGCGTTGATGTGTTAGGTAAAAACACCTCATGGCCGAAGAAGACTTCTCCGGGCGGGCAATGATTATCGTAAAGTGGCTGGTAAACGTTGCTCATAATGAACCAAAGATGAGAGGAAACACTGGTACGTTACTGCTCGAATATGAGGTTGGCAAGTGCATTTTATTATGCGCTTTTGGTCTTTGCGGCTGGTTGAATAAGCGGTGAGTCAGTTGCTTTCTTCAATGTGCATTTTTTGCCAGAGATATCACTTATTGTGTCATTTGTTTGTTAATTCAATCTGGCGTATTTGAAAACGGAAACAGAGAGCCTTTAGACTTTCATCATAAAAGGAGATTGATTGATGAATATCTACAAAACAGTACCTGTGTTTGCAACGGCCCTTCTGCTTTCAGCGTGTGGCAGTGATGGTGGCGATGGCGCGACCGCGGCTGGGGGTTCAACCGCTAAAGTGTCTTTTAGTGTCTCAGATGCCCCGGTTGACTCGCTATGGGATGTGACTATCGCGTTTGACCAGCTAGAACTCAAACATGAAAATGGCCAGTCCTATTTCATCGATGTTGACACGGACAGCGATGGCAACGATTACCAGCAGTTGAATCTTTTGGATTACCAGGGGACAGACTCTAAGCTGATTATTACCTCTCAAGAACTGCCGGTTGGTACTTACAAAGAGCTGATTATTCATACCAAACCAGGAAATATGAACTGGGTTGATGGTGGCGATGGCCACTATGATTTAAAAATTCCGAGTAATAAGCTTCGTCTGGGTGGGTTTGAAGTTGATGCCGAAGCTGTTCAGAGCTTCACGATTGAATTTGATCTGCGCAAATCTCTGGTGTTACGTGGCAACGAGTCAAACAACAACGGCTTTAACCTGAAACCACATGGCGTGACTATTATTGATAATCAGGCGGCGGCTTCCTTGTGGGGTAAAGTCGATGTTAACCTGTTTTCTATGGGGGAATGTCTGGCGGAGTCCGGTAACTACGTTTACCTGTACGAAGGGCATGGTCATACTGATAGCATGCTGAGCGACAATATGGATCCTAACGATGAGTATTTCGATTCAGCCCGTCCGTTGCCTGACAACGCTGTAATGCCATATGCGTCGGCCAGCGTTGATGTGGATGGTTCTTATGCCTTCGGTTATCTGCCGGGCGGTAACTACACCGTCGCATTCACTTGTAATGCCGAAGATGATGATCCGGTGAATTATGACGAAAACATCATCATTGAGAATCCGCAAGGGCAACGTAAAGAAATCACGCTGGATCCGATGAAGGAAACCGAGCTGAACTTTGTGGAATCGGACAGCCTGCTGTAACGGATGCAGGGTCACGCAGTGGATTTTGGACTCGTTTGACGGTAGCCGGTAAAACGTCGGCAGCCAATTCAAACGGCTTGAAACATGTAAAAAAGCGCCTTCGGGCGCTTTTGTGCTTTGTAGGGTAGAAGAGTAAATGCGGGCCTTAACAATAACTCGTTACACCTTTAACCAGCTGAAAGAGTGTTTTAAAAACGCGGTGGCATTATCTAGGATGATCTCGCCGTGGGCCAGGACAATACGTTTCGGCTGCCAGGCCAGAATGTGCAGCATATGAGCACGGGCTTCCTGTTTTCGACACATAAAACTGAGCCGCCAGTCGATGGGCATTTTACCGTTTGGGGCCAAAATACCCGTGCCTTTTGCCAGTATTCGCTGCCAGGCATTAAACGCGTCTGGTGAGAAGTTTTCAATGAGGTCGGTAACGATAAGGGTTTGACTGGGGGAGTGAAAAAACACGCACTCTTGCATGACAGGGGAGCCGGTAAACAGCACTTGGTGGATTTCCTGTGACCACGGGTACGTTTCCTTGGTGACCAGTTCTCCGGTGAAAGAAAGATCCTGCCGTTTTGCTATCACTTCCTGTGTGCCATAGGTGTCGGCTTGAGGAAAAGCCGTTTGCCACTCCTCCAGGAAAAGGTGATGTAAATGGTTGGGCGCAATCAGATATCGAACGTCTCCCAGCTCATTCAGAGCCTGATACAGGTCTGCGGACAGCTTGATGGGGCTGTGAATCCAGAGACTGCCGTCGTCGAGCTTCACTACTGTCATGCGAGTGGAGTAGGGAAGCGTAAAAAACGGCACTGTTCCGCCGTCTGCGATCCATATTCGTTCGTCGAGCGCTTCCATGTCTTCTCTCCTGCTACCGGATGTTACCCTTCCGGCTGTCACATCCTGTTTGTCTCACCGAGTCTGATACTGACGCGTTGCTTTCATCAGGTTTTATGCTTCCATCGGACTTTATGTTTCCATCAGACAATAATGAGCCCATCTGTACAATGCCGGTCTCATGAAAGGAAGCGGTTAGTCCAGGGCAGCTCGCAGCTGATGTGTTTCCAGCCAGAATGTTTCCTGACAACGGTTATAAAAAGTTTTGCGTTTAGGCGAAACCAGGTTTAGGTTGTCGAGCACTTCATAGGTGACCCAGCATTCATCACAGGATTGCTCCGTTAATTCTGTGCTGTTTTCAATGGTGTAGCGAATGACAACCCCGTTCTCGAAGGTGTAAACAGTCTCCTGCTCTTCGACTTCAATGTCTGCCTCTTTTTCCATTCGGGTATGAGAAACAGCGTTGGTGATCGCGAAGCGCGCGTCTGGCTGATGAATGGCAAGGATGTAACTTGATAAGTTTTCCATAAAGGGACCCTTCTATTGTCATTAATATGTGAAGCGTCAGTTTCTGGTGTCTTCTGTGGTCAGGGACAGGCACTACGCTAGGTGGTTACTTATTGTTGCTTGTATCAGTCTGTTTCAGGGTATAGCTGACGTTGCCATTGTCATAAATAGTAAACGTCCAGATATCATTATTGATAAAATACTGAAAGCTTTTACCGTTGTTGCTCGTTTGCGGTGACGCGTCAGATGCTGCTTGATCCGCGACCGGTGTTAACCGGCTGATGAATTCAGTTAAAGCCTGTTCAGGAAGATGAAAATACCCTTCCGCAGTATTCTTATCGAGCTGATTGGACGCATGTATCTCTGTCGCACTGTCAGGCAAAATGCCAGGTAACCAACCCCGTTCAAATAAGCCAGCCTGAACCGCGTCGGTGTAGTTGTCATAGTGCTCGTTAACAACGTCGCTGCAGCCAATAATAAGAGCCATGCACAACCAGCATAAAGTGCGTATTGCCACGCCCACTATTTTTCTATCGTCTCGCTGACTAAAAAGTTGTTTTCTCACCGATAACTCTTAAATTTTCAATGGTATGCCTGTCTTCACACGTAGCCTCTTCCATTGTGAGCGTCAACGCGAAACACTAGATTCAGCTAGTTGGTACCTAGTCATCAGCAAGTCGGCATCGAAATCGACTGCTAGCTCACTTCATGGCGGAGTCCTGAGCCTCTTTTCATGAATATGTCGTAAACACCGTGTTTTCGCTATACCGTTACAACTACATTTCGTTTTTCTGTCAAAAAATTGACAAATGGCATCTGACGCCGCTCGTTTGTGCTGCGGCTACCTTCATGTAGCCAGCGATTTTTAGGTTGGTCAGGACACCTATATGTCGCGTGAGATCTCCGCTTTTCCTGGCCGCTTTAATCAGTTGCTTTTTTAGTTACTTCAATCAACCGCATCAACTAAGGAAATCTGGTATTTACCCAATTTTGTTGGTGACTCATCGTATCCGGTGAAGCGGGCTCCTGCATGCAGGGCAACGGCAATGCTGGCCTTGTTTTCATCATGGCAGCGCAGCTCTACGATTTTTGCCGTTGTCTGTTGAGTCAGATACGCAATAGCCTCTTTCAAAATCTGGCGGACAATGCCTTTCCCTCTGGCTTCGATAGTCAACCAATAACCTATTTCAGCGACCTTTTTCACCGGGTGAATCCCTTTAATACCGAAAACTCCGCAAAATGTCTGACCATCATAAATAGCAAACCAAAGTGCACCCGCGGTATTCGAATGTGTTCTGGCCAGAATGTAGGCTTGAGCCTGATAGGGGGCTTTGACGGTATTTACCCAAGGCAGAAACTTGCCAAGATCTTCTCGACTGGCGTTGACCGCAGCCAGCAAGGGTTGAGCATGGCGGAGATTTAATGGCTGTAATGTCAGTGTCTGAGAAATCGAGAGTTTCATGTCGTCCTGTCAGGTATGGCGGCATCCAGCCGGTTCCCATCATTTGTGTGCTGATTTCCAGTTGACGTCCGTTACGGCGTCATCGTTGTTAGTGCCTTTGGCTGTGCATGCCTAAATGCTGGTTAGCTGGTGTGTGTCTGATGGCTCAGTGCGCCACTGTCGGAGATCAATGGTCAGTTTCATCGGTATATCCACCATGCCGTGACGATGGCGAATGCCCTCGGTGCGAGCAAAGCCCAACTTGCGATATAGCCCTTCAGCGTGCAGGGCAGAGTTCACGGTGAATTCACCGTTATGCTCAGAAGTCAGCGTTTCATGGAGTATGGCTTGCCAGAGTTGACGGGCAATACCCTGTTTACCGAAATTTTCGTGAACAAAAAGGTGATATAGGTGCGAGCGATCTCTGAGTCCCGCAGTGGCAATAAGCTGTTGATCAGGGCCGTCTATTACCAGGTATAAAAAACCGTCTTGGAGATTCTGTTGGATGGCCTGTTCAGACATGGAGGCTAAAAGGTGAGCGTGCACTTGCGGTTCACACGTTGGAAGGATGAACTTTTTAGCTAAGGATTGGAGTAACTCACTGATCCTGCTGGCATCTTCGGGTATCGCTTTTCTTATATCCATCTTTCCGTGAACCGATTGCGGATAAAGCCGCTATTGATAAATCAGACCAAAAAGCATCCACTTTTTGGCATTTTTTATTGTTACCTTACTGATTACAAAATAAAAAATAAGGTAATTGTCACTATAAAAAACCAGTCCGAAGACCTGCAATGACTAAGTTATGACACCGGCAGCATAGTTTGGCAAGCGCAATTGTTGATTGTGACCATTAATTTAATTGAAGGGGAAAAATCCATACAAAAAGTTACTCGACTTTTGGCATAAGGGTAAGATAATGCTCTTATTTGAACGGTGTTTAAAATTTTGTGGTCACAAGTTTGTCACCACCATGTCTTCAAGGAGCCTCATGAAATTTTCACCAAGGCGAGGAGCTTGCCTCCTCCTCATCGTTTCTTCACTGTTTGGCGGAATCACTCAGGCCGCTGCTGAGTCTCAATCGCCGCTTTGGTATACCCAGACTGATTTGAAGCTGGACAAAAAAGTACAAAGTTATGTGTTGTCCAATGGCATGCGTATTGTGCTGGTGCCAAACCGCAAGCCCAAGCAGTCAGTTGTGATGCGTTTATGGGTCAATGCCGGTTCATTACAGGAAAACGGGAATGTACCGGGCGTGGCTCATTTCCTTGAACATATGGCGTTCAATGGCTCAACCAATGTGCCGGAAGGTCAGATGATCGAAATGCTGGAGCGACACGGGTTGGCATTTGGTGCCGATACCAACGCAACCACTGATTTGTTTTACACCGTTTATAAATTAGAACTGCCGAAAAATGACCAAGAAAGCCTGAATACAGCGTTGTTTTTACTGCGTGAAACCGCGTCCGAACTGACCCTGAGTCCTGAAGCCATTGAACGTGAGAAGCCGGTTATTCTGGCCGAACACCGGGAAAGCAACACGGCTGGTCTGGCGAATTTGGTGGAGTGGGGACAGTATATTTATCAGGACGCGGGATTATACGATCGCCTGCCGATTGGCACGGAGGCAGGCATTCGCAGTACCACTCAGAAAAACCTGCGTGACTTTTACGCGCAAAATTATCACCCGAAAAATATGACGCTGGTTATTGCCGGTGATTTCGACGAAAAGGCCCTGCAAGCGCGTATTCGCCATTATTTTTCGGGTTGGGTGCCTGAACAGCCGTTCCAGCATAGCAGTTCACTGCAAGCCGCTATGCTGCCTGAAAACGTTGAAGCATTGGCATTTCTGGATTCGGCTGTCACACCGCGAATCGGTATCAACCTGATACAGCCGGGCACGGCTGACTCAGCACGCTCCGTTACCGATGACACCGAGCGTCGGGTCAATGAATTTGTTCGTTTTATCGGGATGAATGCACTGATGTACCGGTTGGAAACTCAAACATTGACCAGTCAGGGGCGTCTGATGGACCCGGATGTCAGCAACATGACAGAGCTGACCATGAATGATGTGTTTTCCGTCTCGGTCGGCACGCGTCCCGGCGAATGGGCCGCCGGTCTGCAATTGCTGGAGCAGACAATCCGCCAGGTGGTACAGCATGGTTTTACGCAACAGGAAATCGCCCGACAGATCACCAGCCTACAGCAGGACTTGAAAAACAACGTCAGTCAGTCAGACGATTTTTCCAGCCTGAGTTATGCGGAACAAATTGTTAACGGTTTGAATAATCGCCGGGTGATTATCAGTACTGAGGATGAACTGGCACTGTTTGAGCAGCATCAGGATCGTATCACGACGGAAGCCGTGAACCAGATGATGCGCCAGATGCTGACGGCATCACCGGCCCGTCTTCACCTTGCTGATTCCGTCGCGGGAGAAATACAGGAAGGTCAGGACCCGAGAGACGCGTTGGAAAAGGCAATGCTTGCCGCTTATGAGCACAGTCAGGCTCAGCCAGTCACCTCGTTCAGCGAAAAGCAGACCACTGAATTTGCCTACCAGTATTTCGGTAAGCCCGGTAAAGCCAAGCAGGTAAAACAGTCGGCATTCGGAGACATCGTGTCGTATCGTTTCGACAATGGTGTGGTGCTGAATGTGAAGCCAACGGATCTGGAAAAGAACGTGGTTTACCTGAATGTTCGGGTTGGCCGAGGGTGGCAGGAATTGCCACCGGAGCAAGCTGCATTGATCACCTTGTTCAATACCGGTTTTGTTACCGGGGGCTTACAGGCACATGATATGAATGAGTTAAGGGGAATGCTGACGGGTAAGTCGTTAGGCATGAACCTGAATCTCAATGAGGATGCGATTGTCGGTAGCTACCGTTCAACGCGAGAAGCGATTAGTGAGCAACTGAAACTCTACGCGGCTTTCTTTACTCACCCGGCGTATCGCCAGGAGGGGATGGATTTTGCGGAGCAGCATGTTAGTGCTTACTGGCAGGGACTGTATCAGTCCCCTGAGTCTCTGGAGATGGCGGCGATCAGCCAGCTGATGCGCCAGAATGATCCGAGAATTGGCGTGGCGACGCCGCAAGAACTTGAAGGTAAGCAACTCTCTGATCTGCAAGAGTTTGTCAGTCGTTCGCTAACTGAAGGGCCGATTGAAATCGCGCTGGTCGGTGATATTACTCCAGCCTGTGCGGTGAAGCTGGTTGGGGAAACATTTGGTGCGCTCAAGGTGAAGGCGCAGGAACCTAAACATCAGGTGAATCAAACGCTTCGTCCTTATCTGGTCGATGAGCAGCGATTGTACCATCAGGGAGAAAGCCATACTGCGCTGGCTTCGGCTTACTGGCCAATTCCGGATGCAATGGATTTCCAGCAATTGTTGGTGTTCCAGGCTCTGCAGGAAGTGGCGCAGCTAAAACTCAATAAAACCGTCCGAGAGCAGGCGGGGGCGTCTTACTCACCGTGGGTCGAACGCTTTCAGTCTGGCTCCATTAAAAACTTTGGTTACCTGGCATTGCACAGCAATACTGAGCTAAGCCGGGTTGATGATATTCTCTCTGCGTATCCGACGATTTTGCAGGACATTCGTCAGGGTAAGGTGTCGGAAGATGAGCTGACCCGTGCTCTGGGTCCATTGCTGGAGAAGTTTGCTCTGATGCAGCAGGATAATGGCTACTGGCTAAGTGTTGCCTCAACGGCTTACAGTGCGCCTGACGAAGTGGAAAATGAGAAGCTGGTGATGCCTGCACTGAAAGCATTGACGGTGAAGGATATTCAGGCGGCAGCACAGATCATTCCGCTGGAGGCAATGATGAAAGTAAAAGTTCTGCCTGAAGGATAATATCTGAGCATTAGGGGCGGTCACCTTTGGCGAAAACGCCCCTAAATGCTATCCTTCGTGCCAGTTTTTGTCTGATGTCCGGAAGTAAGATGAATTTTAACCGTATTGTCTGTTTTGACCTCGAAATGTGTTGTTGGAATGATGGCCGCGAGTCGAGAACAGGAGAGATAATAGAGATCGGTGTTGCCGAACTGGATCTGTCGAGCGGTGAGATTGTCCGGCGAGCTCAACATTTCGTTTTACCAGAACATGATGAAATTTCGCCATTCTGCACCGAGCTGACAGGTATTAAACCGGAAGTCGTTGCAAAAAATGGTAAGCCACTGGCAACAATTCTGAAGTCGGTTGAGCAGAAGTTTGGTGGCCGACATAAGATTTATGCTGCCTGGGGACGGGATGATTTGATCTTGCGTCAGGAGTGCGAGGAAAAAGGGCTAAATGTTCCATTCCATGAGTACATCAATCTGGCCACTATGTTCAGGTTACAGCGCCATGTCACCAATCGCCGTTGTGGTCAGCGCGCTGCGATGAAAATGGCCGGCCTGGAGTGGGAAGGGCGTCAGCATTCGGGTTATGACGATGCCTATAACCTGGCAAGGCTGGCAAGAACCATGTTCCTGCCCGATCAGAACCCATCAGCGAACAAATAATACCTCAACTGTGATGGTAAGGACTCACTTCTGCCAAGCAATGTGATACCTGTTTTTTGTTTGCCCATCGAGGAATTCCTACGAAACAGGCACTTGTGACAGCCAGATGACAAATTCGGAAAATTAGGTTTAACAATTGACATTATTTATCAAGTGCATAACACTTCTAACAAAATAAAAATATGCATTTGGTTGGCTATGGAATTTACCACAAACCGTATTCCGGTGAAGAATAAGGAAACCGAACCCGAATTTCCCTGTCACGACAGGTTGAATGAACAACGTTCAAAAGAAGAACTTAAACGCTGGTGGAACGTACCCTACATAGACGAACTTTATTATGAAGAAACCGGTGCCATCGGCGTGTTCGTGCTTGATGGCTCCACCTGGGATAATCCGCGTAAAATCTCTGAGCATGACTCGTTTGATGAGGCGGTATCGGCCGCTGGATTTTATGTCAAACACTCTCCGCTTTGGCGCAAGTTTGACGAGCCCTATGAGCCGACAGCCCGCATTGAACATTTGATGGATATGAGTCCGCTGATTCATGGCAAACTGAAAAAGCCGTCAAAAGAAGAACTGTTTTCTCACATGTTTTCATGGTTGCCGGAGTCTGACGCGAAAGACAAAGTCAAAATCGTCGGCTAAATAGTAGGTCTACCGACGAACCCCACTCGATTTTAATGCGTGTTATACAGATTCGCACCATGTAAAAGTCTGTTTTCTGCCGGGGTGCTAAACCCCGGGCAGTAACTCTTCCTGAAAGATACGTTTCTCGTGTTAATGTCTGACGTTCATCGTAATTTCAGCGCGAAAAACCATTTCTCCGTTTTGGTCTCTGACTTCGACTGGCACAATTTTATCACCCTCAGTCTCCCAGTTAATATGTTCGCCCTGAGCGTGAGCTGTCAGATCGCTTTTGGTTTTTTTCAGGTATTCCACCGTCATACCGACCGGAATCCAGCGGCTTTTTATCGGGACGGAAACATCCGTCATCATCCCTCCGGCTAGTTCCGCCATATTACACATCGCAATTGCATGAACCGTGTTGATGTGGTTGGTCACTCGGCGGCGTTTTTTGATTTGTACCTCTGCGAATCCGGGACGCAGCGACGTGATTTGAGGGCGAATGCTGGCAAAATAAGGGGCGACACGACAGACGATGAATGAAAACAATTGTTTCCCCATGGGGAGCCGGGAAAGTCGTTGATAAGTTTTCAGGTTTTTACGCATTGAAATATCCTTTTTCAGTGAGGTACAGCTCATGGCCGGTAGGGAGATGCGTTAATATGCACTCTGGTCAGACCAGGTTGAAAGTTAGAAGGATATAAGGGACGGGTCAATTGCGGGATGCTGAAAGTGTGATCCTGTAATCTTTGTCAAATTTCCCGTTAGAAGGCGCACTCTTTCTTTTGCGGAATGAATGTGTTCAATGGTCTGCCAGTGCTCTGTATATATTCTTTACTCCACTATAAATCAGACGGTTATGACTCTTCACAAACTCCTTTCGGTTTTTCCTAAGAGGATGTGCTGGGCACTGTTATGTGGCAATGTCCGACCATCAATTCATGATGTCTTTTTACCGATATTTATTTCTAAACTGACGTGTAACAATAAGTGTCAGTTGATGATTTCATCACACAATTCTCCATAATAAGGCAAACCATGTTTTACATTTTTCCGCTTGTTACTGTCTTTATATGGTCAGGGAATGCCATCGTAAACAAATTATCTTCCAGTGTGATTGATCCGGGAGCGATCTCTTTTTATCGCTGGTTTTTTGCCATGCTGGCGTTGACTCCGTTTGTTCTACCATCAGTATGGCGGATGCGTCATGTGATTAAACCTCATTTGAGCAAGCTGGCATTTCTGGCTTTACTGGGCATGGTGTTGAACCAGTCTCTGGGCTATTTTGCCGCATCGACAACCACAGCCACGAACATGGCGTTGATTGTTTCACTGGTACCGCTGATGAGTATGTTTCTGAGTGTACCCTTGCTCGCACAACGCTTGCTGCCAATGGCGATTGTCGGCGCCGTGCTGTCGCTGGCTGGGCTGGTGTTCATGCTAAGTCATGGTGAGATAAGTAATCTTGCAGATCAGGGAATCAGCCAGGGTGACGGATTGCTTCTGCTCGCAGCCTTTGTCTATGCGCTATACAGTGTGTTGCTAAAACGCTGGCGAATGCCGATCAATAACTGGCAATCTGTCTATGTTCAGGGATTGTTTGCGGTCATGATGCTGACGCCGATGCTGCTCAGCAGTGAGCGAATCGCCATTACGGGCGAGAGTTTGCCACTGATCATGTACGCTGCTCTACCTGCTTCGGTGCTGGCACCATGGGGGTGGTTAAAAGGGATTGAGCTGCTTGGCGCGGATCGCTGTGCAATGTTCATGAACCTGATGCCGGTCTTAACGGCGTTGATCGCAAGTGTCATGCTCAGCGAACAACTCCAGGCGTATCATTATGTCGGTGGGCTTATGGTGCTGGCCGGTGTGGCACTCGCTCAGCGTAAACCCAAACCTCTCACAACCGAATCGGTCGCTACCGCATGAGTGCGATAGCCTGAGGCTTTGTAACGTATCCTTAGATGATATCGATTCTAAGCGTATGGGACTAAACGAATGTTGGTGCACTGTATTACAGCCAGTGAAGCCGTAAAGCGGAAGACAGGAGTGACTGTCTTTCGCTTTTTTTATCCTCTATTTTTCCCTGTATTGCTATTTTCCTATCTCATTCATAGCTACTTTTCCATTTCCATTTCCATTTCCATTTTAGTCTTCCTATTTCGCCTTTTGGATACGTTCAATGTATTCATTGTTTCAGTCATCATTCGCGAACCTTTGGGCTTTGCAGTAAGGCTAAGGGCAGTTTTACTGCGCGCCGCCTACTTATCGCTTGTCATCTTATATCCTTTCTTTTGAGCGGCAATGAAACGAATCTAATCTGGTTACATTTCAACCTACTGATTAGATCACATTGTCGACAATGCAGACTAAGGTCTAGTGCCAATTGTAAACAATATGCTTGTTTGTGGTCGTAGTTTGGACTAAATTTGAGACTAAGTTAACCAATTGTTGACAATAATGATGAGCCTACTTAGTCAAAAACTACAAAGTGTCGACAACCTAGCGACTGAGAAAGAAGGCACCAAGTCTGCCAGTCTGACCGAACAGCTAATCGACTTGATCGTTAAAGGGGAGTATCCGGCTGGCTGTAAAATTTCTGAAGCCGATGTCGCAAAGCGTTTTGGCGTAAGCCGCGGTCCGCTGCGTGAGGCCATGATGCGGGTTGAAGCTCTGGGTTTGGTTGAGCGTATTCCTCATGTAGGGGCACGCGTTGTCGAACTCAGTCAGGAAAAGCTGATTGATATCTATGCAGTGCGTGAAGCGCTGGAAGGAATGGCAGCGCGGCTTGCGTGCCTGCACATTTCAGATGAAGAAATTCTGGCATTAGAGAAGCTGCTGGAAACGCACCAGCAACATATCGAAGAGGTCGATGGGGAATCCTATTTTCACCAGCAGGGAGATTTTGATTTTCACTACCGCATCATTAAGGCAAGTCGAAACAGTAAGCTCATCAGCCTGCTGTGTGGTGAATTGTACCATTTGCTACGAATGTATCGCTATCAGTCACAACGTTCACATTCCCGCCCGCAACAAGCACTTCAAGAGCATTTCCATTTGCTCAACGCCCTGAAAGAGCGGGACGGAGAGTTGGCTGAATTACTTATGCGGCGCCACATTATGCGCAGCCGCCAATTGATTGAACAAAAACTCACTCAGGATAAGGAGAAAGTCTCATGAGCCCAGGGAAACGCTTTCGCGAGGCCGTTGCCAAAAATCATCCGCTACAGATCGTCGGAACGATCAACCCATATTGCGCCATGATGGCTGAGCAGGTTGGCCATCAGGCCATTTACCTGTCTGGTGGCGGTATCGCTAATGCTTCGTATGGGTTACCGGATCTGGGTATCACGACCTTGAATGACGTCATCGAAGATGTACGCCGCATTACAGCCGCTTCGTCACTACCATTGCTGGTTGATATTGATACTGGTTTCGGTGGGGCTTTCAACATTGCCCGTACCATTAAAGAGATGGAACGCAGTGGTGCAGCAGCGGTACACATGGAAGATCAGGTGGCACAAAAGCGTTGTGGACACCGTCCAAACAAAGCCATTGTCAGTCAGCAGGAAATGGTGGATCGCATTAAAGCCGCTGTGGATGCGCGAATTGATGAGAACTTCGTCATTATGGCTCGTACCGATGCGCTGGCTGTTGAAGGCATGGATGCAGCAATCGAACGTGCCATCGCCTGTGTTGAAGCCGGGGCTGACATGATTTTTCCAGAGGCGATCAACACCCTGGAGCAATATAAGCAATTCTCGGAAGCCGTGAAGGTGCCAATTCTCGCCAACATTACGGAGTTCGGCAAAACACCGTTATTCAGTGGTGAAGAGCTGGCTGAATGCGGTGTTGATATGGTGTTGTACCCATTGTCGGCGTTCCGCGCGATGAACAAAGCCGCATTGAATGTGTATGAGCATCTGCTCAAAGATGGCCATCAGCGTAATGTTGTGGATCAAATGCAGACTCGTGAAGATCTGTATCACTATTTGGGCTACCACGATTACGAGCAAAAACTGGATCAGCTGTTTAAACAAGAAAAATAACCCAGTGCATCTTGCACATTTTAACTGTCATACCGGCGGCAATGAGGCGGGCGGATTCTGAATAAACCATCGCCTCATTGGTGAGCGAACTGGTGAACGAACTGGTGAACGAACTGGTGTACGAACCGGAATACGAACTGATGGACAAAAAATCGTCGAACAAGATACCGGGCATTAAACAGCAGAGCAGTAAACAGACCAGCAAAAACAGGCGTTAACTAAGAAACGACACAGAATAGTAGAAACGCAGAACGAACACCGAAACGCAAAAGTATTTCCCCTAAGCAGAGGTCTTTCCGCTGAAGCAAAGGGCAGCCCAGGAAAATTATTACTATAAAGATAACGGGTTGGAGATGGTCGGCAGGACTCGTCCTGCAGGTGCCAGAAGTTGTTCCAATCTGAATCATTCAATAACGTGAAACTCAAAATAAGGAGTCTGCTATGACTGCGATAGCCGTAGCTGATGTTAAGAAGGATCAGAAGAACAAAACCCTAAGCGGCGCTGGACTGCGCGGACAAAGCGCCGGCAGCACCGCGTTGTGTACAGTAGGTAAAACCGGTACCGGCCTAACGTACCGTGGTTATGATATTACTGACTTGGCGAACCACGCTGAGTTTGAAGAAGTGGCTTACCTGCTGCTGAAAGGCAAATTGCCGACCCAAGCTGAACTTGATGGCTATAAAGCAACACTGAAACAGGCACGTGGATTGCCACAGGCGCTGCGTCTGGTACTGGAAGCCATTCCGGCGGATGCACATCCGATGGATGTGATGCGTACCGGTTGTTCAATGCTGGGTAATCTGGACCAAGAGCGTGATTTCTCACAACAGGCCGAGAAAACCGATACCTTGCTGGCCATGCTGCCCGCGATTATCTGTTACTGGTATCGCTATTCTCACGATGGTGTATGTATTGATACCGCCAGCAGTGAAGAGGACAGCATTGGCGGCTATTTCCTGGAAATGCTGACCGATAAAGCACCGTCTGAACTGCATAAGAAAGTGATGCACTGCTCGCTGATTCTTTACGCAGAACATGAATTCAATGCCTCAACCTTTACTGCTCGCGTGTGTGCGTCGACCCTGTCTGATCTGCATTCTTGTGTTACCGCGGCTATCGGTAGCTTGCGTGGTCCGCTGCACGGCGGGGCAAACGAAGCCGCGATGGAAATGATCGAGCAATGGCAGTCTCCGGACGAAGCGGAAGCCGGCATCATGAAAATGCTGGAGAACAAAGAGAAGATCATGGGGTTTGGTCACGCCATCTACCGTGAGTCTGATCCACGTAATGCCCTGATCAAAGCCTGGTCGAAGAAGCTGTCTGAAGATGTTGGTGATACTCATCTGTATGCGGTGTCAGAACGTGTCGAAGCGGTGATGAAACGGGAAAAAGATCTGTTCTGTAATGCCGATTTCTTCCATGCCTCGGCATATCACTTTATGGACATCCCGACCAAGCTGTTTACGCCAATTTTTGTGATGAGTCGCGTAACAGGCTGGGCTGCACACGTATTTGAGCAGCGTGCGAATAACCGAATCATTCGTCCGAGTGCGGATTACACCGGTCCTGAGCATCAGGAATGGGTGCCGATCGAACAGCGCGATTAAGCGTTAATAACAGCAGACTCCGAACCAAAGGAGTCCCTCCTTTCACTCCCCCTGTTTATGGGGGGAGATTTAATTGCCGAATAGGGTCTGTGAGCGGAAGTTTCACGGAGGGAAGCAATGAGCATAAACACACTATACCGCAAGCCTCTGGCTGGAAGCGGACTTGATTATTTTGATACCCAAAAAGCCGTTAATGATATTTCACCTGGTGCGTATGAAACGCTCCCTTACACCTCTCGTGTACTCGCAGAGCAGTTGGTCAGACGCTGTGACCCAGACGCATTAACTGATTGTTTACGACAGATTATCGAACGCAAGCGGGATCTGGACTTTCCGTGGTACCCGGCGCGTGTTGTGTGTCACGACATTCTGGGCCAAACCGCGCTGGTCGATTTGGCCGGTTTGCGGGATGCTATCGCAGATCAAGGCGGTGACCCGGCCAAAGTGAACCCAGTGGTGGAAACTCAACTGATTGTTGACCATTCATTGGCGGTGGAACACGGCGGCTTTGACCCGGACGCCTTTGATAAAAACCGAGCCATTGAAGAACGTCGTAACGAAGACCGGTTTCACTTTATTAACTGGTGCAAAACTGCTTTTGAGAACGTGAGCGTGATTCCCGCAGGGAATGGCATCATGCACCAGATTAACCTGGAAAAAATGTCGCCTGTGGTTCAGGCCAAAGACGGTATTGCTTACCCTGATACTTGTGTCGGTACCGACAGCCACACGCCGCATGTTGATGCTCTGGGCGTTATCGCTATTGGCGTGGGTGGGCTGGAAGCGGAAACAGTCATGTTGGGACGGCCGTCGATGATGCGCCTGCCGGATATTGTCGGGGTGAAACTCACCGGCCAACGCCAACCGGGCATTACCGCTACCGATATTGTGCTGGCATTGACTGAGTTCCTGCGCAACGAGCGCGTGGTGTCGTCCTATCTGGAATTCTTTGGCGAAGGGACCAAAGATCTGACGATTGGCGACCGCGCCACTATCTCTAACATGACGCCGGAATACGGCGCGACGGCGGGGATGTTCTACATCGATGAGCAGACTATCAACTATCTGAAGTTGACTGGCCGTGATGATGCTCAGGTTAAGTTGGTTGAACAATATGCCAAACAGACCGGCTTGTGGGCAGATGCTCTGGATAATGCGGTGTACGAGCGAGTACTGGAGTTTGATATCTCCCAAGTGTCGCGCAATATGGCGGGCCCTTCGAATCCGCATCGTCGCTTACCAACGTCAGAATTGGCTTCTCGTGGTATCTCTGGCAAGTGGGAAGAGAAAGCGGGCGAACTGCCGGATGGCGCGGTAATCATTGCTGCTATCACCTCTTGTACTAATACCAGTAACCCTCGCAACGTGGTGGCTGCCGGCTTGTTTGCCAAGAAAGCCAATGAATTGGGCCTGGTTCGCAAACCTTGGGTGAAATCGTCGTTTGCTCCGGGATCCAAAGTCGCCAGATTGTATCTGGAAGAGGCCGGTTTGTTGCCTGAACTGGAAAAGCTGGGCTTCGGCATTGTGGGTTACGCCTGTACTACCTGTAACGGGATGAGTGGGGCGCTTGATCCTGCTATCCAGCAAGAAATCATCGACCGTGATCTCTACACAACCGCTGTACTGTCCGGCAACCGTAACTTCGATGGTCGTATTCACCCATACGCCAAACAGGCTTTCCTGGCGTCACCGCCGCTGGTGGTTGCCTATGCCATTGCAGGAACCATCCGCTTTGATATTGAACGTGACGTACTGGGCACGGACAGTCAGGGCAATCCGGTTTACCTCAATGATTTGTGGCCAAGTGACGAAGAAATTGATGCGGTTGTCGGCAAGTATGTGAAGCCGGAGCAGTTCAATCAGGTTTACATTCAAATGTTCAAACTGAATGACGAAGCCCGAAACAGCAATCCGCTTTACGACTGGCGTCCGATGAGTACTTACATTCGCCGTCCTCCTTATTGGGAAGGGGCGTTAGCCGGTGAGCGAACGCTATCGGGAATGCGCCCGTTGGCAATCCTTGGCGACAACATAACTACTGACCATTTATCGCCATCTAATGCGATTCTGGCCTCCAGTGCTGCCGGGGAGTATCTGGCGAAGATGGGCGTACCGGAAGAGGATTTCAACTCTTACGCGACTCACCGCGGTGACCACCTGACTGCGCAACGCGCGACTCTCGCGAACCCGAAACTGTTCAATGAGATGGTGAAAGAGAATGGCGACGTGGTGCAGGGCTCTCTGGCACGAGTCGAGCCAGAAGGTAAGGTCACTCGTATGTGGGAAGCCATTGAGACCTATATGGATCGCAAACAGCCGCTGATTGTGGTGGCCGGGGCCGATTATGGGCAGGGTTCTTCCCGCGACTGGGCTGCCAAAGGCGTCCGGCTGGCAGGGGTTGAAGCCATTGTGGCGGAAGGCTTCGAGCGTATCCACCGTACCAATCTGGTAGGGATGGGCGTATTGCCGTTGCAGTTCAAAAATGGCGTGAATCGCAATACTTTAGGGCTGGATGGGACTGAGCTGTACGACGTCGTCGGTGAAATCAAACCGGGGGCCGAGTTAGCTCTGGTGATTACCCGCGCCAATGGTGAAAAAGTCGATGTACCGGTGACATGTCGTCTAGATACCGCAGATGAAGTGCATGTGTACGCCGCAGGCGGTGTCCTGCAGCGATTTGCGCAAGACTTTCTGGCTCAGTAAGGGGAGGAACCATGACAGGGATAATGTCTCAGTCGCAGATGAAAGTGCCGGCCACGTATATGCGTGGCGGCACCAGTAAAGGCGTATTTTTTAATCTGGCTGATTTGCCACCTCAGGCTCAGATTCCCGGTAAAGATAGGGACAACCTGCTGTTGCGGGTCATTGGCAGTCCGGATCCTTATGGCAAGCAGATCGACGGGATGGGGGGAGCCACATCGAGCACCAGCAAAACGGTGATCGTCTCTAAAAGCCAGAAAGCCGATCATGATGTCGACTACCTGTTTGGTCAGGTGTCGATTGATAAGCCGTTTGTGGATTGGAGTGGAAATTGTGGCAACCTCTCTGCGGCTGTGGGGCCCTTTGCAATTCATGCCGGTCTGATACCCCAGGAACGGTTGCCGGAAAATGGCGTTGTTACCGTCCGGGTCTGGCAGGTCAATATCGGGAAAACCATTCTTATTCATGTTCCTATCGTAAATGGCTTTGTACAGGAAACCGGTGAATTTGAGCTGGATGGCGTGACGTTTTCGGCCGCGGAGATTCAGGTGGATTTCATGGATCCCGCTGATGGCGAAGGCGCTATGTTTCCGACCGGTAACCTGATTGATGATCTTGACGTACCGGGTGTTGGCACCTTCAATGCCACTTTGATCAATGCCGGTATCCCGACCATTTTTGTTGAGGCTGAAGCCATTGGCTTTACCGGTACTGAGCGTCAGGATGATATTAATAATGATGAAAACGTCCTGGCCATGTTCGAAAAGATCCGTGCTTATGGCGCCCTGAAAATGGGGCTGATTCAACATCTGGAAGAGGCAGAAACGCGTCAGCACACACCGAAAGTCGCCTTTGTTTCCAAACCTAAAACTTATCAGTCTTCCAGTGGCAAAATCATTGCTGAGAACGAAGTGGATCTGCTGGTTCGTGCGCTGTCAATGGGTAAGCTGCACCATGCCATGATGGGGACGGCTGCGGTGGCAATCGCCTCTGCTGCTTGTGTGCCGGGGACACTGGTCAATCTGGCGGCCGGAGGCGGCGCAAAAGAGTCAGTGACGTTCGGCCATCCTTCAGGGACGTTAAAAGTCGGAGCCCAGGCTAAACAGACCGGACAGGACTGGGTGATAGAGAAAGCAATCATGAGCCGCAGTGCTCGTATCTTGATGGAGGGCTTTGTCCGTGTTCCCTCCACTGTCTTTGCGTAGCGCTTTTAAATAAGCAATGTCAGGACATACTGGAGGAAGCAATATGTCTTCATATCAGGAAGCATTTACCACTTCGGTGGAACAACCGGAGCTTTTCTGGAAACAACAAGCCGAAAAACTCGCTTGGTACCAATTTCCGCACACCATTCTGAGTAAAGATGAACACGGTATTGATCGTTGGTTTGCTGATGGAGAACTCAATACCTGTTATCTGGCGTTGGATCATCATGTTGAGCAGGGGCGAGGTGATCAGACCGCGTTGATCTATGACTCGCCGGTTACGGGTCAGAAAGCCCGCTATACCTATCAGGTGTTACGTGATCAAGTCGCGAAAACCGCTGGCATGTTGGCATCGCTGGGTGTTGTAAAAGGGGACCGGGTGGTGATTTACATGCCAATGATCCCTGAAGCGGCGATGGCGATGTTAGCCTGTGCGCGTTTAGGGGCTATTCACTCGGTGGTGTTTGGTGGCTTTGCACCCAACGAACTGGCCGTTCGCATTGAAGATGCGGAGCCCAAAGTGGTACTGACGGCCAGTTGCGGCGTCGAAGTCAATAAAGTCATCCCCTACAAGCCGATGGTGGATCAGGCTGTAATGGACAGCCGCTGGAAACCCGATTATGTGGTGGTTTATCAGCGCAAGCAATGTCTGGCTGATTTGCACCATGAGCGGGATAGAGACTGGAGTTCAATGCTGAAATCGGCTCAACCTCATGAGTGCGTGCCGGTTCAAGCAACGGATCCACTGTATATTTTGTACACGTCGGGTACAACCGGAAAGCCCAAAGGGGTGGTACGAGATAACGGTGGTCATGCCGTAGCAATGCGCTACAGTATGGAAGCCATTTATGACGTCAGCCCGGGAGATGTGTATTGGGCGGCATCAGATGTGGGTTGGGTGGTCGGACATTCTTACATCGTATATGCACCTTTAATCCATGGCTGTACGACGATCATGTACGAAGGCAAACCTGTAAGAACGCCGGATCCGGGCGCTTTTTGGCGAGTGTGTGATGAGTACAAGGTGAAAATTCTGTTCTCTGCCCCGACCGCGTTTCGTGCCATCAAAAAAGAGGATCCTCAGGGGAGCCATCTGAAGGATTATCCGATGGCATCGCTGAAAACGATCTTCATGGCCGGAGAGCGACTGGATCCGCCCACTCTGGAATGGGTGAAAGAGAAAACCGGTCGCCCGGTGGTGGATCACTGGTGGCAGACTGAAACCGGTTGGGCGATTGCCGGTAATCCACTTGGCATCGAAACCTTTAAGGTGAAACCCGGCTCATCAACAAAACCGATTCCCGGCTATCAGGTTGAAGTGCTCAACGAAGTGGGATTACCCCTTGGGGCGAATCAACAAGGGTATATAGCCATTAAACGGCCTTTACCTCCTGGCTGTCTGCCTACTGTGTGGCGTAACCACGATCGGTTTGAAACCGGCTATCTGAGCCAGTTCCCGGGTTATTACGTTTCAGGGGACGGGGGATATCTGGATGAAGACGGTTATCTGTTTGTCATGGGGCGTATCGACGACGTCATTAATGTGGCTGGGCATCGTTTATCGACGGGTGAAATGGAAGAAGTGGTCGGTGCCCATGAAGCCGTTGCGGAATGTGCTGTGATCGGTATTCATGATGAACTGAAAGGGCAGTTGCCACTCGGGCTGGTTGTTCTTAAAGATGGCTACTTCTCCGAAAACGGGGAGATTGAAGCCCAGCTGCTGCAAAAAGTGCGTCAGGAAATCGGTGCTGTGGCCTGTTTTAACAAGGCACTGATCGTAGATCGATTACCGAAAACCCGATCAGGTAAGATCTTGCGCCGTGTGATCCGTCAGATTGCGGATGGCGAACAATACGTAGTGCCATCCACTATTGATGATCCATCCAGTCTGCAGGAAATCGAACGTGTGCTGCGTTAAGTTCGGGTACTGAGGCTAAGTATCACGTTTAAGTACGACGGATTGGGTGAACTGTGACGCGGACGACCTACAAACTGAAAATAAAAATTAACATTAAAGGAGGCTTAGCCTCCTTTTTTTTATTTTGTGATCTTGCTCAAAACCAGGACATGCACTATCAATGAAAGCGCGTAGAGGCAAAAAAGGAGGATGCCATGCGATTGAATGTATTGGTGGTCACGCTGGCGGTACTGGCGCTGGTGTTCGATAAATTCAACCTGATAGGAAATGATACGCATGCCTACGTGAATGCGCCGGTTTGGTCGTCAGAGAGAGCAGGTGTAACCGTCGTGTCTGATTCAATCTCACAGGGAGCAGAGGCTAATATTACGCAAAGAAACGAGACTGATAAGCCTGTCTTAGTCGCCACCTTGCCGGGAGAAACAAATAGTAGCGACTTATTCGAGCAGCGGATGTTTCCAAACATGAACAGGGTTGTGCTGGGCGGCGTTGTGATTGAAAACGAATCACCCTAATGTCAGGGCGAAGTTGTGGGGTGTTCCGCGAAGGTGCGTGTTCAAACAATTGTTTTGACGTTTCGTCACTGAGTGGCGCTTGAGTGGCGCTTGAGTGGCGCTTGAGTGGCGCAGGGGGTCTTTGGATGACACGTATGTCTTTCTTTAGACGATAATTCATGTTACTCAACAGTGAACCCACATAAAACGTAAAAGCCGCATCATGCGGCTTTATTATACGTTTTAAGGAAAGCAACCTTTGTCCGAAGCAGTACTGTACGGCTTTCTGCTTTGAGCTTATACCTAACCTGTTTAGTGTCTTTACTCATTGTAACGACCCTGTACTCCATTCTTATTGTTCTTGATGGATAATTGTATGACTATTTAGTGTGATTCTACTCCCAGAATTCACCTTTTTAATATATCGTATTGACAAAAGAGTTCATACGAGTGACCGGAATTTTTTTATAAAACCAATCTCTTATGTGAAATGTGTCACAAAGGGAATATTGGCTCCCTGACAAATTGAGAAATTATTAATCAATCGCCGGGCGCGAAGAGCCTCTGTGAGAACCTCTGTTTAGGACTGGTGTTTTTAAACGCTACTTCGAGCCGCTACTTCAGATCATGATTTCGGTATTAGTGCTAGTCAGGTCTTGTCGGGAGTGGATCGAGCTCGACGGGAGTAATCAGGCTGCTCAGACTGTTTTCCAAATCGATCAATGGCTGCTGGCTAATCACGATAATGCTGCGATTAGGTCGATCCAGCTCCACGATCAACGTCAGTACCAGGGAAAAGGCTAAAGCAAACGGGATGGCGGCAACCATTGCCCGGCCTCTGTGTTGAGCACCAACCTGAATCCCATTCAGTGAAATAGTCAGGAATGTCAGTAATCCTAACGTGAACCAGATACTGGCGGGTATACGCCCTCGCATCCCTTTGTTAACACGCTCTGAGTGAATATCTATCATGTCATTGAGTGAGTTGATGTAGAGCAGCAGCAGTTCGGGTGCCGTCGTTTTATGCGCCGCGACGGCTTGTTGCCATAACGCGACTTGCAGCTGTTCGCTGCGTTGAATTGCCTTTGGCACGTAGGCCTGGCCTTCTTTTGTATTTTTGACGATACGCAATGAAACGTATTCACGTAATAATTCGCGGCTGCGAGTGCGGTAAGGTTCAGCAAGGAGCGATGTGCGCAGAACGGTAGTACCTATGGTATTCGCTTCCGTCAAAATGATTTGTTTGCGGTCGGCAGATTTGCCTGCCGCCATACTGAATGTAATAGCCAATATAAAAGCTAGCAGGCTGGCTAACCCTGTTGCCATAGGGCCAATCGACTCATGAAAAGTCTTGTCGGAGAGTTTCCCCGCTACGCGATAGCCGATTTCAAAGATCAGACAGATCACAAAAAAGATCAGGAGCAGAACGAGGAATATAGACAACGAGTCAAGTCGGGAAGACAGAGACATATACCCTCCGGGGACATTATTTTCTATAAGTATGGAACTGAATTCTATTGTTTGATCGACCTTTTCAAGACTATCTGCTGCAACGGAAATCATCGTAAAAATCCGCCATTGATTTCGAACTCATCTATATTGATTAGACATAAATTGATTCCCATAAACAGCCTGATGACCTGACGAGGAGTAAACATGAAATACAAACACGTCATGTTAGCGGTCAATTTTGATCGGAATGCCGAATACCTGGTGACCAAGGCGGCGGAGCAGGCCAAAATCAATCATGCATTGTTCAGTGTGATTCATGTAGATCCGGATTTTTCAGAACTGTATGAGGGGGTTCGAGAGTTTGAGCCGGAAGACTTTGATGAAGAAAATCAAAGTCCGTCGATAAAAACCATGCTGAGTTTACTGCAAGGTGCCAATTATCCGATCTACAAGCATGTGTTCTATGCCGGTTATGTGGAAGACCAGATCATCAGGGCCATCAACGAGTTTGATGTGGATCTACTGATTATTGGTCACCACGAATCCAGCGTTTTTCGTCAACTGGCTTTATCAGCCAGTGAACCGCTACTGAGAAAAATGCCCTGTGACATCTTGTTTATGCGAGTTGAACGTGATCCTAAACCGCGTGAGTCGTGAAGAGTTACAAGCCTCTTTAGTTATCGCGTCATGGCATATTGCTGGTTGTCATCGAACTGCGTTCAAACATCGCCAAGCATAGTGAGGCGTGCCACTACCTAAACCGTGTCCTGCTCGGGCATGCTACTTCTTAAAACAGCCGCTTGATAAAACGCGTTAACGTATCGAGTAGGGATGCGTTGTGCTTATCGTCATGAATTTTCTCGGCAGATTGAGACTTTCTCGCTTCAAGGCCCACATAATAGGCTTTCATGAGCTGCTGACGGAGAGCATGCTGCTCGGGAGTTAGCCCTGTTGACTGTGAGTCGGCATCGGTTTCGTTGCTGGTGATTTCGGTATGGGATTTTTGGTTGCAGACGGCTAGTCCTGAAACTGTTGATGCTTGCTCGTTCGCGTAGCTGAAATCAATGCCATGGTAACCCTGAGCTAATAACCATAATTTAGTGATCACAATCAGCCCCAACTCATCATTACTTTTAAATTTCTCAGCATGTTGACTCCCAACGTGGGCAGAAAAAAGCGACTTCATTTCAGCAGTTTTGGTTTGCGTTGAGATAAAGACTTCCAGCCATTGCTGGTAAGATTGGGTCAGTAAACCCAGCGCAATGTCTTCCTGCGGTTTTTGTCTCTGTGTACACGCTTGAGAGAAGAATGCCGATCGTTGGTTAATGAACTGCTGGGCAAAGTCTCTTTCTTCTTCTGACAGTGGAAGTTGAGGCAGACCGAACAGGTTAAGCGTTGAATGTAGTGATGTCATGGTAACTGGTGTCTTAAAGAGTTTTTGAGAGTGTACGTGAATTAGAAGCAGGTTTCTAAAAGAATGGCTTACACTAATGGCAGGTCAGAGTCTGGTGTAAAATGAGTGCTTAGGGAACGACGCCGGACAGAACAGAGTAAATGGAGAAAGACATGGCTGCTTTTTACGAATTGTCTGCCAGGAAAATTAATGGCGAAGATGTATCAATGGCTGATTTTGCCGGTAAGGTGGTCTTGGTGGTGAATACCGCCAGTGATTGTGGTTTTACCCCGCAGTACAAAGGGTTGCAGGAACTGTACGAAAAATATCACGATCAAGGATTGGTCATTCTGGGCTTTCCCTGCAATCAGTTTGGTGGTCAGGAACCGGGCGAGAATGCGGAAATAGCCGAAAGTTGTCAGCTAAACTTTGGGGTGTCATTCCCGATGTTTGAAAAAGTGGACGTCAAAGGGCCGGAAAGCCATGACGTATTTCGTTTTCTTACCAGAGCGTTGCCCGGATTATTAGGTAACCAGGTGAAGTGGAATTTCACGAAATTTCTGATTGGCCGGGACGGAAAGCCGATAA
Organism: Photobacterium ganghwense; assembly: GCF_003025595.1. GTDB lineage: Bacteria > Pseudomonadota > Gammaproteobacteria > Enterobacterales > Vibrionaceae > Photobacterium > Photobacterium ganghwense. The sequence goes on from NZ_PYMI01000002.1 coordinate 727,098, forward strand.
AACGGTTTGCGCCGACAAAAAAACCGCAAGTGTTGGAACGAGACATTATTCGGGCCTTGAGAGCCTGACATACATCAGAAAAAGACAAACCCTGAATAAGAGAGGAGCCCCTTGAACGATTGACCCGGTGGATCTCAGCAGCACTTCCGGCCTTTTACTTCATTGTTAAGGTAAGGCTCAGGTAAATGGCCGGATGGGATTGTTCTCTTGAAGACTGTTCCGCGGTGGGGCAGTCTGAGGGCAATGAGTGAATCGGTGTTCGTTTTGTTCACACATTGCCCCAAGAAGGTCATGCTCTGCGGAATTGCCTGACCAGCTTACCCTGAGAAGTTAGATTGCTGACAAGCCCATTGCATTCAGTCAGTACATCATTTGCCAGATGGTTCGTTTCAATACAGGCTTCAGTGATTGACTGAACATTCATGTTCATGCTTTCGGAAACCCTTGCCATTTCCTCGACGGCTACGGCAATTTCTCCGTTACGATCGGAAATGTCGTTAATCTGATGCAATAAGGCATTGAGTTTATCGCCGGATAATTCGGCACTGCTGACACAATGTTCCGACAATTTTGTGCCCTCCTGCATCGAATGCACAGCATGGGTGGTGCTGGTCTGGATTTGCTCAATCGCGGTCTGAATCTCCAGCGTTGCAGTCTGACTGCGTTGTGCCAGTGCGCGTACCTCGTCGGCGACCACAGCAAAGCCTCGACCTTGCTCACCGGCTCGTGCAGCCTCAATCGCCGCATTGAGTGCCAGTAAATTGGTTTGGTCGGCAACACTTTGAATGATCGCCAGGATTTCACCGATGGTTTTACCGTGTCCTTCAAGCTGAGAGATGATATTTGCGGCATCATCAAGTTGAGTGGCAAGCATCTGAATCGATTCGACCGTACTGTTAACTGACTGCATGCCTTCGATCGCCGCTTGTTTAGCCTGGTCGGTTACCCCTGAGGTATTCTGGGCATTATGCGCAATTTGATTCGCAGTAGAATGCATTTCATTGATAGCTGCGGCCAACTGCTCGGTCTCTGCCGTTTGTCGCTCTAGATTGCCGGATGTTGCGTGACTGTTTTCAGAAATCGAACGGGCAGTACGCGCAATCTCATCATTTGAGTCCTGAATGCGGCCTACAACGGCATTGAGTTCTGACTGGCGCATTTTCATTGCCAGTTTAATCTCGGACAGGTCGTCCACATGCTTGTTATACACTCGCTCCATCAGGGGATTATCAAAGATCTCGCGGGCATCTTTGGACAACGATTCCAGTCGCCGAGTCAGGCCATATACTGTCGCTACGGAGCCCACCAGAAAAATCCAGACGCCAGTGCCTGGCAGCCAAAACCCGTCAATGGCACTGGAGAGTGCGGCGATCGGCAACAACGCAAATGTGATGCGCTGCCATAACCTACTGCGAACACCGGTCAGGCTACGCAAGGACTTTCCAGCACGAATCTGAGCATAGATTTTGTCGGCGTGTTCGACATGCTGACGTTCAGGGAGAAATCTGACCGACTGGTACTCAGTGATGGTGCCGTTTTCAATAATAGGGGAAGCAAACGCATCGACCCAGTAATAGTCACCGTTTTTACACTGATTTTTGACAAGTCCCATCCAGGATTTGCCCTTTTTAATATGCGTCCATAAATCTTTAAATGCCTCAGGCGGCATGTCCGGATGCCGAATTACATTGTGTGGTTGGTCAATCAGTTCTTCTTTTGTATAACCGGCAACCTCACAAAATTCGTTACTTACATAAGTGATATGACTACTGAGTTCGGTAACGGAAAGGAGGTTATATGTATTCGGATAAGTAACTTCTTTTGCGGTTGAAGGCGAATCTTTACGCATGAATACCTCAAATGTAATTCTTTTAATAAATTTTTCTTATAGCTGTTCGGGAGATGAAATTCAGGCGTCATCCCTCATGGCTTTTGTTAAGTTGTTGTTGTCGCAGAGTGTAAAGCAAACAACCGACAGCGCATATTTCCCTTTATAATAATTGTGCAGGGTATAACACGTTGCTATGTGCAATATTACATTTTAAAATGAAATCAGATCATGATCAGGAATAACTTTGAAGAATTAATTGAAATAATTTTCAAGTTAATCTGACACATAGTGTCAACATGAGGAAGGAATGGGAAATACTGGCTTTTAATGTGTAATAAGTCAGTAATAGAGGCTAACTCTAAAGTGGTATTTTCTTCTGGGCTAACGGTGATATTGATCTCATCATCATGCTGTTGGCTAACTGGCTGTCGTTAGTGCGTGAGTCAATGTTAGTAAGTTGGTCGGTGTGTGCAGTCATGAATGCGTGAATATCAAGATAGTTACAATGTTGAATTGAGAATCTGGGAGAGTGGAGCCGGAGCGGTTTAAGTACACACTGACGATAGCAAAGACGTTTAAAACACAGGCTGTGTTTAATTAGAGCTGTGTGAATAAAGCTACGTGTAAATAAAGATACGTTTAAATAAAACCGAGTGCAAACAAAGCCCAGTACAAATCCCAGAGCAAAAAAGCTATGTACAGCTAGGTTGGCTGTTGATGTAAGCATCAGTTATTTGATAAAAGGAAAAAAGGATTATCTCGGTAACCATTGTGACTAAAGAATCATTTCAACCGTAAAATAGTTTTGACAGAAACACACGATACGGTGAGTTAGGATTTGAAATTGACACCCTAACCATTGCGTGCCAAATAAGTCGTTCTCCAGAAGTAACGTGTATGACGAAATATGCGAAGCGACAGCTAAATGAACTGAAATTTACTTCTTGTGTTTTTCGTACAGCTGGTAGAAAAGGTCGAGATTTTTGGATTTACGAAAAATATTAATCTGTTCAATGGTTTCCTTTTTATCATGCTGGTGTTTGCTTTCCGTTTCCCGGATTAGTTCGTCGATGGCCTTGTGCTGAAATGCCGGTGATTTCTGGCTGCGGTTATAATGCTGTAAAAAAGCCAGCTGTACTGAGGAATCATTGAAATTGCCTAACGTATCCTGCAGTGATTTTAAATGGGTAATTTGTTGTTTCGCGGCCTTCTTTGGCAGAACTGGGGCAAAATACTCCAGCAAATAGCGCAGCTTTTTACATTCAATGCGTAAAGCATGAATGTTGGTATCCGGTGACTTTGGCGTTATCTCCAGGCAATAACTTTCGACCTGCTTAAAGTGCAGCCACAGAGTGTCGTGGGCAATGGTGTGGGTTTCGACTTTTCCGGCGTCACGGGGCTGCTCTTTCATTTCTTTCAGCAGTCCAATAATTAGCTGACATTGTTGTTCATAATTTTCTGACTGCAACCATACTTTGAGCTCTGTCAGGCTGTTCAGACGTTTATCCTGTAGGCCGTCAAAAAAGCTAATCAAACCTTTATGATACTTATGATCTAACAGGAAAAAATAGTTTTCCATGTTAAGCAGGAAAACATCCAGGTCGCGGATCAAGTTAGTGCGCAGCATCAGCGTTTTCAGTTCGTTTTTCAGCATATCGCGTTGCGGCTTGTAAAACAGTGGTTTCAGTAAGCTGATCAGAGCCCGGCAGCGGCGCAAAGCAATCCGGTACTGATGGATAAACTCCTCATCACTGTCTTCCAGAATGCCTTTTTCGTGGCGACGGGCGTGCTGAAATTCATTCAATAAAAAGTGATAGGTAGGCAGGTAAATTTCCGCCGAAGGGGTAAGAGGAGTGGCGGGCTTTTTCTGTTTGGGAAGCCGAAGTTGATCGCGCTTTTTGACTGACATTGCTGACCTCGTATGTTCGCCTGTCGGATACTGAAAAAGAACAGGTACCTATAAATTTAGATGGTTTTGTTAACAAGTGGAAAGGCAAACTGTGAGAGAGAATGAACAGGATGATTGTTTTGTGATCAGGCAGTTATTTACAACGCCGTACGTGGAATAGCGCTGAGTCCAGATTATTTGGCAAGGTGGGTTTACGAAAGGTGTTTACAAATAATTAACATCATTTGCGGGCTCAGATTTCTCTTCCAATTGGGTTGCTGCTAATCCTATAGGAGAAGAAGGGCAGTTAAAGCCCGTAGCATTAACTCTGAAAAGGATGAATGAGATGATCGAGAACCCACTAGGAACGGACGGCTTTGAGTTTGTGGAATACACAGCACCAACTCCTGAAGGAATTGCAAACCTTAAACATCTGTTTTCGCAAATGGGGTTCGCTGAAGTCGCCAAGCACAAACATAAATCGGTATGGCTTTACCGTCAGGGAGACATCAACTTCATCATCAATGGTGAAGAGCAGTCTCAGGCGTCAGGTTTTGCTGGTGTGCATGGTGCAAGCGTCAACGCAATGGCTTTCCGGGTTGCTGATTCTCAGGCTGCGCTTGAATACGCAGTTGTTCAGGGTGCAACGCCTTGTGCAGCACAAGCAGGTCCGATGGAACTGAACATCCCTGCGATTTACGGTATTGGTGAATCGTTGATCTATCTGGTTGATCGTTATGGTCAACATGATATCTATGAAATTGACTTTGATTATTACCCGGATTACCAAGAACGTTTACAGGCGGTTGGCGCAGGGCTTCAGACAATTGATCACCTGACCCATAACGTGAAACGCGGCAACATGGATTTGTGGGCAAGCTTTTACGAGCGCATTGCTAACTTCCGTGAAATTCGCCACTTTGACATTAAAGGTAAGGTGACGGGCTTGCTGTCGCGTGCTATGACGGCACCATGTGGAAAAATTCGTATTCCAATCAACGAATCAAGTGACGACAAATCGCAGATTGCAGAGTATCTGGATCAATACAATGGTGAGGGCATTCAGCATATTGCACTGAGCACTGACGATATTTTTGCGACAGTATCCAAGCTGAAAGAGGGCGGAATGCTCTTTATGGATACACCTGATACTTACTATGAGTCTGTGAATAAGCGCATCCCTGGTCATCATGAAGATCTGGCTAAACTGAAAAACCTGAAAATCCTGATTGATGGTGATGAAACCGGTATCTTGTTGCAAATCTTCACTGATACCGTTATCGGCCCTGTCTTCTTTGAGATTATCCAGCGTAAAGGTAACGAAGGCTTTGGTGAAGGTAACTTCCAGGCACTGTTTGAATCGATCGAACTGGATCAGATTCGTCGTGGTGTACTGGATGTGGAAAGTAAATAAGCCGCTTATCCATAGCCACAAGATAAGCGGTAAAGCCAACGCTTAATGTCATAAGATAAAAACTCATCTAACAAAGCAGGTGTTATTGAAATGCCTGCTTTTTTATTTGGGCTGTTTCTGTATTTTATGGGGTCTGCGCTATCTTCGTTGTTCGCGCTGGCAGAGGAGGGGGAGGGGCTTCGCAGGCATTGCGAGCCTGTAAATAATTGCGTGTAATGCACTTCGATTTATAAATCATATTCTATGCTTCGTAATCTAGTCTGAATTTCTTCCTGAATCATGTCCCGTCCTTTCATGTAATAAATTTACATATCGTCACTCTCTGATAAGAGTATCAATTACTTCGAGCCGTGAAATAATCATTGATAGTGATAACGATCACTTTATTGGTTTCTGTAAGGGTGTTGAAATTCAGTTAATGTGATTTACATCACTAGGTGATTAATGTGTGTACTTTCATTAAGTGTGATCTATGTTTTTAATTTAATGTTGACATTTTTGATTGGTTTTAAATGTATGAAAGTTTCATTTCGGATTTGTAAGTGTGGTCGCTAAAAAATGGCTTGGAGAGGGTGAAAGTGAGGCGGGTGTCACGAAAAACCCGTTATCAGTTCCGCTTTGAAATTCTGTGGTAGATTGGGTGTGTTCGAAGCAACCGACGGTTTTGGCGAACCGTTTCCTACAACAGAAGACAAAACAGAACATCAAACGGGGGGTTCACTATGATATCACCAGATGCCAAGATCAAAATACAAAATTTTGGTCGATTCCTATCTAACATGGTCATGCCCAATATCGGGGCATTCATTGCATGGGGCTTTATCACCGCCCTATTTATTCCTACCGGCTGGCTGCCGAATGAAACGTTAGCCAAACTTGTCGGTCCGATGATTACCTATTTACTGCCCCTGCTGATCGGCTATACCGGTGGTAAACTCGTGGGTGGCGAACGGGGCGCTGTTGTCGGTGCCGTAACCACCATGGGGGTGATTGTCGGAACAGACATCCCTATGTTCATGGGAGCCATGATTGTCGGCCCGATGGGCGGTTGGGCCATCAAACGATTTGACCGAGCTATTGAAGGGAAGGTCAGAAGCGGTTTCGAAATGCTGGTGAACAACTTCTCTGCGGGTCTGATAGGGATGATTTGCGCCATTGTTGCGTTTTTCATGATTGGCCCGTTCGTGAAAGTGTTGTCAGGCGGGTTGGCGGCCAGTGTTAATTTCCTGGTTGATGCCGGATTATTACCACTGACCTCCATTTTTGTTGAGCCGGCAAAAATCCTTTTCCTGAATAATGCCATCAATCACGGAATTTTCTCTCCACTTGGTATCCAGCAAGCCAATGAGATGGGCCAGTCTATCTTCTTCCTGATTGAGGCAAATCCGGGGCCTGGTCTGGGTGTGTTACTGGCTTACATGGTATTTGGTCGTGGCACGGCGAAGCAAACCGCTGGCGGTGCATCCATCATCCACTTCTTTGGTGGTATTCATGAGATTTACTTTCCGTACATTCTGATGAATCCACGTCTGATTCTGGCGGTTATTGCGGGCGGGATGACGGGTGTGTTTACCCTGACAATGTTCAACGCCGGTATCGTGTCACCGGCATCACCGGGCTCTATTTTTGCGGTACTGCTGATGACACCCAAGGCCTCATTCGTGGGAGTGATTGCGTCAATTATTGCCGCTACCACTGTGTCTTTCACTGTTGCATCGGTACTGCTGAAAACGCAACGTGAGTCTGAAGAAGATGACGGGACGTCACTGGCGAAAGCCACCTCACAAATGAAGGGCATGAAAGAAAGTGCTAAAGGACAACCAGCCGATGTAACGGCTAATCGAAAAGACGATATCAATCTGGCTCATGTGCGCAGCATTATTGTAGCGTGTGATGCCGGGATGGGCTCCAGCGCGATGGGGGCAAGCCTGCTACGTAAAAAAGTGCAGGAAGCCGGTTTGAACATCAGCGTTACTAACTGTGCCATTAATAGCTTACCGCAAGAGGTAGATATCGTGATTACTCATAAAGATCTGACGGATCGCGCGCGTAAGCATGCGGCCCATGCCAAACACCTTTCTTTGACAAACTTCCTGGACAGCCAGGTATACAATGACCTAGTGACCAGCATTCTGGCTGCTACCAGACCAGAAGCGGCGAATGATGCCAATATGGTGAATGTTTCACCGGTCGCCGCCAATGATGATTGCTTTAACAAGGATGACGGCTTTAACGCTGACAGCGCTGAGCAACATAGCGGCAATGAGGCACAACAGCCGCAGGTCTTCCAGATTCAGGCGGAAAACATCCACCTTGGGTTGCAGGCTGGCAACAAGGAAGACGCGATTCGCTATGCCGGTGAGCAACTGGTTCGGTTAGGCTACGCGGAACCAGAGTATGTGGACGCGATGTTCGAACGAGAAAAAATGGTGCCGACTTACCTTGGCGAGTCCATTGCCGTGCCACACGGTACCGTCGAAGCTAAAGACCGTGTCATTAAAACCGGTATTGTAATTTGCCAGTACCCATCAGGTGTGTGCTTCACCGAGGATGAAGACGACGTCGCCAAACTGGTTATTGGTATTGCCGCAAAAAATGATGAACATATTCAAGTTATTACCACCATCACCAATGCTCTGGACGACCCAGATGCCATCGAGAGGCTGACTCAGACCCGTGATGCCAGTGAAGTACTGCGCATTCTTGCGGGTGAGCAGGCTGCCTGATCGGCTGTTGACGGTTAATTGAGTAAATCTGAGGTCGGCCCCTGTTGCTGTCCGACCTCACTCACTCTCTAGCAGATTGAGAGTGATGACAAATGCATTGATGTGGAAGGATTTGAATATGAAAGCAGTACATTTTGGCGCAGGTAACATTGGTCGAGGTTTCATCGGTAAATTATTGGCAGATGCGGATGTCGCGGTCACCTTTGCTGACGTGAATGAGCCGCTGGTGGATCAACTTTCTCACCAGCAATCCTATAAAGTGAAAGTAGTAGGCAGTGAATGTAAAATTGACACGGTTACCCATGTAACCGCGGTCAACTCGGCCAGTCCGGCTGTGATTGAGCAGATCATTCACACCGATCTGGTGACCACCGCCGTCGGCCCAAACGTATTGGATCTGATTGCAAAAACCATTGCGACGGGATTGACCCATAGGTTTGAGGCCGGTAACAACCAGCCGCTGAACATTATTGCCTGCGAGAATATGGTTCGTGGCACCAGCCATCTCAAGCTGGAGGTGTACAAGCATCTCAATAAGATCTATCACCAGCAGGCCGATGAGTGTGTTGGGTTCGTAGATTCAGCGGTTGATCGTATTGTTCCGCCTGCTGAAGCGGCCAATGATGACCCGCTGGAGGTGACTGTAGAAAGCTTCAGCGAGTGGATTGTCGATAAAGATCAGTTTAAAGGCGAGATTCCGGCCATTGAGGGCATGGAAACCACGAATAACCTGATGGCTTTTGTCGAACGTAAGCTGTTTACCCTCAATACCGGTCATATTATTACCGCCTACCTCGGTGCATTGAAAGGGCATCAGACAATACGTGATGCTATCGAAGATGCTGAGATCAGAGCTGAAGTAAAAACAGCCATGCAGGAGAGCGGAGAAGTGCTGATTCGTCGCTACGGTTTTGACCGAGCACTGCACCATGCTTATATCGAAAAAATCTTGTCCCGTTTTGCCAATCCTTACTTGCGAGATGAAATTGATCGGGTCGGTCGTCAACCTATTCGTAAACTCGGAGAAAATGATAGATTAATCAAACCATTACTCGGTACAATTGAATACGGTACGGAAAACGGTACGTTGCTGAAAGGCATTGCTGCCGCGCTGAAATACACCAATAACACCGATCCGCAAGCAGTAGAGCTTCAGACGGTTATTCGGGAAAAAGGGTTGCGAGCCGCACTGGCACAGTACACGGGATTGTCTGCTGACAGTCAGGAGGCAGAAAAAATCGAAGCGATTTACCAGACCTTGTAATTAACTGCCTTGGTAGTTAACTGCTTGGTAGATAACCGCGTTCGATATTTCACCCTGATTTGTCAACGTGACATTGAAACGCATCAGGAAGGCCGGGAAGGGCGCAGGTCCTTCCCCTGTTACCCTCCTGATTTATTTAGAGAAGACAGTTGTTATGGCACAGAGTGACCAGGAATCAGACATTCTTGAAAGGCTAAGTGAGGCGCCGACAGCTCGGGGATTTTTCATTTCTACGGTGGAAATTTTCGAAGAAGCTGTTGATGCCCTTGTGCAGCGCATTTTTCGGAAGGATGATTTCGCGGTGAAATCTGTCGTCGAACCGTTGCTCGGGAGTGCAGGGCCGTTAGGGGAATTGACCGTCAGACTGAAACTGTTGTTTGGTCTTGGCGTCGTTTCCCATGATGTCTACGATGACATGGATGCAATCATCCGCTTGCGGGATTTCCTCAATAAGGAAAGTCAGGACTACGGATTTACTGATCCGGCTATTCTGGAGCCGATTAAAACGCTCAAAGTGGTACATAAGATGGGCGTGGTGCAGCTCGATATTCTGCCGCCGGATGATGATACTGATATTGCGTTTTATCAGATGCAACTGGCACGACAAGAGCAAGTTATCCGCTCGGCGCTGGCGTTGGCCGTATCCAGTATTTGTACTGAGCTCGACAAAGACAGTCCGTTCTGATCGGCGAAAACGGTGTTACAATCTCTTTTCTTCAATGGCTCTGAAGCCTGCATCCCGTCGTATCTTGTGCGCTTAGCACAAAGACGGATGACTCCCTCAGATATCAATCAGGAAGTATGAACCAGGTAGTGTTTCTCATCAGCCATCAGCCCGGCGAGTAACGCCGGACTGATGTTTTGAGGGACTTGACGACATCAGAGCAGGAACAGGCTTCTTTTGTGTCAGCTTGCTCTGTTTGATACCGTTTTACCGCACATCTCCATCAGGTGTCTATTGAAGCAGATTGCCGACAAAGTATCGTCATCGAATGGGCGCTTTGCATATAGGTGGTTTGAATCTCCCGGCTGCACACTGCCAGTTCAGAGGTATCACAAATAATTTTCCAACGGCTGTTTTCGGGCAGACGATACCGGGTCGGAATCTCAGAGCCATTAAACAGAAACATCAATTCATCACCGTGTTTATCCAGTCCTAGGGTTAATGCAAACGCTTCGATGTGTTGCCAGTCATCGGCATTCATTGGCGTTCCGTTTGAACGCAACCAGTTCACCCGGTGACGACCGCGATCGTGGCCGCTGAAGGCTTGTATAAACGGTGTCATGTAGGTTTGTCGGGCGTCAACCATGCACGACAACCAACGCTTGAAGTCTTCTTTGTCCTCACCCGGTGTCCAGTCAGCCCAACTGATGTCATTGTCCTGACAGTATGCGTTGTTGTTCCCTTTTTGGGTATGCGACAAGGCATCAACCGCCAGAATATGGGGAATCCCAAAACTGAAGAGCAGGGTGGCCATCAGGTTTCGTTTTTGGCGTTCACGGCGAAAGCGTACGGCATAGTTATCGGTGTCACCTTCAATGCCGTGGTTCCAGGAGCGGTTATCACCGTGGCCGTCACGGTTGTGTTCACCATTTGCCATGTTGTGTTTATGGTTGTAAGACACCAGATCTTGCAGGGTAAAACCATCATGGTAGGCAATATAATTGACTGGCAGTTTATGCGGCCAGAGCCCCGCACTGACCAGATCACGGGAACCCATGATTCGCGTAGCCAGCTCTCTGACATTATTGTCACGACGGAGCCAGTAGCTTTTCACGGTATCTCGGAATTTGTCGTTACATTCATTCCACGGTGACGGAAAATGGCCAAGCTGGTAGCCGTCTGGGCCAATATCCCAGGGTTCGGCGACCAGCTTGATACGCTTAAGCACCGGATCCTGCGCTATTGTTTTAAAAAACGCGCTGTCGGGTGCGAAGTAATGGCCATGACGTCCCAGTGTGGCCGCTAAATCGAAGCGGAAGCCGTCAATCTGGAACTCATTTACCCAGTACCGGAGGTTATCCAACACGATGTTCAGGCTGGGCTGATAGGTAAGATCGACCGTATTCCCGCAGCCGGTATAGTTGATGAAAGACTTGTCATGGTTCAGCAGGTAATACTTCTTGTCCAGCAACTTCAGGTGGAAGGCCGGCCCCTCTTCGCCGCCTTCAGCCGTATGGTTGAAGACCACATCAAGAATGATTTCAATGTTGTGCTCATGGTAGGTTTTCACCAGCTGTTTCAGCTCAGCAATCGGGTCTTCTGATGCGAAGCGGGCATCTGGTGCAAACCAGCTGAGTGGGTTGTATCCCCAGAAATTAGTCAGCCCTTTTTCCTGTAAATGCGGCTCGTCGTAACTGGTCGCAATCGGCAGAAGTTGCAGTGTAGTCACCCCGAGTGTTTTGAAATGCGCCAGAATGCTCGGGTGACAGAGGCCAAGGTATGTCCCACGAATATGTTCAGGAATACCAGGGTGCGATTGGGTGAAGCCTCTGACATGGACTTCATTGATGATGGTGCTGGCACGCGGAATGCGTGGATGGCGACTATTGCCCCAGTCAAAGGGTTGATAATAGGTCACGGCAGCCGGTACTTGCGTACTGAATGGATTCTCTGCCAGGCGAGTGGCGTACGAATCCAGAATCCAGACGATGTCATTGCCTTGTTTGCCCTGGTACGCGTATTTCACGCCATTGCCAAGGTCATGGATAAAGACAGAGTGAACACCGTGATTATGTGCAAATAGTGGGATAGTGCAGGGCTGGTCGTCGTGATCAAAAATAATCAGATTCAGGTGGAGGTGTGAAGGCGCGTGAATAGCAAAATTACAGCCTTCTTCCGATAGGGTCACACCTAAATCATGTGGTGAACCTGTTTCGAATTGCCAGTTCATGTTTCCCTCGAACAACGAATAAAGGCTGCCAAAGCAGCCTTTTATTACAGCAAAGACATCGCTTAGTGCTTCTCAACTGCCTTGATGAAGGTAGAACGGGCGTCTTTAATGCCCAGGCGTTCAGCCTCATCCAGCAGCTTCATTGCCTTATCTATATCTCCATTAATGACAGCGTTTTCGATCGAATTCAAGTAATAGCCGCGACTCTCTTCCATCGCCGGAGCCTGATCGGGGATGGGTTTGTTGAAGGTTACGGCTGCATTATCGAGCTGTGGCGAGGAGATACGCATGGCAAACCGTCCATATGGACTGTGTTGTGCGTAGGGATTCGGGATATCCGGCTCAACGGTGTGGCGCGCACGGGCATAGGCTTTAGCCGGGTGCAGCATCTCAGTCGACTGCTGAACATCTTGCGGGGTGGTGTACACCAAAATACGGACTTCATCGGTATTGTAGGCAGGCACAAAACTGAAATCGCCTTCTACACGGTCGCCGTCGAGCAACTTGGCTGGCTGGTAAGCGAACTGGTCAAAGCGATAGTTCTCCAGTTCCTTGTTGTTCTGATCAAGAATCTTGATGTTCGGAGCATAAATGGTGTTGTTAGCAAAGCTCTTTAGCTTCAGGGTGATAGCCCCACGGTTGGCGGGCACCTTGAAGGCCGCTATCGGGCCGGCACTGTCAGCGGCGTAGTAGGTCTGGCTCTTGGTATTAAGTTCAAAAGCGACATCTGATGGCAGCGATAGAGGTTTCCAGTCAATTTGTGCCAGTGAGGCATTGCGTTGCGCAGCTTGGGCCGCAGACGCTGAAGTATCAACAATATTCTCATTGCTGGCACAGCCACCTAGCAGAGCGGCAGCAATACAGAGGGGAAGCAGTTTTTTCATATTATCTTTACACCTTTTATGTGGCTGTATTTGAGCTCATGCGGTGAAATAGAGCATGAAATCAAATACAGCCAGTCTCGGGAGAGACTGGCTGTGGTATTACGTGTCGTGGTCAGTTATCACAAGATGGTGACCACCAGACAGTCGATTACCACCAAGCTTCAGCCTGGATACCTACGTTGTACTCAGTGTCGTTACCGGCACCGAACGCATTGTCGTTGTCGTAGTCAGACAGGTAGCTAGCGTAAACACGGATTTCAGGACGTGCCCAGAAGCTGTCGCCGGCAGACCATGCCTGAGCGATAGTGAACTTGCTGCCAGACTTGTCTTCACCTGATTTATCTTCGTCGTAGTAACCGGCTTCGAAGATAGTCTTCATGCTGTCATCCCATTTGTACATTGGACGAACCACAGCACTGAAGATGGAGTGGTCTTTAGCGTTATCAAATGAGGTATTTGCGTAAACCAGCTGGTGGCCGATTTCCCAGCTCTTAGCTGGCGCAATCACACCCCAGTTGATGATACGGTAGCCTTCTGCATCGTCGTTAGACGAAGCATTGAAGTAGTGACCGGCACCCAGGCCTGCCATTTGCTCACCAAAGCCTTCTGTGCCGTACTGCAGAACAGTTTTGTTGAAACCACCCAGGAAGTTACCTTGAGTCATTTCTGCTGTCAGCATCACACCATCGTTGTAGTTGTTGCCGACTTTCTGAGCGTCTGTTTCGTTAACCATGGCGTAGTTGACGCCCAGTTCCAGACTGGCATCAGACCACAGACCGATGCCGGCGTAACGCACGTCGAAATTGTTGACGTTCACATCGCCAGAATCGTCACGAAGCCATGCAACAGACAGTTTACCTGCGCCAAGAGAAAGGTTTTCTACACCGGCACCTGCACCAGACGTATCCCAGTAGTAGAAGTCAGAAATGTGGATATCATGACGTTGGTAGTAGCGCTTACCTGCCCACAGAACCGCCTCTTTGTCGCCGCTGAACAGGCCTTTCGCCTGAACATTGAACTGACGCAGTGCAACGCCCAGGTCGTCTTTACAGTTGATGGTGGAGTTTGATGATTCGAACTCACACGTTGAGCCAGTGCCTTCCCAGTCGTTTGAACCGTTTGATGTTACAGCCAGCATAGAGTCAACGTAGAAAGACTTACCATTCTGGTTGTACACTTCTTTGCCCAGACCAATTTCGCCGTAGACGTCGTTTTCGTTACCCAGACGGCCAACTTTGGCTTTCTCGTAAGAAAGGTTTGCGCCGTTTTCACCGCTGATCCCAACACCTGCACGCATGTAACCATGGAAATCTACACCGCTTTCAGCAAATGTCGCAGTGGACATCAGTGCAGCAGACACTGCCGCGGCAGTCAGACAAATCTTGTTCAATTTCATTACTGAAACTCCTTCATGGAACGTTATATTTTTTTATTTGCTTATAAAAGGTGGTGGGCTTCTTACGGATACAACCCGCCGCCTGAAATCCATTTGTAAAATGGGCGGGTTGTGTTCAAACCCGCCGGACCAGTAGGGTCACGTTCTCAAATAAACCGAGATAAGCGTGAATTCGACAGTGAAACTCATAGTGTTTACCTGATGCGTTTATATTGAGCCTCATCTGACGCATAAACATCCTCCTCCTCCCTCCTCCCTATGAGGATAGGAGGGAGGAGGAGTGTCCAGATCACGTTTTGTAGCCTTGGTATGGGGTGGAGGCATAAATTAGGGTTAAGTTGTGGTGCAGATCAAAATTTGAAACCTTTTGAGGCGGGCTGAAAGAAATTTAACATGACGATTATCACAGGTTTAGAGGCGTAGAAAGTGGCGTAAGGCGCCGTCTGATAAGGGCTCATTGTCACAAACTGCAAATTATCGTGATGAAAATCGCATAAAAATTTTGTGGTTCAATGTGTGGAAACTTGATGTTCATCACGATCAAATACGGGATAAATCAGGCGTGTTTTCAGAGGGAAACCCAGACTTATATTCATCATGCCGCTCTTTTGTCGGATAAAGGGGATTTTCAGCAAGTCTGCGAATCGAGCATCTAAGATGAGTATGAAAGAGGAGCATGAAACTGAGAGAAAAACGTTAAAGCATGATTGCCGTGATCACATCAGACACCACGTTTATTAAGAACAGAGAAAAGTGCCCCTGATTGTTGAACCGATGAATATCTCTGAGAAGAGTAAGAGCGAAAAAAGTCGATGAAAAGGCGAAGAGACACAGAAACAGTCAGACAGTCCCAGTAAGACTTTTCCCCGATTATCGAATGGTAAAAATATGCGCGAAATTAGTTGTTTTTTAACAGGTTGAAATGATTATTTGGTCTATTTCTTTGCCGGAAATTAACACTATTAGCATATACTAGTGCAAATACTTTCCTTGGCTAGGAGAACTCTATTGACCTTACAAATTGCATTTGTACTTATGGCTTGTCTGGTGGCGTTAGGCATCCTGCTGCATCAGCCATCTAAAACACTGGGTATCCCCTCGTTGCTGATTTTCATTGGTGTCGGACTGATGTTCGGTAACGGGGAATTTAACTTTATTTACGATAATCTTGCACTGACCTCACTGATAGGCTCAATTGCCCTGAATGTAATTGTATTTGTGGGTGGCCTGAATACTTCGACCAGCGCGATTCGGGTGGCGTTTAAAGAAGGCGGTATTCTGTCCACCATTGGCGTGCTGCTAACGACAGTGCTGCTTGGCGGCATGCTGTACTTTATTACGGATTTCAATTTCCTGGCCTGTTTGTTATTTGCTGCCGTGGTTTCATCAACTGACGCGGCGGCGGTATTTTCGATTCTTGAATCCAAAAAGCTCAAGCTGAAGCACAACACAGACACTGTACTTGAGTTCGAATCTGCGACGAATGACCCGGTGGCGTTGCTGATGGTGACTATCCTGACCGGTATTCTGGCGATGTCTGGTGATCCTGTTACCGTCGGATCCATCACGGTCACGCTACTGCAGCAAGTCGTGGTTGGATTGCTGGTGGGCTACGCTGTCGGAAAAATCTGTGTCGGCCTGCTAAATGCGATCAAACTTGAAGAATACGGTCTTATACCGGTGTTTGTGATGGCCTGCTTCTTTATTGCTACTTATGGCGGCGAGTTGCTGGGCGGCAACATCCTGATCGCGTCGTACGTATCAGGCGTGATGATTGGCAATAATTTGCAAAGGGGTCGGGAAGTCAGCCGACACTTCTTCAACAGCGTGTCGTGGCTGGCTCAGGCTCTGATGTTCATCATTCTGGGTTTGCAGTTCTTTCCGAAGGAGCTGTTCAGTGATGCCCTGGCGTCAATTTTGCCTGCGATAGCACTGATTTTTGTGGCTCGTCCGGCCGCGGTATTCCTGAGTTATCTGCCGTTTCGTAAGGTTGAGCGCAATAAGAAGCTGTTTATTTCCGCAATTGGCCTGAAAGGCGCAACGCCTATTGTGTTTGCGTTGATTCCGGCTGCGGCGGGTGTAGAAGGCGCACAACAAATGGCGCATATGGTGTTCTTTATTGTTCTGATTTCTGTTGTCTTGCAGGGCGCAGCATTGGAGCCTCTGGCAGACAAGCTGGGGCTACGTCAGGATGAGGAAACCTCAGCCTGAGCTTCTGTCCCTGTTGGCAGTGGCGGGAGACGGCGAGGTAAAACACGCTTTGCAGATCGTTGACTGTTCGGCCATTAAGGTAAAGTCAGATAAGACGTTAGATAAACAGAAAGCAAAACGCTGAAAAAACGGGCACGTTTGAACGTGCCCGTTTTTTTGTACCTATAACGCGGGTAGCGCTATCTGGGGAGGATCATTATTCGTCAGGGTAAATCCTTCCTTCAATTGAGTACGGCTCTCTGCTATCAAACAGACTTTTTTGACCTTTAAGCTTTTTCACTTCATTTTCCAGCATTTTTGCCTGCTGATAGTCGCCTTCCTGGTAGGCGAAATAGATACGCTGTTCAAGATCTTCGATTCTGTCACGATGGTTCATAGCTCGCTCCTCAATCAAAGTGACCAACATCAGGGGGGCTCAGCCCGGGTGTAAAATGGTGACACGGGCAGACCCATTATCCTAAGTGGGTACGTATTAAGTGTAGAATTGGTTCACTGTACGCTCCATGTTGATCCTGTATTGGGGACTCGATAGGGGAAGAGGTAAACCTGACGGAGTGACTCTGCCAAGGTGAACGAAACAAAAACGGCCGGTTAGAAAAACGGCCGTTTGGATTATTTATCTCTTGGAGTATTGAGGTCTAGGACTATTAAGGCCTAGCATATTAGGTCTTAGTTGCTTAATTAAAGACCCGACAGCTTAAAGCACTCAGTGTTCAACGATAAATGCCTGCTACCCGAGTGCTTGCAAGGCATCTACCATAAAGGCTGCTCTAGCTGCGTTAGACACCATCTTCCTGATACAGGCGACGGCAGGCAGTGCCATCACGATGGAACAGATGGCAGCGATGCGCAGGAATACCAACCGAAAAACGTGCGCCGGAATCGATAGATAGAGTGTCTGACTGACGGTAGATGAAGTCTGCATCCACACCTTCCAGTTCCAGGTAAACCTGTGTCTCGTGGCCCAGTTTCTCGACAACCAAAACGCGGCCTTCAATGCAGGCATCACCGTCGTCGCAAGGCACCAGGTGTTCAGGGCGAACCCCTAAAGACATGCGGTCACCTTTGGTCACCGTCGTGCCATCAACCTGAATCCAGAATGCCTTGCCGTTCGCCATTTGTACCATCACTCGGTCACTTTCCACTTCTTCAATGAATACGCTCATGAAGTTCATCTTCGGTGAACCGATGAAACCTGCGACGAAACGGTTTTGCGGATAATGGTATAGTTCCAGTGGTTTTCCGACCTGAGACACAAATCCGCCATCAAGTACCACAATCTTGTCTGCCAGAGTCATGGCTTCAACCTGATCGTGGGTAACGTAAATCATGGTGCAGCCCAGCTGCTTGTGTAGCTTGGCCAGTTCGATACGCATCTGCACACGCAGGGCAGCGTCGAGGTTAGAGAGTGGTTCATCAAGCAGGAAGACGTTAGGTTGTGCAACCAGTGTACGACCGATGGCCACACGCTGACGTTGGCCGCCAGACAAGGCTTTTGGCTTGCGCTCTAGCAGATGTCCGAGTTGAAGAATTTCTGCCGCGTGGTCAACACGACGTTTGATTTCAGCCTTATCGGCTTTGGCCAGTTTCATCCCGAATGACATGTTGTCAAACAGGTTGAGGTGAGGATACAAAGCGTAAGACTGGAAAACCATGCCGACTCCGCGCTGAGAGGGCGGCACGTCGTTCATGCGTTCTTCACCAATAAACAGGTCACCTGATGTGATGTCTTCCAGACCGGCGATACAACGTAGCAGGGTTGATTTACCGCAGCCCGATGGACCAACAAATACCACAAATTCCCCTTCAGCGATGTCAAGATCGACATTCTTGGAAATCAGGTTATCTCCATACGCTTTACAAACGTTTCGTAAAGTCACACTCGTCATCGAGCTTATCCTCTAAGTTTGTTGTTGCCTGCAAGGTGCAATGATATTCAGCTTGCACCTTACCGGTAAAGAATCCTGAACGGCAGTTGAAAAAAGGGGTAGCGTCATCACACATCGCTGACGTGAAATGAAGCGCTACCCTGACTCAATCTACTCCATTTACTTCCCCAAGAAATAAAGTAGCCCTGTCGTCTCCAATAAAGTGGTCACAGTGAAAACAAAAATAAATCGTCAAAAGCGTCTTCAACTACCCCGATGAGTATGGAACCAATTTTACCCAGACGGGCAAGCTGAACATCCTCCTTATTGATAAATAAAAAGGGGGATGAGGGGGGGAGGAGTACATGGATCACACTTTATAAACCTGTACACCGATAATGAAAAAACGGCAGGTTACCATGTGCGCATAATCACAAATGCACCTCATAATTAGATCTGCGTCACCATCCGAGATGACCAAGATCACGCTTTCAACTTAGAGGGGATGGGGGCGTAGGGCACAGGATGATGTTCAGTGCCTTTTGAATATGGATGATAGACCCTGACAATTTTGTTGCAGTCAGGTTCTGCAACATTGCAAATAACAATCACGAAGGATGTTAATAATGAAGAAAGTCCTCAGCACAGTCACTTTATGTACCCTTGCTGCTCTTGGCTCCGTTCAGGCGCACGCTGCGATTGAAGAAGGTCAACTGACCATCTGGATTAATGGTGATAAAGGCTATAACGGCCTGGCAGAAGTGGGTAAAAAGTTTGAAGCGGACACGGGTATTAAAGTAACCGTGTCACACCCTGATGCGCTGGAAGAGAAATTCCCGCAAATGGCTTCTACAGGTGACGGCCCAGACATCATTTTCTGGGCACATGACCGTTTTGGCGGTTATGCGCAGGCTGGCCTGCTGGCTGAAATCAAACCTTCTGATGATTTCAAAGCTAAGTTTGTTGATTTCACCTGGGATGCCGTTTCTTACAGTGGTAAGTACGTGGGTTACCCGGTTGCAGTTGAAGCACTTTCTCTGATTTACAACAAGGATCTGGTTGCCAACCCACCGAAGAACTGGGAAGACATTGCTGCTCTGGACAAAGAACTTCAGAAAAAAGGCAAGCGCGCCATTATGTGGAACCTTCAAGAACCGTTCTTCACATGGCCAATTCTGGCAGCTGATGGTGGTTACGCGTTCAAGTTCACAGCGAATGGCTATGATGCCAAAGACGTGGGCGTGAATAACGAAGGTGCCAAACGTGCCATGAACTTCGTGAAAAACCTGGTCGACAAAGGTGTGATTGCAGCAGATGTTGACTATTCTATTGCTGAGTCTGGCTTCAATCAGGGCAATGTGGCAATGACCATCAACGGTCCTTGGTCCTGGTCAAACATTGATAAAGCCGGTATCAACTACGGCGTAACGCTGCTGCCTAAGTTGAACGGTAATCCGTCCAAGCCTTTCGTTGGCGTACTGACTGCGGGCATCAGCACGGCGTCGCCAAATCAGGATCTGGCTGTTGAGTTCCTGGAAAACTACCTGCTGACTAACGAAGGTCTGGCTAAAGTGAACAGTGACACCCCTCTGGGTGCGGTCGCTCTGAAATCCTTCCAGCAAGAACTGAGCTCTGACAAGCGTATTGCTGCAACTATGGATAACGCAATGAACGGTGAGGTAATGCCAAACATTCCTCAGATGTCTGCCTTCTGGTATGCCGAAAAAGCGGCAATCACCAACGTAGTAACAGGTCGTCAGTCAGTGGATGATGCACTGAATACTGTTGCCGAGCGTATGACGAAGTAATTGCTTCCATAGTTATACCGTCACAAAGGGGGAGGGGACTCCCCCTGTTCAGAAGTACTGTGAGGATCTCTAATGCAGTCTCATCAAGCGGCCGATATGTCAGTTGTGAAGACCGATATGGCAAATCAATCAAAGCCAAAATTAAGTGCCAGCCATAAATCCTGGTTGAAGTGGGCTTCGTTAGGGTTAGTCAGTTTTATAAACGGCTACGCTACCATTCTTATGTATGCTCGCGGTGAGTATGCATTCGCCCTGTTAACGCTCGTTTTGACTTCACTGGGCGTGTATATTTTTGCCCGTAAGCAAACCTACGCTCACCGTTATATCTTTCCTGGCGTGGCCGGGATGATTTTGTTCATCATTTTCCCGCTGTTATATACCGTCGGCTTGTCATTCACCAACTACAGCGGCAGTAACCAGCTGAACCTGGAGCGTGCGCAGAATGTACTGATGCAGCGCACTTACCAGAGCGGCGACAGCTATAACTTCTCCCTGTATGAGCAGAATGGCAATTTCAGCATCGCCCTGAAAGATGGCGATCAGTGGTACAGCACTGATTTCTATGATTTGAAAGCACTGCCGACTGATGAAGATGTGGCACTGCGCCCGGTGGATGTGCCAGCTGGCGAACAAGCACCACTGAAGACCGTGATTCAGAACCGGACCGGTATCAGTGGCCTGGTGCTTGCCACGCCGGGTGGTACAGAGCTGAAAATGTCTGGTCTGCGTCAGTTTGCGGAAATCCAGCCGCTGTATGTGTTGCAAGAAGATGGCGAGACGCTATACAACACCCGTGAAGACAAGACACTGAAACCAAACTACGAGATTGGTTTCTACCAGCAGGTTGATGATAACGGTAACTTTGTCGGTGAACCGATCGCACCGGGCTTTATTGTGAATATCGGTATGGATAACTTCGCCCGCATTATGTCGGACCCGGGTATCCAGCAACCATTCTTCAAGATTTTCATCTGGACCGTTATTTTCTCGGCGCTGACCGTTGTGCTGACACTGGCTGTTGGTGTGATTCTGGCTCAGATTGTTTCATGGGAAGCATTGAAAGGGCGTGGTGTTTATCGTGTCTTGCTTATTCTGCCTTATGCGGTACCGGCCTTTATTTCGATTCTGATTTTCAAGGGGCTGTTCAACCAGAGCTTCGGTGAAATTAACCAGCTACTGCAAGGACTGTTCGGGTTGAGCCCGGCGTGGTTTACGGACCCGTTCCTGGCGAAAACTATGATCATCATCGTGAACACCTGGCTGGGTTACCCGTACATGATGATTTTGGCCATGGGTATGCTTAAGGCGATACCGGATGACTTGTACGAAGCCTCTGCGATGGATGGTGCCGGCCCGCTGGATAACTTCTTCAAGATTACGTTGCCATTGCTGGTCAAGCCGATGATTCCTCTACTGATTGCCAGTTTCGCATTTAACTTTAACAACTTCGTGCTTATCCAACTGCTGACCAATGGTGCGCCGGATATGATTGGTACCAGTGTTCCTGCTGGTCACACAGACCTGCTGGTAAGCTACACCTACCGTATCGCATTCGAAGGTGCAGGCGGTCAGGACTTTGGTCTGGCCGGGGCAATCGCGACAATTATCTTCCTGCTGGTTGGTGGTCTGTCACTGCTCAACATGAAGTTCACCAAGCTGGAATCAGAGTAAGGAGTGCTGAAAAATGGCTATGGTTCAACCTAAATCGCTTAAATATCGTATTTGGGCAACCCATATTGGTATGTGGTGTTTCCTGGCGCTGATTATGTTCCCGCTGCTGATGGTGATTGCGATTTCTTTCCGGGAAGGTAACTACGCATCCGGTGAGCTGATCCCAAGCAATCCATCTCTGGAGCACTGGA
Organism: Photobacterium ganghwense; assembly: GCF_003025595.1. Classification (GTDB taxonomy): domain Bacteria; phylum Pseudomonadota; class Gammaproteobacteria; order Enterobacterales; family Vibrionaceae; genus Photobacterium; species Photobacterium ganghwense. The sequence continues at coordinate 749,144 of NZ_PYMI01000002.1, forward strand.
AACTGGCGCTGGGTATCGCTGTACAAAATGCTGATGGCTCTGTAACGCCACCCCCGTTCCCGGTACTGACCTGGCTGTGGAACTCGGTGAAAGTGGCTGGCTTGACCGCAATTGGTATTGTGGCGCTGTCTACCACGTGTGCTTATGCATTTGCCCGCATGAAATTTGCAGGTAAAACCATGATTTTGCGCTCGATGCTGATTTTCCAGATGTTCCCGGCTGTACTGGCTCTGGTTGCTCTGTACGCGCTGTTCGACCGTCTCGGCGCCTACGTGCCGTTCCTGGGTATGAATACACATGGTGGGGTGGTATTTGCATATATGGGCGGGATAGCCCTTCACGTTTGGACAATCAAAGGTTACTTTGAGTCGATTGATAACTCTTTGGAAGAAGCCGCTGCGCTGGATGGGGCAACCCCATGGCAGGCATTCCGTCTGGTGCTGCTACCGTTGTCAGTGCCTATTCTGGCGGTGGTCTTTATCCTATCGTTCATTGCTGCGGTAACGGAAGTGCCGGTTGCATCGCTGCTGTTGCGTGAAGTCGACACCTACACGCTGGCTGTTGGTATGCAACAGTATCTGTACCCTCAGAACTACTTGTGGGGTGACTTCGCGGCGGCTGCGGTATTGTCGGCGCTGCCAATCACCCTGGTATTCCTCCTGGCACAGAAATTCTTGGTTGGTGGCCTGACAGCGGGCGGCGTGAAAGGTTAACGGCAGCCTTTGAACCGAGTCTTCCGTAAAGCGAGTGGCTTCTGGAATAAATAGCGAAAAAGTAAAGCACATCAGGGCCTGCATATGCAGGCCCTTTTTTATGTGTTTATTCGCTTATATTTGGCGAGTTAACTGAGTCACTATCAGGTTTTGAAAAATGAGATTTCAGTGTTTGAAGTGAATGTTTGACGAGAATGAATACGGTCAAACGATATTATATGAAACGTTAGGCGATGGCTGATTTATTATTAGATTTATCAGGAAATTGATAATATAACGTATTAAATTTGATGAGTTTTGTAGTCTTTTTTATTTCCCATTCAGCTTGAGACTGTTATTATAATTTGTGTGGGGTATGTTGAGTACCTCATCTAATAACCTTAATAATAACACGCTTGTCGGTTCACTTAGGCAAGTGTTTTAAGCCGGAGTCTGACGTTGGTTTGGCCGCCGATCCGTCAGCAATAATTCGCGCTTATCTATATTGGCGTTGCTGCATAGCTGGGCTTGTTTTCTTTCGGGAAGGCAAGTTGACCTTAGTAACCGAACCCGATATCCATGGTCGGGTTTTTTTATATCTGTAATTTCACGCTCGCGTTTTCTGTGTTGCCTTTCTGTGTGCTTCTTTTGTGAACGTCATTTATGAGCTTCTATTTATAATGGCTTTCTGAGTGGATTCCTCGCAATGCGCTCTCGATCCCTAGATGCCAAGTCACTTAAGCCGCTATTCAGGACAGCTAAGTCAAGACAGCTAAGGCAATGCCCTAAGCCAAGGGACAAAAAACGCCTGTTGAGATAAAACCCAACAGGCGCTTATGCAAATCAATACGGATTACTTTTTAAGAAACGGGAACAGCGTTGCCACTTCCTCTGGTGTCAGGGCTTCTACCCGTTCAATGTTTCGCTCCGGGATCCCTTCAGGGTCAGGATAGTGTTTCAGAACTTTTTCCATGCTGTCTTCACGGATCAGATGGAAAATCGGGTAGGGCGAGCGATTGGTCAGGTTCTCTGCATCATCTGGGTGCGTGCCGTAGAAGCAGTAGTCCGGGTGGAAACTGGCAATCTGATAAATACCATCATAACCGGCTTGAATAAGTAGGCCATCAAGAATATCGAGAAACTGATTGTAGTCATCGAAACTCTCAAACAGATTCGGGGTGACAACCAATGTCGTTTCAAGGTCTTCAACAGGCGTCGTATCAAGTTCCTGCATCTGGCGGTAGATGTCTTCTAGCGCATCATTTTCTGTTGAAGCCTCACTGACGTGAATCTTAATTTGTTTATTGCGCTGTGGCTTAGCGGCAAACGGACACAGGTTCAGTCCGATCACGACGTTGTCCAGCCATTGCTGGACGGCAGTATGAACCGTGTTGTGATCTGATGTTGTTGATGACATAGCTGACTTCTTTTCGTAGTTATTGTACGTATTCGTTTAATCATGTTTGCAGGCAAGCAGATTGGTTGCACTGCGGATCGTAATGACAGCCTGAAAACTCAGGTAAGCAAAACAATCAATGTGCCCTGAACAAAGTATAAGGGCCAGCATCTGCTGACCCTTATTATTCTGAACAGTTTTTCTGAATCAGCGAATTATGCTTTTTCAGCTTCTGTTGTTTCTGATGTTACAGACGCTTCAGTCGCCGCAGATTCCACCGCAGGGGCAGTTGTTTCAGCTTCTGGCTTGTCTGATGGCAGATCAGGGTACTGCTTCACTGGTTTCGCAACCAGCTGACGGGTAGCAGCACGAACTTCAGCAATAACCACTTCGAAGTGGTCACCCAGTTGGTATTCGCGCACTTTGTCGATATTAATGATACCCAGATCGCCGTTACATTCGATACGCTCTTTGTTATCCAGGATAAGCGGAGCAGGAATGAAGGCCGCAGCACCGTTTTCGAGCAGACGCACGCGCATACCGGCACGGTTGATATCGAATACCTCAGCTGTGAAGACGGTACCTTCTTTAACAGCATCTTTCAGTAGGCGAACGTATAGCCAATCAGCCACATCACGTTCAGCCATGCGATGGTTACGACGGTGCGTTGCAATTTCTTCACCTACGCTGTCATCTGGCGTTTGTACCGGCTCCAGACCTGAAATCACCGCTTTCAGCAGACGATGGTTAATCATGTCGCCGTATTTACGGATAGGCGATGTCCAGGTCGCGTACACATCTAGACCCATTGCGTAGTGTGGAGCTGGCTTGTTGCCCACTTCACTGTATGCCTGGAACTTACGCAGACGATTGTCCAGATAGGTAGTGTCCTGATCGTTCAGCCAGCGGCGCAGCGCACTGAAACCTTCAAGCGTCAGCAGATCGTCTTTTTCAAACGGAGCTTCAGCGTTAGTCAGGAATTCCATCGCTACATCCAATTTTTCCGGATTGAAGCCGCTGTGGAAGTTGTACACACCCAGACCGAATTTTTCTTGCAACACGCGGCCTGCACAGATGTTAGCTGTGATCATGGCTTCTTCAATCATGCGGTTTGCAGTACGGCGAGGATCGGTATGAATCGCGATGACATCGTTATCTTCGCTCAGCTCAAAGCGGTAATCAGGACGATCCGGGAAAACCACGGCATGCTTGGCGCGCCATTCGCTGCGTGCGTTGGCCAAACCATGCAGGGCTTTAACCTGTTCAATCACGACGTCAGACGGTTCCCAGCCTTCACACTGGCCATTTTCCAGCAGATCAGACACATTGTCATAAGCCAGGCGGCCATGAGATTTGATCCACGCTGCGAAGAAGCTGATATCGTTCTGAATAACACCGTCTTTATCGATGGTGACACGACAGCACAGAGCCGGACGGGTCTCACCTTCCATCAGAGAACACAGTTCGTCACTCAGTTCACGTGGCAGCATTGGGATATTGCGGCCTGGCAGGTAGATGGTAAAACCACGCTGACGGGCTTCATCATCCATCTTGTCGCCAACGGTGATGTAAGACGTTGGATCCGCGATAGCGACCGTCAGTTCAAAACTGCCGTCTTCGTGAGCAACTGTATAGATGGCATCATCCATATCTTTGGTTGACTCACCATCGATAGTGATGAATGGCAGATCAGTCAGGTCCTGACGCTCCAGGCCTTCTTCCAGCATGCTCCAGCTTTCCTGTGGGGCTGGTTCTGCATTTGGCAGATCGTGACGTGCCAGAGTTACCCACCAAGGCGCAATTTTGTCATTGCTGTCAGTGATTTTCTCTTTCACTTCACAGAAGAAAGTTTTGTTATCACCGACCAGCGGGTGGCGGGTCATGTGAGCAACTACCCAGTCACCTTCTTTAAGAAGTTCAGGATTCAGACCTTTAACAGGGCGAGCCTTGATAGCGTCCTTTAGTTGCGGGTGATCCGGCACGACATGCAGGCGGTCGCGGATCAGTTTAATGCGGCCGATAAAACGGCTCAGGAAAGGCTCAATCAGTTCTTGCGGTTCAGCAACTTCACGCTCTTTCTCTGTACGAATCACAGCGATAACACGGTCACCGTGCATCACGTTCTTCATATAGGTCGGTGGAATGAAATAACTTTCTTTGTTATCGACTTCAAGAAAGCCGAAACCGCGGTCAGTGGCTTTGATGCTGCCTTCTTTCTTAGGAAGCGTTTCCTGAATCTGTTTTTTAAGTTGTGCTAGTAAAGGATTATCTTGAAACATTATGCCCGGTCTCAGGTTGTTAACTCGGACACTATAAAGTTTTCGGCCGCTAAAACCAAGTTTCTCGGGAGGAAGACACAGGAATGTCACAGAAAGATATACTGAAAAGAGGCTCAAATAGCGGATGGTATAAAAATTGTGACCGATAAGGCTGCTTATATATGTATCCGTTATAAAGGGTAAGGAACAAGGGGGAAGGGACACGTTGCGGGCGAAGAAACCCAGCGATATAGCTTTGGTTTCAGCCAGCAATAAGCAGTAAGTGGCTAGCTGAAGCAATCGGCTTAGGAATGTCGGAATAGGCATAAAGAGGGCTAAACGTAACGGTTTTGTGAGCTGTAGAACGTAATAATTGAGCCAGATGCGTTGTTTTTAAGACGGGTTGTGAAAAGCCGACGTGGGAGCGAAGCAGAACGGTGTATTCGGCGCCGTTATTTAGGGAAAGCCATGAAATTACTGTGTTTGTAAGGCACTGAACGGGGCGGTCAGGTTTGCCAAGGTGGGACTTCAGACGCTATCACTTGCATAGAAAATGCGTCGAAAAGAAACAAAAAACGGCAAGTCATTGGGCGAATTGTTTAAATAGTAGTTTCTTGAAAGTTAATTTGTGACAGCGCTCAATTTTTTCTGGCTTTTTATCGAGTAATGGCGCACAATGCGCGCCTTCACTATTGTCGAGGCCCAAGCTTGTGGTTGCTGTTGCAGAACCGTTTTATAGCCTTAGGGGCCCCGTTTTATGTTCGATTATTTATTGGGATCCCAATGCAAGAATCTGTTACAGAATTTCGCCAGTTAGACCTGGCCGACACACTACTATCCGCACTTGACTCAATGGGCTTCGTTGCGCCGACTCCAATTCAGGCGGCGTCTATTCCTCTTCTACTTGCCGGTAATGATGCGCTGGGTAAAGCGCAGACAGGTACGGGTAAAACAGCTGCATTCTCACTGCCGCTGCTGAACAAACTTGATCTGAACCAGCACAAGCCACAAGCCATCGTTATGGCGCCGACTCGTGAGCTGGCTATTCAGGTTGCAGCTGAGATTAAAGTTCTTGGTCAAAACATCAAGGGCCTGAAAGTTCTGGAAATTTACGGTGGTGCTTCTATCGTTGACCAGATGCGTGCTCTGAAATCAGGCGCTCACATTGTTGTGGGTACTCCTGGTCGTGTTAAAGACCTGATCACTCGTGATCGTCTGCACCTGGACGAAGTACACACTTTCGTTCTGGATGAAGCAGATGAAATGCTGAAGATGGGTTTCGTTGATGACGTAACCTGGATCATGGAACAAGCGCCTGAATCGGCACAGCGTGTTCTGTTCTCAGCAACTATGCCTCCAATCGTTAAGGAAATCGTTGATCGTTTCCTGCGTGATCCAGCGCGTATCGACGTAGCCGGTGAAAACCGTACTGTTGCTAAAGTTGAGCAGCAGTTCTGGGTTGTAAAAGGCGTAGAAAAAGATGAAGCAATGATGCGTCTGCTGGAAACAGAAGACACTGACGCGTCAATCGTGTTTGTACGTACTCGTCAGGATACCGAGCGTCTGGCTGACTGGCTGTCTGCGCGTGGCTTTAAGGCTGCGGCACTGCACGGTGATATTCCTCAGTCACTGCGTGAGCGTACTGTTGAGCACATCAAACGCGGTGTGATTGATATCCTGGTTGCAACTGACGTTGTTGCTCGTGGTCTTGACGTGCCACGTATCACGCACGTATTCAACTACGACATCCCGTTCGATGTAGAATCGTACATCCACCGTATCGGTCGTACAGGCCGTGCCGGTCGTAACGGTAAAGCGATCCTGCTGGTTCGTACCAACCAGATTCGTATGCTGCGCACTATCGAACGCGTGACTAAATCACGCATGGAAGAAATCCAACTTCCTCTTCGTGATGCTGTTGCTGAAGCCCGTCTGAGCCGTCTGGGCCAGGAGCTGGAAGCTCAGAAAGAAGAAGCAAGCCTGGAGTCTTTCGTTGAGCTGGTAGAAAAGCTGCAAGAAAGCATCGAAGTTGACGCGGCAACACTGGCTGCAATGCTGCTGAAGCGTCAGCAGGGTAACCGTCCTCTGTTCTACAAAGGTCCGGACCCAATGATCGCTGCAGTTGAGCGCGACAAGCAGCGTCGTGACCGTCGTCGTGATGACCGTGGCGAGCGCGGTGAACGTGGCGAACGCGGTGAGCGTCGTGAGCGTCGTACTTACAACACTGCTGACTGGGATACTTACCAGCTGCAAGTGGGCCGTGAGCAAGGCGTACAGGTTAAAGATATCGTTGGCGCAATCGCAAACGAGCTGGGCCTGAACAAAGACAGCATCGGTGCAATCAAACTGGCTCCTGAGCACACTTACGTTCAGCTGCCTAAGAAACTGCCAAACGAAGTTGCAGCTCAGCTTAAGAAGCTGCGCATCCGCCAGAACGACGTGAAAGCGGTTGTGGTAGAAGACGATGTACTGCGTGAGCACCGTCGTGGTGGCCGCGAAGGCAACCGTGGTGAAGGCCGTGAAGGCAACCGTGGTGGTTACCGTGGTAATGCCAATAATGGCAGCCGTGAAGGTTTCCGCCCACGTCGTGACGGTGAGCGTCGTTTCGACCGTAACCGTGGCGGCGATAACCGTGGCAGCTTCCGTGGTGAACGTAACCACGGTAGTACGGGTGCGCCACAGCGTCGTAGCAAGCCTCGCTTCGAAGACTAATCGTCTAGCGTAAAGCACTAAATCGTAATCCAGCCCTTAGGGGCTGGATTTTTTTTGCCTGTAAAACGCCCCTGCCAGTTGAATATAGCAATATTTACATTTGAGTTGATAATGGTTATCAGTTAGATTGTTTGGTCGCCACATTGAGACAGATTTCGTTGTCCCATGTAGCACAACCTCTATACTTTTTTCAGTTGTTTCTGAACTGTACAGAACCCTTGGAAGGACGGTGTGCTGATGCAGCACGTAAACGGCCTGACAATTTCGCCGTTAGGGCGGGTTCAATAGCATTCTTAAATGGTAGGACTTCCATATGAATACAGAAGTATCAACTTGGCTGGCACGCGATCCCGATCCGGTTACAAGAGAAGAATTACAACGGCTTATTGATACGAATGACCGTGATGCGCTGGAAGATCGCTTTTCATCTCGACTGGCGTTCGGTACTGCCGGATTGCGTGGGATTGTTGGCGCAGGACCCAATCGCATGAACCGCCTGGTGATTCAGGAAACGGCACTGGGACTTGGGAAGTACCTGCTGGCCACTTTTAGTGACGCAGCCTCACGAGGCGTGGTGATTGGTTATGACGGTCGTCCTGACTCCTCACAGTTTGCCCGTGATGCAGCCGCTATGCTGGCCTCACTGGGGATTAAGGTCTACCTGACTGAGAAAGTGGCCCCTACACCGCTAGTGGCATTTGGTGTCCGTCATCTTGGAACGGCTGCCGGTATTGTTGTGACTGCCAGCCATAATCCGCCAGCGTACAATGGATTTAAAGTGTATTGGGACAATGGCGCGCAGATCATTCCTCCACATGATTCAGGGATAGCAGCACAGATTGATATTGCAGCATCTGAACCACTACCGGTGATGAGTGTGGAAGATGCTGAGCATCAAGGGCTGTTGACCTGGCTGAACGGTGACTTTTACACTGAGTACCGTAAAACGCTCAATAACAGTGCGATTTTGTCCAATCATCAGCAGCCGGAGGCGGTTAGTCTGGCGTATACCGCGATGCATGGTGTTGGAGCTGACATGGCAGAGCAGTTGCTGGCTGATGCTGGTTTTAAAAATGTGTACAGCGTTAAAGCCCAACGCGAGCCGGACGGAACTTTCCCGACGGTGAATTTCCCCAATCCAGAAGAAGCCGGTGCGATGGATATGGTGATCGCTGAAGCCAAAGCCCATGATGCAATGCTGGCTTGTGCCAACGATCCTGATGCTGATCGCTTTGCGGTGGCAGTCAGGACGGAAGATGGCGAGTACAAAATGCTGACCGGTGATCAGGTCGGTGTGTTGTTGGGTCATTACCTGCTTACCCATGCTGCGCCGGAGCAAAATCTGGTTGGTACCACTATTGTTTCTTCTAGCTTGTTGAAGAAAGTTGCTGAGGCCGCTGGGGCGAAGTATTACCAGACATTAACCGGCTTTAAATGGCTGACCAACATTGCCATGCAGAAGCAAACCGGGGACAACCAGTTCTTGTTTGCGTATGAAGAAGCGCTGGGTTACACCGTGGGGCAGACCGTGTGGGACAAAGACGGCTTGTCAGCCTTGGTGGCCTTCGCACAGTTGACCTCAGAATTACAGGCTCAGGGTAAAACGATCTGGAACCGGTTGGAAGATATTTACCGTGAACACGGTTTTTACCTTAATGCGCAGCGGAGTATTGCCCTGGATCCGAGCTCGCCACCGGTTGGTGACAGTTTACGTACCACACCACCAGAAGCCATTGCAGGTCGCGCTGTGGTTTGCATTGACGATTTGAAAACATCGCAGCGCCAGTATGCTGATGGTAAGGTGGGAGCTATCGACCTGCCTGCGAGTGATGTGCTGATTTACTGGCTGGATGACGATTCCCGTGTGGTTGTGCGCCCGTCCGGTACGGAGCCAAAACTTAAGTGTTACTACGAGGTGGTAGAGCCGATTGGCCATGAAGATTGTCTCAAACATGTCCAGCAGCGGGCGGCTGAAGCGATGGACGATCTGATCACCAAACACCAGGCATCTTTACCGAAATAGTTTACCGAAATAGCGAGATGGAACACTGGTATCTGCGAAAGCTTCAAAGATCGCGATAGGTTTTAGCGGATAACAAATAGCCGGGCATAATCGCCCGGCTAATTTTTATAATGACTTTTGTTTTAACGCGTTGCTGCGGTGACTGGCTGCCTTTGTCCGATAAACAACTCATCGTATAAGCAACCTGTTCTAAACCAGCTTGTTCAATGAACACTCAGCTTAAAAGTTATTGGCTGCGTTTTTCGTTAAGTTCTGCGTAGGTATGTAGCAGCTCGGTCAGCACTTTAATCCAGCCAAACGCGTCAGAGGGTGCATTTGGAAGAATTTTTTCTACCTGATCACAATGTTGTTCCAGTGTCACTGCCTCTTCCAGATTGAAAGAGATCGCGTAAAAATGCCAAAGCAGCAAACGCGTCATGCGCTCGGTATTTTGAGACGCATTGTCAGACTCACTAAACGCACCTTTCACTTCGCCCAGCGCAATGGCTGTCATACGTAACATCGCATCAAATTGCGCCGAAATAAGTCGCTCCTGACTGTCGACTTCTTCTTTGTCAAACGTAAACAATTCCTGCATGACATCTTCCGGCACCATGCGGCTCACCACTCGGTGGCTGAATTCTTCCAGTTCATGACGCGGCATGGTCATCAGGCATTCGAGTTTATAATCACGTTCCATAATTTTCGGCTTGATCGTTCAGTTAAAAATAGAATTCCCGCGTTAACATCATCACTATTTCGCGTAAAAACGCGGTGTGTGAATGATTCGGTGGGGGCAGGTATTCTGCGGGATTTTATCGCGGATTACCAGTCGGGTTGCAACCTTGTGCTGTGATCTCGCCATCTGCAAAAATCAAGTGTTTAGCCGCTTTTCATGTAGGCTTTGACATTTTTCTGACACCGCAAAATGATGCTTGCGCTAATGTCTGCGCGTTATTTCTACCAGAAACAGACTATGACAAAGCAACAGACACCTGACGATTCTAAGCAATCACCTGAAAACACCCCTTCTTCACGCATGGTTCCGCCTAAAAAGAAGAAGGAAAAAAAGCGTAGCTGGCTGGCTTACACCGCAATTGCAGCGGTTATTGCCACATCTGCTGGCCTGATGAAAATGGGCTACCAGCTTAACGATGAGGTGACCGCCAAATTTGAAGGGGAGCTCTGGCAGCTGCCTTCTGTGGTTTATGCCCGAGAGCTGACACTTCAGCCGGGCGCATTGATCCGTTACGAAGATCTGGTCAATGAGTTGAAGGTACTGAAATACCGGAAAGTGGACAAACCGTCTCAACCGGGTGAGTACACCACCAGTCGATTAAAGGTCGAGTTCATTCGCCGCCCGTTTGAGTTCCGTGATGGGGAGCAGGATGCCCGCCATGTACAGGTGACCTTTGATTATTCCAGTGTAAAGAAAATTATCGATGTCGCCAGCAAGCGAGAAATGGGGATCTTGTCGGTTGAACCGAAACTGCTTGGCATGCTGGAAGCGAAAACCGAAGAGCAGCGCATTTACAAGCCAAAAGATGAAATGCCGCAGCCTCTTATTGATGCGCTGATTGCCACCGAAGACCGCGACTTTTATGAGCACGAAGGGGTGTCTCCGACTGCGATTATGCGCGCATTTGTCGCAAACCTGAAAGCCGGCCGTACCGTTCAGGGAGGCAGTACCCTGACCCAGCAACTGGCGAAAAACATGTTTCTGACCAGTGAACGCAGCTTGTGGCGGAAATTCCGTGAAGCCTATATGGCTCTGATCCTGGATTACCGATTCACCAAAGATCAGATTCTCGATGCTTACCTGAATCAGGTATACCTGGCGCAGAGCGGTCGTGAGGCGGTGCATGGCTTTGAGTTGGGCTCTCGGTTCTATTTCGGGTTACCACTGTCTGAGCTGCGGGTTGATCAGCAGGCATTACTGGTGGGTCTGGTCAAAGGACCGTCTTACTACAATCCGTGGCGCTATCCTGAACGTGCAAAAACACGCCGTAACTTGGTGTTGAAGCTGATGGCAGATAATGGCGTTCTGGAAGAAAACGAGTACAAGAAGGCTTTAGATAAACCGTTGGATTTGCAACCGAAAGGTAAGATTGCTAACCGACAGCCTGCGTACTTTGGCCAGTTGGAACGTGAACTGCAAGCGAAAGTCGACGGTTACCAGCCGGGGAAAGGGTTGCGTCTGTTTACTACGCTGGACCCCCGCTCACAAGAGCTGGCTGAGCGATCGGTCAATTCGGTTATTCCACAATTGGAAGCACGAGCTGGCAATGAGCTGGAAACCGCGGTGGTTGTGGCGGATCGCCTGACAGGTGAAATCCGCGCGATGGTGGGAGGCTCTCGTACCGGTTTTGACGGGTTTAACCGTGCGATTGATGCGAAACGTCAGATTGGTTCGGTGGTGAAACCTGCGGTGTATTTGTCAGCACTGGAGTTGCCAAAGCGTTTCTCACTGGCGACCAGTTTGCAGGATCGACCACTGACGCTGAAAGGACAGAAAGGTGAAAACTGGACGCCACGAAATTATGACCGTCAGTATCGAGGAGAAGTGCCATTGTATCTGGCACTGGCTAAATCTTACAACATCCCGACAGTCAACCTGGGGATGGCGGTTGGCTTGGATCATGTCATTGATACCATGACCAAGCTGGGAATCGATGAAGGTGAAATCCCGAAATTACCTTCAATGCTACTGGGAGCATTTACGCTGACACCACTGGAAGTTACTCAGATGTACCAGACCATCGCCAGTGGCGGTCGTCGCAGTAAGCTGACGGCACTGAATGCGGTGGTGGATAAAGAAGGCAATATTCTTTATCAGCATTTGCCGACATCCAAAGAAGTGGTATCTGAGGAAGCGGCGTGGCTGACACTGTACGGTATGCAACGCGTGGTGACAGAAGGTACAGCGCGTTATCTGAATTCTGTATTGCCGTCTTCCCGTCTGGCTGGTAAAACCGGTACCTCAGATAAGGGCCGTGACAGCTGGTATGTGGGGGTCGACGGTCGTGAAGTGGTGACGATCTGGATGGGGCGCGATGACAACAAGGCGGTGAAGCTAACAGGTTCTGCCGGGCCACTGCGTCTTTATGCTGACTATATCCAGCACCGTGATCCTGAACCGTTGGTGCTGAAACGTCCGTCAAAAATTGTTGATTTTGATTATTACACAGACCGCCAGGGCGTACTGGCACAAAGCTGTATCGGCCAAACGCATCTGCCTGCCTGGGATCCGGAAGGAACGTTAAAGCAGGGCTGTATCCATCAGGGCTTGGGTGATGATATTTCGGAAGGGATTCGCAAAGGCTCCGGCCAGGTTGAAGGCTTCCTGAAGCGTCTGTTTACCTGGTAACCCTGAGAAACTGATTCGCTGGTTTATCCTCACTGGCTTTACTGCTATAGGGGATCGTACCGATAAGGGGATCGGTGCCGGGCATTGTCGAAATGGCTTCAGGCCGCTACAATGCCCGGCTCTTTCATCCGGTAGCAGAGACTTCTTCCATGCGTTTACTCCAATCAAGTGTCCATCCCGAGCTGACTAATTTGGACGGCACGCTTTTCCATCGTAAAGCGGCACGTGGCATCATCCTGAAAGGCGAAGAGATCCTGATGGTGTATACCGCACGTTATCACGATTACACGTTGCCGGGTGGTGGACTGGATGATGGAGAAGACGCTGTTGAAGGGCTGATTCGTGAGCTGCAGGAAGAAACCGGTGCCAGAAATATTCGCGACATTCGTGAATTTGGTCTGTATGAAGAATATCGCCCTTGGTATAAACCGGATTTCGATATCATGCACATGGAATCATACTGCTATGTGTGTACGATTGATGATGAACTCGGTGAGACCCGTTTGGAAGACTATGAAGTCAGTAATGGGATGAAACCTGTGTGGATCAATATCTTTGATGCTATCGCTCATAATGAACACACCATGGCGAACAGTGAGAAGAAAGGCATGTCGATTGAGCGCGAAACGTTCCTGCTCAAGCGCATTGTCGAAGAGTTGTTGCCTGAGGCGTCTGAAACGGTGCTTCAGGCTGCGAGCTGAGCATACAGAAGCCAGCGTAGTATGTTAATGCTTTGCAGCGAAAACATCTGCGGCTCCCAAAGACTTATATCTGTGAAAGGCTGCCAAATGGGCAGCCTTTCATTTATGTACTTGAACCTGTTTTACGTTGTTTTACGTAATGTGGCATTTGGTCTGATGCTGAACTTGATTTCAGCAGGCTGGATGCCGTTGTCATACACCAACGGTTTTATCAAATTCACTCTTGGTGACTTCATCAAAACGGGCATTAGGGGTCAAAGCTTTCATGCGGTTAATGCAATCCAGTCGTATTTTGGTGTATTGATACTGTGTTTTACAGATCAGCCATTCCGATTTGTCCGGCTGAATGTCGGTATCGATACACCTTCCTTCTACAGTAGAACCATCCCGTAATTCCAGCTGCACATCGTAATGATACAGGCAGGCTAGCTCAAAATGGTCATACAGGGCGCAATCAATGGGTTGGTAGCGGTCACTCATGGTTCCCTCATCTGGTAGTGGACACGTTTCAAACGCAGGTAATTTACACGCAAAACTAAACACCTGTTATTTAACCGTAGACAACATCACTGTGTCACAAAACCGTCATGAGCGACTTTTGAGACTCAATATCGAAAAACTGTCTGTAGTTTGAGACACCACCGTGACTAATTGATTCCTGTTATCCCTGAGATTGTGTGTTTGAATAGGCGCTTCACAGCACTTTTCACAGAAGTCGTAATTATGCTGTGAAGCTGCACTTTCGATGGTTTGTGATTACGGGTATAAAGTTGGCCGCCGCTCATTAGGTTAGAGAGGTAAATTGGTAGATAGTTACATAGGTGGATAGTTAAATAGGTTGATAATAGCTAGGTTGATAATAAGTAGATAGGGACGACGGATCCGACAGCAGTGGGTCGGCGGCCAGAACTGCAGTTTACATGCTGAAAACTAAAACCCGTCGATTAAAACCCCTTTTTAGTCAATCCCGCTGAGTAATATCAGTGTTAGTGCCTGGTGTGAACCTGACGGCTGGTTAGCTAGCCAGCCGGTTAGGGTGCAGGTATTGCTGCCAGGCATCATGATACAGAGCCTGTGAAGTAACCCTAAGTTGGCTGATTTGGGCCAGTTCAAATTCACTCAGGTCGCGAGATTCATGTTGTGCGCGACGCTCAATGTGCTGAATCTGTTCATAGATGTCATGCTCAGGGCCGCTTTTGACGGTAGAAATCGCATCCAGGTGAAGCTGAACTTCAGCAATCATGCCGGTTTCCGGCAATTGAACCAACACTTTCAGGTCGCGGTAACCTGACGGGGCCGGATTTTTAAAACGGTTCTTAACCGCAATCAGGGTCGACTCCTTTCCAACCAGTTCAAATGCCTGTACCAGGCTGGGAATATCACGGGCAACAATGGATGCACGAGCCAGGTCGGTGATCTGGCTGGCATCGCCATTGAGCTCTGTCTCAATTTTACTGAGCGCGCGTTCTTTGGATTTTACATCAGGAATAATCACGTCGTTCCCGGTCATCATCCCCACTTCTTTAATCAGGTTGCTTAGCTCTTCTTGTGCATGCGGAGCGACCTGATACAGCGCATTAAAGTGGCTGTAAGGCTGTCGAATGTCTGATGAGCGCCAACTATTGATGCTATATAGGCCACTCAGACTGCGCTGAAACGATTTCTTGCTAGTCTCGGATTGCTTGGATGAGACCTCATAATCCAGACGGTCAAAGTCATTCAGTGTCGGGGAGGCAATGGCAGAGCCTCGACCCATCACACAGAACAGAATAAATGCGGTACGTAGTACGCCTTTAATATCCATTAAACAACTCCTGTTTCGCCAGATTTCTGGCTGATACGTAAAACGTTAAAATGATGGGTAGCCCCATGCAAAAGCGACGTATCCAGTTGTGTTGCCGAATGATTTTCTTCAGTAATGAGATTATCAACTTTATCTGAACGACACATGAATTTTACGTCAGCGTGAAGTGAAATCGATCACATTGGTGATAAATCATCGATTCTGTGAAGTGATTTGTAACATTCCTTATCATTCCGAAAGGATCTGACGTGTTTAATGATAAAATTTTGGCCTGATAGCGGGAGGTGAGTCAGGAAAAAGCGCCTGGATAAGTGCCTTACACACGAGATATGGCTGCTATGACGCTATCGGAATGGCGTGAGCAGATGAGACGCTACATCTGCTTTTTTAACATCTACAGGCGAGCACAACTGCCAGGGTAAAATATGCAACAAGATCTATTAATCATTTTTGCGGCCGTATGGCTTGGTATGGCGCTGGGCAGCTTTATGCTGTTTCATCGGGGAAAAGACGTTGCGAAAAAACGTAAGTTGTGGCCGGTGTACACGATCGTCAGTAATGTCGTGATTGCTGCGGTGATTGTTTACATGCAACCGCCATTCACCATGATGCTGGGATTGCTGGCTTTTATGGTGCCTTTGACCTGGCTTACCATTCGTTCAACACGTTTTTGTGATGCCTGCGCACACCCGAGCCGCAGCCCATTTTTTATGAAGCCGCCATCAACGTGCTCGCACTGTAAAAAGCCGCTGCATTAAGCATTCTAAACAACGCCCGGTATTCAGTGATGATCGGGCGTTTTCTTTTGCGGGCGTTTGTTTAAGCTTTATTGCTTATGTTGTTGATGTAATAAAAAGCTCGAAACATCAGGGTTTGGTGGTCAGAGGGCAGTCGTCAAACTTAATCCCGGCCCAGCCATACTTCATAAAATGGCGAATGTTCTGATGATCGCTGCCAGCTGGGTGTTGCAAAACATCATTACGGTAAAACTCACCAAAGCAGGCGAGTGTTTCAGCTTCTGTCAGTTTGTTCAGTTGAGCGAAGGCAAAGATGCGGCAGGAGCCTTCATTCGTACCGGCTGGATTAGTCAACGTTTCTTTGCCTAAACCGTTTGAGAAGGTCACAGGGGCATATGCGTAGTTGTCGTTGATAACCTGCATGACCTGGCTGAAACTTACTGATTCCGGCTGCTGTTTGAGTTGGGTAAAAAATGCCTCCATGGCAACATTCCTCGTAAAGTTAACGCAGTTTCTGTAGGAAGTGATGGTAAAAAAGGGGGAGTCAAACACTCCCTCTTTATTGGTGTCAGCAATTTTGAGAGCGGGTTGCCCAAAAATTCGCAGGAGCAATAATCGCAACTTAGCGGGATTGTTTCTTTTCCTGCTGACGCAGTTCAAAATCCAGCTCTTCAGGATCGATAACTAAGCCATCTTCGTCCACATTCGGAAAGACGACAACAGCCAGTTGATCATCCGCTAAGCCATAAGTCCAGCGGCTATGCCATTTATTCAGCGAAATTGATTCAGCCTTGCAGGACTCCCAGTCTCCGGTTGCCCAGGCTTCTGCAAACTCACGGTTAGGCCAAACCGGTACACAGTCATCATCTTCTGTATTCAGCATGACGCAGCCATGTTCGTCAGTCAGAATCCAAATTTCTCGATTGGCTACCACTTCTTTCAGCAGATACTGGTAGCGTTTCTCTGAATCATAATTTTGGATTGTCGCAATTTGGCTTGGGTCTAGTGGCGTAGACATGCAATTTTCCTGTCACTCATAGTAATAGCGTTATAGCTTAGAGGAAAATTAGACTTTAGTCATTGAAGGATTCCCCGCCAGTGAACTGACGGGGAACAGATGCGCGTTATTTCAGCGTATATGGAATGCGGACAGAAAGTTGGAAGTCAGGGGCGTCAGCGGTTAAACCGGCTGTCACACCGACGTTCAGTGTTGTATCTCGGTTAATGGCGTAGTTGGCACCCATCGAAATAGAGTCCAGTTGCAGCAATTTGGCATCCGCCGGGGTAGAACCATTCACTTCTGATTTGAAGATGGTTTTGTGGCTAAGGCCCAGGCTGAATGAAAAACGGGGATTGACGGCAAAACCCATACCGGCGCTGAAACCAATGGTATCACCTAAGTCAATACTGGTTTTAGTCCGTTCACCGTCTTGTTCAACCGTTACATCATCTTCAATATTCCAGATGTAGCTCAGGTTGGCATAAATAACCGCCGGGTCGATGGGCATAATCATTGTCATGCTCGGCTCTATACTTGGAAATCCAGAGCCCGTAGGCAGTTCTGCAAAACCGAACTGATCGTCAATAGGCACATCATATGGCGATGAACCTGTGGTTGTTTTAAAACGGACACCTGCGATCCAGTAAGGCGCTTCTAGCATATTAATTTGATACTTAAAGGCCGCTTCTATATCGCCAAGATCACTATTATCAAAGGTTCTGAGTTCAGGCGCATCACTGCCTGAGCCATTCACGCTTCGACGAGAAATCGAATCATAACGATATACCCAGGGAATTCTGGCTTCTACTTCCAGTCGGTTGGTGATCCCGTAACGGCCCGTTAAACCGAATGTGAGTGTTGTTCGGTCAGTGTCATTGGCTTCGATAAGGCCAACAATCAAAGACGGCAAAACGGTGTAACCTACGACAGATACGGTATTAGATGAGTTCTGGGTAAAGGAAAGACTGGTATCCAGAACAAAGGATCCTTTAGGGGTCAGAACGCCTGGCTGTTCAAAAATGTCAGCGACCGTTTGAACCCTTTTCGGCTTTTTGTCTGGAGCTGTTTCAGCAGGTTCTTCTGCTGCTACACCTCCGGACACCAAAGCAAGAAGCACGATTAGGCTTTTGTTATTGAAAGTAGTCACGATTTCCTCACTTATTACTAAACGGCTAACCCCTGAAGGTATAAAAGCAGTAGGCTTCTTTTATGAATAAAAAAGTGAAACGAACTGTTAAGAAAATCATAGTCGAGGTGAGAATAAGGTGGTAACTGAGATTCTCAGAATAAGTCTTAGTAATGAGAACAAACCATATCCTTCTATAAAATGAGAAACAGGTTAAATTTTTCTTAAAAATAAAAAGGTGCTCTGACAATTGAAAATGTGAGACAAAATTTCAATATGTTTACGATATAAATAGAGGTAATTAAAAAGGAAATTTAATGATTTAATTGATTCTATTTTTATTAAAAATAATACAGAAGCCAAACTTGCCATCGCTATAGTTAAGTTATCTCGCAAACACGTGCGAGTGATTATAAGAAAATAACTCTCAATATATTTGGAGTACTATCATGCGTAAAACACATATCGCACTATTAGTAGCAGTCGTAGCTTCACCTCTTGCGCTAGCAAATACATATTATGACCCTTATAACCCATACGGTGGTTATGACAGCAGTGATAAAACAGTTTCTGACTCATACAACAAGTCTTTAGACGCCAGTCTGTATGTAGACGTAAATAAAGAGTACAACATCGAAAAGACTTACAAGTCTGATGACGATGTTTTGAAAATGTACGACGTGAATAACACGTACAAAAAAACCTGGACTGATAACAGCTCACATGATTACAGCCAGGATTGGAATATCAATTTAGAGTACAACGACGTTCAGGCTGTTTCTCACCTAGACGGTGCAGTCACCTACAGTGAAGTGACTTACGGCGGTGCTTGCTGTGACAGTGGCCATGGTTACGGCAGCTACGGCGGTGGTTACGGTGGTGGCTATGGTTCAGGTTCAACACTGACTGTTAACCACACTAATGATATGTCCGGTGCATTTGGCGGTGCTTCAGGTATCAATATTGCTGGTCAGAATGCGGGTAACAACTCCTTGGTTCAGCAAAGTGCTAGCACCAACGCCATGTTAGCAGGTAATTAATCAAGTATAACTGAGGGCTGCAAGTCAGCCCTCAGGAGGATGTCATGAAATATTTAACGCTGATAGCGGCAATGATAGCAACAACCAGTGCTTTTGCTGCTGATGAGTTGGATATTCTAGCAAATTCCGAACAGCTCTCGTCCGAAATGATGTCTGTTTCAAGGGGAGGGGAGTATGAGCTGAAGTTGGATAATCTTTACGCCAGTTCGGAAATGAATGGTGATGTTGCAGGAAACGCGGCCTATAACAATACAACAGGTGATAACCTGATTGATGCAGGTTCATTAAGTAATTCATCTGGCGTGTTTAATATAGTCCAAAACACAGGTAACAATGTGTTAATTCAGAATGCAACAGTGGTAAACCTGACATTGAAGTAATTGTTAGTCTATCTACGCTAACTGAAAGTTAGTATCCAACAAATAACAATAGAAATATGTTGGTTTCGCAGGGCATAACAAATCTTCTAAGATCTTGGTTTTTATCATTATCCTCAAAGATAATTGATTACCATTTGAAACGGATTTATCTGAATAAATATATATAATTAATTTGGAGTATGATCATGCGTAATACAAAAATTATGCTACTAGCAGCAATTATTGCGTCACCTCTTGCACTGGCTGACGGCGGATATGGTGGTTACGGCGGTTACGATAATGGCTATGACGATTATGATAACGTCACCATTGATGGTAGCTATAACAAAACTACAAATGTTGACGTTGATCTTTCATACGATAAGACTGTCAATTACAGCAAATACAGTTCATCAGATGATGATTATCTGAAAATGAAAAATGTGGGTAATACTCACGAGTTTGACTATGAAGATAATTCTTACAAGGATGCTTCAAAAGATGTAGATATTGATGTTGAAGTCAACAAATACCTTGCAGAATCAACACTATATGGTTCTGTTATGGATACGAGTGTTACTTACGGTGGGGCATGCTGTAAAGGCTCATCAACTGATGTCATGGTTGACCATGCGAACAACATGCACATGTCTTACGGTAGTGCATCAGGTATTAACATCGCGGGTCAGAACGTGGGTAACAACTCCCTTGTACAACAAACTTCAAGCACAAACGCAGCGCTTGTTGGCTCAGGTAGTGGTGGTTCCTACTAAAAATATAAAGGGCCGTAAGGCCCTTTTTATTTCGGGTTATCAAATCTGATATTTGTGACTTCTGCAGATTCACTATAGTAACTATAACTTCAGTTTTCAGGTAGGCGGCAAGCGTATGAAAAGATCAACTTTATTGCTTATCGGCCTGTTTACATCAACACATGTATTGGCACTGGACTATTTCCCTAGTCGCGGCGGGTACAACGTTCAAGTAAAGAGTTATCAAGAACAACTTTTTGGTGATGTTTTTAAACAACAATATGACTTTAGCTGTGGTTCAGCTGCCCTGGCATCGCTGTTGAGGTTTCATTATGGTATTGATGCGCAGGAAAATACGATTTTTGATTTCATGTTTAAAAATGGTGATAAGAAAAAAATTGAAAAACAGGGATTTTCAATGTTAGACATGAAAAAATATCTGGATTCTCTTGGGCTTGATGCGAACGGGTATAATATCCCGCTTGAACGGTTTCAAAAAATACGCATTCCAGCAATTACAATTGTGAACTTTGATGGATATATGCACTTTGTTGTTATTAAAGGGATGAATAAAAAGAATGTGATTCTCGGTGATCCATCTCGTGGTACACTTATGATGCCAATAGATGATTTCAAAAACTATTATAAAGGCGCTGTGCTACTTGTGAAGAACCGAGCGAAAATTGGTCGCGAAAGCTTTATTACTGCAGATAATTACAATATTTATACACCTTCACCCTCGTCAGAAGCGGTTGTCAGAGACTCGTTATCGACATTCAGCATTACTCTACCTGGGTCGAATGAATATTAGAGGCTAGTATGAAAAGGTTAACT
Organism: Photobacterium ganghwense; assembly: GCF_003025595.1. GTDB lineage: Bacteria > Pseudomonadota > Gammaproteobacteria > Enterobacterales > Vibrionaceae > Photobacterium > Photobacterium ganghwense. Next base: position 769,924 of record NZ_PYMI01000002.1, read on the forward strand.
CGGTTATTTGTCGCTACGGCATTTGGGAGTACTGCGCTGTTAGCGCATGCTTCTATCAGTTATCTATCCGTTGATGAATTGGGCTTAACCTCCTTGAGTGAGAGTGAAATGTCCTCATTAAGAGGGGGATTTGTCTCTATCAGCGACAACATAATCAACATAGGGCTATCAATCAGTACCGCTATTAATGGCGAAACTGTATACTCCACTCACATCGCCGATTTTACGATTAATAATGGTATATTGACCAGCCGGGATGGCAGGGACACCTATGATTACGGTGACCCGGTAAAAATCATTTCTCATGGCTATAATAATATTGTTAAAGGTAAGCCAGGATCTGATGTGATGGGTGTCTTTGTCCAGAACTCAAAAGATAACACCGTTATTAACAACCAGACTGTTTTGGATATTGAAGCTGATATTAAAAGCTTTAATCAACAAACTCTCTTTAAAACCCGATTGGAAAACTCCATTCTTTACAATGGATATTAAACTAGTCTTATAGTAAAAATTTGTCATATTATCACTTTTTTGTCCATTCTAAAGGTATTGCTAATGCAATACCTTTTTTATTTGCATCTCTTTTGGCGTAAACAATAAAAAGTTCAGTTTTTTTTGTCTTTTTTCACCACTGATAAGTTAATGATAATGTTGATATTAAGTAATTAATTGTTTATTTGTTTTAGGGTTTTAAGCATTTCTTAATTTTGAAACTCTACCAAAAATGAATTTTTTGCCTATATTTTTATTACATTGATAATAAGTATAAATTGATAGAAGGTGACTTCGATGGTGGCTCAAAGTCAAAATAAATCAATGACTGGTCGTTTAGTTGCAATTGGATGTAATTATGAACCTTGGATTGCGCTGCTTGAACAATCAGGTTGGAAAACACATTGTTGTTATGACCTGCGTACTGCAGATTCAATTCTTGAAGAGTACAGTCCATGCATCTGTGTCGTTGATTTAAGCAATAACGACTTTAGTTTGAATAGCATTTCTTTGAGGGCAAATAAAACTAAACAAGTTAAATGGATTGCGATTATTAAAAAAGAGCAGCTGAAAACGGATGCCATCTGCCAATTTATCAATAACTTTTGCGTTGATTATTTCACCGTTCCGGTTCCGGGTAGTCATTTGCTTGACACGGTCGGACACCAGTTAGGAATGTTGGAAATTGAATCACGTACCTGGGTCGAGATAACCTCACAGCATGATATGGGCCTGTTTGGTGAATCGAAATCTATTAAACAATTACGGGATATGGTTCGTCGTGTTGCAATGACCGAAGTGAATGTATTCCTGACTGGGGAAAACGGTACAGGTAAAGAGTTGATAGCAAAATCGATTCACAACCTGTCCAAGCGTAAAAATACACCATTTACTGTCGTAAACTGTGCCTCTTTAAATCGTGACGATGACAAAATGTCACTGCTGGACGGTTCATATCGTCAGGAAGATGGTACGCGTTTTACCGGCACATTAATGCTCGATAACGTGGAAGAACTGTCAAAAGACTTACAAGAAGATCTGCTGACTTATTTACAAGCGCCGGCCAGCGAAACACTGGATGGAGAAGATGCGGCTGATATACGAATCATTGCCACTTCCAGTGCTGATCTAGAGGCGGCTGTGGCAAGCGGAGAATTCAGTAAAGAGCTGTTCTACCGGTTAAATGTGTTCCATATCAAAGTACCAACCTTGCGTGAACGTGGGTCAGATATTTTCCTTTTAGCAGAAACGTTTTTGACCAAGTTTGCTCGCGAGTACAGCACAATGGCTGCTTCGTTTTCGGAAGATTCCAAACAGCTACTGCTTCGCTACAGCTGGCCGGGTAATGTGCGTGAGTTGATTAATCAGGTCAAACGTGCGGCATTGCTGGCAGAAGGCAGCGAAGTACGAGCAGAACATTTTGATCTGCCTAGTAAGGCAAACCTGAAGCAAAGTCTGCGAAATATTAAAGATGAAGCTGAAAAAGATGTTCTGGTTGCGGTACTGGAAACACATCGTGGTCAGGTCGCTTCTGCAGCCAAAGACCTGGGGGTTTCAAGAGCAACAATGTATCGCTTGTTGAATAAACACAACATTGTGCCAGATTCCCGTCACTACAATAATGGGTTTATCAGAGACTGAACTGAGGCAATACCCAGATAATCAGAAGCCCCCAAATGGGGGCTTCTTCTTTATTTTATCTTTGTTCTGTTCTCTGCTCTGCGTGAAAGCGGCCTTTGTGAAGTTTATGAATTAATGGGTACGAACATGCTGGCTCAGGTAGTTTTCTACACGCCAGCAATAGTTGGCTTTATCCTCATCGGAGATAAAGCTGGCTTCAATCGCATTCAGGGTAAACTGCGCGAGTTGTGAATTGCTGAGTGGATGGGCTTGCGCCACGGCTAAAAAGTTGTCTGTCATGTACCCGCCAAAATAGGCAGGATCATCAGAATTGATGGTGACGCAAAGCCCTTTATCCAGTAAATCCGTAATGTTGTGTTCGGCCATGGTCTTAAACACTTTGAGCTTAATGTTTGAGAGTGGGCAGACAGTCAGTGGCATTCGCGATTCAGCCAGCTGGCTGACCAGGGTTTCGTCTTCGATACAGCGTACGCCATGGTCAACCCGCGAAACGCCAAGCATTTCTATCGCGTCATAAATGTTCTGTGCCGGACCTTCTTCACCAGCGTGGGCCACTGTTTTGAACCCAGCCTGCAATGCGGTTTTAAAGACCCTAGCAAATTTTTCTGGCGGGTTGCCTTGTTCGGATGAATCCAGACCAACACCCACGATTTTGTCTTTAAACGGCAATGCTTCTTCAAGGGTTTTGAACGCCGATGTTTCATCGAGGTGACGCAGGAAGCACATAATGATCTGGCTGCTTATACCAAGCTCTTTCTTCGCCTGATCAAGGGCGCGGCTGATACCGTTAATGACGGTATCAAAAGGAATTCCGCGTTCGGTGTGGGTTTGAGGGTCAAAGAAAATCTCTGTGTGAATCACATTATCCTGCTTACAGCGCAGCATGTAGGCCCAGGTCAGATCGTAAAAGTCCTGTTCGTGAATCAGTACATTGGCGCCCTGATAGTAAATATCCAGGAACGATTGGAGATTGGTGAACTGATAGGCGGCCCGAACGGCTTCAGGACTTTCAAAAGGAATTCTGACCTGGTTGCGTGTCGCCAATTCAAACATCAGCTCTGGCTCAAGAGAACCTTCGATATGGAGGTGGAGTTCAACTTTAGGTAATCCGTTGATAAAGTCTTTCATAGTAAGCCCTTATTCTTCTCATAGAGTTAAATCTGTTTCCGGTACATGGCCAGAAGGAGGAGATTAGCGCTAAGGTACTTTTCTGCTGAGTAGTGAAAGAATTACAAAGAGAAAAGCACATTTGCGCTTCACTCTTCGTAATCAGAATTTTACGGATTCTGGTAGAAACCCCCATACCTTATTAATGGGGTTATACGAAGTGTTCTGCCAGCTATGGAGTAAGTCTAGACATCGATCTTACTGAATAGCAAAACAATAACGATATACAGGCGGGCGATGATTGCATAAAGTGGCTGACCTTGCAACGTAGTTTATCAATAGTGGATTGATACGTACGCGGTTTTAGATGCCTGTCAGACCCAGCTTCAGCGTCGCCGTAGGGCTCGCTTAATTTTACTTTTCACGGCTCGCCAGTGAGTGATCGGTTTGCGTGGGGCGCGCTCCAGCACATGCTGATAGTCTTCTGGGGACGGTGTAATTTCTCCGCCATGAGCAAGAATGATGGCATCCGGTTCAAGTGCCATAATACGCTGTACTGAGGCGCGGTAACGGTTAGGGTAGAATACGGGAAATGGCGGGATGGAGCGCCCCTTCACTTTTACCATCAAGTCGGCCACATAGACTTTTCTTGATGGTTGGTGATAAAGAGACAAGTCACGATCTGTATGGCCCTGAGTTGAAATGGCTTGCCAATCTGGAAAACCGGGAATCTTTTCGCCGTCATCTAGCAGAAAGTCAGGTTTGAGTTTGGCGGAGTACCAGAGAAAACGACGCGGCTTGCCCATACGTTTGGCAACCCAGTCTGCCAGCACCAGATCGGCCCAATGCATCAACTGTCCGTCAAGTCCGCTGTACCATTGGCCGGGAACATTTGCCGAGGAAATTCGGCATCCTGTTAGTGTTCGTAAGCGGTGTGCAGCCCCGGCGTGGTCAGGGTGCATATGCGTGACAATCACCAGGGATAAATCACTGAATGCACGCTGCAGTGTGTGGGTGATGTAACTTCTGATAAGAGGGATATCTGCCCGGCAGCAGCCGTCAAGGAGAAGCAGGCCGCGGCGGTATTCCGCCAGATAAATGGTCTGTATGTAGCCTTCAATTCTGTGAAGTTTGATCATTGATGACACGTCCTGCGTCCTTATGTAAACATCCGTTTAAATTTAATTATGCCCATTTTTTATCGTGCGACAAGTTGCGGTGGTGAGAAATGAGTCAATCGCTCAGAAAGGACAAGGAAGACAGCAGAACAGAAATGACGGCTTGATGATATTTGCGGCTCAGCACCTTGGTTGACTATAGCGCGTCGATAAGTCATTTAAATAAATAGAAAATATAAATGTCTACATTGTAAATTGTAGAAATAGGGTAAGCAGAATGGTTACATTAGGGGCAACTGATGTATGAGATTTTCCAAGTATCTATGTCGTTTAATATTGTTAAATATAGAATAGAGATTTATATGGCGATAACCTGATTTCGTCCTTTGTTTTTAGCATTGTAAAGCGCATCATCAGCACGGTGAAATAGTGCATGAAACTTTGTGTCATCATTTGACAGATCTGTTACACCAATACTCAGGGTTAAATTGATATGTGATTTACCGACGTTGAATAAGTGCTTGCTGACGGCCTCACATAAACGATCTGCTAGTAAATGTGCCGCATCGAGCGGGGTGCCGGGTAATAAAAATGCGAACTCTTCTCCACCGATCCGACTGATCGTATCTTCATTGCGAATGTTGTTGCTCAGAAAAATACTGAGGGCTTTCAGCACCTCATCACCAGCATGGTGACCAAAGGTATCGTTGATTTTTTTGAAGTGGTCAATGTCAGCGATCAGCAGCGAGAGAGGAACACCATGGCGCTTGGAGAATGAGAAAGCTTTATCAGCCTGATAGAAGAAGCAGCGCCGGTTGGCCAGTTTGGTCAGATAGTCTGTATTGGCTTGATTTTCGAGTTTCAGTTTCAGCTTATGCAACGCAGTGATATCGGTTGATACACCATATAAGCCGATCACTTGTTTGTCTTTGCCGAAGATTGGCGCTTTGACTGTTTTAAAGACGCGAAGCACTTGCTGGGAAATCAGGTAACCGCTTTCTTCAATTTCGACCAATTGCTTCTTTTCAATAACGCGCCTGTCACTGTCTAAAATCCCCTGTAAATGACTGGAGGTAAAAAAGCTTTCATCACTTTTTCCTATAATGTCATCTGGCGTGCAATGAAAAAGATCGCAAATTAATTGGTTAACGTATAAATAGTTTCCATAAACATCTTTAATATACACATATGCGCCCATATGATTTAAGACACTTTCAAATATTGTGTTTACATTATTTATAGTAAGCTCACTATCTTCAATTTGTATCATTTTTTCCATGTGAAAGGATGAAATAGGGGGAATGATAGTAAGATTCTATATCTCAAATTAACGCATGTGGGTTTAAATTATTCTGTCTGGATGAATTTGTGAAACAATTCATATTATGAATGAAAAAATAAGCTGCCAACTTGGCAGCTTATTTAATTATGATTTTGTTATTTCGCTATCAGTGACCGCTATGATCCATCTTCATCGCATCTGACTGATAAGTCGCTTTTTCAACCTTCACTTCAACTTCTACGGTACCGGCATGTTGGAAGTTCAGAGTGAGCGGGAAACTTTCACCCAGTGCCGGGGTTTTCTTCAAATCAAAGAACATGATGTGCAGTCCGCCGGGTTTAAGGTTCTGCTGGCCTTCTGCAGGAATGGTGATTTCTTGTACTTCCCGCATTTTCATCATGCCATTTTCATTCACATGGGCATGCAACTCGGTTTTTCCGGCGATCGGAGAGCTGGCGCTGAGCAGGGTGTCCGCTTCTTTGCCGTGATTATCGATAGTAAAGAAAGCGGCAGCAACCTGTGAGGTCGGTGGGACTTCTTTTGACCACGGGTGATCAATGTTCAGATTTCCCCCTTTGTATTCATGGGCTGACGCGATACCAGAAAACGTAAATTGTGTAGCAAGCAACATTGTGGCGCAGATGAAGGCATTTTTAAGTGTCATAATTTTTCTCCTTAAGGCTGGAAGGTCAATCCAGCGGTAATAATCACATTGAATACTGAGTTGAGTTAACGTGATCCAGTGGTGGAGAATGTTTGGGCGCAAAGCGGTAAAAACGTTTACTAATCGTAAAGGGAGAGGAAACAGGCTTAACACGCCGACGATAACTGACCAGCGCCATGATCAGTAAAAATGCCCCTTCCAGATTGAAGTGGTTGCCAGGATGCAGTTTAAACACCGGACAGTGGCTTTTCAGGAGAGTCTGGTGGTCAGTTTTTGTATCTGATTCAGCCTGGCTGGATTGCAGGCTACTGAGTGAAACCCACTTCAGTCCCTGACTGGTGCATATCAACACTTTGTCCCGTGTCTGCCAGTTTTGTGGCACGTTGCTTAGATATGCGTTTTTTTGATGCTCGTTTACTTGGGATACTGCTTCTTGGTAGCCAGTCTCTTGGTATCCAGTTTCTTGGTATCCGGCGCTGGCACCCGGTAGCAGGCCGACATTGAACACCACCAGTGAAGAAAGTAAACCCGATACGATGATCGACACCACCACCAGGTAACAAAGACCAGTGTGCAGGCTTTTGGGTATGGGAAACAATGTATGGTGGTTGACTGACATTTTTTCAGTGTAGGACTTTTTGGGCGTGAATATTAACAGTCACACATATACTTGTAATCAAAGTTGTTACATAGACGTTGGGAAATTGAGATCTGTCTAACGCTTGTTATGCTGACCTGAATAATTGGGTCAGCCTGCTGTGCCTGTGCCTGTGCCTGTGCCCGTGCCTGTGTATTGTGATCATTAAAAGTATCAGCTGCCTAAACGTAGTCAGATGATTCACAGCGGATGGTATCGACGTTCAGGACGACCGACAGTGCCGTAAGACACTTCAGCATTCAGCTCGTCGGTACTGACCAGAAATTCCAGATAGCGGCGTGCTGTCGTCCGGCTGGCACCGATTAACTGCCCGACTTCTTCGGCATTAAGGGCATTGTGGCTGCTTTTGAATACCGCTCGAATTTTGTCCAGGGTAATGCTGTCAATGCCTTTGGGAAGGCGAGGGGCACCAGATGTATTTTGCTGGATTGTCGCTGATTGAAGCAGGCCATCCACATCGCTTTGTACCAGAGATTCCATGTCGGAAAGTTTGCTGAGCTGACCACGAAACTTATCTAGTGACGCCTGCAGGCGCTCAAAAACCAATGGTTTGAGAATATAGTCAAAAATGCCGTAACGCATTGCGGTGCGTAAGGTCTCGACTTCTTTGGCTGCGGTAACCAGAATCACGTCAGTGTTGCAACCATCGGCGCGTAACTCCCGGAGCAAGTCCAGCCCCGTCCCGGTCGGGAACTGGTTATCTAACAGCAGCAACTGAGGTTGAAATACCTCAATTAAATCACGTGCGTCGTTCAGACTGTGGGCGATACCAACCACATGAAAGCCGTCGATCCTTTCGACAAAACGTCGCTGAATTTCTGCGATTTGTTGATCATCTTCAATGATGACCAGGCTTATTGGGGTTGTCATTTGAATTCCTTTCGTTTCTATCAGTTTGCTGGCCCTGAAAAGGGGATTGGACCGGCATTTAAATCTTTACCGCGTAGTAACTCACTCAGTTCTTTCGGTAAATATAAGGTGAAGCGGCTGCCATATGGCGAAATAGGCTCGACGGTGATCATGCCGCCTAAATGATCGGTCAGGCTTTTCACTAAGTCGAGCCCGATACCATGGCCGGGTTGAGACTTGGTAGAAAAGCCCCTAGTAAATATTCTCTCACGGTCACTTTCCGCGACGCCTGGCCCTTGATCTTCGATTTCAAAAATCAACTCTTTACCATAATCAGAAAGTGACAATGTCACGGATCCGCCCCGACCATAATGTGCCAGTGTGGCTTCCAGCGCGTTATCGATCAGGTTACCTAAAATGCTGACTAACTGCTCTCGCGGCAAGGCATCAGGCAGTGCCGACATCTGACTTTCCTGCTCAATGTGTAGCGTCAGGCCCAGTTCTTTGGCGCGGTTGTATTTACCCAGCAGGCACCCGGCCAACACACTGTCAGAAGTCACGCTCATCAACTGCTGTATAAAAGCCTGATGACTGGATGTTTCCTGACCGATCACCGCCAACGCTTCGTCTTTAGCGTCTATCTGAATGAGCCCGGCAATAGTGTGGAGCTTATTGTTGTATTCGTGTGCCTGACTACGAAGGCTGTCAGCGTATTGCTTGATGCGGGTCAGCTTCCGGCTGACCAGATCGACTTCATTTTTCAGTCGGAAACTGGTGACGACACCCGTGGTCTTATCGTCCTGGCGAAGTGGGATGCGGCTGGCAATCAGCAGATGATTGTGCAGCCAGATTTCTTGATCGAACTGTGGCTGACCGCTTCGCAGAACGTGCAGCATGCCGGTATCTGGCAGTACTTCCATAATATGTTTACCAATATACTGCTCGTTTTCCGGTAGTTCTAACGTCCGAATTGCCGCATGGTTAAAGGTGGTAATCATGCCTTTCTGGTTGATGGCAACAATGCCTTCCCGCACCGCTTCCAGTGTGGCATTCCGCTCTTCAAACATCTGTCCGATCTGCTCCGGCTCTAAATCAAAAATCGCTTTCTTAAAGTGACGGGCAAACCAGATAGCGGTGAACACACTGAAAGCAAAGGCCGCGGCGATGGCCAGCATCATGGACAAGCGATGATTACTGACTAATTGTTCAACGGTATCAAGTAGATAACCAACGGACACAACGCCGATAATTTGAGTGCCTGTGTGATTGAAAATCGGGGCTTTGCCGCGTACCGACCAACCGATACTGCCTAACGCTTTGGATACATAAGGTATTCCTCCAATAAGCGCTGGTGCATTGGTATCACCGTCATCGTCAGACATGGGTTTCCCAATACGCTCCGGAAATGGGTGAGCGAGGCGGATGCCATCCCGGTCTCCAATGACGACAAATTTTGCTTCGGCAGATTTTGCTATCTTGTAGCTTAAAGGTTGCAGTATGTCGGTGTTTCTTGTTTCAACGGCATCGATCAGCGTGGGGGAGGCTGCAATGGCCTGTGCGACTCGCATGGCCTGGTGGCCAATTTGTTCTTCTAATACTGTATCGAGATAGCGTATCGCGAACTGGCCAAGAATACCTGTCTGTGATACCGCAATGACGCCTAAAATCAACACCATACGTGTTTTTAACTGTAGGTGGCGCAGCGATAATAATTGGGTCATGTGGGTGAATCCTTCCACCAGAACGTGCAGGGGGACTACTTTACCGTTTTCTGTTCAGCTTTGCTGTGAACATTATGAACAAAATGATGTTTAACTTCGTTATTCACAATAAATTTACAATCTGTTAATCGGGATGACGCTGGCATAACTTTAGCGGTGGAGGAACACATAACTATTTTAAGAGGACATCTTATGCTTACTCAGTTCATCTCCCGCAAACGTGTTACTGTACTTGCAGCATTTATGGCGTCGGCATTGAGTGTTGGGCACGCTCAGGCCAAAGTTGAAGAGGTTCATTTCCTGGTTCCAGGTGGCGCTGGTGGCGGCTGGGACAGCACAGCCCGTGGCATTGGCGAAGCCCTGTCAAAATCGGAGCTGGTTGATAAAGTTTCCTACGAAAACATGTCCGGTGGTGGTGGTGGTAAAGCGATTGCTTACCTGATCAAGACCGCTGAACAGTCCCAAGACACGCTGATGGTCAACTCCACACCGATCATCATCCGATCTCTGTCTAACGTGTTTCCACAGTCTTTCCGTGATCTGACTCCTGTCGCTGCGACGGTTGGCGACTTCGGCGCGTTTGTCGTGGCAAAAGACTCTCCTTACCACTCGTTCACTGAACTGGCGGAAGCTTACAAGAAAGATCCTCGCTCAGTTTCTGTTGCTGGTGGTTCTGCTCGCGGCAGCATGGATCATCTGGTTGCGGCACTGGCTTTCAAAGCGGCAGGTGGTGAACCACGTAAACTGAAATACCTGGCTTACGATGCTGGTGGTAAAGCCATGGCGGGTTTGCTGTCTGGCGAAACACAAGTGCTTTCTACCGGTCTGAGTGAAGCGCTGAGCCTGGCTGAAGCCGGTGAGATCCGCATTCTTGCGATGACAGGTGATGCGCGTTCTACTGCAGCACCTGATGTCCCGACGCTGAAAGAGCTGGGCTACGACGCTACCTTTGTCAACTGGCGTGGCTTCTTCGGTGCTCCGGGGCTGAGCGATGAGCAGGCCGATGAGTTTGCTGATGTACTGAAGAAAATGTACGAAACCAAAGCTTGGGAAACCGTTCGTGACCGCTACGGCTGGACTGAAATCTACAAGCCTCGCAAAGAGTTTATGGCGTTCCTGGAGCAACAGGAAAAAGAAGTGGGCGGCCTGATGCGCGAGCTGGGTTTCCTTAAGTAATCTTCAACGGCGTACCCGGATGTTCTGTTCTTCGATGAGAGATTTATCCGGGGCGCCATCTGTTGCGGCGCTGGTTCGTTACTACAGGTTGGCATCCCGCCTTGTGCCTTGTCCGGGCGCTGTTCGAAATCAATCTAACCTGTTCAGTTCACGTGCTGATCATGTTCTCACTAAATACATGTTTCTGCTCAGGTCATGTTTTAGTTAACGACATGTTTTAACTAAAGAAAAGAGGGATCACCAATGACGATAACGAAAGATCATATCGGCGGTCTGGTGTTTTTATGTTTTTCCATCGCCTACGGCTACTACGCCAATGAAATCGTGTTGTTTCCCGGTGATGAATTTGAACCCTTCAATGCCAGATCCATGCCAACAGCCCTGGCTTTAATGGGAGCCGTTCTGGCGGTGTGTCAGCTACTGACGGCCAGTAAAAAAGAGAAAGAATGTCTGAAGCTAACCGGTTACGACTTTTCGCTGGTGGCTAAGTTACTGGTTCTGATGGTGCTGTTTGCCGTGTCACTGGAATGGCTGGGCTTTATGGTGGGAACCATTTTCTTCCTGGCTGGTGGCTACTGGCTGCTGGGTGAGCGAAGAATCAGGATTGTCGTGTTGGCGTCTGTACCGTTTGCTGTCGGGTTTTGGTATGTCCTGACGCAACTGTTAGATATTTATCTGGCTCCGGGCCGGGTCTGGACAATGATGTTGGGGAGCTAAACCATGTTTGATGGAATGATGTCAGGGCTGACAACTGCGTTTATGCCCTTCAACTTACTGATGGTTGTCGTCGGGTGTTTTGCCGGTACTTTTATCGGCATGCTGCCGGGACTGGGTCCTATTTCTGCTATTGCGCTGATGATCCCGATTACCTACGGGCTTGATCCTTCTTCGGGTATTATTCTGATGGCCGGGGTGTATTATGGCGCTATTTTCGGGGGATCAACCTCGTCGATCCTGATCAATGCGCCGGGCTGCGCGAGTACTGTGGTGACTGCGTTCGACGGTTATCCGCTGGCACAAAAAAATCAGGCTGGCAAAGCACTGGCACTGGCGGCGTATTCTTCTTTCACCGGTGGTACGGTTGGCGCCATTATTCTGTTGTTTGCCGCACCGGCTCTGGCAAAAGTATCGCTGAGCTTTCAGTCGTCAGATTACTTTGCACTGATGGTACTGGGGTTAACGGCGGTAGCGGCTTTTTCCGGGAAGGGGCAGGTGCTGAAAGCCCTGATGATGACGGTTTTTGGCCTGATGATTGCGATGGTCGGCAACGATGTGATGACCGGCATCCCACGTTTTACCTTCGATAATATCAACTTGATTGATGGCATCAGCTTCCTGCTGCTGGCAATGGCAACATTTGCCCTGACAGAAGTCATTATGACGGTACTGCGTGGCGAGCATAAAGAAGAAGAGCCGCAGATGGACATGAATTCCCTCGGCAGTATGAAGCTGAATAAAGAAGAGGTGAAGCATGTTGCGCCGACTATTGCGCGCTCGTCGGTGTTCGGTTTTCTGGTTGGTGTACTGCCGGGTGCTGGTGCAACTATCGCCTCTTTCCTGAGTTACGGTATGGAGCGAAACCTGGCACCAAAAGCGGAGAAAGCGAAATTCGGGAAAGGCGCACTTCGCGGGCTGGCAGCACCGGAGTCAGCGAACAATGCGGCTTCTACTGGTTCGTTTGTCCCTTTGCTGACACTGGGCATTCCTGGGTCAGGTACCACTGCTATTATGCTGGGAGCGCTGATTGCTTACGGGATTCAACCGGGCCCGCGTCTGTTTGTCGATAATCCGGATGTATTCTGGTCAGTGATCATCTCGATGTACTTCGGCAATCTGGTACTGCTGATTCTGAATCTGCCGTTGATCCCTTACATTTCTAGATTGTTGGTGATCCCGCGTCCGATTCTGATCCCGTTGATCCTGTTCTTCTCTATCACAGGGGTATATCTGGTTAGCTTCAATGCGTTTGATATTCATATGATGGTTATCATTACCGTGATTGCGACATTCCTGAAGTTACTGAATTTCCCGATGGCACCGATGCTGCTTGGCTTTATTCTGGGGGATATTCTGGAGAAGAACCTGAGTCGATCACTGACATTGAGTGACGGTAGCTACTCTTTCCTCTGGGAGCGCCCACTGACACTGTCGATCATGATCATCGCGGCGCTGGCACTGCTGATGCCGTTGGTAACTGCGGTGCTGGAGAAGCGCAAGCAAAAGTCTGCTCAGGCGACCTTAACGGAACTGAACGATGGCGAAGCCAGGCTCAAAGCGGGTGAATAAGCTGTTGTTCAGACAAGCCCTTTAAAAGGTATACACATTTAAAATCCCGGTGACTTGCCGGGATTTTTTATTGTCGCTACACTCCGTTGATTTATTGGGATGGAGCCTTGCTAAAAGGCTTTTTCCTTACCGACTCAGTCCTTGTTAACGCTTTCGGGAGAGTGTCCAGTGACCCATGACAAAGCCAGCCAAATGGTGATTTTTGATACCTTATTGCAGGCCGGAAGTTTTACCGCTGCCGCCAAACAGCTGGGTGTCTCGACCTCTCATGTCAGCAAGCAGTTGGGCGCGCTCGAAGAAGCGTTGAACGTAAAGCTGCTGCAGAGGACGACCCGGACATTTACTCTCACCAATGCGGGGCAGGAGTTTGCCATTTATGCCCGCCAGGTTGTAGAAGCCGTTAATAATGCCACGGACTCTATGGCGTTCGAGCGTGATGACGTGGCCGGGGTGCTGCGTCTAGGGTTATCCCAGTCTTTCGGCACCATGCACATCATTCCCGCCATTGAAATTCTGCAGCAAAAATATCCGGAACTGCAGGTTGAGCTGAGCTTGTTTGACCATCAGGCTGATATGCTGGCTGATGGGTTGGATCTTTGGATCACCAACTATGAAAATATTCCGCAGGGCTATGTTGCACAGCGACTGGCTGATACTCGCTTTGTTGTTGCTGCATCACCAAAGTATCTGCTGAAGCGAGAAGTGCCATACCACCCGTCAGAGTTGGTCAACCACAATTGCCTGACTTATCAGAGCCGACAGCGAAACTACAGTTGCTGGGAGTTTGCAAAAGACGGTGAGGCTACCACGGTGAATGTTTCCGGCAATTATCGGGTGGATCTGGCAGAAGCCGTACGAGATGCCGCCGTGGCTGGGTGGGGGGTAGCTTATCTGGCCACATACTTGCTGCGCGATGAGTTTCGGGACGGTAAGTTGATTCAGTTGTTACCTGACTGGCAGGCAGCGCAACGTATGCCATTTTACGCGGTTTATCCGAGCCGTAAGCATTTGCCGCGCAAGATCACGGCGGCGATTGACTTCTTCAAACATCACATCGGCGAACAGCCTTACTGGGATAAAGCGCTGATGCCTTGGGTTAAGCTTTGAGGCCGTGATCCAACCAGATACGAAAATAGCAAAGTGAATGACAAGGATGGGCATCCTACGATTAAGAGCTATTTCTAGGCTCGGCTTTTAGTACGAGACTTTTCAGCATATTCGTATCAGTACAAAACAGGCAGTGGTTAGAGTAAATACAGGTCAGTGTGGTTTTTTTCAGCAGCTCCCTGAAAAGATTGTTCGCGCTGACAGAAATATTTTTTCCATATGGAAAAAATTTCCTTTGGAACTCCAATATTTTCAATACTATCAATTTGTTGAAGACTCTCGACAGGTGAGGTAAGAAACTCAGTAACAAACCGGCAGCAAAAGGATCTTGAAGGCAAACCTTTGCGCTATAGAATGCGCCGCTTCTTCATTGAACGTAAGGTTTTACTATGTCTTCCCTCTTCGGTATTGCTGCGATTCTGCTGTTTGCATACCTGCTATCGACAGATCGCCGGAATATTCCGCTGAAAACGGTCAGTCTGGCTTTCACCCTTCAGGTGTTGTTTGCCTTACTGGTGCTTTACGTACCCGCCGGTAAGGAAGCACTCAGCCAGGTTACTTCTGCGGTCTCCAGCGTAATCGATTATGGTCAGCAAGGGATTTCATTTCTGTTTGGTGGTCTGGCTACAGGCAGTGTCGGGTTCGTTTTTGCCGTTAATGTTCTTGGTATCATCATCTTTTTCTCCGCTTTGATCTCTGCCCTGTACCATATCGGTCTGATGCCAAAAGTCATTAATGTGATTGGCGGCGGGCTGCAACGTTTTCTGGGTACCGGACGTGCCGAATCGCTGTCGGCCACCGCGAATATTTTTGTCGGTATGGTAGAAGCGCCGCTGGTGATCAAACCGTATTTGCAAAAAATGAGTGATTCTCAGTTTTTTGCTGTCATGACCTGCGGTCTGGCCTCTGTAGCCGGCGGCACGTTGGTGGGGTATGCCTCTCTGGGTGTTGAACTGAATTTCCTGATCGCTGCCGCGTTTATGTCAGCACCGGCAGGTTTGCTAATGGCAAAAATGATGGTTCCGCCATCCGCTGAACAGAGCGGGGATGACGAAGTAACCTCGGTTGAGATTCCACGCGCCACCAACGTGGTGGAAGCGCTGGCGGATGGCGCAATTGCAGGCCTTCGTTTAGCGGTGACCGTTGGTGCGACCCTGCTCGCATTCATCAGTGTTATTGCCCTGCTGAATGGGTTACTGGGAGCGGCCGGTGATCTGTTCGGTCTGTCTCTGAGTTTTGAAAAGTTGCTGGGCTACGTATTCGCGCCGGTCGCTTTTTTACTGGGTGTTCCCTGGAATGAAGCCAGCATTGCCGGCTCACTGATTGGCAATAAGATTGTGGTCAATGAGTTCGTGGCATTTATTCAGATGATGGAAGTGAAAGATCAGCTGAGTGAGCACTCTCAGGCAATTGTGACTTTCGCGCTGTGTGGTTTTGCCAATATTGGTACGATGGCCATTTTGATTGGCGGCCTTGGCAGTATGGTTCCTGAACGTCGCTCATACATTTCTAAAATGGGCTTCCGTGCAATTGCGGCAGGCGTACTGGCTAACCTGATGAGTGCTGCGGTGGCCGGAGCCATTTTGTCTTTCTGATTTACACCGCTCCAACCCGTTAATACGTTAAACCAGAAAGGGCCTTCGGGCCCTTTTTTGTGCCTCTCGAACGGGTGTTGAGCCGATAGGCGTTCGCAAAGCCTGCTGGATTAAATGATTACGTTATGTACTTAGGTGAAGTAGCTATTCTGATGGAGTAGCCGTTCAGATGGGGACAGGGAGCCAGGGCTTACGTCTGCCACACTGTAAATCGTGTCAGCTTACCGTTCAGCAGTATGTCTCAAACCAGAGGCTCCAACAGTGAAAATATAATCTGTGTTGCATATTTCCTTTTAAGTAAACTTAAAAATTTACTTAATCGATGGGTTTTGGTAGCGTGAGTATTAAGAAGAGCTGCAACAGCGTTGTGGAACGAACCGTGTGCTCCCAATGGGTACCGGTTATCTGATACCACCTTGCGTTAATGAGGTTGAATCGGGGCCTGTGGCTCAATCAAGACAGAGATTAATGCGGAACGATGAAAAGGATATCTGGATGAAAGTTATTGCTTTTGCTGCAACAAACAGCACGACATCTATCAACAAACAACTGGTTAGCTATGCGGTATCGCTCCTCGGTAATGTTGAGGTGGAGCTGCTGGATCTGAATGACTATGAAATGCCGCTATACAGCGAAGATCGGGAAAAAGCGACGGGTCACCCAGAACTGGCCAAGCAGTTTTTGAACAAACTGAATGATGCCGACGCCATTATCATTTCATTTGCTGAACATAACGGATCTTACTCTGTGGCTTATAAGAACGTTTTTGACTGGTGTTCTCGTATTCAGCATAAGGTGTATCAAGGCAAACCTATGGTACTGCTGGCAACGTCACCGGGAGCGGGTGGTGCACAGAGTGTACTGGCGGCGGCAAATGGCTCAATGCCATATTTTGGGGCTGAGGTGAAAGCGTCCTTGTCAGTACCGAATTTTTTTGACAATTTCGACACCGAAAACCAGCGCATGATCAATCCTGAATGGGATGACCGACTACATTCTGCAATGCAACAACTGTTAGCCTAATGCAATTCCTGTCACGCTGTTGTGAACGATGATCACGACATAACCGTTCCAGGTGTTGGATGCTGAACTTTAGCGGCTGCTTTGATTCACCCCCTCAGTTTCATCTGTTGACGGCGGTGATGAATAGCAGCCGTTGGTATAAAGAGCAGCAATCCATAGTCTCGAATTACGACAAGAGGAACGGGAAAATATAAGAACTATTTTATATGTCATATTTTCTCTTTGTTATTTTTAAAAGTTAAATAATTACAACTACCGTTGATTCAGTCACACTCATTACAATAAATATATTTATCAGAATGCGAATTGCTTCTTATTTGACAGTTTATTTCAAAAGGTTTCAAAATATTTTAAATTATTTACTTTTATTTATCTGTCTGAATATTAAGGATTTTAAACCAGTTTCTTCATACCAAATGACTAACTCAAACATCATTGTGGCCAAATATTGCTCAGTTGTGTGTTGAGACTTTTAGTCAACCTTATATAATTCCGCCGTACACAACACTGTTTTATACGATAGAGTTTTAAACACTATTCCCCATTTTTATTCCAGCTTGTCAAAGCGGAAGGTCGTTCTTTGCCTGCGATTTGGAATCCATTATGAAATTATTGAAATTACACTTGCTGCCTGTTTTAGTACTCGGCCTGACCGCCTGTGGGGGAGGGAGCGGAGATGACACACCTTCGCAACCTACAGTGGACAGCGGATCACGTGCTCCGCATGGATATAAGATGACGCTGAATATTGATCAGAATGATCTACAGGCGCTGCAGAACGTGAAATATGCCTCCAATGGTGGTGCGGGGATCTCTACGCCGGATAATTTCAAAAAATAGGTAATATGATGAAAAAATTGATTATTGGCTCGGCAGTATTGGCTGTCTGCACGCAAGTCAATGCGGCTCCATCAGTTCAAGGTTATTACCAGGCGAAAGAGCTGATTACGTATACCACGGAAAAAATTCAGCAGAACAAAGCGGAATTTTTCATGCTCGACTTTGCATTGACGAAACCGGCTCAGTCACAACCGCTGTGGATTACCTCCAATGATGCGTTGGGATATTTCCAGGCTAACAATACTGATGTAAACGAGGATGAGTTTACGCGGATTTTGACTAAAGTCAGTCCGAATGGTCTTCAGGATCAGTCTGTCTGTCGGGTCGATAGTCAGGGTACTCAGGTTGCTTATTTTGCTAATGGTCGTGATAACTGCTCCGAACATTATGAGCAGCAGCCAATGGCTATGAGTAAAAAAGGCAACAAAGTGTCTTTTATGCGTCGTTGGGATTTCGACAATAATCAGCCGCATTTTGATATTCAAAGTTACGATTACACTGATCAGTCTGAAACATTGACCCTGGACTATCTGCTGCAATTTGAAGGGCGCTGGATTGGTACAGTTGTGCGTATAAACAAAAGCGAAACAACTCTTAGTTCAGGGGAAAAGACACCCACATACGATGTGGCTAGTTATGGGTATTCCGGCCCGCGATCAGGAATACTCTCAGGTGGCGAAAGCTTACTTTACAGTGAAACGCCGTACTATCTCTCAGACAGTGAAGAAGATACTGCGCAAGGTTCGTCGGCAAAACATTTAGTTAACACCCGTTTCTATACCGTCAGCCTTGTGGATGCGGACTATCGTGGGCGCAATCTGGTTACAACGAGTCCGACTTACCAGATCAACCGGGATTTCGTAAAAGCATATACTCTGGAAAATGGAAAAACGGCGTATTTTGTGTCTGATCCGCAAACGTTCCGAATAGATCAATCGCTGACAGGCCCTTACGACAGCGGGGTATATATGGATGAAACCCCGTATGATCCTGAACGCGGCACAGATGCTGCCAGTAGCGGTGAATGGGTAAGCCATGCGTTCAATAACACGCACCATCTTGTTAGTTTCAGCCCGACATACTGCATGATAGAAGATATCGCCAAGGATCGCCCGGTGACCTCATATCTCACCCAAGACGGAACAGGTTCATGGCTACCGTCAATGTATGATTGTAAGCAGCATGAAAACGGGACGGTGCCGAAAGTGTATACCCATTTCATCAACAGCAACGGCGATGAGTTTCCGGTGACGGCATATAAACAGAGCGCCAAAGATATTTTGTATGTGCGTAATCAGCATCCACAGGGAGAAGAGGAGCTGTTGACACCTAGTGAGGTGACTCAACTGGTAAATTCATCCCGTTATCAGGAACTGAAAGCTGAGTTGAGTCAGCGGTTTCGTTGGTCGGAGCCATACAGTATTCTGTATTAAGACGCGTGCGGAGATTAAGTCAGAAACAAAAAAGGTCGCCGAGGCGACCTTTTTTGTACGTCTGTTTTACGGACTCGGCATGCCGGATTGCTTGGCATCTGCTGATTGCCGAACTTGTACATCCGGAAAGTGCCTCCGTAATGGCTCAGGCGGCTGTTTCATCGCTGTACAAGTCAGCAAATCCGATACCATTGATGGCGCATTGTTCATCAATGTCAGAGAGATCACCACTTACACCAACTGCCCCCAGTACCGTTTTACTGGCATCTCGAATCAGCAGACCGCCGGGTACCGGCACCATATTGCCGTGAGCCAGAACGTTTACGGCAGAAATAAACGCGGGACGAGTGTCTGCATCTTGCGCCAGCTTACGTGATGAGCAACCCAGCGCCAGCGCTCCCCAGGCTTTTGCGATGGCAATGTCCGGGCGCATCATGCTGGCCCCATCCTGCCGTTGCAGAGTGATCAATTTTCCTCCGCTGTCGAGCACCGCGACGGTAAGTGGTGCGCAGTTGCACTGTTTACCGGCCTGAAATGTGCCATCAATAATGGCTAACGCTTGTTGTAGACTTAAACTTCCCATGTTAACTCCTGATTTTTGTTAACTTAGGCTGCTCCTTTCAGCAGCGCATAACTTGGTAGAGTCAGGAAGTTGGCAAATTCGTCAGCTGTAGACAGTTTATAAAAAAGGTCAGCGGTTTCTTCAAACCGTCCGGCAGCATAACGAGGCTCACCAACTTCCTGTTTTATGGTATCCAGCTCTTGGTAGAGCCAGGTGTGAAAAAGTTCTGCGGTAAAACGCTGGCCATCGTCCAGCGTTACGCCGTGATGGATCCATTGCCAGATATTGGCGCGGGAAATTTCTGCTGTCGCAGCATCCTCCATCAGGCCGTAAATTGGCACGCAGCCCATGCCCTGAATCCAGGCTTCGATGTAGTAAAGGGCGATGCGAATATTTTTTCTGACCCCAGCTTCATCTCGGGAACCCTGGCAAGGCTGGAGCAGTAGCTCGGCAGAAATCGGGCTTTCTGGACTCTGGAAGTTGAGCTGATTCTTCTGTCCGTTCAGGTGTGCGTCGAAAACGGACATGGCCAGATCGACTAACGCCGGATGTGCGACCCACGTACCATCGTGGCCATTACGGGCTTCACGCTCTTTATCGTCGATGACTTTGGCGGTGACTTTTTCCATCTCAGCAGGATCTTTAGCCGGAATGAAAGCAGACATTCCGCCCATCGCCAGTGCGCCTCGTTCATGGCAGGTACGCACAAGTAACTGGCTATAGGCTTTGAGGAATGGCTGATCCATGCCAACGCCGTGGCGATCCGGTAGGATCCGGTCGGTATGATTTTTCAGGGTCTTGATGTAACTGAAAATGTAGTCCCAGCGGCCACAGTTCATGGCGACGATGTGATCCTTCATCGCATACAGCATTTCTTCCATCTGGAAAACGGCCGGTAGGGTTTCAATCAGCACTGTGGCACGAATTGTGCCCCGTTCTACGCTGAAGTGATCTTCAGTGAAGCGGAATACATCATCCCACCATTGGGCCTCTTCCATGCATTCCAGCTTCGGAATGTAGTAGTAAACGCCCAGGCCTTTTTCGGCACGAACTAGGTAGTTGTGGAAAAAGTACAGGGCAAAATCCATCAGACAGCCGGGAATTGGCTGGCCATTAAAGGTAATTGATTGCTCAGGCAGGTGCAGGCCACGCGGACGAGCAATCAGCAGCGCAGGGTTGGCATTCAGCGAATAGTGTTTATCTTTCTGATTGTCATAGTAGCTGATGGTACCCAAATTGGCATCGCGCAGATTGATCTGTCCCTCAACCATGTTCTGCCAGGTCGGGGAAGATGCATCTTCAAAGCAGCACATGAAAACTTTGGCGCCGGAATTTAGGGCATTGATAACCATTTTGCGGTCAACCGGACCGGTGATCTCTACCCGGCGGTCTTTCAATGCGTCGGGAAGGGCTGCGACTTTCCAGCTTTTATCTTCACGAATTGCTTTTGTGTCTTCACGAAAATCCGGTAATTCACCGGCATCAAATCGTTTTTGTTTACGTTCGCGCTCAGTCAGTAACTGATTGCGTCGTTCGCCAAACTCACTCACCAGCAAGCATAAAAAATTCAGCGCCTCTGAAGAGAGGATTTGTTGGTATTGACTGTCGGCGGTACATCCTCGTACTTCCAAGCAGGCACTCAAGGCTCTGTCCGTATTTTCTGTAAGCATGTTTTTATCGTCTCCTTTAAACAATATCTTACGATTTTGTGTACAAAAAATAAGATACGTAAATACTTATATTGGAATTTATGTAAACAATCAAAGGTTATTTTAACAATCTTGTTTCATTTTAAAAAGGGCAAAAAATATTTTTATCAACGAGATGTAAAATTAATCGCTGCAAAGACAGGGGCTTACCGCTGTTGGGGTGAAAAAGAAATGGCGTTGTTGTTAAGAAAATGTTTTTTCGAGGGTTGCGAAATTCTGTATATCAGCCATAGTACACAAAATGATTGAAAATTGTATACAATGAAATGGAGGTCTGAATGGCAAAGATGAAAGCAATCGAAGCCGCGGTTGAAGTACTGAAACGTGAAGGGGTAGATATCGCCTTTGGTGTTCCCGGTGCGGCAATTAACCCTATGTATGCGGCAATGAAAAAATTGGGGGGCATTGATCATGTTCTGGCCCGTCACGTAGAAGGGGCATCCCACATGGCGGAAGGGTATACCCGTACGTCAGCAGGTAACATCGGTGTATGTATAGGTACGTCAGGTCCGGCGGGGACAGACATGATTACCGGTCTGTATTCGGCCACGGCAGATTCTATTCCGATTTTGTGTATTACCGGCCAGGCACCACGTGCCCGACTGCACAAAGAAGATTTTCAGGCCGTGGACATTGAGTCTATCGCTCAGCCTGTCACTAAGTGGGCGACCACAGTACTGGAACCGGCTCAGGTACCGCGAGCTTTCCAGAAAGCATTCCACCTGATGCGTTCAGGCCGTCCTGGCCCGGTGCTGATTGACCTGCCGATTGATGTGCAGTTGGCGGAAATTGAGTTTGATATTGACAGTTACGAACCACTAGAAGCCTATAAGCCGCAGGCTACCCGTGCGCAGGTTGAGAAAGCCCTGGCGATGTTGAGTGCTGCGGATAAACCAGTGATTGTCGCCGGTGGCGGGATCATCAATGCGGACGCATCTGATCTTTTGCAGCAATTTGCTGAAATTACCGGTGTTCCTGTTATTCCGACCCTGATGGGCTGGGGCTCGATTCCGGACGATCACGAGTTAATGGTCGGTATGGTGGGTCTGCAAACGGCACACCGTTACGGTAACGAAACACTGCTCAATGCTGATTTTGTCATGGGCATTGGCAACCGATGGGCAAACCGTCATACCGGCTCTTTGGATGTGTACACCGAAGGCCGCAAGTTTGTTCACATTGATATTGAACCCACTCAGATTGGTCGGGTGTTCTGTCCGGATCTGGGGATTGTTTCTGATGCGAAGGCCGCACTTGAATTGCTGGTGGACGTTGCTCGCGAATGGCGTGCTGCCGGGAAACTGGCTGACCGCAGTCAGTGGGTTGGGGAATGTCAGGCGCGTAAATCCACGATGCTGCGCAAAACCCATTTTACTGATACCCCGATTAAACCAATGCGCGTCTATGAGGAGATGAACAAAGTCTTTGGCCGTGATACCTGCTACGTCAGCACAATCGGTCTGTCGCAAATTGCCGCAGCCCAATTCCTGCATGTGTACAAACCGCGCCATTGGATTAACTGTGGTCAGGCTGGCCCGCTGGGCTGGACAACACCTGCAGCATTGGGAGTGAAAGCAGCGGATCCGAGCCGTGATGTGGTGGCTATCTCCGGTGACTATGACTTCCAGTTCATGATTGAAGAACTGGCGGTAGGGGCGCAGTTCAATCTGCCGTACATCCATGTGCTGGTGAATAACTCCTACCTGGGGCTGATTCGTCAGGCTCAACGTCAGTTCGATATCGATTACTGTGTTCAGCTGGCCTTTGAGAACCAGAACGCACCAGAGCTTAATGGCTATGGGGTCGATCACGTCACGGTGGTGGAAGGTCTGGGCTGTAAAGCCATTCGTGTCACCGATCCGGATCAGTTGCCGACGGCGTTTGCTGAAGCCCGTGAGCTGATGAACAAACACCAAGTGCCGGTTGTGGTGGAAGTCATTCTGGAGCGTGTGACCAATATCGCGATGGGTGTTGAGATTAACGCCATCAATGAGTTTGAAGCGCTGGCTGATAGCATTGCAGATGCTCCAACTGCGCTGGCTCATCAGGCCGGGACGTCTGACCCATCTTGAGCAGCCTGAATATGAGTTGGATTGCAAGTTTAGAAAGTTAGAAAGGTAAGTGGCTGCGGACTCTTTGTTTGGGCAGCCGCTGCCAGGAACGGCTCTCTTAACGTTGACTGGCCAACTCAGGAAATAGCGTTCCCACGCTGACAATATCGTACTTTGCTGGTCACGATAACCGGCAAAGTACCGGACTTGCTTAGAAGCAGTGGCTCAGTGGTAGAGCCACAGAAATGGATACACATTTTAAGGACAGAACCATGCCAAAATTTGCTGCAAACTTATCCATGCTGTTTACCGAACATGCTTTTCTGGATCGCTTTGAAGCCGCCGCAAAAGCCGGGTTTGACGGGGTTGAATACCTGTTTCCTTACGATTTCCCGGCGGAAGAAATTAAAGCTCGACTGTCAGAATACCACTTGCAACAAGTGCTTTTTAATCTGCCTGCAGGTGACTGGGATGCCGGCGAGCGCGGGATAGCGGTTGACCCGTCTCGGGTACAAGCATTTCGCGATGGTGTACCAAAAGCGATCGCGTATGCCAAAGCGCTGGGCTGCACTCAGGTCAACTGTCTGGCCGGTATTGTGCCGCAAGGTGTCAGTGCACAGGAGGCACATCGTACTTTTGTCGACAACCTGCGTTTTGCTTCTCAGGCGCTGGAAGCCGAAGGTATTCGTCTGGTGATTGAAGCCATTAATACCCGTGATATTCCGGGGTTTTTCCTGAACACAACTGAGCAGGGGAAAGCCGTGATTGCAGAGGTGGGCAGCACTAATCTTTCACTACAGTACGACATATATCACATGCAGATCATGGAAGGGGATCTGGCAACCACCCTGACTGATAACTTGGTGCAGATTGGACACGTACAGCTGGCAGATAACCCTGGTCGCCATGAACCGGGTACCGGTGAAATCAACTACCCGTTCGTGCTGAGCCACTTGGACTCGCTGGGGTATGAAGGGTGGGTCGGCTGCGAATACAAACCGAAAACGACCACGCTGGAAGGACTCAACTGGCTGAATCAGTACCGCTAGTCTGGCAATACAGCCACAGTACATCATCGGATTTCAGTGAGTTCGGAATACATTCAAGATTAAGGAGAATTAGGGATGAAAATCGCATTTATCGGTACCGGTATCATGGGTAAACCTATGGCGGAAAATCTGCAAAAAGCCGGTCATACACTGGTACTGTCGGATCACTACAGTAAGCCACCACAGGATCTGGTCGACGCGGGTGCACTGGTTTGCCGGACACCGAGCGAAGCCGCCAAGATTGCCGACGTGGTCGTTCTGATGGTGCCAAACACACCACAGGTGGAAGCGGTGCTGTTTGGTGAAAACGGCATTGAGCAGGGTATTCAGGCCAGTGGTGATGCGACCAGCAAGCTGGTCATCGACATGAGTTCGATTTCCCCAATTGCCACCAAAGAATTTGCTGCTCGCATCAAAGAAAGCGGGGCACAGTATCTGGATGCGCCGGTATCCGGTGGCGAAGTGGGCGCGATTAACGGTACGCTGAGTATCATGGTCGGCGGTGCTCAAGCGGCGTTTGACAAAGCAGCACCTCTGTTTGACATCATGGGCCAGAACATCACGCTGGTGGGGGATAACGGCGCCGGTCAAACGTGTAAAGTCGCG
Organism: Photobacterium ganghwense; assembly: GCF_003025595.1. Classification (GTDB taxonomy): domain Bacteria; phylum Pseudomonadota; class Gammaproteobacteria; order Enterobacterales; family Vibrionaceae; genus Photobacterium; species Photobacterium ganghwense. The sequence goes on from NZ_PYMI01000002.1 coordinate 794,896, forward strand.
AACCAGATTATTGTCGCACTGAATATTGAAGCGGTTTCGGAAGCACTGGTGTTTGCCTCTAAGGCAGGAGCGGATCCGGCTCGAGTGCGTGAAGCTCTGCTGGGTGGGTTTGCCAGTTCGAAAATTCTGGAAGTGCATGGTGATCGTATGGTTAAAGGCACCTTTAACCCAGGGTTCAAAATCGCACTGCACCAGAAAGACTTGCGCCTGGCACTGAGCGGAGCTGAAGCATTGGGTGTGTCTTTGCCGAATACAGAGACCGCACAAGTCTTGTTCGACGAGTGTGTGGCACTGGGTGGTGAAAACTGGGACCACTCAGCATTGATTAAGGCCATTGAAAAGCGTGCGGGTCATTCGATTCGCGGCTGATAGCCTGACTATGCTAAAAGGCAGTTAAGCAGGGGCATGCTAAGCTGCCTATCTCGGTGATATCAGAATTCTTACTAAACCGCGCGCTTTTGTCTCCTTTATCGCGCGTTCCCGCTGTCCTGAACGGTACGGGGTCAGGTGTCGGTGAAAACTGGCAGGACTCTGGCATGCAGGCCTGCCGCTGACTGGCAGCGGGATCTTTTCCTCACTCTCTCACGTTTTATCTGTCGACAAGGAGTTGCAGATGGATATCGATGCAAAACAGTTTTTGCGCATACTTTATGACAGTGCAGTAAAGCAGGCTTTGCCGAAAGGCAATATGGCTGCGTATCTGCCGGATACACTTTTTACGCAAGCTGGTAACAAACGCGGGCGAACCGTGGTGATTGGTGCCGGTAAAGCGGCGGCTTCTATGGCACAGGAGCTGGAACTGATCTGGCGGCAGAAGGTGCCAGCAAATCTGTCGTCTGAGGCGTCATCAAAAGCAGTGTCAAAGTTTTCAGCCGCTGCAAAGCAGAGCCATGATTCAGAGACCGTGGTCGAGTCAACGGGGGGCAAGCTGGAAGGGCTGGTTGTGACACGATATGGGCACACAGCTGCGTGTGACATGATTGAAGTCATTGAAGCCTCACACCCGGTGCCGGATGCCATGGGGATGGCAGTCGGTGAGCGTGTGCTTGAGCTGGTGTCTGGTCTGAACGAAGAAGATACCCTGATCTGCCTGATTTCAGGTGGCGGCTCTGCCTTGTTGAGTTTACCGGCTCCGGGCATTACGCTGGCCGAAAAGCAGGCGATCAACAAATCGTTACTTCGTTCCGGTGCGGCGATTGATGAAATGAACTGTGTGCGTAAGCACTTGTCTGCCCTGAAAGGCGGTCGGGTGGCGAAGCTGGCGTATCCTGCTCAGGTGATCACGCTGGCGATTTCGGATGTTCCGGGTGATGACCTGAGCGTGATCGCTTCCGGCCCGACAGTGCCCGACAATACCACTCGCTTTGATGCACTGGCCATTCTGGAACGTTACAAGATCGACATTCCGGCTTCAGCGTTTCAGTGGCTTAATCAGCCGGAGTCTGAAACGGTGAAACCGAATGACCCGTGTTGGTCACGGTGTCAGAACCATCTGATTGCGACCCCACAGCTGGCGCTGGAAGCGGCGGCGGCAGATGCTGAAGGCATGGGGATTCCGGCTTATATTCTCAGTGACAGTATGGAAGGTGAAGCCCGGGATGTCGCCAAAGTGCATGCTGCGTTAGCGCGTCAGATTGTCTCACACCAGCAACCCTTTCAGACACCGTGTGTGCTGATCTCTGGCGGCGAGACTACTGTGACCGTAAAAGGTGAAGGGCGAGGGGGGCGCAACTGCGAATTTTTGCTCAGCTTACTTAACGAGTTAAAAGGGTTACATCGGGTTTATGCCATTGCCGCTGATACAGACGGTATCGATGGCGTTGAAGATAACGCTGGTGCGTGGGTAACCCCCGAAACTTGGGCGAGGGCACAGGCGCTGGAATTGAACCCGGACAGTTACCTCGACAATAACAACAGCTACGCGTTTTTCGAAAAGACGCAGAGCCTTATCTTTACCGGGCCTACGTTAACCAATGTGAACGATTTCCGTGCCATTCTGATCGTGTAACCCGTCCTCGTTGGTGAGGGAGCCACGCCAGTTAAGGGGCTATGCCAGAGTAACCTCATCCTCAGTCACTGAGTTTACGCCTGTCAAACTGGCCTGGCCCCTTCCTTCTGTCAAATGTTTATGTCGGTGTGTTTGTCACACTGACATCATTGATTAAAGACAGAGACAAAGTTGACCTGAGCACCATTTTTACTTCCCTCTCGTTGGTGTTTATCGTTGATTTCTTTAGACTAAATGAATCAAGTTTCAGCCAGGACATGGCAATGACCCGGATCAGGCAAAAAAATCAGGCGCTCATCATTCAGGTCGCTAGTGAGCAGTTTGCAACACACGGTTACTCAGCGACCAAAATGGTGGATATCGCCAGGGCAGCGGATATCCCGAAAGCCAATGTTTTCTATTATTTCAGTTCGAAAGATAAGCTGTATTTTGCCGTGCTGGAAACCGTGACAAAACCTTTGCTGGCAGCGTCGCGCCCCATTGAAGAGTTGGATGACCCGGTTGAAGCTCTGACCCGTTACATTCAGACGAAGCTGATGATTTCCCGTGATCATCCTCATGCATCCCGCGTGTTTGCCAGTGAGGTGATGTCAGGCGGTCAGGCATTGCCGGATGATATTCGTGAAGAGCTGTTTCTACAGTCTCAGATGATCATCGGAAAGTTCACCAGTTGGAGCGAACAGGGGCTGATGGATAAAGTGTCTGCTCATCACCTGATGTTTATGATCTGGTCAGCCACTCAGACATATGCTGATTTCAGCTGGCAGATTTGTAATGTGATGAACAAAAATGCACTCACTCACGACGATTACGATGACGCGGCACAGTTTCTGACCCAATTAGTCATCAAAGGCTGCGGAGTGAAAAGCCACACTCAGGTATGAGTGCGGCTCAGTCATGCCGAGCCACAAAGAGTCTGGCTGCAAAAAATCTGGCAATACAGGAATCCAGCCATCTCTCAAGCTGAATTTTAAGTCCAGTCCGTTCTTCAGCGTTTAAAGCGACATTTGAAAACGTGACAATGGTTTCCGTGCTATCTGCGGTTTAACGTACCATGGAATACTGGTTAAAACGATAAACCGAGAGCCCTCAATGCTTGTTCACACTGCGCCGCGCTCTCAAATTGAATGGCTGTGATACTGACTGATTCTGCTCCTCTGACATTATGTGGCATGTCGTCGATAAAAACAGTCTCCGACGCTGACAAGGCGTGCTGATCTAACAAGGAATGGTAGATTTCAGGCTGAGGTTTTAACAGTCCCAGCTCGGCTGAGACTGTGGCTCCGTCAAAATGTTCCCAGAAGGAATAAGTTGACTGGAGATATTCCACAATCTCGGTCACGTTATCTGTGAGCGCGTAAACACCATAGCCTGCCGCTTTAACTCGCTGGAGTAAGTCTACGGAGCCAAAAAGCAGTATCTGGGTTTGTTTTACGTAGTAAAAGAGGCGTTCACATTCTAATTCAGATAAACCAATCGTTTGTTGGTATTGCTGTTTGGCTTCAGCTTCAGTCAGCAGACCTTTATTCAGGTCTAGCCACGTATCGCTTCTGAAAATCGTGCTACCTAATTGTTCGGGAGATTCTACGTCACCAAAAGTGAGTCGCACAATCTCTTGCGGTGCCCAGCGGACAATGACATTGCCTACATCAAAGACCACGTTCTTAATGCTACTACGTTCCATTTTTACTCCTGTCTCTTAGCCTGCTTGCAAATAAGTTACCGTATTTAATGGGCCTGCATCAGATAGGTATGTCTTGATGCCGCTTTTAGGATGTATCTGGCAAATAGTATGTATCAGCCAAAGAGGGACTTGGAAGGTATGCCGTGGCATCAAAGTCATACATTGATGGTATATGCGACCAGTCTCACTAATTTCGACTTACTTTCCGATAAAGCGATAAAGCGATAAAGCGATAAAGCGATAAAGCGATAAACAGAATTGTTTTTTCTCTTGTTGCATCGGCGCGGTAAATTCAGGATTGGTCGCTCAGGAAAAGCAACGCTATCGTACTTTCAGCGACAATAAAAAAACCGCCCTGCAGGTTGAAGCTGTCAGGGCGGAAAGGACAAAGTCTTTATCGTGACATGGTCTTTTAATTAGACATGTTCTTTTATTGTGTTAGTAAACGTTATTGGTGAGTGCTGTTCGCCTCGGGACGGTTTTCCAATGGGCGATATACAGCAGTCATATTTGCGATTAAGAACCTTTATCGGCGAATGGTCTGTTGTGCTTTTTGCGCCAGGCGTTTGGCCGCTGCACGGTGTCGGTGCAGCAACAACTCCATGTCGACACCTCGCACAGTACCGTCCAGCACGCGCCATTCTCCTGCAACCATGACTCTGTCAGCGTGCTGCGCTCCACACAGAATCAAAGCGGCCAGCGGATCGTGGCTGCCTGAAAACCGGATGTCATCTAACAAGAACATGGCCAGGTCGGCCTGTTTGCCGACGGCAATTTCCCCGATATCGGTACGTCCCATTGCCCGCGCGGAACCGGATGTCGCCCAGCGCAGGGCATCAAAGTGGGTCACATTCGCCGAGCCGTATTGCAGACGCTGCAGATACATGGCCATTCTGACTTCTGCAATCAGGTTGGAACCGTCATTCGAGGCGGAACCATCAACGCCGAGGCCAACTTTGACGCCAGCGGCTTCCAGTTCACGATTTTTGCAGATGCCGGAGGCCAGCATCATGTTAGATGTCGGACAGTGACAGATCCCGACGCCCGCCTTGCCCAGACGTTCGATTTCCTGCTTGTTGAAGTGGATGCCGTGGGCCAGCCAGGTGCGATCGTTCAGCCAGCCCACTTCTTCTAAATAGTCCACCGGACGCAGGCCGAAGCGTTCAATACAGAAATCCTCTTCATCCAGTGTTTCGCACAAATGGGTGTGCAGCATGACCTGATACTCTTTACCCAGGTAGGCGGTTTCTTTCATCAGGTCAGTCGTAACAGAAAACGGAGAGCAAGGAGCCAGCGCAATTTGGGTCATTGCACCGTCATGGTTCTGGTGGTATTCGCGGATCAGACGGGTACTGTCATCAATAATTGCCTGCTCAGTCTGAATCGTGTGTCTTGGCGGCAGGCCGCCATCGTCTTCACCGAGACTCATCGAGCCACGAGTGAAAATAGCCCGCACTCCCAAATTTTTTGCCGCCTCAACTTGCAGGTCAATGGCATGCTCCAGCCCTGTGGGCAACAGATAATGGTGATCGGATGCGGTGGTACAGCCCGACATCATCAGTTCCACTAAGGCCAGTTCAGTCGCCACCTGCATCATTTCTTCATCAAGGTTGGCCCACACCGGGTACAGGCTTTGCAGCCAGTGAAACAGCTCCTTGTTGAGAGCATCCGGGTAGGCCCGGGTCAGGGTCTGATAAAAGTGATGGTGGGCATTGACCAGTCCCGGAGTGATCACATGCCGGGAGGCATCAACCGTGTAATCGACGGGGATGGAAGGGGACTGGTTGAGGGCGAGCAGTTCAACAATTTTATCGCCTTTTACCACGATACCGCCACGGGCATCATCAGTGTTGCCGGTGTAAACGGCGAGTGGATGTTTAATCCAGATGGTTTCCATTCATGCTATTCCTTAGCCATCTCTGCCTTTGCAGGGGAGAGGGTCTTGATGTGTTGATAGTGGTTGAAAATAGGTTTTTTGCGTTGTGTTTCAGGTGTTAAAAGTGCCGGTCACGTGCATATTATTTGTGACCGGCGGGTAGTCAGCCGCATCTGCCATCTGTGGGTGTTCATCACCGAAATCGCAGAGCGGCTGTCAGATTTAGTCTTGCTGGATGTTCAGTTGCTGAGGCTGCGGAGCCCGCGCTGATTTTTTATTATCTTGTACCGGTACCGCTTCTTTTGTTGCTCCCGCTTCTTTTGCCAAACCAGGCGCAGGGTGTTCACTGTCATGCTCAGCCAGTTCAAGTTCAACCTGGGTCTGGCTCTCGACCAGCGCTTCGCGTTCCTCTTTACGAGAAGCTCTTGGCAGCAGCTGGTTCAGAATGACTGTCACGATAGTGCCCGTTGTAATTCCGGAGTGCAGGAAGTTCGACAGGTCATGCGGCAGGTGCTGCAGCAGGCGTGGCTCAAATGTCACTGCCAGGCCCGATGCCAGACCAACACAAATTACCAGCGCGTTACGTTTGGTATCTGCCGCTTTAATCAGCATGCGGATACCGGCGTAGGCAATCATGCCGAACATGATGAAGCCAACACCACCCAGCACCGGTTTCGGGATGGTCACGGCAATAGCTGCCAGTTTCGGGAACAGGCCGCCCAGAATCAGTAATCCGCCGGTCGCTGCAACCACGTAGCGACTGGCAACACCGGTGATACCTACGATACCGACATTTTGGCTGAATGATGCCAAAGGCATTGCGGTTAGCAGAGATGCCAGAGTGCTGCCCAGACCGTCGCCCAGCAGACCACGTTTCAGGTCATTACCGTCTATGCGGGTCTGGCAGTTGTTGGCCAGTGCCATGAAGTCCCCGGTGGCTTCTGCGATCACCACAATGTAGACAAGGCTCATGCTGATGATGGCTCCGGTTGAGAAAGTCAGGCCATATTTCAGTGGTTCAGGGCCACCGACCCAGGGAGTTGCCGCGATCTGCTCCAGATCCACCATGCCCAGTGACAGTGCAACCAAATAGCCACCCGCCAGACCAATCACAATGGCTGAAGCTGCCACTGCACCTTTGCAGTACACCGATACGATAACCACAATACCCAGTGAGATCGCGGCCAGGAAGAGTTTCGGCAGAGTGGCAAATTCCTGACTGACGGCAGGCGCATCACCGACCCAGTTCATGGCCACGGGCAGGATAGTCAGACCAATTAAGGTCACTACCACTCCGCTGACGACGGTGGGAAACAGCTTGCGGACTTTGTCCATGTAGAAACTGGCAAAAATCACGAAGAAGGATCCAACCAGTGCTGCCCCCATAATGCTGCCGACACCGCCGTCTTTACCAATACTGATGGCGACGCCCAGAAAACCGAAACTGGAGCCCATCACAACCGGTAATCGGATGCCTACCGGGCCGAAGCCGATACACTGGGCAATGGTCACGATGCCGGAAGCCAGTAAGGCGGCATTGATGAGTGAAACAATTTCTCCATTGGGCAGGCCAATGGAAGAGCCGACAATTAAGGGGACTGCAACGATCCCACCTATTGAGGCCAGCATGTGTTGCAGAGCGAGTAAAAACGTTAATCCATAAGGTGGTCGTTCGTTTAAGGTATACAGTAGTTTCATTGACTGTTCCTCTCAGAGCCGTTTCCGTCCGGGCTCATTGTGGTTTGTAGTTTAACGACCGCTACATCCGGGGCAGGGCCATCCTTGTCATCCAACGCTGAAAAAACTCTGCTGACCGGACCAGCGTTGGCTGAAAACAAGGTGCACGAAACCGATAGAGCTGACAGGCGTTGTCCTCTATGACGGGTTATCAGTGCTCGGTGCGTGCACCTTGTGTGTGACTGTATTGCGTACTGCGTTTTATGTGCTGAGCGGCGAAATATGGACTGCCGTCTCAGGGGTGCCGCGGCTAGCCGATGTAGACCAGTTTGGCGATAAAGAGTGCTGTCAGAACGTACATTGAGACAGAAACATCCTTGTTGTGTCCGGTTGAAACTTTCAGCACGGTATAGGTGATAAAGCCCAGTGCGATTCCGTTGGCAATGGAAAATGTCAGTGGCATCATTAACGCGGTAATTGCTGCCGGGGCAGAATCAGTGAACGACTTCCAATTCACATGCTGCATACTGCCCATCATGACAAACGCCACATAGATCAGGGCTCCGGAAGTTGCATAGGCCGGAATCATGCCTGCAACGGGAGAAAGAAAGATTGCGGCAACAAACAGGGCGCCTACTACCAGAGCCGACAGGCCTGTACGTGCACCTGCCGCCACACCGGCCGCACTTTCTACATAGCTGGTGACCGGAGGGCAACCCACACAGGCACCGGCGACACTGGCAACACTGTCGGCTTTGAGCGCTTTGCTCAGTCCTTCAATTTTGCCTGTTTCGTGGTTGATCAGGTGAGCTCGCTCAGCCACCCCCATCAAGGTACCTGCGGTATCGAACATATTGACAAACAGGAATGCCAGAATCACGCTGATCATCGAGATCTGAAACGCACCACTAATGTCCATAGCAAGGAAGGTCGGTGCGAGACTCGGCGGTGCGGCAAAGAAGCCGTTATAGGTGACCAGCCCCAGCATCATGCCGATGAGTGTGACACTTAGAATGCCGATCAGGACGGCACCGAACACCTTACGCTCGCTCAGTACTGCGATAATCAGAAAGCCGATGGCTGCCAGCAGCGCCTCGGGGCGGGTAAAGTCGCCCAATGAGACCAGCGTCGCCGGGTTATCGACAACGATCCCTGCTGTTTTCAGACCAATCAGGCCCAGAAACAGACCCACACCGGCAGTCATGGAAAACCGCAGGCTGGGGGGAATACTGTCGATAATCCACTCCCTTACCTTATAAAAACTCATGCCGACGAATAATAGGCCGGACAGGAAAACCGCCCCCAAAGCGACCTCCCAGCTATAACCCATTTCGTTGACAACGGTAAAAGAGAAAAAGGCATTTAGTCCCATGCCCGGAGCGAGGCCAACCGGCCAGTTCGCAAACAGGCCCATCAGCAGGCAGCCCAGCGCCGCACCAATACAGGTTGCGACAAAAACGGCACCTTTATCCATCCCGGAGACGGCCATGATGTTCGGATTGACGAAAATTATGTACGCCATGGTGGCAAAAGTGGTTATGCCGCCAATCATTTCATTCTTAACACTGGTGCCGTGCGCTTTTAATCGGAAAAAGCGCTCCAGGATCCCTTCCGATCCCGATTCATTGAGTACTTCCGTTTTGCTTTCACTCATTTTCAGCAAACCTTTACTATGTTCGTTTCAGCAAATTGAATACAACCAAACTTCAATTCTCCATCTGCTGTTTTATTGTTGTGTTTGCAATGGCTGTGTTTGCAACGATTGCGTGTATATAACGTGTAATAGTTTTTATGGATGGAAGGCCATGCCGTCGGGATGCTGTTCCTCTAACGGCGGGTTGTGAGCCACTGGCCTCTTGCTGTATCTGCTATGGATGAACAGCGGTTGCTTCAGATTTAGCTGCCCCGATAGGTTGAGAAGCTGTATGGCGAAACCAGCAGCGGCACGTGATAGTGCGCCTGCTCATCATTCAGACCAAAACGAATCACGACATCATCCAGGAAAGGGACGTCGTCAAGCGTGACCCCTTTTTGGGTGAAATAGTCAGCAACATGAAACACCAACTGATATTTACCGGCTTTAAATGCCGCGCCTTCCAGTATCGGACCGTCTGTCCGGCCGTCGGCATTGGTCGTGACGGTTTTTACCTTTTCACACTGTTCGCCATTCAGACGAAACAGTTCTACCTTAATTTCCGCGCCTGGAAAGCCACTCATTGTATCCAAAACATGTGTTGTCAGTTTGCCCATAAGCTGTAAACGCTGTGCGTTCTCCTTGTGTTTTCCTTTCCTATTTGTGTACAAGTGCCGTTGGCTCTTGCCTTGATTTGGATCTTATATGTACACAATGTACTTGGTTAGTAAAGCACACTGTTACTAAAATGTTAATTATGAATTTGCAGAATTTCCAAGACCGTGAGCCATTTAAAACTTGTGGCAATTTGCACTATCCCGCTAAGCCACTGAAAATGGGTGTGTTGTTATAAAGATGTTTTGTTGAAACAAATTCTTTACAAGATCGAATTTTATTGTATACAATGTTTAGTACAAAATGATTGGTTCATGTATTACAGAAATACATGACTGAGCGTAAGGAGAACTTGGATGGAAACGGAATATTCAAGAGATCTGATCGGGTACGGGGCAAATCCACCTGATCCGAAATGGCCAAATCGCGCCAGAGTCGCGGTGTCATTTGTCTTGAATTATGAAGAAGGGGGCGAACGGTGCCTGCTTCATGGTGACGATGAATCGGAAGCATTCCTGTCGGAGATCCCCTCCGCACAGCCAATAAAAGGTGAGCGACATATCAGTATGGAGTCCATCTATGAATATGGCAGTCGTGCTGGCGTGTGGCGGGTGTTACGATTGTTTGAGGAATATAACATTCCTTTAACAGTGTTTGCGGTGGCAATGGCATTTGAACGTCACCCGGATGTCGCCAAAGCCATGGTCGAAGCGGGGCACGAAATCTGTAGTCATGGTTATCGCTGGATTGACTATCAGTACATGGATGAGTCAGAAGAACGCGATCACATGTTCAAAGCGATCGACATCATTCGTAAAGTGACCGGAGAACGTCCTTACGGCTGGTATACCGGCCGCACAGGGCCAAATACCCGTCGGATTATCGCGGAAGAGGGCGGTTTTTTGTATGACTCTGATGCCTATGATGATGATCTGCCTTATTGGCACACGGAAGTGGGTAAGCCACAGCTGGTTATCCCTTACACGTTAGACGTGAACGACATGCGTTTTGCAACGGTTCAGGGCTTTAACTCAGGCGAACAGTTCTTTCAGTACTTGAAAGACACCTTCGACACCCTATATGCCGAGGGAGCAACGGCGCCAAAGATGATGTCGGTCGGTTTGCATTGCCGTCTGATTGGCCGTCCGGGTCGTATCGCTTCACTGCGTCGCTTCCTGGACTATGTGAAACGTCACGATGACGTCTGGTTGTGCCGTCGCATCGACATTGCTCGCCACTGGCATGAACACCACCCTTACCGGGGTAAACCAACGAAAGGATCCGGTGCCTGACGCCGGCTCGACCAAGGAAGGAGAACCTTTTTATGACTGCATTTCGTTTCTGTAAGCCTTCTGATATGAGCCGCGAGCACTTTGTGGAAGCATTCGGCGATATCTATGAGCACAGTCCGTGGGTCGCGGAAGCCGTGTTCGAACAAGGGCTTCAGGCTGAAGACAATCAAATTGAAACCCTGCACCTGAAAATGGCGACGGTACTGCTGGGGGCTGACAAACAAGCGCAGCTTGATCTTATTAATGCGCACCCGGATTTAGCCGGACGTGCCGCAATTAATGGTGAGCTGACAGAAGCATCGACAAAAGAGCAGGCCGGGGCCGGGATTGATCAGTGTACTCCGGAAGAGTTCGATAAGTTTACGACCTATAACGATCGCTACAAAGAGCGTTTCAAGTTCCCGTTCATCATGGCAGTGAAAGGTGCAAACCGACATCAGATCCTTGATGCGTTTAAAAAGCGCCTGACCAATGACGGTGAGACAGAATTTGAAACCGCCATCAAAGAAATTAACAAAATCGCGTTTTTACGTCTCTGGGATATGTAAGTCACTTCGCTGACAACCGTTCCCGGAACCCTCTCTGGCACATGCACAGGTGAAAACCTGGTGGTTGCAGGGGTAGCCAGACACACACTGAGTTGTTTATTGATTAACTACTTAATTGGAAAGGATGACAAGACATGTCCTTAGATTTTTCGCAATACGTCAATCTGGCTGATGAAAAACTGGGCGCAGAAGCGCTATTCGCAACTGATGATTTTTTCGCAGATAAAAGCCGACTCCTGCGCCGTGAAGCGCCTGAGTGGAAAGAAGGCGTATTTGACGACAACGGTAAATGGATGGATGGCTGGGAAACTCGCCGCAAGCGTTCAGAAGGTTACGACTACTGCGTTGTGAAGTTGGCTCTGTCTGGTGTGATTGCCGGTGTGGATATCGACACCTCTTTCTTTACCGGGAATTTCCCGCCTTCTGCATCGTTGGATGCCTGCTACAGCCCGGATGGTACACCGGATGACAGCACTGAGTGGGACGAAATTGTCCCGTCACTGAGTCTTCAGGGTAACAGCCATCATCTGCAGGCAATCAGCAGCGAGAAAACTTATACCCACGTTCGTCTGAATATCTATCCGGACGGTGGGGTAGCCCGCCTGCGCGTATACGGCCAGCCAGCCGTTGACTGGGATCGTATTGACCCGCAGCAGCAGGTTGATCTGGCAGCAGTGGAAAATGGTGGTCGAGCTGTGGCCTGTAGTGATGAGCACTACGGTAAAACATCGAACATTTTAGGCCCGGGCCGTGGCGAAAACATGGGGGACGGTTGGGAAACTGCGCGCCGTCGTACACCAGGTAACGACTGGGTGCTGGTGGCGCTGGGTCATGCCGGTACGATCGACCGTATTGTCGTTGATACCGCACACTTTAAGGGGAACTACCCTGACAGCTGTTCAATCCAGGCTGCTTATGTGAAGGGCGGTACTGACGAGCAAGTCGCGACCCAGAGCCTGTTCTGGCGTGAACTGTTGCCATCTCAAAAGCTGAGTGCGCATGAAATTCATGAATTCAGCAATGAGATCAATGACATTGGCCCGGTAACACACGTTCGACTGAACATCTTCCCTGATGGTGGTATCAGCCGTTTGCGTCTGTTTGGCACCAAAGCCACGACAAAAGCATAACCATCAGGAAGGAATAAAGAATGAGTAATGGATTACGCCGTTTAACGATTGAACCACTGACACAAGATGCCTTCGCACCGTTTGGCGATGTGATTGAAGTGGAAAACCGTGACTACTTCATGATCAACAATGGCTCAACCCGCCGTTATCACCAGCTGGCGCAGGCCGATGTAGCAGAGCAGGGTGGCAGGGCTATCATCAGCATTTTTCAGGCAACACCCCTGACATACCCGCTGACGATATCCATGCTTGAACGTCATCCGCTAGGTTCACAGGCGTTTATTCCATTACTCGGGCAACCATACTTAATTGTGGTTGCCCCTAAAGGAGACGACCCGCAGCTCTCCCAGAGCCGCGCGTTTCTCAGCAATGGGCGCCAGGGTGTTAACTACCACAAAGGTGTGTGGCATCACCCGGTGCTGGCACTGACCGAACAGGATCAGTTCCTTATTGTTGACCGTGCCGGTAATGGGAACAACTGCGACGAAGTCTATTTTGAAAACGAGCTGGTATCACTGCATTTAGAGGACATACCGCATTGCGACACCATCATTAAACAGCATCAAGCAAACACGGCTCAGTTGCTGTCAAGGAGTTAAAAATGGATCCACATATCACGGAATGGCTGAATTTGGCAGTACGCTGGATTCATATGATTGTCGGGATTGCATGGATAGGTGCATCCTTCTACTTCGTATGGCTGGAAAACAACCTTAACAGGGTTAATCCGAAAACCGGCCTTTCCGGAGACCTTTGGGCAATCCACGGTGGGGGGATCTACCACCTGGAAAAATACAAACTGGCACCACCCAAAATGCCGGAAAACCTTCACTGGTTTAAGTGGGAAGCCTACTTTACCTGGATATCTGGAATCTGCCTGCTGTTCATCGTTTACTACCTGAACGCGAAGATTTACCTGATTGCACCGGGTGCGGATATGGCACCATCAACTGCAATCGCAATTGGTATCGGTTCCCTGGTTGCTGGCTGGCTGGTGTATGACTTCTTGTGTGACTCGCCACTGGGTAAAAAACCAGCGCTGCTCGGACTGGTTCTGTTCCTCGGGTTAGTTGGGGCGGCATACGGCCTGGCACAGGTGTTCAGTGGCCGTGGTGCGTACATCCATGTGGGTGCAATCATCGGTACCATCATGGTGGGAAACGTATTCCGTGTCATCATGCCAGCACAGCGTGGCCTGGTGAAAGCGATTGAGGAAAACCGCGAGCCGGATCCGGAGTTGCCAGCAAAAGGTCTGTTGCGTTCGCGCCATAACAACTACCTGACGCTTCCAGTGCTGTTCATTATGATCAGTAACCACTTTCCAAGCACCTACGGCTCGGAATACAACTGGTTAATTCTGGCGGGACTGGCGGTATTCAGTGTACTGGTGCGCCATTACTTCAACACCCGACATGACGGCCAGAAATATGCCTGGACTGTGCCTGTTGCCGCGTTGGGTATGATTGCGCTGGCGTTTGTGACATCGCCATATGCCAATCAGCCAAGTGTGTCGGTAACGGCTAAAGCTGCCACCGTATCCAATGTCGTAGACTCAAACTCGGCATCAGTAACGGATTCGGCAACCCCTTCGTCGGCTGACGCGATTGCTTTTGCTGAAGTGAAGGACGTTATAAACAACCGGTGTACTGAATGTCATTCAGCGACACCGACCAACGCCGCATTCAGAACTGCACCTGCCGGTGTGATTCTGGATACTGCAGAAGAAATTCAGACTAACGCACCTCGCATCGTCGCTCAGGCGGTACAAACCAAGGTGATGCCATTAGGGAACTTGACCCAGATGACAGATGATGAGCGCTCTCTCATCGGCAAATGGGTACAACAAGGCGCGTTACTGCAATGAGTCCCTTAGTGTCCACTTAGATTGCAATCAACAATCTCTTAATCGCCTGTTAGGTGTTCGCCCCGGTCCCTGTCCGGGGCTTTTTTTATGAATGATCCCCATGCTTAACACTGTATCTTCCCTGTTATAAGATATTGAGTTCATATTTTGTGGAGCAGGATGTATGACAGTTTGGGCTTTTAATGGATGTAATGAAAATAAAGAAAAAGGGTTGCTACTAGGTTCGTTGAAAGCAGGGAAATCCAGATTTGGTTGGTCTCAAGATGAAAACCACAATCTGCTGATTAAAAATAATTGGACAGATTGGCACTCGCGACAGCTATTTTTATTAGAAATAAAAGAAGATGATTGGATTGTCCATATAAATGTCCCAACTTGGGGAAGATGTGTTGCTGCAAAGGTTGTTAGCCGCTATGGTTTTGACGAAGGGCTTGAATGTTCTTGGGGAACGGATTTTAGGCATTTTTTTAGTATAGATATTGAATCAATTATTGAATTTGAACGTCGTGATCCTAATGTTTTACCAACTGTTAACTTAAATCCACGATATAGATATCACAGAATTCATGCTCAAGAAGATTTTTATACATCAATAAATAATATAAAAAGTAACAAAGTTAATCTGTCTGAAGGAGAAAACAAAGAAGAATATCATTTAAAGCAGAGTACATATTCCTATCTTAAAGAACTGACGGTATTAATACAGTCTATGAATAAAAGTAAGAATCTTGAACGATTTCTTGCTAAGGTATTTAGAAAAATGCCAAATGTCATTGATGTCGAAGAAAACGGATTCGGTTGGGGTACTGATTATGGGGCTGATCTCATTGTAACGGTTAAGTCACAATTAGTATTAAGTGATATGGAAACTAAAATGATTATTCAAATAAAGTCGTACTCAGGTGACCATACTGACTTATCAGCAATTGACCAAATTAGAACAGGTTTAGAAAAGTATAATGGGGATATCGGTCTATTAATTACGACAGGTGAAAAAACTGAAAGCTTGGAAAAAAAAGCAATGGAAGTTTCTGATAATATTGGGTGCCCAATAGATATACTATCGGGTGATGATGTTGCTAGATTTGTTATCAAGTATGCTCCCGACCTTATTTTTGATATGGGTGTTTTGGCATAACATTAATAATACTATTTTTAACTAGGAGTTTTTATGCCAGAAAGAGTGAACTATGAATATTTGCCGACTATTGCAGGGCCTTATGTGCATGCGGTAAAGCACAAGGATACCTTGTATGTGTCAGGGCTAACCGCCTTTGGTACATCAGCGCAGTCAGACCCATTAATTGCACAGAGCGAAGTGATTCTTGCTCAACTGGCTCAAATACTGAAAACCGAAAAACGCTGTAAAGAGGATTTGGTCAAGTTGACCATTTTTGTTAAGGATATTAGTCAACTCTCATTGATACGCGAACAACTTTTTGGGTTTTATGAGAGTTTCTTACCGGCTTGTTCATTGGTTGAAGTCTCTAATCTGATTCATCCGGATCTACTGATTGAAATCGAGGCGGTTGTCGCGCTGTCTTAGTGAAAATACTTATAGTCCGTCTTTTCAGCCAGCATATTCTTGGACGATATTTTTATCCCATTATTGTCGAACTGCACTTGTGAGGCAGACACCCGACAGGTTAACCCGAAACATCTGAGCTGGCATTCCTGGCTAACTGTAGATTGCGCCAAGAATGTGAATGCATCAGGCTGACTCATTCTCGCTGCAAGGTGTTTAATTCTTCATCAAGTACAGCTGATCACATTTTTATGATCTTAGCGGGTATAGATTAACCACTAAACTTGCAAGGATAATGAAAGGCCGCCATGCATAGACGCTTGCTTTAAGCAGGTGCTGAGGGCTGGTTTTGTTCTTTCATTGTTATAAACCGTGGGATAAATGCAGTAAAAGGAGTCCTGGAATGAAAAGCATCATGATGTTGATATCAATGGCTATTTTGTTGAATGTGACTTTTACCAGTGAAGCGATAGCCCAGCAGGGCATGTCATGGCACGGGAGTGGTGGATGGGGACATGGTTCTCAATATGGGATGATGTATGACCCGCAAACTATAGAGTCGATCAGCGGTGATGTAGTCTCTGTTGATAAAGTCACTCTCATGCACGGGATGCATTATGGTGTTCACCTGACGGTGAAAACCGCGGAGGGTAACGTCTCCGTCCATCTTGGTCCTGCGTGGTACATTGAAAATCAGGATGTGAAAATCACCCCCAATGATAAAGTCACGATAAAAGGTTCCCGTATTACGTTTGACGGGCAACCGGCCATGATTGCGATTGAAGTACGAAAAGGCAACGAAGTGCTGACATTGCGAGATCCTGAGGGTTATCCTGTCTGGAGTGGATGGAAGCGTCAATAGGCTTAAAATCATCTGAAGCCAGCGAAACGCCGGTTTCTGGTAATGCTCGGGGAGGCGGATAACGACAATGCTCGTCTGTTATCCGCTTCCTGAAATCGTTTCCGACTATTAGCCGGAGTTTGTTTAATGTTTAACAGCTGATGACCACCCCGCTGTGAAAGCGGAAATTGTTTTTATGCGATGTTTTATCCTAAAAGCAGTTTTAAATTCGTTCATATAGAAAGCAATTTAATTTTTACCACTATCACCACCTCCATCACCATTAAACGGTGTCAAATCCATTTCCTCTATCGTACATACGGCCTGAACGGTCGGGTGAGCAGCCATTTTCATCAGGAAAGCTGATAGGTGAGGGAAATGCATCGGAGACTTCTTAACCGGTAGCGACCATTCGGCGAGCATAAACAAGAAAAAGTCACAAGCGGTCAGGTGTTCACCAAGTAAATAGGGCTTTCCTGCTAACTGTTCATCAATGACGGTCAACGCTTCAGAAATGCGTTCATCTTGTGCGGCAATGATATTGGGAATGGTTGACTCATCATTCGTATGACGGTGCGGATAATAACGTACCATCAGTTCGGCTTGCAGGGTGTTATTGAGGTAAGCCAGCCACTGGAAGAAAAGTGGGCGTTCTGGCGTACCCAGGTGGGGAATCAATCCGTATTCAGGGTGTTGTTCGCAGAGGTGAATACAAATGGCTGGGCTTTCAAAAATGGCCATACCATTATCTATTAAGGTTGGAATACGGCCCGCCGGGTTGAGTTTAAGATAATCAGCCGATTTCTGAGCATTGGATTTTTTATCCACCAGTAACAGCTCATACTCAAGCCCCATGTGATATAGCAAAAAGTGCGGTGCCAGGCTGGCATTATTTGGGTAGTAATATAGCTGATACATAAAATCTCCTGTTAGGTGAAGGTCACTGTAATCGAGACGAAAGTTGACGGGTTGCCTGAATTAAATGTGCTGACAACATGCGTATATTTTGCTTAGTAAAGTCAGTTTTATTTACGCCTAAACTGATAGCTGCAATGGCTGTATTGTTTTGGCTTAAAACCGGTGCAGCAATAAAATTAAGATCATTTTCAGACTCGCCTTCAGCGATGGCATAACCCAGTCGGTATGCCTGTTTCAGTTCTTCTATTTTGATGTTCAGTCGTTTGTTGAGATCCAGTCCTTTAGGCAATATGTGAGAAAGGTATTCTCGCTGATATTTTTCATCGCGTGTGGAGAGAATCGCTTTCCCTGCTGCCGCGTCGTGAACAGGGAATGTCGTACCTATATAGACATTGGATACTTTCGCCATCGAAGATTCGGTTTTCGCAATCACGACAATTCTGCTGCCTACTTCAATGTTCAAATACACTGACTGGTAGGTTTCATTCTTCAAAATTTCAGCAATAGGGTGAAAAATCGATATGGAATCTTGTCGGCTGAAAACGGTTGAAGCCAGCTGAAAGATGGTGGCACCCATGCAGTATTTTTTCCTAGTACTCGGGTCGAGACTAATCATGTTGTGTTGCAGAAGAGAGTCAATCAGCCTGTGTGTGGTTGAATATGCCAGGCCCGTCTCTTCTGCAATTTCAGACAAGGTTAACGAGCTTGATGAGCGTGCCAGCAGCTGCAAAACCTGGATGGCGCCATCAACAGCAGGGGCTTTAGAGTGGGTGTGTGGCATCGAGATTGTGTCCCGTAAGTTCAGATGAAGTCACAGATACTTTTCCATATATGGAAAAATAATTCTTTTACATTGTTCACATTTGACCAACTTATATAAAGCTCAATAAGATTCGTGAAAACACCTTGGAGAGACTTTATGCGAGTGGAACGTAACTTTGTAAACAATCAGTTTCAGGAAACATCCGTCAGTGATCTGATTACGGTGTACAACCCTGAGAACGAAGAGCCGATCGCTCAGGTGACGGCAGCAACATCAGCCGATGTGCTTGAAGCGGTGAACATTGCCAACCAGGCACAAAAGACCTGGCGTAAGTTGACGAGTATCCAAAGAGGGGAACACTTAAAAAAACTGGCGGATAAGTTGGCGGAGAAGGCTGACGAAATTGGTCAGATTCTCGCGCTGGAGTCAGGAAAAAGCGTAGAAGATGCAACAAACGAAACTCACTATGCCGCGGATATCACTCGCTACCATGCAGAATGGGCTCGACGTATTGAAGGCGAAATTATTCCCAGCGACACACCGGATGAAAACCTGTTGTTGCACCGTGAGCCTATCGGGGTGGTTGCTTGTCTCATTCCATTTAATTACCCGGTGTACACGCTGCTGCGTAAAATCGCGCCGGCACTCATCACAGGCAACACTGTGGTTGTCAGACCTAGCAATAATACTCCCTGCTCAGCGTTTGCCATTGCCCAGGCCATTTTGGAAGCGGAACTCCCTGCTGGGGTGGTAAACATCCTGACCATGGATCACACCACGGCAGAAACCATGTGTACACATCCTAAAGTGGGCATGATCACTTTAACCGGCAGTGTCGGGGCGGGTCGTAAAGTGCTGGAATATTCTCAGGTGAACATCGCTAAATCGTCACTTGAGCTCGGTGGGAAAACTCCGGCAATTGTTACTCCTGACGCTGATCTTGAGAAGGCGGCACGTGAGATTGTGATTTCAAAAACATCAAATTGTGGACAGCTATGTACTGCCGTTGAACGTGTATATGTTCATGAATCTATTCAGGCTGAGTTTATTCAGCGACTGAAACAGGAAATGGAAAGTATCTCGTTTGGTGCCCGCTCTCTGAAGCCGTCCAACATGGGGCCGTTAGTGAATGAGAATGCTCGCCTGAATATTCATCAGATGGTAGAACGTGCCATCGATGATGGTGCGCATCTGCTGACGGGTGGTTATATACCTGAAGGAAAAGGGCATTTTTACCCGCCTACGATTCTGACTCAGTGCCGTCAGGATATGGAAATCGTACAGGAAGAAATCTTTGGGCCTGTGCTGCCAATTCTGACTTACAAAACTATTGATGAAGCCATTGAACTGGCCAATGACCATCAGTTTGGTCTTGCCTCACTCATCTATACCGAGAATTACCGCGATGCGATGAAAGTTGCCAATAACATCGAGGCCGGTGAGTTCTACATTAACCGGATTCCTGCCGACCCCTATCAGGGGTATCACCAGGGCTGGAAGCGCTCGGGGCTGGGCGGTGATGACGGCAAGCACGGAATGCTCGACTACACCCAGACACGGTTAGTTATCGCGAAGTACTAATCGCTAGCTTACCTCCGGAAAGGCGCACGACAGATAAAAAGACACAAAGTGCGCCTGCAAACACAAAAGGACTGAATCATGTCAAATGCAACGATAGAAAACGTTGTAGGCACTCCTACATCCAAAAAAGAACGCATTAGCCGCTACTTTCAATTTCTTCTGCTGTTACTGGCGGGCGGAGCGATTTACCCGCTGTTGTATCTGCGCCAAAACTTCGAGGTTTCTATTCTGGAGGTGTTCAATATCACCATTTCAGAGCTTGGTAGCTATTACTCCGCTCTGGGCGTGATGTACATGGTGTGCTACCTGCCTAGCGGTTGGCTGGCGGATAAGTTTTCCCCACGTTTACTTATTACCTTTTCAATGGCAGCAACAGGAGGACTTGGCCTGTGGTTTGCCACGATTCCTTCCAAAGCAGTTTTGCCTTACATCTTTTTAGGCTGGGGGCTGGCAGCCGGACTTACTTTTTGGGCATCACTGATTAAAGGGGTCAAAATGCTGGCCGGTAAAAATGAACAAGGCCGGTTCTTTGGAATCCTTGATGGGGGACGGGGTCTGGTTGAGGCAGTTTTGGCCACCATCGCCGTGGGTTTGTTTGCCTATATGATTGAAACCAATGGTGACTCCACCACTGTGGCCTTAAAGCAGGTTATTCACCTGTATGCCTATACCTGTCTGACGCTGGCGGTTGTGATCTTCCTGTTCTTCAAAAACAAAAATGAAGTCGAAGAAGTAAAAAATGTTCGCGAAGGCAATTTGCTGAGCAACCTGAAGTTTCTCGCGTCAATTCCTGAAATGTGGCTGGTGGCCGGGGTCATCTTTTGTGGCTACCAACTGTTCTGGGCAACGTACTCCTTTTCAGCCTACATGCAGCAAAGTTACGAGGTCACAGCCGTGACAGCCGGGTTTATCACTGTGGCTAAGTTATGGATGCGTCCAATTGGCGGGATAGGTGCCGGATTTCTTGGGGACAGGTACCGCATTGAAAATGTGCTTGCTGTGTCGTTAGTCGGTTCATCTTGCGGTTTGCTGCTGATGATTGTCTTACCCGGCATGCAAAGTATCTTCTTCCTTCTGTTGCTGGTGCTGTTTATTGGTGTGTTGACCTATGCAATCCGCGGTCTGTACTGGGCCATTTTGGATGGCTGCGAAGTGCCACCACAGGTTACCGGTCTGGCTGTTGGGGTTATATCGCTGATTGCATATACACCGGATATATTCCTCCCCATGCTAAACGGCTACCTGGCAGAAAATTACGAAGGATTGACGGTTTACCACCTCTATTTTGGCTATATCGCGGTGATGGGTTTTGTTGGCGCGGTTGCCTGTATGAAATTGAAACAAATGATTGATGCAAAGCAGGGAGCTTAATTTATGAAAGTCACACATTTAGAAACCCATATTGTGGCGACGCCACCTCCTCATATTGGTGGAATGTACTGGATTTTTGTTCAAATCCGCACAGATTGCGGCATTGAAGGGATCGGTGAAGTTTACGCTGCCTCTTTCCATCCTGAAGTGATGAAGATGGCGATTGAGGATGTCTTTGAGCGATATCTGAAAGGTCACAATCCTCACCATGTTGAACGTTTCTATCGCGAAGCCTACTCCAGTGGCTTTACGCAAAGGCCTGACCTTACCATGATGGGGGTCGTGAGCGGACTGGAAATGGCGTGCTGGGACATCATAGGTAAAGCCGCCGGGAAACCTGTCTATGAACTGATTGGCGGAAAGGTCCATGACAAACTGCGTTCGTATACGTATCTCTATCCGGAGAATAAGCGTGGGGAATATGATTACAACAGCGTAGATCTGGCCGTAGAGTGTGCGATCAAAAACATGGAGCAGGGGTTCACTGCACTCAAATTTGATCCCGCAGGCCCTTACTCCGCGTACTCCGGTCATCAACTGACGTTAGAGGCCATGGATAAGTCCGCCCAATTCTGTGCCCGTATTCGTGAAGCGGTTGGCAATCAATGTGATCTGTTGTTCGGCACTCACGGCCAGATGTGTGTCTCTTCAGCGGTCAGGCTTGCAAAGCGGCTTGAGCCTTTTGACCCGCTCTGGTTTGAAGAGCCTGTGCCACCGGGTCAGCATGAGGCCATGGCTAGGGTCGCCGCCAAAACGTCGATTCCCATTGCGACCGGAGAGCGTCTGACAACGAAATATGAATTCCATGAAGTTTTGCGCAATCATTCCGCTTCAATCCTGCAAATGAATCTGGGGCGTGTGGGTGGCATTCTGGAGGCGAAGAAAATCGCCGCGTTGGCCGAGGTGCATTACGCCCAGATCGCGCCACATCTTTATAACGGTCCGGTAGGCGCCGCAGCCAGCATTCAGCTTGCGACGGCAACGCCTAACTTCCTGATTCAGGAAAGTATCATGACCTGGGGCGGTTTCCATGCCGACGTGTTGCAGGAACCCATTCGCTGGGAGAAGGGCTATATCATTCCATCAGAGAAACCGGGGCTGGGTGTTGAGCTGAATATGGATGTCGTTAAAGCCATGTCGCCATACAAAGGGCGCGCACTGCATTTATCGATGGATTCTAAACCTTACGATGTCACCCAAGAATCCTCAACATCATGGAAAGTGAAACCGGAGTAATGAATATGGAGCAGTACGATTACATCATAGTGGGTGCAGGCTCGGCAGGATGTATTCTTGCTAACCGACTGAGTGAGTCCGGGGAGCACTCCGTTTTGCTGATTGAAGCTGGGGGGAGAGATATCAATCCTTGGTTTAAATTGCCGGTTGGTTTTGCCAAAACCTATTATCACCCTAAGTACAATTACATGTACTACAGTGAGCCAGAAGTGGAAATGGCTGGCCGGTCAATCTATGCGCCACGCGGTAAGGTACAGGGTGGCTCAGGCTCCATCAATGCCATGATCTATGTTCGTGGTCAGCGCAAAGACTATGATGACTGGGCACAACAGGGCAATCCGGGGTGGAGCTATGATGATGTTCTGCCTTATTTTAAGAAACTTGAGCAGC
Organism: Photobacterium ganghwense; assembly: GCF_003025595.1. Classification (GTDB taxonomy): domain Bacteria; phylum Pseudomonadota; class Gammaproteobacteria; order Enterobacterales; family Vibrionaceae; genus Photobacterium; species Photobacterium ganghwense. The sequence continues at coordinate 817,848 of NZ_PYMI01000002.1, forward strand.
ATCCATTGGGTGACACTGAATATCACAGCTCAACAGGGCTGATTGGTATCACACAGATGAAGCATGATGCGCATAAAATCTGCGATTATTACCTGAAAGGATGTGAAGAGCTGGGATACCCGTTAAACGATGATTTCAATGGGGCGCAGTTTGAAGGTGCTGGTATTTACGAAACTAACATTCGTAACGGCATGCGAGATTCCAGTAGTTTCGCTTACCTGGAACCGGCAAAGAAACGTTCAAACCTGACTATTTCGCATCATACCCAAACACGTAAAGTGCTCATTGATGGGCATTTGCGAGCAACGGGGGTTGAAGTAGACGTCAGCGGCGTGCGGAAAGTGTTTCATGCCCGAAAAGAAGTTATCTTGGCTGCCGGGGCGGTGGATTCTCCCAAGCTGTTGATGTTATCCGGCATTGGTGACCGCCAACAATTAGAAACTATGGGCATTAACGTTATTAAAGAATTGCCTGCAGTCGGCCAGAACCTGCAGGATCACGTGTGTGTGAGCTTCTTTTACCGCGCGAACCAAAAAACGCTTAACGATGATCTGACGAGCTGGTGGGGACAAGCAAAGGCCGGGGTTCAGTATTTGCTAAATCGCAGAGGGCCGCTGGCGCTCAGTGTAAATCAGGCGGGGGGATTCTTTAAAGGTGGGGAAGACGAAGAGCATCCGAATATTCAGCTGTACTTCAATCCATTGTCTTACGAGATTCCGAAAGATCCCAATGCGAAGTTAGTCCCTGATCCATATTCAGGTTTTCTGGTAGCCTTTAACTCTTGTCGCCCAAGCAGTCGGGGAGAGATCGCGCTGAAATCGGCTAACCCGGAAGACGCTGCGGTAATAAGGCCTAAATACCTGAGCACGGAAAAAGATCGTCAAGAGGTGATTCAGGGCAGCAAGCTGATTCGCAACATAATGAGTTCGCCTGCGCTGCAATCTTTGTCCGACTCAGAAGTAAAGCCTGCCGGTTTGGTGCATGATGATGCCTCAATGATTGCCTATTTTCGTGAAAATGGTGGCTCGATTTACCACTTGTGTGGGTCATGTGCCATGGGGCCAACCGAAGTTGATGCGGTGGTAAATCATGAATTGAAAGTGCATGGTATTCAGGGATTGAGGGTTGTTGATGCGTCTATTTTCCCGAATATCACCTCCGGCAATACCAACGCTCCGGTTATGATGGTTGCGGAAAAAGGTGCTGATTTAATTTTGCAGGCATCAGCGGAACCTGTTCCTGGCCAACAAAGTGGCAGCATGAAGGACTGTGCCTGATTCAGCGTGCTGGAGTAACATCGAAAGCAATACGGATATAAAAAGCTAGGCGTATATAAAAAGCTATGCGTTATTGACGCATGGCTTTTTTAGACACATGTGGCTTTTTATGTTCGCGTGGTTTTATTTTTATGTGCCTTTTTATTTGTACATGGATTTGTATCGTTTTGAGGGCATAAAGGCAATTTCCCAGAAAGAGCAAAGGATGAAATGTTCCTGCCGGGCTCTGTTGCCGAAATGGCTCCAGAGCCTTTTGCTGTAAATGCTGGTTTGTTGCTGGGTTTCCTCGCTTCTTCAGCGCAAGGCTGAAGGTGGTATCAACGTCGCGGACTCGTAGAAGTCATCAAAAATGCCCGGACAGAAAGTCCAGAAAAGCCCGGATTTTGCTGGAGACTAAATGACGGTGCTGATAAATCGCATACGTTGCGGTCAGTTGTTCGCAGGGGCTGAAGGTGTGTTTATCCAGAACCTGCACCAGCGTACTTGAAGCCAACTCTTTCTCGACCGCCCAGAATGGAATCAGGGCGATACCGCCACCATGCAGAATCAGCTGTTTTTGCCCGTTGACTGAATCGACGGTCATGTAGCCGTTTACATCCAGTTTGACCGGCTTGCTGTTCATCACGAACCAGTCGTGCCAGCCTTTATAGCCATACAAAATACAGTCGTGAATGGCCAGATCATCAATGTGTTCAGGTGTTCCTCTGTGTGACAGGTAGCCGGGGCTGGCACACAGAATAAAATCGTTGTTCATCAGCTTCTTGGCGATCAGATTCGAGTCCGGAAGGTGACCGCTGCGAATCGCGATATCGACGTTTTCCTCAATCATATCTACCACGCGTTCTGTCAGTTCAATGGCCACATCAATATCCGGATACTGCTTTCGAAACAGTGGCAACAGCGGCAAGATTTTACTCTCGCCAAAACCGACTGTGGTACTGACTTTCAGTTGACCTCTCGGGTTGTGGTGCAGATCACTGACAGCTTCCCGCGCTTCATCGAATTCACTGACAATGCGTTTGGCATATTGGTAAAACGTTTGTCCGGCTTCGGTCAACCCGACATTGCGCGTTGTCCGATCGAGCAGTCGAACCCCCAAATCATTTTCCAGTGCAGCCAACTGGCGGGAAATGGATGAAGGTTGGACATCGAACTGACGGCTGGCTTTCGAGATACTGCCGTGCTCAACCACACAGTTAAAGTACATTAGGCGGGTAAATAAACTCATGGATTCAGTTTTGCTTAAAAGACAAAAGTGTTTTGATTATAGAGATATTGTTGCGTCACAGGCAATCCATAGAATGCAGGGAGCCGTTTCCAGAAGCTGTGCCTAAAAGCTTTTCCTGAAACCATTTCCAATTGCCATTTTCAAGAGCAATCTCCACAGGAGTAAACGATGAAAGCCATGATTCTTACCCGTCTGGGTGACGTAACTGTTTTTGAAGAGCAAGATCGCCCGGATCCGATAATTACTGACGGACACGTGATTGTTGAAGTCAGAGCAACCAGTGTTAACCCTATCGATACGATGCTGCGCGCTTCGGAAACACCCTGGTCGCAAAATTTGCCGGAAATTTTGCACGGTGATTTTGCCGGTGTGGTGATTGAAACCAGCCCAAACAGCCGTTTCAGAGTTGGCGATGAGGTGTATGGCTGTGCTGGCGGTATCGCTGGCATGAACGGCGCTCTGGCTGAAAAAATGCTGGTGGATGAATCGCTGATTGCACTAAAACCGGCATCACTGACGATGCGAGAAGCAGCAGCTCTGCCTTTGGTGGCCATTACAGCCTGGGAAGCATTGGTAGAAAAAATGAATATTCAGCCGGGTGAAACCCTGCTGGTTCACGGTGCAACAGGCGGTGTCGGGCATATTGCGGTACAAATCGGGAAGGCTCTGGGAGCAACCGTTGCGGCCACGGTTCGTCCTCATAAATACGATCATGCACAGACGCTGGGTGCTGATTACGTGATTGATGTTACTGATACGACGGTCAGTGATTATGTTGGGTTGTGTACTGACGGAAAAGGGTTTGATGCGGTGTTCGATACCATCGCAGGCGAACATATTCAAAATAGCTTTGAAGCCGTGCGCTTTAACGGCAAAGTCGCGACGATTCTGCCGGTTAACGATACTTTACCGGTTGCGCTGAAAGGACTGAGTTTTCACAGCGTGTTGATGCTAATTCCGATGACTGAAGGCATTGAGCGATTTCGTCATGGCGAGATCTTACGTCAGATCGCAGTCTGGGTTGATCGCGGGTTGCTGAAACCATTGCTGGATGAATCCCGTTTCACGATCTGGGATGTGGCTAAAGGGCATGAACGGTTGGAGTCGAAAAAAGCTATCGGCAAAGTGGTGCTGGAAGTGTAGTGCTCGTGGTTAAACCGCGGTCTTAGAAGCCCTGTGATTTTTTACGTTCAGTGTTGTTGGCGTTCGCTGAATGAACACCAATCGTTTTCAAAGAGAGTGACGTTAAACGGTTCTGAGGCCGCAGCCTATACCTAAATCCTAGACCTTATGAGGGACACGGATATTGGCTGGCTGGGTTGCAGAAGGTGGCGCTTCGCTGGTAAGGAGACGAGAACACAGACGAAGCGCCGAGGTAAAACACGGTGCTTAGCTGGCGATTTGTTTGGTCTTTTCAGCATTGGCTGAATAGGCCAGATCGCCATAGATGTAGGTTTGGTACACGGCCTGTTCCCCGCCCAGACTCATCAGAACAAACAGCTTTTCTTCCAGAGTTTTTGTCTGCTCCATTCTAAAGCGCATTAACTGAGTGGCATGGAGGTCGAGAACAACAAAATCGGCCTCTTTACCGACCTCAAGATTGCCAACCTTATCGTCCAGGCTCAGAGCATGCGCTCCGCCCAGTGTCGCCAGATACAATGACTTGAACGGATGCAGTTTTTTCTGTTGTAACTGCATGATCTTATAGGCTTCACTCATGGTCTGCAGCAGTGAGAAGCTGGTACCGGCTCCGACATCGGTGCCCATTCCGACTTTAATCTTAAACGCTTCCATTTTTGGCAGGTTGAATAAGCCCGAACCAAGGAACAAATTAGACGTCGGACAGAAAGCGATGGCCGAATCGGTTTCAGCGAGACGTTGGCACTCACAATCTGAAAGATGGATACCGTGAGCAAACACCGCCCGCTGGTGCAGTAAGCCATAGTGATCGTAAACGTCGAGGTAACTTTCCCGTTCAGGAAATAGCTCCAGTACCCACTCAATTTCTTTTTTGTTTTCTGACAGGTGCGTGTGCAGGTAAACATCAGGGTATTCTTTAAGCAGTCTGCCGACCATGGCCAGTTGTTCATCAGTACTGGTTGGTGCAAACCGGGGCGTAACGGCATACAGCAGGCGACCACGTTTATGCCATTTCTCAATCAGTGCTTTGGAGTCGGCGTAGCCTGATTCCGGCGTATCGGTTAAATAGTCCGGCGCGTTACGGTCCATCAGCACTTTACCGGCAATCATGCGCAAGTTGCGTTTTTCGGCCTCTTCAAAAAATACATCGACGGACGATTTGTGGACGGTCCCGAATACCAGTGCTGTGGTAGTGCCGTTGCGGGCCAGCTCATCAAAAAACAGGCGGGCAACTTTCAGGGCATAGACCGGGTTTTTAAATCGGCGTTCTTCCGGAAATGTGTAGTTTTCCAGCCAGTCGAGCAGCTGTTCACCGTAAGACGCGATCATACCCGTTTGCGGGTAGTGAATGTGCGTGTCGATGAAACCAGCGGTGATCAGCTTGTTATGGTACTCGGTTACGTTGAGATTGTTCTGATGCCTTGCTAATACTTCGTCGGCTTCACCAATGTCGGTGATGTGGCCGTTTTCCACCACCAGGATACCGTCATCAAAGTACTGGTAAGACGCTTCCTGCCCGACAACGGCGGGGTCAGCAAGACTGTGTAAAATACTGGCTCGATAGGCCTTACGATGGGTGTTCATATGTGTCTTTCCTTCTACTTCCTTGCATAAGGAAGGGCTAGGCGATTTTTTCTTCCAGCCCAGCGTCGTTCACTGACTCAGATTCATTGTCTGGCTGCGGGCGTTTTTGTTCAAGTGGGTGGCCCTGATAATGGGCGATCAGTTCACCGGCAACAGAAACGGCAATCTCAGCCGGATGTTTACCATTGACCATGCTGATGCCGATAGGGCAGATCATGGTGTGAATCTGTGTCTGGGTGTAGCCACGCTGAGCCAGTCGCATGTCGAATTTTTTACGTTTGGTCAGTGAGCCGATCAGGCCGAAATAGCGGCTGTCGGCTCGGTCGATAATCGCTTTTGCTAACTCAAAGTCTAGTTGGTGATTATGTGTCATGACTAGGTAGTAGCTATTGGGCGGCTGCTGGTTGACCTCACCAACCGGATCATCGCTGACGACTTTTGTGACACCGTGAGGTAAGGTTTCCGGAAATTCTTCGGCGCGTGAATCTATCCATGTGATGCGAAACGGCAGGGTAGCCAGTATCGCGACTAAAGCTTTGGCGACATGCCCGGCACCAAACAGCACAAGGTGTTTTTCCTGCGTGCCGATGGGTTCGAAGCTTAGTGTCGCCATCCCGCCGCAACATTGCCCCAGCCGAGCGCCTAAATTAAAGCGCTCAATTTTCAGGGTGCTTGCATCAGCCAACAGCATTTCACGGGCCTGTTGGGTAGCGACATGCTCAAGATGGCCGCCGCCAATGGTCGCGATAACCCGATCGCGGGTCACCAGCATTTTTGTACCGGCATCCCGAGGGACGGAACCGCGATCCTCCAAGACCGTGACGATGACACAGGGCTCGCAGTTCGCTTCACATTTTGCCAGCTCGTGAATCCAGTTGTCCTTAAACATAGTGTTCCCCTTGTTGTGTCTGTTTACTGCTGTTGCTGTTGCTGTTGCGCGAATTTCCGGTATGAGGCTTTTTGTAACGTCACGTTATGCCCACGGTTAATCACTATCGTGATGTTCCTCCGTTACGCCGCCACGGTTTCATCCTTGTTGCTTGGCTCAGTTGCCCCCTGGCTGACAGCCTGAATAGCCATTAGCACGCGCTCTGGTGTCGCGGGGGTATTGAGTTTCGAAATCGCTCCATTGACAGCGACGGAAGCAATGGCATCTTTCAGCGCACTCCATACCGACATCCCCAGCATAAAGGGCGGTTCACCCACGGCTTTGGAGTGGAAGACGGTATCTTCCGGGTTGCTGCGGTTTTCCAGCAGATGGGTACGGAAATCGATCGGCATATCGGCAATGGCCGGAATTTTGTAACTGGCCGGGCCGTTGGTCATCAGGCGTCCGTCATGGTTCCAGACCAACTCTTCCGTGGTCAGCCAGCCAGCCCCCTGAACAAAACCACCTTCAATCTGGCCGATATCAATGGCTGGGTTGAGGGACGCCCCCACATCATGAAGAATATCGACCCTCAGGATCTTGTATTCCCCGGTCAGCGTATCGACGATCACTTCTGAGCATGATGCGCCGTAGGCGTAATAGTAAAACGGGCGGCCACGGGCTTTTTCATGGTCATAGTGAATTTTCGGGGTACGGTAGAAACCAGTGCTAGACAGCGAGACCTGATTAAAATAAGCCTGCTGAACAAAGGCCTCAAAGGTGATTATTTCATCACGAATGATCACCATGCCGTTTTTAAACGTGACTTCTTCAGGTGTCACTTTGTAGTGACCGGCAGCAAAATCAATCAGGCGCTGCTTGATGTTTTGTGCTGCATTTTGAGCCGCCTTACCGTTGAGATCTGTGCCGGATGAAGCCGCTGTCGGTGAGGTATTCGGCACCTTATCGGTGTTGGTCGCGGTGATCTGATTGCGATCAATGTCAACCTGAAATTCCTGTGCGACGATCTGTGCCACTTTGGTGTTCAGACCTTGCCCCATTTCGGTGCCGCCGTGATTCAGGTGGATACTGCCATCGGTGTAGATGTGGATCAGCGCACCGGCCTGATTCAAAAACGTCGCCGTAAATGAGATCCCAAATTTTACCGGGGTGATCGCCAGACCCTTCTTCAGGATCGGGCTGGTACGATTGAAAGCTTCAATCTCGCGGCGGCGATGATGGTAGTCACTGTTCTGTTCCAGTTGCTCGGTGATTTCCGGCAAAAAGTTGTCTTCCACGGTCTGATAATAATGGGTGACATTGCGACCTTCACCGCCGTAGTAATTGGCTTTGCGTACTTCCAGCGGATCTTTTTTCAGATAACGAGCAATTTCATCCATGATGTGTTCAATCGTCATCATGCCTTGCGGGCCGCCAAAACCACGGTACGCCGTATTCGAGGCCGTGTTGGTTTTACAACGATGGCCAGTTACTGTGGCGTTGCCCAGGTAGTAGGCGTTATCTGAGTGGAACATGGCTCGGTCAACAATGGAATTGGATAAATCCGGCGAATAACCGCAGTTGCCGGATACGGTAATTTCCGCCCCTTGAATCACACCATTGTCGTCAAAACCAATACGGTACTGGTTATAAAACGGGTGACGTTTACCTGTCATGGTCATGTCTTCGTTACGAGGCAGGCGCATTTTTGTCGGGCGTCCTGTCAGGTGGGCGATGACTGCAGCCATACAGGCCGGTGCTGCCGCCTGGGTTTCTTTCCCCCCAAAGCCGCCACCCATGCGGCGCATGTCGATGACGACCTTGTGCATGGGAACGCCGAGCACTTCGGCGACCAGTTTCTGGACTTCAGTCGGATTCTGGGTAGAGGTATAGACAATCATTCCACCGTCTTCGGTTGGCATGACACTGCTGACCTGGGTTTCAAGATAGAAATGTTCCTGACCGCCAATGTCCAGATCACCTTCAATGACATGCTTAGCCGCGGCAATCGCGCTGGCAGCATCCCCACGCTTTTGCTGATGGCTAGCGGAGACAAAATGTTTTCTGGCCAGAGCGTCTTTGACATCCAAAATGGCGGGCAGCGGCTCGTACTCTACAATTGCCGCCATCGCTGCTTTACGGGCCGTCTCCATATCATTGGCGGCCACAGCCAGCACTGGCTGACCGTAGTATTCCACTGTTCCGTCCGCCAGTAGGGGATCGCCCGGTAATACGGCACCGATATCCAGCTGACCGGGAATATCTTTGCTGGTAATTGCAATCGCAACACCTTCAAACTCATAGCAAGGCGAAACATCCAGCTTTGTGATATTGGCGTGGGCATGCGTACTCAGCCGCGCGTACACGTGCAGCTGATTTGGAAATTCCAGTCGGTCGTCAATATAAATCGCTTCACCGGTTACTTGCTTCGGGGCACTGTCATGTTTCACGCTTTTCCCGACACCGGTTTTCAGATCCTGCTTCGCGATGGCGACCATTTCTTCATGGCTCATGGTGTTGTGATTCGCATTAGACATAAGACGTTACCCTTGTTTCGATGTGGTTATCCTGGTTCTGCTGCTCAATGAAATACCGGCGTAGCATGTTGGCAGCTGTCAGGGTGCGGTACTCCTGGCTGGCCCGAAAATCAGACAGCGGCTGGAAATCCTGAGTCAGTGCCTGCATGGCTTTGCTGATGGTGTCACTGTTCCAGGGTTTACCTGTCAGGCTGGCCTCGCAGTGACTGGCTCGCTTGGGAATGGCGGCCATTCCACCGAAGGCAATTCTGGCGTCTGAAACCGATCCGTCCAGAATAGTGATTTGAAAGGCACCGCAAACCGCAGAAATATCATCATCAAGACGTTTTGACAGCTTATAAGCACGGAACTGTGTATTGGCTGCGGGCTTAGGAATGATGATCTGTTCAATAAATTCACTGGTCTGACGGGCAGTCACTTTGTAACTGATGAAAAAATCTTCCAGCGGAATGGTTCGGGTGTTGGCGCCGCATCGCAGTTTAATATTGGCTCCCAGTGCCAGCAGTAACGGTGGTGCATCACCAATGGGGGAGGCGTTGGCAATATTGCCGCCCAGTGTGCCTTGGTTACGAACCTGCAGAGAGGCAAAGCGATGTAACAATTCACCAAAGTCACTGTAATGCGTAGCAAGAAGCTGATAAGCATCGCTGATCGGCACGTTAGCGCCAATGATCAATGCATCATCAGTTTCAGCGCAGACTTTCATGTCCTGCACCAGGTTCACGCTGATCAGCGTCTCTATTTCGCGGTGGAACTGGGTAACCTCCAGCGCTAAATCTGTGCCACCGGCAACCAGTTTTGCCTCTGGGTATTGCTGGTAAAGGCTCGCCAGTTCTTCGGTCGTGCGAGGAGAAAATGCTTTCAGTCGCCCGTCAGTCAAGGAAGCAGGCGTTGCTTGCATCGCTTTGAGCTTGGCAATGGTTTCACGCTCAAGTTCTACAAACTGATCCCGCAATGGCTGATCGGAGGACAGGGACAACGCGGCATCAACAATTGGACGGTAACCCGTACAACGGCACAGGTTGCCGGCCAGTGATTCCATGACATCGGCTTTGTCTGCGGCGGGCTTGTTCTTGCTCAGCGCAAACATTGACATGATAAAACCCGGGGTGCAGTAACCGCACTGCGAGCCGTGAAACTCGACCATAGCCTGCTGTACCGGGTGCAGGGATTTATCTTTGTTTTGCAGATCTTCTACGGTGATTAGCTGCTTGCCGTGCAGCGCTGATACAAATGTCAGGCAGGAGTTGACCGAACGGTACTCCAGCCGACCATCGACCAGTTCGCCTAACACAACGGTACAGGCGCCACAGTCACCTGAACCACAACCTTCTTTTGTACCTGTTTTCTTTTGGACGGTGCGTAGATAATTCAGCACGGTCATATTGGGAGACAAGTTCTCTTCTTGTCGGATTTCTTGATTGAGCAGAAAAGTAATCAAGAGACCTCCTTGTACATTGACTCACTAATTCGATTTTTTCTGACCTTTGGGTCAATAATTGGTCAATCTGACCTGTTGGTCAACTTTATTTTTCACAAGTTGATAACATTTGGTGGTGTGGAAAAACCAAGAAATGGGCTGAATGCAGATCTTTATTGTTGATACACTCAATAGAAGTTTGAGGATGTTCTGCTGTCTCTGAGTAATTTGGATACAATAACTGTATACAATTTTGTTTCAAATTTGTGTTGGGACACAAATCTAGCCCAGAAAATGGCGGACGAAAGTAACCAGTTTTGAGTAGGTAAAAGTTGTAAATATGAGGAAAAGACTGGATGGGAGCAAGTTTACGAGAGTTGTGTCAGGGGGGGCTGATAGGATGCTGTAAAAAACAAGCCACCAAAAAAGGTGGCTTGATTTGATAAGGGGAAATCTCAGTCTCAGCGATTTTTCAGTACATTAGAGAAAACCACATGCAGGTCGCTTGATGCTGTACGGCCATCCAGATTCAGTTTCGAGCGGATATGATCCAGGTGCTCCTGCATCAGAGCCAGTGCCTTCTCCTTGTCACCGGACTCGATGGCATTCAGCAGGGCACTGTGTTCATCTTGCGAGCAGTTTGAATGATTGCTGGTTTCATACTGGGCAATCAGCAGTGAAGTCTGAGAAACCAGGCTGCGTTGGAATGCCAGTAATGGTGCGTTCTCTGCCATTTCAGCCAGCTTGATGTGAAACTCGCCAGACAAGCGAAGACCACTGCCGTAATCACCCTGCTCAAAAGCTTTGTTTTCTTTTGCGACCAGCTTGCGGCATTCATCTATCTGAGCTTTGGTGGCGTTTTCGGCGGCCAGTTCTGTGATGGCAAGTTCCATGACTTCGCGGGCTTTGATGATTTGCCTTGCTTCATCTACTGTTGGTGAGGCTACCATTGCACCGCGGTTTGGGCGAATGACAACTACCTGCTCCAGAGACAGACGTAACAGAGCACGGCGGATGATAGTGCGGCTTACGCCAAAAATCTCAGCCAGTGCTTCTTCGCTGAGCTTGGTTGCCGGTGGCAGACGTTGTTCCAGAATGGCATCAAAGATGTGGCAATAAACGACATCATCTTGTGACTGACCGGCAGTTTTAGTTTTTGTGGCTGGTTTCATCGAACTTTTAAGGCTTCCCATCAGCGCTATAACCTTCAACCTTTTTATTTCCCTATTAAAACCATCATACTGACTTTGCTTTCACTGATGGCGACGGGTATTCAGAAGTGTGACGCATTTTACAGCCTGATGAAAAAAATCACCATTATTGTGCACAATTAAATCGGAAAGTTTTGTACACATGAAAGGCGCTAAACTAAAAATCCGTTTAACGCCTTGTGTTTGGGGGAATTGAATCAGATCTGGCGGGTTAGCTTGCCGTGCACGTGCTTTGTGCAACCACGGCGGGCTTTCGGTGCAAATCGTGCCACATCATTGGAATTACTATCATTGCCAGTGCGATATTGGATAACGGCATGGCAAGCCAGATCCCATCGATTCCCAGCATTTTTGGTAGCCAGTAGAGGAATGGGAGCTGAATCATCATATTACCGGCTGAGATAAACAATGCTTTCCCCCCTTGATTCATCGCCATAAAGTACACGGCAGACAGAACAATGAATCCATCCAGAAATAACCCGAATAAATGCAGACGAATCCCGTGTACCGTTTCAGCCATCAGCGCCGCGTCTCCGTGCGCAAACAGGTTCGCCAGTAAGTCGGGGTAAAGGTTCAGGAGGCTGACGGCGGCAATGCCTATGAATACAACGACTTTGCTGGCAAGGATGACGGTGGCCTTGATACGGTCGTGCTGCTTCGCACCCAGATAGTAGCTGACTGGTGGCTGCATACCCATCGCAATACCTTCTGCCAGCAAATAATACAGCGTGACAAGGTAACCTATGATTGCAAATGCCCCGACATGAACTGGCGTGCCATAACTCATGAATAAGGTGTTATGGATGGCCAGTACGAAGCTGAAATAGGCATACATAAACAACTGTGATACGCCAAGTTTGACAATCTGACTCGCCAGAGGCAGTTTGAAACGGCAGGCCGAGGCAGTCAATTTGAGCGGTGAGTGACGGGTAAAACAGTAGCCGACAGCGGCGATGGTAATCAGTGCCTGCGCGATGATAGTGGCAATCGCTGCGCCCTCTAGTCCCCACTGCATCACACCGATAAACACATAATCCAGTGCAATGTTCAACACGGCGCCTGTAGCCATAAGCCCGGTCGCAAGGTTAGGACGGTCCAGGTTTCTGACCAACATTGGCATCGCACCTGCCGCGATAGTGAAAATGGCGCCAGTGCTGAATACCCTTAGGTATACTTCACCCATTGCTAGCAGGTGGCCTTCAGCGCCTTGCTGAGTCATTAACCAAGTGCGGGTAATGCTGAGCAAACCGGTCATCAGCAGTCCGGCAATCACAGTCAGCACGATGCCGGAAAACAAAGCATGACGTGCCTGATGGCGGTTTTGCTCTCCGCGGAAAATCGACATCAGCGTGCCAGCGCCCATACCAATCAGGACGCCGATACCGGTCAAGATACCGATCACCGGCCAGGCAAGGTTGATGGCAGCTAAGCCTTCATAGCCGATGTAGTGGCCAACGAAGAGGCCGTCAATGATTTGATACATACCATTAACCAGCATGGCGACCATAGAAGGAATGGCAAAACGCCAGAAATTCTTGCCGATTGAGTGTTCTTGTAATTGCATATTTGTACTCGGTTAGTTTCAATGCGGCCATTATGTCCATAAATCGGATTGTTCAAAGTTAGTTACCATCCGAAAATCGGATGGATAAAGCGCGCAAACTTCACTACACTCACCTCAGTCGTTTTCAAATTGATAGAGCTAAGATACTGAATGAACTGGACTCTTGACCAACTGGAAGCCTTTGTCAGTGCGGTACAGCAAGGCTCATTCACTGCTGCTGCCCGCAAGTTAGGCAAAGCGCAGTCTCGTGTCAGCACAGCAATTACCAATCTGGAGCTGGATTTAGGGTTTGATCTGTTTGACCGCAGTGCCAAGCTGCCCGTTTTAACGGTACGCGGCGAGGACATGTATGTAGAAGCTCAGGCCGTATTGGCCCAGTGTCAGCGGTTACAGTCACGGGCATTGACCATGGCGGCAGGGGAGGAGAGTGCGTTCACTATCGCGATGGACGAAGCTGTGCCGATCACTGTGTTCGAATCCCTGTTTGCGCAGCTTGGAGAGAGTTTTCCTCTGCTGAAACTAACGGTGATAAATGGTTCCCAACAGGACATTGCACAGTGGGTTGCGGAGAAAAAAGCCGACATCGGAGTGGTGTTCCATCAGTCTGCGTTACCGGACGGCCTGGAATTCACCTCCATCGGCCAGTTTAAACATGCATTGGTGGTGGCCCCGCATCATCCGCTGGCGAAAAATCCAGCCCCTACAATTAGTGAGTTGACCGACTATCGCCAGTTGGTGATCCGAGATCGTATGGGACGAAGTCAAGGTAAGCCACTATCGGCGAATTACTGGCATATCGATAGCTACTATCTGATTTCCTCAATGGTGATTCGAGGCATTGGATGGGCTTTGGTGCCTGAACATGTGATTCGGGAGGACTGGTATGCGCCTTATCTGGTTGAGCTGTCAACGGAAGCGATTCCTGAGCCTCTGATGGTAGAGATGGGAGTGGTCAAACGTCGAGACAAAGGTGAGGGACGGGTGATGAACTGGTTGTACACAGAACTGGCACGCTTGTTTCAGCAAAATGGGCGCTAAGTGTACTTATTTGCTTTAGGTCCACTTAAGACTGAGCAACAGTATCTGCGAGCAATCCACAGAGTGAAGCTGCTGGGTAAAAACGGTGTCAAGTTATGTGATTCTGCCCAGGCAGAGGATAGATCGTCACGCGCATTATTGGTACTGTGATTAAAAAAGAATAAAAGAGTCATCTGGTTATGCCTGAAACATCACAAGAACAACTACAAACGATTGTATCTGATCTGCCGCTGATTCTTGCGGGCCCGGTGTTACGTAAAGTGACACCGCAGGAAATAACGCTGTGGCTGGCCGTTTCTTCCCCACTGGATGGCACGTTTACACTTCACCGTGCCAGTGAAGAGGAAGCCTGTTTTGAAGCGGATCTGGCATCCGGACATCATGTTCGAATTGGGCAACATGCCTGGATATATCAGGTAACGTTTCACGGCGAATTCCCGGCGAACACGCCACTGGAATATGATTTGCTGACGCAATCTGGTTCACTGGCGAAATTACAACCTTCTTTGCTTTATGGTACAGAGCAACGGGTTTCTTTCATCATCAAACCGCGGGCAGATTATATTCTGCATGGCTCTTGCCGAAACCCTCATTATCCAAGTAAAGACAGCTTGGTGGCAGCGGATACCCAACTGGAAAGCCAGGCTATTGAAGAACGTCCATCACTGCTGATGCTCAGTGGCGATCAGATTTATGCCGATCACGTGGCAGGCGCCATGCTGGATGCAATCCAGCAAGTCATTGAACGGTTGGGGCTCTATGATGAGACGTTTGAGAAAGCCAGAATTCAGAGTGCCTCCGAGTTGTACCAGCATCCGTATAACTTTTATCTGCGTGACAAAATTCTGCCGCATTATTTCGAAGGCGGAGAAGAAATTATTGATAAGTTGCCAGCGCTTGGCCGCTGGCTGCGACGCCGGGTGCCGGTTTTCAGCTCGCGCGAATCAGGGAACCACCTGATCTCGCTGAGTGAATTCATGGCGATGTATCTGTTAGTTTGGTCGCCGGTTTTATGGCGATGTGTTAATCCGCTGCGCCTGCAAGAATCCCAGTTCAACTGGGGTGGAGAAACGTTGCCGTCCCAATGGCAGCAGCTCTGGATGAAAGAAACCCCGGAAATTACCGCGTTTGTTGAAGGCTTGCCGCAGGTTCAACGACTGCTGGCGCATTTGCCGACATATATGATTTTCGATGATCACGACATTACTGATGACTGGAACCTGACAGTGGGTTGGGAACAGGCAGCATACAGCGATCCATTTTCCCGCCGTATTATCGGGAATGGCCTGGTCAGTTACTGGTTATGTCAGGGATGGGGGAACGCACCTGAGAAGTTTGATGAGACTTTTCTGACTCACGCTATGCGTTATTTTGATGAGCCTGACAGTGATAATCAGGATAGCTTCATTGATTATCTTTATCGCTTTGAAGGCTGGCACTATACCGTTGCCACGACGCCGAAAATGGTGGTGCTGGATACCCGCACCCGACGCTGGCGCTCTGAGTCAACAATGAATAAACCCTCGGGGCTGATGGACTGGGAAGCGCTGCTGGAATTTCATCAGGAGTTGATCGATGAGTCGGCGGTGATTGTGGTATCGGCGGCACCGATGTTTGGGGTGAAATTCATCGAGACGTTACAGCGTCTGATGACCTGGCTGGGGCGTCCGCTAATCGTGGATGCGGAAAACTGGATGGCGCATCCGGGGTCGGCCAATACCATGATCAGCATATTTACGCATTCAAAAACGCCGACGAATTTTGTGATTTTGTCCGGAGATGTTCATTACTCGTTTGCCTATGACGTGAAGCTGCGTTTTCGAAAAAGTAGCCCGAACATCTATCAGATTACCGCCAGCGGCATTAAGAATGAATTTCCTGAACGACTGTTACGTATCTGCGACTTTCTGGATCGGATTCTGTACAGCCCGCGGTCGCCACTGAACTGGTTCACCAAACGTAAGCGATTGAAAATATACAAACGCGATCCGGATCTGGATAACGATCATCGCCTTATCAACCGCAGCGCCATCGGAGAAGTTCGCCTGGATGACAAGGGGAAACCGATTGATATTGCGATCTTAACCGCAGAAGGGAAGCGAGTTTCTTTCCCCCCCATTAACCGACGAGGTAAAGCTGGCCTATAGTTCTAGGATTGCAAACCAAAAAACGAGGTGAATGATGGCTTTAGGGATGAAAAAGGCAATATGCGGGTTAGCCGTGGCTGGTTTGATGCTGGCGGGCAGTGTACCTGCGTTTGCAGGCTGGAATCTGGATGGCAGCAAATCCAGCGTTGGCTTCTCTTCCGTTAAAAATGACGCGGTGTTTGAGCAACACGGATTCCGTAACCTGAGCGGTTCCATTTCTGACGATGGCGAAGTAAAACTGACCATTGACCTGAACAGTGTTGATACCAATATTCAGATCCGCGATGAGAGGATGAAAAAAGAGCTGTTCGACACTGAAAAATTCCCTTTCACAACAGCTATGGCGAAAGTCGACGTCGCCAAGCTGAAAGCATTGGCGCCGGGTAAAACAGAAGTGACCGATGTTGAATTTGCGTTAGATCTGCATGGCAAAAATGAACGCCTGGTCGCATCAGTACAAATTACCGGTTTGGAAAATGGAGGTTTACTGGTTTCGACGATTAAACCTGTGGAAGTAAAAGCAGGGGCATTTGGGCTGGATGGCGGTGTGGACAAACTACGTGATATTGCCAAACTGAATTCTATCTTGCTTTCAGTTCCTGTGAATGCAAACTTAGTATTTCTCTCTGAGTAACAGTAGAATAGCGAAACAACCTTAAGTGCCGGCACGATGCCGGCCTTATTGCTTTTGGCGTTGCTGATTTTAGCAGCTTGAGTTATGTGAACAGACAACTGTGGATTGATTCTGACGGTTGTCTTGGCTCATAGCACTTGATAACAAGAACTGTCACCGCCGCGAATTTTTACATGCTTGGCGTGATCCATGCCTGAGGCTTTATTGCTGTAGTTTTAGCCGAAGTGATAGCTGTCGTTTTCCAGACTTGAGGCTACCTGTGCATGGGTGAATCTTCCAAGATACTGATATTTCGAATATTTAAATCATCCAGAGCCTGGATTATTTAGCACTGTGATTAGTAAACAAGGATGCCCAATGAAAACAGTAGTCGTTGAAAATACACCTGTCTCCCCCGGTAAAATTATTTGTGTTGGCCGAAACTATGTCGCTCACATCCATGAGCTTGGCAATGATATCCCCGATGAAATGGTGCTGTTTTCCAAACCAAATTCTGCAATAACAAATCAACTTTCCGCTTCTCACAATGGCGATGAGTTACATTACGAAGCTGAACTGGCTTACCTTTATCAGGATGGTGTTTTTTCTGCTGTTGCCGTGGGGCTGGATCTGACTAAGCGTGAAGTGCAGAACAAGC
The DNA here is from genome assembly GCF_003025595.1 of Photobacterium ganghwense. Classification (GTDB taxonomy): domain Bacteria; phylum Pseudomonadota; class Gammaproteobacteria; order Enterobacterales; family Vibrionaceae; genus Photobacterium; species Photobacterium ganghwense. The sequence continues at coordinate 835,133 of NZ_PYMI01000002.1, forward strand.
TTAAGGAAAAGGGGCTGCCGTGGGATCGTTGCAAGGCATTTGACGGCGCGGCTCTGTTCAGTCCGTTTGTTTCTATCAGTCCCGCAGTGAGCAGTGATGCATTGCAGGAAACGCCATTGGGTCTGACGCTTCATATTGATGGTGAACTCACGCAAAGTGGTACAACAGACCTCATGATTTACAAACCTGACGTCGTTCTGGCTGAGATACAGAAATTCATGACGCTGGAAAATGGCGATATCGTTATGACGGGGACTCCGGCAGGGGTGGGGAAAATTAATGCTGGCGCAGTGTTCAGTGCAGCAGTGGTATGTGGTGACCACATACTGACATCTGTGGAATGGACTGCGGCAGCGTAACCTGACCAAATCATTAAGTAACGACAATTTAAAGAAGGTATCCCGTGAGTAGTGAGCATTTTCAAGGGAAATACGAAGTTGAGTTAAAATACCGACTGGCATCCAAGTCTGCTTTTCTGGCACAGCTGAAACAGATGCCACATGAAGTGATGCTGGAAGAAAATGTTGAATCGGATACCTTTTTTGATACACCTTCCCGGACTTATGCTAAACAGGGAAAGTTGGTGTCTATCCGCAGCATGTCGCCTTCCGGTATTCAGCTATGGATTGTGAAGGGGCCTGAGCCGGATCGCTGTGAAGCGGTCAATATTACCGATGCCGATAAAGCCTGCAGTATGCTCCTGACGATGGGGCTTGATCCTGTGCTTCAGACCAGCAAAACACGCAGTATTTATTTTCTGGGGGAGTTTCATATTACAGTCGACAGTCTTGCGGGTATTGGCGACTTTGCGGAGTTTGCCATTATGACTGACGATGAAGCCAAACTGGATGGTTACCGTGAACAGCTGACGACTATGGCTGCGCAATTCGGGTTGCAGGATAGTGATCGGGAATGCCGTTCTTATCGAGACATGCAAGCCTGAGCCCTATCAGGCTAATTCTACATTTTTCAGCTTATATGTTGCCTATGTTAAGGCTCCATGTTACGGCACTAAGTTGAGGCTCTGTGTTGAGGCTGAAGCACTGTGTTAAGACACTAAGTGACATTCCGCATACTAAGGCTTAAAGATGTCTTTTCTGATATGATCAGACCGATTGAAAACAACATGCAAAAGTAGTGACTCACATGTTTGATAAAGAGCAAATAGTAAAACTGGCTAATGTAAAAATGCCGTTTGGAAAGTACAGCGGGCGTGTCATCATCGATCTGCCTGAAGAGTATCTGCTTTGGTTCGATAAAAAAGGCTGGCCGAGTGGCGAGCTGGGTGACCTATTAAAGCTGTGTTTAGCGTTGAAAATTGAAGGGCTGGACAGCGTCGTGAAACCTTTGAAGCGGATGTGACCTACATCGGTAACCTTAATTTTTCCCACTATACAATGTGTTTTTCTTCAAAAGAGTAAGACTGTCTGGCTGACTCCTTTTTGCCCTAAAGTGAGTCGCGACCGCCTCCATAGTGAATAGTAGAGTTCTGGTTATAAAAAACATTAACTCATGCTAGCTAAAGGAAATACCTGACCCGATAGTTCTTCTCTAGCCAATCTTCTGTTTGGCTCATTATCGCTAACACCCTCGCGCTAAATAGCATAAGATACTCGGCCTTTACCCAGTACTGAGCCACTCATCGTAATGACAGATAAAACACAGCAAGCGACATTTGCCGACCTTGGCCTGATTCCAGCCTTAGTCGAGCGACTAGAAGTGTTAGAATATAGCCAACCAACACCTATTCAATCTCATGCCATCCCGCATGTGCTTGACGGCAGGGATATGGTAGGCGGAGCCAATACGGGCTCAGGTAAAACCGCCGCTTTCTCGCTGCCAATTTTGCAGAAAATTCTTCAGCAAGGTGAATCAAATGCTCGTCGTGGCAACTTCGTTTCTCATCTGATTTTGGTTCCTACTCGTGAGCTGGCATCGCAGGTGGCTTACAACGTTAAATCCTACTCATACCATCTTAGAGATAAGATCAAAACGGTTGCCGTATTTGGTGGTGTATCCGTGAACCCACAAATGCAGGCGCTGCGTGGTGGCTGTGACATCATTGTTGCAACGCCGGGACGACTACTTGATCTGGTATCGAGTAACGCGATTAAGCTAGACCAAGTAAAAACGCTCGTGCTTGATGAAGCCGACCGTATGTTGAGCCTAGGATTTACCGAAGAACTCAATAAGATTCTTGCTTTACTGCCTGAGAATAAGCAGACGCTGCTATTTTCTGCCACTTTCCCTGAGAAAGTCACGACTTTGGCTCAGCACTTACTTAACGATCCTGTTGAAGTTCAGTTACAGAGTGCAGAAGCCAGCACTTTGGTGCAGCGCGTGTTTAGTGTCAATAAAGGTGAAAAGACGGCGGTACTCGCACATCTAATCAAACAGCATCAATGGCGCCAGACTTTAATTTTTGTGAATGCTAAGAATGCCTGTAACCACCTAGCTCAGAAACTGTCAAAACGCGGCATCACTGCCGAAGTTTTTCATGGCGATAAAGGGCAAGGCGCTCGTACTCGCGTTCTTGAGGGTTTTAAGTCTGGTGAGATTCAAGTACTGATTGCTACCGATATCGCAGCGCGCGGTCTCGATATTGAAAAATTGCCAGTGGTGATTAACTTCGATCTTCCGCGCAGTCCTGCCGACTATATGCATCGAATCGGGCGTAGTGGTCGTGCAGGTGAAGTGGGTCTAGGGTTATCTCTTATCGATTACGATGACTACCACCACTTTAAAGTGATAGAAAAGAAAAACAAGTTCCAGCTTGAACGCGAGCAGGTAGAAGGCTTTGAAGTGGAAGACGACCAAAGTGAAGCCTACTTTTTACCGATGAAGCCGCGTGCAAAGCCGGCAGGAACGGGTAAAAAGAAGAAAAAGCGTAATCAGTAGAAGACGTAACCTACAAGTTAGTCGAATTACGAGAGTTTCTTGGGCGTAGATTAACCAGTTGGCCACTCGCTGCCGTTGACCCGTTTAAAGAACAATAGAGCCTTGCTGGATCCGTCAGCAGGGCTCTATTGCTTTCTAAGGAAGTGTACTAGCGACGTGTCGGACGGTCACGAGATGAGCGTTTTTTAAATGAGGATGCTGCTTTAGCTTGTGACTTAAGAATAGAGTCAACGGTTAGCGGCATCGGCTCTTTAGGTTCAAGACCATGAGGAAAAGTTCGAGCTCTCGGTGGTAAGTTGTATTCTTCTTCGCTCGCGCGTGGCATGCGCTTAAAGCGATAAAGGTAAAAGTTTTCTAATTTTTCTCTCGCCCATTCGGTTTTCTTCAAATACTTCACGCTACTTGCAATCGAGGGTTTAGTGTTAAAGCAATTAAAGCGCATGGCTGTATCTAGAATGTCCCAGCCATAAAAATCCACCAACTCTTGCAACATAGTCTCTAGCTTTAACCCGTGCAGTGGGTTGTTTTGTTGCAGTTCGATTCTCTCTTCGTCAGTCATCATTTCAGGGGCCTTACTCATCAAAGGGCGGAGTTTAGCAAAGTATACAGTGCAGAGATATCTATAGTTAGGCCGCGATGGTTTGAGTAGAAACGCCAGAAGAAATTTGCTTTCTTTGGGCTCAGAAAGAAAGGGTTCTCGGAAGGTGAGTTGGGTTTACTGATGGCACTGGCACTTAAGATTGAAGGGCTTGACAGTGTCGTCAAATCGCTGAAACGTTGAGTATGATGTTTCTTCTTACTGGCTATTTGTTATCGTTCAGAAGAAACTTGCACGTAGAGTCACACTGACTCAACAACTGATAGATTGAAAGGGGGCTGAAAGTACTGAATTTATTTCAGGAACAATGGGTCTTCCGCATGAGTCACATCTTTCAGCATTTTTTGAAAAGACGGGCATTGTAAATGGTTTTCTTCAGGGCATTCAGCAACATGCCGTAACCCTAACTGAATTTTGGTTAATTGGCGGATTGCTTGTTCGAGTGCATTGGCTTTATTCAGTAGTACGGCGCGATCAATATCCAGATGGCCGTCATCAGTGAACATTTCACGGATCTCTTCCAGTGTCAGGCCTCCCATTCTTCCGAGTGAAATAAGCGATAGCTGCTGAATCACTTTGGGGTGATATTGTCTTCGTAATCCTTTTCTGCCAACTGCCCGGATTAATCCACGGGATTCGTAATAACGCAAAGCTGAGGGTTTTAATCCTGTCTGCTTGGTGACTTCACCAATATCGAGCCATTCCATACTTGACCTCAATCTGACTTTAAGTTGTACGATGCAACTGTAGCAGGATATGCACATGATCCCAATGGTTAGATCTAATTGAATAGATCGTGACAGTTTCGCTGAGAATCGGGTGAGAGGTATGGCTGCAGAATCAATCTTACAACGGTAACACTGTATCAAAGGAGCAGGGAATGGTTATATCTGGGGTGAATGAATTCATTGTTCAGGCTGTGATTCTGGGTGTGGGCGCGACAGTGGTGATGGATGCATGGGCGTTGTTTCAGCGTCATGTGCTGGGCGTTCCGACGCTGAACTATGCAATGGTCGGGCGGTGGCTGGGGAGAATGACCTATGGTGAATTTGCGCATGCTTCGATTGCTGACGCGTCAGATGTGAAAGGTGAAACCGTACTCGGATGGGGAGCCCATTATCTGATTGGCATTTTGTTCGCCGCAATTTTGATTGCAGTGGTCGGCGAAAAATGGTTATCGGCCCCTACATTGTGGCCGGCTGTGATGGCTGGCGTTATCAGTGTGTCGGCTCCTTTTTTGATTATGCAGCCCGCATTTGGATTAGGGGTAGCGGCTGCGAAGATGCCATCTCCCTTAAAAGCCAGAATCAGAAGTGTTATCACCCATGTTATATATGGCTTGGGTCTGTATCTGACAGCATTGCTGATGCAATATGTATCTGATAGTTTCTAATACTGTTCCTGCAGCCGGATAAAGCTGATGGACTTAAGCTGGCTGCCAGCAGACTTTGACGCGTTGTATGCTATTTATTCAGATTTGGAGGTTGTCGCGAATAATCGTTTTTTACCTTACAGCTCTCGCAATTGTTTTGAAGCCATGTTTATAGATGATCAATACAATTTTGTCTGTTGTGCTGATGATGGTGAAATACTGGGTCATCTGGCTATCATCGGATCAAATAAGCCGAGGACCCGACATGTTGTGTCTTTTGGAATCGCGGTCTCTAAACGCAGTAGGGGGCAAGGTGTAGTGCGACAACTCATGCAACACCTTATCGATTATTGTGATAACTGGCTGAATGTGAGGCGTATTGAACTGGAAGTTCATGCCAATAATGAAGCTGCTTTAGGACTGTATAACACCTTTGGTTTTGAGCTTGAAGGTGCGAAAAAACAGGCCGTGTTCGTATCGATATATTGTTGATGGCCAGGCTCAATGGTCGCTCTTAATAGCGTTACGCTTTCAATTACAACAAGGACTGTTTTCATGAATATCATTGCTCTTTCTTCCGTTGATGGTTACGAAAATCAACTACGGGAGTTATTACAGGACTGCGTCGGCAGCGGTGCATCTGTGGGTTTTATTGCGCCAATAGCACATGCTGAAGCAAACAGCTACTGGCAGGATGTTCAGGGCGGATTAGCGAATGGTACAAGAAAACTCTGGGTGGCAATAGAAAATGGTATGGTAGTGGGCGCAGTTCAGCTGGGGTTGTGTTCCAAAGCGAATGGTTCGCATCGTGGTGAAGTAGAAAAGTTGATGGTGCATACTTCAGCGCGAGGAAAAGGGATTAGCAAAAAGCTAATGGCGTCACTGGAAGAGGTGGCTGTATCGCTTGAACTGCTACTATTGGTGCTGGACACCCGACTCGGTGATATCGCTTCCACACTATATCGTCAGCTTGGGTATACCGAAGCAGGTCAGATACCGGCCTTTGCGCGAAGCTCTGACGGACAACTCGACGCGACGGTGCTATTTTATAAGCAAATTAATGGTATGAAGCGTTAAATGGTTTGTAAATGGCGTGATTGGGATAGTCATTCCAGTTATCAATTTCCACTAGCAGCCATCATTCATTCTGTTGTTGGCTTTCATTTTGATACCTATACCATCTTACCTAAACTCTGGAGAGAGACATGATAACGGGAAATGATCTGCTGTATCTGCAACGCTGTATATCCTTAGCTAAGGAAGCCTTGGACGCCGGAGATGAACCGTTTGGCTCTTTGCTGGTGGCAGAAGATGGCACCATTTTATTTGAAGATCGTAACCGTGTGGCCGGGGGCGATCGTACCCAGCATCCTGAGTTTGCTATTGCTCGCTGGGCAGCAGCAAACATGTCGCCTGAAGCGCGAGAAAAAGCGACAGTATATACCTCCGGTGAACACTGCCCGATGTGTGCGGCGGCACATGGCTGGGTAGGGCTGGGACGTATTGTCTATGTCAGTTCATCGGCACAGTTATCGACATGGCTGCAGGAGTGGAATGTCCCCTCAGCGCCTGTAAAAGCATTACCCATTCAGGATGTAGTACCAGGTGCTCAAGTGGAAGGCCCAGTACTGGAATTAGCGGATGATATCCAGGAACTGCATCGTCGTTTTTACCAGGTTTAATTTATTTGAAAGAAAGAGAGTGCATGAGGCGCCAAAATGATGGCGCTTTTTTTGTGAAACGATTTCTATGATTAATGTGATAGTTCGTGACAGGTCACAAAAATGAAAACTGGTTAAAGCATTTTTGGGTAGTTAAACGTGCCGGCAAGTAAGCCAGTTCTCGGTCAAAAAATGTGGTTTTAGATAATCAGTTTAAAAATAAAGGTGTCAATAAGGATAAATCATGTTTATAACTGGATTTAAAGCATAGCCATATTGTAGTAGACGCATTTTAAATCCCAAGAGTCATTAAATCTCAACACGTTCCTTTTATATAAAATTCCCATAAGGAATCATTTGTTCATCTATATTGTTATTTAGATGTATAGATGACAGGGAATGTCCGATGTTTGGTCTATTGAAACGCAATACGGTTTCTCAGGAAACACTTTTATCCGTTACCCATCTTTACCATGAATCTCATCAGTTATTGACTGCAATTACAGACTCATTTGCCTCTATTGAATTTACCCCATCCGGTCAGATCCTTTTGGCTAATCCACTTTTTCAGAGCGTGATGGAATACTCGATTGATGAGATAGAAGGTAAACACCACCGTATGTTTTGTACTGAGCATACCCGGAATAGCCAGGAATACAGAGAGTTCTGGCACCAATTGGCGTCGGGTGTCCCGATTAATGGATTATTCCAACGGGTAACAAAAAGTGGTCGGGAAGTCTGGCTAGAAGCCAGTTATTGCCCGGTGCATGATCAGGAAGGACGGGTGTGTAAAATCATCAAGGTGGCGACCGATGTCACCGAGCGGGTTATGGCCCATCACCATTTAGAAAGCCAGGTGAAAGCGGTTTCTCGATCGATGGCTATCATTGAGTTCGACCTGTCCGGCAATATTCTGTTTGCCAACGAAAATTTTCTCGGGGCCGTTGGATACCGCCTGGAAGAAATACAGGGACATCATCACCGTATGTTCGTTTCACCGGAATATGCTCAGTCTAGGGAGTATCAGCAATTTTGGGCAAAACTGAATCAAGGGCAGTTCCTGGGCGGCAAATTTGAACGGGTGAATAAAGCGGGGGATCGTCTTTGGCTAGAGGCAACTTATAACCCGATTTTTGATACTAATGGCCAATTATACAGAGTGATCAAATTTGCCACGGATATCACCCAGTCGGTCTTGCTGGAGCAGGAAAATAATCAACTGGCTTACGAGTTATCCGTAAAAACCTGCCAGCTGTCGGCCGAAGGTTGTGAGTCGGGGCATCAGGCAATTGCGAAAATGTCCGAAATGGTTGCTGGCCTGAATGCAACTTCAGACGTGATTTCGCAACTGGAGGCTCAGTCCCAGATTATCACCAGTATGGTAGACACTATTTCGGCGATTGCTAACCAAACCAATTTATTAGCGCTTAATGCGGCAATTGAGGCGGCTAGAGCTGGAGATCAGGGAAGAGGCTTCGCAGTGGTTGCCGATGAAGTGAGACAGTTGGCGGCTCGTACCAATGAATCCACCGTCAGAATTGAAGATGTTGTTAAGCAAAACAGCCAAGTGACCTCTCAAGCCGTGGATTCTATGTCGACAATCATTGCCAGTGCCCGAAGCAGTATGGAAAGGGTTAAGGCGGCGAATGAGGCGATTCAGGATATTGAAAAAAGTATCAATGACGTTGTGGCAGCGATTCAACGATTGTCGGCGACAGGATAGCAAAGCATGGTTGTTTGAGTCCTGATCTTCCGCAGGTTTTTATCTGACTCGCGTTCAATTATCTTGATAGTCTGTTAACGACTGCTACTTAGTCAGACACGCCCAACTGCTTTGACGAGGTTGGGCGTGTCCGTATTGCTATGCAGTTTGGGCTTGCTGCTGCGTCAAAAGCTGCGCCAAAAATCGTAGTGGATAAATGCCGCGGCTATAAATCAAACGGCCAAAATGTCACATTTAAGAGTCGGCGGTTGAGTATATCGATCCGTCCTGATCCATCTGGGTCAGCAACAAACGGGTATCAAACTCAAGTTGGTGGTAGTGCGGTTCCATATGGCAACAAAGCTGATAAAACGCCTTGTTGTGTTCTTTCTCACGAATGTGAGCCAGCTCATGTACCACGATCATACGAAGCATTGGCTCAGGGGCTTGTTTAAACAAGGTCGAAACCCGAATTTCATTTTTCGCTTTTACTTTATTGCCATGCACGCGAGAGACAAAGCTGTGTAATCCTAAAGCATGATTAACAACATGAATTTTGCTGTCGTAGGCCACTTTACTGATGGGGGCAGATTTTCGAAGGTACTGATTTTTGAGTGCCATAACAAAATCATACAGCGATTTCTCAGATTGAACCTGATGTGCTTCAGGGTATTTATTCAACAAGTAAGCCTTTAGCTTATCATTTCGAATAAGGGTGCTGATCTGGTCAGTTAGATGTGAAGGATAACCCTGTAAATATTTCAGTTCGTGCATGAGAGAATACCAGAAGCAGATCAAAGCGGTGATTCTAGCCAGAGCGCAGTGCGACTGCAATGGATTAAGTACGGTGGCCAGTAGCCATTTAATTGTTAGTGCAATAAATTCAGAACGATGGACGTTGTCAGAACTGAGAGTTCTCGCCCATACTTATAAGCAGAAGCAATCGAAAATGCTGATTAGTCAGAGCTTTGTACCAATAAGGAGCGCACTATGTATTTACGGCTGCCACCCCCTTTAGTTTTACTGCTGTCGGTTTTTGGCATGTATTTGCTGGCACAATTAATGCCTTTGTACGAATTTCACTTTGCCGGGCAGCGTATGCTGATGCTAATGTTCTGTTTGGCGGGGACGCTTATTGGACTGGCTGCAGTCATGTCTTTTGCCAGAGCGAAAACAACGGTTAACCCACATAAACCCGCAAAAACGTCAGCCCTTGTCACAACGGGTATTTACCGGATCTCTCGCAACCCAATGTACCTCGCTTTACTGTGTCTTCTCATGGCGGCTTTCATTTACTTTTCGGCCCTATCAGCGGTGCTGATGATCGGCGTGTTTGTTATGTACATGAACCATTTCCAGATTGCGCAGGAAGAAACAGTCCTGAAAGCCATGTTTGGTGAGCGGTATGAGAAATACTGTCATCGTGTAAGACGCTGGTGTTAAAGTTTTTTTGTGTTGACGTGGTTTTGAATAGTTGCTCTGAACTGGCACCATCCCAACTCATTGCTATTGAGGCAATGGTCATTCATTAAAATGAATTCATATATTTAGGCGTGGTTTCATTGCATGATGAAACCACGCTGACATGATATTTCCCTGCATTGAATGCTTTATTTTCCCGCCAAATGAATCTTTTCTGACATGATTTTCCACTTGTTTTGATTTTTTGCACTTGCACTTGCACTTGCACTTGCATCCACGCCCTGCAATATGGTTGTGCTTATTCGAAATGTACAGGGGCAGTTTGCGTTCATAAAGGCACTGACGATAGGCGTCGTCGGTCTACACTTGTTTGATAAAGGCAAAAAAGAGGGAATTACAATGAGCTATTTACATGGTGTGCATGTTGAAATTGAACAAAATGAGAACCAAATTTTCATGGAAATGAAAGCAATCGGCACGCTGACTCATGAAGATTATGAAAAAATCACCCCATTATTGGAAACAGCCCTGGAAGGCACAACGGATCCTGTCGTTAATGTTTTCTTCGATGGGACAGAATTTGAAGGCTGGGATCTGCATGCTGCGTGGGACGACCTTAAACTCGGGCTGCGCCATGGGAGAAAATTTAACAAAATAGCGTTCTATGGTAATGAACGGTGGCAATCGATTATGTCCAAAGTCGGAAGCTGGTTTATCAGTGGTGAAGTGCGCTATTTCGAAGATTCTATTGAAGCCATTAACTGGCTTCGGGAAGCAGATAAATCTGCAAGCTGATTCACTATAGCCTTGTATCCTTGAACTGAATGTCTTGGAACCGAGTGTATAGTATTGAATATTAGATTGATTTAATATAACCACTCAAAAAAATAATAAGGCAAAAACCCGTTTGCCTTGCGTTGAAGGTGTGGTGGACATGAGAAAAAGAATAACCCTTGCCGGATTCATCTTTTCGCTGTTTCCGGCGACGGTATGGTGTGAAAATGCGAGTCAGGGATTGACAGACATTCAGCCTGCTTCAGATCTGCGGTATTTTGTTGGTTTGCGTGCTGGTGCCAGTCAAATGGGTAATGATGATAAAGCGACCCTTGTGAATGGCGGGCTTTTTACTTCTGATGACAGTAGTTATGCAGGCTTTGGTGGTCTGGACTTTGGAGTGTACAGCCAAAAGTGGAACACTCGCATGTATTACAGTTATGAATACCACACCTCGACGACAGAGTTTGAAGGGGATGATGCGTACGACATTAACGCCCATCTACACATGCTGAGTGCTGATCGTATATTCCGGCCTGATTCAAGTATCCAGCCGTTTGTGGGACTTCATTTTGGTTATGCGTTTGCAAAATCGGATTCTCGCTTTAATGATAAATATGAAAACGATGGATTCGTTTTTGGTTTTCAGGCAGGGGTAGACTGGAGAATTTCTGATAGTGTTGCTGTTGAACTGGGTCTGCGACATAGTGTGTTACCGTCAGATCGCACCAACTGGTCAGCAGAAGACAGCCAGGGTCAACCTGTTAACGTCGAAACGCAACTCACTGGGGTTTCTTCGGCGTATCTGGGCGCAAGTTACCGATTTTAAGCCGCTGGTTTACTCAGAAAAATAGCTGCGTATAATGCCTTGCCGCAACCAGAACCAATAAGGACTTCACTTTGAAGCTATTTGTAAGAGATCTAACCGTTATCGATGCCTCGTACCTGTGTGAGCAGCGCGGAATGGTAGGAGAGAGCTGGATTCTTGATGTGGTCATGTCGGGCGAACTGAATGAAATGAGCATGGTGCTTGATTTCAGCCGCGTGAAAAAACGTATCAAGCAGCTTGTTGATGAATTTGTTGACCATCGACTGATTGTGCCTCGTCAAAGTGCGGCGATTCGCATTGCTGAAAGCCAATTGGGCTATTCAACGGTTGACCTGTTACGCGGCGAAAAGAGTATTTACCTGAACTGTCCTGATGAGGCGTACTGCTTTATTGATGCCAATGAAGTCACGATTGAGTCGGTTACTCAGCACATTTATGATGTGCTCAAAGGTCAATTACCGGAAAATGTACAGGGTCTCGAACTGACACTGCGACATGAAGCGATTCCCGGGGCGTTCTATCATTACAGCCATGGTTTGAAAAAGCACGATGGTAACTGTCAGCGTATTGCCCATGGTCATCGTTCTCCGATTGAGTTGTTGGTTGATGGTGAGCGTGATGCATCATTGGAACAGCAGTGGGCTGAGCGTTGGCATGACATTTATCTGGGTACTCAGGAAGATTACTGTTCGTTGAATGAACTTGATCTGAGTCCGGAAGCAAAAGCCGCGAAAGAAGAAAGTCATTTTGCTTTTCGCTACACCGCACCTCAGGGTGAGTTCCAACTGGCCATTGCTCGTTGTGAAACGGAAATGATTCCGACTGATACAACGGTTGAGTTACTGGCACAATACATTGCCGAGCAGGTTAGTCTGCAAGTCAATGAAAGTAGTGTACTGGACGTTGTGGCATATGAAGGTGTAGGCAAAGGTGCGATGGCTTCAATGCCCGGACGTAAAAGCGCGTAATTCGGGTTGTCGCCCAAGGTGGATGTTCAGAAGCTTACTTGTCTTTGGGCTCCGACTACAAACGCACACAGCTCAACGATAGTTTTCTAAAGCCCCTGTTTCAAGACAGGGGCTTTTTCTTGCCTTACGTTTTTTGGCAACTCTTAAACTCGGCTGTTTTTAGTATGACAGTTTGCTGCTTTTCAACGGTGGTTCAGGCTTAACGGGCGAGCATCAGAGTAGATTCTCAATAGGCAGAATACCGGAGAACCATGCCGCGATCCGTAGCCACATGCTGGCATCAGGCTCGGTTGAGTATTGCTTGCCGGTCGCATCATCAAACCAGACGATCTCGCCACTTTCATTCAGTTCAAGGCGATAGGTAAACTGCGGCATATGTTGCTCTATACCCTGGTACACGTCATCAGCAAAGGCAGGAGATTGCACCAGTACACCCATTTCGGTGTTGAGGTAGGCAGAGCGCGGGTCAAAGTTAAACGATCCGACAAATACATCCTGTTTATCAATGATGAATGTTTTGGCATGCAGACTGTTTCGGGAACTCCCCAACCATGATCGTTCTCGCTTATGCAGGCGGTCAGCTTTGACTTCGTACAGTCGGATGTTGGCTTCCAAGAGCGATTTTCTGTATTTTGCGTACCAGCCGTGTACGGCAAAGACATCGTTAGATGCCAGTGAATTGGTAATGATGGTGAGCGTAATGCCTTTATTAGCCGCTCGGGTTAATGCATTGGTTCCCTTTCGCGTTGGCACAAAGTAAGGGGATACCAAAAACAGTTCAGATTGCGTTTGCGACAAAATGGCATCCAGTTCATGGAGCAGTAAGTCACTGTTTGCGCTCTGATAGATTTTCTCTGGTGGATCGTAATGTAGTTCAGCTTCACCCCAGTAAAAGGACAGGGATTTGTCTTGAATTTTCTTTGCAAGAGGTAATTCCGACAGTTGAGCGACATACGGCGACTGAGTTTCAATTGCCTGTTGCAGCATGGCTTCCCATTTATCCAGTTGTGCCTGAGAAACCGGCGCATAGTTATCCACCAAATCTTCGATTGGTGAAGCTGGCTTACTGTTCCAGTAAGTATCAAATTCAAGGGAGAGTTGAGGAATAATATTTCCGAGCATCAGGAGATCAAAATCCCCGAAATCGACCTCCCCATTAGCCGAAAAATATTCATCCCCGATGTTGCGTCCGCCCGCGATACCGAAAGTCCCGTCGACAATAAGCGCTTTGTTGTGCATACGACGATTTAAACGGTCAAAGTCACCAATAAACCCCAGAGCACGACTGACACGCTGACGAAATGGATTAAAGAGCCGTACTTCAATATTCGGGTGGCTGGATAGCGAGGCCATAACAGCGTCATCGCGAGACTGCATGTCATCGAGTAACACCCGCACCCGCACGCCACGCTCTGCCGCTTTATATAAGGCATAAGTGAGGAGAGAGCTGGTGGCATCGTCGCGGTATATGTAGTACTGAAGGTCGATACTATTATCGGCGCTGTGGATGAGTGCCAGTCTTGCCAAAAAGGCTTCCTGTCCATCAGCTAGAGGGTAAAAACCGGTTAACTCAGGATGGCTGTCCACATAAGGTTGAGCAACCTTTGCAAGTCTGCTGTTGGTGTCAGCAGACATCGCCTGGCTCGGATGCTTATCGTTACTTGGGGCATGGCTACATCCAAACATAAACAAAGATGTCGCTAAAAATAAGTTTAATTGTAGTCTGCGGCAGGGTACCAAGGAAAAGTCCCGGGTTGTTTTCGACCGAAGAAAAGCAGGGATCAATGGCATAGACAAGTGTCATTTTGCTCTGAATACCAACAGTGTATGCAGCAGAGGGTTTGTTTTCAATTGCTTGCTTTGAGCTTTAGCTGTTATTGGGATACGGAAAAAGGGAAAGTGGTGTTTTAAAGCGAACATTGCGTATGCACTTACACCTTCGTTATAACAGCTGCATTGACGCTGCAACCTGAATCGCAAAAAGGTGAACATTGACACATTTGTAAATCATTAAACGTCATGATTTTTAAGGAAAATATCTTAACTGTGTTGTTTGTCGAAAAAAACAAAATCGCTTACAAATATAAGGTGAATTCATTTTCAGGCGACACTAAATTGCGTTCTGCAGGCAGCAAACTGTACTGCAAATTAACTCGATTTATTGTAAGGACAAAAATGAAACCCTCACTACTTGGTTTGACCCTTTTGGCTTCGTTTAATTGCGTTGCAGAAGGCGCATTGGATTTACATACCCTGTCTAATAACAATACAGATAACCTGGTGTGGGTAGGACATCTTAGTCCTGATACCGACAGTGTTGCGTCAGCAATTATGGCGGCACACCTCTATGGCGGCATTCCTGCGATCACTGAAAATCCTAACCCGGAAAGTCAGTTTGTACTGAATTATTGTGGAATTGATGCTCCACAGGTAAAAACGGATTTTTCTTCATACCAAATAGGTTTGCTGGACTTTAATCAGTCAACGCAATTAGCTGCCTCTATTCAGCCGGAATCAATCACAGCGATTATTGACCATCATGCATTGGGAAGCTCCCCGATTCGTTTACCGCAAATTGTGAGTATGGATATTCGGGCGTGGGGGTCGACCGCGACGATCCTGACTGAAAGTGCAGGAAGGTTAAAAGTCGATATCCCGAAAGCAATAGCATGTGTGGGACTTGGGGCTATTCTTTCTGATGCCGTAGTTTTTCAGTCGTCAACCACAACGGACTATGACAAACGTTATGCCGACAAACTGGCAAAAATTGCAGGTATTAAGGATATTCAGGAATTTGGCCAACAAATGCTGGTGGCGAAGTCGGATCTCAGTCATTTCTCTGCTGAAAGTATTTTGACGATGGACTACAAAAATTTCGAATTCGGCGGGAAGAAGGTGGGCATTGGCGTTGCAGAAACGCTGACCGCTCAGCAGTTAATTGACAGAAAATCAGAATTTCTTACAGCAATGACATCTTTCAAAAAAGAACAGGGGCTCGATTATCTGTTCTTTTCAATCACAGATACGAAAAACAAGCGTGCCAATATTCTTTGGGTAGACAGTCAGGATAAAAAAGTGTTGGCGGACGCTTTCGGTACTGCTATCAAAGGAGACATTCTGGTTATGGATGGCGTGACGTCCCGCAAGCGTCAAATCGGTCCTGCCATTCAGAAATCCATTGAGGCACAATAACCCACACTTGTACTCGTTGAATAACAAGTGACTCATATTGCTCTTCTGGTTTGAATGCGTATTACGAAAAAGCCCCAGCATAACTGCTGGGGCTTTGAATGTGGCGGAGAGATAGGGATTTGAACCCTAGATACGCTATTAACGTATGCCGGTTTTCAAGACCGGTGCTTTCAACCACTCAGCCATCTCTCCGTAGGTCGCGAATATTACCCAGACTAGCATGTGCTGTAAAGCAATAATGTAGAAAACGCAACCATTCACTCAAAAAGCAATCAGGTTTGGTGCTTTTTAGTCTGCAAAATACCGTTCAGGTGTCATTAAAATACTTTGCTTACAAAATAAATTTTGTTATGTAGGTGTTAAATATTGACATACATCACAATTATTGAATGTGAATATTGTGATGACTAGTGGCATTAAAGATGAATTTAATCAGGTATTCGTTGATGGTTGCAGGAAAATAATCGGATGAAAGGTCTTTCTTTGGAGGTTGTTAATTTCACAGAGTAGTGATAATCGTGTTTCTTTTACTCTGTACTCTTCACATCACTGTGAAGTTGCGTATATTGGTTCAGGAGCCCAACAACACTGTGGTTCTGGAAGTTAGCCTTCCTGTAGTTGTTCCAGAGAAGTACCCATAATTCGTTGTGGGCATAGATTTAGTCCGAGGTAAGTAAATATTAACAAGGAGTAAATATTATGGCTAAACGCGTCTCTAACAAACGTATCCGTGAAATTTTGGATGAAGCAAAATCCAAGAAGTGACTATTTCATTCTGACTTGTCTTTGCTGAAGATAAGCTTCTACATATAATGTTTAGATAGCTTTTAATATAAATCTTCAAAAATACAGCTTTTTAACAGATGGCTTTTCAGTATTACATCTAAAGCAGTGTATAGATGCAAAGAAAAAATAGTAACGTCAACAAAGTAACGAAAGCCTCCATGTCGGAGGCTTTTTGATTTAAGCAATTCTGTCATTCAGTGCACCGTTGGTACGGGTCAAATCACCTGTACCAGAGAGCCCAGTAGCAGGGCCGCCATTCCGTAGTTAAACCAGCGTAGTTTGTTTTCTTCATTAAGGACTGATTGCATTTTCTGTCCGGCATAGGTCCACATACTGACCGCGGGCACGTTAACGAAGGCATAGGCTGCAGCAATGATTGCAATGCCTTGCCAGTTTTGTGACAGATTGAAAACACTCACTGTAGATAATGCCATTGACCATCCTTTGGGGTTGAGCCATTGAAAACCGGCTGCTGACAAAAATGTCATAGGTTGGTAATCTGATGCTTGCGAGGTGCTTGGCTTACTTTTCGCAATGGCGTAGGCAAGATATACCAGATAAACGGAGCAAGCGATTTTCAGTATATCTTGTAACACGGGGTAGGCTTCAAAAAAGCCAACCAGCCCGATCCCCACTAGAATGACCATGAAACTAAAACCGAAAATAATGCCTAACATGTGTGGAATCGTGCGCATGAAGCCGATGTTGGCACCAGAGGTCATGAGCATGATGTTATTCGGTCCCGGTGTTGCGCAGGAAACAAAGGCAAAAGTGACAAGTGCTGCAAGCTGTTGATATTCCATGGTTATTATCTTCCCGTTCAAGTGTTTTTCTATGCTTGAATATTAATTTAAATCTCATTAAATTATCTGTCTGAATGTGCTTGAAACTGAAATAATTCACAATGAAGTTGTGCTATGGATAGATTTGACGAAAGAATATTGCATGAGCTAAAAGCCAATGGTCGACTCTCGAATGTTGACCTCGCCCAGCGGGTGGGTTTATCACCATCGGCAACATTAAGACGGGTACAGGAACTGGAAAAAAAAGGAGTCATCAGCGGATACCGAGCTGTACTCGACAGAAACAAGCTGGGAGTAGGGTTTGTGGCCTATGTGTCAATTGGGTTGTCAGATCACAGCCGCAAGTCTCAGCGTGATTTTGAACTGCAGGTTATGGATTCAGAGCAAGTTGTGGAATGTCATAATATAACAGGCAGTAGTGAGTACCTGATACGGGTTGAAACTGCGGATCTGGCGTCTTATAAGCGCTTTCATTCCGAAAAGCTCGGTGAAATACCACAGGTTAACACCATTACGACCATGGTGGTGATGGATACGCCGAAAGATGAGCGAGGATAAAAAGGCACCCAATGGTGCCTTTTTATCTTTAATGCCCAGTATGCTATGCAGGGCGGCCTAGATCTAAGTCTGTGGTCTTATTTACACGTCTTCGTCGAAGCCGAAATCGTCTCCGCCTAGAAAGCTATCTTCGCCAAAGCCGCCTTCACCAAAGTTATCACCACCAAATCGGGTTGGATCCGCGCTGGCAAAACTGTCGTCGAAACCGGCGCTGCCGAAACCACTTTCTTCAAATCCGGCGTTTCCGAAACCTGTGCTGCCATCGGTGTAATCTGATGCGAAGCTTGAGCTGTCATCCAGGAAACCACCAGTGTTTTCCTGTGCGGCATCAGTGGATGCTGTTTCAGTGACAGAATCAGCTGTTGCGGTATCGGCTGCCGCAGCATCTGCCGATGCCGTGTCCGCAGCTGCAGTTTCTGCTGCTGGGTCATCATTGCCAAACAGGGCATTGCTGATCATGTGTCCTGCAACCATACCAACGGCTACGCTGGCAGCAGTCTGCATGAAGCTGCCGAAGGCACTTGGTTGATGAACAGGGCGAGGTGGCATCGGCTCAGGGCGGCTGCCCCCCATCATTTTACTCAGAGCACCGCGATTAGCTTCCGTTTTATGGTGCTCAACGCACTGCTCCAGGTAGTCGTTCTTTTGCTTGAGCTCTTTAAGCGCCATCTCCTGAACCAGTACAGCCTGAGTCAGTTTGTAAATGGCATCTTCCTGTGAAGCAATTTCATTGCTGATCAGGCTTTCAGCATCAGCATCTTTGTTCTTTTTCGGGCTTTGCTTCAGTTTGTTGGCAACATTTAAGATGAGCTCTTTTTCTTGTGGAGTCATGGTTTACCTTCTCTAAATATGTACGGATTGCACTTGAAGTAGCACTTTAGTTAATATTTGGATTTATGACCACCATCGTAGCCGAGGGTTCCTATTTAAATCTGTAACTATACGTAACTGAGTGATAATAGGATGAGAAGCAAACGGTATGGTGGAGGAGTGAACCAGAAGTTCAGGGCGGACTGTTCCGTTAGCGTTTGGCATTTGCAAAAACTCACAGCCAGACTTACTGGGTAAGAGGCAATACAGCTCAAAGGCTACCTGGCGAAAGCCGAAAATGGAATAAAAAATCCGGCCTTAGCCGGATTTTTAAAGCTTTGCAGAAGTGACGGCAAGTCATGATTTCGTCAGTATTACTGGCGAATACCTTCAACATGCAGTTCAAGGTCAGCATAGCTGGATGTACCCATTACCTGAATACCGAAATCTTTCAGTTCAATACGGGTTGAGCCTGTGAAACCGGCACGGTAGCCGCCCCACGGGTCTTCACCTGCACCAACAAATTTAGCATCAATTTCCAGAGGTTTTGTCTGGCCATGCAGTGTCAGATCACCATAAATGGTCATTTCACCATCTGCTTTAGGCTCTACTTTTGTTGATGTGAAAGTCGCGGTACCGTATTTGCTAACGTCAAGAAAATCACCACTGCGAACGTGCTTATCACGCTCAGCGTGGTTACTGTCAAAACTTGAAGTATCAACATTGACTGTTACTTTGGATGCAGCCAGATCTTGCGGGTCATAGCTAAATGAGCCGTCAAATTTATTAAAACGTGCTTTAATGAAGCTGTAACCCAGGTGGCTAACTTTCAGGTTGATTGAAGCGTGCGCGCCTTTAGTATCAATCACGTAGTCAGCGGCGTTGGCAATAGTTGGTACAGAGGCTGCCGCCATTAAGCCCAAAGCAATCAAATGTTTCTTCATATTATTTAACTCCCAACATTTTTTTCAATGTATTGTCCTTGTTGATGAAATGGTGCTTTAACGCAGCCAAAGCATGGATTACTGCGAGTCCTATCAGGCCATATGCCAGGTATTCGTGGATTTCGCCTGCAATGTCAGACTGATCTGGAAACAGTTCGCCCATCGCGGGTACAGAAAACCAATTAAAAACGTCAATAGCTCGCCCGTCTTCAGTCGAAATCAGATACCCAGACATAAAAATGCCAAACATCATCAGGTAAAGCAGAAAATGGGCGATTTTAGCGCTCACTATTTCCCAGCGTGCACCTTCGATTACGGGTGATTTTGCTAATAATTTCCACAACAAACGAAAAACCGTGACAATTGCCAGACAGATACCGACTGACTTATGCCAGAACGGTGCGGTTTGATACCATTTTGAGTAGTAATTCAGATCTACCATCCAGAAGCCTACTGCAAAGAGCCCAATGACAACGATTGCCGTCAGCCAATGGATAATGACCGTTAATGGGTCGTAAACTTGTTTTTGTTTCATGACCGGCACACTCATCACTATGAATGATTACTATTTTAGATTGTCTGAAAAAGAATATAAGGTGTCGTAGTTGAACAACAACATCGAATAATTTGAATGAACCTTTTCCATTTGATGCCTAAGTTAGCGATATGACGGTAAAAAAGACAAATTTTATGATCGGTTTGACGGAAAAGTATTTGTTTCAGAATGAGATAGAAGTCTCATTGAAAATGGTGTGAGAAAAAATGAGCCGTACCTGCAATGCAGTTACGGCTCTGGATATGGTTTTTGGCGTGGCCCCGGAAAGCTCTATTTCAAGGGGCACTTTTTGCATGGAGACCGTTTTTTCTGCGCGGAATGTTTTTCTCAATCCGCATTAACGCAAAATGTTATTTTCGTGGCGCCAGTCCATGATGGTCCACTCATTCATTTGTGCATGGAGCGCCAGTGCCGGATCCGGATTTACCGCGAAAGGACGGTCTACCGCATCCAGCATAGGTAAATCATTAATGGAGTCACTGTAGCCATAACTGCCCTTAAATTGGGTGTCCTGCTCATCCAGCCAAGCTTTCATCCTTATCACCTTTCCATGTTGATAGGTCAGAGTTCCTGAGGTCTTTCCGGTTAAAATACCGTTGATATGTTCAAGTTTTATGGCAATGGCATCGTCTGCGCCTATCATGGCAGCAATGGGTTTGACCAGGTGTTCGCCAGTTGCTGAGATGATCAGCACTTTATCTCCCCGCTTTTTGTGCCATTGAATGCGTTCAATGGCGTCATCATATAAGGCTGGCTTGATTTTTTTCTCGATGAAGTCGTCAACCAAGGCATTGAGAGCCTGGTAGTCCATGCCCGCGATTGGCTTTAAGGTGGCTGCCATATAAGCATCCATATCCATTTCACCTTTTGCGTAGGCTTTCATCATTTCCTGCTCTTCCTCAAGCAGTGAAGCGGGAGCGATACCTTGCTCAACCAGGTAAGCAATCCACAAGCTGGCGGAATCAGCGGCGATGAGGGTTTCATCGAGGTCAAACACAGCGAGGTAAGGATTGGCTTTTGCTGTAGGAATACTGGAGATCAACGTCTGTTCCTATTTTATTGTGAGTACTAATATTCAGTTTCTACTGGCATCCGCTCAGTTTGCAACAAGCCTATGCAAGATGTGTGACACTTATGTTGCGACAAGATGTACTTTTTAAGTCGGCAGGAGAAAGTCAAAATCAGGGCAGGGTGAGGGCGTGCTAACCTCCCGACACCTCATTCTTTGTATTTCATAAACCTGATAACTGGAGTTGGATCTTTGTTCCATTTCTGCCTATAGATTTAATAAATCAACAATATATCTATCTACTTATATGCCTTTCTACGCGCAGGCATGCATTGTTTTACTATTAGGAACAAGGAGCGCGGACAATGAAAAAGACACTGCTGATATTGACCGCTAACCATCTGCTCTTTGTGTTGTTTCTGGTTTTATACAAATTTCTCTGGTTACATACCCAAGGAGAAAATGTTGCTGAGGTGAGTGATTCCTCGGCTTCACTGCTGATAAATGTATATGGTATGTCATTGTTTCCATTGCAATTACTGGTGGAACTGGTTTTTGTACTGCGCCTTGCTTATTTAGTCATCATTAAGAGTGCGCAGTTTGATCATTTTTATGCTTGGTCAGCATGTCTCGCCAGTGGCGGACTGGTGTGCTGGTTTACTTTGGTCCCTCAGTAACTCTCTGTGGTAACGCTATTTCACCTGTATTCTTTGAGGGCTGTGCACGGATACTCAGAGCAGCAGAAAAACAAGGCACAATTCGAGAAAGAGTACTTGAATAAAAGCGTGCACTTTTGTTAAAGAGAGATACCGACAGTTTAGTATCAGATGGTCACTGTAGCAGCGATCGTTGTAGCAACGATCGCTGAATTAATGGTGGCTGGTTACATTCCGTATGGGAATTTTTCTGATAAACCATCAAGGGAGCGACGTACATCTTTCAGGGCCTGAGCGTAGGCATTCAACTGGTGTAAGGTGTAGCTACAGCGTTCCGAAAAATGATGATCGCTGCATTGGAGATCCTGCGTAATTAACGCTTCCGACTGTCTGAAGATAAGGTGATCAGGAATGAAGCAGGCGTGATTGTTTTTCGAACCCGTCATACGCAACTCCGAAATGGGATACACGCCATTGATACTGGCAGACACACTGGTCAATAACACCGGCTTGTGTCCCAGCTCTTTATCTGTACAAAGTAACAGGAAATTTTTCAGGGCGGGTGTCGCCATACCATGCCACTCAGGCGTGATGAGAATTACTGCATCGGCTGCTTGGAGTGTCTGAGCCACTGGCTGCCAGCCGTTCCACTCCTCGGAGCCTGACCAAAATCCTTCATTCCAGAAAGGCAGTGCCAGATCATGTAGATCCAGAACATCTGCGCGTGTAAAGCCTTGCTTCAGGCTCTGAGTTTTTAAGTAATTTGCCACATGCAGGCTCTGAGATGCTTCGCGCTGACTGCCAGAGATAATTAATACATTCATGGTATTGTCCTATTTTGATAGCTGAGTCGTTAAAGTGGTTGTGGTTGCTGCCTGAGGTCGGGGCAGGGAGAAATACAGTGCAATGACAATGCTGAACGCGCCGAGTAACTGGTATTGAGACAATGTTTCACCCAGGATAAAGAACCCCAACAGACAGGCAGAAACAGGACTAAGGAAACCAATGAAAGATGTGGTGACTGTCGGCAGCTTTTCGATGCCTCGGAACCAGATCATATAGCTGAATACTGCGCCGATTAATGCCAGGTAGCTGTAACCCAAGACATTATTCACTGTCAGACTTGATGGGAGCCCTTCCAGTAACAACGTCAGAGGCAGCAGGAACAAACCACCGAAAGTGAGCTGCCAGCCGGTAAAACTGAGCAGTGACAGTCCATCCGGACGCCCCCAGTATTTGGTCAGCACAATACCGCCAGCCATACAGATTGAGCCTGCAACTCCGGCCAGAATGCCTTGCCAACTGATTCCTGCACTGGCATTGAGAACCAGCATAGCGACGCCTGTGATACCAAACACCGCGGCCAGCGCATGGTGAAAACTGAGTCTGGTTTTAAGCAGCATGACGCTGAAGAACATCACAATCAATGGCTGGCATGACATGACCAGAGCGGCAATTCCTCCCGGCAAATAATACGCAGCGACAAAGAGAAAATAGAAGAAAGCGCCAATATTCAGGATGCCGAGTATGGCCACTCGTACCCACCATCCACGGCGGGGAGCCGTCCGGCACAAGGCTAACAGAATCAATCCGGCAGGTAGAGCCCGCAGTGTTGAAGCCAGTAGGGGCATATCCGGCGGCAACAGTTCCGTCGTTACAATGTAGGTACTGCCCCAAACCATCGGTGCAAGTGCTGTAATCAGCAAATTTAAGAGTAATGTGTGCTTGGCCATGACTTCTCCTTGATGACGCACTTGTTGAGTGCGAACAGTTAACTGAGTGCGAGCAGTTAAATTGTTGCCAGCGATCTGCTAGGCAGTTAATCGCGATGTCCTGACTGGGTTAACGTGAATATGATGATTAAAAGTATCTCTCATTAGAGATACTTTTAATCTAGCGGGTTGGTTTGTTATGGTCAAGTATCTTTTGTTAAAGATAGTTAAGGGATAATTCACAGAAGTAAGGTGTTAAATAGGCGCTGGAGGTTATGGATTTGTCTGGTAAGATGATTTTTATATTCAAATCAATGCATTTCGGTGTTTGTTTTGATGTTTGTGTAATGATGCAGGCTTTGATTTTGCATCAACGAGGAAGGAAAGAAACAAAACGTTACGGAGGCCGGAGTGGTGGAAAATCATCGAATAAGACTTGAATTACCCAATATGTGTCATGTTGAATCCATGTATGAGGCGTTCGAAGAGAGTCGGGAAGTACTGGGGCGGTTTATGCCGTGGCCACATGTTGTGTCATCTTTAGATGATATTGCTGAGAACATGCAGCAAGCGATCACAAACAGAGAAAAGTTTGAAGGTGAGTTGCGTTACACCCTAATTTGCAAAGAGACCGAGCGTGTATTGGGGGTGTTAGGGTTAACGATCCTGGATAAAACCGTGCCTTCGTTTGAAATCGGATACTGGTTACGAAACTCAGCTGTAGGTAAAGGTTACATGACAGAAGCGGTTAAGCTGGTGGAGCATTATGCATTTGAAACGTTAAATGCCAACCGTATTCAGATTTGTATGGCAGATAAAAATCTAAAAAGTCGCGCTATCGCAGAACGTTGCGGTTACAACCATGAAGCGACATTACTCAATGCCCGTCGGTTACCCAACGGAGAACTGGGTAATACCCTCATTTATTGTAAATTGCCGGCATAGCTCCTGCGTAGTTCCAGCATAGTTCCCGCATTGTCCCAGAATTATCTCTGCATAACACTGATTGTTGTACGAGAGGCGATTGACACTCCGTGAAGAACGGTTCACGGAGTTAGTCAGCCAGCATCAGGCTCATTTCTGTCACTGGGAAAGCAGATCTTTAAGCAATTAACTCTTCAAGCAAGCAGTCCTTCAAGAAATAGGTTTGTGCTCTCAATAGCTTGGTGCAATGCTGCATCGGGCTGGTCATGTCTGGATATCCAGAGAGCAGACTCCATCAATCCACCGTTTATAAATCGGGCCAGAAGTTCCGGGTCGCTTTCTTTAATAATGGCTAGATCCATTAAAGTACGCAGTCTGTCGGATATGGCGCTGATGCAATTGAGCCTGATGCTGTGTAATTGTTCTGCATCTAAAACAGAATACGCATCGCGCAGCACTATCCGCTGAATTTCAGGTTCGGTCGCCATGGCCAGATAAGCATGACAACGAGCCAGAAAGGCGTCCCATGGTGATTGAATCTCTGAGGCGATGGCCGCTAGTCGCTCATCCATTTCCGCATCAACTTGTTGTAATACGGCAAAAAATAACCCTTTCTTATCACCAAAATGATGGTAAAGAGCACCGCGTGTCAGTCCTGCCTGTGCGGTTAGATCATCCATCACCGTCTCAAAAAAGCCAGCATTCGCAAAGTGCTGGCGAGCTGTGTTTAACAGTTTTAACCGTGTTTCTTCCATCATTTCGGCACGGGTTCGGCGTGTCATCATGCAGTCCTTTTTGAACAAATGTCGGGTATTAAAATATTTGACATACGCTGTGTATGTCAAATATTTTAATATACGCTGCGTATGTGAATGTGTTGGGAATGCAGCAAATTTCGATAAATGGATTTTTAAGGAGAAAATATGGCCAATCCATACCGATTATTGTTTAAAAAGCCGGGGACTGTGGCTTTCACTTTGGCAGGGTTAGTGGCAAGAATGCCAATTTCGATGGTGGGCATTGGAATCATTACAATGGTGGCCCAACTGCGCGATTCTTATTGGTTAGCAGGTGCGTTAGCCGCGACCTTTACGCTCACAATGGCATTTGCGGCTCCACAAATTTCGCGGGCAGTGGATCGTTTGGGGCAATCTACAGTATTACCTTATGTCACTGTCGTTAGTGTACTGGCAATGTGGTTGTTATTACTTTCAGTCAGGATGGGCGTGCCGGACTGGATTTTATTTGTTCTGGCATCCTTAGCCGGATTAATGCCAAGTATGCCTGCGATGGTTAGAGCTCGCTGGACGGAAATTTTACGGGATACACCGGATTTGCATACCGCGTATTCGCTTGAATCAGTACTGGATGAGGTCTGTTTTATTCTTGGCCCGCCGCTGGCCGTAGGATTAAGTGTAATCGTCGCACCGGAAGCTGGTCCTTTGGTTGCGAGCCTGCTTCTTGCCGTTGGAGTGACGGCGTTTGTCATGCAGAAGAAAACCGAACCAAAAGTTACGCCTGAACCAATCGATGACAGCCCGCCACTATTAACATCATTTGCATTTATCACACTTATTCTGGTGTTGATTGCTCTAGGGACAATTGTTGGTTCTATTGATGTCATCAGCGTGGCCTTTGCGGAGCAGCAAGGACAGCAAGTCGCGGCAAGTTTTGTACTTTCTGTTTATGCCATTGGCTCATGCCTGGCGGGGCTGGCTTTTGGTGCAATGAAGCCACAGCGAACTTTGAATCATCAGTTGGCCATCGCGGCAACGGCAACAGCGTTAACAACCTTACCATTGATGTATGTCAGTAATTTATGGATGCTGGCTGGCGTACTTTTCCTGTCAGGAATCTTTTTCGCACCAACCATGATTATTGTGATGGGGATAGTCGAAAAAATGGTGCCTCAAACCAAGCTCACCGAAGGGTTAACCTGGATGATTACCGGTTTGAGTATTGGCGTTGCGACGGGAGCGGCTTTAGGTGGCTGGTTTATTGATCAGCACGGTATATCTTCCGGTTTTCTGCTGGCTGTCTTTTCCGGTATTTTGGTCTTTTTGCTGGCGATTTTGTATCAGTTTACTGGCAGGAATCGAGCCGTTGCGACAGTCTCACAGAAGTTTTAATTTTCTTTTCGCTGCTTATAAGTTTAGGAACTCATACTCTTAGGAGCTTAGCCTCTTAGGGGATCAGAACGACAAAACGCCAGTTGAGAGTACTGGTTTTATCTAACCAAGTTAGGGGCTTGGCGCTAACTTGGTTTTTTCAATCATGCGTAAATAAAAAGCGCGTTTAATCATTTCACGGATTGACGAAGCAGGCTGTTCATCGTTTTCCGGTATGACGATTCATAAGAAGTACTGTCTCCAAATTCTGCTCGCACTATCATTCCCTCAAGGAATGTCAGCAATATTTCGGCATGCTCATGGACCCAGTGGGTGAGATCTTCTTGATCATTACGATCATTTAGCGCTAGCACCAGAGATTGCATTAATGTTTTCAACCACGCTTTATGGGCAAGTGCGTGCTCGGCAATTGCCTGATCATGGCCTTTGAACTCCGCCAGGGCATGCATGAACATACAGCCTTTAAAGTCGGAAGCGTGAAACCACGAAAAATGCCAGTCCAATAAGGCATCAAGTTTACTAAACGGTTCTGGCTGTGCATCTGTCACCGCTTGCAGTTCTTCCTCAAAGCGCTGATGGCGGCGAATTAAGACGGCTTCAATGAGTTTGTTTTTCGAACCGAAGTGGCGGTACATCGATGTCTTCGATACGGCGGCTTTATCCCGAATCAAATCTACGCCAACGGCGGTATATCCTAATTCGTTATACAGCGCTTCAGCGATATTCAGGATGTGATCTTTCTTACTCACGGCTCATCCTCCTCAGGCGTTCCGAAATAATTTAACGCCTATCATAAAAGATTCTTGCGCTCAGGTGTACAGATCTGTATTCTTTTTGTTGTGTACAGATCTGTACACCCGTGAGGTTACACTACTCAGGGGTGGAAAGCGCTGTACGGTTCGTCTTTAAGCCATGTGGATGACACGAAATACGTTTACAAATGTTTCGCGATACAAGCTTTGATTAAAGCTGCCAGAAGAGCTTCAAAAATTTGGCTCGATAAATTCTCAGGAGATGATGATGAAAAAGCTAAAAGGAGGCGGATCGTTGCCGCCAAAACCAAGTAATGTTCAGCTACTAAAAGGCCTGATAGGTGGGTTTCTGGGCATATTAACCTTGGGATTACTCACACAAACGACGGGAAGTGCATGGCTGATGGCACCTTTCGGTGCAACCTGCGTCATATTGTTTGCCGTGCCTGACTCCCCGCTGGCGCAGCCGAGAAATGTGATTGGTGGCCATTTTGTTACTGCGGCAGTCGGGTTGGTTGCGTTGTACACTTTCGGGGATTCGATGCTGGTAATGGCACTTGCTGTGGGTGTCGCCATTATGCTAATGCAATATTTCAGGGTGGTGCATCCGCCGGCGGGCGCAAACCCATTAGCTGTGATTCTTGCTGGTCAGCAAGCCGTCGGTTTTGATTTTCTGATCACACCAGTGCTGGTGGGTAGTGTGATGCTGGTGCTAATCGCGTCCTTTGTTAATAATCTTGGCAAAGAAAACCGCTGGCCGGTTTACTGGCATGGTGTTTCCAGGCAGAAGAGCTAATTGTTTGGATAAACCAGCAAGCCAGTTTGTTGGCTTGCTGGTCAATCAGGAAATAGCCAGAGGCGTGATATCGAAAGGGCTGCCCCCTCAGTAGAGAGGCGGTGCAGTCAACAAAAGATCTGCGCAGTTAACAGATGAGCTACACAATTTATCGCGCAATAAAGAGATTAACTGCGAAGCAATGTCAGCAGACAATTCAGTGCGGTATCCAGGTCGTCATAACGTTTACTTTTTCCCAGAACTCGCATCCCCTGCATGTGATTTAAAATCAGACGAGCCAGATCCTCTGCAGGCAGAGACGATTTTATTTCATTGCTTTGCTGTGCATTTAGTATTGCATGCGTGATCACAAGCAATAACTGGTCAAACAACGCGTTGCCTTTTGTCAGCACGTGCTGATCTTCACCAGCATGTTCAACCAGCGCATTTTGCATAAAGCATCCGCTTGTGTTTTGCCGTTGAATAGCCGCAAACCTTTTCAGAAAAGATTCCAGATCCGGCATTGAAGATGTTTCCTTTGTTAATTCAGACAATGAAGGAAAAGAAATTTTATTGAGGTAGGCATCCAATGCTTCGTAGTACAACTGCTGCTTATCGCCAAATGCATTGTAAAGACTGAAGCGATTGATATTCAGTGCATCCACCAAATCTGAAATCGCGGTATTGGCATAACCTTTCTGCCAGAAAAGCGCCATCGCTTCCATCAACTTTTCATCCCTGTCGAAATTCGCTTTTCTTGCCATCGCACACCTACTCTGAAACAGCTTGTAATTTATTCTTGACCGAACGTTCTGAAACTGTCTAAAGTATAACCTAAACGATCGGTTAGAAAAAGCATAAGGACCAGCAAATGAAGATTTATGAAACGGCCATGACACCGAGCTGTAAGCGTGTCTCAATTTTTTTGAAAGAACTTGGGGTTGAGGTGGACCGAATCGCGTTGAATGTCAGAGAAGGGGATAACCTGCAGCCTGCGTTCAGCTCCAAAAGCGTGAATGGCAAAGTACCGTTGCTGGAATTGGATGACGGAACAACAATTTGTGAGAGTGTGGCAATCTGCCGGTATTTTGATGAAGCGGTGGAGAATGACCTGGCGCTTTTTGGCCGTACGGCTGTGGAAAAAGCCAAGGTAGAGATGTGGCACAGAGTTGTTGAGTTTCAGGGGCTTTACGCTGCTTTTCAGGCGTTTAGGAACATCACTGCTATTTACAGTGACCGGGAAAACTGTGTTGCCGAGTGGGGGCAGGAATCCAAAGAGCGTGTTGGTGCCTTTTTACCGCTACTGGATAAGCAATTGGCAGAAAGTCCTTATGTGGTTTCTGACCGCTTCACAATTGTTGATATTACGGCCTTTATTTTTGTGAACTTCGCAATCAACGGATTGGCGTTTAGCGTGCTCGAGCAATACCCAAATATTGCCCGCTGGTTTGAAACGGTAGCAGCACGTCCCGCGTTTCAGTAACAGGTACTGATATGATTGAACTTTATACAGCGGCAACGCCGAACGGGCACAAAATTTCTATCGCACTGGAAGAAATGGGGCTCGACTATACTGTGCATGCTCTGGATTTGTCGACAAATGTGCAAAAAGAGCCTGCCTTTATTGCCATCAATCCCAATGGCCGTATTCCGGCGATTATCGACAAAAGCAATGACGATTTTGTTGTGTTTGAGTCTGGGGCTATTTTGCTGTACCTCGCCGAGAAAACCGGTAAGTTTCTGCCTAAAGACGAAAAAGCACGCTCTCAGGTTATTCAGTGGCTGATGTTTCAGATGGGAGGTGTAGGCCCTATGATGGGTCAGGCGAATGTCTTTTATCGCTACTTTCCAGAAAAAATTCAGCCAGCTATCGACCGATACCAGAAGGAAGGCCGGCGTTTGTTTGAAGTGATGAACGGACAGCTGGCTAAGCATCGCTATCTTGCCGGGGAGGACTATACCATTGCGGATATGGCGACCTGGCCATGGGTTCGAATCTATGACTGGAGCGGGATTGACATTGAAGGGTTGGATCACCTTCAACGCTGGATGAACGAATTGGCTGAGCGTCCGGCGTGTATTAAAGGCATTAACACTCCGCCGTCAGAAGATATTGATCCGGAAGAAAAAGCAAAACAGATCAGTAAAATGGTGACCAAGTAATCGGTGACTTGGTCGGCGTGACTAAACAATTGTCAGAGTCTGCAAAAGCGAACCCCAGGGTTCGCTTTTATTTTATATGGCGCATAAGAATGAGACATCACTCTTATTTTGAGTGTTTGCTGCTGAGATTGATGGAATGTTTACGAAAGGCATGCAGCATGTTGATAAACTAAATACATCACTTAAGGGAGAGCGTGAGTGTTTTCCAGCGTATGTGGTTGCCCTCTGTGAAAAGCATAAAATCCACTCTTGGCATGCGAGTCGAATCGAAAGGACGTTAAGGAAGCACTGTATGGGAAAACTTTATTCAGAACTGACAGACAAACAGATTGATTTCATTGAACAGCAGAAAATATTTTTTGTCGGGACGGCGGCAGAAACTGGTACTGTAAATATTTCGCCCAAAGGCGGAGATTCGCTGCGTGTACTTGATGAAAATACTATCGCCTGGCTCAACCATACCGGAAGTGGCAATGAATCGGCTGCGCATGTGCTGCGTAACCCCCGCATGACCATCATGTTCTGTGCTTTTGAAGGAGAGCCTTTGATTTTGAGGGCTTACGGGCAGGCGCGGGTAGTCCATGCCAGCGACGGTGCCTGGTCGAGTTTGTTGGATTTGTTCCCGCCCAGTGTCGCCGCGCGGCAAGTGTATGTGCTGGACATTGAAAAAGTACAATCGTCTTGCGGAATGTCTGTGCCTTATTACGACTATCAGGGCGATCGGCAGGAATTAAACAACTGGTTTGAACGAACCGGTGAAGCCGGTATCAAGGATTACTGGGTTAAAAAAAATCAGCAGAGTATCGACGGTTTTGACACTGAGATTGTCGAGCGTGCCGGTTTGCAAAGTCCGAAGGAATAGCGGTAATTCACTCCATATAGGACAGATTCTTTGCGTGCTCCCATTCTGTTTATATTCTCGGGGTTGCCTGCGACAGGCAAAACGACGCTTGCTAAGATGTTGGCTCAGCATTGTCAGGCTACCTATTTGAGGATAGATACTATTGAGCAAGGGTTACGTGACCTTTGTCATATTCAGGTCGAAGGTGAAGGGTATCGGCTCAGTTACCGTATTGCCAGAGACAACCTGTTGCTCGGGAATTCGGTTGTTGCCGATTCCTGCAATCCTATCTGGTTGACTCGAAAAGAGTGGCAGCAGGTAGCGCTTGATGCCGATGAAGAACGGATCTTTTGGGCAACATCGGCTCCTAAAGACAGTACATCGCCTGAAATCGAAACGGAAATCGATATGCAAGTCGCTTTCGGTGCACGAATGGCTGATGGGGAAGAGGACGAAGCCCGAATATCCTTTGTCGATATCGAAATTTGCTGTTCCGACAAGGGCGAACATCGTCGCCGAGTGGAACAACGGGTTGGTGAGCGTATTCATTGGATCGATAATCTCTCCTTACCGGATTGGGAGCAAATTCAGAACCGGGAATACCATCCCTGGTCAGGAGAGGTCATTCATATCGACACCAGCCATCGGAGTGAGGAAGAAGCATTTCAGAGCTTATTGGCTGCTTTAGCTCAGCATGGATTGGAGCTTGCTAAAGACGTTAAATGATTTGGTTAAGAGAGCCATACTTTTAAGCCATCTCTCGAAGCTATACCTCAGCCACACCTCCAAAGTTATACCTCCAAAGCTCAAACAGGGCTCTCCAATCTGCGTTTTGGTGCGGCCGGGATACAGGGACAATACGCATGAACATTTTTGTCTGACAAAAATGAATAAATTTATCATTAAGACTGGACAACCGTTTGCGTAATCGATATCATCCGGCTCCGAAAAACAAAGTCGGTCAGCAGACCACCTTTATTGCACAACTGATTCTGTCAGTTGTCTTTCTTTTTTTCTAAAAGAGGGAGACACAAAAAGGATCAGAATCATGTCATCAGTCACACCATCGGTTGAATCTTCAGCCCAGTCAGTCAATCAGTCAACCAGCTGGCAGACCAAAGCCATTCTCAGCGTAGCGTTTCTCATGGCAACCACCTCTGTGGGGCCGGGATTCCTGACGCAAACTGCCGTGTTTACCAACATGTATCAGATTGACATGGCATTTCCTGTGTTTGCTTCCATGTTCATCACTTTTGGTATTGTCATGAACCTGTGGCGCATTGTCGGCGTATCCGGCCTGCGGATTCAGGACATCGCCAACCGCGTCGCGCCGGGGCTGGGTTACCCGATTGGTATCCTGTTGGCTTTGGGTGCCGTTGCCTTTAACTTTGGTAATGTCAGCGGCTCGGCTCTGGGTATTCAGGTACTGACGGGAGTGGATACCGGATGGGGAGCGCTGTTTACCGGTATTATCGGTAGCCTGCTGTTTGTTATCCATAATGCGTCAAAACGAATGGATCAAATGGCTCGTTACCTTGGGTTATTCATGATTGTGCTGATTGCTTATGTTGCGATGACCAGTCTGCCGCCGCTGATGCCAACAGCAATTGCTGCGGTAGCCCCTTCTGATTACGGTAACCTGTTGCTGCCGACACTGACCATTGTTGGTGGCGCTGTGGGCGGTTATTACACGGGGGCACAACGTCTGGTTGATATCGGCCTGAAAGGCGAAGCCAATGTAGCAGACATTAAAC
The DNA here is from genome assembly GCF_003025595.1 of Photobacterium ganghwense. Taxonomy (GTDB): domain Bacteria; phylum Pseudomonadota; class Gammaproteobacteria; order Enterobacterales; family Vibrionaceae; genus Photobacterium; species Photobacterium ganghwense. The sequence continues at coordinate 867,721 of NZ_PYMI01000002.1, forward strand.
GTGCTGCATGGGCGGGTATTTCCATCGCCGTGGTCATTCGTATTCTGCTGTTCATGGCGATTCTTGGTGTGCTGGTAACCGGCGTTACTCTGGACGCGAAAAATCCGGCTGCTGATGCATTCCGTCACGGAGCTGGCGAGGTGGGTTATTTCATTTTCGGTCTGGTGCTCTTTGTTGCCTCTATCACCTCTGTGGTGGGTAACTCTTACATGGCTATCTCATTGGTGAAAACCCTGTTTCCGGCCATTGCCCGTAATGAGAAAGCCTGGTGTGTCGGTTTTATTCTGGTAACCAGCCTAGGCACGGTGTTCATGAACATGCCGATTTTGCTGTTAATGCTGGCGGGCCTGGTGAACAGTCTTATTCTGCCGATTGTGTTGGCGACAGTACTGGTAGCAACGAAACGTAAAGATATCGTTGGCGATTACCGTCACCCAATGTGGCTGACTCTGATGGGAAGTGCGATTGTATTGGTCATGGGCGCTGCCAGTGCGACCAACATCAGTAACTTCATCGGCAAATTCTTCGGCGCGTAAAGTTAAAGCGCTTGTTTAAATAAATGTAAAGGCACGCCCTCATGGTGTGCCTTTTTTGTTTCTGTTGAGTAAAATCTGAAAATTATGATAGGGTTAGCGGGCCTTAGACCTGTGATTTCGTGTCTCTGCTCGTTATCTCAGGATAAACGAACAATCAACGCATTAACGGAGAGCCAGGATGGCAGAATATACGGCGGAAGTGAAATGGACACGCGGCAAGGATGAAGCCTTCAGCGACAATAAATACAGTCGCGGCCATACCTGGTCGTTTGATGGCGGTGTCACCGTGCCTGCGTCATCCTCTCCCCATGTTGTACCGCTACCTTACTCTGTGGAAGCCAATGTGGATCCCGAAGAAGCGTTGGTGGCTGCATTATCAAGCTGCCATATGCTGGTGTTCTTATCGATTGCTGCCAAGCGGAATTATGTGGTCGAGTCTTATGTCGATAATGCTGTTGGTATCATGGAAGATGATGAAAACGGTCGGACCTTTGTCTCGAAAGTGACTTTACGACCCAAAATCACATTTTCCGGGGAACGTCAGCCAACGGTTGAGCAACTGGAAAAACTCCATCATATTTCACACGAAAACTGCTTTATTGCTAATTCCGTGAAAACGGAAGTGACAACAGAAATTTTGGTTTGAACCAAGGTTGATTCGGTGGAAACATGAATCTTGAAATTACAGAAACACTTTCGGCAACGGAAGAATACGTGGCGCTTAGGGTGACAGCCGGGCTGTCAGCCAAATCCCTGGAAGCGGCAAAAATTGGGCTACCCAACTCACTGTACATGGTGTGTATTCGTGATAACACCAAACTGGTAGGAATGGGGCGTGTCGTTGGGGACGGCGCATGCAATTTTGAAATTGTCGATGTCGCGGTTGACCCTGCATATCAGGGGCAGGGGCTTGGCAAACAAGTAATGCATCATATCGACCGTTATTTACAGCGCACAGTGCTGGAAGGCTCGTATGTTTCGATGATTGCTGACGAACCCTCATTCTATGAAAAACTGGGGTATCGGCTAACCGCTCCCCGAAGCGAGGGAATGACAAAAAAATTTCTACCTCAGTCTCCTCACACCTGATAGCCATCTTCTCGCACCGGTACTTTTGCGTATAAAAGAGCTTAGTGCCAGTGCTGATCTGTTTGGTTCGTATCCGTTGGCTGCGACAAAATAAACAGGGAGTGACACCACTCCCTGTTTTTCTGATTGTTTAAACTATTTCTACACTCATTTATCTCATGCACGCTTATTTTTTCCATTTTTGCGCGCAGTATCTGTTGATTAAGGGAGGACAAATTTTCTTTTTATCTATGACTACACAGTTTTTGACGCATGATGTTTAGTTGTCAGAGATGCTTTTTTGTGGACCAACATCCGTTGAAAATAAAATTCATTAATTTTGCCGATATCTTAATATTAATTTTTATAATTGATGTTTTAGTATTGTTTATCTGATTTTATGACGAAATTTGAATATAAAATCTATTAGACGAATTATATTTTAGTACATTTTTAATATTATGAAGCAATTGGTTACAATCATTTTTTCGTCTAAATTTGTTAATGATGTTGAACTTTAATCTCACAATGATTTATTTAAATAGTTGTTAGCGCTGCTTTATGTTTATTTAAAGTCCTTGCTACTTAATGGGCTTTATCTCTAGTTGATTTATCTTTTTTGTTTGATAGAGTCAAAGCATTAAATACGATTTATAACAGATAAAAATAAAGTTGATATTTTCGTAAGGTACTAAATAGTAGTTTATGGATAATTAAGAGGAAATAGTGCTTAAAATAATTCAGCTTGTTGCTGCATTATTGCAACGTTTTATTTTAACCAGTGATGTGGTGACTTATCAGTCCCCTCTGTTTTTACAACATCTTCTGGAAAAACATGAAAAAAATAAGCTGTCACCTTGCCGAAGAAAAATCGCGGTTGGTGACAGAATCAGTTTTTTAAACTTAGTCACTAACGAATACTCTCATGTCATCCTGGTTTCATCACAACACAGTGAACCGGAACATGGTTTGATATCATCGTATTCGTACTTAGGAGGAATGTTACTCGGGCTTTCGCAAAGCGATCAGTTTGAGATCTATGTGTGGGGCAGAGTGCATCGGTTTGAAGTTACTACCGTCATGCCGAAAAAAACCATTTAAGAACTTGTATAAGCTTTTTAGCAAGACCATTTTGGTAAGGAGTTAAAATGAGTAAAAAAGATTTGAAAAAACCGCAGTTAAGTTTAAAAGAAAAACGTAAAGCAAAACAGGAGAAAGCCGCTGAAAACACTGTCGAAAAACAACGTAAAAGCCGTAAAAAGTAATTATAAATACGTATTTTCATCATATAGCCAGTATGATTTCATACTGGCTTTTTATTATTTATTCTGTAATGAACGGTTAAGCACTGAACAACGCGGAAATGATAGCTGTGTTGAAAATGATATATTGATAAGACGATCATAAACTTTTCACTGATTTAGCGTTATTATTCACCCGTCTTAAAGACAGCCTTATTAAGCAAGCGTTAAGCATGTAAGAACTGTAATAAGGTGAAAATATTATTAATCTAGTGAAACAGGAGAGCGTCATGTTCAGCCACGTTTTTGTTGGTAGCAATGACCTGGAAAAATCAAAGCACTTTTACGACGCTATTTTTGGCGCATTGGGCTACCGTTCAGGAGTCAGTGTCGGCGATGAGCGTTATGTGTATTCGAATGACAAAGGTTTCTTTGCCATTACTCGCCCGATTGATGGCCAGCCAGCAACGTCAGCGAATGGTAGCACCATTGGTTTCTATGCCAAGACGCAGGAAGCCGTAGACAACTGGCATGCTGCCGGTGTCGAGAATGGCGGCATGTCTATTGAAGAGCCACCAGGCGTGCGTGATACCCCATTTGGCGCAATTTATCTGGCTTACCTCCGTGATCCGGACGGTAATAAGCTTTGTGCCATGTACCGTGTTCAGGCCTGAACCTCGGTAGACAACAGCGTTAAACCTTCAATAAGTGGCAACATGTAGGCATTAGAAGCTGGTATCAACCCTTATAGTGACCACGTGTTAACCCGTTGGGGTAGTAAAGTCATTGATCAAGCGAATCTAACGGTTCGCTTTTTTGATCCCGAATTCTGCATGTTGACGCCAGGCCGTCTAAGAATTTGCTGCCGAAGAAAGTAAAAAGGCGAACCCTGAGGTTCGCCTTTATGTTTTTCTGGTATATCAGAAAAAGTATCTATTAATCTTCGATGTAGTTCTCGATGCTTGGGCAAGAACACACCAGATTACGGTCGCCGTACACGTTGTCAACACGGTTAACGGTTGGCCAGTACTTCGACTCTTTCGTGTGTGCTGATGGGTAGCAACCCAGTTCGCGGCTGTAGCTGCGGTTCCACTCTGGATCCATAATGTCAGCCTGAGTGTGAGGTGCATTAACCAGTGGGTTATCTTTCAGATCCCACTCACCATCCTGAACACGGGCAATTTCGTGACGGATTGAGATCATGGCATCACAGAAACGATCCAGCTCAGTCAGGTCTTCCGATTCAGTCGGCTCAATCATCAGGGTGCCGGCAACCGGGAATGACATGGTTGGCGCGTGGAAACCGTAGTCCATCAGGCGCTTGGCAACATCTTCTTCAGAGATACCTGACGCTTCTTTGATTGGACGGATGTCAATAATACACTCGTGCGCAATACGACCGTGAGTACCGCGGTAGAGTACTGGGTAGTGTGGGCGCAAACGTTCCATCACGTAGTTCGCGTTCAGGATTGCCAGGCTTGTTGCTTTCGACAGACCTTCTTCGCCCATCATCGCGATGTAAGCATAAGAAATTGGCAGAATCGACGCTGAACCAAAGTTTGCAGCAGAAACCGCGTACTGAGGCTTGTCGCTTTCTGATTTCTCAACGTGGCCAGGCAGGAATGGTGCCAGGTGAGATTTCACACCAATTGGACCCATGCCCGGACCGCCGCCACCGTGTGGGATACAGAACGTTTTGTGCAGGTTCAGGTGAGAAACGTCAGAGCCGATGAAACCTGGGTTAGTCAGACCAACCTGTGCGTTCATGTTCGCGCCGTCCAGGTAAACCTGGCCGCCAGCTGCGTGTACCAGTTCACAAACTTCCTGTACGGTCTCTTCGTAGACACCGTGAGTGGAAGGGTAGGTGATCATGATGCACGACAGGTTATCACGGTGCTTCTCAATCTTCGCTTTCAGATCTTCAACGTCGATGTTGCCGTTTGCATCACAACCAACAACAACGACCTTCATTGATACCATGGCAGCTGAAGCAGGGTTAGTACCGTGCGCTGAGCTTGGGATCAGACAGACGTTGCGGTGGCCTTCGCCGTTCGCTTCGTGGTAGCGCTGAATCGCAACCAGACCGGCATATTCACCCTGAGCACCAGAGTTAGGCTGCAGTGAGAATGCATCGTAGCCAGTCACTGAACACAGCATTTCAGACAGCTTGTCGGTCAGTTCTGCGTAGCCTTTGGTTTGCTCTGCAGGAGCAAACGGGTGAAGCGCACCAAACTCAGGCCAGGTAATTGGAATCATCTCAGCGGCCGCGTTCAGTTTCATGGTGCAGCTGCCCAGTGGGATCATACCGTGGGTCAGTGAGTAGTCTTTGTTTTCCAGCTTCTTCATGTAACGCATCATGCGCGTTTCACTGTGGTACTTGTTGAACACAGTGTGCGTCAGGTATGCGCTGCTGCGGCGACAGCTTTCAGGAATCGCGGCAAACTCATCGCTCGCGATATCAGCTGTGAACATGGATGCTTTCAGGTTGTCACCACCAAACAGAGCCAGCAGTTCCTCAACGTGCTCAACTTTGGTTGTTTCATCCAGGCTGATACCCAGTTGCGTATCGTACTTACGCAGGTTGATGCCCGCATCCAACGCTTTCTTGTAGAATTCGTTTGTTTTCTTGCCAGTGTTCAGAGTCAGAGTATCGAAGAAGGTGTCGTTTGCCAGTTCGATACCGGTATTACGCAGACCCGCAGCCAGAATTGCTGTCAGGTGGTGGACACGGCGGCTGATCTTACGCAGCCCTTCCGGACCGTGGTACAGCGCGTAGAAAGCAGCCATGTTGGCCAGCAGTGCCTGCGCAGTACAAATGTTAGAGGTCGCTTTTTCGCGACGGATGTGCTGTTCACGCGTCTGCATTGCCATACGCAGTGCCTGGTTATCACGCGCATCTTTAGAGACACCGATAACGCGGCCTGGCATTGTACGTTTGTGAGCATCTTTAGTTGCCATGAAACCAGCGTGTGGACCACCAAAGCCCATTGGTACACCAAAGCGCTGGGCAGAACCGATGACAACGTCTGCACCCATTTCGCCCGGCGATTTCAGCAGGGTCAGTGCCAGCAGGTCGGAAGCAACAGCAACCAGTGTTTTCTTCGCGTGCGCTTTTTCGATGATTTCTGTCAGGTCAACGATGTTACCTGTTGTGCCTGGGTATTGAACCAGTGCACCAAAGACATCGTGGTTATCCAGCTCGTCAATGCTGCCGGAAATGATTTCAATGCCGATGTAACCGGCACGGGTACGAACAACATCAACAGTTTGCGGATGTAGATCGTTAGAAACGAAGAACGCTTTGCTCTTGTTCTTGCTGGCGCGCTGACACAGGGTCATGGCTTCTGCCGCTGCGGTTGCTTCATCAAGCAGGGAAGCGTTGGCCAGTTCCATGCCCGTCAGATCCATCACCATCTGCTGGTAGTTCAGCAGTGATTCCAGACGACCTTGTGAGATCTCAGGTTGGTATGGTGTGTAAGCGGTATACCAGCCTGGATTTTCCAGCACGTTGCGCAGGATTACGTTAGGGGTGTAGGTGTTGTAGTAACCCTGACCGATATAACTGCGATTGATGATATTTTTGCTGGCAATAGCTTTCAGCGATGACAGCAAATCTGCTTCGCTCAGTGGAGCGTCTAGCTTCATTGGCTCTGGCAGACGAATAGCAGCCGGTACAGTTTCAGCAATCAGCTGCTCGAGACTAGCGACGCCAATGGTTTCCAGCATGTGTTTTTGTTGTGCTGAATCCGGGCCATTGTGACGAGCTACAAATTCCTTGTCGTCACTCAGTGCATTTAGAAGAGTCATGTCGGTCATGGTTCTTTCCTGAACAGTTACTATCTGATGCTTGTGAGCATCATGCATCAGACGGGTCATCGAAAAATTGAGTTGTGTAGATGGAAGACCGGCTTTCAGGCTAAGCCTAAAAGCCGGTGACTCAATTAATCTTCGTCGATAGTGGCTAGGTATTTTTCACCGTCGATCAGTTTTTCAAGCTCTGCAACGTCAGAGATCTTGATTTTAGCAATCCAGCCGCCTTCATAAGGTTCTTCGTTAACCAGCTCTGGGCTGTCTTCCAGGTTTTCGTTGATTTCAACGATTTCACCTGAAACCGGTGCATAGATGTCAGACGCCGCTTTTACAGACTCAACCAGTGAGAAAGATTCGCCGGCTTCCGTTGTGTCACCAACTTCTGGCAGATCAACAAATACAACATCACCAAGTAGACCTTGAGCGTGGTCAGAGATACCCATAGTGATAGTGCCGTCACCGTTGTCGCGTACCCACTCGTGGCTTTCAGTGAACTTCAGTGTATTTTCCATGTATAACTCCTTGCGCAATCTTTCCGCAGATATTGTTAGTTTTCCCGGCCGGTAGCCAGCCGGTGTTGTTATTCCGTTTCTTTATACTTAGTGGTAAAGCGGGAAGCGGCTGCACAGTTTCTGTACCTGTTGCTTCACTTGCTGCTCTACCGCACTGTTGTCTTCCGGGTTTGCTGCCAGACCGTCCAGAACATCACCGATCCATTCACCGATTTGTTTGAACTCATCCTGACCAAAGCCACGGCTTGTACCCGCAGGCGTACCCAAGCGGATACCTGATGTCACCATCGGTTTTTCAGGATCAAACGGGATTCCGTTCTTGTTACAAGTGATACCGGCGCGCTCCAGCGCTTCTTCAACCTGATTGCCTTTTAGACCTTTAGGACGCAGGTCTACCAGCATCAGGTGCGTGTCTGTACCGCCGGTCACGATATCGCACCCGCGAGCTTGCAGCACTTCGGCCAAGACTTTCGCGTTGCTGATCACATTCTTGATATAAAGCTTGAATTCCGGCTCTAGCGCTTCACCCAGTGCGACGGCCTTACCCGCGATGACATGCATCAACGGACCGCCTTGCAGGCCAGGGAAAACCGCAGAGTTGATTTTCTTATTAATTTCTTCGTGATTCGTCAGAATCATCCCGCCACGCGGACCACGCAGTGTCTTGTGTGTCGTCGTAGTTACGACGTGAGCATGGGGAATCGGACTTGGGTGCTCACCTGCTGCAATTAAACCGGCAATGTGTGCCATGTCGACCATCAGGTAAGCACCGACTTCATCTGCAATCGCACGGAACTTAGCAAAGTCGATTTGACGAGGAATGGCTGAACCACCGGCAATAATCAGCTTAGGCTGGCTTTCCAGTGCCAGCTCTCGAACCTGTTCATAGTTGATTTCGCAGGTATCTTTATCCACACCGTACTGAACAGCGTTAAACCACTTACCGGAAAGTGCAGGGCGTGCACCGTGAGTCAGGTGGCCACCGGCATCCAGTGACATACCCAGAATCGTGTCACCCGGCTGCAGCAGTGCCAGCATTACTGCGCCGTTTGCCTGTGCGCCTGAGTGTGGCTGTACGTTTACGTATTCGCATTGGAAAAGTTGTTTGGCGCGGGCAATCGCGATGCGCTCGACTTCGTCAACGTGCTCACAACCACCGTAGTAACGGCGTCCGGCATAGCCTTCTGCATATTTGTTAGTCAGGCAGCTACCCTGGGCTTGCATTACCGCTTTAGAGACGATGTTCTCAGAAGCAATCAGCTCGATTTGCTGGTTCTGACGGTCAAGCTCTGCGGCAATCCCGGCATTCACGGCACCATCAACCTGTGCCAGGTTGGTGGAGAAAAACATCTCTAAATCGTGGTTTTGATATGAAGCTTTCATTTCACGTTATCCTCTAATCGCGCTCTTGTAAGGGAGGTTCCTTGTTCCGAGCCAAAGCGTGTTGTTCGTTATGGATAATGTTTGCCGCGGGTTGCCTGTACCGGGTAGACCGTATCGGTTGAGTGTGGCCCCGAGATCTTACAACTGCGTAACATACTTCATTATAGATAGCCGATTAAACAAAAATTTCCAATAGTGGAATACGATGTACTTTAATGGCGGCAATCTTACGCAAACGTTTGCCTTTTGTCACCTGAATTTCTACAATAGCGCTAACTTTTTCACAATATTGTGTGCTGGTCAGGGTGTTTTTAAAACGTTACAAATGTTGCTTACCCCTTGCATAGCAAGTGATTTATACAAATGTAGTCCGAATTTGGAAGTGGTTTGCTCAGGGAGTGGCTTTGCGGTTGTATGCTATTTCAGGCAAGGAAAATGCGACAAAAAATGGTCAGGTTTCCTTTAGGAAACAAATTCTCAATAATGCCGCACAGGTCATATTTTTACCCTGCGACGGCTTTTGAGTTTCCGATTGGCTATGCCAGAATGAAATGACTGCAGTAACCAAGGAAGGATGGTATGAACGAGGAACAACGGGTGGATGTATACCCGTCCATGACAGTAGTCAAAGAGCAGGAATCAGATAAAACGGAACATATTGAGCCGTTACAGTTAGGCAAGCGATTAAAAGAAATTCGCATGACACTGGGTTTGACACTGGAAGAGGCCAGTAAGCGTACAGGTCTAGCTCGCTCAACGCTGTCAAAGATTGAAAATGAACAAATATCACCGACCTTCCAGGCGATGCAAAAGCTGGCAACTGGTTTAGACATTGATATTCCTCAGCTTTTTGCTCCTCCTAAGCAAATTACCGCAACAGGGCGTCGCGACATTACCCGTAACGAACAAGGAAAGCCGCATCCGACGACGACCTATGAACATGAACTCCTGGCTACACAGCTGACGAATAAAAAGATGATGCCTTTTAAGTCACGGGTACGGGCTCGGGCATTTGAGGATTATTCTGGTTGGATTCGTCATGACGGTGAAGAGTTCCTGCTGGTGCTGGGTGGTGAGATTACGTTTTTTTCGGAATTTTATGAACCGGTCAATCTGGCAGAAGGGGACTCGGTTTACTACGACGCCAATATGGGTCATATGCTGGTTTCGGTCAGTGAAGAGGACGCCCATATTTTATGGGTGACGGCGTCTTAATTTTTCCGATTGATTGACTGTTAGCACAGCTGTTAACCGCAGCCTGTTTTCAAGTCATGTATGTGAATGCGTACATTGTGTCGTTTGTATATTGTCCGCTGACCAGGAGCGGATCACGGGTGCAAATTGGGTTAATAAAATGGTTGGTTTGTTAATGTTTGCGTGAATGACGTGATTTGAGGCAAACCGGTCACGAACGTGTTTTTGTTACGACAGGGTAAAAATCCCTGCTGATGGAATTCACTCAAACTGTGATGAAGCACGGTTTGAAAGGTTGGAAACTTTGTTTACTATAAGAAACTATAGTTAACACAGTTGAAACATCTGATAAGGAAGATCGCCGCGATATCAGCGGTGTATGGAGTATAAAAGTATGTCTCAAGAGTTACAGGTAACACCTCTGCACGCACTACACATCGAAATGGGCGCGAAAATGGTTCCTTTCGCAGGTTACGATATGCCAGTGCAATACGCGCTGGGTGTGCGTAAAGAACATATCCACTGCCGTGAATCTGCCGGTCTTTTCGATGTTTCTCACATGGGCCAATTGCGTTTACACGGTGAAAATGCGGCCAAAGCTCTCGAAGCACTGGTACCTGTCGATATTATCGATCTGCCGACTGGTAAGCAGCGTTATGCCTTTTTCACGAACGAGCAGGGCGGGATTCTTGACGATCTGATGGTCACTAACTTTGGCGATCACCTGTTTGTTGTGGTTAACGCGGCCTGTAAAGAGCAGGACATCGCGCACCTGAAAGCGAACCTGCCGGAAGATGTGACCCTAGAGCTGATCGAAGATCGTGCGTTGCTGGCTTTACAAGGCCCGAAAGCTGCTGAAGTTCTTGCTCGTCTTAACCCTGCCGTTAAAGATATGATCTTTATGGATGCGATCACGCTTGATCTGATGGGTGTGGAGTGTTTGATCAGCCGTTCTGGTTACACCGGTGAAGACGGTTACGAAATCTCCGTGCCTGCTGATAAGTCTGAAGCGCTGGCTCGTGAACTGCTGGGCTATGAAGAAGTGGAATGGATTGGTCTGGGCGCGCGTGATTCTTTGCGTCTGGAATGTGGTCTGTGCCTGTACGGTCATGACATCGATACAACTACAACGCCGGTTGAAGCCAGCCTGCTGTGGGGTATCAGCAAACCACGCCGTGCAGACGGTGAGCGTGCCGGTGGTTTCCCTGGCGCGGATATTATTCTTGAGCAAATTGCGACGAAAGATGTTGCCCGTAAACGCGTTGGTCTTATTGGTCTGAGCAAAGCGCCTGTTCGTGAAGGCAGCAAACTGTTCGATGCCAATGATAACGAAATCGGTATTGTTACCAGTGGTACATTCGGCCCAACTAAAGGGGCACCTGTGGCAATGGGCTATGTTCAGTCTGATCTGGCTGCACTGGGTACCGAAGTGTTTGCCGAAGTTCGTGGTAAGAAGCTGGCGATGGTTGTAGAAAAAATGCCATTTGTGCCACAAAACTACCACCGTGGTTAATGCCTTTATTCTGGCTGACTGCCGAGTTGCTTGTGGAACGTGGGTCTGCAGCCACTGACTGCCAGTAACCTATGGGGATGGGCATGACCGTCAAGCGCTTCCTCAAACACGTATTTCTACGTCAAGATGAGCGTTCTGTTAGCCAGAGACCGCAAAAGAGCCTGCATTAAGCAGGCTCTTTTTTGTCTCAGATTCAGGTTGGCATAAGAGGGAGAAATCAGCTTTTCTTAACAGACAGGCTTCAATATCGTGATGTCTCAGGCGTCATGTGCAAAGCCGAACCCTGTTTTGAGAGGTGATGAGTATGAGCCTGCACCTGAATTTCCATTCTTTGGCCGCGTATGTGCCCTTCCGATGGCCGAACACTGGGCGATACTCTGCTTTATGCTCTGCGTTATGCCTTAGCGCTGGCGTGGTGACCGCTGAACCGCTGCTCATGACCTATGAAGAATATATGGATCGCTGTATGAGCACTTACGGCGAAGACAAAGTGACACGCAGTGTGTGCGATGCGCAGTTTCAAGCCATTAAGAAAAAAGAACAGGATCTCATGGCGCATGTTGAGGTTTCTCAGTCCGTAACGGGTATATCTACACAGATGTCCTCACCGTCACCCTCCCAAGCTTCTCAAAACAAGCGTATTTCATCGGACGGCAATACTTCATTGAGTGAAAAGAACCGCAGTCAGAATGATGAAATGTCTCAGCCGGACAATCGCTGACAATTTATTGCGTGAGGTGGGGCGTTGGCTCCATTACACTGTCTGCGGCCAGGTGTAGAGTTTCTTGCGTCGCGGGCAAAAATTGCTGCATGAGCCGTTTAAATACCTGGCAGGGTGGTTGAGAATCTTCGATTAATTTCACCTGCCGGTATTGCTGGCGCCAGCTGGACAGGTGCTGCTCGGCTTGTTTTCTGGCATCGGCGCGTTGCGGGGTATTGAAATAGGCAAACGACGCGGAATGAAACTCCGGCTGATGGGTTTCCAGTTGACGAAAACATTGCTTAATGGCCTGAATTTCTGAAATTAATTTCAATCGGGTGAAGCTTCCGCTTTGCTGTGATGCTGTTACTTCCAGTAACCGTTTCCAGGTCTGGGCAGCCAGTATGGCCATCGCTACATGTTCAGGTTGTTGATAATGCTCCAGGATATATTGTTCGAAATCATCTCTCAGTGAATTGTGGTTGGCATCCTGTCCATAGAGGTTTGCTTCATTACGCTCAATATAAACGGGGAGTTCAATGGTACTGACATTGAAGTGTGATAACACTTGCAGGGCATTAAATTGATTAATGGGTAAAGGTTGACTCATTAATGAGACGGAAAAAAATAAACAGCAGATTGCATTTAATCTTGTCAGCCATTTCATCGCCATTATTCCTGAATCGCACCTGTACCAAACTCTGAACATTTATAAGGGAAAGAACGTGAGCACAATTGGTGGTGAAAAATAATGCGATCTGTTCATCAATTAAATCTTTTTATTTCATAGGATTATTCAGGTTATGTGGACATGATCGAAGCCGCGGATTTATAACTGGCGGAGCCGAAATTGTTCAGGTTATATCTAGCCGAGAAATGTATGATGAAATTTCCCGGTCAGATCTATTCCATTTTATGCTGCTACCATTTCGTTGTTTATTGAGGTTAAAGCAAAACAGGTAGCGGTATTGACCGAAAGTAATTCAGGTGACAAGCGTGTGGACCGAGAGCGAAATGATATGCGAGAGTTAATATTTGAAATAGCGCTAGCACTAGTAGCGATCGCAGCTGCGGTAGGGTTATTTTCCGCCGTCATTGCATCTTCATAAAGCACCTAGCGGTGCTTTTTTGTTTATGATTTCGCGTTGCCTGGACGGCTGTTTGTTCGCGCTGTGATGAGAGTTATCTCTCCCGGCGACGTGACTGAGGCAGCAGAGGCCGGGGAGGAAGTGTTGACGGGCTTGTCAGTCAACGTCTGAGCGGTGGTGATCACAGAGCGGCAGGGTGACCACAACGTCAACGCCATTAAGCGACACATTATTTTGCAGTACAATTTGGCCATCATGAAAATTGGTGATCAGCCCTGCAATGAACAGCCCCAGTCCGAGATGGGGTTTGTCCTGTTTATCCTGTGTCCGGATCGACACCATTGAATTACACAACTGGGTTTCCATGCCTTTGGGCAGTAACGGGCCTTTGTTGCTGACAACCAGTCTGACCTGCGTGCCATGACGGGTCAAAGTTACCCTAATTGGCTGATCATTTTGGCTGAAATCAACCGCATTAGCGATAAGCTTATCCAGCAATTGCGCCAGATAATCTGGTGCGCCATCAATCATCAAAACGTCATCAGCTCGCACTGAAAATGCCTGTTCAGGATACGCCATTTGATAGCCTTGCATGCATCCCGACACCAGTTCATTGAACGGGAAGACTTCTTTTTCGGCACCTTGCAGGCTTTGTTCAATGCGGGTTGCCTCTGTCATGCTCGAAAGAATGGTACTCAGGCGCTGGACACCCTCCTGAGCACGGGCAATATAACGTTGACTGTCTTCATCCTGATTTTGCAACGACAGGTTTTCAATCGACGAGCGAACCACAGCCACCGGTGTTCTCAGTTCATGCGATAAACGCGATGATAAATTTTCCAGATAGTGATTGTATTGACCTAACCGGTTGACCATTGCCGCCAAACTACGGCTGAGGTCACCAATTTCATCGGTGTTTGCAGAAGGGGTAATAGGCTGGCAGATCCGCCCCTGGCTATCTATTGCTTGTTCTGCTTCGTCACGAAGGCGACGGATTCTGCCCGATATTTTCGAGGCAAATAACAGCAAGGTCACGGTACCTATCAGTATCACGGCCAGCATTGCGTTCAGCAGTTTTTCCAGTGCACGGTTTTTGAGGGTCTGAATGCCGACGGTAGATTCTTCTGCCACTACCGCGCCCATGACGTTGTCACTGAGCCAGATAGGGTAGGCCGCAGCAAGAATCATCGCTTTTCCGTCTTCGGAACGCCGCCATTGTGAATAGCCGCGTCCTTGCAGAGCCTGGTATATATGCACTCCCTGTAACTGGGCCGAATCTTTAATCTGATCGTCAAACGCCTGTGGCTCATTGAGCAGGTAACGGTAATAAATTGGGTGCAGCCATTTTTCTTCAAACGCTGACCACCAGGAGTTGTCGTTGTTGCCATATTTGACCGAGGTAGACCATACACCGTTGGATTCCTGAATATCGCCGGATTTGGCCAATACCCGCTGGTGGCGGTCAATAACCCAAAGTCGGGTGCTGGTATGCCCCATACCTTTCAGGATGTTTTCGATATCCGGTGAAGGTACGAGGACGGTCCCCAATCGGTTTAGGTGATTGGTATTGGATGTGCCGATAATGGTTTCCACTTCGCGGTTCTGGCTGTTGTTCACATCATAAAAGGCAAAGCCGAGTTTGTTGCCCAGCATGGCTAAAGGCAGGCGCAGTTCGATGTTGTAGCCATTATCGGTCTGACGCCAGTAACCACTGATTTCCTCTGTTGGAATCACCGCCTCGGCATTACTGATTTCGCCCTGAAGCGACCAGATTTCAGCTTTCCCTTCGGTGAGAGCCGTCACCGCAAAACGCTGTAGTTCGCCCGTCGGAGTTGTCATGGCGACGATCAGGTGATCATTGCGATCAATCCGAACAGAATCCGGGCGGCGCAAAACCGGGCGTCGATCTGATACCTCAAACGCGGCATAAAGATAATCCCCATGCCGGCCAATTCCATGGCGGAACCGGATGCTATTTGCGTTATAAATACCGCGGCTGAACTGCACATCATCCCGGCCATAAGACAGCAGTTTATCGGTGCCGTCTGTCCAGTCGTCCAGAACGCCATCGAGCGTAACAGGAGATGTCAACGCATACGCGTAGAGATCCCTGCCTTTTTGAACCGACTGCAAGGCGCTGGCTTGTTCGTTGAACAGGTTAGGCCGCTCATTCAGTGCGGTCGCCACAGCTCGGGTCGTACCAATCAGTGTCTGCTCCTGTCCCTGACGAAGCAGCTTTTCCATTTCCAGCACATAGTTGTAACCTAACCAGGGTAAAGCTAGCAGCAAACTGGCGATAAGAATCACTTTTGTACGCAGACCAAATGCCGGCTTAAACTGCCACGCTTTTAACGATGATATGAGTAACCGAAAGCGTTTCAACAGAGAGGTTTTTAGCCCTGAACCGTGTGGCGGCGTTGCTCTGATGAAGGGCATATTTAACCGAGACTTTTTCACATCAGGCTCCCCAACGGTAACCCATACCGTAGACGGTGTTAATACAGTCGAAATCGTTATCGAACAGCATAAATTTCTTGCGTATCCGTTTGATGTGAGAGGTGATTGTACTGTCGTCGACCACTACTCGAGCTTCGTCCATCAGATCATGACGGCTTTTGACATGGCCCGGGCGTTTTGCCAGCGCATAAACCATCCAGAACTCTGTGACTGTCAGTTCAATCAGCTGTTGCTGCCAGAAAACCTGCATCTTGTTTTTGTCGATGGTGAGGGGCCCTCGCTCTAGCAAGGTGTCCTGTACGGTCGGGGTGGCCATCAGCTCGCTGCGGCGAAACAGTGCTGCGATACGCGCCATCAGGTGTGGCAGGCTGATGTCTTTGGTCAGATAATCATCGGCCCCCATACGTAAACCGCAGACGGTATCAAAATCACTGTCTCTGGCGGTCAGGAAGATAATCGGAACGGTCGGCGACATAGCACGAAGTGACTGACACAAGGTGAAGCCGCCATCAATTTCATCCTGCAAGCCGATATCAATAATGGCTAAATCGGGCAGCTGTTGTTCAAATGCAGCCTGTGCATCAGGACGATTCTCGTAGCCTCTGACGTCATAACCGTGTTTTTTCAGCACGTCCATGTAGTTTTCGCGAATCGCGGTTTCATCTTCGACAATGACAATTTTTTTCATAGGTTGTATTCCTGCCAATCCAATACTGCGTCACAACACCAAGCGATTCATTGCAGAAAAACGATTGTGAACACTGTTAATGCAGTGACTATACAAGAAATCTCAAGTGATGAAAGGCCACTTTCGGGGATTCGGGCAATTGCCATTTTTTTGCCACAATTGACCATCACATTGCCTTTTTTTGTCCCTGCCAGTGCCAGAACTGCTTGGTTTAATAACCTCATCGAAACGGCGATTCCCAACGTTCAGCGAACATACGGCATACGACGATATAGCGCTGAAAACAACAAGCTTGCACCGGGAAACGTCGCTGCGAATAACCATCATCGAAAACAAGTACAAAAAATAAGCACAAAAAATAAGCAGAGGAAAACACCATGAAAAAGCAGCTAATTACCACTCTTATCGCCGCATCACTATTGGCATCTGTCAGCACGCCGTCTGCAATGGCGGATACTCAGTTGGGTGATGACAGCTACACCGTCGGTCAGCAGGAACAATTGGTCGGATTGGGTTCTGGCGCGGCACTGGGGGCGATTGTCGGTGGCCCGATTGGCGCGGTTGTGGGGGCAATGGTCGGTGGAATTGTCGGCACAGCCGTCGGGCAAGACCAGCATATTCAGGCTCAGGATGAGGAAATCACTGAAATTGCGGCCCGCAATACAGAATTGGAGCGAATCAGCCATAAATACAATCAGGCACAGCTTGAAATCGCCCGTCTGGAGCAGGAAAAATTTGAACTGATGAATATTCAACCAACGGATGTTGATTTGGCACTGGAGATGAATGTCCATTTCCGAACGGGGTCCGCGGAGATTGAACCTTTGTTTAAAGCCCAGCTGGATGAACTGGCGGAAGTCATGAAGCAGGCACCGGAAGTGAAATGGGTACTGGAAGGGTTTGCCGACCGCCGTGGTAGCAGCGAACGCAACTTTTCGCTGTCAGAGAGCCGGGTAGAAGCCGTACAACATTATTTGATCGAGCGTGGTGTCGACCATGAGCAATTTGATGTGGCCGCGTATGGTGATCAAAGTCCATTGAAAACAGAGCAGAACTTTGAAGACGATTTCTTCGACCGCCGCGTTACCCTGCGTAGCAGCAGTGCATCAGTACAAACCGCAGGACATCCATAAGGCAAGGATTGTTGTCGGGACCGAGATGTACAAAGCAGGAGTTCGAGAATGTCAAAATATATAAATCAACAACGCAGTGAGGGGGCTCCTTGCTGGGTGCTCGCCTTTTGCCTCACTCTGATGTTGACCGTACAGGTGAATGTCAAAGCGGATGAAACCTGGGGTGAAGCCCGACCGGAATCGTCAGGTGCTCCAAGTATCACATTAACGGATGGTCAGGTGCTCTATGCCTGGGAAAGTGACTGGGAGCAAAGCCGGGAAGCCGACTGGGAATCTGACCCTAACAATGTAGACCGCCACATTCCGCCAATGAAAGCGCAAACAGCCAATTATCGCTTTTAACGCAGGATGAATAGACAAACAGCTAATACGGGGATAACGGATGACAAGGGTATTCGCTAACGGGTTATCGGGACATGTGCAATTGACGCACCGTCTGGTCACAAACTGGATTTCAGAACAGAGGGACACCTTCAACAGGTTTTCTGATGACTTCTTTAAGAACGGGCCCTTTAAGAAGAGGCTCTTTGAGAAAAGACTCTCTGCGAGACGATATGTTGAAAAAGTGGATGCTGACTCATGGTGCTGGAAGGCTCAGACGTGGGATGAATCACGCTGGATTGAAGCACTGTTTAAACTCTCCGTGTTGCACTTGAGTCTGGTGTATTGTTGATTCGTAGAGTTATTCATCAGTTGAATTATCAACAAGTCGTGTATCGAATGTTTAGTCTGGCAATCACAGTGGCCTGACGAAGGTGGGTTAACGTGAGTCAATACAGGCGTCTTTCTAAGCTGGATTTTTGGGGGCCTGAGATCATGAAGACAGGAGGCGTGATGTTGCAGACAGAGAAAACTCGCCAGAAGGCGAGTTTTCGCAGCGGTATTGTGGCACTGGCAGGGGGAGAGTCCGGTGAAGGCGCTGGCTATGAAGTGCCGAGAACGTCCCGCAAACGATCCTGAACCACTTCGACCAGCAGGTCAGGCTGGAATTTCGAAATAAAACGGTCGCAACCGACTTTTTTCACCATTGCCTCGTTGAAGCTGCCGCTCAGGGATGTGTTAAGCGCAATGTGCAGGGTATGCATTCGGCTATCGCCGCGGATCTCATGGGTGAGTTTATAACCGTCCATTTCTGGCATCTCGGCGTCGGTGAACATCATCAGAATCTCATCTGTCACATTTTTGCCTTCATCACACCAGCGTTTCAGCAGCTCTAACGCTTTGCGGCCATTATGGGCCTCAATGACAGTCAGCCCCAGCTGGGTCAGGGTTTCACGCATCTGTGCACGAGCTGTTGACGAGTCATCGACAATCAGCACTTTGCGCCCGTCAAAATGATTCAGAATCGCAGTATCCAGTACACCAACGGAAATTCGCACGTTGTAGTTGACGATGTCTGCCAGTACTTTCTCGACGTCGATGATGCTGACCAGCCGATCCATGCCGTCACGCTGAACTTTGGTAATGGCGGTGAGATAGTTATTCTTGCCAACTTGCTCGGGTGGCGGCTGAATATCGCGCCATGTCAAATTAACGATGTTCATGACTTCCCCCACCATGAACGCCTGCACGGTACGGTTATATTCAGTAATAATGATATTTCGTTCACTGGCCTCGCTGCCGCCGGACATCCCGATAGCACGGCGTAAATCAATGACCGGAATAGAAGCACCACGAATGTTGGCGACCCCACTGATATTGGGGTGCGAGCCTGGCAGCATGTTCAGTTTGGGCAGTTTTACGACTTCTTTAACCTTGAATACATTGATGGCAAAAAGCTGACCGGTATGCAGCCGAAAAATCAACAGCTCAAGGCGGTTTTCCCCCACAAGCTGGGTACGTTGATCGACAGAATCGAGAAGTGTTGCCATACTGCCCGGTACTCCTAATTATTAAATTTATCAGTGGATTATATAAGCTGATTTTCAGAAATGTCACGCTGATTTAGCGCTAAAGGCAAAATAGTGCACTGCCTGATAGGCAACAACTTCCTTCATTTCCTAAATAAATATTCAGAATGTTCCAAATCAAGGAATTAAATTCTGCGGCTGATAATCTAGCCGAATACCTAAAAAAGAGGATTTTCCGTGTCCCTGCTGAATGTGTTCATGACAGGAGACTGGTTATCACTCCGTGCATCGGGCATGGGCAGTCGCTTTAGAAGCAGCTCCCAGATAAATAAAGGCGGCCAGAGCCCCAAAAAAATAATGGCGTCAGACAAAATAAAGCCCGGTGACACCAACAGAATGAGGCAATGAAGATGCATGTCACTATAGACGGACAAGTGCTGTCAGCTGACAACCGACAGACGATTCTTGAGGTCGCTCAGGCGAACGGCATTGAGATTCCATCTCTGTGCGGATTAAACAAAAACGGGGAAAAAGTGCCTTGCGGGCTGTGCGTGGTCGAAGTCGCGTACCAGCATGAACACCATCAGGCTTCTCTTCAGTCCACCATAACTACCGTTCGTGCCTGTGAAGTTGTTCCGGAGCCGGGTATGACGATTCGGACTCATAGCGAAGCATTGAGCACACAACGCCAGCAGGCACTGAAACGTATTTTGTCTGATCATTATGCCGATTGCCTGGCCCCGTGTCAGACGGCTTGTCCGGCCGGCGTCGATATTCAGTCCTACCTGTATCACATTTCCCAGAACGATCATCAAAAAGCGGTAGAAGTTATCAAGCGCACCCTACCGATGCCGCTTTCTATTGGCCGTGTGTGCCCGGCATTTTGTGAAGCGGAATGCCGCCGGGGCATTGTTGATGAGCCGGTGGCAATTCGTCAGCTTAAACGGCATGCGGCAGACTGCGATCTGGAAGCGCAGGAGCAATATATTCCACCACGTAAGGCGGATAAGGGGAAGCGTATTGCAATTGTTGGTAGTGGCCCTGGCGGGTTGAGCTGCGGCTATTACCTGAGCATTGAAGGTTACAACGTCACTGTGTTGGAGTCGATGCCGCAGCCCGGCGGATGGCTGCGATATGGGATTCCGGAATACCGCTTACCGAAAGCGATTCTCGACAAAGAAATTGAACTGATGTGCCGCAACGGGATGACGATTCAAACCAATACGGCACTGGGCAAAGACATGCCGCTGACAGCACTGATTGAGCAATATGACGCAGTGTGTCTTGCGGTCGGCGCGTCGAAAGCGGTGGCAATGACCTATCCCGGCAGTGATTTGGATGGTTGCTATCTTGGGGTTGATTACCTTAAAGATTTTGTCACCGACAAAACTTACACCACCGGACAGAAAGTGGCAGTGATTGGAGGAGGAAACACCGCGATTGACTGTGCCCGCACGGCGATAAGAGCCGGTGCCGACACCACGCTGATTTATCGCCGTACCCGGGATGAAATGCCGGCTGAAGACTATGAGATTGTCGAAGCGGAGCATGAAGGGGTGAAATTCCACTTTCTGACAAACCCGGTTGAGAACCTGGCGGATGAGACTGGTCGGGTCAACGCCGTAAAACTGGAAAAAATGGCGTTGGGGGAGCCGGATGCATCGGGACGCCGCCGACCTGAGCCAACCGGTGAGTATGTTACTGAAGCGTTTGATACCGTAATCGCCGCTGTTTCTCAGCAACCTGATCTCAGTTTTCTGGAGCAGGCTGGCATTGAATTACCCGTTACGCGTTGGCAAACCGTGGACGCGGATTCACGCTCTTTGTATACCGGTGTGGCGAACGTCTTCAGTATCGGTGACTTACGACGCGGGCCGGCGACCGCCATTGAGGCCGTCGCTGATGGGCGACTGGCCGCCGAAGCGATAAACCGGTTCCTGCAAGGGCAGTCCGTGACGGCTGCTGTCGCCCCTTTTGATGCTAAGAAAGCATCGCGGGTAAAAGACATCGATCTGACGCAATATACTGCCATTCAGAAAGCGGTGCGTGCAGTAATGCCGGAGTTGTCTGCCAATGAGCGGCAGGGGAGCTTTGCCGAAGTGGAGACAGGCTTTTCTACCAGTGATGCAATGGTGGAAGCGGCACGCTGCCTTGAGTGTGGGTGTCAGGCGAATACCGACTGCCAGTTGCGGGACTATGCGACGGAATACGGGGTTCAGCGCGAGGAGCTGGATACCGCTGACTGCCAGAAATTCGTCGTGGATAATAGCGCAGAGTTTATCGTGTTCGATGCCAACCGCTGTATCAGCTGTGGCCAATGTGTGGCTGCCTGTAACGAGCAGGCGGTACATGGTGTTTTGAGTTTTTCCCGCAACCCGGATGGCTCTGGTGCGAGCAGACCGGAATGCCGTCCCGGTTTTGAACAGGGATACAGCATGGGTGATTCGGCCTGCGTACAGTGCGGGGCTTGCGTGCAGGTGTGTCCGACCGGAGCGCTGGTGGATGCGAGGGATAAATCGCAGGGGCGGATTGAGATGCTAAAGCCGACAGAAACCATCTGTACCTATTGTGGCGTCGGCTGCAAAGTGACTCTGTTTGTCGATGAAAGCCGAAATCAGATCCGGTATGTGCAAGGGGCTAAAGACTCTCCGGTTAATCAGGGAATGCTCTGTGTGAAAGGCCGGTTCGGTTTTGATTTTATTCACAGCAAAGAGCGCCTGACCCAACCCTTAATTCGTCAAAACGGTGAGTTGCAGCCTGCCAGTTGGGATGAGGCCATTGAGCTGGTGGCGAGTAAGTTCAACCGAATCAAAACCTTGTTTGGGGGCAATGCCCTGGCGGGATTCTCATCGGCCAAAACCACCAACGAAGATAACTTTGCGTTCCAGAAGTTTATCCGGCGTGAGCTGGGTACTAACAATGTCGATCATTGTGCCCGGCTGTGTCATGCCAGTACGGTGACTGGGCTGGAGGCATCGCTGGGCAGCGGGGCCATGACCAATGATATTCCGAGTATTGCCCATTCGGATCTGATCTTTATCATTGGCTCGGATACCACAGCAGCGCACCCGATCATCGCATCACATATCAAGCAGGCGATTCGCAAGGGCACTGCGCGTCTGGTCGTGGCCGATCCAAAACGGGTAGACATTGCCGATCATGCTGAGTTGTATGTGGCACAGCGTCCCGGAACCGATGTGATGCTGCTGAATGGCATTATGCAGCAGATTCTTGTGAATGGCTGGCACAGTGAACACTATCTCCATGAGCGTGTTACGGGCTTTGAGGCGTTTGAAGCTGAAGTGATGCGTGACGCTTATTCGCCGGAGAGAGTGGAACTGGTGACTGGTGTGAAACAGGCAGACCTGATGCGGCTGGCCGAAATGATCGGACAGGCAAAGCACACGGCAGTGTATTACGCCATGGGTATTACCCAGCACACAACAGGTCACGACAATGTGCGGGCCATTGCCAACCTGCAGCTGCTGTGCGGCAATATTGGGGTTGAAGGCGGAGGCATTAACCCGCTGCGAGGGCAGTCAAATGTGCAGGGCGCCTGCGATATGGGAGCTTTGCCGGACAATTTCCCGGGTTATCAGAAAGTGACCAATCCGGAAGTTCATCAGAAATTTGCACAGGCATGGAATTGCTCTGACTTGCCGGATCAACCGGGGTTAACACTGACGGAAATCATTGATGCAGCCTGCCAGAAGCAGGTGCGTGGTCTGTATGTGATGGGGGAGAACCCGGTACTCAGTGATCCGGATCAGCACCATGTACTGCAAGGGCTCCATGCGCTTGATTTTCTGGTGGTGCAGGACATTTTCCTGACTGAAACCGCTCAGCTAGCCGATGTCGTGCTGCCTTCTTTCGCCTTTGCGGAGAAATCAGGCCATTTCACCAACACTGAACGTCGTGTTCAACGGCTCCAACCGGCTGTAAAAGCGCCGGGAGAAGCGAGAGAAGACTGGCAGATTATTCAGTCTATTGCGAATGCCATGGGCAGTGACTGGCAATATCACTCCGTGGCGGACATTACTCGTGAAATCAACCAGTTGACTCCGCAATATGCCGGAATTACCTGGGAGCGTGTCGGCCCTGATGGCTTGCAATGGCCATGTCCGCATGAAGATCATCCGGGTACCCGAGTGCTTCATCAGGACACATTTGTGCGGGGCAAGGCTGAAATGGTGGTGACGCCGTTCCGTTACGCGGCAGAAATGCCGGATGCCGATTTCCCATTGGTGCTGACGACAGGTCGTCTGCTGGAACAATTCCATACCGGTACAATGACCCGTAAAACCAAAGGCTTGGATAATCTGGCCGGACCGCGGGCGATGATTTCAGTCGTGGATGCTGAGAAGATAGGGATTACGAACGGCGAGATGATTCGCCTGGTGACCCGTCGTGGCAGTATTGAAGCCCCAGCATTTGTCACGAAACGGATGCAGCCCGGTGTGGTGTTTACGCCATTCCACTTTGCGGAGTCTGCGGCAAATAAATTGACCATTTCAGCAACCGATCCCCATGCCAAGATCCCGGAATTTAAAGTGGCTGCCGTCAGGGTCGAGAAACTGTCACAAACAGAAGTCGTGGCGTGTTAGTGTGCGAGTGTGGTGCCTGAGCATTTGCCTGATGCATTTAATCTGTCATGTTAAACGGTAAGTGACACCAAAGTCCGATGTACGCATTAGCCCGACGTACGTATGTATATCCAGTGAATGTGTACGCCGGGCTTTTTTGCAAAGGTTTACGGCTTTGAGGTTGTCACACCGTAACGTCTTGGCACACGAGGAAAGTGACCGCTGACGTCATTTCACGCCTAAGCGTTTGGCCAGACGATGAAGATTCCCCGTGTCCAGCTTCAGGGCACGAGCCGCCGCCGCCCAGTTTTGATTACAGCGCTCATAGGTCTCCATAATGAGCTGACTCTGGAATGAGTCCGTGGCATCTTTTAGTCCGGCATCACTGAGCCGGTGATTGACCAGATCGCCAGTGGCCGTTGACTTGCAATCAGCTTTTTCCGTCTGTGGCGTGCCTGTTAAATCAGCGACGGCGTACATGGCTACTAAATCAAAATCATCAGGGACCAGTTCAATAACGGGTGACTCGGTGGATCGTGCTGAAGCGGCAAATCTGGCACGTGCAATCACAGCCGCGCGATTGATGGCGTGTTCAAGTTCACGGATGTTTCCCGGCCAGTGATAGGCTTTCAGCATCTGACGAGCATCAGCAGAAAGGCGGATCGTTTTTACCCCTAATTTGGTCTGGCAGCGTTCAATAAAAAATCCAGCCAGTAGCACCACATCGTTATCTCTGTCTCGCAGCGGAGGGGCAACAATCGGGAATACGCTTAGACGGTGATACAGATCTGCCCGGAACTTTCCGGCTTTCACTTCAGCATGCAATTGTCGGTTGGTCGCGGCGATAATGCGTACATCCACTTTCAGGTGTCTGTCATCACCCACCCGTTGTAGATCACCGTATTGCAGAACCCGCAGCAGTTTTGCCTGCAGGGCCAAAGGGAGTTCACCCACTTCATCTAAAAACAGGGTACCGCCATCAGCCATCTCAAACTTTCCTTTCCGATCGCTGACGGCACCGGTAAAGGCACCTTTGACATGTCCGAATAGCTCACTTTCAGCGACCGACTCCGGTAACGCCGCGCAGTTGAGGTACACCAGTGGTTGCTGACTGCGCTGGGAAGACTGGTGAATCGAAGCGGCAATCAGTTCTTTCCCTACGCCGGTTTCACCGGATACCAGCACAGTCAGGTCTGTACCCGCCACAGCCTGAATCTGATTTTTTAGTTCACGCATGGCCGCAGAATGACCAATCATGTTCACTGCCCCTTTGCCGGGGGCAGATGTTCCTGATGCTTGCGGGACATCGACCGCCTGGCGCTCAAGTTGCTCCATTAGCAGGGCTGTTTGCAGGCTGGCCGCTGCCAGCGCACTAATGATTCGCAACTCCTCGTTGCTGAAACGATCAAACTGGTGAGGATCGAATCCGTCGATGGTCAGCGCACCGATAAGGGTATCGTTCGCGATCAAGGGTAAGCCGACACAGGCATGGACATGCAGATTTCCCTGATGGCTGGGAATCAGGCCGTCATACGGATCCGGCAGATCACTGTCGTGAGGAAAACGCACAATGTCACCCGCTCGGGCGATAGCTTCCAGCCGGGGGTGATCGGCAATTGAAAACTGGCGCCCCATAACCTCGTCATATAAGCCATTAATGGCCAAAGGTGAAAAGTGTTGGTCCCTGAAGGCCAGCAGGGCCGAGGCATCACAACTGAACAGGGTTTTTATGACGCTGAGTAATCGTGCAAAACGATCCTGACTTGAGAGCACCTGAGTCAGATCCAGTGCTAACTGCGCGAGTTCTTTTGGCGTGTTTTTCATGAATGCCTCAACCATATATACATTGACAGTCATTATGACACTTAAGTTGTCATTATGACACCTTTAATGGATTGTCATAATGACAATAAACCTATCGATAAATATATTAAATGATTTAAAAACAATGAGATGAAAACTTGGTATGGTCAGTGCATTACCTAAAGCAAAGACAGAGCAAGCTGTTCGCTCTGGGAATCACTAAAGGTATTGAAATGACAATTCACGTTAAGAACAACATCCATTGGGTAGGTCAACGCGACTGGGAAGTACAGGACTTTCACGGTACTGAATACAAAATGACAAAAGGTACCAGTTACAACAGTTATTTGATTCGTGAAGAGAAAACGGTACTGGTCGACACCGTAGATCACCGTTTCAGCACACAGTTTATTCAAAATCTTGAGATGGAAATCGATCTGGCTGACATTGATTACATTGTTATCAATCATGCTGAGGAAGATCATTCCGGGGCATTAACCGCATTGATGGCACGCATTCCCGGCACACCTATTTATTGCACTGAGAATGCGGTGGATTCGATTGTCGGCCATCACCACCACCCTGAGTGGAATTTCAACGTGGTCAAAACCGGTGACACACTGGATGTCGGTAACGGCAAACAGCTAATCTTCATTGAAGCCCCAATGCTCCACTGGCCTGACAGCATGATGACTTACCTGACAGGCGATGCGGTACTGTTCAGTAACGATGCGTTTGGTCAGCACTATTGTGATGAGCACCTGTTTAATGATGAGGTGGATCAGAATGAGCTGATGGAGCAGTGCCTGCGTTATTACTCCAATATTCTGACGCCATTCAGCAATCTGGTTACGGCCAAAATCCACGAAGTGCTCAGCTTTAATGTGCCGGTAGATATGATTGCGACGTCGCACGGTATTGTGTGGCGAGATAATCCAACCCAGATTATTCACCAGTACCTGGAATGGGCAAACAATTACCAGGAAGATCGCATTACGATTTTTTATGACTCGATGTCGAATAACACCCGCTTGATGGCAGACGCCATTGCTCAGGGCATCCACGATGTTGACCCAGGTGTGGCGGTGAAAGTCTTTAATGTTTCGCGTCAGGATAAAAACGAAATTCTCGCTAATGTATTTCGCTCTAAAGGCATTCTGGTCGGCTCTTCAACCATGAATAATGTCATGATGCCAAAAGTGGCCGGTATGCTGGAAGAGATCACCGGCTTGCGATTCAAAAATAAAAAGGCCGGGGCGTTTGGTAGCTACGGCTGGAATGGTGGCGCTGTTGATCGCATTCACTCCCGTCTCACCGATGCCGGATTTGAAACCACCATCGGCCTGAAAACCAAATGGAAGCCGGACGGAAAAGCGATGCGTGAATGTCGGGCGCATGGCCAGATGATAGCCAGACAATGGGCGTTCCCCAAAGCAATATCAGAAATAGCGTCACCTGGAATATCACAGGCGTCTCACCAGGATGATGTGATGAGTGAGAAGACTGGTAGCTATGCCGTACCACACGCGAGTAATAGGTCAGATGAGGTGGCTGTCGTGGCTTTGACAGCCCGTGAAACACCTGAACGTGGCGTAAAACCAGCCATACCGAGATCCACGGTCTCTCAGAAGATGGTGTGCACCGTGTGTAACTGGGTTTATGACCCTGCGATGGGAGAACCTAATCAAGGCGTTGCCGTTGGCACATGTTGGTCTGATATTTCGGCGACTTTTTTATGTCCGGAATGCGGTTTGGGGAAAGAGGTTTTTGAGCCGGTACGAGGCGTATAACTATGACATATCCAGTGGTTATTATTGGTAGCGGCTTTGCCGCTTACCAATTAGTCAAAGCGATTCGTCGTGCCGATCAGCAGATTCCCATTCATGTTTTCACCGCGGACGATGGCCATGACTACAACAAGCCGGATCTAAGCCACGTCTTCACCAGGCTGCAGACCGCCGGTGATTTGATTCGTATGACAGGCGAAGACTTTGCAAAGGAATACCAGATAGAACTGCATAGCCGCTGCCGCGTCGAAGCTATCGATCCCGACGCGCATCAGGTTTTCGCTGAAGGATGCGCATTGACGTATAGCAAACTGGTGTTGGCAACGGGTGCCCGTACATTCGTGCCTGATGTTACTGGGAGTGCTACAGACCGGATTGTCACGCTGAACAGCCTGTCGGAGTACGAAGCCGCTCAGCAGCAATTACATCAAGCGAAGCGGGTATTAGTGATGGGAGGCGGGCTGATCGGCACTGAGCTGGCGATGGATTTAGCTGGGGCAGGGAAAATTGTTGTTATTGTCGAGCCAAGCCAGACCCTGATGGGTAATTTACTTCCGGAATACCTCGCCCTGAAAATGCAGGCCGTGATGCGACACCTGAATGTTGATATGTATCTTTCAGACAGCGTGATTGAGTTGGCGTGCAATGGGAGTCATGGCATGACAGTGACGCTGGCCTCCGGTAACTGTCTACAGGCCGATGTTGTTATCTCGGCGGCTGGGTTAGTGCCCAATGTCTCACTTGCTAGCCAAGCCGGGCTGGATACTCGGCGTGGCATTGTAGTGGACGATACCCTGCAAACCTCGGCGCAGGATATTTACGCCCTCGGAGATTGTGCCGAAATACAGGGGAAGGTACTGGCCTATTTACAGCCTGCATTATTGAGTGCCAATGCGCTGGCAAAATCATTATTGGGTCAGCCAGGCCGATTGGCTCTGCCGCCGATGATGATAAAAGTGAAAACACCGCATTTTCCTGTTCAGTTAGGGAGTGCTGCGCAACCATCCAGTGGGACACTTCCTGACAATGCGCGCTGGCAGATGAACGTCGATCCTCAAGGCTGTACGGCAAGAATGTTGAACGACGCTGGGCAGATAAAAGGTTTTGTTGTAACGGGCGAGCATGTTTCACAGGCTTTGCCGTTATTGAAAGCCTTACCGACTGAGTAGCGAAATAGACAGGCAACCCGCTGATTCTGAAGAAGTTGGACTTTTGTAAAAAACGAAAGCGACTCTGAAATCTCGATCTTATAAATATGAATTAGGCACACCAGTACAACCGGTATCACTCAGATGCTGAGTCTTGTTTTATGACCGTGGGTGACACTCAACATGGCCAGAAACTCAGTATTGTGATACCGGTTTTTTTGTTGGATCACAAAATAGATCAATTAATTTCAGCAACCTTAAATTCCATATTTAAAGCTAAATAAGCATCAAAACGATGGATTAAATTTCGTGTAAATTCATACCAAACTTGGAAACAAAGATTAAAAATTTGGAAACTTGTGGTTTGATAACATTTCTTACAAAACACACTGTTTTTAACAAAGTTTTAACGATTAAGTTGTAATTCATTAGGTGATAGGGAGTTAGAGTGTTACAAAATGTAAACTTATGAAATATTGAGGTTTTCGTGAAAGCAACAAGATTTCTGACCTGTATGCTTCTTGAACAAAAAGTGGGAAAATAGCGTTGTGCAGTTAAATCACAGAGAAAGGACGCTTTATCCTGTTTTTGTCGTGAGGTAGATATGAAATTTCTGTCAATTTTGTTGTTGTCCGCGCTAGCGGGTGTGCTTTCTGGTGAGCATTTTCACTCATTCATGGTTGGTTTCGGTGTTGCTGCTCTGGCTGTCGGTACGGGTTACTGGCTGGCATTTCGCTGTTCAACACGCTACCCGCAACTGGCGGTGCTGATGTTGATGATGGGAGCAGCGGCCAAAATTGGTGTAACAGTAACTGGCGTAATGTGGGGGCTTGAAGCGAACTTGATCAGCTCACCATTTGTATTCTCTTTGTCGTACTTGTTTTTCTCTATTGTTGCGACGTATCTGTACGCCAAGCTGCGAGAGTTCCAGATGTCACGTCTGGTTGTAGCTAAAGCGGCTTAATGCGCCGCTTTATCCACTATTGTATTGACAAAAAACGGGCTTTGGCCCGTTTTTTGATATCTGCCATTTGTGATCGTGTGGATCCTTCTATTTTCGAAACAAATTAGCGGCTTGACGTTACCTGGATCAATAGATCGAGATAGGGGATCTGTGTCGGGCCATGCAATTTGCAAATTGCATCTGAATTTTTAGTGTTTGCAGTCTGAAAATTCAGACGTGCCACAGCTGTTATGCGTGGAAGTGCTTATAAAACTCTGGGAAGCTCTTATAATAAGGAACGCCGTTGCGAAGTGGCTGTTGAATAATCTTAGCCTAAGTGCCGCCAAATTCAGGCGTGGTATTTGCATTAGTCGTTACATGAAGTGAAGGTGTAAAGCCGCCATCATGAACGGGAACACAAGAAAGTGGATGTGTCCCATGATTCTTACTTGCAAAGGTATAGCCAATGAAGACCACTTTTGCCCTGCTCATGCTACTGTTCTTTAGCCACATCGCTGTTGCTAATGACTTTGGCCAGGCAAAAGAATTGTCTCGTTGTTATATCATTGTTTTACCGCCTAATTTGGTGGACAAAGAAGACTACACTGAGAGCGAATTTAAGAACTTGCTGGGGCTGGAAGAACATTTTAAAAAGCAGGCAAAATTGCTGGCAGGTTCGCAGTGGGAACTGGTCTCCTTTATGGCGCTTTCCTGGGCCGAAGGGATCATCTCAACGCATCAGTTTAATGGCGAGCAGTTACATAACTATCGTGACTGGGTACTGGAATCCTGCCGGGAATATTACGGTAGTGGTGGATACAAGCACGTTCGTCTGAAAGACAGTAAGAAGTTGGCGGCCCCTAGTTCGGGTGATAAATATAATTAAATACTATTATGGCTCATCATGACTGTTTTCATGGTGGTTATAAATTGGTTTTTATGATTGTTGTTATCTGGTGTTCACGCTGCAATCAGCTTAAAGCTTCCTCGCTATCACAATCACGGCTATAAGCAATTCATAGAAATCCCCCCTCATGCCTTTCAAAGCTCTTTTTCCATCAGGAGCAGCGGCTTTCCGTCGAATTCCGTTTTTGAAAAAGGGTTGTAACCCATTTTTTGGTAGATGTGTTGACCACGTGTATTGAAGGCAAATACATCCAGCCAGATTCGGTGTCGGTCTAACTGCTGTGTACAGTACGCCTCCATGGCAAGCATAGCGGCCTGACCTATGCCGTGACCTTGCTCTGCTACAACAACACGGCGACACTCGACGCTTTTCTCACCATCCAATGCCAGAATAATGAATCCAACAAGTTGAGTTTGTTTATAAATTGATAGGTAAACCCGCTTAGGATTGGCCATTTCCGCCAGATGTTTGTCAGGGGAGTAAGGAATAATAAAATTTCGGACATCAGAGAGGCTTTCAAAGGTGCAGAACTGGGCAATCTCAGTCACTGAGGATGGATGCAATCTGATCACTGAAGGTCCTTCTTGTTTTCCTGTCAGCATATGTCGATAAGCCTTATGCTGCTAGGCATTGTACTACGCGGGTTTATGCAGCATGCGGGCGAAAGATAGCGTATCAGAGTCCATATGGATATGTGTTATCGCGCTTATTGTGACTGAGTCCCACACAACGGCGGAAACAAGAGCGGCATAGTCTCACTCAGGAGTTAAGACGGGGGAATCTGTCAGGTAAGAGCTATCGCTCACCTGGTAGGAATAACTTCTGCCTATGCCGCCCATACCCGTTGGGTACATCGCTATTTTTACGTTAAAATAGGAAACCTAAAACAGAAAAAATAAGAAAATAAGGTTCCTCTTTTATGAGCGGTCAACGGCTAAAATCTCAGTTCCAGCGCCTCTTCAGTCACTTTAATGGGCAAGACAGTGACACGACCCTGCAAGAGATTTCGGAAGTCCTGTTCTGCACCCGGCGTAATGTGCGCATGGTGATGAATAAAATGGCCGAAAACGGCTGGATTGACTGGGATCCGGCGGTGGGGCGGGGTAAGTTGTCCCGTCTCACATTTCATAGTACCGACAGTGAGCTACAGCAACTTCATGCCCGAAAATTGGTGGCGGAAGGCAAACTGGAACCGGCGCTGGAAGCCCTCGATTATAATGCTGATAAACTGGCACAGATTATTCAAGAGCAGCTGGGTCATACAACGGATCACGGCCAGCAAATTGTACGGTTACCTTATTATCGTGAGTTTACCAACCTGAACCCGCTCCAGCCGTTGCGCCGTTCTGAGCAGCATCTGGTCCGGCAAATTTTTAATGGTCTGACCCGGATAAACGAGGAAAAAGAGGAAGTCGAAGGGGATCTTGCACATCATTGGGAAGCGCTGACTCCACGACACTGGCGGTTCTATATTCGTCCGTCAGTGCGATTTCATGATGGCAGCCTGCTGGAAAGTGAGGATATCATCGCGACATTCGATAAAGTCAAAAGGCACAGACTGTTCAACCACATTGAACGAATCGATGCTCCGTTTAACCATACCATTGATTTTCACCTGCATTACGACGATCACCGTTTTCCTGATCTGCTCAGTAACCTGATTGCGATGATTCAACCGGCAGAAGCCGACATGGATAATTCCAACGAGTTGTTTCCGATTGGTACCGGCCCCTACAAGGTGATTCAGAACGATACCAAGCGTTTTAAACTGGAAGCGTTTGATCAGTATTTTGGCTTCCGGGCACTGATTGACGTGGTGGATATCTGGATGTTGTCTGAAGTGGCCTCTTGTTACCTTCAACCGGCCTCAGACATCTCTCAGGTAGGGGATGTGAGTGTATCGACTCGCCTGAAACTTGATGAAGGATGCAACTTCCTGCTGTTCAACCGAACCGAGGGACTGGCAAGTGATCCTGAATGGCTGACTTACTTTCTGGCCAAACTGAACGCATTGAATATTTTGCAGCGACTCAATAAAGAGCAAATCGGCGATTTTCGCCTGACTAACGCTTATGGCTTATTACCGGGTTGGGCACATGTTCCGTTAAGCCGCCATCCTGTTCCTGCACCGCCGAAGCCTAAATCAGTCACCATTGCATTTGCGTGCCAGCATCCTGTGTATCCGCACGTGGCGACTGCTATCGAGGAATTACTGGCAGAAGACGGCATTAAACTGAAAATGCTGGAATTAACCACAACGGAAATTGCACTGGGTAAACATGCGGGGAAAATTGATATCTGGCTGGGGGGCATGAGTTTGATGAACCACCGTGATGATGCGTTGTTGTCCTGGTTCTTTAACTTTGACCATATTGCCCGGGCAATGCCGGAAACTGAGTTTGATGCATTGGAGAATGAAGTCGCGTTGTGGCGTCAGTCTCGTGACACTATTGCACCGTGCCAGCAATTGGGGGCGAAGTTGGTAGAGTTTGGTCAGGTGTTGCCTTTGTTCCACAACTGGCTGGGGGTTGATGACACCGGAGCCGTACAGGGTATGCAGTCTAACTCAATGGGTTGGTTTGACTTTAAATCTGTGTGGATGAAGCCTGAGCTGGATACCCACTGAGGCTAACGTCTGAAGTTCAATAAGGTATTGCTATATAGGTGATTTTTAGATTCGGGTTAAGTTGGTGTGCGGGATGCTCGAAGAACATCGCAAAACGGGCACCCAAAGGGCAGAGAAAGTGCTCCTTCATTGAATCGCCATGCGGCATTCACCTGATTGACATGCCATGCTTTTAAAAAGGGTAAGGGACAAGAGATGCGATGGCATCTGGCACAGTTTGAAAGAGCTAGCTGCAACAGTCATACAGGAGGTGTAGGATGTTACCTGATTACCTTGAACCCGGTGAGATTGAGCCCCTTGAAGGTGAACCCTGGGACGAATACCGAAAGGACAGTGATTGCGAAAATCGGTTTAACAGCGACTTGTTTGATACGGAAGACTTTGACGACGACCTGGACTGAAGCTCCAGGTCTGATTCAGTGTAGAGTGTGTTTATTGGCATCCGTTTTGAGTAAGTAGGCTTTGTGGTCCACAGGCAGCCACCTTGTCAATGCCATATTCACGGCTCGTTCATTAACGGGTGGCTGCACGCAATTCATCTGTTTACTATTCATCACTACTATTCATCACTACTGTTCAGTCACAGGTTTGGGCTCCCAGTCCTGACTGCTGAACCACTCGTTGATGGGGCGCCAGACCACATCAACCATGGATTTGTACCACGGCGCTTTTTCCGATGCTTCCTTGGCCAGTAAGGGACGCTCAGCAATCACCTCATCATTGAGATACCACTCCACTTTGCCCACGGTCTGGCCGACTTCGACCGGTGCTTCCAGATTGTGATCGTAAGTAATCGTATAGGTGATGTTTTTTCTTTCACGGCGAGGAACGGTAATGGTGCCACCTTCTTCAACCTCAAGATTAATGGAGGAAGGAGAGCCATACCAGACCCGCAATGGAGCCAGTTCTTTGCCGCTGAATTGGGGGTGGATATCCTGATAGAACCGAAATCCCCAGGTCAGCAATTTCTTGCTTTCAGACTGACGCGAAGATGAACTTTGAGTGCCGAGCACCACAGCAATCAGGCGTTGTCCGTTCTGCTCAGCCGATGAAACCAGGCTGTAACCGGCTTCTTTGGTGTAACCGGTTTTCACGCCGTCCACATTCAGTGTGGTGTCCCATAACAGTCCATTTCGGTTCCCCTGTTTGATTTTGCCGAAGGTAAAAGATTTCTGTTTGAAGATAGGGTAGACAT
Source organism: Photobacterium ganghwense (assembly GCF_003025595.1). GTDB lineage: Bacteria > Pseudomonadota > Gammaproteobacteria > Enterobacterales > Vibrionaceae > Photobacterium > Photobacterium ganghwense. Next base: position 901,886 of record NZ_PYMI01000002.1, read on the forward strand.
TCGGTAAATCACGGATGAAGGCACGTGTTAACACCGCCATGTCGTAAGCGGTGATAAATTGATCGTCAGAATCCAGGCCGTGGGGGTTAGTAAAGTAACTGTCTTTCATGCCGAGTTTTTCCGCATGCCGATTCATCATTTCAATAAAGGCAGACTGATGCCCAGCGACATGTTCTGCCAGTGCTACAGTGGCATCGTTACCGGAAGAAATGATGACGCCGTGGTTGAGATCATCCACACTGACCTGATCCCCGACATTCAGAAACATTTTTGACGAACCCGGAAATTTTTGCCCCCAGGCATTTTCACTGATAACCACCAGATCATCGGTGGCAATGTGACCCGCTTTCAGTTCCTGTCCCACCACATAAGAGGTCATGATTTTTACCAGGCTGGCAGGGGCATGTTGCTTGTGGATGTTTTCACCGGCAATCACCTGACCGGATTCATAGCTCATCAGCACCCAGGCTTTGGCTGCAATTTCCGGAGGAGTAGGTAGGGGTTCCGCCTGTGATAAGACGGGAAGTGAAGCAGCAAACGCCGATAAAAGTAGCAGCAACGGTTTCCGGAACGTATTGAACATCATCACTGGTCAACCTCATGTGGCAATACACTCAGGCAGCTATTACCTGATTTACCCGATCAAAGTCGTTTTGACCCGATAAAAATAGCTTAGTAAAAATAGCTTAGTAAAAAATTGCCGTTTCTGTTCCGGATGAAAAAATTTTGCGCTGCACAGGTTGAAGTTACACGGCATGGAAAGGCCTGAAGATAACATCCAACGAAGCATCGGTATCGTCTTTTAGGGTTACCCCGGATTAGACGTGAGGGTGATCGGCCGATTGGCCTGCATGAAGCGGACATGTAAATCAACCAGCTGATTGCTTTCCTGCTGCCAGGCTGGTAACGGCTGGTGCTGACAGAACTCCAGCATACTGACAATCATTCGGTCCATTTTTATCAGGCACCAGCGTTTCATTGCCGGGTCTTGCTGCGGTAAACAGGCTAACTGCTGGAGTTTGCTGTAACTGAATTGCAGGTAGCTGTACGCTTTGTCTGGCTTGTCAGCATGCAGATACATGCCACTTAAACGCTGGCAAACGTGAAACCAGTAAGCCAGTGCTTCACTATGGACCGGTGTCAGAACCGGTCCATAAATTTCGGCTGGTGGCTGATTTATCAGTTTCTCCAGACAGGGAGCCGCGTCGGTGATGTTTGCTTCATCGAACGCTTTGAGTTGTTCCAACCAGCTTATCAGCTCTGTCATGCTGCTGTTGCCCCTTTCCAGTTACTTACAAAATGGTTGTCACCGACCTTTAACACACCGTTAGCGGTTACCCGGCTGATTTCACGGATCTTGTCAGCGCTTAACGCATAGTTTGGTTCAGATTCCACCAGATTGGCAAAAGGCAGATCCGGATCCGGCACGGCTGAAATCAGCAAACGGGTGTAAGGGTGGGTGGGCTGGCGTAAAATAGACTGAGTGTCCCCCCATTCGACAATTTGGCCGCGATACATAACGGCTGTTTCTTCCGCGATGTAGTGAGCGGTTGCCAGATCATGTGTGATATACAGAAATCCAATGTTCAGTTTTTCCTTCATCTCTTTCATCAGGTTCAATACCCCGAGACGGATTGACACATCCAGCATAGAGGTTGGCTCATCGGCAAGAATGATTTCGGCACCGACGGCAAGCGCTCGCGCTAAGTTGACTCGTTGGCGCTGGCCGCCGCTTAGTTGATGCGGATACTTGGCCAGATCACTGGTTGGCAACTCGACCTGTGTCATCAGTGTTTCTAAGCGCTCATGCAGTTCGCTGGTATCGGTAACCTGCTGATGAATTTTCAGGGGCCTGGTGAGGTGATGTCGGATGGTATGGGTAGGATTGAGGGAGCCGAATGGGTCCTGAAAAACCATTTGTACTTTGCTGCGATAGTGCAGCAGGTCATTCCGCCGGGTAATCTCATTAATGTTTTTGCCATGGAAGAGGATCTGGCCCGATGTTACCTTGTGGACTTTAGTGATAAGACGGGCGCAAGTGCTCTTACCGCAACCTGATTCACCCACCAATGCCAGTGTCCGACCCGGGTACAGTTTCAGACTGATATTATTGAGTGCGCGAAAGGTGTCTGTGGCACCGAATCCACCACCGGCAGCAAAGTCTTTAATGACATTCTTCATCTCAATAACAGGTTCGGCGCTGATGTCGGTGCGCGTTGTGTTTTCAACATGGTGGGTTAGTAAAGTCATGCCGGGATTTCCTCACTGATTGTAATCTGGCGTGTGCTCTGGTGAATATTAGGGAACGAGTCCCACAGTTGACGGGTGTATGGATGCTGCGGGGCATTTCGGATCTGCCGGGCTATGTTCACTTCCACTATCTCGCCGTGACGCATGACGGCAATGCGATCACAAAGCTGGCTCATCAGAGCAAGATCGTGCGTGATAAAGAGCACTGAAAATCCAAACTCTTTTTGCAACTGAAAAATTTGCTGCAGAATTTCACGCTGCACAACCACATCCAGTGCGGTTGTGGGCTCGTCCATAATGATGAGTTTCGGGTTCAGGCTGAGTGCAATCGCGATCACCAGTCGCTGGCGCATGCCCCCACTGAATTGGTGTGGATATTCATTCAGGCGCTCACGGGGAATGTTGACGAGATCCATCAGCTTTTCAGCGCGCGCCCGGGCTTGCACGTTGCTGTAACCGAGATGGTGACGCATGACATCGGCGAATTGCTCGTGAAGGGGGAGCACAGGGTTGAGCGAATTCATGGCACTCTGGAACACCATGGCAATGTCTTTCCAGCGAACTGCCGCCATTTGAGGCTCGCTCAGTGTGAGCAAATCACGACCGTCAAATGTTATCTGGCCATGAGTGATCATCGCGGGTGGTTTATGTAAGCGGTTGATGGCAAAAGCGATGGTACTTTTACCGCAACCCGACTCGCCGGCCAGCCCGAAAATCTCGCCTTTGCCAATATCAAAGCTAACCCGTTTGACGGCCTGGAAGTCGCCGTCATTGGTGATATACGTCACCTCCAGCTCCCGGACTGTAATTAGAGGATCAGTGTGATAAGCCTGTTCCATGTCGTTCCCTTCTGAGTAATCATAAAACCAAATCAATAATGCAAATGAAAACTATTATCATTCTGGTGAGGTGTAAAGTGAAGAGGGTCTGCGGGGCTGAAAATTATCGAGCCAAATAGCACTTTTTTCACAACAGTTTCAGATTTTCTCAAACTAATATCAGGGAGTGTAATTACGCTCACACTGTTAACTTAATGTTGCGTAGGTTGTTATGTTATTGGAATGCTTCACGTAAATGCCATTATGAAAGAGGTACACTGATTAATATCCATTTATTTCTCAGGGAGTGAGTGAACGATGAGAGTGAGTCATGTCTTTATGTCTGTACTGGCTGTCTGTGCAGCGGCTCCGGCATTGGCGGTGGAAGGCGCAATGAATCTCACCCATTCAACGGTGGGGTATGCATCATTACTGATTTTTGCGCTGGCATACTTGCTGGTGATGGGGGAGGAATATCTCAAGCTCCGTAAGTCTAAACCCGTGCTACTGGCTGCGGGGGTGATGTGGCTGATGATTGGGTACGTCTATCAGGAACATGGTATGGGGGAGGTCGCCAAAGAAGCGCTTGAACACAACCTGCTGGAATATGCAGAACTTCTTCTCTTCCTGCTGGTGGCCATGACATACATCAATGCCATGGAAGAGCGGCGTTTATTTGATGCCCTGCAGGGATGGATGGTTAGCAAAGGATTCAATTTCCGTAGCCTGTTCTGGCTAACTGGGATGTTGGCTTTTGTGATTTCTCCCATTGCTGACAACCTGACTACTGCGTTGCTGATGTGTGCTGTGGTGATGAAGGTAGGTGGCAGTAACATCCGCTTCATTAACCTAGCGTGTATCAACATTGTGGTTGCGGCTAACGCCGGAGGGGCGTTTAGCCCATTCGGTGATATTACAACGCTGATGGTGTGGCAGGCGGGGTTGGTCGACTTCATGGGATTCCTGGATTTGTTTCTGCCGGCGTTGGTTAATTATCTGGTGCCCGCGACACTCATGTCGTTTTTCGTCCCTCAAACTCAGCCGAATACTGCAAGTGAATATGTGGAGATGAAACGCGGCGCACGTCGTATCGTATTGCTTTTCATTCTGACCATTGCCACAGCGGTTGGCTTCCATGGCTGGGTGCATTTCCCGCCAGTAATGGGGATGATGATGGGGCTTGCATACCTTCAGTTCTTTGGTTTCTACCTGCGTAAAACCTTGCACCGCTCTCTGGAAAGGAAAAAAGCCATTGCGATAGCCAACCATGATGAAGAAGCCCTGAGACGATTAGGTTCTGTAGTGCCGTTTGATGTGTTCAAACGAATCTCTCATGCTGAATGGGATACCCTGCTGTTTTTCTACGGTGTGGTGATGTGTGTGGGTGGGTTGAGCCTGCTCGGATATCTGGGACTGGTTTCTGAAGTGATGTACACCGAGTGGAATCCGGTCTGGGCAAACATTATGGTTGGCTTGTTGTCAGCGATCGTCGATAACATACCGGTGATGTTCGCTGTATTGTCAATGCAGCCCGATTTATCACTGGGGAACTGGTTGCTTGTTACGCTGACTGCCGGGGTGGGGGGAAGCCTGTTGTCCATCGGTTCTGCGGCGGGTGTAGCACTAATGGGTGCGGCGCACGGCAAGTATACCTTTTTTGGCCACCTGAAATGGACACCGGCGATCGCCTTGGGCTACGCGGCCAGTATTTTGTGTCACCTGTTGCTCAATAGTCGTTTGTTCTGAGTCTTGCCGCTTTGACAAGAAAACATTTTTCCGGTCATACAAAACCATAGAGGGGTCCATAGGGCGCTTTGATCAAAGACATCGAAGATCAAAAACGAAAAGGCACCTCAGGTGCCTTTTGTCGTTAATCTTCGCTCAGTTTGTTACTTGGTTTATTTGTCGCTGGCGTATCTTTGTGAGCAAAACTTTGTAAACGGACTTTGCAGGTGAAACCAGTGTTAGTCGGTTTGCAGATGCGGTGCAAGATTGCTGACTGTCGTTTTCAGTGCCGAAATAAACGTATCAATATCTGCGCGCGAAATATCCAGATGTGTGACCAGACGCATTGGTTGACCCGCACTGATCAGAATGCCTTGTTCTTTGAGTGTTGCCACAAGCTGATGTTGATCCAGCGAGGGGGCCACTTTGGCAAAAAGCATATTGGTCTGTATATGTTGGGTATTGACGGAAAATCCTGCCACCTGATTTAGTTGCTCTGCCAGATATCGGGCATTAGCATGATCATCAGCCAGACGCTCAATATGATCTGTTAACGCGATCTTTGCGGCAGCGGCGAGAATACCCGCCTGGCGCATCCCGCCACCCAGTACTTTACGCCAGCGGCGGGTACGCTGAATAAATGCGCTGTCACCCAGCACCAGTGAGCCAATCGGTGCGCCCAGCCCTTTAGACAGGCAGATGGTCATGGAGTCGAAGTACTGGCTGATGTCAGTAATATCGATGTTCAATGCAACAGCGGCGTTGTACACCCTCGCACCATCCAGATGAAGTTTGAGTTGGTGCTCATCAGCAAATGCCCGTGCCTGAGCGAGATAGCTCAACGGCAGAATTTTACCATTGATGGTATTTTCCAGACTTAATAACCGGGTGCGGGCAAAGTGCGGATCATTCGGCTTAATGGCTGCTGCCAGCTTGGTGAAACACAATGTCCCGTCTTTCTCATTCTCAATCGGCTGAGGTTGAATTGAGCCAAGAACGGCCGCGCCGCCCCCTTCGAACTTGTAGTTGTGCGCCTGCTGGCCGCATAGGTATTCGTCACCACGTTCACAATGAGCCATTAGTGATAAAAGGTTTGCCTGAGTACCAGAGCTGCAAAACAAAGCACTCTCGAATCCGTGGCGTTCGGCTGCCCATTGTTCCAGCTCATTGACGGTTGGGTCGTCCTGGTAAACATCGTCGCCAACAGCGGCTGTAGACATTGCCTGGCGCATGGCTGGGGTAGGTTGTGTCACGGTGTCGGAACGGAAGTCAATCATTGCGTCATCCTTGCAGTGTTTTTTGCCAATATATCATAGCGACTGAAAATGTAACCGAATTCCATGCGCTATAAATTGTTAAGGTTGAGAAACCTTCAGGCTGTCAAGGTGATGAAACGTTATTTGTTCCGTGCTTGACGAAGGGCAAAAAACTTCCGGAATATTTGTGTTGATTTGATGAATCTTTATTTAACCCCTACCAGGTTGACTAAACTTACCATTGATCCTGTTGGGTAACTTTGAACACTTACCGGGATCATTCTTATGGCTGAGTTCAGATAGGAGGCTGGTGTATGTTGGCTGAGCATAGGCAATATCTATTGCCAGAGGGATGTGGTTTACATGCGAAAGTAACCGTAATCCCCACCGGAGAGCTGGAAGTCAATATATTAGAAGAAGATAATCACTATAAAGGTGAATTTGATGAGCTGTACTTCTATTCTGCTGGTAAAAAAACAGAATTAGTGTGCAAAGATCAGCTAAAGCCAGAGAATATTCGCTGGCACTTATGCTTAACCAGTGATGACGCTAGAGAGCTGGCTAAGCTAATTGAGTTGGCTGAAGAAGAATTCGAGATCTTGATGAGGGATCTCTAATCGCTCATTCCAACCCCAATTTTTGTATCTGATAGCCGTACCTTTAAAGCCCTGTGCATCAGTACAGGGCTTTTTTAGCTGCGACTCTGTCCAGCTGACAAATTGGATAGTTATGATGAAATGGGGAGGTTTAGATAGTTAGTCTCTTCTCTATTTTCTCTTTCTACCCTCTGCGAGTCGAAAGCCTGTCAGAAGCGCTTATTTCCCATTTGATATACGCTGCATACGTCATTACTGGCGTTCAACAACGTGATATTGGCTTTGTAGCCGGGCTCCAGTTTGCCGTACTCGTGATCGATACCAATGGCGCGCGCTGGATACAAACTGGCCATCCGTAAGGCTTCCTCGCGGGATATTCCTACATGCTGATTCAGGTTTTTTACACCTTCAATCATAGTGATGGCAGCGCCTGCGATAGTGCCATCTGCATAATGGCATTTCCCATCGGTCACGTACGCTTTGGTGCCAGCCATATCGTATTCCGTCATATCGGTTCCGGCGGGTGTTACCGCATCGGTTACCATAAAAAGCTTATCCTTGAGGATCTCATGTGCGATTCGAACGGAAGCAAAATCAGAATGTATGCCATCGACAATGATACCCGTGTAAGGTTTGCGATCGAAAATATAGCCCACAGCACCCGGTTCGCGGGAGCCCAACGGGCTCATGGCGTTGTATAAGTGCGTTGCTAATTCGAGGTGATCTTTCGTATTAAGCTCATGGTAGCTGGCATTGGTATGGCCGAGAGAAACCCGGATTCCGGCCTGATGCAGGATATCGATAACAGATTGCGGTGTATGTTCAGGAGCCAGGGTCACAACAGATATCTGGTCTTTGTGATCGGCGAGATAGAGCGCCGTCAGTTCATCTAAAGTGCGAATGTGGTTTTCGTTGTGCGCCCCTTTCTTTTCTTTGCTAATAAAGGGGCCCTCAAGATGCAATCCCAGCACACCCAGTGCCGATTTATTCTTGAGGCCGGCGACGACATCAATGGCGCGACACATGCTGTCATGCTGGCTGGTGATGAAAGTCGGTAAAAATTGTGTAGTGCCGGACAGCAGATTGGTCCTGTTCATCACTTCCAGTGTTTTTTCGCTGGTTTGTGTATTAAACAGTACGCCACCGCAGCCGTTGAGTTGCAGGTCGATAAATCCTGCTGTCGCAGTCAGCCCGTCACCGTTGTATTGTTGGCTCGGCAGGACAACCGATTCATTCATAGGCACAATATCGAGAATGATGTCGCCATCTACAATGATGGCCTGATTGGGCAAGATGGTGGAGCCATTAAAGACGTTAACATTTGTGATAGCGTACATGGGCGTTCCTACTGATTTATCAATGCGACAGCAATTAATACCGGTTTATCACCTACGCTGGCCTAACCGTTTTTATGGAGCGATTGTTTGGGCTGATGAGCCGACCAGTGCTATGTCCAGTGGTGTGTCTGCGTAGTGATTGTTATTTTTTGATAAAAAATAAGTTATTGCAATCATCCTTATTTGTCAACTGCTGTGCCCAAAACTGTGTCCTTCTCCCAGCAGAATACCAAGGTATATTTTGCAAAAGCTCTCTCAAAAGCTTTTCTGGTAAGGTTCTTGGTAAAGGGCTTACTGCTAATGATTGCCTGAGAAAGAGGACTCTATGGTTACTGTGAATTCAGGCCGGTCCAGTTTTCATGGAAGAAGTCAATCAGTGCCTGTGTTCGCTCCGGAAGGTGTTTGCGGCTGGGATACAGCATCATGACATCAGCCCCTTCAATCTGCCATTCGGGTAACACCTGTATTAATTCACCATTCTCCAGCGATGCTCGGACGTACCATTCGGGGAGTTTTGCCACGCCAAACCCTGAGATAGCCGCATGATGAATACAGTCTAGTTCGTCAGACTGAATCCGTCCGTTATGCTTAAGACTGACGCTATTTCCGTTCGGGTGAAGAAAATGCCAGCGTTGATCAGGGTTTGAGGTTAGCAGGAGATGGCGTGCCAACTCATTTGGGTGCGAGATCGCCGGATGAGTCGTCAGGTATTCCATGCTGGCGCAGAGAATTGCCGGGTTGTGGGCAATTTTCCGGGACACCCAGTCTGACGGAGGTTGCCGGCCAAAACGTAGGGCAATGTCGATATCTCCTCGCATAAAGTAGTCGGCTTGGTTACCCAATTGAAAACGCAACTGAATGTTTGGGTGGTGTTTGGCAAATTCCAGTGCAATTAAACCCAGAGGGTGTTGGGTTGGAATAATTGGTGCATTGATCACAATCAGCCCAGACAGCTGATCTTTTTCATCATCGATTTCTGCCACGCGTGCCTGCAGGTCGTCAAAGAGAGCGGCAAACTCTTTCACGAACAGCAGTCCGTCTTTGGTCAGCTGCATGTCTTTGGCATGGCGAACCAGCAGCTTGCGGCCACTGTCACTTTCAAGTTGTTGAATACGGCGACTGAGCGTACTGGTCGGAATGTTGATTTGACGGGCTGCGGCAGCAAAGCTTCCTGCTTTGACTACCCGGAGAAATAAAGCAAGATCATCAAGTTTCATACAGTGATCCCAAAAATGGAATTTTGACCTTCATTATATCCTGTTTTCGAAATTCACTTCATGAATTATCCTTGCCATGCCATTGAAGGAGAATGTATGTCGCCAAAAACCATCTTTGCCAGTGTCGCGCTGGTTATTGCGTTAGGATCTTTAGAAAAAAGTATCGTGACCACTCCGTTACCCATTATTGGTGACGAGCTGGGAGCCGGTCAGGCTTTGACCTGGGTTGTCACCGCTTACCTGCTTGCTGCCACGGCAGTCTTACCGGTATACGGTAAGCTGAGTGATATTTTTGGGCGGGTGAAAATGCTCAATGCCAGCATTGTCTTGTTTGTGCTGGGTTCGATTGCGTGTGCGTTGGCACAGGATTTGCCGACCCTGATAGCCGCCCGTGTCCTGCAAGGAATTGGCGGCGGTGGACTGATCGCTCTGGCGTTTACGGTGATTGCCGACTCTATCCCTGCACGCGAAGTGGGTAAATATCAGGGGTATATCTCTGCGGTTTACGCGGTGTCCAGCATTGCTGGACCATTGCTCGGCGGCTACTTTGCTGAACACCTGAGCTGGCGTTGGGTGTTCTGGATCAATATTCCACTCGGTGGACTGGCGCTATGGATGATTAATACCAACCTGAAGCATCTGAATCAGGGGCGAGAAAGTCAGTTCGATTGGTTGGGCGCCGGTCTGCTGATGATCGCAACAACTCTGCTATTGCTGTTACTGTCTCCGGAAGCGGCTATCAGTAAGGTATTCCTGGCATTTGCGCTGACAATCAATCTGATTGCTTTGGTGCTGGTGGAACGCAAGGTTTCTGATCCAATTCTGCCTGCGAGGCTGACCCGTCTGCCGGGTTATATGATCAGTGTCTCTCTTATTATGTGTTCGCAGCTGCTGATGTTTGCGGTGCTGGTGTATTTACCGCTGCAAATGCAGTGGCAGCAAGGGATGACGGCCTCAACAGCCGGTTTGATTATGGTGGTGTTTATGATGAGCATCACGGCCGGGGCGTATTTTGGCGGTAAACGTATTGCTAAAACCGGGGTGTATAAATCACTGGTTGTCCTTGGTTTTGCCATGGCCAGTGTGGCGCTGGGCTTGCTGTATTTCGGCATGCTGACGAAGGTTGCCCTGGCGCTGGGTGGCCTGGGACTGGGGTTGACCTTACCGGCATTGGGCGTTGTGGTACAGAACGTACTGCCGGCATCAGATCGTGGTATTGGATTGTCCATGTTCGGTTACAGCCGAGAATTGGGTGGTGCGATTGGCGTGGCGCTCTGCGGCGCGTTGTTCCACATGAAAGTACCGGTGCTTGTCGGTGAAGGCGCCGGACATGGGTTGTCACATTTTGATCCTCAGGTTCTGGGCGAAGGATTTACCCTGACTTATGCGGGAATGGCCGTAGTTTCCGTCATTGCGCTGCTAGCCACTATCGCTTGCCTGAAAGCGCAATCGCTGGCAGAACACGTCACTCATGATCAAACGCTTGAGTCCGGACATGAGCAAGGAAACCTGCCAGCCGGAAATCACAAACCCGATAGAAAAGACATCGCAGAAACTGAAGCAACAGGAGCGGCTGGTGATACAGGGAAAGGCAACGATGGCACGAAATAGTTGTGTTGGGTAACTTCTCAGGGTTCGTCTCGGGACTAGACGTTCGGAAGATGAAAGATAGGCTCTGAAACAGCGCCTTGAAACAATGATTCCGAATTATGACACCCGAAACTATGGCATGAAGTTTTAGAGCATTTTACTGGTAAAAAACGTATTGGGTTCACGGCCAGCAGATAGCCGCAGAGGCCCGGATTTCATTAGCATTACGGCTAGGAGTGGGGCAGAATAACGCCCCGTGATTCACGAATACAGCAGGAGAATTAGGTGAAAGAGGTGCATCATGGCTTGGTTTGAATGGCCATTGATTCTGTCCAGTGTGTTAGCCGGTGTGGCTATTGGCGCATTTTTGATAAATGGAGCTGTTATCTTATCCGGCAAACTGTGTTTTGGTCAGTCTGATCGCTTACACCGTACGATGCCGGTATTGTGGCTGATGATTTTTCTGTCGATGTTTTTCAGAGAAACCACACTGATTCTTGCCGCGGCAGAAACGGCTTACCAGCCAAGTCTTGCCGCTATTCTGGTGTTTACGTTTTTTGCGCTGGCTCTGATTTATTGGTTTGCCGAAAAGGCACTTTGGGGCAGTGATAGATTGCGCCGTAGCCTGTTGGTTCTGGTCATGCTGGTGGGGGCGGGGATTTTTCTTCTGGCCTTCCAGGGACACGGATTTGTGATGCAGAATGATTCGCGACTGGCGGTGGGTTACTTTCTGGCCGTGGTCTTGTGTGGTGGCACGCTACTGGCTCACACCATGTTGATAAGAGCAGAGCACAAAGTCGAGCCTCTGAACCGGATATTGCCTTATGTCGGGCTGGCTATCGCGGTGGTTGGTTTGCTCGCCGCACTTCCGCAACTCACTATTCTTGCTGAGGAATTGGAGTTGATGGGTGAGGTGATGCCATTTGTCACCCAACTAATGAGTGTGGGATTACTTCTTGGCGCTCTGGGCGTCTGGTTTATGCCTGCCCTGACACGCAGTAAACCGGTTGCCGGAGTCATGACATTTGCGTTGGGGCTCAATGCGGTAGCGGCGTATTTAGTTGGGACTGGTATCTAGACAATGCTCATTCTATAAGCCACATCAAATAGCCTGGCTTACAGATAACAAATCTCAGAGAGAATAAAGCCGCGATAGTCGCGGCTTTGTCGTTCTAAGATTCTCAATATTTTCAGGGACTACTTGATGATGTTCAGAATCTGTTTGAATCGCTCTCCTTGGGCGACTTCTTGCAGCTCGAAGAGAACCATTTCGGTACAGGTGAGAACAGCACCAGCCTGCTGTAATTTGGTCAGGGCAAGCTTGCGGTTTTCACCGTTTCGGGACGAAACTGCGTCGCGCACGATTTCAACGTGGTAACCGGCATCAAGTAACTGGCGCACTGTCTGATAAACGCAAATGTGCGCTTCAATACCCATCACCAGAACATTTTTACAGCCTGTGTCTTTAAGGGCTTTAACAAACTGTTCGTCACGATAGCAACTGAAGCTGTTTTTCGCGATAGGTTGCAGCTCGTGCAGATGATCCGAAATCTGAGGAATGGTTGGCCCTAGTTTATCCGGCAGCTGTTCAACCCAGATGATCGGTAATTCCAGAATTTTGGCGCCTTTCACCATGGTTTCCAGGCTATGAAATAACGCATCCTTGTTGTCCATGATTTGCGCGAGCTTCCCCTGGACATCGACAATGACCAGAGCTGTATCGTTTACAGTAAGCATGGTTGTATCCTTTCAGTATTAGGGTAAGAGTCTCAGTAACATCTGTTTTCGTTATTGGTCACTGATAATCATAATACAAAAATCGATACTTCGAGATATCAGGCGCACTTAATATGTTTTATATCAGTGTGTTAATCCCTTAATTTGAAACCGGCATATTCAATGCCAGCCAGCCTTGCCATGTCGTGATGCCAGGTCGCCAGGTCTTCTTTATTGAATTGATTCAGGTGATGGTGGCCGCAGGCGCGTGCCATGACTTGCATCAGCTCCACTGAGGCTGTCAGAAAATTGGCAAGCTGGCGGGAGGCTTTGTCTGGATTGAGCTTTTGCCGCAGATCCGCTTTCTGAGTCGCAATACCGGCCGGGCAATTGTTAGTGTTGCAGATGCGTGCAGCCACGCACCCGATGGATTGCATCGCACTGTTGGCGATGGCGATACCATCAGCTCCCAGCGCCAGGGCTTTGATGAAATCAGCCGGGGTTCTCAATCCGCCGGTGATAATCAGGGTGACGCTGTCACTTGCACCTTGTTTGTCGAGGAAATAACGTGCTCTGGCAAGTGCCGGAATGGTCGGCACGCTGATGTGGTCTCTGAACAGCTGGGGCGCCGCGCCGGTACCGCCACCGCGCCCATCCAGAATGATATAGTCAGCACCAGCCTCCAATGCAAAACCGATGTCACGCTCAATATGGTTCGCACTGAGTTTGAAGCCAATTGGGATACCCCCGGTAATTACCCGGACATTGTCCGCAAAGACTGCAAAGTCCCGCGGTGTTCTCAAGTCTCTGAATGTCGGTGGGGAAATGGCGTCTGTTCCTTCTTCGAGGCAACGGGTTTTCGCAATTTTGCCGACATTCTTCGCTGCCGGCAGATGGCCACCCGTGCCGGTTTTGGCCCCTTGGCCTCCTTTAAAATGAAATGCTTGTACCTTTTTCAGTAAACCTTCGTGGTAGCCGAATTTAGCGCTGGCTAATTCGTAAAAATAACGGGAGTTGGCTTGTTGTTCTTCTGCCAGCATACCGCCTTCCCCCGAGCAGATACCGGTACCGGCCAGCTCAGCCCCCATTGCCAGGGAAATTTTGGCTTCTTCTGACAACGCGCCGAAGCTCATGTCTGACACCAGTATGGGAATATCCAGTACCAGCGGCTTTTTGGCTTTAGGACCGATCACAAGCTCAGTCCCCACCTTGGCTTCTTCCTGCAAAGGTTTGGTCGCAAGTTGTGCTGTCATGATCTGAATATCATTCCAATCGGGTAAGTCATAACGGGGGACTCCCATCGCGGTAATCGGTCCGTGGTGTCCCATTTTACTCAGTCCCTCTCTCGCCAGTTGATGAATAAAGGCGACGGTGGGTTCTTCTTTGGTTGGCTGGGCAACGGGCATGTCTTCGCCTGCTGATGCCGAGGTGCTGAGGTTTTCTCTGCCCGGACCCTCTTTACCCACGTCTTTGGCATTAAAACGTTGATGGGTGCCGTCGCAGAATGGGGCGTGACCTGTGTGCTTACAGGCACAAAGGTACTCTTCGCCGTCTTTCTCTGCCTTAAAAGCCAGTGGTGTCAGACCTGTGCCCTTATGGGAACCATCGCAAAACGGTTGGTTTGCCGAACGTCCGCAAACACAGAAGTGATATTCTTTCCCTTTATCCAGCTGTACTTTCACTGGACGGTTATTGGCAATCACAGGCTTAGACATAAGGATCTCCTTCCCGGTACGCAATCAGAAAAGCACGTCAATTTCAGATTTATACAGCTGTAAAGTATGGAAGAGGAAAACGAGGTTTGCTGTCGCATTCGCAGGCAGAGCAGGGCTGCTTTGCTATATTTTTCACTGAGATTGCATGTTTTACCGCCGCCTTTTAATGCTTTGTAACGCCCTGAGGCTTTACAGGAACATCATTTCACGAAACAATGCGACCGTTTATTTTTGGAAAAATACTGTAAAAGATTATGGCTGAGAAAAAAGCAAGTCCTCTTAATGATTTGATTTTCAATGTTATTGTGCCTTCAGTGGTACTGATGAAACTGAGTGGTGATGAATACCTGGGGTCAGTTGGTGCGCTGCTGGTTGCGCTTGCCTTCCCGGTGTTGTTCGGTGGCTACGAATTGATTAAATACAAGAAATTCAATTTCATTTCTCTGCTTGGTTTTGTGAGTGTGCTAATGACCGGCGGAATTGGCTTGCTGGAGTTGGATGCTAAATGGCTGGCAGTCAAAGAAGCACTGATTCCTGGTCTGATTGGTCTTGGGGTCTTTATCTCAACGTTCACTAAGTATCCGGTGGTTAGCAAAATGCTGATCAATGACACTGTACTGAATATGGCGTTGATTAACGAAAAGTTACAAGAATTCAATAAGAAAGCTGATTTTGACCGTAGCCTGGTTTTTGCCAATTATCTGTTTGCCGGCACGTTCGTATTTTCATCAGTGATGAACTATGTGTTGGCGAAAGTGATTGTAACCAGCCCGTCAGGATCTCAGGCGTTCAATGAAGAATTGGGGCGTTTGACGTTGGTCAGCTACCCAATGATTGCGATTCCTTCGATGGTGATGATGATGGGTATTTTCTACTACATGTGGCGTCAAATTCGTCAGATGACACAGCTGGAAACCGCTCAAATCCTTAAAACCGAGAAGTAAGCTCAAGCGGAACAGGACACACAGCAGTGATGTAAATGTAGTGGTATAGAGACAGAGCTCAGCCAATACATTGAGCATTTTTTGCAAAGCGCTATCGATAAGACAACAAAAAGCCCGCATTTGCGGGCTTTTTTTTGGCTGAGGAATCATCAATTCCCTAACCAGGAGATGTGGCTTACTTAAATTCCGCTTTACGCATCCGGTTAAGCACTGCCATAACCTCAATTACGCGAGGTTTAGCAATATCACCGTAGTTAGGCATTGTACGGAACCAGTTGTCGTCTGCCAGCATGGTTTCAAACGCTTTGCTCGGGTTTTTCTCCCAGCCTTTGTTTTGTGCAATCTGGAACCACAGCCAGCCAACCGCATGCAACTGGCTGGAATCTGCGACTTGCTCAAGTGCCTGCAAATCAACGTACTCGCGGCCAAAGCGCAGGGACGATTTGTCTTTCACCTGAATACGGAACTTACCATCTTCAAGCAGGGCTTTCATCGCCACACGATTCAGCTGACGGGTACGCGGGCGTGTGATCTCGCTGCTGCCTTCAAGTTGACGACGGGTAGGATGCTCGGCAATCACGGCTTTGGCTTTTTCTGTGACATCCAGAGCTTGATAGTTGTGCATCTGAATCACGGTATCGGCAACGTCCAGGTAGTCGCCCGAACCGCCCATAACCAGCAGAACAGAAATACCTAGCTGATCACGCAGCAGAGAAATGCGATCGACCAGTGGAGTAATCGGTTCATCATTTTTCGCAATCAGGGCTTGCATGCGCTCGTCACGAATCATGAAGTTCGACGCAGAAGTATCTTCATCGATCAGCAGGGCATTGGCACCCGATTCAATGGATTCCTGCAGCCAGGCCGCCTGAGACGTTGAGCCGGAAGCATTCTGGGTCGAGAACATGCTGGTATCTTTACCCATAGGCAGATTACTGATGTATGGGGTTAGGTCAACCTGATGCACACAACGGCCGTCTTCTGCGCGGATCTTCGTAGCCGATTCATCCGTGACAATATATTCGCGGCCATCACCAGGAATATGGTCGTACACTGAGCTCTCAATCGCGTTCAGCAGCGTTGATTTACCGTGAAAACCGCCACCAACAATCATGGTAATGCCTTTTGGCACACCCATGCCCCGAATTTTACCACGGTGAGGGGCAACCAGCTCTACCGCCAGACTTTCCGGGCTGACAAACGGAATAGCATCAGGCATCGGCAGTTCACTGTTACCGGCCAGACGCGGCAGAATGCTGTCATCAGCAACGAAAGCCATCAGCCCTTTATCAGAAAGCTGTTTACGCAGCGCAACCTGATCTTCAACGGTTTCACAATGACGTTTCAGCGCTTCCATTGGCAGTTCTCGGGCAATGGTGGCGCGACGGATAATTTTCGGTAGTGTAAACGTCAGCAGATTGAGGGTTTTCTTTGCAATAATGGTGCGACCGTCAGATGGCAGATCAACGCGAAAACGCAGTTCAAGTGCATCATCGTCAAAGACAACGGCTGTGCGGTCAATAATGCACTGTCCCGGGCGATCAATCTGAATTTCGTTGATCTGTTGGGCCAGTTCTGCAAACTGACGGGCAATGAAATCACGGGCAGCCCGTTGGTAATCAGGAGACTGTTCTTTGAGCCATTCCAGATCGGTCAGCGACCATTTGCGGCGAGCGCGAACTCGTGAAGCCGGGGCATAGGGATCTGCCTGAGTAATATCGATGAAGAAATCGAAGTCAACGAAATGGTATTCTCCGCGTAGGCTGGAGTAGCTGCGGTAATTGTGACGGTCAATTTTATGTAGTTTTGCTTCGAGTAATTGCATGTCGACTCGATACCTTCGTTTTAAATTCCGGGGGCAGGATTCTACACCAAACCTTTTTGAGACGCATATAATCTTTAGGTTTTCAGTGCTTATTCTTTAAAACTGGCACTCAGGTGTCCTACCATCGTCTAATTGAAGCCCTTTTGATGGTGTCATTTAATGAAACAGACATTATCAAAGGAGTATGGTCATGTTACCTGTAGCGATGAGTGTAGCTGAATACCTGTTTGTTCTGACAGGTATTGGCATGTTAATGACCGGCATTGTGCAATATGGCCGCCGTACCAGTGACTGGGGCGGGATTGTGAAAATGTTTTATAAGCGCATTGGGATGACGGTCAGTGAGTACAAATGGTATCGCCTGGGTATCGGCGTACTGATGTTGGGTATCGTGATTCGGATTCTGAATTTGACCCTGTGGCCGATGTAAGCCTGCTTCATCGGTACAAGTGAGATGAAACAGGCTTGTTGCCGTTCTTGTCGCATTAGCTTCCGGTGATCATCGTTCAGGGTGATAACCACCGGAACTGTTGCGCCTGGTTACATCAGGTAAGTTTTATCAGGTCATTAGATGAGTTGCGAGTTACTTGTCGCCACTTATGTGCAACTAGTTACGTGGTTTCGGCAACTGAACCGTTGCCCGTAATCCGCCTAGCGGGCTTTTCTCCAGCCCGAGGCGACCCCGATAAGTATGGGTCAGTTCTGCAACAATACTGAGCCCCAGTCCGGTACCCGGTGTGGTTTCATCCAGCCTCACTCCGCGCTTCATGGCGTCCTGACAGGCTTGCGCATCAATACCGGGCCCATCATCGTCAATAACGATGGTCACCGTGTCTCTGTCGCTCTCAGTCGTTTTTGTGCCTGGGGTCGGAGGCAACTGGTGAACGCGAATCAGGCTGGTTGCCCATTTGTAGCTGTTTTCGATCAGGTTACCCAGAATTTCATCCAAATCCCGTTTCTCGACCGCTACCATTAAATCACTGTCCAGCTCATTAACCAGGATAAGATCTCTTTCTACATACACTTTATCCATCGCCATTGAAATGGCATCCACTCGCACAGACGGAGCGGTTTTGGCTGCGAGAATATTGGCTGCACCTGCCATACGGGCACGGCCCAGATGGTAATCAATGTGTTGCTGAAGTTGGGCCAGTGTTGGCTGCAAACGATCTTTTTCTTCTGGCGGCAGCTTTCCGACTTCATTGTGAAGCACGGCTATAGGGGTTTTCAGGGCATGAGACAAATTGCCGGCATGGTTTCTGGCGCGTTCCAGCACTTCCTGATAGTGGAAGAGCAGGGCATTCAAATCATCAACAACCGGGTGGATTTCCGCCGGGTATCGACCGCTGAGCTCTGAAGCTTCACCATCACGAACTTGTTTGAGCTTCTGCTGCAGACGACGCAGTGGCAGCAGCGACCAGCTGACCTGAAACCAGATCAAGATCAGAATCCCGATGACCATCACCGTCAGAATCATCCACAGCCCGTTAGTCAGCTGTTTCAGGGTGTGAAGTAACGGTTCCTGGTTCGCGGCAATGACTACATCTACCGGCTCCTCTTTTTCAGGCAAGAAGAACTGACGTTTTACGACCAGCAAAGACTGCTGATTAGGGCCGGTGTAGCCATTTTCTTCGTCACCTTGAATACGGGTATCCCATAGCGAGCGTGATCGTAATTCGAGCCCGTTGATGCTCAGGCTCCAGTAAAGGCCACTGTAAGGCTGCTGAAAACGAGGATTAGAAAGCCGTTTGGGCGCAATGACATTACGGGTGCTGTCGACATCCACCATCGCTGTCAGTTCATCCATGTAGAGATAGAGTTGCTCTTTCTCTTGGTCGACGAGATAGCTTTTGATGAAAGTCGGCACCACATAACTTGCCGCAGCAGTAATACCCAACAGCCATACCGCCGCTGCCAGCAGCAGTCGGCTGCGTAGACTCGGCAGAGGGCTGGATGCAGGATTAATCTGCATTGATTCGGTATCCGAGGCCCCGAACGGTTTTGATCACATCGCCGCCAATCTTACGTCGGATACGCCCGATAAAAACTTCAATGGTATTGGAGTCTCGGTCGAAATCCTGTTTGTAGATATGTTCAACCAGCTCGGTACGGGAAATCACTTTGTCAGCGTTGTGCATCATATACGACAGCACTTTAAATTCGAGGGCAGTCAGTGAAATATCTTCACCATTGTGAGTGACTTTGGAACTACGTGTATCGAGGCTTAAACCACCCACCTGAATCACCGGTGAGGCATTGCCGGTTGAACGTCGGAGCTGAGCACGTAAACGGGCGATAAGTTCAACCATTTGAAAGGGCTTGGTCAGATAATCATCGGCCCCGGCATTTAGCCCTTCCACTCGCTGGGTCAACTCGTTACGGGCACTCAGAATAATCACTGGACAGGAGACGTGTTCTTCACGAATGCCTTTTAACACGGTCAGACCGTCCAGTTTTGGCAACCCCAAATCGAGCACTATGGCATCCCATGGCTCTGATGTGGCACGGTATAACGCGTCAATCCCGTCACTGGATAATTCCGCAACCCAGCCACTTTGTTCAAGTCCGGCGACAATTTGATCCCCAAGGGCTAGTTCGTCTTCTACCACCAGTACTTTCATTCGGAATCCTTGATAATGTGTTCTAAACCACGGCCTTTTATTTCGGTTAGGGTGAGGGTTTTGGCTTCGTACTCGACTTTAACGACATTATTTTTCGGATCGAGTAGCTTGAGCTCATAAACCCAGACACCGTCGTCTTCTTCCAGCTCTACTTTGATGATTCTGCCATTGAGCTGATGTTTTACTTTGGCCTGAAGCTCGGAATAAGGACGAATTAAGCCCTGCTCAACGGCAAGCATGACATCCGTTTGGCGTTCATCAACTTCCAGCGGGACATCATCGACACTGAACGCGGCCGGACTGATGACAGAAAGTGATGCAGCCAGAATCAGTGAGTGTAATAAAAGGCGTTTACTATTCATGAGTTTGAGTGTAACGAAACCTTGATGAATCTGGAATGAATATCATCATGAAATTTAGTGGGTTTTGATTAAAAAAGTACTATTCACAAGTCGCATATAATATAGTGGTCACACTTAAAACCTCTTTTTTATTAACAATTTACAAACAATTAAGGGATGCGATGCAGTTATCATTAAAAGCAAAGCTTTTGCTGTCGAGCTTTGCCGCCATTTCTATTACGGCTGTCGCCCTTGGAAGCTTTTCGTACCTGTCGGCAAAAGATCAGGTCTGGCAGTCGATCAAAAGTGAAAGTAAACATACGGCTATAGCGGTGACCAAGGGGATTGATGATTGGCTTTATGGGAAGCAAGCTGCAGTTTCAGCTGTGGTTAAAGTTCTGGAACGACAGGACAATCCGGATGTTGTTGCCCACTTGAAGCAGTCGCTGGACTCCGGTGAATTCGGGCTAAGCTACTACGGCAGTCGTGAGGGGCAAATGTTCCGTCATGATCCGAGCCTGAACACGGCGGGTTATGACCCTCGTACGCGCGGTTGGTATAAGCAGGCGCAGTCTGCGGGCAAAGCCATCATCACTGCACCTTATATCAGCCACACAATGCAGACACTGGTCGTGACGCTGGCTGAGCCAGTCAATAAGCTTGGTCAGATGCAAGGGGTTGTCGGGGCAAACCTGGCATTGGGTAAGCTGACACAGGATGTCCTGAATATTCCGGTACCGGGCGACGGTTATGCCATGCTGTTAGATCTGAATAATCAGATTGTAGTGGCACACCCGAACGGTCAGTTGCAGCTAAAGCCGTTGTCTGAGCTGGGTTTGTCTGCAGGCATACTTCAAAATGCGATGCGAGAAGGTGGTTTCTTCTTCAGTAACTTTGATGGCCGAGAGCGAGCCGTTGCGGTGAACACGGTTGAGGCCTCTGGCTGGGCTCTGGTTTTGGTCATGGATAAAGCAGTACTGGAAGCGCCGCTGCAGCAAATGCTGATTGATGAAATTATCATTGGTTTGATTGTGATGCTGGGTGTAGGTGGTGTTGTCAGCTGGATGCTGACCCGTCAGTTACGCGAGCTGAACAATGTGTCGATGGCACTGGCAGATATTGCCAACGGTGAAGGGGATCTGACGGTACGCATTGATGTCAACAGCGAGGATGAAGTGGGCAAGCTGGCATCAAACTTTAATCAGTTTGTGGCACGTCAGCATGTGATGGCTTGTCAGCTGCGCGATATTACCAGTGAGCTGAACCGAAATGCGGCAGAAGCGGCCGCAGCGGCGACACAACGCAGCGAAAATATCCGTCAGCAGCAGGATGAAATCACCATGGTGGCGACGGCAGTGACGGAAATGGCCAGTGCAACGCAGGAAATTGCCGGCAATGCTGAGCACACCGCAAAGACGGCTGAACAGGCAGTGACCCTGGCGGGGGAAGGCCATCAGCAGGTCAGCCAAAGTCAGTCCTCTATTGGTAATCTGGCTAGCGAAGTAAACAGCGCCGTTGGCATTATTGAAGTGCTGAATGAGCATGCCCAGAAGATCAGCACGATTCTGTCGACTATCCGTGCTATTGCTGAGCAAACAAATCTACTGGCTTTGAATGCGGCCATTGAAGCTGCTCGTGCCGGTGAGCAAGGTCGTGGTTTTGCGGTTGTGGCTGACGAAGTGCGCGTATTGTCCCAGCGTACTCATACCTCAACGGAAGAAATCCAGTCGATGATTGAGACCTTGCAGTCAACCACTCGTCAGGCGGTTACTGTTATGAGTGACAGCCATCAGTTGGCAGAAACCAGCGTACAGGATGTGGATGCCGCAGGTGTCAGCATCAGCAGCATCACGCGTGAAATAAACCTGATAAGTGATATGGCGACACAAATTGCGTCTGCTGCCGAAGAGCAGTCAAGTGTGACGGCTGAAATCAGCCGAAATACAGAAGGCGTGCAGGAAGTGGCTAACCAAATGGCTCAGGAAGCGCTGGAAGCCGCGAAACAGGCTGAGAACCTGAAAGCCCTGGCAGACCAGCTTGAGCTTGAGGTAAGACGCTACAAACTGTAGTTCGAGTCAAGCTGTAATTCGAGTATCTGTTTAATACATCAGAAAACGCCCTGTATGGAGTCATTCATGCAGGGCGTTTTTATTTTTGGCGCGTTTATTTTTCAGTTTGATCGGTGTTTATTACCTTGAACCCCGCGTATCTCCTGCGCTATAGATGAGAGACTATTAATACAGGGTTTTAGGTGTGGTTAAAAAACGGTGGTTAAAAAACTATGGTTAAAAAATTGTGGTTTAAAAATCTGCGCATTAACGACCAGGCTGAGTTAAATGTCCGGACTTTCACGAAGACGAATAAAACGGGCAAAGCGTGGGATGCCTCGGTCGGTATAGCCGTTAAATCTGAATTGAACAGTACTGCCTATGGGCGGTGGGTTAGCACGTTCAAGGTCAGAGAATCCACTTCCAATTTTGAATCGGATATTGTCTGAGGTTTGTACCCAGATTGCTCCCATCTTTCCCGCGTATTTTCCTTTACCCGGCTCGTATCCCACAATAATGGCTTCGCTGTCTTGGTGCGTCTTTAGCTTGATAAGTCCGTTACTGATACCATTCTGATAGGCGTTGTTTTTGTGATGAAGCATGACCCCTTCACCGCCGTTGGTATCAATACGCTTTAACAGCGTTTCAAGTTGCACATAGCGTTCAAGCCTGCGTTGCTCAATGACACGAATAAAGGGTTCATCAATGTGCTGCGATAAACTAGAAAGCGCCGCTAAACGGGTTTTGAAGGGGCCTGCGACAGAAGGTGCATCAAACAGCATAAAGTTGACAGCCTGCCATTGCTGAGCATTAGGAACTTTATCCCTGATAATGGTTGCCAGTGTCTGAAATTGGCCACGACCAATCCATAATTCACCTTCAATGATGGTCTGTCGGGGTAACGAACGGGTGAACCAGTCAGGGGCATAAATAGGGTTTCCCTGCCGCGTTTTCAGCTGAACGCCATCCCAAATCGCACGAATGCCATCCAGCTTTTCACTTACAAAATAATCATTGAGTGACAAGGATCCCTCGGTAACGGTGCCAGAGCTATCACTAGCGATAGGATGAGGTACTGCATTTTGGGCAGTGATAATTGCATGCAGTGTTTCAAGGCTGACAGGGCTTGATCGCATGACAGTAAGTGGGGATTGTAAAGGCTCTGGAGCAACTGAATCTGGATTGAGTTGCAAAGATTGGGATGAAACACAAACCCCGAAAGGGCTGATACTTAGGCCGATCAGTGCGGCCAGCATGGAAAGGCGAGAAGGCTGAATCACGGGTTGGCTCATAATGTTACCTGCGTTCATGGAAACGGGATCTTTACCCTAATACCTGTGGTATGTGATGAAGACAGGTTCTGGCCGCCTGATACACGTAATTTCGGGAGACCTATCACCAGTTATGCAATGGATGGAGCATTTACACTGAAATTGCGGGTAGACTGACGGCTCAAAAGCGGTGAGAAAGTTGCCTGTGCAGAGCCGCTTAAGTTAATAAACTGATTACTTAAATCAATTTACAGGCGACTGAAGTCCGGCAACAGGGAGAGTTGAGTCAATGGCTGAAGAATTGGCACAAATGGGGGCATCAAGTGTTAAGAAAATTCATTGGCAGGGGAATTGGGCGATTCAAAAGACAGACGCCTCACTGCTGGAAATGATCT
Organism: Photobacterium ganghwense; assembly: GCF_003025595.1. GTDB lineage: Bacteria > Pseudomonadota > Gammaproteobacteria > Enterobacterales > Vibrionaceae > Photobacterium > Photobacterium ganghwense. The sequence continues at coordinate 925,551 of NZ_PYMI01000002.1, forward strand.
TTTACCGCGATGTTGCACCTGAGTTGCAGCCTCTCGGCGTGCAAACACCGAACTTACTGGCATGTGATGTCAGTACCCGCCGGTTAGTAATTGAATATCTACCCACTAAAGTGCAATTAACGGAAGCATCACTCATACAGGCATTGGCTCACCTTGCAGCGTTACATGAGGTGAAAGGGATTATGAGTCGTCCACCCATGTATACCTGCACCTGGACGTTATCCGCCACTGAACAGGCACTTGATGCTCTCAGACTTGATCATCCCTCGGCACGGATTATGGCGGAATTACAAAGTCAGTCGGATTATTTGTTTGAACCGCTGCACTTTTTGTCCGGTGACAGCAATGAAGGAAATTGGGGCAGAAACATGGCAGGGCAACTCTGCCAGTTCGACTGGGAGCGATTTACTGTGGGGCATCCAGCCATAGATTTGGCACCAATGATTCCCGGCATGGGAAGCCGTGATAACTACGAAGCAATGGCAGACATGTACTTAGCCCATCGTCATTGTTCCTCGGGCACCGTCCCATCACGGTCTGAACTGATTCGTCATATTGCACTGGCAAAATCCTGGCTCATTGTTGAAGTCGTCAACATCCTAAAGCAAAGGAAGCATCCTGCTATCGGAAAATATCTCGACTGGTATCGCCAGGTCTTACCCGATTGGCTACAGCACTCCCATAAACTCTGCAACCTGAGTGTTCTGTGAAAGTGGAGCGTGTGTTGTGATCCAGGGACGTACGAAATATGAAGATGCCAGATGCCAGATGCCAGATGCCAGATGCCAGGTGCTAGACGACAGGTGGAATGAGCTATTTGCAGGTGCTTTGCGAATGCCAAATGCCTGATAATGACCCAGGAATGACATTGAGTGCATATTTTATAAGAAAAGCAGCAACATAAAGATGGCAGACGTCATTGGCACCCAGCCTTGAGTGAGATAAAATCCGCCATCTTTCTGTTCAATCACCACATTTTTCATACAACATTATAAAAATATGCAACAACAGCAGCTATTCTCATCCCGTTTAAGTGCTTTTCTGGCACGAAAAAACATCTCACTATCAGCGCATACTTATTTGATTCATGCCATGAGCTTTATGGCGTTGGGTTTGTTTTCGTCTCTGCTGATTGGCTCGATTCTTAATACTATTGGCATTAAGTTCGGTATTCCGTTGTTTACGGACACCCTATGGCCGCTGGCAAAACAAATGACAGGGCCGGCCATTGCCGTTGCTGTGGCTTATGCCCTGAAAGCACCGCCGTTGGTTCTGTTCTCTGTCACGACAGTTGGAGCCGCAGGTGCTGCAGTTGGCGGGCCGGTCGGTGCGTTTGTTGCCGCTTTGGTTGCGACGGAAACCGGTAAGCTGGTGGCAGGTGAAACCAAAGTGGATATCCTGGTCACACCGGCCGTGACAGTGATTTGTGGTGTGGCCGTTGGTGCCTGGATAGGCCCTTACATCGGTGCGCTCATGACTTCGTTAGGCGATTTGGTTATGTCAGCCACTCAGTTGCAGCCGCTATTGATGGGCATGGTGGTTGCGGTATTGATGGGGATGGCATTAACACTGCCAATCAGCAGTGCGGCGATTGCGATTATGTTAAGCCTTAACGGACTGGCTGCAGGGGCGGCAACCGTTGGTTGCTGTGCGCAGATGATTGGTTTTGCGGTGATGAGTTTTCGCGAAAACCGTTGGTCGGGTTTGGTCGCCCAGGGACTGGGGACTTCGATGCTGCAAATGCCCAATATCATCCGTAACCCTAAAATCTGGTATCCGACTATTCTGACCTCCGCTATCCTTGGGCCCATTTCGACCCTGGTGTTCTCAATGGAAAACACACCGCTCGGGGCGGGGATGGGGACATCCGGTTTGGTCGGACAGATTCAGTCATATATTGCTCTTGAGGCCGCTGGCTGGCAAAGCAGTGATATTTACCTGAGCATTATCTTACTGCATTTGGTGTTACCTGCCGTGCTGACGTTGTGTTTCTCAGAACTGATGCGCAAGAAAGGGTGGATTAAACCGGGGGATCTAGCGCTGGATGTTTCGGGCACTAAGTAAGCAATTGAACTATTCCCCTGTTTTTTCAGGATGTTTGATATTACTTTGACATTCGTGCTCACCTATACTGGTAACATAGAAAAAATTATTGTCTGGTGGTCTTGGTTACCGACAGAGCATGGATAAAAGTATGACATCTTGGAAAGTATCTTTAGTGGCTGGTTTAGTGTTAGGCGGAATCTTAGCCACTGCCGCTTTACAGCGTGAACCGGGTCCGAGTCAGGAAGCTTATGATGAACTGTTGCAAAAAAATGCCCAGTTGGTAAGTGAACAAGAGTCGATGACGGCGCGATTTGAGCAGTTTGAAACGGATAAAGCACTCGAGCTTGAAGCGATTAATACCTTGCTGCGACAAAAAGAAGAAGCGCTTGATGCGCAGAAAAGCAAATATGAGCAGGAAATCGCCCAGCTGAAGCAGCAACAGCAAACCATCAAAAAAACGGTGGTGGTAACCAAGAAGAAACTGGAAAATCAGGTTGTTGAACTGGCATCAACGGCTGAAAAACAGAAAAAGGTTTTGGATAACTCTAAAGCGCTTTATCAGCAACAGCTTTTATTGCAAAAGCAGGTTGCTCAGGCGGAAGTGGATGTCAGTACGGCAAAGCGTAAAGCGAAAGAGTTCAAGAAGGCTTGTGATGAATTTAAGTCCGGCACCAGTTGGAACTGGGTATCTCAGGCCGATTGTGACAAATATGAAGCCCGTCTAAAAGCTGTCGATGATGCGCAGGCGCAGCAAACTGCGTTAGAGCAGGAATTGGCAGAGCTTAATCAGAAGATTGATATTGAGATCCCAAAACCTTAATTGCCTTTAACCTCTGCTCACAACGAGCAGGCTGCGAGCCAGTTAACGAAGAACGCCAAAAAGACGAGGAAATCCCTCGTCTTTTTTTGTTAAACCTAAGGTGGCAGCAGAATAGTTTTTACGAGTAACAAGTGACATGTATGTCGATCTGGTCCTGAAGTCTATTTGTACCAGAGCCAGAAGCACTGATGAAAGGCAGCACGGAAATGGAATCCTGAACCCCAATTCAAAAGCCAATACCGAAACCAGAAACCAGAAATGAAAAAATTACTCATCGGTTTTAAACAAAGGAACCCGAAAAATGCCGAACGTATTTCATGCCATTCCCGGCGCATTACCCGAAGAATTGATGGAGGATTTGGTTTCGACGTCCCAAGTTAGGATTGAGCGGATTGTTTCGCGTGGCCATACGACACCGACAGATCAATGGTACGATCAGGATGAGCATGAATGGGTTATGGTGGTTAAAGGACAGGCCCGATTGCTGTTTCAAGAAGGGATGAAGGAAATCAGTCTGAATGAAGGGGATTACGTTAATATTCCCGCTCATGTCCGCCATCAGGTTTCATGGACCAAGCCAGATGAAGAGACCATCTGGCTTGCCATTTTTTACCATGATTAATGCACACACTGAGAAGTGACACTGCGTGTTTTAACTGTTGTACTTAAGCCAACAGTTGAGATCTTTCAGGAGCGAAGACAATCTCAAGCTAACGGATAAGACAATGTTTTTGCCAGTGCTTCCGGGTATTCGCGTTCTATAGCCAGCTCAATCGCCTTCGATTCCACTTCATGATGAGAAAGTGACGATGTCACCGGGAAGGCGTTTTTCTGACTCTCTGAACCGGACTTCAGCGTGATTAAACCATCACGTTGTAACTTTTCCAAAATACTGTCAGCGGCGGATAGTGCAGAAGACGCTTTTACAATTTCTGTTCTAGCGTAACGGTGCCCGTCAAAAGAAATATCGGCAGCCCGCAGAGTGGCATCATCACCGGGAATTTGCTGAGCACCGAACAGTGGTTTACCGCCAATCGTCGCGGACTCGTACGCCGGAACAAAACGGGCGATATGACTGATAGCTCGCTGCGAGCGCAGGTGAATATCTTCAGTTTGCCACCCGGTAGTCAGCTTACGGATGAAGCGTTCAGCCAGCTTTGGTTGGGCACTGTCCGGTGTGCTGGCAACCAGCCCTTCACGGAACAAGGTGATGTCTTCTGTCATTCCATGTAACTGGAAAAATCCATCAGGATAAGGAGTGAGCTGCGCCATGCCATCCGGAGTGCCGCGTTCACCATGGAAAATGACCTCCGGCCAAACGCCTTCACATTCCAGCCAACGGGTAACATAGGCGGCTTTGAATTCCACCAATCGCTGACGTTTCAGTTTGGCCAAATCATCAATAACACCGGTCTGGAAACCGCAGGCATTGACCAGATAATCCACTTGCGTGCTGAGACGTTGAGACTGCTGCGAAGCAGAATCGTACTGTTCAAACTCGATGCTCCAACGTAAATTGGCTTCCTGATTCACTTTTACCACGCGGCTACGCGTGTGTACCTGGCAGCTTGGTAACCGATCCAAAGCTAGGTTGGCTGTGGCGGCCAGACGGAACACACTCCATCCATATTCCTGTACCAGTACCATCGGGTATTTAAACTTATCCAGTTCCAGATGTTTGGCAACAGGAATCATCCAGTCATCAAGCCGTGTTGGCGTAACAGGGTTAGGCTGGCAGCGTAGTAGCTCCATAGCCGCACGATCGTACAGCTTGAAGTAATGTTCGGGATTACCCAGGACACGATTTCCGACATCTTCATTAACCAACTGGCGGTAAGCAGCCTGAAGCTGAGTCAGACGTGGCTGCAGGGCGTCTGGCTGACCGGCATCATGTTGCGGTATAGCGACCACTGTCGGGCGAATATTGGTGGTGTGCGGAAATACTTTGAGTGTCTCGATGGACTGTTTTAGCAGGGTAAGACACTGCTCGTCAGAAATCTCCCGATAGAGGTTCCCCCCTGCGTGCAAGTGGCAGATTGGCGGCCCATTGACCAGGCTGCTCCCTTCTTCAAACAGTTCTACCTCAATACCTAATTCGGCCAGACGTAGTGCGATGGTTGAACCTGCAATACCACCACCGATGATACCTACCGACAGCGGGCTGTGTTGAGGATCTGCAGCGAAGCCTTGATCTTTCATAAATGAGTAAGCCGTTTTCAAAAATAATCTGTTGAAACTGGGTCGATTCTACTGTGCAGGGGAGTTATTGAAAACCGAAAAACTTTAGGGACATTCGAATTCTCGCTCATGACACTGTCAGAAATTAAAGACAATGAGTGTTATTGATTAAAAAAGTTCAATATTGTGTCAAATTTATCCTATGTTATTGATGAGGTTTACGTTCGCAGTTAGCATGTATTTGCTTTTGGGTGATAGGGTGCACATAGGATGGCTGTAAACTAAGCCGTAAACTCACCAAAAAACAGCGACCTCTAAAACTGGTGATTTTTTTGGTAAGGAAATTTGTACAAACATCCAGAGTGTTCTACACATAACTTTAGGCAGTGGCATAAACAAAAAAAGGAACAAAACGTATGGCAAAAATCTTAAAATTGCTACCGTTGGCTATTTTGATTTCAGGTACGGTGAGTGCAGCGACAGATAACCCTTGGTATGTCGGTGCTCGAGTTGGTGGGACAACCTTCGATAATCAGGATGGTGTCCTCAGTGGTCAGGATCTTGATAAGAATGACTGGGGTGGCGGTGCATTCCTTGGTTACAACTTCAACAAATGGTTTGGCGTTGAAGTAGGTTATACCTACCTGGGTCAGGCTGATTATCTGAATGACGGCTTTGAAGTTCAGGGTATGGATTTCGTGGGTAAATTCACTTACGAAGTTTCTAAGTCGTTTGATCTCTACCTGAAAGCGGGTGGTTACTGGTTTGATGCTGACAATGGTGTTGTGAACGAAAGTGATACCGGTGTCAGCGGAACAGCGGGTGTTGGTGCGGAATACTTCTTTAACAATGACCTGTCTGCGCGTCTTGAGTACCAGTACTACAACCAGATCGGCGATAAGCCATCTCCTGGTGAAAGTGATGTGCATTTCTACGGTGTGAGCCTGGTTTATCACTGGGGTGCTCCAGCACCTGCGCCTGTCGTTGAACCAGAGCCAATGCCAGAACCTGTCCCGCAAGTTGTGCGTGTTGATGCAGTGAGCGCAACTCTGCCGTTTGCGTTTGACAGTAAAGCATTGTCTCCTGACGACATTCAGAAACTTCAGCCAGTGGCTCAGCAACTGGTCGATTACCCTGATACCAAACTTTACGTCGTAGGCCACACAGACAGCCGTGGTTCACTGGAATACAACCAGAAACTGTCTGAAGAGCGTGCGAAAGAAGTAGCCGGTTATGTTGGCCAGCACTTTGGTATCTCTCCTAGCCGTGTTGTTGTGAAAGGCAGCGGTGAACTTGAGCCAGTTGCATCAAACGATACTGATGAAGGCCGTGCACAAAACCGTCGTGTCGAAGTCTATGTTCCTGGCTTCGAAATGACGAAGTAAGCGAGATCTGAAGTCAGCTATATCTACCGCAACTGTTTGTTTAGGTACGATTCTGCTGTAATTGATTTTTTCGATACACGCAGAGCAAATAAAAAATCCAGCCCACATGGGCTGGATTTTTATTTTGGGCTTGGTTCTGCTTGTTGGTTGCTGTGTCTCGATGACTGTCTGTCTTAGTCTGTTGTCCGGTAACAACTACGTTGTAGAAACAACTCAGAAACACAGCGTATCCAATAAAGCCTGTAAAAATTTATGCGGCTTCAGCTTCAGCCGCTTGTGACTTTGCCTCGGCAGCCTTACATGCTGCAGCGGTAAAGATCACGTCGGTTGAGCTGTTCAGCGCTGTCTCTGCTGAATCCTGAATCACACCGATAATGAAGCCAACCGCTACAACCTGCATTGCCACTTCGTTTGGAATGCCAAACAGGCTACATGCCAGAGGAATAAGCAGCAGAGAGCCGCCCGCAACACCAGATGCACCACATGCAGAAACCGCCGCAACAATACTCAGTAGAATCGCTGTCGCAATATCAACATTGATACCCATTGTGTGTACCGCCGCCAGTGTCAGCACTGTGATAGTGATTGCGGCACCACCCATGTTGATGGTTGCACCCAGTGGGATAGAGACTGAGTAAGTATCTTCGTGCAGATCCAAGTCTTTACACAGCTGCATGTTCACAGGGATGTTAGCTGCTGAACTACGTGTGAAGAATGCGGTAATACCACTTTCGCGGATACAACGCAGTACCAGCGGGTATGGGTTTTCTTTCGTTTTGAAGTACACGATGGCAGGGTTAACAATAAAGGCAATCACAGCCATAGAACCCAGTAGTACACCCAACAGGTGTGCGTAACCAAATAGTGCGTCAAAACCGGTTTCAGCAAAGGTACTCGCAACCAGGCCGAAGATACCGATTGGTGCCAGACGGATCACGAAACGAACGATTAGCGTAATACCGTTGGAGACATCGTGGAAAACCTGCTTAGTCGCATCGCTTGCCTGATGCAGTGCAAAGCCTAGTGCAATCGCCCATGCAAGGATGCCGATAAAGTTACCTGTCATCAGAGCGTTAACTGGATTATCAACGATCTTGAATAGCAGGGTATTAATCACCTCAGTGATCCCTTCAGGCGGGTTAGCACCTGTTGCACTGGTAACCAGAGTCAGAGTGGTTGGGAAAAGGAAACTCATGGCTACTGCTGTCACCGCTGCCATGAATGTACCGAACAGATACAGCACAACAATTGGTTTCATGTTGGTGTGAGCGCCTTTCTTCTGGTTGGCAATGGATGATGCGACCAGAATAAAGACCAGAATCGGAGCAACTGCTTTTAGCGCGCTGACAAACAGACCGCCAAGGAAACCAACCTTGAGAGCAGATTCCGGAGAGAATAGAGCAATAACAATACCGGCGATAATACCGAAGAGTATTTGTACCACGAGGCTGCCATTGGCGACCCGTGCCAGAAAGGGTTGTGATTGATTCATATTACATCCTGCTTATTTTTTACTTATATGTGGAAGCATTTAATATTGCTTCCGCCGCATTTTGTAACAGGAATTGTGGCATATTTCTATAGCCAATCAAAGAAACTTTTACTTTACTCAATATTAACATTTGTTTCCCCTTTATTGGCAAAGTGCTGCCGTATCAGGGGCGGCGATGGTGGTTTTCTTAACAATTTGGGGTTTTAAGGGGCGATAATGTTAAAAAAGCCCACATTACGTGGGCTTTTCGATACGATTGTCATTAACACATCCGACGATTACGGTACAATTGGTGCAAGGTGAGAGCGACTTTTTGCCTCTTCTTCACTCGGGGTTGCCCGTAAATTATTCAGTATTGTTAGTAATTTTTCTGTGTTCACCTGTGAGCTTTCAGGAGATTCACGGGCAAAACGTTGTGCCATGATGTTCGCAACCAAGGCAGAAAGTTCCTCTCGTTGCGGGTGCGTCGGGTTGTATTTTTTCCATTGCTGGAAAAAGGTTTGCAACTGAATGGCATCATTACGTTTGACTGCCGCCATCATCCCATCCACGGAGTCCGCATAAGTGGTTAAACCTGCGGGCATCTCCGGTTGCTTCATCAGTGTACGCAGTTGACGTCGGGCATTTAGCCACAATTTAACCGTGAACAGCCACAATGTGGCGAACCCCAGAGCTACCCAAGGCCACCAATCCGATTGGGTTGTGGAACCGAATTCCGCGGTGGTATGTGCAGATGCGTCAGACGGAGAAGTAACCATCGAGGTGTCTGCTGGGTTAGTTGGTTGGCCGCTTGTTTGAGTGCCTGTTTGCGTAGCCGTCTGGCTCATTGCGCCGGACAGGTTAACCGGGCTGGAACCTTCACCTGGCACTACGTGTAGTGTCAGACCATCGATACGGCTGGTTTGCTGCTTACCTTCAACAGTGTTCCACCAGTTAATGGCGAGTGATGGCAGTGTGAGCTCACCAGACTCCCGAGGAATGATGACTTGCTTCAGCGTCATGGTGGTGTAGTTTGCATCGGTGCCATAAACCGGTTTTTCGTCATACACCCGAACTGAGCCAGGGTACTGAAGGTTCAGGTTCGGCAGTCGACTTTGTTCGGCATTTTTGATCCGAAGGGTAATCGTGCGAGTCAGAGGCTCGCCGACTTTTACGGTCGCTGACTCCGGCTGCCAGTTTTGCTCAAGTTGCAGGTCTTCCGTCGGTAGCCATAGCCCCTGATAATCTGAAGGCTTATCTTTTACCGCAATAGAAAAATCTTCCCCTTGTTTCTCGACCGGCACACGCAAGGTAGAGCCAAATCCACGACTGCCTTTAATAATGCTGCCTTTGAATGCGGCACCGCGCAGCAGGATATCGCCGGGCTTATTCGCCGTGATTTGGTAATTACGGGTGATAATCAAGTAGCGGCGCCCATTCAGCACGGTTTCTACCTGGTGGTCATCACCGATTTGGCGTACATCCAAGCCATCCCCCGAGGGCGCAATCAAGCTAGCCTGACTCATTTGCTCCCCGATACGAATCCGTACGGTGTAGCGAATGGTTTCGCCAAGATAGAGGGCCTCTTTATCGACATTCGCACTGATGTGAATATCTGGTTGTGCAGAAGCCGCGTTGCCGTCACTGGCCGACTTCATCGAGGTGATTGTTATTGGCTCCGTTCGGCTGGAACCGATTTTGAAGCTCGGAATGGTAAACGTTCCGACTGCTTTGGTTGCAATGGCCACTTTCCATTCTGTCTGGCGGGTTACTACGCCATTGACGTAGCTGGTTCCGCTACTGATGGACGGCGTGCCGTAATTGAAATCATCGTCCAGCACCGACAGATCGAGTGCATTGGTGTTCACGTTGTCATCAATGCTGATCTGCAGCTGAAATACCTCATTGACCCCGACAACATTTTTCGACACGGTTGCAGTCGCTAGGGCGGCATAGGAAAAAGAAGAAAACATCGCCAACAGACTGAAAGCGAGTCCGAGCATCACCTTGAAGGGGGTGCGCGAAGCGTTGCTGTTTAGTCCTGGTCGCAGCATATTAAACCTGTTCATCTTTGGGTTACCATGAATTTTCTGACGCATTAGGTGCTTGCTTTTGTCTGGCTTGCAGAATTAACTGGGCACGGATCAAACCACTGGTGTCATCCTGAACCTGTTCAAGTTTTTTCAGTACGGGATCGCTGGCTGAAATAGAGCTGTTACTGCCTGTTTCCGCAGCGGAGGTGGCAACGGATGGTGGTGCATCTGAATCTTGTTCCTTGCCATTGTCAGCGGATTGCTCATCGGCTGAAACGGCTTGTTGGCTGTCAGGCTGTGTCTCCGTTGGTTGCTGCTCTGATTGCTGGACGGTTTGTTGGGCAGTTTGCAAATCACTCTGTTGATCTGCCTCTTGTTCAGAGCCCGCATGCGAAGCCGAGCGAGAGTCATCCGGTTTAGCATCAGCCGTACTTCCGGAAGTAGCGTTTGTATTCTGACCCGCATTGCCAGCATCACTTTGTTGATTTTCAGCATCACTCTGTGATTCTGATTGCCGATTATCACTTTGTTGCGGCTGATCCTGATTTAGCTGGCCTGGTTGCTGTCCGGATTGTTCCCCTGACTGTTGATCTGGGTGTTGCCCCGACTGTCCATCCTGTCCCGCATTTTGCCCCGGATCTTGTTCTGATGATTGTTGCGACGACTGCTCTTGTGAGGAGTCTGCGTTTTGCTGTTCAGACTGCGGGTCATTGGAATTAGCTGGGTTGTCTTGCTGCTTGCGCTGATTTCCACTTTTATCTTGTTGCTGTTCGGAAGGTTGTTTATTCGCGCTGTTTGCCTGATTTTGTGGTGATTCAGGCTGATTTGCTTTCAGTTGTCTGGCAATCTCGAGGTTGTGTCTGGCGTCCTGATTATCCGGATTACGTTCAAGCAGTCGCTCATAGATTGAAATGGCGTCGTCATACTGGCCGATTTGCACATAAGCATTGCCGAGATTGTATTGCGAGGCGTCATTCTCAAGTGGCTTCAGTGTTTCAATCGCTTTGTCGTATTCGCCGGCTTTGTAATAGGCTGCACCTTTCCACGCTGCAGACGAGAATACTTTGGCCGATTCAGCGTACTGTTCGTCCTCAAACAGCTGATAAGCACGTTGGTCACGGTTTTTGAAAGCGAAACCTGTATCTGCGGCATAACTTTGATCCACAGGAATGAAAATCAGACAGGCTGCCAGTAATACACCCCGGCGAAAACCCAGCAAAGCAATGACAATGACCGGAATCAGCAGCCAGAAGCCATTATTCAAGCGTTCTTCCAGTTCCTGTTTGTCTTTGTCCTGAACCGTACTCTGAGGTGGCTTAGCTGTCGCTGCGATTAACGCGTTGACATCACTATTCGTTGGCTTTGCTAACTGCAGTACGCCCCCAGTTTCTTTTGTCAGTGGGAGTAGGGTACTGAGATCAACGCGTGATATGACTGTACGACCTGAATTATCAGTTTGCAGACGACCATCCGGTAAGGCAATCGGGGCTCCTTGTGTGGTACCCATAGCCAGAACCGAAACCCGATATTCAGTGTTGGCAAGTAATGCCAGGCTGTCGTCAGACTCTTTGTCACTCAGGCCGTCAGTGATCAGGATAATGTCCCCCTGAATATGGCCTGCCTGTTTGAGCAAAGTGATAGCTTCCTGGATCCCGGCGGCCGCATTACTGCCCTGTATAGGCAGGATCTCAGGCGACAGATGAGGAATCAGGGTAGTCAGGGTCTGACTGTCTTTGGTTAACGGGCTGACGGTGTAGCCGTCGGCAGCGTAAGTCACCAGTCCTGTACTGCCTTCTTTCCAGCCGGGTAGCAGATCTAACGCTTTAAAGCGTGCCTGAGTCAGACGATTCGGGGTAATGTCTGTGGCGTACATAGATCGGGACATGTCCATCACCAGCACGCGGGCTCCCGACAGGCTGTAAGCGGGTAGGGTGGTTTTTTGCCAGCTTGGGCCTGCCAGTGCTGTCACACTCAACAGCCAGACGAACGGCAACCAGGTAAGCAGCCCTTGTACAGGCTGACGCTCATTCAGCCCTAGTCGGGCAGCAAGGTGAGGGGCAATCAGCCCCTGCTGAGTTTTTTGGCGGATTAGCCAGGGCAAGATAACGCCCAGTGGAATCAATGCCAGAAACCACATCGGATAAAGAAAAGTCAGACTAGCCATTTCGTTTTCTCATAACCACAATCACAACAGACAACAACAGCGCAGCGGCCAGCGGGAAACGAAACAGTTCCTGACGTGGACGCCAGGTTTGCTGTGCCTGATTGACCGGCTCAAGCTGGTCGATCATCTGATAAATGTTTTCCAGCTCCTGCGGATTACGCGCGCGGAAGTATTGTCCGCCTGTCATTTCAGCGATTTGTGTTAAGGTTTTTTCGTCCAGATCCTGTGAAGGATTGACCGTACGGCTGATGAAGAATGAACGCTGTTCCATCTCCTCAGCACCTACGCCGACGGTGTAAATCGTGACATTACTCCGGGCTGCCAGCTCTGCGGCTTCGATCGGATCTATCACACCGGCAGTGTTGGCACCATCACTTAATAGAATAATGACCCGCTGCGGCGCATCACCGTCAATGAAGGTACGGGTTGCAACGCCCAGCCCTTCGCCGATCGCGGTGCTCTGGCCAATCAAACCCAGAACGGTACGATCGAGCTGTTGCTGAACGGTATGGCGGTCAAAGGTGAGCGGTGTTTGCAGGTAAGCATGATTGGCAAACAGCACCAGACCAAGGCGATCGCCTTTACGTTTACCAATGAAATCATGCAGTACCGATTTTACTGCGGTCAGTCGATCAATTGCCTCACCTTGCGGTGTGATCATGTCTTCCATTGACATGGAACCAGAAAGGTCGACAGCCAGCAGCATATCCCGGTGATCAGGATTGATTTCAATCGGATCGCCATACCAGACTGGCCTTGCCATGGCGAGAAGCAGGAAAATCCAGCCAATCGACATCAGCACCGCCAGCCAGCGGCTGCGTTGTTGCTTCTGGCCTAATCCGTCTGGCAACTTTGGCAGCGGGATCGCTGAAGGAGGCGGAGTGGATGGCATCAGCCGATAAACCAGATAAGGCAGAGGCAGCAGGATCAGCGCCCATAGCCAGAGAAACTCAAACATGGCCGGACTCCTTGCTCGCTGCCTGCAGTTTCTCTGACGGGACAGTTTTTGACGGCAGAGGAGTTGGCAACGCGTTGTCTATGTGCGCGCTGTCTGCAGATGTATATGCAGACGGGACGGTGTGTTGCGTCATCGTGCCTGAAGTGAACTCCGCTTTCTGAATCCACCGCTTGGCCTGCTGATAACATTTTTTGAATGTTTGGTTATCGAGTGGCTCTGGTGAGAACAAACCCTGCTGCCAGACCGATGCAAGTTCAGTAAACCCGCGGTGTTTCTCCGGCAGGCAGCTATCAAGAAATGTCAGCCATGCGCTTCCGGTCAAGCCCGCGACGTCTGCGCGGGGCAGGTAGCTCATGGCCATCTGGCGCAACAAGAGATTCAGTTGGTTGAAGTGCTCAGCAGATCGGAGTGACCTGAGCTGATGTAAGGCTTCCTGACGCGCCTGATTGGCCCTTTTATATCGTCGCAGGGTAATCAGCAGCCAGGCACCCACAAGGCCAAACAGTGCTAATAGCATCCACCATCCCCATGCCAGCGGCCAGTAACCTGGCTCAGCAGGAAGATGGAGACCTGCCAGAGAAATCGCTGGTGTACTCCCAGATGTGGCAGGTGCCGATACATCCGGTAATGTTGCGGCAGGGGCTGCAGTTAATGGCACCTGTGCTAAAGCCGTGTTTGTCAAAAATGTCGTTGCCAATACTGTCATTGGCATCGCACTTCGCCAGACTTTCGCACTGGAAATAGCACGAAGTGTATGTTGGCTTGGGGATTTATGAAGCCGTTGCATGTTTGTCAGAAACGTATTGAACAGGGAATTGCCTCTGAGTCTCATGATGCACTCCCGTTATTTCCAGATTCAGCGTTGCGTCCGTTTTGTGCCATGCCAAGCTGCATCATCAGTGGGATGGCGGCTGACAACGGATGAAGAGGAATCGCCAGACTTTTACATAAGCTGTGTAAAAATGCCTGGAGTTGCTGATACTGCTCATTCAGTCCTTGCCGGGTCTTCTGGGAAGAAAAATCCAGCCACGCGGTTTTTTCCTGATCGGCGACATAGGCGGTACCGGAGAAGGCCGTTTGTCCGGATTCCAGCGGATCAAACAGTTGCACGAACTGAATCCGATTGTGTTGCCTTAGTTGGCTCAGGCGGCGCTTGTCTGTCATTGCAAGCTGATAAAAATCGCTGAGAATGACGATTTCACTGCCTTTAGGGCAAAGATGATGTAAATGTTTGAGTGCATCAGCAAAGGGCAGGCGCGTTTGCGGCTGAGTTGCTGAATGGCTGAGCATCAGGTGTTGCCGATGTGCATCGATCAAGGCGTTGATGACACGCAATGGCCCCTGTTGACGGGCAGTAGGTTTGCACTCAATTAGAGTCGAACCGGTGTAAATCATGGCACCGATGCGATCTTGTTCACTGACGGCCAACCAGCTGAGCAGGCTGGCAAAATGGGCAGCCTGCACGGATTTGAGCATCAGCTGCGAGCCAAACTGCATACTGGCGCTCATATCCACTAACAGCATGACCGGTTGCTCACGTTCTTCAGTAAACAGCTTAGTGTGCGTTTTGCCGGTACGAGCGGTTACCCGCCAGTCAATTGCCCGGATGTCATCACCGGGCTGATACGGACGGACTTCAGAAAAATTCATCCCCCGGCCTTTACGGCGACTTTGATGGTGACCGTTGAGTTGTGACCAGACGCTTTGCGCTGGTGGCAGCCAGCGCACAGTTTTATTTTTGTAATGCAGCAACTCAGCCAGACACAAATTGACGCCGTCACTGTGTGGGGGCAGTGCTGGGGTCACGGAATCTGTCATGCGCAAGCTACCTGAGTGATCAACTGTTCCACGATGGTGTCTGGTGAAATCGCTTCGGCTTGCGCTTCATAGCTCAGTAACAGGCGGTGGCGCAGAACCGGATAGGCCATTTGCTGAACGTCTTCTGGCGTAACAAAGTCACGCCCGCTCAGCCAGGCATGAGCACGGGCGCAGCGATCTAACGCCAAGGTGGCACGCGGGCTGACGCCCATTTGCAGCCAAGCGGCAAGCTGGTCGCTGTAACGGTGCGGCTGACGTGTTGCCATTACCAGGCGAATGATGTACTGCTCGACATCTTCGGCCATATGGATATTGAGCACAGCTTTGCGTGCCGCAAAGATTTCTTCCTGGGTCAGATGTACCGGTTCTGACGCTTCAATGCCAAGTGCCTCACCGCGGTTCAGTCTCAGAATCGCCAGCTCGCTGCTGTCATCCGGGTAGTTCACATTTAGCTGCAGCAGAAAACGGTCAAGCTGCGCTTCAGGCAGCGGGTAGGTACCTTCCTGCTCAATCGGGTTTTGTGTTGCCATAACCAGAAACAGTTCCGGCAGCGGATAGGTTTTACGTCCGGCAGTGATTTGTTTTTCAGCCATGGCTTCAAGCATCGCCGCCTGTACTTTCGCAGGTGCACGGTTAATCTCATCTGCCAGCAGTAAGGCATTGAAAATAGGGCCGGGCTGGAACGTAAACTCCCCGGTTTCAGGGCGGTAAATATCGGTTCCCGTCAAATCAGCCGGCAGCAAATCGGGGGTAAACTGAATGCGGTGGAAACTGCCTTCAATGCAGTCTGAAAGCACTTTGACGGCGCGGGTTTTGGCCAGTCCCGGAGGGCCTTCAACCAGTATATGACCATCTGCCAGCAGGGCAATCATCAGTTGTTTAACGAGGTCAGGCTGACCAATCACCTGGCTGTTCAGGTAAGTTTGAAGGCGCTGGAAAGTAGAAGTCAACATAGTGGGTTTGTGTCCTATTAATACTTCAGTCGACAAAGACATATGGACTTTCAGACTCAATTTAAAGAGGAAAGTTCATCAAAATTATGTTGCTGAACAGGGACAATCTGGATGAGATAAGTTTGCTGTGGCACACCACTTACTACTAACTATAGTGAACAGCAAAATATTGAGGGAAATGGGTGACACCACTCATCTGACGGAAATCATCTTTTCAGCTGCGGGCCACTGGCGCAATAGCATCCGATCTTTTTTATGGCATGTCATTATAGGCTGGTGCAACGCCAAGGTGCAGAGTATGAATAATCTGATATAAATTAGTGCATATGTACCTGCTTTTATGCACTAAAAAAGTGCTGGCAAGTCAGAAATGCCCGGATTTATCGAATGTATTTGAATGGTTTCTGGCGTGGTTAAAGTGGCATTGTTAATAAGTTAATGATCTTTATTGAAAATAAAATTTCGCTGATAAAGATAACAACATTGGCATGATGGCTGCTTGTGAAGATAAGTTATTCACAAGGAGTATAAATATGTCAGCGAAGACTACCCATCCCGCACTGATTGGCGCAGTGGCATCCCTGTTTTTCTCCAGCCAACTATTGGCCGCTGAAGAGACTATCAAAGTCGGCGTTCTGCATTCCCTGTCCGGCACGATGGCCATCAGTGAAACGACCCTCAAAGATACGATTTTAATGCTGGTGAACGAGCAGAACGCCAAAGGCGGTTTGCTGGGGAAAAAGCTGGAAGCCGTGGTGGTGGATCCGGCATCAAACTGGCCGCTGTTCGCAGAAAAAGCCCGGGAACTTTTGGAAAAAGAAAAAGTGGATGTGGTGTTCGGTGGCTGGACGTCGGTATCCCGAAAATCCATGTTGCCGGTTTTTGAAGAACTGAACGGTTTATTGTTTTATCCGGTGCAGTATGAAGGCGAAGAATCCTCAAAGAACGTCTTTTACACCGGCGCCGCGCCAAACCAACAGGCGATTCCTGCCGTGGACTACATGATGAACGAGTTGGGAGTCAAACGCTGGGTATTGGCGGGGACTGACTATGTCTATCCACGCACAACGAACAAGATTCTTGAAGCCTATCTGAGTGCCAAAGGGGTAGATAAAGCCGACATCATGGTCAGCTATACCCCGTTTGGCCATTCTGACTGGCAATCTATTGTGTCAGATATCAAAAAATTCGGCAGCACCGGCAAGAAAACCGCGGTGATCTCTACGGTGAATGGGGATGCCAATGTACCGTTCTATAAGGAATTGGGAGCGCAAGGGGTTTCCGCTGAAGAGATTCCTGTCGTTGCGTTTTCGGTCGGCGAAGAAGAGCTGTCCGGCATGGATACCTCACCGTTGGTTGGTCACCTGGCGGCATGGAATTACTTCATGAGTGTGGATACTGATGCCAACGCTGATTTCATTGAAAAATGGCAGAAGTTTATCAAAGACGATAAGCGGGTGGCGAATGACCCGATGGAAGCCAGTTACATTGGCTTCAATATGTGGGCTCAGGCGGTACAAAAAGCCGGAACAACGGAGCCGGATGCCATTCAGGACGCCATTATCGGGATTACCGTTCCGAACCTGACGGGGGGATACGCGACTATGATGCCGAACCACCATATCACTAAGCCAGTGTTACTTGGAGAAATCCAGGAGGATGGCCAATTTGAAGTGGTGTGGGAAACAACCGGCGTGGTGGCGGGGGATGCGTGGTCTAACTACCTGCCGGGCTCTAAAGACCTCTACGCCAGTTGGCAAAAGCCTTTCTCGTGCGGCAGTTTCAATGTGGTGACCGGGAAATGTGCCGGTGTTAAGTGATGGTGCTAAGTGATGGCATAAGGTGGCAGTGTCACCTTATGCCTGAGTTACCGAGTCATGCTGAGGTTCTGAGTAGCGCTTGGCTGCGCATGGACTAGCGCTTGGATAAAAGGAGCGGTGTCAGTCTGCCCAGAGGCAGGCACCGTTTCAGACCGAACGGTGACATTCTTCAGTGCTTCGCTCAGGTCTTGTACCACCTTCATGGAAGAAAATTATGAAAATATATTGGTGGGGATGGCCATCCAGCCATGCTCCGAAACGCTTTCTGGCCACTTCTGTGACCTTTTTGTTGATGATGTTCGCCTTGTTTATCGGCAGTGCCGTCGCGAATGCACAAGTGAATACGTTTGAAGACGCCGCTGAGCGGTTCAGCCAACGTCAGTTTGCGCCTAAGCAGGAAGCGGTAAACTGGCTGGTTTCAAATCAGCACCCATTCGCAAGGGACATTCTGTCCGGTCTGATGGATGGGCGCCTGTATTATCAGCCATCAACGCGGCAGCTCTATCTGATTGAGTCACTCAGTCGCGGTGCGACGGCAATGGAATTCCCTTACCTGACTCCGACGGAGATTGTTCAGACCCGCGATTTTCGAAAAGTTCGGGTCAACAATGCGCTTCGGGTAACGATCCGCCAGGGTATAGCCCAGTTGGATCTTACATCGACATCGGAAACGCGTCGGCTGGCGGCGGCAAAGAGCTTGCTGGGAGAAACATCACCGACGGTGCTGATGCTGGTGGAGCAGGCCTATCAGACAGAAACCTCAGAGCCGGTCAAAGATATCCTTGCGTTGGTTCTGGCAATCGCGAATATCCAATCCGGGGAGGCGAATCTCCGGCAATCAGCCATAACCGTGTTGTCGGACTCACTTGAACCGGCGGCATATCAGGCCTTGCTGAAGGCCAGAGAGACGGAACTGCAAAAAGCCGTTGAGGATCAGACCGCGTTGCCGACCTTGAATCGGGCAATTGATGCCTATCAGCAAAGCCAGCGTGTGTATGAAATGGCTGAAACCCTTTTTTTTGGCCTCAGCCTGGGATCTGTGCTGGTGTTGGCCGGTATTGGCCTTGCTATCACTTTCGGGGTGATGGGGGTGATCAATATGGCGCATGGCGAACTGATCATGATTGGTGCCTATACCACGTACGTGATCCAGCAATTGCTGCCTGATCATATCGGGTTGTCAATATGGCTGGCGATCCCGGCTGCGTTTGTGGTCTCTGGTGCAGTGGGGATTGCAATTGAGCGTGGTGTGATCCGTTTTTTATATGGACGCCCGCTTGAAACCCTGCTGGCCACCTTTGGTATCAGCCTCGTGTTGCAACAGGCTGTCCGCAGTGTGTTTTCTCCTCTGAACCGCTCTGTCAGTACACCGGACTGGATGAGCGGAATGTTGGAAATTAACCCGTTACTTGCCCTGACGTACAACCGACTGTACATCATCCTGTTCTGCCTGATGGTGTTTGGGGCACTGGTTGTTCTTTTGAAAAAGACCCCGCTGGGTTTGCAGGTCCGTGCTGTTTCGCAAAACCGTGCCATGGCAAGAGCGATGGGGGTGCGTTCGGAATGGGTCGATGCCATGACCTTTGGCTTAGGGTCAGGCGTCGCCGGGATAGCAGGGGTTGCACTTTCTCAGCTCAGTAATGTTGGCCCGAATATGGGGCAGAGCTACATCATTGACTCTTTTATGGTGGTGGTGTTTGGCGGTGTCGGGAACTTGTGGGGAACACTGGTTGCCGGGATAAGCCTGGGGATTTTCAATAAAGTACTGGAGCCTTGGGCTGGCGCTGTTCTGGCGAAAATTCTGGTGCTGATTTTTATTATTCTGTTTATCCAGAAGCGGCCTCGCGGGTTGTTCCCGCAACGTGGTCGTGCGGTGGAGGGCTAACCGTATGCTGGTTTCAATACTTAAATCTGATCGAGGCGGGCAGGTACTGCTTGGCGTGCTGGTGGCGCTGGCTATTGTGGTTCCAGCACTCAACCTGCTACTGGCACCGGATCATCCGCTGCATGTTGATACGTACACGATCACCCTGATGGGCAAATACCTGAGTTACGCCTTACTGGCGCTGGCGGTGGATCTGGTATGGGGGTATCTCGGTATTCTGAGTCTGGGGCATGGCGCATTTTTTGCTCTTGGCGGTTATGTCATGGGGATGTACCTGATGCGTCAGATTGGCGACCGAGGCGTGTATGGAAATCCGGAATTACCTGATTTCATGGTGTTTCTTAACTGGGACGCGCTGCCGTGGTTCTGGCTGGGGGTTGATATGTTCTGGTTTGCCTGTCTGATGGTCGTGCTGGTGCCCGGTCTTCTGGCGTGGGGATTTGGTTATCTGGCATTTCGGTCCCGGGTTTCAGGTGTCTATCTGTCGATCATGACACAGGCACTGACTTTCGCCCTGATGCTGGCGTTTTTCCGTAACGAAATGGGGTTTGGCGGTAACAATGGTCTGACAGATTTCAAAGACATTCTTGGTTTCAGCCTGCAGGCGACAGAAACTCGCTTGGCACTATTTATTGCGACGATTTTAGCCTTGATTTCAGGTTATTTGGTATGCAGAGCCGTCATTGCCAGCCGTGTCGGGAAGGTGGCCATTGCTGTCAGGGATGCTGAATCGCGGGCCCGTTTCATCGGCTATCAGGTTGACCACTATAAGTTATGTCTGTTTGTGCTGTCGGCGGTCATCGCCGGTGTGGCGGGCGCTTTGTATGTCCCTCAGGTCGGTATCATCAATCCTGGCGAATTTGCCCCCCTGAACTCTATTGAAGTGGTGGTGTGGGTTGCTCTGGGCGGAAGGGCGACTCTGTACGGTGCGGTGATCGGGGCGGTGCTGATTAATTACCTCAAAAGCTGGTTCACCATTGAGTTTCCTGAAATCTGGCTGTTTGTACTGGGGGGCATGTTCGTTCTGGCAACCCTGTTTCTGCCCAAAGGCGTGACCGGTTTGCTGACGTCATGTTTCGCCTGGCTTCAGTCTATTCGCTGCCGGGTGATGGAAAAAACGTTTCCCAGTAGCCGCCAGACTGAGCTTGCAAAGAGGCCGCTGACTGGCCAGCAAGAAGAAAAGGAGGCGTTGCTATGACTGTACATTTATCTGTAACCGGGAACACGCCAACGGTATCACACCAAGTCGCATCCTTTTCGGCTTCCCTCGGACTGACTGATGCAGCAACTGAAATCGGTCATGAAACCACTTCTCTCGAGGGCAGCCCTGAGCGTCAGGGAGGCATGACTGAAAACCGCACTGGGTGGAGCGGAAAAATGCGGGATCTGGTGCGTCGTGATCAGGTGTTTGAATTTCTGATGCCTAATCAACATCCGCTTATTGATACCCGCCATAACATGCTTCTGTATCTCGAAGGGGTGTCGAAATCCTTTGACGGATTTCAGGCTATCCGGGATCTCAATCTTTACATTCGTGAAGGGGAATTGCGCTGCATTATCGGACCGAATGGTGCAGGAAAAACCACCATGATGGACATCATCACCGGTAAAACCCGGCCGGACAGCGGTGCGGTGTGGCTGGGCAGCAATATTAATCTGCTGCAGATGGATGAAGCACAAATTGCCAATGCCGGTATTGGCCGTAAGTTTCAGAAACCCACCGTGTTTGAGTGCCTGTCCGTATTTCACAACCTGGAACTGGCGATGGCCGGTGCCAGAGGAGTCTTTGCTGTTCTTCGGGCGCGTCTGAGCGGTGAACAGCGGGATCGGATTGCACAAGTGCTGGAATTGATCGGGCTGGCAGAACAAGCCGGTAAGTTAGCTGGCAGTTTGTCCCATGGCCAGAAGCAGTGGCTGGAAATCGGCATGTTGCTGATGCAAAAACCGAAATTACTGTTGGTTGATGAACCAGTTGCGGGAATGACCCATCAGGAAATGGATAAAACAGCAGAATTGCTGCGCTCGCTGGCAGGTGAACACGCCGTCGTGGTGGTCGAGCATGATATGGACTTTGTCCGTTCGATTGCAACAACGGTGACCGTGCTTCATCAGGGGCATGTCCTTGCAGAAGGTAACATGGCCGATATTCAGGCTAACCCGAAAGTCAAAGAAGTGTATCTCGGAGAATGAACATGCTCGCAATCAATGGACTGAATCACTTTTACGGCGAAAGCCACACCCTCTGGGATATTGACCTGACGCTGACTGCGGGGAAATGCACGGTTTTGATGGGGCGTAACGGAGTCGGAAAAAGCACCTTACTGCAATGCATCATGGGGCTTGAGCCTGTGAAAAGTGGCTCGTTGCGGATCGGAGATAAAGAGATGAGTCGTTTGTCGGCAGAAAGTCGCCCCCGTCACGGTATCGGTTATGTCCCTCAGGGGCGTCAGATATTTCCGCTTTTAACAGTGGAAGAGAACCTGCAGATCGGTCTGCCCGTCAGACCGCGGGGTGACAGGCGGATTCCAGATCTCATTTACGCGCTGTTTCCGGTGCTGAAAGACATGCGCCATCGTCGAGGCGGCGACCTTTCGGGCGGTCAACAGCAGCAGTTGGCGATTGGCCGTGCGCTGGTCGTGAATCCGTCACTGCTGATACTGGATGAACCGACGGAAGGGATTCAGCCCAACATTGTGCAGGAAATCGGCGACATCATTCGACGGCTGAATCAGGAACTGGGGCTGACGGTACTGCTGGTGGAGCAGAAACTGCCGTTTGCCCGAAAAGTCGGTGACCATTTCTGCCTGATGGATCGAGGCAGGATGGTGGCTGACGGACGAATGCCTGACTTAAGTAAGGCACTGATCCAGGAGTATCTGACAGTATGAGTACGCAACAGGCACTGTCCAATCTCACTCCAACAGCCCGTATCATTGCGGATAAAGTCAACCAGGAAACGCCTTTGGATGGGAACCCTGACGCGAGTCATATCCGTTTAACTCAGCGTTTTCCTGCTATTTCAACTAAACCCACGCCGGATAATCTTGCTGAACAGTCAGGCTGGAAAGCGGAGATCCAGCTGGGCTTCTCTCCGGCTCGTACCATGGCTGCTGAGACGCCCAAAACGGTCGTGCGTCATCGCCGACAGTCTGGCCCACTGGCAATCCAACGGCCGCTATACCCTGAAGGATCACCTTGTCATGTCTATCTGCTGCACCCGCCGGGTGGTGTGGTCGGCGGCGATCAGCTTCGGATTCAGGCGCAGTCAGACAGTAGAGCGCACGCGCTGGTTACCACACCCGGGGCGACCAAATTTTACCGCTCGGCTGGTGCGTATGCGTATCAGCGTCAGGAACTCAGGGTTGAAACGGGTGGGATTCTCGAGTGGTTCCCGCAGGAGAATATTTATTTCCCTCAGGCAAAAGTTCGGCTGGATACCGAGATCACGATCGCTGAAGGCGGACGTTTTGTGGGTTGGGAATTGCACTGCTTTGGACGGCCTGCACTAAAAGAGGGCTTCGATTCTGGCAATGTCGTGGGCTGTACCCGTTTAACAGTGAATCAGCGTCTGGTGTTAGCGGAACAAATTAACGTTCAGGGCGGCGACATGCACCAGCAGAATGCGGGGTTACGGGGTTATGCCATGATGGGAAGCCTGTTTGTGGTGCATGCTGATGAGAAACTACTCAAAGTGGTACAGACCTTGCTTAATGAACATTCGGATTATTTGAATAAAAACAACATGGTGGCAGCAGTAACCGCCTTGTCGGGTGATATCCGAAGCTCCAGATCTGATGACCAATCCGTGTTGGTGGTTAGGGCCATGGGGCAGAGTAGCGAGTCAATGACACGACTGTTCACCCGTATCTGGCTACAGGTCAGAACCCATTGGCTCGGGGAGTCACCGGCAATTCCCAGAATCTGGGCGACCTGAGCTATCAACAATACGTGACAAACTGACTATATAAATCATAGGGCTATAGATGGAACTGACCCCAAGAGAAAAGGATAAGTTGCTGCTTTTTACAGCAGCACTGTTGGCCGAAAGGCGCAAAGAAAAAGGCTTAAAGCTCAATTACCCGGAGTCTGTCGCGTTGATCAGTGCGGCGATCCTTGAAGGTGCTCGCGAAGGAAAAAGTGTCGCGGAACTGATGGATCACGGACGCACGATCCTGACTGTCGAGGATGTCATGGAAGGGGTGCCTTCAATGATCCATGACGTTCAGGTTGAAGCAACGTTTCCAGACGGAACCAAGCTGGTGACCGTGCACGATCCGATTGTGTAGGGGGCTGCTATGTCTACTCTGCCCGAAGATAAAGCTGGGATCCTATCTGGTGCTTTGATCCCTGGCGAACTGCAAGTGGCTCAAGGTGACATTGAGCTGAATATTGGATTGCCCACTCTGACGATTGCCGTTGCCAATGTCGGTGACAGACCCATTCAGATCGGTTCTCACTATCACTTTTATGAAGTTAATGACGCATTGAGGTTTGAACGGGAACCTACCCTGGGCTTCAGGCTGAACATCGCTGCCGGAACAGCAATGCGTTTTGAACCGGGACAGACCCGCACCGTTGAACTGGTCAGCTATTCGGGGAAGCGGGTAGTTTATGGCTTTCAGGGCAAGGTGATGGGACCGGTTTCTGCAAAACGGTCGTGTTAGAACGCTGAACTAAACATAAAGCAACTATTGATTTGAAAATTAAAGAAAAACACTGCATGGGCGCCGTGTTTTTGTACACGCCATGCTGCTGAGGAACAGCGGAAAAGAACAATGCAATCGGAGTGCTGAATGGCAAAAATATCAAGGCAAGCTTATGGGGAAATGTTTGGCCCGACGGTCGGCGATCGATTACGGCTTGCTGACACCGGGCTCTGGCTAGAAGTCGAAAAAGACTTCACCAGCTACGGCGATGAAGTGAAGTTTGGCGGCGGAAAAGTGATCCGTGATGGGATGGGACAAAGTCAGGCCCTGTGTGCAGAGGTGCCGGATCTGGTGATCACCAATGCCGTCATCCTTGATCATTGGGGCATCGTGAAAGCCGATGTTGCGGTGAAAAATGGCCGTATCGCGGGAATCGGAAAGGCCGGGAATCCTGATGTGCAGCGAGGGGTAGACATAGTGATCGGGCCGGGGACGGAGATTCTGGCCGGTGAGGGCTCTATTCTGACCGCCGGTGGTATTGACTCACACATCCACTACATATGCCCGCAGCAAATTGAAGAAGCGCTGTGCTCAGGGGTCACCACCATGATTGGCGGTGGGACGGGGCCAGCCACAGGCACGAATGCCACGACTTGTACCCCCGGCCCCTGGAATATCCACCGGATGCTTGAAGCGCTTGACGGTTTTCCGATGAATTTCGGGCTGTTGGGCAAAGGCAACGCCAGTTTACCGGAACCGCTCAGAGAGCAGGTAGCCGCCGGAGCGATTGGCCTGAAACTGCATGAAGATTGGGGAACCACACCCGCGTCGATTGATAACTGCATGAGTGTCGCCGAGGAAACGGACATTCAGGTTGCCATTCATACGGACACTCTGAATGAATCGGGTTTTGTTGAATCAACACTGGCGGCTATCGGCGACCGGGTCATTCATACCTACCATACCGAAGGAGCCGGTGGTGGGCATGCGCCGGATATTATCCGCGCCTGTGGCGAATCCAATGTGCTGCCGTCATCGACTAATCCGACCCGCCCTTATACGGTCAACACCGTGGATGAGCATCTGGATATGCTAATGGTATGCCACCATCTTTCTCCGTCAATTGCGGAAGATGTCGCCTTTGCGGAATCCCGTATACGCCGTGAAACCATTGCCGCAGAAGATATTTTGCATGATCTTGGTGCATTTTCGATGATCGCATCGGATTCTCAGGCAATGGGGCGAGTGGGGGAAGTGATCACCCGTACCTGGCAGACGGCGCATAAGATGAAAGTTCAGCGTGGGAGCTTGCCGGAAGATTCTGCCTACAGTGATAACTTCCGCCTTAAACGCTACATCGCCAAGTACACGATCAACCCTGCCATTACACATGGGATCGGCCATGAGGTCGGCTCTGTGGAAGTGGGAAAATTGGCCGATCTGGTGCTGTGGAAACCGGCTTTTTTCGGCGTTAAACCCAGTGTCATTCTGAAAGGCGGCATGATTGCAGCTGCACCAATGGGGGATCCCAACGCGTCTATTCCGACGCCACAGCCCGTACATTATCGGCCGATGTTCGGCAGTTTTGGCCGTGCAGCGGCGAATACCTCCATGCTCTTTTTGTCCCGTCAGGCTGTAGATGACGGCATACCCGCGGAACTCGGTCTGCAGAGTCTGATTGGTACCGCGAAAAATTGTCGGACGGTCCGCAAGGCCGATATGGTGCACAACAGTTGGCAGCCACAGATTGAAGTGGACTCACAAACTTACCAGGTTCGCGCCAATGGTGAACTACTGGTTTGCGAGCCTGCGGCGGTATTGCCAATGGCTCAGCGGTATTTTTTATTTTAAGGGGATGCCATGTTGGTTTTAACGAAACACATTCAGGCAGCTGATGCCTCAGAGGTGGCGGACGTAGAGTCTCTGCACCCATTAAGTCTCTCTATTGATGATCGGGTTAAAAGCCGATTCCTGACGCAGCTGGCAAACGGAACGGAAGTGCGCTTGTTTCTGCCAAGAGGCCGGATTCTGCGACACGGTGACGTGCTTGAAAGCGAGTTTGGCGAGCGGGTGAGAGTAGAAGCGGCTGCTGAGCCTGTATCGACGGTTTACTGTCAGGATCTGCATTTGCTGGCCCGAGTGGCCTATCACCTGGGAAACCGCCACGTTCCGCTGCAAATCAGTCCGGAGTGGGTACGCTATCAGACCGATCATGTGCTTGATGCCATGGTGGAGGGGCTTGGTGCAAAGGTGACTGCTGAGTGTGCCCCTTTTGAACCGGAAGACGGGGCGTATGGCGGGGCTCATGGCGGTCACCATGGTAGTAGCCGTAACCACCAGCGTCATCAAGAAAATAGCGACAATAGCAATCACGGAACTAACCGCGAAAGTGTCCACGAAAGCAGCCAGAACAGCCACCATCACTAAATTGGTAAAGAACGACAAAAGTGGATGACTTCATCCTTTATTGGCGGGAAGCCTGACTAACAAAAAAATAAGGAAATAATGATGACACATCTCAAGCAACTGTCTCACGCACTCACGACCCCTCTTCTGACTGGGTTGGCATTACTGAGCTCTGGATCCGTCTGGGCGCATCCCGGACATGATGAATTATTGGAAAACAGCAGCCTGATGGCGGGATTGCTGCACCCGCTGACCGGATTTGATCATCTGGTCATGCTGATCGGGGTTGGCTTTATCGCATCTCAGATGGCACAGCGTTCACATGCCGTTCGGGTGATGGTGTCAGCCATTGTCCTGCTGCTCGCTGGCATGGCGATGGGAGCCTTGAGCGGGTTTGCGACAGGCATAGAAGCGATGATCCTTGCGTCTGTCGGCGTTGCAGCCGTGGCGTTGTATCGCCGCCAGGGAGCTGCATCTACCTTGCTATCAACACTGGCGGTATCACTGGTGCTGTTTCATGGCTGGGCTCATGGCCTTGAAGCCAGTGGTAATGCGCTGGCAGGATTTGCCACAGGCATGATCGGCAGTGCCTCGTTACTAATCAGCACCGGCTATCTGCTTGGCCGTAAAGTGAGCCCGAAATGGCAGAGTGCAATGGTAGCCGTCAGTGGCGTGGTACTTGTCCTGGCCGGTTAATTGACGGAATCACGCGATGACAGAGTGCCCGCAAACACTTTCAAATTTTCGCTTGTATCAGCTGATTAGTCCGTCACTACCTATTGGTGCGTTTACTTATTCGCAAGGGTTAGAGTGGGCAATCGAAGCTGGATGGGTAAGTGACAGTGTCACTTTCGAAGGTTGGCTGTTGGATGTTTTGCATCACAGCCTGGTGACCCTTGAGCTGCCAATTCTCAGGCGGTTATATAAGGCTGTTACTGTTCAGGATGACGAGCAAGCCAGGCGATGGAATGAATGGTTATTAGCCAGCAGGGAAACGATGGAACTTCGGCAGGAAGAGTTACAGCGAGGGCGGGCAACCGCCCGCTTACTGGAGCAACTGGAACCCGCATTAACTCAGGAACAGATTCAGCTCGTAAGAGCTTCTCAACTGGCTGGATTTGCACTGGCTGCCACCCGGTGGGGCATCAGCACAGAAGCGTTATGTGCCGGTTATCTCTGGAGTTGGCTGGAAAATGCTACGATGGCGGGAGTGAAGCTGATCCCGCTTGGGCAGACCGCGGGACAGCAGATTCTGATGACGGTATCCGAGCATTTATCGGATGCTGTGGCCGCATCACAGTATGTGGCTGACCATGAGATAGGGAGTTTTACTCCGGCTCAGGTCATTGCCAGCGCTCGTCACGAAACCCAGTACACCCGACTATATCGATCTTAAGGAAGCGATCATGAATCAATCACATTCACCGTTACGAATCGGTGTAGGGGGGCCTGTTGGCTCCGGAAAAACGGCTTTGCTTGAAGTGTTGTGCAAGGCAATCAGGGACCGGTACAACATTGCTGTCGTGACCAACGATATTTATACCCAGGAAGATGCAAAAATTCTGACCCGGGCGCAAGCGCTGGCCGCAGACAGAATTATCGGAGTGGAAACCGGAGGGTGTCCGCATACCGCAATTCGTGAAGATGCATCTATGAACCTGGCTGCTGTTGAGGAACTGTGTGCCCTGCATGAAAACCTGGATATCGTCTTTATCGAAAGCGGCGGTGATAACCTCAGTGCGACTTTTAGCCCTGAGCTGGCGGATTTGATGATTTACGTGATCGATGTCGCGGAAGGAGAGAAAATTCCACGTAAAGGCGGGCCGGGTATTACCCGATCAGATCTGTTGGTGATTAATAAAATCGACCTCGCGCCCTATGTTGGTGCATCTTTGACCGTGATGGATCAGGACACCGCGAGAATGCGGCCAAATAAACCTTATGTTTTTACAAATTTGAAACAAGGGGAAGGTCTACCAGAGATAATTGATTTTATTATTACTAAGGGAATGCTTAGTTAATTTTCTTATGAAATAAAGCGCATTAATATAAACAGAAAGCAGATACGAATTATTCCTATCTGCTTTTTTTCTTTTTAAACCACTTACTGGTTGCGCATTTTTAGTGAGCTTAATGCATTATTTTTGTGCAAGTTTCGTTGAAAAGGCTGGATAAATTTAATCTTTATTCAGTCTCCCACCACTATAAACGCTGAATTTAAATAATTATTCAGGGTGTTCTAAAGTTGGCATTTAATATGCTTATCAAAATATAACAATACTGACACATTTGATGGTTAAGGTCGTTGCATTTTATAAGTGTGATTCTATGCAGGAATATTTGGTACGACCATTAATTCCCCTGGTTGATATATCTATGTGCCTGTGTTCTTATAATATTTATGCAATAGAAAAGTCACCCAAGTGTCTTTTTAGCTCGCTAGGATGCAACAAAGATTAGAAACTGAACTGACATTCGGTTCACGTTGGTTAGTGGCCCTTAATAACAATGATAGGCAAGTAATTGTAGTTAAGGGTTTTTTATCATCATCATGATGGAAATGGAGTCTTCTGTAATGAGTAAAACAGCATTAGTAACTGGCGCTAAAGGCGGTATTGGTTCTTCTATCACACAAGGATTGGTCGAAGCGGGCTATCGTGTTATTGCAACTTATTTCCCTAATGGTGAAGCAAAAGCCAAAGAGTGGTTTAAGGAAAATAATTATTCAGAGGAACAGGTTCGTTTATTCCCTCTGGATGTGACGGATACGGCGTATTGTAAAGAAGCTTTAACAACTTTGTTGCAAGAGGAAGGCAAGATTGATGTACTTGTTAACAACGCCGGAATCACTCGCGACACCACATTTAAGCGTATGACCAAAGAGCAATGGGACGAAGTGATCACCACTAACCTGAACAGTCTCTACAACGTCACCCATCCTCTGTTCGCTTCAATGTGTGATCATGGTAATGCTCGCATTATCAATATCTCTTCGGTGAACGGTCTTAAAGGCCAGTTTGGCCAGACAAACTATTCTGCGGCAAAAGCAGGCATGATTGGTTTTACTAAGGCACTGGCAGCAGAAGGCGCGCGCTTTGGTGTTACCGTCAACGCAATTGCTCCTGGGTACACAGGCACTCCAATGGTTGAAGCCATCAAGCCTGAAGTGCTGGACAGCATCAAAGCAGAAATTCCGATGAAACGTCTGGCTGCACCGGCAGAAGTTGCCGCAGCGGTTGCATTCCTGGCAAGTGATGCCGCTGCCTACATTACCGGCGAGACACTGTCGGTAAACGGCGGTCTGTACATGCACTAATTGACACATTCGATTGAGTAAGGACGCTAAGCACTATGTCAAAAGTTTATATTGTTGCAGCTAAACGTACGCCTATTGGCAGTTTTAACGGCGCGCTGAAATCTGTTTCAGCGGCACAACTGGCTGCTACAGCAATCAAAGCCGCTCTGGAAGAAGCGAAAGTTGCACCAGAGCACCTGGATGAAGTGATTCTGGGTAACGTAGTTGGTGCAGGTCAGGGCATGGGTCCTGGTCGTCAGGCAGCCCTGTATGCAGGCGTGCCAAATGAGGTCCCTGCTTATACTTTGAATATGGTTTGTGGCTCCGGGATGAAAGCAGTCATGGATGCGGCGGCGCATATCAAAGCTGGCGATGCGGATCTGGTTGTTGCGGCGGGTGCCGAGAACATGTCTCAGATTCCTTTCTGTGTGCCGGGCTCTTCCATCCGTGATGGTCAGAAGATGGGTAACCTGCAATTGTCTGACCTGCTGATTGCTGATGGTCTGACAGATGTATTTAACAACTACCACATGGGCGTAACGGCTGAAAACGTGGTGGAGAAAGTTGGCCTGACGCGTGAGCAGCAGGATAACTTCGCACTGGCCAGCCAGCAGAAAGCCGTAGCGGCCATTGAGCAAGGTAAATTTGTTCAGGAAATCGTTCCGGTTGAAGTGACAGTACGTCGCCAGACCACTGTTGTCGATACGGATGAGTATCCAAAAGCGGATGCAAGCATTGAAGGGCTGGCCAAACTACGTCCTGCATTTAAGGCTGAAGGCGGTTCTGTCACAGCGGGTAACGCATCAGGCATCAATGACGGCGCAAGTGCGATTATCGTCGCTTCTGAAGCTGCCGTTGCTAAATACGGTCTGACCCCGCTGGCTGAAATTGAAAGCTACGCACAAGCAGGTATTGCCCCGGAAATCATGGGTCTTGGCCCTGTGCCGGCGGTACAAAAAGCCCTGGTGAAAGCAGAGTTGTCTATTAATGACATCGGTCTGTTCGAATTCAACGAAGCGTTTGCCGGTCAGGCGCTGGGTGTCCTGCATCAGCTGGCTGATGATCTGGACGTTCAAGTGGAAGATTTGGCGGAACGTTCAAACGTAAATGGTGGTGCGATTGCACTGGGTCACCCTCTGGGCGCATCCGGCAACCGTATTATTGTCAGCCTTCTTCATGAAATGCGCCGTCGTGGTACAGAGCATGGCCTTGCCACCCTCTGTGTTGGTGGCGGCATGGGTACGGCAATCGTACTCAAAAACGTTTAATTAGATAGGCATTCAAACTAGTGCCCGGTTTGAACCATGGCCCGGGCACAACATTCATTACTTGGCATGAAGGAAACAAGCTATGTATACGGAAATGTTCAAATCTTTCTCTGAGCAGACTGAGAAAACTCTTGCACCATACGTTAAGTTCAACAAAGTGTTCACGAAGAACGTTGAAGAACTGACTGAACTTCAACTGGCAGCCGTTCGTGCTTATAGCGATCTGGGCCTGTCTCAGCTTAAAGCTGTGAGCGAAGTGAAAGATGTTCAGTCTTTCGCTGCTTTCAACAGCCAGCAGCTGGAAACGCTGACTAAGCTGTCTCAACAGCTGATCGACGACAGCAACAAGTTTGCTTCTATCGCTCAGTCTTTCAAGACAGAAGTTGATGAGCTAGTTGCTGAAAATGTAAAGCAAGTCAACCCAGCGTAATTCAAATGACCACTCAGCCGCTCCCGTTCGGGAGCGGCTTTATTAGTCCCGATATAGAGGTCATTGTAATGAACCAGAACTTCTTTACGGACTACTTTGCCAAGCTCCAGGAACTCAACCAGGCATGGTGGAAGGAGATGGATTCAGGCAAGGCAGCCATGAATACGCCTTTAAATAAAGCCCTCAATGAAGTCAGCCTCGATGACACGGCCAAGTTTATGGAAAAGGCCGCTGCGCAACCGGCAGTGCTCGCACAGCTTCAAATGGAGTGGTGGGAAAATCAGATGCAGATCTGGCAAAACGTCACGATGAAAAGTGACAATGAGCCGGATATTGTCCAGCCGGAAAAAGATGACAAACGTTTTGTTGACCCTGCGTGGGAAAATGAGGCGTTTTATAATTTCATCAAGCAGTCATATTTGTTGTTCAGCAACAAGATGAAAGAGACGATCGATTCGATCGACGGGCTGGATGAAAAAGCAAAAGAGCGCCTGGGTTTCTTCTCGCGTCAGGCCATTAATGCCCTGTCACCAACGAACTTCATTACCACCAACCCGGAACTGGTAAAGCTGACCGTTGAAACAAATGGTGCGAACCTGGTGAAAGGCATGGAGCTGCTGCAACAGGATATTCAATCCAGTGCGGATGTGCTTAAAATCCGTATGACTGATGATTCTGCGTTCGAGCTGGGTAAAGACGTTGCAAATACACCGGGTGAAGTGGTTTATAAAAACCACCTGTTTGAGCTGATTCAGTACAAGCCGCTGACAGAAAAAGTGAATGCCACGCCATTACTGGTAGTACCGCCTTTCATCAACAAGTACTACATTCTCGACCTGCGTGAGAAAAACTCGATGGCGCGTTGGCTGGTAGAGCAGGGACACACGGTATTTATGATGTCGTGGCGTAACCCGGATGCCAGCATGTTTGATGTCGACTTTGACGATTATGTCGTTGACGGTGTCGTTAAAGCGGTCGATGTTGTTGAAGATATTACTGGTGTCAGCGAAATGAACGCCGCAGGTTACTGCATTGGTGGTACATTGCTGGCAACTGCATTGGCGTACTACGCTGGTAAGCGCATGCGTAGCCGCATCAAATCCGCGACGTTCTTCACAACGTTGCTGGATTTCTCTCAACCGGGAGAAATCGGTGCGTACATCAATGACCCGATCATTTCGGCCATTGAGGCACAGAACGAAGCGAAAGGTTACATGGATGGTCGTTCATTGAGCGTAACGTTCAGTCTGCTGCGTGAAAACAGCCTTTACTGGAACTACTACGTCAATAACTACCTGAAAGGCAACAGCCCAATCGATTTTGATTTGCTGTACTGGAACGGTGACAGTACCAATATCGCCGTAGCATGTCACAGCACATTGTTGCGTCAGTTCTATCTGGAGAACAAACTGGTCGACCCTAAAGGATTTAAAGTACGTGGTGTGTATATTGATCTGTCGAAGATCAAGATCCCGACTTACTTTATTTCGACACAGGAAGACCACATTGCGCTTTGGCAGGGAACTTACCGTGGGGCACGTAACCTAGGCGGCAAGATGACGTTTGTTCTCGGTGAATCCGGCCATATTGCTGGCATTGTTAACCATCCTGCTAAAGGCAAGTACGGTTACTGGACCAGCGGTAAGGTTGTGAATGATCCGGAAGCTTGGCTGGACGGCGCTAAACGCCATGACGGTTCCTGGTGGGGACACTGGAATGAATGGCTGGCTGGGTTTGAAGAGGGTGAACCGGTCGCACCGCGTGTTGCCGGAAGTGCAAACTATCCGGTACGTGGTGAAGCTCCGGGTGACTATGTTCGCCAGAAGCTGCCGATTGAAGTCTCTAATGCACTGAATGAATACCACGAAGTGCCTGAAAAGACCGATGGCTAACACAGCCAAACTAGTCATAAACTATTTTGTCACTCACATCCGTTGGCTGACAAAACTCTCAACCAGTGCTTAGGCGCTGGTTTTTTTATGTCTGCTGAAAACCTGAGTACGGATGAAGGCAAACCCATGAATAATAGCAAAACAGTGGATTACGATGAGCAAGTCCAGGGTTCTGGTGGCTATAAGAACCAGCAGACCAGATAGTAAAGTCTCTCAAAACAAGGTGATAACAATAGCTATTTTGTATTATGAGGCCCAGTCAGTACTGTTTTATCCACTGTGTAGCCTACTCATGCCTCTATTTTGTCATAGATGTAAGCCTGAAGGTCACTGGTTGAAAAGATAGAGCGGGGGCATCAAGAATCGGCTATTTACGCTGAATAATCGGGCTGGGGCAGAGCAATTCTGTTTCCTGCAAAACGGCTTTTTGTAATTCATCATCATGCTCCAGTGCAGGGTAATTGTGTTTAACATTTTCCATGCAAAATTTTGCGGTGTTGATAATAGCCATCATCTCATCCTGAGACTGGACAACTCGGGTTAAATCTCCACTTTGCTCAGCATCTGACAACATGCTCATGACGCTTTCAGCTTGTTGATACGGCGCTCTAAGACATTCACAAATATCCTTGGCGATGATGTGTGGTTCTTCGGCGAAAGAGACGGTACTAGCGACAAGTAATGAGCAGGAAACAAATGCTGTAGATGGGTTCATAATCAGCCGCAATCTGGGATTTTCATAAGTATAGTCATTCAGCTGTTGATACATCTGGCAGTAGCGTCACACAAGGCAAATTTTTTCTCTTATAGAGTAAAATGTCATAAGTATTTACGGACTGGTATAAATCTGTCTATAGAAAATTAAGTATAAGAATATTCACTATTTTTCTTTTGTATCCGCATAAGTCTGTTTCAATACTCACCCATTAGAATTTTCCCTATCTCCCTGATATGTAATGGTATTCATTGCTGTGTGCAATATTGTGCTGGCAAAGTGGCGCAAAGGTTGTATTTTTTTTGCGACAAAAACTTCATGGCTGTTTTCTATACTCAGTTCGTTCAATGTGAAGTAAATCACGCTCCGGTAAACCACAGACAGCTTACGAGTCGCGCTATGAACACGACAGTTTCTCGAATACAGCCAGTCAGGGTGGTGCGATAAAACCAAAAATGGAGTCGTGACTGTCATTGGGGGACGCTATGAAGATGTCGTTGAGGGGATGGATTTGCTTTACCTCAGCCTCATGCCTGATGTGTGCACCAATGTGGGGACTGGCGCAAGAGCAGGATGCCGAAGCATCACTGAGTAGTCGGATCTCTGCAGAAATGTCCGGTGCCGTATCAGATCTGATGGTAATGGCGAGCAATGTCAGGGTAGACAAGGTTGATAAGAAAGTACGATCGCAGTTGGATTCTGCATCGTCTTCGGGTATTCGTTTTAATGGCCTGTCTGACCGTGCGTCGTCAAATCGTGCGACATTACGTTATGACCCGTTTTCTTTGTATTCTTTGCCGGTCAATTCTGAACTAGCCGTCTATAACGATACGGCATTGGACGGAGACTCGTCGTCAGCCATCGGCGGCTATGTGCGAGTAGATAACAAGTCAATGGGTAAACCCCGTGGCCTGAATACGTCCAAAGAGCAGGAACACAGCGGCTATTCGCTGACATTGGGAGGCGATTACCTATTTCGGGAAAACTATCTGTTCGGGTTGACCCTTGGGCTGCCGTTTTATCAGTCAGGTAACGAAATGAAGGATACGGAAATCGATGGATTGATTGCATCTGGTTATTTCAGTTACTTTCGGGATAACTGGTATCTGGATTTTACCGCCAGCTATGCCGTGATGGATACCGACATTGAACGCCAGGTCACCATGTATACCGATACGGTGGTTAACAACGCCAACGAAGCGGATTCGGATATCTGGGTTTTTTCACTGGGCAGCGGATACCTGTTTAGCTATAACTACCTGAATATCGCGCTGGAAAGCAGTTTGCAATACACCTTATCGGATACGGATCGTTATTCTGAGAGGGTCTCAACAACCAGTTCTAATTATTTGATCACGAAAGTTGAAAACGTTGATGCGCTTGAATCGACCATGCTGATTTCCGGGTTGAGTGTATCGCATCCTTTTCGGACACCGTTTGGCGTATTTCAACCCTATGCCAAAGGTTATCTTCACTATGATATGGCCAGTGGTAATCAGCGGGTGATCTCGCAACTAAAATCCAATTATTCGGGCACGATTCTACCTATCGTCGTCGACAGTAATGACAAGGTTTATGGCCGGATGCATCTTGGGTTATCAGGGGCGTTTAACCGCGATTGGTATGGGTATGCTGAAGCCAGCAGCTTACTCTGGCATGATGATTTATCTGCATACACTTTTTCGGTAGGGGTAAGTATTGGACTGGATTAGCCATGTTTGTCATGAGCACGAATTTATTCAGACGATGCTGAATACCTCTTTGATGCCGGTATCCTGATCAGATACCGGCATTTTTGTGACTGTTATAAACATCTGTGCAACAAAGCAAAAAACCTCTCGTCCGCACAAACAGTGATTTAGAGCCAAAACATTTTAACTTGTTGTTATTAAACTATATTTGGTTGCTGTTGATCACGGTTTGCATATCACGCTTTTGAGTATGGTTCCCGCCATAATAACAATCCAATCAGCATTACTTCCCCCCAATTAGGTAATGACGACCAAGGAATTTACGTGAATTTTAAAATGTCTGCTGTGGCGAAAGCCATCATGCCGCTGTGCTCTGTTTTTTTGCTGGCTGGCTGCAATAACTCATCATCAGAAAATAATCCGGGGAGTGTTGAATCCGGTAAATTAGTCGCTATCGGCGAGAATCAGGCAGCGATTTACTTTAAGAATAATGACATCGCCAAGTCATCCGTTACGCAGGATTACAGCGGATATACCCTATATGTGTGGAATGATGAAAGTTGCAGCAATTACGCAGGTACAGCAACCAGCTGGGAGAAAGGACTACCAGTCAGTGGTGTTGATGAAGAGCTGGGAGCTTACTGGATTATTGATATCAACGATAATGCTTCACAGTGTGTGAATTTTATCCCGCGTGACGCCAACAACGATAAGCCATTGGGTGATTTCAATGCCAAACTGGCGCTTTCGCAGGTGCATGCCGACGGTAACTACGTGTTTACCAAGTCTGGTATTGCGGCGGTGTTCCCTGAGTATATCCCGCCACTTCCGGCCAATACGCTTCGTCTGTACCTCAATATGGGAGAGGAAGACATTGGCGGTATGACACTCCATGCCTGGAATGATGCAAACTGCGACAGCTTTGGCGGCGACGATACGGCTTGGGACAGCGGTTTACCGCTGACTGGCTCCAGTAAGACATATGGCGGCTACTGGGATATTCCACTTAAAGCGGGCAGCCAGCAATGTGTGAACGTGATACCGCACCGTGGCGATGAAAAGCCATTGGTTAGTGATTCCCGCTTGGATCTCGAAGCGGCTGCCAAAATTGGGTATGTTGCATTTACCTTCAACGGAAACGCCACTGTGTACTATCGTCCGATGGCAACCTTGCCCGCTGCCGAGCTTTCCGGTGCATCCGCTCACTGGTTAACAGGCGACATACTGGCAATGGAAGCGGGAGCCAGCCGTGTCGAGCTGCTCTATGCTGAAAACGCTGGAATCGCCTATGATGCGAACCGCCAGACATTCAATCAGGTCGACCGTGTGATTTCTGCGCATAGAGCAGGGAGCAACAGCTGGGCAACGGAGTTTCCTCACCTCAGTGAGCTGGAAAGCTGGCAGCTCGATTTTACGGACGTGGGATTGTCAGCTAAAGATCTGCTGAAAGGACAGTTGATTGCGGTAGCTTATGACAGTCAGGATAAACCTCTGGTCATTACGCAGGTTCAGCCTGCCGGAGCGCTGGATGCTTTGTATGCCTCAACCGCAGCGAAACACACTTTCGGTGCCGTGATTAACAGTGGCGACGTCCAGTTTGCGCTATGGGCCCCAACAGCTCAGTCAGTTTCTTTGGTGAAATATGGGCAGGATAAAACCGCTCAGGCCAGTTATCCGATGATCTTTAATCGGGAAAGCGGTGCATGGGAGCTGACATCCGGGGACTTTGCCGCAGGCGATTTTTATCGCTATAAAGTGAAAGTGTATCACCCGGTCAGCAAAGGGATCATGGAATACGAAGTGACGGATCCATACTCGTTAAGCCTGTCTCTCAACTCCGAATTCAGTCAGGTCGTGGATCTGAATGATCCGGCGTTAAAACTAGACGGTTGGGATGAGTTGAAACGCCCGGTTGCGCAGACCAATCCAAGCCGCTTTGTGATCTATGAATCTCAAGTACGTGATTTTTCTGCACTGGATGCATCCACGACCCACAAAGGGAAGTTCCTGGCGTTTACGGAATCTGAGTCCGTTCCGGTTAAACACCTGAAGTCGTTGAGTGAAAGCGGAACCACACATCTCCACTTGCTGCCAATCTTTGATATCGCGACGATAAATGAAGACCCGGCGGCAACGGCGAACATCGATGCGCCATTCAGTAAGCTGTGTACGGTCAATCCTGCGGTGACATCGTCGTCATTTGGCAGCTACTGTACCAGTGGAAAGCTGATTTCAGAGGTGCTGAGCGATCTTCGGCAGGAAGACACGCCTGATAATCCGGTTGTGCAGCAACTGAACCGTTTTATCTCTGAAACTGACGGGTTCAACTGGGGCTATGATCCTTACCACTACACAGTGCCGGAAGGTTCTTACGCCACCAATGCCGAGGGTACGGCGCGTATTCTTGAGCTGCGTCAGGCCATTCACGCCATTAAATCGCAAATCGGTATGAATGTAGTGATGGATGTGGTGTATAACCACACCAATGCTGCGGGTCCGGAATCCAAGACTTCCGTATTGGATAAAATTGTGCCTTGGTATTATCAGCGCCTGAATCCGGTAACGGGCGGTGTTGAGAACTCAACGTGTTGCTCGAATACGGCACCTGAGCGGGCGATGTTTGAAAAATTGATTACCGACTCTTTGGTTGTCTGGGCACGGGATTACAAAATTGATTCATTCCGATTTGACCTGATGGGGCACCACCCGCTGGCGCAGATGCAGCGTTCGCTGAAAGCGGTACAGGCAGTTGATCCGAATACATACTTCTATGGCGAAGGCTGGAACTTCGGTGAAGTGGCCAACGACGCTCAGTTTATTCAGGCTACGCAGCCTCATCTGGGTGGCACAGGAATCGGCAGTTTCTCAGATCGTCTTCGTGATGCCGTTCGTGGCGGTGGTCCGTTTGACGGTGGTGAAGGAATACGCCAGAACCAGGGCTTTGGTAACGGCGCAGCGGTTTTACCCAATGAGTACAATACGGTGTCTCGTGATACCGCCCTGCACCTGTCAGATCTGACCCGCTTGGGTATGGCCGGCAACCTGAAACAGTTCCGATTCCAGGACGCGACCGGGAAGATTATTTTCGGTGAAGAGCTGGATTACAACGGTGCTCCGGCCGGTTATGCTGTTGATCCGACCGAGATCCAGAACTATGTTTCCAAGCACGATAACCAGACATTGTGGGATAACCACCAGTACAAAATCGGCTTTGATGTAGATACGCAAACCCGTGTAAGAATGCAGGCCGTATCGCTGGCTACAGCCATGTTGGGGCAGGGTGTGCCGTTTACCCATATGGGGGTTGAACTGCTGCGCTCGAAATCCATGCAGCGTGACTCTTACGACTCCGGTGACTGGTTCAACCGCGTTGACTTTACGCTGGAAGATAACAACTGGAATAAGGGGCTGCCGCGTCAGGATAAGGACGGTGATAACTATGCGCTCATTAACAAAGTGCTGACCACCGCTGGCACCAATACTCAGCCTGACAGTGCCGATATGACGCAAATGGTCACTTTTTATAAAGAGCTGGCCAGTCTGCGTAAACATTATCCGTTGATTACACTGGGTACCGGCGCAGAAGTTGTGAAACGGGTGGATTTTCATAACACAGGTAAAGAACAGCAGGCCGGTTTGATTGTGATGTCGATTGATAACGGCACTTCAAGCGGTGCAGATCTGGACACGAGTGTAGATGGTCTGGTGATTGTCATTAATGCAACCGGTGACACACAAATTCTGGACTGGTCAACGGATCTCACTCTGAGTCCGCTTCACACTTCAGCGTTGGCGAGTGCTGCCGCATTTGCGGACGGGCAATTGTCGGTGCCAGCCTGGACTCCGGCGGTATTTGAGATTCCCCGTGTCAATGACGTACGTGGTCTCGGTATACCGGTCGCTGCCAAATAACAGTCCAATTTTTGGTTGATAGACTGTTAAATAAAACACAAAGCCCTCATTCGAGGGCTTTTTCGATCAGCAGTGTGTTTCATGAAAACTGTTGATTCAGGTCTATCAAGACGGGATTGGCAGGGAAAAGAATCACGTCTGTTCATGATTGGTTCATTTTAGTTGCGATAGACTGCTTGCTGTACACAAATGATAGAAGGTTTGAGCTATGAAAAATGCGATTGCAAGTGTTTTTGCCCTGGTGATAGGTTTCTTTACCCTGATGTTTGCAGCGGTAATGGGGCTGTTTATCGGTGTGGCAGCCTTAATTGCCAAACCGTTTTTAAAACGTAAAATGCAAGCCGCTTACGAAGACGCGGTTCAACAGCAGGCAACGTTTCAAGGGTTTACCCGCGTTTACACTGATGGCAAAACGATTGATGGTGAGTTTGAAGATATTACTCACAAACCGGCTTCTGCCCAATAAGCCATTCGAAATGAATTTCTCAACGCCAGCCAATTGCTGGCGTTTTTATTATGGGGCGCACGTACAGCCATCGCGCAATACTGCCATGCAGGACAGTGGTTCGGGCGAAAGCTCATGATTGACTAGTGATAGTAAGTATTGACGCAAGTCAGAAACGCTTTCAGGTCGTTGGGCTGAATGTTAAAGCGGTAGGAATCGGCATCACTGAGTAGTTCAAAATGCCCTTTATCTTCGACAATCAGTTTGGTCAGTACGTCAAATCCCTGCTTATCACTGGTTCCTCCCAACAACACCAGCCTTGCAACAGTGTGAAGATTACCGTTTTTTCGCCAGTTCGCCGTAAAGACCTCGACCGGTGAACCGGTACGGAAATAGCGGATATTTTCAAAACCGGCAGGATGGTCAATGCCGGCTTTCAACGCCACAAAACGCTGACGAAACTGATTATCGGTGATCAGTGCCACCTGAAAGGTACTGACAAATTGTTTTTGCCGGTTTTTTTCCAGATGATATAAATCAAGTCTGCACTGATTTTCAGAAAGCTGTGTTGTACTGGTCGGTAAAACCTCTGCCTGAACCTGGAAAAAGCAAAAGCTCAGCCCCCACACCAGTACCAGAAAAAAACGACACATACATCAACCTCTGCCGTGTAACCTATGCGAGCCACCAAACAGGTGAAGAGCATCCCGCTTGTCTGCACTCTTACCTAGCATAGTGATATTCGACAAAGTGCATGTGTATCAATGGCGAAACATCCTAGCGGAGAGTTTAACGTTTCTGGTCCGTTTGGCCTTGATCGTGCCATCATGTTGATTTGGTACCGTTTACTACTGGAAGATTGTTACCAGTTACCAGTTACCAGTTACCAGTTACCAGTTATGAGAAATGACTCACGGGTTGTATGTTTTGGCTTTTACCATTCGACGATACTGGCTTGGCGTCAGTAAAAACTGCTGATGGAAGCGGGTTGAAAAATGATAGGCATCTTTATATCCCACTTGCTCGGCAACATCCTGTACTGACATTCCGACATCGCGTAATAACTGTTGGGCGGTTTCCATACGGATACGCTGCAGGTACTGGTGCGGCGTTTCGCCGACCTGATCCTTGAACTTCCGGTTAAAACTTCTCAGCGGTAACTGACAATGATCGGCGACACTCTGGGCTGTAATGGGTTTATCGAGATTTCGTTTCATCCAATCCTGCGCCAGCGCAATTGACTCATCAAACTGTAATTGGCCACCGATTTGGTAGAAAGGCTGCTGAGTCGACTTTGAAATTTCATGCCCATAATGGGTTTCAATAGTTTTGGCGATTTTCTGGCCGTACTTTTCCGCAATCAGATACAGCACCATTTCGGTTTGGGAGTTAATACTGGTGGTGCAGTAAATGCCATTGGCTGCGGTAATTGAGGCTTTTCGGTGTAACGTGATTTTCGGGTAACGTGCCGCGAACTTGTCATAATAATACCAGTGTGTGGTAGCAACTTGTCCGTCGAGCAGACCTGTTTCAGCCAGCCAGGTGACACCGGTCCCCGTGGCCATCAATTTGGCTCCTTTTCGGTAGTGGGTGCGCAGCCAGGGCACAATTTCCGGGTTATGGTGAAGGGAGCGCAGGGGGTTTCCCCACATGGGTGGCACAATCAAAATGTCAAACGTCGCTTCATCCTGATAGGTGATATCCGGCTGCAACCGTAATCCGGCCGTGGCTTCTGTGGGTGCCAGGGTTGGCGCAATCAACCGGATTGAAAAGGGGGAACGACGTTGTTCATTTCGGGCGCGAAGGCTGGCAGCACTGCTGAGCATTTCTGCGGCCAGTGATACTCCTGTAATGAGCGCCTGAGGAAAAAGTAAAAAACCAACGTTCATGCTGACTCCAATCACACGGCCAATATTGGCGCAAATTTCAGTGATAATGGCATAGATGTTAGGTGAATGAACAGTGTAAAGTGATAATCTAGTGCCACTCCACATGAACAAGTAGGTTTAGGATGTCAAAATTACCCGTAATTGTCGGATTCGGCGGAATCAACGCTGCAGGTCGTAGCTCTGGCTTTCACAGCTACAAGCGCATGGTCGCGGATGTCTTATCCGATGCTGATATGCAGTCAACCTGGCAGGATCTGGCACACCGCATGGGGCTGTCTGATGGCACTGAACCTGATGCTGAAATCATTGAGGCCATCAAAGCTGGTACTCTGGTGCGCCGAATCGAATCTTTTGACCCTGATAACCTTCTGTACCAATACAAAACCACGCTGAACAGCAGTGAAGCGATCCGTTTTAGCATGCGTAAATCCAAACTGCCTGCCGATATTCCGGCTAACTGGCAGGTGGAAGAGCAGGGCAGCAAGGTCAACATTACTGTTACCGGTGAACTGAATGCGCTGCTTGAAGACCGTGTTAGTTTTCCGGTGACCAGCGGTGGCAATATTCCGTCGGGTTTTGAGCCGGGCAAGCTTTATAACTCGCGTTTCCATCCCCGTGGTTTGCAGCTGACTGTCTACGGTGCGTCAGATGCCCTCAACTCGCTGGGTATGGACTGGGAAACTGTCCTTGGCCATATTGAGCCGGATCAGGTGTCGGTATATGCCGGCAGCGCCTTGTCTCAGATTGATGATCATTCCCTGGCGGGTATGTTGGCTGCACCACTGACCGGCGGTCGTGTCAGTTCCAAAATGATGGCGTTATCCTTTGCCGAAATGCCGGCAGACTTCATTAACGGCTACGTCATTAACAGCGTTGGCGCGACCGGAACCAATATGGGCGCATGTGCTTCTTTCCTGTATAACCTGCGCCAGGGCATGCAGGATATTCAGCAGGGCACTGCACGTGTCGCGATCGTCGGCAATGCAGAAGCGCCGGTCGTTGCTGAAGTGATGGAAGGCTTCCGAGTAATGGGCGCACTGGCGGAAGATGCTCAGCTAAAAGCGCTGGATAACAGCGATGAAGTTGACAACCGTCGTGCCTGCCGTCCGTTTTCGGATAATGCCGGTTTTACCATGGCTGAGTCCGGACAGTTTGTGGTTCTGATGGATGATGAGCTGGCACTGGAGCTTGGGGCTACGATTCACGGGGCTGTAGCGGATGTGTTCGTACATGCAGATGCCAATAAAAAATCGATTTCAGCGCCGGGTGTGGGTAACTACGTGACAGTCGCTAAAGCTGCGGCACTGGCTCAGGCCATTCTGGGTAAAGACGGCGTGAAGCAGACGTTTGTTCAGGCTCATGGTACCGGCACACCGCAAAACCGCGTGACTGAAAGTCATATTCTGAACGAAGTCGCCAAGACATTTGAGATTGATGCCTGGCCTGTAGCGGCAATCAAATCGTATGTCGGTCATTCCATGGGTACGGCTCCGGCTGATCAGCTGGTGGCTTCACTGGGCGTGTGGCAATACGGCTGGATTCCCGGTATCAAAACCATCGAAAAAATCGCCGATGATGTTCACCATTCGAACCTGAATATTCTCACCGATCATAAGTTTGCCGGTGAAAAAGGGGAAGACTATAAAGCGGTGATTATCAACGCAAAAGGTTTTGGCGGTAACAATGCTTCAGGGCTGGTTTTATCGCCGCAACAGACCATGACAATGCTGGGCAAAAAGTACGGTACGCAGGCAATG
The DNA here is from genome assembly GCF_003025595.1 of Photobacterium ganghwense. GTDB lineage: Bacteria > Pseudomonadota > Gammaproteobacteria > Enterobacterales > Vibrionaceae > Photobacterium > Photobacterium ganghwense. The sequence continues at coordinate 969,428 of NZ_PYMI01000002.1, forward strand.
GCACGTTATGCTGACAAAAACGATACGGTTCGTCAGGCAGCGACCGAAAATGACCAAGCGGCATGCATCGGACAGGAGACCATCCGTTATCATTTCGGTGAAGCGGTAATGGACGAAAATTCGGTGACCCTGTGTCAGGATGAAGTGAAGCTTTCTGCGTTTGCTAAAGCGATTCCATTAATTCAGTCAAACCCTTACGCTGACTACAGCTAAGCGGTAAAAAGACAGAGGTCTGAATTTAACAAGCCGTACGTGATCGCGTACGGCTTTTTTGTCATTATTTTCTGTCACACTCAGATTGAATAACTGGGAATAATAATTCTAACGGAGAGAAGCAGTTGGCGAAGATCATGTTGATCGCAAACCTGAATTGCGATCGGGTGTTGCAATTGGAAGAACCGCTGGTAACCGGTGGACGCCATCACTATCAGGATAAAGGACGTCGGCTGGGGGGCGGTGGCGCAAATACCGGGCTGGGGCTGATCTGGGCGGGTCATCAGGTGGCATTAGTCAGCCAGGTAGGAAAAGATGAGACGGCGGATTGGCTGTTGGCTGAAGCCAGCTTGTTGGGGCTTAACTGCAGTTTGTTGCACCGCAATGACGTACCAACCCCGGAGCTGTTATTGATGATGACACCCGATGGCGAGCGAACGATCGTGCGCCCGCAACGACCACCGTTTACTCTGGATTCGCCGCCTGACTTTTCCTCTTGGGATGCGCTGTACATTAATTCATCGGCACAGGGCTGTGAACGCTGGGCACAGGCTGCGTTGCCTCATACACTGGTGATAGCACAGCTGGCAAAAGATGATCGCAGCAGACCTTGCCATGTGCTGATTACGTCACGTTCTGACTGGCAGGGCCGAACAGCGTTGACCCCTTGGGAATACGGGTTGTCGATCGCCGGTCGTTCACTGCGTTACATGGTCGTCACTGATGGCCCGCGTGGTGCCACGGTCTTTACTGCGGAAGATGTGGTTTCGGTTCCTGCTGTCGCGGCGGAAGTGGTGGATACCACTGGTGCCGGTGATGCGTTTGCTTCAGGTCTGATTCATGCTTTGGTCAGCGGGCAATCCATTGTGGAAGCGATGCGTGAAGGTGCGAAATGGGCATCATTTGCCGTCAGTACACAAAGCTCAATTCCTGGTGAAGCCTTAAAGGCATACCTGCACGCCTAAACCATGCCGCTAAGCGTTGTATCGTTTTGGGTCTGTTGCATGTTACCCGATTCTGGGCATAAAAATCCGGCATCTGAGGTGCCGGATTTTTTATTCTGATACAGAACCTGCGATGTTGCGTGTGAAAACGCTAGTACCCGTAGTGAGTGCTTTCAAAGCTGTTCAGCAGCCGGTGTACCAGATAGGTCATCAATAACGTGGCGACAATCGCAAAGACGATGCAGCCGACCCGGTACATCGCACTGTAGATCAGGTCATTTGTCGGGGTCAGGTACTGCCCGAACAAAATCCCCAGCGTTGTTAACGCGCCAAACCCGACACCGGAACCGCTGGATTCTTTCACATGCACATAGCTGAACAGCATGGTTCCAATCCATAACAGCGGAATAACAAACAGCAATAAATCTGACCAGTCGTACAACACCAGTTGTCCCAGAATACCAAATGCGACACCCAAAATTGTGCCCATGGCCCGTTTTCGCGCATAACCCAGCGCCCCGTTCCAGTTCATCGGGAACAGCAGCAGAATGGTGGTCGCTTGGGCAGACATGGAATCGTTCAAATCCAGTATCTGGAACACGACAAACGACAGGGTGGCTAACGACGCGCCCAATAACGCCTCATGGCGCATCCTGTGCGACCCTTTGGGCGAAGCCGGAGCCGGTTGCCTTGACGAGACATCAGGCATTAAGAACGTGACCAGATAGGCGATGACGATTGATAATACGCTGGCGAGCAGATTCCCAAAAATCAGTTCATTCAGATCGACCGTCGGGTAACTGGCAAAATGCAGCATGATACTGAGGCTAAGGACACTGTTGGCACCGAATAAAAAGAGGCTGCCTTTCGACATACAGGCAAACTTGTAAAGAAACAGACCAAAGGCCAGCAAAGTCATGATAGCGGGATGACCGCCGAACAACCCGCCAAGAATCCCCACCTCCAGGCCGCAGATAACGCCAGACGCAAGCAGTTGGCGTGCGGCATGGGCATTCATAACCGGTACCATACCCAGCAACAGCATCGGGAAGACGGTGAAAAAGACACCGTAGTTCCAGCCAAAGACTTTACTGATTGTAAAACCCAGCGTTGCCCCGGTGGCGATACGCAGACATTGTCGTAAGTCATTGTCTGTCATGGGGTGATCCCAAAGTCTCATCATGCCTCCGGATTAATAAATGTAATGCAGGGTACTCAGCAGTTTAATTTGCAGGCGGGCAAGCCAGCCCATCAGGTGGCCATCCGGTACTAACTGGACAGTTGCGCGTGCACCTGCCGGGAGTGAGTTCGGCAGATTGCCTGCGACGGTCAAATGAAGACGCATACGCTGTGCGTCCCGAACCCATCGATTCGACACTGTGGGTGTAGCGAGGCTGCCGTCAGCATTAAACTGACCACTGCTGACACCGGCATCCAGGCTGCTGATTTCAGCACGGTACACTTTGCCTGGTTGGCTATCGAAGGCGATCAGCGCGTAACTGTGATCATCGATGCGGCGCAGACTCTTCTCTCTGAAATCGGCAATAATATCCACTTCCGTGTCGACCAGAGCAACCAGTGGCATTCCGGCGGCAGCATATGTTCCGGATTCAAGCTGAAGGTTGGTAATTGCCCCGTCATGTTCAGCCGTTACCTGGGTATAAGAAAGGTTCAGTAACGCTTGTTCCAGCTGATTTTTGGCGATCTGAACGGCCAGGTTTGAATCGTCTGTCGCGCCGCGATTGACTCTCAGCTCCTGTAAACTGGCTTTGGCTGCTGCCAGGTTGGCTCTTGCCGCAGTGGCATCGCTGGTTGCGTCATCACGCTGCTGACCGGATACACCATTTTTCTTAAACAGCGTATTGAACCGGTTCGCTTCACGGGTTTTCTGCTCAGCAATAATCTGTGAAGCCGCTACACGAGCCTGAGCAGCAGCAATTGAGGCATCCAGTTGGGCATTATTTTTTGTGGCTTGTGCCAGATTCAGACGAGCTTGCTCAACGGCCAGTTGAAAAGGGCGTGGATCGATTTCAAACAGTACGTCGCCTTTTCTCACCAGCTGGTTATTGCGGACATAAATTGCGGTGATTTGCCCGCTGATGCGTGGGGCGACTTTAGTTACTGTCCGAGTCGCCATCGCCTGAGGCGTAAGCGGGATGGTCAGATCAGCAACCAGAAAATAGGCAAAAACGAGGACAAACACGACAATGGCGTGTTTAACCCAACGTGCAAATTTTTGATCGGGAGTCATAAGGCTGTTTCTTCTCTTCTATTTTTTATCGTGGTACATGTGTGATTGGTGCGGTGTGCAGAATGGCCGGTCAGGGGATTGCCGGTGATTTTTTTGTCTGCCTGCTTTCACTCGCATTACTCTTTCCCGTTACTCACTGTTTGAGGATGGGGGGAAGCAAAGTGTCTGCTGGAATCGGTTCATTCATGGTGGTAAGCGCATTGTTAGCGATAGTTTCCAGCACCTCGCTAAGCCGCATCAGTTCTTGCTCGGAAATATCCGTGAGCAGGTTACGGCGAACCTGCAGAATCCGGGTTTCCATCTGAGCGATGAGCGTGCGCCCTTCCTCTGTCAGGCTGACAATCCGGGCGCGTTTGTCATGGTCACAACAGTGGCGGACGATCAGCCCTTGCTCTTCTAGCTGTTTCAATGTCCGCATCAGTGAGGCCAACTCGATTTCCAGCGCTTCGGCCAGAGTTTTCTGGCTGATGTTGTCACCAAGGCGTTGCAGCTTCCATAACGCTGTCCAGCGAGGGTGCGTCAGGCCCAGAGGGGCCAATTCACGATCGGCGACCATACGCCAGAGACGTGACACGCGTGCCAGCTGCTCTGCCAGTGATAAATCCTGAAGAATTTTGAGATTGTTAACCATGGTAATGCCTGAAATGAGTGTGATGCGGTAATTACTTAGCCTGCTAAGTAATATAATTTAGTTAGCAGGCTAAGTAAATGGTTTGTGATAAATATCACGTATTTTTATTACCATTATGATTTCAGAATGCAGAGTCAGGCGCACTCAGAGTCAAGTGCACACAGGCGGGAAAAGACGACTGAACAGTAGGAAGGAAAACACTTAAGAAACGGATTTGGAAACTGAAAAGAAAAAGCCGCTGACTGGCAGCGGCTTTTTTGAACGTGTGCTGTAAACTCTTTGGATTTCAGAGTAATAAGCAGCAGCGTGATTATTTTTTCAGTTGGCTGACGCCAGCACGGCTTTTGTTAAGGACAGCGCGACGCAGGCGTGCACGACGCTCTGCATCAGACTGATCGCTCGGGTTGTTTGTACGGCCGCGACGGTCACGGTAAGCGGGTTTGCTGTGCATTTTTTCCAGCAGGGCGTCACGGTTTTTCGGCTCGTAACCAACCAGCTGAATACGGCGAATACGTTGCTTGATCAGGTTTTCAACCTGAACCAGCGTCAGCTCTTCTTCGCGGCTGACAAACGACACGGCATGTCCTTGTTCACCGGCACGGCCAGTACGTCCGATGCGGTGCACGTAGTCTTCGGCCAGGAATGGCATATCGAAGTTAACAACGTGTGGTAGTCCTTTAATATCCAGACCACGAGCGGCAACTTCGGTTGCAACCATTACACGTGCTTTACCTTCTTTGAATTCGTCCAGCGCACGGCGGCGTGCACTTTGCGCTTTATCACCGTGGCAAAGCACTGCTTTGATGCCATCCAGTTTCAGCTCTTTGACCAGTTCATTTGCGGTTTCTTTGTAGTTCACAAAAACCAGCACTTGTTGCCAGTTTTTCTTGCCGATCAATTCTGACAGCAGCTCACGTTTACGTTCCTGATCAACAGGGTATACAACGTGGGCAACGGTTTCTGCGGTAGCATTTTCCGGGCTGACCGAAATGCGTTTTGGTTTTTGCAGGATGTCACCGGCCAGTTTGTTCATCTGGCTGGAGAACGTTGCAGAGAACAACATGGTTTGCGGTTTGGTGCGAATATCACCCATGATCACGCGAATATCACCGATAAAGCCCATGTCAAGCATACGGTCAGCTTCGTCAAAGACCAGAAATTCCAGATTAGCGAGAGAAACGTTTTTCAGTTCCATGTGCTCAATAAGACGGCCTGGGGTAGCGACCAGAATATCGACGCCTTTCTCCAGTTTTTTCTCTTGAGAAGACATTTTAGTACCGCCGTAAATGGCTTCAACGCTGATGTCTGTGTACTTGGTGTAGTCTTCGATGTTCTTCGCAATTTGCGCAACCAGCTCACGAGTCGGAGCCAGAATCAGCGCGCGTACATTAAAGCGGCTACGTTGCTTTGAATTGTCCAGGATCTGCTGAATGATCGGCAGAGAAAACGCAGCCGTTTTACCGGTACCGGTTTGCGCATTGGCAAGAATATCGTTTCCGCGACGAGCGTGTGGAATCGCTTGTTTTTGGATTGGGGTTAATTTCTCGTAGCCGCATTCGGTAAGTGCGCGCACAATTTCCTGAGAAAAGTTTTGTGATGCAAATGACATTCTTATTTCCTAAAGCAGACGTAGCCTGACAAAAATTCGGTCGGTGATTATAGAGGAATAATAGGAGAGTGTGGGGACTATTTTCAGATAAACAGCTAAAAAGTGTCCGTTTATCGCTTATGTCCCCATAATTTGTGCTGGCTAAAGCGCTAGGCAGTACCCAAGTCAGCCTGACCACGATGAACAATCTCTTGTTCTCTGGGATAAACCTCTCAAGCGGCCGTTAAAACGGATTAGCAAACCTGAAACTGATCCGGCTTGTCCGTAATGATATTGTCGACCCCCATTTTGAAAAAGCGGTCGGCTTTCGATGGGGTGTTTAATGTCCAGATTTTTAGGACCAGTCCGGCGGCTTTGATGCTGTCGGCAATGGTAGGAGTCAGTATGTGATGGTCGATGTGAATACTGTACAGGTCCAGCGATTTTAATGAATCGAGGCTGTAGCCGTTCCACACTTCACAAATAAAGCCTCGGCGAACTTCAGGCCATAATGCCTGACAGTGCTCAAGCGCTTCTTTCTCAAAACTTGAAAAAATTAGTTTGTCGACAGGAAAAGCTTTTTGCTGAATAAGTGTAACTACCGCTTTCACCAAGGGTTCAATTTGATGGCGATGGTGGATTTTCAGTTCAAGATTCAGACTCAGGTCCAGTGCCAGGCAAGTATCTAGCAACTCTTCCAGAGTCGGGATAGTCTCGCCCTTAAATGCCGGGCTGAACCATTGTCCGGCATCCAGCGTCTTCAGTTGTGCCATTGTGTGGTCAGCTACTTTTCCTTTGCCGTTACTACAACGGTTCAGTGTTTCATCGTGGAAGACAATAGGAACACCATCAAGGCTTAACTGAGTGTCCACTTCAATCCAGGAAACGCCGGATTCAGCGGCTTTTCTGACACTGGCGAGGGTATTTTCGGGAGCAAGCGCTGCCGCGCCGCGGTGACCTGAAATCATCATAGTATTTTACAACTGCCTTTGAATAAGTACGGATAAGCGCCGTGCCGATATGCCAAGCAGGGGGAACCCCAAAGTCTTCATATATCATACATATCGGTTGGATATGATAAGTATTATACGTCCAGTCACATAAAGGAAATATGACATTCTGCCTGCTGAAGCGAATTATATATTGGTAAGAAGGTAAAAGCGTGATGGGGTTGCCAGACAAGGAGGCATGCCAGTGCAGAACTGGCAAGCGGTCAAGTAGGTGTATTAGTCGGGTCGGAAGCAGCAGTTAAATCAGGAACAGAAAGGGGGATGGCGCACAGTACATTGCTGGCAGCTCTTGTCCCTTTATCGAATCAGAATAGCGTCCCGGTATGTAGGGGAGGACGCGACTGAATCTTGTCCGTCTTCAACTGTTAGTCAACCGATGCCTGTTCCGTTTCCTTGATATTCTTTGTTTCTTGAATATTTGTTGTTTTTTGGATATTCGAAGTTTCTTGAGCCCTAGGGGTGTCCTGAACATCTGTCATGTCATCGTCGGTGTGGCCGCCGATTGGCACAAAGTACGTACGCTGACAGTGAGTGCAGCGAAACTTTTGCTGGTTACGATGAGAGATGGATTTCTCCCAGAACTGGCGTTTTATTCGTATATCGTGACTTTTCACTCCGCAATATTTACACATGCTGACCTCCTTGTTGCGGCATTCATTACGGCTTAAATATTCGGATTGTTGATACAGGCAGTGCTACGTAATCAACAATGCCTGTGATCTAATACACTTTAGTATGCGAACAATTGCAATTCAATGGCATAAATATGATGTACGCTAGACAAATTTACTTGCTTGCAAAAATGTGAACTGCTGGTAACAAAATGGCTTTGGTGATTGAAGATGGATTTCTTGATCCCATCAAGTGAAGCAATACGGTATACTGCGTGATTTCGTCATGCTTTCCGGATACTAACGGTTGTTGCTGTCGTATGGTTGAGCCAAAAGGTTTGTTATACGGTCTGTCAGTCTTGTGTTGTATGGTCTCCGGAAGGTCAGTCTCTATAAAAGGAAACCTTCATGAAGCTGTCTGTATTAGATCAAGCGTTGTTTGACCACCTGTACCGTGATATCCGCGAATTTCGCAGCACTTTTGATTTAGACATTGAGTCGGCTTCGACCTTGAATGAGCAGGCAGATGCGCTGCATACGTCCTTGGCTGTGGAAGAGATGACTGAACTGGCGGAAGCTGATTCACTGGTTGAGCAAGCCGATGCAATTGTGGATTCTGTTTATGTCCTGATGGGGCGCCTGGTACACCTGGGTGATAACAAGGTTGAAGCCAATATCGGTATCAGCTATCTGATTGATCTGCTTCTGCAAATTGCTCAGCGCCTGGGCTTTGATTTCGTGTCATGCTGGGATGAAGTTCACTCAAGCAACATGAGCAAAGTGTGTCGCACCGAGCAAGAGTTTGAAGAGACGAAAGCCCACTATGCTGCACAGGGTGTTGAGATTGTTGGTAGTCAGAAAGGCGAGTACATTATCGCTAAATGTGCAAAAGACGTTGATCTGGATGGAAAACTGATCCGCCAAGGTAAAGTATTGAAATCTATCTACTATCGTCCAGCCAATCTGGTTCAGCTAGTGACCCAGTAATACCATTCACTGCCGAAGCGCATTGAATGTGCCCGAGGATTAACCACCTCGGGCAATATCCCACCAAAGTCTCATTTCAAGTCTGAAAGTTATTTTCTTGTTACTTTAGCTCCGAGAGAAAAGTCCGTAGACTATGCACCCATTAAAAGAATTCTAAACGGTAGCAAAAGTCAGTTATGGTCTCTCAAACATCCTGCCGTACGAGGCAGTCACATCCCGGACTTGGCCGTCAGCTTTATCAAATGACCTGGCCCATGTTGTTCGGCGTCTTATCTCTGATGAGTTTTCAGTTGGTTGATAGTGCGTTTATCGGTCAGCTTGGCGTTTTACCTCTTGCTGCTCAGGGATTTACGCTCCCTATGCAAATGGTGATTATCGGTCTTCAGGTCGGGCTGGGTATCGCCACGACATCACTTATTTCCCGGATTCTCGGGCAAGGCGATGAACAACGCGCTAAACAGTTGGGCGGGCTGGTGGTCATTACCGGCGCTATCAGTGTACTGGGCGTGTGCCTGCTGATCTGGGTCAGTCGCGGCGCCATATTGTCTCTGCTAAGCGCACCTGATGATGTTTATCCTGTGGTTGATCAGTATTGGCCGGTTTGGCTATTGAGTGCCTGGACCGGTGCAATGGTTTATTTTGCCTACAGCCTGTGCCGGGCGAATGGTAATACCATGTTGCCGGGGATCATGATGGTGATCACCAGTCTGCTGAATATTGTGCTTGACCCACTGTTTATCTTTACCCTGGATATGGGATTGGTTGGTGCTGCGTGGGCCACGGTCATTTCCTTTACGATTGGTATGCTGGTGGTGTTCCCTAAAGTGTTACAACGTCATTGGATGAGCTTCAATTGGGAAGGTCTGGATATTTCTGCATCCATCAAAGAACTGGTTCACATCATGGCACCAGCCATGATGAGTCAGCTGTTACCGCCGTTGTCGTCGATGCTGGCAACCAAGCTGGTGGCCGGATTTGGTGCGGCGACTGTGGGGGCATGGGCGCTCGGATCACGTTTGGAGTTTTTTTCAATCGTCATTGTGCTGGCTCTGACGATGTCGATGCCACCGATGGTGGGAAAAATGCTCGGCAGTGGGGATACCGATAAAATTAAGCAGCTGATTCGTCTGGCTGTGAAGTTTGTACTGGGATGGCAGCTGGCTGTTGCTGTTATTTTGTTCGTTACTGCGCCTGTGCTGTCTACATTACTGGCGAGTGAGGCTTCAGTTCAGGGCGTTCTGTTGATTCATCTTGCCTGGGTACCTATCAGCCTGGGGCCGTTGGGTATTTGCATGTTGATGGTGTCAGTCTGTAATGCACTGGCGATGCCGATGCGTGCGCTGTGGATTTCAGCATTGCGTCTGTTTGTCTGTTTTCTGCCGGTTTTGTGGCTGGGTTCGCAATTGGGGGGTATTCCCGGACTGTTCATCGGAGCAACGGCAGGGAACATCCTTGCTGGTCTCATGGCATGGCTTTTCTATCAACGCGGTATCAAAACCATTGAGCTGAAATATGCATCAGCATCGTAATGCTCACAGTGAGTACGTTTTAAAAAGGAACCTGAGTGAATGAACACGTTTAATGTCGATACGCAAACAATGCATTACCTGGATGTCGGCCAGGGTCCGGTGCTGGTTTTTGGTCACAGTTACCTGTGGGACAGCAGCATGTGGGCGCCTCAGGTTGATGTTTTGAGTCAGTCTTACCGATGCATAGTTCCGGAGTTTTGGGGACATGGGCAGTCATCCCCTGCGCCAGCCGCAACCCGAAGCCTCAAAGGTTACGCTAAAGACGTGCTGGCGCTGCTTGATACACTCGGCATTGACGAATTTTCATTGGTTGGCTTGTCGTCTGGCGCAATGTGGGCAACTGAAGTCGTGATTGAGGCGCCGGCCAGAGTGACCTCTCTGGTATTGATGGATACTTTTGTCGGTTTGGAGCCTGAAGTCGCGAATATGCGTTATTTTGATTTGCTGAGCCAGGTTGATGAAGCCAAAGGGTTCCCAGATGCTGTGATAGACTATTTCACTGCGATTCAGTTTGGTAATTCTCCGTCAGAATCACTCAAAGATAGCTTCCGTCAGGCGTTGGCAGGTGCTTCTGAAGAGCAAGCTGCGGCACTGGCCCATGCGGGGAGAATGATTTTTGGACGCCGTGATATGTTTGAAGACGCAGAGATGTTCGCTATTCCATCTCTGATTATGGTTGGTGCGCAAGACAAGGTACGCCCGGTTCTCGAATCTCAGCTGATGCATGACGGCATCACAGGCAGTGAATTTTTTCTGATTCCAAACGCTGGTCATATCAGTAACCTTGAGCAGCCAGAGTTAGTTACCGAAAAACTGTCGGACTTCTTCGCCCGTCACGCGCGCTGAGTGCTTGTCAGCCCGAGAGGCAATAAGTTATATGGACAATGAAAAAAGCAGCTATTTGGCTGCTTTTTTATTTCCAGATGTGGTACTGGGAAACGTGTTTTATGTTCTGGAGCCTTAAGCGACGCAGGTCAAGACTGATGTCGAAGAATAAAGTCAATCGAGTGCTGGTTAAATTCGTCCGGACGTTCAACATTACAGACGTGTCCGCAATCTTTCAGCTCAGTCAAATAGCACTGCTCATGTGTTTTGACTAACTCTTTGACCGGTTTAATAAACATATAGTCGTGACTACCCATCAGATACAGAGTCGGAATCGGGATTGCCCGCTCACGAAAATACTTCATCAACGGATTCACATCCGTTGCCAGTTTAAACCAGCGCTTAAATTCTTTTTGGCACAGCTTTCTGGCTTCGTTAATAAACAGATGCCGTGATTCTTTCTGCGCTTTCTGTGGCATCACAATGTACGCGAACAAGCGGTAGAGCCACATATACGGAATGATGTGTTTGCAAAGATTCCCCGCCTTCACTAAACACTGTGATCGAATATCCAGCCGGGTGACAGCGCCACCTAAGACCATGGTTTTCACTCGGTCTGGTGACAATTCGGCTAACTTACGGATGATGATGGTGCCAAGTGATATCCCGACGAAATGGGCCGACTGAATTTTCAGGTGGTTGAGGACATGCACAATGTCTGTCGTGACCGTTTTGAAGGTATAGGGATTTCTGACAACGTCCTGGAAGAGATTGTTAGAACGACCGTGACCGCGCAAATCGAGAAGCAACAGATTGAAATGCTGGCGGTAGGCTTTGAGCTGCTTAAACCAAATAGCCGAGCTGCCTCCGGCACCATGAACAAAAACCACCCACTCCTGGCTGGTTGGATGACGGTAAGTTTTGTGAAACAGTAGGGTACTTGACATCATTTTCCTTCAATAAGTCTGTTGTCGAACTGCATACAACAGGCAGAGGGAGTCTATCACGCTTTCTGGTTTGCTGGTGTCAGGTCGTTTTTTGCTTCTGTCAAAATGTGAGGGGACATCAAGAATAACTTGGGTTTGTTAGCGTGCTGGGGCGAAAATAAGCAGCATCTGTAGCGCGAACGTATGTCTGTTGTTGCAAGAAACGGGAAACAAGAAACAAGCAAGCCCGGTGTGGTGCACCGGGCTTGCTTGTCGCTTACAAAATTTCGATTTTATCGACTTCAATTTCCGGCGTTTTACCACCTTCATATTCACCAAACAATCGGACTTTGGTGTTCGCATCGATTTTCTGTGGCAGATGGATGTCGTCGTCCAGATCAACCTGAATCTGTTGAGTCCCGTCGCTGAAAAGGAACTTCTCTGCGCTAATCTGCTTAATGAGATGGCCTTCGACCACTGCATTGTGTTCCGTAAACATATTGGATGATTCCAGCAAAGACGCGACAGTCACTTTTTCTATCGGGCCGGTGTACTGTACCTGCGTGTTGTGAGCGTTGTTGTCCGCCCATACAGCGGCAGAAGAAAGCAGGGCGGCAGTTGTCATCATCAATACTGTTTTTTTCATTGTTAGTTCTCCGTTTGGTGTATGACTGTATTACACACCATGCGGGCTGAATCCATGATGATCCGGTTGTTCAGCTTCCGTTCATTTTTCCATGAGTTATCATCAACATCGTTATTCATAGTGAGTCATTGAACGTGAAAAACGCCACAGAGGCGACATGTAATAAAGTCGCTTCTGTTGCATGTGGTTTCTACTGTGTAGTTATGACAGCATCTTTTTTGATAGCACCGTTAGACAGTACGGTTGTGAGAGCGTGCCTAAGCAACGTTTTTTATTGCCAGTGGATAGGTAAAAAACACCAGATGAACCAGATTAAAGGCAAAATGAATAAGTACGGCCCAGTGCAACCGACCGCTCCAGTAATAACAGAGGCCGTATAACACCCCAGCCAGTTAGCCAGCAGGATAAACAGTGGACCGCCGGAAAAATGGGCGAACCCAAACAACAGGCTGGCGACCACAATACCGACAGGGGCGCTGAAACGTTGAATTAACAGGCGCTGGATATACCCCCTGAACAGGGCTTCTTCTGCGACACAGGTCAGAAAGAGATTGTTCAGAACAAACAGCCACAGCCATTCAGGTAATGAAAACTCGGGGGCAACCAGTCCTAGTCCCCACGCCAGTGCAGGCAATGCGGCAAACAGGCAGACAAGTATCCAGCGCTGAGACGTTGATGGCACGATACGTTGTCCAAGCATTCCCGGCACCAGTAATAGAAGCGCAAAAAATAATAGCGGCTTATCCAGATTCAGGTGCATGTTGAACGGAACGCTGGCTGGCCCCGTTATCGCTTTTTCCACGACTCTCAGGTTCATGAAGCCGGGAACCAGATGCAAGGCCAGCGACAGTCCCCAGAGAATCACAGCAATATGAATGGCAATACGGATGCCTGCCGGAACAGGTCGTCTGAACACTTGGTGGCTACACGCAGCCAGTCCGATTCCGGTGAGACTGAACAGCAGCGCAGACAATGAGATCTTGCCTAATACCACTGCAAGTATGCCTGTTACAGTGAGCAGAAAAGGCCAGCTCAGCGCGAGTAGTATCTTGCTGGTCTTGGGCTGTAATTCGGTGGGTTGAGGCTGGATAAAAGCCGACATGATGGCAGTGGCCAGGAAGAGCCAGATCAGGCCATATGGCCATAGTTCGTGAGCATAAAACATAAATAGACGTGTTCCGATACGCGAGCTTATTTAAAGGTTTGTTTTTGTTATATTGCGCTGTTTTGTTCAGGCTGCAGGAATATACATCAGTTAATCATTTAAGACTCAACAATCATGGCAGGATTTTGATGAAAAAATGAAGCTGTAAGGTAAACTCCTTAACATTCGTCTTAGTTATTCTGCAAGCGGGAAAGACAACAGTTTTGTTTAGAGTAAACACTGAGTTAGTGCTGGGCGGAGCCCGGAGCGGGAAAAGCAGTCATGCTGAATATCTGGCGCAGACTTCCGGCCTCGATGTCATTTACATTGCGACGGCTACCGCGGGCGATGAGGAAATGGCTGCCCGTATCGCTCATCATCAACAAACAAGACCCAACCATTGGGCGTTGGTGGAAGAGGCGGTCGATCTGGCGGGAGCGATAAGGCGGCACAGTTTGCCGGATAATTGCCTGCTGATTGATTGCCTGACGCTGTGGTTGACGAATTGTCTGTTTAACGATGAGTTAGCACTCGATTGGCCGGGCCAGAAAGCGGCGTTGCTTGCTGCGCTGGCTGAGGCGCAGGGAAGAGTGATTCTGGTGAGTAATGAAGTCGGACAGGGAATTGTGCCTATGGGGGCGATGTCGCGTCGATTCGTTGATGAAAGTGGCTGGCTGCACCAGACTATAGCCCGACAGGTGGACAGAGTGACATTTGTGACAGCAGGTATCCCTCAAATATTGAAAGGCGAGGCATAGCCGTATGGCATCGCATGGAACTGCATGGCATACCTCTATTTTGGGCCGGCTGTGAAAAATAGTTACAAAGACTGGATCTGGTATGGATAAAGGCATTACAACGCGGGTCGATATTTTGCGCCACGGGTTGCCGGAAGGGCATCGTTGTCTCCGGGGACATACGGATTTTGCGATCACCGCCACCGGGCTTGAGCAAATGACTCTGGCCGTCGCAGGGCTGGAAGATATTGAGCAGGTTGTCTGCTCACCGCTGCAACGCTGCAGCCATTTTGCACAAACTTACGCTCGCCGTTTTACGCTGCCGTGTCAGGAAAGCGAATTATGGATGGAAATGAATTTCGGAAACTGGGACGGCCAACCCCATGACACACTCTGGCAGTCTCACGGACAACACCTGACAGATTATTGGGAGAACCCGTGGCAGTCTACACCGCATGGTGGTGAATCACTGCGTGAATTTGACGGCCGGATCGCGGACGCCTGGAAGCAGCTATTGGCTGATCATGCCGGAAAGCGGATTTTACTGGTGACCCATGCCGGAGTGATGAAACAGTTAATGCGCATTTTGCTGGAGATGCCAGAAAACGCCGGTTATCTGCAGCGGATTGAATTACCGTATGCGGCTCGTTACCGCGTCACAAACTTTACGGATGCCAACGGGCAGGAGTGGCCACAACTTCAATGGCCCAAAGAACAACAATTTTGAGTGAGAAACAGATGCAACCGACTACTCGAGCCCTCATGGTGCAGGGAACCACGTCTGACGCCGGAAAAAGTGTACTGGCCGCCGGGCTTTGCCGTGTACTTGCCCGAAAGGGTATTCATGTCGCGCCTTTCAAGTCGCAAAATATGGCGCTGAATAGTGCGGTGACCCGTGATGGCGGTGAAATCGGCCGGGCACAGGCAGTACAGGCACAGGCATGTGGCATTGAGCCAACCGTGCATATGAATCCGGTACTGCTCAAACCCAATACCGATATTGGTGCTCAGGTTATCGTGCAGGGCAAAGCACTGGCCGACATGGACGCGGTAGGGTATCACGGCTATAAGAAGGTCGTGATGGGACCCATCATGGAGTCATTTGGTCTGCTGCAACAAGAGTTTGAAACGGTCATCATTGAAGGCGCTGGTAGCCCTGCAGAAATTAACCTGCGCGAAAACGATGTTGCCAATATGGGTTTTGCAGAGAATGCCGATGTGCCGGTCATTATTGTCGCAGATATCGACCGCGGCGGTGTGTTTGCACATCTGTATGGCACGCTGGCGCTGCTCTCGCAAAGCGAGCAGGATCGGGTTATTGGTTTTGTTATCAACCGTTTCCGCGGGGATATAAAACTGCTGGAGTCCGGGCTCGATTGGCTGGAGCAGAAAACCGGTAAACCTGTGCTGGGTGTATTGCCTTATCTGCACGGTTTGATGCTGGAAGCTGAAGATGCCATTGATGTGCAGCAATCAGCACCAGCTGAACATCAATTGCAGGTTGCTGTCCCTGTTTTGACCCGGGTTAGCAATCATACTGATTTTGATCCTTTACGCATGCACCCTCAGGTAAATCTACGATTTGTAGGCAAAGGGCAGCAAATTCCGCCATCTGATCTTATCATTATTCCAGGGACTAAAAGTGTTCGCAGTGATCTTGCGTTTTTGAAATCTCAGGGATGGGACACGCAAATTGCCCGCCACCTTCGCTTGGGAGGAAAAGTTATGGGCATTTGTGGCGGCTATCAGATGCTCGGAGAATCCATCTCAGACCCGAACGGTATCGAAGGTGAGTCAGGCATCAGTGCCGGATTAGGCTATCTTCAAACTTCCACCGTGTTAGCACCAGAAAAACAACTAAAACAGGTAAGCGGTACGCTGACCATGCCCGGACAACAGCCGGTGGCCGTGCGCGGTTATGAAATTCATGCCGGAGTAACGGAGGGTGTGAAGGAAGACGCGCCAGTTCGTTTGGCTGATGGGCCGGATGGTCAGTTTGGGCTTGATGGTCAGGTGTTTGGTACTTATCTGCATGGTATTTTTGAGCAACAGTCAGCCTGTGATGCCATTTTGAACTGGGCCGGATTAACCGCGACGCAAACCCCGGACTTTGACCAGCTTCGGGAACAGGGCATTGATCGTGTTGCGGACATGTTGGAAGCACATATGGATCTTGCCAGGTTGTGGCCACAATGGGCAGACAGATTTCAACGTTAAGGGCGCGTAAATACAAAGAAATGTGACACCGGGCTAACATGTCCAGGGAAGGCTAGCCAGCTCAGACAGAGAGGGACGAGTATGATTCTAGATATATCACCGAGTATCAGAACACCACGATTGTATGTTCGGCCTTGGCACGAGGGTGATTTACCTAGCCTTCACAGGATAATGTCAAACCAGTCTGTTCACACTTATACGGGGGATGCCCCCTGGACAGAAGAGAAAGCGCGCACTGAGCTTGAATGGTATCAGGCAAATAAAATGGGCTGGAAATGGAAAGGCGGCTATTTTAACTGCCCCCTTGTATTGGTGGACTGCGATACCCTGATTGGTAAAGTCGGGCTGAATCCTTACGACGAAAGTGAGCAGGTTGCTCAAATTGAGTGGACAATCAGTGAGGAACACTGGCACCAGGGATATGCAACTGAAATTGGCCGGGCGATTCTGGAATACGCTTTCCGTGAGGGTGGATTCAAACGAATTGTGGGCTTTACGACCAGCCGGAATATGTCTGCGCGGCAGGTGATGAAAAAGATCGGCATGGTGCATATCGGCGATCAGGAGCACAACAACCGGAAACTGTGCGTTTTTCAAATACAGCGGGAGTCGTAGGACTCCCTTTTTGTTTAGCTTGTGTTTTTTCGCATGTTAACGCTTCACCGTCAGCTTAACGCTTTAGCGTCATTGTAGTAAATGGCGTCGGCTATGATGCTCTAACTTGCTGAATAACAATGAAAGACTGAAACACAACAGAAAATAGCCCGCGCCAACCAGCAGCCATATTTCGAAAATTAGCCCGGACGAGTTCGCGATTTCACTACCAACAAACGTCAGTTCCTGAATGGATATCAACGAGATGATCGACGAATCCTTAACCAGCGAGATAAATTGGCCTGCCAGAGGTGGTACGATCCCGCTTAATGCCTGAGGGAAAATGACATCTCTGAACTGTGACCAGCGTGACAGCCCCAGAGAGTTTGCCGCTTCCCATTGTCCTTTATCAATAGCGTCTATTCCCGCCCGGACAATTTCTGCAATATAGGCCGCAGAAATCAGGCCGACACATAACACGCCGGAAAAAAGGTTTTCCCACAGAGCGGGCGGGCCAAACAACCCGTTCTGTACAAGGTTAACGGATGAAGGAGACTGTCTGAGTATCGACTCAAGTCCCAATAGCGGAACCAATTGGCTGGAAATGAAAAAATAGAAGATAAAGACAAACACCAACGGCGGAATGTTTCGCACCAGTTGGATATAAGCTTGTGCTGGCAAGCGAAACAGCCAGAACGAAGAGCGTCTCGCCAGTCCCAGCAGCAAGCCTAATGAGGCAGCAAGCAGCATTCCCCATAAACTTAAACGCAGAGTGGCGATTAACCCCTGAAAAAAGTAGGGCAGTTCACCATTTTTCCCGTTAGTGAGAATCAGGTTAAAGGCTTTGTCCCATTGCCAGTGGTAATGGATACCAATGGCCGAACGATACCAAAGCCAACCCAAGATAGCCGCCAGAAACGCCAGCAGCAACCAATCCAGACGGTTCAGAGGAATCCGCCGTGAACGTCTTCGGCTCTTTTCCTCTGAGCCCTGGGAAGTCTGATGGACGACTGACTGTTGGCCAGGAGAAATCTTTTTGTGATTCACTGGCATGGCGAGTTATTGCCCTTCGGCAACTTGATCCTGCCAATCCAGCGTTGTGAACCAGAAGTCATGGCGTTCTTTGAGCCAACCATCTTCATTGCGCAGCAGAATCCAGTTATTGAAGAAATTGAGCAGGTCAAATTCACCATGGCGAATAGCAAACGCTTCTGAACCACGGCTCAGGCGCTCAGTGAAAGGCAGGTATAATTTATTGCCGTACTGAATTGTCATCTGTTCAGGTTTCGGTGAAGAGGCGAGTACGGCCTGCGCATTTCCGTTTAGCACTTCCTGAAAGGCTTGTGCATCATCATCAAACTGACGTAATTGTGCTTTTGGGAAGTACTTCTTAGCAGTCTGAACGGTAAAAGCTCCACGTCGTACCGCCAATGTTACACTGCGTTTGTTGAAGTCATCTAATGTGGTTTTACCTCCGGCTATATCCCGGTTGGCGGCCAATTGTACCCCGGAGTGCGCATAGGGTGTGGTGAAGAGTACGCTCATATTTCGCTCAGGGGTAATTGACATACCACCAATGATCACGTCAAATTTGCCCGCCAGTAAGGCCGGAATAATTCCATCCCAGGCCGTTGGGATGAATTCCACTTTCAGCCCGGCATCTTTGGCAAGGCGTCGTGCAACATCGACTTCAAATCCAATCAATTCTCCCTGTTTGTCTCGCATAGCCCAGGGAACAAAAGTCGATAAACCGACCCGTAATGTACCGCGTTCTTTTATTTCGGTCAGCGTGCTCTTTTCAGAGGGAGAGTTTGCGGCCGAAGCCAAAGTGGGGGCAAGCAGTGAGGTTATGGCCACCATCATTAACAGAAATTTTTTCATGCTTCCTTTTTCCTCAGTATCCTTTTCGTTGGTCGAATTATGGCTTTGTTGTTTGTTGTTTGTTTTGTTGTGTTTGGCTTGGCGCTATATAAGACTTCAAACGGCATCGTGGTTTAGGTAACAGTACTGCGCCTAACTGTGCAGCGCCTAACTGCGCAGTGTCTTACAGTGGTTAGGTCAAAATGGCCATTACATAAACAGTAGACGAATTCTAGGGTTAGGTAAGGTAAATTCATTTAAAATCATGGCGTTGCTGGAGAATGGGTGTCATAAGTAAGAGCTGACGTAGCGCCAGTTGCCCAACTAACAAGGTATTGAGCGCCGACAAGACCAATATAACCAACAAGGTAAATAACACCAACAAGATAAGCAAATCATTTCTTAAGGATGTTAAGCCGATGATCTACGCCTTAGATATGTTTTTCAACATGGTTGCGGCGACAGCTTAAAACGAAGGGGAGAAATTTTCTTTCTTATATGCGAATCAGTTTGAAGAGGGGAGAAATTAGTTACCTGATTTGTTTTGCCCCAATCAATTAAGAATAATCGATACCTACAATGGACTTGTCTGTTAATTGGCCTAAATTATCTAATGATTCTGTATGTATTTAGTTGGTTAAAGCTCTAACCCATCGGTGGGTTAGAAAATTGGGTGCAGGTTAACCTCGTTGTGACGTGTGGCACCTGAACGGAGCTTTAGAGGCACACATAAATCCACTTCATTTTGGGGATGATATGTCAGCAAAGGCTAATGAAGAAGCAGCTCAAACAGTATCCCCCCGTCATTGGTTCGGATTAGTTGTGGTATATCTCTTAATCCCTCTAATTTTACTGATATGCGGTGGGGACCTTGGCTGGTGGCAGGCGTGGCTATTTTCTATTCTGATCTTGGCCGCCGGTATCGGTGGACTCATGTGGGCGGAACAACGACATCCTGGATTAACAGCTGAAAGACATAATATTGAAAATATCAAAAACGCAAAAGCCTGGGACCGAGTGCTTGCTCCAATGATGGCGGTGAGTGCCGGGTTTCCTATGGTCATCGTGGCGGGGCTGGACCACCGCTATAACTGGTCCCCCGAATTTGCTCAATGGCTCATCGTAATTGGCTTTATTTTGATCTTGCTCGGATACGCTTTCGCTTCATGGGCATTGGCTGAGAACCGCTTTTTCTCAAGTGTTGTGCGCATTCAGACGGATCGAGGCCATGTGGTGTGTGACAGTGGCCCATATCGGTTTGTTCGGCATCCGGGTTATGCCGGAGTTATCTGTGCATCGTTCGGCATTGTTCTTGCTTTGAACTCGGTATGGACACTGATTCCTGCGGCGGTTGCATCAATCATCACGGTGATTAGAACTTTACTCGAAGACCAGACTTTACAGGAAGAGTTGCCGGGTTATCGAAGCTACGCCCGACGCGTGCGCTATCGGTTGATTCCAGGGGTATACTGAAATAGATTGAGTAGTGATCTTCCAGAGCAGAGATTGAGATCCAACAGAAAGAGTTACGCGCTGCCTTACTAAGCTGAATTTTTTCGGCCCCAAAGTGAGTCAGAGCCTACCACATAAGATTAAACTGCGTAATGGTTTGGCAATAATATGTCCACTCGCGGCTGTACATGAATTTCAGCCAACTCTAGAGAAAATATTATGACTGTAGAAAATGTGCTTCCTGAGTATTACGCAGAAATGCTTGATGTTTGGGAAGACTCAGTCCGAGCAACTCATCACTTCATATCAGAAGAAGATATTGAGTTTTTTAAGCCGATAATCATCGAACAGGCTTTTCCTACTGTCATATTGAAATGCGTAAAGAGTGAAAGTGGTTCAATTTTAGGCTTTATAGGTACCTATGATTCAAAGGTTGAAATGCTTTTCATCTTAAACGAAGCCAGAGGTAAAGGCGTTGGGAAGGTGTTGCTGAGATATGCTATTGATCAGCTAGGAGCGACCAAAGTTGACGTGAATGAAAAAAATTTATTGGCTGTGGGCTTTTACGAACAGATGGGTTTTAAAGTAACTTCCCGTTCACCAGTTGATGATGTGGGTAAAGCGTTTCCAATTCTGCGCATGGCATTGTAAGGCTAGGTTTGTCGTAAACAAACTTGCTAGAAGCAACTCTTAAGGCTAATAACTTTCTCAGTGCAGCGTTGCTGATTGTTAGTTGGCGTAAGTGGGTTATCCACTTACGCCAAAATCTCAATTATAGAGCAACAACGTTAGCTGCTTGAGGGCCTTTTTGACCTTGCTCTACATCGAAAGATACTTTTTGGCCTTCAGAAAGAGTTTTGAAACCTTCTGAAGCAATTGAACGGAAGTGAACGAATACGTCAGCACCGCCGTTGTCTTGAGTAATGAAACCAAAACCTTTCTCTTCGTTAAACCACTTTACGATACCAGTTGACTTAGACATATAGTGTCCCTTTTATTTTGAAATTAATAATGTTACTTCGATTCTCTGAAGATTGAATTATTTAATGTGACGATAAAGCTAAGGGAAACACAGAGGATAACAACATTAACGAAGAAATTCTTAGGGTTTACTTTTACTTGGAGTTTCATTAATAAGTCTGAACATCAGAGCAGGTAAGATAATACCCCATTACATAGTAAAGTAAAGGTATATTTTAACTGGTCTTTAAAAATCTGATTCAGACATGCTAAACAGTAGGATTCTTATAGCATTCACTTCTCTAGCTGAAACGAGTCGATCAGACATGTGTTGCGAATAGCCACCAATCAGTAGATACGATTTAACTTAATCTCATATCGCTTTTCATACTCTTCTGGCAGCCGCTGATTATTGGGACCATATTCTACTAAGAAACTAACTCGCTTCTGTCCAGTTTTGAGTTACTACGCCTCCTGTTTGCCTGAGTTTAATGATATGTTACAGGGTAACTTGTGGTGGCTTGTCTCGCAAATCGACGAGAGGAGTGCGTCGTTTTACGAATTGTTCTCATCTATAAAATCATTGGAATAAATGAATAGCAAAAAGTGAGATTACCAATGACTGTTAGTGACTGCCACCATTCTGGCCTGCTTTAAGCCTATGTTCTAACCATGCAGCCAGTGCTGAAAGTAAAAGTGTCGCGCACAAATAGATGGCCGCGACGGTAAACCAGATCTCAAACGGCATGGCGGTATCAGCCACAATATTGCGTCCTTCGGTGGTCAGGTCAAAAATGGCCATATAATGACTAATGGAATGGTTTTTGTTTTCAACCTCATTAATCTGAATAAAATCAATGTGTTAATGTTTTTTTGATATTGCTAAACCGACGAAACCCGTCGGTTTGTCGGTTTGTGAACGGTGTTTTTTGTGATTTTTATCACAATTCCCGTCGGTTTGACTTTCTTTCAATACCCTATTTCTCCTTCTTTTGGCCTTTCCAGTCAATTTTGTGCCTATAACCTTCATTTTGTTAGTTAAAGTCCTCCGGATTACAGCCTTCCAGTCAGTTGTTTTACGCTATTGGGTTGCGGTATTGATAGCCTCGGAGGACTACTGAAATGAAAAACAAAGAGCTGTTATTCAGCATCACCCCTAGAGGAAATGGCAGGTTTACAATTCGCTCTAGTTACTACCGTCTTCTTGGAGATGAGGTATGCGGCCGGATAGGTGAATCCAAGAAAAAGGAAGTATCTTTCACCTTGGCCGGAACAAGCGAGAAGGCTACCGCTATCGCAATCGAGGCCACCCGAATCTTTAGACGGGTTCGTGAAGTAACCGAAAAGTTGAGTAGTCTGGATGCCGACTCAGAGAGCTTCACTTCTATCTTTGACTTTGCCGTTGTCTACTGCAAAACCGGCATTCACGATCTTGAAGAGCTTAAAGACTCAGAGTTCAGAGCTGTCTTTAAGCAAAAAGCCGTTACCGCTCTTAAACAAGCGATATCCGAAGAGGCCGAAGAGGTCGTTAGCATTCGAGATATAGAGGTAAAGACCGCAATCAGCACTTTTGGTGATTTGATAAGAGGTTACTTTGCCAGTGAAAGGGACTCGGGAGAAATTGCTCACGTAACAGTAAAGCAGAATTACGGACACGTGAATAAATTACTGGATGTCCTCGATGAGAACACGCCCTTAGAGCACCTTTGCAAAAAGACTATCCGAACCATTATGGGGAAGCTGAAAGTCTATCCAGCGAGAAAAGAAGCGTATCACGGGGATATTCCATTCGAGATAATTGTTGCCACCGAGGCTGGCCGGTATACCGCCATTAACGAAACAACCTACAGCTATGTCTTGAGTTTCCTCCGGAGAGCACTCGGCTGGGGATATGATGAAGGTCATATGTCGGTTGATTTGCGAAAAGCCTGTTCGGAGAAAAGCAAATCAAGGAACGGGGTTCATAAAAGCAAGGGCGCTTTTACTATACCCGAAAGCGAGATCGACACCGCCTCTACGTTCTTGTCTCAAAGCAAGAAGGTAAAGCCGTTTGATTCAGAAATGTTGGACGCCATTTACCGGACTCACTTTTTCCGTAGCAAAAGACGAAGAGGGCATATTGCTCGTTACGGCTATTACCCGTTGCACTTTTGGCTTTATCCGATTTGCCAGTTCACCGGTATGCGCAGTCGCGAAGTCGCCCAGCTATCAATAGATGACGTGGTGTGTGTCGGGAGCATCTGGTGCTTAGTGGTTAACGATGCCAAGTTCTACCAGCGCGTGAAGTCCGTAAATGGGCGCAGGATTATTCCCGTGCATAATATGTTGCTCGAATTGGGTTTGCTGGATTATGTAGAGTGGCGGAAGAATCTGAAGGGGGTGCCGGAGATTTACGACCCTCTGCTGATGACTCCTGTGGTTGATAAGTTCATCTTCTCGAATGCAGGAAAGAACCTGGATGTGTCCAGAGCCATTAGAAAAGAGGCAGACATACCTTACGGGAGACAATACACCTGCCATTCATTCCGGCACTTGTTTATTGATGTTATTCGGTCGAAGAACATACCTGAATGGAAAATAGCACAGATAGTCGGCCATGATGGGAGAACCAGCGGCGAGGTAGCTCTGACAACGACCAAGTATGGTCACAGGGCGCTGAGCGTTGCGGAGCTGCAAAAGATCGTCAACTTATATGAGTCTCCGGTCGATGTGTCATTTCTTAATTGGGAGAGATTCAGGGACAATTTGCTACAGGATTGGAAAGAGTATCGGCACGTAAGATGAAGGCACCAAAATTACCGAAATGTATGGTTGGCTAGTAGGGGCAAAGACCTAGTTTTGCAGCGCTAGATACTAAAAAGCACCGTTTAAACGGTGCTTTCTTGTATGGAAGGGCTTGTAGAGGTAGAGAGTTGATGAAGCTCTAATTAGTTGTCGATCGTTAACTGATAACAAAGTGAAACTATTCGGGAAAATTAATCCAGCCCTTTAACGAACTCATCAAAGAAATCTTGCATTTCCTTCAACTTCTCCTGAGTAAGTTCGACATCCACTTTGCCAGCTCTAATCAGTGAGTTTTCAAAAGCATTAGCGGCATGTCTGCCGATAGAGTTAACGTTTGTTTTTCTTTTAATCCAGTCAGCAAGATGAGGCTCATCTTGCTCCAGAACAAGCATCATTAAATCGGTTTCATCAACCTCCAGACTTCTAGCAAGAGCAGGGACACGAGCTTTGTTCAGCTTAGATCTACCACTTTTCAGCATTGTGATGTTGTTTGCGTTAGCATAACCAGCCTCTTTAGCAATGGTGATCTGGCTCTTACCGCATTCCTCAATCGCTTTAGTAAGGAATTGAGCGACGATCGCATTCGGATTTTGCTTGTCTGTTGGAATCATAACGTTATCTCGTTCTTTAGTTAGTTCATTATGTTCGGTGGAGTCGCTTCATAAAGCGCGTCAATACGCATCCGCCGCAACTCACCAACTTCCATAATCTGCATTTTACTAATTTTATTAATTAATTCTTTCAGCGTAGTGTTAGTGCAGTTCTAACTCATCGCTTATTTATCATTATGTTTCTTATAATACCACATGGTCAATTCTGTATGGATATACAGTGTTTGTTCTGTAGCTCAGTATTCATGGGTTTGTGATCTCGTCATGTGAGATGTTTTATTTTTAAGTATATGAAAAATATGTATTTAATTTAATAATCTCCATATGTTTTGCAACTTTAAAGCAAGGAGCTGCTTTGAAAAAAAATGCAAAATATATGTTCCTTGCTCATGATTTTTTCCTGTTGACTCAATTATTGCTAGGCATATATCATGATGTGTCTAAGTAATTAGTTAGTTAGTATCCTTGTTTCAGACAAAGGCAACATCAGCGATGAACGAAAACAACAAATCAAGCTACTTTGATTTAGGTGGAGTATCGGTTGAGTTGATGGAGAAGGGAGGAAAGCTGATGCTTGTTCTATCTGGCGCGGTGACCCCTGTTTCCGAAGATCTTGATGATACTGTATTGGAAATTGTTACCTCAGAAGATGGCAGCCCGTATATGCGACTGGCCGACCGAGAGGAATCGTTAGAGCTTATAGCTGACCGAGTATCCATGTTGCACTAAACCAAAAGCAGCTAGTTGACCTCATGTAACCTTTGACTGGTGCGGCGCAAGTATTCCTTGCCTGCACCATTTTTTTATCATTTCCATAAATAAACACTCGTTAAAAGTATTTGGCTATGGCAATCGTAAGAAAAGAAATTATCCAAATGCGTGAATCAGTAGCGAAGGTTGTTTCGCTGCTGTCACGAACCTCTGTAAAAGTCTCTATGTCCGGAACTCGCGCTTATGTCGAGAACGATATGGAGGGCAAAACAGTTCGCGTGAATATTCCTGCTCTGCCTGACGACGCTAGTGATTTAGCCATTATGGCAGTCCGAGGCTTCGTCGATCACGAGGTCGCGCACATCCTATTTACTGACTTCAAAACGCGATGCTCAATTCCAACAGCGTTGGAGCCAATGTGGAACTCGGTGGAGGATATCTTTATCGAGCGGAAGATGAGCCAGGTATTCACCGGTTCTCGCTCAAACCTGAGCAAAGTTCGTCACCACCTACTTGAGACAGTCTTTGACAACGCCTACAAGAAAGCCGTGGACTCTGGCATGAAGGGCGTCGAGCTGTTCAACCGAATCCTTGCCGTTCCTGCATTACGTGCGATGGCAGGGCAGACAGAGTTTGCCGATTGGATGGGGGACAAGTGGGATCGCATTGATATCTTGAAGACCCGCATCGAAGACGCTCGAATCCCTAAAAAGCTGACGCTTACGGAAAGCACCTCTGACTGCATTGAGGTTGCGCGTGTCCTTTTGTCGCTGATCATCGACGAAACCCAAAAGGAGCAAGAGCGCGAAGAAGAGGATAAGCCGGAAGAGTCAGAGGGCAAAGTGAAGTCACCTGACTTGCCTAAGACAGAGAGCAAGGATGAGGGCGAGGATGAATCCGGCGACGACCAACCATCGGAGGCCAAGGACGACGAAAAGCCGGAGGAATCCATTGAGATTGAAGTGGATGCCGGTAGCGCGGACGAAGAAGGTGAAGACTGCGACAAAGACGAAGAGAATGATGAAATTGAGGTTTCCGGCTCATCAGACGGAAAGAGCGAAGAGAGTGACGAAGAAGATCAGGGCAGAAGTAAGTCTGACTCAACAGCTACCGATACCGACACGGATATGGGCTTTGACTTCGACCTTAAAGATCTTGATGAGCTAGAGGGAATCGACGACAAAGTTGAACCTCTGTCTATCGAAGATGCGCTTGAAGAGGCACTTTCTGATGCGATTGATGACAGCATGAGTAGCTACCGCCCATTGACCGACCAGTTCGATATTTATGATGTTGTTGAGAACATTGGGAAACAGGCGGCACAAGTCCAGACCCATGAGTATTTCGGTGAAAATAAGGAGGGTGCTGAGCGTTATCGCAAATACTTCGACGATCTGTTTGTGAACGGCGAGCGAGCCTTTAAACGTCGCATTGAGGCTCATCTTGGCGATACCTCAAAGAACATGGCAAAACAGCTTGAAAGGGTTGTTCGCAGCCAAAACAAGTCTCAGTGGCTTGGCGGCCAAAAGAAAGGTCGTATTCATGGGGCGAGCCTATTTAAGCTCAAAACCGGTGATGTTCGTGTATTCCGCACCAAAGAAGAGCACCGTAGCCGAGAAGCTGCTGTTCAGATTGCGGTGGACTTCTCCGGCTCAATGCACAGTGGAGACAGAATAGGGACTTCTCTTAGGTCGGCTTATGTCATGGCTGAGGCTCTTGGCCGATGTGGCATCGCATGTCGCGTTGTCGGTTTTACTTCACTGTTTGATTTGGATGTCCGCGGCTTCGAGCGCTATCTAATGTCCAAGAAAATAAAGCCCGGAACTTTGTCTTTCTCGCGCCTTGAGCCATTGCTGCTGCCGATCTTGAAGGATTGGGACGACAAGGCCAATACCAAACTTGTGAAGAAACGGTTTGGCGCTCTGGCCGGTAATTTCCCTTTGGCAAACAACGCTGACGGGGAGTGCATCCTGCGGTTTATCCCAAGCCTGATGAGCCGACCTGAATCATTGAAGATGATGGTTGTTCTGTCGGACGGCGAGCCATGCGCAAGGGGTAGAGGAATGGCCGAGCACTTGAGAGCTGTCACTCGGTTTATTGAGCAGAAAACCGATATCAAGCTACTTGGCATCGGCATTCAGACAGACTCGGTTAAGCGCTTCTACGCCAAACATGCCGTGGTAAATGACCTGTCAGAGCTACCAGCCGTTGTCTGCGGCAAAATCAGAGAGCTTGTAGCCTAGCCATTCTTTAGTGACCTGCGAATATTTGAAAAATAGTTAGATCACCGCTTACTTATTATTTAATATTCGCAGTGTCCAATTTACAAAGAAACAAGTTTACGTGAGGTAACAACATGTCAGCATTAGCAGATAAAGCATCATTGGCAGAGTCTAAAATTTCATGCCGCCTTTGCGGTGAACTTACCCATGCGATCAAACCACACCTTGAGAGAGAGCATGAAGGGTGGGGCGATATCGAAAAATACAAAGCTGAATTTCCAGAGGCTCCAACCCTGTCTGAATATGCGCTACACATGATCCGCCAGAAAGAGGCGCTGCGTGGAGCCGCTACCCAAGCCCCTGAGAGGAAGTCTGAAACCAAGAAAAGCGAAATGGCTACTACCTCCGCTGCTACTGAGGAAAAGGTTGTTCCTATCCATGGCCATATTGGTGAAACCGAGTATCGCACAGAGAAAGTTGCTCTCCATGAGGCACTTGGCCTGCCGTTGAAAGCGCTACAGTCTTCAACCGGCAAGCCAATTATGATGACCGCATTCCTGAACTCGCCTTTTCCTGAGTTTTTTCCTAAGCGCACCTCTGGCTATGTGTTCCAGCCAGAAGTGACCAAGGACGCGGCTATGGCTATCGAGCTTGGTATGCCTGCTTACTTTTGGGGACATGCCGGAACTGGCAAAACCTCACTATCTACTCAAATTTGCGCTGCGCTGAACCGTCCTTTAATTCGCGCCCAGCATACCGGTTCTACAGAAGAGTCCGAGATCGTCGGCCAAATCTTGGCGAGCCAAGAGGGCACTTATTTCGAACCTGGCTTATTGGCAATGGCAATGCGTCACGGCTTTGTTTACGTCGCGGATGAATACGATTTTGCCTTTGCTCAAGTGCTATCGGCTTATCAGGCGGTTCTGGAGGGTGAAGCGCTGGTCATCAAGAATGCTACTCCTGAGTGGCGCAAGGTAAACCCACACAAGCACTTTGCCTTTATTGGCACTGGTAACACCAATGGTTCTGGCGATGAAACTGGTTTGTATCAGGGCACTAATATCCAGAACGCGGCTAACTACTCACGCTTTGCGATTGTTGAGAAAGTTGAATACATGGATCGCAAGTCAGAGGCGGCACTTATCCGTGCGCATGTTCCACTACGCGAAGAGGATGCCTTGAAGATGTGCGACTTTGCCAAGCGAGTTCGAGAGGCATATGAGCGCCAAGACCTGCCAATGACTATCGGCCCTCGTGAGCTAATCAACGCCGCCAAAGTGGGAATGTTACGAGGTAACTTAGCTGCTGGTCTTGAAAAGGCATGGGTTAACAAGCTGCCTGCCGACAGCATCACGGCTGCTAAAGAAACATTACAGCGCATTTTTGGGTGATTGATTAGTAAGCGGTGATTTAAGTGTTGGGTTGTTTTGGTTCGATTCTAACAGCAAGAAAAAAGGGCAAGCCATGTGAGGCTTGCTCTCACTTCCCAGAGTGTCAGGAAGAGGCGATGCGTCGCGTAAAAGACATTTTTGGTGAAGATACCGCGACCCTGCCAATGGACGGAATCAGCAAAGGTAAAAAGAAATGAGAGAGGTAAGAACAAGCCTTGAGTGGCTGGAAGAGGCTATGGAAGAGAGCGGATTGGTGATTTTAGATCCCGATGGCTGGGATCGCGTCAACTTCAGCTACTCATTCTATCAAGAGTTAATTAGCAAAGCAGAGTTTGAAAAGCGGGTGGGCTTCTCAACTTGTTTTTATGTTCCAGAAAAAGCGCCAAAGGATAAAGAAAAATGAAAGCGTTACTGTGTCGCACCGAGTTTTCGTTGGGTGAATCTGTTTTAAAGGCTGATAAGCTGGCTCCGAAAGCCGCTGAAATGGGATATGAGGCCATTGTTGTTGCCGATACCATGTCAATCAGCTCGATCATTCCGGCACAGCTTGGCTCAACTGACACTGATGTAAAAGTAATCTGCGGTGTCCGACTGACGATTGTTCCAGATCCGCAACTGGAATACCGCACCAAGGAAGCGGGGGAAAGCGCCAAAGGCATCAGACAAGATGAGTTCTCAATGACCCTGCTAATCAAGAACGATCAGGGCTTTGTGGACGTTTGCGAGCTGCTGACACTTGGCAACCGCGAAGAGCAGTTCTATTTCAAACCTCGCGTAAGTCCGGAGCAAGTGGCGGAGTGTTTCGCAAAGGGCAACGTTCTGATGCTTTCCAGCGACAAAGGGAGTGTGTTTAAGCTGCCAACCCATGCGGAGCTATTAGATAAAATGATTGGCGCAGGGAATGCGTCTGACTGCGTTATGGCGCTATACCCGATTGAAACGCCACTGTATGACCAAATCAACAAGAAGGCGCTTGAATACGCCAATCAAAAAGAGCTGGTTGTAGCCGCGTTCTATCCTGCCTACTACGAAACCATTGAAGATGCCGATATCAAGGACTTTGCGTATCTGGTTATCAACAACGTTAAGGCAGACCAGCCATATCGCGCTCTTGTTCCATACAACCGTGAGTCCTGCATCCAAGAGCGCTCACGCCTGCTGAAATCACTGAAAGAGTTCGCCGTTCGCATGGGTGTTCGGGTATCGCCGGACTACGTATCAGCAAACCAAGACCTGATCATCGAGCAATGCAACTGGCGCTGGCATAAGCTGGACGTGTCATTGCCGAAAATGGCAGATGATGAAGACAAGACACTGGCAGAGTTGGCGGTGAAAGGCTTGAAGGATCGTTTTGTCGAACCTTGTTTTGGCTATGTTCCGCCTGAGTCTGAGCGCCCCAAATACATCGAGGCGGTAAAGTATGAGCTTGGCATTCTGAAAAAACTTGGCTTTGCACCTTACTTTCTGCTGGTTAACGATCTGATTCAGGCTTCAAAAACGCGCAAAATTCCATTGGGCTGCGGTCGTGGTTCCGTAGGGGGTTCTGTCGTTGCCTGGTCGTTAGGCATTACTGAAACTGACCCTATCCGGCATGGTCTTCTGTTTGAACGCTTCATTAACCCTGAGCGTTTGGACTTGCCCGATGCTGACTTGGACTTTTCACAATCCCGCCGTCATGAAGTGCTTGAGTATCTTGAGAGCAAATACGGTGAAGAGTATGTGGCCGGCATTCCAAACTACATGTATTTAGGCTCCGCTTCTGCGTTGCGTGATGCCGGACGTATCTATGGTATTGACCAGACTGAACTGGCCGTTACCAAGGAAATTACCGGTGACGGTGACAATTTGCCTTTGGAAGATGCGAAAGAAGAGCTGGGTGGCATCGGTAAGTTTGCAGCCAAGTATCCTGCCGTGTTTGATTTGGCCTGTAAGTTACAAAACACGATGCGAGGCTATGGGCGACATGCGGCGGGTGTGATTGTTGCCGGGGACAAACTTACCAACCGTTCTGTCGTTGAGCGACGTGGCGGCGAGCGCACTATCAATTGGGACAAACGGCACTGTGAGGACATGGGGCTGGTTAAACTCGATGTTCTAGGCTTGGCGACACTCGATTTGCTTCAACTGGCCTGTGACTACGTAAAAGAGCGTCACGGGAAGGACATTGATATTTACTCAGTCCCGCTTGATGACGAGAAGACGCTGAAAACGCTATCGGAAGGCAGAACAACAGCCGTGTTTCAGCTTGAATCTTCGGGCATGAAGAAAACACTTCGTGACCTTGGGAATGGTATTGAGCCATTCACGTTTGAAACGGTAACAGCGACAACAGCACTGTTCCGACCGGGTCCAATGCAGTCAGGCGCACTTGATACTTTCGTGTCCGTTGCCAAAGGCTATGAGCGCGCAGAGGCGATTCATCCGCTGCTTGATGAACTGCTTAGCGAAACCAACGGCGTAATGGTTTATCAGGAGCAAACCATGAAAGCCTGTCAGATCATGGCAGGGTTCTCTATGACTGAGGCGGATAAGGTTCGCAAGGCTATGGGTAAGAAAGATGCTGAGCTAATGGCAAAAATGAAAGCATCGTTCGTTGAAGGCTGCGAGAAGGTCAATGGTATTCCGGAAGCTGTCGCCGGTGATGTATGGGACAAGATCGAGAAGTTTGCAGGCTATGGCTTCAACAAATCTCACTCGGTGGCTTACTCGCTACTGTCATTCTGCTCTGCATACCTCAAGACATACTATCCTGCTGAGTTCTTTGCCGCAGCACTGACTATCTTGGGCAGTGACAAACATCCGGCCATTGTTCGTGATGCGCGTGAGCACGGTATCGAAGTTGTTCCGCCTTGTATCAACCACAGCTCAGATCGCCTAGAAATTGGCTATGACAGCAAGCGAGAGCAAACGGTGCTGTATGCGCCATTCTCCGCTGTTAAAGGCTGTAGTGCTGCGGGTGCGAAAGCCATTATTGAGGCTCGTGCCAAATGCGGTGGTCGTTTCTCTACTGTGGAGCAGTTCGAAGAGGTGGTTTTAAAGCGAGCCTGTAATGCTCGCGTTCGTGAGGCACTTCGGAAAGTAGGGGCATTTGCTGACATTGACCCAAAGGAGCTGGACGCTCGACACCCTGACAGACGCAAAGACCAAGCGGCTTTAATGGGCGATATCATGATTGATGCTGTCGGTGTTGAGCGTGACTTTATCTGTGACGCCAAGGTTTGCGCCCAAGTGAATGCTTTGCATAGTCGCATTGAGAAGGAGACTGAGCTAGGGGAAGCCATTGTGCGTCCGACTATTGGCAGAAAGCCCAAAGTGATGATCGTGCTTGACGCCCCTAATGGATGGGATGAGAAATCCGGCTATATCATGTCAGAAGGTCACGATGACTTTAAGGCAGCGCTTACTAATGCAGGGTTCAAAATGGGGGATATTTACGCCACCAGTTTGATGAAGATTGTGAAGGGTAAGGATGAGCAATTCACCTCCGAGCAAATCAACCTGTTTAAGGACTACTTTGCGCATGAATTGGAATACACCAAGCCTACGGTGGTGATCGCAATGGGTTCGCTGGCGGCTGGGTATTTCAATACCTCCAAGCTCAAGCCAAGTGAGCTGTCCGGTCGCAACGAGTATGATTCTGCAAGGGATTGCAACATCATATTCGGCTTTAATCCAGGTATGTTGCACTTCAAACCTGAGAAGAAAACCGAGCTGGAAGATATCTGCAAAAAAGCCTATGAGATAGTCAACGGCTAAATCAATCAATAGAAAGATAGGTCTGATTTTGCTTTGCACAAGATTCTACTTTTAACTTTAATTTATAGTCATCGGTGACTTACTTTTGTGAGGTTGGGGCTTTTACCCCTTTATTGTTTCTGTATAGTTTGATGTGTCCCAACAAGGACGACAAGCCCAACATCTTATTGAGGGTGTGCAAGATGTTTAACGTAGAACAAACGCTGTCAGATTTAGCATTCGACCGCTCAAATCTCGATGAAGTATGGAGTAATCAGGCGATCTTATTCTTCCAATACGCCGACAAACTTACTCAATCTGAGCGACGAGTGGCGAAGGCCAAGCAAGTGATGGAAGAAGTGGAGGCAAGGCTATACAACACTATCCGAGCTGACTTGAGCCTATCTGGCATCCGTCCGACTGAGTCGTTAATTGAATCGAAAATGAAGAATCACGAGAAGATGAGAGCAGCACGCGAAGCATATGATGCGGCCAAGTCTGATTGTGAGAAGGCGAAGTATGCACTTGAGGCTTTCCGTCATCGCCGAGACATGATTGTGCAGGCTTCTAAACGTGAATTTTTGGAGTTGGAGAAGACCGGTTCATCGACTTTTACTGCTCTCAAAAAGCACCCGCAAGAGTGATCAAAAAAATCTTGAAAAATAATTAAGCGCTGACTTATTATTGGCGCGAAGTCAAAGAGAGCACTCGCGCAAGACGCACAGCTCTTGGAGATACCGTAGAGAACTGAAAAAAATCAAGGAAATCAAAAATGTCAAACATCCTAGAACTACTAAAGGCCAACAAAAAACGCGAAGAGGAAAAACGCGCATCATCCCGCATCGACACTTACAAGCTGAAAGACGGCGAGAACGTCATTCGTCTTCTGGGTTCGAAAGATGGCGGTCTTCCGTTTAAAACATACGGACAGCATTTCGTTAAGAAAGATGGCGAGAAAATGTCTGTATACCTATGCACCAAACAGACCCACGATGAGCAGTGCCCGATTTGTGAAGCGGTTTACGAAGGCTTGGCTCGCTACAAAGGCGACAAAGCTATGGAAAACACAATCAACAAAATGCGCTCTGCCAAGCGTTACCTGTGGAATGGTATTGTTGAAGGCCAAGAAGACAAGGGTGTTCAGCTAATCGAACTTGCGTCTACCTGTTTCGATCAGATTCAAGACCGTCTGATTGAGCACATGGATGAAGGCTTTGGTGATCCGCTATCACTGGAAGAAGGCTATCCGTTCGTGATTACTCGCACCGGGACAGGCACAGACACCAAATACACTGTTTCTGCCTCTCCTAAGCGTAAGAAAGCACTGGCTGCCGACACTATGGACAAGCTAATCAATATCGAGCTGCTGACTGAGCGTGTTGATGAGGCACGTCTGCTAACCACACTAAACAAGGCAAATGCTGTTATCGGTTTGCCACTGGTTTCAAGTGTTCCGGCTATCGGCTACGCATCTTCTGCATCAAGTGCGGGGACTGGCACTCACGGCGTTGCAGCAACAACATCCGTGAGCACCACCTCAACTGCTGTTGACGAAGATCTGGATTCACTGCTAGATGAAGAATTGAAAGCCGCTATGGAAACGGAGTTCAAGCCAGAACCGACACCAACCTCTGATGTTGAGATCGAGGATGCTACCACTGCTGAGGCAGACTCTTCAAGCGACCTAGACGATCTTGACGCTCTACTAGCTGACCTTTAATCGCAAGTGGGTGGGGGAAACCTCACCCATTCCTTCCTAATTCCCAATTTAATTTAGTGAGGTGATGGGTATGAACCTATTGCTTGTTGACGCACATTCGCTTGGCTACTTCTGCCAGCAAGGAGCGACACTGACGGCGGGTGGAAGACAAGTCCAAGCGATTTTCGGGATGCTTCGTAATATCCGCAAATACTGCCGTGAGCTGAATGCTCGACCTTATGTTCTATGGGACGGCGAACCAATCAAACGACCCGCTTTCTATCCGGAATACAAGGGTAAGCGCAGCGACAATCCGAAGCTGAAAGAAATGCGAATCCAATTCAGACAGCAAAGGGACGATATCAAGCTGATGCTGTCCTTGCTTGGTGTCCGTCAGTTGGTAGCGCATGACGGAGAAGCTGATGATCTGGCGGGTATGCTTTGCCGGAGATTCAAAAGCCACGTAGAGCACATCTACTTATACACGGGCGATAACGACTGGCTGACTTTGCTGGATGATAACGTAAGCCTGCTGAATGTTCGGAAAGACGAAATTACCAGGCTGTCTTACTTAGGCGAGAAAACGGGTCTTCAAACACCACGTCAGTATTTGGAATTTAAAGCTCTGGTCGGCGATAAGTCGGATGAAATTGATGGTGTAGGTGGTATTGGTGAGTCTGGTGCGCTGGAGCTATTGAATGAGTGCGGCTCTGTTATTGAGTTCGTTAAAAAGGCCAGAAGCGGAGAAATTACCGTTGATGACTTCAAAGGGCGTGGCCGTAGGAAGTATTTCGCCTTAGCCAACAATGAATTTAACAAGAAGGTGGAAATGGGGATGCTCGATATCTTCCGGCGCAATGTGAAGCTGATGAACTTGGCCGATCTAGAAATGATGCCGGAGAACATCGAAACAATCCCTCCTCGCTATGACGAGGCTGAGTTTGAGAACAAATGCCTTGAGCTGAGCTTTCAGTCCATCGTGGATGAAATTGAGGTGTTCGTGACTCCATTCAAGAGGTTCTGCTTGTGATTAAAAGCATTCTTGAAAAAGACGCCATTGCTACGCCAGCGGGTTTAGCCAAAGAGATTGTTTACCTGTATGGCGTTGGTGTAATGGCAAGTATCCCAATGCTTTACCAAGCAAGAACGGGCAAAACGCTAACCAATGGTGAGCTATCAAAGGTTAGCGAGCAATACGAAAAAATCAGTGAACGAGTAAAGAAATACCTGAAAATCGGAGAGAAGTAATAATGGCAGTATCACCTCTAGCAGCGGCATTGAAAAAGGCAGTTGGCGGAAACGACACTATCCAAGGCGTTAAAGTTTGGCTTTCGACTGGCTTCCCTCCGCTAAATAAGGCTATCTCTGGTTCTTACCGTGGCGGTTTCCCAAGTGGTCGCATTATCGAAATGTTCGGCCCATCTTCAGCAGGTAAAACCCTGCTTGCTACTCAGGCAATGATTTCTGTTCAGCGCATGGGTGGGATTGCGGTGTTCCTTGACCATGAAAACTCATTCGTCAGTGAGCTGGCCGCCAAGTATGGCTTAAACATTGACGAGGATGATGGTCAATGGGTTTACAAGCAGCCTGATACGTTTGAGGACTCGGTAGAGCTGACTGGCAAGCTGCTTAAAACAGTTCGTGAGAATAAGCTGATTCCGGATGAAGCGCCGATCATCATCGTCTATGACTCACTGGCCTCAATGGTTCCGAGATCTAAATTCGCCAAGATGGAAGCCGGTGATGATTTGGGTATGAATGACAATACGGCGCTGGCGCGTGCTACTGCCGCAAACTTCCCAACACTGGCGGCTTGGGCGCGTAAATACAATTGCTGCATGTTATTCCTAAACCAGATTCGCACGAAAATCGGGGTGATGTTTGGTGATCCTACTACAAGCCCAGGCGGTAATGCTCCGGAGTTCTATGCCTCTGTTCGAATCAAGCTAGGTCGCTCTCAAATCAAAGAGGGTTCGGAGAAAACAGGGCAGTCCATTGGCGCCGAGTGTATCAAGAACAAAGTGTCAGAGCCGTTCCAGCGCGCAACATGGGATTACTACTTCGATACAGACCGAGGATTCGATGTTATCGGTAGCTCAATTGACCACCTATGCGAAGTTGGCATTCTTGAGAAGTCTTCTGGATACATCAAGTATGGCGAGAAGAAATATCGCCGGAAAGAGCTGGTTTCTTTCTTCGAAGAGCGTGGGGTAGAGGCAATGCTGCCACTGTTCGACAAAGCTGAGAAGAAGACGGCTTTGGTGGAAGCATCAGAGGAAGAATAAGCCGCTAATTGAGAGTTGGGGGCGTAAGCCCCCTTTTTGGGAGTTTCATTATGAACTGGATTACACAATTGCTGAATAGCCAAGGCAGACGTGATCCGCTTGGACGTGCGGATATGGAAAGCACCGTGCCGCGCAAACTGGTAGAGGAAGAAGCGTTTTCTTTGTTTGGCGACCGTGAGTTGGCCACACTAATGAGCCGTGCCTTTCTTTACCGCTATCACAAGTCAGATTTGGAAGCTGATACTCGTCAGCGAGTGCGGGATGATTTGAAGTCACGGCTTGAGCGAGCGTATCTAGGCTACGACAACAAGGCTGAAATCATTGAAGTGGTGAGTCAGGTTCAGAGTAAAGATTTGACTGTGGAGCAGTCTATTAAAGTGATTGAGAACATCACGGGCAAGCGGATTAGCGAGTCAACCTATCAACGTTATCGTTCGATCTTAGCCATTAAAGATAAAATCAGTCACCAATGACTTACTTATACAAGGTGTAGAGCTTATTTACCTTGTATATCCGCAATAAGATAAACACAAGCAACAAGCGCAATAAGAGCAACAAGAGAGGTAAAAATGGAAATCGGTTCGCGTGTTATTGGACTTTACAGACCAGTGAAGAAAGAAGGTGTAAGACACTGGGAAACAATCGGTTTTGGCACTTTCATTGGTGAACAAGTGCCGCACTCAGAAGCCGCTGGCATGGTCACTCGTATGCGTCGCGATGCGAATGAAACAACCTATGCGTTTGCGATGGACGATGGGGTAGTAGTCTTTGACACCGAGCTGGCATTCTATCCGGCTGGCTCAGAACATACGTTCGGACTAAGCGAACGCTTAATTCCTATTTCAATCAAGGACATTAGGGCGAAAGCTGTCGCTTAATAACCTTGACTTACTTGGCTCATCGGTTGGAATATCCTCGAAAAACATAGAGTAGAGTGATTCCGACCATGAGCCTTGATGTTAAGAAAGCCCGTTGGGTTCGTAAGACTGAAGATGGTGTTTACACCATTGAGCCGCAGTCCGTTCTGGCAAGAACTGGACTTATTTGTAACTCCTGCGGCATCAAGACCGGCTGTCCAATTTACAAAGTTGTCGAGAAAGCCGAACCTCATGCTGACGTTCATATCAGAACATGCCAGCGCTATGTGCCGATCTTATCCTTCCGCAAGCCGTTCATCGGCTTAAATCAATCCTCCTTCAATACCATGAGGGCCGGAACAACTTGGATGGATAGGCTGGAGATCGGCAAGACAGTTGCACTGGTAGGGGCGGATGATGGAGAGATTATCCGGTTCATGAAGGTTCGGAAGCTGTATAGTGGCGATTTTGACGCAATGGTTGCCAAGCATTCGATGTTTAATCACCTGGCTATGGGCGGAAAACCGGTTGATAAGGTCGGTGAAATACTGCGGAAGTCTTACGGGCATTTCTTAAATGAGCAGTCGAAGTTGACCGCTATTTACTTAGAGCCAGTAGCCGATGATGATCAAATACGAGAAAAAGTGCTTAGAGGTAGAGCATCTAAGGAAGAAGCGTAAGCTATACGGGGCATTTTGGACGCTTAAATCAGGCAGGAGGCTTTATGTGGCTTATCGCTCACGCAAAGAGATATTCCGCAACGGTGAATCCAGTTTACTTGCGGCAATTCGCCAAGGGTGTGCATGCTGGGCTCTGGACGTTGAGACGATCCGCGAGATTGATGCGCGAGGGGTAAAACATGTGGGCGTTTTGGTAAAGGAAAGCCAAGAGCTTTATGTAACAACAGTTGATAGATTCATGGATAGGGCATTAGTCATGAACTACGAGTCTCAAGGCGGTGCCCTGCAGCGGTATTTGCCGCTGAAATACTTCAAGAAGAAAGCGCTTTAGGCGTGGAGAACAAATTTTTGAAGAGTGTAGTCTTGGAGTAAGGTATTACGTTTTGACTTTCTCAGTGCAGCGTTGCTGATTCTTAGTTGGCGTAAGTGGGTTATCCACTTACGCCAAAATTTCAATTATAGAGCTACAACATTAGCTGCTTGAGGGCCTTTTTGACCTTGCTCTACATCGAAAGATACTTTTTGGCCTTCAGAAAGAGTTTTGAAACCTTCTGAAGCAATTGCGCGGAAATGAACGAATACGTCAGCACCGCCATTGTCTTGAGTAATGAAACCAAAACCTTTCTCTTCGTTAAACCACTTTACGATACCAGTTGCTTTAGACATGTAGTGTCCCTTATATATTAAAAATTAATAATGTTACTTCGATTCTCTGAAGATTGAATTATTGAATGTGACGATGAAGCTAAGGGAAACACAGAGGATAACAACATTAACGAAGAAATTCTTAGGGTTTACTTTGACTTGGTGTTTCATTAATAAGTCTGAACATCAGAGCAGCCAAAATCATACCTCATTACTTAGTAAAGTAAAGATAAATTTCATCCGGTATAAAAAATCAGATGTCAGATATGCTAAATGGCGAGAGTTCATACAGCACTCATTTCTCTAGTTGAAACGACTTGATCAGACATGTGCCTCTAACACAGTGTCAAAATGGCGGCATTAGTTTAAACGAGTCAGTGTGACTATTGAACTTAGCGTATTGTTGGCCATTTGCAAAAAGAATGAGGCAGTAAAACCCTTTAAAATCATTGTTTTATGATCATAATCAAATAATATCAAGATGAAAACACTTGAAGCCAAATCGAAAGGGAACCTACGAGTTAGATTAGCTGAAAGACCAGAATCAGCGTAGGTCACGAGATTACCGCGAACTAGTCGCATTATTTACGACACGTGATCAGTAACTGTAGCTGCTGCTGAATGGATATGGTTTCTTTGCAATACTAGATAATGCTCCAGACCGCATCCCCAATAATTAGTAGGAATCGTTAAAATGAACAGGTATTCGTATGGGGCGTGCATGGGTTTCGTTCCGCATCTTTATGCGAATATTATTTGTCATCAAAATGTCATAAAGTAAAGGTATAAGACCAAGCAATTAATTGGCATATCACTCATTAAAATTGGATAACATAAATCATTGAATCAAGCAAGAAATATCTTCCATTTAAAATCTGTTGAATAAAAAAACTACGAGGGGAAAAATCAAGAAAGTCAATTTGACTACAAAAACAATAAATAGATACCTCTCACTATATACAATAAGAACCTATGCTAATTTTTACTATTATCAAATCATACGTCTTATTTATTAACTCATTACTTTAGTTTCGAAAGAATCATTCTGACTCATAGCCGCCGAAAGGAGAACGGATGTTATCTATCTCTTCATCTAAGCCAACTGTGTTGGTTATTGACGATATCCCTGAAAATCTCACTTTGATGTATCAGCTACTTAAAGATGATTATAAGGTGAAAGGGGCAAGTAGTGGCGTGCGAGGTATCGCTCTTGCTGAAACTGCTAACCCAAGTTTAATCTTGCTGGATATCATGATGCCGGAAATGGATGGCTATCAAGTCTGTCAAAGACTTAAATCAAATCCAGCAACACGTGATATACCTGTCATATTTTTGACAGCAAAAGCTGAGCGAGTAGATGAGCAAAGAGGTTTTGAGTTGGGCGCTGCCGACTACATCACAAAACCTATTAATCCAAAAATCGTTCAAGCTCGTGTTAAAACACATGTTTCGCTGAAAATTGCTTCAGATATTCTAAAGAGTGAAAAAGAAAAACTAGAAAATGAAGTCAAAATACGAACCGCTGAAGCACTACGGCAAAAAGAGGAACTTCATGCCATCCAAGACATTGCTTTCTACGCGATGGTTTCTTTGGCTGAAACTCGAGATAACGAGACGGGAAACCATATTCGCCGCACTCAAATTTACATTAAACGATTAGCGGAAACTTTACGGCAAAATCCGAGTTATACGGAAGAGCTTTCTGATGAATTCATTGAACTACTTTACAAATCGGCTCCGCTTCATGACATCGGAAAAATAGGTATTCCAGACGCAATTCTACTGAAAAAAGGCAGCTTAACAGAGGATGAGTTTGAAGTCATGAAAACCCACACTACGATTGGTTATGAGGCGATTAAAAACGCGGAAAAAGTGAGTGGTCGACAAATGTGTTTCCTAAAAGTTGCCAAAGAGATTGCTTACTCGCACCATGAGCGATGGGACGGAAATGGCTATCCTCTAGGTCTTTCAGGTGAATCTATACCATTATCTGCCCGCCTTATGGCAATAGCTGATGTCTATGATGCACTGATTTCTAAACGAGTTTACAAACCTGCATTTACTCATCAGGACGCAGTTCAAATCATACTATCAGGTAAGGGAACTCATTTTGATCCTTTTATTGTCGACGCATTTACTGAAATAAGCGATGAGCTGTATGACATTGCACTTACGTATACGAACTAAATATCTTGCTGGTTTATGGTGGTTGGAATTGAATGAAAGAAAAGACGATTAATACCCAAACATGGGTATGGAGATCAATGGTAAGAACCGGGATTATCCCTCTTATTCTGGTGGAATCAGGTCTCATCGCAGTTTACTTGGTAAGTAATCACCTTATCAGTAATGATAACATGGCTTATATATACACCCAGGTTAATGAAGAGCTAAAAATATCTTCTGAGCGTGAATCCAATATCATCCGTGAAAAGTTGTTATCAATAGAAAGTTTAACAACGTTGTATCGAAATGAAACCGAACGTGTTTTATCAGGCAATGACGTGATTGACGCTTCTGAAAGCTCTAACCTTGCTGTTAGTGAAGACGGTGTGATTTATTCTAAAAATGACTTAGGAGGCTCAGCTTCTTTTTACTCAGGTTTAACTGACAAAAAAGATTGGGAGAAAATATATCGACTTGCACATCTTGACCCACTAATGAAGCAAATCGAAAAAAACAATGATTTGGTTTCTTCTATTTACGTTAATACATGGGATTCTTACAACCGAATTTATCCTTGGTTTTATACTGTAGATCAGTATCCTCCTAAAATGGATATTCCTGAATACAACTTTTACTATTTGGCCAATGAAGAATATAACCCAAATAGAGAAA
This sequence comes from Photobacterium ganghwense, assembly GCF_003025595.1. Lineage (GTDB taxonomy): Bacteria > Pseudomonadota > Gammaproteobacteria > Enterobacterales > Vibrionaceae > Photobacterium > Photobacterium ganghwense. Next base: position 1,011,011 of record NZ_PYMI01000002.1, read on the forward strand.
CTGTTTGGACTGATGTTTATATTGATCCTGCTGGTCACGGTTGGATGGCATCTGCAATTTCTCCGGTTTATATAATAGATTTTCTAGAAGGTGTAGTGGGATTAGATATAAAGGTTAGCGCTATTATCGATAGCATTCAAAATTTGATTATACCATGGGATGGCTATGCGATACTGGCTAGTAGTAATGGCACAATAATGGCTTTGCCCCCTCAAGGCGAATATGACTTTGGTTTGAAAGAGTTGACAGAGCATAGCTACCAACAAGCTATAACCAAAGAAGTATTTAAACCGGATGATTTTAATTTATTTAAACGTGATGATACTGCTGATTTATCTAGCCAATTATTGAAGAATAACAACGGGCTCACACAGATAACACTCAACGGTGAGAAAAAGCTTATATCATGGTCAACAATACCTGAAACACAATGGCGATTAATGGTAATTGTTGATGAAAATAAGATGTATGCATCATCTCGAGCTTTAGAAAATAAATATCAAAATATTGGTTATGTTCTTATATTTGGTTTGATTTCATTTTATGCTCTTTTCTTGATATTTATATGGCGTTCGTCAAAACAGATGAGTGAGTTTATTGCTGAGCCTTTAAAGAAAATTCAGAATATGGTTAATAAAGCTGGCCTTGGGGACTTCAATTTAACTAATGACGGATTCCGGCTAAAAGAGCTCAATGAAACCGCGAACTCAATCATCAGTATGGGTAGTAAATTGGATAGGCTGACAACTGAGCTCAAAGAAGCAAAGTTATCGGCTGAGAATGCAAACATAGCCAAAAGTCAGTTCATTTCAAATGTAAGCCATGAGATAAGAACACCGATGAACTCGATTCTAGGTTTATCCCATATACTGTTGAACTCAGATCTTACTGTTGATCAAAAAAGCAACTTGGTAAAAATCGACAAGTCAGGAAAGCATCTATTAACTCTTATTAATGATATTCTAGACCTTTCTAAGCTTGAAGCGAATAAAATTGAAATTGAGAAAACTTTATTTGATATCCGAACCATTATTCAAGATGTCTATGATATTTTTGAGTATAAAGCGAATCAGCGTGGTGTTCACCTTACTACTGAAGTAGATGAGTCTATTCCACAACTCGTCGGAGATACGCTACGAATCAAACAAATTATTTTAAACTTTGTTAGTAATGCTATTAAATTTACTGATGAAGGAGAAGTCTCCATTATTGTTGATGCAATGCAGCGAACAAAAGACAACATTAACTTACGCATAAGTGTATTGGACACCGGTGTTGGATTATCTAAATATGACCAGGCATTGGTGTTTGATAGCTATCAACAGGCGGATGCTTCAACCACTCGAAAATACGGTGGAACAGGTCTTGGGCTGACGATCTCTAAACGTATTGCTGAACTAATGGGAGGTAAGGTCGGAGTTGAAAGTGAGTATGGAAAAGGAAGTATTTTCTGGTTCACTATTGAACTCGAAATAGATCACTCTGGTGCGTATATTCCTTGTGCAAATACAGAGATATCTGAAATTAGTTATGTTAACGAGCCTTCCCCAAAGTTAGATTGTGACATTAAATCTATCGAAGAATTTGAATCTAAAGTAGACCATTTGGTCTTTTTACTTGAAGAATGTGACTTAGAATCTGAATATTTTTACACTAAACATCGATTATGCTTTGAGAAGTTAGATTTAGGGCTGAGTAATGATTTATATCAAGCCGTATCAACTTATGATTTTGAAAGTGCCCTTGCGGTGATGATTAGAATAAAAGAAGAACTTAATCAATATAAAGAGATGATGGTCGAAAATTAGAGACGAACTTAATAAGTTTGATATGAAAGGCACAACGTTAAAATGTAGTGCCTTTCATCACACGGTTAAAAATTGAAACATTTTTTCGATAGGGTATATATAGATAAGTGAATCATTGTAAATTACAACTAAACTTCAATATGCCCACTCCATATTTTTCTAATAATTAAATTATTCCTGTTTTTCTCGTAACCTACAGCACAGCAGCACCGTTTTCCTTGATAAACTCCTTCAATAACAAGATTACGGGAAGATTTACTATCACCACCCAAGTCGTAAACTTTTAGATGCCCTTCAAAACCTGCTCTTTCAAGTTGCTCTGTAATCCTATCTTGTTCTTCATTCTTGATTACATGGTTAAGTCTATAAAAAACCACATTATTAATCATAATTTCCTTCATGTAATCAAAATCTATACAGTTATTTGGTTCATTCTTATAAGTTTAGTTTCTTTTTAGGAAAAAAACCTTTTTATATTATATGTTCATAATTTTGATTATTAATCAATAAAGCATATGATTAATGGGGATAATGAAAAGCCGCTTGGTTTCAGCGGCTTGCAACAGATTTTTATATGTTAAATTTTATAGTCACGTAACTTGGCGCCTTCATCGAGAGCTTTTCTTAAAAATTTAGGCATTCGTCCAAATCCAGTCCACGTTTTAACCTCACCTTTTTCATTAGTAAATCTATATTTTTCTTGGTTTTCTTGTCGAGGTTTTTTCTTTGCGGCTGTAATTGACTTAGACAAAAGTTCTTCTGGTTCTATACCGTCATCCATAAGCATTTGGCGATACGCTTCCAGCTTCTCTGTCCGTTCTTTATTTTCCGCTTTTAGTTGTTCTTCTTCGGCTTCGCGTTCATTTACAACTTGAGTCAACTTTTCTAGGGCATCTTTTAGCTGATCCAGAGTCATAGACTCACGAGCAAAGGCACGTAAACTACGGAGATTCGTTAATAACTTTATAGTATTACTCATGATTTGTTTTTTTGATGGTCTGAATCTTTATATTACAGCACAAATACTTTTTTATCTAACCTCTGTTTCTTAACGGTCGTTTTGTTTTCAATAATTTGTTTCAATGTTGTTGCTGTAATAGAGCGAATAATTGTGATTATTTAAAAGAACTGATTTATGGTCTTCACTAACAAAAAAGCCCACTTCGGTGGGCTTTGACTTACGGAAAATAGACGAAATGGCTAAGGTCAACGCACCAACTGGTGGCTAACGGTCTGTCGTCGTTTCTATTGAATACGGTCTTTTCGATATAGCGGAAAGAGAATGCACAAAGCTGCTGTAATTAAGGCTCCATCAACCACAATCGAAAGGAATTTGCTGGCAAAGTCCACGGTGATCACCGCAAACGTCAGTAGCAAAACCAATGAAAATCTTAGGTTATCGCTCATTGAATCCAATCGTCAATATGCAAGCCTAGTGTCATAGCGATTTGCTCAAGAACGGCATACTCCGCCTCGTCAACATCACCATCTGCCAGCGCAATGGTAATGACGTTAGCCATTACATCCTGTGCCTGCTCAGTGTCATCCGCAATATCTTCAATCTCACGCATGATCTCAAGACGGGCTGCGATAAACGAAGCCTCAAGACGAGCCTTGGTTCGGGTGATAATCTCTTGGATTTCAGCGCCGAAGTGCTCCAGGTTCTTATTGGTGCGGATCAGATTGTGGATACGTGTCATTTCAGACTCGTCAACCTTACCGTTCTTATCATTTGCAGCCGCAACCAGTAGGCAGCCGCCCACGATTGCTTCCATTAGGTCGCGGTTCTCAATGCGTTTAAGCTCTACACCTGCTGCTTTTGCTTTTTTACTGAAAAAACGTCCGAGCATTGCTGATACCTATCAAATAAAATGAATTGTTATGTCTTGCTATCTGCCGGATTTTATATGACATACTACAAAAATAAGTCAACGCTTATTTATTTTTATTGATCGCCTTATCGTCAGAAAGTAGACTCGCCACCACTTGAAACAAGTAGAGTTACACCAATGCAAAAAGTATTAGACCGAGTTGATTTCACTCTTAACTGTGCTCTTTACGCAGCATTTAAGGTGAAGTTTGATGGGGTGGATAGGGACACTGCCTGCTACTGGTATGCGGCGAAATCAATCAGCCGTTGTGATAAGTGGTCGTTCCCAATAGCGCAAAAAATGTGTCAGCATCCGGATCGTGCGGCGTTTATCTTAGACCAGTATTACTACTGGATTTTCAACGAAACACCACATGCGGACAGCACCGAGATTTTGCCGGAAGTTCGAGGAATAGCGACAGTTCACAAGAAAGGTTGGGTTGGTGAAGCATTGACGAAGAGGGCGTGATGGCGACGGTTCCTTTCTGTGAATTTTGCGGCGGAGACTGCCACTGTGATGAGATTCCCGCGATGTCTTTAGTTCAAATTGACTGGCCTTTGTCCTCCGTTGAATCCCTATGTGGCTATGAGAAGATTGCAGCCAATAGCTTAGATGACCAACAAGAGGACAAACAAAATGATAGAAGCTGCAATCTGCTATGCGTTCATCGCTCTGGCGTTATACCTTGCATACATCCTTCGCTCTAAAATTGGGGATTAAATTTAGCTGTTAAGTTGGTAAGCGGTGACTTATTACTTGCCAGCTTTGTAATCGTAACATGCAGTAGAGAGGTATCATGTTCGGTATCATTTCAGACACTCATTACCATGCGTTTACTCAGTTCGCCAAAACATCAGCGGCAGGAGAAAACTCTCGCCTTGCTGAGCAACTGAGCGCGACCATTGAGGCGGCTAAGCTGATGAAAAAGGCTGGCTGTGACCGTCTTTATCATGCCGGAGATATGTTCCATGTAAGGGGCAACGTTTCTCCCCTGGTTCTAAACCGCGTTATCGAGTGTTACTCCAAGATTATCAACGAAGTCGGCTTGGAAGTTCGGGTTCTGGCTGGCAACCACGACCTTGAAACTAAAGAGTCGGTTTTCTACGCGAGCACATCATCAGCTCTGCAATCCATTGGGGCGGAAATTGTATGTGGCTCCACGCCTAAATTCTTCCATGACGACAAGGTGATGATGCTGTCATGGCATGACAATAACGCCGAGCTGCTTAGCAAACTCAAAAAGGCCAAAAGTGAGCTGGACGAGGATGCCTGTAATTGGAACGCGATCATTCATGCGCCGGTCAATGGCGTGATCATGGGGCTGCCGGATGTCGGCATTGATGCCGGAGAGTTGGCGGAAATTGGCTTTGGAAAAGTGTTTTCAGGCCATTACCACAACCACAAACGGATGAATGACACGGTGATATCCGTAGGTGCTCTGACTCACCACAATTGGGGCGATATTGGTTCGCTGGCCGGATGCGTGATTGTGGGCGGGACCGGGATAACTCATTTCGAAACCTCAGCGCCTAAGTTCCTTGATTTGGCCGATTGTGATGAAAGAGAGATCGTGGGCAACTACGTCCGAGCCAAGGGAACTGTAGAGTCTGACGAAGAGGCGCTACTAAGACGCAAATCACTTGAAGCGTTAGGCGCAAAAGGTATTGTCTGCTCTTTTGTGAAGTCCACCACTGTCGTTAAATCCAGTTCGGAAACGTCCAAAATCGACTCCCTGCGCGATTCTGTGGGCGCTTACTGCAAAAGTTATGCAGTGACAGGGGGCGTTGATGAAAAGCGCTTATTTGGCGTTTGTGAAGACATTTTGACAGAGGCGGAGGGTTTGGCGTGAAGCTGCTTTCTTTAGACATTGAAAAGTTCATGACGATTGGCGAAGCCAAGGTTTCGCTAAGTGATCGCGGATTGGTTTTGATTCAAGGTCGAAACGAAGATGACAGTTCCGCCGAGTCCAATGGCGCAGGCAAGTCCACACTGCTTAATGCGTTGTGCTGGGTGCTTTATGGTGAAACCGCTCATGGCCTGAAAGCCGACCAAGTCGTAAACCGCAAGTCAGGAAAGGGCACTCGGGTCTGCGCGACAGTCGAGGATGATGGAAAGCGCTATTCGATTGTCCGTCACCGCAAGCATCCAACCGGCAAGAACCATGTTCAAGTGTTTAGTGAAGACGGCGAAATCACTAAAGGCACAGATAGGCTCACTCAGGAAATGATTGTCCGGTTGTTTGGCTGTTCAAAAGACGTGTTTCTTGCCTCGATTTATGCGAGTCAGGAAGGCATGGCTGATTTGCCTGGTATGACTGACAAGAACCTGAAAGCCATCGTTGAGGAAGCCGCTGGCATTGATCGTCTGACCCGTGCTTACGACATTGCCCGTGATCGTCACAATACCGCAGCCACTCGTCTTGCATCGGAGGAAACTAAGTTGGAGTCCACTGCCGACCAACTGCGCTCTCTGGTTGGCGAAATCAAGCTGTTAAAGGACAAAGTGACTGAGTGGGATGCACAGCGAGAAGAGCGAAAGGCCAATGCGCTCAAGGAAGCGGGGCGACTGGATGCTGAGGCTGCTGAATACGAGTTGTCTTTGGATACGGATAGATCCAGCGAGGATATCCGTGCCGAGATTGAGCGAGTAAAAGCAACCATTGCCGGTGCTGACAAACATCGTGACCTTGAGTTTGATGCGCGAGGCGCTGTAGTGTCTGCCGAGAGCAATAAAGACCGTCTCAGTCGTGAATATTCCAGCTTTGTAGAAGCTGCGAAAAAGGCTGCATTGGATGCAAGGGGCGTTGCCGATCAGGTTGGCAAGCCATGCGGAGAGTGTGGTAAGCCATATGGGGCGGGTGATTTAGATGCGGTTTGCTCAAACCACAAGAAGCGTGCAGGGGATTTCGTTGCTAAGGCCAATGAGCTAAAGCCTCAGATTGAAGCTGCTGACAAGGCCATTGAGAATGCCAAGGCTAATCTCGAAAAGGTGATTGCTGCCCGTCCGGATACAACCGCTGCCACTGAGCAGATTTCAAAGCTGAATAACGAGCTGTTGTCGGTTTCACGTATCGAAGCCTCCGCAAAAGTAGCAAAAGACCGTGCCAAGGATGCCCGTGCGCAAGCGGACAGCATTGCCCGTGAGACAAACCCATATCTGAGCATGATCAGCACGAAACAAGAAAGAGCCAAAGAGCTACGTTCAAGCCTTGGTGAGCTGAAAGCCAATGTTGAAGTTGGACGACGGAATATCAAAGAGCTGGCGGCAGCGCGTGAGGTGTTTTCTCCGAAGGGGGTTCGCAACCATATCCTCGAAGCGGTAACGCCATTCCTAAATGAGAGGACAGCGCATTACCTGAATGCTCTTTCAGATGGGGCGATCTCCGCAGTGTGGCAGACGGTTGAGCTAACGAAGAAAGGCGAATCAAAGGATAAGTTCGGCATTTCGGTTAACAACGTGTATGGCGCTGATTCCTTTGCCGGACTATCTGGCGGTGAGAAGCGCAAGGTTCGTATCGCGACGACATTGGCACTTCAAGATCTGGTAGCGAGCCGGGCGACCAAGAATATTGAGTTGTTTGTCGGCGATGAAATTGACGATGCGCTTGATGAGTCCGGCTTGGAGCGCTTGATGGGGATTCTGGAAGAGAAGGCCATTGAGCGAGGAACGGTAATGGTGATCAGCCACAACGACCTTAAATCTTGGATTCGCCAGACTATAACGGTCGTGAAGAAAGACGGCCAATCCCGAATGGAGGAAGCGTGATGACTGCCTTTATCACTCCTTCTGTTCGTGCGCTTGGTCAGTGGTTCGCGGGTGTGATGGCTGATGCCATTACACTCGGTATCGTTTCTGGCGACAAAGAGGGGACGATTATTGATAGCGTTATTGCGGAGAGAGGCGTTCCGCGAGGCTATGAAGAAATGTTGATGGAAGTCGGCTTGAAGATGTTTGACACACTCCAGGTTAACTTCAAAAGCCAAATTGACCGTGTTACCGGTGGCGGAGAAAAGGGGCCTTGTGATGCGGCTATTGGCCTCGAAGGCATTGGCGATTTAGACATTAACGTTCAGAACGGTGCTGATGTTGAGCGCTGGCGATACCTGATGCCCGTGGTGGCCTCCAGCGAAAAGATCTTCTACTCGATATCTGACGAAGCTGGGAAGCACCTAACGTTCGCGTCATCGACTTTAACAGCCGTTTCGTTGGAAGCTCTAATGAGACGCAACCGGCTGATTGCCGATATCGCTGATGAACTGGCGGATGATTTTTCGGTTGGCTATCAAGATCTCGATGAATTCGCCATGAATATTGCTCAGTCCCGCAAGACCATTGCCCTTTCCAATGTGGACGACGAGAAGAGCAAATGTGCCTTTGGATACTGCGAGCTGCAAAGTGGCTCGGAAATCGTGGTGGCGTCAATATCAGGGGAAGAGAGTGGGCTTGTTGCCGATCTCGTTAGCTACATGGCTGCGATTGGAGCCAAGAGAAAGACGCTGGCAAGGGACGAAATCTCCGGATATACGGTTTCATCCATTGCAATTGACGATTGTGTGCCGGATGAACCAAGCAAAAATATAACTACTGGATACGAGGATAACGAGCTTTTCGGCTCATGGTGATGCTATGAAGTTAGATATTATTGGACTTGACCCTTCGATGAGCAATTTTGGCTTGGTTAAGGGTGTTTATGACATTGAAACGGGCAAGGTTGAGATTCGAGATATGATCTTGACTGAGACAAAGAAAGGATCGAATAAGCAGGTTCGTCAAAACTCCGATGATCTCCGCCGTGCTACCGAGATTGTTCGCGCTTCCAAGCACCATATTCAGCAGGCATCGGTGGTATTTGCAGAGTTGCCGGTTGGCAGTCAATCCAGCCGTGGACAAACCAACTACGGTGTATGCCTTGGGATTTTGGCCTCTATCGACAAGCCTCTTATCCAGATTACGCCTAACCAGATTAAGAAATTGGTTGGTGGTAAACTGACAACGTCCAAACAAGAGGTTATCGAGTGGGCTATGGAAAGGCATCCGGAAGCCCCTTGGTTAACTCAGAAGCGTAAAGGCGAAACCATTGTGCTTGGAAAGAATGAGCATTTGGCTGATGCCATTGCCGCGATTTATGTCGGTCTGCAAGAAGACCAGTTCAGACAGTTAGTTGATAGCCTCAAAAACTTCATCAAAGTTGCATAAGCTGTAGCTTATCAACCCCCTCAAAAGAAGCACATCTTGTAAACCAAGCCACCTGAAAGGCAAAATATGGTGGTTTGGTTATTTACGATAAGTAAGCTATGACTTATTATCCCGTTCAGAGTTATAAGGGATAACAGACAACATGCTTACAGTTACAAAGCGCGATGGCTCTAAGCAGCCGTTCGACTCTGAAAAAATCAATGCAGTAATCAAGTTCGCCTGCCAAGGATACGAGAGCAAAGTCTCGGTATCGGCGATTGCTATGGCGGCGAAAATCAGTCTGAGCGATGGAATGAAGACTGACGACATCCACAAAGCTCTGATTAAAGCTGCGGCTGATAAAATCAACCAGCTAAACCCTGAGTATGCGATTGTGGCGGCTAAGCTGGCTCTTTATCGCATCCGCAAGCTGGCGTTTGGTCAGTATGATTACCCTGATTTTTCCGCCCATGTTCGCAATCTATCTGCGAAAGGTATCTATGACGCCGAAATCCAGCAGAAGTGGACGGCGGAAGAAATTGCCGAACTTGGCGCTTACATCAAGCCTGAGCGTGATGATCTGTTTCAGTATGCGGCGGTAAGCCAGCTTGAAAGTAAATATCTGATTCAAAACCGTGTAACAAAAGAGCTTTACGAGGCTCCGCAGCAGGCTTACATGCTTATCTCAATGTGTCTGTTCCAAGACTGGAAATATGACCGCATGGGTATAGTGAAAGAGTTCTACGATGCGGTTTCTACCTTTGAGATCTCACTGCCAACTCCAATTATGGCGGGTGTTCGCACGCCGACTCGCCAATACAGCTCATGCGTTGTTATTGAGTCAGGGGACTGTCTGGACTCTATTAACGCCACAACATCAGCGATTGTTAGATACGTTTCTCAGCGTGCAGGGATTGGCATTGGCGCAAGCAACATACGTGCGCTTGGCTCGAAAATCCGTAATGGTGAAGCGTTCCATACTGGCTGCATCCCGTTCTACAAAATGTTCCAAGCTGCAGTGAAGTCATGCTCTCAGGGTGGGGTGCGTGGCGGTGCTGCGACTATCACCTATCCAATTTGGCATCTTGAGATCGAAGATCTGGTTGTTCTGAAAAACAACCGAGGCACTGAGGACAACCGTGTTCGTCACGTTGACTACTCAGTGGCTATCTCTCGCCTGTTCTACGAGCGTCTGATTAAAGGTGCAGACATTACTCTGTTTAGCCCAGGTGATGTGCCTGACCTGCTGGATGCGTTCAGCCGCGACCAAGCGAAATTTGTGGAGCTATACGAGAAATACGAGCAAGACTCGTCTATCCGTAAGAAGACTATCTCCGCAACCAACCTGTTCTCTCTGATCATGCAAGAGCGTGCGGGAACCGGTCGTCTGTATATCTTCAACATCGACCACTGCAACACACACAGTTCATTTGATCCTGCTGTTGCGCCTGTTAAGCAGTCCAACCTATGCCAAGAGATTACGCTGCCAACTAAGCCTCTGAATCATATTTTCGATGAGGAAGGCGAAATTGCGCTTTGCACACTGGCGGCATTCAACCTTGGTGCGCTAAGTGACCTGAAGCGTCTTGAGCGTCTGTCATACCTGCTAGTTGCTGCTCTGGATAACCTGTTCGACTACCAGAACTATCCGGTTAAAGCCGCAGAGATTGGCACGAAGGCGCGTCGTTCGCTAGGTGTTGGTGTCGTTAACTTGGCTTACTACTTGGCTAAGAACGGTCGTCGCTACTCTGACGGCTCTGGCCTGCCACTGGTTCATGAAACCTTTGAGGCAATTCAGTTCTATTTGCTGAAAGCATCAAACGAGCTTGCTAAGACGAAAGGCAAGTGTGAGTGGTTTGAAGAAACCAAGTATGCGAAAGGCTTACTGCCGATTGATCACTATGCAAAAGCGGTTGATTCAATCTGTAGCCATGAGCTGAAACTTGATTGGGAATGGCTGCGCGGTGAAATCAAAGCACATGGTCTGCGCAACTCAGCGCTGACGGCTCTGATGCCATCTGAAACGTCTTCCCAGATTTCGAATGCGACAAACGGTATTGAGCCGCCTCGTGGCCTTGTGTCTGTGAAATCAAGCAAGGACGGCATGATTAAGCAGGTAGTTCCGGATGTTGCGAGCCTATCTTGGCAATACGAGCTGCTGTGGGAAATGCCAAGCAACAAAGGCTATCTGGAAATTGTTGCTGTTATTCAGAAGTTCGTTGATCAGGCTATCTCGGCTAACACCAACTATGACCCTCGTGCATTTGGTGGTGCTGTCCCGATGCAACAACTTCTACGCGACCTGCTAACTGCATACCGTCTTGGCATCAAGACGCTTTACTACCACAACACCCGTGATGGTGCTGGCGAAGTGGACTCTGATGGCAGTAAAGACAGTGATTGCGACGGTGGCTGCAAAATCTAATTGATTAGGGTGGGGAGCAATCCCCACTTTTCTGCCTACTTCACTGCGTCAAAATGGCGCTATCGAAACAACAAGTAACAAGAGAAACAAACAGTGACTTATACAACGTTTAACCGCAAACAGTTCGACGCAAAACTTGAGCCAATGTTTTTGGGTGAGCCAGTGAATATCGCTCGTTACGATGAGCAGAAATACACGCTATTCGAGCGCCTGATTGAGCGACAGCTATCGTTTTTCTGGCGTCCTGAAGAGGTGGCGATGGATAAGGACTACGCTCAGTTCTGGGCTTTGCCGGAGCATGAGCGCGAGATCTTCATCTCGAACCTGAAATATCAAACTCTGCTTGATAGCGTTCAAGCTCGTGGCGTGAATATCACTCTGCTGCCTATTGTCAGTCTGCCTGAGCTTGAGACATGGGTTGAGACATGGGCGTTTAGTGAGACTATCCATAGCCGTAGCTACACCCATATTGTTCGTGGTCTGTTTAGTCAGCCTCAAGAAGTGTTCGACAAGATCATCATTGATGAGGCGATTATCAAACGTGCTGAGTCGATTACACGGGAATACGACAAGCTGTATGACTTGGTTTGTCGCCACCAGGCTAACGGTGATGTGCCTAAGAACGAACTGGCTACTCAGGTTTATCGCGCTCTGATTGTGCTGAATGCGCTTGAGGCTATCCGCTTCTACGTGAGCTTTGCCTGCACATTTGCCTTTGGTGAGCGTAATGGCCTGCTTGAGTCAAACACGAAGATCATGCGTCTGATTGCCCGTGATGAGGCTCTGCATTGCCACGGCACTCAGGAAATGATTCGATTCATGCGTATTGGTCGTGAAGGTGCGGATTGGCAAGCTATTGCGGCATCCCAAGAGCAATTCCTATGGGATACGATGCGAGAGGTTTCCGAGCAGGAAATGGAGTGGGCGGATCACCTGTTCCGCGATGGCTCTATGATTGGCCTGAACGCTGAAATCCTAAAGGCATATGTTAAACACCGAACAAACGTCTCTATGGCTCGCTTGGGTGTGTCAAAACCTCTGTATCCGGAAGTGACAAGCGATCCTCTGCCTTGGATGGATAACTGGCTGTTGTCTTCTAATGTGCAGGTTGCTCCACAAGAGGCTGAAATGTCCAGCTACCTTGTTGGTCAGATTGATGCGTCTATTGATGTCGGCGCACTGGCCGAAATGGAACTTTAATTACACAAGGGAATGAAAATGTCTTTATACGAGCAGGCATTAGAGATTACGCACGAATTTCATGATGTATTTGGCGACCCAATTGCGGCAGCGCCGACACTGGGACTTTTGCAGACTCGACACAATCTTGTTCTGGAGGAGGCAAAAGAGCTAAAGGAAGCTATCGAGTCGGGCGACGAAGAGGGCGTGATCGACGCGCTAGGAGACTTAGTTTATGTGGCGGCAGGCTCAATCACGGCTATGAAGTCGAGCTGGTTGAGCTTAGAAAGCCACGTTGACGCTAACGCAGGCTATATCTTGGCTAAGTCCGTGCGAAATACATTCCGCACCGACCTTGAAATGGTTGTGGCGATTGCTCTGTCGAGCTGTGAAACGCTAATGAACGGAGTCAAAGTGACTAGCGACGTTCAGAACTTGGCTGACCGTTTCCTGATTGGCTGTGGAGTGCTGATTAAAGTCATTGAAGCCGTGATGACATGCGGGAAGATCGACCACAAGAGCGTGATGGAGGATATCCACGCCTCTAATATGTCAAAGCTATGGCCGGCAGATGCGGAAATGCGTCTTGAGTTGGCTGGTAGTGACACTGAGCGTTATGGAGACATTGCATTCCGCCCTTGTTTGAATCGCGACGAGTATGTTGGATACCGTCTTTCGGATAATAAAATCCTCAAGTGTCCGACGTATAACGAAGTGAAACTTGGCGGTTACGTCTCTGGTGTATTGAGAGAGGCGCTAAGCGCGTAAACTGTGAAAGGGAAGTAGCGTTATGACATGGAAGTTAACTGCATTTGTCATTCTATCAATTCCTTACGCAGTGATGGCCGCAGGTCTCTCCGCACTGTAAAAAGGCGTTGAAAGGTAAGTAAGCTGTGACTTATAATTGCCTTGGAATCAATTGCTTTATGTTTCGTAACAGTAAGTGCCAGCCGACTTTCTTAGGCTGGCATTTTTTTTAATAGGATAATTACATGGCAGATTACGCCTATAACGAGATAGCAAAAGCCACCTTTAACTGTGGTTTCAAATCAGATGACCGCACAAATACCGGAACTGTGTCTCTGCCGTTCCAAATGTCCAAGTATGACCTGAGTGGTCTACGTGTGCCGCTACTGTCCATGAAAAAAGTCAATGAACGTGCGGTGCGTGTAGAGCTGGAGTGGTATCTGCGCGGCGAAAGCAATATTAAATTCTTGCAGGATAACGGCGTTCACATTTGGGATGCTTGGGCTGACGAAAATCTCGAACTGGGGCCCGTTTATGGTTGTCAGTGGCGTAAGTGGGAAGACACCCGCGCTGTTGCTGCCGAAGAGGTTCCGGAGCTGGAGAAAATTGGCTATCAGGTTGTGGGCGTTCTCGGCGATGAGCGGGTAGTGGTGCAGCGCTTTGTCGATCAGCTACAGGATATGGTTAATACGCTTCGCAATACGCCGGATGCCCGTCGAATCATTTTGACAGCCTGGAACGTCGGTAAACTGCGAGACATGAAGCTGCCACCATGCCATATGACCTTCCAAGTTTGTAGCAAGGTGTTGCCGGAGGAAGACCGTTCAATCCACGGCTACAACATTGGTCTGACCCACTTGAAGTATGGCTATGAGTCGAACTACGCCGAGTTCGTTGAGTATGTAAATTCCCACTTGCAGGGGCGCTATGAGTTTGCAACCCATGAAGCGATGGATGAATTCAAGATCCCGCGTCGTGGCTTGTTCTCTGGCTTGTATCAGCGCTCAGTTGATGTGATGGTCGGAATGCCATTCAATATCTCGGGATACGCGATTCTGACTCACTTTATCGCCCAAATTACTGATCACATGGCTGTGGAATTCACGCACTTTGGCGGTGATGTTCATATTTACAGCGATCACTTCGAGGGTTATGAAACACAAATGGCGCGTGAGCCGATTGGCGACAATGATCCTGTCGTCCTGTTCCCTGATCACTATTGGGAAATTGACGATTTCGCTTTCGAAGAGGTTGTGATTGAAGGCTACAAGCATCACCCGTTTATCAAGTTCCCTGTAGCGGTCTGATAGAGAGGGGCAGATGAAAGTTGTAGTTTGTGATTTAGATGGTGGTATCGCCAACACAAAACACCGCGATTATCTGTTGCACAAGAAAGATTGGGAACGTTACAACAAGGCGTGTCGTGATGACGCGCCTGTTCGCTCTCTAATCGCGGTTCTGAATGGACTGGCATTGCAAGGTTACGTCGTTGTTTTGTTATCTGGTCGCTCTAATGCGGTTAGAGACGAGACTGTTGAGTGGCTGATGGAAAATGGCGTTTCCTACCACCACTTGCTGCTAAGAGCTGCTGACAACCGCAAGCCCAATGACAAATTCAAAATGGACTTGATTAACGCCTTTCTGAAAAGCACCGGAGCAACGCTGGAATTTGTCATAGAGCCTTTCCAGAAGACCGCCCGAGCTTGGCTGTCACATCCCCATAAGCCTACCGTCCTGATTACTGGTGAACTCAATGCTTAAACTGATTGCTGCAGCCGATCGTGCCTATGGAATTGGGAAGCAGAATGCGCTTCCCTTTAAACTTTCCGACGACATGGCTTTCTTTAAGCGAATGACCTCCGGCTCAATTGTTGTCATGGGGCGGAAGACCTTTGACTCAATTGGCCGTCCACTCCCTAATCGAACCAATATCGTCCTGACTCGTGATGGCAACTGGCATAAACCTGACGTGTGGGCGACCGGTGAAATCCAGCCGGTTATTGACCTGTCGAATGAATTTGATGTGTGGGTAATTGGCGGAAGCGAGATTTACGCTCAATTCCTGCCTTATGCTTCGCAAATATATCTGACAGAGGTGGATGCGGAGCTTGATTGCGATACGTTTTTCCCTTGCTTTGACAAGTCTCTATGCAGGGTTGAGACGCTTGAAGATCATGAGGCAAATGAGCGTAATCAGTTTTGGCTTTGCTATCCGCAAGTATTCAAAGGAAGACCAATGCGAATCGGTTTAATTGGTGCTCAAGGCACTGGAAAAACAACACTGGCAAAAGCATTTTCTGCCCGATGGAAAACGCCTTTCGTTGAAACCTCTCTAAGTCGCTTGTTTAAGGTTCGCGGCTTAGAGGTTCGTTCTGAAATGGACTTTGATACGCGCCTTGATATCCAGCGCGATATGCTTGACTACTTGGTTGAGCAGTTGAAAAACAACCCTGAAATGATTGCTGACCGGACACCGATTGATATTGCTGCTTACTCAATTGCGATTGCGCCTTACGGTGCAACGCCGGAGCAATGTGAGCGATTGGAGCAGCATGTTTTCGAGTGCTTGGAGGCAGCAGAGCAACTGTTCGACAGTCTTGTTCTGATTCAACCAGGTATCGAGCTGACCGAAGAAGATATCAGGCGAACCGACCGAGGCTTGATTAACTTCGTTGCTCAGGAGCGCATTACCTCATCCAGCTACTACCTGCTTTCCAAAGTAGGGGTGTCAAAAGAGGGCAAGTCTGTGCGCTGCGGCGTTATTCCTCTGTTCCTGACAGAGCTTGAAGATCGCCTTCGAGTTCTGGATAAGTTTACAACCGGCGTGACGCACAAAGCCTGCTACGTGAGCGCCGAGTCTAAAACCCTTCACTGAGTCTTTTCTGCCTAACTGCTTGGCGCAGAATGAATGTAAACAGCACCAAGCAGAGGCAATTGATGTGAGTATTATTATGTGTGACGAGTATTTGTCTGTAGAAGAAGAGCTGAACCGCAAAGTAAACGACACGCTAATCGACATCCTGACAAAGCGTGACGGCAAAAGAATTTCACCCGCTCAGGCCAGAGAGCGCATTGCGGTCGTTCATGATGTGGCTATGGGTTTAGTAAACGATGACTTATCAAAACTGATTGAGGCTGCTCTGCGAGAAGCTGGCACTCAGCAAGAGAATGGCGCACGTCGCTTGTTCCCCGTTCTGCTAAGAAAAGACAGCAATATGCTTTCGCTGGACATTGACGAGTGCAACCCTAAGCGCTTGGTGTTGAAAGGTGTCGTTGGTGGCAGTTTTACTGACAAGAGCAGTTTCTTTGATGCAGAAACGGATGCTTTCAGAGCTACAGCCGAGACACTGAGCAAGTTGCTGAAAAGTGGGTGGAGTAAAGAGGTATGAGTCGTATTTTGGTCGGTGGTCTGGATATTGAAACTACAGGTCTGGATAAGAGCGATCACCGTGTAATTGAAATTGCCGTAAGCATTCGTGACTTAATGACGGGGGAGCGTCTTGGTGGTTTTGAGCAGCGGTTCAATCCGCGTCGTTCCATTGATGCTAAGGCGCAGGCTGTTCATGGCATTTCGCTGGCCGACTTACATGGCTGTCCGTTGTGGGAAGACCAGGCTGATCGCATTCATCGAATCCTGTCTAAGTGCTCGGTTCTTGTTGGTCACAACGGTATTGAGTTTGACTTCCCGTTCTTGGATGCGGAGTTTAAGCGTGCCGGTCTGAAACTGCCGGAGGTTTATCAGTTCGATACAATGCAAGAAGGGCGTTGGGCTTGTGAGGACGGCAAAATTCCTCGTCTGGGCGAACTGGCCTATGCTTGTGGCTTTGACTATGATACAGAGAAGGCTCATAGCGCTCTATATGATACCGAGCTGATGATAGATTGCTTCTTCTACGCTAGAGAAAAATACAATCTGTTTCAGATACCTGATTTGATAGTAGAGTCCAATAAAGTAGTGTGAGGTGAGGACTAGGAATGTCCTGCTATTACGTATTCAATTGATTTGTGGAGGGTGGCTTTTGCATCCTCCTACGCACTAGTTCTCATAAAGCTATAATTTACACAGACATAAGTCGTTCAATTTGACTTCGATAGGAATTGCTTCTAATCAAAATTCTGATGGCCAGCTATTTAAATGTGCATATGGATAATTTTAAAATCAAACCTGATGCTTATGTGACATTCTCATGGAAAGGCCGAACAATGGAAGGTGAATTTTTCCGTGTTTCCAAAGGGAGTAATAGCGGAGTAATTCGTCCTTTTGATCGCGCACTTAGACAAGAATTAGTTGATGACAAGCTAATCTCACGAGTGAACTGTCTTGAAAAGAACATATTAATTGATGAGTTAGTAACTTGTGACGGCATAGCTACGGATGAGAGCGTTAAGGTTGGGGATGGAACTTATAATACCGTTCAAGGCTATGATTTTATTGGAGAAGGTGAGCTGAAATCTAATGACTTGGTTATAGCTGATTGCAGATTAGAACTCTTGCGACGACAATTACATGCTGTTTACTCAAAATTAAAGTATACGGAAAGCACGTATGCAGACAGAAAAGAAATCGAAGCACTAAAATTTGAGTTCAAAAAATATTCTTTGGATAAATTTAAGCCTCTTAGATATAAATTAACGCGCAAAAAAAGAGTATGGCAGTATGTGTCCACACATCCATTATGGTCACTTTTATTAATTGTGATTTTATTGGTTTTAGTCTTGTTAAATTAATTAAAATCGCACTCATAGTATGTATTCTATGATAATTGTCATTAACTTCTCACCTTTTTTCTCCATCTGTGTGCAATATTTTTTTATTTATCCTTTTCTTTTTGTTAGGCAATTGTTGTTATTCATATATCCGACAATCTAATACCTTGCCAAATCCTTTTATACCTATCCGCAAATGCGAAAATAATTCCATCGAAAAGATAGACGATTTATCGAACTCGGAAAAAGGAATAAGCAAATGACACAAGTAACAAGCAACCCAATTTCTGACTTAGACGAACTGGACGCGCTAATGGCAGATCTCAACAACCTGAGCATTTCCGCTGATGATCTAGACGCGCTTGAAAAGACATCTGCCGACAAGAATGCCTGCGACATTGATGATCTCGACATGCTACTTGGCGAATTGGATATGCCGGAGGTCGAAGAGCAAAAGATCGAAGAGCCAGTTGCGGCTGCAGATAATGAAGATGACTCGCTTTCATACCTTGATGAAATGCTGGATGAGCTGAATGAAAGTTCTAAGGATATCGGCAAGCTATCTGACGGTGAGTTGGCAGCCCAATCAGCTAAAGAGGCTCAACATCAACAAGATGTAGAGGCTGTTGCGTCTAAACAAGATGATGAGTTTGTAGAAGGTGAAGCAAAGCCAAAGCCAAAGCCAAAGCGCAAGCGTGTAGCGACTGGCGGTAAGACGGCAGAGGAATACGTTGCCGACAAATCTGACGCTGCCTTTGAGGCTGTGGGTATCGCCACAGAAGAATTTGCTCTGATGCTCAATGCACTGCCGAAAAAAGTGAAGGACAAGGCGAAGAACATTCTGGCTTGGGCGAATGATGAGGCTGAGCTTTCCATCTACACCCGTCTTTGCTTGGAATACCTGGTGAAAAACGGTAGCGCAACTTCGGGTGACTTACGGACTTACCTAATGAGCAATCCAGAGAAGCCATACACGGTGGGAACTGCTGGCTCTCAGGCTGGACAGATGATGGCGCTACTGCCTGCTATTGGAATGGCAACCAAGGACGGCAAATCCATCACTCTAAATCGAGAAAACCCACTGTCGGCAAAATTCATTGGTTGATAGAAGTTAGCGAGCGCCCTTGGTGGCGCTCCGGAAATAGTGTGTTGGTTAGGGGGAGAAAATATGTATTCGGTTATTCAGGCTCAGTCAGTAGCGGAAAAGATTTCACGTTTGATGTTTGATATCCGGCTGTCACAGTCCAATGCTTTTGAGGATTGGGTAAAGGCCATGCTCAACGGTTTCATCGGGGGTGACAATTGCCGTGACCACTTGAGTTGGGGAGATCACGAAGTGACAAAGGCAGTTGAGGCAGAAAAGCTGTTTTTCGGGTTCGTTGAAAGTTATCCAGGTATTGATTTGCTGGGGCGGGTTATGTGTGAGCTGAACTTGGCAGGCCATAGCAAAAACCTTGGTGCGTTCTACACGCCTTACTCTGTCAGCAAGGCAATAGCGCAAATGCAGTTTCATGATCTCAAATTGGACAACTATCCGGACGGATTCTCTGTTCTTGAGCCGTGCGTAGGGGCTGGTTCTATGGCACTTGCTGTCGTGGAAACGCTATTTGAGAAATATGGACAGGCTGGGCTGGATAAACTGCGACTCACTATTAACGATATCGACAGATGCGCGGTTTACTGTGCAACCATCCAGCGATTGAAAACCGTTGAAGTGTTGTCTCCGACCAAATCATTACGCGAGATCATCGTCTACTGCGGGAATGCGCTGACAGTCGAACATGAGCTTTTGTATCACATTACTGCAGTGCCGATTCGGTCTACTACAGAGGAATTGAATGCCTTTGTAGAAATGCCATCATTTGCTTGTGCTTAATATTAAGGAAGTTCGTGGTATGAGTTGTATTCAATGGGGAATAGTTGCGCCGGAAAGAAGCAAAGCGTGGTTTGGCGCTCGCATGAATATCGTTTTTACCGATGGCAAATATAATGTTGAGTTTTCCCAGCATCGCGCCGGACTGTATGGCAATACGGAATCGGAAGAGGGCAAGTTGATTCAGCGCCTTATTTGGGGACAGGATCTTTCGTTGGCGATCAGCACGATCAACCGAGTTCTCAATGAACGTCGAGAAGAGGACATACGCGGCTTTCGGTATGAGTGGGAATTACCTTTGGGTGTAAAAGCGGTGGCTGATACCAAGGGGCATAGCGAATATATTTTTTTCTGTGTGTATAAGTAATCGGTGACTTAAGTGATTGCTGTAACCAAAATCATAATTACTCGCTTGGAGGGCGAGTTCAAATTGTGCAACAAGCCTGAAATTTTTGACAAGCCATCCGCCATTCTCGATTCGACGAACTGGATGCTGCGACAAGCACCAACCTTGTCGAAAGTAGGCTACGACAAGCATGACGTAGAGGTTCATTGGGAAGATGGCGAATCAATCAACTTTGTGTTTAACGGCACAAGTGCCAAGAACCGAGGCCACATTACCTACAGTGTGCTTGGGTATTTGAGAAAGCTCTTTGCCTATGAGCTTGAAAACGGCCTTCCGTTCTACGGCGAAAAGGACACACCTCTCATCGCCGTGAGATTGCAAAATTCGCCCATAACCGCGAAGGGTTCAAGTTACTCGTGGCCTCTGTAAACGACGTTCTCAAGCAAGCAGCGTAAGAGCACAAAAACAGACTACACCCCCCCAGAAAAGCGCCCAGAATCACTCAGGGGCGCTTTTTTCGTATTTACCCAAGCCAACCCACAGCTACAGTGTCCCGAATCGTCTGAGAGCGTTTTGGAGAAGAGGCAAGTCCGGAACGATTTCCTATTGAATTAAGTAAGCGCTAGGTTACTATTTGGAGGGAGCGGCAGGGTAATCCGCAAGGTTCTTCCCTATATAAATAATTAAAAGAATATTTATATATTGGAAGCTAGGTTTTTTGTCCGAAGGTAATCGTGAAGGAGTTACGGAGTTATCTCAGGAAACTAGGCTCTGCAAGAGCCTAGTTTCCTGAGATAGATTTCAATATCCGGAACTACCTAACACTGAATAAAAACCGCGTTTCCATAAATAATATATTTATTCCTTTTAATTTATATAAAAGGGGTGATCGACAATTTGCTTGGATGCCTTGTCTGCGGAGTCAAAATCTAACTAAGCACTAGCAACAAGTGAGGGTTATGATGAATAAGTCCGGAATGCCTGATTATGTAAAGCGAATTGACGATCTGATCCGGAAATCCTTTCCGTCCACCCACCCAGTCAGCGAGGATTGGGGAAAGTTAATATCGGACGTGGCGAAATTCGCTTCCCTGCGCGATTTAGAAGTGATTAAAGCCATAGAGAGCCACCACAGCACCAAGTTACCACCAAAAGCGCTCAGAAGCGGATACAGCGAGCACCCTCTGTTCACAGACATGAACAAGATGATTGAGCATGTGAAAGGACTTGCGGAGTTCGACAAATCGACAGTCTGTGCAGCCTTGGAAGTGGTAACGCCGTCAGTTGGTAATACGACAACGGCATTTTGCATCTACAACGGCGCAGAGCTTTACTACAAGTTCAAAATGCCTGGCACCTTTTCTGGCGAGATTCAGGCTGGTCTATACGCGATTATTGCCGCGATGAAGATTTTCAACGAGTGTGAGCTGGAGCAGGCGATGATCTTCACCTCATCAACGGCCATGCAAAATGGTTTTAGACATTGGGTGCCTAACTGGAAACGCAATGGCTGGAAGACCAAAGCAGGGGATGAAGTTAAGTTCCAAGCCTTATGGAAGAATGCCTACGCGACATTACACTGCTTCCGTTATCACGAAGTGAGCGAGCCAACCTGCGCGGATACACTTGGCTACCTGCGGATTGCTAAGGAGTTGGCTGAAGACAACTCCAAGTAGTTTTGCATTCAAAAGGTAAGTCATTGCTTACTTAAAATAAGTGTTGACTTACTTTTTAAAAAGCCGCTATCTTCCCGAACGGTATGAGAGCAAACGACATGGATAGCCCTGTAATGACTGATAAAACACTGCCTGTTTTTGAGGTGCAGTTGTCACCTATTCGAGTTCAGGCTGAGAACCCTGTTCAGGCTGAGAACCCTGTTCAGGCGGCTTTGATTGCAGCCAATGTTGCCGGCCAAAAAGGCGCAGACAAGTTCTTGGTTCGTAGCTCGAATGGCGTTGAGAACCAAGTTGATCTTGGCCTGCTTCATGACCTTGGCGTGCTGGTTCAGGAGCAGCCGGAAACTCCTGCTGAAACTGAATCCGAGCAAGCTGTTGAGATTGAAGAAGTAACCGAATAATTGCGTTCGATGGTCTTACTCTGAAACGGAATTGGGCTGCCATTTGGTAGCCCTTTTTCCTATCTGGCGTGCCTATGGCGTTTATTTAATATCTGCGTATTGAAACGAGCAACTGCAAAGGAAACGAGCAATGGCAAAACCTACCAACGTAATTGCCCTGATTGATACTGACTTTTTGAGCCGGATCGACTCGAACTTAGAAACTAGAGACGGGGCATACAACTTCTACAACTGGATGATCCAGAAGGGCATCAAGAGTGAGCAGATGACAAGTGAGTGCATCGGCCACCTGATTAACGAGGTGTTCCGACTGCGCAGCCAGAACAAAGAGCTATACCAGCGAATTGCCAATCGTGACGCTCAGTAAAGGTTGCGGAGTATAGCCAGGTGGAGGCTTCGGGACCGGTGTAGAGCAGCCCCGAAGTCTTGTTGCAGAGCGAGCAACATAAACATTTTAGCCTCGCACACAGCGAGGCTTTGCTTTACTTACCGGACAGCCAATCAAATAACTATCGTTCAGCACCAAATGCCAAGCCTTTTGGAGTGAGCCAAGTGGAAGGTAATTAAAACCGGTCAAATGTTTGCAATTTACGGTCAAAAACCTATACCCACACCAGTCAAAGATATAAGTATGTAGCAAAACTATCTCATAAACACAAAAAGCCTTTAATATCAATTTCTTATCTTTGTTTTTACCAAAGAGAGTCAGAATCAAACCCACTCAAAGAGTTATCAATAAAAAATAAGAAAAAATACTTACTTTTTGATTAACCCCTGACCCCAATTCTTATATCGCCCAAAACCACCCAAACAGAACCGAATAAAACAAAAAAACAACTCAACCCCTAAACACGTAATCCATTAAACGATTCGTAAAACCGCAAGATCCTACCAGCGGGAAGCCATCCCCAAATACCCACCCATTAAACAACATCACCAAGCCCAATAAACTAAACAAACCACATAAGCCCAACACGCTATACACCTTCAATAAGAAAGCTCTAATCACTTCTCCCGCCAGTAAACACAAGGACTCAGCCATAGAACATCACTCTCAACGCTCTATAAAGGGAAAGCAGTAGAGAAGAGAATCGCGGATACCAAATCCCATTAGAGAGCAATAGTCCGTAGATAAGCAGGAGTGATGAAAGACCAGTAGAGAAGAGATATTCACCTTCCATGATAAGGAGTGAAGAAAGCTGTCATTCCATTAGAGAGGAGCAACTATTAAGAGACAGGGAGAAGAGAGAGGAAGCGATATAGGGAGAAGCTGGTGTAAGGGGGAGAGGGAGAGTGGGTTTCGGAAGGCGCGCCGCACAAATTCCCTTTCAATGACTTAATCAAGTTCTCCGCCGTCAGGCGTTTGGAGTCGGGAAGTCTGGCCTGAAAATTTTGAGAAAGGTGACGTTCCGGATATGGACCGAAAGGGAAGCTCTCATTAGGTGAGTTTTTGTCAGGGAGAATTGCCGTTGGTTTGCGGATATTAGCCAGGTATTTCGAATCGGGGTTTCCAGCCGGAAAAATTAGGGAAAGGCTGAGGTCGTATATGGCCGGTTACGGCTTGCTGCCCTCATTGATGAGGGAACTACGATTAGGGACAGTTCCCCGAACTGGTATTAGGGGTTGTGAATGGCCGCGGATTTCTATGGCGCAATGTGGTTCCCGCAAGTGTCCGTTCCCGAGCACATACAGATCGTCTCATGCAGCTTTCACGGCAATCAATGAATTTCGTTAGGCAAAAGCCAACTTTCGATAGGCGATAAATTTCCTCCCGTAGTCTGTTCTGGATACGTTATTTTCCCACATCTGCTCCGGTGAAATAGATGCTCTCGCAAGGGGCTGAGCTTCCCGCAGGGTGCTTGGCCTGTTAGTAGGGAATGAACTGCTAATTTACCTTTCGGGAAATGACTGAATGGGTAAATTGGCGGGGTGTTTAAAAACTTCCGCAAGAAACTCCCGAGAAACTTTCTAGAATCGCTTCCCTGCGTGTTTTTGAGTGTGGGGAATACGGTGGCTCCACTTTTTCTTAAATCGTCTCTGAGCGCGTTCTACAGCGTTTTACTTCACTAGATAAAAAATAAGCAGTTGCTTAGGTATTGGCTGCTAAATGATTGTTTTGTTCTATATGGTGGATGTAAAATAAGTAAGCGGTTAGTGATGTAGTGCAACTCATTGGAACGTGCCGCAGCTAGTCTTTGTTCCTTTGGGCGTTGAGCTTAGTGACGGCTCCCCGATAACACAACCAGTCAGAAACCTAATTGCACTACTCTTGAAAAGCGAAGCCCTTCGAGCGGGGTTCTGGCGAAGAACGACCACTGCCAGTGAAACGCGGGTTAATGTGATGCCACTATAGGCACTAAGTAGCCAAAAGAAACTGTAGAAATCGACCATAAAGCGCGGGTTGGTATCCGCTTAGTCACGGGGTTTGACACACCATGCAATGTGCGCCTAATAAGTAAGCCGCAGCCACTTGGTTCGGCTTCCTGTTTGAATAGGACAGGGCACTGCGCAGAACGATGCCGCGATAAGTCAGCTTTTCAAGAAGACAAAAACTTGTGTGCCGGATAACCGGAAAGAGTGTTGGTTAAAAATTAAGCGCTCGCTCGCAATTTTTCTCCAGAAACCTCTAATTCAGGGTTGGCTTTGGTCTTGGGTAGATTTTGTGATTTCTTGCTGGTATCACATATCGCTCAAAAGACCACTTTTACCTGAAAAAAGCCAAAACAGAGCAAACAGAAGAACAAGTAAAGAGAAACAGCCAAGGCAAAAGCAAAACCTCTCAAAACAGACAGAAGAAAAGCTCAGCCGAGCGAAATCAGACAGCCCTCAGCAATCCACTTCCTTGCCTCTCCAAGTCCGCGAAAATGAGCACATCAACGGAACCACGGAGCGAACACAATGCAAATCGCAAAAGACACAATTCAAGTTATCGGGCTCTGCAAAGACGGAAACGTTGAAGCACGCCTGACCACCTACAACACAGAAAACGGCATTCAGCGTTTTGACCTGGTAGTTATGTCCAAAAAGGCAAAGAGCGGTGCTTATCTGTCTACAGCGAGTCTTGCGGCTATCGAAAGAGCCTGTGTTCGCACCTTGGGGATTCAACCTGAGAAACTATCCCAATTTTTAAATGCCGCTTAATAGGTAAGCGCTTAGTTAATTTTGGTGTTGCATTTACTTTTTCAGTATGCAGAATAGTAAGCGCTGGCTTATCAGGGGGATTTGGTCATTGCCCCTTATCCAGCAAGCGAGAGGACAAAAATATGTTTGCATATACACAAGAACAGGCACGTAAGCGTTCTGAGTATAAGTTAGCTTACATGACTGATTCGGATCGTGAACAGATCCGCACTGAGCAGCGCATTGACAAGCTGCTGGCGAAGACATTAGAGCGTGAACGTAAGCAGCGCAGTAAGCAACTGCGACGCAAGCGCAAAGCGACGGAGAAAGCTGATGCGGTGACTTACTCAGCTCACCCGCTACAGTTCTTCCAGCACAAACAGCTTATGCGCGGCTCTGATGGCCGTTACTACTGGATGGATAAAGCGACCTTTTCCATGACACCTACGACGCTTACTGCGGCGCTAGATGAAATGGAAACCGTTGAAGGCTGACAGCCAGTAAAGAGGACTACGGGAATTATTCCCATATATAGAATTAGGCAGTTCGGTGGTGTTACTTGTCCTCTCACCGAGCCGGACTGCCGCCCATTTTGCTTACCTTGCTTGATGTTGCGTTTCTCCGGTTAGCTTCGCTAAGTTCCTTCCTCGGTGGAGTGCAAGGTAAGCACTTTTTCATTGCTTCTCTTACCGAAAGGGAAGCCACCCGTTTCTCTATTGTAATGCTGCCACTGCCATGACAGGGGATCGGCAAGGAGATAAAACTTCTTCGCCGATCCTTTTGTCTATTTGACCTGACTGATTTAGCACTGTCTTTTCTGCCTTTTCCTTCAGGCAACAGACAAATTAGGCGAAGGTGCTGGCATTGCTTCGATAAGCTCTCAGACATACAATTCCGCCACGCTAACCAAAAAATAAAGATACTGACGTATGAAAGGCGATTATCAAGAATGGCGTGATATTCCGGAGTTCGAGGGATATCAGATTAACGAGGACGGAGAAATCAGGGAGCTGCGGTCGCTAAAGAAGACCAGAGCCAGCAACGGTGATTACTACCACTTCACGCTTATCAGAGAAGACGGCAGCAAGTGGAAGCGACAGTCCAATACCTTTGTCGATGAGTTGTTTACGACTCAAGAGCAAGCCGATGGCAAAGTTGTCTGGAAAGAGGTTCCGGAGTTCAACGGCAAATATTTCCTAAGCAATAAAGGCGACTGCGTCACCATCCGACCAAAGAAGGCGTCCATGAAGGACGGGAAGCCATATGTCGTGAACATCAAAGGCACCAAGAGAACCGTTGCCAAAATCCTAAGAGAAGTATTCGGGGAGCAGTAAGCTCCCTTTCTTTTGCCCGCAACATACCGCAAGGCCATATTCCAAGGGCAACACATTTAACCTGGCTAACTCTCGTCTAAATAACCAATCAGACCACCTCGCGGCACTTCCAGCCTCAAAACAGCAACTCCGGCTCCAAACACCTCGCGGGACGTAAACTCAGGTATTTCAATTTCCGGTGTCCAGCCGCAAAAATTAGGGAAAGGGGGCAGGGCGAATAGTGCAGAGTTAGGGAAATTTGTATTCGCAGACAAATTAGGGGGTAAAAAAATATAAGGGAAGGCTTACCGGAGTTTTCAGAAGGTTTTATTTCAGGGAAGGTTGACACCGTCCGGCAGGCTTGAGCAATAAAGCCGACTTTTTCCGCTGGTATATAGATCGCGTGACGCGAATAACCAAGAAATAAAGAAAAATCAATAACCAGAATTGCAGGTTTGAATATGATTTAGCCAATCAAGCCTACTTAATTAATAAATTACGCAGTAGGTCACAAAAAGCATTAAAGCCGAAAAATTCCGAAAAAAACACTTGCTGGTTTTGCTCGAAAGTTCCATAATTGCCACATCGAAACGAGAGACACCAATCCAAAGTTTCGATGAGTTAACCAAGTATCAGGTAACCAGTAATTAAGGAATAACTATCATGGCTAAATCAACTGTATCTTACATCGCTAACGCTGAAACTGTAAACGTAAAATCTAAAGCTGATGCTGTCCAAAACGTGAAAAACATTCAAGCTGTCATTGATAGCAAAGTTGAAGAGCTGGAAAAAGCACTAGCGGAAACAAACGACAAACAGCGTGAAAAAGATCTAACAGCAACTATCCGCACGGAAAAGAAACGCGCCCGATATGTTTCTCAATTCCTTGCAATGGTAGAAAACGATCAGAAAGCAGCAAGCGCAAACTATCAAATGCAAAAAGAAAACCAACTGAATCTAGCGGATATTTGCGCTGATATGTATTCACTAGAAAAACTGGCGTTTATCTTCGGACAAAAGAATTTCGAATATACAGTAGCGCGCTCAACTGAAACTAATGTAATCATTCCGTTTAAACTGATTGAAGAAATGGGAACATATAGCTTTACAGTGAAACAATTCCGCGAATTTTACAGCGACGTTAAGGTTGAAGCATGGCGCAAAGCAAATCCGGAATTGTGCGAAGTGGAATTGAATGCTAAACGCGAAAAGACTAATCGCCAGTCTCAAATGATTCTGTCAATGCTTGTTAAATTGGGCGCCTTCGAAGTGACTAGCAAGGCGAAACTTTCAAATGATAGCGGAACAGTGCAACTGGCTGAAAATTCAAAATTGCTTCAACTGCTTAGCAGCAAATTTGAGTCACTAAGTGTTTTTGTTAACGCTCAGTAAATTAGTCACCGGTGACTTATTAAATGTGGTGGCGAAAATACGCCACTACCACAACAAGAAAAATTGCCAGTTTCAAAAACACAAGATCCGCCCGAGTGGCGGATTTTTTTTACGCGTTTTTCATCCTCTTTAAAATCCTTTCTGTATGCCATTCTCAGCGCTTTTCCTTGTTAGTGGTGCGAGCGCATGGCTTTAATCCTTTGTCGCTTTCTGGCTGCGATTCTGGTGCGATTTGAGCGTGATTTATTTTTGACTGAAAGAACGGAAGTCTTAGAAAAAAACGAGTTGGTTGGAAAGCATTGCCTCGGCAGAAATCCCTGTTTTTGCCCACTAACCTTATAGCCCTTGTATAGACCCAATAACATTTAGGGACAGTAGAGCCTCTGTATCTTGTTTAGCCTATAGACCCAGCCTGACCCAATTGACCCAAAGTGACCAACTGACACCAGCCGACCCCCTGAAATTCCACTGACCTTATAGCTCGCCGTCCCTAAAAGTGGACACCAAAATATTACCGATTTGAAAAGTGGGGCAGCCTTATAGCTCTGAGCCATGAAACGGGCAAAAGAAAGGGGCTTCCGCCCCTTGTCTCAGCCCATGAAAAGGCTCTGAATATCTTCTGGTGATACGTGCTTGCCTTGTTTTATCAGGCTCTCAAGCTCTCGAAACCTTAGAGCTTGCTCGACCAATGGCTGTAAAACTTTCTCCCACTGGTCTTGCGTAAAACTCTCAAGCGCAGCAGACACCACAGCCCCTCTGTCCAGCTTCACACCATTCTTGGTCTTTGACTGCTTCATGGCGCTTCGTAGGTTCGCTACAGCCTGGTTGCTTACCTTCACGTTGATATTCACAAAACTCTTTTCGCTCATCACGCAACCTTATGGCTCTGTTTTAGCAGGCTGTAGTCGAAGTTGGTCCCTTGCGGAAGAATGCCCTCTGCGAAGCCCTTAGTGGAGTGGACAATGGCACGGCGCTCTTCCGAGTGTTTGTAGAGGTGCTTGTTGCACTTGTCGATGAAGTCCACGACAAAACAGATGTTCGCGGCATCTTTCTTGGCGCGTAAACCTCGACCGATACGCTGGCGAAGCTCTACTTCTGCCTTACCCGAACCGGCAAGAATAACTGCGCCTACAGCCGGAACGTCAACGCCTACGTCCAAGATGGTCGAGCCGATAAGCACGTCAATTTTGCGAGTTGCCAGCTTCTTCAGTGCCGCTTCACGCTTACTTTGGTTCGAGTCGCCGAAGATGAACTCAACCTTGATGCCAAGTGCGCTCATCATTTCAGACAAGATACGCCCGTGGTCTTTGTGCTTAATCAGCAGCATCGTGCTTAGCCCGTAGTCCTTGAACTCTTTGGCTTGCGCTACGATCAGTCGGTTGCGCTGGAAGTTGTAGGTAACGCCAAGTGTGTATGCTCTCTGATATGGAGCGCCCCAAGACAAGTTGGTGTTAGGGTATTTCTTGGCAAGTTCGGGCTTCGCATCAAAGCGCTCTCTGTCGTGTAGATGAGTGCATTCAATGTATTTGAAGTAAGGGCGAGCCAGAATACCGGCATTAATCAGGAACTCTTCTGTTACCTTGATGCCGATACTTCCGGACACGGCCATTAAGCGCATGTTTGCCTCTGCGCTGTCTTTCATGAATGGCGTAGCAGTCAGGGCAAGCCGGTAATCTGCGTTCTTACAGGCATTTGCGATGGCATAGAATTGGCCGCCGGATGATTCATGGGCTTCTTCGAGGATCAGCAGAGAGGTGCGCTCAAGCATATCGAGCACGACCTTACGTTTAGCCAGGTGCTTTTTCTTCTTCGCCGAATCCCAATCCGCCTTTGGATCTTCAAGTGCCTTGGCTAGTGTCTGGACGGTAGCCACGTTCACATACTTGGACATGGTAAATTCACCATCACCCAAGATGCCGACGAAAGCACCCGCAGGTAACTCACCAATGGACTTGCGGTATTCAAGAGATTTTTCGAAGTTGCCGGCCATCTGGTGCATCAGCACACCGCGAGTCGTGATGAAGAGTGTCTGTCGGTTGATACGCGCCAGT
Source organism: Photobacterium ganghwense (assembly GCF_003025595.1). Taxonomy (GTDB): domain Bacteria; phylum Pseudomonadota; class Gammaproteobacteria; order Enterobacterales; family Vibrionaceae; genus Photobacterium; species Photobacterium ganghwense. Next base: position 1,041,095 of record NZ_PYMI01000002.1, read on the forward strand.
GCTTTGCAGGCAATAACCGACTTACCACCACCGGTTGCCACTTGAGCCACCATACCGCCCATTTCAACCAAACGCTCAACGGTCAGATCTTGATATGCGTAGAACGGGTTAGGTGGGAATGCGTTAACCACCGGATTTGGCTTTCCAAGCGGCTTAACCATTTCTTTGCGCTTGGTGATGACCTTGTAGCCGCTCTTCTTTAGACGGGTTGCGATGGCATTGGTGAAGCCAGCAGGGAATTTGCACGTTCCCCAATCAAAGAACGTAGACGTTCCATCCCAGCCAGTAGAGGAATACTTTGCCCCCTCAACTACGTAGCTAAGGGCTTTTTGAACGATCTGTTTTGCGTCTCGGTCAGCATTGACGAGCTGCGCAGTAACAGCGTTGCGGATGATAGCGACAGTTTTCAAATCTTACTCCTTGCCTGAAAACTACGAAAGGCACATAATCTACGATTGATAAGTAATTAGTGACTTATTTTAAGCAAAAGTTTATAAGTAAAAAAAGTTAGAAAACTGAGAAAAATGGCAAAAAACACCATCACCTTCCGGCGTGTAAGTGTGAACAGTCTTAGGCCAAACACTTGGAACACTAACTCAATGTCGCCGCCAGATTTCGACAAGCTGGTGCGCTCGATTGAGGAAGTCGGTTCCTTCAAGCCCGTAGTAGTTCGACGACTTGGAGACGAGTTCGAGATTATCGGCGGAGAACATCGCTGGAAAGCTGCGATGGTTCTTGGCTGGGATGAGATCGACATTGCTGATTTGGGCGAAATCTCCGAAGCCGAAGCCAAACGAATCGGGGTTTTGGACAACGAGCGTTATGGCGAAGACGATGAGCTGGCACTGGCTCGCCTGATTGAAGAAATTGACGCGGTATTTGATGTTTCTATGTCGGAAATCGCACTAATCAGCTCAGATTTGGATATCGCAATCAGTTCGGCAGCATTGGATGACTCGATCTTTGATGGTCTGGATGACGATTCAGAGCGGGAAGAAGAGATTGAACGCACAATGGAGAAGCTAGATCAGGAATCGGTCGCTTCGGGACAGATGATGCGCTTTAAAGTGCCAAACGAATATGCAGGTGCAGTGCGTGATGCCATCAGTGCTGTGGTGAAATCGCAAGGCATCAAGACGGGCAATGACATGGAAGATGCAGGGGAAGCACTTGCATACATCATTGAGCAATGGAGAGCGAGCTGATGAAGGATTTACAGCTTGAGGTTGTCTATCTAGACCCCAAAACACTCATTCCTTACGAAAAAAACGCCAAAATCCATAACAAAAAACAGATTGAAGCGTTGTCTGCCGCAATTGTTAAGCGTGGATTCGACCAGCCGGTTACGGTCGATAAAGACATGGTCATTATTACCGGCCACGGGCGAACCGAAGCTGCAATTTTCGCAGGACTGAGTGAAATTCCGGTAATTATCCGTAGTGATCTGACCGATACAGAAGTTGCCGCCAAACGTCTTGAAGATAACCGGCTGGCCTCTACCGATTATGATATGGAGCTGCTGGAAGAAGAGATCAACGAGATTCTGTCGGCGGATAGCTCTGAAAACCTATTTGGGTTTGACGACAAAGAGCTGCAAATGATGACCGAAGACCTGCTTTCCAGTGATTTGGGCGAGGAAATGCTGATTTCGGACGTTTCGATGGAGGCAAGCCGCATTGCAGAAGAGAACGAAGAAATCGGTGAGGAAATTGCCGAGTCCAAACTGAAAATTTCAGATGCCTTTGGCTTCCGCGAAGTGCCGATGAAGGACGGGCGCACAATCATTCGTTGGGTTGCCATGATGGAAGAGCTGACCGGACGATCGGGAGCTGCCGCTCTTGTCGAATACGCCAAACGCGACCTGGCTAAAGCCGAAGAGGTGATGGATTTCAGCGAAACGCCAGATCCGCACGTATCCAGCGACCTCGAAGAGCTGGAATCAATGCTGATTTCTTAACGAGGTGACTGGCAATGGAATACGTGATCAATAAGTCATTCAACTCGAAGGTGGAGCGAACACCGCGAGTCATGGAAGTTGCGGAGTCATTTGGCTTAGGCATTGAGGACGAGGCATGGACGATTTACGACAACTTGAAATTGGAAATCAATCAAGGCGATGTCGTTTACATCACCGGTCAAAGTGGTTCTGGCAAGTCCGTCATTCTAAGAGAGCTGGCGGCACAAATGGCAAAGCACCTGTCGGTCAAAACGATTGATGATGTGGTTTTAGACCACGACAAAACCCTCATTGACCAGATTGGCAAAACAACAACCGAAGGGCTTGGGCTGATGAATGTGGCAGGGCTGAATGACGCCTATCTCTTCATCCGTAAGCCGAGTGAGTTGTCTGATGGTCAGCGCTACCGACTGCGCATTGCCAAATTAGTCGAGTCAGGCGCCCAAGTTTGGGTTGCCGATGAGTTTGGTGCGGTATTGGACCGAACAACCGCTATGTGTATTTCCAACTCCCTGCAACGTGCTGCTAGGAACGCGGGGGCGACATTACTTGTCGCAACAACGCATAGCGACCTGCATTCAAGCATTAAGCCGGATATCACCATTACGAAGCTATACAAGGAGCGTGTAGCCGTAGAAGTTCATGGAGAGAGCAAAAATGAATGAACTGACCCGCCGTAACGAAATTCAGGACATGATGGACAAGAAGGGACTTACAGCCCCTCGCGTAACGGTTGAAAGCATCGCCGAGCGCATCCATTCGGTCGAATACGTCAAGCACACACTGCCAACCGGCGGTATTCTTCGCTGGTGTGTGATTAACATGGTGAACGGCTTCTCTGTAACCGGCAAACCAAGTGCCTGCTGCTCACCGGAAAACGACGATGAGGAAATTGGCAAGAAGGTGGCCTTTGACAATGCCTATCGTGAAATCTGGCAACTGGAAGGCTATCTGCTTTGTGAAAAGTTAGCTGAGGTTCCTCATGCAGCATGATGTGATTATTGAGCGCCACAAGGCTTCGGACTTTCCAAGCCGCCTGCCGTTCATGGATCGCATTGTAGTGAAGAAGGGCAGTGTCGAGGACTGGCACGCCCTCAAATCACTGCATTACAAGGCTGGCAATAGCTTTGGCGCTGCTGAGTATTATCGCTGTGAGCTGGACGGCAACCTGATTGGTGTTGTTGTTATCGTGTATCCGCAGTTACTTCTGGCCGAACGTCACCTGATGTTCCCCAAGATGGCACCTGGCACCGAAACCAAGCTGACCAATACCTATCGAGGCAAGATGGTCACGAAGCGCTGGTTCGGCACAATTTCTCGGTGTGTGCTGGATACCATGTATCGCGGCTGTGGAATTAGCTACCAGATGATCAACCTTGCGTGCCGTATGCACGATAGGGAAGTCATTGAGATTAAGTCGGCCATGTCCAAATACAATCCGTTCGCCATGAAAGCTGGCTTCAAATTCGTTAAGCCACCTGCGCCACAGAAGCGACGAGACGCGCTTAAAGCGTTTAGCTTATACGTCGAGTCAGATCCGACAGATGTGGACGCTGTGATGGCGGAGATTGCGAATTTCAGCCCATCACTGCGTGAGCGGACGCGAAAAGCTCTGATTGATGTTTATTTTAAGCATTCAAGTCGAGATAAGGCTGGCAAGAACAACAAAAAACGGGCTAAGGACTTCTACGAGACAATGTCCATCGAAGAGGTTGTTGCCGGGCTTCAAGACCTATGTTTTTCAACGGCCATCTACGGTGCTTACAAAAATCCTGACTACGGCAATGCGTCAATGCCAAAGGAACTGCCTATCGAGGCATTCTACTGGCAGGGGATGAACGAACCTTTGAACATGGAGAAATTAAGGGAGTGGAAGGAGGTTAAGTCCGCATGATTCTCACCAAGAAACAAAAACAGATTATCCATACAATCCTCATTGTCGAAGAGGTGCGAGGCATTGCAGATCTGGATTCGGTTCTTGAGTCGCTACCTTACAAAACGTCAAAAGAAAGTTTTCAGTTCAGCCTGCGAGCACTGATCGAGAAACGGCTGCTGACCAAAGGCGAACTCCGCAAGCGCTCAGAGGGAGGTCAGAATCGTCGGACGCTGCTGCTGACAACTTTGGGGCGGGCTTTCGCCAAGCAGATCGCACGAGTAGGCATGTCCTAATAATATTAAGAAAATATATTATATAT
>NZ_PYMI01000020.1 GCF_003025595.1 Photobacterium ganghwense
GGTAAGGAGGTGATCCAGCCCCAGGTTCCCCTAGGGCTACCTTGTTACGACTTCACCCCAGTCATGAACCACACCGTGGTAAACGCCCTCCCGAAGGTTAAGCTATCTACTTCTGGTGCAGCCCACTCCCATGGTGTGACGGGCGGTGTGTACAAGGCCCGGGAACGTATTCACCGTGGCATTCTGATCCACGATTACTAGCGATTCCGACTTCATGGAGTCGAGTTGCAGACTCCAATCCGGACTACGACATACTTTGTGGGATTCGCTCCACCTCGCGGTCTTGCTGCCCTCTGTATATGCCATTGTAGCACGTGTGTAGCCCTACTCGTAAGGGCCATGATGACTTGACGTCGTCCCCACCTTCCTCCGGTTTATCACCGGCAGTCTCCCTGGAGTTCCCACCCGAAGTGCTGGCAAACAAGGATAAGGGTTGCGCTCGTTGCGGGACTTAACCCAACATTTCACAACACGAGCTGACGACAGCCATGCAGCACCTGTCTCACGGTTCCCGAAGGCACTCCCGCATCTCTGCAGGATTCCGTGGATGTCAAGAGTAGGTAAGGTTCTTCGCGTTGCATCGAATTAAACCACATGCTCCACCGCTTGTGCGGGCCCCCGTCAATTCATTTGAGTTTTAATCTTGCGACCGTACTCCCCAGGCGGTCTACTTAACGCGTTAGCTCCGAAAGCCAGTGTTCAAGACACCAACCTCCAAGTAGACATCGTTTACGGCGTGGACTACCAGGGTATCTAATCCTGTTTGCTCCCCACGCTTTCGCATCTGAGCGTCAGTCTTTGTCCAGGGGGCCGCCTTCGCCACCGGTATTCCTTCAGATCTCTACGCATTTCACCGCTACACCTGAAATTCTACCCCCCTCTACAAGACTCTAGCCTGCCAGTTCCAAATGCGATTCCGAGGTTGAGCCCCGGGCTTTCACATCTGGCTTAACAAGCCGCCTGCATGCGCTTTACGCCCAGTAATTCCGATTAACGCTCGCACCCTCCGTATTACCGCGGCTGCTGGCACGGAGTTAGCCGGTGCTTCTTCTGCAGCTAACGTCAAACAATACCGCTATTAACGATACCGCCTTCCTCACTGCTGAAAGTGCTTTACAACCCGAAGGCCTTCTTCACACACGCGGCATGGCTGCATCAGGGTTTCCCCCATTGTGCAATATTCCCCACTGCTGCCTCCCGTAGGAGTCTGGACCGTGTCTCAGTTCCAGTGTGGCTGATCATCCTCTCAGACCAGCTAGGGATCGTCGCCTAGGTGAGCCGTTACCCCACCTACTAGCTAATCCCACCTGGGCCAATCTTAGCGCGAGAGGCCCGAAGGTCCCCCTCTTTGCTCCGTAGAGATTATGCGGTATTAGCCATCGTTTCCAATGGTTATCCCCCACACTAAGGCATGTTCCCAGGCATTACTCACCCGTCCGCCGCTCGCCGCCCAACAAATCCCCCGAAGGGTCAATGTTGTCGCTGCCGCTCGACTTGCATGTGTTAGGCCTGCCGCCAGCGTTCAATCTGAGCCATGATCAAACTCTTCAATTAAAGTTTTGGCTCGATGAATACTGAATTAAATTGACTGTGCCAAAATAACCGAAG
>NZ_PYMI01000021.1 GCF_003025595.1 Photobacterium ganghwense
TCGGTCTGCACTCCATCAACATGTTCCAACGCGGGCAGGAAGTCTCGAAAACTATTATCGACAACTGCCAGTTCGCCTGCGTAATGATGCAGAAAGCGGAAGATAGTGCGTATTACCTGCAACGCAAGACAGGGATTCCAGCGGAAGAGATCACGGAATTGGAGATACTGGAGTATATATTGCAAGATGGGAAAGCCTGGAAAACTGGGAAATTATCTTGGAAGTAAGAACGGGGCAGCCATCGTCAACTACACTTAAGATTGTACGCCTATCAGCGATAGTATACTTCTTGGTTCCATCGTGACGTTTGTCACATTCTCCGGGCTCATTAACTTAATTGTCTAGTGGGCTTTTTTTTGCTTAAAAATCAGACTAATGATCAGCTTGAAATTATCATGTATTTGCGGAGCTATCATTTCCATTAGTAGATAAAAGTGCCCAGAAGGGCACTTCAATAATTTAATGGCTGTCAACCTTCTTCTGTTGAGGTTGCTCAAAGGTCATGTAAGTTGAGTCATGCAATAAAGTTACAAAGCTAGTCTCATCGTCAGAGTACTTTTTAATAACCTTCGAGTATTTTAAATCTTCTGGCTTGGGGTCTTCATAATAGTGGCAGTGCCTCTGGTTATGAGGAACCCCCCAGTAATCACAGTTAGTTCGGCAATAGTGACAACCATCTGACGCGGTGCGCCCTGGATGGGCTAGAGCGCCGAGGGGGATAAGTAATAAGCCAAGTAAGAGTGTACTTTTCATAATTCTGCGTCCATTGCGTTCATTTGATAGGCAGTGTTAAAAATATCCCGCCAAAATATGAGTTATGTTTTAATGACATTTGTTTCATTTTCGGTGTGGATTATAGCCATAGTAGGTTTTATTTTTTTGATATGACTCGCAAAATAAAAAGCCCGCAAACCTATAGGTTTAGCGGGCTTTTTTTCGTTTGCCTAAAAACCAAATCGCTTGCTTTTCTGTTGGGGCATTTCAACGAATCAGATGATTCATTACCAACAGAGAGCAAACGATATGAGTGCAAAAACCAAAGGCTATGTGATCACCGGTGTGATTGCGTTACTGGTCGCCGCTGGCGTGGTCTGGGCGTCAAACAACGTTGACGCCGTTGAAGACGCAATCGGCTAAGGGGGCGAGAGCATGGAATTACTCGCCACTCCGTTCGCACCGCGTCCGAAAGAGCTAGACCCTGTCGAGGGCGTGGGCTGGGGCAACCGTGCCTCACTGCGCCTGATTTCTGGTCCAACCTATCACAGCATTGAGCTGGTCACTGACATTACCGACCCGAAAGACATTGAACGTGTTGAAGTGTCGCTGAACGGTTCGCCGAAAGTGAACGTGACCGGTGAAACACTGGTGAAGCTGCAAGCCCACCGCAAAAACTACGCCCAGCCAGGGCGCTATGTAATTTCATTTGGTGATCCCACGCTGCGCACCAAAGTCGGCGTGCGCCAGACTGACCTTGTCACGTTGCAGGGTGAAATCTGGTTCGTCTACATCACCTTGAAATCCAAACCGGCGGGCACGGCCACGCCGTCCATTCGTGCCCGTGCGCATGTATTGCCAGCACAGGCGACACGTTACTACATGCCGCGCA
>NZ_PYMI01000022.1 GCF_003025595.1 Photobacterium ganghwense
TAACAGTTTTCGTGACTGGCTTTAAAAGCGGAATATTATCAGCGTAGTCAAAGGCAAATAATATCAAGGCGGCTTAGGTCGCCTTTTTTATTGGTGAGAAAATGAAAAGAATATTTCTTTTATTCCTATTGGTTTTTTATTCTAGTTATTCTTATTCAGCCTACTATTACGTTGTCGCTTCGTCGGCCAGTGGTAATTATGCGAGTTTAGACCAAGCAATATCTAAAGAAAAAGCTTACTTGCAAGGCTTTAATGAGATTGTTGGTGAGGTGGAAGTTAAGGAAAGTACGGCTATTAAAAATCACGGGTCAGTTTATATTTATTATAAGCCCTATGAAAGTTATTCATATTATATGAAGCATTCATTCACTTGGTGGATTAAAGAGGATTATTGTTCTACTTCGTCTGCTCGTTCGGCTTTAAATAATAAAATAAATGAGTGTTTTGATAATACACCGTTAAATAATGAAGCATCACACGATTATTATTGTAGTGAGGATGCGGTTACTATCCTTGGTTCATGTACTTATACGCCAATTGAGGGTGAATGTACTGGTGATGCCTGTGGGGGTGATGGCTCTGGTGAAGGTGGTGACGGTGGTGATGGTTCAGGTTCCGGTGGTGACGGTTCAGGCTCTGGTGGTGATGGTTCAGGCTCTGGTGGTGATGGTTCAGGCTCTGGTGGTGATGGTTCAGGCTCCGGTGGTGACGGTTCAGGCTCTGGTGGTGGCGGTTCAGGCTCCGGTGGCGATGGCTCTGGTTCCGGTGGTGGCGGTTCAGGTTCCGGTGGTGATGGCTCAGGCTCCGGTGGTGATGGTTCTGGTTCGGATGGTCAGGGTTCTGGCAGTGTGGACTTGTCCCCTGTCTTGAATAAGTTAGGCAACCTGCAATCCACTGTTGACCAAAACGCGTCCACTATCAAGGCGGCTTTGCAGGATGCGCAAAGTGCAAACAGTTCGGCCTTGGCGGATATTGAATCGGCCACACGCGGCCTAGGCTCTGACCTTGCCAATATTGAATCTGCGACTCGTGGGCTTGGGGCTGACCTTGCTGATATTGAATCGGCAACTCGTGGCTTAGGTGGCAGCCTTGCTGATATTGCGGATAACACGGCGTCTACGGCTACCCGTGTGAATAACCTTGCGGCCTCTAACCGTGAAGCCCTTTCTGAGGTTAAGCAAGCCACAACGGATGTTGGTAATAAGCTGAGTGCGGATTTAGGCCAGATTCTGGATTATGACCAAAAGATGCATGAAGCGTTGCTGGCCATTGATGCCAACATCGGCAAAGGGATTCCGGCCATGGACAAATCGAATGATCTCC
>NZ_PYMI01000023.1 GCF_003025595.1 Photobacterium ganghwense
TAACAGTTTTCGTGACTGGCTTTAAAAGCGGAATATTATCAGCGTAGTCAAAGGCAAATAATATCAAGGCGGCTTAGGTCGCCTTTTTTATTGGTGAGAAAATGAAAAGAATATTTCTTTTATTCCTCTTGGTTTTTTATTCTGGTTATTCTTATTCGAGCTATTATTATGTACCTAATTCTCGGTTTGGTCTTTACTTTGGTAGTTTGAATGAGGTTATTAATAAAGAAAAAGCCTACATGGCTGAGATGTATGAAATTATTGGCGATGTGGTAATTAATGAAAGTACGTCAATTGCAAATCATGGCTCAATAGATATTTATTATAAGCCTTATGCAAGTTATTCGTATTTTATGAAAAACTCATACACTTGGTGGCTTAAAGATGATGATTATTGTTCAACCAATTATGCTAGTTCGACTTTAAACAATAAAATAAATGAGTGTTTTGATAATACACCGTTAAATAATGAAGCATCGCATAGCTTCTATTGTAGTAATGATGCGGTTGCCATTCTTGGTTCATGTACTTATACGCCAATTGAGGGTGAATGTACTGGTGACGCTTGCGGGGGTGATGGCTCTGGTGAAGGCGGTGACGGTGGCGATGGTTCTGGTGGTGATGGTTCTGGTTCCGGTGGCGATGGTTCTGGCTCTGGTGGTAGCGGTTCTGGCTCTGGTGGCGATGGTGCTGGTTCCGGTGGTAGCGGTTCAGGCTCCGGTGGTGATGGTGCTGGTTCCGGTGGCGATGGTTCTGGTTCCGGTGGTGATGGTTCTGGTTCGGATGGTCAGGGCTCTGGCAGTGTGGACTTGTCCCCTGTCTTGAATAAGTTAGGCAACCTGCAATCCACTGTTGACCAAAACGCGTCCACTACCAAGGCGGCTTTGCAGGATGCGCAAAGCGCAAACAGTTCGGCCTTGGCGGATATTGAATCGGCCACACGCGACCTAGGCTCTGACCTTGCCAATATTGAATCTGCGACTCGTGGGCTTGGGGCTGACCTTGCTGATATTGAATCTGCGACTCGTGGCCTAGGTGGCAGCCTTGCTGATATTGCGGATAACACGGCGTCTACGGCTACCCGTGTGAATAACCTTGCGGCCTCTAACCGTGAAGCCCTTTCTGAGGTTAAGCAAGCCACAACGGATGTAGGTAATAAGCTGAGTGCGGATTTAGGCCAGATTCTGGATTATGACCAAAAGATGCATGAAGCGTTGCTGGCCATTGATGCCAACATCGGCAAAGGGATTCCGGCCATGGACAAATCGAATGATCTCC
>NZ_PYMI01000024.1 GCF_003025595.1 Photobacterium ganghwense
AGTGGGCTGCACCAGAAGTAGATAGCTTAACCTTCGGGAGGGCGTTTACCACGGTGTGGTTCATGACTGGGGTGAAGTCGTAACAAGGTAGCCCTAGGGGAACCTGGGGCTGGATCACCTCCTTACCAAAAGACTGCGCTTTGCGTAGTGTCCACACAGATTGCTTGGTCGAAATGTAGAGAACATGTGTTCGGGTACCCAAACCCGAAACAAAAGGTCCCATTCGTCTAGAGGCCTAGGACACCGCCCTTTCACGGCGGTAACAGGGGTTCGACTCCCCTATGGGACGCCACGGGTCGTTAGCTCAGTTGGTAGAGCAGTTGACTTTTAATCAATTGGTCGCAGGTTCGAATCCTGCACGACCCACCATCTTCTCCTCGGAAGATGTAAAACATCGGAGGGCGATTAGCTCAGTTGGGAGAGCACCTCCCTTACAAGGAGGGGGTCACTGGTTCGAGCCCGGTATCGCCCACCACTCTCTAAATACTTTTCTGCACGGAGCCGCAGATTCAATAGCAGTAATGTTGTTGGGTCAGTTTCGTGACGCTGAAAGTCTTTAGAAAGTGGCTGCCGCAAGGCAAGCACATGCTCTTTAACAATCTGGAAAGCTGACTAGTAATTCGATTCAGATGAATCGAAATTATTGTTTCTCGAAAGAGAAACGAGTTCTCAAGCAATACACATTCAAGTGTCTTGTGTAAGAAGAGTCCGGCAAAACAAACTAACCATCTTAACTCAGATGGAAAAACCTTGGTTGTTTGAACATACGAAACCTCTTGGGGTTGTATGGTTAAGTGACTAAGCGTACACGGTGGATGCCTGGGCAGTCAGAGGCGATGAAGGACGTACTAACTTGCGATAAGCGTAGATGAGGCAGTAAGAGCCACTTGAGTCTACGATTTCCGAATGGGGAAACCCAGCTGCATAAGCAGTTATCATCAAGTGAATACATAGCTTGATGAGGCGAACCGGGGGAACTGAAACATCTAAGTACCCCGAGGAAGAGAAATCAACCGAGATTCCGGCAGTAGCGGCGAGCGAAACCGGATTAGCCCTTAAGCGCTTTAGGTGTCAGGCGAATGAGCTGGAAAGCTCAGCGATACAGGGTGACAGCCCCGTAGCCGACAACACATTTGGCGTGAAAACGAGTAGGACGGGACACGTGTTATCTTGTCTGAAGATGGGGGGACCATCCTCCAAGGCTAAATACTCCTGACTGACCGATAGTGAACCAGTACCGTGAGGGAAAGGCGAAAAGAACCCCT
>NZ_PYMI01000025.1 GCF_003025595.1 Photobacterium ganghwense
CAAGGCAACAGAGCACATTATTCAACGGGTGAAGGCGTGCGGATATTGCGCCATCACCTATCACACTTATCGACCGGGAATGCGCCGCATTCTGAACCGTTTCGGCTTTGAGCAAGTTGAGCTGGTCAGAGAGTTTGACGGCAAACAGGAAACCATTCACCGGCTAACGATGGCGAGGGTAAATGGGACAGAGCAGTAAACGTACCCGTCAACAGCCCAGTGGCGGGAAAGCTGGCAAGCAACGACCAGCATCAGGGCAGAAACCGGCTACCGCAGGCAGTCAACCTGCCCGCAAGTCTGGCGGCAGCAGTAAAGGGAAAGCAGGGCGCGCAGCCCCGCAACCGGCAAGCAATTCACTGCGTGGCAACCTGCACCGGATGAAACAACAAACCAAGCAGATGAAGCGCCAACCGGCATTCCGCAATAACCGCCGTGAAGACCTGGGCGAGATTCGCCAGACCGGCGCAGCAGGTTTCGTGCCGCGCATCAGCAAGCGATAAGGGGGAGCCATGCCGTTATTGTTTTGGCCGTTGCTGGCCGGAACCGTTGGCTATGTCAGCGGGCTGTTTACCAGTGAGAAAGTGGGGCAAACGCTCCGCATTCTGATCGCCGTGGTCATGGGGCTGTGGCTGTTTGACATCGTCTGGGGGAAAAACAAGTGATCCATATTCCAGGCTTATCCAACAGTGGCTCGATGCCCATCAACGCCGGAGGACCAAGTGCGGTCAGTGGCGATGAAGAAGTCAATTTCACTGGCGGTTCGGTGAATTTCGGGGGAAGCACGCCGACCTGGCTATTACTGATTCTTGTCCTCGGCATGTTCTGGTTTTTTGTGAAAGGGAAATAGGGATATGCAATTTCTAGTAATGCGACCTGAACATCCCGACTATCCGCGCCAGGTGGCGCGGCTGGCCGCGGCGTTCACGGCCACCGATGCGCCGACCGACGAATACACGCTGATGTGTCAACGGCTGGATGACGGCACGTTGAGCCTGTACCACGTCACCGGTGACAGCCTGGATTTGTCGATTGTCGGTGAAGTGATTGATGACAGCTATTTTGTGTGGGC
>NZ_PYMI01000026.1 GCF_003025595.1 Photobacterium ganghwense
ATTGCGTCTTCAACGGCGTCAACGTTGTTTGACGCCCAGACCACGCCAGCGGCGACCAGTAACGCAATCACACCGGTGATCACATAGCCTTTGGTTTTTGCACTCATATCGTTTGCTCTCTGTTGGTTTGTTGAAATGCCCCAACAGAAAACCAAGTGATTTGGTTTTTAGGCAAACGAAAAAAAGCCCGCTAAACCTATAGGTTTGCGGGCTGTTGACTATGTGCAATGTGTCACAATTATTTGAAACAATGAATGAACACAGGATACTTCAAGGACACTTTCATTGTAGTCAGCAAGGTTATCCTTTGGGGGTAATTCTGCTGTCAGTTCAATATTTGATAAAACTTTCTCAGAATAAATCGCTTCAATTCATCTTCTCGCCCGCTAGAGACAGACAGGAGCCATTGGAATTGCTCTCTCATAGTCATTTTTAAAAAGTCGCAGTAATCAATTCGCTCGGAATCCGTGACGGTTGTGTAAGCTCTTTCAAGGGAGTGGCTTAGGGCTGACATGATAAAAAGATTGGTGGAGTCGAGAAAATCCTCAAGCTTCTTGAAATCTTCCAGGTGTAAGCAAGGTTTCGTGCTCATGGTTTCTAATTGTTACAGATGTAATTATGTAGGGTGCGGTATTATAAGAGGATTACAGGCGATGGCAATAATAGCAACAAATCGCCGTCAGGCTGATTTTTAAGCAAAAAAAAAGCCCACTAGACAATTAAGTTAATGAGCCCGGAGAATGTGACAAACGTCACGATGGAACCAAGAAGTATACTATCGCTGATAGGCGTACAATCTTAAGTGTAGTTGACGATGGCGGCCCCGTTCTTACTTCCAAGATAATTTCCCAGTTTTCCAGGCTTTCCCATCTTGCAATATATACTCCAGTATCTCCAATTCCGTGATCTCTTCCGCTGGAATCCCTGTTTTGCGTTGCAGGTAATACGCACTATCTTCCGCTTTCTGCATCATTACGCAGGCGAACTGGCAGTTGTCGATAATAGTTTTCGAGACTTCCTGCCCGCGTTGGAACATGTTGATGGAGTGCAGACCGA
>NZ_PYMI01000027.1 GCF_003025595.1 Photobacterium ganghwense
ACTTCTTTTGTTCTGCGTGTTGTGAGGTGGTGATATGGCAGTCTCTTTCCGTTATGGCGCAAACGGCTCCTACAAATCAGCGTCGGCGGTCTGGTTTGACCTATTGCCTAACCTGCGTGCTGGGCGTGTCTGCATCACTAACGTTGAAGGGATGCAGCCACTTGAAACCATTGAAAAGCGGCTGGGTGAAAAGTTTCCTGATACTACTAGGTTAATTCGCATCAGCTCGCGAAATATGGAAGGTGTCCGCCTCTGGCAAAACTGGTTCTGCTGGGCTCCGATTGGCTCGTTTCTGCTCATTGATGAGTGTCAGGACTTGTTCGGCAAGCATGTCGGTTTCAAGATGGAAAAGCAGCAGTATCGTCCATTCGATGAGTTTGAACCGTATTTGCCCGAGGGTTTCCGGTCACTGTTTGAATCCAAATGGCAACCCGTCGATTTAAGCAGTATTGACCCCGGTGAGTTGGATGACACTGGCCGGACGCAATACGATGAGACTGGCCGCCTACTCTATCCCTTTGAGTTTAACGGGGCGTTCATGCGTCACCGGAAATACAACTGGGATATTGTCATGCTCACGCCGGACTTCAAGCAGATACCGTCTGAAGTGAAAGGCTGTGCTGAGATAGCCCGTCAGCATAAAAATACCGACATGATGTTCAGGAAACGTAAGCCACGTGTCTATGAACATCACCCAACGGTTACGACAACCAAGCCGGGGGCTAATGACTTGGTGTACTTCCAGAAAGTCCCGATTGAAGTTCACCTGCTCTATTCCTCAACGGGAACGGGCAAGCAAACCAAATCAGGTCAGTCCCTCGCCTTGTTCAAGCAACCTAAATTGATTTTTGCCTTTATCATTGCATTGCTTTCAATAGGATATTTTATCTATGCGCTATCCGGTTTTTTTTCTGATGATTCTGCTGCGGGTTCGCCAGCTGCTGAAGACGTCCAAGCCGATGAACTTACGTCGGTTCAATCATCCGTTGATAGTTCGCGGTTGGTC
>NZ_PYMI01000028.1 GCF_003025595.1 Photobacterium ganghwense
AGGAATAAAAGAAATATTCTTTTCATTTTCTCACCAATAAAAAAGGCGACCTAAGCCGCCTTGATATTATTTGCCTTTGACTACGCTGATAATATTCCGCTTTTAAAGCCAGTCACGAAAACTGTTACAAAGGAAATTGCAAAGAGTATTGTGACAGCGTCACCCAGCAAGCTACCCATATTAGCGGCGCAGGAACGAAACAATCATACCCACACCGAAGCCCAGAGCCGCAAGGCCAATCACACCCGCAACCGTCAGGCTAACGCTGGACTGACCCGCAGCGACTGCCGCCGTGATAGCTTCCTGAGTGGTTTCGGCAAAAGAAGGAGAAGCAGCAACCATAGACGTTACAACCAGACCAGCTTTAGCGCGTTTTGTAGCAAGAATGTTTTTAACTGACATAATCATATTTCCTATTTCTAACGTTTTCCCAAATAGCGAACAATTCGCCCGAGTACATGACCAGTGATAAACGTGACTAATAACGCACCACTGACCAAATTAAAAAGCTCGACATCTATTTCAAGCGACGGATTAATAAATGACTGATATTCAACCGCAGAGGGAATCATATATCCCTGACATTCATTGGAAGGGGCATTTGAAATCGTCGCCTGATTGTTGTCATCCACAATCAAACAAATGCCCATGGTTTATTTTGCCTTTAATGCCGCTTCAATTTTGGCATTCACTTCCGGATGAACAGGAATGATTTTGGTAATAATCACTTCCAAAGGATCGTCCGGATTATGTGAAAACTCTAATTCGTATTCGACGTTCGGAATAAATGCACGCTTAGCAATAATTTCACGCGCATAGTTCACATCCATTTTTAATTGTTGTTTGGTACGAGGTACATCGGTAGAAAAGCCGATGCCTTCTTGCTCGAACTTTTCATGTTTGACTTCATCAATACCACGTAAGACGTGAACCACAGCATCCGAACCACCAGAAGAAGGGAAACGGCGAACCGCAATACCCGTAATCATTACGCCCATGT
>NZ_PYMI01000029.1 GCF_003025595.1 Photobacterium ganghwense
AGCCACAGCTGAATCCCTTCGCCGGTCAGCCGGTACAAATCGGCCTCCCGCCGACGTACCATGCCAGTTACGTCTTCCAGTTCTGCTCGGGGCATGTCCGAACCATCAAAGGCCGGACGTAGTGCTTGCATCTGAGGTTTGAAGTTCGGCGCAGTTGGCCGGATAAACTCAAAACGCATTACTTGCCCCGCAGCATCAGAAACATAAACAGCATCAGAACCAGCGCCCCGCCGCCCGCGACCATTAAGGTCTGGTTGGTGGTCAGGCCGTACCAGATAGGCTGGCCGTTCGGTTGCTGGGCAGGTTGCTGACGGTCTGGCACTCGGTTTTCTTCCGGTGCGGCAGACGAGACCTTTTCGGCCTCGTTGTTAAACCAGGCATCCACCCAGCTGTTGCCACCTTCCACGGCTGAATCCCAGATACCCCCGAGGGATTCCCCCAGGTTGTCCAGTAAATCGTTCATGCCGCCCCCTTATGCCTTGGTTGGTAGCGGGTTCACCTGCTGCACGGCTTCAACAATGACCTGCACGCTGCCAACCTGCGATTTATCCAGCTCGAAAGCCAGTTGGCTGCGGGCGGCGGTATTGAGCATGCCGTCGGCACCAAAGCCGTAACGGATGAAGTCGAGGCTGAACCAGCCCTGGTTCTGCTCTTTCTTCGATTGCGCCAGGTCAAACGCGTTATCCGCCTTGGTCACGTTCAATTCTTCGTAGGTGTCACGCAGCACGCGGACACGCTCTACCGAATCGTCAAGGAAGTGAATGCGCTTTAGGTTCAGTGCCGGGCTGCGCTCGGCAAAGTCGAACGGCGTGCGGCCAGTTGCCGAGGCAAACCAGGTCAGCTCGTAAATGCGCGGCATGTAGTAACGTGTCGCCTGTGCTGGCAATACATGCGCACGGGCACGAATGGACGGCGTGGCCGTGCCCGCCGGTTTGGATTTCAAGGTGATGTAGACGAACCAGATTTCACCCTGCAA
>NZ_PYMI01000003.1 GCF_003025595.1 Photobacterium ganghwense
ATTCGAACCATCGAAGGCGGAGCCGGCAGATTTACAGTCTGCTCCCTTTGGCCACTCGGGAACCCCTCCACGGGGTGTTGCAAATTGTGTTATTGCTCAAGTTTGTCGGAGCAATGTTGAGAACCGCATTTGCCATTCTCAGTAATGATGGTGGAGGGGGACGGATTCGAACCATCGAAGGCGGAGCCGGCAGATTTACAGTCTGCTCCCTTTGGCCACTCGGGAACCCCTCCACGGAGTTTGGCAAACAAGTCATTTGCTTGTTTGTCGGAAAGACGTACCTTACACCAGATAAGGAACAGCTTTCAAGAAAAATGGTGGAGGGGGACGGATTCGAACCATCGAAGGCGGAGCCGGCAGATTTACAGTCTGCTCCCTTTGGCCACTCGGGAACCCCTCCACAAGTGCGGGGCGAATAGTAGCAGACAACTTGGCGCTGTAAACCTTTTTCCTCATAAATTCCGATTGCTTGCTGCTATTTTCATCATATTGCCGTCGGACATGGCAACCCGTGATGGAAAAACCCGGCTTTACCGGCAGACGTAAACGGAATATTGCTTATCTTTACACTTCTTTACCCCCTTACGGGGCGGCATCGGATATCATTTCCTCAGTTTAAATAGATGGATATTAGAATGAAAAAAGTCCTTGTTGCAGTTCTGGTGACGACTGCATTACTGGGCGGAGGATATGGCTACTTTTATCAGCCATCTCAGGCTGCTGAGCAACCAGCCGCTGCTCGGGGCGGGCGTCAGATCCCGGTCACGACCGGCGTGGTGACCTCTCACCCTGTTACACAATCCCTTTCCCTTATCGGTAAGCTAGAAGCTCAGCGTTCGGTCGAGGTGGCGACTCAGGTCGCGGCAAAAGTCGACCGCATTGTGGTCGGAGTCAACAGCCAGGTAAAAAAAGGCGAGTTGCTAGTGCAGTTGGATGATGCCAAAGCCAAGGCGGCTTACGCTGAAGCGGTGGCGTACCTGAATAATGAAAAACGAAAATACAACGAGTTTCAGCGACTGGTTAAACGTGGCGCCATTACACAGACCGAACTGGATGCCCAATTGGCAAGTGTGAGTATTGCCGATGCGCGTCTTAAGGCAGCGAAGGCTGATCTGGATGATCATGCCATTCGGGCGCCGTTTGACGGCACGGTGGGGCTGATTGATTTCAGTGTTGGCCACATGCTGACCGTGGGCAGTGAGCTTTTCTCGCTGGACGATTTATCCTCGATGCGGCTGGATATCCAGGTGCCGGAGCAATATCTCTCCTTTTTACGGGAAGGGATGACTGTGAGGGCAACCAGCAAAGCGTGGCCGGGACAGTCATTTAGCGGCACCGTTCAGGCCATTGATTCCCGCGTGCAGGCGGATTCGCTGAATATCCGGGTTCGGGTGGGTTTTGAAAATGCATCGCACTTGTTAAAACCCGGCATGTTGATGGCGGCGGAAATTGGCTTCCTGCCACAGGAGTCGCCGGTGATTCCGGTACAGGCCCTGGAATATTCTGGTACCAAGCGTTTTGTCTACCGGGTGGATGAGGCCGGTCAGGCGCACCGCACGGAAGTGACGCTGGGAGCACGGGTGAACAATGAAGTCGTGATTGAATCTGGCCTGCAAATCGGCGATCGCATTGTGGTACAGGGGCTGGTTAACATGCGCGACGGTATCAAGGTTAATGACCTGACGGCTGCCAGCGGTGAGAGGAAAGGAGACGATGCCTGATGTGGTTATCTGATGTTTCCGTCAAACGCCCTGTCGTTGCCATCGTGCTCAGCCTGTTGCTGTGTGTTTTCGGCTATGTATCGTTTACCAAGCTGTCGGTTCGCGAAATGCCGGATGTGGAAAATCCGGTAGTCACAGTATCGACCCGCTACGACGGGGCCTCCGCTTCGATCATGGAAAGCCGGATCACTTCGGTGCTTGAGGATCAGCTGTCCGGGATCAGTGGTATCGACAGTATTACCTCCACCACGCGTAATGGCTCATCACGGATCACCGTGGAATTTCAGCTGGGCTGGAACCTCACTGAAGGGGTCAGTGATGTCCGTGACGCTGTGGCCCGTGCCCAGCGCCGTCTACCGGATGAAGCGGATGATCCTGTGGTTTCCAAAGATAACGGCAGCGGTGAACCGGCCGTATACGTTAACCTGACCTCCAGTAATATGGACCGCACTCAGCTGACCGATTACGCCGAGCGGGTACTGATGGATCGTTTCAGCTTGATTAACGGGGTCAGTTCGGTGGATCTGAGCGGTGCGCTGTATCGGGTGATGTACGTCAAACTCAAGCCGGATCAAATGGCCGGCCGTGGCGTGATCACCAAAGATATCGTCAACGCCTTGAAAGATGAGAACGTTGAACTGCCTGGGGGGCAGGTGCGTAATGACACTACCACCATGTCAGTTCGAACGGCACGCCTCTACCGCACGGCTGCTGACTTCGAGTATCTGGTGGTGCGTACGGCGTCTGATGGTTCTCCGATTTACCTGAAAGATGTCGCCGACGTCGCGGTCGGTGCTCAGAATGAAGATGCCACGTTTAAAAATAACGGGGTCGCGAACCTCAGCCTGGGCATTGTCGCCATGACCGACGCGAATCCGTTGGATGTCGCCAAGGCAGTACATGATGAAGTGGAACGCATGCAGCGCTTTGTACCGGAAGGAACATCGCTGTACGTTGATTATGACTCGACCGTGTTTATCGATCGCTCGATTCAGGAAGTCTACAGCACCTTGATGCTGACGGCATTTCTGGTCGTGATGGTGCTGTACATTTTTATCGGTCAGGCGCGCGCTACGCTGATTCCGGCGGTGACCGTACCGGTTTCGTTGATCTCAGCCTTTATGGTGGCTTATTTCCTGGGTTTCTCCATCAACCTGCTGACCCTGATGGCGCTGATTCTGGCGATCGGTCTGGTTGTCGATGATGCCATCGTGGTGGTGGAAAACATTTATCACCATATTGAGCGGGGAGAGCCGCCGCTGCTGGCCGCGTATAAAGGCACCCGGGAAGTCGGTTTTGCGGTGGTTGCCACAACGGTGGTGCTGGTGATGGTGTTCCTGCCGATCTCGTTTATGGACGGGATGGTCGGGCCGCTGTTTACGGAATTTTCCGTATTGTTGGCCGTGGCGGTGATTTTCTCGTCGTTGGTTGCCCTGACCCTGAGTCCGGTGCTGGGCAGTAAGTTACTGAAAGCGAATGTCAAACATGGCAAATTTAACCAGGCGGTTGATCGCATGTTTGCCCGGCTGGAAGCGGGATACCGTAAAGTGGTCGCGGCATCAGTGCGCCACCGTATGGTGGCACCGGGTCTGGTTGTTTTGTTTGTGGTACTGAGTGGCTGGCTGATGACAGTTGTCCCGTCACAACTGACTCCGCAGGAAGACCGCGGGGTGATTTTCGCTTTTGTGAAAGGCGCGGAAGGCACCAGCTATAACCGCATGGTTGGCAATATAGAAGAGGTTGAGAGCCGCTTGCTGCCGATGGTCGGACAGGGTGTCATTAAATCGCTGTCTATCCAGACCCCAGCCTTTGGTGGTCGCGCAGGTGATCAGACCGGCTTTGTGATCATGGCACTGGAAAACTGGGAAGATCGTCAGATGACGGCTACTGAAGCACTGGACATGGTCCGCGGTGCGCTCAAAGGTATTCCGGATATCCGGGTATGGCCGTTTATGCCGGGATTCCGGGGAGGCTCGTCCGAACCGGTGCAGTTTGTGCTTAACGGTGCTGATTATGAAGAACTGTTCCAGTGGGCCAGCAAACTTCAGCTACTGGCAGAAAGCAGCCCGATGATGGAAGGGGTCGATCTGGATTACGCCGAAACGACGCCAGAACTGGTGGTGAATGTGAACCGCCAGCGTGCCGCAGAACTGGGTATTCCGGTCAATGATATTGCCGAGACGCTGGAAATCATGCTGGGAGGCCGGACTGAGACCACGTTTGTGGAACGCGGGGAAGAGTACGACGTATACCTGCGTGGTGATGAGAACAGCTTTAATAACGCATCGGATCTGAGCCAGATCTATCTGCGGGCGCGAAACGGCCAGCTGATTACACTGGAATCGGTAGCGGATGTACAGGAAGTGGCTTCGGCGCAGCGCCTGAGTCATAACCAGAAGCAAAAATCGATCACTCTGAAGGCAAACCTGGTGCCGGGCTATACCCTGGGGCAGGCACTGAATTATCTGGATGAGCAGGCGCTGGAGATATTACCGAGCGACATTGTGATCGATTATGCCGGTGAGTCGAAGGACTTCCGTGAAAACCAGAGCAGTATTCTGGTGGTCTTCGGGCTGGCGCTGTTGGTGGCTTATCTGGTGCTGGCGGCGCAGTTTGAAAGTTTTATCAACCCGATGGTGGTGATGCTGACCGTTCCTATGGGGATTTTCGGCGGGCTGACCGGCTTGGTACTGATGGAGCAAAGCCTGAACATTTACAGTCAGATTGGCATGATCATGCTGATTGGCATGGTGACCAAGAACGGGATTCTGATTGTGGAGTTTGCCAATCAGCTGCGTGATAAGGGTGTCGAGTTTGAACAGGCAATCATTGACGCTTCAGAGCGCCGTCTGCGCCCGATTCTGATGACGGCCTTTACGACGTTGTTTGGTTCGATTCCGCTCATCATGTCGACTGGCGCCGGTTCGGAAAGCCGGGTTGCGGTGGGGACTGTGGTGTTCTTCGGTATGGCCTTTGCGACTTTCGTGACTTTGCTGGTGATACCGGCAATGTACCGCCTGATGTCAGGCCGAACCCAGTCGCCGGGATACGTTGCCGCGCAACTGGAAAAGGCTTTGAAGCAGAAGGATCAAGCCGGAATGGGTAAAGAAGGGTTGGATGAGACTCCTGTGATGAAATGATCAGGGGAATCAAGCCTAAGCGCTCGTTGTACCTTGTGCTGTAAGCCAGGTCGCTAAGAGATGAAAAAAGCCGTCCAAGTGACGGCTTTTTGACGAATTAAGAGTGCGTATTTAACCTAAGGCTAAAACAGCAAAGAGATATAATTGGGGATAAATGATTAACTATTCCCTGAAAATGACCTGGTATTGGTTATATATATTGTTAACTCTGTCACTATTTATCCTTGATACGAATTTCACTATTAATAACTTTATTAAACCATTTATTAGTGATGCGTAAGATAGGCGGAAAAAGAATAAAATTAAAAACTACGTTCACTTAATAAATAAAGATTGCCTGTCAATTTTTATTTCATTTATATCACCTTTGGTAGCTGTTTTTTACATCTAAATTAGCGTAATGTGGTCGATTTTCAATCTAATTGATAAATTGATTATTGAACCAATATCTCCTGATTACTATGATCAAAAATTCAAATGTCATTGGTAATGTCGACAGATATTATTATTTCGCAAGGATAGAACCTTTCATTATGCAAAGTGAAGAACTGGCCACTGATTCAAATAATCCAACTGTATGGATAAAAATGCAGAGTATTGCCGTTACCGTCGTCGCCATTATGTTGTCACTCGGACAATGGAACGATACCAAAGATGCTATCGAAACGGTGTATGAGTCGGTTGTGACAAACTTTACTCATCAGGTTGAGTATGAGCAGTTATCACAACTCAAGGTTGGGCAGACTTATGAGTATGTTCAGTCATTTATGGGTGTACCGGTTGCATCCAAACCTTCTCGTCTCCAGCCCGGGATTCACTATTACTACTATGGCACTGATAAATACCTGTTAAGTGTCATTGTTGAAGGAGAGCGCGTATCGGGATACAGCATTACGGCTTTAACCGACGACTTTGCTATGGCGATCCCTTATACCGATATGGTACTAACTGAGTCACCTCTTTCCGAGTACTCACCAGAATACGAGAACTATCTGACGGACTTCGGCAACATTAATTATTATGCGGAAGTGAATACCTTAGGCCGCAGTGCGCTTTTTTATAACCTCTTACTGGCGACGGTTGACTATGGAGAGATGTTGCCTGGGGTTAAAGAGAAGATTCAGTCATTGAATTATCAACTGAATTTAGGAGAGGATGTTATGGAGAATGACATGGAAATCATTCGTCAGAGTCAGCCCAATATGTTTGCGCTGTCCGAAACATCACCTGAAATAATGATTGAATCAATGTTGACACGTTATGAGTTTGTCGCATTTTTTAAGTGAATACTCCAATTATTGGCATAAAAATAAATAACAAAAAATGGGGCTCGAACTGTTAGCCCTTTTATTAAATAAAGGAAAGGTCGATGAAGCTATCACGTTTAGCTTGCTGCTGCGCATTCGTGCTGACAGGTACGGTATGGGCAGGAACCGTACAAGCCGATAATCCCTTTGATGAACTGGACTCCGAGGTGACCGCAGTCTATTCATCGGCACAAACTGAGCAAGAGGAATATCTGCAGTTTGTATTGGCTTATATGAATGAGTACGAAAACTGGCGTAGTCAGTATCTTCGGGAATATGATGCATACCGCGCGCAGATTATTGAAAAATGGGGAGATGGTCTGGTTTCCGAACCTTTGGTGACAGTGGATTACAGTCGTGATCAAAAGACGCGAACGGTTGTGGATCTGGAACGCAACGAAGCAATTGTTGCGGTCTTGGTTGAACCTAATATGTTGCCTGAGGAGGCTGAGAAAGCGGTCAAACAAGCGGCTAAAACAGTTATGGGGGAATCGGGCTCAACGCTGGCATCTGTTGTGGAAAGCCCTAAAGTGCTGGAGTCCGGCTCTGTTGTGATGGTCGAGGTGAATTACTCCAACGTGACAGAAACAGCGGCAAAAAAAGTGATTCAGGCGCAAACTCGAACCCAGTTGCAGGAAATTGAAAAAGAATCTGAAGCGTTAGTGGCCCAGCTTGGGGCGACGGTATCCACGGATCTCATTGATACGCCTGTGGTTGCTTCGGCGATTGAGAAGAAAAAAGTACAGCTTCTGCAGCAGGAACAGCTGCGAATTAAAAAGCTGGAAAAAACGTATCAGATAGTACGCCAGCAAGCGGCGAAACAGCCACCGAAAACAGTGATGGAATACCGCATCAAGCTGCCTGCTAACGGTATAGGGAAGCGAGCGGCTAAATATGTGGGGTTTGCTGAGCAAGAAAGCCAGCGATTTGATATTCCGGCGGCGTTGGTGATGGCGATCATGCATTCGGAATCCAGCTTCAACCCGAAAGCGAAATCGCCGATTCCGGCGTATGGACTGATGCAAATTGTACCGACGACAGCCGGGCGGGATGTTAACGTGCGTATTCGCCGCAAAGATGAACCGATGAGTCCGGCCGAGTTGTATGTAGCGGATGTCAATGTTGAGACCGGTACCGCCTATCTGAACATTCTGGATAAAAGCTACCTGAAGGCGATCACCAATGATGAAAGCCGTCTGTACTGTACGATTGCGGCCTATAACACGGGTGCCGGTAACGTGGCCAAAGCGTTTAACCCGGACGGTTCGCGAAAAATTTACAAGGCGGCGAAAATCATCAACAGCATGACGCCACAGCAAGTGTATGACAAGCTGATGGCGGATCTGCCATACGATGAAACCAAGCATTACCTGAAGAAAGTCAGCACCCGTATCCGGTTATATGAAAAGCACAGCGCGTAAAAACACAAGAGAAGACATTTGAGCGTCATGTGCTGAACGGCAGGCTTGTTATTCGCTGACTTGCCCGGTCTTTCTCTTAGTACAGAAGCCTTTATCTGCCAGCGCTAAACAATCTCAGGTGGCAAGGTAAGGGCTTTTTCTGTTTAAGGGAGTTTTTCATTTCCCGCGCAGTTGGGTATTGGTAGAATGCATCGCCTAATATTCTAGTTATTAACCTAAGCGTTGCGAAACGCAGAGTGTAGAAGAACATCATGTCTCAGAATCATCCTCGTCCTGACGCCGTTCAGGGCGCGCAGGAAAACGCCGTGCGTTTGAATAAATACATTAGTGATACCGGTTACTGCTCTCGTCGTGAGGCAGATAAACTGATTGAACAGGGACGCGTGACGATCAACGGCAAATTGCCGGAAATGGGGATGAAAGTGCATCCTGAGGATGACGTCCTAGTTGATGACAAACCCCTGCGTGCGAAAGAAAAACCTATTTATATTGCGCTGAACAAACCGGCGGGGATCACCTGTACGACTGAGCGCCATGTACCGGATAACATCGTAGATTACATTGGTCACCGTAAGCGTATTTTCCCGATTGGTCGCCTGGATAAGCCTTCTGATGGCCTGATTTTCCTGACTAACGACGGTGATATCGTTAACAAGATTCTGCGTGCCGGTAATGCCCACGAGAAAGAGTATGTCGTGCGGGTCGACAGACCTGTGACGCAGGCATTTATCGACAAAATGGCATCAGGGGTTGAGATCCTGGATACCGTGACGCTGCCTTGTCAGGTAACAAAAGAAACGAATTACTCGTTCCGTATTACCCTGACCCAGGGCTTAAACCGTCAGATTCGCCGGATGTGTGAAGCGCTGGGCTACGATGTACTCAAACTGCGCCGTGTTCGTATTATGAACATTACTATCGATGGTTTACCTAATGGCAAATGGCGTTACCTGACGGATGCTGAGATCGC
The DNA here is from genome assembly GCF_003025595.1 of Photobacterium ganghwense. GTDB lineage: Bacteria > Pseudomonadota > Gammaproteobacteria > Enterobacterales > Vibrionaceae > Photobacterium > Photobacterium ganghwense. The sequence goes on from NZ_PYMI01000003.1 coordinate 8,560, forward strand.
GGAAATTCATTCCATGATTTCTGACTCGAGCAAAACTGAAGAAGCTTCCCGTGTGGAAGTTCAGGGTAAATCGATCGCGAAAGCGACCGATGCCAAGCTTTATGACAGCCGCCAGCAGGCACGTCGCGAAGCGGAGCAGCAGGGCGATAAGGTGCGGTACAAAACCTACGCGGGTAAAGGGGAAGCTAACCGTCAGCCGCGCAGTGGCCGAAGTGATGAACAGCGTCGTGACGACACGCGTCGTGATGATCAGCGCCGCAGCCGTCCGGGACGTGGCCCACAACCTAGCCATTTCCGTAACCATTGTGACGACGAATCTCCGCGTGGTGCTTCTCGTGATGAGTCGCGCAATGAGCAACGTAAAGGCCCTCGCGCGGGTCAGCGTAATGACCAACGCAATGATCAACGTAATGACCGTCGCCGAAATGATCAGCGAAATGAGCAGCGCCCGGGTCAGGGACGTCAGAATCACGAGCAGTCAGGCGGCTCGAGCCGAATTCAGCAGTGGAAATCCAAGAAAGAACACTGATTTTCAGGCGAAAATGTATCGCAGACTGACACGATAACGGGAGCAAAAGCTCCCGTTTTTTTATCCGCTTTTAGTCAGTATCGCCTCTTCACAAAAGGAAAGTCAGAAGAAGCCGCGGAACAGGTTGGTAAGCCTGAGTAGGAAAGTGGTGATTGCGGCTACCGGGGGAATGGCAGAGGGCTGGTCGCTTTATGTCGGCCCGGTTACATTCCTGCTTGCATTCCCGGCAATGAATTTGCACTATGTACTCATTAATGAAAACAGTATAGCAGCGCCACGGCGCGTGACAGCGCGTGGATGTGGCACACCCGGTGAACCGGGGAAACAGCGTTAACAAGACACAGAGGAAGTAATGGCAGGCAATACGATTGGACAACAATTCCGTGTCACCACATTTGGTGAGAGTCATGGTTTGGCGCTGGGATGTATTATTGATGGTTGCCCTCCGGGTCTGGAACTGACCGAAGCGGACATGCAACATGATCTGGACCGTCGTCGTCCTGGGACATCAAAATACACGACACAACGTCGTGAACCGGATGAAGTGAAAATCTTATCCGGCGTCTTTGAAGGCCGTACTACCGGTACTTCTATCGGACTGCTGATCGAAAATACCGATCAACGCTCGAAAGACTATTCCAACATCAAGGACTTGTTCCGTCCGGGCCATGCCGATTACACCTATCATCAGAAATATGGTATCCGTGACTACCGTGGTGGTGGTCGTTCGTCTGCCCGTGAGACGGCGATGCGTGTTGCTGCCGGGGCAGTTGCTAAAAAGTACCTGAAACAGGTGCATGGTGTAGAGATTTGCGGTTACCTGTCGCAGATGGGTGATGTGAAAATCGACAAAGTTGATTGGGAGCAGATTGCCCAAAACGCCTTTTTCTGTCCCGATGCCGACAAGGTGGAAGCGTTGGACGAGCTGATCCGCAAGCTGAAAAAAGACGGTGATTCTATCGGTGCCAAAGTGACGGTTGTAGCACGTAATGTGCCGGTGGGGTTGGGTGAGCCGGTGTTTGATCGTCTGGATGCTGACATTGCCCATGGCCTGATGAGTATCAACGCCGTGAAAGGGGTGGAGATTGGCGATGGCTTTGGTGTGGTTGAACAGCGTGGCAGTGAACACCGCGATGCTATGACGCCGGAAGGTTTCCGCTCCAATCATGCTGGTGGCATTCTGGGAGGGATCTCTTCCGGGCAGGATATTATTGCGCACCTGGCGCTGAAACCGACTTCCAGCATCACGGTGCCGGGTGAAACGATCACTACGCAGGGAGATTCAGCTGAGGTGATTACCAAAGGCCGTCATGACCCATGTGTCGGGATTCGTGCGGTGCCGATTGCTGAAGCCATGCTGGCGATTACCCTGATGGATCACCTGCTGCGCCATCGTGGTCAGAACGCAGACGTTTTGACAGAGACACCAAAAATTTAATCTCTTCGTCGCTCCTAAGCCGCTGAGACGTGCTTGTTGAAAACAATAAAAAACGCCGGTATTTACCGGCGTTTTTGTTTGGGTGATTTTGTTTCGATATGTCTTCAGTGAGAGGGCGGAAGAGAGCCCTCTTTACTGCTTTTTGTCAGAGTTATGCGTTGTGCTCGAGCTTCTTTTGGCTGTCGCCCTCCGACTCTGTTTCTTCAATACGAAACACCGGCAGGCGCCAGCTGAATTTCACAGCTGCCATTCTCAAAATAAATCCGACCACTAAGGTGCTGATTGTGACCAGTGTTTCTTCCAGTCCGAAGTGCAACAGGCCATAGTACATACAGCCAGCAAAGAAAGAGACCGAAGCATACAGCTCTTTGTGCAGTACCAGTGGCTGGCGACGACAGATCAGGTCGCGAAGCAACCCGCCAAAAACCCCGGTAACCACTGCAGCAACGACGCAGATCAGGGGAGAAAGCCCCATATCCATCGCAATACGGCAGCCGATAATACTGAATACGATCAGGCCGAGTGAATCCAGCAGGACAAACACCTTATGGAAACGGACAACCAGAGGGGCGATCAGCGTGGTCAGCAAGCCTGCCAGACAGGTAATGGCTAGGTATTGCGGATTAGCGACCCAACCCAGCGGATAGTGTCCCAGCAGAATGTCCCGAACCGTCCCGCCACCAATGGCCGTCGCGCTGGCCACTAACATCACCCCGAACCAGTCCATATGGCGACGTCCTGCTGCCAGAGCGCCGGTCATTGCTTCAGCGGTGATACCAATAATATAAAGAGTTGTTAACAACATGAAAACAAATGATGGTAAATTGAATGCGTTAAGATATTGGTGATTGTAAGTAGCGGTATATTTGGCGTCGAATGAAATGTTTGCAAATAAGCATGAATTTGGTTCATGTATTGGTGGGGTGAAGATGTCGAAAATAGTCTATGACCTCGACATGAATCACAAAAATGTGTCGCAGAGGGATTCGACGATCAGAGAAAGGGAACGGGTGCCGTATTGGAAAATGAAGTGATTACATGTCGTTCATTTTGCCGCTATACAAAGAAACCAACACAACAAAGATAATGCTGAAACAAACAGAGCACCAAAACAAAGAGAGTGCAAAAACAAAGAGAGCGCCGAAGCGCTCTCTTGATTCCGTTAAATTTAACGGGAACATTGAGGCGAGGTTATCAGAAACGATAGTTCGCCTGCACGCCCAGCAGCCAAACACTGCCGGTGGTTTCACCTTTGAAAGAGATTGGCAGGCCTTTGATGTTTTCCTGCTCTTCCATTGGTGCATCTTTAGCAAAGATATAAGTGAAACCCGCATCAAAGCTCAGGTTTGAAGACCACTGGTAGCCAGCACCCAGGCTCAGCCACAGACGGTCAGTTTCCGGGATCGTCTGGGTACGGTGCTTTTCGCTGACAGCGGAGGTGTCATAAGCCACACCGGTACGCAGAGCCAGCTGGTTCGTGTACTGGTAAGTAGCACCCAGAGCGATGCGATAGTTATCTTCCCAGTTTTCTTCTTTAATCAGATCCGGGCTGTTCGGATATGTCGGAATATCAGCAACCAGCTTGTCGAAAGTGCTCCAGTCAGTCCAGTTGAAGCTGGCATGCATAGCCAGTTTATCAGTCAGTTGATGGAAGCTTGACAGCTCAGCGGTCGCTGGAAGCGTCAGATCCATGCTGCCAGGGCGAGTCATGCCGTACATCACACCGGATGCTTCGCCAGACAGAGTCAGATCCACTGCGGAACGGTAATTGACGCCGACACGGTGATTTGGATTGATCTGCCAGGCCATACCCAGCTGCCAGCCCCATGCCGTATCGTCACCTTCCATGTACTTCAGATCCTGACCGCGCAGTTTGTCAAATTGCCCTGCCAGTTGCGGGTTGGCTTGAAGCATGGATGCCATACTGGCAGGCAGCGAACCTGGCATAGCAGCGCCAAAGTGACCTTCACCCATAACATAACGAATACCACCGCCCACGCTGAATTGGTCATTCACTTTGTAAGCAAGGTTTGGGTTGATCTCAACAGTTTTGACCATTGCCTGGTTACCAAACAGGGTCGCATAGAAGTCGCCACCCAGCTCGGTTTCCATACCGTAATTGGTTGCAACGGCCAGACCCGCTACCAACTGATCGTTGATTTGGTGAGACAGGTAAAAGTTAGGAATCACAGCAGAATGCGCGATATCTTTCGCTTCCGTTGTGGCTACAGTGTGACCAGCGACAGACAGGTCGCCTTTTACATCGATGTTTGGATCAACGTAAATGGCACCGGCAGAGATTTGTGTACCTTTCAGGTAGGTCAGCATTGCCGGATTGCGGAATTGTGCACTGGCGTTGTCTGCCATTGCAGCTTCACCGGCAAAAGCACGGCCAAGGCCGGTTGCAGAATACTCAGCCAGCTGGAAACCGGCGGCAAATGCATTGGCGCTCATGCCCAGAGTCAGGGCTGCTGTCAGTGAAAGTGTAATTTTGTTCTTGTTCATCAATCTATTTTGTTCGCTGAAATCGAATAGCGCGCATCATACGCCTCCGTCAGTAAGCGTTAAGCCAAACGGGTATTTCTTTTTTATTTCAAAATTAAAATCTGTTTTTATTTTAATCTGTGGTTTTATGTGTGGCAAATAGTGAGCAATGAGTTCTGGTCGGATGAGATTTCAGCGTACGCATGTACTTGCAATGGCGGGTTTCAGCGATTGTGTGTTCGCTGAAAATGGCGTGTAAAGTTATAGGTATGTTGCAAATGATCTTATCAATCATTGGTTTAATAGCGAAATAAAAAGGGAGAGCCATTGGCTCTCCCTGATATTTCCTACTGGTTCTGTTCGCTCAAATTAAAAAGAGCGGCTGTACTGAACACCGTATAGCCATGCGTTAGCACGGGTAGTCGCTGTCACTGTACCCAGAAGTGGGTTGGATTCTGAGGCACGCACGTCTTCACCACGTAGGTAAGTTACACCCACATCGATGTTTGACTTGCTGTCCAAATGGTACGTGAAGCCGCCTGAGAACCACTGACGGTCTGAATCCGGTACAGAGATTGACGTGCGGTTATCCTGAGCGCTGGTGTCGTACATGTAACCGGCACGCAGAGTCCAGTCTTTGTTCATGTAGTACGTACCACCGATCGCGTAATGCCAGCCATCCTGCCACTCATAGGTATTCAGGTTATAACCGTTTGTGGTTTCCAGTTGATCAAATACACTCCAGCCAATCCATTGAACGCTGTAGTGTACAGCGAATTTAGGGTTCAGCTTGTGGTAACCCGAGAATTCCACCATATCAGGTAGCGGGATTTTCAGTTCGCTGTTGGAGATGTCGCCGCCAGCGTAATGCATGTCGCCATCTACTTTCAGTTCTGGGCTGTAACGGTATGACAGACCAAAGCGGTTGTCTTCATTCAGCTCGTAAACGGTACCCAGGTTGAAGCCAAAACCAACACCGTCAGCATCAATGTCGACCAGGCTCATTTCAGGGGTGGTCATACCGCCGGTATTTAGAATTTCAGCTGCTGGCATGTAACGCTTTAGCTTACCAGCGCCATAAATCACATCCACACCACCACCAACACTCCACTGTTGGTTCAGGCGGTAAGAGGCGCTCAGTGCCAGGTTAACGCTTTTCACGTCGGTCAGGCCGCCAAAGGCATTCGCTGCATAGTCGCTGCTGAACTCAGTTTTGGTGCCGAAATTGGAATACAGGCCAGCACCCACGGTAAATTTATCGTTGATTGGATGGATGTAGTAAATGTTTGGCGCATAGGAAGTGTCGCCAACCTGTTGAGAACCCAGGTCACCGGTCAGGAACGGGTTGGTTGACTGGTAACTTCCGTTTTTAACTTTGATATCAGTATCAATAGCATTGATACCCAGAGACAGTGCCGGCTTGTCGAACAGTGACATTGCTGCGGCGTTACGTGCCATGACGGAGGCATTGTCGGCAATCACGGCATCACCGGCAAATGCACGGCCCAGACCTGTTGCTGATTGCGCATTCAGCTGGAAACCTGCTGCCAGTGCTTGTTGAGAAGCCAGAGTAACTGCCACAGTTACTACAGACTTGGAAAACAGACGCTTCTTATTCATATTTATAATTATTCCGATTTTTTGGATGTTTTTCTCTGCTTTTTTAAGCAGAAGGCGCGTGATTGTATTGATGGAACGAATCTCATCAAATCAGACCAGTTAGCTGAAGATGGGCGAAATTAGACGCAAAACAGGCAGTTGGTGAAGGTTTGAACAATAATCCCCGCCTGTGCTGGGGGTTTGTATGGTTATCCGTATGAAAAGTAAGTGAAATATTGTGACACAAAAAAACCTGGCTTCAAGTTGCCAGGCTTTTTTGTCGCTAAGGGGAGAAAAGCGTCAAAATGCGTGAGTTGTCATATTTCCCACTTCAGATCCGCTTCCAGTGTCCGGGCGATAGGGGCAACATCCTGTCCTTTTTCTCCGAGTACGATCAGGCTGGCATCTCGGGTGGGTAACACCACGCCACTCATGGTGTTATCACTGAAAGTGGTCATTCTCTGGCTCGTAACCGGCACAATAAACACCGTGACTTTACCGTGCTGAGTTGACATCACCATGTGCAGGGCATTTTGATCGCCAAAACCGCAGTGGTTTACATAATAAATGTGTCCCGGCAGTGAGGTCAGTTGCGAGCCGAATGGGGACAGTTTCGCATTCACCTGAGTCAGCGACACTGCTTCATCAATGTGATCGATAAATGGCGCTTCGTTGTAAACATGCTCCAGTGCCAGGTTTGCGATTTCATTGTGCGGGTGTGCCGTGAAAATCCCCTGGGTGTACTGGCCAGACAATAAGCCGAAAATGAATGCAACTGACGCGGCCATGGCAATCAGTGTCTTGGGTTTCCACGTTTTAAGGTTCCAGGGTGACTTGTTGCTGGCCTGTCCGGTTTGGCGAAACAGAATGCGATCGGCTAAATCATCCGGCACATCCACTTTCATGGCTTTTTCTAATTGGCTGTCGAGTGCCAGTAGTTCATCTGACAACTTACGGTTTGTCAGCGAAGCGTTGCGTGCGTTAATCATCTCTTGGCTGTTGTCGTTCGGATCGGCCAGCAGACGACGTCTGAATTCTAAATCATCCATTATGTTGACCCCTCTGCTCTGACTGCTTTTCTATCTGCTCTTTCAGCTGGTTTCTGGCGCGGAACAAACGTGTCATGACGGTATTACGATTCAGTCCCAAAATGTCGGCAATCTCATCGCCGTTAAATCCTGCCATTACCTGCAGCACCAGCGGTTCGCGATATTCCGGAGCCAGCTTCATGATTTGCCTGCGCAGCATTTGTAGCTCGGCGTCCTGTTCGCTGCCATATTGCTGGGTATCAGCCAGGGCATAATCGTCGATATCGACCAGATCCAGCTGCTTCCTTTCAAAACGGCGTGCATTCTCCCGCCGCAAGATGGTGATCAACCAGGATTTGGCTGCACTGTCATCCTGCAAACTGTCGAGAGAGCGCCAGGCGCGTAAACAGGTTTCCTGAACCAAATCTTCCGCGATATGCGGGTCGTGGCACAGCCAGTAGGCATAGCGGTACAGGTCCCGATGCCAGGCCCGAACCAGGGCCTCGTAACGTCTTTGTTTATTCATATCCACAGAGACCGAGGCATCCGGCTTTTTCTTACGAAAAAAATGCTTAATCATAAAAATTGCCTATTAATGAGCAGAACATTGCCAGAAAAATGGAGGTTTAACGCAATGATCTCGCGATTCATCCAATAATCCGCCTTAAAATTGATCTGGTTCAAATTGTGTCTTGGCGAGAAAGCTATAGTAGTCCTCGTCATCTGATATTAAGCAGTGGCAAACGAGCCGGGGATTAGGTTCGTGAACCAAGGGTTAGTATCTGTTGAGCAAGATGACAACTTCCTTTTGAAGGCTGACTTTACTTTCTCCTATCAGGCTTGCCTGATTTGCAATTGGCTTTACGTTAATTGACTTATGCTATACATGGATTGCTTTCCGTGTAGATTATAACCATACCGTTTCGGTATGGTTTTTTTTTATCTCTACTTTGCCATCCTGTTGTTTTTCCTTTTCTGGCACGCGGCTGAAAAAGCCTGACAAACTGAGAATTCTTTGAGCGTTGCGGATCTCTCAATTTTTTAAACATTTGTTTGTTTCTGATAACAAACGAATTACAATTGATGTGGTCTGACCTCTAGTATCTGTTTGGGCTCATGCCCTGACGCTCAACTCATGAAGAATAAGGAGTAGCGATGACACGTCTCCAGAATCTCACCACGCGACAGGGTGAGCGCATCGCCGTAGTAAGTGGATTACGTACCCCGTTTGCCCGCCAGGCAACGGCCTTTGATGGCGTGCCAGCGCTGGATATGGGCAAGATGGTTGTCAGTGAAATGCTGCAACGGGTGGATATTGACCCTAAGCTCATCGATCAGGTGGTGTTCGGCCAGGTCGTACAAATGCCGGAAGCGCCGAACATTGCACGTGAAATTGTGCTGGGCACCGGCATGAACATTCACACCGATGCCTACAGTGTAACCCGTGCCTGTGCCACCAGTTTTCAGGCCGCAGCCAACGTGGCGGAAAGCATCATCTCCGGCACCATTGATATCGGTATTGCCGGTGGTGCGGACTCTTCCTCTGTGCTGCCGATTGGGGTGTCAAAACATCTGGCGGCAACCTTGCTGGCACTGAGCAAAGCCAAAACCATGAGCAAGCGTCTGAAGCTGCTGAGCAAATTGAGCGTTAAAGATTTGATGCCGGTACCGCCAGCCGTCGCCGAGTATTCGACGGGCCTGAGTATGGGGCAAACGGCAGAGCAGATGGCCAAAACTCACGGGATCAGCCGAGCTGAGCAGGATGCTCTGGCACACCGCTCCCATAGTCTGGCTGCCAAAGCCTGGAATGAAGGCTTGATCCGAGATGAAGTGCTGACCGCTTTCCCTGAGCCTTACCGTCAGTGGATCGACAAAGATAACAACATTCGCGAAGACTCAACGCTGGAAGGCTATGCCAAGCTGCGCCCGGCATTTGACCGTAAGTTTGGTTCGGTCACGGCGGCAAATGCCACGCCGCTGACGGATGGTGCTGCGGCCATTCTGCTGATGCGTGAAGGCCGGGCTAAAGAGCTGGGGCTGACGCCGCTGGGGTATATTCGCTCTTACGCATTTACAGCGATTGGGGTTGAGCAGGACATGCTGATGGGGCCGTCGTACGCCACGCCGCTGGCACTGGATCGCGCTGGCATCACGTTGTCAGATCTGACCCTGATTGATATGCATGAGGCGTTTGCGGCGCAGACGCTGGCAAACGTCAAAATGTTTGGCTCCAAGCAGTTTGCCCGCGAAAAGCTGGGACGCAGCGATGCCATTGGTGACATTGATATGGATAAGTTTAATGTGCTGGGAGGCTCCATTGCCTACGGTCACCCGTTTGCCGCGACCGGCGCTCGGATGATTACTCAGACCCTGCGTGAATTACAACGCCGCGGGGGAGGACTGGCACTGAATACCGCTTGTGCCGCAGGTGGACTGGGCGCAGCGATGATTCTGGAGGCCGAATAATGACTGAACAAGCATCCGCATTTACCTTAACTTATGCCGATAACGGGATTGCCTGGTTGAAAATTGATGTGCCGGACGAGAAAATGAATACCCTCCAGGCCGCCTTCAGTGAGCAGGTTACGGCTGTGCTCAATGAGCTCAAAGGTAAAAACGACCTGAAAGGTATGGTGGTGTATTCCGGCAAGCCGGATAACTTCATCGCCGGTGCTGATATTCGTATGCTGGCTGCCTGCACCACGACCGCAGAAGCGCAGGCTCTGGCAGAGCAGGGACAGCAGTTGTTTGAGCAATTGGAAGCCCTGCCATTCCATACCGTTGCCGCTATTCACGGTCCGTGCCTTGGGGGCGGCCTGGAGCTGGCACTGGCCTGTCACAGCCGTGTGTGCTCTGATGACGATAAAACCCGACTGGGTCTGCCTGAAGTGCAACTGGGGTTGCTGCCGGGCTCTGGTGGTACGCAGCGTCTGCCTCGCCTGATTGGGGTGGCTGGTGCATTGGATATGATTCTGACCGGAAAGCAGTTACGAGCCAAAAAAGCCAAGAAATTGGGCGTGGTGGATGAGTCTGTGCCACACAGCATTTTGCTGGACGTTGCAGAACAACGCGCACTGCAGCCGAAGCCAAAACGTCACCTGGCACTGAAAGACCGCATGATGGGCAGTTCACTCGGGCGATCTGTGGTATTTGATCAGGCTGCGAAGCAAACCCGAGAGAAAACCCGCGGCAATTACCCGGCAGCTGACGCGATTCTGGACGTGATCAAATATGGACTGCAGCATGGCATGAAAAAGGGCCTGGAGCTGGAGGCCAAGCGCTTTGGTGAGCTGGTGATGTCACCGGAGTCGGCGGCGTTGCGCAGCATCTTCTTTGCCACCACGGCAATGAAAAAAGAGACAGGTTCAGAAGCCGAGCCGCATCAGATCCGTCAGGTGGGTGTGCTGGGCGGTGGCCTGATGGGCGGCGGGATCAGCCATGTTACTGCCACCAAAGCCGGGTATCCGGTTCGTATCAAAGACATCAGCAACGATGGCATCCTGAATGCGCTGTCCTACAACTATAAGCTGCTGGATAAGAAGCGTAAGCGCCGTATTATCACCAAGGCAGAACTGCAAAAGCAGATGCTGTCGATCGGTGGCGGCATTGACTACACCGCCTTTGATCGGATGGATGTGGTGGTGGAAGCGGTGTTTGAAGATTTGAAACTCAAGCATCAGATGGTGAAAGAGATTGAAGCGAATGCCAAGCCGGCCACGATTTTTGCCACCAATACATCATCGCTGCCTATCCATCAGATCGCAGAAGCGGCGGAACGCCCGCAAAATGTAGTGGGTCTGCATTACTTCAGTCCGGTTGAAAAAATGCCGCTGGTGGAAGTGATTCCCCATGAAGGCACCTCGCAGGAAACCATCGCGACGGTGGTGGCGTTGGCCAAGAAGCAGGGCAAAACCCCGATTGTGGTGGGCGATACCGCCGGGTTCTACGTTAACCGGATTCTGGCTCCGTACATGAACGAGGCGGCCAATGTGCTGCTGAGCGGTGAGCCGATTGAACACATTGATACGGCATTGCTGGACTTTGGTTTCCCGGTCGGACCTATCACGCTGCTGGATGAGGTTGGCGTGGACATTGGCGCTAAAATCATGCCGATACTGGTGAGTGAGCTGGGCGAGCGTTTCCAGGGGCCGGATGTGTTCGATACATTGCTGAACGACGGTCGAAAAGGGCGCAAGAGCGGCAAGGGTTTCTATCTGTACGACAGCAAGAAGAAAGCGGTCGATAAGAGCGTTTATAAACTTCTGGGATTGGATCCGGAGCAGAAAGCTGACGGTCAGACCATCGCTATGCGCTGTACTCTGATGATGCTGAACGAAGCGGCACGCTGTCTGGATGAAGGTGTAGTGCGCTCTGCCCGTGATGGCGATATCGGCGCTATTTTTGGGATTGGCTTTCCACCGTTCCTTGGTGGCCCGTTCCGCTACATGGATCAGCTGGGCATTGACCGGGTGGTTGAAATGCTCAACGAGCACGCGAATAAATACGGCGAGCGGTTCAAGCCGTGTGACAAACTGGTTGCCATGGCGCAAGAAGGGCAGGTTTTCTATCCGGCTTAATCGTTGCGGTGGCAGACTATTGCTGTGCTAAGAGTAAAACCAATCAGGCCTGTCAGATGACAGGCCTTTTTTTATGGTGCCGTATACTCGTGGTAGGACAGCTGAGTGAAAGGGTGCTTGATGAGCTAAGCCGCTTTGTGAGCCAGGCCTTTCTGTGAACCAAGTCGCTTTCATAGCTAGGACTATTAGTGAGCCAAGCCTCTGAGTGAGCATAGCGGCTTGGTGCACATGTGTCAGGGAGCTTGAATTTCAGGGTGATTGCATTTGAATGCCTTGGACCTTGGCTTTCTTTGACCTTGGTTTTCTGTGACTTCGGGTATCTTCGAGTCTGAGAATAACTGGCTTCAGTATCACTAGCTTCGAGTTTCTTTGTGTATCACAAGCAGCCCTTGGCACGGTGGTCAGTCCGAAGTTGGCTGGTTTTCGGGCTGTGAGAGCGGAGACAGGTCGAGCAGGCGCAAGCGGAAAAACCGCTCGATGAGCACAGGGCGAAGCAGGTGGTAAGACAGCATGACCACAACCATGGCAATGAAAATATTCATGCCAGCGGCCATCATCAGCACCGGAGTGAAGAGCGTGATAAAGCCCAGTGCATACATCATGATATCGGTTTCATTGTGGGACAAGGCGCCGTGGCAGTGGGGACAGATAAAATAATCGTCGTACTGGCGGAGCGACGGCGCCGAAATCGGGTGGCGGCACTGAGGGCAATGCTGGGTATTCAATGTGCTGTTCTCCAGGAATACTTGTTATAAACGTGTAGTGGGATATCCATATTCATCCTGTCCGGAAACGGTCGTGGTGTGGTACCCGCAAGCATAGTTACCATTTCTCCCGAACCGTTCCGCGCATTATGGAACTGACTTCACGTTAATAAGGCGGATTAGACTTCATAAAGATTAAGGAATGAACAACTGAAATCCGCTAAAACCCCGTCAAATTTGCGCAAAAACTAACAAAAGCTATCAATATCAAATGGATGCAAATAAAAAGCCCTTCCCGGTTCTGATGCCGGAAAGGGCGATGGCTGGCGCAGGAAACGCGGTTTAGCGGGCTTTCTTCTGGAACTTCTCAACAGAATCAATGGGTTTGCCAATCAACATCGGTTCCAGGTTACTGTGAGCCTGGCCCTGGCTGTGCATGACAATTCGGTTTGCAGTCCGTGGTTTCACCACTTCCACAATGAAGCGCACCATATCCGCGCGGGTAAGCTTGCTCAACTCCTGTGCCACTTTTTGCCGCTGGTTAAAAGCTTCATCTTTATTGCCGATGCTGACCCAAAAGCGCTGGGCACGGGCTCGCAGATTGGTATCAGGTTCAGAAATCTGGGCAATCAGCCCCTGCTTCGATGCCTGCCACTGCGCTTCATTGAGTTCCAGCAGCACCAGGGCAAACGCATTGGTAAACTCATCGATGGCTTCGAGCAACTGCGTGGGTGCCGCGACAGGGGATTGGATATACAGAATCAGTCCCGGATGACGATTAAGCGGCAGATTGGCGGTGCCAACCATATAACCCAGTTGCTGGCGGGTGCGCAGTTCATGGAAGAAGGTTGACGACATCAGATGATTGGCCAGGGTATAAATCGCAATTTTGCGCGGATTCGTCTGGCGGGACTGGTAATACATCAGCAGCGCCGAATCGGCATGGTCACACTGAACCTCTTTGCGTAGGGTGCCGCAGTTGCCCAGTCTGACCAGCGGACGCTGAGATTCGCCATAAAGTTGATCGGTCACCCGGAATGCATCTTTCAGGATCTCGGCCAGTGCCAGCGCATCGGACTCCAGCCAGTCGCCGTAAATGAAGGTATCAATGTGCAGCTCGGCAAACATGGCTTCCACAAACGCCGGCAGCTCATCCACCGTAATGGTTTCCAGCGCTTCAATCAGCACCGGATAAGGTGGGTTGTGTGGCTGCAGCAGGCCGGTCAGATCATTGAACAGCTGAGAGATCGGCTTATCCTGTGCGGCATTGCGCCAGTTACGCAGCATCTGTGCCTTGATGTTATTGAAGCGATCCTGGTTGAACTCCCGGTTGGCGAAGCGATCCAGCATCAGCTTCAATAGCAGCGGTTGCTTTTCGCTAAAGCCGGATAATTGCAGCGTGACGCCGCCCTGATGGGCATACAGGTTGTAAGACATTCCAGCAATTTCAGCCGGATAGGCCGTTTCATTGATGGCATCGAGCAACATTTCTACGCACAGGCGGGTTTTGACAATGTTGCGGGATGAGCTGACCGCATGCGGACTGTCAATGGCGACATAGACAATCCCTTTCGGCACGCGAAACTCGTGTTCCTGCTTGTACCACAGACGAAAGCCCGGCAGTTCCTGAATCAGTTGTGGCGGCTTGTCGGCACCCGGCTGCAGGGCATGCGGATCGAAACGTTCACTCAGGAACGGGTTGGCTTCCGGTAACTGCATCGATGGATCCGTGTCGGGCTCACGCCATTGTGCCAGTTGCTTGTCGGTAAACGGTGTGACGCTGTACGGGGTGTGGTACCACTGGGCTACCCGGTCATACTCCAGGCCCTGAGCAACCAGCACCAGCCGCATGTTGTCCGGGGTCAGGAAGTCCAGCAGCTCCTGAATCAAAGCCGGTGCGTATTCCGCCATCATGTAATCGCCGTAGATGATATCTTCCGGGGCGTAGTGCAGCAGGTTCATCACCAGGTAGCTGGCGGTATCGAGCGGACGGCTTTTTTCCTGATAGCGGAACGCCATCTCCAGCACCGCCCGTTTTTCCTGATAACGCCATTCATCCAGCCCGCGTTCGCGGATCAGGTTGATGTACTGAAACACTGCCGTCACGATATCGTCCACATGCTCCATCCCGTGTGGGGTCAGGTTCAGGCTAATGGTAAATTCGCGGAAGTTACTGCCGCTGACTCCTCCGCCCGCCGCGAGGGTGTTAATCAGGCCGCTTTTTTTCAGTACGGACATCAGGCTGCCGGTGCCTTCATTTCCCAGCAGGTGAGCAATGTAGGAGAGCGGCTTCTGGCGGTAATAGCCGTCAACCGATGGCAACGCAAAGGACAGGGTCAGTTTGCGGACTTCCTTCAGCGGTTCAATGGCAATGAACTGGCGACTTTCGTTGTCGGTCACCAGTGGCACCGGGATCGGTGTTTTTTGTCGGCCGTTATTGGGGATGTCACTGAAATAGGTGTGGGCAAAAGATGCCAGCTCATCCAGAGATTGCGGGCCCAGCAGCACCAGCCCCATCAGATTGGCAGAGTAATGTTGCTGATAAAACTTCATCAGCTCCGTTCGGACCGGCTTGTTCTGGCGGTCTTCAAGTGTGGTGATGTCCCCGACCGAAAATTTGGCGAACGGGTGGGACGGATTCACGGTTTCTTTATGCACCTGATACAGGCGGCGAACATCGTCACGCAGCTTGAGCTTGTACTCAGAATCGACGGCATTACGTTCTTTATCGACGGCATCTTCATTAAACAGCGGCGCGGTAAAAAACTGCCCGAAGCGATCCAGTCCTTCAGAAAAAGCATGGGGGCTGACTTCAAAAAAATAGGTGGTGTTTTCTGTCCCGGTCCAGGCATTGTTGCTGCCGCCGCTCTGGTTAATAAAGGTCTGAAACTCACCGACACGCGGGTATTTCTCGGTACCGAGAAACAGCATGTGCTCAAGAAAATGTGCCATGCCCTGGCGATCCAGGGGATCGTCAAAATGACCGACTTTCACAGACAAGGCAGCAGCAGAACGTGGGGCTTCTTCATCATGTACCAGTAACACCTTCAGCGAATTCGGTAAGGTGAGATAGCGATACTGCTTAGGGTCATTGGGACTTGTGTGCACGGGGAGCGCCTATTTTTCTGAGGGGAAGTAAAGTAATTATGACGCTCAATAGAGGTGCTGGCAAATGAATCCCAGGTTAATGGGTGAAGAAACAAAAGCTTAGTTGCACTGGGGTTATACGGGGTTCTCTGGGTTTCCAGACTTCTTGTGGACGCGGGGATAACCGAGATCACGTATCGCTCATGCTGTGATGAGAATGTCTGTTTTCGCTGAGGGGTTCTTGCTAGCATAGTCGCAGGTAACCGGAGCGAGTGTCAGCACAGGCGGACAGTGCCCCGGGACCGGATAAGAAGCCTGATTGATCGATTCCACAGAGCCACCAGTAATGACAATTAAAGTGCCGGGGAGTGTCGCCACTGCCGGGAATCGACCGTACTAATGGAAGAATTATGCGAATTTATATCATGCGTCACGGGGAAGCGGAGACATTCGCTTCGTCTGACGCCGAGCGGTCGCTGACCGAACGTGGTGAGCGACTGTCAGCGCAAATGGCTGAACAGCTTGCGCCTCAGCTGACAACTGGCCTGGATCTGGTCTGGGTCAGCCCGTACCTGCGTGCGCAGCAGACCTGGCAGGCGATGGCATCAGCGTTGCCTGAGCCGAAACGTTTGATGGACGTGGAGGAAATCACGCCGTACGGTGACGCTGAGCATGTGGCCGCCTACCTCAAAGCCATGATCACAATTGAGCAGCCGGAGACAGTATTGCTGGTGTCTCACCTGCCATTAGTGGGCTACCTGACCGCAGAGCTGGTGGCCGGCATGCAGCCGCCAATGTTTATTACCTCCTCAATCATCGCGATCGATTTTCTGCCGGAAACCGATGCTGGTGAGTTTTTGTGGCAAGCCAACCCTGAAGGTTAATGGCTCAGTCGGTATCCGGTTATTTTCCTCAAGTTTTTCAGCCGGATGCCGATAGCTCTTTCTATTAGAGCCATCATTTCCTGATTACAAACCACCATGAAAATAAAACCATCTTTGATTTTGGGGACTGTGTTGTTAGCAGGTTGTGCTAACACGTCCTCGGGGCCGGGGATTCACGCAAATGGCGCCATTAAATGGGCCAATGGTGTGACCGAAGAAATGCACATTTCAGCGTCAGGCAGCAGTCTGACCTTTGCCGCCCCACCGAGCCTGTTCCGTTCCGAAGGCATTGCCATTTTTTCCCGGATTGACAGCGCCCGAAACGGTAACTGCGAGCATTATTACAGTGAGCAGGCGATGAAAACCCGAATGCAGATTTGTGATAACGGGGAAGTGGTGTTGATTGTGGAAGGCAAAGTGGCGAACGTCGGAGCCATGGCGCGCTACACTTATTAACGAGTTACACCTATTAACCGCGCTACACTTACCTAACCAATATTTTGTGGGCTTGGAGCGTTTAATAGCCCGTCATGCTTAATATGGATAGGAGAGATGAGGGCAAGGCAAGGGGCAAACCTTACCTTGTGGCTCCTTGGCGGCGAAATCCTGCTGAGCAAAGGCAGAAGAGGGCTATTTTTCCGGAATATCCAGCAGGACCAGCAGGGCACCATCGCCCCCAAATTCCAGCGGGGCCTGATGAAATGCCAGAACATCGGGATGCTGGGCGAGCCAAAGTGGCGTTTTTTGTTTCAAAATGTGTTTGCCAATCCCGTGCATCACGCAACAGCAGGTGATGTCTTCTTTCAGACACGCAGCTATCATGGCAGCAAGTTCGCGTTTGGCTTCCCGCTGTGTCATGCCATGCATATCAAGGTACATGTCCGGAACATAGACGCCGCGGCGGAGTTTTTTGACTTCGTATTTAGACACCCCTGTACGGGCATAATGGGTCGGCCCGTTTTCATTCAGGTGCGGTTCGAACTCATCGGAAAAATAAAATTCGTGATTTTGTGCTTCTTTTGTAGAGACTTTCGGCGTATCCGACTTTGTGATCTGTCGGCGTGGCGCGATTATGGTATCATTTGATATCTTTTTTACGCCCTTAACCGCTTCCTGGAAGAGTGCAAAATCGTCATCCAGGTTAAAATCTTTTTTGCTCATACTGAATTTCCAACAACTTTATAGCGGTATTGTAGCGCCATTCGGAGGCTATTTTGGATAAGATTTTTGTCGACGAAGCCGTCAACGAATTACACACATTGCAGGACATGCTACGTTGGACGGTCAGCCGTTTCAATGCTGCTGGTCTTTTTTACGGTCATGGTACCGATAACGCCTGGGATGAAGCGGTGCAGCTGGTGCTGCCTACGCTTTACCTGCCACTGGATATTCCGTCGGAAGTCCGCTTTTCCCGCCTGACAAGCAGTGAACGTCACCGTATTGTTGAGCGTGTGATCCGCCGTATTAACGAGCGGACACCGGTCGCTTACCTGACGAACAAAGCCTGGTTCTGCGGCATGGAGTTCTTCGTGGATGAGCGTGTGCTGGTGCCGCGTTCGCCAATCGGTGAACTGATCGAAAACCACTTCGAACCGTTCCTGAAAGAACGTCCGACCCGCATTATGGACCTGTGCACCGGTTCCGGCTGTATTGGTATTGCCTGTGCGCACATGTTCCCGGAAGCGGAAGTTGATATTGTTGATATTTCAACTGACGCGCTGGCGGTGGCAGAACAAAACATTCAGGATCACGGCCTGGAGCAGCAAGTAATCCCACTTCGTTCGGATCTGCTGCGTGATGTACCAAAAGACAAATACGACCTGATCGTGACGAACCCACCTTACGTGGATCAGGAAGACATGGATAACCTGCCGGAAGAATTCCGTCATGAACCGGAGCTGGGTCTGGCGGCCGGTACTGACGGCCTGAAACTGGTGCGTCGTATTCTGGCAAATGCGCCGGATTACCTGAAAGATGACGGTATTCTGATTTGTGAAGTAGGTAATTCCATGATCCATATGGAAGAGCAGTACCCGCATATTCCGTTTACCTGGATCGAATTTGAAAACGGCGGCCACGGTGTGTTCATGATGACCCGTGATGAACTGCTGGCCTGTAAAGACGATTTCTCGCTTTACCGCGACTAATTGGTCTGGTTTACGCAATAAAAAAACCGAAGCACTGGCTTCGGTTTTTTTATTTGATTCGGTGGTGAAAGGAGCGCGTTTGATCGCTTTTTTCACCGGGGAAGGCATTTTATGCCCGTCCGGCCGGTTTTAGGCCTGACCCGAACTCTGCTTGCGTTCCAACTCGGCCATAATGGCTGCCTGGTTAGTCTGGTACTCATCAAGACCGGCTTTACGCAGATCGCATGACGGGCACTGGCCGCAGCCATCACCAATAATGCCGTTGTAGCAGGTCAGGGTTTTCTCACGTACAAAATTCAGTTGGCTGTACTGGTCGGCCAGCGCCCAGGTTTCAGCTTTATTCAGCCACATCAGCGGCGTTTCGATGCGCAACGGACGATCCATACCCAGCACCAGAGACTGGTTAAGGGATTTCACAAACTCATCACGGCAGTCCGGGTAACCGGAAAAATCGGTTTCACACACCCCGGTGATTACTGCTTCGGCGCCGATTTGGTAAGCATAAATGCCTGCCAGCGTCAGAAACAGGATATTGCGGCCCGGTACAAACGAGTTTGGCAGTCCGTTGGCCTGCAGTTCATGAGAGACTGGAATGTTATCGCGTGTCAGTGAACTGATCGCCAGCTCATTCAGCAAGCCGACATCCATCACTTTGTGGGCGGTGACACCCAGCTCACGGCAGACAGATTCTGCCACTTCAATTTCCAGTTTATGGCGCTGACCATAATCAAAGGTCAGGCAGTGGACTTCATCGTATTGGGCCATGGCCTGGATCAGGCAGGTCGTGGAATCTTGACCGCCACTAAATACAACTACGGCTTTGCGCATGTCTATTTCCTATTTCAGATTCTTACCGAAAAACAGTCGGTAGGTGCTATCAACAAGATAGACCAACAGCAGGTTCTCTATTGGCATCGCCATGCTACCGTAGAGGCTGGCTTGAGGAAAGAGGAAAGAAACCGGTAAGGTGCTGGCAAACCGTGCCGTTTGATAACAAAAAGTCAGCCGCAGGGGCTGACTTTTGAGTGAGGTTTATCGCATGTCAGCGATGGTGCGAATGCAGTGGCCGTGGATTTAAATCAGCTGACCGGTCTGTTCAAATTGCTCCAGCTGCGCCAGATAGCCTGAGATGTCACCGATATGTTCCCGGACCCACTCGCTGTTGAAGTAGGTATCAAGGTAGCGTTCACCACTGTCACACAGCAAGGTCACGATCGAGCCGGTTTCGCCCCGTGCTTTCATTTCGCACGCCAGCTGCAATACCCCGTACAGGTTTGTGCCGGTAGAGGCACCGGCTTTACGACCCAGCAGTTTCTCCAGCCAGTGTACGGTAGCAATACTGGCGGCATCCGGAATAGTGCGCATTTCATCCACCACATCCGGAATAAAGCTCGGTTCCACCCGAGGGCGCCCGATACCTTCAATGCGGCTGCCAGTGGTGCCTTTCAGGGACAGATCACGAGTCCGGTAATACTGATGGAAAACCGAGTTTTCCGGATCCACCACACACAGTTGAGTCGGTTGTTTCTGGTAGCGCAGGTAACGGCCAATGGTCGCCGAAGTACCGCCGGTCCCCGGGCTCATCACAATCCAGCTTGGCACCGGGTGCTCTTCCAGTTTCATCTGCTCAAAAATACTGTTGGCGATATTGTTGTTCCCGCGCCAGTCAGTGGCACGTTCGGCATAAGTGAACTGATCCATGTAATGGCCGTTCAGCTCCTCAGCCAGGCGGCGTGATTCATCGTAAATCTCGCAAGGATTGTCGACGAAATGCGCTTTACCGCCGTAAAACTCGATCTGCTCAATTTTCTTACGGGCAGTACGGCGTGGCACCACTGCAATAAAAGGTAGGCCCAGCAGGCGGGCAAAATATGCCTCAGAAACGGCTGTGCTACCGGAAGATGACTCAATGATTGGCGTATCTTTGCCAATCCAGCCATTGCACAGCGCGTACAGGAACAGCGAGCGTGCCAGACGGTGTTTCAAACTGCCGGTCGGATGCGTGCTTTCATCTTTCAGGTAAATATCAATGCCTTCCAGAACAGGCAGTTCCAGTTTAATGAGGTGGGTATCAGCCGAGCGCTGAAAATCCGCTTCAATTTTACGGATGGCGGTGCTGATCCATTGGGCATCGTTACGCATGGGGGAATCCTTCTGACTACGCGGGTCTACTGCAATTGATATAGTCATAATCTAATCCCAAAACAGGAAAAATTCTTTGCTATATTTACTCTAAAAATGCTATCAAAGAGAAAATTTTTCTATCTAACTTATTTTTATGAGTAAAGTATTACCTTCTCTGGATGAAACCGATCGTACCTTGCTCCGAATGCTGCAAGATGACAGCACATTATCACTGGCGGAACTGGCAGAAGCTGTGAATCTGACCACGACTCCTTGCTGGAAACGGCTGCGCAGGCTGGAGGAAAACGGCGTATTGCGGCAGCGGGTTGCTCTGCTGGATCCGGCCAAGCTCGGCTTGTCCTTCACCGCGTTCGTGCAAATCAAAACCAGTAACCATTCCAGGGAGTGGTATCACTGTTTTGTAGAGACGGTTACGGAATTTCCTGAAGTGACCGAGTTCTACCGTATGGCCGGTGATTACGATTATCTGATGAAGGTGCAGGTGGCTGATATGGCCGCGTTTGATCAGTTTTACAAGAAGCTGGTAAACAGTATTGAGGGGCTGACCAAAGTGACCTCGACATTTGCGATGGAGCCGTTGAAATATACGACTGCTTTGCCGCTTTAATCCCCTGTACAAAAAAGCATATTCGCCCTGTTTTCTATAAGATTGCAGCCAATCGCAGGGTTTTTTATAAACAGCACTCTAGTTGGTTGAATTATATCCGTTTTCTCAGATAATAATTCTGTTCTCATTGTGTTTTCTTACAGTGTGCCGGCTTTCTTCGTCGGCCCTTCTTTACGCAGTGCATGGATGCGTATCTCGTCTTCTGAGTTTGTCTTACAGGGCAATTGCTGCTCTGACCAACTTTGATTCATCATAAATGAAGGCATTGCCTGTTTCTGTGGAGGGACTATGCAGGTTTTCTGGCAGCTGAGATGGTATTTCCGCCAGCAATGGCGCCGTTACGGCGGCGCTATCGGTATTCTGATCCTGGTTTCTTTGTTTGAGCTGTTACCGCCCCGGGCGATCGGTTGGATTGTCGATGACGTGGTGGCCGGAGAAATGAGCCTGACCGTCATGTTTGGCTGGCTGGGTGGTTTGGTCGCGATTTGGTTTTTTGTGTATTTTTTGCGCATCATCTGGCGGGTCTGGCTGTTTGGTGCGGCTGCAGAGATGGGCACCGTGCTGCGCAATCGCCTGTATAAACATTTCTCTTTTCACCCTCCGGTGTTTTTTGAACGTCATAAAACCGGGGACCTGATGGCCCGTTCAACCAATGACGTCAACGCCGTAGTAATGACCGCCGGGGAAGGGGTGCTGACCGCGGCGGATTCCCTGATCACCGGCATCGCGGTGTTGTTCGTCATGACCACGATGCTGAGCTGGGAGCTAACCTTGCTGGCACTGGCACCTATGCCTCTGATGGCGATAGCGGTGTTCTTTCTCGGACGTCAGTTGCACAGCCGCTTTTCAGCGTCTCAGGCCGCTTTTTCGGATCTGATGGACAAAACGCAGGAAAGTCTGAATGGGGTGCGAATGATTCGGGCATTTGGCCTGGAGAAACGTCAGCAGGCAGACTTTGCGGCCGTGACAGATTTTGTCGGGGATAAAAACCTCGGCGTCGCACGGGTGGATGCCAAGTTTGACCCGGTGATCCAGCTGGCGATTGGGATGTCTTTCTTCCTCAGCATCGCCGGCGGTGCTTACATGGTTCACCACGACCGGTTGTCACTCGGCGATTTAACG
Source organism: Photobacterium ganghwense (assembly GCF_003025595.1). GTDB lineage: Bacteria > Pseudomonadota > Gammaproteobacteria > Enterobacterales > Vibrionaceae > Photobacterium > Photobacterium ganghwense. The sequence continues at coordinate 30,911 of NZ_PYMI01000003.1, forward strand.
GCCTTTACCCTGTATCAGGGACTGATGATCTGGCCGATGCTGGCAATGGCCTGGCTGTTCAATATTCTGGAGCGCGGCTCCGCCGCCTGGAACCGTCTGAAGCAGCTGTTTGATCAGCATCCGGAGATAGTCAGCGGTGAGCAGCAACTGACTAAACAACGGCAACCTCTGCAGGTGGCGATCTCGCAATTTTACTGGCCGGAGCAAAAACAACCTGCGTTGGCGGATGTGTCATTCACCTTGGAAAGCGGCAAGATGCTGGGGCTGGCAGGGCCGATTGGCAGTGGTAAATCGACGTTGCTTGCCTTGTTACTGCGTCAGCAGGAGCTGACCGATGGCACGATTCATTATGGCGACGTTGCCCTGCGCGAAGCCAATCTTGATCAGTGGCGCAGCCGGTTTGCTGTGGTTAGCCAGACTCCGTTCCTGTTCTCGCGCTCGATTGCAGATAATATCGCATTGGGTCGGCCGGAGGCTTCGATGGCACAAATTCGGGCGGCGGCGGAAGCGGCGTGTATCGACAGCGACATCATGCAGTTTCCGGAAGGGTATCAGACGCTGGTGGGGGAAAAGGGGATCACCCTGTCTGGTGGTCAGAAGCAACGGATCGCCATCGCTCGGGCGCTGTTGCTCGATGCCGAGATTTTGATCCTTGATGATGCCCTGTCTGCGGTCGATGGCAAAACCGAGCATCGAATCCTGACCAATTTACGCCAGCAGCGCGGTAAAACGGTCATTGTGATTGCCCACCGCCTGACGGCGCTGGAAGAGGCCGACATGATTCTGGTGTTACAGCAGGGCAGGGTTGCCGAGCAGGGGACGCATTCCTCCTTAATCAAGGAAGAGAACTGGTATGCCGAAATGTATCGCTACCAGAAACTAGAGCAGGCCATTGAGGAGGCGTAATGGCAGATCAGGCAACAAATACGCGTATTATCCGGCGCTTGCTAAGCTACGCGCTGGCAGACAAAAAAAAGCTGGGAGTGGCCATGGGTCTGCTGCTGGCTGCCACGATAGCCGATGTGTCAGGCCCTTGGTTAATCCAGCATTTCATTGATAACAACATCGCGAGAGATGACTTCCCGGTTAAGGAGGTCGTCCTGCTGGCTGTGACCTATGTGGTGCTGAATATCGCCACCGCCTGGTTCCGTTACCAGCAAGCCATGCGTTTTAACCAGATTGCAATTGGCGTGGTGCAGACGATCCGCAAGCAGCTGTTTGGCCGGATCCTCAACCAGCCGCTTGCGGCATTTGATTACATGCCGTCCGGTAAGTTGATCTCACGGATCACCAATGACACGGAATCGATCAAAGATTTTTATGTCCATGTTATTGGCACTGTGATGAAGAACGTGGCGCTGGTGTCTGTCATGGTTGTGGTCATGAGTATGATTAGCTGGCGACTGACCGTGGTGGTGCTGATCCTGTTGCCGATTGTGGTTGGCATCATGGTGCTGTACCAGCGGAAAAGCGCCGCGGCGTATCGCCGGATGCGGGATCTGCTGACTGATATCAATGCCGCGATGAGCGAAACCATTCAGGGGATGAGTCTGGTTCAGTTGATGCGCCAGGAAAAAGCGTTTTATCAGCAGTTCTCTGAACTGACCGAGCAACATCTGGATGCGCAGATCGGTGTGACTAAACTCAATGGCTTTTTGCTGCGTCCGCTGATCGACTTTCTCTCCGGGGTGGCATTGATTTCTCTGGTGGCCGTGTTCGGCGTCAGTGGGGTGGAGCTGATCGGGGTGGGGGTCTTGTATGCTTTCATCAGTTATCTAGGACGGGTGACCGAGCCGCTGATCGAACTGACTCAACAGCTGTCTTTGTTGCAGCAGGCGCTGGTCGCCAGTGAGCGGATCTTCGGATTCATTGATGCTCCGCAGCAGCAGTATGGGAAGGATGAGAACGCTCTTCGTAGTGGTGTATTAACTTGTCAGGATCTGACATTCAGTTACGACGGCAAGCAGAACGTGCTGGAGAATATCCAGGTGACCTTGCCTCATCGCGGCTTTCTGGCTCTGGTCGGGCATACCGGAAGCGGTAAGAGTACGCTGGCATCGCTAATGATGGGATTTTACCCGGCAACGCAGGGGCAGGTGCTGCTGGATGAACGGCCATTGGACAGTTTGTCTCACGCGGTACTGCGTGAGGGAATTGCGATGGTGCAACAGGATCCGCATATCCTGAGTGATAGCGTTCGCGAGAATATCACACTGGGACGAACCCTGACGCTTCTTGAAGGACAAACAGCCGATGAGCAACTCTGGGGAGCCCTTGAGCAGGTCGGTCTGGCGGAGCAGGTGCGTCAGTACAGCGAGGGGCTGGATACCATTCTTGGCAGCGGTGGGGCCAGTTTATCGGCTGGTCAGAAACAGTTGCTGGCGCTGGCTCGGGTGCTGGTGGCTAAGCCGAAAATCCTGATTCTGGATGAGGCGACCGCCAATATTGACTCCGGTACGGAGCAGCATATTCAGCAGGCTCTGGATAAGCTGCGTCAGGACATGAGTATCGTGGTGATTGCCCACCGGTTGTCGACCATCATGGAGGCTGATGAAATCCTGGTGCTGAGTCATGGCCATGTGACAGAGCGCGGCACCCACCGAGATCTGCTAATGCAGCAAGGTCATTACTGGCAAATGTATCAGTTGCAGCAGGCCGGCGAGCACTTGCAGCAATTGGAAGCGGAAAGTCAGGACAGTTGTGCCGAGACCCGAATGGGCGCATAAGCGCTTTTGCCGGAATCGCAAGCATATGCGATGGGTGGAATTAACTATTGATAGCAACTGAAAAACGTAAGGCGGCTTGTGAGCCGCCTTTTCTTTATTCTTCTTCTTTTGTTTTTGCGCCGTTTCTGTATGTTGACGCTCTCATATTGCGTGGTCTACCTGACTGACTACGCCTTGTGGGGGTTATGCCAGGATCACGATTTGCCGGTGTGGCGCATCAAGCCTTCCTGTACTGCGGAAGCGACCAGTTCCCCTTTCTGGTTGAAGATCTCACCACGGACAAAGCCGCGGGCACCACTGGCCGACGGACTTTCAATCGCGTAAAGCAACCACTCATCCATGCGAAACGGACGGTGATACCACATGGAATGGTCAATGGTGGCCACTTTCATGCGCGGAGAAAATAACGTTACGCCATGCGGTTGCAAAGCGGTGACCAAAAATCCCCAGTCAGAGGCATAAGCCAGCAAGTACTGGTGAATACGTGGGTCGTCCGGCATTTCTCCGTTAGCTTTAATCCATAGATATTGTTTGGCCTCGGTTGGTTTCGGATCCAGCGGATTGATGACGTTGGCCGGACGAACTTCAATCGGGCGCTCACGGCCAAATGTATCCAGAGCCGCTTTCGGCAGCAGGTGCGCAATCTCGTGCACCAGTTCCCGTTCCGATTTCAGGGTGTCAAAAGAAGGAACCTGCGGCATCTCGGCCTGGTGGCTGAATCCTTCTTCCTCGATTTGGTAAGACGCGGTGATATAGAAAATCGGGCGGCCATACTGAATCGCTTTTACGCGGCGGGTGCTGAAGCTAACGCCATCGCGCAGGGTTTCCACATCATAAATAATAGGTTTGTGCGGATCGCCCGGGCGCAGGAAGTAACTGTGGAAAGAATGTACCTGGCGATCCTCTTCGACCGTTTCTTTGGCGGCGGACAGAGCTTGCCCGAGAACTTGGCCACCATATACCTGTGGTAAGCCTAAATGCTCACTTTGGCCACGGAATAATCCCTGCTCAATCTGTTCGAGCTGTAACAGATTGAGAAGTTCATTCAGCTCTTTACTCATCGGATCTCCCAAAATCATGTTATGCTTGCGCCCGCTCATACCTGATTGGCTTCAAGTATGGGCTGAAAACGCGGTATCTCTTTTAAAGATATCAATTTTGTTAAATGATAAATGATAAATCATCTGATTTAGTATTGAATTTACGGACTTGTCACAGAACCTACCGACAAGTTTCGACAGGAGACACTATGAAAAAGGTTTTTGCGCTGATTACGGTATTGATTACCGCATTGGTCATTTCAGCGTGTACCACCCTGGTACAGAAGGACGCCGATATGGAACAAGTGACAGGGACCTTGATGTATCGTGAACGTATTGCGCTACCGGCAGATGCCCGCATTACTGTTACGCTATCTGATGTGTCAAAGATGGATGCTCCGGCCGAAGTAATTAGCCGCCAATCATTCCTGGCCGACGGCAAGCAAGTGCCTTTTGCTTTTGAACTGAACTTCGACCGTACTGAAATCGACCCTCGCTTTACTTATGCAGTAAGCGCGCGTATTGAAGTTGACGGTAAGCTGATGTTTATCACGGATACAGCCAATCACGTGATCACTGACCCGCAACAAACGAAAAAACTGGAACTGATGCTGATTCGTACGCGTTAATTCGACGCGCAATCACCGTCCGTCCCATCGGTATCTCGCAAGTCGGATTTTTCCGGCTTGCGACACCTCTATCCCTTCTTCCAGTAACTTGTTTCTTTGCCGCACTAAATCTTCCCCTTTCAGAGAAATCTCTCCTTTCGCATTAATCACGCGATGCCAGGGAAGAGCAGACCCCTCCGGCAGTGACCCCATCAGACGGCCAACATGGCGCGCATAACCGGGGTAACCCGCAAAACGTGCAATATCCCCGTAGGTTGAGACTTTTCCGTATGGAATTTGGTGAACCTGGCTATAGATTTGACTTGCGAAATCGTCCATATTTATATCTGTGCCATATAAAGGTTGATAGTTGCGCTATAATTGATTGATTTCCTTGCGACTATCAGAAACGCAAGGAGGTGCTGCCATGTTGTATGCCGCGTTGCTTGTTGTGGTCAGCATTATGTTGACCGTTGTTGGTGTTAGTGCGCTGGGGCAGAGTCAGGGAGAACTTCCGGCATTGGCGCTGGCGATTCCCGCGTTGTGGTTGTTGCCACAAGGTGGTGTGTCTGCTTGGTTGTTATTAATTGGGCTCGGCTCCTATGGTGTCGTGTTACAGGATCAGCCCCTGGCACTTTCCATCAGTTTGTTCATGATGTTACCTGTTTTTGCTGTCAGCTTCTCCCCTAAAGGCTCCTGGCAACTGGCGACACTGTTGATTTCTATCGTGCTGGCCATGGACATTGGTCTGATGGCATTGCAGGGCGAAGGAAAACTGATCGGTAGTCCGGCTCATACCATTGTTCAGATTATCGCTGTGCTCGTGATTTGGGTCGCGGTGCGTAGCTGGCGTCCCGTTAACGGGAATACTTGGTGGCCGCTGTTTTTGGTGTTTCCGCTTTGGGTGGGGGGGATGGAGTACGCCGCACTGGTCGCACTCTGTATTACCGGGCTGATTGCATCGCTTCAGGGAATGCAAAAAAGCCAGCTAAAAGATTTGGCTCCCCGTATGATCTGGATTCTGCCGGCCATCGGCTTTGCGACATTGGTGCTGACGCCTTGGCTGGATGTCCCTAACCCGGTATTGGTGTCGTGGTTACTGATTTTGGGCGGGGCATTGCTGGGCGAATACCTCTTAGAAGATCCAGAAGAAGAAGTCTGAGGCCGCGGTTTGGCGGCCGTTTGTCAGGAACTACCCGAAATACGGGGTTTTGGGTGATAATTAAGCACTTGGCGTTGTTGGGGGATCACAGAGCTTGCATTCCAATCATGCATGGCTGATAATCATCCCGTTCTCGCGACAAGATAACGATTTTGTTCGAGATAACGAATCTATGGAGGCCCTGCTGGTCCTCCCGCAACACTAGTTTGTGAACTCGGTCAGGCCCGGAAGGGAGCAGCCGCAGCAAATGACGTGTGTGCCGGGATGTGGCTGGTGGGGCTTCCACCCATCTGAAGCTTTGTAGTTTGCACCATAAGCCTGCATATCTTCCTTGATACCCTGCATAATTGGTACAATAAGCGTGCATAAGCTATTTTTGTTGTAGTTTAACAACAAACAGGCTGGTCTACTATGTACCGCCGAAAGCTCAAACATTCCCGCGTAAAAAATCTTTTTAAGTTCGTCAGTGCCAAAATGAATCAGGCTATGACGGTTGAATCCTACTTAGAGTTCGATACCTGCTTTCACCTAGAATATTCATCATCCATCATCTCTTTTGCGGCTCAGCCGGAAGGTTTCATCTATCGTATTGATGGCCGAGATTGCTCTTATACGCCAGATTTTCAAATACTTGAAAATGAAGAGGTAAAGTGGATTGAAGTGAAGCCTTTCGTGAAAACTCAACGTCCAGATTTTCTTCAGCGTTTTAAAGTGAAACAAGAAAAAGCCTTAGCGCTTGGTGTTCCTCTCATTTTGGTGACAGAGAAACAAATCAGGGTGAATCCCGTCTTGAATAATCTCAAGATACTGCACCGTTATTCGGGTTTTCAGTCGCTTACAGATTTACATATCCGTCTTTTGTCATTGGTTAAAACGGTCGGAAAAATAAGCGTGAGTGATGCAGCCTGTCGGTTAGGTATTGATCAGGGGATGATGGTGAAATCGGCTTTTAGCTTGGTGTCATCCGGTATGCTAACGGCTGATTTAGTACATGATGAATTGGGTTTACATTCCATTGTTTGGAGTGAACACAATGGCTAAAGATATCAGTACCGGACTTTTTCAAGATGAGATGGCAGTTGCATCCAGCAGTGAGCCAGTTGAAGCATTACCCAGTTCAACGGATGATTTTTTCGAACGTGACCTCGCTTCTTATCCTGATGAAATTCAAATAGAAGTCAGACGTAGGATTGAATACCTTCAATGGATTGAAAAGCACCTTGTCGGAGGCTGGACACAAAAAAACTTAGACCCACTGATTGAAAAAGCAGCCAGAGAAATAGACTTTCCTCCTCCAAAATGGCGAGCATTAGCGAAGTGGTGGAGTGTCTATTCATCATCTGGGAAAATGTTGGCGTCATTAGTGCCTAAGCTGCATCGTAAAGGTAATCGAAATCTAAAAATAACCAATGAATTATCATTTTTTGATCGCGCTGTTGAACGTTATTTAGTCCCCGAACGTCCTTCTATTTCCGCTGTTTATCAGTATTACACCGATCTTATTCGCATTGAGAATCAGCATCTTGTCGGCGAGAAAGTTCAAGCCCTCTCATACAAAGGCTTCTATAACCGAATAAAAAAATGCCAGCTTATGAGGTTGCAGTAGCAAGACATGGTAAATACCTCGCTGACATGGAATTCAACAAGATCGATGCGCATCAACCACCTAGCCGAGTATTGGAAAAGGTTGAAATAGACCATTCACCATTAGATCTTATCCTACTTGATGATGAGCTAAATATTCCGCTAGGACGCCCTTATCTGACACTACTGATTGATCAGTACAGTAAAAGCATTATGGGTTTTCATTTAGGGTTTAAAGAACCCAGCTACTATTCGGTAATGAAGGCCATCCTTAATGCGATAAAGCCTAAAGATGATATTGCGGAGCGATTTCCAGGTGTTGTGCATGACTGGTATTGTCAGGGCAAGATGGAGTCACTGGTTGTTGATAATGGGGCGGAATTTTGGAGTAAGAGTCTTGAGCAGTCCTGCCTTGAAGTTGGTATTCATATTCAATATAACCCCGTTCGCAAACCTTGGTTGAAGCCGTTGGTGGAGCGAATTTTTAGAACCATCGGCAGCAAGTTGCTAGTGACTATTCCCGGAAAGACCTTCTCTAATATTTTAGCGCGTGAAGAGTATGATCCGCGAAAAGATGCGGTGATGCATTTTTCAGTATTCAATGAACTGTTTCATAAATGGATTATTGATGTGTATCACTATGAATCGGATTCCCGAAAGCGTGCAATTCCTTATGTGAAATGGCAGGAAGGGGTTGTGGTGATGCCACCCATTAGTTATGAGCCGGAAGATCTGGAAAAGCTATCTGTGGTTTTAGGGATCAAAGAATTACGCAAACATCGACGGGGTGGTATTCACCTTCATGGGTTACGCTATGACAGCGAAGAGTTAGCGGATTACCGCCGAATGTACTCGCGAGATATCGACGTACTCACGAAAACTAACCCTGATGATATTTCAAGCATTTATGTCTATTTAGAGCATAAGCAGCAATACTTGAAAGTGCCATGCATCGACCCTATCGGTTACACGAAGAGCCTATCTCTCACTCAGCATCATATTAATCAACGCTTGCATCGAGATTTCATTGACAGTCAACTAGACCTAGAAGGGTTGGCTCGCGTCAGAATGTATATTCATGATCGGATTGAACAAGAAGCAGACGAGATTAAGAACCTTAACCGAGGGAGGCCTCGACGTACTACAAAAGGTATGGCGAGATTAGCTAAACATAACGGTGTTGCTAGCGATGTTCAAACCAGTTGTGTACCAGAAACACTACCGGAACTGTCGATGCCAGATAAAGGGAAAGAATCCAAACAGTTGCCGGACTCTGATGAATGGGATGATTTCATATCTGATCTGGAACCATATTGATGGATAGTTTGTCTCCTGAAGATGAAGCGAAGTATCAGGCGTTTGTTGATATTTTTGTCGAGCAGCCGATAGCCACAATGGTTATGGCTGATTTTGACCGATTGAGATACAACCGACAATTTGGTGGTGATCAGCAATGTATGTTACTCACGGGAGATACGGGTTCTGGGAAGTCTTTTTTAATCAAAGAGTATTGTCGGCGTCTTGCTCAAACCAACCCAATGAAACAAGCATTGGTACTTTCAAGTCGCATCCCCAGTAAACCGACTCTTGAATCCACGATCATTGAATTGCTCAAAGATTTTGGCCATTTTGGTGCGACGTACCGAAAAGGGAAAAGCAAAGATCAATCCTTAACCGTCTCATTGATTAAATGCTTAAAGGCATCTTGCGTAGAACTCATTATCATTAATGAGTTTCAGGAGTTGGTAGAGTTTAAAACAGGGCGAGCATTGAATGAGATAGCAACGCGCTTGAAGCACATCAGTGAAGAGGCGACAGTACCAATTGTGTTGGTTGGCATGCCCTGGGCTGCGAAGATAGCCAATGAGCCGCAATGGGCGTCAAGACTGCTTATCAGGCGAGAATTACCATACTTTAAACTCTCCGAAGAACCAGAACACTTCATCCGGTTTATCAAAGGGCTTGCCGCCAGAATGCCTTTTACCGAACTGCCAAAACTGGATAACAAGCAGACGATACTGGCTCTGTTCTCTGCCTCTAACGGCCAGACTCGGCGTTTAAAGCAATTATTAAATGAAGCCGTTAAACTGGCTTTAGTTCAGAATGCGGTGACGTTAACCAATGAACATTTAGCGGATGTCTTCCGTATGATATTCCCTGCCATCCCTAATCCATTCTTAGCGTCGATAGAGCAAATAGAAGGGCAAGAAGTGAGTTTACCCTCTCATTACGACAGTGGTGCAGACAATGAATTTGAAGCCATTATCCCGACTCAGTACACAGATCGCCTTCCTTTATCGCAACTATTGCGTAAAAGTAGAAAAACTAAGTAATCCTTAGTACATTTGAAGGTGTCATACTAAGACAATCTTAGCTAAATCATCATTTTGCTAAGAGCTTGTTATGACAAACCCAATTCCTGTTCGCCTTAAATCTGCCAGAAAAGCAGCAGGGTACACTCAACAACAGTTAGGGATGGCCTTGGGTATGGAGCCGAATACAGCAAGTGCAAGGATGAATCAGTACGAGAAGGGCAAGCATACGCCTGACTATCAAACCATGAAGCGCATAGCGGATGAGCTTGGCGTGCCTGTGGCGTACTTTTATTGTGATGATGAGTTGATGGCCGAGTTGATTAGCGAGATTGGGAAGCTCGATGTTCAGGCACGCCAAGAAATCCTAAGAAGACTGAAAGAACTGAAATAACAGCTTATCTTGATGGGTGTAGGTCTAGCTGTAACTCATTTTTGCCCCATTCCTTGTTAGTGCTAGTAGGCTTGGTTAAAGACCAATTTCTCTCTTGGATTAGGTTACGTAATGTCTAGAAGGCTTAAACTATCTACCAATTGATTAGATAACCTTTTTACAACGGGTTTTATTTTTTCGTTTTTCCAAACAAAGCAAAGAGGTAAATGTAGTTCTACCTCGCTTAATGGTATAAATCGAATAAGTGGAGAAGCCCTTGCGACATGTCTGCTATTTACAATAGCGACACCTTGCCCTGCGGCAACCAATGCGAGCATAGAGCTTTCATGATGCGCCCAGTGCAACACACTTGGAAATAGACCAATAGACTTGAACTTCTGTTCCTGCCAGTCATAAAAGGCTGGATACGAGACTCTGGGAAAACGAATGAAAGGCAATGAATTGAGTTGTTCTACTGTAATGCTCTCGCCAATACGTTCACTCCATGACACAGGGTAAGCGAGCGTCATTTTATCTTTGCGTAGTTCAATAAAGTCGTATGAGTCATCTAAATCTTGAAATAAGTACACGAACGCACAGTCCAAAGCCCCTTTCTCAATATGCTTTAATAGTTTTACCGTGTTGTCTGTCACCATTTCCATCGCAATATCTGGGTTTTCTTCTCTGAACTTGCTTAGATAGTTTGGAACCATGCCTTCCCACAACACAGATTCCACTGAGCCTAACTTTAGATTCCCTATTGAACCAGAAGCTACTCTTTTTACTGTTTGGGTTGCATTTTCGATACTGTCAACAATTTCAATCATTTGCTCTCTATAGTATTCGCCTGCCAACGTAAGTGAGAGTCTTCTTGATACCCTGTCAAACAATAGAACCCCGAGTTCCTCTTCTAGATCACTGATTTGGCGTGAGATTGCAGGCTGGGTGACATTTAACAATTGCGATGCTTTTCTCACCCCCCCAGAGTTAGCAACAGCGAGAAAATACTTAATTTGTCTAAGCTCCATCATGACCACTTTGTTAACTATTAGGCATCAATATATAAGAATATATCAATATTTTTTATCAAGTGCATGGGGTACTCTTCGTAAAAACACAATCTAGAAGAATTAATGAACACTAATAACTCGAAAAAAACTGGAAAAGGGAATTTAGCCAAAGGACTTGGATATGGCCTCGTGACGGTAAGTTGCTGGGGAGCATTGAATATTAGTACGCACAATGCACTACAAAATGGCTTTTTGCCCAATGACCTAACGATGCTTCGTTATTGTGTCGCGGGTATGATATGTCTGCCTTTTGTAATAATTAACTATCGAAAAATTGCGAAATCATCATTTTGGCTGAGATCGACAGTATTCGCACTGTTAGCCGGACCGTTATATGGCTGGTTAGTAAATAAGGGAATGCAACTCACTCCTTTGTCCTATGCAAGTGTTATGGTTCCTACATTTACGATGGTAATTACCATGTTGTTGCTATCTAGGATGGGGGAGAAAGTTAGCAAGGCTCAGGTGATTGGTACTCTAGTCATTGTATTCGGTTTGTATTCATTGATTAACAGCCCTTCGAGTAGCGAGCCTCAAAGCAATATAGGGGTAGCAGCGTTTTTACTTGCAGGGGTGGCTTGGTCTTCCTTCACAATTTTGTTGAAGAGGTGGAAGATTGAGCTTGTTTCCACAATTTTCATGATGAACATTGTGTCGGGTGTAATCTATTTTCCAGTTTACATTACCAATGTCCATTCTGGACTGTCTAGCCTGCCCATTGAGCATTGGGTTACGCAGATTGTAGTTCAGAGTGTGGTCGCTTCAATTGTCGTAGTTTTTACTTTCGCTAATGCAGTTAAGTATTTAGGGGCAACTCTCGCGTCAACTCTTCCTGCACTAATACCTCTAGTATCAATCTCGCTCGCAATTGTTTTGTTCGAACAAACAATCACAATCAGTGAACTGCTAGCTCTAGGTGTGACATCTGTAGGTTTTGTTATATGTACATTGAATAAGCATCAAAAGGCTATTCAAACTAGAAGAGATCTAGCGAATCAAGACTCTACTTGAGTTCGAAAATGACCAAAGGTGTCGCGGCTTATAGTGTTTGAGGCAGTAATACCGCCATCTACATTAAACAACGTTTTGATTAATCAGTTATCAGTGAATTATTACGACTGGAATGATGGAGTTGGTCACCTGAAAAATTACAGCTAACCTTACATGGCTTGTGACCTATTCGATTTTCAACGTGCAGCGTCAGGTATACGTATAACAAGAGACTATGGCGTCAATAGTTAATTTTTGGCGCTATTGTTATCCCACATTACCCCGTCTCTGAGCATAGAGTTTAAGATCACAACCATCTTTCTCATGCAGGCAACTATGGCTACTTTTTTGGGTTTTCCTGCCGCAAGTAATCGTTCGTATGTAGTCTTAAAAACAGGGTTACATTGGATGGCAGACATCATCGCCATTTAAGGTGCCAAGATACTTTATCTTTTCCGAACTGATGGCATTAACAGATGTGATCTAACAAGGTTTTGTCCAGATTCGAGTCAGTCAGTTCCAGGCTGACTCGTTTGTGCCCCAAGACGAGTTACAGCCGCGTACTCTGCTGATGAAACTAAGCCGACTTGCTTTAAAGTAGTTAATAACAGAACCTCCAAAGAGGAGGCCAAATTTAATGCTCTACTTCACTCACTCCTGTTATTGCTCTTGATGAACTAGCATTAATATGCAACGACAAACTACTTGTGTCACTGCCAGTTACAGGTGAAAATCTAACAGACTGAATAATGGAGAATTATATGTCTGTTGGCTACTCAATCCGAATCGACTTCGACAAAACAGAGGAAAGACCAGAGCGAGTCTTTCACGCAATGGCTGTATACATCGAGGGGTTCAACGAGCTTCAAGAAGCTTTTATTAAAGGCTACGGCAAAGACATAGAGTTTATTTCTTCATTAAACAGTACTCGCGAAGGCTCTTGTATCGCGGATATTGGAACAAAGGTTAAAGACAAAATTCGCAATGCAAAGCTGAATAACATCTTTGACGGCATCTATAATGGCGTAAGAAAAGAAATCGCCACGGCTAAAAAGATTGATTCAGAAAGTGATGTACGAACGTTCGTGGATAACGTCTATACAATAGCATCTGCAAATGAATCATCTTTTGAGCAATTCACTTGTGAGGGTGATGCTCACTTGATAGATGTGGCAAACGCATTGAACAAAATCTACAAAGCCAAGGGTATGCTTTCACCATCCGATTTGGTTCAATTCGGTCGTGAACTAGACTTTGATGACATCAATAAAGATTTCTCTTGCCCTCGAACGGGAGACCAAATTTTTGAAGACACTGTTCAGCCTTTTCCGTCTAAAGAGATGTTCATTGTTCGTCGTCCGTCTTATGTTGAGAATCTGCAATGGGACTTTGAGTGCAATACACGTAAACCTAAGAATTTCAGCGCAAAAATGTCAGACGCGAAATGGTTCAAAAAATGGTCGAATCATGAAGAACAAATATGGCCTGGTGATGCTTTGCATGTTCAAGTAAGAACGAAGAGAAGAACGAACAAGCTCAAGAAAAAAGTATCATACGAAACCGAGATTTTAAAAGTGATTCGAGTTGTCCCGCAAAGCGAGATAGAGCAATTCACACTGGACTTAGAACATGACTAGAAGTTATGACACAGCGAAGAAAGAAGCGGTATTCATAGCGTTGCCGCTTCTGGTGCTGTTCTTGATAAAGATGCTTAACAATGAGCTGATGTCATTCTTAAAGCTGTCTGACTTCTCTCTAGCGACTTCTATCATGTACGGACAGTTACTAGCTAAGACACTTGATGTACCTGATAAAAACAAGAAAAGAGATAGGTTCAGCACTTATCAGGTATACATCTTTGTTGCGTCTATTTTGTCTATGGCAATGTATATCGGATTCCAGTTGATACCTGATATTAACTTCAACTTTTACATAGCTCAGATAGTTACTTTCTTAGTTGGGATTATGTTTTATATCCCGTTATCAACACTCATGAGTGACTTGTCGAAAGAGTAACTGACATTAGTGATACCAAAAATACCGATGCAACTTCGAGCTTCCTAAATACCAAAAAACTCGGAATCAATTCCTAGTTAACCTAAACCATTGTCTTCTGTATCGTCTCATACTCACTCTAATAAAAAAGGCCATCTCCTACAGGTAGGCTTTTGATACGTATCATTTGTAATAATAGCTACTACAATCATGACTGACGTGGTTTGGCCCACACTCTAAAATCGCATTTAATTAAAGTCGCCAGCTTTGATTTAACTAAGCTCAGGTTATCCGAAGTAAGTGAAGACATTCTGACCTGCTCCCCTTAATCTATGCCTGCCTTATCTCCTTATCGTAATCTGAATCGTAGGATTGATTTTTAGGTCTAATTGTAGTGGATAACGGAATTTGGCCAGCCTCATGTAGACTGATTGTATGGTTGTACTACTAGAAGTAATCCGAAAAATCAGAATGCTCTATGGGTCGTAACTCAGAAATGTCCAGATTCGAGTCAGTCAGTTCCAGGCTGACTCGTTTGTGCCCCTTTATCACTTAGAGTAGAAGCTCATTCAAATGCTGTAAATGTGTTTTTCCCCTACCAAAACTTATCCGATAGGTTTATCGCTATCATGGCTTTTGGCTTTTGGCTTTTGGCTTTTGGCTTTTGGCTTTTGTGTTGAATATTTTTCCTTATTAGTAATATGGGGCGAAAACTTCTCCCCAAAAATTCTAAGAATTTCTTTATACATCATTAAAAATGTATGTATAGTGTTGAGAGTACTGATGTTATATTGAGGATGTTATGGCTAAATCTAAATGTAAATTGTGTCGGTTCCCTCGTGACTTAAGGAATTCACACGCAATACCAAATGCATATTTTAAGTTTATATTTCGACAAGGTGACGGCAAAGGTGTATTGGTAAATACTGAAGAGGGAATTCCTGTAATACCTTGTGCTGATAGCTGGGCTAGTTATCAACTATGTGATGATTGTGAAAGAAAACTAAACTCAAAATATGAAGATTATTTACATAAAGTCTTAACTAATAGAGGCCAATGTACTGTTAGCCAGACTGATGAAGGGGTTCTTTTTGAGAATCTTGATACAAAAAGAGTAAAAATGTGTTTGTTATCTATACTTTGGCGATGCTCTGTATCGAATGTAGAGGCATACAAAAATATAAAATTGCCTGATTCGTTATCCGAAAAACTCAGAGTATCTTTAAATTCAGGTATAGAGTTTAAAGATAAGCATTTGTATATCGATTGTAGAAGACTGACAGATTTATCAGGGTATATTGATAAAGCTAAGCTACGTAGCCTTATCATTCAGCCTCATCATATTACTTATGATGAAGGTGCCAAGGCTTGGGTGTTCGTTTTTCTGGGTTATTATTTCGAGTTTTTCTATAATATTAAAACTACTACGCCTAAGGCTAAATCATCTTTCTTGGGTTACAACAGGAACTCATTTTTATTTCATTACCTAGACATAATGAAAATTCCAGAGTTTGTTCATATGGGCGTGGCTGCAATTGATAAGTATGAGAAAGGACAAGTTAAATTATAGTTTAATTTTAAACAGATAGAGTGGGATTTTCCTTTCTAAAGGTTATTCATTATTTACTAAAATAACAAAAAAATCAGCACGGTTTTGTCCATCATCGAGTCAGCCAACTATCGGCTAGCTCATACCTGCCCCAAAATCATTTAGCCTCCGATTTTTGACCGCTTCTGCTTGCCATTTCTTGACCTACATTCCCTCATGGCAGATTATAAGCCTAGTTGAGCAATCGCGACTATACAGACAGAATCTTTAGTTTGTGAGTGCAAATAATAATATGACTGCTAGAACAGTATGTTACTGTCATAGTGTCTGTATTTTTTAAAATATTATAAAGACAATGTCTGCTGAAAAGACACTGTTATAACCCTAAAACGAGGATATCCTTTGAGTAGGTATATTTTTAACGATCAAGCCTTAGGACAGTATGATTTCGGTTTACAACAAATTCAGATCAACAGTGATTACACAGGGAAAACAGCTGCAGATATTGAGGATATCATCAAAGTAGTTAACCTTGCGGACTTAAGTGATACAGAGTTTGAAATATATAAGACTTATAAACATGAGACAACTCATTTGCTAGACAGCACCTCCACTCTTTGGGGGATGGAGTATACGTGTAGGATGTATAACTGGTTTAGTACCCAATCAGAAGAGTACTTAAAAGTTATCTCATTAAATGATGCTGAGATTCAAATGCACTCACATTTGCTGAAAGTGCCTTCTAAATTTCGTCGCTTACTAAAATTGAAGTATTCCCTCGAACATGACGAAAGTTGTGGCGTATTTGTGCATATTCATTACTTAGACGAGTATGGTGATGTCATTCAATCAACACCAATCACCATGTTATCCCTTCTGGAAGGGCATGCATATGCACAAGAACAATTACTATCGTGTGAACTATATGATAAAGAGGTCGATATAGTGTCATCAGCTTTATTATCTTCAAAAGTTAGTGAGGATATTGGTTCGCTCAACGGTAGTGAATATTCATGTTTTTTAGCCTTAATAAATCAATTATTTCCAGAATTAAAATTACGTCAGCAGCTTTTGATCATGATTCTAATTTCTAGGTTTTCTCTAAATGCTCCAACTTTTTTCATTGGTTCATTTCCCGAGTATATTTTAAGGCATATCTTTCATGGGGCACCGGAAGAGTTAATCAGTACATTGAAAATGGAAATGTCTAGAGGTATGCACCGCAGTTCGCTTTGTCTGGTTTTATTGCTGTGTTTAGCTATACACTCAGAAACTACTAGAAAAATCGATGACTCAACTAGTCTAAGAGAGATGGAAAATGTACTTTTAAAAGTATATCAAAGACAGGATCAATCTATAGATGATGTAAAAAATGAATTACAAACTCACTATAATCTTGAATTTGAACTGTTGTTGGCACTATTAGAGGAAAAAGGAGCGTATTTAGCAAATAGCCTTGCCATACAGTTTAAAGACAAAGATTGGTATTTTGATGATTTTAGTGCTCTTGAACTACCAGACTTCTTCTTATCGAATGGAGATTTAGTAAAACCATGTAGTCGTCTTGATTTTAATTCAGAGCAGCATTTAGAGGACAAACTAGACATAGTCGTGGGTTTGGAACAAGCCCTTAAAAAACTTGGTGTCGTTAGGCAGCACTTGTATCCAAGTGTCTACCATGATTGGTTGGATAAAATTAAGTCATGGGAGGTTGGGGTTACCTATTACCCTGATGCATCAAACGGGTTATAACAAACGATCAAGGCATCAACATACTTTTCCTAATCCGACAGAAACCTTTTAGATCATTAGTTCTAACACGTTTCTGTCCAAAAACTACTTACGTAGATAGTTCATTTCTCTGCTATACCTAAACTAAGAATTACTTAGTTTAGGTTGGCTATGTTTCTCATTCATCCCGAAAAACACTACCAAGATGAGTCCCTTGAAAGCTTTTTGATTCGGCTTTGTGAGTGTAATGGCTTTGAGTCGTTTCGGTTGTTGAGTGGTGCGCTATGGGAATGGCTCGTTGATAACGACCATCAAGCAGCAGGGGCGCTTTCCCGTCAGTTGTGTGAGATAAACCTTTATCATGCCAAGCATTCCAGTGGTTTTAGAGTACGAGCTTTTGAGCTACTAGATTCATTGTTTAAGGGGAACGCTAGACCATTGATGCAACATGCGCTGTTGCATTCAGCCGTAACTTTTTCCCCCAACTTAACGTCAGTCTTTCGGGCTGGTATACATATCCCTCGCTGTTTTCTTCGGCAAAGTTACACGCCTGTCTGTCCGGCATGTTTAACGGAAGCTCCATACATTCGCCAATATTGGCACTTAAAGCCTTATCAGAGCTGTCATCGTCATGGTGTTGCCATGTTGTTCCATTGCCCATCATGCAGTGCCGTTCTGAATTATCAAGATACTGAGCAAATCGAGACTTGTAGTTGTGGGTTTGATCTTCGTGATGCAGGGACAAATGTTGCTTCATCAGAGCAAATTGCAATCAGCCAGCTTGTTGTTGAAGGGGAAATGCAAAATGCTCTCTCAATTAGTCATTGGTTAGGCGCACTACTTTGGTTTTATCGGTACAAGCAGTCTCAGCTTTCTCTCAATGTGGTCAAAGAACCTGAGTTTGGCCGGGCAGTTGAATATTTTTCACAGTGGCCCAATGCGTTTGTGCGTGATTTGCATGAGTTGGCTACACAGGCTGAAATGAAACTTGTCAGAGGATTTAATCACACGCGCTTTTCGGAGGTATTTGGCGATCTCCTGAGTTCATCACGTAAATTGCCATCGAGCGATACTCAACAAAATTTCATCCTCAAGGCCGTGATCGATTTTCTTCAGCAGTTGGTGCGAGATAACCCGAAAGCCAAAGAGACGAATATTGCTGATGTGAAGTTGACGGTCGTGGAGGCCGCAGCCCTGTTAACAACTTCGACAGAACAAGTGTATCGGCTTTATGAAGAAGGGTACTTGCAATCATCTGTGCGTTTTAAACTGCATTCAAAGTTATCGCCTAATGATGCGGTGTTTTTTCTACGGCATGTTGTGGAGTTACGTATGGCTGGGATGGCATCGGATTACAGTGCTAATGATGTTTATCTTCCATCATGGTGAGATCAATGCATTTATCGGAGTTACTACTCGTTCAAGATACAGAAGAACGCAATCAGTTATTGAGAAAAGCACTTGCGCCTTATACATGTCTCGTTGACGTAACAGGCTATGAACGCCAGCTATTGATGATTGCTATTAATATAACGGTGCCGAGAAAAGATGTAGACGATGTTTTGGATAAGAAGCTAGCCAAATCATTGCTGACCAATACAAAGCACCTTCAACGTTGTATTGATGAAGTGCAATGGTTCCATACCCACAATGTGAAATACCCTGATTCTCGGGTAAAGGGGCAACGCATTATCTCCCTGAAACAAGATGAGGTTGACGGGGTTTTGTGTAGTGCCAATCTTCCTTCATCATTGGGTTGGGCGCATAACAGTTCTCAGGTTAATCCTGCTAAATTTTTCTCTATTCGCTTTATTTGGCAAGGCCGAGCAATGTCACTGCTTGAGACCGTGATTGATGCTCCTTCTGAATGGAAGGTGGCATTTCGATCTTTAGGGATAATAAAAAAACAGTTATCGGAGTTCAGGGAAATATTTTCGACCTACTATACCTCTAGTCAGATCCCATCTGAAGTCAGTGATTATTCAACGCAAATACGCGTGCCATATCAGGGCTATTATTGTGCTCTAACCCCTGTCATCAGTCACAGCGTTCAATCGAAAATCCAAAAGATGGCATTTGGCCGAAAGGTGAAATCGAGCAATGTAGAACATCATCATCCCGCGAGTGTGGGAAGTTTGGTTGCTGCGTTAGGGGGGAATATTCGGGTACTGGATTATCCTCCTAATGTTCGTCAGAAAACATCAGAAGCTTTTTCACTGTACCGAGCGGTAAGTGAAAAGGAGGTATTTGATCACTCGATTATTAAAGAGAAGCGCTTTCTGGATGCATTGAGTCGGATTGCGGGAGAGAACCCTACACCAACACTGAGGCAGCGACGACAACTGCGAGTATCTGCATTACGCTTTGTACGAAAGCAGCTTGCCTTATGGCTAGCTCCGATGATGGAGTGGCGAGATAGTATTGGTGGGGAATCTCGTCATTCTCCCATTGAAACACTAGAAGAACAGTTGCTTTACCTGCCCATTGCACACTTACCGGATGTCCTTAGCGATTTAAACACACGTTTTCATCAAGCATTGCAATACCATCGTCGAGGGGCGCGTTATGCCTACCATCCAGAGGTCTTGTTTCCGATTAAACAGCAATTGAAATGGCTGCTTCGTTATATGGCAAATCAACAAGATGCACTTATAACGCCTGAGCCAAATTGTGTGTACCTGCATCTTCAGCAACTTGTGGTTCATGACGCTTCACTTCTGTCTAACCCTTATGTTTCAGGAATACCTGCCTTAACAGCGTTGGGGGGATTGATGCATAACTATCAGAGAAGATTGAGTGCATTGATGGAGTGTGAATGCTTAATTCAACGAGGTGCTTGGTTTATTGCCCACTATCATCAGCAGAAGATCAAGAAGCTTCCCGAACCGGATAAGGTGAGATATCTGAAGAAAAGATCAGATGTTCAGCGACCAGGTATTACCGATGGAAAATATGGTGACTTAACCATGAATTTGGTGCTGGAATTACAGTTACCCGAGTCAGTATCAATACCTGAACTATCCCTTTTACAAGCCGCGTTCCCATCGCGTTTTGCAGGCGGGACGCTTCACCCTCCATCATTGTTTGAGCAAACAGATTGGTTATCGGTTTACTCCAACCAAAGTGAATTGTTTTCTGTTTTAGCTCGCTTACCTCGAAGTGGGTGTTGGGTTTATCCTGATGATAAAGGTGTGAGTTCGTTTGATGAACTGGCTTCTCGTTTGGATAATGACCCTGACTTAAAGCCTGTTGGTCTGGGTTTTATCCCACTGGAAGAGCCTCATTGCCGAGTAGGGAGTATCGCGCCTTACCATTGTTATGTCGAACCATGCATTGGTGTTGTTCGGTGTATGAACCCCATTAACGTTAGGCTCTCAGGTAGCCAGCAATTCTATCAGTCGGCTTTTTGGCACTTTGATATTGCAAATGACGCTATGCTTATGAAAAAGGCAACATGAGGTCATGTGAAATGCAAATTTGCCGCCACTTAAACTATGTTCGCTCATTATCACCGGGAAAGGCGGTGTTTTACTATCAAACACCCGAGTCTGATTTTGTACCGATTCAGGTAGAAACGAACCGAATTAGAGCAGCAAAAAGTGGTTTTACTGAAGCGTATGATAAGAACCAAAATCTCAAAAATGTTGCCCCGCAAGATCTCGCTTACAGTAATCCTCAGTGCATTGATGCTTGTTATGTCCCGCCGAATATTTCAGAGATACATTGCCGTTTTTCACTCAGAGTAGAAGCTAACTCTCTTCAGCCTGATAGCTGTGAAGATCAGAAAGTAAGGCGATATCTTATTCAATTAGCATCAATTTATGCGCAAGTGGGCGGCTACCAAGAATTGGCAAAGCGTTACTGTAAAAATATTCTGATGGGTACATGGTTATGGCGCAATAATCACACGTTAGGAACTCGGATTGATGTGATTACGTCGAGTGGCCGCTGTTACGCCATTGACGATGCCCGTTATTTGGATTGGATTGATTGGCCGGAAGAAGAACAAGTAATGCTGAATGACTTGGCTTCAGAAATGGCGGCGGCATTGTGTGAACCCAAACAATTTTGGTTTGCAGACATAAAAGCGACGTTGAAAACGGGGTTTTGTCAGGAGCTTCATCCCAGCCAGAAGTTTACTGATAGTCATGAACAAGGAGAGTCATCTAAACAGTACGCCACGGTAGAATGTCCTAATGGTATTCAAGCTGCATGTTTTCATGCCGAGAAGGTTGGGGCGGCGCTACATCTGATTGATGATTGGTGGGATGAGGTTGCAGATAAGAGGCTGCGAACTCATGAATACGGGGCAGATCGAGACTACCTGATCGCTCGCCGCCACCCAATGAAGAAGCAAGACTTTTATTCGTTACTGACACTAACTGCTGTGTTTATCAGGCAGCTTAGGAACGTCAGGGATAAAGGGGGGGAAATTCCGCCTCAAGTTCATTACCTAATGGCTGTGTTGTGCAAAGCCGGTATGTTTCAGCGAGGTAAAAGCTGATGGCTAATCGTTTTTATTTTCTGATTCGTTATATGCCAGAAGATGTGGATGAGGGGTTATTAGCTGGGCGTTGTATTAGTATCTTGCATGGTGTGTTGTCCTCGGATCAGAATGATATTGATGGCGGTATTGGCGTGGTTTTTCCGCAATGGAGCTGTACGTCTTTAGGGCGGAGTATCGCATTTGTTTCCGATAATCAGCGACATTTAGAACAGTTAAGCCAGCAACATTACTTTGCTGTGATGAAGGGGGATAACCTCTTTGATATCTCGCATATCCAAGCAGTACCATCAGGCTTATCAGAAATACGATTCAAACGTAACCAAGGAATCGCGAAGTGCTTTGCAGGTGAAAAACGTAGAAGGTTAGCTAGGGCAAAGCGTCGAGCAGAAGCAAGAGGTGAAGTCTTTAATCCAAAGCACGGTATGTCAGATCGTGAAGTGAGCCTATTTCACAAAGCGGTTATGACCAGTAAAAGCACAGGCCAAAAATACTTACTGCATATTCAAAGAGAAACAGTTACAGGATCGAGTGTGAGTCAGTATTCGCAATATGGGCTAGCAACCAACATTGAGTGCATGGGCACGGTGCCTGATTTAAGTCCGATAATACCCTTTTTTTGAGGGTGAAAAATTACCCTTTAAAATCAAGTTTATAAAGTATATTGGAAAAATAGGGTATAAAAGCACTTTTCGGTCTAAGTAGCTGTTAATTTGAGTAATATCGACAAATCTTTACGGTGACCTGCCGGATAGGCAGCTGAGAAATCCTGGTGGAAGCATACGCATGGCGATATTAAGTGACCTGCCGGATAGGCAGCTGAGAAAGTGTTGCGGTTTATGAATATGACATTGTGGCAGTGACCTGCCGGATAGGCAGTTGAGATAAGGCCAAGAAGTAAACAACCTCAACAGACAACATAAGACCTGCCGTGGAGGCAGCCAATGATATAGACACTCCAGAGATTACTGGGGTGTCTTATTTATCAATAGCTTGTTGATGGTTGAAAGCGAAAATTTAATCTCCATATCTTTCTGTAAGTATCTAAGACAGGGGGATTTATGAATAAGAAAACCACTTCCAAGGGGGTTGCTTCTAAAGCAGCGAAAGCTCTTGCTAATCCGAATACATCAAAAATTCAAAAGTCACTGGCTGCGAGTGCTATGGCTCAGGTTGATAAGTCAAAGCAAACAGGTAAGGAGATGGAGTCAAAGGCTTCTGCTGTACTAAAAAGTGACAAGTACAGTGAAGATACCCAAGAGTTTGCTGCGTCAGTGTTAGCGCAATCCAATAAGAGTCGTTAATAGCTCTAAGCAAGATAAGCCCGCTTGATGCGGGTTTTGTTTCTTTGAGGCATCTGGTTCTGTTCTTCATGTAAGAAAATAACTTACATGTAACTGAGAGGCAGAATGTTCGCATGTAGTGTTATGTCGGGTTATGCTGCCTTTTTATGCATGCTTATGGTGAAGAGCAATAACTAAGCTTCTGATTTATAAGTGGTTGGCTATGTAGCCTTATGGTGCAAGCTACAGATGGTTGAAAGCGAAAATTTAATCTCCATATCTTTCTGTAAGTATCTAAGACAGGGGGATTTATGAATAAGAAAACCACTTCCAAGGGGGTTGCTTCTAAAGCAGCGAAAGCTCTTGCTAATCCGAATACATCAAAAATTCAAAAGTCACTGGCTGCGAGTGCTATGGCTCAGGTTGATAAGTCAAAGCAAACAGGTAAGGAGATGGAGTCAAAGGCTTCTGCTGTACTAAAAAGTGACAAGTACAGTGAAGATACCCAAGAGTTTGCTGCGTCAGTGTTAGCGCAATCCAATAAGAGTCGTTAATAGCTCTAAGCAAGATAAGCCCGCTTGATGCGGGTTTTGTTTCTTTGAGGCATCTGGTTCTGTTCTTCATGTAAGAAAATAACTTACATGTAACTGAGAGGCAGAATGTTCGCATGTAGTGTTATGTCGGGTTATGCTGCCTTTTTATGCATGCTTATGGTGAAGAGCAATAACTAAGCTTCTGATTTATAAGTGGTTGGCTATGTAGCCTTATGGTGCAAGCTACAAGCTTGAAAATTTTCCACAAGTCTATACTTATCATCTGCTTTTCAGCTTTATCAGTACTGATGATAGCTGCACTGTTTTTATTTCCCCTCTTAACAGTTCAAAAAATTATTTCTATTTCTCTAAGTTGAATATCTAACATTTAGCTCTTAAATGGTCTGCTATTTTATCTGTTGCTATTATAAATATCGTTATTTAATGTTTTCAGTGAATAACTTATTGATACATTAATCTATCTCTCCACTTTTGAATAATTTATATTCAGTCACTAACTCAAGATACGGAACATCGATATTTTAATGGAAATGAGAATTATCCCATTCTAGATGGGTGACAAAATGGAATTGAAAATATACGTCTATGAAAAGAAAAATGATGCGTTGGTTTTTTTATCAAGACTTAAGATAAGCTTAATAAAATGTATAAAATAAGTGTTAATTTAAAAGCGAAAGTTTAAATATCAATTTATATTATTGAAAAGCTTGTTCCTGATGTTTTTTTTATTTTGTTAGCGATGACCATTGTTATTATAGATTGAGCTACTTCACTGAATGTGAGGTGTATTTTTACTATATTAGTAGTGACTTAATTAATGAGTAATTACACTAATACGCTCAAAGCTTATTCATTCAGGAAGGCAGGATTTATTGAGCTCTTGCTGTGTCATTGTGAAAAGGAGTAAAGGATGTACGATTTTTCGTCTTCCAAACCGACTTTATTGGTTATTGATGATATTCCTGAAAACCTCACGCTGATGTATCAGCTGTTTAAAGATGATTATAAGGTTAAAGGTGCCAACAGTGGAGCGCGTGGCATTGCCGTGGCTGAATCGGTTAATCCGGATTTGATCCTGCTTGATATTATGATGCCGGAAATGGACGGATACGAAGTCTGTCGTCGACTGAAGCACAATCCGGTAACGCGTGATGTTCCGGTCATCTTCCTGACCGCAAAAGTTGACCGAATTGATGAGCAAAAAGGGCTGGAGATGGGAGCTGTTGATTATGTGACGAAACCCATTAACCCGGAGATTGTAAAAGCGAGAGTTAAAACGCATGTCGCGCTTAAGATCGCTTCTGATTTGCTAAAGGGGAAAAATGAAGCTCTGGAGAAGGAGGTTGAGCGTCGCACCAGTGAAATTCTCCGGCAAAGAGAAGAGCTTCACGCGATCCAGGATGTGGCTTTCTATGCCATGGTTTCTCTGGCGGAAACCCGTGATAACGAAACCGGCAATCATATTCGGCGTACGCAAACGTACATTAAGCTTCTGGCTGAAAAACTGCGCGAGAACCCTAGTTATTCGGCAGTCTTAGATGACAACACCATTGGGCTGTTTTACAAATCGGCGCCGCTGCATGACATTGGAAAAATTGGGATCCCCGATAATATTTTGCTCAAGAAAGGCAAGCTGACACCTGAAGAATTCGATGTGATGAAAACCCACACGACAATTGGCTTTGAAGCGATTGAAAATGCCGAAAAGATAAGTGGTCAGCCGATGAAGTTTCTTAAATGTGCCAAAGAAATTGCGTATTCCCATCATGAATACTGGGATGGCAGTGGTTATCCGCAGGGGTTAGCAGGGAATAATATTCCGTTATCTGCCCGGTTGATGGCGGTCGCTGATGTATATGATGCATTAATCAGCAAACGGGTTTATAAACCCGCCTTTACGCACCAGGATGCCGTCCAGCTTATCTTGTCTGGGAAGGGAACACAGTTTGATCCCGATATTGTTGATGCATTCATCGAGATAGCCGATGAGCTGTATGAAGTTTCGCTGCGATATAACAATTAAGTGCGTTCATCCCTTCGGATAGCCAGGAATAAAGATGGAAAAATCCAAAATAAGCACCCAAGCCTGGGTATGGCGCTCAATGGTGAAAACCGGCATCATTCCCCTTATTCTGGTTGAGTCCGTGCTTATCGCGGTTTACTTGATGAGTAACCATTTCATCAGCACTGATAATATGGCGTATATTTACCATCAGGTTAATGAAGAGCTGAAAATATCTTCTCGCCGGGAAACGGATATTATTCGGGAAAAGCTGAAAGCGGTCGAAAACTTAACGGCACTCTACCGGAGTGAAACAGAGCGAGCATTAGCGCAGCGTTTACCGGTGGATAATTTCGAATCGTTACCCGATGAATTTCCTGAGCGATTGCGGGGGCCATTGCAAAATCTATTACCAGAGCCATCAGAGTTTTCGCAAGAGCTATTACAAGAGCTACCACAAGATCTGCTCTCTGAGTTTTCCAATCTCGCGCTGAGTCGTGACGGTGTATTGTACTCTCAGCAAGACTTGGGCGGAGCGGCTTCTTTCTATTCCGCAAAGACGGTCGACAAAGACTGGGGCAAAATTGCAAAACTGGCTCGTCTTGATCCGATGATGAAGCAATTCAAAGAAAGCAATGAGCAGATCGCCTCGGTTTATTTCAACAGCTGGGACTCCTACAACAGAATTTATCCTTGGTTTAATACGGTTGCGCAGTACCCAAGCGATATGGATATCCCCGAGTATAACTTTTATTACTTGGCTGATGAGCAGCACAATCCCGAGCGAGGGATTGTTTGGACGGATGTGTATATCGACCCGGCTGGCCACGGCTGGATGGCATCGTCAATTGCCCCTGTGTATCGCACCGCACAAAATGGAGACCAGGGACTTCTTGAAGGTGTGGTTGGTCTGGATATCACTGTCAGTTCCATTGTTGACAGTATTCAAGAGCTGGCGGTGCCCTGGGACGGCTATGCCGTACTGGCCAGCAATACCGGTATGATCATGGCTTTACCGCCGCAGGGGGAAGTGGATTTTGGGGTCAAGGAGCTCACGGATTACAACTACCAGCAGGCGATCAGCAAAGAAGTGTTCAAACCTGAGTCGTTTAACTTATACAAACGCGAAGACACGGCTGAGCTGAATCAGCATTTACAGCAACGTGAAGAAGGGATCACGCAAATCACGCTGAATGGCGCGAGTAAACTGATCTCCTGGTCGACGATTCCAGAAACGCAGTGGCGGCTACTCTTGATCGTGGATGAAAATAAAATGTATTCCAAATCAAGAAGTCTGGAAGAGAAATACCAGCATATTGGCTATGTTCTGATCGTTGGCCTGATTTCGTTTTACTCGCTTTTCCTGATCTTCATCTGGCGTTCGTCTAAAAAAATGAGTGAGTCTATCGCAGCGCCGTTGTCGCAAATTCAGAACATGGTGGACAGAGTCAGTACCGGGGACTTTAACGTTTCTCATGAGGGATTCAGGCTCAAAGAGATCAATGAGACGGCCAATGCGATTATCCATATGGGGAGTAAGCTGGATACGCTGACCGCCGCGTTGAAAGAGGCGAAGCTGGAAGCTGAAAACGCTAACATGGCAAAGAGTCAGTTTATCTCCACGGTGAGCCATGAGCTTCGAACACCGCTGAACTCGATCCTCGGTATGTCGTACATCCTGTTGCATTCCGAGCTGAATAACGAGCAAAAGAGCAGTCTAATGAAAATCGACAAATCAGGGAGACATTTGCTTTCACTAATCAGTGACATACTTGATTTGTCAAAATTTGATGCGGGTAAAGTGGAAATTGAGCATATCTCTTTTGACCTGCCGTCACTGGTGCACGATGTTCAGGATATTTTTGAATACAAGGCGAAGAAGCGGGGAGTCATAGTACACACCGAGCTAGACCGTTCCATCCCTCCATTGCTGGGCGACCCGCTCAGAATTAAACAAGTGTTGCTTAACTATGTGAGTAACGCCATTAAGTTCACCAACAATGGCGATATTGTGATTCGTGTTGAGGTCGAAGTGCTCTCGGTGGAATCGGTACGGGTGCATTTTAGTGTGCAGGATACCGGGATTGGAATGTCTGACGCTGAACAGTCGAAGATCTTTGACAGTTACCAGCAAGCCGACTCATCAACCACGCGTAAGTACGGCGGTACTGGCCTCGGGCTTGCGATTTCCAAGCATATTGCTGAGTTAATGGGAGGAACCGTGGGCGTTGAAAGCCAATGTGGTTTAGGCAGTACCTTCTGGTTCACGATTGATCTTGCGATTGACCGCACTGGTTCAGCTGCGGACTGTCGTTCTCATGAATTGCCAGAAATCAACATCAAACCCGTGAAACCCGTGCAGTTGCGCTGTGACAGTACCGCGATAGCAGTGTTTGAACAAAAGATACAGTATCTGACACTGTTACTGGAAGAATATGACTTAGAGTCAGAGTATTACTACTCACAGTATCAGCAATGTTTCGATAAGCTCAATCTGGAGCTCAGCCATAAACTTTCCGATGCGGTTGCCACGTACGATTTTGAGAAGGCTTTAGCGATCATTGCGCAATTTGGCATTGTGCTGGAGGAGTACAAAGCAGCACAAGCTTTGTCTTCTGAGCATAAGGGTATGACTTCATAATCCTTGAGTCATCGAACATCACGTTCTGAATAAAAAGGTGTAAGAGAATCTCTTACACCTTTTTTGTTTGGATCGGGCGGCGACCCGAGAGGCTTTGTCTGGTCTGCCTGAAGAGAACCTTTGGTGTCATCCTGAGGTTTTTTTTCAACAACTCATCTAGGTATTCGTCTGGGCATTCGTCTATTCCAACTTCTTCCTGCATACCTTTTTCATCGGCTTGATTTTACATGTCTTATCTTAAGTGTCTGAATTTAAGAGTTTTTGCTGTTTTTGTGTTAGGCGGTTTTAAGAGTGCGTTTAGCCCCAAGGCGTGTGATTTTTACAGAACTCACTGAACGTCTTTTCCTTTTTATTTAAAATAACGACTGTTGTGTTAATTGAATTCATTGTTATAATTCGCCCGAATTACTTGAAGAAAACACTGCTCAATGGTGGTTATGCCGGCTAGAAACCAACAAGCAACGTTTTGAAAAAGTGGTTTTTTTGTCTTTTCGCGCGCAGCCCGTACCAGGATTGGTGCGGTTTTTATGCTGGAGCTGGAAAAGCTTGGCGACCAAACGGTTGGGCCAGATTCTGATGGGGATCCCTCAGGTTCAAATGGCAATTACCGTGACAGGTCATTCCGACCTTATCAATTCAGAGCATCAATTCAGGATATTGATCTGGAGAGCTGAATGTTAAAGAAGTATCCATTTTTCAAACTATTAATGCTGTTTTTCGTCTCAATAGCGACACTCACTGCATGTGATGATGAGGCTGTGGGTGTCCGTGAGGTTTTTTCGCGCCCGGTGAAATTATTTCAAGTGGGAGACGATAACGCTCAGCGGGTTTTCCGGTTTCCCGGCAGTGTTTCTGCTGCGAAGCAGTCAGATATGGCCTTTGAGGTGGCAGGTAAAATCACGGATTTTCTTGTTACAGAAGGAGAGTTAGTACCAGCCGGCACAGTGTTGGCAAAGCTTGATCCAACAACCCTGGCGGCGGAACGCGATCGGGCACTCGCGGAACGCAATGCGGCTCAAGCGGATTTTGAGCGATACGAGATCGCGTTTAACCGACAGGCCGTGACTAGGCAGCAATTGGATCTTGCGCGGCGAAATCTGGAAGTGGCAACGGCCGGGCTACGTCAAGCGAAGAAAGCGCTGGAGGATACCGTGTTACGTGCCCCGTTTACTGGCCGCATTGCGCGAAAAGTCGTGGAAGACTATGCCAATGTGCAGGCGAAGCAGACCGTGTTGATTCTGCAAACAGACGATGCCTTAGAGATGAAAGTCCACGTTTCGGAAGCGGATTGGGTGCGTAACAAGCGCGTTGAAGATATCGAAACCATCGAGATTAATTCAAATATCAGCGTTGAACTGAGTACGCTGCCCGGCGAGATGTTTCCGGCAAAAATCACGTCTTTTTCCAGCATGGCAGATCCGATAACCCGCACGTTTGAGGTAACGGTGGGGTTTGAGACACCGCAACTTGTCAGTATCAGCCCAGGTATGACCGGAAGTGTGATTTATGAAATGCCTCACGACCCAAATAAAATTAGCCTGTTGGTGCCAACCAACGCGGTTGTCCTGGCTCAGTTTAGCTTGTTGCTGGTCCCGGAAAGTGCGGTGCTTTCCACGGCAGATAAAGTTCCCTACGTCTGGCTCTATGACAAGAAGACTGGCACGGTTTTCCAGCGGATCATCACATTGGGGGATCCGGTTGGGAACAGTATTCATGTGAAAGCGGGGCTTGAACGGGGCGACATCATTGCTGTCTCCGGGGTGCGTTCGCTGGGCGAAGGTTACCCAGTACATGCTCTGAAGGGGTGACAGAAATGGATTTTGCCTCAGTCGCTATTAAAAACCGTATCGTTACGCTGGTCCTTACCGTTGTCATGTTTGTTGCCGGTTTGCACTCCTATTCAAGTATGAGTCGTCTCGAAGACCCTGAATTTACCATCAAAGATGCACTGGTTATTACCCCATACCCAGGGGCCTCAGCGCAGGAGGTTGAGCTGGAAGTTAGCGACGAGCTGGAAAAAGCGGTACAACAGCTTGGCCAACTGGAGCGGGTGACTTCGAAATCAGAGCGGGGCTTATCAACGCTTACGGTACGCATCAAAGACAATTACGACAAAACAACCCTGCCACAGGTATGGGATGAGCTGCGCAGAAAAATCAGTGATGCGCAGAGCGATTTGCCCCCGGGGGCTGGTCAGCCCATTGTGATCGACGATTTCGGCGATGTTTACAGTATTTTCATGGTCGTGACCGGTGAAGGGTACAGTTACGCCGAACTCAAAAATTATGTCGATGACTTAAAGCGTGAGCTGTTGCTGGTGAAAGATGTTGGCAAAGTGGCCTCATTTGCTGAGCGTAGTGAAGCTGTTTATGTCGAGTTTAACCGTAACCGGATGTCACAGTTGGGCATACATCCTGACGCTATTTTGGAATCACTGCGTCAAAAAGGATTAGCGGTTGATGCAGGCCGTGCCGCACTGGGAGCCTCGTTTGTGGCGATTCAGCCAACCGGAGGGCTCCATTCTGTCGCTGATTTTGAGTCACTGCTAATTAGCAGCATCAACAACCGGCAGATTTATCTTCGTGATATCGCCAGTGTCAAACGTGATTATGTCGATCCTATCGGCTCAGAAATTCGGTTTGATGGTCAGACGGGGATTGGCCTGGGTATCTCGACAGTCTCTGGCGGCAATGTGGTCACCATGGGAGAGGCGGTACAGGCCAAGCTGGCTGAACTGGAAAGTCAGCGTCCGTTTGGGGTGGAAATCCGGACTATCTCGATGCAGTCAGAATCGGTCAAAGGCGCCATCTCAGGGTTCGTGAGCAGCCTGATTGAAGCGGCTGCGATTGTGGTGGGTATCCTGTTTTTATTTATGGGGCTGCGGAGCGGCCTGCTGATCGGTTTTGTGCTGGTACTGACGATTGTCAGTTCTTTCATCTTCCTGGATTCAATGGGGGTCGCGCTAGAAAGGATTTCGCTTGGGGCGCTGATCATCGCGCTGGGGATGCTGGTCGACAATGCCATTGTCGTGGTTGATGGTGTGCTGGTGCGCTTACAGCGCGGTAAATCGGCAGAGCATGCGGCGATTGAGGTGGTTAAAGAGTCGGCCTGGCCGCTGTTGGGGGCGACGCTGATCGCGATTCTGGCTTTTGCGGCCATTGGTACTTCACAGGATGAAACCGGCGAGTATTGTCGTTCGCTGTTTCAGGTCGTCATGGTTTCCTTGCTTCTAAGCTGGGTGACAGCGGTGACGGTCACCCCGTTGCTGTGCGTGATGTTCCTGAAAGCGCCAGTAGAAGAGAACGCTGGCGTCGATCCTTATGGGAGCAGGTTTTACCTGCGCTATAAGCAACTCTTGCGGGCCTGTATTCGCCACCGATATCTCAGTTCGGCTTCGGTGATTGGGGCTTTTGCACTTTCACTCTGGGGCTTTACATTCGTTGAGCAGAACTTCCTGCCCAACGCGACCCGTCCGCAATTTATGGTTGACTATTGGTTGCCCCAAGGGACGCATATCGACACCACCCGGAAAGATGCGGCCAAAATTGAACAGCTGTTACTGGAACATGAGGGAGTGACACACGTTACGACCACATTGGGAGAGGGGGCGCTACGCTTTTTGCTCACTTACCAGCCAGAGCAACCCAACAGTGCTTACGCGCAGTTTTTAGTCAGTGTTGATGATGCGGATAAGATTGGCGCATTGCTGCTAGCAATTGAGGCGCAACTGGCCAAGGCGTTCCCGGATTCGCAGGCATATGCCTCAACATTCCAGTTAGGGCCCGGCTCCAATGGCAAGATACAGGCTAGGATCAGTGGTCCGGAACCCGCTGAACTGCGTCGCTTGGCAGAGCAGGTAGAGGCGATTTACCGTCAGGATCCTAACACTAAGTCGATCCGAACAGACTGGCGACAAACGGTCAAAGTGGTTAGGGCTGTTCTGGCTGAGGAGCAAGCGAACATTAACGGCATTACCCGGCCGATGGTCGCGAGTGCGATTCAGGAAGGGTTTCAGGGCGTGACGGCAGGGGTATATCGCGAAGACGATTTGATTTTACCTATTATCGTTCGTGCCGATGAAGCAACCCGAAGCCGTATCGATAATCTGGCTAACCTGCAAATCTGGAGTCCGGCAGCACAGCATATGATTCCGTTGCGACAAGTGGTGAGCGCGTTTGAAACCGGGTTTGAAGACGAAATTATTCATCGTCGTGACAGAAAAAGAACGATTACCGTGTTTGCCGACCCGATAGAAGGCAACGCGACCAAACTGTTTGCCCGTCTTCGCCCACAGGTGGAAGCGTTACCTCTGCCACCGGGCTACACCCTGACGTGGGGCGGCGAGTATGAAGATTCGGCAAAAGCGCAGGTGGGGCTGATGGAAACCATTCCGACCTTTATGCTGGGGATGATCCTCATCACCGTGATGATGTTTAATTCTTTACGCCAGCCACTGGTTATTTGGCTCTGCGTGCCACTGGCGGTGATTGGAGTGACTGTCGGTCTTTTGGCCTCAGGCCAACCTTTTGGGTTTATGGCGTTGTTGGGCTTTCTGAGTTTAGCCGGAATGCTGATTAAGAATGCGATTGTGTTGATTGAGCAGATAAACCTGGAATGTGCCGATGGGAAAAGTTTGTTACCGGCCATTGTTGATGCTGCAGTCAGCCGCTTGCGGCCTGTTTCCATGGCGGCACTGACAACGATGCTGGGGATGGTGCCATTGATTTTAGACGTATTTTTTGCCCCGATGGCGATCACCATTATTGGCGGGCTGGCATTCGCGACGCTCCTGACGATGGTTGTGCTGCCAGTGTTTTATGCGTCCATTTACCGGGTACCGTCGCACCGGTTTTAACTCTTGGCAATAACAAGTTAGTAAACGGATAATCAAGGTAAGTCAGAGGGAAACCAGAGACAGATCAGATGAAGTCCAGAGAATAAACCGGCCGGGTTTTCTTCTACAGAAAGTCCGGCCGTTTTTTATTCCGAGGGTAGTGGCCACTCAGCGGTGTTTTCCAGTAGTGTTTTTCAGCGTTTTTTTCGGGCGTTGTGTTCAGACAGAGCTCGCCGACGGCGGTGCGATCAAGGTCGATACCGTTTGCAGTAATACCTGGACTCGTTCCGGTGTGAACCGCTCTGGCTCAATGGGCATCATCAGTACCCATCCGTCGCACAAAGCACACAGTTGATCGGCAAGCAGCTCGGCCGGAATATCGTTTCGTATCGTGCCTTGCGCTTGCCCTGTCTCCACGATAGACGCCAGCCTCGAGCGAAATTGTGCACTGTGGCGTTGAATCACCGCGGCGATAGCAAGTTCATGGCGGGCATGGGCGAGTAACTGGATAAAGACCAGCCATAAATCCGTTTCACTGGAATCGTTCAAGACCAGCCATTTTTGCAGTAACTTGTTGAGATCCAGGTTCTCGTCATTCACATCGAGCAACGCTGCGAGTTTGCTGAACAGCTCTTCTGCAACGGCGGTGATCATTTCTTCTTTGTTCGCAAAGTAATAGGTCACCGTGCCGGTCGTCCCGCCAATCCGCTTTGCTACTTTGCGCAACGAAGCCCCGGTATACCCTTCCTCGGCCGTCACTGCGATAGCCGCTGCCAGCAATTCAGCCCGTTTCGATTCACGATCACCGACCGGCCTGCCGCGTCGACCGCGCGGTTTGACGGGGTTGTCCGTTTCGGAGTGTTGATTGGTTGGGGAGACGAGTGAACCTGAATTATTCATAAGAGCCATCGAGATCAAAGGGTTAACAGCAGGGTTGTATGCGACTGCCCGGTAAGTGTACTACCGACGGGATCGCATGAACATAGTATACCGCCAAACATCAGTCGGGAGCGGACGGCAACAGCCGAAGCGAGGGGCTGACACCTTACTTTACGAAATCTTTACGCCTTTGCGGTTTTCCTGCCTAGAGAATTTACGCCCGGTTTTCATACCTTTCCATGGTGACTTAATGACTTAGGGAGAATCACAATGGACTGGCTACTGTTAGCACTGTCTGCCTCGCTACTCGTTTATCTTATGTGGGCTGTTTTCGAGCCCGAGAAGTTTTAGGAGGCGCTATGTTAGATATCGTTATTATCTGTTCGCTGGCGCTTCTGCTGGCCATGCCGCTGGGGGCCTACATGACCGGCGTTTTTTCCGGCAAGGCACATGTCAGCGACAAAGTGTTTGCGCCGCTGGAGCGGGGCATTTACCGGTTGCTTGGAATTAATCACACCCAGGGCATGAACTGGCAGACCTACGGCGCCGCTTTTCTGCTCAGTAATCTGGTGCTGGGTGTGCTTGCCTATCTGATCCTCCAGTTTCAGCACATTCTGCCCATGAACCCGGATAACATCGGGCCGCTGTCGTGGGATCTGGCGCTGCATACTGCGGTGTCGTTTCTGACCAATACCAACCAGCAGCACTATTCCGGTCAGGCTCAGCTGAGCTATCTCTCACAGGGCTTTTTGATTGTTACGTTGCAATTTGTGACCCCGGCTATGGGGCTGGCGGTCTGTGTGGCAGTACTGCGCGGAATGCGTGGCGGCCTGAACCGTGACACCGCCAAAGAAGGCGAAGCCCGTGATCTGGGTAACTACTATGTCGATATGGTACGCGGTGTGGTGCGTGTGCTGATTCCGCTGGCCGCCATTGTGGCATTGCTGCTGACGTGGCAGGGAGTACCCAGCAGCTTCAGCGGGGCACAGCCGGTGACAACCTTAGATACGGCTTCGCCGCTGGCAGAGCAACAGGTGCCGATTGGCCCGGTTTCCTCCATGGTGGCTATCAAACAACTGGGCACCAATGGCGGTGGCTGGTATGGCCCGAACAGCAGTAACCCGCTGGAAAACCCGACCCCGGTGAGTAATGCCATTGAAACTATCGCACTGGTGCTGGTCCCGATGGCAGTGGTGTTTATGGCGGGCGGTCTGCTGCGCAATAAACGCTTTTCCTGGATGTCGATCGCGGCCATGGGGGTACTGAGCGTGAGTTTCATTGTCGCCACCGTATACAGTGAAATTCAGCCCAATGCGGCGTTTTCGCAGCTGAGTGCGGCCGGTCCCAACATGGAAGGTAAGGAAGTGCGCTTTGGCCCGGAGCTGTCTGCGCTGTGGGGCACGTTTACCACCCAAACCTCCAATGGGTCAGTCAATGCCATGCATGACTCATTCAACCCGCTGGGCGGCCTGATGATTCGTTCCGGTATGTTGATCAACGCCATCTGGGGCGGGATTGGCTGCGGTTTTGTCAATTTCCTGGTCTATGTCTGGCTGGCGGTGTTCCTGTCCGGGTTGATGATTGGGCGCACGCCGGAAATCTTCGGACGGAAAATTGAAACCAAAGAAATCACGATTCTGGCGAGCCTGATTGTGCTGCCTACCTTCCTGATCCTCGGGCTGACGGCAATCACTGTGGCGTTTCCAGGCTTGAGCGGCACCAGTAACCCCGGCCTGCATGGGATCTCGCAGGTGTTTTATGAATACACCTCCGCCTTTGCCAACAATGGCTCCGGCTATGAGGGACTGGGCGATGACACGCCGTGGTGGAACCTGACTTGTGTACTGGTGCTGCTTGCGGGCCGCTATCTGCCGCTGTTCCTGGCGCTGATTGTGGCGGGCTCACTGGCCAGCAAACGCGTCAGTCCGGTTAGTGCGGGGACGTTGAGACTCGAAAATCCGACCTTCTGCGTCACGCTGGTCGCCGTTATCCTGATTATTAACTTCTTATCTTTCCTTCCGGCCGCTGTGATGGGCCCGATTGGGGAAGCTCTGCAATTGGCTCAGGCCGGGATGGGGAACTGATTCATGAAACAAGAACAAGGACAGGTGATGTCAATGGCTGATATACAGCTGGCAAGTCTGGACGCGCTGAAAAAACTGTCGGCCAGAAGAATGGCCGCGAACCCGGTCATGTTTGTGGTGTGGCTCGGTACGGCACTGAGCGCCGTGATGACGGTGCAGCGAATGCTGTCCGGCAACAGTTTTGGGGTTGAGCTGGCCATTACGCTGATTTTGTTTTTCACCGTCTGGTTTGCCAACTTTGCCGAATCGGTCGCGGAAGCCAAAAGCCGCGGTCAGGCAGCCAGCCTGCGTTCGGCTAAGAAGGCGCTGCGTGCCTGCCGGATGCACGGTGAAAATCAGGAGTGGGTCGAGGCGTCGGCACTGCGCAAGGGGGATATCGTCTGCGTGAATCAGGGCGAGTATATCCCGGCAGACGGCGACATCGTTAAAGGGGTTGCCACGGTCAATGAGTCGGCGGTTACCGGTGAGTCAGCGGCGGTGCTGCGGGAAGCCGGGACTGATCACTCCAGTGTGATTGGCGGCACCAAGGTGCTGACCGGCTGTATCCTGCTGCAGGTCGCCAATGACCCGGGCAACAGTTTTCTGGATCGCATGATCGGGCTGGTGGAAGGAGCACAGCGTAAGAAAACGCCGAACGAGCTGGCACTGACCGTTTTGCTGTCAGCCATGACGGCGGTCTTTGTGCTGATCGTGATCACCCTGCCGCCGATGGCTGATTTCATCGGGGGCGAATTGGACTACGCCATGCTGATTGCGCTGCTGGTGTGTCTGATCCCGACCACGATTGGAGGATTGCTGCCCGCGATCGGGATCGCCGGGATGAACCGGGCCCTGCAAGCCAACGTGGTAGCGAAATCCGGTAAAGCCGTTGAAGTGGCCGGGGATATTGACACCCTGCTGCTTGATAAAACCGGCACCATCACGTTCGGTGACCGTCAGGCCACGGCGTTTCTTGCGGTGCGGGGAGTCAGTGAGGCGGATCTGATGCACGCGGCGGTGCTTTCTTCACTGGATGATCCAACCCCGGAAGGTAAATCGGTCCTGCAACTGGCGGAAGATAAAGGCGCCGTGATCGAAGAAGAACCGCAGGGTGCGGAATTCCTGCCATTTTCACCGAAAACCCGGGTATCGGGTATTCAGTTACCCGATGGCAGCTTGCGCATGAAAGGGGCCAGTGATGCGATGCGTCACTGGGCGACAGAAAGGCACCTTCGCTGGCCGGAGGATATTGATCAGCAGGTAATGTCTGTTGCCCAGAAAGGAGGTACGCCACTGGTCGTCGCCAGCGAGACTCAAGTGCTGGGGGTGATTGCCCTGATGGATGTTATTAAACCGGGTGTCGCCGAGCGCTTTGCCCGCCTGCGGGCGCTGGGCGTCAGAACCGTGATGGTCACCGGCGATAACCCGGTGACAGCCGGGGTGATAGCGGCGGAAGCCGGGGTTGATGATTTTATTGCCGAAGCCAAACCGGAAGACAAGCTGGCATTGATCCGCCGTGAGCAGGCCAAAGGCCGCTTGGTAGCCATGGTCGGTGACGGCACCAACGATGCTCCGGCTCTGGCTCAGGCCGATATTGGTCTGGCGATGAACTCCGGCACGCAGGCTGCGAAAGAGGCCGGTAACATGGTGGATCTGGATTCTGACCCGGCCAAACTGCTGGCGGTTGTTGAAGTGGGTAAGCAGTTGTTGATCACCCGTGGCGCACTGACGACCTTCTCGCTGGCCAATGATGTGGCGAAATACTTTGCCATTCTTCCGGCGGTGTTTGTCAGCACCATTCCGGCCATGGCGGCGCTCGATTTTATGAACCTGAGCAGTCCGGCTTCCGCGGTACTGGCAGCGCTGGTATTCAATGCCGTCATTATTCCGGTGTTGATCCCATTGGCGTTGCGTGGCGTGCGGGTGAAACCGATCAGTGCGGAAAAACTGCTGCGAAACAACATGCTGGTATATGGGCTGGGCGGGGTGGTGTTGCCATTCCTGGCGATCAAAATGTTCGATGTCGTGATTGGCACGCTGGTATAGGAACAGAAAAATGAACTGGAATTACCCTCAATCTATTAACGATCTGGATCTGCAAGGCGAGCGTGGCCAGCTGGCATCTGATTCCTGGCAGCATCAGGTGGTGGTAGCGACCAAGGCCAGTGTGATCATGCTGCTGCTTTGCGGTGGCTTGTATACCGGTGGCGTGACGATGCTGGGGCAGTGGTTGTTTCCGCATCAGGCGACCGGCAGCTTAATTCAGGTCAATGGGAAGACATTGGGTTCAGAGCTGGTGGGTCAGGCCTTTGTCAGCGACCACTATTTCCATGGCCGCCCCAGTGCCGCTGGTTATGATCCGATGGCGACCGGCGGCAGCAACTTAGCGTCAGATAACCCGGAACTGCGTGAGCGGGTGGCGGCTGACAGCACGGTGATTCAACGCCGCGAAGGCGTACAGGCGGCGGATATACCGGTCGATATGCTGGCAGCATCCGGTGCCGGGCTGGATCCGCACATTTCACCGCAAGCGGCATACTTGCAGGTGCCACGCATTGCCAGAGAAAGGCAATGGGATGAAGCAAAGGTCAAGGCGGTAATCAGCG
Organism: Photobacterium ganghwense; assembly: GCF_003025595.1. GTDB lineage: Bacteria > Pseudomonadota > Gammaproteobacteria > Enterobacterales > Vibrionaceae > Photobacterium > Photobacterium ganghwense. The sequence continues at coordinate 69,417 of NZ_PYMI01000003.1, forward strand.
CGCACATCGAAGCGCCGCAGTGGGGGATGCTGGGTCAACCCCGGGTCAATGTGCTCAAGCTGAATCTGGCACTGGATGCCATGAGCGCATCTTCGCAATAGTCAGTGAAGGGGAAATTATCGGCGGATGCATCACGAGGAGTAAGCGTCACGCTCAGTCAATAGCGAAAAGCCACACAGGCAGGTCAGCAACATTGCTGACCTGCTTTTCGTCTTTTTGCGGTCCGTCGGTGTTTATATTGTTGCAGCTAATTTCATATGTAAGTTGCCCGTTGATAAGGTATGTTGACGGGCAGGAAAATCAGAGGAGAGCCGAACCGTGGATGAAAATGTCCGCTCTCAGCAGGCCGATGCGTTACTCAGTAAGGTCATACATGAGGGAAAAGGCAAGTTAACCGTGTTTCTCGGGGCTGCGCCCGGGGTAGGGAAAACTTATGCCATGCTCAGTGCCGCCAAGGAGCGTTTGCAGCAAGGCACCGATTTAATGGTGGGGCTGGTGGAAACCCATGGCCGGGCGGAAACCGAGGCTATGCTGGCGGAGCTGGAAGTGCTGCCGCGCAAACAGGTTAATTACCACAGCACGGTGTTAACGGAGTTTGATCTGGACGGTGCCCTTGCCCGCAAACCGGCTCTGATCCTGGTGGACGAGCTGGCGCATACCAATGTGCCCGGCAGTCGCCACAAGCGGCGCTATCAAGACGTGGCTGAATTGCTGGCGGCGGGTATCGATGTTTACACTACAGTGAATATTCAGCATCTGGCCAGCCTCAATGATGTGGTCAAGCAAATCACCGGTATCCGGGTCAGAGAGACGGTGCCGGACAGTTTTGTGGATGACGCGTACGATATCCGCTTTATTGATTTGCCGCCGCTCAATCTGGTTGAGCGGTTGCAGCAGGGGAAGGTCTATCTGCCGGAATATGCCCGGTTGGCGATGGACACGTTCTTTTCCGTCTCGAACCTGACCGCCCTGCGGGAGCTGGCGATGAAGCGGGTGATCGAGCAGGTGGATGCGAGCCTGATCAGTGAGCTGGAAGCCCGGGCCGAGAAAACTGAGTACATTCTCAAAGACAAACTGCTGGTGCTGATCAGTGCTAACAGCGATCACCGTTATCTGATCCGGATCGGCAGGCAGATGGCCGAGCGGCGGCAGATCCCCTGGACAGTGGTATGGGTCGATACCGGTAAAACCCGTGATCAGAAAAAGCGGACCTGGTTGAATGAGGCTATGGCTGTGGCCGAAGAGCTGGGCGCCACCGTTGAGGTGCTGCGTGGCTCCAGCACCTATAAAAGCATCCTGCCGTTTCTCAGCGAGCAACGGATCAACACCGTTCTGGTGGGGGCCGGTACCCGGCATCGCCTGTTCTGGTGGAAGAAGCGCCTGTATCAGCGGTTGATTGAATCCGGCCTGCCGGTTGAGGTGTCGGTCTATCGGGCGCCGGGACAGCTGGCCGAGCCGCAAGAGCATGACCTGCCTGACTCGCCGCTGGGCGATAAAAAAGGCCACCTGTTTGGCCTGGCGTACACGGCAGTGGCAACGGTACTGGCCGTGTTGCTGCTGGATGTCCTGAGCCGGGGCAATCTGGTACTGCTCTATGTGCTGGCGATACTCGGCATTGGCCTGAAATTTGGTGCCCGCCCGGCAATGGCCACCGCGGTCTGGTCTTTCCTGAGCTTCAACTTCTTTCTAACCGCGCCGATTTATACCCTCAAGGTGACCAATCAGGACGATGTCGCGACCCTGATTTTTCTGATCTGTATCGGTCTTATCAGCGGGCCGGCGGCCTCGCGCATCCGGCATCAGTTTATCCTGCTCAAAGAGTCGAACCGCTATGCCGAAACCCTTAAGGAGCTGGCGCAGGCACTTTCGGTTGCGGATGATGAAAAAGCGCTGTGGAAGTCAATCAGCCGTCACATCGGCCGGGCGCTGGAGGTTAAATGCACCATTGCGTTAACCGGTGATGATCGTCAGAAACGTTTCATCCCGCCGCCGCGGTTTACCCTGCAACAGCTCGACGAATCCGTGGTTGACTGGACGATGCAGCACGGCCATATGGCCGGTCGGTTTACCGATACCCTCAGTGCCTCTAAGGTGACGGTCGTCCCTGTCGTGCAGGAAAATACCGTTATTGCCGCGGTGATTCTGTACTGGGACCCGGCGCAAACCCAGTTTGGCAATTTTGAACGTGAGTTGCTGCAAGCGATGTTGCAACAGGCCGCCGGTACCTGGCGGCGGATTCAACTGGTCACGGATCTGGAAAGTGCCCGGGTAAAAACCGAAGTGGAGCAGATCCGCTCCGCATTGCTGTCCTCGGTATCCCACGATTTGAAATCGCCGCTGTCAGCCATGATGGGGGCGGCTGAAAGCCTGCGCATTCTGGATAAACAGCTGAACAATCAGGACCGCTATGAACTGCTCGATACCATTTTGCAGGAAAGCCGCCGGCTGGACAGTTATATCCAGAACCTGCTGGACATGACCAAACTGGGGCACGGCTCGCTGAAAATAGAGCGGGACTGGGTATCGGTGGATGACATTATCGGCAGCGTGCTGAGCCGCTTGAAACGGTATTTTCCGGCCGTGAAAATCGATTATGTCCGCAGGCACGAGCCGCCGCTGTTGTATGTGCATGCTGCGCTGGTGGAGCAGGCGCTGTTCAATATTCTGGAAAATGCGGTGCGCTTTTCACCACAAAGCGAGCCGATCACCATTGTGATGGAAACAACCCCCGAGCGCTGCCGAATCGCTATTGAAGACAAAGGGCCGGGGATCCCCAAAGCCTCGCAGGAGCAGATTTTCAATATGTTTTATGTCGTGGCCGACGGCGATCAGAAAAAACAGAACACCGGAATGGGGCTGGCTATTTGCCGGGGTATGATCAGTGCCCACGGTGGCAAGGTGAGGGCGACAGATGGCAGCCAGGGGCAGGGTACTCGAATTGAAGTAGAACTGCCGTTAGACTATCCGGAACGGGCATTAGGGAAGGTAAGCTCTTGAGTATAAAGATAGTTGTCATTGATGATGAAACCCAGATCCGGCGTATGCTGCGTATTGCGCTGGCCAGTGAAGGGTATGACGTTACCGAAGCTGAAAACGGCGAACAAGGGCTGGCGGCGGTGGTGCGTCAGCAGCCGGATCTGGTGGTGCTGGACTTGGGGCTGCCGGATATGGACGGTCATCAGGTGCTACAGGAACTACGCAGCTGGAGTTCGGTGCCGGTTATTGTGCTGTCGGTGCGTAATCAGGACAGAGAAAAGGTTCAGGCGCTCGATACCGGCGCGCAGGATTATGTCACCAAGCCGTTCAGCGTTATGGAACTGCTGGCAAGGGTACGGGTGTGTTTGCGGGACCATATCAAGCCGGAGCAGATGCCGGTACTGGATGACGGTAAGCTGAAAATCGATCTGATGAAGCGACAGGTTTCTGTTAACTGCGCCAGTGTCGATCTGACGCCCAAAGAATACGCGGTGTTGGCGATGTTAGCGTCATCGCCCAATTGCGTGATTACCCAGACTCAGTTGTTAAAAGAAATCTGGGGTCCCAGCCATACCGCCGATACCCATTACCTGCGTATCGTGATCAGTCACCTCAGGCAAAAACTGGCGGATGACCCGACAGAGCCGACGTATGTCAGGACGGAGTCGGGCGTTGGTTACCGGCTGTGTATTGAGAGTTAGTGGTCGGTGAGCTTTGGCAACTGGCTATTTATGGGGGTAGATTGCCTCAGCCATATGACACGGTTTTGTTTACATCTGTGTTAGGTATCAGACTCGATAAGTAACAAGATAGGCAAACAAACAACGCGATGGCTGAGGCAAGCTGTCTAGCGAGTTAGGCTCGGGTTATCCCAGCGTGTACCTGAAAATATCAGTTGCTGGTAATCCCCTGAGCCCCATACTTGGCTTGATAGAAGTATCTTGCATTAAGGTCAATGGTTTGGTTTTGCTCAACCGACTTCTCCTCGCCTTTGTGGAAGATGACATTCGCGCACCCGGTGTTATTTTCTTTAATCTGCAGTTCAAAGTACAGGCCTAATAATGGGTCGAAGCCTGCGGGTTGCAAAGGCTGCTCCCAGCTGATTGTACTGAGCTGGGAGTCCATGATTGCATCACAGGTTGCGTCATTCCAGACTTGCATTCCCCAGCCGGCATGCGCCTCCTCCGGTAGCATCTGGTAGTTCTCATCTTCAATCTGGAAGTAAACCAGCGCAGTGCTGTTGAGGGTTTCGGTATCTTTGGGCTCTTTTTCAACGGCTGTTAACTCGGCATACAGACGCGTGGCCAAATTGGGTAAATTCGGAATCTCATCAATTCCTAGTCTGGCTGTCTTATCCGCCATTGGCGCAAGGGAAATAAAACGGGTTTGTCCCCAGTCCGGTGTTTCGTATAACAGGTGGCCAAAGCGGTATTCCTGGCGTGTTGACGAGCTAGGAATAAGGTCAAGCAAGAGGAAACCAGCATCTTGGGGATCAAATCCGCGAAGTATGTACGTGCCGGATTCAACATAGTCATTCCAGTAATCCCCTGAGCAGTTCTCGTTGTCCGTCAGGCGGGTCGTCAGGGTGTAGTTTGTTTCTGTCAGCGACAACTGAAAAGACGGCGATTGTGTTTCTGCCGGGTTGCAGTGATAAGCGCTTTCCCAATTGCCGTAAAGCTGATCCAGTTTGTAGGCTTGGCGGATATTTTTCCATGGACTGTCAGCCGGAATCGCAGTGCTGTCAGGCATGTTGGTCAGATTGCCGACATTGTCCCTGTAGCGATTAAAATCGGCCAGTTCAGCGACGACCGGGGAGTAGATTCTGGCGCTGCTGTCAGAGATTTTCACAATGCCGATACCGGGTGAGAACCAGAGATCCTGAAGGACAGGTACCTGCGTTCTGAAGGTGCCATCTCCTTGTGGGCTGTCGCTCTGATAGGCATCGTCAGGCAAGGCGACAAACACATCCAGGTTAAGGCTGTACTGAACATGTAAGGCTTCATAACGGCCAGCCGGGGTCTCGATGGTCTCAATTCCTTTGTATGACCAGGACAAGGAGTACTCGCCATAGGTACTGCCGGCGTCCGGGGATATGGTGACCTGCATTTGCTGACGGGAGTTAATGCCTCCCTCGGGCGTTATGACACTAAATTCCGGCAACAGCAGGGCTGGGGCAGTAGACAAATCCATATCTACCTTATAGTCGGTGTTGTTTACGGTGACTTTGTCGAAATGCAGGTGTTCGATGGACAGCGTATTTCCCTGATAGCGTAAGGTTTGCCGGTATCCGCTGTGATCCCAGGTCAGATCGACAGTTTCTTTACCGTTGGCTTGCTTGATGGCACTGCTTGAAAGCGAAAGATTTTCACCCGAATCTTTGACCGTATAACGCCAGACTGCGCCCTGCTCTGCAGGTAAATACGGACTGGAAAGGCGGGTTACCGACGAGGAGGCTTTGTGGTCGGTGTCTGTACCGTCACCGCCGCCGCCTCCACCTCCACAACCCGCCATTGAGAGAGTGGCTACGCAGAGCAAGATACCTTTTAGCTTCATAAATGAGTTCCTTACAAAAAATCCTCCGGCCTTAAACAAAACGGTGTTCAATACCGGGTTGAACGGCTCGCTGGTACATACTGCACAGGCAGTGGTTTATGGTATCTGTACGATGCAGACGGCGGGCGATGATGTATTGGTTATCCTGTGTGAATGTATTCAGTCAGGACAACGCTGGTCATTGGTTTGCGTTTCTTCATCGGTCAGGGCGCAGGGCAAGCATGAGGCCTACGTTATTGCACAAATCGCTCGTACAAATTTTCGAGCAAAGAAGGAACGGAGTCTTGCCAATACCGGCGACACATTTTTTTACAAAATAATTCAGGTGGTCAATACATCATGCGTGTTTTGGTGCATAACATGATTGGATTCTCACTCGGTGGTGAATCAAAAGTGTGGGATGAAACACGGTGATTACCAATTATTAACACTTGAGCGTTAATGAGACGGCGACGGAGTGGAGAGATGGTGCCTCAGTATGATCAATGGGAGGTTGTGAGATGACCAACTTGTGATTAATACAGGTTGCGACTGATAGCGGGGTGGGGAATAAAAGCAGGGGGCAAGTAAAGAGAATGAATAACAATGGATAAGGTTGCTCCTCCCGCGACCTGACGGAAAAAGATCTGCGTAGCTGAATGTGAATCAGATTGACTCTTGCCACAGAAGAAAACTACTCAATCCTTGTTGTTTGTATTATCATTAACGGTTGGTACATTGATGAATGGGATATTCACTGTGTTTACCTTTTTATCGCATAACGCGATATCTGATTATTAAAAATAACTCATAGTAAATTGTATAAAAATAAATATTGAAATGGAAAAGGTTATATCTGGGGGTGAAAATAGGATTATATCAAAATTAATATTTAAACATATAAACTCATCATATTTACGTTAATTAATATTGATAAAAATTATAAATGAATAAAGAATACCGTGAATCCAGCTTTTACCGAGCAATTCATCACCAGGCAAAGTCAGTAGGCATCGAAAATATCTTTCATCAGATAAAAGATCGCAGTGGTAAAAAACTGAGTGCGCGTACCTTTTCAAACAAGCTGAATCCTAGTCAGGAAGCCCATCAGTTGACAGTACAAGAGCTAATGCTGATGCTGGAAGTGCTCCAGGAAGACGAAAAGCATGTTTACATTCTGGAAGAGATGCTCCGGGTCTTTGGCATGAAGTGTAAGCGCCATAACTCGGAGGAAAGCTATGACATTACCTATCGTAACGTCCTGCATGCCTGGATGGACTGGGATAAGGAACGGGGAGACGTACAGCAGGAGATCCGCGATGCGCTGGTGGACGGTAAAGTCAGTGCGAATGAGTTAGAAGAGATCAAAAAAGAAATGGATCAGGATATATCCGCCATGACTAATTTGCGGGATATGTTGGAGTTTGCTTGTTCTCAAAATCTGACGATTAAATAAAACTGATAATGAATAACAAGGGGACAGTTTACGTCCCCTTTTTATCACAGATAAGTGAATTAAATTTTAATTGTATCGCCACAGTGGTAACAGCGATGAACTTCTTTATACACCAAGCGTTGCCAGAAAGTCCGCTTTACTCTATAAAAACGTTTATGTTCACAAACCATGTGTGCCTCACTGAGTCAGTATATATATGAGTTAATGTGTTTTTTATTTTTGGACTTGGCGGTAAACTAACTGCTTATCCATTTTTGATATGCAACTCATATTAATGATTTTATTTATTGTGGATACGTGAATCGTTGCTTGGCTTTCACATTTACAAATAACCATATAAATAAAGGCGGATTTGATTGAAAAAACAGCGATAAACCATGCGTAAAATATGCATGAAAAAGACAATGTTTATTGCTGGTTAACAGTCAGTGAATTTAAAAAATCGAATGAAAAATCAGCAATGATTTTTCGGGTAATAAAAGGAAAAAGCGAAGAAAGATAAAGAGAAGAAAGATAAACAGAAGGCAAAACTTGCCCAGAACTGGCCTCAAGGCATGCTCCATCAACACGGATGAAACCTGATGAAGGAAATAACCCCAGTCAGCTGGTATCCATTGCCATAAGTATGGTGCTTTTCAGGAAAGCCCCTTTTTTCCCGAGGTGGTCTTACCCGCGCTAACGGTCACTGACCTGTGCCGCTAAAGTGATGAGCGGCAACAGGTAAGCAACAGCTAAGTTTTCAAGGCAAGCAATACATCTCAGCACCAGAGCCAGAATGTCAGGATCTTCGTTGTCAGGCGAATTCCGGCTCCCGCCACTGCTCTTTGACTTCCAGCAGTTTCGGTAGACACTGAAAAAAGACCTCGACCAGATTCGGATCAAAGTGCTTACCGGATTCCTCGCGAATTAACTGGGTGGCCTGCTCGACGGGCCAGGCGGATTTGTACGGGCGCTCGCTGGTCAGGGCATCAAACACATCTGCGATAGCCACGATCCGCGCCGCAACGGGAATGGCATTTCCTGTTAGGCCTGTGGGATACCCGCTGCCGTCCCATCTTTCATGGTGATACAGGGCAATATCCTTGGCGATGCGCATCAGTGAGGAGTCGGGGGTACCAATGATTTCAGCCCCGATTTCAGTATGGCGTTGCATGACTTGCCACTCATCCGGTGTCAGTTTGCCGGGTTTTTGCAAAATGGCATCGGGGATGCCGATCTTACCGATGTCGTGCATTGGGGCGGCATGTAAAATCTCTTCCGCCTGATGTTCGCTGAATCCGGCGGCCAGCGCCAGAATCTGGGCGTAGCGGCTCATCCGGATCACGTGTAAACCCGTTTCATTGTCACGGTATTCGGCTGCCCGGCCCAGACGCTGCACGATAGACAGGCGGGTTGATTTCAGCTCATCCACCCGTACCAGCGACAAATGGGTTTTGACTCGGGCCCGAACAATTGCCGGTCGCACTGGCTTCGGAATGTAGTCCACGGCCCCCAGCTCAAACCCTAAGGCTTCTTCATTTTCGCCGGTTAATGCCGTCACAAAAATGACCGGTATATGGCGAGTGGATTCCTTGAGTTTGAGCTCCCGGCAGACGTCGTAACCGGATTGATCGGGCATCATGACATCCAGCAGAATGAGATCAGGCTCTTCAGTGGCGGCCAGCGCTAATGCGCGTTGCCCGTCTTTGGCAAACAGCAGCCGATAAGTACCGGCTAAGATATTTTTGAGTACCTGCAGGTTGGCGGGCTCGTCATCCACCACCAACAGGGTTGGCTTGTCGTCCAGTCGCATGATTCAGTTAATTATTCTTGTCATTGTGTATCGAAAATAGTGTGTGTTGCGCTTGCTTGATGTTGTGTTTTTGACAGGGGCCGGTTGGTCCGGTCGTCGGTATTGGCATCACAGAACGGGGTGAGTGCCTTTGCCGCTAACTCGGGCTCAAAATCGTTTAATGCAGCAGCCACGTTGTCGGCCACTTCTGACGGAAGTTTAGGCCGGATCTGCGCATATAAGGCATCGGGAATTTCTCCTTGATGCAACAGAGCAATGAAACGGTTCAGCAGGTCGATATCCGGCTTCTCCAGAGTGTCGGACCCTTGCTTGGTGACTGCTGTCTTCGAAGTGTGATCAAGAAACTCAGCAGAGTGTGACAGGGACGCGTTGAGCTCTGCCAAGGCCACCGTCAGTTGTTGCTGTTGCGTGGACAATGCGTTGTGCTCACCTTGTTTCCAGGCGGCCTCCAGTGCGGTTAGGCTTTGGGTCAATGTGTTTAGCCCCAGGTTGGCTGCCACGCCCTTCAGGCGATGTATCGTCGGCAGGGGCGCCTGTTCATCAGGGGCATGAGCCAATTCGTCGGGCGGAAGTGTCTGTTGAGCCAGCCTTTCAAGATGCGTGCTTTCGCGCGCGATAAAGTGCTGGATTGCCTGCCGGTGATTGACCGTACTTCCCCAAAGCTGAGAGCCGCGGGCAACGTCGATGATCGGTGCAGATGCGGGTAACGGGATATGCAGGGACGGGCGATGTCCGCTTTCTACGTGTGTCTGTTCACTCCCCGGACTCGTTGCATCGGCTAAGTCACTGTCCTGGTTGCTACTGCCTTCATCGCTAATGCCCTGATCGTGGTCACCCCTGATGTTCTTTTGCGTGACTCTGGCAATATCGGTGACTTTGGCAATTTCGGTATAGAGCGCCTCAATATCAACCGGTTTGGTACAAAAGCCGTCCATGTCTGACTCACAGGCCCGCTCTTTGGCGTGTTGGGTATGGCTGGCTGTCAGGGCAATGATTGGTGTGCGTGCCTGACCCGACAACTGCTCCTGCAGACGAATTACCCGGCAGGCGTCATGGCCGTTCAGGCCCGGCATCTGGATATCCATCAGAATCACATCGATCGGGTGTTGGCTGCAAAGTTCAATGGCTTGCTGGCCGCACTTAGCGCAAAGCACGTGATGTCCTTGCTTCTCAAGATGGCGGGTGAGCAACTGTCGGTTCTGCTCAACATCATCGGCGATAAGAATACGCAGGGGCGGGAGGGAGGCGGTATGGCTTTGCGGCGAAGGTACCGCTTTCCCTTCGATCGCGGGCAGCGGCAGACTGACGGTAAACGTCGAGCCCTGATTGGGAGTACTGCAAACATGGATGGTACCGCCCATCAGAAGGGCCAGTTGCCGGGCGATGGTGGTGCCCAGGCCGGTGCCGCCAAACCGGCGGGTCATGCTGGAATCGGCTTGCGAAAACGGTGCAAAGATTTTATCCAGCCGATCTGCCGCAATCCCGATACCACTGTCTTCCACCACGATGTTGAGGATGGGATCCTGCTTTGGATTCTGAACGCCTGCAGAGGCTCGCAGCCGGACAGATAAACGGACAAATCCCTGCGGGGTAAATTTAATCGCGTTACTCAAGAGGTTCATGATGATCTGCCTGATCTTCAGGGCATCCCCCAGAAAATGATCGCCGGTGCTGGCGTCATAGTGCAGGCTCAGATCCAGCCCTTTTTGACTGGCTGACAGTGACAGGGTGGCGACGACCTGTTCACATAACTGTCGCAGTGAAAAAGGCTGCCGTTCCAGCTCGGTTGAGCCATTTTCCAGCTTGGCGGAGTCGAGAATGTCATTGAGTAGTTCCAGCAGTGACTGTGCGGAGCTGCGGACGATCGTCAGGTTTTTCTTTTGCTCGTCATCGACCGGCGTCGACAGCAACAGATCGGTAAAGCCCAGAATGGCATTCATTGGTGTGCGAATTTCATGGCTCATATTGGCCAAAAAGGCACTTTTGGCCTGTGCCGCTTGCTCTGCCTGATCTTTGGCAGTCAGCAGTTCGGTTTCCATCTGTTTGCGATCGGAAATATCCAGCAAAATACCATCTGCCCACTTGAACTGGCCATGTTGCCCGAAGATTGTGGTGCCATGTTCTTCAACCCAGCGCCAGCTGCCATCCAGGTGAGAAATTCGGTACTCAATGGTGTAGGAGCGGTGTGCGGCAATGGCCTCATTGACGGTGCGCATTACCGGCGCAATGTCTTCCGGGTGAACCAGCTGTTTCAGGTGAACCCGTCCCTCCATAAAGTCGCTGGCCTGCCTGCCGGTGAGTGGTTCAATGGCATCACTGACAAACAAGGTGGTCCAGTTGCTGTCCCACAAACAGCGTAAAGTGGTGCCGGGAATATTTCCCATTAGGGTCCGGTACTGCAATTCACGCAATTGGAGCTCGCGTTCGGTTGCCTTCTGCTGGGTAATATCAGAGATGAAGCCGACAAAATTCAGGGTGTTTTTATGGCGAGATTCCCCCACTGCCAGACGAATGGTGATCAGCTCACCGTTTTTGTGTTGGGCCTGTACTTCACGTCCGGCACCGATAATCTGCTTTATACCGGTTTGCCGGTAGTTTCGCAGGTAGCTGTCGTGGTTGCCCCGGTGCGGTTCTGGCATCAGCATTTTGATATTTCGACCCAATACTTCGGCTTCACGGTAGCCAAAAATACGTTCTGCTGAGGTGTTAAAGGACAGGATGGTGCCTTTGGGGGAAATCTTGATGATGCCGTCCACGGCAGTATCAATCATGGCTTTCAGTTCTGCTGTGGTTTCCCGGCTTTGGCTCAGCAGCAGGCGGTAACGGATGATGGCATTGACAGCGGCAATCAGCAGGCTAAGGGAAATAGTGACAATCGCGACGGTGAATCCCAGGGTGTAGTGCTGCTGGCTGGTGGGGTTGAATTGAGGATCGGCGTTGCCGACAAAACGGGTGGCGGCCATGGCGGTATAGTGCATACCGGCAATGGCCAGCCCCATCACGATACTGGCGATAAACCGTATCTGATAACCCGGTAGCGACAGCTTCCGCCTTAATCCGAAGCTGATCCACAGTGCCAGTGTCGCTAGTGCGATGGCCACCACAATTGACAGGGTGAAATACACGGGTTCATAGCGCAGCTCCGGTGCCATTATCATCGCAGCCATGCCAATGTAATGCATGGCGCCGATGCCGACACCGACCATGATCCCGCCAGCGATGAGCAGCGACGGCTTCACCGTATGTCTGGCCAGCAGGTTTAGCGTGACCCAGGCCGCCAGGAGGCTGGGCAGGAGTGAAAGCAGAGTGATACCGGGGTCATATGCAACAGTGGTACACAAGGTGAACGCCTGCATACCAATAAAGTGCATTGCCCATACCCCGAGCCCGAGTGACGCTGCGCCAGTGGTCAGGTGAATACGCTGCATGACCGGAGAGGCTTTGCGTTTTGCCGCTGCGGCCAGAGTTAATGCCATGTAGGAGGCACCAATCGCGATCAGCAATGAGAGGACAACCAGTGGTGTGTCATGATGTCCCATTACCAGCAGGGAGGCATCAGGTTCACCGGTAATAAAAAAATGCTGAAGTTGGATCATGCCAGAAATAATAGCCAGTACTTACTTATGGTGTCGGATAATACTTGATTGAGTCTGAAATCAATAGAGAAAGCTCTGTGCTGTTACCTGCATTTTTTACGCTTTCTTTACGCGGGCAGAGAACGGGATTTTGCTAGAGTAACGTCACTTAATAAGAGCCTGAGTTGATATTGAGGTCGCTGATTGTGGAGTTTCGCCCCGGCATTTTTTCGTTCTCTGTGATTGCAGTGGCGCTGCTGATCAGTTGTCTGTCAGATTATCTGGCGGCATCGACGGCGGTTGTCCTGTTAATTCTGCAGTTAGGGGTTGTGCTGGTTGCTATGCGGGTGAACCGCCGCTGGGCATGTCTGGGAGCGATCTGCAGCGCGCTGAGTTTCAATTACTTCTTTACGGCTCCCCGATATTCTTTTCAGATGTTTCACCTGGAGGATGTCGTCAATCTGGGCGTGTTTCTGCTCGTCGCCCTCATCATCAGTCAGCTGGCCAGCCATTTTTGCCAGACCAATCCAGCCCGATCCCATCGTCATCGGTATCCGTTGCTGTCGGCGCAAGTCTCTTCCGATCTTCAGACGTCCCTGGCTGCCGTAAATCGAGCGCTGGAGAAGATACATCGGGATAGCTCCGGGTTGAACCGGCGGCAGGCAGGGCTGCTGCATCAGGCGATAACCGAATCATGGCGGCTGCAGCGGCATCTGCAAACCCTCGGGCTGGCCCATCAGCTGGCGTTAGCCGTCAGGGGAAATACCCACGTTCAGGAGAAGAATGTGTCATCCGTTGCTATGGTACCTCTTCTGCACCGTGTCATGGCGCAGTTTCCGGGGTGCTGCCAGAGACTGGTTATTAATGCCGATACGGAGTTGCCCGCCGTTCAGGGGGATCCTGCGCTGCTGGAGCTGGCAGTGGCGAACGTGATGGACACTTTACTGGCCGCGGTAGCCGATAACACAGCTCTGTGTATCTCGCTGAGCGCTGAGTTTCATCCGGCAGAATCTGCCCTCGGGCTACCGGAGATGCTCACGGCGGAGTTCCAAGGCCCGTTTTCACATCATGCGTTCGACGAGGATCCGGACTTCCCGGCATCCGGTCTGGCTATCGCCCGCGCCATTATCCGGGATTGTCAGGGATGCTTTGAGCTGTTCCCTGCGCAGCCTGACAAAGAGAAAGAACAAGATACAGTGTTGCGTGTCTGGCTCCCGATCTCAAAAAGTCCCTGCTTATCAGTACGTTGAGGCTAGGCAGAGAAGGTTCAGCGGTGTTATCTCTGGGCTGTTCTGCTTCCAGAGTCGGCCATGTACTCTCGGGGTGGCAAGCCGGTCATCGACTTAAAAAAGGTTGAAAAGGCACTGTCTGAGCTGAAGTCCAGCGCCGCGGCAATGGTGGTCAGAGAGTTCTGCTCTGCCAGCATCTCGATGGCTTTGATCAGCCGCCATTGTTGTCGCCACTGCTGGTAGCTCATACCCGTCTCTCGGCGCATGATCCGACTGATGGTTTTTTCCGATGCGCCGGTGTGATCGGCAAGCAGTTTTAGGCTGGGGGGTAAGGTGTGGCTGGCCTGTGACGCGAGGTGTCTGAGGCGAGGATCGCGTGGCAGGGGTAACACTGTCGGCTCGCTGCGGGCCTGGTGCAGCTCATCAAGACACACAGCAAGCAGGTTGGCTGGCGGACCTTGCTCCCACTGAGTGGAAAAATCGGCCATCGCGATACGTTCCAGAACGGCCTGGAGTAAAGGGGAGGCCTCAAGCACCTCAACGGTCTCCGGCAAATCGGGAATCGCTGCGGTGTCGAGATAGACAGAGCGGTAGCCGACAGCCCCGGTAACCTCGGCGCGGTGTGGTAGCTCAGGTGGAATCCAGGCGATGCGGGTTGGTGGCAGCAGACAAATGGCCTCAGCGAGCGTGATGCGAATACATCCCCAGTGGGTAAACAACAGCTGGCCCATCGCATGATGATGCACCCCGGAATCATGTACGCCAAGTTCTGCCGCAATGCCCAGCACCTTGTTGTGAAAGCTATCCGGGTCAAAGGTGTCGTCTTTGTTTAACCATGCCATATGAGTGATACCTGGAATATTGTCCGATTTTGTAAATAAGTCGTCCTGATTATTGTAATTTCCCTTTTTGCCTGATGCTACCTTGTGCTCGTAGAAAGACGGGCCCAAGGAGATGAGATGAAAATCTGGCACAACTATTCAGCTAAAACTAATGCACCTGAAAAAAGGGCATCTGAAAACAGTACACCTGTGAACCATGCACCTGAACAAAATGCACCTGAACAAAACGCACCCGAACAGAAGACTTCCCTCTGTTCTGCCGAATCGGTTAGGCGACCCTTGTCGATGGCATTAGTGATGGCACTGATGATGTTTCCGCAGATAGTGGAAACCATCTATAGTCCGGCACTGACGGGCATTGCGGCTGGTTTCGGGATCACCGCGGCTGAAGCGGCGCAAACTTTATCGCTCTATTTTCTGGCGTTTGCGCTTGGGGTGGTGATATGGGGATGGTTGTCGGATCGTATCGGGCGACGCCCTGCGATGCTGGCTGGTTTAACCCTGTATGCGGTAGCCTCTGTGTGGGCCGTATTCCTTACGAGCTTTCCGCTGTTGCTGGCTGCACGATGTCTGACTGCGTTAGGGGCGGCGACTGGCTCTATTGTTACCCAGACGATGATGCGTGACCGTTATACCGGTCGGCAACTGGCGCGGGTATTTTCGATACTGGGAATGGCAATCGCGGTCAGTCCGGCATTGGGGGTGATGAGCGGGGCATTACTGACCAGCCAATGGGGGTATCGCGGCGTCTTTATCGGGCTGGCGGTACTGGCGTCGATGCTGTTGGCGTGGTCAGTACTGCGGTTACCGGAAACTCGACCTGACGGTTATCACAAGGCTGCTTTCAAGAGCGTGTTTTTTACTATGCTGAGTGATACCCGGCTCTGGGGGAACGCAGTGCTGGTGGCGGTGTTCAATGTCTGTCTGTTCAGTTTTTACCAGCTTGCGCCGTTTATGTTCGCTCGTTTGGGTATGGAAACGGAAATCTTCGGGCTGGCTGGTATTGTGCTTTCACTGGGCGTAGGCGCTGGTGCTTGGCTCAACAAATGGCTGCTGGCACGTCACTGGCCGGAAAAGCGAATTTTGCATCTGTCTGTCGGGTTTCTTGTGGTCGGCGGGGTAACAGTACACGTCCTTGATGGGCACATCAGCTTTGTGGCACCGGTTGTGCTGGTGGTGGCCGCATATGGCATGGCAATCCCTAATGTTCTGGCGGGAGCGTTAGTCAAATACCGAGCCTGTCAGGGGAGCGCCGGGGCGATATTCGGCCTGTTTTACTACTTGCTACTGGCGGGTGGTCTGATGTTAGCAGGATGGAGTCAGCATTTTTCTGCAGTTGTGGTAACCTGTGGGCTCGTCGCGTTTGGTGTGTTACAGATAGAGTCTCGGTTGCAAAATGATGCACAACCGGAGACAGATTTACCGTGAAAAAACGAGATGCGCTGAAGATTTCGGTCGAAATCGGGTGGATTCTTCGTAAACCTTGAACTCTGTCACTCTATTTAAATGAATTTTTGATAAAACGCATAGTTCTCTGAGGCAGGCGTGCATAATGTCTCAGTATTCTGTTCCATAGAAGTAAAAGGTTACCAATATGTCTGATGTACCAGTGTCTGTGGCAAAAGCTGCTGAAGTGATCCAGCCGGTGGCAGAGTCTTCCGGTTCGATCTGGGGCTATGTAGCGGGCGGTGTAGCCTTGTTGATCCTGGCCGGTTTCTTCGGCTACAAGAAAATCAACAAGCCAGCATTTATTATTAATCAGGTGAGAAAGCGTAACCTGAAAGAGATTCAGAAGTTAGGTATCGAAAACTCTGACTTCGTTAATGACTTAGATAAACTCCTGGTTTCTGTGCAAAGCTATGCTGAAGAGCAAGGCAGAACCGGTGGTGATGTGGTGAAACTGCTGAGCCCGCTGAATGATAAAGAGCGCATCAAAACTGCGCGCGATATGTATCAGTCAATGATTTACATTGCCAATGATATTCAGGACGCCTCTCTGGCGCGTGAATTTAAGAACAAAGCCAAGCAAGTTAAAGCCAGTTCACCTCTGATGGCTGGCCTGCTGAAGCGCGCCGGGATTTAATCTGTCCCGATATTGAGCTGATATTTGATAGAACGGCGTGTCCTGAACAAGGACGCGCCGTTTTTTTATGCTCTACAGTTATCTGCTGATTTCTTGCTGAAAATTGGGCGACGGAATGTGTACTCTGTGACCTTTCTGACAGATTGGCAAATTGCCAAACTGACCGACTGTTCTATTTTGATCTAAGTCATAACCTTGCTATAGGGGCAGGGCTAGTATTCAAGTCTGTTCTATTTTCCGTCACGTAAGTTCATCACTTTTATCATTATTATTCAGATGGATTGAAGCGTCAGACGAAGGGAAAGGTAACTAAGCAAGCAATGTAACGGATTAGCTGATTGCAATGAAGTATAAAATTAACGATTTCCTTTTTTATGATGTGACGGATGCAACTCTGAGTTTGAACGACTCAGGCGTTTCTGATACGCAGCTTTCAATAACAGCAAATGCTTTACTTTACTTTTTAATTCAGCACCCCGGCATTATCACTCGTGATGAAGTGATGAAAAAAGTGTGGGATGACAATGGACTGACATCATCCAATGGTAACCTTAACCAATATCTAAGCATGTTGCGAAAGGCGTTTCGATTCTATGACATCGACAATATCGTTGTTTCTGTTCCTCGGGGTCGGATTGAAATTAACCCGGATTTGGTTATAGAAATTGTTGATGATTGTCAGCTGCATCCTTTAATTCAGCAAGAAGAGGAAGACGGCACGGCAACTGAGCAACCTGTATCGCCGCTATTGTCTCCTAGTCCGAAAAAGCAACCGCTATTTGGTGAAGATTTACCACCTCAAACAGAAGAGCAGGAAAAAAACTGGCTGATGGCTAGCGCAGTACTGTTCACCGGGGCGCTGGTATTGCTCTGGACGGCGATCATTTCAGAACGTTCTATCAATATTTTGCAACTTAATCAGGTGCAAAATAGTGTTTGTGAACTCTTCTCAACAGAAAAAATGATCAATGACGAAATGCAGCAAAGTTATAACCATAGCTTTACGGCCGTCACAAATGCACTAGGTATCGAGTGCAATAAAGAACGCCGATTTGTGTTTTACTACGGAGATAAGTTTCAGAATAAGGGATTAGGCAGAACATTTCTGGCTCAGTGTGCAAAAAATGAAAACAATCCTTATGCCTACTGTGATAATTATTTTTATTACTCATGGAAATAGTCATGACATCAAATAAAAGCGGAAGGATTTTTTTCTTTTATGCGCTAATTTTATTTCTTCTTTGTACCTTGCCTTTCTTATCTAAAGTGATTCCCGAAAACAGCGGTGAAATGCGATGTAGCGCTCGTGCCATCATGCACTTCGAGGATACCCAGACGGAAACCTTGAATGTGAATGTTCATTTCCGCTTTGCCCGTGATGGGGAAGGATCTATGGTGGTTGAAGGCTATTCTGATTCTAAAGCCGGTTGGCTGTATCTGCAGCGCTATGTCACCTTTAATTACTTCAGTCAGCGTGTATCTGATTTAGAGCGTGTTTATCAGGTGCAAAGCTGGAATGCGACTAAGTCATCAATTGATGAGTCTCCTGACGTGTTGTTTGATTATTTCATGAGAGAAATGTCAGACAGTCATGACGCCCTGCAAATTAAAGTCCAGCAGCTCAACTATGAAACGGTATTACTTAGTTCACTGAACTCGCCGTTATTTGTTTGCGTGCTGGAACATTAAAGTCTGTTTGGTTTGAGAGAGCTGGTTTGAGAGAGAAAATTTGAATGGCTAGCGCAGATGTATTTCAACACAACGGAATAACGTTAAGGTATTGTTGTTAGCTGTTTCCTATGCTGAACTTTGCTTTTTCTGTTAATACGCCTTGAATTTTTCCACATGCGGCTTCCTGGACTCTGAGTTAATTGGATGTCCATTTACTTCGAACTTATCTTGATTTTCTTCCTATTTTTCCTGCCATCAAAGGCTTTTTCTTTTTACTGGTCAGGTACAGTCAGGTTGTAAATACACTGGGTGGTGACTCCATCCTCCTCCAATCATTACGCTCAACCAATCTATTATTGCTTCCGAATCTATCCGCACAAACCTTATAAAAACCGAGATGGTCATTTCAGTGATTAACATCAGGCTGGTTCCTTTTGGCTGGTTGTTTTTGCTGTTCAGTACATTGGACATTGGACATTGGCTTTTCACGGTTTTGAATACCTTGTTCTTCATGGATGTATGTTGCTGCTTTGTAATATTACAGGGGCTTTTTGTTGCCAATTAATACGCAAATGTTACGCCATATAAAGAATAAATAAGGCGTGAAAAACGGCTGTTTTTTGCTCGGGAAAAAGTGTGAACCGAAGCACTTTTGTTGTGAATTTAGAGTTTTATTGAAAGCTGTGGAATGCAATTTAGCAGAGCAAAACGATAAATATGGGCGTCAATTTTTCTAAATTATGGAGTAATTACCTAAATTTCCATGATTGGTGGAATCAAATGCCATTTCTTTTTGTGGGGGAATATAGTCGTTTGCGTTGGTCGAATACGCTGCCTGAATGCGATGTATCAAATGCCATGAAAGATCTACCTGTCACATTCAGGCGGGGGTATTTCGGCCCAATTCCAATAACGAACGATGAAACCCTAGCTACGGAGGAAAGAAGTATGGGTGATGCATTGGGTTTGATTGAAACCAAAGGTCTTGTGGCGTGTGTAGAAGCCGCCGATGCCATGTGCAAAGCCGCCAATGTCGAGCTGATCGGTTATGAGAATGTTGGCTCAGGTTTGGTGACGGCTATGGTGAAAGGTGATGTGGGCGCAGTGAAAGCGGCGGTGGATTCCGGTGTTGAGTCAGCGCGTCGAGTGGGGGAAGTCGTGACGTCGCTGGTCATTGCCCGCCCTCATAACGATATCGACAAAATTGTGATTAAACACAAAGCCTGAGGAAGCAAGGAGATAACCATGAATGATGCCTTGGGACTGATTGAAACAAAGGGGCTGGTTGCGTGTATTGAAGCGGCCGATGCCATGTGTAAAGCCGCCAATGTTGAACTGATTGGCTATGAAAATGTGGGTTCAGGCCTGGTAACCGCAATGGTTCGTGGCGATGTGGGGGCAGTGAAAGCTGCCGTGGACTCGGGGGTGGAATCGGCTCAGCGTGTTGGTGAGGTCGTGACATCTCTGGTGATTGCCCGTCCCCACAGTGACATCGAAAAGATTGTTTCTCAGTACACCGTGACTGAATAAAAAGGAAAAACCTATGAAAGAGGCATTAGGTTTGATCGAAACCAAAGGGTTGGTTCCGAGTATTGAAGCTGCCGATGCAATGTGCAAAGCCGCCAACATTACGCTGATCGGTTATGAAAACGTAGGCTCCGGCCTGGTGACTGTGATGGTGCGTGGTGATGTGGGAGCTGTCAATGCGGCAGTGGAATCGGGCATCGAAGCGGCAAGAAAGATCGGTACGGTTGTATCGTCCCGAATCATCGCCCGTCCCCACAATGATATTGAAAAAATTGCGTCAAAGCACAAGGCCTGAGGGCATAGCTGCCGCAATGTGAAACACAGAAGGAGCCTTGCCAATCAGGGCAAGGCCACTCCAAACCGCTATCGGCAGCAGAAAAGGATGAAAATTTACCATGATGCTAGATAAAGATTTGCAATCAATTCAGGCTGCGCGTGAATTGGTGAAAAATGCCAAGCAAGCGCAGGCACTGTTCGCGAAATTTACGCAAGAGCAGGTAGACCAGGTGGTTGCGCATATTGCTGCCGAAGCGGCGAAACACGCGGAAGAACTGGCGAAACTGGCCCACGAAGAAACCGGTTTTGGGCGTTGGCAGGACAAAGTGCTGAAAAATGTTTTTGCGACCACGAAAGTACACGACCACATTCGCGCGATGAAAACCGTCGGGGTGATTGCTGAAGACCCTGTACGCAAAGTGATGGAAGTGGGGGTGCCACTGGGGGTCATTACGGCACTGGTGCCTTCAACTAACCCGACCTCGACCATTTTCTACAAAACCCTTATCGCCCTCAAAGCGGGGAATGCCATTATTTTCTCTCCGCATCCGAATGCGAAACAGTGCAGTCACAAAGCCGTTGAAATTGTTAAACGCGCAGCACGGGAATCCGGTGCCCCTGATGGCATTGTTGACGGTGTGAGCCTGCTGACTATGCAAGCGACCGAAACTCTGATGAAGAGCAAAGATGTGTCTCTGATTCTGGCAACCGGTGGGGAAGGGATGGTACGTGCAGCGTATGCTTCCGGCACACCAACGATCAGCGGCGGCCCGGGCAACGGTCCGGCATTTATTGAGCGCAGCGCTGACATTGAGCAGGCGGTGAAAGATGTTATCACCAGTAAGACCTTTGACAATGGTGTGATTTGTGCGTCAGAGCAATCCATTATTGCTGAACGCTGCATTTATGAACAAGTTCATCAGGCGCTGATTAAACAAGGCGCTTACTTCATGAACGAGCAGGAGTCTGCATTACTGGCAGGTCGTCTGCTTCGCCCTAACGGCATGATTAACCCTGAATTTGTGGGACAAAGTGCTCAGACTGTGGCTGAAAAAGCGGGCTTTAGCGTTCCGGCCCAGACCACCGTCTTGATTTCTCATCAAACCACGGTATCGCCTCAAAATCCTTACTCACGAGAAAAATTGTGCCCAGTTCTTGGCCTTTATATTGAAGAAGACTGGCATGCGGCCTGTGATCGGGTGGTGGAGCTGTTAACCAATGAAGGTAAAGGGCACACCTTGGTGATTCATACCCAGAACCCGGAAATTGTCCGTCAGTTTGCTCTGGAAAAACCGGTGTTCCGTATGCTGGTTAATACTCCGGCCGCGCTGGGCGGCATCGGTGCGACAACCAACCTGACACCGGCTCTGACTCTGGGATGTGGTGCGCTGGGGGGAGGCTCAAGCTCAGACAATGTTGGCCCGATGAACCTGCTGAACGTCCGTAAAGTCGGCTACGGCGTGTGTTCTGTCGACGACCTGCGCCAACCGGTTGCTGTTGCTACCCCAACCCTGATACCGACTCACCATGCTACGTCTGTGGCAACGCAGGCTGCCTGCACTCGTCCAGTGAGCATTTTTGACGATGCGCGCTTTACCGGGGAGTTGTCAGCACCATCTGTGGCCCATACAGCCAATACGTCGATGGGAGGTGATGATCGTTTTGCTTGCGTATCACCTGTTGCTCACAACGAGATGAATGAAGCCAGAGTTGAGCAGATTATCCGACAAGCTCTTGGCCGACAGTAACGGAAGGTAGCTGCTGATGATTCTTGCAACAGTAACAGGCCATGTTGTCGCAACGCAGAAATGCGACCAACTACGGGGATCCAACCTTCTGCTGGTGACTGCCCTGGGAGATGACCTCAAACCGATCAAAGACAGAACTTATGTCGCTGTCGACAGTGTGGGTGCCGGGGTGGCTGATCAGGTGTTGGTTGAAGACTATTTTGCGCTTTACAAAGAGCAATACAAAGCGATGTCGATTGTCGCCATCGTCGAGAAGATCCACAAGGGATGCTAGGAAGAAACCACGATGAATACCTTTCAGATCAAGCCCACTCTTCATTTCGGCGCCGGGGCACTAGAAAGACTGACAGCGTTAAGCCATCAGCGCACTTTGATCATCACAGATCAGGCAATGGTGACGTTTGGGCTGGTGGAGCAGGTGCGTCGCTACCTCTCCGGCACACCTGAAATGATAAGCCTGTTTGCCGAGGTAACGCCTGACCCTGACGTTGCAGTGATCTCTGCTGGCATGAAGGCTTACAAGGCGGCAGCACCGGATCTGCTTATCGCGATCGGTGGTGGCTCAGTGATCGATGCGGCAAAAGGGGTGCTGTACACCTTGCACCAAGCCGGAGAACTGGCTGAAAAGCCGAAGTTTGTTGCAATTCCGACCACCAGTGGGACTGGCTCGGAAGTTACCGCCTTTTCGGTGATTAAGTCAGGAACCGAAAAATGGGCACTGGTCGATGGCTTTATGTTGCCTGATCTCGCCATTCTGGCACCCGAGCTGGTGGCATCGGTGCCGGCAGCAATCACTGCCGATACCGGAATGGATGTGCTGTGCCATGCCCTCGAAGCCTATGTGTCGAATCAGGCATCGGATTTCAGCGATGCGCTGGCAGAAAAAACCGTTCAACTTGTTTTTGCTCACCTGCCGGATTGTCATCGTAACGGCCAGGATTTGGTGGCCAGGGAGAAAATGCACAACGCCTCTTGTATTGCCGGTATGGCATTTACCAATGCTTCGCTGGGGATCACTCACAGCCTTGCTCATGCCTTGGGTGGCGGATTTCGGGTTCCCCATGGTCGTGCGAATGCCCTGCTGATGAGTCAGGTGGTGGCCTTTAACGCAGATTACCACGGCCAGTGTAATAACGCGGCGGCCTGTAAGTATGCGCGTCTGGCCAAGTTGCTTGGACTACCAGCCTCCGATACCCGAGAAGGCGTGATGAGCTTACTGGTAGCCATTGATGTGTTGCGTGAACAACTGGACATACCGGCCAGCATTGCCGCAACCGGTGTGGAGAGGCCGGCATTTGAAGCGGCGTTGCCAGCATTGGTGGCACAAGCACTGAAAGACAACTGTACCCCGACAAACCCGCGTAAAGCATCGGCGCTCGACATTGAGCAGTTATACCAACAGAGCTTTCGATCGGCGGCAACTCAGTGATGCGAATGCCAAGCGCTAGTGCCCAAAAGTGAACACAAAAAGCGAATACCAAGAGCTGATACCCAAAGCGACGACCGGGCGCTAACACGACACCCTAATACCCAGTGGTAGGTTGCAGCCTGCCATCGTGAAACAAAATTATAAGGAGAGGCCCATGGCCCACTATACCCTGACGCCACGCGTAAAAGTGCTGGCAGAACAACTGCTGGCCAAAAACAGCATCATCTGTGCTGAGCGAGCCAATATCCTGGCTGCTATCGGTGATGATATTGCCGGCATGCCGCCTCTGGTTAAAAAAGCCCAGCGCTTTAATCAGCTGGTCTCGGAGTTACCGATTTACATTGGTCAGGATGAACTGATTGTCGGCAGCCAGTCATCTGCGCTGAGAGGCGCGATTTTCCACACCGAAGAAGAGTTGAGCAGTGAATCTGTCTTTGGTTTTCTGAGCAGCGATGCCACGGGAACGCCTGACTACATGACCGTTATCAGTACCGGTTTTCAGGTACTGGAACAGCACATGGAAACGCGCCTGAAAAATATCGGTAGCGCGATCAGCCGTAGCGGCATGGATGAAGTCAATCAGGGCCGCGCGATGATCATGGCCTGCCAGGGGGCGATCTATTTTGCCAATAAACTGGCCGATACGCTGGCAACCAAAGCCAGTGTAGAGAGTCATCCTTACCGCAAAGCAGAGCTGGAAGAATCTGCGGCGATGTTACGTCATATTCCGGCTCAGCCTGCCCGGACATTCAAAGAAGCCTGTCAGGCTTTCTATCTGATTCAGCTATTGATGCACCTTGATAACGGCGGTTATGCCATTGGCAGCACTGGTTTTGATAAGGCGTTGTTTGGGTATTACCAGCGGGATATCAATGCCGGCCTCATTACTCCGGCGCAGGCGTATGAGCTGGTGGAATGCCTGTGGCTGAAACTGGCCGAGTTGTCAGAAGTACGTGCCGATCGTGCTGTTGACGGTTACCCGATGTTTGACTGGCTGGTTCAGGGCGGTCAGAACGGTGACAGCCAGATGGTACAGAATGAACTGTCCGCCATGCTGCTTGCTGCCCGGGATAACCTGGCTGCGTTAAATCGCTCTCTGACAGTCCGTCTGTATCAGGGCGGTGCCAAACCAGCGGAGGTTACACTGTGTAATGGCAATGTTCTGCCTGTCGATGAAAGCACTCCGGCGATGGAAGGACTGACCCCTCGTATGCAGCGCCTTCGCAGTAACTACCTGAAAGCCAAACCAAGTGTGTCCATTTATCGGGCGATTGCGTTCACTGAAGTGACCAAGCAAAACCTGGGTTTGCCGCCAATATTGCTGCGAGCTAAAGCGTTCCGTAAAGCCTGTGAAACCGCCCCTTTGCTGATTCAGGATGACGAGCTGATTGTCGGTCACCCTTGCGGTAAGCCTCGAGCCGGAGCATTTTCGCCGGATATCGCCTGGCGCTGGGTTCGCGATGAACTCGATACCATGAGTACCCGCCCTCAGGATCCGTTCCTGATCTCTGAAGAAGATAAGAAAGTCATTCGCGAAGAGTTGGTGCCATTCTGGGAAGGCCGTTCGCTGGATGAAATCTGTGAAGCGCAGTATCGCGAAGCCGGTTTGTGGGAATTCAGTGGTGAGACATATGTCAGTGATTTGTCTTACCACCAGATTAACGGTGGGGGTGATACCTGTCCGGGCTACGACATTTTGCTGTTCACCAAAGGAATGAACGGCATTAAAGCAGATGCCGAAGCTAAGCTGGCAGCGCTGAGCATGGAAAACCCGGATGATATCGACAAGATCTATTACTACAAAGCGTCAATCGAAACCTGCGAAGGTGTGATGGCGTATGGCCGCCGTCTGGCTGCTCATGCCCGCGAGCTTGCCGCAAAAGAAATGAATCCGCAGCGTCGCGCTGAACTGCTGACTATTGCTGACGTCAACGAAAATGTACCGGCGAACCCGCCGAAGACCTTACAAGAAGCTCTGCAAAGTATCTGGACCGTCGAGTCACTGTTTGAAGTGGAAGAGAACCAGACTGGCCTGTCGCTGGGACGTTTGGACCAGTACTGCTACCCGATGTTCCGCGCGGATATTGACTCGGGGCGTTTGACGCACGAACAGGCGCTGGAAATGATGCAGGCCTTTATTATCAAGTGTGCCGAGCTGATGTGGATGTCGAGTGAGTTGGGGGCGAAGTATTTTGCCGGTTATCAGCCGTTCATCAACCTGACCGTGGGTGGCCAGAAGCGTACCGGCGGTGATGCGACCAACGATCTGACGCTGCTGATCATGGATGCGGTGCGCTTCGTGAAGGTATATCAACCATCTCTGGCCTGCCGCATTCATAATCAGTCACCGCAGCACTACATGGAAAAAATCGTTGATGTCGTCAAAGCGGGGATGGGCTTCCCGGCCTGTCACTTCGATGACTCCCACATCAAGATGATGCTGCGCAAGGGCTACGATTTTGAAGATGCCCGTGACTACTGCCTGATGGGTTGCGTTGAGCCGCAGAAGTCTGGCCGAATTTACCAGTGGACCTCTACCGGTTACACCCAATGGCCGATTGCGATTGAGTTTGTACTGAACCGTGGCCGCATGGTGCTGTTTGACAGCTATCAGGGACTGGATACTGGCGATCTGAATAGCCTGACCAGTTTTGAAGCCTTTGATGCCGCAGTGAAAGAGCAGGTGGCATACATCATCAAACTGTCGGCCATTGGTACGGTGATCAGCCAGCGTGTGCACCGTGATGTGGCCCCCAAACCCTTGATGTCTCTGTTGGTTGAAGGCTGTATGGAGCAGGGCAAAGACGTCAGTGCCGGGGGCGCCGTGGTGAACTACGGTCCGGGGCTGATCTTCTCCGGCCTGGCAACCTATGTCGACTCCATGGCAGCGATCCGCAAGTTGGTATTCGAAGACAAGAAATACACCCTGGAGCAAATGCGCGATGCGATGCTGGCCAACTTCGACGGTTATGAAGAGCTGCGCCGTGACTGTCTCAATGCGCCGAAGTTCGGCAACGATGATAACTACGCCGATGAGTTCGCGCTGGATATCACCGAGTGGACCGAGCGCGAGTGTGGCAAGTACCAGATGCTTTATTCGCGTCTGAGCCACGGCACGCTGTCTATTTCAAACAACACCCCGATTGGTGAACTGACCAACGCCACTCCGAATGGTCGTCTGGCCTGGATGCCGCTGTCTGATGGTATCAGCCCGACGCAAGGGGCGGATAAGCACGGTCCTACCGCCATCATCAAGTCAGTAAGCAAGATGAATGTGGAAACCATGAACATCGGCATGGTGCACAACTTCAAGTTCCTCAAAGGGCTGCTTGACACGCCGGAAGGTAAAAATGGCCTGATCACCCTGCTGCGCACCGCGTCCATTTTGGGTAACGGCCAGATGCAGTTCAGTTACGTGGATAACGAAGTGCTCAAGAAAGCTCAGAAAGAGCCTGAAAAGTACCGCGATCTGATTGTGCGGGTGGCCGGTTACAGCGCCTACTTTGTTGAACTGTGTAAAGAAGTTCAGGACGAAATCATTAGCCGTACTGTACTGGAAAAATTCTAACCCAGAAGCGGGGGCCGCTATGGCTCCCGCTGTAAAAACACTGCCTTCAGACGCAGTGAGGAGTAGTCACAATGACTGGGACAGCACAAGTGAGCAATGGCAGCGAGCTGAAAGGTCGTATTTTCAATATCCAGAAATATTCCATTTATGACGGTGACGGCATTCGCACACTGATCTTCTTTAAAGGGTGCAACCTCCGGTGTGACTGGTGTGCTAATCCAGAAGGACTGAGCAGCAAGTTTCAGGTGATGTGCAGCCACGATAAGTGTGTGTCTTGCGGTAAGTGTGCTGATGTTTGTCCGGCTGGGGTGCATGTCATGACCACGGATGCCGAAGGCAACAAGGTGCACAAAATTGACCGCAATGTGGACTGTATCGGTTGTCGTCAGTGTGAGGACGTTTGTATAGGTGGCGCACTGGATGTCATGGGTAAAGATGTCACGGTTGCCGAGTTGATGGCGGTGATCATGCAGGATTATGACTTTTACATGTCATCCGGCGGTGGCGTGACATTGGGGGGAGGCGAGCTGAGCTTGCAGACCGATTTTGCCGCCGCCCTGCTGACTGAATGCAAAAAGCAGATGATCAATACGGCAATTGAAACCCAGGGTACCACCAGCATCGACAATTACGAGAAGCTGGCCACCTGCACCGATCTTTTCTTATTTGATATCAAACAAATATATACCGACCAACACCGCCAGCTCTTTGGTATTGGTAACGAAGGGGTGAAGCGCAATCTGGAGCGTCTGGTTGAGCTGGGTGCCAACATCGTGATTCGCATGCCGCTAATCCGTGGTTATAACGATTCTTACGATGCCATTACCGGTGCTTTTGAATATGTGATGGAACTGGCCAAACGCGGCAACATTCAGCGAATTGATGTCCTGCCATACCACCAGTTTGGCAAAACCAAATACGACAAACTCGACATGATTTATCCGATTACGCAAGACATCGGTTACAGCAACGAGGAACTGGATCAGCTCAGCACTTTCTTCAAGCAGTTTGATTTCGATATCCGCCTGGTAAGGCATTAAGGAGGCGCTATGACAATCAGTCTTGGTGTGATTGAAACGATAGGGCTGACTGCGGCAATTCACGCCGCAGATGCAGCCTGTAAAGCGGCTGGGGTTTCTCTGACCGGCTACCGCAAAGTCGGCTCTGGTCTGGTTTCTATTTACTTACAGGGGGAAATCAGCGCAGTTAAAGTGGCGGTCGATAGCGGGGTTAAAGCGATAGTAAACCAAACCGATGTAACGGCCGCGATCGTGATGGCCCGGCCAGATCCCAGTGTGTTGGCAATGCTGGAAAACGCCGGTGGTTGTGTCACCGAAGCGGAGTCTCTGAGCAGTAGCGTGACGCCGGAAACTGACCTACCGGGGGAGGACGTTCTTATCCAAATGCCGGAGGCCCAAGCAGCCGAACATCTGGCGCAGATGGCTCAGGAGGCCGGCACTCAGAATGCCGAATTCCAGGGGCAGGCGAGTAAGGAGCCTTTGGATGCCAGCAAGGTGGATACCGTAGAAGCGGTCAAGATGGCTTCTCCTGTATCGGCATTGGCTTCAACTCACGCGAAAGTGACCACCAGCCGTTCAACTTCCACTCGGCAGAAAAAAAGTGCGGGCCAGGTTAGTTCACGGGGAGGCAAGTCATGATCAACGCAGCGTTGATGACGCAAATTGAACAGCGTTTAACGGTATTACCACAGCGCTGGTCAGCAGGGCAGATAGCAACGGAGGTTGGTATTCCGACTGGTGTGTCAAATCGCCATGTTCATTTGTCTCAGACGGATATCGAGGCCTTGTTTGGCCTGGGCTATCAGCTGACCCCGCTCAAGTCCCTGCGTCAGCCGGGACAGTTTGCGGCCAAAGAGTGCGTGATGGTGGTTGGTCCTAAAGGTTCGATAAGTAAAGTGCGGGTGTTGGGCCCCGCCAGAGCTGAAACGCAATTGGAAGTCTCAAAGGCGGACTGCTACGCCCTGGGGATCAAAGCGCCGGTTCGTGAATCCGGTGACCTTTACCAGTCAGCGGATGCCTTACTGGTTGGCCCGGCAGGGTACGCTAATCTTCAGTCCAAGGTGATTTGTGCTCAGCGTCATATCCATATGTCGCCGCAGGATGCGCGGCAATTGGGCGTACAGCATGGCCAGAAGGTGAAAGTGCGGGCCGGTGAGCAGTGTGGTCTGGTGTTCGAGCAGGTTGTGGTACGGGTGAATGAGCGCTTTGCCCTCGAATTTCATATTGATACCGATGAAGCCAACGCCGCCGGGATTCGGTCGGGGGATCCTGTTTATCTGGTCGGTTAGAAGGAATCGCGGATGGATGAGCAACAACTTCGGGTCTTGGTTGACCGCATATTGGCCGAGCAGCGTGCTCGCACGTTAATGATAGTCACACCGGCAACGGGCTATCGTTCGGAAATCGCCGCCCGTCTCCGCCAGTGGGAAAGCATCCGATGGGAAATCCTTGCCTGCGAGGGGACGGAAGAGGAGTTGGTGGTGCTGGACGGAATAGGACAGCCTGTCCAGTGGGACGGTAAGTTACCGACAGAGTGGCTAGATCGCTTTGACCAGATTGTGATGCCGTTTCTCGATTTTGCCACCTTGGCGGAAATCAGCCTGGGTGTGTATCACAGCCCGGCCAGCCAGCTTTGTCAGTATGCCCTGATGAAGGGGATTCCGGTCTTTGCTTTTGATTACCAATGCAATCCGGCCAGTGAGTTGAATCAGTTAGTGGGACTGGATCGTAGCCAAGCCATGGCGGCACGGGTTGTGTCTCAGCTGGCTCAAGTCAGGGCCTTGGGAATGATTACCGGCACTCTCTCACAGGTCGAGGCGGCTATTAACGGCAAAGACGTGGCAGAGTCCGAGTCGTCTGAACTCAGTAAACCTAGCGGGTATATCACCCTCAGTGACGTGAAAAAACGTGGCGTGGGGACGTTTACGCTTCAGGATAATCTTACCGATCTGGCAGCAGAATACCTGAGAGAACAACAACAATCGTAATTTTTAAATCCAAACGTTAGACAATTTTATTACTTAAATTTAGGAGCTTCCTATGTCTGAATCGATAAAAAAATGGCTATGGATGGTGCTGGTCATTGCATCTGAAACCTCAGCCACCTCAACCCTGAAAATGTTTGATACCAGTGAGGGATTTACTAAAACTGCCCTGCTTGCGGTCATTGTCCTGCTGTACATCGTGTGTTACTACGCGCTGTCCCAAGCGGTGAAATATTTGCCGGTGGGTCTGGCTTATGCGACTTGGTCCGGTACCGGTATTTTGCTGGTTTCGACACTGGGGATGCTGTTCTACGGTCAGCACCCTGACATGGCCGCTATGATCGGGATGACTATCATTGCCAGCGGCATCATCATTATGAACTTATTCTCGAAAATGGGCGAAGAAGAAGCGGAAGACACGCAACGGGTTGTCGCGGATAAAGAAGGAGAAGCACAATGTTAAATGCAGGCGTACTATGGTTGGCACTGTCAATTTGCTCAGAAATTACAGGCACTTCTTTTATCAAAAAAACCAATAACTTCCGTAAACTTGCACCATCACTGTTGGTGATCAGTGCTTACAGTATCTGTTATTTTGCTCTGACAAAAGCCATGGGATACATTCCTGTTGGAATCGCCTATTCACTGTGGTGTGGTTTCGGGATTATTGGTGTGACCATTTTCTCTATGGTGCTTTATAAGCAAAAACCGGATTTCCCTGCGATTATTTCAATGGGCTTAATCATTACCGGCGCAGTGATCATGAACATGTTTTCTCAGATGTAGTGATAGTTGCCATAAAATAAAAGCTCGAAAAGCCAGCGCTCGTCGCTGGCTTTTTTGTGGTTTTGTTTTCCGCGGCCTTGCAGCAACCCGCCTAATATCAGGATTGCCAGATGTGGCGGGGGAAGGTTTGTCCGGCAATAGAGAGGCAAATCACGGCAGGAGAGCGACTTGCTTGCTAGTCTGAGTAGGACAAGCAGCATTTAAGCTACGTTGTAGAGGGGGCGCCTATGAATACTTTATTAACCGTAACACTGGCGGGTGAAGATCACCCTCAACTGATCAATACCCTGGCCGCGAAAACCCATGAGCTGGGGGGCAAGTGGCTGGTCAGCAAAATAAACCGCCTCGACAATCAGGTCGTCGGTATTCTGAAAATTGACTTGCCGACAGAGGCGGTGCCTGCACTCAAGCAAGCCTTTGCTTCTCAGTCGACGCTGGATGTGCGAGTGATAGAGGCGTTAACGGCACAGGCGCAGATCAAAACGGATCATGTGATGATGAAAGTGGAGTCGGCGGATCGTCCGGGTCTTGTTCATGATCTGACGCATATTCTCGATAACATCGGGATCGGTATTGTGAAAATGGAAAACCACCGAATCGGGGTACAGGATATCGGGAAAACGTTGTTCTTTGCCGAGTTACATCTCGATGTGCCAGTTGATATTGATACCGAGCAACTGGTGGAAGCACTGCAGCAGGTGGAAGAGGGCATGCGAGTCAGCATCCTAGAGAATGCCTGATGCCGAAATAGACAGCGGCGTGAGACAGGTCTGAAGACCAAAAATACACAAAGAGCCTGATTATTCAGGCTCTTTGTGTTTGTGATAGGACTGATATTTTTACATCTCAGCGGTGAGTGACGGGTGAGTACTAACAGACTCGTTATATGGAGTGTGCGCCGCTAAAACTCTTTGTTGATTGCGGTCAGACACGCCAGCAGATGCTGACGGTCAGTATCACTCAGTTTCGCCGTCAGATCCTGGGTCAGGCTCAGGTGCAGCTGGTCATGCTCCTGATAAAGCGCTTCGCCTTCTGCGGTCAGAACGACCAGAATCGAGCGACGGTCAGATTCATGAGGACGCCGCTCAATCAGCCCCATCTTGACCATTTTGTCGACCTGAACAGTCAGTGTTCCGGTCGTGACCCCCAGCTTGTCAGCCAGCTCTTTCATCCGCATGGCACCGTGGACACCCAGAATCTCAACCACATGCACCTGCGGCAGGGAAAACCCTTTGCCACGCACGACCGATTGCTCCCAGGAAGAGAGCTTTTCATAAAACTCGATGATGGTGTGGTTTAACTGTTCAATGTCTTTCATTCGTATCCCGTACCTCAGTGTGGCTCCCGACACTGGTTTACCTCAATGGTGAGGTGGCTGATTTTATCGAATTCTGTCAGTAATTGCTTGTATTCCTGAGCAGGTTTCGGGTGTTGGGTAACCAGCGAAATCACAGCAGCATAATGATCGGCGCTGACTTTCCAGATATGCAGATCGCAGACCTGGTTATCGTCGGCCGCTTCAAGGGTATCAATCATGCGCTGCTGATAATGGGGATCGATGCTGTTGTCGAGCAAGATAGGGCTGGTTTGTTTGATCAGCCCGAACGCCCAGCGTGAAATAATCAGTGCACCGACGATCCCCATGACGGAATCGAGCCAGTTCAGGCCGAGGTATTTACCCAGAACCAGCGCGATGATGGCGAGTACCGAAGTCAGTGCATCGGCCAGAACATGAAAGTAGGCCGCCCGCAGGTTGTGATCTTCATGCTCATGCCCATGTTCAAGGTGATGATGGTGAGAGTGTGTATGGCCATGAGGGTGATCGGCGTCATGAAGAAGGAAGGCACAGACCACATTCACGATCAATCCGATGACGGCCACCAGGATCGCTTCGTTAAAATGGATTTGTGCGGGGCTGAACAGGCGGTGCGTAGACTCAACCAGCATGATCAAAGCCACAATGCCCAGCGCAATTGCACTGCTGAAACCGCCTAGCACACTGACTTTGCCGGTACCAAACGAAAAAACCGGGTTGTCGGCATGCTTGCGGGCATAGCGATAGGCAAACAGTGTAATCAGAAAAGCGGCAGCATGCGTCCCCATATGCCAGCCATCCGCCAGCAGTGCCATGGAGCCGTAAAAAGTCCCGGCAAGGATTTCCGCGATCATGGTGACGAGGGTAAGGAGAAAAACCCAGAATGTTCGTTTTTCACCCAAAATATTGTTTTCTGCAAAATCATGGCGGTGTTGCCAGGATGAGAGATCGGTGCGGTGCATGCTTGGATACCTGCTCTTCAATGAAAAAGAAAATGGCGCACTCGAATAAGTATAGTGGTTTGAGTGCAATATAGTTTGAATGTCAAAGTATATTGGTTTTATTTATTTTGACTGTCAAATATTTTGGTTTACAAAGGGATTGGGATGTTAAGTACATTGTGTTTCTGAGGGGGATCGTGAGGTACGCTTTTTAAGGGAAAAATGCGGCGATAAATTAAAAAAAATGGCGGGATAACGAAGGGAAAAGGGCGGAATTCCGCCCTTTGATTTTGGGATGAGTACTCCTGAACCCGGAGGTTCTGCATATGCTCAATATGCGGATTATTCGCTACAGCAATTGCATGGTTGTGATGCAAGTGCGGCTGTTGGCATCGGTACTCAATACTTCCGATGTCGTCTTTCCTTTGTATGTAAAAGTGAACTGGTAGCGATGGTCTTTTGGCAGCCAGAAATCAATGAATCCGTCTTTCTGTGTACGCACCATGCCGGACTGAATCACTTCCTGAGTCTCGGCATTGGTGAT
This sequence comes from Photobacterium ganghwense, assembly GCF_003025595.1. Lineage (GTDB taxonomy): Bacteria > Pseudomonadota > Gammaproteobacteria > Enterobacterales > Vibrionaceae > Photobacterium > Photobacterium ganghwense. The sequence goes on from NZ_PYMI01000003.1 coordinate 102,711, forward strand.
TTTGACCATCATGGCTTTTTCCACCATTTCGCCCTGACAACCGGTCGGGACGTGGAAAGTACAGCCGTGGGTGACGTCTTCATATGGCGCGACAGAAAGCAGGAACTGGTCGCCGGTTGGAATTGTGGCGCTGGACTGGTCGGCAAAACTGGCTTCAATCCGGTCGGGATAAACTTTGACGCTGGCTTCACCGGTATGGTGCCACTGGTGAGAGGCTTCCAGTGCGTCTTCGGCAGACAGCTGGCGAAACGTGTCGGCTTGTGTCTCGGCATAGGCCTGAGGGGCAGACAGTGACAGCAGGGTAGCGACGATCAGTGGGTAACGGGATACGAGGTTCATGTGTGACTCCCTGATTATTTCAACACGGTATTACGTTTCATACCGGCTTCCGAATGGCCGGGAATGTTGCAGGAGAACTCAACAAAGCGCTCTCCCATGAAATTCCAGCCCATCTCGGCGCTTTCTCCCGGAGCCAGCGTGACTGTGGTGCCGTCATGGTGTTCCATATTGGGCATTTCTCGCATCATGTCACGGTGTTTGGCCTGCTCATCAAGGCTGCCGATGGAAAACTCATGCGGGATTTTACCTTCATTTTTAACCATGAAATTCACCACATCGCCCTGTTTCAATGACAGCGCTGGCTCAAAGCGCATTTTCATGTCATCGGTCAGGATGACCTGATAAGTTTTGCTTGCCTGAGCCGCTGGTGCAGGCATACCGACGGATGAGGCCATCTGACCATGGCCTGCCATATCGTGACCAGCCATGCCATGATCACTCATGCCGTTCATGTTGCTCATATCATGATGGCCACCAGCGGCCAACGCATTACCGGCTGCCAGAAGAAAGGCCAGAGAAAGCAGTTTTGTTGATGTCATGGTAACTCCTTTACCCGGCACACCGTGCCGGGGAATGATGGGATGAATTAAGGATTAAGTTTGTAGTGATAGCTCTTCCAGAGCTTGAAAACGGCAGGCAGCACAACCAGCGTCAACAGCAGGGCTGATGACATTCCGCCGATCATCGGTGCGGCAATCCGCTGCATGACTTCCGATCCGGTACCTGACCCGTACATGATTGGGATCAGACCGATGATGACGGTGGCAACGGTCATCATTACAGGGCGTACCCGTAACCCGGCACCTTCGCGAATGGCGCGTACCAGCAGGCGCTGGGTGAGCGGTTCCTGTGACTGTTCCGCCTGGTGCTGATGGGTGTGCCAGGCCTGGTTGAGGTACACCAGCATGATCACGCCGATTTCGACGGCAACCCCGGCCAGGGCGATAAAGCCGACCCCGACGGCAATCGAGAAGTTGTAGCCGAGCAGGTGCATCAGCCAGATCCCGCCGACCATGGCGAGCGGCAACGTCCCCATGATGATGAGCACTTCGCCGACCCGACGGAAACTCAGGTACAGCAGCACCATAATGATGGCCAGCGTTGCCGGCACGACGACAATCAGCCGGGCTTTGGCGCGCTCCATGTATTCATACTGACCGGACCAGACTAGCGAGTATCCGGGTGGCAAGGCCAGTTGTTCGGCCACCGCCTGCTGCGCTTCCTGCACATAAGAGCCCAAATCCCGGCCGTCAATGTCGATGAATACCCAGCCGTTCGGACGGGCATTCTCGGTCTTGATCATTGGCGGGCCGTCTTCAAAGCGGATGTCCGCGACATCGGCCAGGGCAATGCGCGCCCCGTTCGGCGTCACCAGTGGCAGGTTTTGCAGTTTCACCAGCGAGTCGCGGTAATGTTGCGGGTAGCGCACGTTAATTGGGTAGCGCTCCAGCCCTTCAATGGTTTCACCGATATTCATGCCACCCACGGCGGTACTGATGACCTGCTGAATATCCTGAATACTCAGACCGTAGCGCGCGGCTTCCCGGCGTTTGATATCCATGGTGATGTAACGTCCGCCAGCCACCCGTTCGGCGTAGACCGATGCTGTCCCCGGTACCGGTTTGAGCAGGGTTTCCAGCTGCGTGCCTATTTTCTCAATCTCCTTGAGATCCGGCCCGGCAATCTTGATTCCGATGGGGGTCTTAATACCGGTGGCCAGCATGTCGATCCGGGTTTTGATAGGCATCACCCAGGCATTCGTCAGGCCCGGGAACTGGATCAAGGCATCAAGTTCGCGGCGTAGGCTTTCGGTGGTGACTCCCTCCCGCCATTCTTCCCGTGGTTTGAGCTGAATAATGGTCTCAATCATGGTCAGCGGTGCTGGGTCGGTGGCGGTGTCCGCACGGCCGATTTTGCCCCACACGGTGTTGACTTCCGGAATGGTTTTGATCAGCTTATCGGTCTGCTGGAGCAGTTCGCGTGCTTTCCCGATGGAGATGCCCGGGTAGGTGGTCGGCATATACATCAGATCGCCCTCATCCAGTGGTGGGATGAACTCGCTGCCCATGCGCTGAAGCGGGTAGAGCGCCGAGGCCATGAGGGCCAGAGCCAGGATGATGACGGTTTTCGGATAGGCCAGGCTGATGTTCAGCAGCGGCCGGTACAGGGCGATCACCAGACGGTTCACCGGGTTTTTGTGCTCCGGCAAAATGTTGCCCCGGATCAGGTAACCCATCAGTACCGGCACCAGGGTAATCGCCAGCCCGGCCGCCGCGGCCATGGCATAGGTTTTGGTGAACGCCAGTGGCGAGAACATCTTGCCTTCCTGACCTTCCAGCGCGAACACCGGCACGAAGCTCAGGGTGATGATGATCAGCGAGAAGAACAGCGGCGCACCGACTTCCTCTGCGGCTTTACCGATCACCTGCCAGCGGTTCTCATCGGTCAGCGGGGTACGTTCGATATGCTTGTGGACGTTCTCAATCATCACGATGGCGCCGTCAACCATGGCGCCAATCGCAATGGCAATGCCGCCCAGCGACATGATGTTGGCGTTAATGCCTTGCCAGTGCATGATGATAAAGGCCGATAAAATGCCAATCGGCAGACTGATCATCACAACCAGTGACGAGCGGAAGTGGAACAGGAACAGGGCGCACACCACGGCGACCACAATGAACTCTTCCAGCAGCTTGTCGTATAGGTTGTCGACCGCCCGATCAATCAGCCCGGCGCGGTCATAGGTCGGCACAATCTCAACCCCGTCAGGCAGGCTGCGCTGCAGGGTTTCCAGCTTGGCTTTGACATTGCCGATGACCTCGCGGGCATTTTCGCCGAATCGCATCACCACAACGCCGCCGACGGCTTCCCCTTCGCCGTTGAATTCAGAAATGCCGCGGCGCATTTGCGGACCGGTGTTGATGGTGGCGACATCGCCCAGCAGCAGCGGTGTGCCCTTATCGGTAACGCTCAGCGGCAGGTTGTTCAGATCGTCGATACCGGAAATATAGCCGGTGGCCCGCACCATGTGTTCCGCTTCTGCCAGCTCCACCACCGAGGCTCCGGCTTCCTGATTACCGGCCTGAATCGCTTTGTTTACTTGTTGCAGAGTCAGGTTATAGGCACGCAGCTTGGCCGGATCAATTTGAATCTGGTACTGCTTGACCATGCCGCCGACGGTGGCAATTTCAGACACGCCATTGACGGTTTGCAGCTCATATTTCAGAAACCAGTCCTGCAGGCTGCGCAGCTCGCTCAGGTCGTGCTGGCCGGTGCGATCAACCAGCACATAGCTGTAAATCCAGCCCACCCCGGTGGCATCCGGACCCAGCGTCGGTTTGGCACTCGGCGGCAGCTTGGGCGCCACCTGACTGAGGTACTCCAGCACCCGTGAACGGGCCCAGTACAGGTCGGTGTCATCGTTAAAGATGATGTAAACGTAGGAATCCCCGAAGAAGGAATAACCGCGTACGGTGTCAGCCCCCGGTACCGCGAGCATGGCGGTGGTCAGCGGGTAGGTCACCTGATCTTCCACTACCTGCGGTGCCTGGCCCGGATAGCTGGTTTTGATGATCACCTGAACATCCGACAGATCCGGGATGGCGTCGATCGGGGTCTGCCTGACACTGAACAATCCGGCGGCCACCAGAAAGGCTGTAGCAATCAGCACCAGAAAGCGGTTTTTGATTGACCAACGGATGATTGCTCCAATCATTGCTCACCTGCCTTGGTGGCCGGCACCATCTTGCTGTGATCCATCTTGCTGTGATCCATCTGACGATGAGCCGCGTCTGCCGCGACTACATCGCTGACGGTGTATTGGCCATCCGGTTGCTGGTGGATCAGAAACCGGATGCGCAAACCGCCAATCAGGGCACTGAGATCGGTATCCTCGCTGGCAGTGAAATCCATGGTCATGGCCGGCCAGTCCCATTCCGGAACAGCGTCGTGTTCAATGGTCACCATGTTGTGGGCAGCCATGACGTGACGAACCACACCGGTGACGGTGACTGATGTCGGCGGTTCACCGGCGGATGACGTTTCTATCCGGCCCAGATCGGCGCTCTGGCTGGATTCGGAATCCAGCAGGAACTGGGCGGATGTCACGATATGGTCGTTGGCTTGCAGTCCGGCCAGCACTTCCACCATACCGCCGGCACTGCGCCCGGTCTCGATGCGCACGGAGCGGTATTTCCCGTCACCAGCCGCCAGAACGACCCGGCTCATATTCCCGGCGCGGATCACTGCCTGCTCAGGCACCACTATCACCGCCTCGGGACTGTTGGGACGCAGTTGCAGGTTGGCAAACATGTTCGGCTTCAGCTCGCCGCTTTTATTTGGAAATTTGAGACGTACACGCAAGGTACGGGTTTTGGGATCCAGAATCGGGTAGATGTAATCAACCTCTCCCAGCCATGGTTTCCCCGGCAGGGCATCCACGGACATCTCCGCCGCAGTGCCGGGTGTGATCCACTGCGCCTGGCGTTCGAACACTTCGGCATCGACCCAGACGGTGTCGAGGTTCCCGCCTGTAATCACAGTTTGTTGCGGTGACAGGTACGCCCCGTTGCGGACATTAAGCGTCGCGATAACGCCATCGGCCGGCGCCTTGACCGCAATATGCTGTTTGGCACTGCTACGCCGCAGCACCTCATCGATTTGTGCATTATCGACGCCCAGAGAGCGCAGACGATCTTTGGCTCCCCGGACCAGTACGGCTTTGCCCAGACGTTGCGCATTCAACAGTTCTTCCTGCGCGCGCACCAGATCGGGAGAGTAGAGTTCAAACAGGATCTCACCCTTGCGCACGCGTTCCCCAATCGCATTGACGTTCAGGGTCTGGATCCAGCCGCTGACCCGGCTGTTGATCTGCCATAACTGGCTTTCGTCAAAGGCGATATACCCGACCGTGTCAATGTTCGGCACCAGTGCCTGTACCTGAACCGCAGCCGTTTTGACCCCGAGGTTGTTTTCAACCGCGGGCGTAATCGTCACTGTGCCGGCAGGATCCTGCTTGTCACCCGCCAAATCCTCGGCATACACCGGGATCAAATCCATCCCCATGGGGGATTTGCCCGGCTTATCCCGTTTGTAATTCGGATCCATCGGAGCCACCCAATACAGGGGCTCGTTGCTGGCCGCGGCAGACGCTTCACTGGTCGGCTCGGTCGTTGTCGTGGCGATGAGATACCCCAGCGCGCCACCGATGGCCAGTGCCAGCACGGCGACAGAAAATGTTTTGTTCATGTTGTCCCTTAATATTGATTCAGCAAATACGCCAGATTGTTATTGGCCTGGTTGAGATCGGCCTCAAGACGCGCTTGTTCGAGTTCGAGCGCCAGCTCATCGCTGGCCGCTCGGATGTATTCGTCTAGCTGGCTGGTGTTGTTCTGGTAACCGCGCTCCACCGCGCGGGTTTTCTCTCTGGCTTGCTTGAGCAGGGTGCGCTGATAGCGGGCCAGGCGTTGCTGAATATGGCTGCGGTCTGCGTCGGTCGCGGCGGCTTGCGCCTGCATTTGCTGGATAAGCAGATCGCGCTGGGTACGCGCGGCGCCAACCTGATGCTGAGCCGCGGCCAGTTTCTTGTCCTGACGTTTTTCCGTAAACAGCGGCAGATCCATGGTCAGATAAGCACTGACCAGATCCGGAGCCGGCGAGCCGTCCATGCGATCGGCCTGACGGTAGGCGTACATCACTTCCACACCGAACTGGGGCTGGTAGGCTTCACGGGCGATATCGACGCCGGTTTCGGAGGTTTTGATCAGGGCATCACGCACCTGCACCGCCGGGTGCGACGCCAGCGTTGAGACATGATTGGCCGGTTGGGTGGTGAGGTACTGGGTCAGGGTCTGCCATTGCGGATAGGAGGTGACCACTAACGATGCAGACTGGCTACCTAACCATTCTGACAGCTGCGCCCGCCAGCGCTGCTGCAGTTGTTGGTTAGCCTGCAATTGTTCGTCAATGCGGCTGATTTGCAGCTCGGCCTGAATAATGTCCTGAGCCTGATTGGCACCCAACCCGTAGTTGGTTTCAAGGTAGCTCAATAACTCGCGAAACAATGACTGGTTTTGCACCATCAGCGTACGGGTCTGGTTCAGATAGGCCAGCTCAATCCAGGCGTTGGTCACAGCTTTGGTGATATCCAGCTTGCGAATATCGGCCTGCTGGCGTACACCGCTTGCCTGTTGTTCACTCTGCTTTTGTTGCAGAGTCTGGGTGTCGCCGCGGCCAAATTCCTGCATCAGCCCGACGGAAATGTTGGTCATCGGGTCTTCATCAAACGCAAAACTGTCGACAGGCAGACCACCCACGCCCAGTTTGAGCTTCGGATCCATCAACTGGCTGCTGGCGATCCCCATTTCGCTGATGGCATCAGCCTGATAGTGAAATTGCTGCTGGCCCGGATCGTGGTCAATGGCCCACTGAATCAGAGTCGTTAAATCAGGCTGAGCATATGGCTGCAGCTCAGGGGATGAAGAAATCGGCATGGATGCGGCGTGCGCCAGGGCTGGGTATGCCTGGTTGAGCATCATAAGCATCAATGCCATGCCCAACGGCTGGGCAAGGTAATGTTTTGACATAAAAATTCACTTGAACGAAGTTAGTACTGACTGACGGCCTGCAAATGGCGATCAGTTGTCATCGTTGACATATGCCCCGGAAAAAGGGCGCAGTGCGTTCAGTGAATAGGCGGGCGTAGCGGGTTTTCCGCGCGCGAGACAGGCTGCAGTGTCGTCAGCACAGGACGGACACTGTCAGGATAGAGAGTGCTTGGCTCAGAATTCAGAACAATGATGACCGAGGACTGGCAGTGACGGCTGTCACAGCTGCTGCAATCGGAAAACATATCGGAAGAGGTGCAGTTGTCGGCGGCTTCGGCCCCACTGCCGCAGTGCTGACAATCTGGATTCGGGGTATCGGGTGTGGCATGAACCATCGAGGCGCTGTTCTGGCCTGAGTGATGTCCGGTATGTGGAGCAGGCGACGCCGCGTTAGCCGGATTTTCACCGTGCAACCCAGAGCCGTGTATTGATGGATCGTGCTTTGTCATGTCGCCATGCATCATGCTCATGCTGGCGTCAGTCATCGTCATGCCGTCGTTTTTCATTGCCACGGTAGCATTCGCCATTGTGGTCGCGTGCGAAAAAGACATGCCCATAGCCGGACCGGTGATCAGACTGACCACCAGTAGCAGGGTAAAAGCTGTCAATTTGTACGGGGCACGCAAAAACGTCATGTCACAACCGATTGAAAGCGAGAACGGCAACAGCGTTCAAGTTACAAAAATATACCCTTGAAGTGTAAACCTTCCCCCTAGGGAAAGGTCAAATTTTTCATGTTGTAACGCTGAGACTCACGCTGGCAGTCGCGGCTTTTACTGTTCGCTGTTGTCTTTTTTTAACTTGGCCAGCAGGTCAGATTTGACGATTTCCAGCGCTGACAGCGCCGTTTTGGGGTCAATCTCGTTCGTTTCCAGCAAGTAAATCAAATCGACTGCCAGTTTAATATCGGCAGGGGCATCATTCAGGGAAGCGGTGTTTTTTTCGCTCATGGGACAACTCGTAACGGCGGGATAGACAGCCGGGCTGGTGGTTCAGCCCAGCTCCAGAATATTCATGGCTGAGTATATAAGCTGGGCGTGCAGATTGACCAGTAGCTGATGGTCATGGCGATAACCGCCACCCACGACCGCCGCCACCGGAATGCCCGCTTCGCGACATCGGCTCAGCACCAGGTGATCCCGTTGATAGATACCTTCGACGCACACATTGAAATAGCCCAGCTCGTCATCCTGGTGGATATCAACCCCGGCATCGTAAATCACCAGGTCCGGCTGATACTGGGCGAGTGCCAGCGGTAACAAGCCCTCAAAGGCGTTCAGGTACTCTTCAGTCGTGGTGTTTATTGGCAGGGCCAGATCGAGCGTTGAGTCCGGTTTGCGGGCCGGGAAGTTTTTCTCACAATGCACAGAAAACGTAATCACGTTCGGCTCATCGGCCAAAATGGTCGCGGTGCCATCACCGTGGTGGACGTCGCAGTCAATGATCATCACGGTATCGACACCGGGCAAAGTGAGTGCATGCTTCGCTGCCAGCGCTAGGTCATTGACCAGGCAGAAACCGCTGCCGAAGTCTTTGTGGGCATGGTGGTAGCCACCGCTGAGGTGAATACTCAACCCGTACTGGTGAGCCAAGTCAACGGTCAGTTTGGTGCCGCCGGATGACATACAGGTTCGGGTGATCAGCTGCTCACTCCAGGGAAAGCCGATACGGCGCATTTTCGCCGCGGGCAGGGCATTGGAAAACAACGCGTCGATATAATCCGGGTCATGCAATGCCTTGATTTCGTCGACACTGATGGGCTCCGGCTGAAACAGCCGGATGGCCGGGTGCTGCTCAATGTTCAGGGTGTCCTGCAGGTACTGGTACAGACGTCGATATTTACTGATCGGGTAACGATGCGCCGGCGGTAGATCGAGTTCGGAGTAAATAGGGTGATAAACCAGAGGTAACGTCATTAGCCTTTTCGCTCCTGCAGGCTGATATCTTTTTCAATTTTTCTCAACGCAGCACGGCAGCGGGTAAGGCGACCGCCCAGTGCCAGCACTTCCTGCTGAAGTGTCTGGCGCTCTGTCAGTGAGGTACTGCGGTTGAGCAGGTGCTCTTTATCACGCAGCATCGCCGCCAAACGGCGTTCCCAGTCCTGGTGCTGGGCCAGATCCTGATAGAGCTGATGGATGGGTTTACGCCAGCCAGAGGTGCGCTTAGGTTCATTTTTGCGGATTTGCTGAGTCGCCAGCTCGCGCTGAATGGCTTGGATTTGTGACACCAGCTTTTCACACACATACTGGGTGCGAGCCGCTTCAAGTCGGCCGGTTCGACGTTCCATACGTAACGCGCGAATTTCATCCCGCAACTCGTTAACGCAAGGCGTCAGGAGTTTGCTGCGGCAATGGAACAGATGCTCGTCGAACAGAGGACGTTCCGATTCCCCGCGGGTACGGTCAAGCTGGGCAGCGTCTTTACCCAGCTGATCAATAAGCGTTTCAAGACGTTGGAGATCAGGCATGCTATTTCCTCAGGAAGCGAAATCAGAACCAGGCTTGCCAGGCCAGTTTAACGGCAAGCACAATCACCACAGTCACGAATACCGGACGGATGAATTTAGCTCCAAAACGGATGGCAGAATGGGCCCCTATGTAAGCGCCCAACATCAGGCAGACCCCCATGGTCAAACCCAGTGCAAAGTTGATATGTCCCAGTATGGCAAAGGTCACCAGTGAGGTCAGATTGCTGGTGAAATTCATGGCTTTTGCCAAACCAGATGCCATCAAAATATCTAACCGGTACAGCGCCATGTTCGAAACGGTCCAGAAAGCGCCGGTGCCGGGGCCGGCCAGTCCGTCATAAAACCCTAGCGTGGTGCCTTGCAGCCATTGTTTCCGGGCAAATTTTTCGCACTTTTCGGGCAGTTCATGGTTGTTGCCTTTAGGATGCGGGTGCCAGACGGTATAGACCGCAGCCGCCAGAATAATCAGCGGCAGCACTTTTTCCAGCCACTCGGTACTGATTAAATCGACGACCAGTGTGCCCAGAATCGCACCGGCCAGTGTGGCGATGAATGAGAGTTTCCAGAACGACGGAGAAAACAGCTGTTTCTTGTAATAGGTCCAGGCGGCCGTTGACGAGGCGAAAGTCGCCGCCAGCTTGTTTGTGCCCAGCGCAATGTGCGGCGGTAAGCCGATAGACAGTAAAGCGGGCACAGTCAGCATGCCCCCGCCACCGGCGACGGCATCAATAAATCCAGCAATCAGGGCTACCAGACCAAGCACCAACAGCATGCCTGGTTCTATCATTTCAATCATTCAGTCTTATCTTGTATTCAGGCTCTGTTCGATGACACGTTTAAACGGTGGCAGTGAGTCGAGTAGGGCTTTACCGTAGCGGCGGGTCAGCACACGGCGATCAAGCAGCACGACTCTACCAGAATCTTCTTCCTTACGCAGTAGACGTCCTACCGACTGGATCAGTTTCTTACTGGCCTCAGGAACGGCAATCTGCAAGAAGGGATTTCCGCCACGGCTTTCGATGTATTCTGCATGTGCTTCTTCTACAGGAGAAGTGGGAACGGCAAACGGAATTTTCGTAATAATCAGGTTGGTCAGCAAATTGCCAGGAAGATCAAGACCTTCTGAAAAACTGCCCGTTCCAAATAATATACTGGTTTTACCCTTTTGACAGTTTTCTTTATGTTTTTTTAGAATAATGTGACGGGATTCCTCACCCTGAATCAGCAGCTCCCAGCGATTTTTTACTGCCAGTGGGCGCAGTTTGTCCGCGATCTGGTTCATTTGCCAGTATGAAGAAAAAAGCACCAGGCTGGCGGTTTCACCTTCTAGGAACTCCGGCAGTTTCTCGATAAGCAGCTCTGTGAACTGTTCAGCCTGAGGTTCCAGCGGCATTGCTGGGATAACCAGCCGGGCATTATTCTGATAGTCGAACGGCGAAGCCAGTGCCAGGAAACGTGTTGCTTCTTTTTCAAAAATTCCCGCCTGACGGCAGAAATAGTCGAAGCTGTTTAACGCTCGAAGGGTCGCCGATACCAAAATAGCCCCGACCGCCCGGCTCCACAGTAACTGATCCAGACGGTGTCCTACCTCCAATGGCGACACTTCTACGATATAGTCGTTCTCCCGATCCGGGCTTTTTTCCAGCCAGCGTGCCAGCGGCGCCCCTTTATCTTTATTTGGCTGGGCCATCTGGCTCCAGACTTTCTCTAGGTTTTCCAGACGTTGCAGGTAAAAACCGGACTCGGCCAGCGCGGGTTCGGCTAAACGAGGGGCCAGTTCATTGTCTTTATTGCGCTCCGCAATCAGATCGTGAATTTTTCCCAGTGCCTGCAAGGCTTTCTTGCAAGATTCCTTGCACCCTTTCGCTTCTTCCTGCAGCCAGGCGGGCAACTCACCATGCTCAAAGCGGTAAACTCCGTCTTTATTAAACATGGCCGGGTCAATCGTGCTGGCAATTTGTCTTAACGAAGGGATGAGCAGGGCGATGTTTTCATTGAGTGCTGTCTGGAAACGGCCGGATTTTTTATAGTCGGCCAGCTCCGCCAATTTCCCGACGGATTGGTTGAGTTTTTCCAGCCAGCTTGCCGCCCCTTTCAGGCTGGCGGCGGCGGCAGAAAAATCGCGGGCAACCTGAGGAAGGTGATGGGCTTCATCTATCACATAAATGGTTTTTTCCGGCTCAGGCAGAATAATCCCGCCGCCCAGCTCAATATCGGCCATTAACAGGGCATGGTTGGCAATGATCACATCAGCCTTTTCCAAATGCTCCCTGGCCTTGGCAAACGGGCAGTGTCGATGTTTTGGCAGTCCGGAATGGCAACTGTGTTTATCTGCCACAATCTGCTGCCAGACACGGTCGGGAATGGTGGTTGGCCAGCTGTCTCTGTCACCGTCCCATTTCTGACTTTCACTTGCTTTGAGCATCCGCTTGAGCAAATCGAGATCTGACTTTTTGGGTTTTTCATCCCATAAAGCGGCCTGTTGGCCAATTTCACTGCTACAGCTGGCTTCCAGTTTGTGGTGGCAGCAATAGCGTTGGCGGCCTTTAGCCAGGATGAAACTGAATTCCTTAGGATAAATACGATTAAACAGAGGCAGATCTTTGTTGATGAGCTGCTCCTGCAGGGCCACGGTCGCAGTAGAAATCAGGACTTTCTTATTGTTGAACATCGCGTAGGGAATCGCCCCGAGCAGGTAAGAAAGCGACTTACCAATCCCGGTACCGGCTTCGGCCACCAACATCCGATGTTTCTTATGGTATTCACCACCAAGGGTTTTGGCGATTTCAGCAACCAGATAGTTTTGAGCCCTTCTGGGTATAAAGTTATCGAGCTGGTTACCCAGGTTCTCATAGCACTTTTTGATATCTTGCTTAATCTGGTTGTGTAACATTTTTGAAACTTCGTAGTGGCAGGGCCGGGCATTATAGCACGAAGGTCTGAATGTGAGCGGCTGCATATTTTGTTCAAATAGTTATCCAAAATGCGAATCACCTCACGAATTGTAATTGAACTATTCTATCAATATGGTGAACACCCTTTGAGGTGAAGAAATTAACTGTAAAAACCTGCTGTTAGTAATATTTTGTCCTGTATGTGTTGTTTTTTTATCTAAATTTCAGTTTTTAATCTTGGTTGAGTGTTTTGATTGTCATCAAATATTCATGCTTTTTTGATAAAAACAATGCTCAATTAGTAGGCTTTTGTTGGTGTAAGTTATTGATATTTGATGTTTTTGATGTTTTTTTAGTTTTTGTTTAGAGGTATTTGACATTCAGAGGAATCTTCTGTCAGGATGAAGTCCGCAAATTTCTTGCTCTTGGATTCTTTTATCATTCTTTATGTTTATAGAGGATGACGGAAGCTGAGAGACAAATAATGAAAAGGAATTCTGGAAACAGGAATTCCAGTCTAAATAAGAAAAGGCAGTGGATATCATGAAAAAAACACTTCTAGCACTTTCAGTACTAGCAGCAGGTTCTGCAAACGCAGGCATCAACCTATACGATGCAAACGGTGTAACAGTTGACCTGTCTGGTGCAGCTGAAGTTCAGTACTTCCAAAACTACGTAGACAGCGATGCATCAAACACTGATGACGCTGGCCTGCACCTGGATGATGGTGATCTGCAACTGAACACCACTATCGCTGTAACTGACCAACTGAACGCTGTTGCTGGTATCGGCTTCAAGTTCGAAAAGCGCGACGTTGAAAACGACGAGCTGTGGGTTGGTCTTGGCGGTGACTTCGGTACACTGACTTTCGGTCGTATGCTGTACATCTCTGATGACATGGGCATCGGTAAAGACTACGAGCTGGGCTTCGACCAAGTTGACTTCGTTAAAACTGAAGGTAACGAAGCAATCAAATACGTATTCGACAACGGTCAGTTCTACTTCGGTCTGACTCACGACCTGGATGCAGACGGCTCTAGCCCTGCAACTGACTACCTGAACAGCGATGGTACTGTTACTGACGTTCGTATCGGTGCACGTTTTGCAAACTTCGACGTTCGTGGTTACTACTACACAGCTGAAGACCTGGGCGACACTGATGTTGACGCGTTCAACATCGAAGCTGAATACGTAATGGGTGCATTCGCATTCGCAGCGTCTTACGGCAACGCTGAGTACGAGCAAAACACTAACCGTGCTAACAAGTCTGATGTAGACGTTTACGAAATCAACGGTTCTTACACTATGGGCAAAAACACTTTTGCTCTGGGTTACAACCATGCTGATACAGACATCGACGGTGTTGGTCACTACATCACTCGTGACGGCGTAGACAACGTTTACGCGAACATCACTCACCAGCTACACAGCAACGTAAAAGTTTACGGTGAGCTGGGCTGGGCAGACGCTGACAATGTTGACCTAGATCTAGGTTACCTGGTTGGTATGGAAGTTAAATTCTAATTGTGAGCCACAGTTAGAAAACTTTCTGAAAAAAGCCGCCTTTATGGCGGCTTTTTGCTATCTTGATGGGCTTATAACAGGACAAAAAAGGACAACTTGGACATGAAAAAGTGGTTTCTAGCGCTTGGTAGCCTGGCGCTGCCTCTGGCTGCACAGGCAGGCACATTAAGCACGGGTGAAAACATTAAATTACTGGTGGTTGACGGCAAAAAGGTAGCGTCTTCCTTCTGGTCTGAGACCAGCGCTGTGAATCTGCCTGCAGGCAAACACCAGATTGTTGTGCGTTATGACGGAGAAGTGAAAGACGGCTCGAAAACCCGTATCTATACGACTCGCCCTTATCTGTTTGAGATGGAAGTACCTACCCAGAACGCGACCATTACACTGCCTCGTCTTTCGACTTTGTCTCAGGCAGAATCTTATTTTCAGCGTGGCCCAGAGTGGCAACTGGAGCTGGCTGGTGGTGCAAAACAACCGCTGGAATACGTAGAGTTGCAAGGTAAAGGTTTTGCCGCATTCAGTGACATGGAAGCGCTGGTTGCGGAATACAACCGCGAGCACGGCATTACCTTTGAAGAAGGTTATGCGGTAGATTTGGAAAAAGCCGCGGTAGAAGTCAGCGATAAAGGTGAAATCAGTATCACCGGTGATGCGCTGGTTCAGCTGAAACTGTGGTATAGCAAAGCCAATGCTGATGAAAAAGCAGCGTTTGAGCAGTGGGTAAAAACTCAGGCGAATCAGTAATCTGCTATAAGCCGTCAGAAGCTTGACGGCGTTGTCGGCCTGACGAAACCAGGTCAGGCAGAACTGATGAAAAACAATAGGCGGGAATGTCCCGCTTATTGCCGTTTTAACGGCGCTGAACGGATTTTTCAGGCCTCATGGTGATAGCGGCTGTGCTCTCGGCAGTGCTGGCAGCGAGGCTGAGCCGGATCTGTTTCCAGATCTTCTATATCGATCTCATCTTCACAATCAGCACACAGGCCGTACATGCCCAGTTTAATTGAGCAAATGGCGGCATCCACTTTTTCCAGTCGGGTTGCTAAATCAAACAAATTCGGAATAAATGATGATTTAGCCATAACAATTAAATCACTCAATTCCGCGCCTTCAATTGCAGCTGATGACGGAAGCAGAGTATTGAGCAACATTTCTTGCTTAAGCTCGGAATAAAGTGCAGCGTGCTCCTGCTCAAGGCGAACCCGCAGCGGTTCATAAGTTAATTCTGACGTTGCCATAAGATCATCATTTTTGTTTTAGGTAAATTTAGTCTAAGTCGATTCTTAACTTTGATTGTGATTTGAATCAAACAAAGTCGGGGTTATTCCGGAATACCCGTATTTTCTCTCGGTTTTTGCGACACCCTTTATCCGCTATATTAGCAGGGTTAATGAGATGAGCGGCCCAAGAGCCGTGAACGATTATCAGCCTAAAATCAATCAGCCAATAAAGGAAGTGTACCATGGAGCATGGTTTTAAAGACCCATACAGCGTAAAGTACTTTTTCGGTTTTCTGCTGGCAATGGCATTGCCAACACTGCCAGCAAGTCTGACCTGGTTGGGCATTCTGTCTTCTTAATCAGGCAGAAACTCCCGTCTTTCTGAACGGCCAGCAACAAGAGTGTTGTTGGCCGTTTTCTTTTGTTGCTACACTGCCAAGAGGACAGTACCGGAATGTGATGTATGGTAAAAAGAACAATACTCTTGGTTTGTGGTTGGATTTGCGTGGTATTGGGCATGATCGGTGCTTTTCTGCCGCTGTTACCAACAACACCCTTCCTGCTGCTGGCCAGTGCCTGTTTCATGCGGGGCTCGCCGCGTCTGAACCATTGGTTGCTGAGCCATCCGCAATTTGGCCCGGTGCTTGAGAACTGGCATCGTCACCGCTCGGTTTCACCTCGGGTGAAACGCCGCGCCAACATTATGATGGTGCTTAGTTTTGCCTTCTCTATTTATTGGGTGCCATTGATTTGGCACAAAGTCATGTTGCTGGTCATGCTGGCAATATTGTTGTTCTGGTTTAACCGTCTGCCAGTCAGGGAAAACCCGCCATTATCTGATCCTCTCTAAGTGACACTCTCTATGTGACATTGGGTGGTGCAGATCTGGCGCCAGTCCTTGCTCCTGCTGCGGAAAATCACTACTATTTGAGCCGGTTTTTATCGGCTTTTAGCCGTTTCACTTACATTTGCCCCGTTGGGAGGGGCACGGATAATCGAATATGAATCAAGATAAGCTCGCGTTGATTAAAAACAGTATTAAATCAATCCCTGATTACCCAAAACCAGGGATTCTGTTTCGTGATGTGACCAGCCTGATGGAAGATCCTGAGGCTTACCGTGCAACGATGCAGGTGCTGATTGATCAGTACAAAGACAAGGGCATTACGAAAGTGATTGGTACTGAAGCGCGTGGCTTCCTGTTTGGTGCACCGCTCGCACTGGAACTGGGTGTCGGTTTCGTGCCGGTACGCAAGCCGGGCAAACTGCCGCGTGAAGTGATCGGCGAAAGCTACGAGCTGGAATACGGCCAGGATACGCTTGAAATCCACGTAGATGCTATCCGCGAAGGGGACAAAGTCCTGCTGGTAGATGATCTGCTGGCAACAGGCGGTACGATTGAAGCGACCACTAAGCTGGTACGTCGTTTGGGCGGTATTGTTGAAGATGCAGCATTTGTCATTAACCTGCCTGATATCGGCGGCGAACAGCGTCTGCAAGGTATCGGCCTGAAGGTCTTCAGCATCTGTGATTTTGACGGCCACTGACAGGCTGTCTGGCCAGGTGACTGGCTAATCATTGGGCGCTCGTCGAGCGCCCTCTCGCCCCATTATCCTCCCTGTGCTAGCATTGAGTTCTTGATTCTGTAAGGTTAGTTAACATGAGTTATCAGGTTCTGGCACGTAAATGGCGCCCGCACCAGTTTGCTGATGTGGTGGGTCAGTCCCACGTTTTGACAGCACTGGAAAATGCGCTTGCCCATAACCGTTTGCACCATGCCTACTTGTTCAGTGGAACAAGAGGGGTAGGTAAAACCACGATCGCCCGTATTTTTGCGAAAGGCCTGAACTGTGAGCAGGGTGTCACGGCTTCACCGTGTGGGCAGTGTGAGACTTGTCGTGAAATCGATGAGGGACGCTTTGTCGATCTGTTAGAGATCGATGCCGCCTCACGCACCAAGGTTGAAGATACTCGAGATCTGCTGGATAACGTGCAATACAAGCCAGCTCGGGGACGGTACAAGGTTTACCTGATTGACGAAGTGCACATGCTCTCTCGTCACAGCTTTAACGCCTTACTGAAAACACTCGAAGAGCCGCCGGAATACGTTAAATTCATTCTGGCGACCACAGATCCGCAAAAGCTGCCGGTGACGATCTTGTCGCGCTGTCTGCAGTTTCATCTCAAACATCTGGATAATACTCAGATTCAGGCGCAGCTTGAGTACGTACTTACCCAAGAGCAGGTTGAATTTGAACCTCGCGCATTAAGTCTGCTGGCCCGTGCAGCTGAAGGCAGTATGCGTGATGCACTGAGCCTGACCGATCAGGCCATTGCACTGGGGAACGGCAATGTTCACGCGACTGCGGTGTCGGAAATGCTGGGCACCCTGAACACGGAACAAGCTCTGTATTTGCTGGAAGCGGTTGCCCAAGGGGAAGCGCAGCCAGCCATGGCTTGCCTGGAAGAACTGGCGGGTGTCGGCGTTGAGTGGGACAGCCTGCTGCGTGAGCTGGCTTCCCAGCTTCACCGCGTTGCCATGTACCAGGCATTACCGGCATCGCTTGATGATTCTGTACCGGATGCCGAGCGTATTGTGCTGCTCAGTAAAGCGGTATCGCCGCAGGAAGTGCAGCTGTGCTATCAAATTGCGTTGCAAGGGCGACAGGATCTGGCTTACGCGCCGGATGGCCGTACCGGTCTGGAAATGGTGTTGTTACGCATGCTGGCGTTCCGTCCTGTTGCAGTGTCAACGGTGACGCCTCAGACGATTGCTGTTCCTGAGACGCAACCAGCAACGCAACCGGCGACTCCATCGGTCGCACGAACGCCAAGTCCTATGGGGCAACATCCCGCGGGCCAAACGCCTGCCGGACAAGGCCAGGGGATGCAGCGCGTACAGGCCCTGAGAGCGCAGATGCAGACACCAGCTGCTCAGCCAATGGCTCAGCCGGCGGCGACGCCTGCTTCGGTGGACACGGCGGCGCAAAGGCCGATGCCTGCGACTCACCACTATGAGAATCCGCCAGCTTACGACGCGCCGCCAGTGCCTGATTACTCTGAGTCATACGGTCCGGAGTCTCAGCATGTGGATCCGAGTGTGGCGTATCCGCAATCGCCACCGTCTGGTCAGGCTGCGCTCAGCCAGCCCGTGCATAATCAGCAAGCGAATAATCAGCCAGTGCACACTCAGTCAGCGCAACCGGCGGCAGAGCGTCCGGCTTCGGCAGCTTCTGGTCTGTTGGCGGCAAGGAACAAATTACGGAGTCAGGTGAAGCGTGATGGCGCGGCACCGGCCAGCGGAAAAAAGACCCAACCGGTACAGGCTAAAAAAGTCGCGACCGTCAGCGTTCTCGATCGAATTGCCAGTAAGCAAAACGGTCGTCATGCTGCCGCACCTGATGCGATGCCGGTACCGGGTATGCCGGGAGGCGGTTCATCGTCACAAGCGGCACCGCACTCTACCGCACCGCAGGAATACCAGTGGCGGCCAACGGCGGAGCCTGATGAGTCTGTTGTTGTAACCGAAGTTGCTCCTGCCCAGATGAAACAGGCGTTGGAGCATGAAAAAACACCTGAAATGGTGAATTTGCTTGTCAACGAAGCGGCAAATCAGGATAGTTGGTCGGATTGGGTGACTAAGCTTAATGTAGGTCGTATGGTTCAACAGCTTGCCCTGAACTCTGCGTTTGAGCGCAGTGGCGATGCGGTAACACTGACGCTGCGGCCGAGTCAAAAGCACCTGGATACACCGAAAGCGCGTGAGCAACTGGCTCAGGCACTGAGCGAATTGTTTGGTGCGGCTATCAGCCTCACCATCGAATTAAGTGATAGGGGACGTACACCGCTGGAATGGCGGGAGTGCCTCTATCAGGAAAAACTGGATCAAGCCCGGCAAAGCCTGATGGCTGATCCCAACGTGAATTTCATTTGTCAGCGGTTTGCTGCTGTACTGGATGAAGATAGCGTAAGACCCTTATAGATTAACCAGACCATAGAGAGAGAACATATGTTTGGTAAAGGCGGTATGGCTAACATGATGAAGCAGGCGCAACAAATGCAGGAGCGCATGCAGAAAATGCAAGAAGAGATCGCGAGTATGGAAGTCACTGGTGAGTCCGGTGCCGGCCTGGTAAAAGTGACTCTGACTGGTAGCCACAGCGTGCGTCGTGTTGAGCTGGATGACAGCCTGATGGAAGACGACAAAGACATGCTGGAAGATCTGATTGCTGCGGCGTTCAATGATGCGGCACGTCGTATTGAAGAAGCTCAAAAAGAGAAGATGGCAAGCGTGACTGGCGGTATGAACCTGCCAGCTGGCTTTAAGATGCCATTCTGATAAATGCGTACCAGTCAATTACTGGAGCAATTAATGGAGGCCTTACGTTGTCTGCCTGGGGTTGGCCCCAAGTCAGCACAGCGGATGGCCTTCAGTTTGTTACAGCGAAATCGTCAGGGTGGCCTGCAACTGGCGGATGCTTTGCAAAAAGCCATGACGGAAATCGGTCACTGCCGTGATTGCCGGACGTTTACGGAAGAAGAGGTGTGCTCCATCTGTTCAAATCCGCGTCGTCAGGAAAACGGCCAAATCTGTGTTGTGGAAAGTCCGGCAGATATTCTGGCGGTCGAAGCCACCGGGCAGTTTTCCGGCCGGTATTTCGTGCTGATGGGACACCTGTCGCCGCTTGATGGCATCGGGCCATCGGATATCGGGCTGGATGTTCTGGAATTCCGGATGCAGACCGAAACCATCAGTGAAGTGATTCTGGCAACCAACCCGACCGTAGAAGGGGAGGCGACAGCTCACTACATCGCTGAACTGTGTGGCGAGTACCAGGTTGAAGCCAGCCGCATTGCTCATGGTGTACCGGTTGGCGGTGAGCTGGAGCTGGTGGATGGCACGACCTTATCCCATTCTCTGGCCGGTCGACACAAGCTGATCTGACGGCAGCGCAATACGTAGCGTTAGCTAACTCAAAAAAATACCAACTCTCGATTTAGTCGGGCGTTGGTATTTTTTTATCTTTCCGCGGCAAAAGCCCGTATTTCTTTGCGCTCAATGATGAGTTTTTAGCTGATTGAGATTTTTAGAGTCTGATTTAGTTTTTATATCACCTTAATTTCTAAGGATAACTATTTAAATATCGTTTAAGACTGTTTTTGTTCATAACCCTTTGTTTCTATGTGTTTAATAGTCCGTGTCTCCCTAATGGCCAACACACCTTACGGGAAACATGCTGGCTGAAGTTGTGTGCTTTTTGTACCGCTTTCATCCGGCAGGTAGCAGTGAAAAATAAAAAACTGACGCCCAAAGAAGGGCTGATAGAGACAATAATTAGGAGTGAACATGAAAAAGACAGTTGTAGCAGCTGTGATCGGTTCTGTGGTTGCCAGTGCATCAGCAATGGCAGCGGAAGTATATAAATCCGATGACCTTTCAGTAAACATTTACGGTAACCTGCGTGTTCGTTACGAGACGACCGATAACGGCATCATGGGCGCTGACGACACGTTCACCGGCGAAGGGACAGAGCTGGGTCTGAACATGACCTACTTCATGCCAAACGGCCTGTACGTGAACGGTGATGTCCTTAAAGAGCTGAACATCATTCCTGAAGACGGCAACGGCTTTGATGATGAAGAATTCACGAAATTCGCTTCTGCTGCGATCGGTGGTGATTTCGGTGAATTCCGAATTGGTCGAATGTCAGCAGTGCAGGATACGCTGGCCGGTCAGTACGATATCACCTGGGAATACGGTGGTACGGCCAACATTAAAAACGACTGGTCAGCAACAGATCGCCTGACCAACGGCGTGCAGTACAAATTTGAAAAGAACGGTTTCACTGTGATGGCTCAGTACCACACTGGCCAGGAATATGATGACCGTGATGGTGTGATCAGCGGTGACATCATCGAAATCGATCAGGCCTATGCACTGGGTGTAGCATGGGAATCAGATTTCGGTCTGGGTTTGTCCGGTACCTACACCAGCTCTGAGCGTACGGAAAAAGACAAGAACTTTGGCGATGACAAAGATGATTCATGGACACTGAACGCCACATACGCGTGGAATAGCCTGTCACTGGCAGCGATGTACTCAGACTATGATTTTGCGGGCGATGAGCAAACCGGTGTGGGTGCGATGGTACGCTACGATTTCCCAATCGGCGTGGGCCTGTACGGTGTGTATGATTATGTTGACTACGACACCAAAGACAACACGCTGGATCAGTTCACCGTGGGTGCCGACTACTGGCTGACCAGCCAAGTGGTTTCATACATGGAATACGCTGACATGAGCTACGATGAAGAAAAAACCGCAATTGATGGCCAGAAGATGATGGATGACAGTGCTTTCACCATCGGTATGCGTCTGTACTTCTAATAATTTGTCTGTTTTGTTCATTATCAAGGGAAGCGTTCGCTTCCCTTTTTTATTGCCGCAAGTAACGCCAGTGTATTGATAACACAAAGCGATAGCCGTCTAGCCAACACCGATAATCTAGGTGTTGCCCACACAGTGTTCCCAAACTGGCTGGTCGAATCGAGTCAAAACCCCTGAGGCACTGAGTGTTAATCCCTCCGTGCCTGAGTCCAAGCAAGCCTAAATCCAAGCCCAAGTCCAAGCGTATGTCCTGATACCAAGCCCAACGCTCTTTTTCCACGAACCCAGAACGCAATTACCGTGCGAACAGAAAAACAACGTCGCGGGACGAACGCTAGGTGTATGGCGACTCAGCAAGACGGAGGGGGAAAGTTAAGAACGTGAGATGTGGAGATAAAGCTGGTCTCTGCCCCCTGATAGCGTTCAGGAGGCAGGTTCAGGACGCCACTGACGGCGAGTAGCAGTGCTTACAGTGAGTAAAGGATCGTGGAACCAAAGCTCAGGCTGGTCAGCAGAATCGACTTGTCATTGCGGATATCAACCCGGCGACTTTGCTCGGCATCCATCCGGAAAATCTGCTTCACAATGCTCAGGTGCTTGGGTTTAAAGTCCAGGTTGTGGCCAGATGTGATATCTTTAAATTCCAATGGCTTAGTAAGTAAATACCCACCGCTGACATCCCAGTTACCGGACTCGGAAATATGCAGCGTCAGTGGTGTAGCTTCATCACTGAACAGCTTCAATACCGTGATTCGCGAGTAAGTATTGTTTGGCAGGTAAATCACATGGCTGGTCTGCTCGACCTGTCGCAGCATCCCCAGCTCTTCCAGGGTGGTGTCCTTGATGCGGCTGACCGAGTTAGCATGCCACTCACGCGAGGTCAGCAGTTGCTCCAGCTTATAATCGCTGGAAAAGTACAGCCAACCGCTAAACAGGCAGGAAATGCCTAACAGAATAAATGCCCAATATTTTGCAGCCAGGAATTTGAGAGCTGAAGGCTTAATTGTTACTGACATAATGTGGCGTTGTCCTTGTTACTGGTCAGCAAACGCAGAGTCACGTTTTCATTGGGAATTTTGTCATTGTGTACATAGTTCAGCCATAGCTGAGAGCTTTGTCCGCCGGTTGCAATGACTTCGGTCGGCCGACGATCACCTTGGTGATATTCCAGATAAGATTCAACGCACTGACTGATCATGGTTTCCCATTGCGATACCGAAGGGTGGTTCTGCGGTACCAGTACCGGAATACCGTCGATTTGCGTCAGCTGGGTAAACGCAGAGGATTTTTGCGGCATGATCACAGTAACGATCAGCGGCATGACGAAAGCCAGCAATAAAGCGATGATACTGGCCAGTTTCAGCCCGGCGCTGGTGTGGCTTAAGCTGCCAAAACCGGCATGGTTTTGTGCCATGTAGTGATGACTGACTGAAGCGTGGCTGGCACCTGCCGCCGTGTTAGTCTGACCGCTTGCAGAAGGCGTTGAAACGGTTACCGCGTCGTCAAGCTCAGCGACTGGCAGGCCATCCAGAATTGCTTCCGCAGGCTCCGATTCAGAAACAGGTGGTGTCGAGTCAGACAGGGTTTCCACCGATGCAATCATCTGATAGCCGCGTTTTGGCACGGTTTTGATAAATTCAGGTGATTTGGTGGAATCTTTCAGGGCTTTTCGCAGGGTGGAAATTGCCTGGGTCAGGCTTGAGTCATCGACTTCAAATCCTTGCTCGCGCCAGACATAGTTATGTAATCGGGTGCGTGTAATGATGGCACCCGGTTCTTCCACCAACAAGCACAGTGCCCGGCTTTCATTTGTCCCAAGACGGGTGAGCTCATCCTCTTCGAGCTTGTCGACCAGACTATTATCGTATGGGTCAAAAACAAAACGCTGCCCAATAAGTAACTTACTTTCTATTTTATTCATTTTTAGCATTAACAAAGTTAAATCATGCAGATATATAGCATGAAAAGGCTGAATTATGCCTGAATGTAAAAAACATAAAAAAGTGTTCTGAAAAAACCTCAAAGAGATAAATGCAAACTTTTAGGTTGAAAACCGCCGAGAAGCCCACATGTATACAGAGTAGTGAATTGGGACGGCCATCCGGTGATGAAAAAACAGGGTGGGAAAAGGTATTCCAGACAGCGAAAATCGTCTGAAAGTTAGCGGTGACTCACTTTATAACAGCTGTGTCACCGGGGTTTCAGATTCGACGTCTGCACGTCCTCTTAATGCAAGTTACAAGTGCAAAATACAAGTTTCGGAGTCGAAATGAGCGAACAAACTATCCACAAAAATAAGGAAACCCGTGGTTTTCAGTCTGAAGTCAAACAGCTGCTTCAGTTGATGATTCACTCTCTCTATTCGAACAAAGAAATCTTCCTGAGGGAGTTGATTTCGAATGCGTCGGATGCTGCAGATAAGCTGCGTTTCCGTGCACTGTCTCAACCAGACTTGTATGAAAATGATGCGGATCTGGGTGTGAAATTGTCGTTTAATGCGGAAGCAGGAACACTGACGATCAGTGATAACGGCATCGGTATGACGCGAGATGAGGTGATTGAACACCTGGGTACGATCGCGAAATCCGGAACAAAAGACTTTTTTGCCAAGCTGAGCGAAGAGGAATCGAAAGATTCTCAGCTGATCGGTCAGTTTGGGGTGGGCTTCTACTCGGCCTTTATCGTCGCCGACCGGGTAACCGTGAATACGCGTGCGGCGGGTGTAGCAGCCGATGAAGCGGTGTCCTGGGAATCGACCGGTGAAGGCGACTACACCGTTGAGAGCATCGAAAAGGCAAGCCGCGGCACCGAGATTATTCTTCACCTGCGTGACGATGAAAAAGAATTCCTGAGCGAATACCGTCTGCGTGACATCATCGGTAAATACTCGGATCACATTGGCATTCCGGTGTATATCCAGACTGTTGAGCGTGATGACGAAGGCAAAGAAACCGGCCGTAAGTGGGAGCAAATCAACAAGGCTCAGGCTCTGTGGACACGAAACAAAGCCGATATCAGCGATGAAGAATACCAAGAGTTCTACAAACACGTATCCCATGACTTTGCGGAGCCGCTGACCTGGAGCCACAACCGCGTAGAAGGTAAGCAGGACTACACCAGCTTGCTGTATATCCCGTCAAAAGCCCCGTGGGACATGTACAACCGTGATGCCAAGCATGGCCTGAAGCTGTATGTGCAGCGCGTGTTTATTATGGACGACGCCGAGCAGTTCATGCCGTCGTACCTGCGCTTCATGCGTGGTCTGATCGATTCTAACGATCTGCCGCTGAACGTGTCACGTGAAATTCTGCAGGACAACAAAGTCACGCAGTCGCTGCGCAAAGCTTGTACCAAACGTGCCCTGACCATGATGGAGCGTCTGGCAAACAATGATGCCGAGAAGTACCAGACATTGTGGAATGAGTTCGGCATGGTGCTGAAAGAAGGCCCGGTTGAGGACTTCGCTAACCGTGACAAAATTGCCAAACTGCTGCGCTTTAGCTCTACCCATGCGGAAACCCAAGAGCAGACGGTATCGCTGGAAGACTACATCGGCCGCATGAAAGAAGGTCAGGACAAGATTTACTACCTGACTGCCGACAGCTTCACGGCAGCTAAGAACAGCCCGCACCTTGAGCAGTTCCGTGCTAAAGGTCTGGAAGTATTGCTGATGTTTGATCGCATCGATGAGTGGCTGATGGGTCACCTGCCGGAGTTTGAAGGCAAAGCCTTCCAGGCGATTACCAAAGCGGATTTGGATCTGTCCAAGTTTGATGACGAGGAAGAAAAAGAGAAGCGTAAAGAAACAGAGGAAGCCTTCCAGTCAGTGGTTGAGCGCACGAAAACCTACCTGGGCGATCGCGTTCAGGATGTGCGTACTACCTTCAAACTGAAAGACACGCCAGCGGTTGTTGTGACCGGCGAAAATGAAATGGGAACACAGATGGCGAAACTGCTGGCTGCAGCGGGTCATTCTGCTCCTGAAGTAAAATACATTTTTGAGCTGAACCCGGAGCACGCGGTCGTCCGCAAGATGGCTGACGAAGCCGACGAGGAAGTGTTCGGTCGCTGGGTCGAGATGCTGCTGGGACAGGCGATGCTGGCTGAAAAAGGTACCATGGATGATCCATCCAAGTTCCTGTCAGCAGTGAACCAGCTGCTGGTATAAAGAAATTTAATCAGCCAGTTAAATCAATAAACAGGCGGGGGGATGTGACTAAGGTCTAATCCCCCCTATCTATGTCAAATTGTATGCTGAGACAGTATGTAATAGCAGTCAGGCAGGGCAGCCGGGCTTGCGACTAAGGGCTAATCAGTGTATTTTTCATTTTTTTGAAAACTCCATTCAAATCTAAGGGGATCAAGATGCGCATCATTCTTCTGGGCGCTCCAGGTGCAGGTAAAGGTACTCAGGCACAATTCATCAAAGAGAAGTTTGGTATTCCACAAATTTCAACCGGTGACATGCTACGTGCAGCAATCAAGGCAGGGACTGAGCTGGGTCAGCAAGCGAAAGCCGTTATTGATGCTGGTCAACTAGTGTCTGACGACATTATCCTAGGTCTGGTTAAAGAGCGTATTGCTGAAGACGACTGTGCAAAAGGCTTCCTGCTGGACGGTTTCCCTCGTACGATTCCTCAGGCTGACGGTCTGAAAGAAATCGGCGTTGACGTTGACTACGTGATCGAATTTGACGTGCCAGACGCAGTAATTGTTGAGCGTATGGCGGGTCGTCGTGCTCACCTGGCTTCTGGCCGTACTTACCACGTTGTATACAACCCGCCAAAGGTTGAAGGTAAAGACGACGTAACTGGCGAAGACCTGGTTGTACGTGATGACGACAAAGAAGAAACAGTACGTGCTCGTCTGGGTGTATACCATGAGCAAACTGCTCCACTGATCGCTTACTACACCAAAGAAGCTGAAGCAGGCAACACTAAGTACCTGAAATTCGATGGTACTAAGCCTGTAACAGAAGTAAGTGCAGAGCTGGAGAAAGCACTGGCGTAATTCTGCCGGGTAGCTAAACCACTTTGAATCGGGTCAGCCTGTCAGGCTGGCCCTTTTTTATGCCTGATTTTATATGCTTGAATAGTTGGTGAGGAAATCGCCAGTGATCGTATTATTGTTAAGTTCGGTATAACCAGCTGAATTAAAAACTGTTAAAGTGACAAACGTTTCACTTCAATTATTTGGCTGCGTGAAGTACGAAGGACATTATGAGCGAACAAAGCACAGACCACATTGAACATACGCCTTCCTACGGTGTTCTCCTGGTTAACCTGGGTACGCCGGAAAGTGCGACATCGGCAGGTGTTAAGCATTTCCTGTCTGAATTCCTGCACGATCAGCGTGTCGTTGATATGAGCCGTTGGTTATGGTGCCCGATTCTGCACGGGGTCATCCTGCCAATCCGGTCCCCTAAAGTTGCCAAGTTGTACCAGAGCGTCTGGATGGAAGAGGGCTCGCCGCTGATGGTGTATTCGCGTCGCCAGCAGCAAAAATTGGCTGAAGCGCTGGACGTGCCTGTCGAGCTGGGGATGACCTATGGCAAGCCGAGCATTGAGGACGGTCTGGCCGCTTTACAGGCTCAGGGGTGTCAGCGAGTGGTGGTGTTACCGCTCTATCCGCAGTACTCGCGCACAACCACCGCGGCGGTATTTGATAAAGTGGCGAAGGGGTTGAGGCAGCGTCCGTATTTGCCGGAGCTGCGTTTTATCAATCACTACTTCGATCACCCGGACTATATTTCAGCGCTGGCTGATTCCGCCACACAGTTCTGGGCAGAACATGGTGAGCCGGATTATTTGCTGTGTTCATACCACGGCATCCCGAAGCGGTATGCTGACAATGGCGATCCGTATCCGGAACACTGCAATGGCACCACGGCGTTGCTGGCGGAGAAGCTGGGGATGGCGCGGGAAAAAATGAGCATGAGCTATCAGTCCATTTTTGGCCGGGAAAAGTGGCTGCAACCATATACGGAAGGGACGATTCGTTCTCTGGCTGAGAAAGGCGTTAAACGGCTGGATGTTATGTGTCCGGCGTTTTCGGTGGACTGCCTGGAGACCCTGGAAGAGATCGCTGTGGGTTGTAAGGAAGTTTTCCTTGAAGCTGGCGGGGAGACGTTCAATCTGATCCCTTGTCTGAACGACCAGCCTGAGCATATTGCAATGATGCAGGCACTGGTAAAACAGCACACCCAAGGCTGGTAGGCCAGTGCTGACAAGCTGAAATACGGCGTCCTGGAAATTCTCATTCCGTTAACTAGCTCTCGATTTGTTCGAGAGCTTTTTCTTTCTTGTTCTATATTCTGTGATAGAATTCGCAAAATTTCTCTACAGACAGCTCATCGACATGAAATTTCCAGGCCAACGAAAGTCCAAGCATTACTTTCCAGTACACGCACGTGATCCTCTTCTAAGTCAGTCAAAACAAGAAAAGCGACTCGCTCGTACTCACATCATCGGTATTGATCAGACGCTGGTGGATATTGAAGCCTGTGTTGATGATGAATTCCTGGAGCGCTATGAGCTGAGTAAAGGTCACTCACTGGTGATCACGGATGAAAAGGCGGAAGCCCTGTACCGTGAACTGAAAGAGAAAGAGCTGATCACGCACGAGTTTGCCGGCGGTACCATTGGTAACACGCTGCACAACTACTCAGTGCTGGCAGATGACAAATCTCTGTTGTTGGGTGTGATGAGTAAAGACATTGAAATCGGTAGCTACGCTTACCGCTATCTTTGCAACACATCCAGCCGTATGGACATGAACTACCTGCAACCGGTTGAAGGTCCGATTGGCCGTTGTTTTGCGCTCATTACCAGCGATGGCGAACGTACGTTTGCTATCAACGAAGGCCGCATGAACCAACTGCGTCCGGACAGCATCCCGGAACACGTCTTTGAAGATGCATCAGCGCTGGTACTGACGGCGTATCTGGTGCGTTGTAAAGAAGGTGACCCAATGCCAGCTGCAACGATGCAGGCCATCGAATACGCGAAAAAGTATGATGTTCCTGTGGTACTGACGCTGGGTACCAAGTTTGTGATTGCTGATGACCCGCAGTGGTGGCGTGATTTCCTGCGTGAACACGTGACTGTGGTTGCTATGAATGAAGACGAAGCTGAAGCGCTGACCGGGGAAACCGATCCGCTGATGGCGTCTGAAAAAACCCTGGAATGGGTTGACCTGGTGCTGTGTACCGCGGGGCCTGTGGGCCTGTACATGGCGGGTTATACAGAAAACGCAGCGAAGCGTGAAACCAGCCTGCCGCTGCTACCGGGGGAAATTCCTGAGTTCAATCGCTACGAATTCAGCCGCCCGATGCTGAAAGCCGACTGCCAGGATGCCATTAAGGTATACTCTCACATCGCGCCTTACATGGGTGGCCCGGAGCGTATCAAAAATACCAACGGTGCGGGTGATGGTGCGTTGTCAGCCTTGCTGCACGACATGTCAGCAAACCGCTACCATCGCGAAAATGTGCCGAAATCTAGTAAGCACCAGTACACTTACCTGACGTACTCGTCTTTCTCGCAAATTTGTCTGTACTCAAACCGAGTCAGTTATGAAGTACTGGCACAGCATTCGCCGCGTTTGTCTCGTGGCCTGCCAGAACGAGAGGACAGCCTCGAGGAAGCTTACTGGGAACGGTAATTCCCATAGAGAATACAAAGGCCAACGTAAGTTGGCCTTTTTTATTCTGTTTAGGACAAACTTTACACAAATTTTTTGGCATATTTTATGACCGGCTCCTAGTCTTAGTTTGAGTTACCTCAACAAGGAGTGGGATAAAAATGAAAAAATATGCAGTGGCATTGGCTGTGATGGGAGCGCTCAGCGCGCCGTCTGTGTGGGCTCAGGTTTCTTTACCGCAAGGGACGCAGGAACTGGCTTTACAAGGTAGTCTGGATCTTGACTACGTTGATGATTACCTGTTCATCCTAAATACATCTTATGGTTATTTTATCCGGGAAGACTGGGAGATTGGTGCGGTACTGGATATCAATATGAGTGACAGCACTCAGACCTTCCAGTTTGGTGGTTTTACGGAGTATAACTTTACGAACCAGTCGAATTGGGTGCCTTACCTGGGGGCTGCCGCACAGGTGGCGAACTTGTCAGGGGATAACGGGGATTTTGAATTTGACTTTGAAGATGTGACGGCGCTGAACATTAAGATTGCCGGTGGTATCAAGTATTTCATCAACCCGCATGTCGCGCTGAGTGCCGAAGTGAACTACAACATCTCAACTGATGATATCAGTGTCACCAAAGATGGTCTGGAAGACAGCTTTACCCGTTTCATCTTCGGTACCCGTTTCTACTTCTGATGGAGTACTTGTCACAAGCTACTGAACTATGGCTTGATGACATTTCAATCAGCGAACAAACAAAAAGCGAGAGCCAAGGCTCTCGCTTTTTTTATGGTTATGGGGCTGGTTTGGTATTGCCAGCCCCGACGCTGCATGTGTCCGAATGTAACGTTGTTCTTAGTCAAAAACGTGCTGAGTCAGAAACGTACAGGTGTTGATGAATACATTTATACCGACGCTTTCTGGTATGCCTCGTTGTGTACGGCGGCTACTGCACGGCCAGATGGATCGGCACTGTTTTTAAAGCTCTCATCCCATTCAATCGCTTTAGCACTTGAGCAGGCAATTGATGGACCACCAGGTACACATTTCGCTGCGTCTTCCAGTGGGAACAGCTCTTCGAAGATTTCGCGGTACACGTACGCTTCTTTGGTGGTCGGCGTGTTGTACGGGAAGCGGAATTTCGCAGTTTCCAGCTGCTGTGCCGTGACTTTTGCTTCAGCCACTTCTTTTAGCGTGTCAATCCAGTTGTAACCTACACCGTCAGAGAACTGCTCTTTCTGGCGCCAGGCCACAGATTCCGGCAGGTAGTGGCCAAAGCATTCACGAAGAATGTGTTTTTCCATTTTACCGTTGCCACACATTTTGTCCTGTGGGTTGATACGCATGGCCACTTCCAGGAACTCTTTATCCAGGAACGGAACACGAGCTTCAATACCCCATGCCGCCATTGATTTGTTCGCACGAGCACAGTCAAACATGTTCAGAGCCAGCAGCTTGCGTACGGTTTCTTCGTGGAACTCTTTGGCGTTTGGTGCTTTGTGGAAGTACAGGTAACCACCGAATACTTCATCTGCGCCTTCGCCAGACAGAACCATCTTGATACCCATTGCACGGATCTTACGTGACATCAGGTACATCGGGGTTGATGCACGGATAGTGGTCACATCATAGGTTTCGATGTGGTAAATCACGTCGCGAATCGCATCCAGACCTTCCTGAATGGTGTAGGTCAGTTCGTGGTGAACCGTACCGATGTGGTCGGCAACCTTTTTCGCGGCTTTCAGATCCGGTGCACCTTCCAGGCCAATCGCAAATGAGTGCAGGGTTGGCCACCAGGCTTCAGATTGCTCATCATCTTCAATTCGGCGAGCCGCAAACTTTTTGGTGATTGCGGAAATCACGGAAGAATCCAGGCCACCGGACAGCAATACACCGTATGGTACGTCGGTCATCAGCTGGCGTTTTACGGCACCTTCCAGCGCGTTGGTCAGAGCGACTTTGTCAGTAACGTTTTCGGCAACACTGTCGAACTCCATCCAGTCACGCTTGTAGTAGCGAACCGGTTCACCTTTTTTGCTCCACAGGTAATGGCCTGGAGGGAACTCGCTGATGGTTTTACAAACCGGTACCAGCGCTTTCATTTCAGAGGCTACGTAGTAGTTTCCGTGCTCATCATAACCTTGGTACAGCGGGATGATACCGATGTGGTCACGGCCAATCAGGTATGCGTCTTCCTGCTCATCGTACAGGATGAAGCCAAAAATACCGTTCAGGTAGTCCAGCAGTTCCGGCCCTTTCTCTTTGTACAGTGCCAGAATGATTTCACAATCAGATTCAGTCTGGAACGGGTAATCAGGGGCAAACTCTGCGCGAAGTTCTTTGTGGTTGTAAATTTCGCCGTTAACAGCCAGGGCATGAGTTTTGTCGGCGTTGTAGAGAGGCTGCTCGCCGCTGTTCAGGTCAACAATGGCCAGACGCTCGTGCACCAGAATCGCACGGTCTGATGAATAAATACCGGACCAGTCCGGGCCACGGTGGCGCATTTTTTTTGACATTTCGAGTGCCGTTTGACGCAGCGCGGTTGCATCACTTTTAATGTCTAGAATCCCGAATACTGAACACATACTTCCTACCCCAAATCTAATGGCTGATTGCTATCCATGTAACTGTTGGAATCGAGATGTAGCCGGCTGACTAATCTGTCAGGCAGATCCTGACTACATACTTGTCGTTTCCCTGTTGGTTTTTAAAATTGCGTATTCGATAATGAAATGCAACCTCTAACTCCAATTCAATAAACAAAAAGCACCTATGGTGAATATTTTTTAATAAAAACAAAAAATACAGAATATTTTCTATATTGAGGCGATATTTCGTACGAAAAAACAAACGGCAGCCTGAGCTGCCGTTGGAGGGGGAAAGGAGGATTAAAGCTTTGACTTAATTTGTGGCGACAAATGCTCAACGACGTGGCGAGCAAAGCCACTACCGGCTTCGTTGTAGATATTGAAGGCGGCATCGACACCCAACTCTTTCAGTTCGGCTTCATCATCATTGTATTTTGCGATGGCGGCAATTTGCCCCTGATAGTCACGTTCGCGAATCTGCTCCAGCGCAAAGTTATTGGCCTGGCTGTGTGGCATTGCCAGCAGGATCAGCTTGGTGTTGCGTTTGGAGATGACCCTGGCCCAGAAGTCCGGGTCAGTTGCATCGCCGTGAATGACATGACGGCCTTCTTCTCGATGCTGGGCCACGGATTCTTCACGGGTTTCGACGCCAATCACCTGATCCCCGTAACGAGCAACCAGCTCATCATAGGCACCGGTACCGATACGGCCCATCCCTAGAATAAGAATCTGCTTCTCACCGAGGTCTATCAGGCGATCGCTGGCGTTAAGTTTTTCCGGTTCAAATTCTTTAAGCCATTTGGCGGCATCTTTGTACAGACGGTGGCCAAGGCTGTTGAGTGGGGCGGCGATCAGGAATGACATCGATACTGCAATGGCAATGGCGACCAGGAAGCTGCCAGGCAGGAGGCCCATGCTGTATGCCAGTCCACCCACAATCAGACCGAATTCACTGTAGTTAAACAGCGTCAGGGTACCGAGTAGCGAAGTGCGGACACGGTAGCGGAACATATTGAAAATGACGTAGTACAGGATCCCTTTAAGTGGCAACAGGGCGATCAGCAGCAGTGCCATCAGCAGGCCATCAATGGTCGGGGTTTCCGAAAGACCGATATTGAGGAAGAAACAGACCAGCAGCAGCTCTTTGAAGTTAAACAGTGACTTCGACATTTCTGATGCTTTCGGGTGGGCGGCCAGCAGCATACCCATGATCAATGCCCCCAGATCCGGTTTCATCCCGACGGCTTCAAACAATCCTGCTCCGGCAACCAGCGCCAGGAATACGCCGTACAGAACCAGCATCTCACCGTGGCCGGCACGATCCAGAATTTTAAACAGGGAAGGGCGCAACAGCGGTAGTGCGAACAGCGCCAGGGCGGTAATGTCCGGGACTTTTCCGGTCGAAATAGTCAGGAAAATGACCGCAAAGATATCCTGCATCACCAGAATACCGATCGACAAGGTACCGTAGGTGGCATTCAGCTCGCCTTTTTCCTGCAGCGCTTTAATGGCAAAAACGGTACTGGAGAAGGACAATGCAAAACCCAGCAGAGCCAGTTGCGTGATATCCAGGTCAGCCATAATACCAATACCGAGCTGCTTGAGCGCCAGTAGAGCCAGGGTAAACAGGCCGGTTGTCAGCAGGTTATGCAGGGTTGCACCGCCCCAGATCTCTTTTGCCAGCAGGGTTTTGACGTCGAGTTTCAGGCCAATGGTAAACAGCAGTAATGTGACACCCAGATCTGCCAGTGAGGAGAGGGTGGCGGTGGATTCATAGCCTGAGATGTTTAACGCGAACCCGGCGACAAGAAAGCCCACAAGCGGAGGCAATTTGCACCTGAGGGCAATGTAACCTGCCAAAAAGGCAGCAATGATATATACAAGTTCCATGGCTTGACTGAAATTTCTTATGGTTAGAAGACGATGCCCCGTCTGACGGGGGACACATTTTGCGCAGAAATATAACACAAGGAGCATGCTCCGAATAGGAACATGCTCCTTGTAATTGTTACAATATGAATAACTTAGCGAGCTGTCTACCCGCTGAATCGGCTAGCTGTTTGGTTATTCTTCCAGCAATTTCTGCAGCAATACACCGTTTAGCATGGCACGCTTAATCATTGAAAATGCACCAATTGTCGGCTGGGTATACAGCTCTGATTCGACGATTGGCAAATCTTTGTGGAAGGTCGACAGCGACTGGGTCTCAATGCAGCGACGAATCGCCGGGAACACAATGTTTTTCGCCTGTACAATGTTGCCGGAAATGACAATTTTCTGTGGGTTGAACAGGTTAATCGTCATCGCCAGTGCTTTACCCAAATGGTTACCGACTTTAATCAGTGCCTGAGTAGCCAGTTCATCCCCTTTGTTTGCCGCTTCGCAGATAGCGGGCATCGTGACCTCTTCCAGCTCCTGTAAACTGCTTGGGTAGCCCTGAGCCAGCAGAGCTTGAACGTGCTTGATGATCGCCGGTTCAGAGGCAACGGTCTCAAGACAGCCAAAATTACCGCACTGGCATTTGTCGCCCAATGGATCAATCTGGATGTGGCCGATTTCGCCCACATTGCGGTTATATCCCAGGAATACCTGGCCGTTAACAATGATGCCTGAACCGGTACCGTGGTGAACACTGACCAGAATTGAATCATGGCAGTCACGGCTGGCACCAAAGTAGTGCTCGGCCAGTGCCAAGCCACGGATGTCGTTACCGACAAAGCAGGCTACGCCATATTTGTCGGTAATGATGTCTGCCAGTGGCAGGTTATCAACCTCGATGTGCGGCATGTAATCCACCACACCGGTCTCCGGGTCAATCAATCCCGGTAACGTGATACCGAATGCTACCAGTTCGCGCATGATGCTCTGGTTATCAGCGATAAACTGCCGGATATGGTCAAGCAGGCCGTCAATCAGTGCTTGCTGACTGGTGTAATGAAATGCATGGCCGGTACCGGCAATGAATTTACCGCTCAGATCGTACAGCGTCAGTTCGATGTAATTGCGGCCCAGACGGATCGCAATTGAGTGAAAAGGGGTTGATTCCGTTGTCAGGGAGATAGCTCTCCGACCGCCGGTAGATGCCTGCTGCGCGACCTCTTTAATCAGGCCGCGCTCCAGCAGTTGGCGGGTGATCTTAGTAACACTTGCCGGGGCTAGCTGGCTGACGTCAGCAACCTGGATTCGTGAAATAGGGCCCTGCAAGTCAATGAGCCGGTAAACAGCTGCACTATTTAGCTGCTTTACCAGATCTACATTACCAATTTGTCCGCCTGTCATAGTTTAGTTCTGCTCGTATTCGCCGTTAACAACAGTCGCCCGGACACGGTAGTCACGATCAAAAATAGTCAGGTTAGCAACCATGCCTTTTTTGATGGCCCCCAGTTTCTTGTCAACGCCAATTGCGCGAGCAGGATACAAGGTAGCCATACGAATCGCTTCGTCCAGGGCGATACCTGCATGCTCGACACTGTTTTGAACTGCTTCAATCATAGTGAGTGCCGAACCACCCAGTGTGCCGTTTTCATCAACACACTTACCATCTCGGTAATATACTTTCTTACCGACAAAAATAAAGTGATCAATGTCTGCTCCTGCGGGTGCAGTTGCATCGGTGACCAAAACAAGTTTGTCACCTTTCATGCGATGCGCCATTCGGATGTTGGCGTAGTCCACATGGAAACCGTCGGCGATGATACCGGTATATACCTCAGGGGTATCATAAATGGCACCAACCATACCGGGTTCACGTCCGGCAATTGGGGTCATGGCGTTGAACAGGTGGGTAGCGAAGCTGATACCGGCCGCAAAGCCTTTACGGGCTTCCACATACGTTGCATTGGTATGGCCTGCCGAGACGATAATGCCAGCCTCAACCAACTGTTCAATATGGCTGTGGGCGTTTAGCTCCGGTGCCAGGGTCACTTTGGTGACCACATCAGCATTCTCGCAAATCGCGTGAATCATCGAATCATCAGAACGACGAATATGGTCAACAGAGTGGATCCCTTTTTTCATCACGTTAAGGTATGGTCCCTCAAGGTGCAGGCCCAGAGAGTGATTCTGGTATTTACTCTGGTATTCACGAGCCGCCTGGATAGCCGCTTTCATGTCTTCATCTGAAGAGGTGATCAGAGTGGGCAGAAAGCTGGTGCAGCCCGACTTGAGGTTGGCGCGATGCATGGTATGAATGGTGTCGGCGTTAATTTCGTCATTGAACATGACGCCACCGCAACCATTCAGTTGTAAATCAATAAAACCCGGTGTGAGGTTAGCCCCCTCCAGATCGTAGGTTGCTATTCCGGCAGGTAGGTCAGACTCAGGGCAAACAGCGTGAATGTTCACGCCGTCAATGATGACGGCGTGGTTATTCAGCACATCGCTCCCGGTAAAAATGCGGCAGTTGGTCAGCGCGTACATGAATAACTCCTTCAATTACAGATGTTTGATGTTTTCTGCTTCAAGCTCTTTGAAGTACTTCACAGTCTTCACTTTCAGTTCCTGCGTGGCAGGTTCATCGCAGACAATCAGTGACTTAGGATGAATCTGAAGGGCTGATACTGTCCACAGATGGTTAACTGAACCTTCGACAGCGGCCTCAAGAGCCTGTGCTTTACCGTGGCCGGTTACCAGGATCATGATCTCTTCGCTATCCAGCAGCGTCCCGACACCGATGGTTAGTGCGTATTTCGGCACCTGGCTGATATCGCCGTCAAAGAAGCGGGAGTTGGCAATACGAGTATCTTCGGTCAGGGTTTTAATGCGCGTGCGTGAAGCCAGCGATGAGGCTGGTTCGTTAAATGCGATATGACCGTCGTTGCCTACGCCACCCATGAACAGGTTGATTTTGCCGTAAGACTTAATTTTTGCTTCATAACGTTGGCATTCTGCGTCGTGATCGCCAGTGTTGCCGTTCAGGAGATTGATATTTTCTTCTTGAATATCAATGTGATTGAAGAAGTTGTTGTACATGAAGCTACGGTAAGATTCCGGGTGATCCGACGGGATACCGATGTACTCGTCCATGTTGAATGTTACAACATGTTTAAAACTTACTTCTCCTGCTTCATAAAGCTCAATTAAGCGCTTATATGTAGCCAGTGGCGTACCGCCGGTAGGCAGTCCAAGAACGAAAGGACGTTCTGCGGTAGGCTTAAATTTATTAATACGATCAGCAATATAGCGAGCAGACCACAGACCTACATCTTTAGCATTGTTCAGTGGGATTAGTCTCACGGCGACACCTCATTCCAAGTTTCGATTATGGGTCAATTCTAGCGCGATTCGGGGTTTGTTTTGGATAATAAAATAAGTTTTATGATCGAGCTAGCAAAATCGCTGTTTGATTGGGTTTGCAGGTGATTATGATCACAATTGAAGAGGTTTTAATTTGCGGGGCGAAATTAATTTCTTACACTGCATATTACTTAATCGGATAACTAAAATAAGTTATTCATATCGCATCTGAGAAAACCATAGGGGGAACTGAGGGTGAATATTCTTGGATACTTTCAAAAAGTAGGTAAAGCGTTAATGGTGCCAGTCGCCACGCTGCCTGCTGCTGCAATCCTGATGGGTGTTGGTTACTGGATTGACCCGAATGGCTGGGGGGCGAACAGCGCTCTGGCAGCTTTTCTGATTAAAGCCGGTTCCGCCATCATTGATAATATGTCGGTACTGTTTGCGGTTGGTGTCGCATACGGTATGTCTAAAGATAAGGATGGTGCGGCGGCACTGTCTGGCTTCGTTGGCTTCCTGGTGGTAACCACGCTGTTGTCTCCGGGGGCTGTTGCACAAATCCAAGGTATCGACCCAAGCTCAGTACCGGCTGCGTTTAACAAGATTAACAACCAGTTCGTTGGTATTCTGGTTGGTATTGTATCGGCTGAAATTTACAATCGCTTCTCCCATGTTGAGCTTCACAAAGCTCTGGCCTTCTTCTCTGGTAAGCGTTTGGTTCCTATCCTGACGTCGTTTGCAGGGATTTTCATTGCCTTTATCCTGATGTACATCTGGCCTGCAATTTATGGCGGTCTGGTATCGTTCGGTGAAGGTATCCAGAGTCTGGGTGAAGTGGGTGCTGGTATCTATGCCTTCTTTAACCGTCTGCTGATTCCTGTTGGTCTGCACCACGCGCTGAACTCTGTATTCTGGTTCGACGTAGCGGGTATCAACGACATTCCTAACTTCCTGGGTGGCGCTAAGTCAATCGCGGAAGGTACAGCAACACCGGGTGTAACGGGTATGTACCAAGCGGGCTTCTTCCCAATCATGATGTTTGGTCTGCCTGGTGCTGCACTGGCGATGTACCACACTGCGAAAGCGAAGAACAAAGAGAAAGTTGCCTCTATCATGATTGCAGCGGGCTTCGCGTCTTTCTTCACTGGTGTGACTGAGCCTCTGGAATTTGCGTTCATGTTCCTGGCTCCGGGTCTGTACGTTCTGCATGCACTGTTGGCGGGTATCTCTGTGTACATTGCGGCATCAATGCACTGGATTGCGGGCTTTGGCTTCTCTGCCGGTCTGGTTGACCTTGTGTTGTCGACGCGTAACCCACTGGCGGTTAACTGGTACATGCTGATTGTTCAGGGTCTGGTGTTCTTCGCACTGTACTACTTTATCTTCCGTGCGGTGATTGTGAAGTTCAACCTAAAAACACCGGGCCGTGAAGACGAAGATACCGAGTCGTCTGCTGTTACCGGTTCACAGGAAACGGGTGAGTTGGCGAAACAGTATCTGAAAGCGCTGGGTGGTCATGAAAACCTGGAAAATATTGATGCGTGTATCACTCGCCTGCGTCTGACTCTGAAAGATCGTAGCCTGGCAGATGAGAAAACTCTGAAAGCACTGGGTGCGATGGGAGTTGTCAAACTGGGTTCAAATAACCTGCAGGTTATCTTGGGTCCATTGGCAGAGATTGTGGCTGGTGAAATGAAGAAAATCCCAGCAAGCGAAGATCTGTCCGCAGTAAAACTGCCATAAGAGAAATGCCGCTGGTTATCTGAAACCAAAGGGTTCTCTGCAAATCGGCCTCAGTAAGAGGCCGATTTTTTTCCCACTTGCTTGGTCTGCTAACGTGAGTACAAAATACAAAAACAGAGTAGGGGAAAGGTGTGGCGTTAGGTCGTTTCTGTATCTGTTTTTCGCTTTGCGCAGTATCGATATAGAAGCGGTTTGCACTGCTTCAAACCGGGCTGCCGCTATCCCTGATAGGCACCTGAGTGGAATGTTGTATTCGGCTTTTATCTGAAAGCCATTTAATTGCTGAGAATAATCTCTCGATTGCCCCGCGAATAGCGGGGTTTTTTTATCCATATCGACAAACAATGCATACTATTTGTTGAGTCATACCCCATATTTATGGATCATAGGGAAATCAAAAATCCTTCAGCACACGAGGTGTACCTAGATGAGTGAATCTGAAGCTCGTCCAACGAACTTTATCCGTCAAATCATTGATGCGGATTTAGCCAGTGGCAAACATACCAGCGTTCATACCCGATTCCCGCCAGAGCCAAACGGCTACCTGCACATCGGCCATGCGAAATCTATTTGTCTGAACTTCGGTATCGCTCAGGACTACCAGGGTCAATGTAACCTGCGCTTCGATGATACGAACCCAGAGAAAGAAGACATCGAATACGTTGAGTCAATCAAGAAAGATGTTAACTGGCTAGGTTTCGAATGGGACGGTGAAGTTTGTTACTCGTCTGACTACTTTGACAAGCTTCATGGGTTTGCCATTGAACTAATCAACAAAGGCCTGGCTTACGTGGATGAGCTAAGCCCAGAGCAGATCCGTGAGTACCGTGGTACCCTGACTGAGCCGGGTAAGCACAGTCCATACCGTGATCGCAGCGTAGAAGAAAACCTTGAGCTGTTCGACAAAATGAAGAACGGTGAAGTGGAAGAAGGCAAAATGTGCCTGCGTGCGAAAATCGATATGGCATCACCGTTTATGGTAATGCGCGATCCCGTTCTGTACCGTGTGCGTTTCGCTACTCACCATCAGACAGGCGACAAGTGGTGCATCTACCCGATGTATGACTTCACCCACTGTATTTCCGATGCACTGGAAGGTATTACTCACTCTCTGTGTACGCTGGAATTCATGGACAACCGCCGTCTGTATGACTGGGTGCTGGATAACATCACCATTGACTGCCGTCCACGCCAGTACGAGTTCAGCCGTCTGAACCTGGAATACACCGTGATGTCCAAGCGTAAGCTGAATCAGCTGGTGACTGAAAAGCTGGTTTCTGGCTGGGATGATCCTCGTATGCCTACCATCTCTGGTCTGCGCCGTCGTGGCTTTACGCCTGCGTCTATTCGTGAGTTCTGTAAGCGTATTGGTGTAACTAAGCAAGACAACACCATTGAGATGAGCTCTCTGGAGTCATGCATCCGTGATGATCTGAATGACATCGCACCGCGTGCAATGGCGGTTCTGGATCCGGTGAAGGTGGTGATTGAAAACTTCGACGGTGCCACTGAAATGCTGGAAATCGCGAACCACCCTAACGACCCTGAAATGGGTAACCGTCAGGTACCATTCACGCGTGAACTGTACATTGAGCGTGAAGATTTCCGCGAAGAAGCGAATAAGAAGTACAAGCGTCTGGTGCTGGGTAAAGAAGTACGTCTGCGCGGTGCTTATATCATCAAAGCTGAACGTATCGAAAAAGATGAAGCGGGCAATATCACCACGATCTTCTGTACTTACGACAATGACACTCTGGGCAAAAACCCGGCAGATGGTCGTAAGGTGAAGGGTGTGATTCACTGGGTATCGGCTGAAGCAGGTGTTCCGGCGGAATTCCGTCTGTACGATCGCCTGTTCACTGTACCAAACCCAGGAGCAGCAGAAGACTTTGTTTCTGTCATCAACCCTGAATCTCTGGTGGTACTGAAAGGTTTCGTCGAGCCAGCGCTGGTTTCAGCAGAAGCAGAAAAAGCATACCAGTTTGAGCGTATGGGTTACTTCTGTGCCGACAGCAAAGACTCATCAGCAGAGAGTCTGGTATTTAACCGTACTGTTGGTCTGCGTGATACTTGGGCAAAAATTGGTGACTGAGACTAAGTCTCAGTAGCTCAAAGATAAAAACCAGCCGAAAGGCTGGTTTTTTTATAGAGGGAGAAATATCAGTGTCAGTGGCCAGTGTTGAGCCGTCCGGCCCTGGTCGTTATGGTTGTGACTGATTATTTCTCGTCGTGAAGACTTTCGTCTTCCTGGCAATTACCATTCGCACAGTGACCGTACAGGTACAAGCTGTGGTTAGTAAGAGTGACATTGAAGCTGGCTGCGATTTCTTTCTGACGCTGCTCAATGAGATCGTCAGAAAATTCAATCACTTTACCGCAATCCAGGCAAACCAGGTGATCATGGTGGTGCTGGGTAGCCAGCTCAAACACCGATTTACCACCTTCAAAATGGTGGCGTGTGACGATGCCTGCATCATCAAATTGGTTCAGTACACGGTAAACAGTTGCCAGGCCAATCTCTTCACCGATATCGATGAGTTTCTTGTATAGGTCTTCAGCACTGATGTGCTGGCATTCAGGCTGTTGCAGCACTTCCAAAATCTTTAGACGTGGAAGCGTTACCTTCAGGCCAGCTTGTTTAAGTGCGTGATTATTATCTGACATTGGATTTTCCTATTGGCTATCCGCACCCTCATGGCACGGTAGTCTTTCTCTTCTTTATTCATTATAAGTGACCACAAGGTAACAATAAACCTAAAAGCGGGTCAATCTTGCTGATCTCTAACTTTTTCTTCTGTTGCTTTCTTGTTAATGGAATGTACATTTGTCGCGGTGTAGAGTAAGCTTTGGCTCATCGTACCAGTATTCAGGAAGAAACTACGTGTATCGATTCTACAAACCGGGCATTGTCAAAGCAGCCCTGAATATATGGCCGCCTTTTTGGGGAGCCGGCATTCGTATCGTCCATATTTCCGACGATTTTCGGGAAGTTAAGATCAGGCTGAAGTTAAGATGGTGGAATAAAAATGCTAATCGTACTCAATACGGCGGCAGTATTTTTTCTCTGACGGATCCTGTCTACGCGTTGATGCTGATGGGGATTCTGGGTAAAGAATATTTTGTCTGGGACAAGCACGCTGAAATTAACTTTATCAAACCGGGACAGACTGATTTATTTGCAGATTTTGTCATCAGTGAAGACTGCCTGAGCGACATTCATAAAGCGACGGAAGGGGGAGATAAGTACTTTCCTGAATTCGTTGTACATGTCAAAGATGCCAACGGTGAGGTCGTGTCACAGGTGAAACGGGTACTGTATGTCCGTAAAAAGCCGCAATACCGTGAAGCCGGCAATGAGGCGGAAAGCGAGGTGTTATCTTAAGCCGGGCAATGAACAACGTGGTACAAATCGACAATTAAGCCAGAGAGCAACGAGTAATTTTTCTTTTTAAAAGATTAGGTTGCATGTCTCGGTTCAAACGTCAGCCAATAAAAAACGCCAGGTAAAACCTGGCGTTTTGCTTGTGTGAGAAGGAAATTAGTCGGCCAGTTCTGCCAGACACATTTCTTCGTAAATTTGGTTAACCCATTTCTCAACACGCTCTTGCGTCAGTTCTGGCTGACGGTCTTCGTCGATACACAGGCCAACAAAGTGGCTATCGTCCACCAGGGCTTTAGATGCTTCGAACTCAAAACCTTCTGTTGGGAAATGACCAACAATCGTTGCGCCACGGCCTTCCACGATGTCACGTACTGTGCCCATGGCATCACAGAAGTATTCTGCGTAGTCTTCCTGGTCACCACAACCGAAAATCGCTACCAGCTTGGTTGAAAAGTCAATCTGCTCCAGCTCTGGGAAGAAGTCGTCCCAGTCACACTGTGCTTCGCCGTAGTACCAGGTTGGGATACCCAGTAGCAGCAGGTCAAAATTGTCGATGTCTTCTTTGCTGCTTTTTGCAATATCTTTGACTTCAACCAGCTTTTTACCCAGTTGCTTCTGGATCATTTTAGCGACAGCTTCTGTATTACCTGTGTCGCTACCAAAGAAGAGTCCTACACTCGCCATAGTAGAGATTACCCGTATTTAATTGTTGACCGTCAGCGAAAACGCTCACGATATACATAAATTAACCCGAGAGCCAAATGCTCCGGTCGCCAATGGTCATTCGGCTGAAAGCAGCGATTATACCTGCAATGATAACCATTGGCGTTGTAAAATTCAGCTTAACCGATGCCGGCGCCTTCCCAGCTAATCTGGATCAGCCCTTTGGTAACGAATCCTGCACAGCCCAAAAACAGGACCAGCCACACAATTTTGCGGCCAAAAGGCGGAACATTACCTTGCTTCAGCACATCTTTGATCGCCATACCGATTAAGAAGAAAATGGCGGCAAACATTAAATCCAGCCCGATAGATTCAAGCA
The DNA here is from genome assembly GCF_003025595.1 of Photobacterium ganghwense. Lineage (GTDB taxonomy): Bacteria > Pseudomonadota > Gammaproteobacteria > Enterobacterales > Vibrionaceae > Photobacterium > Photobacterium ganghwense. Next base: position 145,784 of record NZ_PYMI01000003.1, read on the forward strand.
AGTCCATGTGCTCATACAGCATTTGCGTCTCCTTACAGCCATAACGTTGTTGCTGAGTCAGGCGCGAACTATACCACAGACATAATGGTACTGTTAACGTTAAGCAGCTTGTAAGAAGTTTAAAATGATACGGTTAACCGTGTCCGGCTTTTCGGCATGAAGCCAGTGTCCGGTATTGGCAACCATGTGAGCTTTGGCATTCGGGAACTGGCGGCTGATCGCCTCACGGTGCTCTGGCAGAATGTACTCTGAATTCTGTCCTTTAATAAAGAGGGTTTTTCCTGCGTAAGGCGCGACTTCCGGCCAACCCATAATTGTGTCGTAGTTAGCAATCAGCCCATCGACATTAAAACGCCATCCGTAGTCGCCGCTTTCTTGTTTGGCGAAAGATTTCAACAGGAACTGACGGACGCCCGGCTCAACCACATGCATGGCCAGGTACTGCTCGGCCTCACTGCGTTTGCTGACCGGATGGCTGGCAACTTCACGTAATCCGGCAAAGACATTTTGATGACGGTGAACCTGATAGTGGACCGGTGCCATATCCAGCACCATCAGGTGATTCAGGCGGGTAGTGGCCAGCTCAGTCATCGCCATGGCGACTTTTCCGCCCATGGAATGACCAATGACGGAAAAACGTTCAATATCCAGTTGATCCACAACATTCAGCACGTCAGTGGCCATGTCACGGTAGGTAAAACGGTCGCTGTGAGGGGAGCGTCCATGATTGCGAAGATCCACGCTGATCACTTTGTATTGTTCTTTCAAGGATCTGGCGAGCAGGCCAAGGTTATCTGCACTGCCGAATAAACCGTGGATCAAGACGATCACATCGCCTTCGCCATCAACCTGATAATGAAGTTTCACTGACTAATTTCTCTTGTTGTTAACGCTTTACCGTAGAGTATAACCTCGGTTCACGTTATAATCTCCCGGTGATTTTTAAACGGAACGACAATGAACACTACGATGAAGACTATTGAGGTAGACGAAGAGCTATATCGCTACATCGCCAGCCAGACTCAACATATTGGCGAGAGTGCATCCGATATCCTGCGCCGCTTGCTGATGATGCCTGATCAATCCGGATTAGCCGTTCACACTGAAGTTGCTATACCGGTTCGCCAAAAAGGGATCGTAGTCAGCAAAGATGCGGGCAAGGTCGAGCAGGCTGATCGTGTCAAAGAAATGCGATCTCTGCTGATCTCCGATGAGTTTGCCGCTCAGGAAAAAGCGATTGGCCGATTTATGCTGGTTCTGTCTTCGCTTTATCGTATCGATCCGGAAGGCTTTGCAGAAGCCGCGGCAATCAAAGGTCGTACACGCGTGTATTTTGCTGACAGCGAAGAAAAGCTGCTGGCCAGTGGTAAAACGACGAAGCCGAAAGCTATCCCGGAGACGCCATTCTGGGTCATTACGAATACCAATACTGATCGCAAACGCCAGATGGTTGAGCAGTTGATGAACAAGATGAGCTTCGGCGCGGATATCATCGAAAAAGTTTGCGGTGAAATTTAACAGGCAAAAGCCTTTGATTTTACAAGGATAAGTTAATGGCGATTCATCCTCGAGCTGGGCAGCGTGCCCAGCAAGAAGATATGCATAATATTCCTGCGTTAGTGGCAAATTACTTTCTGATCGAGCCGGACGTTCAAGACTCGCAGCAGAAAGTGGCTTTCGGGACTTCCGGTCACCGGGGAACGGCTGACAAGGGAACCTTCAACCAGCATCATATTTGGGCAATTGCCCAGGCCGTTGCAGAAGTTCGCGCTGCGAATGGGGTAACGGGTCCGCTTTTCTTAGGTAAAGACACCCATGCGCTGTCTGAGCCTGCTTTCACCTCCACCCTGGAAGTGCTGGTTGCCAATGGCGTACAGGTTGTGATTCAACAAGGCCGTGGCTATACGCCAACGCCGGGGATCTCACACGCTATTCTGTGCCATAACAAAAACCATGAGGCAAAAGCCGATGGTATCGTTATTACCCCGTCACATAACCCGCCTCAAGATGGTGGGATCAAATACAATCCAGTACATGGCGGCCCGGCTGAAGGGAACCTGACCAGTGCCATTGAATCTCGTGCCAACGAGATTATCGCCGCTGGGCTGCAGGACGTTAAGCGTGTAACGATTCAGGATGCTTTTGCCAGTGAGCTGGTGGAAGAGCGTGATCTGGTTGCTCCGTATGTTGATGATTTGGTTAACGTTATCGACATGGCTGCGATTCAGCAAGCGAACCTGAAACTGGGTGTGGATCCGCTGGGTGGCTCGGGTATTGAGTACTGGCGTCAGATAGCTGCTCGTTACGGGTTGGATCTGACTTTGGTTGATGAGTCGATTGATCCATCGTTCCGTTTTATGTCGTTGGATAAAGACGGCGTCGTGCGGATGGACTGTTCGTCACCGTACGCGATGGCGGGTCTGCTGGCACACAAAGATAAGTTTGATCTGGCTTTTGGTAACGATCCGGATTATGACCGTCACGGTATTGTAACGCCTACCGGATTAATGAACCCGAACCATTACCTGGCTGTTTGTATTGACTACCTGTATCGCCATCGCCCTGAATGGCGACAAGATGTTGCGGTTGGTAAAACGCTGGTATCTAGTGCACTGATTGACCGTGTTGTAGCTGATTTGGGGCGTGAGCTTTGCGAAGTACCGGTTGGCTTCAAGTGGTTTGTGGACGGTTTGTACAGTGGTGAGCTGGGCTTTGGCGGCGAAGAAAGTGCCGGAGCGTCTTTCCTGCGAATGGACGGTACGCCTTGGTCGACAGACAAAGACGGTATTCTTCTGTGTCTGCTGGCTGCGGAAATTACCGCAGTAACGGGTAAGAACCCGCAGCAGTACTACGAAGCACTGGCTGCCAAGCACGGTGAGTCGGCCTACAGCCGCCTGCAAGCGGTCGCAAACAGCGAGCAAAAAGCCGTGCTGAGCAAACTGTCGCCGGAAATGGTTGCTGCTGAGACGCTGGCTGGGGATGTTATTACTGCACGTCTGACCCATGCACCAGGTAATGGTGCCGCAATTGGTGGCCTGAAAGTAACAACTGCGAACGGGTGGTTTGCTGCACGTCCGTCAGGTACAGAAGACATCTATAAAATCTACTGTGAAAGCTTTAAGGGCAAGGAACACCTCGCTCTGATTGAACAAGAAGCGCAGGAGATTGTCAGTAAGGTTTTCGCTGACGCTGGTATGTAAGCTTCCAGCTTTCGAGTTACTGATCAGGTCGATTGCTGACTGAAATTTAAAAACGCCCGCTTTGCCGGGCGTTTTTTTATTGCCTCGTTTTATATTGCTCGTTTTATATTGTTCCACTTTTATTATTGTTTCATAGGGCCTATCGCGATCCCGTGTTTTCTTCAATCCTGTATGTCGAACTGTTCTATTTCACCATCTGATGTCCTAGCCTGTGTTCAGGTTGCTGAGCAGGCCAGTGATCCGGCATTACGAACCAGAGGTTTTCTTGCGCATCGACCGCCATGGCCGGATGAGAAATCACGCCCGTTAAAGGCGGCGTCGCCAGCGTTGAAAATGGCGGTGGAGCAATCCATTCCCGTTTTGTCAGCGGTCGTAATATCTTGTCTTGAAGCTGGTGGCTGTAACACCAGCGTCCGATGCTGGCTCCCGGATTAAGAGAAATGCCGGAACCTTGGCTGGTTTGATCTTCCGGGTAAAACAGTCGACCCTGCATGATGAGACGTCTAACCGCAACCTGACCGAAGATTGGGGAGAGCTGTTGTTGATAAGCCATGTGATCAGAAAGGGCTAACTGGTGCTCCAGCATTCGCTTTGCTTTTTTATCTAAGTTGTCTTTGGCGTTAGGACCCGGCCAACTCTGCTCCCAGGCTAGGTAAAATTTGATTGCCACTTCCCAGTGTTCCAGTTCACCTGTCATCAGATTGCGAACCAGGAAATCGATCGCCCCCAATGTTTGTTTGTTGTCGTGTAGCTGAAGTTCTTCCGCAACCAGATCATAATGCGGGTGTTCAAGGATGAGTTGTTGCCAAAGCCACTGATAGTAAAAGCCCAACCGTGGATTGCCCTGGTAGGATGAATCCGCTGGAATATTGGCGGATTGGCGAAATTGCGCCAGCCAATCTTGGTCGATGATGTAGTCATGCCCCGTGAGCAGGGGCGGCAGATGTAAGACAGCCTCAAACGGGTTAGGCGAGCTCTGCTTATGGTTGAGCGGCTGGTTTTGCAATAGCTGGTTTGATGACATTTTGATATAAATCGCCTTTTTATATAAATAGATGGACTAAAAAGTTCGTCCGATTCTCATATCGCAGGAGATTTCTTCGATATCACCATGCCAATAATGGCTCTTGTGGATAACTATGGCGACTTATAAACAGCTCTGGTTTATTTTTTGCGTCGTCAGTGGGTAGCGAGATGGTATTTGTGCCTTACCTATCGCGATTTTCCTGCAATGTCGGGCATGCTGCCTTTATTACTCTTGATGGTAACAGGTTAGGAGCAGGGTGTATGGCCTTATCACGGCTTTTTTCAGCCCGGTTTCACGTTAGAATAGGATCATAGACGCAAAAGGAAATGACCATGAATCACTTAAAATTAGAAACTTTGCTCAATGAATTACTGAGTCCGCACCTGATCAAAGATTACTGCCCAAACGGGCTGCAAGTTGAAGGGAAAGTTGAGGTAAAAACCATTATCACCGGCGTGACGGCCAGCCAGGCGCTGGTTGACCGAGCGATTGAAGAAAAAGCAGACGCATTGTTGGTCCACCACGGTTATTTCTGGAAAGGGGAACCTTCTGAAATTCGTGGTATGAAATACCGTCGTATTAAGGCGCTGATTGAAAACGGGATTAATCTGTACGCTTACCACCTACCGCTGGACGTGCACCCAACCCTTGGGAACAATGCGCAATTAGCCAAGCTGCTGGATATTGAAATGCTGGGCGGGCTTGAGGCGGGTAATCCGAACTCAGTATCTGTTTTTGGCCAGTTTGCTGAACCGTTGAGTGGTGATGAGCTGGCAGCACGTTTATCCATCGCATTACATCGTGAACCGCTGCACATCGGTGATACGGGGCCGGCAGAGATCAAGACCGTTGGCTGGTGTACTGGGGGAGGTCAGGATTTTCTTGAACTGGCTGCTCAGAAAGGGCTGGATGCCTTTATTTCCGGGGAAATTTCGGAACGTACTGTGCATACTGCCCGCGAGCTGGGTATTCATTATTTCAGCGCGGGTCATCATGCGACCGAGCGCTATGGAGTGAAAGCACTGGGTGAATACCTGGCAGCTAACCATGGCTTTGACGTGACCTTTATTGATATCGATAACCCAGTGTAGTAACTAAGTTCGTCGTGCCAAGCGATGATGCGAAAGAAAGACGAATTAAAAAAGGGCCGTAAGGCCCTTTTTTAGTGAAGTAACTTATTCACGCTCATGCAGAGGTTTGAACGCACGCTGCTTGTAACCGGTGTACAGCTGGCGAGGACGGCCAATGCGGTTGTGCGGATCATTGTGCATTTCGTTCCAGTGGGCAATCCAGCCGATGGTACGAGACATTGCAAAGATCACAGTGAACATAGATACCGGAATACCGATTGCTTTCAGGATGATACCTGAGTAGAAATCAACGTTCGGGTACAGTTTCTTCTCAATGAAGTACTCGTCAGACAGAGCGATACGCTCAAGTTCCATCGCCACATCCAGCAGCGGATCCTGAATATTCAGCTCTTGCAGTACATCGTGACACGCTTCACGCATTACGGTTGCACGTGGGTCGTAGTTCTTATAAACACGGTGACCAAAGCCCATCAGGCGGAATGGGTCATCCTTGTCTTTAGCACGTTCAATGTACTCAGGAATCTTGTCTACGCTGCCAATTTCTTCCAACATTTTCAGACAAGCTTCGTTTGCACCACCGTGGGCAGGACCCCACAGAGAAGCAATACCCGCAGCGATACAGGCAAATGGGTTAGCACCCGAAGAACCTGCCAGACGGACTGTTGATGTTGACGCGTTTTGCTCATGGTCGGCGTGCAGCGTGAAGATTTTATCCATCGCGCGAGCAACGACAGGGCTCACTTCGTATTCTTCACACGGAGTGGCAAACATCATGTGCAGGAAGTTTTCCGCATAGTCCAGGTCATTACGCGGGAAGATAAACGGCTGGCCAATCGAGTATTTGTAACACATTGCTGCCAGAGTCGGCATCTTCGATAGCAGGCGGAAAGCCGTGATTTCACGGTGGGTATCGTTATTGATATCCAGAGAATCGTGATAGAACGCTGCCAGTGCGCCTACTACGCCACACATAACAGCCATTGGGTGTGCATCACGACGGAAACCGTGGAAGAAACTCGAAATTTGCTCGTGAACCATAGTATGGCGTGTCACCGTGGTACGGAAAGTTTCGTACTGCTCACGGGTCGGTACTTCGCCATACAGCAGAATGTAACAGACTTCCAAGTAGTCAGCGTTATTGGCTAACTGGTCAATCGGGTATCCGCGATGAAGCAGAATACCGTTATCACCATCAATGTAAGTAATTTGAGATTCACATGACGCAGTGGCTAGAAAACCCGGGTCAAAAGTAAAGTAACCGTTAGCGCCAAGCTTACGTACGTCAACTACTTCAGGCCCTTCAGTGCCCCCGATAATCGGCAGTTCGATCGGTGCATTCCCTTCAATATGAAGAGTAGCTTTCTTGTCTGCCATAACAATCTCCTTTGTTTTTTTATAATCCTAATCCGATCCTAGTCCTAGGCGGATGTGCATTTGTTGTACCGATCGGTGGAGTGATTGTCAATTTTTGTGCTCACTTGTGTGCGCTTGTTAATAACTTTGGATAAAAGGGGTAAATTTCTAAAAGCGTGTTAGAGGTCATGTAACAGGATTTGTAATTGACTGTTGCGAGGCGTATACTCGCCGCAGGTCTCTGGTTCTGCCGCCGCCAGATACAAATGCTCAAGTTATCAATAATTTTCGTAAGTTAGGTAAGGCACCGTTTTATCGCTATTTCAGGGTAAAACATAATTGCAACCTCAAGTTACAACAATGTTAACGGTTAACGCAGTTGTACGGCTTAAGCGGAAGCGGAGAGTGATAACAATAAAATTGCTTCAATGGAGCTGAGTGGGCAATCACCGTGAAAGTAAACAAGCCAAGACCTGTTAACCTCGACCTACAGACGATTCGCTTCCCTCTAACTGCGATAGCGTCTATCTTGCATCGCGTTTCAGGCGTGATCACCTTTGTATCCGTAGCTATCCTGTTGTGGCTACTGGGCCTCTCCCTGTCTTCCCCGGAAGGTTTCGCAAGTGCTGCTGACATTGTCGACAGTTTCTTTGTGAAGTTCGTTCTTTGGGGAGTACTAACTGCACTGTTCTATCACATTGTAGTCGGTATTCGTCACTTGTTGATGGATATGGGATATTTTGAAGAGATGGAAACCGGTATTGCGAGTGCAAAAGTAAGTTTTGCAATCGTTGCTGTACTGTCTCTGTTCGCTGGAGGCCTGGTATGGTAAGCAACGTTTCTACAGTCGGCCGTAATGGCGTTCATGATTTTATTCTGATCCGCGCAACGGCAATCATTCTTACGCTTTACACCCTTTATATGGTTGGTTTCTTTGCCTTCGGGCCTGATCTGACCTTTGAAACCTGGAGTGCTTTCTTCGGCAAGCTAAGCACTAAAGTCTTCACCATGCTGGCACTGCTATCCATTCTGGTTCACGCCTGGATCGGTTTGTGGCAGGTACTGACTGATTATATTAAACCTGCTGCGCTACGTGCGGGTCTTCAGTTTGGTGTTGTTGCTGTTCTTCTGGTTTACCTGTTCTCAGGTTTCTTCATTGTGTGGGGTGCGTAAGTGAGCATTGCAGTTCGAGAATTTGATGCCGTTGTAATTGGTGCTGGTGGTGCTGGGATGCGCGCCGCACTGCAAATTTCTGAGCAGGGCCTGAAATGTGCGCTGCTGTCTAAAGTTTTCCCGACCCGTTCACATACGGTATCTGCGCAAGGTGGTATTACCGTTGCTCTGGGTAACTCACACCCGGACAACTGGCAATGGCACATGTACGATACCGTAAAAGGTTCCGACTACATCGGTGACCAGAACGCGATCGAGTACATGTGTAAGACTGGCCCACAATCCGTAATTGAGCTGGAAAAAATGGGTCTGCCGTTCTCTCGTTTTGACAATGGCACTATTTACCAGCGTCCGTTCGGCGGTCAGTCGAAAGAGTTTGGTGGTGAGCAGGCAGCACGTACTGCAGCTGCAGCTGACCGTACCGGCCACGCACTGCTGCACACGCTGTACCAACAAAACGTGAAGCACAAAACTACTATCTTCTCAGAATGGTATGCACTGGATCTGGTTAAGAACCAAGATGGCGCTATTCTGGGCTGTACTGCATTGTGCATGGAAACCGGCGAAATCTGTTACTTCAAGTCTAAAGCAACCATCCTGGCAACAGGCGGTGCTGGCCGTATCTACGCATCGACGACGAATGCTCACATCAATACCGGTGACGGTGTTGGTATGGCTCTGCGTGCCGGTGTACCGATGCAAGATATGGAAATGTGGCAGTTCCACCCGACGGGTATTGCCGGTGCCGGTGTTCTGGTAACGGAAGGCTGTCGTGGTGAAGGGGGCTACCTGCTGAACAAAGACGGTGAGCGCTTCATGGAGCGTTACGCACCGAACGCGAAAGACCTGGCTGGCCGTGACGTTGTTGCGCGTTCAATGATGGTCGAAATTCGTGAAGGTCGCGGTTGCGATGGCCCATGGGGTCCACACATCAAACTGAAACTGGATCACCTGGGTAAAGAGGTACTGGAATCTCGTCTACCAGGTATTTGTGAACTGTCGCGTACTTTCGCGCACGTTGATCCGGTGAAAGAGCCAATCCCAGTTATCCCAACCTGTCACTACATGATGGGTGGTGTACCGACTCAGGTTTCAGGTCAGGCAATCAAACAAACAGCTTCCGGTCAGGACGTTGAAGTTCAAGGTCTGTTCGCATGTGGTGAAATCGCCTCTGTATCAGTACACGGTGCGAACCGTCTGGGTGGCAACTCACTGCTTGACCTGGTGGTATTCGGCCGTGCAACCGGTCTTCACCTGGGTGAAACACTGCTGGCGCAGGCTGAAGCCCGCCCTGCAACTGAATCTGACATCGAAGCGTCACTGGCTCGTCTGAACCGTTGGAACAGCACCCAGAAAGGTGAAGATCCGGTTCAAATCCGTAAAGATCTGCAGCGCTGCATGCAAAACAACTTCTCGGTATTCCGTGAGGGTGAAGCAATGGCAACCGGTCTGGAAGAGCTGAAAGTGATCCGTGAGCGTCTGAAAGAAGCCCGTCTTGACGATACTTCATCAGAATTCAATACCCAGCGTATCGAATGTCTGGAACTGGACAACCTGATGGAAACGGCGTTTGCCACCGCTGTTGCGGCTAACTACCGTACTGAGAGCCGTGGTGCGCACGCACGTTTCGACTTCCCTGAGCGTGATGATGCAAACTGGCTGTGCCACTCTATTTACAACCCTGAGACAGAAGAAATGTCGAAGCGTGATGTAAATATGTCGCCAGTTCATCGTGAAGCGTTCCCGCCAAAAGCGCGTACTTACTAAGGGGAAGATAGATTATGAAACTCAATTTCTCGATTTACCGCTACAACCCTGACGTAGACAACGCGCCGCACATGAAAGGGTACACCCTGGATGTGCCGGAAGGCTCTGACATGATGGTACTGGACGCCCTGATTCTTCTGAAAGAACAGGATCCGTCACTGGCGTTCCGTCGCTCATGCCGTGAAGGGGTATGTGGTTCTGATGGCATCAATATGAACGGTAAAAACGGTCTGGCTTGTATCACGCCGCTGTCGGCGCTGACAGGCGAAAAGACCATTGTTATCCGTCCGTTGCCTGGTTTGCCTGTGATTCGTGACCTGATCATCGATATGGATCAGTTCTACACCAACTATGCCAAGGTTAAGCCGTTCCTGATTAATGAAGGCGCACAGCCACCGGCTCGTGAAAACCTTCAGTCACCAGAAGATCGTGCCCACCTTGATGGTCTGTACGAATGTATCATGTGTGCATGTTGTTCCACATCGTGCCCGTCATTCTGGTGGAACCCGGATAAATTTATTGGCCCGGCTGGCCTGCTGGCGGCATACCGCTGGTTAATTGATAGTCGTGATACCGCGACTGACGAACGTTTATCTGATCTGGACGACGCTTTTAGTGTTTTCCGTTGCCATGGCATCATGAACTGTGTAAATGTTTGTCCGAAAGGCTTGAATCCGACAAAAGCGATTGGCCACATCAAGTCGATGTTGCTCAAGCGCGCAGTATAATTTTTCGAATTATCGATATGCTGGCTCTCTGATTCGCAATCGGGAGCCGGCTTTTAGCCCGGTACCCAATCCGGCGCAAATGGCGATAACTAGTGGTTAAGGGAAAACAATGCAGAACGGCGTTATGAAGACTTGGTTAGAGTCTTCACACCTGGCTGGCGCCAATGCAACTTATGTAGAGGATCTCTACGAGTTGTATCTTAGCGACCCAGAGTTAGTGGACGAAGAATGGCGTCACGTATTCAGTGATCTGCCTGTTGTGAGTGAAACTGCCGTTGAGCAGCCGCATTCACGGGTTCGTGACTACTTCCGGCGTTTGGCGAAAGAGACGACTCATCTAAGTGCTACCGTCAGCGATCCAGACGTTGATGCCAAGCAGGTTAAGGTATTGCAGCTTATCAATGCTTACCGATTCCGCGGACATCAGCACGCGAACTTAGATCCGTTAGGCCTGTGGCAACAGGAGCGAGTCGCAGACCTCGATCCTGAGTTCCATAACCTGACAGCGGATGATTTCAACGAAACATTCAACGTGGGCTCTTTCGCTATCGGCCAAGAGACCATGAAACTTTCTGAGCTGTATGATGCGCTGAAGAAAACCTACTGTGGTTCGATCGGTGCCGAGTACATGCACATCACTAATACAGAAGAAAAACGCTGGATTCAGCAGCGTCTGGAATCTGTGGTGGGTCGTGGTACTTTCACGAAGGAAGAGCAACAGACATTCCTGGAAGAGCTGACAGCTGCTGAAGGTCTTGAGCGCTATCTGGGCGCGAAGTTCCCTGGTGCGAAGCGCTTCTCACTGGAAGGTGGTGATGCCCTGATCCCTATGGTCAAAGAACTGATTCGCTACGCAGGTACTAATGGTGCCCGTGAAGTGGTAATCGGTATGGCACACCGTGGTCGTCTGAACATGCTGGTCAACGTTCTGGGTAAAAAGCCGCAGGACCTGTTTGACGAGTTTGCCGGTAAGCACGGCGAAAGCTGGGGTACTGGTGATGTGAAATACCACCAGGGTTTCTCTGCTGACTTCGCAACGCCAGGCGGTGACGTGCATTTAGCACTCGCATTCAACCCGTCGCACCTGGAAATTGTGAATCCGGTTGTTGTGGGCTCGGTTCGTGCCCGTCAGGATCGCCTTGGCGACAGAGATGGCTCGCAAGTTCTGCCTATTACCATCCACGGTGACTCTGCAATTGCCGGTCAGGGTGTGGTAGCTGAAACCTTCAACATGTCCCAGTCTCGTGGTTACCGTGTGGGTGGTACTGTTCGCATCGTCGTGAACAACCAGGTTGGTTTCACTACATCCAACCCGATGGATACCCGTTCGACTCAGTACTGTACTGACATCGCCAAGATGGTTCAGTCACCAATCTTCCACGTTAACGCTGATGATCCGGAAGCCGTTGCATTCGTTACTCGTATTGCACTGGATTTCCGTAACACCTTTAAGCGCGATGTCGTGATTGATCTGGTGTGTTACCGTCGCCATGGTCACAACGAAGCGGATGAGCCGAATGCGACTCAACCGCTGATGTACCAGAAGATCAAGAAGCACCCAACGCCACGTAAGCTGTATGCTGACATGCTGACTGATGCAGGTTCGGTTGATTTGGAAACTGCGACTGCACTGATCAATGAGTACCGTGATGCGCTGGATCGTGGTGATTGCGTCGTGAAAGAATGGCGTCCAATGAAACTCCATTCCGTTGACTGGGCTCCATATCTGGGCCACGACTGGACTGTTGAGTGGAAAAACCAGTACGACGAAGGCCGCCTGATTGAGTTGGCGCAACGTATCTGTCAGTACCCTGAAAGTCACATTCTGCAAAGCCGGGTTCAGAAGCTGTACAACGATCGCCTGTCTATGGCGAGCGGCGAAAAAGCTATCGACTGGGGTATGGCAGAAACACTGGCGTACGCCACTTTGGTTGACGAAGGCAATCGCATTCGTATCACTGGCCAGGACTCAGGACGTGGTACATTCTTCCACCGTCACGCGGTTCTGCACAACCAAAACGATGCAAGCACTTATATCCCGCTGGCAAACATTCATGACAAGCAGGGGCCTTTCCAGGTGTTTGACTCTGTGTTGTCGGAAGAAGCGGTACTGGCATTTGAATACGGTTATGCCACGGCTGAGCCGGGCGGCCTGACTGTATGGGAAGCCCAGTTTGGTGACTTCGCTAACGGTGCACAGGTAGTGATTGACCAGTTCATCAGCTCGGGTGAGCAGAAGTGGGGCCGTATGTGTGGTCTGACTATGCTGTTACCTCATGGTTATGAAGGTCAGGGCCCTGAGCACTCATCAGCCCGTCTTGAGCGTTACCTGCAGCTGTGTGCTGAGCAGAACATGCAAGTGGTTATCCCATCCACACCGGCTCAGGTTTACCACATGTTGCGTCGCCAGGTTGTACGCCCAATGCGTCGCCCGCTGATTGTGATGTCTCCGAAGTCGCTGCTTCGCCATCCACTGTGTACTTCTACTCTGGATGACCTGGCTAACGGCAACTTCCAGCCTGCTATCGGCGAGATTGATGATCTGGATCCGAAACAGGTGAAACGTGTCGTCCTGTGTTCAGGTAAGGTGTATTACGATCTGCTGGAACAGCGTCGTAAGAATGAGCAGACCGATGTTGCCATCGTGCGTATCGAACAGCTTTACCCATTCCCGAAAGAGGACGTCGAAGCGGCGCTGGCGGATTACCAGCACGTTAAAGACTTTATCTGGTGTCAGGAAGAACCTCAGAACCAGGGCGCTTGGTACTCAAGCCAGCACAACTTCCGTGCTGCTCTGCCTCAAGGCGCTGAACTGAACTATGCAGGCCGTGCGGCATCAGCCTCACCGGCGGTAGGTTACATGTCGGTTCACCTGAAACAACAAAAAGCGTTGGTTGAAGACGCACTAACAATAGCTTGATTTGAACTGGAACAAAAAGGACAAAGCCGATATGACGATCGAAATTCTGGTTCCCGATTTACCTGAATCAGTTGCTGATGCGACAGTGGCAACCTGGCACAAACAACCAGGTGATGCAGTTACACGTGATGAAGTTCTGGTTGATATCGAGACAGACAAAGTTGTGCTGGAAGTACCAGCACCTGAAGACGGTATTCTGGAATCTATTCTGGAAGCGGAAGGTACGACAGTTCTGACCAAGCAGCTGCTGGGTAAGATCAAAGTGGGCGCCGTTGCTGGCGAACCAACTAAAGATGTACCGGCGGAAGCCGAAGCTTCACCAAACAAGCGCAGTACAGCCGCGCTGAGTGAAGAAACAAATGAAGCACTGAGCCCTGCGGTTCGTCGCCTGCTGGCTGAGCACAGCATTAACGCAACGGATGTGAAAGGCACTGGTGTTGGCGGTCGCATCACTCGTGAAGACGTTGAAGCTTACGTGAAAGACGGTAAGAAAGCGGCACCGGTTGCTGACACTGCGGTTGAAGTGAAAGCAGAAGCGCCTCTTGCTCACCGTAGCGAGAAACGTGTTCCGATGACTCGTCTGCGTAAGCGTGTGGCTGAGCGTCTGCTTGAAGCGAAGAACAGCACTGCGATGCTGACGACCTTCAACGAAGTGAACATGAAGCCAATCATGGATCTGCGTCAGCAGTACAAAGACATCTTTGAAGAGCGTCACGGCATTCGCCTGGGCTTCATGTCTTTCTACGTGAAAGCTGTGGTTGAAGCGCTGAAACGTTACCCGGAAGTGAATGCTTCTATCGACGGTGACGACATCGTGTACCACAACTTCTTTGACGTCAGCATCGCTGTGTCAACACCTCGCGGCCTGGTAACTCCGGTTCTGCGTGACTGTGACAAGCTAAGCCTGGCTGAAATTGAAAAAGGCATCCGTGACCTGGCTATCAAAGGCCGTGACGGCAAGCTGAAAGTTGAAGAGCTGACTGGCGGTAACTTCACTATCACCAACGGTGGTGTGTTCGGTTCCCTGATGTCTACGCCAATCATCAACCCGCCACAAGCTGCGATTCTGGGTATGCACAAAATCCAGGACCGTCCAATGGCGGTAGACGGCAAGGTTGAAATCCTGCCAATGATGTACCTGGCACTGTCTTACGACCACCGCCTGATCGATGGCCGTGAGTCAGTAGGCTTCCTGGTTACTATCAAAGAGCTTCTAGAAGACCCAACACGTCTGCTTCTGGACGTATAACACTGTATCAGGCCGGGCAGGCTCAACGTCCGGCCTATTTAATATGCAGTGAAGAACGAAGAAATACCCCAGCGTATTTCGCATGGATATAACAAGTCCCTTAAGGGATATGAAAACGGATAGAACATCATGAATCTGCATGAATATCAGGCGAAACAGCTGTTCGCTGAGTACGGTCTGCCAGTTCCGGAAGGTTATGCGTGTGATACACCGCAAGAAGCAGCAGAAGCTGCTGGCAAAATTGGTGGCGACAAATGGGTCGTGAAATGTCAGGTACACGCTGGCGGCCGCGGTAAAGCGGGCGGTGTGGAACTGCACAAAACCAAAGACGGTATCAAAGAATTTGCACAAAAGTGGCTGGGTAAAAACCTGGTAACTTACCAAACAGATGCAAACGGTCAGCCTGTTTCAAAAATCCTGGTAGAAGAAGCCTCTAACATCGCGAGCGAACTGTACCTGGGTGCGGTTGTAGACCGTGCTACTCGCCGCATCGTATTTATGGCGTCTACTGAAGGCGGCGTTGAAATCGAGAAAGTTGCTGAAGAGACCCCTGAGCTGATCCACAAAGCGGCTATCGATCCACTGGTTGGCCCTCAGCCATACCAAGGTCGTGAGCTGGCTTTCAAACTGGGTCTGCAAGGCGATCAAATCAAGCAATTCACCAAAATCTTCCTGGGTCTGGGCAAAATGTTTGCTGACTACGACCTGGCGCTGCTTGAAATCAACCCTCTGATCATCACTGGCGAAGGCAACCTGCTATGCCTGGACGGTAAGATTAACATTGACTCGAATGCAATGTACCGTCAGCCAAAACTGCGCGAAATGCACGACCCATCGCAAGAAGATGAGCGTGAAGCGCATGCAGCGAAGTGGGAACTGAACTACGTTGCTCTGGATGGCAACATTGGCTGTATGGTAAACGGTGCTGGTCTGGCAATGGGTACCATGGACATCGTGAACCTCCACGGTGGTAAGCCTGCAAACTTCCTGGATGTTGGTGGTGGCGCGACGAAAGAGCGTGTAACAGAAGCCTTCAAGATCATCCTGTCTGACGCAAACGTGAAAGCCGTACTGGTTAACATCTTTGGTGGTATCGTCCGTTGTGATCTGATTGCCGAAGGTATCATCGGTGCCGTTGAAGAAGTTGGCGTAGAAGTACCGGTTGTTGTTCGCCTTGAAGGTAACAACGCTGACCTTGGTGCAGAAACACTGGCTAAGAGTGGCCTGAACATTATTGCTGCGACATCCCTAACTGAAGCAGCGGAAAAAGTAGTTGCTGCAGCGGAGGGTAAATAATGTCAATCCTAATCAACAAAGACACCAAAGTAATCTGTCAGGGTTTCACCGGCGGTCAGGGTACATTCCACTCTGAGCAAGCGCTTGCGTACGGTACGCAAATGGTTGGTGGTGTATCTCCGGGTAAAGGCGGTACAACGCACCTGGGTCTGCCAGTATTCAACACTGTTCGTGAAGCTGTTGAAACAACAGGCGCAACGGCGACGGTTATCTACGTTCCAGCACCTTTCTGTAAAGATGCGATTCTGGAAGCGATCGATGCTGGCATCAAGCTGATCGTTACCATCACTGAAGGTATCCCAACGCTGGATATGCTGGACGTGAAAGTACGCCTTGATGAAGCTGGCGTTCGCATGATTGGTCCAAACTGCCCGGGTGTGATCACACCGGACGAGTGTAAGATCGGTATCATGCCTGGTCACATCCACAAAGCGGGTAAAGTTGGTATCGTTTCACGTTCAGGTACGTTGACGTACGAAGCGGTTAAGCAAACGACTGACGAAGGCTTTGGCCAGTCTACCTGTGTTGGTATCGGTGGTGACCCAATCCCGGGTTCAAACTTCATCGATATCCTGGCGATGTTCGAGAAAGATCCAGCGACAGAAGCCATCGTAATGATCGGTGAAATCGGTGGTACAGCGGAAGAAGAAGCGGCAGCATACATCAAAGAGCATGTAACTAAGCCTGTTGTTTCTTACATCGCGGGTGTAACAGCCCCTCCAGGTAAGCGCATGGGTCACGCAGGTGCAATTATCTCTGGCGGTAAAGGTACTGCAGAAGATAAGTTCCAGGCACTTGAAGCGGCTGGCGTTAAAACGGTTAAGAGCCTGGCCGATATCGGTAAGGCGCTGCGCGAAGTAACTGGCTGGTAATTCCTCAGTTACTGACTATGCACAATAAAAACCGCTATCCAGTTTAATGGATAGCGGTTTTTTTATATTTATAGTGAAAAGTGATGAGTTGACGCTATAGCAGCCGTTGCAGCCAGTGGCTATGCTGCCATGAGCTTGAGTGCAGGGCTAATGGTGAAGGGGGCCTCGGTGGCTGCTTCGATATCCGAGATCGTAAAATGTGGTGAGATTTCGGTCAGCACAAGCCCCTCTGGCTCCACAACGAAAACGGCCATTTCGGTGATGATGACATTGACCTGGCCAGCTGCAGTGAGTGGCAAGCTGCAATGGTTAAGAATTTTAGGCTGTCCTTTTGCGGTATGCTCCATTGCCACAATGACCTTTTTGGCGCCAACCACTAAATCCATCGCCCCGCCCATACCCGGTACCATTTTTCCGGGGATGATCCAGTTCGCTAAATTTCCCTGCGCATCGACCTGAAGCGCGCCCAGGACAGTGACATCCACATGTCCACCTCGAATAATGGCAAAGGAGTCAGCACTGTTGAAATAGCTGGCACCGGGAATGGCGGAGATCGCTTGTCCTCCGGCATTGACCAAATCCGGATCAACGTTGTGCTCATTGGCCAGACCCTGGATCCCTAACAGCCCGTTCTCGGATTGAAATAACACTTCAATGTCAGCATCGATTTCGTTGGCAACTAACGAAGGCAGGCCAATGCCTAGATTAACGATATCGCCATCACGCAGCTCCCGGGCAACCCGCCGGGCAATGGTACAGCGGACGTGTTGTTTATCATTGTCGTTTGACATGGCTCAAGCCTCCTGGTGATAGATGTGATCGATAAATAAGCCGGGCGTGTGAACGTTCTCCGCCGCGATGGCACCGGTTTCAACGAGCTCGTGGGCTTCGACAATCACCGTCTCCGCCGCCATGGCCATCAGCGGATTGAAATTTTGTGTGGTTCGGCGATAGAAAGTATTTCCCTTGCTATCGACGACAGAGCCGCGGATTAACGCCAGATCAGCACGCAGCGGTTTTTCCAGTAAGAACATCTGGCCATCGACATCGATGACTGGTTTTCCTTCCGCAATTACAGTGCCCAGCCCCGTTGGGGTCAGAAATCCACCCAGTCCGGCGCCAGCTGCTCGGATCCGCTCGGCCAGAGTGCCTTGTGGGATTAACTCAACTTCCAGTTCTCCGGTAACCATTTGCCGACCGGTTTCGGGGTTGGTGCCGATATGTGATGCCAGCAACCGGCGGACACGTCTGGCGGCAATGAGTCGTCCGGAACCGGAGTTAGGTGTGCCGGTGTCAGTGGTGACTAGGGTTAAATTCTTCACTGAGCTGCTCAGCAGGATGTCAATCAGTTGTTCCGGAGCGCCATTTGCCATAAATCCGCCGATCATGATGGTCATGCCATCACGAAGGAGAGACTCGATTTCGCTGCGGTTGATATTCTTCTTCATTGGTTTTGCCTCAAACAGTCAGCGTCAGCCACATGCTAGTACAGATGTGGGGCGCTTAGAAACTGGGGTCGTGGTTCATTTGAGTGTATGGGGCGAGAAGAGTGGAGCGTTAGCGCTATTGCGGCAAAGCGAATTTGCGAATATGCAAGCGAGGGTGTTGTTTGGAAGAAGGCCAGCGAGACGCGGGGTCGGTCTCGCTGAAACTGGGCTAGCCCAATGCACGCTCAAGCAGAAAGGCCTTAAAACTACTGGCTGCCGCTGACGCTCGTTGCGGAGGGTAATAGTACAAGTTGAGGCTCCAGGTGCTGGTTCCATAGTCGCTGAATAAAGGCACTAAGTACCCGTTTTGAATGTCATTTCGTACGACGAATTCGGGTAAGTAACCAATCCCCGTGCCATTTCTTACCCCTTGCAGCAGCATGTCGCTGTCGTTGACCTCCAGATTTTTCGGGATCTTAATCATTTGGGTTTCAGGTCCGCAGGTAAAGATCCAGTCGTTGCTGCCCGTCAATGTTGATGCAAACAGGCAGCGGTGGTGGCTCAGTGCTTCGGGAGACTGCGGGGTGCCGTATAACGCCAGATAAGCGGGTGAGGCGACGGGAACAAACGGACACTGCATAATCTCTCTGCGCACCAGGTGCAGATCTTGCTCCCGATAGCCCTGATAGGTGGCATTGGCACTGATCATCAAGTCCGCTTCACCGGCATGATCTAAAGCCCAGGGGGTAATATTTAAAGAGAACGTGACGTGCGGTTGCTCGACCAGGTAGTCGTTGATTTCTTTCATCAGGAAATGATTGGCATAGACGGGAGTACAGGCAATATTGATATGTCCCTTATCATGCTCCTGATAGTCGAGCAGGGACTGCTGAATGTGGTGGGCGCTATCAACCAGCGGCGCAAATTCCTCGAACAGTTTCTGTCCGGCTGGAGTGGGTGTCAGTAGTTTGTTGGTGCGTCTGAGCAGGGGCATGCCAAATTGTGACTCTAAACTTTGCAGCCAGCGGCTGCCAGCAGAGACAGATATATCAAATTTACGAGAAGCGGCCGAGATTGAACCGCAGCGTATGACATTAACGAAAAAAGCCATCTTATCCAGCATGAGATCCCTTTTGCTTGATAACAGGTTGATAAAACGGCGACAGGAGAGTCATTCTCAAGTGCAGTGCCGGAAAGTTTTTCAAAGCGCTGTCCGGCGGGTTTAGCGTCGATGAGATACCCCTCGCCGAATTGAGCGGAATTGACCAATGTAACTGATATGTTTAGTGGTATCAGTGATGCAGACTTGAATCCTGGGATCGGGCACAGGGCGTTCGCGCCAGCACATGCAGGCCGGGAATGGAATTGGGTGTTAGTTGATGATAGTGCATTGGTAATGCTGGTGGTTATTTTGAGTGGTTATTGTGAGTGATTATTGTGGAGAATGGTCGATTGCGGGGCTGAAAAATGATGGAAATCGTTGGCAAAAAAGCAGCCTGCTCGGCGGTTAAACCTCGCAGGCCACTGAATTACCCGTTTAGAACAGTACGAGTCCCAAGCCGATGATCAGGCCGGAAGCCAACAGCGCAACCAGGCAATAGCCCATAATGTCTTTGGCGTTCAGGCCAGCAATACTCAAGGCTGGCAGGGCCCAGAACGGCTGGATCATGTTGGTCCATGCGTCGCCCCAGGCGATGGCCATGGCGGTTTTCGCGGCTGGGACACCCAGTGCTTCACCTGCCGGCATCATAATTGGTGCTTGGACGGCCCATTGACCACCCCCAGAAGGGACGAAGAAGTTGACAATGCCTGCGCTCAGAAAAGTAAAGAGCGGAAAGCTACCTGGTGTGGAAATACTGACGAACCAGTCGGAAACGGCTCCCGCCAAAGAGATCCCTTCCGGACCTTTAGCGACCATCATCCCCATAATCCCGGCGTAAAATGGAAATTGCAGCAAAATTCCAGCAGTGTTCTTGGTGCCTTCTGCCACCGCAGCGATCAATTGCTTTGGTGAGTCATGCAGGAGGATGGCGGTGAACAGGAAAATAAAGTTAACAATATTTAGGTTCAGGGCAAATCCGTGCTCAACGAAGTAGCTAATAATGTAGCTAAAACCGAGTAAGGCCAGCAGGCGATTGACCCAAGGGCTATGTTCCAGTTTTTCAGCTGGCGTAAGCGGATGAGAGGGTTGCGAAGTCGGCGGTTCTTGCAGCAGCGCCGGGTCGATAGTAACGACCTCGCCAGCCTGGCTCGGGTGCATTGCTTTGTTTAGCAATGGAATCACAAGGAGCATGACAGCCAGAATCAGTAGGTTGGATGCAGAAAAGAGGGTTTCGTTGGTAGAAATCGCCTGAGTGACGGCCCCGGCGGTGACAACCTCCAGATTACTTCCGCTGGCAAGCGCTAACGGGATCGAGCCTGACAGACCGGCATGCCAGAACAAAAAACCGGTATAGGCAGAGGCAATCAGCAGGCGATAGTCGACGCCTTTGACTTTGGCTGCAAGTTCTCGGGCAAAAATAGCCCCTACAACCAGACCAAATCCCCAGTTAATCCAACAAGCAATGGCACTGACGAGGGTAACAATAAAAATAGCATGGCCCGGCGTTTTGGCGGTCATCGCCAGGTAGGCCAGACTGCGCTTGAACACCGGGGCTGACGCCATGGCATGCCCGGTTACCACGACCATCGCCATTTGCATCGCAAACGTCAGCAAGTTCCAGAATCCGCCAGCGAAAGCATCGACCATCTGCATCGGGCTTTGTTGGGTTACAGGCATCGCAATCAAAAAGACCACAAAGGTCAGGATTGCTGCAAATAAAAAAGGATCCGGTAGGTAGCGCTGCACCAGGGTCGTGCAAAGGAACGAAAAGCGTTGCAACAGTGTGGACTGTTGAAAGCCAACAGTTTCAGTCGACATGGTTAACTCCTTTCCATGGATGGTTCATACTCATTGGGTGTGTTGATGTGGCTGCCAAAAAGCCTGTTAATAAATTGTGAAATTCTGGCGTTTGTCAATTCAAGACTATCCTCCGCCAGAATGAAACCTGTATTAACGGGAATATGATTTGCAAATTTTCAAGGGTGTACGAGCGGAGATGGAGGCCGGTGATGAAACGAGTCGTTGCGTTATTGCTGGGCGCTTTCGTTACGGTCAGCAATGTATCGGCAAAGGAAGACAAAGCCGGATATGAGGATTGCGTGCTTGAGCATGTGTCCGGAGCGGAAGAGGCGTTGGCAGTGAATGTCATCACCTACGCCTGTCATCGACTTTACATCGATAATTTCATGCTGTCGGGCAAAGACGAGGCGTATTTTTCTTGTTTGCTGGAGTACTTACCGGCTTCAAAAAGTGAGCAGGTGACCCACAAAATCAGAAACATTTGTTATCGTCGGCATCTCGGTTTGTTCGAGTTTTGAAACTGGCAAAACATAAAAAAACAGGCTGCGCGTGGCAGCCTGTTGTGCGGTTTTGTGCTGTATCTATGCAGTTCTTCACGCATGAGTACGTTTAAACTGACTCAGCATAAAGAGCCCTGCCGCTGCGACAACCACAGACGGGCCAGCTGGCGTATCGTAGTGCCATGACATGGCCAGACCCAGTATGACAGCGACCGTGCCTAAACCTGAGGCGATGGCCGCCATGGCTTCCGGGCTTCGGGCAAAGCGGCGTGCGGTTGCCGCAGGGATAATCAGCAGAGAAGTGATGATCAATGCGCCGACAAACTTCATTGCCACCGCGATAACCAAGCCGATCATCAGCATCAGCAGCAGACGCATCAGCTCTACATTAACACCTTCCACCTGAGCCAGTTCTTCATTAATGGTCATGGACAGCAGTGGGCGCCACAGTACAACCAGCATCGCAATAACGACAATTCCCCCACCGTAAATCCACAGCAGATCCTGTGTTGTTACCGCCAGTAAATCGCCGAACAGGTACGACATCAGGTCGATGCGGACATGGTCCAGAAAACTGACAGCCACCAAGCCCAGAGATAACGCACTGTGAGCCAGAATACCCAGCAAGGTATCAGTAGCGACATATTTCTGCTTCTGCAGGCTCACCAGAATGACGGCCAGTGACAGACAGCAGATGATCAGTGCCAGATTAAGGTTAATGTTGAACAGGAACCCCAATGCGATTCCCAGCAGCGAGGCATGAGATAAGGTATCGCCAAAATAGGCCATTTTTCGCCATACAACGAACGACCCCAGCGGACCGGCTAAAAGGGCGATGCCAATGCCGGCAATCAAAGCGGGAAGCAAAAACTCAAGCATTGTGTTTCTCTTGATTCTTAGGGTGTTCGTGAGTGTGATGATCGTGTTGGCAAGGGCCTACCGGACTGCCGGATAAATCATGGTCGTGATTATGATGATGCTGGTACAACGCCAGTTGTTCGCTCTGCTGGCGGCCAAACAGGGCGACATATGAAGGGTGCGTGGTAATCGCCTCCGGCTCTCCGGAGCAGCAGACATGGTGATGAAGACAAATAACGTGATCCGTTTTTGCCATCACCAGATGCAGATCATGGGACACCATCAGAATGGCGCAGTTCAGCCGATCGCGCAGTGACTGGATCAGGCTGTAAAGTTCCAGTTGGCCGTTGACGTCAACGCCCTGAACCGGTTCATCAAGAACCAGCAGATCCGGCTTTTGCAGCAGGGCGCGGGCCAGCAGGACGCGCTGCATTTCGCCACCTGAGAGTGCATGCATACTACTGTGATGCAGGTGCTGGCCGCCGACCATATCCAGGGCCTCAATACGCTCCTGTTCACGGTAGCGTCCTGCCAGACGAAGAAAACGATCCACCGTCAGTGGCAGGGCGGTATTGAGAGCCAGTTTTTGCGGAACATAGCCGATGCGCAGCCCGCGGGAGCGGATAACGTTACCTGAGGTCGGCTTGCGCAGACCGGTGATGACTTTGACAAGGGTCGACTTGCCGGCACCGTTAGGGCCGATAAGGGTAGTGATTTGGCCGCGCTCAAGTCTGACAGAGACCTGATCCAAGACATGGCGTCCTTCAAACGCTACTGTCACTGCCTGTAATTCAACTAAGGTTGCCATTATTTCGTTGCTTAAGATATTTGCCAAAGTGAGATGTTATAATATAACATCTGTGCCGGTTGTTGTAATCAAGAATTATTCAGGGAACAAAGTATGCGTCGACTCCTTCTTTCATGTAGCTCACTGGGCTTACTGTTTTCTTCTCATTTGCACGCTGCTGATCTGAACGTGGTCACAACCGTGAAGCCACTAAACCTGATTGTGCAGGAGCTGACTCACGGCGTGGCGTCCAGTGAAAGTCTGCTTCCTGCGGGCAGCTCTCCCCATGATTATGCGCTGAAGCCGTCAGATGCGAAAAAAATTCAACAGGCTGATCTGGTGATTTGGGCCGGACCAGAGCTGGAAATGTTTCTGACAAAAATGCTTAAGGATAATCCTCGTGCACTGGCGCTAACCGCTCAGGAAGGCATTGACTTCCGCTACTATGGCGAAGACAGTCATGCTGACCATGCTGACCATGCTGACCATGCTGACCATGCTGACCATGCTGACCATGCTGACCATGCTGACCATGCTGACCATGCTGACCATGCTGACCATGCTGACCATGCTGACCATGCTGACCATCACGGGCACAGCCATGACGGCATTGATCCGCATCTGTGGCTGGGGCCAAAACAGTCTCTACAGGCGGCAAAAGTGATTACTGCTAAGCTGATTGATCTTGATCCATTGCATAAACAACAGTATGAAGCTAACCTTTCCAGGTTTACTTCCGAGGTCAATAACACAATTCAGGCGCTTGAGCAGGAGCTGCAGCCGCTCTCAAGTCGAGGCTATTTCGTCTTTCACGATGGCTACGGGTATTTTGAAGATCAATTTGGTCTGAATAAGCTGGGTCATTTTACGGTTGAACCGGACCGCCGTCCAGGCGCAAAAACGCTGGTGTCAATTCGTCACTCACTGAAAGAAGCGCAGGCGAAATGCGTGTTCAGTGAGCCTCAGTTCTCGCCTGCTGTGGTGAACAGTGTTATTAACGGCACGGAAGTAAGCGTTGGCACCCTGGATCCGATGGCAACAGAGATTGCTGAAGAGCAGGGTGGATACGTCCAGTTTTTGCGCCATTTGGGGCAGAGTTTTACCAAGTGTCTTAAATAATAATGAAAGCAAAAGTAAAGGTTGCAACGGAAGCCCTTTCCCGGCTGCCGCGTCAGCACCGAATTGCGCTACTTACGACCTCATGTTTGATGGCGGCTGTCATTTTGTGGCAGCCCGCTGGGGTTCATGTCGATCACTCGTCGGTTTCCGGCCGCAAAGATATCTTGCTGCCGCTGGATGATATCGAAGTGCTGTCAGAGCAGAACAGTGAACCGCTTGGTGCGGTTATTGACCCGCAGGATCCTGAATTCCAGGTTGAGAAAGATGAGCTGGAACAACAACTGGATGAAGTGGTTGAAACGGCACACAGCCATAATGTTGCCTCCGGTGACAATCTGGGCTCCATCTTTAACCAATATGCGTTGCCGATTGCGGATATGTACAAGATGATCGGGGTGAACAAAGCCATCGAACGTCTTGGCGTTGGCCAAAGCCTGACCTGGACTTTGAATGATGATGGCCAGGTCAGTGAGTTTGCGATTAAGCGAAATGCCAAAGAAACGGATCGGTATACTTTGGTTGGCAAGCAATACCGTTTTCAGACCATTGAGGAAAAAGGGGAGATTAAACCCGTTTTCCTGACCGGTCGTATCTCGGGCAGTTTCTATAATTCTGCATTGGCGGCCGGGCTGTCGCCTAACCAGATTCAGACTCTGGTACAGGCGATGCAATGGCGGTTTGATCTGGGGCGTGAGAGCCAAAAAGGGGATCGCTTTGCGGTCACCGTTGATCGTGAATTTATTGATGGAACTGCGGTGAACCGTGGTGATATTCGCTCGTTATACTACCTGTCCGGCAACCGTGAAGTGTTTGTGATGCGTCATAGTGACGGGCAGTTTTATGATGTGGAAGGCCACAGCCTGAATCGGGCGTTACGGCGTTTTCCGTTGGCGAAGCGCTACCGGATCAGCTCCTCATTCAATCCTAACCGTAAACACCCGGTAACCGGACGTATTTCTCCGCATAACGGGACGGATTTCGCCACACCAGTCGGTACGCCGGTGCTGGCATCTGGTGATGGGGTTGTAGTAAAGGCGCAGAAACACCCGTTAGCCGGTAACTTTGTCGTTATTAAGCATGGCCGGGAATATATGACCCGCTATCTGCACTTGCACCGCATTTTGGTGAAAGTCGGCGATAAGGTCACCATGGGGCAGCGTATCGCGCTGAGTGGCAATACCGGGCGCTCAACCGGGCCACACTTGCATTATGAACTGATCAAGAAGAACCGACCGGTTAATGCAATGAAAGTCCCATTGCCTCAGGCGGCGCCGGTTCCGTCTGCGGAACGTAAGCAATTCCTGCAACAGGCTCGTCAGGAACGTGACAAGCTCAAGGAAGTTGTGCCCGGGTAATGAAGGAATCTCCTCATTGGGAATCACTAAACGGTTTTCTGATACAGGTCTAAAAAAACGCACTTCGGTGCGTTTTTTTATGCATTTAACCTCATTTTATAAATGCCAGCTTATCTAAATACTCTGGATATTGCATAATGAGTCCAACTTTTATGACAAGGGTGAGGGCTTTTTACCACAGACTATGATTAGGCGGATTTTGCTTTTTTGGTGTTTTTTGTTAGCGGTTTGGTTTGGAACTGCCAACAGTTATGCGTCTGATTATTTGTTTTATCCGCTACCAAGCCAGGATCCGAGTAGTGTGGTGGTAGCAAAAAAAGTGCTCAATGGCAGTCAGAGTGGTCTGTGGCTGATAGATATCACCCAGGCGCTTTATTACTATGACGGCAGAAGCCTGAAACCGGCCAAAGACAGACAGGGTAATGCCATTACTGGGGTTACCGATGCGGCCTTATTGGCCGACAAACTCTGGTTGGTTAAAGAGGGCAGTGCCTATTACTATGAACCTTCGACGGCAAAACTCTCTAAGCTGAATCTCAGCCAGATCCCGGTGGAAGCTGTGGCGACCACTTCAAAAAACGTCTGGTTTGCCAACCGACGAGGCTTGTACCAGCTCTCCGAACCCCAAACGCCTCCTGCTTTTACCCCCTTCGCCCACCCGCTGCGGCTGACTGGTATACATGTCGCTGGTGACGCATTGTATGTTGCTGCCCAGCAAGGTGTGTATGAATATGCTGACAGCCTTCGTCCTGCGACATTGTTGATGCCGGAGCAAACAGTCACCGCCGTTTTTATGGATGATGATAAGCAGTTATGGTTTGGCACTTACGAGGGGTTATTTAAAGGACGTGACGGTAAGCCGGTGACCTTGCCGAGTGAGGAAAGGCGCCAGAGTACGACAGCGGTTACCGCTATTAGCCAGACTCAGCAAGGTCTGTGGGTGGGCACAAAGCAGGGGCTGTATCTGCTGGATCGCAGCAAGCTGACTGCCCGTCGCTATACCGCCTCGGTCCAGGAAGATTTTATGCTGCCGGGAAACCGAATTCTGAATTTGCATCGGGATCCGCTCGGCGCGCTCTGGATTGCCACTGATCGGGGGATTCGCTTTTTGCCTCAGGCGGCGGGGCTGGTGAAGCGGCTGCGGCTGGGTGATGGCAAGGGGTTGCTGCCGGCAACGGAGGTCAACGATATTGCTTTCACCAGTGACGGGAGTTACTGGCTGGCTACGGACAATGGCCTGATTGAAGTCTCACTGTTTTTTGATATTTTACGCCACCATAAAGGGCTGGGAGCGGTTCAGAAGCTTGACAGCTATCGTCATAATTTGTGGCTGCTGACAGCCTCTGGCGTGTATCAATACTCCAGGTTGCGGCATCACTGGTTGCCGCTGGCCCTGCCGCCGGGGCTAAACCATGAGAGCCTAACCACTCTGATGGTGGATCATTACGGCTCGCTGTGGCTGGCCGCCGGTTCACGACTTTATCGTTACTGGCCGGATTCTGCCGAGTGGATGGAATTCGGCGAGCACTGGCTTAAAGACCCGTTAGGGCAGGAGAAAATTACGTCGCTGTATGCAGACAGTGAACATCAAATCTGGGTGGGGACGGATTACGGGTTGTATCAGTTTGAATCTGGTCATCTGTATCTGGTGTCAGACACGGAAAAGCTGGGCGGGGTAAGGGACATCTACGAAGACCGCCTGGGGCAGCTTTGGGTGGCTAATCGTTACGGGCTGCAATATTCACAAACCCTGACACCGCTGGCTTTACAGCTGGTGCCGATAGTGGGATCTCGCGCATATCCTTATTGTGTGGTGGGGGACAGTAACGGGGTCTGGGTCTCATCCAGTCAGGGACTGTCTCACCTCTCTTTTGAAGCGCAGTTGATCCGGCACCTATCGCAGTCTGACGGTGTGCTGCCACAAGAGTTTTCCGCACCGGTTTGCCTGCGATCATCGGCGGGTAATTTGTTGTTTGCGACCCGTGAGGGATTGCTGACATTTACACCAAATACCTTGCTGGCGCACGAGCAGTTACCGGAGCAACTGACACTGAGTGAGGTTCGAGCCGATAACCAGTTGTACCAGATGGGCGGAACCAGCGATGAGCCGCTGCAGTTACCTTATGGTGCCGCGATCAGTTTTGAATTCACGATCACCCCCTGGCAGCAGCAGACCAATTTCTTCTACCGGATTCGTTCTGAAGACGGAGAGGACTCCGCGTGGCAGTCTGTTTCGAGTCCTAACGTCTTTTTGGATCACCTGTCACCAGGACATTTCGTGCTGGAAGCCTCATTGTCTTCACCGGAATCCGCCTTGGGGGGCCACAAGGTTTTGAGACTGGACTTTGATGTTGAACGGCCATGGTATCTGTCGACAGGTATCACGCTACTGGTAATGGCTGGCGTAGTGTCTTTGGTGGCAGCAGCCCTCTATTGGCGAAATGTGCTTAATAACCAGCAGAATATGCAGCTTAAGCAGGCTGTTTTTAAGAAAACGGCCCGTATTGAGCTGCAGAAAAAACAAATCAATGCCAGCAATATGCAGTTGCAGCGGATACTGGAAGTTCGGCAGAACATGATGGCACAACTGTCACATGAACTACGGACACCGCTTAGTCTGTCTCTCAGCCTGCTCGAAGGGGTAAAACCGCAGGGCAGCGAGCAAGGTAAGCTCGCGATTATCGAAAAAAATCTAGCTCATGCCTTGCACGTGGCTGAGCAGTTGCTGTCGAAAGATGCGCTGGCACTGGCAGAGCCGGATAAGCTGTGTGAGCAATGGGTCAGCCCTGTGGTACAGGCGAGCTGCATGAGCTGGCAGGTTGAGGCCGAGAAAAAACAGATAGCCCTTTGTCTGGAGGATGAATCCGCCGGATGCAGTGTGTTTCTTGCCCCATACCATTTGGAAATCATTCTGGGGAATTTGCTGTCTAATGCGCTGAAGTACACTGATCGTAACGGTGGCATTACGGTAACTGTCAAAGAAAGGCAGCAACAGCTGGTGATTTCGGTCAGTGACACCGGCAAAGGCATGAGCGCCGAAACCAAAGCACATTTGTTTGAAAGCTATTATCAGGAAGAGCCGGTATTCAGCCCGGAAGCCGGATTCGGTCTGGGGCTCAGCACAGTGAAACAGCTGGTGGAGAGGTATCAGGGGGATATCTCGGTGATCAGCTACCAGGGCGTGGGCAGCGAATTTATTGTACGTTTACCGCTCTATCATTCAGCAGCACAACATGCCGAACCGGAAATGGCGTCGGAAGCTGAGACTTGTGCTGCGCAGGCACCAGCCACCAGTAAACCCGCCGTGTTGCTGGCGTGCGCAGAAACACCGATGATTGCCTGGTGGCAGTCCCTGTTGAGTGAAGAGTATCGGGTGACTTGCGTCAGAGATGGTTATGAAGCGTTGATCGCTATGCTGGAAAATACCCCGGATCTATTAGTTGCTTCTGCGACGTTGCCCGGTTTGGCAGGAGTGCCGCTGCTGCAGCGGTTGGCTGAAGAGTTGCCCGATGGGTATGAGCCCCGTATTTTGCTGGTTGATGACAGTGGTAGCCTTGATAGCACGGATATCCTGCTTTCCGGTTGGGCACATGAGCTGATCACATGGCCGGCGGATAACCGGGATGTCAGAGCACGCCTGAATAAATTGATGCATCCCAAGGAGGATAGCTCAACGGACGATAAGGCCGTCCCTACGCCCGATCAGCTGTGGTGTGATAATGTCCGGGTTCTTATCGCGACCCATTATCATGACCCTCAGTTCAGTACCTCTATCGCAGCCAAGGCCTTGTTCTTATCGGAACGAAGCCTGCAACGTAAATTCAGACAGAAGTTTGGTCTCGCCTTCAAAGACTATGTTACGCAGTACCGGATTGAGCAGGCAATGAGCCACCTAGAGCAGGGGGAGCCCCTCAGTGAGGTTGCCCGGTCATGCGGTTTTCAGGATGTCGAGGTCTTCATCGCCCGGTTCAGAGCGGCAACAGGCCGTGAACCCGAAGAGATTTTGGCTGATTGCCCAGTATAGCTGATGATAGCGGCTTACTAAGAGAACAGCCTTCTTACTAAGCTTGCCAAGAGAGTTGCTTGCCAAGTGAGCCGCTTTCCAAGTGAGGATCGCCAAATGAACGGTAGGGGTAAGGATACAGTGGTAATTACGGCTTATCTGTACTCATTCAGATCTGATATGACAGTTACCCTCTGTTCGACTCGGTGCCTGTCTGATTCTATATGGGCTAGATTCTTTTCGCCCACATTGATTTCCCATCTTCTAATGTTGCTCTTGCCTGTTTAACCCCGTCTTTTATTTTCAACCGTTGTGGGATGACCCGTTTACGGAGCCGTTCATCTCAGAATGGCTCCAGCCCGGTATGGAAAAACACGGTTTATTTTCTTATCTAGCGTCTACTTGGCGATATTTCTATCAGTGAAATCAAAGCTGCAATCAATGAACCCATAAATGGAAAGGGTTTATTGATTTAAAACAAAGCCAAATGTGTTTCAATCTGTAACATTGATAAAAATGAATGAAAATTATTACCATTTAAGGTGTTGGTTATATGAAACTGTCAGAACTTTCCTGTGGCAGTGAAGGTATCGTGACCGGGATGTCCGGCCTTTCCGCAGCAACCCGAAAGAAATTAATGGTGATGGGCGTATTGCCGAATACGCCAGTCGCTGTTGTACGTGTTGCCCCTCTGGGTGACCCGATTCAGATTCGCGTCCGTGGTGTGGATATCGCGCTGCGTAAGCAGCTGGCTGAAGATATCGAGGTAGAGGTCAAATAATGCAATACAACATTCTCACTGTCGGCAATCCAAACAGCGGTAAAACAACCTTATTTAATGGCCTGACGGGCGCTCGTCAGCAGGTGGGTAACTGGGCGGGTGTGACGGTTGAAAAGAAAACCGGCCGCTACGAGTGTGCCGGTGACAGTTTTGCCCTGACGGACTTGCCGGGGATTTACAACCTGGACAGTGCCAACGATGCCAACAGTCTTGATGAAGCCATTGCTTCTCGGGCGATTCTGACCACACCTGCCGATGTGATCATCAACGTGGTTGATGCATCCTGCCTGGAGCGCAGTCTGTATATGACATTGCAGCTTCGCGAACTTGGCCGTCCCATGGTTGTGGTGCTGAATAAAATGGATGTGCTGGCTCGCCAGCGTCAGGTACTGGATGTCAAAGGGCTGGAAAAAGCGCTTGGCTGCCCGGTGATTTGCCTGTCGGCGAACAACCTTAAACAAGTCAATGAGTTTAAGGTGAAGCTGCACAAGATGCTGGCGCAGGGCATTGCTGTGAGCGACTTCTGTCTGGATTACGGGACGCGTTTCGAGCAGGCAGTGATTGAGATTGAGTCGCTGTTTGACGGCCAGCAGTTGAAACCACGAGCGCAAGCTATCCGGGTGATGGAAAACGATACCCTGGTAATTAATAGACTGGATGACGAATCAAAGAACGCTGCGTGTAATGCCCGTAACCGATTGATGGTGGATCTGGATCCTGATATTCAGGTGGCGGATACCCGTTACAGTTATCTGCATAATGTTTGTCAGAAGGTGCGTCGCCAGGAAGGAAAACTGAGCCACAGCCTGAGTGATAAAATTGATCGGGTTCTGCTGCATCGCGCCTTCGGTATTCCGTTCTTCTTCATCGTGATGTACCTGATGTTTATGTTCTCCATCAACATTGGTAGTGCATTCATTGATTTCTTTGATATCAGCGTCGGCGCGTTGCTGGTGGACGGCGGCCACTACCTGCTGGACGGTCACCTGCCGGTTTGGCTGGTGACCGTGATTGCGGATGGTCTGGGCGGCGGTATTCAGACCGTGGCGACCTTCATTCCGGTGATTGCCTGTCTGTATCTGTTCCTGGCTGTACTGGAGAGTTCCGGTTACATGGCGCGGGCTGCCTTTGTTCTGGATAAGGTGATGCAGAAAGTTGGCCTGCCGGGGAAAGCGTTTGTTCCTCTGGTGCTGGGCTTTGGTTGTAATGTGCCGGCTATCATGGCGACCCGTACGCTGGAGCAGGAGCGTGAACGTAAGCTGGCTGCGGCGATGGCACCGTTTATGTCTTGTGGAGCACGCTTGCCAGTTTATGCACTGTTTGCCGCCGCTTTTTTCCCTGAAAGTGGCCAGAACGTTGTGTTTGCCCTTTATTTGCTGGGGATTGCCGCTGCCGTACTGACGGGGCTGGTATTGCGTCATACCATTTATCCGGGAAGCAGTGATAGCTTCATTATGGAAATGCCGGACTACGAGCTGCCAACCATGCGCAATGTTGGGATCAAAACCTGGCAGAAGCTGAAGAAATTCGTCATGGGGGCCGGTAAGACCATTGTGGTTGTCGTGGCAGTCTTGAGCTTCTTCAACTCGCTGGGTACTGACGGTACGTTTGGCAATGAAGACTCGGCCAACTCTGTGCTGTCTAAGGCGGCGCAGGTTGTGACTCCGGTTCTGGCCCCGATCGGTATTCAGGAAGACAACTGGCCGGCAACCGTGGGTATTATCACTGGTATTTTTGCCAAAGAGGCGGTGGTCGGCACCCTGAATAATCTGTATGCCCCATCACAGTCTGGTGAGGAGGCTGACTATTATTTGCTGGGAAGTCTGCATGAGGCAGTCGCGTCTATTCCGGCGAACCTGGCTGACCTGAGCTACAGCGATCCGTTGGGGATTACGGTGGGTGAGTTGGAAGATCAGGCGGTGGCTGCGGAAGAGCAGGAAGTCGATTCCTCGATCTTTGGCAATATTCAGGCGCACTTTACCGGCGCAGCCGGTGCGATGGCGTATTTGATTTTCATTCTGATGTATACCCCTTGTGCCGCGGCAATGGGTGCGTATGTACGTGAATTCGGCCAGAAATTTGCGCTGTTTATCGCCAGTTGGACCATGCTGATGGCCTACACGTTTGCCGGTATTTACTTCCAGTTGGCAACGTTTACAGATCATCCGATGGCCAGTGCATTGTGGATAGCGTTCTTTGTGATACTGAACACGGCCTTGCTGGTGTGGTTTAAGCGTCAGGGGCGCAAGCAGGCAGATGAACAGGTGTTGGCCGTATGATTTTGCATCAGCTTAAAGCGTACATCGAGCAACACGGGCGTAGCAGTCGTAAAGCAATGGCATCGCACTTTGCGATGTCAGAAGATGGCGTTGATGCCATGCTGGAAGTCTGGGTGCGAAAAGGCAAGCTGGGGCGTGAACTGGTAGGCTGTGACAGCCGCCAGTGCTGTCAGGGAGCCAGTGACGTCTGGTATCGTTGCCTGGCCGAACAAGAGCTTTCTGTAACTGTGGTGAGAAATTAACGCCAATTCGTCCTGTTACATACGGGATTAGTATTTACAGCGCGTCACTGACAAGAAAGGCAACCTTCGGGTTGCCTTTTTCAGTTTACTATTCCAGCTTGTTTGTTCTGGTTTCTTTTCTTTGGTGTTTCTGTTCTAGCTACGCTGCTTCAGTCGCTTTGTTTCGGATTCCCGGTAAGCTAGTGAACGTCGGCCGGAGAGTTAACTCGTGACTGGGTTAAAGCGCCGCGGCAACAAAACCGTCCAGTTCAGCCATCAGGGCCTGAAGCTCTTCCGCCAGAGCCTGCTGAACGGCCTCGGAACGCTGAGTGCCGTCCGTGTTTCCCCAAACTGGTCCTGGCCAGGCGATATCTTCTTTAAATCGCGCAATATGGTGAAGATGCAGCTGAGGCACCAGATTGCCCAACGCACCGACGTTAATTTTGTCGGCCTGAAATTGGGTCTCCAGTAAACCGGCAACAGCACTGGACTCACGCATCAGCTGGAATTGTTCTTCCTGCGGCAGGTGATGAATTTCTCTGAGCTCTGCTTTACGAGGCACTAAGATGACCCATGGCCCCAGAGCTTCTTTCGACAGGAGCACCCGGCACAGAGGGAAATCACCCAGTACTGTGGTATCTGCTTCGAGTCTCGGATGAAGTGAAAACTGCATTTCTGTATTCCTTAATTGTATTGCTCAGCTCACAGGCTGGGAGTTTTGCCACAGCCTATTGCGCTGGCTGAGGTAGGATAGAGGCAGAAGAAAAAATTATGATGCCAGTAAGATAGTGGCTATCAATCAGTGAGGCAATGATTGATAGCTGATAAACCTCGGTATTCATTCAGGGAATAGCGCAAAATTTCAGGTGGAAGGCGTTTTATTGTCTCCATCATCAAGGGGGAACCATGGTGGCAGAGTATCAAGAAGTATTGGATTTCTGGTTCGGTGAAGTGGGCGAGGAAATGACCGTTGAGGACCACTCTCAGCTTTGGTTCGGTGGCAGCCCTGAGACCGATGTGCTGATCACAAACCGTTTTCGGGATACGGTGAGCCGCGCTGGGCTCGGCGAGCTCAGTCACTGGTCGAAAGAGCCGCAGGGAACGCTGGCGCTGATTGTTTTGCTCGATCAGTTTACCCGCAATATTTACCGCGGGCTGGGCGCGGCTTTTCGCTATGACTCCTTGGCGCTGGCGCTGTGCAAGCGAGGTCTGGCCCAGAATCAGGATCTTGAATTGACACCGATTGAGCGGGTCTTTTTTTACCTGCCGCTTGAGCATTCGGAGGTTATGGAAGATCAGGAAGAGGCCGTATTTCGGTACGATCGGTTACGCCAGTCGGTGACACCGGCACATTCCCGGAAATTTGATGAGTTCTACCAGTATGCACTCAGTCATTATGAGGTGATAAAGCGCTTTGGCCGCTTCCCTCATCGTAATTCTGTTTATGGTCGCCTTTCCACTCAGGAGGAGCTGGATTGGTTGCACAAAGGCGGGCAGCGATTCGGACAGTAAGATACCCGGATTTCAATAAATTTATGTGATATAGAAAATTGCCCGGTTAAACCGGGCAATTTTTATTGTTCAAGACCTTAAGTAATCGGTTCAAGGCTTCAAGCAATCGGTAAGACCCGATTCCGTCCCAGTTGTTTGGCCTGATTGAGATATCGATCGGCGCGGGTGATGACCTGAACCGGACTCTCGTTTTTTTCGCTGCAGGCCAGCCCCATGGAAGCTGTGATTGGCTTCATTCGCTCACGAGACTTTTTATCCTGCAATGAAATACGCTCAATGGCTTTGCGCACGATCTCAGCCTGTTGGCGGGCTGCAGACAGTGACTGGTCGGCTAGCAGTACCACAAATTCCTCCCCGCCGTAACGGTAGGCAGTTGCGCCGTCCTGACAGCTGACTTTGAGCTGGCTGGCAACCAGCTTCAGAACCTGATCGCCCAACTGATGGCCGTAGTTATCGTTAAACGATTTGAAGTGGTCAATATCCAGCAGGATCAGGCTGAAAGGAACCTGTTTCTGACTAATGCTTTCTATGTCGCGGTCAAAGGCTCGACGGTTGTACAGCCCGGTTAAGGCGTCTTCGTTCGCCTCCTGCTGGCTTTTATTCAGCGCGGCGCGCAGGCTGGCGATCTCTTTTTGGGCAGAGTCGAGCTGGCCTTTGAAGTTACCTGCTGATTGGCGCAGATGGCGCGATTCTTTCAGCAGACCCTTCACCAAGTTCGTTGTTTCTTCGAGGGACAGCCCGTCATTTTCCGCTTGCTCCAGCTTATCGAAGGTATGTTCGAGGACATCCTCAAAGTCAGTCGTACTGCTCAGGGTGTCGGCCATGCTGTGCGACAGCTCCTGCATCATCGCGGTCAGGCTAAGTTTGATTTGCTGGACATCGCGGTCTGTTTCGCTGGCAAGGTAGGCCTGATAAAGCTCATCACAAAGGGTGGGGGTACAATGCCCCTGCTCGGCCAGGCTCTGGTCCAGTGCGGCATTCAGTGCCGGGTTTTGCTGGGAGGTATAGGTATACCAGAGTGCATAGTTGGTAGGAGTCGTTGGGACCTTGTGTTTTATCATCAAAGGCACTGTTTTTTTGAGTGTCTCTGTTGATTTCACAAAGCTGTCGTTACGCATAACCTTTATCCATGTTCAGCAGCGAGGAGGCGAGGGGATTATCCCCGTCAACATCCGGAAGGTGGATATCCATGTAAATGATACAGAAATAAAAAGCCTTCTAAGGATACCTTAGAAGGCTCAATAATATTAGCGAATTAGCACGTTATCGGTGCGACGAATTGTTACATGCGATCCAGGGTTTCGATACCCAGTAGGTCCAGACCTTGCTTGATGGTCTTGGCGGTCAGCAGAGCCAGCTTCAAGCGGCTTTGCTTAACAGCTTCTTCAGCGTTCAGGATTGGGCATGCTTCGTAGAAGCTTGAGAACAGGCCTGCCAGCTCGAACAGGTATGCACACATTACGTGTGGGTGACCTTCACGGGCAACAGTTTGTACGGCTTCCTCGAATTGCAGCAGTTTAGACAGCAGCGCTTGCTCTTTCTCGTCGGTGATCATAACTGGGTGAGTCAGGTCAGACTGCTCAACGTTGGCACGCTTGAAGATAGACGCTACACGGGTGTAAGCATACTGCATGTATGGCGCGGTGTTACCTTCAAACGCCAGCATGTTATCCCAGTCGAAGATGTAGTCGGTAGTACGGTGCTTAGACAGGTCAGCGTACTTCACGGCAGCCATCGCTACTGTTTTCGCGATGTTTGCTTTTTCTTCTGCATCCAGTTCCGGGTTCTTCGCTTCGATCAGCTTAGTCGCACGCTCTTCTGCTTCATCCAGCAGATCAGCCAGACGTACCGTACCGCCAGCACGTGTCTTGAACGGACGACCGTCTTTGCCCAGCATCATACCGAATGCGTGGTGTTCAAGCGTCACATCTTCTGGCACGTAGCCAGCTTTGCGAACGATAGTCCATGCCTGCATTAGGTGCTGGTGCTGACGGGAATCGATAAAGTACAGCACGCGGTCTGCACCCAGAGTTTCGTAACGGTATTTAGCACATGCGATGTCAGTGGTGGTGTACAGGAAACCGCCGTCACGCTTCTGGATGATCACACCCATAGGTTCGCCGTCTTTGTTCTTGTACTCGTCCAGGAAAACAACCTGCGCGCCGTCATCTTCAACAGCCAGGCCTTTCTCTTTCAGGTCAGCCACGATGCCAGGCAGCATGTCGTTGTACATGGATTCACCCATGACATCATCACGCGTCAGTGATACGTTCAGGCGGTCATAGTTACGCTGGTTCTGAATCATGGTTACATCAACCAGCTTCTTCCACATCTCAGCGCAGTATTCGTCGCCACCTTGCAGTTTCACCACGTAGTTACGTGCACGCTCGGCAAAGTCAGCATCTTCGTCGTAAAGTTTCTTCGATTCACGGTAGAAGGCTTCCAGGTCTGACAGTTCCATGGACACTTCGCCAGATTCTTTCTGAACGCGCTCCAGGTTAGCAATCAGCATACCGAACTGAGTACCCCAGTCACCGATGTGGTTCGCACGGATGACTTTGTGGCCCAGGTGCTCAAGGGTACGTACAACCGCATCACCGATGATGGTTGAACGCAGGTGACCCACGTGCATCTCTTTGGCAACGTTTGGCGCAGAGTAGTCAACCACAATGGTTTTGGTCTCTTCTTTTGCCACACCCAGACGCTCGTCAGCCAGGGCTTTTTCAGCCTGCTCAGCCAGCCACTCTTTGCTTAGGAAGATGTTGATGAAGCCAGGACCGGCGATTTCAACTTTCTCGGCGATACCGTCCAGATCCAGTTGCTCAATGACTTTTTGTGCGAACTCGCGTGGGTTAGTACCCAGTTGCTTGGCAACGCCCATAACACCGTTAGCCTGGTAATCACCAAACTGGGCTTTCGCAGACTGACGGACTGCAGCAGGACTACCAGCTGGGGCACCAGCGGCTTCCAGCGCCTGAGAGACTTTGTCGTTAATTAGTGCTTGAATGTTCACACGCATATCCTTCAAATTCGTTTGGAACGCCAGGACTGACTGGCGAGGCAAAAGCGTCACCGTATTCAAGGAACTGACCGTCAAAAATAATCACGCCCAATGGGCTTAAAGATAGCACCTAGGGTTCAGTGGATAACGTGAGTATTTTTGACGGGGCCGCCTCTGATTGCTCGGAGAGGGGGAACATCTTGAATACGTTGCTTGCATTGCCCTAATAATACCCACAAATTTAGGTCATTTGGCAAGGTATAAAGGCTTCAGTATGCGAATTTTTTTTTACTTTGTCCGATGGGTGAAAATTATGCAGGAAGCAAGTCGCCACAAGGCCTTTACAGACTTGACGGGGCTGTTGTTTAAACCCAAAACTATGGATAATTATGCGTTGAACGGCTTGGCTCGAAAAATTGGAGAAAATACATGCAGAAGCTTGAACAAAAGGGGCTGCTTCCGGCTCAGATGCTGGCAGATTTACCGGCTTTCATTGCGCGGATAGAAGCGTTGGCTGCCGAATTGGGACTGGCTTTGTCTGAGTTTCAGGCTGATCACCTTGCTTTACGGGTCAATGACTGGGAAACGGCGGAAGTCCTGCATCAGGCATGGCTGGCTTATGGCGATGAATGGTCGAACAACCAGATTAATGGCCGCCCCATTATTGTGATTGGTTTCCATGAACCGATTAAAATCGGATGCTGGACCATTGAGGCGCTGGAGTTGCCGTATCCGGGTGACAAAGCATATCCGCAGGAAGGGTGGGAGCATGTGGAATTTGTGATTCCGTCTGATGCGGCCGATACCGATACTCTGAAGCTGGAGCTGGACGCAAGGTTCCCGTCCCTGGCAGCGCAGTGGGAAAATCTGACAGACAAAGGGATCAAAGTAAAAGCCAGTTCGCCATCTGGTGAGAAAGAACGTCTGGCGAACCCGACGTATGCTTTTAAGAAAGGCGGAGTCTGTATCAAACTCCACCCTTGTTCACTGAAAGCCGTGATTGACAGCGAAACTGACGTGTAAAGCTGCCTCTTACAGGATCACGGTACGGTTACCGTAGACAAAAACCCGGTCATCAATCACCAGCCCCAGGGCTTTGCTCAGTACCGATTTTTCGACATCCCGACCGGCACGTGACATATCGGTCGCGCTGAAGTTGTGATCGACCGGAATAACGTTCTGGGTGATGATTGGACCTTCATCGAGGTCATTGGTGACAAAGTGCGCCGTGGCCCCGATGATTTTGACGCCACGCTCAAAGGCTTGCTGATACGGCTTAGCACCAATAAACGCCGGCAGAAAGCTGTGGTGGATGTTAATGATTTTATGTGGAAACTGCGCCACGAAGTTGGGCGAGAGGATCCGCATATATTTTGCCAGTACCACGTAGTCGGGTGTGTATTGGTTAATGGCATTGAGCAGTTTCTGCTCGTGCTCTTCCCGGCTAAGCCCCTCATGACTGACATGGTGGAACGGAATATTGAATTTGGTCGTCAGATCGGCCAGATGGTCATAGTTACCGACAATGGCCGCAATCTCAATATCCAGTGTACCGTCGAAGGTCTTAACCAGAATATCCCCCAGGCAGTGCGCCTCTTTGGTAACCAGAATCACAACGCGTTTGCGGGCTGAGCTGATGAGTCGGCGATGGCTGCCGGCCGGCAGGGCACGATCCAAATCGTCAAGGAAGGTGCTGTCGTTGAAGTAGCCTTCCAGCTCGGTACGCATAAAGAACTGGTTATGAGCATGGTCCACAAATTCGTTGTTATGAACGATATTCAGCTGATGTTTGTAACAAATGTTCGTAATTTTACTGATCAGGCCGATGGCATCCGGGCAATCTGTCAGCAGTGTTTTCTTTTCCATGCTCTTCCTTGAACTAAACTGTAGTACGAGATCAATTGACCTTTCGGCGCGCCAGCGACGTGCGTACCGAAAGGTCAATGGTCTGGGTCTCTATTGATATTTACCTTGGATTGATTTTGGGGTCAAAACATAAATGTTGGGCAAAAGGATTTGGGGTATTCGTCGTGAGTGCAATACGAGGATAAACTATGTTTGTTCAACGCAAATTTTGTCTTAAATCACTCTGCCTGCTGGGACCATTGTTGGCCGGAACCGTGGCTGCGACTGTGTCTGCGGAAGAAGCAAAAGAACCAAGCCTGTATGACCGCCTTGGTGGGTTATCAGCCATTTCGGTTGTGGTGGATGATTTCATCAACGTCATGGTGGTCGATGACGTGCTGAATGCGAACCCGGCGATTGATGCCGCCCGCAAAAAAGTCCCGTCGCCGTACCTGAAATACCAGGTTACCTCTATGGTCTGCAAAGCCACAGGTGGGCCATGTGCTTATACCGGCCGCACCATGGAAGAAGCACACAGTCATTTGAACATCACCCTCGAAGAGTGGCAACGTATGGTTCAGTTGCTGCGGGAAACCTTCAATAAATATCAAATTCCTGAAAAAGAACAGGAAGACATGCTGGAAGTCGTGTATTCGACCAAAGCTGCCATTGTGAAATCGGCCGAGGGTTCGGATGACGCGAAATCGGAGTAACCGCGCACCTAAGCCCGGGAATCAGCCTGGGAATTAATGATGGTCGCCTGAGGGGAAAGTTGGCATAATGGGCAGTCAAGTTACTGTATAAATAACCAATACTGACGGCCACGATTCTGATTTTATGATTGCCAAGTTTTTTGCACCCGGAGGCGCTTTGGATAAAGCGATCCCGGGTTTTCAGGCGCGCCAGCCTCAAATCGATATGGCTGAAGCGGTTGCCGATGCTATCCAGACCGAATCCCAGCTGGTGGTCGAAGCGGGGACGGGAACGGGCAAGACATTTGCCTACCTGGTGCCTGCATTAGTCAGTGGCAAGAAGGCAATCATTTCTACCGGTTCCAAAAACCTGCAAGAGCAGCTGTTTCACCGGGATCTTCCGTTAATGACACAGGCGCTGGGCTTTACTGGCCGGGTTGCGCTGCTGAAAGGCCGTGCCAACTACCTGTGTCTGGATCGGATGAGCCGTCAGATTGCCGAAAGCCATGGTATCCATGCAGATCCCAAGCTGCTGAGCCAGCTGGTTCAGGTGCGCAGCTGGTCGTCCTCGACCAAAAGCGGGGATCTCGGTGAATGTGATGATATCGCCGAAGATAGCCCTGTTTTGCCGATGATTACCTCAACCAACGACAACTGTCTGGGCCGGGAATGTCCGTCCTATGATGAGTGTTTTGTCGTAAAAGCACGACGTCGGGCGATGGAAGCCGATGTGGTCGTGGTTAACCACCATCTTTTTCTGGCGGATCTGGCTATTAAAGAGACCGGTTTCGGCGAGCTGATCCCCGAAGCAGACATGTTCATCTTTGATGAAGCCCATCAGCTGCCGGATATTGCCAGTCAGTATTTTGGTCAGAGTCTGTCCAGCCGTCAGCTGCAAGAGCTGGCCAAGGACATTGAAATTGGCTATCGCACTGAAGCCAAAGACATGCGCCAACTCCAGAAAACGGCGGATCGCCTGCATCAGGCTGCGTCTGATCTGCGGATTGTGCTGGGCGAGCCGGGGTTTAGGGGCAACTGGCGAGAGGTGATCAATAGTCCGGCGGTACAACGGGAAATCACCCGTTTGCAGGATGCGCTGGACTTGACCCATGAAGTGCTGAAACTGGCCCTTGGCCGCAGTCAGCTGCTGGATAGTGCATTTGAACGGGCAACCCTGGTGAAAGCCCGTTTGGAGCGGGTGTGCGACACCAGCATCACTGGCTATTCGTACTGGTACGAATGTACTCCCCGCCATTTCAGTTTGCACATAACCCCGCTGTCTGTTGCTGACAAGTTTCATGAGCAAATCACCGAGCAGGGTGGTGCCTGGATTTTTACCTCTGCTACCCTGGCCGTGAACGACGATTTCGGGCATTTCAGCCAGCGTCTGGGTTTAAAACCGAAGCAGCAGTTTTCCCTGGAAAGTCCCTTTGATTATCAGCAGCAAGCCTTGCTCTGCGTTCCTCGCTTTCTACCGGAGCCAAATAGCTTTGGCCTGGCCGATCGTCTGGTCGACATGCTGGCACCGGTGATTCAGGCCAACAATGGCCGCTGTTTCTTCCTCTGTACTTCTCATCAGATGGTGCGTGATCTGGCCGAAGGGTTTCGTGCCCGACTGGCGCTTCCGGTGCTGGCACAAGGGGAAACCACCAAGCAGAAACTGCTGGCCGAGTATCTGGAGCGGGGGGATGCCCTGCTGATTGCCACCGGTGCGTTCTGGGAAGGGGTGGATGTTAGAGGCCAGGCATTAAGCTGTGTTATTATCGACAAACTACCGTTTACAGCACCGGATGACCCGCTGCTGAAAGCTCGGATTGAAGATTGCCGCCTGCGTGGTGGCGATCCATTTTCTGAAGTCCAGATCCCCGATGCCGTCATTACCCTGAAACAGGGAGTGGGGCGACTTATCCGTGATAAACAGGATAAGGGTGTACTGGTGATCTGCGACAACCGATTGGTAACGCGCCCATACGGTGCGGTTTTTTTACGCAGCCTGCCGCCGATTCCTCGTACCCGAGACGTGGAACAGGTCGGGCACTTTTTGTCTTCAATTAATGGCCAGCAAGCGCCGTCAGCCGTTGAAGACCAGCATTCAGAGGCTTGAATGAGCAACAAAATTCTTGCAGTAGATACTGCTACCGAAAACTGTTCTGTTGCCCTTTTAATGGGCGATGAAGTGATTTCACGTTGTGAATATGCACCGCGTGAGCACACCACAAAAATTCTGCCAATGGTTGATGAGGTTCTGGCTCAGGGCGGAATTACCCTGAATCAGTTGGATGCTCTGGCTTATGGCCGTGGTCCGGGCAGCTTTACCGGTGTGCGTATCGGCATTGGTATTGCGCAGGGACTTGCATTTGGTGCAGATTTGCCGATGATCGGGGTCTCGACCCTTGCCGCGATGGCACAGGGCACTTACCGCCTTCACCAGGCTGAGCATGTCATGACGGCAATTGATGCTCGTATGGATGAGGTATACTGGGGACAGTATATCCGTCAGGCTGATGGTGACTGGCTGGTACACGGTGAAGAGCAGGTGATCAAGCCAGAATTGCTGGTTGGCCAGATTGAAACGCTGAATGCGCGCTGGTTTACGGCCGGGACAGGTTGGGAAAGCTATGCTGAGGTTTTAGCGCAATTGCCAACAGAGGTCGTGAAAGGGTCGGTGCTTTACCCTGAATCTGCGGATATGGTGCATTTGGCGAAATTTGCTCTGGCCCGTGGTGAAGTGGTGGCCGCAGAATCGGCTAGTCCGGTGTATCTGCGTGATACCGTGACCTGGAAAAAATTACCAGGTCGTGAATAAGGCAATTTGACCACTATGCCGTACTATTAAAGCGGTATGGTGGTGGAATCCCCGGTCACAACTTAACTTATGTCTCTTTTCTCTTGAGTTGACGTAAGGGAAGGACTGGCTGGGGAGGGTGCCAATCCCCCATCTGTCGGTTTTCTTTCTGGATATTGCTTATGGTTTCGA
This sequence comes from Photobacterium ganghwense, assembly GCF_003025595.1. Lineage (GTDB taxonomy): Bacteria > Pseudomonadota > Gammaproteobacteria > Enterobacterales > Vibrionaceae > Photobacterium > Photobacterium ganghwense. The sequence continues at coordinate 188,719 of NZ_PYMI01000003.1, forward strand.
TTCAGCGTCTTCCGGTTACTCTCACTCAACCCAATTCCAGCACGAAACCCGGCAAGTCCCCTGCTGCGCCCGGTAAACCCAAAGCGGTGGCTACCGCGGTTGCCCTTTCTGTTCGTGATCCCCAGACCCTTGAGGATGCCCGTCAGCACATTCAGTATGATCAGCCGGAAGGTAAGCATCGCGAAGCCTTAGCTTCTTACCTTGGTGTGATGCATCAACAGCGTCGAGATGAACTCTCGGCAATGGTTGGTGTCGATGTGTATGTCTGATCCACTTGTGCTCTTCATTGTTTCTTAGCCATGAGGCGGGTTCCCGGCTTGCGGTCGCGAACGGTCCTGATGTTGCGCGCATATTCATCAATCAGGTAGGAATTCAAGATGTTTAGGAAGCTATTGGCTGGGCTGCTTACTGGGATTATGGTAGGCTGCGCCGCAGTACCGGAGAGCTTGCAGACGACCACCGATCACCCGCTGACGGATATTACAGCTTTGCACCAGCAGGGCACGCAGGCGGTGGGTCAGGAAGTGCGACTCGGTGGGATGATTGCAGCCATTCGAAATGATGCCACTGAAACCAGGCTGGAAATTGTTGCTATGCCAATTGGCCGCGATGGTAAACCCAAACCGGATCAAGCATTGCAGAAGCGGTTTGCGGCTTATGTCAGCGGATTTCTGGAACCCATGCAATATCAGCCGGGACGTCTGATTACGGTTGCCGGTCAGGTAAGCGGAACGGAATCCGGGCAGGTGGGAGATTATCCCTACCTTTATCCGGTCGTGAAAGCCTCCGGAGTCCAGCTCTGGCAGGTGAAACAGGAAGTCTGGCTGGATGACTTTGACCGCTTTTCCCATTGCGTTGGTGCCTATTGCCCGCCGGTGTGGATCCGGGACGGATACACCCGCGGTGAAATTCGGGAGCGTGTTACCCACTAAGCACTGGGCAAAACACGGAAACATACTGCGAATGGAACTCATGACACATTTCACGATGGAAAGTATTACGTTTCAGCTGGATGCGTTACGTCTTGCCGGACTTTGTTCGTGCTCGCCGGGCGATCAGGTCATAACTGACCCGCAAGCCTGGCCGGAGGACACGCACTGTTTGACACCGGATAAACCGGTGTTGGTGATGCTGCATGGCTGGCAGGACAATGCGGCCAGTTTCGCGCCGTTGTTTGAGCCGCTGGCGGATCATTTCCACCTGCTGGCAATTGACTGGCCCGGTCATGGACTGTCTCAGGCGAGACCTGACGGTAACTTCTACCATTTTGTCGACTACGTAGACGATTTGGCGCAGTTATTGAGTCTATTGCCGGTTAGTCGTGTGCATTTACTGGGGCATTCTCTGGGGGCGCTGGTCAGTACCTGTTATGCCGCCGCTTTTCCTGAGCGGGTTGCATCCATGGTATTGATTGAAGGGCTGGGGCCATTATCCGAGCCTCCTGAGCATGCCGCGACGCGACTGCGAGACGGGATTCTCAGTCGGGAGCGATACCGTAAACGTGCGTCTGTCCGACGGGGGATGACCTCTTTCGATCAGGCAGTCACATTACGGTGTGAGGTGAATGCGTTAACTCCCGAGCAAGTTATTCCGCTGGTGGAGCGGGCGACGTATTGTCAGGATTCCCGCTGGTACTGGCGCCATGATCCGCGGCTGCGTTGCGATTCGTTGTATCGCATGGCGGATGGGCATAGCCTGGCGATGCGGGCTGCGGTCAGCTGTCCGGTGCTATCCATTATTGGTGAGCAGGGTTATCAAAGCCTGCAGCTGACGTCAGAGCAACAGCAGCAGTGGCAGAACCTGAGCCAGACCCGGGTAAGCGGGGGGCATCATTGCCACCTCGAAAGCCCTCGGGCAACCGTTGAACATATAGTGTCGTTCGCGTCAAAATTCAAAACACTGGTCTGACAAGTTGGTGTTAATTAGTTGTTACTTGTGCTGTAATGCGGTGTAAACAGATGTTTGATTTTCCCTACAGCACAGCATTGGCCTCGCGCCAGAATCGATAAGGAGAGTGCAAAGTGGATAAGGTTTGGCTTAACCGCTATCCGGCAGATGTACCGGCAGAAATTAACCCGGATCAGTATCCGTCGTTAGTCGAAATGTTTGAGCAGTCTGTTCAGAAGTATGCCGATCAGACTGCGTTTATCAACATGGGTCAGGTCATGACCTTCCGTAAATTGGAAGAGCGTAGCCGGGCATTTGCTGCCTATCTGCAGAATGAACTCAATCTGCAAAAAGGTGATCGCGTGGCGGTCATGATGCCAAACCTGCTGCAGTACCCGATTGCACTGTTCGGTATTTTACGTGCTGGTTGTGTGGTGGTGAACGTTAACCCACTGTACACGCCGCGCGAACTTGAGCATCAGTTGAATGACTCCGGTGCCAAAGCCATTGTTATCGTGTCAAACTTCGCGCACACGCTTGAAAGTATTGTGAAAAATACCGGAGTGCAGCACGTTGTACTGACCAGCCTGGGGGATCAGTTGTCCCGACCGAAAGGGACATTGGTGAACTTCATCGTGAAGTACATCAAGAAGATGGTGCCTAAGTATCATTTGCCACACGCGACATCTATGCGCATGGCGCTGCGCAAAGGCCGCCGCATGCAGTATGTGAAGCCATTTATGTCCGGTGAAGATACGGCATTCCTGCAATATACCGGTGGTACCACCGGAGTTGCGAAAGGGGCGATACTGACTCACCGCAACATGCTGGCAAACGTTATGCAGGCGAAAGGGGCCTATAGCCCGGTCCTGACGGAAGGCCGCGAGCTGATTGTGACCGCGTTGCCGCTTTATCACGTGTTTGCACTGACGGTGAACTGCCTGCTGTTTATTGAAATGGGCGGACGTAACCTGATGATCACCAACCCGCGTGACATTCCGACGTTTGTGAAAGAATTGCAGCGCTACCCGTTCACGGCGATTACCGGCGTGAACACCTTGTTTAACGCTTTGGTAAATAACGAAGATTTCCACGAAATCGACTTCAGTAATCTGCGCTTGTCGGTCGGCGGAGGCATGGCTGTACAGCGTGCCGTTGCTGAAAAATGGAAGCAGATCACAGGCAATTACTTGCTAGAAGGGTATGGTCTGACTGAGTGTTCACCACTGGTGGCGGCTTACCCTTATGATTTGGTCGACTATAATGGCTCTATTGGTCTGCCAGTACCGTCAACAGAAGTACGTATTGTTGATGATGAAGGCAATGTACTGGGTAACGACCAGACAGGTGAACTGCAGGTCCGTGGCCCGCAGGTGATGCAGGGATACTGGCAGCGTCCGGAAGCGACCAAAGAAGTGCTGTCGGATGACGGTTGGCTGTCGACCGGCGATATTGTGCGTTTTGATGACGAAGGTTTCCTGCACATTGTTGATCGTAAGAAAGATATGATTCTGGTGTCCGGCTTTAACGTGTACCCGAATGAAATCGAAGATGTGGTCGCACTGAACAGTAAAGTGCTGGAAGTGGCGGCAATCGGTCAGCCGCATGAGGTGTCCGGCGAGGTGGTGAAAATCTGCGTTGTGAAGCGAGATGCCAGCCTGACCCGTGAAGAATTGCTCAGCCATTGTCGGGAGCATCTGACCGGCTATAAAGTACCGAAAATTGTCGAGTTCCGTGATGAACTGCCGAAAACCAATGTCGGCAAGATTCTGCGCCGCGCCTTGCGGGAAGAATCCGATAAGCAGGTTGCTCAGCAAGCCTGACGGACGAAAACGAATCCAATGCCGGCGTAAGCCGGCATTTTGTTGGTAGGAAAATTGTGAATTTTGAAGTAATTACCAGTGCCACGCGCCTGGAAACTGTTTGCCTTCAGGCGCGAAACCAGAAGGCTGTCATGCTGGACACTGAGTTTGTCCGGACCCGAACCCTGTACCCAAAACTGGGACTGGTGCAATTGTATGACGGCGAAACCCTTGCGCTGATTGATCCGCTGGAGATCGACAACCTGGAGCCGTTGTGGGAGCTGCTGCGTGATCAGTCGGTGACCAAAGTACTGCACGCGTGCGGTGAAGATCTGGAAGTTTTCCAGTACTACGCAGGCACCATGCCGGTGCCAATGATCGATACTCAGGTGATGGCTGCATTTCTGGGATACGGGGTCTCTGCCGGTTTCGGGACACTGGTGAAAGATTTTCTCGGGGTGGAACTGGACAAAGGTGAAGCCCGCACGAACTGGCTGGCCCGTCCGCTGACCGATCGCCAGCTCGATTACGCTGCGGCTGACGTGTATTACCTAAAGCCCCTGTTTGATAAGTTGCTGCCGCTAGTGGAAGCAAAAGGCTGGTCTGAGGCACTGGAGCAGGAATGTGCCGCACAGGTACTTAAACGGATGAGAACCGTCGACCCTGATATGGCTTACCTGGATGTGAAAAATGCATGGCAGCTTAACCCGAGACAATTGGCTATCCTGCAAAAAGTAGCAAAATGGCGAATTCTTGAAGCCAGGAAACGCGATCTTGCGTTGAACTTCGTACTAAAAGAGCTGAATTTGTGGAAGCTGGCTCGCTTTGAAATCAAGTCGAAAGCTGTGATGGATAAAGAAGGCTTCGATAATATGGAAATCCAGCGTCATGGTAATCGCCTGATTTCACTGGTGAATGAAGTCGAGCGCATGTCACCGGCGGAGTATCCGGAAAAGATTGTCCGATTAGTGGATCTACCGGGGTACAAGCAGCGGGTTAAAGAGATTAAAGATGTCGTCAATGCGGTTGCTGAAGAAACCGGGCTGATGAGTGAATTTCTGGCGTCGAAGAAACAGATTAACCAGCTAATCAGCTGGGCGTGGAAGAAACAGTATCCACAAGATAGCCTGCCGGAAATGCTGAAAAGCTGGCGTAAGCCGCTGTTTGAAGAGCGTGTTTTGCCGTTGCTGAAAACTGTGTAAGACACGTCGGTTATAAAGATAATCAGTATTTAGCATCCACAAAAAAGCCCCATAAAGGGGCTTTTTTTATATCTTCAATCTTTTACTTGTCTTCGTCCGGTAACGTGACGTTAAGCTCCAGAACAGAGAGATCTTCTTCTTTCTGATCGAGATTAACCGTTACCTGATCCGGGCTAATCGCAACGTACTTGCGAATCACTTCCAGAATGTCCTGCTTAAGCTGCGGGAGGTAGCTTGGTGTACTTTGATCGGCTGAACGGCGCTCCGCAACAATAATCTGCAAGCGCTCTTTGGCGACGCTGGCCGTTGTTGTCCTCTTGGGGCGGAAGAATTCTAACAGTGCCATAATGTCTTTACCCTCCGAATAGACGTTTCAGGAAACCTTTCTTCTCTTCTTCAAGGAAGCGGAATGGACGCTCTTCACCCAACAAACGAGCAACTGTGTCCTGGTATGCCAAACCGGCATCAGAGTCTGTATCGAAGATCACCGGTTCACCTTTGTTGGAGGCATTCAGTACAGCTTGGCTTTCAGGGATCACACCCAGCAGCGGGATATGCAGAATTTCTTCCACGTCAGTCACGCTTAGCATCTCACCCAGTGTCACGCGGGCAGGGTTGTAACGTGTTAGCAGCAGGTGAGTTTTAACCGGAGACTCGGCTTGCTCAGCACGACGTGATTTCGAATCCAGGATACCCAGGATACGGTCGGAGTCACGCACGGATGAGACCTCAGGGTTTGTTGTTACAATCGCTTCATCTGCGAAATACAGAGCCATCAGCGCACCGGACTCAATACCCGCTGGTGAGTCACAGATAATGAATTCAAAACCCATTTCATCCAGATCTTTCAGGACGCGCTCAACACCTTCACGAGCCAGAGCATCTTTGTCACGGGTTTGTGAAGCAGGCAGAACATATAGATTTTCAACACGCTTATCTTTAATCAGCGCCTGATTCAGATTGGCTTCACCGTTAATGACATTAACAAAGTCATACACCACACGACGCTCACAGCCCATGATAAGGTCAAGATTCCGCAGGCCGATATCGAAATCGATCACTGCTGTTTTCTTGCCGCTCAGAGCAAGGCCCGATGCGATAGCTGCACTAGAGGTCGTCTTACCAACGCCACCCTTACCAGAGGTTACCACGATGATTCGTGCCATTCTTGATTCCTTATTAAACGCTATAGAGCCAGGTGCTCTATGTTCAAATTATTTTCGTTCAGCGAGATAACGACATTTTGCCCCCAGAAATCTTCCTGGATGTTGTCGCTCAGCCAATAGTTACCCGCAATTGAAATCAGCTCAGGTTGCAGGTTGTGACAAAAGATTTGCGCTTCCTGTTGCCCGCTGGCACCGGCTATTGCGCGTCCCCTCAATGTACCGTAGATGTGAATGCAGCCGTCGGCAATGACTTCCGCGCCCGCACTGACATGATTCATGATGACAAGATCACAATTCTTAGCATAAATCTGCTGGCCTGACCGAACCGGGGTGCGAATGATGCGAGTAGGGGCCATAACCGGCTCTGTCGCCTTGGCCTGACGCGCAGCATTCATGATCGCAAATCCTGCTGCTTTGGCTTTCTCCTGGAGCCGGGTCGCTTTGCATCCGCTGATGCCGACCGGAATCACACCGGCTTCGCTGACTTTATTTTTCAGCAGTGAGAAATCGATGGAATCGCCAGCCTGGCTGACATCGATAACTACGGGGGCGGATGCAAAAAAATGAGGAGCCTGCTCTACTTTCTGTTTCAGAAAGTCGGCAGCCTTATGGATGTCGCCGTCCACCAGGTGAAGGGCAGAGAGGGTGAAAGAGCCTCCCTTGAGTTCTGCTACTTTTGTCATTTGTCTAGCTGACTGTCGCTAAATTAGCCGTTCAGGTTCGTTATCTCTTTAGTACCTTGCATGTTATATTCCAAACCGTATATCAGCAAGCTATCCTTGCTTTAGCGTTGTAAATTCAGACAGGCGTCGCATCCCCCGTGGGCTGTGGGTTCCGGAGGGAGAGAAGTCGCGATGTTGTGGTCTGATACTGAGTCAGTTTTATCAAAAGGTTCTATCAGCATGTTGTGTGCAATTTATAAAAGCCCAAAGAAAGACAACACTTATCTCTACATCAATAAGAAAGACGATTTCTCTGCGGTGCCTGAAGCGCTGCTGAGCACTTTTGGCACACCACAGTTTGTCATGGTCCTGAAAATTGGCGACCGGAAGAAACTGGCATTGGCCGATATTGAAAAAGTGAAAAGTGAACTGCTGGAAAAAGGGTTTTATCTGCAGGTCCCACCGCCGGTGACGAATTTACTGGAAGAATATAAAGCCGCAAAGAAAGCCGCTTCACCATCTCAGGAATAGTTTATGCGTAAGCAATTGATCACGGCCCTGGTGGCCCTGGGCTTAGGAATGTCATCAGCGGTGATGGCCGCGGATGAAGGTTTCGATACCTATGTAAATGTACTGAAAACCGAAGCGCGGGAAAAAGGCATTTCGGAGCAGACCATTCAATCAGCGTTTGATGGTATTACATTTATTGAGCGTGCCGTTAAAGCAGATAAAAATCAGCCTGAGCGTAAGTTGACGCTGGATGAATACCTGCCGCGTGCCGTTCCGGAATGGAAAAAGAAACAAGCGAACCAGCTTTATCAGGAGCATAAAGCGGTGCTGGATCGAATTGGTCAGCAATATGGTGTCCAGCCGCGGTTTGTGGTTGCCCTGTGGGGTGTTGAAAGTAATTTCGGTCGCCTGACGGGCAATTACAATGTGGTTGAAGCGTTAACGACGCTGGCTTATGAAGGTCGTCGTGAAGCCTTTTTCCGTAATCAGGTGATGGCGGCGCTGGAAATTATCGATGCCGGCCATATTACCGCCAAAGAAATGAAAGGATCCTGGGCCGGGGCAATGGGACAACCTCAGTTCATGCCAACTTCTTTCCTGGCTTATGCCCGTGACGGAAATAATGACGGCAAGGCGGATATCTGGCAAACCAAAGACGATGTTTTTGCTTCTGCGGCGAATTATCTGCATGAAGCCGGCTGGAATGATGAATATACCTGGGGCCGACAAGTTTCGATTCCGGATAACATTGATGCCACATTGCTGGGTGTTCAGCCAGAGAAAGGCCGTTCGTTGTCTGAGTGGCAGAAGTTGGGTGTACGCCGTATGAATGGGCAGAATTTACCAGATACTGCGATTGATGCATGGCTTATTCAACCTGATGATAATCACGGAAGGGCATATTTGGTGTATGGCAATTATCAGTCACTATTAAAATGGAATCGGTCTCACTATTTTGCATTGGCTGTGAGTTATCTGGCAGACAGTATTCGCTAAATATTGCTTGGTGAAATGAATGGAAAGCCAGACTTTAACGTCTGGCTTTTTTGTACATTTCAGCGGACAGACCACAAGCAAAATATTTCCATTATCTTTGGCCGATGAAGCATCGAATAACGCGATAGCGCTATATTCAGTGACGGGTATTTAGAATAGTGACAGTGGCGAGTTGAAATAAGCAAAAATGTGATGGTAACTATAAATTATGAATAAATGAAAATCTTTCAGCGGGACATCTCAAGGTAAAGTAAATACTCTATAAGTAATCCGGATTTTATTATTTTATTTATTTTCAATAGCTTATGGTTGTGTTTCGGGTGAGAAAAAACCCGGTATAAAACCGGGTTTTTATAAGATTCAGAGGTAGGAGATTAGATCTCAAAATCTTCCAGAGATTTACCTTCATCCAGCGCTTTTTTCAGTGCGCTTGGTGTACGGCCTTGGCCTGTCCAGGTTTTCTCATCACCGTTTTCATCAATGAAACGGTATTTCGCTGGACGCTGAGCGCGTTTTTTAGGTGCTTTGCTGATAGCGGCAAGCAGTTCTTCTGGATCGATACCGTCAGCAATTAGCATGTCACGGTATTGAGTCAGTTTCTCCATGCGTTCTTCTTCTTTTGCACGCTCTTCAGCTTCTGCTTCTTCACGCTCAGTAACGACTGTTTGAAGCTTTTCCAGCGCTTCCTGAAGTTGCTCCAGAGAATATTCACGAGATAGGGCACGCAGGCTTCGGAGGTTTAATAGCACTTTCATTGCATCAGACATTTTTATTTCCTGTTGGAGTAATACTATGAAAATAATATTAGCAGTCTTAAATCAATAATTGCAATAACTAAAATGGTTATTATGAGCCTGAATATAAATAATTTGGGGCTTATTATCGGCATGTTAACTTAAGTAATTAACCATTCTTAATAATGGGATTAACAGCGACAGGAATTAACATTGTGGCCGGGGATAAGTGACCAATTTAATAAAACGGAATGAGTTTCATATAAGCTGGCTTAATATCGGTTTGCCTGGGGTGGTGGTTTTTTAATCACTCAGGCAAGACTATTCACTATTAATGTTAATTTTTTCACTTCAAGTTGTTGCAATCAGATCTTAAAGCCGTAGAATCGACTATACCTTGACCAAGGGTAGAGGCGCATCGTCTATCAGTAGCAAGTCGGAGGGTGATTCCGATGAGGGCTTGCAAAAGGAGCCGGTGCCGAAGTGAGAGAGGGTCATCATGCCTGCTCGCTGGGGTTGTCATCGAATAGAGGCAACACTGCCATAGTATATAATTACATTAACTATGGAGCGCTACTGTGGAGTCGGAAAAGGGGCACCTCTCTTTCTTTCACTCATTTTTCACGTTTTTAAAACGTGGCCAGCAGTAGATCTCCAACCAAGATCGGTTGTAGTAGAGATCATGAATATTGTAGATTTTTCACACTCCGCTGTGTCTGTGTTGCCCCCGCTGGTGGCACTGGGCCTGGCTATTGCGACGCGTCGCGTCTTGTTGTCTCTGGGCGTAGGTATTCTGCTTGGTGCCTTATTGCTAAATGATTATTCCGTTACGGGAATGGCCGGATATATCGGCAACACTGTAAAGGGATTATTCATTGAGGACGGCGGCATTAACACCTGGAATATGAGCATTGTCGCGTTTCTGGTGTTGCTGGGCATGACTACCGCTTTGCTGACCCTGTCCGGGGGAACCCGTGCGTTCGCTGAGTGGGCACAAACGAAAATTAAAAGTAAGCGTGGCGCAAAACTACTGGCTGCATTTCTGGGCGTATTCATTTTTGTAGACGACTATTTTAATAGCCTGGCTGTCGGTTCAATTTCTCGCCCGGTCACGGACCGTTTTTATGTGTCCCGTGCCAAGCTGGCTTATATTCTTGATTCAACTGCTGCGCCAATGTGTGTGCTGATGCCGGCCTCTAGCTGGGGGGCGTACATTATCACGCTTATCGGCGGCATTCTGGTGACACACGGTGTCACTGAATACACACCTCTGGGGGCATTCCTGCAACTGGCCCCGATGAACTTCTATGCGATTTTCGCCCTGCTGATGGTATTTGTTGTTGCCTGGTTCCAGCTGGATATCGGCTCAATGAAAAAACACGAGCTGGAAGCCAGCCATTGCCGCGGCTTTGATGAAGGGGATGATGACACCCTGGCGAAAGACCTGAACGATGAACTGGAAATTCAGGAAAGTGAGCACGGCCGCGTAGGCGATCTGGTGATGCCGATTGTGGCTCTGATCGTGGCAACGTTCTTCTTTATGATTTTCACTGGGTATCAGACGCTGCTGGCAGACGGTAAAGCCTTTGATGTTCTGGGCGCGTTTGAAAATACCGATGTGGGTGCCTCTCTGGTATACGGTGGGCTAATCGGCCTGGCGGCTGCCATGATTCCAGTGCTGCGTCAGCGTATTCCTGCCAGTGAAGTAGTTTCCACACTGTGGATTGGTGCTAAGTCAATGTTTGGTGCGATTTTGATCCTGCTGTTCGCCTGGAGCATTGGTAGTGTGATCAGCGATATGGCGACCGGTAAATACCTGTCGACCCTGGTTGAAGGCAGCATCAATCCGATGTTCCTGCCTGCGATCCTGTTCCTGCTGGCAGGGCTGATGGCGTTCTCAACCGGTACCTCTTGGGGAACATTCGGTATCATGCTACCAATCGCCGGTGATCTGGCTGCGGCAACTGACATTATGCTGATGCTGCCGATGCTGGGTGCTGTACTGGCAGGCTCGGTGTTTGGTGATCACTGTTCACCGATTTCAGATACCACTATTCTGTCGTCTACTGGTGCGCGTTGTCATCACATTGACCACGTGTCAACGCAGCTGCCGTATGCGCTGGCTGTCGCTGTGGTATCGACAGTGGGTTTCCTGGTACTGGGTTTCACCAGCTCACTGGCGGTGTCGTTCATGAGCGCAACTGTTATGTTTGTGGTGGTGTGTGCGATCCTGTCCTGGTTGTCTCGCCGTCCTAGTGAGTTGGCCGCGAAAGCCTGAACAATCTCTTAGGTTCAGCGTTAAGCTTGAACGCTAAGTCCTGATACTGTAATGAAAAGCCTGCCATGTGCAGGCTTTCTTTTTGGCGGTTTGCGGCAGTTGCTCTGATCCGGATGATACAAGCGATCGGGCAACGGGTGACAGAGCTCCTTTTAATTTGGCTGGGATTTCTGTAGCATCTCGCCAGTTTTTTCTTACCATTCTAAAGATAATCAGAGAAGCTTACTTAATGGCTCAGATGTACTTCTATTACTCGGCAATGAATGCGGGTAAATCTACCACCTTGTTGCAGTCATCGTTTAATTACCGTGAGCGTGGGATGACGCCGGTTATTTTTACTGCGGCAATTGACGACCGTTACGGGAAGGGGAAAGTCAGTTCACGTATTGGTCTGCAGGAAGATGCTGAGCTATTTTCCGTGACGGACGATCTGTATGCGCGTTTGCAGGATATGAATACGACGCAGAAACTGGATTGTGTGCTGGTTGATGAATGTCAGTTTTTGACGAAAGAGCAGGTTTACCAACTGACAGAAGTGGTCGATAAGCTGCATATTCCGGTGCTGTGCTATGGCTTACGGACAGATTTCCGCGGTGAATTGTTTGAGGGCAGCCGCTATCTGCTGGCCTGGGCTGACAAACTGGTTGAACTCAAAACAATCTGCCACTGCGGCCGTAAAGCCAATATGGTGATTCGTCAGGATGAGCACGGCAATGCAATTGCTGATGGTGATCAGGTCGTGATTGGCGGCAATGAACGTTATGTCTCGGTGTGTCGTACTCACTACAAAGACGCGCTCGAAAAATAACGCTGCCCTTGCGCTGTGTCGGATATGTCCGCTGAAGTTGGTTTTTTCAGCATAGCTTTGTCCGGCATGGTGGACGCATGAATGAATAATAAAGCCCGGCCTGTAGAGCCGGGCTTTTGTTTTTTTCGATTTGCTTAGGTACTCTTTAAACGGTTTATTTAATTGCTTTATTTAACCGCTGTGTTTAAGCGCTAGGTTTATATGTTTGGCTTCAATAGCAGTGCGGTTATTTATGACGCTCTTGAAGACGCTGGGTAATATCTGCCAGTGACAGCCCCTGATCCTGAAGTAACACCAGTAGGTGGTAAATCAGATCGGCCGACTCATTCACTAGCTCCGCCTTGTCACCCGACGTTGCCGCAAGCGCGACTTCAACACCTTCTTCTCCCACCTTCTGCGAAATCCGCTTGGTGCCACGCGCGTAGAGGCTGGCAGTGTAGGACGACTCAGGATCGGCACCTTTACGAGCAGCCAGGACCTGCTCAAGTTGATGAAGAAACACCAGAGCCGGTTGTTCAGTCTGTTCTTCACCAGATGCATCGGTATCAAAACAGGTGGTGGTGCCCAGGTGGCAGGTTGGCCCAACCGGCGCGACCTGTATCAACAGCGTATCCTGATCGCAATCGAGGCGGATACTTTTCAGATTCAGCGCATTGCCGGACGTTTCTCCTTTGGTCCACAGGCGATTTTTCGACCGTGACCAGAACGTTACCTGATTGGACGCCAGCGTTTTGGTTAGCGCTTCGTCGTTCATGTAGCCCAGCATCAGCACCTGACCGCTGGTGTGATCCTGGATGATCGCCGGGATCAGGCCGTTGACTTTTTCCCAGTTAATTTTACTGCTCAGACTCATACCCGGACCTCCACGTTATTCTGTTTCAGGTATTGCTTTAATTCGCCGATATTGATGATTTGCTTGTGGAAGACCGAAGCCGCCAGAGCGCCGTCGACATTCGCCTGTTTGAAAGCATCGGCAAAGTGGATCATCTCACCGGCCCCGCCGGATGCGATAAGTGGAACGTGGCACACTTCACGGACCATGTTCAGCTGGGTCAGATCGTAGCCGTTGCGAACGCCGTCCTGATTCATCATATTCAGGACAATTTCTCCGGCACCGCGTCGCTGAACTTCCTGTACCCAGTCCTTCGTTTCCCATTGCGTCGCCTGAGTACGGCTTTCATCACCGGTGAACTGGTACACCTGGTACTTTCCGGTAGTGGCATCAAAGTAGGAATCAATCCCGACCACAATGCATTGCACCCCGAATTTATCGGCCAGATCGGTGATCAGTTGCGGGTTGGCCAGCGCCGGTGAGTTAATCGAGACTTTGTCTGCGCCGTATTGCAAAATCCGGCTGGCGTCTTCGGCCGATTTAATGCCTCCGGCGACACAGAAGGGAATATCAATCACTTCTGCTACCCGAGCAACCCAGCTTTTATCTACCACCCGGCCATCACTGGACGCGGTAATATCATAAAACACCAATTCATCGGCACCTTCTTCGGCATAGCGTTTGGCTAACGGTACGATATCGCCGATGATTTCGTGATTGCGAAACTGCACGCCTTTGACCACTTGGCCGTCACGCACGTCTAGACAAGGAATAATTCGTTTTGCCAGCATTTCTGTCTCTCCCCGGTCTAGTCATTCCAACAGGCGAAAGCCTGCTCGGCGGTGAATTTGCCATCCAGCAGTGCCCGGCCGACGATGACCCCGGCAACCCCGGTGCCTTTCAGCGCGGCAATGTCGTCCAGCGAGCCGATTCCGCCGGATGACTGGAACCGGATATCCGGGTAACTCGTGCACAGATCCCGGTATAGCTCGACATTGGAGCCTGCCAGCGTGCCATCGCGGGAAATATCCGTGCACAGGACATGTTTCAGGCCGACAGTCAGGAAGTCTTCCAGAAGTGCTTCAATCGTCACGCCGGAATCTTCCTGCCAGCCAGATACCGCAACGTTGCGCTGGCCGTTGTGGTCAATGTTTACATCCAGCGCCAGAACAATGCGTTCCGGGCCGTAGGTTTCGATCCAGCCTTTGACCAGCTCTGGTTGCTTGACTGCCGTTGAACCGATAACCACGCGTTGGGCACCGGCCGCAAGCAGATTGGCCACGTCCTGTTCGGTCCGGACGCCACCGCCAATCTGAATATTGGCCGGGGTGCTGGCCAGCAGTTGTTGGATGAGGCTGAGCTGTCGGGCAGAGGTATCTTTGGCTCCGGTCAAATCCACGAGGTGCAGCCAGGTGGCACCAGCCTGGTAGTAAGCCTGAAACTGTTCTGCGGGATTGACCTTGTATTCAGTTACTTTGCCATAGTCCCCCTGAAACAGGCGGACTACCTGGCCTTCAATCAAATCTAATGCGGGAATAATCATAACCAGTCCTTGTCGCCCTTACATTTCAAGAAAGTTTTTAATCAGTTGTGCACCGGCCTTACTGGATCGTTCCGGATGGAACTGGACCCCGTAATAATTGCCGCTTTGCACTGCCGCAGTGAACGGCTGGCCATATTCGCAACGGGCAATTGTGCGCCCTCCCGGTTGCTCAAACACTGGCATGGCGTAGCTGTGCACGAAGTAAAAGTAGCTGCCATCCGGAATGTCTTTAAACAGCGGGTGGTCGGCTTTCGGGGAAATCGTATTCCAGCCCATGTGCGGCAACGGCAACGCACCGGTTTCCATTTTTCTGACCGGGGCTTCACACAGCCCCAGACATGGCACCAGCTCTTTGCCGTTCTGGCCTTGTTCTTCAGACATTTCTCCCAGCAGTTGCATCCCGAGGCAAATGCCCAGCAGCGGCTTGTCGACTTGTTTGACCAGCTCGATCAAATCACGCTCGCGCAGGTTTTTCATGGCTTCGCTGGCTGTTCCCACTCCGGGAAGAAACAGTTTGTCGGCAGCAAGCACGACGTCAGGATCTTTGCTGACAGTGACGGTATAACCGAGGCGTTCAATGGCAAAGCGCACTGATGACACATTGGCACATCCGGTATCAATAATGACGACTTGTTGGTTTTTCCCTGTCATTACAGCACTCCTTTGCTGCTGGGCAGCTCATTACCTTCCACCCGACTGGCCTGGCGCAGAGTACGGCCAAATGCTTTAAACAGGCTCTCCACAATGTGGTGGTCGTTATTGCCTTCCGACGACAGGTGCAGGGTGCAGGCCAGCGTATCGGTCAGCGAGCGGAAAAAGTGGGATACCATTTCCGTGGACAGATCGCCGACTTTATCGCGGCTGAAGGTTGCTTCGAATTTCAGGTACGGTCGGCCGGATAAGTCCAACGCGCATTGTGCCAGACACTCATCCATCGGCAGGCTGAAGCCAAAGCGACCAATCCCGCGTTTGTCGCCCAGTGCTTTTTTCAGCGCTTCACCCAATGCCAGTGCGGTATCTTCCACGCTGTGGTGATCGTCAATGTGCAGGTCACCTTCGACATTCAGCTCGAGACGGAATCCCCCGTGAGTCGCAATCTGATCCAGCATGTGATCAAAGAACCCCATCCCGGTGGAGATCTGGTTGCCGCCGGTCTCATCCAGATTCACCTTAACCCGGATATCGGTTTCTTTGGTTGTGCGAACGACCTCGGCGATGCGCGGTTGTGTTGTGAGATCTTTGACGATCTGCTGCCAGCCCATGGTTTGTGGGTGGTACTGAATACCTCGCACTGCCATATTTTCAGCCAGTTGCAGGTCAGTCTGACGATCGCCAATCACGGCAGAGTGAGCAAAGTCGACCCGACCTTGCTGCAGGTAGGTTTTCACCAGCCCCAGCTTAGGTTTACGACAACTGCAATTATCCGCTTCAAAGTGAGGGCATATCAGAACATCGTCAAACCGGATACCCTGTGATTCGAAAATCGCCATCATCATGTTGTGTGGCGCATCGAAGTCAGCTTGCGGGTAGCTGTCAGTCCCTAGGCCGTCCTGATTGGTGACCATCACCAGTTTGTATCCGGCCTCCTGTAGCTTCAGCAAAGCCGGGATCACGAAAGGTTCAAGGGCCAGCTTGTCCAGCCGATCAACCTGAAAATCAATGGGCGGTTCGACGATGAGGGTGCCGTCGCGGTCGATAAATAAGATTTTTTCCTTGCTCACAGTGCTGTCCTTACTGAATTAATTCTGTTCTAGCTGTTTCCGGATAAATGCCAGGGTTTTCTCACACTCATCCCGGTTGCCGATACTGATGCGGATACAGTTTTTAATCGGCGAACGACGCAAAATAATGCCGTGCTCCCACAGGGCGTTAAACAGGCTGTCGGCATCCGGGAACTTGACCAGCAGGTAGTTGCCGTATCCTTCATAGACGGTAACGCCGCTTAGCATGCTCAGTCCAGCTTGCAGGTACGCGCGGTTGGCGCTTAAATCCAGAACCTGGAATTTGGTTTTGGCGCGACCCGCCGGGGAGAGCGCTTGCACTGCAATGTCCGTGACCGGCACCGGCACCGGGTAAGGCGCGATGACTTTTAGCAGCAGCTGAATGACATCCGGGTTCGCCAGGGTGAAACCACAGCGCAGTCCGGCCAGAGCAAAGGCTTTGGAGAGGGTGCGCAGAATGACCAGATTTGGGTATTGATCCAGCAGGTTCGCCATGGTCGCTTCCGGGCAGAAATCGATATAGGCTTCGTCGACCACGACCAGGGCTTTACCGGCCGTTTTATCCAGCAACGCTTCGAGATCATTGCGGTTAAGCAGGTTGCCGGTCGGGTTATTCGGGCTGCAGGCGAAAACCAGCTTCACCCCATCCAGGTTGGCCGTGATGGCTGGCATATCGAGTTGCCAGTCGGCTGTCAGTGGCACCACTTTGCGCTCAATATCGAAAGTTTCGGCACTGATGGCGTACATCCCGTAGGTTGGCGGGCAGTACAGAATGCTGTCTTTGTTCGGCTCACAAAAAGTGCGGATCAGTAGCTCAATCCCTTCATCAGCCCCGCGTGAAGTCAGTACCTGATCGGCACGGACGCCTGCGTAATCCGCATAAGCTTCAATCAGTTCAACCGGTTGGCAGGTGCTGTAGCGGTTGAGGCGAGCGCACTGGATGTTGTACTCATTTGCAAATGGGGACTCGTTGGCATTGAGCCAGATGTCTCCGCTTCCGCCCAGGCGCCGGGCTGACTGATAGGGTGTCAGCTCACGTACTGTTTTTCGCGCCAGTTGTTCAATACTCATAATTAGCCTCGTTATTTAATGCGTTGTGATTGGGCGGTTAGTTTTTCGACCCGAATTGTAACGGCTCGTTTGTGGGCATCCAGTCCTTCCGCTTCAGCAATAGTGACGACGGTCGGGGCTAACTCAGCCAGTCCTTCGGCAGTGAGCTCCTGCACCGTCATGCGTTTGCTGAAATCAGCCAGTCCCAGGCTGGAATAGGTTCGGGTATAGCCATAGGTTGGCAATACGTGGTTCGTACCTGAAGCATAATCGCCAACCGACTCCGGTGACCAGCTGCCGAGGAAAATAGAACCGGCATTGGTCAGCTGGGAAACCAGCTCACGCGGGTGGCGGGTTTGTACAATCAGGTGCTCCGGACCATAGTGGTTAGAGATAGAGACACATTGCGTCAGACTGTCCGCGACGATAAGGATACTGGAACCCAGAGCCTGACGGGCAATATCGGCACGTGACAGCGCTTTCAGCTGCTTCTGGATAGCATCAGCGGTGCGATCGGCAATGCTCGGATCCGGAGTGACCAGAATAACCTGAGAGTCAGGCCCGTGTTCTGCCTGACTGAGCAGATCCGCGGCGATAAAATCCGGGTCAGCGCTGCTGTCTGCAATCACCAGCACTTCGGACGGACCCGCCGGCATATCAATTGCCGCGCCGCGGAAGTCATTGCTGACTTGCCGTTTGGCTTCAGTTACATAAGCGTTACCCGGGCCGAAAATTTTATCAACCTTGGTGACGGTTCGAGTGCCATAGGCCATGGCCGCGATGGCCTGCGCGCCGCCGACATTATAAATGTCAGTAATACCACACAGTTCAGCCACATACAGAATTTCATCAGCAATGGGCGGCGGCGAGCACAGGACCACCTCCTGACAACCGGCAATTTGAGCCGGTACACCCAGCATCAGTACGGTTGATGGGAGAGGGGCGCTGCCGCCCGGAATGTACAGGCCAACGGACTGAATCGGGCGGGTGATCTGCTCACAGACAACACCCGGTTGGGTTTCCACCCGCAGCGTTGCAGGTTTCTGCGCTTTGTGGAAGGTGGCAATGTTTTTGTAAGCCTGTTTCAGTGCGGCTTTCATGTCATCACTGAGGCGCGATGATGCAGCTTTTACCTCGTCAGCACTGACTTTCAACGAGGCTGGACGAATACCATCAAACTTTTCAGTCAGCTCGAGCAGGGCCTGATCACCGCGCTGGCGGACATCATCGATGACATCGGAAACGGTACGGCTGATGTTGCGGCCATCTGTGATGGCCGGGCGCTCAAGCAGGCTTTCCTGCTGGTTATCGCTCAGAGATTGCCAGACTACAGTTTTCATCGTGTTACTCCATCATCTTTTCAATTGGCAGTACCAGAATGGAGCTGGCGCCCAGCTCTTTGAGGCGTTCCATGGTTTCCCAGAACAGGTTCTCGGCACTGACCAGGTGAATGGCAACCTTGGTTTTGTCTTTTGACAGCGGCATCACGGTCGGGTCTTCAGCACCTGGCAGCAGGTCTTTGATTTGCTCAAGACGGTCGGTTGGAGCGTGCAGCATGATGTACTTCGATTCTTTGGCCTGAATCACCCCTTGCATACGGGTCAGCAGGCGCTCAATCAGTGCCAGCTTGTCGGCGGAGAACTCGCCCTGGCGCTGAATCAGTACGGCTTTTGAGCGCAGAATCACTTCCACTTCTTTCAGGCCATTCGCTTCTAGCGTGGCACCGGTTGATACCAAGTCGCAGATAGCATCGGCCAGACCTGCGCGCGGGGCAACTTCCACGGAGCCGTTTAGCATACAGGCGCTGAATGGCACACCTTGCTTATCCATGTAGCGTTTTACCAACTGCGGATAAGTTGTGGCGATGCGCTTGCCTTTCAGATCCTGCGGCCCTTTATACTCCGCGTCTTTATCAATCGCGATAGACAGGCGGCAGCCGCCAAAGTCCAGGCGACGCAGTTTGACATAATCAGCTGGCTCATTGCGGGCAAGGCGTTCCAGGCTCACTTCTTCCAGCTCGTTTTCGCCAATCACGCCTAAATCAACCACGCCATCCATAATCAGGCCAGGGATATCATCATCGCGAACCAGCAACAGGTCGATTGGCATGTTTTCACAATGTACGACCAGGCGCTCGCCCATCATGTTGAATTTGACGCCGCAGCGTTTGAGCAGCTCCTGACATTCTTTGCTCAGTCGGCCTTTCTTTTGAATTGCAATTCTCAGTCGTTGTGTTTGCATGGTGCTTATCCCTGTACTTTTTTGAATCCGAAAACGAAAAAACCCTCGGAAGAATGCTCTTCCGAGGGTCCATGAATAGGGTAGTATCGCTGACCGCTGGAAGAGAGTTTTGCGTCTTCCAGAGCGAGGCGTATCCTCCTGAAAGACTAGTCAGGATGATGATGGTGATGTAGAGAAACCATTTGGATACGCATAATTATATACTCTGTTTAAATCTTTATTAACGCTGTGCTTAGCAATCACACTAACCAAGCTGAGGATGTTTTGCAATAGCAATTTTACGGAAAAATGAAATTTTCTGGCGGAAGGTTAATGAGTGGTAATTTTTCCTAATGGGCGAGAAAAGCTAAACCAGCTTGCCTGCAGTACATGAACATGCAGTAAAACTAATATATTTACATTCAATTACAGTGGGTTAATCGCATTTTTGATTGTAGGGTGACTGAGGCCACATCCAGTTAAAAATAGACCTGCGTTGCAGACGGGTAACATATTTGGTTGCGTAATGCGCCAGATGGATGCAAATGTCTCAGTCAGAGTAAACGTCCTTATCCATCCAAAGAAGAGGATTAGCCTGACGGTTTTATGCATAAGAGGGCTGCTGGTACAGAATGCAAGACAGCGGCGGCATCCGAGTCAACCGAACCGTGGTGAACTGTAAGGCGGGCAGTCACACAGCTCCCGGCGAATGCTCGCCGAGAGTAATAAAGCGGAAGGCGGATTAGCCGCAGCATTTCTTGAATTTTTTGCCGCTTCCACAAGGACACGGGTCGTTGCGACCCACTTTGTCACTCACCACAGGTGCAGCTTTTGGCTCAGTGGCAGGTTCATGTTGTTGCGGGTAATCACCGTCTATGTAGAACCACTGCTGCTGGCTCATGTTGCTGGCGCTTTGTACGTCTTCACGTAAAAAACGAGAGCGCTCATGCAGGCAGTACTCATCCTGTCCATCACGATAGAAGGCCTGAAACTCAACAAAGCCTTCGCCGGAATCGGCAATTTCACTGTGTAGTACATCCAACCCCAGCCAGGTTGTATTTACTGACTCAGCAATGGCCTCTCGGTGTTGCTCAGCTTCACAGCTTGGGTGATAGGTGGCAACGACAAAATCAACCAGGCCAAGGACATGGGCGCTGTAGCGGGCACGCATGAGTTGCTCAGGATGCTCTGCCAGACAGGCATTTTCATGGATAGGGTGGCAGCATTCCCGAAGCGGACGCTGGCTGCCACAAGGGCACGCTTTATCTAGTGGATACATTAATTTTTCGGCATGTTCTGTTCAAAGTCAGCCGACCATTTTAATGACTCCATATAGCGCTCTGCAACGATTGATTCATCGAGCCCCAGTAACTGACATAAACGCTGCACCTGAGGCCAGTTGGCCTCATCATATGCTTTGACCAGACGTAATACCCCACCCAGATGACCCTGCTGTTTGATCAGGGCCTGATGTACCTGGGCGGGCAACGGCAGTTGTTCAACCAGCACTTCGATAGGCTGATCCAAGATGGAATCCAGCAACGAAAACAGCCCTGTCAGAAATGCCTGATTTTTATCAATCTGGCCAGGGAAGTTCATACTGAGCCTTTCACAGAACCAGGCCCGTTGTAATGAAAGATGGTAGAGCGACATTGGCTTATCTTCCATGACATGCGCAGTAGCCACGAATGTGATGAAATGCCGCAGCTTTTCTTCGCCCAGATAGACCAGCGCCTGCTTGAACGACGAGATCGGCTTCGCGCGGGTGTAAGTCATACAATTCACGTGGTGCAACAGCTTGTATGACAAGGAAACATCAGAGGCAATGATCCGTTCGACTTTGTCAAAATCCACCACGGGTTGGCTGATTTCACTAAACAGCCGTAAGGTGGTCAGGGCGTAAGGATTCAGGGTTTTACGCTGGACCATTTCCGGGCGACTGAAAAAGAAGCCCTGAAAGAGATCAAATCCGGCCTGCTTGGCAGCCTGATATTCGTCATAGGTTTCTACTTTTTCTGCCAGGAACAGCAGCTTGCTGCCTTGCTCACGATGGCGTCGAATAAAGAAACCGGCTTTGGCTATTGGGGTGGCACGAATATCAAATTTGATGATATGGACAAACGGCAGAAAGCGGTTCCATTCTGCTGTCGGAATGAAGTCATCCAGAGCAAGAGTGTAGCCTTTCTGATGCAGTTCCTGAATGGCAAGCAGGAGATCGTCATTTGGTTCGCAGCTTTCCAGCACTTCAATAATGAAGCTGCGCTTTGGGAAAATCAGCGGTGTGCGTTTGATCAGGCTGCTCTGAGGAAAGTTGATAAACGCAATTTTTCCGGCGGTGACTTCACTGGTCCCGGCACTCAGAAAATTATCTGTCAGTAAGCGATGGGTTGCCTGTTCATCTCCGACATCAGGGAAACAGTTTTGAGGGCCATCCCGAAACAATAGTTCGTAGCCGATGGTTTCCTTGTTTCGGTTGAGTACAGGCTGTCTTGCAAGATACGAATTCATGGATACGGCAAAAGGCTTTAAGTCGTGATTTATTCTAGGTGTTGCCGGGCAGGCTTATGATTATATCGGCCCATCGTGTCACGGCGTAGTAGTATGACAAAAATTAAGCTGTATAAACAGCGTTTCCTATAAAGCCAGCACTTGCTGATCTCAGGCATGGAAATACCTCTCATCTTAATAGATAATCCCCGCCTTTTTGTAATTATATGTGTAACTCATGACGGTATTCACAGTCATACAAGCTGGATTGCTTGTAGGTGGATGTATTTTTGTGGTCATGCTTTTAAAGTCATGGCGCAAAAACAAAAAGCAGGAAGCACATACCAAAATTCTCCCAATTGGCCTCATCGGAGGCTTTGCCAATTTCTGCGATACCCTCGGGGTCGGTAGTTTTGCTATCAAGACCGTCGGTTATAAGCAGTTTAACCTCATTGACGATCAGTTGCTGCCCGGCACCATGAATTGTCAGGCGGTGATGGCAACGGTGGTTCAGTCTCTGATTTTTCTTACCGCGGTTGATGTCGACCCGATGACGCTGGTGACGCTCGTGCTGGCGGCGTGTTTCGGGGCGACGATGGGCTCAAGGTTGGTTTCCGGCTGGGATCGCCAGATCATTCGCATCGTCATGTGTGGCGCTCTGATGGTAGTAGCCGGAATGATGCTGGCTGGCCAGCTTGAGCTGTTTCCGTTAGGCGGCACGGCTCTGGGGCTGTCGGGCTGGAAACTGGCGGTGGCCGCGATTGGTAACTTTCTTTTCGGTGCGCTGATGACAGTAGGCATTGGTTTGTATGCACCCTGCATGACCATGGTTTATCTGCTGGGCATGCATCCGCTGGCAGCTTTTCCTATCATGATGTGCTCATGTGCATTTTTGAGCTTCTTCGCGGCTGGTGGCTTTATCCGAAACAACCGAATCAACAGTCGTGCTGCGCTGGTGGTGGCAATTACCGGTCCGATCGGGGTGGTGATTGCCGCTTACATGGTGAAGTCTTTGGATCTGCAATTGCTGGCCTGGTTGGTGATTGGGGTGGTGATGTATACCTCTTTCACTATGTACCGTTCCTGGGCGAGTGAAAAATTCGGCGCAACGGCATCTCCAGCGACCTCGTCGGTAAAGAAAGAGAACGCAGCGGTGCAGACTGCCCGTGCGGAGGAGCTCGGTTAGTAAGAGCTTGGTTTGTAAAAGCCAGAGGTATCAGTTGTCTGCTTGGCTGAAAAGGCACGAATAGACGGAATATCTTTGAGTTACAGGCTACCAGGTCTGTCACCGTACATATCGCCATGCCACAAGAAATAAAAGGTACGCATTTGCGTACCTTTTATTTTTCAATCAGTAGCTTGGTATTCACCGCGTGCTTGTTCACCGTGAGACTGAGTGCTGTGTATCGGTTTGCCGTGACTCTGTTGGTTGGCCGTATTGCGTAAATGCGGTTAAGCCGGAGTGCTCAGCGTGGCGAGTTCTGCCGGAAAGTCCCGGGTTTCAAGTTCACAGCCTTCCGGCGTGCAAACCAGCACGGAGCCATGATCATACCAATCCCCCAGCACAATTCGCTGGGCAGGTTGCCCCTGTACCAGAATGTCATGAACATCGGGACGGTGGGTATGGCCGTGAATCATCTGCCTGACCTGATACTGGTTCATGGCTTTGAGCACTTCAGTGGGGGTGACATCCATGATCGCCTGGCTTTTCATCTGGTTCGACTGGCTGCTGCCACTTCGCATCTTATGGCCAATTTGCTGGCGGTAGCGCAACGGCAGGCGGAAAAACAACCACTGAATAAAGCGGTTATGGACTTTCTTACGATAGCGCTGATACCCCTCATCCAGGGTGCACAAGGTATCACCGTGCAGGATCAGCGTCGGGGTACCGTACAGGTCAATCACTGAGTGTTCCGGCAGTAATGTTACCCCAGTTTCTTCACTGAACCGGCGCCCGATCAGAAAATCCCGGTTGCCGTGAATGAAATAACAGGGAACTCCGCTGTCGGTCAGTGCGCGGAAAGCCTGTTTCACCTGCTGGTGGAAGGGCGATTCATCGTCGTCACCAATCCACATTTCAAACAGATCGCCAAGCACATACAGCGCATCAATACCGCGGGCCTCCTGCGCCATAAAACGCAGAAAACAGGCAGTAATATCGGGCCGTTCAGCACTGAGATGAAGGTCGGAAATAAAAAGTGTTGTCATAAATAAAGGAAGGCAGGGCGGCATAAGGCCGCCCTGAATGAAGAATTACTCTTCGATGGTTACGCCGTTGATAGCGACTTCTTCAACCGGTACGTCCTGGTGAACATAGCCCCAGTTACCTGTTGCAACAGCTTTGATCTTGTTAACAACGTCCATACCTTCAACCACTTCACCGAATACACAGTAACCCCAGCCGTCTGGTGTTTCTGATTTGAAATCCAGGAATTTGTTGTCGTTCACGTTGATGAAGAACTGAGAACTTGCAGAGTGCGGCTCCATAGTACGTGCCATTGCAATGGTACCGACTTTGTTGCTCAGACCGTTGTTTGCTTCGTTCTTGATAGGTGCACGCGTTTCTTTCTCAACCATGCCTGACGCCATACCGCCGCCCTGGATCATGAAACCGTCGATCACGCGGTGGAACAGCGTACCGTCGTAAAAACCGTCACGGCAGTACTGCAGGAAGTTGGCACTTGTTTCTGGCGCTTTTTCCGCGTTCAGTTGGATTTTGATGTCACCAAAAGTAGTGTGAAGCGTTACCATGAGCTTGTCCTTTAATGGATATCTATTGCTTTAAACGTTGGATTGTAACTTACTCGTCTAACGCGTCAATAATATTGGCGGCGGATAACGAGCCGGGCTGTCATTTGTAGAGAAAGCCTGCATTTTCACGGTATGTTGACTGTACAGTCCGGATTGCCTGACTGCTGAAAGCAGAAAGAGTTGGCTTTAACTATAGAAGAGGATAGTGGCATTGGCATGACAGGGCTGGCCAGCAAAAGCACTGTATGTGCCGCAGATCGCATCAGACAGCAGGATTGCCGGGCAGAGTCAGGCAGATACGCAATTTTCCTTGCCTTAGCCTGCCATTAGAGGTGTAATTACTCCTTCATATTGTAACCCCACCAAATGAGTAGCAAAGAGACATGTTGAAGATCTATAACTCACTGACTAGACAGAAAGAGGAATTCAAACCCATCCAGCCTGGCAAAGTAGGCATGTATGTCTGTGGGGTTACCATTTACGATCTGTGTCACATCGGTCATGGCCGTACTTTCGTTTCGTTTGATGTGGTTTCCCGCTACCTGCGCTACCTGGGCTATGACCTGACGTTTGTTCGTAATATCACTGATATTGACGATAAAATCATTAAACGTGCGGCAGAAAACGGCGAAAGCTGTGATTCACTGACCGAGCGTTTGATCGGCGAAATGTACGCTGATTTCGATGCGCTGGGCATGAAGCGTCCTGACATTGAGCCGCGTGCGACGGCTTACATTGCTGAAATCATCACAATGTGTGAGCGTCTGATTGAACGTGGTTTTGCCTATGTGGCCGACAATGGCGATGTAATGTTCGAAGTCAACAAGTTTGACGAATACGGTAAGCTGTCGAAGCAGGATCTGGATCAGCTGCAGGCCGGTGCCCGTGTTGATATCGAAACGGCAAAACGCAGCCCGCTGGATTTCGTTCTGTGGAAAATGTCTAAGCCGGGTGAGCCGACATGGGAATCACCATGGGGCCCAGGTCGTCCGGGCTGGCACATTGAGTGTTCGGCAATGAACTCGGCGATCCTCGGTGATCACTTTGACATCCACGGTGGTGGTTCTGACCTGCAGTTCCCGCACCACGAAAATGAAATTGCACAATCTTGCTGTGCGACGGGCTCTAAGTATGTAAATACCTGGATGCACAGTGGCATGGTGATGGTTGATCGCGAGAAGATGTCTAAATCGCTGGGTAACTTCTTCACTATCCGTGACGTACTGGCCCACTATGATGCTGAAACAGTACGTTACTTCCTGATGTCTGGCCATTACCGCAGCCAGCTGAACTACAGTGAAGATAACCTGAAGCAAGCCCGTTCAGCGCTTGAGCGTCTGTATACCGCGCTACGTGGTTTGGATGCTGCTGCAGAAGCTAACGGTGGTGAGGAGTTCGTGATCCGCTTTAAAGAAGCGATGAATGATGACTTCAACACGCCGGAAGCCTACTCTGTACTGTTTGACATGGCCCGTGAAATCAATCGCCTGAAAGGCGAAGATGAAGCGGCGGCCGCTGGTCTTGCGGCACGCATGCGTGAGTTGGCTGATGTGCTGGGCCTGCTGAGTCAGGAGCCGGAAGCCTTCCTGCAAGGTGGCGCAGGTCAGGATGAAGATGTGGCGGAAATTGAAGCACTGATTCAGCAGCGTCTGGATGCACGTGCAGCAAAAGACTGGGCTGCTGCTGATGAAGCGCGTGACAAGCTCGCGGCAATGGGCATCATCCTGGAAGACGGCCCACAGGGAACAACCTGGCGTCGTAAGTAAATTCCGGGTTGCGATTATCCCGATTGCAACGATTCGGATTCCAATTGAAAAACCGGTGTATATGCACCGGTTTTTTTATTGTCAATTTTGGCAATACATATCACATTGATAATAAAATAATTTCGAAATCGCGCATTATGATCACATTTAGAAAGTGAAATATTAGTTTAATGTTCGTAAGTCATTATCATCAGCCTCGGTAATTCGCTGGATTTGGGCGGAAGAGAACACCGCTCACCAAACGGGATGATAATAATGAAGAAAACCATACTTACTGCGCTGATTGGCGCGACTATCCTCAGTACCCCCGCACTGGCTCAGGCTGACTCAGATAAAATCGTTGTTGCACACCGCGGCGCTTCCGGTTACCTGCCTGAACATACTCTGCCGGCTAAAGCGTTGGCATATGCGATGAAGCCGGATTACATCGAGCAGGATGTGGTCATGACTAAAGATGACCAACTGGTTGTATTACATGATCATTACCTGGATCGGGTCACCAATGTGGCAGAGGTTTTTCCTGACCGCGCACGCAAAGATGGCCGTTACTATGCAATTGACTTTACACTGGCTGAGATTAAACAGCTCAGTGTGACAGAAGGTTTCGATATTAAAGATGGGAAGCAGGTTCAGGGATTCCCTGAGCGTTACCCAATGTGGAAATCGGATTTTAAAGTGCCGACGCTGCAGGAAGAAATTGAGATGATTCAGGGGCTAAACAAAACCCTGGGTTACGACATCGGTATCTATCCGGAAATCAAAGCGCCGTGGTTCCACCGCCATGAAGGGAAAGATATCAGTCTGGCAGTGCTGAACGTGTTGAAGCAATACGGTTACACCAGCAAAGACAGTAAGGTATACCTGCAAACTTTTGATTTTGATGAGCTGAAACGCATTCATGACCAACTGATGCCAAAACTGGGTATGGATGTGAAATTGGTTCAGCTGATGGCTTACACCGACTGGAATGAGACCATGGTGTATGATCAG
This sequence comes from Photobacterium ganghwense, assembly GCF_003025595.1. GTDB lineage: Bacteria > Pseudomonadota > Gammaproteobacteria > Enterobacterales > Vibrionaceae > Photobacterium > Photobacterium ganghwense. Next base: position 216,124 of record NZ_PYMI01000003.1, read on the forward strand.
AAAGGCCAGGCGGCACCCTATAACTACGACTGGATGTTTAAAAAAGGCGGAATGGAAACGGTCGCCAAGTATGCTGATGGCATTGGTCCGTGGAAACCGATGGTTGTTTCTGACGAGTCAACCAAAGGAAACATCAAGCTGACAGGGCTGGTAAAAGCAGCACATGCGCAGGGAATGCAGGTGCATCCTTACACTTTCCGCAGCGATATGGGACGTATTCCGGCCTATGCCAATGACTTCAATGACATGTTGAACATTTTCTACAATACCGCAGATGTTGATGGCGTGTTCACCGATTTTCCGGATAAAGCAGTAAACTTCCTGGCGACGGAAAAGCACTAATCACGAGCGCTACATCCTCGGGCTTTTTGCCAATACCGAGCGTTTATCAAAAAAATAGCGGCCTGTAAGCCGCTATTTTTTTATCTGTATTCTTTTAACTTAGCTTTTCTTCGATTCGGCCACATGGACTAACCCACGTAGGGCGCGCTCGGCTTCCCGAGGACTTACAGATGTTCGGGTAACTCAGTGCCGCATTTGCGGCAGTAGCGCGCATCGGTTTCATGGCCGCTGACGGAGCAGTTGGTGCACCGGATTAAATCCCGCTGGGTGCGCAATTCCTGACTCAGCTCGGCAGTGATGATCCCGGTCGGCACCGCCAGAATGGAGTAACCCAATAGCATGGTAAAGGCGGCCAGCGCTTTGCCGATTTCCGTCTGTGGCACAATATCGCCATAACCCACCGTAGTAATTGTCACGATAGCCCAGTAAATACTGATCGGAATACTGGTAAATCCGTTGTTCGGCCCTTCAACGACAAACATCAGTGAACCGAGTACTGTGACCAGAATGGCTACCGTGCTGAAAAAGACAAAGATTTTACGCTGCGCCATCAGCAGTGAACGCAGCAGGATATTAGAATCTTTCAGGAAGCGGGCCAGTTTCAGGATCCGGAAAATACGCATGACCCTGATCAGGCGGACAATGAGCAGGTAGTGTGAGCCCGGGAAAAGGAAGGCCAGGTAGCTTGGCAGCACCGCTATCAAATCGACGATGCCATAAAAGCTTTTGGCATAAGCCCAGGGTTTGGGCGAACAATACAGACGCACACCATATTCAATGGTAAACAGCAGGGTAAAGACCCATTCCAGAATAAACAGCGCTTCCCCGTAGCGGGTGTTGATTGACCCCACGGTTGAGAGGATAAGCACCAGCTCAGAACAAATGATGGTAACGATTAAGGCGATATCAAAATACTGACCGGCTTTAGTCTGGGTACCGAAAATCACCTCATACAGGGTGTCTTTTAAGCGGGGAGAGTCCACTGGCTTACTTTCCTTTTTCTTTGGCCATTACTTTTTGAGGCATGCTTTGGGAGCATTGCTTTTTAATATTTATATTTTCGCTTTCGCACAAGGATATCGGGGATTGCTGAGGGAAACAATGTAAGCGCAGATGCTTAGTCTGGTGTGCGGATAATCCATGTAATCTATAAAGAAAAGGGCAGCCTTAGCTACCCTGGTTTTCTTTGAAATCTTTATTTCTTTCTTTGATGACGGGAAGCGGATCAAGCCAAACCTGGTAGCAGAACCCGCAATCCGTTGACAATAAACTCGATACCCAGTGCGCCCAGAATCAAACCCATGATACGGGTGATAACGTTGATCCCCGTTTGTCCCAGGAAGCGGACAATGATTGGGGCGGCGCGAAACAGCAGCCAACAGCAGAAAGCAAAAAAGGCGATTGTCACAACAATCCCCAATGTGGTGCCAAGCGAGGGATAGCGTGAGCCATAGACGATGGTGGAGCTGATCGCACCAGGCCCGGCCATCAATGGCATCGCCAGCGGGACGACGCCGACTTGCTCACGACTGATTGATTCCGATTTCTCCTGTTTATTCTGCTTATCCTCACCCAGCTTACCGCTCATCATCGAGAAAGCGATGGTCAGCAGCAGCAGACCGCCGGCCACCCGGAACGAGTCGAGGGAGATGCTGAATAAATCCAGCAGAAGCTGACCGGCCAGCAGTGACACTGTGAGGATCACGGCAACGGCCACGTTAGCGGTGATAGCGGTTTTGTTCCGTTCTTCCGGCGTCATATGTCCGGTCAGCGAAACGAAAACAGGCATGATTCCAATGGGGTTTACAGCGGCGATAAGGCCGATGAAAAATTGCAAAAATATAGCAAGTTCTATAGATGGCATTGTGTTGTAGTGGTTCTTGTCGTCGTTGATACAGGATAGTGCATCTCAACAAATGATCCGGCTGAGACCGAACGGCAAGGGAAATGGGGCACAATTTACTGGCGCCATTTTCCCCTGAAAAGTCCCCGAAGTCGCAGTAGATATGATCAAGTAGGGCTGTTGATTGGTGATACTTTAAGCCAAAAGTCCGTTGTCCAACAATAAAATTCGCTGTCACTCCAAAACCCAAAAAGTAATTTATGAAGTTCTTGTTGCTTACCTGTAAAAAGGCTTCGTTATGGCTTACCCTTTAGTGGGATAGCGCTGTGCTACAGAACGGTATCCGACGTTGATTTGAACATCGGTTTTTTGTGTGATCTCGGTCGAGTTTATTACGCTATTTTACAAAATGTGTAGGATTATTACGTAAATTCAGAGGGTCGCTAAAGAACGATTTGTGCATTTGAATGCGTATTGCTGTCTTTCTTCATCTCGAAGTAATGATAATAACCATTTGATTTGTATTGATATTAAATTGAGAGTATCAAATTGTAACTATAAATAGGTGCAAATGATCTAAATCAATTTTTTTCGAGGTGTGAAAGAATATAATCAGTTTCGAAAGCGGTTTACTAAGCGTGTGTGTTACCAATTTGTTTGAGCGGGATGTTCGTAAGGTAACAATAAGGATGTAAGACGTATCCTTACTAAAAAGTTTTCAATATTAAGTTAGGAGTTAACTATGCCTGTAACTAATATGGCTGAATTGGATGCAATGATTGCACGTGTTAAAGCAGCTCAGAAAGAGTTTGCGACTTTCTCTCAGGAGCAAGTTGATAAAATCTTCCGTGCAGCCTCTCTTGCGGCCAACAACGCGCGTATCCCACTAGCTCAACAAGCCGTAGCAGAATCCGGTATGGGTATTGTTGAAGACAAGGTGATCAAAAACCACTTTGCTTCTGAATTTATCTACAACAAATACAAAGACGAAAAAACCTGTGGCATCCTGGAAGAGGATGACAACCTGGGTACTATCACTATCGCCGAACCTGTCGGTATCATCTGTGGTATCGTTCCGACCACTAACCCAACTTCTACTGCTATTTTCAAATCGCTGATTGCCCTGAAAACCCGTAACGCAATCATCTTCTCACCACACCCACGTGCAAAAGAATCGACAAACGCTGCAGCGAAACTGGTTCTGGATGCAGCAATCGCGGCTGGCGCGCCAAAAGACATTATTGGTTGGATTGATCAGCCATCAGTGGAATTGTCTAACGCGCTGATGAAGCACGATGACATTAACCTTATCCTGGCGACTGGTGGCCCGGGCATGGTTAAAGCGGCTTATTCTTCAGGTAAACCTGCTATTGGTGTAGGTGCGGGTAACGTACCAGTTGTTATCGACGAAACCGCTGATATCAAGCGTGCTGTTGCTTCGGTTCTGATGTCTAAAACATTCGACAACGGTGTGGTGTGTGCCTCTGAGCAGGCCGTTATCGTGGTTGATAAAGTATACGATGAAGTGAAAGAGCGTTTTGCTTCTCACAAAGGCTATGTACTGAGTCGAGCAGATGCAGACAAAGTTCGTAAAGTGCTGCTGATTGACGGCAACCTGAATGCGCAAATCGTTGGCCAGCCAGCAACGAAAATTGCTGAAATGGCGGGTGTGAAAGTGCCTGCGGATACGAAAGTACTGATCGGTGAAGGCTTGGACAAAGTGTCTTATGACGACGCATTTGCTCATGAAAAACTGTCTCCAACCCTGGGTATGTTCCGTGCGACCGACTTCGAAGATGCGGTGGCTCAGGCTGTGACTATGGTTGAAATCGGTGGTATCGGTCACACATCTGGCCTGTACACTAACCAGGACACTAACCAGGATCGTATCAAATACTTCGGCGACAAGCTGAAAACAGCGCGTATCCTGATTAACATCCCAACCACGCATGGTGGTATCGGTGACCTGTACAACTTCAATGTTGCGCCTTCGCTGACTCTGGGTTGTGGTTCTTGGGGCGGTAACTCAATTTCTGAGAACGTCGGTCCTAAACACCTGATCAACAAGAAAACAGTAGCGAAGCGAGCTGAGAATATGTTGTGGCACAAACTTCCAAAATCTATCTACTTCCGCCGTGGTAGTCTGCCAATCGCACTGGGTGACCTGGCTGGTAAGAAACGTGCATTCCTGGTAACTGACCGCTTCCTGTTCAACAACGGTTATGCCGATGACGTGGTTCAGCTGCTGAAAGCACAAGGTATGGAAGTGCAGACTTTCTTCGACGTGGAAGCGGATCCAACGCTGTCTGTGGTTGAGAAAGGTGCTGAAGCGATGAAGAGCTTCCAGCCTGACGTTATCCTGGCTCTGGGCGGTGGTTCACCAATGGATGCTGCGAAGATCATGTGGGTAATGTACGAGCATCCGAATACACACTTCGAAGAACTGGCAATGCGCTTTATGGATATACGTAAACGTATCTACAAGTTCCCGAAAATGGGTGAAAAAGCTGAGCTGGTTTGTATCACTACCACATCAGGTACAGGTTCAGAAGTGACACCGTTTGCTGTTGTTACCGACGACAAAACAGGTGCAAAATACCCACTGGCTGACTACGAACTGACACCAAACATGGCAATTGTTGATGCGAACCTGGTGATGAACATGCCTAAATCGCTGACAGCCTTTGGTGGTTACGATGCCGTTACGCACGCTCTGGAAGCCTATGTATCTGTATTGGCGAACGAGTACTCTGACGGTCAGGCTCTGCAAGCGCTGAAGATGCTGAAAGAGTACCTGCCATCTAGCTACGCAAATGGTGCGAAAGACCCGATTGCCCGTGAAAAAGTGCACAATGCGGCAACTATCGCTGGTATCGCGTTTGCCAACGCCTTCCTGGGTGTTTGTCACTCAATGGCACACAAAATTGGTGCTGAGTTCCACCTGCCGCACGGTCTGGCGAATGCCCTGCTGATTTCTAACGTGGTACGTTACAACGCTAACGACAACCCAACGAAACAGACGGCGTTCTCTCAGTACGACCGTCCTCAAGCGCGCCGTCGTTATGCGGAAGTGGCTGACCATCTGGGTCTGTCTCAGCCGGGTGACCGTACAGCACAGAAAATTGAGCGTCTGCTGGGTTGGATGGATGAGCTGAAAGTGAACCTGGAAATCCCAATGTCAATTCAGGCTGCGGGTGTTCCAGAGTCAGACTTCCTGGCGAAACTGGACGAACTGGCTGTAGAAGCATTCGATGACCAGTGTACTGGTGCGAACCCTCGTTACCCACTGATCAGCGAGCTGAAAGATGTACTGGTCGCGTCTTACTACGGTAAAGCTTATGTAGAAGGTGAAACTTTCGAAGGCACTACTGTTATCAAGAAAAAAGCAGACCAGAAACCTGCTACAGCAAAAAAAGCGAAAGCTGAAGCCTAATCACTGTTTTCGCTAGCGCACAACATTAACGTTCAGCCCGCCGTTTTGGCGGGCTTTTTTTATCTGCGTGTTTCTGGCCATTTACTCGCCTCAAGAAAGAATCGACTGGCACCGCTGTGCCACTAAGAGAAATATCCTTCAGATACAGATACAGATACAGATACAGATACAGATACAGATACAGATACAGATACAGATACAGCTACACAAATAGAAAAAAATAGGCACCCCACAAACAGAAAACCAGCCCGTAGGCTGGTTTGGTGTATGTCTCTGAGCTGATTCAGTGGGTGTTTCTCTGAAATTCACTGCTGATGCACGTTAATTTGCTGCACCTTCAGCTAACTTCGGCCTCAATCATTCGGCCATTGAAATAGTCATTGGCAACAATGTATTCCGCGCTGCGAACAATTTCATACTGGAGCGGCAGGCTGATGACATTCTGGGATTGGTTACGGCACGGGCAGTCAATGGTCAGTGGCACAACGCCTCCCACCCGAATATTAAACTCTGCCAGCTCTTTGGCCCAACTAAGGGTGAGTCCCGAAACCATGGCTTTTGAGCCAGAGTGGATCGCTGTGTGCGCACAGTTAGTATCGGCTGCCAGATTGATGATCACCCCCCGGCAACTCTGAGCGCACATATAGCGCGCCGCCATCTTGCCGAAAATAAAGAAAGGGGTCATGGATTTGATCAGCGTTTGGCTGAATTGATCAACGGAGCTGGGACCGAGTAACGAGGGCAGTTCTGCTCCTAACCAGCAATTCACCAGCACATCGATTTTGCCAAAATGGTGATGGACATTGTCGATAATCTCAGCAACATGTTGTTCATCGTCATATTGGGTCAGAAAGGATTGGCTGTGCGCCCCGACGGCTCGACATGCCGATAAAGTCTGCTGTAGCGACTGAGGGTGGCTGTCCACCAGAGCAAGCATCGCCCCCAAAGAAGCGAAATGCAGGGAAAGGGCTTTCCCCAAAGGGCTGCCGGCGGCGGTGACGAGTATGACTGATTGAGCAATATTCATGGCTCTTCCTCTCGTTCAGGTGACTGCAAACGGTCTCCGGTTTCCCTTCACCGTGTCGGAGGGATGGGCAGGCATCTGGTTCACTCGTGGCCTGACGCATCGTCCTACAGCCTGTTGTTCAATCAATAACCCAACATTACAGGCAGGGATCAAACAGGATCCTGAAGCCCAACCGTGCATGTCTGTTATTGAATGTTAGCGAACAGCCGACATCGTGCCGCATCGAAATGACAAAGCTATGAAGATGGTCACGAAAAATATCGGGTGTCCTTCGCGGGAAGAATTGTAGTGTGATCTGTTGCGGTAAAATCAAGCAGATACCGTGAAATGATGGCTCATTTCTGCGAAACGTTTGGCTTGAACCAGAGACAAATACAGGTCTTGAGGTGACGCTTTCAAGGCAACGTCTTCTTTAGGTGGCAGCATCCGGCGTTCATGGCCGGACAGATTATGGTACAGCTCTTCCGGCATGCCTTTGGTGCCAGTTGGCGGGTACGTCAGGGCTGTGGGGGATAATCCGCTGAGCAAGCGTACGTCAGCCATCCCGCCATCATGAAAAGCTTGCGCTTGTCGGGCACTGTTTTCATAGCAAGATTCGCTGGCTGAAAGCGGTCGGGGCGGCTGCAGCTCAAAGTATGCCCGGAGATCCCCTTCGGTTTGTTCCGTTGCCGGCAGGGTATCAACCGGTACGGTTTCCAGGCGATCCGGAGACAACATTGCCAGCATAAGCGCAAAATCAGCACGACGACCTGTCTCAACCGCCTGGTTGAGCTGGCTGCCGAGCTGAACTTCGTTTATCAGCTGTGCTTTGTCTAATGTATGGATTTGCATGGAAGCCTGACCGAACCTACCGGGAACTGATGTTCTGATGCGAGCATTGCGACAAGTCGAAAAGCTCGCTGATGTTCAGGGTATCGGTCAGGTGACAGATAACTTTAGAAAATTTTCGCGTAATCAGCCAAGTGCGTTGATGGCGTTGGTTATACGGCGCAATGCTTCATCCAGTGTTTCCGTGCGGCAGGCAAAATTGAGCCGGACAAAGCCCGGGTGACCAAAGTCCGCTCCCGGAGATAGTCCGACACCGGCTTGCTCAAAAAATTTGTGCGGTGACGGAACTGGCAGAGCCGTTGCATCAATCCAGGCGAGATAGGTGGCTTCAATCGGATGCAGTTTCAGGTATGGCAGGGCATTGATTGCAGCCTCCAGCTTGGCCTTATGGCCGCGCAGAAACGCCAGTTGTTGCTCCAGCCAGGGTTCACCTTGGGTATAAGCAGCCTCGGCGGCTGTGTATGCCAGTACATTGACATCCGGGACAATGCCCGCACGGGTTCGGAGAAAGGCTTTGCGCAATGCCGGATTCGGGATGATCGCCATTGACGCGCCCAGACCGGCGATGTTGAACGTTTTGCTGGGTGCAATCAGTGTCACCGAACGTTGTGCCGCGCTGTCGTTCAGGCTGGCAAACGGAGTGTGTCGGCAGCCGGGCTCCAGCAGCAGATCGCAGTGAATCTCATCGGAACATACCAGCAGGTCATGTTGTTCGGCAAAGGCCAGCACCTGCTCCAGCTCCTCTTTTCGGTATACGGTTCCCCCCGGGTTGAGCGGGTTACAGAACAGCAGCAGGCGCGATGCCGGAGTAACGTGACTGGGCGTCAGTTGCATCAGCCAGCGCTGTTTATCCAACGTCACCGGCAGGGTGGCTAACTCCCGTTGTGCCAGTTTGGCGGATGACTTAAACGGTGGATAAATGGGGGTTGGGCAGACCACGGCTTGTTCCGGGGTCGTCAGTGCCCGAACGGCCAGATTGATGCCGCACACCAGCCCCGGCAGGTACACAATCCACTCCGGCTGTATTTCCCACTGGTAAAGATGCTTCATGCGTTCAATCAGCGCGGCAGTGAGGCTTTCGGGTGCGCTGCCGTAGCCAAAGATACCGTGATCAACATGCTGGTGGAGAGCATTGATAATGGCATCCGGCGCGCGGAAATCGCTGTCAGCAACCCACATTGGCAGAATGTCCTGACCTTTGTATTTATTCCATTTGATACTGTTGCTCTGGGTACGGTCAATGTGCAGGTCAAATAACGGGTCGTTCGCCATGGCAGACATCCTTGTTGAGTGAATGGGGGCGGAGCAAGTGATTTAGTTTCAGGTGGTTCAGTATATGGCTACATGGCTCAAAACGGGGTCTGCCCAGAGTGTTCAAGTCACACGCTGTGAAGACGGTTACTGAGTCAATCCATGCAAAGAAAATCAGACAGCATTATGGCGTCTCGGCGAGGCAGAAAAAAGCCCCCAAAAATGGGGGCTTAAGGATCAGAATTGAGGTTTGGCGCCGAATTGCTCAGCGGCATAGGCCACCCGCTCAGCCGGAGAAGGCGGGATTGACGGAACGCCCAAGTTTTCGATGTGATGCAGTCGAGGCAGCAGACCACATCCGTTGGCAATTTGAATCGCCAGTCCGGGACGGGCATTCAGCTCAAGAACCATCGGGCCTTTGTACTTATCCAGCACCATATCCGTGCCTATGTAGCCCAGTCCGGTCATTTCCCAGGCGCTGGCTGCCAGAGTCAGTAGCTTTTCCCAGTAAGGAACGGTGAGCTCACTCAGCAGGCGCTCGGTGTCCGGATGGCGCTCAACCGGTTGGTTAAACTGAACGGCGCGCACGGCTTTGCCGCTGGCGATATCAATACCCACACCGACCGCACCCTGGTGCAGGTTGGCTTTGCCGTCAGATGCAGCTGTTGAGCAGCGCATCATGGCCATCACCGGGTAGCCTTTAAAAACGATGACCCGGATATCCGGCACCCCTTCAAAGCTGAAGCCGTCAAACACATCATCAAACTGGATCAGGTTCTCAACCATGGCAACATCGTTTTTGCCCCCGAGAGAGAACAGACCCGCCAGGGTGTTGGTAATGTGACGTTCCACATCTTCTTTGTTCATCTCAGCACCCGACGGCTTCACATAGATGCCGTCTTTGTGCTTGATCACCACCAGAATGCCCTTACCTCCGGAACCCTGGGCCGGTTTAATCACAAAGCCCGGCCAGTCTTTCACCATGTCATGAACGCGTTTTACGTTCACCTGGCTGTCGATGACCCCAATCAGTTCAGGTACCGTCGCACCGGATCGCTGAGCAATGATTTTGGTTTTCAGTTTGTCATCAACCAGCGGGTAGAGGCTTCGGTCATTGTATCGGCCAATGTAACTGTGGTTACGCTTATTCATGCCCATAATGCCGCGATGGCGCAGCTTGAAAGGCGAAGTAAACTGCGACAGAAATGACATGGTTTAGTCCTCCGTCAGCGGCTTGAAGCGACGTAGTTCACTCAGGCGATAACCGGTGTAGTTACCCAGCATCAGGATCATGGCCAGCACAATCAGCTGCATCCCGATAAAGTTAAAGGTCAGGTGACGAATCATCGGGTTCGTCATGGCCATGTACACCAGAATCGCGGTCAGCAGCGAGCCACCACCCTGAATCAGGACTTCTTTGGCACCTTCTTCTTCCCACAGAATGGACATACGTTCGATGGTCCATGACAGGATGATCATCGGGAAGAAGGTAATGGTCAGACCTTCCACCAGGCCAATTTTGAAGGCCACGACGGTAAATACTGAGATAATCATGATAACCGTAATGATGACCGCCGATATCCGCGCGACCAGCAGCAGGTTGAGCCTGGACAGATAGCTTCGGATGATCAGACCGGTACCGACGATCAGCAAAAAGCCCAGCACACCGGTGATCAGCTGTGTCTGCACGAAAGCGACTGCAATCAGGACTGGCATGAAGGTACCGGAGGTTTTCAGACCGACGATAATCCGCAGGAACACTACAATTAGTGCGCCGATAGGGATCAGCATGATGGTCTTAAACATGGCCTGCTCTTCAACCGGCAGACTGTGAATCGAAAAGTTCAGCAGATCTTCAGCCTGGATTTTTTCACGGGTTGCCTGCTGCGGCGTAATATCCTGCGCAATGATCGAGAAGCTGATATTGGAATTACGGCCACCGATGACGTCCAGCAGTGAATGGCCTTCCTGGTTCCACAACAGAATGTTGTCAGGCTTGCCTTCGCGACCGGTTTGCAGGTCGAACAGTTCCCAGTGCTCGCCACTCCAGACCTCAACCATCGGGGTGATGCTCTGGCGGCGACGGCCATCTTCCAGTTGCAGGCCACCGACGATACGGGCGTGAATCTTCTCCAGAGACAACAGGCTGATGATCGCCCGCTCACGGCTCAGGCTGTTCAGCAGCAGTGCGGAGTTCTGGTTGTTCTTGTCGTTGAACTGTTTAATCAGCTCGCGGGCCAGCGTGATGTTGTCAGAAGATAAAGTCCGGGCCTGAGTCAGCAGGGCAGTGGCCGCGGTTTGCTGCGGGTTGTCCAGGCTGACAGCCGGCGTCTCACCTTTCGGCGGGTCAACTTTAAAGCTCGCCTGATCATCAACCAGCATCTGGGTCTTGTAGTAGAGAACCTGTTTGCCCGTCGCCTGACGAACCGACCACTCTGCCCGGCGGCCCTGGTTCGTGTCGATCAGAGCGACACCGTAACCCGGTGATGAGGTGCTTTCGTCAATCTGAGTAAAACCTTGTTGTGTTTCCGGCGCGGCCATAGAAACCTTGACCGGATCGCCAATAGCATCAAACTCGATGCGGGCTTCCAGCTCCCATAGCGCGCGTTGTTCGCCTGGAGTCCAGGGCACACCATACACATCATGACGGTACATGCTCAGCGCTGTACCCGCAATGATAAGCAGGGTGATCAGAAAGTAGAACGGGATTCTTGATGTCATGACATCCTCATCGAATTGTTATCAGTTTTTTTGTACCTGTTGTTCGTTGTTGCCCTGAACAAACGTTTTACCCACATCCACAAGCGCTATGTCTTTGAAAAACTCACGACCTAATAATACTGGATAGGTCATTTGCGTCCGATCTGCCAAAGTAAATTGAGCCTTTTCATGGAGCTGGCCCAGCTTCACCCAAGCTTCAATAACCGGGCGACGCTGCGGTTCCTCGCTGTTAGCCTGGCGAATTTTCACCCAGCGAACAACTGGAGCCTCAACCATATCGGCATCTTCAGGGCGTTCATTGGCATCATGGTTCAGATTGAAACGAGCCCATTGTTTGCCGTCGCGCTCAAATACCTGAACGTCGGTCGCACTCAGTGAAGAGGTTGTGGCACCGGTATCCACTCGCGCCTTGAAAGAGGCTTTAAGGGAATCTAACCAGACCCATTCCTCTTCACCTAATATAACTTTGCCGTGAGCAGTACGCGTGTCATCCGTGATACTGATTGTTGATGTCAGCGCTTTCTGCTTCCTGCGCTCCTCTGCCGCAGCTTTTGCCAGCTGGGCATTTTGCTGGGCAACGTCTGCCGACAACGTAGATAGATCTTTTTCCAGCCCAGCGATGTAATTGTTTTGCTCATCAATTTGCTTGAGCATAGTCGCCAATTGGAAATGAACGCGATTTTCCATGGTGTTTAAGGCATCCATGGTTTGTTCATGCTGTTCTTGTTGTTGGGGTAGAGAGCACCCTGAAAGGAGGGCAAGGGTCAGTAATGGCACACAGCGGCGAAGCATTATTTCTCCCGGGAAGTCGGTATTTTTTTCTTAGGCAGCAGTATTTTAACTTACAAAAAGGGATGCGAACAGCATCCCTTGTCAGTACTTAGTCAGGATTTCGAGCGATCAGAACCGCACGTTTAGGTGCCGGGTAGCCCTCAATCGTTTTGCTTGGGTCATCCGGATCCAAATAGTCTGGCAGCGAGTTGTTAGTCATCCAGTCTGTTGAGCGTTGCTCATCGAGGGAAGTCACGCACTCGTCGACGATTTTCACGTCAACCAGTCCGCATTTTTCCATCCAGACCTTCAGCGCTTTAGCAGACGGGAAGAAGTACACGTTGTGCATCTGCGCGTAACGGTGCGTCGGCACCAGTACCGCATTCTCATCACCGTCGATGACCAGGGTTTCCAGAATCAGCTCACCGTCTTTGCGCAGTTGGTTCTTGAGCTGAATGATATGATCCAGCGGAGAACGGCGATGGTACAGAACGCCCATGCTGAACACGGTATCGAACGCGCGCAGTTCAGGCAGTTGCTCGATGCCCAGTGGCAGCAGGTAAGCCGGGTGTTGCTGGCCCAGCAGGCGCTTAATGGCCTCGAACTGGATCAGGAACAGGTTTGACGGATCGATGCCGACCGTCAGCTGCGCGCCTTCGCCTAGCATGCGCCACATGTGGTAGCCGTTGCCGCAACCGACATCCAGCACCGCACGGCCTTTCAGCGGAGAAATGTGTGGCAGTACACGATCCCACTTCCAGTCAGAGCGCCATTCGGTATCAATATGAATACCATGCATGTGGTAAGGCCCTTTGCGCCATGGGTGCAGCAGACGCAGCAGGCTTTCCAGGCGTTTCATCTCACCGTCGGCAATCGGCGTCGAGTTCTCGACACGCACGGCGTGCTTCAGATCGATAATGTCCGGCTTGTCGGTCGGAAATTTTTTCAGCGCACGCATCCAGCGGGCCATGTCGCCATGGGAGGCTTCTTCCCAGTCGGCCAGCTGTTGTGGCAGGGTGTTAAGCCAGGGACGCAGCGTCGGGTGTTGGGCAATGAGTTGATAAAACTCTGAAAAACTAAACATAAACAGCGAGTAACCTTATTTGATCGCAATCATCGAGCCGAAGTTGAAGCACTGGAACCAGACTTCCGAGCTGCTGAAACCAATTTTTGCAAAGCGTTCTTTGTGGGTGGCAATGCTGTCAGGGCGCATGACATTCTCGATAGCGCTGCGCTTCTGGCTGATTTCCAGCTCGCTGTAACCGTTGGCACGCTTGAAGTCATGGTGCAGGTCTATTAACAGCTCGTGGACCTGCTCATCATCGAAGATATATTTCTCAGACAGGATCAGAATCCCGCCCGGACGCAGGCCGGCGTAAATTTTTTCCAGCAGCGTCATGCGGTCTTCTGGTGCCAGAAATTGCAGGGTGAAGTTCAGCACAACGACCGATGCGTTTTCGATAGCGATATCACGGATGTCGGCTTCGACCACTTCGGTAGTGGTGTCGGAGCGGTACGCTTCAATGTGCAGGCGGCAGCGTTCAACCATCGCACTGGAATTATCCACAGCGATGATGTGGCAGCCTTCCTGTCGGATATGGCGGCGCATTGACAGGGTCGCGGCACCCAGCGAGCAACCCAGATCATAGAGGTTCGTATGTGGTTTGGCGAAACGCTCTGCCAGCATGCCGATTGCCGAAATGATGTTACTGTAGCCCGGTACCGAGCGTTGGATCATGTCCGGGAAAACTTCAGCGACACGCTCGTCAAAAGTGAAATCACCCAATTTATCGATGGGCGCGGCAAAAATATTGTCGTGACCTGCCATTCTCACGAACCTCATTAATATCTTACTTGAGAGTAGGGATCCTGAACTATCGTCCGGCGCTCTGTGCAAGAAGCCGGGCTCGGGTGTTCCGTCACCGTCTGAAAGGTCGCGTATTGTAGTGAATCTGCGCCCGTTTGTCTTTAGTGTTTTATATTTGCTTTGGCGGCAGTAAAGCGCTGATAGGGGAGGCGTTGACGGGGCTGGCGGCCGTGATTGGCCCGAATCGACCTTTGTGCCCTATGCCGAGTGTGCCGCGTGTCCTACGCTGTAATGCATGGATTTTGTGGTGATGCATGGGTTTTGTGCTTCAGCCCGGTTTTAATACTTAGTGTTGATGTTCGGGGCTGCAACCTGGCACGCCCCGGCTTTGCACTCGGTACAGAACATGCGGGGGTTACAGCAGGGGGCTACAGCAGGCTGAACTGCGCCGCACTGTCATCCGGAGGCAGACTGACATCGGGCAGTGCTATCGGGCTGACTTTTTGCAATTGCTGATACAACCGCGCAGCCAGTTCCGGTGCCCGGTTATTGTCAGGCGTGTGGATATAAAGATAAGGCTGCTTGCCGTCGGCCAGCCATTGCGGAAGGCGCGCCAGCCAATTGGCAAAAAAGGGATCGTTGTCAGCCTCCTCCGGGTGGCCGATGAAGCGGATCATCGGATGATCGGCGGTGGCGATCGCATGCACTGGCACCCGGGGTTTTTTCTGGTGCGCATCAATGATCGCCTCAGTAGTGGGGGCGGCGGCAAAAACCGGGCGGCTGTCCATGATAATGCGGTTTGCCTGATGGTCGAGCAACAGGCGGTTGAGTTGTTTTTCGGCCTCGCCTTTTTGAAAGAACGCCGGGTGACGGACTTCCACTCCGACCGGGAAATGGCGAGGCAGGCGGTTGAGAAACTGCTCCAGAGCGCCCAGGTGGTCGGGACCAAACTGGGCTGGCAGTTGAATTGTCCACAACCCGACTTTGTCGACCAGCGGAGCCATCACAGACAGGAAATCGGCCACCAACTGGTCGCAGTGGGCGAGTTGCTGCTGATGGGTGATGGCTTGCGGAAACTTAAAAGTAAAACGGAAATCATCAGGTGTGGCATCATGCCATTTCTTCACGGTGCCAAGAGAGGGCGTCGCGTAGAACGTGGTATTGCCCTCGACGGTGTGAAACACCTCCGCGTACTTCGCCAGCCGGTCGCCACTTTTACAGCCATTGCCATACAGCGACTGTTGCCAGTGGTTGTGAGACCACATGGCCAGTCCAAGCAGTACGGGACGATGGGGAGTGGGTGAGGGCATAACAGGTGTCCTTCCAGGCTGAATGTGGCGGAAATACCGCTATTGTGAAGAGTTTGTTTGTGTTGGGTCAATCTTTCTGCTGCTATCAGTTGATTCTGAGTGGTTTTTTGCTTGATTTCCGGCCGTGTTTTTTTCTACATTGGAACTTCTTGTTACTCAGTGTTCTCCTTGCAGTGTTTCAGACTCTTGACGGATGTCGGACCTAGCCGGTTATATTGGCTTCAACCTTGTGTATCCGTCAGTGCTGTGTCCGTCAGTGCTGTGGTTTCGCGGGCCTTTGTTACCATCGTCTCGGTTATCAAATCTCGGCTATTAAAGTCTTGGTTATCACCGCGCTTGTTAGCTAGGTACTGTTTACTTCAGGACATTTTGCTTCGGTACTGTCGTTCCGGTAATTAATTGGCGCTGAACATGCAAGTTAGGGGACTTGGGTATATAATACCTCGTTATTTTTGTCTCTCGGCCGACGGTAATACGTCAGATTGCGCAAAGTTTAATCTTATTGGCCGGGAAGAATTCAGATAGTACGCTGCTTGTGTGATTTTTAAGGTGGCAGTGTACTCAGGAAAGTTAGTAAACAGATCGGGAATTTCATATGCGCACCCAATATTGTGGTCACCTGAACAAGTCCCTTGCAGGGCAAACAGTAGAGCTATGCGGCTGGGTTAACCGTCGCCGTGATTTAGGCGGTCTTATCTTTATCGATATGCGAGATCGTGAAGGTATTGTTCAGGTAGTTGTTGATCCGGATATGAAAGATGTATTCGACGTCGCTAACCAACTGCGCAACGAGTTCTGTATCCGTCTGACCGGTGAAGTGCGTACGCGTCCGGAAAGCCAAATCAACAAAGATATGGCGACCGGTGAAGTTGAAGTACTGGCGAAAGGTCTGGAAATCATTAACCGTTCCGACGTACTGCCACTTGACTTCAACCAGAAGAACACTGAAGAGCAGCGCCTGAAGTTCCGTTACCTGGATCTGCGTCGCCCTGAAATGAGTGATCGCATCAAGCTGCGCGCGAAAGCGTCAAGCTTCGTTCGTCGCTTCCTGGATGAAAACGGCTTCCTGGACATCGAGACGCCGGTACTGACTAAAGCTACGCCGGAAGGTGCTCGTGACTACCTTGTACCAAGCCGCGTACACAAAGGCAGCTTCTACGCGTTGCCGCAGTCTCCTCAGTTGTTCAAGCAGCTGCTGATGATGTCTGGTTTCGACCGTTACTACCAGATTGTTAAGTGTTTCCGCGATGAAGACCTGCGTGCTGATCGTCAGCCGGAATTCACCCAGATCGATATCGAAACGTCATTCATGTCTGCTGAGCAGGTACGTGAAGTGACAGAAAAGATGATCGCGAACATGTGGCAAGAGCTGCTGAATGTGGATCTGGGCGCTTTCCCAATCATGAAATATGAAGAAGCCATGCGCCGTTACGGTTCAGATAAACCTGACTTGCGTAACCCGATGGAGCTGGTAGACGTTGCTGATATCCTGAAAGACGTTGATTTCAAGGTTTTCTCAGGCCCGGCAAACGATCCGAAAGGCCGTGTGGCTGTTATTCGCGTACCAGGCGGTGCGGTACTGACTCGTAAGCAAATTGACGAGTACACAAACTTCGTGGGTATCTACGGCGCGAAAGGTCTGGCTTGGATGAAAGTGAATGACCGCGAAGCAGGCTTCGAAGGCGTTCAGTCTCCGGTGGCGAAATTCCTGAACGAAGACATTGTCGCTCAGCTGCTGGATCGCACTCAGGCGCAAACTGGCGATATCCTGCTGTTCGGTGCAGATAAGAAACGTATCGTTGAAGAAGCAATGGGCGCTCTGCGTCTGAAGCTGGGTAACGATATGGAACTGACTGACACTAGTGCATGGGCACCTCTGTGGGTGGTTGACTTCCCAATGTTCGAGGAAGACGATGAAGGTAACCTGCACGCGATGCACCACCCGTTTACTTCTCCGCTGGGTGTTTCACCGGAAGAGCTGAAAGCGAATCCGGCTGGCGTGAATTCAAACGCGTACGACATGGTGATCAACGGCTACGAAGTGGGCGGTGGTTCTGTGCGTATTCACAATGCCGACATGCAGTCAGCAGTATTCGATATCCTGGGTATTGCCGCTGACGAACAACGTCTGAAGTTTGGCTTCCTGCTGGATGCGCTGAAATTCGGTACGCCACCACACGCCGGTCTGGCGTTTGGTCTTGACCGTCTGGTAATGCTGCTGTGCGGCACGGAAAACATCCGTGACGTAATTGCCTTCCCTAAAACCACGGCGGCAGCATGTCTGCTGACAGATGCTCCAAGCATTGCTAACCCGGCTGCGCTGGACGAACTGGCAATTGCCGTGAAGGCCGCGAAGGAAGACAACGCCGAGCAGGCGTAAGCGACCCCACACAAACAATCAGACTGGCCGAAAGGCCAGTCTTTGTTTTAGCCGCACCAGAATGGCGTCAGCCGTGATTTATCGGGTGCCGGTTAGCGGGAGGCTCTCTCGCAACAGATAAAATACGGTGTTTGCAGAAGCCATTTTGGCAATGGTGCGTTTGAAATGGCGCGTTTTGTAACTCTGTATTGTTAAAGCTATTTTAGTAAAATCTATTTTGTAAAACATATAGCCTTTCGGCTGGAAGATTTTCGGAGTGTGATATGGCAGGTCATAGTAAATGGGCCAACATTAAACACCGTAAAGCGGCACAGGATGCCAAGCGCGGTAAAATTTTCACAAAGTTAATCCGTGAGATCGTGGTTGCTGCGAAAGAAGGTGGCGGCGAAGCGGAGACCAACCCTCGTCTGCGTGCTGCTGTCGATAAAGCACTGTCAAACAATATGACCCGCGACACCATTAACCGAGCAATCAGCCGTGGTACTGGTGGCGAAGGTGAAGATAACATGGAAACGGTTATCTATGAGGGGTATGGGCCGGGTGGTACTGCGGTAATGGTTGAGTGTCTGACCGATAACCGTAACCGTACCGTTTCAGGGGTACGTCATGCTTTTTCTAAAGCAGGCGGTAACCTGGGTACCGACGGCAGTGTCAATTACCTGTTTGATAAAAAAGGTGTGATTTCATATGAGCCGGGTCTGGACGAAGACGCGGTGATGGAAGCGGCACTGGAAGGGGGCGCGGACGATGTTGAAACCAACGATGATGGTTCTATCGACGTTTACACAACACCGGCAGAATTCGGTCCGGTGAAAGATGCCCTGGATGCAGCAGGCTTCGAGGCACAGAATGCAGAAGTGACACTGGTGCCGTCAACCAAAGCGGATCTGGATGCTGATACTGCTCCTAAACTGCTGCGTTTGATCGATGCGCTGGAAGAGCTGGACGACGTTCAGGAAGTGTACCACAACGGTGATATCTCAGATGAGGTTGCGGCGCAGCTATAAGCGTCACGATTGCCCTAACAAGGAGTCTGACTGAATGTCAGTCATTTTAGGGATCGACCCCGGTTCTCGAATCACCGGTTACGGTGTGATTCGTCAGGTCGGGCGACATCTTGAGTACCTCGGCAGTGGTTGTATCCGCACTTCCGAAGAAGCCATTCCGGGGCGCCTGAGGCAGATTTATGCCGGTGTGACGGAAGTGATCACACAGTTTCAGCCTGATGTGTTCGCGATCGAAGAAGTCTTTATGGGCAAAAATGCCAGCTCGGCGCTGAAACTCGGGCAGGCGCGGGGCAGTGCCATTGTGGCGGCCGTGAATGCCGGATTGCCGGTAAACGAATATGCTGCGCGTTTGATCAAACAGGCGGTTGTCGGCACCGGTGGCGCCGATAAAGCGCAGGTGCAGCATATGGTGTGCTCAGTCCTGAAATTGCCGGGCAAACCGCAGGCCGATGCGGCCGATGCGTTGGCTGTGGCGATTTGCCACGCCCATACCCATAAAACCTTGGTCGCCATGGCCGGGCAGGCCCGGGGGGCACGTCGGGGGCGTTACCGCTAACACGGTTTTTTGAATCACGGTTCCCCGTTTTGAGGCACTGGTTATTGAGCCTCAAAATATCCATGGTTAATAGTAAAAGCAGCTTCGGCTGCTTTTTTCTTTTCTTATCTTTTTCTGTTTTTTAGTGCTGCGTTCTGCGTTCTGCGTTCTGCGTTCTGCGTTCTGCGTTCTGCGTTCTGTGGATAGTGCTTCTGATGGCTGTCGATTAATGAGCGAAGCTTGTTTCCTGTGCCGTTTATCCCACCCGCTGTGACTCTTTTTGCTCTAGGCTGAATCTTTAAGCAGAAAGCACCTCTGAAAAGGAGAAAAATGCTGGATATACATCCAGCCATTGACTATCCTAAAACCCATTTTGTGATTCAACGAAGAGATATTGCTGTGATTGGCCGACTACGTGGAACCATTATCGAAAAACAACCGCCGGAAATCCTGCTGGAAGTCGGGGGCATTGGCTATGAAGTCAATATGCCGATGAGCTGTTTCTATGAACTGCCGGAAGTCGGTCAGGAAGCTGTCATTGCAACGCACTATGTGGTGCGTGAAGATGCCCAGTTGCTGTACGGCTTTAACAAACGAAGCGAGCGTGATCTGTTCCGCGAAGTGATTAAAGCGAATGGCGTCGGCCCGAAACTGGGACTGGCTATTCTCTCTGCCATGACAGCCAGCCAGTTTGTGCTGAGTGTTGAGAATGAAGACATTACCACGCTGGTGAAAATTCCCGGGGTTGGGAAGAAAACCGCTGAACGCCTGGTGGTTGAAATGAAAGACCGCCTGAAAGGCTGGGGTGAAGGTGACCTGTTTACGCCTGCGCTGGATACGGCAGCGTCGAACGCACCGGTTCAGGACACGGCAGCGGCAGCACGAGCAGAAGATGAAGCGGTCAGCGCCCTGATTGCTTTGGGCTACAAACCACAGCAGGCGTCGAAAGTGGTGGCTCAGGTGGCTGCACCGGAGATGAGCAGTGAAACGATTATCCGTGAAGCCCTGCGGTCCATGGTTTAAGGTAAGCAAGAATGATTGAAGCGGATCGACTGATAGCGAACGATTACCCCACTTCGCGTGAAGAAGACATTATTGATCGCGCTATCCGGCCTAAGATGTTGTCTGACTACCGCGGACAGGATCATGTCCGTGAGCAGATGGAAATCTTCATCAAAGCAGCCAAACTGCGAAGCGAAGCGTTGGATCACCTGCTGATCTTTGGTCCTCCGGGACTGGGGAAAACCACGTTGGCCAACATTGTGGCCAACGAGATGGGAGTGAGCATTCGCACCACATCCGGTCCGGTGCTGGAAAAAGCCGGTGATCTGGCGGCATTGCTAACTAACCTCGAAGAAAACGATGTCCTGTTTATCGATGAGATCCACCGTCTCAGCCCACAGGTGGAAGAGGTGCTGTATCCGGCGATGGAAGATTACCAGCTGGACATCATGATCGGGGAAGGGCCGGCAGCGCGCTCAATCAAAATCGACTTGCCGCCGTTTACCCTGATTGGAGCGACGACAAGGGCTGGATCACTGACATCACCGCTGCGGGATCGCTTCGGTATCACACAGCGTCTGGAATACTATAAAGTGGATGATTTGTGTGGGATTGTTGAGCGCAGTGCGAAATGTCTCGGGTTGTCGATGGACTCTACCGGAGCAATGGAAGTGGCGATGCGATCCCGTGGCACACCGCGTATTGCTAACCGCCTGCTGCGCCGGGTACGCGATTTTGCCGAAGTGAAAGGAAATGGTCATATCTGCCCGGATATTGCCACTAAAGCACTGGATATGTTGGATGTTGACAGCAGTGGCTTCGATTACATGGATCGCAAATTGCTGATGGCGATTATTGATAAATTCATGGGCGGGCCGGTAGGGCTGGATAACCTGGCGGCGGCGATCGGCGAAGAAAAGGACACAATCGAAGATGTTCTTGAGCCCTATCTGATTCAGCAGGGATATTTGCAGCGTACGCCGCGTGGCCGGATTGCCACTCACCGGGCCTATCTGCACTTCGGGTTGGACTTACCGGAGTCGTAACTACCGATAAAAGTAAGCAAGTTGTAAAAACAGCAATAAAAAACGAGGCACAGGTGCCTCGTTTTTTTATATCCGTTTTTTGAGAAAACACAAAATAACGGATAAATCAGTTCGCTTATTTACATCTTATTGACAAATCAAAGGATATTTTTGATGTTGCTTCCGTCCCGGGATGAGATCAAAAACAAGCGAACGGCTACATTGTGAGCATTATTTTACTGATGCTTTGTACATTTCGGCAAAGCTTGGTTGATACAGTGCAATAATTTTTTCAAACATACGAGCCATATCCACTTCCTCATTCATACTCTGTTACAGATGGGGAAACAGCATACAACCCGCCAAAAAGATGACTTTTATCGTCCGGGCGGTTCATTCTGTTTCTGGCGCTGATTATAGAGATTTATTGCCTTACCAAAAGCGATATAAATTATATTTTCGGATTAGTTTATCTAATTTCAAAATCTGTTGATTAGCCCAGTGAAGTGCTGATTTAACAGCCTTTGAGGCCAGTTGATTGTGCTGATAATAGGGGTGTCAAGATAGGAAGGACTCGATTTTCTAACAGGTTTTATCAGGACTTTTTTGCTTGGTAAACATGCTGGCAAGTGGGCGGAAACCAGACCGTCAGAACCGGCTAAACATCCGTTTTTAGCAGGCGTATTGCGGGTTTTAACAAATGTTCGGATGTTTGATCCAGGTCAATCAAATAGTGCTTGTGTAAAAAATGAACAGGCTTTTTTGATGCTCATCAAAGCAAATTGTGCGCTAAATCCATTGAGCGATTTGAATAATGTCAGTAATATTAGCAATGACTATATTAGCTGTAGCTTAACAACAAATTAACTAATTTGGCACAGTATCGCAACATTATCAGGGATGCCGCTTATCACGGATAAATGGCAGCCAGGAAGGTGACAAGATTGCGGTTAAGTTCGGCTACAAGTTGCTAAGCCCAATCATCGGTACACTGTGTCGTACTGTCGTCAGTCAGCCTGGCGGTTAAAGGAGTTCTCAATGTTCACTGATATCGTCGAACTATCGCGGTTACAGTTCGCATTAACTGCGATGTATCACTTTTTGTTCGTCCCGTTGACTCTGGGGATGGCGTTCCTACTAGCCATCATGGAGTCGGTTTATGTAATGACCGGAAAGCAAATCTACAAGGACATGACCAAGTTCTGGGGTAAGCTTTTCGCGATTAACTTTGCACTGGGTGTGGCTACCGGTCTCACCATGGAATTCCAGTTTGGTACAAACTGGGCGTACTACTCCCACTATGTTGGTGACATTTTCGGTGCCCCTCTGGCTATCGAAGCGCTGATTGCCTTCTTCCTGGAATCAACTCTGGTCGGCCTGTTCTTCTTTGGCTGGGACCGCCTGTCTAAACGTCAGCACCTTGCGGTGACCTGGCTGGTGGCGCTTGGCTCTAACTTCTCGGCCTTATGGATTCTGATCGCGAATGGCTGGATGCAAAACCCGGTGGGTGCAGAGTTCAACTTCGAAACCATGCGTATGGAAATGGTGAGCTTTGCCGAAGTAGTCTTCAACCCGGTTGCCCAGGTGAAATTCGTTCACACCGTTGCTTCCGGTTATGTTTGTGGCGCAATGTTCATCATGGGGATCAGTGCTTACTACATGCTGAAAGGCCGTGATATCCCGTTTGCCCGCCGTTCTTTCGCGATTGCAGCATCTTTCGGGATGGCCTCGATCCTGTCTGTGATCGTTCTGGGGGACGAGTCTGGCTATGAGCTGGGTGACGTTCAGAAAGCCAAACTGGCGGCTATTGAAGCTGAGTGGCACACCGAAGAAGCACCGGCTGCATTTACCCTGTTTGGTTTGCCAAATCAGGAAACCATGCACACCGATTACGCGATTAAGATCCCATACGTGATGGGGATTATCGCGACGCGTTCTTTCGATACCGAAGTGACCGGCCTGCGTGACCTGAAAGCGGAGCACGAAGTGCGTATCCGCAACGGTATGATCGCGTACGGTCTGCTGGAAAAACTGCGTGCTGGTGAGAAAACGCCGGAAAACATTGCGGCGTTCGACGCGGTGAAGAAAGATCTGGGTTACGGCCTGTTGGTGAAGCCTTATGCCGATAACGTTGTTGATGCAACAGAAGCCGATATTGCTCAAGCTGCTGATGACTCAATTCCAACGGTTTGGCCGCTGTTCTGGAGCTTCCGGATCATGGTCGCCTGTGGCTTCCTGATGCTGGGTATTTTTGCTGCGGCGTTCGTCCAGACCTGCCGTCACAAAATCACCGAGAAGCAATGGGTTCTCAAAGCTGCGCTGTACGGGATTCCACTGCCATGGATCGCGATCGAAGCCGGTTGGTTTGTTGCCGAGTACGGTCGTCAGCCATGGGCTGTGGGTGAGATCCTGCCGGTATCAATGGCGGCGTCTAACCTGGCTGCGTCTGACATTATCACTTCAATGCTGGCAATTATTGCACTGTACACAGTGTTCCTGATTGCTGAAATGTACCTGATGATCAAATTTGCTCGTCTGGGTCCTAGCAGCCTGAAAACTGGCCGCTATCACTTTGAAACAACCGATGCCCCACAGAACGTGGTTGCGCGTCAGGTTGAAGCTTAATCAGGGAGAGTGAAGCAATGTTTGAATATGAAGTATTGCGCTTTATCTGGTGGGTGCTGATCGGTGTGCTATGCATCGGTTTTGCAGTCACTGACGGTTTTGACATGGGTGTAGGTGTTCTGTCCAAATTTATTGGTAAGACAGACAACGAGCGCCGCGTCATGATTAACTCAATCGCCCCGCACTGGGACGGAAACCAGGTATGGCTGATCACCGCGGGTGGTGCTCTGTTTGCTGCCTGGCCGCTGGTATACGCAACGGCGTTTTCTGGCTTCTACCTAGCGATGCTGGTAACACTGGCTGCGCTGTGGCTGCGTCCGCTTGGCTTCGATTACCGTTCGAAAATCGAAAATCCAAAATGGCGTGGCATGTGGGATAACGCGATCTTTATCGGTAGCTTTGTACCGCCAGTGATCTTCGGTGTGGCTTTCGGTAACTTGCTGCAAGGTGTGCCGTTTGAACTGAGTTCACTGCTGATCCCAACCTACAAAGGTTCGTTCTTTGGTCTGCTGAACCCGTTCGCCTTGCTGTGTGGTGTGGTTAGCCTGCTGATGATCGTGACGCAAGGTGCGGCTTACCTGCAGATGAAGACAACGACTGAAATCCGTGAGCGCGCTCGTCGCGTTGCCATGATGACGTCGATTGCGACTGCGGTATGTTTTGCCATTGCCGGTTTCTGGGCTCAAAGCATCGAAGGCTACATCATCACGTCTGAAATCGTGACTAATGCGCCTTCTAACCCGCTGAACAAAGAAGTGATGCGTCAGACAGGTGCACTGTTTGCGAACTACGATGCTTATCCGCTGCTGTGGATTGCACCGGCTCTGGCTGTGTTCATGCCGCTGCTGACGATGCTGGCTTCTCGCCTGAACCGTGGCGCCATGGCGTTTATCAGCTCCAGCCTGACAATGGCTGGCGTGGTACTGACCTTTGGTTTTGCACTGTTCCCATTCATCATGCCTTCAAGCCTGGTGCCTGCGCACAGCCTGACTATGTGGGATTCGACGTCGTCTGAACTGACCCTGAAAATCATGACAGTGGTTGCGGCGGTTATGGTTCCGATTATTCTGGGCTACACCTCATGGTGTTACTACAAGATGTTCGGTCGTCTTGATACCCAGTTCATCGAAGACAACAAGAACTCACTGTACTAAGGAGATAAACTATGTGGTATTTCGCTTGGATTCTGGGTGTGCTGCTAGCTTGCTCATTCGGTATCATCAATGCTCTGTGGCTGGAAGCGACAGAAAACATGGATGCTCAGAACGGTGAGTAACCTGGGCGATGGGGTAAAGAGAATCCATCAGTGGGTAGACGTTGGTCTGCTCCGACTGCTGGGGCTGGTGATGTCACTGGCCTCGGCAGGGCTGGTGGTGTGGGATCCCACGCTCTTTGCCCAGGCGATTGGCGGGTTCGGGCCCGTCATATCGCCGGCCCTGATTTGGGCAACCTGCGCCGCGATGGTCTATGGCGTCGGGTTTGTACCAAAGAAATGGTTCTGGCAGGTATTTTTTACTCCTTACCTGTCACTACCAATTCTGGCTTACATTCTCTACCTGAGACTGTGGTAATTGCTTCAGACTGTTAGAAGCTGAAACAAATCGAGAACATTGAAACAGCCCTAAGCATTTGCTTTGGGCTGTTTTTTTATTGTGCTGTCAGGCTGATGGCCTGCTTCGGCGCATGAATATTTTTATCGTTGGCAGCCAAGGATTCGCGGGTGGGTGATTTCATTCTACTGGGTAAGTTAGGTATAGTAGGCGTCTCGGAATGTACCTGTATTTTCGGTAATAACCGGATAGAACATAAAACTGGAAGAATGATGACCGAAGAGAATGCCTTTGAATGGCCGATCCGGATTTATTACGAAGACACTGATGTCGGCGGCATTGTATACCATGCCAATTACCTCAAATTCTTCGAGCGTGCCCGCACGGAACTGTTTCGGAGTGCCGGTGTCAGTTTAAGCGATCAATTTGCCGAGAAGATCAGCTTTGTGGTTCGCCATATGGATATTGATTTTCTTAAAGGCGCTCAATTAGATGATGAACTGGTTGTCAGAACCTGGCCAAATTCGGTGCGAAAAGCGTCGATCGAATTCTGTCAGGTTTTAGTTAACAATAATGGCCAAACCTTGTGTAAAGCCTTGGTTCAGGTAGCCTGTGTCCACCCTGATACCTTGAAACCAATCAAGATCCCAGAAAATATTATGTCGGAGATTTTTTAAGTGACTGCTGAACTGTCGATTTTAGATCTTTTTCTACAGGCGAGCCTGTTGGTAAAGATCGTTATGTTGATTCTGCTGGGAATGTCAGTTGTCTCGTGGGCCTTGATCATCAAGCGCTCGCAGGTGTTGTCGCAAGCCAAAGCGAAAGCGGAACGATTTGAAGACCGCTTCTGGTCCGGGATCGACCTGTCGCAGCTGTATCAGGAAGTCGAGGCTCGTAAAGACAGCCTGACTGGCTCAGAGCAAATTTTCCACGCGGGATTTAAAGAGTTTGCCCGTCTGCACCGCAACAACGGTAAAGCGCCTGAATCGGTGATGGATGGTACCAGTCGTGCAATGCGCGTGGCGCTGTCCCGTGAAGTCGATGATCTGGAAACCAGCCTGCCATTCCTGGCAACGGTTGGTTCGATCACTCCATACATTGGTCTGTTTGGTACCGTTTGGGGCATCATGCACGCCTTTATTGCACTGGGTGCGGTGAAGCAAGCGACACTGGCAATGGTTGCGCCGGGCATCGCTGAAGCACTGGTCGCAACGGCGATGGGTCTGTTTGCGGCTATTCCGGCAGTTATGTTCTATAACAAACTGACAAACCAGGTTGCAAAACTGGAGCACGCTTACGCGACGTTTATGGAAGAATTTTCAAGTATTCTGCACCGTCAGGCATTTGCGGCTAACCAGGAGTAACTGGCATGGCCTATCAACCAAAAAAGCGTAAATTAACGGCAGAGATCAACGTCGTGCCGTATATCGACGTGATGTTGGTACTGCTGATCATCTTTATGGTAACAGCACCGTTCGTGACTCAAGGGGTTGATGTGGATCTGCCGGCAACGGCTTCGGCCAAAACTGCCGCAGAGCTGGGCGGAGCCGATAACGATCGCCCGCCAATCATTGTCGAAGTCGGCAGGGAAGGGGAGCTGGGCCTGAGTGTCGACAACCAGGACATGATGCGTGGCCTGGCCATGGACGAACTGCTGACCCGAGTACGGGCCGAACTGCAACTGAACCCGAAATCATCTGTGCTGGTAGGCGGTGATGCACGCGCCCAATATGCTTACATCATCGAAACCCTGGATGCGTTGAATCAGGCGGGTGTCGGCTCGGTCGGTTTGATGACAGAACCACTTGAAGACTAGCGGGCGGACAAGGATGAAAAAGAATGACTACACCGTTGCCGTCATTGTTTCGTTACTTCTCCATGCTTTACTGGTCGTAGCCCTGCTTTGGGGCGCTGACTTTTCGTCAGACAAGCCCAAGCCTGCCGGCAGCACGATAAAAGCTGTCGTGGTGGATCCGGCGCTGGTGAATCAGCAGGCGCAACGGATCCGTCAGGAGCGCGCCGCGGCCAAACAAGCTGAACAGGATCGCCTGCGCCGCCTTGAGCAGCAAGCTGATGCGCTGGAAAAGCAGCGTCAGGAAGAAGAGCGACGTTTGCGTGAGCTGAAGGCCGACAAGCTGAAGGCAGAGAAAGCTGCTCGTGAGGCAGAAGAAGAGCGTAAGCGTGTAGCGGAAGAGCGCCAGCGTGTGGCGGAAGCCAAACGTAAAGCGGAAGACGAAAAACGCAAAGCAGATGAAGCGGCGAAAGTCGCGCGTGAGCAGGCAGCAAAAGCCGAAGCGGAACGTAAAGCGAAGCAGGAAGCTGCCCGCGTAGCGGAAGCAGAACGTCAGAAGCAGGTTGAAGAACAGCGTAAAGCTGAAGAAGCCAAGCGCAAGGCGGAAGCTGAAGCGAAGCGAGCTGAAGAAGAGCGTCAGGCTAAAGTAGCAGCGAAGAAGAAAGCTGAAGATGAGGCCCGTAAAGCAGAAGCGGCGCGCAAAGAAGCCGAGCGTAAAGCTGCTGAAGCCCGCGAGGCACAAAAGCAGCAGGAAGCTGCACTGAACGAGCTGTTTTCCGGCCTTGAAGCCGAAACTGAGCAACGTGGCGGTGCCCGTGGCCAGTTTGTTGCCGATGAAACGCAGCGCTACGGTGCCATCTACACGCAATTGATTCAGCAAAACCTGCTGGTGGAGCAAAGCTTCATCGGTCGTGAGTGTGTGATTCGTATGCGCCTGGCGGCAAACGGCCTGGTGCTGGATGCGTCAGAAGAAGGCGGCGACAGAAGTTTATGCCGTGCGGCAAAAGCCGCCGTGGTTAAAGTCAGCCAATTCCCGATGCCGGATGATCCGGCGATCGTTGAAAAGCTGCGTGGAATCAAACTGATTGTCAGCCCACAATGATGAAGGAGTGAGGATGAAACGTTGGTTAATGAGCTTGTGTGTTGCGCTGCTGAGTTTCAGCCAGCTGGCACAGGCAGAACTCGAGCTGGTCATCACTGAAGGGGTCGACTCTGCGCGCCCTATCGGTGTGGTGCCGTTTCAGTGGCAAGGTCCGGGCGAACTGCCTACGGACATGGCGGGCGTTGTTGCGTCTGATTTGCGTCGCAGCGGGAAATTCTCCCCGGTTGATGCGAGTAAAATGCCGCAGACTCCTTACAGTGACGAGCAGGTCGATTACAACGCCTGGACGTCAATGGGGGTGGATGCCCTGGTCACCGGTAACATCGTGTTGAACGCGGAAGGGAACTACGAAGTGACCTACCAGCTGATTGATGTGGTACGTGGCCAGCTGACGAGCGGCGACAGTCGCGGTCTGCAGGACGGCAAACTGGTACAGACGAAAGATCATGTTCTGTATGCCGGTCGTGCAGTGGTAGATGGCAAGCAGATGCGCAAATATTCGCACCGTATTGCCGACATCATTTACGAGAAGCTGACTGGGGAAAAAGGCGCGTTCCTGACCCGTATTGCTTACGTTGTTGTGGATGATAAGTCGAAATACCCTTATCAGCTGCGTGTGGCAGATTATGACGGTTACAACGAGCGCCTGGTACTGAAGTCCCAGCAGCCGCTGATGTCGCCATCCTGGTCTCCGGACGGCAGCAAGCTGGCCTACGTCAGCTTCGAGAATCAACAGTCAGAAATCTACATCATGGATATCTATAAGGGTACCCGTGAGAAAGTGGCGTCTTATCCACGTCATAACGGCAGTCCGCGTTTCTCGCCGGACGGCAATAAACTGGCCATGGTTCTGTCGAAAAGCGGCAGCCTGCAGATCTACGTAATGGACCTGCAAACCAAAGCCCTGACGCAAGTGACCAATGGTCGCGCCAACAATACTGAGGCATTTTGGGACCCGAAAGGTGACTCTTTGATCTTTACCTCCGACAGAGGTGGTAAACCACAGATTTATCGAGTAAATTTAGCGGACGGTTCGACCAAGCGCCTGACCTGGCAAGGCAGTCAGAATCTGGGTGGACAGTTAAGCCCGGATGGACGCTTCCTGGTCATGGTTAACCGTTCAGACAGTGGCTACAACATCGCCAAACAGGATTTGCAAACCGGTGCAGTACAAATCCTGACAAAGACATTTTTGGATGAATCACCAAGTATCGCGCCAAACGGCAGTATGGTGATTTACAGCTCGGTGAATAACAAATCCAACGAGCTGTCATTAGTGTCTATTGACGGGCGTTTTAAAGCACGACTACCTGCAACAAACGGACGAGTAAGGGCACCTTCTTGGGGGCCTTTTCTCTGAAGTCGCAGTAACAAACGATAACAAAGGAAAATAAAATGCAACTTAACAAAGTTTTGAAGGGCCTGGCAATTGCGCTGCCAATGTTCACTCTTGCGGCGTGTAGCTCTAGCGATAGCACTGACAGCTCTGCAGCTGAAACTAACGCTGGTACTTCAACTGAACAAACCACTGTTGCAACTCCAGTAGATTCTGAAGCTGCGGCACTGGCTGAGCAAGAGATGCGTAGCCAGCAACTGCGTCAGGAGCAAACTGTATACTTTAAGTTTGACAACGCAGAAATTCAGCCAGAGTACCAGGACATGCTGACTGCACACGCAGAATACCTGCGTGACAACACGGGCGTTAAAGTGATCGTTGAAGGTCACGCTGACGAACGTGGTACACCTGAGTACAACATCGCTCTGGGTGAGCGTCGTGCGAACGCTGTTGCTAAATACCTGCAGGCGCTGGGTGTTTCTGCTAGCCAAATCTCTATCGTAAGCTACGGTGAAGAGAAGCCGCTGGTACTGGGCCACACTGACGCAGATTACGCTAAGAACCGTCGTTCGGTTCTGGTTTACTAAGAAGCCATATAGGTTTTTATGATGAACAGTAACAAAATGCGAATGCTCGCATTAACGTTGCTGGTTGGTGCGGCGACCCAGGTGGTCGCCGCACCTGCTCCTGTCACCTCACTGGGTGGCAGTGCGCAGGGCGATAGCCTGGAACGTCTGGAAAGGATGATTGAGGCTCGCAACCAGATGCAGCTGGAGATGCAGCGGCAACTGGATCAGCTGGCAACCGAAATGGATGAGCTCCGAGGTATGGTTGAGCGAAACAGTTATGACCTGAGTCAGATGCTGGAACGCCAACGTGAATTGTATCGTGAAGTCGACGCGCTGAGTCGCCAGAAGCCACAAGCAGCGACTGAGGGTGACGGTAAGTCTGAAAAAGCCCCGAAGGAAGCTTATTCCGGCAATGTTAGCGAAAATGAGGCTTATGAAGCGGCGGTGAATCTGATCCTGAAGAAAAAGGATTATGATGGCGCGATTGCTGCCTTCCAGTCTTTCTTAACGACGTACCCGAATTCGGTGTACAAATCCAATGCCCATTACTGGCTGGGGCAGCTTTACTTCACCAAAAATCAGTTGCCGGATGCGGCGAAACAGTTCCTGGCTGTAGCCAGCGAGAAAGACTCCAACAAGCGTGCTGATGCCCTGTTGAAGCTCGGACTGATTGCGGAAAAAGCCAAGAAACCTGAACAGGCTAAAAAGTATTACCAAGAGGTGATCTCGACTTACCCGGATTCAACCAGTTCGCGTCAGGCAGAGAAAAATCTCAAGGCACTGAAATAGTGTGTTGACGCTAGTCTGTTGAAAAAAGGCCGGTTTTTACCGGTCTTTTTTGTACCATGATATTTGAACGTTTGCGGTGTATAATGCGCGGATTAATACAAGGACAGCAATAGAGCAAGCGAGCGATGAACCTGACATTCGATCCTTCTGAAATGGTCTATCCGTTTCCGCCTAAGCCGACCCCGCTAACTGTTGATGAGCAGGACGCTTATAAGGCCAAGATCAAAGCACTGCTGAAAGAAAAAGATGCCGTGCTGGTTGCCCACTATTATACCGATCCTGAAATTCAGGCCCTGGCAGAAGAAACCGGTGGCTTCGTCGGGGATTCGCTGGAAATGGCCAAATTTGGTAATCAGCATCCGGCCAAAACCCTGGTTGTCTGCGGCGTGCGTTTTATGGGCGAGTCAGCGAAAATTCTGACTCCGGAAAAAACGGTGCTGATGCCGACCCTGGAAGCGGAATGTTCACTGGATCTTGGCTGTCCGGCTGATAAATTTGCCGAATTTTGTGATGCCCACCCAGACCACACCGTGGTGGTGTATGCCAATACCTCTGCTGCCGTTAAGGCACGGGCTGATTGGGTCGTAACATCCAGTATCGCGCTCGAGATTGTTGAGCATCTGGATAGCGAAGGCAAACCGATTATCTGGGGGCCGGACCGCCACCTAGGATCGTATATCCAGAAGCAGACAGGGGCTGAGATGTTGCTGTGGCAAGGGGAGTGCGTGGTACACGATGAGTTCTCGGCCAAAGCACTGCAGGATATGAAGCATCTACACCCGGATGCAGCAATTTTGGTGCATCCGGAATCACCCGCCAGTGTCGTTGCCCTTGCGGATGCAGTTGGCTCAACCAGTCAGTTGATTAAAGCCGCTAAGACTTTGCCGCACAAGAAACTGATCGTGGCAACGGACAAAGGCATCTTCTTTAAAATGCAGCAAATGGTGCCAGAGAAAGAATTGATCGAAGCGCCGACTGCCGGTGCCGGTGCGACCTGTCGCAGCTGTGCCCATTGCCCGTGGATGGCAATGAATGGCCTGAAAGCCATTGAAACGGGTCTGCGTGAAGGCGGTGCTCAGCACGAAATCTTTGTGGATGAGGCGCTGCGTGAGAAATCTCTGATCCCGCTAAACCGGATGCTGGACTTTGCCGCTGAGTTACAGCTCAAAGTGAAAGGGAATGCCTAAGCCCTAAGCGCAGGTATTAGTCAGTAGCGCAAGGTATTTATTGCCGCGTTGCGTACAGAGACTTGTCTAAACAACGGCCAGCAAATTGCTGGCCGTTGTTGTTTGTGGCGCTTGTTTCTGTGTAAGTCTGGTTCGCTGTTCATGCGATAAATTTGCGCCGGTAACGACTGTTCCAGAGATAAACGCGCTGGTGGTTGTGGGATTATTCCGCGTCGTTATCTACCAGGTCCTGCGCTCGCAGCGTCAGGCCACACAGCATGGTTGGGACCGACTGGAAGATTTCTTCGAACTGCGCTAGGTTGTCCGCGCCTTCTTGCGCCAATGCTTCCATGGCACTTTCTGGATCGTAAAGCAGGCTGAAGCATAGCAATACGCCACCAAGCAGGGCATTGTTTTCGCTTTCTTGCGGCATCACGGTTTCCCAGTCGTCACGAGCGAGCTGCCAGCCTTGAAGCAGACCCTCTGCAAACTCACGGGTGTCTGGGGTGACCAGCTCTTTGTCATCCAACGCACAGCCTTCAGGCCATTGCCAGGTGCCGGTCAGCAAGGCTTCACGGGACGCATTCCACAGATCAACAATCGCGTTGGCATAGGCTTCCAGCTCTTCATGGCTGGCAAACGGAGACGTTTCTTCGCCGCCCCACATAAAAGCCAGCCACTCAGACGGATCGATGAGGTAGGGCGCAGCAGCCATTGCCGTGACAAAACCACGAGTCTGAGCTTCGGACAGTAATTGTTGTGCCAGCTGTGGCTCGGCCAGCAGCGTTTGCAGAGATGAAGACATAATACTCTCTCAGTCATTCGGTTGATGTGGAAAGCCATCTCTGGCCCCGGTTCAGATGGCCAGTATTGTAACAGGCTCACAATCTCAGTGGCACTATTGAACGGGGATTACGGCTTTCTGTTGTAAAATTAATCAGTTGAAAGAAAGGTCAGACTTTTTTGTTGACCTCTATAAGCATAGCCACTATAGTAGCGACCCTGTTGAGGCGTTAAGCCACGACAGAAAAATGTGGTGAGGTGTCCGAGTGGCTGAAGGAGCACGCCTGGAAAGTGTGTATACGGCAACGTATCGAGGGTTCGAATCCCTCCTTCACCGCCATCATTTAGAGAAAGCCCGCTGGTTGACAGCGGGCTTTTTCGTATCTGCGTTATTTTCCAATTCTGATTGCGGCACTCACCGTGCGCTGTGTTTACAGCACCATCTCTCGCGTTTCATTCTCTCGTGTACGTATGCGCCTCGTTATTGCCCCTGTTACTCATGTGCTGCACTCGTTACGTAATTTTCACATCAGTAATAAGACCGTTGTCGTGCCTTTTTCCTATATCACTCGGTATTAAGCCATTGTGATGACCCTTAAGCCGAAGGACATTTGAATAGAGGGCATTTAATCAGAGAGGCCCCAAAAGAGAATCTTCCGTGAGAATGGGCTTCGAAAAAAGCCGCTGAAAAGAAGAACCTCAGAAAGAAAAGACTTCTGAAAAGAATCGCTCCTGGCCTCCCTCTGACTTTACTCCTTTCGAACGGTAATAAACCGTAAGAAATACAGCCAGTTTTTATTGCATCAGTACAATTTTTCCAGATGTGCGGCTATCAATATCACGATTAAAAAACCTCATGTTTTGATGCTTTGGTGTGAAATGGTTTGAAAGGTTGATTTAAATCATTGTTTACCATCGCTATCAAGGCCGTCTGTTAACAGTTGTCTGGAGTAAATCACTGGATAGTGACCGTGTGAAGTCTTGAAATCAAATTTACCCTCCTATTTAACTGTAATTTATGGAGTATTTATTGGTATCTGAGTTGGTGGCGACATGGTAAATCTTTTTTGTGTTAATGGTTGGTTAATGTGCTTAGGGTGACTCTAAGTTCTATAAATGACAGCTTACGTTGCAATTCTGGCGCTGTGTTAGCATGGTTTGTTGTCAGTTTTGGCGGTCTTAATGACGTAGTTTTGGGTTGCAGCACGTCTGTGGTGCGTGGGTAGCAAAACATGCCAAAGTGAAGCCTCAAATCAGTGGTAAACTTACCAATGTTTGAAATATTTGGTGAGTAATTCCACATAAAAACTGATTTAATAATCACATCAACTGGTCACTAATCATTAACATGGTTAATTGGTCTGCTTTGAATCTATTCTGTGGATGTTTTTACTGTGTGATGAGGTTTCGAGATGTCTGGAAAAGCCCCGTTTAATGTCAGAAGTGCTGTAGCGGATACTTTCGCGATGGTCATATTTTGTTTTATTACAGGTATGGTGATTGAGGTCTTTGTTTCGGGCATGTCGTTTCAGCAGTCATTGGCATCTCGAACCTTGGCGATTCCGGTCAATATTGCAATAGCTTGGCCGTATGGGGTATTTCGTGACATGGTGATCCGGCAGGGAACACGTTTATCAGGTTCTGGCTGGATGAAAGGAGTCTCTGATATGGCAGCTTATGTGCTGTTTCAGTCTCCGGTCTATGCCTGTATCTTGTGGGTGGTCGGTGCGGATATGGATCAGATTGCCACAGCCGTCGCCAGTAATGCGTTTGTTTCTGGTCCGTTAGGTCTGGTTTATGGCCAGTTTCTCGAAAAGTGCCGTCGTTTGTTCCGGGTTCCCGGTTATTACCAGCAGGCCTGAGTCCTGTTCCTGTTTGTAGAAACGTAATTAATCTAAGCGTAAGCAACAGCACCATACGCAACAGTGTCCGGATACGCCTGAACAGCTGAACATGAAAACGCCCCCGAGGTTAACCTTCGGGGGCGTTTGTTTTTCGTGGTTGCACCAGAGTCAGCTCGCTGACTCTGTTTTTGAGTTGCGGTTTGAACGGTGTTTTAAAGCCGCACCCTTATACCGGCTGCGTTGTGCGTTTAGCCCGGTGTTTCATCTGAATTTCCAGCTGCGGATTAGCAATCTGGATGCCATTCGCATTGAATTTATTCTTGATCCGATTGTGCAGGTCATGCGTCAGGCGTAAACGGTGCGCGGTCTCTGCAGCATAGGCTCGCACTTCAAAGTTCTGGCTGTCGGCGGTCAGAGTCAGGAAGAACACCTCCGGCGCCGGGTTATCCAGAACCAGTTCGCATTCATCCGTGGCTTCAAACAACAGTTTCGTCACCAGATCGGTATTGGCGGCATAATTTACGCTGATCGACAATGTAACCCTCGTAATTGGGTCAGATAGCGACCAGTTTACGAATTGCTCGGTCACAAAGGCTTTGTTTGGCACGATCACTTCTTTGCGATCGAAATCGACAATGGTCGTTGCACGGGTCTGGATTTTGGCGATCACCCCGGTCAGGTTGCGGATAGTGACGGTATCCCCGATCCGGATAGGTTTTTCAAACAGGATAATCAGACCTGATATAAAGTTGGCAAAAATTTCCTGCAAGCCAAAGCCCAAACCAACACCAAGTGCGGCAATGAGCCATTGCATTTTCGACCAGTCGAAACCAATCAGACCGGAGCCGACGATGATCCCCATAAAAATGGCGACGTAGCGGGTCAGTGACGTGATGGCATAACCGGTACCCGGCGACAGCTCCAGATGCTGCAGGATCAGTAGCTCCATGGCACCGGGAAGGTCTCGTGCCAGGATGGCGGTGAGCCAGAACGCCAGAATGGCGAGCAGAACGTGCTTCAGCGAAATGGAGCTGAGTTCGTCAATGCCGTCAATATTGCTGGAAACATCCCACAGTGTGACATCTCCCAGGTACGAAATCGCCTGAATAAAGTCAGACCAGACATTTGACAGCACTGCCAGATAAATCAGCAGCAGCAGCGAACGCAACAGACGCAGAGACTGGGCGCTGATTTTATCGAGGTCGACTTCCGGCTCTTCAACATCAATCTGCATTTCACTGCTGGCGTGATGGTGGTGGTGCTCGTCCTTGTCTTCCTCCACCTCTGCCATACGCTGAGCAATGATTTCTTTTCGCTTCGCTTTGGCACGTTCAAAAGCGAGGCGGCGTTTCTGGATCAGCATCAAGCGTTTGATCAGATAGTAGATCAGCAGCGTCACGACGCCGATAACCGCTGACAGCTCCAGCTTTTGCATGACTGACTGTGAAGACGACAGATAACCATTCAGGGTCGAGTAGTTCAGACCCTGCGGGATCAGAATGAGTACCCACCAGAACAGGTGATGCCCAATATGCGGCTTACCTTCAGGCAAATCGCCATAGGTCATCGGTATTTTTTCGCGGTACATCTTCCACAGGAAGTAACTGACGGCGATATTGCTGACCACGAACGCCAGTCGTCCAAGCGTGGCATTGACATCAATGTCACTGTAGAGCTGGGTAAAATTCTGGATCACCATTAGCGGCAGGTAGATCCACAAAAGTTGCTGATAATGGCGGAAACAGCGGTGTACCCGCTCTGTTTCCCAGTCAAAATGCGAAATCAGCAGGCCGTTTTCTCGTACCAGCTCCCGTATAAAGCAGTACACGACCAGCGCCAGCGGCACAGTGAGTGCCTGCCCGATATGGTGTACAAACGGGTATTGCCAGGCTTCGGTAAACATCAGGCCAACCAGGCCGACCGTCAGGGGAATTGGCCAGGCGAAACAAAAGGACAAAAACACGTTGCCGTAGCTGTAACGGAATTTATCCTGGGTCACTTTGCCGATTTTTTTGCTGGTGTCGGCAAGGTGGCGTTTCCAGCGCTTACGGGTCCAGCTCAGGCCACCAATAAGCACCGCAATCACGGTCAGGGCAATAAACATCGGCAGTTTGTCGACCGATGCCGGGAACTTTAGGAAGCCCATCCACTGATAAGGGGAGAAAAACCACTTCAGCTTGTCCCAGGTTGAAACAATCAGGTTCAGGCTTAATGGATTGGTGTCCGGCGCCCAGAACAGCTGCTTGGTTGCCTGCGCCTTTAGTTCATTGAGGTTGTTGTTCAGGCGTTCATACGAGACTTTGAGCGTGGCCTGCTGGTAAATCAGGGCATCCGTGTTGTCGATCAGCTTATCCAGCAGCAGCTGGTTCGACTCAAACAGCGCGCGTTCCTGAAGTTTCTGCTCTTCCGTCAGCTCTCCTGAGCCCGGCAGCGTGCTGGGATCGGCAATCGTATCCCGCAGTTGTTGGTATTCGTATTTTTTGATCTGGTTCTGGGCGATTTCCTTATCCAGATCATCAATAGGCGGGTTGACCGGCAAACGGTTGATCTGGGTGCGCAGGTTTTCACTGAACGCCGGGCTCAGTTTCAGCCATTCAGACATGTTTTGCAGATCGGTGGCGGTTTTCTCAACCTTGCTGATCTGCTTTTCCGTTTGTTCAATGCGTTGCTGAATCTGTTCGCTCTGATTTGAGATGTCAGTCAGTGCTGCCAGAAACCGTTTATTGCTGGCGTTCAGCTGGCGCAGAATTTCGGGCTGATCAGTATCGAAATCTGAAATCGTCTGATCGACGTCTTCGGCACTGTCGCTGTTGGCATCAATACGCAGCAAGCGAGAAATTTCACGCTGCAGGTTATTGCGGTACGCCTGGCGCGCATCAATTTCAAGATTCAGCAGCTGGATCTGTTGTTTGACCAGAGTACGACGGTTACCGGCACTGAGTTGTTCGGCTTCCAGCATCGTCAGTTGACTGACGTAGTACTGATGAGTGATCTGATGCAGCAACTGCTGCTGAGAAGTACCCGCTTGCTCTTCCAGTTGCTGCAGTGCCTGTTCTTCCTGTTTGATCTGCTCGCGCAGCTTGGCTGAACGGCTTGAGAACTCGTCGATGCCTTTCTCTATGTCCAATTGCTCAGACTTGCGGCTGTTGCGGCTTTGCTCTAGCTGCTTGAGTTTGGCATCTTGCTGACGAACGGCTTCTCTGAGTCCGTCCTGATCCAGCTTGCTGTAATCGGGAAACTCAGTCAGCGCAAATTTGTTGATTTGCTGATCCAACTGGGTAGAGCGCTCCGGGAAGGTCTCTACCAGTTTGCGGTATTGTTCGGTTTGCTGCTCAAACTCGAGGGTTTTCTCCAGCTGTCCCTGCGCGCTCATCAAAGTATCGAGCACTTTCAGGTTTTCCGGGGTATTGGCCTGGGCCTGAATTGCCTCAATACGTTTATTGAGTTGCTTCTCCCGTTCGTTGTATTGATCGCTGGCAGCGATACTGAATGCGGAAACGGTGATCAGCAATATGAACACGAATAGCCTGTTGAACATAGGACTCCGATAAAATAGGTCACTCACGAGTTAAGAGCCTTAGTCTATCAGAGCTGACAGGGGAGGGAAGCTTCGGGTTAAACCTGTGTTAATTGCTGGTGATTGAGGCAGTTTGATCTATTCGTCACCACTTAGGCCTTTTAGAGAGAAAACCCCTTGACCCCTCTGCCGTTAGCCATTAAATTAGCCGCCGTTGAGACGCACAGTGTCACAGCAAACAATTTGGTGAGGTGTCCGAGTGGCTGAAGGAGCACGCCTGGAAAGTGTGTATACGGCAACGTATCGAGGGTTCGAATCCCTCCCTCACCGCCATATTTCGGAGAGATGGCTGAGTGGTTGAAAGCACCGGTCTTGAAAACCGGCATACGTTAATAGCGTATCTAGGGTTCAAATCCCTATCTCTCCGCCACATTCTAAGCCCCAGCAGAAATGCTGGGGCTTTTTCGTATCTCCATCAGGCAGATAAGCCAAAATCGTCCGCTCTCAGACTGAATGCTTTTCTTAATCAGCAAATCTCAAAAAATGCCACTGGGTTCCGCTTAGTAAGTGCTGTGGTAAACAAGTGTTGCTGTAATCAATAATTGCGGTAAACAAAAAGCAGAGCCAGATAGTAATAATTATATTTATATGCTTCGAATAACTTGTGTTTTATGACGTAAAGTGCAGATAAAAGTCGTCATGTCTTCTTATGAATTCAGAGCTTTCATCTTAATGGTGAGGTGTTTACGGAGAGAATGAGCAATGTGTGACAATTATAGATCTTTCTGAATTTGTCTGTTATTTAATTGTATGACCTGTAATAAATGTGAGTCATAGAATACAAATTTTTTAATTATAAATAAATCCATATATTATATTTGTGATTTTTAAATTATGGCTATCAACCATCACTCTACGTTTTCCATTCATAACGGCTTATTACTTTTAAATATGTCATCTAAAATATATGCACTGTCATTATTCGTGAGCAGGCGGAAAGATGTTGATGTATTTAAAAAGTTTGCCATGGTCAGTAATAATAACTGGCGTTGCTGTAACCATTTATATTCTGTTGTTTTTCTCCTGGTTTTATCAAAAGAAAACCATACATCGCCTGAAGTATCGCGCAAGGGCGAATCAGCGTTTTCATATAGCGACTTCCGTTGCTGGCCTGGGAGTGTGGGAATGGGATATTAAGCAGGATGTGTTGGTCTGGAATCCCTATTTATATCAGCTCTATGGTATGGGTAAAAAAGAGACGCTGACGGTGGATGAATGGAAAACAAAGTTAAAACAAAGTGATGCATTCTGTATTGAACAGCTTCGTGAAATGGCAGGCAATGCCCAACAAAAGGTGATTAGACTGACAATACCAGAGTATGGCAATCGAAAGCCGAAAATTATTGAGCTGCTCGCTTGTGGGGTGCCGGGAGAACCACAGCGTCTGATCGGCACTCAACGGGATATCTCAGAAGCCATTTCTATTCAGCAGGCAATGAAGCAAGCGGCCTTTGAAGATAAACTGACCGGGCTGTGTAACTCTCGTGCTTTGACCCAGCGTCTGCAGATAACGCTGGCGGAACCGCCGAAAAACCTGTCTTTTGGCCTGATGTTCATTGATTTAGATGGCTTTAAGCAGATCAACGATACCCTGGGTCATGATGCCGGCGATGAGTTGCTGCAATGCGCGGCTAAGCGGATGCGTAGCTGTATGCGACTTGAGGATGAGGTGTTTCGGCTAGGTGGCGATGAGTTTGTGATTTGGATTCAGCTGGAAGGCGAGCGGGGCTTGCAGGCAGAAGCGTATAAAGCCCGGCTTGATCTTATTGCTGCCAAATTGAAACAAACGCTGACCCAAGCTTTTGTCTTAAATGGGAAAACATGCTTTATTTCAGCCAGTATTGGTATTGCCTGTTATCCCATGGATGCGTGTAATGAGCAGGCTCTGTTGAAATATGCTGATATAGCGATGTACCGCGCAAAACAAACCGGTAAAAACCAATTTATTTATTATTCCGATATACATAGGGAAAGTGC
The DNA here is from genome assembly GCF_003025595.1 of Photobacterium ganghwense. Lineage (GTDB taxonomy): Bacteria > Pseudomonadota > Gammaproteobacteria > Enterobacterales > Vibrionaceae > Photobacterium > Photobacterium ganghwense. Next base: position 256,516 of record NZ_PYMI01000003.1, read on the forward strand.
AAATTCTTACACAGAAAGTGCGGTTAATACAGCCTGACAAAAAAATCCAACTTTCTAGTAAATTCTTTTAGACAAATTTGATACTTGTTCTAATATTTAATAAAACAATTAAATTCTCAATAATGAACTTGACAAATTGAGAAGCATAGAAGTGTAAAACATCAGAGGTTATATCATGAAAGTAGTATCTTCGTGCTGGGCTTTTTGTGCCCGAGTTATATCCCGCCTTGCCCGTGATGAGAAAGGGGCTTCTGCCATTGAATATGTCCTGATTGCAGCTGTGGTGGTGGCTGCCGTTAGTTTAATCTCCGGAAATATTGAAAATGCTGTAAGCGCTGCAGGAGATAAACTTGAGCAGCAAGTTAGTGCTGCCAGTAGCACCATAGGATCATAATTACATGTAATAATATGGTTTTTATTTTCACATTTATATTATTGCTGTGTTCTTTATTAGACATCCAACAAAGAATAGTAAGTAACAAGCTATCCTTTTTACTTGTTTTAAATTCTATTTCTATGGTTGTTCAAAATAAAGGACTAATAGTTGGAAGTGAATGGTCATTCTGGTCACTGGTATTTGTCATTATATTAACGTTGCCCGGTTTTATTTTCGGCGTATTTGGTGGTGCTGACGTAAAAATTTTATTATCTGTGGCGATAATCAGTCCGCTTGCGTTAATGCTCAATATTTTATTGGTGTCGTTTGGCTGTTTTGCACTTTATTGGTTGTTGTTTATTCGTGATCGGCAACAGCACGGACCATTCATTCCGTGTTTGCTGGTGGGAGTCGGGCTGTCGGTATGGTTGTATTAAAGGCGGTTAAACCTATCAGCCAGTCAGTCGCTCGCCATCATCAGCAAGGGGCCGCGGCACTGGAAACCATTTTTCTGATGCCTGCCATCTTGCTGATGCTTTATACCATTGCGCACTACAGCCTGATTTTTGTTGCGATGCAGATGTTTACTTATACGGCAGAAGAGGCACTGAGGGAGAGTATCCGGTTTGTCGATGAGTCCTGCTATTACGGTGGCGGTTGCGACTCGCAAGCCCTGCAAGATGAAGTCAAAAGTAATGCGCAGGCAATTATTGGTGGGATGACACCCGGTGGAAAACTGTTTGGTCAGAGCCTGACGCAGGTCTGGACATCGGCAGAGACCAGTCAAAGTGGTAAAGCGTTTGAGATTTTGGTCGCAGATGTCGGGGAGGGTGAATGCTGTCAGGTTGTGATCCGTTATGAGTATGCCCGTTTTCCTTTCCTGCCGGCGATTTTTCACTTGCCGGTCCCTGACCAACTGACCGGATCGGCCAGATTGCAGTTATAACGAGGAAAAGCAAGGCGAACAGGAAAAGCAATGTCAGCCCGGTTTGTATCGGTGACAGGGGGCAGTCAGGAGAAAATTATGCAGGGACGTTCGTTAAAAATCGCGGCTGCAGTTTTATTGGGGCTGGCGGCGATGGTGGGGGCTTACGGGGTACATCTCAGTCAGTCTGCCGGGGTGCCGATGCCAGTGACAGTTGTTGCTCCACCGGTCAATGTCATTGAATATGCCGTTGATCTGCCCGCCGGGACCCTCATTCGGTCGGAAATGCTGCGCAGCGTCGAGGTAACGAATGCGCGCAAAGAAGATAGTCGTGATGGCTCTGACTATCTCGGACGTCGCCTGTCGCAGGCGGTAATGGCCGGAACACGGCTTCACGGCAATCAGTTTGCGGTATCCCGACCGGTTCTGGATACGCTGGAAGCCGGTTATCGTGCCTATGCTATTTCGGCCAATGCGCTGACAGTGGTGGGAGGACATCTGCAGCGTGGTGATGTTGTTGATGTGCTTTTTCTGCTGCGAGCCAACAAAGAATCCGGACAAAACAGCACGGCACGTCGATTGCTCAGTCAGGTAAAAGTGCTGGGGGTTGGTGGCGACTCTGAGAATCAGACAACGGGATCGGCTCAGGGAAAAGCCCAAGGTCATAAACAAACGGGTATCGCCAATACGATCATTCTCGCCGTACCCGAACAAGCTACACCTGAGCTGCTACTGGCTGAGAATACCGGGCAGCTCAGGCTGGCTTTAGTGGGAACAAATGAACATCAACCCGTGGTATCTATCAATAACCATGATGCCACCGTGCGATTGTCCACCAAGCAAAATTCTACCGATCAGGCTGGCACTGATCTCACTCTTACACTCACTCCCCAAATGTCTGCTCAGCCGGTGTTCCAGACTCTTGCACTGCAAGAGCCAGCCATCGAGTCACGGCCATTCACGATTGCAGCGCAGGGTATGCCCGCTTCACCTCTTGTGTCAGGGAATGACTCCAGTCATGTTGTCGCTCTGAAAACCCTGGGGGAGTACAAGGAAGTCGATATCGTGCAGGAAAAGCCAGCCCCGGTGAAATACCGTTATGTCACGCCCAGCGTAGAGATTTATCAGGGGGAATCTCGCACGCTGGTCCGGACTCGTCACTGACATTGGTTCGACAATGAATTGGAGTCTGGGATGAACATTTTCGTAATTTTGCTGCTGGCGCTATGGGGCTGGCCGTTGCTGGCCGCTTATCAGACGGTGGATTCGCCGAGAAGCGAACCCGCGAGGGGTATTGAACTGGCGACCGGGCAGCAACAGTCGCTGACCACATCTACTCGCATTGTCAGAGCGGCGATTGGCGATCCGGATATTGCTGGTCTGAAAGTATTGAGCAGTAAAGAGCTGATGCTCACCGGTAAGCAGGCTGGCTCCACCACGTTGCTGGTCTGGCAGCGCGGTACTGAAGAGCCGGTCAGGCATCGGATTCAGGTGACGCCCTATGGTGTGGCGACCGCCAATGTTCAGGTACAGACTGACATAAAAGTGGTTGAAATCAGCCGAAATGCACTGAAAGAAGCTGGATTTTTCTTTGGCAAGCAGGGCAATACTTTCTTCGGGATTGGTAACAGCGGCGCTCTGTCTGGTGGGGGCTTTGACGGCAATTTAATCAGTGGAAATAACTTTCTGCCGGGCTCTGATTCTTTCAATCTGGTTGTTGGCAATATATCGCAAGGGCTTCTGGGTACGATCAGCGCACTGAGTCGCAATGGCTTTGCCTACACCCTGGCGGAGCCCAGTCTGGTGACCATGTCGGGCCATACCGCGACGTTTTTAGCTGGGGGGGAATTCCCCTATCCCGTCAACGGGGGAGACGGGGACATTACTATTGAGTTTAAAGAGTTCGGGGTCAGGTTGAATTTAACGCCGACAGTACTGGCTGACGAGCGCATCATGCTCAAGGTTGCACCAGAGGTCAGTGAGCTGAATTATGCGCAGGGTATCAGTTCTGCCGGCGTGATGGTGCCGGCTTTATCGGTGCGTCGTACTGACACTACCGTGCAATTAGGAAACGGTGAGAGCTTTGTGATCAGCGGGCTGGTCAGCCGCAATACCATCAAAAATGCCGATCGTTTTCCGGGATTGGGCGATGTGCCGATTCTGGGGGCTTTCTTCCGATCAACCCGTTTCGACAGCAGTGATAAAGAAATCATGATGGTGGTGACGCCGCATCTTATCAAACCTTTTGCCCGAAATACGCCATTGCCACCACTGCCGGGTGAAATGTATCGCCAGTTTGAGCCTGACTTTTTTGATCTGATCTTTCTCGATGCCGAGCCGCATCCGCTGCCGGCCAACATGGGTTTTTCCCGGGAGGAGTAACATGTATCTGGCTGCTTATGATCAAGCCGGTGAGAGCAGGGCACTCATCTCGGATGCTGTCCCGTCGGGTTGCCGTCTCCACTGGATGGAAGCTCCAGAGCGGCAGACATCCCATACCCGATGGCATCAGTCACAGGTGCTGATTTTGGCCACCGACCGCTGGCCGGAACCGTCCATTGATTTGTTGATCGAGACTTTTTCGCCACGCCATATTGTATTGCTGGATCAGACGCCGGAAAGCCACTGGTATGGCATGCCTTCACGCAACAACCTTCATCTGTGTGATCCTGAACGCCTGGCAGAGACACTGGCGACCTTGGTGCAGGTGTCTGCGTTGCGGCCATCCAGTCGGCTGGCCATGATGTCGGCAAGACCCGAGTTCGACAGCGCGTTGCTGGCCATCTCGCTGGCCTGGCAAATCAGCCGGGATACGCAGCATCAGGGCGATGTCCTGATTCTGGATATCGGGCAGCCCGAAAGTGACATCCCCAGTTACCTCAATCAGCCTGCAGGTATCGATTTTATGAGCCTCGTCGAACGCAGTGCCTGCATAGACAAGAAGTGGCTGGCTGAGCAGGGGGTAGAACTGGCTCCGCGTATCCATGTGATTGGGATGTCAGAGCAGGAATACCCGTCGGCAATGACACAGGCGTCCCTGCAAACCGTCATGGATAAGCTCGAAACCATTTACAGCAGCATCATTGTCAATCTGGTCGGGATGCCGATCTGCCCGCTATTACAGTTGATGGCGCAGCGGTGTGATCAGCACTGGCTGCTGACTGATCAGAAAAATATCAGCTTGGCTCAGACCCGCCGTTTGGCAGAGATGCTTTATCAGGCTGGGGCCCGGCCGGGAGGGGTGAACCTGATCCTGGCACCGTTTTTAACACAGGTGTTGCCGGGCAGGGAGATGATTGCCGCCCAGCTGGAACTGCCTATCCGGGGGGTGTTGCCGTGCGCCCATCCGCTGACAACTGATATTAATGCCGGCACTTTGCTGCCGCCGACTGGGAGATATAAGCAGTTCCTGCGTGAAGTCGACAGGTTACGCACGCTGAAAGCAGAAAAATCCCATTGGCTGGATAAGCTGACCGGGGTGATTGCCAGAGAGGTGAACAATGAGTGATGCGATATGGTGGCCCAGCCGCGAGGTGGCGATTCAGCAGGATGAGTCCCGCCAGGAGCTGAAAGCGGATTTGCACCGTTTTGTTATCGACCGGCTGGAAGATGACGGACTGATGCAGGAAATGGAGCGGCCCGAGTTGCAAACCCATGTGTATGACTATGTGCGCACTTACCTGAAACAACAGCAGGTGGTTGGCTTTCAGAATGAACTGACCGGGCTGGTGAATGAGCTGCTGGATGAAATCCTCGGCTTTGGGCCATTGCAGAACCTGCTTGATGATGACGAGGTCGACGATATCCTCATTAACGGCCCACGGCTGATCTATGTGGAACGCAAAGGGCAGTTGTCCCAAGTGCCGTTTCGTTTCATGAACGATCAGCATGTGCTGCGGGTTATTCGGCGAATGATTGCACCTCTTGGTCGGCGGATTGATGAAGCTAACCCAATGGTGGATGCCCGTCTGCCGGATGGTAGTCGGATTAATGCGGTGATCCCGCCTCTGGCCATTGACGGGCCTTGTTTGTCAGTGCGCAAATTCAAAACCGATTGCATGACGGCAGACACCCTGATCCAGAACGGGGCGATGAGCGTGGCAATGCACCAGTTGCTGAGGCAATGTGCCGCGGCCCGCTGCAACATCTTGATCAGTGGCTCAACCGGGTCGGGTAAAACCACTCTCTTGAATGTGCTCAGCCAGTACATTAACGCCGGTGAGCGGGTGGTCACCATTGAAGACGCCGCCGAGTTGCAGTTGCAAAACGGTCACGTTGTCAGGCTGGAAACCCGCCCGCCGAATTCAGAAGGACAAGGCGAGGTTACGCCGCGGGATCTGCTGAAAAATGCCCTGCGGATGCGGCCAGATCGCATCATTCTCGGGGAAAGCCGCGGCGGTGAAGTGCTGGATGTGCTGCAGGCTATGAATACCGGGCATTCAGGCTCAATGAGTACCCTGCATGCCAATTCACCGCAGGATGCCCTGTTAAGGCTGGAAATGATGGTGACGATGGCCGGCTTCAATTCGACGTCAGCACTGGTCAAACAGATTATCGCCACCGCATTGGATTTGGTAGTGCAGGTTGCGCGATTGCCGAACGGAAAACGAGTGATTACTCACATTGTGGAGATACAGGATGTGGCCGATGGCCAGATTCGAACCCAGCTGCTGTACACCTTTAAAGGCGGCGATTTTTCGAGTGTCGATACGTTATCGACTGCACTGAGAGCATGGTTGGAGGAGGCCGAGTGAATCTGTTGTTTGGGCTGGCTATCGTGTTGTTGTGTGCTGGGGCAGCGTTGTTACTGTTGGCTGCGCGTGCCGGTACACAGGTTGAGGCCGAGCCGTCTGCGGTAGCAAACGCTGACCGTGCATCGGCCAACTCCGCTGTTGGTAAAGCCGAACTGGGTTCGCTCCGGCCTGTTGGGTGGCGCGAGCGTCTGGCCGAACGCTGCCAGAAACTGGGACTGACAACGTCACCGGTATTCTGGACAGCGGTTATCAGCGTTTTTGTTGCAGGAGAGTACGTGATCGCTTACCGGGTGGGTTCCGTCGGTTCTGGGCTCTATGGTGTAGTGCTGGTCGCGTGCATTGTTTTTTGCGGGCAGTGGCGGAAAGTGGCAATCCGGCGCCGGATTCTGTTGCAGCTGCCGGGGCTAGTGGAACAAATCAACCGCCGGGTCAAAGTCGGGATGTCACTGTCGCAGGCGGTCGGGCGCTCCGTCAGTGTCTTGGAAAATCCCCTGCGGGACATTGTTGAGCGTGCCATCCGTCGCGAATCTTTGGGCACTGATCTGGATGCATCGTTTGCCAAAGAAGCCCGGGTAACCGGCGTGAAGGAATTCCAGCTGTTGGGGGCGGTTTTTCGGGTCAACCGGCAGTTTGGCGGCAGTGTAAGCCAGTCGCTGGATAACCTGATTGAGCTGCTGTACCAGAATGAGCGCAGCCAGCGGGAACTGAAGGCGATGACGGGGGAAACCCGGATTACCGCCTGGGTCATGGGCGTTACTCCCTCGGTAATGGCGATGTACTTGTTAGTGACTGATCCGCAGGGAATTCAGACGATGTGGTTGGATCCAGAAGGTCGCCAGGCATTGTATTTTGCATTGGGGGCGCAGGCGGTCGGCGCGCTGGTTTTGTGGCGGATGCTGCGTTCGCTGTCATAACGTGCTGACGCTTCACACTCTCACACTCTCACGCGGTCACGGGAAACGGAATGATGTTGAGGTAAAGCAGGGAGGTCTGCATGTGGTTATCTCTCAGTGTATCAACCGGGTTGTTCATCAGTGGACTGGTGTTACTGGTACTGGCTGCCGGGCTGTTTTTGTGGTCAGTCAGACAACAACGCATCAGGCGTGTAGAGCAGAACCTCGCGCAGCGACTGGGTAAAACCGGACGGCGTGAAGCGGTGATACAACAGAGTCAGGCTTTGTGGAGTCGCACCAAACGGCAGAAGATCCCTTCCCTGGCAGAAGTGCAGCAATTATTGCGCAAGGCGGGGTATATCTCGAACCGGGAACAGACGCTTTGCCTGATGAAACTGTTGGTGACATGGCTGCTAATCCAGTTGCTGGTGGTGATCCCAGTGGTTCAGGGGCAGATCGCCACGGAACAGATGCTGAGTTTACTGGTGATCAGTCTGGCGGGAGGGCTGTACGGTGCCCTGCAATGGCTGAAGCAGAAAGTTGCACAGCGTTCCCGGATCATTGATGAAGAGCTGGTTGTGGGACTCCAGATGATGAAAACCTTGTGGGATGTGGGCTTGTCACTGGAAAGTATTTTGCGAGCCTACTGCCGGGAATTGGGAAATCTGACCCCTGAGCTCACTAAAGAGATGCAGCTTGCGCTGAATAAAATTGAGGCCGGACAGGAGCGCTCAGCCGTGTTCTCCGTGCTTGCCCGTTCAACAGATTCTCAGGGGTTGCAGGATGTCCTGACGATGTTTGCTCAGGTTTCGGATTCCGGCGGCAGCCTGTCGACCTCACTGACTCAGCTGACATTGCTGCTGCGAGATCGACGTCGTACGCAACTGCAGGAGAAAGTCACCAAGTTGTCAGGGAGGATGTCGGTGGTGATGATGATTTTTCTGTTTCCGGCGCTGTTTGTGGTGCTGGCGGGGCCGGGCATGATAGCACTCAGCCAGGCGATCGGTTTTTAAACGCTTTCAGTCGATGCTCTGAGAGCCGTGATTATCAGCATGGAGGCAGGATGGAAATGCAACCCTGTATTTTGAATTGCCGTAAATTTAAATCGCTGCGGCTGGCAACGATCTTCATGGTGACAGGCCTGGTGGGATTAACCGGATGCGCCGGAAAACCTGCAGACACTCAGGCCAGCATGACCAAGCCGGTCGGGGCATGTGGTCAGCAGATTTCTGCCGGAGAAGGCATGTCGCTTTCTCTGATCCAGCAGCAAATTCAGAAAGGCCAGTATTACTCTGCGCTGGCGGAACTGGCGGTGTTACCGGACTCATCGCCCGACAGTCTGCTGATGCAGGCAGACAGTTATCGTAAGCTCGGCAAGTGGGCGGATGCCGAACCCTTATATACCCGACTGGTGGATACCTGCCTGAGTGGCAAAGCCTATCACGGCCTCGGGTTGATTGCGGCCTATCAGGGCAAGGTATCCCCGGCTGTGAAGCTACTGGAAAAAGCAGCCAGAGTGTCGCCTGTCTCAGCGAACATCCGCAATGATCTGGGCTTTCTGATGCTGGTAACTGGTCAGGATAGTCTGGCTTATGATGAACTGCGCACCGCGCTGGAGCTTAATCCGGACCATCAGACCGCAGCCAGAAATTTATGGTTTTTACTGCTCAAGACCCACCGAACGGCGCAGGCTGAGACCCTGGCACAGCGCTATCGCTGGGCCGAGCAGGATCAGCAGGACATGCTGGCGGCCATTGCCCGGTTTCGGCCATTGGATCTGAACCAGGATCCGGCAAGCCGCAAAGGTGGCACTTCGGTGCGCAAGCGTGGTTATTCGTTACTGACGCAGGAGGCTTGGCAATGACAAAAGGCATACACCGTATCACTGGTGGGGATCATATCTTGGGCCGTCTGGTTGATGCCCTGTTGGTGGTGTTTTTACTGGGTACGACAGCAGTCAGCCCGACAATCAGGGCTGAAGCAGGACAAACGTTTCAGCAAAAGCCTCAGCAAAAATCTCGGCAAGAACCTCAGCAAGAAAAAAGCACATTGAATGCTGCGCGCCCGGAATACTTGCCAGTGAGGGGCTCGGCCTCTTATCACGAGGCGGGTTTGGTGCCAATACAGCGCCCTAAAACCACGACGCAGATATGGCTTGAACTGCAGGCGAGCGGCAAGCTGGCGACAGAATATAACGATGCGGTGTTGCCGCAGGCAGCCGAGCAGACTGAGCAGCGGATGCTGAACAGCTTTACCACCCCCATTCCGGCCAAATTTATCTCTGATTCTATGGGCGGCAGCTAGGAAGGATACCAATATGTCGGTGCGCATCGGTGGTGGTATCAGAAAGCGGCAGCAGGGAGCTGTCGGGAGCGGGCTTATTCTGCTGATGATAGCGATGGCCGTATTTTTAGCGTTGGCAGTCGATACCGGGCGATTGTTCTGGGAACAACGACGACTGCAGCAACAGGCTGATCTTGCGGCATTAAGTCTGGGGCGAAGCGGTTGTTATCTCCACGGAGTCAGCCAGAAAAGTGCCATGGAAGCGACGGCTAAATCGGTTCTGGCGGCGAATGGCTTTGACACCAGTAGTGCCAGTTATCGGGTTGATGTCGGCACAGCCAGTATTCACGATAATCACTGGGTGATCGAGACCGGTACTGAGAGCGCATTTCAGGACGCCGCGCGGGTGACCATCAGCAAAAAGGTGGCTGCCAGCCTGTTTCCCCGTCTGCTTTCTGGCTCTTCTGACGCCCAGATGATCACCTTGTCAGCTCAGGCGGGGATCAATAAAAAAGCGAAAGTCGGTTTCGGCGTTGGCTCAACGCTGGTCGATGTCGGGTTGACCAATTCCATTCTCGGCGCGGCACTGGGCGGAAACCTGACACTGGTGTCGTATGACGAGCTGGTCAACACCCGAATCGGACTGGGAACCTTGGTTGCTGCAATGAATCAAGAGCAGCCGCTGGGTGGCGACTCGCTGGAACAACAACTCGATCAGTTGCTGGTCAAAGAGTTGTCTATCGCGCAGCTGATAGACGTGTTGATCACCCAAGTTGGAGCGACGTCAGAAGCCGGTCAGGCTCTTTCCCAGATCCGTAGTGTGGCCAGTGTGTCTTCCCTGCCGTTAATCACCCTGAACGGATTTCTGACGCTGGCCAACGGGAGTGATGACAGTGAAATAGTGGCTATTCATCAAGCGGCGCTCGCTGCCAGCCTGTCTTTATATGATCTTGTTTACGCATCTGTGCTGGCTGCGGTCAATCTCGACAGCCGTACCTTGTCATTGGCGGGAGGAGAGCTGGATCTGGCATCACTGTTGGCACCGTTAACGGAAATCCGTCTGACAGTGACGCAGCCGCCGCAATTTAAAATGGGGCTGCTGCCGTCTCAGGAAAATGACGGGTTCGTTAATGCTGTAAAAACCGCCCAAATAGAGCTGGATTTAAAGGTTAATGCGTTGAGTCTGCTGAGCAGTCTGGATCTGGGGATTATTACGGTGAAAAGCAGTGTCCTTGGGGTCAAGGTTGTGGCAGCAGAAGCCGAAACCCGGCTGCTGGATGTGTCTGGCTGTCAGTGGAGTCAGCAACATACCGTCACGTTTGATTTTGCTACCAAACCCTCGGTGGCAACGATTTTCGTTGGTGATGGTGGGGCAGAAGGCAATGCCGACGATTTCGGTGATATCAGTCAGCCGTTCTCGGTTGTGGTTGATATTCCGACGCTGTATTCAGATTTGCTGGCGGTAGAAGTCGGGGCCAGTTTTCCGAATGCATCGGCGGCATTTCAGCCCCACAGTGAGCGCTTGACTGCTACCGATATGCTGCCCAAACAATACGCGCAGGTAGCTTCCGGCACCTTGTCTGAGACCGTATCCGGGGCAACCTTGTCTGCCAATTTGAAAACCGCTGACACGGGGGAAGACGTTGATAAAGGTTTGTTAGGAGGCTTGCTTGGCGGTCTTCTGGGGAGCCTGTTGAATGTACTTAACTCGGTATTAAGCCTGATAGACAGTGTGCTGCTTCCTGCTATTTTGCATGATGTGCTGACGCCGGTGGTGACGGAGGTGGTCGATCCTCTGCTGAAAGCTCTGGGGGTATCGGTGGGGCAGGCCGATGTGTTTGTCAGCGATTTCGAACTGGAAGGCGGGGCATTGATCGAATGACAGGTAAGGCGTAAACAAGGAAGCTCACAATAAGGACGAAACGCCATTGATAAAGAGAACGGGATCACCCTTCCAGAGTTGTCGTAGGGAATTGTTCTGACAGGAAAAATCACTATAACTAGTGCGGTCAGCTAAAGGCAAAGAATCTGAAAGGGTTCGACGCAAAGCCACCGGCCTAACAAGCGCAGATTGCACGACCGTTCATACGCTATCCGGCGTGGTTACTTGTCGCAGTGCTTTATGGCAGCGGGGCTACCTGATTAAGAAAGCACGGCTTTCTTCACATAGCTGGCTTCCCAACGAATTAACTGGAAGCACATCATGAAAAAACGTTTTTCCTTATCATTGAGCGCCGCTACGGTGATGGCCTTGATTCCGCTACAGGCCAGTGCGCACGGCTACACCGATTTTCCCAAAGCCCGGCAAATGTTTTGCGTAGAAGATGGCGGGTATTACTGGCCGACAGACGGCTCTGGCATTCCGAACCAGGCATGTCGGGCCATTTTTCAGGAATCCGGCGCCTATCCATTTGTTCAGAATCATGAGTTCTCTGCCAATGTGGCGGACTACACTGACTTGAATGCCGTGAAGGCTGTGGTTGCTGACGGGCAGCTCTGTTATGGCTCGGATCCCAAAAAGAGCGGCATGGGGGTTGCCTCAGGCCAATGGCAGCGGACTGCAATGCAATCCGGTGAGACGTTTCAGCTCAAGTTTCGTGCTACGGCACCGCACAACCCGAGTTTCTGGGAAATTTACCTGTCGAAACCGTCTTACAATGCGGCGCACAGCCGCTTGGCTTGGGACGATGTCGAGCTGATTGCCAAACACGGCAATATCGCGAAAACCCAGATAGACGGTCAGGATTACTATGTGATGAACGTGACACTGCCAGCAGGCCGTTCTGGTGATGCGACTCTGCTGACCCGCTGGCAGCGGGATGATGCCGCCGGGGAGGGATTCTACAACTGCAGTGATATCCGTTTCGACGGTGACGCACCGCCAGTTGAATGGCAGCCTCTGGGCGCGTTGATCCCGCAGGGGCTGGAGGCCCAGGTTGGTGATCAGGTGCTGTTCCGTATTTTTGATGGTTCAGGGCAGGAGGTGGTTGAAGTTACGCTTCCTGTAACGGTTGCCAATCAGAGCGTCCATCTGTGGTCGTATGAACTGGCACTAAAGGTCAATGAGCAGTACCACGCAATCACGCAGTTGGGGATGCTGCAACCAACCGGAGAGATCTGGTTTGATCAATCCGATCTGTACGGCAATCAGGTGTATGTGACTAACCGTGATTACCGTTATGCCCTGGATATTCGCGACGGTGAAGTGATCCCGCCGGATCCTGTTGAGCCAAGTGAACCAGGCGAATACGATTTTGTTTACCCCGACAATATTGGCAGTTACGAGCCGGGTAAAACCGTGGTGCTGAGCCGGGACGGCAGCACATACCAATGTCGGCCATTTCCGGAAGGCGGATGGTGTAACATTAATTCGGCCTCACATTATGAGCCGGGTTATGGTTCGAACTGGCAGGATGCCTGGTTGAAACTGTAATCAACCGCTGAAATTCAGAGAAAAGCGCTGGCACAGTCCGGCGCTTTTTTATACCTGAAAGTTCACGAAAATCAGTATGAAACGTCAATGACAGGAAAGTCAGTGTTTACAGTAAAAAACAATTAATCCTGTTTTAAACTGGTTTAGTGATCCGCTTCAAATTAATTTGGTTGCATATCTCGGCAACTTGAATACCTTGCTCAAGATCAATTTGTTGCACATTAATTTGGTGGTAGCTTCTACCCCGCTGGAGTTACACAAGACTGATTACAGGTAGCTTGATCTAAGCCAATCAGTCTCTTGGCCGTTGGTAAGCTAAAGTAATGAGTATTTGATAATTATGGAGAATTATAAATGAGCACTGCGTTCTTTATTCCTACAGTAAACCTCATGGGCGCTGGCTGCCTGACTGAAGCGGCGGATGCAATTAAAGGTCATGGCTTTAAAAAAGCATTGATCGTCACTGACAAAATTCTCAGCCAAATTGGCATGGTTAAGCAAGTTGCTGACCTGCTGGCAGAGCGAAATGTTGAGTCTGTTGTTTTCGACGGGACACAACCAAACCCAACCATTAACAACGTTGAAGCTGGCCTTGAGCTGTTGAAAGCAGGCGGCTGTGACTTTGTTATTTCACTGGGTGGCGGTTCACCGCACGATTGTGCGAAAGGGATTGCGCTGGTTGCAGCGAATGGCGGCAAAATTGCTGACTACGAAGGTGTTGACCGTTCGGCCAAACCACAGTTGCCGCTAGTTGCCATTAACACCACGGCGGGTACTGCATCGGAAATGACGCGTTTTTGTATCATCACTGATGAAGCGCGCCACATCAAGATGGCGATCGTTGACAAGCACACCACGCCGCTGATGTCGGTGAACGATCCTGAGCTGATGCTGGCGAAACCGGCTTCACTGACGGCGGCAACGGGTATGGATGCGCTGACGCACGCCATCGAAGCGTACGTGTCGACAGCTGCAACGCCAATCACTGATGCTGTTGCGATTAAAGCCATTGAACTGATTCAGGCCAACCTGCGTACTGCAGTGAAAGATGGTCAGAATCTGGAAGCGCGTGAACAAATGGCGTATGCCCAGTTCATGGCTGGTATGGCGTTCAACAATGCTTCTCTGGGTTACGTTCATGCAATGGCGCACCAACTGGGTGGTTTCTACGACCTGCCTCACGGTGTATGTAATGCCGTATTGCTACCACACGTTCAGCGCTATAACGCGCAGGTGTGTCCTGAGCGTCTGACAGATGTGGCAAAAGCCATGGGTGTTAACGTTGATGGTCTGTCTGCTGAGCAAGGCGCAGCGGCTGCGATTGAAGCCATTCAGGCACTGTCTCGCGATGTAGGTATTCCTGCTGGTCTGGAACAGCTGGGCGCGAAGAAAGAAGACATTCCTGTGCTGGCTGATAATGCCCTGAAAGATGCTTGTGGTTTCACCAACCCGAAACAAGCGACACACGAAGAGATTTCTGGCATCTTCGCTGCCGCGTTCTGATTCAGAATCGAAGCAGAGTGATATCACTTCAAAATGCAAAAAAGCGGCCATTGGCCGCTTTTTTTGTGCTCGTCAGTGGTTGTGTCAGTAAGCTGTTGGGTTATTTGGCGGGCAGGTTTGCCGGAGGGATCAGCTCCTGAGCGAGGGTCTGCGTTTTCATTGGGGAGTTTTCTGCTGCTTCCGCCTGGCGGGTTGAATAGTGAATCATGCCGTTTTTCCCTTGTTGCTTCACTTCATACATTGCAAAGTCAGCCTGTTGCAACAGATGCGAAACGGTTTTGGCGTGTTTCGGGAATTCACTGGCACCAATACTGGCGGATATGGCATGGAACTCTTTGGCATAGTAAGCAGGGGCTTTGAATGCATCCATCAGGACATCGTCCAGAGACGACACGGGATCGGCCTGCAATTTTTCAATGATGGCAAACTCATCACCTCCCATTCTGGCAACCCGGTAGTGAGCGGCGTTAAGGCAGGACAGGCGCTTGGCGACTTCAACCAGCAGTTCATCTCCGGCCTGATGGCCGAGGGTGTCATTGATTTGTTTAAACCCGTCCAGATCAATCAGATAAAAACGAAACGGCTCATTGTTTTCTGTCAGTTGATCCAGTTTTTGATTCAACCACAGCCGGTTATGAACGCCGGTTAATGAGTCATACATTGCCAGCCGCCGCATCAGGCGGGATTCACTGACCAGGGTATAAAACAAGGCGCCGCCCAGAATAAGGGTCACGACCAGCATGAAGTGAATAATGATTTCAATTTTTTCGGTGGCCTCAACCCGGCGTTTCAGATCGCCGCTGGTCAGGCGGAATTTATTATTCACAAACAGCACCAGGTTCTCGTACTGGTTGCGGGAGGTGTCGACGAGTTCGTGAATGATCTGGGGATCGGGATCATGAGCCAGACTGACCAGCCTGGGCTCGAAGGCTTTAATCAGGTCAAAGTGCTGTTGTATCTGCTCCAGCGCCCCTTCATAGAGGTGAAGGTGAATGATGGCTGAGTTGCTGAGAATGGTTTTGAAACGGCTCCAGAGAATCTCATATTGCAGCATCATATCATTGTAATCACTCAGGTTTCCCTGATAACTGCGCAACTGATAATTGAACTCGGCATACTCTTTGGTGAGCTGGAGGATATACCAGTTAGCCTCGTGCTGACTGCTGGAAATGATATCGGAATGGCGCTTGAGTGCACTTACTGCCACTAAAATGCTGAGCACCAGCAGCGGAGTAATGATGATAAGAGCCTTTCTTGTTTTATTTTGTCTCATAGGCAAAAGTACTGCTACTGCTTAATTAATAGGTTTCAATACGGCTAAGTTGCCAAACCATCTTTGCCAAATGTTTCATCTCTGCGGTTTCAGGGTGCTCATCAATGGATATCACAATCCAGTATGGGCCGTAATCTCTGACTTTAAGGTAATGCCCGTTTTGCTTAAGAGCAATCAGCGGATCGTATTGCTTGATGTAGTCCAGCGTCATATCGGTGGCGTAGTTGTTCAGGGCCGATAACTTGATGCGAGGGTGAACCAGAGAAAAATGCTCCAGCAGTGTTTTCAGCCGCACTCCGGTGAAGGTGGACGGGCCTTCAAACCAGGGTAGATGTGTCGTGAGTTCACTTTGTGGCAGGCTTTCAAGCCGATCGCGTTCAAGTTGGATATCCACGCTTTTTCCTTCAGCGTTATACCCGATAAGGTGCAGCGTTGGTGTAAAGGCTTTCGCCGGAAACGAAAGCAACATGCCGATCATGACGATAAGCCAGAAAAGTTTAGCATCCTGCTGAGGCATTCGTTGAACTCCTGAATCATGTTGCCTGCAATATAGTGTAGTTGCTGCAGACGAAATAAGGACAACCCTAAATAATAAAGTTGTTATCAGTAAATCAGGCTGGTTTTTATTTTATTTATTTAAAATCAATCTATTAATTGAATGCATGACGAATATAGACGAATAAAATTAAGGCGAAATCCATATTAAATTGGAAAAGTTTGAGGTGGGTTACGTTTGGAGGGAGTCATTTTTTTGGCGCTCGTCACAGGTTACCGGGCTGAGGCTGGCAAGTGGAAGTGTATGACAGCTCTCAAACTGCGCATCGCTGAGTCAAGAAAGCCATTATCCCTTACGGCACGCCAGCATGGTCATTCGGCCGTTCAGCCGGCAAACCGGGTTGCCGACTGAAGGATGTTACAGCAGCGGGCTGAACATGTAGAAAAACTGCTCAACCAGTTTGTTGATGATCGGGCGTTTTTCCCATTCTTCCGGCCTGACCCGCGTCGACTGCTTGATGTATTCCTGCTGTACCCAATTGAGTTGCTGGGTGAACTCAGCATTGTCTACCGCCAGCGTGACCTCAAAGTTCAGCCATAGGCTGCGCATATCCAGGTTCACCGTGCCAATCAGGCAGTGATTACGGTCGATCACAACCGACTTGGTATGCAGCAGGCCACCATGGAAACGGTGAATGCGCACCCCCGCATTCAGCAGTTCCGAGAAGAAAGAGCGGCTGGCCCATTCCACCATCAGTGAGTCGTTCTTATCCGGAATCACCAGATCCACCGCGACACCGCGCTGCGCGGCAGCTTTCATGGCATGGAGCAGGTTCTCACTCGGCACAAAATATGGGGTGGTGATTACCACGCTTTCTTTGGCTTGATAGATACTCAGCAGCAGCACCTGATGGATGATTTCATCCGGCATCCCCGGTCCGGATGGGATCACCTGTACCGTGTCCGCATCGTCGGACACGGAAGGCACATGACACTCCGGCAGGCGAGGCAGATAGCGTTCGCCGGTTTCAACTTCCCAGTCCCAGGCCTGAATGGTGTTCAGTACCGTGACTGACGGACCGGTCATTCTGACCATTACATCAATCCACTGGCCGACACCAGCATTCGTCTTGAAATAAGCGGGATCGACCAGGTTCATCGAGCCGGTAAAACCAATGCGGCTATCGATCACCACAATTTTCCGGTGCTGGCGCAAATCCATGCGGCGCAGGAAAACCCGCAACGGTGATACCGCCAGTGCTTCTACCAGCTGTATACCGGCATGACGCATTAGCCGCGGCCAGTGCGAGCGGAAAAAGCGCATACTACCGGCTGAATCGAGCAGGATGCGAATCTCAACTCCCCGCTTGGCAGCCATGATTAACGCTGTGGCAATCTCATCGGCCAGCCCGCCCGGATGCCAGATATAAAACTCCATGTGGATCGAAGACTTTGCCTGATGGATATCGTCAATCAGCGAGCGGAGGATTGCTTGAGGGGAGTCCTGCAGCGACAGGCTGTTGCCACTCAATGCCGGAATGCCCAGCCGGTTTTCGCACAGGTCGTTCAGCGGGCGGGCATGCTCGCTCATCAGGTGAGGCTGGTGGCCGGGACAGTCGTTGAGACGCTGGAACCATTCAGCAAAGGGATCAAACATGTCACGGGCGCGTTCAGCCCGTTTTCTGCCCAGATTTAGCTCGCCTAACAGGAGATAGGCCATGATACCGCCGATCGGAATGATATAGATGATAAGTAACCATGCCAGGGAGACACCGACTACCCTGCGCTTAAAGACGATGCGCATGGTGACGGCGGCAATACTCAGCCAGTATATGAACAAGCTGGCCCAGGCCAGGACTTGATAAAACTTTTCCATTCAGTGGGTTGATAGCAACAGAACATGTGTCTTTATTGTGCATTGAAACTGGGGGAATACCAGCGAAATTTACAATATGTGACTTTTATCGCAGCAAATTCACGAATTTTCGCAAGACGAGATTCGGAGAGATCGCTCTCCGTTTTTGCCGCATTATCTGAATGAATGGGGGAAGGGATCGGCGTGTGCGGGATCGAATTGCGATGCTGTCTTAAAGGCAAGCTGGTTTCCTGCTCAATCTTGATTACATTGATAATAAGCGATTGTATGAACCGGGCGTGAAGTCATCCCATCCGTACCGGCTACTCGCGACAATGACTTTTTGCTACAGGTTCATGGAACATCGGTATTTTCAAAAAGAGTAGTGGTATGGCGAGTGCATCCCGGGCGCAGTTCAGTTCACGTTTTGGCTTCATTCTGGCCGCCGCTGGCTCAGCGGTCGGACTGGGGAACATCTGGGGATTTCCGACACAGGCGGCAAACAACGGCGGCGGCGTTTTCATTGTCGTCTACACCCTGATGGTGATCGGCCTGGCTTACCCATTGCTGGTGGCGGAGCTGACTATCGGCCGTTACGGTCAGGCGAATCCGGTGCAGTCGTTACGGTCGATTCTGCCATCCGGCAGCCGCTGGCTGGGCACATTGCTCGCATTGGTCGGACTTACGGCGGCATCCTGCATTCTGAGCTTTTACGCTATTCTGGCAGGCTGGCTGGTGGGTTATTTCCTCAGTCCGATCCTTGAAGCCATCGGGCTGACCGGGGTATCACAGTGGCTGGAGACATTTTCTATCGGCCGCAATCTGTTTTTGATGCTGCTGTTTATGTGGGCAACTATCCATGTGGTGAAAAGCGGGGTAGCGGAAGGCATTGAGCGCTGGTCAACCCGGCTGATGCCGATTCTGGTGCTGCTGTTTGTGGTACTGATTGGATATATCTTCACTCAGGATGGCGCGGTTGACGGTCTGAAATTATTTCTGATTCCGGATTTCAGCCAGATTCACCCGGCCCTGATTCACAGTGCCATGGGACAGGCATTTTTCTCGTTGTCGTTGGGAGTCTGCACCATGATGGTGTACGGCTCGTACCTTAAAAAAGACGCTAACCTGCCGCGGACGGCAGCGGAAGTGGCTCTGATTGATACCGCGATTGCGTTTATTGCTGGCCTGCTTATCCTGCCGGCGATGTTTGTGGCGCAGAATCACGGCGTGACGATTTATAATGATGACGGGCAACTGGCCAGCTCCGGCACGCTGGTGTTTGATGTGCTGCCAGCGATGTTCGATACCATGGGCGCACCGGGATACCTGGTCGCCTCGATTTTCTTTGCCCTGATGGTCATCGCCGCGCTGACATCGTCGATTTCATTGCTGGAAGTGCCGGTGGCGGCTGCGGTAGAAGAATTGTCCCAGCCCCGAAACTATGCCGCGTGGACAATTGGCGGGATGATCAGTGCATTGTCTGCCGTCATTATTTTCTATTTCGATCCTCTGTTTGACTGGGTGATTGTGGCATCCACCGAATACGCCCAGCCGATACTGGGGCTGATCTTTGCGTTGCTGGTCGGCTGGATTTGGCATCGCGATCAGGTGCTGGCGGAGCTGCAGAAAGGCAACCCGGCGATTGCCGCCGGGTGGTTTTGGAAAATCTGGCCGGTGTATGTGCGTGTGGTTTGCCCGTTACTGATGTTGTACGTGTTCTTTGCCTGAATCCTGCGTCCGGCTTGGTCTCATCGTCATGGTTGTTTATACTGCCCCGGTTTTGACTGCAACCGTTTTTGACAGAAATGAGTTTTCCTATGTTTACCCTGCTTTACCAGCATCCGGACTTTCTGGTTATTAATAAACATCCCGGCGTCAGCGTGCATAAAGACGATAATGATCAGCCTTTGCTGGCGGAAATTGCCCGTCAGACTGGTGATGAAAAGCTGTACCTGATCCATCGGCTGGACAAAATGACCTCGGGTCTGTTGCTGCTGGGGAGAAACCGGGAGGCGGCGGCTCTGTTGTCGGCAAATTTTGCCAACCGGGATGTCGAAAAATATTACCTGGCAATTGGCAGCAAGAAGCCGAAAAAAAAGCAGGGGGTAGTGATTGGCGACATGACCCGCTCACGGCGAAGCAGCTGGAAGCTGGAAACCACGCGTGAGAATCCGGCCATTACCCAGTTCTTTTCGACAGCGGCCGGGCAGGGGCGGCGCTTGTTCCTGTGTAAACCGCATACGGGAAAAACCCATCAGATTCGTGTTGCACTGCGCAGCGTTGGCTCTGGGATCACTGGCGATGATATCTACGGTTCAGAAGCGGCAGATCGTGGCTACCTTCATGCTTATGCTTTGTGTTTTCCATACCAGGGGACGATGAGGCAGTTTGTCTGTCTGCCTGAGCAGGGCGAATTGTGGGCTTTGCCGGAAACACAACAGGCGCTGGCAGACTGGCAGCAGCCCTGGACGCTGGATTGGCCGGTACTGCCGGGTAAAAAGGCATAATGTTAATAAAATGTAGGTTTTGCGACAAAAGGCACCATAACGCCATATTTTGATGGTTTTTCCTGCATATGAGCTTGTTGCATGGGCGCTGTGATAGCCGAATAAAGCAAAATCCTTTATCCTACCGGTCTAGGAATTACCCTAGACCGAGGAAATTATGCGCCTATCCCGCTCTGTGTCGCTGAGAATGCGACTGAAAAAGAAAAAGTCCCAATCTCGATTTTGGGGGCTGGCGCAGTCAAGACGACACCATAAGCTGCTCAAGCAACGCGCCCGCCGTTCCCGGCAAGTCCGTCTCCAGGCTGAATATGTCCACCTTGCCAGCCACCGTATACCTGAACTCGAACAACTCAAACTGGTCGCATGACGGGAATGTCCCCTCAGCGCGCTATTGCTGCCTGCCGTTTGCGGGTAAACTAGCGGCTGTTGTTTGATCCTGCGCAGAACGTCATCGTGGACATTTGTGCTCTGGCCTGTTTTCCCTTGTAAAGCTGAATAAATAATGAAAATTGAAGCCCTGAAAGAATTAGTTGACCGAATTGAGAATTTACTCAGTGAGCCACCGAAAGAATTGCGCCGTCTGTTCCACGGGCGTGGTCAAACAGTGGATGGGCTGGAGCAGATTACGGTTGATTGGCTGCAAGGCCAGTTGGTTGTCGCCGTATTCAAGCAGCAGGACGATCATTTTATTCAGGCTCTTGAGTCGGAATTGCTGGCGTTAACAACCAGAGACGTCTGGAGCAAGGCCGAGGGCTACGCGATTCTGATACAACACCGCTATCAAGAACTGGCGCCGACGCAGGTGCTGTGGGGCGAAGAGAATGTCTACCCTGTTGGGGTCGAAAATGGCCTGAAATACCAACTAGAGCTTAAGAAAAACCAGAATATGGGGCTTTTTCTGGATATGCGCTATGGCCGTAAGTGGGTGCAGGAAAACAGTCAGGGTAAATCTGTTCTCAACTTATTCGCTTACACATGTGGTTTCTCCGTCGCAGCAATTGAAGGGGGCGCCACGCAGGTGGTAAACCTGGATATGGCCAAAGCGTCACTGAGTCGCGGGCGTGATAATCATAGATTGAATCAGCATGATTTATCGAAAGTGAAGTTTTTGGGGCATGATCTGTTTAAATCCTGGGGTAAGTTGAAGAAACTGGGCCCGTATGATCTGATTATTATCGATCCGCCAAGTTTCCAAAAAAATAGTTTTGTCATGACTCAGGATTATCAGAAGATTCTTCGTCGCCTGCCTAGCTTGTTATCAGCAAGTGGTGAGGTTCTGGCATGTGTTAACTCACCGGCCATCTCCACGCAGTTTTTAATTGATGGCATGGCCGCCGAAGCCCCTGAATTACAATTTATTGGGCGATTAGAGAATCCACCTGAATTTGAGGACATTGATCCTGAAAAAGGGTTGAAAGTGATGAGATTCACTTATTAGTTCTTCGTTCTCGCTGTACCCTGTTAAAGCGCTATCGTTCGATAGCGCTTTTTTGTTTTAGAGTCTTGGTGTTTACTCTGAAGCCAGTTCCATTTGAGCCGCGTATCTTTGGTTGTCAACAATATACAGCCATCCCCCTCGGTATGGGGTCGCTAAGATGGCATTGATGTTTTGTGCTATATCCGGCTTTTTTTGAATCAGGACGGTATACCCCTGCGTTTCTTGCAGATAGTTTTGCAGCGCGTTGGGATTGTTTGGGGCTTGTTCGATAGGTGCGGTTAATTTACCGGCATAGCCAAAAGTATTTTGGTATTTTCCGACGTAAGCGACTTTGTTCCCTTGCCGTTGCAGAGCGTTGATCTGCTGAGCGATCGGCGTAACGTTATAAATTTCATTGATCATCGGGGAAATGCTGGCGAGCAGCGCCGATAAGCTCAGTAGCACCGCAATGATATGTAATGCCAGTCGGGAGGAGGTCAGGACGTTAGGCTTCATGACCAGTGCAGTCAGCACTAAAGGTAACACGCCCCACCAAGGGATGACATTCGCGCTCTCTGCATTGCGAAATACCTGTGGTGCCCATAATGAGGCACTGAATATCGCAATGGTGGCGGCTGCCAGAAAGATAATGACGACAGGCTCAAGGTTGAATTTTTCAGGTCTGAGTTTGTTGCTTGCCCAGATAGCAAGCACCGGAAAAGCGGGAAACAGATAATGGAGCTGCTTACCGCTGAAGCAGCTGAATACGGCCAGGATAATTGTGAACATTGCTAGACAGAATTTGTCGCTGTTCTGGTTGTTGTTCCAGAGGCCACTGCGCCAGAACCCAACTAAGAACGGCCAGGGAAAAATGAGCACAGGCAGTAACAACAGGTACCAGTAGAAAGGTCTGGCATGAGCAAACGACTCATGAATCCGTCCTGCGTATTGTCCCCAAAAAATCGCATAGGCATAATCTTGGCCTCCGACCACCGCAGCCGGAATCGCCCAGGCGAGAATGATCAATATACCAATGGCAGCCATGACTACACTCGCCTTGAGGATGGCGGTGTGATTAGCCTGCGGGTCAGGGTTCCACCATTTGACCAGTGCCACGAAGGGAATCAGATAAATAAAGGTGACCGGCCCTTTTGTCAGCAACCCTAATCCTATTGCCACGCCACCAGACACTATCCATACCATCCGACGGGTCTCGGCATATTTCCACACGGACAACATGGCGGTCTGTACAAAAACAGTCAGCAGCAAATCGAACATGATCATGCCTGAATACAGAAACCATCCTAAGCCGCTGCAGAGTACTAACGGAGCCAGAGCGGCTGCCTGCGGGTTGTCGGGGTAGATTTTCTGCGCCAGTTTTCTGATCAGAAAAAGATTGAGTAAAACGAACAGCGGAATGGTAAGGCGAGTAATGAATTCCGATGTACCAAACAGTGTCCACATCGAACTGAACAGCCAGAACAGCAGTGGTGGCTTGTGGGAATAGGGCAGTCCGTTGGCGTGCGGTACCAGCCATGTGTTATTCAGCCACATTTCCCAGGCAACAGAGACGTAGCGCGTTTCATCGATGGGCAAAATAGGCCGGTAATGGAAGTTGATAGCAATAAAGAACAGAGTGATCGCACACGCTATGAAAGGATAAGTAAGCTGTTGTCTGGCTGTCATATTTCCCATCTTTTTATCAGTAATCAGTAATCAGTAATCAGTAATCAGTCAAAAGACCATTTACAGGGAATGAGCGTGTTGCATTACTACGGGATTATGCGTACTGCGGTTTAAAATGTGATGACAACGTACATGGGGAAGTGCACACGCTGACGGCGCATTACATTGCAATCAGTTATGTTTATCCCTGCACATGTGATTTATTTCCATCAATTGCATGAACGCTTCGAACCTGGTGGACGTTTTTATGCAGTGCCATCAATGAGTATGGATGAGTTTTTTTCTGTCAGGACAAGCCTTACGAAAAAATTGGTTTGATCTGTTTATTCACGTGTTGATACGTAAACCGTCGCAAGGCCATTCTGACGGTAAACAAGGTTTGAATGCGGTATTAGCATGAGTATGAATTGCGAAGGTTGAGGCACGGTTGGACAGGCCGGTCATTGATTGGGTAAAGGAAAGAGTAAAGGGCAGACAAAGGCTGATTTACGGCACAGTCTTCGAAACCGGTTTTTTAGGGCCAGCTCTATTTTAGGGCTTGCCATTGGAAGTGCCGTTAACAGAAGCGCTGTTCAGTCAAAAAATAACGCCAGCAGCAGCTGGCGTTTTGGTAACGGGTGAAAGACCGGTATCTGGTGATCAGGACTTTGCTGCGCCTTGGGCAAGCTGATTACAGATTGCCGCGGTGATTGGTTGTGTGACCATAGGGCGGCCGCGCATGTCCATAATCACGATCGTGTAGCTGACGCCTTCACTCACCAGAGGGCTCAGTTCACTGCTGTTGCAGTAACTGGCGGCCGCGTTTTGCGCTGCCATAGTGGGTGGGGTTTTACCGCCACCCCCGTAGAGGATGGTGATCTCAACGTTCTTTTCGCGCGCCTGCGCTTTCATGATCTGGTACTGATCAATCTTGGCATACGGCGCTTTACTGTTGATTGCCATCGCACGTGACTTAGCCAGGTCAAATACCGCCTGATCTTTAGAATTCGATGCACAACCTGCCAGCAGCATCGCCGCCATGACAGCGAGCGTTCGTTTCAGCATAACTTTGAGTCTCACGTTAAAGTGTTATGGCAACACCTTCTTGAAGGGTTTCACGATGACTTTCTCATAGACACCGGCTTCGATATACGGATCCGCGTCAGCCCACGCTTGTGCTTCTTCCAGAGACGGGAATTCCGCAATCACAGTGGAGCCGGTAAAACCAGCTTCGCCCGGATTGTCACTGTCAATCGCAGGCATAGGTCCCGCCACCAGCAGACGACCTTCTTCTTGCAGATCTTTCAGGCGGGCAAGGTGCTTTTCACGGACGCTCAGGCGGCGCTCTAGGCTGTTTTCAACGTCCTGGGAAAAAATAACGTACCACATGTGTGTCTCTCCTTGTTTGCTCTCACACTAGATCGGTGGACGGCAGTGTAAGCTGAATGCGTGTTAATGTCCGATATCTTAAAGGAAAAAAAAAGCCCTAGCATCTGCTTAGGGCTTTTTTGCGGACATCTGACAGAAACTCAGGCTTTTTTGACCGGGCGAGGGCGGCCGTTGCTGTCAATCGCGACATAGTTAAAGGTCGCTTCACATACGCGGTAGCGATCCCCGATACCGTCATGAGCTACCGGTTTAACCCATACTTCCAGCGCAACACTCATGGATGTGTTACCAATGCGCTTACATTCGCCATAGCAGCAAACCACGTCACCGACACTGACCGGGGCTTTAAAGGCGATGCTGTCGACCGAGACGGTCACAACCCGGCCGCCGGAAATTTCTTTCGCCAGAATGGCGCCGGCAAGGTCAAGTTGAGACATGATCCAGCCACCAAAAATATCGCCGTTGGCGTTAGTGTCAGCTGGCATTGCGAGGGTGCGAAGCAAAAGTTGCCCGCGAGGAACGTTGTTTTCTGCTGTCATGTTGCGACTCTATAACTACTTTGAATCGGTTTCTTTTGGCATATGGTGATAAATATACCCGCCAGTGGCAAGGGTAAAGAGCAGGGTCAGAATTAATAGCCCAAACACTTTAAAATTTACCCAGACATCTAAGGGCAGGCGGAAGGCAATATAGACATTCACGACCGCACATACAATGAAAAACACCATCCAGGCAGTATTGATACGGCGCCAGACGGTGTCCGGCAGCGTAATTTCCTTGCCTAACATACTTTTTATCAGTGGCTTACCCATATACTGGCTAATGGCCAGACCAATGGCAAACAGGCCGTAAATAATAGTGACTTTCCACTTAATAAAGTCGGCGTCATGGAGAAAAATGGTCAATCCGCCAAAAATCGTCACCATTACAAAGGTGATAAGCTGCATTTTCTCGACTTTCTTATACAGAAACCAAGTCAGCGAAACTTGTACCGCCGTGGCAATAATCAGCGCGCCGGTAGCGGTATAAATATCGTGGGTCTTGTATAACACGAAGAAAATAATCAGTGGGATAAAATCGAGTAGCTGCTTCATAAGGTTAACCAGTTAATTACGCAGAACCATAGTATACCTTAAGTCAGTATAGAAACAGGCGGCAGGGTTGTGCCCGGCCGCCTGTTGATTCGTTTAACGGTTTTGAACCGCTAACCGATAACTCACACGTTTTGTGGTTTGTTCTCTGGTGCTTGTTCGCTTTCGTCGTTCATCATGTTATCAACGATGACCGCACATGCCGCGTCACCGGTAATGTTCAGCGCAGTACGAATCATATCGAAGATACGGTCTAGGGCGAACAGCAGTGGCAGGCCTTCAATCGGAATACCGGCTGACAGCAGTACCGCAACAACCAAGAACGATGGGCCCGGTACGCCGGCCTGGCCAACAGCACCCAGTGTCGAGGTGATAATAATGGCGATGTATGCCCCCATGCCCAGGTCGATGTTGAACATCTGGGCAAAGAAGATAGCCACCAGACCGTAGTAAATTGCATTACCACTCATATTGATGGTTGCGCCCAGCGGCAGCACGAAAGAAGCGGTGGAGTTTTTCACACCCAGTTCTTCTTCACAGGCTTCCATGGTCACTGGCAGGGTCGCCATCGAAGAAGCGGTAGACAGGGCAACGGCCTGAGGTTTCTTCATTACTGACAGGAACTTCATTGGCGAGGTTTTGCTGAATAGCTTGATCATGGCCGGATAGAAGAGGAAGCCATAAATCAGAATCGCGCCCACATACACCACGAACAGCTTAAACACGACCATCAGCGCCCCAAAGCCGAAGGTACCGACCGCATCGGCCATCAGACCGAATACGCCCAGTGGTGCAACTTTCATGACAACGTTGATCATCCATACCATCGCATCCACAATGGCATTGACCCCGTTGATAAGTGGCTCACGGCGCTCTTTTTCCAGTTTCGATACCGCAATACCGAAGAACAGGCAGAACACCAGAATCTGCAGAATGTTGGCTTCATTCAGGGACTGGAAAACGTTGGTTGGGATCATCCCCAAAAGGGTCGCCCAGAACGAAGGCAGGTCGCCTTTATCGGCATAGGCATTAGAGAACATGCCTTCCACACCGCTGAGGTCAACACCAATCCCCGGTTTGAAGACTTCCCCCATGAACAGTGCCAGGGCAACGGCTACCGCAGAGGTCAGGCCGAAGAAGCCAAGTGTTGTCAGACCGACTTTACCGGCAGACTGACTGCCGCCAAGACCGGCAGCACCGGAGATGATCGCGACTGCGACCAGAGGAATGACCAGCATTTTGATCAGATGGATAAAGATGCTGCCCAGTGGTGCAAACATGCTGGCGGACTGGCCCATCATTGCACCGACTAGTGTACCCACACACATGGCAATAACGACCTGGACGCCGATATTGCCTAACAGTCCTTTTTCTTTTAACACCTTTAGATACCTCAGTTGTGTTTGCTGCTAGCTTAATTTTATAGGGTCACGTTACTGTTTGGAATTTTGTTTTGAAATTGTTTTAAATGTTAACCCAATATTTTGCGGATGTGTTTTTACACCGAAACATAATATTTATCAATAATAAATTTAAATGTTTTATTCCTGGGTTATCATTTCTAACACTTGGTAGCGAAGCGTGACCTTTGTCTTAACAAGTTGGCTACTGTAAGGGCAGATAAGGGGAAGTTCTTTGATCTTTGTTCAGTTTTTGTTGGGTGTCACGAAATTGCCTTTTCCGCTGTCTGGCTGGCGCTTTGCTGCTTTCGTGGTGGGTTGCTCTCATTCCTTCTAATTGACTATGTGAAAACGTCTTATACATAGCCGTATAACCCTGAAATGGCGGCAACTTGTCGATTTACAACCCGGCTAAATAAAGAAGCCGCCCAGCAGGGGCGGCTTCAACAAGTAGCTATAACAAGTAGCTATACGGTCTTCGATAAAGTGCGGCGGTATGCGATAAAGTGCGCTGGTCACTCCGAGGCCATGCAAAGCATGATGCGAGACTGACCCTATTACGACTACATACTCTTGCTGCACATTATTTGCTTCACATTATTGCTACATATGGCGACTAGACGCGGGTCGCCGCTTTCATGTCACTGACAAAGCGATGCAGTTCCGACAGCATGGCATCATTGTCCGCCAGGTTTCGCTCAATGATCTTCACCACGGCAGAGCCGGAAATGGCGCCAGCAGCACCGGCCTGAATGGCGTCTTTTACCTGGGCTGGTTCAGAAATTCCGAAACCCAGCAGCGCCGGCGGGGCGTCATGTGCTTTCAGGCTGGCCAGCAGGTTATCAATGGGCATACCGGCTTTGGTTTCAGCACCGGTCACCCCGGCTCGGGACAGCAGGTAGGTATAACCGCCACCATATTCAGCCACAGTTTTCAGCGTATCTTCATTAGCATTTGGCGGGGCAATGAAAATCGGGTGAATGCCGTACTTTTCAGCGGCAGCACGAAACTCGGCAGATTCTTTCACCGGCACATCAGCGACCAGAACCGAATCGACCCCGGCATCTGCGCAGCGCTGATAGAAGTGCTCAATTCCGTTGGCAAATACCAAGTTGGCGTACATTAACAGGCCAACCGGAATGTCCGGGTGGCGCTCACGAATGGTTTTCAGCAGCTCAAAACAGACGGTCGGGGTGGTACCGGATTCCAGCGCCCGAATGGTTGAGCCCTGAATCGTCGGGCCATCGGCCAGCGGATCTGAAAACGGGATACCCAGCTCCAGTGCGTCAGCACCGGCTGCAATCAGGGTCTCGATGATGTTCAGCGACTGCTCCGGGTTTGGATCGCCAATCGTTACGAAAGGAACAAATGCGCCTTCCTGTTTAGCCGCCAGACGGGCAAATTGGGTTTGATAACGATCCATTACAGCACTCCCTTCTCTTCCAGAATGTGGTGAACAGTGAAAATATCCTTATCGCCGCGGCCTGACAGGTTAACGACCAGCAGCTGTTCTTTTTCCGGGTTTTCTTTTATCAGTTTCAGTGCGTATGCCAGGGCATGCGCAGATTCCAGCGCCGGAATGATCCCTTCATTGCGCGCCAGGGACTGGAAGGCATCCAGCGCCTCGTCATCGGTAATTGCCACGTATTCGGCACGGCCAATGGCGTTGAGGTGAGCGTGCTGAGGGCCGACGGACGGGAAGTCGAGACCGGCCGAGACAGAGTAAGACTCTTCAACCTGACCGTGCTCGTCTTGCATCAACGGGGCTTTCATACCAAAGAAGATACCGAGTTTACCGTGCTTAAGCGGCGCACCGTGCATGTTGGTATCCAGTCCTTTCCCGGCAGGTTCAACGCCGATCAGGCCCACGTTTTCTTCTTCAATGAAGTCGGCAAACATCCCGATCGCGTTTGAACCACCACCGACACAGGCGATGACGGCATCCGGCAGACGGCCTTCACGCGCCAGAATCTGGGCTTTGGTTTCTTCACTGATAATCCGCTGGAACTCACGCACAATGGTCGGGAACGGATGCGGCCCGGCAGCGGTCCCCAGCAGGTAATGCGCCGTATCGTAGCTGGCAGACCAGTCACGCATCGCTTCGTTGCAGGCATCTTTCAGGGTGGCAGAGCCCGAATGAACCGGAATCACTTCTGCACCCATCAGTTTCATCCGAAATACGTTAGGACTCTGGCGTTCAACGTCTTTGGCACCCATGTAAACGCGGCATTTCAGGCCGAGCAGGGCACAGGCCAGGGCCGTTGCCACACCGTGTTGTCCGGCACCGGTTTCGGCGATAATTTCGGTTTTGCCCATGCGTTTGGCGAGCAGTGCCTGACCCAGCACCTGATTGGTTTTGTGCGCGCCGCCGTGCAGCAGGTCTTCACGCTTGAGGTACAGTTTAGTGTTTGTGCCCTTGGTCAGGTTACGGCACAGGGTCAGGGCCGTCGGGCGACCTGCGTACTCGGTCAGCAGGTGCATAAATTCTTGTTGGAAGGCCGGATCCAGCTGGGCTTCAACAAAAGCGGCTTCCAGCTGGTCCAAAGCCGGGACGAGGATTTGCGGTACGTACTGCCCGCCAAATTCGCCAAAGTAGGCGCTGATTTTGCTCATAATCGTACTTATCCTTAATACTTTCTAATCGCTGTAAATGCAGCCTGTAACTTGTTCGCATCTTTCTTGCCGGGCTGGCTCTCAACACCGGAGTTCAAATCCAGCCCCTTGCAGCCGATATGGGCCGCTTCACACACGTTCTCAGGGGTCAGCCCGCCAGCCAGCATGGTGATTTTTTTCTGCTCATCCGGGATCAGTTGCCAGTTAAAGGCAACGCCGGTGCCGCCGGACTGGTTGCCCACTTTGCTGTCGAGCAGATGGCGGTCAACTTGCCACTGGGAGAAATCCGGTACGGAATCGGTTACACCATGAGCTTTCCAGATCTCACAGCCTGCGGGGAGCTGAGCTTTCAGCCCCTGCACATACTCCGGGCTTTCTTCACCGTGTAATTGAACCGCAAAGAGTGCCAGGGCTTTTGCCGCTTTCGTGACTGCATCCGGATCAGCATTGCGGAAAACACCGACGTATTTCAGCGGAGCACCACTCATGATCATGCGGGCCTGTTCAATGTCGACCTGACGCGGAGAGCCTGACACAAAAATCAGACCGCCATAGATGGCGCCGCTTTTGTACGCTGCGGCTGCATCATCGGCATGGGTCAGGCCACAGACCTTATTCTCACCGAGGGTCACGCGGCGTATCGCCAGTTCCAGATCATCTTCTGCCATCAGCGAGCTGCCAATCAGAAAGCCATTGGCATAGGCGGCAAGATCGCGTACCTGCTGGTGGTTGTAGATACCGGACTCAGAAATCACAATGGTGCCCTCGGGCAGGCGAGGTGCCAGCTCTTTGGTCCGGTTGAGATCAATGCTCAGGTCACGCAGGTTACGGTTATTGATACCGACAACCTTGGCCTTCAGGGTAATGGCACGCTCCAGTTCTTCCTCGTTACTGACCTCAGTCAGGATGCCGAGGTTCAGTGACTCTGCCACTTGGGCCAGTTGCTGGTACTGGTCGTCATCGAGCACCGATAGCATCAACAGGATCGCATCGGCTCCATAATGACGCGCCAGATAAACCTGATACGGGTCGATCATAAAATCTTTGCACAAGACCGGCTGGGAGACCTGACGACGTACCTGCGGCAGAAAGTCAAAGTTCCCCTGAAAGTATTTCTCATCAGTCAGTACGGAAATGGCACTGGCGTGGTTGTTGTACACTCGTGCGATATAGTCGAGGTCAAAATCCTCGCGAATCAGTCCTTTTGACGGTGACGCTTTTTTGCATTCCAGAATAAATGCCGCCTGATCGCCGGACAGCGCCTGATAGAAATCCCGGTCGCTGGGTGTCAGCGCATCCTGAAAGGATTCCAGCGGTTGCTGTTGTTTTCTGGCTTCAACCCAAAGGTGTTTGTCGGCGACAATTTTTGCTAGCACGGTTTCCATGATTATCCTCGTTCCGCCAGTTGACCCACAAGCTGGTAGGCCTGACCGGACTGCATCACGGCCAGCGCTTGTCGGGCATTGTCCTTTAACTCTTCCTGACCAAATAAACGCAGTAACAGCGCGACGTTAGCTGCAACGGCAGCCATCTGGGCGTCGGTGCCTTTACCGGTCAGGATATCAGTGATAATGGCACGGTTTTCTTCCGGCTCGCCACCCTTAATTGCATCCAGCGGGTAAGTTTCCAGGCCAAAATCCGCCGGGGTCAGAGTGTATTCACGAATGTCCCCGTTAATGATTTCCGCCACGGTGGTTTCTCCGTGAATTGCCACTTCGTCCAGTCCGCTGCCGTGTACGACTGCCGCCCGTTTAAAGCCCATGGCAGCCATGGTCTCGGCAATCGGGCGAACCAGCGCTTTGTCATACACGCCCATCAGTTCGATATTCGGGCGGGCCGGATTAATCAACGGCCCCAGCAGGTTGAAGATGGTGCGCGTTTTCAGGGCCTGGCGAACCGGCATGGCATGGCGGACGCCGCCGTGGTATTGCGGTGCAAACAGGAAGCATACGCCCTGTTCGTCAAGCGCTGCCCGGGCACTGTCCGGTGACATGGCGAGGTTAATGCCGAATTTATCGAGCAGATCAGACGAGCCGGATTTGCTCGATACCCCGCGGTTGCCGTGCTTGGCGACTTTGACGCCACACGCTGCAGCAACAAACGCCGAGGTGGTCGAAATATTGATGGTGTTATGGCCGTCGCCGCCGGTCCCGACGATATCGGCAAAGTCATAGTCCGGGCGGGGGAAATCGCTGGCATTGGCCAGCAAAGCCTGTGCGGCGCCGGCGATTTCTGCCGGGGTCTCGCCCTTGATTTTCAATGCGGTGAGCACGGCTGACAGCAGTACCGGCTCGACCTCCCCTTTGATGATGGCATCGAACAGGGTATGGCTTTCTTCTTGGCTGAGGTTTTGCTGGTCATACAGTTTGTCAGCCAGAGTGTAAATGGTCGCATCCATAAAAGTATCCTTCAGTGCTTGGTATGCCAGCGCTTATCCGCGCGCAGTTTGCTCGGCGGTATGTTGTCCGCCTGGTGGTACAGCCATGACCCATTCCAGCGTGTTGGTCAGCAGCTGGGCTCCTTGGGTTGTCAGGATGGACTCCGGGTGGAACTGGTAGCCACAAACCCGATCGGCGTCGTTGGTCACGGCCATCACCAGGCTGTCAACATCCGCAACAACGGTCAGGCTGTCCGGAACATCATGGGCGACCAGCGAATGGTAACGTGCAATGGTCAGCGGGCTTGGCAGTGGACCAAACACTTCGTGTCCGTTATGGCGCATCATGGCGGCCTTACCGTGCACAATTTCACCGGCTCCTGCGACTTTACCGCCATAGGCTTCGATGATGGCCTGATGGCCTAAACAGATACCAATCATCGGCACTTTGCCCCGCACGCGCTGGATCAGTGCCGGCATACAGCCAGCATCAGCAGGGGCACCGGGGCCGGGAGACAGGACCAGCACCGGATTGGTCAAGGCTTCCAGTGCCTGTTCGACCTGTTCGGCACTCAGGCTGTTGCGATAGATGGTGACCGTGCAGCCGAGCGAACGGAATTGGTCGACTAGGTTGTAAGTAAAGGAGTCGAAGTTATCCAGTAATACAATGTGTGGGGATGTCATATCCGGCTCCTTATTCAGCAGTTTTGCGCGATGATGAGGCCATCAGAGGCGCGGTATGCGCCTGACGGATCGCATTGATCACCGCCTGCGCTTTACTCCGGGTTTCGTCGGCTTCGGCTTGCGGCTGTGAGTCGTACACAACCCCGGCGCCGGCCTGCACACTGGCCATGCCGTTTTCGACATACGCCGAGCGGATCACGATGCAGGTGTCCATGTCGCCTTCACCGGTCAGGTAGCCAACAGCCCCGCCATAGGTGCCGCGACGGCGTTGTTCCACTTCCCGAATCAGCTGCATGGCGCGGATTTTCGGTGCTCCGGTCAGTGTTCCCATGTTCATGCAGGCCTGATATGCATGGAGCGCATCCAGATCGCCGCGTAGCTGGCCGACCACCCGCGAAACCAGGTGCATGACGTGGCTGTAGCGATCGACTTTCAGCAGGTCCGCCACATAGCGGGTACCGGGCTCACTGATGCGTGCGACGTCATTGCGTGCCAGATCAACCAGCATCATGTGCTCAGCGTTTTCTTTCATGTCGCTGCGCAGTTCCAGCTCAATGCGGCCATCTAAGTCCAGATTGATGGAGCCGTTTGGATTTTTGCCGCGAGGTCGGGTTCCGGCAATCGGGTAAATCTCGACCTGATTACTGTCCGCGCAGTACTTCAGGGCACTTTCCGGCGAGGCACCAAACAAGGTGAAATCGGCGTCCTGCAGGAAGAACATGTATGGGCTCGGGTTGCCGATTTTCAGCTCTTTATAGGCATTGAGCGGTGACGGGCACGGCAGGATAAACTGACGTGACGGCACCACCTGGAACACATCACCGTTAACCACATGCTGCTTCAGGTCGACAACCTGCTGGCAGAAGGCTTCGTCACTGACACTGGCTTGCGGTTCGCAGGCTTCCAGAATGGCGGCAGCCGGCAGGGGCTTAGGCTCTAAGCAGGCTTCCTTAATGTGTTGCAGGCGGCGGCTCAGTTCAAAATAGCTGGCGGTGTAGGCATCGCCGCCAAACAGGCTCGCCTGCAGTTTGCCTTTGCGACGCTGGTGGTCAATTACCAGCAGCGTTTCGGCGATGTAGAACAGGTAATCCGGACAGCGGTTATCCTGATTGACCGGCGGCAGCGGTTCAAAACTGTCCACCACGTCGTAGGCAAATAGCCCGCCGAGGAACAGGGCTTCACGAGGCTGCCCGGTACAGTCAAATGCATGCTGGATCAGACGCAACGCGTCAAACGATGAGGTCTGGCGCAGACGGCTGTCTTCATCCAGCGCACGGCCTGCCTGCGGGAAATCCAGGATCAGGCAACGTGCTTCACGGTTGGCCTCTATGTCGGTTGGCAGTTTGCTTTCCAGCGTCTGCAGGACGTTCAGCCCGTTATCAGTCAGGGCCTCAAGGCGAACCTGATGGCCACGGCAGACAATTCGTACCGCGGCATCAATCAGCATCAGGCTTTTTAGATCCTGTTTAGAGTCAATCTCGGCGGATTCCAGCAGCAGATTATGCGGCCGGTTGCCACACACGGAGTAATACAGCTCCGTTGGGTTTGATACGTAAGGGACATCCAGGCTGAGCACATCTAGCTCGCCCATGCCTAATGGGGTCGTATTCACAGCGTTCTCCCTGCCGCTTCTACAAACGGTTTCAGCTCTTGCATTAATTGTTCGAACATTGGACCGGTCAGTGCCTGGTGACCGTCAGACAAGGCTTCACACGGGTTGAGGTGTGTTTCGACGATGATACCGTCCGCGCCGACAGCAGCGGCTGCGCGGGACAGCGGAATCACCAGTTCACGCACGCCGGTTCCGTGGCTTGGATCCACAACCACCGGCAGGTGGGTGCGTTGTTTAAGAACGGCGACTGCGTTCAGGTCCAATGTATTGCGTGTTGCTGTCTCATAGGTGCGGATACCACGTTCACACAGGATAATGTTCGGGTTCCCTGCGTCATAAATGTATTCCGCCGCGAGCAGCAGTTCTTCGATAGTGGCGGAAAGTCCACGCTTGAGCAATACCGGTTTTTTACTCTCACCAACAGCTTTCAGCAGCGCATAGTTCTGCATATTGCGTGCGCCAATTTGTAAGCAGTCAATGTATTCGCACATGGCATCCATCTGACTCACTTCCATAACTTCTGAGACGGTTGGCAGCCCCAGTTGTTGGTTGGCTTGTTTCAGTAATTTTAATCCATCCAGCCCCATACCCTGAAAATCATACGGGCTGGTGCGGGGTTTATATGCGCCACCACGCAATGCAACCGCACCATGCTTTTTCACCACTTCGGCAACGGACATCAGCTGGCTTTCGGACTCGACGGAGCATGGCCCGGCAATCACCGCAAATTTTTCGCCGCCAATAGCTGCGCCGCCAAAGCGCACCACAGTGTCGTGCGCCTGTACTTCACGGCTGACCATTTTGTATTTGGTCAGAATCGGCTTGACGGTTTCCACGCAAGGGTAGGCGTCCAGGTGCAGTTGCTGGAGCACGCGTTCGTCACCCAGCGCGCCCAGCACGATGCGCTCTACACCCGGCATGTACAACGGTTTCAAACCGGCTTCTTCGATGCGGGTCAGAATGGTCTTCGCTTGTTCTTCAGTTGCATTGGGTTTGAGTACGATAATCATGTTTCAGTCCCTATTCAGTGCCTGGCACTGCTAAAAATTAAGAAGTTAATCGTTTGCCATCTGGGTGCAGAGTGAAAAAAACCCGCACTCAGGCGGGTTTGTGTTGTCTGGCTCAAGGCACAGCGAATCACACCACCCGCGTTGGGAAGTGCCACCACCAAGAGAAGAAAGCGCAGAGTTGATGATGAATTTGCTGTACCATGTTAATAATCCTTAACGCGATGCATTTGGTTGCGTTTAACTGCGTACTAGTAAACTAGTTCAGAGAAGTAATGTCAAGGCCTTAATTTTATGTTGTTTGATTTACACAGCCACACCACGGCGTCAGACGGACGTTTATCCCCGCAAGCGTTGATGCTCCGGGCCGTAGAAAAACGGGTGGA
This sequence comes from Photobacterium ganghwense, assembly GCF_003025595.1. Taxonomy (GTDB): domain Bacteria; phylum Pseudomonadota; class Gammaproteobacteria; order Enterobacterales; family Vibrionaceae; genus Photobacterium; species Photobacterium ganghwense. The sequence continues at coordinate 292,454 of NZ_PYMI01000003.1, forward strand.
TGTGCTGGCCATTACAGACCATGACACGGTAGCCGGTCTGGAAGCGGCTGAGCAGGCGATTTTGGAGGGTGATCTGCCAATATCTCTGATCAAAGGCATTGAAATATCGACAGTTTGGCAAAATTTTGATATTCACATTGTCGGACTGAATATCGACCCGCAGCACCCGGCAATCACCACTCTGATTGCGGCCCAGGCTGAACGTCGTGAAGCCCGTGCGGTGCTGATTGGTGAGCGTCTGGCGAAGAACCGGATTTACGGGGCACTGGACGGGGCAAAAGCGCTGGCGAATGGGGCCACCCTGACCCGGGCACATTTTGCCCAATGGCTGGTCGAGCAAGGGCACGCCAAGACCATGCAGGGTGTGTTCAAAAAGTTTCTGACCCGCAATAAACCGGGTTACGTACCGCCTAACTGGTGCTCGATTGCCGAGGCTGTGGCGGCGATTCAAGCTGCCGGCGGCCAGGCTGTATTGGCCCATCCGGGACGGTACAAACTCAATGGCAAGTGGTTAAAGCGGCTGCTGACAACCTTTGTGGAAGCCGGCGGTGATGCGATGGAAGTGGCCTTGCCGCAGCAATCCCCTCAGGAACGTCGCATGCTGGCCGATTATGCCATTGAATTTCAATTATTGGCTTCGCAAGGCTCTGATTTTCATTATGTCTCTCCCTGGACCGATCTCGGGCGCAACCTGTGGCAGCCCAAAGGGGTGACAGAAGTCTGGCAGGACTGGAGCGTTGAGAAGAAGCGCATTGAACAGGAAGTGTCGGAAGAGCGGACACTTTCAACGGAGGAAGAATGAGTCAGTTTTTTTATGTTCACCCGGAAAACCCGCAAACCCGCCTGATCAATCAGGCCGTGGCGATTATTCGCAATGGCGGGGTAATTGTTTATCCGACTGATTCCGGCTATGCCCTGGGTTGCCAGCTGGAAAACAAATCGGCACTGGAGCGTATCTGTCAAATCCGTCGCCTTGATGATAAGCACAACTTTACGCTGTTGTGCCGTGATCTGTCTGAGCTGTCGTTGTATGCCCGTGTTGACAACGGGGCGTTCCGCCTGCTGCGTAACAACACGCCGGGGGCATATACCTTTATCTTTAAGGGAACGAAGGAAGTACCGCGCCGGCTGATGAACCCGAAACGAAAAACCATCGGTATTCGGGTGCCGAACAATATTATTGCACTTGCGCTGCTGGAAGCCTTGGGCGAGCCAATGATGTCAACATCGCTGATCTTGCCGGGAAGTGACGTGACTGAGTCCGATCCTGATGATATTCGCGATAAGCTGGAACATGCGGTGGATCTGATCATCAATGGAGGTTTCCTGGGTGAGCAACCCACGACAGTGATTGATTTCAGCAACGATGAAATGGAAATCGTGCGTGTGGGTGCCGGTGACCCGACGCCATTTGAGTAACCCGGCGTCAGCTGAACAGATAATAGCCAACAGCTTAGCGCCCGCAGGAGTCAGTCGGCCGCTTGGGGCATATTTGCATAGGGTGGGAAAAATGATGATTTCCTGCGCTCTGTACCGTGTTTTCGGTGGTAACTGAGCTAAGCTTTTGGCATAATCCGCCGTCGCTTTAAGATGGCTTAAAGTGTGATGATTTTCGACGCCTGTGAAGGCGACAAAGGTTTGTCTAATGAGTGAAAAATTACAGAAGGTACTGGCGCGTTCTGGCCAGGGCTCTCGCCGTGAAGTCGAATTATTGATCCAGAATGGGCGTGTCAGTGTGGACGGCAAGGTTGCACAGTTGGGTGACCGACTGGAAGACCTGAGTTCTGTTGTTCGTATTGACGGTCACAAGATTCAGTTGGTTTCTTCTTCTGATGAAGTATGTCGTGTACTGGCTTATAACAAACCAGAAGGTGAGTTATGTACTCGCCATGATCCGGAAGGTCGTCGTACGGTATTCGACCGTCTGCCACGCCTGACGGACGGGCGCTGGGTGTCAGTTGGACGCCTGGATGCCAACACAGCAGGTCTGTTGCTGTTCACCACTGACGGTGAACTGGCAAACCGCCTGATGCACCCAAGCCGCAGCATTGAACGTGAGTACATGGTGCGCGTCTTCGGTGAAGTGAGCGAAGAAATGGTGCGTAACCTAGTTCGCGGCGTTGAGCTGGAAGATGGTATGGCACGTTTTGAAGACGTGGTTTACGCCGGTGGTGAGGGTATGAACCACACTTTCTACGTGGTGATCACCGAAGGCCGTAACCGTGAGGTTCGTCGTCTGTGGGATTCACAGGGTGTGACCGTAAGCCGCCTGAAGCGTGTTCGCTACGGTGATATCTTCCTGACCAAAGATCTGCCTCGCGGCGGATGGATGGAGCTTGAGCTGAAGGAAGTGAACTACCTGCGTGAGAAAGTGGAACTGCCGCCGGAAACCGAGACACATCTGACTGTTGAAGGTCAGAAGCGTAAGCGTGGTGTGCGTCAGATCCGTCGTGCCGTGCGTCGTCACGAAGAACGTCTGAATGACGAAACTCGTGGTGGTCGTCGCCGTCAGGATCAGCGTCGTTCCTCTTCCCGCACTAACAAAGTGGAAAGTAGCGAAAGCAACAATGGTCCACGTCGCAAGCCGTCAGGGAATGCAGCTAACCGCCGCAATCCGCTGAAGAACAAACCGGCTAAGCCGCGTACACGTAAATAAGTACCAGATATGAAAAAAAGCAGCCGGTTGGCTGCTTTTTTTATGCCTGTCATTCAGAGCAGACGACGGTGGGCTTCGTCTTAGCTGGCAGCACCGGGCTTGCGTTTAGGCTGGGCATCAATGCACTGGCCGTTGACGTCTTTGCTTTCCGGTCCCATCAGGTAAAGGTACAGCGGAATGATATCAGCCGGAGTTTTCAGCAGATTCGGATCTTCTGCCGGGAACGCTTTGGCACGCATGCCGGTGCGGGTACCGCCCGGATTGATGGCGTTGACGCGCACGTTGGTGTTTGCCAGTTCATCTGCCAGCACCTGCATCATACCTTCTGTGGCGAATTTTGAGATGGCGTATGCCCCCCAGAATGCGCGCCCCTGATGGCCCACAGTGGAAGATGTGAAAACGATACGGCCGTCTTGCGACTTCTTCACCAGCGGCAGTACCGCCTGAGTCAGCAGGAACTGCGCCTTCACATTCACCTGCATGACTTCGTCGTAGGTATCTTCGCCCAGTTGGTCAAACGGGCTCAATACGCCCAGCAGACCGGCATTGTGCAGCACGCCGTCCAGGCGACCGAACTGCCCTTCGATAGTTTCCACCATGTCGATGTAGTGCTGTTTAGTCGCACCCATCATATCCAGCGGGATAATCGCAGGCTGAGGGTAGCCGAGCGACTCAATTTCATCGTAAACCGCTTCCAGCTTGGCGACGGTTCGGCCCAGCAGAATCACGGTGGCACCGTGCGCTGCGTAGCTGATTGCGGCCTGACGCCCGATACCGTCACCCGCGCCTGTTACAAGAATCACTCTATCTTTCAGAGAGTTGTCGGCGATTTGATACTCCACGCTTTACATCCTTATTGTTTTTTCGTTTTCCTATTGTATTGCGATAGCCGAACCAATGACAACTTGGTTACAATGGGGTGACGTCAAAAAATGAGGACTCAACATTGGATTTTTTGTTTGATTACGGGCTTTTCCTGGCCAAGATTGCCACGGTGGTGATCGCAATTGTCGGTATTTTAGTGATTGCGAAAGGACTGAAAGGCCAGCACGGCGCAAAGGGCGAGCTGGAAGTAACCGATTTAACCGAGCAATACAACGATACCGTTCATCAACTCGAATCCCACTTGTTCGATAAGCCTCTGCTGAAAGCACGCGATAAAGCAGAGAAAAAGGCTGACAAAGAGAAAAATAAAGCGCGTCAGAATGAGATTAAAAAGGCTGCGAAATCCGGCGAGCTGTCTCAAACCCGTGAACCTCGCCTGTTTGTGCTGGATTTTCACGGTAGCCTGGATGCCCGAGAGGTCACCTCGCTGCGTGAAGAAGTAACGGCCATTCTGGCGGTGGCAGTTGAAGGGGATGAAGTCCTGCTGCGTCTTGAGACCGGCGGTGGTATGGTACATGGATATGGTCTGGCGTCATCTCAGCTGGATCGCCTGAAATCTGCCGGCATTAAACTGACCATCGCGGTGGATAAAATTGCAGCCAGTGGCGGCTACATGATGGCGTGTGTCGCTGACCGTATCATTTCGGCGCCGTTCGCGGTGGTCGGCTCGATCGGGGTCATTGCCCAGCTGCCGAACTTTAACAAGTTGCTGAAGAAAAACGACATCGAGTTCGAGCAGATTACAGCCGGTGAATTTAAGCGAACGTTGACAATGTTCGGTGAAAATACAGATAAAGCGCGTGAAAAGTTCCAAAGTGAGATTGAAGAAACACACGAGCTGTTCAAAGCCTTTATTGCCGATCACCGTCCGGAACTGGATCTGGAAAAAGTGGCGACGGGGGAACACTGGTTTGGTAAGCAGGCTTTTGAGCTGGGTTTGGTAGATGAAATCGGTACCAGCGATGACTTTATCAGTCATGCCTGCAAAGAGCGTGAAGTGCTGCAGGTGCGTTATGTGCAGCGTAAAAAGCTGGCAGAAAAACTGGCTGGTGCCACCGGTGACGCTGCTGACAATCTGCTGCTGAAGTGGATCAGCCGCGGTCAGCGTCCGATTGTTTAAGGGATGGCTATGAACCAGAAATGGGCTCTGTTCTCTTTTAAAGGGCGCATGCGTCGGCGTGATTACTGGTTGTACAGTATCCCGGTACTGCTCATGATCATGCCAGTGTTTTTCTATACGTCTCCGGAGAACTTCAGCCAGAATCCGCTGCTCGAAACGTTATCATTGGTGATAATGGGCTTCGTGACCTGGGCTTCCACCGCATTGAATGTCAAACGTCTGCACGATCGCAATAAAAGCGCGTGGTGGATCATTCTGACCTTCCTGCCGGTCATTGGCCCTATTTTTGTGATTATCGAGCTGGGTATTCTGGATGGCACTGCTGGGCCAAACCAGTACGGTCCGGATCCAAAGGGGCGGGGTGCACCGCCATCTTCGGGTACACCATCTTCAGGGCAGCCGTCTGACAAGGCGGAGAAAGATTCAGTGACCATCGAGATGTAACGGCTGGTCCAGTATGCTATAGCACTGAAAAGACGATAACAGCAGCCCCGTTCGCGGGGCTGCTGTTTTTGGTCTGTATGGATTATTCCAGGGTGAATTCCGGCGACAGCTGGTGGGCCAGATATTTGAACATGTTGAATACAGCCGTCGTTTTTTCCGTTGGCAGTCCATTGCTGTCCAAGAAATATTCCCCTTTAAACACCAGCACTCCGTCGCGCTCCTCAACGGAGGTGGCTCGCATACCTTCCTGGTAAGCATCATGGTCCTGAATCAGTTGGTTGGCGATCATCAGAAGGTCGGTAGATGAAATTGACTTTTTTTGACTCATGGGAATGTCTCTGTGGGTAAATTGAGCAATTTGTTGTCCCGGCAGGCCGGTACAGACGCGTTCAGTGTATTGAAACCGACACAGGATTACAAATCCTTGTTTATATGATGGTTATTGCAAAAGTGATGAAAGAGTAGGTCGCTAAGTGATTGAAATGCTCAAATTCTGTGAGCCACGACAAAGATCCGCTGTTTTTTATAGTCAAATTGTTGATGAGGTGGTAATGATTAGCGCCCGTTAAGGTATTGCACTGACATGAACTATATAAAAGAGGGAAAACGGTGATTTTTCGTTCTCGTGAAGAGGAAAAATTCGGTTTCCGGCTTGTGTAACGGGCTATTAACAAGTGGGGAAGGGACAACCAAACAAACCCGATTTGTTAAAAACCAGTTGACCTTCTTGGATTGTAGCCCAATATGTAAATACCAATTACATTACGTAACTACTTATCTATACAGTGTCCTCCACCCAGTTCGGGTCTCACTATGTGAATAGTTACTTAATCAGTTTGGCGTATCAACGTTGCCGTGCTATTCAGGTTTTTAAGCGTGCAACTATTTGTTTTATTTTGAATTTTGTAAGCACGAGGACGTAATAGAATTATTATGGGTAAATCTCTCGTTATTGTGGAGTCCCCAGCCAAGGCGAAGACGATCAATAAGTACTTGGGCAAGGACTTCATTGTTAAGTCAAGCGTAGGTCACGTACGTGATTTGCCGACCGGTGCGCGGAGTACGGGCAAAAAAGCAGCAGCCACTACAACCAAAGGGCTGAGTGCGGAAGACAAAGCCCGTATTAAAAAAGAAAAAGAACAGAAAGCACTGATCAACAAAATGGGTGTTGACCCATACCACGATTGGGATGCGCAGTACGAAATCCTGCCGGGCAAGGAAAAAGTCGTTACTGAACTGCAAAAGCTGGCGGCTGATGCTGACTGCGTTTATCTCGCGACCGATTTGGACCGCGAAGGAGAAGCTATTGCGTGGCACCTTCGTGAGATCATCGGCGGCGATGATGAACGTTATAAACGAGTGGTTTTCAACGAGATCACCAAAAATGCGATTCAGCAGGCGTTTGAACAGCCTGGTGAACTGAACATGGATGGGGTGAATGCTCAGCAGGCACGTCGTTTCCTCGATCGCGTCGTGGGTTTCATGGTCTCGCCTCTGCTGTGGAAAAAAGTGGCCCGTGGTTTGTCTGCCGGACGGGTTCAGTCGGTAGCGGTTAAGCTGATTGTTGAACGCGAACGTGAAATCAAGGCGTTCGTTCCTGAAGAGTTCTGGGATATTCACGCGAACACGCTGACTGCCGGTCAGGATGCGCTGCGTTTGATGGTCGCTCAGCAAGCGGGTAAAAACTTCCGTCCGGAAAACGAAGCTGACACCATGGCGGCGAAATCGCTGCTGGAAAAAGCGGCGTATACCGTGGTAGATCGTGAAGATCGCCCGACAACCAGCAAACCCTCTGCGCCATACATCACTTCGACGCTACAGCAGGCGGCCAGTACGCGCCTGGGCTACGGGGTGAAGCGCACCATGGGTCTGGCTCAGCGTCTGTATGAGGCGGGCTACATTACTTATATGCGTACGGACTCGACGAACCTGTCGAAAGAAGCGGTTGAGACGGTACGCGAATACATCACCAGTGAATACGGTGAGCAGTACCTGCCGGGTAAACCGAATGTGTACGGCAGTAAGCAAAATGCACAGGAAGCGCACGAAGCGATCCGTCCGTCCGATGTGGCTGTTAAAGCCGAGAATCTGGAAGGGATGGATGCGGATGCGGTGAAGCTGTACGATCTGATCTGGCGCCAGTTTGTCGCCTGTCAGATGGTTCCGGCTAAATACGATTCCAGCACCATTACGGTGGAAGCAGGTGACTTTACTCTGAAAGCCAAGGGCCGCACCCTGCGCTTTGCGGGCTGGACGCATGTTCAGCGCCCGATGGGTAAAAATGAAGACACTACGCTGCCGATGGTTAGTGTCGGAGATACCCTGAAGCTAGAGTCGCTGGAACCGAAACAACACTTCACGAAGCCGCCGGCTCGCTTTACTGAAGCGGCACTGGTTAAAGAGCTTGAGAAGCGCGGTATTGGTCGTCCGTCGACGTACGCGTCTATTATCTCGACCATTCAGGATCGTGGCTATGTGCGTGTTGACCAACGTCGATTCTATGCTGAAAAAATGGGTGAGATCGTTTCGGATCGTCTGAGCGAAAGCTTCGCGGATCTGATGGATTACGACTTCACGGCTCGCATGGAAGGCAACCTGGATAAGATCGCTGAAGGTGAAGCGAACTGGAAGAAGGTGCTGGACAACTTCTTCAATGATTTCTCTGCTGAACTGGAAAAAGCCGAGCAGGAAGAAGATGAAGGCGGCATGAAGCCGAACAAGATTGTTCTGACTGATATTGAGTGTCCGACCTGTGGCCGCCCAATGGGTATCCGTACCGCTTCAACCGGGGTGTTCCTGGGCTGTTCCGGTTATGCTTTGCCACCGAAGGAGCGTTGTAAAACAACGATCAACCTGGGTGACGAAGAAGGGATCGTGAACGTTCTGGAAGAAGACGTTGAAACTGCCGCGCTGCGTGCGAAGAAACGTTGTCCGAAATGTAGCACCGCGATGGATGCCTACCTGATTGATCAGGGCCGTAAACTGCATGTTTGTGGTAATAACCCAAGCTGTGATGGTTACCTGGTTGAGAAAGGCGAGTTCAAACTCAAGGGTTACGAAGGCCCGGTGATTGAGTGTGACAAGTGTGGCTCGGACATGGAGTTGAAAAACGGTCGCTTCGGTAAATACATGGGTTGTACCAATGAGTCATGTAAGAACACCCGTAAGATTCTGAAGAACGGCGAAGTGGCACCACCGAAGGAAGATCCGGTTCACCTGCCAGAGCTGCCATGCTCGCAGGATCCTGACGCGTACTTTGTACTGCGTGACGGGGCATCCGGTTTGTTCCTGGCAGCCAGCACGTTCCCGAAATCGCGTGAAACCCGTGCGCCGTTGGTGGAAGAGCTGGTGCGCTTCCAGGATCGTCTGTCATCGAAGTTCCATTACCTGACAGAAGCGCCTACGCATGATCCGGATGGTCGTCCGACAGTGGTGCGTTTCAGCCGTAAAACCAAAGAGAACTATGTTCGCTCTGAGGATGACGGCAAGCCGACGGGCTGGACGGCACTGTACATTGACGGAAAATGGGAAGTGACCGACAAGCGTAAAAAGACCAAGGAAAGTTGAGTCTGAAAACGAAAAAAACCGCCGATAAAGGCGGTTTTTTTGTCTCTGAAGCAGTGCCAATTAAAACGGTGTCAATGAATCCTGTGTCAAAAATCTAAAGTGAATAGGGCTGTGCACACTTTTGTGAAACGGCTCAGGCGGTAATGTCACTGGTTACCGGTACACCGCTGTGGAAACGAAAGTCGGGGTCGCCGCCGATAATCAGCTCTGCTTCTTTTGCGCCAATTGCCCGGATGCGATCTGTGATATCGCAACCGGCGATCTGCTCGGCCAGTGTCAGGTAGTCCTGATAATGGCGTGCCTCAGAGCGCAGCAATGAAATGTAGAACTTCTTGAGTTCGTCATCGAGGTACGGTGCCAGTTTGGCAAAGCGCTCGCAGGAGCGGGCTTCAATGTAGGCACCGACAATCAGCTTATCCACCAGAGTGGCAGGCTCATGGGTGCGTACCGCTTTCATCAGGCCACGGGCATAACGACCGGCACGCAGGTTGGAGTAGGGGATGCCGCGAGCAGCCATGATATCCAGCACTTGTTCAAAGTGGTGAAATTCTTCTTTGATCAGACGGACCATCTTGTCGATAAGCTCTGCACCGAAAGGAAAGTCCGCTTTTGGCTTCAATTCTGCGCTCAGGCCATTTTTCTTGCCGTGGAAGGCGGCGGTGTCGCGATGGATACCATACACAAATTCTTCGTACGGCTTGGCCCATTCCAACAGCGCCTTGCCGCTTTCAGCATCCACCGCGTACTTGCGGATCAGGAACATGGCTGTCTGACTGGCTTTCAACTCGCAATTACAGTGATCGACCAGCAATGCGGTCTGGTTCTCTGGTTTACGGGCTTCGTCAATCCAGGCTTGAGGCGTTTCACAATGCAGGAACTGTTTAATTGGCGTCAGTAGCTCGTCAATCATCCGCTCGGTGGTATTCATGGGCTTGCTTGTCTGAAATTGGTGAAATTAATTCGGCGCAGTATAGCAAAAAAAGTGGTGTTGGCGCAGCTTAGCCACTCCATGAAAAAGGCCACCTTGCGGTGGCCTCTGGCGAGTCTTGCTGAGGGTCGATGACCTTACCATTTACGTTTCGGCTGAAACAGAACATCCAGCTCATCCTGATCTTTTTCGATCCGTTGTTGGCGTTGTTGCTCCTGATTGCGGTTCTGGTTGCTGTCGATATCCGCCAGCATTTGCTGGAGCTTTTCACGAGCCTGATTCGCATAGTTGTCGTTTTTCGTTGCCAGTACGTCCAGACCTTTCTTCAGCAACTGTTTGGCGGTACCCAACTGGCGTTTGGCCGTGGCATCGTTAGCACGCTTAATCACATTTTCGATGTTAATACGCAGCTGGATCCCTTCAAGCCGTGCATTTTCCGCCACAAATGACTGGGTCGGCATGCGCCCCTTGCTGTGCTCACTCTTAATGACCGTTTTCAGTCGTTTAACCAGCTGTAACATGCCAATCGCCTGTTTGTCTGTACTCGGGACTTTAAACGTGGCCACATCTGACGCCGAATAGTTGTCCTGTAACTGGCGGATTTGCTCGGCCACATTATCAATGCGTTGCGGCAGTGATTTATCGGATGGATCGGTATCCAGCATACTCTGCAGGGAATACAGAATCCGTTTATTCAGGCATACCAATAGCTCTTTGCTGTAAGGCAAGTGATGGGCATTGCCGATCAAATCTTCGGTTGCATCAATAATTGCGATGTATTTGGCAAGTTCCTGCTGTTTGCTGCTTTGCAGTTTCTGGCGATACTGGATAATGATGTTGTATCCAATGATTAACACCAGTAATAAGCCCACTAAGCCTATAATCAGTGGCATGCTCATAAATTAGATAGACCGTCCATGCTGACACTAAGCCTCATAAGATACACTATCTCGTAAAGGGGTCATAGCGTTGTGGCTATTTTTGCTAAGTAAAACCGGGCTTAACGGGGATGGAGGCGGACAAATGTTGTCTGGCAGGCTGGAATGGGTTTCACATCTGCAGAAAACTTGACTATTCGCTGGTGAAAAATCATCTAACACTAGGAAAAGAAGCTAATAAGTTATATAACATTAAGTCATAGATGGGTGCATTAATATAATGGACTATGAATAGGCGGTACCATGAAATTACAGCAGTTAAGATACATTGTTGAGGTGGTTAATCATAACCTTAATGTCTCCTCAACCGCTGAGAGCCTGTACACCTCTCAGCCGGGAATCAGTAAACAGGTTCGCTTGCTTGAAGACGAGCTGGGTATCCAGATTTTTGAGCGCAGCGGCAAACACCTGACCAAAGTGACGCCGGCGGGGGAAGAAATCGTCAAAATTTCCCGCGATATTCTGTCCAGAGTTGAAAGCATCAAAGCCGTTGCCGGTGAGCATACCCACCCAGAAATGGGCACCCTGAACATAGCCACGACGCATACACAGGCGCGATACGCGCTGCCTGCGGTTATTCAGGGCTTTACTGCGCGTTACCCGAAAGTCACCCTGCACATGCATCAGGGGACGCCGAGCCAGCTGGCGGATGCGGTCTCGAAAGGGACTACTGACTTTGCGATTGCCACCGAAGCGCTGCACCTGTATCAGGACATGATCATGCTGCCGTGCTACCACTGGAACCGCTCGATTGTGGTGCGTGCGGATCACCCGCTGGCACAGAAGAAAGAGATTACCATTCACGACCTGGCGGCGTATTCGCTGGTTACTTATGTGTTTGGGTTTACCGGTCGCTCAGAACTGGACAGTGCCTTTAATCGTGCCGGCCTGACACCAAGAATTGTGTTTACCGCGACAGATGCCGATGTGATTAAAACCTACGTTCGGCTAGGCATCGGGGTTGGGGTGATTGCCAGCATGGCGATGGATCCGGCGACGGACAGCGACCTGGTGGCGATTGACGCGAGCCATATTTTTGAAGCCAGCACGACGAAGATCGGCTTTAAGAAAGGGACCTTCCTGCGATCTTACATGTATGACTTCATGGAGCGCTTTGCCCCGCATCTGACCCGTAATGTGGTCGATCAGGCGGTTGCACTGAAAACCAACGCCGAAATTGAAGCGCTGTTTGCCAATATGGAGCTTCCGGTCCGCTAATCGCATGATTTGCAGGGTGGCAGAGGCTGCCCTGCGATCCCCTCTCAGTTCGTTTTTCCTCAGGGCTTCTAACTCCTTTATATCTTGTTTTTCTTTCTTGTTGAGACAGGCTCTCTTTCTGCTCAACCTCCCAGGATTAGTATATAATTGCGAGGTTTTACCTGACCCTGGCAAGAGATACTGATGTACATCCCGTTATTCCAACAGCTTGATAGCCTTCTGACTGCGACCCGCGATTACTGGCAGTTTCTGCCATTCGCCACACCGCCGGGGCAGTGGCAGCACTCATATCCGGAGATGTACCAGTGGCTCGCTCAGTTGAAGGACGACGATCTTCAGCTGTACAGGGACGATCCTGAGCAACTTGCCCGGGCACTGTTACCGTGGATCCCTGAAGCGAAAGCGCTGTTGGCGTTAAGTGAGCTGAAATCCCTGCCGCAGGTCTCCCGTCCGTTACCCCGGGGAATGGACGCCGGTGTACCAGGAAGGAAATGGCAGCAGCTGGAAGCTTTTAATGGCGCAATGCCGGCGTTAGGGCTGCCCTGGTTGGAATGGTGCGCCGGAAAAGGCTTTCTGGGGCGGGTGCTGGCAGCGAGCCATTTTATGCCGGTGACGAGTTTAGAATGGCAAGCTGGATTATGCGAGGCTGGTCAGGCTGCGGCACATAAGCTGAAGTTGCCGATGACGTTTGTACAGGGCGATGCGTTTTCCGCGGACAGTGAGCAGTACATTGTGCCGGAGCAGCATGCGGTGGCTTTGCATGCCTGCGGCGATCTCCATGTGTCATTGCTGTCACGGGTGGCCCGGAAAAAGGGGCAGGCCGTCAGTGTGTCTCCCTGTTGTTATCACCTGATTCGTGGTCATGCCTATGAGCCGATGTCGGCCGTGGCGCGCAACAGCCAGTTATCGCTGTCAAAGCAGGATTTAAAACTGCCCTTGCAGGAAACGGTCACCGCAGGCAACCGGGTGAGAAACCTGCGTTTTCTTGAGGTGAGTTACCGCCTCGGGTTTGACAGCCTGCAAAGGAATATCCTCGGTCAGGACAGCTATCTGCCAGTGCCGAACGTGCAGAAAGCATTACTGAATGAAGGCTTTGAAGCCTTCTGCCGCTGGGCTGCCGGGCAAAAGCAATTGCCATTGCCGGGCAACATTGATTTTGCGGTCTGGCAGAATGAGGGAGAGCAGCGCTATCACTGGGTGGAACGCCTGGAGTTGGTGCAGCAAGTGTTTCGTCGTCCGCTCGAGTTGTGGCTGGTATACGATCGGGCGTGCTTTATGGAAGAAGCGGGTTATCGGGTAAGCGTCGGTACTTTCTGCGACAAGCCGATCACTCCACGTAATATTCTTATTCATGCGGAGAGAACACCTTAAATGGACACAAGTACACTGATTTACTGCGCCTTGGCTTTAGCGGCGGGCTGTTTTGTCCAAAGCACGGTGGGTTTTGGTATGGCTATTGTCGCAGCCCCCATTGTGTACTTTTTTGAACCTCGATTTGTGCCTGGTACGGTGACCTTTGTGGGGCTGGTTCTGGCCCTGATAAACATGTGGCAGTACCGGGCCATGATTTCTCTGAAAGGGCTGGGGGCGGCATTTGTCGGGCGGGTGCCTGGTACGCTGGTCGCCGGCGCGTTGTTGCTGTATATCTCCGCTGAAGCATTGGCTCTGGTGTTGGGCGCAGGGGTACTGATTGCCGTATTGATCAGTGTACTGAAAGTGAGAATTAGGCCGACCTCGACATCCTTATTCTGGGCTGGTTTTGCTTCCGGTCTGATGGGTACCACCACATCAATCGGTGGTCCGCCGATGGCGCTGGTACTGCAACATGCCGAAGCCGGTAGTCTGCGAGCCAATCTGGCCGGGTATTTTGTGTTCAGTTGTATTCTGTCACTGATCACGTTGTCGGCGACGGGACATTTTAGCTGGTGGCACCTGAAGTATGCGCTGATGATTTTACCTGCGCCGATTCTGGCGACCTGGTTTGCGTATCGGATTCAGCATTTAATCAAAGCTGAGTGGTTGCGGTTTGCCCTGCTTGGTTTGTGCTCATTTTCGGGAGTGATTGCTATCTGGCAGGGACTGTCACCACAAATGGCGTAAATAATGACGGGGAAGCATCAATGCTGCAGCATGCGTTGGTGTTACCGAGCCAAATACAAAAGGCCAGTGCAATGCACTGGCCTTTTTAGTCGGTTTTGGCTGGGCTGAAAGTCAGACCACTGCCGTATGCTGCAGCGTGAAATTGCGTTCTTCATGCTCATGAGCCGGCATTGGACGACCGAGGAAATAGCCCTGACAGTAATCAAACCGGCAGGACTTCAGGTAGTCCAGCTGCTCCTGGGTTTCTACCCCTTCTGCAACAACACGCAGATCCAGTTTCTCACAAATTGCACGGGTAGCTTCAATAATCGCCTGGCTGCCTTTGTGCTCGCCCTGCACAAAGCTTTGATCCAGCTTAACTGTGCTGATTGGCAGATCCTGCAACTGAGACAGGGATGAATAGCCGGTGCCAAAATCATCCAGATACAGCTCCAGACCCAGCGACGCGAGATCATCCAGGCACTGCTTGGCATCATCGTATTCCTGCAGCATGGTTGATTCCGTCAGCTCAAGGGCAAGTTGCGATGGCGGGATGTTATAGCGCAGCAACAGCGATTCTATCGTGGGAGCCAGGCTGGATTGGAGCTGAGCCCGTGACAGGTTCACGCTCATAATAAAGCCTTTACCGAACTTCTCGCGCCAGACTGACAACTGCTTACAGGCGGTCTTCAGAATCCACTTACCGAGCGGTACAATCTGGCCGGTTTCTTCTGCCAGCGGAATAAATTCGGCCGGGGAAACCTGTCCCAGTTCTTCATCGTGCCAGCGGATCAGCGCCTCGAACCCTTTCAGTTGCTGGGTCGTCATATCAACAATCGGCTGGTAGTAAAGCTCAAAAGCTTCCGCTTCCAGAGCCAGCGTCAGGTGATGGCGCAGGGTCATTTTCCGGTACAGGGCATCGGCCATATCCGGCGAGAAATGATGGCTGCGGTTGCGCCCCCGGAGCTTGGCGCGGTGCATCGCCATGTCAGCCTGAGTGATCAGGGTTTCAATATCTTTGGCATCTGTCGGGAAGTCCGAAGTACCAATGCTGCATCCGATTGAGAGCTCGCCCACTTCTTTGAGGTGAAACGGCCGGTTCAGGGCGCGGATCAGCTTCTGGGCAAACAACGAAGGCTGGCGGATATTACGGTGCTCGACCTGAATGATGAACTCATCACCGCCAAACCGCGCCAGCAGGCCATCATCTTTGACCTCGTCCTTCAGGCGGATGGCAATGGCCCGCAACAGTTTGTCACCAATGGCATGGCCATAGGTGTCATTGACCATTTTAAACCCGTCAATATCCAGAAACAGCAGACTGTAAGGGTGCTGGTTGTTTTGGTTTTCGGTAATGGCGTTAGTGATACCGCGGCGGTTCAGCAGGCCGGTCAGAAAATCATGTTCGGCATTGTATTTGGCTTTTTGCAGCTGCTCTTTCTCCTGGCTGATGTTAACCAGATTAAGCAGCAACTGGTGTTTGTCTGTCAGCCACTTGCCATCAATACTGAACCAGTGATGATTTTTGCCGGTCCAGCACAACTTTTTGGTTTTCAAGTTGCCTTCGGTTTTGGCTTTGGCCAGCCATTCCAGAGCTAACTGACTGTCACCCAGAAATCCTTCCAGGCTGAGTAATCGATCGCCAAAAGCGTGGGTAAATGTGTTGTTAGCACTGACCAGTTCGCCATCTTCGGCAAACAGCAGGGCTAAATTGGAGGTACTGGAAAACGCCAGTTCGCGGCGCAAACTGGATTCTTCGGCAATGACTTCAACCAGCATTCCGATGCGACCATCTTCTAATGGAATGCCGGAAAAATAGCAAAGCGCTTTCTTGAGAATGTTGTTCGGGGAGAAATACCACCAGGTTTTGACAGTTTCACCCTCTTCAAAACATTTCAGGTAGCTGTCGAGCACGGCATTCACCGCCTCTGACATATCCCGGCTAAGGTCGCGCGATACCAGCTCTTCTCGACAGGTCGCTTCCCATAAAGGCAAGGCGGCAGAATTTGCCCAAAGAATACGTTTTTGGTGAATGTCGAATACCCATACAGGCGACTGAAGGTATTCAAAAAGAGAAAAAGAACGATTCATCACCAAGCTATATAAATTATTGTGATAGTTGATAAATACTATATTAAAAACAGGATGTTAAGTATGTGCTCACTACGAAAGCGTGATGCTAATTCACGAATAATGAATTATTCTGTGTTATTTCTTGAAAGTCAGCAAAAAAATCGATAGCTGATCACTGTTTTTATATAAATAAGTGACTATTTTGAACGATAAACCCTAGCTTGGGTATGACTAAAAAGTATCAAATTGTATTTTTGAATCGCCAGATAAAATAAAGGCAGCTGCAAGAATCAGCTGCCTGGTTAATTATACAGGTCTCATTTTAACCGGTTAGCCAACAGCGGGTAGTAGACCAGCCATCTGCAGCAGCTGTGAGGAGATAATCAGCACTCCGGCGCTTGCCGCCAGCAGCAGCGCCGGTTTACCGCCTGCCACCCGGTAGGCGTCATCTTCCTGACCCCGTTGCTTGCGTTGTGCTGTCACCATGGCGACTGGTAGGAACACCGCCAGAATGACCAGGGCAATCGCCGCAAAACCCAGCGCCATAATGAAGCCCTGTGGGTAAAATAGGGCAAAGCACAGTGGTGGTACAAAGGTGATCAGTGCGGTTTGCAGACGGGCACTCTTGCTCTGACCTTTGCCAAAGCTGTCCGCGATGAAGTCAAACAGCCCCAGACTCACACCCAGGAAAGATGTGGCCAGCGCCAGATCGGCAAACACGGAAACAGACTGGCTGACCATCGGGTTATGCAGAATTTCGCTTAGTGCACCGATAAAAGTACCCAGAGAATTATTCGCCATCAGCTCACTTTGGCTCATCACCCCCTGGCTGGCTACCTGCCAGAAAATGTAGATGATCAGCGGCAGGGACGAGCCAAAAATCATCACCTTACGCAGTGATTTCATATCCAAACCGATGTAGCGCACAATCGACGGGATACTGCCGTGAAAGCCGAACGAGGTAAAAATTACAGGCAGGGCAGAAATGACCAGACCTTTCTCTACCGGCATGTTCACCAGATGCCCCCCCTCAACGTTGGGAACCAGCAGGCCCAGCATCACTACCAAGGCAACGACTTTAAGCGTAAACAGGACACGGTTCACCAAATCGACAGAATGTGTCCCGACCCCGACGATAGTTGCAATAATTACTGTAAACAACACGGCGCTGCTTTGCGGAGAAATACTTAATCCGGCCCAGTAGTTCAGTTTCTCATTCAGTTGATCACCGCCACCGGCAATGTAAGCCGCACACAGTGAGTACATCAGGAACACCACCGCGAAACTGGCCAGTAACTGGCCCTTACGGCCCAACAGCTGATGTGCGAGGGAATTCAGGGTTGCTGACGGATCGGCATGCTGGTGAACTTCCAGCATCAGCAGTGCTGTGTAAGTCATAAGCAGCCAGATACTGAACATGATCAGCGTGGCAGTGGTGAACCCCAGTCCGGCTGAAGCCAGGGGAAGGGCAAGCATACCGGCACCAATGGTTGTACCGGCAATAATCAGCATACTGCCGAATGTTTTATTCATGGACATTAAATGGATCACTCCCAGAAAAAGGATTTAGCGGTTCGGGAGGAAGTGTTTACACCTGCGGTGACTTCCTGCATGTAAGGAGGCCACAACGGCGCGTTCAGAGTGTTTATTTTTGTTTACACCTGTCTAAGCCGTTGTGGCTATCGATAGCAAGTGTTCATCTGGTGGTTTTCCATACTTCGACGCTGCTTTTTAGTTGTAAATTGCGGTTTTCTTACTCAGGGTAAGGTTTGGTTTTGTGTGCGTACCTTATCCTTATGATATCTGACTGTCAACTTTACTTTATCTTGGTGTAATTTTAGGTTTACACTCAAATGATTGGTAAGTTGAATGAGGGTATGGAAGCGTCGTGTTCGAATGAAAAAAAACTCAGGGAACAGAATGAGATAGGGAAAAAAGAGTGAGATAGATAGAAAAGCGAATTAAGATGAGAACACACCCAATGGCAAATTAAAGCGATGGACTGGCCGCTGTCGTTTCGGCCATGGTTCAGGCAGACCATAACGTTCAGGCAGAACGTAAATCAGCATGTAGGGGACAGAATGCTACAGGTAGTGATGATCAGTACCGGTGAAGAGGTACTGCACGGAGATATTACAGATACAAACGCAGCCTGGTTGTCGCGTTTGTTTTTTGAGCAGGGTTTTGCGATGACCCGCCGTACGACGGTGGGGGATCAACTGGACATGCTGGTAAAAGAAATTGAGCATTGCAGCCTGACGGCGGACGTTGTGATTGTTAACGGCGGATTAGGGCCAACAACGGACGATCTTACTAATCAGGCCGCAGCGATTGCAGCGAATGTCGGGCTGGAATTGTCTGACTCCTGGGTAGCGGCTATGCAAGCTAAATATGCGGAACTTGGCCGTGAAATGCCGGAAACAAACCTGAAACAAGCGATGTTGCCGGAAGGGGCGGGAATTTTGGATAACCCGATTGGAACCGCCTGCGGGTTCGCGATGCGGCTTAATCGGGCCTGGCTGTTTTTCACCCCGGGTGTGCCTAGCGAATTTAAAAAGATGGCTCACGAGCAGATCTTACCAAGGTTGAAAAACCGTTTCCCGGAGAACCTCGCCAAAGATTGTCACCGCTTGTATACATTCGGTTTATCCGAGTCGGGTATTGGCCAGACTCTGCAGTCTCTGCCGTTGCCGGAGGAATTCGAGCTGGGTTACCGGTCAGCTTTGCCGTTTATCGAAGTCAAAGTGTTCTGTCCACGTCTTCACCCGCAGGCTGGTACGGTAAAACAAGCCATCAGTGAACGTTTGGGTGAGAACGTCGTGTCGATGGATCAGCCGTTGCTGGCGCTACTGGAAGAAAAGCTGGCTGCGACCTCTTATTCGCTGGCTCTTGCCGAACAAGGCACCGGGGGTTTTGTGGTGAACTGGCTGCAGGAACAACCCACGTTACAGATGCGCCTGAAGCAAAGCTGGGTGTTTGGCGAATCATCAGGGCCGGCAGATGCAGATTGTGATCTTTCAGATGGTGAACCATTACTGGATGTGGAGTCGATGGCGCAGGCGGCAGCGGTGCAAAGTGGTGCCCAACTGGTGCTGGCCTCAGGCAAAATCCGCGATGGAAAGATTGCGGTTGCCCTGCTGACCCCTGATGGTATCTGGTCGCAAGAGGTGACCACGAAACGTCGGTACAATCATCAGTCTTTCCGCCATGTTATCTCGACCCTGATGCTGGATATGCTGCGGCGCTGGCTGAACGCTCAACCTGTGTTTGGTCATTCAGAATCGCTTCAGCGCCTGGGCAGCAAAGTACTACAGCAGAGTGCACAATAGCTGAAGTTTAATCGCAGCAGTTTTATTGCAGTCGCTTTTTTGCAGTCGTTTAGCGGCAGAGGTTAACCGGCATCAGTGTCAAAGCGGAGTACATTCTCGCCAGATTGTAAATGTAGCGAAAAAATGACAAATGCTGACCGTACGAAGGGGCTCTTATGCGGAGCCCCGTTTTTGTCGCGCTCTGTTTTATTGCTCTCTGTTTTGTTATGCGATGTTTTATTGCGCGATGAACTTTGCCTTAGCGCAATACTTTGACGCAGCAGTGTTTTAAACGCTGCACCCTAAACAATATGGATATACCCATGAATCTTGATGTTTTTCAGGTCGATGCTTTTACCTCTGAACCATTCAAAGGCAACCCGGCGGCAGTGTGTCTGATTCCGCCCGAGTACACTCATCACATGGATGAGACGCTGATGCTGGCCATTGCCAGAGAAATGGCGGTCTCGGAAACCGCCTTTTTGTTCCTGCATGACATGCGCCTGCGATGGTTTACACCAGAGGTGGAGGTTGCACTTTGCGGGCACGGGACCTTGTCTGTGGCGCATGTCCTCAAAGAGCTGGGACGCATTGAAAAAGGGGAAACGATCGCGTTTTCCACCTTGTCCGGAGTTTTGCGGGTAACGGTCAGTGACAATGACATTGTGATGGACTTTCCTGCCACTGAGGTGGATACCTCCGCGCAACTTCCTCAGGCCTTGCTGAGCGGATTGGGACTGACAGAATCGCAGGTAGTGGCGTCGGGTTTGTTCGATACCAAATACTTTATAGAAGTGAGCGATGAGGCCATTGTGCGTTCCTTGTCACCCGACTTTTCTGCCTTGAAGCAGTTGCCCGGTCGCAGTGTGCTGATTTCGGTACGTGCCGCGGAGGGGACGGATATCATCTCCCGGTATTTTGCTCCCTGGGTGGGGGTGAATGAAGACCCGGTGACCGGTTCGGCGCATTGTGCGCTGGCAACTTACTGGGGGAACATGCTGAATTTGACAACTCTGAGCGGTTATCAGGCTTCCGCGCGAGGCGGTCAGGTAAACATGACGCTCTGCGACGACAACAGGGTCAAGCTGTCAGGGCAAGCGGTAACCGTATTGAAAGGGCAGTTGATGTTGCCATCATGCTAAGCAAGCAAGCAAGCAAGCAAGCAAGCAAGCAAGCAAGCAAGCAAGCAGCGAACACATTGCGCCCGGGAAATGATGGCCGGATGCTATGTTCGTGAAGCTATGTCTGTGAGGACATGTTTTCGATCACATAAATGGCAGTATGAATGGCATAAACGGTAAGTCTGCTGCCCACTTCTTATGTGGCGTGAAAAGGAATTTAAGTCCCGTTTTATGATTCGACGTTATCGCCAAACCGACTGGCAATCGGTCACGGAAATCTATCTGCAATGCAAGCCGGCTGAGTTTGCCGGTGAAGCGTTTGCCGAAAAGGGACTGGTGATTTTGCCGCTGCAGGACAATTTGCCTGCCAGACGCCAGTTCTTCGCCTCGGATGTGTTTGTCTGTGAGAGAGACAAGCAGGTCGTGGGGTTTATCACCCTGGAAGCGCAAGGCAACCAACCTCTGCAGACAGCAACTCGGCATGACATTGCTTCTTCTGATAATGCTCGTCACAAAAAAGCCCCTCATAAAAAAGCCCCTCATAAAAAAGCTGTTTCACCCCAAGGCGTGCATATTGGCTGGCTGTATGTTTGTCCCCGCTGGCAGGGGAAAGGTATTGGCCGGCAGTTACTGAAGTATGTACTTTCTCTGCCACGAGGCTATTCTGATGCGGCTACTTCGGCCACCTTGTCTGTAACGCCGGAGGCGGTTGCGAATTATTCTGTTCCCACGAACTTTGGGGTTACTCACTCCGGTATCACGCAGTCAGGTGAAAGCGGGTGTGATGTGTCCCAAGAACGGGTTTCTGACAATGAGGTTACTGAAGTCTGTTCAGCAGAATTAGGTACAGGCACTATAAGCCTTTGTGTGACAGCCTCTAACCATAAGGCGATTCGTCTGTATCAGTCCTGCCAGTTTGATATCGTGGGCAGACAAGTGGTGTCAGTACAGGGGTGTCCGGTTGTAGTTTTACGGATGCAAAATACGTTGTGTATCTCTTAGGGTGTATCTCTTAGCGTGTATCTCTTAGGTCGGGCGATTGATGATTGCGGAATCGGATGTCGTTTGCCAGAGAGAGGCTATTCACACCAGACAACGCCAGGCTAGAGAAAAACAACGATTGTATTCAGGTTTGGTCAGGGCAAACTTTTATACTCAAAGTGCAAAAATGATTCATTCGAGCGCGAGACTAATCAGAGCGAAAGGAAGAGCATGGACGGCATTACAGAACTGGGATTGTTTATTATTACGGCCTTTGCGCTGAACATCACGCCGGGCCCGGACTCGCTGTATATTATCGGGCGCAGTGCGCATCAAGGTTGGCGCGCCGGGACAGTAGCGGCATTGGGAATTGCGTCCGGGGTTATGGTGCATGTGCTGGCTGCTGCGTTGGGACTATCGGCTTTGCTGGCTACTTCGGCCACTGCCTTTACGGTGGTGAAAGTCATCGGTTGCCTGTACTTGCTGTATATCGGCTTTGGCATGTTGCGTGCCCGCCATGCGTCACCGGAGCTGCCATTAAATTATGGCTCGGCTTGCATGCCGCTAAATGCCATCTATTTTCAGGGTTTTCTTACCAACACACTGAATCCGAAAGTGGCACTGTTCTTCCTGGCTTTTGTGCCTCAGTTCATCGCGCCTGATGCAACGGAGAAGACTTGGTCATTTATTCTGCTTGGGGTGATTTTCAATGTTAACAGTCTGCTCTGGAGCCTGTTTCTGGTCTGGACATCATCCAGACTCGGGGCCCGTCTGAGACACAATCCGGCATTTACTGTCTGGCTGAATAAACTGGCAGGTGGGTTGTTTGTGTATTTCGGGTGCAAGCTGGCTCTGAGCCAAAGTGCTTGATGTGGCGGTTGTTGTTGCTGAACACAGATTTGCAGAGCACAGATTTCATTGGCAGCGCTTGGTCTGCGATACAACCTGGTCTGTGATTTAGCCTTGTTTGCGGCAAAGTTTTATCTGAGACATAGCCCTGTCTGAGAAATAGCCTAAACGGAGAAGCAAACTTGATTAGGGGTTGGGATCAGGAGCGGTGGGCAGTGCCAGAGAGCGTGTTTTTAGTCAGGTCTTCCTGCTCTGTTTCGCCAATATCATAGGCGAACTCAACTTCGACCCCGGATTTCGGAATCGCGCAACAAGCCAGAATCTCATTGGGGGCAATAAACGCCATGCTGTCTTTCTGATCAACCGCACCGGCAGCCAGCTTGCAGCGACAAGCACCGCACATACCGTCACGGCACTGGAATTCCGGACGCAATCCGGCGCGCTCCAGCTGGATGAGCAAAGGCTCACGGCTGTTGCCGTGAACCTTCATGCCATTCACCTTGATGGTGATTTGACTCATAGCTCGAAATCACCCAAATCGTCGGCGCTGACATCGTTGTCGATCTGGCCAACCAGGTAGGAACTGATTTCTGCTTCTTGTGGGGCGACCTGAACGTTGTCAGAAGACAACCAGGAGTTGATCCAAGGAATCGGGTTCTGCGTCGCGCCCGGGAAGGCATGTTCCAGACCCACAGACGCCATACGCAGGTTCGTGATGTATTCCACGTACTGGCACAGGATGTCTTTATTCAGACCAATCATCGAACCGTCTTTGAACAGGTATTCTGCCCACTCTTTTTCCTGAATGGCCGCATCTTTGAAGATGTGGAAACACTGCTCATGGCACTCAGCGGCAATTTCAGCCATCTCAGGATCGTCCTGACCGGTACGTAGCAGGTTCAGAATGTGCTGAGTGCCTGTCAGGTGCAGGGCTTCGTCACGGGCGATCAGCTTGATGATTTTCGCGTTCCCTTCCATCAGCTCACGCTCGGCAAAGGCAAAAGAACATGCGAAGCTGACGTAGAAGCGAATCGCTTCCAGTGCGTTGACAGACATCAGGCACAGGTACAGTTTCTTCTTGATCTCACGTAGGTTGACGACGACGGTTTTACCATTAATGGTGTGCGTACCTTCACCAAGACGGTGGTAGTCGTTGGTGGCGCTGATCAGGTCATCGTAGTATTTAGAAATGTCACCCGCACGTTTGATGATGTGCTCGTTATCCACGATATCGTCAAAGACCACACTTGGGTTGTTCACGATATTACGGATGATATGGGTGTAAGAGCGCGAGTGAATGGTTTCAGAGAAAGACCAAGTCTCAATCCAGGTTTCCAGCTCAGGAAGCGACACGATTGGCAGTAGTGCGACGTTCGGGCTGCGGCCCTGAATGGAGTCCAGTAGGGTCTGATATTTCAGGTTACTGATAAAAATGTGGCGCTCATGGTCCGGCAGGTTATTGAAATCGATGCGATCACCGGATACATCCACTTCTTCCGGACGCCAGAAGAAGGAAAGCTGTTTTTCGATCAGCTTTTCAAAAATCTCAAATTTTTGTTGGTCATAACGAGCAACGTTAACTGACTGGCCGAAAAACATCGGCTCTTTCATTTGATCGTTATTGGTTTGACAAAAAGTGCTGTATGCCATCTTATCCTCAACATCAATGGGAGCCGAAGCTCCCATTCATCTAACTTTTAAATTTTGCAGCTTGTGCAGTCGTCTGCAACGTCACCTTGGGCATCGGATGCACCATCACGAGTGTTGTGGTAGTACAAGGTTTTCACGCCGAGTTTATACGCTGTTAGCAGGTCTTTTAGCAACAGTTTCATTGGCACTTTGCCGCCTGCTTGCTTGCTCGGGTCGTAGTTGGTGTTGGCAGAGATCGCCTGATCGATGAACTTCTGCATGATACCCACCAACTGCAGGTAACCGTCGTTGCTTCCGATGTTCCACAGCAGTTCGTAGTTGTCTTTGTACTTGGTGTACTCAGGCACTACCTGCTTCAGGATACCGTCTTTAGACGCTTTCACTGACACGTACCCGCGAGGAGGCTCAATGCCGTTGGTCGCGTTTGAGATCTGCGATGATGTCTCAGAAGGCATCAGGGCAGACAGTGTCGAGTTGCGCAGGCCGTGAGTTTTGATTTCCTCACGAAGTGCTTCCCAGTCGTAACGCAGTTCTGCAGAGCAGATGTTGTCGATATCTTTCTTATAAGTATCAATCGGCAGAATGCCTTGAGCGTACGTTGTTTCGTTAAACGCCGGGCACGCGCCTTGTTCTTTAGCCAGACCCAAAGACGCTTTCAGCAGGTAGTACTGAATGGCTTCAAACGCTTCGTGTGTCAGGTTGTTTGCGCTGCCGTCTGAGTAGCGAACGCCGTGTTTAGCCAGGTAGTAAGCGAAGTTAATAACGCCCACACCCAGGGTACGACGGTTCATGGTTGCACGGAACGCCGCCGGCAGTGGGTAGTCCTGATAATCCAGCAGGGCATCCAGTGCACGAACGGTCAGGTCCGCAAGCTCTTCCAGATCATCCAGAGAGTCAATGGCACCCAGGTTGAACGCAGACAGCGTACACAGGGCAATTTCACCGTTCTCGTCTTCCACGTTGTTCAGTGGTTTGGTCGGCAGTGCGATTTCCAGACACAGGTTTGACTGGCGAATCGGTGCAACAGACGGGTCGAACGGGCTATGCGTGTTACAGTGGTCAACGTTCTGAATATAGATACGGCCGGTTGAGGCGCGCTCTTGCATCAGCAGTGAAAACAGGTCAATGGCTTTGATTGTTTTGCGCTTGATGCTTGGGTCTTGCTCGTATTTCACGTACAGACGTTCAAATTCTGCCTGATCCGCGAAGAACGCATCGTACAGTCCAGGAACGTCAGATGGCGAGAACAGGCTGATGTTGTCGCCTTTGATCAGACGGGTGTACATCAGTTTGTTGATCTGTACGCCGTAGTCCATGTGACGAACACGGTTTTCTTCCACGCCACGGTTGTTTTTCAGCACCAGCAGTGATTCCACTTCGCCGTGCCAGATTGGGTAGAATAGGGTGGCCGCGCCGCCGCGTACACCGCCTTGAGAACAGCATTTCACCGCGGTCTGGAAGTACTTGTAAAATGGGATACAACCGGTGTGGTACGCTTCGCCGCCGCGAATTTCAGAACCCAGAGCACGAATACGGCCTGCGTTAATACCGATACCGGCACGCTGAGACACGTAACGCACGATGGCGCTGGCTGTGGCGTTGATAGAATCCAGGCTGTCATCACACTCGATCAGTACACAAGAGCTGAACTGACGAGTAGGGGTGCGCACGCCAGACATGATTGGCGTTGGCAGTGAAATTTTGAACAGAGATACCGCGTCATAGAAACGTTTGATGTAGTCCAGACGTGTTTCGCGTGGGTATTTGCTGAACAGACACGCCGCGATCATCATGTACAGGAACTGGGCGCTTTCGTAAATTTCGCCGCTGACACGGTTCTGAACCAGATATTTACCTTCCAGCTGTTTCACTGCTGCGTATGAGAAGTTCATATCGCGCCAGTGATCGATGTAGGTATCCATCAGGTCAAGTTCTTCTTTGCTGTAGTCTTCCAGCAGGTGTTTGTCGTACTTGCCTTTCTCAACCAGACCGGTGACATGGTCGTACAGTGCTGGTGGCTCAAACTGGCCGTAGGCTTTCTTACGCAGGTGGAAGATAGCCAGTCGTGCAGCCAGGTACTGGTAATCAGGTGTCTCTTCCGAGATCAGATCAGCTGCTGCCTTGATGATGGTTTCGTGGATGTCTTCAGTTTTGATGCCGTCGTAAAACTGAATGTGAGACTTGAGTTCGACCTGAGAGACCGAGACGTTTTCCAGACCTTCAGCGGCCCAGGTGATCACACGGTGAATTTTTTCCAGATCGATGTTTTCTTTGCGTCCATCACGCTTGGTAACAGTGAGCTGTTGATTCATTTTTGGTCGTTTTCCCGGATATCAGCCCAAAACAGGGAGTTTTGCAAAAATTAGCACGAACGTGAACAAAGAGTGTGATCTTTGTTAGGTTTCAGCCAATCGTTACAAACACTATATATTGGGGTGTTGAGCTATTTGAGTTACAAGATAGTGATGATAATGGGGTAATGCAAGGTGGTATTTTTTAACCGGCTGTGGATAACATGGGGACTTATAATTTTTAGTTAGTGCCAACTAACCGATTTGCGCAGGTCTGACAATATCATAGAAAAATGCAAAAAAAATTCGCCCCGAATTTGGGGGCGCCGAAAAAAAAATCCTTGATTTTTGACCCTCATTGTACAGGTCGGATGATACAAAATTTTCTGGTTATTTCTTGGCTAGTTAGCCCGTAAAAACGGGGTTTATAAAATGGAAAGTAGATCTCCCGGGTGGGATAAAATCCCCGTTGCCTGCCATGCCT
Organism: Photobacterium ganghwense; assembly: GCF_003025595.1. Classification (GTDB taxonomy): domain Bacteria; phylum Pseudomonadota; class Gammaproteobacteria; order Enterobacterales; family Vibrionaceae; genus Photobacterium; species Photobacterium ganghwense. The sequence goes on from NZ_PYMI01000003.1 coordinate 319,046, forward strand.
GTGGCGTATGGTCAGCGCCAATATATCCCCATCCGGCCACATAGCCCGGCATACTGGCTGCTCTGGCGGCAATCATGTCTTTTTCGATGTCACCAATATAGGCGCAATGCTGATGCTGAATTCCCATCATTTCACAGGCATGCAGCAGGGGAGCCGGATGGGGCTTGGCGACTGACAGAGTATCGCCGCATACGATGACGCGTGCGCGCATCAGTTCCGGGAAAAATGGCAAAAGCAACTCAGTAAGAAAACCGGGTTTATTGGTCATGATCCCCCATGGCAGCTGCATGTTATCAAGCGCTGTCAGCATCGGGCTAATACCATGATACAGAGACGTATTAACGCAGATATTTTGCTCGTAGTAGTCAAGAAATTGCAGGCGTAGCTGATGTATATCGAGGTGCGACGGAATTGTGCCGAAACCGGCGGTCAGCAATCCCCGGGCACCGTAGCTGGTGTTGGCACGAATTTGTTCATCAGACAGCGGGGGATGATCATAGTCGGCGAGTACCCGGTTAGCGGCGTCAGCCATGTCTGGTGCGGTGTCAAGAAGGGTGCCGTCCAAATCAAACAGGACAGCCTTGATCGTTGATGCCATGGTACGTTTCCTTGTAATGACAAACTGACATTAGTGTAGTGGCTGGCATCAGGGCGAAGCAAGGGGACGCAGGTTTCCTGCGAGTGACATCTTTCTGCTTGCAACATCTTTTTGCGATGTCATAACAGCTGCGGAGTCATGCCGAAGAAGCAATACCGAAGAAGCAGTGCCGAAGAGGCGATGCCCGCAGCTGTTAATGTGTGGCTTGTTTTTGGCAAAGTCTTTGGCAGCGATCTTGAGAAAGTCCCTGCGGATTCTTTGCCAAATGAGCGTGATCGTTTTAAAGCTTCACGGTATGAACGATGTAGTTCACGTCCACGTTTTTGCCCAGCCAGTACTTATCAGTCAGCGGATTGTAGTGCAAACCCGTGATGTGACGTTCCTGCAACGGTGTGTTGTCGATCATCGCCAGCAGCTCTGAAGGACGGATAAACTTCTCGTGATCATGAGTGCCTTTAGGCACTAGCTTCAGCAGTTGCTCGGCACCGACAATCGCAAACAGGTACGATTTCAGATTGCGGTTCAGGGTCGAGAAGAACACGTGGCCGCCCGGTTTAACCATTTTGGCACAAGCGGCAATGACAGAAGCTGGCTGTGGGACGTGTTCCAGCATCTCCATGCAGGTAACGACGTCGTAGGTTTCAGGGAACATTTCTGCTTGCTCTTCCGCCGTCCGCTGGACGTACTCCAGCTTAGTGCCGGTTTCAAGGGCGTGCAGTCGGGCGACCGTCAGAGGCTCTTTACCCATGTCCAGACCGGTTACTTCAGCACCTTCAACGGCCATACTTTCAGCCAGAATGCCGCCGCCGCAGCCGACATCCAGCACTTTTTTGCCAAACAGACCACCGGCATGATCCATGACGAAGTTCAGGCGTAACGGGTTAATTTGGTGTAGCGGCTTGAATTCACCTTCGAGATCCCACCAGCGGGACGCCATCTCTTCGAATTTACTGATTTCAGCCGGATCGACGTTTAACTGCTTAGTCATCTGATATTGCCATATTCCTTATTAATGACCACATTATAGCGAAAACCGTCCCAGAGGTAATACAGCAGTGTGAAAAACCGCCCGGAGCGTGATCCAGGCGCGCCATCTTTTGATTTAAGGTTGGTTTAGTAAGGTGACAGGCCGACAGCCAGTGAGCCGATGGTAAAACGACCGGGTTCATTAGCCCTGTCACGGGTGAGCAGTGTAATTACTCCGTCGGGTCCAGGTGGCTGAATGCCAGCATTTCTGCCTGAACGTTACCGGATAACAGCATAGTGGCGGCTAAAATCACAATAAGCAGGTATTTCCCACCCATAATGCACATGCCGATGGTATTGATAGCTTGGCTTAACATACAGACCTCCGCTTAAATGTAACGGGTTGTAGAAAAACACAAATATCGCGATACAGGATTATTGTAGCGGGTGAAAAAAGGGCAATGTTGATAAGGATCAGGTTTCACGTTCAGACTCTGAACAGCTTGGTGACAAAAGTGTGAAACTGCCGCATCGATCGCTAATTTACAACTGGTTGCAATTTAGTCTGATTCGGTACAAAACAGGAAAAGTCGCAAAAAACAGGGGTTGGGTGAAAAGTGAACTGTTCTGTGCCAATTTGATAAATAAGCACTTTCGATTTTTTACTAATCCGCTAAATTACTCACAACATCATAGTGAAAGGTGTGCCTATCTAGACTGAAATATGCTATATTCTCGCACCTTGCACGTATGGTTCCAAACGCTATAGGTATCACATCACGAAGGCCCGTCCTGACGTGTGATAACTCTAAATATGTGATAGCTATGCCGTTTGGTATACGTATACGACAGAAATTACCTGAGGGATATTGGCTCCATGAGCGATCTTGCAAAAGAGATCACGCCCGTAAACATTGAAGAGGAGCTGAAAGGCTCGTATCTCGACTACGCGATGTCCGTTATCGTGGGTCGTGCTCTTCCTGATGTGCGTGATGGCCTTAAGCCGGTACACCGTCGCGTTTTGTTCGCGATGAATGTATTGGGCAATGACTGGAATAAAGCATATAAAAAATCTGCCCGTGTGGTCGGTGACGTAATCGGTAAATATCACCCCCATGGTGACAGTGCGGTATACGACACGATTGTACGTATGGCGCAACCTTTCTCGCTTCGCTACATGCTGGTAGATGGTCAAGGTAACTTCGGTTCGATCGATGGCGACTCCGCCGCTGCAATGCGTTATACCGAAGTACGTATGTCCAAGATTGCCCACGAGCTGCTGGCTGATCTGGAAAAAGAAACGGTTGACTACGTACCTAACTACGACGGTACAGAACAAATCCCTGCGGTACTGCCAACGAAGATTCCTAACCTACTGGTGAACGGTTCGTCAGGTATCGCGGTAGGTATGGCAACCAACATTCCTCCTCATAACCTGGGTGAAGTGATCGACGGCTGTCTGGCGTATATCGATGATGAAAGCATCACTATCGACCAGCTGATGGAATATATTCCAGGTCCGGACTTCCCGACTGCTGCGATGATCAGTGGCCGTAAAGGTATCATTGATGCCTATAAGACCGGTCGTGGTAAAGTTTACATGCGCTCTAAAGCGGATATCGAAAGTGACAAAAATGGCCGCGAAAGCATCATTGTTACTGAGATCCCGTACCAGGTGAACAAAGCACGTCTGATTGAAAAGATCGCTGAACTGGTTAAAGAGAAGAAAGTTGAAGGCATCAGCGCGCTGCGCGACGAGTCTGATAAAGACGGTATGCGCATCGTTATCGAATGTAAGCGCGATGCTGTGGGCGAAGTGGTACTGAATAACCTGTACGCACAAACTCAGCTGCAAACAACTTTCGGTATCAACATGGTGGCCCTGGATAACGGTCAGCCTAAAACGTTCAACCTGAAAGAGATGCTGAAGTGCTTCGTGAACCACCGCCGTGAAGTGGTGACACGTCGTACAATTTTTGAACTACGTAAAGCCCGTGAACGTGCCCACATCCTTGAAGGTTTGGCACTGGCGCTGGCTAACATAGATGAAATCATCGACCTGATCCGTAAAGCACCGACACCAGCGGAAGCCCGTGCCGGTCTGATCGCTCGCGGTTGGGACCTGGGCAACGTTGCGGCAATGCTGGAACGTGCCGGTACTGATGCGGCGCGTCCTGAGTGGCTGGAACCGCAATACGGTATCCGTGACGGTCAGTACTTCCTGACTGAGCAACAGGCGCAAGCTATTCTGGATCTGCGTCTGCACAAACTGACAGGCCTTGAGCATGAGAAAATCCTCGACGAGTACAAAACTCTGCTGGGTGAAATTGCAGAATTGCTGCATATCCTGGGTAGTTCTGAGCGTCTGATGGAAGTGATTCGTGAAGAACTGGAAGCGGTGAAAGAGCAGTTTAACGACCCTCGTCGTACTGAAATCACTGCGGCCAGCCATGATATCGATCTGGAAGACCTGATCACTCAGGAAGATGTTGTGGTAACTCTGTCTCATGAAGGTTACGTGAAATACCAGGTGCTGAGCGACTATGAAGCACAGCGTCGTGGCGGTAAAGGTAAAGCAGCCACCCGTATGAAGGATGAAGACTTCATCGAACGTCTGCTGGTGGCGAATACGCACGATACCATTCTGTGCTTCTCAAGCCGCGGCCGTATGTACTGGCTGAAAGTATACCAGTTGCCACAGGCCAGCCGGACTGCACGTGGTAAGCCGATCGTGAACATTCTGCCGCTGGAAGAAGGTGAGCGTATTACTGCCATCCTGCCGGTGAAAGAATACGAAGAGAACAAGTTTATCTTCATGGCTACCGCTGACGGTACCGTGAAGAAGACCCCGCTGACTGATTTCAGCCGTCCGCGTAGCGCCGGTATCATTGCAGTGAACCTGCGTGATGGCGACTCCCTGATCGGTGTTGATATCACCGCTGGCGGCGATGACATCATGCTGTTCTCGAAAGCCGGTAAAGTGGTACGTTTCTCTGAAGAGCAGGTTCGTGGCATGGGCCGTACTGCGGCAGGTGTACGCGGTATTAAGCTGGCAGAGAACGACAAAGTGGTGTCACTGATCGTTCCTCATAACGACGGCGATGTCTTGACTGTGACCGAAAACGGCTTTGGTAAGCGTACTGAGCTGCTTGAGTACCCGGCGAAGAGTCGTGCTACACAGGGCGTGGTATCGATCAAAGTGACCGAGCGTAACGGTAGCGTTGTCGGTGCTATCCAGGTACTGGACGGCGACGAGTTCATGATGATCACCAATGGCGGTACGCTTGTTCGTACCCGTGTGGCGGAAGTGAGCCGTGTTGGCCGAAACACCCAGGGTGTGACGCTGATTCGTACTTCAGAAGACGAGCAGGTTGTTGGTCTGCAGCGTATCGAAGAGCCTGAAGAAGATGAGCTGAATGATGCTCTCGAAGGCGACGTGATTAACGCTGAGAACGAGGCTGATAGCACTGAGTCATCAGTATCTGACGAAGATGCTGGCAATGATGATTCTGCTGAGCAGGATACCGATCAGGAATAATCCCTGAGTGTGTATCTTCATGTATTAAACGCAGCCTTCGGGCTGCGTTTTTTTATGGCTGAAAAAAGAGGATGAAGGAATTCGTCATGAAACCCTTTTCAGCGCCGTCATAAAGGTGTAAAAACAGGTATTCGATCCTGGTCACAAACTGTCAGAAAACATTTGTGACTTGTGTCGCAACTATAATGTAACCCCATGTTTTATAGCAGGAGCAAGTCTTTCATCATGGAGCAGGTTTATAATTTTTGCGCCGGACCGGCAATGATCCCGGCAGAGGTTTTAAAAAAAGCACAGCAAGAGCTGATCGACTGGAATGGACTGGGCACATCGGTGATGGAAATCAGTCACCGCAGCAAAGAGTTCGTAGTCGTCGCCAAGCAGTCCGAGCAAGACCTGCGTGACCTGCTGTCCATCCCTGATAATTACCACGTTCTGTTCTGCCATGGCGGGGCTCGTGCTCAGTTTGCGGCTGTACCGCTGAACCTGTTGGGTGAGGCCAGCAGTGCCGATTATGTGGATGGTGGCTACTGGGCTCATAGCGCGGCCGAAGAGGCGGAAAAATACTGTTCGCCGAATATCATTGATATTACCTGTGAAAAAGACGGTAAACGTGCAGTGCTGCCTGCCGCACAATGGCCGCTGTCAGATGATGCAGCATTTGTACATTTCTGCCCGAACGAAACTATCGACGGGATTGAAATCCGTGACTTGCCTGTTACCGATAAACCGATTGTCGCGGACTTGTCCTCAACAATTCTGTCCCGTGAAATTGATGTCTCCAAATATGGGGTAATCTATGCTGGTGCACAGAAGAACATCGGTCCTGCCGGCCTGACGATTGTGATTGTCCGTGATGATTTGCTGGGTAAAGCCAGAGCTGCCCTGCCAAGCGTGCTGGATTACACCGTACAGGTCGATAAAGAGTCGATGTTTAACACCCCGCCGACATTTGCCTGGTACCTGGCCGGTGAAGTCTTCAAGTGGCTGAAATCCATTGGCGGTGTGGCAGAAATGCAAAAACGCAATGAAGCCAAAGCCAAGGTACTTTACGATTACATCGATCAGTCAGCGTTTTACCGTAATGAGGTCCATTCGGACAACCGTTCTCTGATGAATGTCCCGTTCCAGCTGAAGAACCCTGAACTTGATGCCCTGTTCCTGGAGCAGGCTGAAGCGGCGGGTCTGAAGGCGCTGGCAGGGCACCGCGCGGTCGGTGGAATGCGTGCGTCTATCTACAACGCAATGCCTATTGAAGGTGTTCAGGCTCTGGTCGACTTCATGGTGAAGTTTGAGCAGGACAATGCCTGAGTGAAGTCGTGAGACGACATTGTTGTACAAGTAAAAAGCCGCCGAGTGCGGCTTTTTCTTTTTCCATGCAGGACTGCGGCGCCGTTTTCTGTTCTTAGCCTTAAATTTTATTCATCAACAGATGCTTTTGATTTCAGCGGCGGTTGGGGGTAGATCAGGTTGTCGACGGCAAAACCAGCCTCTCGAGCCCGCTGCAGGTAATTGCCCAGTTGCGTCTCTGTTAATGACGGTTGACGGGCGAGAATCCAGAAATATTCCTTATTGTAGCCACTGACGAGTGCCACTGAATAATCCGGCTCGAGATAAAACACCACATAGCTGCTGTAAAACGGGCCAAAGAATGAAACTTTCAGGTGTGCTTTGTTTGGCTCACCGACAAAAACGGCGCGCCCCTCAGCCTGCTTCCATTCTTGATGACTTGGGTCATAACCACGGTTCAGCACGCTGATTGAGCCATCGCTATTCTTTTCATATGTTGCGGAGACTTGGGTCAGGCCGCGTTCAAAAGAGTGATCCAGCCGGGCAATTTCATACCAGGTTCCCAGGTAACGGTTCACATCAAAAGATGAGACTGGCTGAATGTTGTCCGGTATTCCGGTACATCCCTGTAAAAAGAACAGTGCAAACAAGGGAATGATGAATCGATCACGTTGTTTTCGACAAAGGCACATCAGCCAGTTCATGGTATCTCCTGATAAGTTTGAGGAAAAAAGCGCACTAACGGGTCAAAACAGCAAAATTAGACCTTAAACAGGACTGGCGAACCGCCATATTATTGGTTACTCTGCTGAGACTGTGACCAAACAGGATTAAAGATAATACAGATGGAAAGTTTAACGTTACAGCCGATAAACAAGATCAATGGTACTGTGAACCTGCCGGGTTCAAAAAGTGTTTCCAACCGCGCCTTGCTGTTGGCTGCGTTAGCAAATGGGACAACCCGCCTGACCAATCTGCTCGACAGTGACGATATTCGTCATATGCTCAATGCCCTGAGCTTGTTGGGCGTGAACTACCAGTTGTCCGACGATAAAACTGTTTGCGAAGTGACGGGAGTGGGCGGTGCATTTCATTCTGCTCAGCCCTTGGAGCTGTTTCTGGGAAATGCCGGTACGGCGATGCGTCCGCTGGCAGCGGCTCTTTGCCTCGGGCAAGGGGAGTACATCCTGACTGGCGAACCACGTATGAAAGAGCGTCCGATTGGCCACTTGGTTGATGCGCTGCGTTCTGCCGGGGCAGATATCACCTATCTGGAAAACGATGGTTTTCCGCCGCTGAACATAACCGGAACCGGACTGAAAGGTGGCAGGGTTGAGATTGACGGTTCGATTTCCAGCCAGTTCCTAACCGCGTTTCTGATGGCGGCCCCGCTGGCTGAAGCGGATACCGAAATTCGCATCATCGGCGATCTGGTTTCCAAGCCTTATATTGATATCACTCTGCATATCATGGCTCAGTTTGGCGTGAACGTGGAAAATCAGAACTACCAGGCCTTTATCGTTAAAGGCGGGCAGAGTTACCAGTCGCCGGGTGAGTTTCTGGTGGAAGGTGATGCGTCCTCAGCGTCTTACTTCCTTGCTGCCGCCGCAATTCGCGGTGGTGAAGTGAAAGTCACCGGTATCGGCAAGAAAAGTATTCAGGGTGATGTGCAGTTTGCCGACGCACTGGCGGCGATGGGGGCTGACATCGAATGGGGCGATGACTATGTAATTGCCCGCAAAGGTGAATTAAAAGCCATTGATATGGACTTCAACCACATCCCTGATGCTGCCATGACCATCGCTACTGCGGCGTTGTTTGCGGAAGGTACGACCGCAATTCGCAATGTGTACAACTGGCGCGTCAAAGAAACTGACCGTCTCAGTGCCATGGCAACCGAGCTGCGTAAAGTGGGCGCGGAAGTGGAAGAGGGTGAAGATTTCATCACTATCACACCGCCGGCTCAGTTGCAGCATGCGGCCATCGATACTTACGACGATCACCGTATCGCAATGTGTTTCTCGCTGGTGGCATTGAGTGATACGCCGGTAACCATCAATGATCCGAAGTGTACGTCAAAAACCTTCCCGGATTACTTTGATAAACTGGCCATTCTTAGTCAGTAACTGGCATAATTTCAGACCGTTGTCCGACAACCCGCCATCACGGCGGGTTGTTTTTTTATTCGTTAATGGTCCAGAAGATAACCGGATTACAGATTGGTATCACCGCCTATTTTCCCGTATACTATGGCCCCGCTTGGGAGCGGTAATACGCATCAGTGTTGCCCGTCTGACTCGCGCAGATGCGTATTACTGCTTACATTAGAACAAGTTCGGAGAAAACCTATGTCTACTCACGCGCCAGTGATCACTGTCGATGGACCAAGCGGTGCCGGTAAAGGCACACTGTGTATGCTGTTGGCAGAAAAACTGGGCTGGAAGCTTCTGGATTCAGGTGCGATTTATCGTGTGTTGGCTCTGGCGGCTATCCATCACGGCGTTGATCTGGAATCAGAAGATGCCCTGGTACCACTGGCGGCGCATCTGGATGTTGAATTCATTGCGGAAGGCGAGTTGGTGAAGGTGATCCTGGAAGGTGAAGATGTTTCCGGCGAACTTCGTAAAGAAGAAACCGGCATGGCTGCCTCCAAAGTTGCGGCACTGCCTCGCGTGCGTGAAGCGCTGCTGCGACGTCAGCGTGCTTTCAGCGAAGCACCGGGTCTGGTCGCTGACGGCCGAGATATGGGAACCGTAGTTTTCCCGCAGGCTGAAGTGAAAATCTTCCTTGATGCAAGTGCAGAGGAACGTGCAGAACGTCGTATGAAGCAGTTGCAACAGAAAGGCTTAGATGTTAACTTTGACCACCTTTTGAAAGAAATTCAGGAACGTGACCATCGAGATCGCAATCGCGCGGTCGCGCCGTTACGTCCCGCAGCTGATGCTTTGGTGCTAGACTCTACTGAGATGTCAATAGAGCAAGTGACCGAACAGGCATTAGCGTATATTGAACAGAAATTATCTGCTGAGTAATCAGCATGATCGCGTCGGTTTCACGGATGAAAACTGACTTTACTATCAACCCCATGCGGTAGGATACCCGTGGTTGTTTATTAAATTGAAGATTGAATAATGACTGAATCTTTTGCTCAGCTCTTTGAAGAGTCACTAAAAGAAGTAGAAACACGTCAAGGTGCCATCGTTAAAGGTACTGTTGTAGCTATCGAAAACGGTTATGTACTGGTTGACGCAGGCCTGAAGTCTGAGTCTTCTATCCCTGCTGAAGAATTCAAGAACGCTGCTGGCGAAATTGAAATCGAAATCGGTGCAGAAGTTGACGTTGCTCTTGACGCTGTTGAAGACGGCTTTGGTGAAACTAAGCTTTCTCGTGAGAAAGCGAAGCGCCACGAAGCTTGGATCGTTCTAGAGAAAGCTTACGAAGACGCTGAAACTGTTGTTGGTATCATCAACGGTAAAGTTAAAGGCGGCTTCACAGTTGAACTGAACGGTATCCGTGCGTTCCTACCAGGTTCACTGGTTGACGTTCGTCCAGTTCGTGACACTGCTCACCTGGAAAACAAAGAGCTAGAGTTCAAAGTAATCAAGCTAGACCAGAAGCGTAACAACGTAGTTGTTTCTCGCCGCGCAGTTATCGAATCTGAAAACAGCGTTGAGCGTGACGAACTGCTGGCTTCTCTACAAGAAGGCATGGAAGTTAAAGGTATCGTTAAGAACCTGACTGACTACGGTGCGTTCGTAGATCTGGGTGGTGTTGACGGTCTTCTGCACATCACTGACATGGCTTGGAAGCGCGTTAAGCACCCATCTGAAATCGTTAATGTTGGCGACGAGATCAACGTTAAAGTTCTTAAGTTCGACCGTGAGCGTACTCGCGTATCACTAGGCCTTAAGCAACTGGGCGAAGATCCATGGGTAGCTATCGCTAAGCGTTACCCAGAAGGCACTAAGCTGTCTGGTCGCGTAACTAACCTGACTGACTACGGCTGCTTCGTTGAAATCGAAGAAGGCGTTGAAGGTCTGGTACACGTTTCTGAGATGGATTGGACTAACAAGAACATCCACCCATCTAAAGTTGTTAACGTGGGCGATGAAGTTGAAGTTATGGTTCTGGATATCGACGAAGAACGTCGTCGTATCAGCCTAGGTCTGAAACAGTGTAAAGCGAACCCATGGCAGTCATTTGCAGAAATGCAAGCTAAAGGCGATCGCGTAACTGGTAAGATCAAGTCAATCACTGACTTCGGTATCTTCATCGGTCTTGACGGCGGCATCGACGGTCTGGTTCACCTGTCTGACATTTCTTGGAATGTTGCAGGCGAAGACGCTGTTCGTGACTTCAAGAAAGGCGACGAAATCTCTGCAGTTGTTCTGGCTGTTGACGCTGAGCGTGAGCGCATCTCTCTGGGCATCAAGCAAATCGAAGAAGATCCGTTCAACGGCTTCGTTGCTATGAACAAGAAAGGCGCTCTGGTAACTGGTACAGTTACTGCTGTTGACGCGAAAGGCGCAACTGTTGAGCTGGCTGAAGGTGTTGAAGGTTACCTGCGTGCATCTGAAGCTTCTGTTGACCGTGTTGAAGACGCAACTCTGGTTCTGTCTGTTGGCGATTCTGTTGAAGCTAAATTCACAGGCGTTGATCGTAAGAACCGCGTAATCAACCTGTCAGTTCGCGCTAAAGACGTTGCTGAAGAGCAAGAAGCAATGGCTGCACTGAACAAGCAAGATGATGCTGCGTTCGGTAACGCTATGGCTGACGCTTTCAAAGCTGCTAAAGGCGAATAATTGAGCATAGGGGGATCATTTTTCCCCCTAAGCGGTTATACTATTGAGAAACATACTAAAAACGGAGTGTTTATGACAAAGTCTGAATTAATTGAAAGACTATGCAGTCAACAAACACATCTTTCTGCCAAACAGGTAGAAGATGCAATCAAGGAAATCCTTGAGCACATGGCTTCAACGCTCGCTGAAGGTGACCGTATTGAAATCCGTGGCTTTGGTAGCTTCTCTTTACATTACCGCGCTCCACGTGTAGGTCGTAACCCTAAAACCGGGGATAAGGTTGAGTTGGACGGCAAGTACGTTCCTCACTTTAAACCAGGTAAGGAATTACGCGACCGCGTTAACGCTTCAATTATTGGTTAACCGCGTATAAATAAAAAAACGGCATGCTGTTAAGTGTGCCGTTTTTTTTTATGCGTTTTGATCATGGTCTGTAGAGCCAAAATCCTGCATAATCAGCCCATACCATCTGCCTTTACAGGTAAGCGAATTTTTTAAAACATAGAGCTTTTACTTTAGCAGATAGGTACAATCTATTTTTCATTCGAGTGAGAAGGATTCACGATGAAGATACTGACTGTTCTCGTATTGGTTGCCTGCTTTTTACTTACCCTTGCGTTAGGCGCCCAGAACCAACAGCTTGTCAATTTTGACTATTTGCTCGCTCAGGGTGAGTTCCAGTTATCAACTCTGCTTGGCATTGCCTTCGGTGCCGGTTTTATCATTGGTTGGATGATTTGCGGCCTGCTGTATCTGAAAGCCCGCTTCACTAAAAATCGCCTAGGCAAAAAAGTGGCTAAACAGCAGAAAGAACTGGAGCAGTTACGCGCTGAGCCTGTTAAGGAATAATCGTTAATGCTAGAGCTGTTGTTCCTGTTATTGCCGATTGCCGCCGGTTACGGCTGGTATATGGGTAACAGGAGCGCTAGTAACAAACAACAGGAGCAGTCTCACCACATGTCACGTCAGTACGTGACGGGGTTAAACTTACTGCTGTCAGATCAGTCTGACAAAGCAGTTGATGTGTTTATTGAGCTGCTCCAAGTTGACAGTGAAACAATTGATACGCACCTGGCTCTGGGGAATCTGTTCCGCAGCCGGGGCGAAGTCGATCGTGCTATCCGCATTCACCAAAACCTTATTGCACGTCCAAACCTGACCATTGACCAGCGCAATCTTGCATTGCAGCAATTGGCACAGGACTACATGGCCGCCGGCTTTTTTGACCGGGCCGAGAAAATTTTTGAGCAGCTGCTGGATGAGCCCGATCATCGCAAAGGGGCGCTGCAACAACTGCTGACCATATACCAGCAGACCCGCGAGTGGGATAAAGCCATTGAAATGGCGACGCAGCTGGTCAAAATGGGGAAATCCCGGCTCAAGCATGACATTGCTCACTTCTGGTGTGAGATGGCGATGCTGGAAATGAGTGCGCAAAATCCGGATAAAGCCAAGCAGATGCTGAAAAAAGCCCTGTCGGTTGATAAATCCTGTGTTCGTGCAACGATTATGCTGGCGAAAATCCTGATCACTGAGGACGACTTTAAAGCGGCTGCCAAGCAACTCGAAAAGGTGGTGGAGCAGGACATCGTCTTCGTTGGTGAGGCGCTGCCTTTGCTGCTGCAGTGTTATGAAGCCACAAATAATGAAGCCGGCTGGCTGCGTTTTCTGCACTATTGTGTGGAACATGAAGCTGGTTCAACCGCCGAGCTGATGTTAGCTGATGAAATTGCCAAGCGTGAGGGATCAACCTTAGCGCAGACGTTCATGACCCGGCAGCTCCAGAAAAATCCGACCATGAAGGGTTTTTATCAGCTGATGGAGTACCACCTGGACGAAGCCGAAGAAGGGCGGGCGAAAGACAGCCTGTCGACATTGCGCGGCCTGGTTGGTGAGCAGTTGAAAACCAAGCCTCATTATCGGTGCAGCCAGTGTGGATTTGCGACGCACTCTCTATACTGGCAGTGTCCTTCCTGTAAAGGGTGGGGATCCGTCAAACCGATTCGTGGTCTTGATGGTGAATAAGCATTCTTGAAAGCCCGTTCAGCAATGAACGGGCTTTTTTGTATTTAGTCTTTTCGCAATTAACCTCGCCTGACAAACGATTGGTCTCCTGAGAAAAGTGTCACTTTTGGTGCTTTTGTCGAAAAGCTTAAAAAATTCTCGATAAATGGACATTTTATTGTACAATCCTGACCGCCCTCAGCGCGCCTGTGCTCGCCGGGTGATTTGTGAACCGTAACTCAGCAGGAGATGCCATGTTAGATCCAAAAGTCATTGTTGCACTCGACTATCCAAGCCAGGACGAAGCCTTAGCTTTTGTTGACCGGATTGAGCCGGGTAGTTGTCGATTAAAAGTCGGCAAAGAGATGTTTACTTATTTTGGCCCTGATTTTGTGCGTAAACTGCATGATCGGGGCCATTCTGTATTCCTGGACCTAAAATTTCATGACATTCCGAATACCTGTTCCCGCGCGGTAGCGGCGGCTGCGGAACTGGGTGTATGGATGGTCAATGTCCATGCCAGCGGTGGTGAGCGTATGATGGCTGCATCACGTGATATTCTTGAGCCTTATGGCAAAGATCGTCCGTTGCTGATTGCGGTGACTGTACTGACCAGCATGGAAGCTTCTGATTTGCGTGGTATTGGTATTACAGCCGAGCCTCAGGAGCATGTACTGAATCTGGCGCGTCTGACGAAAAACAGCGGTCTTGATGGGGTCGTGTGTTCTGCTCAGGAAGCCAGCATGCTGAAATCAGAGCTGGGTACTGAATTTAAACTGGTGACGCCTGGTATTCGCCCAGCAGGCAGTGCCGCAGGTGATCAGCGCCGTGTGATGACACCGGTTGAAGCGGTACAGGCGGGTTCCGATTATCTGGTGATTGGCCGTCCGATTACACAGGCCGCAGATCCAGCCGCTGTGCTGGCTGAAATTAACCAGAGCCTGTCTTAATGTCATCAACTGGCTCTGGTGTTCAGAGCCAGTTGCATTGCCCTGTCAGTGTTTTATTCTTCTTGCTTCTTGCTTCTTGCTTCTTGCTTCTTGCTTCTTGCTTCTTGCTTCTTGCTTCTTGCTTCTTGCTTCTTGCTTCTTGCTGCTGCAGAACCGTATGGTTCGACTGGCACTGTCATCGAGCCTATGCCTTTTAGGGCATTATGATGTGCTTCACTGATGATAAATCGTGACAAAGCAGGCAGTTATCTTTTCCTGTCCGGCCTACACTGAATACAAAACTGAGTATTGTTCCCCAGTTGCCCCCCGATAAGCTTATCGGCGTGGGGCCATGCTGAAGGTGTGCGCTCGAACGCCGAACCGCCTCAGTGAAGGTCAGAGTATACCAATATCCGGTATGACAGCCATCGATACGGAAGCGCGATATGGAAACCACCCTGGATCTGTCTTCTCCTTTTGTTCGTCTTGCAATCGCCCTGTTGCTGGGGGCGATCATTGGTATTCAACGCGGCTGGGTAGAGCGTAATGAAGCTGCTGGCAGTCGGGTAGCAGGCATCCGGACATATTCACTGATTGGCCTGCTCGGTGGGGTTTGTGGGCTGTTAGCCAGTTTATACTCGGAGCTGTTTTTGGGTCTGTCCTTCCTTGGCCTGGCTGTGATCATTACTGTGGCCTACGCTTACCGTCTGCGGAGCCAGGCGAATTTGAGTATTACCGGCTTGATAGGGATGCTGCTGACGTTTCTGCTTGGCGCACTGGCCGTGGTCGAGAACCCAGCGCTGGCGGCATCTGCTGCGGTAATCACCGCCATTATTCTCGACAACAAGCGTGAGCTGCATGATGCCCTGTCTAAGCTGCAGGAGTACGAGCTGGATGCGGCTTTGCGCCTGCTGCTGATTTCTGTGGTGATGCTGCCGTTGTTGCCCAATGAGCAAGTGGGCCCTTTTAATGCGATAAATCCTTACGAAATCTGGTGGATGGTTGTCCTGATTGCCAGTATCTCGTTTATCGGCTACTTCGCCATGAAGATCGGCGGAGCTGAAAAGGGGATTCTGCTGACCTGTCTGTTTGCTGGCCTTAGCTCTTCGACGGCGCTGACACTGCAGTTTTCTAACCTTTCCAAACAGCAGCCTCGGTTGTGTGGGCTGCTCGCGAGTGGCATTTTACTCAGCTGCGGCACTATGTTCCCGCGTATTTTGTTCATCAGTTACGTGATTAACTCATCGCTGTTGAGCCTGCTCTGGTTGCCGATGACGGCCATGATGGTCGGTTTCTATCTGCCTGCCGCTTGGATCTGGAAAAAAAATAAAATGGACAGCCAGACCAACCCTGAAATGAAACAAAACCCGTTGGCACTTTCCTCAGCCTTGATGTTTGGTTTGGGGTTGATGCTGATTATATTGCTGGCGACCGCATTACAGCAGTGGTTTGGCAATACCGGGACCCTGATTCTGTCGGCGATTTCCGGGATCACCGATGTTGATGCCATCACGCTGGCATTGGGACGGCAGAGTATCGACACATTGACGCTGACGACGGCTGCCACCGGGATCTTCATTGCCTCGGCGGTTAACAGCTTGGTGAAAATGGGAATGGCGGTGGTTATTGGTGATAGCCGAATGGCAAAATTCGTGGTCTGGCCAATTCTTCTGGCGGTGGCTCTGGGGGCGGGCTCTGTGGTTCTGATGAGCTGAGCAAGGTTTGTTGTGCTGACACGTGGATAGTGCCAGCACATGCAAAGGGTCACACCCGCTCAGTACTCGATTTTGGGTGTCACGCTGCTGAGACGGTTGGTCCGGTCGTGGGCGGGGGCTGAAAAATGGCTGTCGAGCAGTTTCTGGGTCAGTGGATGTTGAGGGTTGTTGAAGACCTCCAGAGTCGGGCCTTGTTCGACCACGTCTCCGGTCTGCATGACCATCACCTTATCGGTGAAGTGTTTGATTACCCCCATATGCTGTGACACATAGATGTAGGACAGCCCCATCTCTTCCTGCAGTTCCAGCAGCAGGTTGATGATTTGCGAACGCATCGACATATCCAGACCGTTCAGTGCTTCGTCTGCCACGATGATACAAGGCTGAAGAATCAGTGCCCGGGCGAGAGAAACCCGCTGTTTCTGGCCGGTTGCCAGCATTTGTGGGTAAAAGTACGCATGTTCGGGTAACAGGCCAACCCGTTTCAGGGTCTCCATGATTCGACGCTCACGTGCCTGCGGGGTCATCTGGGTGTTTCGTTTTAATGGTCCTTCCAGGATCTTACCAATCTGAATGCGCGGGTTCAGGGAGGTGTTGGGATCCTGAAAGATCATCCGGATCAGCTTGCAGCGGGTCTGGTAGTCACGGTGAGCCAGTGGTTCGCCGTTGACACGAATAATCCCTTCCGTTGGCTCGACTACACCGGCCAGCATTTTGGCCAGTGTTGATTTGCCGGATCCGTTTTCACCGATGAACGCGATGGTTTCACCGGCTTCCAGCGAAAAGGAAACCGGTTTCACCGCTTCAATAGTACGACGATGAAACAGGCCTGAGCGATAGTGGTAATCTTTTTTGAGGTTCTCGACCTCTAGCAGCGCGCTCATTTATTGGTTTCCTCCATATTCAGCGGGAAGTGGCAGCTGAATTTATGGTTTTTAATCTTCCGTCGCTTCGGTACTTCGACGCATTTGCGCTGGGCGTGCGGGCAGCGGGGGCCCAATCGGCAACCAATCGGTAAGTGCTGCAACGGTGGGATCGAGCCGGGCAGGGTTTCCAGCTTACTTTTGTGCGGCAGGATATCGAGGTTGAAATCCGGCATCGCGCGCAGCAGGGCTTCGGTGTATGGATGATGCGGCGATTCCAACAGTTGCTGGCGGCTGCCGGACTCCACAGACTGGCCGCAGTACATCACGGTGATGCGGTCGGCCCATTGGGTTACGGCACTCAAGTCATGACTGACCAGCAAAATGGTGGTATTGCCGAGTTGGTTCATCCGGCTGAGCAGACGGAAAATCTGCGCTTGCGTGATCGGGTCCAGGTCATTGGTCGGTTCATCGGCAATGAGCAGGCGCGGGCGGTTAGCAATGGCCATGGCAATCATGACTTTTTGGCACTCACCGTCCGTCAGTTCGTACGGATAGCTGCGCATGACCCGGCGGTGCTCTTTAATCCCGACTTTATGGAGCAGGGCAATCGCCTGTTTTTGACGCCAGTGGAAGCGTTGCCAGAAATGTCCGTTGAAAGAGGACGATGGAATCGCTTCTTCCAACTGCGCCCCGACGTGCTCGCTGGGATCCAGACACGATGACGGTTCCTGGAAAATCATCGCAATTTCCCGGCCAACAACCTTTCGGCGCTCGCGTGGTGACAGGGCCAGCAGATCAATATCTCCCAGACGCAAACGGTCTGCGCTGACACGCCAGTTGGCTTTGGTCACCCCGGCAATCGCCTTGGCAACCAGACTTTTTCCTGACCCTGACTCACCCACAAGACCGCGGACTTCACCTTCATTGATGGTTAGGCTCATCCTGTCAACAGCTTTGACCATCCCTTGTGGGGTGTCGATTTCAATCGTCAGGTTTCGAATATCTAACAGTGGCATTAGTCAATCCCCGCATTAATGGCCTGGCGGAGTCCTTCTCCTACTAAGTTTACCACTAACACACTGAAGGTAATGGCCAGACCCGGTAATGTAACAGTCCATGGGGCCAGATAAATCAGTTCAATCGAATCGCCCAGCATGGCTCCCCACTCCGGCTGCGGTGCCTGAGCACCCAGCCCGAGAAAACCTAGGGCGGCAATATCGAGGATCGCGATGGAAATCGCACGCGTCAGCTCGTTGGTCAGCACGGTCAAAATATTCGGCAGTATCGAGTTATACAGCAGGTAGAAGTTATTGGCGCCGTCCAAACGGGCCGCGATGATATAGTCTTTTTCTACTTCGGTATGCACTGCCAGGTATACCGCGCGGATAAATCGCGGGATCAGGGCCAGCCAGATAGCCAGCAGGATGTTCACTTCCCCCGGCCCCATGTAGGCTACAACGATAATGGCGAGTAGCAGGGAAGGGATAGACATTACGGTATCCAAAACGTGGTTCAGGAAGCTGGATTTCAGACCCTGAGTCATCCCGGCCAGGACGCCAATTAGAATACCGATCACGGCAGAGGCCAGCGCGATGAGCACGGCGTAGCCGAATGTGAGCTGTGAGCCCAGAATCAGGCGGCTGAGAATATCGCGACCCAGATCATCGGTGCCGAAGAAAAATTCCACATGGCCGCTTGGATCCCAGGAGGGCGGCATCAACAGCTCACCAACCTGGCTGGCCGGCGCATACGGAGCCAGCAGCGGGGCCGCCAGCGTCACCAAAATCAGTAAAATAAGGCACCAGAAACCAAAAAAGGCGATCGAATTGGCGCGGAAGTTTTGCCAGGCGCGCTCCCATTGCGTCGGGATCTTGGTTTCCTGGTAAATGTTATTTGATAGCATACCATTCCTTGCGCACAAGCGGGTTAACGAAGGCACCAGCCAGATCAGACAGAATATTGGCCAGCAGGATAAAGCTGCCAACCGTTATTACGCCAGCCTGAATCGCCACATAGTTTTGCGCCGAAATGGCATCGAGTAGCCAGCGCCCGATGCCCGGCCAGTTGAAGATAGACTCGGTCAGCATGGCAAAGGTCATCATGGTCGAAAACTGCATCCCCAACTTAGGAATAATCGGCGGAATGGCGTTGCGCAGCACGTGGCGAGTGATGATTTCAAACATCGACAGACCCTTAGTTTGCGCGACTTTGATAAAGTTCTGATCCATCACATCCGAAACTGACGCCCGGGTCAGGCGAATAACTTCGGTGGTGGGTGCCATGGCCAGTACCAGAGTGGGCAGGATCAAATGGCTGATGACGTTCATCAGTGCTTCGGCGCGATAAGGCTGTGGTGACAGCATCACGTCGAACAGGGCAACCCCCGTCACCGGTTCAATTTCGTACAGCAGGCTGAACCGACCGGAAACCGGCAGCAGGCCCAGCTTCAGCGAAAACAGCATAATCAGCAGCAACGCCAGCCAGAACAGCGGAATTGAGTAGCCGACCAGAGTCACGGAGGAGATCACCGTGTCGATGAACCGGCCCCGTTTAACTCCGGCCAGCGTGCCCAGCGGAATCCCCACGACCAGAGATAAAATGAAGGCAAAGAAACAGAGTTCCAACGTCGCCGGAAAAACTGCGATCACTTCTTGCACAATAGGCACACCTGCCTGATTCATACCGAGGTTGCCAAAGCGCAGGTTATCCAGGTAAATGAACCAGCCCGACCAGAAAGAGCGCACGCTCCAGAAAGATTCAGGATCCAGGCGGAGAATACTGTAGCCAATCAGGGTTAGGATCAGCATGGTAATGATGAACAGGTTTAACCGTCGAATCGTATAAATAAACATACTAGTTTTCGTTCCGGTATACAGTCGAGAAAGAACGGGTGCCAAACGGGCTCATCTGCAATCCGCTCAGTGAGCGGTGATGAACCTGAAAATGGACGCCGTGTGCCAGCGGAACAATGGGAACTTCCTTATCCAGAATATCCTGAGCGACGTGGTAAAAATCCAGCCGTTGATCCAGTTTTGTGGTCCGGGAGGCAAGCTCCAGCAGGTTTTCAAAATCCAGATTACACCAGTTGGCGACGTTCAGACCGGCCTGTTTGGCATCGCAGGAAAGCAACGGACGCAGGAAGTTATCCGGATCGCCGTTGTCGGCAATCCAGCCGGCCAGAATCAAATCACTGTTGGCTTTATCAATAGTGCTGAAGCGACGAACCGAATCCTGCGTGATGATGTTCACTTTCACCCCAATGGCATTGAGGTCAGCCTGAATCAGTTCTGCCGTTTTGCGTGGACTCGGGTTATACGGACGCGGCTCAAGCGGTACCCACAGACTGAGCATCAGATTTTTCTCGTACCCGGCTTCTTTGAGCAGGGCCTGAGCCCGCTCCGGATCGTAATCGAGCGCCTGACTGTTATGGTTATACGCCCAGGACATTGGCGGCAGCAGGCTGCGCGCTTTAGTACCGGTGCCGTAGTAGACGGAATTAAGCAGATTTTCCCGGTTGATGGCGTGATTGATGGCCTGGCGTACCCGTACATCTTTCAGTTCCGGCTGATTCGTATCGAGCGCCAGAAACGCCACGTTCATGCCGGTCTGGGCATTCAATTCGTAATTGTCGTTATCGCTGATCACCGGTAACTGGCTGGCAACCGGTGACGACAAGACATCACACTCACCGCTGAGCAATTTAGCCAGACTGCCGGTCCCCCGCGAGGCGATATCGAAAACAACCTGTTCCATTTCTGCCTGACCCTGCCAGTAGCCCGGATGGCGTTTTAAACGGACAAAATCATTTGGCTGATAGCTGTAGAGCGCGAACGGACCGGTGCCAATCGGTTTGCGGTCAATTTGATCCGGCTTACCGGCACGCAGCAGGCTGGAAGCATATTCCGCCGAGTGGATAACGGCGTAGGTGGTTGCCATGTTCGCCAGAAAGGCGTTATCCGGGCGCTTCAGGTTAAAGCGCACGGTATAAGGGTCGAGAATTTCTATCTCTTCTATCAGGTTGGCAAAGCCCTGGCTGTCAAACCAAGGGTAACGCCCGCCGGAGACCGCGTGATAAGGATGATTTGGGTTGATGACCCGTGAAAAACTGAATGCGACATCCTGCGCGTTAAACTCGCGGGTCGGGGTAAACCAGGGCGTGGTCTGAAAGGCGATGCCTTTTCGCAGCTCAAACGTGTATGCCAGACCATCTTCACTGATAGTCCAGTTACTCGCCAGTGCCGGGGTCGGCTGGTGGCTGACCGGATCCAGCAACAGCAGGCGGTCAAAAATTTGCGCCGCCAGCGTATCGGCCGTTAGCCCTCCGTCAGTCAGTTGAGGGTTGAAGGTTGCCGGCGTATCTTGCCCGCAATATACAAAGCCGCGGCTGCGTATATTGCTGTCCTGCTGAGGGTCGCTGCAGCCAACCAGGCTGGCCAGGCTGACACACGCAAGCAGAAGACGAGTATAAGCGCTCATAAGATAAGAAATTTTCTGAAAACAAGGTTACAAATTTACCATTATCCCACTGACACACCAAGCCATCAGCTATAAATACCTGCCAGGGGCAGGTGTTTTATGATGGGAAAATCACCAATTAAGCAAAGTGGACCCGCAATTAAGTCTCATTGCTGCCAACCAGCTGATATTTTCTCAGCAGGCCTCTCAGTTGATGGTAGCTTAAGCAAAGCAATTCAGCGGCTTTCCGCTGATTAAACTGGCTTTGTTCCAGCGCTTTTTGGATCAGTTCAACTTCCTGATCCTGTTGCCACTGGCGAAAGTCCAGGGGCAACTCCGGCGTATGGGATACTGACAGCGTGGAAAACAGCGCCGACGGGGAAGCGAGGTCAGCTGGTTGAGTGGTTGCTGCATGGACCTCAGTTTGTTTTGTGCTCGGTGACAAGGATTTGTCGTGCCAGGGCGCATGGAACGGGTCGAGGATAACCTCACCAACTGGCTCATCTTCCAGACCGTGGCGAAAGACAGAGCGTTCCACCACGTTTTTCAACTCCCGGATATTCCCCGGCCAGCTGTAGTCCTGCAGCATCGCTTTGGCGTGCCGCGTGAAACCGGCAAAATAGCTGTAGCCCAGCTCCCGACACATTCTTACTGCATAATGTTCGGCGAGGGGCAGAATATCGTCCTGGCGCTCCCGTAAAGGGGGCAGGTGGATGATGTCAAAGGCCAGCCTGTCCAGCAGGTCCGCCCGGAATTTTCCGTCTTCAGCCAGTCGCGGCAGATTTTCATTGGTTGCGCAGATCAGCCGCACATTGGCCTGACAGGTCCGGCTGCCCCCGACCCGTTCATATTCGCCGTATTCAATGACCCGCAGCAGTTTTTCCTGCACGCCAAGGGGCGTCGTACCCAGCTCATCCAGGAACAGGGTGCCGTTTTCTGCCCGCTCAAACCGTCCCTGATGGCGGCCTTTTGCTCCGGTAAAGGAACCGGCTTCGTGACCAAACAGCTCGGAATCAATCACCCCGTCGCTCAGGGCGGCACAGTTGAGTGAAACCAGCGGCTGATCCCAGCGTCGGGACAGATAGTGAATACGCTGTGCAATCAGTTCTTTACCTGTGCCTCGTTCGCCAAGAATCAGCACTGGGCGATCCAAAGGGGCCAGACGTGATGTATGATCGAGAACAGTGAGAAACGCCTCGGACTCTCCAATCAGATTATCAGGTTTTCGCATGGTCAATCTCGCTAACTATTGGCGTATATCCTCAGACTTTAGCACCGCTATAGAATGGGTGAAATCATAAGCCTATGATATTTAATGAAATTAAAAGTTGGCACAGTTGTTGTAATAACTGATGTAAGCTTGAGACATGAAACCATGCAAGCGACAGCATAACAAGCTGACTACTTCGCATATTCAACAACTGGAGAAAATGATTATGGGTATCTTTTCACGCTTTGCTGATATCGTAAACGCGAACGTTAACTCTTTGCTAGATAAAGCAGAAGACCCGCAAAAAATGATCCGCCTGATCATTCAGGAAATGGAAGACACACTGGTTGAGGTACGCACCTCTTCCGCCCGTGCCCTGGCCGACAAGAAAGAACTGCAACGTCGCATTCAGGCCATCGAATCTCAAAGTGCTGACTGGCAGCAAAAAGCCAGCCTGGCACTGGAAAAAGGCCGTGAAGACCTGGCCCGCGCCGCGCTGATTGAGAAGCAAAAGCTCAATGATGTGGCGCTGACACTGAACGAAGAGTACAAGCTGGTTGAAGAGACCATTAATAAGCTGAGTACAGAAGTGGCGGAACTGGAGCGCAAGCTGCAGGAAACCCGAGCTCGTCAGCAGGCACTGGTAATGCGTCATAAGACGGCCGACACCCGCCGTGATGTTCGTCGTCAGCTGGATACCAGCAAAGTGGACGAGGCAATGTCGAAGTTTGAGCAATACGAGCGTCGTATTGACGAGATGGAAGCCGAAGCCGACAGCTACAGCATTGGCCGTGGCAAGAGTCTGCAAGACGAGTTTGCTGATCTGCAAGCCCAGGATGACATTGAAAAAGAACTGGCGCGCATGAAAGCCAACCTGAAGGACAAAGAGTAATTCAACGGTCTGAATATCGCTTGGTATGATATTCGGTGTGGCAATCCTATTAAAGTAACTGACTGAATCTGCGCGAAAAGGAGAAAAAAATGTCTATGGGGTTTATTGTTGGTCCGCTCATCGTGTTTATGATCTTTGTAGCCCCGTTGTGGCTGATCCTGCACTACCGCAGTAAAAAACATGCGGGTGAAGGCTTATCCGGGGACGATCACCAGAAACTACAGGAGCTGGTGGCGCGTGCAGAGCAGATGAAAGATCGGATTGTGACACTGGAGCAGATTCTGGATGCAGAAGCGCCGCAATGGAGGCACAAGCAATGAATAAGACCCTTTACCGAGATCCCAAAAACGGCAAACTTGGCGGTGTGTGTGCCGGTATTGCCGAATATTTCGGGATGGAAATCTGGCTGGTTCGGATTCTGACGGTGTCAGCATTCCTGCTGGGGGTCGGATTCTTTGTCACCCTGGCGTATTTTGCAGCCTGGTTATTTCTCGACAAAATGCCGGAAGAGCGTGAGCAGCAACATTCGGTATACCGGGAGCATCATGTGAAGCAGAAGGCATGGCAGGCCGGTCAGCCAGCGGGGCAGATTTTGCGAAATGTCGAAAGTGAACTCAATGGCATGGAGCAGGAACTGCGCAAGATGGAAGCCTACGTCACGTCAACCGCCTTCAAGGTTGATCGCGAATTCCGCAACCTGTAAGCGTTCGGGTGGTTAAAAGCAGGCGAAAGCCTGCTTTTCTGTTTGTGTATGTTCTGTCCCGCCGTTTGTTTTCTGGCTTGGCACTCTTTTCTGGCTATCGCCAGAGGGCGACGGATTCCAGTCTGCTGACTAACCGATAATTTGAATGATCCTTTTATTAACCTGAACTACTGATTCATCCCAGGTTAATCAACGCTTTATTATTATCTTCTCCGCTAAATGTTTGAATCAGGAATTGCTATGAACCGATTTGGCAGTGAGTTAAACAAACTTGTTAACCGTAGTCTGGACCGTCATGTCCGGCTGGCGGTAACGGGTCTGTCCCGGGCCGGGAAAACCGCATTTATCACATCACTGGTGAATCAGTTGATGCATGTCAGTACTAACCCCCGGCTACCGTTGTTTTCAGCTGTGCGGGAAGGCTATTTGCTGGGAGCCAAGCGCGTGCCGCAAGTAGACATGCATGTTCCGAAATTTGGGTATGAAGAAGGGATGAGTGCCCTGCTGACCAGTCCGCCGGCTTGGCCGTCGCCGACCCGGGATGTGAGTCAGATTCGTCTGGCATTGCGTTACAAGCCACAAAAAGGGCCACTGAAGTTGCTGCAGGATACCGCCACGCTTTATCTCGATATTGTGGATTATCCGGGGGAATGGCTGCTCGATTTACCGCTGCTGGACATGGATTTTGTGGCCTGGTCGCGTCAGCAGGCGCAGGTATTGAAAGGAAAACGGGAAGAGCTGGCGCACGACTGGCTGGCTGAGGGTGAACAGTTTGATCCGCTGGCTCCGGCTGATGAGGCGCTGATTGAACGTATTTCGGCCCGTTTTACCGAGTACCTGTTTAAGTGTAAGGCCGAAGGGGGCTTGCACTGGGTGCAGCCCGGCCGGTTCGTGCTGCCCGGTGAACTGGCTGGTGCGCCGGTTATTCAGTTCTTTCCTATGGTCTGGTTCGATAAAGTCACTGAGCAGCAACTGGCAGAGGCGGGCGAAGACACCAATGCCGGCATGCTGAAAAGCCGTTACCGCTACTATCAGCAGCATGTCGTCAAAGCGTTTTATAAAGAGCACTTTGCCAAGTTTGACCGGCAAATCATCCTGGTCGACTGCCTGCAGCCGCTTAACACCGGGCCGGAGTCGTTCAATGATATGCGGCAGGCTCTGGATCAACTGATGCAAAGCTTTCGTTATGGCCGCAGCTCGTTGCTAAAGCGGCTGTTTTCGCCTCGGATTGATAAAGTGCTGTTTGCTGCGACCAAAGCGGATCATGTGACCCCGGAGCAGCACCCGAATCTGGTGAGTTTGTTGCAGCAACTGGTTAATGAAGCCTGGCAGACCGCTTCTTTCGAAGGCATTCAGATGGATTGCCTCAGTCTGTCGTCCATTCAGGCGACGGAGCCCGGTTTTGTTGACTATCAGGGGCGTCAGGTGCCGGCGCTACGTGGCCACACCTTATCCGGCGAAGCCAAAACCCTGTTTCCGGGAGACGTACCGCGTCGCTTGCCGTCAGATGAATTCTGGCAAAGCAGTGAATTTGATTTTCTTAATTTCCGACCATTGGTGGCGCAGAGTGACGAACCGCTACCGCATATCCGGATGGACAAAGCCCTTGAATATCTGTTGGGGGACAAATTGCAATGAATAACAAATATCAGGGAAAAATCGTTTTTGATGAACCGGCCGATGCATCATCGACGGATAAGCCAAAAAGGGCAGAACACGATTTAACTGCCGCGATGCAATTTGCTGAGCAGGAGACGTTTCTGCCGGAGCAGGCCTCGTCGGCCGCATCGGTTGAGAAGGCGTTGGAAAAAACGTTGTCAGCCCGTCCTAAACTGCGGACACGCTGGCTGAAAGGTCTGCTGGCCGGTACCGCCGTTATGATTGGCTGGCAAACGGTCGACTATGTCGTGACGGCGGTTCAGAGCGGTGACTGGCTGAGTCTGGGCTGGAGCCTGCTGGTGGCAGGCGTAGCCACGGCCGGTATCACTGCGCTGGGGCGCGAGTTTGTCAGTCTGCGCCGGTTACGCCAGCGCCAGAGCGAACAAGAGCAGGCTCAGGCGATGCTGGAAGCCGATGGTATCGGTCAGGCCAAAGGTTTTTGTATGCAACTGGCTCGCAAGGCGCGGATTCAGGAAGAGCACGCCGGGTATGATCGCTGGATGCAATCATTGGCAGCCACGCATAATGATCGTGAAGTTCTGCAGCTGTATGACCAGATGGTACTGGCACATCAGGACAAGCTGGCTCGTCAGCTGGTTACCCGCTATGCCACGGAAGCGGCGGTCATGGTTGCGGTCAGTCCGCTGGCAGTGGCAGACATGCTGCTGGTGGCCTGGCGTAACTTCCGCCTGATTGAGCAAATCTCGGCAGTATATGGCATTGAGCTGGGTTACTGGTCACGGATCAGGCTGGTGAAGCTGGTACTGGCGAATATGGCGCTGGCAGGGGCAAGTGAGGTGATTATTGATAACAGTATGGATCTGCTGTCGATGGATCTGGCCGGGCGGATGTCGACCCGAGTTGCACAGGGCGTGGGCGTGGGCCTGTTGACCGGCCGACTGGGGCTGAAGGCAATCAGCCTGATGCGGCCAATGCCATGGCTGTCGGACAATCAGCCGAAACTGAATGATATCCGGAAAGATTTAGTCCGCCGTCTGGCTGGGATGAAAGAAAGCAGAGAAAAATAATGAAATTGAGCGCACCGTCATTATTCACTGTCTTGACTGCATGGAAGGGAAGACGCAAACTTCATGGTGTCAACAATTCCTGACACCTTGGAAGAGAAGAATATGAGGCTACAAGTCTTTTGTGAAGACCGACTTGGTATAACCCGTGAGTTGCTGGATATCTTGAGCAGCCGGAAAATTGACTTACGTGGGATTGAAATTGATCGGGTAGGGATCATTTACCTCAATTGCCCTGAAATTGAATTCGAGCAGTTCAGTCAGCTGATGTCACAGATTCGTCAGTTGGACGGGGTGACGGATGTTCGCAAAATTCAGTTTATGCCGACTGAACGTGAGCACAAAGAGCTGAAAGCGCTGCTTGAAGCTCTGCCGGATCCGTTCTTCTCTATCAGTTTGCAGGGGAAAGTTGATCTGGCCAACGATGCTGCTGAAATGGTTCTGGGCAAAAGCCGCAATGAGATTGTGGGCGAAAATATCCATGCGCTGCTCGGCTTTAACGTCCACCAGTGGCTGGAAAAAGAGAGCGCCGGGAAACGCAGTGAGCTGATTGTGCTGGCGGGTATGGACTACGTCATGGAAGTGATGCCAGTCTATGTGGCTGACGAAAGTGAAGAGCAGGTGCTTGCCAGTGCGGTGATATTGCTGAAATCCCTGTCTGAAGCCAAAATGCCACTGGCTATGCGCCAGCTCAGCGGTGATAACGGCTTTGAGCATCTGGTCGGCCAGTCTTCACGTTTTAAGCAGCTGATATCACAAGCCAAGAAACTGGCGATGCTGGATGCGCCGTTACTGATTCAGGGCGAAACCGGTACCGGAAAAGAAATGCTGGCACGCGCCTGCCATCAGCGTTCCCTGCGCCGTGATAATCCGTTCCTGCTGGTGAACTGCATGTCGATGCCTGACAATGCTGCGGAAACTGAACTGTTCGGTATGGCGGCAACGGCCACGGAGCCGGGCAAGAAAGGGATTTTTGAACAGGCTGATGGCGGTACGGCTTTTCTGTATGAAGTCGGGGAAATGTCAGAGCACCTGCAGATTAAACTGCTCAGATTCCTGCAGGACGGCAGTTTCCGCCGTGTCGGTGAAGAGAAGGAAGTGAGGGTTAACGTCCGGGTGATTTGCTCGACCCAGAAGAAGCTGCCGGATCTGGTGGCTGCCGCACAGTTCCGTGAGGATCTTTACTATCGCCTGAACGTCCTGTCGCTGGTGGTGCCGCCACTGCGTGAGCGGACAGCTGATATTGTGCCACTGGCCGAGCTGTTCCTGTCTCAGTTTGCTCAGGAACTGCAACAGGCCAAACCGGCCATCTCGCCGGAGGTCGCGCAATATCTCAGCCAGTACGCCTGGCCGGGTAACATCCGTCAGCTGCGCAATGTCTTGTTCCGGGCCATGACTCAACTGGATAGCGGTGAGATGCGGGTGGAAGATGTCCAGTTACCGGAAAATGAGTCCACGACGGTCATCAGTGAAGAAACGCTGGACGGTTCGCTGGATGACATTATGAAGCGTTATGAGTCCGGGATCCTGACCAGCCTGTATCGCAGCTATCCGTCTACCCGGAAACTGGCGAAGCGCCTCGGGGTTTCGCATACGGCTGTAGCAAACAAGCTGCGTGAATACGGAATCAACAAACACTAAGAGAGAGTTTAAGGCGTTGCGAGGGTGCAGCTCGCTAGCTAACGACTTAATCGGTGATTTAACAGGGAGGCCATGGTGCCTCCTTGTTTTTTTTGGGCCTAATAGCTTCCCAGCTTCCCAGCCTCTCAATCTCAAACCTCTCAATTTCAAAGACTCTCTGTCCGCAGAATGTAGCGCTGACCGCGGGTGAAAAGCCAATCTGCGATAAAACGCTATAACTGATGGACGCAGTCTAAATCAGGCTGACTTCCCCTTTTTCCAGTGCCTGAAGCTGGTCGATAAACCCTTTCCCGTACCGGCAGGAGCACTGCTTGCTGTGTTCGTATTTCACCCGGTGGCAGGGAATAATGATGGGTATCGGATTGACATTTTTCGCCATGCCGACCGCCATCATGGCACACGGTTGGTTGAGGCGAGTCGCCAGTTCCTGGTAAGAGCGATGATGGTTAAAGGGGATATCGCTAATGGCCTGCCAGACCTGGCGTTGAAAATCGGTACCCTGTGGGGCGAGGGGGAGGGTGAAGGTCTTACGTTTTCCAGAGAGATATTCGGTCAGTTGCTTGATATAAGGTGCCATAAAAACCGGGTGATGTTCCCAGTGACTGTCGGGAGTGAATCCGTCACTGGCAAGGATCAACTGTCGGAGCCCCTGTTCGTCAGCCAGCAGGTATATCTTACCCAGTACCGAGTTGATAGAGTCGTAATACATAGTCTTCACTGTGTTAGTTGGCGTCGCTGCGGGCGCTGATTTGACAAGCATAGTTGATACAAAAGACCAAATCTTTGTCCTGCCATAAGTTTATAGTCAATGTTGTGCCCCTGTGCTAACGTTTCAGCTATCTGAGATAGCCATAGGATGAAGTGCTGTTGTTACATTCAATTATCAGTCGGGCGACGACGATCGAAATCAGTGATGACCAAGGTGGCAACGATGGCAAAGTGCGCCTGATCACCACCAAGGATTTGTCCGCGATTACCCGCTATTACCAGCGCAATCGCCAGTACCTGCAGCCTTGGGAACCTGTACGTGAAGAGGCCTTCTTCACTGAGTCCGGCTGGCAGCGCCGCCTGGAACAACTGGTGCAGTTGCAAAAGCATAAAATGGCTTTCTACTTCGTGATTCAGATGCATGACAGTGATGAAATTTGTGGGGTGGTGAACTACAGCAACGTAGTCAGATATCCGTTTTTCGCCTGCCATGTCGGCTACTCACTCGATGAAGGGTATCAGGGACGTGGAATCATGCCCCGTGCATTAGCGGCCACTAATCAGTGGATGTTCGATGATCAGGATATGCACCGTATTATTGCAGCCTATATGCCGCGCAATGGCCGAAGCGCCGCGGTTCTGAAGAAGTGTGGCTTTACCATTGAAGGTGAAGCACGCGATTATCTGATGATTAATGGGCAGTGGGAAGATCATATCCTGACGGCAAAAATCAACGATGCCTGGATTGCTCCGCTGAGTTAAAGCATGAGCTAGAGAAAAACACAAAAAAAAGCGAGAGTATTTACTCTCGCTTTTTTTGGAGGGTTACCTAGCAGCGGCGTTTAAATACGTTGCCACAATTCGGCATACCGACCGTGTTGAGCCAGTAATTCACGGTGGCGGCCCTGTTCGATAAACTGACCTTCATCCATCAGACAGATGTGATCCATCTGCTCAAGACCGACCAAGCGGTGCGTAATGAACAGTACCGTCTTGTCTTTTGCATGCTCCAGCAGCAACGACATGATCTGTTGTTCAGTACGGCGATCCAGTCCTTCTGTTGGTTCATCCATCAGCAGAATCGGGGCATCGTGCAGCAGCGCGCGGGCGATACCGATACGGCGGCGTTCACCACCGGAAATCTGACGGCCACCTTCACCTAACCAGGTATCCAGCCCTTTACCTTTCAGCAGTGCACTCAGGCCGACTTTTTCCAGCACGTCACAGAATTCTTCATCGGTGCCTGATGGCTTGGCCAGAATCAGGTTTTCGCGCAATGAGCCATTGAACACGTCCACACGCTGGCTGACAACGGTGATGGCGCAGCGCAAAGCGGCTTCCTGCCATTGCGGCAGCGGCACACCATCCAGTGTGATCTGTCCCTGTTGCGGATCCCAGTTCCGGGTCAGCAGTTGAAGCAGGGTCGATTTACCGCATCCGGTACGTCCCAGAAGCGCGACTTTCTCACCCGCCTGAATCGTCAGGCTGATGCCTTTAAGCACAGGCTCATCACTGCCGTAATAGGTGTAAGCGATGTCATCAATGGTAATTGTGCCCTGAACGTTCGCGCTGTGCCCGTTCGGGTCAAACGGTGTATCCGGGGTTGTTTGAATGATCTCATTCAGACGACGTGCAGAAGTCAGGGTTTGTCCCAGATACTGGAACGCGCCAGCAACCGGCATCATAAGCTCAAAACTGGCCATGGTTGCAAAGGCTATCATGGCAACGAATGGATCCGGTGCCTGACCATGCACGCCATCTGCCGCCAGCCAGGTGATCAGTACCAGTGTCCAGCCTGTGGCAGCCATCAGTATGGCGTTGGCCATACCCGTCAGGTTAGCCATGCGGCGCTGTGCGGCCAGCAGACTTTCCTGCTCGTCCAGAGCTTCACGGTAGTAACGTTCTTCGGCATTGAACAGCAGCAGTTCAGCATGGCCCTGAATCCAGTCCAGCAGGCGTATGCGGTAGTTGGCTTTTGCCAGCGTCAGAGATTGGCCGTGGGTCTTACCCAGACGGTAGAAAATTACCGGCAGGCTTAACATCAGGGTCAGCAGAATGGCACCCAGTGTTAGGCCAATCGTGAGATCGAACCAGGCCAGAAAGCCGGTAATCGCCAGCAGGCCGATAACCCCGATGATTAACGGGCTGACCAGACGCAGATACACATGGTCCATGGCATCTACATCTGCTACCAGACGGTTGAGCAGATCGGCATCACGCAGATTTGCCTGCCTACCCGGAATCAGCGGGGTTAGCTTGCGAAAGAAGAACAGGCGTAGATCAGCCAGCAGCTTGAAGGTTGCGTTATGGCTGACCACACGCTCGCCCCAGCGCCCCGCCGTTCGGGCCATTGAGAAACCGCGAACGCCGGCCCCCGGCAACATGTAGTTGAACGTCTCACGGGCAATGGTCAATCCGGCGACCGCTGAGGCGGCGATAAACCAGCCGGACAGCGTCAGCAGGCTGATGGCCGACAGCAGCGTCGCCAGACCCAGCAGCATCCCCAGAGTCAGACCGAACCAGTGTTTACGGTAGAGTTTCAGGTAAGGGATTAATTCACGCATCGAGATCCCTCTTATCGGTGTGAGACAGCATATCGGCCAACAGCCCGTGCTGGCGAATATCATCAAAATGACCGTTTTGTACCAACTGGCCGTTTTCCATCACCATTACCCGGTCCATGGCTGCGAGTTGATCCAATCGGTGGCTGACCATCAGCGTGGTTTGGCCATCAGTGGCTTGTTTCAGACTTTCCAGTACCAGATGCTCACTGTTGGCATCCAGACTGGCTGTCGGTTCGTCCAGCAGCCAGAAAGCACCGCTTTGCAACATGGCTCGGGCAACGGCAATACGCTGCGCCTGACCGACCGACAGACCGCTGGAGCGATCACCAACCGGATGCTGGTAACCATGCTCAAGACGCTGGATAAACTCGTCAGCATAAGCCTGTCTAGCCACTTGCTGAATGTGTTCATCCGTCGCCAGCGGGTTGCCCAGTGTGATGTTGTCGCGCACCGTACCGTGCAGTAGCAGAGGGTTTTGACCGACCCAGCTGATGGCCTGACGCCACTGGCTGTGATCCAGTTCGCTCAGTTCACTGCCGTTGACCTTCAGGCTGCCGCGATAGGGCAGAAAGCCCAGAAGGGCATTGAGCAGGCTGGTTTTACCGGCACCGCTTGGTCCCACCAGCGCCACTTGTTCATGCGCCTGAATGGCGAAGCTTAGTGGACCCGCTAGCACTTGCCCCTGAGGGCTGAGCACTTCCAGGTTTTCCGCTTCGATCCGGATGGTTTCCGGTGAGTCCAGGTTTGTATCCCCCTGGCTCATGCCATCGGCTTCGGTGTTAAGGAATTCCACCAGTGATTCCGCCGCACCAATGGCCTGGGCTTTGGCGTGGTAGAAGGTGCCCAAATCACGCAGCGGCTGATAGAACTCCGGTGCCAGCACCAGAATAAACAAGCCGGTAAACAGCGTAATGGGTACACCGTAATGGCCGAAATTCAGCTCACCGATAAAGGCAAAGCCAAAGTAAACAGCCACAATCGCGACGGAAATGGCAGAGAAAAACTCCAGCACGGCAGAAGACAGGAAAGCCATCCGCAGTACTTCCATGGTGCGCTTGCGCAGCACATGGGAAGCCGCGTGCAGGTTTTCTGCCTCGGCTTCAGCCCGGTTGAACAAGCGTAATGTCTGCAATCCCTGAAGGCGGTCATAAAAATGGCCGGACAGACGCTGCAGCGCTTTGAAGTTGCGCCGGTTTGCATCTGCGGCACCCAGTCCCACCAGCGCCATAAAAATCGGAACCAGTGGGGCAGTAATCAGGAAAATCAGGCCAGCCGCCCAGTTCAGCGGGAATACTGCCACCAGAATGACCAGTGGTACCAGAACGGCTATCGACATCTGAGGGATATAGCGGGCGAAGAAATCCTGCATCTCTTCAATCTGTTCCAGTACCAGACTGGCCCAGACACCGGCCGGTTTACCTTTGATGTATGCTGGCCCCAACGCCTGAAGACGTTGCAGGATCAGTTCACGAATATGAAGACGGACTTGTTCGCCACAGCGGTATCCGGCCACTTCCCGGCCCCAGCTGCAAAAGGCACGCAGGCCGACAATCACAAAAAGGCTGACAAAGCTGCTGACAAGTTGATATTTGTCTGTGTGCTCGATAATGAGCTGATGCAGGATATGTGCAAGCAGTGCCGCTTGGCCAACGAGTAGCAACCCCGACAGAAAACCAAGGCCGACACTGAGCATGAGCCAGTGTTTGGCCAGTTTGCTCTGTGATTTCAACCATTTGGTTAAATCGCGTTGTAGTTGTTTATCCATAAGAAAATCTTGCGCCGCATAAGCTGCCGGCTAAAGGTGAAGGCGAAAAACGGCCACTCGGGAGGAGTGGCCGGATAAAGATTATTGTTGTTCTTCCAGCGCGTCCAGGTAGCGCTCGGCGTCCAGCGCCGCCATACAGCCGGTACCGGCTGAAGTGATGGCCTGACGGTAGGTATGATCCATCACGTCACCCGCAGCAAATACACCGGTAACGCTGGTTTGGGTAGCATTACCATCTGTGCCAGACTGAACTTTAATGTAGCCGTTATGCATCTCCAGCTGACCCTGGAAAATGCTGGTGTTTGGCTGGTGGCCAATCGCAATGAAGGCGCCCATCACTTCCAGCTCTTCCGTCGCATCAGACTTGGTGTCTTTAATACGCACACCGGTTACACCCATCTCATCACCCAGAACCTCGTCCAGAGTGCGGTCAGTGTGAAGGAAGATGTTGCCGTTCTCGACTTTGTCCATCAGTCGTTTGATCAGGATTTTCTCTGAACGGAAGGTGTCGCGGCGGTGGATCAGGTGAACTTCAGACGCGATGTTGGACAGGTACAGGGCTTCTTCAACGGCAGTGTTACCGCCGCCGACCACCGCCACTTTCTGGTTGCGATAGAAGAAACCGTCACAGGTAGCGCAGGCAGACACGCCGCGGCCTTTGAAGTTTTCTTCTGATTCCAGCCCCAGGTACTTCGCAGACGCACCGGTAGCAATAATTAGCGCATCACAGGTGTACTCGCCATTGTCGCCTTTCAGACGGAAAGGACGCTGGCTGAAGTCAGTTTCCTGGATGTGATCGAAAATAATTTCAGTTTCGAATCGTTCCGCGTGGGCTTTCATACGTTCCATCAGAGCTGGACCCGTTAACCCTTCGGCATCGCCTGGCCAGTTTTCAACTTCGGTTGTGGTGGTCAGCTGGCCGCCCTGCTGCATACCAGTGATCATCACTGGCTTCAAGTTTGCGCGTGCCGCGTAGACAGCTGCGGTGTAACCCGCCGGGCCAGAACCAAGGATGAGCAGTTTGCTGTGTCTTACGTTACTCATTACTTCTCCAGGCTGAAATGAGATTTCTATTATGTGATGGGTGATTGTAGGTAAATTGCGTGCCTAATGAAAGGGGGATTTCTGAAGGCTAAATGTGGGGAGGGGAGAAGTGGCTTCCTGCCTGTGGTTCCGTCCGGCAGGAAGTGAATTTTCATATATTAAATATTTATAAGTAATTCTTTGTGATTATAAAAGAGCGGTAACGTCGTCGTTAATCCTTGCTGGTTAATGCATGCTGATAGCCACGGTTGGATCGGTATAGTGCAGGTTAAAGGCATCAGCAACTTCCTTGCAGGTGATTTTGCCGTACATCACATTCATGCCCGCAAGGAATCCGGGATCGTCGAGCAGGGCTTTTTTATATCCTTTATTAGCCAGATTAATGACATAGGGTAGGGTGGCATTATTCAGGGCAAAAGCAGAAGTACGGGCCACCGCGCCGGGCATGTTGGCAACACAGTAGTGAACAACGTCATCCACTATATAAGTGGGTTCGGTATGCGTGGTCGGGTGTGATGTTTCAAAGCAACCACCCTGATCAATGGCGACATCAACCAGAGCCGAGCCGGGTTTCATGCGCTTCACATGCTCGGCAGAGATCAGCTTGGGAGCTGCGGCCCCCGGAATGAGCACTGCTCCGATGATCAGGTCTGCCTCAGGGACGAGCTTGTCAATCGCTTCATTCGTTGAGTAGAGTAGGGTGACTTTGCCCTGAAATTCCTGATCCAGAGCCCGAAGGGTTTCCAGGTTACGATCCAGCAGCGTAATGTTTGCCCGCATTCCCATCGCAATTCGGGCGGCATTTGAGCCGACGACGCCACCACCCAGAATCACAATGTTTGCCGGTTCGACGCCCGGTACACCACTGAGCAGCAAGCCTCTGCCACCGTGAGAATTCTCTAGGGTTTGGGCGCCAGCCTGGATAGACATTCTGCCGGCAACTTCTGACATGGGGGCGAGAAGCGGTAATTTGCCTGAGGAATCAGTGACGGTTTCGTAAGCAATACAGATAGCTTTGCTGTTAATGAGGTCTTTTGTTTGTGGAAAATCCGGTGCAAGATGGAGATAGGTGAATAAAATTTGTCCCTCGCGGAGCAGAGATCTTTCTCCGGCCTGGGGTTCTTTTACTTTGACAATCATCTCTGATCTGGTAAAAACTTCTTTGGCGTCAGAAATAATTTCAGCGCCGGCTTTTACATAATCAGCATCAGATAAACCGATGCCAGCCCCAGCTTGGGTTTCAATCAGGACGTGATGACCCAGCGAGGTAAGCTCGCGAACACTGCTCGTGACTAATCCCACACGGTATTCGTGATCTTTGATTTCTTTAGGGACGCCAATGATCATGCTTCACCTCCCTTGGCATCTGGAATGATTGGCTACTGATGAGGTTGTAAATGCAGATCTAATGGCAGTATAGTTTGACTGTCAGAGTATTTGATTCTAAATAATAGAAAGATGTAGTATATTTTTTTGCAAGGAAGTAAGAAGGTGGAATAAAAAATGGTAGATACCAAAAAGAAACCATCCAAGGAATTGGATCGCATTGACCGTAACATTCTGAATGAACTTCAAAAAGACGGTCGTATTTCAAACGTTGAGCTGTCTAAGCGTGTAGGCCTTTCTCCAACACCGTGTCTGGAGCGTGTGCGTCGGCTGGAACGTCAGGGATACATCAGCGGATATACTGCATTATTGAATCC
Source organism: Photobacterium ganghwense (assembly GCF_003025595.1). Lineage (GTDB taxonomy): Bacteria > Pseudomonadota > Gammaproteobacteria > Enterobacterales > Vibrionaceae > Photobacterium > Photobacterium ganghwense. Next base: position 355,120 of record NZ_PYMI01000003.1, read on the forward strand.
ACAATATCTGGATGCCTCACTGCTGGTTTTCGTTGAAATTACCCTGAACCGTGGTGCGCCGGACGTGTTTGAGCAATTCAATAAGTCAGTACAGGAACTGGAAGACATTCAGGAATGTCACCTGGTTTCCGGTGACTTCGATTACCTGCTTAAAACACGTGTATCGGATATGTCCGCATACCGTAAGCTACTTGGCGAGACCCTACTTCGCCTGCCAGGCGTTAACGACACCCGTACCTACGTGGTTATGGAAGAAGTTAAGCAGACCAACAACCTGGTTATTAAAACACGCTAATTTACCAGCGTTTTGAAGTACAGGATAAATCAAGCGGCCGCTGCAGAGCCGCTTGATTTGTATCTGGCGCTGGGATTTTCAGCACAGCCTTTGAAAAAATCACCAACTCTTTACCTTCCGCCACTCTCAAAATGGCAAAAACAGCCAGCATTTAGTATAAGATAAGGCAACAGATTCAATAGCGCCTGAACAGCCAGTGACGACTGTCAGCATAATAGGCAACCTGCTCACTTATTGAGTGTTTTTCATTGATAAGGAATGCAGGTAACGATTTTTCAGGTGCATTTTAGTGGTTACATCGGAGTGTTTTTTGAGGAAAGTTAAGGGCAAAAAGCAGCCTATCATTCGCCTTTCTGGGGGGCAGCGCTTACTGGAAAGCTTCTTAATTGTTGGCATTCTGGCTGCTATTTTTATCATGATCGCCTTGCTCAGCTTTAATCCGGCAGATCCTTCCTGGTCTCAGACCGCATGGGAAGGGCCGGTTCAGAATAAAGCTGGGGCATTGGGAGCGCTGGTGGCAGATACCCTTCTGTTTACTTTGGGCTCGTTAGCGTATCCGTTACCGGCCGTGATCATTCTTACAGCCTGGGTATTGTTCCGTCGTCGTGAACAACCTCTGAAGCTGGATTACATGATTTACGGTACGCGTCTGTTGGGCCTGCTGGTACTATTCGTAGCCAGCTGCGGTCTGGCGGATTTGAACTTCGATGACATCTGGTACTTCTCGTCTGGTGGTGTGATTGGCGATGTAGTCTCCAATATGGCGCTGCCGCTGTTTAATCTGCTGGGTGCGACACTGGTACTCATGTTTGCCTGGGCTGTCGGTTTTACCCTGTTTACCGGTATTTCCTGGCTCAATATTGTCGATTTTCTGGGGGAGAATACCCTGAAATCGATGGCCGGTATGCTGAACAAGGTACGTTCGGACCGTTCTGAAACCCTGACGCCGTTTGCCGCTGATATTCCGGATGAGCACCAGACCGAATTTGGTAAGCAGCTGATTCAGCAAATGGCCACTGAGCCGGATGCCGATGACGTCCTGCTGGCATCAAGCAGTGATGCTCAGGCTGCGAAGGCCGCAAAACAGGCTGAAGATCGGCATGTTTTCGCTCGAAAAGAGCCGCAATTTGGTGAACCGGGGCAAGCCGCAGATCCATTGTTGTCTTCCCCGGCGGCGAAAGCGGAACACGGTGCCGGTTCTGAGCCTATGATTGTGATGCCGGAGCGACGCTTGCGTCAGCCTGTCCAGCCACAACAGCCGGGTGCAGGACAGGCAGTGGCTGCGCAAGTGCCTCAACCAGCAATGGTTCAGGGGGTGAATGCGTCGGTTGCTCAGGCTCCCCAGGCTACCGCTCCTCAGACTATGATTTCTCAGGTACATGCGCCTCAGACACATGCTGCTCAGGTGAAAGCTTCTCAGCCTCAGCAAACTCAGCCCCAGACTGGTACGCATACGTCGCCGAGCCCGGTTCAGCCGGTGTCATCTCAGCCCGTTGCTATGCAGCAGCCGCAAGCAATGCATCCGCACGGCCAGGCTGTAGCAACGCCTGAGCCGGTACGGCCATCAGAACGGCCTTCCGCTGTGCCTCAAGTGCAGCCTCAAACTGTGTCGGCCTCAACCGCACCAAGTGCAATTCAGCCAAGTACATCTCATCAAAGTGCAGCTCAACAAAGCGCGACTCAACAAAATGCGTCTCTACAAAATACGCAGCCGCAGAGTACGGCACAGCCAAATACCCCGCAGCTAAATACCTCGCATTCAGGTGTTTCGCCGTCTGGCGTCGCGACTGCCACTTCTGTGATTGAATCCGCATCGTCGCTGCAGCCCACGCAGCAAGCGAAAGGGATGACCATCGCAGATCTGGAGCGTGAACTCGAAAGAGATGAAAACTTTACGGTGTATGTCGAAGATAGCGATGCTTTGCTGAAGGCCAGCGAAGCGGAAATGTCGGCTTCTGAACCAAGTACTGAGCCTCACCGTTACCCAGAGCCCCGTAACGAATCTTCATATTCCGAGCCTGAACTGGACCAGGAACCGTCTCAGTTGCTGTCAGAGGTATATACACCGGAAAATGAACCGGCATATTCATCCTCGGTTCATACCCAGCCAGTTACAACAGCTACACAGTCGGTTACGGAAACATCGTTTGCAGCAGCACCGATGCCGTCGTCTGAGATCGAGATTGGTGTGCAGGACGGGATGTCTGAACTGGAACGTGCAGAGCAACATGCCAGTGTTGACAGCGATGATGATTATGATGACGACTTCGATGATGCACAAAGCGATGCTGATCTGAGTGATGAAGAGGCTTTCCTGAAGAAAATCCGGGATGCCCAGAAAGCGCAGGCACATGCAGCCGGTCTGGATAATCCATTCCTGATGAAGCGGGAAGAGGACTTACCGGTACCGACTACGCCGATGCCAACCATCGAACTGTTGCAACCGGCAAGACAGACGGTACAGCCGGCAACAGAGGAAGAACTGAAGCAAACGGCCATGCTGGTTGAATCAAAGCTGGCGGATTACAAGATCAAGGCGAAGGTGGTCGGGGTTTACCCGGGGCCGGTTATTACCCGTTACGAGCTGGATCTGGCGCCGGGTGTGAAAGTCAGCCGTATTTCCGGTTTGGCGAAAGACCTTGCTCGGGCCTTGTCTGCCTCTGCGGTGCGGGTTGTGGAAGTGATTCCGGGCAAACCGTACGTCGGCCTTGAACTGCCGAACGTCAGCCGCGAAACGGTTTATATGTCGGAAGTGATCGCCAGTGATAACTTCCAGCACAAGAAGGGCGCACTGCCTATCGTGCTGGGCTATGACATTGCCGGTGAAGCGGTAGTGGCAGATCTGAGCAAAATGCCTCACTTGCTGGTGGCCGGTACAACCGGTTCCGGTAAATCGGTCGGGGTGAACGTGATGATTCTCAGCTTGCTCTACAAGTGTAAACCGGAAGATTGTCGTTTCATCATGATTGACCCGAAAATGCTGGAGCTGTCGATTTACGAAGGAATTCCGCATCTGCTGACCGAAGTTGTGACCGACATGAAAGACGCGGGGAACGCGCTGCGTTGGTGTGTGGGTGAAATGGAACGTCGCTATAAGCTAATGGCCGCGTGCGGGGTGCGTAACCTGGCCGGCTTCAATGCCAAGCTGAAAGAAGCGGCTGCTGCTGGTCACCCAATTCACGACCCACTGTGGCGACCGGGTGACAGCATGGACGAGTATCCGCCGTTGCTGGAAAAAATGCCTAGCATCGTGGTTATTGTCGATGAATTTGCTGATTTGATGATGGTGGTCGGCAAGAAGGTGGAAGAGCTGATTGCTCGTTTGGCTCAGAAAGCGCGTGCGGCGGGTATCCACCTGGTGCTGGCAACGCAACGTCCGTCGGTTGACGTGATTACCGGTCTGATTAAGGCCAACATTCCAAGTCGTATGGCCTTTACGGTCTCGACCAAAACCGATTCCCGTACCATTCTGGATCAGGGCGGTGCAGAATCGCTGCTTGGAATGGGTGATATGCTTTACTTACCGGCGGGACAAAACCACCCGATTCGGGTACACGGTGCCTTTGCATCCGATGACGATGTACACAATGTCGTGAACGACTGGAAAGCCCGAGGTAAACCGCAGTACATCGAAGGGATTCTGGATACAGATCAAGGGGCTGATGGCCTGTTGCCGGGCGAAGCGCCGGTGGCTGGAGACGATGACCTGGATCAGCTGTTTGACGAAGTGGCGCAGTTTGTTGCTGAATCTCGTCGCGGCTCAGTATCCGGGGTGCAGCGTCGATTCAAGATCGGTTACAACCGTGCGGCCCGTATTGTCGAGCAGCTGGAGGCCCATGGTATTGTCAGTGCTCCGGGGCATAACGGCAATCGCGAAGTGCTGGCACCGCCGCCACCGCCTCGGGATTAACCCATTACAAACGGCCTGCTGTATCAGCGGGCCGATAATAAGGTAAACACGAATGATTAAAAAAATCGCATTGAGTCTGCTGGTTTCTGCTCCGTTATGGCTGTCAGCGCAAGCATGGGCAACGCCTCAGCAGGAGCTGACCACGCGCTTGGCAAAAGTGAATGCTTTCACGGCCAATTTTAAACAAACAGTAATCAGCCCTGATGGCGATGTGCTGGTTGAAGGCAAGGGCGACGTGGCGATCAAGCGCCCGAACCTGTTCCGCTGGAATACTAAGACTCCAGATGAAAACATTCTGATTTCTGACGGCCGCACACTGTGGTATTACAGCCCGTTTATTGAACAGGTGACAGCCATGTGGCTCAGAGATGCGACCGAACAGACGCCATTTGTGCTGTTAACGCGAAACAGTGCTGCCGACTGGCAGAAATACAATGTGTCGCAAACGGTGGATACGTTCACCCTGACTCCGAAGAGCGGTGCTTCATCAATGGGCAAGTTTATTGTGACTGTGGCTAAAAATGGTGAAGTGCGGAGTTTCACTGTGATTGAGCAAGATGGTCAGCGCAGCAACTTTGCTTTCAGCCAGTTCAACAAAACGGTGCCAGCGGCGAGTCTGTTTACCTTTACGCCGCCAAAAGGCGTCGAATTGGATGATCAGCGCCAGTAAGGCGCCAGATATCCCTTATCGTTACAATGATTATGTTTAGGTGGTGTAATGCCACCTAATTTTGTTTTTAAGGAGTGGTTCATTTGAATAACTTCAGCCTCGATTTCTCATCGGATTTTCGCCCGTTGGCGGCCCGGATGAGACCACGTACTGTCCAGGAATACATTGGCCAGAAGCATATTCTGGGGGAAGGGAAACCGCTCCGTCGTGCACTAGAAGCCGGCCATCTTCACTCAATGATCCTGTGGGGGCCACCGGGTACGGGGAAAACCACGCTGGCTGAAGTCGCCGCTCACTATGCCAATGCGGAGGTCGAGCGGGTGTCTGCGGTGACCTCCGGGGTCAAAGACATCCGTGCGGCGATTGATAAAGCCCGTGACAATAAAATGGCCGGACGGCGCACCATCTTGTTTGTGGATGAGGTACATCGCTTCAATAAAAGCCAGCAGGATGCGTTCTTGCCGCATATTGAAGACGGTACTGTCACGTTTATTGGCGCTACCACGGAAAATCCCTCATTTGAGCTGAACAACGCGCTGTTGTCCCGTGCGCGTGTTTATAAGCTCAAATCACTTGAGAAATCGGATATTCTCGCGGTGATTGAACAGGCGCTGGCTGACAGAGAACGCGGAATCAGCGAAACCAATCTGTGCTTTGTCGAAGACGTGAAGGAGCGTCTGGCTGAGCTGGTCGGCGGGGATGCCAGAATGTCCCTCAACTACCTTGAACAGCTGATCGATATGGCCGAGGAAGATGAGAAAGGCGTTAAGCAGATCACGCTCGCCTTGCTGGCGGAGGTCGCCGGCGAAAAGATTGCCCGCTTCGATAATAAGGGGGATTTGTGGTACGACATGATTTCTGCAGTCCACAAGTCAATCCGCGGCTCCAGCCCGGACGGTGCATTGTACTGGTTCGCCCGGATGCTGCAGGCGGGATGTGACCCGCTCTATGTTGCCCGCCGCTTGCTGGCGATTGCGTCAGAAGATATCGGAAATGCTGACCCGCGTGCGATGCAGGTGGCAGTATCTGCCTGGGACTGCTTTACCCGGGTGGGGGCGTATGAAGGTGAACGGGCCATTGCGCAGGCAATTGTGTATTTGGCCTGCGCGCCAAAGAGCAATGCTGTTTATACCGCCTTCAAGCAGGCGAAGCAGGATGCGGCGAACCACCCCGACTATGAAGTGCCACATCACTTGCGGAATGCACCGACCAAACTGATGAAAGAACTGGGTTACGGGCAGGAATACCGGTATGCGCATGATGAACCCGGAGCCTACGCGGCCGGTGAGTGTTATTTCCCGCAGGAGCTGGCCGGGACGCGTTACTATCACCCGACTAACAGGGGTCTTGAGACCAAAATTGCCGAAAAGTTAGATTATCTCGCTTCATTAGATGCAAAAAGCGCGTCAAAGCGCTATCAATAATAGGGCTTTTTGGGTATTGTTGATAAATCAGCGTTAGCGCCGCTAACGTATTATGATTCAAAAATTATTTAGCCATCGCATTGGCTAAATAATGTGCATTTTAGATCGTTATGAGCACAGGATTAGCATGCTAGATTCTAAATTACTTCGAACTGAGCTGGACGCAACAGCCGAAAAATTAGCGCGCCGTGGTTTCACACTTGATGTTGAACTACTTCGTTCCTTAGAAGAAAAGCGTAAGACTCTTCAGGTCCAAACCGAAGAGCTGCAGGCACTGCGTAACTCCCGATCGAAGTCCATTGGTCAAGCGAAAGCGAAGGGCGATCACGAAGAAGCCGAGCGCATCCTGGCGGAAGTAGGTAACCTGGGCTCTGAGCTGGACGAAGCGAAGAAAGCCCTGTCTGCACTGCAAGCTGAACTCGATACCATTACTCAGACTGTTCCTAACCTGCCAGATGACTCTGTGCCGGTAGGTAAAGACGAAGAAGATAACGTTGAGATTTCACGTTGGGGTGAGCCAAAAACTTACGACTTCGAAGTGAAAGATCACGTTGACCTGGGTGAGCTGGGTGGTGGCCTGGATTTCGCTAGCGCGGTGAAAATCTCGGGTGCTCGCTTTATCGTCATGAAAGGCCAGTTTGCCCGTCTGCACCGTGCGATTGCTCAGTTTATGCTGGATCTGCACACTGACGAGCACGGCTACACCGAGATGTACGTACCGTACCTGGTGAATGCAGACAGCCTGTTTGGTACTGGCCAGTTGCCGAAATTCGGCGCAGACCTGTTCCACACTCAGCCACTGACTGAGAAAGTGAATGATGAAGAGCCACGTACACTGTCTCTGATTCCGACGGCAGAAGTGCCTGTGACCAACTTGGTACGCGACACCATCACTGAAGAGGCAGATCTGCCACTGAAGATGACGGCGCACACGCCATGTTTCCGTTCTGAAGCGGGCTCATACGGTCGCGATACGCGCGGTCTGATCCGTATGCACCAGTTCGATAAAGTTGAACTGGTTCAGATTACCCGTCCGGAAGACTCAATGGCTGCGCTGGAAGAACTGACTGGCCATGCTGAGAAGGTTCTGCAATTGCTGGAACTGCCATACCGTAAAGTCGTGCTGTGTACTGGCGACATGGGCTTCGGCGCATGTAAGACTTACGATCTGGAAGTGTGGGTACCTGCTCAGGGTACATACCGCGAGATTTCTTCATGTTCTAACATGTGGGATTTCCAGTCGCGTCGTATGCAGGCTCGCTTCCGCCGTAAAGGTGAGAAGAAACCTGAACTGGTTCACACGCTGAACGGTTCTGGTCTGGCAGTAGGTCGTACCATGGTGGCTATCATGGAAAACAACCAGGAAGCTGACGGTCGTATCCGTATTCCAGCAGTGCTGCAGAAGTACATGGGTGGCGCGACGCACATTGGTTAAGATTAATTTAGTTAATCTTTCCCCAAACATGAAAAACCGGCCTGATGGCCGGTTTTTTTATGCCTGAAATGTGGTTTGTGAACCGCTTCTTCTGAGCTGTGCCACGTGCCCGTTAACAGGAAGCATTAACACCACTGGCTAATTGGCTGGAATCGCCAAAAACTCGGTTAGAGATGGTTAAAGGGCAATACACCTGTACCCTGATGTTGATGCAGTTCGGGCAGTTTGACCTCGACCTCATTGGCTATTTCCGCCAGCATGCCATCGAACAGTTGAAACAGTGTGTCTGATACCTGCTGGGAGAACTGGTAGAGTGCATCCCGAACCTGGTCTTCATCGGCAACGTAGAGCGGAATATCGTCAAACTGGCCAAACAGGGTATCCAGTATCAGTGGGGGGACAGGCTCATGAATGGGCAGAGTCATTTGCCCCAGTCGACGTTTCAATATTTGCAGGTGCAGACGTAATTCCCTTTCCATCGCAGGGCTGCCGACCGAAAAGTTATGAATGGTGTAGCGAAAGCGACTCAGGCTGTCGATTGCATTCAGAGTCACCGGCCATACTGCCTGATAGTGGTTGAAGATATGATTCTGCTCGGCCGCAATCAGGCTCTGTGTGATGGTATCGTCAATCAGGTAAAGAACATGCCGAATAAGCTTGCCGTGTTCTACTTGGTTGCGCTGCAGCGAATAGCTGGGCCATTCCTCAAGCAGGCTGTGGAGCCGCTTAGCTAAAATGCGATACATCGGGCGATTGCTAGGTTCGGCCAGGTTGGTCAGGCTTTGGATTAGGTTTTTGATGGCCCGGCTCTCTGCCAAAGCCGGTGGTTCCGGCTGCGCAGGAGGGGAGCCTGTCGTCGTATTGAGATGAATATTCAGCCATTGGTGGGTCTGGCGTCGGTGAAATCGCAATAAATGAATCAACTGGCGTAAGCCAATCACCTGATTAAAACGGCTTTGCAGCATCAGACGGGTCTGCTTCGCACGGTAAGCGTAAATAGCCAGCGCAAGCGCCACAACAAAGAGTGTGGAAAAAACATAGAGCATTGCTGCCTCCTTGGCGCGATGAAGCCTTAAAGAGACAGTTCAGCAAGTAATGTGCCTGAAAAGTGGCTGATTTACTTTATTTAATTCATTGAATTAAAACTGAAAAACACAGAGTGATTGGAGTAAATAACGCATTGATACTGTAGTGGTGCAACGATGGATCTTTTCAGTGCAAATAAAAAAGCTCCCGAAGGAGCTTTTTCTCTGAGTCATTAACTCTTACCGAGCACTGCTGTTACATATCGCCCTGTGAGGCTGGCTTAGAGTGTGTACCCGTTGCCGGATGCAGATGAACTTCTTCTTCTTTTTCTCCAGCATGCGGGTTGTGGTAACGGGTCAGATCCAGTTCACCCTCAGACTTAGCCACAATACAGGTTACACAACTGTCACCAGTGATGTTGACGGCAGTACGAATCATATCCAGCAGACGGTCAACACCCATGATCAGCGCAATCCCTTCAACCGGCAGGCCAACTTGGTTCAGCACCATAGCCAGCATGATCAGGCCGACACCCGGCACACCGGCTGTACCAATTGATGCCAGAGTCGCTGTCAGAATCACAGCCATGTAGTCACTCATGGTCAGATCGATGTTAAACGCCTGTGCGATGAACGCTGTCGCCACACCTTGCATGATTGCAGTGCCATCCATGTTGATGGTCGCACCCAAAGGAACCGTGAATGACGCGATACGGTTGCTGACACCCAGGCGCTTGGTCGCGGTTTCCATCGTGATCGGGATGGTCGCGTTAGACGAAGCCGTCGAGAAAGCAAACATGATGGCATCTTCCATTTTCTTCAGGAAGATTTTCGGGCTCAGACCAGAGAAGATCTTCAGCATTGAGCTGTAAACAACCAGACCGTGAATCAGCAGAGTACAAGACAGAACCAGGAAGTAACCGAACAGATTGAAGATTGCATCAATGCCCAGACCTGTGAACAGTTTTGCCATCAGGAAGAACACACCAAACGGTGCCACGTGCATCAGCAGCGCAACCAGCTTCATGATGACTTCGTTCAGGTCCGCAAAAACTCCGGCAATACGTTCCCCCGCTTCGCCCGCAGCACTGATGGCAATACCAAACAGAATAGCAAATACGATGATCTGCAGTGTGTTACCGTTTGCCATTGAACTGATTGGGTTTGTCGGGAACATGCCTATAATCACTTGTCCCAGTGATGGGGCTTCTTTCGCGGCAAAGGTAGTCGCCGCGGACAGATCGGCACCAGCCCCTGGCTGGAACAGGTTACCCATTACCAGTGCCAGAGTAATGGCAATGGCTGTCGTTGCCAGATAGAAGGCCAGCGTTTTTCCTCCCAAACGGCCCAGCGTGCTGAGATCCTTCAGGGTACTGGTACCGCAAACCAGAGAAACAAAGACCAGAGGCACAACCAGCATTTTCAGGCTGGCAATGAAAATAGCCCCGCCGACCTCAAACAGGCCGTTAACAATATATTCGTGAACAAAAGAATCTTCAGAAAAGAGGGAACGAATAATAAACCCGGTCAGGATGCCCAGTACCATACCGAGAATGACTCGGCCGGTAAGGGACATTTTTTTCTTTTGAGTTTGCATGAAAAGAACACTCCTTATAATTATTCACTCTGTCAGTCATTCGTCAGAGTGCGGAGCAGGTTAACAGCAGTTCTGGTGTTAATGCGAAGTAAAATGCTGTTTAATAATCAAAGGTATGTTTTAGATCACACTTTTATCAATAACGACAAGTGCTGAAAACAATGTTTTTAACCAAATTTTAACCTTGGTGATAATAATAGCTCGATTTTTATGTCGTGAATTGGATTGAAGATAATTTTTACGTTGCTTTTGCGGTTTGGTGTGATGAGGATCGTTTTCAGAGTTTTACGCTGTTAACATTTTTGCAGAGCATATATTGATAGCCTCTCCCTGAATTCGAGTGCTCATATGTAACTTATTGGTTAAAAAGGATTTGTCTTCACTTAATAGGTTTTGGCGGCGGCGTATTTATTTTGCGCGCTAAGTTGCATACTTATTCTTGTGTGCAAACTTGTGTACTAAGAGGAAGCCTTCTGTGTAAAGGGACGCATCAAAAAGTCTACCTGCGCCCTTGTCACTATGGTCGCGACCGATCAAGTCGCAAAAAAGCTAGCGGTCAACATACAGACAGACGGCAAATACCCAAAAGCGAAAAAGCGAAAAAGCGAAAAAGCGCATATACGCGAGGCACAAAGACAAACATACAGTGTTCGCTGATGCTGGTGGGTTGAGGTGAAAGGGAAGCTTCAAGGCTCACAATGCAGAAATGATTGCGTAGGGGCGAAACGAAAGCTCTGCAGCATTTGGGCTAGAGTGGCTCTAAGGTTTAACAGGAACCAGCAAGCCAGATTTGGATAAGTAAGCCCGCACAAATGGCGGGAGAATAAAAAAGGAGCCCGAAGGCTCCTTTTTTTAACGATAGTTCATAACAACAGGTTACCGGTTAAAGGTAACCGGGCGTCGACTTACATGACGCGCATGCCAGGCTGTGCGCCTTCGTGCGGCTCAAGCAGCCATAGGTCTTTACCGCCTGGGCCAGCAGCCAGCACCATGCCTTCAGACATGCCGAATTTCATCTTACGTGGCTTCAGGTTTGCCACCATGACAGTGTACTTACCAATCAAATCTTCAGGGCTGTAAGCTGACTTGATGCCTGAGAAGACCTGACGGGTTTCGCCGCCCAGATCCAGCTGCAGCTTCAACAGTTTGTCTGCTTTTGGCACGGCTTCACACGCAATGATTTTGGCGATACGCAGGTCTACTTTCGCGAAGTCATCAAATTCGATTTCGTCAGCGATTGGCTCTTCTGCCAGCGCACCCGCCGCGGCTGGTTTAGCTGACGCTGCTTCATCAGCCGCTTTTTCCGCTGCTGCTTCTTCTTTCGAGGTTTCGATCATCGCTTCAACGAACTTAGGATCGATACGGTTGAACAGTGCTTTGAACTTAGCGATTTCATGGTTGGTCAGCGGTTGTGCCAGACCTTCCCATGTCAGGGCGTTATTCAGGAAGGCTTCACAGCGTTCTGCCAATTTTGGCATAACCGGTTTCAGGTAAGTCATCAGAACACGGAACAGGTTAAGGCTCACAGAACACACATCCTGCAGCTCCTGATCTTTGCCTTCTTCCTTGGCCAGAACCCATGGTGCTTTCTCGTCAACGTACTGGTTCGCTTTGTCAGCCAGTGCGGTGATTTCACGGATAGCACGGCCAAATTCACGTGTTTCGTACAGCTCTGCAATACGGTCAGACGCTGCAACAAACTCTGCGTACAGATCTGGCTCGACACAAGTGTCAGACAGCTTGCCGTCAAAGCGCTTGCTGATGAAGCCAGCATTACGGGAAGCCAGGTTAACAATCTTGTTCACTACGTCACTGTTAACACGCTGGGTGAAGTCTTCCAGATTCAGGTCCAGGTCGTCGATACGGCTGTTCAGTTTTGCCGCGTAGTAGTAACGCAGGCATTCCGGATCCAGGTGTTTCAGGTAAGTGCTGGCCTTAACGAAAGTACCGCGAGATTTTGACATCTTGGCACCGTTAACGGTCACATAGCCGTGAACGAACACATTGCTTGGTTTACGCAGACCCGCACCTTCCAGCATTGCAGGCCAGAACAGGCTGTGGAAGTAAACAATGTCTTTACCGATGAAGTGGTACAGTTCCGTTGAGCTGTCTTTGTTCCAGAACTCGTCGAAGTTCAGGTCACCGCGTTTGTCACACAGGTTTTTGAATGAGCCCATGTAGCCGATTGGTGCATCCAGCCATACGTAGAAGTATTTACCGGTTTCACCTGGGATCTCGAAGCCAAAGTATGGCGCATCACGCGAGATATCCCACTGTTGCAGGCCGGATTCAAACCATTCCTGCATTTTATTCGCGGTTTCTTCCTGCAGGGCACCAGATTTGGTCCACGCCTGTAGCATGCCTTCAAACTGAGGCAGGTCGAAGAAGAAGTGCTCAGAATCTTTCATTACTGGCGTTGCGCCGGAAACTGCCGACTTAGGATTGATCAGCTCAGTCGGGCTGTAAGTTTCACCACAGCTTTCACAGTTGTCGCCGTACTGGTCTTCAGCCTTACACTTCGGACAGGTCCCTTTAACGAAACGATCCGGCAGGAACATTTCTTTTTCTGGGTCAAATAGCTGAGAAATGGTGCGACTGGTGATGAAACCATTTTCTTTCAGTTTGGTGTAGACGAAAGACGCCAGCTCGCGGTTCTCATCAGAGTGCGTGCTGTGGTAGTTGTCGAAGCTAATATCGAAGCCAGCAAAGTCAGCCTGGTGCTCTTTGCTCACTTCGGCAATCATTTGCTCAGGTTCCATACCCATCTTCTGGGCCTTAAGCATGATTGGAGTACCGTGTGCATCGTCTGCACAGATGAAATGAACTTCGTTGCCGCGAAGGCGCTGATAGCGCACCCAGATATCCGCTTGCACATGCTCTAGCATGTGACCCAAGTGGATCGAACCGTTAGCGTACGGTAGGGCGCAGGTCACCAGAATTTTTCTTGGATTTGCAGCCATAGTGTCTTATTTCGCTCATGATGGGTAATAAAAACGTAGTCTTGAATACTACCTGATGGATAACTCGTTGCCTAGGAGGATCTGAGGTTTATGGCGGTAAACCAGAAGCGTAGGCTTTTCATTGGTGATAGGATGAAAAGAAAGAGTAAAAATGGAGCGCTAAATAACCATGAGTGACTCAATGATCCGATTTGAGAGCGTCGCAGACATTACCCGCTGGCTTAATCAGTTTGAGCATCCCTGGCTTCACGAAGAGTGGGCTGATACACCTAATTGGGTGTCAGTTTCGGCAACCGGTACGATTTCCGTTGTGTTCCCCTTTGCCGCCGCCACGGTTGTTGAATTACTGGAACAATGGATTTTCAGTCAGCAGCAGGCCAACCATATTCCCGCAGAAGCGAAGTTTGCCCTCTCATGCCGGGTTGCGCCGCTGGCTGCCGGTGAGAAACAGCCACTGCGCGGGGTGAAGAACATTGTCGTTGTCAGTTCGGCTAAAGGGGGCGTAGGTAAATCCACAACGGCGGTTAATTTAGCGCTGGGCTTGCAGGCGCAGGGCGCCAAAGTGGGTCTGCTGGATGCCGACATTTATGGCCCGTCAGTACCGATGATGCTGGGAGCAACCGACGAGAAACCGCAGTCAACGGACGGCAAGCACATGCTGCCGGTCGAGTCATGTGGTTTGTACACCAACTCTATCGGGTATCTGGTGCCGGCTGAGAATGCCGCAATCTGGCGGGGACCGATGGCGTCCAAAGCATTGTCGCAGATCGTGATGGAAACCTGGTGGCCGGATCTGGACTACCTGGTTATCGACATGCCTCCGGGTACTGGCGATATTCAGCTGACGCTGGCACAGCAGATCCCGGTTACCGGCGCGGTGGTGATCACTACGCCGCAGGATCTGGCGCTGGCCGATGCGATTAAAGGGGTCAGTATGTTTAATAAGGTGGATGTCCCGGTTGTCGGGGTAGTGGAGAACATGAGTTACCATATCTGCAGCCAGTGCGGTCACCATGAACCGATTTTTGGTACCGGTGGTGCAGAACGCATGGCCAAAGAGTATGCGGTCCCGCTTCTGGCCCAGTTACCGTTGCATATTAAAATTCGGGAAGATATCGATCAGGGTAAGCCGACGGTAGCGGCTTCACCGGAGTCTGAGCAGGCACAAACCTACATTGAACTGGCCGGAAATGTGGCCAGCCGTTTGTACTGGCAGGGTACCCCGGTGGCGGAGCAAATTACCATTCGCACCATGTAACCGATTGCTTTTTCTAAGTTGCAGACATTCTGACCAAATGCCGCGGAAGCCGTATTTTTACTGGCATCTGCGGCCACAACTGCCTATAATCAGGCGGTTTATTTATGCCAAATTATACCTGTTTCAAACAATGTACCGGGCATCTCGATGCGAGCAGTGTTTTGTTTAGACAGGTATTTTTCACCTCGCTAAGTTGTTTCACAGGTGCTTTCTGATATGTCTGAACACTCACACCAATGCGTTATTATCGGTATTGCAGGTGCCTCTGCATCCGGTAAAAGTCTGATCGCCAGTACAGTTTATAAAGAGCTAAAAGAAAAAGTAGGCGATCATCAGATCGGTGTTATCACGGAAGATTGTTACTACAACGATCAAAGTCACCTGAGCATGGAAGAGCGGGTTAAGACGAACTACGACCATCCAAATGCCCTTGACCACGATTTGCTTTGCGACCACTTGCAAAAGCTGATTAACGGTGAAGCGGTTGAAGTTCCTCGTTACAGTTATAGCGAACACACTCGTATGGAAGAAACCACCACTCTGACGCCGAAAAAGGTGATCATTCTGGAAGGTATTCTGCTGCTTACGGATCCTCGCCTGCGTGAACTGATGCACGCCAGCGTATTTATGGATACGCCGCTGGACATCTGCCTGCTGCGCCGTCTGCAGCGTGACGTGGCGGAACGTGGTCGTACAATGGAATCTGTTCTGGCACAGTATCAGAAAACTGTTCGTCCAATGTTTATGCAGTTCATTGAACCGTCTAAGCAATATGCAGACATCATCGTGCCTCGCGGCGGTAAGAACCGAATCGCGATCGATGTACTGAAAGCCCACATTGGTAAGCTACTGCGCGCATAATTGTTTCGTGTATAATCAATCCTTTCAATCAGGCAGCATCCGCTGCCTGTTTTTTTATGGTTCAGAAAACTTACAGCAAAATTATTTGTCTTTATCAGAGAGATACGTTTAGGCTTCTCGTTGAAATGCGCTGTTGAAATGGGGATTCAATGAAAAAGATTTTATTTGCCTTACTGGCAATTGTGCTGGTCGCGGTGATCGGCATTGTAGCTCTGCTGGCACTGGTTGACCCAAACCAGTTCAAGCCAATGATTGCCGAGCAGGTTAAGAAAGCCACCGGGCGTGAGCTGGTAATGGACGGGGATATCAGCTGGCGCTTTTTCCCAAGCGTGGGGCTGGATATCGGAAAAACGGAATTCCGTAATCCGGCAGGGTTTGCGGAAGAAAACCTGATGCGTTTTGACCGTGCAGAGTTGTCAGTATCGGTATTGCCGCTACTGTCAAATCAGCTGGAAATTGGCAATGTCAGCCTGCACGGCGGCCGGGTATTTATCCAAACGCTGAAATCAGGTAAGAGCAACCTGGATGGCCTGGGACAGGCAAAAGACGAATCCGGATCTGACACCTCAGCACAGGATACGGCTAAAGACACGGCCAATGCGCCAAAGCAAGCATGGGCTCTGTCACTGGAAGGCATTGAAATTGTGGATGCCAGTGCAGTGATTCGTGACGATAAAGCCGGTACGCTGACACAGGTCGACAAACTGGACTTTGTACTGAATCGCTTTGCGCCCGGTGAGTGGACCGCAGCCAGCTTTGACGTAACGGGCAAAAACGGTGAACTGAACTTCCAGGCGAAAGGCAATACTGAGCTGATGATTGCCAAAGCGATGGACACGGCTGAGCTGAAAAAGCTGAGTCTTCAAGCTGCAGTTAATGATCCGAAAAACGACATTCGTGGTTTTACCCTGGCGATGGATCAGTTCAAACTGGGTGAATGGTCGGCGATCGAGTTCGCGGTAGAAGGTCAGATTCCGGATTTGACGTTCGATGCCAAAGGCTCGACCCGCCTGAAAATGGATCCAGCATTAACTGTTGTTGATGTGCAAGCGTTGGATATGAAAGCCGACCTGAAGGGGGCGGTACTGCCGCGTCCGGAAATGAAGGTAGCCCTGAAAACCGATGCGACTTATCAGCTGAAAGAGCAGAAGGCGACTCTGTCGAACCTTGCGGCGGATATCGATGAACTGTCGTTGACTGGTAAAGGCTCATTTAAGTCTGCCAATGTGCCAGTCATTCGCATTGATTTGGCCTCAGACAACATTGATCTGGATGCCTTCCTGGGTACGGAAAAATCGGCACAGGAGCAGGCGGCAACACCGGCTGAAGGTGGCCAGAAACCACAGGCTCCGGCAGCGGCCAAAGATAAGGACGCAGAGCCGGATCTGTCGGCACTGAAAACCGTTGATTTGGCAGCGAATGTAGCAATCGGCAAATTCAAAGCCGCAAATGCCAAGCTGAGCGATGTGTTGCTGAAACTGACCATCAAAAACGGTGTGCTGAACATGTCATCGCTGGATGCCAAATTGTATCAGGGCAGTATTCACGCTACCGCGAAGCTGGATGCGAACGGCAAACTGCCAACTTACCGAGTGAACAAACAAATCAAAGGCGTTCAGGTTCACCCATTGCTGATGGATGTGGCGCAAAACGATGTGTTGGCCGGTACGGGCGATATCAGTGTTAACCTGTCAGGCACTGGTCTGTCGGAAAGTCGTATTCGCCAGAACGTTGCCGGCACACTGGCGATTAACTTTTCTGATGGCGCGATCTACGGTGTAAACATTCCTGAAATGATCCGTGAAGCGCGTGCGACCCTGAAAGGCAAGAAAGCCGACTATGTCGAAGAAGAGCGTAAAACGGACTTCTCTGCCATGAAAGCGACTTTCAAGGTAGGCAATGGGGTGGCCTCAACCGATAACATCGATGTCGATTCACCGCTGTTACGGGTGGATGGCAAGGGTTCGACCAACCTGATGTCTGAAGAGCTCAACTTCCTGATCAACACCTCTCTGGTGGCAACCAGCAAAGGGCAGGGCGGTAAAGACATTGATGAAGTGGCTAACTTGACTGTGCCGATTGATGTGAAAGGTAACTGGACGGAGCCGAAATTCGGGCTGAATCTGGCAATGCTGCTGAAGCAGAATAACGAGCTGGAGAAGAAAGCCAAGAAAGAGGTTGAGCGCGGTCTGGAGAAACTGTTGGGTGACAAAGCCAAAGATGAAGGCGTTAAAGACGTGGCCGACAAGCTGCTGAAAGGGCTTTTCAACTAAGTTGATCAATTAAAAATTGTTCAGCTAAGCATTGTTTAACTAAGCATCGTTCAACGCATAGCAGCTCAGCTAATTTTGCTCAATGAAGAGCTGTTTAAACTCAGGACTGTTCAACGAGAGCGAGAGGTTCGCTTTGAATGGGCTCAAGTTGATATCAATACAAGGCCTGCATCTGCAGGCCTTGTTGTTTGTACTGTATCAATGTTTTGCTGCTGTGATGAAAAACAGAGTACGGCAGCGAGGTTAGGACCGTTGAGGAAGCCTGAGGATTAGACAAAGGCTTTTTTCTTTTTCTGCGTTTTCTGATGCTCCAGGCTGTCCTGAAACGCTTTGAGTAAATCGACGGCAGACAACATGCCAACCAGCTCGCCAGATTTGTTCAGAACCGGTGCCGCTCCGATCTGGTGTTCCAGAATGGTGCCAATGGCTCTGGACAATGTGTCGTAGGTATGGACGGATACGACATCTGTGCACATGACATCCTGTATCAGCAAATCATCCGTTAGCTGATACTCGTGACCAATCTCCGGGGTTTCATCAACCCAGCCCGGCCGACGCAGTTCCCGATCGCTGACAATGCCGACCAGCTCACCCTGCGCGTCCACCACTGGCAGGTGGCGGATGGCTTCATCTTTCATCATGAAGAATGCCTCCCTCAACCCGGTGTGTGGCTCAACAGTAATGACTTTCGGCGTCATGTATTCAGACACTTTTGTTGGCATCTCATCTCCCCTCTAAGAGTGAATAGCTAAGACTGCATAGCTTGAGTGAATGGTTGTTGCCCCATCCACCCTAGCGAATTCCAGACAGGTTAACTGCGAGCCGCGCCCAAGTTTTACTTTTGTAAACGAATGCGTCTGGCGGGTACGCTTTACATATTGTCTGAGAGCAAAATCTGGTATGGTACGCTCCGGTTTTCATAATCTTGTGTGATTAAACACAGCCTTAATAAGGAGTTGAAGTGGATTCAGTGACCCAGGCTGCTCTCGGAGCAGCGGTGGCCGGAATGATTGCGGGTAGAAATTGCTCGCCGAAAGTCTTGCTGGCCGGGGCGGCATTAGGCACGCTTCCGGATTTAGATGTGCTAATCAGCTACGGCGATCCGGTTTCCGATATGGTCAACCACCGTGGCTTCAGCCATTCATTACTGGTGTTGCTGCCGTTTTCATTTTTGCTCAGCTGGATATGGCAAACTGTTAAGCCCACTCGCATGGGTTTGCCCCGATTGTGGCTGCTGGTTGCGGCGTGTTTGATTACCCATCCGTTGTTGGATGCCTTTACCAGTTATGGCACGCAGTTATTGTGGCCGCTGGCGCTACCGGTCGCGATATCCAGTATTTTTATTATCGATCCGCTCTACACTGTGCCTCTTTTGGTGTGTCTGGCCGCCAGTCTGATGTGGCGGGATAAAATGGCGCACCTGTGTCGGGTTGGTGTCGCGATCTCGTCGGTGTATCTGATCTGGTCGCTGGTTGCATACAGTCTGGTATCGCACCGCGTTGAAACGCAACTGGCGGACACCCCGCTGGCTGAAAGACCGGTCTTTATTACTCCAACGCCGTTTAATACCCTGCTTTGGCGTGTTGTTGTTCACGATGGCGCTTATTACTGGGAAGGGTTGACCTCACTGCTGGATAAAAACACCGAGGTCGATTTTATTGCCAAAAACCGTGGCCATTGGCCGATTGAAGAACGATCCAACTACCTGCAAATGATCGAGCGCTTTAGTGCGGGGTTTGTGAAATATGAGCAGCGTGATAACACACTGGTGGTAACGGACCTGCGTTTAGGCATTCTTGATTACATGCCGTTTCAGTTCTCGCTCGCGCAACAGGATGAAGCCGAAGAATGGCTGCTGACCGATCCGGTTCAGCTACCGACGCCGCCTGTTAAACCGAAGCATCTGCCGGCACTGTGGTTGCGATTGCTGGGAAATCAGGATATTGATGCTAATTTGTGCCATGTCTCGGAGTGCCCTCATCCGGTAACATTTGCCAGCAACTAACGATCATGAATGACGATGAGCAATATGTCATAGATATTAACTGTTCGTTTTGAGCAACGGCTGACAATTGGTCAAATGACAAACCCGGTAAACCTTGGTGAGCCGGGTTTTTCTTTTTGACGTCCTTTCATTGGTTCCGTATTGCGGCCTTCGTCTTTTTTTGTGTGGTGGTTCTGGCAAGAAGTCGGCGGTAAGTGGGTTGGAAGGTATGAGGACTGAACGTTCTGTGTATCCAATGCTGGATAAATATTCGGATGAGTGATTTAACAACCAATGGATGCCCGGTTTGTTGCGGAGAGGTAAATAACGGGTTTCTCAATAGTATTCATCCTGTGGAATAAAATGGGTGGAAAGAAAGCAAATTTCCGTCATTTGTCACATAAATATAAGTTACTGAAATTACTAAGTAGATTCGCATAGCCAGTGATTTAATTCGCTCAGTATACTTGTCGTCCTGATTAAAAGGTTAATTATTATCCCGCTTGTGGGATATGCATTTTTCGATATAGGGAGATAGCGAGTATGCTGTATCTGGAGTTTTTATTCCTCCTTCTCGTGTTATATACCGGTAGCCGGTTTGGTGGTATCGGCCTGGGCGTCGTGTCGGGGCTCGGTCTGCTGGTTGAAGTGTTTGTTTTCCGAATGCCGCCCACCTCCCCGCCAATCACGGTAATGTTGATTATTCTTGCCGTGGTGACCTGTGCATCTATTCTGGAAGCCGCTGGTGGCCTGAAATATATGTTGCAGGTTGCTGAGCGTATCCTGCGCAGTAATCCAAAGCGCGTTACTTTCCTCGGTCCGCTGGTGACATACACCATGACGTTCATGTTGGGAACCGGTCACGCGGTTTACTCCATCATGCCGATCATCGGGGATGTGGCTCTGAAAAACGGCATCCGCCCGGAGCGACCAATGGCCGCTTCTTCTGTGGCTTCGCAGCTGGCGATTACTGCCAGTCCAATTTCTGCCGCAGTGGTCTATTACCTTGCCCAACTTTCCGGTGTTCAGGAAAGCATTCACCTGCTGACGATCCTGATGGTGACAGTGCCTTCAACATTGCTGGGTACCCTGCTACTGTCGCTGTACAGCCTGCGCCGTGGTGCTGATCTGGAAGACGATCCTGAGTATCAGCGTCGTCTGCGTGATCCGCTGTGGAAAGACAAAATCCTGAATACCACGTCCACGTCGCTCGACGAAATCCTGCCGGCGTCGGCCAAACATGCCGTGCTGCTGTTTCTGTTAGCGCTGATATCGATTGTGTTTGTGGCGATGGTGCCGGAAGTCCGTACTATTGGCGATGAGAAGGCGATTCCGATGTCTGTCATCATCCAGATGATGATGCTGGCGTTTGGTGGTCTGATTCTGTTGGTAACAGGCACAAATGTTCAGAAAGTCCCGGAAGGGGTGGTTTTCAAATCTGGTATGGTGGCGGCCATTGCGATTTTTGGTATCGCCTGGATGAGTGATACCTACTTCCAGTACGCGATGCCGTCATTCAAATCGGGCATCACTGAAATGGTGCAGGAATACCCATGGACCTTCGCACTGGCGCTGTTCATCGTTTCGGTGGTGGTGAACAGCCAGGCGGCTACTGCGCGTATGATGCTGCCGGTAGGGATGGCGATGGGACTGAATCCGGCTCTGTTGATTGGTTTGATGCCAGCTACGTACGGCTATTTCTTTATTCCTAACTATCCGTCAGACATCGCGACCTGCAACTTTGACGTGACCGGGACAACCAAAATCGGTAAGTGGTACTTTAACCATAGCTTTATGATGCCGGGCCTGATTGGTGTGATCTCGGCGTGTGCAATAGGTTATACCATTGCTCAAATTGTTGTTTAATCGAAATTAAGTCTCGGATACCGAATGCCATCAGGTTGATCCTGTTGGCATTTTTTTATGATTATTGTTTGATATTCATGCTGAATTTTAAAAGCAATCATAGATTCATGCTTTTTCAGAATAAAGGTGTGCTCTGATAACAGCAAATAGCTATAGTGATTAAAAACGCGCCAAACGAAATTCCTTTTCTTCAGCCGCGTTTCAGGGAATAAGACATAAAATGCTTCGTATAGATTGTGCAGTCAGCAATCTGTAGCGGTTTATTGGTGATTAGCGATCCTGATTTTTAGGGTATGACCTCCAGCTGTTTAGCCGCCCCGAAAGTGCCAACAGAGGTGAATAATGAAAAAGACTGAATTGGATGTGCTACGGGCAAGGATGCATGACAAAGCACTACAGAAAGCGCTGGATTTCTACCGAAAGAAGCATCGCAAAGAGCGTGTCGCCCGATGTGACGCAGATTAAATAACCCTGGATATCATCGGGTGGAGTAATGGCTCTTTGTTTGCTTATTCATTTCGGCTGTTTGATAAAACGTTCTGAGACAATCACCGGATAAATTCTGTTTTATATCGTGCACTGCGTGAATATCGCGGAACGGCAGACCGGGCAAACGCCCTTATAAAGGCTTAATGAAAAAGGGAGTGTAGCGACACTCCCTTTTTGTTTTCAGCAATCTGGTGGCTTTCTGGATTTATCCGTATTCGCGTCTGGCTGTAGTGATCCGCTTTTGTCAGTCTTCCGACTGATTTTTTGCCGGATCAGTGAGCTTCTCATACGGCCAGTAATGGTGCCCGACACGGATAAGCAGCGTGGCAGCGGCCAGAATAAAGGCTGCCAGGGCCAGCCAGACAACATAAATACCATCCAACTCTTTCATGCCGAGTGTGATGTATCGGGCGATCGCCATGATGGCGATATAAATCGGATAACGAACCGGGATCTTACCGTTGGTGACAAATTGCTGCACCATGGCTAGTACTTCCAGGTAAATGAACATCAGCAGAATATCTGTCAGCTGAATTTGCTTGTTCACGTACACGTGAATGAACTCGTTGACCATGGCTGCGAGGGTTGCCAGGGTAATCGCAACCAGCAGAATGGCTTCCAGAATATGGAAGATTTTCATAAAGGGCCGGGTAAACTGCGGCGGTAACTGGGAAGACATGGTCAATCCTTTTAGCAAGATAATGATTTCATTATATTAAGCTTGCCGGAAAACTGGAATGATTCTGTTACGTTATAGGGGAAACAGTGTGGTTGAAAGGCTGGTGAGCCAGGATACAGAAAGGCCGCCGTCTGCAGGAGTGTTCTTTACCGGCAGCCTGCAGTGAGTTCAATGCTTGATGAATAAAGTGAAATTCAGCGGGGCAGGTAGTAACCGGCACAAGTTTGCACCGGTATCCCATTATTACCAGTCAACGCCTTTACGGGCTTTAATACCGCTTTCGAAGGCGTGTTTGACATTGCGAACTTCCGAAACGGTATCCGCCATTTCAATCAGGCTGCGGTGTGCGCCACGTCCGGTTACAACCACTGATTGCATGGCCGGACGGTTTTGAATGGCTTCTAAGACCTCTTCCAGCTCAATGTAGCCGTAGGTCACCATGTAAGTCAGCTCATCCAGCAGAACCACATCGTAACTGTCGTCAGCCAGCATTATTTTACACTCAGCCCAGGTTGATTGCGCTGCCTGCGTGTCTGCCTCTTTGTTTTGGGTTTCCCAGGTAAACCCGGTTGCCATGACCGCAAAATTTACTCCGTGCTGTTCCAGCAGTGCACGCTCGCCGCAGTCCCAGGTACCTTTGATGAACTGGCCGACGCCGCATTTCTGACCATGGCCAACTGCGCGTGCGATAGTGCCAAAGCCGCTGGTGGATTTGCCTTTACCGTTTCCGGTAATGATCAAAAACAGGCCTTTTTCTTGCTGGGCCGCATCGACGCGTGCATCAACTTCTTCTTTGATTTTCTGCTGACGGGCTTTGTAACGTTCGTCTTTCTGATTCTGGTCTGCCATGAGAACCTTATTCCGTTTGTTAGGATGAGAGGCTTGCTAATAACACAAGATAACCCGCGATTTCTGCAAGCTGCTGTGTGGCACCCAGACAGTCTCCGGTGTAGCCACCCAGTTGCCGGGTAAACCATCGGCCACACAAGTGGCGGACAAGCAGTAGTGCAACGGTAACCCCGATTGCTGTCGATAGCGGTAAAAGCAGTAATATAAACAAACCGGTAAAAATTAAAACCCACAAATCTTGATGACTTTGCTGAGTCGCCAGCGGTTTCACCTTGCTTTGCTGATCCAACTGGACATAGGGATAACTGAAGATCAGACTGGCGGCGATGGCCCTGCTCAGGCCGTGCATCACAATCAATGCGGTAGCGGCCAGTTCAATGTTGAGTGTCGCCAGCTCGGTCAGCAGTGTCCATTTCAGCCCTAAGCTGATGAACAGAGCGGCAGCGCCATATGTACCCAGCCGGGAGTCTTTCATGATGGTGAGTTTTTGCGCCACATCCCAACCACCGCCAAACCCGTCAAACACGTCTGCCAGACCATCCTCATGGAATGCGCCGGTCAGTAATAAGCTGGCTCCCATCGCCAGCAATACTGCGACGGAAACCGGCAGAAAATTCGCACTCAGCCAGAAGACCGCCGCGCTGCACAAACCGATCAGTACCCCAACCAGCGCAAAGTAGCGATTGGCCTGATTCAACCGCTCCGGTGAATAGGGGGTATCGGCTGGTATCGGGATGCGGGTGAAAAAGGCTAATGCGATGAGAAAGGTCTGCCATTGCTTGTTCATGAAGGTTCCTGGCTGAAGGCGATGCGATAAGTAGCTGTAAGGTACTGAAAATGGTTAGGGAAATCTATATCGTGAGAAAGCTATACCGTAAGAAAGCGATATCGTAAAAAGAATAACAAGATGCACCGTCGGAATAATCATAAAAGAAGCCGCCAGGGCAATAATAATAGCCAGTGATATTGTGGGAATACAAAGGGATGGAGATGAGGGGTAGATAGGAGTGATTAACGATTTTCTCCCGCCATTCCTGCTCCGGATAAGGCATTTTTGAGCATTGAGCGCGTCGGTGGATGTAAGTCAAGCGATCAGCTAACTGAACGTAACGGGTTGGTGAAGCAAGGCCGTTTCAATTCAGACTCTCGTCACTTAGATGAAAACCGCTGATACACTTGGTATTGTTTATATTCTGGTGCATATTGAGACGGATGAGCACCGAGACAAGAACACGGTAAAACGCAGTATCAGCCAGATACTGACCACACAGAACAGGATTGTGCTTAGTTGCCGTTAGTTAGAGATAATTGTAAAAATGACAGGAAGTGAGGATTAAATGAGCTGCATATTTTGTGAGATCGTGGCCGGGAATGCACCGTGTCATAAAGTTTGGGAAGATGAAGACCATCTGGCATTTCTGTCTATTTTCCCCAATACCAAAGGGTTTACTGTCGTTATTCCTAAAGCTCATCATGGCAGTTACGCCTTTGAACAATCGGATGAGGTGCTGAGCAAACTGGTGTTGGCTACCAAACAGGTTGCCCGATTGCTGGATAAATCCTTCGAGAATGTCGCACGGACCGGTATGTTTTTTGAAGGATACGGCGTCGATCACTTGCACAGTAAATTGTTCCCGATGCACGGAACAGGAAATGATTCCCGTTTCCAACCGGTAGAATCAGTGTCTGACAAATACTTTGAGCAATATGAAGGCTACCTTTCTTCCCATGACAGTCATCGCGCTGATGATGCCGAGTTAGCCAGTGTGGCGGCGCACATCCGTCAGGTAGCGGAGAAATCAGTGTAACAAATGGTCTGAACCGTATTGTTTTAACTGTCGTTGTAAGCAGGTTTAGAGCAAGTTACCTGAACTAATACAAGTTACCTGCTCCGGTCTGTACAGAATTGTTTCATGAGGCCGTCTCACAGAATTATTTACAGTCTCGAGACGGCTTTAGCTTAACGGGCATGATCAGGACGAATACTCAGTACTCGCTGAGAACATCATCCAGTAATCGATCAATAGCCTGTACCACGTCATCGCTGGCACTTTCCATGGCTTCAATATGCTGGAGTAGTGCCTGTGATGACTGATGTAACCCTGCATGTAATGCGTTTTTACCGGAATCATGCACTAACTGGTGTGGCGGGTTCAGTTTGCTGAAACTCGGTAAATGGCTGTATTTTTCCATGCCCGCGCCCTCAAAGTACCACTTGCCCAGACGGCATTCGGTATGGGCATTCAGGACAGAGGCAAAGTTTCGCTGTTCGATTTGGCTATAGACATTGTTTTTCCAGACCGTGTGATCAAGTTTCACCGTATCAAGAAAAGCCCTTGTGGATGCAGCTCTAATCACTTCCTGCATGTGCTTAGACTTAGTGAGTACGTCAGAAACTACGATCTCAATTTGTGTCGCTGATGTGGCAACATCATCGGCGCAATGACGATTTTCATTGATTGATTTTTTGATGCCGTCAGTTTGCGATTGTACCTGATTGACCAGTGATTCAATATCCGAACTGGCGCTCTGAGCTTTACCGGCCAGGTTTCTGACTTCACTGGCAACCACGGCAAACCCACGTCCTGCTTCACCGGCCCGTGCGGCTTCAATGGCGGCATTCAGGGCTAATAGGTTGGTCTGCGATGAGATTTCCTGAATCATTCCGACTAATTTTCCGATAGCGTTGGCCGTGTTGTCCAGCACAATGGCAGATTCCATGCTCTCCTGTGCCTGCTGTTCGATTTTTTCCGCTCTTGAAGTGAGCCGTCTTAACGCCTGATGAGTTTGAGAAAACATTTCATCAAGCTCTTTTAGTGCCTCATTTTCTTGCTCCAGACTCTCCGCGCTGCTGGCTAAGCCATTACGGATCGTTTCCAGCATTCCACTGCCGCGCAGATGTAAATTCAGCAGAGCAATCTCTAAAGTGTTGGATTGTTTTTCTAGATCGAGTTTCTGGTGAAGCTGGCTTAATTCAGCATTAAGTTCCTGGATTTCAGCTTGATGGTTTTCTCGTTCTTGCTGTAATTGTCGCCGTAGTGACTCGACTTCTCTTTTTATTGTTTTATTTAAAAGCATAAAATTCTCAAGGCTGACTTAATTGAGATGAATGTAAATAACTTCTTTCTGGCAGTATACGAAGTTCGCATCCCTCGGAATGTAAGACGAATCACGAATAGTTATTCGCAACGTGGGTATTTGGGGGCAGGAAGAGGATCTTCTAAAAACCGATTATTGGTTGCCTGTGTTTTAATTGAACGGCTGGTCATGGTTTTGGTATCGCTCACTTTTTGCTTGTCCTGCTTCCTGTGTTAGCACTGAGTGAGTGTGCATGCATCTGTCAGGTTATCGATGGGTACCCAGCCAGAGGTTTCGACTTTATTGCTACAATTTGGAAATTCACACCATATCCAACCGTTCATACGGGTTGATCCATACAGTGTATCCCCTTCATCCACGTTTAATTCCCGCGCGGTATAGCTTTTAAGTGCAATGGCCGTGTCATTGGTTATTCTTTTGAAAATTTGCTCGGGAACCCATCCGGCTGCACCGTCTTCAGTCCGGCAATAAAACCAGTTGTGCCACTCTTCCTGACCTTGATATTCTTCGCCTACGAACAATGTGGCGCCTTTCGCAAAATGAATAGGGTGAGGGTATTCACTTCGATGCTGGCGTGTGACTTTGTACAGTTTCATCTTTTCCCTTTTCAGTAAAAATGTGACAGCACTTCCTTCGGCTGCTTTGTGAATAATTAAAGAAGCATTGAGCGTATTTAATTGCCGTAGTGGTTAACGGCCAGCTTCTACCATAGTGATAATCTTCCTCGCTTTTTCAAAATGATCCAGCTGATGAGTGTGTATCCACCAAGTCGCCGCTTCCATCAGTAATTCCGGGTCATCGTTTTTATTGGCAAAGAATGCATAAAAAGAAACCCCCACGTTTTCTCCTTTCTTCGCGATCTTTTTTGTACAAACGTCGATGATTTTTTCTCTTAATGAGTGGCGCATAATGCTGGTTATCCATTTTCCGTTTTGTTGGTGCAAACTGATTGCCGCTTTGGATAACATTATCCAGTTGTTGCGGCACCCGTTGCTTAATACTGCGCCCCATCAATTTTTCTGACCGGAATACTTTGCAGTAATTCGGTGTCAGCCATTTTCATGTTGATCGCTATTATCTGGGAAGCGCATTGAGGCGTGGTTTTATAGTGCGTGATACAGCCGCAGAGGTGACAGCGGTGGAACTCAACTTCTTTGTCACCCCAGATGTAGAATATTGACCTTTCTTTTGCAAAACTGATCACCACCTCTTGCGGTGGGTAGTACGCCCATGATGCGGCATAACGGCGGCAAATAGAGCAATTACATTCACCCAC
This sequence comes from Photobacterium ganghwense, assembly GCF_003025595.1. Taxonomy (GTDB): domain Bacteria; phylum Pseudomonadota; class Gammaproteobacteria; order Enterobacterales; family Vibrionaceae; genus Photobacterium; species Photobacterium ganghwense. The sequence goes on from NZ_PYMI01000003.1 coordinate 383,070, forward strand.
TTCTTCAGGCTTATAGTTCGCTTTCAGGGTGATATTTCCACAGTGGCATGAGACTTCCATGTTAATCCTCTATTTTTATTTATAGCTTGTTAAGTAAGCTTGTTAGTGTGCTGCTTGTATTTACGTCTGGCGTGTGTAGAGTCCGTGGTCGGTAACCAAGTTTCTTTTTTCATATCGCTGGCTAGCTCCTGCGCAACCCATTTATCCATCGAGGGTACGGAATCGTCACATCTGGTTGTTCAACGGTGCTATAACAGTGGACCGCGGCGTATCTCCATGTTGGTGCAATGTACGCATGGGGACTATTGAAGATAATCAACACTCATTGGCTGACTGCTGAGGAATAATTAAGACTAAGCCGCCAAGAAAATCGAATACGGCCAGTGTAGCGGATATGTGGCAGCTATGTGAATCCCTGTATTGCAACCTGAATGTTTCAACGCATTTATATTGGCGGTGATCTGAGAAAGGGACGATATTGAAGAAAAACAGGATTCAGCCAAGCGTATGTGGTGTTTGAATCCTGCAAAAATTGGCGGTAAAAGTGTTAGCGTTGAGCTTGAGTCACTTAATTCGAGTTTCTTAAACCTTTAAGAATAGAGAGTGCGCCACTTTCAGTGTGCTCGATAAGCATGCTTTGGGTCTCCCCTTCGACGTTTGTCAGAGCACCCATGGGTAAGACATTGAGATTGACCAGTTCTCCGGTCCATTCCAGATAATAGATCTTGCCCGGGTTAAATGTGCCGTTAACTTTTAATTCTTTAAACCAGTCACTACGATTTACCTTTGGCATCGTAATGACATGCTCACCAGGCTCAAGGTCTACGCGAAGAAAGCCGCCATTTGTCAGACAGCCTTTTTCAACCTCATCAATGATGACGGGACGACAAATCAGTGCTCCAACAAATTTACTTTGCCTCATCAGATACAGGGCACTTTTATCGCTGTCGACTTTTACAGAGTTATCAAATTTTGCGCCGGTCGTCACACAGCCGGAAAGGAGCATCACTGCCAGGCAGTGAAAAAACAGCACTAACTTTTTCATTTCTTTCTCATTGGATGAATGGATAACGCAATAATATGCTTCGTGTAACAATATGTTAAGAAATAAATGAAAGTTATTCTCATGTATTTGTGATCAAGATTAAAAAAGTGTCTTTAGCGGCTTGGGCAATGTAAATGACGATACCGCGTCGAACGATGATTCAATCGAATAAAATAAGTTCAAAAATAGGGTGTCGGTGAAAAGCAATTAATACATATAGCCTAGCCAGTCGATTGAGCCGTTATTCCAGACTTTGCCACTGATCGATTTAATGAAAAGATCGTCGACATGCTCAGTCGCCACACCATAACTTTGATGTTCATGTAATCTTAACCAGGTATTTGGCTCGCTGACTTGGGTAAAACCGTGACGTGTATAGAAGGCTGCCAAATCGGAAATCAGGATAATGAAGTCAACATCTTTTGTTATGGCATAATCGCTGAGTTCAGTTAACATCGCTGAGCCTATACCTTTTCCCCGATAATTCGCGTCGATGCAAAAATCAATAATTCCCAGTATTTTTAGTGGGGTCTCAGCGACATTGATGACCCGATAATCCAGCCCCATATAACCGACAAGTGTGTCATCCCGGTATTTCGTCACTCGCATATGGGGTAATTGCTTGTAATAAGAACGTGCTACCTGATGCTCGGGGAATGCGGCATTTCGCAACCGAGTAATTGCTTCGTGCTCTTGGCGGGATACATCAATTTCAGCTGTGATTTTCAATATTTCACTCTTCTGTTTTTTAAATCTGGCATTGGCCTGTGGCTGGACTTGTTTAGCGGTCACTTCGCGGCAGGCTGTGATTTACGCGCAGGTGTTAACCCCAGAACTTGTCGCTCTGACACGGTATATTCATCCGGTCTACTATGTCACGGGGATCATCTGGCATTTGAGATCTAAGGCATGAAGGATAGGGTAGTGTTGAGGCCGTGCGAAGCTATTGATGAATTTATTTTCAGCAGCAGTCACAGGATTGGCGGGCAGGCTTGAAGATAGGCAGGCAAACTGCTATTGCTGAGGTACTGGCTATGGGTCTTAATGGGTAACAGGAGAGGGTATGGTGCAACGGGTTTTGGTCGTCTGCATGGGTAATATTTGTCGTTCACCGACGGCTGAAGCGGTATTACGGACTAAAGTGGCAGAACGTGGGCTGTCCATGGAGATCGATTCTGCCGGGACAATAGGTTATCACGCAGGAGAGTTGCCTGATCCGCGTTCTCGTGCAGCAGGGGAAGCTCGGGGATACAGTTTTTCGGGGATGCGTGCCCGCCAGGTTATTCCGGAGGATTTTGAAGTATTTGACCTGATATTAGCGGCAGATAACGCTAACTTACGGGATCTTCAGGCCATTTGTCCGGCTGACTATCGACACAAGGTGAAGTTGTTTATGGCGTATGGCCGCAGCGGCGTCACCGAAATTCCAGACCCGTATTACGGTGGCCCTCACGGCTTTGAACATGTTTTGGACTTAGTGGAAGACGCAGCTGAAGCACTGCTGGATACATTGCCGATTCGCTGAGTGGCGTTCACGTTTCGTGACGATCGCTCAGGTATGTTCTTCACGTCTGTAATATGCAATGAAACGCCCGCATTACGCGGGCGTTTTGATTTAGCTGTTAACATCTTTCTGCGCGAGGTAACCAGCACCAAAAATCCAGAGCAAGGAAGCCAGCGCCAGAAAACCAGCACCACAAAACGACTATCGTGGCTGGTTAGCCCAGAGTATCGGTCGCTACTTTGTACGTCGGGTCTTCCATCAGGTTAACTTCCACCAGATTACCGGCCTTTTTCAGCAGGGAACGACATTCAGGACTTAAGTGACGGATGTGCAGCGTTTTACCCTGGCTGGCATAGCGCTCGGCGATGGTATCAATGGCTTCGACTGCAGAGTGATCAGCAACACGCGACTGAGCAAAATCAATGATCACGTCTTGTGGATCATTTTTTGAGTCAAACAGGTCCAGGAAATGAGAAACTGAGCCGAAGAACAGCGGACCGTTCACTTCATAGATTTTCGAGCCGTTCTCATCGGTGTGGCTGGTGGCGAAAATATGCTTGGCATGTTCCCAGGCAAAAACCAGGGCAGAGTAGATCACACCCGCCAGTACTGCCAGTGCCAGGTCGAACGCCACAGTGACCCCTGTCACCAGGATGATGGCGAAAAAGTCATGTTTTGGTACCTTGCGTGCCAGCTTGAAGGTTGCCCATTCGAAGGTGCCGATCACGACCATGAACATCACACCAACCAGCGCCGCCAGCGGGATCATTTCAATCAGATCAGAGCCGAACAGAATGAACAGCAGCAGACCCACGGCCCCTGTGATGCCTGACAGACGGCCACGGCCTCCGGAATTAATGTTGATCATTGACTGGCCGATCATCGCACAGCCACCCATTGCACCAAACACCGAACAGGTCATGTTAGCCAGGCCCTGGCCGACACATTCCCGGTTCCCCTGACCGCGTGTTCCGGTCATTTCGTCAATCACGGTCAGCGTCAGCAGCGACTCAATCAGGCCAACGGCTGCCAGAATCAGAGAGTACGGCAGAATAATCTTCAAGGTTTCCAGATTGAAGCCAACTTCAGGCAGCGCAAACGTCGGCAGTGAACCTGCCAGAGTAGCGTCGGCATTGCCACTCATCGAGCGGACAAAATCAATCACCGTACGGGTATCCAGGCCCAGGCCGTGTACCAACGCGGTAACGGTGATAATTGCAACCAGTGAAGACGGAACAGCTTTGGTCAGTTTAGGCAGGAAGTAAATGATGGCCATCGTCAGGGCCACCAGGCCCAGCATGAGGTAAAGTTGGGTACCCTGCATCCACTGAAGCGCCCCGGTTGCATCCGGTACTTTAAACTGGCCAAGCTGAGCGAGGAAAATAACGATCGCCAGACCATTCACAAAACCGATCATGACCGGATGAGGAACCATACGGATGAACTTACCCAGTTTAAAGGCACCGGCGAGGATCTGGAATACGCCCGCCAGCATGATAGCAGCAAACAGGTACTGGATTCCGTGTTCGGCAACCAGGCTGACCATGACAACGGCCATAGCACCGGTGGCACCGGAAATCATACCCGGGCGGCCGCCAAGAACCGCGGTAACCAGGCCGACGATGAACGCGGCATACAGGCCGACCATTGGGTCGACACCGGCAACGAAAGCGAAGGCAACAGCCTCCGGAACAAGAGCCAGGGCAACGGTCAGCCCTGAAAGAACGTCATTTTTGACTGACTGTCTTGAAAATTGTGGGAACTCAAACATGATGATTCGATTTGCTTTGGGTCTGGTGATGACAAAGAGCGTACAAAGGCCGTGATCCTACAGAAATCTGTGATTCGGTTCAACTTTTGTTCAACTTGTTTAGCAAGATTTGTCTCGGAATGTAAAAAAGCTTGATGGCTATTACGTTTATTTTGAAAAACGTGTGATTTTGCAGGTAGTGGGCATGTCTGCGGTGTGCTCGTTGTGAGTTCAAGCCGTAAAGGAGAAATCACGATAGCCGGAGGCACCGTTGTTACAAACATTTGGCAATAAAAAAGCCATGCCGTTTAAGGCATGGCTTTTATGGGTACTTTCATCGTCACCTGCCGGATGGTACCAGCAGGTGAGAGCCAGACGGCTTATTCTGCAGTCGGTTTGCTCATTGGCGATGTTGCACGGTTGCTTGCTCCCTGGCTGCCACCTTGACGGCCAAGTACACGAGGTTCACGCATTGGTGCGATGGCCACGATGCTTGGTTCCGCTACGATTGATGGTGCTGGTGCTTTGGTCATCGGAGAAACAGCATGGTTACCGCGAGGTGTATTCGCCGTCACTTGCTCTTTCACTGCTGCCACAACAACAGGTGCTTCAGCTACCGGTGCGACTGCATCTGCTTCAGCATCCATAGGCATTGTCATACCCATCATAGCGGCTTGTGCAGCAGCAACGGCTTCAGCAACCTCAGCATCCGCCGTGGTTGTTTCAGCGTTAACTGGCTCTTCGGCTACCGTAACGTCTTTAGCCACGTTAGTCGCCTCAGTTGCAGCTGATTCAACAACCTCAACGGTAGTCACCTCGGCTTCCTGGCGGGCAGGCTCGGCTGCTACAGGCGCTTCGGTTGGTTGCGCTTGAGCCGTCACCTCTGAGCGCAGTGGGAAGACTTTACCCATTGCCATCTCTGGAGACGCTACACCGCTACGCAGTGCCGGTACAGCCGATGCTTCAGTCACGGCAACCGTTTCTTGTGCAATCGTTGCTTCTGTAACTGCTACGTTTTCTGCTACTACAGCTTCTTCATCCAGAGCGACAACCGGCTCTTTAGACGCAGATGGCCATACTTTACCCATTGCCATTTCTGGTGAAGCCACGCCGCTGTGCAGACGAGGAACCGCCTTTGGTTTCTCAACAACAGAAATCACGTTTTCGATATCGTTCAGAACATCGCTGGCTTCTTCAACCGCATGGCCCACAGCTTCCGTTACGATGCCTTCAACGTCTTCATCTTTTTCCGGACGGGTGTCACGGATACGACGACGGCGTTGGCCGCTTGCACGAAGATGACGCGGCGAGCGACGGTTACGGCGCTGACCGTTACCTTCCTGACCACCGTTGTCCTGTTCGATAGCTTCTTCCGCTGCTTCTTCAACAATCTCTTCAGACTTGGCCATTTTTGCCATTTCTGTGCCCATTGCTTGCAGTGGCGAAGCATCTTTCGCGTCCTGTACGGCATCCAGCATCAGCTCTTGTGTCTGCTCGGCATCATCAGTAAGACGCACTTTCTTACGCAGGTCACGGCGCTGACGACGTTGTTTCACCTTAGCGGCTTTTTCCTGCTCAGGCTTCTCTTCCACAACAGGTTTTTCAGCTTTGGCAGGTTTCGCAGCCTTTGGTGCTTTCTCTTCAGTGCGGCGCTGTTTCTGAGCTTGAATGTCTTCACGGCGTGACTGACGTTTTTGCTCTTTCTCTTTACGCTGCGGAGCTGCTTGCTTATCGCTAGCCTGTGGTTGCTGTTGTTCAGGTTTGTCTTTCGCCTTCTCGTTACGACGGCGAGACATACGCTGTTCACGCTGCTCAGCAACTTGCTTGTTGTCCGCTTCCTGACGTTCAGGACGGTTACGGCGAGTGCCTTCTTTCGGCTGACGACGGCCTTCCTGACGCTCGTTACGACGGTTGTCCGGACGACGGTTGTCACGACGGTCACGGCGGTTACGCTTACCGTTGTCTTGTTTCTCTTCCTGCTTTGCCTCAGTGGCAGGCGAGAAGAAGTTAGCAATCGCGGTGATCAGGCGGCTGAAAATACCTGGCTTGGTTTCACTTGGCGCGCTTGCAACAGGAGCCGCCTGCGGTTTCGCTTTGGCTTCCGGCTTTGGTTGCGGCGCGCTGAAACCTTGCAGAACAGGTTCTTCACGCTTCTTCACGGTCAGGCGCTCTTGAGGCGATTCGTTCGACTCGGCTTCACGCAATGCTTCAATCGCACGAGGCAGGTTGTAAGACAGTGTTTCATGCTCATCACCGGTACGGACACGAATCACTTCAAAGTGCGGCGTTTCCATATCGGCATTCGGTACGATGATCACGCGCACATCGTGCGATTTTTCAATGTACTGAACAGAACGGCGTTTTTCGTTAAGCAGGTAAGAAGCAATAGCCACTGGCACAATCGCCAGTACCTGAGAGGTGTTATCCTTCAGGGCTTCTTCTTCGATCAGACGCAGGATGGACAGCGACAGTGATTCACTGTCACGGATAACACCCGTACCGCTACAACGAGGACAAACGTGATGGCTCGCTTCTGCCAGAGACGGGCTCAGGCGCTGGCGAGACATTTCCAGCAGACCAAAACGTGAGATGCGGCCAATCTGAACACGGGCACGGTCCATACGGACGGCTTCGCGCAGACGGTTTTCTACTTCACGTTGGTGACGCACTGGTGTCATATCGATGAAGTCGATGACCACCAGACCACCCAAGTCACGCAGGCGCAGCTGGCGAGCGATTTCATCGGCCGCTTCCAGGTTAGTCTGCAGAGCGGTTTCTTCAATATCGCCACCCTTAGTTGCACGGGCGGAGTTGATATCAATAGAGGTCAGAGCTTCGGTTGGGTCGATAACGATAGAACCACCTGATGGCAGACGAACCTCACGCTGGAAGGCTGATTCGATCTGATTCTCAATCTGGTAATGATTGAACAGTGGTGTATCGCTGTTTTCATACAGTTTTACGCGAGACATGAAGTCCGGACGTACCTGCTGAATGTGTTCGCGGGCACGGTCGTAGATCTTTTTGCTGTCAATGACGATTTCACCGATGTCACGGCGCAGGTAGTCACGAATAGCACGAGCGATAACGTTACTTTCCTGATGGATAAGGAACGGTGCTGGTGCTGAGTCTGCTGCGTCTTTTACGCGATCCCAGTGGTTCAGCAGGTAGTTCAGATCGTATTCCAGATCTTCTGCTGATTTACCCACGCCGGCTGTGCGCACGATAAGGCCCATGCCTTGCGGCAGTTCCAGTGTGCTCAGTGCAGCTTTCAGCTGGGTACGCTCGTCACCCTCGATGCGGCGGGAAATACCACCTGCACGCGGGTTGTTCGGCATTAGAACCAGATAGCTACCAGCCAGAGAGATAAACGTGGTTAACGCGGCGCCTTTGTTGCCTCGCTCTTCTTTGTCTACCTGAACGATAACTTCCTGACCTTCCTTCAGGACTTCCTTAATGTTAGGACGGCCTTGGTAAGTGTAATCAGCAGGGAAGTAATCGCGGGCGATTTCTTTAAGAGGAAGGAAACCGTGACGTTCTGCACCATAGTCAACGAACGCTGCTTCCAGGCTTGGTTCGATACGTGTGATGCGTCCTTTGTAGATATTTGCTTTTTTAGATTCGTGGCCAGGGCTTTCGATATCCAAATCGAAGAGCTTCTGCCCATCAACTAATGCGACGCGCAACTCTTCCTTTTGAGTTGCGTTGATCAACATTCTTTTCATTATATTTTACTCGTTATTTCGTTGTGCTCGTTCTCTCAGCGCCAAGTTTGGTATTGGTGGTGCCCGACCCCAAGTCTGATCTTTCATGCAACCTCACGGCTGGAATTTCAGGGGTGCTAATGGCAACACGTCTTATCCAACTGTACCTGGATGGTTAGATCGGTAAATGTACAGCTGGCACACCGGTAATCACGGCGGTATCTCTCACACCAATAGAAAAATCGTCACAAAGAGAACAAAAAAACACTCCAAGGAAGTGAACGTCTTACGCCACATGCTGCGTTATTCGTTAGAGCGGTATATAAAGTAGTCAGGTGGGTGGTATTCTGCACACCCTGTTAGCAAAGTAGGCACTTTTTCCCACTTGTGCACGCCAATCATAGCAGGGTGACTTTTTTGCGGCAATCTGCTTTGTAGGCATGTTAGAATGAAACCCATGAAAGATGATAAACCAAAAGTGCAGTTCATCGAGATTTCTGATGATTTTGCAGGCCAGCGAATCGATAATTTTCTTCGGGCGCGGCTAAAAAATGTACCAAAAAGTATGATTTACCGGATTCTGCGTAAAGGGGAAGTGCGGGTAAACAAAAAAAGAATAAAACCGGAATACAAGCTGCAAGACGGGGATCTGGTTCGGGTACCTCCGGTCGTTGTCCCGGAGAGGGAAGAACAGGCGCCGGTCAGTACGAAGCTGGATAAAGTGGCGAAGCTGGAATCATGCATTATCTATGAAGATGATCACATGCTGATTCTGAACAAACCGTCAGGTACCGCTGTGCATGGCGGTAGCGGACTGAAGTTCGGTGCCATTGAAGCCTTGCGTGCGTTGCGTCCGGATGCGCGTTTCCTGGAGCTGGTACACCGTATCGACCGGGATACTTCCGGTATTTTGCTGGTCGCCAAGAAGCGGTCTGCACTGCGTCAGCTGCAGGAGCAGTTCCGCCAGAAAACCGTGCAGAAATATTACTATGCGCTGGTAATGGGCGAGTGGAAGGCTTCGTGTAAAAAAGTGACGGCACCGCTGCTGAAAAATGAGGTAAATAGTATTGTTCGGGTGAACCCGAACGGTAAGCCGTCTGACACCCGTTTTAAAATTATTGAACGACTGGAGCAGGCGACCCTGATTCAGGCGAGCCCGGTAACCGGCCGGACGCACCAAATTCGTGTTCACTGTCAGTATGCTGGGCACCCGATTGCCTGGGATGACCGCTATGGTGACCCGCGTTTTGATGCGTATACAAAGAAGGTGGGGCTAAACCGTTTGTTCCTGCACGCTGCGAATATCCAGTTCACGCATCCTCAAACGGATGAAAAGATGGATATCAGTGCGCCGATGGAGCCGATGCTGGTGAAAGCCATCGAGCAATTGCGCCGAAAATCAGCGTGAGGGGTGGTTGAGCTCCTTTCTGATGTAAGGCTCTGGCTTGTAAGTGGTGTGATTTGCCCAGTTTGGCGTTGTAATGCCAAATCGGTCGTAGGTGGCACTTCAAACACGAACGGCAGCGAAAGCTGCCGTTATTTGTTTGGGGTTTATATCAGTGGTTGACTGACACAACCACAACCACAACCACAACCACAACCACAGCCTCAAACCAAACAGGTGAAGCCTAGCCGGATAGGCGAGAGTGGGTGTAATTCGTAGCTCTAAAGGATTTCGATTCCCTGGGTTTGCAGCAGATCGCACAAGGCGATGAGCGGCAGACCGACAAGGGTATTGGGATCTCGCCCGTCTAACCTGTCAAACAGGGCAATACCAAGCCCTTCGCATTTGAAGCTGCCAGCACAGTACAGCGGCTGCTCTTTGGCAACATAGCGGGCAATGGCTTCATCGCTCAGTTGGCGGAAGTGAACATGAAAAGGTTCACAGATAACGCGGCTGTCACCGGTTCGGGCATTAAAAACGCAGAGGCCGGTATAAAAGGTAACCACCTGGCCGCTGGCGTCTTTTAGTTGCTGGCAGGCTTTCTCTTCGGTCAATGGTTTACCGATGATCTTGTCATTGATGACGCAAACCTGATCTGACCCGATGATGATATGGTCAGGATGACTGGCTGCACAGGCTTTGGCTTTCCCTTCGGCCAGACGGCGAACCAACTGCTCAGCGTTTTCGTTGGGCAGAGGCGTTTCATCGCAGTCAGGACTGGCGATAGAAAAGGGCACCTGGAGTTTTTCCAACAGGGCCTGACGAAAAGGTGAAGTCGATGCCAGCAGCAAGGGTTGGGTCATGGCGGGTTTCCGGTTGAAATTGATTGAAGATAGTCTACGTGCCATCAGCATAAATGGCTATATAATGAAGGTGAGTCTGGTGAGAGACTGGTATCTCACCAGGCAGTTGACGGTAATTTGACCGCATTGAATAAACCATAACGGGTCATTCTCTGGCGGGCATTTACCATCAAATTGGCGGAAGTGGTGGTGACGACTGCGCTGCAGGTAAAATGGCACCCTCGAATTAGCTTAAATGCTGTTAATTCGAGCACATTTCCTTTGACTCAAGCTGATTAGAAGGCTAATATTCGCGCCCTATGCAAAAGGTAAAATTGCCGCTTAAAGTTGATCCGGTTCGCGCCGCTCAAAAGAAACTCGATTATGATGGCATCATCAAAGCCGAGTTACTGGAGCGTCTGGCCGAGTCAACACAGAGCGTAACACGTGATGCAAACGTCACCTTATCATTTGACCTGGACCAGCGTCATATTGCATTCATGCGAGGCCGCGCGGATGTGGAAGTGATGCTAACCTGTCAGAGATGTCAGGAAGAATTCAAACACGAATATAGTGTTGAATTCTGTTATAGTCCGCTCCTCAACCGAGAGGGTGCAGATGATTTACCGGAAGCTTATGAGCCGGCTGACGTCGACGAAAATGGTGAGATCAATCTGATTCAAATCGTTGAAGACGAGTTGATTTTGGAATTGCCACAAGTCGCTATGCATGATGAAGCTGACTGCAAAGCCAGCGGAAACATGACTTTTGGTGAGATCCCCGTTGCTGATGAGCGTCCGAATCCGTTTGCAGTATTGAAAAACTTGAAGTAAGTAATTTTTAACAGGAGTAGGGTTAATGGCCGTACAACAGAGCAAAAAATCACGTTCAGCACGTGGTATGCGTCGTTCTCACGATGCACTGACAACTGCAGCTGTGTCTGTAGATTCTGCAAGTGGTGAAACTCACCTACGTCACCACGTGACTGCTGACGGTTTCTACCGTGGCCGCAAGGTTATCAAAAAGTAAGGTTGAGCCTTGAGTGGTCTAACCGTTGCACTTGATGCAATGGGCGGGGATTTCGGTCCTCAAGTAACAGTGCCTGCCTCCGTGCAGGCACTGTTGCAATTCCCGGAGCTTAAAGTCATGTTATTTGGTGATCAGACTTTGATCACATCGCAACTCTCTCTCCTGAATCAAACCAACCATCCCCGTATTAAGATTGTCCATTGTGACAATGTCATCGCCAACGATACCCGGCCGTCACAGGCATTACGCCATAGCCAGGGCTCATCGATGCGGGCAGCGCTTGAGGCGGTTTCAGAAGGTCAGGCAGACGCCTGTATCAGTGCCGGTAATACCGGTGCGCTGATGGCCTTGTCCCGTTATATCCTCAAACAGCTGCCGGGTGTGGATCGTCCCGCACTGGTTTCCGCAATTCCGACCCAAAACGAAACGAAAACCTGGTTACTCGATCTGGGCGCGAATGTGTCATGCGATGCTGATACGCTGTTCCAGTTTGCGGTGATGGGAGCGGTACTGGCCGAGCAGGGGAAGGCGGCGCCACGCGTTGCACTGCTGAATATCGGCGAAGAAGAGATCAAAGGTAATGATCTCGTCAAGCGATGTGCAGAAATGCTGGCGGACGCTAAGGAAATTAACTACATAGGCTATCTGGAAGGGGACCAGCTGTACAGCGGAAAAGCCGATGTGATTGTCTGCGACGGTTTTGTTGGCAATGTAAGCCTGAAAACCAGCGAAGGGGTGGCTAATCTATTTATAAACAATATCCGAAAAGCCATTTCGGACAATCCGTTTAAGCGTCTGGTCGCTAAATGGTTGTTTCGTGACCTATTCGAGAGCCTCAGGCAACTGAACCCCGACCAGTATAACGGCGCGAGTCTGTTAGGATTGCGCGGTATTGTGGTGAAGAGCCATGGAAGTGCTGATATCGCTGCCTTTACCAATGCCATTGGTGAAGCAGTCTGCGAGGTCAAACGGCAGATACCGATAAAAATCAGTGACCGTTTGGAACAAGTCTTACTCGAGAGGCATTATTAGTCTTCATGTATAGCAAAATTTTAGGTACTGGCAGCTACCTGCCGGAACAAGTACGTTCTAATGCCGATTTAGAACAGATGGTCGATACCAGCGATGAGTGGATCGTTGCTCGTACCGGTATTCGAGAGCGTCGCATTGCCGCAGAGGATGAAACTGTTGCGGTAATGGGATATCAGGCCTCCCTGAAAGCCATTGAAATGGCTGGCATTGCCAAGGACGAGATTGACCTGATAATCGTAGCGACTACCAGTGCGAGCCACGCTTTCCCATCGGCGGCCTGCCAGGTGCAAGGTATGCTGGATATTAAAGGCTGCCCGGCGTTTGATATTGCCGCTGCGTGTTCAGGCTTCATCTACGCATTGAGTATTGCCGATCAGCACATTAAGACCGGCATGGCGAAAAACGTGCTGGTAATTGGTTCTGATGCGCTGTCTCACAAGTGTGATCCAGAAGATCGTTCCACGATCATCCTGTTTGGTGACGGTGCCGGTGCGGTTGTTGTTGGTGCCAGTGATGAGCCGGGGATTATTTCTACCCACCTGCATGCTGACGGTCACTTTGGTGGCCTGCTGAGCCTGGCGGTGCCGGAACATGGCCAGACGTTCAGCGACGACAAGTGGCTGTACATGGCAGGTAATGAAGTCTTTAAGGTGGCAGTGACTCAATTGTCAAACCTGGTGAAAGATACGCTGGCTGCTAACAATATGGACAAGTCAGAACTGGACTGGCTGGTGCCTCATCAGGCTAACCTGCGTATTATTTCCGCGACGGCGAAAAAATTATCAATGTCGATGGATCAGGTTGTGGTCACGCTTGATCGCCACGGTAACACGTCGGCGGCGACCGTACCGACAGCGCTTGATGAAGCCGTCCGTGATGGCCGCATCAAACGTGGTCAGACCCTATTGCTGGAAGCCTTTGGTGGCGGTTTCACCTGGGGTTCTGCACTGGTGAAATTTTAAGGCTTAGCCTACCGAATTCGTTTCAATGAGGGAGCCTGTGGGCCAAACGGCACATCTGACGGTCTCCCTCTATTTAGTACTGAATGTTTCAGTCACAAAATAAGGATTCTCGAATGTCTAAATTCGCGATTGTATTCCCTGGTCAGGGTTCACAAGCTGTTGGCATGCTGGCGGAGCTGGCTGAGCAGTTTGAAGTGGTTAAACAGACTTTTGCCGAAGCTTCTGAAGTGTTGGGCTATGATTTGTGGGAACTGGTACAGAACGGTCCGGCTGAACTGCTTAATGAGACTCACCGTACTCAGCCTGCGCTGCTGACATCTTCTGTTGCTATCTGGCGTGTATGGCAGGAGCAGGGCGGTGCCCAGCCTGACGTACTGGCCGGCCACAGCCTGGGTGAATACTCTGCACTGGTTTGTGCGGGTGTGATTGACTTCAAAGACGCTGTCAAACTGGTTGAGCTGCGTGGTCAGCTGATGCAGGAAGCTGTCCCAGCGGGTACTGGTGCGATGTCAGCGATCATTGGCCTGGAAAATGACGCGATTGCGAAAGCGTGTGAAGACGCGGCGCAGGGTCAGGTTTGTTCGCCAGTGAACTTTAACTCTCCTGGTCAGGTGGTTATCGCGGGTAATAAAGAAGCGGTTGAGCGTGCCAACGTACTGTGTAAAGAAGCGGGTGCGAAACGCGCACTGCCTCTGCCGGTATCTGTGCCGTCTCACTGTGCGCTGATGAAGCCTGCCGCTGAGAAACTGGCCGTTGCTCTGGACGAGATCACGTTCAATGCACCGTCAGTACCTGTAATCAATAATGCGGATGTGGCAACGGAAACTGATCCGGCTGCAATCAAGCAGGCGCTGGTGAAGCAACTGTATGGACCGGTTCGCTGGACGGAATCTGTTGAGCGTATGGCAGCAGAGGGTGTGGAATCACTGCTGGAGTTTGGCCCGGGTAAAGTCCTGACTGGCCTGACTAAACGTATCAGCCGTTCACTGGGCGGTTCAGCAGTTAACGATCCGGCGTCACTGGAAGCTGCGAAATAAAAAGCCGCTACATAACAAGCGACTAAAATACTGGGTCAGCCGGGCAGCCTTAGCCTGTGCGGCTGACACCTCAATCCAAGCAAAGAGGAATAACAATGAGCCTGGAAGGTAAAATTGCACTGGTAACAGGTGCAAGCCGTGGTATCGGCCGTGCGATTGCAGAAATCCTGGTTGAACGCGGTGCCACTGTTATTGGTACAGCCACCTCTGAGAAAGGCGCAGAAGCGATCAGCGAGTACCTGGGTGAAAACGGTAAAGGTCTGGCGCTGAACGTCACTTCTCCTGAATCAATTGAAGCGGTTCTGAAGCAGATCAAAGACGAGTTCGGTGAAGTTGATATTCTGGTGAACAACGCCGGTATCACTCGCGACAATCTGCTGATGCGCATGAAAGATGACGAGTGGCAGGACATCCTGGACACCAACCTGACGTCTATTTTCCGTCTGTCAAAAGCGGTTCTGCGTTCTATGATGAAGAAGCGCTACGGTCGCATCATCAGCATCGGTTCTGTGGTCGGCACCATGGGTAACGCGGGTCAGACTAACTACGCTGCAGCGAAAGCGGGTCTGATTGGCTTTACTAAATCAATGGCGCGTGAAGTGGCTTCTCGTGGTATTACCGTGAATGCGGTTGCTCCAGGCTTCATTGAAACTGACATGACTAAAGCTCTGAATGATGATCAGCGTGCGGCAACATTGTCTAATGTTCCGGCTGGCCGTCTGGGTGAACCGCGTGAAATTGCAGCAGCTGTTGCCTTCCTGGCTTCAGATGATGCTGGTTATGTAACCGGTGAAACGCTGCATGTCAACGGCGGCATGTACATGATTTAAACAAAAAAGTTGCATAACTTGATGATGCAGGTCAAACTCAATTTGTTTTCACTGAAAATCGTGGTTTGACCAGCGTGTTGAGTATTGCAACTTTTGCAGTATTGAATAAACTACAGCAAATCGCATTAGCGAATTCTTGTTTTAAGGAAATAGATTAATGAGCAACATCGAAGAACGCGTAAAGAAAATCATCGTTGAGCAACTGGGTGTAGACGAGTCTGAAGTTAAGAACGAAGCTTCTTTCGTTGACGATCTGGGTGCAGACTCTCTGGACACCGTTGAACTGGTAATGGCTCTGGAAGAAGAATTCGATACTGAGATTCCTGACGAAGAAGCTGAGAAAATTACTACAGTTCAAGCAGCTATCGACTACGTTGTTAGCGCATCTGAGTAATTAAAGAACTCCCTCCAGGCGGTCACCATGACCGCCTGATTTTTCTTATGAATCCTGTTTTATCCTCAATTCCCGGAGAAATTAATCGTGTCTAAGCGTCGCGTAGTGGTTACTGGCATGGGTATGCTGTCACCGGTAGGTAATTCCGTTGAATCTTCATGGAAAGCCCTGCTTGCCGGAACTAGCGGTATCAGCACTATTGAACATTTTGATGCTAGCGCATTTGCTACTCGTTTTGCTGGTATGGTCAAAGACTTCAATTGTGAAGATTACATGTCGAAAAAAGATGCACGTAAAATGGATTTGTTTATCCAGTACGGCATCGCAGCAGGCGTGCAAGCATTAAAAGACTCTGGTATTGAAATCACTGAAGAAAATAACGCACGTATTGGTGTAGCTATTGGTTCAGGTATTGGTGGCCTTGGCTTGATTGAAGCTAACCATCAGGCAATGCTGGAAAAAGGACCGCGCAAAATCAGCCCGTTCTTTGTTCCTTCAACCATCGTAAACATGATCGCTGGCCACATGTCTATCATGTACGGTCTGCGCGGTCCGAATATCGCTATTTCAACTGCCTGTACAACAGGTCTGCATAACATTGGCCACGCGGCACGTATGATTGCCTACGGCGATGCAGATGCAATGCTGGCTGGTGGTGCTGAAAAAGCATCAACTCCGCTGGGTATGGGTGGCTTTGCTGCGGCAAAAGCGCTGTCTACTCGTAACGACGATCCTCAGGCTGCATCTCGTCCGTGGGACAAAGATCGCGACGGTTTCGTACTGGGTGACGGTGCCGGCATGATGATGCTGGAAGAATATGAGCACGCGAAAGCTCGTGGTGCGAAAATTTATGCTGAACTGGTTGGCTTTGGTATGAGTGGTGATGCTTACCACATGACTTCACCAAGTGCTGACGGTTCCGGCGGTGCACTGGCCATGGAAGCGGCTATCCGTGATGCGGGTATCAATGCTGACCAAATCGGTTACGTGAATGCACACGGTACTTCTACCCCTGCGGGTGACGTAGCAGAAACGCTGGGTATCAAACGTGCACTGGGTGCTGCGGCTGATAAAGTTATGGTTTCTTCAACCAAATCAATGACAGGTCACCTGCTGGGTGCAGCTGGCTCTGTAGAAGCGATCATCACGGCACTGACTCTGGTTGATCAGGTTGTACCGCCAACAATCAACCTGGATAATCCAGATGAAGGTTGTGATCTGGATTACGTACCAGGCGAAGCCCGCCAAGCGAAACTGGAGTACGCTCTGTGTAACTCGTTCGGCTTCGGCGGCACTAACGGCTCTCTGCTGTTTAAGAAAATCTAACGATAACCTGTTATTATAGTACCTGTTATCATAGTACGGCCTGGTGGTAACCCACCGGGCCGTTTTTTTATCTGTTTTTTCAGCATATTCGCAGGGATTAGGTATGATACTGATCAATGGGAAAGCGGGAGACACGCTCGGTATCTCTGACCGGGCGACGCAGTACGGTGACGGTTGCTTCACCACCATGCTGGTGGAGCAGGGGGCTGTCCGACTCTGGCCGTATCATTTATCCCGGTTGCAACGTACGCTTCAGGTATTGGCGATAGCCGAGCCAGATTGGGAAACCCTAACCCTTGAGGTGGAGCGCCTAGCTGCGCAGTATGCCAATAAAGGTGGTATCAAAATTCTGATAAGCCGTGGTGCAGGTGGCCGGGGCTACAGTCCGGTGGGGTGCCAGCAGACGACGGTAATTGTGTCTGATTTTGCCTGGCCGGTTCATTATGAGCAGTGGCAGGCAGATGGGATCACTCTGGGGGTTTGTCAGCAGCGGCTAGCCTTGTCGCCAATGCTCGCCGGTCATAAGCATTTAAACCGTCTGGAGCAGGTGATGCTGAAACGCGAAGCTGAGCAAAATGGCTGGCTTGATGCTGTGGTACTGGATGTGAATGGTTGTGTGGTTGAGGCAATCGCTTCGAATATTTTCTGGCGCCAGGGAAATGTGGTTTTCACGCCAGAACTGGATATGTCCGGGGTACATGGCGTAATGCGCCGCCATATTATCGAGCTCTGCAAGCAGCTCGGATATTGTTTAGAATTTGTCAAAACACCCCTCGATAACTTGCTTTGTGCAGATGAAGTCTTTATTACTAATGCCCTGATGGCGTTAGTGCCGGTAAATGAAATTAAAGGAAAACAGTTCACTGAGCGAACCTTGCTCAATGCACTGAATAAGAGGTTGTACACGTGCTAAAAAAGTTGCTGATCGCCTGTTTGCTGTTATCGCTGATCATTGCGGGCGGACTGGTCTGGTCGTATCAGCAGGTGAAGTCTTCACTTGATCTGCCGGTGCAGACACCTGAAAACGTCCTGATCACGGTAAAATCCGGAACATCTTTCCGTGGCCTGTTGAATCATTTGGCGGAGGAAAAAATCATTCGCCCATCAACCTGGACTCGCTGGATCCCGCGTCTTGAACCGGAACTGGTCAGGCTGAAAACCGGAACCTATCAGATCACGCCGGTGATGACGCTGCGTGATGTCCTGGCACTGATCGCTTCTGGCCGAGAGCACCAGTTTGCGATCACTCTTATCGAAGGGGATCGTTTTATTGACTGGCAGACCCAACTGACACAGGCGCCATATCTGAAGCATGCCAGCAAAACGATGAGTGAAGCGGAGATTGCCAAAGCTATTGGGGCCTCGGGCATAGAGAAACTGGAAGGATACCTGCTGCCGGAGACATACCATTATACTGCCGGAACATCCGACATTGAGCTGATGCGGCGCGCCTATCAGGCAATGATGTCGCTGCTGGATGAAGCCTGGCAGACCAGGGATCAAAATATTCCGCTGAAATCACCCTATGAAGCGCTGATCATGGCTTCGATTATTGAGAAAGAAACGGCGGTGGATGATGAGCGCGGTGTGGTGTCTTCTGTATTTATGAACCGCCTCAATAAAGGAATGCGTCTGCAAACAGACCCAACCGTGATTTACGGGCTGGGTGAAAGCTATGACGGAAATATCCGTAAGCGGGATCTACGCACCCCGACCCCTTACAACACATATACGATTTTTGGCCTGCCGCCCACGCCAATCGCGATGCCGAGCAAGGCGTCTGTTCTGGCGGCGGTGAAACCGGCTGAAAGCAGCTATTACTATTTTGTGGCCGATGGCAAAGGTGGCCACAAATTCTCCAAAACACTGACTGAGCATAACCGTGCAGTTCGTGACTACCTCAGAACACTAAGTAAATAACAATGACTGGTAAGTTTATCGTAATTGAAGGGCTTGAAGGGGCAGGGAAAAGTACTGCCATCAAGCAGGTTACCCGCGTGCTGGCTGAACATGGGATCTCGGATATCACATCAACCCGTGAACCGGGAGGAACCCCTCTGGCAGAGCAGATGCGTAAACTGGTGAAAGAAGGCCATCCGGATGAGCCGCTGACAGACATGGCTGAACTGCTGCTGCTGTATGCCGCGCGTTCACAGCTGGTGGAAAATGTTATCAAACCGGCTCTGTCTGGCGGTCATTGGGTCGTGGGTGATCGCCACGATATGTCTTCACAGGCTTATCAGGGCGGTGGTCGTGGTTTCAATCAAACCGTCATGGCTCAGCTGCGTGATACGGTATTGGGTGATTTTCGCCCGGACTTTACTATCTATATGGATATTGATCCGGTTGTCGGTCTGGAGCGCGCTCGAGGCCGGGGAGAGCTGGATCGGATCGAAAAGATGAACATTGATTTTTTCCATCGTACCCGTGCCCGTTTTCTTGAACTGGCCGAGCAGGATCCACGTGTTGTTATCATTGATGCTGGTCAGTCTCTGGAGAAAGTGACCGCTGATATTACCGATGCACTCGAGCAATGGCTGGAGCGCCAGTAAGATGTTGTATCCCTGGCAGGAAGGCATTTGGAAAAACTGGCAGCAGTTGCTGGATCAGGGACGCCTCCACCATGCGATTCTATTGGTCGCACCGACAGGCAGCGGGCGTGAGGCGTTAGGGAAACAGCTGGCCAAAACCGTACTGTGCCAGAATGGCATCACAGAGCCTTGTGGAATGTGCCATAGCTGCCGGCTATTTGATGCGGGCACGCATCCGGACTATCACCACCTCGCGCCGGTTGATGGTAAGCAAATCGGGGTTGATGCGATTCGTCAGTGTAACCGTTGGGCTGTTGAAACATCGCAGTTGAGCGGAGAGCGGGTCATACTGATTGAACAGGCGGATGTGATGGGAGAGGCAGCAGCAAACGCCTTGCTTAAAACTCTGGAAGAGCCGCCATCGGGCTGTCAGTTTATTCTGATGGCTACGTCACTGGACAATTTGCTGCCGACTATAAACAGCCGATGCAATAAATGGCGGCTTGCAATGCCGGCTGAAGCGGATACCCGCCGTTGGGTCGAAAGTGCCTTGATGCAAAGTATCCCGCTTGAAACTGTTCGCCTTAACGGGCGAGCACCGCTGGCAACGCTTCAGTTCATCGAGCAGGGGCAGGATATCCGCTACCGTAAATTACTGGAAGCTTTCGCTGGTTTTCTGAACCCGCCTTTCCTCGGTGTATTTGACGTTGCGGGCATGTGTGTTGAAGAAGGGCATCAGAGTTTGAAATGGCTGAGCTATTTCCTGGTGGACTGTCTGAAATGGCAGCAAGGGGTAACAGAGCACCTGATTCACTGTGAATCGCTTCCGTTGGTGCAGCAAGCAGCCGCGACGACAGACCCGATTCTGCTGCAAAGCCAAGTTCGTAAAGTTAATGCACTGCTGCGGCAACTTGAACAACAGACCGGACTGAACCAGGAACTGTTGATTGTCGACTGGCTGACAGGGTTTATGAACCAGCCTTAACATGCGGCCAGACAGACAGACAGACAGACAGACAGACAGACAGACAGACAGACAGACAGACAGACAGACCGCACGCATAGCGTGCAAAGAACCGAATACTGAGGAAAAAACGTGTTAGTAGATTCGCATTGTCACCTGGATAAACTGGATTACGACAAGCTGCATACCGGCATTGATGACGTGCTTGCCAAGGCAAAAGCACGCGGTGTGGATTACTTTTTGTCTGTCGGGGTAACGCTCAATAGTTTCCCTGACATGATGGCGATGATTGAGCCTTACGAGAATGTGTTTGCATCTTGTGGGGTGCACCCGCTGGATATTGAAGCAGGCTTCGATTACGACAAGCTGAAAGAGTATGCGCAAAATGAGCGTGTTGTTGCGATCGGTGAAACCGGTTTGGACTATCACTACCAGCCTGAGCTGGCTGAGCAGCAGAAAGAGGTTTTTCGTCAGCATGTTCGCCTGGCCGTTGAACTGAACAAGCCTCTGATTATTCATACCCGAATGGCTCGCGAAGACACCATGCAGATTCTACGTGAAGAAGGCGCGGAGAAGTGCGGTGGTGTGTTGCACTGCTTTACTGAAAGTCTGGAAATGGCGAGAGAGGCAATTGAGATTGGATTCTACATTTCGATTTCCGGGATTGTGACCTTCAATAAAGCCAGTGATCTGAAACACGTTGTTAGTGA
This sequence comes from Photobacterium ganghwense, assembly GCF_003025595.1. Lineage (GTDB taxonomy): Bacteria > Pseudomonadota > Gammaproteobacteria > Enterobacterales > Vibrionaceae > Photobacterium > Photobacterium ganghwense. The sequence goes on from NZ_PYMI01000003.1 coordinate 404,114, forward strand.
ACTGCCGCTGGAATGCTTGCTGGTCGAAACAGATTCTCCGTATCTGGCGCCAATCCCGCACCGCGGAAAGCAAAACCAGCCTGCTTATGTGCGCGAAGTGGCTGAATATATTGCCTTGCTGAAGGGGGTTTCGGTTGAAGAAGTGGAAGCTGTCACCACGAAAAACTTCTTCACACTTTTTTCGCAGGCAAAACAGTAACAGAATAAAAAAGGAGCGTTGGCTCCTTTTTTTTCGTCTTTATTTTATGAGTCAGGCGAAAAATCACCCAGAATAAAACAAGTTACTCAACAAATTTGAAAAATGGCTTCTTAAATGTACAAAAAAGTTGAAATGTAATTTCGTAACGTTAAGTAACATAGCTTACAGTATTGAAAGATAATTACATACTCTTGTGCCCTGTCCGAATTCCTTATTATTTCATATAAAACAGTATCTTATGTTTTGATTTCTTGCTTTTTAACCAATTTTTTCACTGTGATCTATATTTTATTTTGAAATTATATTTCATGGTGCATTGGTAATTTTGATAGCCATCAAGTTATATTTAGCGCCGCATCTTATACTTATGCTGTATTCAAAAAGAGGGTCGTATCGGATACACGACTACGGGGGTAGGTCGCTGATACTGGCCTGATATCTAATTAAAAACCTCACTCAGGAGCACAATATGTTTAAGAACCTTTTTGCTAACCTGCAAAAAGTCGGTAAGGCGCTAATGCTGCCTGTATCGGTTTTGCCGGTAGCAGGTATTCTGTTAGGCGTGGGCGCCGCTAACCTTGGCTTTATTCCAGATATCGTTTCGAATCTGATGGAGCAGGCTGGTGGCTCTGTATTTGGCCAAATGGCCCTACTGTTTGCCGTGGGTGTAGCCCTGGGCTTCACAAATAACGACGGCGTTGCTGGCCTGGCAGCTATCGTTGGCTACGGCATCATGACAGCGACACTGGGCGTAATGGCTACAGTGATGGGCGTAGAAAAGATCGATACTGGTGTACTAGGCGGTATCCTAGTCGGTGGTGTGGCAGCTTGGGCTTTCAACCGCTTCTACAAAATTCAGCTTCCTGAGTACCTGGGTTTCTTCGCCGGTAAACGTGCGGTGCCAATCATCACAGGTTTCTCTGCTATTGCTCTGGGTATCATCCTGTCGTTCGTATGGCCACCTGTTGGTGCGGCGATCGGTGCATTCTCTGACTGGGCTGCTCACCAGAACCCAACCGTTGCATTCGGTATCTACGGTGTGGTTGAACGTTCTCTGATCCCATTTGGTCTGCACCACGTTTGGAACGTACCATTCTTCTTTGAAGCCGGTTCTTGTGTGAACGCAGCCGGTGAACCTCAGAACGGTGTACTGACTTGTTACCTGGTTGCTGATGAAGCTTCTCGTGCTGCGGGTAATGGCTTTGGTCAGCTGGCTGGTGGTTACATGTTCAAGATGTTTGGTCTGCCAGCAGCGGCGATTGCTATCGCTCACTGTGCTAAGCCTGAGAACCGTGCGAAAGTAATGGGTATCATGCTGTCAGCTGCTCTGACATCATTCCTGACTGGTATTACTGAGCCAATCGAATTCTCATTCCTGTTCGTTGCGCCTGTACTGTACGGAATCCACGCACTTCTGGCTGGTTCAGCATATGTCGTGTCTAACCTGCTGGGCTTTGTACACGGTACATCATTCTCTCACGGTCTGATCGACTTCCTGGTTCTGTCTGGTAATGCACAGAAGATGGGTCTGATGATTGCGGTAGGTCTGGTATACGCAGCGATTTACTACACAGTATTCCGCGTAGTAATCACTAAGCTGGATCTGAAAACACCTGGTCGTGAGCTGGAAGAAACCTCTAACGGTGTAGCATCTGAAGGTTCTGACATGGCGAAAGACCTGGTTATGGCTTTCGGCGGTAAAGACAACATCACAAACCTGGATGCATGTATTACACGTCTACGTGTTTCTGTTGCCAAGGTTGAGAACGTTGACCAGGATCGCCTGAAGAAACTGGGTGCAGCCGGTGTGGTTGTTGCAGGTAGCGGTGTACAGGCTATCTTCGGTACAAAATCTGACAACCTGAAATCTGACATGGATGAGTGGATCCGTAATAACTAATACGGCAGTCACTTAATCTGACAGTAAAGACAAAAGGGAAGCTTCGGCTTCCCTTTTCGTGTCTGCGTTCCATGCTCCGTTCACTCACACTATGAGTCTCAGAGGGTTAGGATGATGGCGACCTAGATGGATGTTCTCTTTTCATTTACTCTTTCTGAGGGCTCTTAGACTGCCTGACAGCGGTGTTTGCGTTTTATCAGGCTCCACACACAAGAGTATGCTCCCGCGAGGCTCAATGCCAGGTTGAGACGATTTCATTAGCTTGTTCCTGGATGGGCTGCATGCTGATGAGCGCGACAGGTTTATCGACGAAGCAGTGTGTGGACACCTTGAGTTAACTCAGAGGTTCTGTGTGCTGTGGGTTATCCTTGTCCGCGTCGCTGGTAAACAGACACAAATATCATCAAAAGAAACGTCACCAAAAAAACGAGAGCAATGTGCTCTCGTTCGTTTGGTGTATCCAGAAAGTAACGGTCAGAGCGAAAGGAAAAACAGCATCAACACCGGGACTAACAGACTCAGAATGAACCCGCTAACAATGGCGATAGGGACACAACGGATCCCGCCGCAGTTCTGAATGACCGGCAAGGTAAAGTCCATGGCTGTGGCACCGGCATATCCGATAGCCGTACTGGGGTACCGACGAATCATCAGGGGAATCATACTCAGGGCTACCAGCTCCCGCAGCAGTTCGTTAAGAAAGGCCACGCCACCCATGACAGGTCCCAGGCTGTCACCAATCAGAATCCCCGACAGGGAATACCAGCCAAACCCGGAGGCCATTGCCAACCCATGATTATAAGGCATATCCAGAAAGTAAGCGGCCAGTAGTCCGCCGGGCAGGGAGGTGGCAATGACAGCCAGAGCAATCAAAATGCCTTTCTTGTTCAGCAGAATCTGTTTCAGCGTCATGCCACTGTTGCGTAGCTGGATACCGATCAGAAACAGTAGGATGAGCAGGATAACTTCACTGGCCTGATCAACCCAACTTAAATCAATGCCGCTAACTAAACCGAATAGCAGGCCACCGGCCACCACGAAAATCAGTTTGACGGATTCCAGTATCATTTCCCGGAAAGGCAATTGCTGATGAGTATGCTCGGTAGACGTCGGCAACAGTTTATCGAGAACGGGTAGAACCAACAGGTTGCAACTGCTGATAACCAGAAAAAATACTAAAGTGTAAGTGACTATCTGGCTCAGGTTCTGGCTGATGTTATCCAGCCCCGCGAGACTGAGCCCCATCAGGGTCAGAATAACCAGAATCAGGCGGGTGGTCTGGGTATTAATGAATTCCAGCACCGACGCTTTGTTAACAGGGATCAGGTAGCCAATAACCAGTGGCAGAAAGATGTAAAGCATTCCGGAGAACATGAGGGTCCTTAAACAGTGTTCACGCTGAACTGCACGATAGAATCCATTCCTACCGGCAATAAGCAGATGAGGATGCGCTGCTAAATGCGGCCAGAATCAGCATAAGTTGTAAACAGAGTATGAATTCAACAGCTTATCAGCAAGGCTGAGAAACGGTCAATATGCTTTCTCAGCCTTTCCCGGCTTTATTTCTGCCGGTAGTAGGGTGTGGGGGAGGAAATCAGAAGCCGCTATTTTTAAACACGGTTTTGAGGCGATGGTTAAAGTCGGGATCCGGCAGGTTCGTCAGTTCATAGATTACTTCGGCAGCCGCCAAATCCATCTCGACATGATGCTCATCAATGGCGTCATCATTGTTTTTGAATAACAACAAATAGTGCGCCATGCGGGCAATATCCAGATAGATATGTTCTTTCATCGTGGCACGGTAAGGTGCCGGACGATTTGATGCCACTTCCAGATAATCATCATCAAATCCCCAGTGTTTAAGAATCATCATGCTGGCTTCCTGACAGCTGTGTTCAAAAACGTATTTGGCGATATCCAGGTCCAGATAGTTACCGCCGTCGAGATAGGCTTGGTATTCGTGTACCAGGCTAAATAAACCAATATCGGCAAACAGGCCGGCCAGCAGGGCTTTCTCCGGTTCAACCGCTTTGGGAAATTCAGGGTGAGTTGCCAGACCATTGGCGATGAGTGCCATAGTGGCAGCCAGCTGGCGGGAGCGAATTGCACTTTGTGTCAGTAGTTGATTGCCTTCCTGGCAGAATAAGTGGCGGGTTTTTAATTCTTCAATGGCTTTTGCGGTGATGATGTCTCTGACGCGGTACATCCCCAGTCTGCTGACGGCAGCGTAGATATCGTGGCAGACAATATTACGGCGATTGAACATCATGGTATTGGAGATTTTGATGATGTAAGCCGCAATCCCGGGGTCGTCCAGCAGAAGCTCGGCAATATCGTTCAGCGAGGTGTCTTCGTTTTTACAAAGTTGCTGAAGCCTGATCAAGACATTAGGGATCGGGGGTAAGGTTAATTTATCCTGTTTGATGGCATTTTGGACCAGGCCACAAAATTCTGACTCCAGTCCTTTTACTATCTTGTCGTTTTCAGGTTTTAACCAAAAGAAAGATACATGAGTCATTTGAAATAATAGAAATAGTTTTAACAAGGCTATTCTAGCCATAGTTAATGGTAAGTGACAGAAAAAAAAGATGAAAAAAACCTTTTTAAAACTGCATGAATTATTTTTAGTCAGTCAGGAACAGCTTGTGCAGAAAACGGACGGTCAGGCGCGGGGAATCCTGGGTGATAAGCAGTTGTTTGTAATGTACTTCCAGCGGTAAAACTTCGATCCAACGTTGGCAAACCCAGCATAAATCATCAAACTCCGGATCGGGATAGAAGGCGCCAATTTCCGGCACGGACTGATAGAAAACTTTAAGTTTTTCAGCGAGTTCATTGTCTTTGCTTTCCAGAGGCAAATAGTCCCAATTCGGGAAGTACGTACATTTTGCCCTCATCAATCCATCGTCTTCTACCCGGATCGAAAGCAGCCGAACCTTGTGGGTTCCTTCCAGCGCAATGCTCAGTAAGCCGCCTTCAAGCTGGTCGAAATTGATCACTTTGCAAAGGGTTGCGATAGCCGGAATTTTTTTTACATCGCTATCTTCTTCCATCTCGTTGAGCATACAGACGGCAAATTGACGCACCCCAGCCAACGAATCCTTCAGCATCTGAATGTGCCGTGCCTCGCAGATTGTCACATCCATTCTCCCATCCGGTAACAGATGAGATGAGGAGGGAAAAAGGGCAATTTCTAACGGTTTATCTGTCTCTGGCATACAACGGCTTTATAGTTTGTGGATAAGAAAAAAAGCTAAGAGCTCACTGAATAGTTTAGGTGATCTGTCAGTTTTATGCGGTTGCAGAATAAGGTCGATTTTGTCCCATAACGCTTATTTTTTGGTCCATAATATGTTTGGAATCCCACTTTGAAGTGTTCGCTGTTTCATATGGAAAAAATATGTATAGGGTAGAAGCAAGTCACGATATTGACGCTAAATTGTCCAGCGTTACTGGGGCTTTGCCAGGGAAATAACGTTTAACGGGAGATTTACTGTGCAGGATTTTAAGGAAGAGTTATTTAATTATCTTCACGAATTTGGTGGTTTCGAGAAGCGTTCAATGTTCGGTGGTACAGGTGTTTTTATCAACGGTGCCATGTATGCCATCATCACAGATCGCGCTCTTTACCTTCGTGGTGGTGAACAGCTCGATTCTCAATTAATGGCACAGGGGTGTGAAAGGTTCCGACACGTCAAGCGCAGCACTACCGCTGTAGTGAACTATTACAATGTGACGGATGTGTACCTGCAAGACAAAATCCGCTGTTCTGAGCTGATTCGACACTCAATTGATGTTGCTGTATCAGAGAAGGTGTATAAGTTATCGGATCAGAGTAAGCGCTTGAGAGATTTACCAAATATGCGCCTGACGCTGGAACGGATGGTAAAAAAGGCCGGGATTCCGGATGTCAGCAGCTTCGTGGCGCTGGGGGCAGTAGAGGTGTTTCGTAAGGTACGTCAGAGCCAGGGAAAAGACCTGGATCTGAAGCTGCTCTGGATGTTTGCTGGTGCTATCGACGGTTGTCACTGGACCTTATTGAAAGACGACCATAAGAAGCAGTTATTACGCAGTATTGAATAAGTTATCGCTCTTATTTTTTAACGGAGTCTAAGCCGCCGCCCTTTTGGCGGCTTTTTGTTGTATGATGGAGCGCAAATGGTTTGGTGATAATGACTTATGCGACTTCCACGATTAACCGGTTCGGTGTTGTCAGGACTGCATTGCTTTCTGATTGCTGCCGACCAGATGAGTTTTACCCGTGCAGCCGAGCTGCTGTGCCTGACCCAGAGTGCGGTCAGCCACAAAATCAAGAACCTGGAAGAAACGCTTGGGGTGAAGCTGTTTATTCGTCAGCCAAGAAAATTGGTGTTGACGGACGAAGGTAAACGGCTCAAAGAAGTGGTTGCCCACAATTTCGGTGATATTGCGAATGAGCTGCGGGATCTGAAGACCCTGGATTTAAGCGGTGATCTCAATGTGTCCGTTCCGCCGACCTTCGCCCAGTGCTGGCTGGTCCCACGTTTGAAGTCATTTGTTGAAAAGTACCCGGCGCTTCGTTTCCACCTGCGCACCCGTAATGAGCTGGTCGATTTTCAGACTGAATCGTTTGACTGCGCCATTTATTTCGGTAACGGCAAATATCAGGGACTGCATGTCAGTAAAATTATGGATGAAAGCATCATCCCTGTCTGCAGTCACGAATATGCGGTTGAGCATGGCCTGTATGGTAACCCGGCGAAGCTGTCCTCTTGCCTGCTGTTGCACGATGCGGCGCCGTGGGCCCGTGCCGGCCGCAATGATGAATGGCAGTACTGGGCACAGCAAAATGGCGTGGCGCTGGCGGAAGCGGGTTGTACATTCGATCGTGCAGACTTGGCACTGCAGGCTGCGGAGCGGGGGATTGGCGTGGCGATGGGGCGTGCCTCGTTTGTTACCGAGCAATTGGCTTCAGGTCGGCTGGTGGCGCCGTTTACCCTGTCGGTGACCTCCCCGCAGAGCTATTATCTGGTGTGCCGTAAAGAAATGGCTACTTCGCCGCGGATCAAGGCTTTTATCGACTGGCTGGAAGAAATTAAATAACCGGTGTGAGCCATTACGGCGTCTTAGGCCTGTCAAACGAAGTCTGGCATCAGGTATATGCCATCTGGGGAATGAATGCGACAGGCAAAAAATAGACGCGTTAAAAAACGGGCAAAAAACACCCCGGACTGAGCCGGGGTGTTTTAGACCGGGTAAATCATGCGAGTCGTACGAAATTAACAAGCACTTTAGTTAACAAATGCTTAAGAATACGTACGTGAGGCAATCAGTACTTAAAGCGCGTTGTCACCAGCACCTGATCGCCGTATACATCATTGAAACGGCCGGCAACACCGATAGAAAACAGCTCAGTGGCGTGGAAGCGGCCGTAAACACTGCCGATGGTCTTGTCGTGATCATCAATGTTCAGGTGACCAATCTGGCCGCCAACTTCAAGTTGTGGACCCAGCCACTGACGTACACCGAGGTTCACTTCGATCCCGGTTTTGCCGCCGGAGCTGTCAAACTCGTCTTTATTTTTCACGTTACGGGCTTTCAGCTCACCGGTAACGTCTGCCCAGTTGTTAACTGGCGCGTGGAAACCCACACCGAAAGCGGCATCCCAGTCGCTGTCAAATTCGGTATCAAGGCTACCCAGAATGTGCGCGTTCGGATGGATGGACTTGCTGAAGCCAGCGCCGTACGTCAGCGGGCCAACACCAATGCGGGCTTCCGCATAGTCGTAGCTGAAATTGCTCATTGATGGCGCGTTTTCGGCCTGAGCGGTAGAGATAGAAGCCAGGATTAAACCTGTTGCAAGTAGTATTTTACGCATGTGATTAGTCCAGCAGGGCTAAAAGTGATTGGCATATTTTAAAGGACAACATTGCGCGATCCTAGATTTTTGCCGGACTCTGTTGTTTTTTTACTGTCAAAAAACGTCAAAAAGGGTAAGGAAGTGCTGGTTTTGTGATCCTGCCGTCGCTACAGCGGGTTACGGCGATGATGAAAAAGGGCAGAGCGACCTGATCACTCTGCCCCGAATCATGCCGAGAGTTGGCAGATGCAGTCGTTAAATCAGCTCATTGCCTGAGCGTTCACCTTCTTCAAATTTCTTGATGCTGCTCAGCGTTGACTCGGCGATATTTGTCAGGGCTTCATCGGTGAGGAATGCCTGATGGCCGGTAAACAGCACATTGTGGCAGGCCGACAAACGACGGAACACGTCATCCTGAATCACGTCGTTTGACTTGTCTTCGAAGAACAGATCTTTTTCGTTTTCGTATACATCGACACCCAACGCCCCAATCTTGCTTTCTTTCAGCGCGTCAATGGCATCTTTGGAGTTGATCAGCTCGCCCCGGCTGGTGTTGATGATCATGACGCCATCACGCATTTTCTCGAACGCTGTAGCATCAAGCATGTGGTAATTGTCTTTGTTCATCGGGCAGTGCAGGGTAATAACATCTGCCTGCTGATAGATATCATCCAGCGTGGTGTAAGTGACACCCAACTCAATCGCGGCCGGATTTTCAAACGGGTCGTAAGCCAGTACTTTCATTCCCAGGCCGTTCAGAATACGGATGGTGGCGATCCCGATTTTCCCTGTGCCAATTACACCGACGGTTTTCCCGTGGAAATTGAATCCGGTCAGCCCTTCCAGGGAGAAGTTCGCATCACGGGTACGCAGGTAAGCGCGGTGAATACGGCGGTTCAGGCAAAGCATCAGGCCAACGGCGTGCTCGGCAATGGCTTCCGGAGAATAGGCCGGAACACGTACGACCTGAAGCCCAAGTTCCTTGGCGGCAGCCAGATCGACTTTGTCATAGCCAGCACAACGCATTGCAATCAGACGGACGTTTTCTGATGCCAGCGACTCCAGCACCGGACGGCTGAGATCATCATTCACGAAGGCACAGACCGCATCATAGCCATGTGCGATCCGCGCGGTTTGTTCCGTCAGGTGAAAATCGTAGTAATCCAGTGTATGACCAAAATGCTGGTTAATCTGGTCAAAGGATTTCTGGTCGTATTTCTTGGCGCTGAAAACTGCAACTTTCATCGATCACCTTTTGAGGTTACCTGCCTGATTCATCGTCTGGCAGTGTGTTATCTGAGATACTTTCTGTGATCAAGATAACACTATTATAGTGCCTCGCAAAGTAATGGTATGACAAATAATAACCAATCAGTTATCGGACAAGGAGAGCCTGCGATCGCTGAGTGCCTGCATCACTCGCTGAGTGTCCAGCACTTGAATCCAGGGCATTAAATCTTTTTCATGCTCAATGACATAGGTAGTCAGCTGATCAATAACCACCTGCTTCAGGGCATCCCCGTTCCACGGTTTGGCAATGTAGTAATCCAGGCTGGCATTGTTGACCGCCTGCACGGTTTCTTCCAGCCCGGCCTGACCGGTCAGCAGAACTTTGCGGGCGTCATTGTTTTCTTCCTGGTGGGTGAGCTCAATCAGGAAATCGATACCGGTTTCGCCGGGCATGATGTGATCACATAGGATCAGCGCCAGCGGGATATGATCCGCGATCGACTCGGCGATCACTTCTTTGGCTTCATCGACCGATTCGGCAGCCTCAAGCACAAAGTGGTCTTCAAGATCGCTCAGGTCATGGAGTACGCTGTCGAGCACTTCCCGCTCATCATCCACGCAAAGTATCAGATATTTGTTCATGAGGCCTCCTTCTTAGTGACATCCTCTAAAGGTAACGTGACGATCATCCGTGTGTATTGGCCCGGCTCCGATTCAACCCGGATGGTGCCGTTGTGCTGGTGGATGATTTGCTGGCACACCGACAGGCCAATCCCAAGACCAAAGTTGCCTTCGCGCTTGGTGGTGTAATTGAGTTCAAAAATCTTTTGTTGCTCTTCAGGGGGAATCCCTTTGCCATTGTCTTCGATCACAACCTCAATGGCAGCCTGCTCAGGTTGTGCAGCACCGGGGGCGTTTGGATTCTCGCTGGCGAACGGCTGGCTCAGCCGCGTGATCACCCGAATTTCGCCGGGCTCGGTAATGGCATCCAGCGCATTGGAAATCAGGTTCGTCCAGACCTGTTGCAAGGCAATGGGTTGGCAGGTCAGTGGCGGCAACTGGGCGTATTCTTTGATGAGCGTATGGCGTTTCAGCTTGTTTTCGAAGATGACCAGGGTATCTTCCAGCCCTTCATGGATGTCTACCGAATGCAGGGTTTCATCATCCTGGCGGGCATAGCTTTTAAGGCTTTTCACCAAATCCGCAATTCGTTGGGCACAGACATTGATAGAGCGCAGGAAGTTGCCCATCTGGTAATAGTGTTCCCACTCGCCCATGACCATGGCTAAATCGCCTTTTTGCGGAAGCAACCACTGGTTGAGATGGTCAGCGTCGTCAATGCCCATTTGCACCGCTTTGCGAGCCAGCTGGCGATCGCCGACTGCCGGTTCCAGATCTTTGGCCCGCTGGCGGGTTTCTGAGGTCGACAGAGGGCGGGACTGCATGGCGCGCTGCATGATGATGTGCCCGCGCTCCTGGTTAATTTCGCTGAGCGAGGTGTGGGTTAGTTTACCGATGGTCTGTTTTAACGTATCGCTGCCACGCAGAATGGCGGACACCGGGTTATTCAGCTCATGGGCCACACCAGCAACCAGCTGTCCCAGCATGGCCATTTTTTCTTTCTCAATCAGTTGGTGATAGGCTTCATCGAGCGACTTCAGGGTCTGTTGTAAGCGTAGCTCGGTTTTGATGCTGCCTTGCAGGCGTCGGTTGAAGTTCCTTAACAGCAGGTTGGTAAACAGCGGCAGTAACTCACTGCGTGAGTGCATGACCTTGTTGAAGAGATTACGGTCGAGTTTGATCACCGACGTCTGGCACAGTGTGACCCCGGTTGAGAAGGAGTTTTCCCCGGTCACGAAAGACATACCGCCGACCAGATGGCCGGGACCCACCCGAACCACCTCATGGCGGCAACCGTGTTCGTCTTTTTTGTACAGGGCAACTTCCCCTTCGGTAATGAACCACAGAAAACGGTTGGGCTCACCTTCCTGGGTCAGCAGATGGTGCTCGCTATAAGTGCGGCGGGCACGGTCTTCATCATTACCGGCAAAAAATTCGTGCAGGGCGTCAGACACCTGCTTGGCCAGGCTGGCATCGTCCAGGGTGCTGGTATCCTGAATAAAGCCGGAGCGGAACCGATTCATCTGCCGTTCGATGTGCGCGTTCAGAATACGTCGGTGATCCAGCACCTGGCTGTAGCGCAGCCAGTCTTCATCCGGATGTTTGAGAATAAAACTGGTCAATTCTTTGATCAGCACCTGGCGTAATTCCTGCTGGCTCCAGGGTTTATTCAGGCAATAGTGCAGCCGTCCTTCATTGACGGCCTGCATGATGACGTCCAGCTGCGGTTTGTCGTTGAGCAGCACAGAGCGAGCCTGCTGGCTGGCCGGGTACTGGGCAAGAGCGATCAGGAAATCGACGCCTTTATCGGCACCCAGATCGTTATCGCAGATCACCATCGCAACCCGCTGTCCGCCCTGATCAATGTCTCTGAGTACCTCGTGGGCTTCATTCAGGCTGTAGGCATTGAAAATATCGAAGAGATCCGCAAAGCCGGTCAGTTCCTGATTCAGACGTTCGACGATGCGCGGATCGTCATCGAGGCACACAATTGCAAAATTATTCACCCGTTTGTCCTTTACACTGCGTCACCCTGACGTGTGGTTAAGTGTACCGGAAACCCGGCACTGAGACTGAGAAGCCGATTGCAAACTGACCGGTAAGTGTATGAAGGTCTCAGTTAAGTTAATGATTAGCCATCGATAAATAGACTGTTCACACGGCTGTGTTAGACTCAGTTTTCGACTCTTGGTTACTGGGAATCCAAATACAATGTTGAAGAAAATTGGTGCGGTAGGCGGTGCGGTAGCACTGGTGCTTTGTTGGCCGCTGGCGACGGGTCAGATTGGTGAACGAATCTACCTTGATACACTTGGTCAGTACGACAACCCGTACCTGACCGTCACCAATGACAGCTATGATCGTGGCTACCTGACATCGGAAGTGGTGTCGAAAGTGGTGTTCAAAGATGAGCTGAAAGCCATTTTTGAAGATGAAGGGCTGCCGACGGAATGGTACTTTAAACATCACGTCAGCCATGGCGTGACGGGTATCAGCTCAACCAGCGAACTGATGGTCAACGATGACATTAAACCGGTGATCAAACAGCTGTGGGGAGAGAATGCGATTCCGGTTGCATTTACCACCCAGACCGCGATTACTCGCTCAACCGACTTTACGTTCACCATGAATCCGATCAAAGTGGATAACCTCAATGGTAACCGTGCCGATGTTGCGGCGTTTGTGATGACTGGTAGCGTAAATGCTGATGGGGCCGGCGAATTTTATTACAAACTGCCGACGGCGAGCCTGACGACGGTAGCCAGCGAAGAGATGCAGCTTGAAGGCCTGGAAGGCAGCGGGAAAGGCCGTCTGGACCGCCAGTTCTGGATCGGCAGCCAGAATCTCAGCCTGAACAGCGTCAGCTTTAAAGACCTGTCGGCAGAGAAAAGCGTTGATATCAACCGTATTTCCATCGACATGAATAACGTTCTGTCTGAACCTGCAGAAAAAGGCGCGTCTCCGATCCTGACCAACACCAATCAGGTGACGGTGGGGAACCTGACTTCGCTGGATGGCGAGCAGTACAAAGACTTTAATTTCCAGTTGTCTTTCGCTGGGCTGGATTATCCGGCAATCAGCCGACTGGGAGAGTTGTCTGAACGCTTTGAGCAGCAGATGACAGAAGATCAGGTACGTGAAGCCGCAGAAGCACTGGATGAGCTGGTGGCCAAAGGTCTGACGTTTTCCATCAGCGACCTGAGTGTGATGACACCGCAGGGCAGCGTCAAAAGCCACCTGAGCCTGACGGTTTCCCCGGGGCTGGAGCGCGCTTCTGAAAACATGGCGCGTATCGCCGAGAATGTCACAGGTGACATTCAGCTTAGCCTGCCGGTTGAGTTGGTTGAGGCTGACCCGGTACTGAGCGAGCGTGCTACTATGATGGAGCAAAGCAGCATCGTTGAGCGTAACGAGACCCACTATCTGCTTAATATGAAGATTGATGGTGACAAGATCATTCTGGCATCCGGCGATCAGTTGCCACTGGCTATGTTGTTTATGCTATTCATGTAATGTAAAGCATGTAAATCCCTCGTTCTTGCCGCAAAATCGGCATTAAAAACGGGTTCTTTCAAAGCCGTCCTCAGGGGCGGTTTTTTTTGTGTCTTTTTGATGTCGTTTTTATGTCATAGAAGGTAACGATTACTGAAATCGGTATTTTCTATTTAGTAATGTCAACGAAATAGACGACACTTATATCAAAAGGAGGTGCTCTCACAGAGGAGCCACCATAGTGACAATAATGATTTGAAGACGGCCGGAAATCATCATCGCGCCGGTTTCAGAATGAAAAAGATAGGTTATAGGGGGATGCATGGAATCATTGAAAGTGAAAGATTACATGAATATGCGCCCGGTGACATTTGAGCCTAAGATGTCACTTGCCAAGGCCTTAGATAAATTGCTGACGTCCAAGCAAATCGGTGGCCCGGTGGTGGATGAGAACCGCAGAGTGGTGGGATTTTTGTCTGAGCAGGACATGATCCACAAATTGCTGAAAGTCGGGTACTACTGTCAGGATACCCACACCGTGGAAGAGTGCATGCGACCTGATGTGCTGACGGTTTCTCCGGATGACTCCATTATTGAGCTGGCGGAAACAATGGCCGGTCAGAAGCCTAAGATTTATCCGGTTGTGGAGCGGAACCAATTAATCGGTGTAATTACCCGCCGTGACGTTCTGACCGCAATCAGTAACCAAATCGGGGATTGCTTTAAACATCCGGTGTAGTCCGGTTTTGAACTCGTGTAGGGACACCTTTCCCATTTCGCGATTACGCTTCTCTCCAGGCCAGCCTGAATAGGTTGGCTTTATTTTATCCGTTGAGCGGTCATTTCTTTGACGAGAAGCCCCACAGATAACAGCACTTTCCTGTTACTTATCATGTGCTTGATAGTAACAGCCACAAGGTTCCTCAAACCTGCCTCACAGATTTACGTTAAAGTCCTGTGACTTCACTGGTTTCTTGATCTAACGCCGGGAACAAACCCCTTCCATCTGACAAGGTGCGGTTGATTTATGGCCTCCGTCGACGCGTCTCAGTCGAATGAATGTCTGAGAGCCTGGCACCGGTAACGTTTGCTTACGACACTACTTTACCGGATTGGATTTGTTGGTACTTGTTATTGAGTCTTAAGGGATTGTTGCCACTATGCGTTTTTCTATGCAGTACCTGCTGCCTGTTTTGATACCCCTGATTGTGTTATTGCTGCCGGCTTCGGCTTTTCCGGTTGAAGGGCTGACGGTGATTCAGCAGCGGGTGATTGCGATCTTTCTGCTGGCGGCGCTGTGCTGGGTTCTGGAGCCTATTCCTATTTATGCCACCTCCGTGGTGATTATTGTGCTGGAACTATTGCTGCTGTCAGACAAGGGACTGTATCTGTTCCGCCTTGATGAGGGCAGCCCGCAGTTTGGGGATTTGCTCAACCACAGTGACATTATGGCGACGTTCGCCAGCCCGATCATTATGCTGTTTCTGGGCGGATTTTTTCTGGCCATGGCGGCCACCAAATACCGGCTTGACGTCAACCTTGCCCGAGTGCTGCTGAAGCCGTTCGGTACTCAGCCCAAATTTGTCATGTTTGGCCTGATGATGATCACCGCCGTGTTTTCGATGTTCATGTCCAATACTGCGACCACGGCAATGATGCTGTCGATTCTGGCGCCGGTGATTGCCCTGTTTGGCCCTAAGGACCCGGGCAAAATTGCTTTTGCTCTGTGTATTCCGGTGGCGGCCAATATCGGCGGTATCGGTACGCCAATTGGTACACCGCCTAATGCAATTGCCCTGAAGTACCTGACCGGCGAGAACATGATTACGTTCGGCGAATGGATGTTCTTCGGGGTGCCGTTCGTTGCCGTCCTGCTGGTGTTCGCCTGGGGACTGATTAACGCCATGTACCCGGCCGAGCAGGACAAAATTGAACTTACGATTAAAGGCACTTTCCTGAAAACCCCCAAGGCAATCACGGTTTACCTGACCTTCGGACTGACAATTGTGTTGTGGCTGATGGGAACGGCACATGGCATGAACTCGTATACAGTCTCGCTGATCCCGGTGGCGATTTTCTCCCTGACCGGAATCATCAACAAAGAGGATCTCAAGAAAATTTCCTGGGATGTGCTGTGGCTGGTGTCCGGGGGGATCGCATTAGGGCTGGCGCTGGATCAGACCGGCCTTGCCAGACTGATGGTACACAGCATCCCGTTTGATCAATTCTCGCCATATGTAGTGCTGGTCGGTTCAGCGGTGCTGTGCCTGCTGATGGCGAACTTTATGTCACATACCGCGACGGCTAACCTGCTGATGCCAATCATGGCAGCACTGGGCACCTCGATGACCTCGCTCGTCCCGTTGGGAGGCGAAATCACCCTGATTCTGGTGGTGACGTTTGCTGCTTCACTCGGGATGTCACTGCCTATCAGTACGCCGCCCAATGCGCTGGCACATGCGACCGGTCATGTGGAAAGTAACCAGATGGCACGAGTCGGGGTCATTATCGGGGTTGTCGGGGTTATACTGAGTTTCGGGATGATTTGGCTGTTGCATATGATTGACCATATCTGATGCGAGGGGGAGTTATGGATAAACTGAATATCATCTGCGTGGATGATGAAAGGGAAGTGCTGAACGCGGTGTTAAAGGATTTGTCACCGCTGGATGCGTACTTTCAGGTTGAAGGGTGTGAATCAGCAGATGAAGCCCTGGCCCTGATAGATGAGCTGGATGCTGCCGGAGAGTACGTCGCGCTGTTGATTTCGGACCATGTGATGCCAGGTAAAACCGGCGTTGAGCTGCTGACCGAAGTGTCGCAGGATGTCCGGTTCGCCCAGACCAAGAAGGTATTACTGACTGGGCAGGCTACGCATCAGGATACGATCGCAGCTATTAATCAGGCGCGTATCGAAAGTTATTTTGAGAAACCCTGGCAGGCAGAAGCATTGTTGGCTCGCGCCCGCAGCCTGGTAACTGAGTATCTGTTCGATAAGGGGCTGGATTATGAGCCCTGGCTGGATGCCTTAGACAACAGTGTGATTTACCGGCGGCTGACCTGACAGAAACAGACCATCGCAGTAAGTGCCAAAGAAAATCATTCTCCGCTTGACCTTGGACTTGGCTCTAAGGTTTATAGTTGGATATATGGAGATGAAAACCATTATCAACTAAGGAGAATGGCCTTATGTGTGCTCAATGTAATAACAAGAAATTGCACGTTCATGCTGCCCATCCAGGGCAGGACAGCCCGGCAACGGTTCAGGTTGCCAATAACCAGCATGATGGCGGCAGCTGCTGTGGTTCGTCGAGTTGCAGCTCAGTTAACGGTACCGATCCGGTGATCAACGAAGGGGATTCCCCCGGCGATGAGGAGCCTGCGCCCAGACCGCCCGCTGGCCTTGCTGTCAATCGCATCACGTCGGCGCCCGCCGATACCGAATCCTCCTGTTGCAGTCAGGGTGGCTGCTGTTCTGCTGAGTCTGTCGCTGACGAAGAGCAAGTAACGGCAGAACCGCCACCCGACCGCGCCACGTTAAGCTGGAAAGTCGGTGGCATGGACTGCCCTAGCTGTGCCAGCAAACTTGAAAAGGCCATCTCCGCGTTAGAAGGGGTGACGTCGGCCAAAGTGATGTTTGCGACAGAAAAACTGGTGGTCAGCTGCCTTTCAGAACGCGTTGCGGCCAGCCTCTCCGAGGACATTATCGCCAAAACACGAGAAACCGGCTTCAGTCTGCTGGACGCTGAAAATGCCCCGTCGGAATCAGAAAGCCAGAGTTTGCTCAAAGCGAATCTGCCGGTACTGACTCTGGCTGGCATGATGTTGCTGTCTGTCATCCTCAGCCAGTTCAATGACATGACTGGTACGGTGGCGTTCGCTGCGACCACATTGCTGGGGCTCGTGCCGATTGTGCGCAAGGCTGTCTCCTCTGCCAAAAATGGCTCGCCGTTTTCCATCGAGACTCTGATGAGCGTTGCGGCTGTTGGTGCCCTGTATCTGGGGGAAACAGCGGAAGCTGCCATGGTCTTGCTGCTGTTCATGATTGGTGAGCAGTTAGAAGGCTATGCTTCGGCGAAGGCGCGAAGCGGGGTCAAAGCGCTGATGGCTTTAGTACCTGAACAAGCAACTCGGCTGTTGTCTGATGGTCGACGCGAACAGGTTGCCGCGAGCGCGCTGCAGCCCGGCGATATTATTGAAGTCGCACCGGGTGGCCGATTACCGGCCGACGTTGTTCTGCTCGAACATGCAGCCAGTTTTGACGAAAGTGCTCTGACCGGCGAATCGTTGCCGGTTGAACGCAACCCGGGAGAAACCGTGATGGCGGGGGCGTTGGCAGCTGACAGTGTAGTACGGCTGAAAGTGGTCTCGCGGAAAGGGGAAAATGCCATTGACCGCATTTTGCACCTGATTGAAGAGGCGGAATCTCGCAAAGCTCCGCTGGAACGCTTTGTTGATCGCTTCAGCCGCTGGTATACCCCGGCCATGATTGCGTTGGCGACACTGGTTGTGGTTATTCCGCCGCTGTTTTTTGCGCAAAGCTGGGAAGCCTGGCTGTATAAAGGGCTCACATTGCTGTTAATTGCCTGTCCTTGCGCATTGGTGATCTCTATTCCGGCGGCCGTTACGTCTGGTTTGGCTGCTGCCACCCGTCGTGGTGCCCTGATTAAAGGTGGCGCGGCTCTTGAGCAGTTAGGCCGGATTCAAACCGTGGCCTTTGATAAAACCGGCACTCTGACCGAAGGGAAACCTGCGGTAACCGATATTGTTAGTTGGGACGGCGATGAAGATCGGCTACTGCGTCAGGCCGCGGCCATTGAAGTCGGCTCGGCACACCCGTTAGCCAAAGCGGTTATCACGGCCGCAGAAGCGCGTGGCTTAACGGTTCAGGAAGCAGCACACCGAAAAGCCCTGCCGGGTCGCGGTATTCAGGGGGAGATTGACGGTGAACTACTGATGTTGTCTGCGGCCGATCGGTTACCAGAGACAGTCAGTCTGACCAAGCCGCAGGCTGATCAGATTTTCGCTCTCGAAGACGAAGGGAAAACGCTGGTCGTCGTGCTCCGTAATCAGCAGCCGGTCGGGCTGATAGCCTGGCGCGACACACTGCGGCAGGACAGTGCTGCAGCCATTGAAGCGCTGCATGGAATGGGGATCCGCACGGTGATGCTGACCGGCGATAACCCTCGTGCTGCCGCTGCGATCGCCCGTGAAATCGGCATTGAATACCGGGCTGGATTGCTGCCGGAAGATAAAGTGAAGGAAATCGAGCAGGTCAGTCAGCATACCCGGATCGCAATGGTTGGTGATGGCATTAATGACGCGCCGGCAATGAAAACCGCATCAATCGGAATTGCCATGGGCAGCGGGAGTGATGTCGCACTGGAAACGGCTGATGCGGCGCTGACCCATAACCGAGTGGCGGAACTACCGGTTATGATTGCCCTGTCGCAGGCTACGTTGGCGAACATTCGCCAGAATATTACGTTAGCTCTTGGGCTTAAGGGGATCTTTCTGGTGACAACCCTGCTGGGCATGACCGGCTTATGGCTGGCTGTGCTGGCGGACAGTGGCGCTACCGCGCTGGTGACGCTTAACGCGCTTCGGTTACTGAAGTTTAAATCGTAGGGGTTCCCCGGGGTGAGTGCCGTCCCCAGACAGTATTCAACCCGCAAATTGACCCTCTCTCTTACATCATCAAAGGACACTGTTATTCGAACAGTGTCCTTTTTTATCTGACTGATTTTCTGTATGGCGTGGGGGAATACCCATGATGCGGGCTCGGCATTGGCATGCCAGAGGTTGGCGGAGAAGACGCTGTTTACGGTTGGTTGAAAAAGTAATGGTTAAATAATGACCGCCATCAATCATCCGAAACAAAAAATAATATGCATACTGTTTCTTGCTATAACTGATCATAGTGATTGCCAATAAGAGCTGACATCAACATATATTTAGTCGGGCATTGATGTCGAAGGGGCGAAATGAGTACATCGCTGCCGCCACTGTATTCAATACAGGATATCTAATACAGATCGGGACAAATTGAGCACTCCAAAACAGAGGGAGTTGGGGGGACACTATGGTCAGAGACTTAAAACTGGGATGGAAAATCGGAATTGGCTTTGCCGTTGTATTGGGTCTGCTGTCTGTGATCCTGACCATCAGTATCATGGCGCTGCGTGATACCGAGCAGGGGATTGGTTCTTACCGGGAGCTGGCACGCGACAGTAATCTGACCGGACGTCTGGAAGCCAACATGCTGATGGTAAGGATGAACGTCAAAGACTACCTGTTGAGCCAGCGTGATGAAGATCTGCGGCAATTCACCCGTTATCTGGATAAAGTGAATACCTTAATGGCTGAAACCCGTCAGTCGGTTCATGATCCGGAACGTTCAGCGTTGCTCACTCAAATTGATGATAGTTTGAAGGAATACAATCAGTCGTTTGAGGAAATGGCAGCGCTGACCCAACGGAGCAATCAGGTCCGTAAAGATAAGCTGGAGCCACTCTACGACACTCTGTTCAGCACGATGGCATCAATTGCCCACTCAGCGTATCAGGACAATGATTACCAGACCTTTTTCTTTGCCACTAAAGTGCAGGAAGTACTGCAAACCGGGCGGCTTTATATCACTGATTTTCTGCACACCGGACTTCAGACCGATTTTAATATGGCGCGTTCAACGCTGGACACTTCGATCAGCGAACCTTTGAATCGTCTTAATCAGCTGGTGGCGAATCCGGTGCGCAAAGGGTTGCTGGGCCAGTTTCACACCGCCCATCGCGATTATCTGGACAGCCTGAGTACCATTTATAGCGATATCAACGCGCGCAATACCCTGATCTACGAAAGTCTGAATAAAATCGGGCCAGCGATTGCTTCCGATCTGGATGCCGTGAAAATGTCGGTGATAAATGATCAGGATCAGCTCGGGCCACAGTTGGTGGCCGTGACCAGCCGTCGAATTACCATGAACGTGATTCTCTCTGTGGCGGCGGTGATTGCGGGGGCGGTGGCTGCATATATCCTCACCAAGGCGATTACCGGGCCTATCCGGCGCGCGGTGCAGGCGGCGAACCAGCTGTCGGAAGGGGATCTGACGCTGGTGATTGACAACCACAGCAAGGATGAAACCGGCCAGTTGCTGGACGCGGTGCAACATACCGCCACGAACCTGCGCAATATGATCACCACAATCTCTGCAGCCAGTATTGAGCTGGCGTCTGCGGCCGAAGAGCTGGCCGTGACTGCAGCGCAGTCTAATCACGGCATTGAAGAGCAGGAAAAAGAGACGGAACTGGTTGCGACGGCGATGAACGAAATGACCGTGACTGTCCATGACGTTGCCGATAATGCGGCACGGGCGGCGGAAGCGGCTGATCAGGCAGACCGCGAAGCCACTGTCGGTGGGAAGGTGGTCGAAGAGACGATTCAGTCGATTAATCAGCTCTCTGATCAGGTGATGGATTGCTCAGCGAAGCTTCATGAGGTCGAGAAAGAGACCATGAATATTGGCCGGATCCTCAACGTGATTCGGGAAATCGCCGAACAGACCAACCTGCTGGCTCTGAATGCTGCCATTGAAGCCGCACGAGCCGGTGAGCAGGGACGTGGTTTCGCTGTTGTGGCTGATGAAGTCCGCTCGCTGGCACAGCGTACCCAGTCATCTACCGAGGAGATTCAGACGCTGATTGAACAGCTTCAGTCTGGTGTGAAAAGTGCGGTAACCGTGATGAACCACGGCAAGGATCAAGCCGTTGCCAGCGTGGGACAGGCCGCCGATACCGGAGCTGCGCTGAAAGCCATTACTCATGCGGTGAGTGTGATTAATGATATGAACATGCAAATTGCCAGTGCAGCAGAAGAGCAAAGTTCGGTGGCTGAAAGTATCAACCAAAATGTGGTGTCGGTACGACGGATTGCAGAGGAGAATGCCGTTGCTGCCACTCAGAGTCAGAATGCGACCAGTGAGATTGCGCAGCTGGCAGAGCAATTGAAAGGGATGGTGACCCAGTTCAAGGTTTAAGGGACAAAGGTATAAAAGACAGAGGTAAAAGAGGCAAAGGTAAAAGAGGCAAAGGTAAAAGAGGCAAAGGTAAAAGAGACAGGTTTAAGGTCTTCAGTAAGAAGAAAATAGTCAGAAAAAAGAGTCGAACGTTTTGATCTCGGACAAAAAATCGTTGTAAATTCCATCAAGTAAAGAGCCGGGTGCAAGATGCAGCCGGCTTTTTTACTGGTGATATTCAAAACAAATAGTGTGATATATCGCAAAGGTAAACGTTTTTATGTGACTATAGTCACTATTAACTGAAATGTTAAAAGTCATACCTTTCTCTTAATGTGACAATCATCACTTAACTATTGGTTGCTATGAGCTATCGTTATTCTGTGTTTCACAAGTGCTTCTGACGCGAAGCCTTTTGAGTAACAGATTATCGAGTGCTTGTGAAACAACTCACGTAGAGCCGCTAGCCTCTTATCCCTATCTGGCGGCAATAACAAAAAAGGATATGACTATGTCTGACAACGCAGTATTTCATCTGGGTGTGACCAAAGCCGATCTTAACGGTGCTGAACTGGCGATTATTCCTGGCGACCCTGCTCGCGTAGAGAAAATCGCGAACCTGATGGAAAATCCTGAATTTCTGGCTAGTGCGCGTGAGTACACAGTTTACCGTGCCAAGCTGGACGGCAAGCCAGTAGTAGTGTGTTCTACAGGTATCGGTGGCCCATCAACTTCTATCGCGGTGGAAGAGCTGGCTCAGCTGGGCGTTCGTACTTTCCTGCGTGTCGGTACCACAGGTGCAATCCAGCCGCATATTAATGTGGGTGACATGATTGTGACTACCGGCTCTGTGCGTCTGGACGGTGCCAGCCTGCACTTTGCGCCGATGGAATTTCCTGCCGTGGCTGACTTTGATGTGGCAACAGCCATGAAAGCGGCTTGTGATGCTGATGGTGCAACCGTTCACACTGGCGTAACGGCTTCCAGTGATACTTTCTACCCAGGTCAGGAACGTTACGACACATTCTCCGGCCGTGTGGTACGTCGTTTCCAGGGCTCAATGAAAGAGTGGCAGGAAATGGGTGTGCTGAACTTTGAGATGGAATCAGCCACGCTGCTGACCATGTGTGCAAGTTCTGGCCTGCGTGCTGGTTGTGTGGCGGGTGTTATCATCAACCGTACACAGAAAGAAATTCCTGACCACGCCACGCTGAAAGAAACAGAAGCTCGCTCAATCAAAG
This sequence comes from Photobacterium ganghwense, assembly GCF_003025595.1. Taxonomy (GTDB): domain Bacteria; phylum Pseudomonadota; class Gammaproteobacteria; order Enterobacterales; family Vibrionaceae; genus Photobacterium; species Photobacterium ganghwense. The sequence continues at coordinate 426,647 of NZ_PYMI01000003.1, forward strand.
TCGTGGTTGAAGCTGCACGCCGTATGCTGGCCCAGTAAATACTGAGTTTGAGACCGGCAGGAGCGGCTATTCATTTGGTGTAAAACGCTCTGTCTGTTCGTCAGTCTCGTATCAGGTAAAAAATTATGAAAAAACCAGTGCGAAAGCACTGGTTTTTTTCTTTTCAGGCACGGTGGTAGCCAAATTCATCGCATTGCCCCCATGACGAAACTCGTTTTTTGTAACTGAATACAGAGTGCATAAACGAAGAAGCGGGCTTGTCCGGCGCTATAAAAAACGGCTGATACGTTGAGTTACAAATGAGAGATTAACGAAACAATCTATGGCTAAGAATGGCATGTGTTAACTGAAAAATGTCATGATTTAACCAGTGTTTCGCACGACACTGTGTCCATCCGTCATTGCCTTACAAGGAATACGTGACCTTGTTCCAGAAACCTTTCTGAGAGTTCTGCCTGCTTTCTTTCTGTATGTAACGAATTAAGTTACGCGTTAAAATCCCCATAGTTATCAGTAATAACAAATGCTTAACTGTTCAATTCCAATACAGTGTGATCCTTTGTCCAGACTCTCTCCGTCGCTTTAAATAGTTATTCATTGTTATCCCCTTCGTTTTCCATTCTTACTATTGATAATTGATTCACTAAAAAAATAAAGTGTGATTTCGGTATCTTTTACTTAAAGTTTTACCAAATTATTATCCCTCCGAATTTTCGTATTTTATGACATTGCGATTGTTTTCTTTGAGCAAGGCAATTTCTTTTCAGCACCATTTTTCCCTGTGTCCGGGCGACGCTGGCACTGGGAGCAAGAGAGGGAATCAATATGTTTCGACACACAGTGTTAGCCGCTCTGATAGGTTCAGTCATTGCGCTGGCGGGCTGTAATAGCAGCTCCCAGGATGAGAAAACCGCCGCTGTACCATCCGGCCCATACAAAAACGTTATCGACCGCACCGGATCACCGGCGTTTCTTCGTGACTATGACGAGTACAGCAACCTGAAATACAACGCATTTGTTGATTTAGGGGCGTGGCATGGGCATTTGTTGCCAGCCGATGAGCAAGGCTATGGTGCATTTGGCGGGATCATGCAGATTACCCAGGAATATGCGCATTACATGTCAGGACAGGCATTTGACAAGCTCCACATTGCCGATCGCCTGAGCGGGGAAGTGATTGATCTCGCAGGTGCTGAAGCAACGGTGTACAGCACGCCGGGCGCATTAGTGCAAATTCTCAAAACAGACGTGCTGACCGTACAAATGGTGCTGCGGTTTGTGACGGATCGGACCTCACTGGTCGAGACTCAGATTACCAACCACAGCGGTAAAGCGATGGAACTGGCGCTGACCTGGGACGGTGAGCTGTTGGAAAAAGCCCGTTCGACACCGGGTTATGAAACCATGTCAGTGGATGACATGTATCCGGATTACCAGCGCCGTATCGAACCAATTGAAAACGGTCTGAAAATTCGTTTCGGCGAGATGAAAGACAACTGGGCCATCCGCAATGATGGGGATGCGGAATTCCGGATTGTGCGCTCTGTGGCTAACCAGACCCATGTTGAGAGCAATAATATTGCGTTCTCATCGACGGCTGACCAGCTCGTTCCTGCCGATGGCATGGTGAAGATCTACACCACGTACTCACATCTCCATAATGCCGAAGAAGTGGAGAAAGAAGCGCGCAAAATCAACGACATTCTTGCTAATCCGCAGCCTTATATGCTGGCTACGGATGAGCGTTGGAACTCGTATATTGCATCGGGCATGGTGAATCAGCAGGCAACGGAAGCTCAGGCTCGTGTGGGGGTTAAAGCGATGATGACCCTGAACGGCAACTGGCGTTCGGCAGCCGGGGATATTCACCAGTCAACCGTAACGCCTTCCGTCACGGCTCGCTGGTTCTCTGGTAATCTGACTTGGCCGTGGGATACCTGGAAACAGGCTTACGCCATGGCGCATTTCAACCCGGATGTGGCGATGGATAATATCCGTACGGTGTTTGAGTATCAGGTCAAAGGCAATGACCCTATCCGTCCGCAGGACCAGGGATACTTGCTGGATGTGGTCAGCTATTCCTTGCCGCAGAGCCGGGGCGGTGCCGGGTCAGAAAACTGGAATGAGAGAAACACCAAGCCGTCACTGGCTGCCTGGGCTGTGATGGAAGTCTACCATGCGTTGAAAGATGAATTTAACCGTCCGGCAGATGCACAGGCCTGGATTGATGAAATGTATCCTAAACTGGTGGCGTATCATGATTGGTGGCTGACAAATCGGGATCACAATAACAACGGTGTGCCGGAATACGGTGCCGCGGTGGATCCGGCTCACAATACCGAAGATGGCCACATGTATGTGTGGGTAACCACCACGGAAGACTTGAATGCACGGTTTGGGGCGGATGTGCTGGAGCACAAAGGCAACGATTATAAAGTGCGGGGAATGGATAACTACAACACCATCCTGGATGAGGTGAATTACACCGCGCTGCATGTGGGCGCACAGGAAGCGGCAGGCTGGGAATCCGGAATGGACAATGCTGCCCGGTTTGGCTTTATTTCGGACGAACAGTTGCAAGCTTATGCCGACAGCCACTATGGCGGTAATCTGTCGGCAGCAAGAAAAGACTGGGAAGTACGTTTTGCGGAAAACCGGGATGATAACGGTGAACTACTGGGATTCTCCATGTTGCAGGAGTCGGTTGATCAGGCTTCATACATGTACTCAGACAACAAATATCTGGCCGAAATGGCGGCGCTTGTGTCCAAGTCGGTACCGGGCAAACAGCGAGCACAGGAGTTTCTTGATGGCGCTGAAGCGCTGCATACCTATATCAACACCTGTATGTTCGATGCAGAAAGCCAGTTTTTTTACGACATTCAGATGAACGTCGACCCGAACGGCAAGCTTGCTCCAGTGATGAAAAATGGCGTGGCCTGTGCGGGTGAGCCAATCGTAGCCCGTGGCCGCGGCCCTGAAGGCTGGGGACCGCTGTTTAATGGCGCAGCGACGCAGGCAACGGCGGATAAAGTTGTGAACACAATGCTCAATGCAGAAGAGTTTAACACCGCATTGAAGTATGAAGGGGCCGGTATTTCGCTGCCAACTGCGTCGCAGAGCAACCCGGCGTATCATGCCGATATTTACTGGCGTGGTCGCGTCTGGCTGGATCAGTTCTATTTTGGGGTGCAGGGCATGAAGCAATACGGCTACGGTGAAGAAGCGGTGCAACTGGCCAACGCCTTGTTCAGCAATGCCGAAGGCATGGTGGGTGACGGCGCGATTCGAGAGAACTATAACCCGGAAACCGGTGCCGTGCAGGGCGCGAGCAACTTCTCATGGAGTGCGGCGCATCTTTACATGCTGTATCGGGACTTCTTCAAAGAAACCAAATAGCGTGAGAAGGTATTATCCTCAGGCTTGAGATAGAAGGGCAAGGGGGTAGAAGTCGAAGGATAGAAGCACAGAACCGCAAAAAGACCCCTTCAGAAAAAGAACTGTCATAAAAACAAAACCGCCACAGTCGTGGCGGTTTTTGTTTGCCTTTTGTGGGCAGCTGTCAGCAGCATTGCAGAGACTTAGGCCAAATCCTGGCTCTGGCCACCTGCCGCTTTGAACCACTGATGCAGATGTGTCTGCAAATCACCTAACTGCTCCGGCCCGATAATCGCCAGACCCAGATCCTGAGCGCGGACCAGATCGTGGTGACGCAGCGGACGGAAGCTGACTAGCATTGCGCGCGCCTGCAGGCCACCCAGCAGATCTCGCAGCGATTCCAGCTTATACAAGGTGTCGTCGCCGTCATCACGCATGCCTTTAGTTTTACATTCAATGATGTGGAGTTTGTTGTTCACCACGGTTGCCACATCCAGCTCGTTACGTACTTCACGGTCGCCGATTTGGCGGTAAACCTGCACCCCAAGGGAGTGATCCTGAATGGTCGGCAGATCGTTCTGAATCGCACGCACTGTGCTGTGCACCAGGTTCTCCAGCCACTCACCGTTGGCAAAGCGACGGGCCTCTTCATGCTTAAAGGTCAGTACACCGTCTTGGTAATTGGCCAGTCCGGTTTCCTCTAAATCATTAATCAGCATGCCCAGCTCTTTATAGCCTTGCTGCTTGTCACTCAGTTCAACGTCCAGTTTTTGTTCTTTACGGCAGGTGGTCGCCAGGTAGTTTAGTGTCGCCAGACCCGGCCCCAGTTCCAGTGCCGCACTAGCCCAGCGTTGGCCCAGTTCCCACAGTTGCTCGTTCAGGGCTTCTGGTACCTGAGATTCCGGCAGTTCGCAACGGGCACCAAAAATGGTCAGGTAATCGGTCAGCTGAATGCGGTCTTCAACCTGCTGTTGTTCGCGGTCGGCCGGATAAAGCCAGCACATCTCATCGCTGAATGGTTCGATGACATAAATCGGCCAGTGGTAGGTACGAAACACTTCGTAAGCAGAGAGCAGGCGGTGACGCAGACCACAGCTGGCATTGAACCAGACATCGGTGTTTTCTTTCTTGAGGCGTTCCGCCAGCTCAATCACGGTGGCGCGGATTTTGGTAACGTTGATAGAGTCGGGGATAACCCAGAATTCGGTGTCGATGTGACGGGGAGTCAGAATAGAGGCAAGGCGTTCATATTGATCCTGTTGAGAAGCCGTACCGAGAAAAATCATCTTGTCAGAAGGAATGCCGTGATCGAGAAGCGGGGTGATCAGTCTGACAGGATCTTGATCAATAATGCCAACGTGAGTAATCATAATTATCCTTAGGCGCTTTCAGTGACTTACTCCGGCAATCAACAGGGTACATAAAAGTCAGCTCCGGATAGTAAGGTCATTAAAATAACGCTTTTCATTGTCTTTCTTAATATATGTGGCCCGAGTGTCAGAATTTCAAGTCATACCCGGGAAGCTTTACTCTAAGCCAAGCAAATCAAAGAAATGTCTGAGTAATGTAAGTCTTTGTCAGCATAAATAAAAATTCGTAAATCCAGATTTCAGGACGTAATTTCCGCCCGCACTTTGTTATGTAAGCCAGGAAACCTGCCGTAAATTTCGGGAAAAAGATTGAAATTATTGTGCTGGCAGTGACAATAAACGGGAAATCATCAACCTGTACGAGTCATGACCCAGAAACTGACCATCCTAGATATTGCCAAGCTTGCCGGTGTCGGAAAATCCACGGTTTCGCGCGTATTAACTAACGATCCTAAAGTGAAGCCTGCGACCCGGGAAAAAGTGGAACAGGTGATTCGCGAATCCGGTTATGTGCCCTCAAAGTCAGCGCAGGCGATGCGCGGCGGCAGCGCCAAAGTGGTAGGGGTGATTCTGTCGCGTCTTGACTCCCCGTCAGAAAATAAAGCCGTCAGCGGTATCCTCGATGTGATCTACCAGGCGGGTTACGATGCCGTCATCATGGAAAGCCAGTTCAGCGCAGAAAAAACCAATGAGCACCTCGAGGTGCTGACCAGGCGCAATGTCGATGGGGTGATTGTGTTCGGTTTTTCCGGGTGCGATATGTCGGCCATTGAAACCTTTGGTCACCGTGCCGTCGTCATTGCGGTGGATACCGATCAGGTATCTTCGGTCGATTATGATCACAAGGGGCTGATTGAACTGGCGGTGAATAAGCTGGTGGAGCAGGGCCTTGAAGCCATTAGTTATATCGGGGTGGATGAGAGTGACCGAACAACGGGTCTGATGCGTTTGAATGCGTACAAAGAATGCTGCGAGCGGCTGGGCATTTCGCCTTGTTTTCAAACCGGTCAGCTCAGTTATGAAAGCGCTTACCACCTGACTGACAAGGTGCTGCTCGCTGAAACTCAAGCCATCGTCTGCGCCAGTGACACCCTTGCCATGGGCGTAGCCAAACGCCTGCAGGAACTGGGGCGCACTGACGTTCAGGTATCCGGTGTTGGCGCGACATCACTGCTTTCTTTCTTATTTCCCAATACCTTCAGTATTGATCCCGGCTACTACCAGGCCGGGGCAGAATCCGCCCGCTTGTTAATCCGGCAGCTTTCAGAACCGGCAGGCATAACTCATCTGGTGCAGCAGGCATCCGTCTGATCACTTCGTCATTGTCCATCGTTGCTGGCAGATCCAGCTAGACTTTCTTAACAGCAAGGTGTGAACTGATTCACGCAATGGGAATGTTCCCATTTTCAATGTGAGAAGTTTTTGGAATGATTGTTGTTGCCCAATGGGAACATTCCCATACATGGCAAAAGCCTGCCTATACAGGCAAAAATGTGCGACGAAAAATACAACATTCCTATTTCAATAACGATGGACAACGGCATGAGTAAGATTACCCAACAACAGGTGGAGCGCCTGCTCGAACAAGTCGGAGGAAGCGAGAACATCGCCAGTGTCAGTCACTGCCTGACCCGCCTCCGCTTTGTACTGGCCGATACAGATAAAGCGGATATTAAAGCCATTGAACAGATCCCGATGGTCAAAGGTTGTTTCACCAATGCCGGCCAGTTTCAGGTGGTAATCGGCACTGAGGTGGATCAGGTCTATAAGATGTTGACCGAATTGACGGGCAAGGGTGGGGCCAGCAAAGAAGAAGCGAAAGTCGCGGCCCGTCAGAACATGAACATTCTGGAGCGCGGGATCTCCCATCTGGCCGAAATTTTTGTCCCGTTGCTGCCAGCTATCATTACCGGGGGCCTGATTCTGGGGTTCCGGAACGTGATTGGCGACATCAAAATGTTCGATGGCCAAACGCTGACGGAAATCAGTCAGTTCTGGGCGACGGTGCATTCTTTCTTGTGGCTGATCGGCGAGGCTATTTTCTTCTTCCTGCCTGTCGGGGTGTGCTGGTCAACCGTCCGGAAGATGGGCGGAACACCTATCCTCGGGATTGTACTGGGGATCACGCTGGTGTCACCGCAACTGATGAATGCTTACCTGATTGGCCAGCAGGCACCGGAAGTGTGGGACTTTGGCTGGTTTGTGATTGAAAAAGTCGGGTATCAGGCACAGGTGATCCCAGCCATGCTGGCAGGTATTGCTCTGGCGCTGATTGAAACCAACCTGAAGAAGATTATTCCAGCGTACCTGTATCTGGTGATCGTGCCGTTCATCTCTATCGTGGTGTCCGTGGTGCTGGCACACGCATTGATCGGCCCGTTTGGTCGCATGCTGGGTGATGCTGTCGGTGCGGCTGCACGTGCGGCGATGACTGGTGACTTTGCGATTCTGGGCGCCATGATTTTTGGTTTCCTCTATGCCCCTCTGGTGATTACCGGTATCCACCACACCACCAATGCCGTTGATCTGCAATTGATGCAGTCGATGGGCGGCACACCTATCTGGCCGCTGATTGCCTTGTCGAACATTGCCCAGGCTTCGGCGGTGGTGGGCATTATCCTCATCAGCAAGAAACACAATGAACGTGAAATCTCGGTGCCGGCAGCTATCTCGGCCTACCTTGGGGTCACCGAGCCGGCAATGTACGGGATTAACCTGAAATACAAATTCCCGATGCTGAGCGCCATGATTGGCTCTGGTTTGGCGGCGGCGATCTGCGGCAGTGCCGGAGTCATGGCGAATGGCATTGGTGTGGGCGGCCTGCCGGGGATTCTGTCGATTCAGCCGCAATACTGGCTGGTGTACCTGCTGGCGATGGCGGTAGCGATTGTGGTGCCAATGATGCTGACCCTGTTCATGTATAAGCGCGCAGAAGCGAAAGGTGAACTGGGCAATGACGAAGAAGCCAGTGCTGAAGCGGCAGCCTGATTTGGTCTGTTAATTTTGTAGCTGGCGGTGGCCAGCTACCTTTTCTGTAGTTTGAGTGTGCAGGTTTATGATGAAAGCGCAAAATGAATGGTGGCGGACTGCAACGGTTTATCAGATTTATCCGAAAAGTTTCTGCGATAGTGGCAGCAAAGGCACGGGGGATATTCAGGGCATTATCTCTAAGCTGGATTATCTGAAAACGCTGGGGGTGGATGCTATCTGGCTGACGCCGGTTTATCGCTCGCCGATGGTGGATAACGGCTATGACATCTCGGATTACTACGCGATCAATCCGGAATTCGGCACCATGGCGGATTTCGATGCCCTGCTGGCGCAGGCGCATGAAAAGGGTATCCGGATTATCATGGATATTGTGGTCAACCATACTTCTACTGAACATGCCTGGTTTCAGTCGGCGTTGGGGGATAAGCAGAGTCCTTATCGCGATTACTATATCTGGAAAGACCCGGTAGAAGGCGACGTCCCGAATAACTGGCAGTCGAAATTCGGCGGCAGCGCGTGGGCACTCGATGAGGCAACCGGTCAGTACTATTTGCACTTGTTCGCTACAGAGCAAGCGGATCTGAACTGGGAAAATCCGCAGGTACGGGAAGAAGTGAAGCAAGTGATCAGCTTCTGGGCGGAAAAAGGGGTCGATGGTTTCCGGCTGGATGTAATCAACCTGATTTCGAAACAGCAGGATTTCCCGAATGATGAATGCGGCGATGGCCGACGTTTTTACACTGACGGCCCGCGGGTTCATGAGTATCTGCAGGAAATCAGTGAAGCCGTTTTCCGGCAATACGGCTCGGTGACAGTGGGTGAGATGTCGTCGACGACCCTTGCACATTGCCAGCAGTACTCGTCACTGGATGGTAAAGAGTTGTCGATGGTGTTCAATTTCCACCACCTGAAAGTGGATTATCCGAACGGCGATAAGTGGACCAAAGCGCCATTTGATTTCATCCAGCTTAAACAGATTTTTAATCACTGGCAGACCGGACTGAACGGCAAGGGCTGGGGAGCACTGTTCTGGTGTAACCATGACCAGCCTCGGGTGGTCAGCCGTCTGGGGAATGACACCCGCTACCGGGTTGAATCCGCGAAAATGCTGGGTGCATCCGTGCACATGATGCAGGGTACGCCGTATGTCTATCAGGGTGAAGAAATCGGTATGACCAATCCGGGTTACACCAGCATTACCCAGTACCGCGATGTGGAAAGTACCAATATGTACGACATTATGGTGAAACAGCAGGGGATGAGCGATGCGGAGATGCTGGCCATTCTGGCGCAGAAATCCCGTGATAACTCCCGAACGCCAATGCAGTGGAACGACTCGGCCTACGCGGGTTTTTCTCAGGCTGAGCCATGGCTGGAAGTGGCGGGTAATTACCGTGAAATCAACGCAGAAGCAGCGGTGGCAGATGAAGACTCCGTGTTCCATTTTTATCGCCAGCTGATCAGGCTGCGTAAAGAGGTGGACGTGATCACCACCGGCGATTATACCGACCTGATGCCGCAGCATGAGAAATTGTTCTGCTACAAGCGTGAGTCAGACAGTCAGATTTTGTTGTGTATCAATAATTACTATGGCGAGTCGGCGGAGTGTCAGTTACCAGAAGCCCTGGCTGTATCAAATGGGCAGTGCCTGTTGTCGAACTATCCTGCGGTAATGGTGCAACCGATGACATCGTGCTTTACCATGCAGCCTTATGAAACCCGGATTATTCTTATCGCGAAATGATGGTTTGGGTAGTACTGATTATCACCATGAAAAAGAGCGCCGTTTGGCGCTCTTTTTGTGTTTAATGTCAGTGATGTGGGCGCTCAGCTCACCCCGGGCATCTTGCTCACAATCGGCATTCAGTTGACTGAAGGCACTTGCGAGGCCAGCAGCCAGATCGCCAGCACAAAAAAGATCAGCCCCATGAATTTGTGCTGATTGGTACGGAATTTTTCGTTTTTCAGCAGTGGTTGACCCAGGCTGCCAATCATGGTGACCAGAAACAGATTAAACAGCAGGCCGAGCACATTGAGTAGCAGTCCCAGTACCAGCATTTGCTCGCCAGAGCTCGCAGTTACCTGTGAGGATACGAATTGCGGCAAAAAGAGAACAAAGAAAATCAGCGCTTTAGGATTTAGCAGATTACTGATCACCGCCCGTCGATACAGGGTTGTCGCCAGGCTCTGGCTGTTTTGTACTTCCGGTGTATCAGCTGGCTGAGTGCGCATACAGTCCCAGCCCATTTTCAGCAGATAGGCGCCGCCCAGTACCCGCAGGACTTCCAGGGCGAAAGGGTTCATGGCAATCAGTGCCGATACGCCCATGGCCGCCAGCAGTGTCAGGATCAGGCCTGATGTTGCATTCCCCAGACTCGCAAACACGCCTACTTTTTTGCCATAGCTCAGGCTTGAGCTGGCGATCAGTAACATATCCGGCCCCGGAATAAGCAGCAGGGCAATCACAGCAGTGAGGTAAACGGGCAGTATGGAGAAATCAATCATTTGCTTATCTGGGTTGGTTTAGAAGGAGCTGGATTCTACCGATTGTGATGGTCAAATTGAACTGTTTTTAACTTGATTGGTGGTAATTAGATCTGTTTTAACATGAGTGAGTGGAGAGATGTTCTGATTTGAGTGGTCAAAAAAACATCACACTGAAAGTATGGCGTGAGCTGGCTGGCGTTTTACGCGTTCTTTTCACATCTGCCCGGTATTTTTATAGCAATCAATTAACGTCATATATACAATCAATTGCTTACTTGGTGGGTAAGTGATTTTATCGTGACGGGATTGTGTGATCTTGGGCGGTAGCATATTTGTCGTTAACCGGTTAACAATGGGGAAGGCGGATTTGCAACTGTATATGCCCTGTGATGTCTATCAGATTGTGCTCGATATACTGACCCTTTTTAAGCCTCATTAATAGACTGTGATGAGAGTACTGACCGTATAGTAAGTAAGGTGCGACAGTGCGCAATCACTTCTATAGTTATCAGTTCACTCTCAGACCATAGCTATTTGAAAAGGACACGTTATGTTTACAGGAATTGTTCAATCAGTGGCATTCATCGATGACATCAGCGATGAAAACGGAATTCAAACCTTTATCCTGAAGTTTAAAAAAGGCTTTTGTGACGGGCTGGAAGTTGGCGCCAGCATCGCCGTTGACGGTGTGTGTCTGACTGTAACGAAAATCCTGTCAGAAACACGGGTCAGTTTGGACATCATGTTGCCGAGCCTGGAGACAACAGCGCTGGATCGCTACCTGAAAGGGGATATCGTCAATGTTGAGCGAGCCGCCAAGGACGGAGCCGAAATTGGTGGCCATCCGTTGTCGGGCCACATTGATTTCCACACACCGATTTTGCAGATCACCCGAATAGACGATAATCACTGCCTGCGCTTTGTGCTGTGTGACGAGTGGAAGCGCTACATTTTCCCGAAAGGTTATATTGCCATTAATGGTGCCAGCCTGACGGTATCTGCTGTGAATAAAGACTCGGGCTGGTTTGAAGTCTGGTTGATTCCGGAAACCCGCCGTACGACAAACCTGGAAGCCAAGCGAGTTGGTGAACATGTGAATGTGGAGATTGAGCGGGGTACGCAGGTGGTGGTTGATACTGTCAGAGATACCCTGACTGAGAACCTGGGGCCGCTGATGCCAATGTTTGAAAAGCTGCTGGCTGAACAGGGGATCGATATGAATGCACTGGCCCAACCGGCGAAAGAGCAGGCATCGTCGTTGCCTTGTCGTGAAACGTCCTGATTACCTCTTGGTAAATGCGCCAGTTGTCTGCGGCTGGCGCAGTTTCTGACGGCCATGGACAGCCCGAGCCGGTGCTTACGGAACCGATGATAGCGTCCGCCGAGTAGGACAACCCTTCGCTGATTTTATCAATGAACAGTTTAGCCATACTTAGCCACAACTCATCACACCTAGCTAGTCACGTTGTGCAGTGAAGTAGGATGGAGGGTGGTAAGCACAACAGATAAAGGAGACAGACATGGAACGTTCCGATAAATCCGGCCTGATTGTGCTGGGGATATGCGTGCTGCTTGGCCTTTCGGCGTTAGGCTATATTTTGGGTCAGGCTGCGATTCAGTACAAAATGTATGACCGCACCGTCACGGTGAAAGGGTTGTCAGAGCGCGAGTACAAGGCTGACATTGTGATCTGGCCGATCCAGTTTAATGTGGCCGGGAATGATCTGACGGAGCTGTATAAGAGCATTGATGACCAGACCCATAAAATTCGCACTTATCTATTGAGAAATGGCATCGCAGAGGCGGATATTTCCGTGTCATCACCGGCGATTACCGATAAATCGGCACAGCAATACGGTAATGATGCCGAGGCGAAATTCCGTTATACCGCCTTTCAGACAGTGACGGTGTATTCCAAAAATATTGATGCCGCCCGGTCGGTCATGAGTTCGTTGTCTGAATTGGGTAAACAGGGCATTGTTTTTACCGGGGATAACTACCAAAGCCAGACTGAATACCTGTTTACCCGTCTGAACGACGTGAAGCCGGAAATGATTCAGGAAGCCACCCAGAATGCCCGGGAAGTAGCCGAAAAATTTGCGCAGGACTCTCACAGCGATTTAGGCAAAATTCGTAAAGCCTCGCAGGGGCAATTCAGCATTGCAGCACGGGATCGAAATAACCCTCATATCAAACGTATCCGTGTTGTCTCAACCGTTGAGTATTACCTGTCAGATTAATCGTGCAGATGGCGTAAGGGGGCAAAAACGTTGCCCTCACGCTGACAGTTCTGACCCAAGATCTCGCCATACACCATCATCGTTTCAGATGCCATGCCGCTTCGGCGGCAAGGTATTCCTCCTGAGGCATTCCGTTCTTGAGCCTGTTATTGCACCGTCAGGGTATTCGCTGGTGGTTCAAGCGGCTTTGCTGTTTCAACGCTCAAGCATCAAGCCGAGAACGACCCACAGGGCTGTTTCTGTCTTCACTGGCCACATGGACATCGATTGTCGTGAGCATCGCTTGTCCTGAGAACCGTTTGCCGTGGGAACTGCTAGTGACGTTGTTTGTTATCCGGAATTGAGTGCATTTTCATTACGCCTTTTCATTTATCCCTTTTTCAATGTCTCTTTTGATCTCTTTTGATCTCTTTGTTTCACGATATAGGACGCTATTTATGGCCCAAATTACCTCAATCGAGCAACTGGGTGGGTTCTACAGCCAACCAAGTACCCGTGCTGCCAATAAGTCACTGTATGAACTGGATGGTTATACCCGAACGTTTATCGAGCATTGTCCGTTTTTACTGCTCAGTAGCGTGGATGAACAGGGGATGACCGATGTCTCTCCGCGAGGTGGCATGCCGGGCTTTGTGGCTATTTTGGATAATAAAACCCTTCTTATACCGGACAGCCCCGGCAACAACCGTCTGGATACCTTCCGCAACCTGCTGGAAAGACCGGGAATCGGTCTGATGCTGATGGTGCCAGGTGTCGAAGAAGTCGTGAGAATAAAGGGGACCGCCAGCCTGCACGATGACGAAGAGTGGCTGGCACGTTGTCTGGATGGAAAGCGTCCGCCAAAACTGGTCATTAAAGTCGATATTCAGGAAACATTTTTCCACTGTGCCAAAGCGATTATGCGGGCAAAATTGTGGGACGGTACCTATACCGTTGACCGTGATATTCTGCCTTCTCTGGCTAAGATTCTCAAAGAACAGCAAAATCTGGACGGAGAAGCCATGGAGCAGAAAGAAATGGTGGATTACTACCAAAGTACACTGTAACCCTTGAATACCAGTCTTTGATCGACAGAGCAGCGTTAAGACGGCGACGCAGCATCGAGAATGGGATACTTAACCATCAGGAAAGCACCGTGAAGAGTACGGAAACCCTACACATTAAAACCGTGGATGTTGATGCACACTATCCGCAATGCCTCGCGTTTCGTCGCGAGGCATATCAGTGCAGCTTTGGCCATACTGACGGGTTTGATGATGTGTTTGAGGATTATGAAGATCGTATACGCAGTCGTCTTGAATTACCGGAATGGCGTTATGAACATGTCTGGCTGGGAGATGAGATTATTGGTCAGTTGGAATACAAAGCCTATTCTTTTGAGCCGGGTTTGGGTTATGTGCATCTGATTTATCTGGCTCCCGAGTATCGGGGAGCCGGAATAGCAGATAAGCTGCAACATTACCTAGCCAAGCAGTTTCTCTCTCTGGGGTGCCAGGGTGCAATTCTCTCTGTCAGTAAAACCAATGTCAGGGCTCTCAGGCACTACCAGAAAAACGGTTGGAATTTCCTGAAGTCCAACTGCCAGATGCCGCCAAAGCAAACGGATTATTATCAGGTGCGATTCCAGAGCCTACATCAGTGCTAAAGCCCGTATCAGAGCTAACACCTGAACCAGAGCGAAAGCCCCATGGAAATGTATGAATAACACATGTCACCCCACAAATGCCCCCGTCAGTCTCTCAACCCGCACGGCCGGTGAAGACGACTATGAATTTTTGTTTCAGTTGAAAAAGGCCGCCGAATTCGGACCAATCAGCGCCGTGTTCGGGTGGGACGAAGCACTGCAGCGTGAATTTCACCATGATGAGTGGTCTGCGGCCAAGCCCGAGGTGATCTGTGTCAATGGTCAGCGAGCCGGCAGCTATCTGGTGGAAGAGCGGAATATCAGGGATAAACTGACCAACGAAAGCTCTCCGGAACTGTATTTCTGTCGTTTCTTTCTATTGCCTGAGTTTCAGGGCAAAGGCATCGGGAGTGCGATTCTGGCACGGTGTGTCGCGCAGGCTGACAGGAGGCGTAATCTGATGCGTTTGTGTTATTTGCAGGGAAATCGTGTCGGGGAGCTGTATCAGCGATTTGGCTTTGAGATTGAAAACCAGGACACACAATTTGTCTATATGGTAAGGCAGCCTGCCACATGAGTTGGGAGACAAGTTGTTATCTCAAGCAGTACATACTCATGTATTTACCGCAGCTATCTGCCGCCATGTGAAAAGGTTCAGGGAAGAAAAATGAACAACAAACAGGTAACCGACGCGTATCGTCGTTTTGAACGTCAGGGACTGGTGCTGGAAGGCTTTCGCAAGGAAGTAACCACCAATGTTGTCAGATTCGTATCTGACGGCGAGTCTGGCAGTTTTATTAGTTTTTTCGAGGTGCCAGAGCAGGACGCTGACCAGTTGATTCAGCAAGAGATTGCTTACTTCACCACCCTTGGCAAAGACTTTGAGTGGAAAGTCTTCAGTACCGATGAACCAGCGGGGTTTGGAGAAAAACTGGTATCGCAGGGATTCGTGAAGGAATCAACAGAAAGCTTTATGGTTCTGCCACTGCCTGTTTCTCAGGCTACAGAGACAGATACTGATGCAGTAGCAGTTGCAGTTGAGATAGAGCCAACACGCTTTGAACCTGAACTGGTGGCATTACGTTCTGAGGCCGTATCAGTCGTTGAAGTGATTGATGAAGCTGGTATCCGCGCGGCTATGTCGGTGCAGGCGAAAGTGTTTGGTGGTAATTGGGAGGATCATACCGGTGAGTTAATTGCCACTAAGCAGAAAAGGCCGGATGATCTAAAAATCTATGTGGTGTTCGATGCGGAGATGCCGGTTTCATCGGCATGGCTCCGCTTTACCGAAGGTAGCCCGTTTGCTGGGCTATGGGGCGGCGCGACGCTCGACAGCCATCGCGGTAAAGGATATTACTCGGCATTGGTGAAGCGTCGAATTCGTGACGCGATGGTTAAGCAGAAGCAGTACCTGACCATCGACGCATCTGAGATGAGCCGAGTTATTGTTGAAAAGCATGGTTTTCAACATGTTGCGACGACATCCCCTTATTTGTGGAAGCTAACGCGGGGATAGCTTAAGCGATACCAGCAGTATTGACTTGTCGGGTACTAAAGCGCCTGGCATGGAACCCAATGTAGTAAAAACAGTGCTAAAAACCCACTATTCAAAGGAGTGAGTACGGTGAATATCGGCATATATATCTATGACAACGCAGAAGTCCTCGATTTTTCGGGGCCTTTTGAGGTGTTTACTACTGCGGCAAGAGTTGCCGGGCTCGACTGGCAGGTTTCGCTGATATCCGAGCATGGAGGGCTTGTCACTGCTCGGGGAAATTACCTGGTCCAGTCTCATTACAGCCTTTCGGCGCATCCGCCGTTGGATGTGTTGATTGTGGCAGGAGGTGTCCACAATCAGGAGCTGACCAAGCCGGACGTTCTGGCGTGGATTCGTCAGATGTCAGAGCAAGCCACCTGGGCGACCTCGGTTTGTACGGGCGCATTTATTCTGGCTAAAGCCGGGGTGCTGGACGGGTTAACCGTTACCACTCATTGGGAAGATATTCCGGCATTAACTGAACATTTCCCGGCCTTGAACGTTGTCAGCAACCAGCGCTGGGTCGAGCAAGGGAAAGTCATCACCTCGGCGGGGATCAGTGCCGGTATCGATATGAGCCTGCATCTGGTTTCCCGGCTGGAATCGGTTTCACTGGCTGAGCGCACAGCGCGGCAAATGGAGTATGAGTGGCAGGGTAACAAGCAAGGGTGAAAAGAGCGATTAGCCGCAGCGTCGGCTTGGCCGACGCTGAATGAGTCTTTCATGATGACAATTGGCGAGTGACACTCTTGACGCTCAGATGCTCAGCAAAGCGTGTCGTCCTTGAGGGCTTCATTCTCTGAGTCAGTCAGTGAGAAGTGACGCTTTTACATTTGTTTGAAGGCGTAAACAAAACAGGAAATCGACAAGAACAAGTAGAGAAGGCGCGTTATCTTTTGCCAGTTCTCCTCGTTGAGTGACAACCGTTTTTTATAGGTGGTAAAACACAAGGTATACATCGAATGTATAAAAATGACGTTACCAGCAAAAATAACAATTAATAAGAAAAAATGAATATTCTCATCGAGGTATAAAGGGTAAACCGAGGTAAAAAAGAGCAACGCTTTAGGGTTAGTGACACTAATGAGAACGCCACTGAGCATTTCATGATTCCTTGCCATTTTTTCGCGCAGAACAACCTTTTTATTATGGGGTTTAGCCGCGGCCAGCCATAGAAAGTAACACGCACCAAACAGCGTTACCCATCCCAGTCCTCCAGGGATATGGCGATCAACCCGAAGCAGCATCTCATGAGAGAAATAGCCAACCACCAGAATACCTATTGCGACGCCAATATAACCTCTGATCGCCGTTCCGGGACCTTTCGTCAGGGTATTGGTTATCGTAAAGACAACCGCCGCACCGGGACTTGCAACAGTCAACGCAGATATGATGAAGTAAGTAACGAGTGAACTCATGTAGGTAACCTTGGGAATCATTTTTGTGTCATCAGAGTACCGGGTTGCCAAAAAGATAATAATATCAATACGGTTTAAACATTTTTAACTAATGGTTTATGGTTACCCGTTTGGTCTAACTGGTGGAAGGTGTCATGGACAAATTTAAAGCTATCGAAACATTTATCACGGTGTGCGATGAAGGTAGCTTCACTAAGGCATCAGAAAAGCTTGGCGTGTCTGTGACCATGGTCAGTAAATATATTAATTTCTTAGAGAAAGAAATCCGGCTGAAATTGATTAACCGCAATACGAGAAAGCAGGAGATCACCGAAGCGGGAGCAATGTATTTAAGCAGTTGCAGAGCTATTCTGCGTGAGTTGGCAATAACCGAAAAACACCTTGAAAGCTACGCTACAGTGCCTGATGGAAGAATACGGATCTGCGCTCCGACCAATTATGGGACGTATGAGCTTTGCCCGTTATTACATGCTTTTAGTTCACAGCACCCCAATATTCGTATTGAACTGACTTTATCTGATGAAATTTCCGACATTATTGAAGATAAATACGATTTTTATTTTCGTGTGGGGCAATTATCCGATTCAGGTTTTATTGGCATGCAGGTTGGGGAGCAGCAGATGAGGTTCTGTGCTTCACCGGCGTATTTGGAGGCACACGGCACGCCAACGACTTTAGCCGATCTTAATGACCATAACGTGCTTGCTTTCAGCCCTTGGTTTGCAGGTTCTTCATTTAAACATCGTTTTGACCTGACGCCGTTATCCCTCGATGCGTCGACATTCGTTAGCAATAACGGCAACAGCTTGCGAATCTGCGCAAAGCTGGGTGCTGGTATCATTCTCCAGCCTTTGCCTTTGTTGGAAGATGATATAAAACGGGGCGAGCTGGTGGTTATCCTTGAAGATATCAAGCTGGAGCCTAGGCCCGTTTTTCTGATCTATCAAAGCCGCAATTTGCTTCCCGCCCGAATGAAGCTATTTATCGACTTCATTAAACAGTCCTGCAGTCAACGTAAAGGGATCTATCGGTGTTAGCCGTCTTCCTTTATCCTGAAAAAACGCTGTATCTTCAGAGTAATAAGTAAAAAACGGCATCAGACTCGCCGCTGTGCGGAAACAGAAGAGGGAGCTTAATGCTCCCTCTGGTTGCGGTTGTGATTGTAGTTTCGATTTGTCTGTTTGAGGCTTACTGCGTTTGCTCCAGCAGATGGGTTTTCAGGAACTTGTCCATCGCTTCATAGGCAGCAAGGCGGTTTTCCAGTGAGTAGAAACCATGCCCTTCGTTTTCTTTCACTATGTATTCCACTTCCACGCCGCGATCACGTAAGGCCTTCACGATTTGGTCCGACTCACTTTTGACTACGCGCGGATCTTTTGCCCCCTGCAAGACCAGTAAAGGTGCTTTGATGTTCTGAACATGGAAGACCGGTGAATAAGCGTGAAGCATTTTGGCTTCTTCCTGATCCTGCGGGTTGCCGACCATATCGTGCAACATGGCCAGATAAGGCTTCCAGTACGGTGGAATGGCATCCATAAACGTGAACAGGTTAGAGACGCCTACGTAGTCGATACCGCATTTATACACATCCGGAGTGAAGGTGACCCCGGCCAGCGTCGCATACCCCCCATATGAACCGCCATAGATGCACACATTCTCTTTACTGGCGAATCCTTGGTCGATGGCCCAGGCTACGCCGTCAGTAATGTCGTCCTGCATCGACTGACCCCATTGCTTGAACGACTTTTCCCAGAATTCGCGCCCATAGCCGGTTGAGCCACGGAAGTTCATTTGTAGTACGGCGATACCGCGGTTGGCAAACAGCTGAACTTCAGGATTAAACCCCCACACATCCCGCGCCCACGGGCCGCCGTGCGGCAGCACCAGCAGAGGCAGATCTTCAGCTTTACGGCCTTTCGGTAGGGTCAGGTAGCCGTGAATCAATGTACCGTCGCGTGAGGTGTACTGTATCGGCTTCATCGTTGCCATGTGTTCCGGCTTATGCCACGGGGCATTGTCGGCCAGCTTAGTCAGTTTGTCTGCCGTGCGGTCATACAGGTAGTAGCTCGGACGGGCAATGTCGCTGCTGGTGACGACAATAAACTTCGCCTCATCGCGGGTGGCGTTGTTAATCGAGACTTCACTGTCGGGAAAACGGCGTTGGAGTGCAGCGAACATGCTTTGAAAGCCATCGTCCAGAAAATGGTGTTGCACCTTGTCGGTAATGTATTCAATGCTGACCAGTTTGTTCAGATGGCGGGAATAGAAGGCATCTTCCACATCCACGTCCGGATGAGAGAATATTTCCCGAATTTCGCGGTTGTTGGCTACGTCATACTCGACGATCGCTGCTTTATCACGGGTGATACGTGAAACGGCATACAGGTTGTTATTGTCCGGGGTGAAAGCAATGGGGTTGAACGCTTCTTTGTAGCTCAGCTGTTTCAGCGGGCGGAAACTCCCTTGCTCGTTGTCCCGGTATAGCACCGCCGTATTCACGCCGTCGGTGGTCTCTATCGCGCGGATAATACCGTTATTGTCAGTCAGCCACTCGGTCACGTTCCCCGGGTTTTTCGCCACTAACTCACGCTTTCCGGATTCTAGGTGATAACGGTACACATCAAACACTTTGGGATCGCGCTCGTTACTGGTCAGCAGAATTTCATCTGGTTGATTTTCCAGCGTATCAATCACAAAAGCCTGAGTGCCCGTCGTCGGTGTGATGGCTTTTTGTTTGCCGGTGACGACGTTGACCATGACCAGATAGTAGTTTTCATCGCCACCGGTATCGCGGGAATAAATCAACGTGTCGTCATCGACCCAGTTGAAATACGCGATATCCCGTTCTGTCACATCAGTCAGCCGTGCAACCTTATCGGGTTGGTCGGTCGGATGGACGAAGATATTCATCCGATCCTGCCACGGCTTCAGCATGGCAATAAAGTCGCCATCCGGTGAAATCTGGTAGCTGCGCACCACGCTGTTGCGGAAAAAATAGTCAATCGGATATTCCGGTGGCACTGACTCAGCCTCTGAAGGCGTTGTGTTGGCGGTCGGTTGTGTCCCCGACTGGCTGCATCCGGCCAGTAATACGGCCAAACTGGCTGAAAGCAGTAACTTGCCTTGTTTCATTGTTGTGCTCCATGGTTATTTTCCAAGTCATCGCTTATGGTTAAAAAATGCAGATACTGATGACTTGCTTTATAGGCATGGTTTAGTCAGCTAATTTGCAAGTAAGTTTTTGCTGTCAGGAAATATTACTGATATTTAAGCCGTTAATGGGATGTCGGTAACGCTTTTGTTACATCTGGCTGAGGTGAATCATACGCTAGCCCCGTTTTCGGTAGCCGACAACGTGCGAGAGAAAGTGTTTGGAAAACCGCTCGTTGAAACGAAATCCATAGCCTATGTCGGTGTCATTCAGTTTGTCCCAGCCGGTTGTTTCGAAATACTGATTGATATCGTCCACCGCGTCTTCGGCATCAAGCAGGTGTTTTTTCTGCCATTGGTAAGTATTGGACACAACCAGTACACCGCCAGAACGGGTACTCTGCTTCAGGGCATCCATGATGGTCAGCGGAGACTGACACTGATCCAGCACATTAAGACAGACCGTTAAGTCGGCTTGGACGGTCAGGGTTTTTCCGTCAAACGGGGCATTGATACAGGTGATCTCGCTGTGCTGGCAGGCGCTGGCTATTACGGTGGTATCAATGACAAGGCTGCCCCGCTCATTGAGACCTTGGATGTAAGGAAAGGCATAGCAGCCCGGTGTCATCAGCAACTTCTGACAGTGACTGAGCAATCGTTGAGAAGGCTCAACAAGCCAGCTTTGACGAATCTGGGGAAAGCGTCGCAGCGTTTCGTAGGTGACACGCCCGAGGGCTGGACCCACTTCCAGATAGTGGCTCGGTGCCACATCGGCTTGTTGGCAACAGGCCGCAATAAACTGACTGACCTCGCGATAAAACGGAGAAATAACAAAGGCATCTGGTACGGGCTTGGAAGCACAAGCCAGTGGGGTGTTGTCACCCTGAGCCCGCAATACTTCCAGCCACTCCGCCTCAAAATAAGCACCCAGATTGCGTTCTTCGCAGTAAAAATCGTCCATATTGCTGTTCTCCGACCTAGCTTTTTTTATCCGAAATAGCTTCTTTATCCGACATCACTCTTTTCTCAGGCATAGCCTTTTTCTGGCACAGTCCTTTTCTTCGTCATCGCACTGTTTTCTGAGATGGCTCTGTTCTCAGACATGATGCTGTTCTTCGATTTAGTACTGATCTTTGATTTAGCACGGTTCTCTGATTGAGCATTGGTCTCTGACAAAATGCCGATCTCGCTCCGCGCCACGTGTCACTGTGCCACCAACTGACAAAAGAAATTCGGGAGCCGCGAGGATTAAAGCACAATGCATTCAGTTGTTTATGCTGAAAAAGAAAGTTTGAGATCGCAGTGGATTAACCGGCAGAAAATGGGATGAAAAAAAGGGAAGGGCACAAGTGCGCTTCCCAAAGGTTTCGAGTCTTCTGTTATTTTTGTAATTCGTTGAGGTGATCTGGTTTAGCTGTTCAGGAAATGTCCCATTTCCCGGTACACCTGTTCGCATTCGGCCTGAACCAGATCTTCCATATTCATAAAGGTATGAATCATGTCTTCAAAATGCAGGTGACTGACAGGAATGTCGTTGTCCTCAAGCTGATTGACATACGCAAACCCTTCATCACGCAGCGGGCAGAATTCTGCTGTAATAACAAATGTCTCCGGCAAGTTAGGAGTAAATTCGCCATACAGGGGAGATGCCTGATAGCGGTTTTCACCGTGACGGAAGTAATTGTCAAAATACCATGCGATTTTGCTGGTGTGCAGCAGATAGCCGATGGCGTTCTGCTCCAGTGACGGCATGCTCATGGTGTAATCCAGGCTGGGGTAAATCAGTACCTGGCGATGAATTGAAACGCTGGCATCAAACTGCGCCAGACGGCTGACGCTGGCAGCCAGTGCACCGCCACCGGAGTCCCCGCCAATCGAGAGCTGTCTGGCATACCGGACGGCTTGACTTTCGAGCGTTGTCCAGAGGTGTTTGACCACGTTATAGGCATCATTTAAACCGGCCGGATACGGGCACTCCGGTGCCAGGCGGTATTCAACGGACACCACAATGTGTTGGGTGGTGAGGGCCATTTTCCGGCAAAGCGGGTCATAGACGGTGACGCTGCCGCCCATGTGACCACCGCCGTGAAAATACACCAGAACCGGCAGTTCGCGGGTAGGGTCCGGGTGGTAAATACGCACCGGCACGTCGTACTCTTCCCCGGCGACAATGTCATCTTGTACCCAGGCGATAACCGGCGAGGTGGTGACCAGCCCTCTGGTGAGGTTGGCCAGTCCTTCCCGTGCGTTGACAGGAGTCGCTTTGAAGCCGTTTTCTATCAGAATCGCTAGTTGCTCGTTAAAAACGGCCAACCATGGCTGAAGTTTGGGGCTGACTTGTCGCATCCTTGATCTCCTGTATCCTGAAATAAATTACGCCCGGCGTGTTGAGGGAGACAATTGCTCAGCGCGTTTTCCTGTTTCTGGCAGGAAAAAGCTGGCTAAGAAAAATGTCGAGGAACAAGCGACAGCAAAGCTGGCTGCAACCGAAATATTGCCGGTGCTATCTGCCAGCACACCTGCGAGGTACATCAATATCGTTTCAATAATGTATGACACTGACCAGAACATACCAAAAATAACCGTGATTTTTGCCGGGTTCATGCCGGGTAACTCCTGCGGCAGGGTAATTAAACAGGTCATTGGCATGAACATAAAAAATCCTGCCAGAAAGGCTGCGGCGTAAGCCAGTGCCGGGCTGCTGGTTGTAATCATGATGGCAGCACTTGCCGTCATGGCGAGGCCGCAATAACGAATGACGGGCACCCGTAACGGATACCGTTTGGCCATGATGATACCTGCAACGGTTCCCACCATACCTGCCGCGATCATGATAGAAGACAAATACTTAGCCTCGACGGCAAAGGTCGGAACCAGAGGGAACAGCGAAAAGACTGCGATATAGCAGAACAACAGTCCGGAGTAGGCAATGGGCAGCCACCAGTTAACCGGCTCTTTCATGCCATCGGACAGGGAATAAGTTTCTGCTGGCGTGGAAGATTGGGAGGCTTGAGAAGACCCCGTCAGGGAGAAATCGTCACTGATCACCCACCACACTACGAGTATCGCGAGGCTTGCTATCGAAATAGCGGAGACAACCTGCTGCCAGCCGTCAAAAACCGACAGCATGAGGCCGGTCAGGAGCAAAGCCATCAGATTGCCGGTGTTAAAAGCCGCCGCATTGATGCCATTCACGACAGGACGCTCTTGTGAGTCAAAGTATTTCACCACAATGGGGTTGAAGTAGACGATCACGAACGCGCCGCCAAAGCCCATAATCAGGCGGGAAAACACATACAGCGGGTAGTTAGAAGCAAAGGCGCAGAGAATGCCGGCAACGATAAGCAATGAGGCAAAGGTAAAGGCTTTTTTCGGCCCCAGTTTGATCAGCACCCAGGCTGCCAGCAGATTACCGACAATTTTGGCAATGGTGATGGCGTTGGTTATCCAGGTGGCAGACGTCATATCTTCCACACCATAATGCAGCATGATGTCCTTTGTCATCATGGCTCCGGATACCCAAGACATGGCAAACAAGGCATAGGTGAGAAAGATGACACCTTCGATTAAGTGCTTTTTCTGCATCGCTATCACTCCCTGTGACTTTGCTGAACGTGATTGGAGAAAGAGGGGCGCTTATTAATGGTAACGATTACGTGCTGCCCCCGGTTACTTACGTCGCATCCCTTGTTATCGGCTTGCCCCGTTGGCCACCTATTCCCATTGGCCACTCATCATTATCTCCCTGCCGTCATTGGCAGACTGTGTTTACTCTAGCGGTTTACGGCCGAAAGGATTATGCCGATTTCGCAAAATACTGTTGTGTGATCTCTGACAGCTATTGGGAGGAGAGATAAATTTGAAAGGGCTTGTTTGGGAAGGGGGATTTATCAAGATAGCGTCCTCTACTGCCATACCTGCCTGTAATACCGGTCTCAATTGCCGCATTGCGTTCAGGAGCGGCAGCCGTAACGTATGTTGCACCACAGCTTGCGGGAAAGATTCGATAAAAACCGCTAAATTCATTCGGATGTTGCGATAAAGTATAAAGATTACGGTGGTTTGAATCGGAGCAATGAATGCTTAACTTTAATCTGGAAGATGTCAGTCAGGTGCTGGTCGGGGCTTTTGCGCTGGCTGTGCCGATTTCTTTTTCGGAAGAAGCCTGGCGGTTGGGTGAAACGCTGCCGTTACCCAATTTACTGATGTTGCTGTGTTTATCGTTTTGCTTTCTTGGTTTTTTTGCGTATGAAAGTGTTTTTCAGGGCAATATCAGACACCGGGTCTTTGGTTTTTTCTTCCGTGTGGTGGTGGCATACCTGATCGCGGCAATGGTCGTGGGGCTGGTGTTGCTGGCGCTGGATAAACTGCCTCTGATGACTGACCCGTTAATGTCATTACGGCGGGTTATCGTGATTGCGATGCCGGCATCGATGGGCGCCATTGTGGTAGACAGTTTCGACAAGGAATAACGCCCTAAAAACAAAATAAACAACCTACATAAAAACCAGCGAATTAAGCCTAAGACTCGCGTTAACGAAAAAAAGTGCGTGCCCGGCAATCCAGAAAATAGCGATAAAACCTGGCCGTCGGGAGTGAATAAATAGCCGGGTGTCTCACCCTTGAAACCGCCGCTTTCAGCCATATATTGATCCGTAAGGAGCGATGAATTTTTCGCCTCTCGTTGATAATTTTGCTGGGTGCGCTGCCATGAAAACCAAGTCTCTGATGGTGTTGCCGGGCATTCATTTTGAAGTGAGTGAAACGGCATCCGATAGCCGCAGCCGTGAATGGCCGGCGGCTCAAAGTTTTCCTGTTTTTAAAAATGACACGGCCTTTACAGTGCCAAAGGTCCACTTTGTGGTCGCACTGTCTCCTGATGCCGTCATCGGGGCGTTATTGCGCCAGTACTATCCGCAGCATCTTCACTAGCGGAGTGGATGTCGTGTTAAACGGCTGAAAGTGATGTAAAAAGATAAAAGTGATGTAAAACTGATAAGAGGGTCGAATGCACTTGTGCTGAAGATGCTTGAGTTGATTGCTTTTGTAGCGAAGACATTGAATTGACGAAGCGGCAGCGTCTCTGAATGTTCAGGACGCTGCCGCTTTTGTTTTGTGCCGTTTTTATTTTTGCCACGGTCGCCATGTGTCACTTCATATGGGTCTGCCCGGCGTCGTTCTGCTTCGTATGACTAAGCTTCGTATAAATGAGCTCTGTATGACATCGCTGATTATTGGCTTGGCGCAGCTTCACTCTTTTCCGGGCTGGCCGTACTCTGGGTGGTATTCGTCCTCGCGGCCAGTTTATTGGCCAGCGAGTGCAGCTCCGGTAGCATGCGCTGAATCAGGTGTAACTGCTGCAGAACCATGCGGGCAGACGTACAGTCTTCATCCCGCCATTGGGCCAGACGCTGTTCCAAAAGGCTGTCTGAATCTGGTGCCTGCGCGCACACGTTGCCGTCAAGTTGTGCGGCCAGACAATCCAGATGCGCGTGGATCTGCCGGTGCGCCTGGGCAACCAGATGGTGCGTCTGCTCATCCTCCAGTCGGGTGCGGTGCGCGCCTAATGCCGAAATGTAACTCAGCATGGCATGGTTCAGGGTCAGAAAGCGGAAGCACTCATCGGTGGCCATCCGGTAGCGTCCCGGCTCAGACAGCATGTTGCTGATCGCCGTGCTCAGCTGGGCATCGGTATTATGCGCTTCTCGGCGGGCAATCCGGTAGCTCAGGCTGTCACGCTTGCCGATACGGTACTGGCCAATAATCTGGCCCAGATAATCCCGATTTGTCTGTATGGCCGCTGCCATCACCTTATGCAGGCGGCGAGCCTGCCAGTCCGGCAAAATAAAGCTCACCGCCAGCACCGCCAGTAAGCAGCCCAGCAGGGTATCGCCAAGGCGCGGCAGGATAACCGCAAAGCCTTCGCCTAACTGATTGAAACAGAACAGCACCAGCAGAGTGATAAACATGGTCGCCAAAGCGTAACTGGCCGCGCGGAAAGCGAAAAACAGGACGCCCGCTAAGACCATCAGTACCATCTGGCCTTCCTGACCCGGAAACAGAAACAGCAGAGGCATGCCGATTAACAGCCCGGCCAGAGTCCCGATAACCCGCTGCTTTAGACGTTGGCGGGTGGCGCCATAGTTGGGTTGGCACACAAACAGGGTAGTCAGCAAAATCCAGTAACCACGTTCTAAATCGAGGAACTGAATAAAGCCGTAGCCGACGGTCAGTGCCACGGCCATCCGAATGGCATGGCGGAACAGCATCGAGTTGGGATTCATCTGACTGATCAGCCGCTGCCAGCGCTCTTTCATGCTGTGCGCTTCGGTATCGGCCAGCTCTATGTCACTGTCGGTCTGGGCGGCATCGGGATTACTGACATTTGACAGCTGTCGCTCCACCGTCGCCAGGTTATTGAACAGATAATCCAGCTGGCTGAGGAAAATACGGTATTTGGGGTTTTGCTGGTTCTTCAGGTACAACAGCGATTCCTGAAGTTCATCCAGATTCCTGACACTGTCGGCGCCGTGAGAATAGGGTTTGCCCATTGCCAGAGCATCGGCAATTTCCCGGCAAGCATTGGCTTGGCTGGTCAGCAAGCGCTGGAACCGGAACAGGACGTCACTGCGCAGAAATTCTGCTGCCAGATCCTGATAACGGTAATGGGATGAACTGGCGCGTTCATGAATATCTTGCGCCAGAAAGTAAATTTTGAGGAAACGGTCACCGCTCGGGTTCAGATGTCCCCGCCGAACGCGGCGCAGCAGGTTTGCTTTGGCATTATTCAGCGCCGTCACCACTTTGGCATTTTGGCTGGCCGCCTCGATACGAAGCGGCTGTGGGTTCATGTTGGCGATGGGCTCAAACAGTTTGCTCTTGCAGTCCAGGTAGCTGGCAAATTCCGAGAAAACCGCCGCCAGTCCTTGCTGAACCGGCTGATTCGGCCACAGGATATGCCAGGTCAGTGACAATACCCCGTACCAGGTGGCGCCGCTGAGCAGAAGCAGCGGCTGATACCAGAGATTGGGACTTTGTGCGGCGCCGAGCATGGTATAGACCGCCAGCAGCAACGAGGCGAAAGCAATCGTGGCGTAGCGGGCACCGATCGCGCCCAGCATGATAAAACCGAAGGTCGAGATAAACAGACCCAGGGTGAATAAAATCGGGTAAGGGAACAGCAGTTCAATAGAGAAGGCGGCGACGGCGAAACAGGCCAGTGTCATCAGCAGCGATTTGATGCGACCACTGAGACTGTCATCGGTTTCAGCCAGTGCCGAGGCAATAATACCCAGCACCAGCGGGGTTACTTCTGAATTCGCATCAAAATACCAGCAAGGAAGGGCTACCCCCACCAATGCGATAAGTACCCGAACACTGAAATTAATACGATCTTTTGCCCAGTATTGGCGCAGGGTCAGTTTGAGTGGGTGACTTTGCATGGTAACTCTATCAATCCGTCGGAGTGCCTAAGATAGCAAAGTTTGTCTTTCAAAGGATATATATCCACAGAAAAAATGCTGTTAAGCCAAATTATTAGCAGAAATTTTACGCAAAAAGCAGTACTGAAGCTATGGTGAAATCAGAGTTCTTGATACTCTACCAGCAGTTTATTTTATGGCTCGGAGATTGCATTGCGAAGTGACCGTCTCTGGGCCAAGATTGATCGAGCATCAACGAACAAAATTTTGGTGACACAATGCGTTTAACAGCGGGGTGGCTGGCTCAGTGGCTCGCCCAAGGTGATTATTGCAGTATTGCATTAGGTGAGAATTGTCTGATTTTGGATAGTCAGACAGAAACAGAAGAAATCCCGTTTGATGAGTGGGATGGCGCGATTGCCGTACATCGGGGAGTGATGTGGGGCAGTTTTGAAATTACCTCTGCCGACCAGGAATACTGCTGGACGATTCACGGCTTACCCTGGCGGTACTGTAAATCGTTCGCCAATATGTTGCTGGAAGCGTACCGTAACTGGGCGCAGGGCCGAGTAGAAAAACTTGATTCGCTGCTGCCGGAGATGCTCAAACGCATTGATACGTTTACTTCTCAGGATGCCTACCTGCGTGAATCCGATCACCGCCGTCTTCATCATTTTCTGGACCAGTCGCTGGCGTCAACGGGGTTAACCCGAGAGCTGGCCGCGTCTTTTCGTCCACTGGCGTTTGATAAAGTCGAACCCTGGCTGGAAGGGAACGGTGAGTGGGTTGATACCTCAAACGAGAAATGGCTGGAAAAAGAAGCCGAAAAGTGGTCATCGTGGTTCGATAAGTTTGAATCTTCTCCGCTTAACCCATCACAGCGGGAAGCGGTGCTGATCAACCAGGATCATAACTTGGTGTTGGCGGGTGCCGGAACCGGTAAAACCAGCGTGCTGGTGGCGCGAGCAGGTTATCTGGTGGCTAACCAGCTTGCTCAGCCAGAAGAGATTCTGATGCTGGCCTTTGGCCGTAAAGCCGCTGAAGAGATGAGCGAGCGGCTGGCGGCGAAAGTGAACAACAACATTAAAGTCGCCACGTTCCACAGTCTGGGGACCCAAATCATTAAAGCGGTTGAGGGTGAAATGCCAAGTGTTTCGCCACTGACTCTGGATGAAAAAGCCCGTACCGACTGGTTGGCTGGCGTGTTGAAAGAGCAGTGGGAAAATGACACCTCAGCCCGTCGTTGGCAGAAACACCTGACCCAGTGGCGGATTCCCGGCTTCAAAGCTGAAAACTCGATGGAAAAGCAGGCGCGCAGTGAACAGCTGATCAACTGGGTATGGCGTCACATTGAGCTGATTGGCCAGCGCGGCGCGAACAAATCTCAGCTCAGTGACAGTATCGAGCAACATAGTCAGGACACCGCCAAGCCTCGCATGAAGAGTGAGCTGGCACTGCTGTGGCCGTGTTACCGTGCCTATGAGCAATACCTGAAAACCCACAAGCAGATTGACTTCAATACCATGATTCAGCGCGCGACTGAGTACGTGAAGGAAGGTAAGTTTGTGCCGACCTGGCGCTTTATCATGGTCGATGAATATCAGGACATTTCTCCGCACCGACTGGCACTGATTGAAGCATTGTGCCACTCCAAGCAGGCAGCGCAGAAGCCGACATTGTTTGCCGTCGGGGATGACTGGCAGGCGATTTACCGTTTTGCCGGTGCTGATGTGAATTTAACAACCGGGTTTGAAAAACGCTTTGGCGCCTGTCACATGACCGAGCTGGAGACCACTTACCGGTTTAACAGCATGATTGGTGAAGTGGCCAATGCCTTCATCCAGCAGAACCCGAACCAGCTTAAAAAATCGCTGACCAGTTTCAAGAAACAGAAGCGAAAAGCGGTGACGTTGTTGTGTCAGGATCTGATTGACCAGGAGCTGGCACAATTGGCGTCGCAGCACAGTGAGCCGGTGACGACCTTGCTGCTGGCCCGAAATAATAATCAGCGTCCGGAAAAGCTCAAGCAGTGGCAGGAAAAATGGCCACAATTGGGACTAACCTTCATGACCTGCCATGCAAGTAAAGGCCGTGAGGGCGATTACGTCTTTGTGCTCGATGTGAACCGGGGAGTGTTCCCGGCACCGGATCGTGATACCGGGCTGGCCGCTTGCTTGCAGGCGCGGGGCGAAAGCTTTACGGATGCAGAAGAGCGCCGCTTGTTCTATGTTGCCCTGACCCGTGCCAAGAAACATGTCTGGGTGTGTGCCGAGCCGGAGAAAACCTCGCCGTTTGTGAATGAGCTGATTGATGATAACTATCCGGTTGTCAATAAAATCAAGCGTGTGAAGGCCAAGCAAAAATAACCGCCGTCATCTGACGAGGTGATCACATACCTCTTGATGAATGAAAGATAAAACCCGCTGCGTTTTTGCGTCAGCGGGTTTTTTGTTATTGGTCGGATTAAGCACTTGGTGTTGTTTGCAGCAACGAGCGATCTAAACGTTTTGGTTAAGTCTATTTCCTAGGATCATCAGTTTTATTCCTCAGTACCTTGGCCAAAGCTTCCAAAGACGGCTTACTCCAAGCTGAGTACCAGCTTTCCGCTGTGTTGCTGACGTTTAAGCAACTCCAGTGCTTCAGGCAGCGCGTCAAAAGAGAAAACCTGACTGACCATGGCATCCAGTCGGCCCTCGGCGACCCAGTTTGCCAGCTGATTACCGATATCGGCCAGATGTTGGATGTGTTCGATCAAGCCATGGGCGTACGTGCCATGAAGGGCCACTTCATGAAGGCTGATCGCTTTGGTCGTGGCCATTAAGGGCACCTGATTAAACTGGTCGGCAATCATGACAATATGGCCGTTGTAGCGAATAAGCGCACTGAGCATGCTGCCGGATTTCGCCGAAATACAGTCGATGACCGCGTGTACCCGTTTATCTTCAGTCAGCTCAATCAACCGCATGGCCGTATTTTCGGTTTCCGGATCAATGACATGATCGGCACCGTAATCGTACAACCGCATGTGGTGCTGGTTTTCAGCGATGGCATAGACAGTTGCTCCCGCCTGTTTCGCCAGTTGTACCGCAAAGCCGCCTACGCCACCACCGGCACCGGAAATAACTACGCTTTGTCCGGTTTGTAACCGCAATTTGTCGTGCACTGCCAGCCAGGCCGTATAACCGGCGCAGGGCAAGGCCGCGGCATCTGTGAAGCTGACCGTCTCCGGCAACCGGCTGACGGCATAAGCTTTTGCCAGCGTATATTCCGCAAAACCACCTGCAACCCGGGGATCGAGAAAGCACATGACCCGGTCTCCCGGTCGAAAATGCCGGACGGAATCCCCCACGCTGGCAACCGTTCCCGCGACGTCCAGGCCAATAATGTGAGGATACGACCAAGTGGCGTAGCCCCAGTGTGCCAGTTTGTAATCGATGGGGTTGAGCCCGGCAGCATTCACCTTGATACAGACCTCATCGGCTGCTGGTGTCGGGCGGGATGCCCGAGAGAGTTTAAGGCACTGAATGCCCTCGGGTTGAGTCAGTTTCCATGCTTTCATCAGCCACCACCTGGAAAATTATAAGAATTTAGTGTTGTCGTTATCTTATTAACCATAAACCAAATTATTGAAAACGGGGGCGAATCATCCGCTTGGCGGGTTTGCTGAACTGTCAGGCTGAGCTGGTGTGATACTTAACCGGTGTGGTGCTTAATAGCTGGACTGTTTATCAGAAGAACAGGTGAGGGGATTAACCATGGCTGTGAAAAATGGTTTGGCACAGGTTGTGGGTACAAACGATTCGCTAAGCAATGTAGGTAAAACCGGTCAGGCTAAAACAAGACAGTCTCAAATAGGTCAGGCTAAAGCAGCTAAGAAAGGAGTCGGTGAAAACAAACTGGCTGCCATCACGCCGATTGAGGGCAAAACAGGCAGCCAGAGGAGTCAAATTTCATGGGGCAGGGGGTGATTAGCCCAGACGTTCATCCAGGTACGCGTTGTAATCCGGAATCTCGATCTCCACCTCTTCACTCAGCATTGGCGAAGAAATCATGAAGTTTGCACTGGCGCGGTTAGTGGCAACCGGCACATTCCAGACCGCTGAGATACGCAGCAGGGCTTTGACATCCGGATCATGCGGCACGGCATTGAGGGGATCCCAGAAAAAGATCATCATGTCGATTTT
The DNA here is from genome assembly GCF_003025595.1 of Photobacterium ganghwense. Lineage (GTDB taxonomy): Bacteria > Pseudomonadota > Gammaproteobacteria > Enterobacterales > Vibrionaceae > Photobacterium > Photobacterium ganghwense. The sequence continues at coordinate 458,447 of NZ_PYMI01000003.1, forward strand.
GCCTTCGGAGATCAGTGCGCCTAACTGTTGATCGCCGCCCATAGGGCCACTGAGCAGGCAGTTCACTTCCAAGCCAGATTCGCGGGCAATCAGGTGGCCGGTTGTACCGGTGGCATACAGAGTATGGCCGATCAGCTTGTCCTTGTGCTCGAGCACCCATCTCAGCAGATGAGATTTGCAGTTGTCATGCGCAACAAGGGCAATATGTTTTTGAGGTTGCATTTTACGGGTTGTTACGTGCATCTGGCGCTCCAGTTTGCAAATAGATAACTTGAGTAAGTCGGTCAGGGCTTCCGTCACTGGAAAACACCTGAAAGCTGCGGTTATAACTACCAGAGCCCGTCGCCGAAGTACAAATAATTCTGTTGAAATCAAAGATAGTTAACAGAAAACTCAGTGACAACCTCATGCCATTGGTGATTGCACCCGACGCTGCCTGTGTACTGTTAAGGCGGACCTACACTGAAGACCGGGCGGAACTCTGCGGGTGACAAAGAATCGGCGATCACAGCGTCCGGCAAATGGGAGGGCGTCAGCCCTTCGACCACCGTGGCGAGATCCAATTCGACAGGCTGATGTTCTAAATAGCGAACGGCCTGATCGACGGATAACATGGCCTGTTGTGCCATTTTATCCGTCGGGGCAAAGAGGATTTTGTGCCGCAGTAAGCCACGATATACCCCGTGACTGAGGTAGGTCGAGACCACATGAACTGTCTGTTCACGCTGGCTGGCGCGAAGTTCGCTGACGGCAACCTCGGCGGCGACGGCTCCCCCGACGATATAGTCGATTGGCTGGTCACTGGCGAAAAGCTGCTGGATAAGATTGCGTTGCAGCTCTTTGCTGTTATCGGCCCACAGTGTGGTCACAACCTGAATGTCACTGCCTGCGATGGCATCAAGGAATCCTTGCACGACAGGCTTGGTTCCACCGCGGCTTTGAGGCCCCGGTAACAAGGCCACCCTGACCACTCCGCTGCCTTTAGGATGACGTTTTGCCAGAAATTCTCCGGTTGCTTTCCCCATCTCCGTCCAGTCCAGGCCGACCCGTGCAATGACGGTGCTGGCGCTGTCCGGATTCTGCGTATCGAGATAATTGATGGTGGCAAATACTGGGATCTGGCCGGTGATCTTACTCAGTTGCCCGTCGTAGGCATGGCTGTCGACAGTACCGAGAATAATGGCATCTGCCCCCCATTCCCGGCATGCTTCCAGCTGTTCAATCTGGCGGGAGAGGTTTGGGTAGCCTCCGGCTTCCAGTACTTTCAGGCGAACGCCGAGCTGGCGGGCATGTTCCACCATCCCGTAATTGACCGACAACCAATATGAATCTTTCAGGTGCGGGTACACAGCGCACAGTTTCCAGGGCTGGCTGGCCGCTTTAAGCGGCTGATAGTGTATGGGGGTGCCTGCTTTACCTGCGGCAAAAGGTGGTTTAATACTCAAGACATCATCGGCATAGACCGGAGCGCACAACGCCAGTATCAGGATCGAGTGCAGTGGCGTGTTTGCCAGCCGCTTAATTCCTTGCGACTTAGTCCCTTGCGGCTTAGTTCCTTGTAACGTAGTTACCGAAAGACGGGTTACCAGGTATGTCCAAAGCTTAGACAGCAGGACACCGGCTCGATGTAACCGGGCGGTGGAAAATCTGGCAAAGTAGGTATCAAAAGCCGGTAACTTCATAACATTCATCACGACAAAACCAAGGGAGCGGGTTCGATAAACATCAGCGGCCACTATGGCAGTGCTGGTGGTTGTGTGTTTCGATGCGGCCTCGGCTTGATCCGAGTTGCCTGCAACTTACTGACAGTCAGGTATAATACCATTTTTAGCGTTTTCTGTGAGCCGTGGGTCTGACACTGTTAAGTGAATGGTCGGCGGCTTTATACCTCGTGGTTGATAAATATGACACTTACTCCCCGTGGCATTGGTCAGAAATTACTGATCGCCTTTTCGATGATGGCCGGATTGATGATGATCGCGGTTGTTATCGGTGTAGCTGGTTTTTCGCTGGTGGCACAAACGGAACGAACGGTGATCAATTCGGCGGTACCGGCGCTGGCGGAAGCGCGTCAGTTATCAGATCTCAGTACCCGCATTATTTTCAGTGCGCAGGTGCTGGCCAAATCCAAAGATGAGCAGGAACGTGAGCGACAGGGGAAATCGCTGACGGTCCATATCCAGTCACTGAAAAAAAGCCTTGATGCGCTGGAGCAGTATTCGTTTGCCCCAGAGCTGATGCAGCAGCTGGAGGCGGATGTTGACAGTATCGTCCAGAATCTGGCTCAACTCGGCCTGCTGGTGGGGCGTAAGCTGCAACTGGCAGAGCAGGTGGAGCATCAGAATCAGGCGCTGACGGCAGCGACCATACAGATTGACTCGCTGTCTCAGTCGCAGGTCTCCAATGCCAATACTATCGCGGTGGCGAACGTTGCCCGTATTTACGATCTAGTCAAGCAAGGAGACGATCAGGCCGTTTATCAGGCGTTAGACAGCCTGGTGGAAGTCGACATGGATCTCAGCGAGCGCCTGTTTGAACTGCGTTTCCTGTCATTGCAGGTCATCAATCTGCTGGATGATACCAGCCGCGTGACCAATCAGGAGGCGCTGGATAACCTGAAGCAACGTTTTAGCTATGCGGTATCGGTGATGCACCAGCGGGTGAAATCGGTTGAAGATCCCAGTCGTTCACAGCAGTTACTGACGTTTACGACCAAACTGAACCAGTCAGGAACATTTTTTGATGACTTGTCGTCCTTGATTCAGGCCCGGCAGGACGTCGAGCGTATGGAGCAGCAAAACTTGTTGTTGTTCCAGCAGCTGAATCAGACCGTTGATGACATTATCACCGCTGCGAACACCGGGACAACGCAGGCGGTGACGCAGGTTGAGCAAACCCTGACCGTTGCCCGTAACAGCCTGATTGCCATTTCGGCGCTGGGGATGGTCGCCTTGGTGCTGATTATGTGGCGCTATGTGTATGCCAGGGTGATTCGCCGGATTAACGACTACAGCCAGGCGCTGATGTCACTGGCACGGGGCGATCTGGCAATTCGTCTGACGACCCAAGGTGATGACGAACTGGCACAAATGGGCAGGGCCATCATGGTTGCCCGTGACACCGCTTATGAACGGCATCGTCTGGCACAGGCGGAAGCTGCCGCCCGGCATGAACTGCAGCAACATAAAAACAGTCTGGAGCGTCAGGTCGCCGAACGAACCAGCCAGCTGGAGCAGGCCAATAACCAGCTTAATGAAGAAGTGAAAAACCATGCTCAGGCCCGTGCTGAAGCCGAGCAGGCCAACCGTGCGAAATCAGCGTTTCTGGCGACCATGAGCCATGAAATCCGCACCCCGATGAATGGGGTATTGGGCACCGCATCCCTGCTAGCTGATACCGGTCTTACCGCGCAGCAGGCACATTATCTGGATGTAATAAACCGCAGTGGTGTCACCCTGTTGGATATTCTGAATGATGTCCTGGACTACTCCAAAATTGAGGCGGGACACCTGGATATCCGGCCTGCGGATTTTTCCCTGCCGGAACTGGTCAGGGATGTCCGTGACATGTTGCTGAGCCGAGCTGAAGCAAAGCATTTGGCGTTGGTGACAGACATTGACGACGGTGTCGGAGATATCTGGCTGGGCGATGCTACCCGATTGCGTCAGGTGCTGGTCAATCTCATTGGTAACGCGATCAAATTCACCGAGCATGGGCAGGTTTCGCTGTATATCAGTGCTTCGGTGCATCAGCCGGGGCGGTTGCTGTTTGAGGTAGAAGATACCGGTGTCGGGATTGCATCAGCCGAGCAGGCGACGATTTTCGATGCTTTCCAGCAAGCGCAGGACGGACGAAACAAAACCGGTGGCACCGGACTCGGATTGGCGATCAGCAAACGTATTGTTGAAGCGATGGGCGGAGAGATTGGCCTTACCTCGCAGCTTGGGGAAGGCAGTTGCTTCTGGTTCACCCTCACGCTGGAGCCGGGTGAGCGTCAGGCGGTAAATGTTGATACTGCCGCTGTTCAGTCATCATCTCCTCAGGTTTTGGCTTCTCAGGTCTTGGCTTGTCATATGTCGGCTTCTCAGGTATCGGCCTCTCACGCGAAAGTGTCAGCGATGGCTCCGGCGCACATTTTGCTGGTCGAAGACAACCCGGTTAATAGCCTGGTCGCGGAAGGGTTTTTGCGGCGACTGGGACATTCGGTGAGGGTGGCTGAGAATGGAGCAGAGGCAGAAGCCTTGTTTGCTGCTGAGCGTTTTGATATTGCGCTGCTGGATATCAACCTGCCGGATACGGACGGCGTCGCGTTACTGGCCCGTTTACGCGCATCAGATGCAAGCAAGGCGGAGATCCCGATGGTGGCGTTCTCGGCCCATGTTTTTAATGAAGATGTCGAACAGTACCTGAATGCCGGTTTTGCCGGTTTCCTGCCCAAACCGTTGGTTGAACACCAACTGGTGGATGTCATCGGGCAGCTGTTGGGCGGGCAAGAACGCGTTTGTCCCTCGTCTGCGTTGGTGAGCGATGTGTCGGCAGCAGAAGATGTGGCGGCAGCAGAAAAAACCATAGAGAAAAACGATGCCATCCCAAAAGAGGCCGTGAAGAGTAAGGAGGCCTGCAAAGTGAATAAGGAGACCCGCACAGTGAGCGACCAAACAGACACGGAGAAGGTTCCACTGCTTGATCCTCAAGTACTTGGCGGAGATTTGCAGGTACTGGGTAAAGAGATGGTGACGAGAATGATTCATCTGTTCATCTCGTCCTCCACAGAAACATTACGACAGCTGGATGATGCCTTGACTGACAATAATCCTAAGGCTGTCGCCAGTCAGGCGCACACCCTGAAGGGGGCGGCTGGCACCATGGGGCTCACCCGCTTGTTTCAGGTCTGTCTGAGGTTTGAAAAAGCCGGAAAACAGGGGGAAGTCTCGGCTCTGAATATGGCGGATCTGGAAGCGGTGTATCAGGCGTCAGTGGCACAGCTTCAGGCTGAGTATGTCCCGGATGATAATGCCTGACAGCCGGTTTCAGCCAGTAAGCCAGGTTGAGCAGTACAAGGCCGGTATTCAACCGACTTTGTACACTTTTGGTTTGGTACGACCGGCAGAAGGTTACTGCGCTTGTCCTGTGTCTGCCGGGGCAATTAGCAATTCGAAACGTTCGTTGCCCCGTAAATTTTCAAAGTCTTTCTCTTCCGCGGCCAGTTCTTTGAGCGATACGCTGTCTTCAACCGCGCGTTCCAGATCGTTAATAGCCTGCTCTTCGGCGCCCAGACAGGAGTAAGCACAGGCGCGCTGATACAAAGCATGGGCGTTGGATGAATCCAGTTCCAGCACCCGGTTACACAAGCTGAGTGCCCAGTGGAACTCACGCATTTCCATCACGGCATCGGCTTTGTAGGTCAGGGCTTCCAGGTCGCCCGGTCGAATCTTCAGGATCTCATCATACACTTCCACTTTTTGCTCCGCTGTATGCAGGTTGTGGGAGCGCAGCCAGAGGTTGTGGATCTCATTGATGATCTCAATCTCTTTGTTATTTTGCGTAATGATGCGGGTTTTACGCTTCAGATCTTGCTCAAGGCGCTGGAATTTCTTCTCGTATTGCTGAGCAATATCTTTCAGCTGCTGTTCGGCCACTTTTTTGGTGTTATCTCTCAGCTCGCGAAGTGATTGCCAACCGATAAACGCAAATAGCGAAGCCGCACCGGCAATCAGGTAGAAGAAATAGGTGACGGTGACATTGGCGTAGTTCATGGATTTATCCGCAACGGCCAGCTCGCGGTCAGTGATTTCTTTGATCATCCGGCGTTCAATATCCTGCTGATCCTGACGCAGACTTTTCAGCTCATCCAGCACATAGCGTTCCATCAACGGTCTGTCATACAGGTCCTGTTCGGAATATTTTTCGGCCGCCAGGGCGGAAAATGGCAAGAGTAAACAAGCGAGGAGGGGGAAAACACGAAATATCATCAGCAGAACCTTATGGGGTTGAATGTGAGCCGCAGCGGGTAGAGCTAAAGTTTAGGGTAACAAGGCCAGGTTCAAATTGAAAGGCGGGGTCAGACAAGGCTGTCTGTAGTGCGGAAAGAAAAAGGCAGCGGGTATGACGGCGAAGCACGGTGCAGATTTCGCCTGTCATACGCTGTGGCATCAGAGAAATGACTGCCTGCTTAGGAGGTTATAAGGTATTCAATGGGCACGAAATAGGCAGAGCATCCTCCGCATTCAACTGGGGGTTAAAGTCGTATAGCCCCCGGATTTCTGAACGGCTGCCACCAGCGCTTTTCGCTGTTTAATCCGGGTCTGTTCTTGTGCAGACAGGGTGGTTGGCGTTACTGATTCACCTGTACGTGTGTCAGTTTGAGCATGTGGGTTGGAATTTTCCTGAACGTGACTGGCAAAGGCAAAATCTTTATCAAAAATCAGCATGATGCGATCCCCTGAGTAGTTTGGTTAAGTCGCCGGGATATCGAATAAGCAATATCAACCGCAACAGTCGCAGCTATATTGTGGTGGGGTGGTTAAAAAAGCATCACCCTCGGTGCGTCATTTCAGGGAGGAGAACCGCGGGCGTAGATACCTGTTTTTTCACCGCTTCAGGCGTAGAAACCGCAAAACCACAAACAGGCGGCAGAGGATAACGCAGGCATTTCGTGAATGCCAGGCATCATTACGGTAGAATTGTTGATAGAAATGCCCGAGTTTCACCATAGGTTGAAAAGAATGTCAGAACAACATGAAGAATATGAAGTAGAAGCAATTGGTGTGGAGGTGAATGCTCAGCCTATTGAACTCTACAAAGTCCTGAAGATCGCGAATGCAGTCAGCGGTGGTGGCGAAGCGAAATTTGTCATTGCGGAAGGGTATGTCGCCGTAAATGGTGAGCTTGAGCAACGTAAGCGTCGCAAAGTGTACGATGGCGATGTCATTGAATTTAATGAAGAGTTTTACCTGGTCATTTGTGACCAGCCGATCACTGAGCAGCCTTCAAAACCTTCTGCATCATCTGCTGATATGGCTTCTTCAGCAGATACGGCAGCTTCAGTAGAAAAAGCATCGTCAGCCGTACGCAGCGAAAAAAACGCTTCTCGTCAAGGGGCTGAAAAAGGCAAGCGTCAGGCGGCTCCTGGTCGTTCACCGTCGAAAAAGGGAAAAGGTAACGCTAAGTCATCTGGCAATAGCAAAGCTGCCCGACGTGGAAAGAGTGCCGGTCAGGGGGCTAACCGAGCGTCCGGTCCGGCAGATAAAGCAACTGGTCGCAAACCAATCAGTTTCTAACGGTGTCAGCTTAGGTGTGTTTCAACGTTTGATAGCGCTGAATCACAGATAGGTAGACAGGCAGATAGGATATATAGCAAAACCGCTGCAGTCATATGCCGCGGTTTTTTTGTTAAATGGCCTGTCTCTGGCTGTTTACGTTTAGCCAGGTGCTTTGTCCACAGTAAAGGGCGAGAGCGTGGGGAAATCGAATCCGGAGGCGGATTTGATGTCAATATCCTCAATGCGTGTATTTTTCATCCTGTCGGTTTGGTTTATATTGGCCTCTTTCTCGTTAATTTTCTTGCAGTTATAAGGACAGTATTTTGCTTGGAACGCACAAATACACGCTGGCAGGTTGTCTGGCTATCCTGATGTGGAGCACCATTGTGGCTTTTATCCGGAATGTCGCCGAGCAACTGGGGCCGGTAGGTGGAGCCGCGATGATTTATACCGTCAGTACGGCGCTGCTAGCGATTTTCATCGGATTGCCTCGACCGGGGCGTTTTTCCCCAAAATATCTGTTGGTGGGCGGAGCCTTGTTCGTCAGTTATGAAATGTGTCTGGCGCTGGCATTAGGCATGGCTAATGATCGTCACCAAACCGTCGAAATGGGGGTCATCAATTATCTCTGGCCCTGTCTGACGGTGTTGCTGGCGGTAATGGTCAGTAAAAAGCGGGTCAGCCTGTTGCTGTACCCGGCGTTAGCGCTGGCGTTTCTGGGAGTGGCTTGGACGGTCAGTGGCGATGAAGGACTTTCTCTGAGTCAGATAGCGGCGAATGTCGCCACGAACCCTGTCAGTTACACATTGGCCTTTGTCGGCGCTTTTATCTGGGCAGTGTACTGCAACGTGACCAAACGCCTGGCTAACGGAGAAAACGCCATCACCTGGTTTTTCATGGCGACGGCGCTGGCGCTGTGGGCAAAATACTTCATGTCTGATGAGCCTGCCATGGTGTGGTCGATGGGGGCAGTGACAGATCTACTGTTTGCCGCCGTCGCTATGGGGGCGGGCTATGCGCTGTGGAATATCGGCATTATTGGCGGCAATATGATGTTATTGGCGACGCTGTCATACTTTACCCCGATATTCTCGACTTTTTTTGCGGCAGTGCTGCTGGATATCGAGTTAACGACCGCATTCTGGCAGGGAGTGATCATGGTGACGCTGGCCTCATTGGCTTGCTGGTGGCTGACCAGAAAAACGTAATCAGGGTAAGTCCGGTGTATTTCGCTACTTTTGGTTAAAAAGACAGCGAAAGTTGTGAATAAACCTCACTGCGCTCGAGCATCTTCTTGCATTCTTTCTCCGGTGGATGAAACCGGCATTCTCATGTTTATTGTCTTTGTTCTCGTATTGTAAGAATTAATCCTTCCTTTATCGTTTCTTTTCTTGCAATGTGAGAGTGGTGGTTGTGGTGAAAGCGCGGATAAGAGTTAATGAGCTTGTCAGCGTAATCCGGACTTTCAATGGGTTGCAATGAGTAACAATGGGCAGAAGTGAACCGTCCCAATGACCAATAAATACAAACTAAACGCTAACGAAAAAATGCTTCAGGTATTGATGCACATTGCATCGGCAGATGAGCCGATCACGGCGCAGTGCCTGAGTGAACAAACAGGTATGCCGACCAGCAGTATGTATCGCTACCTGGTGATCCTGAAAAACTGGAACCTGATTGAAGAAAGCCCACGTCAAAGCTGTTACAGCATTGGCCCGGCAGCGCTTCAGTTGCTGCGCAACTTTCAGCAGTTTTCACCGCTATCTGGCGGCGTACACCAGGTATTAAAGCGGGTTCAGCAGCAAACCGGCGAGATGGCCGCGTACTTGGTACCCGTAGGGTTCCGGGCGCTGTGTATGGCCCGAATTGACAGTCCTCATGCACTGCGTTGTGCCTATGAAGAAGGTCAGAGCCAGCCACTGATTCGCGGGGCATCTGCCAAAGTGATTCTGGCACATTTGCCGGAGCAGCGGATTTTGTCAACGCTCTATCACTTCGGGATCACTGAGCCTGAAGAGACACAGAAGTGGCAGCAGGAGCTGGCGGAGATCAAGCAACAAGGATATGCCATCAGTACTTCTGAGTATGACCTTGGGGTGTCTGGGGTGAGTGCCCCGGTCTTTTCCGGAAACAAAATTGTAGGTGCTGTCAGTGTTATGGCACCGGAAGACCGGGTACTGAAAAGGAAAAACCAAATTATTTATGCCGTGTTGCAAGCGGCCAGGGTATTACCACCCGATTCTTAATTGACAGACAGAATACGGTTTTAAGGAGCAATCATGCTGGATTTTAAACGTTGGTTTTCATTTTCGTTACCTGCCGGTCGTGCAGTAACCCAACAATCCCTGGCCATGATTGAACCTTATGCCGAGCAGCGTAAGGCGGGAGCCGTCGTGCTGGGAATGGCCAGTGATCTGAGCCTGAATTATTACGACAGCCTGATCGGAACCAAGGAAGGCCCGGACAGTATCCGCCGTATGCTGGCAAAACTGCCCGATTTAGGTGCCATGCCACTCTATGACGCCGGAGTGATTGAGGAAGAAGTCACTACGGAAGGGCGGGCAACCGGTAGCGCAGGCTTTGAAGCCATGCGAACCCGCCAGTATGAGCGGTTATGCGGTATGCTGCGTGCAGGGCACTTTCCAATTGTGCTGGGGGGCGGTCATGAAGTGGCTATCGGCAGTTTTCAGGCATTGTCTGACACCTTGCATCAGGCGAGTGACGGCATCGAAGACGGGATGGCTCAGCTGCCAAATGCCGGGCAAACCCGAATCGGTATCATCAATATTGATGCTAATTTTCAGTTGCGACGCAGTCTGGCGGTGCGCGCCGGTTCGGCGTTTCATTCGGTAGCCAGCTTTTGCCAGGAGCACCATCGGGAGTTTCACTACCTTGGATTAGGGATGTGTGACCATACCAACTCTCAGGCTACCTTTGCTTATGCTCGTGAACTGGGAGCTGACTGGCTACTGGATCGTGAGATGAAAATGAAAAACCGTAAGCGGATTCAGGCCACCATTGAGGCGTACCTGGCACGGGTCGATCATGTGCATCTGAGTCTGGATTTGTCGGTGTTTCCGTCACTGGTTGCTGAAGGGGTGAATTTATCCCGGATTTACGGGGTAAACCTGCCTGTGGTTGAAATGGTGATCCGGCAGATCATGGAAAGTGGTAAGGTGCGCATCATGGATGTTACCGGGCTGAATACAGAATTTGATTATCAGGGTGATACCGCGCGATTAGCAGCCAAGTTGATTCGCCACGCCCTGAAATCGGTTTCACCCTGATTGCTGATTATCAGCGCTCATTACGTTTATTCGAAATTTCCTCTTAACCTAGTTTGAGTCAATTGACTGAGGCTCCCCAGCCAGGGAGCCTTTTTTTATTTGTTGTTTCTACGTTGTGATTTTTTCTCTGGCCGCTTTCCTAGCATCCACTGTTCTTCTGACGGCAGCACTTATCAGCCTTTGTTCCGACTCTTCTTTTTTCATATTGTTTCTGCGCGAGCTGAAAGCCGGCAAATCAACGCAGGCAAAGCAGGGCTGGAAAATAAGAGTAGGCAGATTAACGCAGCTAAATCAAAACGGTTACCTTCACATCCGAACCACAAAAAACACCATAAAAATTGACTGTGGTGCCAGCTAAAAACGACGGCATTGAGTATTCAAAATACGAAGCAGAGCTAAGCTTATATGCAGAGCCAGGTTGATATAAAGAGAATAAAAAAACGTTGGCTGCTGGTTAACGGCCAAAATTTCACATTTATGCTATTAAATATCGGTTGATGGTAATTTTTTATTTTAACACTGTTAATAAATTCGATATTTTATTGGTGTAAATGTTTACTATCTTGTGGCTCGCCTTAAAGTTGAAAATGCACATAAAAAGGCGACAGGCTAAGGTTAGACTGAATAAGGAGAAAGGCCATGAAGAAATGGGCTGGGTTTGCAGGTTTAGGTCTGGTAATGGCGGGAACAAACGTAATTGCCGGTGAACCTGCTTTTGACTGTACAAAAGCGCATGGTGAAGTTGAGAAAATGATTTGCCGTGACAGTGGGCTGGCCGCGCTCGATCAAAAAATGCAGAAGGTGTTTGATCAGGCGATGCTGGCTTATCCGGAGACGGAAAAACCATTACAACGTGCCATGCAGCGTGGTTGGATTAAAGGGCGTAACGAGTGCTGGAAAGATGTGGATGTACGCGCGTGTACCGAGTATGAGTACAAAACCCGCATCATTGATTTGCAGATCACCAGTGGCCAGTTGGAAGTACCTCAGGCTGTTGCGCTTGACTGTAATGACAACAGCCAGCCATTTACCGCCGTGTTCTACGAGCAGACGGATCCGAAAAGCGCTGTGCTGACGCGCGGCAATGATCAGATCATTGTGCTGGCCAAGCCAACAGCAAGCGGCACTAAATATGTCGGTCGTAATGTGACATATAACGAACACCAGGGTGAGATTAAAATTAATTGGTTTGATAATAAGTTAGAATGTAAGGCTAAGCGTTAATGCTGTACGCAGGGCAGAGGAATGAGGTTGAACACAAAAGCTTTTATTAAACCCTTTATTTTAGGTTGTCTGACTGTCGGCTGTGCTGCGGCATATGCAGAGCCGATGCGAGCGACACTGCCGGATGGTCGGCAGGTGATCTTATTTGATGACAATACCTGGCAATACGATACCCCGTCAGTGTCGCCGGGCGCCACGCGTGCTCCGGTTCGTCAGGGTCAGAACAGCCCGGCCTCACTGCCTATTCCTCCCAAACCCGGGGCCGGAGCGGCAGCGGTTGCCGTTGGTACGTCAGCTTCTGCCTCCGGCCACGCAGGTCAGGCATCAGCATCCCAGCAGGCTATGGCCACGATCCCGGGGGATATGATCATCCCAGGAAACGGCAAAGTGGTTGGTGTTCATGAGCGCAGTGGCATTGAGCTGACGTTGCAGGCCGCCAGTTACCAGAATGGCGAACTGGTGATTCCGACACGACTGAAAAATGACGCGACAGACGCGGTGGTGCTGGTGGAGCTGGAACTACGCCTTCGTAGCCGAAGCGGCGATGTGATTGCCCGTGAAAAGCACAAAGTTTGGACGTCTGTTAAGCGAATGCCGGAAACGTATTTCCGTCCCGGCACTGAGCGTACCGGTCGGGAAATCAGGCTGAAAGTCCCGCAGGCTGAGCAGTATTTCCTGGAAACAGAGTTCTTAACTGTCGAGCAGTGGTGAGCGGCTTACTGATTTTTGTTTGCTGTGATATCGCTGCAGTTCATGTTCGATGTGTTGGTTGTTTTCCTGCAGAAGCAGATCCAGATGCGACGGATAGTTGTTGTCGCGACTTTTCATGTACGCGGCCAGCAACTTAACGTCGTCCGGGCGTGGTCGATAGCTCAGGTTCGGAAAGGCGTGGTAAATCGTATGAATGGCTTCGAGCAGTGCTTCTGATGGTTGGCGGCTCATAATGATTACGCTTCGTCACTGTAGGTTTGATTCAAGACAGGGCGCATTGTAAAAACCCTTTATGACAACCTTGTTGCATCGTGTGAACTGACTGACGTTAAACGTAAAAATGGAAGGAAAGCCGGATTACTTATCCGGCTTTTTTATTGCTGATTGCGGGGACAGAAGGCGGCAGAGTGGCTTCTCAGCGCGTTTTTCGGTATCGACCTAATAGCGAGCCTTTGAGCGAGTGCCTTGGTGTTGAAAGTTACCGCTCAGCTCTGTAATCCGTAAAAAGTGACGAATAAAAGTAACAAATAAAAATAACGGCTTTAAAACACGCAAAAAACAGCCCAAACGCAGGGTAATCGCTTAACTCTTGCCGGTTATTTCAGATGCCGAGCCGGACATCCATTGCAGGATAAAGTCGGCCACTTGCTCAGGTTGGTTGAGATCCAGTTGTGGTAAGTGGCAACCTTGGGGGGCAGGGGCATCAGAGGCAAACGCGATAATGTAAGGGTCCTGCGGATAGAGCAGTGGTTTGCCATATTCCGGACGATGAATCTCAATCTTGGCGATGGACTCGTCGCGAAAACCCTCAACCAGCACCAGATCCAACTGGCTGTGATCCAGTTGCGCCACGCATTCTGCCAGTTGCGGCTCATCCCGTTCCGGCTCCGGATATTCAAAATACAGCATGTGGCGTTCTTTCGTGGCTAGTAAAGTCTGAGCACAGCCGGCATGCCGCAGGCGATAACTGTCTTTACCCGGTTTATCAGGTTCAATTGTGTGATGACTGTGTTTGATCAAACCAAGGCGGATTCCCTTTTGTTTTAAAAGGGGAATGAGTTTTTCCAGCAGCGTTGTTTTACCGGAGCCGCTGTAACCGGCAAAGCCGATAATCGGTGTCATAGGGCAGATAGAATCAGGGAACCAGACTGGAAAGTGTAACTAAAGCCGCGGCATAGAAAAAGCCTGCCTCAAGCGGTTTGTTTTGTCAGTGGTCAGGCATGACATACTGTTGCTGCCATACCATTTGTATCAATAGTGAGTGCGCCGGCTATTTTCTCCATGAGTGTCATGTTTCCGGCTACAGTTATTGTGTAGTTCACAGGCATCTGCTATTACCAAATACAGGTACAGCGGAAAAATGCTTACCAAATCTGCTGTCCATTGTTTTGACAGGATGTCGTGGTATTGACAGCAGGTTCCTATCTAACGCATCAGGGAGAGTGCAATGTGGGCAACATTGGATTTTGAAGCGTCGGGACTGTCCGATCAGTCTTATCCCATCGAAGTCGGCTATTCATTGCCGGATGGTTCAGGAAACAGCCTGTTAATCAACCCGTTGACCGCCAGCGATGTCTGGCAACACTGGGATGAGTTCGCAGAGCAGGAAATTCATCAAATTACACGGGAAAAGCTGCACGCTGAAGGGGTGCAGGTCAGTGAAGTCTGCATGCATCTGAATGCGGTACTGGGTAAATATGAACGTGTATTTTGCGACAGCCAGTGGGACCTGTTCTGGTTGGGACGGCTGTATCATGCCGCTCATATGCGACCGTCATTTTTTCTGACAGAAGTCGGACTGTGGTTGATGCAGGAAAACGGTATTGAACGGGCGCACTTTCAGCAGGCGCTGGCTGAGTTGGGGCCGGCTAAGCACCGTGCCGAGTCGGACGCCAGACAGATACGACTCGCGATCAGCCAGGTGATGAGATAATTACGTTTCCGGGAAACGTTGCTCTCTGAACTGGTTATGGTCTGAAAATGACGAACGTCCGGGACGTTCACGGTAATGCGTATAAACGGTATTGTACTGATTTTACAGCCGTATATACTGGCAGTGCTTAACCAAACGTCCCCAATCTATCATCGTCAGGATATACTTTTGCAGCCTCAAGCTCCGTCTTCTTCGCAAACGTCTTCATTGCCGCCTTCTGTGCGTGTTGCAGTCTTCAATATTTCAATGTCAGATCCCCAGCCGGGAAAAATCCATCAGCGGCTCAAGCAAAAAGATGAGCCCCGTTTTACGAAACTGGCTGCGATTATTCAGCATGTTCGCCCGGATGTACTGTTGCTGTGCGAGTTCGACCATCCTGGAGAAGGGGGAGATGATGGGGCTCTGGCACTGTTCTGCGCTGAATATCTGGAAGTACCGCAGCATGGACAGACCCCGATTACTTATCCTTATCGCTACGCGCCGCCCACTAATACCGGCCTGGCTATGAATGTCGATATTGATGGCGACGGAGAAATCACACTGCCTAACGATGCTCAGGGGTTTGGTGAGCATCACGGGCACTTTGGTTTTGTGCTGCTTTCCCGCTATCCCATTAACATGCGGGAAATCCGAAGCTGGCAACGGTTTCTGTGGCAGGATCTTCCAGACCACCTTATGCCAAAGGGCTATTACCCTGAGGCCGCGCAGGCTGCGTTAAGGCTGTCATCAAAAAATCACCTGGATATTCCGGTGGAAATTCACGGGCAGGCACTGCATCTGCTGTGTTGTCATCCGACCCCGCCGGTGTTTGACGGGGAAGAGAAACGTAATGCCCGGCGAAATCATGACGAGCTGGTGCTGATGCGGGCGATCATCGAGAACAGCGATTTCCTGCGTGACGATCAGGGCAACGCGGGTGGCTTGTCGGTTGGCAGCGATTTCGTGGTTATGGGGGATTTGAATGCAGACATGATGGATGGCGATGGAATGAAATCGGCAATTCGTCAGTTATTGCTGCATCCAAAGGTGCACCGTTCGGTGGCGTCCGGGCGTATGACGCCTAAAAGCCTTGGCGGGCGTTTTTATCGCCCCTGGCAACCCCGGGAGGGACGTGCCAGTGAATGGACGCATCTGTCAGGACTGCGGCTGGATTATGTGTTGCCATCGGCCTCTCTGGATGTGTTGCAAAGTGGTGTTTTCTGGCCCGATAAGAAAGATCCGTTACGGGCGCTGATCACCGACGAAACGGGGCGGGACCGGCCTCAGGCAGGTTCAGACCACCGTTTAGTGTGGGTGGATATCGCCTTGAAAAGACGCGAGATCTGACATCGGCGCAGAATGGTTTAATTTCCGGTTCTGGCCTACGCTTTTCAAAAGCCTATGAGCCAGAGACAGGGAGTAGACCATGCCTCAATCGCGCAAATCAGCTGCTCAGCATGCCGAATCACACAAGCTGGATCCCAAAAAGCCGCTAGGAGGGGAAGGGCTGCGCGGTCAGACTGCCGGGTCAACCGCTTTGTGTACGGTCGGGAAAACCGGAACCGGTTTGACTTACCGCGGATATGATATTTCTGATCTGGCTACCAAGGCCGAGTTTGAAGAAGTCGCGTTTTTGTTGCTGAAAGGCAAGTTACCCAATCGTGCGGAGCTGGCCAAATACAAAAATACCCTTGTCGCGTACCGTGGCCTGCCAATGGCGCTGAAAACAGTGTTAGAAGCGATACCGGCTACGGCTCATCCGATGGATGTGATGCGCACCGGTTGTTCGGTACTGGGCAATCTGGAACAGGAACACGATTTCAGCGAAGAGCACGATAAAGCGGATCGCCTGCTGGCGTTGCTGCCCGCGATCATCTGTTATTGGTATCGGTACAGCCATCATGGGGTCAGAATTGAAACTTACAACGACCAGTCCAGCCTCGGCGGTTTTTTTCTGCATATGCTGACCGGCACACCGCCTTCTGACATGTTCAAGCAAGCCATGAACTGTTCCCTGATTTTGTACGCTGAGCATGAGTTTAACGCCTCCACGTTTGCTGCTCGGGTATGCGCTTCAACACTGTCGGATATTCATTCCTGTGTCTGCGCTGCCATCGGCACGCTGCGAGGCCCGCTACATGGTGGGGCAAACGAAGCGGCGATGGACATGATTGAGCAATGGCAGTCGCCGGATGAAGCGGAACAAGGTATCCTGAAAAAACTGGCCAACAAGGAAAAAGTCATGGGATTCGGCCACGCGATTTATCGGGAAGCCGATCCCCGAAACGCGCTGATTAAAGTGTGGGCTGAGAAGCTTTCGAAAGATGCCCATGACCCTGTGCTGTATGATATTTCTGTTCGGGTCGAAGAAGTGATGAAGCGGGAGAAAAACCTGTTTTGTAATGCCGACTTTTTCCATGCACCGGCGTACCATTTTATGGAAATACCGACCAAACTCTTTACGCCAATTTTTGTGATGAGCCGGGTGACCGGATGGGCGGCCCATGTGTTTGAACAACGTGCTCACAACCGCATTATTCGCCCGAGTGCGGACTATATCGGCCCCCCACCTCGCGACTGGGTAGCCATTGAAGATCGGCACTGAACATGGCTCGTTTTGGCGTTAACGTTCAAGTTAAAGTTAAAGTTAAAGGTGTATCGTTGAAAGCGTGGCTCTTGTTACTGTTTGGTCAGTGAACGTTGGCGAGAGCTGGGCCAAAATAAAGCCATAACCAAATAAAACCATAACAAAAAACATGATAAATGAAAGCCGCTGAGGCAATTACATTGTGCAGACAAGCTATGCAATATTCTCTTTTTTCTGAGCCGGATTCAGAGTCGCATACAGACCGCGAAAACCAATCACAGACCGGCGATACATCTTGTTCAACGGCCTCTGAATCAGGGCTGGCCGGTATCCCTTATGGTTGGCAACCTGTACAGGATGGTCGACTCTACTGGCACCCGCATTTCTGGACGCCGGAGACGGCTCATCACCTCTACCTTCAATTGGATCAGACTCTGCCCTGGCAGCAACAGTCTATTCGTATGTATGGTCGTGAGGTGCTGCAACCCAGGCTACAGGCATGGTGCGGTGAGGCCGTGTATACCTATTCCGGCCTGACCATGCATCCGCACCCCTGGACACCAGCGTTACTGGCGATTCGCAACCAGCTGGAGGCATTGCTGGGTGTTCGCTTTAACTCGGTACTGGCCAATAAATACCGGGACGGTGAAGATTACATGGGCTGGCATCAGGACAATGAACCCGAATTGGGCGTAGAGCCGGTGATCGCGTCCGTGAGTCTGGGAGAAACCCGCCGGTTTGTGCTGCGTCACCTGAAAACGCAACAAAAACTGGAGTTCAGTCTGGCATCCGGCTCGCTGCTGGTCATGGCGGGAGAACTGCAGACCCATTGGCAGCATACGGTGCCTAAGACGCGAAAACCCAAGCAGCCCCGAATCAATCTGACTTTCCGGTCAGTGTTACCGACAACCGCACGCCAGTGACTCACAGGGTTTAGGTTAAACGCGGGATCACAATATTCATCAAAATCTGAAAACAGCCCTTTGCTGTAAAAGCAATTTTTACCCTGTGCTGACTCTTGCGGTAAAATGCTTTGCTAGCGTTCGAATATGGATTGACGCGGATGATCATGGAGAGAATTGATGAAACGATTTATGCAACGAACATATGAGCAAAGGGCGTTCCCCGGTCAGCGATCCCGCCTGCGTGCCCTGACTCTGGCCTCGGTACTGATTGTTTCCTCGCTGTCACTGACCACTTCGCAAAGCTGGGCTGATGCCGCTCTGGTTACTGAGCCACCTAAAGCGGTAACCAGCGCGCAGCTTCTGAGTTATCAGCAAGATGCGGCACTCATTCGTCAGACCTATGAAAGCCAGCTTTATACTTTGCCCGCCTTCAAGATGGGGCATTATGGCTTGCGTATGTATCGTCAGACACAGGATCCAAAATACGCCGCGGCTATCTGGGCCGATCTGGCGCGCGTGGCCAGTCGTCTGAATTACTTTGCCACTGAAGTCTCCACACCTGAACAAATTCAAGCTTATACCGATAAGCGCTTGCACCGATACGATAAAAAGTCGGATCTGCGCAGTGACATCCGCTATGAAGTCACCCTCAAACATCCGCATTATCTCTATCTTGGTGTTGATCTGTTAGGTTCAATGGCAAGGGCCAATGAATATGGTCTGAAACATCGGAACGACCCGACATTGCGGGAGGTTATCCGCCGTTATGACTTCCGTCAGTACGCGACGGATCCGGCGATGATTCGTGCCTGGGCTGCGCAGCTGGCCAATCAGGTGTACTGGCTGCGTCAGCTGGGTGAGCAGGACGTGGTTGAGGATTTCATTGCTGCGTTTCGGGAGACTTACCCCGACGCTAACGATGATCAGCTGACTCGCCAGCAGTTGATGAACAAAGTCTATGGTTTGACGCATATTATTTTTGCGGCCGCCGAGTACTATCAGAAGCCGGTGAAAGAGTCTGATTTTCAGTGGATTTACGACTATTACCGCGCCAATATCGAGACCATTCTGGCAGATACCAAAGAAGATGTGATTGCAGAGGTGGGAATCAACTTCTTGTTGGCGGGGCTGGAGCATGATCCGATCGTTGATCGGACCCGCCAGGCGATTCAGAAGTCACTCAATCGCAAAGTCGGCATGATCCCTGGTGTGGACGGCAATACCGATTTGGAGAATGGTGAGCACCGGAATGTACTGGCGATTATGCTGCTGGACTGGCGTGGACCCAAAGCGGTGCCGACGATTCAGCAACAGCCGGACATGTTTAGCGGACTGCCTTATGGTCTCGTAAAGAAAACAGCGCAAGCCCCGTCATCATTGGTTGTTCCCGGGCCGGATAACGTCGTTATTCCGAAGGCAAAGTCGCAAGCAGGTGTATCAGAGTAACCGTTAAAACTGTGGATTTAGCTAGTTGAATAGCAGCAAGGCCCCGAATGTCGGGGCCTTGTTTTTTGAGTCATGTAAATGAAGTCGTGATGTACTGACGGTGATTTCACTGCTGATTTCTGACAGGCGATTAAATGCCGCTGAAATGATAGTGGCCTTTAATGCTGCTCACGGTGAATGTTTTCACTGACATCGTTGGTGACCAGTACACATCATTCCAGCCTGCTTTACGCTTAAGCTGACGAAGAAAATCGGCAGGCTTTTTTATTTGTTCCCAAACTTGCGGCAGGAACAGTGCCTGGCGATGCTGATCAGATAAAATAACACCGACCTTATTTTGGCTCAGATAATTCAGCAGCTCTTGTTCAGAGCTGACATCCAGCGTTTCCGGTGACGACAGGACAGACACTTCGATCTGCAAATCATCCAGCTGTTCTTCGGTTAAAGGCAGAAAACGTCGATCCTGATAGGCACTGGCTCGCGCCTGATTGTGCACTTCCATCACCAGCGGAGAGCGAGCCGCGATTGTGCCAAGGCACCCCTGCAATTGGCCATTGACGGTCAGGGTGACAAAACAGGCACCGGGCTGCAGGAGTTTACGGCCATACAGATCCAGTTGTGGGGGCTGGGGAATTTCATCGGCAAAATGGCCGCGAATGGCTTCGCGGGCAACATCCAGTAACTGAATGAGATCACCCTTATTGAGGTTCTGACACAATGTAGCTGACATATCCAACGACTCTCTCCTTGTCCCCGGCATCGGTATCGCCGGAGTTAATCATTATTTGACGTTTAAGTTGGTATCCCCTTTGTTTAGCCAGTAAGAGCAATGTATTAATGCCTGTCGAGCCGCAGGCTTGTTCCGGGGAAAGTGTTGGCTCAAATTGTTCTATCAGTGCACAGGTGTGCTTGTCGATACGCTGAGCGGCTGAGTAGGTATGGAAGTGGCTGAGATCACTGCTGACAACAAGCAGACAGTCATCACCTTGCCAGAGCGGGTCAATCAGCCGCGCCACTTTTGCCGGAGATACATTACTGGTTAAGAGCGGTAACAGGGTAAAGTCATGCAGGCATGACTGCAGAAAAGGCAATTGCACCTCAAGGCTGTGCTCCTGAGCGTGTACCTGATCAGATACCTCAATATCATCTATTTGCCGCAATTTATCAACACTTTGTATGTCAATTGGAATCTGACCCAACGGCGTGCTGAAAAAGCGGGTTGAAGGCAAGGCACAGCCCTCAAAATAATAGCGGTGACTGGGGCCAATCAGGATCACCCGGCGTATCCTGTCTGCCTGCGCCCTCAGACAACGATAGGCGCCTGCCGCGACTTCACCAGAGTAGATATAACCGGCATGAGGCACAATAAGAGCACGAATCGGCTGTTGTTCAAGCGTGGCGGAATTCCGCTCATCGGGGGTAAGCCAACGGTTTAACTGACTCACCAGATAGTCAGGCGAATGAGAATAAAACTGGCCGGCAACAGCTGGTGGACGTACGTTCATAATGAGCATCCGTTTCATAACGAAGGGTCAGGAGACAGCAAGGTGTGGAAGGCAACGTAATTAGCGCGGTCTTGAACCTTTGTCCTGGCCGGGCAAGGCTTATACTTGAGTATAGGAACAAAATACTCACTTAGGTGATTATGATGAGACAGCCCCCGGAGTATTTCCCGACGCAATATTGGCACCGGCTGGATGACGGGCGGGTAGTTTGTGATGTGTGTCCACGGCACTGCCGTCTGCGTGATGGTAAACGCGGAGCATGCTTTGTGCGTCAGGCCAGACATGGTGAAATCGTGCTGACCAGCTATGGCCGATCCAGCGGATTTTGTATCGATCCCATTGAAAAAAAACCGTTGAACCACTTTTATCCCGGCAGTTCAGTGCTTTCATTCGGGACGGCAGGGTGTAATCTGGGGTGTAAGTTCTGCCAGAACTGGAGTATCAGCAAGTCACGCGAAATCGACACTCTTGGTAGCGCGGCGATGCCGGAACAACTGGCGCAGACAGCGTTGCGTTATGGCTGTGACAGTATTGCCTTTACCTATAATGATCCGGTTATTTTTATGGAATATGCCGTTGACGCAGCCAAAGCCTGTCACGCCGTGGGGATTCACAGTGTTGCGGTCAGCGCCGGGTATATGTGCGATTCGCCCCGACAGGCATTCTATGCAGAGATGGACGCTGCCAACATTGACCTCAAAGCGTTCACTGAACACTTCTACCATAAGATTTGCAGCGGCCATCTGGCACCGGTGCTGGATACACTCTTGTACCTGCGGCATGAAACCCGGGTCTGGTTCGAAATCACCACGTTGCTGATCCCGGATGAGAATGACAGTCCGCAGGAAATTGACGCAATGACCCGGTGGATTGCCGACAACTTGGGGCCGGATGTCCCTATTCACTTCAGTGCGTTTCACCCTGATTTTAAAATGCTGGATAAGCCGTGTACCCCTCCTGAAACGGTTAAACGGGCGCGTGAAATCGCCTTGGCGAATGGTCTGCATTATGCCTATGTCGGAAATATTTTTGATCAGGACGGAGACAGCACCTATTGCCCCGGTTGTGGTCGGAATGTGCTGGTCAGAAACTGGTATCAGCTGGGTGAGCAGCACCTGACAGATAACGGGCATTGCCAGTATTGCGGTTATCAACTGGCTGGTCGCTTCAGCCCGCGAGACCACGCGTTCGGCCGTCGGCGAATCCCTGTGCACATTGCGTAGTGGGCGTAGTGGCTCGGCGACTCGTCTGAGCAGTTTTTGGAGCGAAGAAGATTGCATTTTTTAACGGACTTGTCAGCAGGCAGGCCATCGATTATCTTAGCGGCCATTATTACCCTGATAAGAAAGTGAATAACAATGTCTGATATGACAATGGAACAGCTTGCGGGCTACACAAATCTGGTTATTACTCAGCCAGGCTGCCCATACTGTGTGAAGGCGAAAGCGATTCTTGATGCACGTGGCACTGAGTACACCACTCTGGTTCTGGGAACTGACCTGTCTAAAATCACCATGGTTGATTTTATTGAGCAAGCGACCGGAAACGTTGTTCGCACAGTGCCACAAATTATTCTGGATGGTCAGTACATTGGTGGCCACGATGATCTGGTTGCGTTTCTTGAGCGTCAGGTAGCGCAAGACGCATTCGGTGACTTTGAGCTGTAATGCAGTTCTGAAAAGCTGGACGAACTATTTGGGCTTAAACAGTCACGTTTAAGTAAGCGGATTTACACTCTGAACCGTTTACTAAAACTGAAAGGCAGCGATTTCGCTGTCTTTTTTGTTTCCGGTTCCGGATGGTACTTTCGCTGTGGTCTGTATCACGCCTTCAACTGACGGAGTGAACCTGTTGTTGTGATCACAGTCCGGTGTTCGTCTTTCAGGTTGGCTTGATCTGTATTAACAAAGCGTCATTCTCTCGCTTGCCTCCAAAATCACTCTGGTAACATGATGGACAACAACGGGTTGAGCTATCGTGTGCATGGCAGAAAGGAGTGTCGGGATGTGGGCAAAGACGGGATATTTGGCTGACTCAGTGATAGGGATGGCAGCGATAGCCGGGCTGGCTATGTTGGTGGCGGCAGTCATTATCAGTCACAGCTACCAGCAGCATCGGCGGGTCATGCCTCATTCCATCGGACTTTCATTGCTAATGGCTGGGCTGGCTGTCTCCGGATATCTGTACCTTGGTGACTTGCACACATGGCAGGCCCGAGATACAAAAGATGTAACTCAAACGCCAATCACAGTATCTGACTGGAATCAGCAGCAAATCAGCCAAATCCAGGATCAGCTGCGTGCTGATAAGCAAAACGGCGAGCTGTGGTTTGCTCTTGGCAACGCTTACATGGCCGATAATCGGTTTGGCGATGCCGTTACTGTATTTGGTTATGCGCAGCGACTGGCTGGAACACCACAGGCAAACCTCTATGCCGCATTGGCCAGTGCCGATTATTACCAGCATCAACAACGATTTACGGAAAGGGGGAGGATGTGGTTGGATCAGGCCCTGAGGCTTGAACCGGATAATCTGTCTGCCTTGTTGTTGTTGGCTTCCGATTATTTTCTGGAAGCCAGGTATCAGAAAGCAATCGACACCTGGCAGTTAGCGCTCGATACCGAGTACCGTGATCTGGACAGAGTCTCGATTATTCAGTCTATCCATCGGGCGCAGTCGTTACTGAGTAACAGCTAGTGCTCCAAAGGATTCAGGAACCGGATAACTTGCGACGGCGCAAATAAACCATCACTGCCAGAATGAACAGCAGCATCGGAAACAGAAGATCCGGCTCCGGAATCACCCTGACACTGACGTTATCCAGCAAATTGCCAACCGTTCCGTGATTGGCTGAGGTAAAACGTAAGGTTGTTAGTGCGCTGTCAGCCAGGAATGTACCGCTGAAATGACTCCAGCTAAACGGCGTGTGATCATCAATATGTCGGCTCAGCCGGTTGGTCAGGCCGCTGACGTCAACCTGGAAGGCTTCATGGCCATTGTGGCGGGCGGCGTAATCGAATGACAGCTGATAAAGCTGATTTACCCTTGTATTGAACGACTGAAACAGGGTGAAATAGCTGCTCTGTCCCGGATGCGCATTCAGTTCAGCCAATTGCTCTCCTTCGCTGGCTTCAAAACCAAATACTGAATCCCAGATTTCAACGTTGCCCCCTTGCCAGGCTAATCCGGGTGTGCCGGAAGAAAAGATTTGCCAGGATCCGTCCGCAACATCGAGATCCTCGAATCCTCCATTGATCAAAAGGTTAGCTTGGGCGGGGTGAGTGAGTAAACCAGTGAGAATCAGCAGCGACACTGCTGCCCAGAACCGATTCAGACGTTTATAAAAGCGAGGGGTATTCATTTCAACCTCCTTGTAATTAGGATAATATGAATCAGATTGATTAATTGTTGTCGACAAGACAAAAAAATACAAAAAAAGTGAAAAAAATAGCGCCCGTTATGGGCGCTATCTGTCATCCGTCTGCATGTGCCCAAGGTTAGGCGACATGTTTGGCGTAGCTGCTGCGATCGATATCCAGTATTTCGACTGTCAGAGAGACAGACTGCAGTGATAAGGATTGAAGCTGGGACAGCACTGAGTGAGACAAAGCTTGTTTCTGCACGTCGGTGCGGCCTGACAGAATACGCACCGATACATGGATGAAGTCCAGTCTTTCATCACCAGTCTGATGATGTTCATAAGCGAGGGTACGGGTTTTGATATCGGGGCCTTCAAACAAGTCCGAGGCCAGGGCTCCTTGATACACATGATTGATCAGTGTTTGCGGGCTGACTTTCTTTTCCAGTTCTTTGGAATATTCAATAATGCAGTGTGGCAAAATTCTATCCTTATTTTGAGTTAACTGACTTTCTGGTTTCACGTTTGCAAAAGGCGATAGCGCTCAACAGGCAAAGTGCCCAAATTGGCCATGCGCCGCCGCTGTATCCGTCCCGATGGGAAATATTGGCAATTTTTTCTTCTTTTACCCGGGTTTTGAAGTGTGACAACTCATTGTTGAGGTTTGTTGTCATATCGGCAACCGCCAACTCAAAGCCTTTGAGCGATTGCTCTGACAGTGAAGAGGTAACGCCGACAGCTGTCGACCGATTTTCCAGTTTGCTGACACCAGGAGCTCTGAACAGCAGCGAGCGGCTGTTAATGTCAAACACGGCGGTATCAACAAAAGTCTGGATAAGATTGCTGTTACCCGGAATCACATACATCCCCACGATGGTCCAGTAGAGCAGGGCAGCGTTGTTTTCTGAAGACTGAGCCAGCTGGTCATAAGACACCAGCGCCATAATGTCGACATTATACAGGCGCGAAACCTGAGCAAGGGCATCAAACCCTTTTCCGCGCTTCAGATAGGTCTCAGGGATAATTTCAATCCGGTTGATGAAATCGTAATCGCCAAAAGCGGCTTTTACCTTGCTTAACAGCTCTGTTTGCGTTGCGGGGTGAATCCCGGTCTGATGGCGATTAGCTGAAGGGACAAATGCAATCCCCACATTCACCGGCAAATGAAGCGTTGGGATAGTAGGCTGAATCACGGTTTTATCTTGTGTATTCGGATAGAGGAAGTCCACCAGGCTGCTGGAGACGGTTTGTTCACGATCGACATCGCTTAAAAGCAGACTGCACGAGGTAAGAAAAAGCAAACTGATGCCAATAAGGCAGACTCTAAACATCACCAAGCTCCATTTGGTAAATATCAGGTATTTATGCCGTGCTCTGACTAATGAACGAGTAAAAAAAGCAGCTAACAAGAAAGAAACGGAAACAAGCGTACAGCATAAGCCGTTCGATTTCTTTGCAGACATACACCTGCGAGACACAAACCGCCATTATAAAAGGCTATGAGCTGGTTTGTATATTGGGTTGTGCGTAAAGTGGTCAGGCTCAGTCGTTTTTGAGCGCAGAGCGGAAGGTATTGTGGTGTAGCAGCGCCCGGATTTGAGCGCTGGCTGTATCAGGATATATCGGCTTTTTCGAAAATCAGTTGTTGATCGCTGGCTTTGATAATCAGTGTGTCGTCAACCACTTTGATTCGTGTAGGCTGGCTGAGTACCGATAAAATGGAAGCTTCCTGTTGTTCAATCTCCGGCAGGCACATCAGGTCATGTTGCATGGGTACCGTCAGGGCCTCTGGCTTATTGAGGTTACCTGTAAACAGGTGACAACCGGTGAAACCACTGATACTCATATCCGTTGCAATGTGAATGCTTGCATCACGCATCGTAATTCCCGGAATATGGACAGCATCCATCAATGTCCAGTCCCCTTGATATGGCGCGGGTTGATCAGCGATCTGCTGATTTGTGAAACAACCTGTCAGGACAAGCAGCAACAGGATAAGGAAGCCACTTTTCATCGTTTTCAATATTGTTCTCCCAATACCATCTTGGTTATTCGCCTTTGCTCCGAAAGAGGGGATAAAGCGCAACTAATCAAGGAAGTATCGAAAAAAAATGCCGGCAGTTGCCGGCATTTTTAAAACTAAGCTCTTGTTGAGCCGATCAATTCTGATGAATCTTATTTCAGAACGATTTGTACAGAACGCTCGATCAGAGATTTACCTTCAGCGTCTGTCAGTGGGTTAGTGTTAGCTACTGCTGATACGTTCAGACGAGAAGCTTCAACACCGTTGTCCACCAAGTACTGAGCTACAGCTTCAGCACGTGCTTTAGATACTTTGTCGTTCACTGCTTGAGAACCAGTTGAGTCAGTACGGCCAACGATGTCAGCAGTCAGCTCTGGGTTCGCACGCATAGTAGAAGCAACTTCGTTCAGGTTGAAACGGCCGTAGTCGTTCAGTTTAACCTGACCAGTTTGGTAAGGCAGTACGTAAGAAGAACGAGTCGCTACAGGTACTTCAGTTGCAACTGCAACTTCTTTAACCACTTCAACTTGCTCAGTGATTACTTTTGGAGTTGCTGGTTGACCGAACTTGTAAGTCATACCCCAGTAAACTTGGTGCAGATCAGTGTCTTTACCGTCTGTGATTTCCAGGTTCTGGTAGTAGTCGTAACCGATCTTAGTAGAAACAGCGTTAGTCAGCTGGTACTCAAGACCTGCACCGATGGTGCCGCTGAAGCTGTCAGTTTTCAGGTCACGGATTTGGTCGCCAGCGCTTTTCTCATCAGCAAAGATGTAAGTTGCACCCAGCTTACCGAATACAGACAGGTTCTCAGTGAAGTAGTAGTTACCTTTAACACCCAGAGTACCCATGTGCAGGTCTGCTTCACCCAGGTCGTGCATGTAGTCGTAGCTACCGTACAGACCTACGTTTTTGTTGAAGTCGTAACCAGCTTCTAGCTTAGTGCTCACGCCTTCGCTTTGAGAACCAGGTACAACGTCGCCGCTGTCCACGATGCCCATACCAACGCCAGCACCGATCCACCAACCTGATTTGTCGATAGATTGTGTATTTGCTTCATCAGCCATTGCAGAAGTTGCAACGCCCAGAGACAGTGCAGCCAGAACTGATAGAGATAGAGACTTCAATTTCATCATAAACTCCAATGCTTAACTTACCTAATTGACCACTTTCTTTTGCGCGGCGACTGATTGTTTTTCTGTGTTGCCGCTAAGTGGTTTGTGTCAAGGAACGAGGCACATTGTGTGTTGGTTTTTGTGAACGGACAACTAATAAAAAATGATGTTCAATAAATTTAAGATTTTTTATGTGAGGGTCAATTTTATGACGCTGCATTGATCTTAAAAATTTCTATAAAAAGTGATATAAATCACAAGTCGTAGGGAAAGCTAGGCTTGGTGTATAAATAAAACCCTGGTTTCTCAGTATAAAAAAACATAAAAAACGTTATTAAACATTGGTTTGTGTGTTTTATTGGAGGCGTTTGATGAGTTTTAAGCTGGATTTATGCCAGTGGGGAAAGGTGGCTAAAAAGCTCAAGATAAGAAAAATGGCGTCAAAATTATTACCACTGTGAAACATAATAAAAGTGGTTGGCACGTTTTTTAACCGGTTGAGCTGGCAAGGTATTGTTTAAGTATAAAGTGGCATAAACTTGCCTACCGCTTCATGGTAAGATACTCAAACAGTAGCATTCATAATAATAAAAATGGTGTTTTTTATTGCGGGGGTTGCATGTAAAATCGGCAAAAGCCGATGCATAGCGTAAATTTATCCCTTTTGCCGGATAGAAAGCGCCAAAAAAGTGCCGCAATCAGTCTCAACAAAGCGGCTCAACGTCAAAGGTGGCATTCAAATGAACGTCTATAAACATAAGAATGATATTTTCGAGCCTCAGAAGAGTGCCTATGTCACACCTGAAAACACAACGAAGTTAAGCGCCAGTGAAACGCGTATCCTCCAGTACCTGATTGAAAACAGCGGTGATGTCATCAGCCGAGAAACATTGCTGGAAATCGGGTGGCCGGAGAAAGTTGTTGTGCCAAATTCACTGAATGTTGCAATCGCTAACTTGCGTAAAGCGTTTAAGAATAAGTCAGACATCATCATTACTATAAAAGGTACTGGCTTTACGATTGCTGAAGACACCTTTACCAAACACAAGTTAGATGAATCGATGGCTGATTCGTCTGAAGAGGAGCCTCTCTTGGCTCAGACCGAGGAACAGCACGCGTCGGATGCGGTATGGAATAACGGCGATACTCATACTGCTTCCGCAACTCAATCTGTCGCGGTTGGTGTTTCAGTGGTGGCGGATTCTCCGACGGTAACACTTACTGATGAAGATAACGCTGGTGCGAATGACGCTGTGTTAAATTCAGCTGTTTCAGATATAACAACTCCAGATAGCGCCATTGTCCCGAAAAATAGTACGGCTAAGGGTATTGCTGCGAAAAGCGTATTGGTGAATGACAGCGATCCTTGTGCGGAGATGAGGAAAGCGAAGCTGGGCGATGGCCTGTCGCAGGGCGAACATAATCAGAAGCTTTCTCATCAGAAACATGCACCTAAGGAGCAATCCCATGCTTCAGGCTTTGCCATGCCAATGCGGATGAGTGTGCCAAAAGTCAAACGTGAGTCTTTCAGAAAGTTTGGATTGTTGCTGTGCGCGGCCATCATGTTGCTGTGGGTGACTCTCTGGATGTCCAGCTGGCAGTCACCCCCTTGTATTTCTGTCGATGGTAAACAGATTTGCGGCAATATCGAGCTGCTACGACTGAATGATATGCCTGAATCGGCATCTAACGGGCGTATGTATATTGATGTAACAGGTCGAGTTCATGAAGAAGGCTAAGTTTCTGATTCTTCCTCTGTTGCTACTGCTGATGTACCCGGTTATTAATGGGCTGGGATGCAATTTCAGCTTTAGTATCGAAACGCCGAGTCACAAGAAATTTGGTAGCTGTAAAGCGGGCCAGTATGTGCTCATTGATTATCCTGATCCCCATAAAGACAATGGCTATACCGTGCTGAAAGGCATTTTTATGTATGCTTTCGGTAATTCGGTTTTGTTGGTGACGTCGCATCAGGACAATACCAAAGTGATCACGGAAGCGTCGATTGAGAGTCTGAACCTGAATAATCAGCAATTCTGGCGACAAACTGCGATGAAACGCATCTCACCGACCAGCATGTATGTGTACAACGAACACCCCAAAAGTCGGTTAATGATCGTACCTTATCAGGGCAGACTGGCATTTAGTGACGATAAATCGCTGCGATAATGCTGGAGAAAGGTTGCTGGAGAAAGATTGCCGGTGAGTGGTTTGATCAGCCCCGGCGAGGTGCCGGGGCGGGGTGGGTTTAGTTGCTGTAACTGGCTTCTCTCGCCTCGGCTTGTTTATCCCATTCCGGGATCACCGTTTTCAGGAAGTCGTCTTTTTCAGCATTGAGTTTTTCCATGTCCATCCCCAGCGCTTGCTGCGCTTTGAGTTTGGTGGAGATGTCCGGTAGCTGTATTTCGTCTGTGATTCCTTTGGTTGCAAGCAGGCGAACCACTTTGGTTCGGGCATCGCTGGCTTTATCTATGGCAGTCCCAAGAACTCGCAGCGCGACTTCCGGTGCATGCATATGAACGCCATGAGACGCAATTGCATAATCCCAACGCCACTGAGCATGACGAATATCCATCAGAATTGGTTGCATATCAGCTTCTGTGGCTCCGGCATCCCATGCTGCTTTAGCTTCGAAGTGAGCCGCGACTATCTGTTTTTCAGCCCGTAATTTCATTTCTTGTACCTGGGCTTTGCGACTGGCAACAATGGCTTTCAGCGCGGCTTTATCCTGGGTATGACAATTTGCACAGGTATCTTCAAAGCGATCAAACGGATTGCCGACTTTATGATCGGTATAAACCACGCCTTCTTCGTTTTGTACTTTCGGCATATGGCAGTCAATACAGGTGACGTTGTTTTTGCCGTGAATACCTTCTCGCCAGGTTTCATACCCGGGGTGTTGAGCTTTCAGCATAGGGGCTTTCGAGACGCCGTGTACCCAGTCATTGAAATTGATGGCATCGTAGTAGCTCTCCATCTCATCAACCGTCGTGCCTTTGTCCCAAGGGAATTTCACCGATTTATTCGGGCCAGTAAAGTAGTATTCCACGTGGCACTGACCACATACTTGAGCCTGCTGACCCAATCGGGACTGATCTTCAAACTTCATATTGATGCTTTCCATGGCACGTTCCGCATAAGGACGTGACAAAGCCAGAGCGGGTTTCCCTTGTTTGAAATCGTCGCTACCGGTGTTATGGCAGTCAGAGCAGCCGATCGGGTTGTTGATTTCTGCTCCCAGCCGCGCCCATTTGCCAGCAAAATAACCGTCTTCTCCGCGTTCATCGATCAGGCGAGCCACATCCGGGCTTTTACAACTCCAGCATGCCATCGGCATAGGGCCGGAATCAGCATCTTTGGGACCGCCGGTGCGCAAGGTCTGGCGGACATCGTCCACTGCATAATAGTGGCCGCGGGCTTTGTTATAGTCTTTAGCAAAACCGTATCCTGCCCAGAGAATCACCATATTTGGATCTTCTGCCAGGGCATCTTCTATTTGCTCGCTGTCTTGGGTTGCCGCCCAGGTTTTATATTGATTGGGGTGGGCGGTGGCAAATGTCTCGTTTCTGCTTTCAATCCGCTCCTTGTCAGTGGTGTCTGCGGTGGCGCCGGCTGAGAGGAACAGGGCAGACAAAAGCGCCGATATTGCGACTGCCTTATGTGTCCAGTAATTGCTCACGATTGCTACTCCATTATTCTGATTCGTTATAGGCCAAGCGTTGTGAGGATGGCGGATTTGAGGCAGAAAACCGGAGTCACTCGAAGAATACTGAAATTTGTTTGGGATAAATGAAAAAGACGAAGCGTTATTGTTTTGGATCAAAGCCCAAATATTGGTTACGTGGAGAAGGTTAAAATTCTGACGGAATAACCCCAAAGTGGTATTTACAATAACCATTCATATAGAGTGGTTAAATTATTTGTTTTCTATTTAAAACAAATAATTAGGACAAAAACAGGTTTGATCTAAATCAGTAAAAGTTCATTTTCAATGCCACTTTGGAAGTAATTGTTGCTGATCGCAAATTTTCACAATTCGAAATATTGTTTAATAAAACCTGATAAGCGTTGTGGCTTTTTGATGTGATGGATTTGATGCCCCGGAAGACAGGATGTCTGTAGTGAACGTGACACGGTCACTAGCGGGTTCAGTGTGCTGTGCATGCTGAAATGTATCAATCATAACCTTTGATATCTGCGATACGGATGTCAGTAGGGACGATAAAAAGGTAAAAAAATGGGCAATAGTAAAGTAGCCCTGAACCGTATGCTGACCGTGTTGGTGGCCATACTGGTTTGGGGATATTCCATGAATGTTGCCGCTGACTCAGAGCCTGAACAGGTTGCGAATGCCACAACGCAAAATTCTGTTGCACCTCAAATGTCAGAACGGCACGTTGTCGAATTTATCCGGGACAGGAATTACGCCTGTACCCAATGCCACAAGGATGAACAGGACACGCTAAAAGGCACACACGGTGATGCCATACACACGTCTGCTAACCGTAATGTCAGTTGTGTTGATTGTCACGGCACCATCAGTGACGAGCACCGTAATGGTGCCCCTACCGTTATCAAATTTGCGCCATCTCAATCTGTAGCCGGGACAACCAAACCAGCCGCCGACCCTCGGTGGATTGCTCAGCAAAATGAAACCTGTGTGAACTGCCATGATCCTCATGATCTTCGTGAGGTGAACTGGACGCATGATGTTCACGCCTTGGATCTGTCGTGTGCTTCCTGTCATAACGTGCACCCCGAGCAGGATCCGATGAAAGGGATCAGCAAGTCGTCGAAGATCAAGCTGTGTGTCGATTGCCACTCAGATCAGAAAAAAGCCAAGTAGGGAGATGACGATGACCTGTTCAAGACGAAATTTTCTGATGGGAGCCGGCGCGGTGATCTTCACAACGGGCGTTGGAGCCAATCAACTGCTTGGCCGCCAGTCATTGGTCGCAGCAGAAGAGGGTAATGGCGTAGTCCGTTATGGCATGGTGCATGACGAAACCTTATGCATTGGTTGCACGGCATGTACTGAAGCCTGCCGGGAGGTTAACAAGGTGCCTGAAGGCGTGTCCAGACTGGAGATTGTCCGGAGCGAGCCGCAGGGGGAATACCCGAATGTGGATTATCGCTTTACACGGATTTCCTGCCAGCACTGTGACAATGCGCCTTGTGTTCATGTCTGTCCGACTGGTGCGGCGTATAAAGACCCAAACACCGGTATCGTCGATGTGCATGATTTCAAATGTGTAGGATGCGGGTACTGTCTTGCCGCCTGTCCATATCAGGTACGTTTCTTTAACCCGGTGACGAGATCTGCAGATAAGTGCGATTTTTGCCGCGAAACTAACCTGAAAGCGGGTAAGCAGCCTGCTTGTGTGGAGTCGTGTCCGACGAAGGCGCTGACCTTCGGTGACCTGAACGATCCAACCAGTGAAATCAGCCAGCTGATTCAGAATAAACCGGTCTACCGGCAGAAAGTGGAGCTGGGCACGCAACCCAAGCTTTATAAGGTGCCGCATGCAAAAGGGGAGATAAAAGGATGAGTACTACATTCACGGAAGCCTTTTATTTTGATTCGCTGGTCTGGGACTGGATCATTGCGATTTACCTGTTTCTTGCTGGCATGTCCGCCGGGGCCGTGATGATTGCCATTTACCTCAAACGTAAAGTGATTGTCGGTTATCCAGCCAGTAACGGGATCATAAAAGCTACGGCGATATTGGCACCGTTTGGGATCATCGTTGGCTTGCTGATCCTGGTTTTCCACCTGACCAAACCGTTGTCATTTTGGAAAATCATGATTTTCTATAATCCGACCTCGGTGATGTCGATGGGGGTGATGCTGTTTCAGATTTACCTGGTCGTCTTGTTTGCCTGGATCGCGACGATTTATCGCCACGAGTTAACGCAATGGCTGGGGGCACGGTTTCCGGTTGTCGGTAAAGTACTGTACTGGCTGACCCGGTTTGAACGTGCCGTGGAACTGTTCCTGGCTTTTCTGGCGCTGCTGCTGGCTGCGTATACCGGCTTTCTGCTGTCGGCGCTGCAAACCTTCCCGCTACTGAATAACCCGATTCTGCCGATTCTGTTCTTGTTTTCCAGCCTGTCGTCCGGTGCTGCCGCCTGCATGCTGGTTGGAGTGGTCTTTTTCAAAGAGTCGGCAACCGGAGCCAGTGCCAGTTGGGTGCACCGGTTTGAGCGTCCTGTGGTGTTGTTCGAGCTGTTTGTCCTGTTCGCCTTCTTTACCGGCTTATATTTTGGCGGTGGGCAGAGTCAGGCCGCGGCGATGGCGGCAATTGGCGGTGGTTTCTGGGCAAGCTGGTTCTGGTACGGTGTGATCGGCATGGGCATGCTGGTGCCGCTTGGGCTCAATGCGGTTAGCCCGGCGGTAGTCCGCCACAACCGGGCTTTTATTATGCTGGTGACCAGCCTGAGTTTGGTGGGGGTGCTGATGTTGCGGACGTTCATCCTCTATGCCGGTCAGCTGACAACGCTGTAAACAGACGGGTGTGACTCAAGGATCGTCACAGTGAAAGCTGTGGCGATCGGTTAACAAGGTGATGGAATGCTCCCTGAAATTGCACATTTTTCACTTATTCTGGCAACTGTACTGGCGTTGTTTGGCACCGTCATTCCTGTGCTCGGTGTGGTTAGATCGCGACAGGATTGGCTTCGCTATGCCTGGCCGTTCAGCTATTGCTGTTTCGGGCTGATTGCGCTGTCGACAGTGCTGCTGGGCTGGAGCTTCCTGCTGGATGATTTTTCGGTCAGGTATATAGCACAGCATTCAAACAGCCAACTTCCGATGTTTTTTAAACTGGCTGCTGTCTGGGGTGGGCATGAAGGGTCGTTACTGTTCTGGGTTTTGGCGCTGTCAGGTTGGACAGTCGCTGTTGCCCGCTGTTGCCGCGAACGTGATGAGGACTATTTTTCCCGGGTGCTGGCAATACTGATGTTGCTGGTTTTTATCTTCGGGGTGTTTGTGCTGCTGGCTTCTAACCCGTTTGTAAGAATGATGCCGGTACCGCTGGAAGGGCGTGATCTTAACCCTATGTTGCAGGATATCGGACTGATTCTGCATCCGCCGATGTTGTACCTGGGGTATGTCGGTTTTGCCGTCAGTTTTGCCTTTGCCACTGCCGCCCTGACAACCCGAGAGCCGGTTACTCAGTGGGCGGCGTGGTGTCGTCCCTGGACGCTGGGCGCCTGGATTTGCCTGACCGCTGGTATCGGGTTGGGCTCATGGTGGGCGTATTACGAACTGGGATGGGGCGGCTGGTGGTTCTGGGATCCGGTTGAAAATGCGTCACTGATGCCATGGCTAACCGGAACGGCACTGGTTCACGCTCTGCTGATTACGGCTTTCCGGCAAGCTCTGGTGGGTTGGAGTCTGTTGCTCGCCATTTTCACCTTTTCACTTAGTGTGCTGGGCACATTTGTGGTGCGTTCGGGCGTACTGACTTCGGTACATGCGTTTGCGGTCGACCCTGCCAGAGGGCTGGCGCTACTGGCAATTCTGTCACTGATCCTGATTGTGGCGCTGGTACTGTTTGCCCTTCGGGCAGAACGCTATTTTTTCCCGGCTCAATTTGGTCTCTGCTCGAAAGAAGCCATGGTGTTAATCGGTAATAGCCTTCTGGCTGTGGTGACGCTGACGGTACTGCTGGGTACCTTTTATCCCATGGTGTTTCAGGCACTGGGGCTGGGGAATATCTCGGTGGGTGCGCCTTATTTTAACGCGATGTTTATTCCGCTCAGTTTTCTGGTTTTTACCGTGATGGGGTTCGGAGTGCTGATTCGGTGGCACAAACTCAGTAGTGAAGCTCTTATTGTGCGCGCGTTGGCACCTATGTCAGTCTCGGTGGTGATGGGTGTTGCGCTCTCTGTGCTGTTCGAACACGGTGTCAATCTGACCGTTTGTCTGGCCTTTTCTACGGCCCTTTGGGTCAGCATTACGGCAGTTCAGGCAATGTTATTACGCTTGCGGGCGAGGAAAACCAAACAGCTTAAAGGCGGAGGAATACGCCAGCTCGGCATGGTCATTGCTCATCTTGGGGTGGCCGTCAGCATCATTGGGGCGGTATTAGTCAGTCACTATGAGGAAGAAATCAGTGGCCGAATGGGGCCGGGCGATCTACTCAGCTTAGGGCACTATCAGTTTATTTATGATGAGACAGCCCTGTTGATTGGCCCTAACTACACTGCGGAGCAGGCCAGAATTCAGGTTCGGAAAAACCATGAACCAGATGCCCAGATACTGGCGGTGATCACCCCAGAACGCCGTCATTATTCAGTGCGTACTCAGACAATGAGTGAACCGGGTATCCATGCTTTCTGGCACGGTGATGTGTATATCTCGTTGGGCGAAAAACTAAACCGGACTGATTACGCGGTGCGGATTCAATACAAGCCTTTTATACGTTGGTTATGGTTGGGAGGATTACTGATGATGGCAGGGGGGATACTGGCAATTTGCAGTTTTCGCCGTCAACGCGCAGCGCACAGGCAAACGCCGTCTCCGGTTCTCAATCAGACCATCTGTGTCTGGCAGTCTGTATCTGGCGATGAACGCCGCTGACAGAAGTGACAGCCGTCAATGTATCGGGCGGTCGGATATGACATACATATAGAAAAATTACTGACATTGTGAAGTCATTGTAGTGTGGACGTTATGGCAAAACACAGTCGATATTTACCACTGATCCTGACCTTTACTGTTATCGCTGTCATTGTGGGGGCGATGTTAAAAGGTAAAGAAAGTGCAGGAGTAACAATAGAAAACAAACCTATGCCTGATTTTACGCTGGCATTGCTGGACGCTAAAGGGCGGGCCGATCAAAGGGTATTTCAAGGGCAGCTGAGCCTGCTGAATGTTTGGGCATCCTGGTGTGCGGTGTGTCAGGTTGAACATCAGTTTCTGATGCAACTGGCCACTGATCCTGAGCGTTTGCATGGGGTCAATCTGGTTGGGCTGAATTATCGGGATAATCGGGCCGCTGCCCAACAGGTGCTGGTGCAGGAAGGTAACCCGTACCGTACTGTGCTGTATGATCCAAACGGGCTGCTGGCTCTGGACCTGGGAGTGTATGGCACGCCGGAAAGTTATCTGGTTGATACGGAAGGGGTTATCCGTCATCGCTATATGGGGGCGTTAACGCCGAAGGTCTGGCAGAAAGAGTTCGTGCCGCTGATTACTTCGTTGCGTCAGGCAAGCTATTGAGTCGCTGACATACCATTAGTGACTCAAAATAGCTCCTGCATGGTCATCAAATACGGTGACCCAACGGAGTTAAATACAATGGCAAACGTGCTGTCGTAGATGAATGGATTAAAAAACATGTGGGAAAGTGTGGCAAATGGCATAAAACGACTCTGGCTTCGTTTGTTGGGGAAGCCTGCGGTTGCTGAACAGACGCTGTCGGCTGGCGTGTTGATATTGCTGCTCGGGGGACCAATGTTGGCGGCATACCCGGTGATGGCTCAAGAGGCTCCTATATCTGTGGTACAGCAATCGGCATCGACCACAATGACTGCGTCGCTGTCTCGGGCTTTGCCTCAAACTGGAAACGTGGCAGTGTTTACAGCGTCGGATAAAGTGGTGACTGAGGCGGTCGAGACTTTTCGCTTTCGATCGGCAGCAGAGCAAAAACGGGCAATTGCCTTGTCGCGCCAGCTTCGATGTCCCCAGTGCCAGAATCAGAATCTGATTGAATCTAATTCACCGGTGGCCAAAGACTTACGGCTGAAAGTTTATCAAATGGTCAATGAAGGGCAGAGCAATGAGGCGGTGATTGGGTTTATGACATCGCGTTTTGGCGAGTTTGTCCGATATAAACCGGCGTTGACCCCGCAAACTTATTTACTCTGGGGCGGGCCATTTTTATTACTGGCGGTATTCGGTGGGATTATCATGACCACTATTTGGCGTCGCTGAATGATTGCCAGCAAGCCTAATTTGGCGGGGTAGAGGGTAACCTCGGCCCCGCTTTTATTTTGCCGTCGCAGTGTCCTGCTTATTGGATTGGGCTAATACAGTACAGAGTCCGTGAAAGGGATGCCTGATTTAAGCCTCTGTTGTTTGGGTTCCTGCAGGCTGGGCTCCTGAGCTTTGAGTTTCTGAGTTTTGAGTTCCAGAGGTTTGGGACTGAGTATATTGGGTCTCAGTTTTTTGGATCCCAATCTTATTGCTCTTGGCTGCGCTATTGACCGAATTTGACAGCAAAATCGCCATCAGTTTACGGCCTAACAGCACCAAACTACATGGCAGAAACCAGCAGGCATGGGCACTGTACAGAGGTAACCACTCGGACAGTAAAGAGTCCAGATTCGCTGGCATCATCTCCAGGATACTCATGGCATCCAGCGTGCCGAAAGCGAAGGCGACAGTGATCACCGCGACATATGTTGCCTGATACTGTTTGTCTGCTGGGTAGAACAGCGCGGCCAAAATCAGTGCGATTGCCACCGGGCAGAGTACCAGAATGGCAGGCAGGCTCAGCGCGAGAATTTGTTCTAGTCCTACATTGGCAATCAGGGCTGTTACCAGCACAACGATGGTGGCGCTACGGCGGAAAGGGACGTTGAACGTCTGCTGATAGTATTCAGTACAAGCATTGGTCAGGCCGACAGTTGTTGTCAGACAAGCCATGATGATAATCGCGGCCAGCAAAAATTGTCCGAAGCCACCGAAGCTGTGCGCGACGTAGCGGCTCAGCAATTCACCACCGTTGGTGACCCCTTCCGCTATCGGGGCGGAGGTTGCGCCAACGTAACCCATGGCCAGATAGCACAATCCCATCAGGAAGGCATAAATCAGAGCCACTTTCAGAGTAATGCGGCGAACGGTAGATGCTGCTGTTACTCCCTTGTTGTTGATGTTTTTGATCACTACCCAGCCAAAGCCAACAGCAGCAATTGCATCCATGGTCATGTAACCCTGAACCAGCCCTTGCGTCAGTGCCAGATCTTCGAACTTGCCGATGGCTGCTTGTGGCGCAGCAAGGGGAGAGACCACGGCAGTGATGGCCAGCACGCACAGCATCAGAATTAACAGCGGGGTCATGATTTTGCCTATGTAATCCACCAGTTTTCCCGGATGAAAGGCCAGCAGCAGGGTCAGGGCACAGAACAGAACAGAAAAGGTCAGCAGGTGATCACCTGAAAAGAAAGGTTTGATGCCCATTTCGTACGCGACGGTGACCGCGCGCGGCATGCTGAATGCCGGGCCAACGGCTGTCAGCAATGCGACCCAGATCAGTGTGGCCAGCCAGGTTGGTAGTGGCTGAGTCAGCTGCTTGCTGTCACTCAGGCGGCCGAACACGATCAGTGTCAGGGCAGGTAAGCCGACGGCGGTGATCAAAAAGCCCGCCATTGCCGGCATCAGCTGTTCACCGGCTTCCAGTCCTAGAAAAGGCGGAAAGATAATGTTCCCGGCACCGAGAAACATGGCGAAGGTCATGAGGCCGAGGGCCATTATGTCATTTGTTTTCATGGACGAATCCTTCTGCATACCAAAGTATTTTGCTTAGGACCGTCAGACAGCTGGGGAAAAATAAGATAGGTGTGCTCATCTTCCGTCAGCCTGGCTGACGGAATGTGCCGCCAGCCTAGATAACGATGACCAAGACGACGACTGCGACGACAGATTGTGTTGCACGTAATACCGCACGCTTGGCTTTCGCCAAGAGCAAATCAGCAGATTTTGCGGGATTAGTGAAAATGTTCAGCATAAAAAGATTTATCAATTATTACGGGCAACGGACACAACATATAAGCAAATTCCGCCTCTGTAAACTGATTCATTGAATTTTTTAAGAATTTCAGGCGAAAAAATCATCACAACTGACTCATTACATGCCGACGAAAACACCGAGAAAGCAGGGCTTGGCGGGCAAATAACCATGTCCAGCTCTGTTGTGGCTGTCATGCATTGGTAGCAGCCATGCATTGATAGCGGGCGTTGAATTGATAGGGGCGTTGGGGCCGGTACTTTCTGGTCTTGTGCTCGTTTTTGTTATTGGTCTTGCTGTAAATCGAATATCCAATCAGGACGAGCTGTACGAGAACACCTTTCAATGCAGAGCCGTTTCGGTGAAATGTTTGAGGGAAAAGCGCGATAAAAGCTATCTCTCATCGCGACATTTCCTGCTCAATTACAGCATTTCCTCTTCACTTACGGCCTGTTTTTGGAAAAAATTACGCATTTTCGGTAGACGGTGACGCTGTGTTTGTTCTCGATGCCACCATACCGACTACCAGAACAAGCAGGCAAGGCGGCAACCAACTGGCGTGCGCGCTGTACAGCGGCAGGTAGCGCTCCAGCATGGGTTGGACTGATTCCGGCAGCATGCCCAGAATACTCAGGGTGTCCAGCCCGCCAAAAACCAGCGTGGTCGCTACCGATGCAAGGTACACCGACTGGCGGTAGTGAGACGACTGGCGCTTAGCACCGGAAAAACACATGGCAGTCAGTACCAGTGTGATGGCCACCGGGCACAGAACCAGAATAACAGGCAAGCTGACGGCAAGGATCTGGTTCAGGCCAAAGTTTGCCACGACACCTGTCAGTACCACAACGATAGTGGCGGTCAGTGCAAACGGGGTGCTAAACGTTTCACGGTAATACTCAGCACAGGCGTTAGTTAGACCAACTGTGGTGGTCAGGCACGCCATGATGATGATTGCCGCCAGCAGGTACTGACCGTAAACACCGAACACCTCTGCGACATACAGGGTCAGAATTTCACCGCCATTGCTGGCTTCGCTGGCCACTGAGGCAGAGGTGGCCCCCACATATGCCATTGCTAGGTAACAAGCCGACATCAGAACGGCGTAGATCAGCGTAACTTTTACCGTGATTCCTGAAAGATGACGGCTGTTACCCCCATTTTTATTAAGGATAGCTTTGATGATGACCCAGCCAAAACCCACAGCCGCA
Organism: Photobacterium ganghwense; assembly: GCF_003025595.1. GTDB lineage: Bacteria > Pseudomonadota > Gammaproteobacteria > Enterobacterales > Vibrionaceae > Photobacterium > Photobacterium ganghwense. Next base: position 498,722 of record NZ_PYMI01000003.1, read on the forward strand.
ATCGCGTCCATTGTCATGTAACCCTGGATCAAACCTTCTGTAACAGGGCGCATTTCATAACCGGCTGACGCGACTTTCAGGGTATCTAACGGAGCGATCACCGCGCTCGCAGCCAGAGCAAGCAGTAACAGAACCAGCAGAGGAGTCATCACTTTGCCAATGTAATCAACCAGTTTCCCCGGGCGAAAAGCCAATATCAGTGTCAGGGCAACAAAGCCGGCTGAGAACACCATCAGAGAATCTGATTCCACGAGAGGTTTGATTCCCATTTCGTAAGCGACTGTGACAGCGCGGGGCATGCCAAATGCCGGTCCGATGGCAGTGAAAAGCAGTACCCAAAAAGTGATCGCAAGGGGTTTTGGTAATGCTGATGTCAGTTGGTTGCTGTGGCTAAGGTGGCCCAACACAATCAGAGTCAGCGCCGGCAGGCCAACAGCCGTGATCAGAAATCCCAGCATTGCCGGTAGGAATGCTTCTCCTGCCTGTAGTCCGAGAAAAGGCGGAAAGATGATGTTCCCGGCACCCAGAAACATAGCGAAAGTCATCAGGCCGATTGCTAATAAATCATTTCTTTTCAATGGACAAGTCCTCAAATTGACTACTCGGTAGTCAGTGTTTATTGGGACCGTCAGGAAGGCTGAGGAAAAACAGAGAAAGATTACGGCGATTTCTCCGTCAGCCTGGCTGACGGAGAAAGCCGCCAGCCTAGTTAATAATCACTAGAATAGCGGCAATAATGGCACGTGCTGCAAACGACACAGGAGTAGTCAGCGAAGGCGCGCAATCAAATTGTAATTGTGTGCTGCGAAACATGGCTTAAACCTGGTCGTTAGTATTGAAAACCTCTTCAACATATAAGCAAAAATTCACCGTGTAAATACTTTTCTAGACATTAACGCTAAAAAAACTTTTCTATTTGGTTGTATTCCCTGATGGAATTTTTTGAGCAGAAATACTTAATCGGCCAGCATGTCGCAAAAAGAGAAGCCAGATAAATAGGTGTCTTGTAAACAGCAGCCTCGTAAACAGAGCACTCTGAAAGGAGTAAGCCGAAAGCAAATGATATCGTTGGCAAGCGCGAAAATGTGGCGCTCTGCGAAGCATGAAGCATGAAGCATCGGGCGGGCTAACTTCTGACATCAAAGCTATCCCCAGCGGTGCTATACAGACGCATTTGTGAATATGTTCAAGTGCCGTTTAACGTATTATGTGCTGTGACAGAGAATTTCTCTCATCATCGTATTGCCACTGGAGGAAAGAGTGCTTAAAGCCATTCATCATGCCGCGATTATTTGTTCAGATTATGAATTATCGAAGCATTTTTACAGCCAGGTGCTGGGATTACGGATCATTTCTGAGCAATATCGTGCTGAGCGTGATTCCTACAAGCTGGATTTAGCGTTGCCGGATGGCAGCCAGATTGAGTTATTTTCCTTCCCGTCACCGCCAGCGCGCCCGAGTTTTCCTGAGGCTTGTGGCCTAAGGCATCTTGCCTTTGCCGTCGATTCGGTTGAAGAAGTGGCAGATTACCTGCAAAAGAAAGGTGTGGCAGTAGAGCCCATTCGAACAGATGCAGTGACCGGGAAGCGTTTTACTTTCTTCCAGGATCCGGATGGGCTGCCTTTAGAGCTGTATCAGATTTGAACGGTTGATTCAGCAGAAATGGCTAATGGAATGGCCAGTTATCAGCTGAGAATGCCGGATAGCAGGGCAGCAAATACCAGACTCGCCACTCCGTAAAAGCCAAACTCAATGCGAGACTCTGTAGCACTGGTTTCTTCAGTTGATTTAGCGGTCGCCATAGTAAAAAAAGAACCGCCTGACAGGCCAATCAACAGTACGATAAGGCCGAAAAGCGTACCTTCAATAAGAGATGTCAGATCCATGCTTGTATCCTTTGTGGCACGGTGAAACTGGTGGCGGAATGATACACTTCAATTCCCGTTTCGCAAAGGGATTTAACGATATAAACCTTATCAAAAACAAGGTTTTATGGGTGGTTTCTGGTAGGAGGTAGGCTGAAAACAGGCCGGAAATAGGCTGTCATTAAGTGCGATACAGGCGGTAAGTATTGGCTTACCGCCTCAAGCTGGTCATGAAAATCAGCAGGTTGGCATAATTATGGCCTCATGTCCGTGAAATTCAGAATAATGTTTCAACCCATTGGGACACGTTATAGTCCTCATCAGCGACGCAGAGGTAGCGCCATTTGTCAAAAGTCAGGCAAGGATGCGATGTGGAAAAAGCGATCATATCGCCGACTGACAGATCATGCCCTTCGGGAACCTCAACAAAGGTGTGTTGATCCATAATGGCGATGGCCTTTAGCCCATCAATATCAAGAGTATGACCATTACGGTAACCGCGCTCAGGAATAGGCAGCCCGGCATCAAAAGCCACATCGCGCTTACCCATCCCGATCACCGCTTTGCCCGGCTCCGGTCTGGAAATCACGTAAGCCCAAATCTCCAGTGCTGATTCCAGGTCACCGCCTAAATCACAAGTCGCCCCTTGATTGCGTTCCGCGCGTGCCATCACGTTTGCCTGCGCATCTTGATAAATACCGGTATCGTGAATCAGGTAGCAGCCGGGACGGATAATTGCCAGCAGGTGAGGGTGATCAGCGAAGCTCTCGGCGACAACATCGTACCAGGCCGAGCCAGCGCCGGTAATGACAGGCTGGGAGCGAGTAATCAGCTGTCGCTCAGTAAGATGTTCAACGGTGTTTATCGCGCTGGCCAGAAAGGCGCGGATGTCTGCTTCCGCATTGGCCCCGTGGATCACCCCTTCGTACACTTCGATACCACAGAGGATCAGCCCAGGCAGCGTGTGGATGGTTTCGGCCAGTGCGACAACGTCCTGCTCAGAGCGACAGCCACAACGACCGCCAGGCACCCCATACTCGATCAAAACGTGTAACGGTTGCGATCCTTGCTCAAATGCCTGACTGAGCTGGCGGGCATTTTCAGCGGAATCAACACAGCAATAAAACGTGACGGCGTGTTGCTGCTGCAGGCGCCGGACCATTGCAATGTTTGCTTTGCCGACTAACTGGTTGGCCATCAGGATATGCTTGGCACCTGCCTCAACGGCGACTTCAGCTTGTGGCGCGGTAGCCACGGTGATTCCCCATGCCCCGGCTGCCAGTTGTTGCTCAAACAGGGCTGGGGTCATGGTGGTTTTGCCGTGAGGTGCCAGCTGAACCTGATGGTGGCGGGCAAACTGCTGCATCCAGTTCAGGTTGTTAGTCAGTGAGGATTGCCGAAGCACTGCAGCAGGCAGCGAAATCTCTTCGTGAATCAGGCTGTATCGGCCGCTTTCCTTTTCATTTACCCAAATCCCTTTAGTACCTACAGGCCATTTTTTGTGATGGCTGTCTTGATATTTACTAACATACTTTTTATTTGCTTGGTTCATTTATTATTCTCCTAACATAGCTCTCAGGGCTTGTTATTGCTGCCTTTTGGCTTGTTGATAATATTTGTGATGTTAGAAACTATCAAACATTATCGAATGATTTGTGCTGTTTCTCACTGTTTTGCACCCGCCCTGAATCTACCATTTGCTGTGTCGAGAGAGGTGAAAGCCGTGACGATTGAAGTCGATATTGTTTCCAGAATTACTGAACGATTTTCGCAATTACGTGAGGCCGAAAAGAAAGTGGCCATGCTGGTGATGGATGATTTAGCTGCAGCCTCGGGCTACAGCATCAGCCAGCTGGCAGAAGAGGCCGGGGTCAGTGAAGCCACCATTACCCGCTTTGCCAAAGCGGTGGGTTGCAAGAATGTCCGTGACCTGAAACTAAAGCTGGCACAGTCGCTGGCTCTGGGGCAGCGGTTCATTCATGAATCGCCGGATCAGTCCGGTATTCAAGGGGTTTATGAATCGATCAAAAACGTGATCAACATAAATCGTAAAGTTGTGAATGAGCAGGATGTGGCGCAAGCCGTCGAGTTGCTACAGAACGCGCGGCAAATTCTGGCTGTCGGGATGGGGGGCGGTTCCACCATTCTGTCTCAGGAGTTGCAATACCGCCTGTTCCGGCTCGGGTATGCCGTTACGGCTTACAACGACGGATTGCTGGCTCGTATGGTGGCAGCCACTGCCGACAGCAATGATGTGATGGTGGTGATTTCCGCGACCGGCTACACCCCGGAAGTGGTGGAACCGGCTTCAATTGCGAAGCAGTACGGGATGAGCGTCATTGCCATTACAGCCAAGGATTCTCCGTTGGCAGAAGTCAGTGATCTTGTGTTGCCGATAGTGACCAAGGAAACCGATTTTATCTATAAACCATCGGCTTCACGTTACGCGATGATGGCAATGATTGATGTGTTGTCAACGGAACTGGCACTGAGCCATAAACGCCGGAGCCGTGACAAATTGCGCCGCCTGAAGATGGCGCTGGACAGCCATCGCGGTGGAGAAGACCGCCAGCCTCTCGGCGATTAACCACAACCTCACCGGAACAGTCGGTCGGGTTGTGAAGCTTAGCGAAAGAAAGAAGGAAGTTTCATGCAGTTCGATACCGTATTCCGAAATGTTCAGGTTGTTGACGGCACGGGTGCCGAGCCTTACCACGCTGATGTTGCCATCTCCGGGGATCGTATTGCAGCCATTGGTGACCTGGCGGGATGCCAGGCGACTGTGGTGATTGACGGTGATGGTAAAGCGCTGGCACCGGGCTTTATTGATGTTCACACCCATGACGACACCAACGTGATCCGCTATCCCGACTGTCTCGCCAAAATCAGCCAGGGGGTGACCTCGGTTATTGTTGGCAACTGCGGGATCAGCGCCTCACCGGCCGTGCTGGCAGGCGACCCGCCGGACCCGATGAATTTGCTCGGCAAGCAGGCTGATTTCCAGTATCCGACGTTTACGAACTATGCCCGCGCGGTTGAGCAGGCAGCGCCTGCGGTCAATGTGGCGGCGTTGGTTGGCCATACCACGTTACGCAATAACGAAATGGATGACCTTTACCGTGCGGCGACCCCCCTGGAAATTCAGGCGATGAAAGCACGTCTGCGGGAGGCGATGCAAGCCGGTGCGTTGGGCCTCAGTTCGGGGCTGGCTTATGCCTCTGCCAAACAGGCTCCGACCGAAGAGGTGATGGCGCTGGCGGAAGAATTGGCGGCCTTCGGCGGGATTTATACGACCCACATGCGCACTGAGTTTGAAGAGATTCTGGCTGCAATGGAAGAAGCCTTTGCAACCGGACGTCACGCCCGAGTGCCGGTGGTGATCTCTCATCTTAAATGTGCCGGTGCCGGAAACTGGGGACGAACCGTTGAAGTGCTGAAGTTAATGGAAGCAACCAGCCAGCACCAGGATGTTGCCTGTGATTGTTATCCGTATTCGGCCAGCTCGTCCACGCTGGATCTGAATCAGGTGACGGACGATTTCGACATCTTTATTACCTGGTCAGAAGCGTTACCGGAGCAGGCGGGAAAAACCCTGAAGCAAATTGCTGACGAAATGGCACTGCCGTTATTGGATGCGGCCAAAGCGTTGCAACCGGCCGGTGCGGTTTACCACTGTATGGATGAAGCAGACGTTGAGCGGGTGCTGAAATATCGCCTGACCATGGTGGGGTCGGATGGCTTACCGAATGATCCGCATCCGCATCCACGACTCTGGGGCGCATTTCCCCGGGTGCTGGGTTATTACAGTCGGGAACGCCAGCTATTTTCGCTGGCACAGGCTGTCCACAAAATGACGGGTATGTCGGCAAGGCGGTTTGGTCTGGCTGACCGTGGGGAAATACGCGAAGGCGCTTATGCGGATCTGGTGTTGTTTGACCCGAACACCATCATTGATGTGGCGGATTTCGCCCATCCCATTGCGGCAGCCAAAGGCATTGAGCAGGTAATGGTGAATGGCCATACCAGCTATCTGAACGGGGAAGTCAGTCCCCAACGTTGCGGGCGGTTTTTGTACCGTCAGCAGCGCTGAATCTGGCTCTATTTTTGATTCTTGATTCTTAATTCTTGGCCTGGCATGAACCGACGCCGTTTGCAGTTCGATTCGATGACAGACCTGATTTTAGCAACCACATTGGAGTAAGCAATTATGACTATCACACGCTATGGCATTGAAGGCGGTACAGGTACCGGCGGTCAGCACCTGCCATTTGCCCGCGCTACGCAGGCGGGAGGTTTCCTGTACGTCTCCGGCCAGACGCCAATGATTGATGGCGAAGTGGTGGAAGGCGGTATTGTTGAGCAATCGCGTCTGGCAATCCAGAACTGCGTCAACATTATGGAAGAAGCCGGTTATGGCCTTGAAGACGTGGTGCACGTGAAGGTTGTCCTGACCGATGCCCGTTATTTCCAGTCATTCAACAAAGTGTTTAAAGAATTCTTTGGCGAGCACCCACCGGCACGTATCTGCATGGTCTGTGATCTGGTGGTCGACGTGAAAGTGGAAGTGGACGTTACCTGCTACCGCGAAGATCGTCGCTAGTTCGAGGAATACCTGGTTCCGGGCGAACACCGTAAACCGCGGGTCGGATGAAGCCTAAGCAAAGTTAGCGCGGAGCAACCCTGAGCGTTCAGCGCTGACTCTGAATATAACCGAAATGCGGTGCGGTTGATAAAACTAACGTCAGGAAAAAGCCGGGAAAAACGCCAGGAAACTGGAAGAAGGTAAGTCGTTATTACCTTCTGCAAGATCTGAGGCAACATGGCTCTGAGCGGTTTCCAGAGCAACCGATAAAGAAAAAGGTTGGCAAAGTACCAACCCTTTAAAAAACAAACTGAAATATCAGTAAATCGCGGGGAAGGGAAACCCACGTCCCCAAGCAAATAAAAGCATAAACCAACTGAAGCAATAATCTTCCTTACAATTCATAAAGATAACTGTTCCAGCTGGTATAACGGATTATAAGAGGTATGGAATGAACAGTACACTCTTTCTCACCGGGTTCGGTGCGTATGTGGTTTTTTTAATCTGGCTGGGTTGGTATGTCTCCCGCCATCAGAAATCTGGCGAAGACTTCCTGCTCGGCGGGCGAGGCTTGCCTCTGTTCCTGGTGCTTGGCACCACGGTCGCCACCATGGTCGGGACGGGCTCCAGTATGGGCGCGGTCGGTTTTGGTTATGCAAATGGCTGGGCCGGTACCCTGTACGGGATCGGTGGCGCAGTCGGGATTTTGTTGCTGGCCTACTGGTTTGCCCCGGTTCGTAAACTGAACTTCATGACCATGAGTGAAGAGCTGTCTTACTATGTCGGTGCCAACAAGATCGTGAAAAATGTCGTCGGAATTCTGATTTTTATCGCCTCAATTGGCTGGTTGGGCGCGCACATTCTTGGTGGCGGCATGTACCTGGCATGGATTGCCGACATTGATCTCAATACGGCAAAAATCATTATCGCTGCGGCCTTTACGATTTATGTTGTGATTGGCGGTTATACCGCGGTGGTTTGGACCGATACCATTCAGGCAATCATCCTGTTTGCCGGATTTATCCTGATGGCGGTGTTGTCGGTGCAGCACATTGGTGGGCTTGAAAACCTCTATGCAGCGATGGATCCGGCTGCTGTGAGTGTCCTGGGTATCGAAAAACTGGGGATGATTCCTGCGTTGTCACTGGCACTGGTTGTCGGGGTCGGGATTCTGGCAACCCCTTCTTTCCGTCAGCGTATTTATTCGGGTAAGGATGTGCAGACCATTCGCCGCTCGTTTACGATGTCTGGCGTACTGTACCTGTTTTTCTCCATTATTCCTGCGGTTATCGGGATGTCGGCCCACGCTATCAACCCGGATCTGAATAATGCCAACTATGCCTTTCCGTACGTTGCCGCCACGGTACTGCCGGTCGCAGTCGGTATGATTGTGCTGATTGCCGGTCTGTCTGCCACTATGTCGAGCGCCAGTTCCGATGCGATTGCCGGGGTGTCTATTCTGCTGCGCGACATCTACATCATGTTTACCGGCAAAGTGCCGGGCAAAGACAAAATGGTGACTTACTCACGCTATGCACTGGTGATCTGTATCAGTCTGGCCCTGCTGTTCGCACTGACGTCAAACGACATCATTGGCTACATCACTAAAATGATCTCGACCGTGATGTCAGGCATGTTTGTCTGCGGCATGCTGGGACGCTTCTGGAGTCGTTACAACTGGCAAGGTGCCTTGGCTACATTGGCTGGCGCGTCAGCGGCTTCTTTCTCTGTCATGCTGAATGCGGAATGGGGAGCGTTCTGGGGTAACCCTGTAATACCGTCGGTATTGACCGCTCTGGTCGTCGGAGTCGGCGTGAGCCTGCTGACACCCGCCAATACTGTCACGAAGGAAGAGGCGAAAGCGTTACTGGATGCCGAACGTGCCGCGATGGAACAGAACCAGGAGCCGGATTTAGAAGGCCGTCCTGTAGAAGCAAAATAATTCTCTAAAACTCGTCAAAATGCAGGTCTTTGTTGTGATGTAAGGCCTGCATCATCGATTACGCTTTAATGACAACTCTTAAAAACACTGAAGGTGACAGCGTGAACATTGCATTTTTTGGTGAGTGTATGGTGGAGCTCAGCGGCCAACCGCTACGGCGTACATTCGGTGGCGATACGCTCAATACTGCGCTGTATCTGTCACGCCTAGGGGCCAGCCGTCATCTCTCCGTCAGTTACGCAACCGCATTAGGTGTCGATAATATCAGCCGGGATATGCTCAGTGCCTGGCAGGAAGAAAACATCGATACCCGGCTGGTTCGCAAACTGGAAAATAAATTACCGGGTCTTTATCTGGTTGAAACTGAGCCCAATGGTGAACGTCATTTCCATTACTGGCGTAATGACAGTGCGGCGAAATTCTACTTTGCGACCGATCTCTCGCCGCTGGAGCAGGCCATTGATAATCACGAGTTTGATGCGCTGTATATCAGTGGCATCAGCCTGGCCATTCTGGCGGAAGAAGCAAAAGCCACATTGATTACTCTGCTGGAAAAGCATCGCCAGCATGGCGGTAAAGTGATGTTTGACAATAACTTTCGGCCGCAGCTCTGGACGGCAAAACAGGCCCAGTACTGGTACAGCCAAGTATTGCGGTTTGTCGATATTGCGCTGGTCACTGAAGACGATGACCACAAAGTGTGGGGAAATAGCGACATAGTTGCCCGTTGCCGGATGTTTGGCTGTGAGGAAGTGGTGATTAAGCGCGGCTGCGATCCGTGCAAAGTGGTCAGCCACTTACAATCGGCTGAGCCGACAGTGACTTATGTGGCTGCCAATCAGGTTGAACACGTAGTGGATACCTGTGCAGCCGGGGACTCGTTTGCAGCCGGTTATCTGGCGGGTCGCCTTACCGGCGCTGATGAAACCCAATCTGCAGAATTAGGGCACCAGTTGGCTGCGATTGTTATTCAGCACCCGGGGGCGATTATTCCTCGCGAAGCGATGAGTGCGCTTTTGTGACAGATAGCCGTAACGGAAATTCTGACCGAACAGCTTTCACGACATAGTGAACTAAAGCGTAATCGGAAGCCTGACCAAAAGTCCTGATCAAAAAATTGACCAAAAAGTTTGGCCGAACACATTGATAGAAAAGCATTCTTGTGAAAAAGGAACTCTCAGTACATGTCTCAGCAACTAATTGAAAAACTACAGTCGTATAAAATTATTCCCGTCATCCAGATTAATCAGGTCGAGCAGGCGGTTCCGCTGGCTAAAACGCTGGTGGAAAATGGTTTGCCGGTGGCCGAAGTAACGTTTCGTACCGAAGCGGCAGCAGAAGCCATCCGGCTGATGCGTGAAGCGTACCCGGAGCTTTGCATTGGCGCGGGCACGGTTTTGAATGCTGAACAGGTTGACCGGGCAGTAGCGGCCGGCGCGGAATTTATTGTCGCACCGGGTTTGAATCCGAACACGGTACGATACTGTCAGCAGCAGGGTATTCCGGTCGTGCCGGGCGTAAACAACCCGAGTCAGGTTGAGCAGGCGGTTGAGTTGGGTCTGACTTTTCTCAAGTTCTTCCCGGCTGAGGCCTCGGGCGGAATCAATATGATCAAATCCCTGCTGGCACCGTACGTCGATATTTCTCTGATGCCGACCGGTGGAATCAGTAAAGCCAATGTTCGCGATTACCTGGCGATTGACCGGGTGGCCTGCTGCGGCGGCACCTGGATGGTGGCACCTTCACTGATTGATAATGGCGACTGGGAAGAAATCGGTCGTCTGGTGCGAGAGGCGGTAGAGCTGGTCGCCTGATGTAACAGGGCAATAGTAACAGGCAGAGAAGAAAGGCGAGTGTCAGACTCGCCTTTTTCGTCGGTGCGCATATCTGATTGCACTGCGTCAGACACGCTTTATGTCAGAGAGGCAGAAATTCCGCAGACTGCACTCTTCCCCGATCATCAAAATGAAGGGAAAGTGAATGCCATCGCATCTGCTGTGCCGGGAAGGTGGCCAGTGTGGTGTTCTGTTTCAGAGATAGCGCCGCTTGTTCGCCACTGCTGATGACAACATCCAGACCTTTAACGGCGTTGACAATCTGGGGAGCATAGGTTGGGGCAAACTGGCTCAACAGGACGACTTTGTTGATGCCCTGAATTTGCAGGCGATCGACGGTATTGGCGATCAATTGCAGATCTTCAGTCTGTGGGGAAGCATCCGGTTGTGGCGACTGGCGAATCAGCGATAAATAGGCAATTTGCTCACCGTGTATCTGCTGAACAAAGGCTTCGGCACGGGCTTTTTTCGGATTATACGCGTACAGTTGTGCACCATATTGCGCCGTACCGAAATTGATATTACTGGCCAGGATTGCCTGTTCAGGTAACAGTGAGTCAGCCACCTGACGTGCGGTGACCGGGTTGAGCATCAATGCGGTTACATAAGAAAAAGCCGGGGTCAGCACCGGCTGTGATGGCCACTGATAGGAGTAAAATGCCAGATAGCTCTGGTTTTGGGTGGCTGTATTTGCTGCTGTCTGGTGTCGGCGAAGATTATCGTTCAGCCATTGCTGCGTCGCGTGCTGATCAAAGCGGTTGTGAGACGTTAACAGGTGCGTAGGCGCAAGCGTGATGAAGCTGAGGGTAACCGTCACGGGCTGAGGGGCCTTGGGCGTACACGCTGAGAGCAGAAGCCCGATGATGACCAGACTGAGTATTCGAAGCATAACAGGCAAAGTTAGTGTGATTTGGCTCACTATTTTCCGGCAATTTCACTCGATTATCAAATATAAACATCATTGCATTTGACGGGGCAGGTGAGGGTTTCGCTGGGGGCCAAGAAGAGCAGGGCTCAAGGATGCTATTTCGAACCGGATCAAAGAGGGAAGGAGAGATCGAAAACACTGCTGACGTGACAGGCAGAAGCAGAAAAAGAAGACGCAGAAAATCGTAAGATAAAACGGGGACTGCTCCCTCGTAACTGAGTGACGAAAAAGGCCAAATAGGATGAAACGCACACTTTTAACGCCTATCCGTACATATATCAAACGATTGAATTTTTTTGCATGATTTTTTTGTTGACTCAACAGAGGCAATCCGTAGAATGCACACCATACCGCAGCGGCAAGGCCGATAGCGGATATTCAGAGGCGCGTTGGCAGAGTGGCTATGCAGCGGATTGCAAATCCGTGGACCTCGGTTCGACTCCGGGACGCGCCTCCATTCTCAAAGTTCTCATCCGGAGTGCTTTGAAGCAGACAATTAAGATATGGCATTAAGCGATATCTCACAAAATTGTGTGCCCTGGTGGTGAAATTGGTAGACACAAGGGATTTAAAATCCCTCGCCGTTCGCGGCGTGCCGGTTCAAGTCCGGCCCGGGGCACCATTAAAAATGACGGCTTACAGGTTAGCGCTTGTAAGCCGTTTTTTCATTTCCGCGTTCTGATAAAACGCGTATTCTCATCGCCTCATCGCCTCATCGCCTCATCGCCTCATCGCCTCATCGCCTGTACTAACGGCATTCTGCCCGTTATTTCTTGTTCGCGATTCTTGTTCGCGCTTACGTTCCCTGTACCTTTGCACTTTTATTATTCAGCCACCTAACGCGGTATGCCAGTGCACCACATTGTTAATATGGTGCTTTTTATATGACGTTAACATGGCGAAACAGGTGCTCGCCAGCTACGTTGTTAATACCTCATTTGGCTTGATCAGCGGTGGTTTTAGCCTGATCCACGCGCTGACTGCAAAGGATACGCCATGTCGGAATATTTTATTTATGCCTTTATTTACCTGGTTGCGGCGGTGATTGCAGTGCCTCTGGCTATTTTGTTCGGACTGGGCTCAGTGCTGGGTTATTTGATCGCCGGGGTTGTGATTGGGCCGGTGATCGGTCTGGTGGGTGACGAAACCACCACTATTCAGCATTTCGCGGAATTTGGTGTGGTGATCATGCTGTTTCTGGTTGGTCTGGAGCTAGAACCCAAGTCGTTGTGGGCGATGCGTCATCGCCTGCTGGGGTTGGGTGGGTTACAGGTGGCTGGGACAGCAGCGGCAATTTTGGGGCTGGGTATATGGTTGGGTTTATCCTGGAGCGTGGCACTGGCCATCGGCTTGATTCTGGCGTTATCGTCCACCGCGATAGTGCTGCAAACATTTAATGAAAAAGGGCTGACTCGCACCGAGGGAGGCCAGAATGCGTTTTCGGTTCTGTTGTTCCAAGATATTGCTGTGATTCCGATGCTGGCATTTATTCCCTTACTGGCGTTACCTGAGTTGGTGGAGAAGGCCCGCCATGTCACGCAGCAAGTGGCTGACCATAATGAGGAGCTGAGCCTGATAGCCGGTTTACCGGGCTGGGCCTATGGTCTGGTCATCACAGGTTCGATGGCACTGGTTGTGGTTGGGGGCCACTATCTCAGCCGTCCGTTGCTGCGGTTTGTTGCCTGCTCTGGTCTGAGAGAGATTTTTACAGCAGCAGCACTGATGCTGGTCATTGGGGTCTCAGTGCTGATGACACTGGTGGGTTTATCGCCGGCACTGGGTACGTTTCTCGCCGGTGTTGTCCTCGCCAACAGTGAATTCAGGCATGAGCTGGAAGCCAATATCGAACCGTTCCGCGGGCTGTTGCTGGGGCTGTTTTTTATCACGGTCGGTGCTGGGATCAATTTTGACATTCTGTTTAGCGAATTTTTTCTGGTTATGGGTCTGACTGTCGGGATCATCGTGCTAAAAGCATTGATTCTGTTTGTTCTGGCGACGATCTTCCGGATCCGGAACAGCAGTCGCTGGTTGCTGGCCCTGAGCCTGGCGCAGGCGGGGGAGTTTGGCTTCGTGCTGATCAATTACACCGTGCAGAATCATGTGCTGCCGGGAAGTATTGGTCAGACGCTCTCTCTGGTGGTTGCGATGTCGATGTTGCTGACCCCATTGCTGTTTATCTTTTTTGAGAAAGTCATTTTGCCCCGTTTTGAGCAGACGTCTAATGAACGCGAAGCGGATCATATTGACGAGCAGGGCACGGTCATTATCGCAGGCATCGGGCGTTTTGGTCAGATTGTGAACCGCTTATTAGTGGCTAACGGCATTAAAACGGTCGTACTTGACCATCAGGCAGCGCAGGTCGATAACCTGAGGAAAATTAATACGAAAGCCTATTTTGGTGATGCAACCCGACCGGAATTGCTGCACACCGCAGGGATTGAGCATGCCGCGATGCTGATTATTGCCATAGATAATCGTGACAATGCGATTCAGCTGGTGAAGTATGTTAAGCATAAATACCCCAACTTAAAGGTGCTGGTGCGGGCATTTGACCGTGGTCATGGCTACCTGCTTCGTCAGGCCGGGGCGGATATCATTGAGTCGGAAACGTATCACTCTGCGGTGGAAATTGGTGCCGCTGCCCTTAGGGTATTGGGCTGCTCCCCCGAGTTTGTGGAAAACAGGCAGCATACCTATAAGTCAGTGGATGCCGAGTTGTCGGATGCACTCTACGCTGCATGGAAAAGTGAAGCCGGTGAACAGGAGCGCTTTGACAATAACTACTACAAGCTGTTTATCGATTTTGAAGAGCGCTTGAAAAAAGAGATGGCATTCGGCCGGGAAGACGTGACGGCGCGAACAGACCCTCAGGGCTCGCGAAACGATAGCGAGCCGGAGGTGGCTGAAGGGAAAAGGGATCATTGAGGGGGATTTAAAGGGGATTTAAAGGGAGAGAAACTAAAAAAATTCGGTCAGGTGAAGCAATGACTCAGCAATGACTTATCCATATTCAGCAGACTCTGTTTTACTCAGTACTCAACTAGTTAGCGTCCTGAGCAAAACGAGCAAGCACAAACTCGACAAACAAACGCACCCGCAGCGGAAGGTGGTCGCGGTCACGGTAGAGCATAAACAAGGTTCGGGCTTTACTTTGCCAGTCTGGCAGCACCCGGCTGAGTTTTCCTGCTTCAATCAGCGGCAGGGCATGGTAATCAGGAATATAGCCAATGCCTAACCCTGCTTTAATGGCATGGGTCAGCATCCGGATCTCATCCACTTCCAGCCGGACACCAGTACCGACGAGATAGTCAAACTCTTGCCTTGTATCGGTGTGAATCAGCTCCCAGGTCGTCATCGGATGGCAAATGACGGCAGGATGGCCACACAGTGCGCCGGGTTCGGTAATTGTGTCGATCGGGTAACCGGCCTGAGCACAAACAATAAAATGGATGTCGACCAGCGGGCGTGCGATCCAATTCTCAACAACAGGGCTACCGACCCGAAATACGACGTCGATGGCTTCTGCCTCAATATCAACCAGCGTATTGGAAAATCCGATATCGAGCTGGATATCCGGATATTGCACCATGAAATCGAAAAAAATGTCCCGCAGAAATTGAGAGCCTGCATTGATGGGGGCATTGAGTCGAATTTTACCTTTCGGCTCATGCTTGTCCCGATGCAAGTCTTCACCAATATCACTGAGCTCATCAAATAGTGCGCTGGCTCGCTGGAAATACTGCTGTCCGGTATGAGTCAGCGACACCCGGTGTGCATCGCGGTTTAGCAGCCTGAGTTGCAAGTCGGTTTCTAATTGCTGAATACGGCGGCTGAGCGTGGAAAGTGGCATGGATAAGCTTTGGGCTGCCTGCTTAAAACTGCCCAGTCTGGCCACTGCACAGAAACAGCGCAGATCGTCGAGAGAATAGTTAGGTTTCATTATTGGTATCTACCGTCCTGATATTGCCAGTTTATCCACTAGGTGGAATCAATACACTAAAGGTATTCATCTGACAAGTTATGCGGAGTAACAATGGCATCCATAACCAAGCTTTTATCAATGAAGCTCTCATCAACATCAAAATCCGTGATACTGCTGATTTTATGTACCTTTTTCTGGGGAAGCTGTTTCCCGATAGGCAAGCACGCACTGAGTGAAATACATGCCCTGACACTGGTTTTCTGGCGGTTTGTGATTGCTGCCGCCTGTCTCGCACTCTATCTCCGTTTGATGCGCGGTCAACCACTCTCAATCACACGCAAGCAGTGGTTATGGGTGATACTGGTGAGCGCGGTGGGGGTAGGTGGTCTTAACCTGGGTTTGTTTACCGGCTTAACTTATACCAGCGCCGCCAACGGTTCACTGATCATGGCGCTCAGTCCGCTTATCACTTCTTTGATTGCGTGTCTCGCGCAACGCACCAGACCGACCTTTTCGCAATGTTTCAGTTTGCTGGTGAGTTTGTCGGGGGTATTGCTGGTGATCACAAATGGACAATTTGAGATATTGCTGAGTTTGACTCTAAATCAGGGCGATCAAATGATTTTCGTGGGGATGCTGGCCTGGAGTTTCTACACCTATTTCAGCCAGGGGATCAGCCGCTGGATGCCGGTGATTCCTTACACCTTCGTGGGGATGGTCAGCGGAGCCGGTGTTATTGGTGTGATGTGTCTGTTGACTCCGGATCTGAACCCGATCACGGAACTGTTTAACAGCCCGGCTATTAGTATTATTGATGTAGTGTATATCGGGTTGTTTGGCACAGTGGCGGGGTATCTGCTGTGGCTCAATGGCGTGCGTGAACTGGGATCGTCAACAGCGTCGCTGTTCTTTAATTTTGTTCCGGTCTTTTCTGTGCTGACTGCATTTTTACTGGGGCAGTCTGTTACGCAGTTGCAACTCGTGGGAATTGCCGTGGTGATCCTCGGCCTGATTCTGCCGCGCCTGATGATGCTCAAGCGCAAGCCAGACACGGCGTCCCAGATTGCCTGATAGAGCTGTCTGGCAGTCCGGCTGCTACGGTTCCTCTACGTTTGGCTAACTTGTTATCGTTCTCTCTTGTTATCTTTCGAGTCACCAATAACATGCGACTCAAATAAAAAGCGGCTGGCAGGTATGGCCTGTCAGCCGCTGATTGATATTGGGTCACCGGATTGTTCATTCACCCAGTCAGCTAGCCAGCCTTTACACGTATATTGCATCTCGCATAGGCCAGGTTGGCTGGACGTTGGTTATAGGTATAGATAAATAAGCGAAACACTCCGGCGTCCCTGCGCCACTGCTTTATTCATAGAGGACCAAACGCAGCATGAAATGGACGGCTGATATAGCCCGTCCATTTCCAGGTCGGATGTATGCCAACCGGGGTCGGTTATTTCAGATCGAACCGGTCCGCATTCATCACTTTGGTCCACGCCTTGATGAAGTCATGGACAAACTTCTCTTGCGCGTCATCGCCGCCATAGACTTCCGAAATGGCTCGCAATTGTGAGTTTGCACCAAAGACCAGATCGACACGCGTCGCTTTCCATTTAGCCTGACCAGACTTGTAGTTAATGCCTTCAAACTCCTGAGCATCGTCGGATGTTGACTTCCATTCGGTGTTCATATCGAGCAGGTTAACAAAGAAGTCATTGGTCAGAACGCCCGGTTTGTCGGTAAATACCCCGTGTTGGGACTGACCAAAGTTGGCATTCAGGACACGCAGTCCGCCAACCAGTACGGTCATTTCCGGTGCTGTCAGGGTCAGCAGCTGTGCTTTATCAAGCAGCAGCTCTTCAGCCGAAACGGTGTACTGTTTCTTCGTATAGTTACGGAAACCATCTGCAATCGGCTCCAGTACATCGAAGGAATCGGCATCGGTCTGGTCATCGGTCGCATCAGTACGACCTGGCTCAAACGGAACCGTTACACTGAAACCGGCATCTTTAGCGGCTTTCTCGACAGCCGCACAGCCGCCAAGCACAATCAAGTCGGCCAACGAAACGGCTTTGTTGCCAGATTGGGTGGAGTTGAAATCTTTCTGGATACCGTCGTAAGTACTCAGCACTTTGCGTAACTGATAAGGCTGATTCACTTCCCAGTCTTTCTGCGGTGCCAGACGGATGCGAGCGCCATTCGCGCCGCCGCGGCAGTCGGAACCACGGAACGTCGAAGCGGAAGACCAGGCGGTGTAGACCAGTTCAGTGACAGACAGTCCGGACTCCAGAATGACTTTTTTCAGTGCGGCAATGTCATTGCTGTCAATCAGTGCATGATCTACGGCAGGAACCGGGTCTTGCCAGATCAGGTCTTCAGCCGGCACTTCTGAACCGAGATAGCGGGATTTTGGCCCCATGTCGCGGTGAGTCAGCTTGAACCACGCTCTGGCGAAGGCATCGGCGAATTCATCCGGATGTTGGTGGAAGTGCTCGGAAATCTTACGGTATTCAGGATCTTCCCGCATCGACATATCTGCTGTCGTCATCATGATGTTGACGCGCTTAGAAGCATCTTCCGGATCCGGCGCCTGATTGCTGTCGGTCACCACTTTGGGTTTCCACTGGTTGGCCCCAGCCGGGCTCTTAGTCAGTTCCCATTCATTGCCCAGTAGCATGGCGAAGTATGTACTGTCCCAGGTGGTCGGAGTCGGTGTCCATGCGCCTTCCAGCCCACTGGTGATCGCATCACGGCCTTTCCCGCTGCCATGGCTGCTTTTCCAGCCCAGCCCCATTTGTTCGATAGGTGCGGCTTCCGGCTCGGGTCCGACCAATGCGGCATCACCGGCCCCGTGGCATTTACCAAAAGTGTGACCACCGGCGGTCAGGGCAACGGTTTCATAGTCGTTCATCGCCATGCGAGCGAAGGTTTCACGCACATCTTTACCGGAAGCGACCGGATCAGGATTACCGTCCGGGCCTTCGGGGTTCACGTAAATCAGGCCCATCTGCACCGCGGCGAGTGGGTCTTCCAGATCACGAACCCCCGAATAACGCTTGTTGCCCAGCCATTCGTCTTCGGCACCCCAGTAAATATCTTCCTCTGGTTCCCAGATATCTTCGCGGCCGCCGCCAAAACCAAAGGTTTTGAAGCCCATGGATTCCAGTGCCACATTGCCGGTCAGAATAAACAGATCCGCCCAGGAGAGATTCTTGCCATATTTTTGTTTGATCGGCCAAAGCAGGCGGCGGGCTTTATCAAGGTTGCCGTTGTCCGGCCAGCTGTTCAAAGGTGCAAAACGCTGGTTACCGGTTGAAGCACCACCGCGTCCGTCACCGGTACGGTACGTCCCGGCGGCGTGCCAGGCCATGCGAATCATCAGCGGGCCATAATGGCCATAATCGGCTGGCCACCAGTCCTGTGATGTGGTCAGCACATCTTCAATGTCTTTTTTAACGGAGTTCAGATCGAGCTTAAGGAATGCCTCTTTGTAATTGAAGCCTTCCCCCATTGGATTCGCCTTGCGGTCGTTTTGATGAAGAATTCTTAAGTTAAGCTGGTTAGGCCACCAGTCTACATTTTTGGTTCCAACGCCACTTAAGCGAGTGTTACTTCCGTGCATTACCGGGCACTTACCTTCGTTGCTCATAGGTCACTCCTGTTCGGTAGGGATGATGAGTGCGTCTTTCTTCATGTCGCTTTCAATTCAACTAACTTTCAGTCTGTCGTTTTTACATAGCTCTCTGTTACTGACATTGAATATAGACGCAGCTAGAGCTTGTCGCAGATGGAATTCTCAATAGCATCAATCGGTTTTTTCTATTCGATTGGGTTTTAGTAATCAGTATTTCCGTAAATAGTTCACCGCCGTCATGCTGGGGTATGCCTGAGCGATTCGGTGTGAGAGCGAATATTTTTAAAGATGGTTCGGCAGGAGAGGTATCAGTGCGCCCGGCATCGGCTTAACCGATGATGAGCCAGGAAAGCCGGAAGTATTGGCGAGTGCCGTGACAAGTAAAATGAATCACAGTTGTAAAACTGGAATACAGCGCACACTATCTTGAAGGAGCGGAATAGTGCATAGTATGCCGTACAATGTATGTATATCCATGTAAATGCATCCAGAAGCCTGTATGTAAATCCGCAGTGGATTGTCAGTGCTATGGCATCGCAAATACTAAAATAATACAAACGCTTATGTACAGTCAGGGGCAGTGGGTGTGCTTGGCTAACATACCGACGGTTGCCTTTTTACCTTTGGTCTTTTTCTTGCCGCAGAAGGGAAGGGCACATGGCTGAACTCGCTGAGTGCGGTCGCCAAGGCAAGAGATGAGTGAAAAATTTGATTCGCAAAGATATCTCTCAGTGCGGTATCTTTGACCCATTCACATGGTATCGATTATCTGGCGGGTATAACGCCTGAATTCAATAAGGATTTTGTCATTACAGGTTTCAGTATGAAAAAGAATTTCATTCTGTCTTTATTTATAGGGACACTTAGTTTTGCCTCCTACGGCTCAGATATGATCGACAGCATGGTGGAATTTACCGTTAACCAGATGAAACGGGACGGCGAATTTTCCAACCTTGCCAATGTCTCCGGGCTGAGTGAACAACGGCTTGAGAAAGCGTTTCGTCAGTCTTTGTCGACGTGTCTGAATCAAGAGCCCAAAGATGATGATAATTTTATTGAACACTGCATCAATGAACAGCTGAGTCAGTCATTATCCGTGACAACTACTCAGCTTGATCGCTGGATTGCGCAGCTGGATCAGACCTTAACCCCGTTAGAGCAGTTGGAGCGTGAGATCGCAATGCTGGAAGATCAGATTTATCTGATTGAAAGCAAAGACGAGCTGACAAAGGCAGAAGAAGATCATCTGGCGATGCTGAACAATGATCGCCTCAAGCTTCTGGCCCAGCAGGTCAAATTGCAGGTTAAAGAAGCCGACCAGATGATGGCGGATATACAGAAAATCAGCAGTCAGTCCAAGTAACCCAGTGAGCTGTCAGCACAGCTCCGGCTTTACTGAATACACTGAATGCGAAGACATCGCCGCAGCGTACAAGGATAGACGTTTGCCTTTTGATATCGTCCCTGCCTCACTTGCCGAGGCCAGCGCCATCAACGGATTGACCCGTGAGTTAGGGTATCCGGCCGAAAACGCAGAAACGACCGCTTGGCTGGCCGCATTGCTGGACTCTGAACACCATGTTGTTCTGCTGGCAACATCAAAGGAAACCGTCATCGGTTGGCTGGTGGCGGAAAAGCGGCTGACGCTGGAGTCGGGTTTCAAAGGAGAAATCACGGGGCTGGTTGTGGATGTCCGATATCGAGGAAGTGGCGCAGGGCGTCAGCTGGTTCAGGCTGCGCTGCAGTGGGCACAGGAGGCCGGACTGGAGCGATTGGTGGTGCGATCCAATATTCAGCGCACCGTTTCCCATCAGTTTTATGAGTCATTAGGATTCCGTCGCATAAAAACCGCACACTGTTATGAGTACCTTGGCTAATTATCAATGGATGACAGTGCGGTGCATTGCTTTGCGTGCGAAGCTGAACACCCTGGCTGCAAAAGTGTCTGAAAATAAAAGGCGTCTAAAATAAAGATGTCTGAAAAATTAATGGCTTCTGAAAATAAGGGCGTCTGACAATAAAGGCGTTTGACAAAAAAGGCGTCTGAATCTTCAGAGTTGTGCTGATTAACCGGGAGTTCATCATGTTCCTTTCTCTGCTCGTTGTTACCTTCCTGATTGCATTTGTTGTCTGCTACATCGTCACCCGGGTTTTTGCCAAGCCGATTGACGGGATACTGGAGCGTATCGTGGCAGACGATATCGCCTTTGCATGGACCAAATACCTTAAATTCGCCATTTATGTGGTCGGTATTTCCGGTGGCGTCAGAATTCACTATCTGGAAAGTTTTTTGCGTCCACCATCGGAAAACTTTACGCCGCCGGAACTGACCCTTAACCGCTGGGTGCTGGAAATCTACCGGACGGTGATTGAGTCGTTGCAATCCATTGCCTGGATGCTGCTGGTCTTTTTCATTTTTGCCTTGATTGCTTACGTTATCGTTAAAGCGTTTGAGCTCAACCACAGCCGGAAAATGAGAGGAAACACGGGGCATTCAGGGGAAAAGCCAACAGGCAGTGACGACGCTCAGTAACGCGACCTCGCACGTCCATAACTATCGACTATAGTGTCTGTTATTACTGCAAAGGAGGACGCTATGGATATCACAGTGACGACCACGATCAACCGTGACATTAAAACTGTCTGGGACGCCTGGAACTCCCCGGACTGTATTGTGGAATGGAATGCTGCTTCGGCAGACTGGCACACCACTCAGAGCCAAGTCGATCTCTCGGTCGGAGGCCGCTTTCGTCACCGGATGGAAGCCAAAGACGGCAGTATGGGGTTTGATTTTGAAGGCACTTTTACTCTGATCTCGGCACCGGAACGACTTGGTTATGTGATGGATGACGGCCGTAAAGTGGCTGTCACGTTTCAGGCTGACGGGGAAGCGACCACAGTGACGGAAACCTTTGACGCGGAATCAACCCATACTATCGAACAGCAGCGCGATGGCTGGCATAGCATTCTGATGAATTTCAAACGGTTTGTTGAGGGTGGCAAGGCTTAATACCCGGTAGGCGATCTCGTTTTCAAGGAAGATTTAACAACAACAAGGAGAAAGATGATGAAGCATGGCATCGTAAAAGCAGGGCTGCTGGGCATTGCGCTGGCAATGTCCGGGCAGGCTGCCGCTAAAGAATGGAAAGAGATCAAGTTCAGT
Source organism: Photobacterium ganghwense (assembly GCF_003025595.1). Lineage (GTDB taxonomy): Bacteria > Pseudomonadota > Gammaproteobacteria > Enterobacterales > Vibrionaceae > Photobacterium > Photobacterium ganghwense. The sequence goes on from NZ_PYMI01000003.1 coordinate 520,590, forward strand.
GTGGAAGGGGCTTATCCACCGTTCAGCTGGACTACACAGGATGGTCAGTTAGCTGGGTTTGAAGTGGATCTGGCACGGGCATTATGTGAAGAAGTTCAGGTGAAATGTACGATACGCGCGCAAGACTGGGACGGCATTATTCCGGCATTATTGGCCCGTAAGCATGATGCGATCATCGCCGCGATGACGATTACCCCTGAGCGTGAACAAAAAGTCCGCTTTACCATTCCTTACGCCAAAGTGCCGACCCGGTTTGTGACCAAAGCGGATCGCAGCATTGAATTTACACAGGCCGGTATGAGCGGGCTGAAAGTCGGCGTGCAGCGCGCCACGATTGGTGACAAGTACCTGTCTGAAATGCACCCGGATGTGAATATTGTCCGCTACGGTACGTTTGATGAAGCCTTCATGGACTTGCGGGCAGGGCGTATTGACACCGTTTTCGGCGGAGCGATTGGGTTGCAGAGCGGTTTGCTGGATAAACCGGGCGGGGATGCGTTTCATTTCACCGGGCCGTCGTTTACTGAAGAAAAATGGTTCGGCCGTGGCGTGGGGATTGCCGTCCGCAAGCAGGATAAGGATTTGGCAGAGCTGCTGAATCGTGGCATCACGGCACTGCATGAGAAAGGCATTCACCAGAAGATCGCCAGCCAGTATTTCTCATACGATATTTATGCCGTGAACTGAATTCTCAGACATAAAAATCACGGACAAGGACGAAACGATAGCGGCAGACGTATTGCCTTGTCACACATTGCTTTGTTACGCATTGCCTCGTTAACCCGCTAATCGTTATTATCTGAAAAGGCCAGCAATAACGCTGGCCTTTTCCGTTTTGTTTTCTCAGGTAGGCACTTCAGGTAAGCACTCTCAAGGCTCGAGTTTGACTGACCACTCGGAGCTTTTACCTAGCACTCGTAGTTTTTCCTAGCACTCGGAGCTTGTGATACCACTCATAACCACTCACTCTCTAGCCAAGATCGTCCAGGGCGAAACATCAGTCTGCACGCTGATCGGCGAGAGGCTGCTGGCCATATACGCTGATTTCCGTACGCAAACCCTTAAGCAGGCTGACACACATCAGCAGGAGCACAAAGGCAAACGGCAGCGCTGTGGTCACCACTCCTGACTGCAATGCCTGCAAGGCTTCGGTGCCGCCAATCCACAGCATGGCAGCGGCAATGGCTCCTTCAACGGAGGCCCAGAAAATACGTTGTGGAATCGGCGCGTCCACTTTGCCCCCGGCCGTAATGCTGTCGATCACCAGCGAACCGGAGTCCGAGGAGGTGATGAAGAACACGATGATCAGCACAATCGAGATAACGGAAATCACCGAACCAAACGGCATCGCATCGTACACATGGAACAGAGTCAGTGAAATATCTGTCAGGCCATTAGCACCCAGTTCACCTACCTTATTTACGACCTGATCAATGGCAATCCCGCCAAACACCGCCATCCAAATCAGGGTCATCAGGGTTGGAATAAAGACAACGGCAATCAGGAACTCTCGCACTGTCCGGCCTTTCGACACCCGGGCAATGAACATGCCGACAAATGGCGACCAGGAAATCCACCATGCCCAGTAGAAGACCGTCCAGCCGTGCATCCAGGTGCTATCTTCACGACCATGCGGGTTGCTCAGCGGAACGATATTCTGCAGGTAACCCAGAATGGTGTCCGGCAGTGCCACAGAAACCACATCGAAACCTATCACCGTCACGAAAATTAGCAGTGCCAGAGCAAACAGCATGTTGATGTTACTCAGAATTTTCACCCCGCCATCAATCCCGCGCACCACAGAAATAATGGCCAGCACCGTGACAAAGGCAATCACCGCCATCTGCATTCCCAGCCCGCTGTTCAGGCCAAAAACATGGTTGATGCCGCTGGTGGCCTGCTGAGCACCCAAACCCAAAGAGGTCGCCAGACCAAACAGAGTCGCCAGCACTGCCATGATATCAATAGCATGACCCATCCAGCCCCAGGCCCGATCTCCTACCAGCGGATAGAAGATAGAACGCATCGATAATGGCAGGCCCTTGTTAAAGGCAAAAAAGGCCAGAGCCAGGGCGACGATGGCATACATGGCCCAACCATGGACTCCCCAGTGGAACATGGTTGCGCCCATTGCCAGCTGGCGGGCTTCGTCAGAGTAGGGTTCGACATTCAACGGCGTACCGAACCAGTCGGTAAAATACGCGGTGGGTTCAGCGACACCCCAGAAGAGCAGGCCGATACCCATACCAGCGGCAAACAGCATCGCCAGCCACGACCAGGTGGAGTGTTCAGGCTTTGCATCCACACCGCCAATTTTGATTTTCCCGTAGGGAGAGAGGATCAGCCCGAAACAGAACAACAGAAAAAAGTTAGCTGACCACATGAAAAGCAGATCGAAGTTTTCGATGATACTCATTTTGACGCCATTGAGCGCATCCTTGGCTGTGTTGGCATCGACCGCCAGCAGGGCGGCGAGGAATAGCAGGATCAGACCGGCACTGATACCAAAAACCGGGTTATGGACATCGAACCCCCATTTCTGAATATTGTCCTGTCCGACCTGATAATCGGTTGTTTCTATACTGTACTTCTTAAAAGAGTTATCCATACATTGTTTAAAAGTTTTGTCCTCAAAGCTTTGCTGTCGAATCAGCGCTATGGGATGACTCTGAAAACACAAACTAATTAGACCTCTAAATAGTTAAATGTGGCGAGAATGTTATCATTACCGTGGTTTTGAGACAAGCCTCCCGCTTTTTGGGTTGAGTTAACCAGCGTTTTCTTTGGGTTGTAGTGGTTGCTGGTGACGGTGTCGATTTTGATGCCGATACCATTAAATAATACAAGTATTGTGTACGAACCATTTGGTTTGGGATGAATTGAATTGAATTGAATTGAATTGGCTTGCTTTTGGTTGTTTTTCAGGGGTAGACAAGGGCTGAAACATAAACTGACACAAAAGCTGAGAAGGAAACTGTGTTTGGAACTGTGTACGGGACAGCTCTTGGGGAGAGCCTGTCGCAGGAAATGATGGGTTGGTGGTGGGTTGTGCCGACTAAATTGTGACGTCAGTGTATGAATACTATTCTTCAAGTTATTGATTGAATTAGGTTCTGTGAATAAAGTTGAGAGAGCAGAAATCAGATACAGGGAAGACAGGATGAAACTGAACTGTGATATGGGTGAAAGCTTCGGAAGCTGGCAGATGGGGCATGATGCGGCTGTGATGCCCTGGGTGGACATGGCCAATATTGCCTGTGGTTTTCATGCCTCGGACCCGGATCATATGGCCGCGACCGTGGCTCTGGCGAAACAGCATGGTGTAATGATTGGGGCGCATCCGGGATATGACGATAAACCAGGGTTTGGTCGCCGACATATCCCACATACCTCGCCGGCTATTACCCGGTTGGTGGCCTATCAGATCGGTGCTTTAGACGCCATTTGCCGGTTGCAGGATGCCACGGTGAGTTATGTCAAACCCCATGGCGCACTGTACAACGACATGATGGCCCACGAAGAGGTTTATCTGGCGATCCTGGAGGCGGTGGCCGGAATGAACCGTCACCGTGCTAAGCCGCTGGCGCTGATGATTCTGGCCAGAGCAGATAACTCGCGCTATCAGGCGTTAGCTGAGGCACAAGGGGTGCCGCTTATCATGGAAGCGTTCGCAGATCGTGCCTATGACGAACAGGGGCTGCTGGTGGCCAGAAGCCAGCCGGGTTCGGTGTACCATGACAGTCAGCGTATTCGCCAGCAGGTTGCTGAGCTGACGAGCGGGAAGGTGACAACGGTCAGCGGTCGTTCGTTAGCATTGCAAGCCGATACGGTCTGCGTGCACGGCGATAATGAGGAGTCGATTGCCGTCGTGAAAACGCTGCACGAGGACATCCGTTCATGAGAGGCTTGCAGCCGGTATCTGAAACCAACGCCATTCTCTATTTCGGTGACAAGATAGATCTGGCTCTGACTCCGCTGATTGGCAAGGTTGTTGATCATCTCCGGCTGATGTCGCATCCGGGGATCAGAGAAGTGATTCCCTCGTACACCTCCATTCTTATTGAATACCATCCTCTGCGTATGACGTTCGGTGAACTGGAGGAACTGATGGCGCAATCCGTCTCATTGGTTGAGGCTTCAGCTTCTGCCGGACGGGCAAGCCGCGCCAAGTCTGCCGGTTCTCGCCTGATCACCCTGCCTGTGTATTACGCGCCGGAAGTGGGGCCGGATTTAGCCGCGATTGCGGAGCGGAGCGGGCTGAGTATCGAGCAGGTGATTGAGCGTCACTATCAGCAGAGCTATACCGTGTGTGCCATTGGCTTTGCGCCGGGATTTGCCTTCCTCGCGGCGGTTGATGACAGTATTGCCACGCCTCGTCATGCGGAGCCCCGAAAACGTGTTCCGCCGGGCAGTGTAGGCATTGCCAACCATCAGACGGCGGTGTATCCCGCCGCTTCGCCGGGAGGGTGGCAAATCATTGGTAACTGCCCTCAACCACTTTTCCTGCCAGATCAGCAACCGATGACGCCGTTTCAGGTTGGCGATACGGTCAAGTTTGCGCCGATCACCCGTCAGGCATTTCTTTCTCAAGGAGGTGAAATATGGCCGGACTGGACATAATTCATCCCGGAATGCTGACGCTGATTCAGGATCTCGGTCGGTTTGGTGTCGCAGATCAGGGGCTCAGTCAGGGAGGCGCTATCGATTTACATGCCAGTTGCTGGGCCAATTATCTGGTGGGTAACGAGGCGGGTGCTGCGGTACTGGAAATCACGTTGGGGCAAGCTGAGATTCGGTTTCAGTCCGATTGCCTGTTTGCGGTCACGGGAGCTGCAATGCCGCTTACATTGGACGGGGAAGCGATTGAGAACTGGCAATGTGTGCAGGCCAAGCAAGGGCAGACCCTTAAATTCGGCTATGCACGAAGCGGTCTGCGGGCATATCTGGCTGTGCGTGGTGGACTGGATCTGCCTCTCGTTCTGGGCAGTCGGTCGGCAGTGGTACGTAATCAAATTGGCGGATTAAAAGCCGGGCAGCCGCTAGCGGCCGGGGATCGCCTGCATCTGAATCATGCGCAGGTTGCGCCAGTAAACGAGCTAGCCGGACGGCAGGCCGCCGCGCGGTTCGTACCGGATTATGCCGGGCCGGTTAGCCTCAGGGTGGTGGAATCCTACCAGCATCATGCTTTTCATGATGCTGAAAAAGCGCGGTTTTATAGCAGCGAGTACACCGTTAGTCAGGAAACTGATCGGATGGGTTGTCGTCTGAGCGGGCCGGCTGTGTACCCGTCGATGGACGGGATCATCTCGGAAGGCATCGCCCTTGGCGCGATACAGATTCCGCCAAACGGCCAGCCAATTGTACTGTTTAATGATCGTCAGACTCTCGGCGGTTATCCGAAGATAGGGTGTGTGGCCCGCATGGACCTCCCGCGTTTGGCTCAAGCCCGGCCGGGGACGACTGTGACATTTCGCCGGGCAAATCTGGATGATGTACAGCAGGAGTGGATCGCGTTTTCACGCTTTTTCGGACTGTAATTTGTCTGATGAAATTGCTATGGTGGCGGCTCAGCCGCTTGGGGGGCTGTGAAAGGGGGCACAATGCGCTCCCTTTTTATATCCCCGGGAAGCGGTCACACCCCGTTTACGATAAAGGAGCCGTATGTACATCTTTGGTTATGGAAGCTTAAACAACGCCCATTCACGCAGGCTGACAGGGCAAACTCAGGCCGCTATTCCCGCCACCGTCAAGGGATTGCAGCGACACTGGGGAAAAGTCGATGACAGTTACCGCATTGCGCCGCTGGTGGCGATGCCGGGCGAAGGTGAGTGCAACGGCGTTTTGGTTCGGGTGGATGACGCCGCGTTAGCCAGTTTTGATATTCGCGAGCGGGGTTATCAGCGTATAGCGCTTGACCCGCTGCAACTTCGAACCACGCAGCCGATTGATACTAACCAGCCAATTTGGGTGTACACCAAAGAGTCACCAATGGCCCCTTGTGCCGTTCAGCCGATCATGCAGACTTATGTCGACACAGTGTTGGCCGGATGCCTGGCGATTTCCGAGCAGTTTGCCCAAACGTTTGTGGATACCACTATAGGCTGGCACCATCCGCTGGAAAATGATCGCCTGCAGCCGAAATATGGCAACCATGCCGGGGTAGAAGAAAGTCATATTACCCATATTGATCGGCTGTTGGCGGCTATTCGCTAATTCGTTTTTACCTCTGTTTACTGATTTTTTGACTGGCAACGTTCGTTATGGCAAAACCCAATAAAAAAGGGCCAACTAAAACCGTCGATATTTTCTGCGCCGGGTGCCGCACCCAGCTGTTCAAGTATCGCAAGGGCGGTAAAGGGGCGCTGGTGAAATGCTTTAAAGAACGTATCGTCAAAGATTTCACGGTCGAGGAAGGGGTATGCCCGCAATGCGGTGTGCATTTTGCGCGGGATACCCTAATTCGTGGCGCACCCGCCCTTAAAATGGTGGGGGGGAAAGTGTCGATGAAGTAGCACTGCTGGCTGTTGTCTGGCTGAGGGTATTTACCCCGGGCGGACAATTAATGTTTTTGGTCAGCAGTACGGCTTTCACATCCACAATTTTACGTTGGTAAGTGGCACGAACGAGCTGATAGTCCACATCCGGCGAAAACCACATCACCAGCTTTCTGTCGCTCTTTCTGATTTGTTCAACCCGAATGGCTCTGACCGGACCGAAATTGGAATCAATGGTTTCCTGCCCCTTCACCTGAAAGTAGTAATGGCTGACGTCATCCGACTCCTGCATTTTGTAGTCGAAAAAGGTTTTACCCTCAATCAGATCCAGACGCATCTGGCTGCCAATAGCATCCACATCCAGGATAGGTTTGTCGCTACTCTGAAAGGTCAGCTTCTCCCCGTCATTGCTCACGGTCGACTTCTTCGCATCCCGGGAAAAACTGGCGCGGGTCGTGCCGTCCATCAGACCGCTGATATTACGGTCGAACCCCTTTGACAGGAAAGATTGGTGCTGCGGGGACCAGTATACCTCGCTGGACTGTTTGAAGCGGGTCTTGGTCGCCAGCACATTGATGCTACTGTAAGAATTAACGATGGCCTCTTGATCTTGCCAGCGCAACGTGCGGCTGAGCTGGCCAATTCTCAGGTTATTGAAATACAGCTGGTAAGTGAGTGTCTTGGTACACTGATGAAAATTTTTGGGCGGCTCGGCAAGCGCAGGGCCGGCTGCAAAAAAAGAAACACCCGCTAAAAATGCGGCGCTAGTCGCTGATAATAATGGTTTCACGCAAACACCTCGTAGAAAACCAGCGGCCTGAGCCGTTATCTGGCGCGTTGAGCAACTGTATTTAAATTAGCAGGCGAAAGGTGTTGTGCCAACTCAGCCCGGCCAATGCCGGGCTGAAAGGTGAGATTATTTCAGCATACGTTTCAGGATTTTACCGGTTGCTGTCATCGGTAACTCTTCAACGATGTCAATCAGGCGAGGGTATTTATAGTCAGCCAGGCGGGCTTTACCCCACTGAACCAGTTCTTTTGCGCTGACCTTGGCACCGTCTTTAAGGATGACAAATGCTTTGGCTTCCTCTCCGTACGATTTGTGTGGTACGCCAATGACGGCAATCATCTGGATATCCGGATGGGCCATGAAGGTTTCTTCGATATCCCGTGGGTAGATATTGAAGCCGCCACGGATGATCACTTCTTTTAGCCGATCCACCACGTAGACATAGCCTTCCTCGTCTATCCGGACGATATCACCGGTATGCAGCCAGCCATTAACCACTGTTTTCGCTGTCTCTTCCGGCTTTTTATAGTAGCCCTTCATCACGTTGTGACCACGGATCAGCAGCTCGCCTTCTGCCCCTGCCGGAACGGTGTTGCCCTGATCGTCGATAACCTTCATCGACACCCCAGCCAGTGGCTGGCCGATACTGCCGGGCTTACGCTCAAACTCAAGGTGGTTGAACGCGGCGACCGGAGACGATTCGGACAGGCCGTAGCCTTCAATCACCGGGACATTGAGCTTCTCTTCAAATTGTTTCAGCACTTCAACCGGCATGGAGGCACCGCCGGAAATGGCCACTTTCAGGTGCTTGGCAATCTCGATGATGTCTTCTCCACCGTGTTTTTCAGCAAAGGCCAGCAAGCCGATAAACATCGTGGGAACGCCGGCAATATGGGTGACCTTGTGCTCGTACATCTGCTGAATGACCAGTTTCGGCACAAAGCGGGGGATCAGAACCAGAGCACTGCCTGCCAGCATCGAGGTGTTCAAGATCAGTGACTGACCGAAGGTGTGAAACAGCGGCAGAATGGCCATGCTGACATCTGTGCCTTTCTGGTTCAGCAAAGCCTGGCATGCCTGGGCATTACACAGCATGTTGCTCTGGGTCAGTTCTGCGCCTTTGGCCCGGCCGGTGGTGCCGGAGGTGTAAAGAATCACGCAGGTATCTTCGGCACGGCGGAAAATCGCTTCAAAGTGATCGTTGTCGGTGTCGGTCAGCCAGCTACCGAAATTGTGGTATTGCGGAGCATTGTGTGTGGGTGCCGACTGCTCGTTCGGTTGCTCCGTCGGCAGTGCCATTTGCAGCTCAGAGCCGCTGGGAATGCAGATAAAGTGCTGGCAGCGCTCAGCCTGAGAGAAGCCCTCGTAGCCGTATTCACCGCTCGGCAGGGCACTGTTGCCTTCGTAACAGATGAAGGCAATGGCATCGCTGTCGTCCAGATGATAGGTCACTTCGGTGCCTTTCAGCATGACATTCAGCGGGACGGTGACCGCTCCGACTTTTTGGATTGCGTAGTACGCGATGACAAAAGCCGGGTTATTCGGGCATGACAGCGCGATTTTATCATCGGGTTTGACGCCGAGGTTGCGCAGGTGGTTCGCCGCACGGTTAATGAGCGTATTGAGGGTACGGTAATCGAGTTTCTCGTCATTGAAAATGAGCGCGGTACGGTCGCCACGAAAGCTCGCATTACGTTCAATAAGTGTCGCCAGATTGTACATTGTCTTTTTTGTCATTAATGATTTTGGCTCATTCTAATATAGCTGACGCCGCGCTGACGGATTTTTTGTGAAATTAAAATTTCACATGATTTTTTCGACATATTTTTATTCATAGATTCAGTCAGATAGCAACGAGACTGGTACGGTGTCTATGTGCCAGTTTTATGAATGTAGGTAACGTGATGAAAACAAAGAAGAAGGAAGCTTCGCGCTCTACACCATGTTTATGACGCTTTGATGGCGGTAATTTGACGATATTTTAGCCGGGTCCTATTTTTAGTGGGGTTTAACTGACAGAGGTGTGGAAAGATGAAGAAAATGAACTCGGCTTATCGTTTGCAAATCATCAAAAAAGTCGCGACTCGTCGGCGCCTGATGACCGGTGGTGACCCGATGGCCTGCCACATCTCTCAGTTATTGGAATCTCGCGATAGTCAGGATACTAATTTGGTTGAACACCACTTCAGCGGATGTCATTACGATGACAGAGTCGGCGGTTGGGTCAGCAATTTGTGGAGCTTGAAAAAGTAATGGTTCTGACCTGATTTGGCCATTTTTGATCGTTGAATGGTCAAAACAGGACAGTATCGGGCGATACGCCAGAGTCTTCTCTGATGATGCGGGCAAGTTCACTCTGCCCGCATTTTTTATGGGCGGTGTTTGCTGTCATCACTATGGGGTGTTAACACTGGCAAAATCAATGACGAAAGGATTAAAACGGAGAAACACTGGCGATCGGCAATCGACTCAGGTACATTCCCCCGGTCTCAAAATTTTAGGTCGATGCATGAACTACGTAGAACTGGATAGCTATTCCCGTAAGTGGATCTTCACTCACGCTTCTATGCCTGTCGAAGCCGATGACTTGGCGCAAATCAAACCATTCACTCAAGCGCGTTCAGCCCAGCTGTGGCGCGAGCATGTCAGCAGTCAGAGCCCGGATGCTGATCACTTTGAAAAGGGTGACTGGCCCGCAGATCAGAAAATCTGGTCTCAGTCATTTGACTGGCAGAGTGCCTGGGACGGTGACGATATCGATTTGCCGGATGCCATTTCGGCAGAGTTGAGCTGGGAAGATAACACGACGGTATTCTTCTGCTACGAAAAGTACAATGTGGTTGAAACCAAGTGGGGCGTCTTTAAACGCAACTGGAAAAACTTCCTGTTTTTCGATGATGGCCCACTGCTGTTGGGACGCAAAAAAAAGCAGGCTGTTTGGTTTAAATCTAACGGTACTTTCCAGATTGGTCATCGCCCGGATAGAACGCCGAGCGGCGAGTAACACGACTCACCGCCACGCCGTACATTAAAAAAACACGCTGTCGCGATTGAGTGACAGCGTGTTTTTTTTGGCTCAGTCCTTTTGCCTTGCTTTAGCCAGTTTCTGCATCTAATTCCGGCTGGTTGAATTCCACCATCTGACCTTTGCCTAACAACTTGGCGTCATACATTGCTTCATCGGCGCGCCGCAGGATATCATCCGCAGACTCCTGACTGTGTGGATGGACGTAATAACAGCCGATGCTGACGCCGACAGTAATACGTTTATCGCCAACTTTCATGACCTGACTCAGTCGCTCAAACAGCCGCTGGCTGGTGGCTTTGACATTCGCTTCGGTCAGCGGAGGAGAAAGAAGAATGACAAACTCATCCCCAGCGAGCCGGGAGACCAAGTCACCTTTGCGAATGGCCCGCCGCAGCCTTTCGGCTACGATGCGTAATACTTGATCGCCAATTACATGGCCATGGCTGTCATTCACGGCTTTGAAATTGTCCAGATCCAGAAACAGTACCGCGAACCCGTGCTCTTCGTGTGACGGCGCTTCGAGCAGAGCCTGCAAGCTGCGATGCAGTTTGACCCGGTTGGCCAAATTAGTAAGCGGATCGTGGTTAGCCATGTATTCCAGCCGCTGAATCTCTTTCATTGAGCGCAGATCAGAGGCCACCACCACGGTCTGACGTCCCGGTTTGTGGGTGTCGGAAATGCGGGTGATCCGGACGAACAACGGCAGCGGTTCCCCTTTGGCACCACGGGCATTGATTTCCCCCTGCCACTGGCCGCTGTCTTGCAGGGCAGTGCCGATAATAGCCTGTAACTGCCGGTATTCTTCAGCCACCACCAGTTGGCTGAAATGCATCCCCATTACGCTTTGCTGATCGTACCCGGTCAACTGATGGAACGTGCTGTTGACCATGGTCAGGCGGCCCTGATTGTCGATCAGGATAATGGCATCCTGACTGTTATCAAACACCTTGGCAGCCAGTTTCTGCTGCCTTTCGGCGGAGTGTTTTGCGGTAATATCTTCAATCGCAAACAACGTTTGTAGCCTGCTGTGCAATGGCCTGCTGACAATCTGGTAGGTGCGGATCTCGCCGTTAGACTGGGCACCCTCGACAATCAGGTGATCAATCTGGCGTGGGTGGCTCAGGGCGTCATCAAGCAGCCGCTGAAAAGCTTCACGCTCAACCGGTGCGAGCATATCGATCAGCGAAGGCCAGTCATGGTGGGTAAAGGCTGACTGGAAAAGTGTCTGGCAGGCGGCATTGGCTTTGGTGATTTCACCACGCTGGTTGACCACCACCAGGCCGTGCTGAACGGTTTCGATGATGTCGTCAGCAATGGATTTTTCCTCACGGAGCTGGCGCAGGGCGAGGCGTAGCGCGGCATCCCGTTCAGAAATGGTGTCCACCATGGTATTGAAGCTTTCTGTTAGTTCATTGAGCTCATCCCGGCTGCTTCTGACTGGCGTAATCGGCTGATGCGCTTCGCCTTTAATGACATCACGAATACCGGCATTGAGTTGGGACACTGGCTTGATCACCCAGCGCTGCAGACGGCTGATGATGTAAGTGCTGACTCCCACCAAACCGAAAAACAGCAGCAGACTGATTTTTAAGTGTGTCCACTGAATGGCATGAAGTGATGCCAGTGACACCGAAATGTGCATGTGGGCAATGTTCTCTTTTTCCAGCAACACCGGAATCTGGAGATACAGGGTGTGCTCGCTAAACACCACGTCGTGTTTATCCAACCGAATCAGCATACCGGAAGGAAAGGCCTGAGAGGCTAAATCGCGGGTGTACTGTGAAAACAAGGTGCCATTGGGGAGTTCCAGCCGTACCGCCTTAATAAGCGGATCGGCCTGAAAGGTGGTCAGGATCTCTCTGGCAGCTTCGGAATCATTGAACAGCACTGGGGCGGTGAGGTTCATGGCGATACCGTTGGCCAGAATTTGCGTCCGGTTGACCAGATTGTCCCGCTCAATGGCTATGTAGCTGCGATAGCTGATGATTTGAAAGCCCAGGTAAACGAGCAGAATAAACAGCATCAACGGGAATCCGAGCCGCTGATTCAGTGGCAGGCTATCAATCCATTTTTTCATGTTGGCCTCCTTGTGCAACCGGGTAGGCATCATCGAGCAGAGCGATCCGCAGCAATTGAGATTTTACCGATAACCGGCCCTTCTCGAGGTGGTGGGGCGACAGTACGGGTTTGATTTGCTGACCAACAGCCCGCAGCTCAATCATACCGCCCAAGGCTAGAAACTGTGGACTGTCACTGATGGTCAGCAGGCCCTCATACTGAGGAATACTTTGCAGCACCGGTAGCTTTTGTGCCGTGATGTAGAGCAAATCACACTGCTTACTGGCATCCGTCAGGTTACCGACACTGCGAAACTGACCAAGGTGATCTTTGTCCGTGAACAGTTTCTGCAGCGTGACGGTCGTGCTGTCACGCCCCAGCACACAGTAGCGGGCGACGTGATCCTCCGGCACTTGCCACCGGATAAAACTGGCCAGCCGATAGATATACACGGCTTTGATCTTGTGCACGGCAAAGCTGCCTGTCATTGCGTGATCTGCGCGGGCAGGGTTTAGTGTCATCAGCAGAAACAGTGCCAGTATGGTGAGGAGCCCGGACGACCGTCGGAGCGATGTTGTGCTCATAGTAGGTTCCACGCCGCCCTCAATGTAATGCTGTCTTCCAGTTTGGCTTTTGTCGGCAAATCCCGATAGTGACCTTTACCCAAGGCATCGACAATCAGCTCAATCTGGGGCGAGTGGGGCGTTGCCTGCCAGGCGAGACGAAGGTCCAGGGTACTGACAGACGGTGCCCGGTAAAAATCATTGCTGGTGGAAACGGCGCTTTTGTAGCGGTACCAGAGATCCAGTTGCCACTCGGGAGTGATGTCCCACAGGCTCTGTACCGAGAGGTAGTGCGCTGGTTGCAGCTCATGGTTCAGGCGATAGCCGGTGTCGGCATCCGGCTCGCAACTGCTGTAACCCTGGCAGTCTGCTTTGGTCCGAATGTAGCTGTAGCTGGTATTGAGCGTAAAAACAGGCATAGGGGACCAACGAACTGCCGTTTCGAAGCCGTAGCTCTCGGCATCCAGCGCGTCACTGTAACTGTTGCCGATAACAAACATACCGTGTGGCAACTGCGTTCCATCAGTGCACAGGCCATAAACGCACTGAATGGCCATATCATCCAGCATGCGCAGATTTTTAAAGCGGCTGTAGAACAACGTACTGTCAATGGCCAGCTCTGCAGTGGGGGAGATTCGGTGCCCGATGTCTACCGTGGTGACCGTTTCGGTGTCCATATCCGGATTGGCCGTGGTACTTATCAACATCGGGTGGACGGTATTGGCCCCGGTTGCGTTGTTCTGTACTTCTACCTGGCCCAGGATATAGCCGTCGGTTTTGCTGTCGACAAATGAGGGGGTGACGGCCCCGCGTCCGGCTCCCAGCCACACTTGTTGCTGAGGACTGACATGATAAAGCAGCCGCGCCTGCGGCTGGAATTCCGTGGCATCGTTAATCGAGAAGTGTTCAACTTTGGCTCCGAGCAAACCCGTCAGCTTCTCCGTCAGTTGCGAATCCAGCTGCAGATAGGCATTCAGGATAACATCGGTTCCTCGCGGATCATGGCTGAACCGTCCCCATGGCTCGGTCTGGCGAAGAAAATCGCCCGGATACGGCTCGGTCCGGCGATGGATAACCCGGGCGCCACCGCCCAGCGTCAGGCTATGCCCGGCAGCCAGGGAGTGATGGGCAAGGGTATCCAGATCGAAGGTATAGAATTCTGCTTCCGCGGAGGGCTCATTGGTCTCATTGGCATCCAGCCACAGATGCAGCTCATAACTGGTTGTCTCGCCGTGTTCCAGCCAGTCGACACTGGCGTAGGCTCCGCGGTGATAAACATTCAGGCGGGCTGGCGAATAGATGCTGTCTGAAGGGCGGTAAAAGTCTGCCACTGTCCAGTCATGACTGGATCGGGTTTCAAAACCCCCGGCCTGTAGTGTGATTTCCCGCTCGCTGCCATCATAATCGGCCCGGAATCCTCCCCGCAGGTTCTGCCACGCATCGTTCCAGTCGCTGTAATAATCACTTTTTACGCCCTTGGCATAAAAACGGGCTGCCCAGTGGTCATTCAGGCTGAATCCGTAACGATAGCTGAGTTCCTGATACTGGTTTTCTCCGGCGGCGACTTCGATAAAGTGACCCGGTGTCTGGTGGCTGTTTCGGGTGATGATGTTAATCACCCCGTTAGCGGCATTACCGCCCCACATCGTCCCGGCGGTACCGCGGATCACTTCGATGCGCTCGATGTCTTCCAGAATGGTATCAATAGTGTGCCAGTAGGTACCTGACATCAGAGGGCTGAACACACTGCGGCCATCAATCATGACCAGAAGCTTGTTAAACAGTACTTCGTTCAGGCCACGCATTGAGACTTGCCAGTTAAACGTCGAGATCTTGTTTACCTGAACGCCCGGTGCTAATGCCAGTGCTTCGGCCACCGAGCGGACCCCGCTGCGGCGAATCTGCTCCTGAGAAATAACATAAACCGCTGCCGGCACCTCATTGAGTGCCTGGGGTTTTTTCGCTGCCGAGGTAATGCGGATGTCGGCATTGGCCAGCTCTTCCAGGCTCATGGACAGCAGTTGATCCAGCTCATCTGCGGATGCACTGGACGCGGCAAACAGCGCAGGCAGCAGGCAGGCCCACAATGTATGGCAGCAGCGATGGCCAGAAGGGGTGCTGGATGGTGGCATGATTGAAATTACAGGTTAAACAAAGTTGCATTCAGTTTAACAAAGAATGATTAAAGTCCTTATTTTTTAAGTAGTTAAACTTAAATTTGAAGTGTTTGTTTTTATTCTCAGGAGGTATGGAAAATGGCTGGGAATACCTTTTGGGGAAGGGAGATTTGGCTCTCAGTTTGTCGGCCGGGCACCGTATTTATGTGTGATGTGACATATGAATGAGCTAGTACGGTGCAATTCCGTACACATGAGTTTGATTTGACACAAAAGAACGCCTCGACCAGACGTGCAGCAGTACTAAAAATAAATTACAGATTTGTGATGGCTGTCAAGTTTTGGCTGCTGCGGACAGCGTTATTTACGGGTTGCCATGAGCTGCAAAATATTTTGCTCTGCTTTCGATAAATTTTCCTGACTGGAGTGAATCGAGCTGGGCGAAGCATAAAAAGGTTGATGGAGCGGTTTGCCCAACACCACAAAAAACTGCGCTCCGACCTTACCGGTCCGGACTTCGATAGGCAGGGCTGCTTTCTCCAGCGTGGCCATCTGGCGTGAGAACAGCTGGCTGCCCGCGACGTAAATACTGCCACTGCGGATAAACACGAATCCGGAGGTTTGCTCGGTATCCGGAGTGTAAAACCACACGCCAAACGGAGCCAGCATGATGTCCAGGTAGGTGAGTGGCACTGAGCAGTGTGCCGGGCTGGAGTGCGCCTGATAAGTGCCTACGATGACTTTGGTGGTGGAATCATGCTCTTCAATGATAGGCAGATCTTGGGCATGGAAATAACAACTTTCCGGTTTGGTCATCTCTTTCTGACCGGCGGGGAGGGCCGTCCAGAGGCTGAACGATTCCACCTGACCATTGTTCGGCGTCATGATGTCTTTATGGATGATGCCGCTTCCGGCCGTCATGATTTGCAAATCGCCGCTGGCGAGGGTGGTGTGACAACCGGCGGAGTCGTGATGACGCATTTTACCGATGACCGGGTAGCTGAGTGCATCAACGCCCGAGTGGCCGTGGTAATCCAGGCCGGTGGAATGGATGACTTCACTGGCAGCAAAATGGTCCCATAAGACAAAGGGATCGAGTTGATTTAATTCAGATTTTTCAATAAAAGCGGTGAGTAACCCATCTTTTTTACCAAAGCGGATTTTGGTTACTTTTCTTGTGTGTCTCATCACCGGCCACCAGCAACTTAGGATAGTTTTTTGCTCACGTTGATATACCCTAAATCTTAGACCTTACCCACAGAATCCACCAAGGTGGAAACCACGCTCACGGTACTTTTTTACGGAGCGCTGACATTGTCCCGATGCTTGTTGGTGGTGCGGGTTTTTACTGTCGGTTTATGTTGGTTTTCATTGCTGGAGTCCTTTTTCTATACATTCTCTCTTGGTGCTTATCTCATCTTCAGGCCGTTAATCCATGTGTCAATCCGTACATCAAATCATGCATCAATTCATGTATCAATTCATGTTTCAATTCATGTTTCAATCAGTGGCGTCGGCCCAGCTGACATAAGCGACCTGCGCCGGTATTTTCAGGGTCTGAAACATGGTCAGCCAGCGAATCTGATTACTCTGTAGCTTGTCGCCGGGTCCTTTGACTTCCACCCAGCAATAGCGGTCTTCTTTGAACAGAATCAGATCCGGGAAACCACTGCGGTTGCTTTTGGGGTCGAACAGGATGCGCTGAAACAGCTGTGCCAGCGCATCGGGCGGAAAAGCGGCGACACTGTGCTCAACCAGTTCACGACTCAGCAGTGTCCAGTTGACCCAATCGTTGGTCAGCCCTTCTTTTTCACGATAGACCGCAAGCCACTGTTGCCACTGACCATTGGCGATGTGGTGTAAGCGGGCCTCAATCAGTGTTTCGCGTTGTTCGGCAAATTCCGGTTGGTACATGTCTCTGGGAGAGCGCTGGAACGGGTTGAGAAACGCACCGGGCATGGGGGCAAAAATAATGTCCCAGAAGGCCAGCCCGAATAAACCACAAATCAGGGCATTTTCGGTATAGCAGGCGGTCCATCCTCGCCGGGCGTAATGCTCTGCCACCACAAGTTCAACCCGTTGCGCCTGTTGTGGCAAGGTGAGCTGTACTTCGTCAAATACCGGCTTTCGTCGGGGAGTTGTGCGTTGACCTTGCTTACGGCGCAGTTGTCGTAGCAGGGTGTCGGCCACTTCCCCTTCCTGTTCGTTGACGGGATCCTCCGCCATGGCCAGCGCCAAAGGCAAAGCCTGTTCTATTTCCTGCAATCTATCCAGAATCCGCACCTGACGTTCACGAGACGGCGGCAATTCGCTTTGTTGAAATAATGACAACGCCAGCGGCAGGTGATCCGGGTTGGTGACGCCGAGTCGTTCAATGTCGCGGGCAAGCTGATTGATGAGCCGTTGGCGTTTTCGCTCCAGCGGCGGCCAGTCAACGCGGGCTGGAAGCTGAGTGCTTAAGGCCAGAATCTGCTCTCTGTCTTTGCGTTGTGCCGCGTCCTGATACTCATCAGCCAGCTGGCTGAGTGCCAGCCACTGGTCGATTTGTTCCCGCTGGGTGAAAAGTCGCTGAAAGCGGTCAATGCGGTAGGATTCGAAGCGATACAGCCCTAAGTCGGCCAACACAAATTCGCTGAGATCCTGATGGCTGTTACCAAAAAAGCACAACAGCAGTACGCTCAGAAACTCGGTATGGCAGACTTCAAGGATAGGCTCGCCAAAGTCGCTAATATCCGGATGGAAGGCGTGCAATGCGGTCAGTAAGTCATTTTTCTTTGCTTGCTTAACCGGGGACAGTGCCGGAAACAGCTCAAGTAATTCAGGTTTGGTGAACAGGGCCCCCAATTGCTCTGCTGACCCGTGTTCAGGCTGTCGAATGATAAATCCGGCCATCACCAGTTCGTCACAGGCCGCCGGTATGCTGCTGATTTCCTGATAGTGAAGCTTCTGCTGGCGAAACAGCGGCCCTTTTCGAGATAGCAGGCGAATGTACAGCAATTGTCCGTCAAGGCTGAGGGCATCAAACGTGTCCAGCCAGTGGTGCTCTGTTTCAGTCAGCAGATCACTGTATTGCTGGCGAACGTGGCGAATCAGTACCAAAAAGTTATCCCGGTAATAATCCGCTTTTAGGATGGGCTGGGACGTCATGTTTAGGGCTGGCTGTTTCATGCAGGTTCAGATAAATCGCTAAAATAAAAAGAAATACACACATTAGCTATGAGTGTAATGTTATGGCAAATGTTTGTGCAATATCTAAGCTATCTCAATAGCTTAGCATACGTCGAGGTGCTATCATTGTCATTGTTTCTGCGGCATAAATCATAGGTTGATCCTGTTGTGAAAAATTGGGGCGTAATGCATTGGATTCTCTTGGGTTGGCTAAGCCTGTTCAGCCTGCATGGCGTAGCCGGTGCCTCTGTGCCGGTCGTAAAGGCAAGTGAAACCGATCCGAATAAGTTGGTGGGAGCGGTTTGCGTTATCCGCCATCAGGATCAGCTGGTGATGCTGGCAGAAGTGATCACGGAGAAGTTTTCGCTTCCTGGTGGGTATATCGACAAAGGGGAGACCCCGCAGCAGGCGGCTGCCCGTGAAACGCTGGAAGAAACAGGGATTCGGGTAAACGTTGGGGACCTGATTCAGAACCGGGGCAGGGCTGCCATTTATGCCTGTGTTGCACAGGAACCCATCCTGGTCTCATCGTTCAAAGACAAGTACGATCATCCGATTGTGGCTTCCTGGTTCTCGCGCCATTTTGCTACGGAAGTTAAGCGGGTATATCTAATTGACCCGATGACCTTGCCGGCGTCCGAGTACCGCTATCAGAAAGATATTGAGTTACTGACCGGCTGGCTGAATGCGACCCCTGAAAGTGACATCGATCTTTATGACAGCCTCGCCCGGCAGCTGAATCTGATGAATCAGTATGAGTTGGAGACGATTCTCACCTTTCAGCAGGCGGTTGCTAGCTGGCCCGCTGAAATCCAGTCTCTCTTTGGAGGGCTGGCCTCCGCGTTGAATCTTGCTGGAGAGCCGCTTTTCATTGTCTTTTTGGTATTGCTGATCGCCAGTCTTTGTCCCACCCGTTACCTGCTCGTCTGGCTGTTTGCTTTGGTGATGATGTTGTTTACGACATTGTTGCTGAATTTCAGCGTCACCGCCCCGCGGCCATATTTTGCGATGCCACAATTACAACAAATTGATGCCAATGGATTCGGTTTTCCGAGTTCGCACGTGCTGCTGGCGACGCTGGTCTGGATGTCGGTCTGGCAACTGAGCAGCCACAAGCTGAAAGCTGCTGGCAAAGTGCTGTCGGCGCTGTTGGTGGTGATACTGGTAAGCGGCTTGGGTGTGGCTCGGGTATGGTTTGGCGTGAATTTCTTCAGTGATATCGTCGTCAGTATTCTCCTGGCTCTGGGGCTGACCATTCCGTTATTTGCCTGGTGGCGGGTAGATTCCGTTTCTGCGTTAACGCTTGCGGGTAATCGCTGGTTCTGGTTGTTTGCCACCATCATGGTGGGAGTTGTCGCCAGCTACACACTGGATCCGAAAATTGCCTATATTTTCGGAGGTCTGCTGGGGGTGTTCCTGTCAGTGGAATATGCCACCCGTACCGAGCCGAAAACGAGGCTTTCGCTGGGGCGAACCCTGCTTGCATTTGTGGTCATTTCTTTGGTGGCGTTTGGACTGTACCGGTTGATTAACTATGTCTCTTATCAGCAGACCGTGAGCCTTATTGTATTAACGATAAAAGGATGTGGTGCCGCGGCGATCAGCGCCTGGCTGATCGGCGGGGCGGCTTTTATTCGACGCAGGCTGGCTACATCGTCGGAGTCTGATTTTCCCGCGCCTGACGATCGCGACCAATGAACGGCCTTTTCATGAACAATGATTTTATGGCTGTTCGTTTTATGAACATTCATTCAATAGACAGCCATCATCCAGACCGCTGATTTATCCGCCATGTATTATTCTGCTACGAGCTGGCTAAAGCAGCGTGGCTCGTGCTTTTTTTCCCTTTAACACTGGGGTAAAGTGTGACTATCCAGACCTTTCGGTCACAGGGTAGAGAGCAAAGGGCGACCTGCCCGAACCGATAATTATCAAAGAGGCCAGTCGTCGTAGGATACGTCGGAAAACTGGACAAGGAGAGCAATGTTACCTGCACTGACACATCAAGACAGTACCGATGATGTGGTTCTGTCGTTCCTGCGCGCATTAGAAAATGCCGGATTTCGCGGGGATATCGAACAATCTTATGCCAGCCGCCTGGCAGTTGCCACTGATAACAGCGTCTATCAGCAGCTGCCTCAGGCCGTTGTTTTCCCAAAAGATGAACAGGATTTAGTCACGCTTGGCCGGGTTGGCCAGGACGCTGAGTTTCGCTCTGTTACCTTCTCCGCCCGTGGTGGCGGTACCGGTACCAACGGCCAGTCCCTGACACCGGGCGTGGTGGTCGACATTTCCCGCCATATGAACAAGGTGCTGGAAATTAACCCGGAAGAGGGCTGGGTTAAGGTTCAGGCCGGGGTGATTAAAGATCAGCTCAACGATGCCCTGCGTCCGCATGGCTTCTTTTTCTCTCCGGATTTATCGACCAGTAACCGTGCCACAATTGGCGGCATGATCAATACTGATGCCTCCGGGCAAGGCTCCCTGAAATACGGTAAAACCTCCGATCATGTGCTCTCGGTGAAAGCCGTCCTGGTAGATGGCTCCGTACTGGAGACGGAGGCGCTGGAAACGGCGGCGATTCAACGTTTACCGGAAGGAAGTGATCTGGCCAACCGTGCATTGAAGTTGGCCGAGCAGGTTTGTCGGGATAAACGCCAGCAAATCCTCGATAAGTTTCCGCCGTTAAACCGCTTTCTGACCGGTTACGACCTGAAAAACGTGTTTGACGACGAGCTGAACCGTTTTGATATCGGCCGTTTACTGTGCGGCGCTGAGGGGTCACTCGCTTTTATCGCCGAGGCAAAACTGAACCTGACGCCAATTCCGAAATCGCGGGTATTGGTCAACATTAAGTACGACAGCTTTGATTCTGCGCTGCGCAACGCCCCGATGATGGTGGAAGCAAAGGCCCTGTCTGTGGAAACGGTGGACTCGCGCGTCCTGAACCTGGCTAAGCAAGACATTGTCTGGCACACCGTCAGCGATTTACTGGCAGAAGTGCCGGGGCAGGAAATGCTCGGTATCAACATGGTGGAGTACGCCAGTCAGGACACGGAAGAAAACCAGCGTCTGGTTGCGGCATTGTGTGCGCGACTGGACGAGATGATTGCTGAGAAGCAAAACGGCATTATCGGTTATCAGGTCTGTGACGATCTGGCCGGGATTCAGAAAATCTACACCATGCGTAAAAAAGCGGTGGGATTGCTGGGGGCGGCTAAAGGCAGTAAAAAACCGGTCGCATTCGCTGAAGATACCTGTGTCCCGCCGGAAAACCTTGCTGATTTCATCGTGGAGTTCCGCCAGTTGCTGGATGGTCACAACCTTGACTATGGCATGTTTGGCCACGTGGATGCCGGTGTGCTGCACGTTCGTCCGGCATTGGATCTGTGTGATCCCCAGCAAGAGCTGCTGATGAAAACCATCTCGGATCAGGTGGTGGCGCTGGTCGCAAAATACGGCGGCCTGATGTGGGGAGAACACGGTAAAGGTTATCGTTCTGAGTACGGCCCTGAATTTTTCGGGGAGGAATTGTTCACCGAACTGCGCCGCATCAAAGCCGCATTTGATCCGGAAAACCGGATGAACCCGGGTAAAATCTGTACCCCGCTGGACAGTGATGCCGAACTGGTCAAAGTGGAAGGTCAGAAACGCGGTTACTTTGACCGCCAGATTCCGGTGAAGATTCGCGATAGCTTTAAGCAGGCGATGGAGTGTAACGGCAACGGCTTGTGCTTCAACTATGACACCAGCTCACCGATGTGTCCTTCGATGAAAATCACCGCCGATCGTCGTCACTCACCAAAAGGCCGTGCTGGATTGGTGCGTGAATGGCTGCGTCAGCTGGCTCAGCAGGGGATCGATCCGGTGACACTGGAGCAGGATCTGATGAGCCGCACGCCAACGGTGAAAGAGATCATCGACCGGCTCAAAAATACCTTTGGGGCGACCCGAAAAGACTATGACTTTTCGCATGAGGTGATGGAAGCCATGAATGGCTGTCTGGCCTGTAAAGCCTGTGCCAGCCAGTGTCCAATCAAAGTGGATGTGCCGAGTTTCCGCTCACGCTTCATGCATCTATATTACAGCCGTTACCAGCGTCCGGTGAAAGATTATCTGGTGGCGTATGTTGAAAGCTATCTGCCGGTGATGGCCAAAGCGCCAGCGACCTTTAACGCCATCATGCGTCCACAGTGGATGAAAACCCTGACAGCCAACACGGTCGGTTATGTAGACATGCCGCCACTGTCGGTGCCGACTCTGACCGAAAGTCTGGACGGACACCATGCCACCCGGTTTGACCTGACCTGGCTGCAGGCATTGTCAGAGAGAGAACGAGAAGACTATGTGCTGATTGTTCAAGACCCGTTTACCAGCTTCTACGATGCGGAAGTCATTCGGGACTTTGTCATGCTGGCTGAAAAACTGGGTAAAAAACCGCTGCTGGTGCCGTTTAAGCCTAACGGGAAAGCGCAGCATGTGAAAGGCTTCCTGCGCCAGTTTGCTAAAACCGCGCGTAATACCGCAGATTTTCTGAATCAGCTGGCCGCTTTGAACATTCCATTGGTCGGGGTCGATCCGGCGCTGGTGTTGTGTTACCGCGATGAATACAACGAGATGCTGGGCGAGAAGCGTGGTGAGTTTGCGGTGCTGACAGCCCATGAATGGTTGATGCCGCTGCTGCCGCAGTTGGATGCACTATCATCCCGGCAGGATGACAACTGGTACCTGTTTGCGCACTGTACGGAAAAGACCAAACTGCCGAATGCTGAAAAAGAGTGGGCCACCATTTTCCGCCACTTTGGTGCAGTATTGCAGCCGGTTTCTGTCGGTTGCTGCGGGATGGCAGGGACATTCGGGCATGAGAAGGACAAGCTTGAGGTGTCAAAAGGGGTGTATGCCCTGAGCTGGCAGCCGAATCTGGCTCAGCTGGATCCTGAACGTTGTATGGCAACCGGTTATTCCTGCCGGAGTCAGGTAAAACGTTTTGAACATATCAAGATGAAGCACCCGGTTCAGGCATTACTGCAAGTGGTGAGTCTGGCCTAACGGTCGATGATTTGCCCGTTTTGACCCTCAAAGTGGGTTAAATAACGATGATAAAAACGGGAAGCTTCGGCTTCCCGTTTTTTTTAATTTCCGTTTTTGTTTCCCGTTTATTTAATAGGTAGAGTTAGTCGTCCGGATTAGGGGACAGCCAGTTGTACACCCAACCGGCGATTAACGCGCCGAGTAAGGGGGCTACCCAAAACAACCACAACTGGCTGAGAGCCCAGTCACCCACCAGTACCGCAGGACCGGTGCTGCGCGCCGGATTGACGGACGTATTGGTTACCGGAATGCTGATCAGATGGATTAAAGTCAGCGCCAGGCCTATTGCCAGCCCGGCATTGGCTGGGGTGGCCAGTTTGTGTGTCGCGCCCAGAATCACGATCAGGAACATGAAGGTCATGACAAACTCACTGAGAAATGCTGATATCAGGTTGTATCCCCCAGGGGAGTGATCGCCATAACCGTTTGAAGCCAGCCCTCCGGCCAAGTCGAAGCCGGGCTGACCACTGGCGATACAGTAGAGTACGTAGGCACCCGCAATGCCCCCCAACACCTGTGCGATGATATAGGGAATGACTTCACTGGCAGGGAAGCGGCCACCGGACCATAGCCCCAGAGTCACGGCCGGATTCAGATGGCAACCGGAGATATGACCGATACTGTATGCCATGGTAACCACGGTTAAACCAAAGGCAAAAGCCACTCCGAGCAGGCCTATTCCGACGTCAGGAAATGCGGCACTGATGACCGCGCTGCCGCAACCGCCCAGTACCAGCCAGAACGTGCCGATCAGTTCAGCGATAAGCTTCTTTAGCATGTGAAATCCCTCTGATCCGTTTCATTGACGGTGTGCAATGCTTGTTAAGCAAAGACGATTAAACAATGACGATTAAGCAATGACATTTAAGCAATGCCTTTAATTCAACGATGTTAATGCATTGGCTTTTGTGCATTGAGTATAGTGATCAGGTCGTTTCATGCTGCTTCACACTTGCTACAACTGAGCATCAGGTACTCAGCTTCACGTGCGTATGTGTCTGGTTGATTGGCATACTCAGGCGACTTTATCCGCTTTGCGTCGGGTGGTCAGAATGGGGTCGCCCGCCGGTTCTGGTTGTCGGACTGGTCGATGGTGAGGAGCCGGTTTATCCACCCGAAAGCCATTGTGACTGGCCAGACGGTGGGGTTTGTCTGTCCAGCGTGACAGGGAAATTTCCCCTTGATGGGATTCCGCCATATAGGTACAGCTTTCAATCCAGTCACCATCGTTGAGGTAGAGTATTCCGTCGATATCGACAATATCCGGGTGATGAATATGGCCGCAGATAATCCCGTCGACCTCCTGCTGCCGGGCGTAATTTACCGCAGCACGGGAAAAGCGTTCAATGGCCTGATTGGCTTGCTCGACCCTGGCTTTCAGGTATCCGGCCAATGACCAGTAAGGTTTGTTCCGCAGTTTGCGGTACAGGTGCCACCAGCGGTTGATAAACAGCAGGGCGTCGTATCCCAGATCCCCGATCATGGCGTAGAAGCGACTGTGACAAACCAGGCTGTCAAATTGGTCACCGTGCAGCGCCAGGATCCGACGGCCGGATGCGGTGGTGTGGGTGTACTGATCGTAAAGTTCTACCGCGCCGAGGTTATAGGCGAGAAATTTGCGGATGGCTCCGTCGTGATTGCCGGGAATATAGATAACCCGGCATCCTTGCTCAGCCCGTTTGAGTATCAGGCGGATAATTTGATTGTGGCTCTCCGGCCAGAAGTGCTTGTTTTTAAGTGACCATAAGTCGACGATGTCACCGACCAGAATCAGGGTGTCGGCCTTGTTGTGGGTCAGAAAATGCACCAGAAACTCAGCCTTGCAGTCGCGGTTGCCCAGATGAATATCAGATAGCCAAAGTGTACGATGAGAGAAAACGGTCATAGTGTTTACCATTTAGCTGTCAGGACAGGGACAATGTATTCATCATCCGTTCTGAGTTTACGCTAGTCAGTTAAGGTGACCGTTTCGTTGTTTTATCGTGACATCCTTATGTCACCTGATGCTGAGCCATCAGCCATCAGCCATCAGCTAAGAGCTAGTCATCAGGCCTCGTTCAGATACTGTTCCAGCTGGTTCGCCAGCCATCGGGTGATTCCCCCTTGCTGATTGTAAGTATTCTGAATCATCCCGTAGGACTGCCATTTCATTGCCTGATCGTGATTCAGTACTTTGACGCTGCCGTCCCGCAGATACGGGTTAATCAGCACTGACGGTACGTTTGACCAGCCGGTTCCGTCCAGCACGGCGTTGCGCAGGTGCTCATAAAAGGGCAAGGCAATGTAATTCCCTGAAGCCGGAGATACCGCGTGAAGGCCCTCGTCATCAATGGCCGACAGGGTAAATTCGGTGTACCGGGCCAAATCTGAGTTCACCACCTGACTAAGTTTGGAAAGCGGGTGGGCGCTATGGGCCACGGTCATCATTCTGATTTCACCCAGCTTGATGTGGTGGTTATTGGTCATACGGCGGGTGAACGGAAGCAGGCAGTAGGCAATGTCGACCATGTTCTGTTCGACCATGTCATCCAACTCCGGTGGCGGTGCCATATAGACCGACACGCTGGTGTTGGGGAAATGCTGGCTCATGTCGTGGATTAACTGACGCCAGAATGACTCCGGTAGCGCGTCATCCCGGGCGATGCGCAGCACCGATTCCACCCCCTTAATATGTTGGTCGCAGCGTGCCGTGATATCCCCGGCAATCATCACCATGCGTTCACAGTCGTTTTTGATTGCTTCACCTACCGCTGTCAGCGTGACCTGGTTTCCCGTGCGTTCCAGCAGCTGAACCCCCAGCTCATCTTCCAGCGCGCTCAGGGACGAACTGACGGTGGTACGGCTTTTACCAAGTTTACGTGCTGCCTCGGCAATCGAGCCGGTATCGCTGGTGGCAAGAAACATGGCCAGTTGATTGACTTTCACCTTGCTGAACCTCGAAAACTGTTTATATCAAAACACATTGTCTGCTGAAAAACCCACCCTTGTCGAGTCTTGCGACGAAAAACTCGTCGCTGAGTGATTATCACCATGTGAAAACCCCCGCTATGATTAGTTTCAGTTCCACAAAATCGAATAAAAGCTGACGAAAAATCGTTAGCATCGAGGTTTATATGCTATGCAATGTATCTTTAGAACGAAAACTATTAAAGTTCTCTACAATTTCTGCCTTATTTTTCGCCTTGATGGGTATCGGGCTCGGTTTATGGATGGGCTCGCTGGTGATTGTGTTCGACGGGGCGTACTCGCTGGTCAGCCTGGCGCTTACCCTTGTTTCGCTGGCAGCCGCGTCATATATCCGTTCACCAAAAGCGCGTAAGAACCCGCGTCTTGGCATGATTGAGCCCGGTGTAATTGCATTTAAAGGGCTGGTTATTGCACTGATGTGTGCGCTCTCATTCAGCTCGGCAGTATCGGCAATGATATCTGGCGGCCGTGAAGTTGATGCCGGTCTGGCGCTGTTGTTTGGGGTTGTAAACGTAGTGGGTTGTATCGCTTCCTACATGGTGATGGTGCGCTATGGCAAGAAAGCTCAATCTGCGCTGGTGACAGCCGAGTCTAAACAATGGCTGATGGATACGGTGATCAGTGCCGCCGTGATGGCTGGCTTTATCGTGGCGTCTCTGCTGACCTATGTGGGGATGGAAGAATACGCGGTGTACGCCGACCCGGCGATGGTGGTAGTTGCATCGTTGTATTTCGTGATTGTACCGCTGAAGATGATGGCGGGCGCACTGAAGAGGTGTCGTGAGCAGTATGAGCTGAGTATGTCAGCCAACTGGCAGAACGGTTAAGGGATCTCTCCTGGCCACTGAGCAAACATCACTCCTGTTAATAGTGATACTTAATAGCAACAGTTCACGCTACACTGGAAAAAAGGCGGTCATTCCGACGCACGTCATGATAAGCAGGATCAACATGGGGAGCCTTAAAGGCTCCCCATGTTTTTGTTGACTCTGATTTAGCCTTGGATGTCTGCGCGATCTCTTTTCTCACTCGTTTCACTCGGCCATTTGAACCGGCCCAGCCAGCTACCGTTGCAACAGCAGTGTCTCTTCGATTTCGCGAAATGCATGCGCAGTTTGGATCAGTGAAGTGGCCGTTAAACCGGGTACACCATAGATCTCAACATCAATGCCGTACTTTGACTGTACCTTTTCAACCAGCAGGTCGAAGTCACCGTCACCGGAAAGTAGAATAATACGGTCGACATCAGGCGCGTGTTCCAGCACATCAATGGTAATGCCCACATCCCAGTCGCCTTTGGCGGAGCCGTCACTGCGCTGAATAAACGGTTTCAGTTTCACCTCAAACCCGATTCCACGCAGGATATTCTGAAACTGGCGTTGTTTTTCATCGCCACGATGAATGGCGTATGCGTAGGCCGCTACCACGGTGCGGTCTTGGGTGGCCTCCGCCCAGAATGCGTTGTAGTCAAAGTGAGCCCCATAGGCATCTCTGACGGTGTAGTAGATGTTCTGGACATCGACGAAAATGGCTACTTTTTCCACGGTATTAGTCTGTTAGCAAATTCAATCGCTAGTATATACCTATCTGTATTAAGGGTAACCCTTACATTCTGACTATTTCTTTACGTTTCCGGCGAAAATCACTGGCAAAATAGCGCATGTTGACTGCGGTAAAACTTATGACATTATGTTCATTCTTGAGGTAAAAAGCGGTTTGTTATGGAAATGGCTATTAAGCATTCAATGTTGGCTCTGGTTGTCATAGGAGCGTCGTTTGGCGCGCAGGCACAAACGTGCCCGGTGGATGTCAGGAATGATATTCATATTGTCGACAACACCGTTTCGTTGTATCAGGAACAACAGCCGAAAGTGCTGATTGATGAAAATTATCAGCTGTACATCAATGGGCAACGAGTCACCCTGGATGATGCCCAGCAAAAAGCTGTTGAAGCTTACAGCCAGCATGTTCAGCAATATTTGCCACAGGTGGCCGCGGTTGCGGAAGAAGGTAGCAGCATGGCTAAATCGGTTATTGCCGAGCTGGCATCCGCTTTCGACAGTAATGAGGCATTTACGGAAGTCGACAAACTGGTGGACGAATATACCCTCAAAGCGCGGGAAAAGTTCTACAAGGATGATCAGTTTGTAATGCCGGCAGATATTTTTACAACGGCTGAAACCAGCTGGAAAGAAGAGTTTGAACAGGTGATGCAACGTTTAAGTGGTGCGTCAATGTCTGCGGTGTTTTCGGCATTAAAAGAAGAAATGAAAGATGGTGAACTGAATTTCACTGAGTTTCAAAATAAAATGTCGGAATTGAAATCCAGTATGGAAAATCAAATTAAAATACGCAGTGCGGATGTTGCCGAAAAAGCGGAAAATGTGTGTGACTCCATGCAGGGACTGGCTCAGGAAGAGCAGGCGCTACATGAAAAGATTCCAGCGCTGAAAGATTATCCGATGTTCGAGATCTGATAACGAGACTGTCTTTGTTGTTAATATAAAGTTTGTTCTATTGATAACACAGGCTGCGAATATTCGCAGCCTGTGTTTTTTTATTTAATGACCATCCTGTAATTAACGTTCTGAATGTGGGATATGTCACTAATTGATAGGCTACTTTGAACATATCAAAGCAGTTTTTCATATTTTGTGGATAATATGCGCCAGCAATAAGTTGAAATACCACACAAAAGAAATATGAAGCAGGTTATTAAGAACCGATGAGAAAAATAAAGCCGAAAACGTTAATTAAGCTTATTCTCCCTATTTTTATCTTTGTTATCGGTTTATTAGTTTATGTAGGATACGCAGAGTACAAGCACACCAAGGATGAGGCGATTCGTCAGGCAAGCGCGAATGTGAATCTGGCGAAAGAATATCTCGAGCAGCATTTTTCTTCAGCAGAAGCGCATCTCCTTCTGCTGGAACGATTGTGGCAATACAGCGGGGATACTGATCACCTGATTGCTGCCGCGCAGGAAATGGTCGATAACCAGCCCAAGTTTTTGGAGGTTGGTGTGCTGGTGAAGGGCAGTTTTTATGCAACCGGCGGTTTTCAGATTGTGGATGCCGAAGAAGGTGTCCGGCAGCGGCCGTGGTTTAATGCCGATGCGGCTCCCGGCGAAACCTATATCACTCCGATTTACTGGAGCAGTAGTACCGAACAGTGGTCTGTGGCTCTGGTTCGCGTGATTACCGTTGAAGGCGATCACGATGCCCGCCTGATTCTGGAAGTTGATGCTGACAGCCTGTATGAAAATCTGTCGCTGTTAAAAACCCTGAACAGTGGTTACGTGTACGCCGTGGAAGCTCAGACCGGCCGGATTGTGATGCACCCGGACCCCAGCAGAGTCGGCACACCATCGGTGAGCGTCACCCCTGCTATGCTCCAGACAATCCAGGACGGCCATCGAAGTGGCTATATTGGCTCTTATCAGTATGATGGCCAGCTTAAATTCAGTGTGTACGATATTACGCCATCATATGACTGGATCGTGTTGTCCGGCACCAGTGTGGCAGATCTTATCAAGCGTACCCTGAGTCTCGGTGCGGTTTCTGCCGGTCTGGTCGGGATGATTGCGATTCTGGTGCTGGTTGGCTATATCACGTACCGGATTAACCTTGACGGACGCCACCTGAACGATGTCAGCACCCCCTCGGAATTGACCGCTCATTTGCTGGATATGGTGAATGATCTGGTGACCTGTAATGGGATCACCTTGCTCATTCATGATGCCTATAATCAGGAATATGAGTCGGCGGATGGCACGATCGTTATCACAGAAAAGCAGGTTGTGGTGGCTCTGAAAGGAGAACTGCAGAGGATTCGCCTGGTCTCACCGCACGAGCAGGCCGGATTTGAACACGAAATAGTGCAATATCAGCCGTGTATCCGTATTCCGCTGACGCAGAAAAACCAGCTGATTGGTTTGCTGTATGTCCACAACGTGCGCTTTTTCTTCCCGTTATTTGCCGGAATTGTTCAGAACTACGCGCAGAGTGCGCTTAATCACGTCATGTTGAGCCAGCGCATTCAAAGCAAAGATGCGATGACCGGCCTGATGAATAAGGTTTATCTGCGTGAACAGATCAACCATCAACTGTGTCGCGGCTCTGATTGCTACTATCTGGCGATGATCGATATCGACGACTTTAAGCGTATCAATGATACCCATGGGCATTTGTTTGGTGATCAGGTCATTCTGAGTATTGCCGGGGTGCTGAAAGACAGTTTTGACCAGCACAGTGTGGTTTCGCGTTACGGGGGAGAAGAGTTCGCAGTGCTGCTGACGGTGCCGAATGAGCAGGCTGTGGTGCAGAAACTGGAAAGGTTGCGTAAAACCATTGCCAGTACCCTGATCGCCAACGGGACTAAACGCTGCTGTATTACCGTGAGTATCGGTGTTGCGAAAGTGGCCGAGAATGTCGAAATCTCGATAGCCCGGGCGGATCGGGTGTTGTACCGGGCGAAGGCGCAGGGTAAAAATCAGCTGGTGTATTTCCGGCCTGAACTGTATGCCGAATTATCGCTGATGACACAGGTTGAAGTATGATCCGGCTTGCAAAATTCGGGCGGACGGTTTGCTAAGCTAAAGATACGGAACGCATTTTAGAGGGGCAGAGATGTTAAAACTGGCGGTGATTGTCATTTTGCTGCTGCTCGGTGGCTTGGCTGTAAAGTACCTCGATGAGAAAACCCAGCATAAAGTGGTACTGGTTTTTGGTGCGATCATTGTCGTGCTGGTGGTGATACTAATGGCCTCTGAACTGATGCGACATTGATGCTAAACGGATGCGAGATTTACGTATTCACCCATCCCGTGAGCGGAAAGCTAAATAAAACCCAAGGTCGTTAATTCCAAAAAGAAACAGCCCGCATCGTGCGGGCTGTTTGCTTATTGGTGTGATCGAACGGATGCCGAAAACTCGGGCCGATTACCGTGCTTTCGCTCGTGCCGGCTTACCGTTGCCGTTGCGGGATGATGGTTTTCCGCTGAACGAACCTTTGCTCTTTGGCTTTTGGCCATTGCCTTGTGCCTGACCTTTGGAAGCGCCTGGCTTGTTACCGGCTTTTGGTCCGTTACCGCCGCGAGCTGGGCCATTACCGCTACGGGCTTGGCTGTCTCCACCTCGAGCTGATTGCCCCTGGCGACTGCTGCCCTGACCACGCTGTCCGTCTTTACGGATATCCGGCTGGTTAGGGTGTTTGGTCGCAAAACGCTTCGCTCCGTGGCGGCTGGAGCCACGACGTTGCGCTGGCGTCAGTTCGGCATCGCTGCCTTCTTCCGGTACCAGACACTCTGGGCGGCTGCCGATAAGGTGCTTTTTACCCATATTAAGCAGCGCTTCACGGATCAGCGACCAGTTTGCCGGATCATGGTAACGCAGCAGCGCCTTATGCAGGCGGCGCTGACGGTCGCCCTTGGCAACAAACAGATCTTCACGCTGTTTGTATTTCACGCGCTTCAGCGGGTTCGTTTCAGAGTGGTACATCGCCGTCGCGTTACACATCGGAGACGGGTAGAAGTTCTGTACCTGGTCACACTGGAAATCGTTTTGTTTCAGCCACAAGGCCAGGTTAAGCATGTCTTCGTCAGTACTACCCGGGTGCGCCGAAATGAAGTAAGGGATCAGGTACTGTTTCTTACCGGCTTCTTTACTGTATTTGTCAAACAGCTCTTTGAAGCGGTCATAGGTACCCATACCCGGTTTCATCATCAGATCCAGAGTTCCTTTCTCGGTGTGCTCCGGTGCAATCTTCAGGTAGCCTCCGACGTGGTGGGTTACCAGCTCACGGATGTACTCCGGCGATTCAATGGCCAAGTCATAACGCACGCCTGAGGCGATCATGATCTTCTTAATGCCTTTCACCTGACGTGCCTTACGGTACAGGTCAATGGTGTGTTTGTGGTCGGTATCCAGCTTCTTACAGATATCCGGGAAGATACATGACGGACGACGGCAGTTGATTTCGGCTTTCGGATCAGAACATCCCAGACGGTACATGTTGGCTGTTGGGCCACCCAAATCTGAAATCGTGCCGGTAAAGCCCGGTACTTTGTCGCGGATTTCTTCCAGCTCGTTGAGGATCGACTCATGAGAGCGGTTCTGAATAATCCGTCCTTCGTGCTCAGTAATCGAACAGAACGAACAGCCGCCAAAACAGCCGCGCATAATGTTGACACTGGTTTTGATCATGTCATACGCCGGGATCTTCGCTTTGCCGTACATCGGGTGAGGAACACGGGCATAAGGAAGGCCGAAGACGAAGTCCATCTCTTCCGTTGTCAGCGGAACTGGCGGCTTGTTTACCCACAGCTCGCGATCTCCGTGACGCTGAATCAGCGCGCGGGAAGAGTAAGGGTTCGCTTCCAGGTGCATGATTCGGCTGGCGTGTGCGTACAAAATACGGTCATTACGCAGCTTTTCGTAAGACGGCAGGCGCACAGCCGTGGTTTTTGAGTCATGACGCGATGGCTGAATCGTGAATGGCTTGGCTTCAGCCACAGCGGCTGCTTTTTCTTCGGCTTTGGCGTCTTTGTTCGTCGCGCAGGTTTCTTCCGTCGCATAAGGGTTTGGCATCGGCATTGCCTTGCCCGGTTTCTCAATACGGCTGGAGTCAATCTCTTTGTAACCGGCTGGCAGCTCTTTGAGAATAACGGCAGTACCGGCAATGTTGGTCATGGTGGTGATATCTTCACCATCAGCCAGACGGTGCGCGACTTCAATCAGGGCGCGTTCGGCGTTACCAAACAGCAGGATGTCCCCTTTGGCGTCAAACAGTACCGAGCGGCGAACTTTGTCAGACCAGTAATCGTAATGCGCAAGACGACGCAGGCTGGCTTCAATACCCCCTAACACAATCGGAGTATCTTTGTAGGCTTCACGGCAACGCTGAGAGTACACCAGTACTGCGCGGTCAGGACGTTTGCCACCCTCGTTATTTGGGGTGTACGCATCATCATGACGCAGTTTACGGTCAGCGGTGTAGCGGTTGATCATGGAATCCATGTTCCCGGCGGTAATACCGAAAAACAGATTTGGCTTGCCCAGAGCCATAAACGGTTCTTTTGAGTTCCAGTCCGGCTGAGCCAGAATACCGACGCGGAAGCCTTGCGCTTCCAGTACCCGGCCAATCACAGCCATACCAAAACTCGGGTGGTCAACATAAGCATCACCGGTAACAATGATGATATCGCAGCTATCCCAGCCTAGGGCGTCCATCTCTTCCCGGCTCGTCGGGAGGAAAGGGGCTGTGCCGTAGCATTCCGCCCAGTATTTCGGATAGCTGTTAATAGGTGTTACTTCAGTGCGCATAGATTGACCTCAAATTTTGAAGGCGGGAATTATAGCCCCTCGCAAAACAACTATCTAGCCCTTAATCTGTAAGGGGTTGAAAGCCGGTAAAACCTATTATTTTTACGGTTTTTCTCTGGCGTTAAGTGTGGTTTTTACGGTTTTTTCTGCAGTCATGAAAACCAACTTACAGAGCTGCTTCGCACCAGATAATTTCGCAGTCAGTTAACTATACGTCGGTTTGACGGGTGTGACGGAACAATGCTCGCCTACTAACAAACGCGCTGAGGCTGGTTGGGATGTGCAGAAGATTTGCCGGGCATGAATAAAAGACGAACCGAAGGAGAGGGAGGCTCGCTACAAATTTCTTTTTCTTATCTTTTTTGGGCAAATGTGCGCCCTGTAACGAGGACGGTTTGCTCTCGTTGAGGGCGCGGTAGACGTCGTATTATTGTCGCGATAGCTGAAGCCGTTAATGTGGCAATGAATGTACTTAGCCAAGTCGATGTATAAGCGGTGAATCAACGGCGGGTGTATCGGGTTTACACCCTAAAGAGGCTACTCGAACATTTCTTTATGGGCTTCCATGGCGCTTCGCAGTTCATCATGAGTTAGCACGCGTTTGCCTAATTCCTGTTTGACCTGTGTTCCCAACTCTTTGAGCTTGTTGCGATTGTCCTGAGTCTGCCGTTTGCCCATACTCTTCAGGCGACTGTTCAGCTCATGTTCCTCACCAAAGTTCACTAAATCTTTATCTTTAGCCATGCTCTGATCCTCATCAGTTGATAGATGCATTATCAGTGTGGATGCATATGGTGGAAACGCAACTTTTTGCTTTTGCTTTCCCTGTTACCGGGGAATCGGCAACAGGGAGGAGGTGATAAAAAAGCGGGAAGGTAGCCAGCCCGGTTTATCCAAAGGACTTGCCAAGCCCTTCCAGCATCATCATTTTTTCTTTCAACATACCGGCACCCTGCTTCATGGTTTCCATGCGCGCCAGGTTTCGGTTGGAAGTATCAGAAATTTGATGTACGTTGTTACTGATTTCGACCGATACTGTGCCTTGCTCTTCCGCGGCGGTGGCAATCTGGGTGGAAATTTCGGCAATCTCATCGACCATCGCGACTACCGCCCGGATTTTCTCGGCGGTGGCGTTGGTGTTATCGACACATTCCTGAGTTTTGGCGATGCTGATCTGGGTGGTTGACTGCCAGTGGGTCAGGGTGGCGTTAATGTCTTCGATGCTGGCCTGAATTTTTTCGGTAGCGCCATGGGTTCGTTGTGACAACGCCCGTACTTCGTCTGCAACTACCGCAAAGCCGCGGCCTTGCTCACCGGCGCGGGCCGCTTCAATGGCCGCATTCAATGCCAGCAGGTTGGTTTGTTCTGCTATGCCCTGAATTTCCATCATCATGGTTTCGATCTGATCAGACACTTTGACCAGTGATTTGGCGGTTTGCGCCGTATTTTCGGTCTTGATGGCCAGTTCGTTGATATTGTTCTGAGTGACATCCAGCACCTGAGTGGTATCAGCGCACTGTTGCTGGGCAATCATGGCTTTCTCGCTGGTCAGCTGGGTATTCTGCGCAATTTCTCTGGCGACGGCTGACAGTTGAGTAATGGAAGAGGCAATCATCTGGGTGTCGCTGTCTTGCTGGGTGATGGACTCCCGCATCTCTTCCGTTTCTCGGGTCAGGTTGTCTGCCACCACTTTCAGGGTCTGAGAGACATCATCAATCCGTCCGAGAACGGTTTTGTTGCGAGCGTCATTGAGCTGTAAGTGAAAATCCGCGATCGACTTCATGCTGTCGCCGCTGTATATGATGCGGGTCAGACTGTCATAACTCTGACTGAGCTGGCGGAAGAAACTCGGGGTGCTGAACAGCTCTTCTCGAAACAGAATGAAGACCATGGCCAGTGGGATCAAACCTGCTAATGCCTGATACTCAGTCAGGTAAAAATGCGACGCCAGGAGTGAGCTGATGGTGAGCAGGGTGGTCAGAGCCAGTTTGACCGGAGGTTTAAGGGAAAATGAGTAGGGATTCTTTCTGGCATTGAGTTGCTGATAAATGCGGGTGGCTGTGGTGATCATCTCAGGGGTGGGTTTACGCCTGACTGACTGATAGCCGCTCAACCGGTTGTTATCGTAAAGTGGGGTGACATAGGCATCAACCCAATAGTAGCTGCCGTCTTTACAGCAGTTTTTGACAATGCCACGCCAGGGTTTTTCTTCTTTCAGGTGTTGCCAGAGATCAGCGAACGCTTCCCGAGGCATGTCAGGGTGGCGAATAATGTTGTGGTGCTGGCCGACCAGTTCATCAGCGTGATAACCGCTGACACTGACAAACTCTTCATTGGCATAGGTGATGACACCCTGTAAATCTGTGGTTGTCACCAGTTGAGC
This sequence comes from Photobacterium ganghwense, assembly GCF_003025595.1. Lineage (GTDB taxonomy): Bacteria > Pseudomonadota > Gammaproteobacteria > Enterobacterales > Vibrionaceae > Photobacterium > Photobacterium ganghwense. The sequence continues at coordinate 556,571 of NZ_PYMI01000003.1, forward strand.
CTGTTGATCAAGCACCACCTCACGGTTAGTCACATGACGGTTCTTTCTCATGGTTGTCCCTCTTCTACATAAAAGCTGGTCATCGGAGAACACCTTGGCAGTGAACCGTCAGTCAGCAGTCCATCTTATTGTTCTTTTTGTTCCATCGGGTTATCCCGTGCATTATCAACTGTAGATGCGAACAGGACAGGAGTGGTAATTTTTTGCAGGCAGCGGCATCTGGCTTTCCTGACAAAACAGGTGCCAGTGATCTGCCGTCACTTCTGGCCAATTTGAACAAAAAACTTGTAGAACAGGGCGGCCATTTCGTTGCCGGTATTAACTATTCAGCCGCCGCCGGGACAACTTTTTTTGGGGTGACACACTCAGCGTGCTTTTTTCATAAATTCCATAAACGCCCGATCCGCGAGGGACAAATAACCGTGTTTACGCCAGGCAATGGCGATATTCAGGTACACCGGTTCACTAAACGGCAAGGGCACCAGACCGCTTTCATGCTGAGTCACCATTTCCAGCAGTGCCGTAATGGCAAAATCGCGTCGGACGATTTTCAGGATCAACGGCAGCAGGTTGGTTTCAAATGCGATATTGGGCGTGAAGTGGTGTTGCTGGCAAAAGCGATCTATGAACTCCCGGTGGAAGTAGCCGGGTTTGAACATTGCCAGTTCCTGAGCAAAAAAGGTGTCGAAATCCAGACTGGTTTGCTGGGCAAGCGGGTTGTCCTCGCTGACGACGGCGACCATCTGCGAGCTGAGCAGGTGTTCTGTCTCCAGGCTATCCGGGGTTTCCAGACAGTGAATAATGCCAAGATCCAGCTCGCCACTCAGCAACATCCTGCGGATGGACTCTGTACCGGCTTCCACAATCGTCAGTTTGAGATCCGGATACTGACTTTTAAAGCCCATCAGAATTTCCGGGAAATAGTAAGAGCCAAGCATGCTGGGGAGTCCGAGGCGCACTTCACCTTTTGCCAGCCCTTTCAGTTCTTTCAGGGCGGTATTGGCATCATTGACCTGTTGCAGGATAAGACGGGCATGGTGTAGCAGTACTTCACCTTCTGGCGTCAGAATAATGCGTCTGTCTTTGCGGTCAAACAGGGTCAGGTCAAGCTGGCTTTCGAGCTTTTTGATCGCAACGCTCAGCGCCGGCTGAGCGATGTGCAGTTTCTTTGCCGCCTGCGTAACGTTGCGTGTTTCAGCAACGGCCACGAAATAGGTCAGTTGTCGGATATCCATATCGATTGTTTATGAAGGTGATAGTTTTAATATATTTTCACTATCGTTAAGGAATTGCTACTGTTTTCTCAGTTCCTTCCTCTGAGTGTGTGGTCATGATTGATATTAAAACCGCAGCATACCGGCGAGCCAGCTTCGCGCTATGTCTAGGGTCGTTCCTGATATTTTGTAATCTTTACTTATTCCAGCCGATGCTGCCGATGATGGCTGACACGTTTTCCGCCAGCGCGACCCAGGTGAACTGGCTGGTGGCGGCCAGCACGTTTGCCCTTGCCCTGACTCTGGTACCTTGGGCAGTCTGGTCTGAGCGGGTAGGTCGCCGGGAAGTCATGCTGATCAGCTTGGCGATGGTACCGGTGATTGGCAGTCTGATGGTCATGGCCGATTCGTTGCTGACGCTCAGTCTGGCGAGGGCTCTCATGGGTGCCGCGCTGGCGGGTTTTGCGGCTGTGGCTGTGGCATACATGGCCGAAGAGTTTACTCCGCGAGCCTTGATGCTGGCCGTGGGCGGGTATATCAGCGCAAACTCGCTGGGCGGTATCATTGGTCGTATCAGCGGCGGTTTTTTATCTGAACAGTTTGGCTGGCAGGGCGCGGCGCTGGTGATGGCAGTATTTAGCCTGTTGGTAGCGATTCTGGTGTATTTCCTGTTGCCGAAGCAGGCGCACTTTACGCCGTCTACCGGCCAGTTGCGGCAGCAGACACTCAGTGTATTTCACCATTTACGTAACCCGGTGCTACGGATTGCGATGCTGATTGGCGGGGTCAACTTCGCCCTGTTTGTGAACCTGTATACCGTTATGGGGTTCCGGTTGGTCGCTGAACCTTATTCGGTACCGGTCAGCTGGGCATCCATGATTTTTCTCTGTTACCTGAGCGGCACATTATCCGCCAAGCTCAGCGGGCGTTGGACCCAGCATTTCCGCACCATTCCGGGTATGGTGTTGGGAACAGTGGTGAGTGCTGTGGGGATGTGGGTTGCAGCACTAGAGTCGATAGCTGCCATTGTGGTCGGTTTGCTGTTAATCAGTTCAGGGGCTTTTTTTACTCACTCACTGGCTTATGGCTGGGTAAGCCAGCGGGCAAAATCGGCCAAGGCCAAGGCCACGGCCACGGCGTTGTATCTGGTTCACTATTACGCGGGGGGCAGCCTGGGTGGGTTCTATCTGATTTACTGCTGGCAGCATTATGGCTGGCATGGGGTGATAGCCGGAGGCAGTGTGTTGTATCTGATTCTTTTGCTGCTGTGTTTTATGTTGGCAAAACAGTCTAATCAGACTCCGACCGGCAATGAACTGCCAATTAATTAAGCCTCTAAGTTAAGCCCCTAGCTAAAACACTCAGTTAGAGCATTCACAAATAGAGGCAGCCTAGGTAAGTAGAAAAGTAGAAAAGTAGAAAAAGCAGTTAAACACAAAGCAAGTAGCAAGTAGCAAGAAATATCCCGGACGGTTTATCGGGGAACGAACCGTCCGGGATGAGGGTTATCAGGCTAATGCCATCGCCAGCAGGGAAACCGGGTGAATGGCTTCCAGCTCACTGTTTTCTTCAATCTGCCATTTGCACGTTTCGCAGTCCGTGATGGCAAAGTCCGCTTTGGCCCGGTTGATTTGCCGAAACAAATCATTACCGATGGCCATCGAGGTGTCATAGTTTTCCGTTTTAAAGCCATAAGTCCCGGCCAGGCCACAACACTGGCTGTCCAGTACCTGCAGCTCTAGCCCCGGAATCATTTTCAGCAACTCGATGGTGTACAGGCTGCCGCCGGTGCGTTCCAGGTGACACGGTGTGTGGTACACCACTTTTTTGTTTACAGGCTTCAGCTTCGGCATCCGGCCATTCATAAACTGCTTGAGCAGGTAGCGGGTCACATACTCAATGCGGTTGGCGACCTGGCTGTTGTCGACTTTCAGGACATGCGGATACTCTTCTTTCAGGGTAAACGAGCAGGTTGAAGAGGTCGACAGAATCGGAGCATCATACTTTTCAACTGCTTCGACAAAGCTGTTCACGTTCAGGCGGGCGTTCTTTTTCGCCTTATCGAAGAACCCGTTGGCAATCAGCGGCACACCGCAGCATTTTTCCTTTTCTACCAGCTGAACGCCAATGCTCATGGCATTCATGACCTTGATAAAATCTTTCCCCAGCTGAGGGTGGTTGTAGTTCACGTAACAACCGTGGAAGTAGTGAACCTGCTCCGGGTACAACGCCTGACTGGTGCAGTTTTGCTTGTACCAGCGCCGGAATGTACCGTGTGAGTATTTCGGCAGGGTTTTGTGGTCATGCACCCCGATTGTGTGATGCATGATCTTTTTCACCGATTTCATACCGGTAATGGTGTTCACGATTGGGGCAAAGGGTGTAGCAGCGGAGCCCATCAGATCAGTATGGCTCAGTACAAAATCCCGAATGGTCTTGATATTCAGTGCTTTTTTACCGTGCTCATCACGCGCCACCGCAATCATATCACCGATTTTTACCCCGGACGGACAGGCGGTTTCACACCGCTTACAGTTAGTGCACAGCTTCAGGGTTTCATCGTAAAAGTCCGGACTTTTCAGACGCAAACGCTCACCGTCCGGCCCGCATTGTTTTGGGCCAGGGTACTGAGGGTTCGCTTTGGCGACCGGGCAGTAAACGGTACAAACAGTACACTTGATGCATTGATCAAAGCTGGTATCTCGTTTCACTAGGCTCATGCGGGTGTCCTTTCTGGTACTGGTTGTGGTGAATCTGGTTGTTTTACATCTTGTTCGTTTGAAACATGTTCGTTGAGAGCAAGGCCATTGCGCAGCTGATACTGGCGGATCATGGCTTCGGCGACCTGATAGCCAGTGGTAATGGCGACCCCGGAGCCGGAGCCTTCGCTCACCGGATCATAGTGAGCCAGAATGGCACCAGCGCAGAAGAGGTTGCCAATCGTCTCGCCACGGCGGGAAGGGTTTAAGGCCGGGTTGCACTGCACACCCATTTTCATGAAGGGGTGGCCGCTACGGGTAAAGAACTGATCCTGATACCACTGTTCACGCGGTAGATCCGGTTGTGCCATATCCAGCCCGAAAACCGGCTCTTTCATCTGTTTGCGGTCAGCATGCAGGCCGCGACTGAAAAAACTGCCGGAGGCAAGCAGGAACGTCGACGCGCACAGCGGCATGTCTTCGTGATGACGGGTATAGATGCGTTTTAGCTCGCCGTTTTCCACATCACCGCCGGTTACTTCATCACCGGTCAGCAGCAGACCACCCAGCTGTTTGAAGCGAGATTTCATGGCCTCTTCCAACCGGATACCGAGCAGGGAAGGCGGCATCGTCGGGATTTCACAAATCCGGAAACCGGTCAGCCCTTCCAGCAGTTTGATGGTTGCCGCGCCATCCCCGTTACCGAACACCGCCGGCAGAATGACCAGATCCGCTTTGCCGACTTGCTGAATCATGGTTTTCGCGAAGACATGCAGCTTGCTTTCATCCCGCAGCACCCGTGACACATCAATTGAGCGGAATTCACACGGGTTACGCTGCATGGTTTCAAACCCCGGCAGCTCAATGGCCGCGGTTTTAATGGCGACTCCGGCAAAGGCCGGGTGTCTGGCGAGGTTGTCCGCAGCTAGCTGCGGCTGGAAGTCACGGAAACCATCAATGGTCACCAGCGCCACGGATGACAGCCCCTGAGCCGGGTGCTGTAAATCAAACAGGAAAGTGCTCTGTTGTGACAGATATGTGGCGCGAAACGTTCCCATTGGGGTTACTCGCGCGTGGTTCTGACCGTCAGGTAACGCGTCAAGATACACACCGCACTCGGCCATCATTGCGGTGTACCAAGCCAGGGCCGATTGAGTGCGCTCAGCCCCCAGATAACTGTAAGGGTGCTCTGGTGCCTGTGCAGCCAGCGCCTCGAAGGCCGCAAACGGCTGTGAAACGGCTGACCCGTCTGGCAGGCGGCTGAGAACATCGACAGAGCCGGAAGAGAAGTGCAGGGCGCTCTGACCTGCGGCAATCACAGCCGTTTTTAGTCCCGCTTCCGCGCAGCGAATGGCACAGCTGAGGCCGGCAACACCGCCACCAATGATAATGCTGTCAAAATTCATGCTGTTTCCTCGTTGTGAGCTGGGCGGCGGATGGAATCTGTATGGTCAGTGGCTGGCTGCTGGCCGTTTGTGCTGATGTGTGGTGGCTGTTGCTCCGGCAGGTCGCTGACGCCAAACAGGCCTTCATAAATCCAGTAGGTAAATTCACTTTCACGCAGCGCATCGCCCCAAAAAACAGGTTTAATGCCTTTCCAGCGTTCTTCCAGAAAATCGCTCAGCAGGTGGCTTGACGCATTGCCTGATTGATTGCCGTATTCGGAAAACAGCCCGGCGGCACGGTATGAACAGAGCTCACCCTGACAAGGCCCCATGCCGATGCGGGTGCGGCGGCGCAGGTCAACCAGGTTATGTACATCCAGATCTTTAATGGCGTATTCCACCTCGCCACAGGTGACCATTTCACATTCACAAATTACCGCCTGGCTTTTCTTGTCATTGCTCAGGAACTTCTCGGCGCGTTCACCATGGCGGTAATACGCCGACTGGTACACTGGTTTTGCCAGGCTGGCGGTGTGTGATTTTTTGACTGCGTGCTGAGCTGAGCCAGGGAGCTGGCGCTCATGTGTGGTGCACGGGGTGGTGTTGCCCAGTTTTTTGGCAACCAGATCGGTCGCCCATTCCGCCATCATGCGATAAGTCATCAGCTTACCACCGGTAATGGTGATAAAACCGTCCAGACCGTCGCGTTCAGCATGATCAAGCAGCACGATACCGCGGCTGATATTGCGTCCGCTGGTATCGCCATCCACGGCGACAAGCGGGCGCACCCCGGCGTAGGCACGCAGTACCCGGGTGTTCGCCATAATTGGTGCCAGTTTGGTGCCTTCTTCCAGCAGAATATCAATCTCTTTATGAGTGACATGCAAGTCATCAATCTTGTCGTAATCGATCCGCTCGGAGGTGGTGCCAATCAGTGAAATGGTATCGCCCGGTACCAGAATGTCGGCATCTGATGGTTTGCGGCAGCGGTTGATCACCAGATTGTTGATGCGGTAATCAAGGATCAGCAATGATCCTTTGGCTGGGAACATCTTGATCGACAGATCACCATATTCACAGATTTGCTGGCCCCAGATACCGGCTGCATTAACGACTTGTTTGGCATGAATGTCAAACGCCTGACCGGTTTTGAGATTCAGACATTTCACACCGCACACCTGAGCACCGTTGCGGATCAGGCCGGTAACGTGCGTGTGGTTAAATAAGCGAGCGCCGTGTTCAACAGCATCAAGGACGTTGGAGGCCGCCAGACGGAACGGGTCGAGGGTGCCATCCGGTACTTTTACCGCGCCAATCAGGTTGGGGTTACAGTTGGGTTCATAGCGCAGCGCTTCCTGTGGTGTCAGCTGCTCAACATCAATATCGGCCTGTTGGCAGGCGCTGATAAAGGTTTGCTGAAAGGCAAGGTCATCTTCCGGCAGTGAAATGAACAGCCCCTGGGTATCTTCCACGCAGTGTCGGGCGATTTTCTTGAGAATGCGGTTTTCCTGAATACACTCCCGGGCGGACTCCTGATCGGTGACGGCATAGCGTGCACCGGAGTGGAGCAGGCCGTGGTTTCGGCCGGTAGTGCCTGACGCTAAGTCGTCTTTTTCGACCAGAATACAGCGAATGCCCCGTAAGGCACAGTCACGCATGATACCTGTCCCTGTTGCACCGCCACCGATGATCACAACATCTGTTTCAAACCAACTAGTCATGTTCGTTTTCGCTTATTTGTCTGTTCTGAATATCAGAAAAGGAACGAATCCTTATTTTCCATAAGGATAATATGCCAAGGAATACGTCGGACTTTCTTGATCAAAAGCAGACTAATGAGCGTTCGAGCGTTCAAACGAAAATTTAATGGTAATTATAAGAGTATGATCACAAAAAAGTGACACTTAGGAGCAGGTGTTTGCCCGCAATAGCGCAATCAAAATAAGTATTTGTTCCGAATATGGGATGAAAACAGGCATGGCTGGGCGTTTGCGAGCATTTAATGATGAGTGATGAGTATTACCTGATAAGTCTGTGTCGCAGTGCTTCAAGCCACTGCTTTGCGGCGTTCGTCACCAGCATAACGGTAGCCCACGGAGTGGTAGCGGGCACAGTCGCGCCCGGAATCTTTACACTCGTATAAGGCACGGTCGGCCCTTTCCATCATGGAAGAGAGCGTGTCGCCGTTGGTATAGGAGGCGATACCAATTGAGGTGGTGATATGTAGAGTGGACTGGTCATAGCCTGTCGGTAAATCAAGCTGACGGATGGCCGAGAGCATGCGGTCGGCGATTTGCTGGGCATTGTCAGCATTGCAGTTGGGCAGAAACAGCACAAACTCTTCACCACCATAGCGGCCAAACAGATCCGATTTTCGGATGTTGCCCTGTAAAAAGGTAGCAAAACCACGCAGCACTTTATCACCGGTGCTGTGTCCCCAGGTATCGTTAATACGCTTGAATTTATCGATGTCGAAGATCAGCACCGAGAAAGGTTGCTTCTTTATGTCGCACAGCTGCAGGCTTTTTTGCGCCTGCTGCAGCAGCATCCGTCGGTTGTATACCCCGGTAAGTGGATCCAACGTTGCCTGCCGGTACAGGCGCATTAACATGTAGAGCTTGGAGAGCTGTGACCAGAGTACCATCAGCGCGAGCACATTTTGCAGCCAGTAATCGGCGAGGTTTTCCGGGGTGAAAATCCGTCCGGCCTGTTGGTCGACATACAGCTGGGTCGCGGCGGTAATTGCCAGCAGGCCCAGGCTTTCTTTCAGGGTGACGGGCAGAATGGTCAGGACAGCAACGTGAATAATCGGCAGCAGGGTATAGCCGTAAATAAAGCCGCTGTACACCAGTGGAAAATCGAGTTGCCACACGGCGTGCAGGTAAAACAGGTTCAGCCCGATTACCAGCAGGCTCATACACAGTTGGGCGTGGCGTAGAGAAGTTTGTTGGTGGTTGGCGCGGGCAAGGGCGAACAGAAATGCTCCCAGCAGCGCGCGGGACAGGGCAATGGCTTCACCGTGGCCTGAAGGCAGAAACAGGAGATCAAACGGAATCCATGCAATAACCAGAACGCCCCACACGCAAGCCAGCATAGTGATCCGGCTGCGCAGGTAACCACTCCGTGTTTCACGAAAGCTGGCAGAATGCGCTTTGGCACTCCAGAGATCAGGAATATAAAGCTTGATTGTCTTTAGCAGTTGGCCAGGCGCTTCATGCATTCCGTTGCTTCTCATTGTTAAGGTGACGTGTAATAACCGCACTGCTTGTGGTTTTTCTCCGTGAAGGCGAATTATTCACCATCAAGCATATTTGTGCAGTGATGTTGATCCAAAAACATAGTGTAAATTTTGCTACTTATTCAAAAAATACGGGGCAGTACAGAATTTTATGCAACTGAGTGGTTAGTCGAAAAGCCATCAATGCGCAGTTCAAAATCTATTCCGTGCATTGGCATTTGGTATCGTGATGAGGAATTGCTATGATCGCCGCCACTTTTGACTCTTAGTTTCAGACCACAACTTATGAATGCCGCATTGATCTTTCTAATTCCTGCGCTGCTGGGTACGCAATTGATTTTTTCTCTGGTGCTGACCAAAGGGGAAATCTGCCCGGGTCAGCGTGGTCGTGTCCATAAAACCCTACCTGTTCTGCTGGCTGGTTGGCTGATTGCCGCCTTTTCGCAGCCGCTGTCCGTTTTGCCTCTGGCGGCAGTGGGCTACTTCACTATGCAGGTCAAAACCGGGAAAACCCGTGATGCCGGGCCGCTGAAAGTATTTTATCTGGCAAATGTACTGGCGGTTGTGGTGTGGGTAGCCGTGATGGTTGGCATGTCACTGCCGGTGATTGCCCTCAGCCTGATGGCGACTGCCTTGTTCGGTTCGATGGTGGCACATATTCTGCTGACGCATGCCCGTACCCGACTACAGGCTTTCCACCGTCTGCTGCCGTTTGCCGGGTTCGCGAGTGCGATGGTGAGTGTTCTCTGTCTGCTCTGGATGGCAAGCCGACTGGATGAAGCGCAGCTTCAGACGCTGATTCAGCCAATGATCGCGTCGCTGGCATTGCTGGTAATTGGCTTGCTGGTGTGGGCGTTCCACCTGCTCAGCGGAAAAACAGTCAACAAATGGCAGCTGGTTATGGCTGGCGCGTTGCTGGTGGTGTCCGCGAACTTTCAGCTGGTATTGCTCTGAGCATGATCTAAGCCGGTGAATTCAGTTCGAAGTGAAAGCGGACGTGATAACTGTGAGGCGGGGCTTTTTCATTCCGTCTCTCAGTGTCTATGCTTACTAGGTAAAAAAGCTTACTGAGTAGCTGAACGTCACCAGGGGGTAGGCATGGAGATTAACAACTTATTGCGCATGGATGGTCATATTGTTCTCGGTATCGTCAATGAAAAGCTGCGGCTGGAGTGCTCCACACTTGAAGAGCTGGCCAGCCGTTATGAGCTCGACTCTGAAGAACTGAATGCCAAGATGGAGCTGATGGGCTTCCGTTACGACCCCATCAATAATCAATTCAAATAACTTGGTCAAATAACCGGTAATTCTGTATTGGTTTCAGACTATGGCCAGCTTCAACTCCGGGCTGGCTTTATCGCATAGCATCAAGATTTACCTTCAATGCACCTTTCACAGAGCCGCTTGCCGTCACGACGGTGCTCCGCCACTGATGTGATTCTCCGCCACTAATGTAATGCTCAGGCGGCTTTAATTCCTTCCAGATGCGTTTGACACTGCTGTTTTGCCGTGGCAAAAAATGCCGTCAGGTAGTGACGCTCACGTTCCGATGCCCGGATAGCCGCAAACAGGCGGCGCCATAACCCCTTACCGAGCGGCTTGCTGACGATTAATCCCTGCCGCGCAAAATCATACACGGCCCAGTTAGGCAGTGCTGCAACGCCCAATCCTGCAGAGACCATCTGAATCAGCATCAAGGTGTTGTCAGCCTGTTTCCAGTGGCTCGGCTCGATACCGGCGGGCTGGAGAAAGTGTTTAACCACGTCCAACCGGTTTTTCTGAACCGGGTAGCTGAGCATGGTTTGCTCCGCCAGATCTTCCGGCTCAATGCAGGCTTTATCTGCAAGGGGAGATTGAGGGGACACAATTAAGCGCATTTCAAAATCAAACAGCGGCTCATAGTGGATTTCACTGCGTGGCTGGATATCTGAAGTAATCACAAGATCCAACTCCCCGGCGCTCAGGGCGGGAATCGGTTCGAACCCAAAACCGGAGGAGAAATCGAGAGAAACACTTGGCCAGTGAATCTGGTATTCCTTAAGTGCCGGCATCAGCCATTGGAAGCAGGAATGGCATTCAATAGCCATGTGCAGCCGTCCGTTGACATCTTCCTTCAGGCTCGCCAGTTCATGCTCGGCCTTGGCAATCCGGGGAATTACCTCGTCAGCCAGACGCAGCAAAATTTCTCCTTCGGCGGTAAACCTGACAGGGCGGGTCTTGCGCAAAAACAGCGGGCTGCCTAACCGTTGTTCTAAATCTTTCAACTGATGGGAAAGGGCAGATTGTGTCAGGCAAAGGGTGTTGGCAGTGGCGGTCAGTGAACCGGTGTCCCGCAAAACGGTCAGGGTTCTCAAATGTTTAATTTCAATCAATGGGCTTTCCCTCTGCTCATACCCGCCTGTATCAGGCCGGTTTCCATGTTCAGCCAATGTACTGGTTAATCATGGCGGTGTAAACATCTAGACGGCTAAATAACATAATAAAACCCAAAATCAATATGAAATTTGTTCAACATTAACTTTAGGCAATAGACATTGCCCGATTCCCTGTCCATCAGTCATTGTTACCTCAACAACGCGATGCCTGAGATACCTGAGATAGATGAATGGTTGCGTTAACCAGATAACCGCGATATTTCGATAACAAGGACAGAATCATTATGACTACGAAAACCACCACACATATCCTTGGCTACCCACGAGTCGGCAGCCAGCGTGAACTGAAATTTGCTCAGGAAAAATACTGGCAGGGCGATATTGACCAGGCAGAACTGAAAGAAGTCGGCAGCCTGCTGCGTCATCGTCACTGGGGGGATCAGTCTGGTGCCGGTCTGGATTTTGTCTCTGTGGGTGATTTTGCATGGTACGACCATGTACTGGGCACCAGCATGCTGCTTGGTCACCTGCCAAAACGACACCGTAAAGGCTTCCCGGATTTTGATACCCTGTTTCGGGTTGCCCGTGGTAAAGCACCGACTGGCTGTTCATGTGCAGCGGCAGATATGACCAAGTGGTTTAACACTAACTACCACTACCTGGTCCCTGAATTCAGCGCCGATGACGAGTTCACTGTCAGCTGGCAGCAGTTGTTTGAAGAAGTAGCCGAAGCCAAACAAGCCGGTCATGCCGTGAAGCCTGTGCTGCTGGGACCGGTTTCTTACCTGTGGCTGGGTAAAGAGAAAGAAGCGGGTTTTGATCGCTTGTCACTGCTACCGCGTTTGCTGACGGCTTATCAGCAGATCCTGAGTAAGCTGGCCAAGCTCGGCGTGGAATGGGTGCAGATTGATGAGCCGGTACTGGCGCTCGAGCTGCCTGCGGCGTGGTCTGAGTCGTTCAACCTGGCTTATCAGGTTCTGCATGGTAGTCCGAAGCTTCTGCTGACCACGTACTTCGATAATATTACCCATCATCTGGACAACATCACCAAGCTGAAGATTGATGGTCTGCATGTGGATTTGTCGGCGGCACCCGCTCAGCTGGATGAGATTGTCGATGCGTTGCCGGAAAACTGGGTACTGTCTGCCGGGGTAATCAACGGCCGCAACGTCTGGCGTGCTGATCTGAGCGCTCTGCTGGCTCGTTTGCAGCCGGTTAAAGCGGCGCTGGGGGATCGCCTGTGGCTGGGCTCGTCCTGTTCACTGTTGCACAGCCCAATCGACCTTGATCTGGAAACAGATCTGGACCCGGAAGTGCGTCAGTGGCTCTCTTTTGCCAAGCAGAAATGCCGTGAAATCACCTTGTTGGCTCAAGCTCTGGACGGCAGTGTGGTTGCGCAGGAAGAATGTGAGCGGTACAGCGCCCCAATCAAAGCTCGTGCTGCGAGTGAGCGGGTAAATAATCCTCAGGTACGTCAGCGCAGCGCAGCAATCACTGATGCGCTGGCTGAACGTAAACTGCCGTATGCAGAGCGTGCGCGTCTGCAGCGTCAGTCGCTGGGACTGCCGTTATTGCCGACCACGACTATCGGTTCTTTCCCACAGACGGGGGAAATCCGGACTCAGCGTCGTGACTACAAAGCCGGTCGCCTGTCAGAGCAGGACTATACTCAGGCGATTCAGGGACACATCGCCGATGCGATTGCCCGTCAGGAAAAACTGGATCTGGATGTGCTGGTACACGGTGAAGCAGAGCGTAATGATATGGTGGAATACTTCGCCGAGTTGTTGGAAGGTTTTGCCGTCACCCGTTTCGGTTGGGTACAAAGCTACGGCTCCCGTTGCGTGAAACCGGCGGTGATTGTATCTGATATTTATCGCTCAGAAGCGATGACAGTTGGTTGGACAACCTATGCTCAGTCGCTGACGAAAAAGCCGGTAAAAGGCATGCTGACAGGACCTGTGACAATTCTGGGCTGGACTTTCCCGCGGGAAGATCTGTCCCGTGAAGATATCGCGAACCAGATTGCCCTTGCGCTGCGTGATGAAGTGGCTGACCTGCAAGCAAACGGCATTAAGGTTATTCAAATTGATGAGCCTGCAATCCGTGAAGGTCTGCCGCTGAAAGCGAGCCAGTGGCAAACATACCTGAACTGGGCCGTGAAAGCGTTCAGAATTTCAGCTGCCAGTGCCGAGCCTGAAACGCAGATCCATACCCACATGTGTTACAGCGAATTCAATGACATCATCAAGTCAGTCGCGGCACTGGATGCAGACGTGATCACTATTGAGACTTCGCGTTCAGATATGGAACTGCTGAAAGCTTTTGAAGAGTTTGCGTACCCGAATGAAATCGGTCCGGGTGTGTATGATATTCACTCTCCGAACATTCCTGATGTGGCGCAGATTGTGCAGTTGGTAGAAAAAGCGGAGCAACTGATTCCGGCAGAGCGTCTGTGGATTAACCCGGACTGCGGCCTGAAAACCCGTAACTGGGCGGAAACGGAAGCGGCCCTGGGCAACATGGTGGCAGCCGCGAAACAGCTGCGTGAGCAGTGGCAGGCAAAAGCCGTATAACGGATAGGGTAATACTCATCTGTGTGAATATATGAAATTATCAAAAAGAGCGCTTAGGCGCTCTTTTTTGCTTTTTTGTGCCTGTCTTTCAGCCATTTAAGTACAAGGATTTGAAAAATAATCAGTATTGACTTTAATTAAGTAACCGTAACGAACAATGTAAAGGTCATCATGGAGCGTCGACTGTATCTTGTTACTGTGTTAGCTGTGATTATCGGCATTGCGCTGTCGTGTGCGCTGTATGGGTTGTTTTACCGTTTAGAAACAACCAATATCAAGCGCGAATTTGAACGTGATGTAGAGTCTAAGGCAGCCGCTCTGACACAGGCTGTCGAGCTGAATATCGAGGCAATATACAGTCTGAAAGCGGCGTATGATAACCACGGTCTGCTCGATTACCCGGATTTCAGTCAGCTTGCGGCGCAAACATTATCCCGTCATGCCCATATTCAGGCGCTGGAATGGATACCCAAAGTGGAAGCGGAGGGCCTGCCGGCACTGGAAAAACAATTTGGTGCACGCTGGCCGGGTTTTCATGTTACCGAGCGGGTAGCCAGTGGTGAAATGGTGCCGGTCTCCGAACGCAGCCTGTATTACCCGGTGATTTACGTTGAACCATTGCAAGGTAATGAACGAGCACTGGGGTTTGATGTCGGCTCTAACGGACGACGCCTGGATGCACTGAATCGGGCACGCGACAGCGGTAAACTTCAGTTTTCAGAACGTATTGAACTGGTTCAGACAACGGATGATCATGCCGGTCTGCTGATGTTGTTGCCGGTTTACCACATTGTCTCGCCGCAAAGCGTGGCGGATCGCCGCCAGACACTGCGCGGCTTTGTGATGGGGGTGTTCCGGTTGACGGCAATCCTGCAATCGACCATGCAACCTCAGGATGCAAGCCTGATGGCTTTTCGTTTGCTGGACGTCAATGCCGATCCACACAATCAACTGTTGTATCAGCAGGGCTCGTTGACCACGGAAGAGCAGCTGGCTCAGAAAGATTTCAATGTCACGCGTCCGGTGCTGACCCTCGGAGGACGAGAGTGGTTTATTGAAGCGACGCCGTCTGCCTCTTATGTTGCTGACAAGCGAACCCGTCTGCCTTTGGTTGTGTTTATCGTCGGTACCGTTTTGTTTGGTCTGGTGATTTTCTACGGCTTTATACTGATGCGGCGAAACCGTGAAATGGTGTCGACGCTGGCAAAGAAAAATCAGGCGCTTGATGACATCAATAAAAAGCTGGAACGCATGACCAAGATGGACGTGCTGGTCGGCATCGCTAATCGTCGTTACTTTGATGAGACGTTACACCGGGAATTTTCCCGCTCACGTCGGGAGGACAGGCCACTGGCGCTGATGTTGATCGATATCGATCATTTTAAAGCCTTTAACGACACCTATGGCCATCAGGCAGGAGATCGCTGTCTCAAGCTGGTGGCAGAAGAACTCGGCCGGGTACTCAAACGGCCGGCAGATATGCTAGCTCGGGTCGGAGGCGAAGAGTTCGGTATCATTCTGCCCAATACCAATAACGGTGAAGTGGTCGCCAAACAGTGCCGCAGTGTGGTGGAACGGCTGGCTATCGCGCATCAGGGGTCGTTAACCTCGGATGTTGTGACGGTCTCGGTGGGCGTGGTGTCGCTGGAAAGTCTGGACGCACAGACCCGGGATTCGGTATTCAACCTGGCGGATTCCGCCTTGTATCAGGCTAAGAGTGCCGGACGCAATCAGGTTCGGGCCATTCGTGTCGGCAGACCGCAATCGGCGTCGGTATCGAGTCTGTGCTAATCAAGTTTAGGTTAAGGGTGGATTTTCTTGATTCAGGCTCTTCCTGAACCGGTTTCTTCTTTAACCGCGTCAACAACAGCGTCAACCAGTAAACCAACTGCTGGGTAAATTGCAGACATAAAAAAACTCCTGCTGTAGCAGGAGTTTTTCGTTTCATTCGTAACGTAAGATTACTTAACGTCAGTACGGGTGAACGTCAGGTTGTGCTCTGCACCAGTCAGGCTCAGCTCGTTGCCGTTGATGCTGGCCGTGCTCCACTCCATCAGCGTTGAGCTGACAGTGTGCTCCAGCTTCATCGCCGGATCCTGACACGCCATCATGGTCATGCCCATTTTCTCAATACGCAATTTACC
Source organism: Photobacterium ganghwense (assembly GCF_003025595.1). Classification (GTDB taxonomy): domain Bacteria; phylum Pseudomonadota; class Gammaproteobacteria; order Enterobacterales; family Vibrionaceae; genus Photobacterium; species Photobacterium ganghwense. The sequence goes on from NZ_PYMI01000003.1 coordinate 572,202, forward strand.
GTCTTTTAGTTCTGCCTGACCGAAGTAACGGTTACAGCCCGCGTGACCACTCGCACCCAGTTCTTCATTCAGCTGTAGCGTTGGCGCTTTGAAAGGCTGTTGAAGTTCCAGTGCTTTGTTATCGACTTTTGTCAGAACCCATTGGTGAGTCGCCAGGTCATTTGCAGAGATCATTGTTGTTTCAACCGGTTGTTTAACAGTTGTAGAACATGCAGCAAGAATAACAGGAAGCGCAAGGGCCGTCAGATAACGTTTTTTGATCATAGTTGTTTTCCAAACAGTAACGATTTGTGCCAGTTAAGCATAGGGAACCTGAACGAAAGCTGGCAGTTCGTAAAAAATTGTACGATGTTTTTTAATTGTCGTCCATAAAATAAACAGGTCTGAATGCATTTTAGCCGCCTGCCAGACATTGCAATCCGTTGCAATTGTCTGCTTATACAGAAAGTATCATAGACTAAAAACCAGTATAGTGATGTTAACTCTTTGTCATTTTGGATTTTTTTCTTCACTGACCATATGTAGGTGAACATCCTGCTGCGGGTAGGGGATCGAAATGCCTTCACGATCAAACCGCATTTTGACCTCGCGGGTCACATCCCAGTACACATCCCAGTAATCTTCCGTCTTGACCCAGGGGCGGACAATAAAATCTACCGACGACGTATTGAGAGTATGCAGCCTGATATTGGCTTCCGGAACGCGCAATACGGCCGGATGCTTGTCTAGGATGTCGTGTAAAATCCGTTCGGTTTTTTCGATGTCGTCGTTGTAGCCAATGCCAAACACCATATCGACCCGCCTTACCCGCTCATGGGTGATATTTTTAATGGTGTCCCCCCAGATCTTGCTGTTCGGTACGATCAGGATTTGGTTATCAAAGGTTTTGATGGTCGTGTTAACCAGGCTCATGTGGCTCACTTTGCCGGATGTCCCACCCGCTTCGACATAGTCATCCACGTCAAACGGTCGATAAATCAGCAGCATCATGCCGGAAGCAAAATTAGACAGGGTATCTTGCAGGGCAAAACCAATGATGACACCAGCCACCCCGAAGCCGGTTAGAACCGGGGCCAGGTTCAGGCCAATTTGTGACAGAGCAATCAGCAGGCCGATGACAAACACGATGTTGCCGCTCATGGAGATGAAGAACTCCTTCATCAACTGCGTCATTTTTAGGGTCGGCGAAGATACCGCGCGGGTCACGATACGTCGGGTCAGCAGCTTCAGCAGCCGGAAAATGAACAGAATCACCATGAAGATGAACAGTTTGAACAGCGCCTGAGGGGTATTCTGGAATACCCAGTCCTTCAGGTTTTTGGTCCAGCCGGAAATTAGCGAAACCAGCACTTTGGTGTTCATCAATTCGTTAGTCAGATCCCCGGTAACCTCAAACAGCTGCTTGGTCATCTCCGTGGTATCAAGCCCCATGTCCCGCGCCAGCGCCACCAGATTTTTCAGCTCTTCGGTGTCACTGACGACCTGACGCTGGGCCAGAATATGCTGGATTTGCAGCGATGATTTTTCAGCCTCTGCCGCCGCTTTAATCTGTTTGGTGAGCATTGTCTCTTGCTGGTGGTCAAAGGTCAGCTTGGCCGAGACAAAATCGATGCGCTGACTGACGGTGTCAATCAGTGCCGATTCTGCTTTGTCCAGCGGATGACCGAGCGTTCTCAGCCATTGGAAGTTAACCCATTGTTCTTGCATGATCTGGTGATAGAAGCGGGTGACTTCATGCAGTGTTTTCTGCATCAGGAGCCGTTGTTCGGCATCGGCGGCATCCAGTTCACTCTGCATCTTATTGATCTGTTTCAGCAGAAATGTCATGGCCATTTTCAGGTAGTCGACCTGTACTCTGACAAATTTGAGCAGGGTGGGGGTGTTCTCATCGGTTCGTTTTGGAATCAGGTCTTCCAGCTCGTTGCGGATGTCCTCATTTTTCTTGAGCATCTGCATGTCGATGATATTTCTTGCGGTACCACTCTGATTTTGCGCTTCGCGGTACAGCTGGTTGATATCCTGTTCCAGTTTTTCGATTCGCTCAAATTCGTTGGAAGGGGAAGCGGCTTCCGGCTCAGCCAGCACCAAGAAACTGAGCAGTAAGCAGGGAAATAAAAGCCAACGCATGAAAAACCTCTCTAACAAGCTGAACGCTATAAACAATCATAAAGGGAGAGCGGTGATTTCGATGTAATAATTTGGCGAAGGTGTGATATGAGCAGGTAATCCTGTTGAGTCTGACTATAGTGAATACCAGTTAGGCAAATGGCATCGAGCAGGAGTATCCGCGATGGATGAGTTAACAGGTATTGAGCGGGGATCATTGATCCATATTGTCACGTTGCGCTGCAAAGATACCGACCATGCCCGTCAGTGTCTGGAACTGCTGGAGCAGTTCGGCAAACCGGATGCCTTGCACTATCGCTGCCTGTCTTATGAATTTGGCCTCAGGGAAGGAACAACTGACACGGTATGCATTGTTGAACGCTGGCAGCACTGGCAGGATTTGGATGCTTTGTTGCAATATAAAGTGACGCCGGCATTGCTGATGTATAACCGCTTGTTAAGTCGGCCGTTTGACCTAGAAACAGATACCGTGCGCATTCGGTTGGTGGAGTGATGCTCGGCTCAGGTGACGTTTGAGCAGAAAGTGAGGATGGGAAACCTTGTTTGTTTTGATGGCCGAATTGACTCAATTCACTGATAAAGTTCGGAAATGATCGCAGAAGGCCGCAAACTGCGACAAAAAAAGCCCGCTATCCTTAGCGGGCAAAAATACACATGATGTGTCGTCGTGACACGAGCGAGAAAAAACAGTGTTTATTGTGTGTCCAGCACGTTTGCCTCGGTTGACGTTGACATTGAAGCTGGACTGCTTGAGCCAGCGGTGTTGGCGGCATGAACACCTTGTTTTGAACATGGTGTTGTCACCTGTCCCGCAGGCTGATGTTTAATACGGAACAGCAGTGCGTAGCTGACCGGCAGGACAACCAGCGTCAGCAAGGTTGCAAACCCCAGACCGAAGATAATGGTGACCGCCATGGCTTTAAAAAACGGGTCAAAAATCAGCGGTATCATCCCCAGCATGGTGGTAATGGCAGCCATCCCCACCGGTCTTACCCGGCTGACAGAAGAATCAAACACAGCCTGATACGCGGCTTTGCCTTCGCGCACTTCGGCGTTGATTTGATCAACCAGCACAATTCCGTTTTTGATCACCATGCCGCTCAGGCTGAGCATGCCAAGCATGGCCATAAAGCTGAATGGCGCATCAAATAACAACAAACCTGAGGCAATACCAATGATCGCCAGCGGAACGTTAAACCAAATCACCAGCGGCTGACGTACCGAGTTAAACAGCAGTACGGTGATCAGGAACATAAACAGGTACCCCAGCGGCAGCGAACTGAAAATACTGGCCTGCGCATCTCGCGAGGTTTCGTATTCGCCGCCCCATTCCAGCGAGTAACCATCCGGCAGGGGAATCGCTTCGATGTCAGCGCGAACCTTGCGGAATACCGAGTCTGCAGTTTCACCGCTGTCGAGCACCGGATCGGCAAACACCGTCAGTACTCGTTTGCGGTCACGGCGCATCACAATAGGGTTTTCCCACTCAGTATCAAAGGATGATACCAGCTGTGTGACCGGCACAAATGTGCTGTTTTCCGAGCTCCAGACTTGCAGTTTGGACAGGCTGTTGGCATCTAACCGTTCCTGCTCCGGTGCGCGGGCCAGAATCGGCATCAGATGCGTTTGTTCGCGATATACTCCGATGGCTTTACCGCTGAAGTTAATCAGCATTGCATTGTCGAGATCCTGCTTGCTGATACCGACTTCCCGTGACTGCGCCATATTGAGTTGCGGACGCACAACTGCGACCTGATTACGCCAACTGTGGCGAATGTTTTCGGCGCTTGGCTCGGCCTGCAGAATTTGCTCTGCCTGATAGGCTAGCTGGCGCAATACCGTTGGGTCTTCACCGTAGAAGCGGGCTTCAATTTTTGCGGCCGGAGACGGCCCGTTTTCCAGAAACTTCACCCGGAACTCGGCATCCGAGTAATTTTCCCGCAGATAAGCCGTCAGCTTAGGCATGCCTTCATACTGTTGCTCCAGGCTGTCCATTTCAATCATCAGCTGGGCAAATGCGTCATAGCCTTTTTCCGGCGCGTAAGGCAGCACGAAACGCTGGGCACCCTGACCGATCACGGATGTCAGCTGCTTCATGCCGACCTGGTTTTCCGCTTCAAACTGCAGCAGATCCTGCTCAATGCGGCTGACGAAATTCTCCGTACCCAGAATATCGGTGCCTTCCGGCATCCAGATATCGACGAAGAAAATCGGCGTATTCGATGGCGGGAAGAACACATTTTTCACGTGACCCATACCGATGACAGCCGTGACCAGCATAGCGACGACTAGACCCAGCGTTAGGATCTTAAAGCGCAGGGCCAGCGTCAGCAGCGAGCGGTATAGATTGAAGAACCAGCCCTGATACAGCTCCTGCGGCTCGCCATTGCTTTCACCGTCTTTGAACAACAAGTGACAGAAGAACGGCGTGATGGTGATGGCGGTGATCCAGCTGATAAACAGGGAAATCAGCAGTACCTGAAACAGCGATTTACAGAATTCACCGGTCGCATCCTGCGATAAGCCAATCGGGGCAAACGCGATAATACCGATGACGGTGGCACCCAGCAGCGGCCATTGGGTCTGCTTGACCACTTGTTCGGCAGCTTCCAGACGCGTTTGGCCTCTCTGGATGCCTATCAGGATCCCTTCGGTGACCACGATGGCATTGTCGACCAGCATCCCGAGCGCAATGATCAATGCTCCTAGCGAAATCAGCTGTAGTTCGATGCCCAGCACATTCATCGCAATGAATGTACCAAAGATGGTCAGCAGCAGTACCACGCCCATCAGGATGCCTGAACGCAGACCCATGAAAACCAGCAAGACCACAATAACGATCAAGATGGACTCGGCGAGGTTAATCAGAAAGCCGCTGACCGACGCATCGACCACAGCACCCTGGTCATAGACGGTATCCAGCACCATGCCGACCGGCATTTGCGATTCCAGTTGCTGAATTTTGTCGCCAATAGCCTGGGAGACGTTAACCACGTTGACGCCGCTGACAAAGGAGATCCCCACCGACAGCGCCTGCTCGCCGTTGCTGTGGTAAAGCAGCGACGGTGTTTCCGTTTCCGTTTTGTACACCGAGGCGATATCACCCAGATAGACCAGATGGTCACTGCCCGGCGGGCTGACCAGCAGGCGCTTCATTTCCGCGACATCGGTAAATTCACCGGTTGGGTGAATACGGATGCGTCCTTCACCGACCCGGATTCGTCCGGCATTGGAGACCACGTTCTGGGTCTGAATCTGGCTGTAGATGTAATTCTGATCCAGGCCAAGCGCTGCCAGTTTTTCCTGGCTGATTTCAACCACGACCTGCTCTTCAGGCGCACCCACCACGGAGACTTTTTTTACCCCGTCAATCAGTACCAGTTCCCGGCGCAGATAGTTGGCAAAGTTCTCCAGTTCGCGATAGCTGTAGCCGTCACCTCGCAGGTTCAGCAGAATGCCGAACACGTCGGAAAAGTCGTCAATGATTTGCGGCTGTACCGTGCCCGGTGGCAGTGACGCGACGGTATCATTCACCTTACGGCGCAGTTCGTCCCAAATCTGTGGCAAATCACGGGCGTCATACCTGTCCTGCATTTCCACTTCAATCTGTGACAGACCGGCACTGTTAATTGACGTGATATGCTTGATCTGCGGCATCTGCTGTATGGCGTCTTCCAGCGGCAGTGTCACTTCTTCTTCCACCTGCTCCGGAGAAGCACCCGGATACGGGGTGATCACCAAGGCCTGTTTGATGGTAAATTCCGGAAATTCCAGTTGCCCCAGACCGGTAAACGAGATGCCGCCACCAATCAGCATCAGCAGGATAAACATCCAGCTGATGACTTTGTTTTTAATGCTGTAATGCGCAATATTCATCGGTTACACGCCTCGTTCCCAGCGAAGCGGCTTCACGGTCATATTGTCTTTCAGGGCGTTGGCGCCGACTTCGACAATTTCATCTCCCGGGGTCAGCCCGGACAGCACTTCAATTCCGTTGGCTCGAAGCTGACCGACAGTCACCGGGACGGATTCCAGCTTGCCGCTTTCTGCGTTATAGCGCCACACAGAGGTAATCTGTTCGTTATCACTGCGTACAATCGCACTCAGCGGCAATACTGTGATGGCCTGACGTTCACCCTGATGGGCTGTCATGTCGAGCATCAGCTCTGCGCTCATTCCCGGCAGGATATTGAGATCCTTTGGCGGAATCAGGCTAAATACCACTTCATAAGTTTGGCTGCCCTGACTGACGGTACTGGCGTGCTCTTTGTACTGAACCGGGTAGGTCATCACTGTTCCGCTGGTTAAAACCGTCGGCGTAAAACCGCTCTCAATGGCCAGCGTTTTTGGAGCCTGGAAACGGACTTTGGGATTAAATGTGTCGTCAAAACTGTTGTTTTTCAGCGAGAGGAGCAGTGATTCCGGCACCTGAATACTGACATCCAGTTGACTGTTACCTTGCAGGGTCAGTACCTTCTGGGTGGCCTGAATCATCTGATGGTTGTCCAGATTGACCCGCGCGACAGTGCCTGAAAAAGGGGCTTCGAGACGGGTGTAGGCCAGCTGATCGCGTGCGGTATTGAGGGCCGCGCGTGCCGATTTCAGGGTGGCACGGGCGGTATCGTATTCGGCTTTGGAAATCAGCTTACGGGCAAACAGCTCTTTCTTGCGGTCGTAATCCACGGCGGCTAGCTCATGGCTGGCTTCGGCATTCAGCAGTGCGTTTTTGGCATCACGATCATCCAGCTTGGCCAACAGCTGGCCCTTTTTCACGTACTGGCCTTCACTGAGATCAAGCTTCACCAGCTCGCCATGAATACGAAAAGCGAGATCCGCTTGCTGACTGGCTGCAATCTTGGCCGGGAACACCCGTACCTGCGCCTGCGCCATGTCTTCAATGGTCATGAGTTTCACCGGGCGAACAACCGGTGAGGGCTGAATAGCGCTTTCTGCACTGTCACATCCGGTCAGAGCCGAAGACAGCAGAATCGCCAAAAGGCTGAAAGAGGCCGGTTTCATGTAAGTGATTCCTGTTGTTATCAATTTTCGCAAACTATACATTTAGTCTGGGTTTCGATTAACCGGACAATTTGGAAAGACAAGTTCCATTTTGCGGAACACTAAAAAGCGGTAAACTGCTTTACAATAGTCAGGGACTGTGAACAGAGACAACGTTATGAAAACCGAAGACATTAAGTTATTTCATCAGATTGTGGATGCCGGCAGCCTGATCCGGGCGGCGGAAATTTTTGACTTACCCAAGTCCAACCTGAGCCGGCGTGTAAAATCGCTGGAAGAAGAGCTCTCGGTGCAGCTGTTTCACCGTCATAACCGTTCGATGCAACTGACGGAAGCCGGCAAGAAATTTTATGACCGAACCAAATCGATTCTGATTGAGCTGGAGCAGAGCATTCAGGAAATTACCGCGCCGGTGTACGAAGTGTCCGGCCACTTACGGGTTCAGTTGCTGCCACTGCCGGGCTTGATGGAAGTCGGCCGTACCATTTTCCGTTTTATGGACATGTATCCCAAAGTCAGTGTGGAGGTGATCAGCAGTTCGGAAGAATCGAACCTGATTGAAAACCATATCGATGTAGCGCTCAGGATTGGCCAAAAGCTGGAAGACTCCAGCCTGATTGCCCGTCCTTTCAAGTCTGCCTCGTTTGGGTATTACGCCACGCCGGAATACATTGCCCGTCATGGCCACCCAACGTCGCCGCAAGAACTGCCAAGTCATAACTTCATTCTGTTCCGTTATCCGAACGGGAATTTGGTCAACCGGATGCCGATTGGCAACGGCAAAGAGATTGAAGTCGGCGGCGATTTGATCATGAACAGCATTCCCCTGATCGTCGAGGCCTGTCTGCAGGGTAGGGGGATCATTCTGATCCCGGAGCAGCTGGCGGATTACTACGTGGAGCGGGGTATGTTGGTGCGGTTGCTGGAAGATGTTGAGCCCTGGATGAGCTACGGCTGGCTGGTGTATCCGTCACGCAAGCACCAGTCGCTGGCGGTCAGAACCTTTATTGATTTTCTACTGTCGGAAGCTGAATTTTCGCCGACCTGCCCGGCGGTTGAAGCGGATATTCGGGGAATGCCTATCTAAGCGTGCAAACTCGGCGGCAAAGAAAAGTGAACGGTACAGCCTGCGTGCCATTGCCTTGGTATGGTATTGCCTGGTTGTGGGTATTGCTCAGGCATGGCTAAAGAATTTATATGGGAAAGAATTGATGTGGCTTTGGTAGGTATAAGGTTTCGCAGATAAAAAAAGGCCCCCATTCCATGGGGGCAATATAGTTACCATCGCTTTTTATTATCTGTACAAAACTGCATGACTTACTTGCGAAGGAAGTAAATCGACATTAACCGAAATCACCGTTTACGTAGCCACGGGTACGATCGTCACGTGGATTGTTGAACAGTGCGTGTGTGCTGTCGTGCTCAACCAGTTCACCCATCAGGAAGAAGGCGGTGCGGTCTGAAATACGGCGCGCCTGCTGCATGGAGTGGGTAACGATAACAATGGTGAAGTCTTTCTTCAGTGACTCCATCAGGTCTTCAATTTTCTTGGTTGCAATTGGGTCCAGTGCTGATGTTGGTTCATCCATCAGGATCACTTCAGGTTGCATCGCAATTGTACGAGCGATACACAGACGCTGCTGCTGACCGCCCGACAGGCCGAACGCGTGTGACTTCAGGCGATCTTTCACTTCATCCCATAGTGCCGCGCCGCGCAGAGATTTTTCTACCACTTCGTCCAGACGTTTCTTGTCGGTCACACCTTGTGCACGCAGGCCGTAAGCCACGTTTTCGTAGATGCTCATCGGGAACGGGTTTGGCTTTTGGAAAACCATGCCGACTTTGATGCGCAGCTGAGACACATCAATGTTGCCGTACACATTTTCGCCGTCCATCGTCAGTTTGCCGTCAATTTTCACGCCTTCAATCAGGTCGTTCATGCGGTTCAGGCAGCGCAGCAGGGTCGATTTACCACAACCTGACGGGCCAATCAGTGCCGTAACCTGACGGTTTGGAATAGGCAGGCAGATTTTCTTGAGTGCTTGGTTTTCGCCGTAGTACAGGTCCAGGTTTTCAATGTTGAATTTGTTCATGGTGTTACTTCCTCAGAATTAGTAAGTCGCAGTGTTAAAGCGTTGCGCAATCAGTTTGGTAATCAGGTTAATTACAAGAACAACCACAATCAGAATGGTGGCCGTGGCATAGGCCTGGTTCCATTCGTGAACCGTGTAAAGTTCCTGCGTGAGCTTATACAGGTGAACAGTCAGCGTACGCCCGGAGTCAAACATGCTCTCTGGGATACGGGCAACCATACCTGCTGTCATGAATACCGGCGCAGATTCACCGATGACACGACCTACACTGAGGATGATAGAGGTGACAATACCAGGCATTGCGCTTGGCAGAATCAGTCTCCAGATTGTGTAAATTTTTGAAGCACCCAGGCCGTAAGAGCCTTCGCGGTACGTTTGTGGCACTGCCATCAGCGCTTCTTCCGTTGTACGGATAATAACGGGCAGAATCAGGATACTCAGGGTCAGGGCTCCTGACAGGATTGAGTAACCAAAGCCCAGTACCACGACGAAGAAGGTCATACCGAACAGACCGTAAATAATCGACGGGATACCAGCCAGCGATTCTGTACAGAATCGGATCACTTTAACCAGACGGCTGCCGACTTTGGCGTATTCCGTCAGGTAGATGGCTGTCATGATGCCCATAGGAGCAGCGACAGCAATCGATGCAGCAACCATGTAAAGGGTTGACACAATCATTGGCCAGATGCCGGACTCTTGTCCGATTGTCGTGTAATTGCTGGTGACGAAGTTCCAGTCAACGTGCGACAGGCCGTTACTCAGGATGTACCACACGACCCACAACAGAAAACCAACAGTGATGGTGGCTGCTGACCAAATCAGGGCCAGGGAAATATTGTCTTTCAGCTTTTGCTTACTTGGGTTAGTTGCTTGTAGAGCCATCGTAATTACCTCGCGCGCTCACGGTTTAGGTACAGCAGCGCACCATTCAGAATCATGATGAAAACCAGCAGAACAATACCGGTCGCATACAGGGCACTGGCGTGAATGCCGGTTGCATATGACATTTCAATCGCGATATTCGCCGTCAGGGTACGGGCAGAATCCAACAGACCCTGTGGCATGGCTGGTGAGTTACCCATTACCATGATGATGGCCATGGTTTCACCCAGCGCACGGGCAACACCCAGAATAACGCCGGTCATGATGCCTGAGCGGGCAGCCGGTACAAGCAACTTAAAAATGGTAAACATGTGCGACGCGCCAAGGGCCAGAGAGCCTTCTTTGTAACTGCGTGGCACGGCACGAATAGAGGTTTCAGAAACGGTAATGACCGTCGGCAGAATCATCACCGCCAGAACAATGATACCGGCCAGCACTGTGTTACCTGCCGGTACTTCGAACACGTCCTGAATCAGCGGGACGATGATAACCAGACCGAAGAAGCCGTAAACTACCGATGGGATACCTGCCAGCAGTTCAACCATAGGGCGAATCAAATCTGCCAGACGTTTAGGGGCCACTTCAGCAATGAAAATCGCGGTCAGTACACCGATAGGCACACCTACAATGACCGCGCCAGCTGTCGAGACAACCGAGGCAACAATCATTGGTGCAATACCAAACAGGGCAGGCGGCAGCCAGTCATTCCCCAGTACGATTCCCGCGATGCCAGCGTGGGCGAATGCAGCGTAGCCTTCACGGAAGATGAAGTAACCGATAGTGATAAGCGACAAGATACCTAGAGCGGCACTGGTCAGAAACAGGTACTTGAAGAACAGTTCACGCCAGTCGATTTTATCTTTGGCTTTCAGCGATGATCCTTTCGCTGATTGTTCTATGTTATTTGCGATGGTCATATGTGTTACTCCAGATACTGATCCACAAATCCGAACCAGATATCGAGAAATCAGAAAACCGGCCATCGTCATCGACGATGACCGGAAAAGTAATCAGAACTTAGTGAACAGAGATGAAGCCTTTGTCAGCAACAATCTTTTGAGCTTCTTCAGACTGAACCCAGTTCAGGAAGTCTAGTGCAGCTTTTGAAGGACGACCTTCTTTGTAAACCACCAGGAATGGGCGTTGTACGCCGTATTCACCCGCTTTGATGGCTTCTACAGATGGTTTGTGGCTGTCGATAGACAGTGGTTTAACTGAACCGTCTACAGAACCCAGTGAGATGTAACCGATAGCAAACGGGTTGTTGGCTACGATAGTTTTCAGCTGGCCGTTACCGCTGGCAACCTGTGCGCGCTGAGAGATAGCTGAAACACTTGTACCGTTCACTTTCTTTTTCAGAGACATGATGTCTTCGAAAGCGCCACGAGTACCTGATGCGGTATCACGAGTCGCAACAACGATTGGCTTGTCTTCACCGCCAACTTGTTTCCAGTTAGTGATTTCGCCTTTGTAGATTTTAGCGACTTCTTCTTTAGTCAGGTTATCAACGGTGTTGTTGTTGTGTACAACCACTGCGATACCGTCACGAGCGATAACCACTTCTTTGATGAAGTCCGCTTTCTCAGAAGATTTCAGGTCACGAGAACTCATGCCCAGGTCAGAAGAACCGTCGTGCGCAGCACGTACGCCTGCTGATGAACCAGGACCTTGAACTTCGATGGTGACATCGTGAGATTTTGCGTAGGTCTCACCCAGAACTTCCATGATAGGTGATACGGAGCTCGAACCAACAACAGAGATAGTTTCGTTTGCAACTGCAGTGTTGAACACCATTGAACCTGCCAGAGCGAGTGCACCAATAACCTTAGTTTTCATTTTCCTAATCCTTAAAATGCTTGGCTGTTAAATGCCAGTCGGTTTTGAATGAACGAGGCAAAGGTTAGAAAAGAAATATGACAATCATGTTTCAGAACTTTGAACACTGTATGACGCGATTCATAAATTCTTCATTAGCATTTCTGGAAAATGGTCGCTTCTTTATATCTCAATGATTGATAGGCAAAAAAAATACGCTGTCAAATTAATGACATCAGTAACAGTTATTTTGACGGTGAGATTGCTTCTATCGCCTTGAAATTTAGATGTTTATTATGTGGACATTTTTGTGACGTAGATCTATATTTCCCGCATCAAAAATTCCAACGAAATTTCCTTGCTTGCATGGACGCAGGTGATTCTCTGTTATGAGGCTGTCATGCAATTTTCTCTGAAAAATTTATCTATCCGATACCAGGTTCTGCTGCCTGTTATGCTGATGGTAGTCGTGCTGTTCGCGGCGCTGCTTACTACAAAATTTAAACTGGAAACCGAACAGGGCGTGATTGCAACGAACACGACCAAACTGGTGACGTATAAAGATACCCTGGCGCGCATTGACGATCAGGTTTACCCACTGCGTATCCATGCCGTTTACGCCATTTACGACGCGAAGCGCCGTGAAGAATTCCTGCGTAATATCAACGGTGCCGTGAAAGAGCTGGGCTCCGATATTCAGGTTCTGGAAAAAGAACCCGAGTTCCGTAATGAAGCCAAGCAGGTCGAAAATGCAATTCGTGCCTACATGGACTTCTCCAAGCAGGCGGTTTCTTTATTGGATCGTTTCGATCACGGTGAAGTGTCTACGGCAGAGTTTAACCAGTTCATCAATGAATACCGCACTATCGGCGATAACATGGTGAGTGCTATCAATCAGCTGTCTGCCCATGTCAATGAGTATGCGGCGCGCAGCATGCAGCAAAGTGCTGAGAACAATCGTGCGCTGATGTCAGCAGCAACCATGGGGATTGCTGCGGTGTTCGTCATTGTATTCCTGCTGGCTTGGTGGTTGTCAGGGCTGATTGTGAATCCGATCATCAAACTGCAGGCAGTGATGCGTGAAGTGGCCGGGGGTAACCTGACGGTCAGTGCCGAGCAGGACGGTACCAACGAACTGGCGATGCTGAGCAGTGATGTCAATGTAACGGTGAAGCAGCTGCACAGCACGGTTGATTCGATGATCCGCATCAGTGAAGACGTTGCTGCAGCCGCCACAGAATTGGCCGCGGTAATGACGCAGTCGGAAGCCAATGCGCAGTCTGAGCAGAATGAAATTGATCAGGTGGCATCGGCGGTGAACGAGCTTTCATCAACGGCTGATAACGTTAGCGATACAGCAACTGCCGCCGATGCGACAGCTAAAGAGACCGATTCACTGGCGCGTCAGGGTCTGGACGTCTTCGAAGAGAGCAATGCTGCCAGCCAGCAGATGTCTGCCACACTGTCAGATGCAGCTGGGGTAGTGACTCGCCTGAAAGATCAGTCTGAGCAAATCAGCAAAGTAATCGAAGTGATTCGCGGTATCTCGGAGCAAACGAACCTGCTGGCACTGAATGCGGCGATTGAAGCGGCCCGTGCCGGTGAATCAGGCCGTGGCTTTGCCGTGGTGGCTGATGAAGTGCGTATGCTGGCGGCGCGTACTCAGGACTCAACGCAAGAAATCCAGTCCATTATTGAAGAGCTGCAACTGCAGTCGAACCAGGCAAATGACAGCATGCAGGTAAGCCTGGAAATGCTTGAACGCAATCAGCTGCTGGCCAGTCAGGCAAATGACGCGTTGATGGGGATCACTACTGCGGTACAGCAGATGAGCGACATGAACACCCAGGTGGCGACAGCGGCAGAGCAGCAGTCGATGGTGACTCAGGATATCAACCGTAACGTGACTAACATGTCGGAAATCGTCAGTCAGAACGTTGCCGGTATCAGCCAGAGCGCGATGGCCAGTAACGAGTTGTCACAGCTGGCCGAGCAACAGAAACAACAGTTGGCTTTCTTCCGCATCTAAACATCTCCTTCCTGCCTGAGGGAACAACCTGCTCGGCAGAAAAACGAATAGCCCAAGGCCTGTATGACACAGGCCTTTTCTTTTTTCTGGCGAAAAGGGCATTATGTGTTTCTTTTCCTGTGGTTACAGCGCTCAGGTGCGAATCCGGCTAGACTTGTAGCTATACAGTGCCGGGCATGGCTCTGAGTATAGCTATGGGTATAGCTCCGGCTACAGCTCTGGGTATGCTGGCTGTTACCAAGTGGCTGGCTGAAGCAATATTTCTTATAAGCGGTTTCAAAGACTGTGTTCTATTCCAAAAACCAAACATTCCAGAATGATTAAAAAAGTACAGCAAATGGTGGTCTTTAACGCGCTTACCCACCAGCGTAGTTTTACCAAGGCGGCGCAGTTGCTCGATATTTCCCGTACGCAGGTCAGTAAGCAGATTCAGCAACTGGAAGAGCGTCTGGGCGTGCAATTGGTTCAGCGGACAACCCGCTCTTTCGCACTGACAGAAGCCGGTGAACGATTTGCTGTGCGTTGCGCCAATATCGTGAATGAGGTGAATGAAGCAGAGAGTGAGTTGCTTGAGCGCAGTGACTCGATGCAGGGGATTTTGCGGGTCGGGATTGCGCAGTCTTTTGCCAGGCACCATATCGCGCCGCATATTGCCGAATTTCATGCACAGTATCCGCAGCTGGATTTGGAAATGAGCCTGTTTGATCACCGGGTCGACTTAATTGCGGAGCAGTTGGATCTCTGGATTGGAATGACAGATTCCCCGCCGGAAGGGTTTGTTGCCCGCCATTTAGCGGATTGCCACTTCGTGCTGGCAGCCAGCCCGGATTATCTGGCGAAACATGGTGTGCCTTATACCCCAGAAGCGCTGGTGGAACATAACTGCATCACCTATTACAGCCGGGAGCGAAAGGATAACCTCTGGCATTTCCGTCAGGACGGCCAAAATCTGCAGGTAAAAGTTTCCGGTAATTACCGGGTTGATTCTGCCGATGCCATTCTGGATGCCACGCTGGCAGGTCACGGCGTAGGGTATCTGGCGACTTATCTGCTGGATAAAGAATTCCGGGAAGGAAAACTGGTCAGACTAATACCGGATTGGGAGCTGTCACAGTACATGCCACTTTACGCGGTTTATCCGCGCCATAAGTTCCTGCCTAAAAAAGTGGATGCTTTCATCCGTTTTATCAAACAACACATCGGGGAACCCGTGTACTGGGATAAAGTACTCAACAACTGAGCCAATCGGTTTCCTGGTATTTTTCCGGCGAGTTATCGTTTGCGCAACGCTTTGTGCGGCGATTTTTTCATCTCTTTCTAGGATGCTATTGTCACCATAGGGAACAATAGTATCCCCTCTGCGCACCAATCTGGCGTTTCCCGGCTTTTTTTGCTGTATTCCTCATCATTGCCCGCTGAAATGTATGCAAACTGTGAATTGCATTAACAATTTGAACCTTGTCACATTTTTATATCTCCATAAAATGCCGCCGCAATCGTTTAACAAACAAATTGGTGGAGTTTGGCCGTGAATTATCTGGTCAGCCTGTTGGGCATTATTACGCTTTTTGCGGTTGCAGTTCTTTTCTCTGAAAATCGGCGCGAGATTAATTGGCGCACAGTGGGTGGCGCTTTTGCCATTCAGCTGATTTTTGCCGGTTTTATCCTGTATGTACCGGTAGGGCGTGAAATCCTGAACAGTGTATCCACTGCGGTATCCGGTATTATTGACTACGGTCGTATTGGTACTGAGTTCCTGTTTGGTGAACTGGCACAGTTTAAACTGGGCTTCATCTTTGCGGTGAACGTGCTGCCGACTATCGTATTCTTCTCCGCGTTGATCTCTGTGCTGTATTACCTGGGCGTCATGGGCTTTGTGATCCGCTCGATTGGCGGTCTGTTGCAACGTGTGCTGGGCACCAGCCGTACTGAATCTATGTCAGCGACTGCCAACATTTTTGTGGGTTCGGTTGAAGCGCCGCTGGTAGTACGCCCGTATTTGGCGAAAATGAGCCGTTCAGAGCTGTTTGCCGTAATGGTGGGCGGTTTGGCGTCGGTAGCTGGTGGTACCCTGGTAGGTTACGCCGGGCTGGGTGTGGATATCAGTTACCTGATTGCCGCCAGCTTTATGTCTGCACCGGCTGGTCTGATGATGGCAAAAATCCTTGTTCCACAAACAGAATCACTGCGTGATCAGGATGATGTAGCTGATGACGATGAAGACGCTCCGGTCAACATTATTGATGCAGCGACTCAGGGCGCGCTGAGCGGTCTGCAAATTGTCATGGCCGTTGGTGCCAGCCTGCTGGCGATTATCAGCTTGATCGCCCTGATCAATGGCGGCCTTGGCCATATCGGCGACTGGACCGGTGTGGACAACCTGAGTCTGGAACTGATTTTCGGCTATCTGTTTGCACCTGTTGCCTGGTTGATCGGTGTGCCTTGGTCTGAAGCGACAGTGGCAGCCAGCCTGATCGGTAAAAAAATCGCGGTGAACGAATTTGTGGCTTTTGCTGACCTGATGAATGTGAAGCAGCAGCTGAGTGAACACTCTCAAGCCGTAGTGACTTTTGCGCTGTGTGGTTTTGCGAACCTGACGTCGATTGCGATGCTGATGGGTGGTCTGGGTGGCGTGGTGCCAAGTCGTCGACCAGATATTGCTCGGCTGGGATTCAAAGCGATTTTCGCTGCGACTCTGGCAAACCTGATGAGCGCAACGCTGGCCGGTATCTTCCTGTCATTCTGATGAGTCGCAGAAAAGTCAGGGCAGAATAACCGGGTGCAGAACTGCCGGATAAAATCTGTATTGCCTTGAATTGAATATAAAAAAACAGAGTGCTCCGGCACTCTGTTTTTGCTTTGTTGCTACATCATAAGACCTAAGGACACATTAAAACTATAGCCAAGCCTTTCTCAGGAATTGTCTCAATCTTGAAATGTTGTGACATTCACCCAATAAAATTCCTTTTTAGGGTGTTGACCGCACCGTAATGATCACTTCGTGTAAATCTGGTCTATATCCGCAGGTATCAGAGTTCACTATCTTTATCCGCTTATCCGCTTATCCGCTTATCCGCTTATCCGCTTATCCGCTTATCCGCTTATCCGCTTGCATGCGTTTAGAGGGCTCGTATCCCAGCTGAAAGGCAAGGGATGAATTGCAGCCTGACTGAAGGGCAATAGGTCTTTACTAAAATGGGTTATGGATGAAATTAGCCAATGTCGAAAAGAGATGGCTACACTTTTCAGTGTGGGGGTGTGGTTGCATAGCTTTCTTGTTGCATGGCTGTCTTGTTGCATGGTTGCGTTATCGAATAGATGTTAGGTTGTATATATATGATAATCATGTTGCTAAGAACAGCTACGCACTCCAAGGAAAACAAGGACTCATGTCAACAAGGACTCATGTCAACAAGGAGTAAAGCATGAAGGGAATGATTCTTGCGGCAGGACAGGGAACCCGTGTCAGACCTATTACACATACCATTCCAAAACCTATGATTCCCATTCTTGGCAAGCCGGTCATGGAGTCCATGATTCAACTGTTTGCTACTCATGGTATCGACAAGATCGTCATCAATACCAGCCATCTTGCAGAGGTCATCGAAAATTATTTTGGTGATGGCCATCATTTCAAAGTGCAGCTGTCATATTCCTATGAAGGGGAATTTAAAGACGGCAAATTCGTCAGTAAAGCATTGGGATCTGCAGGCGGGATGCGCAAAATTCAGGACTTTTCCGGATTTTTCGACGAAACCTTTGTGGTGGTCTGTGGTGATGCCTGGATCGATCTTGATCTGACCGAAGCAATGCGTCGCCATAAAGAATCCGGTGGTATCGCCACGATTATTACCCGGGAGGTCGAGCCGGAAGAGGTGTCGAAATACGGGGTCGTGGTGACGAACCAATACGGCAAGGTTATCAGTTTCCAGGAAAAACCGGCAGTCGAAGACGCCCTCTCGAATCAGATTAATACCGGCATTTACATTTTTGAACCGGCTATCTTCGACTTTATCCCGCCTGGTGAAGTGTATGATATTGGCGGTCAGTTATTCCCGAAACTGGTTGAAAGCGGCATCAATTTCTTTGCGACCAGCATGAATTTCCAATGGCTGGATGTTGGTAATATCAGCGATATCTGGACGGTCACCAGCGATATTCTGAATGGCAAGGTTCCGGGTTATCCGATTCCCGGCACTCAGATAAAGCCGGGCATTTGGGTGGGCATTAATACCGTTTTCAATCCGGCAGACTGCAATATCACGCCCCCGGTGATCATCAGTAGCGGCTGTGACATTAAGCCGGGCGCAATTATTGAAGGTCCTGCTGTGATTGGCGCAAACTGCAAAGTTGAAAAAGGCGCGGTGGTGAAAAAAAGCCTGATTGGCGAATACATTCATGTGACGCCGTCGGCTTACGTCGAAAACAAAACAGTTTTTGGCGACTACTTTATTAGTCATGATGGTTATACTCAGTCGCTCGCTGAACTGGATGCCGTACAGCGGCTCAAAGATCGCCGACAGGTGCAACCTATGATTGGGGCCATTGGCAACATGCCGGTTTTTGTCTCCAGCAAGCCGCCTGAAGACAGTGAAGAAATTCTGACTAAATAGCAATGCCGGAATTAAGCGGGTGGCGGGGATTGAACTGGAATTCATGTAGATCGATAAGTATGTCTGTAATCGGAAGCGTCGCAGAAAGCGTTCTTTATTAGACAACTTTCTTTTTCAAACAGCTTTCTTTTTCAGACTGCTTTCATTTTCAGATAGCTTCTTTGCAAGCATGCTTGTCAGTCCGCGCACTCGCACCTTTTCGCATGTTCTCGTGCGCATACGTATTGGTTAGTCAGGCAGTGCTGTCTGTTCATCTGTTAATCTGAACATCCACGACATTGACTGAGATTACCCTCCCACCATTTTGTAAATCGATTTCATTGACGATAGGTTCAAAAAGCATGTGTTTTAAACGGTGCCATGCATATAAACAGAGCTGTTCGCAAAGAAATAATAGCGAAATCATTCCGATGAGAATGTCGTTACGTTTACATTCTTGAGTAATAGATCGTGTGATAATTCTGTGAATCTGCGTTTTATTAGTTTCTTTGATGCCAAACTGGCGGCATTTCACATGCTTTATATTGGGCATTTTGCCAAATGATTTTTGTGCTGATCACAATTTCTTAACATCGTAGCTTCCTTTAGTTGACATCTGTAAGGCTGATATGGGTAATTAGGATAAAACATCAATTTAAAACAAATGTATTAATCCTGTCTCCGACACGTGAAGAAAACAAAAGGTGAACCCATATGATGAATCTTGCTGCTGCGCTACAAAGGAATGCTGCTTGTAAACCCAACCAGGTTGCTCTGGTGTGTGGAGAAACGGAAATTACATATGCGCAGTTTGATGCGATTGCAGGAAAAATTGCCCATGCATTGATTCAAAATGGTATTCAGGCAGGAGATCGGGTTGCTCTGAGTTGTCCTAATCTGCCTTTCTTCCCTTTAGTGTATTACGGTATTCAGAAGGCCGGTGCTGTGGCCGTGCCACTAAATGTGTTACTGAAATCACGCGAAATTAAATATCACCTCGAAGACTCCAAAGCCAAATTTTACTTCTGTTTTGAAGGCACGCCGGATCTGCCTATGGCTCGTGAAGGGATTGCTGCCTTTGGTGCGGTAGACAGTTGTGAGAGCATGATTGTCATGACACTGGATCAGACGCAGCACAAGTTTGAAGGGCAACCGACACTTAACAGTTTCATTCATGATGTCGAACCACTGGAAGACTATGTGCAGCGTGAAGCTGATGATACCTGCGTTATCCTCTATACCTCAGGCACAACAGGGCTGCCAAAAGGTGCGGAGCTGACTCAAAATAACATCGTGATGAACGCGATGGTGGCGCAGAATATCATGGCGACCCAGGGCAGTGAAGTACACCTCATTACCTTGCCTCTGTTCCATACTTTTGGTCAGACCGTCCACTTAAATGCCGGAGTGCTGAGTGGGGCGAAACTAGTGCTGGTTC
Organism: Photobacterium ganghwense; assembly: GCF_003025595.1. Classification (GTDB taxonomy): domain Bacteria; phylum Pseudomonadota; class Gammaproteobacteria; order Enterobacterales; family Vibrionaceae; genus Photobacterium; species Photobacterium ganghwense. Next base: position 592,200 of record NZ_PYMI01000003.1, read on the forward strand.
CGCGCTTTGAGCCAAACCACGTGCTGGAATTGATTGAAAAACACAAAGTGAACATTTTCGCGGGTGTGCCGACGATGTATATCGGCCTGATTCATGCTCAGCTTAACTATGATGTTTCTTCCCTGCGTATCGCAGTAAGTGGTGGCGCATCATTACCGACGGAAGTGATTCGTACGTTTGAATCACGCTTTAACGTCCCTATTCTGGAAGGTTATGGCTTATCTGAAACCAGCCCGATTGCATGCTTTAATCACTTAGACTGCGAGCGTATTCCCGGTTCTGTCGGCCAGCCAGTTCAGGGGGTAGAAGTGCGAGTCGTCGATGTTGAAGGCAAAACACTCCCAATCGGTGAGGAAGGAGAAATCATTGTCCGTGGCCATAACATCATGAAAGGCTATCTGGATCGCCCGGACGCGACGGAAGCGGCAATTCGAAATGGTTGGTTCTACACCGGTGATATTGGCCGGTTCGATGAGTCTGGCAACATGTACATCGTAGATCGGGTGAAAGATATGATCATCCGTGGCGGCTTTAATGTATATCCACGTGAGATTGAAGAAGTCTTTATGACACATCCATCGGTAGCCATGGTTGCAGTAATCGGGATTCCGAATGAGGAATACGGCGAAGAAATTAAGGCGTATGTGGTGCTCAAAGAAGGGCAGGAAATTGAAGCCGACGAGTTGCAAGCCTGGGGTAAAGCGCAGTTTGCCGCGTTCAAATATCCGCGTTTTGTCGAAATTCGGAAACAACTACCAATGAGTGCAACGGGTAAAATCCTTAAACGTGAACTCAAGGCTGAAATCAAAGAAGTCACCGCCTAAGGCTATATCTGTACACTATAAAGCCTAAATTAAAACAGCCAGCATGGGCATCGCTAGCCTGGGCTGGCTGTTTTGTTTCCAATATCCATTTCACATGAGAGCTTTTTTATAACAAAAATATTAAATCAAAATTATTATCACGACACTGCCATTATAACGATGCATAGTGGAATATTGGCAAAGTTCGAGAGAGCTTAAGAGCGTGATATCGTCTGGTGGGTCAACACATTGTATTGTGTATCTTCTTCGTGGATACTGAACGAATGTTTGGCTAAATCAATGCCATAAATTGATAGTGACATGGCGACCTCCAAGGACGGTAGTCAGACATTACCCTATGTGGCAGAGCCTGATGAGGGGGCGTGTCATTCGCTAAACGATAAAGGAAACAAATGAAAAAGTTAATAAAGAAGTTAGTTTTTTTAATATTAATAAGCGGCTCGCTTCACGGTTATGCGGGTACAAAAAGCGAAGTAATGAGCCTTGGTTTTAGAGAGAAAACAAAGCCTCTAACATTATCTACAGGCGAGGTAATACAACTTGAGGGCTTAGCTAAGATATACGCTACGGAAACAGAAGCTTGGGTTCTCATACTCAATTATCGTTCTGATAGCCTAGAACCAACAGAATTAAGAAAGAAAGCAGAACTAATTTGGCCAAAGTTTAAACCCACTGTTGAGAAAATGGGGTTGCGGTATGCGGGTATTCATGCAAAAAAGTACCCAGTTGAAAATCCTACAGCAGAGACTAAATTTGAGGGTTTCAATTTAATACTAGTTAAGCAAAGTAATGATGAGTGGGTATTTATCGATGATGTCAAGTGACAACTGGTGAAAAAAGCAATCAAGGTTGACGCGTTACACTCGGTAATTTGGGTATGAAGTTCGTGTGTTGGTTGGTTCAGCGGGGTGCACTTTATTGTGCAGGTACATAAACTCCCCCGGTCGTTAACAACTGCTTTATATACTATAAAGTTGGGACTGCCGCTCTACATTCGGTCTGTTTACTGGTGTTCAACGCCATGACCCTGATGACACTACGCGGTTGCGGTTCCTCATTCGTTAGAAGGCATCTAAGTGCCCGCCGCATTATCAGGTCTTCCCGCAAAAGGTCTTAACCTTACATCATCATTGGCTATTGCCATGACCCGGTGAAGCTATTTCTTCCTTTAGAAAACAGTTTGGCTTTTATATTGGTTGGTATTCGGTGCCGTTACTGAGTAGCGACCATATTATCCGAGCATTTTTGGCGGCCAGTGCCACAATGGCCCGCTTGAAGCCTCGCCGTTTGACCAAGTTTTTACACCATAAACTCAAGCGGTCAGTCTTGTTACCGATGGCGGAGATAACAGCTCTGGCACCATGAACCAATAATGTCCTGAGGTACTTATCGCCTTTTTGGGTTATTCGGCCAAGCCGGGGCTTCCCTCCAGTTGAATATTGTGACGGTACTAACCCGAGCCAAGTAGCAAAGTCGCGCCCTTTGTCGAACTGCTCACCTTTACCGATGCTTGCTATGACGGCGGTGGCGGTAATAGGGCCAATGCCAGCCACTTTCATGATTTTCTGTGCATTATGGCTACGTGAAACTAGCATATCAAAGCAGCGCTCTTGGTCAGCGATTCGCTGATTGATATTGAGTAAGTGCTCGTAACTATCGGAGAGGAGAGCTCTTGCTAAGTCGGGCAGTTGGTTTTCAGCATTTTCAAGTGCTTCGGGAATGGCTTTTTGTATAGCATGACGACCCTTTGGGGCGATAATACCAAACTCGGCCAGCATTGCTCGTAGTTGGTTAAGTAAGGCTGTTCGCTCATGAACCCAGTTATCACGGGCTCGATGTAGCAGCAAAATAGCTTGCTGGTCAGGTGATTTGATTTTAACGAAGCGCGTTGAAGAACGGGTGACAGCTACGCAGATAGCGACGGCATCGTTGAGGTCACTTTTGGCCCCCGTCCTGAAAGGCGCCACATATTTTGACGCCATTATCCTAACGGTATGCCCAAGTTTAGTGAGCTCTCGAGCCCAATAGTGAGAGGCTCCACAGGCTTCCATTCCGACAATGGCTGGCGGGATATTGGCAAAGGTCGAAAGGACTTTTGAGCGAGTTATTGTTTTATGGATCAGTACCTTGCTTTGCTCATCTTAGCCGTGGATACTGAACGAATGTTTGGCTAAATCAATGCCATAAATTGATAGTGACATGGTGGCCTCCAAGGTCGGTAGTCAGACTTACCCAGTGTGGCAGAGCCTGATGAGGGGGAGTCCATGTCATTCGTTAGCATTCATGGGGTAAAAAATGTCTCACAAAACAGAAGTTCGTTACTGTTCGGATTGTGGTATGGATACTCATCACGTAGTTATCTTGGTAAGAAAACAGAGTGCTTTCAAAGGTACCAAAAATCAAAAACTTAAGGAATTTATAGCAGGTGCGATTAAAGGTTGGGCTCTTGGTGCATTTGTTGCCTCTATGGATGAGTTTGAACGTCACCTCGTTTGTGAAAAGTGCGGTAAAAAGACAGTAGAAAGTTAACTACTTAATAGCGTAGAAGATTTATCGCATGACTTGGGGCTGAATGCTAATAAACGCTTTAAGACGGATTCGCAACGCTCGGCGGTTTTGGTTTGATTTGGATTTTGTGTTTACGGTGCAATAATTGAGTGTCGTGGTAGCGTTGCTCACCATTTAAGCGGGCGTTAGTTGCTTCGATGAAATAGGTTAATCATGATTCTTTATAAATATATGTCATTTCAGTCTGCTTCGAAGGTAATGAAGAATAGCTCAATAGGCTTTTCTTGTTTAGAAGACCTTAATGATCCATTTGAAGGTACAGCTATCTGTTTTGAAGAATCAGATACATTGAGTAGTAAGCTACAGAAAAACCCGCACCGCAATCGCCTAAGTCGTAATTATGGGGTGTTGTCTCTTACGCGCAACCCGCTAAATCCTCTGATGTGGTCACATTATGGTGATGATCACAGAGGTGTAGTTATTGGCATTGATATGAAAAAGGCTAACTTACTGGATGAAAACTCATGTGTAATTCCTGCCCAATATGGTGAGATAGTTTACACATCAACCATGCCACAAAATAAGCTCGCGACTTCAAGCGCTGAGTCACTAATGTCTGTAGGTACAGAATATAAGTGTTTCAGACATCATAATTACGATCTATTTAAAAACGCATTTCTCTTGAAAGATTTAACATGGGGATACGAAGAGGAGGTGAGAGTTGTAAAAAATATTAATGGCTCTCAGAAATCTCGTTACTCAGCATGTGAGTTTGAGAATGAAGCAGGAAAATGGAATCAAGTAACAATTCTGGGGCGTCCACTATATTGCTTATCAATTCCCAAAGAATCAATAGTTGAAGCATTCTTAGGTTGCTCTAGCTACAGCAATGTTACCCGTTTGGGTATGAATGAAGATGATTACCTTAATATCCGTAAAGCTTGGCAATCAAGTGGTGTAAATGTTCAATTAGTACGTCGTAAGGAAGGGACTTGGAACTTAGAAGTTTCTGACTACAAAATTTAGAACGCAACTAACAAGCGTTAAAGAGGGACTTGGCACGCGTGGCATTTTCAATTTGCGTTGGCTTTAGTTGTAAGGTGTGATGCGGTCACTTTTGTAGTGCGTGCCGGCGCCCCTTAACGCGGCTACATGGACTCCCCTGGTTGTCAACAACAGCGTCAGGTAATGCAAGGTTTGGGACTGCCGCTCAACATTCGGTCTGTTTACTGGCTTTTGATGCCATGACCCTGATGATACTACGCGGTTGCAGTTCCTCATTCGTTAGAAGGCATCTACAGTGCCCGCCGCATTATCAGGTTTTCCCGCAAAAAGGTCTTAACCTTACATCATCATTGGCTATTGCCATGACCCGGTGAAGCTATTTATTCTTTTAGAAATTAGTTTGGCTTTATATGGGTTGGTATTCGGTGCCGTTACTGAGTAGCGATCATATTATCCGAGCTTTTTTGGCTGCCAGAGCGACAATGGCTGGCGGGATATTGGTAAAGGTCGAAAGGACTTTTGAGCGAGTTATTGTTTTATGGGTCAGTGCCTTGCCTTGCTCATCTTCGCCGTAGATACTGAACGAATGTTTGGCTAAATCAATGCCATAAATTGATAGTGACATGGTGACCTCCAAGGACAGTCGTCAGACATTACCCTATGTGGCAGAGCCTGATGAGGGGGAGTCCATGTCATTCGTTATGTTTTTATCTTAATAAGGAAGTCTAGGAAAAAATATGAGATTTGTTTTTCGCTTGTTTGTTGTGCTGTTAATAATTATTTCTCCTTTTTCTAATGCGTATGAAGTCGGTTTTGATTACGCGAATGTGCCTTCATCTATTGAAAATAATGGTTTTCCGATGGTTGTATTTTATCCAACTAGTTCTGAGCCAAAAGTGGTTGAGTTAGGTCCATTCAAACTCAATGTGGCTGTGGAAGGAGAGATTCTAAAGGGCAAATATCCGTTAGTCATAGTGTCCCATGGTTCCGGTGGGAGCAATTTATCCTACAAGGATATTGCTATCTCATTGGCAAAGAGTGGCTTCATTGTTGGTATGCCGCTGCATCCTCAGAACAATTATATGGATAATACATTAGAAGGTTCTGTCACTAATTATACTAACCGTCCTAAGCATATAACTTTAGCAATTGATAAGCTTCTTAATACATCAGGGCTAAATACTTACATTGATTCGGATAAAATAGCGGTATTGGGGCACTCTGTCGGAGGGTATGCCACTATCGCAGCAGCAGGAGGTGTTGGAGACACTAGTAGCCTGATTGAAATATGCAAGAATAACCCTTTGCTCACTGATCCATACTGTACGCCTGTGCGTGATGGCTCTATGATGAAAACGGTTATAAAAAGTACAAAAGATCCAAGAATTAAGGCCATAATCATAATGGCTCCAGTGGGGATATTGTTTTCTACGGAAGGTTCTCTAAATGATGTCGACATTCCAGTTTTATTGCTGAAGGCAGAGAATGATAAAGAGGTGACAGAGCCGTATAATGCTGATGTGATTGAAAAAGGTCTTCCCAATAAACAGAAACTTATTAGCATAATGATATCTAATGCTGGTCACTACTCATTTTTGACATCATTCCCTGATTTTCTCAAATCAGAACTTGGCCTGATTGCAGAGGATCCTAACGGTTTCAATCGCGAAGAGTTCCAAGAAAAGCTAGGTACAATTATTGTGGATTACCTCAAGGGAGTGCTGAAATAAAAACATAGCAAGCGCCTCAAGAGGTACTGTGGACTTTACCCGTTTTATGGAGAATTTACGTTTAATGAAAGTTGAAGCTTTTTTGGTTAATTCCTTTACTGCCAATGGAACCGGAGGAAACCCGGCAGGTGTTGTGTTGCACGCAGAGAATCTGTCTGATGAAGAAAAATTAAAGATCGCGCAAGTAGTTGGCTATTCTGAAACGGCATTTGTGTCTCAAGATGACGAAGTCGACTTTGAGTTGTCTTTTTTTACTGTTACAGGTGAAGTTGATTTCTGTGGTCACGCGACGTTAGCCGCATTTTCAACAATGTATCAGAAAGGAATGGTGACTGAAGGGCGATATGTTCAAAGGACTAAGGCCGGTTTACTTGCGGTAACCATAGAGTCTACTGGACATATAGTGATGGAGCAGAAGTTACCTGAATACCTTGCGGTGTTTGGTTACCAGGTGATATCAAAGTTAATTGGAATTGACTCGACAGTTTTAGAGTCTACTCAGTTACCTATTGAGGTTATTTCAACCGGTTTACCTGATATTGTTGTTCCTGTGCCACATGGGTATCTAGATAACATCCAAGTGAATGAACATTTACTCAGTGAATTTTGTAAACAACATGGTTTTGTTAGTGTTCATGCTTTTGAATTGTGCGAAAAAGACAGCGGGCTGACGGCAAGTTGCCGGAATTTTGCTCCTTTGTTTGGTATCCCGGAAGAGTCAGCAACGGGGAGTGCGAGTGGAGCATTGGCATGCTATCTAACCAAGCACCTTTATGATGGCGAGCGTTCGAATAGTTTTACTTTTGAGCAAGGTCGGGCAATGGGTTGTGTTTCAAGAATTACAGCGTCCGTCGAGTCGAACGAGCAGGATATTATCAAGGTGATGGTTGGTGGTTTTGCTCGTGAGTTTGGGCTGCAGAAAATTACCGTATAACCAGCTATCCAATCAGATAATGGATGTCTCTTTGTTTTAGCAGGCACAGATGAGCCATCTGGTTGGATTGCATGATGACATCATGAGATGTGTTAGGCGGTTTGGCGATACTCTATCTAAGCCGTGCGCTATGTTTTATTACGAACAAAGAAGCGTTAGTCACATTTTATTGATGAGGCATGGGAAGGCGATAGTGACTTCAAATTCTCTAGTAAATTTTGTCTGATTTAGCAAAGAACACCTGTCTGCTGGTGTTATCTATATAAAGTCGAACAAGGAAAGTCATGACTATTGTTGAACAAATTGTATCTCGCGAAATTGATGCAGCCATAGTGTATGAATCTGAACATGTCATCGCATTTGCTGATCATGATCCTATAAACTTTGGGCATATCCTCATTTGTCCGGTTGTTGCGTATGAAACATTTATTGATTTACCAGAAGACATTGCCTTAGAAATAAATCGAGTGGCTAAAGATCTTTATCGACGAATTGAAATTGCTTTCCAGCCTGATGGAATCTCATTTATCCAGAATAATGGATTCTTCAATGACTTATCTCACTACCATTTGCATATATTTCCTAGATTCAAAGATGATCAGTTTGGATGGGTATGCAGTGAACTTGGCGTGCAGTCAGTTGATAAATTACGCCAAACGTTGGTGAACTTATAACAAAAACGTCTAGGTGACTTATTTGTTACAAAGGCGGTTTAGAAGCGGTACTGGCATGGTGTAGTTAGTGGGTTTTGGTTTGCTTTGCGCGATAAGTCAGAGACGAGCATAGTCACCTGTCCAGGTTCTTTGCCATTGGTTGATTAGCGTTGGTTAACCAACGTTGGCGAAGTGCCATTGGCTAGCGGCAGGAGTGAAAAGTACTACTCACTTTGCTTAAGGTTGTTGAGCGTATGGCTCGCATTGACTAAAATGACAAATCACATATCTATTCTAGCTTTCTAGGTTAAAAAATGAGCGAAAACAACGCAAAACCAGCTTTGCCGGATCGTCTGTCGGGTAATCCTCGCAGTCCACACTTCGTGGCTGAATGCTTCGAGCACCACATTGGTATTCTCTTTAATGGTAAAGAGCGTAGTGATGTTGAAGAATATTGCATCAGTGAAGGCTGGGTAAAAATCCCTTCACCGAAAGCAAAAGACCGTTACGGTAACCCAATGCTTGTTACGCTGAAAGGCGAAGTGGAAGCGTTCTATAAGTAAGCCGTAGTTTTACTGCTTATAGACAATACATAGAGCAACGTATGCTCTATGTATTGTGTTTACCTCCTCCCCCTCATTTACCCCCAATTCCTTTCAGATATTTTTTCCTGCTGTTAAATTGAGTCCTTTATTGTATGCGCTTTAAGTGATTTACTATTGGCTCTGTTTCTCTGAATTTTCGATATCAATAACCATTATTTTGTTACTTTGTATCGGGGAGCGTCATTCAGGGTTTTATAAGGAAATTTAAAATAGTGAATAAATTCCATTTATTGCTTACCAGCGTTGCGTTGCTGAGTCTATCCGGGTGTGCTTCACTCAGTGAAGAAGAATGTCAGCTGGGGGACTGGTATCAGATTGGTTTAGCTGACGGTCAGGAAGGCAAGAAAAATCAATCTGCTACTTACAGTAAAGATTGTGCTGAATATGGTGTAGCGGTTGATGCTCAGCGTTATAACAATGGTCGAAGTGATGGCCTGAAATCTTATTGTTCATACAATAATGGTATTCTCGTTGGTCAAGCAAATAAAGAATATGAAAATGTCTGCCCAGCCGAGTTAGCGAACGAATTTTTAGCGGGTTACACGCCGTATTATAACCTGGCAAAGGCCAGTGCTTACTTACGCTCAATTGAAGACAATGTGAGTTATTACAAATCAAAGCTGGATGATGAATCGACGCCTGCCGATGAAAGACAGACGTTCACAACAGGTCTAAAATCGGCTAAAGCAGAGCTGAAGCGAGTTAAAAACGATGTCAGCCGATATGAATTAGAGCTTGAGCTGCATAAAGTCGTCCGTGAGATAGCCGGTATCAATGAGGAGTTGGCGATAGATTCGATATCTGCGTCTCACCGTTTACAACTGAATAATCGATTGGCGACTTTAAGAGATAAACAGAACTATTATGAAACGTTAGTTCAGACCGATAACACGATACAAAACATCAAACATATTGCTGATTTATTCTAGTCGCGATTGGATTGAGTCACTAACGGGTTTAATCACGGTTAAATTTTATATACACAGGCAGTTCTGAGGCATATCTCTTACGTGTGTATTGGAATAACCCAGTATTAGGGTTTCAATTGGGGTTGTGTAAGTGCTTCAGGTGAGTCGGGATATCATAAAATGAGGGGAGATATGGAAAAGTCTGAATTTTTATCGTACCTAAAAGATGAGATTAATCAGTACAATCTGATGTCAGATTTTGAAGGGATTAAAAAGGCAGAGAAAAAGCAATATATCAATGGATTAATGAGGGCCTCTCGCTTTTTTGGTGTCAGTTTTGAGGAGCTTAAAGCCATAGTCGATCAAAGTGAAACTGCAGAGCAAAGCTATGACGCGTCATTCGGTGGTACAAAAGAACCGCTTGAAATCCCAACGTTTGTCCGTCAAAACAAAATCATCAACCTCTAGGTTTTGTAAGTCAAATGCCTGATAAAAAAGTCTGACATAAAAACCGCCCATTAAAGGGCGGTTTAATCGAGTGTTGCGGTGGCTTCTGTTATGGCTTAGCTAGCTGCCTCATCGACCAGATACAGGATAGACTGGTAAGGGATGCCGCTATGGTGCGACAAGCCAATTTCACAGGTGCGGCTGTTGCTGAATCCGCGGCTACAGTGTTCAGGCACCTGCTTTTTCAGCGGGCTGACAGCAGCCTGATTCAGTTCCGGCGTAGTGAAGCCCTTGTCACCAGCCCAGCCACAACACTGAATGTGCTCTGGCAGAACCACATCAGTGGCACATGATTGGGCAAGTTTCAGCATCTGGTTTTCCAGACCCATACGCCGGGAGCTACAGGTTACGTGCAGCATTACGGTCTCTTGCACCGGGGTCAGCGTCAGGTGTGGCAGCAGGAACTCCGCGGTAAATCCTGCGGGTTCGTATACGTTCAAAGGGCGAGTAAAGTTTTCAATACTCCGCTTAGCGCATGGGCTGGTGTCCATCAGCACTGGTAACTCACCTTGTTCACTGGTATCCCAGATCACTTGCTCAAGGGCGGTCACTTTCTGTGTTGCCAGCTCATTCATCCCTTTGCTGTCATACGGCATGCCGCAGCATTGCTCACTGATGGATTTCGGGATAATTACTTCGTAACCAGCCTTGCGCAGCACGGAGAGTGTGACCTCGGTGAGTGGGCGCTGATCTTGAGCATCTTGCTGTTGCCCCATGGTTCGGGTGGCGCAAGAGGGCACGTACACCACTTTTTTCGTGGTATTTCCGGTGTGCTTGTGAGTCTTCGCGGCTTCCGTTTCAAAGGGGTGGCGGTTTGCTGTTGGCATTTCCGGAATCCATTGTGGGGTACTGCCGCCAGTCAGTTTGCGTAATCCGTTGGTCATGCCACTGACGGCGCCTTCACCAAACACTTTCTGCGCAACCTGATTGGCCTTCAGACCTGCTGTCACCATTTTGGTTGTTGCTGAGAAATGGTCGGCCGTCCAGCGGGCAATTGGCGTAAAGCGCTGGTATTTTTCAATGCGCAGCTTTTTCACCAGATCGCCTGTGTTAATACCCACCGGACAACGTTCGGCACACAGGCCGGTGGCGGCACAGGTGTCCAAGCCCTGATATTCAAACACTTTGCGCAGTTCATCGACTGGCGGCTTGCGGCCATTACCCGCCAGATATTTACGCTCACGGTGCTGCAGCTCGCGGTATAAGACAATACGCTGGCGAGGAGACAAGGTCAGAGTCCGCGACGGGCAAACCGGCTCACAGAATCCACACTCAATACAGCGGTCGACCAACTCATCGGCAGCCGGCATGGGTTTGAGGTTGCTGATGTGTGCGTGTTTATCTTCATTGATGATCACGCCAGGGTTGAGCAAGCCTTGCGGGTCGAACAGCGATTTAATCTGTTTCATCAGCGCGTAGCCGTCTTTGCCCCATTCCAGCTCAACATAAGGTGCCATGTTGCGACCGGTACCGTGCTCTGCTTTCAGGGAACCCTGATACTTAACCGCGACTAACTCTGCCACCGCGTCCATGAACTGACCGTAACGTTCAACTTCAGACTGGCGCTCAAAGCCCTGAGTGAAAACAAAGTGCAGGTTGCCTTCCAGCGCATGGCCAAAAATGATGGCTTCATTGTACTGGAACTGATCAAATAGCTGTTGCAGCTCGCGGACACCGTTTGCCAGATGATCAACCGGAAAAGCCACATCTTCGATGATGACGGTCGTTCCGGTTTCACGCACGGCACCAACGGCCGGGAACATGCCTTTACGAATAGCCCACAGGGTGGCTACGGTGGCGGCATCGGTAGTAAAGGCGGTGGAATGGATAATCGTAAAATCCGCCAGTGAAGCCATAATTGTCTGGCATTGCTCATCCAGCGAATGCTGACAACCGGCGCGAGATTCAACCAGCAGGGCTGCGGCTTCGAGATCCAGCTCGCGGATGTAGTCCGGCATTCCCGGTTTATCCGCTACGGAGCGCAACGCGCGGCCATCCATCATTTCGACGGCAGAAACCGGTGTTTTCGCCAGCACCGACACCGCCTGGCTGGCGGCTTCAATGTTGTCGAATACCAACAGGGCAGACGCTTTATGCGGATGCTCAATCACAGTGTTGTAGGTAATGTCAGCGATAAAGCCCAACGTTCCCTCAGAGCCGATCATCAGGTGCTCAATGACTTCGATCGGATCAGAATAATCCACCAGTGCATTCAGGGCGTAACCTGTGGTGTTTTTCAGGCGGTATTTATGGCGGATTCGCTCGGCCAGTTCGGGATTGTTACGGGTTGCATCCACCAGCTTCTCAACGCCCTCAATGATATCCGGTCGCTGTTGTCTGAAGGCCTGAATACTGTCTTCGCTGGCCGTATCCAGGATGGTGCCGTCGGTGAATACAATCTTCATGCTGTCGACAGTTTTGTATGAGTTCTGCGCCGTACCACAGCACATGCCGCTGGCGTTGTTCGCGGCAATACCACCGATTTTACAGGTGTTGATGGATGCCGGATCCGGACCGATTTTCCGCTGAAACGGAGCCAGGTAGCGGTTGGCATCCGCGCCGATAACGCCCGGTTGCAGGCGAATTTTCTCGCCGTCAGCCAGAATGTCGTGGCCGCGCCAGTCATCGGTCAGGGTGATCAGCACCGAGTCAGAGACGGCCTGACCGGAAAGGCTGGTTCCTGCCGCGCGGAAGGTAAACGGGATGTCATGCTCGCGACAGGCCTTGATGGTAAAAATGACTTCGTCCAGGTTTTTCAACCGGACGACAATTTGCGGAATCAAGCGATAAAAACTGGCATCCGTACCGTAGGCCAGCCGTTTGGCTTCTTCGGTAACGATGCGTTCGCGTTCGATGAATGTGGAGAGTTGGGCTTCCAATAATGCGTAATTTTTGCTCATGGTATTTCCTCAATCAGCGCTCATCGGCAAGAATGAGACACTGTTGAATAATCACATTTTATTATCATACGATTCGCAATCCGTCTCTTCATTGTTATTGTTTCAGATTGCGATACGGGGCACCTCAATGGCTCAGGGCCAGCTTAGATTGCCGGCCCTTCGCGTAGAGGCGTTATTTCATCAGGGCATCGGTTAATTGCATGCCGTAGATGATGGTGAGGCCGATGACGCCCGTCACCACGAGGTAGTAAAACGTTGGGATAACGGTTTTACGTAAGGTGGCACCTTCGCGACCCAGCAGACCCACTGTGGCAGAGGCGGCAACAACGTTGTGAATCGCAATCATGTTACCGGCGGCCGCCCCGACAGCCTGAAGGGCCACAATACCGGCACTTGATACCGTCAGCGCCTGCGCGACTTCAAACTGGAACTGGCTGAACATCATGTTGGACACTGTGTTCGAACCCGCAATGAACGCACCCAGCGCACCGATGGTGGCACTCAGTGCCGGGAAAAAGTCGCCAACCATGTTGGAGGCAAAGTGCGCGGTTGTGACCGGCATACTTGCCAGATCCGCTGCATTGACCCCGGAGTTGATGAAAATACGTACCATTGGTATGGTGAAAATCAGCACGAAGCCGGCACCAATCAGGGTCTTGCTTGACTCACCGAACGCTTCGCCCAGCGGTTTGACCTGACGGGATTGTACCAGTGCGGCAACGATAGCGACGAACACCAGAATGCCCCCCGGCAGGTACAGTGGCTGAATCGCAGCGCTTACCCCGGTTTCACCCAGAATGTTGTTGAAAGACAGGCTGATACCTTGTAGCACGGCTTTGAACTCAGTACTGACGCGGCTGGCAACCAGTACCACAGCCAGCAGCACATACGGTGCCCAGGCCATAGTCAGGCTCATCGGCGTTTTGGTCTCTTTCAGCTCAACCTTCAGTGATCCCAACCATTCAGCAGGCCACTTGTCTTCTGATTCAAAGTCCCACTGACTTTTTGGAACCAGAAAGCCTTTCTTCGCTGCAGTGACTACAATCGCCAGACCAATTAATCCCCCAATCAGAGACGGAAACTCAGGGCCAAGCAGCATACCGGTCAGGGCATAAGGCACGGTAAAGGCGACTCCGGCAAACAACGCGAACGGCAGAATATCCAGTCCTTCTGTCCAGCTTTTGTTTTTACCGAAAAAGCGGGTCAGCATCATCGCCATGAGTACCGGCATCAGCGTACCGACAGTGGCGTGAATCAGAGCAACGTTAGTGGTGATTTGCTGCAGGTAGATATCCCAGCTGGCACCGTTTTGCGCCAGCGTCTCTCCGATATTGTGTGTATCCAGGCCCTTGCTCACACCCACCAGAATCGGGGTGCCCACGGCACCGAATGACACTGGGGTAGACTGGATCATCATGCCCATCAGGACCGCTGCCAATGCCGGAAAACCGATTGCAACCAGAAGGGGGGCGGCAATAGCAGCAGGCGTACCAAATCCGGATGCACCTTCAATGAATGAGCCGAAACACCAGGCAATGATAATGGCCTGAATGCGGCGGTCACTGGAAATGTCGGTAAACCCGTTGCGAATCGTGGTGATAGCTCCGGTGTGTTTGAGTGTGTTCAGCAGGAAAATCGCGCCGAAGACGATCCACAGAACAGACACGGTAATGGTCAGTCCCTGAAGGGAGGAAGCCAATACGCGGTTCAGGGACATGTCCCAGCAGAACAGTGCGATGACAACGGTCATCAGGAAAGCCACTGGCATGGCTTTCTTGGCTGGCCAGTTCAGGCCAACCAGTAACACCGCCGCAACGGCGATGGGTGAAAAGGCGATTAAAGCGAGTAGGGTATCATTCATGCTCTCTAATCCTTCGGATTGTTGTTTTTTTGCACGTAGTCAGTGGTTGTTATGCTTATTTTCATAATTGTTAACCGGCTGTGACATTAAATCTTTCCTTTTATTTGATATAGGGAAATAATGAAAAAGATTTCTTCCAAAAATGGATAAATGATGGCTAAGACAGACGACCTGATCCTGTTTGCCCAGGTAGTGGAACATGGGTCCTTCAGCAAAGTGGCAGAGTTAAATTCCCTTACAAATTCAGTGGTTAGCAAGCGAATCGCCCGGCTTGAGGAAGATCTCGGGGTACAACTGCTGTTTCGGACCACCCGTAAACTCACGGTCAGCGAGGCCGGGAAGGTACTGTATCAGGGTGCGAAAAATGTGAAGCAAGCCACGATGGAAGCGCTCGATGCCGTGAGCGGATATGGCGAAAAAGTCAGCGGTCATGTCAAGATGTCTGTACCCACGATCTCCGGCGACCTAGTTCTGGCAGATGCAGTGGCGGAATTTTGTACATTACATCCCGGAATTACCGTCGATATGTCGCTGGATAATCGCTTTGTCGATCTGATTGAAGATGGTTTCGATCTGGTGATCCGGACCGGGTATCTTGAAGACTCGAGCCTGATCGCTCGCCACCTGCTTGACTCCCAATGGGTAATTTGTGCCGCGCCATCTTATGTTACCCGGAATGGTCGTCCGGAGCGGCCGCAGGATCTCATCCGGCATAACTGCTTACAGTATGCTTACCAGATGACAGGCGCATCGGAGTGGGAATTCATTGGTGAACAGGGTAACTATATGCTCCATGTCAGCGGCAGTTTCTCAACGGATAATGCCGGTGCATTACGAAAAGCCGCTCTGGGAGGGTACGGGATCGCGTATGTGCCGCGTTGCCTGGTCTACCACGACATCATGGGCGGGCAGCTGATTGACCTGTTTCCCGAACAGGTGGGCAAGCGGCTGGGTATTTACGCTGTCTATCCGTATACCCGCCAGCCGTCGCAGAAGATTAAGTTGCTGATCGAACACATCAGAAAGCGTTACATGGAAATCAGCCACTACTTCTGCCACTAAATACATGTCGAGAGACTTGCTCTGCCAACGGCTGATATTAGTCGTTGGCAGGCTATTTATCGCCAGTGGACGGGGCGAGCTGCATTCACGATTGCCAACACTCTATTGCCAATACTTAAGACAAAACCGCTGTGAAGTGGTGTGCTGGATCGCTGGTGGGGTTGAGGGGCGTTTTATTCCGGAAAGAGAATCTGAATATAATCGGAGGCCAGATTATCGGAATCGTAGTCCTCAAAGCAGGTGCGCTGCTCAGAATCGCAGTACACACTATTACTGAAGGTGTAGCGGGCAGCGTCAAATTTCTCTGTTCCGGCCTGATTGATTTTTTCCATCAGTTTTGTTTCAGCGTCCTGACCCAGAAACTCTTTAGTAAACCCCATCGAAATACCATACTGATCCACACAAAAACCTGAAACTTTGTCGCAAATGACGCCCTTGTCCGGCGAATAAACACTACCGCCAAGTTCCGGTGTTGCCTGCACCCAGCCAAAACCCACAAACAATGCAATCTGAAGAAGGAGAAGAGGAAGAATCTTCATAGTGGACTCACCTGATATCAAAGCTAATCGGTTCATCAAAAAGCTTACAAAAAATATGACGAAACAATGTATGAGATCAGAGAATTAAGAACCTTGATTCAGATTATACTTTTAGCACACAGCCATCAGTAAGAAGTGGATGAATGCAATGAATGAAATTATGAACTGGTATCTTTATGTGCTTAAGAAGTATGCGGTTTTTAAAGGACGAGCACGACGTAAAGAGTATTGGTATTTCTTCCTGGTCAATATCGTGATCAGTGTGGTGCTGTCCTGGGTGGATACCCGGTTAGGTACTCCAGGCTCGGCAGAAGGAGCCGGGTTACTTGGTTCTGTCTATTCTCTGGCTGTTTTACTGCCTTCAATTGCTGTTGGTGTGCGTCGTTTGCATGACATTGATAAAAGTGGCTGGTGGATGTTGATTGGTCTGGTGCCGGTGATCGGTTTTCTGGTTCTGCTGTATTTCTTTGTTCAGGACAGCCAGGCGGACAGCAACGAATTTGGTCCCAATCCGAAGAAAAGTCGGGAAGGGCACATGCATCTCTGAATCACAGATTAAACGTATCTGGCCCGGCTGATGCCGGGCTTTTTTATGCCACTTTTGTCTTATTTGTAAGAATACGATGCGAAATTCAGAACCGTTTCAAGTGTGAAAATCACCTTCAACGTTATGAATCAGCATCGTTTTAACTTGCGAGACAGGCGACGAGTCCGCCGTGAAGGCCAGTTTAAGTCATCTACACTTATCCCGTTACTCAGGTGTATCTCGCCAGTGAGACATTGTCGTAGTGCTGGTGAGATGCCCCGTCTGTTGGCTAAACATTGTTCCGTGATACCACAGAAGTATGTGGAGTATAACGATGAGAATGAACAAAATAACGCTCGCACTGACGGCATGCTGCCTCAGTTATGCGAGTCAAGGCTTGGCTTCAGGAAGTGAATACGACAGTGGCGACAATAGTAGTTATGACAAAAGTAGTTATGAAAAAAGCAGTTACGGAAACGGGGGAGGGCATTCCACGACTTATACTGAATCAATGACGACCACTTACAACGGTAAGACGACCACCACCTATTATGAAACCACCTCTGACGGAAGCGACGATTACAGTGATGATGATTCGGCCAAACGGTTAGCTCTGCGTGTGGCCGGTAAAGGTTATATGTACGAAAAGGAAGTCCCGGATTACGACGGGGATAAAAAGCCCGATTCTGCTTACTGTTTTGATCTTGAGGTGAAAGAGATCATATCCGGTGACGTAATTGGTAGTGCCACTGAATGCTGGTCAGAAGTGACCTCAGAAGGTGACGGTTCGAAACTGATTGGTACGACATTCTTGTATCTGTCGGGAGGTCTGGTGGTTACTCGGGGGCAAACAACGGTTCAGCCCGTTCTGCAGGAAACGAAGACCTATGACGGGTATACCATCACCCATTTTACCGGGGCGTCTAATGATAAAAACGGGATCATCAAAACCAGTGGTGATTACGCCTGGCACAAAGGATCGGTGCGTGCATCCTGTTTAGTTGATCGCTCTGAATATTACGAGAGTGTCGGTGATGGCATCTATTTTGACTGCCTCTTAGTGCTGGACCTGAAAAAATTCCAGCCTAAGTATCCGTATGACTGGTATCGCCATCATTATTACAAAGATGGTCAGTATCATGACAAGTACGATGATAGTTCCGACGATCAGTACGGCGATGACAAGTACAGTGACAAGTACGACGACAGCTCCGATGATCAGTACGGTGATGACAAGTACAGCGACAAGTACGATGATAGCTCCGATGATAAATACGGCGATGACAAGTACAGTGATAAGTACGACGACAGTTCCGACGATCAATACGGGGATGACAAGTACAGCGGCAAGTACGATAACAGCTCAGACGATAGCTCTGGCGGGAAGTATGACAACAAGGGCAAAGGAAAGTCTGACGATAAGTACAAAGGCAGTAAAAGCTGATACCAATACCATTAATAATGGCAAAAAGGCCTGATGCATATGCATCAGGCCTTTTTATTCTTCCCCGTCACTTAACCTAAACTGCCAACTGCAGTA
This sequence comes from Photobacterium ganghwense, assembly GCF_003025595.1. Lineage (GTDB taxonomy): Bacteria > Pseudomonadota > Gammaproteobacteria > Enterobacterales > Vibrionaceae > Photobacterium > Photobacterium ganghwense. The sequence goes on from NZ_PYMI01000003.1 coordinate 610,302, forward strand.
TTCGTTGCCATCATGTGGTTAGTAGGGGACGAGGTAGTGGCGGTTCGGGGCAATTATTGCTTGGCCGTTAACCAGGTCCGGTATCCACCAATCAGGTTACAGGCTTTATAGCCATTGTTTACCAGTTGACGATACGCAACGTTTCCTCGCAGACCCACCTGACAGTAAATCACGATTTCTTTGTCTTTTGGCAGCTCGTCCATACGCTGACGTAACTGATCAACCGGGATATTGATGGCACCATCGATATAGCCGACATTGCTTAGCTCACCCGGATTACGAACGTCCAGCAGAATCTGATCATCACTGAGCTGATCGATCGCGTCGTAATGAATCGGCGTCGCGTCACCTTTGAGGATATTGGTCGCGACAAATGCCGCTTGGTTGATCACGTCTTTCGCACTGCCGTATGGCGGAGCATAGGTTAACTCCAGGTGCTGCAGTTGCTCGACGGTCATACCTGCGCGCTGCGCCACCGCCAGAACATCAATACGCTTGTCGATACCGTCTTTACCGACCGCCTGAGCGCCCAGAATTTTGCCGCTGTGCGGGTCAAACAACAGCTTCAGTGAAACCACTTCTGCGCCGGGGTAGTAGCTGGCATGGCTGGCGGTATGGACATATGCCTTTTCATAGGCCAGCCCTTCACGCTGAAGCTGCTTCTCGTTTTTACCAGTTGAGCCGACCGCGATATCAAACACTTTACAAATCGCGGTGCCTTGTGTGCGCTGATAGGTTTCCTGGCGACCAAGCATATTGTCTGCTGCAATGCGTCCCTGACGGTTCGCTGGTCCCGCTAAAGGAACCAGGGTTGGCTTGCCGGTGACAAAATCGGTTTCTTCTACCGCATCGCCCACAGCGTAAATCGCAGGGTCACTGGTTTGCATGTATTCGTTGGTGTAAATACCGCCGGTGCTGCCAATCTGCAAACCGGCATCCTGTGCCAGCTTGATGTCCGGGCGGACACCAATTGCCATGATCAGAATATCAGTGGTCAGGGTGTCACCGTTGTTCAGGGTCAGATTCAGCTCTCCTTCAAGGTGCTGATGTTCATCCGTTTCACCGGCATTGCGGTTGGCCACAGAAGTGCTGGGAACAAATTCTACGGACTGTAACGCCACGCCTAAACGCAGATCGATGCCTTTGTTGCGGATCTCGTTATGAACAAAACCGGCCATTTCGCGGTCGACCGGGGTCATGACCTGATCGGCCATTTCAATCAGGGTGGTTGGAATCCCCAGCTGGTGGAAGGCTTCCATCATTTCCAGACCAATAAACCCGCCGCCGACAACCGTGGCATGCTCGGGTTTGTTCATTTGCAGAGTCTGGATGATTTTATCCATATCCGGGATATTACGCAGGGAGTGCGTCAGCGGGTTGTTGATGCCGGGAATTGGCGGAACGATCGGCCCAGCGCCCGGGCTCAGCAGCAAAAAGTCATAGTTTTCGGTGTATTCCTGACCGTCAATCAGGTTTTTAACCGTGACGGTTTTGTTTTCCCGATTGATACCGGTGACTTCATTGAATACTCGGACATCCACATTGAAACGTGCCAGGAAACTGTCCGGTGTCTGAAGCAGCAGTTTACTGCGGTCCTGAATATCCCCACCGATGTGGTATGGCAAACCACAGTTCGCAAAAGATACAAATTTACCACGTTCGAACATGATGATTTCAGCGTCTTCACTCAGACGCCTTGCTCGTGCCGCTGCTGATGCGCCTCCCGCGACCCCACCGACAATCAGAATTTTTGTCATCATTCGCTCCATTAATACAGAATTGAACAAGCCGGCCTCATGCCGGCTCGTGTTAAACAGGTTTACCTGACCGGACCATTAGAAAACCCCAGCCTGCTGAGGATCATGGCTGCCGGGCAAAAGCCCGTAAAGGCACTTTGAATAAGGTTTGCACCTATAAACACGGTCAGCCAGAAGAAATTAGGATGGACCCATAAAGTCAAGGCGACGGACAGGAGCACCATTATTCCGGCAAAAACACGCACTGCATTTTCTAACGTCATTTTCATACTCCTCGATATCCGTTTCAGTTAGCCTTACTATAATTTTAAAAATTAGCATTGTCTAATGTATTTTTAGCTAAATTAGTATTGACTAAAAGTGGTGGTCCGGTAACCTCTTAAGCAGAATTAATCATAGACCTGCTTGGAGAGATAAATGGAAACGTGGCCTTGGCATGCCTTATTCGGTGGAATGATGTTGGGAGCATCCGCAACTATCTTGTTACTGTTTAATGGCCGGGTGGCTGGGATCAGCGGCATTCTGGGCGGCATTTTGAAACCGCAACAGGGTGATGTGTCGTGGCGACTTCTGTTTGTCATCGGCATGGTGGCCGCAGGGTTGTGCGCACCGCTTATGGGCTTTTCTTTGCCTCAGGCCTTGCCGGTTTCCTCTCTGGGGTTACTGGCGGTAGCCGGGTTGCTGGTGGGTATCGGTACTAAACTCGCCAATGGCTGCACGAGCGGGCACGGTATTTGCGGAATGGGACGTTTCTCTAAACGTTCACTGGTTGCCACTATGGTGTTCATGGCAACGGCCATTGCCACTGTGTTTGTACGCTTTCATCTGTAAGAGGTCCACATGTCTGCACGTTTGGTTTCAAGTTTGATTGCTTTGTTCTCCGGTGTTCTGTTTGGCATGGGGATGATGGTGTCCGGAATGGTTGATCCGGTGAATGTTCTGGGTTTTCTGGATCTGGCCGGAGAGTGGGACCCAAGCTTGGCCTTTGTCATGGGTGGGGCATTGCTGGTATTTGCGCCAGCCTATCTTTTGATCATCCGTAAGCGACCAAAGCCGGTTTGTGAACAGACGTTTCACCTGAGTAAGAAGAAAGACATTGATAGCCGGTTGATTGCTGGTTCGGTGCTGTTTGGTCTGGGATGGGGAATCGCCGGCATCTGCCCGGGACCCGCTTTAACATCTCTGTCTGGTGGCAGTTTTGAAATGCTGGTGTTTGTTGTCAGTATGATATTGGGCATTGTGTTGAGCACAATTTGGGCATCAAAACGGGAAAAAGTTGTAGAGATAACAGCCCAATAGCGTTGACTGGACTAATCTAGACCAAAGATGCCGGAATTCGTGTTAATCGGCAGAGCATTCGGCATATAGTCAGCCATGTAACCGGCAATGACATTGAAACCGGAACTGAAACCTGCGCTAAAACCGAAATCTGAAGTCGGCACCAGCGCGGAACCAAAACGGCAGCCTACATGGCGCTGGCACAGTGAAGGTGTGGCCGAAATGGCAAGAGAGGGGGGAAGACGATGACAGGTAAAGTCAGGCAGGCCTCAGGTAACGAAGGCCGTCGTCATAATGCACCAAGTGAGCAACAACCGGTCAGGCAAGGCATTGTCGGCCGGTTTCTCAATAGCTTATTCCCCCCTATTTTAATCATGCTGGCTCTGATTGCCGGAGCTGCAGCCCTGTGGCTGACTCCGCGTGAAGAAGACCCGCAAATTATCGTGCCGATGGCCGATGTGCTCATCCAGGCACCGGGACTGACACCCTCTCAGGTTGAAAATCAGGTCACTCAGCCACTTGAAAAGCTGCTTACCCAAATAGACGGGGTAGAGGATGTGTACTCAACCTCTATGAAGGGCGCAGCACAGGTGATTGTGCGCTTTTACGTTGGTGAACAACGGGAAGAAGCACTGATCAAGCTCTACAACAAGATTTACTCCAACCTCGATTTAGTTCCCCCTTCAGTTACGCAATGGTCTGTCAAACCGATAGAAATCGATGATGTGCCGATTCTGGTTGCGGCGTTGTACAGTACCCGACCTGAGCTGGTGGGCAATGCAGAATTACGCCGTATTGCCGAGCAGGCGGTGAATCAACTGCAAGCTCTGGATAACACCAATAAAGTGGCCGTAGTCGGGGGAAGCCCGCGTGTGATTCAGATTGCCCTGGATGCACAGGCCATGGCGAGCCGACTGACAACGGTGGAAGACATTCAGCGGGCCTTTGCGCTGACCAATCAGCATCAGCAATTGGGTACGGTGCATCAACAAGGGCAGGTTTTCCAGCTTGAAAGCGGCCAGTTCCTGCAAAGCGCCAAGGATGTGGCTGACACGGTCGTGAACGTCATTAACGGACATCCCGTGTATTTACGCGATATCGCCACTGTGACAGATGGGCCGGAAGAAGCGGACAATCAAACCTGGTTTAGCTGGGGCCCGGCGGCAGTTCAGACCGGACACTTGGCGAGCTCATCCGCAAATGTGAAGGAGAATTCGTCGGCAAATCTGCAGGCTCAGTTACCTGGCGAACCTTATCCGGCCGTGTTCCTTTCGATTGCCAAACAGGCAGGCAGCAATGCTGTCTGGGTGGCCGACGATGTCGTGGAATTACTTAACGACATGGCTGCCAGCCAGTTTCCGCCGCATGTGAAAGTGTCTGTGATCCGTAACTACGGTGACACAGCCAATGAAAAAGTCGGCAATCTGGTGTCGAGCCTCGGACTGTCTATTCTGACGGTTGTCGTGTTTGTCGGGGTGTTTCTGAACTGGCGGGCTGCCATTGTCGTCGGTATTGCAATTCCGATCAGCTATGGTGCTGCACTGGCGATGGACTTGGCGTTTGGCTACACCATCAACCGGGTGACGTTGTTTGCCTTAATACTGGCGCTGGGCCTGATTGTCGATGACCCGATTGCCAGTATCGATAACATTGAACGCTTTCTGAAACGCAAAGGGCTCGCGAAATCTCAGGCGATAGCGCTGGCAATGAGTGAAATTCGCAGCGCGTTGCTCATGTCGACGGTCGCGATCATCATCGTTTTTACGCCGATGTTTTTTATTACCGGAATGATGGGGCCATACATGGCGCCGCTGGCATTTAACGTGCCGGTCAGTGTGGTGTTCAGTACAGTGGTGGCGTTTCTCATTACTCCCTGGCTGGCAAAACATATTCTTAACACCGCGCAGAAGTCCGGTGCTTATCAGGTGGAAAACACCTTGCTCTATCGGGTGTACGCAAGGGTGCTGGCTCCGCTGTTGTCGAAAAAGCGCAACAGTGTGATTTTCCTGATTGCGGTTGGGCTGGCGTTCGTCCTGGCGGCTATGTTACCTGCGCTGCGTATTGTCCCGCTGAAACTCCTGCCCTATGACAACAAGAACGAATTCCAACTGGTGCTGAACATGCCTGAAACCAGCAGTGTAGAGCAGACATCGAATACGATGGCTGATTTTGCAGATTACTTGAAGTCGGTGCCTGAAGTGGTTTCAGTGTCTGGTTTTGCAGGAATTGCTTCGCCGATGGATTTCAACGGGATGGTTCGGCACTATTTCATGCGAAGTCAACCACATCAGGGGGAACTGCGTATTGTACTGGCCGAAAAGCATCAACGTCAGCAGCAGTCTCATGAACTTGTTACACGGCTGCGTGCCGATTTGACGACCATAGCCAGGCGGCATAAGGCGGACATTCAGCTGGTAGAAGTGCCGCCGGGGCCTCCCGTGATTGCGACTGTTGTCGCGGAAGTTTACGGCCAACCTCACACATCTTATTCAGAGCTTCAGGAAGCCGCCCGCCGGGTAGCCGAAAGGTTAGCCAGAGAACCGCTGGTAGCAGAGACAGATACCACGATTCAAGGCGAGTTGATGACCTGGCAGTTCAAAGTAGACCAGGAAAAAGCCGCGTTATCCGGTGTGTCGGTGAACGATATCAACCAGACGCTGGCCGCTGCGAACGTGGGGGGGATCGTCAGTTATCTGCAGGACGAGCATGAAATTAATCCGTTGCCTATCACTATTCGCCTGCCGCGCAACCAGCGTGATGATCTTAGTGTGCTGGAGAACCTTTATGTCCGCGGGATGCCGGGTATTGCCAAGCGCGTGGAGCATGGCAGGGTGGTGGATGCCGGCCAGCCGTTAGTGCAGCTGTCGGAACTGGGTGAGTTTATTGAAGTCAGCGCATTGCAGCCGATTATGCGTAAAAACCTCAAACCCGTCGTCTATGTGTTTGCTGAAGCGGTGGGACGTGTGCCGGCTGAGGTCGTGGTGGATGTGATGACTGATTTGCAGGCCACAGACAATGTGTCGGCTGGTGCAACAACCGAGATACGCTCTCTGACTGAGCGGACTTACCTCAGCAATGGAGGAGGTGATACCTGGACACTACCTCAAGACATCAGCGTTGTCTGGAATGGAGAAGGGGAATGGAAAATTACGTTAGATGTTTTCCGTGATCTCGGGATTGCCTATGGTGCTGCGTTGCTCGGGGTGTTTATTGTAATGGTGCTGCAAACCGGGCTGCCTGCGGTATCGGGAATCATCATGTTGGCCATACCATTGACTGTTATCGGTATTATGCCGGGGTTCTGGCTGCTCAATAATGTAGGTACAACGGAAATCAACGGCATTCCGAATCCGGCATTGTTTACCGCAACCGCGATGATTGGGATGATTGCACTTGCCGGGATTGTTGTTCGTAACTCATTGGTACTTATTGAGTTTATTCATCAGTCTCTGCGAGAAGGCATGGCACTGCAGTCGGCGTTGATCACGGCGGGTGCCGTCAGGATGCGCCCCATACTGCTGACCGCAGGGACCACGCTGCTCGGTAATGTGGTCATTACGCTGGACCCGATTTTTAACGGGCTGGCGTGGGCGATAATTTTTGGTATCTCGGCCTCAACATTATTTACATTGTTAGTGATTCCGGTGGTCTATCACCTGGCATATGTTAATCAGCCGGGCCATGGGCTGCCTCCTGGCCTCGGCGAAAATGAGCCAGAAGCCAAGCGGAATACTGACCCGGCGCAAAATGTGGAAAGCAATGAAGAACAAGCCGTGACCAGTGGCTGAGGAAGGAGTCGGAGAATGAACAGGAAAAAAGGTCTGTTGACAGTCGCCGCGTTTACCGCGCTCGGCGTATTATTTTTCGCCATTTCCGGTGGCTTTGTCACTAAATTGGGAACGGAGAACCAGGCACTACCCGGGGAGCCGCTTGCCGGTCGTGAAACTGTCAAAGTCAGTATGACGCAAATCCCGGTTCAGCAAAGTTACACCGGAACCATAGTGGCAGATCAGCAAGCGACATTGTCGGCCCGTCTCACTGCGCAGGTGGCTGATGTGCTGGTGGATGTGGGGGACAAGGTTAAGGCTGGTGATATTCTGTTACGACTGGACAACCTGGATCTGGATGCGAGAGTACGGCAGACCGAGCAGGCACTGGCCAGTGCACAGGCACAACTGAATGTTGCCCGAAAAGAATATAACCGGATGCAGTCGCTGATGGCGCGGAAACTGGTGGCACAATCACAACTGGATAATGCCCTGAGTACGCTTCAGACCGCGCAGGCTGAATTGAAACGGCAGCAGGCATCGTTGGAAGAAGCACAAACCACTTACGGCTACAGCATTATTGCGGCTCCTTTTGATGGAGTCATTACCCAGAAGAATGTACACAAAGGGGATATTGCATCCCCCGGCGTTGCCATGCTGAGTTTGTATAATCCGCAAACGCTGATGCTGGAAAGTTCGATACCGGCCAGCGAGCGGCATTTATTGCAACTGGGCCAGCGGTGGCCGATGGTATTGCCTGCTCTCAAACAGGAACTGGAAGGGGAAATAAAAGAGATCACGCCGGCATCCGATACCGGGTCACGCAGTGTGATTGTTAAACTGGCTTTACCCTTATTCGCACTTCAGCCGGAAAGGCAGCTTTACCCCGGGATGTTTGGCCGGGTGACAATTCGAACAGGTGAACAGGCTGTATTGCTGATTCCACAATCAAGCCTCTATCGTATCGGACAGCTGCAATATGTGAAAATTGTTGAAGAGGAAAGAGTCGTGCCCAGGCTGATAGAAACACGCCCGTATAAGGCCGACAGTGTCGTTGTGCGTAAAGGCCTCACTGTAGACACTGTGTTACTCACTCATCCCGGTAAAATGGCAAACTAACACCAGCCAATCCTTCCTGAGCTATTTCTGGTAAGTCATAAACCACCACTCAACGGCAGCCATAATTGGAATCTAAGATTTCAATTGTGGTTGTTGTGATTTGTACTTCAGCTATATAAGTTGCTACTTGACCAAACAAAATAAGGGTATTCATTGGATGAATACCTGACATGCAGGGATATATCGTTTTTTGGAGTACGATAAATGAACAATCAGTCTGCGGGATGCGCACAGCTTCCTGTCCTCAGTCATACCTCTCATCGCGTAGCGAACGCTTTTCTTTACACTTTTCCTTCCAAAAGTTTCCAGTTTTACGGTCGCGTATCTGCTTTACAACTTGGTCAGTTTTTTAAATAACCACCTATACTGATCGTTGCTGTATTTTTTATACATAAAAATCAGTCACTTATATAAATATTAATGGATTGTCGCGTCATTTATTGGCGGCGAGCAGACACAACAGAAGAGATAGCATTGTGAAACTGAAGTTACTTGGAAGTTCTCTAATCATTGCAGGGACTGCACTTGGTGCAGGTATGTTAGCCATCCCGATGGTACTGGCCCAGTTTGGTCTGGTATGGGGCACATTGTTTATGGCGATGATCTGGCTGGGTACAACCTATGCAGCCTTATTGTTGCTGGAAGCCAGCATTAAAGCTGGTGGCGGCCTTGGTATGAATACCATAGCCCGTAAAACGCTGGGTAAGGGCGGTCAACTGGTCACGAATGGCCTGTTATATGCCTTGTTAGTGTGTTTGCTGATGGCGTATATCATCGGTGCCGGGGATTTGCTCAACAAACTGTTGGCAGGTGTGAATGTTGAAGTCAGTAATACACAGAGCCAGATAGCTTTTACCGTGATTGCCGGTGCAGTGGTGGCGGCTGGTACAGCTGTTATCGATAAAATCAACCGTGTGCTGTTTGCCATTATGGTGGTGATGCTGGGTCTGACTCTGCTTTCATTGGTTCCGGGTATTTCTCTGGATAACCTGATGACTGCAACCAGTGACAGCAAAGTGGCTCTGGTTAAAACCAGTTCAGTCCTGTTCACCAGCTTCGGCTTTATGGTGGTGATTCCTTCTCTGGTTACTTACAACAAAGACGCCAGCCATACTGAGCTGCGTAACATGGTGATCTTTGGTTCATCGATTCCGCTGGTTTGTTACCTGTTGTGGCTTTATGCAGCAATGGGCAACCTAAGTGCAGAACAAATGGTTGATTTTGCAAGTGTTTCTGAGCTTATCTCCGCATTGGGTGCACAACACAGCATGATCAAAGTCATTCTGTCGGTCTTTACCGGCCTGGCACTGCTGACGTCTTTCCTGGGGGTGGCAATGGCACTGTTTGATCAGAACCGCGATATTTTACGCCAGAACCGAGCTGTCACTTATGTCGTCACTTTTATTCTGCCATTGGTTGGCGCCTTGGCCGCGGCGGACAAGTTCCTGGCTGTACTGGGTTACGCGGGCATCATTCTGGTATTCCTGGCCATTTTCATTCCGATGGCAATGACAGTGAAACTGCGTGGACAGGATGAATCAAACTTCATGGTAGATACCAACGGCATGATCTATCAGGTAGGCGGTGGCCAACTGGCTATGGGACTGAGCTTCCTGTTCGGGTGTTTTCTGCTGGGTGCCGAGTTGATCTAACTGGGCGATAAAACCTAACAAAATACTAACAAAAAGCATCGTGGAAAGAGGCGTTTACCTTAGGTAAACGCCTTTTTTATTGGCTTGGAGTGGCAAGATGCGACCAAACAAAATTGCCGATAGAAATCTCAGTGACCAAACAAAGATTCCATGCTGCTTTTGGAGTACTTTAGGGAATAGGGTAAAGCAGCAAATCCAATGGCAGTGATAATACAAACTTTCATATGGTGCGGCTATACCCTGCGCAAACATCGATTTAGAGGTAAAATCTCAAAGTGTAAACTTAAAAATACACCATTGATCTTGGTTGTGACCCTGTAAAAGAGGATAAATGAGATAAACGTGCTACAGCCTAAAAAGGCAGGTTTTTACCTCGCATCAAGGTAGATAAGGCTTTAAAAATACGAGTATAGTGAAGGCATAAGACACAAAAGGATAGAAAGCATGTTCTGGAACAAGGCTGAGGGCGTTGCTGCCCGTGCGCTGGCCCTAGGTGAGCTGATGCCGATCACTACTGAGGCTCTGGTCATTGAGGAAGACAATATTCGCTTTTTGGGCCATGTTGTGACGGCCAATGCGGGGAAAAAGCCGATTGCGAGTAAAGCCTCGATTGATAGCCAAGCAAAAGTGAACCCGTTTTTACCTTATGAACCTGATTTGTATGTCGCCGAGGCCGGTGAAAACTATGTGTGTCTGCTAAATAAGTTTCCTGTGCTTTCACCCCATTTGCTGATTTGCTCCAAAGCGTTTATCCCTCAGGTTTCCGCACTGACGATCGCGGATTTTGAAGCCTGGATACTCGGGTTTGATGAGGACGACGTACTGGGCTTTTATAATTGTGGCCCTGTCGCCGGAGCCAGTCAGGCTCATCGTCATATGCAGCTGGTTAAAACAGACATCCCGCTAGCAGCGAGGATTAAAAGCGGTCAGTTACCTTTCAAACACGAGCGTTATCTGATGGATGCGTTTGATGCCTGCACTTTACATAAAATGTATTTACATGCTCTGGCGGCTTTGGATATTGGGCCAGATGCCAAGGGGGAATGTCGACCATATAACCTGTTATTGACCCGGGAATGGATGTTAGTACTGCCACGCACTACCAACAATATTGAAGGTGTGTTTGCAAACGGTATTAATTACAGCGGCCGTTTCCTGGTTAAGCGAGAGGAGCAACTGGCATGGCTGAAAGAATATGGTCTGATGAACTACCTAACCCATTGTGGCGCTGTCAGCGAGATCTAGTCAGTAAAGCGAAATGCCACTCTATATCAGCTCGATATCAATCAGAAAGCACAAATGTGCTGATTTATGACCTCCGGCAAACCCGGGCGGACAAATGTCCTCATCCTTTCAAACAGGTGCTGTTTACAATAGCACCTGTTTTTATTCCAATAACAAAAGGGTAATGAGATGGACTTGACCGCTTTTTTTGATATCAACAATACTCTGGTAACTATCCCTATAGGTGGTGGTTACGCGATGTCGTGGATCGAAGCGATTGGTACCGTATTCGGTTTACTGTGCATTTGGTACGCCAGTCAGGAAAAAACCATTAATTACCTGTTCGGGTTAATTAATGTCACGCTTTTCGCCATTATTTTTTATCAAATCCAGTTGTACGGCATCCTGTTGCTTCAGTTGTTTTTCTTTTGCGCCAATGTGTATGGCTGGTATGCGTGGACCCGACCTGCTTCTGATACAGGGGAGCGGTTGGAGGTTCGTTGGTTGAGCAAGCAGAAGCTGCTGGGAACCGCAGTAATCAGTGCGTGTTCTATCGCTTTACTGACACTCTATATTGATCCGTTTTTTGCGATGCTGGCTAAACTGGCCGTTAATACACTCAACCTGTTTGGGGCTGAGTTAGCTCATCCAGTCTTGGAACCGGATGCGTTTCCGTTTTGGGATTCGACCATGACGGTATTGTCGGTTGTAGCACAGATCCTGATGACTCGTAAGTACGTTGAAAACTGGATCCTATGGGTGGTGATTAACGTAATCAGCGTTGGTATCTATGCGGCACAGGGTGTGTATGCCTTGTCTCTGGAATACGCGATTTTGCTATTTATTGCAGCAAACGGTACCCGAGCCTGGATGAAAACGGCGAAACAGAACCAAGAAAAACAACCCTCGCAACAGGCGGCGCCTGAGGCTTCGGTATGACTATGAGTAAACAACCCCATATCGCAGTTAGTGCTGAGCAGGTATCGGAACGTGTGATTGTCTGTGGTGAGCCTGATCGGGTCAACCGTATTGCTGCCTTGCTGGATAATCCTGAATTACTGGCTGAAAACCGCGAATACCGTGTGATGCAGGGACAGTATCAGAACACAATGATCACCGTATGCAGTACTGGAATTGGCGCACCGTCAGCACTTATCGCGCTTGAAGAACTGGTGAAGTGTGGTGCCAGGTATCTGGTTCGGGTAGGCTCAGCCGGGGCGTTGCAACCAGATATTGGGTTAGGAGAGGTGATTGTGGCAGAAGGAGCGGTCCGGGACGAAGGGGGCTCGAAAGCGTACGTTGACGCCGGATTTCCTGCAGTGGCTAATCCACACTTGTTGGTTGCTCTGGAATCGTATCTGCAGCAAAGTGGCGCTGTGTTCCACCGGGGAATCGTTCGTTCTCATGATAGTTTTTATACCGATGAGGAAGAGAATATCTGCCGCTATTGGCACCAGAAAGGCGTGCTTGGCGCAGACATGGAAACGTCGGCACTTTTAACGGTGGGTAAGCTGCGGGGGCTGAAAGTGGCATCAATACTAAATAATGTGGTGCTTTATCAGCAGGATGTCCAGGAAGGCGTGAGCCAGTATGCCAATGACGATGACCAATTGATGCGGGGTGAACAAATTGCCGTTAAAGCGGCCCTGCATGCGTTGGTTTCGCAGCCTTAGTGGCACGAGATTAGTGGCATGAGATGAGTATAAGCCTGCTGACTTTTGAAAGCAGAATGCTCCGCGAAGCGAATAAGTTGCCGATTTGCTCTGCTATAGCGGCTTAACGCTGGTAAAAATAAGCCTGACTCTGTGTCGGGCTTTCTTTTTATCTGGCGTGTTTTTCCAGGCCGTTTATGGTCATGAACAAAAATCACAGCTTCCAATGCATTCCCCTCGTGCTGAATTTTTTGTTTCTTTCCCTTATGTGTTTCTCTCCTCTGTTTTGATTTATTTTGTCTGGTTTTTATTTTGACTGCTTGAGTTCCGAGCTATGAAGGGCTAGGGCTTGAGGTAAGCGAGGTAGTGATTGTGACCGACTGAGATCATTGTGCCAGCGGAGTGGTTTCGCTAGCATGCAAAGTATCTTTTCTACAAATATTCATTTGCTGTGTATCTATGCAATTAAAACCTTATTCAACAGGGCGGTTTACTGAGCATTTAAACTCACTTTATCCTGCATTTCGTGAGGCGTTTTATCGGTGCCGTATTGCCAGCCAGTATTTCCAGTCAGGTGATGTGCTTCTAAGACAGGGACAGGTAGTAGAGAGCCTGTATCTTGTGTCTGGAGGGAAGGTCTCCATCAACATGTCTGCGGTGAACGGACGCCGTTTTCAGCTGGGGGAAGTTGATTGTGATTACCATATTTTTGGCGAAATGGAATTATTTAACGGTACCCTTTGCCAATGGAGTGTGGTAGCAGAAGAGCAAATTGAAGTGGATGTTATCAGTCTGCAGGCGGTCGCCGACTTACTGACTGAGCGCCCTGAGTTTTCACTGTTTTTTGCCAGTGCACTGGCGTTTGATTATCAGGATTCACTGGCAATATCGACTCATCGCCTTTTGCACCCAATTACTTATAACATTGCTTATGACTTATGGCATCGTCAGCAGGAAAGTGTATTGCTAGGTGCGTTTGAAAAATCCGGGCTTGAAGCAGAGCGGTTTGGCACATCTAGTCGGGTTTATCGCCGGGCAGTCAAAGAGCTGATAGATAAGAATCTGATAGAAAAGCAGGGCCAGGAACTTAGAGTGAAGGATATGGCAGCATTAAAGCGATTTCTGGATACCTTTGAATAGCGGTGAAAGAAAGGAGGCTGAGTCGTTATTTGTTCTTTAGCTTGGCATATCAGTCATTTTAAGCCTTGGTACCTTATGTTTTGTTGCCAGTATTAACCTGACTGCTTGGACTGCTTGGACTGCTTGGACTGCATGAGTGCACATGCCATGAAGGCGGGTTCGAAACGCAACGAGACTATCATTCAGACAAAGAAAAACCCGGTTGCCGAAACAACCGGGTTTTTTAACACTTAAAGTAATTTAACAATTACTTCTTAGCGTTTTTCTCTTTCTGAGCAGCGATTACTGATTCAGCAACGTTCGCTGGACATGGAGCGTAGTGTGCGAACTCCATAGAGAACTGACCACGACCAGAAGTCATTGTACGCAGAGAACCGATGTAGCCGAACATTTCAGACAGAGGTACGTCACCTTTGATACGTACGCCAGTCACGCCAGCTTGTTGGTCTTTGATCATACCACGACGACGGTTAAGGTCACCGATTACGTCACCAACGTGATCTTCAGGAGTGAACACGTCAACGTGCATGATTGGCTCTAGAAGCTGTGGACCAGCTTTAGGCATAGATTGACGGAATGCACCTTTCGCTGCGATTTCAAATGCGATTGCAGATGAGTCAACTGCGTGGAAGCCACCGTCGAACAGCTCAACTTCAACATCAAGAACAGGGAAGCCCGCTAGAGGACCAGTGTTCATCATGCCTTGGAAGCCTTTTTCTACTGCAGGCCAGAATTCTTTAGGAACGTTACCACCAACAACTGTTGATGTGAACTTGAAGCCTGAACCTTGCTCGCCTGGCTTGATGCGGTAGTCGATCTTACCGAACTGACCAGAACCACCAGACTGCTTCTTGTGCGTGTAGCTGTCTTCAACTGGCTTAGTGATAGTCTCACGGTAAGCAACCTGTGGCTGACCAACAACCAGGTCAACGCCGTAAGTACGCTTCAGGATGTCTACCTTGATGTCCAGGTGAAGTTCACCCATACCTTTCAGGATAGTTTCGCCAGTTTCTTCATCAGTCTCAACCTGGAATGATGGATCTTCTGCAACCATCTTACCGATCGCGATACCCATCTTCTCAGAACCGCCTTTGTCCTTAGGAGCAACAGCGATAGAGATTACTGGTACTGGGAAGATCATTGGCTCAAGAGTACATTCGTGCTTAGGATCACACAGAGTGTGACCAGTCTGAACGTTCTTCATACCAACGATAGCGATGATGTCACCAGCTTGTGCTGAAGTCAGCTCGTTACGGTCGTCCGCTTGCATCTCAACCATACGGCCGATACGCTCAGTCTTACCAGTAGCGGCGTTCAGGATAGTGTCACCCTTAGCCAGTTTACCAGAGTAGATACGTACGAAAGTCAGGGCGCCGAAACGGTCATCCATGATCTTGAACGCAAGTGCGCGGAATGGTTCGTCTGCAGATACAGTTGCAACTTCACCAGTTGCCTCACCAGTTTCTTTGTCAGTCAGTGGCTGAGGATCAACTTCTGTTGGAGCTGGCAGGTAGTCAACAACTGCGTCCAGAACAAGCTGGATACCTTTGTTTTTGTACGCAGAACCACAGAAAGTAGGGAAGAACGCCAGGTCACGAGTACCTTTACGGATACAACGCTTCAGTTCTTCGATAGAAGGCTCTTGACCTTCCATGTAAGCTTCCATCAGGTCGTCGTCCTGCTCAACAGCAGTTTCAACAAGCTCTTCACGGTAAGCTTCAACTTCGTCAACCATGTCAGCTGGAACGTCTTGGATTTCGTAGTTTTCTGGCAGACCAGAGTCATCCCAAACGTATGCTTTACGGTTCAGGATATCAACAACACCTACGAAGTCTTCTTCACGGCCGATTGGCATAGTCATAACTAGTGGAGTCGCGCCAAGTACGTTTTTAACTTGATCAACTACGTTGAAGAAGTCCGCACCCATACGGTCCAGTTTGTTAACGAAGATCAGACGAGATACGTTTGATTCGTTCGCGTAACGCCAGTTAGTTTCAGACTGAGGTTCAACACCGCCTGAACCACAGAATACACCGATACCACCGTCAAGTACTTTCAGAGAACGGTATACTTCAACTGTGAAGTCAACGTGTCCCGGAGTATCGATTACGTTCAGACGGTGATCGTTCCAGAAACAGCTCACTGCTGCAGACTGGATTGTAATACCACGCTCTGCTTCCTGCTCCATAAAGTCAGTAGTAGAAGTACCGTCGTGAGTATCACCGATCTTGTGGATCTTACCAGTCAGCTTAAGGATACGTTCAGTAGTGGTAGTTTTACCCGCATCAACGTGCGCGAAAATACCAATGTTTCTGTATTTAGATAAATCTGTCATTGTTTTTCTCTATAAACAATTACTGTCACTATTCGGTGGGGGAGTATATCACTGATTTAGACAAACATGACATAGTTCATTTACGATAAAATGAACATTTGCTTGTTTTTGCTCCGTCTTTTCAGGATTTACGGCTCAAACGCTCAATAAATCCACTGGGATATCTGCCATAACATTTTGTGTTATCTGGCATGTGCAATCCTACTCCGTGCTGACATGTGAGTGTTTTCCATCGCTTGATGGCCTGTTTAACAGGCAGCATGATGCCGTAAATCCACTTTTATCAGCGAATCGACCCATTGCCGTCACTTTACAAATCGGCTTAATTCTAGCTGTTATCCGCTTTGCCTACCAGTCGTGAAAGCAGCAGTTTTTCGGCGTCATCATATATTCATGCTATGTATCACTGAAACCATGCAACCCGAGACTCTTGCTGGGTATTACTGCTGGCGTCATGCCCCTATAAGACAAGAAACTTCCTGTGTTTGCACCTCTGTTTACCTGTGACAAGCTGGTTTTTCAGAAGGCCGAAAAGGTACGTGTTCACCCGGTTTTATACGTAACCTACGGTAAATGGATGTTTCAGACTGTAAGAATGAAAGGAAGAGAAAACGCAGAGAACACCGGCGGAATTTGTCGGTTTCCGGATCGTAGCCTATCGTAAAAATATACCAAGTTGACTTTTTCTGACGTTTAAATCTGGCCGTAAATGAAGATGTTGTACCGGCTTGTTTGTTTACGAGGCGGCAAAAACAGCTTGTCAGGTCAGGTCATGTACAGGGAGGGATGGATGTTAAAGACCACCTTGGCGGTATTGATGATAGGCTTGCTGACCGGTGCCGCACAGGCTGACGTCATTGAATCTCGTGCTCTGGTTGGGTTTGGCACCGCCAAATACCCGCCGGACTTTACGCATTTTGATTATGTGAATCCACAGGCCCCCAAAGGCGGCAATGTAGTCTATGCCGAGGTCGGGACCTTTGACAGTTTTAACCGCTATGCCTCGCGGGGGGTGTCAGCCGCTGGCAGCGACACCATCTACGATACCCTCTTTTATTCTGCCGCCGACGAAATTGATACCGCCTATCCTCTGATTGCGGAGAAAGTCAGGTACAGTGATGACTATGCCTGGATGGAGGTCGATATCAATCCGGCCGCCCGTTTCCATGACGGGCACCCGATAACCGCTGAGGATGTGGCCTTTACGTTCGATAAATTTATGGCGCAGGGAGTTCCGCAGTACAAGGTTTACTTCAAGGATGTTAAATCGGTTATCGCCAAGTCCACACTGACTGCCCGTATCGAGATGACCAAACCGAATCGCGAGATTCTGTTGGCGTTGGTGCAGGGAATGAATGTATTACCGAAGCATTATTGGCAGGATAAAGATCTGAGTGAGCCGCTGAACACTCCACCTCTGGGCAGCAGTGCTTATAAAATCAGTGACTACAAGCCGGGACAAAGCGTTTCCTACACCTTGGTGCCAGATTACTGGGCCAAAGATTTACCGGTTAATGTGGGGCGCAATAATTTCGAGACTGTCCGGTATGACTACTACCGGGATGAAACTGTCACCCTAGAGGCATTCAAAGCCGGGGAATACGACATCCGGGAAGAAAACGTCGCTAAATTCTGGGCCACCCTGTATGAAGGCCCCAACTTTGACAAAGGCTTTATTGTAAAAGAAGAAATTCCGCATCAGATACCGCAGGCGATGCAGGCGTTTGTCTTTAATATTCAGCGTCCGGTGTTCAATAATCCGAAAGTTCGCGAGGCACTGTCTTATGCCATGGACTTTGAGTGGATGAATAAGGCCCTGTTCTATGAGCAGTACACCCGGACCCGCAGTTATTTTCAAAATACCGACTACGAAGCCAAAGGGTTGCCGTCTGCCGGTGAAGTGGCTGTTTTAGCCCCGGTCAAAGAGAAAATCCCGGAAAGGGTGTACGCCGAGGAATACCAGCCGCCGATGACCGATGGCTCTGGCCGTATCCGTTCCCAGTTGCGTACTGCGCTGGTACTAATGAAAGAAGCAGGATGGGAGGTGCGGGATAAGGTGATGACTAACGTGAAATCCGGAGAGCCATTCACCTTTGAGCTGCTGATGTACAGTCCGTCGACAGAACGTATCGCGATTCCGTTTCAGAAAAATCTCAAGCTACTGGGGATAGATATGCGGCTGAGGACTGTCGATACCACCCAGTATATTAAGCGGGTACGCGATCGGGATTTTGACATGGTGTCTTCTGGCTACAGTGCAAATGCTTACCCCAGCCCTAATTTGCTGATCGCCTGGAACAGCAAGTTTTTAGACAGTACTTATAACACTGCCGGGGTCACGAATCCGGCTATCGATTACCTGACTGAACAGATTGCCGAGAATCAGGAGAACCCGGACAAGTTACTGGATTTGGGACGGGCTCTCGACAGGGTGTTGCAGTGGAATTTCTACGTCATTCCGCAATGGCACATCAGTCAGTTTCGGGTCGCCAGCTGGGATAAATTCTCGCGGCCAGCCATTCGACCCAAATATGCGCTCGGTAAAGATACCTGGTGGGTTGATCCCGCCAAAGTTGCCAAGCTACCGGAAAAACGGCGCTAGCGTATGACCGCATATATTATTCGGCGCTTATTGTTGGTGATTCCGACCCTCTGGGCGATCATCACCATTAACTTTTTTGTGATCCAGATTGCGCCCGGCGGGCCGGTGGAGCAGGCTGTGGCGCAGTTGGAAGGGCACGGCTCCGGTATCATGGAGCGCTTTTCCGGTGGCGGGAAAGAAGTTGGCGCGCCCGAGCCGGCAGAAAAGGCATCCGGTTATCGCGGTTCGCGCGGGTTGGATCCGGAAGTGGTGGAGGCGATAAAAAAACAGTTTGGTTTTGATAAGCCGCTGCATGAGCGTTACTTCGACATGCTCAAAAATTACGTCACCTTCAATTTCGGAGACAGTCTGTTTAAGGGCGGAAATGTCATCGATCTGATTATTGAGCGGCTGCCTGTGTCGATTTCGCTGGGGTTATGGAGCACCCTCATCATTTATCTGGTCTCAATACCGCTCGGGATCACCAAAGCTGTCCGGCACGGCTCCCGGTTTGATGTCTGGAGCAGTGCGGTGGTGATCGTCGGTTACGCCATTCCGGGCTTCCTGTTTGCCATTTTGCTGATCATTTTTTTTGCCAGCGGCAATTACGTCAGTTGGTTTCCGCTGCGGGGGCTGGTGTCTGCCAACTTCCACGAGCTGGCCTGGTATCAGCAAATTGCTGACTACTTCTGGCACCTGACGTTGCCCATCCTGGCCATGGTTATAGGGGGATTTGCCACGCTGACCATGCTGACTAAAAACTCCTTTCTCGATGAAATTAATAAGCAGTATGTCGTTACCGCCAGGGCGAAAGGGCTGGACGAACAGCGCATCTTGTATCGGCATGTGTTTCGTAATGCCATGCTGATTATCATTGCTGGGTTCCCGGCGGCTTTTATCAGTATTTTCTTTACCGGCGCGATGCTGATTGAAGTCATGTTCTCATTGGAAGGCATTGGGTTACTGGGCTTTGAAGCGACGATTCAACGGGATTATCCGGTGGTCTTCAGCTCGCTCTATATCATGACGCTGCTCGGCCTGTTGTTGAATATTATCTCGGATATCACTTATACCCTAGTGGATCCACGCATTGATTTTGAGGCACGCTGATGGCTGTGAACCCTCTGACAAGAGAGCGATGGGCGCGCTTCCGGGCACATAAACGCGGCTACTGGTCAATGTGGTTTTTTCTGTTGCTGTTTGTCGTCAGTCTCTTCGCAGAGTTTATTGCCAACGACAAGCCGCTGTTGATTCGGTATCAGTCGGCGTGGCTGTTTCCTGTTTTTACCGCGTATCCGGAAACCCGTTTTGGAGGAGAGTTTCAGTCTGAGGCTGACTACACCGACCCTTATGTGGCGGAGTTAATAGAAGCCGATGGCAAAATCTACTGGCCGCTTATCCGCTTTAGCTACGATACCATCAACTATAACCTGGAGGGACCGGCACCTTCGCCGCCGGATCATGTGAACTGGCTCGGCACTGATGATCGGGGGCGGGATGTATTGGCCAGAATCATCTACGGGTTTCGAATCTCCGTTCTGTTTGGATTTGCGCTGACCATTATCTCCACCATTATCGGCGTGATTGTCGGCGCGTGCCAGGGCTATTACGGAGGCTGGACAGATTTATTCGGTCAGCGGTTTATTGAAGTCTGGTCGGGGATGCCGACCTTGTTCCTGTTGATTATCCTGTCCAGTTTCGTCGAGCCGAATTTCTGGTGGCTGCTGGGGATCATGGTGCTGTTTAGCTGGATGGGACTGGTTGGGGTGGTGCGGGCGGAATTTTTGCGCTGCCGGAACTTTGATTATGTGCGGGCGGCACAAGCGCTGGGAGTCGGTGACGGACGCATCATGCTGCGGCATATGTTACCCAATGCCATGGTGGCATCGTTAACCATGATGCCGTTTATTCTGAGTGGCTCGGTGACTACATTGACGTCACTGGATTTTCTGGGGTTTGGCTTGCCAGCCGGCTCCCCTTCATTAGGGGAGCTCTTGGCGCAGGGGAAAGCCAACTTGCAGGCTCCCTGGCTGGGATTGTCTGCTTTTGTGGTGTTGTCGCTGATGCTGAGTTTGCTGGTGTTTGTCGGTGAGGCGGTACGCGATGCCTTCGACCCCCACCATCAAAGTTAATTCATGGCAGCGATAAACTATGTCAGATGAGAATTATGACCAAAGCACTGTTAACGATTAAAGATCTGTCGGTCGGGTTTCAGAGCGGCAAAACGGTGTCGCAGGTAACGGACAATGTCAGTCTGACCTTGCGGCGCGGCGAAACGCTGGCTCTGGTGGGGGAGAGCGGGTCGGGAAAATCGGTAACGGCCAATGCCATCTTGCGGTTGTTGCCCAAAGCCAGTGCCCGGTATCTGTCCGGGGAGGTGCTGTACGACGGGAAAAACATGCTGCACTGCAGTGAACGGGACATGCGTCAGTTACGCGGCAATTATATCGGCATGATTTTCCAAGAACCGATGATGTCACTTAACCCGTTACACAAAATTGGTCGCCAGCTGTGCGAAACCTTGGCCATTCACCGCGGTATGCGGCCACAGGCCGGAGAAAAGCTGGCACTGGAGTGGCTGCAGAAAGTCGGGATACGCGATCCGGAGAAAAGGCTGCAGGCTTATCCTCATGAGTTGTCCGGCGGTGAGCGCCAGCGCGTGATGATTGCAATGGCACTGATTAACGAACCGGACTTACTGATTGCCGATGAACCAACCACAGCGTTGGATGTGTCGGTGCAGGCACAGATTTTGGACTTGCTGAAAAATCTGCAAAAAGAAATGGGTATGGCGATGTTGTTTATTACCCATGATCTCAGCATCGTGAAAAAAATTGCCGATCGGGTCGCGGTCATGCAGTTGGGCAAGGTGGTGGAAATCAACAGCCGCAGCGAGATTTTTGATAACCCGCAAGATCCTTACACCATCAAACTTATCCATTCCGATCCTTCCGGTTCACCTGTGCCGGTGAAGGGGAATGCTGAACCGGTCTTCGAAATCGAAAAACTGCGGGTCTGGTTTCCTATCAAAGGCGGCGTTCTTAAGCGGGTACAGGATCATATCAAAGCCGTGACGGATGTGAGTTTTGTGCTGCGCCGCGGGCACAGCGTTGGTTTGGTCGGAGAGAGCGGGTCGGGTAAATCGACCACAGGGATGGCGATTTTACGGTTGCTCAGCAGCGAAGGTGTGATCCGGTTTGATGGTCACGAGATTTCTCGGTTAGGTCGCAAAGGTATGCTTCCGTACCGGAGTAAAATGCAGGTGGTATTCCAGGATCCTTTTTCGGCGCTTAATCCGCGGATGTCTGTTGCGCAGATCATCGGTGAAGGGCTGAAAGTACACCTTGCATTGTCCTCAGAGGAGGAAGACCGGGTAATCTGTGAGGCGATGCGCGAGGTCGAGCTTGACCCAGAAACTCGCCACCGATACCCGAATGAATTTTCCGGCGGGCAGCGTCAACGCATTGCGATTGCCCGCGCGTTAGTATTAAAGCCTGAATTTATTTTGCTCGATGAGCCGACTTCATCGCTGGATCGCACGGTTCAGTTTCAAGTGCTGTCGCTTTTAAAATCCCTACAGGAAAAATACGGGCTCAGTTACCTATTTATTAGCCATGATTTAAGTGTGGTTAAATCTTTATGCCACTACACGTTAGTCTTGAAAAACGGGCAAGTTGTGGAGCAGGGGGACACGGAAACCTTATTTTCACAGCCGCAACATGCTTATACCCGCCATCTTGTCTCTTTATCGACCACTTAGGTGGTAATACCTGCCACGTCAGTCTAGGCATACAGTCAGTTCTGCCGCATAATGGGGCGCCCAAAAGGCGCAAATGTCACTGCCGACTAAAATATGAGCAGATTTAGATTTTACCTATCGCTCTCATAGGTAAAATCGACTGTTACTTTTTTTTCTTAGTGATAACATTCGCAACACTAATAAAATGAATTACTTGTCCTGATGGATTCAGGCGAGTGGGAAAGCATTATGATTAAGCCTGAAAATAATTGTATCGTCATCTTCGGGGCGTCAGGGGATTTGACCCAACGCAAATTGATCCCAGCCTTCTACCACCTCTATGCGAACGGATTGCTATCTGAAGAGTTTGCAATTTTAGGGGTAAGCCGCACACACTACTCGGATGAGGAATTCCAGCAAAAGCTGAAAGCGTCCCTTACCGCGAACGAGAAAGTGGATCCGGAAACACTTGATGCTTTCTGTCAGCGTCTGCACTATCAAGCCATTGATACTTCAGATGTTGAAGATTACGCCAATCTTAAAAATCGTCTTGAAGATATTGAACAGGCTTATCAGACAGGCGGCAACACCACCTTCTATCTGGCGACACCGCCAAGTCTTTACAGCGTGATCCCGCAATGTCTAGCTCACTACGGTCTGAATACAGAAGATCATGGTTGGAAGCGCCTCATTGTAGAAAAGCCGTTTGGTTACGACCTGGCGACCGCTAAGCAACTCGACAAAGACCTTCACGCTCACTTCCAAGAGCACCAAATCTACCGTATCGACCACTACCTGGGTAAAGAAACCGTTCAGAACCTGCTGGTATTCCGTTTTGCCAACGGTATGTTCGAGCCGCTGTGGAACCGTAACTTTATTGATTACGTTGAAATCACCGCTGCTGAATTCCTGGGCGTGGAAGAGCGTGGCGGATACTACGACGGTGCCGGTGCGGTACGTGACATGTTCCAGAACCACCTGCTTCAGGTGCTGGCGATGGTTGGCATGGAACCCCCTGCCGCTATCAATGCAGACTCCATGCGTGATGAGGTCATGAAAGTCTTCAAGAGCCTTAAACCGCTGTCTGAAACTGATCTGCATAACAACCTGGTACTTGGTCAGTACACCGCTTCTGAGGTTCGTGGTGATCATCTGATCGGTTACCGTGAAGAACCGGGCGTAGCGGAAGATTCCCGTACCGAGACTTACGTTGGCCTGAAAATGTTTATCGACAACTGGCGTTGGAACGGCGTTCCTTTTTATGTCCGTACGGGTAAACGTTTGCCAACACGGGTGACGGAAGTGGTGATCCACTTTAAAAAGACCCCGCACCCGGTATTTGGCGCTAACGCACCGGAAAACAAACTGATTATCCGTATCCAGCCGGATGAAGGCATCCTGATGAGCTTTGGCCTGAAAAAACCAGGTGCGGGCTTTGACGCGAAAGAAGTGTCGATGGATTTCCATTACGAAAGCCTGGAAGAAACCCATATGCTGACAGCGTATGAGCGTCTGCTGCTGGACTCAATGAAAGGGGACGCCACCCTGTTTGCCCGCTCAGATGCCGTGAACGCCTGTTGGCAGTTTGTTCAGCCGATCCTGGACTACAAAGAAAATCCTGAGCACCTTTACGGTTATGCTGCAGGTACCTGGGGACCCAAAGAAGCAGACGAGCTTCTGGCGCGTGATAATCGCGAATGGCGTTTCCCATGTAAGAACCTGACCAATACGGATTATTGTGAACTATGAGTAAGATGAACTACCACGTTTTTGACAGCTCACAGCAGGTTGTTGAAGCGCTGGCGAAAAGCATGCAGGAATACAGTGAACTGGGCCGTCCGGTTCATATCTCCCTGTCGGGGGGCAGCACGCCTTCGCAGCTGTTTTCGTTCCTGGCAGCCTCTGCTTACGCCACCTCTATCAACTGGCAGAACCTGCACTTCTGGTGGGGCGATGAACGTTGCGTGGCACCTGAAGACGAGCAGAGTAACTACGGTCAGGCGAAAGCCCTGTTATTTGATCACATCGAGATTCCGGCGCAGAACATTCATCGCATTCGTGGCGAAGAATTTGCAGCAACGGAAGTAACGCGTTTCGCCGAAGAGATGCTGGACGTCATTCCACACAAAGACGGTGTGCCTGAGTTTGACTGGATTCTGCTGGGTATGGGTACCGATGGCCACACGGCGTCTCTGTTCCCGGGCCAGACTGATTACGAGTCCAAAGAGATTGCGATTATTGCGGCTCATCCGGAATCACGTCAGATCCGTGTGTCGAAAAGCGCCCACCTGCTGGCACACGCCAAACGTATTACCTATTTGGTACTGGGTGCAAGTAAAGCCCCGGTCATTAAAGAAATTGCTGAACAAGCCCCGGCTGCAGAGCAGTATCCTGCAGCAAAAGTCATCGCGAAAGATGGCATTACCGAGTGGTATTTAGATTCAGAAGCAGCCAAAGAGCTGGCATAAGGAGAAGTTAGAATGAAAGCTGATATTGGTGTTATCGGACTGGCAGTAATGGGTCAGAACCTGATCCTGAATATGAACGATAACGGGTTTAAAGTGGTTGCCTACAACCGTACCGTTGAGAAAGTGGAAGAGTTCCTGAACGGTGCAGCAAAAGGCACCAACATTGTCGGTGCAACTTCTCTTGAAGATTTGGTGAGCCAACTGGCAACGCCGCGTAAAGTCATGCTGATGGTGCGTGCAGGTGATGTGGTGGATCAGTTCATCAACAACCTGGTTCCTCTGTTGGATGAAGGCGACATCATCATTGACGGTGGTAACACTAACTACCCTGATACTAACCGTCGTGTTGCGGCACTGCGTGAAAAAGGTATCCGCTATGTGGGTGCCGGTGTATCAGGCGGTGAAGAAGGCGCGCGTTTCGGACCATCTATCATGCCGGGCGGCGATCCTGAAGCATGGCCACACGTAAAACCGATTTTCCAGGCGATTGCTGCGAAAACCGACAAAGGTGAAGCGTGTTGTGACTGGGTAGGTAATGACGGCGCTGGCCACTTCGTGAAAATGGTTCACAACGGCATCGAATACGGTGACATGCAGCTGATCAGCGAAGCGTACCACTTCATGAAAGAAGGTCTGGGTATGTCTCACGATGAGATGCAGCAGATCTTTGCTGAGTGGAACAAAACTGAGCTGGACAGCTACCTTGTAGAAATCACGGCTGAAATTCTGGGTTACAAAGACGAAGACGGCGAGCCGCTGGTCGAGAAAATTCTGGATACCGCAGGCCAGAAAGGTACTGGTAAGTGGACAGGCATTAACGCCCTGGATCACGGTATTCCGCTGACACTGATCACTGAATCTGTGTTTGCGCGCTGCCTGTCTTCTTTGAAAGATCAGCGTGAAGAAGCCGAAAAGCTGTTTGATAACCCAATCAGCCACATCGACGGTGACAAGGCTGAGTGGTTGGACGCGCTGCGTCAGGCACTGCTGGCGTCAAAGATCATCTCTTACGCACAAGGCTTTATGCTGATCCGTGAAGCGTCAGAATCTAACAACTGGTCACTGAACTACGGTAACGTAGCGCTGATGTGGCGTGGTGGTTGTATCATTCGCAGCGCATTCCTGGGTAACATCCGTGATGCTTTTGATACGAATCCTGAGCTGGCATTCCTGGGTCTGGACCCATACTTCAAAGATATCCTGCAAGGCTGTCTGCCAGCATGGCGTAAAGTGGTCGCGAAGTCATTTGAAGCAGGCCTGCCAATGCCATGTATGTCTTCTGCCCTGACGTTCCTGAACGGTTACACCACTGCTCGTCTGCCAGCGAACATGCTGCAGGCACAGCGTGACTACTTCGGTGCGCACACTTATGAGCGTACTGACAAGCCACGTGGTGAGTTCTTCCACACCAACTGGACGGGTAAAGGCGGTAACACGGCATCGACAACGTACGATGTGTAATTAATCCTCAGGATTGATTTTACCCTCAAAAAGCGCAGGCCCTGGGTCTGCGCTTTTGTCATTTTTGACCCATTTCACTCATTCCCCAATCATTATCTCGTTAAAATCCCTGCACTTTTTATAAAAAAGACAAGCAAAACCCTGTCATCACTGACTTCGTCTGATATCTTGTGTTGCTTAAATGTGATGAGTTTGATTGAAAAGTGTTGCATTAAACGTCGGTGTTTGCCATGGAACAGGTAAGCCGAACTCCCAAATGTCTTTTTCATTCTCCGCAGCCTGATGACTCAAAAGCACATTTAAAAACACGTTCAAAAACACGATCAAAAGTAGCGCCAAACGAAAAGACACAACACGCAAATACATAAATACATAAAGACATAAAGACAAATACACAACACAAAGCCGCTGCAGGCGTGCTCCGAAAACCACAGAGCATGCTATCAGCGAACACTAGACAGACAGGAAGTTATGTTTCTTACTCGTTATGCCATAGCGCGGCCGGCAGTGATCGCTGTCGCCGTAGCGCTGACCGTCCTGTTCGGGCTGCTCAGTATTCGAACCTTACCCATCCAGCTGTTTCCCGATATTACCCGTCCCCAGTTAGCCATCACGGTGTACTGGCACGCCGCTGCGGCCGAAGAAATGGAATCGGAAGTGGCTGAGCCGCTGGAGCAGGTGCTGCAGGGGCTCTCCGGCAATAAGCACATTTTTACTGAAGCCGGAAACGGCAGGGTGGAAATCGGGCTTGAATTTGAGCTTGGGACGGACATGGAAAAGGCGATGATTGAGGTCATCAGCCGGATCAATCAGGCGTCTAATCTGCCCGGTGATATCGACGGCCCGTTTCTGCACAGCGGTTCGAGCAATGACACCCTGACTTCACTGTTTCTGCAGCAACTGCCCGGCAATAACACACCGATTGTGGCGTATCAGGATATGGTTGACAGCCAGATTAAACCTCGGCTGATGGCGATTGAAGGGGTATCGCAGGTTGAGGTCAATGGTGAGAGTGATCGTCAGGTGGAAATCCGGTTTGACCCATACCGGCTGGCAGAGCTGGGGATCACGGTCCCCGAACTGGTTCAGCGAATTTCCGCCGGAAGAGATGCCTCTGCCGGACAGCTGGATATAGGCCGGAAAGAGTACAAGCTGAGATTTGCCGGGCGTTACAGTATCAACGAATTTGGCGACATGGTGGTCGCATGGCGTGACGGACTGCCTGTTTATCTGCGGGATCTGGCAGACGTTGAGATTCGCCGTGCTGAATCGCGAACGCTTCGGGTGCAGAACGGTAATCCGGCCATTAACATGTCGGTGAATAAAGAGAGTGGCGCGAATGCCCTCGAAGCCCTGCTGCGGGTCAAAGCAGAGATGCAAGCCCTGAATGACGAAGTGTTGATCCGAAACGGTATCCAGCTGGAAATGTCTTACGATGCCTCAGTGTTTATCCTACGGGCACTGAACATGGTCAGCGGCAACCTGATGTTTGGCGTCTTTTTGTCGGTGGCGATTTTATGGGGCTTTATTCGCAAGGCGCGAGCCACGCTGATCATTGCTCTTTCCATTCCGGTCAGCATTCTGCTGACGGTATGCGTACTCAAACTGACAGGCCGCACCCTTAATGTCATTTCACTGGCCGGGCTGGCGTTTGCCGTCGGTATGGTGCTCGATGCGGCAATTGTGGTGCTGGAAAACATTATTCGGTTGCGGGAAAAACAGACTCAGCAGCGGCAAACCGGTTCAGAGGATGACTTGCATCAGCGCGAAGACTTGGCCGAGCAGGGTACGAAACAGGTCTGGAGTGCTCTTCTGGCCTCAACTCTGACGACGGTGGCGATTTTCCTGCCGATTCTGATGCTCAACGATGTCGAAGGTCAGCTGTTTGCCGATCTGGCGATCACCATTGCAGTGGCGGTCACGATGTCGCTGTTGGTGGCAGTGACAGTATTGCCTGTGGCGGCATCGCGCTGGCTGACGGACAGCGCGCTGAGTGACAGCTATGTGACGATGTGGAAACAGATGGCTGGCATGAGTATGCGACTGACAGCCACACCGCTGCGGCGGGGACTGGTCGTGATGATACTGCTTGCGTTGCCATTGGGACTGACCCGCCTTGGCATGCCCAAAATGGATTATTTGCCCGATGTGAAGCGTGATGCCGTCGATGTGTGGTTCTCCATTGCGCCGGGCATAGGGATTAACACCGTGCGCGATGAGGTGATGAATACCATGGTCGAGCGGCTGCGTTCTTATATGAACGGCGAGCAGGAGCCAGCACTGAAAAACTACTATTTCATCATGTGGCCGGGCGGCGCGGTGATGGGGGTGAGGGCGGTTGATCAAAACCGGATTAAAGAGCTGGAAGCGCTGGTACGGGACAAAATTACCGTGGGCCTGCCGGATGTGGAAGCCTTTGCCCGCCAGGGCTCGCTGTTCGGCAACTTCGGCTCAGGTAAAAACATCGACGTGATGCTGAAAGCCAATGACATGGCCTCGTTGTTTCAGTCAGCCAAAGAAGCGAAAGCACTGATTGAGAAGGCCATGCCGGAAGCCCAGGTCTGGGTTAATGGTTCGCTGGAGTTTACGGCGCCGGAACTGCGTCTGATTCCCAATGACCGCCGTCTGGCGGAAGTCGGCTGGGGGCGGGGTGATCTGCCTGCTGTGATTCGCTCGCTGGGCACTGGCATGATGCTCGGCAACTTTTTTGACGGCAGTGAGCAACTCGATATGGTGTTGCTGACCCAGAAAGTGACCTCGCCGGATGAGCTGAGTGCCATCCCACTGGCAACACCGTCGGGAGCGATTGTGCCGCTGGGGGAATTGCTCCGGGTTGAAACCGTGCTGGGCCCGCAGTCTATCGACCGGATTGATGGCAAACGGGCGTTGGTGCTGTCAGTTGTCCCGGATTCAGATATGACGCTGGAATCGGCTATGGAAGAGATGCAGGGCAGCGTCATGGGGCAGATTGAAAACATCCTGCCACCCGGCGGCACGGTTGAATTCTACGGAACCGCTGACAGTCTCAAGCAGGCCATAAATAATATGTTGGCGATTTTTGCTTTTGCACTGTGCATTTTACTGCTGCTTCTGTGGGGATTGTTTGGCGCGCTGCGCGATGCGTTGCTGGTGATTCTGACTTTGCCTCTGGCCACGGTGGGCGGTGTGGTCGCCATTCAGGTGATGCACTATCTGGTGGATCAGCCGGTGGATTTGCTGACGATGATTGGCTTTGTGATCCTGCTGGGGCTGGTGGTCAATAATGCCATCCTGCTGGTGCACCAGACCAGAAACAGTGAGAAAGCCGGACTGTCCCGGGATCAGGCGGTGGAGGACGCATTGTTACGGCGTATTCGCCCGATCTTTATGACGACTCTGACCAGCGTATTCGGGATGTTACCGCTGCTTTTAAGTCCGGCCACCGGTAGTGAGATTTACCGTGGTCTGGCTGCGGTGATTGTCGGCGGTATGCTGGTCAGTACGCTGTTCACACTGATTCTGCTGCCAGCGTTACTGCGAATGGGGAAAGGCGTAATGCACGAACGTGACGCGGCGGAACACATGATAAGACGTAACACCTATTAAAAGAGAAGGGGCTCAGCGTCATCACATTTAGCCTGAACCAGCAGTGGGAAAAACACCACTGGCAGATTGAGCGCTGCGCTCGGTTCCTGAAGCCAGCCAATTTTTATCAATGATGCATTGTCTGGTGAGCTGTTAGGCGATGGTAATCAGTGACCTGACCCCAAGAATGCGGCACCAAGGACGGAAAGCGATTTATGAAACACGTAATCAGCACACAATTGGAAGAAAGCCAAAACCACTGTCGCCAGAGCTTCAGTGTTCGGTATCGCCCAGCCACTTTTTCCCGCCCGGCAGGGCTGGGTTGGTTAAGAAAGTCCCGCCAAACGATGAAGTCAAGGTTGCCCCGGGGTGCCTGGCTGGTCATGGCGTTGGGAGCCATGGGATTAACCGCGTTTTCAGCGCAGGCGGCTAAACCGGTGGCGCTCGCGGTGGTCGAAAAAGTGCAGAATGCGCCAGTCACCTGGTACAGCGGAACAGTGCGCAGTCAGCAGGAAGCCCGGCTGAGTATGGAAACAACCGGGCGATTAACCCGATTGGTTGAATTCGGCCAAACGGTGAAGCAAGGACAAGTGATGGCGGAAGTCAATGCTGATGCACTGGCGCTGGAGCTGAAAATTGCCAAGGTGGCGGCAAAACGGGCTCAGGCGGTTGTGAGTCATCAGGAAACGGAACTGGTGAGGCTGGATAAGCTGGCGACGCGGCGCAATATCTCTGAAACCGAGCAGGCTACAGCGCGCCATGAGCTGTCAATTAGCCGTATAGCGCTGGAAAACGCCCGTCTGGAAGTGGATCTCATCGAAGAGAAGCTGGCACGTACCCGATTGGTGGCACCTTTCGACGGAACGGTAAATGACGTGTTCAAATCGGGCGGGGAATACGTCAATCAAGGGGAAGCGTTGATTCATCTGGTAAATACCCGCCTGCAGGAGATTCGGTTACAAGTACCCATCGCAGTGACGGAAAAGCTGACAACGGGCACGGCATTGAAAGTGGTTGCCGGCGATCAGCCCCTGACGGCCTCGCTGAACACAAAGAGTGCGGGTGCAGACTTACGGTCTCGTTTGATTGAAATGCGACTGCACCCGGAGAATGCCTCCTTGACGGTTGGTCAACCGGTGCGCATTGCGATTCCCGGCCAGTTTGCTGAAGACAGCGTGCTGGTTCCTCGTGATGCCGTGATATCGCAGGCGGGTGGAACGGCGTTGTTTGTTGCCTCCAAAGGGGACGACGACAAAACGACAGTACGAGAGGTGCCGGTTAATGTGCTTTACAGTCTTGACGGTAAAGTTGCTGTGAAAGGCGAAATCGGCATTGGAAAACAGGTGGTTGTACGCGGAGCCTCAGGGCTGACGGATGGTCAGCAGGTTGAGGTGATGTCAGGCAGTTGAACAACGATGTGATTTTTTATGCGATTCATGTGAAGGTTTATTTGTTACGTACGGATGTTGAAATGGTATGCATCACGCTTTTTAGTGAATTGTGTAGCGAAAAATTGTGACAGGAAGAGAAAATTTGGCTCGATTGCTTGTTTTTTGAACACTCAATAAGGGCTGAACTTTCTCTTTTTTAGTCATAATGTCTGAAAAATCGTCTTTTCAAAGAGTGAGGAATTGCTTGTTAATAAATTGTATGTGCATCGTGCTGGTGATCACGTTCAATTGAGTGATAAAATAAAAACCTTAACATTTAAGTTACATTCTGCTTATTATACTGACGAAGCATTAACCAAACATACAGGGAGTTTTTTAATGCAGTCGTTAGTAGATTTTCTCAATGGAATAATTTGGAGCCCGGTGCTGATTTATCTATGCTTGGGTGCCGGTTTGTTTTACTCCATCATGACCCGCTTTGTGCAGATCCGTCATTTTCGCGAGATGTGGCGCCTGCTGTTATCAGGAAAAAGTTCAGACGAGGGTATTTCCTCTTTTCAAGCACTAGCCGTTTCTCTTTCTGGACGTGTAGGTACTGGTAACATTGCCGGTGTTGCTGCGGCAATCGGCTTCGGTGGTCCAGGTGCTGTATTCTGGATGTGGGTGGTTGCCTTCCTTGGCGCTGCGACTGCATATACTGAATCTGCTTTGGCTCAGATCTACAAAGAAAAAGATGAAGAAGGCCAGTTCCGTGGTGGTCCGGCTTACTACATCGAAAAAGCCATGGGGCAGAAATGGTATGCATGGGTGTTTGCTCTGGCAACGATCCTGGCTTGTGGTGTGCTGCTGCCGGGTGTTCAGTCAAACAGTATCGGTAATGCGATTGAAACTGCCTTTGGCAGCGGCCCGATGATTGATACCACGATTGGTACTATCAGCTTGGCGAAAATCATGACGGGTACGTTTGTGTCTGTGATTCTGGCTTTCATCATCTTCGGTGGTGTGAAGCGTATCGCGCACTTTACCCAGATTGTGGTTCCGTTCATGGCGCTGACTTACATCATCGTTGCGTTCGTTATCATCCTGCTGAACATTGACATGGTTCCAACGGTTATCAGCATGATCGTCGGTGACGCATTCACACCAATGGCCGGCTTCGGTGCGGCAATCGGGTGGGGTGTTAAACGTGGTGTTTACTCGAACGAAGCCGGTCAGGGAACAGGTCCACATGCCGCTGCGGCTGCGGATGTTCAGCACCCTGCACAACAAGGTCTGGTTCAGTCGTTCTCTATCTACATCGATACACTGCTGGTTTGTTCTGCAACGGCGTTCATGATCATCATCACTGGTGCTTACAACGTACACGGCAGTGAAGAAGGCATGTTCCTGATTCAGAACCTGGCGGCAGATATCGGCGCGAACGGTCCAATGTTTACTCAGCTGGCAATTGAAAACTCAATGCCTGGTTTCGGTAAACCATTCATCGCCTTTGCACTGTTCTTCTTCTCATTCACCACGATCCTGGCTTACTACTACATTGCGGAAACCAACATTGCTTACATCCGCCGTACAGTGAAAGTTCCGGGTATGATGTTTGCTCTTAAAATCGTACTGACCGTTGCGGTGTTCTACGGTACGGTGAAAACAGCAAACCTTGCGTGGGCAATGGGTGATGTGGGTGTAGGCCTGATGGCATGGCTGAACATTGTCGGTATCCTGATTATCTTCTTCATGGCTAAACCAGCGCTGATTGCTCTGAAAGACTATGAAGTACAGCAGAAAGCCGGTGTGAAAGATTTCACTTTCAACCCTGTTCAGCTGGGCATCAAGAATGCGGATTACTGGGAAGAGCGTTGTAAAGAGCAGAACACTGCCACTGAAGCAGCCACAGAGCTGGATGGTGAGCAGGTTAAGCCAACGGCGTAACCCACTGAAAATTTGACAGACAACGTCACTAAAAGGCCAGCGAAAGCTGGCCTTTTTCTTTGGTTCACTGACAGAAGAGCTAGTCGGTCAGGCTGCGTTGCTCGTGACTGAAGAGACACGACCAGTTGCACATCTTATATGATTAATATACATTACATTTATAAAACGTATTCAAGGTGTATCATGGGAATTGTGAAAATTTCAGATGAGCTGCATGAAGAGATCCGTAAAGCCAGTACGGTGATGGCGCGCTCTATCAATGCCCAGGCTGAGTTCTGGATCAAAATGGGTATGCTGGCTGAGATGAATCCGGGCCTGACTTATAATGAGTTGGTTCGTCAGCTACTGGCCAGCCAAGACGTGAATCTGGCAGGTGTCGTTAATGAATAATGTCACGATCAAAACAGCGCAAGAAGCGGAGCTGATGCGTGAGTCCGGCCGTTTGCTGGCGCAAGTGTTTGCGATGCTGGATGACTATATCCAGCCGGGCATTACGACCATGGACATTAATAATGTTGTCGAGCGCTTCATTACCGATGAACTGAAAGCCCGGCCTGCCAGCAAAGGGCAGTACGGTTATGAGTATTCGCTGAATACTTCGATCAACGAAGTTGTGTGCCATGGTGTTCCCAGTGAGCGGAAAAAGCTGGCCAGTAAAGACATCATTAACGTCGACATAACACTGGAAAAGAATGGCTTTATTGCAGATTCCAGCACCACCTATGTCATGCCTGATGCGACGCCGATAGCAAAAGCGCTGGTGAAAACCACGTATGAAGCGATGTGGGAAGGGATCAAAGTCGTGAAACCGGGTGCCCGACTGGGAGATGTCGGCCACGCTATCCAGCAACATGCTGAAAAACAGGGTTACAGCGTGGTACGCGAATATTGCGGTCATGGCATTGGCCGTGAAATGCATGAAGACCCGCAAGTTCTGCACTACGGGCTGCCAAATACCGGGCTGGTCTTGCAGGAAGGGATGACCTTTACGATTGAACCGATGATCAATGCCGGGACAGAAAAAACCAAAACGAAAAAAGACGGCTGGACGGTGATTACACGCGATAAGAAGCTGTCGGCGCAGTTTGAACACACGGTGCTGGTAACGGCTGACGGGTATGAAGTGCTAACCTTGCGTGCACACGAACAGCAGGGCTGACGTCTGCTTCAAGATGAGTTGAGAGCACGCCCGATAAAAAAGCCACGGCAGATGCCGTGGCTTTTTGTTACGTGAAAAACAATACGGGTACTCAGACGATAAATTTGTTCATGACATCGTCCTGTTCACGAACCCTGCTTATTTGCTCGCCCATGGCTTTGTTGGTGTCTTCCGCCGCGTTGGCCACCTGCACCGACAGCTCTTTGATATTTAAAGTGTTGGTGTTGATTTCTTCTGCGACCAGGCTCTGCTCTTCGGCAGCAGAAGCGATTTGCAGGTTCATATCATTGATCTGTTGAATCGCCGTACTGATACGAATCAGTGCCTCGTCGGCCTCGTTAGATTTCACGACCGTTTCGGCTGCTGTCTCTTTACTCAGTCCCATGACTTCAGCCGCTGAACTGGCACCGCTTTGCAGCTGTTCAATCATCTGGCGGATTTCAGTGGTCGATTCCTGCGTACGCTTGGCTAGGGTGCGAACTTCATCTGCCACGACGGCGAAACCACGACCGGATTCACCAGCGCGGGCGGCTTCAATGGCGGCATTCAGCGCTAGCAGGTTGGTTTGATCCGCAATCTCATTAATGACTTTCAGGATTTTCTCGATATTGCCGGTCGATACTTCAAGCTGACGGACCACTTCAACGGCCTGATCGATCTGGCTGGACAGCGCCGAAATGGCTTCTGCCGTGTGGGATACGACCTGGCTGCCGTCTTTCACTGCTTCATCGGCTTGCTGTGCGGCAGTCGCTGCGTTCTGAGCATTGCTGGCGACTTCAACCGACGAGGTTGCCATTTCGTGCATTGCGGTGGCCAGTTGATCCAGCTCTCTGAGCTGAATGGACATCGCTTCTGCGGATTCCTGTGCACCGCTTGCTGACTGCTCGGTCCCGGTCAGAATCTCACGGCTGAGCGATTTAGACTGGAGGATCAGTGTCTGCAATTTCTCGGTGAACGCATTGAAGCCGGTTGCCAGCTCAGCAAATTCGGCGTCAGTGTTCGTATCCAGACGGCGGGTCAGATCACCGTGACCGGAGGCGACATCCTGGATCGCAGCGTTAAGTTCACGCAACGGTTTCATCAGGATCTTGATCAACAGCAACAGGGCAATGATCCCGGCGATCAACGACACAACGGAATAAATCATAGCTTCATTTTTAAGGGCATTGACTGCCGCGAATGCCTGGTCTTCATCCAGCAGGGCACCGATGTACCAGTCCTGACCATTAATCTGGGTAAAGGACAGCACCATTGATTGCCCGTTCATGTCGAAGCGTTGTGCATCACCGGAAATCTGGTGAGTACCCAGAAAATCGCCCATTGGTTTGCCGTTCAGTTTGGCATCCGGGTGCGCAATCACTGTGCCGGCTTTATCGACAATGAACAGGTAACCGGCATCAAACAATGATACCTGATTAACCAGACTGGCCAGATCGCTCAGGCTCATGTCAAAGAAAATCGAACCTTCGAACTGTCCCTGATGAATCATCGGGCTGGCAATCGAGACCAGAATCTCATTGGAAACTGCATCGGAATACGGTGCGGTCACGATCAGTTTTCTGGCCTGCTTACTTTCGATATACCAGGGGCGGGCACGTGGCTCCCAACCTGCGCCGGGATCCCAGCTTGGATCGTTACTGGTGAAACTTCCGTCTTGCTCGAAACCGAGGCCGGTCAGAAGAAAAGCGTCTCTGACAACAGGCTGGTCAATCACAGTGTGAATGTTTTCACTGGTGAGATCCTGACTGACCAGACTGGTCACATAGCTTGCCAGTGAAAGACTGCTGGTGAGTTTGGCATCCACTGTGTTGCTCATCCCAGTGATGATTTCATCCATGCTGCGCATGACCAGTGTCTGAATATGGTTTTTGGTAGTGAAATATTGATTCGTGGACAGCAGCGACAATGCAGCCAGCATAATTGCTGAGGCTGTCGCGACCACTTTATGACTGAACTTCATTAGATCCCTCAAAAGCGCAGATAAATGCATGTGCTAAGCATTGTGTCGGCCTGGTAATAAAATTGTTAATATCGCTTTTCGGAATATGTGATCTAGATCTTGATTTTAACGGCGTATTTTCACCTCAGTCTCGATACGCACAGCATTTGTGTTTGGTGCTGATATGTAACAAAGTGATTCGTGGTTGTTTTTTGACCTGTTATGGGATTTTGTCAGGCGTGGCTATTTGACCATAACATGGGCAACTTTTGGCACTGTCATGGTTGATGAATGCCCAGGATTGTTATGTGTATTGTTTTATATCTCATATTTTGCAATCCACTGTATTCCGTGCTTGGTGAATGGTGAGCTGTCGCTCATAGTGTGGTTCGTGAAGCAACTCGCGGGCTGATGCTGAACGTGGACAATAAAAGTGCTGGACAACGAACGTGTGGCAATCAAACTTGCTGACGCCTTTTTCCCATATGTCCAGAGACAAGAAATCAACCGAAATCCAAGCG
The DNA here is from genome assembly GCF_003025595.1 of Photobacterium ganghwense. GTDB lineage: Bacteria > Pseudomonadota > Gammaproteobacteria > Enterobacterales > Vibrionaceae > Photobacterium > Photobacterium ganghwense. The sequence goes on from NZ_PYMI01000003.1 coordinate 646,975, forward strand.
GCTAAATCCGGTTAAGGACAGTTAAGTCAGCCCCAAGCAGAGTTAAAGCCAGTAAAACCAATTAAAGTCAGTAAAAGGAAGGGACATGTACCAGATTGCCATCGTCATTTTTGATGATTTTACGGATGTTGATTTTTTTCTGATGCGAGATGTTCTCGGCCGTTCACAGAAAGACTGGACGGTGAGCGTGCTTGGCACAAAACCTCAGCATCATTCTGCGTTGGGTATGGCGGTCAAAACAGACGGGCCACTTGATGACGCTAACAAGGCTGACGTGGTGCTGTTTACCAGTGGTTACAAAGGTGTCCCTGCCGCTTTGGCGGATGAGGCATTTCTGTCTGCCTTCCGTCTGGATCCGAAACGTCAGTTGATCGGCTCAATTTGCGCGGGAGCCTATATTTTGCAGGCTTTAGGATTACTGGACGGGATACAGGCCACCACACATCCGGATGCCAAGGCGGGCCTTGTGAAATTGGGCGTGGATGTGCTGGATAAACCGCTGGTGGTGGAGGGCAATATTGCAACAGCTGGTGGCTGTTTGTCTTCAATGTACCTGACCGGCTGGATAGCAGAACGCTTGTATGATGCAGATAAACGCCGTGAAGTGCAGCGTCAGCTGATCCCGGCTGGCCAACAAGCGTAGTTTGAGGCACTGATAGCCGGGACGATTGCTGAGGCGATACCAGCTGTTATTGACTAGTTGCCTGAGCAGGTGCTGACTCCAAAGCCAAAGCCAAAGCCAAAGCCAAAGCCAAAGCCAAAGCCAAAGCCAAAGCCAAAGCCAAAGCCAAAGCCGAGGATTGACCTGGCGGCTGAATATGCGTAATCCAAGCCCGAACTGACTATTCCTTCGGGGCTGGATATGATTGGGGCTGGATCATACGTGCTTGGCAGCACGACGCATATTCAATCGCTATCTAAAATGGAATCCGGCCAGCTTTCAGCTTCGATTTTTGCCAGCGCATCCGCCGCACGTTGCAACGCGGGCAAGAAATTCAGGGCTTGATCCGGCTTTAAGCGCATAATGGGGGCTTGTATCGCAATCCCTAGATTTGAGCGCCCGGATGTTGCTGGCACTAGTACCGCCACACAGAATAAGCCCGGTAAAAACTCTTCATTATCGGTAGCAAAACCGTTCCGTTTTATGTGTTCAAGTTCGGTTTCCAGCGCATCAAAATCCGAGATGGTTTTCTCCGTGTATTGGGTCAGCTCAACATTTTTGAGCAGACGTCGTCGCTGTGACGGGGTCATGTTGGCCAGAAATAATTTGCCCGTGGCCGAACAATGAACCGGCACGCGAGAGCCCGGGTGCAGGTAAAACCGCAGCGGAGCTTCTGTTTCAACCCGATCGACATAAATGACCTCACCACCTGACAGGGCGGTAAGGTTACAGCTTTCACCCACTTCTTCTTTCAGCTTACGCAGCACAGCATGGCGTGCGCTGTGAGTGGTGCTGTTCAGCAGTAACCGCTCAGCAAGGCGACGCAGTCTTACACCTGAACTGTAGTGTCGCTCATCACCATCACGCTGAATAATGCCGGCATTTTCCAGTTGCTGAAGCATCCGGTGCAGGGTCGGCTTGGGCAGCCCTGTTTCCTCGACCAGTTTCTGCAGAGAGAAAAATTCATCCTTCTCAGCAATGACTTCCAGTAGAGAAAACAGGCGCAGCGTCGGGGTGTCTCCCTCCACACGCGCTGGTGTCAGGGTCGGTTTATCTTTCACTGTACTCGTCATATTGCTTTGATTTCCTTATGTATCCTAAATACATAATAGCAATTATACCGTTTTTTTGAATATTCGTTGACGATAAACAGGTGAACAATTAATATTCAAATTAAATATCGTTAATCGGAATATATCGTCTCATTATTTGTTGTTTTTGTGGTGAGACCCATAAGGCAGGCACATATGAAGGCAATGAATCGCATCATCGAAAAAGCCAGACAGGACAAGGTTCGCATTGTGCTCAGTGAAGCGGATGATCCGAGAGTGCTTAAAGCGGCAGCGATGGCTGTTGAGCAAGGGATTGCGACAATCAGTCTGGTCGGTGACGTAAGGAGCATGAAGGCGCTGGCTGCACAGGAACACATTGATATTAGCCATTGTGAACTGATTGAGCCCGCCAGTTCGCCATGGCGGGCTGAACTCACCGACGCGTTGTTCCAGTTGCGTGCAGCCAAAGGGATGACCCGCGAGCAGGCAGAAAACGCGGTGATGAATCCGCTCTGTTTTGCCAACCTGATGGTACGACAGGGGATGGCAGATGGGTCGGTGGCCGGAGCTGTGCTGACCACGGCCGAGGTGGTGCGTAGTGCAATTCAGATTATCGGTGTAGCGCCGGGGTGTAAGCTGGTGTCGAGCTTTTTTCTGATGATGCTGTGCGAGCCCTTTCATGACCTGAAAGGCGGTGTCATCTTTTCCGATTGCGGTCTGGTGGTTGATCCCGATGCCGAGCAGCTGGCAGATATAGCCTTGTCTGCCGCTGACAGTGCGCGAGGCTTGCTGATGGAAGAGCCCAAAGTAGCCATGTTGTCGTTTTCTACCAGTGGCAGTGCCAGCCATGCGGCTGTCGATAAGGTGGTACAGGCCGCAGCACGGGTGAAACAGCGTCGACCGGAGCTGGCGATTGATGGTGATGTGCAGCTCGATGCAGCTATTGTGCAAGAAATTGCGGCGCGAAAACTGCCGGAATCGCAAGTGAAAGGGCGATCAAATGTGCTGATTTTCCCCAATCTTGAAGCGGGCAATATTGGCTACAAACTGGCTGAGCGGGTTGGCCGGGCGGTGGCAGTGGGACCGCTGCTGCAAGGGTTGGCCAAACCGGCCAATGATCTGTCTCGCGGATGCAGTATTTCCGACATTTTCAACGTGATTGCCGTTACGGCGGTACAGGCGCAGGCAAATCAGCAGGCGGTGCCGGAGCGAGCATTAACAGAATCTCATGGCTAATTTCTAAGGGGATTCATTACCAGATTCTTTGTGTTAGCCCTTAAAAAGGCATCACATGAAATAATCCTCTGAGTCACGGGCTCGGAGGATGAACAACTGGGTCTGATGTCATGGCGCCGGGCACTGGGGCGTCAGTACAAGTGTGTCATTGTAATTAGCATCATTAGCATCAAGGCAATCTGCCGTACCATTTCGGTGAAAATCCAAGTCAATCGGTCTCTGGTTGCAGTATCTGAGTGAGAGTCAGGCATCATGTCCATCGAAACCTTGTTTACCTTGCTCGCCATAATCATGGTGGGAACGTATTTTCAGACCGTCACCGGATTTGGGATGGGAATAATTGTTGTTGGCGCATCCAGCGCGTTGGGACTGACCACCGTGGCTGTGATTGCTGCGGTGGTCAGCCTGATCACACTGGTCAACTGTGCTGTTGCTCTGCCGGGGGTAGCCCGCCAGACAGACTGGCGGGTGGTTTTTTCTGTGGTATTGGGCGTGCTACCCGGAATTGCAGCTGGGGTTTGGCTGCTGGATATGTTGAGTGACTCGGCGACCAATCTGCTGCAAGGGCTATTAGGCTCAATGATTGTTTACAGTGCGGTGAATTTTTTTATGCGCCCTGAACCCGGACAACGGCAGTCGGGCCGTTCCAGCTTTGTGGTCAGCGGCTTTGGTTCCGGACTGGCTGGTGGCCTGTTTGGTATGGCGGGCCCACCGCTGATCTATCAGTTTTATCGCCAGCCATTTGATATTAAAACTATCCGGAATTTGCTGCTGATCAGCTTTGCGTTTACGTCTTCGATTCGCAGCGTCTTTATCGCGGTTCAGGGCAAGCTGGACACAGAAATTTTGATCTTGGCGGGTATCGCTATTCCGGTCGTAACCCTTAGTACGTACCTGGCCCGGCAATTTCCGCCGCCGCTCAGTGCAGAGGCCATGCGGCGGATGGTGTTTGGTATTTTGATGCTGATTGGCCTCTATTTGCTGGTTATTGCTTTCTCTTCATGGGCTTAATCGGATGATTAGCTCCACTGCAAGCGCCCCGGTAGCTCATATCCACTATCCACTATCCACTATCCACTATCCACTATCCACTATCCACTATCCAGTAGCCAGTAGCCAGTAGCCATTGGCTACCGGCGTGCCCCTGCAAGCAGTGTCACGATATCTGCCAACAAGCGGTTGTTGACCTCAAGACTGTCACCGATAGCGAGATTCTGTCGGTAGTAGGGACTGAGGTCTAACCCGAGCCCAATTCCCAGCACGGCCACATCTCCCTGGCGCTGTTGCTGTTCCACTACCGCTTTCAAGTGATTATCAAGATAGAACTTATCATTAGTCAGGTTGGTTGCTGTATCCATTGGGCAACCATCCGAAAGTACCAAAAGAAATCGCCGTGCCTCAGGGCGGGCTCGTAACCGCTGGCAGGCCCATTCCACCGCCTCGCCGTCGATGCCTTCTTTGAATAAATCGGCTTTGAGCAAAGCTGCCATTTCTTTGCGGGCATGCCGCCAGTGGCGTTCTGCGGGTTTGAAAATAAGGTGCCGGATCTCACTCAGTCTGCCTGGATAAGCAGGACGCCCCTGACGTAACCAGTCGCTGTAAGCCCGGCCACCATTCCATGCCTGAGTGGTAAATCCCAGCACCTCACTGGAAATACCCGCCATACCCAGTGCCCTGACCATCACATCAATCATCAAAGCCACTTTTTCACTGTGGTCGCGCATCGAGCCGGAACAGTCGATAAGGAAACTGACGATAGCGTTCGCGGTAGGGGGATAACGCTCCTGGCAGAACAGCCTACGTTCCGATGGCGAGCTGATAAGCTGGCTGAGTCGGCGGCCATCAATCCGGCCTTCTTCCTCCCCAAACGTCCAGCCATTGCGCTGTGGCGGATTAAGAGCGGCTGCTAACTGACGTGAAAGATGGCGCAAATTAATACCCTGATTGCGTATTTTCTCGTCGAGTTTATCCCGAAATTCAACCAGCAGGGCATCGCGCACCAGCGAGGATGCCTGAACTTCTTCATCATACTGTCGGGTGTATACCTGATAACGCTGATGATGCTGCGTAAAGGCTTTGCTCTCACCGCTGGCGGCAAGGCTGAGGGTTTCATCGGCAAGGGCTTCGTCACTAAGAAGCAGTGGAAAGGCGGCTAACACCTTGTCCAGCAGATTGTCCGGTTGGGAAGCGTCACTGTTCTCGGCCTGCTGCGCCAACTCGGCATCGATCATCGCGTGGATAGTGTCGGCAATAGCACAGGCATGGATGGCAAACTTTTCCTGGTTATGTATCTGGCGTTTTAATCCGGCCAGATCGGTGCCGATAACCGGCACAATGGCCGCGCGTGTTGCCTCGATGGCGAATTCGGCATACTCAGGCACTGGAATCGTGTGTAACCGCGAACGGGTGATCAGAACCAGGGTATACAGCAAGTTTCCAATCTGGGTTTCCGTCAGACCTGACTGGAAAGTCAGTTGCGCCCAGTGGCTGAAATGTCGGGCCAGATTGGTGCGTACACCCGGCAGGTGGTCCGGCACAATGGCCTCAATACGAAATTGTTCCAGCAGATCAAAAATCAGTCGGGCAACGGGAGGCTGTGGGGCTAACTGCCTATGAAGAGGGCGATTGGAATAGCGCAAATGCAGCGCGATAGCATCCATTTGACCACGTTTGATCATGAAGGGCGTGGCTTCATCGCCAGATTGGACAGGGGGAGCGGGATGCAAATGAACGGCAGGAATGGGCAAGGGGGTATGTTGCCGATACAGCCGGTTGCCGCGAACATGTAGGCCTGGTTCGCCACTCAGAGCACGGGCGCCAGCACTGCAAAGTTCCGTGGCTTTTTGTTGCGCTCGGGAATATGGCTTCATGCAGTTCGCTCCTCACTGAGCGCCCAGGAGGCGTCCAGTTCCTGATCAAAACAGCGCTGGAAGTATTCCGCAATGACCGGGCGCTCTAACTCATCGCATTTATTCAGAAAAGAGAGCTTAAAAGACAGTGCAGGATTGCCGAAAATTTTGCAGTTTTCTGCCCAGGTAATGACGGTTCGCGGTGACATCAGGGTCGAAATGTCGCCAGCGGCAAATCCGTTGCGGGTCAGTTCAGCCACGGCAATCATCTGACGCAGTAAGCGGTGACCCGATTCGGTGTTTTTCTCGGGCACACGAGCCAGTACGATGGCCAGTTCTTCCTCGGCAGGCAGATAATTCAGGGTTGCTACAATGTTCCAGCGATCAATCTGAGCGTGGTTCAGTACCTGAGTGCCGTGATAGAGCCCGGACAGATTGCCAAGGCCAACGGTGTTGGCAGTGGCGAACAGGCGAAAGACCGGATGTGGCTGAATGACCCGGTTTTGATCCAGTAAAGTGAATTTACCGTCACGTTCAAGGATCCGCTGGATCACAAACATGACGTCTGGTCGGCCAGCGTCATATTCATCGAAAATCAGCGCGACAGGGCGCTGTAACGACCACGGAATGATCCCTTCCTGAAATTCTGTGACTTGTTGACCGTTACGCAGCGTGATCGTGTCTTTCCCGACCAGATCCAGCCGGCTGAGGTGGCCATCCAGGTTCACTCTTACACAAGGCCAGTTTAATCGTGCCGCGACCTGTTCGATATGCGTGGATTTCCCTGTACCGTGCATGCCTTGCACCATGGTTCGGCGATCCTGAGCAAACCCGGCCAGAATCGCTAAGGTGACCTCCGGGTTGAATCGGTAGGCCGGATCGATATCAGGTACATGATCATCACGCACCGAAAAGGCTGGCACCCGAAGATCGGTATCAATTCCGAACACGTCCCTGACTGACACTTCAATATCCGGCTGACTAACTGCTATTTCCATCTCTATTTTCTCCTTGAATTTTACCGATCTGTTTGTATTGGCTTGCTGATCCCGCACGGCGTGATCGGCCTTGGCTTGTGGCTGTCTCGCTGATTTTTGTAAACGCCTCTGCAACGGTTTCTGCATGTGCTTCTGCGTCTATTTCTGCTTTTGCTTTTTTCTGGCTTGCGCGGTGGTCTGTTGTTTTTGCGTATCCCCCGAAAGCTGTTCTTGTACAGGCCTGGAGTGAGCAAACATCAGGCGTCACGCGGGTTTCATTGTTAACGCGAAAGCGGCGATCCCGAAATAATCATAGTGCAACCTTGCTATCAAAATATCACTTTTCGGAATTTTTTTAATCAAAAAGTGAAATTTGTTTGACGGCTTGAAAATGTATGTCTAGGTTTAGATGGAGTTGTTAATAACGAGACAAATGGTTCCGGTATTTAATATTTAGTGTTGCTTAACATTTAAAGTTCCATCATCAAGGAGATAGCTATGAGTGAACTCGATACACGCAAGGCCGTTGAAGGACCAACAAAAATGACCCCGTCAGAAGCATTTGTTGAAACCATGGTGGCAAATGGGGTGACCGACATGTTCGGCATCATGGGTTCAGCATTTATGGATGCGATGGACATTTTTGCGCCGGCCGGCATTCGCTTGATTCCGGTTGTCCACGAGCAGGGCGCCGCTCACATGGCTGATGGGTATTCGCGGGTATCCGGCAATCACGGTGTCGTGATTGGGCAAAACGGGCCGGGTATCAGTAACTGTGTGACCGCCATTGCCGCGGCATACTGGGCGCACAGCCCGGTGGTGATTGTGACCCCGGAAACCGGAACCAATACCATGGGGCTGGGTGGCTTCCAGGAATGTAATCAGCTGCCGATGTTCCAGGAATTTACCAAGTACCAGGGGCATGTGACGCACCCGTCGCGTATGGCTGAGTACACCGGGCGTTGTTTTGACCGTGCCATGAGTGAAATGGGGCCGACGCAGCTGAATATCCCGCGTGACTACTTCTATGGCGAAATCACCTGTGAAATTCCAAAACCTGCCCGTCTGGAGCGTGGTGCCGGTGGTGAACAAAGCCTGAACGATGCGGCTGACCTGCTGGCCGAAGCGCGCTTCCCGGTCATCATTTCCGGTGGTGGCGTGGTGATGGGCGATGCAATTGAAGAGTGTAAAGCACTGGCTGAGCGTCTGGGTGCGCCGGTCGTGAACAGCTACCTGCACAACGACTCATTCCCGGCCAGCCACCCGCTGTGGTGTGGTCCTCTGGGGTATCAGGGCTCGAAAGCCGCGATGAAACTGATTTCTCAGGCTGATGTGGTGATTGCACTGGGCTCGCGTCTGGGGCCATTCGGTACACTGCCTCAGCATGGGATGGATTACTGGCCGAAAGACGCCAAGATCATCCAGATTGATGCTGACCATAAGATGCTGGGTCTGGTGAAGAAAATTTCCGTCGGTATTTGCGGTGATGCCAAGGCAGCGGCAGTGGCACTGGCCGATCGTCTGGAAGGGCGCGCTCTGGCTTGTGATGCCACCAAAGACGAACGTTTCAGCAAAGTACAGGCTGAAAAAGAAATCTGGGAAAAAGAACTGGACGATTGGACCCATGAACGTGATCAGTTCAGCCTGGATATGATCGAGAAAAATGCCGGTGAAAAACCATTCTCCGGGGGCGAGTACCTGCATCCGCGTCAAGTGTTGCGCGAACTGGAAAAAGCGATGCCGGACGATGTCATGGTGTCTACCGATATCGGCAACATTAACTCCATTGCTAACAGCTACTTGCGTTTTGAAAAGCCACGCAGCTTCTTCGCCGCCATGAGCTTTGGTAACTGTGGTTACGCGTTCCCGACCATTATCGGGGCCAAAGTGGCCGCTCCGCACCGACCAGCCATTTCCTATGCCGGTGACGGTGCCTGGGGGATGAGTCTGATGGAGACCATGACCTGTGTTCGCCACAACATTCCGGTTACTGCCGTCGTGTTCCATAACCGCCAGTGGGGCGCAGAGAAGAAAAATCAGGTTGATTTCTACAACCGTCGATTTGTGGCCGGTGAACTGGACAACCAGAGCTTTGCTGAGATTGCCCGTGCGATGGGCGCAGAAGGTATCACGGTTGACCGCCTGGAAGATGTCGGCCCAACCCTGCAAAAGGCCATCGACATGCAAATGAACGAAGGGAAAACCACGGTCATTGAGATTATGTGTACACAGGAGCTGGGCGACCCGTTCCGCCGTGATGCACTGTCTAAGCCGGTACGTTTCCTGGATAAATACAAAGATTACGTTTAATCCTTGGTGACACTTCGCCTGGCTCACAGTTGCCCTGATTCAATTGGGGCCAGGCATTTTTCTTCCTTTGTTGAGGACTTCCAGATGACCACAAACACCCTCAGCCATCCCCGTTCCCGCTTCGATGCTTTCACCCGTCTCGTTCCCGGACTGATGTTTTGCACAGTGATTGCTGCCGCAGCGTCTTTTGTGTCAGCGCAATATGGCGGCCCCAAGTTTCTGTACGCGCTGTTAATCGGGATGGCATTTCATTTTCTGGCTGACAACGGCAAGTGCCTGCCCGGCATTGAAGTCGCAGCCAAGAAGCTGGTGCGGATTGGTGTGGCGTTGTTGGGGGTGCGCATTGCTATCAGTGATGTTCACGCGATTGGTACTGTGGGAGTGGTGGCGCTGGCTGGGGCTGTCGCGCTGACCATTCTGTTCAGCCTGTTGCTGGCCCGGTTACTAAAGCTGCCGCCAATGCTGGGATTATTGTCAGGTGGCGCAACCGGTATCTGTGGGATCTCTGCCGCAATGGCAATTTCATCGACGCTGCCGCAGGGCAAGGAAAATGAGCATTTTACGTTGCTTACCGCGATTGGAGTGGCCGCATTTTCCACCGCTGCCATGGTGCTGTATCCGCTGATAGTAACTGCGATGGGGTTGACCACGTCTGAAGCCGGTCTGTTTTTAGGCGGCGCGATCCATGATGTGGCACAGGTCGTCGGGGCCGGATTCATGATCTCGACCGATGTGGGCGACGCCGCCACGCTGGCCAAAATGTTCCGGGTCGCGATGCTAATGCCGGTGGTGGTGATTCTGATGCTGGTGTTTCACAACGCCCGTACGGCTGCTGGTGGCAGCGAAGCAGGCAAGCAGCCTTTGGTCCCTGGATTTCTGCTGGTGTTCATAGCTCTGGTGGCGTTCAACAGCCTGGGCATGTTACCCGCATCGGTAGTGGCGGTCAGCTCCGATCTCTCTAAGTGGTGTCTGGTGATCTCCATTGCAGCGCTGGGGGTGAAAACATCCTTTGAAAAGCTGGCAGAATTGGGTTGGCAACCCGTCGCGTTATTGCTTGGGAACGCGGTATTTATTGCGGCATATATGCTGTCGGTGGTCTTCATGACCCGGCTATGGACAGCGTGATTGATTGACAGGAGTACTGATATGCAGACATCAACCTATATCCGTTCTGTTGCCGGCTTTTTGGCTGCAATACGGGAACACAGCAGCGAGCACGAGCTAACGCTGTTTCGCGGCCAGCCGAACCGCCGCCGCTCGCTGTTACCGGCCATTGCCCGGCAGGCTCACGCCGCAACTCTCGATACCGAACGTCAGGTACTGGACATGTTTCGCCACTACGGTGGGGAAGATGTCGAGGTGGCGGGGCGTTATCACGAGGCTGCTGGCACCCATTCCATGACATCGACCCCTTCACCTTACTGGCACCTGTTGGCGCAGGCTCAGCAGTTCGGGCTGAAAACCCGGTTGCTGGAGTGGAGCAGTAATCCGCTCATTGCGCTCTGGTTTGCGTGCCAGAAAGCCGGGGCAGAACCCTATGTTTACTTGCTGAATGCCAGCAAGCTAAACGACGTTGATTACGATAGTGACCCGTTTGAATTGACCGAAACCCGGGTGTTTCCACCAACATTTGACCATGCTACGCATCCCCAACTTGCGGCGCAGAAAAGCTGGTACACCATTCACCCGTCGCTCTCTGCAGGGTCGGCTGAGTCGGCAGATTTGGCAGAAACACAAACGGGATTTGTGCCGTTGGAAAAAGAAGCGATCTCGCAGGGGCGGTTGGTGGAACTGCCAATTCTGCCGTCGATGAAAACCTCTTTGCTGGCAGAGCTGGCAAGCCACGGTATTGATCAGCGCTCAGTGTCACCGGGTCTGGCCGGATTGTGTCAGCACCTGAACAGTTTGCTGGAGCCTGAGAGTCGATCTGGTGGAGGTGCCGCTCAGGGGCTGGAGCTGCCTCTGATGAAGAATGAAATGATGGGACAGGATACCGCAGCCGCCTTTTCCCGCTTGTCATCGGCCAGGCAGACAGCCTCGTCGTCGGCTGCTTATCGGCATGAACCTCAGGGGGGATTGCGTCAATACCGCAAGCGTTACAGCAGCGATTTTGATTTCGACTGAATGTGTTCGGTATCTGAGAGCGTTTAACGCCAAAGATGGGAAAGAGGACGGATCTGAGAAGCGACTGGTCAGCAGCGAATGATATTAATGCATATCTATTGTTGAGGCTATTTGTATAGGTAAGGTCATTCGTATAGGTAAGACCATTTATTTTATATAGGTACGACTCTTCTTGCATTGACCTGAATAACCATTGGCATCGCCACGTACGTAGAAACGGGACGAAACAGCTCAGAAATTCATACCTGAAGTGGCCGTGATTTTGCATTAGTTGCAGTAGCTTGGAATGGTTGCGGCAGAAAGGATGAATCAAATAGCGAGCTTTGTTATTAAATTTTATTTTGTGGAATTATTTGTCTCAAATTACGAAATTTAATTTGAACAATACCATAGTCGGGGCTAACTTTAAGTTAAATTTATGTTACTAGTTTGGTGGGTTTCAAAAAGCAGAATACTGGCGAGTTATACGAACAATGCTCCCGGTTGGTGCCCCAAAAAGAAACACCGAACGAAGAAGATGCACCGGCTTTGTTCATCAGTTTGGGTTTCAGTCTTCAAACGGCTTGTTACCCACTGAATATCAAACCCATACGAAAAATCTATTATGTTACTTGTTAATTGAGAAGGAAAGCACTATGAGCACACAAACAAAGGAAATGTTGAACGATCAAGTCAGTGTGGAGTTTTTACAAGCCTTCAGTGCCGCCTGGAACAACCATGATATCGATGCACTGATGAGCTTTGTCACCGATGACTGTGTGTTTCATACTGCGGCCGGCCCTGAAGTATTCGGTAGCACGTTCTCAGGCCGTGACGCGGTTCGAGAGAGTTTTCAGCAGGTCTGGAAAAACTTTCCGGATGCCGCCTGGCTGGATGGTGATCACTTCGTCAGCGGAGACCGTGCCATTTCCGAGTCTACGTTTTGCGCCACCAAACCGGATGGCAGCCGTATCGAAGCTCGCATGGTTGACGTGTTCACACTGAAAGACGGCAAAATTCAGGTGAAAAATGCGTTTCGTAAAGACCGCCCATCACAACTTTCCGAATGACAGCCGCTGAGTGATAACAACCGCGAACGGTGAGTCTGTTCCTGAAGAGAAGGAGTGTGAAATGAGTGTACTGGCGGATAAACAAGAACAGGATGTTGACGTCAATGTGTCATCCAGTGCGGCGGCTAACCGGCAAGAAGCCACCCCGGACGGTAATGACAAACAAGCCACCCCGGCACGAGATCAGTATGACCCGGCTTACGATCCGCTAGTGGCCGCCAATCCGGGGCAGGGACGCGATTATGCTCCGACGTACTGGGTCGGCACCGCGGGTGAGCCGCCAGCCGATGACGGCCCGATCACCAGCGATGTCGATGTCGATGTGGTGATCATCGGCTCCGGTTTTACCGGCCTGACCGCGGCCATTTTCCTGGCGGAGCAATACGGTATCAAAGCCACTGTGCTGGAAGCTAACCGCGCCAGCTGGGGATGCAGTACCCGCAATGGCGGCCAGGCGCAATGCGCTTCGGGACGCTTGAAACGCTCACAATGGATTCAGCGCTGGGGGGTAGATACTGCGATAAAGATGCACGAAGAGTGTCTGGACGGGATGGCAACCTTCAAATCCCTTATCCAGGACATCGACTGTGATCCGCAGCCGGGAGGGCACCTGTATGTCGCTCACCGACCTCGCGTCATGCCACAACTGGAAAAAGAAGCTAAGTTACTGCGGGAAACGTTCAACTACGATGCCCAGATCCTGGATGCCGACACGGTGAAAAAACAGTTTGTCGGGGATCAGGAAGCCTGCGGGGCAATGCATGAACCGGAAGGCATCGGGATTCATCCCGGTAAGCTGGCATTTGGTTACCTGAAAAAAGCCCGTGCCCTAGGGGCAACCGTGCATCCGGCCAGTCCGGTCATCGGCTGGGAAACGAAGAATGGTGTTCATCATCTTCGTACGCCGGGAGGTATTGTCCGGGCTCGTGCGGTGGGTGTGGCGACCGGCGGGTACACGTCTCAGGGGCTGCACCGCGAGCTGAAAAACCGGTTGTTACCCATTTTGTCCAACTCGATGGTGACCCGGCCACTGACTGATGCGGAAATTGATGCCTGCCAGTTCCGCACCAACCAAGTGATCACCGATACCCGGGTGTTACGTCACTATTATCGCCTGCTGCCGGATAACCGGGTGCAAATCGGAACCCGTAGCGCCATTACCGGCCGTGCGGCACCGAACCAGAAATATGAGGATATGCTCAAAGCCGATTTGACTCGTAAGTTCCCCGCCTTGGAAGGCATTCAGGTGGACTATTCATGGTGGGGTTGGGTCGATGTCAGTCACGACATGATGCCACGAATTTATCAGCCGAATCCGAAAGAATCCATTTACTACGCGATGGGTTATGGCGGCAACGGGGTGATGTACTCAGCCCAGGCTGGTAAGCGTCTGGCCCAGTGGATCGCCGGAGATGCACAGCAGCTCGACTTACCGATTTTCCAGTCACGCCTGCCGTTCCCGAATGTGCGGGAGATGGTCGAGTCGGAAGCCTTTGCGCCATTCCGCCGGTTTGGTCAGCGTTTTCTTTATCGCTGGTACCACCTGAAAGATGAAATGTGACGTGCAATGAAACCATTGAAGATGCGTATACGGAAACAGAGCACACAACAGAAGAATTAAAGAAAGACAGCACACCTGCCCGACATGCAGCCTAAACCGCTGGGGCGACTGAATGATCGGAAATTAATTTTTCGAACAATGAGTTATCTGTAACTGGTTTATCAAACGTGAACATGTAAATGGCCAGGTGGCTCACTGCCATGCTGTACCTGGGTCATTGATTGCGAAATGAATCTGCGACATGACAGAAGGGATATTTTATGACGTTTAATAAGAAAGCATTACTTCCTCTCGTGGCTGCCGTCAGTCTGGCGGTTGCTTCTCCACTGGCTCTGGCGAAAACCTTTAAAATGGCGCTGGGCGATGCGGCCGGTGGGACTCAGTATGAGCTCGGGAGCAAGTTTGCGGATCTGCTGAAAGAAAAAACCGACGGAAAAGCCGCAGTGGACCTGTTTCCAAACAGCCAACTGGGTACTGAGCAGGACACCGTCAATAACGCCGCTATCGGGCTACTCGATTTTTCTGTCGTGGCGATCAATAACGTGACGCCGTTTTCCCCTTCCGTTGGCCTGCTCACCATGCCGTATGTGATTCAGAGTGCCGATGAGGCCAAGTTGCTGACGCAGGGTAAAGTCGGCCAGCAGCTGGTGGAAAACACTATCCGCGATGCCGGGGTGCGAATTATCGGTTGGGCCTATTCCGGCTTCCGGGTGCTGACAAACTCCAAGCGCCCGGTGAAATCGCCAGAAGATCTTAAAGGGCTGGTGATTCGGGTACCGCGTAATGAAATTATGATTTCTTCTTATCAGGCATGGGGGGTTAACCCAACACCAATGGCCTGGTCAGAAACCTTCACCGGTTTGCAGCAGGGCGTGGTCGATGGTCAGGATAACCCTTACATTACCATCCATGCGATGAAGTTCGACGAAGTGCAGAAATATGTCACTAATATTCGCTACATTTTCTCTCTGGAACCTCTGATTATTAGTGAATCCGTTTTCCAGCAGCAATCTCCGGAAATGCAGCAGGCGATTCTGGCTGCCAGCAAGGAAGCCACTGAGCACAGTTTCAATTACCTGCAGGCAACCGAGCAGAAAATCCGTGATGAGTTAGCCGCGAAAGGCATGGTGTTTACCGACCCAGCCAATGGCGAAAAGGAATGGATGGAAAAGGTCACAACCGCAGTCTGGCCGAAGTACTACGCCAGCATTGGTGGCAAAGAAAAACTGGATGCTGCGCTTGAAGTGCTGGGCCGCTAGTCGCCTTTCTATGTCACGCTGATGATCAGCTCCCGCTGCCTGTCTGATTGCGCCCCGTCACCGAGTGAACGCGGGTGAATCAACCGGCAGGCAGCGGGAGTCCCTTTTCCGGAGGCTATATGTCTGTCATGCACTCTATCCGCAAGCATCTCAACAATGTTGAGGAATACACCTGCTGTCTACTGTTGGCTGCGTTTGTAATCCTGCTGTTCACCCAAATCCTTGTCCGCCAGTTTTTTGAATATTCCATTCCCTGGGGAGACGAAATCGCGACCTACATGTTTGTTTGGTTTGCTTATCTCGGGGCCGTTGTCGCTGCCAAAATGTCAGCTCATAACCGGGTCAGTTTTCACTTCAAGTTCTTTCCGCCCATTGTCAAAACCATCAGTGAAACCATCGCCGATCTGATTTGGGCCGCGTTTAACCTCTACTTTGTTTACCTCAGCTACGATTTTGTCTTCAACAAAATGAACCTGTTCTGGAAATCGCAGACCACAGGGATCCCAATGAAATACTTCTATCTGATCCTGCCTATCGCATTTTCGCTGATGACAGTCCGCATTTTGTGGAACAACTATGAGCGCCTGTTCAAAGGCGTAGAAGCCAGTGATCCGGAAACCAAGGAGCTGCAAAAAATGCAGCAGCAACAATCCATCCGGCAAACGGCTGCGCAGTAACGGCGAGGGAGGAGGAATCTCATGGAAGACTATTTAACCCTTATCCTGTTCGGTGGCTTTCTGGTGCTGCTGATTTTGGGAGCACCGATTACGGTGTCGTTGGCTGGCGCCTCGATGGCGGCCTACCTGATTCTGGATAAAAACCCGATTGCCCTGGTGCAGATTGCGTTCACTTCAGTCGGTAACTTTCCGCTGATGGCGCTGCCGGCATTTGTTCTTGCTGGTGCTTTAATGGAGGCGGCCGGGATCTCTAAACGGCTGGTTGATATTGCCGAAAGTCTGGCCGGCCCTGTGACCGGCGGGCTAGGGGCTGCCACGGTCTGTGCATGTTTGTTCTTCGGGGCCATTTCGGGCTCGGGCCCGGCGACCACGGCAGCGGTCGGGATGCTGATGGTTCCGGCAATGGTGAAGCGTGATTATGAACGCAGCTATGCCTCAGCGGTGACCGCCGCGTCTGGCGGGCTGGGAATCATTATTCCACCGTCGATTCCGATCGTGATCTTCGGGATTTCGGCAATGGGGCTGATGCCGCCACCGGAAGCGATTGCCCAGCACGGCCAGTTTGCGTCGCTGTCGATTCCCAAACTGTTTGTCGCCGGGGTGATTCCGGGGCTGATTATGGCGTCCACGCTGATTTTCACGAACTACCTGATTGCGAAAAAGCGCGGGTACAAAGGCCTGACGGAAACCTGGTCAGTCACTGATATTAAAGTGACGTTGCAGCGTGGCATATGGTCGATTCTGGCACCTTTCCTGATTCTGGGAGGGATTTACAGCGGTCTGTTTACCCCTACTGAATCGGCGATTGTGGCGATTTTTTACTCCCTGTTTGTCGGGTTCATCCTGCATCGCGAACTGGCAGTGAAAAGTATCTTTAAGTCGCTAACCACGACGACCTGGATTACCGGACGCGTACTGTTGATCCTGTTTGCAGCGACGGTATTCGGTCGTCTGCTGATTGAACAGAAAATACCGGTTGTGGTGGCAGAATCGCTGCTCAGTCTGACCGACAACATGTACATGGTCTGGGCGCTGGCCATCCTGATGCTGCTGTTTGTCGGGATGTTTATGGAAACGCTGGCCGCCATCATGATTATTGTGCCGGTACTGCTGCCCATCATGTATATGTTGGGTGCAGACCCTACACACGTCGGTATCGTGGTGGTGTGTGCACTGTCGATCGGCTTTGCGACACCACCGTTGGGGGAAAACATCTTCGTGGCATCGGGGATCGGCGGGTCAACGGTGGAGCAGATTACCGCAAGAATACATCCGTTTGTTATGGCGTCGGTGGTTGGGGTCTTTCTGATCGCGTTTTTCCCGCAGCTGACACTCTGGTTGCCGTCTGTCGTCGGCTACTGACCGGCAACCAACAGGTACAAATACATATTTAATTGGGAGCGAAACAATGATTAAAACAATGTCGCTTGCGTGGAAAGGGAGTATGGCTCTGCTGATACTGGCCGTGGCGGCGATTGCGTGGGCCAACACAGCCGAAGTGGAGCATGTCCTGAGTAAAGATGAACGACGTGCCATGGTACTGCTCAACAAAGCGGTACGGCATATCGAACAACAGGGAGCGGATGCTGTTACAGATTTTAATGCCAACCCCAACTTTATTGATAAGGAGCTGTATGTATACGCCTTGCGTGTTGACGGGCGGTTTCTTGCCAGCGGCGGGTCGTCTACCGTGCTGGCCGGCGACACGGTGCTGGACACAGTCGATGTGTTTGGTAAGCCGTTTTTCCGGGAAATGATTCAAACGGCGGTCGAGGCTGGGAAAGGGGTCATTGAATACCACTGGACCAACCCGACCGACAGCCGCGGCGAGGCGAAACGCACCTTTTTCGTCAGGGAGGGGGATATCATTGTAGCCGTTGGTTATTATCCTTCCCGCTCGACGGATTATGAGGCTCGTCACTTTCTGGATGAAGCCGTGAAAGCGATGGTGAACAATGAGCCGGAGGCCATTGAGCAGTTTAATCAGCCGCAAGGCCCGTTTGTGAAAGACGATTTATATGTCTTTGTTCTGGATATGCAGCAAGGGCAGTTTATTGCTCATGGCGCAACTCCGTCACTCGTCGGGCAATCGCATGTTGACGTGTTGAGTCCGGATGGCAAACCGGTGATTACGGAAATGCTGGATCAAGCGAGGAAGAACGGAAAAGGCGAGCTGGTGTATCAATGGCAAAACCCGACGACGGGCAACGTTGAAACCAAGCATACCTATTATCGCGTGCTGGATAACAAGCTGGTAGGGGTAGGGTTTTACAACAAGGGTAACGAGTAACAACACCCGCTTGAGCGGATTGTCGTCGCCATTCGGGTTCATATGGTTCTTGCGCTGAAGAGCGCAAGAACCATGGCTAATCCGAAATTAATCGTTGATCAGGTCATACTCGCGACGCAGAATGTCCACGATCTCAGCTTTCGGGTTTTCACTCAGTACGATTTTTTCGCCGGTGATCTTCTCAGCAATGCCGGTGTACACTCGTGACAGTTCCATCATGGCATCAACCGGCAGGTCGTTGTCACGTGCCAGCGCAAAACGTTCTTCCATGCGGTCTTTGTTCAACAGGATGTCCGGATCAGGGAAGTGGTTCAGCAGCATCTGGCGGAAACCTTCTTTCGAGTTTTCCACGATTTCACCATTGCGGTACGCCGCGCCATCCCAGATACGGGATGAATCAGGTGTGCCCACTTCATCCATATAGATCAGTTTTTCTGCGCCATTGGCATCTGTGACGTAACCAAATTCAAATTTGGTATCGACAAAGATCTGATCCAGTTCAGCCAGATCCTTGCTGATCACATTGAAACCATCTCGCAGCAGTTTTTCGTAGTGGCTGATGTCGTCTGGTGAACGGAAGTTGAACGCCGCATAGTTGTTTTCCAGATCGGCGCGGGTCACGTTTACATCATCGACTTCCGGTACTCCCGGAATACCGGTAAGGATCCCTTTGGTTGATGGTGTCATCAGTAGCTCAGGCAGCTTCTGGTCTTTTTCCAGTCCTTCCGGCAGTTCAATACCACAGAAGTTACGCTCGCCATTGGCATAGGCACGCCACATAGAACCGGTAATGTACTGACGGCAAATCGCCTCGACTTTTACCGGTTTGGCTTTTTGTACGATCCAGATGAATGGGTGCGGAATATCCAGAATGTGGCTGTCTGCCAGTCCATTGTCACGGAAACGCTGGAACCAGTGGTTGGAGATGGCATTCAGGGCTGCACCTTTTCCTGGTACGCCTTTCAGGCCACCTTCACCGTGCCAGATGCAGTCAAAGGCAGAAATACGATCACTGATCACCATGATGGCCAGCGGCGCATCCGGTTGAACATTGTAGCCTTTTTCTTTGATCAGACGACGACTATCCGCTTCTGTTAACCAGTAAACAGAACGGACTTTACCGCTGTGCACAGGTTTATCTGTACGGATTGGCAGGTCATCATTAACAGCGAGAACTTGATCAGCAAGGCTCATGGCGAATTCCTATTTCGAAAGTTAAATGAAGGGCACGGACCGTGTCACCGGGCCGCTATCAGGGCCACACCCTAAGATGCTGGCGATAATATCAGAACTTTGTGTGGCTTTCAGCAAGAAAAGCAAACGTTTGCGCAAATTTATTTTTCAGCGGGATGCCAGCGGGTCGGTCATGAAAAAATACACCAGTAACACGGGCTACCTCAGCACGAACTTGAGCTGAAAGGCTCCGGTATTTTTCCGGTTTATTGTTTGAACTGCTTTCAACGTGCTGAAATTTATTCGTCATCCCTGCGTGATATATGGCAGAATCATGGGCCTTTTTGCCGACCTGATTTGCTATGACCCGCTTTACTTCAGAACAGACCGCCTTTATTCACCATCAGCAGGGCAATGCCTTATGTATTGCCGGCGCTGGCACGGGCAAAACGACCACGCTGGTTGGGTTGATCGGCGAAAAACTACAGCATGTGTCTGCTGACCAGATGCTCGTTCTGATGTTTAACCGCGATATCCGCACTGACTTTCAGGCCAAACTCAGGGCTGAAGGTATTGATGTGCCGGTACCGGTGCATACGTTCCACAGTTTCTGCCTGCGTTTCCTGAACCAGAGCGGTTTTTTGCGCGAAACCGGTTACCGGATTGATTACCAGAGCGGGGAAAGTGACAAATCACTGGTCAAAGGTGTTCTGCGCGAGCTGGCCGGGCTGGAGAAAACCTATCAGCGTCAGCAAGTGATTAAAGACCCCAAAACCATTGAGCTGTTGCTGAGTTTTATCGGGCTGGTCAAAGCGTACATGCTTTCACCTTACGAGGTGTTTAAGCTGGCAGAAATCAACCGGGACTATCTGTTTATTATTGATGCGTACGAGAAATTCGAATCGCTCAGAAAGCAACAAAAAATCCTGTTCTTTGATGACTGGCTGGTGGAAACCGTCAAGTTGCTCGAAGGCAACGAGGTTTTGCGGCAGCAGTATCACCAGCGATGCAACATGGTGGTGGTTGATGAGTTTCAGGATATTAATACCGCTCAGTACCGACTGCTAAAGCAATTATTGGGGCCGGCAACCCAGTTGCTTGCCGTGGGTGATGTCGATCAGTGTATCTATAAATGGCGTGGCAGCGCGCCGCAATTCATGCTGAATTTTGAGCAGGATTTTGCGCCGGCGACCGTTTACACCTTGTCCCAGACCTTCCGGTTCGGGCACAGTCTGGCTCTGGCCGCCAGCCATCTGATTGCCAACAATAAGCAGCGTTTCAGCGAATTTCTGACCACGTCTGGTGAGGGCGTGACGGATACGCAGATTGTGGAGTGTGGTTCATCGCGTCAGGTTGGTGAAATTGCTCAGTCGATTCAGCAGTACCTGTCGGAAGGCGGTAAACCGTCGGATGTGGCGATTCTGGTGCGGCGCTGGTCGCAGACCTTGCTGTTTGAGCTGGCATTTCTCAGTAAGAATCTTCCATACCAGATGCCGGTGCCGTCAGTGTTGGCAAACAGTCGGGAAGTAAAACTGCTGATGGAGCTAATGAACCTGGCGACCGGTCGTTATTCCGGCTGGGAGGTTAACCAGCGAGCGTCGCTATTGTTCAGCCTGTTTTCGTTTCCTCATTGCTATGTTCCGAATAAGCTGCTGCGACCACTGTGTGAGCAACTGGCAGGAATGGAACCGCAGGGCTGGATGACGTTTCTGGGGCGATATGAAAAAGCAAACCCGACCCTGAAACTGGAAAACCTGACAGAGCGGATTGACCTGCTGACACGCCTGATGCGAAAAGGCAGTTTCAAAGCTGCGGAGGTCTTTTTGCAGTACCGCAAAGAAAGCGGCCTCGACAGCTGGATCTGGAAAACTGAAGCGACCGCTTCGGAAATTGAAGAAGCGGTGGAACGGCTCGACAGTGTGACGACAGTGCTGGAGTCGATGGATCAGAACTGTGAGAAGGCGCTGCAATACTTTGAGTATTATCTGCAGCAATCCCGATCTCATGCGTTAACCGGTAACCCGTCATCGTCTATGGGCAATCAGGCTATGGCAAATCAGGCGGTCTCACCTCAAGCTGTTGCACCTCAGGCAGGGAATGAGGGCAGTGTGCAACTGACCACAATCTTTCGGGCCAAAGGATGCGAATATAAACAGGTCTACTTGCCGTTCTGGGATAAAGACGCTTTTCCTTATATGAATAAATCGTCCGGCAGTATGGGGGCGGATATTGAGGAAGAGCGCCGACTGGCTTACGTAGCCCTGACCCGGGCAAAAGAAAAGGCGAGTGTTTATTACACCAAAACAGATATGCCATCGGGCAGTGTCAACCACACAGGTAAAGGCATGAGTGCTGTCAAAGCCACGAATGCCAGCCGTTTTGTGCTGGAAGCCAAAGTACCGATCGCGACTCAGCTTGGCCCGAAACTGTACCACGAGGGGGAGCTGCCGTATTACTCAAGCCCGGTGGTTGAAGAGTACTGCCGTCGTCTCGGGCGCGAAGAGGATGTGGTCGTGCCTGAAAAATTTCACAAAACTGCGCTGCCTAATCATCGTCATGGCTCCAATGCTAACAACAGCGATAACCACGGGAATGACAGTGGGAAGGATGAATCTTATAGCCTGAAGTGGGCGCTGGCGCAGCCCTTACCGGACAATGCGGAAAAAGTGATCACCGCCATGGTTAAAACAAAAAATGCCAAATATCTGGATGGCGAAATCGCCCGGATTATCCGTGAGTTGGATTCGACGGCATTGACCAAGAAAAAGGTGCTGGTAAACCGGTTGATCGTTGCTGCCAACGCAAGAACCCGGGTGCGGCGCTGAGCCAAATTGAACGGTGAACGGTGAACGGTGAACCGTGAACCGTGAACAAAGGCCAGAAAACACCGGGTGGTAAAGATAAAGCAAACGCCCTGAACAGACAGTTCAGGGCGTTTTGTTTTTGCACTCTAGGATGCTAGTTGAGGTTAGGGCATGTGACTGGCGTTAACCGACCAGGAATATCGCGGTCGGAATCGCCAGAAACAGACTGAGGAATGTCCGGACGAACCAGATCACGACCAGCTTCGCGACCGACAACGGAATACGCGTGGCCAGAATACAAGGGATCGACGCAGAGAAAAACAGCACGGATGAGACACAGACCACGCCTGCAGCAAAACGAGCGATGATGTCGGCGTCTGCCATCAGCAATGCCGGCAGGAACATTTCAGCCAGACCGGAGGCACTGGCACGAGCCAGTGCGGCACCGTCTTCAATGCCCCACAGGTAGGTCACCGGATAAAATGCCATCCCCAGCCAGTCAAAAACCGGCGTGTATTTGGCAACCAGTAAGCCAATCAGACCCACTGACATGATGGACGGCAGAATGCTGATCGTCATGATCAGGCCATCTCTCAAGTTCTCAATGATATTTTTAGTCAGACTAGGTGCTTTCTCTGCAACTGCAAGCCCGGTTTCCAACGCCGTTTTGATTCGGTTACCGGGTTCACAATCAGGCTCACGGTGAGTCGCATGGTTGTCCATGGTTGACAGGGGAGGAATACGGACTGTGATAGCGGTAACGATAAAAGTGATCACCAGTGTTGCCCAGAAGTAGACGTTCCAGATATCCATCAGTCCCAGTGTTTTCGCCACGATCACCATAAAGGTGGCTGACACGGTGGAAAACCCTGTCGCGATTATTGCCGCTTCCCGTGCCGAGTAATGGCCGGCAGTGAATACCCGGTTAGTAATCAGCAGGCCAATGGAATAACTGCCGACAAATGAGGCTACAGCATCAATGGCAGAACGCCCCGGTGTGCGCCAGATAGGCTGCATGAGTTTTTGTACCAGAATACCAATGGCTTCAAGCAGCCCGTAACTGACCAGAAAAGCCAGAAAGACCGAGCCAATCGGCACGATTAAGCCGACAGAGATCACCAGTTTGTTGAACAGGAATGGCAGCATATCCGGTGCCTGAAGTGCCGCCGGGCCAACGCCGGTGACCGCCAGTACCGCGGCAATAACCCCTAGCCATTTCAGCCCCAGAAATACCCTATCAGTCATGCTGTTACGCCAGCTTTTTGTGACCAGCGGGTACACCGCGCCAGCCACAATCATCGCTAATGCGTACCAGCTGGTGCCTGCGCCCAACCAGCTTTTCAGCAGGCTAACCAGGTGATCAAGCGGGATACTGGTCTTGCCGTTAAAGCTGACCGGGATGAAAAAGATGAAGATGCCCAGCGCGCTCAGACCGAACAAACGTCCATACTGTTTGGTCTGTACCTGAGAAGTGTCGTTGTACTGCTCCATGTTACCTCCTTGTTAATTGATATAAATGTATATACAAAAAAAGTGGCTTGTTATGGGTTTGTTTAAATTTCGTGATCTGTATGGGCTAATTTTTATGGACTAGTTTTTTGGTGCGGCTTTGCAGTATCTACGTGTCAGGTTTCTGGAGGCTAGCTTTGAGTTGTGGTCTGAGGAGTGTAAGTGAAGGAATCGGGAAGCGAGTTTAATTGTATAGATGATAAAAGGAAAACAGCGGAATCAATCAGCACCACTGGATGTAAAAAAAGCCCCCGAAGGGGCTTTGTCGATGAGCTTTGATGACGAGATGTCGGAGAAGGGGATGCCGCGCAGGCATCAGTAATATTCGATCCCTTCGCCTTGCTGGATGAGCGTTCCAGCTTCATTGACCAGGATTTTATCCAGATCAAACAGGGAGCCAATAGCAGCCTTACCGCGGCCACTGTTGACGAATTTACAGACCGCATCCACTTTTGGTCCCATAGAGCCCGCAGGGAAGCTGAAGTGAGACAGGCCTTCCGGCGTTGCCACTTTCATTTCAGCCTGATCCGGCTTGCCATAGTGACGGAAAATGGAACCGTCAGTCAGAATGATAAACAGATCGGCATTGATTGTTTCTGACAGCAGTTCCGCAGTCAGATCTTTATCAATCACACATTCCACGCCTTCTAGGCGCTCGCCTTCACGGCATACTGGCACACCGCCGCCGCCACAGGCAATCACGACGTTACCGGCTTTTAACAGCGTTTCAACTTGTTGCTTTTCAACAATGGCTTTTGGCAGCGGTGAAGGCACGACGCGGCGGAAGTAATTACCGTCGGCTTTAAAGATTTTGTCGGAACATGCCATTAATTCTTTGGCACGCTCTTCGGTATATACCGGGCCAACAAATTTAGTCGGATTGGCAAATGCCGGATCATCTTTGCTGACTTCGGTTTGAGTGACCAGTGTTGCCACTGCAAGGGACGGATCAACGTTACGCAGTTCCTGTTGCAACATATAGCCCACCATACCACATGTCTGCGAACCTAATACGTCCATTGGGTATGGTGTTGTTTCCGGAGAGTACTCCTGATAAGCACTGTTTTGTTCCATTAATAAGCCGACTTGAGGGCCGTTGCCATGCACGATAACAATTTCGTGCTCACGGGCAATGGCCGCGATACTCGCTGCCGCTTTTTGGATATTTTCTCTTTGGTTTTCTGCTGTTAATGCCTGGCCTCTCGCCAACAGGGCATTGCCGCCCAGAGCTAGTACTATGCGCATGATCGTATCTCCGCCGGGAGGAGTGAATCTCCAGCCCGTATTTGCTTTTTATTATTTGATATAGGGTATTTTTTATTTATCGCTCTTGGCGATTTAGACGTAGGTTAGAGAATTTATGGCGGGCTAAATGTGATAATTATCTTGTTTTTGTGCCAGAGATTTTTCAATCAAATTTAAAAATCAGTAAAGCACTGCCTAATTATCCGATAAAGAAATTATACAGGACTTAATATAAGTAATTATTAACAATACCCATGCGAGCAAATCGAATATTATTTCCGGTTTCTTTAATGAAAAAACTGATAACGCGATCACATGTAAAAACTGAACATTAAATATACCTCAATTTAGCTGTTAAATTAATGTTGCGTATAGTTGGGTTCAATCAATGTTTTTCCTGATGATAACGGGGTGAACTTGGACTTAGAAATCGGTGATGGGGTATTTATAATTGAATACCTTGTTGTCTAAACCAGGAACCGATACGCAAGAAATACAGACGATAATTATTTTTATTAATAGTGTTATTTTTAATTTAGCGCTTACTCTGTCTATTTAGAAGCTGATCTGGGACTGGCTATGAACGAGGTGAATGATAAATTTATCTACATTATCATTATCGTGTTCTTCGGAGTTCGGTGATAGGTCATCAATAGTTGTTGGAATTTGCTTTCAAAAAATAATGTATTTTTTCTCGAAAATTTGATAAAAATACGCTTTCTTTAAGGAAGCTTAGGCAGGGAAGAGTAACAATCATATGAATTTTGAGTATGTCTAGCTTTCAGCGTTTGTTTTCCTTTTCATTAAAAACCATTCTGCTTTTCATTTTTTTGAACTGCTCATATTCTGTCAGCGCTACCGTTGATGCAAATTCCACTTGTCTAAAAGATTTGTCTAAAAAATTAGACGCCAGTGAACAACAATACCTGAATTTTTATCTTTTAAGCCAGATAGACCCGAGCGCTGCTATTAAGTTATTGCCGCAGTCGAATAACGCGGTCAAGGCGATGCCTGCCTCCCTCATGGCTAAAGCATTACTCCTGTTAGGAAAGTTGCGGATAGAACAGTCGGGTAACGGCAATCGTGAATTAGCTAATCAGTACCTGGAAGCTCTGGATAAGCTTGCGGCCCAGTCTCGCTCTCGCTGGCTGAAACTGGAAGTTGAGTATCGTGAAGCGACCATTTTGGTTGATGAAAACGAGTTTGCACTGGCACAAGTCAAACTAAAAAGCGTGCGTGATGCAGCATTAAAGCAGGGCCATAGACACCTGTATGCCAGAAGTCTGAAGTGGTTGGGCAATATTGACGTTGATTTGGGGGCTTACGAGTCAGCATTGACGAACTATGAGAGGGCCTACCAGACTTTCGAACAATGCGGTGATCAGCAACAATTGATCCTAATCCTGTCAAACATTGCATCTCTCTATATCAACATGGAAGAGTGGCATCAGGCCGACTCGTACATTAGTAGGGCATTTGATCGATACGACAAGGAAGGTAGCGTTCACCCGATCATCGAGTCGGTGTTGCACATTAACGCGGCGGAGATTGAACAAGGTTTGGATAACATTCAACGCCGAAAAATGCATGTTGATCGGGCAATTGAATTGTCCGATAAAGTCAGCTCTCTACGTGTGCAACTTAATGCTCTGGTGAATCTTTCCTCGTACTATCTTGATACTGGTAATGAGGAAGCGGCACTAAAGGCTGCAAATCAATGTTTTGAGCTGGCATCTGGGTATAGCGGTGGGAATGAACTCAATATCGCGCTTTGTCATGAAAGTCTGGCAGACAACTATCTTTCTTCTGGGTGGCAGGAGTTGGCGCTTGAACATGGCTTAACGGCGTTGTCCATCTATGAAGCGGAAAATGACGTTTTGCGTAAGAGCAGAACCTACCTGACGTTGGCAAAAATCTATGAGTCAAAAGGTCAGTTTGAAACGGCACTGGCATTTTATAAACGTTTTTCTGAAGACAACAAGAAATTCCTTTTTGATATCAGGCAGAAAGAACTCTATGCCCTGCAAGAGCGCTTTGATGCCAATGTGAATGAAAAAGAAATTCAGTTGCTGAAAAAAGAGAAAGAATTGGTGGAATTACGTCTGGCTGAAAAGAAAGCAAGCGAAGACATTTTACGCCTAGGCACAGGGTTGATCATCATAGTGCTGTACGTGATGTATCGTCGGTATCGGATGGTGACAAAGCGAAAGCGATTGTTAGAGAAGTTTAACGCTGAGTTGCTGACACAAACGAATCAAGATGCACTGACAGGGCTTCACAACCGCCGATTTTTGGAACAGTGGCTGAATCGTCAGTCCAAAGCCTCATTCCAGTACGGGTATCTGGTGTCAGTTATTGATATTGATCACTTCAAGAAAATCAATGATGAACTGGGACATCAGGTCGGTGATGAGGTGCTGGTGGAGATTGCCAATCGACTGAGAAAAGCGGTGCGTAAAAACGACATTGTCGTTCGCTGGGGTGGTGAAGAGTTTGTGCTGGTTATGGCGTGTCAGCCTGAAGAATGTGATGCCTGTTTGACTCGAATTCTGGATTGTGTCCGCTCGAAAGATTTTGAACTCAGTTGCACTGATTTACCTGTGACTATCTCTATGGGGGCGGTATATACCAATGAACCCACTCAACTGTCGCTGTACTGGAGTGAAATGCTTGTCAGGGCTGACAAAGCTTTGTACGAGGTAAAACGAAGTGGGCGAAATGGCTACCAGTTCAGCGAGTTAGAGCACGAGAAACGAACGCCATAGCTTTCAGAATAAGGTGTTGATCTGGGCTTGGATATACTTCTGGTTCTGACAATGTTTGATGGAACCAGCCGCTGCCGGAGTGTACTTCTATGCTTGTTCATCGGAGTGTTGAAACGGCTGCGGCTGCGGCTGCGGCTGTGAAGTCGTCCCGCAACTGACTGTATTCAGCCACCCCCGAAACGTGCCAGCGAGCCCATTGGCAACTGGCACGGATGTATTTTAGTTCAGGGTAGTTGAACCATCTAAGGACTACGCTGAAACGTCTATGAACCAAGATGGCGCTGCTGTCTCCGCTTTATGTTGCCTCTGGCAACCAGATTATCCATCAGTGGTGCGAACAGGTTGGCAAACAAAATCGCCAACATAATCCCTTCCGGATAAGCAGGATTGATGACCCGAATAAAGACCGTCATAACGCCTATCAGCAAGCCATAGGCCCATTTTCCCTTATCGGTGAATGCCGCGGAAACCGGGTCGGTCGCCATAAAGAACATCCCGAATGCAAACCCTCCCAGTACCATGTGCCACCAGAAAGGCATGGCAAACATCGGGTTAGAGTCTGAACCAATTAGGTTCAACAGCGTGGCGGTAACGGCCATCCCTAGGAAGACCCCGGTGACGATACGCCATGAGGCAATGCCCATGAACAGAATGAAGGCACCGCCCAGCATCAGAAATAATGTGGAGACTTCACCAATTGAGCCCGGCAGATTCCCAACGAAAGCATCCATCCAGATTAAGGGTTCACCGGTTACATTGTGGATTAGCGCGGGTTGACCAGCATCAGCCCATTGTGACAGGGCCGTTGCACCGGAAAAGCCATCCGCAGCGGTCTATACCTGACCACCGGAAATCTGGGCCGGGTAGGCAAAATAGAGGAAGGCTCGCCCGGCTAAAGCGGGATTCAGAAAGTTTCGGCCTGTTCCCCCAAATATCTCTTTGGCGACCACGATACCAAAACTGATCCCGATGGCGGCCTGCCACAATGGCAGGGTTGGCGGTACGATCAAGGCAAACAGCATCGAAGAGACAAAAAATCCCTCATTGACCTCATGTTTTCGCACCGAGGCAAAAAGCACCTCCCAGAATCCACCAACGACAAAAACAACCGCATAAATCGGGATGAAGTACATGGTGCCGAGTAACATTTTGCTGGCCCAGCCCGCTTCTGCGGTTAAGCTGCCGCCCAGAGCCATAGTCAGCCCGTAGCGCCAGTTTTCAGCAGCGAGTGCGTTGATGTCTGTGGCAGAATACAGGCTCGACAGCCCCAAAATAGTTTGATGCCCAATATTGTAGAGTCCCCAGAACAGAGCGGGGAATACGGCCAGCCAGACCATGATCATAATGCGCTTGAGATCAATGCTGTCCCGAATATGGGTTTGCTGTCGGGTGACGAGTCCCGGCGTGTACAGAATGGTCGCAACGGCCTCATACAAGGCGTGCCATTTTTCGTATTTGCCACCGGGTTTAAAGGCCGGTTCCATGTTTTCCAGAAAGGATTTGATGCTCATAGTTAGCCCTCACGTTTTACCGCATGTAAATTGGATAGGAATGGGCTGAGTGGTGAGCAATTCATTTATCCTGAAGTATTGAACTGCAAATCTGGCAGAAACGATCACTGCCGTCCGGTTAAAAATCCCCGTTTGGCTGGGATGAACCATACTTGTAATCTGAACGTAAGACTCCAAGCAAGCAGGCACATTAATTCTTATTCCTCTGGTGGTAGCGCAGGCTACGAGGATGTAAGGAGACATTATGGGTGAGTTAGCTGTTGATCTGGCAAGGTTTCAATTTGCATTTACCGTTTCTTTCCACATCATTTTTCCCGCCTTTACGATTGGTCTTGCCAGCTATCTAGCCGTGCTGGAAGGGTTATACCTGAAAACCGGCAAGCACAAATACATCGAGCTGTATCAATACTGGATAAAGATTTTCGCCATCAGCTTTGGGATGGGGGTGGTCAGCGGGATCGTGATGAGCTACCAGTTTGGTACAAACTGGAGCGTCTTCTCTGATAAAACCGGGCCGGTGCTTGGGCCTTTAATGGGCTATGAAGTGTTCACCGCGTTTTTCCTTGAAGCCGGTTTTCTTGGGGTGATGCTGTTTGGTATGAACCGTGTAGGAAAAACGCTGCATTTCGCCGCCACTCTCATTGTGGCGCTGGGAACCCTGATGTCCGCTTTCTGGATTCTGGCGGTAAACAGCTGGATGCAAACTCCCGCTGGCTATGATGTCAACGAAATTGGTCAGTTTATTCCAGTTGACTGGTGGCAGGTTATTTTCAATCCGTCCTTTCCTTACCGCCTGGTACATATGGTGCTGGCAGCCTTCCTGACGACGGCTTTTGTGGTCGGCGGAGTCGGGGCATATCATCTACTGCGTTCTCAGCACAACCATCTGGCCAGAACCATGTTTTCGATGGCCATGTGGATGGCAGCACTCGTCACGCCGATACAGGTTTTTGTCGGCGATCTGCATGGCTTGAACACGCTTGAGCATCAGCCTGCCAAAGTGGCCGCGATGGAAGGGCACTTTGATACCCATCAGGGTGCGCCGTTGATTCTGTTTGGGATCCCGGATCAGGCAAACAAAGAGGTGGACTATAAAATCCAGATCCCGCATCTCGGGAGCATCATTCTGACGCATGAATGGAATGGCGAAGTCAAAGGGCTGGATGCGTTTCCGGAGGCGGATCACCCGCCGGTTGGTATTGTGTTCTGGAGCTTCCGTGTGATGGTGGCACTTGGTTTCATGATGCTGGCCATCGGCCTCTACAGCCTTTGGCTGCGTAAACAGGGAGAACTCTTCTACCACACCAATTTCCACCGTTGCTGTTTACTCATGGCGCCGGCCGGTTTTATTGCCTTACTGTGCGGGTGGATCACGACGGAAGTCGGTCGACAGCCTTTTACTGTGTATGGCCTGTTACGTACCGCTGAATCGGCCTCACCGGTTGATGCCTCGGCGATCAGCGTGTCCGTGGCTGCTTTTGTGGTGGTGTATTTTTCAGTATTTGGAGCCGGGATGTTTTATATCCTGCGTCTGATGCGCAAGCCGCCGACGAAATATGAACAGCCACCTAAAGCGCGCGTGCCGGAAACGGAGGCTGACATTGAGAAAAGCAAGCGTGCTATGGGCTCATCCAATCATTTATCTTCTTAGCAGTTAGCGGCGGGCTGAGTTGTATGGGGTGGGTTTTGTTCACTGTGGCTAAGACGAGTGTAGCCATTTGGAATCCAGCTTCGCTGCATGTCAGCCCTGTGGAATATGGCGAAATGGAATGAAGTGCCACTGGCTCTAAAGTGGCAAAACTTTAACAGTGAGAAAAAGTAAGGCTTAAAAACTTGCATGGCTTAGAGGCTTAGAGGCTTAGAGGCTTAGAGGCTTAGAGGCTTAGAGGCTTAGAGGCTTAGAGGCACCAAGGCCAGAGCTCAGGCTCAAGGCTTCAAACTCCGGGATGTCACAATCAGGAGACATCTGGAGCTAACCGGATTGTAAGAGCGGGAGTTGTTATGGATTATGCATTGATATGGTACATCCTGATCGCCATCGCTGTATTTGCCTATGTGATCCTTGATGGGTTTGATCTGGGTATTGGTATCCTGTTTCTATCAGCCCAAACCACCAAAGAGCGTGACCTGATGATGAACAGTGTGGCGCCGGTTTGGGATGGTAACGAGACCTGGCTGGTATTAGGTGGGGGTGGGCTGTTTGCGGTGTTTCCGCTGGCTTATTCAGTCGTGATGCCTGCCTTGTATGCCCCGTTGATCATGATGCTGTTAGGGCTGATTTTTCGAGGTGTGGCATTTGAATATCGCTTCAGAACCAAGCGAGGGCAGTTCCTCTGGGACAGTTCATTCTTTATTGGTTCACTGATGGCCACGTTCACGCAAGGCATGATGCTGGGTACCCTGCTGCAGGGCGTGAAAGTCGTGGATCGTCAGTATAGCGGCGGGTGGTTTGACTGGTTTACCCCGTTTAGCCTGTACTGCGGTTTCCTCACTGTTGCCGCTTATGTGCTGCTTGGAGCCTGCTGGTTGCTGATCAAAATGCCGGAACATTATCAGTCCCGGTATTACGTCACTGCAAAACGCAGCGCGATTATTATGGTGGGGATGGTGGCCATTCTCAGTATCTGGTTGCCCATTCGCAATGATTTTATCGCCGACCGCTGGTTTTCATTTCCGCAGGCATTGCTGTTTTTGCTGATCCCGGCATTGTCGATTTATCTGGCTTATTTGCTGTTTAAAGATTTGATTGAACACATGCCGGTAAAGGCGTATCTGGCGAGTCTGGGCCTTTTCTTTTTGGCGTTTTTGGGTTTCGGCGTCAGTACCTATCCGTTTATTGTGCCGCATAGCCTGACTTATGTTCAGGCTGCCGCGCCGGACACCAGCCTGAAATTCCTGTTAAGCGGGGCAGTCTTCTTGCTGCCATTGATTATTGCTTATACCGCCTACTCTTATTATGTGTTCCGGGGCAGACTTAATGAAGATGAGGGGTATCACTGATGAACAATGTACGCGCCAAACGCTGGCTGTGGTTTGTGGTGCTTTATCTCGGGGGTATTCTGGTTATTGGGCTGGTGGCTGTGTTGATACGGTGGGTGTTTCTGGCGGCTTGAGTCTTAATTGAGTCTGATCCAGATTTTTAGTGAGTTAAGCGTAGTAAGTGACGTCTAGTGAGCTAAGTTTAATGCGCTATGTTTATTGAGCTAAGAGTAAACAGTTGCCCCAGCCAAACTAACAAAGTAAGGATGGGGCGACGAGTGTTCAGGCGGTTATTATGTTCCTATCTATTCAGTCCTGCTGTTGCGCCTCTTACAGCTTTTCAGTTTCCTCTTCAGACTGCGGGTGCTTGACCGGATGAGAATCCGATCCAGCGCGAGGCTGAGGAATTTCGCTGCCGGAACCAGTGTCACTGGTAGTTGCTGACGGTTTGGCGACATCTGGGGTATCCGGTTGCTGCTCATTCTGGTCACTTTCCAATGGTCCTTTTTCTCTGCCCAGCATCAGCAGGCAGGGAGTCAGGATCAGAGTCAGCACCGTTGCGAAAGATAGCCCACCCGCAACAGCGGTAGCCAGTTGCGACCACCATTGCGTACTGGGTGCACCAAACTCAATCTGACGATTCGTCAAATCGATATTCATTTCCAGCACCATTGGCATCAAGCCGAGCACCGTGGTGATCGTGGTCAGCATCACAGGACGTAGACGCTGCGCACCGGTGTGCATGATAGCGATGGATTTGGCCACGCCTTGTTTACGAAGCTGGTTATAAGTGTCTATCAGCACGATATTGTTATTCACCACAATCCCCGCCAACGCAATTACCCCGATACCGGACATAACAATGCCGAACGGTCGCTGAAAGACCAGTAATCCGAGGAAAACCCCGACGGTTGAAAACAACACCGCACTCAGGATAAGCAGAGCCTGATAGTAACTGTTGAACTGAGTCACCAGAATCAGCCCCATAACGGCCAGCGCAACTAGGAAGGCGCTCTCGAGAAAGGCTGATGATTTTTCCTGATCTTCATTTTGGCCCCGAACCTTTACTTCGGTACCGGATGGCATGCGCATTTCAGCAATCGCCGCCTGTACAAGCGGTAATTGCAGACTCAGGTTGTAGCCTGTTGCCATATCTGCGGTTACCTCCAGAATGCGTTTGCCATCAATGCGATTGATGGTGCCCTGTTTCGGAGACGGGACGATACTGGAGAAGTTGGTGATGGGTACCATGCCGTAATGGGTTTTGACCCGCAGTTCATCAAACCGACCGATATCACGTGATGAGGCCGGGTAACGCACCAGAATGTCGACCTCGTCATCGGTATCATCAGGCAGGTATTCCCCGATTTTGAGCCCGTTTGTCACGAAGCGCACCGTGTTCCCGACCAGTGTCGCATCCCCGCCGAAGCGGGCTGCATCATCACGGTTGACTTTGATTTCCCAGTCGATGCCGTTTTTATCGGAAGAATCCGAAATATTGGTAAATGCTTCCTGAGATTCCATCCAGTTTCGTACCTGTAGCACCGCGGCAGCCATGCTGTCGGCGTCTCGCCCGGAGACTTCTATGACCAAATCATGCTCACTCGGTGGGCCTGCCTGAGGGTACTTAAATTCCAGTTCAATACCGGCCAGATCTTCGGTGTTTTCCCGCATGGTTGCGATGATGTCTTTGATTGGCGGGCGTTCTTGCCAGTCCAGCGGGTTGACCTGAATCCGACCGATTTGATCCTGACCGCCGGTACGGGTGTAAATGCTGCTGACCCCTTCTGTATTGATGATGCGCTGCTCAATTTGTTTCATCAGGGCATCTTTCTCATAAATGGATAAGTCGCCATGGGAGCGGGCCTTGATAGTGAAGAACGGCGGATCCACATCCGGGAAGAAAACCACACCCAGTCCGGCTTTGGCGTACGCTACCCCCACGACCACGGCCAGCAGCAATGAGCTGAGCAGAATCTTGATGGGGTGGCGAAGGGCAATAGCCAGTGTGTCGAGGTACAGCCGGGTAATCCCTTTTGCCTGTTTAAAATCACCGTTCTCAAGGGCAATTTTACGCTGCGCATCTTTCTGGCTGATGTATTGCTGACGACCGATCACGCTGCCGAGAACCGGGACAAACAACAGCGCCATCACCAGTGAGGCAGACAGGGTTGCGATCAGGGTCAGCGGCAGGTAACGCATAAATTCACCGGTCGTGTCCGGCCAGAAAAGCAGTGGTGCGAAGGCTGCCAGAGTGGTTGCCGTTGAGGCTGTGATTGGCCACGCCATGCGTTTTGCAGCTTCCTGATAAGCTTGTTTACGCGGGATGTTTTCTTGCATCCGCCGATCTGCATACTCGGTAACCACGATCGCGCCGTCGACCAGCATCCCGACGGCCATGATCAAAGAGAACAACACGACGATATTGACGGTAAGTCCGCTGATCGCAAGGATCAATAATCCAGTCAGGAACGATCCGGGGATCGAGATGCCGACCAGCAGCGCTGTTCGGGAACCTAAGATCGCGAGGATGACGACCACCACCAATATGATCGCAGACAGAATATTATTCTGCAGATCATTGAGCATAATATTGACGTCTTTCGATTGATCCCAGGTGTATTCAATCAGCAGGTTATCCGGCCATTCGTCAAGTTTCTGCGCTTCCGCCATGACCGTTTTGACGATTTCCACGGTTTCGATGATATTTTCACCAGCCCGCTTTTTAATATCCAGCACGACTGCGGTTTCCCCGTTCAGGCGGGCAAAACTTTCCGGATCCCGGTACGCGCGGCGAATGGTGGCGATGTCGCCGAAGGTCACGACTTTGCTGCCATCCACTTTGATTGGCAGTTCGAGAATATCTTTCAGTGAATCAAACACCGAAGGCACTTTGACGGAGAAGCGGCCATAACCGGTATCGATGAAGCCTGCGGCAACAACACGGTTATTTCGGGCGACGAGGTTAAACACATCCTCCTGATCCAGGCCATAGCTTTCCATTAGCAAGGGCTCGACCAGTACTTCCACCACGTCTTCACGGTCACCGGCAATGTCGACTTCCAGGATCTGACGGAAGCTCTCCAGTTTATCTTTCAGATCGCGGGCGATCTTGATGGTGGTTCGCTCCGGGACGCTGCCGTAGAGCACCATTGATAACACCGGCTCTTCGCTGGCGAGGGTAATTTCATTGACCGTAGGTTCATCACTGTCATCCGGCAGTTTTACTTTGGCCAGATCAACGGCTTCTCGCACGTCAGTAAGGGCTTCGTTCAGATCCGAGCCTGCGGCAAACTCTAAAACAACAGAGGCATGGCCTTCGGCAGCGGTTGAGGTCATCTCCTTGACCCCTTCAACCGCTTGCAGCTCTTGTTCCAGCGGACGGACTAATAGCCGCTCGGCATCGGCCGGGCTGATACCCTGATGCGTTACCGAGACATAAATAATCGGAATCGTGATGTCCGGGTTCGACTCTTTCGGGATCAGGCGATAGGTGATCAGGCCGGCAATCAAAATCATGACCAGCAGGGTAAGCATGGTGCGTGAGCGGCTGAGTGCCGCATCAATAATGGAATACATTATTTGCTCCCTTGCTCAATCTGTGTGCCTGGTTGTTGATCTGGTGCGGTCAGCGATGCGGTTTGCCGCACCGGAATCACGGTGTCACCGTCGCGGACAAAGCCCTGACCGACAGTAATCACTTCAACGTGTTGCGCCGTGCCACCCAGCCAGACACCATCGGGTTCAACTTTCACAATCGCAATGGGAATAAACTTCACCAGATCGCCATCAGTCAGCGTTTTAATACCCAGATTTCCGGCTTCATCAAGGGCCAGCATAGAAGGGGGAATCTTGATGGCAGATTCGTCTTTCAGTTTCAGTTCGAGATTGGCACTGGCACCGGCCGTCAGGGTCATACCCGGATTGGCGATTTCAATTTCAATCGGGTAGGTATTGGTGGTTTCATTGGCAACGGTTGCGCGGTAGCGTAACTTGCCTTCCGTTGTAAGGCCTGAGACCAGTTCAACGTAGGCCAGCTGGCCTTTATATACTTTTTCGATATGGCGTTCGCTGACATCTGCGCTGATCACCAGCGGGTCTAAATCCACAATGGTCGCAACCGGATCGCCAATGCCCAGATAATCACCTTTCTCGACCAGCAGATGTTCGACAATGCCTTCAAATGGGGCATAGATAACTGTGTTGTTCAGGGTAATTTGCAGGCTGCGAACCGTTGCCTTGGCTTCAATCAGGGCAGCTTCAGCCTGACTGAACGCCACTTCTCCCTGTAGCCCGCGTTTGCGTAATGACTGCGCTGCGGAGTACTCCTGATTACGGACTTTCAGCAGGGCATTGGCACGCTGGAGCTGAAGCTCCCGGTCAGCTTTGTCGAGTTTGACAAGTGGATCCCCGGCCTTTACCCGTTGTCCTTTTTGTACCAGCAGTTGTTCAACGGTTCCTGATACCTCGGCGGCCAGTTTGGCTTCCCGATCCGGTGCTGTTCGGCCATAGAGTGAAAGGGTACGGGTTACTGTTTGAGTCTCAAACGGGCTGACTACCACTTTGGCCAGTGGCGGGGTTTTACTGGTATCCGTTGGGGCATCGCTTGTCGCATCAGACGCCTCATTGTTGGCAGACCCAGATCCGGAACCAGGGAGAAGTGTTCCGCTAATCAGCCAGGCACCGAGTAACAGTAGGATAATGACGGAGAGAATCCACGGCTTGCGGTTGAGAAGCTTTTTTACAGAGAGCATCGGTTACTGTCCTTAGTAAGCGGGTAATTAACCTGCGTCATTATCAATGCCGTTCAATTGTTTGAACAGCCAACGAAAAAAAGCGGCCATCAGACTTTATACTGAAGTAAGTGCATATAATAGCAGCAATTATTTGCATTGTTAATTCGCCTTATCGATACCTGTCTTGAATACCGTTTAAATAAATCATAGTTCCGGTCGCACTGAAGTGAGGTGAGTCATTAACGCAGACTGCCTATGAAAGAACGGATCACAATCTCGGTATCGTCAATTAATGGATCGCGGCATTTTCATCTTTGCAGCAAAACTCAGCTGCGACTGCGCTGGGTGGCAGGCACCTGTCTGGCGTTGACACTGAGTGTGGCGGGTAGCCTGGTCTATCTGAATCATTTGCTTAACTCTGCACAAAGTCAGCAAAAAGCGCTTGTACAACAATCTGAATCGCTGAACGGTGAGCTGGTTTCCCTGAAGCGGCTGAAAGCCGAACTTGAAAATGAGATGGACGAGCGGGAAAACCGTCTGGCCTATGTCGCTGAGCGTTTGGGAGAGCTGGAACATGTGCTGGGTGTCGGATCGCCAGAAGAAAGCTCGCTCGAAAGACGGCTGGATGTGGCAGCCATTAACTCGGCGGTGCGACTGGCCATGTTGGACACTATTCCTAATGGCCTCCCGGTTGTTAATGCCCGTCAGTCTTCCCCGTTTGGCGAAAGAGTTCACCCGGTTACCCGAAAACGCAAAATGCATCGGGGGCTCGATTTTGCTGTTAAAAAAGGGACGCCGGTCTATGCCACGGCTGATGGCGTCGTGGAAACGGTCCGGAGCAGCCAAAAAGGTTATGGAAATTTCATCCGGCTGCAGCACGCTTTCGGTTTCACATCCTCTTATTCCCACCTGAAGTCCTTTGCGGTTCGCCATGGTGACTTTGTTACTAAAGGGGATCTCATTGCCTATTCCGGCAACACCGGCTTATCGTCCGGCCCGCATTTGCATTACGAAGTGCGTTTTGTCGGGCGGGCACTCAATCCCCAGCCATTTGTGCAGTGGGGAATGGATAACTTTGAACACATTTTTGATCAAGAGAGTAAAGTGAAATGGGCTTATTTAGTCGACAGCGTCACTCTGCGGGTGAGCAGACAACTACAACTGTCATCGCAAAAGGATGTGAAGTTCATGGTGAGTTCCGGTTAGCGTCAGATATGCAGTTGGATGGCAGTGTTCACGGTGTCTTAAAATCGGAGCAGGGAGTTGTCGTTAGCTGTTCTGGTCGGCTCAAGGGAGAAGTGTGGGCTGATCGAATTGTCGTGAATGGCCAGGTCGAAGGGAGCTGCCATGCCAATGTTATCGAAATTCTCAATCAGGGGATTGTGAAAGGGGATATCTATTGCGATAACCTGAGCATCGAGCAAGGTGGGAAATTTTTGGGTACGACCCATCCCGGGGAAAGCCAGCAGGTGGTGATGCTGCGAGGGAAGACGACGCATACTGACAATTCAGAGTCCGCAAGAGAGAACGATGAATTAGCCAGGGCTGAGGCCAAAGATTTGGTGTCAGTGGCGGCGAACAGAAAACCCGTTCAGAAAAGTGCTAAGTCTGCCTCTTAGGCGGTTGAATGCCGCCGTAACAGATATTGCGCGAACAAAGGCCGTACTGGAATCAGTGGAATAGTCAAAAAGAAAAAAGCCTGTACTAAGTACAGGCTTTTCAGAAAGTGGTGGGCGATACCGGGCTCGAACCAGTGACCCCCTCCTTGTAAGGGAGGTGCTCTCCCAACTGAGCTAATCGCCCGAATTATTGCTTGGGATAAAGTTGTCAGGACAACTTACGAATAGTGCAATAATTGGTATATGGTGCGTCTGAGTGGACTCGAACCACCGACCCCCGCCATGTCAAGGCGATACTCTAACCAGCTGAGCTACAGACGCAAGGGTTTTTGAGCAAACCTAAGAGGTTGATCAAACTTTCATGTTTAAATGGTGCGACCGAGTGGACTCGAACCACCGACCCCCGCCATGTCAAGGCGGTACTCTAACCAGCTGAGCTACGGTCGCATCCTGTGATATCAGTGCAAAGACTTATATCAAAATATGGTGCGTCTGAGTGGACTCGAACCACCGACCCCCGCCATGTCAAGGCGATACTCTAACCAGCTGAGCTACAGACGCAGATTATAACAGTTTCTCTATCAAGAGATGGTGCGACCGAGTGGACTCGAACCACCGACCCCCGCCATGTCAAGGCGGTACTCTAACCAGCTGAGCTACGGTCGCATCCTGTGATATCAGTACTAAGACTCATATCAAAATATGGTGCGTCTGAGTGGACTCGAACCACCGACCCCCGCCATGTCAAGGCGATACTCTAACCAGCTGAGCTACAGACGCAAATTTTTCAGTTTCGATTACGAAAACTGGTACGACCGAGTGGACTCGAACCACCGACCCCCACCATGTCAAGGTGGTGCTCTAACCAGCTGAGCTACGGACGTACTGTGAACTTAGGAATGACTCACTCCTTAAGAACGACACGAATATTAACGAGTGATGATCATTGGCGCAAGTGTTTGAGTTCGCTTTTTTTCATTCCCTTGGCCTGTTTGCTTATGCTTTGAGCGTGCAGGGCTAAATGTGGCCGAAATAATAGGCAGTGGGGTGTCATTTAAAAGAAAAACCGTGCAGGCAATGTTCACAAGCGGTGGGTAAATCTGGTAGTAGGGTGCTGATAACTAAACGAAATATTGTGGAGCCTGTCACAGATCGTGCGTACCCAGTGCTAATGACGTGGTTTCAGTTAGAGAAAATCGCGTGATGTCGGCCATCCTGACGGTGAATCAAGAGGGAGAAAATGGCTGTACAAAAGACAGGTGAGGATAGCGGAAAGGTCAAATGGTGAATAAGGTGGAGAGGAAATGGTGAAAAGGAGAGAGCGGCGAGATAAAAAAGCAGGCCACTGAATGACCTGCTTGGGAAAGATAAGAAAATAGTCGGCAGTGTTTTACGTGGAAATGTCGACAAATCACCGCTTCATAACGGCTCAGGCGTTGAGTGGCACCTGATGAGCTAGGTTGACCGGCGCCTTACCCTGATACTTTTCAATGTCGAGCTGTGCCATCTGACCACAGTTACCCTGTGCCAGCTGAGACGAACCCTGGTCGAAAGTCAGGACATTCACACAGCCGTTGCGGCATAAGCCACCTGCCTGTCCCGGTGTGGCGGAATCGTACCAGGCACCCTCGCAAATCCGTACCACACCTTGTCGGATGTCTTCTGTGACTTTTGCGCCAACCAGAATCTGTCCACGGTCATTGAATGCGCGAACCAGATCACCGTCTTTAATGTTGCGCGCTTTGGCATCGGTCGGGTTGATCAGAATCGCTTCCCGGTTGGCGACGGCATATTTTTCACGCAGCGGGGTATTATCCAACTGAGAGTGCAGTCGCTGTGTCGGGTGTGCGGTGTTAAGCGACAGCGGGTATTTGGCAGCAATCTCTGCTTTATGCCATTCACGCGGCGCGTACCATTTCGGGTGCGGTGCGCAGTCTTCATAACCCATTTTGGCAATGGTGTCTGAGTAAATCTCAATGCGACCTGACGGTGTCCCCAACGGGTTCAGCAGCGGATTATCCCGAAATTCTGCATGGCGAACCCATTGCTTACTGGCTTCCGGAATCGGGAAAGAAATATAGTCGTTAGCATCCCAGAACATTTCAAACGGCGGTAACGGTACACGGTTCGTACGAGCCTGAGTTTTCATGCCGTCATACATTTCTTTCAGCCACTGCATTTCGTTTTTGCCTTCGGTATAGGCGTCTTTCACGCCCAGTTTTTCCGCCAGCGCGACATAAATGTCGAAATCATTCTTTGATTCATGCTGTGGCTCGACGACTTTGTGCATCGGGAAGACATAACGCTGCGAATAGTCGCCACCCATGTCGATGTCGTTACGCTCATAACTGGTGGTTGCCGGTAGCACGATATCCGCATGCTTGGCTGAGGCTGTCCAGTACGGCTCTTGTACGATAATCGTATCGAGTGTCTGCCAGGCCTGAAGCAGGGTGTTGATGTCCTGATGCTGGTGGAACGGGTTACCACCGGCGACATAGACCATCTTGATTGACGGATACGTGACAGTGCGGCCATTAAACTGGATTGATTTACCCGGGTTCAGAATCGCTTCAGCGATACGGGCAACCGGGATAGGTGACGGTGAGCCTTTCGGCGCAGTACCGGCATTAATGCCAGACAGAATGCCGCCTTTGGCTGTTGGACTGCCACCTGACGAGTAGTGGTAGCTGAAGCCAAAACCGCCACCCGGTAAGCCGATTTGTCCCAGCATTGCTGCCAGAGTCACCAGCATCCAGTTTGGTTGTTCGCCGTGTTGCTGGCGTTGCATGCCCCAGCCAGCCATCAGCATGGTGCGGTTTTTCGCAAAGTCGCGCGCCAGTGATTTGATCACGTCGGCATCAATGCCACAGATCTCGGCGGCCCATTCTGCCGTTTTGGCTTCACCGTCGGCGTCGCCGGTCAGATAAGCCTGGAATTTATCAAAGCCAGTGGTGTAGTACTTGATAAAATCTTTATCGTGAAGGTCTTCGCTGAGTAGAGTGTGGGCAATACCCATCATCATTGCGACATCGGTGTAAGGACGCGGGGCAATCCACTCGGCATCCATGTACTCCACGGTTTCATTGCGAACCGGGTCAATGGTAATAACGCGGGTGCCTTTGTCTTTCAGGGCCTTCAGACCTGCCTGACCTTCATGATCCGGAACGTTCCAGGCGTTTTTCAGGGTCACCATGGCATTAAAGCCCCACAGCACAACCAGCTCACTGCTTTCAACCACGACAGGCCAGGCGGTTTGCTGCTCGTACACTTCCATCGAGCCCATCACGTGCGGCATGATCATCTGTGCAGCACCGGTAGAGTAGTCACCGGCATAGCCCAGAAAACCACCGCTCAGGTTCATCAGACGGTGCAACAGGGTACGGCTGTTGTGGAACATGCCGGTGCTTTTCCAGCCGTAGGAACCAGCATAAATTGAGGATGGCCCGTACGTTTCCTGCAGGCGGGTGATCTCGCCGGCGACCAGCTCAATGGCTTTATCCCATGGAACACGAACCCATTCATCGTTGCCGCGCAGGGTTTTGCCTGCTCCCGGCCCGCCTTCGAGGTAGCTGCGGCGTACCATCGGGTACTTCACGCGGTTGGTGGCGTGTACCTGATAGGGGGCCATTTTGATCAATTCGTTCGGTGCCGGATCATCGTCAACCGGCAGGGTGTCGACCATTTTGCCGTCTTTGACGATGGCCTGAAACGCTCCCCAGTGGGCAGCCGTCAGAACGCCTTCATGGGCGGTTTTGGTGTACTTGAACTGCGGTAGCGCTTCTTCAATAGCGCGTGCTAGCGCGGTTTTCGGTAGCAGGGCATTAACGGCAGGTACAGCGGCTACGGCGCAAAGTCCTTGCAGAAAACGACGGCGACTTAATACGGTTTTTGATTCTTGAGTCATAAGTTTGTTCATGGTTATTCGCCTCCCTTCATATCGCTGGCGTGTTTCTGGACATACTGAGTCAGGATGCGACTTTGTTCCTTGGTCAGGGAGGTACGGGATTCCATCCCTTTAATTACACCGATCCACTGGTTGGAATTGAAGTGATCGAGCGGTGTCAGGCCGTGGCAACCGGTACAGTTGGCAGACATCAGCTGTGAGCTGTAATCCCACAGTGGTTTGTCGTTATCCAGTAACTTTCCGTTATCCAGCCACACAGTGAGACTGACCTGGTGCCAGGTAATATTGGTGGATTCATCGGTGAAAGACTCACCCACTTTCAGGGCCGCTTTGGCGTCGTCGCCCAGCAGTGCGCTCAGGATGCGTTTACCACGCGCAGCATAAATCACGGCATCAACCCCGTCTTGCTGCCAGCCAGTCACGGTGACTTCAATACGGTTCTGGCTGCGAGATACGGCAGAAAGCTGAGTCGTTGGCAGCAGGTTACCCTGATTATGGCTTTCGGTTTCACCCAGGTAAAAAGGTGTGGTTTCATAGGTGTAGAGCGTTGCTGCCGTTTTGGAAGCGGATTGCGCTGCTTTGGCCAGCTCTGCGGCACCTGATTGTGCTGAATCTGAGGTATCCGGCAGCAGGTGCGCGATGCCTTTATGGCAGTCAATACAGGTTTCGTTGTTGGCGATGGCAGATTGGTGCATTTCACGCGCAGCCGGGCGCTGATCGAGCAGCGTCATTGCCGTGAATTCATGGCAGCTGCGACAGGTAGCGGAATCATTGGCTTTCATCTGGCTCCACACCGTTTCAGCCATGTGCTGACGGCGGGCTTCATAATCGGCGTCGGTATCAAGTGTACCGGCGATTTCATGATAGATGTCTTTAACCGCACGTACCTTGGTCACCACATAGCCCAGCGTATCATTGGGGATATGGCAATCTGCACATTCGGCACGCACCCCGTGCTTATTCTGGAAATGGATAGTGCCCTGATATTCAGCAAGGGGTGTTTGCATGGAATGGCACGAGACACAAAATTCAGTCGAACTGGTTTTATGCATCACCACAGCAGTGGTCGCCAATGCAATTACACCCAGTAAAGCCCCGATGGCCAGTAGCCAGATCAAGGTACTTCGTTTCATCTTTCCAATTGTCATTATTAACCTTTAGATACATTTTGAAATACACTGAAAAATTCTAGGGGTTTATACCTCTAATTGGCTAGGTGCGCCTTCTTTTTTTACGCCATGAATAAAAATAATTTTTTCGTGTTACATGGGTGTAAGTGGTTGATGGGTTGGGTTGATTTTTATTTTAGGAGAGGTGGCTAAGTTGTGTGCTAATTGTGTTGGCTGTAGCGATTTTAAGACAAAAGTGTAACTAATGAGCCATCTTGACAAATAAAAACGCAACAGAATGAGATGCCATCGGAAGAATCTGGCTCCGGTCTTGTTTGGGAATATGACAAGAGGTGACAGGAAATGAATGGACGGGGTAGTGTGGCGAGATGATGCAGAAAAGGCACTCGTGAACAACGAGTGCCAACACCATGCTTGATGATTTTGAGATAGAACGTTAGAACAACAGTGCCTAATTCGAGGCTGCTGTACCCTCGACCAGAGTCTCGGCTTCCAACTGCGTGTAGAGCTGCTCAAAAGCCTTGGTCAGTTTATGGTTGGGCAGCAAATGCGGCAGCGGCTTTTGGTGATAGTGCGATTCCTTCATTTTCACCGATAATGGCAGGTAAGGCTCCAATATCGGCAGATCCAGATCGCGCAGATCTTCAATGATCTTTGTCGGGAAATTAGCCTGGGCATTAAACATATTGACGATGATCCCTTCGACGGCCAGCGACGGGTTATGATCATCACGCAGTTCTGCGACATTATTCAGTAGCGTCATCAATGCTTGCTGAGAAAAACTGTCGCAGTCAAATGGGATGAGCAGTTTGTGGGCGGCAATCAGCGCTGCTTTGCTATAGAAATTAAAGTTGGGTGGCGTATCGATATAAATGCGGTCAAATTGCTTTTCTAATTCATCCAGCGCATCACGCAG
The DNA here is from genome assembly GCF_003025595.1 of Photobacterium ganghwense. Taxonomy (GTDB): domain Bacteria; phylum Pseudomonadota; class Gammaproteobacteria; order Enterobacterales; family Vibrionaceae; genus Photobacterium; species Photobacterium ganghwense. The sequence goes on from NZ_PYMI01000003.1 coordinate 691,311, forward strand.
CTTATAGATTTTGTAGCGGCGTTCTAATTCGGCCTCAATCTTATCAAGCTTGGGGCTGGACGGAATGAGGTAAAGATTGTCAAAAGCGGTGGATTGCGGAAAATCTTTGACTGGCGTGGAAACGGAAAACCAGCCAACGGTTTGGTTGAGCAAATCGGCAATGGTGCGATCTTTGCTGTCTGAAGCATCGTGTCCCAGATAGTGGCTGCTGTTTCCCTGAACATCCAAATCGATTAACAAGGTTCGAAAGCCTTTTGCAGCACTGAGAGCGGCGAGATTGGCAGCAATGCTGGATTTTCCGACGCCTCCTTTCTGATTAAAGATGACACGACGCATATTATTTCCCTGTCCTGGTCTGGTTCCTTTTTGTACCATACTTCAGCCGGTTATGCGTCGCAATGGCTATTTCAGTAACTCGTGATCCGGCGGTAATAATCGGGAAATCCACAGCACCAGCTTATGTTTCATATTAGGGCCATCTTCCTGATCAACCGCGAGGGGGGTGATTTGTTTTGCCTGTACCAGCAAGCGGTAAATACATTCCACCCGGTCTGTGGACGGGACCGATTTATCCAAATCAGCAAATCCTTGTTTTTTAGCAAACGCGAAGCCAAGTTCCAGGGCCTTCTTTAACAGTTTTGCTTCGTTTTTGTGCTTTTTCACGGTCGTCTCCGATGAGGAAGTGTTTGTACATACTAGGAGAATCGTTCGGTATTGAGTAGGAGCGTGATGGAATTCTTTGTGGTTTGTCGGCTTTATTGCGCACCAATCTTCATGTTGCATCGTTTGAATGTGCGCTGCCAGAATTTGACATGGTTGAGCGTGGCTGCGCGAAAGGCGGCGTGCAGCTCACCGTCTACATAATACTGGCGGTATCGGGCCAGAACGGTGTTTGCCCCGGTTTCAGGGGCTCCGGGTTTTGTCAGTAACGTTGCCAGTACCGGTTGTATCTGCCGGTACTGGGAATCAAGTTCAGCCAGATAGGGCTGAATGTCAGCCACGAAAAACTTGTAGAACACGTTCTGCAGGTATTCGGCTTTTTGTTGGTTCCGGTTCGGTCCACATAAAATGCGGCTTTCATTCTGCTCCAGCAGGCGGGTGCTGGTGTCCAGCCATTCCGTGGCAAACTGAAGGGAATATTCCAGCTGTGCGACGTAGTGGTAGGGGTGAATCTGTTTTTGATGAGTTAATAAAGTGTCAGCTTGCTTGGCGGCGAGTTTTGAAGACTCCAGTGCCAATTCATTTTTGTTTATGTTGTTTTGACTCAGGATCGACTGTACAAACGTGAATGCTGCTAACGCTTCATCAAAACCATAAAAGGTGCCGAGAGGGAAAGGATGGGGGTAAGCGGTGAATTGCTGGCGCCACTCTTCACCTGTCGTCAGCATGTTCCAGGTATGCAACGGGAGCTGGGCGCGTTTCTGGCTGGAGTAACGGGTTAACATCGGCAGTAAATCATTGTCCTGCGGGAGTGTGTCAAGGCAATGCTGCAGGCCGTTCAGAAGCAGCAGCTCATAACGGAGCTGGCGGGTTTTATCCTGGACTTTACCCAGAATGGAGTTGCGTTCGGCAATCAGGTGAAACAGCCCGCATTTTCTCAGCTCATAAGCATCGAGCAGATCCACGCGGATTTCTTCGACAGGTATCAATAAAGAACGCGTCGCAGGAAAAGCAAGCGGATCAGTCAGGGAGGGGGCGAGGGGATCGGTATCGAGCACTTTCGCCAGGCGCTGGTGGTAGGTTTCAAAGCCGTTAATGGCCGTGTTTTGCTCGCAGCCATACAGCCATGCTGCGCTGATGATAGTGACCACGCCGGTCAACAGGATTTTTCGCGAAACAGGTCGGTGCGAGGGCAAAGTTAATCCTTACACAATGAACACTGGCCAATCAGGGTGTACCGGATTTATCTTATCGGTAATTATGGCAAAAAGAACAGGCGGCACGGTGGCCGCCTGTGTTGTCATTATCTCGTTATCGCATAGACATCGCGAGCTGAGCCTCGTCGTCCTGACGCTGTACCCAGTGAAGGCGATAAGCCAGCATGAAGGCTGCTGCACTTAGGCCGACAATGTTACCAATCCAGAAGCCGTGAGGCCCCATTGGCGCTACGATCCAGTCTGTGATACCCAGCACGTAGCCGGTCGGCAGACCCAGAATCCAGTAGGCAATAAAGGTGCGAATAAAGATGGCTCGCATGTCTTTATAGCCACGCAGTGCACCCGCCGCGACCACCTGGGTTGCATCTGTGCACTGATAAATCGCGGCCAGAAACAGAAGTTGGCCGGCAATCATGATGACTTCCGGGTTATCGGTATACATCATGGCGATTTGCTCGCGGAACACGATGGTTGATACTGCCGTGATGACGGAAATGATCAGTGCCACCGCCAGACCGCAGTGGCTGGCGATGCGTGCTTCTTCCAGATCTTCCCGTCCCATCAGGAAGCCCACCCGGATACTCAACGCGGCACCCAGACTCATTGGGATCATAAAGATCAGCGATGAGAAGTTACTGGCAATCTGATGGGCTGCAACGGTGATGGAGCCCAGCGGTGATATCAGCAAGGCAATGGCCGCAAAAAGTGACACTTCAAAGAAAATAGACGCCGCAACCGGCAATCCCAGTTTAAACAGGCGGGCAATCGCTTTGACCTGCGGGCGGTGCCAGTGAGCAAACAGCCCAAGACTGTTCAGCTTCTTGTTGAGTTTGATGTATACCAGCATGGCCACGAACATCAGCCAGTAGACAATGGCAGTGGCAACACCACAACCGATCCCCCCCATTGCTGGTGCACCAAATTCACCGTAAACAAAAATCCAGTTCAGCGGGATGTTGGCAGCCAGACCGATAAAGCCGATCACCATCGACGGAACGGTGAGTGATACCCCTTCAGCGAAACTCTTCAGGGTCTGGAAATACAGGAAGCCCGGTACGGCAAAGAGAACTGCATGCAGGTAGCCGATGGTTTTGTCGGCCAGTTCCGGCTCCACATCCATCATGTCAATCAGCACACCGGCGTTATACAGCACCAGCATAATTGGCACCGATACCAGAGTGGCAAGGAAGAAACCATGTTGAACTTCAAACGGGATACGGTCTTTTTTACCTGAACCGTTTAACGTTGCAACAATGGGCACTAGTGCGATCAACAGACCCACACCGAACAGAATGGCCGGTAACCAGACGCTGGCTGCCACGGAAACGGCTGCCATGTCGGTAGCACTAACGCCACCGGCCATCACGGTGTCTACAAATCCCATGGATGTCTGCGCGACAGAAGCAATCAGGACGGGAATGGCAAGTTTGAGTAGATGACGCGTTTCGCGCCGGTAGTTTTGCACGTGAAGGCTCCTGACAGGTAGAGGGAAAACGCGTGGATTATAACGGGAAAAGGGGGAGAGACAATTATCTGGGCCAGAAAAAGCGTTAATAACAACTGAGTTAATATCGGATTTTATCAGTGCTATCTGTTACTTATAGTACATTTATCGCACTGTGCCACGGGAATTTCGGGTGGAAGAACACGGTTGTGGTGCCCCTGAATGTGACGAGCTAAGAGCTAAGAGCTAAGAGCTAAGAGCTAAGCACAGCCTGATTTTTGCCTTTCTCTTTGGCGTCATAGAGTCGTTGATCCGCCGTTGCATAGGCCTGATGTGGGTCCTGCTGACAGTAGCTGGCACCGATACTGGTGGAAACATATATCGATTGCCCGTTGTGCAGATAAGGGCATTTTTTGAGGCCATCCATCAGCTGTGAAGACAGTTGCTGCACGGTATCGTCATCAATACCCGGCAACCAGATAGCAAATTCCTCTCCCCCGATACGACCAAACAAGGCCTCGGAATCTTCCAGGTTGTGGCGCAGAATGCCGTCGCAAACCTGAGCAAAGTGTTTGAGAATATTATCACCAATATGGTGGCCGTATTGGTCGTTGACTCGCTTGAAGTTATCCAGGTCCATCAACAGTAACCAACCAGGCTGACATTGGCTGTCATTTTCAAGACGTTCCCAGAATGACCGGCGGTTGGCAATGCCGGTCAGGTAATCGCTGTAAGCCATATGCTTAAGCTTCTGGTTGGCGGCTTTCAGCTCGCGGGTACGGATTGCCACTCGTGTTTCCAGACTGTGATTTTGCTCTTCCAGCAAGGCATTCAATCGCAGTGTTTTATCCTGCTCGGCCCGAAGCGCCTGCAGGGTGCTGACCAGATGATCCGACATCTGATTAAAATTGTCGGCCAGCAGGCCCACTTCATCTCTCCGTTTCAGAGGGATGCGGGTATGCAAGTCCCCTTCACGAATACGGCGGGTGGCCAGAATCAACTGGTGAATGGGTTTGAGAACATGCCGGGTCGCCAGCGCCCCGATAAACAGTGCCAGCAGACTGATCACAATTGTAAACAGCAGGCCCGCTCGTTTTACGGTATTGAGAGGGGGGGAAAAGTCGGACAGTGGCGAATAGAAAAGAATATTAATCACATTGTTTTGTGCCAGCTGATAATAGCTGGTCAGCGCTACCCACTGTTGTTGACCGGTATCGACCAGTTTGACGGTGTCGGTGCTGGCGGTATTCTGTCGAAGAAGTTGAGAAATAACCGGTGTCGCTTGTTTATTTATGCTCGGCAACTGGCCGTTTTGCAGGGTGTGGCGTTTGTCGGTACTGGCCAGAATCTGCCCGTCATTATTGAATAACAGCACTTCACCGTTATCACTGAGTTTGTTACTTTTCAGCTCTTTAATCAGCGAGTTTAAAGTCAGGTCAACGCCCCAAACGCCTAACAGTTTTCCGGCTTCATCACGAAAGGCTTTGGTCAGGCTGATTCCCAATAAGCTGGTATCGACCGCTCCCGGATACATTTTGCTCCAAACCGGCTGGTCGGTTTTCAGCGAGTCTTTGTACCAGTCTCTTTCTCTGGCATCGAAAAAGCCTCGCATCGCAGTAAACTGGCGCTTTTGCCCGTTGAAATTAGTAGTAAAACTGTTGAGCGGCCCGGCTTTTTCCTGTGCCGATTGAAGAAGGGTAAAACCGCCGTTGCTATAGCCAAATGAAAGCAATCCGCCCTGAGGATTGGCAAAGTAGTAATAGTCGACGTTGTAGTGGTGGTTGAGCATGGTCACGATGTGGTCAAGTAACAGACTACTGTCAGCCACAATGTTAATCAGCTCCTGACGAATGCGGGTTTGCTGTTCGAAAATTTGCCTGGCGTCCTGAAACTGTTCATCAAGCCGTTCTTTCAGGTTGGCGCTGGAGTACTGATATAACCGCTCAATGGTCTGGAACATCACTTTTTCCGAGTTGTGATACCAGAGCATGACAATGGGCAAAGCTGTCATTGCCAGCAGTGTCATCAGCATCATTTGAAGCTTGAACGTCAGGTTGTAAGTGAACGTCTTCGTCATAGAAATACTTTTAGTGACTAATGGCAATGACTGTAAGTGATGGCTGGTGGCATTTTTTTGACATTATCAGGGCTGAGAATAAGTGTTTACCAATGATAGTTCAAATCAGATTGTAAAAAGATTTAAGGTAATGGTTTACATCTCGGTTAATTGTATAAAGAGGCGACTAATCCCCAGTCTGAATTGTGATATGGTGGTGGCCAGACAGTATCAGTACGATTCATGAGGAGTATCTATGTTTACCGGGATCGTTCAGGGAACGGCCGAAGTTGTGGCCATTGATAAAAAAGATCGCTTTCAGACCCATGTGATTCAGCTTGATGAGCCGATGCGTGCCGGTCTGGAGATTGGTGCTTCTGTGGCGCATAACGGCTGCTGCCTGACTGTCACCCGTATTGACGGTGACAAGGTAGCATTTGATTTGATGCAGGAGACTCTTGCGGTGACCAATCTCGGCCAGTTGCAGGTTGGCGATCGGGTGAATATCGAACGTGCTGCGAAGTTTGGTGATGAAATTGGCGGACACTCTATGTCAGGCCACATCAATGTGGCGACAGAGATCAGTGAGATCGAGGTGACGCCGAATAACTGCACCATTTGGTTTGTTATTCCGGAGATGTATCAAAAGTACATTCTACGCAAAGGTTATATCGGGATTGATGGTTGCTCACTGACAATCGGTACGGTCGAAGAAGGGCGTTTTTGTGTACACCTGATTCCGGAAACATTGCAGCGTACCTTGTTCGGGCAGCGTCAGGTTGGCGAGAAAGTGAACCTGGAAATTGATCCGCAGACACAGGCAATAGTCGATACTGTCGAGCGCTATCTGGCGACTAAAGATGCCGGGCAATAAACCCCGTTATTTGCGATTGGTCAACCTATCGCTCCCGTCCTCATTATTAAGCAGATAAGCAGATAAGCAGATAAGCAGCTTAACTGCTAAACAGAGAGTGGCGACGTACTCGCAAAAAAAATCCCTGCTTTGTAGCAGGGATTTTTTTCAGAATATTTGTTCGTCGTCTGCATCCACGAATAAGTGAATGGTCTTATGGAGTTCATCCACCTGCATGTTGAGGTGAATGGCATGACAACACGCCGGACAGTCATCATAAAACTCCTGACTACCGGCACTGGCATCAAGGGTGATTCGAATATTGTGTCCACAATGCGGGCAAATTACAGATTGTTCAGTAAAGTTCTTCATTTTCTACTCCTTGAAGCGTGCCAGGCACATTATGAGCAAAAGTCATACTTAACTTTTGCAAACCGGATATGTCGAGGCTTGCCTTGCCCTCACAACACATACTCTAGCGGTGGCGATTCCTTTTTGCCTCAAATTAACCGGAAACTTTGACCCGCTGAAAAGTTTTGGGGCAGCGGAAAGCAGATCTGAGTTAAGTTTATGAAAAATCCCAAATCTTTAAGGTTTTTACCTTACCGATACTGTAAATAATAGGTCATGTTTGCCACAATTTCTCTGGTTAGTGGCGCGGTGGAAATGTGCAACATATCGGGTGAGATACATTGCACACTGAAACAGACGGTGGGGCAAGTTAGATAGCAGCGAAAAGCTGCTGATTTACTTCGAGTAGCGAGTTAAGTTTGCGATCGGCAATTGCCCAGCGCGGGTCATGGGCGAAAGCGGCATCAGGCACGGCGATCCCTTTCATTTGTGCGGCTTTCGCGGCCAGTAGGCCGTTGACTGAATCTTCAAACGCCACACAGGCTTGCGGCATCACACCTAATGCATCCGCAGCATTAATGTAGACTTCCGGGTGGGGTTTCCCAAAGCGCAAGTGTTCGGCAGACAGTACGGCCTGAAATTTACCGGTTAGCGACAGTGAATCGAGCGTTGACTGGATCAACCGCATCGGCGATGACGATGCCAGCGCGATTTTCAGTCCCATTTCTTCACAGGTCGCAATGGCTTCCAGCACACCCGGAAGCATGGGTTTGTGCTCTTTGATCAGCTCCTCAACCCGGCAGACAATCATCTCTGTGACTGTCGGAACATCGTGGCCTTGCCAAGGTTGTCGCTGATACCAGTATTCAACCACCTGATCGATGCGCAGGCCCATCGTTCTGTGAGTATCTTCCAGGGTAATGCTGACTCCGACAGAGGAAAAAATATCCACCTGAGCGCGTTGCCAGAAAGGTTCAGAGTCGACCAGCAGGCCGTCCATATCAAATACTGCAGCTTGTAACATGAGACATGTTCCCTTGTGGGCTCGATAACACCATACAAATCGGGCAGGCCGGTCAGCTTGCCGGTTTGTCATTCAGAGCACCAAAAGTAACACAAATCCAGAAGGGATGTCAGGGTACGAAATGCCAGAGCAGAAAGAACAGAATAGAAAGCACCGAGTAGCCAGACCTAAGCAGATCTGAGTGGTATATAGACCTGAGTAGTAGATAACGGGGTAGTAGAAAGAGCAGAGCTGAAAGGCGAGAGCAAGCCTTTCAGCTTTTGGCCCACATTCTTGGCGTACCAGTGCCGATGCATAATTGCATCGGCGTTATCCGGTAACACAGTCAAAGAATACCGACGTTAGGGGAAGGCTGGACTAACCTTCGAGTAACCCCAGTTCATCAATCATGCGCTCTGCCTGAGCGATATATGTGCCGCCGAACAGATTGCAGTGGTTGAGAATGTGGTACAGGTTATATAGCGGCTTGCGGGATTCATAGTCTTCATCCAGCGGCCAGACTGACTGATACCCCTCATAGAAGGTGGGAGGGAAACCCCCGAACAGTTCTGTCAGCGCAATGTCACATTCCCGATCGCCCCAGTAACTGGCCGGATCGAAGATGATCGGCCCATTCACGGTGACGGCCGCATTTCCCTGCCAGAGATCCCCATGAAGGAGGGATGGTTTGGGCTGGTGGTTCATCAATAGCTCAATCACTTTGCCGGTGATGGTATCAATATTGCCAAACGAGATACCTTTTTCATTGCACAGTTGAAGTTGCCAGGCAATACGTTGCTCAGCAAAGAATCGGCACCAGCGGCGACGCCAGTTATTGGGCTGTGGTGTCAGTCCGATATAGTTATCGATATCAAAGCCATACTCGGGCTGATCCCCCCAGGCGTGCAGACGCGCCAGTTTCTGGCCGAGTGTAAAGCCGGATTCGTTATTGAGCACTTTGGTGGGAAGATAATTGAGGATCAGAAACGATTTGTCTTTGCTGGTCCCGAGGTGAATACAGCGGGGAACCAGAATACAGTCAGCTTCGTTGAGGATATGCAGGCTCTCCGCCTCGGTTTCAAAGAGCGAGAGCTGATCACGGTCATTCATCTTCACAAAGAAGCGTTCATTACCATCACCAATGCAGTAGCATTCGTTGATATCACCGCCTTCGACGGGCTCCTTTTCAATGATCCTGAAGGGTCTGTCCAAAACATCAGAAAGTTGGTGAGAAATCGCTTGCCACATAGCATCCTCCACGTCACTTCACGTTGTTGGTGAGGCTGTTGCCTACTCAACATAGTAGCCCATTTAGCCGTGCAAGAAGTGGGTATCTATCAAGGTTTTACATCTGGCACTGACAAAAAAGTGAAACAGAGAGACATTTGGAGTGTGACTAACAGAAAAAAAGCCGGAGAAAACTCCGGCTTTATAGGAAGAAATGAAAGAATCTACGAATAGATTACAGGCTCGGCAACAGCTCTTCTGGCATCAGGTTGTTGTACTGAGCTTCAGCCAGCAACTGGTTGGCTTTCTCGATATCCGGTGCAAAGTAGCGGTCTTTATCGTAAAAGCTCACGCGTGCACGCAACATCGCTTTAGCTTGTTCCAGACGCTCAGAGCTGCGGTTTGGATGACGGAAATCCAGACCCTGTGCCGCGGCCAGCAGTTCAACAGCCAGAATACCACGGGTGTTGTCGCCCATGTCTTTCAGACGACGACCAGCGAAAGTGGCCATTGAAACGTGGTCTTCCTGGTTGGCTGAGGTTGGCAGGCTGTCAACCGACGCAGGGTGGGCCAGGGTTTTGTTCTCACTTGCCAGTGCCGCAGAGGTGACCTGAGCAATCATGAAACCGGAGTTAACACCGCCGTTGTCTACCAGGAACGGTGGCAGTTTACTCAGGCTGCTGTCGATCAGCAGGGCCATACGACGCTCTGACAGGCTGCCGATTTCTGCAATCGCCAGAGCCAGGTTATCGGCTGCCATCGCAACAGGTTCCGCGTGGAAGTTACCACCGGAGATGATGTCACCGTCTTCAGCGAAAACCAGCGGGTTATCAGACACTGAGTTAGCTTCCACTTCCAGCACATCTGCAGCGTGACGAATTTGCTGCAGACAAGCGCCCATCACCTGTGGCTGGCAACGCAGTGAGTATGGATCCTGCACTTTTTCACACTGCTGGTGAGAAAGGCCAATTTCACTGTCCATATCTAGCAGATGGCGGTAGGCTGATGCCGCATCAATCTGGCCACGGTGGCCGCGGACACGGTGAATACGAGGGTCGAACGGGCGACGACTGCCCAGCGCGGCATCAACGGACATGGCGCCACAGACAGTACCGGCTGCGTACAGATCTTCTGCCGCAAACAGTCCTTCCAGGGCAAACGCGGTAGAAGCCTGCGTCCCGTTCAGCAGAGCCAGGCCTTCTTTTGGCGCCAGTGTGATCGGCTCCAGACCGGCAATTTTCAGTGCTGCTGCACCGCTGATGATCTCGCCGTTATGGCGTGCCTGGCCTTCGCCAAGCAGCACGGTGCTCATGTGAGCCAGTGGTGCCAGGTCACCAGATGCACCCACTGAGCCTTTCTTCGGAATGCACGGGTAGATTTCTGCGTTCACCAGTGTGATCAGTGCGTCGACAACTAGTGGGCGGATACCGGAATAGCCACGAGCCAGGCTGTTGATTTTCAGTGCCATCATCAGACGTACTGTGCAGTCGTCCATGAACTCACCGATACCGGCAGCGTGAGACAGTACAATACTGCGCTGCAGGGTTTCCAGATCTTCCACCGCGATACGGGTGTTGGCCAGCAGGCCAAACCCGGTATTGATACCGTAAACGACTTTGTCTTCTTTAATAATGTTATCGACAACCTGAGTACTGGTCAGCATGTCGTCATAAGCGTAATTGGCCAGTGACAGTGTCACGCGTTGACGGCTGATTTTACGAAGCTCTTTTAGGGACAACTTGCCTGGTTGAATTTCTAGCTGGTACATACTACGTCCTTATGGTTATCGAAGATTATTTCTGAGTAGATGGAATCATTGGCAGATCCAGGTTCTGCTCTTCGGCGCACTTAATAGCGATGTCGTAACCGGCATCGGCATGGCGCATTACGCCTGTGCCCGGGTCATTGCGCAGAACACGACCTACACGCTCTGCGGCATCATCGCTACCGTCACACACGATAACCATACCAGAGTGTTGCGAGAAGCCCATACCTACGCCGCCGCCGTGGTGCAGAGATACCCAGGTCGCACCTGATGCGGTGTTCAGCATGGCGTTTAGCAGTGGCCAGTCGGAAACGGTATCCGAGCCGTCCATCATGCCTTCAGTTTCACGGTTCGGGCTGGATACTGAACCTGAATCCAGGTGGTCACGACCGATGACGATTGGCGCTTTCAACTCACCGTTTTTGACCATTTCGTTGAACGCTTTACCCAGACGGGCACGGTCTTTCAGACCTACCCAGCAGATACGCGCTGGCAGACCCTGGAACTGGATGCGTTCGCGAGCCATGTCCAGCCAGTTGTGCAGGTGCGGGTTATCAGGGATCAGCTCTTTCACTTTCTGGTCTGTTTTGTAGATGTCTTCCGGATCACCAGACAGGGCTGCCCAACGGAACGGCCCAACGCCTTCACAGAACAGCGGGCGGATGTAAGCAGGGACAAAGCCCGGGAAATCGAATGCGTTTTCAACGCCTTCTTCCAGTGCCATCTGACGGATGTTGTTACCATAGTCAACTGTTGCTGAGCCGGCTTTTTGCAGATCAAGCATCGCCTGAACCTGAACCGCCATCGACTCTTTTGCGGCTTTCATGACCGCGGCTTCGTCCTGAGTACGCATTTCAGCCGCGTATTCCATAGACCAGCCCTGAGGCAGGTAACCGTTTAGCGGGTCGTGTGCGGAAGTTTGGTCAGTGGTACAGTCAGGTACGATACCGCGGCGCACGACTTCCGGGAACACATCAGCAGCGTTACCCAGCAGGCCGACAGACACAGGTTTACCGGTTTGTTTGGCTTCTTCGACAATCGCCAGAGCTTCGTCCAGAGTTGTTGCTTTACAGTCAACGTAACCGGTACGCAGACGGTAATCGATGCGGCTTTCATCACACTCGACAGCAATCATTGAGAAACCCGCCATGGTTGCAGCCAGCGGCTGAGCGCCACCCATGCCACCCAGACCACCGGTCAGGATCCAGCGACCAGATGCATCGCCGTTGAAGTGTTTATTCGCCATTGCCACGAAGGTTTCGTAGGTGCCCTGAACAATGCCCTGAGAGCCGATGTAGATCCAGCTGCCTGCTGTCATCTGGCCGTACATCATCAGGCCTTTCTTATCCAGCTCGTTAAAGTGTTCCCAGTTCGCCCAGTGAGGCACGATATTGGAGTTGGCAATCAGGACACGTGGTGCATTGCTGTGTGTTTTGAATACACCAACCGGCTTACCGGATTGCACCAGCAGTGTTTCATCGTCTTCCAGACGCTTCAGCACTTCGACAATCTTGTCGTAACATTCCCAGTTACGCGCTGCACGGCCGATACCCCCGTAAACCACCAGTGAATGCGGGTGCTCTGCCACATCCGGATGCAGGTTGTTCATCAGCATACGCAGCGGGGCTTCAGTCAGCCAGGATTTCGCATTCAGTGTTGTACCCGTTGGGGCCTTGATAGTACGGCTCTCATCCAGACGCGAATGTGTGTGGGATGTCGATTGTGTCATGTGGCTCTCCTTGCAAAGCTGCCCGTTATGTAATGGTATGAGTGGGCAGCGTTCTGTCGTTGAATTGATTAACTCAAAAGTCCTTATCGCAGGTTGCGGGCGACGGTCCATGCCAGTCGGGCGGCAAGCCTAGCGGTTTGGTTGTCGATGTCGAAACGCGGGTTATATTCCGCCATGTCGAACACCAGAATTTTGCTGTTACCCTGTGGCGTTTTCGCGGCCAGAATGGTTTTCAGTAGTGGCTCAATAATGTCGAATGACACGCCGCGAGCGGCAGGAGCACTGACTCCCGGTGCTGTCGCCGCCGGAAACACGTCGAGATCGATCGTGAGATACAGATAGTCGCATTGGTCGATAAACTGACCGAGAGACTCCTGAATGTCCGGCAGATTAGCCTGCGTCATGTCTTCATCGTCGCGGTACAGCACGCCCAGGGCGTCTGCTTTTTCATACAACGCCTGCGTGTTGCTGGTCCGGCTCAGACCCAGACAGGCGTAACGGAACGGCCAGTTGTTCATTTCGCAGAAGCGGGCAATCTGGTGGAACGGTGTGCCTGAGCTGCCTTTCTGAGATTGCGTGCCCGCTGGCGGGTTACGCAGGTCAAAGTGCGCATCAAAATTGATGATGCCAATGCGCGGGGCCTTTCTTGGTTCACCATTATCTGAACTGTCAACCGCATGTTGTTTTTGCAGCAGGTAGTTGCCGATCCCCTGGAACGAGCCCCATGCCACTTCATGACCACCGCCGAACACCATCACTTTATGGCGTTGGCGCAGGGCATGGCAGACATCTTCACCAAGACGATGCTGGGCCAGTTCAAGGTTGCCGTCATTACAGCTGATATCGCCGCCGTCGTAGACTGGCTCCTGGTGGTGCCAGGCAAGGTTAGCGAGGACTTTGCGAATGGCGACTGGGGCGTCATAGGCGCCTGTGCGGCCTTTATTGCGTGATACGCCTTCATCGCAGGCGAAGCCCAAAATCATGATGCCTTGTTCATTAGCCTGGTCAGCCGGCTGCACTTTCTGGTGCCAGCGCAAGCCTTTTGCGCCATCTTCAGGATCAGTCCGGCCTTGCCAGACATGCATATCAACGGCCATGGTGTGCTCCAGTTACTGCTGGTTGGAAAAAGAGGTGCCCGTCTACCACCCGGAATTTCAGATCCGGAACGCCAATTCGATATGACAGTTCGGCAGGGTGGCTGACAGACCAGACGGCAAGGTCTGCATCCATGCCTACTTTGATCTGGCCGCGGCTATCACTGACGCCCAATGCCTGTGCAGCATGCTGTGTGACACCGCGCAGGGTCTCTTCCGGTGTCAGGCGGAATAGCGTACAAGCCATGTTCATCATGGCGCGCAGTGAGGCCAGTGGCGACGTTCCGGGATTAAAGTCGGTGGAAATGGCCATTGGCACCTGATGGCGACGCAGTGCTTCAATTGGCGGCTGCTGAGTTTCCCGCAGGAAGTAAAACGCCCCAGGGAGCAGCGTGGCGACGGTGCCGTGCTGAGCCAGTGCCTCAACGCCTTGCTCGTCCAGGTATTCGATATGATCTACAGACAGCGCGCCCATTCTGGCCGCCATCGCACTACCGCCAAGGTTGGACAGTTGCTCTGTGTGACCTTTAATGGCCAGACCATGTTGCTTAGCCGCCTCGAAAACGCGCTGACACTGGGCAGTCGAGAAGCCGATACCTTCACAGAACACGTCAACGGCGTCTGCCAATTGCTCTTTGGCCGCGACAGGAATGATTTCCTGACAGATAAGGTCGATATAACCATCGGCATTATCTTTAAACTCCGGTGGCAGAGCATGTGCGGCAAGCAAAGTTGTGGACACTTTGATGTCAGCCTGCTGGCCTATTCGGCGCGCCACGCGCAGCATTTTCAGTTCACTGTCCAGTGTCAGGCCATAACCGGATTTAATTTCTACCGATGTTACACCATCATTTTTTAGACCTTGCAGACGTTCGCAAGCCAGTTCATACAGTTCTTCTTCTGAGGCATTGCGTGTTGCATTGACGGTGGCAAGTATGCCGCCACCGGCCTTGGCAATGGTTTCATACGGCACACCATTCAGGCGTTGCTCAAACTCATTTGCGCGGTTACCGGCAAACACCAGATGGGTATGACAGTCAATCAGCCCCGGGGTAACCAGTGCGCCATGGCAATCAATCACTTCCGGATGGCCGTGGCAGTCATAGTGATCCGCATGACCGGCAAAGGCGATTTTGCCTTGCTCGATTCCAATCATAGCGTTGTCAATGATCTGGTAGCCCGTGTCCGGCATCATGGTGACCATCTTCAGGTTTGTCAGCACTCTGTCCATTTACATGCTCTGGTAAGGTGGTTGTTTATGTATATACAAATTATTAGTCAACAATAGGGTCAAAGACAAGAGATTGTGTAAATGAAATGTGATCAAAATGGCAATAAATCGATACTAACGCAATTTTGATAGTGCTTTATGACCAGGATGAAAGCCCGCCAAACGTGGCTGTCATCGAGTTTGGGAGGAAATGTCGTCAAGGAGGATAGTCAAATGGGGTGCTGTAGTTTGCAAGGTGGCGGTTGAAAGGGAGGAAGGCATGTGAATAGGGGTCTTTGGCTTGCCATTATCCCCTAACTCTAATTACTCAACAGTTTCAAAGTAGAACTTGTAGTCACGTACACCGTCTATCTGAACGCCTTTTTCTCTTAACTCAAGGTACTGTTGAATCTTAATCGTTCTGAAATCCATAGCCTTCAGCGCAAGGATTATCCGTAGTTCATCCATTGACCGTGACTTAGCAGCAGAGTTGCACGTACTACAGATAACATGAGCCTTTGCTTTAAAACCAATCTTATCAAGCCAGTTAAGCTCTTTCGGTTCTTTATGCATACCACAGAAGTAACAGCGGTTGTCTTGCTTCAATGCAGCCTGTTCCCTTGAAGCTTTAGGGCTAAGTGATTTTTTGGGTGGGGTAGTGTTGCTCTTCTTACTACCACTGAACATCGAGAACTGAACGACATTAGACATTTGGATAACTCTTACTCATCAAATACTCATCAAAGTGTATTCGTTTAATTGACTGCGTATAACGACACGTCATTATTACATGTCTTTGTATCCTATTTCTTGTGCAATCAACTAATCAAAGTACCATTAACGTAAAATGGTACTCATTGCAGAGTATAAATGACCGAACGAATGTGATCGGCTCGAGCAAGACCCGATATTCATTTAGGCGATCTGTGCACTTTTGCCATGCATTGATGTTTTGCTATTACACAAAGTCATTGACTCCGTTCTGTCCAATTCTTTGCATCAGTCACCGCACAAAAAGGCATCGCAATGTTTGAATCGCAGTACTTAAACCACCTTGGTTCTGGAGCTGAGCTTGTACTTATTCCCCGGATGATAGAGCAGGGCAGTACTGATCAGGTTCTTATTACTCCAGGTACGGCGGTTCAGTAACAGGCAGGGGGATTGCGGGCTGATGTGCAGTAAATCCGCGATACGCTTGTTGGGCAGCAAGGCCTCAACGGTATGCTCGATATCACTCAGCGGACAGGCTTGTACCAGATACTCGTTCGGCGTTTGAGTGGAGAAGTCCTGTGAGATGTAGTCCGGCGCATAGTCAGGATTTACCCAACGTTCCTCAAGCTGAATAGGGACGTCATTTTCATAATGAACAATTTGGGTAAAGTACACCTCGGTACCGTGCCTGACCCCGAGCCTGAGAGCGACCTCATCGGTGGCTTTAATCGTTGATTGCAGAATCACATCACTGGAGTAAGCATGGCCTCGATTCTTCACTTCTTCAGCAATATTACGAATTTCCATTAGCGGCGATTCTGCTTTTTTATGGCAGACAAAGGTGCCCAGGCGAGGAGTACGCTCAAGTAAGCCCTCGTTCACCAAATCGCGAATCGCTTTATTGGCGGTCATCCGACTGACGGAGAATTGCTCCGACAACATGATTTCGGTCGGCAGCTTATATCCCGGCGGCCATTGCCGAGAATGGATCTTATCTAATAGGTATTGCTTGATTTGAAGGTAACGCGGTGACTGAGCCATAACTGTAACTTTCCAATTGCCTATACAAATGAAAGCAAGTTTCTTTCGCTATAGCAAGTAATAATGCCTCGAAGTGGGGCGTTTGTCATGGCTATGTAACTGAAAAGTGACTTGATTTGTTGAGAAATAATAACATTACGTCTTTCGTGGGTATAAGGGTGAAATTATGTCTAATTATTTCCGCTCTGGCTTTGCATTCTGTGACAGGCGTTTGTTATAGTGGCGCTCTGCCTTTGCATTGGGATATTGCTCAGTATTGCGGTATCGGTGTAATTGGCCTTCACTCATTAAGCTTATCAAAGCTTTACGTTTAAATTGAACATGTCTTGCTTGGTGTGCAAGACCACTGTTAAAGGATAAATACATGCCTGTAATTACTCTTCCTGACGGCAGTCAGCGTCATTTCGACAACCCAGTTTCAACTATGGAAGTCGCAGCATCAATCGGTCCTGGCCTTGCTAAAGCAACCATCGCCGGTCGTGTGAATGGTCAGCGCGTTGATGCGTGTGATCTGATCGAAGAAGATGCGAGCCTTGAAATCATCACCGTTAAAGATGAAGTCGACGGTCTTGAGATCGTTCGTCACTCTTGTGCGCACCTTCTTGGCCACGCATTGAAACAGCTGTACCCGCAAGCCAAAATGGCTATCGGTCCGACCATCGACAACGGTTTCTACTACGACATTGATCTGGACGAGTCGCTGACGCAAGAAGATCTGGAAAAGATCGAAGCGCGTATGCAGGAGCTGGCGAAGACAAAGTACGAAGTTGTTAAGAAAAAAGTCAGCTGGCAGGAAGCGCGTGATACGTTTGAATCACGTGGCGAACCATACAAGATGGAAATCCTGGATGAAAACGTATCTCGCGATGATCGTCCTGGCCTGTACCATCACGAAGAATACGTCGATATGTGTCGTGGTCCACACGTTCCACATATGGGCTTCTGTCAGCACTTTACTCTGCTGAACGTAGCCGGTGCTTACTGGCGTGGTAACAGCGACAACAAGATGTTGCAGCGTATCTACGGTACGGCTTTCCACGATAAGAAAGCCCTGAAGGCGCACCTGACTCGTCTTGAAGAAGCCGCTAAGCGTGACCACCGTAAACTGGGTAAACAGCTTGACCTGTTCCACATGCAGCAGGAAGCTCCGGGTATGGTGTTCTGGCACCACAACGGTTGGTCTATCTTCCGTGATCTGGAAGTTTTCGTTCGTGACAAACTGAACGAATACGGTTACCAGGAAGTGAAAGGTCCGCTGATGATGGACCGCGTTCTGTGGGAACGTTCAGGTCACTGGGACAAATATGCAGATGCGATGTTCACCACGTCTTCTGAGAACCGTGAATACGCGATCAAGCCAATGAACTGTCCGGGTCACGTTCAGATCTTCAACCAGGGTCTGAAGTCTTACCGAGATCTGCCGCTGCGTATGGCGGAATTCGGCTCTTGTCACCGTAACGAACCATCAGGCGCACTACACGGCATTATGCGTGTACGTGGCTTTACTCAGGATGACGCACACATCTTCTGTACTGAAGCTCAGGTACAGCAGGAAGTGACATCTTGTATTAAGATGGTTTACGACACATATCAGACTTTTGGTTTCGACAACATCGTTGTGAAACTGTCTACTCGCCCAGAGAAGCGTGTAGGTTCTGACGAAATGTGGGATAAAGCTGAGTCGGATCTGAAACTTGCGCTAGAATCTATGGAGATTCCTTACGAGATTCAGGAAGGGGAAGGTGCGTTCTACGGTCCTAAGATTGAATTTACTTTGCATGATTGCCTAGATCGAGCTTGGCAGTGCGGTACAGTTCAGTTAGACTTCGCACTTCCTGAGCGTCTTGGCGCAACTTACGTAGGTGAAGATAACGAGCGTCACACGCCGGTTATGATTCACCGTGCGATTCTTGGTTCTCTTGAGCGTTTCATCGGTATCCTTATCGAAGAGTATGCAGGTTTCTTCCCGACCTGGTTGGCACCTCAGCAGGCCGTTGTGATGAATATCACGGACAGTCAGGCTGAATATGTACAACAAGTGGTCGAAAAACTGCAAAAAAGTGGAATTCGAGTCAACGCAGACTTGAGAAATGAGAAAATTGGCTTTAAAATCCGCGAACATACTTTGAAGCGAGTACCTTACATGATTGTCTGCGGTGACAAAGAAGTCGAAGCAGGCGAAGTAGCGGTACGTACTCGCAAGGGTAAAGATTTGGGTAAATTTAAGATTGACGATCTTGTTGCTTACCTGCAGCAAGAGATTAGCAGTCGCAAGCTCAACGTTTTGGAGGACTAAGGTATTAAAGGCGGAAGAAGAACACAAGCACCAGTAAAGCAAAACCCACACCGTATCAACGGCGAAATCCGTGGCGTACGTGAAGTTCGTCTTACTGGTCTCGATGGCGAATCAATTGGTGTTGTTTCCATCGAAGAAGCAATTACTACTGCTCATGAAGCAGGTGTGGATCTGGTTGAAATCAGCCCTAATGCCGAGCCACCTGTCTGTCGTGTGATGGACTATGGCAAGTACCTGTTCGAAAAGAGCAAGGCTGCTAAAGAGCAAAAGAAAAAGCAAAAACAAATCCAGGTTAAGGAAGTTAAATTCCGTCCTGGTACAGACGAAGGCGATTATCAGGTAAAACTGCGCAACCTGACTCGCTTTTTGGAAGAGGGCAACAAGGGTAAGGTCACACTGCGTTTCCGCGGTCGTGAAATGGCCCACCAGAGTCTTGGTATCGAGCTTCTTAACCGAATTAAGGATGACCTTGGCGACCTAGCGGTTGTTGAGAGCTTCCCGAATAAGGTTGAAGGTCGTCAAATGACGATGATGCTTGCCCCTAAGAAGAAGTAATTACGGCATTCAAGTAGCAAAGGCGCTGCTTAACCGCAGCGCTTTTTGTTCGCCTGATTACTATGTTATTAACAATCAACAATGCGGAGTCTCATCATGCCTAAGATGAAATCCAACAAAGGTGCTGCTAAGCGTTTCAAGAAAACTGCTGGTGGTTTTAAGTACAAGCACGCGACTAAACGTCACATCCTGACTAAACGTACTACTAAGAACAAGCGTCAGCTTCGTCCAAACGCTATCCTTCCTGCATGTGAAGTGGCAGCAGTTGCACGTATGCTTCCGTTCGCTTAATCGTTTTTAGTTATAAATTTATTTAGTTAGGAGTCTCCTATGCCTCGCGTAAAACGTGGTGTACAAGCACGTGCACGTCACAAAAAAGTTCTTAAACAAGCTAAAGGTTACTACGGTGCACGTTCACGTGTTTACCGCGTAGCTTTCCAAGCAGTTACTAAAGCTGGTCAGTACGCTTACCGTGACCGTCGCAACAAGAAACGTACTTTCCGTCAACTGTGGATCGCACGTATCAACGCTGCAGCTCGTCAGAACGGTATGTCTTACAGCCGCTTCATCAATGGTCTTAAGAAAGCATCTATCGAGATCGATCGTAAGATCCTTGCTGACATCGCTGTATTCGACAAAGCGACTTTCACTGTTCTAGTTGAAAAAGCGAAAGCTGCACTGTAATTTCAGTCAGTTTTGATGAGGAAAGGAGAGCTTCGGCTCTCCTTTTTTCTTTTGTGCTTTGTACAACTGGCAGAGCAGCATTAAGCATTCAGTTATCTCTGCTGTGTTTTCCCTGAGCAGTTCCGCTCCCCCTGAGTTTCATCTCTTCTTTTTACCCGATGTTTTTACGCGTCGGTCTAAACTTCTACGCATCGCTCTGATAAGCCGGTAAAGCAGGCCGCTTGTATCCTTACCGTTTTGCTGCGGACTGTATTCAGTCATTCATCACGCACTCCCTTTACTGATAAAAAACTGATAGATAGAACTTACATAAAACGCGCTAGTAGCGCCGCATTCTGTAATAGGCAGCATTCAAGCTTAGTTTCCAGAACCAGTGTCAGAGAGCTCTGAGCCGTTGGGATGGTACGACGTTGCTGTAGGCAACCTAATTTAATGAGATCGTGCGTTGTCTTTAATTGGGTTTCTGTCTTGGTTATCTGTTTTAGCAACGCTTTTTCTCTGCCTCTTAACCGAGCAAGGCGATGTTTAGCTGTCATTGTTTGTTCAATCATCTTGATGAAGCTGGTTGAACTTGTATTTGTTTGGGGAGCTGGCTCCAAGGCAGATTCAATAGCGGACTCGCGGCTAAAAATGTCTTGGGCCACTTGAGCTTGTTTTCCTTCAAGCTGTTGCTTTTGGCGGTTGAGTTGGCGCAGCAGCAGCCGAAGCTGCCGCTGTTGTTTTATAAGGGAATATAAATGCGTGTTCATCACAAACAAAGTTATAGTCGGCTTTCATCCAAATCGTTTAACAGTTGCGCGGTTTTGGCTTCTTCAAGTTTGTTCATTAATCGTTTTGACTCAACCTGATCACGTACCGCTTTACTCAGCGTAATGGTCGCACTGACCAGGAAAAGGCTGCAGATACTGTAGTAACCTTTAATCAGCAGGTCGCCGGGTAATTTGATGATGCTGATGACCATCGCCACAACGGCAATCAGAAATGTCGCTTTGGCATAAATTAACCAGTATTTTTCTTGTGTATTCATTGTATTGCTCCTTATGCATTAACTTTTAGGGTCTGGTGAGTGATACCAAGACTTACAGCCTCATAGTCATTCGGTTATCACATTGAAACAAAACGAATAGTTAAGAGAGTTGGAATACATAACTCATCAATCGAACAGTGTTTTTAATTTAGTGGTATATTTCGGTTAATGCAACATTGTTTTTAATAAAATGTTTAAACAGAACGATTGGATTGAGATCATGCGATGAGACTCACGGTTTTATGTCATTGGATTTTCGACAAACTTTGCGTCTGATTATGATGCCTGCATGATCGAATCAGGTTTAAAAGGATGTGAGGGTGGCAAGCGAACGATTATCCACAGTGACAGAGGCAGACAACATGACGAAGAGAAAGGTGCTGGTGACAGGTTTTGAACCTTTTGGCGGAGAAGCACTTAATCCATCAGCATTGATTCTTGAGCAGTTAGCCCAACCGGAAGCGCAGTCCAGGCTGCATCAGGCTGGCGTGGTTCTTGTTACCCAAAAGCTGCCTGTGGTACGTCGCAGTGCAATTGAGCAATGTATTGTTGCTATCGAAAAGTATCTGCCGGATATGGTGATCATGCTGGGGCAGGCCGGGGGGCGTCCAGCCATTAGCTTCGAAAAAGTGGCTATTAATCTTGATGATTTTCGTATTGAAGACAATGCCGGTAACCAGCCAGTTGATGAACCTGTGGTGACAGATGGACCGGCCGCCTATTTTACAACTATGCCCGTTAAAGCCATGGTGCAGGCGGTGAATGGGGTAGGTGTCCCGGCTGAGATTTCTTACAGCGCCGGCACTTTTGTATGTAACCACCTGTTTTATGGCGTCATGCACTACCTGGCTCAATTCAACCGTAACCTATCGCGTTCAGAACAGAGCGATCTGCACATTCGGGCCGACTTTGTACATGTCCCTTTTTTGCCGGAGCAGACCATGGGTGATGGTCACAAACCTTCACTGACGCTGACGCAGATGACGGAGGGAATCTGCGCCGCAATTGTCTGTGCTGCGGTGACAGGTGACGACATCCGGTCACAAGGGGGAAATCTTCATTAATGCCGGTGAAATGAGCCTTTAATAGGACACCCAATAACAATCGCGGGATCAATGGGCTAAAGACGATTTTTTTCGCCCAATCCCACGCTTTTAGTGCGATTGGATTTGGATTTAGACGCATGTTTCTTTAGTATGTATCGTTACGCGAATTTATATCTCCCTAAAGGACGCCACCTGTAGGTGGATGAGGAAACGATGCAACATCTAGACGAGATTATTGCCAACGCAACGGCAGCTATTGAGCAGGCTGAATCATTAGTCGCTCTGGACGAAGTCCGCGTCCAATATCTGGGCAAGAAGGGCGAACTGACTCTTCAACTTCAGAGCCTGGGCAAACTTCCACCGGAAGAGCGTCGCTCAGCAGGTCAGGAAATCAACAAAGCGAAAGGTGCTGTACAGCAGGCTATTGCAGCGCGTAAAGACGCACTGCAAAGTGCCGAGCTGGAAGCGAAACTGGCCGCAGAAATGGTTGATGTGACTCTGCCTGGTCGCCGCATCGAAAACGGTGGTCTGCACCCGGTTACCCGTACGGTTGAACGTATCGAGCAATTCTTTGGTGAACTTGGCTTCAATGTGGAGTCTGGCCCTGAAATTGAAGATGCTTTCCACAACTTTGATGCGCTGAATATTGCCGCAGATCACCCTGCACGTACGGATCACGATACCTTCTTCTTTAACCCAGATCTGATGCTTCGTACTCACACTTCAGGGGTTCAGATTCGTACGATGGAAAATGGTAAGCCACCATTTCGTTTCATCGCACCGGGCCGTGTATACCGTAACGACTACGACCAGACTCATACCCCAATGTTCCATCAGGTAGAAGGTATGCTGGTAGACGAGAATGTAAATTTCGCACAGCTGAAAGGCATTCTGCATGACTTCCTGTGTAACTTCTTCGAGGAAGAAGTGGAAGTCCGTTTCCGTCCGTCATACTTCCCGTTCACAGAGCCTTCTGCAGAAGTAGACGTGAAAGGTAAAAATGGTAAGTGGCTTGAGGTTCTGGGCTGCGGTATGGTTCATCCGAACGTACTGCGCAGCGTAGGCATTGATCCTGAGAAATACTCTGGTTTTGCATTCGGTATGGGTGTAGAGCGTCTGACCATGCTTCGTTATGGTGTAAACGATCTGCGCGCGTTCTTCGAGAACGACCTTCGTTTCCTGAAACAGTTCAAGTAATCCAGAGGTTTAGACACAATGAAATTCAGCGAATCATGGCTTCGTGAGTGGGTAAATCCTGCGATTACTACTGACGAACTGACTCACCAAATTACTATGGCTGGCCTTGAGGTAGACGACGTGCTGCCTGTTGCCGGCTCTTTCACTGGCGTAAAAGTGGGTCACGTTGTTGAATGTGGCCAGCACCCGGATGCTGACAAACTGCGTGTAACGAAAGTTGACGTGGGCGAAGAAGAGCTTCTGGACATCGTTTGTGGTGCGGCAAACTGTCGTCAGGGCCTGAAAGTGGCTGTAGCGACTGTTGGCGCAGTACTGCCGGGTGATTTCAAAATCAAAAAAGCGAAGCTGCGTGGCCAGCCTTCTCACGGCATGCTGTGTTCATTCACTGAACTGGGTATTGACGTTGAGTCTGATGGCATCATGGAGCTGGCAGAAGACGCAGTAATAGGTACTGACTTCCGTGCGTTCCTGGGTCTGGATGACGTAACTGTTGACGTTGACCTGACGGCTAACCGCGCTGACTGTTTCAGCATTCGTGGCATGGCGCGTGAAGTGGGCGTACTGAACCGTGCAGACGTGACTGAGCCTCAAGCTGATGCAGTTGCGCCTTCTATCGATGACACCGTCTCGATTGACGTGAAAGCGCCAGCAGCGTGTCCTCGTTACCTGGGCCGTATCATCAAGAACGTAAATGTTCAGGCGGAAACACCACTATGGATGCAAGAAAAACTGCGTCGTTGTGGTATTCGCTCAATTGACCCTGTTGTAGACATCACTAACTACGTGCTTCTGGAGCAAGGTCAACCAATGCACGCATTTGATCTGGCGAAGATCGAAGGTGGCATCGTCGTTCGTATGGCTGAGCAAGGCGAGAAGCTGACTCTGCTGGACGGTACAGAAGCAGAATTGAACGCCGATACACTGGTTGTCGCAGACCACAACAAAGCACTGGCAATCGCCGGTATTTTTGGTGGCGAAGCGTCTGGTGTTACTGGCGAAACAAAAGATGTGCTGCTTGAGTGTGCATTCTTTGCACCTGACCATATCCGTGGTCGTGCGCGTAGCTACGGTCTGCACACTGATTCTTCTATGCGTTTTGAGCGTGGTGTGGATTACGCACTGCAGCACAGCGCGATGGAGCGAGCCACTCAGCTGTTGGTTGAGATTTGTGGCGGCGAAGTGGCCCCTGTGGTCGCGGTTGAATCTGACGCAGACCTGCCAAAGGCAAATACTGTATCACTGCGCCGTGCAAAACTGGACAGCCTGCTGGGTCACCACATTGCTGATGCAGATGTGGTTGAAATCCTTGAGCGTCTGGGTATGGCTGTTGCGACAACCGAAGAAGGTTGGTCTGCGATTGCGCCAACCTGGCGTTTTGACATTGCGATTGAGCAGGATCTGATTGAAGAAGTTGGCCGTATCTACGGTTACAACAATATTCCGAATCAGTCTCCGGCTGCTGCACTGAAGATGCACGATCACCAGGAAGCCAACCTGCCTCTGAAACGTGTTCGTCATCTGCTGGTTGATCGTGGTTACCACGAAGCGATCACTTACAGTTTTGTCGAGCCTGAGCAGCAAAAGCTGATCGTACCGGATGTTGAGCCGCTGGTACTGCCAAACCCGATTTCGGCAGAAATGTCAGCAATGCGTCTTGGTCTGCTTCAAGGGCTGCTGAATACCGTAGTTCACAACCAGAAACGTCAACAGCCGCGTGTTCGCCTGTTCGAATACGGTCTGCGTTTCATTCCTTGTGAGTCTGCTGAAAATGGCATGCGTCAGGAGCCGATGCTGGCAGGTGTTATCGCAGGTACTCGCAGTGAAGAACACTGGGATATCGCGACGAACACCGTTGATTTCTTCGATCTGAAGGGCGACCTGGAAGCCATTCTGGAACTAACTTCTAACGAGAAAGCATACAGCTTCAAGGCGGCTAAACATCCTGCACTGCACCCAGGTCAGTCTGCTGCCATCATCGTTGACGGTAAAGAAGTGGGTGTGATCGGTACTGTTCACCCTGAACTGGAGCGCAAGTTTGGTCTGAATGGCCGTACGATCGTGTTCGAAATCGAATGGTCAGCCATCGACTCTCGTGTGATTCCGGAAGCTGTAGCTTTGTCTAAGTTCCCATCTAACCGTCGTGATATCGCGGTTGTTGTAAATGAAGACATTGCAGCTGGTGACATTCTTGAGGCATGCAATGCTAACGGTGGTGAGCTGCTGAAAGACGTTAACCTGTTTGACGTTTATCGCGGTAAGGGCATTGAAGAAGGTCAGAAGAGCCTGGCAATTGCTCTGACACTGCAGTCAGCAGAACGTACCCTGGAAGAAGCCGATATTGCCGCAGCGGTTGAGAAGATTGTTACAGCACTGTCTGAGCAATTTGGTGCCAGCCTGCGCGATTAATGCAAATCCAGCATCGCGAAGGGGTGTTCATCGATCGATTAACAACCAGCCTTCATGATGTTTTAAGTAATTGTTTTATCAAGAGCAGTCCTTCGGGGCTGCTTTTTTTGATCTAACTCTAATTTATCTAACTTTTTGATAGTTAGCGGTTATTCCTATATGTCCATAAATTGATAGTTGGATATTTTGTAAATTATCAACTTTGCAGCAAATGTTATTGCTATCCATTCATCTAAAGCACAACCTGATGCATGTTTTTGACGGTTTGGCACATGCAAAAATCAATAATTTGACAGCAAGTTCACTTAAAAAAGTTGGCGGAAATCAGGAAGTTGGCATAAACTTGTCTCTAGCTAGGATATCCAGTGTCGAAAACGTCCTCCAGTTTTCTGACGCACAGGGTCTTACTGGACTAATACGCTGCAGGTATAGCCCTTGTTATAGCTGCGATCCATTCAACATAGTCTTGAGGGAATTATCTATGGCGCTCACAAAAGCCGATTTGGCTGAGAACCTGTTTGAGAATGTTGGATTAAGCAAACGGGACGCCAAGGATACGGTGGAAGTCTTCTTCGAAGAGATCAGAAAGGCGCTTGAGTGTGGCGAACAAGTTAAATTATCAGGTTTTGGTAACTTTGACCTTCGTGACAAAAATGAGCGTCCTGGAAGGAATCCAAAAACGGGTGAAGATATTCCGATTTCTGCCCGCCGGGTTGTGACTTTCCGACCAGGTCAAAAACTGAAAGCTCGCGTAGAAAATATCGAAATCAAAGAGTAAAACGCGGGACCGGATGATAAGAACCCAGGTAAGGTGTGTAGAACTTACCTGGGTTTTTCTTTGCCTGTTATTTGCTTCACTTGTTCGTTCCACATTTCCACTTCAGGTTAGCGAAAAATTCTTAGCCTACCTCCAATTACAGCGCTTTTTCTGATTAAATTTACTTAAAACGCATCAGATGTGTGATGTTGATGTTAAATATATGTTTTTCTGCGGTTTGATTTACAAGGGGAGAGCGCTAAAATGTCGGCATCCCGATTGAGAAATACTGATTAACAGGGAGAAGTTCAATGGGAATGTTAAAGCTGGTGAAAAGCGGAGACTTTCTGGCAGCAAGCCTGAATATGGAGCTGTCAGTAAAAACAGGAAAGTGGCATACCGCCAGCGGTGTAAAATGTGAGCTTCTTGGGCGAGGGATTTTGCAAATCACCCCGCCGGACCTCGCTGAAGATACAAAAGATATCGTGCTGTCTTCAGGGGTTCACGGTGATGAAACCAGCCCGATTGAATTGGTTCAGCAACTGGCACGACGAATTCTGGTTGATGGTCTGGTACCTGCCCACCGTTTATTGCTGATTATTGGCCATCCTGAGGCGATCAATCTGCACAAGCGGTTTGTGGTCGAAAACATGAACCGACTGTTCAATACCGAAAATCCAACAGAAAATCCTGATTGCCTGCGTGCAAACGAATTGCAGCAAGCGGTTATTAATTTCTATTCTCACCCTGATCGCCAACAGGCTTCACGTTGGCATCTGGATCTACACTGTGCGATTCGCGATTCAGAGCACTATACTTTTGCCGTTAGTCCATTTACGGAAAATCCTACCCGCAGCAAAGCCCTGTTTTCATTTATGCAGCGTGCTGAGTTAGAAGCGGTACTGCTGTCAAGCAGCTCGTCTTCGACGTTTAGCTGGTTCAGCGCGGAGAAATTTTCTGCTCAAGCACTGACGGTAGAATTGGGGAAAGTGGCGAAGTTTGGTGAAAATGACCTGGAGCGTCTGGCCGCTTTTGATCAGGCAATGCTGGAGCTGGTGACCGTACCGCAAGTTGAATACCACTGGCAGGGTGATCTGCTAAGTATTTATAAGGTCACTCGGACCCTGGTTAAACAGACCGATGAGTTTAAGCTGAACTTCCCGAATGATCAGGCTAACTTCACCTTTTTCGATCAAGGTAAGCTGCTTGGCAGTGACGAAGGGGTTGAATACTTCGCGTTAGAAGGCGGAGAAGCCGTTGTCTTTCCGAATGCCAATGTTGCTCTGGGTCAGCGAGCTTGTCTGCTGGTGCGTAAAACAGAGGTGAATCTGGGTGAGCAAATCACCGTGAAGTAAGTCGGATTGATTAAATCGGAGTCACTTTTGTCTGAATAATCATTGGGCTAGTGAGGGTTGCTTTCCATTTCCTGACTGAGCGAGTATGGTAATACCAAACTGGCTGGTCAGTTTGGTTTAAACCTCATTATTGTGTACTCCTGATGCTACTGAATGAACTAAGAGTTCGCCACGAGTCCAGATGGCGACTGGCAATCTTGATAGCA
Source organism: Photobacterium ganghwense (assembly GCF_003025595.1). Taxonomy (GTDB): domain Bacteria; phylum Pseudomonadota; class Gammaproteobacteria; order Enterobacterales; family Vibrionaceae; genus Photobacterium; species Photobacterium ganghwense. The sequence goes on from NZ_PYMI01000003.1 coordinate 719,201, forward strand.
GGCGTCTTGCTACTGGCGGCCTGCTTTTTTTCCCTTGCGGTCGGTGAAATTTTTATCTGGCCGTGGTCACCTGACGGTCTGCTGGAACAGCAGTTACTGACACAATTACGTTTTCCCCGTTTGTTGGCGGCATTGGCGATTGGTGCCTCTCTGGCGGCCTCTGGAGCTGTGTTGCAGGTATTACTGGGGAATCCGCTGGCAGAACCCGGCGTATTAGGCATTTCCGGTGGTGCCAGCCTGGCTTTGGTTGTCGTCCTATTTGCTCTGCCACTCGCACCGACGCCATTGATCATGATGGCAGCGGCAATGGTTGGTGCGTTCTGTTTTACGCTTATTCTGGTCGGGTTGTCTCAGCGACGCAAAGTGTCAACGGCACGGCTATTACTGATCGGTGTTGCACTTGGGATTTTATCCGGTGCTATGGTGACCTGGGCTTTCTACTTCAGTGATGATCTGAATTTACGCATGCTGATGTACTGGCTGATGGGAAGTGTCGCCGGTGTGAGCTGGCCGCAACTGGTGCTGCTGGTCGCGATGATGCCTGTTCTTGTCTGGCTCTGCTTGCAGGGCAAAAAGCTGGATTTACTGATGCTGGGCGAAAACCAGGCCAGACAACTGGGGCTGGATGTCGCGGCATTTCGCTGGCGTCTGATTCTGATTGTATCCCTGTTAGTCGGCGCTTCCGTTGCCCTTGGGGGCATTATTGGGTTTATCGGGTTAGTGGTGCCGCATCTGCTCCGGCTCGCACTGGGGGCGGAAAATCGCTTTCTGTTGCCGCTCTCGGCTTTGTTTGGCGCTTTGTTACTGGCACTGGCAGATACTTTGGCCAGAGTGCTGCTTCCGGCAGCCGAGTTGCCAGTGGGGGTGGTGATTACAACGCTCGGTGCGCCATTGTTTATCTGGATGTTGCTCCGATCTCAGCTAGATTGATGGAATAAGCTTGATGACGTTATCTCAAACACATGCATCTGTGGTGATTCAGGCGCACAATCTGGCTATGCCACATCGTTTACTTCCGGTTTCTTTTGACGTGAAAGCCGGGGAAATTGTGCATTTAATTGGGCCGAACGGCAGCGGTAAAAGTACCGCCATTGCCATGCTATCGGGGCTGGTTGATTACCAGGGAGAGATTCAGTTCTCCGGGAAAGCACTAGTGCAGTTTGATTTGGCCACACTGGCCCGGAACAGGAGCTATCTTTCTCAACAGGACCGGCCCGCTTTTGCTGTGGCGGTGTATCACTATCTGTCACTTTCTCTCTCGGCGATTGGGCAGGTTGATGAAGAGCATGCGCAAGCGGCTGTTAACGAAATTTGTACCGCGCTGAAAATCAGAGACAAACTGAACCGAAGTATTCAGCAGCTTTCAGGCGGCGAGTGGCAACGGGTAAGGCTGGCGGCGGCGTGTCTTCAGGTGTGGCCGGATCTCAATCCGGATGCTCGGCTTCTGTTGCTGGATGAGCCGGCGGCAGCGCTGGATATCGGCCAGGAAGCGGTGATGTACAAATTGATCCGTAAAGTGGCCAACATGGGCATAGCTGTGGTGATGGCCAATCATGATTTAAATCGTACTCTGCGCGAAGCTGACAAAGTGTTGCTACTGAACAACGGTTCCTGTGTTGCCAAGGGGCAGCCCAAAGAAGTTATGACGGTTGAGATGCTGGAGCAGGTGTTTGCGACCCGTATTCAGCGTATAGAGCATGATGGGCGCGCCTGTCTGCTGTTTAATGATTAATAGGGTTCCGGGTGTTACCCGGATCGTCAAGGAGGAAAAATGACAATACCGAGCTGGGATCTTTCCATTGCTTATCGTGATCTGGATGATCCGAAGATCCAACAGGATCTGGCCTTCGCGGAAGAAAAATTGCCTGAACTGGTAAAATTTGAAACCGGGACGCCGGAAGGGCTGGCTGGTGCCCTAAAACTTCTGGCCAGTGTCAAGCTGCGAATTCATACCTTGTCTACATATGTGAACTGCCTGCTCTCTGTGGATGCATCTGATGTTGCTGCCAAGAAAGTGATGGGTAAGGTCAACAAGCTGCTGTCACAACTAGAGCAGGCCATCACACCGTATAACCAGGCAATCGTTAATCTTGAAGACAGTGACTTCAACCTGCTGATGACAACCTACGGCATCGAGGAATGGCGTTTCAGACTGGAATGTGCCCGTATGCTGAAAAATCGTCAGCTGTCCATCGCAGAAGAGCAGTTGATGACAGCTCTGGATCAGGACGGACGTGAAGCGTGGGGAAGGTTGTATGACAACATCACCGGCAGTTTGTCGGTTACCCTGACTTTGCCTCATGGCAAAAAAGAAACCATGGGGCTGTCACAGGCGGCCAGCCTTTTGTATGGCGGAGACAGCCTGCGTCGTGAACCAGCCTGGCGCGCGATTTCAGAAGCGATGACGGTTCATCAGGAAAGTTTTGCGGCGATTCTGAATGCCCTGGCCGGTGCGCGTCTGACTGAGTATGACAAACGCAGTCATACCGAGCAGGTACATTTTCTTGATCCAAGCTTGCATCTTAGCTGCATCCAGAAACAGACGCTGGATTCTATGATGAATGTAGCAAAAGACAGCCGCCCAATCGGGCAGAAAGCCGGTTTGCTGATGGCGCGTCTGTTTGGGACTGAGAAACTGAAGCCCTGGGATGAGCTTGCCTCTATGCCGGCATTGCTGTCGGCAGAGTCGCCGACAGAAACTACGGCCTCGAATGACGGTCAGACATACAGTTTTGAGCAAGGTATCGACATTATTCGTGAAGCCTTTGCTGGAGTGAATCCGGAAATGGGCGAGTTTGTCGATATGATGGTCGAAAACAAGCTGATTGATGCCGCGCCACAGCCAAACAAGCGCTTGGGGGCTTACTGTACCAAACTTGCCGATACCCGTACGCCGCTGGTGTTTATGACCTGGGGTGGAAGTATGTCCGATGTGCTGACACTGGCACATGAACTTGGCCATGCTTTCCATAACTGGGTGATGCGTGATATGCCGTTGCAAAAAACGCAATATCCAATGACGCTGGCTGAAACCGCATCGATCTTTGCTGAAAACGTGGTTCGCGATGCATTAATGGATAAAGCCCAGAGCGATCAGGACAAGCTGTTGATGCTATGGGAAGAAGCCCAGTCGGCATTGGCCCTGCTTATTAATATCCCGGTGCGTTACGAATTCGAAAAAGCGTTTTATGATCAGCGTTCGGCAGGGGAGTTCACTCCGGATCAGCTCAAGGCGTTAATGTCTGAGACCTGGCGTGACTGGTATGGCAATGCAATGGACGAAACCAGTGAGATGTTCTGGGCCAGCAAGCTCCATTTCAGTATCGCTGACATCAGTTTCTACAATTACCCATACCTGTTCGGCTATTTGTTCAGTAAAGGTGTTTATGCGCAACGTGCTGCGAAAGGTGAACATTTCTATGAAGACTACAAAGCCTTACTGCGTGATACCGGCTCTATGATGGCTGAAGAGGTAGTTGAAAAACACTTGGGCATGGACATTCGCCAGCCAGAATTCTGGCAGCAGAGTGTGGATATGGTAGCGAAACAGATCGACGAGTTCGAAAGGTTACTGGCAGCTTATCAGACAGAGAGTAAATAACAGTCAGCCTTTTAGCGTTCTTCATTCTCTATTTTCGTTTCTGATGTTTTGTGTAAACTCAGACTAGCAGAAAGAAAAACAGCCCGGGAGTTACCCGGGCTGTTGCTAAGTACATGTTGTTGCTTTTTTGATTGTCTTACCGACGTGATCAGAAGCTGTAGCGTGCACCCAGTTGGAAGTTCGTTTCTTTCAACACGTCAAAGTCGCGGTGAGCCAGGTTGGCTTCCAGGCTCATGTGCTCAGATACTTTGAAGTTGTTACCCAGACGCAGTTCAGTCATTGATTCATCATAGTTGGCAAAGCGTACTGCAGGCTCTACTGTCCAGTTATTCATTACCTGGTAACGTGCACCCACTTCACCGGTAAAGCCGCTGTCATCGTTGCTGACATTAACTGAGTGGCCAAAATAGTTCACGTCGTAATCAACAGTGATTGTTGACAGACCAGCCAGACCGTACACAGTCAGATCATTGTTAATCGGGAAGTAGTAACCTAGACCCAGCAGGCCCTGAGAAACGGTCAGGTCATCTTTTACCAGTGCTTCACCACGCGTTTCAACAAACACATTACCCGTAAAGTTCCAGCTACCACGCAGATAAAGACCTGTCATGCTGTCTGTAGAATCGTTGAAATTTACAGAAGTGTGGATATCTTCGTTTAACTCACTGTGAGACAGACCACCAGAAATGTAGTTGAAGTTCTGGGTCAGGTTACCATTGTCAGCCTGAGCGGCAAAAGTGGTTGTCAGAAGTGCAGCAAGCGGAAGAAGCATAACCTTTTTCATTTTTTTACCTTATTTTTCTATATTCATTCAATAGTGAACGGTGTTTAATTGATGTTTGCATTTCACCGTTGATGTTGTTGGCAGGATAGTAATCATAAATAAAATAGTGTGCAATAAAATTTTGACCATTGTTTTATTAAGTGGCTAATTTTTGCTCTTATGTATGATTTATGTGGCATATCGAGGTGGTTTCGGAGATAGGAAGTAAATCTCAGACTGCTAATTTTGAAGCGCATTATTAGGGGCTATAGTCTAACTTACTATCGTCTTCGTCTTCGTCTTCGTCTTCGTCTAAGAGTACCTGTTATATGTAAGTTTTCATTACTTGGTCTGAGGTGTGGTTGGAGTATCGCAGATTTTAATGATGAAAAATGGATAAAGCAGTGTATTAATAATATTCATCATAAGCATTGCAAACATTGTGTTCGACTAATTCCCTATAAGAATTTATTGTTTAAAGTGATGCCTTAATGTAATAAATTGAATGAGTTAGATTCATAATTTAAAAATTAGATCTTAACATCGCATTGGCCAAATTTTGAAAATGTGAATAAGCTCATAAGACAGTCATTTAGTGGCTTGTGACTCAATTTTATGCTTTCAATGTTGTTTCTATAGCGATTTAATACCTCCTCATAATTCAGGCTAATAACTTAAAAATAATGCTTTCTGGTATTGGATGAGCAATAAATTAATTAGCTGATACTGATATAAAATAGTTAAAACTCATATAGGATAAAGAAATGTCGATGAAAAAAATGGCTGTTGTAACTGTCTGCACTTTGGCGCTGACGGCGTGTTCTACAATGCAGCCTCCACGTTACTCAACGTCTGTTGATAATATTCAAAAACTTAAAACTTTTGATGGTGCTAAAGCTCGTGTTACAGAGCTTACACAAACGTCGAATTTTAGCGCGAACTGCCGCCTGATGGGGCCTATTGAGCCTGCTGATGGTTTAACCATTCCAGCATTTATCACCAAAGCAATCAATGATGAATTCAAGATGGCAAATATTTATTCAACTGATGGCACCCAAATAACGGGTGAAATCACCAATATTGAATTTTCATCAACATCTGGTCTGACAAATGGGTATTGGGATATTGGAGTGGTATTAAATTCGTCAAACGGTAACTCGATGTCTGTGAGCAATAAATATACGTTCAAAAGTGGTTTTGATGCCATTACTGCTTGTAATGCCACAGCGGATGCCCTGACGCCGGCAGTACAGGATCTCATCAAGACTGCAGTGAATAATCCTGCGTTTTCTGGTTTGATTCAAACAAACTAAGCGTTAGAAATAGTTCGCAATTTTCAGATGACGTTAAAAGGCATATGAGCATTATCATATGCCTTTATTTTTGATCATCAATCGCGATTGATAATATCTGAATACAGAACAGGAAAAGTACAAATGCGTTTGATATTGGCTGTAACCATGATTCTGCTGACTGGGTACGCCACAGAGAGTAAAAAGAATATGAATATATGTTAAACACCGGAGAACCTGCCTCACCAGAGCAGGTCATCGCCGTTAAACACCACTGTCGATATGATGAGAATATCCAGTTAGTGTCTGAGTACATGGGTATGGCGATTTCCGTCGGGCGATATGAATCACAATTTGGTTCGAAGGCGTCAGCGGGCTATATCAACAAAGCAAGTGAGTTAATGACACAAGTCACTCAATGTTTGCATGACAATGGTTTGTCGACCCGAGAGAAACCTGTGCATGGTTAATGGTCGGGATGTAAAAATGTAAAACTGCTTATAAAGCATTGAAAAATAGAAGATCTTATTAAATAGATGTTATTCTGCTTACAGACTTTTGTATTCCCTTTTTATCATCGAAAACAAGGACGATTTATGAGTGAGAAAGTAGTCATTATTACTGGCAGCAGTCGAGGAATTGGGGCGGCAACAGCAAAATTACTGGCGCGAAAAGGTTATTCAGTCTGTGTTAACTATCGTGATAAAGCTGAACATGCAAATGATGTCGTGGAAGAAATTGCTAAGGCCGGTGGTAAGGCGATAGCGGTGCAGGCCAATGTTGCCAATGAGCAGGATGTGATTCGCCTGTTTGATGAGTCAGAGCGGGCGCTGGGGCCGGTGACTCATTTGGTCAACAATGCCGGTATTTTATTCACTCAATCTCGATTAGTCGATATCGATGTTGAACGATTCAATCAGGTAATGACAACGAACGTAACCAGTTGTTTTCTTTGTTGTCGTGAAGCCGTTAAACGGATGCAAAAAGGGCGATTGGTCAGTGGCTCGATCGTGAATGTGTCCTCTGCGGCGTCAAGATTAGGTGCGCCGTTTGAGTACATAGATTACGCCGCGTCGAAAGGGGCGATGGATGCTCTCACCAAAGGATTGTCGCTGGAAGTGGCCAGTGAGGGAATACGGGTTAACAGTGTGCGTCCAGGATGTATTTATACGGAGATGCATGCTGATGGCGGGGAACCGGGACGAGTGGAACGCCTGAGTCCGATGATCCCGATGAAACGTGGAGGTACTCCGGAGGAGGTGGCTGAAGCGATTGCCTGGCTGTTATCCGATGAAGCGTCTTACGTTACGGGCACGTTTATTGACCTTGCTGGTGGCCGGTAACGGGCTGCGGCCAATTTCACTGGCAGGCACGTAACGTGAAAGCATCAAGACAGAGTAAAGTTTAAGCCGTTAGCCGTTAAAAAAGGCCAGGCCGGAGAAGTGGCCTGGCAACATTTCAAAGTGCCCAAAGTAGCAGGGCAAGGAGTTGCGGAGAGAGGATACGCAAACACATTACAAGAGGATAAACGGTGGCATAGGAGAGCGCCGAGGCACCACTGCTGCTGTGCAGGCTGTTTGCAAAAGCCAGTGCCGGTGGATCCGTCATCGAGCCCGCAAGCATGCCGCAAATTGTCAGGTAGTTCAGTCCGCCAAACATTCTGGCAATCACCCCGACAGCCATTAGCGGCAAAAAGGTGATGAGTATGCCGTAGCCCATCCAACTCAGACCATCGCCATTAATGAGCGTGTCGATAAATCCGCCGCCGGATTTCAGCCCGACTACAGCCAGAAACAGCACGATTCCGATTTCACGTAGTGCCAGGTTGGCACTTGGTGGCATGAACCAGTAGAGCTTACCGATGCTGCCAACTCGAGCCAGAATCAGGGCCACAATGAGCGGACCACCTGCCAACCCAAGTTTGATTGCTGCTGGAAAACCTGGCAGATAGAAGGGAATAGAACCCAGTAACACGCCAAGGCCTATGCCAACAAACACGGGTAGCATTTGAACCTGTTGGAGCTTCTGGTGGGCATTCCCGACAATACCGCTAACTGCTTCAATCGCTTCCTGGCGGCCAACCAGATTCAGAATGTCACCAAATTGCAAAGTCGATTGGCTGGTTGGCACCAGTTCGACCCCGGCACGGTTTAACCGGGATACGACCACGTCGTATTTCTCTTTCAAATCCAAGTCGCGGATTTTTTTGCCTAACACAATCTCATTTGTCACAACCAGACGCTGGACACGAAGTTCGGTTCCCCGTGTAGACAACGAGGTATCCACTTCTTCGCCGATGACAAGGCGGGCTTTTTCGAGCGCTTGTTTTTCCCCGACCAGATGGAGCAGATCGTTGACCGCTATGCGCGTATCGGGCTTTGGAATGTGGAGGGATTCATCACGTTTCAGCCGTGAGCAGACAATATCACCTTCAGTTAATGCCGGAACCTCCTGAAGCATCAAACCGTTCAGGTTTGGGTTTTTGACCGCAATGTTCAGAGTATGCAGGCTGGATTTCTTGTGGCCGTTTGTTTCTTCGAACTGATCTGCTTCCTGGTCTATGTTGACTCTGAAGATCAACCGCAGCACCCACATGGTCAGCAGGATTCCGCAGATCCCGAACGGGTAGGCGACGGCATAGCCCATCCCTGTCATATCAAGCATGCTTTCCTGCGCCCCCAGTTCTGTCAGAATCTGCTGTCCAGCCCCCAGTGACGGGGTATTGGTGACAGCACCGGAGAACACGCCGAGTATTACCGGCAATGGGACATCAAAAATAAGATACAAGGCAATGGTGACCAAGCACCCGAGCAGCACAATCAAGGCCGCAAACGCGTTGAGCTTCAGGCCGGAGCTGCGTAACGAAGAAAAAAAGCCGGGTCCTACTTGTATCCCGATGGTATAGACAAACAGGATTAAGCCAAATTCCTGGATGAAGTGCAGGGTGTGGGTGTCCAGTGCTATGTCCCAGGTATCGGTGAAGTGCCCGACCAGAATGCCACCAAACAGCACTCCGCCGATCCCCAGTCCGACCCCGCAGATGCGCAGGTTTCCGAACCATAGCCCCAGCACTGCCACCAGCGCAAGAATGCTGATTGAAAGTGCAATGTCACTCATAAGAGAGCCTCCTGATTTATGAAAATCCTTTTTCACCAATAACAGGACGAGGAAGGGCGGGTGCATACTCTGGATGCACCTTATCTGATAATGTTCAGGCCAGTTGCTCACGGCAGTGTGGGTGTTGTCGTTTGGCTAAATTATCCCTTGCGAAATACGCTCGTCCTGTTGCGGTGGGTTGTACCCGAGAGGAGTAGCTTGGAGCGCCAGGGGTAGGCGGTAAAACTCGGTAAGAACTGATCCCGTTCCGCTAACGGGAGAAGTGGTTAGGGAGTTGTGTCTACGGCTGGTGGAGCCAAAACATTCGTCATACAACATTGAGAACGCAAAGTGTGAGAACGTTATCAATGCAGTATATCTGTATCGGGCTTAACCTGTTGTCTGAAAACCAAAATACCCCTGTGAAAATCAGGTGTTAAGGGGCAAAGAGGAAAACTGTGCACTTGAGCGGTTATTTCCTTCGCATGAAAACAAGATGTTATTGCCTTGTAATTATTGCGGTTATTTTTGTTTGTTATGCCATGACGGGAGGGAGTCGAACTCGCTTATCAGGTTGCGCAGGCTGTCGATGGCCAGAGCCGGAATAATTTCCATACTGCTGTTAGCTCTTAACAGTTGGTTCTGAGAAGGCGACTCACGCTTATCATCATTGCAGGTAAGTTTGTTAGTGTCAGTAATGCGAGTCACTTCATATTAATAACTCAGCTGATGTAAATAGCAGTAAGTATAATTAGCCCATATTTTCATAGGGTTAAATGGAATTACTGGAATGAAGAAGTCTTTGATTTCGCTATTGTCATTGGTTGTATTGACTGCATGCGGTGGAGGTGGCGGCGGCTCCAATAACGATACACCCACGACTGTGGTTCAAGAGCGGTGTGGAAATATACCAGAGATGTCATGCGCACATAACTTAGATGACCTTACGTTAAACGTTTGGTTGGAAGTGGGTGAACAATATAAATTAACAGCTAAGTCAGATTTTGCTCATATGAATGGCGTTGAGGTTTATTTACACGCCCCCGATAAATTGGAAATCCATGCACAGGGGCAGGTTTATAAGCCAACAGTTCATCATAGCCCAGCGACTGCCGATACATATGACGAATTACCTAGCGATGCCAGCAGCTATGAGGTTTATTGGTGGCGAAATGATACGGTTGTTGCGCAGGGGATTGTTGACAGGCTGCCTAAGCTTGTTGATGGGGTATGGGTTTCCTCTGATCAAACGACGGACAACCTTTCCATTCATTGGAACAATAATAGCGACTTTGTTTATGACATCGACGTGAGATATATGACTTGTACGGCTGCAGATGGCAATAGCGAGCTCTTTTTCCCAGCTACCAGTTATTACCAAGAGTTGACCGCACCCTTTGAGATTCCAGCGTTGACGTTATTTGGAAAGCGTATTTCAGAACTCAAGGAGAGTTATAGCAAGTGCGTTGTCGAATTTAACACGTTTGGTAAGGACACAACTATCAAGCCAGTAAACCTTATGGATGAAAAGATATATTTTCACGTGTTAGCTTATCAGACGCATGTCGGAACTGTTTTTGAGCAATAATATTTTCCAAAATGGCATCACCTAAATAAAAAGCTGCCCAAAGGCAGCTTTTTATTATTACGTTTGGCGGTCTGGTTTAACTCAGCCGCACTTGGAATCACCACAGTTCAGGCAGGTCTGGCAACCGTCTTTGACGATGACTGACTTGTTATGGCATTTGTAACACAGGGTTGCGCTTGGCGGAAAATTACCACTTTCCTCTACTTCTTCTGTTTTGCCTTCCAGTTCTGCTTTTTTGGCTTCCAGAAACGCCTGCTGGTGCTCGTCGACTTCTGGTTTGCCCAGCATGCCGATTTCTGTCAGGTGCTGCTCAATCACATTGCCGATTTCAGCAATCAGAGACGGTACGTATTTTCCTTTGTTCCAGTAGCCACCGCGTGGGTCGAAGACTGAGCGCAGCTCTTCCACCAGGAAAGTACAGTCGCCACCTTTACGGAACACTGCTGACATAATACGTGTTAGTGCCACAATCCACTGGAAGTGCTCCAGGCTCTTAGAATTGATGAACACTTCGAACGGGCGGCGAACTTCGTGCTCGGTACCTTCATTGAGAACCACGTCATTGATCGTGATAAACAGTGAGTGCTCTGAAATGTGTTCCGGGGTTTTCAGTTTGTAAGTCGTACCCAACAGCTTCTCAGGACGTTGCATGTCTTCATGCATGTGCTCAACTTCTACTGCAGGCTGAGCTGGGGCAGCGGCTTGTGGCGCTTCCTGCTCCTGGCTCTTTACTTTGAAGGCAACGATTTTACCGTCAATTTTTCTGGTCATTTTCTCTGAACCTGTCTCTTAAAACTTACCGTAGTAGCCTTCTTTCAGGGCATCGTATAGGTTTGCGGCGCTGTGAATCTCGCCATCATATTCGATTTGCTCGTTACCTTTGGCTTCAAAGGTGGTGCCGTCTTCCAGCGTAAACACGTAGGTCGTGTTTTCCAGATCTTTCTCTTTAACCAGAACGCCCTGGAAGACTTCCGGGTTGAAACGGAACGTTGTACAGCCTTTCAGACCTTTATCGTAGGCATCCATGTAGATGTCTTTAAAGTCTTCGAACGGGAAATCGGTCGGGACGTTAGCGGTTTTAGAAATCGAAGAGTCAATCCAGCGCTGCGCCGCTGCCTGCACTTCAACGTGCTGGCTTGGGGTAATGTCATCAGCCGTGATGAAGTAGTCTGGTAATTGGAATTCTTCTTCTGTGGTGTACGGCATGGCTTTTTTGTTGATCAACTGGCGGTAAGCCAGCAGTTCGAAGCTGTACACATCTACGCTTTCTTTCGACTTCTTACCCGGCACGATGACATTACGGGTGTAGTGATGCGCAAAGCTTGGCTCAATGCCGTTACTGGCGTTGTTTGCCAGAGACAGCGAGATAGTACCGGTTGGCGCAATTGAGCTGTGATGGGTAAAGCGTGCACCGTTTTTCGCCAGTTCTTCGACCAGTTGCGGCTCGACTTCAGCGACCTGCTGCATGTAACGGCTGTATTTGGCGTGCAGTACCTTACCTTTGACTTTATCACCGACGTTAATGCCGTCTTTCGCCATTTCAGGGCGCAGACGCATCATCTTAGCGGTGACTTCGAACTCTTCGTCCATTACCGGTGCCGGGCCTTTCTCTTTCGCTAGGCTTAATGCTTCTTTCCAGCCGGTCAGGGCCATTTCCTGCGCGACCTGTTCGGTGAAGGCGACAGAGGCAGCACTGCCGTATTTGTGTTTCAGCATGGTCAGGGTTGAGCCCAGTCCCAGGAAACCCATACCGTGGCGGCGCTTATGGTTGATTTCGTGACGCTGTTTTTCCAGCGGCAGCTGGTTAATTTCAACGACGTTGTCCAGCATGCGGGTAAAAATCGCCACGACACGACGATAAGTATCCCAGTCAAAATGCGCATTATCAGTAAAAGGTTCACGGACAAACTTGGTCAGGTTCACCGAGCCCAGCAGACAGGCGCCGTAAGGTGGCAGCGGCTGTTCACCACATGGATTAGTAGCTCTAATTTCTTCGCAGAACCAGTTGTTGTTCATCTGGTTCACTTTGTCGATCAGGATAAAGCCCGGTTCGGCATAGTCGTAAGTGGAGGTCATGATGACATTCCACAGGTTACGTGCAGGCATGGTGCGGTAAACCTTGCACGCGACACGGCCTTCTTCATCTTCAACCAGATTTTCTTTGGTCGGCCAGTCCGCCCAGACAATATTTTCGTCGTTGTGCAGATCAAGTTTATCCTGCTTGGCCTCTTTCGCGGTGACCGGGAAGATTAACTGCCAGTCCTGATCGTTTTTGACTGCCTGAATGAAGTCTTCGGTGATCAGCAGCGACAAGTTGAACTGACGCAGACGACCGTCTTCACGTTTGGCGCGAATGAAGTCGATGATGTCCGGATGACGAATATCCATGGTGCCCATCTGGGCGCCACGACGACCGCCAGCAGAAGACACGGTGAAACACATCTTGTCATAGATATCCATGAAAGACAGCGGGCCGGACGTATAGGCACCAGCACCCGAGACGAAAGCACCGCGCGGACGCAGGGTAGAGAAGTCGTAGCCAATACCACAACCGGCCTTCAGGGTCAGACCTGCTTCGTGTACTTTGTTCAGAATGTCGTCCATCGAGTCTTCGATGGTACCGGACACGGTGCAGTTAATCGTTGACGTTGCCGGTTTGTGCTCGAATGCACCGGCATTAGAAGTGATACGACCCGCCGGAATCGCACCGTTACGTAACGCCCACAGGAATTCGTTGTACCAGTGTTCCTTGACCTTGTTTTCTTCAAGATCGGCTAACGCACGCGCGACACGTTTGAATGTGTCGTCCAGCGTGACATCGATCGCATCTCCATGCTTTGATTTCAAACGATATTTGCTGTCCCAAATCTCCATTGACGTCGATTGGTACGCAATATCCATTGCCTGAGAGACTGTCGAAGCCGTAGGGGTTTTCGCCATTATGAATGCACCTTAATGTTTGTCGTAGTGTCTTGCCATCCCATCTCAAACCGCATGAACAACCGGTTTAATATGGGATTCACGCAGCAGTGTCGCGGCGTGGACCATTTTGGCAAGCGGCAGATCAAACCACTTACACTGATGATCTTCAAGTCTTGACAGGGTGATAATCAAGCAATGTAACTAAACGTTAAAACAGCAGAATTTATTAGATTAAATCGTTGTATATAACTCGTAAAAATTGTGACGTATTGTAACGACATCAGATGGAAAAATGCGCATCGCAGAGAAATTGCCACAAGTCGTTCACAAGTCGTTGAGAGTATAGGCCATAACGGGACTGAACAGGTGTGCTTGATGTGTTTGCTGTTAGGCCGTTTGTGTACACCCCGGTATGTCTCTGAATGAATGCCGCAGGCAGAATGTCCCCCCGAGTATTGAGGTTTGAAAGATAAGGGGCAGATAAAGGTGAAATAACCGAAAACAAGCATAGATAAACGCAGCAGTGAGAAGAGCAACATCAGTCGAGAAGAGTAACAGCAGGGAAGGAATATCGGCCCAGAGATATGAAAGTCACTGGGCCGTAATGGGACCGCTGGTTATCTGTTTCGGTGAGATCAGAAAACTATCTGAAATGAACCTAACCCGGAGTAACTCTGACGCGAGTTACTGTTTTTCAGACAGGTAGCGAATGGTATTCGCCAGATCTTCCAGGCTTTCATGCTCGCTGTTTTGCACCAGATATTTCCCTTTCACCAGGAATGTTGGCACCGAGGTAATGCCGGCGTTGGCTTCCAGTTGGTTGGCCTGAGTCAGGTGCTGATAGACTTCTTCACGCTGAGACTCTGAAAGCTGAAACGGGCTTTGCAGCTTGTATTTATCGAAAATGGCATTTAACGCAGTCTGGCGTTCATCTTCACTCAACGCGGTGCTGTCTTCCTGAATAAAACGGAACAGATCTTCTTTCAGTTCAGGGCTCGGCTTACCGTCAGTCTGGATGAACGCTGTGTAATACATGTAGGCAGCAACTTGTGCCCCCTGGTTGAACGTGACATGAACTTGTTCAATATTAACGCCAGCCAGTTTCTGAATGTCCGGTAGCATTTTCTCCATGTTTCGGCAGTGACCGCAACCCAGGGAAAACACTTCAACCACGCTGGCGGCATCGGGTGTTGGGGTTTTGACAACGGTGTATTTCACGCCTTCCTGCGGAATGTTCTGCTCACTGCAACCAACCACCGCGATGAATAGGGCGGTCATAAAACCAATGAGAGTAAGGTGCTTTTTCATAGTTTTCCATTAATCAGAAAGAAAATGTAATTATGGCCGATATTAAGCGGTAAAACGCGAAAATATATCAATATTATTGTGAATTTACGGTCAGATTAGCATCCTGTTTGCAGTTTCCGACAGATGCAGTATGATCGCCCGCTTTTATCAGCGCGGAGGATACGATGTTTATCGGTTTTGATTACGGAACGGCAAACTGTTCAGTGGCTGTTATGGAAAACGGTCAGCCGACGCTGCTGCCGTTAGAAGGCGAGAACACCTTTATCCCTTCGACGTTGTGTGCGCCTACTCGGGAAGCGGTAAGCGAGTACCTCTACCGCTTCATGGGTATCAGCCCGGCTGATTCGATTGGTGAGCAGGTGTTGCGTCGCGCGATCAACATGAACCGCGATGAGGACATAGAGGTTGAGAAAGGCGACTTGCTGTTCGGACAGGCGGCGTTGGATCTCTATCTCGCGGATCCGGAAGAAGTGTATTACGTAAAGTCGCCCAAATCATTCCTCGGCGCGAATGGTCTGCAGGATGTTCAGATCAGTTTTTTTGAAGATCTAGTCTGCGCCATGATGGCTAACATCAAATCGCAGGCAGAGCGGAGTTTGTCGGCCAGTATCGACAGCACCATGATCGGCCGTCCGATTAACTTTCAGGGAACCGGTGGCGAGAAAGCCAACCAGCAGGCTGAAACTATTTTGCGTCGGGCGGCTGAGCGTGCCGGATTTAAACACATTGCTTTCCAGTTTGAGCCGGTAGCGGCAGGACTGGAATATGAAAGCACGCTAAACGAAGATAAAACGGTGCTGGTGGTCGATATCGGCGGGGGAACCACGGATTGCTCGATGATCCAGATGGGACCAAGCTGGGCGGGAAAAACTGAACGTCAGTCGAGCCTGTTGGCTCACAGTGGCTTGAGGGTTGGTGGAAACGACCTGGATATTTATCTGGCATTTCGCCAGATTATGCCATTACTGGGCATGGGGAGTCAGACCAAAAAAGGCATCGACATGCCGGTCAGCCAATTCTGGAACCCGATTGCAATCAACAATGTAGTTGCCCAGTCAGACTTTTACGGATCAGCCAACTTCAAGACACTTGATCAGCTGCGCCGTGATGCTGCTGAACCTGAGAAACTGGCCAAACTGATTCGGGTTTATCATGAAACCCTGGGTTATCAGTTGGTGCGCAATGCTGAAGAATGCAAAATTGCATTATCAGAGCAGGCACTGAATCGTATTGATCTCGGGTATCTGTCTGATCAGCTTCATGTGGATGTTTCTCAGCATGAACTGGCAAGCGCGATTGAAGCGCCGAAAGCCCACATCAGCAAGTTGGTGGAAGAGGCAATGGTGCAAAGTGGTGTAACGCCTGATGTGGTATACATGACGGGAGGAACCGCCCGTTCGCCGGTTTTGCGCCAATGTATCGAACAGTTGTTGCCGGGAACGCCGGTTGTCAGTGGCAGTTACTTTGGTTCGGTTACGGCGGGTCTTGCCCGCTGGGCAGAACACTGCTTTCGATGAGTTAAGCAGTTGCTATTGTCCGGTAATTTAACAAGCCGGGCAGGGACAACACTCATCGCCGTGAGATAAAGACAAGCCTGGTTTTCACCAGGCTTGTTGATTTCGGGAAACGGGCTCATTTACGGCTTTTTGGCCCAGGCTGAACACCAGCCATTCACATTAACGGCTTTACCCGGGAACAGGGCACAAGGCCGCCATTCATCTCCCTCGTTACCTTGCAGCAGAGCACAGTTACCGCAGTGTTTTTCACTGTCAGGTGCTTGCTCGACATATTTTAATGCCTTTGCCTGAGGGTCATCGGAGGTCAGGTGCGGGAGGTCTTCTGCACGAGCAGGTTTTACCAGCAGCTGATTACCAATAGTGATCCCTATCAGGCTGCCAAGACTGAGTTTTAGAAAGCCGCGACGGCTTGATGTTCTATTCATGATTGCTTCCTTTGTTTGTATCACGACGTGCTTTAAAACGACGATCTTTTAAACGACATTACTTTTTATTATTGGTCGTTCTCATCCTAGACGAGTTTTGTCAAAGCGGGCGTGTTAACAGTCAAGAAAAATGAATGTGAATTTAACAATTTTGATACATTTTCACGCTAGATTAGGGTTAATAAAGAACGGTTGACGACTGTATAAAGACCGTTCAGTCCATGATCTCGATCATGGGGTTAAACATAAGTCACTGATAATAAATAGATTGATAGGCGGAAAGATTTACACAAACTATCAATTTATTGCTTGAAACATTTTGTTTACAAGTGCATGATCTTGTCGCGATCAGAATTGGCTCACGCAGGGTGAGCGACACGGGTCGTTTCAGAATAAAAGGTGTATGAGTAATGAACTTGTTTTTGATTGATATTGATGGTGCATTGGTGAAATCCGATAGTGTCGATCTGGATTGTTACTCGAAGGCTGTGGAAGATGTTCTGGGGTTCCGGCCTGAATTTGAATCAGATGATGAGTTGGCGCATTACAAAAGCCTGACGGATGCCGGTCGGCTTGATGAATTGATGATGAAATATCAAATCAGAGAGAGCCGGACACTGGTTCATCGTAAAGTTGAAAGTTGTTATCTCGCCCGGCTGAATGCGGCAATGGGCGATAAGCCTCAGGCATTGGTGGTGAGTCCGGGTGCTCAGGATTTTTTGACGAACATTCGTGAGCGCAAAGATACTTATGTTGCGATTGCAACCGGCGCGTGGGAATCAGTGGCGCGTCTGAAGCTTCGTGCTGCCGGGCTGGATATCGCTAACATGACAATGGCTTCATCGTCAGATGCGCTCAACCGAACAGAGATCATGGCATTGGCCGCTTTTCGTTCCAAACAGGACTCCGGGCAGGTATTCAGCCGTCGCGTAGTGTTTGGGCAAGGAACTCAAAGCCGGCATGCCTCTCAGGAGCTGGGCTATGACTTTGTAGAAGTTGGTGGAGGGACTTACAGTCGCAACCACATTCCTAATCTTGCTCACTATCAGGCCGTTTATTCGCAACTGTCACTGCAGTGCGCTTAGTGCATCACGCTTTACGACCACGGTCTGTAACCGTGACATGATTTTGGCTTCACCCACGATGTGAAGAGCCTTCCAGAATCAAGACCTGGCTGGATGTTGAAAGTCCCCCACGAAACAAATCGTTTTATAGTAGCGTTTCTATCGTTTCGTGGGGTTTACATGCAAGCTTGGCGTCCCATTCACTCTTTCGTTATTACACTTCTGTTCTCAACGGGTTTTATCTTCAGCATTAGCGTTAAAGCGGTAGAGGAGCAACTGCCGTATTGTCATCGTTATGCTGACCTCAATTTTCCGGATTATATGGCACTTTGGGACGAAGATGAGCCAGCGCTGACGGCATCCGCCTTTTTTGCCATGCTCAATATGGCAGCGGCCAGTGCTGACAAAACCTTTTTCAGCGAATTACTCAGTCAAATCGCCCGGACTTTTGTTCTACGCCAACAGTTTGATGAAGCAAACTTCTATCTGGATCAGGCAAGCCAGTATCTGGAACATGCACAGCCAAGAGCGAAGGTGTATTACTGGCGTGAGAAAGCACGGTTGATGGCCTATCAAAAAGATACTCAGGCAGCTGCCTGGTTACTGGAGAAAGCCTGGCAAGAAGCGCGGCAACATGGGTACGATCAGGTAGCGATAGAAACTGCGCTGGATTTGAGCGGGGTGGTCTTTACCCGTCTGCCTGAAAAGGAGCGTGCGGAGTGGAAACAACGTGCTCGGCAACTGGCCAAAACGACGGACGATAATCGGGCGAGACGCTGGCTGGCAGTTCATCAAGAGCGATTATCTATTTAGTTCGATGACTGAGCCTATTGGTTGAAATTGTCTCTGAAATGTCCGTCATTATGACAAAAATATGCGGGATTAGGTGGCAAAGTACCACAAAACTATGCTAATCCATTATAAGGGCCCCAAAACAATGTGGAGTAGTATCACATGGATGAGGATAGACAATGGATACTTCATTGGTTTCATGACGTTTGGGCAAATGCAGACGGGGAATGGTTGCAGCAATTGGCGGCTGAGCCGTTTCACTTTCATCTTCCAGGCGGTAAGTCTTACACGTTAAGCCACTCGGAATATCTGAACTTTGTCGCTATCTGGTGCCAGCGCTTCCGTGATGTCGATTTTGTGATCCGTGATGTGATTCAGGAGGGGGACAAAACGGTGGTATTGTATTCCTGCAATGCAACCTACAGCGGTGGCTGGGTGCGCATTCCGGCGAAAAAACAGCAAGTTGAGATGACCGGGATGGTGTACTTCAAAAAGTGTGGTGGACTGATCACTGACTGCTGGCTTGAAGACAGCAGTTTTGACCTGTATCAGCAATTAACCCGTTACCTCGACTAAGTGACAAGTGACAAGTGACTGTACTGCCGGAACGAGTATCGCAAAGGCTACAGATGACTGAGGTTGCTTGCGTGCTGTGAGAGCAGGTCAGACGCGGGTTAAACAATGCCCCAAATAAAAAACGGCACCTTTGGGTGCCGTTTTGGTGCATGCCATAAAAAGAGACATGTAACTAACGAATGTCTTCAGTGCTCCCTTGGGAATTACACTGTTTGCAGCTCAGCGTCGGATTCTGTGCTTGTAGCCGATAACTGCTGAAAGAACTGACGGGTTTCGCTGATGATCACGTCACGCAGTAACAGCAGGCCAATCAGGTTCGGAATGGCCATCAGTCCGTTCACGATATCGGCGATCAGCCAAATCATATCCAGTTTCAGGAAAGCGCCGGAAGCAATCAGAATCAGGAAGAACATTTTGTACGGCAGAATGGCTTTTACCCCAAACAGGTAAGTCACGCAGCGTTCGCCGTAGTAGTTCCAGCCCAGGATGGTGGTGAAGGCAAAGAACATCAGCCCCACAGTGACCATCATCGGGCCAATGAAGCTGG
Source organism: Photobacterium ganghwense (assembly GCF_003025595.1). Taxonomy (GTDB): domain Bacteria; phylum Pseudomonadota; class Gammaproteobacteria; order Enterobacterales; family Vibrionaceae; genus Photobacterium; species Photobacterium ganghwense. The sequence continues at coordinate 738,692 of NZ_PYMI01000003.1, forward strand.
AGTTCATCCCACTCGCGAACGCATAGCTGGTCATCGCCGCACCCGCATAATCGCTCTGCCAGGCATTAGTCACCACCAGTGTCAAACCGGTCATGGTACAAATGATGATGGTGTCAAAGAAGGTACCTGTCATTGAGATCAGGCCCTGCTTAACACACGAATCAGTTTTAGCTGCGGCAGCGGCCATTGGAGCACTGCCCAAACCTGATTCATTGGAAAAGACACCGCGGGCAATACCAGACTGAATCGCCAGCATGATACCGGCACCGACAAAACCACCGGTTGCAGCATGGCCGGTAAAGGCGGAACTGATAACCAGAGCAATTGCATCCGGCAGGGCGCTGTATTGCGACACCAGTACAATCAGACAGGCAACGATATAGAAGATGGCCATAAATGGCACAACTTTGCTGGCCACGCTGGCAATGGATTTCACACCGCCTAACGTTACGGTCGCAACCAACAGTGTCAGCACAACAACGGTAATTTCTTTGGGCACTGCAAACGACAGCTCAGCCGCATCCACAATGGCATTCGCCTGCGGGAAAGTACCAATACCGAAACAGGCCACGCCCAGCGCGAATAGCGCAAACAGCTTCGCCAGCCATTTTTGTCCGGCACCTTTTTCTAGGTAGTACATCGGACCGCCAATCATCTGGCCATTGGCATCAGTCTCGCGGTATTTCACGGCCAGCAGACACTCAGCGTACTTGGTTGCCATACCAAACAGAGCAGCCAGCCACATCCAGAAGAGTGCACCCGGTCCACCCAATTTAATGGCAGTGGCAACACCGACGATGTTCCCCGTACCAATCGTGGCGGAAAGGGCAGTACACAAGGCGGCAAAACTGGATACATCACCCGCTGCTTTGCTGTTTTTATCGCCTTTAAACAGGTAGCGTAGCGCAAGAGGAAGGTGGCGAATCTGGATCAGGCCTAAACGGATTGTTAAATACAAACCGGTACCCACCAGCAACAAAAGCAGGGGAGGTCCCCAAATAAAGTTATCAATAGATTGTAGGAAGTTATAAAGCGGATTCATTCTCTTTACCTTTAAACATCAAAGGAAGAGATAAAGAACAACAGTTTTTCCCTTCGGTAAGGTGACAGAACAATGCGAAAAATCGACTCTGTGCTGCTGATCTTATCTCCTCTGTCCTTTTGCCTGAGAGTTTCACCTTCAGCAGTGTTTGCATCAGGTTTGCTCCTTCGGCGTCCGATTTAACGGATCTCTCCAGAGGCTCCTCCAACAACAGTCCATACCTTGCTACTCGCTCAGGGCGATCAGTAAGGTGCCTGAAAGATTTACAACCAGAGTTCATCGGGACGACAAACGGCATAGTTGCTTACTTCTTCGGCGGGCTTACACGTTTAGTGCTTGCCACTCTCCTGCTGTCTTCATAGGAACACGAAATTTGCGGATTCATACTAATGGATAAAAATGGGATTGTCTTCAAAAAAATACGGCTCAAAAGGGCTTTTTTAGATTGAAATAGAGTCATTGTGTGGTAAGTGACAATCTATCGGCTGTTTTTTGCACAATTCATAGCAGGGTGAGCGTTTCAATCGTGGCTCTCGAACTGGCGGCGTTGTATGGAGAGCAATAAGGCATCTGGTCTCCCGAGGTCATTTCTCAACGCTCTGCTAAGGCGTGTTGAGGGCGGATTGAGTGGATATTGAGGGAGTATTGATGTCATGTCGGGGCGTTAGTGCGAAGGTAATATACCAATGAAAGGTACTGCTCGCGTAAAAAACAAGCTCACAAAAAGTTCAATGTGGGTGACAGTGTCACCTTTTGGGTTTTATCTTATGCTCAACCAGTTGCGCATATGTGTAGCATGAGATGGTCTTAATCTTGCAAATATGTCTTCGTTGCTTGTTTTTCGCGGCGTAGACGAGACCTGGAAGTCAGGAATAATATTTAATAACAACCACTTTCTACTGATGTTTATAGATTATTTTGAAATATAAGTGTCATGTGATTAGAGAAAAATGACATAGAAAAAGAGAGGATTTATCAAGGAAAGCGAAAATAACTGACTGAACTCAGGGCAATAGCAGAACATCCTTCACGCATAGCCTTAAAGATGCAACAACTCTGTCATCTGGCATTATTGGTTTTTTTAGACGTTAATTATCCATAGGTGGTCACTTTTTTGACGGCTATAAAAATATAACAAAGTGACTTTCATCATTTACGACATGGAGAGTTTTGATGCATGCGCAATTGTATGTACACATAGATCAAGAATAAGGTAAATGCTCGTGATATGGGTTAGTTGTAGTCATTACGATAAAGTGGCAGAGGCCAAAGAAAACCTCAAATTGTCACATGACGTGGTTGATGTATCTCCCTTTGAGCTATTGTCGACGATGACCGGCCAGGAGCTGATTTTTCTGGAAGTAATCGACTCGACATCCAACGGCTTTGAGCTGCTTCGATCTGTCAAAAGTCGGTTCCCACAAGCGAAGGTTGTGGTGGTGTATCATTCACTTGATGCTGACCTTGCCCTCAATGTGTTGCGTGCGGGTGGCGAAGATGTACTGGCAGCCAGTGCCAGCAAACAGGAGATAGATGCCTGCTTCAGTCGCTTGCATACGCACAATGTGAAACCTGAACCTGTTCAGGGATTTGAGCAACGGGAACTGTCCATTCGCCCGGCACTGAAAATTATCGAAGAGAACATCAGTGCGCCGTTAAGGGAGGAAGATCTGGCCAATGCTTGTCATTATTCTCCAACCTATTTTTCCCGGTTGTTTCACAGTGTAATGGGAGTCACTCTAAAACAGTACATTATTAAAAAGCGACTGGATCTGGCGTGTGGATTATTAAGTTCAGACCGAGAAAAGATCTCTCAAATAGCACATTCTGCCGGTTTTAAAGATGTTTCATATTTCTCTCGCGTCTTTAAAAAACACATGGGTTGCTCCCCTGGTGAGTTCAGAATGAGAAAGCTTAATCTGAATGCATAATATCAACTGACCTGACATATCCCGATTATTGCTATGGCAGTCCGCAAGTCGGACTGCTTTTTTCTTTCTTATCAGCGCTTCGTTAGAGTATGTCCGGACTTATATCGAAGGGCTGAACCATAATTAAGACATCCTCCCTGTAGAGCAAAAAGTTACCAGACGAAGCGCAAATTACTGCTATCTTTAACTTTATCCTTGGTTGTAATCAGAGGGTGGTATGAGAGTAAGGTCTGTCCGATTGTTAATCAGCGCAATGCTTGTGATGTTTTCATTGGCGTCAGTCTCTGCTTTCGCAGCGTCAAGTCGGCTGACCGAAATCATAGATCGTGGTGTGTTGCGGGTTGGCACAACCGGCGACTGGAACCCGATGACGATGCGTGATCCTGCCACAAATTTCTACCGAGGGTTTGATATCGACATCACCACTGAGCTGGCAAAAGATTTGGGGGTGACGGTTGAATACGTGCCAACTACCTGGAAAACACTGGTTCACGGTGTGGTGACAGAAAAATATGACATGACAGGAAGTGCTTCACTCAATATGCATCGTGCCAGAGTGGCAGGCTATAGTGATACCTACTTTTATCTGGCGTTTGTTCCGGTGATCCAAAAAACCAACACCCCTCGTTTTCGTCAATGGCAAGACTTTAATTCCTCGTCAGTGATCGTGACGTCTCAGGCCGGTACGGTACAGCAAAATATTGTGAAAGATCTGCTGCCCAATGCCAGGCAGCACAGCGTCGATGGTCCTTCTGACATGCATCAGTTTCTGCTGGAAAATAAAACGACCGCCATTATTACCTCTAACATCGAAGCGGCGACATTGGTCAGCCAATATCCACAGCTGGCGATAGCACGTGTGGATGGAATGCGGCGTCCGACACCTATCGCCATGTTATTGCCCCGGGATGATCAGGCGTGGATTAATTTCGTCAACCATTGGATTGAGTTGAAAAAAACACAGGGATTTTTTGACCGGATTGCGCAAAAGTGGGGGCTGGTCAAACTGGATGTGAAATAAGTGCGGCTAACTGTATTCATTGAAATCTGGTTGGCGATTTTACGTGGTTGAGTTTAAAACGCTTGTCGCATCACTCCGTATGAAAGTCATCGCCACGAATTAACGTGGCGATTATTTTTTGAAGGAAGAGCGTTAACAAGCTCAGATCACTGTCTTGTCCTCTTTATCTTTGCTGTACTCCAGCTTTTTGAACTCCCGTTTGCTGAACCATAGTTGCACGAGTTAGCTAGGCGTTATCACTCGTCAGTTCCGACTGGGTAGTGGTGTGCGATAATTCGGTATGGTGTTGATGCCATTTAGCCAACACATAGACGAAAACTAGCTGGCTGATTAATGCGATACCAAGCACTAACGGATTTGCAAACACCCCGGCGACGATGAAACAGGCAAGGGCAATACCACCATTGAGTAATGCGTACGGCAACTGAGTTTTAAAGTGTTCAAACTGATCACACCCGGAGCCGGTCGAGGACAAGATTGTGGTTTCAGAAATCGGCGAGCAATGGTCACCAAATAACCCACCTGACAACACCGCGCCAATGCAGGCAAATAAAGGTGCATCAATCGCCACTGCGGTAGGAATAACCAGAGGCATCATGATAGCGAAGGTGCCCCATGACGATCCGGTCGCGAAAGAGATAATCGCAGACAGCAGGAAGGCAACAGCAGGCACCAGCCAGTACGGAAATCCGGCCTGAGCCTGTTCGGCAATGTAGGCGGCCGCGCCCAGTTCTTTGCCAATGCTGCTTAATGTCCAGGCCAGAATCAGCACGACAGCTACCTGCATCATATTGCTCATGCCTTTCAGGTACACGCTGATACCGTCCTGCCATTTACGCACTCCGTAATACGCCATCAGGATAATCACAGTCATTGCCGCAAAGAAATAGGCACTGGATAGTGCGGCACGAAAAAAAGACCCCGAGACTTTCTGGAAGGGAAACCCCAGAGGAACCAGCATAATGAGCAGTACTGATGCCATGACAATCAGTGGTGCGAACACAAAAGAGGCTTTTGCATTTTTATGCGTAAAGGGTTTCAGGGTTTCCGTACTTGCTCCGGTTTGAATACCGGCTTTGGCATTGGCTTCAGCCACGGCCATCGGGCCGAAATCGAGTTTTTTAATCGCAACCAGAGGAACAATGCCAATAGCCAGAAACGCGTAAAACTGAAAGGGAATAGCCTGAATAAAGGCATCCCAGTCGGTCACTTCCAACTGCAAGGCCGTGAACTCTTTTTGCAGCAGACCCATGATGTAAACCCCCCAACCGATGAAAGGGATCAGAATAGCCACCGGAGAAGCGGTCGAGTCGATAATGAATGCCAGCTTCTGACGAGAAAGAGACAGCTTATCAAACAGCGGACGAAAGACCGGGCCGACAATCAGTGGCGTACCAAGGTCAGAAAAGAAGATGAAAATGCCGCCGAGCCAGGATGAAATCTGTGCCCGGCACTTTGTGCTGACCCAGTGCGTCACTTTCTTGGCAAATGCGTATCCGCCGCCAGATTGTTCCATCAGCGCAACAAATCCCCCGATAAAGACAAGCAGTACAATGACCCCAGCGTTATAGCTGTCAGTGAGTTGAGGCACCAGATGGCCCTTCACCATGACACCGAAGTTATCCAGCAGTGAAAAACCATTCAGCATCACCACGCCACTGAATACACCACCAAACAGGCCAATAACAACGTTTCGTGTACTCAAAGAGAGAGTGAGAGTAATGATGATGGGTATGAGTGAGCTAAATTCTGGTTGCGCCATAAAACCTTCCTGTCTGTCGCGGGCTTGTTCGGGAAAATAAATACATCAATAAAGTGAATATAAATTTAAAAAATCTGAATGTATACCCTGAGTGAGAAATTTTTTAACAAAAAAGTTCCAGGGGACAGCAGATAGCAACCCAAAGACCATAGTGAACAGCATAAAGTCATAAATGATTTGTTTGTTTTTTGTACATCTTGATGTGCTGAGGTATCTGTCTGCCAAGAGAGCGCTAAACGGCTCAAGTGAACAACGATGAAAAAGGCATGAGAGACGAGAGATAAAAAATAGAGAGTGAGATTGTTGGTTATATGCTTGATTTATATTCACTTCCTATGTGATAACAGAATACAAGGGCTGACGAACTACGGTCGAGAATCTGCTAAATAGAAAGTGGATAACTTGAGAAAATTAAGAGACATAGAGAGAAAACGAGGTAAGTAATCATTAAGGGATTTATTTATGATGTCTTTTGCGGTGAAAACGCATCAGGCAACCCGTGTGGTGTCGTGATGTTAGACTCATGGTTGGATGATACGGCATTACTTCAAATTGCCACTCGGCTTGCCCAACCGGTTACAGCTTTTGTCATTGCGGACCATTTTGACGCAGTGAATGGTAGTGTAAAGGCGATGGAGGATGTCGGGATTAATTCAGAAGCAGAGGCAGATTCCGGCGCGTACCTGATTCGTTGGTTTTCACAGACTGGAGAGATCAACTTATGCGGTCATGGCAGCCTGGGAGCGGGAGCCGCGATTGCGGAACATTGGGGGGACAACCTTGCCCAGTTGCGATGTAAATATGGCAACCTGACCGTAGCGAGATTTGATCAACGCTATCAGATTGAGCTACCGGCCTGGCAAGCACAATATGTCGAACTGGCTGAGCTGTCGGTCAATCTGGATGCCTCACCGCAAGAGGTGTTCACAACCAGAGATCTGGTGGTGGTGGTGAACAGCGAAGAAGACGTTGTGAATTTTGTGCCCGACTATTCAAGCCTGGCTGACATTGACCCTTACCACGCATTTATCGTGACGGCACAGGGTGCCCCTGATGAATATGTATTACGCTACTTTGCCCCTAAAATTGGCATACCGGAAGATATCGCAACAGGTTCGGCGCACTGTTCACTGGCCCCATACTGGTTTGACAGGCTTAAAGCAGACACCTTAAATGTTCGCCAGGTATCCAGCGGCGGCGGCGCTTTCCGGGTCAAGAAATCAGGCTCAGAATCTGTTTTATTGTCATCCTTCGTCAAAAAGCGGGCAGAAATCGATCTGTTTTAACGGCGAACGTTTCGTATCGTTTGTGCAGTAGAGACGCCGACACGTTACAAAAACATGACTCAGTAAGGACACAAGAATGATCCACACACCTCGACTATTGCTGCGACAGTTTGAAAGGCCGGATCAACCGATCATGACTGCTTTATTGGGAGATGCAGAGTTTATGGCATATTCGCCGTCGGGTGCGATGACAACAGCACAGGCCGAGTTGCGTTTTGAGCAATTGTTGAATGCCTACACGTTACACGGCACAGGCAAACTGGCGGTGATCGAAAAATCGACAGGCCAATTAATTGGCTACTGTGGACTTGAGGCATTTGAATACCAAGGGGAACCGTGTGTCGAACTGGGGTATCGGCTGGCAAGGTCAGCCAGAGGGAATGGCTACGCCACGGAAGCCTCTCAGGTCGTGCTTGAATCTGCCAAAAAAGCTGGTTATTCCCGCATACTGGCGTTAACCGAACACGATAATGTGCGCTCAAAACACATACTCGCGAGGCTGGGTTTTGTTGCCAGAGAAACCGGAATTTTTGACGGTATGCAGGTTCAGTTTTTTGAAAAACGGTGGTAGCAATCACAGGGCATTACTGATAGTGAGTAAACGCGGTGCAGTTTGATACTGGCGTCTGTTTACTTGTGGGGGCGTATTATTCGGACACCGCTTTTTCGTTCAGTTGTTTATTCATAACAGTTTTGTTGCAGTGAAAAAAGTAAAAACATGAAATCACAAGGAAGAGATTCAGTGAAAATAGGTATTGTCCAAATGCCAATGCAGTGGACGACAGAGGAAAATAGCACAACGATTTGTCAGTACATAGCGCAGCACGAAGATCTAGATTATCTGGTTTTCCCGGAACTGAGCTTGAGTGGTTTCCATCGGAATATTATCGCTCAGTCTGATAAATATACCGTTGATAACGCCATCAATTTAGTTGCTCAGGCGTGCCGAAAGTATCAGGTAAACGCCTTTATCGGTGCACCGGTCACGGTCGAGTCAGCCATATACAACAGTTATCTGGCCATATCCGCAGAAGGAAAATGCCTGACCCGTTGGGACAAAGTTGGATTGACGCCCAGTGAAGCACGCATTTTCTCTGCGGGGACAGCGAGGAATATCATCAAACTGGGTTCATCATACGTCACATCATTTATGTGCCGGGAAGCTGACGATCATGAGTGGTTTATATCTACTGTCGGTCATGCGCCGTTGAACTTTATCCTTTGGCCATCTTACATCTGCCATGGTGACGGCGAAGGGAGCGATGATGGTTCTAGCCAAAGCGGCTATTTTGCTGGCGCTTCATCCATTGCGAGGAACTTACAGAGCGTGGTTATTCAATGCAACTGGCCGTGCTCGGTAAACGATGCGGGTATAAAAGGCATGGGAGGTAGCCGCATCTACGGTTCTGATGGTGAAACTTTATATACCATGCCTCGTGATGAGGTTGCTGTCGGTGTTTTTGACCTCAATGAGAAAACTTTTGCAGTTCGTGTTTAATGGCTTGGCTTTTCATCAATCCAATAATAGCAAGCCGATTCATTCCGCATCTGAAAACGCGATGAGGAAGGCCGGTAAAGGAAGCTTAGCGAAAGAAGCCAAGTTAAAGAAGGTGGTCAGTTCAAGAAGCTCAGTTAAGGCAGGCCCGACAAAAGATTGGGCCACGTTGCAATATAAGTGAAACAAGGTAGAGATACAGTGAAGCCCGGCCCCAAGGGAACACAAGACGAGAGTAAGAAAAGGTCACGGTTAAGGATGGGGGGATGGAGGGAGCAAGCAAGGGTTGCTTTTCAAGCTGCCAAGCGCCTCTTCTCTGGAAAACCTGGACAGTAACTGTTAGAACATTACAAGGCGTTGATAGTACATCGCCTGACCCCTGACGTTATTTTCCCGATGACAGAGCACCGGAGAACGACTTGTGATTTTGTCAAAAATGACAGTGACATTAAAGAGAGACCGCTTATAAAAAACAAGGAGCACTATGGATTTATCACGCTATAAAGGCATTATTTTTGATATGGACGGCACGCTCATTGACTCCATGCCTGCCCACCTCGAAGCATGGGAAAAAACCTGTGCAATTCATGAAATTCCATTCGACAGAGAGTGGTTTTATAGTCTTGGCGGGATGCCGACGTTACGCACGGCTCAAGAAATTAACCGCCGTTTCCGTCAGCATTTCGATGTTGAACGACTGGCCAAAACCAAATCCACCTTTTTTGCAGAACTGGATGAGCAAGGCGATTTGATTCCGGCGACACACCGAGTTTTGCTGGATCACAAAGACAGCAAGAAAATCGCGGTAGGGACGGGATGTGCAATGATGAATGCCGAGCCATTACTCCGTCAAACAGGGATTCTGCCGTTGCTGGATGCCTTAGTGACATCCGATGATGTTGTGAACTATAAACCGGATCCGGATACTTTCCTGGAAGCTGCCAAGCGTATCGGTTTGGAGCCACATGAGTGTGTGGTCTTTGAAGATACAGCATTAGGACAATCCGCTGCGTTGTCGGCTGGGATGGACTGTTACTTGGTCGTCGACGGTAAAATCACAACGCTGACCCGAGCGAAACCACGAGCTGAGTTGGTCGGAAGTCTGTAAGAAACGATGTCTATTTCTATGGTTTGCTTTTTGACTGAGTCATTCATGCCGCTCCCTGGCTATAAAGAGACATAAGGCGCCAATACGGAGATTCACGAAGCACTCAGGCATAAAACGAATTACACATAGTAATATAAAGGGTATTCTTAATGCTCGTCGGAATACCCTGATAGCCATGAACAATTACAATCGACCCCATACAAACAGCAAAGGCCGTAATAACGGTTCGCGCAGCACCAGCACGGACAGCACCTGTTCTAATCGCTCCTGTACCAATAGCAGCGACATGCCTGCCGCGAAAATTTCAGGCTCTGACACTGATACGCCATGTACTGATATTTCACAGACTGCTTCTTCAAGTGCAGATTCTTTAAGTACAGATGCTTCGATTACAGGCACTTCAAGTTCAAATTCTTCCTATAGAGAACCTGCGCGTATAAAACCATTGACCACAAGGGCTTCACTTGCAAGCTCTTCGTCCACAACATCTTCGTCCACAACATCAGAAACGGAACCGTCAGCATCGTACGGCTTATCTGAAACCCGATTCTGGATTCAGAGGTTGAGTAAAACTGCAGTACGCGCTCTGCATATTCTGGGCGTTGCGGGGAGTGCAGGAGGGATCCTGTACGGGCTTGAAAAAGCAGTCTGGATACACTGGTGGATCATGGCGATGGTGACTGGGATCCTGTTGATCACCTTTGAATTGATGCAATCCCGATTATGGCTGATTCAGCTGAAAGGCGTGCTCACTCTGGTGAAGCTTGGGTTACTTTCATGCTTCTTTATTCTCCCCGAGGAAAAAGCGGCGCTTTATGTCGTTGTGATTCTGATGTCCGTCATCGTCGCGCATGGTCCGGCCGGACTGCGGCATTATTCGATCTGGCACCGGCGTCGGATTGATGAACCCAAAGGCAGAAAAAAGTCGATGCACGGTTAGTCAGAAAAATTAACCCTCTTGCCTGTGTTCACAGTCACTACTTGTATTTTCAGTTCCGCCCTTGTTCATCGTTACCCAAGTGAAGAGCCTTGCTGTTGACAGGTACTTGGTTGGTGACGGGTACTTGGTTGGTGACGGGTACTTGGTGACGGGTACAAAATGTCATCACTTTTTTGTGGTGACGCTACACTGATAAGTAGGTGTACTGCGTACGAAAACAGGAGAATAGCTGTGAAAAAACTGCTGAGTATGCTTTTTTTGCCGCTGGTGGTAACGGGGTGTTCACAATCTATCGATGAGCGTGCGGATCACTACGTCGAGGTCAGTTATACCTTGTGCGGTGCCAAGGTGCGTTCTTATTCGCAGGGCGACGACGGTAAAATCCGAATTGTTTGCGACAACAACAGCTATTTTTCAGTAAAAGATGAAGACACACTGGCTTATATGCATGAGCTGAATGGGGCGTATTGTCAGGGTAAAGGCTTTTCCAATTTTCATGAGAGAAGTCGGTATTTTACCTTTACCTGTGAAGATGACAAAAATTTCAATGTCCCTAAATAGGCAGTGATTCTGTCCATAAAGAGTCTCAAGACTAAGTGTAAATACTTGTTCGGATGAGAGCAGGAGACAAACACATCTCCTGCTCGGATGACGGGATGAGGTTGGTTCAGGGGCTGCTCTCGATTAGCTCCATTCCAAGTTTAATCTGTTTTTACGCTGTCTCTAAAGCCCTTGCACTAACTGATAACGGCGTTGCGGGCGGCCACCGGTTTTATAGTTCAGCACCAAGCGGATCATCCCTTCGGTTTCCAGATATTCCAGATAACGTCGGGCCGTGATTCGGCTGACATTCATACGCTGGCCAATGTCTTCGGCTGAAAAATCATCCATTTGTTCGTTACGCAAAATCGCTTTCAGGTTGGCCAGGGTCGTGGCATCAATGCCTTTGGGAGTCTGACGGATGGGAGCCGCCGGACATTTCCGGAGTAACTGGTCAATGTCCGTCTGATCAAGCGTGGTGGCCGCTGTCAGTTTTTCTCTGTAGCGAAGAAAATCCTCCAGCGCTTGATTGACCCGGGAAATTCGAATCGGTTTGACCAGATAATCCATCACGCCGAGCTGCACGGCCTTTTCGATGGTGGCGATTTCTCGCTCGGCGGTGGTCATAATGAAATGGCAACTGGCCTGACGCTCGCGCAGCAGTCGTACTACTTCTAATCCGTTGCCGTCCGGCAGGGTGATGTCGACAAAAATCAACTCAGGACGGTACATCTCAAACTGCCGCACGGCGTCGGCATAGCTTTCACTGGCGGCAATTACAGTAAATTGTGGATGCTGATTGATGGTTGACTCCAGGGTGTAACTGGCGCGGAGGTCATCCTCAATCAGCATGACGGTAATTTTTGTCATTGTATGTTCTTATCCAGATAAACGCTAAACAGGGTAGTGTGATGTTCGGTCCGCTCCCAATCGATACTACCGTGAAAATACTCTACAAGTTGACTGACCAGATAGAGGCCGACGCCATTTTGTTGTTCATCATCCTTGCTGCTGATCCCAAACTCCAGAATGTGGTCATGGATGTTTTCCGGCACACCGGCACCGCTATCCTGTACCTCCATAATGATGTGCTGGCTCCGGTCACTCAGATACAACTGAACGGTCGCCGGCTGCTGATCGCGGTTCTGCCAGGCGGCCAGCAGGGCATTATCGATCAGGTTCCCTAAGATAGTGACAAACTTATCTGACAGCGCTTTTTCGTAGCTGTTCAGGCTACTGTCTTCATCCAGACTGAAAGTTACCCCGAGATCTTTCGCTTTATTAAATTTTGCCAGTAACAGTCCGGCGACTGCACTGTCTTGCACCGTAGTGACGATACTGCGGATGATTGACTGGTAGCTGTCGGTTTCCTGCTGGATGAACTCCACCGCTTCGTCATGGTGGCCAATTTGTAGCATGCCGGACAGAACATTGAGCTTATTGGAATACTCATGCGTTTTGCTACGTAACAACTCGGTATAGTTCTTCAGATAAGTCACCTCACTGGCCAGTTCACGTTGTTCCAGATTGGCGAAGAACACGATCACATGGCCCTGAGTACCTTTTGTTGTCGTGATAGGGTAGATATCGGCGTGATAGGCGTGTTTGCCCATATTGAATGTGTCTTTTACACATGTTGCTTCGGCCGATGTCTGCTGGCTGCATAGCACCAGATGGCTGAGTGATGCGGAATACTGGGACAGGGGTTTACCGATAAAATCTTCGCGGCCAAAAATGCCCATAGACAGCATTTTACTGGCACTGTGGTTGACGGTGGTGATGCGCATGTCAGTATCCACGGCAATGATCGCGTCGCGGATACTGTTCAGGATCATTTCGTGCTCACGGAACTTATTGACGATAACCTCTGGTTCGTAGTCAAGAAATGTCCGCTTCATTTTAAACACGAAGGTGGCGGTTAGGCTGATGCCAATCAGGTACACCAGCGTAATCAGGCTGCCCAACTGGCCAAACTGCTCCAGCAGAATGCTGATACTGCGGTCATACAGGTAGCCAATGCTGACCACGCCAATCACTTTCCCGTCCGCCACAATCGGCGTGAAGTTACGTATAGCTTTACCCAGGGTGCCACTGGCGATACTGGTATGGTCGATGCCTTCAGTTAAGGCCGGGGTAATATCCTCACCGCGAAAAGGCAGTCCTATTTTACTGGGATCAGGGTGAGTCAGACGCAGGGCGTGATTATCTGTAACAACGATAAATGAGGCGTCAGTTTTACTGCGAATCGATTCAATATAAGTTTGGAGGGCGAAAGGCTGCTGGTGGTTTTTGGCCTGTACAGCCTCAATCACCACGGGATCGTGCGCGAGTACCCGCGCCAGTTCCAGACCGCGATCCTGAATACCCGCGATATGCGCATTCTGCAGCAAGTAGAAAATGACCGTTGTCACCACGACGACAATGGTGGAGGTGGTAGCGACAGTAGAAAGGGCAAGGTAGCTCTTCAGTTTCATGATGTTGTTATCCGGAAGCAGCGTTTCGCGTTAAGCCAGCCAGTATAACGTGTTCTTTATCAGGAAGGGTACGGCTTAACCTGAATCCGCATTTAATCGGCGGTATTTGGAACAAGCCTATATTGGCAATAAAATGCCGGGCAAGAGCCCGGCATGTCTGGCGCGAAAGCATATTGCTGCTGAGTTTGCTTGTTGCAGCAAAGATTTCTGCTCTCAGAGTTCTTGATGCCGTTTACAGCAATTCGAGAATCATGGTTGCCAGAATCAGCATGAAAGCACCGCCGATACGGGATGAAATCTGAGCAAACGGCATCAGCTCCATACGCTTACTGGCTGCCAGTACCGCTACGTCACCCGTACCACCCATGTTAGCCATACACAGGCCAGCAGTGATAGAAGCTTCGATTGGGTTAAAGCCCATCAGACGACCGATGATGGCGGTACCGACTACGGCACCCAGTACAGTTGCGAACACCATCAGGAAGTAAACCAGTGTCAGTGAATCAAGAATCTGGTTCAGGTCAGTGTAAGCAACGCCGATACCAACCAGTAGCGCCGGTGTCAGGTTGTCGACCACGAACTTATACCAACCGTGTGCTGCACGTTCCAGTTCACGAGGCATCAGACCTGCCACTTTAACCAGTGCCACGAAAATGATCATCAGTGCGTAAGTGTGCATGCTGATCACCGTACTCAGCATTGAGCCAACGTAGTACATAGTGATCGCCATCAGTGCACCGATACCCAGCACATTGATAGAAATTGGCTGCTCGTTTTCTTCTTCCGCTTTTGGTTCCGCAGCGCCGCGCATCAGCTGGCCGTTACCGGTCAGAGACGGGAACATGTTACCGACTTTATCCAGCATACCTGCCATCACGATGGCCAGAGCATTACCAATGGCCAGTGCCGGTACCATTTTAGACATCAGCATCTCTGCTGACATGCCTGTGTTACCAGACATAATTTCAACCAGTGGAACCGCACCTGCACCCATGCCGCCACCCATAATTGGCAGAGCAATAAGCATGACTGAGTCCATGAAGCCGTGGCCCAGCAGTGAACCGGCAATACCGGCAAACAGGAAGGCAACGGCAACACCACCTAAAATCACCGGGATGTATTTCAGGGCTGCTTTTTTCAGGACGTTTGTGTCCATGCCCAGAATAGAACCGGTTACCAGGCTGGCAATGAAGAAAGAAAGGAAGCCACCGCCTTTAACAAAAGAAGTGATGGATTCTGCGGTTTCTTGCGGAATCAGGCCACTGTGGAAAATGTAGGATGAGCCAAAAATAATGACAATGGCACCGCCACCGAAGAATTGGTTAACGATCGGTGTTTTGTCACCGGCAACGTTCAGAATATAACCCACGACGGCCATAATACCGATTGCACCGATTATTCCTGTTGGCATATTGTTCTGAACTGTTGCCAGAAGGATCACCGCTGCAGACAGCGCAAAGATGATGTTCATCATGCGTTTGTCTTTTAAAGACATGGTGTTATTGGAAAACATAGTTCACCTGTGTAATTCATTGTTGTGATTTCGGGGGTAGTTTAACAACTTGTACACAGGCAGAAATTGAGAACTTCAATTATGTAACTATGTCGCACTTTCGTAACTTTTGTAACCCTGGGTTGGATAATTATCTGGTTATTAAGCGAAAAATTGCGGTTATTTTTGACTTATTTTTGTACTATGCCGTATTAAGTTTATGTTGATAAGAGCTAAAAGCGAGATATTGGTTAGTAAACTTAGCTTATAGAATTTAATGAACCTACAATCATTTTTGAGATGCTTGATAAGTAGAACTTGAAAGTGATTTGTAGGAAGAAGAGGTTGCTGAGTGCGAGAATTTCAATCTCTAAACGGCCTTATTACCAGTCCATTGTAATTCATGCTACATATTTGAGCAGAATGCAACTCCCCCCAAGGTTAAATTTCAGTTTATTTGGCTTGTTTTTCAAACTTTATAGAGATAACCTTAGCGCGATCGGAATAAGTGTGCTGTGTCATATTGGTTGAGTTGCTATCAAGGATTGATATAAATGGTAAAATATTGGCTATCTTGCCTTGTCTTCCTATTTCTTTTCAGTAGTAAATCATTTTCTGACGAATCAGAAAATGTACCTAATAAAATAATTACTTTGGAATATATGGGGATAAATGGTGAGCATTTTGAGTGGTATAAGGATGGCGTTGAAGTCGTTTGGAACCCCCATGCACCCAAGTCAAATATTGATTCAGAACCCAATTTTTTCGGGTGGCTTTACATCAGTCATTTTAGCCCATCATTTTTAAATGAAAATCAGAGTGTTACGATTAGACGAAAAAACGCACTTAAAACAGAGTTATCAACTAAGCCAGCTGCACCCTATGCATTTTTATATAATAGCGGAGGGGCGAACTTATTCCCTTCAGAGTTTCATTTATATGAAAGAAACCCAATACGGTTGTACGTATATGGTTACGAGAAAATAGAGAGAAACACTACGTCAGAAAAGTCTTTCGTTTATGCTGAGCGTTTGGAATATACTATTGATGTTTTTATGAATATAACGGTTGGCGTTGAGTTGGATTACTACCAAAAGATGAAAATTTGATTGGTAGACATTTCTTCAAGTCAAGCATGAAAACTTTCTATCAAAGAAATTTTTGTTGTCAGATTCGTAGGACTGGTAAATACCACGTTATGTGTAAAGTACAATTATTTCACAATGAAGAGGCTACAGAAGCGTGGTGTCAGACTAAATAAAAAATAAAGCTAATTATTTTTTTGTGCAATATATAATCTATTTGGGGTGTTAATAAACCGCGTTGTATGATTTTTGGGATATTTCTGAGGTTAATCGCTGCTTTCTTGGCAGTATTAATGTTGAAATGGCTAAATAATAGACTCAATTATTCAATGTCTTATGAAAGCCCTGGGGCTTGTGTGGATTTTTCTTGATAGAGTTTATGTATATGCTGCTATCACCTCAAAAGTCGTTGCTGCTAGTGTCTACCCCACATAATTTTTGTGAAAGTTAGAGTGATACTTTACTCTTCTCGATCTTGTTTTGTTTGAAACTGACGTTAGACCAATGCGGACAATGCATGTCAGGTCAGACCAACAACATGACTTAACCATATAGAGTCCGGAAAACTGATTCGAGTCTATTGCAATATTATTTTTAAGTTTTTTTGTTCAGTTGTGTGCCTGATTGTTGCTTTCTATTCCAGTAAAAATGCAATAAATACAATTGTTTGACTGTTGGATTGCAACCTGTGTCGAGGCAGAGTTGAAGAATAAAACGCCAAACAAATACAATTAAATATAAAATTAAAGGTGAAATCCTGTTTGGAGTGTGGACAATACTCCGCGGCTAAAACGTATTATCCCTTCCGGCACCAGTATGGTGCTCGCTCAATCAAACGACAAAAACAACGATAGACAGGTACACCTTACGTGGTTTTCACGAACGCGCAACTCACAACGATTCATCATGCTCTGACGAAAGGGGCTGTATGTTTAGATGATCACCTGGTACAGGGTGTGCTGGTGTATGTCGAAAGTATAGTGATTAGCCACGGTATTGAGCGGTTCGATTATCTGGAGCTGTCGCAGCTTCAGAATCCGTGTGCGTATATTCGAATGCGGTCATTACAGCCTATCAACTTTTTTAATGACTGTGATGAACCGGATGTTGAAAGGGTATGTCGCGACCAGAACTTTAAACCCATTACGCTGCAGGTGTGTTATCCGGTTTATTATCCCAATGCTGATCCTGAACCTGAATGGCAAACCTATGCCAGATATGAGCGTGCGCAGGTCATCGAGGCGATCAACACGATGCTAAGCCTGCTCTGTGATCAGCAGTTCACAAGCTGTCGTCGTTGTCAGTGCTATTTACCCACGGGTTTTATGACCAATGGAAAATGCCGATATTGCTGTGTTGACCAGCGTCGTCATCGTGAAGTCAATCACCGGTAGGTCATGATAGAATGGCGTCTTATGGCGCTGTTAATGCCATAGGCGATACAGCCCCCGCATCTCATCTTGACGGACGATAGCTTGCTTCCCAGGTATATACAGACAACGTTGTACTATTAACCACGACTGATGACTACGACTGATAGGTCGCTTCAAGATTTCGCTGCATGATTTCCAGTTGCGCAAGCAGAGAAGGAACCTCTTGCGTTTTACCTCTTGAAATAGCCTGGCGAATTTTTTTCTGACAGGAACGAACACGACTGATGTAGTGTTTTCTGGCAAAAATCTTTCTTAGCCCGATTGCTTGGTCCATCACTTTCTCCTTAGCGACATTTGTACTTTTTTATTTAGTATTACCTAGTTTAAAAAAAGAATTGTCGGATTTATGTCAAAATTTTATTGCAACTAATAGCATATTGATGGGATATGGCTCGGTATCTACTTTTGCGTGACCTGTCTTATTGAGAGTTACATCAAAATGTTGATATGGAGCCAGAGTTCACAGTTATTCATTCAGCTTAAATGTTCCCGTGATTGCACGTTATTTGTTCATCTACCTTTTAAAAGCGTCTGTAATTAAAAGGAAAATAACGTGAAACTTAAAACAATCATCATCTCTGCCATGTTGGCAGGTAGTGCTGCCTCTGCCCCCGTTTTTGCGTCAGCCAGCGCATCCTCATTGGAACTATCTGGTTATACCGCAACGAAATACCCTATTGTATTGGTTCATGGCTTATTTGGCTTTGATAGCCTGGCCGGCGTAGATTATTTCTACGGCATTCCCCATTCGTTGACCAAAGATGGTGCGGCTGTATTTGTTGCACAGGTATCAGCAACAAACAGTACAGAAGCCAGGGGGGAGCAACTATTAGCGCAGGTCGAAAATCTGCTGGCCGCGACCGGATCAGAGAAGGTCAACCTGATCGGCCATAGTCACGGTGGCCCAACGGCCCGGTATGTGGCGTCTGTACGCCCGGATCTTGTTGCGTCGGTCACCAGTGTGGGTGGCGTTCATAAAGGATCTCGTGTGGCGGATGTGCTTAGAGGGGCTGTGCCGCCGGGCTCTATATCAGAAGGCGTTGCTGTAAAAATGGCTGAAGGATTGACTACCTTAATTGGGTTGTTGTCAGGCGGCCATAATCTTGAGCAAGATCCTCTGGCTTCACTGGAGGCGCTGACAACTGCTGGATCACTGGCGTTTAATCGTGACTATCCGGAAGGTGTACCTACCAGCGATTGTGGTGATGGCCAATTTCTGGCTGACAATGGGGTGTATTACTACTCCTGGACGGGATCTGCAACATTTACTAATGTGCTTGACCCGACAGATGGAGCCATGACGATGCTCGGCTGGGTGTTTGATGGACCGAGTGACGGGCTGGTTGGGGTGTGTAGTGCGCACTTAGGCAAAGTCATTCGCGATGATTACAAAATGAATCATCTGGATGAAATCAACGGCCTGTTGGGTATTCATCATCTGTTTGAAACTGATCCGGTGACGTTGTATCGCCAGCATGCAAACCGCCTGAAGTTACAAGGTTTGTAAGGGGGGATGTGATGGTGAAACATCGTCAATCTTTAGGTTGGGGTGGCCGTGTCGGTGAGGCCACCCGAAAACTGGCTGTCAGGCCATCGTATTTGCAGGATTTGGCTTTGAAGAATCGGCATGTGCAGAATCAAGCTGGGAACGCAAAAGCGCAAATTAAGAGCAGGCTTGGGGTGTTGTTATGTGCGGGAGTTGCGGCTTTGTCTTTTGCTGGCTACCAAAGCGCGCTTAACAGCCAGGCTTTATTGCCGTACCAGGCTGAACCCTCTTACGCCTCCGATAACCAGGAAGGCGCCGTTCTTGGTTTTGCTAAGGTAGGAGAAACCTCAGCTGAGACATCTGTAGCAGAAGCCTTGAATCTGCCGGTGGCACAAGTGCCTTCACAGCTTAACACTTTGGTTGACACTGCCTCTTACAAGGCGTTGTTTGACTATCTGCTGTCCGGATTGGGTGAGTCGGATCTTACGAGGGTTCGCGAGGCTCTGCAGCAGTATATAGACACCACCTTGCCCCCTGGAGCGCTGCCGACAGCAGACGTGATGAGGCTGTTTGATCAATATGTCGCGTACAAAAGGGCGCTGGCAGATATGTCGTTACCCGCTTCCTCTCCGTCGTCTGTCACAGAGCCAATTATTGCCGAAATTGAATCAGTTGATGTCGTGCCCATGAGTACTGAGGCTGTCGGTGTAGACGCTTTGCGCCAGCTCCATCAGCAAATTCTTGACTTGCAGGCGCGCTATTTTACGGGTGATGAGTCTGAGATGTTGTTTGCTGATGAAAACCGCTTGCGTCAGTTGGCTATTGATAAACGGCAAATAGCTTCCTCGGCAATGGATGATGAAGAGGCTGGCGATAGGGCACAGGTGCTGTTGGCTGGTCAGCCGGACTATATTCAGCAGGCTGAGAGAAATGTCAGTCTGGCGTCTCAGCTGACATCGGGGCAAGCCCTGCCGGAGCAGGAACGTTATATCTTGCGTTCGGCGCTGGTGGGGGAAGCCGCAGCTGAAAGGCTGGCTGATTTGGATCGGTCCAGAGAAACCTTTAATGATCATCTGACAGCGTATCTGGCGGAACGACAGGAGATGCTTGCTACACAGGGGCTCTCTGAATCGGATAAGCAGCTGCAGATAGGGCGGCTGCGCGAGTCTTTTTTTGCCAGAAAACAGTGGCGAAGGGTACAAGCGCTGGAGCGCCTGCATGACCGTGATAGTCTGGTGAATAGCTCTGTAGCGCCTTGAGTTGTGTGTCTTTGTTGCCTGCCTGAGTTTCTATTTTGAGTTGTGGGTTATGAATGCTTGGTTTCAGATAAGCAAAAGGTCGAGAACAATTGGAATGAGCTACAACCTGCGTCAATAAAGACAAACGCCAGGCTACTGCCTGGCGTTCTTTGTCTGCTGACATAAACAGTGTAGGTGTCATGTTTGGGTCTGTTGCTGTGTGACGTGCAAACAGGCCGGCGACAAAACCCTCAGGATTTCTGGGTTGGCTGCAGCAAAGAGCCCAGATAGCGGACAACGTGAGCCGCGTCTTGTGCGGTATGGGTAATCTTCTTGATGATAGCTTCGGCACGTTCTGTGTCATCACCCAGCGCGGAGCGGACTTTTTCATTCATTTCCTGAGCGTGCTCCAGTTTTTGTTTACAGTCTTCAAACAGAGCAGACAGAAACTGGATATCGACCTCACCGCCTTTGATAAACATTTCAGCGGCAAGCTTGTAGACAGTGAAAAACTTTGTCGCCATGTCTTTTTTGCTTGGGTCGCTTTCTTTCGCCCAGTCATTTGCCCAGTCTTTGAAAATAATGGCAATTTCCGGGTTAGGAATGATGTTTACTTGTTGCATCAATGGTGTCCTCAGGCGTTCAGCAAGTGGTTGTGGGGCGTCAGTGTACTGGAGGGGGGAGCAAGGTGAAAGTCAGTCACACCTGACTGTATGAATTATGATCACATTTGTACGGGGCAGCGTATGCCTTGTCAGAGATTCACAAACATTCTGCCTATGAGCCTATCCGTAACTCTGGTATCTGTCACTCGGGTATCAGTATCTCTGGCATCAGAAAATGGGCGTTCGCAGACAGGGCTGGTTGATCAATGATCGTGAGCAGGAGGATGTCGATGAAAATAGGGTTGTTTGAGCAATGCCAATGGTTACTGTTAAGTCAGAGAACTGCACGTACTCACGGACAGTTAGTCAAGCTTGTCAGCGGGCGATTGCTGGAGGGGATGGCACGATTAGGACGTGGTGTATTGGGTTGTACCGTATTGGGGCGTACTGGGCTGGGTTGTAAGGTTCTTGTTTGTACCGTTCTTACGCGTACGATTCTCAGGTGTACTGCTTTATGGCGTCATGTTCTATTTCGTCATGCTCTATGGGGCCATGATCTATGGGGTATAGCCTTCAGGTATGGTGCGCTTGGTTCGATTGCAGTGATTTCAGGTGCAGTATTGGCAGAGACGTATTCACCTGCTACTGAAAACCAGCCAAAGATTGAGCAACAGACATGCAGCAAGTTATTGTCCCATCAATTTAAAAAGCTCAATTCGTCAGATGAGATTGACCTGTGCGCTCAGTTCCGTGGCAAGGTGTTGTTGGTCGTGAATACGGCCAGTCAGTGCGGTTACACGCCTCAGTTTGAACAACTGGAAGCGCTGCATCAGCGTTATCGTCAGCAAGGGCTGTCTGTCATTGGTTTCCCGTCGAATGATTTCCGGCAGGACAGAGGCAGTGAAGCGGATTCTGCCAAAGTGTGCTATCTCGATTACGGTGTGACCTTCACCATGCTTGAACGCAGCCATGTTACCGGTGAGCAGGCGAACCCGGTTTTCAGGCAACTGGCTAATGACGCAGGTGTTGCTCCAAGCTGGAACTTCTTTAAATACATTGTCGATAGAAATGGTAAAGCCGTGGCTGTATTTTCCAGTCGTACCACGCCGGATGATCCATTGATTGTCGCGACAATAGAAAAGTTGTTGTGAGTGCTGACCCTGTGAAACGGGTATGTAACGTGGCATAACAAACACAGCCGACAAAATTGTCGGCTGTGGGGTAACAGACTGATTGTAAGGGCTAAAACCTGAAATGACAGCTTAAGGCAGCGGTGTGTAGGACTGTACCATCATCTCTGAGGCTGCTGGCTGAGACAGAGGCTGATTGGCAGCGGTCATAGCCTTGATGTAATTAATCAGCGAATCCGTGTACAGCAACCCGGTATCTTCACGACGTGCAGGGTCATTGTACACCGGCACCATTGCGTCATAACGGTCACCGCCAGCGGCGATGAAATCATTGGTTACCACGACATATGTGGCATCCAACTGAATTGGAGACCAGACGCTCTCATTACGTCGGCGAACCTCCACATTGCTGATACGACTGCCTTTAGCGGCTGTCATATCCAGGTCAAAGCGTAGATTTGCAGCGGCCGGAAAAGCGCCGGTGGAATTGTTGACAACCACGTTATCAATCGCATCTTCAATGGTATTGAGGATCTCTTGTCCGGTCATATCCAGATTCACCAACAAGTTGGTAAACGGCAGCACATCGAAGGCGTGGCCGACGCTGACGTCACCGGCAGGGATACTGTTACGAACGCCGCCGGTGTTCTGAATCGCAATATCAGAACGAAGTGACATGGCTTTAAAAGCTTCTGAGACAATGCTAGCCATGACACTGCCGTGCTGATTGAGGAAATCCCGCTCCGGTGAATTGGCGAGGCAAATATCCCCGTGAGGGTGGTTCTGGCCCGGAACGCGTTCTGCACACAGGTTGTCGAGACTGGTACCGATAATCTCCGCTTTTTTCTCGTCAATTTTTGATTTGTAAGTGTCGAGCAGAGTGGCGGTTGCTACATCAGCGTCAACAAGGCTCAGCTCCGCAGTATTGGCGACCTGAGTCTCGATAAGGGCTTTATCAGCTTCTGAAACCGGCTGTTTGTCGCGCTGGAAAGTATCACCCAGCATCAGGTGAGGGTGACCGCTACATTCGGTAACCTGACCGGCTGCATTGAAGGATACGGACAGTTCTCCCAGTGCTTTAGCATTTTCCCATGCCTGAACAATACATACCTGATCGCCGCTGGCATTATTGACGATAGTTGGGTAATCACCGGAAGGTAATAAACCGAGTGGTTCAAGAACAGTTTTATTTCCCAGTAAGGTATGGCTGTCACCGCCCACAATCACATCCACATCGCGCAGAGATTTTGCCATGGCAATATCATTCTTGTAGGTGTAATGAGAGAGCAAAATGATTTTATTGATGCCGTCAGCTTTAAGTTGATCAATATATTTTTGTGCCGTTTCGACTTCATCAAGAAAAACCGTATCTTCCGAAGGAGAAGAGGAGGCCTGTGTTTTTCCTGAGATATCCAGCCCGATAATGGCGACTTTTTCGCCGTTAAATTCTTTGATTACGTATGGCTGGTATTTATTAAAGATCGGGTTGGATTCCGGTACTTCAATATTTGCAGCCAGAACTGGCGTTCCGCAATTACCTTCAGCCAGTTTATCCATGAAATGGGAAAGCTGTGTATTCCCATCATCGAATTCATGGTTACCCAGAGCGAAAGCGTCGAAACACACCTGATTCATCATCAGGGTATCCGGCAGCTCTTCACGAAACAGGCTGTAATACATGGTGCCAGTCATCGCATCACCAGCGTGAAGTTTGAGGACGTTTTCATGCTGACTGGCTAACTCATTGACTTTAGAAACCAGTCGAGGGAAACCACCCAGTGACACCTGAGTTTCCTTATCCTGCAATAGCAGTGTGAAGTTGTCAGTTGCATCCAGTTTGGAATGATGATCGTTAATGTGCAGTAATGTGAGGTTGAGGGCTTTGCTTTCTTTGGCTTGGGTATCGTCATTATCTGATGAATTACAACCAGTCAGAGCCAGTGCCAGCGAAAGAGCCAGAAGAGATTTCACTTTTTTCATTATTTGTGCAGTCCTGTCCAATTATTTAAATCAGTCAGAAACAGTAGTGGGCATTTTTTTCAAAACTATGAAGCTGCTATTAGAAATCTAATCAGTAATTTGTTCACGAAGGTGTCATGTAATCGATGACAATAATATCAATGCTTATTTTTTGGCTTTTTATACTGAAAAACATACACCATTGTAAAAACGGCAGATTTTTAATTTTTTTAAAAGTAACCAATAATTGTGGCGCACAGCAGATTAGCAAAATGTCATTCTGGCTTCATATGTTAAGCCTAGGATGCTTTTGTATTTTTTAACGGAGTAAAAGATGAGACCTTTAAAACCATTAAGCGGTGCGATTGCACTTGCATTAATGAGTGCGCCGGTGTCGGCACAGCTTATGATTACGGAATATGTCGAGGGTTCCGGTAATAATAAAGCCATTGAACTGACCAACCTGTCAGCGGCAGAGATTAACCTTTCTGACTACAGTCTACAGCTTGCCGTGAACGGGTCAGACACTTTCAGAGCGCCAATCAGCCTGCAACCGGTAACACTGGCTGAAGGCGAGAGTTATGTGGTTTACCACAGCAGTGCGTCGGCAGAGCTAAAAGCGGCCGGGCATTTTGGTACCAGCCAACTGGCATTCAACGGCGACGACGTAGTGGCGTTGTTTGAAAACGGTACACTGATTGACAGTCTGGGCCAGTTGGGCAAGTCGATCAGCTTCGGTAAAGACGTCACATTGCGCCGTGATCCTTCAGTAACCACGGGGCGTACAGAGGTCGACAGCCCATTTGATGTTAATGACCAATGGGTTGTACTGGCAAAAGACACCTTTGACGGGCTGGGATGCAGCGGGCTGGACGCTTGCGAAGCAGAGCCGCCGGTTGTGTTCCAGTGTCAGCCAGATAAAGCGGTGCCGGTGTACGCAGTACAGGGAAGTGGCAATCGCAGCCCGTTAGTGCCCGACGGCCGTTTTGACAGTGAGGAAACTTACTTTGTGCAGGGCATTGTTACCGCTCGTGGCGAAAGCTTGTACAAAGGTTTCTACCTGCAGGATGCCCAGGGCGATGGGGATGAAGCCACCTCTGACGGCATTTTCGTTTATCTGGGCGGCAACCCGGCTCCGGCTGAGATTCAGCCCGGCGCGGAAGTGTGCGTCGAAGCGAAGGTGAAAGAGTATTACGGGAACACCCAACTGGACGTACAGGACAATGCATATGCTGTGCTGGGAGAGGGTTACCCGATTCCGTCTCCGGTGCGTTTTCGTGTTCGAGAAGGCGAAACACTGCATGACGCGCTGGAGCGCCATGAAGGAATGCAGGTTCTGCTGGATCAGGACAGTCCGCTGGTAGTGACCCGTAACTTCAGTTTTGATTACGGGTCATACCGTAACAACATGATGCTGGCTCATAATACACCGCTGTACAACCCGACCCACTGGTATGCGGCGGAAACGCAAGAAGCTCTGCAAATGGCGGCGGACAATGCGGTCAGCCGGGTGTATCTGGAATCTGACTTCAAAGCAGCGGACGGTGTACTGCCATGGTTTAATAATTTCAATCCGGAAACGGGCTATCTGCGAATCGGTGATCAGCTGACGGGGCTGACGGCAATGGTAGGTTACAGCTATGGTGAGTACCGTCTGGTTGCAACGAATCACATTACCAGCGGCGATTTGCTGCGCACCACAGCCAACGAGCGAAACGATGAACCACAGACGGCAGACGTCAACGGCCTGAAAGTCGCTGGCTTCAATGTCTTGAACTATTTCAACTCTTTTGCTGAATCAGGAAATCCGAACGCAACCTGTACGGAAGCCGTGGTTGCACCTGGTGCGAAATGCTATCGCGGAGCACCGACAACTGAAGAGTTTGCGATGCAACAGGCGAAATTGGTTAATGCCATTATTGCAATGGATGCCGATATCGTCACGCTGATGGAGCTGGAGAATAACGGCTTTGACGAAAACAGTGCGCTGCAATCATTGATTCAGGCGCTAAATGATGCGCAGCCAAACAAGAAAGATCATTATCGCTCGGTGAAAGTCCGTAAGTCAGATCTGACGTTTAAAGATGCGCCGGGATTTGAAAACGTTGCCTATTTCGGTGAAGATGCCATCAAAGTTGGCATTATTTACCGTCATCATAAGGTGAAGGCGAAAAATCATGCCCGTCAGATTCAGATGCCTGAACAGCATGCTCCGCTGAATGATGGTGCTACTAAGAGTGCTTATCAGCGTCACGCGATGATGCAGCGCTTTAATATTCCGGGTGCGAAAGATGACCTGACTGTGATTGTGAACCACTTTAAATCTAAGGGTTCCAGCTGTTGGGAAGATGACACGCAGTTTGCTGAAAAAGAAGATGTACAGGGTAGCTGTAATAACTTCCGGGTTTCTGCAGCAAAAGTGCTGGGCGAAGAAATTCGTCACCTGAACGGAGACGTGCTGGTAATGGGGGATCTGAACTCATACGGAATGGAGGATCCGATCCTGACGCTGACCAGCTTCGATCCTGAAGATCGTGGTGGCAAAATTTATACCGCGTCGCACACAACACTGGGCGGCAAAGAGTATGAAGCGCAAGGGCAGTTGATTGAACGCGGCTATGGCCTGATTAACCTGAAGCATAAAACGGATTACAGTTACAGCTTTGAAGGTGAACTGGGTAGCCTGGATCACGCTCTGGTTACCCCATCGTTGGCGAAGAAAGTGGCAGCGGTCGAAGCATGGCACATTAATGCCCCTGAGAGTAACCTGTTTGAGTACGGCAAGAAGTACACGGGTGAGTTAGAAAAATCTGACAATATCTATTCTTCTTCAGACCACGATCCTATCATTGTGACGCTGGATTACGGCAAACGTGCTCAATGGCCGGGAAAAGGGCATGGTAAAGTCCAGCACTGATAGCCCTTAGCAAACCGGGCGATGGGTAAAACGTGCTACAGGTAATTTGAGCAAAGTAGAACGCAAACAGCCAGCATTATGCTGGCTGTTTTTTTATTGAACATGGGAGTTGTACTGACGATTCCTTCCACAAAGGCCGTAGAACAGAGACCGGGATGATTTGTCTTCATTGGCATGGTGTAATCCCCATCTTCTGCTGACTCACTCACATCTCGGATGAAAAACCTCTTGATGTTTATATTCTCATCTAAACTTGCCTTATATCACGGGCTTACATAATTTTATCGCCGTAAATGTGACGTCGATCTGCTATTAATTTGACGCTTCACGCACTCTGTTATCAATTGTGTTGCATAATGTGGTGCGAAGTCACTATCTCATTAATAACGACAGGGATGCCAAGAATGAATACATTTGTCCGACCCTTGGTAGGGATGCTATTGGGTTCGACATTTTTTATCGCGACAGCCAGTGCCAATGCACTGGTTGGCGAAATGTATGACTATGAGAGTATTGGCCGTTCGTTCAGCCATCAGTTTGATAAGATTCTGAAGTTCGAATCTCGGCTGAATGCGATAAAAAGCAACAAAGTGGCTTTTCTGGATCAGCAGCAAATTGATCGGGTGAACCGGGTGCTGAGGCACATTCGGCAACTCAAGCAAGTTCACAACAAACTGCATAAAGGTAACTATTACTCTGTGGGCAGAGAAATTGTTGATGCCTCGCTGGGTAACCCGAACTGTGAAGTGCACACTATTGCGCTGGCAGCGGCAAAGACGATTCAGGTGTCCTGTACCGGATTAGGTTACGACATTGAGAGTGATACCTACTATTCCGAATATGCCTATTCAGATTTCTTTATGACCGAGAAACAGGGCAGTGGACGGGTAGTCGTAACATCCTTTATTGACGGGCGACTATCTCATCTGGAAGAGCAGATCATCGCCGTTGATGATGAAATGGCGCGGGTTTATGCCCCATATCTGCATGATAAGCAGCGGACATACAAAACGCCCTGAGTGAATCTGGCAGGCGTCAGTTAAAAAGAAAGGCTTTCAGATGATGAAAGCCTTTTTTCTTTGGGCGCTATTAGGAATCAGCTCAACAGAGTTGCCTATGCGACAAGTCTTATAAGCTAATTCAAGCGGTTATTCAGTCACTTCCGCATGACTGATTATTGACAAGGAGTCTGTAATCAGAAGCTTGGTAAAAAGCGCCGTGGAATAAACGACTAATCTTAAAGCGCGCGATTCAGGGTGACCACTTCGTAGCTCAGTGGCGTCAAAACTGGTTTCTTATCTGCAATGTAGTCGATCACTGCCTGGGCGTCGGTATTACAACGGGTATTAGCGGCCTTGCAATCTGGCCCCTGAGTGGCGTAATGCACGTTGTACTTACCGTTTACCGCCTCAATGCGCTGCACTTTAAAGCCCGTCAGCTTACCGTCGACATATGCCAGATCCACCCGGCCTGACTGGTGTTGTTGTGCCGTAAACAGTGGCGTCCAGCCATCATTGCCGCTGGCATTGTAATTATTGATCGCCACATTGTAGGTTTGGTCCGGATTAATGGCTTGCCAGATCGGTTGATCCTCTGTACCTGTCATGACTTCGATATAATCAACGCGCCCCGCTTTATGCGGCACAGTTTCGGTGAACTGGTAACGAAGATGACCGCCATATGGGAATTTGCCTGCGTGTGAGCCTTCTGGCAGCGTGGCCGTAACGGCACCTTCAATCAGGGTTACCACGTCTTTACCTTTGATTGGTACGACAGACATGAAGTTTGAAAATGGCAGCATTTCAAGTGAGACGTTGCCTTCGCGATATTCACCGGCATCAAAGTTTGTACGGATACCGCCAGCACCAATCAGGGCAAAATCCACTTTCATACCGGTGACGGCCTGAACGGCTGGAAGATTAGCCCAGTAGTATTGACCTTCGGCAATCAGAGGCGCGACATCAGAGCCGTGCTTATCCGTGCCTTTATCACCCGGACGACGCTCGTGTTTGATTTCTTCCGGTACGCGGGAAATCACTTTGCCATATGCTTGCTCAACCGCAGGCTTGTACTTGCTGTCGATCAACTGACGCATTGCCGCTGCTTCTGCAGCGATAACAAGGTTATCTTCACCTTCAATAAAGGTTTTGACCGTGTCAGCCTCTGTTGCACTGAACTGGCTGGTGGTTTCACGCAAAGGCGAGTGGAAGTAGGTGTCATTACTGAGCAGGGTGTTATGACCCTTGCAGCTAATCACATTGCCGTTGAGATCGAAACTGACGCTCAGCTGGCCGATAGCCTGTGCGTATTGTCCGGCCTGGACGACACAGGTTTTACTCTGGCCGTTCGGATTGTTAACCATCTGCGCATAGGTGCCACTGTGGTCGTGGCCGATGTTAGTGAAATCACCCAGCAGCGTGTGAGAGTGGCCACCAACAATCAGATCGATTCCGTTAACCTTTGCAGCCACGTCCAGATCTACCGCGTTGCCGATGTGGGTCAGGGCGATGATGTTGCGGATGCCTTTCTCATGCAGGAAATCAACCGTTGCCTGCGCAGAGGTCACCAGATCATGAAATTCGACTTTGCCGGTGTTAGGTGCCAGATTAGGCATATCATCAAGGGCTAAACCGAATACCGCAACCAGATTGGAATTTGCCGGCAGTTTATCCAGATCTGTCACAGGTGTTTTTTTGTAACCGTCATAAGCAAAGACGACAAAAGGTTTCAGATTCGTCTGGTCACGCAGGTCAGGATCCTGACTGGCATCCACATTGGCGGCCAGTACCGGGAAGTTGACCTCGCCGATGAAACGGTTAAGTTTGTCGTTGCTCAGGTCAAATTCATGGTTACCCAGCGCCATCGCATCCAGGCCCATTCGGCTGAGCAAATCGGCGTTCATCATCCCTTCATTCAGCTTGAAATAGCCGCTTCCCTGCCAGGCGTCACCTCCATGCAGAAACAGAAAACTCTGGTTATCAGACGCTGCTGCCTGACGGTATTGTTCTGCCATCGTTTGCAGGCGAGGGTATCCGCCAAATTCGTTGTAGACGCGTAACTCGTTGGCCATGAAACTCGATTTGACCGGATCAAAGTTAGAGTGGGTGTCGTTGATGTGTGCCACAGTCAACGAAAAAGGTGCATCCGATGGTGACTGGGTCTGACAACCGGCCAGAGCGAGAAGTACAGACAAAGAAATGAGAGGCTTTGAAAATGTCATTGTATTACCTATAGCGGCGGGTGTTACCTGAGTGACGGGGATGCCGGCATCAGATACCCACTTATTCTTCTGGTTGATTGCAAAATTTAGCGTCGAAAATGTAGCTAAATTCGCAAAATGCCTGAAATTTTGGCGATGGGACTATATCGGAGATGATTTGCTGCCGCAATCGGGGAATTGTCCTGACTTGTAAGGACATTTATCCGATAGTGAGTGTGCAGTGAGTACGCTGCGATTTAATCGTGAAAGAACTGAGTCCGGTCAGATTGCTTGAGAGCTTGAGAGCCTGAGAACGGTAGGGTGGAAAAAGAGAAGAGCGTGAGTAAAGGTAATGACTGTCAGAGGAGACAATCCCGGATAACAGATATCGCAAGCTTGAACAGGAGCTCAAAGTTTCATCGCTGTGGCTGGAATTAGCATAAAAAAGAGCCGGTGTGGTCGCCGGCTCATTAACGATGAATCTATTATTTGGTGCTGGTGACAGGCTCAGAGCCTTCCGGGTGCCATGCGCCATCCAGTTCTTCCAGCTCTGGGAATTTAGAGCGGTCAAACTCAGGCGTTTTGCCTTGCTTCAGCTGGGTTTCGTAGTCTTTGATAACTTTGATCGCCAGTTTAGACAAGAGTACCAGTGCAATGATATTGACCAGAGCCATCATACCCATCGAGGCATCTGCCAGGTTCCATACGACAGGCAGCGAAGCCACTGAGCCGAACATTACCATAGCCAGTACACACAGGCGGAAAATAAACAGGCCTTTCTTCGTGTTACCGTTCAGGAACATCACGTTGGTTTCAGCATAGCTGTAGTTCGCGATGATAGACGTGAAACAGAACAGAATAATTGCTGCCGCCATGAAGTAGGTTGTCCAGTCACCCAGCTCGCTGCTCAGTGCCTGTTGCAGCAGGCTGATACCGGTTGCTGCGTCAGGCTGGTTCATCACGCCACTAAGCATAATCATGGCAGCAGAAGCCGTACAGATAACTAGGGTATCAACAAACACACCCAGCATCTGAACAAAGCCCTGAGAAGCAGGGTGGTTTGGGTTTGGTGTCGCTGACGCTGCAACGTTGGCAGCAGAACCCATACCGGCTTCATTCGAGAACAGACCACGGGCAATACCGCTTTGCATCGCTTGTGCAACGGTGTAAGCAACACCACCGGCCGCCGCTTCCTGCCAGCCAAATGCGCTTTTCACGATAAGCATCAGAGCTGCTGGCAGTTCAGACAGGTTCATGATGACAATCAGCAGTGCAATTGCCAGGTAACCGATGGCCATCACAGGCACAATACGTGCTGATGCCGCCGCTACTTTACGCAGACCACCCATAATAAAGAAGGCAGAGAAAGCAACGATGATCATCCCCATGATTGTCTGGTCGAAACCAAATGAATGGCTCAGCGCATCCGTGATGGTGTTAGCCTGTACGGCATTGAACACCAGACCAAATGCAATGATCAGACAGATTGAGAACAGAGTACCCATCCAGCGTTGACCCAGGCCTTTTTCCATGTAGTAAGCCGGACCACCACGGTACTGACCGTCGATATCTTTGGTTTTGTAGATCTGAGCCAGTGTGGATTCGATAAAGGCAGTCGACATACCAAACAGGGCGATCAGCCACATCCAGAAGATCGCACCAGGGCCACCGGCCGCAAGGGCAACAGCCACACCGGCCATGTTACCTGTACCCACACGAGCTGCCATTGAAGTGCAGAAAACCTGATAAGAGCTGATACCGTTATCAACGTCTTTAACGCTTTTCAGAACACTGACCGCGTGACCAAATTGACGAATTTGAATGAAGCCCAGACGTAAAGTGAAGTAAACACCTACTGCAACCAGTAAGTAAACAAGGAGTTGGCCCCATAGTAATCCATTAACAGCACCAATAACGCCATTCAATGCGTCATTCAGCGAAGTTAAGAAAGATCCGTTCGTAACACTCATAGTAATTTCCTGTATATAACGCTTAGCAAATCGAACAATTCCCTAAGCAACTGGAACGTCCATTTATGTGACAGTTCATGAATACGATTCTGAATTTATATTTTTTATTGCTTGCGAAATTGAAGCACTGTGCAACTTGGTGAAGTTACATTTATGAAACATAGAATCAGATGTTTCATCTTCAGACGGGACGCTAAGTTAGCATGAAATATCGAGATTTCAGCGTGATCTAAGTCACATTTTATGAACGGTTTTATGACACAAGTACAATATAAAACGTCGTTCAGTAATTTATTTTCTTTATATTCATAGAGTTAAAATTGTATAAATGGTTACTGAATGTGATCGTTTAAAACGTTGTTCATTATCAAATAATTTCGACTTTTACACCAATTTAACCTGACTTGTTAGGTTTTTTAACTTGTTTTGGGGCGGTGTTTGAGATGATTTCTTAACATATGAGAAGGTATTCAATAAGAAAGGGAACAATTAGTGAATAATTCCAGGTTTAAAAATGATTTGGTATGCAGGACTTATTGTAGTGTGAGAATGGTGCTCATAAGGAAAAGATAAACCGCCAGAGTATGGCGGCTAGATGGGTATTCAAAATGACGGTTTCTCAGGCGTTAATGCAGAAGCGGAGAAACGTAGTTCATTGTCACTTGGTATGAGGATGTCGTGTTGTTATCAAGGGATGATGGGCTAATGGGGTCGGTATGGAATTCATGGCCACAGACACAGATGTATTCCCCTGATTCTGAAACCAGGAACTCCTCATCTTGACCGCATTGACTGCAAACGGGCAACTCTTGCATTGCACTCTCCATTTATTGTTTTATTTGCCGTACGTCGTAACCGGCTTAGTTTCAACCAGTAGCATAAAGGCAGACAGGCTAACAGGGTAACAATGAAGCTAGATTCTTAGAGTAAGGGCTAAATTTACCGAATTGGCGGGAAATTGTGTTTGATATTGATTGCAGTATGATATATGGATTAAATTTTCTCAGTAAATTAAGTCACTTATAGTAAAAAAGCCCGCAAAAATGCGGGCTTTGGGAACAACGATTAAGTAATACCTGGCCGAATAATGGCTGGCGATCAGAAAGA
The DNA here is from genome assembly GCF_003025595.1 of Photobacterium ganghwense. Lineage (GTDB taxonomy): Bacteria > Pseudomonadota > Gammaproteobacteria > Enterobacterales > Vibrionaceae > Photobacterium > Photobacterium ganghwense. The sequence continues at coordinate 771,912 of NZ_PYMI01000003.1, forward strand.
GGTACGCTTGTAGCGACGGTATTCTGATTTCCAGAAGTTGTCGTTAATCTTCTCTTTAATTCGCTCGTCGGTATTTTTCGGTGCTTTACGCTGCTCGACAGCTTTCTTCGCAACAGCAAAGGCAATGTGGCGTGAAACATCCTGAATGTCTTCCAGTGGCGGCAGTAGCGGACCATTGCCGTTAATTGCCAATGGTGAGCACTCAGACAACGCACGGCTACTTTCCATCAGCATTTCATCCGTCACACGACGGGCGCCAACAGCCAGTACACCCAGACCGATACCCGGGAAGATGTAGCTGTTATTACACTGCGCGATAGGGTAGGTCTTACCGTTGAACACAACCGGTTCAAAAGGCGAACCTGTGGCTACCAGTGCTTTACCTTCAGTCCAGCGGATCAGGTCGGCAGGCGTTGCTTCTACGCGGCTGGTCGGGTTAGACAGTGGGAAGATAATTGGGCGCTCACAATGCTGATGCATTTCGCGGATAACTTCTTCACTGAACAGACCAGGTACGCCTGATACACCGATCAGAATCGTCGGGTGGGCATTGCGCATCACATCCAGCAGAGAAATGTTCGTGTCTTCTGTTTCCCACTCGTTAATGCTGGCACGTGGCTGAACCAGTTTCTTCTGGAAGTTAACCAGATTTGGCATATCGTCCAGTAGCAGACCCCAGCGGTCGACCATAAATACCTGGCTACGTGCTTGGGTATCGCTGATACCTTCAGAAACCATTTGCGCAATAATTGCTTCGGCAATACCGCAACCTGCTGAACCAGCACCAAGGAAAGCCACGCGTTGTTCAGACAGTTTGCTGCCTGCCGCTTTACAAGCAGCCAGCAGAGAGCCAACGGTCACAGCTGCGGTGCCCTGAATGTCATCGTTAAAGCAGCATACTTTGTCTTTGTAACGCTCAAGAAGTGGCATTGCGTTTTTCTGAGCGAAATCTTCGAACTGAATCAGAGCGTCAGGCCAACGGCGTTTTACCGCCTGTACGAAATCGTCAACAAACGTATCGTACTCTTTATCGGAGATACGCGTATGACGCCAGCCCATGTACATTGGATCAGATAAACGTTGTGGGTTATTGGTACCCACATCCAGCACTACCGGCAGGGTGTAAGCCGGGCTGATACCACCGCATGCGGTGTACAGAGACAGTTTACCGATTGGAATACCCATGCCACCGATACCCTGATCGCCCAGACCCAGAATACGCTCACCGTCTGTCACAACAATCACTTTCACGTTATGACGAGAAGCGTTGTTCAGCATGTCTTCGATGCGGTCACGGTTAGGGTAAGAGATGAACAGACCGCGGCCACGACGGTAGATATTAGAAAAGTTTTCACAAGCCGCGCCAACTGTCGGGGTGTAGATGATTGGCATCATCTCAGTAATGTGGGTCTCAACCAAACGGTAGAACAGAGTTTCGTTCGTATCCTGGATATTGCGCAGATAGATGTGCTTATCCATGTCATTTTCGAACTTCAGATACTGCTGATAAGCACGCTCTGCCTGTTCTTCGATCGTTTCGATCGCTTCCGGAAGCAGACCTTCCAGGTTAAAGAACATACGTTCTTCAACAGAGAATGCGCTTCCTTTATTAAGGAGGGGAGTTTCTAGTAACGCAGGGCCTGCGTAGGGGATGTAGAGAGGACGTTTATCGTTGTTCATGCAAAACACTCTGTTTCCTAAGGTGAGAGAAAAATGAAAATGACTTTTTTCATTTAGGGCCTAATCGTAGATCTACCGTGCTGATTATTCAAAGGGAATGCGCACATTTTTCGCGAATTTGATCATGTTTTTATGCATCTTTTTACAGGATTTAACACGGTAAAATGAATAATGTTTCATCTTTGTTTGTTTTGTTCTGATTTTGTTTTATATCTGTTTTGTTGTTGTTTTACAAAAATAATTATTCTGTGATCTTTGGGCGGGAAGTGGTGAAGGAAAAGGTCTGGTGTGAGATTAAACTCAATTGTGTGTGATTTATGTTCTTTTTGTTAAAATTTGGTAGATATGTTGTTTTTATTGTGTGTTTTGTATGTTTTGTTCACGTGTCTTTCATCGCAAGAACAGAAAAACATGCCCTGACGAATCCAGGGCATTGAATTTATTGAAATAAAACAATATGGCGAATTAATAATGCCAAGGGAAGCGGCTGAAGTCCTGATCGCGTTTTTCCAAAAAGGCGTCGCGGCCTTCCTGCGCTTCATCGGTCCCATATGCCAATCGTGTGGCTTCGCCGGCGAATAACTGCTGGCCAACTAAACCATCATCAGGCAGGTTGAAGCCGTATTTCAGCATGCGCATTGCTGTCGGTGACTTGCTGTTGATCTCTTTGGCCCAGCGCAGTGCTTCTTCTTCTAGCTCAAAGTGATCAACCACTTTATTTACCATGCCCATTTCGTAAGCTTCCTGGGCGCTGTAGTTAAAGCCACAGAAGAAAATCTCTCGGGCACGTTTCTGGCCAATCATTTTTGCCAGGTAAGCAGAGCCGTAGCCGGAGTCAAAAGAGGCAACGTCTGGATCAGTCTGTTTGAAAATGGCATGTTCTTTCGAAGCCAGTGTCAAATCACACACCACATGCAGACTATGGCCCCCACCCACGGCCCAGCCGGGCACGACAGCAATCACTACTTTAGGCATGAAGCGAATCATGCGCTGCACCTCAAGAATGTGCAGCCGTCCCATGCGGGCGACATCTGCCTTACCGGCTTCTTCACCTTCATATTTGTAGCCGTCTTTGCCACGAATACGCTGATCGCCACCCGACGAGAATGACCACTGACCTTTGTGTGACGGACCGTTACCGGTCAGCAATACGCAGCCAACATCAGACCATTGACGGGCGTGATCCAGTGCGGTGAACAGCTCATCGACTGTTTTCGGACGAAATGCATTCAGGCAGTCTGGACGGTTGATGGCGATGCGGACTGTGCCCTGGTTTTTGGCACGGTGATAAGTGATGTCTTCAAACTCAAAACCTGGGACTTCATCCCACAGTTCAGGGTTAAAAATTTCTTTGCGGGTCATGTGACGAGCCTCTTTGGTTAGATGTTTTAAGGCTAGGGAGTCAGGAATAAAAGTCAATGGGTTATGATCAATCACAACAGCAAAAGTAGGGGATTTTCATCTGAATGGACAAAAAAAAGCCCCCGACAGTGCCAACTGCCAGGGGAACATGGTTACTACCAGATAAAAAGAAGAAGCGAGATTTCAAATATCATGTAAAAAGCAGGCGGTTAATTAGATCTTAACCAGCATCTTGCCTTTATTCTTGCCTTCAAACAGACCAATGAAAGCATCAACCGCCTGATCCAGACCGTGGTAGACCGTTTCTTCCGAAGTGACTTTGCCTTCTTTCAGCCACTGGCCCATCTGCTCGACGAACTCACCGTACTGATCCCAGTAATCCATCACAATGTAACCTTGCAAAGTCAGTTTTTTGGTATTGATCAGTAGCAGATTGCTTGGTCCTGGTTGAGGTGTTTCAGCATTGTAGTCAGCAATCATGCCACACACAGGAATGCGGCCGTAAGGGTTCATCACATTCAATGCCGCTTCGAGATGTGCGCCGCCAACATTTTCGAAGTACACATCAATGCCTTCAGGCGCTGCGTCACGCAGAGCTTGAGTCAGATCATCAACCTTTTTGTAGTTGATGACGGCATCAACGCCCATGGCTTTGACCATGTCCGCTTTTTCATCAGACCCGACAGAACCGATGACTTTACAGCCATGCAGTTTCGCAATCTGGCATACCACACTGCCTACAGCGCCGGATGCAGCGGAAACGAACACGGTGTCTGTTGGTTTAAGCTGGGCAACTTTAAACAGACCGACCCAGCCGGTAAGACCCGGCATGCCAATCACACCCAGAAAATGTTGATCAGGCAGGCCAACCGCTGGCAGCAGAGTCAGATCACTGCCATCACTGATGAATGTTGTACGCCAGCCACTGATGTTGCTGACTTTTGCACCGACTGGGAATTGCGCATTCATCGATTCAATGACTTCACCAATGGCACCGCCTTCCAGCACTTCGTCAATCTGGAATGGGGGGATATAGGAATCTGAAACGATCATGCGGCCCCGCATATAAGGGTCAACGGACATCCAGGTATTTTTAACCAGTACTTCACCTTCCTGCAGAGCAGGCAATGTGACGTCTACCGTTTTAAAGTTCGCTTGCGAAGGCATGCCTGTCGGGCGTGAAGCAAGATGGATTTGTTGGCTGTTCATCATGTTCTTTCTCTCTTTGTTTCCTTGCCCTGTATTGGCTGCGCGTGTTGCGACATCAGGACACAGGGATATTGAAGGCACAATTTTTCAGATTCGATATGTATCAGACTTCATTTCTTGGTTTTCAAATAAGTCACCCGCAAATAATTTGCGCACAAATCATTTGTGGATAACTTACCCGGGTAGGAAAGAGAGTGCAAGATATTTTGCTCAAAAATAATTTGCTCGCAAACTATTTTGCCGAGGTGAAATTTGCTAACATCGTGACCTTGCTTAAGAAACATTGCATTAATCAACAATGCTTTTGTAAAAACAGCTTTTACAGACCCAGTTAATATCGGCTGGGCGTTCAAAAACGGATGAATACATGGCCCAGAAATTATCTGATAGTGTGTGTTTTGCGCTGTATACCGCGACGAACTCTCTGGTGAGAGCGTTTCGTCCCATTCTGGATGAGTATGATCTGACGTACCCACAGTACATTGTGATGCATTCGCTCTGGTGCCAGAATGACGTAAGTTTGAAAGAGCTGTCCAATGATACGCATCTGGATTCGGGCACTCTGACTCCAATTGTTAAGCGTCTGGAATCAAAGGGGTTGCTGACCCGGCGGGTTTCTGAGCTGGATGAGCGAAAAAAAGTGATTTCCTTAACGGCAAAAGGCAGTCAACTGCAAGATGAGGCGAACGAACTCACGGCTCAACTCGAGTCACGTTCCAGTATGACGGCAGAGAGCATTGAAGCACTCCGTCTGCTGTGCCTTGAGCTGGATGAAAACCTGCGCAAAAGCGATTAACCCTGATTTAACCGGCGTTTACTTCATGTTTGTTTCACTTCCTATTGATGATATCCAATCTGAATTTCTAGCCCGGGTTGAACAACAACACTTGGTTGTCGTCGCTGAAACCGGCTCGGGGAAATCAACCCGTCTGCCGGTATGGGCGGCACGGCGTGGTAAGGTGCTGGTTGTTGAGCCGCGGCGGGTTGCCTGTCGGTCTCTGGCTGAATTTGTTGCCGGTGAGCGACAAGAGCCGATTGGTCAGTCGGTGGGGTACGCGATTCGGTTTGAGAACCGTTTCAATGAGGCATCAGACATTGTTTTTGTGACTCCCGGTGTCGCCTTGCGCTGGCTCAGTGAAAATCAACTGGCGCAGTTTGCAACGATCATTATTGATGAGTTCCATGAACGACGCTGGGATACCGATCTTTTGCTGGCGATGCTGAAAGTGCAGAACCGTCACCGGCTTGTGGTGACTTCTGCAACGCTGGACAGTGAGCGTCTGACTGCCTATCTCGGTGGGATTTGCCTACGAGCGGAAGGCCGTCAGTTCCAGGTGACAGTGAATCATTTGGCTGATGATGCGCGTAATATGCCTGATATCCGCCATCTGGAAACGAAAATTCAGCAAACGGTACTGGCACATTACCGCCAGCACCAGGATATTCTGGTTTTTCTGCCGGGGCGAAAAGAAATTGCCCAATGTCAGTCTGCGTTACGACAGGCACTGGCAGCAGAGCTGGACTGCGGAGAAATAGATGTCATTCCTCTTCATGCGTCGGTTTCAGATGATGAGCGGCACAGGGCGCTGACCATTAGCCACAAACAGCGGGTTATTCTGGCGACCAATGTGGCTGAAACCTCGTTGACCATTCCCGGGGTCACCCTGATCATCGACAGCGGGCTGGAACGCCGGACGCATCAGCGAAATGGTCGTACCGTGCTGGGTTTGCATGCCATTTCCAAAGCCAGTGCGGAGCAGCGTAAAGGCCGGGCAGGGCGAGTGGCAGACGGAACGTGCCTGCGTTTGTACGGCAAAGCGGCACCGCTGGAAGCCATAACACCACCGGAATTGCACCGAGAAGAATTGGTGGAGCCGATGCTGGCGGCAGCCTGTAGCGGGTATGTGCTTGATAAGTTGCCGTTTGTTGATCCGGTGCCGGAAAAACCGATGCTACTGGCCCGGGAAAAGCTATTGCAAATGCAGGCCATCAATACGCAGGGGCTGGCAACCGACTACGGAAAAATTCTCTACCCGTTACCCATCGACACGCTTTTTGCCCATTTGATCAGCGCGATGCCGGATAAAGCCAGCCGGGAAGCGATGGTGGATGTGGCCGCCGCTCTGAGTGTGTATCAGAAAGTGTGGCAAATGCCCAATAGCGAAGAAAAGCGAGAGAAACTGTCGCAATGGGAACCGCAGCATTGCGACGCGATGGCGCTGATTAAGCTGCTTCGTCAGGATGTCCCGGACTGGTTGAATATTGATTCTGACGTGCTGACAGAAGCACGTCTGCTGTCGCAGCAGATTCGCGATGCACTGGCTCTGCCAGACCTTGACGTGGCCACCTCGGTAAAGCGTGAAGGGTGGCTGAAAGCGGTGATGAGCACTGCTCCGGAACTGGTGTTTATTCGCAGGGAGAAAAGGCGACAGGCTCTGGGGAACGGGTACGCGGAAGTGAATATCGGCAGGGATAGCCGATTCGCCGAAACAGCAGAAGCGGCGATTGTTTTTGATCAGTTTGCGTTGCCCGGTAAAGGTGTGAAGCAAAATCTGGTGTTGGCAACCTGTATGGCACCGGTTCCTTTATCCTGGCTGAATGAGCTCGGTTTTGGTGAATCGGCCTTTGGCCGGACGCAAGTGACCGACGATGGTTGTCTGGTTGAGCATCAACGCATTTATGCCGGCCGCGTTATCGACTCCTGCTGGCAGGCACCACAAGGTGTCTCTGCACGCGGCGCACTGCTAGATATGGTGCTGAACGGTACGCTTCTCGACGGGCTGGCGGAAAAGCTGCAAGCCGATATCCATCAGTGGAACCTGTATCTGGCTTTGGGGCGTTATCAAAGTGAAACCTGTCAGCGGGACAACGCCCCGGTTGAGATCCGTACGTGGTTAAATGAACAGTTGGAAGCGCTTGGGGTAGAATCGGCTGATGATCTGGATTTATTTTCCGGCGATGACTTTCATTTTGAGGGGATTCCGGCATGGGAGCGGGAGGATTTTGACAGCGAATTTCCGCAGTTTGTTAACCTGACCGATCTGAAAATGCATGTTGAATACCATCTGGCTAAAAAGCAGGTGGTGGCGGTTTACCAGTCCGGAAACCGCAAAGCCGATCCGAAACGCTGGGAGCTACCTCGCTGGCAAGGATGGAAAGTTCGCTATCGCAAAGCGAGCAGACTTATCGACATTAAATAACCCAATGAACTGACTGAAAAGATAAAGCGCGGTGACTGGTCGTATATCCAGTCATCGCGCTTTACTGTTTTAGCTGTTAGCTGTTAGCTGTTAGCTGTTAGCTGTTAGCTGCTAGCTGTCAGTCGCTTCCTGCGCCGATAACTTGGCACGAATAAACGCTGAGTGATCAAGGTAAATCAGTTCTGCGACCTGACGAATGACGGCCTCTTCAATCGGGTCAGCTGTACCGTCGGCATAGGCGACCTGCCACATGGCTTCAATGAGGTCGTAGCGTTGTTCCTGAGAAAGTGACCGCAGGTTCGTAGTGAACTCAAACAGCGACACAGACAGATCGCTCTGCTTTTGTGCTTTTTCTAACAGTGCCCGCGCATTATCCTCACTGATATCCAGTAAATTCACCAGCAAATGCTCTTTTGCCCGGGCTTCTCGGTGATCTTCGACGTGATCAGCACTGGCGACTTCGCACAGCAAACTGGCGATAGCCAAATGCAGAGAGGGGGTGTCAGAAACGCCGCTGGCGTCGCCGTCATTCATGACCTGCTGAAACAGGGTACGCAACTTGTGTAACATGCTTGCCTCTGAACTGCTGAAAATGGATCTGTATTGAGTGTGGCGTCTGATAATCAATTTAGCCACATAAATTATGACTGCCTCTGGCGAGATGAGTTCCTGAAAAGCGTGATGTTTTTCACGTTTTTCTTAGGCGATAAGTTTTCACGATTAGCTGTTACGAGTAGTTTTTACAAATAGCTTTCAGGGTTTGTTTTCAATATTTAAAAGAGGGCTGTCGATGGGGTATCGAATGGACAGCAGAGCCTGTCATCACAGGTAACGGCATCCGTAAACATGTTGGCTGCAGGCAAGGAAAAGTGCAGGCAGGGATTAATACAGAAAAAATCAACACAATAAACAGCATGAAAAACAGAGAGTCTCAAACTCCCTGTTTTTTTCATCGCTAGCGTGTCTTCGGGTTATCAGAAACGGGCGTTAATGATTGGGAATACCGGCAGATCTTTACTGATGAAGGTACCCGATTTGTCGTAGTTGATCAGACCAATCTGAATACCTTGGTTGATGCGGTCAGTGGCGTTGATAAAGCCAAGCTGCAGGCCGTTCAGGCTGCCTGCGTAGTTAAACGCACCAAATTGCAGACCGGTAAACTGGCCGCCAGTATAGTTAGCAAAACCGAAGTCAGCACCTTTCGCCGTGTTGTCGTTCCAGTTTGCCAGACCAAATTTCACACCTTTCGATGCGCCGGTAACACGTGTTGCACCAAACGCGATACCTACGCTCAAACCTGTGAAATTCTGTGATTCAGCCAAACCCAGAATAGGCAACTGAAGACCGGTCACAGAAGGCGTCTGACCGTAAAGCAGAGAAGCACGGAAACCCTGAACGTTACCATCTGGCAGGTTGTTGCCCGGAACAGACAGCTGAATTGGCTGTGCGGCAAAGGCTGGTGCAGCCATTGCGGCTGCCAGGGTAAAACCTAGTAGCGCTTTTTTCATAACAAAATTACCTTTTGGGTTAAATCAGGACAAAATTTTACTATTGGGATCAAATGAGTGCAATCTGAACAAAATCCTGCTTTCAAATGTTGCCGACAATGTCAATGTTTAGCCGGTATAGGTTATAACGGATCCCCGTTTACCTGTGTTTTCCGTAACCTCGGTGATTTATGGTAGAATTCGCTCAGAACTACCAAGCTGATTTAGCAGGACTTCTTTTGACTCAGTCAACCACTTCTCAGAAAGACGTTTTGAATAACGAAAATACGCTAAAAGCTGCTATCAACGACTGCATGATACGCGACCGTTTCCGGTTGCTGAAACGGGTGCAGGGCGCAGCAAAGATTAAGAACGAACAAGCCCGCCACGCGGTGTTTGACGAAATCGCGATGGATATTGCCAAGTCCATGCAAGTGGCTCAGCTGCGTGCGGCGCAACGCCCGACGATTCGCTATCCGGAACAGCTGCCTGTCAGCCAGAAAAAAGACGACATCGCCGAAGCCATTAAGCACAACCAGGTGGTAATTGTCGCCGGTGAAACCGGTTCGGGTAAAACGACCCAGCTGCCGAAAATCTGTATGGAGCTGGGGCTGGGCACCAAGGGGATGATTGGTCACACCCAGCCACGCCGACTGGCTGCCCGTTCGGTTGCGAGCCGTATTGCAGAAGAGCTGGAATGTGAACTGGGCTCTTACGTGGGTTACAAAGTTCGATTTAACGATCAGGTTTCCGACCGCAGCCAGATTAAGCTGATGACGGACGGTATTCTGCTGGCTGAAATTCAGAATGATCGTTTCCTAAACCAGTATGACACCATCATTATCGATGAGGCGCACGAGCGTAGCCTGAATATTGATTTCATCATGGGTTACTTGCGCGAGCTGTTGCCGAAGCGCCCGGACCTGAAAGTCATTATTACCTCTGCGACCATTGATCCGGAACGCTTCTCTAAGCACTTCAACAACGCACCGATTATCGAAGTGTCAGGCCGGACGTATCCGGTGGAAGTGCGTTATCGTCCGATCAGTGAAGAGAGTGAAGATAACGACCGCGATCAGCTGCAAGCCATTTTTGATGCCGTCGATGAACTGTGTGAGGAAGGGCTGGGTGACATCCTGATCTTCATGAACGGTGAACGTGAGATTCGTGATACCGCGGAAGCACTGGAAAAACGTAAGCTGCGGGATACTGAAATTCTGCCGCTGTATGCCCGTTTGTCTGCGGGTGAGCAAAACCGGGTGTTCCAGTCGCACACCGGCCGACGTATTGTTCTGTCGACCAACGTGGCTGAAACCTCGCTGACCGTACCGGGTATCCGATATGTAATTGATCCGGGGACAGCCCGAATCAGTCGCTACAGTTACCGTACTAAAGTACAGCGCCTGCCGATTGAACGCATTTCACAGGCGAGTGCCAACCAGCGTAAAGGCCGTTGTGGCCGTGTGGCTGAAGGTATCTGTATCCGCCTGTATTCCGAAGAAGACTTCCTGTCGCGTCCGGAATTTACCGATCCGGAAATTCTGCGTACCAACCTGGCTTCCGTTATTCTTCAGATGACTGCAATCGGGCTGGGGGATATTCAGGCATTTCCGTTTGTTGAAGCGCCGGATAACCGCAATATTCAGGACGGTGTTCGCCTGTTGGAAGAGCTGGGGGCGATCAATGCGCAGGCCAAAGATCCGCGCAAACGTCTGACCGCAATCGGCCGTCAGCTGGCCCGTTTGCCGATTGACCCGCGTCTGGCCCGAATGGTACTTGAAGCACCGAAGCAGGGAGCGCTGCGTGAGGTGATGATCATTGCGTCGGCACTGTCGATTCAGGATCCACGTGAACGCCCGATGGAAAAACAGCAGGCATCGGATGAGAAGCATCGTCGTTTCTACGACAAAGACTCCGATTTTGTGACCTTCATTAACCTGTGGGACTACGTACAGGAGCAGCAGAAAGCGCTGTCCGGCAACCAGTTCCGCCGCCAGTGTAAGAAAGATTACCTGAACTACTTGCGGGTTCGTGAGTGGCAGGACATCTACTTCCAGGTACATCAGGTTGTCCGCGAGCTGGACCTGAAGATGAACTCACAGGAAGCCAGTTATGACGGTATTCATACTGCATTACTGTCCGGGATGCTGTCTCATATTGGTCTGAAAGATCAGGAAAAGAACGAGTATCAGGGAGCGCGTAACGCACGCTTTAACATTTTCCCGGGCTCCGGCATTTTCAAGAAACAGCCGAAATGGGTCATGGTCGCGGAGCTGGTTGAAACCTCAAAGTTATGGGGCCGCATTGCCGCCAAGATTCAGCCTGAATGGGTAGAGCCGCTGGCCGAGCACTTGCTCAAACGCAGCTACAGTGAACCTCACTGGGAGAAAAAACCGGCTTCGGTATCCGCTTTTGAGAAGGTGACCCTGTACGGTATTCCCATCATCGCCAAGCGTAAGGTGAACTACGGTCGGATTGATCCTGTGTTGTCCCGTGAGCTGTTTATCCGCTCGGCACTGGTCGAAGGTGACTGGGAAACGAAGCACAAGTTCTATCAGCAGAACCGCAAATTGTTGCTGGAAGTGGAAGAGCTGGAGCATAAATCCCGTCGCCGTGACATTCTGATCGACGATGATGCGATGTTCGAGTTTTATGACCAGCGCATTGACCACACTGTGGTTTCCGGTCGTCACTTTGACACCTGGTGGAAAAAGGCATCGAAAGACAATCCTGAACTGCTGAACTTTGAACGTGAAATGCTGTTCAAGAGCGATGCCAGCCATGTAACGGATCTGGACTACCCGAACTTCTGGCATCAGGGGAACCTCAAGCTTAAGTTGAGTTACCAGTTTGAACCGGGTGAAGATAGTGACGGTGTCACGGTTCACGTCCCGCTGCCGATTCTGAACCAAGTGGAAATGGAAGGTTTCGACTGGCAGATCCCGGGTCTGCGTCAGGAGCTGGTGGTGGCTCTGATTAAGTCTTTACCCAAACCGGTGCGCCGCAATTTTGTGCCGGCACCAAACTATGCCGATGCTTTCCTGGCCCGTGTTGATGCAATGGCAATGCCGCTGCTGGATGCGCTGGAGAAAGAGCTTAAACGCATGACTGGCGTGACGGTTTTGCGTGAAGACTGGAATCTTGAACAGGTGCCGGATCACCTTAAGATCACTTTCCGTGTGGTGGATCATCGCAACCGCAAGCTGCGTGAAAGCAAGGATCTTTACAGCCTGAAAGATGGCCTGAAAGAGAAAGTGCAGGAAACGCTGTCTAAAGTGGCGGATGACGACATCGAGCAGGAAGGTCTGCACACCTGGAGTTTTGGCAAACTGCCTGAGTGTTATCAACAGAAACGTGGCGGCTTTGAAGTAAAAGCCTACCCGGCGCTGGTGGATAACAAAGATTCCGTCGGAATCAAACTGTTTGAGACAGAAGAAGAGCAGCGCACAGCCATGCAACAGGGTCAGCGTCGTTTGATTCTGCTCAATGTGCCGTCGCCGATCAAATATCTGCACGACAACCTGCCGAACAAATCAAAACTTGGCTTGTACTTTAACCCGTATGGTCGGGTGTTGGATCTGATCGACGATTGTATCGCCTGTGGGATCGACAAGCTGATTGAAGAGAAAGGCGGCCTGGTATGGGAGCCGGAAGCGTTTGAAGCACTGAAAGAGCATGTCCGCGCTGAGCTGGGTGATACCGTCGTAGAGATTGCCAAGCAGGTGGAATCTATCCTGACAACGGCATTCAACATCAACAAGCGTCTGAAAGGGCGGGTTGATTTGACCATGGCGTTTGCGTTGTCTGATATTAAAGCGCAGATTGAAGGGCTGATCTTCAAAGGCTTTGCTACGGAATGTGGCTGGAAGCGTCTGCCGGATATTCTGCGTTACATGAAGGCGATTGAGCGTCGGATGGAAAAGCTGCCGATTGACCCGAACAAAGACCGCATGCATATCATGAAGATTGAATCGGTTGTGTCGGACTACAAAGAGCTGCTGAACAAGATTCCGAAAGGTCAGCCTGTTCCGGAGAAAGTGAAAGAGATCCGCTGGATGATTGAAGAGCTGCGTGTCAGCTTCTTTGCGCAGCAGCTGGGGACGCCATATCCGGTATCAGATAAGCGAGTGCGTAACGCCATTAACGAATGTTAATCGCCAACGCGTGCTAACAGATGAAAAACCGGAGCCATGCTCCGGTTTTTTGTGCCTCAATATCAAAAGCACCAACCAAAATGGCATGTTTTCGTTTGTGTTTCCGCTTTGGCGATGGAATCTCTCATAAAAAAACGGAGCTTATTAGCTCCGTTAGTCAGTCTGTAAGTCAGATTGTAAAACGCGGGATTAACGCTCCCAGTATGCTTCTTCCAGACAGTCTTCACGCTCAGGTAAACCGCGAGACAGGCGCGGCGCATGTTGCGTCAGCACTTCATAGCTGACACGGTTAGAGTACTGACAGATTTGAGAAAAAGAGGAATATGTCAGGAACTCAGCCACATGCTTACCGGAATTCGGTACATTGACTTTGTGATAGCGGTTGGCAGACATGTCGTGCAGCAGCGCAGATAGCGCGGCATCACCGGCACCGTTGGTGTTTTTGATCTCAACCGGGCCACCCAGGTAAGGTGCGATGTGCGAGTATACGCGAATTGGATTTTCACACGTTTCACGTTTCATTGGACGGCTGAATTCGTACTTGTTGAAATCAGCAATGCGGCCAGGCAGGATAGGCAGCGTTGATTCACGCTTCAGGGCATCCTCGGTATAACCGGCCATGTAAAGGCCAACCGGACCAGCTGTACACAGAACCAGATCAACCCACTCCAGCGCTTTGTCCGCAGCCAAGAGGGGATCTTTCTCGCCAGTCAGGGCTTCAGCTTCTTCTTCGTTCATCGCCACACAAGTGACGTGCTCTTTCAGAAACTCAATCCACCAGTCTTGTTTGCCTTCGATGACGTATTTTGTGCCCAGCGTCAGCACAACAGGCACATCGTACTTCTTGGCGTATTCAATGGCTTTCAGCGCAGAGTCTTTCATTGGGTCTGTCGGCTTGCCGCGAACCAGATAAGATGAAAGCACCAGGGCTGATGCATTTTCGAATGCACTTTCCGGCACAAATTCCGGACGAAGCTGGTTCATTTCACCTTCATTGATCGCAAAGGTACGTTCACCGTCTTCAGTGATCAGGGTGTAGCAACGACCGATAGGCCCATTAACCGGTTGCAGGTAATCCAGATCCATACGACTGGAGGTATTGCACAGGTAGCGGTAAGCGTAAGAACCAATTTTTAGATCCTGGCTCATAACACCCAGCAGAATTGACTTGTCGTCAGCCAGAACAGAGTAGTTGTGCAGCGTGTTACCAATGGTATCACCCGGGTACTCGTGGCTGATCAGATTACGTTCTTTCAGCTCTTCGTACAGTAATTCGGCTTTGTCTTCGGCAAGAACCAGAGAGTGACCTTTACTCAGGTTATGGCGAGCCAGAAAGGCATCATCAACTCGAGCTTCGATATCAACAATGGTTTGGCCAACCCCCACCAGGTGGGTTCGTGATAGCGGATTTTCTTGCTGGATTTGAGCTACTAATGGATCGCGGGCATTGACAGGGAAGTAATGCTTTGACTTACGCTGACCAGGGAATTTCATGTATGGGGCTATCAGTTAGAGAAAATTTTGTTTCATTCTATCATAAAAATGCGATTCACATCCCATATTGTGATGTGTTGATGACAGCGAACGTTCTTTTGCTCACTTTTTGCTCGGGCTAAAGCCGGCTTATGCATCCACATTTCTATAACTGCCTAGTTTGCAAACAAAAAAACAGCCGTAAAAACGGCTGTTTAATTGAAAGCGAAGGCGTAATTTACCCCAGCTTTACTGAGAAAGCAACTTAGGTTCGAAGGCTTTGGTACCGGAAACAGGACGATTCACTGAAATGGAGCGGCCTTTCTTCATGCCTTTTTCATAATCGTCGGTTAAACCTTTCATCGCTTCCTGTAACTGCTGTTTGAAGGTTTCCCGATCCAGATTTTCGAACTCTTTATCGATGAAGTTAGTCATGCGTGAATCGTGATCATCATCGGTGTTGAGCTCCGGTAATTTCTCCAACGCTCCTTCAATCCAGCCAGCCAGGAAAGAGGAAACACGGCGGTTCACCTCGGCGCTGCTGGTTCCCGAACCCTGAAAACTGTTACGGAACTGACCGGTTTGCTGATTCATTTCGCGGTAAACCACATCAAAGGCAAAAGCGGCAAAAATGGCACGCTCGGCCAGACCGATAAACTCGGCCTGCTTTAAGCCCTTGTGGTTGGTCAGGACGCATTCCACACCAAAGCGGCGGTTAATACCGCGAATGATTTTCAGAATGGTCTGGCTGATATCTGCCGGGAGCAGGGTGGCCGTCTTGGTTTTACCCATCTGGATGAATTCGATATCGTCCTTGTCCAGCCCGTATTTCAGCATCAGACGATGAGCCATTTTGATAGCTTGAGCGGCTTCGTTGACATTGGCAGAGTTACCCAGCTCTAGGCATTTCGCAATTTTTTTCAGCGCCTTTCGCTTCTGTTCTGACATTCGATATCACCCTGATTGAAAAAAGGCCGATATTTTAACGTGAAGCTGGCATCAGCACAATTATCCTCACTCAAAACAGCGGCTGGAATGGTAAAAGAAGAGGGAAAATCAAAGCACTGCAACTTATCGTGAGTTGGGTATAATGAAAGACACGTTTTCGGAATCAGTGTAAATCATGACGTTATCTTATCAAGCGATTGATATCCCCTTCGAATATCGCCATACCTGCTGGTTTTGCGGCGAGCCGTACTATGAGTCGTTCGCCTTCATGCCTTCGCCGAACTATGACAATCAGGCGAGCCCGGTTCTGGTTCCCTGTTGTGAAGAGTGTTACGGGTTTTGTCGGACGATTAAGGTGAGTGGCCTTGATTTGTTGCGGGACAAGGTAAAAGAACAATTACATAAAAAATACCAAAAACACCTGCAAATCGGGGTGAACTGGACAAAAGAAGAGCTTGAAGCGAGTGAGTTTGAGGGTAAAGCCCTGGAAGGTTTTCGGGAAAGTGCCTGGAAGATGTTCGAAATTGCCAAAGGGCGAGTGAATTATCAGGGCTGGCCGCTGGCGATTGATGGTCAGCCTCTTGAGCCTCTGCATGGACGGTTCCATGTCCAGTTTGATGGTATTACTTATACCAGCCTGAATCAGGCTATTGTTCAGTTGGCCAAGGCGTACGATATACCACAACCGTATCTTGAAGCGGTTGTGGAGGTGGTCGGCCGGGATCGCCTTGCGTATGCGATTCGCTTTGCCAAAACCACCTATGGTTATTCCACCGCGGAAAGGGAAGCCAGTATCGCCAGCCTGAAGGCGCTGCTGGCTGAAGAAGAAGTGCTGGCTCAACCAGTGGCGAATGCCGAAGGTATACAGGTCGCGGTAGGGGAAATCAAAGAGCTGATCCTGCATCGCACGTTGATTCCGGCACATGCGACGCAATGGATTCTGGAGAAAGGGATAACATCTCTGGCGCAGCTGGCTGAACATGAAGACACGTTTTTTGAGCACTTTAATCAGGATTCAGAACTTACGGCGTTTACCTATTTTACCGCAATGCAGATTTATCTGGAGCAACGTGAGATTGACCCGTTATGGGCCGATGAGCAGGATCCGAATCGGGCGCTATTCGAGCGACTGCAGCATAATAAATAGCTTTTCTCGCGCTAACGTTATCCCGGAATTGCCATACATCGACCTATAAAAACAGGCGCCAGAGCGCCTGTTTTGTCATCGTCCGTTGCTGATCATCATGTAGCAATGAACGGGGTCTTTAATCGCGGTCTTAAACCACTGTTTTTCGCTTACTGTACCCGGTTATGTCTGGCCCAAATCTGGGTATTGCCATCTTTATCGAAGGCAAGTACATCGTAAGCATCTTTTTGATCCCCATACTCCATGCCCGGTGAGCCCATCGGCATTCCTCCGACAGCAAGACCAATGAAGTTAGCCGGCTTTTCTTTCAGGAAGCGTTGAATATCTTCTGCTGGCACATGGCCTTCAAACGTGTACCCCTCAATGACTGCGGTATGACACGATGCATACTCTGGACGAATCCCTTTATCAATTTTTATCGGGGTCAGGTTTTCTTCAAAAACGACATCCAGCTTGAAGCCGTTGTCTGCCATGTGCTTCACCCAGTCTTTACAGCACCCGCAATACGGGGACTGATAGTTAGTGCCGGTAATGGGCGTTTCGGTAGCGTTAAGCTCAGTGGCGGAAACAGAGGGGGTAGCCCATACGAACTGAGTCAGCGCAAGAAAAAGCATAAAACGGTATTTCATAGTCATTATCCTGTTATCGGTATTCGTGCTCAGCCGGTCTATCAAAATACGCCATGTATCGGCTGTTCAGCCGGCTGAATGGTAAAAGGGTTGGCTGCTTAAAGAACTATTAAATTAGCAGCGAGCGGAGTTAACCGCCGATTTTGTCACAGATGATGAGAATGAAACCGTAGCAGGAGGCCGAAAAATCTGGCGGCTAAAAGAGGTCGGTGAACCGGCAATGGCCGTAAGCAAAGAAGATGTTTGATTTTCCAGCAAGGGCAAGGTGGATACCAGAATGGCAAGCATTGCCGTGCTGCCGACATGGCATTGTCCCGAAAGGCATTTTTCGGAGATGCAGCCCTTCGAAAGGCAGTGGTCGGTAGCATTGAACGTGGAAAAACCCGCCACTTCAGGGCTTAGAGCAATGTTACCAGATGTACTGCCGCAACAGGGGTCTGAAGGCGTAGACGTCTGATCTGATTGATTGGAGGACTCATGCAAGGTAACGGGCATGGCTGTGGCACTACGTTCGCCCTGACAGCAATCCATGCTAACAGCGGAATACAGGTGTGTGTTATTCGCCACACTGCGGGATAGGCCCGGTAGCGAAGTTAGTAACATCAGTATGGTAATACCAAGAGCTATCGCTCTCTGAAGGAAGCCTCTTTGGATAAAGACACTGTTCAGGGAGTGACTTTGAAGGAAAGCCTTTCGGAAATAGGCTACTGGGAGACGGCCAAGATGGACATTGCCTTCTCGAAAGCATGCTCGCTGACTGCTCATCATTTACCCACTATATCCCATTGCTTAAACCTCACTCCATAACCACAAGTATTTTGTGTTTATGGTTTTGTGATTATAGCGATCGCTGTTGAGGTCACTCAACAAAAATATGACGAAACGTACCTGGTTTCTTGAAACTGAAATCTTCTAAGTAATTGTCTGAATGATAAGGCAGTTTAGAATGATAGTCTTTACTACGCTTGTAAGCCTTGTGTGATATAGATTCGATTGACATTAACACTGACTTTTTTCTGACAAACTATCGTGTTCTATACGCTTAAATAAGTGCAATTAAAAAGTACAAACGCTAGGACATTTTTGGGGATGCAATATACAGAACAAGACCGTCAGGTACTTCATGACACATGGATGAGTTATAAGGCGAAGATGCGTGTCACACAGATCGAGATGGCCAAAAAGCTGGGTGTCAGCCAATTGATCTTTTCTGACATTCTACGTGGCCGCGAGCCGCTGGAACCTCGTTTTGTTAATCAGTTTTGTAGTTATATCGGGGTTGACCCGATGTTGACTTTGCCGTCACTGAGAAATCAGATTGGCAACAGCATGCCGAACTCCGTGACGCTGACCAACACATTCATCGTTGATGGTGATATTAAAAGTGTGCGTTACAACGGAAATCAGGTTGTGGTTGAGTACGTTCACAGCGTTGATCTCCACTGATAGCCTTGCCTGTTTGCGATCTTGTTTATCTCTGGATGTTAGATGTTGTTAACATCAGATATTGATAAGCATCGTATCCGCATTAACAGAAGCGCACAAAATAGCCCTCATTGATGAGGGCTTTTTTGATTCACGGGTTTCATCCTGAGTAGCCTCTGTCGCGGCCCTTTTGTCGGTAAACCGTACTAAACGGGGCGACTGGTACTCAGATGCTTGCCTACGATTCAGATGTGAGCCATTACAGGGTTAAACCAATATATTCGGTTAATTTTTCTCATCATCGACTGGCCATTCCGGCACACACAGATACAAAATGGCTGCGCAGAACAGGGCCGCCATTAAATCTGTCGGCCAGTGCATGCCCAGCCAGACCCGGCTGATCCCAACACCTACCCCCCAGGTGATGACACCTGAAGCAGGCAGATAGTGTCTGCGACGCAGGAAAAATCCACCCCAGAATGTCACACATGCAGCCGCAAAAATGGTGTGGCCGGACGGAAAGGAGTAGTTGGTTTCTGATTTCCAGTGATCCGTCCGCCAGTGGCTGACACGGTTACCGGCTTCTTTAATGGCTGTCTGCTGTTGAGATTCATCCATCTGATAAAAAATGTCCGGAGACTCAACAATACCGAGTGCCTGAAGTTGATAGGTGTACGGGCGTGGTATCTCGGTAATATGCTTGATGGCTGTTTTGGCAATCATGCACAGCACCAGGAAAAGGGTAAATTGGATGCCAATTTTTATGATGTGTTGCTTGGGCATTTTCAATATTACCGGCGCTGACATCAGAATGATTACTGTCACGGCAAACCCCGGATTACCGGCAGAGTCAGTAATAAGGGTAAAAAACAACCCGATTGCATTATTGACTGAACCGGTCAGCGTTGCCTGAGAATAAAACATCAGCACGCCAGACAATAACGTTGCGAAAAGAATAAGGGCAATGTAGCCAGGTATTTTCCGGCTGAAAAAATTACGTGGAGACATGATTATAAAGTCGCGAAAAAATAAGACATAAAGTGTAGCAAAGGACTCTTAAGATAAAGTAAAGATTACGTCATTTAACATGCAATCCCAATGAGATAGGTTATCTCTTACTCAGGTGTTGGTGCCGTGTTACCGCTATGCTGGTAGAGTGCTGGTGCGCTGTTGGCGTCGAGTTGGCAGCCTGATAAAAAATTGTTTAAGGATAAATCATGAAAATTGCGCTTATTGGCCTGGGTGATATCGCGGTAAAAGCACATTTACCGGTGTTGAGCCAAATCAGTGAGGTGGGTGCTGTGCACCCGAAACGTAGGGACGTTAACGCAACTCGCGGCAAGATTTCGGATCTCAGAATATTATACCGATTACCGTGATCTGATTCGTTGCGGCATCGATGCAGTCATGATTCACAGTGCTACTTCCTCGCATTTCGAGCTGGCTTCGTATTTTTTGAAACAAGGAATGCCAGTGTTTGTCGACAAGCCATTGGCGGATAATTTTGCCGATTGTGAAGCGTTACATGATCTTGCGGAATCACAGCAACAGCCACTGTTTATGGGATTCAACCGCCGCTACATCCCTTTGTATTGTCAGGAATTGCCAGGGTATGCACTACCGGGAACAGCTGTTTGTCATGCCGAAGCTTCGTCGCTCCGTGCGCTTCGTTGGGAAAAACACCGCTATAACCTGACAGGCGAGCCGCGTACTTTCATTTATGACGATTTCATTCACCCGCTCGACAGTGTTAACTTGCATGCCGATTTGAAAGCTGATGACCTGATGGTAACCACCCAGTTTGATGTGAATCAGGCAGGGGCATCATCGATGCGTCTTGCTCGGGTTGATGTTCAGTGGCAGCGAAAAAACACCCTGTTTCAGGCCAGTATGAATCGCCAGCATGGCATGACTTGCGAACATATTAGTGCCGATTATCAGAACATGAGTTTTCGGTTTGAATCATTTACCGAAGGGCGTTGTTGGAGGGAAGGAGCAGAGCGGACGGTTCGGCAGCCTGACTGGACGCCGATGCTGGCATCGAAAGGTTTTGAAGCAATGGCGCACCACTGGCTTACCGTGGCAGAGCAGGGTAAACAGCCATTGGCTATCACGCAGCGAAATTTTCACTCTCACTGGCTGGCCGAACAGGTTTTACGTAAAGTGCAGCCTAGCCTTTAATGACAAAAGTGCCAACGTATAACCCACCTCCTCACACTTGGCTGATTCGCAGCTATCAATTTTCCCGGCCATTGGCCGGGTTTTTTGTTTCTGCACTTTCCTGTTTCTGCACTTTCTGTTTCTGTGCTTATTGCTCCAGTAATTTTTGCATCAGTTTTTTTGTATCTGAACGCTTTGCTACTGCGTGCCACTTCTTTTTGAACAGAAGCAAAATGAAACAGCGTAGAAGCCTGACATTTGCGGAAACAGATCAGCTTAAAACGAGTGGTTTTCAGGCTGTGTAAATCATCGAAAAGGCTATGAACACTAAATATATTTTGCTGGAATTTTATTCTCTTAAAATTATGTTGTTTGAGTTCAAAATATTTTATGGGGTTGGGTGGTGTTATAGTAACTTACTAAATTACTTGGTTATTTTTGTTCTATAGCTTGATTTGTTGGTGTGATCTAAGCGCTAAATAAAAGAATATTAAGAAATATTTCACTGGAAAGTACTGTTTTGAGCTGTTAAGGTGCCGCCCCTCACACAAACCGTGAGAGTAATATGCACTTCAATACCCCTAAAGGTAGCGATAAAAATGTTTTAGTTCTAACGATTGGTTTCTTGGGGCTGTTTCTTGTTTTTTCGCTGTACGATCTCGCCCTCGTCAGTCGATTGATTGAGGCATCTTTTGCATCTGCAACTGAAATCTTCGGCCCATTGTGGCAATGGTTAATGGTTATCAACTTTGGTCTGGCAGTGCTTATCGCTGTCAGTCGATTTGGTAAACTCCGGATGGGAACAGCGGCGAAACCGGATATCGGCACATTTCGCTGGCTGGCCATGATTATGTGTACCTTGCTGGCCGGTGGTGGTGTCTTTTGGTCGGCGGCTGAACCTATCTACCACTTCATGACTGCGCCTCCGACGTTTGACGGTGTGGATGCACTCTCATCGTCTGCTGTTGATGCAGCTCTCAGTCAGAGCTTTTTACATTGGGGATTCCTTGCCTGGGCGGCTCTGGGAACGCTTGCCACCATTGTGCTGATGCATGCTCATCATCAGGGAGGGCTGAAGCTCAGACCTCGTGCGCTGTTGTATCCTCTGGTTGGCGATAAACTGGAAAATCACTGGCTGGGTTCTGTGATCGATGCCTGCTCAATTGTCGCGGTGGCTGCCGGAACAATAGGGCCTATTGGTTTTCTGGCCTCACAACTCGGTTACAGCCTCCAGGAAGTCGTGGGACTGGCAAACGATACTTCGACCCAATTGAGTATTCTGGCCGTCGTGGTTGCGATTTATTCGATCTCGGCCTTCACCGGAATGGATAAGGGTTTGCAATGGTTAAGCCGCTTTAATGTGGTAGGCGCTTTTGCATTGCTGGCACTGATGCTGAGCCTGGGTCCGACCGACTTTATTCTGGCGCATTTTGGCAGTGGTTTTGCTACCTATCTGCAAAACTTCACCACATTAAGCACAAACATCAGCTCTCCTGGCTGGAACCAATGGTGGACGTGGTTCTTCTGGGGGTGGTTTATTGGCTTTGCGCCGATGATGGCGATTTTTATCGCCCGGATTTCTGAAGGGCGAACTGTGCGTGAACTGGTGATGACCGTTGCGATCATTGCCCCTGTCGTGACCAACTTCTGGTTTACCGTTTTGGGCGGGACCGGTATCAGTATTGAACTCAGTTCCCCGGGCAGCATTTCCGGTCCGTTGACGGAATCGGGTCTGCCAGCGGTATTGTTGGCAACACTGGCACAATTGCCGTTTAGTGACTGGATTATTCCTGCATTTCTTGTGTTAACGACCACTTTTGTTGTCACAACCGGAGATTCCATGGCTTACTCGATTGCCATGGTGGTATCCGGCGACAGCCAGCCATCAAAAGCGCAGCGACTGTTTTGGGCGGTTACAATGGGCGTAATAGCGGCGGTGTTGCTTCTGGCAGGCGATGGCGGGCTCAATGCCTTACAATCATTTATCGTCATTACAGCCGTACCTGTTTCTTTGTTGGTGGCCGTCAGTCTGATCACCGGTCCCTTAACCTTGCTCGCGATGCAGGAGACAGATCGCCAGTCGCCAAAGCAATCAGTCCAGATTGTCTCATCGGTACGCTAAATCAGTATTAGCGGTATCACCGGCAACACGTTTTGATCGAGCCGACACTGAATGTGTCGGCTTTTTTATTTTCAGAAATCTGTTACCTGAAGATGTATTCAGGGCAAATAGCATCTTGTGTCACATCGGGTTTGTGCTATTAGTGAAAGTCTGTGATGAACGAAGAGAGCCTGAGGGAGATGGGTATGCGACCGGAAAGTGAACCACAACCCGTGATTGAGACTGAGCGATTAGTGTTAAGGCCGTTTCTGCTGACTGATTGTAATCGGATTGCAGAGCTGGCAGGCCATCGGTTAATCGCGGAGATGACGGCGAATATTCCTCATCCGTATTTTCCCTCAATGGCGGAGCAATGGGTCAGTTCCCACGATGCTTTATACCGTGCCAATGCGGGGGTAGTGTACGCCATCACGCTAAAAGGGGAAGATTTGATCATTGGTGCCGTGAGTTTTCCGACACTTAAGGATAACTGCGGTTTATTGGGCTACTGGTTGGGCGTGCCGTATTGGGGGCATGGTTATACCACGGAAGCCGCAAAAGGCCTTGTGGCTTATAGTCAATTGCACTTTGGGTTGGAAAAACTGCAAGTCATGCACTTGGTTACGAATGACAGATCGAAATCGGTAATCAGAAAACTGGGTATCCCGTATATTGAAAATCGATTTATTAGGGCAAATGGGTATGAGCGGGAGGTCTGTTATTATGAGGGCCGGCTTAAGTAAGACTGACAGAAATCGTATCGCCAGGCGAGAAGTCAAAGTATGCCCAGTGGTGATCAGATCAGGACGTCGAGGGACCGGCTGTTTTTATCCAGAGAATTCAGGCCAGCAGGATTTTGCTCAAATGAACTCGGCTCTTTCAGTGAATGCGCGTTCAGGTATTGAGCTTTTACTGTTCCGCCATCCTATTGCCGGGGTGCAGCAGGTCAAAGGGACACTTGAGCTCTGGGATGAGTCAATTGAAGCGGCGACAGTCAGAGAACTCGAGGAAGAGTCAGGAATACCAGTAAAAACGATTTCTTCGACCTCAATACTGGGCCAATGGGAAAGCGGTTTTCAAAACCAGCAGTGGCATTTTGTACTTTGTGATGGCGAAGAGAAAGCCTTGCCTGACACATGGTCTCATTACACCCAGGATGATGGCGGACATTGGTTTGAATTTTTCTGGTACGAGCTAGAGGGTGAGCCTCAGTGGAAAGCTCACCCTGTTTTTATTGAAGCCATTTCCCAGATTCGGCAGTTACTGCTCACGTCATAAAAAAGTGAACGCCGGTTACTTACGTACCGGCGTTCGTTTCTAATGAGTTTGCTGCATTAATGCTCCATACGGCTTTCGTCGTAAGGCGCAGACTTGTATGGTTTTGGCGACTGTACAATTGAGGTGTCGCTAAGGGTTTTCAGATAGGCCACGATTGCCGCTTCTTCATCGGAAGTCAGTCCGAGATTACCAATCGCTACGCCAATAACACTGGTATCCGGAAACTCAGAGGCAGGCCAGCAGTTGTTGGCTAACGCTTCTGCTTGTGTCTGAACGCCTTCCGGACAACGTGTAATACCAAATCCTTTCGCTGTCGCTCCGTTTACATCCGCACTGTTGTAGAAGTGCACCAATGTTTCCAGGTTTTTGAACCAGCCATTATGCGTATAGGCTTTAGTGAAACCATTGCCTGGCCGCAAGTCGACGTTGCGGAGAGTCGGTGTTTTATGAAGACCAATATCCCTTTCATCTTCTGTGACGCCATAAAGACCCTCATCAGGCTCGGGTGAGCCGGGTAGTTCATAATTCCGGGGCACCCCAATATTATGGAAAGCGTCGTCGGTATATCGTTGGTGAAGTAGTGTGCCGTCAGTATCGACATCCTGGTTGCTGCGGTGGCAAATTGCGGCACAACCGGCTTTACCATAAAACAATTCGTGGCCTTCATTTTCCAGTTCAGTTAATCCATTTAACGGGAAAGTTCGGCTTTCAGTGGCTAATAACGCTTTGTCACGTTTGGAGTCATAGGGATTGTTTTCAGAAGAAAGCTGCCATGCGCTCAATGCGATCGCGAAGCGGGCAAAAACAGTATCCAGTTTGTTTTTGTCGCTACAATCTAGTGGTTCATCCCAGGCATATTCATACAATTCATTCCCCCAGGCCGATTTAGCCACTTGTTCACAGACCAGCTTGATATCTTCCAGTCGTGTCTCTGGTTTACCTTCCCCAATACCTTGCTCTACATGGTTAATGAAAGGACTGGCAAAGGCCTGATCAGCAACAGGGCCGAGATACTTTTCATACATTCTCTTAAATTCGGACACTTTGGCATTTTCAGAGAAGCTGAAAGCATTGGCTTTTGAATCTTCAATTTCGTGACCGGAAGCACGACCATTCCAGAATGCGCCACCACAAGTAAAGAATAGAGTGATTGGCCCCCTGGGAGTATTTAAGACTGAATTACAGCCGTTGATCTGAAAGTTTTTTAAACCAACGACATCACCGTTTTCATCCATGTGCTGGACATATTTGTTTGTGGGTGGTTTTAGACCACCTGCATTTTTGACACCGGGAGGCGTGTCATTGTTATCACCGTTAGGGTCTGCACCAGTGACGGCAACCTGTTTAAGGTTAACACCGGAGTGCTGGTTTGTACCGCCAGCGGGTGGATAGTGACACGACGAACAGGACTGGCGCTTAGGTTCGGAAATATTTTCAAAAAATAGCCGCTTACCTAATTCTTCAAGATACGTCATTTCAGACGAACTTTTGTTAGTGGCAGCAGGGGTACTTTTGCTCGGCTTGGCCTCTGCATGAGGTATCAGCATTAAGGGCAAGAGTGCGAGAGAAAGGGCTGAGAGTTTAAGCAGTGGCCGGGAAGGTAAAATTGCACTGCTCTTGTCAAATAGAGTTCCAATGTGACTTTTCATTATTTCTACCTCTGAATGGATTATTCAGTGCACCTGCGGTTCGATCTTTGCCGATTCTCAACAGGTACAAGCCAACATCTGTAGCAGTACAACTATATAGTCAGGGTGGAAACACGGATTCTCAAAAATAATAAGAGTCATAATTGATAAACAATTGACTCAAAAATATACAAAAAACGATGATATAAAAGTGCTGCATCACCACGATAAGAACACAGTATTATTTATAACTAACAGAGGGTTACTTTACAGGCCGGGGGATGTAGTCAGAATGCTGTATACTTATTTGGTTATTTCTAGAACAATGAAATCGCTTCAAGTTTCCTTTTTCTGATGTTTTAAAATTTTCTCCATCTTTTCAATGGATTGCCTAATGATAAGTGCAGGCTTATTTTTTACCGCCTGCTATCGGGGTAATGTTATGTTAGATGCGAAAGTTGTAGAAGAATTTAGACAGGCACTACGGGGTGAACTAGTCACACGTGACGATCCGGCTTATGAAGAAACACGTAAGCTATACAATGGCATGATAGATAAAAAGCCATTATTGATTGCCCGGTGTGTGGATGTTGCCGACGTCATAAACGCGGTGAACTTCGGACGTGACAATCAACTGCTGACGGCTGTTCGAGGTGGTGGCCATAATGGCCCCGGGCTTGGCAGCTGCGATGACGGCTTGGTCATTGATTTGTCGTGTATGAAAGGGGTACATGTTAATCCGGAACACAGAACGGTTACGGTATCACCCGGCTGTACGCAGGGCGACGTCGACCATGCGGCACATGCATTTGGTCTGGCGGTTCCGGCGGGCATTGTCTCATCCACCGGGGTGGCAGGTTTAACGCTGGGGGGCGGACACGGCTATTTGTCTCGGCAATACGGACTGACTATTGATAGTTTGTTGGAAGTCGATGTGGTGTTAGCTGACGGGCGATTTGTGACCGCCAATGCTGAGCAGAACGACGATCTCTTCTGGGCGATACGGGGAGGCGGCGGTAATTTCGGTGTTGTGACCCGGTTTATGTATCAGGCGCATCCGGTCGATCAGGTATACGGCGGCCCGATTTTCTGGGATGCCTCTGATGCCAAAACATTGATGAAATGGTATCGCGATTTTCTGCCTCGAACTCCCCGCGAACTTTGTACTGTATTAGGTATGAAAACCGTCCCTTCAACGGCACCTTTCCCGGAACCTATCTGGGGGCGTAAAATTTGTGCCTTAATCCTTTGTTACAACGGTAATGAAGCGGACGCGACCGCGGCATTGCAAGAAGTCGAGGAAGCGCTGCCAGAACCTATTTTCCGCCATACCGGTATGATGCCGTTCACGTTCTTGCAAAGCCTGTTCGACCCGTTGTTACCACCGGGATTGCAAATGTACTGGAAAGGTGACTTCTTTGATGAACTGACAGATGAAGCCATTGAAGTACATCTTGAACATGCTGCCAAAGTCCCCAGCGAACTGTCACTGATGCACTTATATCCTATCGATGGCGCGGTGCATGAGGTGGGCAGCGATAACATGGCGTGGAGTTTCCGGAATGCGACATGGTCAATGGTGATTGCCGGGATATCACCGGATCCGACTCAGGCAGAAGATCTGAAGAACTGGGGACGGGCGTATTGGAAAGCCCTGCACCCTTATTCGTTAGGTGGGGCATACATTAATTTTATGATGGAAGAAGGCGATGAAAGGATTCGCGCAACTTACGGTCAAAATCATCAGCGGTTGGTGGAAGTGAAGCGTAAGTATGATCCGAATAACTTTTTCCGGGTTAATCAGAACATTAATCCTGATGGTTAAGGTCAGCCGAAAACTCGCTGTTGGTCAGGATGTTGGTCTATATGTTGTTCAATAAATTGACCGATTTGTCGAAACACTATCGCGCATAAACTGAACCGCCTCCGGATTGTGCCCGAGGCGGTTTTTTATGTTTGGGGCTGAAAGTATCTTTTGGTTTTAAAGATGCTCAAGTCAGCCAAAAATGCAGTCAGCCAGAACTCAGTCAGTGTTCATTGGGCCAGTTAATATCATCCCATTCTGGTAGCGTAACCCCCTCGGGCGATCGTAGCCCAGTAATACGGGGCCGTCTAAATCCACAATAGATGCGCGACTGGCCAGTGGCAGTGCCATCTCCATGGCTAAAGATGTCCCCACCATGCAACCCACCATAATATCGAAACCTGCCGCTCTGGCGGTTTGTTCCAGTTTCAGTGCTTCGGTCAGGCCTCCGGTTTTATCCAGTTTGATGTTGACCATTTCAAAACATCCGGTAAGCGCCGCGATGTCCTGCGAGGTATGGCAGCTCTCGTCAGCACAGAGCGGAATCGGATGAGGAATGCCTTTTAATAGTGAGGCCTGTTCGGCCGGAACCGGCTGTTCGATCATCTTGATGTTCAGTGGCGCCAATGCATCAAATAACGGGGATAATGGCAGATCGCCCCACGCTTCATTGGCATCGAGAATCAGCGGAATGTCTGGTACCGCTTTACGGATGGCACTTACACGCTCGATAACCGCTTCAGCATCAAGCTTAATTTTGAGTAATGTTGCCCCGTTCTCGGCCAGCTCTACCGCCTGACTGGCCATCACATCAGCTGTGTCGATAGAGACCGTCATCGCCGTGGCTATCGCAGGCGCAATTTCAAACGCGGGAGAGGGAAAGTGGCTCTGCCATTCCAGCCGCCATAACGCACAGTCCAGAGCATTGCGGGCAGCCCCTGCCGGCAGCAATGACTGAAGTTGTTGCCTGTTCAACGTCAGATTGTGGCCTCTGGCTGAGATCTGCTCAATCTGCCTGATGACACTCTCCACACTCTCCACACTTTCACCGTAGCGCGGGTAGGGTGTGCATTCAGCACTGGCACAGCGGTTACCCTCATAAAGAGTGACGGTGACGACATCTTGATGAGTACGGGTACCACGTGAAATGGTAAATGGGCGGGCAAACGGAAAACGTTCATGTTGAACGGTAATTTTCATGCGTCACCTGTTTTATTTGGGTTCTCATTTTGGGTGCGGTGTGTGTTGATTTGGGCGCTCATGGCTGGCTTCAATTGTTTGACGATGTCGCTTACGCCAAAACGTACCGGATCCGTGACTGGCAGTTGGTATTTCTGATGCCAGTTCTGACATAACGTAACGGCTTCGTCATGGGATAAGGCAGAGGTATTCAGGCAAATGCCGACAAAATGGGCGTCAGGGTTTGTCAGTTTGGCTGCCGCCAGATTCGCTGCCAGACAGTCAGCAATATCCGGGATCGCCTTGTGAGGTAAATGACGAATATGCTGTCGCCCGACCTCGTGGCACAGTACCAGTGCGTCCGGCTGTGCGCCGTGCAATAAGCCTAGACTTACGCCAGCAAACGACGGATTAAATAGTGAGCCTTGCCCTTCAATGATGTCCCAGTCGTGATTGGTAAATGCGGGGCTGATAGCTTCGGCAGCGCCGGAGATAAAGTCGGCAACAACGGCATCGACGGCAATGCCCTTACCGGCGATTAAAATGCCGGTCTGGCCAGTGGCACAGAACTGGGCGGAGAGGCCTTGCTTTCTCATTTCCTGCTCAAGTGCCAATGAAGTGTACATTTTACCCACTGAGCAGTCGGTGCCGACGGTTAACAGGCGCAGACCTGATCGAGGGGCACCCGTACCCACCTGCAGCGGCTCATCATGGTGTCGTACATCAAAGAGCTGGCAGTGATGCTGCGCGGCGGTATCCCTGAGGGTATCGTTATCGCTCAGGCGTTGATGCATACCGGAAGCAAGATGAAAACCCAGCTCCAGCGCCTGCTTCAGCGTAGATAGCCAGTGCTCGGGAATAACGCCACCGGCATTGGCGGTGCCAATGACCAATGTTTTCGCTCCCTGCTTTCGGGCCAGTTCGAGGCTGGTATCTGGCAAGCCGAGTGACACCGTGTCGCTATTGAGGCGCAGTTGACCTAAACAGGCATCTGGCCGCCACTGGGCAATACCGGCGGCAGTTTTGGCTGAAAGAGGATCAGTCACATCCCCGAGAAAAAGCAGGTAAGGCTGAGGAATGTGAGCCTGCGAGATGTGAGCAATCGTCGATGAAGATGTCAGTCCGTGCATTGTGAATCCTTGTATAGGCAGTCGATAGGGGCTGCTTGATAACGTCGTCACAATACAGTAGTTACAACACACTGATTTATCGAATACTTATCTGTGAGTTAGTCATAACCTGAAGTTATGGCTTTGCCACCATGATAGTGAATGTCAGGCAAACGCTTCACCCCGAATGCCCACATTTTTTCCAGATAAATGTCACTGAGTTGATTGTGTTTGCTGGCTCAGAAAGAGCTGAAATTGCCGGGCGGTGTCGGAAATTGGGGTATGTTCAGCTACCAGGCACGTCAGTGAGACGGGGATGGCCGGAGAGAGCGTTCTGGTGATGAGTTTTTCGGTAAAATACGACGCAGTCCAGGGATCGACAATGGCTGTCCCCATTCCTTCACAAACCAGCTTTGCGGCAGCCATGTAAGATCGGACGGTGACTTGATGATGATAGTCTGGTGCGATGTGTTTGATTGCCTGACTGATCTGAATGCCGAGTGGGTCACGGCTGTCCAGACCGATAATTCGCTCGCCATGCAACACCAGCTCGTCAAGGGATACAGAAGATTCGCCTTCCATTAAGGCGCTGCTGACTGACACTGAACCGTTGGACACTGACATTGCCGCTGTTGCTGGCAACAAAGCAACCATTTCGGATTCTAATATCACAGTGCCACAGGTCCCTGGCGGAATATCTCGGCCAAAGCTGACAACGACATCAATCTCGTTTTGGAGCAGTGCCTGACAAAGGGCACCCCGGTTATCCGTCGAAAGGTCAACTGAAACCGCTGGGTTCTGGCACAGTTTTTTAATCACAGGGGGAAGGAGAGTGGACGCCAGCACAGGCGGTGCGCCAATGCGTAAATGCTGATGGCCTTTTTGTAATTTGCTGGTTAACGACTGCAAGCTGCCTAATTGTAGATAGACCTTTTCCGCTTCAGGCAATAAGCGCAGCGCGGAATCTGTCGCAATCAATCTGCCTTTGTGACGATGAAACAACGGAAAACCGAGCTGCTGCTCAGTATGCGCAAGAACACGGGTCACATTGGGCTGCGAGACATGAAGTTGTTTTGCGGCACCGGAAATACTGCCCGCTTTAATGATGGCGTAAAACACTTCAATTTGACGTAAGTTCACTTTAACTCCTTATAAAGTCAGCCTGAAAACTATACCGTCAAACTGAATAGGAGGAAATCTTCACTTGTTGAAGGTTGTAGCCAGCGCCTCAGCTCTAGATACTGAGATGTTTAGATTCTCAGATGTTTAAAGACATCAAGACATAAGACATAAAGACATAGCGAAACAGATACATAGAGACCACTTATTGGGATATGTACTTAGCGTGAGCCACAAAACCTGTT
Source organism: Photobacterium ganghwense (assembly GCF_003025595.1). Taxonomy (GTDB): domain Bacteria; phylum Pseudomonadota; class Gammaproteobacteria; order Enterobacterales; family Vibrionaceae; genus Photobacterium; species Photobacterium ganghwense. The sequence continues at coordinate 803,249 of NZ_PYMI01000003.1, forward strand.
AGGCAGTCAGGCATGGCAACAGGCGATGATGTTGCTGTTGATGTGGTTAATAAAGCAGAGAACAAAGTGGTGAGTGACAAACCGAGATAGGAAAGAAAACAGACGAGAAAGAAATCCGGCTCAGGCGATGCGAAATGGCAGGCCGTGAGCCGGAGACCAAGTTTATTTGTCGGCAACCGGGATCATAATGTGAGCGTAAGGGGTATCTTTCCACATGACATAAGGGCCACCTTTGCTTGGGTCATCGGTCAGACCGGTGAGCATTTCTTTAGGCACTATGATCATCATGTGTGGCCCGGTTTCCACATAGTCTGCTGCTTCTTTGGGAGAGGCATGATAAGGATCAGAATTACTGACACCACCGCCAGCATCCCCTTGCAGCATGTACGAAATCCCGATTCGGGTAGGTTTATAATCGGCCTTGCTGGTCAGCGCCCCCATCATTTCCAGCCAGACAGCATCGGCACATATTGGAGCATTGTCGCCGGGCATGGTTTCTGGCATACAAGTCCAGCCATTGGTGCCTTTCACTACTTCTTTGCCGTCAACAATGATAGTGGCATCGTTACTGACAGACGGTGGAGCGGCAGATTTCGCCCGGCCAATTTTATCGGTCATCATATCGTTTGACATGGTACTTTCTTCAGCCATGGCAAGGCTGGTCATACAACAGGCTGATATTACGGCTAAAGCACATAATTTTGCCTTGGTTTGAGTAGCCATGATGATTTCTCCAGATTTATTGCTATTCGTATCATGGATCGATCTGTCATTACTGAATGACAACATAAAGTATAGGGAATAAAGAGAAAGTCGTAGGCCGGAAGAAAGGAGAGGAGAGCTTGTTGCCTGTTTTCAAGGTGTGCAGAGATTTGTCAGGCAGAAAATGAAAAACCGGCAGGCAAGGCTACCGGTTTTCTTCAAAAGCTATTTTTTGAGAGGCTTTTTTGCAAGGCGATTTCTATGAAAAGGGTATTCACAAAATCTATTGCTGTAAAAGCCACTTCGTGAGATTAAGCCGCAATTTTTGCGCTAAAGTCCACTTTGCGTTGGTTGAAGCGGTTTACCAGATCATCAATGTCATCCTGACAGTAAGGCTTCAGGCCGCTCATCAGCATGTGTTTACGACCAGTACCCACCACTTCACCGTTTTCCTTGAAGCAGAATTTCAGGGTCACGCTGCCACGTTTACCGTCCACTTCAATATCAGAACCGGTTAGTTCAACCGTTGGCGCAGTCAGATCAAGACGTTCAAAATCCAGTTCCATGCTTTCGTAAATGACCAGCGGACGTACCGGATTAATCATAATGTCTTTCGACTGCATCAGCGGAACCATGATGTGCGGGAAGTTCATTCCTGAAAATTGCACATAGCTTTGGGTAACGTGCTCGATAAGTTCGGCGTCGGTCGTGATGTCTCCGTCACGGGTTACGCGCAGGTATTCTTTACCCGCGTTGTCGACAACCGCAAAATTGTTAAACGAACTGTGCGCTGCTTTTAGTTCAATGCCATCATTAATCATACCCGCGAATTCAAAGCGCATTTTACGGCTGATACCGGCTTTAGCGAGTACCACGGAAAAAAGCAAATCGCCCGGTACACAGAAACGCTTATTGTCTTCATCGTGAATGGGATTGAAATCGCCGGCGATTTTCTTAGCAAAGTGGCTCGCCTGCTCACGGGTAAATGTGTAAACACCATTCTGTTCTGAATAATAGGACTCTAAAAACATACGTAACGTTCTGAAAATTAAAGGAGTTAATCAAACTGTCAGGTATTTTACATGATAAGTTCATGATCAATGGTCTAGCCAGTGGAAAGGCATAAAATCATTGACATTGACCTGCTTGTAGATTAGTGCACCATATCACAGATATGGTAATTGCGCATTAAGGGATATTTTGCGAATTGATAGAAATCATGGATTTCATGAATCGCTGTGAAAAACGAATAATTAATGGGTGCAACACCAGACATAATTATGTAGTATCACCGCCAGACAACAAATACAGACAAATTCTGACAAATAATGCACAAAACTAACAGATTTGTTGTTGTCTTAACAGACAGGTTCTTTATTACCATAAAGTAAGACAGAACAATGGCTAGGGTTGCTTTACATTTACTGAGCTAACAAGTGGTTAGGGTTTTTATAACCGTAACTGCAAATAACCATCTTCTAGACGTGTAGAAGCTCGGGAAAATAAAGCAGCACGGAAGCTGCATATAAAAATATGCCCTCAGTAAACGTTGTTAAACAGCGTTTGCTGAGGGCTTCATTATTTATAGCGTCTGATTATGCTTCGTCTGAGCCAATAATACGCCACGCGGCGTCTTTACAGGCTGCAATTATAGCGGTAAAAGCTTAGAACCTTGGTTGAGTGTTGAACCTGGGTCGAGCGTTTGCCTACTAACAATGCATATCTACTAAAACGCCTGCGATGCGAGAGTTAAAACCCAAGGCGGCGGAGGTCAGATAAACTGTCGTCCAGTTCTCTTCTGCGTTACACAAGGCGCTTACCGCCAGACTCTCTTGGATTTGAGCCTCGCAGTAAGAACCTCGTGGACAAAAATCTCGAAGACAAAAGCCTCGTAGATATGCCCCTTACAATCGGTCCGTTAACGGAATAACCCGAACACTTTCGCCCACTTCAATTCCCGGTTGTTCCGGCAGAATCTCTATCAGACAATTCGCTTCACTCATAGACCGCAAAATGCCGGAACCCTGTTTGCCGGTACTGCGAACCACCAGACGCCCATTTGCATCTATAGAGTAAAAACCGCGGCTGTATTCAGTGCGTCCCGGACGGGAGCGTAATGGCTGCTCAGCAATCGCGTTAAAAACCGTTGGCTGCCAGTCGGTCATTCCCTGCATTTTTCGCAGTGCAGGCTCAACAAACTGAAGGAAAGTCACCATCACCGCCACAGGGTTCCCCGGCAGGCCAAAGAAAGGAATGCCCTGAATTTGCCCGAAGGCCAGCGGACGCCCCGGACGCATATTGATTCGCCAGAAATTAATGGCACCAAGTTGGCTGAGCACGGTTTTGATGTAATCGGCATCACCCACGGACACACCGCCAGAAGACAGAATCATATCTGCCTGCTCTGCGGCCTGAAGCAAAGTTGATGTCAGCGTTTCTTCACTGTCTTCGATGATCCCCATGTCAATCACCTCGCAGCCGGCTTTTGTCAGCATGGCTGTCAGGGTGTAGCGATTTGAGTCATAGATGCAGTTTGGCTTCTGGGCTTCGCCCGGTGCCTGAACTTCATCACCGGTTGAGAAAATGGCGACTTTCAGGGGAGGGCGAATGGAGACCGTGTCCAGGCCAAGGGAGGCTATCATCCCCAGTTCAGGGGCGGTGATTTTTGTGCCTGCGGCAACGGCAACCTGGCCCAACGCCAGATCTTCGCCGGCCTGACGCACATTCTGACCTTGGCGAATCGCTCCCATTGTGCGATTAAACGTGACAATGTCACCTGTTTGGCTGGCTTGCTCTCGCATGATGACCGTATCGGCATGCTGCGGAACCGGTGCGCCAGTCATAATCCGCACGGCTTGTCCCGGTTCTAATGGCTGATCAAAACAGTGACCAGCCATGACCTGACCGATAACCTGATAGTGGTCACGATCAAGATCGTCCCCACGGATGGCATAGCCGTCCATCGCTGAGTTGGTATGCTGAGGAACGTTGACAGGAGACAGGATATCTTGTGCGACAATTTGTCCCAATGCTTGCTCAAGCGCAACGGACACCTGCTCTTGCGGGGCTGAAAGTTGGCTCAGAATCTGTTCGATCCCCTGAGCGACAGACAGCATTCCTGAGGCATCAACATTGCTGCAACTCAGCGATTGTGCTGATTCTGACTGGCGTTGGCTGTTTTGGGCAAATTCAGCGACAAAGTCGGTGATTTGGTCGAGATCGTTGATATCCAGTGTCGGCAAATGGGTTTCCACCGGAACATTGGCCGCCACCGCTATGATGTTACTGTCTTCCGGGTGCAGCCATGGCTTGCCGACTTCCTGACGGTGAAGTTCAATTTTTGGGAAGTGCAGTTGCTTGAAGCCTTCCACCAGAATCAGATCAAGCTGGGTTTGATCCAGCTGGGCAATCAGCTGGGGCAAAGTGGCTTCCTCATCGGGCGTTTCAGTAACGATTGCGCGGCGATAGCGGGAAGAAATCAGCATTTGTGCAGCGCCGGCCTTACGTAAGCGGTAGCTGTCTTTGCCTTCTTTATCGATGTCAAAATTATGGTGAGCATGTTTGATTACAGCGACACGGATACCACGCGCGACCAGCTTTGGCAGCATGGCTTCAAGGACTGTGGTTTTACCGGTTCCGCTCCAAGCGGCAAAGCCCAGTAGGGGAAGATTCGCAGTTATCTGAGTCATAGCGCTTGTCCGAATTGTTCGAGTTCTTCTGGGGTATTGAGGTTGATAAAGGCATCAGGCTGATCGCTGAAATCAACGGTGACCATGTTGCATTGGCGGTACAGCAGGATAATTTTTCGGTCGCCGGCGGCAAGAAACTGCTCCAGCTTGGGCAGAATACGGCGATTGAGCAGGGTCACGACCGGCTGAATATGCTCGCCGTCGTGGGCTACTGCAATATCGGTGTCAGCATTACAGGCGCGGCTCATTCTGGCCACCAGATCGACCGGTAACTGCGGGCAGTCACACGGTACGAATCCGATCCACTCACTGTCCGGATACTGGTGCAGGGCAGCGTGCATCCCGCCAAGAGGCCCCGGATAATCCTGAATGTTGTCCCCGAATACGAAACCAAAATGGCTGTAACGTTCCTTGTTACGGTTGGCATTGATAGAGATAGCGGATGTTTGCGGTTTAAGGCGGTCGATCACATGCTCGATTAAGGTACGGCTCGCAAGTGGAATCAGGCCTTTGTCATTGCCGCCCATCCGGCTCGCTTGTCCACCCGCCAGGATCACCCAGCGAGTGTTGTCAGGCGTAGGCATAGTTGTTTTTTTCCCCGTCTACCAGTTGTAATTCTGTGCGTTCGATAAGTTTGGCGTCTGCAATGGTCCACTGACGGCGGCACAAAGCAGTTAACGCATTTTGTTGGTGGCTGGTGATTACCAGACTTGTCCCACGGGATAACAGATCTTTGCAGAGTAACACCATGCGATCAATGGATTCTTGATCCAGACTGGCACTTGATTCATCCATCAGTAAAACTCCCGGATTTAGTATCCAGGCGCGCGCCATGGCGACCCGCTGGCGTTCACCGCCGGACAATACCGAAATGTGTTCGTTGGCCAGGGTTTCTAAACCGACCATGCGCAGGGCATTGATGGCGGTCGATCGGCGTTCGCGGCGATTGCGCAGACTGAATTTCAGTCCGTAACTGACATTGTCCAGTACACTGCCGTCAAACATATAAGGCGTCTGGTGCATGTAAATCACGCCGCTGTGGCTTTGGGCGTAAAACAGACGGTGAAGCCAGCCTTGCTGACTGAGGTTAATAGTCCCGGTCGTGGGTTTCAGCAGGCCGCTTAATACCTTAAGCAGCGTGGTTTTCCCCACACCATTGTCGCCGGTGAGGTAGACGGCATCTTGCGGTCCCAGCGACAATTGCGGGATATGAAAAAGTAGCCGGTCTTTAAATCTGACTGAGAGATCATTGGCCTGAATCGAAAGCTGAGTCATCAATTTCCCTGGCTAGTTAGTTCGCAAATGGGCTTTGCCACGCGCGACAGATAAGAAGAAGTTTAGCCCCAGAGCCAGTATCAATAGCACCATTCCTAAGGCGACGCCTTGCGCAAACGCACCTTTGGAGCTTTCCAGCGCAATAGCCGTCGGAATGTTCCGGGTCGCGTTCATGATGTTACCGCCGACCATCATGGAGCAGCCTACTTCGGTAATAATGCGGCTGAAAGCGGCGATCACGGCTGCCAGCAGAGGAAAACGGCTTTCCCACATCAGGCTCATAAACGCGCGGGGAAGGCTGGCACCTAATGTTAAGGCGGTTTCCCAGGCGCGGCGATCACTGTTCTGAAATGCGGCGTGCATCATCGAAACCAGGATAGGCAGGCAAATCAGCATCTGTCCCAGGATCATTGCTTGCTGGGTAAACAGCATTTTCCAGTCGCCAAGCGGCCCGGCGCGCGACAGCAGCATATAAAGTAACAGCCCAATCACCACGGTTGGGATTGACTGGAAGGTGTTGAACAAAGACAGAATCAGCCAGCGGCCGGGAAAGCGGCCATAGGCGAGGGCAAACCCCAACAGCAATGCTGGCAACAGCACAAGGCTGATTGCCAGCAGCGATACGGAAAAGGACACACCAACAATCCCCCAGAGTGCACTGTCGCCGCTCATGAGTAATTGAATTGCCTGTTGTGTCGTTAGCCAAATATCCATGAAGTTACTACAAATCCCGCATTATTGGGTCAGCGCATCGGCAACAAACAGTTGCTCGCCGTGGCGCTTGTAGCTGTTGATCAGGTTCTGGGCTTTGGTGTTTACCAGCCAGTCACTGAAGGCCTTAGCACCCTGATAGTTGATGTCTGGGTAACGGCTTGGGTTGACCAGAATCACCTGATACGGGTTGAACAGACGTTCATCGCCTTGCAGAACAATCTTTAGATCCAGTTTGTTCTGGTACGCCAGCCAGGTACCGCGGTCGGTCATGGTGTAAGCCTGCAGCTCAGAAGCCATGTTCAGTGTTGGCCCCATGCCCTGACCAACTGCTTTGTAGTTGGTAAATGATGGCGCAATGGCGGCCTGAGACCACAGGAACAGTTCTTTTTTATGGGTGCCGGAATCATCACCGCGGGAGACAAAGCCCAGGTTATCGTCAGCGATTTTTTTCAGTGCGATGCTGACATCTTTCAGTTCACCGATATGCGCCGGATCCGCTTTCGGGCCGACAATCACAAAATCATTGTGCATCAGTTTACGCGGCAGGACGCCGAAGCCTTTTTCAACGAACTCTGCTTCCGCTTTAGGCGCGTGCGTCATCACCAGATCCACATCACCGTTTTCCCCCATGCGCAGCGACTTACCGGTTCCCGCCGCCAGCACTTCGACACTGTAACCGGTGTCTTTTTTAAATTCAGGCAACAAGTAGTCCAGCAGACCGGAGTGGTAGGTGCTGGTGGTTGTGGCAAGGCGAATGGTCATGTCTTCTGCAGCGTGCAGCGTGGTCGCTGTGATCAGGGCCATGATGGCCAGAGCAGATTTGAATAGTTTCATAGGTCTTCCTGACTGCGGTTAAAAAATAAACAGAATAAGAATTCAAGGTCATACCAAAAGTAAGAATGACCCAGTGCAGTTAACGCAAAGCAGTTACGCCGTAGATAAAGCAAATATAGTGCCAGCTTGGTTTTGCGTCATATCATATAGATAGATAAATCATTAAAGTTATGATTTAAAACAAATAAATCAGATGAAATCCGAAGGAATGACGGAACATCAGCTATGCTCTTTGACAGCTCTGTCGATACTGGGACAAAATGTCCCATACAAAACCCTAGTATAAGTAAGTACATATGTCCGAAAACACAGCGTCTTTGTCATGGTCTGCAGTTTCTGTTCTGGTGGTTGACGACGAACCGGGAATGCGGGCAATTCTTAAAAAAGCCCTGAGCAAGCAGTTTGCCCAGGTGGATGTGGCCGGCAGCATTGAAGAGGCGGAAGCGCTGCGTAAACGCTGCCATTTTGATTTGCTGATTGTGGACATAAACCTGCCGGGACGCTCCGGCATTGAATGGCATGAGGCCTTTGACCCCTCCAGTCGTCGCAGCGATGTGATTTTCATGACCGGGTATGCTGATCTCGATACCGCGATTAAGGCGTTGCGTGCCGGTGCGTCTGATTTCATTCTCAAACCTTTCAATCTGGATCAGATGATGCAGTCGGTTGAACGCTGTATAGAACGTCGGCTGGTTGAGCGTCAGAATTTTGCGTTAAAGCGCGATGTCGAGCGTCGCTTCCCAGTGGACATTATTGGTGATGCCGCCAGTACCCTGCATATGAAACAGCTAATCACCCGCATTGCACCGTCTCCGGCTGCCGTTTTGGTTGAAGGGGAATCCGGCACCGGTAAAGAGCTGGTGGCTCGTGCGCTGCATCAGCTCAGTAAGCGCAGCGGGCCTTTTGTGCCGTTGAACTGCGGTGCCATTGCGCCGGATTTGCTGGAAAGCGAGTTGTTTGGTCATGTCTCTGGGGCTTTTACCGGTGCCAAGAAAGGGCGTGAAGGGCTGTTTCGGGTCGCGAACAACGGCACCTTATTTTTGGATGAAATCGGGGAAATGCCCCTTGCCATGCAATCGTCCCTGCTTCGGGCGCTGGAGCAGAAAGCCATACGTCCAGTGGGAGCCGAGCGGGAAGTTCAGGTTGATGTACGCATTGTGGCGGCGACTAACCGGAATCTGAAAGAAGAAGTGGAAGCCGGGCGCTTTCGTCGAGATCTGTACTACCGCCTGAATGTGCTGACGATTGATCTGCCGCCGCTGCGCGACCGGCTGGATGATATTCCGGCACTGGCGCACCATTTCACACAGCAACTGGCAAGGGACATGGGGCTGGAGCCGGTTAGCTGGACTCACGAAGACATTCACGCCATGCAGTGTTACGACTGGCCGGGGAATATTCGTGAGCTAAGAAACCTGATGGAACGCTGTCTGCTGTTAGGCAAACCCCCGGCAGAACACTGGCACGAACTGGGTATGGACGGCAGTCTCCGTCAGCCATCCGTCGATCTGTCTACCGTCTCTCTGGCTTCATCAGAGCCTGAATCATTGGATGCTTTGCTGGATGATGAACCTGAACACGCTGAAAAAATCCTCTCCTCTGATGAAGGACGCAGCTTTGACGCTGGCTGCGGTTGCTATCCCTCTGACTGGTCACTGAAAGATGTGGAAAAAGCGCATATTCTTCAGGTTGTGGATGCCATGCAGGGCAACAAATCGGCGGCCGCCCGCCAATTAGGCGTGGCGAGAAAAACGCTGGAGCGCAAATTTAAAGAGTGGGCAGAAGAATCAGAGACTGATTACAGGGATTAAAGGGATGTCAGTGAGACAGTTTTTTTCAATGTGGATTCGCCGGTTTCGTACCATGGTCCGTTATCGGCTGTTATTACTGACTTCTGTTCCAATCATTATGACGCTGCTGGTTTTAATCGCTCTCACCATGTACTGGACTGTGCGATACACCTGGCAGAGCGCCCTGATGAACGTGCGGGCAGATTTGGCCGTGGCCCATCACAGTATGGTGTTGCTCCAGCAGGAGCAGCGCATGCGGCTTATTGCATTAACCCGATCATACGACTTTCAGTATTTTCTGCGGGAACACCCTGAGCAACTGACTTACTGGGCACGGGAGCAGTTTCAGAAGAATGAACTGGATTTTGTCAAAGTGCATCCGGCATCGGCCATCGGTGAGTTTTCCAAATCCAGCCGTCAGCAACTGCTTGCCGGAAAAGAGCAGACTTTTTTTGAAGTTCTGGATGCCGATGCGCTGAGTGCACTGCATCCGGATTTGCCGGCGAAGGCGCAAATCCCGCTGTTGCAGGAAAATACGGTGATGACCAAAGGGCTGGTCAGCCGCAGTCTGATCCCGGTTTTCGATGCCCGTCAGCAACTAAAATGGATCGTTGATGGCGGCATCCTGCTCAATAACAGCACCCAGTTGGTGGATCAGATGCGGGATCTGGTTTATGCCGCAAATACACTCCCTGAAGGCAGTATCGGTACGGTAACCTTGTTTTTAGGCGATATTCGGGTCAGTACCAATGTGCCGCTTGATAGTCTGGAACGAAATGGCAGAGCGGTCGGTACCCGGGTTTCGCAGGATGTACACGACGCTGTCTTGAAAAAAGGAGAAACCTGGGTAGATCGCGCTTTCGTCTATGACGACTGGTATATCTCGGCTTATGAGCCTTTGCGTGATCATCAGGGGCATGCTATCGGCATGCTGTATACCGGCTATCTGGAATGGCCGATGATGAGGATTTACCTGACCAATATTGTCGAATTGGGCATTGGTATTCTCATTATCCTGCTGATTTCCGGTGTGATTGTATACCGTGGTGCCCGAGATCTGTTTCGTCCGATTGAAAGGATGCATAAGGTGGTCATTGCTAACAAGCTGGGGCTGGATAAACGGATAGGCTCGCTGAACCTGACACCGCAACATGAACTGCAAATTCTGGGGCAGCAATTCGATACGATGCTGGATCAGCTACGTCAGCGCAATGAGGCGATCAGACGCGCTTCTCTGGAGCTGGAGGACAAAGTCCGGGAACGAACTCAAAGTCTGCAGGAAAAAACGAAGGAGCTGGAGCAGCACATTCACTTGTTGAATCAGGCCCGCAGCCGGTTAGTCAGCAGTGAAAAGCTGGCTGCACTTGGCGAGTTGACGGCAGGCATCGCGCATGAAATTAATAACCCGACCGCTGTGATTCTGGGGAACGTGGAACTGCTGCAATACGAGCTGGGCGATGATGTAAATCGGGTGGAAGAAGAGCTGACGGCCATTCATGAGCAGATCGATCGCATCCGAAACATCACCCGTAGTTTGCTGCAATACAGCCGTCAGGGCGGGGTACAGGATGAAGTCACCTGGCAACACCTGAATCCGATTGTTGAAGAAAGTCTGACGCTGGTTCGCTCCGGCACCAAGAAAATGGCCGTCCGGATTGATTCCCAGCTGGATGCGCATTGCTGTGTGGAAGTCAATCGGCATCAGCTGTTGCAGGTGTTGGTAAATCTGCAAATGAACGGGGTGCATGCCATGGATGATGAAGGACAATTACTGGTGAAAACCGAAGACTGGGTAAATGAACATGGCGAGACGTTGGGGGCTGTTGTGCACATTACCGATCATGGCTGTGGTATCAGCTTGGATGTGTTGCCTCGTATCTTTGACCCATTCTTCACGACTCGCCGCAGTGGTACCGGGCTGGGACTTTCTGTCAGTCAGGGCATCATCAGCGGCATAGGCGGAGAGATTTCTGTTGTCTCGGTACCTGGTGAGGGCTCAACTTTTTCGGTTTATCTGCCTGAAAAAGCGATTTGCAGTAACCGAACCCTGCTGGCGTTGGAAAATCTGTGAGGTTTATTCGGGGCCAAGGGCTTGGATTCAGTGCTAAGAGCTTTGGACTAAGCTTTGGTCTGAACGCTGAGATAAAATGGGATAAAACGATCAGTGGATTAATAAAAGTGGATAAATAACGCTGTCATTAAAGTTAGACAAGCTGGTGTAATTATAAAGGCATGTCGTAACATGCCTTTTTTATTTCTTACTTTCGCCGGTTAAAGGCTGCATGAGAAAATCCCGTAACGTTTACATGATAATTAAACCCAGCAACATAAATGAAAAGGCGATTAATACAGAACGTGTAATAATGCCGACATGGGTAGGATGAATGATTTCTTGGTGCATTTTTTACCTCCTTGTGACAGCGGGATGACATTTTTAATTTTTGTGTTACATCTTAATAGTAGTTCAAAGTTTTCAACCTAATACAAAATATTTTCAGAGCAAATATCGACATGCCCCGTAAGGTTGTCAAAGTTTGTCAATCAGATAAGGGAAAACGTTGAGCGTGGTGTTCTTGAAAAATATGATTCGCCGTTTTTATGTCAACGAGAACATGATGGGATGTAGAATGAAGACGTTAAAGCTGACTATGTTATTATTTGGTCTGATGCTGCAATTAATAGCGCTTTATATTGCTTTTTTCGAAGAGTTTTATGGAAATATCTACTTAGCTACGTTGTTGGTAGTGCTTTCTTTAGTTGGCTTGCTTCTGTTTAATGGGCTGGTTGCCCCCGTTTGCTTACTGGCCGGGGTTGTGATCGGGTTGTCGCTTTCACATAACCAGGCTGACAGGCAGATACTCACGCATTTGCAGGGAGATTTTTTCCTGACTGTTCATTTGATAGTCAATGGGAAGTTTCAGCCGGTGCCTGTCCCCGCAGACACCGATTCTCCTTTTCGTCCCGAAATTGTACCTGAGCCGTTACCATTATCGCCTGACGCTATCCCTGTAGTGCAGAACATCGATCTGGCTTTCGAGGGTACGGCTTTTTAGGGTATCGTTTTCGAGGGTAAGGCTTTCAAGAATAATGTGCCATAGCGTTATGGTGTCCGTTGATTGCACCTGAAATCCAGATACTTGCTACCTTTTAATGCAGTAAACAGAGGGGAATTTAATTTACATAGAAAATCTTATGTAAAGAAAAGGATACTGAGAGAAAAGGCTGCCTGGATATCACGAAATTTCTTCTGTTACTGCTTTATCATTCCCGATTTTTTCTTTATTGCATTGCAGTCTTATTTCATTGTCTTGGGATTAACAGTTTCTGTCCGACAAAAATAACTGAATCCGGCAAGTTGTTTATTTCTTTTATTAGTGAAACAGAAGTGTCATTTAATGATGCCAATTCACTTAGCGTATCACCCGCCTGAATATCATAAACCTCGAATTTATTTTTCACATAATGGTAGCTTTTTTCATTTTCATATAATGTTGCTTTATGTGTCCGAGGCAGAAGAATCTTATTTTCCCGATTTTTGAACGTATACCCACCGGTATATCCCGGGTTAAGCTGATAAAGCTGTTTACTGCTGATACCAGCATGGTTGGCGATTGTTTTTAATCGCACCCTGCGATCGACAACAATTTCATCCACCACCGGTTTTGCTTCTATCGCGACAATAGGTAATTCGTGCTGGTGGCGATGCTTAATCAAATCTGCCATGGCCAGCAGTTTAGGTACATATTGTCGCGTTTCGTTGGGTAATTGCAGTGACCAGAAATCAGTGGCTTTGCCCTGCTGTCGGTTTTGTTTGATCGCATTGCGAACCCGTGCTCCGCCGGTATTGTAAGCCGCAATGGCATGAAGCCAATTGTTATCGAACTTATCATACAGGTACTCTAATAAGTCCAGCGCAGCCTGCGTAGCCTCGATAACATCACGTCTGCCGTCGTAGCCCTGAGCCATTTCCAGACCAAATGTTTTGCCTGTGGGCGCGGTGATTTGCCACAGCCCGGCTGCACCTTTGGGCGAATAGGCAAACTGATCGAAACTGCTTTCAATAAAAGGCAGCAAAACCAGTTCAACCGGCAGCCCTCTGGCTTTTACTTGTTGATATATGTAGTAAAGAAAAGGTTCAGCCCGGTTTGTGACGGTTTCAACGTGAAGTGGATTCTCCAGGAACCAGCGCTTGTATTTAGTGACTCTGTTATTTTTCGGCACTTTGAATGAAAACTGATTGGCTATTTCTGACCACAAATCATTTTGACTTGACGTTGAGCTGTTTAGAGTGAGTGCATTTTTTTCGGTATCCAGACTTTCGGCGTCTGGTAAAGCGTCAGTTAAAGGCATGACCTGCCAGGGTTGGGTCGCAATGTAGCGTCCGTCAGTATGTTCGTGGGTGATTGAGCACTGATGGATGTCTGCCGGCCTAAAATTCGGGCGTAAGGGGCTGACCTGATAAGCCGGAGAGCGGTCTTGTCTGGTTGTTGGCGACATGTTGGCTTGCGAGTACCTGTCAGGTGAGGTCTGGCATGCCGTTATTGTCAGCGTGAGACAGATTAAAAGCAGACATTGTTTCAACATAAGCAATTTACAACGTATAAAATTTTGCTAAAACGTTCGTCATAATTTTGTCATCTGCCTTCAAGCGTAGCAGTGAAAGTTGGAGAAGAGAGGTCGAGGCTGAGAGAAAAACGGCGATTGTTGAAACTTCAACATGCATCTCAACACAGAGACACAGATCACAGTGTGCTGAAGATCAGCAGACACTAAAGTTGTAACTACAGTTAAAAGAGATCAGTCATCAACGCTGGGTTGTAAGCACAGGTTAAGACGTAGGCTTACTGAGGTGACTGTGAGTGGGGAGAGGAAGTATGCAGTTTACTCACTATCCGGCAGGCACTGTGCTGCGCGTTCGGTTCAGTACCTATTGGCATTATGGGATTGCCGATGGGCAAGGATGTGTTATTCATAATTCCAAAAAATGGCGGGAAGTACGGCGGGAACCGGAAACTGAATTTGCGGAAGGTCGCGCTATAGAAGTCAGTAAAATCAAGGGGGATGACCCAGATCAGGCTGTTGCCCTTGCAACCAGTCAGATAGGCCGTCCGTATGATTTATTGCAGCACAACTGTGAGCAGTTTGTGCGTGAAGCTCATGGATTGCCGGCTGAATGCACGCAAATTCAACGTCTGCTGGCGGCGGCTGCCGGAGGCTATCTTACTCTGAAGGCAGAATCGCATTTGGAGCGATTGGCGGGAATTGGGATGTTGGTGGGCGCTGTTTCTGCATCATCTGAAATGACACCCTATCCGAAAGCGGCTGCAGGGGCGCGTCTGGCGGTTGGGTCAGGGCTGATACTCACGACGTTATACCGAACGCTGCTGAAAAAGCGCTGATCGGTGAATTGGTGCAACACTCTGCGCGTTAGTCACAAAACCGCTTACAAGTCTAAAGAGCCTTATTGATTTCACTCAGTCTCAATCGGTCTGACATGAGTCCTGAGAGGTAAGTACTGATTGTTGGATCTCGTCCACAGATTTCTGGTCGGAATACCGTTATGTTAAAAAAAGGTGACTGAGTAAAAACACTAATCTGTGAGAGCCACTGTGACAATTTTAATTGAACGTCGTCATGACCGTACCCCTGAAGATATCACATCAATATCCGAGCAAATCGCAGGGGAGCTTGCCCGTGAATACGGCCTGAGGTGGACCTGGCAGGAAGATAAACTTCATATCCAGCATTCGTCGGCAAAAGGGTATCTGCATGCTGAAGAGGGGAAGATAACAATCAGTCTGCAATTGGGGTTCGCTGCCAGCTTTTTTTCTGGTGCGATTGAAAGCCATATTAATGAGCGGCTGGACCGAGTGTTTAACGCCATTGGCTGATGTCAGTTTTCCTCTTTCCAAATAAATAAAAAGCCAGTGTTTTCGCTGGTTTTTTTATTTATAAGTATCGTTGTTGCGTGTTATTTCTTCTGCTTCTTCTTCTGTTTGATATCCATATATCTATCGTATCGCCCGACATGTTGTAGCAATAAGATGTTCCGCTATCTTATTTAACTCTTTGATTTTAATGTTAAATTTGCGAGGTGGGTTGTCATTAATCAAAAAGATGATCCTGATCACTCAATCACGGGGTTTTAGGACGAACATTCTAATTGCAATTTGTACATTACACATAAGCAGTCAGGAAAGAGAAACCCACTGGCTGGCAAAGTTGCAATCGAATGGAGGGGATAAGGATGAGCATCTTTAAACAGGCTGCGGGGCAATCTAAAAAAGAGCACATTCGCGACGCGATGGTTTACAACATTTGGCTGGCCGGTTTAGGTGCTTACGCCAAAAGCCGCGAAGAAGTGAATCAGATTTCCGGTAAAGGGAAAAGTTTATTTGATGAACTGATTGAGCGTGGTCGCGCTGTGGAATCGCAAACTAAAGAGCGTGTTCATACTGCACGTAGCCAAACATCAGTTGCCATTGAAGAACGTATGCATTCTATGGTGCAGAAGTTTATCGGGATTGATAACGATCGTCTGGATCGTGTGGATGACAAAATTGATCAACTAACCGCAAGCATTGAAGCGCTTCTGGCTCGCCAGCAAGAGGCTGAAGCTGCAAAACCGGCGCCACGTAAACGCGCAGCAGCCAAAGCCAGCACCAAAGCGGATGCGCCGGCTGCGAAAAAGCCAAGTGTGGCTCGCCGTAAGAATGTCAAAGCGGCTGAGCCGGTTCAGGCAGCAAAGGCTGATGGCACTAATGTTGATGGGGCGGGCGTTAAGGTTGAAGAAGCCAACACTAATGCACCGACAAACGCTGAAGTAAAAGCCGCTGCAGTGCAGGCGGAAAAGCCGCCGGTAAAGACTGATACCGTTTCAGCTTCCACGAGTGCATCGACTGAGACGGTAACGAAAACCGAAGTGGCCAGCTAACCGGTTCTACCCAGTAAAGTATTGTCGTCATATACCCTGTGGGCTTTTAGGTATGTGACAGGAAAAGCAAAGAGTGCGTCTTAACGCAGGGGAGATTGAATTATGAGCGATAAAACAGTTGTGAAAGCGGCAAAAAATGTCGTTGAAAGCGGTGAAAGCATTGCGCGCAACATCTGGCTTGCGGGGCTGGGTTTATACAGCCGTAGCCTGGAAGAAGCGCAACAGCTGAATGAAAAAACCAGCAATGTGTTTGATGAGCTGGTAGAACGCGGTAAAGAAGTGGAGGTGCAGGCGAAAGAATGCATTGGTCGTAACACTGAAAAAGCGTCAGAAGAAGTCGAAGCAGGTATGAATGATCTGTTTTACCGACTGAGCGGCGTCGACCGTGAAAAACTCGAACGTATGGACGAGAAAATCGATAAGTTGACAAAAGCCGTTGAGAAATTGGCAGCAGCAGAGTAACTGCCGATACGGGGCTCGATCTCAGCCAGCCAGATCATCGAAGCCCCGAGGCACAGCCGCCTAACCCAGTCTGCTGGTGGCTTGCCTTTCAGGTTGCGCGTGGGCCATGCACGCGCACCTTTTTTCGTTTATTAACCTGATGATCCGTGGCCAAATTTGACCAAACCCCTCAATTAAATCTAACTTTGTAATTGAGTTGTAAGAAAGGTGGCGCTTATGGATAGTTGGCGAAATAGAGCTTTTAACAAGGTTTTATTCCGGATCATGCGGCAGCGTCTTGCAAACTGTACTTCCACATTGGAAATGCGAGATCTGATCTTATCCATTGATAACTATGGGCCGTTTATCTCTGCGCCAAAGGGAATGGACGTAGTGCCGACGAAACTGGCTAAAATTCCTTGTGACTGGGTGGACATGCCGTCCAGCAGCGGCAACAAAATCATTCTGTATTTTCATGGTGGCGGATTTTGTTTTCACAGTCCCCGAATTCATAATGCCTTTCTCGCCAGACTGGCGGGGCTGACCAAATCGCGTGGCCTAATGGTCAATTACCGCTTAGCACCTGAACACCCATATCCGGCAGCACCGGATGACAGTTTCGCGGTTTACCGTGCTTTGCTGGTAAAGGGGTATCAACCTCATCAGATTTTTCTGGCAGGCGATTCTGCCGGGGGAAACCTTGCTTTGACGACGATGCTACGCCTAAGGGAGGCCAAGCTACCTCAACCGGCCGGGGCAATTATGCTTTCTCCGGTGTCTGATATGGCTGTCACCGGTGAATCTGCGTTTAAAAAATGTAAAGACGATCCGTTCTTTGACTTAAGTACATTGCTTCTGATGCGCAATAACTATATCGGGATGCGTAATCCCTGTGAGCCTGATATATCACCTTTTTATGCGGATCTTCGTGATCTTCCGCCAAGCTTTATTACGGTTGGAACGGAAGAGCTATTGATGGATGATGGTATCCGGCTGGCCGAAAGAATGGGTGAGGCGGGTAATGATGTGACGATTCATATAGCCAAAGGCGTCCCACATGTTTACCCGCTGTTTTATCAACTCAGCGAATCACGTGAAGCACTTAAACTGATGGCCAGTTTTGTTAATGACAAGTTCAAACAAGCCAAGTCTATGGACAAAAAAGCCAGTTAACCCGATTCCAGACTATCCAAGTAGATGTAGTAGCCCACCTGCATGTGTTCCAAGCATATGCTGAATAGCTGAATAGCTGAATAGCTGAATAGCTGAATAGCTGAATAGCTGAATAGCTGAATAGCTGAATGCTATTGAGTTTTCTGTATTCAGCGGAGTGTCAGGTAAACTCAGTCAGCCGAACTTTGTCGTTAGCAGATTATTGCTGTGCGTGATCATCATTTTGTGCCATGTTCTCACCTGATACCGCTAGTGTTCTCCGCCGTTTTCGACTCGGTATCTTACGAGAACAAACTGAGAACAAACGCCAGAAGGTTTTACTAACAAGCATCAAAAACGGCCTTACCAAGTTATTCAGTGTGATTATCCAGTCAGAAGAGATATCAAAAGGACGACACCATGTTACAGCAAGAAATTGAAGACTACCTGGACTTGTTTCCTGAGGCTGAAAGCGGCTATCCATTTGGCCCTGAAGCCCGGGTATATAAAGTGTTGGGTAAAATGTTTGCATTGCTGGCCATTCATCGGGGTGAGCTCAGTATGACTGTGAAGGGTACACCAGCGGACAATGAACTGCTCGTCAGTCAGTTTAAAGGCATTATTCCGGGATATCACATGAATAAACAGCATTGGGTGACAGTGTCACTTGAAAGCGATGTGAATGACGGGATGATAAGGGATCTGGCGGCGCAATCTTATAAGCTGGTGGTCAGCACTCTACCAAAAGCGCAGCAAAAGCGGTTACAGCTATTAGGGGCATAAATCCGTGC
This sequence comes from Photobacterium ganghwense, assembly GCF_003025595.1. Taxonomy (GTDB): domain Bacteria; phylum Pseudomonadota; class Gammaproteobacteria; order Enterobacterales; family Vibrionaceae; genus Photobacterium; species Photobacterium ganghwense. The sequence continues at coordinate 821,571 of NZ_PYMI01000003.1, forward strand.
AGCACGCACAGGCAGGGATGATTTGTCTTACTGTCAGCCTGACACACTGTAAACCTTGCCCATTCTATACTCAGCTCAGCTCAGCTCAGCTCAGCTCAGCGTTTTGTCTGTTGGGGGTTATGGCTGTATCGGGAAATGGATTTCTATTTAAGAGGGGCACACTATTTAAGCGGCCGCTCTATTTAAGGAGTATCAATGAACATCGAAACACTGGCATTGTACTGTGCTGTATCATTCTTTTATATCATCAGCCCCGGGCCGGCGATTTTCCTGGCCATTTATAATGGTTCAATGAACGGAGTAAAGTCGGTGATGGCGTCGGCGCTAGGTAACATCATAGGCTTGATGCTGCTCTCCAGTCTATCTATCAGTGGGTTAAGCGCCATCTTGTTGGCATCGTCGACGTTGTTCATGGTCTTCAAAATTGTTGGTGCCAGCTATCTTATTTTCCTTGGTTGCAAACAGTTGAAATCCAGCTTTAAGAAAAGCGCACACTCTGTTCAATCGCCGGCCAGGCATCATTCCAGTTTGTTGTCTTATTTCAGGGAGGGGCTTTTTGTCGCCGTGACGAACCCGAAACCGATCCTCTTTTTCACGGCGTTGTTCCCGCAGTTTATTGATACCAGTCAGCCGATATTTTTCCAGTTTATAGTGATGACGCTAATCTTTATGCTGTTTTCATTCCTGTCACTGTCTACCTATGGGTATTTAGCGGGTAAAGCCTCGGGGTATTTGGCAAAACCTGACACGATGCGCTGGTTTACTCGAGTAAGTGGGGGGCTGTTTGTCGGAATGGGAACCAGTCTTTTTTACGTTAAAAACACAAGCTCATAGTGACGGGTTTAGAGCCAGTGGCCCTGTCGTGCTCGGTGAAGAGACACTGATCTACCAAGCATAGCGGGTCTAAAAAGAAAAGCCTGACTGAGTGAGCAGCCAGGCTGGTGGATTGGTGAGTCTCAGCTGACTAACTCGTCAACCAGATCCTGATGGGTAAAGAACGGGGAGGTGGCATTTTCTGTCAGGTAAGGTTCTACCATGGAGATCAGGCGTAACACCCCGGTGCGCACCAGTTCACTTTCACTGTAATGGTCATCCAGCAGCGTCTGGTAATTCAGCCAGTTCAGGCTAACCAGCAGCAGGTTATCGGCCAGTAATGGCAGACTGCTTTCATCACACCGCAGTTTGCCCAGTTCGACCAGATGTTTGAGCATATCATTACTCAGATGACGCAGTTTCAGAATCAGGGTTCTGATTTTACGCTTGATTTGCGGATTCTGGCCGTTGAGATTATCCAGGTTGCGGAACAAGAACCGGTAATGGGTAAATAAAGCCATCACGGTGTGCATGAACGGCCAGTAATCATCGAAATCTTTTACCTGGTCGGCGTACTCGTTACAGACGCGGGTCAGAGAGTTTTGCAGCTCATTGATGAGCGTTGCAATTATTTCGTCCTTGCCTCTGAAGTGATAGTACAGGTTACCCGGGCTGATCCCCATTTCGGTCGCGATGATCAGTGTGCTGACCTGAGCAACGCCATCACGATTAAACAACTCAAGGCTGACCGCTAAAATCCGATCTTTGGTTTTCATCGTTCTTTCCTTGCTTGTCAGGCCCGACATTGAACTCCATGTGTGCCGGGCCCGGTTTGCTTGCTGTCGGAATGACTATTCTTCTTCTGTCATCAGCTGTGGCAGTTTGTCACAGAGAAACACATATTCAGCCTGCATCTGGTTTTTAATGTCGTTACAGATGAAAGATACCAGCGTGCTGCCAACCAGAGGGACAGAAGAGTGAACCTCTACCGATACATGGTTGGATGTCGCCACACCCGGGCGTGCAGTTGGCTCGCTGAAGTTCATCTGTCCCTGAATGGTGGCAGGGACGCCGACAATGTCCACGTTGAACTTACACAACAGCTGGCCGTTTTCCTGCCAGTGCCAGGATTCAGACTGCTTGATGGTATTAAAACTGCCCAGCAGGCTTTTCAGTACGCCCGGCACATTGGCCGGCATGTCACGCTGGGTTCGTACCGAGAAACCGTCCTCAGTGTCGGTAATGTCCGTGACGGAGATGTTTTTGGCACCCAGAGCCTGATACTTTTCGGCGATCAGGTCTTCTTCGCTGAAATACCGTAGCAGGGTATCCAGATCTTCTTTGTAGTCGTGAATAGCGGTAACTTGCATAGGGTATCCTTACATGTGTATTTCACGCATGATGCTAGAGAGAGCCACAACGTCGGCGGTTGGTTTTTTTGATTTCGCGTCAGGGTTATCCTGCTCGCCATCGTCATCAGGGTCATAGCCGGTTGCCATCAGCAACTCACCCAGCTTCGGATAGACACCATGGACAAACGCGCCCAGTAGCCCCAGTTTAGTCGCTATCCGCTTCGGTTTTTCGATAATTGCTTTCACAATGAGATCTGCGGCTTCTCCCGGAGTCAGCAGCGGCACGCCGCCTTCATTCTGGCGGTAGTGATCCGAAATCATCCGGGTTTCCACAAGCGGCATGTTGATGGTGGTAAAGTTAATGCCCTGACTGCCCAGCTCGATGCTGGCGGTGCGTGAAAAGCTGTCCAGCGCTGCTTTCGAGGCAGCGTAAGCCGAGAACAGTGGCTGGTTAGTCAGTACCGCAATGGATGAAATATTAATGATGTGGCCTTCTTTGGCCTCAGCCATGCCCGGCAGACAGCCCAGAATCATGCGCAGGGAACCGAAGTAGTTAATCTGCATGGTACGCTCGTAATCATGCAGGCGGTCTGTGGCGTGGATAACCGCACGGCGAATTGAGCGACCAGCGTTGTTAATCAGAATATCCACCTTGCCGTGATCTTTTCGGATTTGCTCCAGTGTCGCTGCCGCACTGTCATCCAGTGCCAGATCGCTCTGGTAGATAAAGGCTTGTCCACCAAGGCGCTCAATGTCATTGCGGGTTTGCTGAAGGCGCTCCAGGTCTCGGGCAATCAGCACCAGTCGGGCTTTGGTTGGTGCCAGCTTCAGTGCGGTCGCATAGCCGATACCGGAAGACGCGCCGGTAATGACCACGACCTTTCCGTTCACACAACCTTTCAGCGTTTTTTCAACGTGCAGATCCGGATCCAGGTTGCGCTCCCAGTAATCCCAAATCTTATCGGCATAATCCGGCAGACGAGGGCAGGTGATCTGGCTGTCAGCCAGCGCATTCAACGTATTGGAGCAATCAAACTGCGTCGGATAGTTGAAAAAGCCCAGTGCATCTTTCGGGATGTCCATTTCGTTGCTGATTGCATCAATAAAGCGTTTTAGCACCGGAATCTGCCCCAGTTGATTCCAGAGATGCGACGGAATCATCCGGAACACCCGCATATCAAGCCGCATTGCCATCCGTGGGGCGTGTCCGGCTTCGGCAAAAATGTTGAGGACTTCGCCGGAGCGGTAGGGATCTGGGTCCACAATATGGAAGCACTGGTTATCTAACTCCGCTTTGTGGGCAATATGATCAATCGCGTCAGCCACGTAATCGACCGGCACCAGGTTCAAGCGGCCACCTTCCAGACCCAGCAACGGGGCCCATTCAGGCAGCGCACGGCGGATTTTCTGAATCAGCTTGAAGAAATAATACGGACCGTCGATACGTGCGGCTTCACCGGTTTTGGAATCACCAATGACAATCCCCGGACGGTAAACCCGCCATGGAATGGTCGCAGATTCCTGAACCACTTTTTCTGCGTTGTGTTTGGTCGTGAAATACGGATGATCCAGCCCGGTGGCTTCATTGAGCATGTCTTCACGGAACCAGCCCCGGAACTGACCTGCGACAGCTATCGAACTGAAGTAGTGAAAACAACCCGCGTTCAGCCGCTCGGCGAAGCGCAGTGTATTTTCTGTCCCTTCGATGTTGGCGCGCATCATATCTTCTTCACTGGCCGTTAAATCGTAAATTGCGGCCAGATGGAAAAAGTGGGCGATGTTGCCGGTCAGGGCTTTGATAGTATCGGTGCTGACACCCAAATTGGGCTCGGTTATCGATCCTCGAACGCAGTGAAACTTGTGCTTCGGTAGCCGGTGCTTCTCAAGAAGGGCCTGCAGCCTGTCTTCTGACGTCTTGTCATAGGTGAGAAGGTAAATATCGCCAGACCGTTTTGCCAGCCGTTGCAACAACTGAGAGCCGATAAATCCTGTAGCGCCGGTAATGAAATAATTCATGACCACTCCTTACGCGTATTTGACATTCATTTGCAGAGTAATTAACTGGTCGGATGACCTGATTTAAGTGTGCAGCGCACCGGGCATTTCCTCAAACGAAACCTGAATAAAAATTGCGCTGGCTCAAGATTCCTTTCGGGAATTTTCAGGATTGGAGTGTTTGCTCACAAAAAGTACAGCTCGTTTCATTGATCTCATCAGACCAGTGATAGATGCGGTCGTAACTATCTCAACTAGCAGGGAATTTTTTCAGGCTATAGAGATTTCTATCACTTTTCTAATCCTGAACCTGTTTTTCTTTATAGCTTTGGTGTGTAGCGGTAATGTAAATGTGTTGTTGAGTTATCGCTTGTTAGAATGATGTTCTAGACAGGCTGTTTATTTCCCAAACCACAGCCCTGATTAAACGTCGAAAATAAAAGCGCGGTCACTTTTATTACTGGGGTATATTTTATGACTGTGGTAATCAAAGGATAATGAAAGCATATTTAAGGCGGGATGTTTTGTTGGTTTAGAAAAGATGGCAATTTACCCGGGGCTCAATTATTCGCCTTGCTGTAAAATGCCATCAATTGAATGATTCTGGTCTTCGGCCTGATTTTCGGTTTCGGGATTATTTGCCGCTCCAGACCTGACGACCGGTTCTGGCAAAATTATAGCCACCAAGCTGATCGCCTTTGGCCTGAATATCCGGTTCGGACAAAAGCTGTAACAGTTGCTGTTGCAGGGTTCGGAAGTAAATATTACGGGGCAACACCAGTTCAAAGGCTTCCGTACAGAGGGGAATAAACCCGAGTCCGAATTCTCCGGCGGTACTCTGACTGGCACAGCCGACATCAGCCTGACCACGCGCAATACATGACGCCAGTTCACGCTCGCTGTTACACACATCGACCTGGTTCAACATTTCCAACGTGCAGGCATGGTTATGCAGCCACTCACTCAGCGCCCGCATGCTCCCGGCCCCTTCCTGACGCATCGCCCAGCGCCAGCGTGAAGCCAGTAACTCCTGCGGCAGAATAGAACGGTTATTGACGCACTCTGCAATATCGTGCGCCACCACCAGACCTTGCTGACGTTCAAACGCATGGATCAGCACCCAGTTTTTATGTCCTGCGTACTGCTGGATTAAAGCCGGATGACGCAAAGCGGCTTCTTCTGCATGTCCCCAGTGAATTGCGCACATGTCCACATGGCCTTTGCTCAGCATAGCCAGCCCCTGACGGGTTCCGGTTGAGGTATAGCCGACCAGTGCGGTGCTGCCCAGCTTATTGGCCATCTCGCCAACGACCATCTGTAATAGCGGATCGTCAGACCCCGCGATCAGCAGGCGATCGGTCAGCGCGCCATGGTGGCAGGACTCCAACAACCACTTATCGAGCATTGCCCGCGGAAATAACCATTTGCCGGTGACTTTGGTCGCAGGTAGCAGGCCATCATTGGCAAGGGCATACACTTTCTTTTCGTTCAGGTCGAGGTACTCTGCGACCTGCTTCGCATTCATGAATGTCGGGAAAGCCTCAGTCACTGCGCACTTCCTCGCGAAGGATCTTTCTGGGTTTGGGTCAGTCTCTGCGGCAGAGCATCAGAATCAGTTTCGCCTTTATGGTCCGGTTTATCGCGGTCGCCGGGCTGCATGTCAGGGCGAGTATCGTTGGTGTCACAGCCACCTTTCACATCCAGAACCAAATTTTCCATCCCGTTAAACACCTGGAAACGATGACCCTTTGCGCGGGCGATCATGGTAATCCCCAACTGTTTGGCCAGTTCGTAACCCATTTGAGTTGCGCCGGATCGTGAGAGCAGCACAGGAATGCCCATCTGCGCGACTTTAATTACCATTTCAGAAGTAAGGCGCCCGGTGGTATAGAAAATTTTGTCGGCACCGGATTCGCCCTTCAACCACATTTCACCCGCCAGCGTATCCACCGCATTATGACGGCCCACATCTTCGACAAAAGAGAGAATGGAGGTACCCTGACACACAGCGCAGCCATGCACGGCGCCTGCCGCTTTGTACGTTTCATTATGATGGGTCAGCGCTTCCAGCAGGCCATAGAGCATCGATTGTGGCAGCGTCGGCTGGGGGAGCGTCACACCTTCCAGCTTTTTCATCACATTGCCAAACATGGTGCCTTGTCCACAGCCGGAGGTGACGGTTTTCTTTTCCAGCTTTTTCTCCAGACCGGCGGTGTTCTCTCGGGTGATGACTGCGGCAGAGTTGGTCTCCCAGTCAATAATGACAGACTCAATGGCATTGATGTCTTCTATGAATCCCTGATTTTTCAGGTAGCCCAATACCAGCGCAGCCGGTCGTTCACCGAGCGTCATCAGCGTGACCACTTCAATCCAGTTAAGGTAAACCGTCAGCGGGTGCTCGCAGGCGATATGTTTTTCCATCATCTCGCCATATTCATCCATGACGTTTACCGCCATCGTCTGATTGACCGAGGACTTGGTTTTAATGATTTTTGGCAACTGGTTCATGAACCTTCCTGTTTCAACTTGCAAAGTGGGCCGACTGACTCTGTGGTACGCGATGATCTGGTAAGCATTCAGAACTGTTAAGCAATGAGAACTAATGAAAACCCGAAAGCGACAAATCTTTAAGAGTATGCCGGAACGGTAGTCGCAGAGTCAGTTATTGCCCGTCACTTCATTCAGTTAAGCAAAGATCGTTCCAGAACTATTGGTCAAACAGAACGATTGGTAAAAGTTGGTCTAATCTTTGCTTAATGCTTAAGTGGATAAAGCGTTAATCATGTCATCGATAAATACTATTCTCTGATCTCTGATAAAGGTCGATAGCACAGCTCTATGGCATAGGTTGATGGCAGAGGTTAATTGCATAGTGTTTGATGGTACAGGTTTATGCCGCTGGTGGTTTTCGCTCGTCACGGTGATGACGTTACGCAGATTTGGTTTGAGCAAATCGCCCTGCGTGTGAACCAAGATAATGTTGGATTGAGAAATTAGTAAGAAAGGAGCGGACGTGCTGGAACAACTGAAAGATGAATCAGTCTGGCCAATCGGATTCCGTTTGGTGGGTAAAGAAAAACAGGTTGGCCGCTGGATGACCGTTGTCTGGACGATTGAAGATGTCTGCCTGTATGGTGAGGAACAAAAGACAACGCTGGCGCAACAGCCTGATGGTTACGTACTGCCGCTTCAGCTTCAATTATATGAGCGGAGCGACTATCGGTTTAACCTGAGTTCACGCGATCCTCATCTGTTTGTCGTTTGCTCAGAAGAGGGAGAGCGGCTTAAACCGCTGTTGATAACGGCTGCGCAGGGTCTGGCTGCAGGGTATATGGATGGCGAATATCAGATCCTCGATATGTCGATTCCGCTTCCTGTTCAGGCCTGGATGGAAGCCTTTATCGGGCGGCATGGTGAGCAACTGGATGTTCGTCGTAAGGGAAACAAAGACAAGCGTAAAGAGAAAAAGGGGTTGATTAGTGGCAACTAATTTTTTCCAGCGCTGGTCGAGTCGCAAGCTCAAAGCCCGGGAGAGTACAGAGCAGGAGACCGAACTGGGAACGGAGCAAGCGACAGCACAAACCGAAGAAGGGTGTACTGCTTCCTCTGGTGGTCAGACGGAAAATCCGGAACATGCTGATTCTGAGAATTTGGATCGCACTGCTGCAGCCACTGCAAGTGAGGATACGGCAAGCGATTCCGCGTTGGATGTGGGTTCTGTTTCTGAGAATGATTCAGAACATCGCTCAAAAGCGGTTTCAGAAGAAGCTCTTTCAGAAGGCGGTGAGGTCGTTGCCGATCCGTTACCCACATTGGCAGACGTTTCACGCGTTTCGTATGAATCCGGTGTGACGTCGTTTATGCAGCAAGGCGTGGATAAATCGGTAAAAAAAGCCGCTCTGCGTAAATTGTTTCATTCTGAAGAGTTCAACTATATCAGTGATATGGATGACCATACGGAAGATTTTTCTAATGTGCCTGTATTGGATAAAGGGGTTACCCAACAACTGCGTAATTGGTTTGGCGACAAAGTAGAAACAGCAATTAACGAGGCCGGAAAAGAAGTGACAGATGCAATGACGCAAGCGAGTCCTCAGACTGTCTCCCGAGCTGATCATGCGGAACTTCAAGCCACTGAATTGCACATGCTTGAACCACATACGCTTGAATCGCAAAGTCAGGCATCAAGATCTTATACTGCAACTACTGCAACTACTGCAACTACTGCAACTACTGCAACTACTGAAACATCGCCTGATTCTGATGGCAAAGCGGGGAATGATGAGAAAAAGGAGGCGATTGATACAGATGAAGCGGTGTCTGTCGCACTAACAAATGGCGACATGGCTGATGCGCAACCTGCGGAATCTGTCAAATCTGTAAAGGCAAACCCTATCACTGCCTTGCCAGATGATTCTCCGGTAACACGTCCTAATCTTACTAAGACCCAATCATGAACGGGTGAGCCCGTTTACTCATTTCCAGAATTCTAAAAATAAGTCAGTCATAAAACGCCAGTGGCGAACAAAAAAGCGGAGTTGGGACAAAAAGGGGAAAATACCCTTATTGATAATCGGGACATTTTGGCGCAGTTCATAAAATGCGGTGCGTCAAAATGTCCCAGTGTCCGATGTTGTTTTTGCTTTGAACAGACTCTGACTCCTTCAGTGTCATTTTCTTCCGTGGAAAGTTGGATCGGTTATTGCCTTTATAAGGGGCGCTCAATGCAGGCTTTCAATTTAACTCATAACTATCAGAAAGCTGAAGCGTTTTAATCGCCACTGAAACACGGTGACGAGTAGACAGGAATAGCAATGTTAAAAACTACACTAGAAGCATATGCGGACAGCTTATTTGCTGATCGCAACGGGCAAGCACGACTCACGGCCTTAAAGGGCACGGTTGAGCTTGCCAACCTCATTCCGCCAACGGTTTCTTATGAAAGTCGGGGGAATGTGGTCATTATCGGGGCTGAAGCTGAAATTGTTGCTCTGGCTCCGCAATTCTCAGCGTTGAATTCTGTCACATTACTGGCGACGGAAGTGGCTGAGACTCCTGAACGCCGTGGCAATGCTGACAGTGACACTCTGAATCGAAACAATGTGTATTTTGCCAACGCCCCGAGAGTCAAAGGCTACCTGGGCGCGTTTGACGTTGAGTGTGACATTCAGGGCGAGGTGCTGGCAGCGAATCTGGCGAAAGTGGCTATCGGACGTGAGTGTTTCGACCTTGTCGTTGATTTGACACCAACCGGTGTGATTGCGTCGGAAATTCCGCCTCCGGGGTATTATGCCATTGGGGCAGGCAAGGCAGATCTGGCACAAATTGTTGAAGACTTGCCAGATATGATGGGCACGTTTGATAAGCCTAAATACTTTCGTCTGAACACTGATCTCTGCGCGCATTCTTCCCGTGGCGTTGAAGGATGTGATCGCTGTCTGGATGCATGTCCGGCTGGCGCGCTATCCAGTACCGGTCATTCCATTGAAATCAATCCCTACCTATGTCAGGGCGTAGGTACGTGCGCAACGGCCTGTCCGACTGAAGCTATTCAATATGCTTTACCTGAAGCAGAGAAGACGCAACATTTTGTGTATCAGCTACTGGCCAATTATCGTCAGGCTGGTGGCGAATCACCGGTTCTGATGTTTTATGGCCAGCGTGATGAAGCCTCTGTCAGCAAACGTCTGGAAACCCTGCCAACCTGTGTTTTGCCTGTTGCACTGGAAGAGTTGGCAACGGTAGGTATTGATACCTGGTTCAGTGCGCTGGTTTATGGTGCACATCAGGTTTTACTGGCGACGCACACTGCTTTCATTCCACCCACCATCGATCGTGTTCTTGCACATGAGTTGCAGACTGCCCATGCGTTTTTAACGGCGATGGGGTATGACGAAAGACGTCTGGATCTGTTTGATCTGAATGAACAGTCTCCGTATGCCGGATTTAATGCGCCATTACTTACCCATAACCCAGCGACTGATTCAGCTCTTGATGGTTCAAAACGGGACAAATTGTTTGCAGCCCTGGATGCACTCTATGCCATTGCGCCTGAGCAACCTGCCACGTCTTCGGTTCCGGCTACCGCTCCTTATGGTTCGGTCACTTGTCAGACAGACGATTGTACTTTGTGCATGAGCTGTGTGGCAGTTTGTCCGACTCGTGCATTGCATGCCATTGGTGATCGCCCGGGTTTACTTTTTGTTGAACAAGATTGTGTTCAATGTGGCTTGTGTGAAAAAGCCTGTCCGGAAAAAGTTATTTCCCTGGCGCCTGGTATGAATTGGGACGCTGACGCGCGTCAGGCATCACGTCTGATTCACGAAGAAGAAGCCGCTTGTTGTATTACCTGCGGGAAGGCGTTTGCACCAGCATCTATGGTGAAAATGCTGACAGAAAAACTTCAGGGGCATTCGCATTTTCAGGGAGAAGCGATTCGGCGTTTGTCCATGTGTGAAGATTGCCGTGTTCGTGACATTTTCAGCACGATTGTTGATGACCCGGAAAGTCAGTTAAGGGTTTAGGAGCGCACTAATGATTCAACCAAATTCACCCCAAGAGACGCTGCTGCAACCCGCTAGACAGCAAGACGATATCGCCTTGCGCGTCGATATTTACGCCATGCTGGCGCGTTTATTCAGACAGCCGCCCAATCAGCAGATCCTAACCTGGCTTTCAGAACTGGATGTGCAGATGCCGGAAGGCTCGATGCACGACAAAGCGCAGATGCAGGGAATGGCTGCGACCTGGCCGGTACTTCGACTGGCAGCCCAGACTACCTCGCTGCTCGCTGTTGAAGAAGAATATCAGGATCTGTTTATCGGTATCGGTCGCGGCGAAATTGTGCCATTTGGCTCCTGGTATCTGACCGGTTCGCTGATGGAAATGCCACTGGCGCATCTGCGTCGGGATCTGGCGATGATGGGGTTTGAGCGCGATGAAAGCGTGAAAGAGCCCGAAGACCATATTGCAGCACTGCTGGAAGTGATGGCGATGTTGGTGGAAAGCGGCACTAAAGAACAACAGCAACAGTTTTTTAATCGCCACATTGCCACCTGGTTTGAACGCCTTTGCAGCGATCTGAAAGCCGCCCAGAGCGCCGTGTTTTACAGCGCGGTTGCCGAGCTGGCATTGCAATTTCTGAATCTGGAGAAAACGCAGTTTGCTGCGTACCACTAACATTAAGATCGCCCGAAAAAAGCGCAGACTGAGATCGGGAGACGACATTAAGGAGCAATCTTCTTATGAGTGAGCAGAAGAAAACCAATCAGAGCCGCCGTCAGTTACTGAAAAGTGTTGGCCTGACTGTTGCGGCAGGTGCTGTGGCAGCCGGAACCACCCGAATCGTTCACGCTGAAGTGATTCAGCCTGAGGAAAACAACAATAACAACGAAACCCGATATCGCGAAACGCAGCACGTTCGTGATTATTACGAGACTTTGTAAGGCGGAGCCATCCATGAAATTGACAAAACGTTCCGACAACGTAAGCAAGGATGAAAACCAGTTTGGTATTTCACGTCGCTCATTTTTGCGTAACTCGTCACTGGCTGCGGCTGGTGGTGTTGCCGGTGCCGGTTTATTTGCGCCGGGAATGATGAAAAAAGCCGAAGCTAAAACCGTCGATCCCCAGTCTCCGACAGAAGTTAAACGGACAATCTGCTCACACTGCTCGGTGGGTTGCGGTATCTATGCTGAAGTTCAGGAAGGGGTCTGGACGGGGCAGGAGCCAGCCTTTGATCACCCGTTTAATGCCGGTGGCCACTGTGCGAAAGGGGCCGCGCTGCGTGAACACGGACACGGTGAACGCCGGGTGAAATACCCGATGAAGCTGGTGGACGGCAAATGGAAAAAGCTGAGCTGGGAACAGGCACTGGACGAAGTCAGCCAGCAGATCATGAAAATTCGTGAAGAATCCGGCCCGGACTCTGTGTACTGGCTGGGTTCGGCAAAACACAACAATGAGCAGGCTTACCTGTTCCGTAAACTGGCGTCGATTTGGGGAACCAACAATATTGACCACCAGGCGCGTATTTGTCACTCCACCACGGTTGCCGGGGTAGCCAATACCTGGGGTTACGGTGCGATGACCAACTCGCTGAACGACATGCACAATTGTAAGTCGATCCTGTTCATTGGCTCTAACCCGGCGGAAGCTCACCCGGTTGCGATGCAACATATTCTGATCGCTAAAGAGCAGAACAGTTGCAAGATCGTGGTGGTTGACCCGCGTCGTACGCGCACCGCGGCGAAGTCGGACTTGTATGTGTCTTTACGTCCGGGTTCCGACGTGGCCTTTATCTGGGGCGTGCTGTACCACATCTTCAAAAACGGCTGGGAAGATAAAGAGTTTATTCGTCAGCGTGTCTGGGGAATGGATCAAGTGCGCGAAGAAGTTGCGCGCTGGACACCGGATGAAGTAGAGCGCGTCACCGGCGTGGCTGAATCCGATGTGTATCAGACCGCAAAAATGCTGTCTGAAAACCGTCCGGGCTGTGTGGTTTGGTGTATGGGGGGGACTCAGCACACCACAGGTAACAACAACACCCGTGCGTACTGCATTCTTGAACTGGCGTTGGGTAACCTCGGCAAGTCGGGCGGTGGCGCGAACATTTTCCGTGGTCACGATAACGTACAGGGCGCGACGGACTTTGGCGTGCTGTCTGACAACCTGCCGGGCTACTACGGTTTGGCGGATGGGGCATGGCAGCACTGGTCAACCGTCTGGGGTGTGGATTATGAGTGGCTGAAATCGCGATTCGATAACAACGAATATAACGGCAAGAAACCGATGAACAGTGCCGGTATTCCGGTATCACGCTGGATTGACGGGGTGCTGGAAGATAAAGCCAACATCGAGCAGAACGACAACATCCGCGCCATGTTCTTCTGGGGCCATGCGGTGAACTCGCAAACCCGTGGTACTGAGATGAAAAAGGCGATGGAAAAACTGGATATGATGGTGATTGTTGACCCATATCCGGGCGTTGCCGCCGTAATGCATGGCCGTAAAGACAATGTGTACATTCTGCCGGCGACAACCCAATTTGAAACCACAGGTTCAGTGACGGCAACCAACCGTTCAGTTCAGTGGCGAGATCAGGTGATTGAGCCGCTATTCGAGTCAAAACCTGACCATGAAATTATGTACCTGCTGGCGAAGAAACTTGGTCTGGCCGAGCAGCTGTGTAAAAACATTCGGGTGGAAAATAACCAGCCGGTTATTGAAGACATCGTGCGTGAATACAACCGAGGAATGTGGACGATCGGTTATACCGGTCAAAGTCCGGAGCGACTAAAAGCGCACCAGCAGAACTGGCACACCTTTAACAAGACCACGCTGGAAGCAGAGGGTGGTGTGGCCAACGGGGAAACCTATGGTCTGCCTTGGCCGTGTTGGGGCACCCCGGAGATGAAGCACCCGGGCACCCATATCCTGTATGACACATCCAAAACCGTCGCCCGTGGGGGCGGTAACTTCCGTGCCCGCTTTGGTGTGGAACGCAACGGAGAAAGCCTGCTGGCTGAAGACAGCTTCTCGCTGGGTTGTGAGCTGGAAGATGGCTTCCCCGAGTTTACCGACAAAATGCTCAAGCAACTGGGTTGGTGGGATGATCTGACCGAGGAAGAAAAAGCGCTGGCGGAAGGTAAAAACTGGAAGACCGATCTGTCCGGCGGTATCCAGCGTGTTGCGATTAAACATGGTTGTATTCCGTTCGGTAACGCCAAAGCCCGTGCGGTGGTCTGGACATTCCCGGATGCCGTTCCTCTGCATCGTGAGCCGCTGTATACCCCTCGCCGCGATCTGGTCGCGGATTATCCGACCTGGGAAGACAGTCAGGCAATGTTCCGTCTGCCGACATTGTACAAGTCTATCCAAGATAAAGATGTGTCCGGCGAATACCCAATCGTACTGACTTCCGGTCGTTTGGTGGAATATGAAGGAGGCGGTGATGAAACCCGCTCGAATCCTTGGCTGGCTGAGCTGCAGCAGGAAATGTTTGTTGAAGTGAACCCGAAAGATGCCAACGATATCGGCTTCAAAGATGGTGACATGGTGTGGGTAGAAGGTGCCGAGAAGGGCCGTATCCGCGTGAAAGCCATGGTAACCCGACGGGTGAAACCGGGAATGGCCTTCATTCCTTTCCACTTCGGTGGGTATTTCGAAGGCACCGACCTGCGTCCGAATTATCCGGAAGGCTCGGCACCGTATATTTCCGGTGAGGCGGCTAACACCGCGACAACCTATGGTTATGACCCTGTGACTCAGATGCAGGAAACCAAAGTTACCCTTTGTAAAATCAGTAAAGCATAAGGAGTCACTCAGATGGCACGTATGAAATTTCTTTGTGACTCAAAGCGTTGTATTGAATGCAACGGTTGTGTGACAGCTTGTAAAAACGAAAACGATGATGCACTGGAATGGGGTATTCAGCGCCGCCGCGTGGTGACACTGAACGACGGCGAGCCGAATGAAAATTCAATCTCCGTTGCCTGCATGCACTGCAGTGACGCGCCTTGTATGGCGGTGTGCCCGGCTGACTGCTTTGTTCAGACGGAAGATGGCATTGTGCTGCACAACAAAGATCTCTGCATCGGTTGTGGTTACTGTCTGTTTGCTTGCCCGTTTGGTGCGCCGCAGTTCCCGAAACAAACGGCATTTGCTGAACGTGGCAAGATGGACAAGTGCACCTTCTGCGCCGGTGGGCCGGAAGTGGAAAACGGCTCGGTGGAAGAGCGTCAGAAATACGGAGCCAACCGTATTGCGGAAGGTAAACTGCCAATGTGTGCATCTCTGTGTTCAACCAAAGCGCTGCTGGCTGGTGATGCGGCGAAAATCTCTGACGTCTATCGCCAGCGTGTTGTTGCGCGTGGAGCGAAAGAAGCCGGATGGGCCAATGCGGATGATCTGGCGTACGACGCCGGTCAGGTACGCAAAGCCTGAGTGAACGTGCTGACCGACTCTGAGCTTGTTTCTGACAGGGGCAGGGCTGGTCAGCCTCAGAGTTAACACTGTTTTTTACAGTCGGGAGTTTTATGACTAAGCGAATGCAACGCTGGCTGACGATGCTCTGCACCGCTTTTGTGTTGATGCTTTCTGTATCGGTGTTCGCCGCCGACGAATCCGATGCCAGCAAAGAAAGTACGCGTCTGGGTGAATCGGTTGTACAGCGTGAAGCCGTTGGCTTTGCGGGGGCTGACTACTGGCGCATGGTAAAAGATGGCCAGGAAGGCTATACCACGTCAAAATCACCAGAACATGGCGTGTTGATTCGGGTGCCGGGGCAGACCTGGTACATTCTGAAAGAAAAATGGATGTCGCCGTTAGGGGCACTGGCGATTTTCGGCAGCCTGGTACTGGTTGGGCTGGCTTACGTTTTGGTCGGACCCATCAAACTGAGCGCCCCGAAAACCGGGCGAAAAATCAAGCGCTGGAGTCGCTGGGACAGGGCACTGCACTGGAGTATGGCCTTTACCTTTTTGACGCTCGCTTTCAGTGGCCTCACTATTGTGTACGGCAAACACTTTATTAAGCCTGTGGTACCAACGGAACTGTGGGGTTGGATTATCTATGCAGCCAAACAGTACCATAACTACATGGGGCCGCTGTTTGCCGTACTGCTGACTGTGATGTTGCTGAAATGGTGGAGAAAGAGCCTATTTACCAAAGTGGATCTGCAATGGTTCATGAAAATGGGCGGCATGATGGGGAAACACAAAGGGTCGCATCCGTCAGCCGGATTCTCGAATGGCGGTGAAAAGGTGATTTACTGGCTGTTGATTTTCTTCGGTCTGTTCATTGCTGTCAGCGGCTTTGTGCTGGATTTTCCTATCTTCGGGCAGACCCGTGCTGATATGGAGCTTTCTAATCTGGTGCATATGTTCTCAGCACTGATTCTGATTTGTGGATTTATCTTCCACATATACATCGGTCTGTTCGGGATGGAAGCTGCCCTTGATGGCATGGTCACAGGTGAAGTGGATGAGACATGGGCGAAAGAGCACCATGATCTGTGGTATGAAGAGGTCAAAGATCTGCCTGAAAACCAGCCGGGTTATGATGTAAACGCTGAAGCTGCCCGTAAAGGGAAGACCGTAAAGGATAACGTGTAACCATTTACGCCGGAGGGTGTTCATTGAGTCATAGCCGCTACGTCTTGTCGCAGTGGCAATGGATGAATTGAAACCCAAACGGAATACACTCGGCATAGCAGGCCAACTACGTATCGTGGTTGGCCTGTTTTTATTTCTGCTGTGTTTGTCGGTCTGTATCTTCATAAAAAGGTGTCTAGTGCACTATAACTTTGTATTTGATGATAACTTTAAGACTAATGTCGTAAGCCTCAAACTTATATCAACATAAAAACAATGGTATAAAGTCTATAGGAGAATGATTTTGTAAGGATGCCATCATGAAATTCCCATATCGAAATATTGTTGTGTTAACCGGCGCCGGTATCTCAGCTGAGTCAGGCATTCGTACCTTTCGAGATCAGGACGGCTTATGGGAAAACCACCGTATAGAAGATGTGGCTACGCCGGAAGGCTACCACCGAGATCCGGGTTTGGTGCAGAGCTTTTATAATCAACGCAGGCAGCAGCTGGAAAGCGGGACGGTGTTTCCCAATGCTGCGCATAAAGCTTTGGCTCGCCTTGAAAAAGAGCTGGACGGTAAAGTCACGGTCGTCACGCAGAATATTGATAACTTGCATGAAGAAGCTGGCAGTAAAAACGTCATCCACATGCATGGTGAATTGCTGAAAGCGCAATGCAGCCGAACCGGCCAGACAATTGAATGGAGTGGCGACCTGTCTCAGGATGATCATTGCCATTGCTGTCAGCTGCCTTCGCCACTACGACCTAATGTGGTGTGGTTTGGTGAGATGCCAATTGGCATGGACCGTATTCACCAGGCGCTAATGGAAGCTGACTTGTTTATTTCTATCGGGACATCGGGTGCAGTATACCCGGCAGCAGGATTTGTCCATGAAGCTGCCTTACATGGCGCACACACGGTTGAGTTAAATCTCGAACCCAGTGAGGTAGAAAGTGAGTTTACTGAAAAACGCTATGGCCCGGCTTCAGTAATCGTCCCTGAGTATATCCATGAGATTCTGGAAGGCTAATTCACGTCGCTAGTTCGCTTGTATCTTGCAGACGTATATCCATGACGAAAAAGCATCAGGCAAAACCTGATGCTTTTTTATTTAGCACGATACTTGTTCCGGATGATTAACGCTTTTTGACTCTTCGGTGAATGATGCGAGAAAGCTGAACAAGCTAGAAGCAGGCAAGGAGATCGTTGTATGAATGAAAGGAAAATGATAAGTCATATTGATCACGTGGTTCTGACCGTCTCTGATATCGACGTTTCACTGCAGTTTTATGTGCGGGTGTTTGGTATGGAAGCCATCAGTTTTGCTAACGGGCGGAAGGCATTACGATTTGGCAATCAGAAAATTAATCTGCAAACCCTCGGACAAGAACCCAGAAATCATGCCCAAGTCGGGTCGGGGGATCTGTGTCTGATTACCCATTGGTCACTTGAAGCGGTGATTGCGCATTTGGTTCAGGAAGGTGTAGAGATTGTCGAAGGCCCGGTCAGCAAGTCAGGTGCGGTTGGGGACATTGAATCTGTCTATTTCCTGGATCCGGATAAGAACCTGATTGAGGTCAGTGTCTATGTTTTGTAAACAAACAGGTAAACAGAGCAGGCGGAAATACTGTCCCGCCTGCTCGTTCACTGCTTAGTGTTTCGAGATATGTTCTTTATGCTTCAGCGTACTGCCCGAACCATTTCACACGCAGAAGATCGTAGCTCCAGTTAAAAATCAGCGCATAGACCAGGAAAAACAGGACTACGCTGATATCCAGAATCAGTACCGTCCAGAAATCCAGCTGTAAGGCCCACATCAGGAACGGAATGGTCACAAGCAATAACCCGCCTTCAAATCCCAGCGCATGCGAAATACGTGTAATCAGCGTTCGAGATAACCGTTCTGCACCGAACAGGCGGTCGAACATCAAGTTGTACAGGTAGTTCCAGGTCATAGCCATAAGCGACAAGGCAAAACCGATAGCGCCGATTTCAGCGGGGTTATGCTGAGTAAACAGTTTCGCGCCCAGCATCATGAGACTCAGTGCAAATAATTCGAATAATACAGAGTGAAGAATACGTTCTTTAACAGACATGTTGTTTTCCTGCTGACTAAAGTATGCCTCTAATCTATCTTGATATATGATTGATACCAGTTAGTTAATATCACTTTTATTGATAGAACGATGAATCTTGAACACCTCAACATGTTTGTGGCGGTTGCTAGAACCGGTTCATTTTCAGCCTGTGCCAGACAGTTAGGTAAGGTACAGTCGGCGGTCAGTCAGGGAATCGCCAACCTTGAGATTGACCTTAACGTCACCTTGTTTGATCGCTCAACGCGCAAACCAACGCTGACTCCTGAAGGGCAACATCTGTTGTCTTTTGCGGAGGCTATCCTTCAGCAAACACAGGAAATGGAGCGCGCTGCCAGTGCATTGAGTCGGCAGGAAGAAACTCAGCTGACACTGGTCACCGATGATGGCTTGGAAGTTGACCGACTTTTCTCGGTGATTGATGAATTCGCAGTGCAGTTTCCCTCAACATCTTTGAATGTGATCAGTGCGGCCAGCTGTGACATCGTCGGATTAATCAGTCAGGGGAAGGCGAATATTGGCTTAATGCTGAGCGAGCTGACGCTTAACCAGGATGCCAGCGTGTGTTATATCGGCAACATGACGTTTATGGCTGTGGTTGGTGTAGCGCATCCGCTGGCTAAAGTGGGGCGGATAGAGCCGACCGACTTAATTCCCCATCGTCAGCTCGTTATCCAGAGCGGCAGCGATAAAATCCAGCCGCACTTCGAGCAGGTTTCCGCGCAGCTTTGGAGCGCCAGTAGCTTTGCAATGCTGATGAAATACACAGAGCGCTGTCTGGGGTGGGCTTATTTACCGACGCATATGGCGAAAGCCGGTATTGCCGCAGGTAATCTGCATGCCTTACCGGTGACTTTTGATCATAAGCCCTGGAGCGTACCGGTTGAATGTGTAACCCCTAAGCGATTAAAAACAGGCCCGGCAGCGACTTGGCTCCGGCAGGCGTTACTGACGCTGCTGGATGAGAAATAGCTCCAGCAAGCAGATATAAAAAAGCCCGGTAACCGGGCTTGGTATAAAAAGTGCTGTCTCAGATAGGCGAGGCGATTACTGGCCTGCTTTCAGCTTCTGGAAGTACTCTTCGTACAGTGTGTTTGCTTCACCCACACTGTTTTGCCATTCGCCAGCGTCCATCACTGCTTGTGGCGGGTAGATGCTAGGATCGTTCACGAACTCCGCTGGCAGCAGTTTTTTCGCTGTTGCAACAGGTGTCGGGTAGCCAATTTCCAGAGCCAGTTTGGCTGCGTTTTCAGGGCGTAGCAGGAAATCGATCATCTGATGGGCAGCGTCAACGTTTTTGGCGGTTGCTGGGATAGAAATGCTGTCCATCCAGAAAATCGCGCCTTCTTTCGGCCATACGATATCGATTGGTGCGCCTTCCTGACGCGCCATGTAGGCCGAGCCATTCCACAGCATGCCCAGCGACGTTTCACCCGCCATATATGGGTTAGCAGGGTAATCAGAGTTGAAAACCAACACATTTGGCATCAGTTTTTTCAGCTCTTCGTAAGCGGCTTTGATTTCTTCAGGTTTCGTGGTGTTTGCAGAGTAACCTAGCTTGCGCAGAGCAATGTGGAAGAACTCGCGAGCATCATCCATCATCATCAGCTGGCCTTCCCACTTAGGATCCCACAGATCTGCCCAGCTGGTGATTTCAGCTTTGTTCATCACTTCTGTGTTTACACCAATACCGGTCGCGCCCCAGATGTAAGGGATAGAGTAATCGTTTTGCGGGTCAAACGGCTTGTGCAGGAAGTTAGGATCGATGTCTTCGAAATGCGGCAACTTCGATTTGTCGATTTTTTGAAGCATATTTTCTTCACGCATCTTTGTGACGTAGTAGGTAGAAGGAACGACTAAATCATAACCGTCACCGTGCGTCTTCAGTTTTGCGTACATGGTTTCATTCGACTCGTAAGTCGAGTAAATCACTTTAATGCCCGTTTCTTTGGTGAACTGCTCCAGAACTTCCTGAGGAATGTATTCAGACCAGTTGTAGAAATACAGTTCTTTGTCTGCCGCGTTAGCCAGGCCGGAAAACATTGCCATGGCACAGACACCACCGGTCATTAAAGAAGACCATTTTTTCATTGTGATATGCTCCAATTAACAGGATTTTTGAGAGTGCTCTCTAGCGAATGTATCCAAATAGGTTCATGAATTACATGATAGGCTGAATACTTACCGCTTCTCCTACAAAGTGATGAATAATCCAGTGTTCGACCGGATCATGAACGGATTACTGCTACTGCATCTTGCGCCGATTGGCAGCAAAAAGCCTGCTAAACACAGGCATTTAAGGACTGATTATAACAGGGAACAGGGACGAAAAGATAAGGTAAATCAAAACCATCACTATCAGGTGGGGTATTAATACACAGTTAGCTCAGCAATCAGATACAAAAAAGGCAGCCATGTAGGCTGCCTGAAATATCTTGTTACAGAACGAAGATTACTGACCTGCTTTCAGTTTCAGGAAGTAGTTTTCGTAACGGACGTTCATGTCGCCAACCGAGTCCTGCCACTCACCACGGTCAAGATCTTCTTGTGGTGGGAACAGAGTAGGGTTGTCTTTGTATTTCGCGTTCGAGGCTTCAACCGCAGTCAGGTAGCCAGTATCTTCAGAGATTTTGGCTGCAATTTCCGGACGCAGCAGGAAGTCAATCATCTTGTGAGCAGCCTCGACGTTTTTCGCGTTTTTCGCGATTGCCAGGCTGTCTACCCAGAAGATACCGCCTTCTTTTGGCCAAATCAGTTTAATTGGCAGACCTTCACGCTGAGCCGCGGCTGCAGAGCCGTTCCACAGCATGCCCAGACCCACTTCACCTGCCATGTAAGGCGCAGCAGGGTTGTCTGAGTTGAACACCAATACGTTTGGCATCAGCTTTTTCAGCTCTTCGTAAGCTTCGTCAATTTGCTTCGGATCTGTTGTGTTACCAGAGTAACCCAATTTACGCAGTGCAATGTGGAACACCTCACGGGTGTCATCCATCAGCATCAGCTGGCCTTTCAGCTCTGGATTCCACAGATCAGCCCAGCTATCGAAATCATCTGGGTTGTACATGTCTGTGTTGACTGCCAGACCTGTCATCGCGATTACGTGAGGAATTGAGTAATCGTTTTTCGGGTCAAAAGGCTTGTCCAGATAGTTCTTATCAAGCTCTTTAAAGTTGGCTAGCTTTGATTTATCGATCTTCTGTAACATGCCTTCATCGCGCATTTTGGCCACGAAGTAAGTTGATGGCACAACCAGGTCGTAACCTTCAGGGTGCGCTTTCAGCTTAGCGTACATAGTCTCGTTCGACTCGTAAGTCGAATAAATCACTTTAATACCAGTTTCTTTAGTGAACTGTTCACGAAGTTCCGTAGAAATGTACGGACCCCAGTTCATAAATACCAATTCCTTGTCTTCTGCATGAGCAAAGCTCGTGAACATTGCTGCTGCGCATGCAGTACCGGTGAGAAAAGCGGACCATTTTTTCATTGGATTATCATCTCCAAAACCCGTTTAGGGTGCTGATAAAAAACAAGTGGCCTGAACAGGACCACTTGCTCGTTTATTGGCTGATTGCCAAATTATTTAATCTTTTCGCGTGCAAGAAGCTGTGAGCTGACGACCATCACCAGAGATACCAGCAGCATAATCGTTGCCAGTGCATTCACTTCCGGTGACACGCCGACTTTCACCATTGAGTAAATCTTCAGCGGCAAAATTTCGTAGCTCGGACCCGTCACAAATGAGCTTACAATGACATCGTCCAGAGACAGTGTAAAGCTCAACAACCAGCCTGCAAAAACAGCAGGTTTCGCCAGTGGCAGAATGATCTGTTTCAGAATCACCCACTCGCTGGCGCCCAGGTCACGGGCAGCTTCCAGCATTTTCACATCAAATCCTTTCAGACGGCTGTAGACCGTCACAACCACAAATGGCAGACAGAAGGTGATGTGAGACAGAAGCAGGGTCAGGAACCCAAGTTCTGCGCCAATCAGGATGAACAAAGCCAGCAGCGAGATTGCCATTACGATATCCGGAGACATCATCACCACAAACAGCATACCGTTAACAAAGTTTTTGCCACGGAACTGGTAGCGGAACAGGGCTACGGCGGTCAGGCTGCCAATAATGGCTGCGGCTGTTGCTGAAAACACAGCAATGTTCAGCGAGTGCCAGGCGGCCTGCATCAGGCTGTCGTTGCTCACCAACTGGTGATACCACTTGGTTGTGAAACCACCCCATTTCATACCAAACTTGCTGGCGTTGAAGGAGTTCACAATCAGGATAATAATCGGAGTATACAGAAAAGCATACACCACAGTCATAAAACTGAATTTAAAGGCGCGTCCCATTATTCCAGCTCCACTTTACGGTTCAGTAACTTGCCTGCACGGTAGTAGGCATACAGCATTACGGCCATGGCTACAGTCAGTGCGATACTGGTTGCCGCACCGAATGGCCAGTCACGCGCATTAAGCACCTGGCTCTTAATCACGTTACCGATCAGCAGGTTCTTCGCGCCGCCCAGCAGGTCAGACACATAGAACATACCCAGCGCAGGTAGCAGTACCAGCAGAGAGCCGGCAATGATCCCTGGCATAGTCAGCGGGATAATGACTTTAATAAACGTCTGGAACTTGTTGGCACCAAGATCGCGCGCCGCCTCGATGTAGTTGTGATCCAGCTTTTCAATCGCCGAATACAACGGCAGCACCATGAATGGCAGCAGGATGTAAACCAGACCAATCATGACTGCATACTCGGTGTACATAATACGCAGCGGACGATCGATGATATTCAGGTACATCAGGCTCTGGTTCAGGATCCCTTGAGTACCCAGCATAATCTTCAGGCCGTAAGTACGAATCAGAGAGTTCGTCCAGAACGGTACGATTACCAGGAAAAGCATGAACGGACGCCATTTTTCCGGCATTTTCGCAATCGCATAAGCGAACGGGTAACCCACCAGCAGACACAGCAGGGTAGCCACCAGCGCCATGTAGAACGAGTGCAGCATCACCTTCGCGTATAGCGGATCAAACAAGCGGATGTAGTTATCCAGCGTGAAGGTCATGTCGATCAGGTTCGCTTCATCCCGAGTCAGGAAACTGGTTCCGATGATCATCAGGTTCGGTGCGAACACAAACACCAACAACCAACTAACAATGATTGTGATGATGATGTTCTGAAGATTAAGCGTCTTTTTCATCTGCCAGTACCACTTCCCAACTATCAACCCAAGTAATGGCCACTTTCTGATCCAGGGAGTGGTCGACGTCCGGATCATCTTCGTTGAAGAATTCGCTGACCATCACGGAAGTGCCGGATTCCAGCTCAACAACAGAATCCAGTGTCATGCCCTTGTAGGTACGATCACGTACGTATCCAATCAGGCCTTTCGCTTCATCGCCATTGTTGATCTCTTCGAGTCGGATATCTTCCGGACGAAGCAGAACTTTCACGCTGTCGCCAACCATAACAGGCAGATCACAGTGAAGCAGGGCAGGACGACCTTCAACATTCGCCATGATACGTTTGTCGTCCAGACGTTCTGTCACAACGGCATCAAACACGTTGATCTCACCGATAAAGCGAGCAACAAACAGGTTAGCCGGCTCTTCGTAAATTTCACGAGGGCTGCCGTCCTGCTCAACTTTACCTGAACGCATAACAATAATACGGTCAGACATTGACAGGGCTTCTTCCTGATCGTGCGTGACGAAGATGAAAGTGATACCCAGCTTACGTTGCAGCTGTTTTAGCTCAATCTGCATTTGCTTACGCAGTTTGTAATCCAGAGCTGACAGCGATTCGTCCAGCAGCAGAACTTTCGGCTTGTTCACAACGGCACGTGCAATTGCAACACGCTGCTGCTGACCACCGGAAAGCTGATGGGGTTTACGTTGGGCAAACTGATCCAGCTGAACCATGCGCAGGGCTTCCAGTACACGCGGTTCGATTTCATTCGCGGCAACTTTCTGCATGCGCAGACCGAATGCAACGTTTTCAAAAACCGTCATGTGTGGGAAAAGTGCGTAACTTTGGAAAACCGTATTAACGTTGCGGTGCTCGGCAGGAATGTAAGTCACATCCTTACCCGCAAGAACAACTTGACCTTCGTCGGCATTTTCAAAGCCGGCAATCAACCTTAGTACAGTTGTTTTACCACAGCCTGATGGACCCAGGATGGTAAGGAACTCACCATCGTTAACATTCAGATCAAGACCGGCGATGATTTGTTTGCCATCGAAGCTTTTGCTCAGCCCTTTAAGCTGAACTACCGGTGCTTTTGTTGTTTCTGCAGCGTTCAATTCTACGAGATCTCCACCTAGGGGTGTCATAGGT
The DNA here is from genome assembly GCF_003025595.1 of Photobacterium ganghwense. Lineage (GTDB taxonomy): Bacteria > Pseudomonadota > Gammaproteobacteria > Enterobacterales > Vibrionaceae > Photobacterium > Photobacterium ganghwense. The sequence goes on from NZ_PYMI01000003.1 coordinate 846,263, forward strand.
CATTCCCCCCTGATTGTTTGGATGAATTTAGGGGGCGCATGATAGACCCCTAAACGTGTAATTTAAAGCGTTTTTTGCCGATTTTTTTCACCAATTTCGATCATTCTTTAGCACTCAAACTTTTCTGGGCGTCAGGATGAGGTGTGGTTGGTAAAAAACATAATAAAATCAAAGTCAAAGCGTATCTTTTGCGTACGGTGTATGGATTGGCTTTTAGCCCTGATTTTCATAAAGTTTTACACCTTTAGTCAGCCAGTTGGGTGTGTCAGGCTGATGACGATGTCATGCTATATTTCTTTCTCGTCGCTGTCTGGCGTACAATCTCCAATCTTAGTATCAAAAAATAGTGAAAATGTGATGAATAACAAAACATTCCATGTCGGTGGTTCAATCGATAAAGCGGTTAAAGGTGAAGTTGAACTTCGTTCACTCGATGTATTGCAGGAAGCTTGGCGCATTACCGCCAAAAATTTTCTGACCTTTTTACCGGCCATCATTGGTTTGTTTCTGGCACAGCTTGCATTGCTGATGCTGGCATTACAGGTTCAGCTGGGAAGTCCCGCAGTATTCTTTGACGCCATTATTCAGGGTGGTGAAATTTCGGGTGCGATAGTTGAAGCTGGCTATATGGCTAACTTCTGGTCAGATGTACTCAGTGCGCCGCTTTATGCCGGTGTCAGCCTGATGGCACTGAACCATGCTGTCGGCTTGCCGAGTAAACCCAGCCATCTGGTTAAAGGGTTCCCTTATACCATCGTGTCGATAGTGACCATGCTTCTGGCATCGTCGTTACAGGGTATCGGCAACGCGCTGTTCCCGATTCTGGGGCTGATGCTGTCGATGGGCTTTAGCATGGCGATCATTCTGGTGTGTGAAAAGCGTGTTTCGCCGCTGAAAGCTATCCAATTCTCGTTGATGGCAACTGTACGTAAATTACTGCCGATGACCGCCATCTTCGTTGTGATCCTGACAATGTTCATTGTGTCGTTTGCAACAGCAGGGATTGGCCTGATCTGGACGCTGCCGTTTTTCTTTAACGTGAAAGCGATTATTTACCGTAACTTGTTCGGTATCACGTTGCAGGTAACAACGGTTAAAAAAGGAAACGACGATCACCATTCTGACAATGGTGATAACTCTAAAGTTTTCAACGCGTGACAGAACAATGTAAGGTGTCACCCAAATCGGATTTACATGTGATTGTTAGTGCCAAGGATATAGGATGAAGTACACCCATTGGCTGTTAGTCGGTTGCCTCGCCGGCTCTGCGATGATGACATCGACAGCATTTGCTCAAAATATTGAGATGCGCTACAGCACCTTATTTGGCAAGCTGAAACAGAATGCCGAAGAAGGGCATGATGATGTCAAAATCGCGTTTTATCTGCTGGATCAGCGTGACGGTAGCGTCTGTAAAATCCACAAAGGCTGGATGCAGAAAGACAAACATTATGAAGAACTCAACATACCGGCTGACAATGCGCTGGTCGTTCCTCTGGATTCAAACTTGCGTCAGGCCAATCCGGATGTGACCTTTGTGGTCGATGATGGCATTACCTGTGATGTGTCGATGCAAGTGATCGCAACATCGGAATACGGCCGTCAGATCAGCCAGGCGCAGGTACAGTCCCTGGCACCTCAGATGGACAAACTGCTGTCGGATTTAGGTGGCATGTTCTCTAAGTGGTTCATGCCTAAAGTTGGCGGTGTGGTACTGCATTTTGACCAGCCTCTGCAGGCTGGTATCAGCCTTGCCAGTGGCGGTGTCGCTGAAGCTCAGGGTAATAAAGTGATCCTGAAACTTGATGCGCTATCAGCGGGAGAAGTGGTTAAGTTACCGGATGATGTGGTTAAGGTGACCCCCTGGATCCCAAAATCCTGAGAGTTTGACGAACGCATAATCAACTCGCCCAATTAAACGCGCTAAAACAAAAACGGCCTGATTCACTCAGGCCGTTTTTTTGTCACTGAAGTAGGTATTAAATCAGGCGTTAATAGCTCTCTGCCATCAGTACATGTATTTCTGACTTGATGTGATCTGACTGGGTGCCGAAGATTGCCTGCAGGTTGTCACCAATCACCAGCACTTCCCGTGCACCCAGCGATTTGATTCCACCGATATCAGCCCGTTTAATATCATGCAGAGTAACCCGAAGGCGGGTAATACAAGCGTCCACGCTTTTAATGTTCTCTTTACCACCCATTTTCTGAATCAGTTGTTCAGCCAGTTCAGAATCGACAATGTTCAGCTCATTTACCGTTTTGGATTCAGACTCGCGTCCAGGAGTCATCAGATTGAGCTTAATGATCAGGGTGCGGAAAATTGTGTAATACAGCAGGAACCACATCGGGCCGATAACAATGAACAACCAGGCATTTTGTGAAAGCGGATAATAGATAAGAAAATCGATCGCGCCATGGGCAAAAGTGACACTGTGATGGATATCTAGAGCACTTACCAGCGCAAAACCGATTCCCGTTAACAGGCAATGAATCACATACAGCACGGGCGCAACAAACAGGAACGAGAATTCCATTGGTTCTGTAATCCCCGTCAGCCAGGAAGTCAGTGCGGCAGAGGCCATGATACCACCCACCATCGCTCTGTTTTCAGGTCGTGCCGTACGGTAAATAGCCAGGCCAACCGCCGGCAGAGCCCACATGGAATACATATAACCACCAGCCAGATTCCCTGCCGTCGGGTCACCCGCCAGATAACGTTGAATTTCCCCTTTAATGACCGCACCGGTTTCCGGATTAACATACTCGCCGACTTCAAAGAAGAAAGGTACGTTCCAGATATGGTGCAGGCCGAAAGGAATCAGAGATCGCTCGACTAGGCCGTAAATCCCGAAGGCCAGCGTCGGGTTCTGGTACGCCGCCCAGTGAGAGAAACTGTCAATGACGCCGCCGATAGGTGGCCAGACGTAACTCAACACAATACCGAGCACGATAGCACTGATGCCGGTAACTATCGGCACGAAACGTTTTCCTGCGAAGAAACCAAGGTATTCCGGAAGCCGGATATTGTAGAACCTGCGGTACATCACTGAGGCAATAGCACCGATGATAATCCCGCCAAATACCCCGGTATTGAGGGTCGGTATACCGATGACGGTGGTTGTTTCGATTCCGTGAAATTTTGCCATCACTCCCATGGTTGCCGTCAGAATGGCAAATCCGACGGTGGCGGCCAATCCGGCAACCCCGTCATTGTCACTTAACCCAAGGGCAACACCGATGGCGAAAATAATGGCCAGGTTGCTGAACACCGCATCGCCGGACATGGCCATGATGTCGGATACCAGATCCGGTAACCAGGAAAAATTCGCTGAGCCAATTCCGAGCAACAGCCCGGCAATCGGGAGTACCGCGACGGGCAGCATTAATGACCGCCCGATTTTTTGTAGGAGTCCAAAGGTTGCATTTATCATGATTTATTCCTTATTCATGCTGTCTTTTCAGAGTCCTTATCACTGTAATTAACTCACTGCTTCGTTAAGTAAGATATGGTTGTCGGTTTGTAAGAGAACGCTTACAAAATAAAATGAAAACCGCTGTATCTGTGATTCATGGGGTTGATAAACTCTTTCACAGATTCAAACTCTTTTCGTAATGTCACTGTTCTTCAGGATGAGAGAAAGTTTTGCAGTCAAAAACGATATTAGTGGTCGACGATAGTGAAGATATCAGGGATGCACTCAGTGAATATCTTGGGCGTTCTGGTTTTCGCGTGTTTACCGCCGAAGATGGCGATGAGATGTGGAAGGTCCTGCAACAGCATCAGCCTGATCTGATTGTTCTGGATATTATGCTTCCCGGTGATGACGGGTTCACTCTATGCAGGGAGATCCGCCAGCACTCACACGTGCCCATTATCATGTTGACCGCCGTCTGTGATGAAATCGATCGAATTGCGGGTTTGGAAGTCGGTGCCGATGATTACATCACTAAAACTTTCAGCCCGAGAGAACTGCTGGCAAGAATTAAAGCCCTGTTAAGGCGGAGCCAGTATCGCTCGGAAGGCGCGTTAAGTCGCCGTATTCGCTTTTTGGACTGGACGTTTGAGACCGTCAAACGGCAGCTTATTCATATTGATGGCGATACGATCCAATTGTCAGGCGCGGATTTTTCTTTACTCAGTTTTCTGCTGCAGCACATGAACCAAACCGTCAGTCGTGATGATATCGCTCGGTTTGTCTGGGGGCGGGATGTTGATCCGCTGGAAAGAGGCATTGATGTTCAGATAAGTCGGTTACGCAAGCATCTTCGGGATGAAGATCGGACCCTGATTCTGACCGTTCGCAACAAGGGCTATATGCTGGCTCTGGAACACATTTCAGACTGCTAGCCCGTTTGGTTGTAACTAATACGGTATACAGAGATAAACCATATAGGGATAAGCGATAAAGGGAATGGCTTATCGCTACTTGTTTTGCAACCGCAATCATAAAGCTTGGTAAGAAAGCTTGATTTAAAACAGTATTAAAACGCGGTAATAACGGAGAGCATGGATGTGAGAGGGAAGTTCTACCAATCTATTACCTTCCGTATTGGCATTACATTGTTCGGGGCCATACTGGTCGCGGAACTGTTGGCAGGGGTGATCTGGTACCAGACTTCGGCCGCTTCGCGAGAGGCCAGTGCACAGCATACACTGATGAATGTCGCAGAAGCAGCTTCTGAAACTTACTTGTATTTCGAGTCGTTACCCAAAAATTATCGTCACTTAATCCTCAATCAATTGCGAGAGTCGAGTGGTACACGTTTTTTCATTTCGATTAACCAAAACCCGCTCAACATCGATCCTATCCAGGATATTTCCCTGTTACCCAAACTGACCGGTTTCGTTGAACAGGCAATCACGAATCAATTTAGCGGGTTAAGCAATGTCAGGGTTGTCATTACCGATAAAGACAATATTCGGTTATTTAATTCGGGGATCAGACTGTCTGAGTTACCGGAAATCTGGACGCGTTACAGTTTGTCTCTGGGCGAGCTTGATTTGCCGATTTTGGTGATGCAATTAGAAATGGCTGAAAATGAGTGGTTTTACATCGCCTCTGCCATACCGCTACCCGAAAGCGTATTAACCGAGCCGATTATCAGTCAGCGGCAATTAATCTTTTTGTTTCTGGCATCGGTCATGCTGATGATGTGCATTTCGCAAATTATCCGTCGGGAACTGAAGCCGGTGAAATCACTGGCCAAGGCGGCAGCGCTGACAGGCTCGCCATTGAGCCTGCCTGAGCTTGAAGAAAGCGGGAGCAATGAAACGCGCAGTGCTATTCATGCCTTTAACAAGATGAGCAGGCGGGTAAAAGCCTATATTCGTGACAGAGAAATGTTGTTCAGTGCATTGTCACATGACCTGAAAACCCCGCTGGCCTGTTTAAAGCTTCGTACCGAGATGCTGGAAAACGACACAACCAAAAAGCAGTTCGAAAAGCTGCTCAATGAGGTCGATATTATGCTCACTGGGGCTTTGCAGTGCTTGCGGGAGACAAATATCCACGAAGAGTCAGAGTGGCTGGACTTACAAACGTTACTTGGTGATTGTGCTGAGTATTTTAATCAGCTAGCTGAGCGTAATTGCCGTCTGGAGTCTTGCACCCTGAATTCATGGGGTAATCTATTTCCCAGTGTAAATATCCGGTGTGAGCAACCAGTTTCCATCTTAGCGAAGCCTTTGGCCCTCAAACGCTGCATTTTCAACGTGGTCGAGAACGCGGTGAAATATGGTGAGCGAGTGGAAATCGATGTTTGTGAACAACAGAGCTCCATTTTACTGACTTTCAGGGATTATGGTCCCGGTATTCCGAAAAAAATGCAGGAAAAGGTCTTTGAACCTTATTGCCGCGCCGGCCGGAAGGATGCGAACGGTTCTGGGTTGGGGCTGACCATTGCGAGAAGCATTGCCCGTACGCAGGGCGGGGATTTGGTTCTGAAAAATCATGCTGCTCAGGGGCTGATTGTTGAGTTGACGTTATCGAGGAATTCATGAAACGGATTATCAGGCTATTGTCTCGGCCTACTGCACAGTTGTGCATCTCTCTAGTTTTCACTCTATTACTGCCAATGCGGTCAACGGCTGCAACAGCGACAACGATCAGCGCCGATATCCATTTTCTTCATTGGTGGACGTCAAAAGGGGAAACTAAAGCTGCGGAAAGTGTGAAAACAACACTGTCTGAATCTGATATTGCTCTTGCGAATGTTCCTATAGAAGGCGGCGGTGGCGCGACAGCCAAAGCGATTCTACAGGCCAGAGCTATAGCCGGTAATCCACCGGAAATGGCGTTAATCGAGGGGCCCGCGATTAAATCTTGGGCGGCGCTGGGGTTTCTTCATCAACTCAATCGCGCGGCTGAAAACGGCGGATGGCACGAAAAACTGCTGCCGCTGGTCAAGGATATTCATCAATTTGAAGGTCGGTTTGTTGCGATACCGGTAACAATTCACCGCCTGAACTGGCTGTGGGTAAATACTGATGTGTTACATCGTCACGGAATCGTAATGCCAGAAACCTGGCCCGCGATTATCTCGGCATTCCACACATTAAAAAGTCGTGGCGTCTCCCCTCTGGCAATTGGTAACGAGCCTTGGCAGATTGTGCAGCTGTTTGAAAATATCGCGTTTGGATTGGGCGGTTCGGCTTACTATCGACAAGCGTTTATCGAACTGGATCCGAAGGCCATTGACAGTGACGTGACCCGACAGGCATTAGCGCTGTTTCGCGAGATCAGTGACATTGTTGCAGAAGATCTCAGTAATCAGTCCTGGGACGTCGCAACACAAGATCTGATGGCCGGACGGCGGGCGTTTCAGATCACCGGAGACTGGGTGGCTGGCGAGTTAATGGCCCTGAACGGGCGATTGCCGTTAGGTATTTCCTGCTATCCGGTACCGTCCAAAGAGTCGGGGTTTATTTATAACATGGACAGCTTCGCGTTGTTCCATACTCAGCAACTTGATAGCCATGATGCGAATAAACTGGCTGAGCGGATTGCTTCCCCCGATTTTTTACAGCGTTTCAATCAGGTAAAAGGCGGTATTCCTGCCTGGCAGGGCATTGAACTGAATGGTTTCAATCATTGTGCCAGACAGTCTATGACAGACTTCCAGTACGCTGCATCAACTCATGCCTTAATTCCAAGCATGATCGATTCGATGGCGGTCAGTCCGGTGATTCAAAAGGCGGTAAGTAGTGAGCTGTACCGTTTTTTCAATCATGCATCGGTGACATCAGAAAGTGTCATCGCGCATATGAAAAATCTGGGGGCGAGCCAGATCAACCTGTAACCAAAGTGGAGTTTGTGGTTATTTTTCCTGAACAGTTGGCAACAATCTGATTTGAGAGCGAAGTCATTTTACGCAATTAGTTCACTAAAAACTGATTCATCGCAATTCATTTGGTGCCTTATCCCCTGATACTTGACGTCCATAAATGGCAGTTATCAAGGCAGAGTGGGATATGGATAACTTAATTGAGCGTTTTCTCCAGTACATCAGCATTGATTCTCAATCTAACCCCGCTAATTCACAGTGTCCCAGCACCGAGGGACAGCTAACTCTTGCCCGCTATCTGGAGCAGGAACTTAAAGATCTGGGGCTTGTTGGCGTAGATCTGGACAGTAATGGGTATCTGATGGCCCGCTTACCGGCAAATGTAGATTATCCCGTGCCGGCAATTGGTTTTATCGCCCATATGGACACCGCACCGGACGCGTCGGGAAAAGATGTACACCCTCAACTGGTGGAAAACTATCAGGGCGGCGATATCGCCTTGGGCATCGGCGATGAAGTGCTGTCGCCGATCCAGTATCCGGAGCTGAACGGTCTGCATGGCCACAACATTATCACGACAGACGGGACAACCCTGTTGGGGGCGGATAACAAAGCCGGTATTGCTGAAATACTGACCGCGATTGAGTATCTGATAGCGCATCCTGAAATTAAGCACGGCGACATCTGCATTGGTTTTACGCCAGACGAAGAAATTGGCCGTGGTGCTGATAGGTTTGATGTGCAGAAATTTGGTGCACAATGGGCTTACACTGTCGATGGTGGCCCGATTGGTGAACTGGAATATGAAAACTTCAATGCCGCTGCAGCCACAGTGATCTGTCATGGCGTGAGTGTTCATCCGGGTACCGCAAAAAACAAGCTGGTGAATGCCATGAATATTGCGGCTCGTTTTCAGATGATGATGCCTGCTGATGAAACGCCTGAAACCACCGAAGGGTATGAGGGTTTCTATCACCTGTCGACCATGACGTCATCAGTGGCTCGCACTGAACTGCATTATATTCTGCGTGATTTTGACCAAGAGGGGCTCGCGTGTCGCAAAGCTTTCATGGAGCAGCAGGTCGCAGCACTGAACAGCGAACTGAAAAAAGGGCGAGTCGAACTGATACTTCGCGATAATTACAGCAATATGCGAGAGATGGTGGAGCCGCATCCTCACATCATTGAATTGGCGAAACAGGCGATGGTTGAATGTGATGTGAAGCCACTGATCAAGCCTATCCGAGGCGGGACAGATGGTGCACGTCTGTCTTTTATGGGCTTACCATGTCCGAATCTGTTTACTGGCGGCCATAATTTCCATGGTATTCATGAATTTATTACCCTGGAAGGAATGGAAAAGGCGGTCGAGGTAATTGTTAAACTGGCTGAAAATACGGCCAGTGCTTATCGGCGCTAGTTTTCTGCTAGCGGTATAAGCCGTCAGCTTTTATCAATCCCCAGAATTTGTCACTTTTTACAGCCCTGGCGTGTTCCGCCGGGGCTTTTTTGTGCATCATCCGCCATTGTGGTTAGTTGCCTGAGCTGACACCTATCAGTATGCCAATGCGCTGAGAAGGGCTCAATCAGGAGAAAAATCACTATATTGTTCATATATGGACGTCAATGACCTGAGTGCCTGAATGATTTCCCCGGCTGATCGATCTAAATTTCAGACTCATTTCTGAGTAAGAAATTACGTACTGATACGAGTTAAGACATAGAGTCTGTATGAATGGAGCATTTTGATATACGTACTTTGATAAGTGCGCTTTGATAAATGCACTTTGATATGGTTGCTTTGATATAAAAACACTTATGTGCTAAGTTTGTCCATAAATATACATGTGTGTATCCGGTGATAGGTCTGATGACCCACTGAGAGTTGGCTAAGTTATGAGGGCCAGAAGATGAATGCAACGCATCGCGCAAGTTCGCAAGACCTCACAGATGTAGGGAATAAAGTCCTGCCTGTGGTGTTTAATATTCTGGATAAATGGTGTTGCAGCCAGCAGCAGCAAATGGCATTGCTTGGGCTGAGTAGTCGTTCCACGCTGAATAAATACCGCACACACCCAGAATCTGCCAAGGTCTCAAAAGATCTATTGGAAAGAATGAGTTATATCCTCAACATTCATAAGTGCCTGCGGATTATGTTTACTGCCGAAGACAGTGTTTATCACTGGGTGCAGAAATCGAATAGCCATCCGTTTTTTGCTGGTCGTTCCGCGATGGATGTGATGTGTGAGGGTAAAGTGGTCGATTTGTATCAGGTGGCTTCACGGCTCAATGCATGGCGAGGCGGGCAGTCGTAAATGGACATGGATGAAAAAACAATCGCGCTGACGTCTTTTAATAATCAGCATTGTTATCGCCTGATTCCGTCAAAATATCCGCCAATCAATCTGTATGAAGATGTGGCAGATGCAGAACAGCTGGAAGCTGTGTTTGCAATTGAGGCACTGACTAATCCGAGGCTGGCAGAAGAAACCGGTGATTTTAGGCGTATACCGGCAGAAGAGCGGCTGGTTGGTATTCCGCATTGCAGCTATGTGATGGCTGCGTTCACACATGTTAACCCGGACGGGGCGAGGTTTAACACGGCTGATTTTGGCGTTTACTACGCGTCACCGGAAGTGAATACAGCCATTAAAGAAACGGTACATCATATGGAACGGGTGATGGGATACACCAATGAGCCTGCTCAGGACATTCAGATGCGCTGTATTGAAGCCTGGTTCAATGCGGATTTGGTCGATATTCGTGAGCAGTCGCATCTGGACTCCGGGCTGTACCACCCGACGAACTACGCCCAATCCCAAGCACTGGCTTGCAGCATTAAATCGCAAAGTAAAGACGGTTTGGTTTATCAATCGGTACGTCATCAGGGGCACAGCTGCTTTGCACTGTTTAAGCCAAACCTGGTCAGCAAGGTTTGCCAGAGTCGTCATTACACATATAAGTGGAATGGCACATCTGTTAACTCGATTTTTGAAATGCAGTTGGTCTGATCGCCTAACCGCGTTGTGTTTGCTGTCGCCAGCATGATCTCGAGTCTCTTATGCAGTGTATTCGTTTTTGGTTGGGGTCTCTTCGTAAACAAGCATATAAAGAGAAAGCCGCCGTGAGGGGTTATCACGGCGGCTTTTTAGTAACAAATATCGTCGCTGGCGTTTATTTCAGGTAGCGATGAACCAAATGCTCTTTGAAGAATTGGGCATTGAGCGTTTCACCGGTCGCATCCTGTAGAACTTTACTGGTTGATACCGTAGAGCCACGTTTCCAGACATGGCGATCCAGCCAGTTGAAGATAGGTTGCAGGTTACGCTCTCGAATCAGGTTTTCAATGTTCATTTCACGACGCATTGCCGCCATAAATTGTGCCGCGTACATGGCACCCAGCGTATAAGACGGGAAGTAACCGAAGCTACCCATCGGCCAGTGAATATCCTGCATACAGCCGTCAGTAAAATTCCCCTTGGTATTAAGACCAAGGTATTCAGACATTTTTTTGTCCCACAGCTCAGGAATGTCCGCGACTTCAATGTTGCCTTCAATCAGATCTCGTTCGATTTCGTAACGCAGAATGACATGAGCCGGGTAGGTGACTTCATCCGCATCAACGCGAATGTAGCCTGGTTTGACTCGGGTATTAATCAACGTCATGTTTTCCGGCGTCAGGGCTGGATCGTCAGTGCGGCCAAATGTTTCTGCAGCAAGAGGAGCAAGAATACCAATAAAAGCCTCGCTGCGAGAGAGCTGCATCTCGAAGAAGAGGCTTTGGGACTCATGAATCCCCATGGAACGTGCTTTACCCACCGGTAATCCGGCCCATTTAACCGGCAGCCCTTGTTCATAACGGGCATGGCCTGTTTCATGAATAACCCCCATCAGGGCACTGGTAAAATCATTCTCATCATAGCGTGTTGTAATACGAACATCCGTTGGCACACCGCCACAAAACGGGTGAGCGCTGACATCCAGTCGTCCATGATTAAAATCGAAACCCAGCTTATCCATGATTGCCAGACTGAGCTGCTTTTGCTGCTCAACCGGGAAAGGACCGACAGGCTGAATAATCTGGTCGTGAGTCTGTTTTTCTCGGATTTGACTGATTAGCTCAGGCAGCCATGACTTAACATCGGCAAATAGTGCGTCCAGTTCTTTTGTGGACATACCCGGTTCATAGAGATCCAGCAGGGCATCGTAGCGACTGAGACCTGTTGCCTCAGCACGAATTTGAGCCTCACGGCGCGCCAGTTCGACAACCTTTTGTAGGTTTTCACTAAAGCCCGGCCAGTCATTCTGAGCACGTTGTGACCGCCAGGCATGCTCACAGGTCGAGCTGGCAAGCGATTTTTCTTCAACCAGGTCGGCTGGTACAACCGTGTGTTGCTGCCACTGACGTTTCATTTCACGCAAGCTGGCTTTTTCTTCTGCGGTCAACGTTTCGCGCTCTGCGCGCTCAAACCACTCTGCCAGATATGGTGCGGTTGCCAGCTCGTGACTGATCACTGCCAGTTCTGCCATCGCTTCAGAGCGAGCAGTATTACCGCCTTCAGGCATCATTGCTGCCTGATCCCAGCCGCAGATGGCCTCTAAGTGGTCAAGTTTTGACAGTTTCTTATGATGTTGTGCTAGTTTTTGATAAAAAGTCATTACCTATCCTTTTGTTGACTCGTATCGGCATCAGATTATACCACTCAATCTGAGCATAACCGCATTTCCCAAAGCATAACAGTGCAGGGAAAGAATTTCTTGTGCAACAGCATTTTAATGCTTGTTCAAACGGTGTGAGCGATGCGGTGGAAGTCTCAATAAACCGATGTAGGATGTGTCAATTGGTACCTGAATACTGGGGGGAGATGTAACGTTTTTTACAATAACGTAAGACTTCGTAAAGGTCACATGATATGACATTTATCTTCGATATACTGCTGTGTAATTGACCACTAATGGCGAAACAAGACGATGATTTTCAATAAAACTTATCGCATTTTGGCGGCCGGCAGCATGCTGCTTTCTGCCTCGGCATTTTCAGCGCCTGGCGTGATTCCTGATGCCCCGGTACTCGGAGCAAAAGGCTATGTGTTGATGGATTACCACACCGGACAAATTCTGGTAGAAAAAAATGCGCATTCAAAACTCAACCCGGCCAGCCTGACCAAACTGATGACCAGTTATGTCGCAGGTCAGGAAATGAAGCAGGGGAATATCAGTAAAGATGACGTGGTCGTCATCAGCCGTAATGCGTGGGCCCGAAACTTCCCGGATTCGTCCAAAATGTTCATTGAGGTGAATACCGAAGTGAAAATGATGGATCTGTACCGAGGGATGATTATTCAGTCAGGTAACGATGCCAGTATGGCCATTGCCGAGCATGTGGCAGGGTCGGAAGGGGCGTTTGTCAGCCTGATGAACAGTTGGGCACAGAAACTGAATATGACCAATTCTGCTTTCACTAATCCGCACGGGCTGGACAGTGATGGACTGTATTCGACGCCATATGATATTGCTCTGTTGGGGCAAGCGATTATTCGGGATTTACCTGATATTTATTCGCTCTATAGCGAAAAATCCTTCACATATAACAAGATAACCCAGCACAACCGTAATGGCTTATTGTATGACCGCAGCCTGAATGTGGATGGCATGAAAACCGGATTCACCAGTGGCGCCGGGTACAGCCTTGCAACGTCCGCGACATCCGGCAATATGCGGTTAATTTCGGTCGTAATGGGCGCTAGCAGCAAGAAAGCCCGTGAGGCGGAAAGCAAACAATTGCTCAATTACGGCTTCCGTTTCTTTGAAACCGTATCGCCACATAAGCAAGGTACCACGGTTCTGACCGAGAAAGTTTGGATGGGGACTGCCGATACATTGGCGCTGGGGACACAGTCTGATACTTTCGTGACACTGTCACGCAATGATGCCAAGAACTTGCAGGCAAGTGTTGAATTGACTCAGGAACTGGTTGCGCCGATTGAAAAGGGGCAGATCGTGGGTAAGATTTTCTATCAGGTTGATGGTACCGAAATCGCCCAGGCTCCGTTGGTTGCGTTAGAGTCTGTTGAACAGGGCGGCTTGTTCAGCCGACTGATCGACTACATTAAGCTTTTCTTTGTCAACCTGTTCAAATAATTACAGTCGGTTACTATTTCTCATCACTATTGATGTAATTACACCGATAAGAAACAGAAAGAGCCGCATTAGCGGCTCTTTGTTATTTTGTTTTCGCTGCCATTTCCCTAATATCAGGAAAAATGACCTGGATAAAAATCAGTTTACCTGAAGTACATCCAGTTGTTGGCTTGGGTCAAACTCAGCAACGTCTTCACTTGATACTGGTGTTGCTGGAATGTCTTGCTTATCAAAAGCTACATCACCGCCGTCAATCGCACCAGAGTCTTTGTTAATGCTCTTAAAGCCAAACAGATTGAAGTCAGCCAGATGTGAAGGCACCACGTTTTGCATTGCGGTGAACATAGTTTCGATACGGCCCGGATAACGCTTGTCCCAGTCACGTAGCATTTCTTTAATCACTTGGCGCTGAAGGTTCGGCTGTGAACCACACAGGTTACAAGGAATGATAGGGAACGCCTTCATTTCGCTGAAGCGTTCAATATCTTTCTCACGGCAGTAAGCCAGTGGGCGGATAACAACGTGCTCACCGTTATCTGAAACCAGTTTAGGTGGCATACCTTTCATTTTGCCGCCGTAGAACATGTTCAAGAATAGTGTTTCCAGCATGTCATCACGGTGGTGACCAAGAGCAATCTTGGTTGCACCCAGCTCTTTCGCCGTACGGTACAGAATGCCGCGGCGCAGGCGTGAGCACAGAGAACACGTCGTTTTACCTTCTGGAATTTTGTCTTTAACGATAGAGTAGGTATCTTCGTTAACGATCTTGTATTCCACGCCCAAATTATCCAGGTACTCAGGCAGAATATGTTCCGGGAAGCCTGGTTGTTTCTGGTCAAGATTGACAGCAATAAGCTCAAAGCTGACAGGCGCGCTACGTTGCAGACTACGCAGGATATCCAGCATCGCGTAACTGTCTTTACCACCGGACAGGCAAACCATGATGCGGTCACCGTCTTCAATCATGTTGAAGTCAGCAATGGCATTGCCTACGTTACGGCGTAATTTTTTCTGCAGCTTGTTAAAGTTGTATTGCTGAGCTTTGGTTAGCTCTTGAGTATCGCTCATTCTCAATCTCTCGTTGACAAAACGGTCGTATTACATCGTAAATTTCGACACTCACCGTCTGTTCAGAAACCTTGGACGTCTTCTTCTGCCGCTTATGGGGCAGAAAGTTTGTGGCGTGTATGATACGGATTAGCTCGTCAGATGCCAGTAACTTTTCACTTAAATCCGTTTGTTCGATGAAAAAACACCAGGTTAGCAGCTGCACAACTCACAAGAAAAAGGCCTCCCGAAGGAGGCCTGAGTCGTTAATTGAAAGTATTGACGGTCTTATGTATAGAATCGCTGTAACAAGGCTCTATGAATCGGTCAGGTTCGGGCTCAGAGGGCTGATGTAACCTTCTGGTTTCAGTGCCAGCAAATCACAGTTAAGGCTGTCTATGGTGTGCTCAGCGGTATTCCCGATAAAGACCGCAGATAAACCGGTTCGTCCTGTGGTGCCCAGAATGACCAGTTCGGCGTCCAGATCTTCAGCGACCTGAGGGATGATATCCTCAGGCAGCCCCTCTAAAACATGGGTCTGCTCTTCAGGAAGCCCGTGTTTGTGTCGCAGCGCTTTCATCGCTTTCAGATGGTGACCGCGAACCGCATCCGTGTAGGTTGCCGGGTCAAACTCAGGTAACTCAATCGTAATGTTGACAGGTGTAGCCGGGTAAGCGTTGACGATATTGACTTCTGCATTGAGAAGCTCGGCAAAGCTAATACCCTCCTCAACAATAGCATCGTTGAGTTTGTCATGGGTTTCATCTTCAGAAGCCAAATTAACACAGGCCATCACTTTGCCGTTTTCCGGCCAGCTGTGTTCTTTCACCAGTAGTACCGGGCAAGGACACTTACGGAGCAAATGCCAGTCTGTCGGTGTAAAAATGACAGAGCCGATTTTGTCGTGATCATGGGTAGCTTTGATCAGCAAGTCATGGTGCTTACTGAAAACCTCGGCAATAATTGCCTCGTATGGCCGATTATGCCATACCACGATCAACTCAATATCAAAACCATCATCGACATATGGCCGGATGATGTCTTGAAGCCAGGCTTCTCGTTGCATCACAACGCCACGACGCATTGCCTGACGTTCATCTGCGGACAGCATCGATGTCATTTCGTAAGAGAAATCATAAATAGCCAGAAAGAGCGTAATTTTAACGTTCTCACATTTACGAGCGAGATGAATAGCGCGAGATAGTGCTGGCTGATGATCTTGTGCCGGATCGGCCACAACAAGGATATTCTTGTACTTGGTCATAACTGCCCCCTTACACAAATTGTGTTGGCATCGAAACCAGTCTCTGTTCCCCAAAGGAATATTACCTGTCTAAAGAAAGTCGCTGACAGATAAAGTGCTTTACCAAATCAACGATTTGCCTCATATCGTTAAAGGTAAATCCATTACAGAGATAATCGATTTGGTACTAATAACTGTAACGTATAGGGGAGAAATTGGGGAGCAGCGGGCATAAAAAAAGTGATATGGCTCATAGCTCATATCACTTCTTTTCAATCAGTTAAGATAAAAATTAGGCTTTATCTTTACTAATGCCAGCCAGTGCCGACAGGGCATCGTGATCCAGGATAGTAATGTACTTGCCTTTTACACTTAGCATTCCGGATTTCTGGAAACGGCCCAGCAGACGACTAATTGTTTCAACTGTCAGGCCCAGATAGTTACCGATGTCGCCACGTGTCATGGTCAGACGGAACTCGCGAGGTGAGAAACCACGCTGTGAGAAGCGCAGAGAAAGGTTGTACAGGAAAGCTGCCAGACGCTCTTCCGCGTTTTTCTTGGACAGCAGCAAAATCATTTCCTGATCGCCTTTAATTTCGTTACTCATCAGACGCATGATTTGCTGACGAAGTTTTGGCATTTTCCCTGACAGATCATCCAGAATCTCGAATGGAATTTCACAAACCATTGACGTTTCAAGAGATTGCGCAAAACTTGGGTGCATCATTTCGTTAATGGCATCAAAACCGACCAAGTCACCGGCAAGATGGAAGGCCGTGATTTGCTCATCACCTTGTTCGGTAATGGTGTAGCTTTTGATGGTGCCAGAACGAATGGCGTATAGCGATTTCAGTTCATCGCCAGCTTTAAAGAGCTCTTGTCCTTTCTGGATAGGCTTCTTACGTTCGATAATTTGATCCAGCTGATCTAGCTCAGACTCATTCAACGTAAAAGGAATGCATAACTGACTGATACTACAATCCTGACAATGGATTGCACACCCGCCAGCCTGGACGCGTTTGGTTGCTAGTTTGTCCGAAATCATAAGCCTGTCTAACCAATTTGATGTAGGTCAATATTTTAACACAATATGAATCATTATGACGAGAGTTAAAAAACACTACATAATTTGTTTGATTGCGATATAACCAGTATGAACCCCATATATCAATAACAGCAAGGCGCTTGCTCGTCTGAAATAGAGGTTGCGTAACAGCTTTTGTAATTGTTGTGCCATCGTACCGACTGCCAACATTGCTGGCAAGGTACCAAGACCAAAAGCCAGCATTACAGCCGCGCCTGAGATGGCGCTGCCTGAAACCGCTGACCAACTCAGAGTGGAATACACCAATCCGCATGGAAGCCAGCCCCACAGCGCGCCGAACGGCAATGCAGCCAGGGGAGATTTCAGCGGTAATAGCGATTTGGCGCGGGGGGACACGTAACGCCATAACCATTTACCGGCGTATTCCAGTTTGCTGACCCCCGACCACCACTGACCGATGTAGAGCGCCAGCAGAATCATTAGCAATGCCGCGACAAGACGAAGGCTGACCAGTGCCATGGCGTGACCGCTAAAGCTGGCCATACCGGCAAAAGCGCCTCCGATGATGGCACCGGCAATCATGTAGGAAACAATCCGCCCTGTGTTATAGCAGAGCAGATAGGGCCACCGTCGGGTTGTCTGGTTGCCGGGCATGCCGAGTGTAATGGCGGCAGCAACGCCGCCGCACATACCCAGACAGTGTCCGGCTCCCATCAGACCAATCACAAAAGCGGCGTAAAAATCACTGTTCACGCGACTTCTCGTTTGATGGTTTGTGTTGCTGGCTCACTTTCTGTTCGCTGTCGTTTTCATCAAACAGAATGTTGTAGCCCTGACGTTCGAGATCCTCAAATTGTTCACTGCGGACGGCCCAAAGAAAGATGCCGACAGCGATGCAGACAAAAATGATGGCGATGGGAATCAGGATATACAGACTAGCCATTTTCTTTTAGCAACCTTAAAGAGTTCGAGACAACGATGATTGAGCTGGCTGACATGCCGGCAACGGCTATATACGGTGCCACAAGGCCCGCGACAGCCAGAGGCAGGATAACCACGTTGTAGCCCAGTGCCCATGCCAGGTTTTCTCGAATAATCTTGCGTGTTTTCAGCGCAAGCGCTCTGGCACGGAGAATTCGGGAAAGTTGGTCACCCAGTAATACCATATCGGCAGAGGACTTGGCTACATCGGTACCGCCACCCATGGCCACTGACAGGTGAGCGCCTGCCAGAACAGGAGCATCGTTGACGCCATCACCGACCATCAATGCAACCTGATGACGGTCCAGACTGTGCAGATAGTCCAGTTTACCTTCTGGTGAGGCTCCCGCGACCAGATGGTCAACTCCCAGCGCCTTTGCTACTTTGGCAGCGTTTGCAGAGTTATCACCGGTCAGCATAGTGACATTGATACCGGCCGCCTGAAACTGCTGAATCAGCTCAGGGCTGTCTTCCCGAATAGGGTCATCCAGCTTGAACGCGGCGATACAGATGTCATCACGGCTGAGCCAAACTTGGTACTGTTCCAGCTGTTCAGCAGCAGGTTGGTGTTCGGCAGCGACACGCTCCAGCACAAACTCAGCTTTACCGATTCGCCATTCCCGTCCCTGGTCAGAACCTTTCAAGCCACTACCAATAATGTTCTCCACATCACTGAACTGCGGCACTTCCAGTCGGTGTCCAACAAATGCACGGGCAATAGGGTGATTGGCAAAACGTTCTAACTCGGCCGCCGTTGTGAGTACCTCTTGCTCCGTCAGGTTTGACGAAAACAAGCGAGTTTCAACCAATCGGACATTACCTTCGGTCAGGGTACCTGTTTTATCGATCACTAACTGGTTCACGTTGCACAGGGTTTCTAACACATGACCACGACGTAAAAGCATTCCCATCCGACCCAGACGCGATGTTGCGCAGGTCAGGGCAGTCGGTGTGGCCAAAGACAGGGCACATGGGCAGGTCGCAACCAGAACAGCCAGAGTGATCCAAAGCGCATCTTCCGGTTTGTGCTGATGCCAGAACAGCCAGGTGCCAGCCGCGATAATCAGGATAATCCCGACAAAGTAACGAGCCACAATGTCAGCAATTTCAGCGACTTTAGGCTTAGTACTTTGGGCTTCATCCTGAAGGCGGATAATGTTCGAAATCAGGGAGTTTTGACGATCCTGCGTGACACGCAAGGTGACGTTCCCGTCACCATTGATCGTTCCGGCATAAACCAGATCACCGGCTGAGCGTGGCACCGGCATTGGCTCACCAGTCAGCATTGATTCGTCAATGGCGGTACTACCCCGAATGATCTCTCCATCTGCAGGCAGGCTTTCACCTGGCAGAACAGTGACAACGTCACCGACTTTTAGTGTTTTCGCGGCTACCTGACTGCCATCTTCCAATGTAGCCATGGTTGGCACCAGTTTGAGAAGATTGGCACTGGCGGCGGCGGCTTGTCGTCGGGCGCGCATTTCAAGGAAACGTCCCAGCAGCAGGAAGAAGGTGAACATGGAGATCGATTCAAAAAAGACTTCACCTTTTTGCGCCACCGTTGCATACAAGCTGGCGACATATGCAAAGAGCAAAGCAATTGAAACCGGTACATCCATACCAAGAGTTCGGGCTCTCAGATTACGCCAAGCATTGAGGTAAAACGGCAGGGCTGAATAAAGCAGAACCGGGGTGGCAAAAATCAGGCTGACCCAGCGCAGGTAGTTTTTGAATTCGGCATCAAGGTCACCAAAAATTTCAAAATACAGTGCGACGGCCAACATCATCACCTGCATGGTGGCGATACCGGCAATACCTAACCGGTACAAATAGCCTTTCATGGTGCGATGATATTGCTGCTCTTGAGCATCAGCTTCAAACGGCGCCGCTTTATACCCCAGTTTGTGGATGACGCCTAATAAATGGCTGAGTTTGGTTTTTTCCGGATCCCAAGTTAGCAGGGCGCGGTGTGTGGTGGTGTTCACGCGAATATTCTGGACACCGTCTTCACGAGTCAGCTGCTTTTCGATCAACCATGCACAGGCAGCACAGGACACACCGTCGAGAGACAGAGCGGCTTCCTTGAAATTCTCGTTTTCACGTACAAATTCCTGCTGAATTTCATCGTGGTCGTAAAGAAGCAGGGATTGGAGTTGTTGAGGTACGAGATCCGCTTTTTCAGCCGGGGTGGTGCGGTATTCGTAGTAGGAGGTCAGGCCGCTGTCGACAATAGTCTGAGCGACCGCTTCACAACCCGGGCAGCACATATCACGAAGTTCGCCCAGGATTTCAATTTGATGGTGGTAATCCTGAGGAACAGGATCACCACAATGATAACAATTACTCGTCATTCCTTGTTCTGCCCGTACAGCGGAATCGGGTCGGACGTTGGTAGGTTAACGCGTCCCTGCAACATCCAGTCGCCATCGAAAGGCTCGATTTCGACAAACCATGGCCCATCCAGGGTTTCAGGAGCCTCAAAATGGTATTTACCGGACAAATCGGCGCTGACCATTTGAGTGAAGTCTTTGTTTGATAGAGTACGGTGTGTGAAAGTCACACGCAAGTTCGGGTTCGCTTTCAGTTCACCTTTCTGGAAATTGACATTAATTTCATTTCCTTCAACGGCGATGTTCGCGGTTATGTTGAGGGCGTCAGCCACACGTAGGCGTGAGAGGTCCTGATTGATGGCTTTGCCTTTCTTGTAATAGTCTTCTGCCACTAAGTCGACTTTATTCTGAGAGAAGATGTAGACGGCTGTCAGGCTATAGACAATCGATATGAAAGGGATTGAGAAAATGAACCAAGGCCAAAACTGCTTATACCAAGGCTTACTCATATTGATTACCTTTAAAGCTAAGATGGAATTAGCCCCTGAAAATAACAGGGGCTAGTCGTTAAGTCTCAGATTTTATTACAAGTAATTTGTATAAAATGTAACTGAGTGTATCGGCGGAATTATTTGCTGGTTTCGTTGCTCAGACCCCAGACATAGGCAGAGATAAGCTGGATTTTTTCTTCGCCCAGAATATCTTTCCATGCTGGCATCACGCCGTGACGGCCGTGAGTGATCGTTGCTTCAACCGCGCGGCGAGAGCCGCCGTACAGCCAGGTGTTATCCGTCAGGTCAGGCGCACCAAAGGCAGGGTTACCCTTACCATCAGTACCGTGACATGCCGCACAAACAACGAAGCGTTGTTTACCTGCTGCTGCATCTTTGGCGTTTACGCTACGGCCTGACAGGCTCAGAACGTAAGTTGCGACTTCTTTCACACCATCTTCACCCAACGTGTCGATCCACGCAGGCATCACGCCCTGACGGCCGTGCATGATAGTGGTTTTGATCGTTTCAGCTTCGCCACCGTACAGCCATGCATTGTCAGTTAGGTTAGGGTAGCCGCTTTGACCGCGGGCATCCGAGCCATGACATTGTGCACAGTTCTGCAGGAACAAACGCTGACCCACTTTGATTGCTTCAGAGTCACCTGCAATTTCCGTAATCGGGCGCAGGGTTTTACCTTCAGCATCATAAGCCAGTGTTTTAAACGTTTCACCAAAGCGCGCTTCAGCGTCATCCAGCTCTTTCGCGTACTGGTTCAGGCGTTTTTCTTCCTGAGCACGAGCGATAGCAAGCTTAGATTCTTCTACCGAGCGAACAGTCTGATCTGAGCTCTGCCAGCCAAGGAAACCTTTGTAGTTACCCAGACCAGGGAAAAGGAACAGATAAGACAAGCCGAAAGCGATAGTGATCCAGAACATGTAGGACCACCATTTTGGCAACGGGTTGTTGATTTCACGAATACCATCGTATTCGTGGCCCATATCTTCACCTTCTTCAACACCCATTTTGTCCTTGCTACACCAGTAAAGGATGACAGCAATACCAAAAATGGTGCCAAGCGTGATGATTGTTATCCATAGACTCCAAAACGTCGTCATGCGTACTAACTCCTGTCATTCTCACGCGTTGCCAAATCTTTTTCTTCGTCAGCAAACACCAGGTTTGCTGCTTCCTCGAAGCGGGATGTTTGGCGTTTACTGTAGGCCCAGAGGACGATACCAATAAAGCTCGCGAACAGAATGACTGTCCAAATGCTATGAATGGTTCCAATTTCCATGGTGCCCCCTTATTTCATTGCGTGACCGATTGACTGAAGGTAAGCAATCAGTGCGTCCATCTCAGTCTTGCCTTTAACAGCGTCGCCGGCATTAGCAACTTGCTCGTCGGTGTAAGGTACGCCGAAAACATCGCGGAAAGTCGCCAGTTTTTTCGACGTTAGCTTACCGTCAAGCACATTCTCCTCCAGCCAAGGGAAACCCGGCATGTTGGATTCAGGTACTACGGCGCGTGGGTTGCGCAGGTGAACACGATGCCAGTCATCAGAGTAACGACCGCCAACTCGAGCCAGGTCAGGACCTGTACGTTTGGAGCCCCACAGGAATGGGTGTTCCCAAACACTTTCACCAGCAACAGAGTAGTGGCCATAACGCTCAGTTTCAGAGCGGAAAGGGCGAACCATCTGGCTGTGACAGACGTTACAACCTTCACGGATGTAAATGTCACGTCCTTCCATTTCCAGCGCCGTGTATGGGCGCAGGTTCTTCACAGGCTCAGTGGTCTGATCCTGGTAAATAAGCGGCGTGATTTCTACCAGCGCACCAAAGCTAATAGCAATGATGATAAGAATCGCTAGAAGGCCGACATTTTTTTCTACAATTTCATGACGATTACTTGCCATTGTCGGTTCTCCTTATGCTGGTTGTTCAGTAACTTTTAGGCTTTCTTTAGGGGCTGAAATAGTCTTGTATGCGTTGTATGCCATCAGAAGCATACCAGACAAGAAGACTGCACCACCCAGGAAGCGTACAAAGTAGAACGGGTAAGAAGCCTGCAGAGACTCAACGAAGCTGTAAGTCAGCGTACCGTCGGTATTTACCGCACGCCACATCAGGCCTTGCATTACACCAGAGATCCACATCGCTACGATGTATAGCACTGTACCAATGGTTGCCAGCCAGAAGTGTACGTTGACCAGTTTGACTGAGTACATACGTTCCTGACCGAACAGTTTTGGAATCAGGTGGTAAACAGAACCGATTGAAACCATGGCAACCCAGCCCAGAGCGCCTGAGTGTACGTGACCAATGGTCCAGTCTGTGTAGTGAGACAGGGCGTTAACCGTCTTGATTGACATCATCGGGCCTTCGAACGTTGACATACCGTAGAAGGACAGAGATACAACCAGGAAGCGCAGAACAGGGTCATAGCGCAGCTTGTGCCATGCACCAGACAGCGTCATGATACCGTTGATCATACCACCCCATGATGGTGCGAACAGGATCAATGACATCACCATACCCAGAGACTGAGTCCAGTCTGGTAGGGCCGTATAGTGAAGGTGGTGAGGGCCAGCCCAGATATAAAGGGAAATCAGCGCCCAGAAGTGAACAATAGACAGACGGTAAGAATAAACCGGACGGCCTGCTTGCTTAGGTACGAAGTAGTACATCATACCCAGAAAACCGGCTGTTAGCAGGAAACCTACCGCGTTGTGTCCGTACCACCACTGAACCATCGCATCCACAGCACCAGAGTAAATCGAGTACGATTTAGTCATAGAAATCGGGATAGCCATACTGTTCACAATGTGCAGGACTGCTACTGTAAGAATGAAGGCACCGAAGAACCAGTTTGCCACGTAGATATGTGACGTTCTACGCTTAATCATGGTACCGAAGAACACAATTGCATAGGCAACCCATACCACAGCAATCAAAATGTCAATCGGCCATTCCAGTTCAGCGTATTCTTTACTGGTTGTATATCCCAGCGGCAGTGAAATCGCTGCTGACAGGATAACGGCTTGCCAACCCCAGAAGGTGAATGACGCTAATTTACCGCCGAACAACCGAGTTTGACATGTACGCTGTACTACGTAGTAAGACGTAGCAAACAGGGCACTGGTACCAAATGCGAAGATCACTGCGTTGGTATGCAGTGGACGCAGACGGCTGTATGTCAACCAAGGGGTATCGAAGTTTAGCGCCGGCCACACCAGCTGAGCGGCAATCAATACACCTACGCCCATTCCGACGATTCCCCATAGTATGGTGGCTATGGTGAATTGACGAACGACCGTATAGTTGTAGTTTTGTTCAAGCTGCTTTACTTGGCTCATGTTGCATGCTTCCAATTTTAATTTTCAACTACACTCTCTTTCCTTGTGCGAACAACAAGTTGTCGCAATGCCACCCAAAAGCAAAAAACTACCGCGATGCTTTTTTGAACACCAGAGCTATTAAATTGCTATTTTGTTGTAAAAGTGGCATTTTCAGTGCCATATACTACTGGTTTTAAAATATGAATGACAGAGTCAAGCCCACACATCCTTTACGGTTAAGCAACATTTATGTGAAAACTTTGACCTCTGTAACACGAGAAGTGCGATAAATCATGGCAGCAGAAAAACTGACAAAAGGCAGATTGATTCAAATTCTCTTTCTAATGGCAGTACTGATTACTGCATTTGTATGGAGAACAATCACCTACGAGCCAACCCAACCATCAGATCAACTGGAAAACAGCTGCCAACTGATGGCAGAGGAATGCACTAAATTGAATGGTGAAGGTGCTTATAACATATCGTTAAGTCCATTTCCTGCGGTTGCTAACAGTGAATTATTCCTACAAGTTGGTAACACTGATGTTAAACCCAATGCGGTTGTTGAAGGGCTAAGTATGTATATGGGCTCTATCCCGGTTGTGTTTGAAAAACAAGCTGATGGATGGGTAGGCAGGTTTACTGTTCCTGAGTGTACCCACGCTGAAATGGAATGGGTGATAAAGCTCAATACAGGCAGTGAAACTATCTCTGGTGTTTTTACTGTTAAAAAATAAGTAAAATTAATGATTTAAATGCTTATTTTGTAAATTGAAGGGGGTTGGTCTGCCAACCCCTTTTTTTGTGGTGTTTAATAAATTGATCTGCATCAAAACGGGACAGGTTGTATCACCTTCACTTCTAATCAGCGTTCTGTCATCAATCCTGATAGATCATTTTCCGTGTCATACCGCCGTCAATGATAAAATTTTGTCCTGTAATGAATCTTGCTTCTTCTGAGATCAAATATTTCACCATTGAGGCAACATCATCAGGTTGACCGACATGGCCGACAGGGTGCTGGTGATGATCGATATCGCGTAATGGGGCATGGCTGACATCAATCCAGCCCGGAGAGATACAATTAACCCGGATATCGGGACCCAGCGTGACCGCCAAAGAGTGGGTCAGGGCAACAAGCCCGCCTTTGCTAGCACTGTATGCTTCAGTGTTAGGCTCAGACTGGAGTGCGCGGGTTGAACTGATATTGACTACCGACCCATGTTGTTTTCGAAGGTGAGGAGTGCAATGTTTTGCCATTAACAGTGGCGCGGTCAGGTTGACCGTAAGTACTCTGTGCCATTCATCAAGCTCTAATTCTTCGACAGGGGCATTATATGGATGGCTGATTGCGGCGTTGTTGATTAATGCGTCAAGCTGTCCGTGCTGTTGAATGATCTCGAGAATCAGTGAGTTGACGCTAGCTTCTGAAGTCACGTCTACACATTTAAACCGCAATAACGGATTTTCAGATACGCATTGATAACCGGCATCCTCATCGTTGTCCGCAATAATGACGACAGCTTGCTCACATAAATAGGTCGCTATTCCTTTGCCGATTCCTTTCGCGCCACCGGTGACCAATACCACTTTTTTATTCATGATGTCCTTATGCTCCCTTTCGTGAAATCATCAATCAATAGCGGTCAAAGACACGATATCTTTAATGATATACCACAAAAAAACGACAGATATTGCTGAATCAAAAAAAGAAAATGACTATGATTGTTACTAGTTAATAACAACACCTGCTGCATAAATGGATATCGCCACAAGTTTTTCTTCCAGTCATGATGCGAGCACAGCGATAGCTGAGGCAATATCACGATTAAAACTGCAAATCATCAACCCAAAGCTTATTCTGGTTTACTTTTCAGAAAGCTATGAAGTTGCGCCGTTTCAGGAAGCGCTGCATTCGGCTTTCCCTGAAGCACAAATTCTGGGGTGTTCGTCATGCCAGGGTGTAATGACCGATGAAGGTTATCACGGTGGAGCAGGCGTAGCATTGTGGGCGATTTCCGATTATTACGGTGCATATGGCAGTGCGATTGTGGCGACGTCGCAATCCAAATATGAGATGGCGAGACAAGCGTTATTGAAGGCTATTGCCAATTGCCAGCGTTTTGGCGAAATGCCCTCAATGATTCTGCTCCATGCCAGCCCAGGAGAAGAAGAAGACATTATCCGAGGAATTGAAGACGAACTCGGAACCTCTGTTCCTATTATTGGAGGTAGCGCAGCGGATAATTTCATTCAGGGCAACTGGATGATCTTCAATCAGGAGCAGCAATCGAGAAATGGTGTCGGAATCTGCGTCTTTTATCCATCGTGTAAAATTAGTTTTTCTTTCCATTCCGGCTACGCCAGCACCGGATCCAGTGCCGTTGCAACTCGAGTGAACGGCCGAGAACTGCTTGAACTTGATGGTCGGCCTGCTGTTGAGGTTTATCAGGAATGGCTGGGCGAGGCACTTATTGAACAGCAATTTAATTTCGCCAGCAGCTTAAACCCGCTGGGCCGCATTGCAGGGCAAATTCACGATTTACCTTATTTTAAACTGGCACATCCGCTAAGAATAACAGAGCAGGGGGGGATTGAATTATTTGCGACTATTACTCCCGGTGAGACGTTGTATTTTATGGAAGGTACCGAAGAGCGATTAATTACCCGTGCCGGTCGTGTCGTGGGCTCCGCTTTCGAGTTGTATTCTAATAGCCAGTTGCATCCTATTGGTGGTATCACCATTTACTGCGCTGGCTGCATGTTACGGGTGCAGCATCGGATGGCAGAAGTAGCGGAATACGTCAATAAGGCGATGCAGAATGCGCCATTTGTCAGCCCGTTTACCTTGGGTGAACAAGGGCAATTTGCCGGCGGCGAAAATGCTCATGGTAATCTGATGATTTCCGCTGTTTTATTCCACAAGGATTAAGTGATGCCAAGTTACGAATCAGAAAAGCTACAGGAAACATTACTTGATCTGATGCGAAGTCGGGAGCGCGAAAAACAGCTGCGAGACGAAAACACCGCAATCTTGTCAGGCATTGCCGCAATGGCCGGAGCGAACAATAAGCGACAGGTATTCAATAGTTTACTTTCAGTTCTGAGAAAATATATCGGGTTTGAACATGCGCTGGTATTAACTCGCGAAGATGAAACGACACCGTTACAGGAACTTGTGACAACGTGTCGTTTTTTTGAATCCAGTATCTGGCCCGTTGGCGACACGTTTACACGTTCTATGAACGGGGCGAGTATCGCCTTATTTGCGCCGCGGCAGGTTTATGAATTTAAAGACCTGCCTGATGAAATGCTGTATTTCTGTCAGTCAGTATTATTAATTGGAGTAAAAGTCAGTTCGGGCGACGCCTTGCTGATGTTCTTCCACTCGCAAAAAGGTCAGTTTTCTCCAGACTGCCAGCGTGTTCTGGAGCGTTTTCGCCCTTTGCTTGAGCGAGCCATTATAGATATTGATTACCGAGAACGTTTGCAATCTTTAGTTACCGCTCGAACCCAAGAGCTGACACACAGCCAAAAACGATTCAAAGATTTTGCGAAAACAGTCGGGGATTGGTTCTGGGAAATCGACCCGGATTATCGCTTCACTTATATATCTTCACCTAATCTTGCCAACCACACGATTGATCATTCGAATATGTTGCGTGCATTTGGGGAGCATGGTGATTTTGCTGAAAAACTCAAAGCGAAGCTTGAAGCAGAAGAAGCCTTTGAAGATCTAGAATGGCAATTCGAAGACCATGGACAAATTGTTTGGTTCAGTATCAGTGGCACGCCATTTTTTAACAAGCAGGGTACGTTTCTTGGATTCCGGGGAACTGCGAAAGATATTACCAGTCGCAAGCAGCAAATCTTTGAGTTACAGCAGGCAAGGCAACAGGCGGAATCTGCCAATAAAGCCAAGTCACAGTTTCTAGCCATGATGAGCCATGAGATTCGAACGCCGTTAAATGCGGTGTTGGGCTTGTTGGATATGCTGGGCAGCTCCGGTCTGGACAACAAGCAGATGTCCTGGATAAACCAGATGGATCAGTCAGCGCAATTACTACTGACCATCATTAACGACATTCTGGATTTATCTCGTATTGAATCAGGCAGTTTTGAGCTGTACTACGACAAAATGAGCCTCAGCGATTGTGTCGATCTGGTAGTCACTCAACTACAGGAGCAGGCGACAAAAAAACACATCCGATTTAATACGACGATTAAGTCCGATGTGCCAGATGCTATTGTTGGTGATAAAAACCGAATCTCTCAGGTTCTGTTTAACCTGGTGGGTAATGCCATTAAATTTACCAATGAAGGTTCCGTCAACGTAGATATTCACCGTGATGGCAAACAGTTAAAGATAGAAGTCTCTGATACCGGTATTGGTATTGCGCCAGAAGCGCAGAAAATTTTGTTCAATCCGTTTATCCAAGCTGATGGCAGTATCACCCGCAAATATGGCGGCACCGGTTTGGGATTGGCTATCAGTCAGCATCTGATCCAAAAGATGCAAGGTGAGATCAATCTGCGTAGTGTTACGGGAAAAGGCAGTTGTTTTACGGTTACGATTCCATTGAAAGAGTCACCGCAAAATGACAAACACCGAATGTGCATGCCTCAAGATAAGCAATCTCTGGTGCCGCTCAATATTCTGGTAGCAGAAGACAGCCCGACAAACCAATTGGTTGCAAAGCTCATGTTGGAGAAACGCGGGCATCAGGTAACTATTGTCAGTAATGGCCAGCAGGTGGTTGATATGGTTCCGCTATGCTTGGCAGAGTTCGATCTTATCCTTATGGATATTTCCATGCCGGTTATGGATGGTATCCAGGCCACAAAGGCTTTACGAGACAGCGGAATTATTACGCCAATTATCGCGCTGACAGCAAATGTGATGCAGGCCGATCAGGAAGAATATTTACGGGCCGGAATGAATGATTTTATACCAAAGCCGATCATTGCCAAAGACTTGGAAATGGTTTTGGCAAGGTATCAAACTATCACGTCATTATCTGCTCAGTGTTGAATCTATATTATTAAAAACTAGATAAGGCTTGGCATTTGCCAAGCCTAGGTAATTAACGTAAATTTTAAGTACATAGCAATCGAACGATTTGCCGTAGTACTTAAAATAGGTGTTAATTACCTATTTTATGGTAAATACTCAATACTGTTAAATACCGGGCAGACTTAGCTCGGTGGACTAAAGCTAAGGGGGAGAGAAGAGTTAAAGTGATATCAGAATTTGGCGATACTCCTGTTCACAAACACTTAATTTAACATAATATACATAATGCGCACTGAAGCTTCGGATTGTTAAACGCCAGAATCCCAGCCATACCAAGGGCTAAACCCCTAAACCCTTGGCGGCTTAACTTTGCCGTGATGTCCGCCCATGCTTGTTGGGCTTTGTAAGATTTGGCCTTGTCTGCCGCCAGATAGATTAACGCTTCATGGATGTCGATATTTGTAGCTTCAGCCAAGAAAATAGCTTCATTTTCAGTTAGATAGCATGTTCCATTTCTGATTCCGCTAATCTTCTGCTTACTTATGCCTAAGTCAGCTGCTATTTGCTTGTCTTGGATGTAGTTTTTTGCCTCTTTATAGGCATCTAACAGTTTATCTGCATACATGATTCGATTCCTTTTTTCGCTAGTTTAGCTGCTCAGTACAGGAATTACTTGTCTTGCAGTCCATAAATCTCTGGTCTATGGTACAGAAAAACCTGTACTGATAGGCACTGAGGCTCACATGGCGGCACCCCAACACATGATTGTTTATTTTGATGATGAGCCTGGTGTTGGCGTGAACGCTTATTTTGAGTTTGGTGCTCAGTACTTCCGTTCGTTCCATGAACTGCGTGTGTTTTGTGATATTGAGCTTGGCGGTTTCGTGGAGTTCGTCGAGATCACCGATGCCAATTACCCAACATTGAAAGCTCAGGGGGTGTTCGATGTTATCTGAACAACACTTCACTGACATGGCCAATGCTGAACGCCCCGTTCTGATTGACCATCTGGCTTTCAGTTTCAAGTTTACGGAGTTGCGACACTGTCACAAATCAGATTTGTCCTCTGTCGCGTGGTGCAAGTTGCCAAAAGCGACTTACCAAACGGTGACCAATCAGCAACTTCGTGCGATTGCGTTAACCCGCTATCAGGACGCGGTGCGTGAAGCGTTGACCGACCGACTGGCCACGTTCCTGTTTCACGTTATGGGTCTGACGTGTTCGCCGATGCGCGGTCGTGGCCTGCACGGTTATGAAGATTCCTGCGTGTTGCTGGACAAAACAGGCAAGGTCGAATGTGGCCTGCTGGGAATTGGCGGCAACAACGAAACGGTGTTCGTCCAAATTAACGGGCGTGGCTGTAAGTACGTGTTCGAGCACATCGATACTTTCCGCCTGCATTGGTGGCTCACTCAGATTTTGCATGTGTTCACCCTATCCCGCTTGGATTTGGCGGTGGATGACTATTCTGGCTGTTTCGACTGCAAATATGCCGAAATGGCTTGGCGTGAAGGTGCGTTTCGCACTTCGGTTAGAGGTATGGGACCAAAGATGAACCCGCACCGGGTCATTGCTCCCAACGGCGATTTACTGGAAGAAGCCACGATTGTCGGCTCTCGCCAGAGTGCTGTGTATTGGCGTGTATATAACAAGAAACTAGAGCAAGGGCTCAACAAGCTGGCTATCAGCTGGTATCGCAATGAAGTTGAGCTTAAGAAATGCAACGTGGATGCCCTACTGAATCCGGCAGCCTCGTTCGCGGGTATCTGTGCCTTCGCGGCGTCTATTGAACCGTCGGAAGGTATCAGCATCAAGCGTTTATCCAAGGATGCTTGTCTGGACTTGGCTGGCCGTATCCGTTGGGTTCGCCGTCAGTGCGGCAAGGCGTTGTCTGATGTGGTCAAGATGTTCAACGGTGACACCCGTAAGGCATTCGGCCTGCTGACCACCTTGGAGCAAGATCCTTTTGAGATTGAAGACTATGGCAAGCTGGCGCTGCCAGACACTTACCAACAATTAATTAATGTAGCTTTGGAGAATTAGACATGGGCGTAATGATTACGGGTATTGCGGTTCGCCGTTTCCCTTCTTCTGGTGGTTCGGATGCTGTGGTTCACGTCTTACGTGGTATTGATGAAGTCAAACATGAAAAGTTCGAGCAAGAAGGCAT
>NZ_PYMI01000030.1 GCF_003025595.1 Photobacterium ganghwense
GGCGACCACCGATACCAAGCAAGCCGACATTGAACTGGAAGCGGCGGCTGGGATGATCTTCGTGGGGCTGATGACCATTGAACAAATGATGAAGGGCATGGTGCATACGCGGTTCAATTTTGACCCTGAGCAGTCCGAAAAGGTGGCTTACAAAGTGGCACCGCTCATCGTCAAATACGGCGGCAACCCGCCACCGTGGATGGCGAAATACATGGACGAAATCATGGCCGTGGCTGCCATCGGTATGCTGAGTCTGTCCAGTTACATGCAGGTTCGCCAGCTCAAAGCAGAAGATTTCGAAGCTGCCCGCCGCGAGCAGGCCAAGCGGGCAGCAGAAGCCGCCAATGATGATTACAATCAGGAGGTGGCGTGAAACTCCAACCCGTAAACCAAAACAACGCACTGAGTAACCATCATGCGTATGCGGTCGGGATGTCAGGCTGCGGCAAAACGTCCGCAGCCAAAAAGCTGTTTATCAAGCCGACAGACCAGGTCGCCATCTTTGACCCGCTCAATGACTACGAAGGCGAAATTGCCGGGCGTAAGGTGCGCAGTTACAGCAGCCTGAAAGCCTTTGCCGCGGCGCTCATTGCTGGCCGCAAAACCACGCAGGGATTTAAAATTGCCTATGCCCCTAAACACGAAACCACCGAGGCGGATTTCGACAAGTTCTGCATGGTGGTTTGGGGCATGGGTGACGGCAAGCACAAAAAGCCGCTCAAGGTGATTTGCGAAGAAGTGGCCGAGCATACCAACACCGCAGGCAAGGCAACCGGCTACCACGGCAAGATTCTGAGGCTAGGGCGCAAATTCGGTCTGCACTCCATCAACATGTTCCAACGCGGGCAGGAAGTCTCGAAAACTATTATCGACAACTGCCAGTTCGCCTGCGTAATGATGCAGAAAGCGGAAGATAGTGCGTATTACCTGCAACGCAA
>NZ_PYMI01000031.1 GCF_003025595.1 Photobacterium ganghwense
ATATGGAAATAATGGCGCGCTCGGGAGGATTCGAACCTCCGACCGCCTGGTTCGTAGCCAGGTACTCTATCCAGCTGAGCTACGAGCGCACGCTTAATTCCGGGTGTTTCACACTGCCGAGGCAATGTTTATCAATAATGGCGCGTCCGGGAGGATTCGAACCTCCGACCGCCTGGTTCGTAGCCAGGTACTCTATCCAGCTGAGCTACGGACGCGCAGGCTATATTCTGACAATGCAGAATATGGAAATAATGGCGCGCTCGGGAGGATTCGAACCTCCGACCGCCTGGTTCGTAGCCAGGTACTCTATCCAGCTGAGCTACGAGCGCACGCTTAATTCCGGGTGTTTCACACTGCCGAGGCAATGCTTATCAATAATGGCGCGTCCGGGAGGATTCGAACCTCCGACCGCCTGGTTCGTAGCCAGGTACTCTATCCAGCTGAGCTACGGACGCGCAGGCTGTATTCTTTATGATCCAGAATACGGGATTAATGGCGCGCTCGGGAGGATTCGAACCTCCGACCGCCTGGTTCGTAGCCAGGTACTCTATCCAGCTGAGCTACGAGCGCGCAGAATCTGTTTTCAATCGTCAGGAACACCTAACGGCCAATGCCTTGTAGACATTGGCTTAAGTAACAGTCCGTTGATACTTAAGGAATGATGGCGCGTCCGGGAGGATTCGAACCTCCGACCGCCTGGTTCGTAGCCAGGTACTCTATCCAGCTGAGCTACGGACGCGCAGGCTTTTCTTTTGCAAGAAAACTCTTTACTTAAACTACGTTAAGAAAGAATGGCGGTGAAGGAGGGATTCGAACCCTCGATACGGCTATAAACCGTATACTCCCTTAGCAGGGGAGCGCCTTCAGCCTCTCGGCCACCTCACC
>NZ_PYMI01000032.1 GCF_003025595.1 Photobacterium ganghwense
CCATTGATGAAACGTTGAAAGCGGGTGTTGATTTATCTGAAGTGACTGACGGCCTTTCTGGTGTGCAAACCGAGCTATCAGACCTCAATGAGAGCGTTGACGGTTTTATGTCGTTGTTTAACAAATCTGCGGGAACGGTGACGGCTCATCCTGAGGTTGGCGGCAGGTTGATAAGTGAAGACCGTTTCACCGCTATCTATGACCGCATCAGTGATAAGGAAACAACGATTAAAGAGATGCTGCAAGGTGACTGGATAACCTTCTCTTCCGCCTTTGACGGCGGTTCAATGACTAATTCCTCAATGGTCATCAAGGGTGTCGAGATTGATACCAGTGCGGCAAAGCTGGTTTCTATCAGTGATGTTGTCCGGCCTGTCATCTTGTTGTTGTTTGCCCTGATTTCTCTCGGTGTCGTGTTTGCCAGTAAGGGATAACCATGGATTTTATTTATAGCCTGTTACAAATCATTGGCGACGCTGTCGCCTCTGTCCTGACCTTCATCATCATGATCCCCAGCTACGTCAGAGAGTTGTTTGACTATGCGTCTCTGTGGCTGTTTGAGGTCTGGATTGAAACTAAGTTGTTCATGCTGAAGCTGTCGCTGAATATGGCGCGGGAGTTGCTGACCGATTACGGTGTTTACGATTTGATTGAAGTGTTTTTCAACCGCCTGCCGCCTGACGTTCGTTTTGTTCTGACCGCTTACGGCGTACCTGAAGGATTACGGATGCTGTTCGATGCGTATGCAACTTCTTTTGTTCTGCGTGTTGTGAGGTGGTGATATGGCAGTCTCTTTCCGTTATGGCGCAAACGGCTCCTACAAATCAGCGTCGGCGGTCTGGTTTGACCTATTGCCTAACCTGCGTGCTGGGCGT
>NZ_PYMI01000033.1 GCF_003025595.1 Photobacterium ganghwense
TCATCCAGGCTGTTGATGAAGGCTTTTTCTTCCTGCTCGGTGTGGCCTTGTACGGTTTCCAGTTCGGTATCGTTTACCGGTGTGTTTTCGGTTTCCATCGGGTTTCCTTGTGGTTAGATGCGGGTAATCAGGCCGCCGGTCAGACCGCCCAGAATGATGCCTGCCAGAATGGCTTTCCATGCACCTGGCTTCGGCTCGGTGTCGGTTTCCGGTTTAGTTTGTTGCGGCTCTGGCACCGGCAAAGATTCGGTTTCAATCGGTTCCGGTTTTGGCTCGGGTTGTGGCTCCGTTTCAGGTTCCGTGACCGCGTCACAAACCGCAGTCTGACTGGCTTGTTCGGCTTGGTGCAGGTCTGCCAGCGTGGCGTAATGGACGTTGAATTTTTCCTGCCAGTATTGGCCGGTCTGCTGGTTGGTGCCGCAGCTGTCGCAAATCGAATACAGGAATTTCGCCCGCTTGCCGCGGGCGCGATGAATGGTGCGGACGCTGCCGCACTCACAACGGTTAATGCCTTCGACTGGGTTGGTCGAGGTGCGCACCGGCATCACATCAGCCATGCTTGCCCCCTTGCTCCAACTCGCTCAGTTTTTCGTTAACGCCGTTCATCCAGACCAGTACCAGGCGCAGCGGTGTCATCACTTTGCTGGCGAACGGGTTGCGCGCCGCCTTATCGACTTCGCCCTGTAGTTGTTCAGTAATTTGGTTCAGTTTGTCCATTGCCTTTCCTTTTACGCTGCTAATTGCCATTGTTCGTAGTGCTCGCGGGCTGCCATTGCGCTGGCAATCTCGCGGTCAGTCGGTTCCCT
>NZ_PYMI01000034.1 GCF_003025595.1 Photobacterium ganghwense
CCATTCTCCCCGGAGAATGTAAAAATAAACCACGTGCGGTGGTGGCGGAATTGGTAGACGCGCTAGCTTCAGGTGCTAGTGTCCGCAAGGACGTGAGGGTTCAAGTCCCTCCCTCCGCACCAACATTTAGGTTACCTCTTAATTTTAAGAGTTGCCCTGCAGGTCTATCGCCAAGCGGTAAGGCAGCGGCTTTTGATGCCGCCATTCCCTGGTTCGAATCCAGGTAGACCTGCCATTATTGACTTATCTGCCGACTCGTTCGGGATGTAAGCAACGCGGAAGTGGCGAAATTGGTAGACGCACCAGATTTAGGTTCTGGCGCCGCAAGGTGTGAGAGTTCAAGTCTCTCCTTCCGCACCATTATTCAAGTCTCTGTAAAGAGCAACTGCAGGTCTATCGCCAAGCGGTAAGGCAGCGGCTTTTGATGCCGCCATTCCCTGGTTCGAATCCAGGTAGACCTGCCATTACTTTTCGATGTTGATTTTTATGTCAGCAGCGTTAAAGTGGCTACGTAGCTCAGTTGGTTAGAGCACATCACTCATAATGATGGGGTCACAGGTTCGAATCCCGTCGTAGCCACCATTCTCCCCGGAGAATGTAAAAATAAACCACGTGCGGTGGTGGCGGAATT
>NZ_PYMI01000035.1 GCF_003025595.1 Photobacterium ganghwense
AGAATTTGCCTGGCGACCATAGCGCTGTGGACCCACCTGATCCCATGCCGAACTCAGACGTGAAACGCAGCAGCGCCGATGGTAGTGTGGGGCCTCCCCATGTGAGAGTAGGACATCGCCAGGCACCTATTCCAGAAAGCCCGTTGGGTCACAACGGGCTTTTCTTTCGCTCCAACTGGTGAATCAGTGAGCGGAGTCACGCTAAAGTTTTTTACTGACTGAAAAAGTAGAGAATTTTACCTTGACTTAAACACTGGGAAGCGTATTATACGCGTCCTGACTTGCTGAAGCGCTTCGCGCTAACGCATTGAAAGTCAACGTTCTTTAACAATTTGACCATGCAATCTGTGTGGGCACTCGTGAACTGATAGTCAAAAAGATTTATCGATGAACTGAGTGACCAATTCAAAATAGCTTCGGTTATTTTGGCACAGTCAATTTAATTCAGTATTCATCGAGCCAAAACTTTAATTGAAGAGTTTGATCATGGCTCAGATTGAACGCTGGCGGCAGGCCTAACACATGCAAGTCGAGCGGCAGC
>NZ_PYMI01000036.1 GCF_003025595.1 Photobacterium ganghwense
GGTAATAAGCTGAGTGCGGATTTAGGCCAGATTCTGGATTATGACCAAAAGATGCATGAAGCGTTGCTGGCCATTGATGCCAACATCGGCAAAGGGATTCCGGCCATGGACAAATCGAATGATCTCCTGGCTAACATCGAAGAGCTGACCGCTAACCTTGGCGGCCAGAGCAATGAGTATCTCGAAGCAATCCGCCAAGATACGATGGCTCAGCTGGATAAAGCGTTTGCGCAATTTGATGAGTCCCAAAAGCAAACTGATTTACTACAGGATATTGCCGGTTCGATACCGGATGTTGACCTGTCTGAAACAAATTCCGAG
This sequence comes from Photobacterium ganghwense, assembly GCF_003025595.1. Lineage (GTDB taxonomy): Bacteria > Pseudomonadota > Gammaproteobacteria > Enterobacterales > Vibrionaceae > Photobacterium > Photobacterium ganghwense. The sequence goes on from NZ_PYMI01000036.1 coordinate 322, forward strand.
CTGAAGGCTATTCAGGCGAAACTGGATGAACTGAATGTCACCTCTGGGAATGGCAATGACCTCTTGCAGTCCGGCAATGATTTCTTGCAATCCATTGATGAAACGTTGAAAGCGGGTGTTGATTTATCTGAAGTGACTGACGGCCTTTCTGGTGTGCAAACCGAGCTATCAGACCTCAATGAGAGCGTTGACGGTTTTATGTCGTTGTTTAACAAATC
>NZ_PYMI01000037.1 GCF_003025595.1 Photobacterium ganghwense
CTCTTCTTACACAAGACACTTGAATGTGTATTGCTTGAGAACTCGTTTCTCTTTCGAGAAACAATAATTTCGATTCGTCTGAATCGAATTACTAGTCAGCTTTCCAGATTGTTAAAGAGCATGTGTCATTATCTCCAACGAGATAACACCACTGTTTAAAGATTCTCAGGAAAAACCCTTAAAGAGTGGTGGAGCTAAGCAGGATCGAACTGCTGACCTCCTGCGTGCAAGGCAGGCGCTCTCCCAGCTGAGCTATAGCCCCAACGTTTCCGATGCCTCACCACCTTCCTTTGGGCAGGAAGTGGTGGGTCTGAGTGGACTTGAACCACCGACCTCACCCTTATCAGGGGTGCGCTCTAACCACCTGAGCTACAGACCCAGCATCGTTTCGCTCTTCACATTTCAACCAGGCAATCTGTGTGGACACTACGCAAAGCGCAGTCTTTAGGTAAGGAGGTGATCCAGCCCCAGGTTCCCCTAGGGCTACCTTGTTACGACTTCACCCCAGTCATGAACCACACCGTGGTAAACGCCCTC
>NZ_PYMI01000038.1 GCF_003025595.1 Photobacterium ganghwense
TGCGCGGCATGTAGTAACGTGTCGCCTGTGCTGGCAATACATGCGCACGGGCACGAATGGACGGCGTGGCCGTGCCCGCCGGTTTGGATTTCAAGGTGATGTAGACGAACCAGATTTCACCCTGCAAGGTGACAAGGTCAGTCTGGCGCACGCCGACTTTGGTGCGCAGCGTGGGATCACCAAACGAAATCACATAGCGCCCTGGCTGGGCGTAGTTTTTGCGGTGGGCTTGCAGCTTCACCAGCGTTTCACCGGTCACGTTTACTTTTGGCGAACCGTTCAGCGACACTTCAACACGTTCAATGTCTTTCGGGTCGGTAATGTCTGTGACCAGTTCAATGCTGTGATAGGTAGGACCGGAAATCAGGCGCAGTGAGGCACGGTTGCCCCAGCCCACGCCTTCGACAGGGTCTAGCTCTTTCGGACGCGGTGCGAACGGAGTGGCGAGTAATTCCATGCTCTCGCCCCCTTAGCCGATTGCGTCTTCAACGGCGTCAACGTTGTTTGACGCCCAGACCACGCCAGCGG
>NZ_PYMI01000004.1 GCF_003025595.1 Photobacterium ganghwense
CAATAGACGCCGCGAAGGCACAGATACCCGCGAACGAGGCTGCCGGATTCAGTAGGGCATCCACGTTGCATTTCTTAAGCTCAACTTCATTGCGATACCAGCTGATAGCCAGCTTGTTGAGCCCTTGTTCCAGTTTCTTGTTATATACACGCCAATACACAGCACTCTGGCGAGAGCCAACTATCGTGGCTTCTTCCAGTAAATCGCCGTTGGGAGCAATGACCCGGTGCGGGTTCATCTTTGGTCCCATACCTCTAACCGAAGTGCGGAACGCACCTTCACGCCAAGCCATTTCGGCATACTTGCAGTCGAAACAGCCCGAGTAGTCATCCACCGCCAAATCCAAGCGGGATAGGGTGAACACATGCAAAATTTGGGTAAGCCACCAATGCAGACGGAAAGTATCAATCTGCTCGAACACGTACTTACAGCCACGCCCGTTAATCTGGACGAACACCGTCTCGTTATTGCCGCCAATCCCCAGCAGGCCACATTCGACCTTGCCAGTTTTGTCCAGCAACACGCAGGAATTTTCATAACCGTGCAGGCCACGACCGCGCATCGGCGAACATGTCAGACCCATAACGTGAAACAGGAACGTGGCCAGTCGGTCGGTCAACGCTTCACGCACCGCGTCCTGATAGCGGGTTAACGCAATCGCACGAAGTTGCTGATTGGTCACCGTTTGGTAAGTCGCTTTTGGCAACTTGCACCACGCGACAGAGGACAAATCTGATTTGTGACAGTGTCGCAACTCCGTAAACTTGAAACTGAAAGCCAGATGGTCAATAAGAACGGGGCGTTCAGCATTGGCCATGTCAGTGAAGTGTTGTTCAGATAACATCGAACACCCCCTGAGCTTTCAATGTTGGGTAATTGGCATCGGTGATCTCGACGAACTCCACGAAACCGCCAAGCTCAATATCACAAAACACACGCAGTTCATGGAACGAACGGAAGTACTGAGCACCAAACTCAAAATAGGCATTCACGCCAACACCTGGCTCATCATCAAAGTAAACTGTCATGTGTTGGGGAGCAGCCATGTGTGCCTCAGTGCCTATGAGTATCGATTTGTGGATACCATAGTCCTGACCAATCAGGACTTCAAGACACGATTTTTGGATACTAATCTTCTAAACTGGGGAAAAAAGGAGTCTGACCATGTACGCGAATAAACTGTTAGATGCTTACAAAGAAGCTAAAAACTACCTCCAAGACAAACAAATTGCCCACGATTTAGGTATTAGCAAACAGAAGCTAAGCAATATTCGCAGTGGGATAAGACAACTAACTGATACTGAAGCAATTTTTTTAGCTGAGAATGCAAATATCGACCCGCACGAGGCGTTAATCTTTTTGGCGGCGGACAAGGCCAAGGATTACAAGGCGCAGCAGATTTGGAATGACATCACGGCAAAGTTAAGCCGCCAAGGGTTTAGGGGTTTAGCCCTTGGTATGGCTGGGATTCTGGCGTTTAACAATCCGAAGCTTCAGTGCGCATTATGTACCTTATGTTAAATACGCTTCTAGGGATTAGTATCACATGCTATGTGGCAGCAATGTCCTTCTCAGTTCGCCTCACCTCTCTCATTCGTTGACGATGAGTAATTGGTATGGGGCTGGGATTTAACAGTATTGGCTGATTTACCATAAAGTATATAATTTGCAATTAAGCGAACTCGGCTAATCACTTCGTTTACGGTTCGCTCCATTGAACAAATTATCTTAGAAAAGAACCCCAAACTAAACTTGGGGTTCTCAGATGCTTGTTCGTTTGCGCTGATATTAACCGCCAGCCAATTTGACCGTGTGGCCTTTTTTCTCTAGCGTTGCTTTGATGACATCACGCTTATCACCTTGGATTTCGATGGTGCCATCTTTTACTGAACCTCCGCAACCACATACTTTTTTTAGTTCCGCAGCCAGAAGCTTGAGTTGGGCGTCTTCCATATCCAAACCTGTGACAATACACACGCCTTTGCCTTTACGTCCTTTCGTTTGACGTTGGATACGAACAATGCCGTCACCTTTAGGACGTTCTGGAGCTTGCTTTTCTTCTTTGATGCGGCCGGTTTCTGTCGAAAACACCAAGCGGCTGTTGTCATTCATGGGGAAAATCTCGTCATTTGTTGGATCTGTGAACCAGGTAATATCTTCAATGATCCCATTTGCGCATTACCCGTTCGCGAATATTATCAGTATTAGACACTGTAACGGAAACAGTTATGATCAGAAACGTTATTTTCGACTTTGGTGCCGTATTGTTTGAGTGGAATCCGCGCAAAATTGTGGCCACTTTTACGGACGATACGGACGAACAAGAACGTCTGTTAAACCATGTTATCCATCACCCTGACTGGTTAGCGTTAGACCGTGGCACTATGCTCATGGCCGAAGCTCAACATAAGTTTGCTTCACGTTCCGGATTGGATGAGTCAAGAATTGAAGACTTCATTGAACATATACAGACCAGCCTGACCTTGATTGATGAGTCTTATCAGTTGGTCCAGCAAGTGATTACTATGGGTTTTAACGCCTATTTTCTTACCAATATGTGCAGTGCGTTTTTTGAAAAATTGAATGAAAAACATGGCCTGTATGCTCTATTTGATGGTGGTCTCGTATCCGGTAAAGAGCTTTTAATCAAGCCCGAACCTGAGATTTTCGAGTTGCTTGTCCAACGTTTTAATCTTGAACCCTCCGAATCATTGTTTATCGATGATCACCCTGCAAATTTAACGTCCGCTAGTCAATTAGGTTTTCAGGTCTATCAGTTTAAAAATCCATCAGAGAGCTGCGCTGAAATTCGAAATTTGCTGAAAATTAACTAAGATTCCTAGATAGTTGGCCGTTATTCATATAACGTTCATTCTTGTTTTGTAAGAATACTTGTTTTGAACCAAGCGCTTAGGAGTTTTCGTGAAGAAACTGTTTATCCCTGTTGTTTTGTTAGCGTCGCTGGTTGGTGTGGGCAGCAGCCTGTCTGTTGTAGAAGCCAAAAGTGTCAAAGACAAATCTGTTGTGGGGCAAGTAGAAACGATTAAAGTGCACGGATTGGACTTAGATTATCTTGCTCGTATCGATACTGGTGCTGCAACCACTTCCATTCACGCTAAAGACATTAAAGTGATTGGTGAAGAGAGTGAGAGCGACAGAATGCGTGATCACCTAGGCCACACGGTTGAATTCACCTCAATAAACGAAAAAGGTGAAGAAGCAAAGTACCGTGGAAAAATTGTTAAAGTCAGCAAAATCAGAAATGCTCAGGGTGTGGAACGTCGATACGCGGTAAAAATGGATTTGGGCTGGAACGGCCAACACAAAGAGGTTGCGGTTAACCTGCGAGATCGCAGTAAGCTGGAATATAAATTGTTGATAGGTAGAAACTGGTTAAGTGGCGACTACTTGGTAGATGTCGATAAATCAGATAGCGATGATTAACCTCTACTTTACACGCAGACCGTTTGCAAAAAACGCCCCGATCAGGGCGTTTTTTGTTAACAGTCATTTGTTCTGAGCTTGCAGTTGCTGGCGTTTCTGTATCACGATATCCAAGTGCTGTTTTATTGCAGCCGGGGTGCCTTTCAACAACCGGCTACCAATAATGACGTACCATTGATTATTCTCTCCGGAATCGTTCATTAGCTTGAAGCCCTTGTACTCTTCAACTTTGGTCTGAGTGAGTCGGGCCGGATTATTCTGCCCTGCTACCAGTTTGTTAGGTGGCATAAAGGTCTTTGTTTCACACCACCAATCGATACTCTTCTTTATTAATGTCAGCTTCGAAGAAACTGACTGCCCCCCAATGATGCATTTCCAATCATCCGGATGGCCAGACGCATTTTCAATAGTGTGGCCGCGATGGAATACTCTTTTTTTCATTATTGCCTCATCACTCGGAGCCTAACAAACATTCCGGCATCACAGCGAGTTACTGCACTCATATTCAACCAGAATGAAAACACCAACAAACTACGTGGTGTGTCATTGATAGACGAATAATTGTTATCTGGAATTAATTATATAGTAGATAGCGCGAGACATAAATCCGAATGATATACTCTTAAAATTATGGTGCGCTAGCTAAGGTGAAATAATGGCAAAACAGATAACCCCAATTTCTGATGAACTCACCTCACAACACAGTCAGGCTATATTTCGCCAGCCTCTCGAAAGTGTTGAACCTTTGAACGAACTGACTCGGGGCCAATATGCAAAAAATACCCTAGTATCGTTTAAAAATGACTGGAACAGCTTTCTTGCTTTCTGTATTGAGCATAAGGTTCCAGCTTTGCCAGCAAAAGCAGATACAGTTCATCGCTACATCGAGCAAATGGCGAAGACGCGTAAACTCGCCAGTCTCAAACGTTACCTTGTCACACTTTCATTAGTGCACCGTTGTCACACACTACCCGACCCTTGTGCACAAACTGAAATTCGGCTTGAAATGAAAAAGCAGCAGTTAGAGAAACACGATGATTATCAAAACGCATCGGCATTTCGAGATGAGCATTTGCAGTCTCTGTTGTTACGCTTTGAACTATCGACCAAGCCTAAAGATATTCGAGATTTGGCAATTTGGGCTGTGATGTTTGAGGCTATGTTAAAGCGTAGCGAACTGGCGAATCTCTCCGTTGAAAATTTGTCAATTCATCCAAACGGGATGATTGATTTGTGCATCAAAAATGACGTGATTGCGCTGAGTTCTGTCGCGTCAAAAGCTCTGCAACGGTGGTTAGTGACCGGAATGATAGACAATGGTTTTGTTTTTCGCCGGATAGATCGCCATGGAAACATTGGAGATTCCCCTTTGGATCACTCCTCGATTTATCGTGTTTTTCGTCGAGCCAGTGACGAATTAGGACAACCAGAGTCTTCTCTGTTTTCCGGCCAGTCTCCTCGGGTTGGAGCCTCACAAGATCTCGCTGAATCCGGATGCTCAATAAAAGATATTCAAGAACAAGGCCGCTGGAAAAGCCCGGCAATGCCGGCTCAGTATGTCGGTAACAAAGACAGGCATGACAAAGAAATCGCGAAGTATATTAAGCCCAAGCCCTGGGAACGCTAGTTGTTATTAGCTGGCTTTTTACAATGTGGGGATATATTAGATTCATAAACAGATAAAAAGTTATAGTGCATTAGACATAGTGACTAAACATGGTTCGCAACGTTTTTCCCAGTTACTCTTCCTTCGGTGCATCCGTCCAGTGTTCTTGGTAACCAACTTGTCGATCAATAGGCACAGTAATTCGTGCAAAAAGGCCTTTCAACTGAGTAAGGTTACCAAAATAACCGGCTTGGTTAGCATCAACCCATTCCGACAAGTTGATTCCTTCCCAACATAATTCATAGCCAGCATTGATCGCTAATATCTCGAAAAATATCCGCTGCACTCGCCCATTCCCTTCCCGGAAAGGATGTATAACGTTGAGTTCACAGTAATAATGGGCAATGCGTTCAATAAACTCATCCAGAGGTAGTCGGCAGAGATAACCTTCTTCAGCCAAAGACTGCAACAACTTGTTGGTTTCTCTTATAATGTTTTGCCAGTGACAGAAACGCGTTTCACCTTTGGTAATGTCGACCTGGCGGGGTTGTCCTGCCCAGCGGTACAAATCCTGAAACAGAATTCGGTGGATTTGTTGGAGGTAATCGAGAGTGAAGTTATTGAATTCAGGCTCAAAGTGTTCCGCCCGAACTCGTGTGAAGTCACGTTCAGCGGCTTCAAGTTCATCTTCATCTTTAATGGATAACAGGTTGATTAAGACGCTGGAACCAGGATAACAATCAGGGTCATGATCAACATCATATTTATCTCGCATACCGTAACGTCAAGTCTGCAATCTGTTCTGATTCACTCTTTAATACGCATTCGGGGTCATGGGTTTCCCCTTCCAGATGAATCCCTTCTAAGCGCAAACTGGCCCGGTAATTCTTGTTTTGTAAACGCTTAAAATGCGCCTTTTTTTCTTCTTCTGTTAGCATGGCTTTATAATCCGATAGGCATCCATGTACCACTCAGGTTGCTAACCAGTTTAACTGATTATAACCAATGCAATCCGGAGCTGATGCAGCTGTTGCCCGTTTCGCTCACAATTCTCACGATTAAAAATGAGCAAAAGCCGGGAATTCCCCCGGCTCTGACTGATTATTGCACCGCGTTCTTAATTGCCTGTTCCAGAAATGCCTTAAAGTCATGTCCATAATGCTGAAGCATTTTGGGGAACATTGAGATAGGCGTCATCCCTGGGAATGTGTTGATTTCGTTAAGCAGAATCTCGTTATCTTCACTCAGGAAAAAATCAATACGCGACAAATCTTTCAGCTTCATGTGGATGAACGCTTTACGAGCATACTCACGAATCTGATCCAGCTGTTCATCATTCAGATTAGCGGCTTCTACTGTCGTACTGGAATGACTGTCTGCGCTGTACTTTTCTTCGTAGCTATAGAATTGATCTTCCGGACAAGTGACTTCACCCGGCTTTGTAATAATCAGTTCGTCGCCGTATTGGTACGCAGCAACTTCCAATTCACGAGGCTTAATTGCTTTTTCAATCAGTACTTGTTTAGAGAAGGTGAAAGCATTTTTGATCGCCTGCCCCAATTCATCGCGATTCGTTACACGGTAACAGCCAACTGATGACCCCTGGCTCGCGGCTTTGACAAACAGTTTGTCCCACTTATCCAACGCCTGCTCAGCCTGATGGTAGGCATCATCGTTATTCTCACTGAGAAAAATATACGGCGTGTTCGGGATACCCAACGTGTCAAACCACAGTTTGGTGGTAATTTTATTGAAGCAATTCGTACTCGCTTCCGGACCACAGCCCAGGTATGGCAATTTTGCCATTTCCAGGAAAGACTGGATATCCCCCGTTTCCCCCGGGAAGCCATGAATACAAGGAATGACATAATCCACTTTACGGCTGACTTCACCCTCAACCAATGTCTGATCAAGATTCAAACGGCACAATACGCCTTCAGCGTTGTACCAGCCATCATTTTTCATTTCGACACGGGTGTAGGTAATGGCGTCAATCTGCTGGAGTTGCTGCTCAATGAAGTTAGCAGATACGAGAGAGACTTCATGTTCGGAGCTTCCGCCACCGCACAGGAGTAATACGTGGATTGAACTCATTATCATCCCTTGTTGTTATCGCTGGCCACAGGTGCCAGTTTTAAATCACGAATAGCACTTCTCACTCAGTCGCTGAGTGGTGCATTTTTTCAATTAGTTCTAATAGTAATAAAAAAAAGGCGGCTATTGCACCTTCTATCGGTAACTAGCGCCATATCTTTCACGGAAATGACATTCATCAGCTCAATTTACCAGCAATCATGCTCGGTTTAACCACTCATGGGAAGTTCAACGCTATAATTCCCCTGTTTAAATCGAGCAATGCCCAAAACCCAAAGTCCAAAACCTCATAAAAAAAGCATCGCCCCATATGCTCTCCAGTAGCATAATAGATGCGATGCTTCTCGCTGTTCAACGGATTGGTGGGTCTGCTGGGTCTGGGTGTTAGCCAGCTTTACACTGCAGCAAACTGGCCTCGGGTCTTGTTTGCATAGGCAACCAGAGATAGCATCACCGGCACTTCAACAAGAACCCCAACAATCGTGGCCAGTGCTGCCCCTGAATGTACCCCAAATAAACTGATAGCGACGGCAACAGCCAGTTCAAAGAAATTTGATGCACCGATCATTGCCCCCGGCGCTGCTACGTCATGCGGTTGTTTCCACTTTCTCATCCAGATATAGGCGATTGCAAATATCAGATACGTCTGCAGCAGCAAAGGAATCGCAATTAAAACAATATCAACCGGGTTCGCCAGAATGGTTTTAGCTTGAAACCCAAAGAGCAGAATCACAGTACCGACCAATCCCGCAATTGAAAACGGTTTCAACCCGGCAGACAGACGATTTAATGTTTCCTGCTGACGTACAACACGACGTGTCAACGCGCCAGCTAACAGCGGGACGACCACAAACAGTGAAACGGATAGAATCAACGTGTCCCACGGCACTGTTATATCTGTCACACCCAGCAAAAGCGCGGCAAGCGGAGCAAAGGCAACCACCATTATCAAGTCATTAATTGCCACCTGAACCAAGGTGTAATTGGCATCGCCTTTAGTCAGCTGACTCCAGACAAACACCATTGCCGTACATGGCGCGACTCCCAACAGAATCATACCGGCAATGTAATCTTCACCGATCTCGGGCGAAATCCAGTCCCCAAAAACATGTCTGATAAAAAACACGGCCAATAGCGCCATAGTGAACGGTTTAATCAACCAGTTCACTGTCAGAGTGATAATCAACCCCTTGGGACGCTGATGCACCTTTTTAACCGCAGAGAAATCGACCTGCATCATCATGGGGTAAATCATTAGCCAGATCAGTACCGCAATAACCAGGTTAATTTGCGCGTACTGCATATCACCCAGCAGCGAAAATACGTCAGGAAACAGCATACCCCCTGCCAGCCCCGCCAGCATACCCAAGCCGACCCACACGCTCAGAAAGCGTTCAAAAATGCCCATTGTCATCCTCTCGTTATATCTTTTTCATTCGGTTGTTAGTTGCCCTTAGGCATTGGCTTCACTTGAACCCACGTTGTAACAAACGTCTTTCTATTCCAAAGACCTAAGATCTTGTTCCCAAGTCAGTGCGCCTCAGTTACGTTTTGAACGATTGTCAGGGCAGCAGGCTGATAGCTTGTCAGGATGACATTCCGTGTCAGTTTCTCCGGCACAACAGTTTTCCGTCAGATACGCAATAAGATCCATCATCACCGGAATATTGGCACGATATCGCTGAAATCGCCCCTGCTGTTCAACGGATACCAGCCCAGCATGTAACATCGCTTTAAGGTGAAACGACAATGCATTCGGAGCGATGTCCATTTCACGGGCCATCTCTCCCGCCACTTTGCCTTCAAAACCAGCTTTAACCAGTAAACGCCAGGCATCAAGGCGTACGCCTGATGACAGAGAATCAAAAAGGGTGGTTGCTTGTTCAGTATTCATAACTTCAATATTACAAGAACTATTGAAACAATAGTCATAAGTATACACCATCGCTTAGGTGACGGAAGCTGCCTTTTATAAATAATTGTTTTAATGAATGAGGGCTTATAAATCTGATTTGTTGCGAGACAGTCCAGTGGAGGTGCTTATAGGCTACCAGGCCGCTGAAACAACAAAAAAGCCGCTAAAGCGGCTTTAAAAAATAAATTAATTCAGGCGTGTCATCGTTGATGAAGCAGCGGAATCTTCAATGCTATCAAGCTGGCGAATGAAGGGGCCAAAAGTCTGAAGTGAATCAGGCAAAGAAGATAACGCTTTATGCGCAGCTTCTTTACTTGCGTAACGGCCGTAAAGCAACGTAAACCAAGGAGCACCATCGAGCTGCTTTTGATTTAACCAAACAGGCTGCCCAGATGGCAATTTACTGGCGTAATCAGGTAGTCCATCGTCCTTCCTTAGTGCCAATATTTGAATGGTATATCCTGATAAGGCAGTGCTGCTAGTACGTTCCTGTTCTGCCGCCTGCTCAATGACACCCGCCGCTTTGCTTAATTGAACCGCACGATGAACAACAAGATCCTCTTTTCTAATCGGAGTGGTTTGCTGTGTTTCGGCAGTTAAATCATAACGGGTATCTTCGATAACCGACGATACAACAATCTGGGTGGATTGATTCTCAGATGCACAACCGGTAAGAACAACGGCTGCAGCGAATACGGCGATTTTTTTCATGTTATATGGCCAGAGTCTGTGGAATTTCACTATTCTGCCGCTGTATTTTGCCCCATTCAACCCTAACTTTAAGATAGATCAATAAGTAACGTTAAATTCCACTGCAGCATACGGACTTTTGACTGCACGTGATACGTATCAGGACCACTTTTCTAGGAGCTTTTACCATGGCTGACCCACAAATTCAGTGCCAACTGGATGCGATTGATAAGCTTACCGTTATTTTATATCGTTCGGCGCTGACAGCCGGTAGCGGATTAATGTCAGTTGCCGCCTGGGAAAACGATTTTGCAGCAACCGGCCTGATTATGGCGGCTTTAATAGCAACCACCACCGTCCATATTTATGACAAACGTTTCCGCTGGCTTATCCTCGGCAGTGCCTTGTTTGCCACCTTGTGGCAATTATCTGGCTTGTGGGCTCCGCTGGGACTGGGAGCGGCCTTGTTTGCCTTCAGCGCCTTAGCGGTCAAAGAGTATTACTGCTTCAAGCTGAAAGTGCTGCTGATCACCCCATTGGTTCTGGCCGGATTCTGGGCCGGCTTAGTGCTAAGCATTCCCCAATTGATGATTGCCTGCAGCATGGCTGGAGCTATCTTACTGGCTGTCGCGGCTTTTTCGAAATGGCGTATGCCCCTGCACTACGACATTGGGGACAAATCCCGCTATGAAGTGTAATCCTGCTCTCTTGCGTATCTAAGACGTTTTATCGAGAGGTTTTATTGGCAGATATTATTGATAGGTGTTTTCCAGAGAAGCGAGTCAATTTTCAGCTTGGCGACCAAATATACATTAGCAGTTTGATCCTGTTTTATTGTGCATATTCATAGATATGAGAGGCTGACAGTACCCAGATATCTTGCCGTTGATCACAGCTCCTGCACTTTAGTCAGACACTCCTGACGGCATTCGTTACACTCATCTGAAATTGTCTGGAGAGTGGTGCCATGGAAGGAATCGATAAGCTTCTCAAACCGAAATCAATCACCGTTATCGGCGCTTCTGATAATCCCAATCGCGCCGGTAATGTCGTCATCCGAAACTTATTATCAGGCTCATTTCATGGCCCCATCATGCCCGTCACTCCAAAGTACGAAGCGGTTGCTGGTGTTTTGGCCTACCCGACCATAGACAGCCTGCCTCGGGTGCCAGACCTTGCCATTGTTTGTACCAATGCTCATCGTAACGTAGAAATCATCAGGCAGCTCGGAGAAAAAGGCGTAAAAGCTGCCATCGTGCTGGCCGCAGGAATGAATCAAATCCTCCATGATGGTGAAACCGATGAAGAACGTATGTACGCGGTTGCTAGACAATACAACATGCGCCTTGTCGGCCCGAACAGCATGGGGCTTATTTTACCCTGGCTGAATCTGAATGCGTCTTTCTCTCCGATCTCAGCCCATAAGGGTAATATTGCGTTTATTTCACAATCGGCGGCGGTTTGCACCACCATTCTCGATTGGGCTAAAAACAAAAATATCGGCTTTTCGACTTTCCTCTCTCTGGGCGACGCTTGCGATGTGAATTTCGCTGAATTGCTGGATTACTTGTGTCGCGACAGCAAAACAGAAGCCATTCTGCTGTATATCGACTCGGTTAAAGATGCCCGCCGTTTTATGTCTGCAGCACGAGCCGCCGCCCGTAACCGCCGTATTCTGGTCGTAAAAAGCGGTCGTACCCGAGCTGGTAGCGCAGCGGCACAATTGCATACCGGTGGGCCAGCGGGATTAGATGCCGTTTACGATGCAGCAATTCGACGCTCCGGTATGCTCCGGGTAAACAACACTCATGAGCTGTTTGCTGCGGTCGAAACCCTTGCCCACTCCGTGCCATTACGTGGTGAGCGTCTGGCCATTCTGACCAATGGTGGTGGCCCTGCCATCCTTGCTGTTGATGCGCTGGCCGACCGCGGCGGTAAACTGGCGCAGCTGAGCGAACAAACCATCGCGAAATTATCTGAAGTCCTGCCCTCAACCTGGTCAAAGGCCAACCCAATAGACATTATTGGTGACGCAGACATTCAGCGCTACGAGAAAGCCATTAACATCCTGCTGGACAGCGATGACTTCGATGCCCTGCTGATCATGCACTCACCATCCGCCATTGCCCGCGGAAACAATACCGCCAAAAGACTGGTTGAGGTGATTAATCAGCACCCAAGAAAACGGAAATTTAATATTCTGACTAACTGGTCTGGGGAAGACGAAGCGATAGAGTCTCGCCGGATTTTTACCGATGCCGGTTTTCCTGCTTATCGGACACCGGAAAGTGCCGTTTCAGCCTTCATGCACCTGGTGGAATACCGTCGAAACCAGAAACAACTGATGGAAACCCCGGTTTCCTTCGGTGAAATTCAAGCCAACCCGAAACACGTAAGGGATGTTGTTAACCACCTGCTGGCGCAGGGTATCCACCAGCTGGAAACACATGAAATACGTCCGGTGCTGGAAAGTTACGGCTTCCAGACACTCCCGACGTGGATTGCCGATGACCCGGCTGAAGCTGCTTACATCGCGGAACAAATTGGTTATCCGGTCGCGGTAAAACTTCGCTCACCGGACATTCGTCATAAATCCGAAGTACATGGCGTATTACTGCATTTGCGTACCGCCGCTGAAGTGGCTAACGGTGCGCAGGCCATACTGGATCGCGTCTCTCTCGAATACCCTAATGCACGTATTGATGGCCTGCTGGTACAACGTATGGCTCGCCGTGCGGGCGCACAGGAACTGCGAATCTCTGTCTACGATGACCCTATCTTCGGGCCTGTCATTTTACTGGGTGAAGATGCCGCTGAATGGGACATCCACAAGGATGCCGCTGTTGGGATTCCGCCACTCAACATGGCGCTGGCGCGCTATATGGTGATAAATGCCATTAAAACCGGCAAGATTCGTCAACGTAACCTACCGGAACGCATAGATATACCAGCGTTGTGCAAGCTACTGGTGAAAATTTCACAATTGATTATCGACTGTCCGGAAATTCAGGATCTGGATATTCACCCACTGCTGGCTGCCGGAGAAGAAATGACGGTTATCGACGCTTCCATGACCCTGCGTGAATTTGAAGGGGATCGCCAGCGTCGACTCGCCATTAGGCCGTATCCAAAAGAATACGAGGAACAGGTTGCCCTCAAAGATGGCAGCATGATCCTTCTGCGCCCGATTCTGCCTGAAGATGAACCTATGCATGCCGAGTTCATTTCGCGGGTCTCTATGGACGATTTATACAAGCGCTTTTTCTCTGACGTCGGTGAGTTCAATCACGAAGCGCTGGCCAATTTCACCCAGATTGATTACGACCGGGAAATGGCTTTTGTCGCGGTTCGCGAAGAGATCAATAAAAACGGTGAAGCCGTGCCGTCGATCATCGGTGTGACTCGTGCATTATCCGACCCTGACAACATTGAAGCCGAGTTTGCCATTCTGGTTCGTTCAGATCTGAAGGGGATCGGATTGGGAAGCATTTTAATGAATAAGATCATTCGTTACAGTCGTGAGCGAGGCTTAAAGCGAATGACTGGTATTACGATGCCTTCAAACCGGGGAATGATCATGCTGGCACAGAAAGTGGGTTTTGAGATCGACGTGCAAATGGAAGACGGGATTGTTGAGATGCTGTTACCGCTGGAGTAAATCATGCTCTCCTATTGGTGATTTAAGCTTCTTTTGATCATTTGACCTACCTGTCGATACATCAAGATCGTACAGAAACACAGAAACTCGATACTTCGTTGCTCATCAAGGATCGGCATGGTTTTCCCTGCCGATCCGAGCCAGCTAAGCACTGGATATAAGGCAAACCGGAGTTATCACCCCGACAAAAACTAGTGCTGTTGCTTCTTCCACATTGATTCAATGTACTGGATACACCAACTCTTCGCTTTACCCATCCGGCTACGGTTCCAGGCCAGTACAATATCCAGCTCAAACACCGGGTTATCACCTATCACCATTAGCTCGCCTTTATCTATGGCTTCTTGCGCGTAACTATATGTCATGGTTGCAATACCCAGGCCCGCTTTGAGTGCCTGAAGTTTGTCATGCATCGAAGTAACTGTAAGCAGCGGCTGATCATCCAAAATATTGTGGGTCAACGGCGGCAAGTGACGGGCCGTATCTGCAACGGCAATCCCGCGATATTGTTTGCGAACAGCAGGATCCAAAGGATTATCATGTTTATGGATTGGATGATCCGGGTGCGCAACCCACACGGCGTCCATTTTCCCCAATGGCTGAATTTTCACATCATGCGGTGCCACACTCGGGTTAGGTGAGATCAA
This sequence comes from Photobacterium ganghwense, assembly GCF_003025595.1. Lineage (GTDB taxonomy): Bacteria > Pseudomonadota > Gammaproteobacteria > Enterobacterales > Vibrionaceae > Photobacterium > Photobacterium ganghwense. The sequence goes on from NZ_PYMI01000004.1 coordinate 14,055, forward strand.
CAGATCTGCACGATCCTGCGCCAATGCCTCCCATGCGCCGGCCAGAATTTCTTCACGAAAACGGATCTTTGTTTTACTTCGTTCAGCCAGCGCTTCGACAATTGGAAACAAGGTATCGACTTTAATCACACCATCATATGCGATAGTCAGTTCCAGCTCCCAGCCATGGGCCAGTGCGCTGGCATCAGAAATCATCTCGTCTGCAGCCGTCAGAAGTAAACGCCCTCTTTCAAGCAATAACTTACCGGCTTTGGTAAACACCGCTTTGTGGCCGGAACGGTCAAAGATAACCAAATCCAGATCTTGTTCCAGTTTCTGAACCTGATAACTGAGTGATGAAGGCGCTCTACCCAGCTCTTCCGATGCTGCTGCAAAGCTACCACGTCGATCAATCGCGTCCAGCACCATCAAAGCTTCAAATGATAATAGTTTGTTCACGCATTCTCCCAGTAAATGCTTGATATTCTTTCTCTTGATATTAAACCGTTGCTGGCGATGAAAGCTAGCTGTTCCTTGTGTCTGTCTGTTTCTAATATCCGGCTGATTCTTCTATCTGACCGTTCAAGGCTGGCAACCACTTAAACATAACATCATTATTAACCATTCAGTCAAAAGAATATGTATTCAAAATCATGTGTTATATCCCCGAGAAATTTCATACCAAAGTGATGCATTAATCAAAATTATGACTAAGCATTTGAATGTCATCCAAATTAAACGCCAAAAATTGATCTGAGCTAATAACACAGTCCAAACAATACTCTACATTGCTTCACATTCAGCCAAGCTTATTCATGTCTGAGTTTAATGTCTGATTCAGGTTGATGTTTTTAATCACTGACTGACAGCTTACGGTATCTGAAACATAGTCCGTCCCCCTGGCCACCAGCCAGAGTAGGTCATCCAGTCAGCGGATGCAGCTATTTACTGGATACAGGAACGGATATCTATTTATGCGATTGCTGTGGATCACGTCAGTAAACCGGTTCAGTCAGTAGCAGGCGTTAGAGAACGTACCAGGCAAGGTACGGCAAGCAATGCTAATTGGGGATATCTGAAGTGCACTGCAATCTCTGGCTTCGGCGATTCATGCAGTGAACCATCAGGCAGCACGCCCATGCCATATAAATGCACTTTATAGGTAGAGGAAGAAAAATCTGAACTCAGCAGCCCGACGGTGTTCGGGTAACCCATACGATTTCAAGTACGCAGTTTCACATTAACGGTGATTTGCCGGATACACAGACAGATTTCATCAGTCATCTTGTTGGTATCCGGCCTTTTTCTGTTGCTACTTAATCAAATTGTTTCTTAAACAAAGGGTTGCTTAAATAAATGTCATCAATAAATAACTATCGCAAGCTTACATCAGCCATTTCCACCAGATGAATACCGCCAGGAAGCCAAACAAGTAAGTCAGGCCAATCCAAGACAGTACCTTCATACTGCGACTCCATTGCAGTATTTTTGGCAAATCCGTTTTAGACACTAACCGGTAGTTCAGCAGGGCAAAAATCGGCGTGGTCATAAAGGCCAGAATCATGGCGAAGTCCAGAAGCGGCATCAATGCAGAGCTGAAGAACAGAATAATCCCCATTGCCGCCACAGCCATAATGACCATCCAGGCATTGTGATATTTACGCTGTCCAACCGGTTTCCCCTGCAACAATAACTGAGCTTCGGCAACAGAGCGCGCATAACCATCAATAACGGTAATAGTACTGCCGTAAATACAGAAGAAAGCGACCAGTGCAATCAGGTAACGAGACCACTCACCGATTGTTGAGGCATACATACTCACCAACTGATGGGAAAAGCCAATCCCTGAGGTTTTCAGTTCCGTCCCTGTGCCATGCAATACCAATGCACCTAGTGATAAGAAGACAACAGCCAGAATCGCCGTTCCGATATAGCCAACATTAAAATCGAACAAAGCAGACTGCGCTGTCACCTGCTGCTCTTTGCACTGACTTTTCAGCCACAGTGAGGTCAGACAGGAAATCTCAATCGGTGCTGGCATCCAGCCCATCATCACCACAATAAAGCCGATAGAAGCGATGCTCCATGCAGATGGCGCCTGAAAATCTGCTGGTGCGGCACTGCCTTTACCCGCTGCGATAACAACCGCAGACAAGGTGGCAATGACCAGCACACTCATGATAATTTTCGAAAGCCCATCCAACGCCTTATAGTGCCCGGCGGCCAGAATGATCAGGCACGAAGTCACCACGATACCTGATAACACAGGAAGTGACAGCGTCACCGGAAGAAAGTACCCCAGCAGACTGGAACTGAAAAGTAACAGGGCTGCGGTGTTGACGATACCGGAGATAACACTCAGACCGGTAAACACCCAAAGATAACCCCGCCCCATGGTGTCATAACCCTGAATCAGACTGTTGCCCGTTCCCATTGTGTACTGAACACCTGCACGGAAAAATGGGTATTTTAATAAGTTTACCAGCAGGATAAGTCCGGCGAGCTGCCAGCCATAAATGGCGCCGGCTTTGGTTGAGGCAACCAGATGGGATCCCCCCACAGCTGCCGTCGCCATCATGATACCCGGCCCTAAAGATTTGATAAGTTGTGTATAGGATTTTCTGCTGTTTTCAGCCACTGGCTGTACTGGCACGCTATCTGACATAATCACTTCCTGATGATTTTTATGTTTGTTGTGTTTACTGTGGTTGTTTATTCACCTTTCTCTCAGTTTTACGACCAATAATCAATATGGCCTGACAGCATGTTTAGTTGATTAAACCAACCACCTTACACATCAAGGAGGAATGTTCCATTTCCAACCACTGCAACTATCCAGATCTGCAGAAAACCAGTAGAAAAAAACAATAAAAAAATCATGCTATTTCATAAACTTCGAGAGATCACAAAATTTTACTCTACCAATTAAAGCCTTTTGTGATCAGGAGAAAATTGTGCAATATCGATTTCAGCAAAGTGTTTGATTCAAGCGATAAATTTCCAACTTGCTGAGCACGGATTATGCTTAGTAAAGATAGTTAAAGTCTGGAAGCTGCGCGAATCGGTTAATGGAAAAGATCCCAAAGAAAGCGATGCCTAAGCCTGGAAGGCGACGTAATGGGCGCTATCGCAAGGTACGCCTGTTTGCGTATGGGATTTTTTTAATGCTCTGTATCATAGTGATACCAGCCATTCTTATCCCTCCCTGGCTGGCATCCCGCGGGGTCGAAATAAACGCCATATCCGGTATCTCACTGGGCAAGACCATCGTTATTAAGAAACTGAGTCTGTCCATCAACAAAACATTGCTGACAATAGAAAAGCTGACGCTGGAGCATTTTGTCGATGATGAGAGCCCAATCGCCGATTCGTCATGGCGCCTGTTCTCGCCCAACCTCACCATTCGACTTGCACCCGAGATCCAGGCGGCACTGGCGCAACAAAATCTGTCTTTTGGTCCAATAACGCTGAAGGATACGGCATTCGTTCTGACCGACCTCACCCAGCCGTATGTGTTCAGTGCTCAGGCCGAAACCGCCGATATGTTGCTGACTATCAATGGGGACAATGAAGTGCCTCAGCATCTGGAGGGCGTGAGCCTGGTTCTCACAACCTCTCCCTATGTGGCTCTGACAGGCATGGTAAACCAGGCAAATCTAACGCTGATTCACCCACATGATATCCGACACTATCCTTATCCGCTGGTGTTACAACAGGGACATTTTTCGCTCAATTGGCAACCATTTAAAACACCACTGACGGTGCATCTGGCGAAAGTCCTGCCTGGCTGGGAAACCGTTGATGCCGACGTCTTGCAATCCGGCAGTGATATTTCGGTGATGATGAACCTGCAGCAGCCCACCACCAGTATTCAGATACTGGCCGATAAGCTCATGCTGGCCCCCCCAAAACAATTACCGGAATTTATTAAGCCTCCCGAACAGGTTCATGAAGGGTTGCATCTGGGACAACTGATTTCAGGTTTGTCTCAATTGCCTCTGCAGACACTGAAAGTGAACCAGCTTACCTACGGCTCATTGATTCTCGATGCCCGGCTGGACCTTGAAACACCGCGTTATCTGATGAATGAACCCGCGCATAAAGCCACATTCCAGTTAAACGGTAAAGCGCTGGCGCCCGATCCATATGATCTCGGTATTCAGATCAAGCATACCGGCCCCAATGATGCCCATCTGACAGGCGAAATGACGTCGCCAGAGGGCCATCGGCTTTCGTGTCAGGGAGATATTTCATTTATCAGCCCACTACCGAAGTCGCTGTTCTGCGAAGCCAATGTCAAACAGACCGCGGCGTTGACCAAGAAGCTCAAGCTGTTTGATCTTCCTGACGCCACATTGGATCAACCCATCACCCTATCTGCCGTCCAGACGGATCTTCAGCTACGCAAAAAGATCCCCCCAGCATCTGACCAGGATCCGGACAACACACCAGATGAGAACCCTTCAGATCCTATTCAATCGAACAGATCCGGCATTCAACTGTTCCGAGAAGTCGAAAAGGCCAGTTATCGACTCTCTCTGACACTACCGAAAGCCATTCGCGTGAATCTGGGCGCGCTGGCGCTTAAGCATTCTCTCCTGACGAAAGTCAGACAAAAACCGCTACAGTCACTGTTACTCAATACTGATGGCCGACTACTGTTTGATGTCAACTATCAAAGCGATACGCTCTCTCTGAGCCTGGCTCCGCAAAATGAATCTCTGTCCTTCAGCAACACAGAGTTTGGCCATAAACTCGATCTTGTCTTTGATCAGCTAATCTGCGCGGTCACTCTCCGCACACAAGGCGAATCGTCTAAGCCACTTCATACGACAACCTCTTTGGTTTCATCAGCTATCCGGGAGACACCCATTTCGCCAACTCAGCAAAAACAACCACATCAGCCAAGCCAACTCAGTCAACCTGGCACGTTACAATGTCACTCAATCAGCCAGCTAGCGGCTGAAATAAAGGCCTTATATCCGACAGAAGATGTTACGGTAGAAAACGTGACCTTCAAGTCGACACTCGAAAGCCGATGGAGTGACAACGCCCTGACAATGGTGCTGAAACAGCCGACTTTGCAGGCTAAACACATACTGTTGCCGCGTAAGCAAGTCTGGCTGGAAAATCAGCTGGACAATGTGGTGGCACAGGCAGACGCCCTTACACTAAGTCAGCGTTTTCGTGATGATGAAACCCAGCAACTCACACTTTCTTCCGCAGAGACTTCTCCGCTGACAGTATCTGCCCGCTGGATCGGTCAGCAAATCATTGCCGAGGACACGGCCAGTAATGCTTCCGAAGTTTCCGGAAGCGGTACATCCGATAATCTGACCAACGCCACGACTTCCACAATTTTCACCAAGCCTTCTCAACGTCAGCAACGACGTAAACCTGATGACAAAAGCCAGCTACCGGTCCAGAAGTACGACGGTGAGTTTAATGCCGAGTTCAATGCAGTACAGCTTGCCTACCGACCCAAAGGCACACACCCGTCAAAGCCAAAAGGACAGCCCCGCGGATCCAATGCGAAATCGACTCTCCGGGCTGACGATCAAAAACCAGTCAGTTTGACATCCCAGTACAAAGCCGGAATCACGCTGAGCCAAAATGGCCAGCGTCTTCCCATGATTCGCAGTGAAGGAAACGTATCGTTTGTTCCCGATACAGTGAATATCTCAGCCAATCTCCTCAATGGCAGGCATGCTGAGCTGGCGCGCTTTCTCATCCAGCATGACTTTCCAACGCACAACACAGACATCACGTTACAGCGTCACTCAATCCATTTCAGCCCTAAGCTGACTCTGAAAAAACATTACCTGCCCGGTCTGCCAATCGATTATGACCTGCATTCCGGTACGCTGAGTTTTGATGCCCATTTTTCGAATCACGCACACCTGAACAACAGAAGCCGACCGCCCAAACGCGCACAGGCACATCAGTGGCAAGGACAATTTGGTCTTTATGCCAGTGAACTCGGCGGTTACGTCGGTAATACTCATTTTGCCGATCTGAGCGTGTCCCTGCTCGCGGAGCTTACGCCGAACGGATTCCGCTCTTTGCAACCTATTAGCCTGCACGCCAGTTACCTCAACATGGGAGTATTGCTGGAAAACCTCTATGCCGTTTTTGAGCTGGACACTGAAAAATCTTTCTACCGACTAGACAGAGCCAATGCCAATACACTCGGCGGCTCTGTCAGCACCCACCAGATTACCAGTAACAGCCTGAAAACCATTCCCGCTATCCCTATCCTGATTCATGGTATCAGGCTGAATCAGCTGATAGATGCCGTGGATGGAAAAGATATTGTCATGACAGGCATTCTCGACGGCACTTTGCCCCTCAGTTTTTCAAATGGCAAACCCGTTATCGAGCATGGCAAGTTGCATGCACGATATCCGGGGGGGGTACTGAAATACAAGGAAGGCTCAAATATAGACAGGAATGTAGAAAACGCAGGCGAAAATAGTCTCTTGGTCGTGAGTAAGATTCTCAAAAATTATAACTACCACAATCTCACCATTCTTCTAGACTATTCTAAAGAAGGAAATCTGGATGTAAGTGCGATGTTCAAAGGGCATAATCCGGACGTGCTGTCCGGCCAACCCGTTAATTTGAACCTCAACATTCAGGAAAACATTCCGGCACTACTCAAGACACTCAGTGTCATTAATTCTTCTAAGCTGGAAAGTTTGTTTTTAAAGCAGATTGGTGTGGATAACTAGCGTTTTATGTTGCGCTGTTTTTGTATTCAAATTTGGGCTGCGCTATCACTTAACTCTTTCACTGAATTGAGGAAGTTGTATCGCCCGATTGAAGGTTGTAGCCAATGGACATCCAATTGAAGCTTTCTTACATACCTTTGTTTGTGGTCGTTTTCGGACTCATCCTGCTTATCAGCCTTCCCGGCTGTACCCCAACCGTTCAGGTTGCCGCGTCAGATAAACCTATCGAAGTGAATTTGAATGTTAAAATCGAACACGAAATCCGTATTAAAGTCGATAAGGAAATTGATGAGTTATTCAAAGATGATAAGGTTTTCTGAGTGGGCAGGGATTTGGCCATGAGAAACATACTGATTTTTATCATTTCGATGTTTTTCGCGCTGAGTGCCTACGCGCTTGACCTGCAACAGGCAAAAGATCAGGGACTCATTGGTGAGGCCAATACAGGTTTTGTCGCGCCTGTTACATCACGACCGTCACCCGCCATCAGGGATCTGGTCAATGCGGTTAACCGTGTTCGACAGGAACAATACCAGAAGATCGCCGTCACTCACGGGCTCACGGTGCGTGAGGTCGGCCATTTGGCGCATAAAAAAGCGATGGAAAAAACAGAACCGGGACATTACTATCAGGACCCTTCAGGAATGTGGGTCAAAAAATAAACTTTTGCTCCAGGCAATAACTTTAAGTAAAAAGCAATCAAAAGCCAATGTTCAGATTCCCTTAACCCTGGCATCAGATTTTTATAATTCTTCTTAACACAAAATCTCCTTATACTGTGCGCTTTATTACCCTACGCATTGACTACGCTATGATAACAGTTCGCACTTTTCTCTCGCAGTCGAACAAATCTGACGCCATTTTCTATATTGTTGCCTTACTCTGTCTGCTGCCCATCATCAGTTCCCCCATTGCCCTGGTACTCGGGTTTACACTGGCAACATTTGGATTAGTGCCTCACCGGTTTAATGTTGCTGCTTTTACCAAAAAACTGCTTTCTTACTCCATTATCGGGCTGGGGTTCGGGATTCACCTAAATCAGGCCATCGAAGCCAGTCAGAATGGTTTGGGCCTGATCGTTACTTCGATTTTTGCCACCTTATTACTCGGTTATCTTCTGACCCGTACTATGCGCCTGGAAGCTAAAACCGGCCACTTGATTGCGTCAGGAACAGCCATTTGCGGCGGCAGCGCTATAGCCGCTGTCGCGCCGGCCATCAATGCTAAAGATGATCAAACCTCGCTGGCGCTGGCTACGGTCTTTGTTCTTAATGCGATCGCCCTGTTTTTGTTCCCGGTTATCGGCCATGCGTTGGATATGAGTCAGCAGGCTTTCGGCACCTGGGCCGCCATTGCCATTCATGATACCTCATCCGTGGTTGGAGCAGCTGGCGCCTATGGTGATGAAGCGCTAAAGACCGCGACGACACTGAAGCTAGCCCGAGCCTTGTGGATCATTCCAGTAGCCCTGCTCAGTGCGATGCTGTTCAAAGGTAACCGCAAGAAAATTGGCGTGCCTTATTTCATTCTGTTTTACTGTGCCGCGATTGTGTTCGCGCATTTTGTGCCGAGTCTGCAACCAATTTATGACGGGATATTCTCAGCGTCAAAAAGACTGCTTGTGGTTTGCTTGTTCCTGATTGGCTCTGGTATCACTATTCAGAAATTGCGCGCGGCAGGATTAAAACCGCTTCTTTTAGGTGTATTGCTTTGGGTGGGTATTGGTGTCGGCTCCCTCTGCTACATCCAGTTCGCCGTGTAGTTTCTGATAAATGGGTGGGCTTATCTTCTTAGGCGTGGCTTTTGAAGCATAGATATTGAGACATAATTTTGAAACATAGCATTTGAGACTTACCTTTGAGGCTTACCTTCAAGGACTATATCTTTAGCGGGCCATTTGTCTTCTGATACTTATCCTCTGATAAAACGGGCTATTTTTGATCTTCAGTAGCCCGTTTTTTTGAAGGCAATCTTCTTCGTCCTCTCGCGTTTTTCCTCGCGTTTTTCACTTTCTTACATTAGCCATCAGCCGCTTTACATATTAAGAAAAAGATTCACTTGCCAGTTATTTTTCAGACTATTTTCCTGATGATCTTGCCCTGTCTCCGAGCGCTGCGATCAATATCACGATGAAGAAAGCCAGCATGACACAAACCGCACTGATCACACCTGTCGTCGCCACCGACATAGCCAATAATCCGAAAACAATACTTAACCAAACGTGTATCACGATATTGTGCGCCTTTCTCTGCGTTATCTCTGATGGAAATTATGTGCAAAGACAACGCATTGAGAAATTCGCTTTCACTCTATCAAAGAGGTTTTAGTTATATGAGAAAAAGAAAGACATACATTTTTATATAAGCATCCTTGCCATACAAGTATCCTTGCCGACTCTCGCTTTAATCATGTCCTTGTGGATCCCTGTCCTATCGTCTTTCCTTGGCCTATGGTATCCCTTTATCATCATGCCGACTCTTAAAGCACACTTAATGCCAAGAGAGGCGAGAAGAAACCCAATCCACACGTGGCAAACAGAACGGTTCACATACAAAACAGCGCAAACGATCAATTCACTGTATCCGGTGTATTTTCCCAGCCATGCTTTCTCACAAACTGGGTGTAAGCCGCTAATGCGTCATCCGAGTGCAGCAACGAGTGCTCATCAGTATTTTCAATCACGGCGACTGATTTTTTCCAGGAACGCTGCGCGGCAAAAAATCGTGCAGACAACTCAGCCGGTACCTGCGTATCCTCTCCAGCAATCAGCACCAATAAAGGGCCGTCAAATTCGGCCAGTGTCTGATAGTTATCCAAAGACGCCAGATCTTCAGCAACCTGCTTTTCTCTCAACCATGTCCATTTATCGCCGTCCGTCGCCAGCTCATTAACCGTCGTCACCGGCGCTTCCACCACCAATGCCTGCTGAACACCCGCTTCTCTATTTTGCTGTGCGGCAATCTCTGCCACCCAGAATGTGCTCATTGCAGCGCCATGCAGGATCAAATATTCATGCTCATATCTCTGTTTAATGCTCTGGTACAACATATCGGTATCAGTTTTTAACTGAGCCAATGTTGGCCAGTAACCATGTTCATCGATACCACGCTGACGAAACGTCACCACATTCAGGCCAAGAAACGCCAACTGTCCCAGAATATCAGCATCATCCTGCTGATCGCGATACGGGGCTCCCCCCAGATAGAACACGGTATTATCACTGTCTTTTACGGACAAACGAACACCGCGGCTGAGATAACCGTCTGGCTGAATAACCCGAATTTCTTCGATTTCATGCTTATCTGGTCGGTACCAGTCGGACTGATAATATTGCTGGAGATTGAGCGGATGGCTGACCTTGTAGGCCAACACATCATCGCGCTCTAAAGAAGAGGTACAACCGCTGGTGAATGCGACCACCGGCAACAACAGCCATTTAAAGCAGGTGGCAATCACGCGCATGACTTATTTCCCTGTCGTATGAGTTTCCTGAGTAGATGGCGCGAACCATATGCCAGTTTATGGCATAACTCACCCGCATTCAGACATATTCTGGAGTGAGTGCAACATCTTTCTGATAGAAAAAGCAACGTCAGCATTTCGCAACTTGAAGCTCGTCAAGCCTTGTCGTCCACCGATTTGATCGAAATGCCTGTCGCATGTGCCAGTTACTGGTACTGATCACCGACGCTGGCTTGATGCCATTTTTAAACCGGGCATTCATCTGATCCGTCAATGCCATCAGATCCCGGCGCTTCATTTCCGCCAGAGCACTGGAATCAAACATATCCAGCTGAAACTGATCATTGTTGGCATCTGTTAATTCATCCAGGATCACGCCAATTTTTTGATATTCGTAACCGGGACGGTATATCTGTTCAAGTTGCTCAAGTGCACTGCTGAGAAACTGGCCGTTATCCTGACTCGGACAAAGCAGCGGTCTTGCACTGCTTCTGTTGTGCTGGGGTAAGTCTTTATAGCGATTCGTGCGTAAGAATACCCCGACTATTGCAGCCTGACTCCCTTGCCGACGCAACTTTTCACCGGCTCGCTGACAGTGGAAAGCCAGCGCAGAACGCAACGATTCCAGATCGCTGATACCGACACCAAAGCTACGACTTGACAAGATCTGCTTACGTTTCTCATCAATATCACCCGGCGCAATGCATGAGACCCCCTGCAGCTCCAACACGGTTCTCGCGAGCCCCACATTCCAGAGTCGACGCATATCCGCAGCACTTTTTTCCGATAATTCCAGCGCATTCTGAATCCCGGTGGTACGCAGCCGGGCCGCCGTTCTGGCTCCTATGCCCCAGATATCCTGAATATCAGTGCGCTCCAGTAACCAGCGTCGACGATGATCAGTATCAATTTGGATCACCCCATTTACCCGCTTCTCATACCGCTTAACAGCCTGATTACCCAGTTTGGCTAAAGTCGGGGTCGCGCCAATACCGACTCTGACAGGTAGCCCAATGTGCCGTTCAATTGTTTTCCGGATGTCATGACCGTAGCGGGTTAAACCGTCCAGCCTGAACCCATCCAGCCGGACAAACGCTTCATCAATGGAATACTGCTCCACGTGGGGTGAAAAACGGTGTAGTTCTTCAATAAACCGCCGACTCATATCGGCATACAGTGTGTAATTCGAACTTCGCACTTCAACGCCTTTGCGTCTGGCCTCACACTCGATTTTGAACCAGGGCGCACCACGCTGAATCCCTAGGGCTTTGGCTTCCTCAGAGATTGCCACGCAGCAACCGTCATTATTGGAAAGCACCACCACGGGTTTATTTGCCAGCTTGGGGTCGAAGAGCTTTTCACAGGAACAATAAAAGCTTTTGGCATCAACCAACGCCCATACCTGATCCCGATAGCCGTCCAATTCCGCCATCACCGTCACCCCATCAGGTTATGAATACTGCGCGTCACGACACCAAAAATCTCTGCATCTTCTGGTAACGGAAACGGTCGGTATGACGGATTTTCTGCCACAAGCCACCAGGCGTCGTCATGCCTGATCAATCGCTTACAGGTAAACTCATCATAAATTCGCGCCACCACGATCCGTCCCGGTACGATAGTTTCAGCCCGATCAACAATCAGCAAATCGCCGTCATAAATACCGGCCCCCATCATGGAATCGCCTGACGCCCGCAGCAGAAATGTCGCATTTGGATGGCGAATCAGATAGCTGTCTAAGTCCAACTCCTCCTGGTGTCCATCCGCCGGAGAAGGAAAGCCGCATTTCACCGATTCGATAAACAGAGGCACTGCACCCATCATTTACACTCTCAAAAGATACTGTATTTATATACAGTATAATCAGAATGGGATAGACTCGTCACCTGTGAAATGCGTTATGACAAGAACAACGTATAAACCTTAATCAAAACAAGGTGTTTTATGCTGGTTAATTGTTCGGTAAGTCACGAGATATCACAACACGGTTTATCAGACCGGTAAAAATTGACGCCTAATAATGTCAGATCATGTCATCAACGATGACACCTTTCAGGTATGAAGACAGAACAATAACAACACAGAGACTTTTCAGGAGAAGTTTGTAATGCGAAAGTTTTTTGCGCTTTTGGCGGTTTTAGTGCTGTCAGGCTGTTCCACTTTTGAAACCACTCATACGCAGAGCCAGTGCATTGGCGCAATGACCACTCAGGAAGCCTATGGTCACCTCAACCCGAACCGGTTTACGATCCAGGTTCTCGCGTTAACAGAAGAACGTCAGGGCGATGTGAAAAAATATATCCGCCATATCCCAGGTCAGCAGCCGGTTTGGGTTAACTGGAAACACAGCCAGGGATACCGCTGGTATGCCGTGATTTATGGTGACTTTACCACGAAAGAAGAAGCAAAAGAGATGATTGCCCGTTTACCGGCAGAAGTTCGACAGCATGGCCCGTTCATTCGCAGTTTTGCTGATGTACAAAGAGACAAGCAAACCGATGTGTTTCGTCTGCGTTAACAGCACGTTCTGAATAATTCCACAGTCAGAAGACCGATGGCCATAAAAAAGCCGGTACCTCGTGTACCGGCTTTTTTATGTTTGATATCAGCACTCAGCTAAAAAGCTGACCAACGGTTTTCATCGGAATAAACATTCGGGTTCGGCCATTGTGATCACACAACACCTGAAAACCGTACTTAGTGTAAAACGCTTCCGCCGCAGGCGTCAGGCAATCCACCACTATCGCATAAGCCCGCATATGGGCATTCACTTCCCACAGGTATTTCAACGCCCGAATCAGGCTAACTTTACCCAAACCATGGCCGTGATATTCCCGGTGAACCGCCAATTGCGCAAGCAGGAAAACCGGAATGGGATAATTAGGTAGCTTTTTAGCCAATGATACTGGCAAGGTCTCACGCCGAATAGAACTCGGGGCGACACTATAGAAGGCGCAAATTGGCCATTTTTGATTGAGCAACGGCAGGCTGGCAGGTAACACCATGGTACGGCTGATACCTGCCTGCATATGTTTTGATGCCTGAGTCTGAATGAATGTGTTTAACTCAGCTTCACCGCAGTCAAATGAAGCTCGATCGTGAACATGCTTGTCCAGTTCAACAAATGTTTTTGACCAGCTCACTTGAATCCATTCTCTTCCGTGAATGCCGCGGCATCGCGCAGAGCCTGATTAGGCGCTTCTGCTTTATCACAGGCGTCCATAAAGCGATCAAATACATCATTTTGTACCGTCATGCTTTCATGTTGAGCAATAACCTGCGTTGCATCTTCATCCATCAGCCGGACAACATATTCGGTCAGACTCTTCAACCCCAGCAAAGCGGATGCTTTTTCTGCTTTGGCTTTAATCTCTTCGTCTAACCGCAGGTCTAAACGCGCTGTTGCCATGGTTACCTCCGCTATCATGCGTACGGAAGCTCTCCGTACAGAATAAGTATAAAGGGGATCAACCATCATCGCAATCTGTACAGAATATGTCCGTACAACCATTTGGCCACGCAGTGTCAAAAAACAGACCTTTAGCCCAGCAGTACCGACGCTTTTTTCTTTTCGGCTGATTCAGGCAAATCCGACTCCAGCGCATTTTCTACGAGAGAGAGCTCAACATGAGCCACATCTGAATGAGAAAGGTAAGCCGAATGCTTTGAAGTCAGCTTACGTAGCTCACGTAACAGAATAACCATCAGCATCAAGCCAGTGGCCGCCAGTCCAATCCCAAGACCGGCCCAAATTCCGCGAAGTCCCATGAAATTCATTAGTAACCATGCAGAAGGCAGACCAATGAACCAGTATCCGATCGCCGATGAGACGGTGGGTGCCTTCACGACTGCCATTCCACGCAGGATACTGATTGCTGCCAGTTGCCATGCGTCGACCACAAAGCACATGGCAACCATGATCATCACTCCCGGTAGTGCCGCAACCAGTTCAGATGCCATTGAATCCCCTTCGATGCTGAAAATCAGCGTCAGAAATTCCGGCTTCACGCTCACCAACAGGCCAATGACGGCACTGGTCAATGTCACCAGAATCATCCCCTGCTTGGCGTAGTATTTCACCATTGCTGGCTCCTGACGCCCGACATGCTGACTGACCAAAATAGACGCCGCCTGCGAAAGACCGAAGGCAATGTTCCACGACAGGTTCAGACATTGTAGTGCAATCTGGTGAATCGCCAACGATACCGCCCCGAGTGTACCGGCCAGCAACGCCGCACCGGAAAACAGCGCGTGCTCCAGCATGGTAGCGATCATAATAGGAATACCGATTGCTAGCAGCGGCACCATGATCCCAGGCTTGTATTCTTCCAGCAAAGTAAACGGGTTGTAGTGGCGATATTTGTTACGCGTAAATACCCAATAGCCGTAACCCAGCATGACCAGAAATGCCGCCAGCGCCGTGCCGTAACCTAAACCAGCCAGTCCCATATCCAGCGAGAAGGCAAACAGGTAACTAATTGGCACATTCAGGATGACGGTCGCCAACGACATCACCATCACTGAACGGGTATCACCAAATGCACTCACCAGGCTACGCAGTACCAGCAGCATCAGGGTTGGCAACATTGACCATTTCAACGCATCAAGATAATCGACAGCCAGCACAACTGCATCAGGGTCCTGTTTGGCGGCAAGCAACAAATCGTGCATCAGGAAGAAGAGCGGCTGAAGCGCAAGTGTCAGAAGCAGTGACAGTAAAATTCCGCTTTTCAGTGCGACCCGGATGTCTCTTTCGCCTTTCTCCGACGATTTAAGCTTTTTACCATAGGCAATGGCAATCAGGTTCGCGACACACCCGACAGTACTGCCCGCCACAGTAAAAACAATGGAATACACCGCAGCACCCAAGCCACCACCGGCAATCGCCATGATGCTCAACTGTGCCATCATCCAGACATCGGTAAAAACCAGCAATTGCGCTACCAGCTGCGAGATAATGAGCGGTATCGCCAGGCTGATTAATTTCTTCATTCTATACCTACAAAGGGGAAAACAGGCTGACAAAGCCTCAAAAGTGATAATTAACCGCTAATGTAGAGTGTTATGAATTGTGTTTCAAACGACATTTATAGTACGTTAGCATTCTAAAAACTCATGCAAACCGACATTGGCACCCGAGATGCAACCCAATAACAAGAGATTGACGATGAAGCGCCGACACACACTGTTACCTCCTTCGCTGAATGGCCTGAAAGTTTTTGAATCAGCGGCGCGGCATCTGAGTTTTACGCTGGCAGCAGAAGAGCTGAATGTTACCCAGAGCGCGGTCAGCCGTCAGATCAGACAGCTGGAAGAACACATTGGTTTTTCTCTCTTTATTCGTCATCACCGGGCATTGGAACTAACAAAAGAAGGCAAGGAAATCGCTCAGGTTCTGACCCGTCAGTACAGCGAACTGAATCGCGTACTGAAGCAACTGAAAATGAAGGAAAGCAGCACACTTCGGGTGAAAGTTGCAATGAGTTTCGCCGTGCGTTGGCTGATACCACGTTTGCATTCCTTTAAAGCACGCTATCCGGATTTAGATATTGTCCTTTCATCCAGCCTGGCACATAGCAGTGAAGAGATGAATCTGGATGAAGATGATTACGATATCGCTATCTTTAACGTGCAAAAAACGCCGAACAGCCAACATTCTTATCATTTCATCCGCAAAGAGTATCTGGCCTCGGTTTATTCCGGGCTGCTGACACACTCAGATACCCCATTAACCGTTAAAGAAATGCTGCGCTATCCCCGCCTCCACCCGACCTCCGATCAGAGTGACTGGAAAATTTGGCTGGCAAGAAATCATCTGAAAAACGCCGTGAACCATGCCGGCATAACATTCAACACCCTTGATATGGCACTGACATCATGTCTGGCCGGACAAGGTGTGGCTATCACGGATTTAATGCTGGTGGTCAACGAACTGCAGCAAGGCTTTCTGAAGCTTCCGCAGTCTGCCGTGATTGTCGCCAACAGCGACTGGGAATATTACTACCAGACCCATGCAATGCAGACCAGCGCAGAAAGTGACGCGGTCACAAACTTCATAAACTGGCTGGTGAGTGAGCAGGAAAAAGAAAAAACCGTACTGTTTTCTATGGCAGAACAGTACGGTTGGCAAGTTTTAACGGATTAGCCTTCCCAGGTGTCCGCTTCAGTTATCCGCAGTCGTTTGGGGATCAGACTGCATCAATCAATTGCGGCAAAATCTCAAACAAATCGCCGACCAGTCCATAGTCAGCAATGTCGAAAATTGGCGCTTCAGGATCACTGTTGATGGCCACAATGACTTTTGAATCTTTCATCCCGGCCAGATGCTGAATAGCGCCAGAGATCCCAACTGCAATATACAGATCCGGCGCAACAATTTTACCGGTTTGTCCAACCTGAAGATCATTCGATACAAAACCGGCATCCACCGCCGCACGGGAGGCACCGATCGCCGCGCCCAGCTTATCCGCCAGTTTCTCGATCAACGCAAAATTCTCTTTATTCCCCAAGCCGCGGCCTCCCGACACCACAATACGGGCTGCGGACAATTCCGGACGTGCACTGTTGGCAGACTCACGGCCGGCAAAACGGGACACATCATTGGCAATTTCAATATCCAGACTGGCGATTTCCGCCATGCCTTCAGATCGTTCAGAAGCCGTATCAAATGCGGAACCACGCACCGTAAGTATCTTGACGGCGTCGTTAGATTTCACTCGAGCCAGCGCATTACCGGCATAAATCGGGCGCACAACGGTATCATCAGATTCAATGGCAATAACATCTGACAACATGCCGACATCCAGCAACGCTGCGACACGTGGCAACAGATTTTTACCGAAAGTCGTAGAAGCTGCCACGATGTGGGTGTATTTCCCGCCAATTTCAGCCACCAGCGCCGACAGGTTTTCAGCCAACTGATGTTCATAAACGGTGCTGTCCGCCACTAGCACACGCTGCACCCCCGCAATACGGGAAGCTTGCTCTGCCACTTTCTGACAATGGACACCGGCAACCAGCACATCAATACCACCAGAAAGACTGCCTGCAGCCCCCATCGCTTTCAGTGTGTCATGCCCCAGGACTTGATTATCATGCTCTGCAATTAATAACACTGCCATTAGATCACCTTCGCGCTGTTTTTCAGTTTATCGACCAGTTCTGTTACTGATTGGACTTTCTCGCCCCCCGAACGCTGAGGCGGCGCAAAGACATCCAACACTTCATGGTGCTGTGTAACAGCCACACCCAACTCATCCGGTTTCACGACTTCAAGCGGCTTCTTCTTCGCTTTCATGATATTAGGCAGAGAGGCGTAGCGAGGTTCATTAAGACGTAAGTCAGTGCTGATAATGGCAGGCAGAGACAGATTGAGCGTTTCAAGACCACCATCCACCTCTCGGGTAACCGTGACAGCGTCACCGTCAACAACAACTTTTGAAGCGAATGTCCCCTGCGGGTAATGGGTCAGCGCCGATAGCATTTGCGCGACCTGATTGTTATCAGTATCAATGGATTGTTTACCTAGCAATACAAGCTGTGGTTGCTCTTTTGCGATAACGGCATTGAGTAATTTCGCCACGCATAGCGGTTCCAGATTGGCCGTTGCTTCAATATGGACTGCTCTGTCAGCCCCGAGCGCCAATGCAGTCCGAAGCTGCTCCTGACATACTGCCTCACCGGCAGATACCACTACCACCTCGCTCACATGGCCTGCCTCACGAAGTCTGATCGCTTCCTCAACGGCAATTTCACAGAAAGGATTCATCGCCATTTTGACATTCGCAGTTTCAACCCCTGATCCATCAGATTTCAGCCTTACCTTTACGTAAGGGTCAATCACGCGTTTTATCGCAACAAGTACTTTCACACGTTCTTCCTTTTTCAAAGTGGTAAAACGATACGGAGCTTCTTCTACAACTACTTACACAAGAAAACGGGTTGCCTGTTGTCGGCTATCTATTTCGCTGACCCGACTCCGCTGTCACCAGAGTTACACCAAAAAGTTATTACTCTTTGAGACTAGCTTAGTTTACGTTTACGTCAACTGGACTATATTTTATTCATACCACTAAGACTCAAATACACCGGATACGCAAAGGATGTCGTTTATGAGTTCAGAGAATACTCGTGAAAAAATGGAATTTGATGTTGTCATCGTTGGTGCAGGCCCGGCAGGACTGGCCGCAGCCTGTCGGCTGATGCAACTGGCGAATGAGAATGAGCAGGATCTTTCCGTCTGTGTCGTAGAGAAAGGGGCAGAGGTCGGCGCCCATATATTGTCCGGTGCCGTCTTTGAGCACAAAGCGCTAGACGAACTGTTTCCGGATTGGGAACGAATGGATGCCCCCTTACATACCGCAGTAACAGACGATAAACTCTGTTATCTAACCAATAAATTCAACCATTTAACAATGGACGAATCATTCATGCCGGATAGCATGAAGAATATTGGCAATTTTGTGATCAGCCTTGGTAATTTCTGTCGCTGGCTGGGACAGCAGGCCGAGCAACTGGGCGTGGAGATTTATCCCGGCTTTCCCGCTAGTGAAATCTTATACAACGAGCAAGGCATGGTTTGTGGTGTGGCCACTCAGGACATGGGACGTGACAAAAACGGTGAGCCCAAAGCCACGTTTGAGCCAGGCATCGAGCTGCACGCCAAATACACGCTGTTCGCTGAGGGCGCGCGAGGTCATCTGGGAAAAGAGCTGATAAAGCAATTTCATCTTGATCACGGGAAACAGCCACAGCACTACGCTTTGGGGATTAAAGAGTTATGGGAAATCCCTGCCGAAAATCATCAGCCTGGGCTAGTCATTCATGGCGTCGGCTGGCCACTCAGTGAAAGTCATTCCCATGGCGGTAGCTTTCTGTATCACATGGAAAACAATCAGGTTGTCGTCGGTCTGATTACAGATTTGAATTATAAAAACCCCTACCTCAGCCCATACGATGAGTTTCAGCGAATGAAACATCATCCGGTATTCAGCCGGTATCTTGTGGGCGGAAACCGGATCGCTTACGGTGCCCGTGCAATTGCCAAAGGCGGCCTTTCATCGCTACCTCGTCAGCAATTCCCCGGCGGTGTGTTACTGGGCTGTGATGCCGGAACGCTGAACATGGCCAAGATAAAAGGCAGCCACACCGCCATGAAATCCGGCATGCTGGCCGCCGAGGCGGTATTTGAAGAACTGAAACAAGGGTTGTCCCACACAACACCAGGCTATGATCGCCTGTTTCTGGATTCCTGGCTTTACCAGGAGCTGCATGAATCACGCAACTTTGGCGCTGAAGTCCACAAGTTTGGTACGCTGGTTGGCGGCGCACTGGCAACTATCGAACAAAAGTGGCTGAAAAAACTGTTCAAATGGACCCTGAAAGATAAAAGAGCCGATCATGAATGCCTGGAACCTCTGGCTAAACACACCCCGATCCCCTATCCGAAACCCGACGGCATTCTGAGTTTTGACAAGCCCTCTTCCGTGTATTTGTCAGGCACACAGCACGAGGAAAATCAGCCATGTCACCTCAAGCTGGCTGACAGTGACATTCCGATCAAAGTTCATCTGGAAACGTTTGGTGAACCCAGCCAGCGATACTGTCCGGCAGGTGTTTACGAGGTTATTGAATTAGAAGGAAAACCGGCATTCCAGATTAATGCTGCAAACTGTGTGCACTGCAAAACTTGTGACATTAAAGATCCGTCGCAAAACATCACCTGGACCACACCAGAAGGCGGAGGCGGCCCGAGTTACCCGAACATGTAAACAGGCCTGTAAAACTGCATATACAGGTGCTGTTTACCTCTTGGATTTACACCAACTCGCTCCGTAATAAAAGACAAAGGCCGGATTCAAATCCGGCCTCATAGTGTTTACACCATAAAAGTGTTTACATCATAAAAGTATTTACGCCATAAATAAGTTGCTTGCTCAATCTCACCGAAATTGAGCTATCCCCTTTATTTCGACCAACGGGTCTGACGCCAACTGGCTTGCTGCTCAGGCGTTAGAAACGTCCATGCCACCACACGAGTCACTTTTTGTCCCTGAGACATGTCGATGGTTTTCACTTCAACGGCCCCGACTTTTTTCAACTGCTGATAAATGCTCGGTAAATTGTCTTTTTTCGAAACCAGCGTGGTAAACCAAAAGCATTGAGATGCAACATCTACGCTCTGAGTGATCATTCTACGAATGAATGCTGCTTCTCCCCCCGGACACCACAACTCTGCCTTCTGTCCCCCAAAGTTCAGCACAGGTTGCTGACCGGACGCAGACTGCATCGCAGCTGCTTTAGGTGGCGTCCCTTTTTTACGGGCATTTGCTGACAAGTTTTTAACTTTTCGCGCACTGCCTGCCGTCGCTTCTTCCTGTGACGCATGGAACGGCGGGTTACACATAGTGAAATCAAACCCGTCTTTCTCATTGATCATACCGGTAAAGATATTATCCGGGTTCTTTTGCAGACGACACTGAATGCCCCCCGCCAGAGAACGGTTAGATTCCACGATGAAACGAGCCGATTTCACTGAAAGTGGGTCAATGTCAGCGGCCACGAAATGCCAGCCGTAAACGCGATGCCCGACCATGGGATAGACACAGTTCGCACCGGTTCCAATATCCAAACCACGAACCTGTTTGCCTTTCGGGATTGTTCCATCGTTATATGCAGCCAGCAAATCTGCAATGTAGTGGAGATAATCGGCTCGTCCCGGAATGGGTGGACACAGATACCCCTGAGGGATATCCCAATGCTCGACTTGATAAAAGTGCTTCAACAGTGCTTTATTCAGCACCTTTACGGCTTCCGGATGAGAAAAATCAATCGAGAGATCACCAAACGGATTTTCCGATACGAAGGGAGTAAGTGCCGGACAGGCTTGCATCAGCGCCGGAAAATCATAGCGCTCACGATGTGGGTTTCGAGGATGAAGACCTTTTTTGACAGCCTTACCTTTTTCCCCTGCGTGGCCATTTTTCCCTTTACTCCCTTTGCTTTCCGGCGACGAACCTGAGGCAGTCTTGGCGAACTTACGATGACCAGACAGTGGTTTACCCTGACTTTTTGAAGCCGGTTTTACACTGTTTTTGCGTCGCTCTGCCGTTTTGCCGAGTTGCGTGTCGCCCGACTTTACCGCTGAAGTTTTAGGTTTGCTAACCGAAGAGTGACGTGATGCTCGACGTTTCGACGATGAGCCGACGTCATCGTATGTATGGCGTTCATCGCGTTCATCGCGAGTATTGTTACGGCTATTTGCCGATCGAGATCCCGACCCATTGTGACGTGGTAACTTATCCACAGGTGATTCTGAATCAGTCGATGAAGATGGTTTGCCCTGATGCGCCTTGGGGCGACGTGGTTGTTTAAACGTTTTGCGCTGAGTTGTCTGTCCAGGCTTATCCGCCTGACTGTAGAAATTTTTCGTCATATTACTATCAATATTCGGGCTAAATGCCGGTAACTGTCCCAAGGCAAAGGACATTGTCCACTATCATCAGGCCGTTCTTAAAAGAGCGCCCCGAAAAACCAGTTATTCTACCTTAAATCAGCCACCAGTATTCATGCTCGTGCAAATTAGTCGTTTTTATTTCATGATTTCTGAACAGTAAAAAGACATTGCGGGAAACTTGCTCATTGCATTATCGGTTTGGGCAATCAAACATCATAAAGAAAATAATCGCAAAGAACATGACACCGGTAGACCCATTTCTGACATCACGCTCAAAACAGTGACACCGTCACCTTCTGGGCATTAATCCATTTGATTGCTGCTATCTAAGATATCTGAGTCGGTCTTAGTATCCCCACCACCACTCTGGCATTCAGGTGACTTTTTCATCATCCTCGCGGCTTTGTCCAGTAAATCAATCGGCATAGGGAAAACAATAGTCGTGGTGCGATCATTGGATATTTCCGTTAACGTCTGCATATAGCGAAGCTGTACTGCATTGGGGGCCTGATTAAGCACTTCTGCAGCTTCTTTCAGCTTGGCAGATGCTTCCAACTCACCGGTCGCATGAATCACTTTGGCACGACGTGAACGCTCTGCTTCTGCCTGACGCGCTAATGCTCTGACCATACTTTCATCCAGATCCACATGTTTAATTTCCACATTGGCCACTTTAATGCCCCAATTGTCAGTATGCTGATCCAAAATTGACTGGAGATCCTTGTTCAGCTCATCACGTGCAGATAACAGCTCATCCAGCTCATGCTGCCCCAGCACAGAACGCAGTGTGGTCTGCGACAGCTGGCTGGTCGCTTCGAGGTAATTTTCAACATTGTTGATCGCCATTTTCGGCTCGACGACGCGAAAATAAACGACGGCATTCACTTTAACTGACACGTTATCGCGGGTAATCAAATCCTGTGTCGGCACATCCAGCACAATCGTACGTAAATCAACACGTACCATTTGCTGAATGATTGGAATGATGATGATAAGCCCTGGTCCCTTCACCTGATAAAAGCGCCCCAACAGAAACACGACGGCACGCTCATATTCCCGCAAGACTTTGAACATACTGATAATCAGAACCAGAATCAGCACTATAACGGTTGCAAACGAGTAAGTAATCATAGCCGTTTATTCCTTCTCAACATGTTGTTCCGGTGGCAGCCGAGTCACCTCAAGGTGCAGCCCATCAATACGTTTTACTGTCACTTTCTGACCTTTCTCTAAACGCTCATCACAGTTTGCCTGCCAGATTTCTCCGTCCACCAGCACCCTGCCGACACCGGGAAAGCCACTGACCACCACACCTTGCTCACCTATCATGCATTCCACGCCAGTTGTCACCGGTTTTCGTCGGGTTCGGAGTAACAGAGTCAGGACCACAAAGGTCATCAAGGCAGACACAACAGTCAACCCGACAATCAGTGGAACCGCAATCTGGTACCCGGGCGTTTCAGTATCCATCAGCATCACAGAGCCGAGCGCAAACGCGACAATCCCGCCCAATCCCAAAATACCGAAACTGGGGCTGAACGCTTCAGCCACCATTAAGGCGATACCGAGCAACAGAAGCCCGAGACCGGCATAGCTGACCGGCAACATTTGCAGCGAATACATCGCGAGCAACAGGCAGATCCCACCCAGAACACCGGGCAACCCGACTCCGGGGTTGTAGAATTCCAGCAACAAACCATAGATACCAATCAGCATCAGAATGTAAGCCACATTCGGATTGGTGATGACCGAGAGCAGCTCAAAGCGCCAATCCGGATGCCGCTCAACATAGGCCACATTTTCGAGTTCAAGTTTGGCGGGCAATCCGTTAACGGTAACGGTACGCCCATTGGCCTGTTTGATCAGGCTATCAAGATCAGTGGCAAGAAAGTCAATCACGTTTTGCTCCAGAGCGCTTTCAGCATCCAGGCTGGCCGCCTCCGAAACGGCTTTTTCCGCCCACTCTTCGTTTCTGCCGTGCAATTTTGCCAAACCACGAATATAGGCTCTGGCATCATTGATCACTTTCTTCTCCATTGCGGTTTTAGCTGAAACCTTGTTGTCTTCCTGGGGTTCAGCCGCCGATTCATCTTTTCCGTCTTCCGGCTTTTTATCTTCTTTTTTCGGCGAGAATGGATTGTTATCAGAATCGTCACCGCCACCGGGGCCAGTCAGTGACACCGGGGTCGCCGCCCCAAGGTTAGTTCCGGGTGCCATCGCGGCAATATGGCTTGCTAACAGAATATATGTACCGGCACTGGCCGCACGGGCCCCTGCCGGGCCAACCCAGGTGGCAATAGGAACCGGAGAAGTGGTAATGGCGCGGATAATGTCGCGCATTGAGGTGTCCAGCCCGCCGGGAGTATCCATCTTCAGAATGATGAAGGCGGCCTGCTCTTCTCGGGCATGCTCAATTTCCCGGGTGACATAATCACTGGTCGCAGGCCCTATACCGCCTGAGATCTCGATGATCCAGACATTTTGTGCCGTTGCTGCATGGCTCATCAGCCAAAGACACAACGCGGCGCAGAAAGCGATGACTCTCATACACCCTCCCAAACCGGATTCGTACCCAGACTAGTCCCGCTTATGGAGCGAGAGAACTTAACCTCAGGCAAGTTACAGGGTACCGGTACTTATCACAGTCAGATTTCAGATAGTTACCAATTGGCTATAAGCATAGTCCATTGGTAACCAGCACTCAGTGTCAGCTGCGATACCCCGCACCAAAAAGCCGCAATTCACAAAAAGATGACGAATGAGTGAATTTTCAATGATGCTTATACTGATGGCATGTGAGGTGTACATCGCCATCAGTGAGAAGATAAGAAAGTGAAAAAATGAGAAGGGATAGAATATGAATAAGCCCCAACACTCATGGCTCAACCGACTGATCTTGAATGCACTATTGACATTATTGTGTCTGGGCAGCTCACCAGTCACTCTGGCTGCATCGAATCAAGGTGTTTTAGAGCAAGAGACTTTAGGCCAAGGAAATCTAGATCAACGAGCTTTAGAGCAACCTAGTGATTTTAGTCAGATCGTATTGAAAAAAGTGAAAGTGGGGAGCTATGACTGTCCGCCATTTGTGATCATCAATAAAGACAGGACGTTTAGCGGGCTTAGCATACTGCTATGGGAGAAGATTGCGGAAGAACTGAAAATTGACTATGAAATCACTCGTCATAACCTGCCCGATATATTAAAAAGTGTCGCCAGAGGTGAACTGAATGTAGGCGTTTCCTGCATTTCAATTACGCCTGAACGCGAAGAGCTGATCGATTTTTCGCATTCCTTTTATGAAACCCACCTCGCCATTGCGGTCAAAAAACAAGGCTACGCCGCGACCATGAAAAACTTGTTAACGAATACCAAATTGTTAATCGTTCTGGGTTTCTTGTTTGTCGCCGCCTGCATTGTCGGCGGCATCTATTATCTGCTGGAAAACAGAGTCAACGACAAGCTTTATTCAAT
Organism: Photobacterium ganghwense; assembly: GCF_003025595.1. Classification (GTDB taxonomy): domain Bacteria; phylum Pseudomonadota; class Gammaproteobacteria; order Enterobacterales; family Vibrionaceae; genus Photobacterium; species Photobacterium ganghwense. Next base: position 39,156 of record NZ_PYMI01000004.1, read on the forward strand.
GAATACCAAACGGGCTAAACTCATCGAAGGTTTTATCCTTGGCCTATTGTTTATTACAAAAGGCCCGTTCAATTATTTCGAGTTTAGAACCTTACCCGGGCGTGTCCTGACTGTTTTTCTGGCCATTTTCACCACATTCTTTATTGCCAGTATTACCGCCATGCTTGCCAGTACATTTACCCTCGGATTGCTGAGCAGCGATATCAATGGACCCAACGACTTGGCCAATCTGAAAGTCGGAGCCAAACAGGCATCCACCTCATCGTTTTACCTGACCAACCAAAGCATTGTTCACCGCGCTTACCCCGATATTGAAAGTATGCTGATGGCACTGAACAACAACGAGGTCAATGCCATCGTGGCTGATGCCGCCGTCTTAAAGTATCTGATTAAAAAACATAAAGAAGAAGGCAAATACGAAGAGCTGACCGTTTTACCCTATCAGTTTGAAAAGCAAAACTACGGACTGGTTATTGAAAACAACAGCCCTTACAGAGAACAACTCAACCGGGCACTGCTCAAAATTCGTAAAAGTCAGGAATGGCGACAGGCGTTGAATACCTACTTTGCTGAGCAGTAAAGCGCCCGGAGGATGTAAAAGAACCCAAGGATACCCCATATAACAGGCAAAAAAATGGCGACCAAATGGTCGCCAAAGCCAAGACAACTAGTAAACAACTAAGGAGAGTGTTAGTGATGCCACCTAATCGGGCATGAATCCTGAGAAGGTGACGGTGGAACATGGTTACATGTGGGTGCCTTAATACATGCCTGTATTGAGTACTGATTTACCCAACTGGCTTATCGCCACTTCAGAAGGCGCCCAAGTTTCGACGGATGGTAAGACCAGCAATGGTCAAAAATCGTCATTAATTCCGGGTTGCCGTATTTCGAAAAATTCACGGCATGGAATCGGTTTCGGTTATCTTTCAGTTTCTGGATTCGCTTCATCATCGCTTCAGGTTGCGAAGGGGCAATAAAGTCAGACAGTACAATCAAGTCTGCATTCTGGTATTTTTCAGACAGCATAAGCTCGATTGACTGATCCAGTACCGGCCCTAAATCTGTGCCGCCGTGGAACGAGTAAGATAAAAAGTTAAGCACTTCACTAAGCCCGTCCTGACGGGTCAGTTCATAAGTGATTTGCTGAGTCGAAAACATAATGACATAACAGTCTCGATCCTCTGCCAGTGCAATCTGCATTAGGCCATACGCCAGCGCTTTTGCGCACTGTTCCGGGAAACCGTTCATCGAGCCGGACGCATCAATGCAGACAATGAAAGGCCCTTTTTCCTGCTCAACTTGTTTGGTCTGCCGCTTGTAAGCCTTCACCCGACGAAGCTTACGTTGCGCCCCTTGCACCCGGTAATTCATCAGACGTTTATCGACCAGATGCTTATAGAAAACAACTTCCAGTTCCGGATAAGCCAGGAACATGGCTTCGTTGGGTAGCAATTTCGAAAGATCATCACTTTCGTGAATACCGACAATGTCATCAGTGACATTGTCACTTCTCTCTTCGACCATTTTCAGGTCTTCTGAACGTACCCGCTCTTTGTTCGGGTCGTCCACTTCACTTGCCATACGCCCCAGCTTTTCAGCGATTTCACGCAGCCCACTGTTCTTTTTCAGAAACGCAGCCATTGCTTTCAGGGTCGAGACATCCGTTTTAGTGAGTTTGGCTTTAGCCATATCCCACAAACGCCCCGCTTTCTTCTCGTCACCTTCACCCGTCACTTCTTCCATGTGACGCATGGTTTCAATGCGTTGATACAGATCCGCCAGCAACTGCTCTTTGTGCTGCTCAAGTTCAGCCAATTGCGCCTCTGTCAGTGCCTGAGTCAAATGCTGATACCACTGGTTACAGAAATAGCTCTGAAACATCGGGTTGTGTTTCTGATACTCACGTTCCAGCAGTGTTTTCGCTTTGAAATAGAAAGCCGAATGTCCTTCAAGCTTCTTTACTACGTCTTTAACGTGTTCAGTGAAGTACTCGGCATCCCATTTACTGGCCGTCTGATACAGCTCGATTTCCTGATGGAAACGCTCTTCCACACTGACTTTGGTGATTCGTTGATGCACCTGCCCCCGCCACTTCATGATCTGACTTTTCATGGCAGCTTTGATGCCCGGATTCGATTCCGCAGCCATGATCAGCTGAGGGCGCATCATCAATTCATTAACTGCATTATCAATGATGCCGGACTCTGTCAGCATCATCGCAAGATTTAATCCTTCGGTTACCGGCATGGGCACTCCTTACCTTACGCGAAATACTCAGACAGGTGTGTCACCCGAAACGCGCTTTTCTCAATGACCAGTTTGAGTTCATGAACCGATTCTGTCGCCTGAGACAGACTTTGTTCAATCTGTGCAGGTAGCTGCGGGTCAATAAAACTGTGCGGCAGCGCACCATGGAAACTGCTCCGGGAAATTTTCAGGCTGTGCTCGGCATCAATCGCCTTGGCAGATGCCAGCTCAGCTTTGCTCAGCCACAACTGCTGTTGCTGCGAAGAAATCCCCTTCTCACCGGCAATACCGACCATCACTGCGCGGTTGGCGATGTCTTTGATGACCAGTCGCTGCTGCGCATCTACCTCAAACTGCAGGCGGCAAAGATGGGTATTTTTGTTCACAAACCCATAGATGTCACACTGACCGGTTTTGATCTTTTTCTCAAATTCATCCCCGTCAACATATACCCAGCGGCTGTCACCGTTTTCCTGCTCAGACACTGAAGGGTTTTGTTGCAGCATCACCAGTTTGATCATGCGCGGGTTGTTATTCACGTTGTACCGGCGAGCACCGCTAAAATCGTATTTAAACCACTCTTTACGCATCATGGTTTCACGACTGAACGTGACACACAGCTCACGCGCAATCTCATTGTGGACGTCATTAATCAGATTCTGCGCTTCTGTGGCATTGGTTTGGGCCGCTTCCTGATTGAAAGCTTTCTGAGTCGCAAAGTGACGAATAACCTCACGGATCACATGACGGGATTCCGGACTGTGCCACATGCAATCTTGCAACAGCAGCAAATCAAGCGGATTAATGGCATCACGACCATTAAAGAAAGCACTGGCTTTCAATAAGCGCACTGATTTTTTCCAGCGACGATCCGAAATATACAGTTCGCTGTCAGCCGCTTCACCGGCACTCTCTTCAGAGCGCTGTTCAATCATGGATTTCAGCTGGTAAATCTTTTCAAAGATTTCATCTGACAGCTTGATATCGTCGATATGCTGCTGCCAGTCTTCGTATTCCTGATCAGTGATAGCCAGACCTGGTTCCAGTTCCTGAATCGACGGACCTTCTCCCATCAGCATGGCTTTGAAATTTTGCTTTTCCTGAATGCGGTTAACAAACACACGAACCAGCATTCGGTCATATAACGCTTCCAGACCGCTGTCCTCTTCCGGCAGCTCATTGGACGCGGTAATCAACAAACGCATGGGGACAGGAAGAATATCCTGGCCGTTCTTAAAGGTCCGCTCATTCACAACTGTCAGCAATGTATTCAGAATGGCCGGACCGGCTTTCCAGATTTCATCCAGAAACACCACTTGCGCGGTAGGCAGGTAACCGTCAATCAAGCGAACATACTTGCCATTATCTTTCAGTTCCTGAATCGACAACGGGCCAAATACTTCTTCCGGCGTTGAGAAACGCGTCATCAGATAGTCGAAAAACTTGCTGTTATCGAAAGCCTGGATCAGACGCTTTGCAATCAAGCTTTTCGCAATACCAGGAGGACCCAGCAAAAAGACACTCTCGCCGGCTAAGGCAGCAAGAAGGCAGAGTTTGATCGTTTCTTCACGCTCATAGACCCCATTAGACAGCGCCTTGATTAGCTTCTGAATCCTTTCAGAAACCAGCGCTTTATTTGGTTGAGCACTTCTTGCCATTGTCAGCATATTTCGACCTCTACATCCGACTGTCCATGTGCTTTCACACTCACTGTTAGAATAGACACAAACACCCCGATGTTACAATATTGTTAACTGAAATATTTTGTTACAAGCCTTATATATCAAAGAGATCCTCTCAGCTCCAGACCACAATCTATGATTGCATTAATGAGATTTTGATAACACATTTGTGAAAAAATTAATGAGTAAATAGTGATTAGCAACCAAAAAGCTGCTAAAGGTCTCAAAAATACGCAAAATGCACGGTATTGAAAAATGAGATTTTCTCCTCAAAAATAGCGTTTAATGGGTCAATAACCACTCAAAACAATGATTAAATGAAGCTCATTCATCCAGTTGCATTGAGATTTCGTAGGATAAGTATGTGAATGGCTTGTATCTTCCGAATGGCTTTGTAACTATACCCCGGTCCATCAAAGAGATGTTTTAAACGCATGAGTACACTCTCTCAACTGCCAACCCGCTTAACCATGTATGTCTGTGTCGGAATACTGAGTTCGGCACTGATTCTGGCAAATGCACAGCTGGAAATTGTGATTTCCATTTTGACACTGGTACTCATTATTTTGCTGCTGCGGGAAGATTTCGGCAGTGAAATGCGTCCGTGGATGATGCTGGCGCTGGGTACCTATGCGACAGGTGTGGTGTCTGATCTGCTGGATGAAATACCGGAACTGAAAAGTCACTGGTTTATTGTCTCCACTGACAATGTGTTTATGCATATTGGGACGTTTCTGATCTGTTTCTGCTTCATCAAACTGATCAATCAGAGGAAGGAACTGATTATCAAGCTGAATAAGCAAATTCAGATTGCCCGACAGCTGGAAGGCGAACTCAGCCAACTGGCCTTAGAAGATGATCTGACCGGCCTGATGAACCGACGTGCCCTGTTCCGCTGCTTCGACAGAATGGCGATTGAAAACAGACGCGGTGTTCTGGCTTATATTGATATTGATAATTTCAAGCAGGTCAATGACCGCCTTGGCCACAAGCCAGGGGATGAATTGCTGTGCACCATTTCTCGGGCACTGATACAAACTGCGCCCGCCGGCAGCAAAATTTACCGGATTGGTGGTGATGAGTTTGTGGTTTTACTCCCTGAAGATTCTAAGGACAGTCCGCAAGACTGGCTGAATCAACTTTATGACCACACTCAGGCAACACGCGTAACATTTAACATTGGATTAAGTGTTGGTTTATCGCCGTATTATCCAGGCAACCTTTCCGATCCTGACGCCATTCTGGCGAAGGCTGACAGGGCCATGTATCAGGAAAAGGAACACAAAAAATACCTTTGAAATCAAAAACAAGCCGATTATGTAATCGGCTTGTTTTTTGTCTTTTTTCGCTGACCATCAACGTTTTTCACATAATTGTCATATTTTCGTAATAGCATTGGCGGCCATATTCTTCTGGTGTAAATGTGGAGATCAGAAATGTTAACCAGAACTACCCTTTGTGCGCTCTTCGCCGCCTTAGCATTTGGCGCACAAGCCAAAGAGACTATCACCGTTACCGGCTCAACCTCTGTCAGTCATGTCATTGAAGTGCTGGCTGAAACGTATTCTTCTGAGCATACAGATACCTTGATTGCTGTTCAGGGCATCGGCTCGTCAGCCGGTATCAACGCAGTAAAGAAAAATGCGGCAGATCTGGGGATGAGTTCGCGTTACCTGCAAACAGAAGAAATCAATCCGGATATTGAAACCGTCACTATTGCCCATGACGGCATTGCGCTGGTAGTGAATAAAGACAATCCGGTGAACAATCTGACCAAAACGCAAATCGAAAAAATTTATCACGGTGAAATTACCAATTGGAAAGATGTGGGTGGTCCCGACCTGAAAATGGCGGTTGTCAGCCGTGAAAATGCCTCGGGTTCTCGTTTTTCCTTTGAAGATTTTATGGGGCTGACTCAGGAGATCGGTGGTCAAACCGTGTCTGATATCAATCCTCAGGTGCTGGTGGTTAACACCAACGGTACCGTGAAAAGCCTCGTATCACGAAACAAACATGCCATTGGTTATGTTTCACTGGGCTCTGTTGACGACTCAGTGAAAGCACTTTCATTTGAAGGTGTACCACCAACACTCGCTAATCTGGAAAACGGACAATATAAAATCTCTCGCCCGTTTCTTATGCTGTACAAACCAGCAAAAGTGAAAAAGTCAGCTAAGGCGTTTGTTGATTACCTGGTTTCAGCACCGGGACAAACAATTCTTGAACAACGTGGTTACGTGCCGGTTACTCACACGTCAGCTGTGAACTGATTTCCTTGCCGTATTGGTTCTCATACCAAACGCAGTCACTGTATAGTCACTGAAAAAACGGCACAGAGACAATAAAGGCACTCAACAGAGTGCCTTCTTTTTTGATGAAGAAGCGCTTCAGACCTCAACAGGATACTTATTGTTACTCCCCCATTCGCTCCAGGAGCCGTCATAGACTGTCAGCTTTTTCCGGCCACTCAACTCCGCTCCAAGCGCCAAAATACATGCTGTCACCCCTGAGCCACAGCTGAAAATCAGATGCTGCTCTGGCTCACAAAGCACATCAAACCGCTTCATTAATTGCTCTTTTGGCAAAAACTGCCCATTTTCAAGGAGCTGCGAAAACGGAAGACTTTTAGCATTTGGCATGTGGCCACTTCTGATCCCTGCCCGTGGTTCAGGCTGTAGCGCATAAAAACGGGCTGCGGGTCTGGCATCGAAAACCTGTGTGCTGGTATCACTCAAACGGGCATGCAAACTGTCGGCATCAATCACCCATTGAGGCTGAAATACAGCCAGGTATTCAGCGGGTTCAGCATACTCCGGTGGACAAGTCTGCAACGCATACCCAGCCTGTTCCCAGACCGGTAAACCACCGTCAAGCACCGCCACTGACTGATGCCCCATAGCGCGGAACATCCACCACACTCTTGGCGAGGAAAAAATGCCGTGAGTATCGTAAACAACCACAATGCTGTCTGGCGTAATACCCAGTTTACCGACCTCTTCAGCAAATAATGCAGGTGAAGGCAACATATGCGGTAAGTGAGAATCCGGATCAGCAATTTGTTTATCAAAATCAAAAAAACGTGCCCCCGGAATCCGTTTCTGCTGCCATTCAGCCATCGCATTTCGCTCTGTACCCGGCAGAAACCAGCTGGCGTCCAACACTACAACATCGGGGTGGTCCAAATGTTCTGCCAGCCATGATACGGGGACGACAGGAGAAGTCAAAAGAGGTGCTGACATGTCATTTTCCTTATGATAATCAATGAGAGGCGATTGCTCAGATGAGTAATAAATCTTAATCGATAATTACTTGAAATGAATAGCAGCTTTCAGTTTCACTTCACTGCTGCTTTTTAAGTGTTGTATCAGAGGATCAGAAAAGACACAAATCTAGCCCGTATAATCCGTACTTGCATTGTCTGGATGACGGACTCTTATCCTCTACAGACTGTTACCCACTATAGACTGTTATCCACTGTTAATGAGTCTGCAATCACGCATAAAAAAGCCCCCGAAACCAAGACCTCGGGGGCAGATTATTATCATTGGCACAATAGCTATGAATACCGCGCTATTGTAGACCGTTATGGTTAAGGACTATCACAAAGGCAGTGATAAACCCGTTTACGTATAACAATATTACTTCAGTGATAAGCGCAGAAGTTAGCGACGCTGACGACGTAAAAAGCCCAGCAGACCTAAACCAGCCAACACTGAAAGTGGCATGCTGCCACCACTTGAACCCGAACTTTTCGGTGTCAGTTTTGATTGCCCTTCACTGATTTTTTCAAATGGGTTCACGGCAAATTCAGGTGTCGGCTCCAGATCAAAATCAACGCCGGTCACGACTTCAATATCCGCATAATATGAGGCCAACTCAGTGTACAAGCCATTCAATTGGGCATCAGGATGACCAGAGTTTTTCAAATCGCAATAGGCTCCATTACTGGTGACACCGATAACACGCAACCCGAAATCACTGTCACCGGCACGTTCTGGGTTTTGCCAGATCAACGGGCCACCGGAGTCACCGGCACAGACATCTTTTTTCACCGCAGGATCATTGCTGTCGGCACAGACAAAGTGTGAGTCCGAGCTAAACGGATAAGAGGTATCACACTGTTCAGCCGGAATTCCGCCTAAAGTCACAACCATCAGCTCATCAGGCTGGTTGTAATCGGGTTCTGTCCGTCCCCAACCAGAGGCAATCAAGTTCGCTTCAGACCAACCGGTCGCATTCCAGGTGTTAGCAAATTGCGCATTTGCAACGGCCTGCTCGGCAGGCGTCGCGATTTTTATCGGCTTGGCGACGGATGCCATTGAACGATCAACCTGTAATACCGCCACGTCGTGATCGTAATTAATACTTGGGTCATAAGAAGGATGAACCCAACCACCAATCACAGTGAACTTATATTTTGAATCAATCTGATCAGCAGCACCTACAGAATTGGGAAGTTGTTCAGTACCAGCAACCACTGTTGTACTCATCATAGGATCAATACAGTGAGCTGCAGTCACTAATAAGCGATCACTGATCACCACTGCACCACAGCCTGATAATACCTGCGATGAGCTACCATCCTCAGAATATAAAGGCACCGTAATCATTGCGGCCTGCCAAGGAAGCAATAATCCTTCAGCCAGTTGGCTGGCAGGTTGACCATTCAAAATTTTAGCTTCTACAGACGCGGTATCAGCTTGGGCTTGAAAAGAGACTGCTGAGGCAACAGCAAGCACAATAGGTAGAAGTGTTGTTTTTATATTATCCATAATGGGTCATCTTCTTTAACAGTATTTAATTTCTGCGGTAAATAACTGGCAAAAGATATTACCAAGTAAATTACTGCTTTATTGTGAAGCCCGCATGATATTTCCGACAAAGATCAACCCGCTGATTATTAATAAAAATATGATTTACAACACTAATAGATACCGCTCAACGCTATTCCGTTTATCATCCATCCCAGATAACATTTCCCCCTTAAACAAAAGGCCAATCAGGTATTCTGATTGGCCTTTTCAGTATATTTCACAAGATAAATATCAGGGACTTGTCAGGCTATAATTCATAGCTCAGGATTTATCGCCTCCGTATTCGGCGTGTATCTCAAACCTTACCTGACCCTTTTCGTCTCAAGCTTTTTTCACCGATTGTTTAATCACTCATCCTCCAGCGGAGCAATGCGCGTTGACCCACCGTGGAATTTTTCACGGCGACGCTGAACCAGCGCGAAGAAACCCGGGATCAGGAACGTACCCGCCAGCAGCACACACAGCAACCCGCCAGTCAATGAGATCCCCAGTGAGTTCTGACTGATATGTCCGGCTCCGGAAGCAAAAATCAGCGGTAAAATCCCCAGAATAAATGACCAGGAAGTCATGTTTACCGCACGGAAACGCAATTTACCGCCGCGAACCGATGCTTGCTCAATATCCAGTTCTTTCTCTTCCCGCTCAATCTTGGCAAATTCTACGATCAAGATGGCGTTTTTCGCCGCCAGAGCGATCAGCAGTACCAGACCAATTTGAGCATACAGATTGAGCGGTGTGCCGGTTAATGCCAACGCCAGGAAAGAGCCTAACGTTGCCACAGGCACAACCAGAATAATTGCCAGCGGAATACTCCAGCTTTCATACTGCGCGACCATAAACAGGTAAATAAATATCAGTGCCAGAGCAAACGCGTAAATCGCCTGATTACCAGCCTGTACTTCCTGATAGGCCATCCCCGTCCACTCATACTGATAGCCCTGAGGCAGTACCTCAGCCGCTACCCGTTCCATTGCCGCAATCGCATCGCCGCTTGAGTAACCCGGTGCCGGACTACCCTGAATGACCGCTGCGCGGTACATGTTATAACGCCATGCCACATCAGGCTCAAATACCTGTTCAACCGACGTAAGGGTACTGAGTGGAATCATCTCGCCGGATGATGAACGGACATGAAAACGTTCCAAAGTATCCAGACTGTCACGGTAATCGCTGTCAGCCTGTACCGTTACCCGGAAATTCTTTCCGTACAGGGTAAAATCGTTCACATACATTGAACCAAGGTTACCTTGTAACGTCTGGAAAATATCCGTCAATGGGATGCCCAGCTGTTTAGCTTTCACCCGGTCTATGTCAATGTAGAAATGCGGTACATTGGCCCGGAACGTACTGAAGGTGTACTGAATTTCAGGTTGTGCATTGGCCTGCTGAATCAGCTCTCCCATTACTTTTGCCAGATCAGTACGACTGCGACCCAATGTGTCTTCCAGGACAAACTCGAATCCCGATGCAGCGCCCATTCCCGGCACCGCTGGCGCTCCCATAGCAAACACCACCGCTTCAGGAACATCTGATACTGCGCGGCCGTTGATCCGGTTTGAAATCGCAAATGATGAGTGATCACCGCTCATTGCCAAGCGCTCTTCCCAGCTTTTCAGTTTAATAAACAGTGAAGCGCCATTTGATGCGGCAGCACCGGTGAGGAACGCATAGCCATTGGCCACGGTGATCCCTTCAATACCCGGTTCCTGATCCAAAATAGCCTGAAGCTTTTCGGTCACCTCTTCGGTACGCGATAGCGAAGCGGCATCCGGCAGCTGTACGTTGACCAGCAGAATGCCTTTATCTTCCGTTGGTACAAACGCTGTTGAGGTGGTGTTGGACAAGTAAGTCACTGCGCCAACCGCCAACACAAAGAACGCCACCAATACCGCCGTTTTCCTGACAAGGAATCCGGCAATAACACCGTATTTATGTGTGATACGATCCAGCCCACGGTTAAACACCGTAAACCAGCGAGCGTTATTTTCTCCCCCTTGCTTAAGGACCAGCGCACACAAAGCCGGTGACAGAGTCAGGGCATTGATGGAGGAAATAACAACCGAAATACAGATTGTCAGCGCAAACTGGCGATACATGATACCGGTGATCCCCGGTAACATTGCGACCGGCAGGAACACGGCTAACAACACCAACGTGGACGTAATGATCGGCCCGGTCACTTCTTTCATCGCAATCAACGTTGCTTTGCGGGGCGTCAGGCTTGGATCACGCTTCATATTGGTATCGACGTTCTCGATCACCAGAATGGCATCATCCACAACGATACCAATCGCCAGAATCAGACCAAACAACGTGACAGTATTGATGGTAAAGCCTGTCGCCAGCATGATGGCAAAAGTACCAATAAGCGAAACCGGAATGGCCACGACAGGAATCAGCGTTGAACGCATGCTCCCCAGAAACAGGTAGGTAACCGCAATAACCAGCAGAATCGCTTCAATCAGGGTTTTGACAACCCCTTTGATCGATTCAGATACAAACAAAGTGGTATCGTAGCTGGTCTCATAATCCATTCCTTCCGGAAAATCTGCGCTCATCCGATCCAACAGTTCCATCACCGCTTTGCCACTGTCCAGTGCGTTGGCATCGGATTGCAGATTCAGCGCAACAATAGACGCCGGTTGATTACGGAATTTACCATTGCCGTCGTAGAACTTCTTACCCAGTTCAATACGTGCGATATCTTTGAGATACACCATTGAACCATCATTGTTGGCGCGCAGAACGACGTCCTCAAATTCAGCAACGCTTTCCAGTCGTCCTTTCGTCACCAGGTTGAACTGCACTTCCTGGGTATTGTTGTATGGCGGCGCGCCCACTTTACCGGCAGCAACCTGTACGTTCTGCTCGGCCAGCGCAGCATTCACATCCGCAGTCGTGATGCCCAGGTTGGCCATTTTTTCCGGATTCAGCCAGACCCGCATTGAGTATTCGCCACCACCGATGACGTTAACTTCACTGATACCTTTAACACGAGCCAGCTGATCTTTCACATTCAGGTTGATGTAGTTAATCAGGAACTGGTCATCGTATTTTCCATCAGGCGAATAAAAGTTCAGCACCATCAACAAATCCGGTGACCGTTTTTTTACGGTAACCCCGACCATTCGCACTTCAGCCGGAAGCTTGGATTCAATCTGAGAAACCCGGTTTTGCACGTTCACCTGCGCCATATCGGGATCGGTACCGATATCAAATGTCACGTTCAGGTTGTACGAGCCATCATTGGCACTTTTTGAGGACATGTAGATCATGTTCTCTACGCCGTTCACAGACGCTTCAATCGGGTCGGCAATCGCTTCTTCAACAACCTCTGCACTGGCACCAGAATAGTACGCCGTAACAGACACCGATGGCGGGCTGATTTTCGGGTATTCCGCCACTGGCAGATTCAGCAGTGAAATCAGGCCGGCCAGAGTCAGAATGATGGAGATGACCAACGCAAACTTAGGTCGTTGAATAAAAAATCGACTTAGCATGATTATTCCTGCGCCTCATCGTTTTCCAGTCGAACTGTCATGCCGTTTCTGACACGCTGCAAACCTTTAGTCAGAACCACATCACTGTCCGCAAGGCCGTCGGTAATGATCACACCATGTTCAGTTTGAGGTCCCAGCACAACATTCCGGCGTTCAGCGATATTCCCTTCTGCCAGTACCATGACGAAATCCCCTTCCAGATCGCTTTGCACCGCTCGGCGAGGGATGACCATGCGCTTAACCGGCTCTTTTTCACGCAAAAATACCTGAACATGCTGACCGGGTAACAATTCCTGATCCGGGTTGGCAAAATTGGCGCGCATTGCAATGGTGCCTGTTTTAAGGTCAATACGGTTTCCGATAAAGTCCACCACACCCAGTTCACTGTATGTTTCGCCATTTGTCAGAGTCAGTACCACTTCCACATCGTTCTGTCCCCGACCCGCCCCATCAAGGCTGTCAATCCCCAACTCCAGACGCTGACGCTCACTGACATTAAATGATGCCTGTATCGGATCCAGGCTGACCAACGTAGTTAAAATACCGGAGCCCGGTGAAACCAGATCGCCGATACTCACTTTGCTGTCACTGATTCGGCCGGTAAAAGGCGCAGAAATTCGGGTATAAGACAAGTCCACCTCCGCCGCTTTTACCTGTGCATTGGCCGCTTTCAATTGCGCTTCTGCATGCAGCTTTTCTGCCGTCAGACGATCATACTCCGCTTTGCTGATACTTCCTTTGGGCAACAAGTTCTCTGCTCGCTGCCAATCGAGATTTGCGCGTTTCAATGAGGCTTCCGCCTGAGCGATGGCTGCCTTGGCACTGGCCAGTTTAGCTTCATAGGCTGCCGGTTCAATTTCAAACAGTACCTGACCTTTGTGTACGATCTCCCCTTCTTTAAAAGAGCGTGACTTCAAATAGCCGGATACCTGCGCAGAGATGGCCACATCTTCAATGGCTTCCGTTCTGCCCACAAACTGTTTACCCTGTTGATAGTCAATCACCGTCACCGGCTGCGCCACAACCAGTGGGCTAGCTGCTGGTGCTTGACCTGTAGATTGCTCACCACAACCAACAAGCAAGGCTGAGCTGATTAGTGTTGCAATCACTAATTTTTTATTCATATTGCCGACCATATATAATTGATAAAATAAACATAAATCCAGAGAAGTGACCGAGGCTTTGCACTACTCAGGCGAAAATGCCCATATTCAGGGGAGAATAAAAATCGTGCGGAAACACTAACAATTGAGGGTTTAATAGAAGCTGAATGTCTTCAGCTCAGAGACAGGTTTAAATTTTAATTTGTTTCCAAATGTTTCCGTAAGCCATATTTTCACCAATTTATACTGGCTAACAGAAAAAGCCTCCTTAATAATCAGCAAATTAATAACATCCACCATTCAATGAGGAATCAACTTAATGGACTACTTTCCCATTTTTCTCTCACTTAAAGGCAGAAAAATCAGTGTTATTGGTGGTGGCGAAGTGGCATGCCGGAAAGTCGACTTATTGCTCAAGGCTGACGCCGATATCACAGTGACGTCCCCCGAACTGCACCCGCATCTGGAACGACTGGAACAAGCTGGAAAAATTCACTGGAATAATGACGTATACCAACCTTCAGTACTCGACCACGCCGATCAGGTTTGGGTAACCACCAACAACCGTGCTCTCAACCAATCCATTTATTCCGATGCGGAAGCCCGGGGGATCTGGGCCAATGTGGTTGATGACCGCCAGTACTGCCATTTTATTACCCCATCGATCATTGACCGAAGCCCGATCCAAGTTGCGGTATCCAGCGGCGGTGCATCCCCGGTTCTGGTTCGGTTTTTGAGGGAAAAGCTGGAAACACAACTGCCACAGAATCTCAGTCTATTGGCTGACTATGCGGGTAAACAGCGTGACAGAATCAAGGAACACTTCAAGACGGTAGATGAACGGCGGAAATTCTGGGAGAGCTTTTTTCGTCACCCCCAAGTTGAGCTGGCCAACTGTGAACATGAACTCGACGAGGTATTTACAACCCTGCTATGTGCAACCGCCCCTTCTGGCGGCGCTTTGTATCTTATTGAAACCGGCGACGATCCCGAACTCCTGACTCTCAAGGCCCTACGTCTGATGCAGCAATCGGAATTTGTCCTATTTCCCGGAGAAGCAGAAGATATCTTTGTTGATTTATGTCGCCGTGATGCCGACCGCGCCCCTTATGACGAACAAAGCCTGTTTAATCAAGTTGAAAAACATCTCAGCGACGGGTTCAGGGTTTGTGTTCTGGCAAATAAGGTGGACGCTGAAAAAGTATTCAGGCCGCTTAAGACACTCACTGTCGCACAGCATATTCCTTGCCTCTGACATTCCGGCAAACACTTATCCTGATAGTGATTATCCTGAAATAAAAATGCCGCCCATTTCGGGGCGGCATTATTAAATCGTTTTAACTCTATTTCTTTATTTCTATATTTTTTATTTCTTTGTGAGAGTCAGTTTTGCTCTGCCGTAGCCAGGTTCGTTTTGGGTGCCAACCGCTGCTGCAACCATAGACCAGAGGTTTTCATGGTATAGCCGAATACGGCCCCCAAGATCAGTGAAGGTACTACCAGCTTCCAGTCACCAGAGGCGGCAAATGTGGCGCAAGAACCAATAAACGTCCCCGGAATAAAGCTCAACCACGATTTCTTTGCCTGCACACACATCAAAAACGCGACAACAGCAGTGACAACGTAACCAATAATTTCAAGGCTTGCCAGCTGTGACAGATAGATGATCATCATAGCCCAGAATACGCCGCTCATATTGGTAGCAATGCTCAGGCCAAGCCCTTTGATTCCGTCTTTAGGGGACGCGAAATACGTTGTGCAGCCCAAAAAGCCCGCCCAGCTCAGAAGCCCTAAAGAAACAGCAACCCAGCCCCACACACCAGATAAGATTCCGGTTGTAATTGCAATCGCCACTAGTACAGACATATCCCACTCTCTCAATGTTTGCTAAGGGTGCAGTGTAATGAATTCACCCGCCCTCAACATCAATACAGATCACATTTTTACTTAATTGTTATCATTAGTTTTCATTTAAAAGTGACCGGCATCACTTAAAGTTAATCAAAGCAGCCATCGCCTTTATCATCGCCACTATGTTTACCACGTTCCATTTAAGGCATAATGGGAACCATTAATGGCCTTACCTGAGGAGACCTTATGGGTCCTTTAATGCTTGATGTTTCAGGCTATGAACTTGATGCAGAAGATCGTGAAATTATCCAGCACCCGACTGTCGGCGGGATCATTTTCTTTGCACGCAACTACCACGACCGTCAGCAACTCAGAGCGCTGACCAAAGAGATCCGCAAAACAGCAAATCGACCTTTTCTGATTGCTGTCGATCAGGAAGGTGGCCGAGTACAACGCTTCCGTGATGAATTTACCTTGCTTCCTCCTGCCAAAGCATTTGCGTCTCACGCACAGGGGTTGGAATTGGCACAGGACGGTGGCTGGCTGATGGCAGCCGAACTACTGGCTATGGATATTGATCTGAGTCTGGCTCCGGTACTGGATCTTGGTTTTGACTGTAAAGCAATTGGTGATCGCGCATTCTCGGATCAGCCTCAGCAAGTGATTCGCTATGCCAGCCAATTTATCAAAGGAATGAAACAGGCAGGCATGGAAGCCACCGGCAAACACTTCCCGGGCCATGGCGGTGTGATCGCCGATTCTCATCTGGAAACGCCTGTTGATTCTCGCGATTCAATCAAATCTCACGATATGACGGTTTTTAAAGCGCTGATTGAACAAAATCTGCTGGATGCAATGATGCCAGCACATGTCGTTTTCGACCACTTCGATAGCGCGCCAGCCAGCGGTTCTGAATACTGGCTTAAACAAGTACTGCGTCATGACCTGAAGTTCAATGGTGTCATTTTTTCTGATGACCTGAACATGAAGGGTGCAGACGTACTGGGTAGTTATGGTGACCGGGCTATCGCGGCACAGCAAGCAGGCTGCGATATGGTCATGCTTTGCAATAACCGCGAAGGCGCCATCCAGGCTCTGGATGGGCTGCCGCAAACGCAGGTACCGAGCCTAGAGACACTGTGTAAAAAATCGACCGGAGAATACAGCGAACTCACCGCATCGCGCATGTGGCAGGAAACGCAACAACGTATTTCTCGCTTAACAGAAGAATGGCGCGAAAAAAACGCCTGATCAATCTGTGATGAGCGGCGCTCTGGGTGCTGATCATTTCGAAGGGCTTAGCAGTGTTTTATTACAAGACACCGAGCGCTTCAACCATTTGAATGGCCGCATGATGCGGCCATTCACTAACAAAAACTATAATCAAAATCTTTAATCAAAATTTTTAATGTAGACGACTGTTATTAGCCTATTGGCTTAACCCATTTCCACCGGATCATCCCCTGTCCGCCGGTTTGCCGCCATCGACTTACAGAAATACGCGAAATCCTGAAAATTCATTGGCTTACCAAAGTAGAAACCTTGTTGTAAATTAACTCCCCGCTGAGCCAGATACATTGACTGCTCCAGCGTTTCAACGCCTTCTGCAATCATTTCCATTCCAGCCTCCCGGCCAAAAGCAATGATGGAATCAAGGAGTGACAGTTTGATATCACTGGTCCCAATGGTCTCAACGAACATCTTGTCGATTTTCAGACTCCGGATGTTCAGTTGCTGAATGTAACTAAACCCTCCATACCCTGTCCCCACGTCATCCAGCTTGACGTCTACCCCTTTACT
This sequence comes from Photobacterium ganghwense, assembly GCF_003025595.1. Taxonomy (GTDB): domain Bacteria; phylum Pseudomonadota; class Gammaproteobacteria; order Enterobacterales; family Vibrionaceae; genus Photobacterium; species Photobacterium ganghwense. The sequence goes on from NZ_PYMI01000004.1 coordinate 56,156, forward strand.
TCTGAGCAAATCAATCACATCTGACGCCATTGCCAAATCCGTAAACTGCTTTCGCTCTGTGACTTCAAATGCGATTTGCCGTGGTGATATCTGAGAACGGTACAAAAGCGCCAGTGACTTTTCCATGATTTCATGGCTTTCCAGATGGTCTGGAATCACATTAATGCTGAGTACCTGTTGTGTTTGCTGCCAGTTCAGTTTACTGATTTCGTTCACCGCTTTGGTGATGAGCTGATCGGTAATAGGGAATATCTGACCACTTTTCTCGACGTAAGGGATAAATTCCATCGGAGAAATCATTTCATTATCAGGGCGCTGCCAACGCGCCAACATTTCACAGCCGTACAGGGTGTTTGATGCCACATCGACAATAGGCTGGTAAAAAGGAATAAATTCCTGCTTCGCCAGACCTTCATCCACCAGTGCATGTAGCGAGAGCTTACGACTTTGAATGAGTCGGTGACCAGCAAGAATCGCTCCCCCCAGAAAAACACCCATTAAAAACAGCGGCAACCAGAAAGCCTGGCGATAGCTATCCATTAAAGCGGACTGAACATAGACTTTTACAGTCAGTCTATCGATCAACGGGAAACTCATCAGTGGCGGGGTCTGTAACAGGCTGATATCGCCCCGCATCAGCACCACAGTCGGATTCAATTCAGCGGACACCGCCACCAGCAAACAACTGGTACAGTACTTATCTCGGAGTGAATCTGAGATCAGCGGTTCGAGATATACCAACAACTTGCCTATCTCAACGTGCTTCTCTACGACCAGCAACTGTTCGTTACTGTGGGCTTCGTTCGCCACCCACAACCCAACGCCCTCTCTGAGCGGAGACACCAAAGGAAGTAGTTGTCTTTCCGGTTCAATACTTTCCATGCTGTTGCAATGACGGCCATCCGGCAACTGTAAACGCATCCGGCGAATCAAATAATCGTGATAGGTTAATTGCTGAAGTTGGCGACGATCCTGCTCAAGGCAATTAAATTCAAAGACGGAGGCTAATTGACTGAGCTTTTCAGGATAGTGAGTAATCTGGCTGGAATAATAACTTAAGGTCTGTTCCACATCAGAAGCAACTAAATATCGAACATATTGCCTTGAGGCATAACCATTAAACAAGGAACAGGCAAACGCGATACTCAGAACAAAAATAAGGGAAACGTAATGGTATTGCGTCATCCACGTTCCAAATCGACGACTGATACCGTCATCAAGATGGCAGAAATCTTTCAATTGCATATTTACCGCAAACTCAAACCAAACAATCCTGACGACAGGGTCAGAATCATCAACTAATCGATTCGCTCGGTATCTGTTTTTTCATCGGATTACATCAGGATTGAACAACCCGGTGACATTTACGAAGCAGGCAAATAACAATATTCATTAAAGAGCATATTAACAAGAGTGCATTTAACAATTTGTCGAGATATAGGTCACAACCGTGAGTGATAACCGATTGATAGAAAAGGTGTAAACTTAAAACTTTTCTTGCTGCCCAGATTTTTTAACGCCAGATGATTTTGCCTGCTTCACCACAATGGCTAATACAAAATCATCTATCGTGTCTAACAGCTTTCAGCTATGTACGGCAAAGACGTAAACCACACATGCTCGTTACAAAGCAATATAAAAACAAAAAGCGCCCTCAGGCGCTTTAACGGTTAACTGCAATGTCGAGCGTGTTCGATTACAGGGAGTCCCGAGAGTAATCCAAATCTTTGGTGCAACGTTTTTCTTTCAAAATGATGAATACTGCACCGACGATGAATGCTACAACTAACAGGGTTTCCATGAGAATACCTTAAACCTTTGAGATTATGCTCTTAATAGAGCTGCCAACACATCAAACCAAAGGTCTAAAAATTGCCTCTCCCACACATCAAAGCCAATTTTTAGACGTGAAATAAGATACCTGAACCGAACAAAAGATCTACTGAATTGTTATCGCACTGTGACACAATGAACAATAATTTTACGTTATTGCACAATTTCCAGAATAGCGATAAAAGCACTTGGTATGCGTACCAAAATAACGTGTCACAAGGCACAAAACAGCATGTAAAAATGGGTAACTGTCAGGCAGATAACTTACCTATATATTCTGTTCTGATTGAGAAAAAATAACCAGATAAGAATGAGTGATTATTCTTAGTGTCTCAAATTAGATAATCTAATTTTACGAAAATTGCCGTCATTTCAACCACCGTTTCCGCCCGGCAACAGCAACGGACAGTAAGCAATCAAGAGGAAATCCTCTCACCGTGTTCGAGAGACGCTTTAGCAGCTGAATACATACCCAAGAAAATACACAATAATAGGAACTAAATCAAAGCCGATTCATTCCCCCTATGATAGTTTCTCTGCCTGAACTGACTCTATGCGCCAAATATGAGTAAAACTGACATTCAAAGCGTCGTTGCTAATTTTACGTCTATCGAGCAAGCCCTCGATTACTTTGACATTGGCTACGATAGCAAGTTTATCAATGAGTACCGAATCCAATTGGTGAAGTCATTTAATGGCTATCTGATACTGGAAAAACCTAAAGACTGGTTTGCTGCGCGTCGTGCCCTGAAAAATGCCTACTGCAAAATTCAGCGATCTCGGTTGGACAAACATACACGGCAGGCATGTCGGGGATGTACATCTTGCCAACGACGCTGATTAAGCATTGGGTTTCGCCCATCCCCTTCATTAGCAGATGTTTGCTTCAGTAATATATGTTGTCCACTTAACACGTACCGTTAAATCGACATAACGCACATAATGCAAGCGCATTAAAAAAGGGCGTTTCCGCCCTTTTTATCACTACCAATCACTGACTATATGAGACAAGTTAGTTTTAGAGCCAACGAGCCTGTCCCGTAAAGGTCACAGATAACCAGGTGTCTCCGAGTTGATCATGCAGAGCATCCCAAAGCACTTGACGAACCTGATCCTGTCTTGTGGTTGTCCAATATTTTTCATCTTTAACCAAGATATTCACTTCCAGATCGTACTGACGACCTGTCTTGGCAAAGTGATGCGTGTAATCTTCGAAATGGTAGTCTTCCGCCAGTTTTTCGATCACACGGTCAACTTTCTTCTGGACACCGTCTTGCGGGGCAACCAGAAGCACTTCTTTCAGGTTACGACGTAAAACAGTAATTGGCAGTACTGCAGCCGCCAGAGACAGCGCAGATACCAGAATGGGGTCCACATAGCGGTTCCATTGAGAATATCCCAACGAATCCAGGGCCATTACAAGTAAGAAGCCGACTAAAATTGCCGCACTGAGTATACCGTCAATCAGCCATTCCTGTGAGTCTACTCGCACCAACTCAGATTGCACTTTTTTGGCAATATGCGTTTCAGCAAAGTAGATACCAAAACAACAGAAAGTCGACATAACCGCATAAATCAACGCATGTTCGAGGACAATATCATGTCCTCCGCTGACAATGGTTTGCACACCATTAATAAACGCGAACAAACAGGTCACTAAGATGAGCAAGCCATTGACGACGTTAATAAGCGGTTCAATATGAGCATAACCAAACTGAAAGTGATGATCGTCAGGCTTTGCAACGAGATAGGCGGTATACAGGCTAAGGCCTGTCATCCCCATACTCATAAGTGAAAACATGCCGTCGAGAAGAATGGCATTGGATCCGACATACAATCCATACCCCACCCCGAGACTGGCTAAAACAACAGTACCAGCCAGGGACATTTTAAGCGCCAGACGCTCCTTACTAAATTTACGGCTAGTAGCCATAATCTCCTCCTCATTTATCTTGATTGGGCCGGATAAGCCCTGGGTTAATGATGAATAATTCATTGAATTTCTTTGATGTAAGTATCCGAAAGGATTGTTACATTAATACTATTAGCACAATGGCTTACATGCCATCAAGCAGGGATCGCATCCTTCAGCCAGCGAATAAATTCATTTTTTCGCAACGCGGTGTGTAATGCGGCCTGCTGTTTACCTTTCTTAAATATCAGAATAGTCGGTACACCACGAATTCGGTACTTTTGTGCCAACACTTTGTTTTTATTTAAATTAACACGAACAAAGCGGTAATGATTACGATGTTGAGCCGCGACCTGATCAACAATGGGTTTAAATGTCTGACACGGGGTGCATTGATTCCCCCAGAAAACAACCACAACCGGTTTGGGCGATTGGATTAAACGCGTTAACTGGTTTGCATCAGCCTCAACGGGTTTACCATCAAGAAGTGGTTTCTGACAGCCCTGACAATCAGGTGTGTTTGACAAAGAGTTCGGCATTAATGCCGCAGAGCGCCCGCAATGCGGACAGGTTACCGAGAATGAAGACATAAAAGATGAAACTGACCAAAGACGCCTGATTGTACCAGAAATACCAATAAAGCAACACTGCCCAAGGTTGTTGGCTGTGTTTTGCCTTCACCGTCTCGACGGCCTGTCCTAAGCCCTGACTGAACACCCACAATTTTCGCTTAATTTGCGTTTTTGCGCCCGTCTAACGTCATCCCAACGCTTTGTTACGCTTCTTCTGTAAGAAGTTTTCTGAATGCCGTAATTCTGTATAGTGCATTCAGTAAGCCTGCAGTCTGTAGCCCGGCTTTGCTGTAACCCGGCTTTGCCGGGACCAATCTGACCCGGAATGCACGTCGTTACAGCCAAATCCAGAGACCGATTTACCCGAGAGCGTGACCAGATAACGGTAATTTACGGCACGGCTTTTTCAAGTTGCAGCCTTTCGATGTCATTAAAGAAATTAATCAGCTTCGCTCTGCTGACACTGTATTCAAAATCTGTCCCGTCACAAAAATCATTGTCACGCTGTAAATCCGGACTTTTTAGCCAGACAAACTGACAGGTGGCATGCAGCTCGCAAGCCTGATTACGCTCCTGCTCCAACTGATGCCAATAGTTAACAAAGTGTTTCAGCGCATAATCCAGCTGTTCATAATTTTCTGCGCTTAATTCAGGCTGAAGCGATTTCAGCTCACTATTTCGCTCATCCATATACTGATCAAAGGATGCGGTTAATGATTGCATCGCACCGGTATGGTAACACTCTCCGTTAACATATTGTGCTTTCTGATTTGCAACATCACCTATATTATCCTGAGAAGTACAGGCTGCAACCAGGAATAACAACCCAAAACAACTGAACCCTTTCATAGCACACCTAAACGACTGATTTCAGGTAATCAAGGCACACCTGTCACCCTTTTTTATCGACTTTCAACATCCTGTCTTACCCTGTCCGAAATGTGCCCACATTTTACCTAGACTGCCAGTAATTATGCGCCATCCGGACGGATACCGCCGGGTAACAACGCTAAGTCTCAAGAGTCAGACAACTGTCGCATGGCTTATTCAATTCTGCTGCCAAAAAGCAAAGTGTACAGAATTATTTACTCATTTTAATTTAACAACTGAAAGCAGGCGTTAACATTTTGATTACAATTACTACTATCGAGTGCGCCATGCAGTGCCCAAACTAATTATTGTCTACCCCGGCGCGCTCTTTGCATTGCTGTCCGCCTCTTTGAGGCAGCTACAGAAGGAGCTAACAATGAATGTCCAGGCTATGCCTATGCATCGCTTTATTGACCATGAGGGTCAACTGGTAAATCCCCTGCCAGCGTGGGCTGATATTGCCACATTGAAAGGATTCTATTGTGATATGGTGCTGGCGCGCACCTATGACAACAAAGCTGTTGCTTTGCAACGCACCGGGAAATTGGGTACTTACCCATCAGGTCTGGGTGCGGAGGCGATCGGTATTGCGGTAGGTCGCGCACTGAAATCCACCGACGTTTTCATTCCTTACTATCGTGACTTGCCTGCTATGTGGGCACGCGGCATTGGTATGGAAAAAAACCTTCAATATTGGGGCGGCGATGAACGCGGCAGCGACTTCTCTCCCAACGATCAACATTGCCGGGATCTGCCATACTGCGTTCCAATTGCAACCCAATGTACACATGCTGTCGGCGTTGCCGCTGCCCTGAAAATTCAGGGTCAACATCATGCTGCACTTGTTACCTGTGGTGACGGCGCAACGTCCAAAGGGGATTTTCTGGAATCTTTAAACTGTGCGGGCGCATGGAACATCCCTCTGGTATTTGTCATCAACAACAACCAATGGGCCATTTCCGTTCCCCGTACTATTCAGTGCGGTGCTGAATTCCTGTCTGATAAAGCCAAAGGTGCAGGTATTGAAGGGATCACCGTCGATGGTAACGACATTGTTGCCATGTATGACGTGTTGCTGAAAAAACTGGACAAAGCTCGGAAAGGAAAAGGAGCCACTCTGGTTGAAGCGGTCAGTTACCGCCTCAGTGATCACACCACGGCTGATGATGCCACCCGCTATCGCAGTGAAGATGAACTCCAGCAAGCCTGGCAGTACGAACCTATCTCCCGTCTGAGAAAGTACCTGGTTTCGCAATCAGCGTGGTCAGATGAAGAAGACAAACAATGGCAACAGCATTGCAAGGATGTCATCGAAAATGTTGTCGAAAAATACCTGGCGATTATCCCTCAGCCGCCTGAGTCTGCCTTTGATTTCCTTTACGAATCGTTAGACTCAGAACTTCTCAAACAACGGGATCTCATCATTAATAAAGCAATGCGCATGCAGGGAGGCCAGCATGGCTGAAATTACTCTACTGGAAGCGGTCAACCTCGCGCTCCATCATGAAATGACACACGACCCGAATGTTGTTGTGCTTGGGGAAGACGTGGGCGATAACGGTGGGGTATTCCGAGCTACCGTTGGCCTGAAAGATAAGTTTGGCGTGAAACGCGTCATTGATACACCGTTAGCCGAAGCCCTGATTGGCGGCGTAGCTGTCGGTATGGCCACACAAGGGCTACGCCCGGTCGCTGAGTTTCAGTTCCAGGGTTTTGTTTTTCCGGCAATGGAACATCTGATTTGCCATGCGGCGCGAATGCGTAACCGTACCCGTGGTCGTCTGACTTGCCCGGCAGTTTTTCGTGCCCCTTATGGTGGGGGCATTCATGCACCGGAGCATCACTCTGAGAGCGTGGAAACTATATTTGCTCATACTCCCGGCATGAGTGTGGTTATCCCCTCTTCACCTCAGCGTGCTTACGGGTTATTGCTGGCGGCAATTCGCAGTAACGATCCAATCATGTTCTTTGAGCCAAAACGTATCTATCGCACGGTGAAATCCGAAGTGATCGATAACGGTCAGGCTTTACCACTCAATACCTGTTTTACGCTGCGTAAAGGCCGCGATTTGACACTGGTGACCTGGGGGGCCTGCGTAGTGGAATCACTGAAAGCTGCCAGTGCCTTGTCCAATGTAGGCATTGAAGCTGAAGTGATTGATGTAGCCACAATTAAACCTCTCGATATGGCAACCATTACGGCGTCACTGGCGCGGACTGGACGCTTACTGGTTGTGCATGAGGCCTGCCAGACATGTGGTGTCGGCGCTGAGATCCTCGCCCGTATTGCAGAACATGACATGTGCCTGCTGAAAGCCCCACCTAAGCGGGTGACCGGGCCGGATACCATCATGCCTTATTACCGAAACGAAGATTATTTCATGATTCAGGAAGAAGATATTGTTGCAGCGGCGCGCGAGCTGGTGGAGGGTTGGAAATGAAAACATTTATGCTCCCTGACTTAGGGGAAGGTCTGGCAGAGTCTGAAATTGTTGAATGGCACGTCAAAGTCGGTGACATCGTCGAAGTTGATCAAATCGTGCTAACCGTTGAAACCGCTAAAGCCACCGTTGATGTCCCTGCCCCATACAGCGGCAAAATTGTCAACCGTCACGGGGAAGAAGGTGATGTGATCAATATCGGCAGTCTGTTGCTGGAAATTGATGATGCAACAGCAGCTTCCGCAACTGTGAAACAGAAAGCCAGCCAGGCTGCTACACACGCAACTGCGAAAAAAGCGGATGCCGCTACCGTTGTCGGCAGTGTCGCCAGTCATGCACACGCGGTGAATGTCGATGAGTTCTGGGTTGGTAATGAGCGTGAATCGGCTGCTGTTCACCAGCTTACAGCTATGCCTTCTGCACGTTTACTGGCACAAAAGCTGGGCGTGGATCTGAATGCCATTAAAGGAACAGGCCCTTCGGGTGTGATTATTGATGCTGACGTGTATAACGCCTGCGACAAACAATTGCCTGGTACTGAAGTCCTCAAAGGTGCCCGTCGCACAATGGTGGGCGCCATGGCGGAATCGCACAAGCAGATTGCAGCGGTAACCATTACTGAAGATGCCACGCTGGAACAATGGAAGCCGGGAGAAGATATTACAGCTCGTCTGGTATTAGCCATTGTTGATGCCTGTCAGCAAGAGCCGGCACTCAATGCCTGGTTCGATGCTGAAACCATGACCCGTTGTGTACATCAGACCGTCAACATTGGTGTAGCCGTTGACAGCAAACACGGCTTATATGTACCCGTGCTGAGAAATGCGGATGAGTACAAGGCTAACGCTATTCGTCAGTGGGTGGACGAAACCGTCAAAGGTATTCGTGAGCGCAAGATTGGCCGTGATCAACTTCAACATGCGACAATCACCCTGTCGAATTTTGGCGCTATCGCCGGTATTTATGCCACACCGGTTGTGACGCCACCTCAGGTCGCCATTGTTGGTGCCGGACGCATTATTGAACGCGTCGCATTGAAAAACGGCAAACCGGTCATGGTGAAAGTCTTGCCGCTGTCGATGACCTTCGATCACCGAGCCTGTACCGGCGGTGAAGCAGCGCGCTTTATGAGGGCGCTGGCTAAACACCTTGAGCAACCATACGCTTAACCGAGACACTCAAGCAAAACACAAAAAAATGCCAGTCACTTGACTGGCATTTTTCATTGAGTGGTCTTTGATTGACGCTGTATTACTCTTCGTCAGCAGACGGTGTTTCAGGCTTGCGCTTTTTAGGCACAAACACGTTATCACCCACAGCCATGTTGTCGTAGAAGCGCTTATCCATCTTCTTCTTCGGTTTGTCAGCAGCTGGTTTGTCGCTCTTAGGTGCCTGAACTTTTGGTCCCGGCTTCTTCTTCACAAACTTCTTCTTCGGTGCCGGTTTCAAGCCTTTGAACTTGCCTTCCAGACCTTCCAGTGTTGTGAATTCAATCGATTGCTGCAGGAAAGCTTCTACATTTTTAAAGCTCTTCCAGTCTTTCGGACCAACCAGAGAAATCGCATCACCTTTGTTACCGGCGCGGCCCGTACGACCAATTCGGTGAACATACTCTTCAGCATGTTTAGGCATGTCAAAGTTGATAACGTGTGAAACCTTGCTGATGTCCAAGCCACGTGATGCAACATCCGTCGTCACCAGAATTTTATGACAGTCACGCTCAAACTGGCTCATGATGTTGTTACGCTGAGTCTGGTTCATCTCACCACTCAACGCTACCGCTTTAAGTTTGCGCTCGTTCAGCAGTGTTGTCAGACGATCAGTATCTGCTCGTGTCGCCGTGAAGATGATCATCTGATCGTAATCTTCTGTTTCCAGCAACTTATCTAACAGCGCTTGCTTGTGATCAAGGTGATCACACAGCATGAAACGCTGAGCAATGTCGGTATGCGCTTCGGCAGAGTGGCCGACAGAAATGCGTTTTGGTGCATTCAGCATATCACTCGCGATGCTGACCACATCGGCATGATCCAGTGTCGCGGAGAACATCAGTGTCTGACGGCGACGGTGATTTGCAGCTTCGTGAATACGACGCAACTGCGCTTCAAAACCCAGATCAAGCATACGGTCCGCTTCATCCAGAATCAGCATTTCCAGGCCATCCAGATGTGTGCTGCGGTGCTCAAGGTGGTCAGCCAGACGACCCGGGGTGGCAATAACAAACATCGGGTCTTTACGCAGAGCTTTAACCTGATCATTGAAGTTTTCACCCCCAACAATCAAAGCACCGTCATACGGTGTACCAGCGTTTAGCGTTTTCAGCTGAGCAAAAACCTGCTTCGCCAGTTCACGGGTTGGCGTCAGAACCAGCACTCGAGGATCACGACGAGTGAATGGCTTACAGCGGTACATACGCTGCATAGCTGGCAACAAGAATGCCAGGGTTTTACCGGAGCCCGTTTTAGACGAAGCCAGCACGTCCTTGCCGAGGATACCGACAGGAATCGCAGCTTGTTGAATTTCAGTTGGTTTATAGAACGCCAGGTGGTTCAGTTTTGAAATCAGGCGCTGGTCTAATCCAAGATCGTTAAATTGCAAAATGGTGCTCCGGTTAAGATGCTCTCAGATGAACAAAAACAATACAGTGATGCAAGACGTGATAACAATCACGCCAGAGTAAATTTATTAAGCAGGGAATTATACCATAATTCTGATGTGAGACACGAAAAACGTCCATATCTAGCGGGATTTCATGAACATAACCTGACAAGGGCTATTTTATACCCAGAGTCAGTAACAGAGGGCTGTCCGGAGATCTCCACTTTCGTTTTGATTGGGTCTGATTTCCTTGACCAGCCCTGCTCTCTGCATCCGATTCTGGCAAATTTTTTATTAGGAATCAGTTTCTGACCATCATTTTCTGACAAAGCAATGCCAGCGTATATGCACTCAACCTCATATTGCGATTCATTTAAAAACCCTGAAAGCGCTTATAGTAAAATCAGATTGAGGGTTGAACAACAAATAAAACACTGTATTATTTATTCATCTTACGAAGAACAGGATGTCTTATATGACAACAAAAACAATGACCTCTGAAAGTATCGGATTCCCTTTGCTTCTGGCATTGCTGATTACCTCAACCATTATTTGGTCTGGTATCAATCCCGTCTTTCCGCAAGTATGGATCGCGGAAATTATTCCGGTCTTACTCATTTTTATTCCACTGGTACTGACCTACCGCCGTTTTTCTTTTTCGCATACTGCGTATTGTTTTATGTCGATCTGGCTCATTATGCATACCATTGGAGCCCACTACACGTTTGCTAACGTGCCATTCGACTGGTTTAACAACCTGGTTGGTTCCGAGCGCAATCACTTCGACCGTATAGCCCACTTTTCTATTGGTTTTTATGCATTTCCTATTGCTGAATTTCTGACCCGTAAAGAACATTGCAAACCCTGGCTGGCCGGTTTGTTTGGCCTGACTGCCATTATGGCTGTTGCTGCAGGATATGAAATCATCGAATGGTGGTACGCCATTCTGGCCGGTGGTGACGCAGGGATTGAATTTCTTGGCAGTCAGGGCGATATCTGGGATGCTCAGCAAGATATGCTGGCTGATACATTAGGCGCCCTTACCAGCCTGATCGCTTTTGCACTTATCAAGCCTTACCAGAAGTGAGCTCAGTGCCTCTCCTTTCGCTTATCGGAAAGAAGAGCATCTTTATAAAGATGCATTAATTCAGGCCACGCTGGTTTATAAAATCTGAGAGCAAAATAAAGCAAAAAAGCCCGCGCAAAACTGCGCGGGCTTTTTCAATATAAACACTGATACATTTAGCTGTATCAACCCATTTCAGAGCAGAAGAAACGGGGTTACAAATCCGGATAGCCGGTCGGGTTCGCTGACTGCCAGCGCCAGGTATCCGCTGTCATATCATCAATCGTACGGGTCGCTTCCCAGTGCAGCTCTGCTTTGGCTTTGGTTGGGTCAGCCCAGCATTCTGCAATGTCGCCCGGGCGACGTGGTGCAATTTTATAGGCGACATCAACGCCAGATGCTTTCGAGAAAGCTTCGACCATCTGCAACACACTGTAACCGTTACCGGTTCCCAGGTTATACACATGTAGCCCAGGCTCACGGCCTTTGTATTTCAGTGCGGCTAAGTGGCCATCGGCCAGATCCAGTACATGAATGTAATCACGCACACCTGTACCGTCCACCGTTGGGTAATCATCACCGAAGACAGACAGAAACTCACGACGACCAACAGCAACCTGCGAAATAAATGGCATCAGATTATTAGGAATACCCTGCGGATCTTCGCCCATTTCACCCGACTGATGAGAACCCACCGGGTTGAAATAACGCAGCAGCGTAATGCTCATTTCCGGGTGGGCTTTCTGAATATCAGTCAGGCACTCTTCCACCATGAGCTTACTGCGGCCGTAAGGATTGGTTGCGCTGGTCGGAAAGTTTTCCATGATAGGTACGGACGCCGGATCACCGTAAACCGTGGCAGAAGAACTGAAGATCAGACTGTTCACGCCTGCCGCTCGCATTGCTTCAACCAGTACCAGTGTACCGTGAACGTTGTTGTCGTAATATTCCAGTGGTTTTTCCACCGATTCGCCAACCGCTTTCAGACCGGCAAAATGAATAACCGCTTCAATTTGGTTTTCAGCAAAGACGCTATCAAGAAAAGCACGGTCCCGGATATCGCCTTCAAAAAAGGCCGGTGATACGCCTGTCAGCTTTTCGATACGAGCCAGTACCGACTTCTTACTGTTGTAGAGATTATCAACAATAATTGGGGTCAGGCCCGCTTCAATCATTTGTACGCAAGTGTGGCTACCAATGTAACCCATACCACCCGTTACCAAAACATGCATGTATCTCTCCCTGTCATCTTTTCATTACTCAAACAATTGTATAAGTGGGTTTGAGAAAACGTAAAACTATCATATGACAAGGCAAAATACAGGCCTAATATGAACATTCGTATAATTTCAAGCCACAATATCTCATTAGTTATAAATAGCTGCAGGAAAAAATCGAACGCCGTATAATAGTTAACTCATCGGAGGAGCTATTATGACTACCACGCGACCTTTTCACTTTGTCCTTATCGCTATTTTTCTGTTGTTGAGTCTTACCGGTTGCGAGCTGGTTGACTGGAAAGCACGTCAGGATCACGACACTTTAACGGATGCCGGTTTTGAAGAACATTACCTGACACTGCAGGAAGGCGGACGAATCAAATACTGGGTTGGCGGTAAAGGTAAGCCGCTTCTGCTGCTGCACGGTTTCGGGGGCACCGCCATCTCCACATGGAAACGTGAAATGCTGGCACTGAATCAGGATTATCAGGTCATTGCTCCGGACTTAGCGTGGTTTGGTGATTCGTTCAGTGAAGGCACTCCAAACCTCACCACGCAGACAAACGCTGTCTGGCAAATTCTGGACGCCATGAATATTGAGAAAGTCGCTGTTGCCGGTATTTCCTACGGTGGTTTTATTACTTACAACATGATGCTTAACCCCGAACGCATTGATAAAAGCATTATCATCGCCAGTCCCGGTCCCCTGTTCAGTGATGCAGATCTTCAGGCGCTTTGCCTGCGCGCAGGAGTGGAACATCCCGAGCAACTGTTTGTTCCGCAAAACGGGAATGAGGTCAGACGCTTGTTTGATCATGTTTTCTTTGAGCCGAAATCCATGCCGGATTTCGTTGCTACAGACATTTACAACAGCTATTTTTCGCCATATCGACAGGAAAAAGCGGACTTGATTCGCTCGCTGGTTCATGACAGGACGCGTATTGCAAATTTGCCGACGGATAACCTACCACCAAGCCTGTTAATATGGGGCGACAGCGATCAGATCTTCCCGCTACGTAATGGGATTGCCCTCAGCCACTACCTGTCGACGACCCTGGTTGTTCTTCCTGATACCGGTCACGGTGTCACGAATGAGCAACCACAGACTGTCGTTCGCTTACTCAAGAGTTTTCTTGGATAACCGGCTCTGATCACGGGCAAATGTAAAATCACTTAACGCACAACGGGTGAACCACTTATGAACACCAAAACACTCTGCCAATGGAAGTGCTTCTCAGTTGAACAGTCTCCGCATACATTACCGGATGGGCGTAAAATCGAATTCACCACAGTGCGCCACCCTGGCGCTGTTATTATTGTTCCGGTTAATCAGCACGGAGAGCTCGTCATGATCCGCCAGTATCGCCCTGCCATTGGAGACTGGATCTTTGAGTTTCCTGCCGGAACACTTGAAGATAAGGAAAACATTCTGGAATGCGCAAAGCGCGAATTGGCGGAGGAGGTACAGTTGTCCGCCGACCATTGGCAGAGCTTAGGTGAATTGTTTCCGGTGCCGGGTTTTTGCGATGAGATCCAGCATCTGTTTTTGGCAAAAGACCTAACGTCTTGTTCCGGGGAGCAGGATGACGATGAAATCATTGATGTTGTAACTATGACACAATCCGAATTCCTGGCAAAAGTTGCCAACGACGAAATTAAAGATGCCAAAACACTGGCTTCATTTCTGAAAATTCAGGCGAAAGATCTCTTGTAACTTTGTTTTGCGTACTGCTCATCAAGTTATGTATGCTCCTCACGTCTCTAAGTCTGCGACAACCGGTTAGCGCAGAGAGTTTCTTGAGCAAATGAAACCAGAGTTGTAAGTAAACGTGAAATAGGCGGGCATCGGGTTCGCCTTTTGACTAAAACTGTGGCATCGTTCCGCTCGATGACTGAAATGGCGATGTGAACATCGTGCCCCGAAATAACATCACCGTTAATACGGGCAAGATGCTGTCTTTGCAGCCCTTTCAGGCTCTCATTATCATTGATACCAAGAGTAACTCAGATATTAACTATGGATACCTTGTTTACCATTCTCAATAAAATTGCCGCTTTCGTTGCCATGCTGATGTTTGTTATCGGTGGCGGATTGGCTCTGTATGCCATGGTATATGGCCAATAACCCTCAGGTTATCGGCCATCGCCGGGTTACATTCGCATCCCCCCGTCCACTTCCAGTACACGACCGGTAAAGTACTCATTTTCAAAAATGTATTTTACCGCGTGGGCAATTTCTGCAGGTTCTGCAATACGGCCAACCGGAATCATAGTTTTCAGCCGCTCAATGGCTTCCGGCTTAATTTGGCTGGCCATAGCCGTTTCCACCACGCCAGGTGCCACAGCCGCAGCCCGAATACCGTAACGTGACAGTTCTTTTGCCCAGCATACCGCCATGGTCGCAACCGCTGCCTTCGAGGCCGCATAGTTGGTTTGCCCCATATTCCCGGCTCGTGCAACGCTGGAAATATTGATGATGACGCCTTTGCTTCCGGTTTGAATCATGCTCGCGGCGGCCTCTCGGCCACACAAGAACGTGCCGGTCGTATTTACCGTCATGACAGAGCTAAATTGTTCCAGTGACATTTTGCTCATCCCTTCCGAGCCCGGCTTGACCAACAGCCCGTCACGGATAATTCCGGCATTGTTCACCAGCCCATTCAGTTTTCCAAAATCAGCCACAATGGCTGAGAACGTCTCTTCAACCTGAGCTTCATTGGTCACATCAGCCGCATAAATTTGTGCTTTTGCACTGAGCATATGGCACTGGCGCTGGGTCTCTTTAAGAGCATCCACATTCAGGTCAATCAAGGCTAACTCTGCACCGGCTTTGGCCAAAGTGACTGCCATCATCTGACCCAGACCTTGCCCGGCACCGGTAATCGCAATTGTCGCGTTTGTTAAATCCATTTGTTATCTCCTTTGCACTGAGTCATAACGAATTACTGGTTCTTTTTGCGGTAGAACTGGAACAAGCTTGAAAAGTCCTGTTGGTCATGACCAGCAGCGTTATGGAAAGCGTAAAGGTTACGGGCGAGCATCCCCATAGGTATCGCAGACTGGCTCCGGGTTGCCGCTTCCAGCCCCAATCCGAGGTCTTTGAGCATCAGCTTAGTCATGAAGCCAGGTTTGTAGTCATTGGATGACGGCACAGACGCCATGATACCCGGGCATGGGTTATACAATTCCAAAGCCCAGTTGCGACCGGAACTCTGCATCATGATGTCTGACAGTACTTTCGGATCCAGGCCATTATCGATGCCGAGGCTCAGAGCCTCACAAGTACCAGACATTAAAATCCCCAGCATCAGGTTGTTACAGATTTTAGCCATCTGGCCATCACCGGCTTTACCTGCATGGAAAATATTTTTCCCCATGTGCTGAAGCACACTCCGGGCTTTCTCGAATGCGCTGTCTGAACCGCCGACAATGAATGTCAGTGTACCGGCCTGCGCACCGGCAACCCCACCCGATACCGGCGCATCCACAAATTCGAATCCTAGTTTTTCTGCTTCTGCCGCCACGATTCGTGCAGAATCAGGATCAATTGTGGATGAATCAATCAGGAAGGTGCCCGGCGCAATCATTTTTAGCAAACCACTGCCTCCCTGATGATCCCCCAGATACACAGCGCGAACATGCTGACCGGCCGGCAACATAGTCACAACGGTATCCACACCGGAAACCGCTTCTTCTAACGAACGTGCCGCGGTCGCCCCCTGCGATTCCAGCGCTTTGGTATGTGTCGGGTCGATATCAAACACCGTGACTTCACAGCCTGCTTTCAGCAAATTGGCAGCCATGGGTGAGCCCATATTTCCTAAACCGATAAATGCAATTTTCATGACTTTCTCCTTTAGTTGTAATGGGCTGAGGCTGGTTGCCCCTTGCTGATGAGTCCCAGTTGCTGCAAAGGATGCTCGTTATCCGCCCAAAGCGGGGTGAACAATTGCTCGATGACTGCAATATCAACACTGTCAACGTCTTTAAATCGCCAGTTTGGTTGTCCGGTTTTCTCAATCAGGCGCGCTTTCACCCCTTCATAAAACTCGCCAAGCAACCCGCAACGTACCGAAAGGGTCAGCTCCATACGGAAACAGTCCGCCAGAGACTCCTCATGGAACTGCGTGATCTGGCGATAACAAATGTGCGCCGTAATCGGACTCCCGGCAGCGAGCGAGGATTTCGCCTGCTGCAACCATTTATCCGGTTCGGCATGATTGCTGACAATCTCAGGCATTGCCTGAATATTGCGGCAGATTTCACTTAGAGAGCCATACTGACAAGCTGCCTGAATCGCAGGTAAGTGAGGTATCAGCTGACTGTCCGGGTGGGAGGATGTGGCCGCACTCCCCAAAGTATCCAGTACTTCTGTCACGCCGGCATAGACTTCCGACTCATCCCAGTCATAGTGTTGCAAACCGCTCAGTAGCTGAGACTTCTGCTCTGGCAGCAACACATGCTCAGTCATTGACAGTGCCAAAGCATCGGTTGCATTCACCTGTGCGCCCGTCAGCCCAAGGAACAATCCCACGCCTTGCGGCAACCGATTGAGGAACCAGGTCCCTCCGACATCCGGATACAGGCCGATGGTGATTTCCGGCATTGCAAGACGGGTTGATGGTGTCGAAATACGATGGCTGGCACCAATGTAGAGGCCGATACCGCCTCCCATTACAATCCCTTGCCCCCACACAACCACTGGCTTGGGATAGGTATGAATCATGTAATCCGTGGTGTATTCCAGTGCGAAGTAATCGGTTAAAAAACCTGTGGTTCGACAGCCTGGATGCGGTTTGTCGCTGTGCATAGAGTGACAAGTTGCAACATCACCTAAGAATTGGCTGCTCGCACCATTCTGGCCAGATTTTGCTTTGCCGCCATCTGTGACACCGTCACTCTGATGTCGAGCTTCATCCATCACCTGATACATGGATCGGACATCGCCACCAGCGCAAAACGCTTTTTCACCCACGCCATGAAGAAATACGCAAACCACATCGTCATCATCCTGCCAATGCAGCAGTGCCTCATGCAGCTGAACCAGCATGTCATAGCTCAGCGCATTCAGTGACGATGGATTATCCAGCTCCGCGATGCCAATTTTACGGCCGTTCTTACAAGGCAACTCTTGAATATTTACTTGTCCCGCCATGCGGTTCGCTCCTTATTCTGCTTGCTGCGCGGCTTACTGGTTTTTCCATTCCGGACGTCGTTTCTCAAGAAACGCCGTGACCCCTTCCGTCTGATCAGCGGTATCGAACAGTTTGACAAACAGCTCACGCTCACGCATCAAACCATGGTTGTGCGGCTCTGAACGGCAGTTTTGAATCAGGATCTTGCACGCTGCTACTGATGACGGAGATTGGTTAGCCACGGACTGCGCCATTGACATTGCCGCTTCCAGGCTTTGTCCGGTCGCCACCACCTCTTCAACCAATCCAATTTCCAATGCACGTGACGCGGTCACGCGCTCACCGCACAGGATCATCCGCTTCGCCCAGCCTTCACCCACCAACCAGGTCAGGTTCTGGGTACCCCCCGCACAAGGCAGTAGGCCCACTTTTGCTTCGGGCAGTGCCAGTTCGGCATGCGCTTCAGCAATTCGAATATCACATGCCAGTGCAACTTCAAGGCCGCCACCCATGGCGTACCCATTAATTGCCGCAATCGACACCCCACGAAAGGCAGATAAAGTTTCGAACGCTTCGCCAAATGCCTGTGCCATGCTGACCGCCACGCCTTTGTCACCGCTGGCAAACAGATTAAGATCCGCGCCGGCTGAGAAAAATTTCTCACCCTGTCCGGTCAGCACCAACGCATAGATAGAAGGATTTTTGTTCAGCGCTTCCACCGTTTCTTTCAACTGGTGAAGACTTTCCGCTGTCCAGGTGTTGGCTGGCGGGTTATTCATGGTCAGTACGGCAATATGACCTTCAATCGTGAGCAAAATCGCACTTTCATTCGACATGGAATCTCTCCCTATGCTGCCGGTGAGTTTCACTCACATTCCGACAGCGTTTTTCGAAGCCTTGTGTTTAGTGATTGCTTCGTTGTTTGATTAGTCCAGCCTTACTGCTTGGCTGTAGTGATGTTGATGCTGCAGAGATCACAGAGGTGATCACAGCAATTCAGCCCCTTCAGCCAGAACGCGGCGAGAGATGATCAGACGCATGATCTCGTTAGTGCCTTCCAGGATCTGGTGCACGCGTACGTCACGGAAATGGCGTTCCATGGGGTATTCTTTGATGTAGCCGTAGCCGCCATACAACTGCAGTGCTTCATCACACACTTTGAAGCCCACATCGGTCGCAAAGCGTTTAGCCATGGCACAATACGCCGTTGCATCCGTATCGCCGTTATCCAGTTTAAACGCGGCATAACGCACTAACTGACGCGCTGCCACCAGCTCAGTCACCATATCTGCCAACTTAAACTGCACGGACTGGAACTGAGACAGTGATTGTCCGAACTGACGACGCTCGGCGACATATTGTTTGGCATTGTTGATCGCCTGCTGGGCCGTTCCCAGTGAACAGGACGCAATATTCAGACGTCCGCCATCAAGCCCTTTCATGGCGAATTTGAATCCTTCACCTTCCTCACCCAGCCGGTAACTGACCGGAACCCTGACATCATCAAAGGTGACGGAACGGGTCGGCTGGCTGTTCCAGCCCATTTTTGGTTCGCGGCGACCATAACTGACGCCGGGCGCATTGGCCGGTACCACGAAAGCACTCACGCCCTGTGCTTTATTGGCCGTGGCAGATGTTCGGGCCATCACCACCAGCACATCTGTATCACCGGCACCGGAAATAAAGGCTTTCGCCCCATTGATGACATAGTGTTCGCCCTGAAGCACAGCCGACGTCGTCAATGATGCCGCATCAGACCCCGCATTGGGCTCTGTCAGGCAGTAAGACCCCAGCATCTCACCCGTCACCAATGACGGACAAAAAGCCTGCTTCACGTCATCTGTACCGAATGAGGCAATCATCCAGCTCACCATATTGTGAATCGTCATAAAGGCTGTGGTTGAGGTACATCCCATTGACAGCTGCTCGAACACAATTGACGCATCCAGACGTGGTAAACCCAGGCCACCCTGCTCTTCCGGTACATACAAGCTGAGAAACCCCATTTCTCCGGCTTCTTTCAGCACGTCTTTCGGGAAAATATGTTTTTCATCCCATTCGGCGGCATTGGGTGCCAGACGCTCTTCAGCAAACTGGCGAGCGGCATCTGCAAACGCCCGCTGATCTTCATTCAGTGAAAAATCCATTCATTACTCCTTCAATTGTTCCGCATCCCTGATGACGAAAGCCGCCTGCGTAACCATGACTCGCAGACCGCTTTCGTCTTTCGTCTTTCGTCTTTCGTCTTTCGTCTTTCGTCTTTCGTTATTGCCCACTTACCACGTTCTATTTCAACTACGTTTTAGCGCAGGTGAATAGTCATGTTCGGGCCATCAGGGATATCGTCGTAGAACCAACGCGAAGTGACTGTCTTCGTTTCGGTATAGAAACGAATGGCTTGTTTCCCGTAAGCATGCAGATCGCCATAGAAGCTGCCACGCCAGCCGGTGAAAGAGAAGAATGGCAGAGGCACAGGAATCGGTACGTTAATACCTACCTGACCCACCTGAATGTGATGCTGGAATTTGCGAGCCGCCGCACCGCAGGCCGTGAAAATAGACGTACCGTTACCGTACGGGTTGTTATTGATCAGTTCGATCGCTTCATCCAGTGTATCTACTTCCAGACAGATCAATACCGGACCAAAAATTTCCTGCTGATAAATCGACATCTCAGTCGTTACGCCGCTAAACAGCGTCGGACCGACCCAGTTCCCTTCCGGATATCCGTCAACGGTGCACTCGGAACCATCCAGTTCACAGCGGGCACCTTCGTCTTTCCCTTCCTGAATTAGCGAAAGAACACGGGCTTTGGCCTGCGGGCTGATCAATGGGCCATAGCCTGCATTGCTGTCATTCCAGATGCCCGGCTTCACTTTGCTCATGGCTTCTTTCAGTTCAGGCAGGATCTCTTTCGCTGAGCCCACCAGCACCGCCACCGAAATAGCCATACAACGCTGACCGGCAGCCCCCACTGATGCCCCGACCAGATTATTGACGACCTGATCTTTATTGGCGTCAGGCATCACCACCATGTGGTTTTTCGCGCCGGCAAACGCCTGAACACGTTTCAGGTTGTGGGTCCCGGTCTGGTAGATGTAGCGGGCAACCGGCACAGAGCCGACAAACGAAATCGCGCGGATTTCCGGATGATGCAACAGGAAATCAACCTGTGGCTTACCGCCATGCACTATTTGCAGCACGCCTTTGGGCGCACCAGCCTGCTCAAACAGTTCCACCAAGCGGATCGCTGTCAACGGCACTTGCTCAGAAGGCTTAAGCACAAACGTGTTACCCGCCGCAATCGCCATCGGGAACATCCACAGTGGAATCATGGCCGGGAAGTTAAATGGCGTGATACCGCAACACACGCCGAGCGGTTGCGTCATGGAGTAACAGTCAATGTCCGTGGCGACGTTCTCAACAATTTCGCCCATCATCATGCTGGAAATGTTGGCAGCCTGCTCAACCACTTCGATACCGCGCCAGACGTCGCCTTTGGCATCCGCAAAGTTTTTACCGGTTTCACTCGACAGCAACTCTGCCAGTTCATCGTGATGCGCTTTTAGCAGGTGCTGGTATTCCAGCATCAGACGCGCACGCTCCGGCACCGCTACCTCTTTCCAGCGCTGGAAAGTGTCGGCGGCACTGGCAATTGCCGCGGCCATTTCATCATCTGTCGCCATTGGCACGCGGGCGATTGGCTGGTTGGTAGCCGGATTCGTAACATCAATCCACTGTTCAGACGTCGATTTTGTCCATTCACCGTCGATATACAGTGGTACGTGTGGCATTGAATCAATCATTGCTTGCTCCCTGGGATCCTACCCTGATTTGTTGCGGCTTTTCCGTGCACATCCAAACTACCTATCACGGTCCGTGCCGCCCGATTTCATGTATATGTTCTGTGCGCTTCACTCAGTCAGCGGGCTGAGGTGACACTTCCACAGCAATGGCTGTCGCTTCACCGCCGCCGATACAACAGGTGGCAATCCCTTTTACCGTTCTGCCATCGTTTTTGCTCTGCCGCAGAAGACGATGGATCAGAGTAACCAGAATACGTGCACCACTGGCACCAATCGGGTGCCCCAGCGCACAGGCGCCGCCATCCGGATTAACCCGCTCCGGTGCCAGTGACAGTTCATTCACGGCAATCTGAGTGACGACCGCAAACGCTTCATTGATTTCCCAGCTGTCGACTTCACCAGCAGACCATTTCAAATCAGTCAGAAGCTGCTTCACCGCATCAACTGGCGCAATGGTAAATTCCGCAGGTGAACGCGCCGAGGTACTGTGACCTTTAATAACCGCCAGCGGTCGGAAACCCTGTTGCTTAGCAGCTTCGCTGTCCATCAGAATCAGTGCTGCAGCGCCGTCAGAAATAGAGCTGGAATTAGCCGCCGTCACTGTACCTTGCGGATCAAACGCCGGCTTAAGCTGAGAAATTTTTTCGACATTGATTTCATTAGGGTGCTCGTCCGTACTGACCTGATGACTGCCCTGACGCGTCTCAATGGTTACCGGCACAATTTCTTCGTCGAACCAGCCCATTTCCTGCGCGACCAACGCGCGCTCCACCGATTTCAGCGCCCACTTATCCATACTGGCGCGACTGTAATGCAGTTCGTCGGCAACACGCTGGGCATAGACACCCATCAGCTTGCCTTCATAAGCATCCTGCAAACCATCCAGAAACATGTGGTCGTGTAACGTCGCATGACCAAGGCGAAGTCCGGTGCGGGCCTTAGTCTGAAGATAAGGTGCATTCGACATGCTCTCCATGCCACCTGCGACGACCGTCTGATTACGGCCCAACAAGATAGAGTCTGCCCCCAGCATGACGGCCTTCATGCCCGAACCGCAGACTTTGTTAATCGTGGTACAACCTACGGACTGAGGAATACCGGCGCCCAGTGAGGCCTGCCTTGCCGGCGCCTGACCACACCCTGCCGTCAGCACATTTCCCATGATCACTTCATTGACACCATCAGCCGTCATTTCGGCCTTGTTCAGCGCGCCGGCAATGGCATCGCTACCTAGTTGAGTTGCTGTTTTTCCCGACAGTACACCCTGAAAACTGCCTATGGGTGTTCGAGTTGCAGCAATCACCCAGACTTCTCTATCCATCAGTTTTGCCCTCAAATCCTATAGCGGTTGGTTTGCTACTGAATCAGCAGCTGTTTTCTTGACGTTTACGTAAGCATAGCACTAACATTTACGTAAACGTTAAGAAACAAATTAGATACATGCATTGGGTTTTGTCAAAGCTGTACTGATTTCTTTCCTCTGACTTTGATGTTCCAACTATCGAATCAGCACGATGTCACGGCTCGCCATAGCAACTCTAAGGCTTTGATATTCAGGCTGTTCGTCGAAATCTGACGCAGGGAGGTAAGCCAGTGGAGACGTTCAAAATAAGTGAACTTGCCAAAGAGTTTGATATCACGACCCGCAGCATTCGGTTCTATGAGGATGTCGGGCTGCTTCAACCACAGCGGCAAGGCAGTATTCGGGTTTACCAACGAAGAGACAAAACTCGCCTCAAGCTGATTCTTCGGGGAAAACGCCTGGGTTTTTCCCTGGCCGAAATCAAAGAGTTGTTTGAGTTGTATGACACCAAACAGAGTCAGACCCAGCTGAACAAGATGCTGAGTATCATTGATGACAAGGAAGCCGTTCTGAAACGCCAGCTTGAAGACATCAGTGTCGTTATGAATGAACTGCAAACCGCACGTGAGCGCTGTGTTCAGGCCTTAAACGAGCACCGTGAGCGCAAGGCGCTGTAGTGGGTTCATTACAAGAGATTCAACAAAGCAAAGAATTAAGACCAACACCTTGAAACGCATCGTGTAATTAACCAAACAGTTATCTATCGGCAGAAGTTTGTTGTTGCCGCAATACCTAATCGGGAGTGGCTATGAAAGACAGGTTTACACCGCTGAATTTTGGCTTAGGCGAAACAATTGACATGCTGCGGGAGCAAATAAACGGCTTTGCCGAACAGACGATTGCCCCACTGGCTGAACAAATTGACCGCGACAATCAGTTTCCGAATCACCTGTGGCCAATACTGGGTGAAATGGGTCTGCTTGGTGTCACCGTCAGCGAAGAATACGGTGGTGCCGATATGGGTTATCTGGCCCATGTGATTGCCATGGAAGAGATCAGCCGTGCCTCCGCGTCGGTTGCCCTGAGTTACGGTGCGCATTCCAATCTGTGTGTTAATCAGATTCACCGTCATGGTACAGATGCCCAGAAAGCACGCTATCTGCCAAAACTGGTCAGCGGCGAGCATATTGGTGCGTTGGCCATGAGTGAGCCCAATGCAGGATCCGATGTCGTCAGCATGCAGCTACGAGCAGAACGACGCGGTGATCACTACATTCTGAACGGCAACAAAATGTGGATCACCAACGGGCCTGATGCCGACACTCTGGTGGTGTACGCCAAGACGGAGCCCAGCGCCGGTTCCCGCGGAATCACCGCGTTCATCATAGAGAAAGGCTTTAAGGGGTTCAGCACCGCCCAGAAACTCGACAAGCTTGGCATGCGTGGGTCAAACACCTGTGAGCTGGTGTTCGAGCACTGCGAAGTACCGGTTGAAAACGTGCTTGGCCCGCTGAATGAAGGCGTCAAGGTGCTGATGAGTGGCCTGGACTATGAACGCGTCGTGCTGGCCGGTGGGCCTTTGGGCATCATGCGTGCCTGTATGGATTTGGTTCTGCCGTATATTCACGATCGCCATCAATTTGGGAAATCCATCGGTGAATTCCAGCTGGTACAGGCCAAAGTGGCCGACATGTACACCCGTACCAATGCGGCACGTGCGTACGTGTATGCGGTAGCGGCAGCCTGTGATCGCGGTGAAACCACCCGTAAAGATGCGGCTGGGGTCATTCTGTATGCGGCTGAACTCGCTACCCAACTGGCACTCGATGCCATCCAATTGCTGGGCGGTAACGGCTACATCAATGAATTCCCTGCCGGCCGCTTATTGCGTGATGCCAAGCTGTATGAAATTGGTGCAGGAACATCGGAAATCAGACGGATGCTGATTGGCCGTGAGTTGTTTGAAGAATCTAAGTAAGGACAGACCATGGCGACTATTCAAACTGCCATCAATCGCGATGACAAATACTTTACCGATAACTATCGGGATATGGCGGCGTTGATCGATCAGCTGGACACCCATATTGCCACTATTAAACAAGGCGGTGGCCCTGCACTGATTGAGAAACAACGTAAGAAAGGAAAGCTCCCGGTCCGAACCCGTATCGAGATGCTGATCGACCAGGATTCTCGTTTCCTCGAGATCGGCCAGTTTGCGGCCTGGAAAGTGTACGATGACAACATTCCCTGTGCCGGTGTGGTTGCCGGTATCGGACGCGTACATGGCATAGATTGCATGATCGTCGCCAACGACCCGTCGGTAAAAGGCGGAACCTATTACCCCCTGACGGTGAAGAAACACCTTAGAGCGCAGGAAATTGCTGAGCGCTGTCACCTGCCGTGTATTTATCTGGTGGACTCCGGCGGGGCGAACCTGCCCCATCAGGCAGACGTTTTTCCAGACAGGGATCACTTCGGCCGTATTTTCTTTAATCAAGCTCGTATGTCAGCCAAGGGCATTCCGCAAATCGCGGTCGTGATGGGCTCCTGTACTGCTGGCGGGGCTTATGTACCGGCGATGGCCGATGTATCAATCATTATCAAAGAACAAGGCACCATTTTCCTCGCCGGCCCCCCTTTGGTGAAAGCCGCGACAGGTGAGATTGTTACAGCAGAAGAGCTGGGCGGGGCGTATGTCCACTGTAAAACGTCCGGAGTCGCTGACTATTTTGCTGAAGACGAAAAGCACGCGATCAGCCTGGCTCGTCAGGCTGTGAGTAACTGCGGCATGTCGCCGATTCCGACGATCCCGCCGAAGAGAACATCCATGGCGAACAGTCCATCGGGGTTGCACGATGCTGACTACAAAACGCCGGATTACTCGCACTTTGATTTCCAACCGCTTGAGTACAAAGAACCGCTGTACCCAATCGATGATCTGCTCGGCATAGTCGGTACCGATCTGCGCAAGCCTATTAAGATTCGGGAAGTGATCGCCCGCCTCGTCGACGATTCGGAATTTGATGAATTCAAAGCAATGTACGGTGCCTCACTGGTTTGTGGCTTTGCCCGGTTGTACGGACAAACCATAGGTATTGTCGCCAATAACGGCATTTTGTTTTCTGAATCTGCTCAGAAAGGGGCGCATTTCATTGAGCTATGCTGCAAACGTAAGATCCCGCTTCTGTTTTTACAGAACATCACCGGATTTATGGTCGGCAAAAAATACGAGTCAGAAGGTATTGCCAAACACGGTGCCAAAATGGTGATGGCTGTGGCCTGTGCCGATGTGCCGAAATTTACCGTCATCATCGGGGGGTCTTACGGCGCCGGTAACTATGGCATGTGTGGTCGCGCCTACAGCCCGACGATGATGTGGATGTGGCCGAATGCCCGTATTTCGGTCATGGGCGGCGAGCAGGCGGCGGGGGTTCTGGCACAGGTGAACCGTGATAATAAGCGTCGTAACGGTGAAACCTGGACGAAGTACGAAGAAGAAGCCTTCAAGCAACCCATCCGCGAGCTCTACGACAATCAGGGGTCACCCTACTATGCCAGTGCCCGACTGTGGGACGACGGCATTTTGGATCCGCGCAAGACCCGCGAAGTGGTGGGTCAGGCGCTGCTGGCCAGTTTGCGCGCCCCGATAGAAGAAAGCACCTTCGGTATTTTCAGGATGTAAAGGAGAGTCAAATGACAGTCGAAACACATCCGGCGCCGAGCGCTGAACAGATTTTCCACCATCAAGATGACGATCCTGTTCTTTGTACTCTGGCGACCAATGGAGTCGCCACCCTTACGTTGAATCGTCCTCACAAACACAATGCCTTTGACGATCGCTGTATTGCTGATCTGCTTCGCTACCTGACTCAGTTACGCGAGTCAGGTGACGTTCGCATGTTGACCCTCACTGCAAACGGGCAACATTTCAGCGCCGGGGCGGATCTGAACTGGATGCAGTCGATGGTTAACCTCAGCCAGGAGGAAAACGAACAGGATGCCGCCAAACTGGCTGAATTACTTCATCAACTTGATACTTTCCCGACGCCAACGCTGGCACTGGTACAGGGCAGTGCATTCGGCGGCGCAGTGGGTCTGGTATGTTGCTGCGATATCGTTATTGCGATGAAGGAGAGCTCGTTCTGCCTGAGCGAAGTCAAACTGGGGCTGATCCCTGCCACTATTGGTCCTTATGTCTGCCGGACTCTGGGACAACGTCAGGCCCGGCGTTTTATGCTGACCGCTGAGCGATTCTCCGGCTATCAGGCCCAAACCATGGGACTGGTTCATCAGTTGGTGGTCACGGCAGAAGAACGGGACGAGTTGCTGGCGCAATTAACCGGGCAGATTCTGGCAAACGGCCCGGCCGCACTGCAGGCTGCAAAAGCCCTGTGTAAAACCTGCGAACTGATGCCACTCGACGACGAGCTGAGACAACATACCAGTCAGCTGATTGCAGAGATACGCACCTCGTCTGAAGGTCAGGAAGGTCTGCACGCCTTCTTCGAGAAGCGACGGCCAGTATGGAGCGTGCCACATGAGTAATTTCATGATGACCGCTGACGCCCTGGCAAAGGATCTACCAAAGCAAGTGAAAATTGTCGAGGTGGGTGCCCGTGATGGCCTTCAAAATGAAAAACAGGTCAGTACAGAAGCCAAAATTGCGTTTATCAATTCACTTTCTGCCTGCGGTGTTCGCCATATTGAAGCGGGGTCGTTTGTTTCAGCTAAACGTGTTCCTCAAATGGCCGATTCCATGTCGGTCATGCAAGGCATTGAACGTCACTCGGGGGTAACCTACTCCGCCCTGACCCCGAACATTCAGGGCTTTGAAATGGCGCTTGCCGCTGAAGCCAGCGAAGTTGCCATCTTTGGTTCGGCTTCAGAAGGCTTCAGTCAGCACAACATCAACTGCTCAATCAGTGGAAGCCTGCAACGCTTTGAATCTGTTATGGCGCTGGCCAAGCTTCATGAGATACCGGTTCGGGGCTATCTATCGTGTGTGATTGACTGTCCATATGACGGTGAAACCGATCCCAACAAAGTCGCCCTGATTGCTCAAACGCTGCTGGAAATGGGCTGCCATGAAATTTCACTGGGAGATACCGTAGGCACAGGCACCCCTTTGCGGGTAGCGCGTATGCTGGAAGCCGTGAGCAGGCTTGTGCCCCCCTCCCTGCTGGCTGTTCATTTCCACAATACCTGGGGTCAGGCACTCCCCAATATCTACCAGGCTCTGCAAATGGGCATCAGCACCATTGACAGCAGTACCGCTGGATTAGGTGGCTGCCCGTATGCTCCGGGTGCCAGCGGCAACGTCGCCACAGAAGATGTTGTTTATCTGTGCCAGCAGATGGGGATCAATACAGGCATCGACCTCAACAAGTTGGCCGAAGCCGGATGGATGATCTGTCAGTCGCTGGGGATTGCACCACGCTCCAATGTGTCACTGGCGCTTCGCAGTGCTCAGGAGCGTAATCAGTGTATGTAATAATTTTATAGTTTGTCTTTACGAATCAGCTAACTATACCGGAACAAAAATAAACGAAGGGAATCTCGCGATTTCCTTCGTTTTTGTCTGTGAGTGTGTACCAGAAAAACACGTGGTCTTCACAAAGCGTATTGACACTCGTTATCAGCTGTCAGAGCGCAAGCACCGTTGTTCAGCCTCCAGTTCATTTACTGCACGCCAAAGCTTCTGTTCTCTTTCGAGGAATCGTTCATATTTCGCTCCTCCCTGTTCTACGGTCAGTTTATCTAATGGCCCGATATACTGTTCTGCCTGACTATCAAATAAAGCCCTGAATTCTTCCATGGTAGGTAAACGGCTGTTGCTTTCTTCGAAGTTTTCAAAAATCGAGGAAACTTTATCAGAAATATCACGCTTGATTCCGTCAAAATCTACAGTGTCCATAGGCGTACTCCAATTAGCCATACTTGCATGTCACATTTTGCATACAAGTAAAGGATAGTCGAAGAGCCAGTAACGCCCAGTAAATTGGCCTGTCAGAGTGTAATGAAATATGACGGAAATAAACTCTTGTTTAGGCTATATTTATCCAATAATCCTGAGTGATACACCGGAATGTTGCAGAAGTCTCTTTTTAAAAGTTGGAATAAGATCTCATTTTATAACTCCAGATTTGATTAACTATCAGGTGTGGCACAAAAACTATAATTAAACAGATTGTTTGGTTAACGTGAGAATAATAACAGGAGGGAAAATGAACAAACGGTTCCAACCCTTATTTTTGTTCTCGTTTAATTGTTGGCGGTGTGTGATTCCAGCCGTTACGTTAACCTTTTCACTGCCTTCTAACGCGGCTGATAGTCTTTATACTGAGACTGGCAATAAAGCGTTAAACGAGGAGAAAACCGACACCCACCTAAATCCTTATACAACCTCCGCGAACCCATATACAACCTCCGTCAATCACGCCAGCCTTACTGCTGTTGCTGAAACGGATGAAGATGCGGAGGACGATTCGGATTTGGAAGACTGGTTAAACGAAACTCAGGACTCCATATCAGATAGCATCCATGACTACAGCACTGCATTCGACCATTACCTTTCGAAAAAGGACGGTGAAGAGCCGATGGAAAACCGTAGCTATCTGAAAATTCGCTTCAAGCCCCGTTACAGCCACCGCGAGTACTTTGACGGTGATGCCAGTGTTCGACTGAAGCTGGATCTCCCCCACACAGAAAAAAACTGGAAGCTGATTTTTGACACAGACCCGGATGATTTTGACCGCCTTGAAGACAAACAACGCGGTATCAGTAATGGCGACAGCAGCAATGGGGCGATTGGCGGCTTTCGTGCACAAGGTCGTAATTGGGGAAACTGGAAAACAAACCTTGATTTAGGTCTGAAGATCAAACTTCCCCTTGATCCCTTTACCCGGGCAGAGATTTGGCGCGTTGATCAGGTTAGTGATAACTGGACGACCCGAATCAAGCAGGAACTCTTTTACTACCATTCAAAAGGGCCGGGATCATTAACGTCGCTGAACTTCTATTTCGCCAGTCCCACAGATCCCACCACTATTTTGAAACTGAGCACCAGCGCCCAGTTTCTGGATGACGATGATAATTGGGAGTTTGTTAATCAGGCAGAGATCTTCGACCGAATCAACGAAAGTAACCTGATGCAATATTCGCTTGGCGTTAGTGCAGACTCTCGCCCCAACTACTCTATCACCAACTCCTGGGTTTCCATGTCCTGGAAACATCGGCTGTATAAAGACTGGCTCTATCTGGCAGTAACACCGGAATTAAATTTTCAGGATGAGTTTGATTACAAACTCAATCCCGGCATCATGATGGAATTGGAACTGTTCTTTACCACCATTGGCGGTATTGACCGCTTATCACGCAAAATTCCCACCCCGGATTAAAACGGAACGGGCTTAAAATCATCCTCTCTGGTTGGGTTTATTTTTTATTGCTGGGAGTGGGTAGCGAGTAGTAAATGATTATGGTGGCTATAGCTCTCGCCAATACTGACATTGATAAAATGTCTTAAGCTGAACATCGAGATGAAAGAACACTAGAAAGAGTGAGAAAAATAAAAAGGAATGAGAACAAACAATCAAAAAAGTGGACACTCTGCCGTTAGCGTCCCTGCTAACGAAGAAGTGCTATCTGATGAGTGATAACAGGTTCAGCGAGCCGCCTGCAAAAGCTGTGAAGCAAGGTCATCTCGGCATTGGTCGAGCCATTCATAGCGCTCACGATACATTTTACGCTTCGGTCGTTTAATCTCTTCCAGCTGACGGCGCTCAGCCACTACCGGCAGTTCATAGTACCATCGGTTATGTTCTGTACCGCCCAGCTCTGCCCATAATGCATCGTAGTCCATCATAACCGGCTTCTTGCGATAACGCTTAGACGAATAAGCATGAGCGTCATTCTTTACCGCAAACAACTGCTTAATCCCTAACAGCTCTAATACCATGCGCAGGGCTTCAACCACAAACGACTTCGGTCTCTGGCCGTATAACCCTTTGGTAAACATGCGACTGAAATCCTGCATGTCTCTACCACCCTGAAGCCCACCAATATAGGCTTTGTTTCCGACAACAATAAACGTCACCATGTAATATTTGGTGCCTTGTTCATCACAAAGAACAAGTGTCAGTTCCCCTTCGCGATGAAATTTGCTGTCGTGAATTAACCGAAGCTGAAGAGTGGACGCTTCCAGTGGAATGGATTTGAGGACAAAACCGTCCTGATACACGGCACGACGCACTGAGTGTGAAAATGTGGATTCAAACCAGCCATAATGCTGCAAAATCACATCAACTGTCTGCTGTTTTGACAGACCGTCACGCAAGTATGGTCGCATACACTTTAAGAAGAATTCAGGCTGCTTCTCCAGCAACATTTGCCTTTCGCCAAATGAAAACTGGTCATACAGGCTTTGTAACTGACGGTAAGCCAGCATACCGCGAACAATATATTTGCCGATATACGCCGACTTTTTCTGCCAGGTTGCATTCTTTATATTTTTAACTACGACACGCTTGGCATAGGTGTCTTGGGCTGCCGTCCACAAGTTCATAGATTGCACCAATGATACAGTGTTCAAATTTGGTGCTAGGCTAGTCGTCGTCATACGAGTTAGCAATCTGGACTTTGTACTTTATTGTATGCAATTGTCAGAACAACATTCATCACACTTGCAATTCTCAGAATTGATTAAAAACCTCATTATAAGTGCTCTAATTTCATACCGTTTTGTTATTTTTAGACGCTGGGTTTCCGCAATTCACCTACACGCCACTATCTGCTTAAGTGAGACACCGCTCTTTCATTACTCAGATGCACATAATGCGCATTAGATTGATAAGTATTTCATCACATAATCAAACAATATTGTGATGCGGTACATTCATCGAAATTGGAACCAAGGTTAACATTGGCAATGATGAAATCGTTATCGTGACCAGATTAAAATACTGAGTATATACACAGGTTAACGGTATAGTCAGTTTTGGGAAGACTATCGGGCAAACATCCGGAATATATGCAGTTAAGCGAACTATCCCTGCCCTGTCACATTGATTTGTCATGGATTGAACGTCAGTCGTTCTGGAACTAAACGGCAGCCTAGAAACGGACTAAACAGGCGCAGAGCCTTATAATAAATTGTTAGGCGATTTGAGGAAAGCATGGAAGTACTAATATACCAAGAAAGGCTCAGCGACTTTAAAGAGATCGAAAAGCCTTTGATTGAGTCAAAAATCTTGTTGAATCCTTATGGAATTGACACTGACCATGCGTATAAACTTGAAAATTATTTGTTGAACAGTAACCAACAGGTTAGCTGTTTGCTTGATAGAAACATCGTCTCATATCTTATTGACTTGGTTAAAGGTGTTGATCTATCGCCAGAGTTTGAAGTGAGCCGTTGCCATAGGCTGACCGCAGCTCTTCAAGCCTTTTTTAATGCTTCAAGTATCAAATCGGAACCGGGTCTTTCATACCATGAATACATTGAAAACTCTTCTGTTGAACGTGCAGATGAAGAGCTGAGTTATTTCCGTTCAGCGGATAATTTGGACGCAAATATATATTTGGATATAGCATTAAATAACATTAATTCTATCCCCTTTGAAGTTGTCCCTCGTTATCAAGCAGGCGAGTTAATTAACTTTGACACGGAATACCGTGTCAAAGCCTTCGAGTTTAATATAGTTGTCATCAAAAAAGGGTTGAGCATTCGCTCCAAGTGTAACAACGATTACGAAGCTGTGAAGTCGTTATTAGAGTGGATGTTTGAGGAGTATGTTTTTTGTGCTCCTGCATTTTACTTCATGGCGATTTACTTTAGTGGCGAGAAAATACCTAAAATGCTCAAGTCTAGCTCAATGAAAAGCGTCAGGAATGCGGGGTGGGATTTGGCATTACTTCAGCACTGGCTAACATTAGCTAACAAAGACACTGACCAATTGTGGCTACTGGCTAGTATGGACAAAGCCATTGCCAAAATAGCAGATATGATGCTTCCTAGATCTACTGAAGAGCCAGAAGAGTACTTTGGTAGGCTTGAGCATACATTCTCTACTATGTGGGGGAAGAAGTATGGTTATGGTAGTAAACTTTTCCAAAGGCTTCGTTACTGGCAGGAAAACGCAGACAGCCCAAAAAGAAAAACTAATCTTCCTGAAAATAGGACATCTGAGTATATGTTGGCTTTGAGGGAGTCAGTGCACGAGGAGTATATGCGAGCAACAATCGCCTAACAAACTGTTCAAGAGGGATTCGCAACGCGTGGCATTTTAACTATGCGTTGGTTTTAGTGTTTAAGGTGGTATGTGGCGGCTTAGGTATTGCGTTGCTCACCCCTTAACGAGCTACATGGACTCCCCCGGTTGTCAACAACAGCGTCAGGTGATGCAAGATTTGGGACTGCCGCTCTACATTCGGTCTGTTTACTGGCGTTCAACGCCATGACCCTGATGACACTACGCGGTTGCGGGTCCTCATTCGTTAGAAGGCATCTACAGTGCCCGCCGCATTATCAGGTTTTCCCGCAAAAGGTCTGAACCTTACATCATCATTGGCTATTGCCATGACCCGGTGAAGCTATTTATTCCTTTAGAAAACAGTTTGGCTTTTATATTGGTTGGTATTCGGTGCCGTTACTGAGTAGCGACCATATTATCCGAGCATTTTTGGCGGCCAGTGCCACAATGGCCCGCTTGAAGCCTCGCCGTTCGACCAAGTTTTTACACCATAAACTCAAGCGGTCAGTCTTGTTACCGATGGCGGAGATAACAGCTCTGGCACCATGAACCAATAATGTCCTGAGGTACTTATCGCCTTTTTTGGTTATTCGGCCAAGCCGGGGCTTACCTCCGGTTGAGTATTGTGACGGAACCAGCCCGAGCCAAGCAGCAAAGTCGCGCCCTTTGTCGAACTGCTCACCTTTACCGATGCTTGCTATGACGGCGGTGGCGGTAATAGGGCCAATGCCAGCCACTTTCATGATTTTCTGTGCATTATGGCTACGTGAAACCAGCATATCAAAGCAGCGTTCTTGGTCAGCGATTCGCTTATTGATATTGAGTAAGTGCTCGTAACTATCGGAGAGGATAGCTCTTGCTAAGTCGGGCAGTTGGTTTTCAGCATCTTCAAGTGCTTCGGGAATGGCTTTTTGTATAGCATGACGACCCTTTGGGGCGATAATACCAAACTCGGCCAGCATTGCTCGCAGTTGGTTAAGTAAGGCTGTTCGCTCATGAACCCAGTTATCACGGGCTCGATGTAGCAGCAAAATAGCTTGCTGGTCAGGTGATTTGATTTTAACGAAGCGCGTTGAAGGACGGGTGACAGCCACGCAGATAGCGACGGCATCGTTGAGGTCATTTTTGGCCCCCGTCCTGAAAGGCGTCACATATTTTGACGCCATTATCCTAACGGTATGCCCAAGTTTAGTGAGCTCTCGAGCCCAATAGTGAGAGGCTCCACAGGCTTCCATCCCGACAATAGCTGGCGGGATATTGGCAAAGGTGGAAAGGACTTTAGACCGAGTTATTGTTTTATGGATCAGTATCTTGCCTTGCTCATCTTCGCCGTGGATACTGAACGAATGTTTGGCTAAATCAATGCCATAAATTGATAGTGACATGGTGGCCTCCAGGCGGTAGTCAGACTTACCTAGTGTGGCAGAGCCTGATGAGGGGGAGTCCATGTCATTCGTTAGGTGCACAGAAGGATCGGAGTATGTTCAAAAGCCTTGTTGCTATCATAGGGATATTCATTTCCTTTTCTACGTTCGCAGACGTAATGAACGTTTATATTGAAAAGGAAATAGATGATGACAATATTATCGTTGTAACAGCTAAGGGAGATAGGCTGTTACTCGAAAAGTGGACTATGAAGTTATCGCCGCTCTTATTCGAAGGCAAAATATTTCCCGCAGATATCAGCCCTCTTTGGGTAAAAATGTATATAGAAGGCAAAGGTGAAATAAAGTGGTCTGTAGAAGACCATTTAGGAACTGTAGACCTTAATGCTAAAACTGATACTACTAAACCCAAAGCTCCTAGCGTTCAAGGCTATCCAATCGAAATTGCTAATAATGACGAGTTATTTATCATTAATGGCGAAACCTTTAAGGCACAAACTTATTGTCTCGGTTGGGAAACAGGTGAGCAAGTAAAATTTATAGAAGGTAGTCCATATGGTGCATGTGCTAGCGCGAAGCTATTAAACTTAAATAGAGGCGAAACTTGTGATGTTTGGTGTGAATAATGCACCTAACAAGGCCATTAAGAGGGACGTCCAACACTCCGTTGCTTTGGTGGAAATGAATATGGAAATTACAATTAGGCGTATCGAAACAGAAAGCATTGAGGATAAAGGTATATTCGAGACTTTGTTCAGAGAGTACCTATCTGGATTCTCGGTTGAACTAGATCCCTCTGTTATTGCTCAGCTGTTTGCGCTGCCTTATTTCCACGGATTTATCAGTTTTGTCGACAACAAGCCTGCCGGTTTTGCGGTTTGTTTTGAATCGTTCTCAACTTATCGTGCGCAAAGAGTGATGAATATCCATGACTTTATGGTGTCGGATAGCTTTCGCAGTAAAGGTGTTGGCAGGGCGCAACTGAATGGTATCGAACAGTATTGTCGTGATAATGATTACCTCAAAATCACACTAGAAGTCGGTGATGATAATGTTGCAGCTAAAAAGCTCTACTGTTCATTGGACTACGAAGATTACAGAGTAGTTTTGAAAGGTCAGCAACATTGGCAAAAGTACCTCAATTAGCACGCACATAACAAACTGTTCAAGAGGGATTCGGCACGCGTGGCATTTTTACTATGCGTTAGTTTTAGTGGTTACGGTGTTATGCGGAAGCTTCGGTATTGCGTGCCTCACACCTTAATTGGGCGTTAGTTGCTTGGGGAAAATTAGCTTACAGGGAGTAATCAGATTGGTAAAAATGTACGGTTCTGAAGAGACAAGGGCGTTTTGTTGTAATTGTAAAGAAGTTACGCTGCATAGGTACGTAAGTTTCTCTAAGCCAAAGGAAGTAACTGAGAAAAAAGCTAAAGGTTTCTTCTCGGGTCTATTTGCTGCAATAGTTGGTGCATTAATGGAAGGTGAAGCAACTGGTGATTACAAATGTACAGTATGCGGTACCAATCTTCATACACCAGATAATTTAGATTGAGGTTCAGTATCTCTATTACTCTGCCAGTGGCAAGCTACGCAACTAACAAGCTGTTTAAGAGTGATGACTTTAAACGCTCGATAGAAAATTTGGACATAATGCACCATACCATTGGGATAGCGCATATTGACAAGCGCATAGTTAAAGGCAAACTTTGAATGAGTACTCAACCGTGTTCTAAACACCTTTCTGATTGGAAGCTTGATGACAAATACTGGATCGAGAATACACTTAAACAACTAAATTACAAGAAAGTTGATGAATTAATCATTGTCGAAGATTGGTTTTTAGGTGATGTGTGGCGCATTCCAACAGAAAAAGGAAATGTATATTTTAAAGCAACAGCATCATTGCCACTGTTCTCTAATGAAGCGGGTGTCTGTAACCTTCTTGCTCATATTTTCAAGGATAAAGTGCCGGATGTTTTAGCTATTGATAAAGATCGACGTTGGCAACTAACTAGTGATTTTGGGGAGCCGCTGGATGAAGATGTAGATTTGACGGTGTGGAATGACGCATACCAGATATGGGGGGAGGCACAGAGTTTATCTGTTGAGCATGTTAATAAGTTACAACAATCAGGGTGCCAATCACGAAGTATCGAAAATTTAGCAACACAACTCATTTGGCATTTTAACCAACCCAAAATTGCAGCGATTTTAAACGATAAAAATATTGTTTTTGATAGTAACCTTTTGTCGAAATTAGAAATAGCAGTTCACAATCTTAAATAATATTCTTTGCCAGATTGTCTTGTTCATGGCGATTTACATGAAGGTAACATGGCAAGAACTGCCGAATCTTATTTGTTTTTTGATTGGAGCGATGCTTGCATTACTCATCCATTTATGGACGGTAATTTCATTTATCAGTTTTCAGAAACGAGTTTGAAGCAGAAGCTAATCAAGAATTATT
The DNA here is from genome assembly GCF_003025595.1 of Photobacterium ganghwense. Classification (GTDB taxonomy): domain Bacteria; phylum Pseudomonadota; class Gammaproteobacteria; order Enterobacterales; family Vibrionaceae; genus Photobacterium; species Photobacterium ganghwense. The sequence continues at coordinate 93,013 of NZ_PYMI01000004.1, forward strand.
TGTCAAATTGGCGCCATTATTTACCTGAATCAGAATTGCAAAGAGCTTGGGAAACTGCAGAACCAGTTTGCTATGCACATCATACTTTAAGTTATGCATCTATTGTTCTGAATGCTATAGACGGTAATGAAGATGACGTAGGTGATTTTACAGAATCATTTACAAGATATTTGTCATGTTTAACCAATTCAATTCGACACAAGAAATAGAACTTAATTATTCACAAAAACTCTAAAGTGCACATAACAAACGACTATGGCGTCAATAGCTAATTTCTGGCTATGTTTTCGTTCCACATGACGCCATCTCGAAGCATCGAATTTAAGATCACAACCATCTTCCTTACACACGCAATAATGGCGACTTTTTTCGGTTTCCCTGCATCTAAAAGTCGCTGGTAAGTATCTTTAAAAACAGAGTTACACTGCATTGCAGACATCATAGCCATGTAGAGCACGGTGCGTACTTGTGCTCGTCCCCCCTGAATGACTCGCTTGCCTTTATAGCGTCCACTTTCTCGATTGATGGGGGCAACACCAATGAGTGCAGCGGCTTGTTTGTTGGTAATAAGCCCAAGCTCAGGAACGTTGCTAATGATGGATGCAGCTGCGACTTTTCCGATGCCGGGAACGCTCTGCAGAAGACGATTTTTGTTTTGATACTCGGGGCATGATTCAATGAGAGATAGGATTTTTTGCTCAGTTTTTTCTATCTGATTTTTAAAGGTCGTGAGCACGGGTTTGATGGTGCCAGCCAGATGTTTTGGTAATGATTGTAATCGGTTTTTCTCCATGGTTTGCATGGCCAGCAGTTGATGACGGCGAGCGACTAAATCACTCATTAAACGCATATTTTCAGGTTTCAGTTGCGTCAGATTAGGTTGAATGGCCTCGCTATAGTGAGCAATGAGTCTAGCATCTAATTTGTCTGTTTTAGCTCGTTGACCAATGGCTCCGGCGAACCGTTTTATATGTATGGGGTTGGCAATAACAAAGGGAAGTTTTGCTTCTGAACAAGCAATGATGAACGGCATTTCTAGACGTCCAGTTGCTTCGACAACAACACGCTGTGGGACATGTTGTTTGATTGTTTTGATGGCCTCTTTGATACCTTTCTCGTCGTTGTTAACAGTAAAAAAGATATCAATTGGGCGAATAAAAATGTCTAGTTGTGACTTACCTGTATCAACACCTACATGAATGTTTTGATGTGTGCTTGTATTCATAATAAGCTAACTCTTGCTTGCGAAATGCGGGTTCGAGACCCAGTCGACTATTCGAGGTTGATGCTTGGAGTCCTATGCGGCGTTCATGTTTGTTATCGGTCTCTCGACAGAGGAGCCAGCGTTTAAACGAACTACCGCATAAGAAGCTTTAGTTGCAGCTAAAGCTTGGGTCTCACATTACCCAAATGACAAGCTTATTATCCATACAAGCGTTTAATAGGGAGTTAATATGAAAATTTCTGAAGTATCAGAAAAAACAAATATTTCAATTCATACGCTACGGTACTATGAAAAAGAAGGACTATTACTGAATATTCGTAGAAATGTTTCTGGACAACGCATATTCGATCAAACAGATATCGAATGGTTGACTTGGATTAAGCGATTAAAATCTACAGGCATGCCACTAGCGGAAATCAAAACGTTTGCGAAACTACGCTTAGCCGGCACTAATACATTGCATGATAGAAAATTATTACTTTTAACTCATAAGGTCAATTTAGAACGCGAGATAGAACGACTGAATGATGAGTTAGAAATAGTACGCTACAAAATAAACGCGTATGACGAAAAAATACTTGACCTAGAGTGAACTCTAGGAGTTAGTGTACTGACTTCACTAAAAAGGAGTCATTCATGTTTAACAAAGGTTATTACATTACAGCAGAGTTAAAAGTCAAAGAATCTGTGGACATCAATATAGCATTTCAACACCTTAAGAAACTTTGCGATGAGACATTAAAAGAGCCAGGATGCTCAATTTTTACACTTCATCAATGCATCAATGATAAGAGTCGCTTTTTATTGTGGGAAAGGTTTGATAGTGAGGAAGATTTCAAATTTCATTTCGTTCAACCTCACACATTAGAATATTTGAAGCATGATTTGACTGAGGTGGTACAGTATTTTGCCAGTGATGTAGCTAAAAACGCTTAACAAGAGCCTATGGCGTCAATAGTGTTAATGTTTGGCGCTGTTTTCATCACACCTCACGCCATCTTGGGGCATGGAATTGAGTATCACGCCCCCCATTTACGGCCAAGGCAACCTACACCAAGAGCAACTGACACCAAGGGCAACGCTTCGCCACCCTTTCGGTGTATGCACCCTACTTTGATCGTACAAAGAACGACATTGCGAGGAACCAAGATTCTTCACTACTTCTTATAATTTTCAACGAATGAGCCAGATGCCATACCCAAAGTCATGTCAGACGTCGTCTCTGAATCGATGTCAGCCTTCAGACCCTGTTGGCCGCCCACTTGTTTTTACACATCCAAATGACCGGCAATATGTGCAATACCAATAAACGAATCACATGACTCAGCATCACAAAAGCCGGTTCCAACCCCAACATCAACGCAGTTGCCGTCATGGCTTCGACACTTCCCGGCACCCAGGACATCACCAGCACAAGAAACGATTTTTCGGTCAGCGAGCTGAACACCAATGCCACCAACAGGGTCACCAACAGTCCCAGTGACATTACCGCCACGCCTGCAGCCATATAGCTGAGCATCTGCCGAAATGTGACCGTCTGAATTCGCACAGCAACCAGCCCCCCGAGCAGTACCATGGCTATCATCCCGGTTGCCTCCGGCAGCCTTACATTTGCGTCCGGCCACCAGTAACGAGCACCAGCTGTGACAACCAGGCTGGTGACCATATAAGCTGCGGGCAACCCCCATTTCCCCAGTCCGAATCCAGCCACGTAGGACACCAGCATTACTGCGCCCAATATCACCATGTCCACAGGTGGCGCGACATCAACGACCTCCGCCGCCTGAGCGGCCTGCGTGACCTCGGGTAAACCGTACATAGCAATGGCCGTGGCCAACAACATCAGGGTAACGAGCCGGACAGTATGGGTGAAAACTACACGCTGTGACGGCGCTTTCTGGCTGTCGGCAATGGCCAGTACCGCGCCCATTGCACCGGGAAAACAGCCGAGCAAACTTTCGTCTTTGCCCCAATTAGCCATTTTTCTCAGCCACCAATACCCTGTCAGCATTTGTAATGACAAGCAAAACACTAGCCCGACACCTAACTCAAAAGTGAACGTTTCCTGCCACTGCTTCACTTCAAGCAGGCTGCCGACACTAACACCCAGTACAATCTGGATAATTATTAATGTTACATTTGGCAATATCATTGGCCGATGTAGTTTGCCGCCCATTAATACAGCAATCATTGCACCAAACATCCCGCCCATAGGGACCCCGCTCAAGGTGCCTAGCCATGCGCCACCAAACATATAGCCAAATGTCATTAACATCTTGTTGTCCTGAGTATTTTTGTTGAAAACATTGGAACACAACAATTTCATAACAACAAGTTTTCATCAGACAAATAACGTCTAACTTTCTTTACACTCATGTGCATTCTTTACGAACCGTATGCATGATTTAAAAAGATGACAGAGGTCTGATTCTTAAAAGTAATTAACGTTTAAAATGCGATTACCCTTGAATTTTTGGAATCAACATCACATATTAATGATATTGATACCTGTGTTATTAATGATGCCGTAGAGGCATAAAAAACGATTCTCAGACAGGCCACGAAAAGTAGTACAATTGATGGCGAAATACCCACGATTACAACAAGATCAGGATAATGCGTTTGCGTCGACATTCGGGATTTTGATTCATGACCATTTCAACATTGAGTATGTTGACGACAACTTATGCCGAATTTTTGGTGCCGAAAATCCAGACACCCTGCTTAACTTACCCGACCTGCTCAGCGTTCTGTGTGATTGTGACCCTCAAGCCGAACGGGCATTTTACGCTGAACTGATGAGTGGCCAGGCATCACCACGTATTATGACCTTCCGCCTGACCAAACCTTCTGGAGAAGTCGTTCATGTTCTGATTGCCGAGTCTATCATTCACTGGAAAGACAAGATGGCGGTCCAACTTTCGGTCATCGACATTACCGAAAAATACAACGACTTTAGTTCATTAGAGAAAAAAGCCTACATTGATTCATTGTCAGGGCTGACAAACCGGCATGGATTTGAGCGCATTCTGGAATGTGAAATCAGCCGTGCCCGCAAGTATGGTTATCCGATTTCCTGTCTGTTTATTGACATCGACAATTTTAAAACCATCAATGACACCTATGGCCATCATGTCGGCGATGATGTCATTACGTTGTTTGCCCAAAGCTGTAAAAACAGTTTCCGACAGACAGATTTCATCGGGCGCTGGGGCGGCGAGGAATTTCTGATCCTGTTACCCAATACGCCGCAACAATACTGCCACATGCTGGCTGAGCGCTTGCGTCAGGATGTGGCGCATCATTCTGTCACGGTTCAGGATGACAAATGCCTGTCCTTTACCATCAGTATCGGCACACAAACGCAGCAGGACGGCAATTACCATGCTCAGCAATTAGTCCGTCAGGCAGACATTGCGCTGAATCACGCCAAAAAACATGGTAAGAACCAAGTCGTCGCTTTTCACGACATTTGCAGGCAAAAGGCCGATAAGTAACTCCCCTAACCTAAATGAAAGCCGATTATTAAAAAGCCCCCTGACCTGTCATGCACATCCCGCTGTTACGATCATTAATGAACACAGTGACTTTAGTGCCATGATTCTCTGGTGTTTTTCTGCAAGGCTTCAGGGCTTTATCCTTATAACTCCCCGACCTTTAAACGACTTAGATTTCCTCACTGTTTTACTGTCATAACGACAACAACCGTTCAATCACAAAAGGGAGCCAAAGCTCCCTTTTGAATGAACACCCTGCAATGATGTTTAGTGGTTAATCATCACAGAGCACCTGTTTTTCACGGATTGAATCTTGTGTTCGGGCAGCCAGCATGCGCACTTCGTCAGCAACAACTGCAAATCCCCCGCCACGACATGGACTCGTTACTGACCATGATGAATACTGTCACGTGTCGAAGCCAACAAACTATCAAAAAATCCGACAACATCTTTCCTGTTCAGCCAATCTGGCTTAAACCGAAAGTCACTCCAATGAGAAAGTGTCTGCCAGGTTTTCTCCAGCGGTGGACTATGCACATACAGTGCCGCAATTAACAGGCACTGTAAGGCACTCAGGAACGGATTTCGTGGCGAAAAAATCTTCAACGCAGATCCGAATGACATTTTTAGCCGCCGGTTGGCTAAATCTACGCTGTAGATTTCATCCAATAGCAGGTGAACGGCTCCGCCACTGAAAATAAACAGTCCGGATAACCACGCCGTTACCTCCTGATAGCCCAGCAAGTGCAGTAGCCAGACGACAAACAGTCCGGCCAGCATGATAAAAGCGACCGAATGGCAGCAACCACGGTGCACGGTCAGCTTCTCAAGAGTTGCTTTAAAGTTGTAACGAATGGTGAAGTAACAGAAGGTGCCGTAAATAATCAGCTCAAGCATCGACACCATTTGATAGATGTGACCGACCACACTGAATGTGATTAACCCTCCAAACAACCGAAACAGAGTCGCCATGGATGTGGAATTGTCAGAATCAATATCGGGCAGTAATCCGCCGATGGTGCCGAGCAACATCAGCCAAAGTGCGGTGATCGGCACAACATGCCCTGCAGAAAGCAGAGCGGTGGCCGCCAAACTACTGGTTAGCGCGGCCGTTCCAAGGTGTGTTTTGAAATTAGCCACTGTAATCACATACCAGGCTGTACCAGTTACCGGCGTACACGCAGATGGAATTTGTACCTTCCGCGTATGACCAGACCGGACAGCCTCGTCTCATAAACTGGATATATGAACAGTATTATGTATCAATTAACCAGGACTTCAATAAAAAACAGGGTTTTAGTGTTTATCGTCGCATAATTGATCAGATTTTCGTCATAATTGACCATCACCTGACGTTAACAGACAAGAGATCACTCCGTTAACAACAACTGGTAAAAGGCCAGATCAAGCCAGCGATCAAACTTATAACCAGACTGCGTGATTAGCCCTGCGGCGTTAAATCCCAGTTTTTCATGCAGACGAATGCTGGCGCTATTCTCGGCATCAATGGCGCCAACCATCACGTGATAGCCCTGCTCTTTAGCCTGTCTGATAATCTCTTCCATCAGTAGCGCAGCAATACCCTGCCCGAAATAATCAGGGTTAAGGTATACGCTGTGCTCTACCGTGTACTGAAAAGCGGGCTGAGGACGGAATCGACCATAGGTAGCGAACCCCATCAGGGTGCCATCTGGGGTAAACGCGCCGATCACCGGGTAATTTTGCTCTGTTTTTCCCTCGAACCAGGCTTTGATAACCGCATCCGTTCTGGGCTCGTATTCATATAATGCCGTTGTATGTTCAATGGCATAGTTGAAAATCGTAAGGATTTCATCGCCGTGTTCGCAATAGGTGCAGTTCTTCATCAAAGTCACTGTCATTTCCTTCTAACAGGTTGAATTTAAAGCAAGTTGATGCGGTTTCATGTATACTGGTTAGCAACACTCAAGCAACACAGGCCATACCATGGAAGCCGAACAAATCGAAATACTGAATTTCATCAGTCAGTATCCGCCATTTAACCAGCTCCCAGAGGAGAGCCTTCGGGACGTTGCCCTGAACGTCGAGGTCGCATACTACCGTGCAGATACCATGATCGTGAATTTTGGCGATGACATTCACGACTTATATATGATCCGCAGCGGTGCCGTAGAGATTTATCGTCGAAAAGGTGAGCTTTACAACCGCATTGATGAGGGGGCCCTGTTTGGACAAATGGGCCTTCTGATGAATAACCGTGTCCGCATGCCCGCCCGCGCTATTGAAGATACACTGGTTTATTGCATTCCAGAAGCTGTATTTAATTCGCTGTGCGAATCGTATGATTCCTTTGCTGACTTTGTCGAAGTGGAAGACAGTGCCCGCCTGCGGAATGCCATTTCCAACCAGTCTGAGGAAAATGATCTCACCACATCGAAAGTCCGCACACTCCTCGCCCGTGAACCCGTGAAGGTTGGTGCCGATACTACTATCCAGGCAGCCGCCATGACCATGGCAGAAGAAAATGTCTCTGCCATTCTGGTCGTTAACCCCATGCCTGCCGGTGAGGACGATGACATTGAGCCGCTGGTTGGCATACTGACTGACCGCGACTTATGCTCACGTGTGCTGGCAAAGGGACTTGATCCAACCAGCCCGATTGAAGATGTGATGAGCACCGATGTGATCACTCTTGATCACAACGCTTATGTGTTCGAAGCCATGCTGACCATGCTGCGCTACAACGTGCACCATCTGCCAGTGATTCGCAAAGGCGATCCCATTGGTATTATTGGCATGACAGACATTGTCCGCTACGAATCCCAGAACAGCCTGCTCTTAGTCAGCTCGATTTATCAGCAGAAAACCGTTCATGACCTGCGGGTGTTATCTGAGCAGGTCAAAGATTGCTTTGTGCGTATGGTTAACGAAGACGCCAACGCTCACATGGTCGGCAGCGCCATGTCAGTAATAGGTCGCAGTTTCAAACAGCGCCTGGCTGAACTGGCTGAGGAGGAGTTTGGCCCGCCACCAGTGCCCTACTGCCTGTTGGCTCTGGGTTCGATGGCCCGTGACGAGCAGCTGATTGTGACCGATCAGGACAACGCACTGATCCTCGATGATCGTTATGACGAAGCCAAACACGGTGCTTACTTCGAAAAACTGGCTACCTTCATTTGTGACGGTCTGGCCGCCTGTGGTTACAGCTACTGTGACGGCGATATCATGGCAACCAATGCTGAATGGCGTAAAACCCGCTCGCAGTGGGAAGCCTGTTTTGCAGAATGGATTGATAATCCTAAACCCCAGGCTTTGCTGAACAGCTCCATTTTCTTCGATCTGGACGGTATATACGGCCGGGTCAAATGGGCAGAGCAACTCAATAGCTTCATTGTTCGTCGGGCACGAAAAAATAACCGTTTTCTGGCCTGTCTGGCACGAAATGCCATCAGCCGTACCCCGCCACTGGGTTTCTTTAAAGATTTTGTGATGGAAAAAGATGGCCGACACAACAATTCCATCAACCTTAAACGGCGTGGGACTGCTCCGCTGGCGGATTTGATTCGGGTGCATGCGCTGGCCGTTGGTTCACGTTCGCAAAACTCGTTTGAACGTCTTGATGACATCATTGACGCCGGCATTTTACCTAAAGGCCGGGGACAGGATTTACGTGATGCGATGGAGTTCATCTACATGGTCCGAATCCGCCATCAGGCGCTGGACATTGAAGCCGGCATTGAGGCGGATAACAGCATTGAGCCGGAAAACATGTCTGATTTCGAACGTCGAAACCTGAAAGACGCGTTTCAGATTCTGAGCAACGCCCAGAACTTTATTAAATTCCGTTATCAGGGTAATCGTCGCTAATGAGCATTTTTACCTTCACCCGCGAACAAATGCGTCGCCCGCTGCTCAACACCCGAGCCACCCCTGACTGGCCGACCTTTTTCAGAACCCTGCAAGAAAATGCGCAGGATGAACGACTGAAAGCGTATTACGCTGCGCCGATGGTGAGTGGCGATACTCCACTCTGTGATGTTCCTTTTGTCGCGCTGGATTTTGAAACTACCGGCTTAGATCCGAAGAAACATGAAATCATCAGTATCGGGCTGGTGCCATTCACGTTACAGCGTATTCGCTGCCGGGAATCGGCAGAATGGTTTGTTAACCCGAAGCGCCCGCTCAACGAAGAATCCGTGGTCATTCATGGCATCACCCACTCCACTCTGGAAAATGCACCGGATTTATTGAAAATACTGGAAGAAGTGCTCAACGCGTTGGCCGGAAAAGTGGTCGTGGTCCACTACCATAAGATTGAACGCGAATTCATGGCTGCAGCATTGCAATCCCGGCTGGGCGAACGCATTCATTTTCCGGTGGTCGATACCATGGCGATTGAGTCCGCGATTCAACAACGGGATCACGGCGGTTTCCTGAAACGTATGCGGGGCATCCGCCCCAACTCGGTTCGTTTGGGACGAAGCCGAACGCGTTATGGGTTGCCGGCCTATCATCCCCATCACGCACTGACCGATGCACTGGCCACTGCGGAATTGCTGCAAGCGCAAATTGCCTATCACTTTTCGCCGGATACACCGTTGTCAGAAATCTGGCTATAGTCACAATTCATCTATATCCATAAAAACAGACCATAAAAACAGCCCATAAAAAAACGCCGTCATAACTGACGGCGTTTTTGTTGAAAAGCTTGTCGAATGAATCAGTCGCGGAAGCGCTCAGTGCGGAAGCCCATAACCAGACTGACGCACATCAGCAGCAGGATGAAGACAAATGGTAAGGCAGTGGATATTGCACCGGCCTGCAGTGCTTCAATCGCTTCGGTACCACCGACATACAACAGTACAGCAGCAACAGCCCCTTCCATACTTGCCCAGAAAATACGCTGCGGCATAGGAGAGTCCATCTTACCGCCTGCGGTAATGTTATCAATAACCAACGAGCCGGAATCTGAAGAGGTAATAAAGAACACCATCACCAGAATAATAGCGATAACCGACAGCAGCGTGCTCATTGGCAATGACTCAAACATCTCAAACATCGCCAGCGGTACCGCTGTCAAACCTTTCTCACCCAGAACACCAATTCCATTCATGACCTGATCAATCGCTTGACCGCCAAAAACGGACATCCACAGTGTTGTTACCAGTGTAGGAACAATCAGCACCGCGATCATGAACTCGCGAATAGTACGGCCTTTCGACACTCGTGCGATAAACATCCCCACAAATGGTGACCATGACACCCACCAAGCCCAGTAAAACACCGTCCAGCCGTGCATCCAAGCCTGATCTTCACGGCCATGAGGGTTACTCAACGCTACAAAGTTTTTCACATAACCAGCAACCGTCGTCGGCACTGTGCTCATCGAAACAGAAAAGCCCACCAGCGCAACAAACACTAACAGTGCCAGTGCAACCAGCATATTGATGTTACTCAGCAGTTTCACACCACCATCGATCCCGCGAGCAACGGAAAAGATAGCCAGCAAGGTCACAACCGTAATCACTGCCACCTGAAGACCAATGCCGCCATCAATACCGAACACATGTTCGATACCGCTTGCCGCCTGTTGAGCCCCCAGACCGAGCGACGTAGCCAGACCAAACATCGTGGCAAGCACCGCGAAGATATCAATGATATGACCCGGCCAGCCCCAAACGCGATCCCCCAGCATCGGGTAAAAAATCGAGCGAATAGAAAGTGGCAAGCCTTTATTGAAAGCAAAAAATGCCAGGGATAATGCCACCACGCCATAAATTGCCCACGGGTGCAGACCCCAGTGGTACATAGTTGCGCCCATTGCCACTTCAAAAGCTTCAGGCGTGTTCGGCGTGACATTCAATGGGGTTTCATACCAGCCGGTGTAGTAAGCAACTGGCTCAGCCACACTCCAGAACATCAAACCGATACCCATACCGGCCGCAAACAACATTGCCAGCCATGAAGTACGGGAATAATCCGCTTCGGCATCTTTACCACCGATACGGATCTTACCGTATGGCGACACAATCAAGGCCAGGCAAAAGAGCACAAAAATGTTACCAGCCCAGATAAACAATGCGTCTAACCCATTGATAATGCTGTTTTTAACACCATTCAGTACCGACTTAGCTGCTGCCGGGTCACTGACCAGCACTGCAACCAGGAACAGCAGGATCAGACCAGCACTGGTTCCAAACACAGGGTTATGGACATCAAATCCCCATTTCTGGATGTTGTCCTGCCCTACGGTGTAATCGGTATTGTCGATACTGTATTTGTCTATACGTTTACTCATACTGTCATCCAACTTACAGAAGGGATGTTCTACAGAAGCATTATTTGACCAGTGAGCGAGTTTTTCCACCCGTTAAAAAGTCAGATGATGATCCTGACAAACACTCTCAGCAAGAATATTTAGCCCTGTAATAATCAACACGATGAAAATATATAACCATTTTTAGACAATAAAAGTCAAGATCAATGTAATTTAGGCAAAAAATGATCATTTAATCTTAAGTTAATCCTACAACATCAAGATTCAATGAAATTAAGTCACACAAAAAATAGTTTGCACACTAATCAATAGCCAATTTATCTTCAAATGAATGCTTTGAGTCGTTGCCTTAATATCCACGTTTAACCGCCATTAATAAGCATACGTTGAAATCCGCAGTCGTGATCTCTCAGCAGTGATTAAGCGGGCTTGTATTAATTATTATTGGTCATTCAGCGCGTTGCTGGCCGAGTCTTAGAGCAAATCTCTAAGTCACATTGGCGATGGGTCACAATCTCTTTGAGTCACATTCAAAACAAAATGCCTTTCATGTCTGTTTTATCGGCACATTTGTAAGATTTCTGTCACACACCAGTCACTTAAGTGCCATAGTTGGCATATAGCATGTGGCCGCATCAAATAAACATAACAATCTTCAAATCAGATTTTCGAAAGGAAGACAGTATGAGCAGTGTTGAGCGCCACGATGAACCAAGATTTAATCAAATTATCAGCAAGGGGCTGAACCGCAGGCAGTTCCTGCAGGCGACGACGGCCGCCGGTACTGTGGCATTTTTTGCAGCGACACCGGTTGCAACGGCTGTTGCTGCTGAAAGCAACAGTAAGCTTCTGGGTTTTAAAGGCATTCCAGCCTCAACATCAGATACGATTATCGTTCCGGAAGGCTATCAGGCTGACGTACTCATCTCATGGGGCGACCCACTATTTAAAGGTGCTCCGGCCTTTAGTCAGGGGGCAGACAGTCAGGCGCAGGAACAACAGTTTGGCGATAACAATGACGGCATGACCTTCTTCCAGATCAGCGACGATCGTGCAGTCATGGCGATAAACAACGAATACACCAATCACGAATACCTGTTTGCTCATCAGGGCAAAAACATGTCTGCTGATGACGTGAAAAAATCTCAGGCTGCACACGGAATCTCGGTGATCGAACTGATGAAAAAAGACGGTCAGTGGGTGTTCAATCAATCAGGCCGCCTAAACCGCCGTATCACCGCCAACACAGAGATGATGATGACAGGCCCTGCCGCCGGTCACGACCTGTTGAAAACAGAGGCAGATCCAACTGGCAAAAAAGCACTGGGGACATTCAATAACTGCGCAAACGGCCAGACGCCATGGGGAACTTACCTGACCTGTGAAGAAAACTTCAACAGCGTTTTTGGTGCCAACTCGTCTGTTGCCCTGAGCAGTACCTATGCCCGTTACGGCCTGTCTGAGCAGGATGCCGGCTACGAATGGTACAAGCATGATCCACGCTTTGATTTAGCAAAGACGCCAAACGAACCACATCGCCATGGCTGGGTTGTTGAAATTGACCCGATGAATCCGAACGCCACGCCTAAAAAACGCACTGCGCTGGGCCGTTTCAAACATGAAAATGCGGCACTGACAATCAATAACGACGGTCATGTCGTGGTTTACATGGGTGATGATGAACGAGGCGAGCACCTGTACCGTTTTGTGTCTAAGAACAAATACAACGCTTCCAATCCAGCCGCTAACCGTGATCTGCTAGATGAAGGTACACTGTTCGTTGCTAAGTTCGATGCGAAAGACGGAGAGCTGAAAGGCGATGGTGAGTGGGTTGAGCTGACATTCGGTAAAAATGGTCTGACACCTGAGAACGGTTTTGCCAGCCAAGCAGACATACTGATTTTTGCCCGTCAGGCAGCAACTCAAGTTGGCGCGACAACAATGGACCGTCCTGAATGGGTCGCGGTTAATCCAAAGAGCCAGCACGTATTCTGTACCCTGACCAACAACAAAAACCGTGGTGTGAAAGACAATCAGCCGGTTGACGGTGTTAACCCGCGCGCCAAAAACCCCTATGGCCACATCGTTCGCTGGGCACCTTCTGGCAAAGATCATACGGCAAAACGCTTCAGCTGGGATCTGTACCTGATTGCCGGTAACCCGACTGTCCATACAGGACTGATGGGCGGTAGCGACAACATCAATAAAGACAATATGTTTAACAGCCCTGACGGTATCGGCTTCGACAATGCTGGTCGCCTTTGGATCCAAACCGACGGTAAATACACCAACGAAGGGGATTTCTCTGGCATGGGCAACAACCAGATGCTGTGTGGCGATCCGGAAAGCGGTGAAGTGCGACGCTTCCTGACTGGCCCTGTCGCCTGTGAGATCACTGGCCTGACATTCAGTCCGGATCAGAAAACCATGTTCATCGGGGTTCAGCATCCGGGCGAAGAACTGGCACCGTCACACTTCCCTGACGGCGGCAACACCATTCCTCGCTCATCCGTTATCCGCATTACCCGTAAAGACGGCGGTATTATCGGCGCCTAACGTGGCCGATATCTGAACCTTAACGCTCCTTGCACTCTTTTGACGGGCCATTTGGCCCGTCTTTTTTCATGCCTTTTCAATTCATTTATTTTTTGGGGTTTTTAATGGCTTGCTGTGCAGCAATCACAGTTTGCTTATCATCGGGCACCAACTCCCGATAGTGCGTTAGTAACCGGGAAAGTTTGGGTGTGATGTAAGCATTGCAAAAGGGGCGATCCGGGTTGGCATAATAATAATCGTGCATACCCGGGTCACTGGAGGTGAATCGACGAATCATCAAGATTTGTGTCATCGAAAGCATTCGAGCTGGAGAAGCCATTCGAGTTGGAGAAACCATTCGAGTCGAAGAAGCTATCTGCGGTGAATGCGTGACTGGCGCTGAAATAGCCGTAGGCTGGGATAGCGAGGCCTGTCGATGTTGCAAAGCCTGAACGTGATTACGATTATCGTTCTGCAACGCTAACTCATTCAGCGCCTTCTCAACCGCACAGTATTGTTCTCCGTGATAGACATACACTGCTGATGGATAACGGGAACGCCGGACATGGGAGGAAGAGCTGTTATGTGTAAGCTGGTGAATGGCAACCAGACTTTCAATCGGAATCACATCGGGGTCAAACCAGACCAACACACTCTCGGTCAAAACACCATTAACCAAGACACTATCAACCATTACACGGTCACGTGGCGTAATCCAGCCCGGTAAGACTTTCATCACACCCCGTAATGACCGAAATACTGCCTCCATACACCAGTAACAGCCACCTGAAAAGCCCAGAATTTCAGTTCGCATTGTGGCTATCCTCACATCGCGCAACAGAATATGTTAAAGTCAGCACCCCGACCCCACTATCAAGCCACATTTTCAAACCACATTTTCAAACATGATGCGGTACTTTCAAACATGATGCGGTCAGGCTCAATACTAGATGCCTGCGGCTACCAGACCTTGCTGATAGCCCGTCTCCAACTTTTTCTTGTCTGTTGTCAGGCGACCAACGAGAAAATCCGCAGGCGGTGCAATCACTGTCATGTTACAGTCTTCGGGTGGATTATCGATAAAATCAATGGCCTGATTATAGCTCTCTGCCCTGTTCAATATGGCATCCGCTAATTTAGGAGTCTGAGCCAGCGTATGGCGCACCAGCCAGGGGCTGCGTGACGGCGTTTTGCGGTATCCACGGGGACGTGACAGGATCACGGTAATATCTCTGGCACCCATTTCATACGCCTTTTTCACCGGGATAGAATCCGCTACGCCACCATCGGTCATCGCAATGCCGTTAATTTCAGGATAGTCGCGGTACGCAATCGGCACAGAACAGGAGGCTTTGAGCAATTGATTAAGGTTTTCCGCCGTTGCCTTAATATAGGCAGCTTCACCCGTTTCAATCACTGTCGTCACAATATAGAAAGGAATATGCTGGCTAAACAACGTTTCGGTATCGAGCGCAATTTCTCTCAATGTAATGTCCCACAGCCAATCCAAATCCAGCCAGTGGCCACCTTTCACAAACCGCAGTAAGTCAATGAACTCAGGCCGACAGGAGTAATCGGTAATCACCCGATAGGAACGTCCGGACTGATTGGCCAGCCAGGCCGCAATATTGGTTGAACCGGCAGAAACGCCCAGACAAAAATCAAACGGGCGGTAGTTGGCCGCCAGATACTGATCCAGTACACCTGCAGCAAAAATTCCCCGCATGGCACCGCCTTCCACAATCAATGCCGACTTTCTTTCCTGCTGCGTGCTATCCTGTGTTGTCTTTTCCATGTTGGTCATCCTGTGAGTCCTGTTTTGTCAGTATGTTAGGAAATAAAGGTAAGACCATCCTGAACATTTCCTGAACAGACAAGGAATACTCCCATCAGCACATCCATTGACGGAGCCAGACTCAACTAAAGCTAATTGCTGCTCGCTGGAATCGGCTGTCTGCATCCTGATAGCACTGCGCATCCGGGCGATAATAATCAGCAGGCATCGCCGTCAGCAGCCCCTTGTCTTTTAATCGCTTCCATTCTTCTCGGGTGATACGTACATAAGCTAACTCTTGCTCCAATAAATGCTGAATGGCCGCGACGGACAATTCATCATCCCTGACCAGCGTTTTCAGCTTCCCGACCATGACTTCCAGCGGCAATTTTAACTCGCTGACACACAGCTTTAGATAGCCTGTTGCTCTGGCGGCTTTTGAAGGCATCGCATGAGGTAAAATCTGCGCCCAGTCAGGTTTATTCTGTCGGGTAACCAGACCGTGCCGGTAGCAGTAATACGCTTCAAAATACTGCCGCAGTGAGTGATACCGCTCGGCATACACTTCCAGATAGATATGCTGAAGCTCAATGCCTGCGTAGTAATCCAGTAACTCACGGTGTTGACTCTGGATGTCATGCGTACAACCAGTCGTTTCCTCACTCATGACTGGTCGACGATCTGAAATGTCATGTTGGTAGGCTCCAATACCTTGGCTGTTACAACTGGAACCTTGGCGATTAATACTGATGTTTGGGGAGGCTGGCTTAGGCTTTTTCATGTTGTTCTTATGGATACGACGGATGCCCGCAACAGTATCGCCTTTCCTGTTAATTTCAAGTCCATATTCTGACAAGTTCTGCTTCAACGATAGGTTGTCTGGAAACGCTCTGCAATGTTACGGCTTAATCGCCACGATTTATTTGAAATTTTTTCTGCGCTGCTCAGGTCTTATCAATCAGACTGATGGAACCGTATTTTTCATTGCCCATTACCCAATGCTACTGAGCAGAGCACTTCTTGTTCTTTTGGCAGTGGAGATCTGGTTCGTCACCTCACTTATCAGCCACGGAGATGAGCCTGCATGGCTCAACGTAACGACGGGAAAAGGACACTATGTTAATCAAAAAATCCAACCGCTGGTCACTCAGTGAAAATGAAGCTACACCGGAAACCGTCTACCGGCAACGCCGCGATATCCTGAAAAAGCTGGGGATCACTATGGTTGGTCTTCCATTAGCGAGTCAGGCTCAAGCCGGTCTGTTCGACCTGTTCGAAGGCGATAAAAAACCCGCGCCGGATAACCGCAGGGCTCTGGCCACCCGCTCGTCTTCATATTCTAACCGGCAGCTGGCACTGACGCCCGAAGATAAGATTCTGAAGTACAACAATTTCTACGAATTCGGCACAGACAAATCTGACCCGGCAGCCAATTCACAGCAATTTCGCACCAATCCGTGGAATATTCAGGTTGGAGGCATGGTTCGGAACCCAACGACACTGGGTTATGAAGACCTTTATAAGCACTTCCCTCTTGAAGAGCGTATCTACCGCCTGCGTTGTGTTGAGGCATGGTCGATGAACGTTCCCTGGATAGGCTTTCCACTGGCTTCACTGCTGAAAAAAGCCTCACCAACCAGTGGCGCCAAATACGTTGCCTTTCAGACCCTCTATGACCCGAAACAAATGCCGGGCCAAGCCTCACGCCGCCTCGGCGGTGGAATTGACTACCCGTATGTGGAAGGACTTCGTCTTGACGAAGCCATGCACCCGCTGACGCTGCTCGCAGTTGGCCTGTATGGCAAAACGCTGGCACCCCAGAATGGCGCCCCAATCCGCCTTGTTGTGCCTTGGAAATACGGGTTTAAAAGTATCAAGTCTGTCGTCAATATTACCCTGACAGACAAACAGCCGCCGACCACCTGGAACCTGCTGGCACCTAATGAATACGGTTTCTACGCCAATGTTAATCCTAAGGTGGATCACCCTCGATGGAGCCAGGCCAGCGAGCGCTTTATCGGCGAAGGCAGCTTATTCAGCAGCCGTCGCCAGCCAACGCAAATGTTTAATGGTTACGCCAGTGAGGTGGCCGGATTGTATAAAGGTATGGATTTGAAAAGGAACTACTGATGCCGATGCCGCACCGTCTCAAATTGTCTCCCCGACATATTACCGTGCTGAAAACGCTGATTCATGTTGTGTCTCTGCTCTTTGTGGCGCAATTGGTTTTACTGACGCTAACCGGTGGATTCGGGGCCGACCCGGTTCAAGGCATCAGCCATTTTACCGGCAAAGCCGCGCTCAATACCCTGCTTTTAACCCTGTGTGTATCGCCGGTTGCCCGTTGGCTGAAGCAAGGGTTATTAGTACGGGTACGGCGACTGCTCGGGTTATACAGTTTTTCGTGGGCGGTTCTGCATCTGACCGCTTACCTTGTTCTCGATTTGGGGTTGGACTGGTCACTGCTGCTCTCTGAAATCACAGAACGTCCATACCTGACTGTAGGCGCGGCGTGCTGGCTGATTCTGTGCGCACTTGCTGCAACGTCACCCCAACGTATGCAGCGACGCTTGGGGACTCGCTGGCAAAAACTGCACAACTGGGTGTATCTTGCTGTTGTACTGGCTCCGGTGCACTATTACTGGTCAGTCAAATCTGGTGTCGTCGAGCCCCTGCTCTACCTGCTGTTTGCTTTCGTACTTCTGGCTTGCCGTTATCGCACTTTTAAGCGCTGGCTACCCGCCGGAGCGACACCGTAAAACGAGAAGCCTCTGGTCGACAGCAATGGTTATCGCCTGATCATTAAGCTCTGTTTCCGATTTTTCCGTCGTACGCCCCGGAACTAAAAATGCGAAGGCTGTTCCTCAGGTTGTGTAAGCGTAGAGAAGATAGTGATTCTGCAACATTCATCCCGTCTAACCACCTGAAATAACATAGAAGATACGATTTTTTCTGATACGATAAACTGAAGATTCAGAGCCGGCTCCTCATCCCGGAGCCGGTTCTCTTTGTACCATGGTTTTTATCGGCGGAATTTCATTTGGTTTCTGACTACCTTTCAACCAGCATTCAACGCTTTCAGTCTGATTGTCTGCAGTTGTGTGAACAGCACTATCCCACTGTTCACAACCGCGGTATGCGTGAAAATCACCTCGGAAAAGCGCTGTGTCGTCGAATCATCGCTACCCTGAAAGAAGCCGGATTCTCTGCCGAGTTGATTCAGCGGCAAAATGAAGAGCAATTATCGCAGCCGGTATTCTGCATTCAGTCTGATGAATTTGCGGTTTGGG
Source organism: Photobacterium ganghwense (assembly GCF_003025595.1). Taxonomy (GTDB): domain Bacteria; phylum Pseudomonadota; class Gammaproteobacteria; order Enterobacterales; family Vibrionaceae; genus Photobacterium; species Photobacterium ganghwense. The sequence continues at coordinate 111,590 of NZ_PYMI01000004.1, forward strand.
TAATTGCACACCGTCTGCTCAGTGCAAACCTTGCCCGTCGTCAGGCGCTCATCAAAGCGATTGTGCAGACAAGAGACATTTCTCAGGCCAATGCAGATTCAGAAACACACTCAGCATCTGAGCAACACACAGAAGCACAGGCAGGCAGCAGTACGGCTGCCACAACAACCAATCTCGGCACACAACCGGATACCCATCTGCCACAACATCTGGTATTAGTAGCAGACCACTGGTTTGATCGCAGTAAAGCCAGTAAGGAAATCCCTGCCTGGTGGCTGGGGCAACTGCCAGAAAACACAGAAGCATATTTGAAAGATGGTGTTCGACTATTGGTACCTGAAACGTCCTTACCGGCGCAATTGCAGCAACTGGGCCTTCAGCCCGGTCAGCATACCATCCATCATCCCCTCACAAGGGATCACGGTTCACGCACTGTCTACAAATACCTGCTTCTGACGGCTCATTACACATTGACGTGAAAGACCCTATGGAAAAGGATTCCCCGAGCGCATATTTGCCGCTCAAGCACGATTCAGTTTATCGCCTGTTTATCCGCTACACGTTGCCGACCATTGCCGCCATGCTGGTCACCGGTGTTTATGTGGCAATTGACGGCATGTTTGTCGGCCATTTCATCGGTGAAAACGGCCTTGCCGGTATTATGCTTGGCTACCCGATAGGATCCATTTTGTATGCGCTGGGTGCCATGATAGGCATGGGAGCCTCTGCACTGGTCTCCATCAAGCTGGGTCAGGAACAAAAAGCACAAGCCCGACAAATTGTTGGCAATGCCTTCACGCTGTGTCTTATTGTCTCTGTCCTGACCTGTAGCCTTGGCATGATGTTCAGCAAACCGATACTCATCTGGCTGGGTGCCGAAGGGGAAATTCTGCAAATGGCGCAGGATTACCTGTTCTGGTATTTCGCCATGGGAGCCTTTGCCATTCTGTCGATGGCCTTCTCCGCACTATTACGAAACGACGGCCAGCCAAACCGGGTTACGCTGATCATGATTTTTGGCGGGGTACTGAATGTCATACTCGACTGGTTGTTCATTGTCGTGATCCCCTGGGCGCTGACCGGTGCTGCCATCGCGACCATGCTCTCGCAGTTGGCTACTGCCTGGTTGTGCTTACAACATTTCTTTTCTGAAAAAAGCGAACTGCGAATTGGCTGGGATACCCTGCGTTTGCGCTGGCAACATTGTACGCAGATTGTACGACTGGGTTTTTCCAGCCTTCTGATGTACCTCTATCTGTCCGTGGTCCTGACCCTTCATAACAAAGCACTGCTCTGGGTTGGGAAACCCATCCATGTGGCCGCTTACGGGGTGATCAGTTACACCGAAGCATTCTTTTACCTGATTTTTGAAGGGATTGCGCTCGGCACTCAGCCAATTACCAGCTACAACACCGGGGCCGGACTGCATGATCGCGTCACAAAAACCCGTAATCTGGCTTTTGGTACGACCATCACTTTTGCTTTGCTGGGAGTCATCTTCCTGTACAGCATGCCGGAATGGGTGGTTTACCTGTTTGCCGGTGATAACGCTGCCCTGCAACCAGTCGCTATCGAAGGCATGCAACTCTATTTCTGGGGGTTACCAATGGAAGGCATGTTGCTGGTCGGCGCGACTTACTTCCAGTCAATCAATCAGGCTAAAACGGCCACAATGTTGACTGGCGGAAAACTCATCCTGATCACTTTGTTTATTTTCGCATTGGCCGGAGTCTGGGGAGTCAATGGTGTCTGGATAGCCCTGCCACTGTGCAGTACCACACTGGCTGTCTGGATGCTTTTTCAGCTAAGGCAACAGGCTCGCCCTCAACCGGCTTTGTCGATGGGTTAAAAGCAATTATTGACGGCTTAACCACAGGTAAACGTTTGCCATGTTGAAAATGGTGGTCTGTAGTTTAACTATTGACCACCTTCTTAATATCCAGTGACCTCAATCACAGAATGACTTGCCTTTACTGAATACTGATTTTCAAGTTAGTGACATCAGGTATCATGCTGCGCAAGCTAATCAATGTCTGGAAAGTCATTCATGTTCAAGAAAACCCTGCTTGCTGTTTCTCTCGCCGCGACATCCCTGTCTAGTGCCTCTGCTTTCGCCGTCGAACAAGTCGATCTTCTGATTAAAAACGCCACGGTACTTACCATGGATCAGAAGAAGAACGTCTTTGAACATGGTCTGGTTGCCGTAAAAGACAATAAGATCGTAGCCGTTACCGACGGTAGTGATCTCAAAGAGTATGAAGCCAGCCAAACGATTGATGCCGATGGCGATATTGTCATGCCCGGCCTGATCAATACTCACACCCATGTATCAATGACCGTTTTCCGTTCAATGGCGGATGATGTGCCAGATCGCCTGCACCGTTATATTTTCCCGCTGGAAAGCAAACTGGTGTCACGTGATATGGTGCGAATCGGTGCTCAATTAGGCAACGTGGAAATGGTCAAAGGTGGTGTCACCACTTACGCCGACATGTACTATTTCGAGGATGAGGTTGCCAAGACTGTCGACAAGATTGGCATGCGGGCAGTTCTCGGTGAAACGGTGATTAAATTCCCGGTTGCTGATGCCGCCAATGCAGATGAAGGCATTCAGTACGCGGTCAATTTTATTGAGTCCTACAAAGATCACCCGCGTATTACACCGGCGTTTGCTCCTCACGCACCCTACACTAACACCACAGAAACGCTGAAGAAAATCACTGAGCTGTCGAAAAAATATGACGTGCCAGTGCTGATCCACCTGGCAGAGTCTGAGCGTGAAAATCAGGTGATTGCAGAGCGCAGCGGCGGCAAATCACCGGTTGAGTACATGGCTGACATTGGCGCACTGACACCTAACCTGGTGGGTGCGCATGTTATCAACGTCAGCGACAGCGATATTGCTCTGCTTAAACAGCATGATGTTGGCGTGGCTCACAATATGAGTGCCAATATTAAATCTGCCAAAGGTGTTTCACCAGCACTGAAGATGTTTGATGATGGACTGCGTATTGGTCTGGGGACGGATGGGCCAATGTCCGGAAATACAATCAGCACCATTGACGAATTTAACCAAGTGGCAAAAGTCCACAAGCTGGTAAACAAAGATCGGGCAGCCATGCCGCCGGTAAAAGTCATTGAGATGGCAACCATAGGCGCAGCACGTGCACTGCACATGGAAGACAAGATTGGCTCTCTGGAGCCAGGCAAACTGGCTGACATCATTGTGGTGGACACCAAAGCACCGAACATGGTGCCGGTTTACAACCCGTATTCTGCACTGGTGTATTCCGCCTACGCGACGAATGTTAAACACACCATCGTTGACGGGAAAGTACTGATGCAGGATCGCCAGTTGCTGACAGCAGATGAAAAAGCGATTCGCGATGAAGCACTTAAGTTTGCAGATACCGTACGTAAAACTGTGATTGAAAGCGGCGAAGTCGTTCAGTAATTCGCAGCCCTCAGGCTAGCCGTCTGTCTATATAGGTAAAAAATATAAAAAGACAGGTAAAAATCATAAAAAGCAGCAATCTGATTGCTGCTTTTTTTGTTTTTCATTCCTCTCCTTTTCATTGGAGTTGGCTTCTAGTCTCATCATCGAATTATCGTACAAAAAACATGGTTGATAATGATATTAATTCTCATTAACATGTGGGAATAATAAACCAAGAGAGTACGATCATGACATATCAATTTACCCCGCTACCTTATCGCTATGATGCTCTGGAACCGTACATCGATGCAAAGACCATGGAAATCCACTATGACCGTCATCACCGTACCTATTTCACGAAATTCATGGAGGCGATCGCCGGTACAGAACTGGAAGATATGACACTGGAATCCATGTTTGCCAATGTGTCTTCCCTTGCACCAGCCATCCGGAATCACGGCGGGGGTTACTATAACCACAACCTGTATTGGGCCTGTATGTCTCCCCATGGTGGTGGCCAGCCGGGCGGTTTGCTGGCAGAAGCCCTGCATTGTCATTTTGGCAGTTTCGAGGATTTCAAAGAGGCGTTTTCCACACTGGCTGCCACACACTTTGGTTCCGGCTTTATCTGGTTGTCCGTAGTGGGCGGTCGTCTGGAAATTTCTTCCACCAGCAACCAGGATAACCCGTTGATGAACATTGCCGAGGTACAGGGAACCCCTATCCTTGCACTGGATGTCTGGGAACACGCCTACTACCTGAACTACCAGAACAAACGCCCTGACTACATTGACGCCTGGTGGCAGGTTGTTGACTGGGATCAGGTACAACAACATTACCTTGACGCGCTGCAATCTGTTTAGTTTGAAATACCCAAGGTCGAGAGGCACTAAAGAGAAACTCTTGGGTTAAGAGGCTCTTGGGCTAAAAGGTTTATTGAGGAAAGGACATCATGGACGTATCACGCTGGGAACAACTGACACTACGCGCACTTCATTCTGAGCGGGAAGACAATCCTTCTATCGCGGTCGTCCATTATCAGCTTGCGCTGGCGGAGTCTCAACAGCTTACGCCGATGAAAGGCACCCGGGATGAACTGGAAGAATTGCTCACCATTAAAGTGATGTCCTGCCATAATCTGGCTAACTTCTGGCGCAATCAGGGCGATGATGAATTTGAGCTGAAGTATCTTCAGCTTGCCTCAGAGCAGGTCATGGCAATGGTTCCGCAATGTCCACGACGCAACTGTGAAAGTTTTATCGCCTCGTTGGGCTGTTGTAAAAGCGCGCTGATTGAATTTCTGAAACGCCATCCGAACCCAATTGTCGCCAGACAGGTTGAGAACATCAATGTCAGCAATCAGTGTGAATTAATCGCACGGTTCCGGCTGCACTAGCAGACACTCAATTTTTCATAGCAAGCAGTAGACTGTCGCTTGGCGTCATCACTACCCGCCAGATACACCAGATACAAATAAGGCTCAGACTGATGTCTGAGCCTTATTTACCTGAGGGCTTTGTTTACCAGAGCCATCGGCTTAACCGGTAAAGAAACGCCACCACACAAATTGAGACAACGGAAATAGCCTTTCCAAGAGCCCTATTCAATCACCGCGAATTACGCAGCCATTGGATAGGACTCTCGTCCCGCATGTTTTGCTTTGCGGTTGAAGCTGCCTTTTCCTTTTTTCGCTTTTTCAACGCGAGAGCGGAACAGCTGGCTGGTAACCACTGCCTTCAACGCGTTATCACGGATGGTACCACGGCCGAATTCAGTGTCATTGACACGAAGTTCATGACCAATCTCGGTGTCTTTTACCGATGATTTTGCTTTACGATGTTTCGCCATATTTCACCTCAATGGGATGGAATAGTTAAATAACCAGTCATGTGTCTATACAAGCAAGAAACACAAGGAAGTAACGGTTCAGTTTCACGCCAGCTCCCCTGTTTTTCGTGAGTGAGCATAGCGCTGCTGACACAGGAATACAAGCGGTGAACCGGGTAAAAGTACACTATTTTTTTGTGTCCGCACCAGCCAATTGTACGCCGTATCTTTCTTGGTAAAGTTGCAGGAAAAACAATACGATATCTCTCGCCACCCGGTTGTTTTCACAATTTGCCAGAAACACCATTCCGGTCTGGGTATTGCGGTTAAAAACCATTTCCGTACGAAACCCTTTCACCCATCCTCCATGGTGCACAAAACCAGTCAGCCCACGGTAATCAAACAGTCGCCATCCTAACCCGTAGGTCACATTGCTCATTCTGGCGCGATAACGGTATTGATTCGCCCTGACATGTGGCTTATGCATAATCTCCAGCAGAGACGGCTCTAATACTGTCGGCTGCTGCCCCATCTGAGCCAGCATCCATTTCGCGAGATCCTGCGCACTTGCATTAATTCCGGCAGCGGCAGGCACCCGATAGTAGAACGGAGTGGGCTGCACAGCCCCACAGCCCGACTTCACCTTAACATGTGGCGAAGCCCGATTATCGGCCTGTTTGTAGCCCTCCATGCCAAAGGAGGCATTGTCCATCCTGAGCGGAATAAAGACCTGCTCTTTAACAAACGTCGGGTAATCCACTCCGGCGGCCAAGGCCAGCATGTCTGCCGATAAGTTATAAACTACATTCTGATAGCTGTAACAGTTACCCGGTTCGCAGACGAATTTTACCCTGTTAAGAATCTGAAGAATTTTAGGATAAGACACATTGTCTTCCAGCAAATCAGAATAGGCCTGCGCGACCAACCCTGTCGATTGTGACAAGACATGGCGTAGAGTCACTTCTTTACCCAGATCAGCGTCACTGAAGGTAATGTTTTCGAGGTATGGCACGACATGGGTATCCCATTCCAGCAAACCACGTTCGACCAGAATCGACACCGCCGCTGAAGCGAATGTCTTAGATATAGAAGCCAGCGGGAATACAGTGGCTGAGTTAACCTTTTTATTCGAACCGTTTTTGACGACGCCATAGCCCCGTAACAATCTGATGTCACCGTTAATCACGACAGCCAGAGCGGCACCCGGAAGACCTTGCTTTACTTCTTTTTTTACATATTGATCGAGCTTAACGGCAATGTCGTCAAACTGGGCAGAGAACACAGAGCCGGAGGCCACCAGACAAGTGGCAAGTACCAGCGTCCTACAACTGTTCATAAATGTATGTACCTAGCCTAAAGCTCACTTATCGTATTAGTCAGACACCCAGATGGAGTCAGATTTTAAGCGTAGCTCTGGTGGCAGTACTTCCTACTTCTCTGTATTGAGATTTTGAGAACAAAGTGCTGTCCTAGTACGCCTGCCGTTTGGAGCAGGCGATCGCACAGTGGCTAGAAGGAAGGGTGCGACAGACAGGAAGAAACAAGCTGGATCAAACCGAATCGAAGAGACGGAAAACAAGAAGCGAGCTGAACTCTGTTGCTGTGTATGCCAGCCAGAAAGTCAGGACGATGTAAAGTCGTACCCCACAAACAAAAATATTTGGTGTTGAGCCAAGAAAAATACCATTTTATCCACTATTATATTTTTGTTCGTGCCAAAAAAATTTTAAATACTGTTCATTTGTAATTTTATAAATTCAATCCATTTATATACACGAACAAGTGTTAGCTGAAAAATAAAATACAAGTGTACGCTCAAAGTAACAAACACAGAGTACAACTGTTCGCTTAAATTTGTTTTTTGATTAATTTTGGTGCAAACACTCAGTGAGAAAAATTCGCAATTAGATTTTTTGCACTATTCTTACATGCAGTGTAACTAATTGTTTTAATTTAAGTTAAACTCATCTGACCAGCACCAAACTGAGACCTGGAACACATTTTAACTTCCCATCTTCTAATTTAACGTTACAATACATCGCCTTGTTCTTGTGGCGAACAGAAGTATTAAAAGGTTTCGAATCATGAAAGTTGCCGATTTTATCAAGCAGAAGCGTGAAAGCATTTTTCCTCATTCATTTGAGTTGAAAGATTTGCTGTCACCCTCACTTCGTGAGCACTGGCTTGATTTTGTGAATAAAACAAATAAATCACAGCTTGGCGCGTTAATTTCCGGAAAAACGTCTGCGTCAAATGACGACAATGTTGTTCATGCTGTCGAAACCCTTAAGAAGCCGGTTTTTGAAAAGCCATCTTTTGAAAAGACTGAAGCTGAAAAACCTGCGCCGGCTCCTGTTGTCATGAAACCGGAAGCGGAGCAGTTGTACAAAGAACTGACGGCATCTCTGGGGGAAGTACTTCACACGGGTGAATGGCTAATGGTGGATCAAGACCGCATCAACAAATTTGCGGACGTTACAGAAGATCACCAGTGGATTCACACCGACCCTGAACGTGCTGCTCAGGAGTCACCATTCAAAACCACAATTGCACACGGTTTTCTGACTTTGTCATTACTTTCTGCCCTGACTGACAGTGTGGACCCGAACAAACAGAAGTTTCCGACCGCTAAAATGACCGTTAACCTGGGCTTTAACAAGGTACGCTTCCCTTACCCCGTCAAGTCCGGCAACCGCGTGCGTGCAACAACCCGTATTCAGTCAGTTACACCAATCAAACGTGGCCTGGAAATTGTTCAGGAGCTGACAGTCGAAATTGAAGGCGTTCGTCGTCCGGGCTGTGTGGCTGAATCGGTTATTCAGCTGCACTTCTGATAGCGGCCTTACCGCTATTCGATATTACCGCTATTCGATACAGGTTAAACACCGTCCTCTCATAAAAATAAAGCGCCACTGGCGCTTTATTTTTTTCTGACGCCGCTTTTATTTCAGAATTGCGGACTCTCTGAGTTTTGGCTCGCTGCAATCGCTCTTACTGTTTTCCGCTCTACCTGCTGAACCGAAAGAAACCCCTCAGTTTTTAATGGCGAGATGAACCAAAGTGTCTTTCGCTTCCAGGTCATCCACGCTCCATCCCCTTCCCATTGCCGCACGTCGTAACGCAGCCAGATCCCCCATATAAGGTTCAGCATCATGCTTATTCAGGCTGATGTACTGATACTCTTCATGGCCTTTCCCGCACAACAACAGCACGTCATTAGGCATCAGCTGGTTCACGGCCTGCTCAATGGCCAGTGCCCGATCAGGCACTATTACAGCTTTCGCCATCAGCGATGCGTCCAGATCGCGGGTCAACGCACTAAACATATCCGACTGATCCACACCCAGCGGATTATCGGTCGTAAAGACGACATGATCCGATTTTCCGGCACACAACCGCCCTATCTCAGGCGCATCTTCCAGCCGCTCTCCCGTCACACCAATGACGGTCAGCACTCTGCCAGCGCCATTTTCCTGCGACATGAGGGCTGACGAACCGGTGACTTGCAACTCAGGGACTGGCGAATCACCCCGAACGTTCTGATATAAGTTCAGTAAACTGTCGTAGTTATGGGCATAATCGAGAATGACGGTTGCGCCATTGGCTAAGGTATACACTTCACTGCGACCCGGTGCCGGTTGCAGTGCGCCCAGTCGGTTGACCGCGTCTGACATATTCAGCCCTGAAGCAACCAGCAACGCCAGCATCACCAGTGTGTTTTCAATGTTGAAATCGAATGGCAGAACTGTCGCCACAGGATACGTTTCCCCACCATAATGCAGAACAAACGTTGCGCCTTTGCACGTGGCCGTAATGTTCTGTGCGTACAAGTCAGCATCCGGGTCATAACGGCTGAACGTTAGCATGGCGTATTTGCTTCGGCACCGATCAAGCACCGACACCACTTGCTCATCATCCAGATTCACGACCGCCGTACCTCCCGGCTTTAATCGGTCAATCAAGCGCAACTTGGCCTGAATGTAATCTTCTCGGTTACGGTGATAATCCAGATGATCCGAACCAATATTGGTGATAACAACGGCATCAAAATCAATATGTGTTACACGATCCTGCGATAGCGCATGGCTACTGACTTCCATCACATGGTGTGTAACCCCGGCTTGCTGCATCGCATGAAACAGGTTCAGCAACGTAATCGCATCGGGCGTGGTGTTATCCAGCGGGTAAAAAACATTGGCAAAGGCACTGCCCAACGTACCTGTGTACGCCGACATACCATCAATGTTCAGTAGCTGGCTCAAACAATACGCCACCGTTGTTTTTCCATTGGTGCCTGTTACGCCGATATGTTTCAGCTTATCCTGCGGGTACTGATAATACTGGTTGATCAAACTGATACTGGTACTGTGGCTCGGGCTTACAAGGCAGGGTACCGAAATTTCCAGCTGACGATTTGCAATAACGGCAATCGCCCCACGGTTTACAGCGTCAGTTGCAGACAAGTGACTGTCCCAGGTCAGCCCCTGACGACAGACAAACACATCTCCGGGCTGGATTTTCTGACTGTGAGTTTTGAACGCTTTCACATCGAGCGCATTGAGTGTGGCAAGTAAGGAATGATGACTGGAATTCATTGGTGGTTCTCAAACTACACGAACAAGCACCACGAAAAATCGAAACGTGATGAAAATACTGGTATTTTACTGCTTTTAAGGACATTCGCGAAACAATAGAAGGGATTTATCGTGATTCATATTGAACCTTACGCCCCGCACCATACCAGCCAGATCATTTCTCTAAAGATAGCAGATGGTCAGGAGCGATTTACCCTCCTGCCGGAGGGCTTCATTAGCGAGTCTCCCCCTCACCTTCACCGGCATGTCATTCTGCTTGAGGGGACTGTCATTGGCTACTTCCGAATTGATACCGCCTACCCGGAAAACTACCCGTTTTGCCCTCAGACCTCACTCGGATTACGGGCGCTTCTGATCGATTCCCGTCAGCAGGGTAAAGGCTATGGTCAGGCTGCCATGGCGGCACTCCCGATGTATCTTCGGGACGTGTACCCAGATCATCACGCGGTTTACTTAACAGTTAACTGCCAGAACCCGGTTGCCCACCGCTGTTACATAAAAGCAGGCTTTGACGATACCAAAGAACTTTACCTAGGCGGCCCCGCCGGACCTCAGCACATTATGCGTATGGATCTCATCAACCGTTAAGTGTCGACACAATATACTGAGGAAACAGCAGAGCATGGCAGGTCGCGATCAATCCTCTGACCGAATCGTACCTGCCCTCTCATCCAAACACCAGCTCACCCCATACGTTGTCATTGAGTTTAATACAATCAAGACCATACCCTAAAGACGAAACCATTAAGCCCAACCCATAAGCCCCTATAACAAGATAGATACGAACGACATCCACTGACTTCGGCCCAAATGGCTTTTCCACATATTACGTATACACTTTTTACTTGGGCATATTTGCATCGCAACTAGTCTTCATCGCCTGAATCGAGTGAAGGTTCTCACCTGATACCGCCAGTTTCCAGGAGTCTAGGCATGACACACCATTACGCCACAGCTACCTCTTTCCCCATTCAGAAACTCAATATGTTAAGTGCAGTCGTCGCCGCCTGTTGTACTGTCATGACGCTTCCTTCTTATGCTGAAAGTGTCACTACCGATGCGGGCTCGATTGATTCGAAACAAGTTGCACGTTTTTTCCAACAAAAAGGTTATTCACCTTACGCCGGACGAGCCTATTCGACTCGTCCTCTCTGGGGGGAGTTACATCTGCATACTTCCTGGTCTGCTGATGCGATTGCAGCGGGTACGCGTGTCGGACCAGATGAAGCACTTCGTTACGCGGAAGGCAAAGAAATCACATCCAGTACCGGCCAGGCCGTCAGGCTGTCGAGACCGTATGACTGGATGATGGTTGCCGACCATTCCGATGCAATGGGCGTAATGAGCGCGGTATTGGAGGGCAAAAGCTCACTCATGACTGATCCAACCCTGAAACGCTGGCATGAAGGTATGCAAGCCGGAGGGGAGGATGCCAGTAAAGTGGTGATGGAAATCATTACTTTACAAGGACAAGGTAAATTACCTGAAGCCATGACAGATACAAAAGTACAAATGGACACATGGAAAGACATGACGGAAATTGTGGAAAGCCACAATAAACCAGGTACTTTTACCGCTTTGATTGGTTACGAGTGGACATCCAATTATGGTGGCGGGAATAACTTGCACCGTAATATCGTATACAGAGATGGAAAGGCACTAGCGGACCAAGTGCGACCGCTTACGACGTTTGATACGGAGATCCCAAACCAGTTATGGGATTGGATGCAAGGGTACGAAGAGAAAACCGGTGGGCAGGTTTTAGCCGTGCCACACAATGGTAACTTGTCGAACGGCCTGATGTTTTCCACCGAAACGCCAGACGGTAAGCCAATTGATGCAAAATGGGCCGAAGCGCGTGCACGATGGGAACCGTTGTACGAAGTCACGCAAAGCAAAGGGACATCAGAGCAACACCCTTCTCTCGCACCCGCCGATGAATTTGCCAATTTCGAAATCTGGGATAAAGGAAACTTAAATGTCGTGCCAAAAGAGCCAGGCATGATTGAGCGGGAATACGCACGTGAAGCGTTAAAAAATGGTCTAAAACTTGAGGAAGAATTTGGCACCAACCCGTTTAAATTTGGCTTGGTTGGTTCAACCGATGACCACACAGGCATTTCTTCAGCGGAAGAAAACAATTTCTTTGGCAAGTTCCCAGCGAGCGAACCAAGCGCTGAACGTTCGACTGGCAACGCATTCGATTTTGAAGGTCGTACGGTGAAAGACTGGCAGTTAGGCGCATCCGGCCTGACTGCGGTATGGGCTGAAGAAAATACCCGCGCGTCAATTTGGGATGCGATGAAACGGAAAGAGGTCTACGCCACCACCGGTACGCGTATATTGGTACGATTCTTTGGCGGTTGGGACTTCAAGCCAGAAGATGTCCTCAGTCGCAACCCCGGCGCGGTCGGTTACGGTAAAGGCGTACCGATGGGCGGTGACCTCACCACACCGTACAATGGCGCTAAAGCACCGAGCTTCCTTGTCGCGGCACTGAAAGACTCATTCTCCGGCAACCTAGACCGTATTCAAATCATTAAAGGCTGGCTTGATAAAGCGGGAAAACCACAAGAAAAAGTTTACAATGTCGTGTGGTCTGGTGACCGTAAGTTAGATAAAGACGGTAACTTGCCATCGATTGGCAATACCGTGGATGTGGCTAACGCGACGTGGACAAACACCATCGGCTCATCAGAACTAATAACCGTATGGCAAGATCCCGACTTTGACCCGAGCTTAAAAGCGTTCTATTACGCTCGTGTTATCGAAATACCCACCCCACGCTGGACAGCTTACGACAAAGCATATTTTGCTGATGCGAAGTTTTCAGACGAGGTACCGATGACAGTAACCGAGCGCGCGTATACCTCTCCAATTTGGTATACCCCGTCTAAACAATAACCTTTACCCCTTCATTTCTTACCGTAATGAAGGGGTAATTTCATCTGACTTTTGGCGGTTTATGGAAAAACTCATTCGGGAACCTCTGATTCATTTTTTACTGATAGGTGCCTTGTTGTTTGTCGCTTTCGATTATATAAACGACGAACCTGAACAAGGACAGCTGAAGATCATCAATGTCACCCGGGCCGACATTGAAAATATCATCAACAACTTTCACAACACTTGGCAGCGTCCCCCCAGTGAACAAGAACTCACTCAGTTAATTGAAGAAAAAATAAGAGACGATATTACTTACCAAGAAGCCTTGTCTTTAGGGCTGCAAAACGAGGATCTCTATATTAAACGCAGATTGCGCATGAAGTTAGAGTCGCTCTATATCGATCTTTCTGCCGGAAAAGCCCCCACTCAAAGCGAGTTAGAAAGCTACCTGAAGCGCCATGCGGATGACTTTGTGATTGACAGTCAACTCGCCTTCTCACAAATTTATTTTTCCCCTCAACATACTCAAGAAGAACTTGATACACAGATTCAGTCGCTAAAAAAGCAGCTTAACCAGCACCATTCACAAGCGAATATCGAGCAGTTAGGCGACTCAACGTTACTGGCAAACCATTATCCATTGATGTCTGTCAGAACGATTCATAACCAATTCGGAAAAGCTTTTGCAGACTCAATAGATACTTTGGAGCAGGGAAAATGGGCAGGCCCTATTCGCTCACAATATGGCTATCACCTAGTCAAAGTTGAGCATCGCATCCCGAGTTACATACCAGAGTTAAGAGAAGTAAAAGCCACCGTGGAGCGAGGTGTACTTTCAGAGCGTCGCCAGCAATTTCTGGATATCCATTATCAGCGTTTGCGCCAGCAATACACAGTAAAGATTGATAACAGCGGCAGCCAAAAGGCGATGCCATGAAGAAGCCATATTGCCGTTCATCAACATGGCTTGGCCTAATATTGCTGCTAATCACCCTCAGCAACATCGCCAATGCCCATGAAAGCCAGCCCGGTGTTGTGGATATCACCCAGCTGGATGAACAGCGTTATCAGGTCGTCTGGAAAGCCCCGATTTATTACGGCAAACCTCATCCTGCTCAACTGGAGTTGCCAGATGCATGGGAGGAAATAGCACCCGCCTCAACCTTCGCCAGCAAAGATGCACACATCACCACAAAAATTGTCGCCGTCGATAAAACACAATTTAACGGCGCGACCTTACGCTTTCCCAGACTAGAAAAAACCATCACCGATGTTTTGGTACGAACTGTATTCACTGACGGCAGTGAGTTTACCTATATCGCCAGCCCCACTCGCCCATCGGTCACCTTGAGAGGCGAGCGAAGCTGGCATCAGGCTGGCGCGGAATATGTGGCGCTGGGATTGCACCACATATTGCTGGGAATAGATCATTTGTTGTTTGTCCTTGGCTTAATGCTGATCGTCAAAACAAAACTAGCATTACTTAAAACCATCACTTCATTTACGCTGGCTCACTCCATCACGCTTGGGCTGGCAACACTAGGACTTGCGTCCGTACCACTGCCGCCGTTGAACGCCACGATTGCCCTGTCCATTCTGTTTTTAGGCCCGGAAATCATAAAAGCACGCCGAGGACAACCAAGCTGGACAATTCACTATCCATGGATAGTGGCATTCGGATTTGGACTACTACACGGATTTGGTTTTGCCAGCGGATTGACCACCACTGGCATGCCGAAAGCAGAGCTTCCGCTGGCACTCCTGTCATTCAATATTGGCGTCGAACTCGGTCAAATCGGTTTTGTCGGCTTGGCGCTTGCCATGCTCTGGGCATTTAACACGCTCAACGTTCGCTGGCCTGAATGGGTTTCGTGGATTCCCGGCTATCTCGTCGGAAGCCTGGGCGCTTACTGGACGATTCAAAGAACAGTCATACTGGCTGGAGGATTATAAACATGAGGCAGGCGTATCACCGTCAGCTGCTGCTATCAGGCATCGCATTAAGTGTGTTGATATCACCGATTGCCCAAGCCCACGTTCAAGGAAACCCCGCAGCCGGATTCGTCACTGGTTTGGGGCATCCTTGGTCTGGCCTTGATCATATCTTAGTCATGATTGCGGTGGGCATCTGGGGGGCTCAGTTAGGTCGACCAGCCGTTTGGCTTTTACCCGTTGCGTTTCCTATGATGATGGCATTTGGCGGTTTTATCGGCTTACTCGAATTACCTTTTCCCAGCGTCGAAGTTGGTATCTCCCTTTCGGCTATCGTGCTGGGTTTTATGGTGCTGATGGAAGCCAAAGCAAACATGAAATTTATCGTTGCCTTAGTTGGATTTTTCGCCCTTTTTCATGGCTATGCACACGGCACAGAATTACCTAAAGGACAAAATGGACTGCTGTATTCGATAGGTTTTGTGGTTGGCACTGGCACACTTCACTGTGTGGGTATCAGTTTAGGTCTGTTACATCGCTTTAATTCTGGGAAACTGATTTTGCGAGGTGCTGGTTCCGTTGTCATGGTGATGGGAGGCGTCTTTTTGTGGCAGGCTCTGCTGTAACTCTCAAACGCTTCACTCGCTTGAAAAGATGGAATGCCGGCGTCGCAATAATGCTTGCGCTTCTGCCTTGCTTTGCACACGCTCACCTTGTGAACACCGGTTTGGGCCCTGTTTATGATGGCATTACGCATTTATTCATCACGCCTGAAGACCTACTCACTGTCATCGCATTAGCACTCTACTGCGGGCTATCAGGAGCATCGGCCAGCCGTTTAGGTATGTTTGCATTCCCCATTGCTTGGTGTATTGGCGGTCTCATTGGCCTGACTACGACCATCGACTCATCCTCCCTGCCCATTGCCGCCATTTCTTTTGTACTGCTGGGCGTATTAGTCGCAGCGGATGTCGTCATACCCAAACGCCATTTGGTTATAGTCATTGCTTTTGTCGGGTTTGCACATGGTGTTTTTAACGGTCAGGCCCTTCAAGCAGGCCCGGCAGCAGCAGGACTAATTGGCACCATCGGCGCTTTATTTGTACTTATGACATTAGTCAGCGCGAGTGTGGTTGCCCTGAAATCTGCATGGACACGGATTGCAGTGCGCGTGTTAGGTAGCTGGGTATCAGCCAGCGGAATATTGCTCTTTGGTTGGTATCTGAAGACGGTTATTTGATGATCTTATGTGACGGTCAGAGGTGTTTGAAGCAGCCTCAAAATGAGGCTGAAAGCTAACAAGGATACTAGGGGCAGGTCACGATGGTTAGTCGATGAAGAATGCTTTTGGAAGGTGTTTCGCCTGACCCAATTCAACCCGACGTTCTGCATCCTTTCTTTTTGGATGACGTTCAAAAAATAAAACATTGATTTGTTGTTCAACCAATAGATTACTTTGCTATGAAGTTTAGACGTTCTCTCTATTTATGCATGAGGTAATAGCTGAGTTATAACGATATTAACTTGAGCCTTCTGATTGAATAGCTTCTGGTGTTTTTTACAAAAACCTTAGATTACTTGATATAAGAGGAAGTATAAAAAATTGACTAATGAGAACCGCGACTAACCTAATACGTTAACGCGATTGGGAAAAACGAGTCAGAGAAATTCACCCTGACTCATTATTGTATTAGGGTAATAACAGTAATTAAACGTAAAATGCCGCCTTGCTTATTAAGGCTGACATTTCGGTGTAACGACTAGAGGGACAAAATACCATATTAACAACATCTCTATAGAAGGCGTTGACGAGGATGAGTTAATGTAGCCATTACGGATTCACCATCCAGAGAATTTTCCAGAACCAGATAGTACCAGTCGAAATTCTTCCCGGTCTTTTTCACATTGGTAAATAAACCAAAATGTTGAAAACCAAATTTAATAAGGTTTTGTGTCGATGCTACGTTACCTTCTTTAATCACCGCATAAAGTAACGCCAAACCATGTTTCAGCGCATATTCGATGCGTAAATGGGTAAGTTGTTTCGCAATACCTTGCCTTAAATAAGTGGGAAGAACGTAAAGGTGACCAATTTCACCAATATCTGCCTGCTTAAGTGCTTTTATAGTAGCAACCCCCACCACTTTTTCGCCATCAATGGCAACCACCACACAAAAATCGTTGGCCAAATTTATAGGAGTCACTAAATGCTTCGCATTAGGCTGTGTAGCGAGAATTGCGGTGGCATCTTGTAACTGATCCTTAGTTGGATGAATCTGATAACGAATCACATCCGACATGAAAAAGACTCCAAAGGGTTTTTATAGACAATAATGACATCAGAAAAGTGTTTGGCAACGTTAATATGCACTCGCGCTCAACGTAGCCGAAGTTGGTTTCGCATGCTGCATATTTGAAAGGATTAGATTTGAATGTGTCCGACTTTAGTGTGTCCTGCTTGAATGAGCCTAGATTGAATGAGATAAGGATATGTTAGTGATGGCAGGCATACAGGAGGACCGTTCGAATATACCCTGCCATCTTGTCGACACTGTCTCGAACAGTGCCAATACAGGTTTTACCCTTATGTACGGTAAAGCACCTTAATAATATGGTATCCGAATTTTGTTTTTACCGGACCAATTGGCTCCAGCACCTTGCCGCTGAATACCGCTTTATCAAACGCCGGCACCATCGCTCCGCGGCGAAATTCACCGAGGTCACCGCCACGCTTACCTGACGGACACGTTGAATATTTTTTTGCAAGCGTCTGAAACTTAGCGCCTTTTTTGAGTTGCATCAAAATATCGTCGGCCTGTTCTTTGTGTTTGACCAGAATATGCAGAGCTGCTGCAGTGGATGCCATAATGAAAACCTATTGTCACAGTAAAAAACGCCCGAAGTGTGCGATAAATCACTCAAAGTAGCAAGAGTCAGAACGGGTTACGCGTAAAATTCCGTTCAAAAATCAGATTCAACAGCTTATACGACAGCATCCTAACAACAGTATCCGACAACGACATCCACTGGCATTTGCAGGCTTCCCTGCCTAACGCCCTACCTCGTTTCACCGGTTATCCCCAGCCTAACTGTCTGAGGCTGATAGTATCGTTCCAGATTTTGGTCATGTGCCGAATTCGATTGTCCTCAAACTGCATCACATACACGTAATCTGCCGCGATGGTTTTTCCGGTAGGAACATCCGGGCCACCCGGACCGGTGTTGGTGCCATGAAACACGGCGTAAGCTGCTACAGCGTCTCGCGATTCGTCTTCGGCAAAGAACCGTAATTCATAGTGCCCATCAGGTATAGGCGTTAATATTCCTTTGGTCCATTCGGTGTATTGTTGCAGCGTATCTATCTCAGTCAAAGCATCGGCCTGGGCTGAGAAGGTGGCATCGGGATGGCAATAAGCACTGCATATCTCCCACCCCTGACCAGTTTCACAGGCTTCAAAAAATAGTTTTGCTTGCTCAAGTAAAATACTCATAGATGGTTACCTCGCAATAACGGGCCCCATTTACGTAACCATTCAATCGTGGATTTAAAATCGGTGACTTAAACGCGCATACCACCGTTGAAAAAGCAGTGCCAGATGCCAAATTGGCAGCGTCGACAGGCCGCCCTTCAAGTGTGGACTATTTAAAATAAAGCGAATAGTTAAAAGCGAATAATTGACTAAAAGCCGCAAAAACAACAGCAAAGAAGAAACACCCTAAAGCCCTTCCGTTCAGGGCGATTCTTAATCAGCCAATGGTTAACCAGTTAATGTTAAGCCGCAAGTGCCAAAAACCGGGCAGAGATAATATTGGTTCAGAGAGTCGGCTATCCGGCTGTCAGTGCCCCGACCCACGCTTAAACCAGAGAACTCAAACCTTTTAGCTTTTCCAGCAAAACCTCTTTTTTGAACGGCTTCGCAACATAGTCATCCATGCCGGCATCAAAGCATTTGGTAATGTCTTCGTCCAGCACACTGGCTGTCAGCGCAATGATTGGGGTACGGGTAATAATGTCGGACTGATCGTTTTCCCAGCGGCGGATCTCTCGGGTCGCTGAAAAGCCATCCATTATCGGCATCATGCAATCCATCAACACCGCATAGTAAGGTGATCCCAGCTTAAACGCTTCGACAGCTTCTTGCCCGTTACTGGCAATGTCGTATTGGTATCCTGCTTTTTTCAGCAAAACAGATGCCACTCGCTGATTGACGATGTTATCTTCCACGATCAGGACTTTTTCGGTTTCCTCGGTATGTACGGTGTCACTTCCCAGCGTACTGGCTTCTGTTTTACCCGAGCTAATCGCTGACTTCAGTGTTCTGACGAAACGTCGCCCAAGCAATGGCAAGGTAATGACCCCATCAACGCTGTTGCCAAAATCGTACTTATCATCCAGATGACGGCAACTCAGCACCACCGTCAATCCCGGTAACAACTGACGAATCTCAGACAGGTGAAGTTTTGATTCTGTCAGCGAGTTCTGGCAGTAAATGACTAAGTCATAGCTGTCCGTTTCAACGCGCTGCGCTTTGCCGAGAAAATGCTCCACAGTCAGGGCTTCAGCATGCACGCCATTTTTGCGGCATTCATGGTGAATCCATTCCCGGTGATCAGAGCTATCACCGACGATCAGCACATGGTTACCTCGCAGAGGCTCAACATCCGAAGGGAATTGCTGATAAACAGGTGCTTCGATACTGAACGTGAAACGGCTGCCGATTCCCTTCTCTGACTGCAACTGAATTTCGCCATCCATTAACTCCACCAGCTGGCGGCAGATTGCCAGTCCCAGCCCGGTGCCACCAAACTGGCGGGTGATTGACCCGTCTTCCTGAGTAAAAGGAGCGAAAATCTGCTGTTGCTTATCTTTTTCGATACCTATCCCTGTATCCGTGACCGAGAACGACAGCCTGACATGTTTCTCATTCACACGCTCATTCGTTATTTCAAGGGTAATGGAACCACTGTGAGTAAACTTCACCGCATTAGAGAGTAAATTGATCAGTACCTGACGCAGCCGGTATTCATCCAGCATGACCAGAGCCGGTAAAGCCGGGTCAAGTTTAATTTGCAGATCAAGTCCGTGTGTCGCGGCGCGCGCAAGAATGATCGTGATAGTGTCATAGGCGACCTCCTGAACGTCACACTCCGTTGGTGCCAGCACGAGATTCCCTGACTCAATCTTCGAGAGATCCAGAATGTCATTTATCAGCAGCAACAAGGTCTGTGAGGAGGTTTCAATGGTTTGCAGATACTCCACCTGTGATGGAGTCAGTTCCGTATCAGCCAGAATCCCCGACATGCCAATGATACCATTTAGCGGCGTACGGATTTCATGAGACATATTCGCGAGGAAGGAGCTTTTCGCCTTGTTGGCTTTTTCCGCCTCTTCTTTAGCTCGGATAAGGTTGATCCGGTTCTGGATTCTCTCATCAATCAGGCGGTTCAGTTTATGGCTGAACTGCGTCAGCTCATCATTGCCATCAGCCTCGACTTTGGCTTCGTGACCACCGGTTTTTTCCAGACTGGCCATTGATTTCAGTATCCGGTTTAAATACGAACCAAAACGATGGAACAGATTCATGCCCAGAATCAGGGTCACGACCAATGAAAACACAATACCGGCAATATAAAACCAGATCAGGGTGCGGGCTGACTGAATGGAGTCATCAATATTTCGGTGCAACTCACTGCTGAGTGTGTGAACAACATACTGAATCAGGGCATAACGCTCGTTCAGCGTTTTCACCATTTCTGTCATTCCGACGGTGACCTGATTGTCATCAAAAATCTGGTTACGATAACTGTGGCTGGTCGCAAACACCGGATTGGCAAAGGTATTGCTGAGCAATTCAATTTGCGCTGGCGTGGCATTGATCGTCAGGTAGCGCTCGATGATCAACTGCTGTCGTTCAATCAGGGTATCAAGTTGTTCTTTATAAACGGGAGCGTTTTGCGGTATTTGATGAATCAGCTGGATATACCAGTTTTCCTGCTGTGCCCAAAGTTGAAGCCATTGTAACTGAAAGAGAATATCGACCTTTTGTTCAATCGCCGCTTCACCGATGGCCAGTTTGTGCTTTTCCAGCAGCACCAGGTTTTGCGTCACCAGATCAATACCCCAGTCTGACCAGTCATTCACTTCTTCTGGTGAAACTCGCTCATACTCTTCCAACAGCTCTTTCATTTCTAACGTTTGAGTCTGTACCTGCGGTAAGGTAGTAAGTGAGAATGCACTGGCCAGTTGCGACTCGAAACGAGAAAGCGATTCATAGGCAGGGATGGATAAATGCGGATTGCCGATATTGGCCAGTTTGTCTGTTTTCAGGGTATGTACAGCCTGTGAAAAATCGGAATTAGCATCAAGCAGTTCGATTCGGGACTGCAACATTCCCAGTGATTTCACCTTATCCAACAATTTTGTGACTTCTTCTCCGGTAAATACCCCCGCGAATGCCATCGGCAGGATAACCAGCGTTAATATACGCAGTTTGATTGAAAGCCTGTTAAGAAGGCCCATATTTGCTCCTTGCTTTGCATTCCTGAAATGTCTATTTGTAGTCACATCAATGTCTACTAGTATTTATAGCAGGATATAAGCAGTACGATGGAACTTTATCGATGTTCAAAGGATTGAGTTTTACACATTTTTTCCTCGCTACGCTGATCGTATTTTCACTACTCACCACCAGCAAAATGACGCTCGCAAGGGAAGGAAACGACGTTGAATTTGCTGTCTTTACGCTCAATAGCGATCTTCCCCCGCTAAGTAAGAGTAAAGCCCGCATGCTTTACAAAGGGAAAACCAAGAAACTGAACGGCAGCATTAATATCGTCCTGGTTGATTTACCTGAAAACTCCATTCACCGCGAAGAGTTTTACAACATGTTACTTGGCAAGTCGGTATCTCAAATGAATGGCTACTGGGCCAGTCTGTCATTTTCCGGCAAAGGGACACCGCCGGAAGAACTGTCTAGTGACGACATTAAAGACATTCTGGAGTGGCTGAACAACAATCCGAACGGCATCGCGTATGCGCCCATTCGCGATGTGCCCGAAAATGCCAATATTCTGATCACGGTGTTACAAGGAGAGTAACGGAATGACCAAATACATTACCTTATTACTTCCACTGCTTGTCGCCGCCCCTTTCAGTGAGGCCGCCATTCCGCTTTCTGACTCATTATCCGTCAGCGGGTTCGGGTCAACATCGGTGACTCGTACCGATAACGCCGCACCGCTGTTTGTACATCGTGAAATTGTCGATGACACCTGTTTTGACTGTGATACGACATTTGGCTTGCAGGCTGACTGGCAGTTATCTGATGCTTTCAGGGCATCGTTACAGGTTGTTAAACGCCCTCAGGATCACTGGTCTGATCCTGAAATGGAATGGGGTTATCTCAGCTATCAGTTCGGCGGGCTCAACCTGAAAGGCGGACGTCTGCGCATCCCCTTATTTCTGATGTCGGAGTACTACTACGTCGGCCAGACCTACCCATGGGCACGTCCCCCTCAGGAGGTTTATGACAGTATTTTAGGGTTTACCTATTTTGACGGTATCTCTGCCCTGTGGCTGAAAGAGCTGAATGATGAAGCCATTGTGACACTGTCACCCTATTATGGCTTTGAACGCAATAATACTACGCGCCTCGGCGATGAAACCCTGACATTCGATACCAATCATATGGCGGGTTTATCTGTCGAACTCAGCGGTTTTAATTACCGCATTCACTTCGGCTATATGAATACTCAGTACACCTTGACCTCGGATCCGAATCCATATCAGGAAACGCTGAATATCTATACTCTGGGTGCTGAATATTCCTGGGATGGCTGGCAGCTGATTGCTGAAGCTCAGACGGATAAATTGCAAAGTAACTGGTATTTGTCCGGTGCTTATACCATAGATAAATTCACACCATATCTGGTATACGGCGAAAGTCATCATCGCAGAAAATCTCAGAGTCTGACGGCGGGTGTTCGATACGATTTAACGTACACAATTTCACTGAATGCTGAATGGCAAGGCGTTTACATGGCACGCTCGGATTATGATGCATTAAACCCCGGCCAGTTTACGGTGCCAAGCAAACGTCTCGGGGAAGATAAAGATGCCCAGTTATTTACTCTGATGCTGAGCTTTATTTTCTGAGGCTTTATCGGAACGGTGTTAAGTCTCTGCGGGATTTTGGTTACCAATTGGCCTATCTTCAATTTACCAAGTACCTATCGATATGGCCGATATGGTCTACATGGCACCTGTTTATCAGGAGTTAGGTGCCTGATTCCGTTACAAGGTGCCGCTACTGGATGCAAGCTACAAGGTGCCAATTCCAGAAACCTTAGCACCTTGCCGTATTGGGGTTGATTGGGTTTATCTACCAACAGGGTTTATCTGCCAATAGGTTTTGTCACAACGTCACGAAAACATCCGTTACCCGTTATTTAAACTGTGGAAAGAAAGGCACATCGGTAAATACCCAGTCACGATCTTTAACTGGCGTGTGACATGCCACGCACACGCCAGCGCCTTCATTAAAAGGCTTTTGTTCAGGCCCAACCCAACGCGCCCAGCCCCAGCCATACGTTTCTGTAAAACGTTTAGAGTCTTTGAACATAAACTCAGCATGGACAAACTCACCCGGCACAGTAGCTGCTTTCCAATTTTCCAGCTCGGTATCTTTCCACACGACTTTGGCTAATATCGCCCCGTCCGGCCAGGGATTGGTTTGGCCTTCCCGCGCGGCCTTCACCGCCAATTCATTGCCTAAGATTAAGCGGATTGTGTTGTTATCCGTACGGTGCGAAACAGCGACTGCAGACCATTGATCCCATCCTGCCGGATAATCTATTCCGTGCGAGGGTTGCGGCAGGTCCGTGGCAGCAATACTGCCAGAAGACCCAAGCGTGAATAGCAACACTAAAGGCAGTTTTACCTGAAGACGCTTTACCTGAGACAAGTCAGCTTTCATCATTACTCTCCTATCAGGGAATGTGGGCATGGAATTTGGGCATGAAATCTGAGTCTGGCCGGCAGTTACCTGCCCGCTTAACCGTTATCACATTGCCAGAAGTATAGCTTCCTCAGGAGAATCTCTTTTCCGCAGACACAGTTAGTCCATTGACACACTCAGGCGAGTCAACAGCCAACAGACTAGCTGGGTTTACATTCACTCACAGCTGCCACTTAATTCGGTTTAACTAACATCGCTGCACCGAAAACCCCGGCGCTGTCACCCAGCTTGGGTTTGACAATTCGGGTATTGAGCACCGGATTAAACAAATGCGGTAAAATGGCCTGCTCAGCATGCTCGTAAAGGCTGTCAATATTGCCCACTCCGCCGCCAACCACAATGACATCCGGATCCAGAATATTGATCACCTGAGCAACCGCCTTTCCAAAGTACGAGTAAAGCCGCTCCAATGTTTTCTGCGCTGCCGGTTCTCCCTGCGCTGACATGGCAACAATTTGCTGAAGTGGCACCGGCGCACTGACCTTTGCCTGTTGCTGAAAATATTGTTCAAGTCCTTTTCCGGAGATCACGGTTTCCACACATCCGGCTTTTCCGCAGTAGCAGGCAACCCCACCAGCTTCAATAACGTTATGTCCCCACTCACCGGCGATACCATGACAGCCGTACAGAGCCTGGTTGTGCACCACAATGCCACTGCCGACACCGGTTCCCATAATGATGCCGAAAACAACCTGTGCATCGGGGCAAATATCTTTTACTACACCTAAACGGGTTTCTGCCAAGGCAAAGCAATTTGCATCATTGGCCAGCACCACAGGCACACCCAATTCAGCTTCCAGATCACGATCAAGCGTTCGT
This sequence comes from Photobacterium ganghwense, assembly GCF_003025595.1. GTDB lineage: Bacteria > Pseudomonadota > Gammaproteobacteria > Enterobacterales > Vibrionaceae > Photobacterium > Photobacterium ganghwense. Next base: position 136,102 of record NZ_PYMI01000004.1, read on the forward strand.
CCGTTTAAAAACGTGGAGTTGCAGTTTTTCATCACCCCCGTTGCCGGGTCCAGCGTACCCGGCGTACCGAAACCCACTCGCGCCGGAAATACACCAAGTTCGTTGGCACAAGTGTTAACCAGCAGACCAATCCGGCCAATAACGTGCTCGTACCCCTGCTCACCTTCAGTATCAATTCGGTGTCGCAGGACGCACTGATCTTCCGTATTCATCACCGCACACTCAATTTTGGTGCCGCCAAGGTCCACACCCCAATAAAACTGACTCATTTAATATCCTTGTTGATGCGTATAGCTGCGTAGCTGAAGCTTATCTGGTGGTTAGGTTGGCGCGCGTATCGTTTGAACATAACCGGTCGCTAGAATCACACTATCCACCGAATACCATACGCTGCACACGCTTTACAGCAGGCTGATCGACACCAAAAGCAAAGCGCGCAAAATCAGCCATAATTAAACCAAAACGATAACCAACAGTGATCGATGTTTGCTTGGCTAACTTTAGCCAAGATTCGGTTTGTATTCTCAGTCACATAGCAAACTATGGAGAGAGAAATGTTTTTGAAAGAGTCCCGTACCGGCGATCTGGTGGATGTCATCGACATGGCATCCCTGATCAACCCATTCTCCAATGAAGTTACTGTGCAGTATCAGTCTGGTGAGGATCTGGCTGACCCGGTCAGTGTTGATAAACAATATCTTGCGTTCCCCTCTGGCGAATCCTTACCAGAGTGCTGGGTCAACGGATATTACCGAAAATGCCATCGCTGAGCGGCAGTAAGAGAACGGTACCAAAGTGCATGTAGCCGTAACGAAGATACAGGTAACCCACTTGAGGACAATGTATCAGGGTCCCTATGTCAGGATCCCTATATTCAACATGAGCACAGCGCGGTACATTCAGGCAAGCGATACCCTAACTGGCTACTAAGCTAACTGACGGTAAAGGTATTCTGGCCGCGACCATTTCCTTGTAGCGACATCAGAGGATCAGTCAGCGCCGAGTTTGCCGCGACAAAAAAGAGAGCCTTCGGGCTCTCTTTTTTTGCTATTTTTCACTGGTCTGTTAACGAGTTGGCAGACCAGCGTGTTCGGTTCACGTTACAGCGTCAGCTGACTGATACTCTGACTAATCTGTGTAGTCAGGCGAGAGACCCCTTCTGACAACGCCAGAACCTGAGCATCGTATCCACCGGATTCAAGCGGTACCTGAATCGAAAATGGTTGCCTGGAGACCGCTCTGCCTTCCGCATCGGTCAAAATCCACTGTCCGCTCAGTTGTGCCAGTCCCGTGAAATGCCCGTTAAAACGGTCAAATTTCACCTGCAGTTTCGGCACATTCGCATTACTGACGACCGGTGAGAGCTCGTCAAACCAATAGCGAGACTGTTTCTGACGCAGTTCCTGCGTAATGATGCGGGTCAGCTGTTTAGACAAACTCTCTGCCCACAGATTCTGGCGCGCCTGAACAACTTCCGTTTCACTGGTCTGATAAACCAGACCTGTACCGGACAAGTGCTCCGCAACCTGAACCGGTCTTACCACAACAACCGGCTGATGTTTATTGGCGAACGAGGTCGCCAAATTCGTTTCGGTGGTTGGCAGCAAATACGTTTTGCTGGTGGTCGGTTCCGATGAACTGCACCCGGCCAGAAGCAGTGCCAGTAAGACGACTCTTTTCATTATTGTTTTCCTCCAACCGGAATCGGATCAGCCGGTGCTTCATCTGAGAAGATTAGTGAATTAGGTTTATCATTCAACTGGCGTAAAACAGGCTGCAGGTCAGCCATTACCTGCTCAAACTGCTGCAGTGCAGATTCCAGATTCTGATATGGCACGCCGTCTGGCCCGTAACCATTCAGGGTATTCTGAATCTGTTGCAGGCTCTTACGAATCTCGCCCGGCAGCGCCTGTGTCTCTTGCTGCGCTAACAGATTGTTAAGCTGACTAGCCACTTTTTCAGTTGCTCGCAATGTCTGCTGCGACGTTTCCATGGTTCGAGTCAGTGTTGTCAGCGTATCTTCAATCGGCAGATTGTTGACTTTCTTCAATACAGCCATCACTTCACGCTGAATTTGAGCAAAGCCACCCGCCTTGGTCGGGAAGATCGTATATTCACCATATTGCCGCGGTACAAACGGCTTCTCATCTTTATAGATTTCCAGATCAACCAACAACGCACCAGTCAGCAGACTGCCTGTTTTCAGGGTCCCGCGAAGTCCGTTACCAAATTCCTTCTCCAGATTGACCTTTAACGATTCCAGCGTCTCGTTGCTGACATGCTCAGCGACACGTCCCAGCTCGATACGTACCAATACCGGAATTGGACGGTTGCTAAAGCCTTCACGTACACCAATCGCCATATTCAACGGCACTTTTTGAACCGTACCGATGCGAATACCACGGTATTCCACTGGCGCCCCCGCTTTCAGGCCGCGAACGGACTCATCAAACAACATGACATATTCCAGATATTCGTCGAAGAAACGTTCACGTACATCTTTGATACTGTCATACAAGCGGAACACAGATTTGTCTTTCGTGATCAGCTCACCCGGATCGTAACCATTAGGCACGCGGAAGCTTACCCCGCCAGTCAACAAGGATTCAATTGAGCCGATTTTCAGGTTAAAGCCCTCTGCCGAAATCTGCATATCAACACCAGACGTCAGCCAGAAACGGGTACGCTTACGAATTAGTCCGTTGTAAGGCTCGAAAATAAACAGCTGGTAGTGTGCTTTCTTGGTGTTGGTGTCAAACATGACTTTCTCAACACGGCCAACCGTAAAGCCCTCATACAAAACAGGATCGCCCACCCCCAGTTTACCGGCTTCATTGTGGGTCAGAATCAAACGCAGCCCTTTTGCATCAGGTGGCGCGACCGGTGGAATATCGAGCACATCGAAATGACGTTTTTCTTTGTCTGCATGGCCCGGCTGCAACTGAATATACGCACCAGAGAGCAACGTATCCAGCCCCGAGACACCCGACTTACCAATGCGCGGTTTCACGACCCAAAATAAGGTATCTTCCATCAGCATACGCTCGGCGTCTTTATCCATCTGGGCAGTGACTTCAATCGCACTGTAATCATCGTTCAGGACCACATCGGTCACGACACCCACTTTTACATTCAGAGCGCGGATCTCGGTTTTACCGACTTCGATCCCCTCTGCGGTATCGAGACGCAGGGTAATAACCGGGCCCTGACTGGTAATGTACTGAACAAGCATCCAGATACCGATACCAACGGCAATCAGGGGTACCAGCCAGATGGACGATACCTGCTTAATCACATGGGTTTTAGCCCTTGATGAGGGTTGTTCACTCATAGATTTCTTTCTCTTAATGGTTCACAGCGTTTTGTGAGGAATTCGTGTCACTTTCTTGTTTGGTCCAGAACACGCGCGGATCGAATGACATCGCAGACAGCATGGTCAGTAATACCACGCCTGCAAATGAAAGTGCCGCCGGACCCGGGTAGATCGCCATCAGGTTTTGCAGTTGTACCAGCGCAACCAGAATCGCCACGACAAAAATGTCGATCATTGACCAGCGACCAATAAATTCGGTCATCCGATAGAGCTTCAGCTTCTTGATAGCTTTCATATCATCCATCGACGTGGCCTTCTGGGCATGTGAATACAGCCAGATAAGGGCAAAAATTTTCGCCAACGGAATCAGAATACTGGCAAAGAAAATCACCGCCGCAATCGGATAAGACTTCAGTTGCCATAGCAGCACCACCCCTTCCAGAATGGTGGAGCCTTCACTATTACCCAAGCTCACGGTGTACATCATCGGGTACAGGTTTGCCGGAATAAAAAAGATGGTGGCAGCAATAAGCAGCGCCCAGGAACGTTGCAGCATCGCTTGCGGATGATAACCATGCAATTTACCGTGGCAGCGCACACATCGCTTTCCGTCCTGATCAATGGCATTCAGCTGACCGCAATAATGGCAACTGATGTGATTGTCAGACAGGTGGGAGTCACCGGCTTTGACCTGCGGCAGTCGTTCCATCGGCAAGAACTGCATCCATAACCAGGTAGGGTCAACCATCGACACGCATTTCACCACCAGCACGGTGTAAATACAGAACGCCCAGAATGACATACCCAACCCGATATCAGCCAATGAAGCGATCTTGATCAGGCTGACCAGCACCCCAATCAGAAATACATCCACCATCAACCAGGGTTCAATACGCAGCATCAACCGGCACAGACGTTTTTCCGTTGCACTGATCGCATTACTGCTTCTGCCCATCACCAGTGTCCAGGCCCGAAAATAAAAATAGAGTAAAGAAATAAGGTAGGTTGCCGGCAGAATCAGCACCGTCAGCAGAAGCAAAAGCGCCAGTAAACTGTTCTGAAACACACTCAGCATTTCTGCTGCGTGCATAAGCGTGATTTCCTGTTTGATCCCCTTCACACTAAATGACATGAAAGGAAAGCTGATGCTTGCCACCAGCATAACCAGACTGGCAACGCCATAAGACAGCGGACGCTGAAAGGGCAAAGCTATTCTTTTCGCCAAAGTGTGATCGCAACGGGGACACGTTGCTTTTTCACCATCTTTTAATGTCGGCAGTTCAACCACCAACCCACACTCTTCACAGCCAACCAGCGTGTCAGGCTCTTGTGGTTTGCCCATATGTAACCTCTAAATCCCTTATCTATTATCAGTATAGATAAGGCTCACGTATGATTTTTCGCAATCATAACGCAAATATATTTCATTCCATAAGCAATAAAATACTGTTTTTACCTTAACGTAACATGAAAAAACCCTAAGTTTATTAAACTTAGGGTTTTATGAAAGCTCGGCTAACCGTAAAGATTGCCGCGATTTTTTATGTCATTATTCTGCCAGCAACTGATCGGTTTTTGCTGCGCAAATGAAATCATTTTTATGTAGCCCTTTGATGGAGTGGCTCCACCAGCAAACCGTTACTTTGCCCCATTCCAGAGTAATCGTCGGATGGTGGAACTCTTCTTCCGCCATTTCGGCCACTTTGTCGGCAAAGGCCCATGCCTGCTTAAAGTTCTTAAAGCTGAATACACGCTCTAGCTGCTTAATGCCATCACGATCCAATACGTCCCATTCCGGAATATCTTTCACCAGCTCTGTTGTTTCCAGTTCCGTCACCATTGGCGCATCAATCTGGCAAGCTTCACATTTCAGTTCATGTAATTCAGACATAGTTCCCCACTTTTTTGTCTTCGTCCTTGTTTTTCGGTGGAAACAGCGGTTCATGAAGGCCCATTGCCTTCGCCTGCTCCACCATACTCATAATATCCTGCTGAGCCAGCTCAAAAAGCTGTTGAATGTCATCCAGGATGAAATAGACAGGTTGCATGATATCAATGCGATATGGTGTTCGCATGATATCAATCGGGTCAAATGGCCGGTAAATCGGTTTGACCTCACGTTGTGATAATTCAATCTGTTCGGTGTTCTGTTGGTTTAAGCCCGATTCAGGATCGTTGACCGAATCATTGGCACTTTCGAAATCACCTGTCAGCGCAAATCGCGTTTCACCCGGCGATGACAAAATACCGCCCCCGTAAATTCGGATGCCGTTGGTTTCCTGCAGCAAACCGAACTCTACGGTAAACCAGTACAAACGTGCCAGATATACCCGATCTTTCGGTGAAGCACTGAATCCCAGCTTCCCGTAGGTATGCGTAAATTCAGCAAACGCCGGATTCGTCAGCATGGCGCAGTGACCGAAGATTTCATGGAAAAAATCCGGCTCTTGCAGATAATCAAACTCTTCGCGGCTGCGCAGGAAGGTGGCAACCGGAAATTGCTTGTTTGCCAGCAATTCGAAGAACCTGTCAAAGTTAATCAGGGCGGGTACTGCGACACACTCCCAGCCTGTTTGTGCTTTCAGCACCCGGTTGACATCCCCCAGTTGCGGCGCTTTGTCGATTGGTAAATTCAACATTTTCAGGCCGTCAATGTAGGCCTGGCAGGCACGTCCGCTCACGCAACTAAGCTGACGAGTCACCAAATCATGCCAAATCTGATTTTCAGACTGATCCCAGTCCACAAAGCCTCGTTCATCGGGCTTTTTTGATACATATTTAGTCGCACTACCCATAATCGTCCTACTTCATCTGTTTCTGCCTCACCTTGGCAAATTTGGTTGGTCCTAATCATTCAGTTCAGCTTTCGGATTCACTTCCCCGGAATAGGAAAGTGATTGTCCTCGCTGGTTATTAATTAGATTAGGAGGGTTCAGGTGGACAAAGGAAGCCCTTCTCAAGAATCAGAAAAACCCCACCTGTAACATTTCATTTACACACCATTTTCAACCCTGAAAAACCCCTCCAGAGCCCTTGTAAACACTGGGGGTTGCCATTACTCATTGAATTTACTTGGATATGTAAAGCAAACCGAACATCTGACAAAAAGCTAAATTTCGGCAACAGTTGCCTGTTAGCACGCTCTGGGCCAGAGTTAAGCTATGAATTAACAAAACGTTAACCACGGATTTAACGTCAAATTTTACCCACCGATAACCAGAGGGACAGGCAATGCGTCAATGGTTTCAGTTTCCTATTTCTGAAGGGAAAGTCTCCCGGCAGGCACACTGTGATCTACCGGAAGGCACGTATGAGCGCGAGTGTGGCAAGGAAGGTTTTTTTGGTCCGGCCAGTCATATGTACCACAGCCACCCGCCAACAGGCTGGACGGAATGGGAAGGGCCTTTGCGTCCGCGAGCGATTGATACCAACCTGATTGAAACTCAAGGCAATTCGCCCTGGGATGCCGCCCTGTTATTGTTCAACAACAATGTCCGTCTGCGTTCATGGCGCTGCGACAAAGAGATGGACCACCTGGCCCGCAATGGTGATGGAGATGAAGTTCTGTTTATCCATAACGGCAGCGGTGAATTGTTCTGTGACTACGGCCACCTGAGTTTCCGTGACGGTGATTACATTGTGTTGCCACGCGCCACCAGCTGGCGTATTGAGCCGCACGAGCCGGTTGAAATGTTGCTGATCGAAGCCACCAACAGCGGCTACAAAATGGCAGAACGCGGTATTGTCGGTAAACATGCGGTGTTTGACCCGGGCGTGCTGGAATATGCACGAATCAACGACACCTTCCTGGCGCAGCAAAGTGACAACCAGACCTGGAAAGTGAAGCTGAAAGCACGCAGCCAGTTAAACACTATCACTTACCCGTACAACCCGCTGGATGCACAGGGCTGGAAGGGGGATCTGACCGTGTTCAAACTGAACTGGCGTGATATCCGCCCGCTGATGAGCCACCGCTATCACCTGCCGCCATCGGCACACACTACCTTTGTGGCAGATGGTTTTGTGATATGCACGTTTGTACCACGCCCAATTGAAAGTGACCCGAATGCACTGAAAGTGCCGTTCTATCACAACAATGATGATTATGACGAAGTGCTGTTCTACCACCGCGGTAATTTCTTCAGCCGTGACAACATCGAAGCCGGCATGATCACGCACCACCCATGCGGCTTTTCACACGGCCCGCATCCGAAAGCGCTGGCAGCCAGTATGTCATCACCGAAGAAAGAAACCGACGAGGTCGCCGTCATGATTGATACCCGCTGGCCACTCGAAGTGAGTGAACAAGCGGAAAGTGCTGAAAATAAAGACTATGTTTATTCTTGGAAAAGTCGACCTAAGACCAACGAATAACGCAGCAGGCCGCACTTATTTCACGTTGCGGCCCACCCAAGGATTAACATTGAAACAAGGAGTATTACGTGAAACTAGCTTCTCTTAACCATGGTCGTGACGGCCAGCTGATTGTTGTTTCCCGCGACCTGAAAACGGCCGTTCATGCCCACGACATCGCCCCTACTCTCCAGTTTGCACTGGATAACTGGGATCAGGTCGAGGCCGATCTGCAGCATTTGTACCGTAACCTTAATGACGGTATTGCACCGGATACCTTTCCGTTCAATCCGGCGTTGTGTGCCTCTCCTCTGCCACGCGCATACCAGTGGGCAGACGGCAGTGCTTACGTTAACCATGTTGAACTGGTTCGCAAAGCCCGCGGTGCCGAAATGCCGGAAAGCTTCTGGACCGATCCGCTGATGTATCAGGGAATGTCTGACGGTTTCCTTGGCCCGATGGACGACATCCTAGCGGTAGACGAAAACTGGGGCATCGACTTCGAAGGGGAAATCGCAGTCATTACTGATGATGTCGACATGGGTACCCGCACCGAAGAAGTTCACGGCCATATTAAACTGCTGATGCTGGTAAATGATGTTTCGCTGCGTAACCTGATTCCTGGCGAGCTGGCCAAGGGTTTTGGTTTCTTCCAGTCCAAGCCTGCTTCTGCTTTTTCTCCGGTCGCCGTGACCCCGGACGAACTGGGTGATAACTGGCATGACTACAAAGTTCACCACCCTCTGACGGTGCATCTCAATGGCGAGCTGTTTGGTAATCCGCATGCAGGTACAGACATGACGTTCAACTTTGCGGAACTGGTGCAGCATGTTGCGAAAAGCCGTGCTATCTCTGCCGGTACCATCATAGGTTCAGGTACAGTTTCAAACAAAGATCGCAGCAGCGGCTCATGCTGTCTGGCAGAACGCCGCATGCTGGAAATTATCGATCAGGGTGAAGCGAAAACACCGTTCATGCGCTTTGGTGACAAAGTCCGTATCGAAATGTTTGATGACAACGGGCACTCCATTTTTGGCGCCATCGATCAGACGGTTGTGCGTTACGAGCACAAATATCACGATGAAGATCTGAACCACCACGATCCGCATCACGTGTAAAAACGGTACTTATTGCGCTTTGATTCAGTGCTGACACCCAGGTGTCAGCACTGTGCTTAGAGCGAAACAGGTTTAGCGCATAAAAGGATTGTTATCATGAAACTGTACGATTATTACCGTTCTTCCGCGTCTTATCGGGTCAGAATCGCCCTTAACCTCAAAGGGCTGGAGTATGCACAACAGCCAGTATCACTACTGGACAACGAACAAAACAGCACAACATATACCGCGCTTAATCCAAGCGGACTGGTGCCGGGCTTCATTCCCGATCCGGCGGCAGGATCCGAAAATGACGGCGAACTTCTCAGTCAGTCACTGGCCATTATTGAGTATCTGGATGAACGTTATCCGGAGCCACCACTGCTGCCTTCCGAACCATGGCAAAAAGCCAAATGCCGAGAAATCGCGTTCGCGATTGCCTGCGATATTCATCCCCTGAACAACTTACGGGTGCTGAAATACTTGACCGGTCCACTGGCCATTGACGAGAGCGAAAAAATGGCCTGGTATCACCACTGGCTGAAGCAAGGCCTGCAAAGCCTGGAAGTCATGGTAAGTCGCCATTCTCACCCTTTTTGCTGCGGAGATGAACCCTCACTGGCTGATATTTGCCTGATTCCTCAACTCTATAACGCGAAACGTTTTGGTTTCGATCTCAGCCATTACCCTCGCCTACTGGATATTGAAGCACGCTGCCAGGCGCTACCGGCATTTATTGCCGCCCACCCTGACAACCAGCAACCTTGAGGTAACAGATTATGACCACAACTGCCTCAACAACGGCAACCCCATCAGGCGCACAATCAGCCCTGCTTTGGATGCCGGAAAAAGACCGGATACATGACAGCCTGATGTACCAGTTCATGGTTGCAGTCAGCGCAAAAAAAGACACCCTATTTCACGACTACAACCAGCTACATCAGTGGAGTGTCAACCACAGTGAAGAATTCTGGGATTTGCTCTGGGACTTTTGCGGTGTTGAAGGCGCGAAAAAACCGCCAGTCAGCTACTGCCCGCCAGCAAGCCAAGCCCCAGCCAAAGACACCCAGTGGTTCCCGCACGCAAAACTGAACTATGCAGAAAACCTGCTCAAGAACTGGCACCAGCGAGCAAAAGAAGACGCGCTCGTCTTCCACAGTGAAGGCGACAGCTCACGGATTCAACGACTGAGCTGGGAACAGCTCTATCACCAAACCGCTCAGATTGCCGGATTCCTGCACCAGGCTGGCGTCACGAAAGGCGATGTGGTGGCGGGCTATTTACCAAACCTGCCGCAGACCATTGTTGCCATGCTGGCCACCACCGCACTAGGCGCAACCTGGACTTCAACCTCTCCGGATTTTGGTGCCGACAGCGTCATTGAGCGCTTCGGTCAGACTAAACCTAAAGTCCTGTTTTTTGCCGATGGCTATTTTTATAACGGTAAAACGCACACCTACCGCCAGAAAGTAGCCGATATTGCCGCTGAACTGGAAGGCCTGACCCACGTGGTCACAATCCCATACGTTGGCCTCTCCGCCAATAGTGACAACGTCACTAATGTAACCGATACAACAAACGCAATAACCATTCCGGGTGTCAGCGAACATCACTGGACGCAGATTCTGTCATCGACGGAACCCTGCGAACTCGGTTTTACCCCAGTGAGTTTTGATCACCCGCTGTATATCCTTTACTCCTCCGGCACAACCGGCAAACCCAAGTGCATTGTTCACAGTGTGGGCGGCACGCTGCTAAATCACCTGAAAGAGCATCAGTTACACAGTGATGTAAAACCGGGCGACCGGCTGTTTTACTTCACTACCTGCGGCTGGATGATGTGGAACTGGATGGTCACCGGACTGGCATCAGGAGCTACGCTGATCCTGTATGATGGCTCGCCTTTCTACCCCAACGGAAATGTACTGTGGGACATGGCTGAACTAGAAAACGTTACTTTGTTCGGCACCTCGGCCAAGTATCTTGAAGCACTGGAGAAACAGGTAATCCAGCCGATTCAAACTCACAAGCTGAATAAGCTGCGTACCTTGTGCTCGACCGGTTCGGTGCTTTCTCCTGAGCAGTTTGACTACGTCTACCAGTCCATTCATCAGGATGTTCAACTCGCGTCTATTGCCGGCGGTACGGATATATGCGGCTGCTTTGCGATCGGCAACCCCATCAGCCCGGTATATCGTGGCGAATGCCAGGGACGTGGATTGGGGATGGATGTTCAGGTGTTTGATGGCGAAGGACATCCGTTGTATGAACGTCAAGGCGAACTGGTGTGCTGCAACAGCTTCCCCAACCAACCTTGCGGTTTCTGGAATGACACGGACGGCAGCCGTTATCACAGTGCCTACTGGGACACTTTCCCCGGTGTCTGGCATCACGGTGACTACGTCTCACTAACCAAACACGGTGGTCTGATTTTCTATGGCCGTTCCGACGCAGTTCTGAATCCAGGTGGCGTACGTATCGGTACAGCGGAAATTTACCGCCAGGTTAACCGCCTGGATGAGATAAAAGATTCACTGGTTATCGGTCAGAACAAGGCCAATGATGTTCGGGTGGTACTGTTTGTTCAACTCAATGAGGGCGTCTCTCTTAGTGAGGAACTGGAAAAAACCATTCGGGATCGGATTCGTACCCATTGCTCACCCCGGCATCTCCCGGAAGTGATTCTGAGTGTCAGTGATATTCCTCGAACCAAATCCGGCAAGCTGGTTGAACTGGCAGTCCGAAACGTGGTTCACAACGAGCCCGTCAAAAATCTGGGTGCGCTGGCCAACCCTGAAGCTCTGGAAGAGTTTAAAAATCGTCCGGAGCTGAAGCTTCCCTGAGACTTTTGAGGGTTAGACGGCTACAAGCGCCTGAAAACCCTCTTTTCGCTTCCGGCTGGGATGTTATGATGATGCCATTATCAAGCATGATGAGCGGCCAAAATTTATGAAGCGCATCCCAACCAATATCATTACCGGCTTCCTTGGAGCCGGTAAAACCACTGCAATTCTCTCTTTGCTTGCCCGTAAACCGGAAAATGAAAAATGGGCCATTCTGATCAATGAATTTGGCAATGTCGGCGTAGACGGCGCGATTCTGGATCAGCAAGGTGCCATCGTAAAAGAAGTTCCGGGTGGCTGCATGTGCTGTGTCGCAGGTTTACCGATGTCTGTCGGTATCAATGCCCTGCTGGCACAAAAGCCAGATCGCCTGCTTCTGGAACCGACCGGCCTTGGGCATCCGAAAGAGATCATCAATAAACTAACGTCTGATACTTACCGCGACTACATCGACCTGAAAGCAACCATCACGCTGGTTGATCCGCGTCAGTTTTCCGATTCAATCTACACTGACAATCAAAATTTCCAGGATCAAATCGCGCTGGCAGATATTCTGGTCGCCAACAAAGTTGATCAGAGTCAGCCGGATGACCTGCGCGCTTTTGAACAGTATGCCGATACCTTAACACCGGCCAAAGCCGTATTAGGTCATGTTGAGCAAGGTGAACTTGCGCTTGAATGGCTGGAAGTTGAACGTCTTGAGCGTCAGGCAAGCCACAGCCATCACCATCACGGCCATGAGGAAGACGCTGCGCCACTCCCGGGGCTGGAACTGGCACCGGGACAACAGTTTATCCGCCGTGAAAATAGCGGTCAGGGTTATCGCAGTTGCGGCTGGTTTTTTGCGACAGATCTGGTGTTTGACTTTTCTAAGCTGTTTACCCTGTTTTCAAACCTGAATGCCCAGCGAGTCAAGGCCGTCGTGAATACCGAACGTGGCTGTTTTGCCTTCAACGTTGTTAACCGGGTGGTTTCGGTCAACGAACTGTCCCTGGAAAACTTCGAATCCCGCATCGAGGTTATTGATAAAGAAAGACTTCCTTACGATGAACTGGAAACTATCCTGTGTTCATTAACGAGTGAAAAGTGACCCAAACCTTGTAACTGAACTGTTAAAAATCATTTTGACTGCTAATAATGAAACTGACATCACCCATCGGTGAAGCAGGATTGTTATAAAAACAGTTCAGGACTTCACCACAGCCCGCATCGACTCATTCGCTGTTGTGGGCTGAGTGTCTATTACCCAATCCGGGCACTGCTCGGATGGCGATTAAGCAAGGAGCAACCATGCTAAACCCTTCAACTGCACAAGCGGTGATTGACCATGCCCTGTTTCTGGGTGCGGACTTTGCTGAATTGTTCGTTGAACACCATCAGTCAAGTGCCGTAGAACTGATTTCCGGTGACATCGATCAAATCAGCTCAGGTATTGATTTCGGCATCGGCATACGCTTGTTCTTCGGCAATAAAATTCTGTATGGCTACGCCAACAGCACAGACGAAGAAGAACTGAAGCGCGTCACCAGCCTGCTGGCGGCAAAAGACAAGCGTGATCAGATCGCTCAAGCCGGTTCACTGAATCTCAGCAGACACAATAACCTTCATACCTGCCAGCAGCCTCTCAGCCAGAACGGCTACCTGGAAGCGAAAATTGCGTTCCTTCGCCAGTGCAACGACGCAGCGCGTGCCGAGCATGAAAAAATCAATCAGTTCATTGGTCGCATCATGCAACGTGAGCAGCAGGTTGAAATTTTTAACTCTACGGGTCTTCACATTGGCGATACCCGTCACTATACCCGTATTGCCGCAACCGCTATTGCTAAAAACGGCAGTGAGCAGTCTACAGGGTTTGAATCCCCAGGCGCACTGACTGGTTGGGAGTTCAGCAACAGCCTGAACGCGCAGGCTCTGGGACAAACGGTCGCACAGCAGGCGATGGTGAAGCTGTTCGCAGAAACCTGCCCGACCGGCGAAATGCCAGTCATTATCGGTAACGGTTTCGGTGGCGTCATTTTCCACGAAGCATGCGGCCATTTGCTGGAAACAACCTCAGTGGCGAAAAAAGCCTCCGTTTTCCACGACAAAATGGGTGAACTGATTGCAAACCCGGTCGTGAATGCGGTCGATGACGGTACCCTCACCAATGAATGGGGTTCCATCAACATTGATGATGAAGGGATGGAAACCCAGCGAACCCAGTTGATCAAAGACGGGAAGCTAACCAGCTTTATGGTTGATCACATGGGCTCTCTGAAAACCGGTTATGCCCGTACCGGCTCGGGCCGTCGTGAATCCTATAAATTTGCCCCGGCATCCCGGATGCGTAACACCTTTATTGAACCGGGCAGTAGCTCGCTTGATGACATGGTTAGCAGTGTAGAACGCGGCATTTATGCCAAGAAAATGGGGGGCGGTTCCGTTCAGCCGGGGACCGGCGAATTCAACTTCGCCGTGCAGGAAGCCTACCTGATTGAGGACGGTAAAATCACGCGTCCACTCAAAACTGCCACCCTGATCAGCACCGGCCCGAAAGTATTGAAAGAAATTTCAATGGTCGGCGAAGACTTTGCCATGGCGGCAGGAATGTGTGGGTCGGTCAGTGGGTCGGTTCCGACAACGGTCGGCCAACCCGCACTGAAGGTCGACAACATTCTGGTAGGAGGAGGGAACTAATGGCCGATCAACAACAACTCCAGCAAGCCATTGACCAAGTGCTGGACCGCGTGCGTACTGCTGGCGCAGAGGCTGATGTTATTGCCAGTGCCGGTCACCATTTTTCGCTAAAAGCCGACAAAGGTGAGCTTGATGAGTACAAAGTGACGTCCGGACAAGTTATCGGTGTGCGCATTATCAAAGATCAACGTATCGCCACCAGCTACTCCGAGTCACTCGAGCCAAACAGCCTTGATCTGATGGTCGAACAGGCGCTGACCAATGCCCGTTACACAAAACAGGATGAGCATCAGACAATCAGCTGTGCTGATAGCCAACTGACAACCAACTGTCCTGAAATCTATCAGGCTGACACCGCAACTGTCGATGACAAAATTGTCCTGGCGCTGACACTGGAAAGCGGTGTAGTTGCTAAACCCCACGCCAGCTCAGCGCCGTACAACGGCTATAGTGAATCAGATAGCCAGATCATTCTGGCGAACACGCTGGGCACCCGCTGTTTCCACCAGGAGCGTTCAGCCTACTGCTACGCCTACACCCTGTATGAGAAAGACGGTAAGCAGTCTATGCATGGCGGCATGTCTTCCGGTCGGCGTTTTGACGAACTGGATAGCGAGTACGCAATCAACCATGGTTACGATATAGCTCAGGCTCTGCTTGAAGGGGCGCCGGTAAATACCGGCAGCTACAGCGTCATTTTTGACCTGAGTTGCCTGAGCAACCTGTTCAGTGCGTTCAGTCTGTGCTTTTCAGGCCCATCGGCCATGAAAGGCATCAATCCATGGCGCGACTCACTGAATCAACAGGTCGCCAGCCCGCTATTAACTATGACTGATACGGCTTACGTGCAGGGCGGCTCGTCCATAAAGGCATTCGACAGTGAAGGCTTTGCAACCCGAGATACCGTATTGCTCGGTGAGGGACAACTGCATAGCCTGCTTCACAACAGCCATACCGCCAACTACTTCGGTATTGCAAACACCGCGAATGCCGCCCGGTCGGCAAAAGGTGGGCTGGGAATTTCGCCACGCCACACGGTTATCGCAACCGGTAAGAGTTCTGAGGCTGAGCTAACCGCCGGTGAATACCTGGAACTGGTTGAGCTTCAGGGCGTCCATTCCGGCGCCGATGCCGTCAGTGGTGATTTCTCGTTTGGTGCCAGCGGCTTCCTGTGCCGTGACGGTCAGCGTATTCAACCGGTCCGCGGGATTACCGTAGCAGGCAATTTCTATCAAATGTTAAAAGAAATTGATGCGGTAGGTAGTGATCTGATTACTGACTATGCACGTCAATTCTACGCGCCGAAAATGCGATTCAGCCGTCTGAGTATTGGCGGAAAATAAACGTCTATTTTTCATCCAGACTCATCCAAGCAGCGGGTACGTCCCGCTGTTTTTTCACCATCGCCTAATTTCCCCCATCCTTTTATTTTCTTTCGAGCCTTTCTTCTTCCGTCAATCTTTCTTGTATACGGCAACATTCCACACTATTTTCAATTAGGAGGATCCCCTCTTACCATTCTGGTCAGCCGTATTTATTGGTCACAAGGAAGCGTCATGCAAATACCTCAATACATGCAAGCCAATTTGGAAAAAGTCATCAATCAACCTGAGTCGGATACAAATCTCCCAGGGATGTTCAGTGATAAAGACCGCTTGTTAAAGCGGCTCGGTAATGCCAATTGGCGCGCCTTTCAGGCGCTGAACATGCAGTTTGATACTCACCTTCACTGGGAAACTTTACTTAAGGCCGCTGACGACTGGAAAGCAGCCTTAGACGGGGTCGAGTTCCCCTGGTTAGTCTGGAGTGTTGATGAAGACTGGGCCTATGTGCAGCAGAAAATGGTATCCGATGCAGGCTGGACACCTGTTGTCGGTTTTGACCCTAGAGCCGGGGCTCCCAAAAAGCTGACTCCGGATGCCATTCTCATCGATTTTAATAAGCATCTTCAGCTCCCGATTGTATACATGCACCTTCCCATCGATTTCATTTTTCATTTCGCACCTCGAATGGCATTTTTCCATTCAGATTTGATTATTCGACCAGACAAAATGCGCTGGTTATCAGAACTGTTTAAAGATCTTCCTGATGGCGAAATAGCCATGACCAACCTGACAAAAATCAAAAATCCTTTCCTGCAAAAACTGCTTGTCAGGCCTTTTAAATTGTTTGAACTTGCCGGCTGCATTACTCGTGGGGCCAGCCAGGATATTTTCGACAAAGGCTGCAGTATGTGGCAAGGCTGGGCTTTTCATCCCAACTGCCCTGATGAAGCAGAATTTAACAAACGATTAAAGAAACATTGGGATCATGGTGCCGGTTTGCTCTACTGGCAAAAACGTTATGGTGGAAAAGTCACCATTATTCAGGAGCACTTTTTGGACGAGGGGCATTTCAGCCGAACAAGCAAGGATAACTTTAAAGTCATTTCCGATAACAATGAGAACCGCAATACCGGGTTAGATCTTCGTTCCAATTACAACGTGTACGAACTTGCACAGGCGTTTGGTATTAAGAGTGACTAACCTCCTATTGAGATTTATTCTGTAGTTACTGCTTAGCAAACTTGGGGGACATTCCCCCATCCTCTTTCGCTGAATTTTTTATTAATGATTTAAAAAACGCACTCTTTCTCACAGAAATCTGACATAACTGTTCAGTTTTTATCAAGCCTCTGATAATACTCTGAAAAAGCGTCACTATACTTAGCAATCGCAGTGACATTGAAAACAAGTGACAATAAGAGGTGACGATCAGTAACCTGATCGTGTTGATGGTTGTCAGGGGAAGCAAAGATCCAAATGAGACGGATCTTCACTTTTAATCTGACAGAGCCACTCATGCATTCAAAAAAATGACATCATGCTAGTTGTTCTTGTCAACGAAAAAAAACCAACACAATGGAGAAACACATGAAACGTTCACTAACTATGATCTCTGGCCTTATCCTAAGTGCAACTCTGATGGGCTGTTCAAGCACTGATGAAGTAGATCAAATGACTCAACTGACTAACAAAGTTGACGCGCTGTCTGAGCAAGTATCTTCTCTGCAATCTCAGCAAGACTCTATGGCTGGCGCAATCAACGAAACTCGCGCTGCTTCTGACGCTGCATACCAGGAAGCAATGCGTGCTAACCAGCGCATCGACAACATCGCTGGTTCTTACAAGAAGTAAGCATTTTGAAGTGGCGCTCCGGCGCCACTTTTTCATTGAATAACGTTTAATGAGTGGTTTTACCGGCAGTCGGTAACAGGCGTATCATCTCAAAGCCAACTCAGCCGAATTCCCTTCATAGCACCCAACCCGACATTTATTTCGCTCAATGCTTCCGCTGTAGAACCTTACTCCAGAAAGCCAAAAACTACCTAGCTACTGAATGAAAATTGCTGAACCCAGCAACCTGACAGTATGTATCAACCAATTGCCCTGTCCGGATCCACCAATCCATAAGTCATGACACTGGCTTCGCCTAATTCAGGTTCCAAAAAGTCTCTGACCACGTCAATAGATTCAGCTTCCCACATGCACTGACAAAGCTTGTTCCTTTCAACAACCATAGTGCTGTGCAACCTCATTCCCACCGGCGGATGTGTCAGCGTTCCACTCGCCTTCTGCCAGAACAGTTCCGGATCGGTTATCTCATGCTGAGTCACAATGTACATACGGCTTTACTCCTGCCTGTAAGATGAAAATGGTGAAAAAAGATTGGGTTACTAGGAGTATAGAAGGAATTAAAGGTCGTTTGTGCATCGGAGCCGCAACAACATTGCCGCAATGGCATACAGCTCTGATTATCCAGTAATACGATGATAAAGTGACAATTTATACTATCAGTTACGGCTCGTCTTTAGTCAGTTCCGGCTGAAGTGTAAAAATATGTGAGGCAAGTGACGGAGTGATTTCCGCTTTGCCATTTTTAGAGAAATCAAACATCACGACTTCGGCTTTGCCAAGGGTCGTCACTTTCCCCAATCGCTTGCTGACAATTTGGTATTCCATCGTGAATCGGTCTTGCTTCACTACAGACACTCGACTACCAACAAGCAGAGTATCAGGATAAGTAACCGGTAATTTATAGCGACTGGATGTTTCGCTCAGTACCGGCCCGATATTGGTTTTCTTCATCTCTTCCATGATGTTGATTTTGGAAAAGTAGTCCAATCGGGCTGTTTCAAAATATCTGAAATACACCACATTATTTACGTGATTCAGGGCATCCATCTCCCCCCATGCGACTGGAATTTCGGTAATGACGGGGTAATCCTTCAACAATGCTTCCATGACCAAATCCTTATTAAGCAAAAAATAAACGATTAATTTAAACAGACGTTAGAATCATTAAAGTAATTTCTTACCAACATTTTTGCAACAACCATCGAAGAGTTATGCTTTTGGCATCACTTTATCTGGCACATTTTTAACCAGCCACAATTATGCTTGGACAAGATTTCTTCAGTTATGAAAGGTGAGTGTAAAAAATGGCCGAGAAAACAGCAGAGACCTGAATTTATAAAGGATTAGCGAAGTATTTACGGTATCCTAAGCCACCATTTTTAGAGCCTGTCGGTATGCAGTTAACATTTTATTGGCAGGTTCCGTCAGACAACTCAGTTTTGTCCAACAGTTAGACGCATATGCTTTACAACGATAACCTCCCAGTTCGATACCCTAAGGGTAATTTTGCAATGGTCACGGTATACAGTTTTACCGGAGCCTCGATTCTTGCATCAATCATTTTTTCTCTTCTTCTGTTTTTATCGATTGATGAAGATCCCGTCATGCAGCTGTTGTTTGGTGGACTAGCGGTCATTTTTGAGCTGGGTAAATTCTTTGCCTGGTACGAATTTGGCGAGCGCCGTTCACGTCGCAACTATGCAGGCGCCTTCTCTGCTTTCGCTTTCTACTCAGTACTGGCAGCCATTTCCATTGGTGGTTCCATTGGTGGTATCAACAGTGCGACCAACAAAGCCCAAAGCCATATCAACGTCCAGCAAAGTAAGGTTAATAGCTACAATATGCAGATTGAGGCGATCGAAAAACAGATCGAACTCAATAATATCGCTGCAGAAAAATATATTCAGATGGAGCGTATCGCTACCGGTGTAGCGCGTATCCAGGAACAAAATGACAAGCTTCGTGAGCAACAAATGCAGCTCGCGGCAGAACGTGACAGTCTGCCTGTTGTAACGCAGGGATCTGTGATCGGCCTTATCGACAGCTTGGCCAAATCATTGGGAATCGAAACCCAGACCGCACAGCTAGGTCTGGTTGTTTTCTTGTCTGTGCTGCTCGATTTCTTCGCGGCCTTCTTCGTTGGCCTGATCGGCGAAGAGCTGCGTTTCAGAAATCAATTCCGTCAGGGAGGTGGGTTTACCATTGACAGTTTTGCCTGCTCACCGGCGGAGCCTGAATTGCTGAGCCATCAGCCATCAGTTCAAACCGCACAAGGCGATTCAGACGATCCGGCATCACAGGCAGACACTGATGCCTCACCGCCTAAGGAGCCAGCGAAGCCGAAAACGCTTTACGAACAAGCGATAGAAGCCCTGAGTACGAACAAGGTTAACTGCACCAAGCGTGCTGTCACACGTCACCTGAAAGTGAGTACCGAAGAAGTTGATGAGCTGTTCAAACGCTTTATGGAAGAAGGGATTGTCAGCAAAAAACCTAACAACCACTATCAGTGGCATGGTGTAACCGAAAGCTAATCGCCGTTGGCTCGCTATCGACTAAGACTAAGACGAATATTAAGGCTTAGCCCTAGCATTAACTGCCACTGTAGCAACATGAAAGAAACGGCATAAAATCAGCGACAATTTGATACAAATGAAAAACCGGCAAGGTCAGCTAACCTGCCGGTTTTTTTATTGTTTGTGATTCTAATAAATAGCACCGATGAGCAGAAATTCACTGCTATACCCCACCATGAGATACCACAGCCGTCAGTCGACACACTGCTGCTTAAGCCACCGACCTAAGGTGATTATCTCTGGCTGGCGAGCTCGGGATTGTTTGTACACAAAATACATGTTGTCACCCGTCGGTAACTCATGCATTGGTATTCGTACCAGATGCTGTAGCCGATCTTGATCAGTCAGGAAATAATCATTCAAAAATGCGATCCCCTGATGATACTTGGCCGCCTCAGCCGCGAGGACCATATGACTAAAATGATTCATCTTAATCGATTCAGGCAATTCGAATCCGCCCAGTTGACACCACACTTTCCAGTCATATCCCTCCTCTCCCCGCTTAAAGATAGATGTCACCGACAGCAGAGGGTGTTGCCAGAGGGCATCAGGTAACGGCTGGTCCTGCATCTGCTGCCACAGTCTGTGACTACAAAACGGATAGAGCAGCTCCTTATATAGAAACTCACTGACATAGTTTTTCTTCGGTGGATACGCCGTAATAAAACAATCGGCGACATCGTCGGTAAAGTCTGGCTCTTCGGTCACCATATTCAATGTTAAATCGATTTCGGGATGCATCTGTCTCAGGTTTTCCAGGCGAGGAACCAGCCATTTTACAGCCAGAGAGCTATACAGTGACAACCGGATACGACCACTCTCACCTTCCCGTATTTTGCGACTGGCCTGCGATATTCCCTGTAAAGCATGCGTCACCTCCGTAAAGTAATTTTCACCTGTTACAGTCAGCGATAACCGCCTCCCCTGCCTGATAAACAAGTCTTCGCCCAGATACTCTTCCAACAATCGCACCTGATGGCTGACAGCGCTTTGCGTCACATTCAGAGCATCTGCTGCCTTCGAAAAACTGTTCATACGCGCTACAGCTTCAAAACATTGAACAGCCCTCAGCGGTGGTAACCTCATTATTATCTCAGCTCATACTGAATCAATTTTTATCATTTTATACGATAGTAAAGTCTGACATAAGCTTATGGCATGACAGATTGAGGCACAGCGCACGCCCGATCGACTCAATAAGACTCAAACAAATTAATGCCAGTAATGTCAGGAGAGCAGTTATGCCCAACATCTCTGTCGGACTGGCGATGGGATTACTGGTATTCGGTAACCTTATCGCCATTCTTTCCGATGCTCTGATCAAAACACTCGGTGGAGATATTGCCATCTTCCAATTTGTCTTTTTTCGCCAAATCACCGCAGTGATCATTCTGCTACCTTTCTGCTTAAATGCCGGAAAAGCCAGCTTTATGGATGGATTGAAATGGCACGCACTCAGAGCTCATATTTGGCTACTAGGTGCCGTATTTATGGTGATAGCCATCAACGCCATGCCATTGGCAACCGCTAACGCCATTTTCTACGCAGCGCCATTATTGATGCTGCCAATGGCATTAGTTCTGTTCAAAGAACAGCTTTCACGTTATTCGATCATTGCCGGCGTTTTTGGTTTCCTAGGTGTATTGGTCATTATTCGTCCAACCGAAATTAACTGGGGGGCGATCGCTGCCTTGGTGGTTGCGTTGACCATTGCCGGAAATAACCTGTTGATTCGAAAATTACCCAAACACCAGAGCGTTCCTCAGACACTGCTCCTGACTAACCTGGTTGGGATTCCGGCATCATTAGGCCTGGCAATATGGGAAGGGCGAGCCTGGGACTTTGAACCGCTACTAACAGCTGCGGGCTCAAGCAGTTTTATTCTTATTTATGCTGGTACTTGTGTTGTCGCTTACCGCGCAGCAGACAGTAACAAGATCGCCAGCGCTGAATACAGTGGCCTGATTGCGGCCGTTATTGCCGGGCTGATATGGTTTGATGAAATGCCTGATCTCATTATGGCTTTGGGAACAGCAATGATCATTTTCCCGCTTATTCTGCTGGCAAAATACGAGAAATCCCGTGAAACGTTGTAGATCTCTGCAGTTCAAAACCATCACAAAGGCATGATAGAACCATGCAGGAAAATTTCACTGATGCTATGAGATGGATGTTTTGAGGTGGATGTTATTAGCTGGATCATTTGAAGCTGATATTGCGAGACTCATGCTGCAAAGCTGACTATTGCAAAGCTGGTTGTAGCTAGGCTGATGCTGCAAGACGATTGGCCGAAGAAGTCGACTCGATAAAGGTGTCTTAGCACAAAAAACGTATGGAAAAGTGGATTAGGAAACAGGCTTAGAAAAAATCAAAGTGTAAGATTAGGTGCAAGATAACGGTGCAATGAGAATCTTTCATTGCTTTTCAGCATAAGAAAAGTGCCCGCCAGCACTTTTCTTATCAGTACGATTAAACACCTTGATTTAAGGCTGGTCAGTCGGTGACGCAGACAGTGCCATTGCTCCTGCTGCAGTACCGGCTGCTTTCTTGATCCACTTTCCTTGCTGCTCGGCAAGGGTCTTCAGAAAAACAGAGATTGGAACTATTGGCCCCATCATGTTCACGCGAAGTTGCTCAGCACCAGATGCGTAGTGCATTTCTGAAGAATCAGACGAGGAGTAATTGTACTTGTAATTAAACTTATCGGTCGCGATGTGAAGCAAATCAAAGTCTTTACGATGGCAGGAAACATATGCCCGCCAATACATCGCATCCAGAATCTCGCCCGGATGTTCTGCTCGAATGATGAACCGCCAACTTCCCTCTTCACCGTAAAAATCGAGCGGAAAAAATTTATTTGTTCTTTTTTTATTAAACAAGGTCAATGAATCCAGTTAATCGCCCAGTTTTAGGAATTATGCAGTGATTATCGAAGAATGGAAGTCTTGAAGGAGGAAATCGGTAAATTTTGACATAACTGTACGTTTTTCGACGTACTATCTTCGGAAGGATAACACAAAAAAAATTACATTATCAGACTTGTTTATTAACTTTCTCTGCCTATAATGCTGAAAACCGGAGCGTCTGCCAACGCTCCGGTTTTTTTGTGCCTGCTAACTGGTGATCTAACTGCTATCTGCCAATAGCTGAAAGCCAGGAAGCAAAATTCGATAGATTAAGGAAAAACTAATGCGTATCGAACAAGACTTGAAATTGGGTTTCAAAGATGTACTGTTTCGTCCAAAACGTTCAACTCTAAAAAGCCGCTCTCAAGTTGATTTAACCCGCAATTTTACATTCAAGCACAGTGGCCGTCAATGGTCTGGTGTACCTGTTATTGCCGCTAATATGGATTCCGTGGGTAGCTTTGACATGGCGAAAGCCCTGGCGCGACACAAAGTCATGACCGCAGTCCACAAGCACTACACCGTTGAAGACTGGGCAGGCTTTATCCGCGACAACGATGCTAGCGTGCTAAACAATGTCATGGTGTCGACCGGTACGTCTGATGCCGACTTCCAGAAAACCAAAGACATCATGGCCTTGAGCGATGATCTTATCTTCATTTGCATCGATATTGCCAACGGTTACTCAGAGCACCTGGTCGAGTATGTTGAGCGAGTACGCGCAGCCTTCCCTGACAAAGTGATCAGTGCCGGAAACGTAGTGACCGGTGATATGTGTGAAGAGCTGATTCTCGCCGGTGCCGATATCGTTAAAGTGGGCATTGGTCCAGGCTCGGTCTGTACCACCCGCGTAAAAACCGGTGTTGGATACCCACAGCTGTCTGCAATCATCGAATGTGGTGATGCCGCACATGGCCTTGGCGGCCAGATCATCGGTGACGGCGGCTGTACTTGTGCCGGTGACGTTTCTAAAGCCTTCGGTGGCGGTGCCGACTTCGTGATGCTGGGCGGCATGCTGGCCGGTCACGAGGAAAGCAACGGTGAAGTGATCGAGCAAGACGGCGAGATGTTCATGAAGTTCTATGGCATGTCATCCCAGAGCGCGATGGACAAGCACTCCGGCGGCGTAGCCAACTACCGTGCTGCTGAAGGAAAAACCGTACTATTGCCATTCCGTGGCCCGGTAGAAAACACCATTCAGGACATCATGGGCGGTGTGCGCTCAACCTGCACCTACGTTGGCGCGGCGAAGCTGAAAGAGCTGACCAAACGCACCACGTTCATCCGCGTTCGCGAGCAGGAAAACAACGTTTACGGGAAAGAGTAAACTCGGTTTTTCCGCAGTTTTTAGGGCCGCTTTTAAGCGGCCTTGTTCGTTGCCAGAAACGCCTAGTGGCGACAAAGTGGCGACAGCTATAAAAAGCCGCCAATAAAAGCACAGCTATTTCGTGACTCGAAAACTTTTCAATATCACAGCCCAATCCCCACCAAACCCTGTGATCAAAATTGAAATTCTGATCTTTACATCACATCACCACAACCCAATAAATATGAATCACTTAAACGCCACCACTCAACCCAATGAGATCAACACGGGATCATTGAGATCGTGACGAAATCTATTCCCTACCCTGTGATATCAAGTGCTTACCTATGCATGCATCCATGTTTTCGTGTCGGAAAATTTCAGAAAACCTGAAAGAATTTCATTTTTTGAAATTTTTAAAAACTCGCTGTAAGCCATTCTTAGGGGCTTTGAATCTCTGAATACCCCGCGCCAGCTAAGGCTTCGAGCGTTGAACCCTGTATGTGGCTGGCATGCTATTTTCGCAAAAAATAATTTCGTAAAACCGCACAAGGCAAAGCGCGCGGGAGGGGAGGAGGAGTGCGGATTCCGTCACGTGAGTGCGCGATTCCGTGGCGTAATCGATAGGTACAAAAAAAGCGCCATTCATTAACGGCGCTTACTCAATCGATGTCGTTGCTAGAGTATCAAACAGTGTGAGACGCTGTTGGATATGTACTAATGCTTACGTCAGTCCAGCCATTATCTGCAATCAGCTTTTTAGCTAATACCTTAGCTTCGCTTTGACTCTCTGACTTAACCGACACCACAAAGAAATTTTCAATGCCATCTCTCGCTACCGTCGCCGACCAAGCACTGTAGTTTTCATTCTTGGGGTTTGGGCTACAACAAGCCTCATAAAGTGCTTGCCGAATGTTTTCAGGCGTTGGCGTTCCTAACTTGCTTTCGTATTTACTGTTCCCAGTTGGATACGCATACCAAGTCTTCGTGTTAATACAAACATTATAAGTAAACAACATTTGGGTTCCTTCTTTCTGTCATCCATTGCCAATTCAACAGACAGAATAAGTCCTTGCATGCATATGATTCAACTCCCTTACGCATAAACAAGAAAGCGCCCTATTGGGCGCTGTTAATGTGGAAGGCTGATTACTTGGTGATGGGGTCTAACCTGGCTTTAAGTTTGGATGCTTGAGTTCCCGGGCCTTTGATATCTGCTGATTGCTCTGGCGGTGAGGTTGGTGCTCCCGTCTCTGGGCTCTTGTGTGTGTGGCTGGAACAAGCACTGGATAGGTCACTAACCACTTGCATCAGATCGCTGACCAACTTCAACAGGTTCTCGCTATCTGAGCCAAACCAACTCTTAGGGCTGCGGTAATCCTGCGATGCTTTAGCCTTCACTTCACGCAATTCACATTGCAGTTTGGCCAGCTTGTCGGTGACATCGTAGAAGTTACCGCTCTGGTCGACGTGCTTATACACGCCTTTGCGTTGCTGGTAGCGATACTCCCCTGCTTTGATGGCCGGCAGTCTCCAGCCCAGCGGTAACACAGTGCGGATGAATGGTTTATCCGCCTGGCCAAACATCCACCCAATCTCCACAATACTGCCAATCGCAGGCGGTGCCAGCATTCCGGCAAACTCTCCGATTCCACTCACCGGAAGCGACACGGCCTGTAGCGGCGGAGTATCTTTCAGGGTATTGCCCTGTTCATCAAGCAACTGGATATCGGCCGCATAATGGGGATAGAAGCGGTCTGATTTATCGCCTTCTTCCGGCAGCTCTGGCAGATCAACCACCTTGCCCCATTTTGGCAGATGGGCCTTGGCCGTCAGCTCGGGGAACAGGCGTAAAATGATACGCTTGAGGGAATCTACATCCATGTCAGTTTGCTCTCCGTGCCGGAAAACTCAACGGCTTTAAGTCGGATACCGTTCACTAGCGCGCCCGGTTTAAGTTTCGGGATACAAGGAACGGTCACTGTTTTATTGGCGGTGTGTCCGGTCATGAATTCATTAGGCAGCGTGGTTGGCTTATCGCCCCAGTAGGAATCCTTCCAACTGCCTACATACACCTGGCCATTGCCCTGCTGCTGCCAAAACAAGTCTGGTATGTTGAAGGCTTGTGCCAGCTCATCCATCACCCGGTAACCATTACCGTCACTGTAGAAACAAGGAATTGCGGTTTTGCTGTAGGCCCGCTCTGGTACCACAAACTGCAGGCCAGTCTTGGCGGTCACATAGCTCAGCAGCTGCATCAGGGTCGGGTGGCGGATCACAACAGGCAGCGGGTGGTATAGTACGGCGGCCAGCTCACGGCAGAACAGTTTGGAATATCCCTTTTCAGCCGGCAGCACCCGTTCAATAAAACCGGTGAACACCCGGCTTACTCTATCCCCCCAACCGAGGTCGACGGCCACTACGCTGTTTTTGTCTGGGGTAGTTTTAACCGTCAGCTGCGCCCTGCCCGGCGTGTTGATATCAAAGACCAGGCGATGGTCGCTGACGGGCACTTTCTGCGCCCCGATATACATTTGGATTGTGAAGCGGGAATTGTTCATGCCAGCCAATTATCAAAATCCTTCAGTGTCTTTTGCCAGCCGGTCAGCTCAACTTCCGTCCCCGGTGGGACATTCGGCTGCTCAGCCGATGCCGTCACCGGTGTGGTAATACCCTGCGCTTGTTGCTGGGCGGCAGGTTTATCCGGCTGGCGCTGTTCAACCCGCTCTGGCACCGACAAGTGCTCGACCAACTCAAAGGACACAGACCACTGGCGCAGGGAATCCTGCTCATCGGCTCGTATCGCCCCCTGAAACTTGACCTGTCTGATTTTGAGGGTTTCCGCTGTCCGGTTGCTGATGCGGTAAACATGGCGGGCACCGTTGTCCTGCTGCTCAGCCAAAGTGAAAATCCGGCTCAGCAAGCCCGCGCTGCTGAACGGCACCACACCGGAGACAGCCAGGGTTTTCCCTTTGCTGCCAGTTTCCGCCTGGTCTGTCGCCGAGGTCTGGCCGGACATATCTTTTCCGGCCAGTTGCTGACGCACGCTGATGCGCAGGTTTTTGAGTAGGAGTTGAGTGCCGTCGAGAGTGAGCATTGTTTTCTCATCTTCAAGAAACATCTTCAAATCGTTCATTCACTTGAACATATCCATGAAATAAATCGATGGGACTTACAAAATCATACGTGGCGCCTTTTTCCACCAATGTTCCTTTTGAGCTTAAACATTTTGTCGGAATATATTGGGTAGCTGTTTTTACTATTGTACAATCACGTAGATGATGGTGAGAAAAGTCTGCATTACCAGACGTTCGGCTTGGTAATGGTATGATCTGTGACCCATAAAACCATGCCTCGCCTTCTGAAACTAAACCTCCAGAATTGGCGTCATATGATATGCATGACCCGCCGTGAACTTCTATAAGATGGTCAACAGTAACTTCCACGTCAAACATTGTGCAATCTGTAATAATTACCCTTAATTTGATTTTGTCTGAATTAATGTTTCTATCATCGGGTATCGGATCATACTGAATTAACGTTTCTGCCCCTGGTATACCATCATCATGAAACGGATTTCGATTAGCATTAAAAATTCTCGATATACACCAAACTGAATTATGAGCACCGGATAGAACCGATGCAGATTCAACCGGCATTTTTACATGCTTATCATTAGGTCCATTGACCGCTGATATATATGCATTTGCATTTTCCTTTGAATAATTAACGTTATCGACAACAATTCGTGCTGGTAGTCTAACGCCAGTAGTAATAGCGTATTTATTGTAATCGACACAGACCACACCGAACTCATGGCGATTTAAATGGCTGTCTGGTGCATTGATGACAACATTATGAATGTTAATGTTTCTCCCCCATTCAGTTATTTGTTGAGCGCCATAATCACCACTGGAAACAAAATCAACAATTTTGATTTTGTCCGTGACTGGCATTTTAGAATCTATAACCAGTGTCAACCCATCAATGTCAATATTACCACGCCATTCAGCGCCATAATCTGGACGGAACTGAACTACAGATTTATACCCATACTGAGAAGCATTAAGCTTGGTTGACTTACCAAAAAATCTAGAACAGTTCTTTAATTTTAAATAACCACCACCACTACCGACCATTACTCCCCATTCCTTGAAGTGAGTATCCTCTGCATAAAAGTCCCACAGGCCAAAATGACAGTCGATACGGTTTATTTTTGATGATTTTAATGACAGCCCATTAATATTATTAAACCCAGAAAAACCCCAGCCACAATAACCATTAATGTTTTCCATTTGAAGGTCAACAATACCGTTGCCACTTAAACCATACGTCCCTTCCGTACCTTCCAATCTTGTTGGTGCTTCTCCATTAACATTAATCAGACGAATATCCGCTGCATGAGTAATTTTCATCGTAGCTCGAATATTTAGCTCATCTGACTGAGTTTTATCTTTAAAACCAATCAATTCCCAAATCGTGTTATTTCTTGCTATATCAAGAAACACATGGCTCGGGCTTCTGTTTAAGTCAATAAACCCACCCTTGATTGTGATATAGCTTTCCTCTAAGTTTCTATATTTTACTGACAGGCTTGTTGCTCCGGAATAATCAAATCTAAGCGGCTTATTCAACTCTCCGTTCTTAACAACACGATTAGGTTCTTTCTTGTAAATAAACGTCGTGCTTTCAGGTTTTCTTTTTATATGCTCAAGATCGGACTCAATGAACACATAAGCATTGTGTAACGATGAGAGGCTAGCAACATGACTAGATGTTTCATAAAAATCAGCATGATTGAGCACGCCCTGAAAATCAGAGAGAGGATTACCTTCAGCACGGAACAAAACCGGAAAATCCCATGTCGCAGGACGGCCAACATCTTCATGTATGACAAACTCTGTCATTCCCCAATCAACATTGGTATTGATGACTGCCAAATAACTATCATCAATTAACGCGATCCCATCTTCATTGACAACTGGAAGTTTCTTTAAGTTCGCACAATCATGACAATCTTTAATTTGACGCATAACGGTCGATTGACCATCTAGAACAGCTCCAAATTGCCGATAGTTTAATGGGCTGCTAATTATCTCAAATTCACGCCCGTTAGCATCATAAACCAACCCAATATTTAGGTAGCTCTTACCTGCCTCATTCACTATCTCGTTACCAGTAAAGGCAAATTCTGCATTGCCCTTATCACCTGGCATATAAAAACCACGTGTTACGATATGACCGCAGTTCATTGGCTGTTTAGAGATACTAACAAAACTAGATGTAACTTTCGTTGTTGCTTCTTGCCCACCCTCAGGCCGCAAATCCGCCACCGTTCCATCCGCCATCACCTGCGCGATTTTCACCACGTAGTGAGGCAGCCCCTGAGCGTCCAGGTAGTCGTCTTTCTCATCGGCAGATACAACAAAATTGAATGTTGTTACCCACTCACCGGTTGGGGTGCCTTCGCGATACGCATCGATATAAATGAATGACGGCTTGACCGGCACCTGCAGGAAGCGCTCAAACTCAAGCGTGACACGGTGACCGGATACATAGCCTGCGCCCGGCGCTACCTTAAAAGCCGTCGACTGTGGAGTTACCAGGAAACCGTCCTCAATAAACCAGTCCTTGCCGTTCTGGTCGACAATGGCCTGCGCCGAATCACTGTCCATCTTCTTCATTCGTGGGTCGGCG
Organism: Photobacterium ganghwense; assembly: GCF_003025595.1. Taxonomy (GTDB): domain Bacteria; phylum Pseudomonadota; class Gammaproteobacteria; order Enterobacterales; family Vibrionaceae; genus Photobacterium; species Photobacterium ganghwense. The sequence goes on from NZ_PYMI01000004.1 coordinate 166,045, forward strand.
TTGTACTGCCAGCTGGATGCATCCACCGTGATATTGGTGATGTCAGCCACACCGGTGTACTGCAGCACCTGCGAACGAACCAGTGTGTTTCCGGCAACCCCCGGCTGATCGGCAGTCTTCGGAGTACGCTGTGGATAATGGATGGTGACCAGCACATCATGTTCGCTGCAGTACAACCCTGACCAGTTGAAGTGAAACGGGCCAACATCGCTGGCCAGCGTGGACGAGTAGATCACCGAGTTGGGATTCAGGCGGCCTTTCTCATGGATGATTGACTCATGCACCACATAGTCGGTCGGCACTCCGTCTTCGCGCTGCGGGAAATCAGGGCGCTCCGGCACATCTGCGAAAACATACTTATCAATCACCAGCTCTTTTTCTTCAGCAGCCAGGCGCGCCAGCAGCTCTTCACCCGCTTTGGTCAGGATCTGGACAGAGGTTGTATTGGTCATGCGGTTTCCTTCATCGGGTGTGTGATCACCACACACTCTAATTCCATGTCAATGTTCTGCAGACTGGGCAGCAGTGCCACTTCCATTGGCTGGGTCACTGTGGCCATGTCATATTCAGCTTCAAAGGTCTGCGGTCTGGCCTGCAATGGCAGGTCGATATAAGTGGTGTACTGATAGCGCCGACAGGTACGGCCATACTGCTGAATCACGGTATCGAGCAATTGGGGTACTTCGGTCAGGTCGCCGTCCTGAATTTTCAGGCTAATCACATCCCAGTCGACGTGGCTAAGCCGTTCGTCCTGGGTAATATGCGGATAGCCCAGCTTGGAAAACATGTCTTCCCAGCCCGCGATACTGCCGCCATCGCGGGCAAAGCTGTAGGCATGGGCCACCCGGATACGAAACAGCGCTTCCGGCTCCTGCCCCAACCGGCTGACATCACGCTGCCACGCCATCAGTTCAACCAGGCCTATGGGGGCCGTCAGCGGGTCATGCTGCTGCAGCGGCATCTTGAGTGCGGCTTCAACATGACCCCAGTAGTGCTGCAGGGCTCGGGCGAACTTGGTCAGCTCGCCCCGTCCCATCCACCACTTGAACCTAATCTCAGGAAGCTGCAAGGGCGACCTCCAGATTTCGCAGGCGCGGGATGGTCAGGTTGTTCACGATATCCGGCTGACCAAACTCCAGTGACGCAACCCCCGGAAACTGGTCATGCAGCTCCTGCCCCAGCCGGGAGAAACTGAACCGTGCAATCGGGTTTGTCCGGGTCGGGCTGTAATCGGTGTTCTCGCGAAAGGCCGCCCGGATAAAGTGCTCGACCTGACTCACCAGCGTGTCACGCTCTTCCAGTGTCAGTGTCAGCGCTGGCCACACTTGTACCGAGACATCCTGCTCAACCCCCGGCATCGCCATCACCTTCAGGTCATCGCCATGGCCATGCTGGCCGTTGTCACGAATATGGTTGTTGAGCATCTCTATCATTTCAGCGGCTGGCTCACCGGTATCCAGCAAAATCAACGCATTCGCCGTACCCGGCCCTCGCGGAGCGTTATGCTCGAAATGGATGTTGTCATTCTGGATGCCAGCCTTTTCCATCAACAGCGAACGGTACGCCGCATCAATGTGCCACTTGGCCACGGCTGACCACTGATTTCGCACCCGCAGTCGCAGGTCATCGTCACTTTCCTTATCTGCCCCGGCTTCCGTCAGCCAGTCGTCCGTATTGGTCGCAGCAGCAATACCGGGGATCGCCTGTGGCAAAATATGGTAATAGCCGCCGCCAAGGTTATAGGCCGCTCCGGCTTCTTCCGCTTCCACGGTGGCCACCACGCTGGTTTCGTCTTCGGGCAACGTGGTGTCTTCCGTTACCCGCACCCGGTAGATATGGCCATTGATAGCCTCGGTTTGCACCCAGGTATCTTTAGGGATAATCAGTGCTGGGCCCTTCACTGCCGAGCGTTGAAAGGCCACCTGACCTTTCGCCTTGCTGTGCGGCTTCCGGTCGACCCGACAGGCCCACGCCAGCAAGTCCAAATAATGGTCTTGGGCGGTCGCAAGAAACATGTTCGGCAAGATATGCTTGACCAGCAGGATGTTGATGAGCCAGGTGGTGCAGTTGATCACGGCCGCTTCAATCATTCGCCAGAACGGGGAGAATCGGCTGTCGTTGTTGATAACAGAGCCTGCTTTCTCCATTTCGGCTTTGAGCACGGCTTTCCAGCTCTCTTTGTCCGTTGGAATGCCAGCGTCTTTAACAATCTGCTCGTAATCAGGTTGGGGGATATCAGCCACGGCTTTGCTCCACATCGACAAACAACGACAGTTCGCCAAAATCCAGGGTGGCGGCGAACACATAAATCACCCCTTCGGTCTGCTCTTCCAGTCGCACCGTACCTGGCACCAGCCGGACATCTTCCTCAACCAGCAGCTCCAGCTTCATGCTCAGGTCAGCCCGTTTACTCCGGCTGCGCTCGGCCACCATCTCCACGGCCAGCCCGCTTTCAATAATGGCGTGCTTAATGTCCTGGGCGATCACCGCCCGGTCCTGAATCAGCACAGGGTTACGCCCGGCATCCAGCACCACATCACCGTTTTCAATCAGGATGTCTTGATACTTCATCCGGCGAACATCTCCATTTCGTTGGCAAAGTCCTGCGGGCTGTTCATCTGTTGGGCGTAGATACTCACGCCGCCGTAGTTCGTTGAGCTGGTCTGGTAGCTGGCTATACTGCGCGCCGCCCCACCTGGGGGGATTGTTGATCTCGGCAGTGCCTGCTGCACAGCGGCCGACTTGACTTCCGTCTCATCACCACCGAATCCCGGCAACCATTCCATCACGCCTTTGGCCATGTCCCACAGGCCAGACAGCTGTTCGGTAATCCAGCCAAACACTGAACCAAACACATTGCGCAGGCTGTCAGCTACTGCAAACAGGCCATCAAATCCAGAGGTGTCAGTGAAACCACTCATCACCCACTGCCAGCCCCCTTTCACGATATTGAACGCCGCCACGAAAGGCGCGGAAAACAAGGTTACTGCGCCTGCCAAAATCTGGAACCAGGTGGTGTCGCCAAAGCTGGCTTTGAGATCGTCCCAGTAGTAAATCAGCGCACCGACCGATACCACTGCGGCAGTGATAGCCGCCACCATGAGAAATACCGGGTTAGCCAACAGCGCCATACTGAACTTCACCACGGCAAACGCGGCCGTCGTGAATCCCTTCGTGAGCATCCAGACCGCTCCGCTGGCACCTTTGATGAGCCCGACACCCAGTGACAGCGTGGTCCACGCCATTTGCATGGCGCCGGACAGCATGGTGATCACGCCGCCGGCAGCAACCAGGCCAAAGAACCCGATTGTCGCGTAGCCGATATAACGGGTGATATTGGGGAACAACTTCGTCCAGAGCAGGATTTCTTTGGCACCATCGGCAAACATCTGAACGACTGGCAGCACAACTGGCAGCAGAGCCTGACCAAAGGCGGCTTTAACCGCAAACACCCCTTGCTCTAACCGCTCCCACTGGTCAGTCATGGTTCCGGCCATTTGCTCGGCCACGTCCAGTCCTTTGACTTGGCCCAGGGTTTCAATCGAGTCAGCCAGCCCTTCGGTGTTTTGCATCAGCAACTGCACCATGGCGACGGCTTCCTGCGTACCAAAGGCTTTTGACAGCTCCGCCGCCTCCGCAACGGAAATGGTTTCACCGTACCGACCCTTGATGTTGCGCAGGATGTCGACAATCGGCAGCATTTGCCCTTGCGCATCGGTGAACCGCATATTCAGAGCGTCCTGTGCCTTAGCCGCACCGGCCAGAAATGCCCGGTATTTGGTCCCGGCTTCACTGCCTGACATGGTTGCCTGCAAGGTACCGAGAATCGCCATCTGCTCTGTCATGCCCACCCCAACGGAAGTGGCAGAAGCCCCCACAGAGGTGAAGGCCGCCGACATCTGATCACCGGTGGTTTTGAACATCTGCACGGCTTTAGCGGTTTGCCCACCCAGCATGTTGACCCAGTTCGCCTTCCCCATGCCGTGGGCGGCATTCTGAAAAATCCCATACATGGTGCCGACATAGTTGGTAATTGTGCCGGTATCAGCTTTTGTTGCCGCCGCCAGTACCCCCGACGCCTTGGTAAACTCGGCCAGCTCGTTACCCGCCAAACCGGCAATCGCGGATTGGATATCGTAAGAGGCTGCCACAAACTCGGTGGCCGACTTGCCGTACTCGACAGAGAACCGCAGGGCCGTGTCGCTCAGTTGCTGCAACTGTGCATCCGCCACGCCTAACGACTTCACCTCACCCAGCACCCGGTCCATTTCAATGGCTGGCATCAGCGCAGCCTGCAGGGCGAACCCTGCACCAGCCACGCCTGCAGCCCCTGCCACCATGGTGTGGGTACCGTCGCGATAGGTTCGGGTCATATCACCGAACTGCCGCTGGATATCGCCAAGCGGTTTGCTGATTTGGTCAATCAGACCAACGGTAAATCGCAGCGGTTCAGGTAGGCTCATGGGTCATACATCCTTTATGGGCTGAATGCTTTGGCGACACCATTGGCTGTCTCCATTCGCATGTTTTCCCAGTAGTTCTTCTCTAACCAGACAGCCCTTGCCAGGTTGGCTTCGGTATCTTGCTCACCCGGCAACCACTTTCTGCGCCAGGCGAGCATTTTGCTCAGGTCACTTAGTTCTATGGCCGTGACAAGGTCATCTATTTTTTTACGCTAATCGCCACCTTCGGCGAGTATTCCTTAATCAACGCACCTGCAACCTGCATCGGTGCGCCGGGGTTATCGTCAAACAGCTCACGCAGTGCTGGCTTGCCGTCTTCAGAGGCTGACTGCATCACAAAGTTATGCGCGGCATCGACCAGATCTCCTTGGGCCATCTGCCCCATGTATTCGCCGTACAGTTCCGGGGTCGGGTCAAAGCTGATATCCGTTCCTGCAATGGTCAGAATGATGGTTTTCTTGCTCATGCTGCGTCTCTCTCTTTATCCAGCTTGTCTTCCAGGCGATCGAATCGCCCATTAATTGAGGTTTTTAAATCGTCTACTGCTTCACGCAGTTCGTGTTTGGTTGCGTATTTTTCCGCCACATCCCCACGAAGTCGCTCAGTAGCCAATTCGTTTTGGTGAATCCGTTTGGCGTGTTCATTGGAGGTCGCCTGCCCTTTATCGGAACGACCAAAGATGAGCGCCAACAGGCTGATCACTACAGCAATGGCCGCGATAATGACTGAGACCCACGTTGCACTCATCTAGCCCCCTTTAACGGCTTGTCTCATCCCAGCAAACAGGCCCAACGGCATTTGTCCGGCGGCAATTTGTTTGTCTAGCGAACGTTTGTGAATATTCACGCCCAACACGCCAAGAGCGACAGTAACCAGCGGTGACAACGCCACGATGGCGTTCACAACATTCGCCGCCTCTGCGGGGTGAAAAATCATCACAAAAAACAGTCCAAAGAACATGAGCGCCCAGCTCAGACATAAGGTGTAACCCCACGTCGGCCGCCAGCGGCGCACAAAGGGGTCTGCACTGGCCATTTCAGCCTGAACGGTGGCCGTTTGCTGTGTCACCTGCAGTCTTCGTTCTTCGCTTTCCAGCTCCGCATGTCGAAATGCCAGTTCACGCAACTGCACCTCATGTGCCATTTCCAGCTGCTTCAGTTTCAGCAAGGCATCCGGATTAGTGCGCAGCTCCGCTTCAATGGCACCCGGTGAGTTTTCCACGCCTAACGCAGAGGCCACCAAACTGCCGATCGCGCCCCCTGCCGGACCGCCAATCAAAGAGCCAATCAACGGGGCGGTATTTCCAATCAGTTGCTTTACGTTGTCCCACATCGTTATCTGTCCTTTACCGTCAGTCTTTTACAATGGTGAGCGAAGCCGGTTCACCGCCAAGCTCACGCATCAGGGCGTTAAATGCAGCCGTGGAATTCACCACCGCCCACTCATCGCCGACGAATCCGAAATCCACACCTGGCGCTAGACACCCCTGCAGTTGGCTCGGGTAATTCGCTTTATGGATCAGAATGTGGCTGCGCAGGCTCGGGCCGTACCGGGTAACCCCCAACGCCTTGGCTTCCAGCGCATAGCACTCACCAAATTTGGGCGATTTGTGCGGGTACATCGTGTATGTCCCTTCCGTAATACACGATTCCCCCTGAGCGTTGTTTTTCCATGCCCGCTCGACCATCACACACACCTGGCTGCCGTCTTCGCGGTGCAGCGTGCTGTACGTCCCATGCGGGAAATAACGGCGTTTCAATTCAAATCGCTTCACAGTCGTCCCTTTTCGTTGAGTGCCTGACAGCCGGTGCAGTACTGGCATCCCGGTACGTGCTCGCGGCGTTTTTGCGGGATTTCATCACCGCATTCTGTGCAGTTCTCTGCGCTGAGCGGGTGACCACTTTTCGTTTTAGCTGCGGCTGCCAGTTGTCTGGCCACCGCCATTTCCGTGAATTGGGCTTCGACACGGCTGCCCTCGTCGATAACATCGGTCATTCCGCCCCCTACTGTGCACCAGGTCTTCAGTTTCATCATCACGCAGGTAAGGTGTCCCGTTGATGCGAATAAAGTCCGGGCTGGTGATATCGAACGGGATTTTATGCACCAGTGCGCTACCACCGTTCGCGTCCACATCCAGCAGATCAGAAATTTTGATTTTGACGCCGAACATCTCAACCTTGAGTTCATCTTTGTCCGTCTTGCCGTAGCCCATGGCATCAAAGGCTGGCAGGTTGCGCCATGCGCCTGCGTTTTTGGCCGCTTTCGACAGCAGGTTGAACTGGGAGGTCGTCAGTTCCATTTCACCGGAGGCTTCCACATCACCATCCACCCAGCCATCCGGCACGCCGTTGGTTTTACTGACGGCGCTGTTATCGGTAATCGACAGGGTGAATTTCTGAGCACTGATTTTCAGGTCACCCAGGTTAAAGCGCATATTCTTGCCAGAAATACGACTCATGGTTACGCCTCCGCAGGGTTAGAAAGGTCAAGCGCAATATTGACCACAATGTGTTTGGGGCAGTTGTGCGGGCGTACCATCAGGCCGATAATGACCTTTGTTTTGGTCATCCACTGAATGGTCACATCCTGCTCACGCGGCGGCATGATTTCACCAGGGAACGTAATACCGCCAATTTCGGTAGTCTTCGACATCAGGCGCATGTCACCGCTGAAGTACTGGCGGTTCATTTCAATTGATGCCGGGGTGGAGTTCAGAATCTTGTCACCAATACGGCGAATCGCTTTTACCCGAACCCGGCGGTTCAGCTTGTGAACCGGGCGAACATACTCAATGAACTGGTAATCGCCCCCTTTGGCTTCCAGTGTCATGGCATCAGCCCAGTACACGCCTTCATAATCGGCATACCATTGCGGTACCGAATATCGCGCATTGGCCAGCGTGCCAAGGGTCGACATTTCCAGCTCTTTCCCGGCGCTATCAACTGGCGGCTCGCCCAACCCCAGCACGGCACCCGTCGCCACCCGCATTGGCGTATCTGCCACTGTGACACTGCGGTCACACAGGCGGCCAGCCAGTACCCCGACGTTATTTCCGTGCAACTGCGGTACCGGCACCACCATGTTGGCAGCCACATCTTTCACCAGTGCCAGCATGGCCGTTTCATAGGCTGACCAGGTTTGTGCCTGCACGTCGATGCCCGGCACGGCGGCAAGGAAAAACACCCAGCGCCCCAGCTTGCTGACCAGTTCAGAGTGCTTGGCCTGCATGTCGTTGAACCCATTCGCACTGATGGTTTCATCGATAATCACAATGCCTTCGAACGAGTCGGTTTTGTTGGCGGTATCAACCGCCTGCGCCCAGGTTTCTTCGCCTGTCAGGCCGTAAATCGCTGCCGTCCAGTTTTGTTTACCGTTGAGCTGCGCCGCTTTCAGGTTAATCCCCAGCGCATCATCACCCACCACTTCATCCAAGTTGGTCATGGACGAAACACGGGTCACCTTACCCTGCAGCTCGGCTTTTTCCGTGGTACCGATAAAGAGCAGGTGGCGTTCAATTTCAGGAATTCCGCCCTGCCCTAAATTCAAGTTGTTGACTTCAACCTTACCGATTGCCATTGCTATTCCTTATCCTGTCTTTATCGGCGCTGTCTGGCCTTTTCAATGTTTTGAAGCAGCCGGTTACGAACTCTCTCTTTGTCCGTTCCCAAAAACTGGCGCTGCGGGTTCTCAATGGTCCAATTCTGCTTACCTTTGCGTGAACCGGTACGCATCATCCTGATAATTAAGCCTGCCTGGCCAAGCGTCATTCGCTTTGCGATATTTCGCTTGCTCAGGCGGTTATATCCCCCACCTTTACGGCGCATCTTGTAACCGAGCCGCCGCAACGCAACGGCCTGATTGTCTGTCGCCGGTGCCTGGTAGTCAGGTTCACCGAACCTTTTATTCATCTTTTTCACGTGGCTTGCTGCGGTATGCTGCTCGACATTTCCAAGCTGGTTTGCCGCCGCCTTCCTCGCTTTCCCTTTGCTCTTCCAGGTAAGGTTGAGCCGCAGCCTGTCCTCAACATAAGGCTCCATGCCATCAGCAAAGCTGCTGAGCACAGGGTCTTCACCACGTTTTCGCTTTTCAAACGGCCTGCCTTCAGTGTCCTTTTGTCGCCTCAGGCGGCTTTTTGTCTGACGTATTTCCCAGCGGCCTAAGTCTTTAAGCAACCAAAACCGCTGTTTTGGTGATAACGTCAGTGCCTCTAAGGCTTTTCTGGCCGATACCGCATCACTGGCGTTAAGCGTAATTACCGGCGTCATTGGTAATCTCTGCCTCTTCTGCAACCCAGATATCAACTGGATTCAGCTTGTACCGAATGTCATTCCAAACAATTGGGCCATTTTCATCAGGTACGATTTCAATCTGCTCTGCGAAGGTAATTCGAATGAGCACATCAGCAGTGGCCTCGTTGTTTTCATCCACTTCAATTTCCGGATCACTCAAATCATCCAGAACATCACGATCACCATCGAATTGACTGATCCAGCACGCCAGCATGGCAAACAGAGTTTTAGGGTCCATTTTCAGGTGAGGAAAACTTTCAATCAGCACTCCGGCATCGTATTGCCAGTAAGCTATTCGGTATCCTTCGTTCCCTCTGTCTTCGCCATCCACAATGACTTTGCCACCGGCCTGCGAAGCATGAATTTTCCCTGGGTGGACCAACCCTTTCAGGCTATCGACCAGAAATCCGTGCAGGTGCTGCAGCTTGGTTTCCATCAAATGATCTCCGCCCTGTTCACGCTACGACCAAGAAGCAGGCAAATATCCCTTGTTGCCTGTGCACGGAAACGGTCTGCCTGCTCTGGCGTATCCTCTGCTGCGTTTTCTGCGACTTCCCTGCGGTCTTGTGTTGCAAACTCAGGCAGCAGATCAGCGTGAGCCATTCCATATACAGCCCGCCGATACACAGCGGCTTTTTGCCTTGGTAATTCCGGTGGCTGGCTGTTAATAAACAAGGCATCTAACTGCCCTTGCACCAATAACGATGCCGCCTCAATCGCAACCACAATCGAACTCTCATCAAACACTGAGGGCACGCGGCGCATTTTCCGAAACTCTGCTGTGCTCAAATCTGGCCAACCATCACCCGGTAACTGCGTGTCAGTGTCTGTATCAATTCGTCCGCCAAAGCTCATGGTTACTCTCTCAATAGTTGCGCCTCTGCCCACTGGGTCGACGGTATCGGATTAGCCGTGGCTATCCTTACCTCGCCAGCCGAGGCGCGAGGGGTAGGGAGACTTACAAATTCTTCCCGGTTTCCAGCGCGCTCAGGCGCATGTCGATTTTGCTGATCATCGTGCCCACACCGATTTTGCTGTGGTATTCATTCGCCTGTTGCAGAAAAGCTTTGGCTTGCTCCAACGTCGCTTTATCAGCAATCGCCGATGGACGCGGCTTGCCTTCGTCATCACGCAGCAGGAAATAACCGGCGAATTTGTACCACTTGGCGTTCACTTCTTCGTGCAGACGCCAGTCATCACGAATTTTCGCGAATACCTGGCTGAAATACGGTTCGATGCTGTGGCCATGCTCAGCCTGTGTTTCGGCCCATTTCAGTACCGAATCAGCACAGAAGGTCGGCCAGTCGCGGCGAATAAATTCCGGTGTGGGTAATTCCAACTCAATGGCTTTCAAACACCAGTCAATCGCGGTACTCAGATCACCGATATCGAACAGCCAGACAATCAAGGTGCTGAATATCGGGTTTTCGTACTTTTCACCGGCGGCCAGATAGGTTTCAGCCAGTGGCTTGTATTTCGGGATCAGCACATTGCGTTTATGGTCGGTGCGATCAGCACGGGCGTTGAACTGAGCACGCATGCGTTTGCGGTCTTCTTCTAACTCAATCAGCTTAATGTGCAGACTGTCGGTGTTAACGGTGCCAGCTTGCGGCATTGCCGCCGCAAGCTGATTGGCAAGAATCGCATCACGTTGTCGTTTTAATGGACTCACCATGTGCTATCCCCTACGCCGCCGGGGCTGGGTCAGCCACCGTGACTTCTTCGATAGCGGCAAACTTATTCAGGTTACCCACCGCGTAGCCTTCCATGCGGATGTGGCTACTCTCGAAACGCAACTTGTCTTCGTTGTTTTTCTGGCTACGCCACTGGGTGCCTTCCTGTGTCAGCACTTGCAGGTTCTTCAGGTTCGTTACCCAGACACCCTTTTTCGGGAAGAACGGCGGTTTGTAGGCTTGCTTACCCGCAATGGTTTTCGCCAGAGACTGCGCCGCTTTGTGCTCAGTCGGCGTTGCCGCGGCTTCCAGCAAACGGTGCTGCTCAGCAGCCACCAGGTCAGAGCCCACCAGAACAACCAGATCAGGGTCTTCCTGGTGCTCTGGCGCAATGGTGGTGTTGATCAGGTCTTGCACCAGTGAATCGAGGTTTTTATATGAACCTGCAGTGGCTCCTGTCGGGTCAAGTGTGGCGGCAGGCAGTACCTGCGCGGCTTGCTTTTCTTTCACGATAGTCAGCCAGCCCTTGTTCACATCCTGACCCAACGGGTTAGCAACGGGGTCTGTCGCAGCGGCAATGGAAGTACCGTTGAAGCCAACGCGCAACATGTCCAGCGCGAAGCGGCGGGCAATCGAGTTTTGCATCAACTTCAGCCATTCACCTTTCTGGCCAGAGTTAGCCCACTGCGTCATGGTTTCCCAATTAATATGGGCCCCGGAGTCTGTTTTCGTCAGCTCGTAGGTATTACCACTCTGGCCGGTTTCCACGCTGAAACGGCCATCCGATGAACGACCTGTTGAAAGGCCATCGTTACCGACATCAACCACCTGGCCTTTGATTTGCTGAACAGGCAACAGCGCAATCATTCCTAGGAAGGCATGAGACTGCATAATTGCCTGGCGCAACTTGGTTTCCATTGGCGCCGAGATGTTAAACAGCGTTGCACCAGATGTCGCTCCGGCAGCGGTTACCGTCGCGGCAGTGAACTCCAGGAGGTATTTCGTTGAAATAGCGTTAAGCATTAATACACCTCCATTGTGTCATTGCTGGTGCCTGAGTTACCCGGCGTTTGCCCCGGCACTTCCTGCTTCAGTTCGGCGAACTGGGCTTCAAGGCCAGTCAGTTTTTCTGCCAGCGGGTTAAGCTGCTTGGCCAGTTCAGCGGCTAATTGCTGGCTGAATTTTTTAGAGGCGTCATCGCCCTCGTCATCCTTTGGCTTTCCGCTCTGGCCATCTTCCGGTGGCGTTTCCGGATTGCCCGCAGAGAAGGTATTAAACTTCTCTTGCAGCGAGTCCAGCTGATCGCTGAACGGCTTAAAATGCTCAGCCAGCGCGGCTTTGAGTTGTTCTTCGGTCACGTCTGTGTCCTCGTCGTGCGGTGTTGCGGTTGAATGTGGAAATGGCGGTTGCCCGCCCTTGGAAAACCACTCAGCAATGGTGCTGAAGGCTTTCGCCAGTGCGCTGCGGTCATCACTTTCAACCGCGAAAAAATCGGAAGGGTTCAGTTCCTCAAGTTGGCTGTATTCACGTTCATGTGTTTGTTCGCCAATAGAGAACTTAAGACGAGCCGTTCCGGTGCTGGCCGGGGAGTCAGTCACTGCCAGCCCCATCAGGTAACAACGGCCTTCGCCTTTGTAATCAGGGTTAGGTTCAATGGAAGTGAATAGCTTCTGCCCGTCTTTGTTGGCTTCCAGCAGGTAGTCGTTGGCGGTCAGTTTGGCGAACAAGCGCAGTTTTCCTTTAAATTTTGCTGCCTTTACTTCGTCAACTGTTCCCCAGTTTTTCCCTTCAAACGGTGCCCATGACGAGCGGAAATGCTCAGGCCATATCAATGCGGTGTATTCATCTGTCGAATACAATGCGGCCATGTCATTAATCCAATTAGCCGTAATCGTGCGACCGTCTACGGTTGCCCCTTCCGTTGCTACGATTACCCAGCCCGTTTGCTTACTCATCGAATCCCAATTCCGTCGTTAGTCAGTCATTTTCCTATCAGTCACGACGAAGGTTACGCCTTTGAGAGCAAGCATTCATTCAATTGAATTCCTTGAAATTCGGATATAAGCCTCATCCGAAATTAGTGGAATTTCAGTGAGTCATACGCCTTATTCAGAAGCGTATGATTGCGGCATGGCATATTCACCTGAAGTTAGACAAGCCGCGAAAGCGCTTTATTTAAAGGCGTGGACGCCACAAGAGATCGCTGCCGAACTTGGCCTCACTAATGAACGCATTGTTTATTACTGGGCTGACAAATTCGGCTGGCGGGATATGTTGCGTGAATTCACTGTTGATGAAGCAATCGCAACCCGTATTCAAACCCTGCTGGATACCCCGGACCCAACGACGCGCCAGCTGGACATGCTCGACCGGCTGATAAAGCACCACACCAACCTGAAAAAGCTTCGGACACAGGAGAAAAACAGACAGGAACCCGGATCGAACAACAGCAATAACCGTTCGAATTCAGCCAGCAAAGAAAGCACTTCCGGCAGCCGCGACAACCTGAAAAAACGCAAAGGGAAAGGAAAGAAAAACGACATCAGCGAAATAACCGCTGATCACTTTAAAGACTGGCATGCCTCGCTGTTCAAGTACCAGCTGGTTATGCGTGAAAACCTCAAACAGCGGATCAGGAATATCCTGAAGTCTCGCCAAATTGGGGCGACCTACTATTTCAGTGGTGAAGCACTGGAAGATGCCATTCTGACCGGCGACAACCAGATATTCCTGTCCGCCTCCCGCGCTCAGGCTGAAGTATTCCGCAGCTACATTGTGTCAATCGCCAAAGAGTTCCTGGGCGTTGAGCTGACTGGCAACCCGATCATTCTCTCAAACGGGGCCGAGCTGCGTTTTCTGTCGACCAACAGCAAAACCGCCCAGAGTTACCATGGCCACGTTTATGTTGACGAATATTTCTGGATCCCAAAGTTTGATGAACTGAACAAACTGGCCTCCGCCATGGCTACCCATAAAAAGTGGCGGAAAACCTATTTCAGTACCCCATCAGCCAAAACCCATCAGGCGTATCCGTTCTGGACCGGGGACAGCTGGAAGAAAGGCAAGGAAGCACGGGAAAGACTGGATTTCCCAACCTTTGATGAATACCGGGACGGCGGCCGCCTGTGCCCCGACAGGCAATGGCGTTACGTGGTCACGATTGAAGATGCCGCTAACGGTGGTTGTGGCCTGTTCGATATTGATGAACTGCGCGACGAATACAGCGAAGACGACTTCAATAACCTGTTCATGTGTGTGTTTGTGGATGGCTCAATGTCCGTCTTCAAGTTCAGCCACATGGAACGCTGCATGGTCGATACCTCCCATTGGCAGGACTTCAAACCCGGCACGCCTCGCCCCTTTGAAAACCGTGAGGTCTGGCTGGGGTATGACCCGTCACGAACACGGGATAACGCCTGCCTGGTTGTGGTCGCCCCGCCCATTGTGGCACCCGAGAAATTCCGGGTACTAGAAAAGCACTACTGGCGCGGGCTTAACTTCCAATACCAGGCCGAGCAAATTGACAAAGTCTTCGAGCGATACAACGTCACCTACATCGGCATTGATACCACGGGCATTGGTAGCGGCGTATGGGATTTGATTAGCGCGACCCACCCACGGGAAGCGGTGGCCATTCACTATAACCCCGAAAGCAAAACCCGGATGGTGCTGAAAATGGCAGATGTGATAGAAGCCAACCGCCTGCAGTACGACGCCGAGCACAAAGACATTTCCATGGCCTTCATGGCCATTAAGCGGGTAACCACCAACAGTGGCAATGGCATTACCTATAAAGCAGAACGCAGTGAAATGACCGGCCATGCCGATGCCTTCTGGGCACTGGCTCACGCCCTGATCAATGAACCGCTTAACCATACCAAACAACGAAAATCGACATGGGCCACAGCAGCATGACAGAAGCACAACACCCAGAGCAGCAGACAGAAACCGAACTGCCGGCAGCATCCTGCTACAGCGTTGACAGCTACGCCGAACCGGTAGACGCCGGACGCTGGCTAACCGAATACAGCGAACTGTTTTACAACGACATGGACGACTACTGGGAACCGCCCATTTCCCCCAGTGGTCTGGCGCAAATTGCCCGAGCCAACGCTTACCACGGCAGCGCTCTGATTGCCCGCGCTAACCATGTTACAGGACGATTCATTAATGGCGGCGAGATGCGTAAGCGCCAGTTTCAGGGGTTCAGCCGTGATTACTTCACCTTCGGCCACGGTGCGCTGCTGAAAATTCGCGATCACTTCCGCCGCGTTGTGCGGTTAGAGCACATTTCGTCAATGTACTTACGGCGCCGTAAGAACGGCAGCTGGCGATTCCTTCTACGCGATAACCAATTCAAAGACTACAACGAGAATGACATTATCTGGCTAGGCCAGTATGACCCGCAGCAGCAAATCTATGGCATGCCGGACTACCTTGGCAGCATTCAAAGCAGCCTGCTCAATGAAGATGCCACCCTGTTCCGCCGCCGGTACTACAAAAACGGTGCCCACATGGGCTTTATCTTCTATGCGACAGACCCGAACCTTAGCCCGGAAGATGAAGAAATGATGAAGCGAACCATCGCCAGCAGTAAGGGCGTGGGCAACTTCCGCAGCATGTTTGTGAATGTGCCCAACGGCAAAGAGAAAGGCATTCAGCTGATCCCCGTTGGCGACATTGCCACCAAAGACGAGTTCGAGCGCATCAAAAATATTACCGCGCAGGACATTCTGGTGGGCCACCGTTACCCACCCGGTAAAAGCGGAATGATTCCACAAGGCATGGCCAGTTTTGGCGACGCTGAGAAGGTAGGTCGTGAATACGCGAGGGACGAAATTATTCCGGTTTGCGAACTGATTATGGATGAAGTGAACAACGACCGGGAAATTCCCAAATCGCTGCATTTGGAATTCAACTTGGATTTAGAATAAGGCCGCAAATGCGGCCTTTATTGTTTATTTCCTGCGGGAAAGAGCGCCTATTAGAAGTAGAACGACACCGATAACCATCGCGACCATAGGAAAGCTGATACAAAAGAGTAAAAACAATAAGACAAATATGAGTTTAATCGCATCCATTACCATTCCTCCCTAGGAAGTCCACATTTCTCATTAAACTCCTGCAACTGGTCATATCGAATTAAACTATCAGGGCCTAGCTCTTCTCTATATGCACGAATAAGTCCGTCAACACAGTCTTCCGCTGTTGCATATAGAGGTCGTGATTCGCTGATTTTCATGGTTTTGCTGAAGGCGTTTTGACCAGCTAGTATCAAGCCATCAAAATCCAATCCATCAAGCCGTTCAGCAACACTTTGCTTTACTTGCTCTTTCACAGTGATCAACGATGCAAACTTATCCATACGAGATAAATCTACCAACTTTTTCACTTCAGGTTTCGTAAGGTTAGGGTCGGATTCAACATAGGCATGAAGGAGAACTTGGTTAGCAGCGATAGCTCCTAAATAACGATCATGGTCTGTATCCCTTGATTCAAGAAGTTCGCTCAAAGATTCGACCAATGAATCATACGAGCCACCATCTATTTCAGGTTCAAAAACATAATTAAACAACCCCACAGGCCACATCAACCCTTCCGTGAAGTGATCTTTCCCGAAGCTGTCTCGCTCGCTTGTCGTAAAAATGGAGTACCCCGTAACAACAAATGATACAAAAATGTATAAACCTAATAACTGTTTCATAAATCAGTCCGTACAATATGAGTTAAATTATGATTATTCGAAGTTTTTAGGGGGTTAGTGTATATCTACAATCTCCTTATTTATATAACTAGCAGCACATATCAGTTATTTGATATGCCACAAAAACTATTGAGGCAGGGGATTTCAGAAACACTCAACTGTACATAAATACAGGCATACCTTACCATTGAAGCAGTCAGTCAACAGGTTAAGTCAGTTATGCGAGTTCTCTGCAAATGCGGTTCTCGCGCCATTATCAGTCGCAGTGAAGCAGTAACGGATGATTGCGCGAACCTTCTGTGTTCATGTACCGACCCGGAATGCGGTCATACCTTTGTCAGCCCCTTGGGCTATAAACATTCCTTAGTACAATCGAAGATGAGTACGGCGGCTACGGTTCCCCATGTGAACGGTAGCCGCGTGACTTGTGGGTGTGGTGATCGTGCGGTGATTACAAAAACGAATCGTTTAACAAATGATTGCGCAGACCTCTACTACCTATGCAAAAATCCGGCATGCGGCCATAGATTCGTGATGTCTTTATACTACAGCCACAGCCTTAGCCCCTCTTCGAGAGCATCAGAACAATTAGCTGTCGCGCTGGTAAAAACTTTATCTGTAAAAGGCGCTAAGCAATTACGCGAACAACTAGCCATGTTTTAACAAAATCAACATAGCGTCACTGTAAAAATCAGCTCTGGCCAATAAAAGGGATTAAGCAGATAAAGACAAGATTCTGTTATTACGGTGGATTTAAGTTTTTGCCATTTCACTTGTTGTTTTTACAAACGTCCGAAGCCTCTGAAAGCATTGCTTTTACCATCTTCATTTGAGCCGCATCGAGCGGCTTTTTTCTGTCCTTCATTACCAGTTCCACCAGGTATACACCAACCTCGGTTCTGTCTTCGCCGTAAGTTTTTGCGGCTAAGGCCTCAACTATAAAATCAATCGCCTGCCAACTGATTGAATGCGCCATGTACAGTACTCCTTGCCTCAAGCACTGTATGAATATACAGTAATATTAATCAATGTGCAGCACGTGTAGTTAAAAAAGTGACTCAACCAACTGATTTTGATGATGGTTTAATCAAAAAGCCCAGATTAGAAATTTGCGATGGCTGCAAGCGTCATCGGTACTGTATTCAAATTAACCTTCCGCCTCTTCCGTGGGCGCTAGCGGATCAAGCACAAAATCAGATTGAGTGGTCTTGTGAGCAGTGTACACCTTGGCCTGAACGTCAGCCTTTTCATGATCTTGAGAAGCAGCGCGCTCGGCGTTCTCCCTAATTTGTTGACGAAGAACCTTCAGCCCTAATCCATCAAAACACATAAATACTCCTCCGAATGTATAGCAGATAGCAGTTTGTCCTGATCTTCTTCAGGGCAATCCTGCTCATAGCGATTAAAGAACGCAGCCCAATAGTCATTACTGGTTCTTTGTGATGCTAAATTACTGACAAAACCACGCCAGTAGCTCCGTTGCTGCTGCAGCGTATTTGCCATTTGTAAACGCAACATACGCTGATAGTTAATATCAGACTCGACTTCTTCCAACCGGTTATGAACATACTCAAGCCTGGCAAGTTGCTCATCAGTTAAATCAAGATCATCCCGCAGCGCTTTATGCTCTACCCTTAACTGCCGAACCAGCTCGTCTTTGGCCCGCTCCAGCTCATCTTTTATGGCTTCATTTCTACTATTCGCCTGCCATTGACGACAGTTAAACGCCCAACCTAAGAAATTATCGAAATTCTCAGTCGAGTTACTTCCGGAGAAAGTGATTTGGTAATGACCCACAGCTCTGACACCACGGTCACGGCGTTCCTCTCTGACCTGCTCAATTTCAGCATCAAGCGCAAGCATCCTGCTTTTATACTTCTCGATACGTGAAAAGCGCTGCTCTTCAGAAAGCTTTTTGTTATTACGCGTGATTTGATGGATTCGCTTTGTCTCTTTCAGCTTGATACGAGCACGACGTTCGAGTTCTTCATAGTGGGCATTCTTTCTTGCCAGTTTTTCTTCACACTCAGCAATAATCGCCGCCATATTATCGGCCTGGAAACTTGCCACATTTTCCCAGTCAACCGCCCTAGCAGATGCCCCAATTCCATAACGGTTGCCACGAATCATGCCTTGATTCCCATTTTTACCTTTTGTGGTGTAGCCGACAGCTTTAACCAGATACCCTGCCCCTGCTTTGGCGTACCGAATTCGTTCTAGCTTCGCAAAGCCATTACCCCATAGTCGCTCCAGTCGGCCGGCCCAAGCATAGAAATGAGTTTCCGGCACTTTCCAACGCATCAGTAAATGGACATGAGGGTTGGGCAATCCATCTTCATTGGCTGGCATTTCAGCCACCCAACAGTAATCCAACGGAACAGACCGTTTTTTAAAAACATTCTTTTTCACTTCCTTCCAGCGTGGATTCTGAAAGATCTTGTCCTTAGCGTCACCGCGACGAATAGGTGTGAATGGACCATCGGCAATTACTTTCCCGCACTTTTCCCCCGCCTCCCGAACCGGACTCCGGCCTCTTTTAACGCGAGCCGGCATAAAATCAGGAACCCAACCGCGCTGATATGTTTTTTGCGCCAAGTCGATAAACCGGCTGACTTCGTTGCCAATTGATGAATCGGGATGATAGTCACGAATTTTCGTCCATGGGCCTTCAGCCCGGATGCTGGGCGCACCAAGTTCAAAAACTTCCTGACCCGTAAAGTCTGTTTCTCCGGTTGATTTCATCGCCCCCATATTGATGGCAGCCAGTTCTCCAGCTTTGCCCATGTCATCTAACCAGGTGAAATTGCCACTGGCTTTCAAACGATAAGGTTCTCGGCCATGAGGACCCATCACCACGATAGTGCCGCAGACACCCGGCTTGATACGATTTTTGGTTTGAGGCTTGCTGGTAAGAATGCGTTCCCGTTGCTCATCATCAAACGTTAACGTCGTGAATGTTGTATACCCTCCGCGCAGTACCTGCAAATAAGCACCGGATTCAAAAATTTTCCGGACTGCACGCTCAGTTAGCTGTTCAGTGAACCGATCACCTGCCTGAGGTGGCGGAGCTTCTGACGTGCGAGCCTGGGCCTCAACACGAATACGCCATTCATTCGACCAATCGCGATGCTGCAACCTGGCCATTACTGGCGCATTCTCAACAAACCCATGGGCCTGCAAACATTTCACCGGGTTTTTCTGCCAATCCAGATGGATCGGAGTAAACGTCAGTGGCTTCACAACCTCTAATGGCTTGGGTTCCCCGTTTAAGTGCCGAGGCAACCGAGACAGCAAGTTTGCCCACTTCGTTAGCCGGTTACGCTTGGCTTGAGTGGTGAGTGTCGC
This sequence comes from Photobacterium ganghwense, assembly GCF_003025595.1. Lineage (GTDB taxonomy): Bacteria > Pseudomonadota > Gammaproteobacteria > Enterobacterales > Vibrionaceae > Photobacterium > Photobacterium ganghwense. The sequence goes on from NZ_PYMI01000004.1 coordinate 185,519, forward strand.
CCTCTTAGCGGCTAATTCCTCCCTTGTCGGACTTTTGCGCCACTGGACAAGGCTATTATCCCCAGCCGCTTCGCGACTGCCCTGCGGGGCTGATTCCGGTGGAAGTTTTGGATCGAAGTAGCCGAGTGCACGTTTTAAAATTTTGTCGTCAGAATGATCGGCAAGAAAGAATTCAGCTTTGCTAATGGCTGCCGGTTGGGCAGATGTGAATTGTCGGATTTCTTTAGGTGCAAAAAAACCGAGAGTCTTCTCGGTATGTTCAATTACATTCAAGCTCACGATGAATGCCTCCCAGCTAACCAAAAATTTAATTTGTAAAACTTTTCACACTATTTTTATTAATGTGATTTATTTTTCCATTTCCTTCGTTTATCCCCAATAAGCACAAATATCCCCCAATAGTCACAAACAATCTAATCGTCGGATAAGTTCCCCGTAACGTGGGGAAGACGGCCCACTGTCGCAGCTGGCACGCGTTAGCTAAGATGCTTTTGTCATCAACCACCCAGCTAAAGGAGAGCCAAATGTCTGGTTTTACTGATAAACGTTCAAACAATGATTCAGATAAGTTCCATGTGCCACAACGCGAAATCCCACCACCACCAACCAAAAATAAGGATTAAATATGTCGAGGCATGACACCCAATTTAAAATTCGTTACTCCAATCGGTTAGAGCAAATGAATGCTTGTTTCTATTCTCGATTAGATTCAGCAATGTCTATCCTACAAATTTTTCTAGGGTCTGCCGTTGTATCCAGTACTCAATTCAACACTGTAATTGGGCTGTTCATTGCTTTGATTGCCGCAATCACACATACCGTTAAACCAGCAATAAAAGCTATTCATTCTGAGTATCAACATAAAAAATATGTTGAGCTTCTAACACAAGAGCCAACATGTGATGATGCATTACTTGCTCAGTACAAAACGATCCAGAGTCAAGATAACGCTGTACTACAAATCTTTGACTCAGCTGCTTATGTGAGAGCAGGTATCGAGCTTGGTTGTGATGTTTCTAACATCACACTAACGAGACTCGAAATTGTTATGTCTTTTCTTGCTGGTGAATCCCTCTCAAGAACAAATAACAAGTAATCTCACGCCCCTTTTGGGGCGTTACTTTTATCTCCCGCCAGACAATCACCCACTCATAACTCAGCGAACTCCTGTGTATCGCAAATCAAAAAACCGCCGCTATTTTCGCCTTTCAGCAACACGCCATTTTTTGCATGAGTACATTCCAGCACTTCGCAGGCGTTTTGAATGGCCAGTTCGAGAGATTCAAACTCACCCAGCTGCAGGTTCATTACTTCTTCGGTTGTTGCGTTACGTGTAATACCACCATCGGCACCAAGAAAAACAGCGAGGTAATTCATGCCACTACCTCGCTCAACGAATTGTTGTGATGAACATCGTTGGTTTCCTGCCACCACGTTTCAATAACGGAAGGAACGGTGATTTGGCGATTATGGGCAGCCGTGAAAAACAAACCGCGAATAGCGCCCAATGCCTGAACTTCTAACTCAGAACCTGATTCCGCGTGATTAAACACACACATCCAGAACGCAAACCACCCGGCAAAAATCTTGTTTGGCTGAATTAACGTTGCGTCGTGAGCAACATGAAAGGATTGTACTTTCACCGTATCAAGCGCGAACCATTCACCAGAGACATCATGGATGTATTGAAAGATATTCACGAAAACATCCACTTCGGCAGAGGTTAAACCAACAGAATCCAGCGATTCGGTCAGTTCATTAGCTGCTACCATAATGTGGGATTGGCTCATGCTTCACCCCCTGCGACAAAACCACGAATCAGTTCAGGGGTAGCCAGCCCAACCATGCCATAGGTTTCGTTTTCCAGCGCTTCAGCCAGAAGTTCAACCTCTGGGATATTTTGAGTATTCACATGACGGATTTCATAAAAGTTCAGCATTTGAGTGCCAGAGAACGGATGGGTTTCAGCGAATGTCGCCAGGTCATCCAGCGATTGAATGTTCAATACCGGCTTGGCTGGCTGCGCTTTGGCTTCAGCAACCAGTTCAATCAAATCATCTTCAATATCGAGTAGCTGTTGCAGTGGCGTCGCATTGTCTTTAATACGGTTGCGATTCAGATAGAACTTCGCTTCATAGTCGTTCCCCGATACCACTTGCGATTGCCAGTTAATATCAAACGCTCGCACAGAAAATTGAGCCGTGTACGGCAGAAACTCAACCAAAATTTTAATGATTTGGTGATGGGAAATAGCCAACCCCATGATCTCTTGAATCACGTCCAAACATTCACGGTGTTGGTTTTCTTGTTCGATAAAACACTCAAGAGATTGAGTGGATGCCTGACATGTAACGGTTCCCTGATTCATGATGCTCTCCTGACCAACTGATGCCCTGAGGGGCTGTTATCGAAATTCTTTTAAAGAGTGATGAGCCAATGGTTTCAAAGCATCGGCCAAAAGATTGATTGCCCGGTGAAGCGCCTTGCGTTCGTGCATGGTCATTTCATGCAGCTTCAAGGTGATATGACGTTGCTTTAAGCCCGCGGAAAAACACAATGTACGTTTTACCGACTCTTCCAAGTTGTCGTAACTCAGGCCAAGCCGGGTTTCGCAATTAAACAGTGCGTGGCACTTTGCAATAGAGTCTGACGCGGGACGAACAGGTGCAGAGTGAAAGCGTTGCATTGCAACCTCCTAAGAAAGGCCAGGAATGGGCATAACACCCAATGCATCGACAGCGCATGAAAGCACCGGTACCGCTTGAAACTTGCCCTCGACTTCATTCATGAGCATCACGAGTTCACGTACCGCACTTTGCGCGCGTTTAACCACTTGTTCTTTGGTGCGACGGTTAACTCGGTTAGTGGCGTTGATTTGAAGCGTATGAGCACTGAGCTCACCGGTTGCCGCATTAATTTCGAGCATTCGTTCAGGAAGCGTTCGCTTCAGGCTTTCAACCTGCCCAGCCGGCAGCGGTACCGCTGTAAGCCCCAGCTCTAGCAACAGGCCATCAACCATTTGCAAGTCCATTGCCCCGGTTTGAGGGTTCAGGGTGGCTTTGGTCAGTAACAGCAGCTCTTCTACAAACAGCTTATGAGGTTTGTTGGCATCGAGCTTGTTGCACTGCATTTGAGCATCTAGGCCGAACTTAGCAGCCAGATGCTTAATGACATGATCTTTACTGAAAGTGGTGCATGCGTTGAGGAACGCAGTATGTTTAGGGCATTCATTTGCAGACATAGTGGACTCCCATCCCCATTGCTATATTCAAATGACTTAGTTAGAACACCTGCGAATCCGCTTCTTTAACTAGCGCCAGCATGTTAATGAGCGGTTTTTCTTTTGGCTTACCGGGTGTTTTGGGGCGAATTGGGAGACGGCCTTCATGGAGCATTTTGTTGACCTGACCAATGGCTATACCCGTGATATCAGAGAACTTTTGAACTGTGACGTACGGTGAAAGTGGTGCACTAAAAACTATTGATGTTGATTCCATGGTGGTATCCTTTAACGTCATTCAGATTACTTCTTATCACTCGAATTTGCAGCATTCAAAGTGAACTCAAATGGGATACTAGATCGTTTATGAGTCATAATCAAGCTCATTTAAGTCCTCCATCGTATGATGGCGGTCGCAAAATCACAGAAAGATTACTTAAAGTAACTGGTTGCAGCAGCTTCAACCAGCTTGCTGAATATTTTGGAATCCCTAAGTCGACCATCGCTACGTGGCATCAACGCGAGATGACTCCTTTTGAAATAGCAACAAGGACTCATTTGAGTCTTGGCGTTTCACTTTCCTGGTTACTATTAGGTGAAGGGGAAATGTATGAAAGGGGTAAACCATCCAACTCGACAGACAATGTTGAGCTCCCCTACTTCAAACTCAAGAACGGCGAGCTCTTCGATAAAGGCAAGATGTTTTTTGATCCGCAGTTTCTGGAAGGGATGCCTGAATCAGAGCACTTGATGCTGGTTGAGTATGAGGGGCAGAAGCTGTTTGTGGATACGAGCAAGAACAAAGCGATCAGTGGCCAATACCTGATCAACATCGACGGTGATGTATCACTCAACTCAATGCAGAAGTTACCAGGAAACATGGTGGCGATAGAATTCTCTCAATCTACTGTTCAGCTGAATGAGGGAGATGTTGTGGTTGTTGGGAAGGTTCAATAAAGCAATCCGATATTAGCGTTTAATTATTGCCCTCACAAAACTGACACCAGACAAGAGATAACCAACAAGTACATGAATCACCCAGCTGTAACATACTTTGTGACGATGCACATTGAAGCATATTGAATGTCAACATATAATGCAATTAGGGACATATTAGAGACATAACAATGAATCAGCCAGCAAATACTACTGTGGTAAATACTGCTCCAAACAATCAGCTCGAACAACTGTTGAATGGACTTGAGCAGACAGAAAACCTTGCATACACCAGGATAGTTGGTCGAACTTATGGCTTTGAAACTTCTAACCAATTGAAAAGAACTATAGAGAAGTTTAAGTCAGATATTCTATCTTCTGAGAGCTCTAAAGCAAAATGTACAGTTGATTCACTGGAAAAAATAGTCGATAGGGTTATTTGCTTCTCCGATCATCAGTATCGAATAGCCAAGCTTGACCCTAAAACAATGGCTGATGTCAGAAAAGCGGTTTTAGCTTATGATTTAAATAAGAATCCCAATACATACAGCAAGGTTTATCCATGTAAGGTCGATTTTGAAAAAAACTCGAAAGCACCTACAGGTGATTTTCTCTGTAAAATTACGGATTCAGGTGACGGAGTTTTATGTATTTTCGCTACTGTTATTAAAGAAAAAGTACATAAATATTCATCTATGTCAAGTTTAATGGTTAACAAGCAATACTTTAATTGTGTGTTTATCCCTTATAACGAAAATTTTATTGAGTTTTTAGTTACAAGAGATGTAAACCAAAAACAAATCGGTCGGTTTTTTAATAAGCTTGAAACAGAATTTATTAACATTATCAATATCCCAGGCGTGAAAGGAAAGTTAGAGTATGTAAACTTTCATAAGGCAATTATTAATTATTTCAAAGATAAAAAGTCTGGTCGAGTACCACATGCTATTTTATCTCCTGATGGCAACTCCAGGGATGCACATCTAAAAGACTTACAGAGTAAAACATATTGTGCTAGAACTCAAAGAGTCGAAGATGAAGAAAAGAAATTAACATATATATGCCGTTCTATTCTCATTCGATGGAAATATCACAACGATAAGAATCATGAGGTAGAAATGGGTATTTTCCCAACTAGGCATGATTGGGAAAATAAAGAGTGTTATGATTTCTACATAAAAAAACCAAGTGATAGTCTAAGCTTACTGAACATAATCAAAGATATTATATCAAGGTCATAATATGACTATTAAGAAGATAAAAGAAAAGGTTTATAACATTGATGTATGCATCGGCAACAATGCCGATGCAGTAGACCACCTTAAAAGTTTTATTTCTTATGTGGAAAACAATGAACACGTAAACTATTTTCCTTTAACTAGACTAATGGAAGCATCTAACTGTAACTCCCCAATAGATGCACTTCAAGTTGCAATATTTTTCAGTTCAGCTGAACAACAACTATTAGATATAACCTTCTGTTATTTTGATTATGATGGTGAAGAGATTGAGGTAGATGTTGAAAGTTTTAGAGAAGCCTTAGCTAATAATACACCACCTTACTCTGTCGAAACTGGTTTGCCAATTGATGACTTTGAGCCTAGAAGGCTTGGTTTTTTTTGTATGCTGAATGAAGAAATGTTGTAATTATGGTCAAGCATAGATCTTCACAAGAGCTTTTTGAGGCCTATCATGAACATCCAGACTTTAATAACCTTTTATTAGAATTAACTGAAAGGCTTCCAAACTCACCTTATGATAAGTTTGTTTTTCAACTGCATAATCATATAAATCAAATAATTATTAATCTTGAAAAGACAAAAGATAAATACTCTTCTTTTGATGAGGATTCTATAACCAACTATATATGCTCAAATCTTGATTCAATGGGTTATACTGCATCTGAACAAACAAAACAAGTAGGAGCCGTTGATCTAACTGTTAAGGAAGGTGATTACACTTGGATCGCTGAAGCTAAAATAGATTATCACAACACAAAGATACTTGAAGGTTTAATACAATTATTAACACGCTATATTACAAGAGACAAAAAAGCAGGCTTCTTTGTTTATTTTAAAGGGAAAAATTTCAATAAAAGAGTATCTAGCTTTATTCATTATCTAAAAGACGAGAAATTGTGGTCTGAACATACTAATAAAAAACCACCAGAACTCGCTGAAGAATGTAAATCCATTTTTCGTACCATCGAGGTTATTAAAGAAAATGAAAGCTATTTAGAGTGTAAATTTCAATGTCCTGGAGTGGAGAACATTGCTGTTAGATGTTTCTTTGTGAATCTCTCTTTTTGGCCTGCTGATACTTCTGCTGAGAAAGCTAACTATATTAGAACTAATAATGCAGAGCACGAACTAACCGAATTTTACTTTGATTTGTTAGATTCTGACTCTGAAATAGATAAACACAAACTTCTTAGTATATTAGAGAGAAAGTTTCGAAATATTGATCCCGACGATTTTAGATCATAGAAATGATATACATAAGCCGCTGACACGGCTTATTGAGTCATGCTATCCGGGCAATAAGATGACAGATAGGCATTGATCACCACTTTTCCTGCCGGCTCCTTTGGTTTATCCAATGCCTTTACTGAGTTTAATATCTTGCTCGCTATTTCATGATTTGTCGTAGTCCCCTCTACTCGACAAGGACCAACTCGTGAGATAGCCCTTTGCCCTTCTAATCCATCGGCTATACCAAGTATGTAGAGCATAGCAAATTGAAAGCCTTTATCCCCTTGCTCACTAATGACAATTAACCTGTCCGTTTTCATCCCCGTCCAGGCGACTTCTTGCGCGTGGGTATGACATGTGAAAAATAACGCTATGGCTAGTATCCAATTTTTCATTGCTTACCTCGTTCATGCCAAAAAAATTGCAAGCCCAGCGAGGCTTATCCACACGCATCCATCGGGTTGAACAAGCCACTCGTTGCTTTTATGTTTGAGGTTTCTGCAAAGTAATTTCATCCCGCCTCCCTTTGGTTTCTATCAGCCAGTTAACGTCGATAACTCCTGTAAATCCATTTATTAAGCGTAAGATTGCGTCGCATAGCGCAGTTCAAGGATTGACCAATACGCCACCTTTCATTGATACTGGTGGCATATTTATTTTTTGAAGGAATGTCATGTTAGAAGTTGAATTCACAGTTGATGGTAGCCGCTGCACAACTAGTATGTTCATGGAGGATCCTGATACATATCAGGGCCAAATAATCTGCATTGAATGCGGAAAAAGAGCTTGGTTTACGAAAGCCTACAAAGTCAGAGACTATGAAAGAACGGCTTGCTTCAATGCGCATCATGAAAATGGCTGTAACAGGGCTACAACAATCCTGGAAGCCGAAAACATGGAAGGCATTGATGCAGATGAAAGCAGCGATAACAAATCAGCCGATATCATCGTAAATCTCGATAAGACCAAACATGGCAGCATTGATAAAACAGCTGACAGCGACAAAACGACAGCCCCACCCCACAACTGGCAGCCTTCTCCTCGCCTCCAGGTTATCGGTGGTAGAGCTGGCTTTCCGATGGATAAGTCCCTCAGACAAATTCTAAGCTACCTTATCAAAAACCCTGAATATGGTAGTGGGAAGTCCATAAGAATTATTACTGACTCCGACCGCGTAATGGTCGAAGGAATGTTTAGGGACAATTTAGTCGAAGTCCCTCACATCGAAGAACGCCACTATCGTCAAGAACAGATTTTCTGGGGGATGATAACCAGCTATACAGAAAAGCCAAATGGCTCAGTATGGTTGAACTACGGCACTTGGTCACAACCAAGCATCATTTTAGATAGCGAGCTTAAATTTGATTTAATGGACAAGTTAAAAATCAACAGCTTGGAGCGGTTTAAAGGATCGTACTTTATCCTGGTTGGCATTGTAGGCAATTCAAAAAAAGGAAAGCCTATTCTCAAAACGGGCTTTCCTAAGTACATGAATTTTATTAACTATCGAGAGACTGACATTCAATGATGATAGCTTAAAACCAGAACAAGATGGCGAAAATTACCAAGGGCCCAATGACCTTCACGAAGCTGGTCTAAATCGGGCTGTTCCAACCCTTCAGCAGACCAAGGTACAACTCCATTTACTGGTGAATCTCCGCCGGGTAAAAGATCTACTAATACCTTTTTATTATCACTATCATAAACCTTAACCACGCCCCATTTACAAACACCAAAGGCCCATAGCTTGTGTCCTGCAATACTTTGGGTGTGATCGCTAATCAGCGTACCATGTTGTTCCAACAAAGTTAGATACACATGTTTGGTTATACTTGAAGCTTGAAACTCAGGATCTACATATGCGCCACGGATTTGTTTACCTGAAACAACGTTTTCTTCTCCCAACGTTACTTCCATGTCACGAAAGATATACCTTGCAACACACTGTTCGTTATGCACAGGAATGCCCAAGGCTAGCGCATCTTCAGCAGCTTTGAACTTACACTGGGACTCACTGAAAGCTTCTTCGGCATACTCTTCAGGATACTCATCACCTTCGGCATAGTTCAATTTATAGACAATGACAGCACCTGTATACATGCTTCTTTCTATAGCCCGAATCTCTAAGCGATACAGAAAACCATCAATTGCATTATAAAAGTGACAATCATATGTAGATGGAAGAAGGCCCTGAACTTCTTCGTCCAGGGCCTTCGAATACACTTGAGTGATGGCTGGAGCCATAGATTAACCAATCTCCGTATAAGGTTAATATAAGCTTCAAACAGCTAAGGCATGGGCATGCTCAGTATCGCCGGCAACTATAGAGTCGATATGCTCAATGATGTAGCGCTCATAATCAGCCAGCTCTGGGTATTGAGACGCAGGGCTAGTTAGATACCGGGATTTCTTGTGCTTAAAGCTGATTTCTGTAAGTACAGGAATTTCTTCCCAAGCTTTTTTGTTATGGAAATCATCTAGCACTACAATGTAGCGATGGTTTTTGGTACGCATGTTGAGGCAACGTACTTCAACAGCACATGCAAAACCAGGCAGATCGAAGGTATCCACCATTTTCGTTCTACTCATGATCGTTTGTACTGTACGTGTATACATTACGCTTACCTTGACTAATATCCATTAAATATTACGTTCACAGGTCAAGTATTTATCCTTTATGCGCAAATATCAACATAAATTTGTTGATATGAATCCTGCGCATTTGAGCAATTCTTTTCCATTTATTGCAATGTATGCTTAAGCAACTGCACCCACAAATGCGTTAAGCAACTAATTTCAAACATTTGAATGTTTCTAGTTGAGTTTAGAAACATTGCAAAACATTGCTGTAATCGGCAAAATAACTGTATATAAAAACAGTATCAAATTGTTATGGCAGTTCGAAAGCAAGCAGATGGTAGCTGGATCTGCGAATGCTACCCTCAGGGCCGCGAAGGTTTGCGTGTTAGAAAGAAGTTCGCAACCAAAGGCGAAGCTACGGCCTTTGAACGCTTCACGATGCGTGAGATAGACGACAAGCCCTGGTTAGGAAAGTCGGCTGATAGACGTCACTTAACTGACTTATTGGAAGTCTGGTACTCGCTCTATGGGATCAGTTTGGGCAATGGGGCATTCATTAAGAGCAAGATGCTCAAAATGGCTGAAGCAATGGGCAACCCTTTAGCGCCCAAGTTTAGCAGCAAGGTGTACTCTAATTTTCGCCAACTTCGCTTATCTGGTGATATCAATTTTGTTGACCAGCGATGGCAAAAGGGAAAACCCAGCATTGCTACCATCAATTCTGAGCTTGCACGATTCAAAGCTGTGTTCAGTAAGCTGAAGGAATTGGGTGAATGGGATGGCCCTAACCCACTCGAAGACATCAAGCCACTGAAAGATCACGAACGTGAAATGGCATTCTTGAATGAGGATGAAATTCGCTCACTTCTGAAGCATGTTTCGGCACACTCGCGTAAGGACATGCTCAAAATCGTGAAGCTATGTTTGTCTACCGGAGCACGATGGAATGAAGCAGCTCAATTACGTGGTAGCCAGTTGAGCAAATACAAGGTCACGTTCACCAACACCAAGAACAAGAAGAACCGCTCGGTACCCATCAGCCAGGAACTCTACGACGAGATCTATAAACCCACATCGGGTAAGCTGTTCGAAGAATGCTATACCCCTTTTTGCTACCTTTTAAAAAACAAGGTATGTGATGGTCTTCCTGCCGGCCAGGCTACCCATGTTCTTCGCCATACATTTGCCAGCCACTTTATGATGAACGGTGGCAATATCCTCGTGTTGAAAGAAATTCTCGGCCATGCTGATATTGGGATGACGATGCGTTACGCACACTTCTCTCCCGATCACCTCACTGATGCACTCACAAAGAACCCACTTTCAAGCCTTTAGCACCCTGCCGCCAGTGGCGACAAAATGGCGGCAGACATGAAAAACATAGCAAAAAATCGCCCTAAATAGCTGTATATCCATACAGAAAAACAAACCAAGATAAAAATAAGCTATTGAAATATAATGAAATGAGTGATTTTTATGAAATTCTATGGCATGTCATCCCAGAGCGCGATGGACAAGCACTCCGGCGGCGTAGCCAACTACCGTGCTGCTGAAGGAAAGACCGTACTCTTGCCATTCCGTGGCCCAGTAGAAAACACCATTCAGGACATCATGGGCGGTGTGCGCTCAACCTGCACCTACGTTGGCGCGGCGAAGCTGAAAGAGCTAACAAAACGCACCACGTTCATCCGCGTCCGCGAGCAGGAAAACAACGTTTACGGTAAAGAGTAAACTCGGTTTTTCCGCAGTTTTTAGGGCCGCTTTTAAGCGGCCTTTTTCGTTGCCAGAATCGCCTAGTGGCGACACCTGCGACTTTATTGTTGAAACAACCATAAAGTGATATTTACCACCATAACTTGATATTGTAGTGGTTAACATAAAGTCTGGCATCAACTACAACTGTTGCAGCGTCGGACCGAGCTTTCTGGAACGCCCATGGACAGAAATGTGTTAGTGCTCTAGCACTAACACAGCAACGATAGATTAGAAAAATTATCTAAAGCCGTTAAACACTTCTATAAAAGTTATAATTAAACGCAGAGCTTATCTATTGATTCAACAATGCTTCTAGCCTATTACTAGTGCACTCCTCAGATTGACAATGAACAGCGGCTCTCTGTGACAAACCAAGTCTAACCCTAACAATCCGAAGCAAATATAAGGCTAGCTATTCAAAGTCGCCATATCAATTACAAACCTATATTTTACGTCTGCATTCAATAGTCTTGAAAACGCGTCATTAATATCTTGGATATCGATCATCTCAATATCTGCCACCACATTGTGCTCACCACAAAAATCGAGCATCTCCTGAGTTTCTTCTAGGCCTCCGATAAGAGACCCGGTCAAACTTTTTCCACGGGCAATTAATGGACCGGACTGAACCGCTGGCTCTAACGGACCAAAATAACCAACCAGCACCAATGCACCATCTGGCGCTAGCGTGTTGATATATGGGTTGACATCGTGATTGTAAGGAACGGTGTCGATGATCAAATCAAACGTACTTTTCACGGTTTGCATCTGGGTGTCATCAGTAGAAATAATGACGTTATCCGCACCAAGGCGATACGCATCTTCTTCTTTGCCTTTTGAGCGGCTAAACAAGGTGACCTCTGCGCCCATTGCTTTTGCCAGTTTGATCGCTATGTGGCCTAGTCCACCCAGCCCCACGATTGCAACTTTTTTCCCCTCTCCAATCTTCCAACGTCGTAAAGGTGAATAAACCGTGATGCCCGCGCAAAGCAAAGGAGCAGAGCCAGCTAAATCGATGTTTTCAGGGATATCCAGTACAAAGTTTTCTGAGACCACAATTCTTTCAGAGTAACCGCCGTAGGTTATTGAGCCATCGAAACGGTCCCGCCCGCCATAAGTAGTGACTAGATTGTCGCAGTACTGCTCCTGGTGATCTGTGCACGAAGAGCATGTTTGACAAGAGTCCACCAAGCAACCCACGCCAACAGCCTGCCCAACTTTGAACTTTGTTACGTCCTTTCCAACTTGTTTCACCCGTCCGACAATTTCATGGCCGGGCACCATTGGGTATTCTTCCTTTCCCCAATCACTGCGCACATGGTGAATGTCAGTGTGGCAGATACCACAATACAAAATGTCAATTTCAACATCATCAGCTCTAAGCTCTCGACGCTCAAACGAGTACGGTACTAGGTCTGCCTCAGATGAGTGCGCGGCATATCCCTTTACTTTTGAATTCATTGTTTACTACCTATTTGGTGAGTATATTTATGTCTTGGTTCTCAACCACAACAGAAGTTTGTCCTTGTCTCAGTAAGTTCAAAATGGCTGTTCCTACTTTTTCGCTGTCGGTAATCATCGACGGGAAAGCGCTTCGTACTAAACGCATTAACCAGCCTGTGTAGCGATACAGTAGTCGGTATGTGGTTTCCTTAGACTCTTCACCGTTCATCGGAATAATTAACGCTGGTCTAAGCAAGTAAACGGCTTTAAAGCGCATTCTCAGCAAATCGTTTTCAGTTTTTCCTTTTATACGTGCCCAAGCCACTTTTCCCGTTTCACTTGAATCCGTACCCTTACCGGAGATATAAACAAAACTCATATCAGGGTTCGCCTCAGACATTGCTTTTGCGACCGCCAAAGGTAGCGTCTGATTCAGGTTTAAATATTCTTTTTCAGTGCTACTTCCTATTGAAGTACCTACGCAGAATAGACATGCATCAAACTGAGAAAGCTTGTTCGTCAACCCTTCATAATTAAACATATCGTCCAGGATTAGACTTTTTAACTTAGGGTGCTCTACCATTAGCTTACTGCGACCAATGGCCAGAACTTCAGTTACATCATTCGCGTTTAGGCACTCCCTAAGGGTCGCACGACCCACCATGCCAGACGCCCCGAATATTATTAGCTTCATATTGTTTCCAGTAAGAGAAGGATCAGCGACCGCGTCCGCAGCACTGCGCGTTAACACAGTGCTGCTTTTCGACTATAGGTTTTCTTTGTAGAACGGGATCAGCTTTTCTAGCGCCATGCCTACTGGCTCCGGTTTGTCATAAAGATCATAGTGAGACCAACCTTGCAACTCTACTAACTTTTTATTCTTTGAAGCCGCTCGGCCTATGATTTCACAACCGTCTCGATACGCGCCGAACGCACCTACTTTGTCGCCGACAACAACCAGAAGAGGTTGAGTTAAAAGTACTTCGGCCAAATGGAATGCATCCCAACCCACTGCTGCTGCTTGGTGAGAAAACATAGAACGATTGACGCCGTTTGGTTTACGACCACGATCTGAACGGTAATATTCAGTTGCACCCATTAAATCTGTTTCTACGAGGCCTAAACTTCTCGCTTCTTCTGGAGATGAAGGCAATAAATCATCAACTCGAAGCTGCTCTCCGCGCACTTCGGCGGTGCGTTGAGCTGCCATAGCTTCCATTGCACTGATAGGGTCAAAACCGCTAAAACCTTCTCTCATTAATCGACCATAGTTTGCGCCCGTGATGGTACCAACGGCTTTTATACGTCGTTCTGTCATTGAAGCGTTAATAGCGTAACCGCCACCGCCACATATCCCCAACACACCGATTCTGTTTTCATCAACATATGGCAGTGTCATTAAGTAATCAGTAACAACTCTAAAGTCTTCAACTCGTTGTGTTGGGTCTTCGATATAGCGAGGCTCACCACCGCTTGCACCTTGATAACTTGCGTCAAATGCGATTACTACAAATCCCGCTTCAGCTAGAGCCGCACCGTATACTTCACCTGAGGTTTGCTCTTTACAGCTACCTATTGGATGGGCACTGATAATGGCTGCATACTTTTTATCTTCACTGAAGCCTGGCGGATAGTAAATGTCAGCGGCAATATCCCAGTATTTGTTTTTTATCATTACACTTTTCACAATAAATTCCTCATTAACAATCTGTTTTACGAGGAAATTTACAGGCAAACGTTATTGCGATTGTTTTGTAAATCACCTCTGTAGGTTTCATTCCCGTTAACTAATCACCTAAGGAGATTGCTCAACTCTAGAAGCTTGTCGTCAGGCTTAGGTAACCGGAAACTGAGTTAAATATAGATTTGTTATTTGGATACAACAAGCACATAATAATGACTACAGAATTAAGCAACACTTAACAATTGGGTTATATTTATGGAACCATCACTACTCCCAGCGCTTTTGTGGTTTGTTCGCATTGCACATCTAAAAAGTTTTACTAAAGTAGCTAGAGAGTTCAGGGTTACTAGGGCTGCCCTGTCTCAAAACCTAAAATCTCTGGAACAGAAATTAGGCGTCACGTTGATCTATAGAACGACCAGAGATATGTCCCTTACCGAAGAGGGACGATTATTGTATGAAACTCTGCAACCAGCGCTTGGGTCAATTGAAGAAGCATTACGAAATATTGGTCAAATCAATGTCGAGCCTACAGGGCTGTTAAGAATTAATACTTCCAGAGTCGTAGCAAAGTATATTTTAGAACCCCATCTCGCGGAATTTTTGACCCGATATCCGAAGTTAAAAATCGAGCTAATTATGGACGACGGATTAGCCAATATAATCGCGGATGGGTGCGATGCTGGTATAAGATTGGGGGAATCTCTGGCAGAGCATGTCGTAGCGATCCCTATCACTCCAATGTTGGAAATGGCGGTAGTTGGGTCACCTCAATATTTTGAAACATATGGCACCCCGGCCAAACCTTCAGATCTCGTTAATCACAACTGTTTAGGCTTTAGAAACTCAACAAGCCACTCTTTGTATTCCTGGGAATTCACGGATCCGAATGGCGGAGATTTTGAGGTTCAACCTAACGGCAAACTTATTACAAATGATGATGAAGGGATGATTAGGGCTGCGGTAAACGGTATTGGGTTAATACAACATATAAATTTCGCTGTCAGAGAGCATATAGAGAGCGGTAAATTAGTCAGAGTGCTAAATGAATGGTGTTCACCATTCACTGGTTTTTTCCTCTACGTCCCATCACGCGAAAATATGCCAGCCAAAACTCGTATTCTCATTCATTTTCTAAAGGAGAAAAGAGATCTCTGGTAAAGCACTATTAGATAAACACCTCATCACATTAGGAAAAGTAGGTCAAAACATAGTAATCAGAAATCATAGTTTATCTGGTTCCATCAAGGAGTGGGGCAAATATGAGTTAAAGAAAACCGTTCCTAAAAAACGACACACTCAATTGGAATGTCATTGATTTACGCAATTGAGTAACTATCTCAGCTTCTACTGCAATTTATGTTGAAAATTGGGGAAGATATGTCATAAGCAGACATAAATGCGAGCATCATATCAGAGGCTTATCGAACCAATCTCACCATAATATGACATAGAAATGAAGCATAAGGTGACATAACCTTCCCTTGATTAAGCAGCTGCAACGGAAAGTGTAAGATTTTTTCTTTCATACTGTCACGATGACACAACCAGACTCATCTCTATGATATTTTCAATGCAGTTCTGGGCAAAAAAATAAAGCAATCTATCGCTTTACTTCAAAATCCTGAGCAACCCGTTTGGCCATCAATACCACGCCACAAGCTGACCAAAGCAAAAGCTGTTTCGCTATTGAAGCCAGCTTACTGAATCGGTTCTATGCCATGATGTTGCTGAAAGCCTGAGATCAGTGTACATATTTGGTGCAAAACTGGAATCTGACGTGCCCCAACTGAGCCTCCTCTCATGGTTCTATGACTTCCGCTGACACAGAACAATAATCCCCCTTATCAAAAGGGTCAGCACCACAGACAAATATTAATATTCATTCTTTTTAAAACGTCTAATTTTGACGCAGACGTTGAATGTCTTTTTGTGGTGGAAGCCCAAACAAACGACTGTATTCACGGCTAAATTGCGACGCACTTTCATAGCCAACCAGATTACTTGCCTGAGTCGCATCCAAGCCATTTATCAGCATTTGTTCTCTCGCCTCTTGGAGGCGTAAGTTTTTCAAATATTGTAACGGACTACTTCCAGTCAATGCTTTGAAATGCAACCTAAAGCTAGAGGCGCTCATGTGTGCTTGATCAGCCAATTCATTCATCCCCACTGTCTCGGTGAAGTTTTTCTTCATCCAGGTCACAATTTTAAGTATGTGATTGCTGGGAGAGCCCACGGAGGCGATATGACGTAATTGCATACCATGCGGCCCATGTAAAAGTCGAATAATGAGTTCCTTTTTAATCAACGGGATTAAGCTGTTAAGATACTCAGGTTCTTGCTCTAACTCCAAAAGACGGCTCATGGTTCGGTATATCCCATTGTCCATTTTCTGGATGGAAATGGGCTGGTAATCAAAGTTACGGTCTGGTTTATCGAGTTTCAGCTCAGCACACGTCTGCATGATCAGTTCGTAATCCAGTTTTAATACGATCGCTAGAAAAGGCTGATGCCGCGTCGCCTCAGTGACATGTGACACAATCGGCGTATCAAATGTTGTCAGCATCGATTGGCCAGCTTCCACGGGCACTTGCATATCATTAATCGCCAATTTCTTACTGCCTTGGAGGATCAACGAGAATCCGAGGCTATAAATACAATGCAGTGGTGCCGTGGGGGTATTTCGGATATGAACTTCTAATCCCGGTATTTCCGTCGTATAGCTACCTTCTTTACTGCTATACGCTTGCACTTGCTCCACCAGAATCTGACTTGCCTTACTGTTGTTCATCACTATCACCCACTATTTCGCTTACACTTTCATTATCGTATTTTTCATCGAACCGTTGTGTTAGTTCCTGCGATGAAATCTGTCCTCCCATTCGTCCACGTTTAACGTATTGATGAGTGAAATTTATCGCACCATTTGAGCGTACTAATGCCTCGAATTCATCGATAAAATGTTGCTCAAATTTGCTGTTAAACGTATTAAAAAGAACCACGTTCTTGTTGGTAAAATCATTATTTTCAACGAATTGCCATAGGGGTGGTGCCGGGCTATACAACCAAATAGGCGAACCCAAATACACGGTATCATATTGCGTAAGATCGATCTGAGCCGGTGAGATTTCTGCAACATTACCCCTCGCGTCATTTAATGCGCTGATCAAACCTGGAATTCCAAGCTGGTATTTTTCAGCCAAAATCTCATAGACATCGCCATCGGTTTTAGTCGCAATATGATCAGCCAATACCCCGGTATTCCCAGAGCGTGAAAATACGACAATCGCCGTCGTTGTTTCTCGTAGTTCCGCCCCTGACCACTTATCCTTGTACGACTTGTTTTCAGCATATTGTGAATTCTCAATACGCGTAACCACAAAGGCCACAACAAACAACAAGATGGCCAGAGCAAACAGAAAAATCATTATCCAGCGAACCATAGCTGCCATCCCATGAGTATTAAAAAGAACAATCGTTTGATTGCGACCAATGAAAATCATGCGCTCCTCGAACATTCGAAGAACGCATTTGGGTCATTTATTTGAGATATTCAGCCAGGAACGGCGCCACTTTATCCATCGCCTGTCCCACCGCTTCAGGGTGGTCATACAGTTCGTAATGTGACCAGTTCTCCAGATCGACCAGTTTGCGATCTTTCGACGCTACGGCTCTGCCATAGATCTCCTGCCCATCACGAAATGCTCCGAACGCCCCAACTTTCTGCCCAACCACTGCCATCATTGGTTGCGTCATCAAGGTTTCCGCAAAAGCGAATGCATCCCAACTTAACGTTTTTTGTGCATGAGAGAACAACATACGTGTTGCGCCACCTTCAGCCTGGCCTCGCGGTGTTTTATAGTAATCAGTTGCTTCAAAAACATCGCGTTCAGTCAAACCATTTTCTTTGGCAAATTCAAGGCTTGGCGGTAAAAGTTCATTCACTTGCAACTCAGCACCACGGGCTTCTGCAGTGCGTTGCGCCGCCATGGCTTCAAGAGCGCCGATTGGGTTATACAAACTAAACCCTTCACGGAACAAACGTCCAACGTTAACTGGCGTAATACCAACCACGGCTTTTAAACGTTTTTCTGTCAGTGCCGAGTTTAGAATATAACCACCACCGCCACAGATCCCCAGTCCACCGATTCGGGTTTCATCGACATAAGGTAATGTTATCGCATAGTCGATCACGCGGCTGATGTCCTCAACTCGCTGAGTTGGGTCTTCCACGTACCGAGGCAAACCACCCGACTCACCTTGGAAACTGGCGTCAAAGGCGATGACGACATAACCCAACTCCGCCAGAGCTTTGCCATAAACAGCACTGGATGTTTGCTCTTTACAACTGCCAAATGGATGGACACTGATCATAGTCGGATAACGTTTTGAATCGTCAAAGCCGTCCGGAAGCAGAACTAACGCAGCCATATCCCAGGCCATATCAGCATTTCGGAAGGTCACTTTTTTGATGTTCATCATTCAACTCCTGACATGAAGGCTCATGACATTGAGCCTTCATAATTGATTGGCTTGTGGTTACAGCGTGCGCTGAAAGAATGGTGCCAGCACACCGATTGCTTCAGCAATCGGAGACTCTCCGTCGTAGAGATCCATGTGATTAGCTCCATCAACGACATACATTTGCTTATCGTTGCTCGCGGCACGAACCATCAGGTCATCACTCATCCATTTACTGCCTGCATTACTACCAACAACTGTAAGTAAAGGTTGAGTTAAGAAAGCTTCTGCTTTGAAGAACGCATCATAGGCAATGATTTGTGTCAGACTACGAGCGGTCGCGAAGCCAGGCGCAGTGCAATAGGCCGCGCGATCGGTATGGTAATACTCCCAGGCCTGACGCAATTCTTCGTTAGGTGCATCTTCTTCTTTCATTGGAGCCATTGGGATTGTCGCAGGCTCGGAACCACTCGCATCTGCGGTTCTCGCACCAGAACCAGCTTCAAGAAAAGGAATGGCATCGCTGTCTTTGACATTATTGTCCCAACCGTTTCGGAACATTTGCCCAATGTTAACCATGCTCACGGTACCCACCGCTTTGATACGACGATCATTAATCGCTGCGTTTGCAGTATAACCAGCACCGGCACAGATACCCATCGCACCAATGCGATCGCTGTCGACATATTCCAGAGTCGTTAGGTAATCAATAACCGCACTTACATCTTCAGTACGTACATGAGGGTTTTCCAGTTGACGAGGACTCCCCGTACTTTCACCTTGATAAGAAGCGTCATATGCGAGCGCGATAAACCCCTGTTCAGCAAGCTTTTTAGCGTACGTGCCCGCTGTTTGTTCTTTGACACCCCCACCTGGGTGCGAAACAACAATCGCTGGGTAGCGTTTGTTCTCATCGAAGTTTGTAGGGAAGTTAATCAGTCCGGCTAGCGTAATATCCAGACCGTTTGTGTTTGGGAAGTAGACTTTATTCATTTGGATTGCTCCTAACTAGAGTTCGTCGTTATCAGGAGGAATTGATGTACCAACGATTGTCGTCTGCTCCTGACATAGAGCTATTATAGGTAGGTGGCAATTCGTATGTTTGCCTAAAATGACGAGCTACTTGCCTGATTTGTTTTTTATGCCTGAAATAACGAAGCCGGACGCTTTGCTTGAGTAAGCCTCAGCAAAATATAATCATAACACAATGATAAATTTATATTTTTCATGAAAACTCAAAAACACCACCCTGTCGAATTCAACAAATTCTTAGTGCTGCCACCGGGTTTACTCCATCGATTTATGCCAGTTATGCCAGTCCAAAAACGCAAAACAGGCAAGCACAAGCCCTATGATAAAAATGACAAAATACGGCGAAAGAATAAGAATCCATAAGCCCGACAACCCCGTCAGAATCCCTCCGAACCAATGCAATTTCGACTTGATGTTTAGCATGCTCTTAAGAAATAGACCTTGCATGAGTAGAAAGACTCCAGGCCCAAGCGAAATCATTAACCCAGTGGATAAAGCTGCATGACCGACGGGATGATGGACAACGTTTTCGTTTCCGACCGCCAACACAATTAGGCAGGCTACCATTATCGTCATGATATTCATGGCATAGTGACTAATTCTAACTGGATTTATCGTAACGATAGCGTGCGCTTCAGCATGCTTTTGGATGGAACCAAATGCCAATGCCCAAAGTGAAATCGTAATCAATAAAGCGCACGAACCCGTAAATATTGTCATCAAGTCTGTAGGGGCTTTTGCTATGGATGCTCCCGTCATCAAGATTGTTTCACCAAGCGCAATAATAATGAAAAGGTTATATCGCTCAAGCATATGTTCCGCGTCAAAAGGAAGTTGTTCAAAGTTCAAACGATATCCTGGGATTGGGTGAGCGAGATAAGAGCCCAGTAAATCCATTAAGACCGCGGCGCCCCACCAAAAAAGCCTCGTATCCGAATCAGCCTGTGCACCTAAAATCCACAACGGCGAGGCAAATAGAAGCCAGATCAATAATGCCTTGAAGTGCCGTTTATAATCTTTGGTTGGGGCATTGATAATCGTCCAGATTGTGCGGCCAATCTGAATGCATAACATGGGGAGAACAAAACTCCAGGGGGCAACACTAAAGGCAGAACCGATGGCGGCGTTCATGATCAATCCAAGCATAGTGACCAATAACAACATCATGGTACACGTTGCTCTGGACACCGGAATCATTGTGGCCGCCCAACTGGTATAAGACCAGACTGAGAGCACAGCAACGAGCAGGGTCGCTGTTTCGGCAAAACCTCGCCAGCTTAGATGCTCAGCAAGATGATGTGATAACTGTATTAGGGCAAAAACAAAAATGAGGTCAAAAAACAGCTCCAAAGGCGCAATTTCATAGTCTTCTTGTTTTTGCATCGCGAAATCCCTACGGGCTTTTAAATGGCCTCGGTCACTGAACCCTTATTTCGAATTTCATCATACAGAGCTTGGTTTGAATACGTTAAATCATAGGCGGTCACGTAAGGACTTTCCAAACGAAAATGGCCCTAATCAATAGGGCCATTGGACGAAAGTCAATGATGTATACTCGACATTATGACTGAACAGGAAACCACCCCGGCGTCGACTTTATGACTTCCCATAACTTCGCTGGGACTTGCAGCCCTTCGGCGCTATCAGCCAGATCTAACGCCTTACGAATATCCGGGTCACGTCCATCTTGCGCCATTTCGACCCACGTTGGGTTCATCACCAAGCTGCGTCCTACCACAACAAGTGGCATCCCGATGTTAAGCACGTTGCGAGCCTCATCAGGAGTACGTACCTCACCAGCAGCCATCAATGGAACTCGATCAGCCACACGCTCGATAAAACGTTGAGCCGTCGTTTTACCACTGGTGTCATCCTGCGACTGACCAGAAATAATGTTGTACAGCGAAGTGTGCAAGTAATCGATATTACCTTCTTCGGCCAATCTTTCCGACAGCACTAACGCATCATCAATCCGCAACGATCCCTCGCCCGGCTCTTCCGGTGAAATACGATAGCCAAGCAAGAAAGGACGGCTTGCATGTTCAGATATCACTCTGCGAACTTCACGCACTACTTCCAGAGGGAAACGCATACGGTTTTCAAGAGAACCGCCCCATTGGTCATTGCGTTGATTAAAGAGTGGCGACAAGAAGTTCTGAATCAGAAATCCATGCGCACCATGTAGTTCTACCCCATCAAAACCCGCTTCAATCGCTCGACGCGTGGCTTGGCCAAAATCACGAATCAATTCCAGAATTTCTGCTTCTGTTAACTCACGACTTGCCAATTTACCATCGTTAAATGGCCCTTTCGGTGCCGCTACGGCACTGGCACTGGCACTGACTAATTCACCATTGGGGATTAAATCCGGCACTGCTTTATTACCCGCATGGAACAGCTGTAACACCGCGACCGCACCGCCACTTTTGGAAGCATCCGCAAGTTTGCTCAGGCTGGGAATAAAGCGATCGTCATACGCGGCAAATTCATCGGTGAATCCAATCCCGCTGGGTTGAACATGACTGCATCCTGTTAGCATCAAACCCACGCCCTGGGCACGAGCGCGGTAGTACATGAGTTCTTCATCGGAGATGGTTTCGTCCGGATTGGATGACCAAGTCGTCATTGGTGCCATCACGACTCTGTTGCGCAATGTCACGCCATTGTCGAACTTAAAGGATTGAAATAATGCATCTTTCATTTCTGTTTATAACCTCTAAAAACACTATCTATTGGTGTAACCCATTCATAATCACGGGATTGAGTTTCACTCAGCTGCCACTAACGTGTGCTATAAATCGGTCGATTGCGTAAGGCTTGCGAACTCGTGAGTTTCTGCAATTCGTGCCTCTAACGAAGGCATCACGAAATCAATTGCGTCATTGCCTATCAACAGTTGCCGTGGCTGCTTTTCTAAATTAGCGACTTGAACGATCACTTGGGCCAACTTGGCTGGATCTCCTTGCTGCTGGCCGTCGGCTGCAGCAAGCCGGTCGCGTGTATTGCCATAAGGCTCGTAATCGTCAATGTGGTTTTGACCGTACTCCGCCGACTGATCATTGAGGAACTCGGTCCGGAAAAAGCCCGGCTCAATCGCCGTCACTTGAATGCCCAACGGCGCGACCTCATCAGCTAAAGCCAGAGTCATCCCTTCAACGGCATATTTTGAAGCGGAATAGAAAGTCGCATTGGCAACCGCTTTGACGCCAGCAATCGAAGACGTATTAAAAATCCGCCCACTGGCCTGACGCCTCATCACTGGCAGCACCGCACGTAATACGTTGGCCATGCCAAATAGATTGGTCGCAAACTGGGCTTCAATTTGCTGTGCCGTTGCTTCCTCAAAACGCCCCAATAAGCAATAACCAGCATTGTTGACCAACACATCGATACGACCAAAACACTTTACGGCTTCGTTGACTGCAGACTGAGCCTGTGGCTCACTCGCGACATCCAACTCTAAAAATTCGATGCGATCTGTGGGTACGTTAGCGAAGAGCTTCCGAAGACGCGCTATATTGCGGCCAGTCGCCACGACTTTATCACCCTGATCCAAAGCGGCTTTAACGATGGCTGTTCCCATACCTCGGGTCGTGCCCGTGACAAACCAAATACGAGTCATAATTTCTCCTCAGTAAAATAAGGGTAAAAATGTACCGTCATTCAGAAATATCTTCGTTAACAAAAACGGAAGACATTAGCGCTCCAGTACACGCCCCAAAAGACGTGCACATATAAATAACAGTGAGAATGAACGCGCTGACCAGAAAGGTATTTCGTCAACGCAGAGCGTGCTTACTCTTACATGAAATAGGGCTGATCGCCGTCGGTATTCGGTTTATTGACACCGAGGTTTGCACCCACATAAGTCGCTGGGTTTAGAATGACTTGCGTAATAAGATCACCGACACTTTTTCGTGACACGACCGTACCTTTGAATGCTTCATTCTTCGCTGTGATTTCATAGTCCACTTCGTCTTCATCAGTCAGCAAAGCCGGACGCAGAATGGTGTAATCCAAACCCGACGCTTCGATTGCATCAGCCGCTCGCCGATAGTACTTTAGCGACTCACCAATAATGGCATCGTTCCATTCGCCAAATTTGCCAGGGATTTCATCGTAGATCCCCAGAGACAACACGAAGATCAGACGCTTCACGCCAGTTTCCTGCATTGCATCGATCACAGCGGCTGTCTGGGCATAGAGATCATCACCGGCTAAGTTGGCATAAACAATATCCTGCCCGTCCATCGCGGATTTAAGCAGTGCTCGGTCTAACACATCTCCCACAACAACTTTCGCCTTCGCAGAAGCAATGTCGACGAGTTTTTGGGGGTTACGCAGCAGTAACGTTTGATTTAGGGTTGTTTGCTCATTCAATGATTTCACAACCCACTGCGCAATTTGCCCGCTGGCACCAAGTACAAGAACATTACTCATATCACTTTTCCTCATCACAATCGTTTAGATGTATCCCCTGCTTTAATAGAGAAACTTAGTTTCCATCAACCATAAGCGCTCGGTACTTAGCCCCTTTAAAGCGGTATTGCACAACCTGTTGGTAGGCTGGACTGTCATACCAAGCACGTGCTGCGGCTTTCGTTGGAAATTCCACAATGATCACACCCTCAGGTTCTTCACCTTCTAATGTTTCCAATGCTCCGTAAGACGAGAGCACGTTAACTGTATGCCCTTCAAGGGTTGGGCGACCAAATTCATATAGGTATCCAACGCCTCTTGGTCTTGCGTGCTTTCCCGAGTAAAAACAATGAACGTTGACATTTAATATTCCTCAAAATGCATTTGGCTTGGGTATCAACGGCTTATCAGTCCAATTTGCGTGCCGCTATATGACCAATAGTGGACAGTGGCACCGATAATTGAGCCACTGCCCGATCTCTGTTACCGATTACTTCAGCGTCTCTTTAAAGAACGGAGCCAACTGCGCTACCGCTTCATCGACATACGGTAGTACGTCGTAAAGAGACATATGATTAGCACCGTCAACAACATAGAGCGTTTTATTCTTGCTGGCCGCACGAGCAATAAGGTCATCACTCATCCATTTGCTGCCAGCTTCGCTACCTGCAATCGCAAAAATTGGTTGAGTCAGGAAAGCTTCCGCCTTGTGATAAGCGTCATAGGTGATGATCTGATTCAGGTTACGTGTCAGTGCGAAACCCGGTGCGTTTGGATGTTCACAACGGGGTGTATGGTAGTATTCCCATGCTTCGCGTAGCTCCGCATTGGGAGCATCTTCTTCACGCATCGGAGCCAGTGGAATGATCGCATACTCACCGCTACTTACATCTGTCGTACGTGCATTAGAACCGAACTCCAGATAACCCACTGCGTCAGCATCTGCCACAGTATTGTCCCAGCCATTGCGGAACATTTGACCAATGTTAACGGCACTCACCATGCCCAAAGCTTTAATACGACGATCATTTATTGCCGCATTTGCGCTGTAACCCGCGCCGGCACAGATACCCATTGCACCAATCTTATCGCTGTCGACATAAGGCAGTACGGTTAGGTAATCCACCACAGCGCTGACATCTTCAGTGCTTACGTAAGGGTTTTCCAATTGGCGCGGTTCTCCAGTGCTTTCACCTTGATACGAGCGGTCAAACGCAATGGTAATGAGGCCATGTTCTGAAAGTTTTCGGGCATACAGACCCGCCGTTTGCTCCTTCACGCCACCACCAGGGTGGGAAACAACGATGGCTGGATATTGTTTGCTTTCGTCAAAATTGCGTGGGAAGTTGATCTCAGCAGAAATCTCGATGCCTTGACCATTTAGGTTTTTGAAAGTGACTTTAGACATATCTCATTGCTCCTGTAGCGATTCACCGTTCGTCTTAGGATGACGTAAACTTGAAGCAATCTTAGTGAACGAACTGTATATGATAAATATCGTTTCACACACATGAGTGTTAAGTTAAACTAAACAAATGCCTATTGAACCTTCTCTTATCTCTTCACTGACGTGGTTTGCTCACATTGCTCGCCACCGAAGCTTTACGAAAGCCGCCTCAGAAATGGGGGTAACGCGTGCTGCATTGTCGCAGCATCTAAAAGCGCTGGAACAGCAACTCCAGGTGCGATTGTTGAATCGCACCACTCGTAATATGTCACTGACAGACGAGGGGCAACGTCTACTGGATATTATGCATCCTTCTCTGACAAGCATTGAGCAAGTCGTTAACGAGTTAAATGATTCCCACATTGAACCGTCTGGACTGATACGTATCAGTTCATCCAGGACTGCCGCCAGACTTCTTATCGAGCCACATATTGGTGAGTTTTTGTCACGTTATCCAAAGATACGGTTGGAGTTAATGATGGACGACGGATTCACAAATATCGTGGCAGATGGGTTGGACGCGGGTATTCGCTTGGGGGTAAGTTTGGATGAACATATGGTCGCCGTTCCCATCACTCCCCCTTTGACGACGGCAATCGTGGGCTCCCCACAGTACCTGAAAAAAAATGGGATTCCGCAAAGCCCCAAAGATCTGGAGATGCACAACTGCCTCGCCTATCGATTTACTTCCAGTAGCACACTCGATCATTGGGCGTTGACGGCGCCAGGCTCTGACAGTCATACCGTTGTCTTTGAACCTAAAGGCAATGCGGTGTTCAATGATGACAACAGTATGCTCCAAGCCGCAATTCAGGGGGTAGGATTAGTTAAGCACATTGATTTATGGGTACAAGAGCCCATAAAAGATGGAAGACTGACGCGAGTTCTTACCCCATGGTGCAAACCTTTCCCAGGCTTTTACCTCTATGTTCCTTCACGCGAACAGATGCCGAAAAAAATCAGAGTTCTCATGGACTTTCTGATAGAAAAGCGGGAACTTTTCACGCCATAAAAATGTAGCCCCAAAATACTGGGGCTATTTTTTTATCCTCAACCCTGCCTGTCCATACAGAATTAGATTGCCTTCAAAATAATTGCTAAAGCAACGATAATTTCCTATCATCCGCTCCACGCCACCACGAACGGCATACAGAAAGCTTGATATGAGGCATGACTATGCAAGAAAAAATCGCACTTCTTCACGAACTCACGAATAGTCTTCAACCAGTAAGACGCGCCTGGAAACGAGCGGTATCTGAAGTCATCGCGGACTACGGCATCTCGATGTCTCTGGCAAGCGCTGTTGTTCTTGTGTATCGAAATCCACAAGGTTTAAATCAGAAATTATTAGCTGAGGAAATTGGCATCAATCCTGGCGCTTTAGTTCGCCTATTGGATCAAGCTAGCAATGAACAATTGCTAGAGCGCCGCGAAGACACTGCCGATCGACGAATCAAAACTCTGCATATCTTGCCCAAGGGAACCGAAATCGCGGTAAGCATAGAGCGGGCTGCCGACGCGTTGCGTCTTGAACTGATGAATGACGTTGATTTGGCAGCGATTGAACAAGCAACTCAAGTATTACGGTTGTTTGAAAAGCGGGCCAACGAGTTTGTGCTGCAATCTAAGTCAAAGAAATGAACATCACGCGTCAACAATGGCTATTCGCTGCCAAAATTTATGTATCGGCCATGCTCGCCTATTTCGTCGCGGTAGAGATTGGATTGACGAACCCTTACTGGGCGATGGTGACGTGCTGTGTGTTAAGTAACCCTTTGTCCGGCGCTGTCCGAGCCCGAGCCACATACCGGTTTGCAGGAACATTATTTGCTGGCCTCATCTCACTGCTACTCTCAGCCTGGCTAGCGAGTGAACCTTTCATTTTGGTGATCGTAACAGGTTTGGTTGCCTCTACAATCCTTGCTTTGTCTTTTGCCGACCGAACACCAAGAGCTTACAGCCTGCAATTGGCTGGTGTCACCATTATGTTAGTGCTGGTTGCGTACATCGGTCAGCCTGAACATATGTTTACGATGGTTGTGACGAGAGTTGTCGAAATTTGCATTGGTATATTATCGGTCACCTTCGTCGATACGCTGTTTTTTCCGGGAACCACGCAACCCATGATTCAATCTCGAGTGGATAACTGGGTTCGTGACCTTAAAACATGGCGTGATGATTGCCTCGCTGGCATTACCGATCATTCGACAGACGCAGACAGGCTGGCAGTTCTCAACGACGTTTCATCATTGTCTCTGCTGGTTTCAACCATCAAGCGTGACCACGCTGTTAATCGACAGACACGCCAAGCCGTCATCGCACTGCAAAGTCAAATCATGAAGATGATTCCGACGATTTCTGCACTGGGTCATGCAATACACAATTTATCTTCTGAAACACGTGAACGCCTGTTACCAAGTTTGGAAAGCCTGAAAACCCATAGCGGTGCATTGGAAGTTCAACCGATTAAGATACCTAGCGAGGTTTATCATCAATCCTCCCCATGGGAAAAACTGGTGCTCAATCGAATTCAGTTATTGCTCAACCAGCACATTCAGGACTGGGAATATGTGACTGCGTTTCAACGTCTTATGGAAGACAAACCCATTCACGGTTTCATGCGCTACGCGGCGATGAAAGCCAAAGCATTTCCGCTCCCGCCAGACACGGGCTTGATGTCACGCATGTTCGTCGGGATATTACTGACGTATTCGTTGCTCAGTGCCGTCTGGTATCTGACAGGATGGACTCAGGGCCCCAACTTAGTCTTGCTGGGTGTGGTGGCGATTAGCTTTTTTGGCGCCAGCGATGAACCCGGTATCGCTATAACTCAGTTTGGACGCTTTGCATTTATCTCCACCTTTACCGCGTTTATTTTGGGATACCTGTTGCTACCAATGGCAAATAACCAAACCAGCTTTCTGGTGATCATGGCTGCTTTTATGTTGCCAATGGGAATTTGGGCATCAAGAAGCCCCCTGGCGGTGTTGGTTCTGGCATTGAGTCTGAGTAACATCAACTTCCAAAATCATTATTCACCTTTCGACATTGGCTTCTTTTTGGAAAGCTCTGTAGCAACGTTAACAGGCATCTTTGTAGCTTTCGTTGCCGTCGCATTATGCCGCCGCTGGGGAGCACAACATGCACTACACCAACTATTGAAGCGCGAGCAAAAAGATCAACAGGCACTGACTCACAGATTTGATGACGTAGCGATCGAAAACTATGTGATTCGTTCCTTGGACAGAATGGCTTTACAGTTATCGAGACTAGACGCAACACTCGGCAAAGACAGCCTCATCCTTCTGACTCAACTCAGAGCCAACATCATAACGGCCAAATTGAGACAGTTGATGAGCAGCGAACACTCAATGCCCTCAACATTGCAACCACTGCTGCAAAACCTCAGCCAGCACCGTGACAGTCAATCTCAATTGACGGACGAATTGCTCAGACAAATCGATCTCAACATTCAGCGTGCGAACCATGAAAACCAAACTGACGTTTTACATCTATTAACCGGATTGCGAATCGCCCTCTATCCAACAGCACCACACTGGAAACCATCTTATGCTTAACGAACTCGATATTTTGGGGATTTACGTTTCACCATTGCTGTTATGTATAGTGCTCGCTTATTGCCTCAGAATCTTACTCTCCTATTTACTTTTAAGGACAGGTTTCTATCGACTCATCGCGCAAAGACCCATTTTTGACTCAGCCCTATTAATTTCTCTTACCGGCTTGGTCTTTCACGTATTTGCGATCATCACAACACCAACAGGTCATTCACTATCATGATTAAAAACAAAGTTGTATCGAGCTTTAAAGTTCTAATAACAACAGGTTCAGTGCTGCTAGCAGGCGTCGTTGTTTGGAATTTATACAGTTACTATCACTATGCGCCGCAAACTCGAGATGGAAAGATTCGTGCCGATATCGTTCCGCTTGCCACCGATATTTCAGGAAATGTAGAAGCCGTCTACGTTCACGATAATCAGGTCGTTAACAAAGGCACACTGCTGTTTAGTTTGGATAAAAAGCGCCTGAACAATGAAGTTACGCAAGCCAAAGCAATGGTGAAACAAGCCAACGCCACACTTCACGCAGCTGATCGGGAATACAAACGCTATCAGCGATTAAATAACGCAGTCTCGGCGCAGCAACGTGACGATAAACGCGATGCACTAATTTTGGCTCAGGCCAGCGTGGATAAATCTTTAGCAGACCTAGAACTGGCTGAAATTAACCTGAGCAGAGCCGACATCTACTCGCCGGTTAATGGTGTGATAACGAACTTCTCTCTCAGACCAGGTACATTCGCCTCTGCTGGCGTACCAGTCATGGCACTTGTTGATCAAAATAGTTTTTATGTCTCCGGATATTTTGAAGAGACAAAACTAAGCCGTATACAGAATGGTGCACTCGCCACCATCTTTGTGATGGGCGAAACCAAAACGATATATGGGCATGTTGAAGGGTTATCTGCGGGAATTAACGACAGTGAAAGAACAACAGCTTCAGGAACATTACTGGCAAATGTGAATCCGACATTCAGTTGGATACGCCTCGCTCAGCGCATTCCAGTTCGGATCAAAATAGATACGATTCCAAAGGACTTCACGTTAATTGCAGGACGAACCGTTTCTGTTTCGCTAGAAGAATTTAATTAATTGAAGGGCTGCAACTTGGTCGTCCGTTAAGATGATACCGTTCTCAGAAACCTTTTTCTCAAGTGCTATAAGGCGTTTCTTGAAGTTTTCTAGATCATTACGAAGCCAGATTGAGCGAACGCCACTTGGAGAAATAAACACCTCCAGTGTGCGTAGTTCATTGCTTGTTCGGGCTTGTCCATGAGCTGGAAAATCAATGACGTACTTTAGAACCACTTGTTCAGTTTCATTATCGACACGATTCTTCATATTTGGTGTTATAAGACTATGATTAATAAGGGCATCGATACCACCAGTTTTAACCAACTCTTGATAACGATATAACGTGTCTCTTGATACGCCCATGACCTTACAGGCTTTGATACATTGCTAATGCACCGCTTGGTTCTACGTACCACAATTTCCCTGGAGGAAAGCAGCAAATTGTGACCAAGGCCATTTTTTGGGCGGGAGGAAAAGCGGCCGCACAATTACAAGCCTGTCTTGATGTGGATAATAAAAATGGAATTAGCTTGTTCCTGTCGCAGTGGCGTGAGCGCCTAAGAAAATCGGATTTTCGTGCTGGTTGCCCAATTGTGGATGCGGCCATTGAAGCTCCGCAGGAGCCGGAAGGAGAAAAGGTCAAAAACGCGCTACCACAAGTATTTAATAACTGGCAATCGCTTATCGCTGATCACCTAATTTCTCAAGGTCACTCGGTATCTAATGCGCAAACACTTGCGTTGGGAATCATTGCGAGTATCGAAGGAGCCGTTGTGTTGTGTCGAGCGCATCAAAATATCCAACCTTTAGATGCAATTTTAAAATGCGTGCCTAAGTTAATGGAATATAACGCCTAATAGTGAGTGTGCTACATAACTAGTTTGAGATATCGAGTTAAGCGACTTTGCCATATCTGGTTTAATTCATGGAATGCTAATATTCTGTTTTCCGAAACACACTTCTGTCTAATATTGAGCCATTATTGCAAGGAAAATATGCACTAACCCGCCTCACTTATTATTGGTCTTTGAAGTGTTTTTGAAAGAAAGTTTCCTTTATAAGGCACCTCAGTACAAACAATAAATCACAATAATTTCAACTTATGGTTGTATTACTCGATATCAGCACATGGTTGTTTTTCTTTTAACCAATTGATTATATTTAGAGTGTGATTATCACTTTATGGTTGCATCAACACTATTTGAGGCCGCTTTTTAGCGGCCTTTTTACTACCTCAAAACACCAACTGTCTACACCTGCGAATTTATTGTTGAAACAACCATAAAGTGATATTTACCACCATAACTTGATAATTGTCACAACGATAACTTGAAAACGCCTCTTTCTGTACCACGCTTTTGTAGGTTTACAACGAACGGTATTAAGAGGCGTTTTTTATGGCAGTACCATAAAGTGGTTCTCACGTTCTAGAATCCGCCTTTGAATCCCAGCCCGAAAACCTACAAAATCTCGGAGCAAGAATATTCATCGATATATCAATGTCAAAATGCTTACACATAACTGACCTGCCCCAAAACAGTACGACATTTTAACAGCGTGAGTAACCGTGAGGAGGCGTTGCTAAACCGAGGTTTTCTCGAAACGTGTTACCCTCATACTGCAATCTTAACAACCCCCGCCTTTGTAATTCAGGAACCACTTGCTCTACGAACTCAGATACGCCTCCGGGTAAATGAGAGAACATGATATTGAACCCGTCCGCAGCTCCGTTTTCGAACCAATGCTGCATTTGCTCAACGACCATCGTTGCCGTTCCAACCATTTCCAGACCCTGATATCCACAAATGCGCCTTGCCAATGCAATAATGCTCAGTTCCTCTTTTTTTGCCAGTTCGATGACTCGATCACGGCCACTTTTGCTCGCATTACTTTCAGGAATATCAGGAAGAGGAGCTGTTTCATCATATTGCGAGACATCATGTCCCAGTGCAATTGACAAGGTTGCCAAACTACTCGCGTCATCGACCAGTTGATCTAATTGGCGTCTTTTTTCCTGCGCCTGCTCCAAGCTATCGCCCAGCACAACGAAAACTGCTGGAATTATTTTCAGTTTATGTGGCCGCCCGGCAGCCTGTGCTCGGGACTGCATGTCAGTATAAAAGCGCTGAGCCCCGTCGAGATCAGTCTGATAAGTGAAGATAACTTCTGCAGTTTCAGCCGCAATTTGTCGCCCAGCCTCCGACGCGCCGGCCTGGACAATGACAGGGCGAGACTGAATAGGTCGCTCAACATTCAAGGGGCCTCGCACAGAAAAGTGTGGGCCTTTGTGATCGAGGATATGCATTTTTTCAGGATCGAAATAGCAACCAGTTTGTACATCCCTGCAGAATGCATCTTCTTCCCAACTCTCCCACAGTCCGTCCATAACGGAACTGAATTCTCTGGCTCTTAAGTATCTTGCACTGTGCTCCATATGCTGTTCAGCACCAAAATTTGCCGCTTCGTTTGGATTACTTGAAGTCACGAGATTCCAGCCTGCCCTGCCGTTGCTGATGACATCAAGCGAAGCCAGACGACGAGCAAGCGTATAGGGTTCATTGTAGGTGGTGCTCGCCGTAGCGATAAGGCCGATATGCTGCGTCACGGCTGCTAGTGCAGGAAGCAAGGTCAACGGGTCTAGGGTAGATACGCTATGCCCTTTTATCAGAGCTTCGAGCGGTGCTGCTCTTATCGCCAAGGTATCTGGCAAAAACAGCCCATCAAAACACCCTTGCTCCAGAGTCTGGGCAAACCATTTCATCTGCTCAAAATTGGCATGAAAATCAGGCCGAGCTCCGGGGTAACGCCAAGCACCCGCGTGGATACTGGGCATTGCCAAGAGGGTTAACTGACCACGAGATATGCTCATACCGTCTCCTTCGTTATTGTAGGTAATATCGAACTGTTTCTGACTGAATAATCCACTAAAAGATATAGATATCCCTGTAAACACCGTTCCACTCGAGCCTGACCACCATATATTTTTTCCAATAGACTCGGCGTCAATACATCAACCGGCGAATCAGAAACTTCCACTTCACCGTCACGAAGAACGACCACATTATCTGTAAATCGCAAGGCATGATTTATGTTGTGCACTGCCATGACGACGCACATTGGTCGAACTCGCGATAACTGACACAGCAACCCAAGCACTACGAGCTGATGCTGTAAATTGAGGGAACTTGTAGGCTGATCGAGTAACTGGGCCTGAGGGGTCAAAATTAACGCTTGGGCCTTCGAAACCAGTTGCCTCTGGCCACCATTGAGAGAAGACAGTACATAAGCTAAAGCCCCATCGCCCAACAGAAGACACTTGATAGGTCGGTCGAGATGTATCCTGCGCGCGGCAATATTGGTGATAACCATCGAAGCAGAAATCCCTGCGTACAAACGAGACATCGCGACAACCGTGCATCCCATCAGCAACTGGCCCAGTACATCGCGGCGAGAATATAGACAATTGGTCACAGAATTCACCAACGGTAGCTCAATGTTGCGATCATCGACCGTTCTTGCCCAACAAAGCAATAAAGTCGCGATGTACAGCTAGCGACATACTGTTTGTCCGTCAGGTTACTCACATTGAATGCGAGTGTCGCCCCACTCAGTTCCGAAGAAAGAGAATCAAGCTGGTACGTGGCAGCCAAATCGATCACAGTGGCGGAAGGCACTTCGAAATCATTGCTCGGGTCTCCAAACGACTTACCGAGGTAGCGCACGCCTCCACCAAGCTTCAAGCCGGAAAAGGCATCATAGTTAATCAAATAGTCCATCCAAATCGAAGCGCTGTGCTTTGGTGTTTGTGTCAGGCTTTTCCCTTGGTAGGAGGTATCTTTGACGAGCTCATTGTCTAAATATGTATAGTTTGCAATCAAGTTGAGATTACTTACTATTTCTGTTGTCGCCTGTAAATCAAGCCCTCGCGTTCGTACCTTCCCGGCCTGTGTATTAAATCCCAGGTGGTCCGCGTCACTTGTCTTCACGTTTGTCTGTTCAAGCTGAAATACTGCTGCTGTTAAAAGCGTACTAGAGTTCGCAGGGTGGAATTTGATGCCGACTTCAGTTTGCTCAGACTCAACCGGCACAAAGGGTTCTCCCTGATAGTCCGTTCCCAACAAAGGATCAAAGGACGTTGCATAGCTAATATATGGCGCTAAGCCTATATCGAATTGATAACTCAATCCCGCTCTGCCACTCCACTTTGTATCGTCCTGCTTGCTCACTCGGGACGTCGGTGAATAACTGTGAGTCTCATCATCTATTTGCGACCAGTCATGCCTTGCGCTGAGTACCAATCGCCAGCGATCGTAAGCCATTTGATCCTGAAGATACGCACCGACACGAGTGAATTCTTGCTTTACTTTCCAGGGTGCCAGACGACTTGCGGTGAAATCCGGAACAATGTTCGGGCGGTACTGAGAACCATAAGGATCCAACAAAATAGGGCCGACACTATACAGCTCATTTTTCAGGGTTCCTTTTGCGTAATCAACGCCCATCAGGATGGTATGGGTCATATCGCCCCATTCGACATTGCCGATCAAGTGGTTATCCATGGAGAATGTATTCACCTTGGCGGGTGTCAGTTCATAATAACCCTTTAATTGTGGGGAGCCGTTTACTTCCTGGTATCCATAAACAACACCACGCTGTATGTCGGATTTGACATACATATATCGTGCATTGCTAACCAATCGCCAACTGTTTTCAAAATCATACTCAAATAATGAACTCAGAAAACTCTGCTGGCGTGAAGAGTTTTCAAAATTCATATCCGTAAAGTTTCTTCGCCGGTTTATCTGCGGATACAGGCTGCCATCCAACCCCAATACCGCGGCCGGGAGACTGTTATAGTTAGGAAGCTCGGGCTCCTGAGAGTACATCGCGATAACCGTCCACGATGTTTGTAAATTTGGCTGCCAGGTGAGTGAAGGCACCACATAAAGCCGTTTATGACGGGTATCTTCAACTTGGCCTTCAGTATCTAAGCCACTTGCCGTAAAACGATAGAGAAAAGTACCATCATCATTAATCGGCCCTGTGCTATCAAAACCTATTTGCTTGCGATTGAAGCTGCCGTACTGAAGATTCAATTCGTGCAGGGCAACATCTTGCGGCTTGCGGCTGATCTGATTTACGATACCGCCCCCCGTCCCTTGGCCATAAATGGCTGAAGCAGGGCCGCGCAGTACTTCAATCCGCTCGAGCGAATAGGGATCAATTTGTGGCAGCCAACTCCCTGGGTTGCTGATAATTCTTAATCCATCCAGATAATAATCTGCGTCAACACCACGGATCCTAGTAATATCGAGGTAGCCACCATATCCTCCATATTTCTCACTTGTCGCACCCGCTGTATAACGCAGTGCAGAGCTACTGCTAACTGGCTGCTGAGTATCCATTTGCTCACGAGTAATTACAGAAACCGATTGCGGGGTTTCCAGAATTGAGGTGTTAGTTTTTGTCCCGACCCTTGATTGCTCTGCAACATAGCCTCGAACCGGGCCATTTCCCTCATCCGACATTTTGCCAGCAGTTACGGTCACAGTATAAGTGTCATTCAATCTGGCTTTTCCTGTCTCCTGAACTCCCCCTTTTGACGTCTCCTCAGCATAAACTGAAGCACCGCTAACAAGCAGCAGCGATGCGGTAATTGAAGCTAATGGGTCAGAAAAGCGAGAAAATACTGAATTCGTAGATGTCTGGAAACGTAACGCATGAAAGTAAAACATCTTGGCCTCAAAGGTTAAAGATTGAACGAGTTGCGGAGATTTTAATTAAAGACTGACCGTCAGTCAATTCGAATGATAATTAATTGCATTTAACCATATTGATGCAGAACTGTTAGTTAATTGGCCGGTTATTTACAACTTTTTGTTTCTTGTATAAATAACGTTCTGACAAACCCACACGGTCGATGATAAAGACTTTCTCTACCCCTTTACGGGCGAATTGCTCAGGCGAATTGCTCAGGCGAATTGTTCAATTGTTCATTAGTTATACCGACACACAAAATACGACTGGCATTAACTCCTCGCTAGAATCGCTCCTTTTAGTAAATAGGCGGCAAAAGTTTTGATCTCTAGAAAAATATGATGGTAGGTAGCTACCAGGGAGGGTATTTCCATACTCCAGCTTCTGGTTAATACTCTTGAGCGATAGTACCAACCATCAAGCTTTCCAATCCGTTACTCCAACAATACGTAAGCAGTCTGCAATCATCACACAGAGAGAGATTTGGCGATCCATCTCCGGAGAAACCATGTCATGAGGCGGTAACTCTCTGTATAGGCTTCAATATTTCCCTAAATCCAGGCACACAACTTGCCAAGCCAGTCATCCGGTTGGCAGCGGTCGATTTTCTCCTCTAGCTGTTTTAGGAAATGCACGCAGAGCTTCGTCTTAACGTAAACAGTCTGTTCACCTCACTACGAAGATTCAAGCGTTTTGCATCTACCACATGGCGGCGCTGGCGATGATCATAATAAGTAGACATTGCAACACCGAACACACCGCAGCCCCCATTCGACAAGCCCTTGTTCAAGATGTGTAACCAACGCCTAAGAACCCTTTATCCAACATTTAATGAACGGCTCGCTGCTGGCATTTAGTAACCTTTGTCAAAAACCAAACAAGCGGCTTCAAGATTGAATTCGGCGGAAAATGAACGACGCTGTCTTGTCATGGAGCACCTCTTTCTTTGGTAGCGACTTACCACCTAATATGGTGCCCGGATTCATTAAACCACTAAACCACAGGCCGCATAGAGGAAAGTACTTCTTGCCCTAGACACTATGCAAACCAATGATTTCAGGCAGACTTGTTGTAGGTATGTTTATGTGCCTTCCTATGGTTGCTGGCTGTACTGCCAGCATGTGAATGAACATGCGAGGTATGGCTGTCATCCGTGAAAACGACCAGCAGCACCGCAGTCAGCACACTGAGCAAGCCCGCACAGAACATGACCATTCCAAACCCGGCCGCCATCGAGGCACGATAAGCCGAGAGCAACCTTTCTTGACCAGGAGGAAGTTCATTGCTGACTATTGCGCGCTGGGCAATCTCCACAGCATTTTGCATATTGTTGGAACTGACTACCTCAGCCATCTGCTGGATCGCATAGATGCTCATGATACTGCCCAGTACCGCAATACCCAGTGTCATGCCTATCTGCCGCAGCGCGTTCATGGTTGCCGATGCGATCCCGGCACGCTCAGCGGGCGCATAGCTCATGACCATCATCCCGGTCGCTGGAACGGAGAGCCCCATCCCAAGCCCAAGAATCGCCAGGATACTACCGACAATAAGGTAAGGCGTATTGGCGGTAAACAGTGACATTGAGCATAGGGATACCCCAATCAAGGCGTATCCACCAACCATTAGTTTTTTTAGCGAAATATTTTGTGCCATACGGCCGAACAGCAACGATGCCCCCCCCATTACCATAAATTGAGGCATCAGGTGCCACCCAGCAGTAAGTGGTGTGTCGCCTTGCGCTTGTTGCAGATACAGTGACAGAAAGAAAAGGCTTGCATAGGCCGAAAATCCCAACGCAAAAGAAGCCAGATTTGCCACGGCCAGAGAAATATTGCGAAAAAGAAGAATAGGGAATAGTGGCCTCTTGACTGTCAATTCAATCCAGACAAAGGCCACAAAAGCCACTGCGGCACATGAAAGCGGAAGCAGGACTTTCTCCGTGGAAGCCCCATGCTCGCCAACTTCAATCAGCGCATAACTGAGCATTCCAAGCCAAATCATGCTCAATATCTGGCCAACCGGATCAAACGCTGCATGTTCAGGGTGTTTGCGCTCGACAATTCCCCAGGCCCCAAGCAAGGCAGCAATGATACCAATTGGGACATTGACCAGAAAGATACTTGACCAGCCAATATGCTCAATCAACAAGCCGCCGATCAAAGGGCCTGAAACCAATGACAAGGCACTACAAGCCGACCACCCACCGATTGCACGTGCACGCTGACGGGGATCGGGAAATGCGTGGGTCAGGATAGGCATGGCTCCGGGGATCAACAGCGCACCGGCAACCCCTTGAACCCCTCGCCCCCACAGCAGAGTGTTCAGATCGGAGGCGAAGGCACAAATCACGGAGCCAATTACAAACAGGGCAACGCTGCCCAGCCACACCCGCTTGTGACCATATTTATCGCCCAGTGGGCCTGCGGACAACATCACTGCAGAGAGCGCGATGGCGTAAATGTTAATAATCCACTGAAGCCCTGCCATATCTGCATGAAGGGCCTCCTGAAGCGTCGGCAACGCGACGTTGACAATACTGATGTCCAGTGTCGACAGAAAGGTCCCGAGATAGGCCGCGATGACAAGAGCATGAGTTCGGTATCGTTGCATGATCACCCACCAATTGAATAATAACTATTCTCAATAATATACAACGACCGACCGTCGGTCAATATGTGATAAACTTCGTGACGTTGATGGAAGGAATTATAATTTCAGGATTTGGCCGGTAGTTTTTGATATGCTTACGAAAATTTTTCGATACGTGGATCTAAGGTGACTTTGGTCGTATCACTTTGAATCCGTTGTTTGGTATTCGCGGTTACGTCTAAGTACACACTCCACGAATGCACAAGCGATCTTGCTCCTGCTCATTGCGGGAACAAGCGACACAGATTGAAATGGAAAACACTGATTACGATGAGATATAAAAAGAACCGTCCGGAGTTTACTCCTCCGAAAGCCAGATGTGTCAAGCCCGCAGAAGTTCGCCTGAACGAGTTGATGTCAGCCGCCGAACAACTGTTCCTTGCCAAAGGGGTCGACTCGACGACCATCAACGAGATTGTCGAACTGGCACAGGTAGCCAAAGGTACTTTTTACCATTATTTCGCTTCTAAGAATGAGTTGCTTGCAGCCATGGGGGAGCGCTATACCGCCCAGTTTTTGAAGCGGCTTGAGGATAAAATCGACACCTGCAAAGCAGATGACTGGCAGGGCCGGCTTTGCGCTTGGATTCAAGAAAGTATTGAGGCTTACGCAGACACGTACCGCCTGCATGATATTGTTTATACCAATCATCACCACCATAACCGCACAAACCTGGAAAAGAATGCGATTCTCGAACAACTGCAGGTTATTCTCGAAAACGGTACCCGCGTAGGTGTGTGGCAGATTGCTGAGCCACGCATTACCTCGCTCCTGATTTATGCCGGTGTACACGGTGCGACCGACGATATCATTGCTTACCCAGAAACAGATCGTGAGCATTTTATCCGCGTGGTCCTTGCGAATTGCCTGCGGATGGTCGGGGTCTCGGAGCATCAAGCCTGACAAGCCGTCGGGAACCTTGTCTCTCATTCCGCGCTTGTTGCACAAACGCGGGTTCCGAGTACGACCACATAGGGGTATCCCTGCGCACTTTGTTCGATACTGGCCTCAATACCATAAATCTGACGGAGCAATGCTGGCGTAATCACAGTGCGTGGTTCGCCGGATGCCACTATCTGCCCGCAGTGCAACACATCCACATGATCCGCGAATCTGAGCACATGATTGATGTCATGACAAGTCATCAGAACACATAACCCATGCTGATGAGCCAGTTGGCGAAGCAGCGTCAGCAGTTCAAACTGACGCTGCAAATCAAGCGCACTGGTCGGTTCATCCAATAGCAATACTTTGGGGTTCCGGACCAGTGCCTGAGCAACTGAAACAAGCTGACGCTGCCCGCCGCTGAGTGTGTGCAGCTCGCTGCCCGCGAGGGCAGTTAGTTGTAATTGCTCGACCAAACGAGTCACTGCGTTAAGCTCATGCTCCCGAACTCGCCAGCCACTGCCCTGCTTGGCCGACAACAAGATCGCCTCCATAACACTCAGGCCTGTGCCGGTAAAAATATCCTGCGGCACTAATGCTGGTCGGCTCGGATGCTGTTCAGGCCAATCACAAACTGGCTGGCCATCCACCCTTACCTGTCCCTGACCTTGAAGCTGACCGGCGATCCGCCGCAGCAGTGTAGACTTCCCTGCCGCATTGGCGCCCAAAAGCACACTCAGCTTTCCCGAATGCAGCGGACCCATAGTGACATCATGCAGCACAGTCTTACGGCCAAACCTGACACTGACCCCTTCAATGGTTAACGTTATCATCACACCCTCCTCCGGCGCAGAATCAGAACAAGAAACATCGGTACGCCGACCAGAGAAGTCACAATACCAATTGGCAGAACCTGACCAGGCACCGCGATTTTCCCGGCAATGGAAGCCGCAGATAACAGTGCAGCACCACATAACGCCGATGCCGGAATCAAAAATCGCTGATCCTCACCAACGATAATCCGGGCCATGTGCGGGGCGACCAGTCCCACAAACCCGATCGTCCCAACAAAAGAGACACAGAGCGATGCCAGCACGCTGCTCAGCAGAATGGTCTGCAATCGTAAGCGTGCGACCGGAATCCCCATCGCACTGGCTCGCTCTTCCCCCAGACGCATAGCTGTCAGTTGCCAGGCGCTGCGCATGAAGCACACCATCACCAAGAATAAAATGGCCGCGATCAGAACAAGCTGAGTGCTGCTGACCCTTGACAGATTTCCCATAGTCCAGAAAACAACGGCTTCCAGCGCTCTATCTGGGACGGCATACTGAAGCCCCTGCAACAGCGCCGTGAAGGTGAAAACCAGAGTCGTACCCAGTAAGATGATCAGTTCATTATTCATACCCCGCCACCGGGTCAGTCGCTCAATCAGCAGAACAGCCATCGTCGACATGAAAAAAGCACTCGCAGGCACGACCCAATTGCCCAGAGATACGGGAAGCGTTGTTGCACCAAACACCAATCCTAATGCGGCCCCGAAACTGGCTGCGGCTGAAACCCCCAAAGTAAATGGGCTGGCCAAAGGGTTGTGAAGCACCGTTTGCATTTGAGTACCGGCAACGGACAACCCTGCACCAATGACAAGTGCAGCCAAAACTGCAGGCAGCCGGATGTCGTAGACAATCACCTCCAGAGCAATCGGTGACTCTGAATCCCAAAGCAGACGAGCAATATCCGTGAGGCTGTAGCTGGACGGTCCCGTGCTTAAATCAATCATTGCCAGAAGCAGAACCACAGTCGCCATGGCTGTAAGCAGCCACAAGCGACGCCTGACAAGCGACAAATAAGCAGGTTTAGCTCCAGCCGACACAGTGCTCCCCTCTGTTAACACTTCAAGCTGCGAGGGACTGACAGCGTGATTCCTGAATTCTGGAGATGGAATATCCGGCGAGATCTGTTTCATTTCAACACCTGTAAGTCTGGGCTACTGTCGCATAGCGCCCTCATCCAATAAAAAAGTACATATCTGACCTGCAGTTAGCTGTGTATTGCTTGTCGGCAAGGTTGCTCACATTCATCGGAACAGTTACTTCGGTACCTGTCAGGCCATATAGGTCATAGCTCACCGCCAGATCATCGAGAGCAACTGATGGCTCTTTAAATATGTTATGCGGGTTGCCCCCAGATGAGCCCGAATAACGCATACCGGCACCTCTGGAGCAAGTCTCCCCGGTTTGTGTCCAGAAGCCCAGATGCTGGGTGTCGGCGGATTTCACGTATTCCTGATTGAGTTGAAAAACCGCGGCGGTCAGCATTGTTGCGCTGCCCTCAGGATGATATTTCATGCCCGCTTCTGTCTGGGCATGGACTCCAAAGCACGAAATGCCCGCCGACAAGACAACGAAACACGGTAGTCCTTTGCCTAACGAACGAGGAAATGGCTTAGGGGGATCTCCCGGTTTAACTGCCACTGGCAGTTCGCGATGACGTGGTTTCATATCTCTCCGATGTACTGTTCAAAATGGCCTCGACCAAAAGCACTCAGCTAAGGGTGCGCACTCACCTGATCCGGAGCAATTCATCTCCGTTTTCTGATACCCAGTCATATGCACCCACATTGACCGACCGATGGTCGGCGTGTAATGATATTCAATATCATTTTCATTGCAACTTATTTTTTTATTTAAAACAAATAATTATAAATTGACTGACCGACGGTTCATTTGATAATAATAATCATTATTATTAAACGAGACGCATAATGAGGTACAGATGACAGGAACACGAGTCATAAATTTGCTGGTCAAGATTGGGCTTCCGCCAGATCTATTGCATTCGGCTGAGAGTGATTGGCAACTTAGGACCGATTTGGGATTGAGTTCGGCAGAAACTCTGCATCTTCAGGTACAACTCGAACAGCTGGGATGCACAGGATTCAATTTGTGGGATACACACGACTATTCCCTTCAGGAACTGGAAACCATGATCACTGCCCCTGAAGAAAACGCCCATTCCGCCCTCGGCCGGTCAGAGGTGAATCATGGCTGACACTTCTTTTTGCCTGAACCGACAAATCGCAGCATCACTGCGTCATCACGCTGATACCCCTGCTTTGGTGTCTCAGGGTGAAGTCATCACCTATCGTCAATTAAACAATCGTGTTTTCAGTACGGTCGCCCGGCTTCAGGCCGCGCAGATTCAGAAAGGAGATCGAGTTGCGTATCAGTTGCCCAATGCTGCCGAAGCCATTGTACTGAT
The DNA here is from genome assembly GCF_003025595.1 of Photobacterium ganghwense. GTDB lineage: Bacteria > Pseudomonadota > Gammaproteobacteria > Enterobacterales > Vibrionaceae > Photobacterium > Photobacterium ganghwense. The sequence goes on from NZ_PYMI01000004.1 coordinate 228,174, forward strand.
GCTTGCATCCACGATGCTCGGCGCCATCCCGGTGCCGGTTCTGCACGCCTACCGAGAGCGTGAGCTTGAGCATCTTCTGAACAAAACACGTCCCGCCGTGGTCGCTGTAACGCGGGGAAACCGTCGTTTCAGTTCTGCTCAGTTCATTGAGCGCTATCTCAATGAGAACCACACAGGGATCAAGTTAAAGCTAATTGACGGGATCCCTGCACCAACCTGGCAGGAATGGCAGCAACTCTCAGATTTCTGTGCACCATCCGCAGACGCCCCTGCTGCGCCGTATCTGGCTGAGATGGGCAATGACGATCCCGCGATGATGCTGCTGTCGAGCGGAACCACTGGCTTACCCAAGCCCATTGCCCGGCTGAACAGTGGCTACAGCAATATGATCGCAGCCGCCAGTGAAGTCTTTGGATTGAGCGCGGAATCAGTATATCTCGCGGTTCTACCAGTCTCTCATGGCTTTGTGATCAACTGTCCGGGCATACTCGGAACACTTTCCTGTGGGGGTACCGTTGTCCTGGCACCGGACACCTCTGCACGAACAGCGCTGGCACTGATTTCAGCGCATCAGGTCACCCATACCACGCTGGTTCCGGCGCTGTTGGATCAGTGGATGGATAAAATCGGTGATCACTATGCCTCTTTGGACTCGCTGCGATACATCCAGGTTGGCGGATCACGGATTTCTCCTGAACTTGCCGCGCAGGCTGAATCGAGGCTCAATATCCTAATCCAGCAGTGCTATGGCATGAGCGAGGGACTGCTGTGCTTTACGCATTACACGGACGATGCGGAGATACGGCACCATTCCCAGGGAAGGCCATTATTGCCAGACGACGAGATACGGATTGTCGACCCGGAAGGAGAACCGGTTCCCGTCGGGGAGTCTGGGGAGATCATTACCCGTGGCCCCTACACCATCACAACCTATTTCAATGATCCCGTGGCGACCTCCCGGTCATTCACACCCGAAGGGTTCTACCGAACCGGGGATCTTGCGCATCTGGACGCGGCTGGCAACGTCTACATCGACGGTCGGGTGAGAGACGCTATCAACCGCGGGGGCGAAAAATTCAGTCCGGAAGAAATTGAGGAGCTGATTAAATCCCATCCCAGTGTGCATGATGCCGCCTGTGTCGGAATGCCGGATCGCCAGTTTGGCGAGGTCTCGTGCTTATTTGTCGTTCTCAACGACCACCAGCAACTGCAATTGCCGGAATGCCGCCAGTATCTTGAAAAGAAAGGTGCCGCACAGTTCAAACTCCCAGAAAAGCTCGTCATTACTCATGCGATTCCCCGCAAAGGGATCGGAAAAGTGGATCGGGTGTCGCTGAGTGCCAGCGTACGTCAGCTCTCCGGCGCCCCCGTCACTGAAATGATTACGGGGTAACCATGAAGCTCATTGAAACCTATACCCCGGCTGCTGTCCGACTCAGCCTGGCTTCGTCCGCCCCCGTCAGCCACCAGCTGGTGATCTTTCCCCATGCCGGCGGCGATCTCAGCTTTTACCGGGCATGGCGCAGTGCGCTGCCACCCGAGGTGGATTTGATCATCATGCAGTATCCGCACTCGCTGCAGGACGCAGACCAAGAGAAATGGCGCGCTCCGGAAACAGCAATCCGACATTGTGAGCGAAGCCTGAACCGCCTGCTGGGTATCGCGCCTGTTACCCTGTTTGGCCATAGCATGGGGGCGATCCTTGCTCTGCATCTTGCCAAAGCACTGGCCGGATCCAGATTTCAAATCGGGCAGCTCATTGTCTCCTCGCAATGTCCCCCGCCAACACTGTCTCAGATGCTGAAATCGGAGCAAGAGATCGAATCTCTCAAGGAGCAAGCCTTGTCTCTAGGTGAGGTCGATGGGATCAGCACGCTGGATGAGACCGCTCACCAGTATCTGGGCGAGCAGATCCTCAGCGATCTCAGACTGCTGCAGCAACTGTCTGCCCTGCCAGTCGGCAATCTGCCCCCGACAAGGGTCTTTGGCGGCCAAAATGATCCCCTCGTGGACAGACATAAACTCAACGCGTGGTCCGGTTTCCTGCCGCAAAGCGCTGAACCAATGCTTTTCCCGGGCGGGCATTTTTACCTGTCCGATGGATTGAATTCGGTGATCGACGCCATATTGCAGCCGTATCCAGCCTTATCGCTCAAACCACATTCATGCAACTTTTGACATTCATTCGCCATAGGAGTTTTTACATGGACTTTTCACTGTTTAACGCGCAAACACATGCGCCATCCCCAGACAAAGCGATTCAGATGTTTCCCCAATTGCTCAGCTACAGCGAAGCCTTGGGCAACACCCCACTGATTGAAGTCCCTAGTCCGAAACATGGAGCCCGTATATTTGCCAAGCTGGAGTCAGGCAACCCGTCCGGCTCAATCAAAGATCGGGTGGCCTTCGGCCTGTTTTGTGACGCAGTAAACCGTCACGACTTCGAAAAAGGCCCCCTGAAATTAATCGATTCGTCAGGGGGCAACATGGCCAGAGCACTTGCCCATCTGGGACATCTTTGTGATGTGCCGGTTCATGTCGTCATTCCGGATACTGCCCCCGAAGCCCTGCTTCGATCTTTGGCCGAGAGCCATGCCACGATTACCAAAGTTGACCGGAGATACTTTCTGCTAGGGATCATTGCGAAAAGCCAGCAGATTGCCCGGGAGAACCCAGACTGGACGCTGTTGTCCCAGCACCTGAACTTAGTCAATACCGCCGTTCACCAGCATCATACCGGTGCCGAGATCTGCCGGCAGCTGAAAGGCAAGACGGCGGATGTCTGGGTTGCAGCCGTAGGAACGGGAGGCACAATCGCAGGCGTCTACAAAGCGCTTTCCGAGCAAAATCCCAATCTCAAGGTCATAGGCTGTACGCCGAGCGAGATGCCTTTCGGCACGATGGATCCCCCCAATGGCGACCCACGATTCGCCGGTGCTGGCGGCCTGGGTTACGGCTTCGAGCAACCGTTCGTGTCTTTGATTCCTGCACCAGTCACTTTCCAGCACGTCTCCCATGAAACGTCGCTGAAAGCCATGTACCAGTTTTTCGAAAATACAGGCATTGAGATTGGCGGTTCCGCTGCAGCCAACTGGGTCGCAGCACAACGGGCTGCCGAGCACCTTGATCAAAATGCCAATGTCGTCACTGTATTCGCCGATGCAGGGAGCGATGCGGACCGGGAGCGCGGCAAAAACATTCTGGAAAAAGAACAACACACGCACGGAGATGCTTCATATGAAAATTGCTAACAATGAAATGATGTCCTCGCTGGTCAAGCTGGCTAACCTCGCCAGAGAAGAGCTGTCTGCCACCGGAAGTGAGCAGCAGGCTCGCGATGTCGTAACAAAGATTATTGGTCATGACCACTTCGTGATGCTGAATCTGCTTGAGCTGAGCGAAATCAAATACCAGGCAGAGAAAGACGACCAGCCGAGTGTCGGTGATGTCAATTCGCACACAGATCGTTGGCTCGACGATTCGGGACGGGAAATTGGCACAATCAGCGGTGAAGGTTGGAAAATCGCCCAGTTTGGAGAAGACATCATCTCGTACTATAGAGAGACCGCCGAAACCGCTCTGGGACGGATCGAAGTCGCAGGACTGTGGAACTCCAGCGCAATTTGGCAAAAACAGTGGCAGTCGCTCCCGGCGACCGGTGTCTCTGGTGATGTGACCGGCATGTTTGGGGTCAGGCAACTTTTTCAGGAAACTCCACGCAAACGTTACCGCGCTTTTATCCTGCTGCTCCCACTCGAGCGTACTGACGAATCGCTGCAGACTGCAATCCGCAATGGCTACATAACCGATTAAGGCAAATGTGATATGAACCATCCGTTCACTCATCATGATATTGCGATCATCGGAATGTCCTGCCGTTTTCCGGGCGCTGATGATCCAGATGAATACTGGCATAATCTGCTAAATGGGGTTGAGTCGATTGTCGAGTTCGATCCGGGATCGGACGATCAGCAATCCGTCTCCTTCGCGGCTCCCCTGAGCGACAATGTTCTCGCCTTCGACGCGGCTTTCTTTGGCATCTCCCCGCGAGATGCCGCTCTGATGGATCCGCAACATCGCATCTTTCTGGAATGTGCCTGGCACGCGCTGGAATCAGCAGGTATTCAGCCCGGCCAGCTTGTAGATACCGGACTGTTCGGCGGCTGCAGCAGCTCTGCATACCTGCCGTACCTGATGACATCCGAGCTGATAGACAAGTATCGTCCTTCAGCGTTCGATTTACAGATAGCCAACGACAAGGATTATCTGGTTTCCCGCACAGCCTGGCATCTCGGCCTTGAAGGACCGGTTATGGGAATCCAAGCCGCGTGCGCCACCTCTCTGGTTGCCGTTGCGGAGGCTGTCGAAGCGCTCCGCGCCGGTCGCTGCCGGCAGGCACTGGCTGGCGGCTGCACCATTCGCTATCCCCAATATGCGCCCTACCAAGCGCAAGAAGGTATGATTTACTCGCACAACGGTCATTGTATGCCGTTTACCGCTGGGGCCAGCGGGACAATTTTTGGCAGCGGCGCAGCCCTGGTCGTTCTCAAGCCTGCAATAGATGCGGCCAGAGATGGCGATCATATCCTTGCCATCATTAAAGGATGCGCGGTGAACAACGATGGTGCCCGCAAAGTCGGATTCACCACAACCAGCGCTGATGGTCAGCGTCGGCTGGTGAACCGGGCGCTGGCGGATGCGGCACTTACCGCAGCAGACCTTCGGGCATTCGAAGCCCATGGCACGGGTACGGCCGCCGGGGATCCAATTGAATTCGGGGTGCTGGACGCAATAACGTCCAGCGCGGGCCTGTCCCCAGACTGCTGCGCGCTTGGTGCGGTGAAGGCCAATCTCGGACATCTGGAAACCTCGGCGGGTATGGCTGGCCTCATCAAAGCCGTGCTGCAGATTCAGCATGGGTGGATTGCGCCGCAGCTCCATATGACAGCGGTAAATCCCTCCATTGATACAGAGTCCAGTCCGCTCTACTTCCCGCTAACTGCCGAAGTCTGGCCGGCAAAGGATCCCCGGTCCGCCATCGGTGTGAGCGCTTTTGGGATCGGTGGTACCAATGCCCACATTATTTTGGCTCGCCCTGATATGATTGAGGCTCGTGAACCGGCACCGTCCGGAACTTATCCTGCTGCTATTCCGATTTCGGCACAGAGCATGGGCGCCTGTCATCGGCTGATTCGATCTTACCAGCAAAGCCTAACTAAAATATCACCGCGAGCGCTGGCATGGAGCGCCCAGTCCACGCGAAAACCCTTGCGCTACCGAGCCATAATGGCACTGGACGACAGCGGGCGCCCGCAGATTACGGGGCAGATCACAGACGCTGGAAAACGCCGCCCCCAGGTCGTCTTCCTGTTTCCCGGTCAAGGCAGTCAGTTCGTTGGAATGAGCGCAGCGCTGGCTAGATCTACCCCTGCTTTCGCAACGATTCTTCAGGTCTTGATTCACGAGCTCAAAGAGGCGACTGAGATTGACCTGAGTTTCCTGCTGGATGGCAGAGGGACTGCTGCAGGGATCACAAACACCTCAATGGCCCAGCCAGCCCTGACTGCCGTTGAGATTGCTATGGCACGTTTCCTGATGCAACACGGGATCATGCCGGATGCAGTCATCGGCCACAGTCTCGGAGAAATCGCCGCAGCCTGTATTTCGGGTTCTCTCACCAGCAAACAGGCACTGGTATTCGCTGCACAGCGAGGCGACCTGATGTCAGCTCTGGATAGCGGCGCGATGCTGGCGGTGAATATGAGTGAGGACGACTGCGCACCCTGGCTGTCCGACGAGATTTCGCTGGCAGCCGTCAACGGGCCAGACGCTTGCGTGCTTTCTGGTACTTCAGTGGCGATTCAGCGAGTTCAGACAGAAATGTCCGGACAGCAAACACGCTGCCGTGAGTTATCCGTTTCTCATGCATTCCACTCAGCCATGATGACGCCGATCCTTGCCCCTCTCACGGCAGTGGCTCCGGCGGCCAAGGCGCATAGTTCTGGCATCCGTTTCCACTCAACGCTCTACGGCACAAAACTGAATGCACTGACCGAACTGACACCCCGTTACTGGTCCAGACACGCGAGGGAACCGGTCCGCTTCCTAGAGGCAGTCAACTCCCTGCCAACCAGACACAACACCCTCTTTATCGAGGTGGGGCCAGGGGCAACGCTCTCGGCTCTGGTCAAAGCAATCCGGCCAGAAGGCACCACCATCCGGACTCTGGGCGGTATCAAAGACCGCTCAAGTGACACTGAAATCTGGCACAGCGCGCTGCAGTCATTATGGCTGGCAGGGATAAACCTGAACTGGCATCCCTCATGGGCTCAAGCTGGCGTTCGGGTGCAATTACCGCACTACCCCTTTGAACGGCAGCACCACGGCCCCGGCACGCCGGCGTTTGGCGGACACAGTGAACAGGCAGATGACCGTGAACCACCTCTATTCACAAGTCATTACGCAACGCTTGACGAGGCTGTAACCGGGATCTGGGAACGGACAACCGGAATGACGCCGTCCGGCATCCACAATTCGCTTCTGGATGAAAGCTGCGACTCGCTCGCCGTCATTCAGCTCGCCGTTCTGGCAGAGCAGACACTTGGAGTGAAAATCAGCGTATCCGACTTGATGAATGACCCCACACCCTTTGGCCTGAGCACCTGCCTGACCGCGGCCGGTGCAGACAAAGCTATCCAACAACAAACAGCGAAGGAAATTTGATCATGGCAATAATCGATCACCCGGCATATGGCACCTACGAAGTAGAAACCATTGTCGTGGATGACACCACATCCTTTACCCTTGCCTGCTCCCCAAGAAGAAATACCTTACCGGGCAACGGCGGTATTCGATGGCTCTCGTACGACTCCCGTGCAGCACAGGAGGAAGAAGCCATCATGCTGGCACACGCAATGGATCGAAAACACGGCCTGTACCAGACGGGGTTCAGCGGCGGAAAAATTGTGGTGAACAGCACAGCGAAGCCTGAAAATGCAATGCATGTCTTTGATGCTATCGCTCAACTGCTGAATCGTTACAACGGCTCGATGTACACCGGCTGCGATATTAATACCAGCAGCACACATATGCAGTACCTGCGGCTGTCCTCTCCCTGGATTCTGGATGCGCTGGAAAGCCCGCAAATTAACACATCGATCGCCACAGGGTATGGCGTATGGAGTGCTCTGCAAACCGTCATTGAACATGCGCCCGGTACAGGTGCCCGCCCCCAGATTGCCATTCACGGCATGGGCAAAGTTGGCTGTGAAATCGCCCGCCAGTGCCTGAAACACGGATACGATGTTGTCGGCTTTGATGTCCGTCCCACACCGGCAATTCCTGCCGAAGTGCGTATGCTGGACAAAGAGGCGTTCTGGGCCTTCCCGTCAGATATTCTCTGTATCGCTTCTCTGTCCGGCATTCTCGACGCTTCCACCGTGGAGAAAGTGGCTGCCCGCTGGGTCATCAGCAGTTCCAACTCGCCCTTCTCCAGCCCAGAAACACAGAACCGCCTGCTTGAAAGAGGCATCAACTATCTCCCTGATTACGTGAGTAATGCAGGCGCCGTGCTGTGTGACAGCATTGAAAAGATGTACCCGGATCGTTACCGGAACATGTCTCAGGATCAGGCCAACGAGTATGTCGCCGCCCTGATCAGCAACCGAACCAGAGAGCTGATCGGGCGCTCACAGGTATTGGGCTTCGATGTCCATATGCTGCTGACCGCGTAATGCTTCACCGTCATCCGTGTCCGGTAATGCCTGAAATAACAGGCATTACCGGCGCATGTAACATGAGAAAAGCCATGAACAGAATTTCTTCCCGCCAGTTCCGCCTGCTGCGGTGCCTTATTATTTTCGTTTGGTGCATACCGCTGTATTTAGGAAAGGCAATTGCCAGCGAACCCGTCACGATCACCGATCTGGCAGGGCGGCAAGTCACGGTGACCCGCCCGGTTTCACGATTGATTCTGGCCGACGGGACATTAGCGTACACGCTGCCTTTGCTGCTGCCTGAGGATCCCTTTGGCAAAGTCGTCGGCTGGGGAGAAAACTTCCGAGCGGCGGATCTCGACGGATATCAAAGCTATCTTGCACGCTTTCCCGAACTGGCGGCGATTCCGACCTTTCCGGCCAACACGACAGACTCGCTCAATGCAGAAAAAGTGATCGGACTGGAACCGGATCTGGTCTTAATGAACTTGAGCTCACTTGCGGCAGTACAGTCCTCAGGCTTACTGGCACATTTGAACAAAATCGGTATCGCGGTGGTTTTTGTCGACTTCCGCACGCACATTTTCAGCAGTGTGGAAAAGAGCATACAGACGATAGGCACCCTGCTGGACGCTAATGAAAGGGCTAGCCAATTCCTGCAATTTCGTGAAGAACAGATTACCCGGGTGCTTTCCCGTCTTTCCGACGTGCACTATTCCCCGAGCGTCATGATTGAACGTTCGGCTGGCCTTTATCAGGACTGCTGCATGAGTTATGGGCCGGGAAATTTTGGCGCGTTAATCCAGGCTGCTGGTGGCCGGAACCTTGGTTCAGATTTCATTGGGGGTAACTTCGGGACACTACACCCGGAGCAAGTGATTCACTCACAACCCGACGTCGTGCTGGTCACCGGGGCAAACTGGTCACTTTATTCGCCTTCAGGCGATTGGATTCGGCTGGGACCGGGGGCCGACCTGAACGTTGCCCACCAGCATCTCACCCGTCTGATGGAACGGCCTGCGTACCAGACACTGCCAGCTGTACGCAAGAAGCAGGTATATGCCATCTGGCACGCATTCTATGACAACCCTTACAACTTTATCGCGTTGCAGCAAATAGCCAAATGGCTGCACCCGGAAAAGTTTGAAGATTTAGATCCGGAAGCAACCTTCAGGGAACTTCACCAGCGGTTTCTGCCAACTCCCTACCGGCCTGGCTATTGGCTGAGCCTGTAGGCATTGGCAGTCCAAAGTCCTTGTTCTGCCCATCAAACTCAATTTCATCAAAGGAAAACACATGCAATCAATCAAACCAGGAAGCGAATACGATGTCGTGATCATCGGCGGCGGGATTGTCGGGCTTGCTAGTGCCTATTATGCAACGGCAAGAGGCCTTCGCACTCTAGTCGTCGATCAGTATGGCATCCGAAACAACGTCAACAGCTCCAAAGGAAACGAAAGAATGTTCAGGCTGATGCAGGACAACACATCCGAAGCCCGCCTTGCTGAAACATCTCTGGCACTCTGGATGGAACTTCAGATGGCCACTGGTACACCACTGCTGGCCATGGATGATTTGATTTTCTTCGGACACAAAGACGCACCGTTGACCACAGAAGGCAACGTCAGTCAGGTGAAGAAAACCATGGATCGCATGGCCATGCCTTATGAGTATCTGGACTCACCAGACGCGATCCACAAACGGTTTCCGGTGTTCAATCGCGAAGCCCTGCCGAGCGATTACGTTGGTCTGGTTCAGGCTTCAAGCGCCTCAATCAATGTCCAGGCTGCTGCAAGCGCTTTCTTCAGTGCCGCAATGAAAACAGGCCGACTATCTGTGCTGGAGAAATATGCAGTGTCCGGCCTTGAACCCAGCGGCGTCCCCCATCAGAACCAGACCTATGCCATCTATGCACAATCCGAGCAGGATGCACTTTGCATAAGGGGACGTCACCTGATCCTGTCTCCTGGTGTATGGGCGGATAGTGTCTTGAACCCGCTGGGACTTCATCAAACACGGGACTGGAAAATCTGGCAGATGAACTATGCCTACTGGCCAGTAAAAAGTCATGACGTCAAAATCCCGATCTGGTTTGAGTTCGGCAATCTGGACGCGAACGACCATGGCACATTCTATGGTTTTCCGCCGCTCAATTTTGACCCTTCAATGGCAAACCGCGTCAAGATGAGTGCGGACTACACCTATGATGTTTTCGATCATCCCGCACAGATTCATCATAAGGTGAGTCAGAGACTGATGAAGGAACTCTCCGGACATTTATCATCGCTGCTAAACCCGCAAGCCATTCATCTAGAGCAAATGGAAGATGCGGGCACCTGCCTTTATTCGATGAGCCCGGACGGCAAGCTGGTGATTGGCCGTATTCCCACGCAACCATGCTCAGAGACGTTTTATCATGGCGCTTCCATGTGCATCATGGAGTCTGGGCGCGCTTTCAAATACGCCCCGCTCTTTGGCCGAGTGTTGGTGGAACTGGCTATTGATGGGAAATCCCCCTATCAGTCCGATCTGGATATTTTCTCACCTCTGCGGGAGGGGCTCTTTAACTGATCGTCGATTTGATAGTTCAAAGCAAGCACTCTTGCAATGGTGAAATGCTTTGCATCTTTGATGAAAATTCTTCAATTCATAACACGCTGCAGACCTTTTCCATCAATTCAATTGAATAGCCACCACTGTTCTTTCGCACTACAGTGATTAATCATATTTGGACAAACCTATTTGTACCTGATGCAAAAGAGCCTTTGCTGCTTTTCGTGTTCGCATAATTTAAGGCCACTCTTACAGTGGCCTTTTAACTATTCAAACATTCCAAGTTTGTCGATATTTATTGGGGCTGCCTAAACGACAGAAAGTGATTTCAGCTTTCCTACCGAATCAACTGCCTCAATTTAGCCGAAAAAATATCTGTCAGAAAAACCAGCGATAGAATCACTATCACGCAAGATGCGGTATCGCCGTATTCGAACATTTTCATTGAGGTAATGAGCTCAAAACCGATTCCACCAGCACCGATCATGCCCAATACTGCAGAAATACGGATATTGGCTTCCAGACGGTACAGTATAATGCTGATCCAATTAGGGAAAACCTGTGGAAGCACAGCAAATATTATCGTCTGCAACGTTGTACAGCCGGACGCTTTCATGGCTTCCATTGACCCCTGATCCATTTCTTCGATTGCTTCAGCAAAGAACTTTCCAACCATACCCGCGCCGTGTAAAGCGAGAGCCAACACACCAGCGAAAGGCCCCAGCCCGACCGCAGCCACAAAGATCAACGCCAATATCAGTTCATTAATTCCCCTGAGTACATTCAATATCTGCCGGCAGATATGGTAAATACCCGTATGAGGGGTGATATTTTTCGCAGCCAGAAAGCTGATAGGAATAGCAATAACAACAGACAAAACGGTGCCCCACAAGGCTATTTGCAATGTCTGGATAGCAGGTTCAATTAAACTTTCACCGATATAAGGCAAATTGGGTGGCATCATCCGTGAGACGAAATCTGCGATCCACGGCAAACCAGCGACTAAATCAGACACGCTCATGCGTGCTCCCTCTGCAGACCAATGTAATAGTCCGCAACTCACCAGAATGATCGGAAACACAATCCACCAGCCCTGTTTTGGCGGATTCATCACAAGCTTTAACGGGTATAACGTCATCTCAGGCCACCCTCATTTCACTTAAACGGGTTGCCCGTCGTTCACTTGCCATACGCGTTACTAATTGGCTGATGCTGTCATCTTCCAGGCCCGAGTATATTTGGCTGACAACCTCAGGGGTCAGAGACTCTGGCAGCCCATCGAAAATGACCTTGCCATTAGAAAGACCAACAATACGTTCAGCGAACTCCATGGCGTAATCAATTTGGTGGAGGTTGCACAGCACGGCAATTTTGCGTTGTTTACAGCTGTTACGGATGTAGCTGAGAACTTTACGGGATGATTTAGGGTCCAGACTGGCTACCGGTTCATCAGCCAGCATCAGTTGTGGCTGCTGGGCCAGTGCCCGGGCGATGCCCACACGTTGCTGCTGACCTCCACTCAAGCTGTCTGCACGTTGATTCACTTTATCTGCCAACCCAACCTGCTCCAGACATTCATGGGCAATGGTGATATCAGACTGAGGAAACAGCTGCAGCGCACAACTCCAGAAAGGTAGCTCTGACATTCTGCCAACCAGCACATTCTTCAGTACAGAAAGTCGTTTGGTCAAATTGTGATGCTGAAAAATCATACCCACATTACGTCGTAGGTAAATCAGCTCCTTCCCCTGCACATGGGCAATGTTTTTACCGTTCAGAAAAATGTCCCCGTTGGTCGCTTCTGTCAGGCGGTTAATACAGCGTAGTAATGTCGATTTACCCGCACCGGAAGGACCGAGAATCACAACAAATTCACCTTCGTTAATGGTTAAGTCAACCCCTTTCAGGACTTGATTATCGCCATAAGACTTTTGTAGATCTTTAATAACTAACATAATGATTTCCACAGATGCCCTGTATTATCTGTTCATTGGATTACTTATATTTCGCCGCTTCGCGTACCGGGTTATAGGCTGCATCGTTGGTTTCCACATAGCGATTCACAATACCCTGGTCACCAAACTGTACGGACTCAATAGAAAGAAATGCCTGCTTAATCTTCTGTTTGTCTTGCTCAGGCAGCGCTTTACGCCAAACCATCGGCGATTCAGGAATCGCTTCAGAACGCCAGATCACCTTATAGTCGTTTTTGCCGATTATTCCTTTTTCCACCGCGGCATTCAGAATTCGGTCAGCAACCGTCGCAGCATCAACCCGACCATTTTTGACAGCCAGGATATTGGCATCATGCGCACCGGTATAAACAACATTGGCGAAATACTCACGAGGCTCAATGTTGGCTTTTTTGAGCGCAACACTGGGGAACAGGTAACCAGACGTTGAGGTCGGCGAAACAAAAGCAAAATTTTTGCCTTTCAGATCAGCTAACGTCTGAATCTCCGTCGCAGATGCCGGCGCAATAATCTGGCTGTGATAGGCAACATCGCCCGCTTTTGCGGTTTCGGCAACCACAAAGGCTTCAACATCAGCTACTTCACTGGCTTTCACATACGAAAACGGCCCCAGATAAGCAATGTCTACATGCCCGGCACGCAGTGCCTCAATCACGCCGTTATAATCTGTCGCCACATAGCCTTCGACGTTCACTCCCAACTTTTTGCTCAGTGTCTCTATCAACACTTTGCTCTGTTTGAGCATGGCTCGTGAATCTTCAGAAGGAATCAGCGCCATTTTCAGATCATCCATTGCCTGTGCTGGTAAAGCCCCTGCCAGTAAAACGGCCAGTAAACCAGATACCGCTGCATGTTTCTTCCATGTATTGTTCATTAGGATTTCCTCATCTGTTTCAAAATGATTGAAGTAAAGTGGTTGAATTGCCCGCGAAATTTTTTCCCCGTTCGCCGCTTAGCGCATCATTGACGAGTATTTGCCAGCGCTCTTCGCTATAGCCGTAGCATTGTGGTTCTGTTGCTACCCCCAACGCTGCCAACCAGCCTTCCAGCTCACAGGCTGCATCAGTCAGATCAGTTCCAAACAATGAGCGCAGCGAATCAGCAATATCACTGTCATCGTTCGCAAAGCTCCGTACAATCGCCGGCAAAGTGAATGAGCAGGCAATGCCATGAGCCAGTCCGGTCTCTATCGTGATGGCATAGGAAATATTGTGGGCAATGGAGGTTTTGGTGTTAGAGAACGCCAACCCGGCCAGTAGTGACGCCGTCATCATCTGCTCTCGTAACAACGAGTCTGTTGGTTCACACTTAAGCTTCGGCAGCACCTTCAGAATGAGACGGATAGCCCGCTTGGCATACTGAGTCGACAGAGGGTTTCGGTGTTTATTCCAAAGACTTTCCAGCGCATGAGACAACGCGTCCAACCCGGTCTGGATAGTCAGCGAAACCGGAAGCTGGTACGTCAGTTGCGGGTCGCAAATTGCGACTTCCGGGTATAAATGGGGGTGAACAAGTGAATACTTGCGACCTGCGGAGGTATCCCAGATTGTGGCCCAAGATGTCACTTCACTGCCTGTGCCGGTAGTGGTTGGCACCGCGATGATAGGCAGGGGCGTGCCAATGATCTTTTCGCCCTGCGTCAACACAGCCCTAATGTGATTGGGTTCAGTTTTCGCCACCGCCAGTGCTTTGGTTGCATCAATCACCGACCCGCCCCCCAATGCCACCAGCACCTCGACTTCCGCCGCATAAGGGGAAAACGCCGCACAAATCGTCGCCATATCTGAGATATCCGGATTTTCACTCACCTGATTGAGTACAACTCGACAGCCTGAATGCGACTCCCTGATACCAACAGCCAGTGATGCAAAATAAGGATGGTCGTAGGTCACCAACGCAAACGAACGTCCGTTTATCTGCTCAGTCAGAGCAGTAATCGCCCCCTGGCCGAAGATGACGTTGACCGGATTATGAAACTGCCACATATCGCATTACCTTTCTGATTCTGTTCTGAATGAACACAAGGTAAGCGTGCGAAATGACAGTAATATGGAGTGAAAATACTAATTAAATAGGATTGTCATAGAAAAAATCTATGCTGCTAGGATTCTATTTGGTTGGATGATGCCAGTGCGACATACTCAGTTACGTTCTTTTCATATGGTTGCTAAATTTGGCAGCTTTTCAAAAGCCGCAGATGAACTCAACATTACGCAACCGACAATTACGGCTCAAATTCGGGAGCTGGAATCACAGTACAACGTAAGATTGTTTTACCGACAAAGAAACAATAATCGACTGACGGAAACCGGTCAGCAGCTGTACCAGCAAACACTGATCATGTTTTCACTCGAGCAACGTGCCAAACAGCTACTCCAGTCAAACGGCGCACTACGTTCGGGCAAGCTCCATCTGGGTGCGGTCAGTCCCGGCGCAGTGATGCCTTTGGTTGATGCATTCAACACCCACTACCCCGGCATCGATATCACGATACATACCGGGGGCTCAGAACATATCAAAAACGGTGTGCTCAACGGCGAACTGGATATGGGCATGCTCGCCTACCGCGAACCGAATCCGGACCTGGTGTCCCTTGAGATAACCCAGCAACCGGTTGTGTTAGCGGTTCCCAATTCCCACCCACTGTCACGCCGTCGTGCGATTCCCATAGCGGCGCTGGAAGATGTGCCTCTGGTACACCGTGAAGTTGGCTCGACCACCCGAAAAATCATTGAAGATGCGCTGCAGGTACAACGTATCAGTCCGAAATGCATTTTGGAGGTCAATAGCCGAGAAGGCGTTCGGGAAGCCAGTATTTATGGCATCGGCATCAGCTATGTGGGACAACATGAGTTTCAGCCTCATCCCAACATTTCACTGGTTCATCTGAATGACTTGGATACCTTGTCAAAGTCCTATTTGATTTACTCTAAAGAGCTGGAAAACCTGCCCATGATACAGGCCATCATCGCGATACTGGCTTCCATTAAAACCAGCCATACCGTAGCTATTACCGTGTAATCACGATGGAAAGAATTAGATATTAAAAAAGCGACACCCATTAATGGGTGTCGCTTTTTTATCAATAAGATCAATGTGGTATCAGATGTTTTTCCTGAATCACAAAACGCGAAAACAACTGGTTACGCCCGGGCTCTGAAACGCCTGAAGATCAAATGGCCACCCCGGAACATGAGCAGAGACAGGAGAATCATCATACAGCCCATCACCTTATGCGGTGGCATTTGCTCTCCATACCAAATCACACTGAGAATCACCGTCCAGACCGGTTCCAGAATCATGATGATGGCAGCATTGGTTGGGTTGGCATATTTCTGACCTGTCGTTTGCATCACATATCGCAGGCTGGTTGCGACTAACGTACTCAGTGCAAACCATCCCCAGATTGAACCTGGTACACTTTCGGGCCAGGTTTCAGTGAAAATGGCAACACTCAGTGCCATGCATCCCGTCACAAATAGCTGCAAGCAGGTCAGCAGCAGAGTTGGAATACGGCTGGCATATTTGCTATTGAAGTTAAAGTGCACTGCGAGCGTCAAAGCTGCAATCAGAAACCAAAGCTGACTGACAGACAATTGCCACGCCTGCCCGCCGCCAAGCGCCAGGAGCAATAACCCCCCCACCGCAACGGGCAATGAAAACCAGAAATTCCGCGACGGCTTTAACTTGAAGACTCCCCACGCGACAATTGGCACAAACAGCATGGACAAGCTCATGATAAACGCTCCCTCACCTAACGTCTGAGAGTGAGAGATCGCATAAACCCAACACATCAGGGAGATACCCAATAACACCCCGACCCCCATTGCCTTGAAAATATCAGAGCGATGTACCTGTCGAAAAGCACGCAGACAAAATGGCAGCAAACAGATTGAAGCCAGCACGAAGCGGAATCCGATAAACCCAAATGGTGGCAAGCCCTGAATAGTCTCTTTGGAAAAAATCCAGCCCGATGCCGCGAGCATGGTGGTGGCGACCAAGATTAAATCAGCACGACGTGATGACGACATAGCAACCTGTTATGTTATTTGTATGATAATTTTGTACCGATATTGTAACGTCATTTACTACAAGGAATGAAGTACTAACTGATTAATTACCTGAGGGTATAGACGGAAATTAGCGGAGTGTCCCCAAGAGCCGCCAGAAGCGGCAGCTCAGGGGGATAGTTTTTCTGCCTGTACGTGTGATGGTATTCTGGGCGTGTTATTCAGACGACACCACCGAGTTCCCATAATCTGGCAGCTAGCTTGTATCAGTCACTTTCACCTGTCAGTAGTCTGAGGCAGTAGCCGCCTTACACACTTCCATCTGAACCTGAGCCGGTGCAGGCTCATAATGGCTCATCGACATACTGAAACTGCCCTCTCCGCCGGTCATGGCTTTCAGTCGCTGGGCATATTCAATCAACTCTTTTTGCGGCATGCGGGCCTGAATATGAGTGAAATGGCTGTCTTCTGCATTGGTGCCTAATATCATTCCGCGATTGGCCGCTAAATCCCCGGTGATATCCCCGACGGCTTCGGTTGGAATAGTCAGTGCCATCTCTACAATCGGCTCCAGCACAATCGGGTTGGCGTTACGCACCGCGTCTAAAAACGCTTTCTTACCGGCAATCACAAAAGCAATTTCTTTCGAATCCACCGAGTGATACTTACCGTCATACACTGTCACTTCGATATCGCGAATCGGATTACCAGAGATAGCGCCTTCAGCCAACGCCTGCCGAATCCCTTTTTCAACCGCAGGGATCAGTGACGTCGGAATGGCTCCGCCAACCACCTTGTTGACAAAAACAAATCCCTCACCGCGTTCAAGCGGCCTGACCCGCAGCTGGACTTCACCAAACTGTCCCGCACCGCCACTCTGCTTTTTATGCCGGTAATGGCCTTCTGCAGGCTGCGTGATCGTTTCAAAATACTCGATGCTGGGCACGGTGGCTTCCACATCGAGCTTATAGAGTGATGACATTTTTTCGAGCGCAATCTTGAGGTGGAACTCTCCCTGTCCGCTGAGTACGGTTTCATTTGTCCGCGCCCGATGTTCAAGCCGCAAAGACGGATCTTCCGCCACGATCTTATTCAGGATCTCAGACAGCTTTTGTTCATCGCCCCGCTTGATCGGACTGATCGACAAACCATACATAGGTTCAGGAAAATCCAGCGTACGCATGGTGATGCCGTCTTCATCATGTGAATCATGGATCACCGAGTCAAACTGAAGCTCATCAACCTTTGCCAGCACGCAGATATCACCACACCGTGCAGCGCTGATTTCATTGCGCTTTTTGCCCTGAAGCTGGTAGAGATGACCGACTTTAAACGCTTTATTGTTTTCTCCGATGTACAGCTGAGAACCAGCGTTTATTGCCCCCTGAAACAACCGGATGTAAGCCAGTTTACCGAGATATGGATCCACGCTGATCTTAAACACATGCCCGACAGCATGATCCAGTTGCTCACTGTTGACGGGAACCTGCTTACCCTTCTTCTCAAGCATTGGCGGGTTGCCTTCTTCCGGCATAGGCATGATTTCAGCCAGTGTCTGCAACAGCAGGTCACAGCCAGCACCGGTTTCAGCAGAAACAAAACAAACAGGAATAACATGCCCGGTACGAAGTGCCTCCTCAAAAGGCGCATGCAGTTGAACCGGGCTGAGTTCCGAGCCCTGTTCCAGATACAACGCCATCAGATCTTCATCCACTTCGATGATTTGATCGATTAGCTGTTCATGGGCTTCACTGACAGAGCTGAACAAGGTCGAAGCAGATTCCTCCGGTGTAAAGAAACAATCAATCACCTGGCTGGCATCTTCTGATGGCAGATTCAATGGCAAACACTCCGCACCAAACTGCGCCTGAATCTGTGTCAGGCATGCGCTTAACTTAGAAGGATTGAGGTCAATCTTGTTGATGACAACCATCTGGCATTTCTGCTGATCGCGGGCAAACTGATAGAGTCTGTCAGAGACCTGATTCAAAGGCGTGTTAGCATCAATGACCAACACTGAGGATTCTACCGCCGGAAATACACTGAGTGCTCTGCCAATCAACTCAGGCAGTCCCGGCGTATCGAGAATGTTCATCCGGTGAGATTGCCAGCTCAAGGCAACCGGAGTAGCTTCGATACTGTGTTGATAGTGGATGGATTGATCATCAAAATCGGTGACGGTATCCCCCCCTTTTACTGTCCCGAGGTGAGTTGTTGCCTGAGCGTCAAACAGCAACCGCTCAATAAGCGACGTTTTCCCTACGCCACTCTGGCCGACAAAGACGATATTGCGGATTTCATTAACAGACATACCTTGCTCCCATTACACGCAGAAAACGAAAAGACAGGCTGAGGTAGGCGGGATTTCCGCCTCATCGTCTTCCAGGTCATTTTCCGGATGGGAACATTCATACGCGTACCCTATTGGTTGCCCGTCGTCAGGAACAAGATGTCAGTAGCTCTGAGTCAGTAACTCTAAGTCAGGAGCTATGCATTAAGGATAGGAAAGTTGACAGACTTCATCAGCTTGCCTTTCAGACAGACACAATACTGTGAAGCAATTCATGACCAGAAGAATGGGCAACGTGGCAGAGAAAGAAAAGGCTGCAAATGTGACAAAGGTCTAACACGATAATCGTATACCTTGTCGTTTGCAGCCTTTAATAAAAAGGGATGGTTCAGGAATCCATCTTACGCATTTGATTCAAATAACGAATCCAGCTTTGTGACGTCGAAGTCGACTGAATATTATCGGCACGCTTGGCGTGGATAATCGCTTTATCAAAGTCGGTCAACTTGTAGTACGCCCTTACTTTGGCCAGTTCAACATCTGCCGCACGGCGTTTATCCGTCACTTTTTGCAACTGAGTCAATGCCTGCCGGTAATGCCCTTCCTGAAGCAATAGCTGAGCTAATTGCCAACGGTATTTATTGTCGCGGTTGGCTGCCAGTTCCCAGACTTTCACCGCCTGCTCCCACTCTCTTGCCATCTGCCAGTACTGGGCCTGAATCGCCAGCAATTCACTGTCGGACTCGGCTCCTTCCAGTTCAGCAATTTGCTGTGCCGCTCGCTCAGGAATGCCTCTCTGGGCATATAATTGCGCAAGACTTCGCAGATCCCGCTGCGTTAGTGCGACCCCCTGCCTTTTCGCCAGCGCCATGGTATTGAGGGCATCATGCGAACGACCGAGTCGGAGTTGAATACCGGTCAGTTGCTGCCACCAGGCCACATGGTTCGGTTCCAGCGCAATCAATGCTTCCAGAGTGGGTACCGCCCCTTTCCACTGTTGAAGCTGCAGTTGTGCTCCCAGCTTCATGTTTAGTGAATGCTTATCCGTTTTCTTTAAAAAACGATCGCGTTTGGCAACAGCCTTCAACACGTCATTCCATTGTTCCAGTTGATAATGGCTTTGCGCAATACGCAGCCACAGTTCGGCAGCGTTCTGATTTTCCGGAACCGATTTTGAAAGCGTGTAATAGTGCGGCAAAGCCTGCCGGAATTTCTCGCTGGACAGCAGAATGTCAGCCAACATTCGGCGAGTTACCCAGGCTTGCTCGTCTTGCAGCAAACCCGACTCAACCGCATTCTGCAAGTTAGTAATGGCTTGATTTTTGTTACCGCTCTGCCAATAGAACACCCCCAGCATACGTTGTACGTAAGCTTTGTCGTACTCCCTTGAAGGGTTCAGCCCCTTCAGCAGATTAATGGCTTCGCCCAGCTTTTCATTCTGCTGCAACGTATTCGCCCGCTGCACCTTGTTCGCGATACCCTGCGACAAATCTGCGGCATGAACAGAAGCAACACTGAGTGGTATTGCCAGCAAAGCAACCAGAGTGAACTTCTTCATCATTTCTCCATCTTGAACACAATTTTCGCGGTCTGGACGTAAGGCACAGCTCGGCCATCCACTACTTTAGGCTGATACTTCCATTTTTTCAGCGCCCGCATCGCTTCCCGATCAAAGATACGTTTAGGATTCGCATCGGTTATCTGAATATCCGTCGGGCGTCCTTGTGCATCCACGGTAAACGAAAACACCACATAACCTTCAATGCCCCTCTGCTGCGCTTTAGGGGGATAAACCGGATCCTGTTTATAAAGCGGCATCGCCTGCTGATTAACGCTTGTCCCAAAATCAGAAAACGTCGGGACATTAATCGCCAGCCCGGAAATTGCGGTATCCAGACTCAGGCTCGGCATGGTCGGAGTAACCGTATTGGTTGTCACTGACTGCGATGTTTTCGGCATTACCTGTGGCGGCGGCTCCGGTGTCTCCGGCGGTTCAGGTACCGCGCGCTGACGGCGGGATACGTCCCGTTCCTGCTCAACCATAACCATGTCAAACGCCAGAACCTGTTTTTCCTCCTGGGCTCGAGGATGGCCGTTATCCACCATCCATGCCATGAAAGTAAACAGTCCCAAGGCGACAGAAAAAGCCA
Source organism: Photobacterium ganghwense (assembly GCF_003025595.1). Lineage (GTDB taxonomy): Bacteria > Pseudomonadota > Gammaproteobacteria > Enterobacterales > Vibrionaceae > Photobacterium > Photobacterium ganghwense. The sequence goes on from NZ_PYMI01000004.1 coordinate 248,865, forward strand.
CGGGCAGAGCGATTAACAATCGAAACATCAGCGTTTCTCCGCGGCCAAAGCAATATTCTTCACTCCGGCCCCTTTGGCCGCATCCATAACTTTGACCACGGTACCGTTGTAAGCATGTTCATCAGCCTGAATAACCAGGGAGGCATCCGGTTGATCTAGCAACAAGTGTTCCAACGTCGCCTGCACACGCTCCACATCCACAACACGCTTATCAATATAGACATCGTTAGCTGACGTGATGGCCACAAAAATCCCGGCGTCTTTTTGGCTGACAACATTACTGGCCTGCGGACGATTCACTTCAACACCGGACTCACGGACAAATGAACTGGTGACGATGAAGAAGATCAACATAATAAAGACGATATCCAGCATTGAGGTCAGATCAACCTGGGCATCTTCACGGGCAGAAGACGGACGATTAAGTCTCATCACTGGCTCCTTAATAATTTTTCAAGTTTCATTTCCCGTAAATGACAGGCTTTAGCCAGACGGGAATGGACAAACATACCAGACAGCGCTGCAACCATACCGGCCATTGTCGGTAAGGTCGCAAGGGAAATCCCAGACGCCATCAGACGAGGCTGGCTACTGCCCTGCGTGGCCATGACATCAAACACAGAAATCATCCCGGTGACTGTGCCAAGCAGTCCCAGCATCGGGCATATTGCAACCAGCACTTTGATCAGGTTCAGATTCTGATTCAGCGCCAGATGAGCCTGATTCAGCCAGCCACTACGAACCGCGTGGGCATACCAGGACGTTTGATCATCTCTGGCCTGCCACAACGTCAGCCATTGCTGCTTCTGCTTCGGATATGTCACAGACAGATACACAACCCGCTCAACAACCAGTACCCAGCACAGCATTACCACGGCGGCCAGCCACCATAGGATCTGGCCTCCCTGATTCATAAACTGCTCCAGTGAGTACCACCAGCTTTCCAGTGCTGAGTTGTGGATCAATGGGATGTCGTAAAGACTGTTTTCCATTATGCGGCAGTTCCTGCTTTTTCAGCCTGTTCTGCGACCAGGCTTATTCCCTGTTTCTCTAGAATGGTGCGAATATTTTCTGCCTGTGAACTCAGGATATTATGAGCAAGCAACAACGGCATGGCTGAAACCAGACCAAGAACCGTCGTAACCAATGCAGTAGAAATACCACCAGCCATAATGGTTGGGTCACCATTGCCGAACTGAGTAATAACCTGGAAGGTTTCAATCATACCCGTTACAGTACCCAACAGACCCAGCATTGGCGCCAAGGCCGCCAGCAGTTTCAGCATCGACAGGCCTTTTTCCAATCCCTGCTGTTCATCGACAATGGTTTCCAGTAAGCGCAGTTCCAGTGCTTCCACGCTGCGCTTCTGTTCTTTGTTATAAACTGACAGCACGCGTCCCAGTGGGTTATCGCCCGGTTGAGTCGGCGACTTCAGCTGCTTGTTGATTTGCTGGCGCACCAGGGTCAGCTTGATACCGCGGAACAAAGAAATTCCCAGACCAATCGCCAGCAAACCAAGAATAATTTTTCCGACGATGCCGCCGTGCTCGAGACGGTCAGACAACTCTGGAGAGTTTGCCAGTTGTTCCAACATGATACCGCGTGATGGATCCACCACGGCTGCCTGCATCCCAGTTTCCGTCAACCCCGTAAGGGTGTTAAGTACCGGGCCATTTTCAGGCTGCTTCAGATAAGGTTTCGCTACAGCACGCTTGCCGTCCCAATTGATGTACCCGTATTCAGCCACCAGGCCGATGCTGCCCAGTCGGTAAGCATCCACATTATTGGTCTGCCCTTCGCCGTTAATAAAAGGCACCTGCACCAGACGCATTTCTCGGCTGGCCGAAATTTGGTCTTCCATTCCCTGCCACAGCGCAGTCAGCTGCTTTAATGAAGGCAGCGCTTTGGCTTCAACAATTGAGTCGACCACCGGACGGAATGTTTTGCGGTCGACCCCGGTCACGGAATAAGCCAATTCGTTATCCAGCTCTTTGGCGGCCTGACGAACAACCCCAAACAGTTCACCAAGACTACCGGTTTCCAAACGCAGCTGTTCTTCCAGGCGGGCCAGGTCGTTTTCATTTTTACTGAATGTGGCGCTCAGCTCATCGGTTTCGGCTTGTAGCTGATCCCGCTGCTTGACCAACGCATTGTACTGAGCACGAATTTCCTGCTCAGTCAGACGAAAATCCTGCTCACGATCGGCGTCATGCGCTTTCTGAACACGTTGTTCCTGACGTGTTTGATCGGCCAGCGAAGTTTGGGCTGACACCAGCATTGGCATGGAAACAAGGCACAGCGCAGTTGCTAACGCTTTGAATTTCATCTTAGTTATTCTCCACGTTAACGGAAACCGGCAGGGTGATCAGGCTTGGCGCAGCTTGCTTGGAAGCAATCGCAAATGCTTTATTGATGTCTTTGGCATAGCCGTTTTCCAGCGATTGCCAGCCGGACGTTTTATCATTCCAGGCCCAGAAACGCTTGCCATCAAGGCTGCGGGCAACCAGCGAAATGCGTCCCAGGTACAGCATATCCGCTTCAATCTTCGTGTTATCCAGCGCCAGTTGGCCCTGATAGATCCCCATCTTGGTGCCGTAATCCATTTCAATCTGGTAGGCTTCCAGAATACGGCGGAATTTCTCCGCGTCGCTGACATCCGCCATTGCCATCATGTCTTCCAGCTTGCTGATACGATCCAGGCGCTGTTCATGGCGAATCGGTTTATCGTTTTCCACTGTTGTCTTCAGGCCAGCAAGCATACGGTACATCAGAGGCACAACCCCCTGACGAGTATCTTTGATTCCCTCGATCTGATGCTGAAGGCTTTCAGCTTCCTGCTGCTGACTGGCCACCAGGTTTGAAAGGTGATCGCGGTAAATGCCGAGGTTGTTCACTTCTTCCTTCAGCTGTTCCATTTCCGCTTTCATGCTGAGCACAGAGTCAGCACTGCGATCGATTTTCTTCTGGCTGTTAGCCGAGGCGGCGTTCATGGAGTTCTCGATGGAACGTGCGTCACCCAGCGTACTGGCGTTGGCTCCGCTAATCATGCCCAGCATCAACAGTGCCAGGCTGGTTTTTGCTACTTTCATTGTTAATAAATCAGTCGGTTAAGAAAAATAAAAGGCTTCAATCAATGAAGATATAAAAACAAACATAAACCGCTATCGTCATAGCTGGTAATGGTTATAGATTCTAATTGTAAACGAATCTCATTTAAACCATTTTCATACAAAAAACCGTAATAGCACCTCTGACTACGATCTGAATCATGTGTTTACCTGCCCTGTTGTACGGTTTGCATGCAATCCCCTGATAAATGCGATAACAGTCGCGAGTCTGTACGCGATCTAATAACAAGCATGAGCATCACCCTGTTCATAAGTTGTCGCAGTGTGGTACCAACACGACGTGTGTATATAACTATATCTACACACCCAGACTTCACCCCAGACTTCTAGCCCGATACGCGCCGTCTATTTTACATGATTACGTCTACACACCTCAGCCAACGTGTATGTATGCCTGTCTCTATTTCCAATAACTAAGTGACAATGTCACCAATGCCACTTATCCCCTCTATATCTTTCTTTGAATAAGACCTAATTTAAAAGCTCAAGGACACCAGTCATGTCACAGCGTTGACCTTCAAACGACTTCGCAATAACATCCTGTCGATAAACGCATAAAGTGTGCGTTTTTTCTGATCCCTCATGTATAATGCCGCGCTCAAAATGAACTTTCCGGTACTTTGAAGTGAATGAAGTAAACCTTGATGACGTACGTCATCAACTTGCTGCGCTGAATTTTAAAGCAGACAAGATGCGTATTGTAACTGTTTCGGCCATGGATGCTGACTTACTGGAGTCTTGCACCACCACCGCAGGTGAATGCTTTTACAACAGCTACATGAATGTGATCTACGGGAAAGGCGATCGCTATGTCCTGGGTTACCGCTGTGAAGAGACCGTGATTGACCACGCGATTATTCGTAAAGGCGACAAGTACTACGACCCTACTCTGCAGTCAGAGGGCGAGTTTTCTGAATATCAGTTTGCAGTCCTGACCGAGTTTACTGTGTTCGATATGATGAAACACGCGAAGTCTAACAAGGATTTCCCGCCGGATGTTGATTACGTACTGAGTAAGGCTGAAAAATTTAAAAACGTCATTGACGTTGATAAAATAAAACGAAAATAATGCCTTCAAGCCTCTGTATTTTACAGGGGCTTTTCGTTTTCTCTCTGTCTTTCGATTTGAGTAATATTTTCTGCGTCTCTATCATCTGCGCTAGCAAGATCTCCCCGGCTAAAATAATCTTTCCCTTTAATACCAACTAGCTGCATATAAAATCACCAATCACCAATCACCAATCACCAATCACCAATCAGCGATCAGCGATCAGCGATCAGTCAAAATCAACTGATCATCGTGTCTTGCTGCACTGAATTTGTGATCCGTCTACTTTTCCTCGTGAAATTGAGAAAAGCAGTAGATTTTTTTTGGCGGCTCGCTATTTTAAGAGGTCAGAGTTGTCTATATTCAACCATTGGCACTTGTTAAATTAGTGTTTTCATTGGTTGTGACATTGGAAACTTGTGGTATCAGCTTTAAAACGAAGCGTTAACCGTTTGCTAGGATGCAATATGAAACTTTTTATTTCTCTGTTCTTATTAGTTTTGCTATCCGGGTGCAGTAACGGCATCAACATTTCCGTCCCAGACAGACTGGCTCAGTCTGAATCGAACAACGGATATGTTACCGGTAGTTTGGGGGTGACCACAGAATGGCCATCAACGGGGGAAGGACTTGTCACAACGCTGTATCTCAGACAGCAAGGCAGTGCAGATCCAATCACGGTCACCAGTTCTAAATCCGACTTTGATTACAATAACGGCCTGCAAAAAGGTCAGCTGTTCACTATTGCGCTGCCGCCTGGGCAGTATGAGCTATACAGTATCAGCTTCAGGGGAAGTAACGGGATTCAGAGTGTTGAATCAAAAACGAAAGATAACCTGAATATCGCGTTTACCGTCCGACCGGCTCAGGTCACCTATATTGGCCAGTTCCTCACTTCTAGCCTGGTCGCCAAAAGTACCTTGTGGAACACACTTTTCCCAAGCGGATACGGCGTTGTCACACACAGTGATGCCAGCCAACGGGACAAATCGCTATTTGACAAACACAACCCGAATTTACGCACAATGTCCTTCGTCATCTCTCCTCTGACAGGGTTAACCGACAGCCGCATTCCTTCGACGGTCACCAACTGATCGAATGAGCTGACTTCGGGTTAGCATCAGCTAACCCAAAACAAAACGGCAACCCGAAGGTTGCCGTTTTTCATTCAAAGCTTTTCGTGTTCAAGCGGTAATAATGGCGTTTTACTGTGCCCTGTTCATAAGGCTCACCAATGTTCCCAACAGCCAAAAAACCATGAGGGAACACCACACGATAAATGTGTCGGTCAACGTATAAAATCACAGTTAGCATCATGAAAAAATACGCCATAAACAGAACCGTTATGAAACAATAGCGCCATGAAAACGAGTTAATCAGCGAAGCTGCACCGGTAGGCCAACCTGGTTCATCAGGGCTTCATCCAGTAACTGACGAGCTCGAACATCACCAGCAACTTCCGCCAACAGCTGATCTGGGGCAGAAACACGTTTATGCTCGCCCATCTGATCTTCATCGCGTGACAGCGGTTCGTGAACTTCAACGTATACTGAACCATCTGCTTCTATCGCCTGTTTAACAGGCTGGTTGATAATACGCACTTTAGTACCTCGTGACACTTGGTGGAAAAGCCACTCTACATCCCAAGGGTTCATGCGAATACAACCTGAACTTACACGCATACCGATACCGAAATCTTTATTGGTACCATGGATAAGGTACTGACCAGAACCATGGGAAAGACGCATCGCGTAATCACCCAGAGGGTTTTCCGGACCAGCAGGGACTACTGCAGGCAAGATCACATTGTGCTTTTCACGATATTCACGACGAATATTTGCCGTCGGCGTCCACGTCGGGTTCTTGATCATCTGACTGATCGAAGTGGTCATCTTAGGCGTTTCACGTCCAACACGACCAATCCCAATCGGGAACACGTACATCTTGTCGCTGTTCGATGGGAAGTAGTACAAACGCAGCTCAGCCAGGTTGATGACAATCCCTTCACGTTTTACATCCGGCAGAATCAGTTGCATCGGAATCTTCAGCAGAGATCCCGGAGTCGGCAGAAACGGATCCACCCCTGGATTTGACGCCATCAGCAGCAGCAAACCAACATCATAACGGTTGGCGATATCCAGAAGGCTGTCACCTTTGTTAACCTGGTAGTACTCCATCGTACCAATCAGCTTAGTGCTGGAATCCGGCCGATCATACTCTACCGCCTGCGCCGACATTGACATGAAACAAGCAAACATTAAGAGTAAAATTCGTCTCAAAACAGTGCCTCCATCTTTTATCCCCTCAATTATGGCAAATGAGCGCATTGCGCTGTTGCTCTTGTGTGCTTTTCTCTGAATCGAGACAGCAATATCGCCGATTGTATCGGATTTCTCCGCGGAAGTACGTCATCATTCCGTCAAGCTTTTGCCATCGCAGTATTAACAGTATGCATAACAAAGCGGGGCTAAATGCCCCGCTTTGGTTGTTTCTGTCTCATCTGTAAGACCGTCAGGCCGCTCGTTCATGCCCTATCAGGCATACTGAGCCGTCAACTGCTTCCAGACTTTTCTTTGCATTTCCAGACGATACTTCATTTCACGGTATTGTTGAAGAAATTCAAAGCTCTCATACTGTTTCAGTAAATCATTTTTCTTCAGTTCCAGCATACGCTTCTTGGCACCGTAGTAGTCAGCAATTTTATGTAACAGAATTTCATATTCCTGATTCAGCATCTCAAGGCAGGCGTGACTATTCGGCACCGCTTCCAATTTCTGCTGCAGGCGCTGTAACTGCATGGTGGCTTTGGCCTTTTCAATTCGATCTTCCGGACAAACTTTGAGGTTCTTTGCCATTCCCATCCAAGCACAGGATTTGATCAGCCACTTCGTCGGATCGAACTGCCACCAACGAATGCCATTACGGTAATCGTATTCAAAAATATGATGGTAGTTGTGATAGCCCTCGCCAAACGTCAGCAACGCCAGAAAACCGTTGTCTCGGGCAGTATTTTTATCGGTATACGGCTGACTTCCCCAGATATGCGCCAGGGAGTTAATGAAGAAAGTGGTATGATGACTCAGCACAAGTCGGACTATACCCACCAGTAACAAAGCCCCCCAGATATCGCCATGCCATAAACCAAACAGCAGAGGAATACCAAAGTTCGTCGCGACAGCCAGAGGCACGTAGTACTTGTGTTGCCACATAACGATTTTATCTTTCTGCAGATCACGGCAGTTGCTGTAATCGGAGTAGCGGTTCGCCTGGTATTCACGCAACATCCAGCCAATATGGCTGTAGAAAAAGCCCATTTTGGCAGAGTACGGATCTTTCTCGTTGTTATCGACATGACGATGGTGAATTCGGTGATCTGAAGACCAGTGAAGGATGCTGTTTTGCAATGCAAAGGCACCACCAACGGCAAAAATGAAGCGCATCACTGCGTTGGCTTCATAAGCTTTGTGCGACCACAAGCGATGGTAACCCGCCGTGATAGACATGCCGCAATAAGAAAAAGCCGCCAATAACATGGCCCATTGCGTCCAGTCGAAACCGACGAAGTAAGCATATAACGGGGCGCCAATCACAGCGATCAGCAAGGTTGATGTAAAGATAAAAATATTCAGCCAAATCAGTGGCGGCTTTGAGGATGTCATCCTGAAACCTATAGTCGTTGAGCGTACAAGTGTACGCCAAGACTAACTGCATACCGATTAACCGTCAATATGCTTTAGTTAAAGTTGCACAATGACATCCCATTCCTGATCTGACGGACTAACTAAGAATCTGTGCTCAACAACAGCTTCATCGCAACGCTAGCAGAGCTTCACTCCCTGAACTGCGTTGCTTGCTCTTATCTTCGAGGCAAGGGCTTACTTGATAAACTTAACGTGAGCTTCCATTTCTTCGCCGATCTCTTTTCGCATGTTCATCAGTTTAATGGCCGATTCCCGCAGGGCTTTATCTTCCGCGTTTTCCGGCTGCCACTCAGGAACTTCCGTCGGCTGACCCGCTTCATCCACAGCCACCATGACCATAATACAGTGCGTAGTCAGCTGATTTTCCAGTTCTTTCGGATCACATGCCTGCACATCAATCGCGATATGCATTGAGGTTTTCCCGGTATAAATGACTCTTGCCGTTACTTCTACCAGGTTCCCGACATGGATCGGCTTAACGAAACGGATACCGCCTGCGTAAGCTGTAATACAGTATTTGCCACTCCACCCGGCGGAACAGGCGTAAGCCGCAAGGTCGATCCATTTCATCACGGCACCACCGTGCACTTTACCGCCAAAATTGACATCTCCCGGCTCGGCCAGAAAACGTAATGTCACTTCCCGTTGTTGCTTGCTCATTGACCACTACTCCTTTTTGCAACGGCTTCGATTGTGTTAACAACAGTGATAACAAAACACTCTGAATATTCCTATTAATAGTGAACGAGACAAATAAGGATGCTGACGGCATCACATTTTTCTGTCTGCTTTCTCATGGCTAACTGAGCATCATCGTTCAAGCCATGCTTTGCCCTGACTTATTAGCCAAAACGAAAAAAAGCGCCGCAGTGGGCGCTTTTTTATTTTGGCTATAGAGACTTACTTGAAATCAGGCACCTGCGTTTTGTGCCTGTTTCACCTTCAGTGTTGCCAGTTCGGCGTTTAAGACTTCCAGGCGTTTTTCCAAATCAACCTGTTTGGTTTTAAGCTGGTTATTCTCTTGTTGGACTTCTGCTAGGCTCGCATCCTTGGTTTTAATATCCTCATACAGAGTTTTACATTGCGCTTCAAACTCTTCACGTTCCGTTTTGACTTTACGCGCATTGCGTTGTGCCGTTGCTTTAGCTTTAACCGCCTTATCAATATCGGCCAAGGCGATTTCCAACGTGTCATCACGCTCAGACAGCAGCTTTTCCATTTCAGCGAGCTGCGCTTTTAACGCTTCCTCTGCTTGCTTCTGCTCCTGACCAGAAACACCGGTGACGCGATTCCACTGCTCATGCGCCTGACGAGTCATCTGATCCAACACATCAAAAGGAAAATGCAACGATGGCTGTTCTTCCTTCTGCTGATAAAATTTTCGATCCATTTCTTCAAGAATTTTGAGTGTCTGCTGATAGCTCTGGTCCATCATCTGACGGGCATTCGACACCGCCGCAGCTTCCATAGCCTTACCAGCCACCATCATCCCCTGAAACTGTCTGAAGAGTTCTTCCGGTTGCGCTGCCTGTGTGAGTTTTACGAACGGGTGAGACTTAAAATCATATTCCATCATGTTACCTGCCATGCATTTGCTAACAATTGCCAAAAAGAATAAGCCCAAACACATCTATTCTTATATCAAATCATTCAAGCTTTACGCATTATCTTTCATAAAATTTGAACCCAATTCGATGTATGTTCAGGTTAACCGCATAGCATGACATTTTTTATGTCACCTCAAACAGATTCAAAGTGGGTGTCATCTGTTTGAGATAAATCACCTTTAAGTTGGGAGGAGTCTGTTACATAGCAAGTTCTGCACCCACATCAGGAAATGAATGAAACCTCTTAAACGTTATCAATATGAGCGTTACGCCATCTTGTGTCAGCTTGCCTACCCCACCACCTTTAATCACACGCAATACGGTTTTTCCCCGGAAGGACGCCATGAAATCACTGACCGCTGGGGGCGTACAATCATTCGAGTGCTTTGGGGGGAACACCCGGAGATTGTGGTGGTCTTTAAAGGTTCTCAAAGTATCTGGGACTGGCTAGTTAACCTGGCATTTTTACCCAAGCAATTACCCTATGGGCAGAAACGCTGCCATGTTCACTGGGGCTACTACAAATTGCTGGAGCAAAAAAGTCAGCTACCGCCAGCTGCTGCTGACCCGTTTGTCACTGACAGTATGAATGTGGAATTCCAGCAATCTCAGGAAAGGCAACGCGATTTTGCCAGCAAAACCATTTATGAGCAGATTGAGTCTGTGCTTGAACCTCTGCTGGCACAGGGAAAACGAGTGGCATTTACCGGACATTCTTCCGGTGGCGCGATGGCCATTCTGGTTGCGCACCGCCTGTATCAGCGTTACCCGCACGCCATTAAGCGCATTGTGACATTTGGTCAACCCGCTGCTGGCTTCTGGAATTTCAGAAAGCACTACCCGCTGGAGCAGAGAACATACCGTATTTGCTGCGATTTAGACGTTGTTACCTTTCTGCCACCCGTGCCACTGATGTTCTGGCATGTTGGTAAATTACTGTGGCTTCATAATGGCAAAATTTATGAGGATACGCCGACGTATCAACGATTATACCGCTCTTTGGTCAGCTGGATTTTGCGCCCCATCACCTACCACTACATGAACAAATACATCAGAAACAAAGACTTTTTTGATAAACATTAAACTCCGGGGCTAGCAGTTTGATTTCCCCCCCCGATACCTTTCACCAAGTAAGAAAGTCATTGGTAGCAACGCTTATTTTTGAGTTTTCACACCGTTTCGGGTTTGCCGCCAGGTATCCGTCATCAGACAAAAACGGTATAGTGCCTCCCCCTTAATTTCACGGCTCTTAACCTTGCTATGTCTGCTGAACACCACACTTTTGCCGATATCATCCGCTCCCGCCGCTCAGTTCGTAAATACGATGAGGCCGCAGAATTTGACCATGATGTGGTCACGCGATCGTTGGAGCTTGCTACACTGTCACCTAACAGTTCCAATATGCAGTTATGGGAATTCCACAGAGTCATTAATGCGGATAAAAAGGCAAAACTGGCGCATTATTGTATGGGGCAGAATGCTGCGAAAACAGCCAACGAGTTGGTCCTCTTTGTGGTCACCCCTTACAAATGGAAGCAGCAAGCGGAAATAAACGCGGCTACTATCCGGGAAGCCTTCTCCGACCGTGAAGATGAAACGGCAAAACGCGCACTACGCTACTATGAGAAACTCATCCCGTTTCTGTACAACAATGATCGATTCGGGCTGTTCGGACTGGGTCGAAAAGTTCTGAGCTGTTACATGGGCTTGAGAAAACCGATGGTAAGAGAGGTCAGTAAAGCGGATTTACGGGTTTGCCTGCACAAGAGCACTTCGCTGGCAGCGATGACTTTTATGACAGCCATGCGTGCAGAAGGTTATGACACCTGTCCGATGGAAGGGTTTGATTCTAAGCGCATAAAAGCGCTGTTAGGGCTGCCAAAACAAGCAGAAATCACCATGATCGTCAGCTGTGGCAAGCGTGCTGAAGATGGGATTTATAGTGAAAGACACCGGGTAAACAACAATGACGTCATTTTTAGTCATTAATTGAGCAATTAACCCCATTCCCATACCTTAACCGGATTAATTACGGTAAGGTGTGGGGAAATAAGTAAAAACACAGGGGCAGAAATACTGATGGAAGCACTCATCGCAAAGAAAAATCACTGGATGGACAGCCACATCACCGAAGCCGAATTTCCCACGCCGGAAAGTGAACAGGGTCTCGCGTTGTATCAGGCAAAGCAAACCAGTTTGACCGCAACTTCCGCTTCACATGCCAGTTACGAACCGTCTGCCCTGTCAATCTATCCTGTTGACTGCCACCCTCTCACCATCCGCTATGCCGTCGTATACGCCAGCCAATGGGATGATCAGGATGAACATAGCGCCGTTGTGGAATATCTTACGCAAATCATGTTTGAACCGGACTCTCCCGCCCAGTTATTTGTCGGATTTTTTAAAGGTAAGCCCGCTGCATGCGGAATGTTGTACCACGATCCTGAACTCGGTACCCTGGTCAGCGACATTGCAGCGTTGCCGGTTCCGGCGCAGGACGCTTTATGCCAGGAAATGCGTGACGCTTTGATCGCCAGAGCCGAGGCTGACTCCCCACTGTTCGAGATGCAATAATCCCAACCGCTTTCTTTCACATTTTCATTGCATAAATCTACCCCATTCGGGTAAGTCTTCATCATCAACGCGATGCGACAAAGGTTTGTAATCACTTAGAAATTTTTGACCATCGCTCGTTCCTTTCCCATACTTCAGACAGGAGTATTATGTCTGTCAGGGGTAAAATGAAAGGAATCATTTTTACTGAATTTCTGGATATTGTTGAGCATCAGTTTGGCCTTCAGGTCTGTCAGCAAATGCTGGACGATGCCGGCGATCAGGGAAGTTATACCAGTGTCGGTAGTTATGACCACCGGGAACTGGTCAGGCTAATAAGCAGCCTGAGTGCCATCACCGGACACTCAGTAGCTTCATTACAGGAGCGGTTTGGCGAAGCCGTTTTTCCTCGCCTGCTCAGTAATCTGCCAGAAATGCCCGCCGAACAATACCACACCCTCAGTTTCATCAACCGGGTTGAGGCCCACATCCACACCGAAGTCAAAAAACTCTATCCTGATGCTAATCCGCCAAAGTTTGATTTTCTGTCTCAGACAGAATCGACCCTCATCATGGACTACAAGTCAGCGCGTTGCATGGGCCACGTCTGTCTCGGGCTGATTAAAGGCTGTGCCGTTCATTTTGGTGACCGCATCGCTATCGAGATGATGCCGGTATCAGGGCAGCAGGATCATGTCCGTTTCAAAGTGGAGCGGCTCACGGAGTGACTATGGATTTGCACCAACACATTGCCCTCCTTGAAAAGAAAGTGGAGCGAGAGCGTGAAGCCAGACGAACCGCCGAGAAGTTACTGGAAGCAAAAAGTCGGGAGCTGTTTAACGCCAATTTACTCGTTCAAAAGAGTCTGGACAAACTCGAAGCCCGGGCGGAAAGTGATTCGGAACTCCTGGCTTATCAAATGCGGATTGAAAAGCAGCTGCTGGAATTTGGCCGCAAGTTTCTCAAGCATCCCCCGAATGAAGCCCTGTTTCAGGCGCTGGCTGATGCGTTAGTCGATAATCATACTATTCGCGCCTGCGGGTTATACCTCCGCTGTGAGTTGGATAAGGGACTCAATGTCAGTTATACCTCCGGACGACAACAGAAATGGACCAGCCCTGACACCCTGCACCTGAATGGCGATTACTGGGATGCCAAAGACGGCACGTTATGGTTGTCCTTGTCTAACCACGCGGTCGACGGTTTTTTTGTCACCCGCATCAATACCCTGCCGGAATGGTCTCAAACCATTCAGCAACATATGCACCTTTTTGGGGAGATGCTTCGTTCATCGATTGACCGTCAACTCAAGCTGGAGGAAGCCATACGTGCCAGACAACAGGCAGAAGCATCCGAGAAATCCACCCGAGATTTTCTTGCCATGATCAACCATGAACTGCGAACGCCGCTCAATGGCCTGCTCGGCTCTGCTGAATTGCTTGCCGACACCTCGCTCGATCAGCACCAGCACCGTTTGCTCAGTACACTGAACCATTCCGGGGAGCTGTTACGAGCCATCATCAATGACCTGCTGGATTACAGTAAGATCAACGCCGGTATGCTGGAACTCGCCAACAAGCCATTTGATAGTCACAATCTGGCAACGGTGTTAAACGATATTTTTCAGCACCGAGCCAATGAAAAACAACTGGCCCTGAACATACACTGTCAACCAGACACCCCCCGATGGCTGATCGGGGACGAAGACAGGATTAAGCAGATTTACGTCAATCTTATCGGCAACGCGATTAAGTTTACCCAGAAAGGAGCTGTCAACGCTGAGCTATGCTGGCGAGATAACGCCTTGTCATTCTCAGTAACAGATACCGGTTGCGGCATTCCTGTGGCCAGCCAGCAGGATTTGTTTGAGCCGTTTACTCAGGTCGATAATTCAAGTCAGCGAAATCATGAAGGGACAGGACTGGGGCTGGCAATCTGCAAAAAACTCACGGAACAGATGAACGGCGCTATTGGGGTGAACAGTCAGGAGAACGCCGGAGCCACATTCACAGTTGCCCTCCCCCTGGAACCACATCATGCCGATAATACCACCAATCTAATTTCTCCGGATTTGCCAGGGCCAATTGATGCGCTTCGGGTACTGGTTGTCGAAGATCTGAAAACCAACCAAATGATTATTACACTCATGATGAGTAAATTTGGCATTCAGCCAGTCATTGCTGAGAATGGTCAGCAAGCGCTGGACATACTGAAGAACTCTGAATTTGACATCATTCTGATGGATTGCCGAATGCCCATCATGGATGGATACACCACAACAGAAAAACTACGAAAATCCGGTTACCGAAAACCGATTGTCGCGTTGACCGCCGGCACAACCACAGCGGAACGAGAAGACTGTTTTGCCTGTGGCATGGACGATATTCTGTGCAAGCCCTATCAGGCTTCAGAACTCAGAGAAATGCTGGAAAAATGGGGCGCCTGATGTGCGCCCCATGTGATTAGCTATCGTGTCTGACCGTGCTCAACGGTCGGTACTACCGTTTTCAGGCAGAAACCGTCAGCAAAGCTTTCGCCACGTAATCAAGCTGATTTTCCTGCAAGCCCGCGATGTTTATACGGCCATCGCCTACAGCATAAATGGCAAACTCATCCCGCAGTCGACCAATCTGCTCCGGGCTTAGCCCTGTCACAGAGAACATCCCTTTATGCAGACAGATAAAATCAAACTGCTCCGAGCCCTGCGCCCGTACGGCTTCAACCAGACCATGACGCAGTGATACTAAACGCTGTTGCATTTCAGACAGTTCCTGCTTCCAGACTTTCGTCAGTGCGGCATCATTAAGAACGGTTGCCACCAACGCAGCACCATGATCCGGTGGCATAGTGTAAGAAGAGCGAGCAAGGTTCAAAATACGGCCTTTCGCTTTGTTGGCTTGTTGCAAGGAATCGCTGACCACAATCGCTGCACCAGTACGCTCACGGTACAAACCGAAGTTTTTAGAACAGGACGTTGCGATCACCATTTCTTCAACGTTATTAGCCAGATGCTGCAGACCTGCAGCATCCTGCTCCAACCCGTCACCGAACCCCTGATACGCGATATCGACAAATGGCAGGAAACCATTCTTATTCGCCAGATCGGTAATAGCCTGCCAGTCCGCGAAGGATATATCTGCGCCGGTCGGGTTGTGGCAACAGCCATGCAGCAGAACGACATCTTTCGGACCAGCTTTAGCCAGCTCAGCCAGCATTGCGTCACTGTCCACCTGTTTGGTTTCAGGATTAAAATACGGATAAAAACGTACTTTCAGGCCAGCAGCTTCCATCACAGGCTTGTGGTTAACGTAACTTGGATTCGTGATCCAGACCGTTGTATCAGGCTGCGCCAGATGCATCAGATCCGCCAGCATACGCAGTGCGCCGCTGGCACCCGGCGTTTGAACTGCAGCTGAACGCGAATGTGCCGATGTACCAGTTAACAACAAATCCATCATTGACTGGTTAAAAGGTTCACTGCCAGCCAGCCCAACATAGGCTTTGGTTGTCTGGTTTGCGACAACCTGTTGCTGCGCCAATTGCACAGCTTGCATGATAGGGGTCTGCCCCTGATTATTTCGGTAAACCCCAATACCCAAATCGACTTTTTCTTCACGCGGGTCTTCACGAAAAGCCAGTGTCAGGGAAAGTATCGGGTCCGGTTGTGCTTCGGCTAGCTGCTTAAACATAATAAAAATTCCGTTTTATGGTGATTTCATTCTTCGTACTATCAAGCTACCACTTCATTTGCCTGCCGTCACCTTGAAATGAAGAGGAAAATCAACATCAAACGCAATTAAAAAAGTTGATCTGGAATAAGGATTTGACAGGTTGTCTTGCAGCCCATACAGCAGAATCTAAATTTAAAAGTAGGAATAGAAAATTCTGCGATATTTGCTACCCGCTATCGGCCCTGAATGTACCTGCATTCATCGACAGCAGAGATGGAGGCTATTATGAAAAACAGCGTTGATGTACGTACCCTTTTGAGTGTCTACGAAAAAATAAAAACCCAGGGAAAACCCATAGAATTCGGCAGTCAGCTGGAAGATATTAAATGCACTGAAAGTCATGATGGCTACTCTGTCAGCCTGTCGGATGAGCATGTCAGCCTGGATATCAACTTCCACAATACATATCACTTCCATACCATGAACGAAGACCCTGAATCAGTGATCAATCAAACGACCACAGAGTTTCACAATAACAACGAGACTCAAATTCAGGCATTCCTGAAAAAACTGGAAGAAATTGACAAGAACTATTGAGCTAAACATCTGATCTCAACATCGGTGCCGATGACATGGGTGGTCACGGCACCGACTGAGTCACTTTCCCACTCACTTTCATCGCTTGAACATCATACTGCTTATCATAACTCGCTGGCTTATGCTCACAGCATAAACCACGCATAATTTTGCCACTATGATTATGGGTAACTACCCACAAATTTTATAAAAACACGTATTATTGCAGTATAAATTCGCACCAAAATCGCAAATCCATTCCTTTTTGACATCGCTCTAACATTATTCTGACAGTTCCCCTACTTTCCTTGATTACTCTTATTGATAACTTACAGTTTTAAAGAAGCAATCATAGAAAAACGCGTGAGTCCATTCAGAGATGGTTCATGACAAACACTGTAAGTTAACACTGAGACTTTTCATCCAAGCAATGATTGTAATCGGCATAACACCTCGCCTGTATGCCCCCATCAAGCGGCCAGGTCAATGCCTTATTAAGGAAAAAGCAATGTTTGCAAAACAGTTAAAATCGAATGAAGCAGATACTGTGATCCGTGCGCTTGACGAATGCTACCGCCGCCTTAAAGCCGCTGACATTTCCGCTAAAGAGCTGACCCAGGATGGTTTCACGCTGATGTTCAAATCAGCCTATCAAACCGTCGCAACCAAACGACACCACTAGCAGTTAACATCGCATACGGCTGATTCTTTACTGGTTCAGGTCCCGACCTGATGTGATCGGTATCGATAGATACAAACAAAAAAGCTCAAGGATATCCTTGAGCTTTACTTCACATTCCCGGTCTGCAATCACTTATCCCAGTCGCGGTTTTGAAGCACAACACGGTAACCGTCAATGTCTTCAAAAGTCTTACCGACCTGTTCCCAGTATGGATTGCTTGATTCAACGACGCTAAAGCCTGCATCAATCATGCTGCGACAAGCGCGCTCCCAAGCTTGGCTGCAATCAACATAAAACACCAGCAGATGCTCCTGAGTCGGGGCTTTACCTACTTTTGTTCCAATCTGATGCACAAATTCCAGGTGATAAGGGTGCTTTTTGTGTCCGAGCACAACACCGTCAAAGCCTTCGTGATCTTTGAATTGCTTTAGCATTTCAAAACCCAGCGCTTTGCTGTACATGATGGCAATATCATTGACATTGTCGGTTGGTCTGACAACGCGAAGTGTCGAATCTGTCGGTATCATATTGAACTCAAACTCCATTTTCTTTGGAATGCATTATTTTATGCTTCTAGTTGAGTCTATTCAACTAAGTTGATAATACCTTCTGTACATTCCTTGAATTTAGTCACACAAATATTGGGTTCTAATGATTTTTCCCGGGATTTATACTGTTTTGGCTCAGGAAGTCCAGTTATCCCTATGAACAATTTACCGCGCCGAGCCAGACATCTGACAACCTCTTAACATGAAAAACCCGACCAATTCTTTATTAAACAGGTATAATACCTCCAGTTTTTTATTATTGATTCGATTACAGAAAAGCATGAGTAAAGTTCTTACGTTTTTGAAAGGAATGGCAATGGGGGCAGCAGACGTTGTTCCTGGTGTGTCTGGCGGCACCATCGCCTTCATTACGGGCATATATGACACCCTGCTTGAGAGTATCCGCCGTGTTAACCCGAGTCTGATTGGGCTTTGGCGACGCGAAGGCTTTAAAGCCGCATTTGCCCATATTAACGGTACATTTCTGATCCTGTTGCTGACAGGTATTCTGACTAGCATCTTCACGCTTGCCCGTGTCATTACTTGGATGCTGCATACCCACCCAATCCCATTGTGGTCATTCTTCTTCGGACTGATCATTATTTCCGTAATTCACATGTTCAAGCAGGTCAGCCAGTGGGGTTTCAGCCGCCTCGTTGCTGTCGCACTAGGCGCCTTGTTTGCCTTCGGCATTACGGTGTTGCACCCGCTGAACCTGGAGCCGACCTCGCTCAATATTCTCCTTGCCGGCTCTATCGCCATTTGTGCCATGATTCTGCCGGGGATTTCAGGTAGCTTCATCCTGTTACTGCTTGGCATGTATACCCCGATTCTTGGAGCTGCTAAAACGCTGGATATCACCACCCTGGGACTGTTTGCTACTGGCTGTGTCATTGGCCTGCTGACGTTTTCCCATGTTCTATCCTGGGTACTACGCAACTATCGGGACATTGCCCTGACATTTCTGACTGGCCTGATGATAGGTACTCTCAGCAAAATCTGGCCGTGGAAACAAACACTGACTTGGCGTACAAACTCCAGCGGTGAACAAGTGCCCCTGATTGAACAGAACCTGTCCCCTCTCAGCTTTGAACAGCTAACCGGCCAGCCTGCACTGCTGGGCTATGCTGTTCTGGCAATGATTGTCGGTATTGCCCTGGTATGGGGGCTTGAAAAGCTCGCAGAAGATTAAGGTATACCTTTAATCATTCACCAAAATACAAAAAGCCCGGACTATGCCGGGCTTTTCTGTACCTGAACTGTGCTTACTGAAAACTGTACTTACTGATACTCACTACAGCCTGAACAAAGCACTCGCAATCGTTCACACTGAAATCAGTAATACTGGAACATCTTCTGCACTTCACGATAGTCCTGAGTTTGTGTCAGAGACAGCATAAGCAAGATTCTGGCTTTCTGCGGGTTTAGCGTACCGGACGCAACAAAGCCATATTTCTTATCGTCCACTTCTGCATCCAATGTTGTGGAACCCGCCCCCGATCTGGCACTGCGTACCACCATCACGCCATCTTTACTGGCTTTTGCCAGTTCATCAAATACCGTGTGGTACATATTACCGTTACCGACACCGGCGCTCACAATTCCGTCGAAGTTAGCTTCAACCATGGCTTTAACTGGCAACGCCGAGGCATTCGCATAGTTATAAACGATACCGACTTTCGGCAGTTTATCGAGTTTAGTCACATCGAAAACCGTTTCCGATGTGTGCTTACGTTCCGGGCTACGCTGGTAGCTAACGTCGCTGTTGTGGATATACCCCAACGCCCCCATGTTTGGTGAGCGGAAAGTATCAACGGCAGTGGTATTTGTCTTAGTGACGTCACGTGCATCAAACACCGTATCATTCATGGCAACCAGTACACCGCGTCCGGCAGAGTCTTTATCAGCCGCAGTCACAACTGCATTGTATAAGTTGACCGGGCCATCCGCGCTCATTGCGGTTGACGGGCGCATTGCACCAACCAACACAACAGGCTTATTACTTTTGATTGTCAGATCCAGGAAGTATGCTGTCTCTTCCATAGTGTCTGTGCCATGGGTGATCACCACGCCATCAACATCATCTCGCGCCAGCAATTCATTTACATGTTTGGCCAGTTTCAGCCAAACCTCATCGTTCATATCCTGCGAGCCAATGTTCACAACTTGCTCGCCGCTGACATCCGCAATTTTGGTCATTTCGGGTACAGCTTGGATCAGTGACTCAACACCAACCTGTCCTGAGGTATAGCTGGATTCTGTCGCTGACTGTCCTGCACCGGCGATAGTCCCACCAGTTGCCAGAATTTTGATGTTAGGTAAGTCGTTAGCTGCGAAACTGAGGGAACTGAAGCACAGACCTGCAACCATTATTCCCAGAGACACTTTATTCTTCTTCATCGGAATTATCCTGTAGCAATTTATGTATTTGATTGGAATCGGATCAGGATATTATTCCTATTGCGTAATACTTTTGAGGTAGAGGTCACTTTTCGTATTCTTCTTAAAGTGATCCTGCTAGCATTTTCCTGAACACAGCTCAGAACACCAACAAGGTGATAACACGGATGTTATTAACGTCAAAAAGGCATTACAGACATCCAGTCACAGCAACAATTCCCCCTTTTTATCAAAAGCCTCCTCACAAATTGCACATATCAGCACCGTGACTCGCCTGCTCAGTGATATGATTCGCGCACTGTTTTCTGTTAGGTCTTTGAAATGAAGCGACATCTGAATCATCCCGTACTCCTTGCCGGCGCATGTGTACTGGGGTTTGGCTTAACATACTGGATGGGGAAAAATGTCCTGTCCGGCTCGCTTGGGGATAGCATGTCCTCTCATGCACAGCAAACCTCGACGGCAACACTGATAGCAGGTGTACCTGATGAGGAGATTTGTGCGCTATCGACAACCCCCTGTCACACAACCTCAGCACAGCTTGAGTTGGACACAGATATTGTTCGCCCGATGGCACCAGCCAACCTCTCTGTTACCTGGCCAAAACTTGATAACGATATTCAAGAACTCATAGTGGAACTCGAAGGGCATGAGATGATGATGGGTGTTTATAAGGCCAAGTTGACCCGAGAATCTGACAGCCCACTTTTTCGAGGTGAGCTGATGCTGCCTTTCTGTGTGTCAGATGCAATGACATGGAAAGGGCGGATTATACCCACTACGATCAATAATGATTATCAGCCGCAATATATTTCAGTAAGGATGAAACAATGAAATACCAATGGATAATTCTGGCTTTGGCGCTCGCTGCCGGCCTTATTACCAGCATTATTGTTGATAAGCAAAATCAGACCGCTGCAAAGCCTGAATATCCTATGAATATTCTGGAAAGCGGTAAAGAAGCTATCGATTTATATAACAATGAAGATTCACGTATCCGTGTCGTTTATTTCGGATATACCCATTGTCCGGATGTCTGCCCTACTTCTCTAGCTGTACTTTCGGCAGCATTGCAACAATTAAATGACGATCAACTTCAACGTGTCTGGCCTGTCTTTATTACTCTTGATCCAGAACGTGACACAGCTGAAAAAAGTGCTCAATATGCGCAATATTTCCACAAAAATATTACTGGGATGACGGGGACAGATGAGCAGATTAAAGCCCTAGCGCAAAAATACGGCGTGTTATATATGCGAACAGAACTGGAAGGATCGGCCCTTGAATACGCTGTCGATCACAGCTCTTACTTCTATTTCCTGAAACCTGACGGTTCGCTAATCGAAAAAGTGCAACACACACTCAACCCGAAACGCCTGGTTGATACCATCGAACAAGTCTTACAAGGCAAAAGCTCGTAACACCGCAGACCGCATTTTTACGCTTGTTTAGGCGATGATTCTCACATTTGAGAGAAAAAAAATCGCGTTAAATTGATGTTCAAGCAGCAAATTTCACAAGTTCTGCCATACTAATTCTGCCGACTGAATCTTTTAACACTCGGTCTGTAGTGGCAAACAAAGGAGAATTAAGAAAAATGAACCGTTCATTATCTATCCTTACCGGAATCATCCTGAGTGCGACGCTAATTGGCTGCTCAAGCTCAGACGAAGTAGATCAAATGCAGCAACTCACCAACAAAGTCGATATGCTTTCTGATCAGGTTGGTGCGCTACAAAGCCAGCAAGATCAGATGGCTGGCGCTGTAAACGATGCACGCGCAGCGGCTGATGCTGCTTATCAAGAAGCTATGCGTGCCAACCAGCGTATTGATAATATCGCTAGTTCTTACAGAAAATAACTAAACAGTGGCGCTCTGGCGCCACTTTTTTTGCCTCCACCCTGCCACTCTCCTCTTTTCAAGCCTCAGTTAAATTCAACTAACCGATAAACCTTAATACACAAAAAATTACGTCATATCTATTTTTACTCATTTTTGTATGCCGCCTCAGATGTATTATTTGTCTACTGGTTCACAATAACCACGTAAAAATTATCACCACTTTTGTTCAGTTCCCAAATATCATTCAGGGTGAACTTACATGTACACTCTTGCCGTTTCAAAGCCGTCATTCCCCAGAGCTAAATGAAAATTGGTCCTCTGAAAAAATATTAGGTATAGAAAATCATCAGACAGAGCCATTAACCGAAAAATACTTCACTCGGCACGTAGAAACCCAATGACTCGATGCCAGGAGCCTGGCTAGCCCAAAGCCTGCACATTAATGCACGGCCCTCCATCCCGTTGCAGTCGATAACCTGACGAAATCAACACGTGTAAAAACAAACAATATAAACAAGTGAGCCATTTCCGAGCACCACTTACCTGAGTGTGTTGGTCTCCGAGGCACATCATCTTTCGTTCAGTACCATTTAGATATCTAACAAATTGGACACCAAACCCGAAAAAATCATCACTTTGTGAAATTTCCACTCAAGATGTCGATTAATTGAACTGCATCAAGGGTGTTGAATTTACATCATTTTTCATTATTCAAAGGTATTGACTTTGCGGAAAGCAGCATGGCTATTAGCACCGGAGCATTTCCCACAGAGTTACTCACAACTTTTGTGGATAAGAGAGTTATCCACAGGTAGAGAGCTCACAGTTTACCCCCAGAGCATTAAGCCAGTATTGCATTCTGTACTTTCCTGTTTGGCCAATAACACGCGGCCGTAAAAACACTTCAATGCCCTCCGTTACAATCAACAGAGCCCACTATCACCTTGTTGGGCGCACATCAAACATTTTTCCTTCCTCTTCTCCCCATTTTCATTCCGGCATCACAAGCAAAGAGGTCGTAAAAAAGATGGATGAGATACCATATTCAGCCCCTTTTTGTGTTGGATTAATAAGGTGTAAGCGATACTGAAAAGATACGGCCAGCAGTCTGGAAATACTCAGAAACCGGAATTACACATAGGGACGATGAATGATGCTTAAAGCCAACCTGTTGATAACCAATGTCAGCCTACGTGGAATCAGCGGCTTACACCAAATTCTTATAGAACAGGGAGTGATCAGCCGCATTACTTCCATGGATACCAAGCTTAACTATTCAGGCACGATACTGGATGGCGAAGGCGGCATGGCAATGCCCCCGTTTTGTGAACCTCACATTCATCTCGATACGACACAAACGGCGGGAGAGCCCAACTGGAACCAGACCGGGACATTGTTTGAAGGTATTGAACGCTGGGCTGAGCGCAAAGCACTCCTCACCGAAGAGGACGTAAAACAACGCGCCCTGAAAACCCTAAAGTGGCAGATAGCAAATGGTGTTCAGCATGTTCGCACCCATGTGGACGTCTCTGACCCGACTCTGACTGCCCTAAAAGGGATGCTATCACTGAAAGAAGATCTAAAAGAGTGGGTTGACCTTCAAATAGTGGCTTTTCCGCAAGAAGGGATTCTCTCGTACCCTAATGGAAAAGCACTGCTGAAAGAAGCCGTTGAAATGGGGGCTGATGTAATTGGCGCAATTCCGCACTTCGAATTTACCCGCGAGTACGGTGTTGAATCTCTTCACTATGTGTTCGAGCTTGCCCAAAAATACAATACGCTTATTGACGTACACTGTGATGAAATTGATGACGAACAATCACGCTTTGTGGAAACCGTTGCTGCCTTGGCCCACAGGGACCAAATCGGTCATCGGGTCACTGCCAGTCACACCACCGCCATGCACTCGTATAATGGCGCCTACACTTCACGACTGTTCAGACTCCTCAAACTCTCCGGCATCCATTTTGTGGCCAATCCACTGGTAAACATCCACCTCCAAGGAAGATTTGACGATTATCCGAAACGACGAGGCGTCACCCGTGTCAAAGAAATGCTGGCCGCCGGAATCAATGTCTGCTTTGGCCATGATGATGTTTTTGACCCCTGGTATCCACTGGGAACCGGAAACATGCTCCAGGTACTGCACATGGGGCTTCACATCTGTCAAATCATGGGCTACGAGCAATTAAATCAATCTCTTGATTTAATCAGCACCCATTCTGCACGCACCATGAACTTACAGGATAACTATGGCCTGGATGATGGTAAACCCGGCAATCTGATCATACTACCGGCTGAAAATGACTTTGATGCCCTGCGTCGGCAGGTTCCGGTTCGTTACTCTGTCCGACACGGAAAGATACTTGCACAGACAACGCCGGCGTCGACCAGCATCTGTTTGAACGGAAAGGATGAAATGGTCAGTTTTCAACGCTGAGAATCTGTACGGCAAAACACTCAGCCAGGCTATTCAGTAGTCACTGAGAATATCGAGAAAGGATTAAGGCGTAATCTATTAAAAATGTCACTTCCTGCCGTTCAGAATAGCCAACTAAAAAAGCGTTCTGGGGAAATTTATATAGAAATAGCTCTGAGCCATTGAGAATAGCTCAGAGCTATTTATAGTGATCATGCAGTCATAGTGGCGATGCAGATAGCTACCTTACAGATAGCTACCTTGCAGATGGCTACCTTACAGCTAACACCTTATGACAAATAGATACGTCTTAAACCAATAGATCCCTCACAGGCAGCCGACATCAAGGTTTAGGCCCTATCGATTTCCTATGATTGTTTGCTTGCTGTTAACGATGACGAAATCGTCGCCAGCCTGCGACCACCAGCAATGAAAACAAGGCTCCCCATGA
Organism: Photobacterium ganghwense; assembly: GCF_003025595.1. Lineage (GTDB taxonomy): Bacteria > Pseudomonadota > Gammaproteobacteria > Enterobacterales > Vibrionaceae > Photobacterium > Photobacterium ganghwense. The sequence continues at coordinate 273,492 of NZ_PYMI01000004.1, forward strand.
AGCAGTACCGCCACCACCCGATGAGATATTACAGTTGCTAGGACTGATGCCTTCGACACTCGGATTACATTCGCCAGTGATTTCCTCGTCTTTGCCGCCCGGCGTCCCCCCCGTACCACTATCACTGCCACCGCCTGTGCTGCTGTCATTGTTCTGATCAACAATAAAATCAGGTTCCGTGATGATTTGATCCGGGATCTTTCCGACGTTTTGCTCGATCCATTCAAAGTAGGTTCCTACACGGGTGTAGAATCCTGGGCGGGAATACGATCCACATACTGGTGTTCCGGCGGGACCTCCGCTAACGATGCCCAGCTGTAACCAGTTACCGTTAGCATCCTTTGCTCTCAACGGTCCACCACTGTCCCCTTTACAGGAATCAGCACCATGCCCAAGGGGTTTTCCTTCATCATCAAACAATGCCTCTGGTGGCATAGTACAAATCTTGGTCCGGTTTAGCGGACTATCGATAATGTAGTGAGCTTGGTTGCCTAGTTCCAGGCGCTCGAAACACTCATCAATCGGCAGGTATGCAAGCTCTGCTTCCATGAGCCGCTCAGCGATACCGGTGCCATCAGGCTTGATCGAACCCCAACCTGACACTTTAGTATTTTTCGGACGTTTAGAATCTTCCCATTCATCGGCCAAGCGTCTATCCAGCTCATCTGCCATAAGACCATTGGTCAACTGAATCGGCGTCGCTTTATACTCAGGTACACTTTGTTCCAGCCGGAGCAGAGCAATATCATTATCAAGCGCCAACGACAGGACTTCAGTGACGACTGAACCATCCGTCTGGGAAGTCACTTTCACCGTTGGCACTGGCGAATAAGCCGGATGGACAACCACATGCGTGATGGCATAAAGGTTGGATGTATCTTCAACATCCACACTTTTTGAACCGATCATCACATTCAGCTGATTTGGCGCCAAGACGAAAAAACCTTTATCCCCCGAATGAACCAAGCAGTGCGCGGCGGTCAGCACCCAATCTTTGTTGATAAGGCTGCCGCCACAGATATGGCTGGTATCTGCCTGGGTGAGCCGAATCGAGGCCATCCAGTTCTGATCATCTGTTGCCACTACTGGCTCGCCACCAACCACATAGCTAGTCACATCAGAAGCCAGCGAGTATGGCGTGTTCAAGGCAGCCCCGATCGCCAGTAATAAAACAGGTAATTTCATGAGATTGATTTCCAAGACAATTTAAGCTCGGGGCAATGTATCAATCTTTCAAAGCAAATTACTGATATTAAGTAAGGCCTGCGACTGAGTAGCTGAATTTTATTGAAGTCCGGAAGTGACGTTTCCAAGAAGCGTTATATGTCTCGCAACTTGAGGAGCCGCCTCATAATGAGGCTGAAAAGAACAAGTATGCAGGGGCTAATTCGCAGGCCAATGCTACGTTAGCATCAGTAACATTAGCATCAACTACGTCAAGATCGGTGACAAAAAAAGAGGTCACATCAACATACATTGCTTGGACAAGATGAGAGCATAAGAACAATTTGCCGTGGCGGTGCCTGTTTCAAAGTTCCAAGGGAAGACGCCAGCACGGCAAATTCAAATCAAAGCTAAGCTAAGCTATTGCCCAATAACTGAGCAAGCCACCTCGTCGATATCAAATGACGCATAGGTATTGCCTAACAGTTCCGCGGCGAGTTTGGGATAAAAACCATTGTCATACGCTAATTTCACATCACCGATACTGATTTTGTAAATGGTCAGTCCTACCGTTTGAACTTCCGGCGGAACACAGGTTTTATTGCCTTCTTCGCCAAAACAGACGTCGCCATTACTGGTATCGATGGCACCGCAGGATGTCTCTTCAACGTCAATGCCCAGAGATGCAAGTCGTTGAGCCAGCTCATCCGGTGTTCCAGCCGGAAAATCATCAGGAACCGTAGTGCCTGTCTCATTTTCCAGTGTTGCCAGATCCTTGAAACGGTCTTCACCATCAAGTTTGGCCGACGTAACAGCATAAACATCAGCTTTTCCTGTCAGCGTATCTTTAACATCATCGTCATTACATCCAGTAAGTCCCAGAATACAAAGCAGTACAGCCAGCTTTCTCATAGCATCCCCTGATAGTCTGTTACCTAAATGACAGTTCATTTCTTGTCATAGAAAGCTTAGCTGTTACCACAAATTTATCCCAGTTTAACGCAGGATTTTACTGATTCCGACTGCCGGTGTTACGCCCGATACGCACTTTACTGTTGTGATCTTGATCTGGATTCCTTCCCTTTCTGGGATTTAATGGCATAATATTAAACCGAACAACACACTGTATGTGAAATTACCATTACACAATAACGGACAATTTTCCTATGAGTATCGAATCTATTGTTAAGCAGCGTTCTGGTGAACAATGTGAGCTTTGTACCTCCACTGAAGGCCTGAGCGTTTACGAAGTACCAGCGTCTCCAGATGCAACAGCTGGTAGCTGTGTAATGGTTTGTGAGAAATGCCGTTCAGAAATCGAAGATGCGGAAACATTGGATCAAAACCACTGGCGCTGCCTGAACGACAGCATGTGGAGCCAAGAACCAGCCGTTCAGGTTATGGCTTACCGTATGCTTAACCGCCTGGCTTCTGAAACCTGGGCACAAGATCTGCTGGATATGATGTACCTGGAAGAAGACACTCGTCAGTGGGCTGAAAAAGGTATGTTGTCTGACGAAGACAAGCCTCGCGACGTTAATGGCGTTGAGCTGAAAAAAGGTGACGATGTCACTATCATCAAAGATCTGCCGGTTAAAGGCAGCAGCATGGTCATCAAACAAGGCACTGCGGTTCGTGGTATCAGCGTGACAGATGATCCTAAACACATTCAGGGCAAAGTTAACGGTCAGACAATGTTCATCATTGCTGAATACTGCCGTAAGAAATAAGCTATTTTTCTTGATTTAAAAACAGGCACCTAAAGTGCCTGTTTTTTCTTCTGCTTAAGGGAAAGACTCACGTCATCATATTTTCGGATCAATATGAATGTGAAGACTGCCAATTTTTTATCAGCAAACCATACAATGCAGAATCTGATACTTTGCCGTCAATAATCCATCTTTCAGGCAGGTACCCTTCCTTTATAAAGCCCAAACGTTCCAGCAATCGAGCGGAACCGAAATTCGCAGGATCAATTTCCGCTTCCAATCTGTTCAGGGCCATGGTTGTGAAAGCGTATGTCACAAGAGCCGATGTCGCCTCCAGCGCAATGCCTTTTCCCCAACTTGACTTTGCGATTCCAAATCCTAATTCAGCCCGCTTCGATTCCTCATGTATTTTAAACAACATACATTTCCCATGCAGCTCACCTGAATCACGCGCAAAGATACCCAACGTCAGGCTTTCCCTGCGCTCATTTTCCAAATGGGCATCATGGATAAATGCATGTGCTTGATCGATAGTGCGCCACGGTGAACCATCCCAATATTCCATAACTACAGGGTCAGAAAATATATCTAATAAGGAGTCACTGTCTGTGTGTACTAATGGACGTAATACGAGTCGTTCTGTTTCTATATTTAACACCGTTCTTCCCTCAGCTATTTAGCAACATTCTCAAACGCATTTAAAACAACCACTATTGAAGATGGATAATAATGGTATTCATACTGTGGATAAAAATGACTGAATTTCTTGCGTTTGGACGAATAACGCCTTACATCACACTAGTGAAATCGTAGAAAAGATCATCTTCGCTGAGAATCTGTAAACCCAATGACTGATATAACGCAATAGCAGGAAGATTATTTTTAAACGCACTCAGTGACAATACCTTATTTTTTCTATACGCTTCTTCTGATAACCGAATTAAAACCTTTCGCCCAATGCCTTTTCGTTGATACTCAGGAAAAAGAATCAACAAATGTACATGCAGGTGAGTGTCAGTGTATTTATAACAGACATAACCACATCGCTGGCCATTTTGCGTTAGCCAGTAAAACCAATCTGAGTGAAGCCTGTTTTGGTATCTCTCTTGCTGAAAGTCTTCGTCCCATCCAATTGCTTCAGAAATAATTGGCATCATACCTTGTTTATAAAAAACGAAGGTAGATCTGACATCCTCTTGGTCCATCGTTTCAAAATGCACTTCCACCAGACATCCACTCCTTTTGCTGAAGATAAATAAAACAGATATTGTCAACGCCGCACATATCCAGTACGACTTACCATTAACGTCAAAACGTCGAGGGTACAATTAGCATCAGAAACTTATCCATTTCCGGTTCACTGACACATATCGCCCTTTCCATCCTGTTTCATTTACTTATTGGTTATTCTTTTCTGCGCTCTATATGCATTTAAGCCATTTCATCCAGAGCCCTGACAGCCTCTTCGATCGTTGCAAAGTTGGATTTCGCCGCACAACAGAAACCCGAGCATGATTGATGCAGCTGCACATAACTCAACATTTCCGTCAACGTTAGTTGACGCCCGGTCGGTATCAATGCCGCCTGCTGGCTAGCCAATGCTTGCGGTACAAAGAGCATTCCTTTGGAATCAATCAGAACATCTTCTTCCTGATAACCCAGCGCATGCAAGTCAGTGTCTTCGGCCCATGCTTGCTCACCAGAAACATATACCAGCTCAGAATCACCGGCATATTTGAGCACCGCAGGCCAATTAACGTTTGTCATGTCGCATACCTTGAACATGTTTTAACAACTTTATTAATCTCACGATCTGCATAAAAAGACTAAATCACAACGCCTTATCCCTGTTAAAAACAGAAGCAACACGCCTGATGGCTGGCAGTATAGCGAATTTTCTTCGCCGCTGATGTCCTACACTACTAATGTTCTACACTGCTAAGGTTCTACACTGCTAAGGTTCTACACTGAAAATGTTTTACACCACGAATAGTCCGCACTGCTAAACGGTCAAGTCGACTCTCCAGATGCTGACCGTTTGACACTTTACCCACAACGTGATTTCTCTACTAACACCGCATGACGAAGACGGTAGAGGTTCATCGCGGGCAGCACAATAACAGCTTCCATCGGGGTAAAGAGCAAACATGATAGCAGCGTTTCCTTAAATCCGATGGTATTGACACACAGACCTCCTTGTTTGGCTCTTTGATATAATCGAACATTCGCCCAAAACAGCACCAAAGCAAGATCCCCTAACACCAAAAGATAGCCCAACAGCCATTTCGGGCTATCAAAACTATATAAAATCAAGAGGGTAATACTGATAGCAAGCAGAATCCAAAGGCCGTATAACCCCAATACCAAACGATAGAGGTTCCGCATCCTCACTGTTCCAACCACGGTCCCCGCAGCGATACCGTTTCGGCATCAAAATCAATATCAGCTTTGACACCCAATGGCGTCACTAACATCGGATGTGTATGACAACTGTCAAAGCCATTGAGAATGGGCATTTCCTGATCGTTCAACACTTCCTGCAATACTGCCAGAGGGGTACGTCCGGTTCCTCGATGATTAAAAAGCTCATGTTTACCCAAAATAATGGCGGAAACACGATCAAAAACGCCGCAAAGCTTCAAATGACAAAATGATCGCTCAACGGTTTCAATTCCTTTCAGTGAGTCTTCCAGCAAAAGAATGTCACCTTCCCTAACCTCTGGCATAAACTCACTGCCCCAAATCCCTGTCATGGTATTCAGGTTACCGCCAATGATTCTACCGGACACCGTTCCTGTACCCAGAAACTCCCACCGATTGTCATGGGTTGACTTCGGCGCAGTCTGTTTTTCCCAGTCAATCATTTCCTCGCTCCACTGTGCAGGCACACTGTAGGTAAAGGATTGCTGACGTTCAGCACATAGCAAATCACGAAAGGATGCAAATGTTTCATCCACCAAAGGGGGAAGCTCACCCATCGAGGCCACCAAAGCCGGACCATAGAAGGTAATCAGGCCAGTTTTGGCATAAATACCGAGCAGTAACGCGGTGACATCGGAGTAACCGATGATGATTTTGGGATCGCGTTTCAGCGCCTCATAGTCAATATACGGCAATAACGCATTACTGTTACTTCCCCCAATTGTCGACATAATGCAGCGTATACTCGGGTCACGAATCAATGTGTTCAGTTCACTTACCCGCTCCGCAATCGTCCCCGACCGATAATGATCGCTGCATCCGGTTAATTGTCCGGCTTTGAGCACAAACCCTTGCTGTTCAAGATAGGCTTTTGCGCGCATAAAACGTGTTGGGGCAAACGCGGTGGCTGGGGATGAAGGTGAAAAGAAACCAATCGTATCTCCAGCTTTCAATGGCTTAGGTAAAATAACGTCCATGTTTTCTCCGTACTACGTGGATATTGAATAGACTCGATATCAGGCACCAGGTTGTTTATCAAATGTCGGCATCCCTTCCGGAATCTGGTACCAGCTCAGTTTTTCACTGACCCAGACGTGCATGGTCGGCGCAAAAACCGTATCGTCAATCATACCAACCGGTTTCAACTTCAGCTTGATAACGTCCGGTTCTTCCGGATTGAAATGAAAAATCCGATTTCCACAGCCGGAACAAAATTTAGCGTTGTTTCTGTTGCCACTCTCAGCCAAGCGTCCCCACTCATGCATCGTCCCGGAAAATTCAATGTCTGCGGCGGACACAATTGCTGTCACACTAAAAGGGCTGGTTGCCAGTTTCTGGCACTCACGACAGTGGCAGGCAATCACTTTCTTCGGTGGCGCTGATAATTTGTAAGTGACCTGACCACACTGACAACTTGCTTCGATCGGATAGCCCATTTTCATTCTCCTTCATGACGGGATATACAGATATGTCATTTTGCAACCAAATATTCATCACGATGAATATTCCTTTGCACTATGCCTGAGTCGCCGGTTCTTGAAAAGGTGAGGACACATTTAATTCCCAGCAAGTTCGCCCCCAGATTCTGAGAGCAATGACGCACCCCCCATCAGAAGGAAACATTCATACACAGGCAGCTCCCCTATTAAGGTTGCAGGTAAGGTTACAGGTAAGATTGCAGGCTTATCTCCCGGCAGCAGAGAAAACGGGTGAAAACAGAGCAAAACCAATAGAACGTTTTTATCGCAACAGATCGCAAAAATGGAATACCGCACTGCAGCTAATACTTTGAAAGGTTGAGGTTGATCGAGCGACAGGCAACTAACAATAGACATGTTGAAACACAGAATTTTCATCTGTTGTTATTGCTGATTGTTCTAAAAGGTGTTTAAATCAATTTACTTCAGGCGTAAGTCTGAAAAACAATTTAATATTTTCCGGTTTTCGTTTATCTACCGGAAAATCGAAGACTGTTAGTCGGGGAGCCTTGTGCTGAGACCACTCTGTGGGACCCGTTGAACCTGATCCATTTAGCAATGGCGTAGGGAACTAGCTGAATATCAGATCCCACTCTCCCTCACCGGAATCACTGGGCATATCTCTGGCATTAGCTACCTACGCAAGACTGAGGTAGTTATGGCCAATATTTCCAACACTCCAATTACACTCACTATCGCAGGCTCAGACAGCGGTGGTGGCGCAGGCATTCAGGCCGACATTAAGGCTATTTCAGCCACAGGCGGCTACGCCTGCTCCGTTATCACCGCCCTGACGGCACAAAACACCAAAGGTGTGACCGGCATTCTGGGTATCGAGCCGGCATTCGTCGAGCAACAACTTGATGCCGTATTCAGTGACCTTCACATCAAAGCCGTAAAAATCGGCATGCTCAGCGACACGAACATTATCCGTGCCGTCGCGCGGAAACTGCGCGAATTTCAACCTGAATTCCTGGTCATTGATCCGGTCATGGTTGCCACCAGCGGGGATCTTCTGCTGCAGGAAGATGCCATTACCACGCTGAAAACGGAATTGCTTCCTTTAGCCACAGTGATCACCCCCAACCTGCCGGAAGCCGCGGCACTGACGCAATTACCGATCCCAGAAAATGAATCGGATATGGAAGCGATGATAGGTGCGCTTCGCACATTAGGGGCACAATCTGTGCTGCTCAAAGGGGGACACCTGGAGAGTGACAAGAACAGTACCGACCTGCTAATCACGGACACCGATGTTCTCCGCTTTAGCCAACCTCGAGTTGCAACACGTAACACCCATGGCACAGGGTGTACTCTGTCAGCCGCCATTGCTTCGTTTCTGGCTCAAGGCTACCCACTGGCGAAAGCTGTGGGGCACGCCAAGCAGTACATCACACTAGCCATTCAGCATGCAGATGCGCTGACTATCGGTGAAGGACATGGCCCGGTTCACCATTTTTTTGCCGGTCATTATCAACCTGAGTGATCCCGTATGAGTCAATTGTCAACTGGGTGTTCCGTAGACATCCGGCAACTCACCCTGCGGTATCGGGATGCCAACCAACCGCTCTTCTCGTCTCTGGATCTGTCTCTACCGGCGGGTGAGTGGACCTGCCTGCTCGGCAGAAGTGGCTGTGGCAAAACAACCCTCCTCAGATATCTGGCCGGGTTATTGGAAGATCAGGTTGAATGGACGGGCAAGCTGACACCGCACAACCACCAGCCGACAGCGAATAATATTGCTTACATGGCACAGCAGGATTTACTGCTGCCTTGGCTCAACGTACTGGATAACGTCTGCCTGAGTGCCCGTTTTAATCAGCCACATAAACCTGACTATGACAAAGCGCGGCAACTGCTCGCGGCTGTTGGACTGGCTGAGCATGCATCTGCCATGCCGGATCAATTATCCGGCGGTATGCGTCAGCGCGTTGCGCTGGCGCGAACACTGATGCAGGACAAACCACTGGTACTGATGGATGAACCCTTCTCCGCTTTGGATGCGGTTACCCGCCATAAGCTTCAGACGCTTTCCGCTACTTTGCTGAAAGGCAAAACCGTTTTGTTGATCACGCATGATCCGCAGGAAGCATTGCGGCTCGGTCATCACATTCATGTGATGTCCGGTTCTCCAGCCCGTTTGGAGACGCTGACTGTACCCCATACGCGGCCGCCAAGAACCTTTGATGCAGAAATGGCTGAGCATCAACAGATGATTATCACTCAGTTGGAGAATGATTATGGCTGACGGTTTCTCGCCTTCACTCAGCAATGAAGCTGTACAAAGCAAAAAGCCCGGTACAGAGACGCTACAGAATCCGCTGATGCTACAACGCCATAGTGCCGATTCTACGCGTAAGAACCTTACAGGTCGTCAAACTGCCGGGCTTGGGATGCAGCTGATGCGTTTCGGGATCAGTGTGGCTGTCATTCTTGGTCTCTGGCAGTCTTGCGTCACCCTGTTTGAGCTACCGCCTTTTATTTTGCCAGGTCCTCTCGCCGTGTTTACCAAGCTGGTAGAGCGCTTTGATGTGCTGTGGCAGCACACACTGGTGACCGGCAGCGAAGTGATTCTTGGCCTGATGCTGGGCCTGACCATGGGACTGTTTTTCGCGCTGCAGATGCTGTTGTTTGCACCGCTGCGCCGTTGGTTATTGCCGATTTTGATCACCAGTCAGGCAATTCCGGTGTTCGCAATCGCGCCTATTCTGATGCTCTGGCTGGGGTATGGTATTGCATCAAAAGTCGTCATGGCAGCACTGATTATCTTTTTCCCAGTCACAACCTGCTGTTACGACGGGTTACGGCACACACCTCACGGTTACCTGGATCTTGCCAAAACCATGGGAGCAACGCGCTGGCAACTGTTGTGGCGAATCCGACTACCTGCTGCCCTGCCTGCCTTAGCGTCCGGTATTCGGGTTGCTGTCGTGGTCGCGCCGATTGGCGCAGTGATCGGAGAATGGGTCGGCTCCAGTGAGGGACTGGGCTACATCATGCTCCAGGCCAATGCCCGAATGTTTGTTGATGAGATGTTTGCCGCCCTGTTCATTCTGGCTTTCTTCTCGGTCACCCTTTACTTCGCAGCCGATATGCTGCTGAAAAAAGCCATTCCATGGCAAAAACAATAACGTCATTTCGCTTGCACAATCAAAAGGAATACACAATGAAATCCCCGATTAAACCGTCTCACCTGTTAGCGACGCTGCTGTCCCTGACAGCCTTCAATGCGGCCGCTGCCGAAAAAGTGACCCTAATGCTGGACTGGTTCGTAAACCCGAACCACGGCCCAATTATTCTGGCAAAAGAAAAAGGCTGGTTTGCCGAACAAGGTCTGGAGGTCGAGATTCAGGAACCCGCCGATCCGAGTGTGCCGGACAAGCTGGTTGCCGCCGGTAAAATTGATCTGGCCGTGTCGTACCAGAGCACGCTGATTTCATCAACAGCTGCCAAGCTGCCGCTGGTTCGCTCTGCCACACTGATTTCCGGCCCGCTGAACTCACTGATTGTGCTGAATAAGTCGGGAATTCACTCTCTGGCCGATCTGAAAGGTAAAAAGATTGGTGTCGCCATTGGCGGAAATGAAGATGCCACCATCGGCACCATGCTGCGCTCTGCCGGTGCCGAGATGGATAACGTCCAGATTATCAACGTAGGCTGGGCACTGTCTTCATCTCTGGCTTCTGGCAAAGTAGATGCCATCTGGGGCGGATTACGCAACTTCGAACTGAACCAGCTTGAGCTGGAAGGCTACGAGGCGACGGCCTTTTATCCGGAAGAGCACGGCGTTCCTCCTTACGATGAACTGATCTTTGTCGCGAACAAGAACAAATACGATCCTGAAGTTATCGCCAAATTCAACCAGGCGCTGGAAAAAGCCACGGTTTACCTGATCAACCACCCGGAGCAAGCCTGGAAAGAGTTTGTAGCTTACTCTCCAGACACACTGAACAATGATCTAAACCGCCACGCCTGGGAAGATACCCTGACCCGCTTTGCGCTGCGTCCGGGGGCCGTCGAGCTGAAACGCTACGATGACTATGCCGCCTTCATGAAAAAGTTCGACATTATCAAGAGCGTACCGGCCGCTAAAGACTATGTACTGACGTTCTGATTCACCTCGCAGCCCGGCGCAAAACCAGCAAAAACCGCAAACAGCAATTTGCCTGAGTTTAGTGTGATAAGCCGGCACCGGGCTGCGTGCCTTGGCGATAACAAAACACAACCAAGAGAGAATACTGATGGACCATAAAGAGCTGATTCAATACTGCCAACAGGACTGGGCAGAATACACCGAGCACGAATTCGTTATTCAGCTTGCGCATGGTGAGCTGAACAAACACGCCTATCTGCATTACCTGAAACAAGACTTCCTGTTCCTTAAGCACTATTCACGGGCGTATGCGCTGGCCATTTACAAGTCAGTCACGCTGGAGGAAATGCGAGAGCCCCTACCTAGCCTGACAGCTCTGCTGCAAACCGAAATGTCACACCACGTGGCATATTGCGGCACCTGGGGGCTGACAGAGCGTGATATGGAAGCCGAGCCGGAAGATTTTGGTACGGTCAGCTACACCCGCTATGTACTGGATACTGGTATGGCGGGAGACAGAACCGATCTGTTTGTAGCTTTAGCGCCTTGTGCTATCGGCTACGGGGTGATTGGCCAGCAACTACTGGCTAACAACGAAACCGTATTGGAAGGTAATGCTTACCGGAGCTGGATTGAGCTTTATGGCGGCGAAGAATTTCAGGCAGGGATGGCAACAACAATTGAACGCCTGGATGCGATGCTGAAAGAAATTCCGCTTAACAGCCAGCGCGGGCAGCGTTTGTGTGAGATATTTAAAACCGCAACCCGCATGGAAGTCGCCTTCTGGCAACAGGGCATGAATGCCGCCCAGCCGATTTAACGGCAGTATCCTGGGTGTGTCTGTTCAGATCAGAGGGGGCTATTCAGCCCCCTCTCTCAAACGCCCTGTCTATACGGATTCCGACCTTATCGTCGCAGCATTTATCTAGCCTTTAGTGGCGGCGATAAGGTGTCTGAAGCGACAAGGTTTCTGAAGCAACAAGGCAATTCAGCCGATATGTTAACTGGCTTGTTGGCCTCACTGGGCTCTGGCGTCGCTTAACTGGTGCTCTCTTCTGGCTCTTTTGCCACTAGATGACCGTCAAACCCCAGCTTCACCAGTTCATTAAAAGCTGCCCACACATCGTCAGGAATGTCCTGTTCAATGGCAAAACCATATTGTGGGTACACTTTAATCCGTTCCAAATCCCCCACCATCACGTTCACAACGTCACAAAAGGACAAGTGGTCATCCGGGTAGTTGTCAAAGCTGATTGGCGGAGAGGCAACCATCACCTCTTTGCCCGGCCACTGACACATGAAGGTCGCATAGCTGCGGCGTTCCATAAATGGCTTTTGCACCAAAATAAAACGCTGTGGTGCCAAGCCTTTGGCTTCAAGTAAGGCGCGGGTAAACTGGATATTTTCTCCGGTGTTGGTCGACTGTGGCTCAATCAGAATATCGGAAGCAGGTACGCCCATATCCGTTGCGATAGCAGCGAAAGCTTCAGCTTCTGATGCGTCAAACAGTCCTTGGGTCAGTTCACCAACACCGCCGGAGAAAACCAGATAAGGAGCAAAGCCATCAAGGTAAAGTTGTGCTGCATATTCAGCGACCCGAAGGTCATTACTACATAGCACGACAATGCAATCGGCGGGAGACAAGGTGTGATTGAGCTGGTGATAATTCCATACCTTGGTGGCCAGGGCATGAACCGTTGATGACATAGCATTACTCCTTATCAGTGGGATATTTCCATCGAATGTCATCACCATACATCACGGTATGTGTAAGAAGGTAACAAGCAGGTCATTGCCTCGAATTCAGAATGAGGCAATGTGAACCGTGATTCGCAGGTGAGTTCACGACATTCTTTTGCGCGATCTCAATCAGATGCTTTCAGTATACAGTGGCGAAATCAAATGACGGCTTGATGACAATCATTGCAAGCCGTCTTCTGAGCATTTTTCACCCGAATAACCTGACAGGGAAGAAATTATAACGCTGACCTGAAAACTGACTGGTAATCAGGCGCGATGCCACCACTCAGGATTGATCGTGCAGCTCTTTTCACCGGCACTCAGCCACCCCTGCTCACCTTCAATGGTCAGCTGCAACTGCATTGAACGCTCAGTCAAGTCTTCCAGTTCTGCCAATGTCTGATCATTAACAAACATCACGGAAATATTGCCATACTGCTGAATTTTGGTTTTGTTCTGCTGCCACCAAATTGGCGCGGCATTATCACCATAAGCCACAATCAGCGCTTTCTTTGCACGGTGTGCCGCTTTCTTCAGTCGTTTCTCATCGGGTAAACCAAGATCAATCCATAGTTCGATCTCATCACTCAGGTTTTTAATCCAGAGATCCGGCTCATCAGTATCGCACAGCCCCTTGGTGAACAGCAGATCTTCATCCGCATTCAGTCCCCAGGTAATCAGTCTGAGCATTAGACGCTGAACAGTTTCAGAAGGGTGACACGCCAAGGTGTGAGACTTGTCGATGTATACATGACGATCAAGATCCGCCACATTGATGTGTGCTTTGTAAATAGTGGCTTTAAGCGCCATAACAGTGTTCCCTAAACATTCCCCTTTTGGGGTAAATACGCGACCGAAAGCAGTTTAGTGTCAACTGACTGACGGTTCAATTTCCAAAAGATACCTTTTAACGATACCTGAAGGTTTAATGAGAGGAATATCAACCAATAACGGAAAGGATTACATTCAGTCTCAATCCAGCAGTGACCACAGCAGTTGTGAGTCTTTATCACTCTGCAGGATAAGTTGCTCCTTTCGCGCTTTTGTCAGCCGTTTTATCCGATATTCCAACTGCATCGCTGTCCGTTTATCACCAACACTATGCGACCAGACAAGAGACAGCGGACCTTTTCCTTTCAGATACTTTGCCCCTCGGGGCGAGGACTGATGCTCCTCAAAACGGCGATTGACGTCTGTCGTCACACCACAATAAAGCTGGTCTCGGGCCGTTCTGATTAAATAGACCGACCAGATAGCCTGTTTCTTGCAAGTCTGTTTCTGAAGAGCCTGATCTGTGAAATCCTGTGTGGAGAGGATCGGTTCACTGGCGGTTGGCAATTCCATCGAAAGTCCTGACACTCTCAACTCTACTCTTTTAACCACTCATCAATGATGTGGATAACCAAAGAGTAGATAACTTGATTGGCAAAGTGTTAAGAAAGACGCAGCCTAACACAAAAAAGCCCGGCACTGCCGGGCTTTGTGTAAAAACAGAATTAAGAGGTTAAAGATTCGACCAAGGCTTTCAATTCCGCCACTTCCTGCTTCAGGGCTTCAACCTCACTCTCAAGCGCTTCAATACGTTCAGACGCAGCAGATGAAACCGGTGCAGCTGAAGCGGCAGCCTGTTGCAAAGCGTCCAGATCCACTTCTCCGCTGAACAGATGCATATAGCGGGAGTCACGTTTACCCGGCTCTTTAGGCAGTTTTACGACAAACGGCCCCTTCGGGTGTTCAGCCAGATCATTGAGAACCTGTTCCGCTTCCCTGACATCTTTAAAATCACAAAGACGATTGGTACGAGTACGAATTTCACCGGCAGTCTGAGGACCACGCAGTAATAACACACAAATGACCGCTTTTTCCTGCTGGCTGAACTGGAACGTGCTGAACTCTGTATTACAGAATCGGTGCTGATACTTTGACACGCGACTGCCAAAGCCTGCGGTCACTTCCTGAATAATACGCTTTACTTTCAACGCTTCGACCGTATCCTGCACATCCGCTTCTTCCAGCGCCATCACAGGATCACGATTACTTTTCTGATTACAGGCAGTCGTCAGACTGTTTAATGTTAATGGGTATTGATCAGGTGTGGTTACCTCTTTCTCTAGTAAGCAACCGACAACACGCGCTTCTGTTTGTGAAAAGCAAATATCCATGATCTTCCCTCACCCTTTTTTCAACAATACAAATTCAACTGGGCACCTGCCAGCACTGACAAATCAACCGGTTAGAACCTGTGATTAAGAGAGAAAGATACCCACTGGAATACGCACTGGTTTGAAGGAGATTAGCACGCTCTGCCGGAACGGCAAGCATCTTGGGTGTCGATTGGTGCTAAAAACGCCAAATCGTCGTCATTGAGGAAAATAATGTTAGCGCTGTCATAGAAAAAGCGGCCGCACAATTTATTTTATTGCAGCCACTTCAATACGCTGATTGTTTATCGGTTCATTTATAGACGGAATGTTGCTGTCGAGGAAACCAGACACTTCAGAGACCAAGTACTCGATATTTGTGTACCAGACATCAGGTGAACTCTGCCGCCACAAAGCGGTTACGCCCCTGCTCCTTGGCTTTATACAAAACTTTATCCACGATTTCGTACATGTTCTCAGCCGTCTCCAGCCCTGTAGGCACCCATGACACCATCCCCTGACTAACAGTGACAATATCTGACGTCAGGGACTTAGAATGTGGAATTTCCAGCCGTTGAATGCCGTCTTTGAGGCGTTCACATTCGCGAACAGCTCGGGTTTTATCGCAATTACTCAGCAGCACCACAAACTCTTCACCGCCGTAACGCGCGGCCAGTTCTCCGGCTCGACTGAAGTTTTTCCGCAGTTCATCCGCAACGGCCTGCAGGCAACGATCGCCTTCCAGGTGGCCGTAATGATCGTTAAAGAGCTTAAAGTGATCCACGTCGATCATAATCATGGTCATCGGGAAATTATTGCGACCATGCCATGCCAGCAACTCTGTCAGCTTCTGATCCAGATAGCGACGGTTTGCCAACTGAGTCAGGCCGTCTTCATTGACCTGCTGTGACAACAGCTCATTGGCCTGCTCAAGTTTCTCTGAGGTTTCTTTAAGCTGGTGACGCATATGCGCTATACGCTGCATGGCTTTGAGCTTGGCCGCGAGCACAATTTTGTTGACCGGCTTCACCAGATAGTCATCGCCGCCCATATCAATAGCCGTCGCGATCATTTCAGGTTCATCATGACCACTGAGGAAGATAATGGGGATCCAGTCCGGGTGTTTAATGCGGATTTTCTCCGCCACTTCAGTGCCGCTCATGTCAGGCATACTGACATCAAGCAGGATTAAGTCAGGGTCAAATAAGGGATATTTGTCAATAGCCTCCTGCCCGGAAGCAACGGCTTCGACAATATGCCCCAGACGCTGCAGGCGCATCGCCAACTGCATCCTTTCCAGATGCACATCGTCTACCAGTAGTATCCGCATTGCTTCCATGTCGGCATCCCTTTGATTTAGAGTCTTTTCCTTTAGATAAGTTATAGCACAGGTTGCTTATTTCCCCAGCATTGCCTCAATACTAACCACAGCAAATGCATTGAACGTGATTCTGATAACAAGTTTGATGTGTACGCGAGAAGTCTTTGCGAGAATCTATCGCAAATTACGCTATGCTAATCCTGCTTCATCCTGCGGTTCGCTGTTGACATTTTGTCACAGGACTATAGGATTCCGACCCTCAATCTTTACATGCTGTAGGAACTAGCGATGTCTGATATCGTAAACACTGAAGAACAACTAGAAGAAACGCTGACACTGGATGATTGCTCCCCTGAGCTTCGTCAGGTTGTTGAGTTTGAGCAAGTACCGGAAGAACTGCTGGGCATGCTGGTAAGTGTGTATAAAGCTTCTGAATCAACAACACGTGAAGCGTGGGATCAGCTACCAGGCAGCGCACAAAACGTTCTGGATAACTTCGAACAGTTCCACGCTCTGGTTGCTCTGAGCCAAAGCTACTCTGGCATTGATTTCCTGGGTGAAATGCAGGAAACAGAAAAACCATCAGACATGACTGATGAAGAATTCGCTGAATACAAAGCAGTAATGCTGGATAAAGTGCTGCACAACTGCGTTAAAGACATGTGTAAGCAGCTGAAGAAAGCGCGCCGTCACCCACCAATGAAGCGTGAGTTTTTGGAAATCTTCAAAAAATAATCATGCGCTTACGGGGAGGTCAGCCTCCCCGTTCACGGTTCCACATCAGTTGTTAGTCATCAGTGATTAGTAAAAGCCTGCCAATCCAAGGTAATGGCCTGATAGATTCTTATCAAAAAAATTTTTTATTGATAATTTAATGACTCTCTACCCGCTCCGAACAGGTATATTGGCCTGACAGTCGACAGCATCTCATTACACCATGAACACACACTTGCATTTACCACAGGATTCTTCCGACGTGTCTGAATCCGGCTCTGTGACGGCGTCACTAACAGCTCAAACGTCGCTTTGCCGATATGTGTTTAAGAATGAGTGCGAGTTTATTCCTCATCAGAGCCTGGTTCGCTCACAGCATCGCTCTTACCCGCTCAACTATTCTGAACACAACATTCTGAGCTACCTACTGGCGCACAAGGCACATCCGGTCAGTAAAACGGATCTCCTGAAAGCAGGCTGGCCAGACCGGGTCGTTTCCGAAGCCTCTTTGTTTCAGGTCATCAGAAGCCTCAGGGTCAAGCTGGAAGAATCAGTGAAGGGCGAAGTTATCAAAACCGTCCCACGGGTTGGTTATCAGATTCCGGAAATCCGCATTGAACCGATAGTAACGCAATCGCCGCAGGATCTTAAATCGCCCCCTCAGCATGAAAAAATAGGTGTCAAAGCATGGGTGATAGGGTCACTAATCGCAACTGGTGTTGTGGGTACGTTGCTCTCGTTTGCGGTATCTCGAAACGCAGAATCTGAGCCTCAATTTCCGTTCGTCACCCATCAATATTTGCTGGATGCCAGCCAGATCACCGTGATTGCTGGCACGCAGCCGGAAATCGAAGATCTTATCGCCAAATTAAATCAGCTTTATCACGACTATCAGCAGGTATCTGGATCTACTTTGAAGGTGCGCGTTTTCGCCTTTAAAGATGAACAGGCCTATTCTGTCTCATGGTGTCAGCTGAGTGATGATCGTAGCTGTCTTTCGGACACCGATTTTTCATTTGTGATTGCGCAAAACAACTGGGATGTATTTCATCAGTCAGCCCTGTCCCAACTGCCACAGAAACGCGCAACGCCGATCATTCAGACGGACATGGCACGCGAGCCCACCTCGCAAATCTATATTCAGTATGTCGACGATTCCGGCATCGATTCCAAAGTGGTTTATCAGTATGCTTCCCAGACCGCTGATGCCTCGTGGAGTTATTCGAATATGAGCTTTATCTCCGAAGCCGTATCGGATTACCACCATGTTTTGTCAATCAGTGCCACTGTTCTGCAAATGACGCCTAATCAATCGGCCACACTAGCAACAGCTCAAGTGACACCAGAAATGTACCACTGGGCATATCAGTCAAATACGATCATTCAGGAAAATGCCTCAATGGCCATTCAGGCCGAAAATGCCCTGCGTCAGCACTACGAATCGCATGCACCTATGAATCAATTCCTGCTTTACCAGCAGCCCTATCTGGATTTGGTCTTTAACGAGTATCTGGGCATTTACTGGGTGCATAACAGCGAGAAAAACACGCTTTTCAGACCTACCGCGCCTTTGAAACAACGCACAGAGGCACAAGAAAATAGCGGCAATCATTTACAGCAATAACAACGGATAGCATCGCAGGTTATTCGTTCTGCTATTTCTTCATAGTAGTATCAGTCATCTGCTCGTTACCGATGGCAGATAGCGAGAAAAGAATAACGCATTCCCTCCCAGCCTGCCCTGATAGTCAGCCAGTTCAATACCGGAAGCCTGGGCATTTCGCCGACAGCTCAGGTACAATTCATGCTTTCTCTCGATTTTGGGCAAACGCTGCGCCAAGTTTGCTTCATTTGGGATTAGTCTTAAATTGATAAAGGTTATGCCCTTTGTCTATCGGAAGCAGTTTTGCATTCACTTTTTGCCGGTTTATTCATTCATGCTAACAATAACAAAATCAATAAAACGAATAGCGCTCGTTGCCGTAACACTCCTCTTCTCTGGTTGTGCCATTTATGCCGGTATCAACTTCGACCAGATTTATGGCAAAGCCGCTCCCCAGCAACGTATCGCTCCCCCCGCATCCCTTCAGGCCAATATGTATCTGACGGAAGTAAAGCCGATCATTGAAAACCGCTGCGTTGTCTGCCATGCCTGCTATGACGCGCCCTGCCAGCTGAAGTTTTCTTCTGCGGAGGGGATTGATCGTGGTGCCAACAAAGAAAAAGTGTACGAAGGGACGCGACTGCTTGCGGCCAACACCACTCGCATGTTCATCGATGCCCAGAATACGGCTGAATGGCGCGACCTTGGCTTTAATGCCATTTTAAATGAACGCGCTCAGACGCCGGATGCGAACACTCAGGCGGGCGTAATGGCGCGTATGCTGAAACTCAAGCAAGCGCACCCACTCCCTCAGCAAGCAATACTGACACCCGATGAGTGGGATTTTTCGCTCGATCGCAATCAACAGTGCCCAACCATTGAAGAAATGTCAGGCTTTGAGCTCAACTATCCACAATGGGGAATGCCATATGGTTTACCTCAAATCAGTGATGCTGAACACGAAGTACTGATGAACTGGTTGTCTTTAGGCGCGCCGATGAGCAGTGTTTCGCCACCCGACGCGGCAAACCTTGCTCTGCTAGAAAAATGGGAAAGCTTCCTTAACGGTGACAGCCTGAAGCAGCAACTGGTCAGCCGTTACATTTACGAGCACCTGTTTGTCTCGCACCTGTATTTTAGCGAAGTCAAACAACCAGTGTTTTTTAATCTGGTTCGCTCACGTACCGCACCCGGTAAGCCTATCGATCTGATTGCAACGCGCCGCCCGTTTGATGATCCTGATGTTGATCGCGTGTATTACCGCTTCCAGCAGGTTCGGGAAACCATTGTCGACAAAACGCATATGCCTTATGCACTGAACGCCGACAAAATGGCACGTATTCGTGCGTTATTTTTTGAACCTGAGTACGAGATTGATACCCTGCCGGGGTACGAACCGGAACTGGCGGCCAACCCGCTGAGTGCCTTCCGTCAATTACCGGTAAATGCCCGTTATCGCTTCATGCTGGATAATGCGCAGAATACGATCATGGGGTTCATCAAAGGCCCGGTATGCCGGGGCCAGCTTACTCTTAATGTGATCAACGACAGATTCTGGGTGTTCTTCGTGAATCCGGAAATGTCAGACAGCCCGAAAGTCAGTGCCTTTTATGATGAGCAGGCTGCCAATCTGCTTATGCCAGCAGAACATGAAAGTAACACCCTGCCAATCAGCAACTGGATTGGCTATGCCAAACAGCAAGGACGGTTCCTGCGCGCAAAAAATGCATTTCTTGCTGATACCTTTAAAGGCGGTGAGCACCTGACAACGGCGGTAATCTGGGATGGTGACGGCCACAATGATAACGCTACACTCACAGTATTACGCCACTTTGACAGTGCGACTGTCACCAAAGGACTGGTAGGTACGCATCCTAAAACCGCATGGGTACTCGACTATTCCCTGTTTGAGCGGATTCATTATTTGCTGGTCGCCGGTTTTGATGTTTACGGCAACTTCGGCCACCAGCTTGTCACCCGGATGTACATGGACTTCTTGCGGATGGAAGGTGAATCCAACTTCCTGTCTCTGCTTCCGGCTGATATACGTCATCAGGAATTGGCTAACTGGTATCAGGATGCCGATCAAAATCTGAGCAAATTTATTCAGGGTGATATCAATCAGTTTTCGCAACCTACCGGCATTACCTTCAAAACCGATGACCCAAAATCGGAGTTGCTGAATATGCTGGAAAATAAACTGAAGCCAGTCAGTTCGCCGCGTTACGATTATCGTCAGGCAACACTGCAACCTGAAAGTCTTGCGCTGCTCGAGCAGATCGATGCACTTAAAGGCACGCAGGCCACCCTTTTTCCTGAGCTGACATTTATCATGGTCGAACCGGCCGCCGCCAAAAGCAGGCCACAACTGTTTACCCTGATCCGAAACAGCGCACACAAAAACGTTTCCAGCCTGTTTGATGAAGAATCGAACCGTCTGTACGAACAGGATGACATGACTTTAGTGAAAGGGCTGCTGGGCAGTTACCCTGGCGCTTTCTGGCAAGTCAAAGAAGCGGTTTTGCCTGAACTGGTTAAGCAACTTTCTCAGACCACCGATGAGAAAAGCTATCAGGCTTTCATGACCCGGTTTGGTGTTCGCCGTACTGACCCGAACTTCTGGTCGTTCAGCGATGCGATTAATACCCTGTATCGTGAGAACTACCCTATTGAAGCTGGTTTGCTGGATTACAACAGGTTAGAAAACAGATAAGCCTGATTAAACTGTTCGTCTTTGTGTCTACCTGGCTATTTTTATTCCGCTAGTTGTCTAAATAGTCATTTGTTAAGCCGCTAATTTTTAGATAGCTATTTCTTAAGTAGCCATTTCATAAGTAGCTATTTCATAAGTAGCGGTTTTCCTTCATGACAGCCGGCCCGCCGCAACGCGGGCCGCTTCAATATCCATCAGACTCTTCTATTGACTCTTTCTCACAGCCAGCAGCGAAGGCATAGACGAAGAACGCATTTCGCTTGATGATAAATGTAAATAATTGAAAATATTTAGCGTCCTGTGTAGCCACACTGTTTTCAGAAGGTAAAATAGGTGCATATTGAATGCACACGTTCAGACATCACGGAGACTCCTCGCATGACATCCACCACCCACTATCCGGTTTGGGACAGTTTTATTCGCGGCTATCACTGGCTTCAGGTGATGTCTGTTGCAGGGCTTTGGTATACAGGCACAGAAGGGTTAATGGACTGGCATTTTGCTATTGCCTATTTCCTGTTGGCGTTGCTTTTAACGCGTCTTATCTGGGGCGTGATCGGCAGTGAAACCGCTCAGTTTCGCCACTTCGTCCGTTCTCCGTCAACAGCACTCCAATATCTGACAGCAATACGTCGCGGTGGCGAATCATCCAATGTTGGTCATAATCCTGCCGGGGCATACATGGTCGTTGCTTTCATGTTGCTGCTCGCCACTCAGCTGACAACGGGCTTATTTGCCAACGATGATATTATTTCTGAAGGCCCGCTGGCGCAATATGTCAGTGGGGAACTGAGCAGTTTGATGACATCTATTCACGCCATTAATTTCAATCTTATTCTTGGTGCCATCGCGTTGCATGTCATTGCGATTACCGTTTATCTGCTGCGTAAAGACAACCTGATCACTCCAATGATTACGGGTAAAAAAGCGCTGAAAGCCAACCCACCCAAAATGCATAATGGTCTGGTGGCATGGGGAATTACCGCCGCAATCGGCAGCCTGATTTATTTTACCTGGGCTGAAGAAGTTGTCGCCTACTTGTGGTAGTCCTTGTTTGATAACTGACCTCTGTGTTGACGTCATCGCGGGGATTTTGCTGGCGATTATGCGCTTATAAAACGGTTTAAATCATTACGTTCATATTCTAAAAAAAGCCAGGTTTCATACCTGGCTTTTCTGTTTCAGTGTCATGACAACAATTAGCGATATTTGTAATCACTGTGGCACGATTTACAGTTTTTCGCAGCCTGAGCAAACGCACGCTTGGTTGCTTTTTCATCGCCATCACGGGCAACGTTTGCCAGATTGGCCATATCCTGTTGGAAGGTAGTTAGTTTGGCACTGAAACCATTCCAGTCAGACCAGATTTCAGGGCGTGCTTTCGTTTCGCCTTTGTCTGAACCTTCGTATTTAAAGCCTTCTTCAGGCATATAAGTCAACTGAGAAACAAACTGGGCACGCTGGCTGAACAGCTTCTGATCCCATTCTTTGCTTCCTTTAACCATTGCAGCCATGTCGCCAAAGTTGGCAGCAATCAGAGTAAACGCAGACTGACGGTATTTGATAGCTTCAGCAGGTTTTTCAAACGGGCTGGCGACAGCCCCGGCAGCAAGAAACATGCACCCAGCGATCATTATTTTTTTCATTGGTTCACTTCCCTATTTTGATATTGTGGCCTGAAGATAAAACCATGTAATTAAGACAAAATGATTTTATTCAGGATAATTGGGCATAGCAGTAAAAATGATACCAAGATGCAAATAGCTGTAAACACATGCCTTGATTAACTTACAAATATTTACAATATCCGAACACAATTGCCTTATATATCACAGTCTTCCTATATGATTAGGGCATAATAATCTCTGTAATTAATACGTCAGGCTATATCAGCAGGAAATATTAGATTCATCAGCAAAGACAGTGCACTACACTTGCATTTCACCTTGGTGAAAAAATAGTTTTCTGCGGTTTATTCCTAATTCTATTTTGAGAAAATCACAAAGAGATAAATTGTCAGCAGGTTAGCTATGTTTGAGCATGTTAAAAATGACATCCTTCCCTTTAACCGTTTCTTGTTCAGGCTGTTCAAATTTTACTGTCTGGCCTGTGCACTGCTGCTTTTAGGCATTCTGCCAGGTGTGATTGGCTTTATGGTGCTGGATGATTTAACCCTTTTCCAGTCCTTCATGAATGCGATTTCATTGCTGGGTAGTATTGAACTGCCCCATCCACCGCAAACTGCCCACTCTCATGTGTTTACTGCACTCTACAGCTTATTCATTGAAACCGTTTTTTTTCTGGCCGTTGCTACCTTGCTCGCGCCGGTTGTCCACCGTATTTTTCATAAAATGCATTTACAGACCGATTAAACGTCATTTCCCTGTAATTACAGCGCCGACAGCACAAAGAGCCAGCAACCTGCCATATCATCGGCATCAAAATTTCGTTACCCTATCCTTATACTTATCAGGCGATATTCGGCCCACTCTTCATTGCCCTCTTTATATCGAAGACTGGCAACGGGTTGAAGAAAACGCCGCACTATTACAACTATAATGATTTTAGCAATATCAAGAGGATGCAATGTTAGGCACACTGAATAAAATGAAATCGACCTTAGGTGAGGTGGTGGAGTACCACCTGCCGGTCGGCGACGAGTTGCTGGCGCTGAACCCACTGATTGGTCAGCACCTGAAAATGACGTTTACCGGTAATATTTTTTGTGATGCCTGTGGCCGTAAAACCAAAAAGAGTTATTCACAGGGACACTGTTTCCCTTGCATGAAAAAACTGGCCCGCTGTGACATGTGCGTCATGAAGCCTGAGACCTGTCACTATGCTGAAGGCACATGCCGTGAGCCTGAGTGGGGCGATGACCATTGTATGGTGCCTCACTTTGTCTATCTGTCGAATACATCAGGGCTGAAAGTCGGTATCACTCGCCATACCCAACTGCCAACCCGCTGGATTGATCAGGGTGCCACCCAGGCCCTGGCCGTTCTGAAGGTCAAAACACGCCAGATTTCCGGTTTTGCCGAAGTGGCACTGGCCGAACTCGTTGCTGATAAAACCAACTGGCGCGCCATGTTGAAAGGCAGTCAAGATCCAATGGATCTGAAAGCCGAAGCCGAAAAACTGCTGCCACAAATTGAAGCCCGACTCAGCGATTTAGCCTTACAATTTGGTGCTGATGCCATTGAAAAGCTGGATGAGGAGATCGTTGATATTCATTACCCGGTTTCTCAATATCCAAGCAAAATTGCCTCACACAACTTTGATAAAAACCCGGTTGTGGAAGGTACACTTCTGGGTATCAAAGGCCAGTATCTGATCTTTGATACCGGGGTAATTAACATTCGTAAATTCACCAGTTACGAAGTCAGTGTTGAAACCGCCTGATATTGATAATGCAACAAAAAACGGCTGTCTCTCAGCCGTTTTTTGTTCGTTCTAAACGTTTTTTAGCTTCAGTTAGGGTTCTCGCAGACAGCTCTTATAACAAAGCGCATAAACAGCTCTCTTAAACAGTTTCCGTACATTGCTCCGAAAACCTGTTTCCACACTCGACGCCAATATTGGACGCTTTAGCTTAAATCTCACTACCTGCAAAGCCTACTGTGCTGCCTTCTGGATTTGCTGGACTGCAAGCAGGGGGCACAAGATTACTAACCTACTTTACTTTCGGCTGAACAAATTTCCGTTTTCCATCAACAACAGCCACATCGCGGATGAAGTTCACCCCGAGCACAATTCCCTGACCAGCAGTAAGAGCAAATTCAGTCAGCTCATTCAAATCACCCAGCTTAGCCCGCAGTTTAACCACAGCCTGTTTACTGTCGTTCTCTTTTGATTTCAACCAACGCTCTACGGGTAACTCGACACTCTTACCGCCAGAGCTGAATTTCACCCAGTCATTGCCATCACGCTCAAAGGCCTGAATATTGCTCACGCCTAGTGTTGATAGTTGCGCCTGAGAGTCCACCTTAGCCCGGATATGCTGTTTGGGTTGAGTTAACCAAACCCATTCTTCACTACCCAGAATTAACTTGCCATCGTCCGTCTTTGTAACCGCAGGTTTTTGAACCGGAATTGGCTGCGGTTTAGGCTTTGGTTTGGCTTCCGGCTTAACCACAGGTTTTGGCTGCGGCACAGGTGCAATGACCACCGCGGGTGCTGGCTCTTTAATGTCCGTTTCCTTCGTCGTTTGATCAGGTGTTGCTGTCTCAGGCTTGGTCACCTCAGGATTAGCTGTCGCTTCTCGGGAAGTCGTTGTCTGCTGCGCACAACCAGCCAGCAATGCCAGTGCAAAAAAGGCAGTCACTTTATTCATTTTTTTCATCCGGCAGTGTCCACTTATCCCTTATTACTAATACTTACCAATACATTGGCTTCTATGATAATAAATCATCCGCCTAATAAAAGTGTACTCTGTTAGATTGTCGTCAAATATGTGGCAAGCCCAGTCTGGCGCGCAAGCTTTTTACTTTGTCGTTGATAGACAGTACTTACAACTCAATCGCGCGGAACACATCCACTTTCTTCTGCAACCAGGCTTCGTCATACCAGCCCATGTTACGGCTATGCTTGGCATCATCCCACAAGCTGAAAAATGCCCGTCGCAGTTCAAACCCATCCGGTAATTCAACCGCCTGACGATATAAAGTACTCAACTCCAGTTCAGGGCGCACATCATCCAGATGGAAAATATCCAACTCGCGATGTTTATACCCTACATCACAAGGATCAAGGATCGCACTGACCTGAAATGTTGTGGCATCGAACATCACGTTCCCGATATGACAGTCGTCATGGGTCAACGACGGCGTTGAAGAGATACCGCTTAAAGTAACATGGCGATGTTGCCAGATATCATGAAGTGCTGATTTTAAAGAAGGGGAAAAAGGAGAGACTTCACTCATTACATAACGATACACCGGCTCCATCCAGTGGTCATAAGCTGGAGCAAAGTCAGATTCGTAGTGTTGCTGAGCCACTTCGAAACCCGATGCCGATGTGTATTCGTGAAGGTTCAGCATCACATCGATGAAACTGTGAGAAAATGCTTTTGTTGCTGCGGGCGTGTCAGGTAATTGATGGCCCGGGATACCCTCTACCCACTCAAGCATCAGGTACTCATGGCCTTCCTCCCGGCCAAAGAAAAAAACCTGAGGGACCTTACAAGGCAAGGCTTTTCTCAGGCGCTCCAAGCCCTCAATCTCTTTTGCCAGGCGTCCAACCTCACGAGAGAATTTCACGACCACTTTTCCTTTCGGAGAAGCCAGAAACACCAGCCAGCCGTAAAAGGTCTGCTCTTGTTTACAAAAATCCGGGGCCTGCCGAAACATCATTTTATAGGCGGATAACGCTATTTGCTCTAGCCCGTACTTACTCATCCGGCAATCCCTTACACGTCGAGAAACGCGCACATACAAAAATCAAACATTTTGCTGTACGTCTTTAATAAAACAACTGAATATTTAATCGCTTATACATTAACGTTTCATTAACCTCGAATGGAATTCGCGACGCAAAAAATGTGGCATCCCTCTCATATTAAATACCGAAAAAGTGAGCTTTCCCTATTAGCAGAGAAAAACCATTTCTCATTACATAAATAAAATAGAGATAAGTAGAGTTCCTGGCACCAAAATTTGACCTTTGTATGCCGAAAAGCGTAGAAGTGGCTTAACTTAAATGCGCAACCTGAATAATTAACGCATTGAATAGAAACAAGTTGATAGTAAGAACTGAAAATACGCCCTGGCAGAACAGGGCATAAGTAAAGCAGCGGATAATATCAGCTAATTGCAATGCCGAGGGCATCTGCCAACAGGATTAGTTGCTCTTCACTATCCAGGCGTACGGACCAGTTCACCCCAGTTCCCATCGCAGTGACAACATTGACCCCTTTACCACGTAAGGAGACATCTTCAGCCATCGCCTGAAGCGTAATGCGGGCGTCGCCATCAAGCCGAATAACCAGTTCGTACTGGTTAGCAATCACTCTGCCTTGTGAAAACACAATATTCATGCTGGCTTCTTATGCTTCATAACGGCAATGGTTAACCGGCTAGTACATACCAGTCGTCCCCGCTCATCAGTGATCTCAATTTGCCACACTTGCGTGGTTGCGCCTAAATGAATCGGACTTGTTTTACCGATAACCATCCCTGAACGCATCGCACGGATATGATTCGCATTGATATCCAGACCCACGCAATACTTGCTTTCATCCACACACATGTTGGCAGCAATCGAGCCGAGTGTTTCGGCCAACACTACCGATGCACCACCATGCAACATACCAAGAGGTTGATGCGTTCTGGATTCCACCGGCATTACCGCAGTAATACTGTTGTCGTCGAAACTGGTATATTCAATTCCCAAATGTTCAACCAGGGTATTTACCGAGGTTTTGTTCAGGCTTTCCAGCGTGAACGGTTTTTTCCATATACTCATCACGTTATCCGAATAATGAAAGTTAGGCACCATAATACGCGATATGTATAATTTCGCTATTGTCTCGCTATATTTGTTTTATGTCGTAACGCAATGAAGTACAGAAAGGAGTCTCTCATGAAACGCTTACTGCCGGCCTGTGTTTTAGCAGTGGCCGCGCTGCTTTCAGCTTGTACCAGTTCCCCAACCGGACGCCAGCAGGTACTGTTATTCTCAGAGCAGGATATGTCGCAGCTAGGCGCTCAGTCATTTGACGCACTGAAACAAGAGGAAAAAATTTACACCGACCGGAAAACCAATCAGTACGTACAGTGTGTCACGAATGCTCTGACCGCAAAATTGCCGGGTACCCAGGCATACAGTCAATGGGAAGTGGTCGTTTTTGACAGTGACCAAATTAACGCCTTTGCGCTGCCAGGAGGCAAAATTGGAGTTTACACTGGTCTGCTGAAAGTCGCCGTTAACCAAGACCAGTTGGCTACCGTCATTGGCCACGAAATTGGCCACGTGATGGCCCAACACAGTAACGAACGCCTGTCCCGCTCACAATTGGCCAATATGGGCATGCAGATTTCAAGCATGGCGATGAGCGGCACACAGTATCATGATATGGCCATGGCTGGCTTAGGGCTGGGCATGCAATACGGGGTGTTAATGCCGTATGGACGATCGCAGGAATCGGAATCGGACATTATCGGCCTGCGACTGATGGCAGAAGCCGGGTTTGATCCGAACGAGAGTATCCGTTTATGGCAGAACATGGCTAAAGCCTCAGGGGGTAATCAGCCACCGGAACTGCTATCGACCCACCCGTCGCATTCAACCCGTATTGATGATTTGAGAAAAGAGATCGGCAAACTACCGACTTACAACACGCCCCACCCTCAATGCCGTTTATAACGGTTAGCTGCAAAGCCTTGCAATATACTGCATGCACAGAAAATCTCGGTGCTCAAAAACAGCAATCAGACAAATACAAAAAAGAAAGACCGGCTTAAGCCGGTCTCTCGGTATATGCAAACACGCAGTTCGTAATCAGGTCGCTACTTGCTCAGCTCTTCAAATTTCTTGCTGAGCTCGTCTGCGGTGTCTGACGCTTTATCTGACATATCTTCCATGGCATCACGCACATCTTCCATAGAACGGCTGTCGGTCAAATCTTCGATTTCGTCTTTGTAGGTCACCCCGATATAGATACCCAAACCGACCAGCGCCAATACAATATATTTCAACATGAACTTTCTCTTAAAATCATAGCGTCTAATAAGTATAACGCTTAACTTAACGCGCCAGTGTTGTCAGTGACTTGCCCAACAACCACTCCAGCTCTTTTTCACCCTCAGCACCAAAGCGTTCCTGGCACAGCACATAGAGTCTTTCTATGCCGCGTTGCGAAAACCCGCTATCTGACTGGGCCGATGCAATATGGTGAAACAGTAAGCGCAGGGTGGCGCAGAACTTCTCGTCACTCAGAGCCGTCAGCCAACTGTCTGCAAAGCCTTCAACCCCTTTTTCAAGTTCAAGTTTCTCAACAAACATGCTGAATATGCGCTGATCCAACGCATTGGCAAAATCTTGCTTTTTGGGAAAATGGTGACTGATTCCGGTACGGGAAATGCCTGTCTGCTTGCTCAGGGTGGTGTATGACATTTTGTCATAACCCAGGGTCAAAATCTGTTCGACCACTGCATCCATAATTGTCTGGATAGTGATTTCAGTATCTTCTTTACTACGCTTTGGCATAATCCGTTGACTCTGTCTTCATCTTTATCAACAAGCCCGTCAACTACTCACGGTTTTAAGTTAACCCATCAGCAGCTCACTAAAGTCTGGCAAGTATAATAGAAACAAAATTTTATGAATAGGCGATAGCTGCAATAAAAATTGTACACCTGTTTGAATTTTGTTCTATTTTAATCAGTGAAACACTCTGCTTTTCTTTTACCCGTCAGGCGGCATGAATTTCAGGAAACGCGCGCTGACAGCGTTTTAACACCTTGACCAATAGTATAAAATTGCTTTAATTTTACAAAATAATAACATTTCAAAGGATCGAAGTATGAATCTACCTCTGCAATCGGAACGCTTAAGGGACTCACTCATGACACAACCGCTGCCAACTGACATGATCTTAAAATGGGCAGAAGAGCGACCCAATGATGTCTATCTTCGCCAGATTATGAACCGGCAATTTGTCGATTTCACTTATGCAGAGGTGGCCGATAAGGCACTACGCCTGGTAAGCGCCCTCCGAGCTCAGGGTTTCATGCCCGGTGACCGCATCGCGCTGATGTCAAAAAACTGTGCAGAATGGTTTATTACCGATTTGGCGTTAATGCTGGGAAGCTATATCAGTGTGCCGGTTTTCCCAACGGCCGGGGCTGATACAATTGAGCACTGCCTGACCCACAGTGAATCAAAAGCTATCCTGATCGGGAAACTGGATAATTCTCAAGCCATCGAATCTGTCATGGCGAAATATCCTGACCTGCTGTCAATTGCGTTTAATTACCCTAGCGCGCCGAAATGTCATTTTGATTTCAATGACTTTATTAATGAGCATGCGCCAAGTGAAGAACGGCCAGAGCACCAGCAGGGCGACATCATGTCCATTGTTTACACCTCCGGCACATCAGGCCTGCCTAAAGGCGCCATGCTGAGTTACGGCGGTTTTGCCTGGTCAGCGCAACGACTGATTGATCATATCGGCATGCAGGACGGTGAACGTCTGTTCTCTTACCTGCCGCTGGCGCACATTACCGAACGCGTTTACATTTTTGGCTCGTCCGTCATGGCCGGGATCCAGGTTGCCTTTCCGGAGTCGCTGGATACTTTCATTGATGATGTCAAAATGTATCGCCCGACTCTGTTCATTTCGGTACCTCGTCTGTGGACACTGTTCCAGCAACGTATTCTGGAAAAGCTGCCGCAATCAAAACTCAATATTTTGCTGAAGATCCCGTTTATCTCTGGCGTGATTAAACGCAAACTGGCACAGGGGCTCGGGCTGGATAAAGCGCGCGTTCTGGGTTGTGGTTCGGCACCGGTTTCACCAGCATTGCTTCGCTGGTATGAAACCATTGGTCTCAATATCACCGAAGCCTGGGGCATGACAGAGTCCTTTGCATACAGCACCCTGAACTACCCGTTCCGCAGCGATAAGATTGGTACTGTTGGGAATGCAGGGCCGGGTATCGAGCTGAAAATCGCAGCCGATGAAGAAATCATGGTTCGCGGTAATGGGTTGTTCACCGGTTATTACAAAAATGAAGAAGCTAGCCAGGCTATGTTTGACCATGAGGGCTGGCTGCATACCGGCGATATCGGTGCCATCGATGAAGAAGGTTACCTGACGATACAAGGACGTAAAAATGACACCTTCAAAACCGCCAAAGGGAAATTTGTATCACCGGTTCCTATTGAAAAACGGATTTTTGAGATCGCTAGTATTGAAATGATGTGTCTGGTCGGCTCAGGGATGCCCGCTCCTATTCTCCTTGCCGTTCCACATGATTTTCCGAACTTCGACCGCCAACGTTATGAAAAAACTGCGCAGCGGGTCATTGAAACGATCAACAAAGAGCTGGAATCACATGCTAAAATCAAAGGCGTTCTGATGATTAAAGAGCCATGGAGTGTGGAAAATGGCTTCTTGACACCAACACTGAAAATTAAGCGTCATTTATTAGAGAAAAAATACCACAATATTGGGGCGGACTGGCCAAAAGATCGTTTGATTCAGTGGGAAGAATAAACGGGTAAACTATTAAGCAGTCACTCCATAGTGACTGCTTAATTCATAAAACAATCACTTGCCAGTCAAATCTGCACCTAATCATCATTTCTCAATGAAAACATCTGCATCACAATATTAAAAACGATGCATACCTCCATTTTTGCGCCTTTAGTTATTCTCTGCGTGACAGATTATTAGCCCACCAAATCTGCCGATGTTACTTTCAAAGAAATCCCGAGTTCTTTTTAAAGGCTTTTCTTTTCAAAATGATGCGCACCCGATTTTTTAGCTTTTTTCCACTGCTACTTACTGCAGCACTGACTTCACAGGCGGCAGCTGAAACACAACATGATGCATTGAATGTTCAGGTAGATCAGTATCTCTCGCATCAGAATCAATACGGACGTTTCAGCGGCAATATTTTGATTGCCAAAGAAAATAAGCTTATCTATGAAAGTAGTTTCGGGATGGCTGATGTGAAAATGAAGCGCCCTGTTACCCCTGACAGCCTGTTTAAAGTCGGCTCATTAACCCAGCCTCTGACCGCTGCGGCCATTCTGCGATTGCACGAGCAGGGGAAACTGAATCTCGATGAACCTGTTTCTAAGTACTACCCGAAGCTGAAGAAAGCAGACAATATTACGATCGCAATGTTACTGAACCACACATCCGGGCTGTTTCGGGATAACTCATGGCGTGAATATGACAGCAGCTGTAAATCAGACCAATTGATCAGAAACACAATCAACACCTCCGCAGACTATCCCCCTCATCTGATTTTTAACTACAGTAATGCCAATTACTATCTGTTGGGCGGCATCATCGAAAAAGTCACCCAATCAACCTTTGAAAAGTTTGTGACATCGGAAGTGCTACGCCCATTAGGCATGAAAGACTCCAGCTTAAAGCTGACTTTGTCCTTTCAGTTGGCAAAATCCTATGAACTATCCGGACTGGTTGATGCTTACATTACGCCTAGTGGTTGTGCCTGGGCCGCGGGCGAGCTCATTACGTCTGCCCGCGATTTAATGACATTCAGCCAAGCGCTGCAAAACGGTGAACTGCTTTCTCCTGCCTCCTACACTATGATGCTGACCAACGAGTACGGTTTGTTTAACGAAGAAATTGAGGGACGGCAATATTATCTCCATCAGGGCCAAATTGACGGATTTAAAGCACTTTTTCTCCAGCATCCGGAAACAAAAACCACCATTGTTGCGTTAAGTAACTTGCACAATACGAACATAGACTTACTGACTGTGGACTTGCTCCGTTTAGTAGATGGCAGAGACCCACTTCATACACTGAAGCTACCTGAAAGCAAGTTTGCCACCTGGCGAAAAGATGTGGATATCATAGGTAACTATCTCGACAACAGCGGTGTGCCTCTACAGGTTGTGTTTGAAGGCGGAATTCTGAAAGCCAAAGTAAACCAATTTGATATTCCGTTACAGATTCAAAGCAAAAACAGCTTGTTTGCATTAGGTATCGATAATCAAATCCGTATTTATCGCAACGAAAACGACACCACCAAAGAGATCATTTTCTTTTCAAGGGACGGTCGCTATCTGTCGAGATTTACCCGAATCTAGCGATTCTCTGGCCTAGCCTGATTCAGTATCAGGCTAATTTACGCACTTTTTATACCTTTTCTGATATTGGCAGGGGTTAGATATAGGCAGTATGTTGAAACAGTGACTAAACTTGCTTTTAGTTTTGAATAACGAGAGGTAATCAAATGATGAAAACCTTTCGGACACGCAACATGCTCGACACTATGCTATTGAATATCCGATTAAAGTAGGAAAGGGAAAAGCATTCAGGCGACACGAATGTAAGAAAAAACAACGAAAAAATTGGCACTGTTTACCGTCCTACACGAAAGTACAAGTCAATATCAGACCACTCATCTCCCGCTACTGAGAAAAGTGAAGATACAAAATTGCGCCAACGACTCGGTAAACAGTGCCACAACGTCAAATGACAACGTGATTATGTACCCATAGCCGCAACTCACAGAGCACAGCGTGAGGCCCAGCAAGTTGCAATGTGTATACTGCATCATACGTGCCAACCTTTAACTCAAATAAAATCAAATGATTACCACTTAAATTCACTCAGACCTGCCCTGTTATGGTGATAATCTGCACCATGACTCAACATTCTTTTCTGGCTTCCCATAGTTCGATAACATGCGCCCAGCTCCTGCCCACCGACAGACAACATATTTTATAAGCAGTCCTGAAAAGTCATAAAGAAAACCTGAGCACTAACTAACTTCACAGCTCAATCCGAAACTTGAAACTTGAAACTTGAAACATTTAGCTGACAGCAAACTGAGCTTCGTTTAAAAACAAAAAATCTCCGCCAGAGCCTGCATTACAGCGACTGAGAAATACAAACAGGGGCTCCTGACAAACTCACATGCCATCATGAATTTCAGTAATACTTTTTTTCAAGGTTTTCGCGACTAACCAAAGAATTTAAGCCGCCAAAAATACATTACAGCTCTAACATAAGAACGTGCATTCTTGCGATTAACAAAGAGAAAACAAAAGTAAAAACCACCGTTTTTACTGGATATTTAAGACTGAAAGTACCAATTACATTCTACTCAAATCATTAGAGAGCAAGTTAAGTTTTTTCTAATAGTAATGAGATAAATCAAATTCAGTATTGACATTAGTTTTACTCATTTTACGTAACAGTAATTTAGGTTCATATTCCACCCAGATTGAGTCCTCAATCACAATTTTCATCACACGTATTCTGGCTTTATTCGAGTCAAATGGTGCCATAACGTCCTGTTGTGGCTGTGAGTTTTTCTATCAATCTGGAGTTACCCGTAGTGAACACACACGCTACTCAGGCACCACGTAACAGTGTCTGGGTTCCTGTTTCTGGCCTTACCATTTTTGCCATTGCCTCAGGTTATTTGATGAGCCTGCTGCCTTTAACGCTGGAAAGTCACCAATTGCCAACAAACGCGGCGAGTTGGCTGGCAAGTGTGTATTACCTGGGACTGCTTTTCGGGGCCATGCTGATTGAACCCGTGATAAATAAAATTGGTCACCGACTATCATTTGTTAGCTTTATTACTGTACTGACAGTCTCTGTCGCTCTAATGATGGTCAACCATACCCTAACGTCTTGGTTATTAAGCCGCTTTGTTGCAGGTGTCGCGGTCGCCGGGGTATTTGTGGTTATTGAGTCCTGGCTTTTGATTGGTGACAGCAAAGAAGAGCGGGCGAAGAATCTTGGCCTTTACATGACTTCGCTGTACGGCGGTACGACTCTGGGACAATTCGGTATTGGCCTGATTGGCACCACTGGTGCACTACCCTTTATAGTCATCATCTGTCTTTTAGCGATGGCTACCCTGCCGGCAATGGCAGGAAAAGGCGCCCAACCTAAAGTTGAGCACCACGTGAGTCTGTCTCTACGTCAGATTTTGGGGTTGAGTAAACCGGCGATGGTTGGCTGTATGGTATCCGGCGTTGTCATGGGCTCTATTTACGGTCTGCTGCCTCTTGCTTTGCAAGGCAATACAACCAATGACGATCGTATCGGAGTATTGATGGCTGTTACTGTTTTGGGCGGCATGGTTATCCAACCAATCATCGGTAAAGTATCTTGCCGCATATCAAAATCCGTTCTGCTGGCACTGATGAGCCTGCTGGGTGTGTTTGCGATGGGAATCTACCTGATTGATCAAAGTTACAGTATTCAGATTGTCAGCCTGGCACTGCTGGGAATGTCAGCCTTTGCCCTCTACCCGATTGCAATTACTCTGGCTTGTGATGGCTTAGCATCAGCATCCATCGTGTCAGCAACTCAGGTTATGCTATTTTGTTACAGCGTTGGCTCAGCATTGGGACCTCTGGCCGCAAACCGC
Organism: Photobacterium ganghwense; assembly: GCF_003025595.1. GTDB lineage: Bacteria > Pseudomonadota > Gammaproteobacteria > Enterobacterales > Vibrionaceae > Photobacterium > Photobacterium ganghwense. The sequence continues at coordinate 308,682 of NZ_PYMI01000004.1, forward strand.
TTTATGGAAAGCCAATACGGACTGATGGGATTTTTCTTTGCAGTTCTGCTGAGCACCTCAGTATATATGCTGATTGCCAGCCTCAGAACAAAGTCTACCGTAGTGGCGCAGTAACCACATACCGACAACGGCAGAGCAACGAACGAATAAAAGTAGTGCGGCTCAACGTGAAGTGAAACGTCAGAGAATCGCCAAAACCCAAAAAGCCAGCTTCTGCTGGCTTTTTTCATTCGAGATTGGGTATCAGAAGGCAACGCCTTTCTTTGTGACACTATTTTTGAGCCTATCTGTACGGCTCTTTGTTTGTGAACATAATTCAGGAACATGGCGCTGACTGGGGCATAGTGCTGAAAATGGCCACAATTTGAGGTCGACAAGTATTTCTAACTCGTTGATTCATCTCTTTCGTATTATCACGCAGCTTAATCTAAAAAAGAGTGCTTCTGATAAGATTGGCCCTTTACTTTGAATGAAAGGCCCAAAAAGAGCGGGCGCGACATAAGTCGCGCCCTTGGTCTTTTTTGCAGCAATCCCGCTACGATGGTGCTCCCTGCATCATTCCTTGATTAAGCTGTTTCCTTCAGCGCAGTCCCTTATCTATCCGTCCTGGATATGTCCTGTTGGTCTCGCCTTGACCCGTCGAAGCATCCTGTTTCGACTCTCTTCTCCATCCTGGAGGTGTCCCTTACTTCATCCTGAAGTGGTCCATTTTGTCTTCCTGACCCGTAAGCATCCTACTTACGTTATCGACTCCTTTCGATTATCCCTTCACAGTCCTTGTCCGATATATCATCCTGATACACCGACCTCTTCCTGAGGTTGCCAACATCCCTGGCCGCTTTCCTGTTCCGTTCCGTCAGTTCCTTCCGACGGGGTACAGATTAAAAGATCTGAGTTTTTGAGCAAGCAACAGAGATCACATTTTTCTTTGATAAAAAATTTCGAGTTAACAATAAAACCTCAAGCATTTGATTTTAATGCTTTTATTTAAATCACGTATTATTGACTTACATGACATTTCGTTAAAATCTTACTCCTTTGTGAGAGATCTCTTACACGCATCCCTACCAAATTCATCACCTGCTGACTGATTGTATTCCAATACGATCGGCTAATTGGAAACCAACCACAATACGAAACCGACTATGGGACACAATACCAATAAAAAAAACCGCCACATTGCGAGAGCAAAATGACGGTTTCGGGTTTGTTCACCATGGCAGTGAATAGTAATGACAACGTTTACTTACTACTCTGGCAGCCGCTCTTAAAACGAAATCAGCAAGAGTAGCTTTTCACCCATGCTTCTGAACAACGCATCCAGGTAGAGTCATCACTGCTGATTCGATGGAGACAGATTAGTCTTCGTGTTTTTTAAAACGGTAAAACACTGTCGCTAACGGTGGCAAATCAATCTGAACGGACTGTGCTAATCCGTGACTTGGTTCCTCTGTCACTTCCAGTACCGCTTTCACTGGTGCTTGTCCGCCCCAGTATTTCTGATCATCGGTATTCAACAGCAAATCATAATGACCAGTCAGCGGTACACCCAAACGATAACCTTGTCGTGGAACCGGTGTAAAGTTGGTCACGACCAGCACTTTTTCGCCGTTCTGTGCCAATCGTTCATGAGCAAGAATACTGTTTTCCGCATCATCATGTACACGCCATTCAAACCCTGCTGGGTCGCAATCCAGTTCATAAAGCGCGGGTTCTGAGGTGTATAAATGGTTCAGATCTTTAACCAGTTGCTGTACCCCACTATGGCGTGGGTACTGCAGCCAGTGCCACTCTAACTGCCCTTCGTGTGCCCACTCTGCACTTTGTGCCAGTTCTGCCCCCATGAAGTTCAGTTTCTTACCCGGCTGACCATACATGAAGCCCAAATAGGCCCGCAGGTTTGCCGTTTGCTGCCATTCATCACCCGGCATTTTATTCAGCAACGACCCCTTGCCGTAGACCACCTCATCATGGGACAGAGATAATACATAGTTTTCACTGAAGGCATACACCATCGGGAAAGTGATGGTGTTATGGTGATACTTGCGATGCACCGGATCTTCTTTCATGTAAGTCAGACTGTCATGCATCCAGCCCATGTTCCATTTGAAACCGAATCCAAGCCCCCCCATACTGGTAGGTTTGGTTACACCAGGAAACGCCGTTGACTCTTCCGCGATAGTCATCGCATTCGGATACAAACGGTACACTTCTTCATTGACCCAACGCAGCAGGCTGACGGCATCAAAGTTGACGTTGCCGCCTTCGTGGTTAGGAATCCACTGATCGTGCTCCCGGGAGTAATCCAGATACAACATAGAAGCCACGGCATCTACGCGCAGGCCGTCAACATGGTAGTGCTCAAACCAGAACAGAGCGTTGGCTACCAGAAAGCGACGGACATGCTCACGACCGTAATCATAAATGTAGCTCTGCCAGTCCTGGTGCCAGCCACGACGCGGATCCGGATCGTTATACAGAGCTGTGCCATCAAAATTGGCCAGACCGTGATCATCGGAAGGAAAGTGTGCCGGTACCCAGTCCAGCACTACGCCAATGTTGGCCTGGTGACAACGGTCAACAAAGTATTTGAAATCATCCGGCGTGCCATAACGGCTGGACGGCGCAAACAAGCCAATCGGCTGATAACCCCATGAACCATAGAACGGGTGCTCGGCAATCGGCATCAGCTCGACATGGGTATACCCCATATCAGTCAGGTAAGGGATCAGCGCGTCAGCTAATTCACGGTAATTAAGAAATTCACCTTGCTCGTTTTTACGCCACGAACCGGCATGCAGCTCATAGAAAGACAGTGCTTGCTGATGTTTTGCTGTGACCGGGCGTCTCTGCCAGGTTTTGTCCTGCCACTGGTAGTTCGACTGCTGATAAACAACCGAAGCAAATGATGGATATTGCTCTGCCTGATAACCCCAAGGGTCGGCTTTATGAGGCAGACCGTTCCCCTGGCTGTCTTTCAATTCAAACTTATACCGTGTCCCGGCATCCAATCCCGGTACAAATAGTCCCCACAGCCCGTCATCCAGTCGCTGCATTGGGTGACGACGCCCATCCCAACCATTAAAGTCACCAACAACACTGGCGGCAGACGCATTAGGAGCAAAAACCAGGAAACGTACTCCTGATACAGGCTTATTGCCACGGTTCAGGGTGATCAGCTGCGCCCCCATTTCACCATGCATTTGTGATGGGTCAGAAAGTGCAGAAGATGAAGAGATAAGATTGTGAAACTGGTAAGGATCATACAGAGTCTGAGGACCATCTGACCAATGAATAACCAGCTGGTACAAGGCTTTTGAAAAATCAAAGTGACCCCGTAACACAAAGCCACTGTCAGCTTCGCGCTGAAGCGAGTAACGATCACCACGTTCGGTGAGTACTTCAACCTTGTCTGCACCCGGCATAAAGACCCGGAGTGCCAAGTCCTCAGTCTGGTATTGAGGCCCTAAAAATGAAAACGGATCTGAAAATGCAGCTCTCTCGAGCTGCATGTATTCCTTTTCACTGCGTGTCACGTTTGATGTGTCCAACGCATTACTCCTGATTACTGTTTTTGTGAGGCTTTTTCTCGCGTCTCAGTTAGTCGGCGCGTCAAATCAATGATGTTCTGACGGGTAAAGATGTCATCCAGTGTCGTGGACAACTTACGACGCCAGTTTGGATACTCATCTACCGTGCCAGGAATGTTCACAGGCTTGTCCATTTCAAGCCAGTCTTCCAACTGCAGGCTCAGTAAAGCACTGGAACCTGCGGCCAGATGCAATTGCATGGCTTCACTAAGGTGCTGATCCATAGGAATATATGACGCATCATGGCCAATACCTTCTGGAAGATAACCATGCCATGCCAAACTATCAAGGATTTTTTGTTTACTTTCTGCACGGCTATTGAACAAACCTTTGAGCTGTTCTGCATCCGGGTAAAGTCCTAACTCTTCACCCATTTTCAGGTCATCACAGTGCCAGAAACCCCGTAGCGTCGGCATATCGTGTGTACACAACGCGGACATCGACTGATCGGCATAGTGCGCCGGAGAGTAGTAACCACCGTCCTCTGCAGTTTCAAAGAAGAAAACCTTGTACGAGTGAATACCTGCCGTTGCCAACTTATCCACGATTTCATCCGGTACGGTTCCCAAATCTTCACCGATAACCGTGCACTGGTAGCGATGACTTTCCAGCGCCAGAATGGCCATCAGGTCATCGACCGGATAGTACATATACGCACCGTTTTTCGCAGAGTCACCTTTTGGAATCCACCAAAGGCGCAGCAGGCCCAGTACGTGGTCAATACGCAGCGCGCCACAGTTACGCATGTTGGCACGCAGCAGCTGAATATACGGATCGTAAGCCATCTCTTTCAGCGTCTCTGGGTTTAGTGGCGGCAGACCCCAGTTTTGACCAAGCGGACCAAGAATATCCGGCGGCGCACCTACGCTGACATCCTGGCAAAGTGCGCCGTGATCGGCCCAGGTTTCAGAGCCAGAGTCACACACGCCCACCGCCAGATCGCGGTACAGGCCGATGACCATGCCTTTTTCCTGTGCCAGTTCATGCACTTCTGCCAACTGACTGTCTGCGACCCATTGCAGATACATGTAAAGCTGAACCTGTTTGTAGTTCGACTTAATGAACTGCTGAACAGCGGCGTTATCAAAATGACGGTACTGTTCAGGGAATACCGGCCAGCCCCAGACGTTGTCATCTTCCTGTTTCAGCTGTGCATGCAGGGCATCAAACGCGGCCTGATGCAACAGACTTTCTCCCCCCTTCTCCACAAAGGCCAGGAACTGTTGCGCACGGGCGGTATTGTTAGTCAGATGACGCTCGCAGAACGTTTCGAACAACAGTGGCAATACGGCCATCTTCAGGCATGACACTTCACTGTAGTTAACCCAGTTAGTGTCTCGGGCATCGCTCAGACGCTTCTGGAATTCCGGACTGCCAACCAGTTGCTGCGCTTCATCACACTGAGCAAACTCACTGACTGAGCTGACATCAATGTACATGAGATTGAGCCAGCGACGAGACGACGGGCTGTAAGGACTCGCGCCTTCCGGGTTTGCCGGAAACAGCGAGTGAATCGGGTTAAGCCCGACAAAGTCACCGCCACGGGCAGCAATATCCGCTACCAGTTGTTTCAGATCCCCGAAGTCACCAATACCCCAGTTGTGATTCGTACGGACGGAGTAAAGCTGAACGCTGGTGCCCCACAATTTCTTGTTATTGAGCAGTGGCTCCTGCTTGTAACAAGATTGCGGAGTGATGATCAAAGTCATTTCAAACGGAGATTTGCGACGCTTACGGAAGATCTGCAGTTTGTGATAGCCCCACGCCAAATCACTTGGCAGTGAGAACACCAGTGTCCCGCCGTTTTCGCGGTCATCGGCGACCAACTGAGACTGCAGCCAGCCCTCCAGTACTTCACCCTGCTCGGTTTCCAGACGCCAGCTGAAATCGCTGACACGGGCGCTCTGCCCCAGATACATATCAACATGAACAGGCTGGCCACTTCGCACCACTTTAACCGGAGCCAGTACATCCGGACGTAGCTTTTTGGTGGCCGATTCGAGCAGCGCTTCGTCGCTTTTTGTGTCATAACCCAGTGCAGCCAGCAATCGACGAATCGTATCGCTGTCTACATGAGCTTCTTCTCCCCAAGCACTGACATAGTTGTCGGCGATACCGACCATGTCAGCAACTTGTTTTAAAACTTGATCATCTTTCATCGTTCTCTCCGTTAGCGGCCTTGCGGCCGCTACGATGTTTGGGTGTTGCTGATATCAATTCGGTTTCGTTATATCTGGACTCGCTCAGCACTTCACTGGCTTGAGGTTCCAGATATTATTGGCGTAGTCACGAATACTGCGGTCAGAACTGAATTTACTCATCAGTGCGGTATTGAGAATCGCTTTATGGGCCCAGGTTTTCTGATCGCGGTAAGCCGCATCAATTTTCTCATGGGTTTTTACGTAATCGGCAAAGTCTGCCAGCACCAGGTAAGGATCACCGCCTTCCAGCAGGTTCTGACGAATAGCGGACAGCAGACCCGGCTGACCTGGCGTGAATTCGTCAGAATCCAGCAGATCCATCGCCGCGCGAAGCATGCTGTCGGCGTTGTAGTAACGGTAAGGATCGTACCCTTCCTGTTTCAGCTTCTGCACTTCATCAACCAGCAAGCCAAAAATAAAGATGTTGTCATCGCCTACTTCTTCACGCATTTCTACGTTAGCGCCGTCCATGGTGCCGATTGTCAATGCACCGTTCATGGCGAACTTCATGTTACCGGTACCGGATGCTTCTTTACCGGCGGTTGAAATTTGCTCTGACACATCTGCCGCCGGGAACAGGATTTCCGCCAGGCTGACACGGTAGTCTGGTACAAAGACCACTTTTAGCTTGCCACCCAGACGCGGATCATTGTTCACCTTCTCGGCAACTTTGTTGATCGCAAAAATGATATCTTTTGCCAGCGCATAACCTGGTGCAGCTTTCGCCCCGAAGAAGAACACCCGTGGATGCATATCAAACGTCGGATCATTCAGCAGACGGTGGTAAAGCGCCAGAATGTGCAGCAGGTTCAGGTGTTGACGCTTGTATTCGTGCAGACGCTTAATCTGAATATCGAAAATGGCATTTGTATCCAGATCGATATCCATGTTGGTTTTCACCCAGTCAGCCAGACGTTGCTTGTTCTGTTTTTTCACGGCCATGAAGCGTTGCTGGAACGCCTCGTCATCAGCAAATTCCGCCAAACCGGCGATTTTTTCCAGATGAACCGGCCAGTCGCTGCCCACTTTTTCACTGATCAACTCAGACAGACCCGGGTTACAGTATTTGATCCAGCGACGAGGTGTGACGCCATTGGTCACGTTAGTCAAACGTCCCGGATACAGTTCGTTGAACTCAGGGAACAAGTCACGCTTCACCAATTCTGAGTGCAGCGCCGCCACTCCGTTTACGGCGTAGGTGCTGACCACACAGAGGTTAGCCATGCGAACCATGCGCTGCGGGCCTTCCTGAATAATAGACAACTTACGTTTGACATCATTATTCCCCGGCCAAGCCGCTTCTACTTCTTTCAGGAAACGGTGGTTGATCTCGAAGATGATTTCCATGTGACGAGGCAGCATTTGCTGAATCAGGGCTTCACTCCATGTCTCCAGCGCTTCCGGAAGTAATGTATGGTTAGTGTAGGCAAAAGTCTGCGAGCAGATCGCCCATGCGGCTTCCCACCCCATTTTGTATTCATCAATCAGAACACGCATCAGCTCAGGAATGGCGATGGTCGGGTGCGTATCGTTCAGCTGGATCGTTTCCAGTTTCGCCAGATCCTCAATCTCATTACCGGCGGCATGGTGACGACGCAGAATATCCGCAATGGAACAGGCACAGTGGAAATACTGCTGCATCAGACGCAGCGCTTTACCCTGATCGTGGTTGTCATTCGGGTACAACACTTTGGTCACGTTACCCGCTTCCAGTGCCGGGTATTGTGCACCCACGTAGTCACCGTCGTTGAAACGGGCCAGGTTAAACGGTGCCGGTGAACGGCACTCCCACAAGCGGAGCGGATAAACGGAGTTGTTGTCATAGCCAACAATCGGCAAATCCCACGCAATACCGTCAACCGTCATACCCGGAACCCAGCGACGATAGTTGTTGCCGTCTTCGTCCAGATAACTTTCAACATACCCGTACAGGCTGACAGTTTGGGTCAGTTCAGGACGAACCACTTCCCAAGGGTAGCCTTCAACACCACGCCAGCCGTCCGGTGTTTCAACCTGGCGTCCTTGTTCAAATGACTGACGGAACAAACCGTACTCATAGTGCAAGCCGTAACCGACCGCAGGGTATTCCTGCGCAGCCAGCGAATCCATAAAGCAAGCAGCCAGACGCCCCAGACCACCGTTACCCAGAGCCGGATCACGCTCTTCTTCGAGTAAATCAGTCAGGTTCTGGCCCAGTTCTTCCATTGCTGAAGCTACGTTTTCATACAAGCCAAGGCTAATCAGGTTGTTACCTGTCAGCCGGCCAATCAGGAATTCAAGAGACAGGTAATTCACGCTGCGGGCTTTTTCTTTTGCGAGTTTTTGTTCGGTCGCCAGCAGATTACCCGTGCTGATTTCAGCCAGTGCACGAGCCATAGCCAGATACCAGGCATGAGGCGTGGCACTCTCGGTCGTGTACGCATAAGTCGTGGTGAGATGTTTTTCTACAGCGGCTTTAAATGCTGCTTTATCAAACTGTTGTGTCTGACCATTCTTAATCATGGTTCAATCTCGCTCTAGGATTATTTCCAACTGATACCTATGTTGCCTGCCTTAGTCCGGCAAAACATCCTCCCGTGTAGGGAGGGATGAGGGAGGAGTATTAGGGGCGTAGTCCGTTTTCTCCCCATCATTGTGTGACAGCCTGCAAAAAATCGAGGTGGAGAAGCACTAATCAGCCGCCCCAAGTGCAATTAGGCTCACATAATCATCCTAAATTTTAATGTGCAAAGCCATGATGATTTCTCTGTGAAAGTTTTTAATTGTGTGATTTGGTTCATAAATATGGGGATGAGAGCACGAGATTTGCTGATCTCGCCATTTTGGGAGGTAAAGTTATGGGACAGATCAAAAGTTGCGTGAAACATTTCATGCAAGATGTCGGTCGCCCGAGAGCCTCTCCATGCTGATCACGCGCAGGAATAAGCGTGTTTCTATCATCAGTATGCAGAGTACAACGGAACTGTAACCTTAGAGTAAGATAGCAAGACTATGTGGATACCATCGAAATTAACCCGTCCGGCACGCCTTCATAACGCCATCATGCGTCCCCGTTTGCTGGATGCCCTTAATCAGGCCCCTTACTATCGTCTTGTTCTTTTTCGATCTCCTGCCGGCTATGGCAAAACCACCATGGCAGCGCAATGGCTGAACGAACACCCTCACACCGGCTGGTTTAATATCGACGAAAACGATAATGACTCGTTCCGTTTTGCCAACTATTTCCTGCAAGCGCTGAACAAAGCCTCGCAACTGGCCTGCCCGAAAACACAGGCGATGGCTGAACGTCGTCAGTTTGCCTGTCTGTCTACCCTGTTTGGCGAACTGTTTGCCGAATTGGTGGATTACCATGAACAAACTTATCTTGTGCTGGACGACTACCATCTCATTACTAACGATGACATTCACGACGGGATGCGCTTTTTCCTGAAAAACATGCCGGATAACCTGACTCTGGTGGTTACCAGCCGTACCATGCCGCCGCTGGGCACGGCCAATTTGCGCGTCCGGGATCTGCTGATTGAAGTGGATAACGATTTGTTGGCCTTCGATGAAGAGGAAACAACCCGCTTCTTCAAAAAACGGCTGTCTGAACAAGTCGAAGTGGACATTCTCCGCTCGCTTCACCAGCAGGTTGAAGGCTGGCCTTCTGCCTTACAGCTGATTGCCCTTCACGCTCAGCAAAGACCGATGCATCTGGTTGAGTCAGCTGAGTCCATGGCCAGTTTTAACCGGGGCCACTTGTGGGACTATCTGGCCGAAGAGGTGTTTGATTTGCTGGATCAGGAAACCCAGAAGTTTCTGTTGCAGTGTTCAGTGCTCGATATGTTCAACGCCCAGCTGGTAACCGACCTGACCGGTCGGAGTGACGCACTGGCGATGCTGGAGTCCCTCAACCGCTTTGGTCTGTTCCTCAATACGCTGGAAGGCGACAACAACTGGTATCGATTCCACAATCTGTTTGCTGAATTTCTGCGCCACCAGCGTTACGCGCAAATTCCCCAGCAACGTGGCGAATTACACGCACTGGCGGCAAAAGCCTGGCTCAAACAACGCTCACCACAGCAGGCCTTGTTGCACGCCCAGAAAGCAGACGATCCATCACTGGTCATCGATATCCTTTGCAGCTACGGCTGGGAAATGTTCCATCACGGTGAAATGACACTGCTGGAAGATGCCATTGCCGCACTGGACAGTGATCACCTGTATACCCAGCCGCGCCTGAGCCTGCTGCGCATGTGGCTTCTGCAAAGTCAGCATCGCTATAACGATGTCGGCGATATGATGACCCATACAGAGCAAGAACTGGCAAATCGACATATTGAGCTGGATGATGCGCTGCAGGGCGAATTCAATGCCCTGCGAGCCCAGGTGGCAATTAACCAGAGCAAGCCGGAAGATGCCCTGATTTTGTCGGAGCAGGCGCTCGGGCAATTGCCATCCACCACCTACCGTAGTCGTATCGTTGCTACATCCGTTGTTGGCGAAGTCCACCACTGCCTCGGCAACCTGAGCCGTGCGCTGCCAATGATGCAGCAAACGGAGAAAATGGCTCGTCAGTATCATGTTTACCATCAGGCGCTGTGGGCACTGCTTCAGCAGAGCGAAATTAATCTGGCACAAGGTTATGTCCAGACGGCATTTGAACTGCTGGATCAAGCCTTTAAACTGGTGCGAGAACAGCATCTGCAACAGGTGCCGCTGCACGAGTTCCTGTTGCGTCTGCGGGCGCAGATCCTATGGTGCTGGAACCGTCTGGACGAAGCTGAAGAATCGGCACTAAAAAGCCTGGAAGTGCTGGCTCCGTATGATGAAACCAAATCCTTGCATGCTTACTCCATGCTGGCGCGCATTGCCGTAACCCGTGGTGAACATGACAAAGCGGCCCGCTACCTGGAACTGTGTAACAGCCTGATGGATCGCTCCGTCTACCACATTGACTGGCGCGCCAATACCGACCTGGCCAATTTGCTCTACTGGCAAACCACCGGCGATACGGAGAGCATCCGACTGTGGCTGGAAAAGGCGGAAAAGCCAGATGGTGCATGTAACCACTTCCAACAGCTGCAATGGCGAAACATCGGGCGTGCCAGCGTCAACGTTGGTCAGTATGAACGGGCTGAACAAGTGTTTGCTATGCTTGAAGAAAGTTGTAACAAACATAATTTGGTCACAGACAAAAACCGAAATCTCGTGGTACAAGCTGTGCTGAGTAAAAAGCAAGGTAACCGTCTTCAGGCGCTGGCCCAGTTAAAAGAAGCGCTTAGCCTTGCCAACAGCACGGGAATGGTTGGAATATTCTTGTGTGACGGTAATGAAATTTGTGATTTACTGCAGGAACTGGCAGACACCAAAGCGTTGAATGAACTGGAACTTCATCGCGCACGCCAGCTGCTGAGAGAAATGACCAGCAAAGAGCGAAACCGTTCCGTCCATTTTGATGAGCAGTTTGTAGAAAAGCTGCTGAATCTACCGGATGTACCTGAACTGATTCGCACCAGTCCACTGACACAAAGGGAGTGGCAGGTACTGGGACTGATTTATGCCGGTTACAGCAATGAACAAATTGCGTCTGAGCTGGATGTGGCGTCAACCACGATCAAAACTCATATCCGCAATCTGTACCAAAAACTCAACATAGCCAATCGCCAGCAAGCGATTGAGACTGCTGAGAATCTGTTGAAACTGATGGGCTTCTGATCCTCAGGGCTTCATCTCGGGTTAAGGATGACCGATGAAAGAATGGAGCAAAGACAGGATCTGGTTTCAGGATATGCCGTTCAGGTTCCACGGCATACCTGTGGGTGCCAGAATGACCGTCATTAAGCTGGATAACGGGAAGTTGCTGATTCATTCCCCTATCCAGCTCACTACCCAAATGCAAATTGAGCTGACCAAACTGGGCAGTGTGTATGCCATTGTCAGCCCCAATATGAATCACCATCTCTATCTTTCGGAATGGTGGCTGGCCTATCCGAAAGCCTATTTTTTTGCCCCGCCGGGCTTACAAACCAAACGCACCGATCTGGTGTTTGATGATGCATTAAGTGCCAATAGTCCGTCTATCTGGCGCCATCAGCTTTATCAGACCCTGTTGCGTGGTAGTGACCAAATGGAAGAAGTGGTCTTCTGCGATCCGGAGTCCAACACCCTGATTGTGGGCGACACTCTGGCTTGGCTACGCCACGCCTGCCACCCGCTTACTGTTGCCTTAGGGGTGGCGAGCGGTTGTTACTGGCAACCGGCCATGCCTTATTACTGGCGGCATACCTTTAAAGACAAAACCCGGTTACGGCAGTCATTACAGGAAATTCTGACCTGGCCATTTGATCGCATCATTTTGTCTCACGGCGAAAATATTACCGAGAACGGCAAAGCCGTGTTTCACCATGCATTTCGATGGGCGTTTTAAGCCCTAAACCGAAACCTGAAACCGAAACTCTTGCCGATTTTCTCTTTTGCTGTCACGTTGTTCACCTCTGACGTGACAGCCGAATAGCTTATCAAGAGATAAGCCGACGAAATGAAAATAAGCAGTCCGTTGCCAAGCCGTTGATATCACCCATAGCGAAATTCCTCACAAGTCATTTCCCATTTTTAGGTGATATGGTTTACCGTTTGGTTCAAGAGCGCCTGATTTATTGTCTTTAATCAATGAATTATCGAGTTGTGGTTTCATCATGACCATATGTGATAAAACTCACACATTTACCCGAAAAGTGGCGTATATTCATATCGTATTTCTTGTGAGGAAATGGAAATGAATGCTTCTAAATGTTTTCTGAGGGACCTGCTTGGAATTGTTCTTGTCGTGAGTGCAATTTCGGTGATGATGGGCATTATTTTCAGTTGTTTAGCTGGTCTGAATTACCTTTCCCATGAAGAGGCGTTTGCCAGCACTTACCTCCATGAAGCGATACCGCTGTTATTTTGCATCATTCCATCACTGATTCTTGCGAAAATTATCAATCGTCCGAAATGGATTCATGATGTGGAGGAGTATGAACTACAAAGTGCCAAACGATTCAGTCAGACTCACTAACCTACAGGCCTTTAGCCAATAATATCCCTAACTCAGCCCCGCATAGGGGCTTTTTACGCCCATGAATATTAGACTCTCAGCCTTCGGCTCCCCGTACCCTCCCTTTCCTATCAGGCAAGTTCTCGCCTGCCGCTTGTACGATGCCCAGCCATTATCGGTTTTCTCTTCGTTTTCGGAGTGACATATTATTGTAAGGGGAACTGGCTAGTATGAGACACATGGCCTTCATAACCTTAAGCAGCGTTAGGGAGTTAAGCGTTTGAATAAGTATGATCTTTACCGGCGCTTGCCTGAAATGATGCAACTCGAAACGCTGGTTAACCATCAGGTCACACACCTTCAGAGTGTGCCTGTATCAGTCAACACACTGGCAGTGACCGAACTCGAAAACGTTCCACTTCCCATCTATAAAATTGCCCTCGGTAATCCCCATCCTGATACTCCCTGCCTGATGTTTATTGGTGGGGTACATGGCCTGGAGCGGATAGGCAGCCAGGTGGTGCTGTCGTTACTCAACAGTCTGTGCCAACGGCTCCATTGGGATGCAGCACTGCAAACCCGTCTCAAACGCCTGCGACTGGTTTTTATTCCACTGCTGAACCCTGTCGGCATGGCAAAACGGTATCGTTCGAATGGCAATCATGTGGATTTAATGAGGAATGCCCCGGTCGACAGTGCTGAACGCACAGCTTGGTTGGTTGGCGGTCACCGGATATCACGTTTTCTCCCTTGGTATCGCGGAGCCGAAGGTGCACCAATGGAACTGGAGTCGCGAGCATTGATCCAAGCCGTGCTCAGTGAAACTCGCCAAAGCCCGTTGACGATTGCGCTGGATTTTCATTCTGGATTCGGCAATAAAGACCGTCTCTGGTTTCCTTATGCCAAAAGCCGTCTCCAGCCAATTGCGGATATCGGTGCACTGTTTCACTTAAAAACACTGTTCTTCAATGCGTTTCCGCATCAGAACTACCTGTTTGAACCACAAACCAAACATTACACCTGTCACGGTGATCTCTGGGATCACCTTTATGATCTGGCTTCGGCCCGGCATCAGTCACTGCTGCCGCTGACCCTGGAAATGGGATCCTGGCGCTGGGTGAGAAAGAACCCGTTACAGTTGCTCGATCGGATTGGATTATTTCATCCTATGAAACCTCATCGAGTCGACAGAGTGCTGCGTACCCACCTGACCTTAACGGAATTTATGATGAGTGCAGCCTATTCTTACACCAGCTGGTTTTTAAGCGATGCCAATGCCGATTATGCCCGGCAAGCCATTTCGCTTTGGTACCCTCAATCGGATTTAACTGACAATGAGCATAGCCTTACCTGAGTCGTCATATTCAGAGACTGCGTCATCTGAAACAACCACTTCCTCCGCGACATCCGGAGCCAATGAAAGTGCTCGCCCCATTATTTTGTTGCGCGGGTTGCTTCGCGAGAGCCGACACTGGGGAGCGTTTACACAGATGCTAGAGCAACACTACCCTTCAAGGCCGGTAATCTGCCTCGATCTAGCCGGAAACGGCAAACGGTTTGAAGAAGCATCACCCTCGCAGTTACCTGAGATGGTTGAAGATTTACGCCAGCAACTAGCGTTTTCACTAGCGACCCACCCGGCACACGAAACAACCACAACGCCCCCCGCAGGCACGGATGTTCAGGCTCAAGCTCAAGCTCAAGCTCAAGCTCAAAAGCAGGATCTGGAACATACACAACAGCCGGTTCAAACAAAGCCTCATCCAAGCCAGCAATCCCCCAAATTGGCAGCAGATATTATCGCCATCTCGATGGGGGGAATGATTGCAATGGAGTGGATGCACCGCTACCCGGAAGAGATTCATCAGTCAGTGCTCATTAATACCAGTGCCCGCCCCTATTCCCCCTTTTATCACCGGCTGCGTTGGCAAAACTATCCGGCCATTCTGCGTGGACTGTTTCAAACAGCCAATGACAGAGAGGCGACATTTTTCCGACTGACCACACGTCTGGCACCCGCTAAACATCTTGAACAATGGTGCCAGTGGAGGGCCCAATGCCCGGTTTCATCGCGAAATGCCCTACGCCAGTTATTTGCTGCAGCCCGCTTCACTCACCATGGCGTGCCCAGTGCTTTTACCCTTTTACTAGCCAGCAAGCAGGACAAACTGGTCGATGTTGCCTGCAGCAAAGCACTGGCAAAAGCCTGGGCCGTCCCGCTGTTGTTACATCCGGCTGCCGGTCACGACTTACCCTTGGATGATCCTGAGTGGGTACTCAACCGGGTCACCACATTTTTCCGGTTACATGAGCAATCCGAACCCGGGGCAAAACCGCGGTAGCCCGGTGTCATCACAGTCAGACGATTGAACAATTTCTGTTTAAACCACAAGCCATACTCGGGTAAAACGCAAAAAGGCCGCATGATAATCTGCGACCTTTTTCTTCATCTTTGCACACCGTTTGTATGCATGGCTTGTGACCTGATTCTGACTTATGCCCTAATCTGGTCCGGTTGCTAAGGCTCAGCGATTAACGCGGACGAGCAAAGACCTGAGTCCAGTAAATACCGTACTGCGTGTCCGGATTTTCTACAGCCGCTGAACCCATTTGCGTTACGTTACCGCTCATGATGTTCTTACAGTGACCCGGGCTGGCCATCCAGGAAGCCATAACGGCATCAATGTCTTTCTGACCTGCAGCCACGTTTTCAGCCCATGCACTAGATACATAACCTGTCGCATCGATACGGTCACCTGGCGAGCTACCGTCAGAGCCGGTATGACTCATGAAGTTGCCGTTAGCCATATCACTGGAGTGACCGTATGCCGCCGCTTCCAGGTCATAATCCCACGTTAGCGCTGGCACCGCTGGCATAATTTCACCGCCACAGTTTTGCTGTTGAGAACGCGCCTGATTCACCGCGTATAGCATCAAGTCTGCAAACTCAGTGGAATCTGGTGGTGTAGTCGGTTCAGTGGTTCCACCGGTGTTGTTACCGTTATCCGGCGTTGTGGTACCCGTGTTACCGCCAGTGCTGCCGCTATCAGTACTTCCGCTGTCTGTGCTGCCACTGTTACTTCCGGTGTTATTTCCCGTATTAATCGCACTACCACTGTTACCAGTCCCGGTTGAGGTCGTTCCCGATGAATCAGAACCACCGCCTGAACCACCACATCCCGTAAGAATTAACGCCGACAATACGAACAAAGGAAGAACTTTCATAATATACCTAGCTGTAGAATACAATAGATATGTTTTATTAAGCTCAATGGTTCATGAGTTGCTATAAATAATTTAGCTTAATAAAACACGATTAATAATTTTGAATATCAAGAAGACGAGGCACACTATACTGACTTGGGACTGAACGATTCAATATGCAACGGTTATTTTTAAGCCATATTGACAGATAATTGACAAATAAATCTGGTTGAAATTTGACCAAACATGGTTGTTATTCATTGATTTTAAATGAAATTAAAAACATCTCAAACATGAGATAAAAATAAACAGAAAAACTAACAATAATGACTAATAAATAAGTCACACTCCATTGCCCTGTCGATATTAATAAGTCTAATCTTTGATTTTAATAAAATATCTCTGTCAAAATATTATTAATTGTTAAATATTTATTAATGAAAAAAGCCTATATGGACTCAATAAAAAAAATGCTGCGTAATTGCAGCATTTTTTAATTACCTCATAATGTTAATTACAGTGCCACTAAGTCATCCTGAGTAACACTCACCCCTTTAATCTGCGCATAAACCTGATCACCAACCTTCAGTTCCAACTCATCAGCTGCCCACAAGGTAATGTTGGCCCAAAGCTGAGCTTCGCCAATTCGTAACCGGACTTCCACCCGCTCTTCCTCATCAACCGAGTGAAGTTTATCAATTCGGGCAGCGAGCACATTTCGAATACTGGTTTGAGTTGGTCGCTCGCGGACAATAGAGACATCGTTAGAATGGATTCTTACTCGTACCCACTCGCCACGGGCACGTTCCAGCCGTTTGACCCACAGATAGGCATCATGATTCAGCATCACCTGTGTCAATGCATAGTCCGGATGCTGAAAGTTCACCCTGGCACTAAGCAATGAGCTTTGCTCTTTGCTTGGCAGCCAAGGGCGCATCGCCGGTGAGCCCCACACACTGTTTATATGGCCGGAGATCACCACCTTCCCTTGATTTATCATGACCATATGATCAGCAAGACGAAGAATTTCGTCCAGGCTGTGCGTCACATACACAATCGGAATTTTGATCTCTCTGGCCAGTTTTTCCAGATATGGCATTAATTCCTGCTTGCGGGGTAAATCCAGAGACGCCAACGGTTCATCCATCAGCAGCATGCTTGGGTTCGACAATAACGCCCGACCAATGGCGACACGTTGCTTCTCCCCTCCGGACAATGAGGCCGGATAGCGTTTCAATAAGTGCGCAATGCCCAGCAGATCAATAACATGCTGAAAATTATCAGGAGACTGATTCACACAGCCATAACGTAAATTGCCTTCCACACTGTAATGGGGAAACAGCCGGGCATCCTGAAAAACATAACCAATCTGACGCTTTTCGGGAGGGAGGTTAATCCCGCGCTGAGTGTCAACAATGGTTTTGTCCCCGATCTCGATCACCCCGTCATCAGGCCGGGTTAATCCGCTAAGGACGTTGATCAGTGACGTTTTACCGGCACCCGAACGACCAAACACCGCGGTGATGCCCTGCATAGGCAGCATCAAATCGACATCCAGCTTCAGCTGACCCAGTGTTTGTTTCACAGCAATCTTAATCATTGTGCCTCCAGACGTCGTCGGGCAAGTCGAGCCAGCCATTCAGAGGCCAGTAGTGATGCCAGTGCAATGGCAATCGCAATCACACATAACCGCGCTGCCTGACTTTCTGCACCCGGAGTTTCAATGAATGAGAACATGGCCAGTGGAATGGTCTGAGTTTCGCCGGGGATATTCGAGACAAACGTAATGGTGGCCCCAAACTCCCCAAGGGCGCGAGCAAAGGCAAGTACCGAGCCAGTCAAAATACCGGGGATAGTCAGCGGTAATGTAATCGTGAGAAAAACACGCAAAGGGCTCGCGCCAAGGGTCCTCGCTGCTTGCTCCAGTTTAGGATCGACATTCTCCAATGCCAGCCGAATAGCCCTGACCATCAGCGGGAAAGAGACCACGGCCACCGCCACCACAGCGCCGCGCCAGCTGAAACTGAAAGTCAGCCCAAACCAGTCATATAAGACTTTCCCGAGCCAACCCTGACGACCCAACATCACCAACAACAGATAGCCAATAACAACCGGCGGTAACACCAGAGGCAGGTGAATCAGCCCATCCAGTACCGATTTACCCATGAAATTTTTACGAGCCAGCAACCAGGCACACGCCATTCCCAGAGGTAAGCTCACTAACACAGCCACCCCGGAAATTTTCAGGCTCAACAGCAATGCCTGGATCTCGTAGTCGGATAACACTAGCGTGATTCTCCAAAGCCATATTTTTCAAAAATAGCTGCCGCTTCATCTGTCATCAGATAATCGTAGAACCCTTTTACCTGTGGATCTTCTGCTTTGCCTTTAATCATCGCCACCGGGTAAGTGATTGGTGTATGACTGTCCGCAGGTAACACCCCCACCATTTTCACTTTTTCTGACACCATGGCATCCGTTTTATAAACCAGACCCAGATTCGCTTCCTGCCGTTCCACCAGCAACAACGCTGAACGTACGTTATTCGCTGCCGCCAGTGCTTTCTCTGCCTGTGGCCACAAGCCCAGATTGCTTAAAGATTCCTTGGCATACATACCCGCCGGCACATGATTCGGATCGCCCATAGCCAAACGGGTCCCTTTCAAGGCTTCGGTCAGATTCCAGTTGGCGGTAATTTCAATGTTGTCAGCCGGATAACTGGTCGGCGCAATCATGACAAGGCTGTTTTCCAACAACGACTTACGGGATGAAGCGTCGATTGCTAGCTGCTCTGCCAGATAGTCCATCCATTTTTCGCTCGCTGACAGATAAATATCGACTGGAGCCCCCTGAGCAATCTGACGTGCCAACGTTGAAGAAGAAGCATAAGAAAGCGTTGTCGAGACGCCGGTTTTGTCCTCATAGGCTTTTGCCACATCATTCAACGCATTGGTCAGTGAGGCCGCCGCAAACACCGTGATCTTGTCTGCAGCAAAGCTGTTTGTACCCGCCAAGGCCAGCCCAAACAGGGCAATTCGGCTCCAGTTCATCTGTTCTCTCCATATCGTGACAATAAAAATACCGATATATACTATTGTACATATCGGTATCGAGCAATACTCCCTGCGAGGTGTAATAGCTTGCTGCGCCATTTATCACGACACTGGGTGAAGGTGATCTGAGCAACAACCTCAGATCACATGATGAAGGCGAGTTTAGAATGAAAAATGATATTGGTACTGATACGTCGGCACGATTAAAGCCTGCCTTTCCGAACGCAGCATTTTTTCTCTTTTACGCAGATACCTGGCTTCTTCGCTGTTGCCGTTCTGCTTCTTGTTCAACTGCTGCACCTGATAGGCAATGGTCGACAATTCTCTGTCTATTTCCTGAATCCGCTGTTCGACACGGTATTCCTGAATACCACGGTTGTACTGCTCAATGAACTGCGGGTTGTCGCAAACACCGTTGTACACACCGCCGTAACGGCCTACGCGATAGCCGTTGTCCGGCATGCAGTAATGGGTCAACCCCAGCTCATAACCATTCCCCCAGGAGAGGTGGTCAACCATGACATTGGCTTCCCGGCAGTCCTGCGCATAATCATTGATTCTTGATGAGGGTACGCCATTCTGCCCGTCCTGAAGCCCGACAGAGTACCAGTCAGCAACCTGACACTCTTCCACCGACATGCTTGAACATCCGACAAGCTGCGCCAATAACAACATACAAAGGGAGCGCCTAAACATAAAACCTCATGTCAAAACAAAGCAAGCCGACATACTAAATCAAACAGCGTTCATTAAAAAGCAGAAAGTTACTCCCAACCTTTAGCTAACTTGCCCAATTTACAATCTGTTTGATAAAGAAGGTGATTGGTTTATCCGTGAAAGCAGTCATCAAAGCGTGGCTAAGCACAGTGTCTCAGGAACACGTTTCGAACAGCAAGTTCCCAGCATTAATTAGCTGGCCCTACTCGGTCAAAGCCATTAGAAGAATGGTTATATAAAAAGATCAAACAACAATAGAAAGTGCATTGGAAACGGCAATTCTCTGTTTGGTTGTGTAATATAACGTCAGCGTTAAACAGGACTTTTTGATTTCATGGAAAACAGCCTCAGCATTCGTTCCTACAATCGGCAGCGCCGTGGCCACACACATACCTATCATCAATTGGTATTACCCATACAGGGAACAATCAACATTGAATTATCGGGTTACACCGGAAAAGTCTCTGTAGGCGAATGTGTTGTGATTCAAGCAGGACAACAGCACTACTTCAGGGCCGATGAAGCCGCACGTTTTATCGTGGCCGACCTGAACGAGTTGCCTGCAAATCTGACCATAAATGGGTATGCTGTCT
Source organism: Photobacterium ganghwense (assembly GCF_003025595.1). Taxonomy (GTDB): domain Bacteria; phylum Pseudomonadota; class Gammaproteobacteria; order Enterobacterales; family Vibrionaceae; genus Photobacterium; species Photobacterium ganghwense. The sequence goes on from NZ_PYMI01000004.1 coordinate 329,061, forward strand.
TTTGTGTGACGCCTCCGCTACTCAGTTTTCTCTTTTTTATTGAAAAACAGCTGGAATATCAGGTAGACGACAGACTTGAACAATCGGTTCTGGCGATCTTTTACCAATTGCTGGAGCAACAAGGCTTCACTCATCCGGTCGATCCGCGCATTCGCTCTGCTCAAAGCTATATCACCGAGCGACTTTGTGAACCGCTTGAGATCAACCTCCTGGCCGGAGTCGCCTGCCTGAGCCCGACACAATTTAAGAAGCTATTTAAAAAGCACATTGGTATCAGTGCTCACCAATACATTACGCAACAACGGATGGAAAAAGCCAAAGCTTTGCTAAGCCATACTGATTTGCCCGTCCAGTTAGTTGCCGAGCAGGTTGGCTATCGTGATCTGTCAGCATTCAGCCGCCGGTTTTCTCGTTACTTCGGATTATCGCCGCGTGAATTTGTGCACCAATCCCCCCAATAGCGCCCTATCAGCCAACCATTGCGTCCGTTCAGCACAATATCAACGGTAAGGTTCCATTATTCTTTATCACAATACTGTTCTGTTGAATGAGACCTTTGTGATATGACTGTTTATCCTACAACTGCTTCTTCTGCCCGTTACGGCATCTGGGCAATTCTGCTGGCATCCCTGCTGTGGGGGACAACCGGCACAGTCGCAAGCTTTGCCCCGGATGTCAGTCCTTTAGCCATTGGCGCTTTTGCTATGGGATTTGGCGGCCTGATTCAGGCGCTGTCTGCCAAAACCCGCCTCGTACAAGAGATTCCCCGGCTGCTTCAACAGAAACAACGGCTGCTGATCGGTGCTGTGGCCATCACCGTCTATCCACTGGCATTTTATACCTCTATGCGACTAGCCGGCGTCGCCATTGGCACTGTAATCTCCATTGCGTCTGCGCCTTTTGCCACGGCCATCCTAGAGTGTCTCATCAGCAAAAAGAATACACTGACGCAACGCTGGATGATCAGCTTTGGGTTGGGAATAACCGGAATGGCTTTATTGACCTATGCCGAGCCTGCCACATCGCAGTTGGATGAAAGCAGCACGTTAAAGATGACCGGTATTTTATTGGGATTGATAGCCGGCTGTGCTTACGCTGTGTATAGCTGGGTTGCTAAAGCGATGATTGAAACAGGCATTCAATCCTCAGCCGCAATGGGAAGCCTGTTTGGTTTAGGAGCTATCGGGTTATTGCCCACCTTATTCTTCACCGGCAATCAGATGTTTGCATCACTGTCCAATGCCATGGTGATGATTTACATGGCAGTGATTCCGATGTTTCTCGGCTACTTTCTGTTTGGCTATGGGTTACGACACATTAACGCCAGTAAAGCGACACTGTTAACTTTGTTCGAGCCTGTCGTCGCAGCCGTTTTTGCCGTCACTATCGTCGGCGAAGTTATTCCATATCAGGGATGGTTTGGCATGGTACTCATCATCCTGTGCCTCACCATACAAACCCGTGAAAGCCCCGCCGATAAACACAAGCTGTCCGTTAAATCACATCAGTAAACAGTGAATCCAATGCATGGCTCCCCCCACTTGTTCTGGGGGGAGTGGCCTGAGCAATCAGTATGACGAGCCCTCTATCGTTTTCAGTATTCTCGCCGGATTCCCGGCAATCACCACATTATTGCCGAAGCTCTTCGTCACCACAGCCCCCGAAGCAACAACCACATTGTCACCCAATGTCACCCCCGGATTAATGGTCGCGTGCCCGCCAATCCAGCAGTTATTACCAATCGAGACGGGTTTGGCGAACTCAACGCCCTTAGCCCTTTCAACAGGATCAATTGGATGCGCCGCGGTATAAATACCGACTTGCGGCGCAATAAAGCAATTATCGCCGATATGGACTTCAGCAACATCCAGAATCACGCAGCCAAAATTCGCAAAGAAGTTTTCTCCCACGTGAATGTTTTGGCCATAATCGCAATGAAAAGATGACTCGATGTTAATCTGCTCCCCGGTAGACCCAAATAGGGACTTGGCCATCGCCACCCGTTTTTCAGCCTCAACCGCACTGGTTTGATTCAGTTTCTCCGTCAACAGGCGAGCTCGTAAACGCAACGCGACCAACTCCGGGTCAGCCGGGTTGTAATGCAGTCCTGCCAACATTTTTTCTTTTTCCGTCAATGTGTATTCCTTCATTGCTGAGACTGGAAAGTATTACTGCATCTTACTGTCTGCCTCAGTTAACTGATACCGCTAAGTTCGCTTGTTCATGAACATGAACAGCACGGGAACATGACTGATGTGTCCCATATCAGTCAGTTTTCAATACATGCGATACAAATAAAAAGAGGAAGCTTATTAAGCTTCCCCTCTTATATTCAGCAACGCCTATTCAGTAGCGTCGGCCTTAATGACTTACACAAGCTCTGCCAGCATAGTATCCGTATACTCCACCAAGGCTTCGCCGTTTTTGACCTTTGCAACATAGTCAGGGTTGGCAATCAATGGACGGCCAATCGCCAACAAATCAAACTGATTGTTTACAATGGCTGCACTGCCAGATTCAGCAGAATAACTCCCTACACCAACCAGTGTTTTACTGTAGCGCTGACGCACATAGGCCGAAGCGGTACCACCCAGATAGTCGAACTCCATGCTGTCATCGAAGATCCCTATGTGAAGGAAAGCCAGATCGCGTTGTTCCAGTTCTGCCAACAGATAATCTGACACATTGCGGTCACGGGCATCACCTTCCATATTGAAGTAAGCCCCCGGAGATAGTCGCAGACCTGTGCGATCCGCGCCAATACGATCGGCGATAGCATCAATCACCGCCAGCGGGAAACGCGCCATATTTTCCGGTGTACCACCAAATTCATCGTCACGTGTGTTGCTGCAGTAATGCAGAAATTGATCGATCAGATAGCCGTTAGCACCGTGGATTTCAACGCCATCGAAGCCAGCGTCAATCGCATTAGCCGCAGCCTGAGCGTAGTCTGCAACCAGTTGTTCAATCTCTGTTTTGGTCGCCGGTTTTGGTACGGTATAAACCAACTCGCGCATTCTCGGCACCGTTCCCTCTACGGCAATCGCTGAAGGCGCAAGCACATATTCACCACCAAAAAAATGCGGGTGAGCCACTCGGCCCGTGTGCCACAGTTGCGCAAAAATTTTACCGCCGTTGGCATGTACGGCATCTGTGACTTTGCGCCAGCCATCAATTTGCGCAGGCGTATACAGACCCGGAGTATTCGGATACCCCTGACCATCGGGACGAATGATGGTAGCTTCAGAAATGATTAACCCCGTCTCCGCACGACGGGCGTAATAGTCAACCATCGCCTGCGTCGGGACCAAATCATCGTCAGCCATACAACGAGTCAGCGGCGCCATTAGAATTCGATTTTTAAGCGTCAGCGTGCCATTCAGGGCGTACGGCTGGAACAGGATGTCCGTCATTTTTCTTACCTCTATCTTGAACGTATATTCAAGATAGGCATTCTTGAATAATTGTTCAAGAACTTTTTTGAATGAATGTTCAAACACTGGTAAAATCAAGGCAATTTCCATTCACCAGAGAGATGCTATGCGCAGTGCAGAGTTCGATCGTGAACAAGTTTTACGTTCTGCAATGGATGCCTTTATTGCTAAGGGATACAGCAAAACCAGTATGCAAGATCTGAAACAAGCTACCGGCCTGCATCCCGGGTCCATTTACTGTGCCTTCGAAAATAAACGCGGCCTGCTTCTGGCTTCACTTGAGCAATACCGCTCTGACAGCAAAGCGGATTTCCAACGTTTTTTTGATCAATCCCCTTCTGCATTAAAGGGACTAAGACTGTATCTCGATCATGTTGTTGAGGAATGTGAGTGTGAAACCATCAAAGATTGTCTGCTGCAAAAAGCTTTAAGCGAGCTTTCTCAGCAGGACGAAGAGGTCGAAGCGCTTATCGCCCACATGCTTAATCAATGGCAAGCGTCTATTGCAGCGAAATTACAGCAAGCTCAACAAGAAGGGGACATTCCGGCTGACAGAAATCCGCTTGAGCTGGCTCAGTTTCTGGTTATGGGGATATACGGTATCCGTACCTTCTCACACACACAGCCAGAAAAAGGCACATTGCGAAGATTGGCCGATCAACTGTTTGCTCATTTATCGCAGTAAATTCAGGCTATCTCTGTCCTTTGAGAATGCATACTCAGCCTGACAGACCTGGCTGAGTATGTATGTTTGCATTTTCCCAGCCAGGCACCGAGTTGGTTACGTCACCCAGTTCATGATTACCGTCACTCAGCTAACTGGTGCCGTGTTTGGGAGACAAAACAAACAAAGCAGTCATTAAAACCATCCCAACCAGAAATATCATAGAAGCCAAAGCCAGAATTTTGTCCAGGAGTTCCGGCGCAATAAACTGGCCATAAAGCAAAAATAATCCACTAATCAATATCAGTACGCTCAGGTGATGGACCCAGAACTGCACATGAGCCAAAGCACTGTTGCCATTTTTCAACCACAGCTTGTGGCAAAGCCCGTAAATGAACGAGACAACAAAGCCTGCCAGCATCGTGTGTGCATGCGTAACGAGCTGACCGTGGTTATGAGAGGCCGCCATGTAGATGCCCAGTAAAAGCCCTAAAATGGCGTATCCAAAACTGCACAATATGAATTTTCTGTCCATCCACTCCCTCCAACTGGCGACACTTCACCAACTTGATCGCTGAAATATTGAGCGCTGAAATATTGAGCGCTGAAATGTTAAGCTCTGTAATATTTGGCGCTGAATAGCCCTAAATCATGAGATAAAAACCAGCGTGAGCCTTAAAAGCCACTCCCGCCCTCAACGCAAACACGGATAAAGTAAAAGCAGTTTCTTACTGAAATAAATTGGCATTCACCTTCATAAGGCTAGGCTGGACAGATCAACTTTGCCATTCAGACCATAAAGCAACGTCACTCAAACCATGCAACAACAATGCGCCAGTTTAAACGGTGCGGCAGAGACCTGGCACATGAATGAGAACACATTAGGCAGTAACCAAAGACCAAATAAATCTCATGATTTGCTTCTGAGTACTGGAACTTCTGCTTGCTGGTTCTTCTGATTGCTATTAGCACAACTGGGATTTTACCGTCGCACTTTTAACGTATTTTGCTGCTGCAACGACGGCACAGCACGTTCTCACATGCTCAGCTGGCTATTCCTCTGTGTGTTGAAAAATCGTGTTGCATCTCAGTTCATTCAATGTAATATGGCCGTACAGCCATCTAAACACCCATACCACCCAATACCATTTTTCGCGTATGGAAATACATGATAGGGAAAGCATGATGAAAAAACGTAAAACAGTCAGTCAATGGATTCTCGGCACCCTGCTGTTTGCAGGCTTAACCGGCTGCGGACAGGAAAACAGCACTGTCATTAAAGTCGGGGCAACGGTAGGCCCTCATGCTCAGGTCGTTGAAGCCGTTGCACGAGAAGCAGAAAAGCAAGGGCTCAAAGTCGAAGTCGTTGAGTTTTCTGATTACATCACCCCGAATGGCGCATTGGCTGACGGCAGCCTGGACATTAACAGTTACCAACACCAGCCTTTCTTACAGAATTACAACAGCAATAATGGCTCGAAGTTGGTCTCGATTGGGGAGTCCATCCTGATGCGCATGGGGATTTACTCGAACAAATACGCCTCTCTGGCCGATCTGCCGGATAATGCGCAGGTTGCGATTCCTAATGATCCGACGAATGGTGGACGTGGTCTGCTTCTGCTGGAGGACGCCAAGCTTATCACACTTAAACCCGGTGTCGGTTTCAAGGCCAGCATTGAAGATGTGGTCGATAATCCGAAGAACCTGAAATTTATTGAAGTTGAAGCCGCGCAGCTGCCACGCAGTCTGGACGATGTCGATGTGGCAACGATTACGATGAACTATGTCATGTCTGCCGGTCTGGATCCGAAGAAACAGGGGATCTATCTGGAACCAAAAGATGCCCCCTTGGCAGTCATGGTGATTGCGACGCGTGAAGCAGATAAAAACAACCCGGCATACCAAAAGTTTGTTGATATCTATCAGTCACAACCGATTCGCGACTATCTGCAGCAAACATTCAACGGTACCATCGAACCGGCTTTCTAAGCCAAATCAGGACATGTATTGCAGCCACCCCCTTCATCAGCGTGTATTCCGTTTACTCCGGTGATTGTGGTGGCTGCAACACTCATACCGGGTAAGTGTTGCTAATGGCAGTTACTTTGAGTTTCAGACTCGTCGACATTAAGACGAATGGTGAAGGTACTACCCTGCTGTGGTACAGACTCAACCGTCAGGATACCACCCAGGTTGGTGACCATTGCAGAAGCCAGTGCCAGACCAAGTCCATAGCCCTCCGAATTACTCCGACTGCTATCCACCCGATATAAACGCTTAAACACTAAGTCCTGATGCTCCGGGGCAATCCCGATCCCTGTATCAGTCACATTGATGACTAGCTGGGCTGTTTTCTCCGGTTGGTTAACAGCGTGATGCTCAACCGGTGGCAAAGAGGGAGCAATCGTGGACGCAGATAACCGAACCGATCCTCCCGGCGGGGTGTATTTCAATGCGTTATCAACCAGATTAACCAATACCTGCGTCAGTTTGTCAGCATCAGACAGAATGATGATACCGGGAGAACAGGTGCAATGGAGCTCAATCCCCTTTTCTTCGGCAATATCTTCAAACCAGCTAGCCACGCGCTCCAGCGCCATTTTTACTTCCGTTGGAGCTAGCCTAACAATGCGCTTTCCGGCCAGTTCATCATTCAGTTTCATCAGTGCTGTCAGCATGTTACCGGCCTGCACCGCATACTCAGCACAGTCACTTAAGGCATGCTCCTGCAGATTCTGTTTCTCTGCTCCCTTCAAGGGAGACACCAATGCCCCTTCAGCGGCCAGCCGGATCCGTGACAACGGTGTTCGTAAATCATGGGCAATGGCATCCACTGTGGTATCCATTGTTGCAATGACCTGATGTAACCGTGAAACCGCCTGATACACGCTCTGGTTAATGGCGGCCAAGCCATCTTGTTGCATGGCGTCCGTTCTAGAAAACGTTCCTTTTCGTGGAGGTTCTATCTCGTTTTGCTCGGAAAATGAATCCAAAGCGTGATGGCTGAGCTTATCAAGCTGATTGCCCAAGGTTGCCAGTGGCGACATCGTGTTTTGGATTAAACGATGAATAAACACAGCAGTAAACAGCACCAGTACGCAGAAAGCCATAAAAGTCATCATCCATTGTCGCGTCGCCACTGCATAGCGCGCCCGGTTATCCAGCACCAGCCAAAAGATCTGTTTATCCCCCTCCATTTTCAACGTCATATACGGTTTCACAATGAAGGCATTCAACCAGTTTTGCTCACCCAACAGGTATTCCGTAAGCACCAGCTCAACCGGTAGCTGGTTATCACCGGCTATGTAACTGGCAGGTTTATCAGAGGATATTTGAGTGGCCATCGCCGCGATATTATTTTCGGTCAGGCGTTGGGGGTTTGCCTTAAGAACATGGATAAGTTTTTCATCAGACTCAAAACGAAGAATTCGCTGATATTCAGCAGACAGCGAGTGCAGGATTTTTCGCTCGGCCCGGTAAAGATCATAAAAAAACAGCGCACCGACCACCATTTCAATCAGCGTCAGGCAAACCAGTAAAATACCCATGAACCGATAAAACAGATGGCGCTGGGTACGTGTTAAGGCCTGATCAATACTCTGATTTGAGGACATAACCCACTCCTCTGATGGTATGAATCAGCGGCTCTTCAAAGTCTCTGTCCACTTTCACTCTTAACCGACAAACCAGCACATCAACAACATTAGTCTGCGGGTCAAATTGATACCCCCAGACCTGCTCCAGGATGGTCGTTTTTGACAGCACGGTTTCCGGTTGTTCCATCAACAGTTTCATCAGGCTGAATTCACGCTGATTCAGCTGAATCGATTGTCCGGCACGAAAAAGTGTTCGTTTCAGCACATCCAGCGTCAGATCCTGATAGCTCAGCTGATGTGACTGCAGAGATTTTGCCTGATCGCGGCGTGTTAAGATCTGACAGCGGACAGCGAGTTCCGTGAATGCAAACGGCTTGACCATATAATCATCGGCTCCGGATTTCAGGCCAAGAACACGTTCCTCAACAGAATGCCGGGCACTGAGAATGATAACGGGTGTGCGGTACCCCATGCCGCGTAATTCAGTCAACACTTCTAGCCCATCCTTCTGCGGCAGCATAATGTCGAGCACAATAAGATCAAACTGCTCAGTGGTTGCCAGATGTAAACCGTCAACGCCGTTGTCTGCTAATTCAACGGTATACCCTTCCTGACAAAACCCTTGGGCAATAAACCTGGCGATGTGGCGATCATCTTCAATCAGTAAAACGTTCACTTAACCCTGCCATCTTCTGCTCGTTACGCACCACTTTATCAGCTTTTCAGTGAGTCGATGATAAACATTACACCTTTGTAATGGTCCTGAAAGCATCCGGCAATTGCCAGTGCGCTAAAGTGTTATACACAAATCCAAATCATAAACGTTGAAAACCCTATAACGGAGCATGACATGAAATCATTCACACAATGCGCAACATCGCTAATACTTTCAGGCCTGATGGCTGCGACCTTCAGTACATCTGCAGCCACTGAAAATCAGAACAAAACCATTTCAGTGACTCAGATTTCATCACATACAGCCTTTGAACTTGCCAAAGAAACGGTTCTGCAGTGTGAAGCCAAAGGCTACCGCGTCACAGCAACCGTTGTGGACGTTACCGGTAATGTCATCGCCCAGTTACGTTCTGATCTGGCCGGACGCCACACGCTGGAAAGCTCTCGCCAGAAAGCGTTTACTGCTGTCAGTCTGAAACAACCTACGGCCGACCTGATGAAAACCATCGCGGACAAACCGATCCTGCAACCGCTGAAAGATATGGATGACAATCTGTTGTTACTGGCGGGAGGATTGCCACTCAGCGTGAATGACACGATTATTGGGGGAATTGGTGTTGGCGGTGCACCGGGTGGCCATCTGGATCAGCAATGTGCTGAAGCAGCCATCGCGAAAGTACTGGAACAGTAAATACCAGCCTAAATGAAAAAGGTGCAGGAGACTGAGTCTTCCGCACCTTTCAAATATCAGCGTTTCGCTCTCGTAATACTGGTGTCTGCATTCCGGTAAAGTGGCAGGTCACTTGCGAAGGAAATTAAGATGAACGGCCAGTTTCCAGCCAGGCTTCGGCCTCTTCTTTCTGATCACGGCCAAACCCTTTAATTTCCAGCCCCGGAATCAGCTTTCCTTCAAATTCACTGACAGTTTTAATCCAGTCTTTGTCGGTTAATACCACCGCCCGATCAAACTGCCGAATGAAATGAATCATTTTGGGAAACCGGCCCAACTCTACACCAATAGCGCCGAGAGAGGGTAAGTGGTAATCCACCACATCAAATAACATGACACCATTCTCAATGCCGTCGGCTTGCTCGGTTAGAGCATCCAATGCTTTGCCCATTTGCTCTGCATCCAGTTTGCCACTCATTTCAATGTCTAATCGGTTGTCGCCTACCCGTTTCACTTCAAACATGGCTGACTCCTTAGTGGGAGTGGTGGTATACCGTTTCAAGGCAAATTGACAGCTCGCCGTTCAACAGTATATTCCGGTCATTGACCAGCTGTATTACTAAGTATTTGCGATAGAAGTGTAGTACGCCATACCCTTAACTGTCTTTGCTGAGTGCAATTTTCCCCGCCAAACCAATCAGCAGTACGCCAGACACACCTTCAATGACGCGGGTATAACGCGCCACTTTCGGATTGTTGAACAGCCAACTGCCCAATAGGGCATAAACGACATTACACCCTGTCGCTAACGCACTGAAAAGCAAGCCAAACATCAGCAACTGCATCGATGTTGACCCCTGCCCTACTTCAATAAATTGGGGCAAGAAAGACAAAAAGAACAACGCCACTTTCGGGTTAAGTACGCTCACCACCACACCTTGGCGGAATATACTTTCATTAGCCGATGAAGAGGCCGCAGTCATCGTCAGTGAAGATTGCCCGCGCAGCATGTTGCGCAGAGATGAAATCCCCAGATAAAGCAGATAAGCCGCACCCAGGTATTTCACAACACTGAATGCAACAGCGGAACTCAGAATAAGTGCTGACAGTCCAAACACGGCCGCTAGTGTGTGCAGGAAGTAACCGACACCCAGCCCCATTGCGGCTTTTAAGCCAGCCTGCATACGGCCTTTCATGGTATTTGACACAATATAGACGACGTCCGGCCCTGGGATCAGGTTGATAGACAGTGACGCGATGGTAAATAAAAGTAAGGTTTGGAATTCCATTTCAGCAGCTCCTTGTGGTGTAAAAAGAAAAAATTATTGCGTCAGCAACTCCGGCGTAGCCAACAGTTCTGCTGTAGAAACACAGCGAATCGGCATGCCAAAATTCGACATGGTCGACAACGTGCTGTTTTCGTGTGCACGAATCACTGCCGCGTTTGCATGTGGCTTATCCTGTGTGGTGTGAGCATCTGATACCAACTCAACCGGATAACCCAGCCCGGCCGCGCGGCGTACCGTGGTATCCACACAAAATTCCGAGGCATAGCCGCACACAATCAACTTTTCGATACCCAGCTCCTCCAGCAGCTCTTTCAGGTTGGTGTTCAAAAAAGAATCAGGAGTGGACTTTCGGGTATACAAATCGCCTTCACAAGTGACTAACTCACGATACAGTTGCCAACCTTCACTTTGATAAGCAATCGGTGTATCCGGCTGATCATGCTGAACAAAGATCACCGGTTTTTGCTGTTTTCTCGCCCAGGCGGTAATGGTGTTGATTCTGGAAATAACGTGTTGTGTTTCAAAAGGCTGAGGATCGACATCAAATACGATGGTCTGAACATCAATCACTAATACGGCTGATTTCATGGATTCCCTCCCAAGGAAGTAACTAGGTGTCCTGAATGCAGTACTACAGACGCTTGTCTGACTCTCTTCACGCGATAAGTCTGCATTTCGAATGGGGAACAATATATGACACCACACACTTATCATAAAGACATTATTGCCGAGCAGACCTGACGGCATCTTTACCGCCCTTATAATCTAATCCGTAATAAAGAGCCAATCAGTACTCAAAATCCGATCCCTCAGAGGAGCAGTGCGGGGACACTACCATTCCCCGCACTGTTGCCGTTTTCTGCATTTTTTTCTTGCTGGTGTTATGTCCTGCTATCAGTCACCCGCTTGAGGCTGACTGACAGGTAATGCTCATCAATTGAAAATTGCCAACCGTGCTCTTCAACGTTGTCCGTTTCAACCTCGAACTCTTTAGCCTCACTTTCTTCAAAACGCAGTGCTAACGTTTCCTGCTCAATGAATGTACGGTGTTCAAGCAGCCAGCTTTTCAGCTTTGGGGTGGCCTGAAAGCGCACTTCAATGCGATCGCTGACCTTAAATGCCGATTGTTTGCGCGATTTCTGAATGAACCCCACGACCTCCCTGACAACCCCTTCACCGATCAACGCCTCGGTCAGTTGGCAGTCCAAATCCACCGAAATACTGGCATTAGACACCACATTGCTCCCCGGCTTCGGTTTGCGAAATAGCTGGATATCCTGTTCACCAAACACTTCACCAGCCAGAGTCACGCAGCCCTCATCCTGAAATCGATAAAGCTGTTGATGATCCAGAGCTTCAATTAACGCCTGATATTGCTTAAATGACTTTCCAAACCGCTTACCGAGCACAGGAAAATTGGGTTTGGCGTAAAAGTCCACACTGTCCGCTTCGTCAGTACTGTAAATGACATCTTTAACATTTAGCTCGGTACGAATATAGTGATCAAACCGGGCCAAATCATGCAAAACCTGCGAATCACCATGTAAGACAATCAGCTTGGGTAAGGGAGTTTTCATTTTAATACCGGCCTGGTTTCGCTTTTGTCTGCCAAGCAAAATGATCCCCTGCAAGCGATTAACAGAACGTTCAAGAGCCGCATTCGTCAAAGCGTTGTCCACATCAGGGTAAGCACATAAATGGACGGATTCAGGTGAGGAGTCAGCCTGCTGTCGTAACGGCTGCATGGACTGGTACAAATACTCAGCCAAGAAAGGAGCAAATGGTGCCATCAGTTTCCCGAACTCGTCCAGCACAATGAACAGAGTACGGTATGCCGAGGACTTATCCGGAGTCATTTGCTCTCCCCAAAACCGTGAGCGGTTGAGGCGGATATACCAGTTTGTCAACGATTCCATGAACTCAAACAAGGGCGGAACAACGTTATACAGTTGATAACACTCCATCTGTTCACTGACTGTCTGCTTTAAGGTTTGTAGCCGAGCTAAAATCCACTGATCAAACGGGTTCTGGCTCCCTGCTGACGATGCGTCATATTGCCAGCGATCAATTGCGCAGTATGTATTCAGAAACTTGAACGCATTAAGCCAAGGCAACAGCATACGCCTAACCATTTCCTGAACACCCGAGTCCGAAAATCGTTGCTCTTCTGCCTTCACCAGACCGGAGTTCAGCAAATACAGCCGCAAAGCATCAGCACCGTATGTATCCATGATAATGTCAGGAGCCGTATAGTTTTTCAGGCGCTTAGACATTTTTTTGCCGTCTTCCGCCATCACGATCCCGTTTACAATCACATTTTTAAATGCCGGCTGTTTGAAAAGACAGTGGCTGATCACCTGTAAGGTATAGAACCACCCCCGGGTCTGGTCTACCCCTTCCGCGATAAACTCAGCAGGAAAACCGGCCCCAAAACTGTCTTGATTTTCAAAGGGGTAATGCACCTGCGCATAAGGCATTGAACCCGACTCAAACCAACAGTCGAACACTTCATCGATACGCTGGTATACCCCCTCTTCTTCCGGCAAACTAAAGCGGATATCGTCGACATAATCACGATGCAGATCATCCAGCCAGACGCCACTGTATGTCTGTAATTCTTCACGTGATCCGATGCAGAGGATGTTACCGGTGACATCATTCACCCATAACGGTAGCGGTGTTCCCCAGTATCGGTTACGTGACACAGCCCAGTCTCTTGCTCCTTCAAGCCATTTCCCCATTCTGCCGTCACGCAGATGATCCGGCACCCACCGAATACGCTGATTGTTTTTCACCAATTCATCACGAATCTGCTCAACACCGATATACCAGGAAGGCACTGCACGGTAGATGATAGGCGTATCAGAACGTGGGCAAAACGGATAACTGTGAACCAGAGTGTCATGCCGGTATAACTGGCCCTGCTGTCGCAACATAGCAATAATGGATTTGTCTGCATCCTTGACATACTGCCCTGTCAGATCCGGTACTTGATCAGTAAACCGACCCCGTTCATCAAGCGGGCAAGGCATTGCCGTGATCCCTTTTGACTTCATGATCCTATGGTCATCCTCACCAAAAGCCGGTGCCATATGAACGATTCCCGTTCCGCTATCCCCTGAAACAAAATCATCTGCAACGACACAAAATGCGCCTTCTGCTGCCAGCTCACTAAAGTAAGAAAAAAGCGGTAAATAGGTTTTTCCAACCAGATCATCACCTTTACAGGTCGCAAGTTCGCGATAAGGCTGACCTTTCAGAACATGGTCAAGTCGTTCACGGGCTACCCACAAAGCAAGATTGCGGGTTTCGTCCAGCACTTTGACATACTCGGCCTGACCATTAACACAAAGAGCTAGGTTAGACGGTAGTGTCCAAGGGGTTGTCGTCCAGGCGCTCAGATACGCATTTTCATCCTCAAGCTTGAACAGCACTGTAATGGCCGGGTCTTGTACATCTTTATAGTTTGAGGTCGCCTCAAAGTTTGACAGCACTGTGGAAAGCTCAGTTGAATAAGCCACCACTTTTTCACCCTGATAGACCAGTCCTTGTTCCCAAATCTGCTTGAATACCCACCAGACAGTTTCCATATACCAGGGCTCCATGGTGCGGTAATCATTGTCAAAATCAACCCACCGACCAATTCGCGTGATGGTTTTCTCCCATTCCTGCGTATACCGCTGCACAATGCCTCTGCACGCATCGTTATAGCCAGCAATCCCGATTTTTGCGACCGTTTCCTGCGCAGACATCCCCAGCGATTTATCAATTTCATGCTCGATGGGTAATCCATGGCAATCCCAGCCAAAGCGGCGTTCAATGTAATGCCCTTTCATCGTGAAGTAACGGGGCACTACATCTTTAATGGTGGATGCGACCAAGTGGCCATGATGAGGTAAACCTGTTGCAAACGGCGGCCCATCGTAAAACACATAAGGCGGTAAATCTCGTGTTTGCTGCAGTGATTTTTGAAAGATTTCCCTTTCTTTCCAGAAGCTGAGCATCTCATGTTCAGCTTCCACAAAAGAAAAAGGCGATGATTGTTCGCTGGTGACATTAGCCATACACTTTCTCCGCTTTCTTGGTAGGCCAAGGAAGCAGAAAGAAGAAACCCGCCTCCTGGGCGGGTTTCTTACTTTTCGACAAACAGCCCAAAACCCACCATTCCTATGGAATGATGGTAATAATTCGTGCTGGCTGAAGAAGTAAATACATAGTCATATACTCAATGTTGCACAACGTTATGAATTGGTCAACATCTAATCAGCCTGTAATTTCGGATCACGGCCTGGTTTCAGGTTTGACTCTGGCTTAATGACAGGGTTAGTTTTCGGCTTGGCTCCCGATTGACTATGGTCTGGGGGCTGACTTGGTGTAAGTGAAAAGTTCCTGACGAAAACGTGTAAACATTGGCACTCGGTACAACCAGGCAGCAGGATGTGTCGTTTTACACAATAATGTATCGGTCTGCTTATAGGCTTGATGAAGCTGAAACATAACTAAACCGGATAAATCGATAGTGTTCATGAACCTCAGGCTGTCAGTGTCATCGTCTTCCGGTGGGGTTACTACAGCACACTCCCCTCCTGACTGCCCTCTTGTCTGGGTTAGCTCTTGCTGATAACCAAACTCTTGCTCTAACAAGCGATTAAATTGCGGGTTGAAACCGGCATCAAACGCTTTTGTTCGGATAAGCTGTCCGGCTTCATCTCGGATATAAAAGTCCCCTTTGGTACAAGCATTGATCGCAATGACCGGATCAAGCATTCGCAGACGCTGAGTTAAATCATCAACGCGCGCCGGCCAGTGTTCAATGAATCGTCGGGTACGGTAAAGGCAGGTGTCCTCCCCCTGTGAGCATTGCAACTGAATAGCGTTAACCACTACAACCGGATAGTGTCCCTGAGCCAGAACCTGAGGTAATGTCGCGAGTAATGCAGCAAAATGCGTACAAATATTCTCTCCGGTCGCCCCATTGGCCGGACGAGCATAAACCGGTAACCCATTCAGCGCATTAGTGACATGACGGACCTGAAACTCTTTGATGTGTGGACTTTCAATCACCAATACGATCGGGCGGTTAAATCTCTCCCGATGTCTGATAAACATTTCAACAGGCCAGTAGGTCTGCGTATGGTTTTTGGTGCGACGAAACTTGTAACCCGCCTGTGAAACAGTCAGTACTCCAAACACTTCATCGTGACAAATCTGCACTCAATACTCCCTATGATTCAGATTGTTACTCCTTCCGGCGAATACTTTATCGAGTGATTAAAGGCAATACCAGTCCAACTCCACGTTGCATATTGCGGCAACACTGCCCGTTATCAGCATTCTTTCGGAGCCTACAACTGAAAAGGGAATGAGAGAACCGTCGATGGAGTAACTTCAATAGATACTTTTTTGAAACGCTTTTCAGAACAGTTTTTGCCGTTCATGATCGCCAAGACTCCTACTGAGATCAAAGTTTGACGTGTTGGCACCACGTGATGCGCCTCCTCGGCTAACCTTAAATTAAGCGAAGCAATGGAGATCACGCCATGTACTTTACCGAAAAGCTGAAATTGCGCGGCAAAGCCGAAGAAGACCTCTATTTTGCGAAACAGGAAAAAGCCTTAATTGATGCCCTGCACGAAAAGCGCGATAACGGCGAGCTCGAGCACTGGCACGATGAGTGCCCACCACAAAAAGACCTGCGAAGTGATAATGACTGATGTCGAAGCTGATTGTATCAAACAGATCTGCGCGCCTTTCATCAACTCATCAGCGTTTAAGTCATACCACTAAAAATTCAGCGGGCTCACACGAGCCCGCTGAGAGTAGCATATTGCTATTTACCTAATACTTGATTAACTGAGCAGACTGCTCTTTGAAAAAGGCTATCGGGCCAGTTTCAACTGGACCAGAGCAGGTGCATTAGCGTTCCTCTTTGTCTGCAACGTGATCGGTGACCATAGCTTCGGTGGTGATCATTAACCCCGCCACAGAGGCCGCGAACTGCAGTGCTGAACGAGTGACTTTTGCAGGATCAAGAATACCCATCTCAATCATATTGCCGTATTCACCCGTTGCCGCGTTATAGCCGTAATGGACATCGCCCGCTTTTACGGCATTCGCCACAACAGATGCTTCATCACCCGCGTTGGTGGCAATTTGACGCAGTGGTTCTTCCATGGCACGCAGGGCAACACGAATACCCACATTCTGGTCATCGTTATCACCTTTCAGTTCCGCCAGTTCCTTAGCAATCTTGGTCAATGCAACACCACCACCGGCAACAATACCTTCCTCAACCGCAGCACGGGTTGCATGAAGTGCATCATCTACGCGGTCTTTCTTCTCTTTCATCTCGACTTCTGTCGCAGCCCCGATTTTAATCACGGCTACGCCGCCAGACAGTTTGGCAATCCGCTGTTGCAGTTTTTCTTTGTCGTATTGAGAAGTGGTGTTTTCCAACGCTTTCTCAATCGAGGCAACACGATCTTTGATGGCATCTTCATCTGCGGCACCACCAACGATGGTTGTGGTGTCTTTCGTGATGGTGACTTTCGTTGCGCTACCCAATTGCTCCAGCGTTGCTTTTTCCAGCTCGAGGCCAATTTCCTCTGAAATTACCGTACCGGCAGTCAGAGTAGCGATATCACCCAGCATCGCTTTACGGTTGTCACCAAAGCCAGGCGCTTTCACCGCAGTCGCACGAACAATACCGCGCATGTTGTTCACCACCAGCGTTGCCAGTGCTTCGCCTTCAATATCTTCGGCAATAATCAACAGTGAACGGCCAGATTTAGCTACGGCTTCTAGTACTGGCAACAATTCCCGAATATTGCTGACTTTTTTGTCCACCAGCAGGATGTACGGATTGTCCAACTCAACAGAACCGGCATCCTGATTGGTAATGAAATATGGCGATAAATAGCCACGGTCGAACTGCATACCTTCAACAACAGACAGTTCATTCTTCAGCCCCTGACCTTCTTCAACGGTAATTACACCGTTGCGCCCCACTTTTTCCATGGCCTCAGCAATGATTTCACCAATTTCACGGTCACTGTTTGCAGAAATGCTACCGACCTGAGTGATAGACTCTTTATCGCTGCACGGTTGTGACATTTCACGCAGCTTTTCAACCGCCGCATCAACTGCTTTGTCGATACCGCGTTTCAGGTCCATTGGGTTCATACCAGACGCCACCGCTTTCAAACCTTCGTTAATGAAAGACTGAGCCAGTACGGTTGCGGTGGTAGTACCGTCACCTGCTTCGTCGTTGGCTTTGGAGGCGACTTGTTTCACCATTTGTGCGCCCATGTTCTCGAACTTGTCTCGCAGTTCGATCTCTTTCGCAACAGAGACGCCATCTTTTGTAATGGTCGGCGCACCGTAGGATTTGTCCAGTATGACATTACGTCCTTTAGGACCCAGAGTAACCTTCACTGCATCCGCCAGCAAATTCACCCCTTTCAGCATTTTTTGACGTGCGTCATCAGCAAATAAAACGTCTTTTGCAGTCATAAAAAACTCCTCTGAAAATCACTACAAAATAGATTATTCGACAATCGCTAACACATCAGACTCAGACAAAATCAGGTATTCTGAGCCATCAATTTTTTCAGTTTTTACACCGTAGCCGTCATTGAATATAACCACGTCGCCCACTTTCACTTCCATGACCGCGTGTTCACCGTTTTCCAGCCGTTTCCCCTTACCAACCGCAAGCACTTTTCCTCGATTAGATTTCTTGACCGATTGAGAGGTTAAAACGATTCCTCCTTCAGATTTATTTTCCACCTCTTGTCTTTCAACAATCAGCTTGTCATTTAAAGGACGAATGTTCATTAAGGTGCCTCCTACTTAAATACCGAAAAATAAAAGACAGATTGAATAGTGATTAGTAAGAGCCAGTCCGATGCTCTCGATGAAAGAAAATAAGGTCATTTAAAACAAGTTCAAGGGGTATTTTTAATAAAAAATTTTTATCACCTTGAGCAATTTCATTGTTAACCAACAGAACGGGCTGACCAGCGGCGTATCAGGCATGGGTCCACTGCGGGTAAAGTGGACATGAAGTGGTCACGTTACCTTCAATCTCGCAAAAGCGTTTATGTATTTCGCACGGTACGTTAAACTTGGCACAAGTTATTCATAATCCGTTGGTCAGCTGCGATGCCATAACTGGCCGTGGCTTACTGACATAGCCTGTCTCTGCCGCTTTGGCTTAAGGCAGTGTAATGACAGCACAATAAGAGTTTTCCCAATGAGCAACACTATTCAGTGGTTTCCGGGCCACATGCACAAAGCACGTAAAGAGATTGAAGAAGTTCTGCCAAAAGTCGATGTGATCATCGAAGTACTGGACGCCCGCATTCCATTCAGCAGTGAAAACCCGTTAATAAAAACTTTCCGCGAAAAATCGAATAAGCCAGTGGTGAAAGTACTGAACAAACGTGACCTGGCTGATCCGGAGATGACCCAGTTATGGATTGCGCATCTAGAAAAAGAGCAAGGCGTAAAAGCCATTGCCATCACGACGGAAAACGTGAATGAAGTGCACCAGATTATGGAGCTTTGCCGTAAACTGGCGCCAAACCGTGAAGATATGGGCAAAAACATTCGCACTATGATCATGGGTATTCCGAATGTGGGCAAATCAACCATCATCAATACGCTGGCAGGTCGAAGTGTCGCCGTCACCGGTAACCAACCTGCGGTGACACGTCAACAACAGCGTATTAACCTGCAAAACGGTATTGTGCTGTCTGATACACCGGGAATCCTGTGGCCAAAAGTGGAAAACCCGCACAGTGGTTTTCGTCTGGCTGCTACCGGTGCCGTTAAAGACACTGCGATGGATTATGTGGATGTGGCGTTTTTTACCATTGAGTATCTGGCACAAGCCTACCCTGAGCTGATTAAAGCACGTTACGATCTGGATGACGACCTGCCGGAATCAGATATCGAAATGATGGAAGCCATTGGTCGTAAGCGTGGTTGCCTGAAGGCTGGTGGCCGTGTTGATCTGCACAAAGCCTCTGAGATCCTGATCAATGAGCTTCGCAACGGTACGCTGGGACGCATCACAATGGAGCGTCCGGAGATGATCACTCAGGAATTGATCGACGTAGCCGTTGAAGCTGAGCGTAAAGCAGAAGAAAAAGCCAAACAGAAAGAAGAGCGCCGTAAACGTTACCTGCGTAATAAACGATAAGTTTCTGACATTTGTTAATTGATTCGGCTGCCTGAAACCTGACACGAAGTTGCTCTGTCTTTCAGCTAACAATGATATGTCAGCACTATGCTTGCCGTTTTACCTGCCCCCGGTTTTCATCGGGGGTTGTTATATCAGGCCCAATCAAAGAAAATGCCTGTGACACGGAAACTTATCCTGAGTAATCCGGTCTGATTGTTCTGCCCTATCGGGTAATGATGAGCGTAATCCGCTGATTTCTATTGGCCATTAACAGGACCCATGCATGCGTAGCCACACCAGCCGTTACCAACATGCCAGAGTAGCATTGTGTCTGGTCATGATCGTGCTCTTCATCTGCTCCGGGCAGAGAATGGGGCTGGTAACGTCGTGCCCGGCAAAGCAAGCGGCTGGCCACCCGTCTGAAAATCTGGTGAGTGAGCTTTCAGCAAAGGCTGCCATTTCCGTCCAGACCGCCATTCAGGCAACATCGGATCATGAGCCCCATGAACCTTGCTCGCTAGCCGATCACCTGTTGCAGCTTCATCAGCACCAACTGGATTTTGCCATTCTGCAATCCTTTGTAATTTTTCTGGCTTTTGCAATCCTGGCAGGGCCCAGCCTGATCACGCCGGTATTGACGGAGCCGATTCCGCCAACACGAAGGCGCCACCTGACATTATGTGTATTCCGGGAATGACACCGGCTTGAGTTACTCCGGCACCCGCCGGCACTTTTGTTGTGTTTATCCTTGGAGATTGATTGTGAAAAAAGCACCTTATTCCCTGTTTACTACGCTGATGAGCCTGCTGGTGCTTATCGGTTTTTTGTTCACCTTTCCAGCCCGGGCTGTTGACTATTCAACCGGCTGGCTGACAAACCCTGATCATCCCCCAGTCGAACTACGGTTTATGCTGACGGGCCAGACTGATGCTGATGCCAAAACGGTAGAAGCGCTACTGGAAGTCAAACTTGCTGAAGACTGGAAAACGTACTGGAGAACGCCAGGCGAAGGCGGTGTTGCTCCGTCGCTCAAGTGGGATCTGGCTGACAATCTGACAGCAACAGACTGGCACTGGCCTCTGCCTCAACGCTATGAGTTTCTGGGGGTAGAAACTCTGGGGTACAAACACCATATTCTGTTCCCGATGACGCTTCATGTCGAAGACATGGACAAAGCGGTCTTTCTGGCTGGCACGCTAACAATGTCCTCCTGCACCAATATTTGTGTACTGACCGATTATGATGTATCGCTGAGTTTTACCCCTTCCCAGCTGGTCGCGTCCGAAGAAGCTATGCACCTGTATAACCAGGGCATGAGCCATGTTCCACGGAATCAGGAAGCCGTTTCAATTAACAACGTCTCATGGGACCCGGATAAACAAACGCTGTCTCTGGTCGCGACAAATACACTAGGTTGGCAGCAACCTGATGTTTTTGTTGATGGTCAGTCACAAAATGTCCAGGATGCATCATTCCTTCAACCTACCGTACAAGTTGATGGTCAAACCCTGATCGCAACAATGAAGGTAAATAGCTGGTTCGGGGTACCGAAACTGCTTGGTGAAACAGTCAATATCACGCTGACAGACAAGGATTTTGCCAGCGAAGAAACCGCTATTGTGAGCGACCAGCCATTGGCCATTACCATCGCAGGCAGCAAAAACCTGCCGGAGATCATTGCTATCGCTCTGCTTGGGGGCCTGATCCTCAACGTGATGCCTTGTGTATTACCCGTACTGGGAATGAAACTGAGCAGTGTAATCACCGCTCAGGGCCTGGCTCGCCGCCAGATCCGTGCCCAGTTTATGGCTTCGGCACTAGGAATTCTGGTCTCTTTCTGGCTACTGGCAGGATTCCTGATTGCCCTGAAACTGTCCGGACAGGCTTTAGGATGGGGGGTACAGTTCCAGAGTCCGTATTTTATCGGCGCCATGGTAGTTATCACCGGACTGTTTGCCGCAAACATGCTGGGCTTGTTTGAGATTCGTTTGTCCAGCGACACCAACACCTGGATGGCGACCAAAGGGGATGACTCTTATCTGGGACATTTTGTTCAGGGGATGTTTGCAACCCTGCTTGCGACACCTTGCAGTGCACCGTTTCTGGGCGCGGCTGTTGCCTTTGCGCTGGGCGCGGATTTTCTTACCCTGATCGCCATCTTTACTGCGCTGGCGGTAGGTATGGCAGCGCCTTGGCTACTGATTGCGGCCTTCCCCCACCTAGCCGGCTTGTTTCCGAAACCTGGCATGTGGATGAACAAGGTCAAAACCCTGTTTGGCCTGATGATGCTTGCCACCAGTCTTTGGCTTATCAGCCTGATGACCAGCTTCTTCAGCCCAGCCATGGTGGCTGCATTCGCGGCCGCCCTATTGCTTACCCTGCTATGGCAACTTGGACGGGTAAAAGGCCGTAAACCGGTAATTTATACACTGGCTTTTCTGGTGCTCGCCTCGGGCGGCGGATTAATCGCCGGAAGTATGACCGCTGATCGCTGGTCAACACCACTTGCGACCGATCATCACTGGCAGCCACTCAATACCGATGCCATCAGCAAGGCAGTCAGCAATGGACAGACTGTCTTTGTCGATGTCACGGCGGAATGGTGTATCACCTGTAAAGTCAACAAAGTCAGCGTCATATTGCGAGAGCCTGCTTACAGTGCGCTGGATGCCGAGAATATCGTTCTGATGCGTGGCGACTGGACCAAACCATCTGAATACGTCACCGGGTATCTGCGTTCACATGGCCGTTATGGTGTGCCGTTTAATATTGTCTATGGCCCAGCAGCACCACAGGGCATTGCCCTGCCTGTTATTCTGACCAGCGACGAGGTGTTACAGGCGATCCAGAAAGCCAGTGGAGAGCGTTCGTAATGCCGAAGCAACCGGAAAAAACGGCCAAGCCCAAGGTTCGCCGCTGGCTGAAAGAGATACTGTGGATGACGGCAATAGTGATTGCCGTCAGCGTGGCGATGGATGTCTGGAGAAGCCGCACGATACCCTCCGATCCTGTACCGGCTGTCCCGCTACAGTCGACACTCGGAGAAAGTATTGATCTGGTAGACCTCAGTTCAGAAAAGCCTGTACTGGTCTACTTCTGGGGCAGTTGGTGTCAGGTCTGTCGCTTTGTGAGCCCATCCATTAACTGGCTAAACAACAGCCATGCTGTGGTTTCGGTCGCGGTAAGTTCCGGTGATGACCGACGGATAAACGGCTACATGAATCATCATGGCTACCGTTTTCCTGTTATCAATGACAACCGCGGCCAGTTGATGCAGGCATGGGGGATCACTGCGTTACCGACCGTAGCCATCATCAAAAACGGCAAGGTACAAACAGTCACAACCGGTTTCAGTTCACCGCCGGGATTGTGGCTGAGAATGGCGGTGAATCAATAAAAGCAGTAGCCGTTCCCACTGCATAGGGCTTTGATCCCTATGTAAACCAGTGAGATAAAACCAGTAAGCCCATCAATCGTGATGGGCTTACTGATTTATGAGCTTACTAATCGATTAACTTCAGCAGATGAGCTGACGTCCGGCTCATTGTTGACTGGTTTAATCCGTACCGATTACTTCGTATATCTCGATATCCCCACTTTACTCGCTATTCCCATTCCCAGTGACGGCCTTCATGCCCTTGTGCAAACATCATGCGATAGCCGCTGATGTTCTGATGGGGAATGTCGTGCATGATTTTACCGAACTGTTTTTTATCCAGATGAATCAGGTTTTCATGGTCACCGGACTCAATATACAGCTCGTTTTGGTCAAGCAGCATATCATCCACCAGCATATTCACACCGTATGCCTGTCCGATACTCGGCACCGCACCCGGTTCACAATCCTGGAAGAGTTTGGAGAGTTCATGTTCACCGATGAGGAAGAACTGTCGTCCCATCATCCGATTGATTTTATCAATCATCACACGTCGGTTAGACGGTACAACCGCCATTAACAAATCACCATTCTGATCTTTGAGCATAACGGCTTTTGCGACTTGCGCTGTAGGCACATGCGCCGAGATGGCA
The DNA here is from genome assembly GCF_003025595.1 of Photobacterium ganghwense. Classification (GTDB taxonomy): domain Bacteria; phylum Pseudomonadota; class Gammaproteobacteria; order Enterobacterales; family Vibrionaceae; genus Photobacterium; species Photobacterium ganghwense. Next base: position 352,605 of record NZ_PYMI01000004.1, read on the forward strand.
GAGCTGAATGATGTATCGGTATGTCTGTGTCGGGTCAGACTGAAGTCGATATTGTGACTATTCAGGAATTGCCCGACTCGAGTTGCCATAGCCATGGGTCACCTCCCGTGTCGAACGCCACCAGACAGAAGGTATATCCGGTGGCTAGCTATAGCCTCATTATGGGAGGGGATGGGTCATTTCGCGACTTAAAACACAGTAAAAATACCGTAAACTTTATGTCACACATTATTGGGTGCGGTATGGGCCGTTCGTCGTAATTCGTCTGGCCTGCCAGTAGACGCTGCGCCAGTAAGGGTTATTCAGGTTAGAAATGGTAACACCCTGGGAGGTAGAGGCGTGTAGAAAGCGAGATTCGCCCAGGTAGATACCAACATGACGCAAACGGCGACCTGTCTTAAAGAACACCAGATCCCCTTTCTTTAAGTCAGAAATATCAACCCATTTTCCCCGGCGCACCTGCTCTTCCGTTGTTCGCGGCAGATTCACTTTCATGACATTGGCAAAACCAACCTGAACAAAGGCAGAGCAGTCGATTCCTCGGCGGGTGGAGCCACCGAGACGATAAGGCGTTCCCCGCCACTCGCGGTATACAGCGTCAAACGACGGATTGTTATTGAGCGGTACGTTCATCGGGACGAAATCATACCCGTTTTGTGATTGGCTGACTTCTGTTTCGGCTTCTGCGGTTGTCTCAGGTGTTGATGAGCAGCCTGACGCGATTAGAGCCACCAATATAGGGAATACAGCATATTTCACGAACCAATGTCCTCAACTGGCTATCAGTCAGTAATGACTATTTTATTGCATTTTTTTGTTGGTCAAAGTGAATAATAGCAATTCAGGCGGCCGGCAACCATGATTTAGGGGAAGATTTGACATTCAGTGCGCAGAATACGACCAAAAAAAAGAGGCCGACGTCAGTCAGCCTTAAAATTCCACACAACAGAAGAGAAAGATAGCATCATCAATGCATGTGTCTGAGAAGACAAATTATCCCTCCCGCTCTTTATCGCTGTTATAACTTTTCATATCCAGTTGTTTATTAACGCTTATCTAACAACTGCGATTGGCTTCACGAGAAAAACGTCCAATTATCTCTCAAATCGGTCAAAATACGTCTCAACTGTTATTTTTCAATGCAGCGACTTTATTAGGCTCATCGGTTTTATCTCTCTTCACCGATTTATGTAACCCTGCTGTTTGATTTGAAGCACCAGCGTTACCGCGTTCAAATGTCACCTGCCCCTGTAAAACCGTCATCATGACTTTTGCCTGAGCAATTTTTTCCGCCGGAATCGCCGTCAAATCCTGATTGATGATCACCAGATCAGCCGATTTTCCGACCACGAGGCTACCAGTGATCGATTCAATCCCAAGCGCCTTAGCGGGTTCAATAGTATAGCTGTCGATAGCCTGATAAATATCGTCAATCCCAATCTCTGGCTTCTGCAATGATTCACTGATCCTGGCTAATGGAACAACTTTGTTGGTGTATAACCCGGCACTGCCCAGTGCCACGCTCACTTTGTGTTTGAGTAACTCGGAGATCGAAACTGCTTCTTTTTTATCCAAAATGTGTGATGGTGGTTGCTGGCGAGAAAACTCCGGATTCAGCAGATAAAAATTGGCGGTCACATCCAGATCATGCAGCAATTTATATAGCGGCTCATGGATGAACCGCATATTGCTTAACGTAAAGCGACTGTCATCATTTTCACGACGAACGTTCTGAATGGAGTAAAGAGCAGCCTTGATGGCTTCATCCCCCTGTGCGTGAATATATGCTCCATATCCGATTTCATTCAACCTCATCAGCCAGGTATTCAATTCCGTCGGCGAAAAGAAAAATAACCCGTAAGGCTCACTGTCTATGGACGGTTCACTGTATGGCACCGATAACCGAGCAGTGCCCAGATGGTATTGTCCGTCAACATGTAGCTTGACCTGGTTGATCAGCAACCGATCACTCAAATCGTTCCGATACAGTTCCTTCAGTCCTTCCAGTTGCGCATTGACACCTTTATAGGGTGACAGTTTTGGCCGCACCGACACCCTAACATTCAGCCGGTTATCACGAGCCAGTTGTTGCCAGAAATCGATGCCGCCATAAAACCAAAGGCTTCCTGCATCGCCTAAGCTGGTCACTCCGTGCCGCTCAAAACAGGAAGCGGTTTTTGCGACCTGACTGTATAACTGAGTCAGCGTGGCACGGTGAGACTCCAGCGCTTTTTCCATCACAACTTCAGCGACAGATCCCAGAATCACGCCTGTGGGTTGCTGATCGCCACCACGAAGAATTTTACCACCAATAGGATCCAGCCCGTGGCGTGTCACCAGCATTTCATCCAGTCCTTTACTGTTGACCCATACCAGTGACGCATGAGGCTCAATCACCACAGTTGGGACGTTCGGAAAATGTGTATCCAGCCATTCGCGTGGGGATTGCTGTTTCAATGGTTTATCAAACAGCCCAGCGCTGAAACCTACCAGCCACTGGTTGGATTTCAGTCGGCGCGCGACTTTCTTACACGCCTGAGTACCGGCATCACCAGCTTCCGGATTGATTTCACAGGCAATATGAGTGAAGGCAACGGTATCAAGGTAGTGGGTATGTAACTCGATAAAACCGGGATAGACACCCGATTTTTCCGCATCCACGATACGGGTCTGTTTGGTCACCATTGGCTCAGCGCCAATCATGGGACCAAGGTAACTGATTTTTCCGTCGCTGATGCCAACCACTGTACCGGGTGCCTGTTTGTACACCTTGCCGCCGGTGATCAACATATCCAACGTTTCTCTGGCTTGTGTTGCACCACTGACACCCCAGAAACAACTGGCGGCCAGTGCCAACACGGTTATCCAGCGCGAACCTTTTGATTCCATTCGTAACTCGTCCATGACTTTCCTCACTCTAGGGTAATGAAAAACCCCGTTTTTTACACAGCTTGCCAAAAGTCCGGATTCTCAAATTGAGACATTCATACATATTTTCTGCAAGGCTTCACGCAAAGCGGTCAATAACTGACACTTCAGCTATGAAAACAATAAATCAAAACGTTAGCAACTGGTCTTATGAGTTAAATGATCCCATAATGAACAAAGTTTTGTATTTTCCGTCAAGGAGTCAGTGTGCTTTCTATTGTCCGCATTTTCCTCGCCGCCTGCTTTATTATCGTTACAACGCTGTGTGCCTTGCCTTATTGCTGCCTGTTTACACCCCGCAATCCTCGTCATGTGTACACCTTCAGTCGTTGGTTTGCCCAGTTGCATAACATCATCGGCCTGAGGCTGATTCACCGCGGCAAAGAACAAGTCGCCGATGTACCGCGAGCGGTCTATATTTCCAACCACCAGAATATTTTCGACTTCGTCACATCGCCGGGTATGATCATGCCGCGCACGGTATCCATAGGTAAGAAAAGCCTGCTCTGGATCCCCTTTTTTGGTCAGCTGTACTGGATCACCGGCAATATACTTATCGATCGGGAAAACAAATCGAAAGCCCGGAGTACCATCCAGCAAGTGGTCGAAGCCATCCACCAGCGTAATCTCTCTGTCTGGATGTATCCGGAAGGCACGCGCAGTAAAGGTCGCGGTCTGCTGCCTTTTAAAACCGGAGCATTTCGCATGGCCATTGAAGCCGGCGTACCCATTGTGCCGGTCTGTGTCAGCTCCACACACAACAAAATTGCGCTCTCTAACCGCGACAACGGCACAGTGATTGCCGAAATGATGGCGCCGATTGATGTTTCCGGGTACACCCTGCAGGATGCCCGTCAGTTGGCCGATATGTGCCATGCAATGATGGAAGCTAAAATTGCTGAGCTAGATAAAGAAGTCGAGAAGATTGAGCAGGCACGTAACCGAGAAGAAGTTCGGGTCAGCTAACAGGGCTGCCTAACTTATCCTTGATGAGCGTGAGATAGGATCCACGCCCTAGTGTGGTGTCGGGCGCAGCAACACAAAGTCTATCAATAACACGAGGCATGCCCTGTTCGAGCATGCCTCGTGTTTTTTACAAATGGCGCTTGGCTGATTCATCTTAACTGGCGCTTTGCACCTGGTGTTTATTACCTGACGTTTAGTGAAGCCTTGCTAATCAAGATCCTGTATCCAGATATCACTTTGTTACACAGCGGGGTCGGTAGAAAAGTCAAGGACTTATGCGGCTCGGGAAGCCTCCGTGAGTGCCACCAGATGATCAAAACCACGTTTAAGCTGGTCGCTTTGCAAAATACGGCCATGTCCTAGGCCATCGGTCGGAAACAAAGTAACATGCTCCAACTCGCCGATCTTTTCGGAATGGCTGAATGACGCGAACCGGTCTTTACGATCATGAACAATCACCACATCAGCCAGACGTTGTTCCAGACGAGCCGCTGGGTTAATACGATCCAGTGGGTACTGGTAAGCCTGTGCAATGTCGTCGACCACCGCATTAAACAATTTCATTGAATACCCGGAGCGCTCCACAGTGCTAAACAGGTTCTCGGTATAGTTGAGTACAGGAGCGACCAGCAACACTGGTTTATCTTCCAATAACGGATGACGGCTTTCCAGCACCATTGCTCCTCCCATACTGTGAGCGATCACCCCAACAATGGCTTCCTGCTGGGCCAGAATATCATTCAGAGCAGCCACAAAACCTGGCAGGTGGCCATACTGCCCTTCACTCTCACCATGTGCCGGATTATCAAACGCCAGAGCAGTAAAACCGGATGCGGCAATGTGTTCCATCAGACTGAAGAACTGGCTGGATGACCCTGACCACCCATGGCCCAGTACCCAGGTCGGTCCCGTACCCAGGCTATATGTCATCATGTTACCTTCTGAGGTTTTTACTTTACGGCGGATAAGCCCTGCTGGCTCATCCACTTTACGTTTACTGCGATCCGGGGTCAGTAACACTTTTTTGGCCACTTTACATGCATGACCGGGAGCCAGCGTGTGGTGAAGCCGTGTCGTCAGGTTGATCAACTGACGGCGAAAACTGAAAGCCTGACGCTGACTGAAATAGATTTTGCTGCTCATCGCATTGTCTCCTCACAACCGAAATAAAACGAACGGTCGTGCTTTTTAAATCCATGAAATTACCCGTTGATGATTAATAGTTGATGCTTAATAAACGGGCATTGAAAAACATTACATCGCGATCTATCAGATCACTCGTTGCGATCGGCACGCCATTGTACGAACAGATCATCAATTCCCTGCCAGAAGCGTAAATGTTCCGCGGTTTCCAGCCCCATAGAACGGAATAAATGGCTGCTCAGATAAACGCCATACAAGCGATAGACACACTGCCAGCTATCCAACGTCGAGACAAACTCTCCCTCTGCTTTAGCCCGTTCAATCTGACGGTGAAGATAATCGAGCCAGCGGCGGGTCACTTGAGTCAGCGCCGCCTGTACGGCGTTGTCGTCATCCCCCCGCTCCTTCCAGGCATCAAGGAACATGCAACTGCCCTGAAACGACTGATTCCATTCCAGCCACAGGCGGAGCAGAAAGCGTAGCTTCTTCTCAATGCCCATAGGTACGGCTTGTCGGGCTGGTTGAATAACGCGCTCGGCAAAAAGCTGCCCAGCATATTCCAATACCGCGATTTGCAAATTCTCTTTGGAATTAAAATGTGCGAACAACCCGCTTTTTGACATTCCTGATGCTTTGGCCAGTTGTCCGATAGTCAGACTATCCAGACCATCTGTACTCGCCAACTCAAAGGCTGTCTGTAAGATATGTTCGCGTGTTGCTTGCTTCTTGTTCATTATCATTCGCGGCAGAAATAACTTAGCATCTTTTAGCACGATCGTACTTTTTAACTCAAGAAAAATCTTCACTGTGTCGATAATCATTCTCTGGATGCTCTTCCCGTCGCTGTCCGCTTTTCCGTGGCATTGCGATTACAAAAAGAGACATTTCCAATGTCGTTACATTTCTCCGGCACAGTGAAGATGCTCTCTACCCTTTCGCTTCTTTGTCTGGAATCTCTTCCACCGTTTTCTTTAGCTACGAACGTTTTGGATTAGCGTTCGGCAAACCGGAACAGGCTGTCAATACGAACAGGACATTCACCAACCTGATTTACCTGATCTTCAGCCTGTTTCAGCGAATCAAAACTGCATGGAATACCGTAAGTATCAGTCAGCGGGACATCATTCCCTTCATAATCAATGAAATGGATGCTCCACCCCGCACTCAGAAAATCATGCACCAGACGTGCTTCAACAAATGAATGCTGAGACATAAGCTGACGACATTCTGAAAGAACCATAGTCACCTCCAAATGACAAACTAGTCATTACTAGTGTAGTCAGATCAATTATAGCAATGGTCTGTTCCTCACTAGTTGAAGTCAGCCTTCATAGCGATAAAAAATTCACTCTCCGCCGCAAACAAAAGAGGCTACCTTTCGGTAGCCTCTTGCAGAATGCATGCATTCGGAAATACGTATGCCTCAGATACCTTACAGGTACATCTTCGCTACGTCTGATGGCTCATGCTCACTACCTTCCAGCTGAGCAGTCCAATTCAGGCCAACCAGTACACCATCTTCAGCCAGAGTGATCATCCAGTCTTCAACAAATACATCCAGTGGGATCATTACCGCAGTAAATTCTGTCCACTCATCTACACAATGCACCGCAGCGTCCGCTTCGTTTGACCAGAACGGCATCACTTCAGATTCCTCGAACTCGCTTGAGTCAACAGACAGCCAGTCACCTTCTTCATTACAAAGGCCCCACACCTGCTGAGTCTCTTTCGTTTCAGTCACAAACAGTTCATCGTTTGCTTTCAGATCTGCGGTTAGCTTAGTCATTCTCTTCTCTCTTGATAATCTATAGGCATCAACAGCCTGATGCGGTGTAAGTTTATCAGACTTTCCTGTTCAACATGTACAACACTCTTTGTTGTTTATAGTAATCGCGCAGGAAATCAGCGTTGCAGACTGCCAATTCGCTATACTTGATTTGGCAACATCATTTCACAGCAATTTCAGGCCGTGCTGGAGTAGTAAGTCTATGGCAACCATTGATTGGCTAACAAACCTGAACAATCAAACGCTGTTAACACCTCGGTCGCATCTGGTTGAAGCACTCGAGTTCATAGGCGGGAATGGCGATGGCCAGGTAGCAGTGGATTGTGGTTGTGGATCCGGGCGCGATACAGTCTACCTGCTTGAAAAAGGATACCGGGTTTTTGCCTTTGACAATGATATCCCTCGGTTGGAAACATTATCTGAGCACCCACTCACCGGCGCCAATCCGAATCTGGATATTCAAATCAGCAGTTTTGCCGAATACCGCTTTCCTAAAGCCCATCTGATCAATGCCAGCGCCTGCCTGTTTTTCAGTACACAGGCCGACTTTGACATTCTGTGGCGCAACATCTGTAAAAGCCTTCATAAAGACGGGATTTTCTGCGGTCATTTCCTGGGTAGTGATACATTGGAAGAAAACGAGAAACTGCCTATCCTGACCCACAGTACCAAAGAGCTGGAACGGATATTGTCTGATTTCTATATCATTTCGTGGAAGAAAAAACAGGAATACTCAGCCAACCTGACCGGTAAACGACGTTTGTGGCTTGTTCATACTATCATTGCCATGAAAAAGTGATTTCACCTGACCAGAAAACTTGCCAGCTCTGGCGTTTTCGTTCTGGGCGTACAGCTTTGTCTCTGACTTTTTTCATGTCAGAATAACGCCACTTTCCTCCCCCTGTTCTGTTTGGTTCACCGTTTATGCGTACTCAACGTGTCGGCAATGCGCTGGCCGCTTTTTCGTTTGTGCTATGGGGCATTCTTCCCCTTTACTACCAGTTTTTACCGGAAGCAGATATCAATGATCTGCTGGCGCTGCGTATCCTGTTTTCCGTTCCCTTTATGTTACTGGTAATGGGGATGCTAAAGCGCCCGTTCCCAAGCCTCCATACTTTATGGCAGGACAAACGTTCACTGGCGGTTTCCGGCCTTGCCGGTCTTATCATGTGCATATCATGGTATGCCTTCACCTGGTCATTGACCCACGGACAGGTTCTGGCCGCCAGCCTGGGTTTCTTTATCAACCCACTCTTTGCCGTCACTCTGGGTGTCATCTTCCTCAAGGAACGGTTATCAGCCGCCCAGTTCGTTGCGGTACTGCTGGCTATTGCGGGCATCGGCTATCAGGTCTGGTACTACGGTGAGCTGCCATGGCTGTCACTCATCATGGGTAGTTTTTTTGCCCTGTACGGGCTATGCAAGAAATTCATCCGGTACGATGCGCTGACATCCGTTACCCTGGAATCCGCGCTGCTATCACCGTTTGCGTTGTTGTTTCTGCTGTTCTCCGGGTTCCAGGGAACCAGCACAGCGCTGTCGTCTGACACCACAACCTTGCTGCTATACATAGGCTCTGCACCTGTCACTTTGCTGCCGCTGATCTTTTTTGCCCTGGCCATTCAGCGAACCAGCCTGACCATGGTCGGACTGATGCAGTACATTGAGCCATCGTTGCAGTTTATGCTGGCAGTCTGGCTTTTTGGTGAAATGTTTGAACCCGCAAAGGCGATCAGTTTCGGTTTGATCTGGCTGGGGCTTGTGATTTGCAGCCTGGAAGCTTTAGGTGGCCACCTCCACCACAAACTCCGCGCCAGCTAAAAACCTGCCAATTGGGCGTATTACTTAAGCCTTCCCACTCCGGCCTTAAGGCCGGAGCTGGCTCACTCTTTTCGGTTCATTTCGCTGTTAGAATAAAACTTGTTCAGTTGCACGCAGTGAATTCAGTTGCACCAAATAGATTCAGTTGCACTAAGTGGATTCAGTTGCATATCGTTATTGCATTGCCATACTCATAGCATGGGCTGACGCTTTCCCAGGGAGTGAAAGTGCATTCTCACCAAATTTTTAATGACAGCTACCGCCGCTGCCTCAAGCACGAGCGTTTTTTTGACGTGTTCTATAACATTTTCTGGTGCCGGGATGAGAGGTTCCGGAAGATGTTCAAAGGCGTGGACATGGCAAGGCAAATCAAAATGCTGAAATTCTCCATTTCCATGCTCATGCTCTGCGCCACCTCGGCCAATGCCAGAGAAGCGATTCGCTTATACGGCTGCCGTCACGGTTCAAGTGGCCCGGGCGGTATTGGTGCGACCGCCGCCGATTATGATATCTGGCTCGACTGCCTGATTGACACGGTGGAACTGTGTGATCCCAAATTTGATGAATCGGTCGCTGCAGCCTGGAGACATTGTTTTGCGTCGGGTATCGCTATAATGAAGGAAGAATGTGAAACGGTAAGCCGTCGTGCCGATGAACAAACTTCCACCAGCGAAATCCACCCAGATTTATGACTGGCGCTACGGCCTGCTGGTCTCTGTTGCCGTTATTCTGGGATTGCTCACGCTGCTTTTCTCTCCTGTGTATCAACCCGCTGATTTTTATGACTATGCAGACCAACGCACGTTTGCTGGCATCCCCAATTTCCTGAACGTACTCACTAATCTCGGGTTTGCCCTGGTGGCCTTGACGGGGTTATGGCACCTGTACACAAGCCACCTCACAATTATTCCTACCTTCGGACAAGCCTATCAGTTGTTTTTTATCGGGTTATTACTCACATCACTGGGGTCTGCGGTTTACCATTATCAACCTGGTCCTCTCACGTTGGTCCTTGACCGTATCCCTATTGCGATCAGTTTCATCAGCCTCTATGGCATTGTTGTGGCTGAACACCTTTCCCTCCAATTGGCTAAAGCGATGATCTGGCCGCTGCTTGGCTACGGTGTCCTGTCTGTCAATTACTGGTACATGACAGACATTCCTGCAGGGCAAGGCAACCTGGCGCCGTACATTCTGGTCCAACTATTACCCATTATTCATATACCGATGATTTTATGGTTTTACCCGAGTGCTGAACCTGCAACCACACGATATTACTTCATGGCACTGGGACTATATCTGCTGGCCAAACTGGCAGAGGTAGCCGACCGGGAAATCTACGATCTATTGGGATTTAGTGGCCACAGTCTGAAACATCTTCTTGCGGCTGGGGCGGGCTATCTGGTGTATGTTGGCTGGCGAATAAGAGCCCGGCGAACACACTGATAAAGGAAAGAGATATGCTGGCAGCAGTTATAAAACAGCGGATTAAAAACGCTAAATTAAAAGAGCAAATTAAAGCAGATAACAAAAAGTCCCGTCAATAAGGACAGGACTTTTCTCATGCACTGCCGACTGAAAATGTCACTCGGGCAATAACATAGTCATAAATAATAGAAAAAGTATAGAAAGCAGGGAGCCAGGTTCCCAGGCCCTTACTTGTGGCCAACACCACGATTTTCTTTCTGAGCCAATGCGATTTTGCCAAAGCCCAGCTTCCGGAAATGGCTGTCGCGATAATCACGCGCCGCCTTCTGGGTCGAAACAGCTTCCACCTGCTGCTCCATTTTTAGAAATTCCTTCAGATCAATGCCTTCTGCTGCAGCAACGGCTTCATGAATTGTGCGGTATTGTGAGTAGGAAAACGACAGTGTCTTCTCTTGGTTCTTATAGGTGTAGATAATAGTGCGCGACATAACGCCTCCGACTGCAGAATGAAGAGGGCGAATTTACCCTGTTTCTTCTCAAGATGAAAGTGCCACTTCGCCAGCATCCCATGTCTTCAATGCCGACAATGCCTGAACCGGCATCGGTTGAAAGAAATAATAGCCCTGCACGCAGCCGGCACCCTGCTCCCTGGCCAACATAAGCTGTTCAGCTTTTTCAATGCCTTCCACCACCACTTCTGCTTCACTCATTGCCCCCAGCTGAACCGCGACAGAAAAAAGGCTCTTTCCTTTGTCACTGCCACTGTTGCCAATCAACGAGCGATCAATCTTGATGCGATCAAAGGTAAAATGGGATAAATGCGCCAGAGAGGCATAGCCTGAGCCAAAATTATCCAGCGCAATCGCAATGCCCCTCGCCCGCAATTTAGCAATCATTTTCGCCGTTTCACGCGGATCCTGTACTAAGCCTTCTTCGCGAATTTCCAGACAGAGATCGGAAAAGATCAGTCCGTTTTCAACCACCGTCTGACAGACCCGATCAGCAAACGCCGGTTGAGCAAGACTGGCAGAAGAAACATTAATACAAAGACGACAACCGGATGGCCGCCCTAATTTCACAAAATCAGCTATTGCGTGTTTCAGTACCCAGTCATCAACCTCGGCCATCAACCCCAGCCGCTCATACGAGGATAAGAAGGACGGAGGCGTCACAGCACCATCCGCCCCTATATGCCTGAGCAATGCTTCCACAGCCACAATCCTGCCGCTGTGACTATCCACCTGAGGCTGATAATACAGTGCAAATTGTCCCTGCTTTCTGAGCATGTCTATCTCGCGCTGCGCCATCATGTGCAACTGCATCGACGGAAAGTGCCCGGTTACCCGATTAAGACTATCGACGCCATCATTTTTCATCATCCGGTTTGTCATCAGTACTGTGATGCTGTGTCCGGCCGCCTGATTGTCCATGATTCTAAAAAATGGGTAGTAAAACAGCATACTCAGGCCAATCAGCCCCAGTTGAAACAAAGCAACAGACCACTCTCCGCCGCTGGCAAAATAACCACTCAGTACCGGTGGCGTGATCCAGGGTTGCACTTCGGTGAGTGGAGCAATCAGACCAGAAGAAATCGCGCTATACGCCAACAGATAACTCAATAAAGGTGTCAGCATGAAAGGAATCAGCATGATCGGGTTGAGGATGACCGGGATCCCAAACAGAATTGGCTCATTAATATTAAACAAGCTAAAGATCAGTACGATTTTTGCCAGCAGCCGATACCCTTCACAACGTCCAAACAGCAAAATACACAATACCAGCCCAAGGGTATTGCCAGCTCCACCAATTCCGGTGAAAAAGTCATAAAAGTTGGTGCTGATGATATTGAGTTCATCACCCAGATTCCGCCAATCTGCCATATTAGCAACACTCAGATCATATAATCCTGATTGATAAGATTGCAGGAAATCATGACCATGAATGCCCATTCCCCACAAGAAACCGCGTACCAACTCGTAGATCAACCCGTCATGAAATGACAACGGATTCAGTAACGGCAAGTTGAGTGAGGGGGAGATGACGCTCGATAGCACCAGAGAAAGAGCGGTACTGCCAAGGAGCAGGGCTGTCAGAGTGCTAGCCGCCAGTATTACAAATCGGTACAACTGCTGGCCATCCTCATTCAGCCAAATATCGCACATGCCGGTCAGCCGTTGAAACTGAGCGCATCGCTTGAACCGATGCAATATCAGACAGGACGCATACGCCGTCAACAATGCCACAACCAAACTGTTGGGTATCGGCACTTTAATGGCCAGCAGTCCCCACTGATATGAGACGAACATGTATCCAAGCAGCGCACAAAAAATGGCGCACCCTTTGTGGATTCTGTGCATGGAGGCGTAGTAACTGGCCAAATAGAAATTGACCAGTATAGGGAAAAGATAACTGGTCACTTCCCCCATATAATTAAGAATAACACTGGCCGACTGCCACCCGAATACACCCGCCAGTTCTGCCATCAGAAACAGGCAGGCTGCCAGCATAGTAATGGGTAAAGCCAGAATAAAGACATGACTGACCGCAACGGTGTACGGATTCTCTGAAAGCAGAGACACTATTTTTTTTAACATTCCCTGTCCATAAGGCGTTATTTTTATACGACTTTGCTTATTCCGATGGCGTTGTAACGGACGGCCGACGTGCTAGTGAATCATAACAAAATCCATTTTTATTATGGGGTTTTATCCCGAACATTCACTGACTCTGCGAGTCATATAACACATATTCGCAACGCTTCTAGTGTTTTTACAGCATAAAAAATACCTCTGAAAATGTAGCCACAAATTTCAAATTTGATTAGCTAATTATCTTATTATCCATAGCGATAGGTTATATCAGTACAATATAAGCGCTGCCTTAATCAGTATCCGAGTATTAAAGACACCGACCTGAATCAAACAACAATGCGATGGAACAGCAATGTGAAAAAATGAAGGGAATGACAATCGCGAAAAAGTGGAAAAGTGGAAAAGTGGAAAAGTAAGTACGTCAGAAAATGAGAAAGGAAAAAGCCGCTTTCTGGAAAAAGGCGCTGTGTTTACAGCTTGAAGCTTGCATAAACGCTACGCTCAATAACCCGGAATTAAAAGCCAGCACCGTTTCAGAGCCAAAGCACATTCTACTTTCAGCTGTACCGTCACAATAGCCAATGACGATATCACTGTACTAGGATTTTCGCCGTTAGTTCGTCAATGGCTCTTCTGGGGTTTTGGGGGCGATTTGACCGCGACTTTAGCTCTTTGACCAAGCGGATTCTGGCTCATTCAAATAGTGGATAACCTGATTAGCACTTCCGCGCCATAACAACGATGGATCGTAGTGTTCCTGTTCGAATTTCCCGTCAATCACAACATCAACATGACGGATAACGGCTTGCTGCGCGTCATTAAGTTTAGCCAGTGTATACCCAGTCCAGAGCCAGATATCCTTGTCCGGACATTCTCGTCTTACACGTTCAACCAGGCGTTGTATCGCGGCAACGTTCACCGGATGCAAAGGATCCCCGCCTGAAAGTGACAAGCCACGACGTTTAATTCGGGAATCATTCAGATCCTTAATAACCTGATCTTCCATCGCCTGCGTAAACAAATGGCCCGAGTCCGTCCGCCAGGTGCTCTGGTTATAACACCCTTTACACTGATGCTCACAGCCGGAAACAAACAGGGTACACCGCGTTCCCGGCCCATTCACCACATCTACCGGGTAATATTTTTGATAATGCATGACTTTACTCTACCCATCCGTCTGTCACCCCTGCCTGCTACTACTGAGCCAAAACAACGAACGTGTAAAAACCAGATATTAACAAAACGGGTTTAAAACTAAGCTACTAAGCTACTAAGCTACTAAGCTACTAAGCTACTAAGCAAAATAACAAAGCGCCGAAAAACAGCGCTTTCAAAATTTCAGGGTACCCAAGAACTGCCGTGATTCGGCCTATTCTGCCATATCGCCATCACGACACCACAGCACCACAGCACCACAGTAAAAGTCGCTACATATGCTTAACGCGGCGTTTCACTTCTTCCTGTTTACCAAAGTTGAACGGGCGCGCATCCGGGCTCCCCAGATAACCACAGACCCTACGTGTAACCGACACCTTGGCCGGATTATGGTTACCGCATTTCGGGCAGGTAAACCCTTTACTGGTACAGGCAAATTCGCCGGTAAAGCCACACTCATAACACTCATCAATTGGGGTGTTGGTGCCGTAGTACGGGACGCGGCTGTAACTGTAATCCCAGACGTTTTCGAGTGCTTCAAGGTTATGCTGGATATTCGGGTATTCCCCGTAACAGATAAACCCACCATTAGCGATTTCCGGATACGGCATTTCAAAATCAATCTTATCGTAAGGATTGACCTGCTTTTCTACATCCAGATGGAAACTGTTGGTGTAATAACCTTTGTCGGTTACACCTTCAACGACGCCGAACTCTTTCGTGTCAATTGCACAGAAACGGCTACACAGGTTTTCACTCGGTGTGCTGTACAGGCTAAAGCCATAACCGGTTTCTGCCTTCCAGCGATCCGTTGCCGCTCTCAGGTGCTGCACTATCGCAATGGCTTTCTGGCGCAACTCATCGCTATCGTAGACATGACGCTCAGCCCCATACAGCGCGTTCATTGTTTCATGAATACCAATATAACCCAGCGAAATAGAAGCACGGCCATGCTTAAAGATTTCCGCCACGTTATCATCAGCTTTCAGACGCACGCCACACGCCCCTTCCATATAGAGAATCGGAGCTACCCGTGCCTTCACCCCTTCGAGACGACTAATGCGGGTTTCAAGTGCGCGGCGGGCCAAGTCCAGTTTTTCATCCAGAAGACGATAAAAACGGGTTTCATCCCCTTTCGCCTGCAACGCAATGCGAGGCAAGTTAAGGCTGACCACTCCCAGGTTGTTACGCCCTTCATGAACCAGCTCGCCTTTTTCTTCATACGGCCCAAGAAAGCTACGACAGCCCATTGGGGTTTTGAAAGAACCGGTGACTTCCACCACTTTGTCGTAGTTCAGAATATCCGGATACATACGTTTTGACGCACATTCCAGCGCCAACTGCTTGATGTCGTAATTCGGATCCCCTTGCTTGTGGTTCAACCCGTCTTTTATCGCAAACACCAATTTCGGGAAAACCGCCGTTTTACGATTTTTGCCCAGTCCGGCGATACGGTTTTTCAGGATAGACGACTGAATCAGGCGCGATTCCCATGAGGTGCCTAAACCAAATCCAAAAGTAACAAACGGTGTTTGCCCATTATGTATTATATTAGTCACTCTCACGCAACTTTTAATAGAAATATAACATTGAGCCTTATATAACAATGAGTTATTGTTATATTAATTATAATTCAGGATTTTGACTACTCTCATGAAGTTAAAAAATGTCAGATACGTAACCAATAGACAAACGACGATTGTTAAGTCTCGAGTAGTCGAAACGACCTCTCATCACCTCTACAGGATTAGTGATGGTTGTGAAATCGAGGAATTTCGGTCTTACGAAGAGGAAGTGGTACGTCTAGCAGAAACTACAACTAAAAAGCAAAATTTGAGTCCTAACACTCTCAATTCATACAGAGGAGCTGTCATTAAATTTATAGATTACCTCCATGAAGCTGGTGTTATGGGATCTGATATCCCTTTAAATTTAACTCATGCACATAAAGTAATTACTAGCTACCCAGCATACATCCAAAAAGAGCCAAGAAAGAATGCCACGCATGAAGTTCTAGTTCTGCGAGAGTTAATGGAAAGCTTCCGCCCCAAGCTTGGTAATAACGCAATGAATGTGCATTTAAATGCAATTGAGCACTACATCAAAATATCTGAACGTTATGCTAGGGCAGCTCATACCAGAGCCTGCCGCGCAGTGGGAATCTCTCCATCAGAGACCGAATACCAGCCGTTGTTTGATCAAGTTTGGAATTCATCGGAACTTTCACATTCACAAAAATTATATTGGCAGAATAATACCGCTCTGGGTGGAATTCTCGGTGCGCATAATATTAAAGGAGAAATGAATCAAATATTCTCACGTCAGCCTTCTGATGAGTCGCATGTTCGCGATAAAGTTACGATTACGCAGGAAGAAATAAAAACCTTGCTCAATCAG
Organism: Photobacterium ganghwense; assembly: GCF_003025595.1. Lineage (GTDB taxonomy): Bacteria > Pseudomonadota > Gammaproteobacteria > Enterobacterales > Vibrionaceae > Photobacterium > Photobacterium ganghwense. Next base: position 368,820 of record NZ_PYMI01000004.1, read on the forward strand.
GAATCCTTATCGGTTCGTGATAGAACGTTATATGCCCTGCTATTCGCTAGCGGATTACGGATTAGTGAAGCATTGCTACTCCAATTAGCACATATTGATTTTACAGAGCGAAGGATTTTTTTAACCCCAAACATATCAAAACGTGGTTTAACCTTAGAAGAAATTAGATTATGTTCTGCATGGAAAGGGCGTAGAACTCTGAACAACGAAGTAAACCTGTTTGGTGTAGCTGAAGAAATTTTCTGGAATTCACTGCACGAACTCCTAACATCTATGATCACTGATTATAGCCATGATTTTTTGTTCACATTTGAGAAAGGTATTAATAAAGGTCGTCCTTACCTACTGACTCAAAGAGCCGATGAAAAACGAAGTCACTCTAATATAGTTACCCGATTCAAAAAAGCTTTAATGGATGCTGGCATTTCAGAAGAACTACTACACGGGCCGCATTTTGCTCGACATGCACTAGTTTTCTATTTAAATACTGAATGTCCTCGCCTAACTGAAGATGGAAAGCTAATTTACGGTTATGAACTTAACGACATCAGCAAATTGATAGGTCATACAAACCCTCTTAGCACAGAAAAATACAACAGAGACAATTCAGAAAAATTAAATCAAGAGCACAAGCTTGCTCGTGAGGTTACACGCCTGAACTTAAATGAACAACAGGCTGAATTACTGAAAGAACAACACTATCATCTAGCTCAAGCAAAAAAATTAGAGGGGATGCTATTGAAATTAGAGGATCATAAAAAATGATATTCAATACAACAAATTCACTTTATTACCCCGCTGGTAAAGACAAGGCTAATAAGCGTTGTAAAGAAATTTCTCTAGATCTTAAGACTCGTGTATCTGCGTTTTTTTCTAATGTCGGTGTTGACAAAAAGTTTTGTATTCCAGAGATGGAAATATTAGATCGAAGCTCAAACATTAGTATAGGCAAGGCTGATGTACGATGTGTAATCTGTGAAATAGCTGAAAATGTCACGGATACAGAAAAACTATTTTCAATCGCAACTCAAACAGCTAGCGCTTCCAACTTTGCAACCAGAAAGAGCAACGCAAACAAACATAATCACAAGGGAAATATTGGTGCGGTCGCATTCATAAAACAGACTGAGAAATTATTTCTATCAATTGGAATTAAGCCTGAACAAATTAGTAAAGGGGCATATCAAGCAGTAATATTATATTCTAGGTTAATATTGATCAAACTTTGGAGAGAGGGCTTAGTTGTATTACCAGTTACAGCCGATTTTGAGCTAGGATCGAAACGTTTTGAAGAGTTTACTCAGTTTAAACCGAGTAACCACAGGTCAAAACCTCCAATGTATGGAGCGTCTAAAGATTACTGCGTGTTGTTACAAAATGAGTTTACACAGCTTATTAACGACATTCAGAGCGCTACTCCACTAGAGGCACTAGTTATCGAACATGAAGAAGGAAGATGTTACGATGCAATTTCAAGTATCCTCTATTGTAGTACTCTATATACACCTGAAAAGATTAATATAAAATCTTACGATGATGTTATAAAACTACTCTGCCTATATGACACTTTTGATATAAAGAGGCCTGCTGATGCCAGCCTGCTCAAGGAACTATCACGTGGAGTAATCCCATTTAAAGCTCTACGTTCTAGGCTAAAGGATTTCCGAGCCTTTGTAACCAAATTAGGTTGTCATAAAAAAGACATATTAAGTGGCCATACACGTGCTCTCACCGTTTCCTACAAATCTGAATTACTCCAACTCCAGTCTGTATCGCAATTTAATTTTGATGAGGTCATGTACGAGAAGGATGAAGAAGCTCTTTTTCAGTTCTTCGCTGACAATGATTACCAAGTAACTCAAGAATTTTACAGTCGCGGTTTGATTGAGAAACCTGACTTCAGAGCATGGGACACGTATAAGGACAACCACCTAAAAGCTCTTTCTAAACCTTCTTTCGCGAATGCCCAATGGGGATGGAATGTAATTTACCAATACATTGGTTATCTATCTTGTTGGTGCGATATGTTTCCAGAACAAGCAGAAATAGAAGGCATATTCACTCCAACGAGATTTAGGGATATGGATAGAGAAACATTCGTTGTTCGCTCGCATTCCAATCAAGACAAAGATACTGACCAATGGCCACGCACACTGAGCGATTTTTTACTACGCAAATCAGCTTCGGTGGCGACATGGGTAAAGGCTGCAATTAATTCAGTTGAGGATAATTTTCGTTTTAATACCGAACACGTTGGCTCAGGAGGTAAACTGCTATTACCAATGGAATTCACTAACGCTTGGCATAAATCACAACGAGGCGTCAAGTTAGGATCTCTGAGCGAGTCTGTCAAAAAGGTATTTACAAGAGATGAATACGCCGTAGTTTTACAAATCGCCTATGCCATTGAAAAATATGGTGCTTATCTCCAAGAGCGGGTGCTAGAAGGATATAATTATCAACTACTTGGTTTCAGGCCTGCAACATCATACCACACTGATAATCAATATAGATTGGTTGAAATAGGAGCAAAGATTGAAACTCCTGTTGGTATACTAAAATATCAATTACATAACTCACCGCTAAATGGTGACATTATAGAGAAAAATCAGATTGCTAATGTGTTTCATTGGGCTATACCTTTGGCGTATTACGATGATGTTATACGCATTGGCGAAAATAATATTAAAGCTCTTAAACGTACAGTTTATTCCCATGATCGTGCAGGCTTTTCTCCAATAGTTTGGTATGTTAATGATGAACTTAAATACTCCTACGTTCGGTTAGATAGCCCCTCAAAAATCATAGAAAACCTGTTCTCGATGACTAATTTTGGGACCATAGAAACGAAAACAGAGCAGATAATCGCACCGCTTTTGGGGCCCATCAGAGGGATTATCGTGGCACTTGAACAAGGTATACGGCATAAACATATCCGTTACCTAGATAAACGTTTTTTTGATCAGTTCGTAGATCTGAAAAGTGAGGATGGTATTGTTCAACTATTGATAAGTACTGACAAAAGCCGAAGAAAACCATGGAAGGCAAGTTCACACATCGACGTCATAACAATGCTTAGAGCTGAAAGGGACTTTCAAAATTTGAGAGCAGATGTTAACAATCTAATTTGTTATAATGATACAGGTTTGGAAATCGACGTACTATTTCGGAACGCATCAGGACAACCATTTTCAGAAATGGTGTGGTCAGATATCTGGAAGGCATTTCTGAATATCTCACAAGGAATCATCAATCACTCTTTCAACCATATCATGGAGGAATGCGAGTTTGTAAAAATAGTTCCATTATCAAGTAAAGATAGTATGACATTTCAAACGGTTGAAAAAGTAATCTCAGCTGATAGTGAGTACGTTGCCCGAGCAAAGGTTCCAGGGAAAAGCCCCAAACTTGGGTTTGATGCTCAGGGGCATCGTGTAAAACTACTGGCTTTATTGTCTCCCCACTCAACTCGAACAACGTACGTTAGCCACCGAGTTGGCTACATTCCTTTAGAGACTGTTAGTAAAAACATTGGTCATATGAAGGTAGGTACAACCATCTATTACTTCAAGGAGACGGAGGAAGAAAGAGCACGTAAGGTTGGTGAATACCGTAGAGCCAATCTGATGCTAGTACGTGGCAACAAGAACACAGATAAAATCGTTCCTATCCACACTAGTGATGTATCCCAATCTCAAGTGAAGGAATCATTCAAACATAGCCCTTATGAGACAATGAGCTTATACGGTTTTACATCAATTCCAATTGTAACTGTTGATGATGACGGTAATGAGATCATTAACCCTACAGGTATGGATCTTGTAACTACAACTCCAATGTCGATGATTGCATTTTCATCAACCCATATCTGTGTTCACAACATGGAATGCCCATCAGAAATAATAACTGAAAACGGTGGTTATCAACGATGTGGAGTATGCCGAATTAAGATCTGCCATGTAGACAACCTGATATCAATTTCGCGTATAGTTCAACGGTTGGAGCTAGATTTAAAGAGCAACGTAACTTCCCTAATTAATCTGAACAGAAGTAAAGTTGATGATCAGGTTGTTCATAAAATCGAGGTTACTCAGCTTAAACGAGAGCAATCTGTTTTGAAAAGTGAATTGCTTGGTTGGCAAGCTGCTCTGCGTATCGTAGAACAAACACGTTTAAAGTTACTGGAAAAAAAGAATACCAGCAAGTTTATTGTTTCTGCACCACACATGTTATCAGAGACAATATCTTGCGAGACATTTAAGATGTCAGTCCCAGAGTTATTTTTAAATCATATGACCACTATGAGTGATGTTCCGTCACTAAACAGCTCAGCAGTTGAAAAAATTGTCGCGAAAATTGAGAAACGTATTCTGCTGGAATCTAAGCGTGCTAGTGAAGAAGTTATGAGAGGAGTCGAAAGCTGTTTCGTAAATCATTCTCTAGATCCTCGACACATTATGTCTCCAATTATGAGCATGTTGGATGCCAAAATTATCACTAAAGAACAACTCATAGACGTGATTGAGAATGATTTATCTAATACTCAACCTTTAATAAGAAGCCCATTGCAAAGTAATGTGCTAGAGGCGTTATCTAATGGGTAATAAAAAGAAGAGAACGGAGTGTCTCGCAGATCGAATAGAACGCGTTGTTGAGATACTTGATACATATATCAAGACCCCAAGCCTCAAGGTCAGTATATCAAATATGGATCAGCTAGCGAGTAAATTAGCTAGGGAAACGGGAATTGGATACTCCACGTTGCTTAAGAGCACGGCTAAAGGTGGTTACTATCGTGAATACCTCGATAGTGCATTACTAAAAATTGCACCTAGCATGAGTAAAATAGGCTCATTGGCGCAACCTGAACCAAAAAATTGGGTACACCAAAAGGCTATATATGAGTCCAAAATTGGAATTTTAAACGAAAAGATAAACAAACTGAGATTGAATCTACAACAGGTCGAACTAGCACTTTCTACTGTGTCTCAGTCCAAACTGACACTACATGAGGTATCTGATATCAGACAAGCGGACATTGGAGTTGAAATGCTATGTAGAGCACTTGCCCGAATCCTGGACCATGAAGAAGTAGGATTAGACTTAATGCCCGACGGGAGTATTGAGTATTTCGGTGAAACTCTTGTTAGTTCAGATCAGGCTCAACCCTACTTAGCTTGGCAGGAACGTACCAAACCTGCTCCTCTCAAAGGATAAAGATGAACATTGAACCAATCAAACTGACAGCAGAGCAAGAGAAGCTGCGTGGTGTTGCCAAATCTTCGCTATACGTCCAATGTTATAAACAAGTGGTTAGTCAGATGCGTGATAAAGGGATCAAATTCCCACGCGACAAACGTGGTACGAATGAGCTGGGAATTAATGTGACCAAACTGGCTACATGGTGTGCTTTTAAGGATCGCGCAACATTGTATAACAACTCTACTATCAGGAAGGCACTTCCTGGAGACATACGAGATATTGGAATTGAGGATCAAGAACCAAAGTCAATAATAGAAAAAAAACATGAAAATTTAGTTGCTGATCAAGCAAGAGATATAAATGAACAAGGCGCTTTAATACTGACTCTCAATGCCCGCATACAAATGCTTGAGCAGCAATTGAAAGAGAAGGATTCAATAATATCTAATTTGGAAGTGAGTTTGGCAGGCTCTGAGCAAACTGTAAAAAACCATATGGAGTGCCATGCAGAGCAGATCGCTAATTCTATTCTCAGCGGAGGGCGGACATTTGAACGAGCTTAGATTATTGGTAACAAGTACTAGTAAATTAAGGAATTCTTATATTGTTTATGGTAATAGCACTGCGAACAATAAAAGACTGGCTGTACTTATCAAGAACGAAGATATATATAAGACACCTTGTGAAGGTGAAGTATGGATATTTTCTTGCACAAACAAAAATAATCTGGTCAATTACCGTTCTCAATACTCTGCTATATCAGGCAGGTTACTTTTATCTGCCTTTCATGATGTCGAGCACGATCTTAGTGTTCTAGAACGTGCATTACGTCAACATGAGTTACCTACCCTTACAAAGCAACTATTCTTCAAGCATCCCGAATTCCGAGGAATTGGTTGTGGAGAGCAACGAATAAAAACAGCAATTCGGAGAGTTGGATCTGCAAGACTGTTCTTAAATGAACTAAAAAACAACAATCTAGCTGCTATTGTTGATGCATTTAATAGTACCGAACGTGGACTCGCGTTTCTAACAGCATACAACTCCGTTCAGGCTGAATTTGAATCTATTGAATTTATCGAAATGGCTGGGTATGACAAACGTACGGCGCATAGACTCATCAGGTTATTAGGGCGAAACACAAAGGCTTTATTGACGAGTAATCCTTACGCTCCTATTCGCTTCGGCTGTAGATTTAATAATGCATGGGGGGTTGCCGAACGATTAAGAAAGACCAAAGAAATTAATATTCCAGACAACTCCCCTTTTAGATTGATTGGTGCAATTGACTACGTGGTATATCGCTCACTAAAGCAAAACCATACAGCTATAAGTAAAGAAAAATTCAGGGTAGCACTATCATCGTTGATTGGAGAAAAATTAGTTGATGTGGCTATTAACACAGGACTGTCACAAATGGTTCTATGCAGAACTAGTAAAGGAAACTATCAAGGTGTCGGATTAGCCTATCTTGAAAACATCGTCGAAAAATCAATGGCGAAGAAATTAGTCAATTCAATTGAAGCAAAACCATCAGATGAAAGAATCGTCACACTGATAAACGAGTTTGATGGATACTTATTTAAAATTAAGGGATTCCACCTTACAGAAGAGCAAAAAACACTCGCACTCAACTCGCTGAGCCATAATCTTTCAGTTACTCAGGGAGAGGGGGGAACTGGTAAAAGTACTGCTCTGGCATGCATTAAGTACGTGTGTAACCGTCTAGACAGAGCTGTATATTTTGTTGCAGTTTCAGGCATAGCCAAAAAACGTGTTAAGGATGAGTTGGAACGAATGCGAGTCATTCGAAAATCAAACATAAATCTTTTCGGAGACAGCGAAGATGAGGTATGTTGTTATACGGTGCGAGGGATAATTCGTCAGGTCGAACTAACCGTAGAAAATCCAAATATAAATAAAGCAATACAGCTACACCAGAAGCCACTAATTGTGTTTGATGAATCTTCAATGCTGGATTTATCACTTATAGTTGAGTTTGCATCTCTGTTCGATAAACATGCTATTGATTACAGTATCTCAATGGTGGGAGATATTGCTCAAATCGCTCCTGTTGGTTTTGGGGTTATTTGGCAACATCTCGTAAACCTAGGCAGATTGAAGCCTGATATTTTGCCATACAGTGAGCTTAGTACTGTCCATAGGCAGGAATCTGACAATCCGATCAGAGATGTTGCGAAACTTGTAAGAGCCGTAGGCCATCTCAAACAGGATAAATGGGATGACAGAACATATGAGTTTTCAAGCAATCCACTAAGCGCCCTAACCCACCTCAGTTCATTTAAAGGTCAAGCTGGCGTCTACTACCTGCAAGTTAATGACTCACAAATCATTGCAAATGCATATGCGTTATCCAAAAAGCTTGGGTTAGATAGTTCCCAAATCATCACACCTTTTTCAAATGCAGATAACCTACTTTCTACTGTATCGATAAATAACCAGTTCATAATAAATGAACGAAAGTGTGGCGACTCCCAAACTTTATGGGGATTTGGTACAGGTGAACGAGTTATTGTCACAAAAAACTTTGCACCACTTGATCTATACAATGGTGACATTGCAACTGTCACTGACATTCACTACGAACAAGTTGAAGCTGGCGGAGATATACAAAAGAAACTTGTCTGCCAGTTTAGTCAAAGGACTGTCACTATAGATGAGAACACTTGTTTTGATGCTGGGTTAGAACATTCTTATGGTATCACCATTCATAAAACACAAGGCTCAGAGTTTACCTTCACGATAGTTCTATTGCCCAAATCCACCTCCACATCTTTTGTGGAAAACAGTATGATTTATACAGCGCTAACGCGTTCTAAAACTGCCACCATTTTTATCGGTGACATGGAAATATTAACAATGGCAATTAACAGCAAACCCGCATACATGAGAATTTGTTCGGGGTTTGATCTTGACGCAGAGTTATCAAAGGCTAAAGTGTAATAACTCATAGTCGATCTTACACATCCGCTGATTGGTCGCAACTAGATCGTACAGTCGGCCTGCTTGTATCGTAACTTCCAAATGGACATGTTTTATCGCAATTGCTAATTTAGCAAAATTTTGATTGCTTAAAGTATTACAAAACTCGCTTAAGTCGATGTCCAGTCTTACAAGAGCAGATCAAACTGAGTTCGCTATATAACTCAAGTAATCTCAAACACTCGCCTATCCCGTTATTGGATAGGTTATCTCGAGATCACTAGAAGGTGATGAACTTAACCGATGTTGAGGCACACCAAGAGCTATCAATTTATCTTGGGTATACGATATGCCATCACCATAATTCCAGTTCTCCCAAACAGCATCAGGATAAGCTTCCAAGATGCATTTAAAGTACGCAACATCAATATCATTGACCGAATGGCCTATTACAATGATTTTTGTAACATCTCCGTAGCCTTCTAGTTGAGCACGATGACGTTCTAGTATCTCAGCTACTGGCTTGTGAAACTTATCTGTAACTGAAGCAACTGTTCTTTGGGACTCATCAAACCAAGGCTCGTCTTCATTCCATGGCATCGATGTAGATTGGTTGCCGTTCCCGATTCCATGACCAAAAATGACATTCGATCTGGCTTTACCATGAATATGCAGAACATCTTCGTCAGGAACTGAATATATGTCTTGGAGAGTAGATGTATAGTTGAAGTTAATGAACTTAGATCCATTAGGAAATTCAAATAATTGCGTGGCTGTGGTTACCTCTATTGCTCTTATCCAAGTTTTGAACGTATCTGTTACTGCATCCACCAATTCATCTACTTTTATAGTCATCTCATCTTCATAGCCATACAGTAAGCTACTTGAAGAGTCCGCCAGCTCATCTAAGCTTGGCTGTAATACGGCTTGCTCGCTGAAATCACCCTCATTGAAAACACCTAAGTTTTCTTCAAAGTTAGACCACTCTTGATCATCGTAAAACTCAGGGAAAAAGACAAAATGCTCGTTTAGATCATCATGATGGTTTTGATGGAAATGCCAATAACTTGTAGGTAATCCATTCTGAATATCAAAACCATTACCGATTATGACTAAAGTTGTCACGCCAATACTCCCCTACAGATAATATCTCAAAGTTACAAGTTACAAGTTACATAGTATAACAAGCAATAATCGCATAATCTTATGATTAGTCTACAAAATTCCAGAGTAAGGAATACGTTCATTCGCCCCAATTTTGCCTTTCACTTTAGGAGACAGTTTATCCCTGAACTTACACGAATCCTCGTTCTCCTCACCTTTGTAGCCAGAACAAGCTACATACACACCATACCTGCCTAGTCTTGTAATTTTGGGTGATTTGCAACGAGGGCATAGCTGGAACTTAGCCTTACAAGTTAAACACTCACCATACCTCGATTTCTTAACCGCTAGACCATCAGCACAGCATTCGCATTCAACAGCTTCCGTCAGACAGCCTAATCCTGTAGAGCACACGTAAGTACCACGCTCACCTTTCTTTGGCTTGAGGTATCCTGTTTTACAGTTGGGGCATTTCCTTGCAGCCAATTTTTCAGGAGTGAAGTGTTCTGACACTATATTGATTTTATATTCAGGACTAAGTAACTCAAGGACAAATTCTGAAGGCTCTTTCGGGTCAGCAACCAAATAGCAACGCTTCTTTGAACGAGTGATTGCTACATAAAACAAACGTCGTTCTTCAGCATGCGGATACATATCAACTGTTGGCATCAACGCACTTACAACCTCGTTCTCTTTTCTTTCAGTCGGGAAGCCGAAGTATCCTTGGTTTAAATCTAAAATAAAGCAGTAATCCGCCTCTAAACCTTTTGAACCATGCAACGTCCAAAACTTCATATTCTTGAACCCACGTTTCTTCGTGAAGCGCTGAGCTGCTGCTGTTTGACTCTTACGGTAACGGGTCAGGATACCAATTGAAGCATCAGCATCATCTGCATAGATTTCCTTTATCGCTTTCTCAACAGCATTCAAAGTAGCCTCATTAGGATCTTTTTCATTGGCATCATGATTATCAATCAGAAAGACTTCTGATGAATCAACTTGAGTATGCGTGACGATCTGCTTCTGGTATTGCTCTGGATTCTTCATTACAAAGCCGCCAGCAGTGTCAGCAATACTATTGTTGTATCGAAAGGTCTTTTGCAATTTGGTCAGGGCATGATTACCAACGTTATTTTGGAATCGTGTCGTGTATTCGAGCTTACCACCAACAAACGCATAGATAGCCTGCCAGTCATCCCCCACCACAGTGAGACTTGTTCCTGACGCTTTCAACAGCTCCATCAAGAAATTCCACCTAGAAACTGAGATATCTTGAAATTCATCAACAAGAATGTACTTCCACTCAGGCTTAAACATGCCCTCTTTCAAGTACTGAGTTGCCAAAAGGATCATGTCATCGAAATCAAGGTGGTTTCGGCTACGCAACTCACCAACATAGGCTTGTCTTAATCCCTCAATCAATTCCATATGACTGCGTGCATTTTGAATATCTGCTACTTCCAAACGACGCTGGATTTCATAACCCTCAATCGCCTCTGAACGAACGGCTGATAGCGTTTCGGAAAGCTCATTAACAGCATTTTTGATGAAGTCTTGCTTTCTTACAGCGTCAAGAATCTCTTCCTTCGATATTGGCTTAGGCACTACATTTAATGCCCTCAACTTAGCTTCTAATACGGCTTCAAGATTGCCCTCACACCAGTCATAGTGATAAGTATCAACCAGATCAGTCTCCATCTTTTCGTGAAGAGCTTTTTTGTCTTTGATTCCCTGATTGTATTTAGCTTTATTGATATCAGCTCTTGTGTTTTCCTCTCTATCGATACCAAAGTGCTCAATGTAAATCTGATCGCTTATTGCTCCCTCAACAGGTTTCACATAGAAATCTGGACGGTATGGAAAACCAATATTGATACCAAGACGATTGCTATAATCAGGCTCATACACATATTCAATGCCATTCTTGAATAGCCAGTTGCCAATCAATACCTCTTGATAGCCTTTTACCTCAACACCATTCAACGTGATGTACTTCTTACCTTTCAAAGCTTCTTGGTGGGCTTCTTCAGACTCAGATAGGAATGGGTTGTATGCGTAATATACCGTCTCAATGAAAGTGTTAAGATTTTCCTCACTCTCTTCGATGAAAGTAACAAGCCAATTATTGATAAATTCAAGCAATGCTGGCTTTTTTACCAACCAACTCATGTTCAATTTACGGAACTCTTCCACAGATTGCTTCTGAGCTGCGGCGATAACTTGGAAGCCACGGCTATGAAACGTGGAGATCTGCTTGTCGAGGTCATAATGGTGGATATTCGCAGCTTTCAGTCGTTCTTTGGAGCGAATACGAAGTTCTTCGGCAGCGGCATTACCATATGCCAACACCATTACTTCTTCAGGCTTAGCCAATTGTCTTTCAAGAATATCCGTTGTTTTTGCGACTATAACAGATGTTTTGCCTGTTCCTGCGGCAGCAAGAACCATATTGAAGTCATCGTGCTGAACTACTGATAATCGTTGTTCTTCAGTAAGTGGATTGCTCTCAATGCTATCGTAGAAGTTTTTACGGGCATTGAGCACTCTACTAACATGCAACTCTCTCAGATAGTTTGCAGAGCTTGAGATTGGACTTAACTCAGATAGCTTCTTAATCTTTTGTAGCGGTTCGCCTGATAGGTATATTTCCCAAGCATCAGGTGTCTTGTTAAATAACCGAACCATTGGTTCAATGATCGCTTGAACGTCAGGGATAGTCGACTCACGCAGATATTGACCTACTGCGGCTTTTGAAAATCGAGTGTATGTGTCTGTTATTTTGGATTCGATTGCTACTTGAATTGTTCGATTAATTGCGTGGAATTGTGGAATGATCTTTCTATGACTCAGACCACTAATAACAACCACCCCGTTATCAGTAGTGACTTGAAGATTGTGACCAAAGATTGAACGCTTTATGGTACAGAAACCAAGGATGTCAGAGTACTTGATTGTTCTCGAGGATAACTTATCCACCACCCTTAGGGAGTGCTTCCCGAACACCACTCCTTTGTACTTACCAAGTAAGTTGACTCTTGATTTTATGATCTTCTGAGGCATTTAATATTCTTGCATCGCTACACAGTAACTATGATGCCATAGAAGAGATAAGCAATGAACAAAAACTCATACATATCCAAGTTAATATAAGTGGTAAGGCTACGTTATACGGCGAGGCTGGCACAAAGTACTTGGTCGTTAGTTAAAATATCCCAACATAGAATTCTCATTATTTCCTCTGAAAAAGGCTTCGACACATTTTGGGGCAAAGGTGAGTTTACCGTGATCGGCGCAGACACCCCTCTGGCGGATAGGCGACACCCGTTACCGAGTGCCGCCCTCCTTAGAACCGTACGTGCAACTTTCACTGCATACGGCTCAAGCCTCCACAAAGGCGTACTAAGTTACCCACCTGCCATTAAGGCAGATTTTGCAATACACACCCAAAGCTTTAATACGTGCAATCAACAGCTTTCCAATTACAGGATTACCATAGAGCGCAGTAAGAAGATGCACTAACTTCAAATGAAGTCATCATTTGCGTTTCTTCATAAATAAAGTTCTTCAAGTTTTCTTGCAACGGGAGACCAACTGGAAGTGGGCCCACTTTCGTGCCAGACATAAGTCTATATCTGCATCATTACAATACAGCATTCGCTTTCTCCAGTATCCTCTACCTGCACAACTATTGGCAGTGTTCACAGACCACTTTCCCAGAGGGAGTAATACAGGCTTACCCTGTTCCGTATGTCACGCAATATCAGTTTAGATGCCCACTATAATGCGGAGAGCGTATCGATCACGAAAGAGTATTGTCCAACCTCTTTCCTACTCTCGTACCTTTTGGTCACAGCGTATTAACCACTTCCGCTGTTTCATCGTATAACGCATCTTACATGGATTCACTTTCATTCATCATGCTGACACCCTAGCACTTACCCAAATTGTGGTTTTCAGGAGGAACATCTTCTCGCGATTCTGTTCCCGTTCAGTGGTTCACTGAACTTCGTTACATTGTCAGGCTCGCTGCTTTATTCAGAGCCTTAGGGTAATCTGGTGATACAGATGGTTCACTCATATAGCGGTGAACAGCGCTTCATACGACTTCAGGTCGCACGGACATTTCCGTGTTACGATTTCTGGCGAACGTAGGACTCTCAGATAAATTTTGCTGGGGCAAAAAGAAAGACCTGACCCGAGTATTATTAGCCTTTATGTCATAGATAGCATTAGCAGTGTCAACGCCGCCTTAAAACTGACCCACTTATCGGCGTGATCGCCGAAGTAAAATTGACCCACCCACGTAATTAGTCTGTTCTTTGTAATTAATTCTGTAAGACAGTTGGAACTGTCCCAATGGCATTTTTGCCCCTTAACCGATAACTCTCTCCGCTGATCTGTACGATGTGTGAGTGATGCAGTAATCGATCTAGTAAAGCAGCTGTGAGCGTTGTGTCATCAGCGAACGCAGTTGACCATTGAGAGAACGGTAAGTTGCTGGTTACGATGACACTACCTCGCTCATACCGTTTGGCGATAACGTTAAAGAACAGATTCGCTTCTTCCCTGCCGAAGGGCAGATAGCCGATCTCATCGATGATTAGAAGTTTTGGCCCAAGTACGCTGCGCTTGAGATAGCTTTCCAACCTGTCTTGTTTCTTTGCTAATGGCAGTTGTAACATCAGGTCGGCGGCAGTAATAAAACGGGTTTTCAGCCCTTTTTGAACCGCCAGTTGTCCAAGACTCACGGCAAGATGGCTTTTACCCACACCACTTGGGCCAAGCAGAACCACATTCTCTTTACGCTCGATGAAGACTAGCCCTGTCAGCTCTTTGAGCTGCTTTCTTGGCGCACCTCTCACGAACTTGAAGTCATATTCCTCGAACGTTTTATCCATTGGGAAGCCAGCGAACTTAGTCAGCGTTGCTCGTGTTCTTTCCGCTCTGGCCTCCAGTTCCACATTGAGCAGTGATTCTAAGTAATCCGCCAGGCTAAGTTCCTGATTGAGTGCCACTTCAGCTAGCCTTGGCCATTCTTGCCCAACGGCTTGCAACTTGAGTACAGCACAGGCGGCTTCAATACGGCTCATCTGAAGGTTCATGCGCGTACCTCCAGAAGAGCGTCGTAAGTGGACAGCGGATGCTGGAAGCTTTCAAGCGGCACAACACTGTCGGTGAGAACTAATCACCGAACTTCGGCTGTTGGCTTTGGCAGAGCCTGAAGAGTAAAGCGCTCGACTTTCCCTTTGGTTTTGGCCCGATAAGGGCGACAGGCTTTCGGTTTAAAGTTGTATTTCTTGGCGGCGGCCAGCAGTGCGGAGTTCCAGCGATGTTGACCTTCACCATAGGCATCACGCTCTATTATGATGGCTTTTTCGTTGTCGAACAGCACTTCTTTAGGTACGCCGCCGAAGTATTCGAAGGCTTCTTCAAGGCCCGCTATCCAGTCTCCTTGCCGCTCGCGTTCAGTAAAGCGAACGAAGGTGGCGCGGCTGTAGCCCAGTGTTGCAACGAAGGCTTTGATACGTTTGCCATGATGGGTGATCGTGGTGAAGTCCACTTGCATCTGCTCACCAGGCTCGGTCTCAAAGCGAACGACTGGATCGGCAGGCATAGTTGGTCGGTATTGTTTGATGTGCTCTTTGAGCATGGTGATCCCACACTCATAGCCCAGCACTTTAATCTCACGCAGAAGAACCGTGGCGGGTATCCAGTGCGGCTTTGCCGCCTCTATGCGACTGAGTAAGTAGTCATGGTATGGCCCTAACTTTGTAGGCCGAGACTGGCGTTCAGGGTAAACAGAGAGTTTTTCTTTATTGCGGAGGTACGTTCGTACCGTATTTCTGGAAATGCCCAGTTGCTTGGCTATTCGGCGGATGCTAAATCCTTGTCGATGTAAAACGTGTATATCCACTAGTTGCTCCTGATTAATTATAATCCGCCGTTTTATCCATGATAACGAACGGATAGTTTGCCTCAGGTGGGTCAATTTTGAATCGGCGCTAGTGGGTCATTTTTACATCGGCGGTAACAGCAGTTAATATTAAGGTCAAACGTTACTATTTGACCTTAGTAAAATTATATCAACTTTTGACCATTTGAAGACCATCTATATCTAACATACTGATCAAACTCAGGTTCATCTGCATGTTCTAAAACTATAATTTGTGGCTTAAATCCAATTTTTGGATCTCTTTCAAGTTCATTTAAGAACCGCTCAAAAACCTTAAATATATTTATTACTTGTTTGATATTCTCATCAATTTCTTCTTCACCCAATAACTCTTGTTTATTATTAGAAGAAAATCTTCTTGTTACTTTTGGAAAATACACCTGACTAGGTTGGTCTAGAAATAATATTGCTGGTATTACAGAGTTTGAGCTTGAGATTAATTTTAAAATTGACAAGAAAACCGCTAGATGACAAGCTAACCAGTTAGCACCACTGCCCATTTCTGATAGTAGTATTTCTTGCTTTTTAAAGTAGTAAGCAAATGTGAAGTCTTCTGTTTTGAATTTCATTTCACCATTTCGTAAATCATCTTCAAAATCTAAGTCTTTTTTAAGCTCATTCATTGTCTCATTGATAAGTGCATTGGCCTCGGAAAATTTATGTTCAAGACCATAGCCTCGAATCAGTCTGATACAGGTTTCCAACTCCTCTTTCATAGTTGAAAGATCGTGGTTAGCTTTTTCTAAATTTTGCCCTTCAATAAAGAATTCTAAGGTGTTCTCTATTCTTCCACGAATATTATTTAGTGAGTCCCTTATATCTAGATTATTTTTAACTCTGAATAATTTTCTTAATTGTCTTATTTCATTATCTATATTAGCTACGACCTGTTTTTGCTTGTCTCGCTTTAAAAGTAATGAGTTAAGAGACTTAGAACTGTCCTGTTTGTAACTACCAATTCGGGACAGTTCATCAAGAAGTAGCGCTCTAGAGCGCTTAACCTCTTCCACTTTAGAAACAACACTAGTTACTGGTGTGCTACATAACGGGCAACTAAGACTGTTTTTAGATACAGACTCATCTTGCGATACTTCTGCAAGGCGTGCCATCGAGTTGGAGTAATCTATTGACTCCTCCTCGTTTGCCTTAATAAGACTTATCAATTGATTACATTCATATAAAGACGTTAGCTCTTTATCTTTTGCTTTCTCTAAGGCATTTAGCTGTTTATTGAAATCAACATTTTGCTCTGCATTCAATGGTACAGAAGGCAGGTTTCTCGCTAAATTTTTAAGCTTTTCCAGTGATGCATCTTCATCCAGAAATTTAAGATTTAACACTCTATAATACTGCCTAATTGGTATAAGTAATTTTTCTCTTTTTTCTTTAATACCTAGCAAAGCTTTCTTTTCTTCTGCCTCTATCTTTTTTATCTGCTTTTCTAAATCTTCAGATCTTTTCTTCAATCTGTAGTATCTGCTATCAACCCAGCCCATAAATATAGGAAATTGATCAATTACTATTCTACTTTTAATGAAGTTATCAAACCTGTAAAACAAACTATGCTTGTTAGCTATTAAATTTTGATGCTGAAAGAATAGTGAAGTAGCATTCCGAATTGAGACTTTCCCTTTATTAAGTTTATAATCGTCATCATCATTCAACGATGTATCTTCAACCGATAATCCTAAGTGCTCTTCGAAATCCTTTTGAACCTCGAATCTAGTTCTAGTTTTCTTGGACTTAAAATAGTTAGAGTTAATTTCATTATCAACATTGAAATCTACCGAATATTCAACAGAAAAATAACACTTTGTTGGTTGATTATTTGAGCGTCCAATGATTATCTTTTTATTATTGTGTTCAAATACACAACAGAATATATCTGTGAAATCAGTAACTTTTCCCACAGGGATTGTAGAGCGCTTTGAAAACAAACAAAAATCTACAATCTCTATTAAAGCACTTTTCCCTGTTTTAGAGTCACCTGTTATTATGTTTAACCCTCGGTCAAAGCCAAGACGTTTCAAATCACCATCATGACCAATGAGAATTATATTTTTTAAATAAGCTTTCATATATTTGTGACCCTGGATTTAAGAAGAACATTAACATATCCTTCTTTCGCAAAAATAATACCTAAGTTATAAGATGCCTTTATAAACTCTTTTTTATAATCATTTGTTATTGACGTTTTTTCTAAATTATTCCCATTCAAAATGAAAGAACTAATTATAATTTCACAAATTGAACTGAGGTAGATTACCCCACAATTTGTCACAGACTTTGAGTATTGAACTTTATCATTTATAAAAAACAATCGTTCTTTAATTTCATCATCTTTTAGAAATGCCGTTTGAAATGTACTACTAGCATTAGACCTATTTAGTTTATCCCTTAAAACATCATCCATAACAAAAGGAACAACAAGATAAATCAACTCAAACTTCGCGCCTCGCTCATCAACTCGCCTAGCTCCTTGAATAAATGAATATAGTATTTCAGCAACAAAAGAGGGAGAATACTTCAAATCTCTAATAACCTGAGGATTCATTAGTCAATATCCTCTTCATTATATTTCCAAGTATAAGCGGTGTTATTAATAGCCTCGTGTACTTTACCTCTCATGAAGTAAGGTTTCGTACCACTTACCTCAGGCACTTCTAACACCGAACTATTATGAAATTCAAAATATGCTTTACAAGCTGCCTTGTTAGATTTAGATGAACCTAAATCTTCATAATCTATTTCGTAAGAATATTGTCTTTTATATCCTGTAGCTTTCTCTACCACATCTAATAAATAGTTATCAATAATTTCGGGCATAATGTCTGGTTTAAGATCTACAAGGCTCTCTTCACTGTTTTTAGCTTTGAAGTAATCATTGAGAGCAACACCTCTATCTCTGCCTTTCAAACCAATATCTCTATACTCTAATAAAAACAAGTAACCGTCAGCATGCTGCTGCTCCGTATCATACTCCGTGCGGTCTACAGGGAAAGGAATGCTATCTCCACTCCACCTGTTAACCTGAAACTGGAAAGCATCATCAAAATCATTGATATTAACCTTCCAATGTCGGTGGTCTACGATTGCATTTTTATTAACGTATGAGTATATCCAATGGAAAATACTTTCTCTGTATGGCTCTAACACGCACTTCAATTTGCGAGCTTCCAATAAGCTCTTCCATTTCTCTTCTACATGTTCCCGAGATTGATCAATTGTAAATCTAGACAATATGCTCAATAGCTCGGCATCCGATGCATCTTCAAAAATTTTTTCATAGAGAGGCTTAATTGAGGATGATGGTACGTGAGACTTTATGATGTTGAGTTTTTCATGGGCACTTCGTGTGTTCCAACCATGAAATATTGATCTCTCGGAAATGAAAGATGTCGTGTGTAACACAATTTGCTCAAACATAGAGGAGTCTTCAACCACCAAGTTCTTCAAAGTGTTCCAGAAATCTTTTGAGTTACTAGCTAAATTATGCTCTTCTACATGGTGTTTTACCTCTGTGAATGTCTTACCATCATAGACATCCCCAAAGCACTCTATCCAGATAGTCTCATTGGGTTTTGCTTCAAAGCACTTCTCAATGGCGATTAAAACTTGGTAAACATAGCCTAAATACTTTGGTGTAGCGTTGTTGGCAAAACCTTCTGTCATCGTGTCGATTACTCCTAGATTCACTCTACATTAACTTCGCGCACTGGGAAAAACTCGCGATCTCGGTATGTTCTCGAAATCAATTTCACCACCATGTTAGGTCGAAGCAAATAAAATCACCATAGTTACCATACGGTTAGAATGGATTAATTCTGTACAAATACTCCATGAATGCAAGTAAAACCTGTTGAATATTGAGCGGTGTAGTTATGGGACTTTGTAAAAAGGCTTACACTTGTACAATTTTTACTCCACTGAAAGGGAGGCTATTGAAACTCACGGGGGCAGAAACGTAAGAAAGCCAGATATATCCACTGTATAACCTTATATGTGATTTGGAATACTAATATTGATGATTAGTAGTTACTCAGTGCAGTTACCTTCATAACATTGCTCTGAATTCTGCATTGGAGTTACTCCTGTAGACGCCGATCTCCAGCTTGTAGAGAAACTAGCACTTTTCGATGTTGGAACATTTACAGGTTTTTTCATCTTCACCGTCATAGGAAATGGGAAATCTACTCCTAATAACAATGCTTCACCTTGTCCCAAAACAGGAAGAAAAGAGGCCGAGCGTTGATCGATCGCCCCTACGGCTTTCTTAACGATCTCTTGATCAAGCTGGTTGGTCAATCTGTGTACTATCAGAGTACCAATTTGACTCAATACATCTTCAGGAATATCACGTGGACGCTGAGTAGCAATGATCGCATTTAAACCATATTTCCTCCCCTCTTTAGCAATATTTCCAAAGGCATCCAATTCAAACCTATTCGTTTCTTCACCGATACGCTTGTTAAGAAATTGGTGAGCTTCATCAATGAATACCAATAGAGGCGCTTGGTGGCTAATTTCTCCTTTTCTTGCAACAGATAGCAGCTTTCTACCAATTGCATTTACAAGTATTTCTCTAGAATTTGCTTCGAATGGAACTTCAGAAAGATCCAATCTAAGAACATTTTTTTTATTGCCTGATGAACAAAATTCATCAATTAGATTTGGGACTGTTTTTAGTTTTTCATCAGGGTCAATCATCCATTTTAAACTGGGGTTGTTCGCATATGCTTTGATTCGAGCTATCAGGTTTAAACAATGACCAACATCATTATCAGCTCTGCCACCCCAAATGGTAGGATTAGGATTATTGGCAGTTCCACCAGTTGGCCAAACACATTCATTTACTATCTGATCGGCTATATTTCTAAACAACCATGGTGCAGTCTGAATAAAATGATTCATAGATAGCAGGGCTGTTTCGTATGGTGACTTTGCTTGACCTGATTTGTTTAAAAGATGGTTTGTAGTGATATCAAGGCCATGATTTTTCTGCTGCCAAAATTGCCAAACTATTTTCTGACTTTCGATAGCTGCCTCTAACTTAGGTGTTTGACTTTGCGCTGATGGTCTTAGAAATGCTCGAATATCAGAGTCAGTAAATTGCCAATGTGGAAAGGTTAACTGGTTATCAGTGGTTGAATTTACATGATTTCCAACATAGTAACTTTCACAGTCAAGAGATTCGTATTCTCCTGTTGGGTCAATAACAATGGCTTTACCTCCAACATTAATCACTTGCTCGATGATATTTGTCATCGAGTAACTTTTACCACCACCAGTAGCTCCAAGGATTGCACAATGTCGGGAAAATAGTTTTTCAGGTGTCACATGCACAGTTACTGAATCGTCATGAGGTAACGAGGCGAGTGGTAAGTGTATTTGTTCGGGCGCATCATCCTGTTTGCCTTCCGCAAGTATTGATACCAAATTCGGATGTGCAGAATAAATTTGACTGCCTAACCTTGGATGTTGCTTAATCCCCTTGTAGTTACGCCCATTTGCTGGATTTAAACTAACTAATAATTGAACAAGCCCAATTGGATGGTTATCAGAAGGTTTATCAGCTAAGCCATCGACACTTAGCCTCTCTCCACCTTCAATCCATACTTTTACTAAACGTCCAAGTATTGCCGTTTCACCTATATCGATGAATACAAATTCATTGACTTCTCCCGCTGCAATTCTATTTCCAAATGACCAACTAGGCTCACCAGATCCAGCTTTAGATAAATTAACGATTAGCTCCGTGGCGGAGACATTAATTACGCTTCCAATACGCCTATTTGGGTCATATGGGGAGAACCATTTTTTTTGTTCCATCTATATCCGCTCCTACTTCATGCTTGCTGTGATTTTTTCAAACGCTTTGAAGAGTTCATCCTCAGGAGTTGTAGATCTTCGTTCAGGCAACAAGTTTGAAAACTGTTCAAACGTTGAGTCAACTATTGCGATTCTTCCATCCCCATGATTTATTGCAGCCGTTAGTAGATTTCTGATTTCAGCATTGAATGAGCCAGATGCATTAAATGGATCTTTTGTTGCAACCATCAACATAAACTCAGGATTTGTTCTAAGTGCCATTGTTAATGCGTTATTTATATGTTTATCGTTGAAACCGAACCCAAGGCAGAGCACCGCCGTTCTAGGTTGCTTCACTACCTCTAAGAAGGAGGTCATCATATCCAAGTAAGGTGAGTCATATGATGTCTGGTACTTGCTACTGCTTGGGTAGATAAATACGGGTTCACCTATCTGGCTATCCGCACCTAGTTTTCTCACCCTTCCATTAACTTTTCTCCAATCTACAGAACCATGCATCTTGTATAGTTGGAGCACATTCGGAATGTACGCACCTTCACTGTTCTTGGAGTGACTTCTGTTTACAATGTCATAATTAAACCACATCGGATTAAAGTAAGACGGATTAGAGTATTCAAAACCGTCGATAACGACGAACCCTGTATTTGATGCGGCTTGCTCAAAAGCTAAATCGTAATTAGTAGTGAAAAGTTTAAGACGTTGTTGCTGAACACTTCTTCTTCCCACTGCTCGTATAAATTTGTCATGACTAGCCCATCCTGATTCTTGGACGGCTTCAGTAAAGCTAGTTTTTTCCAAAATGATTTGTTTTGCCTGTTCAAGAAATCTACTGACTTGATTGACTCTTTGATTTGAAAGATTTCCAACAGCTAAAGAAGAATCGCAAAGAGACAACAACAATTCGATGTCAGGTTTTGCCTTACCGTTTTTTTCTCTCTGTTTCTGGAGGCTGTCGTACTTTGTTGCTTTTAATGTCAGATCAAATAAATTTTCATCTGCTTTTTGGCAATAATGCCAAAGGTGCCACATGCTAGGAGCGATTGGGGGGTAACCTTGTTGAGATTGCTTATTGAATGTAAGCGATGTGCCAGATCCTGCTAGTATAACTAGATTATCTGTATCAAGGATTTTGTTCGTAAATCGATAAAAAGGAGCCAATTCTTCATCCAAATCATCGCTACTTAGAACAATTTCGATAGGTTCTCTTTCGTTTGATATAGAGTTCTTCTTTAGATCTGAAGATAAAAATCTAATCGTATTATCAGTTTCCATTTTGTTCCTCAAACTACCAAGTGTAATGCAAAAAGCCGTTGGTAAGACCTATCTAGTCATTGGGTGATAATCAACTACATACATATTGAAGGATTAGATAAATTGGGTCAAATGGCAGTGGTTCGAACTGTTACGAGCAACAACTCTAAGAAGAAAAGGGGCAATAAATGAGACAGGAATAACCTTAAATAGACTTGAATAGTATGAAACTTTATTACTTCGTTTCACCTCGATTTGGGCAGTGATACTCGATTCAGTATGATACTTTATTCTTCCAAAGTGTTTTTCATTAACAGAAACTCAATAGGTTAGATGGATACGAGTATGATACTTTTTTACTCGTGTATAATTCCCAACTTTTTGCGTTAGCAATACGCTGGAATTCTGTAATCACCTTACCTGTCAAATATGTCTAGTATAAATACGCATCACAGTTCAAACAATGTCTGAAATTGCGACCATATTCATGAAATACTGACAATCAGACAGCAACAATAAAAATTGCTACTGAATCCTTTCTGAATGCGGGTTTCTCGGAAAATGGAAGAGAGATAATTAGCAATTACTCATATGATAATAATTATCATTTACTTGACAGTGAGAGGGAAAAATGTTAAATTAGAATAAGTGGGGTAGCTCTGCCTTTCACGTCTCCAAATCCTTTCTGTTCCAGCAAAAAATACATGTCTGTTTTTATCTGCCTTTGACTGCGGAGAGATAACCATTACCAAAAATTAGGAAACCACAAGGAGGTACACCATGTAGCTTTTCTATAGGTGCGTTGCGCCTTTTAACTGCAATAAATCCATCTCTTAAAAAGAATAAACCCACATAAAAATAGCGTATCTATCTGCCTCGGCTGCGGAGGGATACCTATTACCTAAAATAAGGAAAACTATGAAAAAAGCTCAATGTACCGTTACACCAGCCATCGTTATTCAATGCGTCTGCTTTGTTCTCTACTGCTGGCTTGCATCGCCCTTTTTACCATTGGCTCTCCCCCTTTTTGTACTCCGCCTTCATCGCCAGTTATCGAATCCAAAGCCTGTTCGCATCAGGGACACCCACTATTTATGGGATTGGATTCTGTCTCTCTTTTCCTGACGTTAACGGAATATGGGACGGCTACAGTGTGGCGATTGCGTTAGACTGTCTAGTGTCCATAGTTACAGGAAGCAAAGCGAATGTGCGAGTACAACATCGACGGTTTCAGCAACGTTGTTATCACCTCCACGTATGACGACGACACGCTGTGTGAGCATGTGGAGTTTACCATTTGTTCTGATTATGAGGGT
The DNA here is from genome assembly GCF_003025595.1 of Photobacterium ganghwense. Taxonomy (GTDB): domain Bacteria; phylum Pseudomonadota; class Gammaproteobacteria; order Enterobacterales; family Vibrionaceae; genus Photobacterium; species Photobacterium ganghwense. The sequence continues at coordinate 392,418 of NZ_PYMI01000004.1, forward strand.
GAGCCAATTAAGCGGAAGATCGCCGTCGAGCTTGACGGTGGAGAGCATACGTTGAACGTAAGCGCGTCATAAAACCCGCATTCTAATCGTCTAGCCCGAATAATAAGATCAAACCTCCGACCCAAAGGAGATTTGAAATGGCCAAACGACGCACTAACCAAGAATAGCGAACCCTGTTCGAACACTATGAATCCAGCCAGTTATAACAACGATTATTTTGTGAACGTAACGGACTGAGCCTCTCCACTTTTTACGCTAAGCGCCAACAGTTAAAGCACATCGAAAAACCGAACACGGTTGGCTTTATTAAAGTAGAAGTCGTTGAAAAGACCACAAAGTATCAAGCCACTGACGTTGTCGTTGCCAACATTACACTACTTGTAAACAATGTTGAACTGAGCATCCCACAAGGCACGCCAGCGACCTATCTTGCAGAACTTATCGGTGCGCTGTCATGAAACGCATGCTCAGTGCTCCCGAAATCTATCTCTATCGTGAAAGCGTCGATTTCAGAAAGTCCACCAACGGTCTCGCTGCCATGATTGAAATGCAACTAATAACACCAATAACTGCATAAGCACTTTGTTGCCCATCGCGTTCTATACAGAAGAGTATTGTGTGCCGCAAGTCTGTCGTTTAGTGTTTGCGATGAACGATAGATTCAAGATGAAAGACACCTTTGCTTGCAATGAATGGCCGCCGACTTAGGCGGCATTTTCTTGCCTGCAAGAAAGGAAAATAGCTCGATAGTGGAAAAGACAAGCTGAAGCTTTGGAGTTTGGTGGAATCTACCCCCGTGATACATCTCGGGGGATTAACAGCCAACAGCATGGGAAGAATAGATAACTTTTAGTATTGCAAAAAAACGTGAACAGGGTGTGAATGAGTAAAAGGTTTAAGCAACAATGGGGCAAATGTTTATCAGCGGTTTTCCTAAATTAGTGTGATCACCAAGCGATTCTGTCGTACCTTAACTACCAACCGATTTTGTCTGTTGACTAATTACCAAGGGAAAATGACGTATCCGTTTCTATACCTAACCCTTTGAATAGGTCACAACAGCATATTTTATTCACTAACCCATTGAGTATAATGCTAAATAATTACGGCAATAACTCCTTCACATCACAGCCCAAAGTGTCTGCAATCTTATACAACTTTTCAAGCGTGATATTGATTTTACCGCGTTCGATGCGGCTCATATAGCTTCTATCTATCTCAGCGAGAAGGGCTAGTTTCTCTTGAGGTAAACCTTTGGATCTTCTCATTTGTACAATACGTTGGCCTACAGCTTCGGCAAGTTTCGTGTTCATGTTTTTTATTTATGAAATTAATTTCCTGAACAATGCACACTTGCGGACTATTTGACCACGGATTATAATCCTCAAAATCAACACAATCGGTCATTTTTTATGCAAACGAAGGTAAAAATCAGAAAAGAGCTATTTCTCGCCATTTATTACAATGAACACTTCTCTGCCAACGACCTAAAATCCTTTCCATTAGACAGTGATGAAAAAGAATACTTATCGGATGAATACGTCGAAAAAAAATTGAAGGAAATGTCGTTGATCGGCGCAGTCATTTCGTGCGGTTTCGATAAGCATGGTGATGAAGAATTCTCCAAAGGTTTTATGTTTAACCATATCGACTGGGAGGTCGTGGATTACGACAATTACAGTGAGGACTCCAACTACCGTTCTTTCAAAAGAGAAAGTCTTTTGACGATTTTGCAAGATAAACACTCAGAGCTGTCAGAGTCCTATTCTCTTCACAAAAGGACATGGAAGCATTTCAATCAGTTGTGTGCTCAACACTCAGAACTTCGGCTGTGTTTAGACGAGTATATATCCGAGTATGACAATCGTAGATTGGATCTCAAAGCCGAAATGCAGGCAGTAGAAAACGCAATTACCTTCTACAAAAACGCAGCCCACCCAGTAGAAAGTGGGAGCTAATTTGCACAATCCTATTCTTTACGCACATGCCACAAACAACAACATGCTCGTGGGGCAGTTTGTCCAACGGTCGAAGACCAACTTCTCATTTTCATACTCTGATGAGTGGTTAGCATATGATTCAGCTTTCCCTCTTTCGTTAAGCCTACCGCTCGTAAGGGGAGAATGCTCATCATTGAATGCACTGAATTTTATTCACAACCTGCTTCCTGACTTGAAAGAAGAACGATTAAGTCTTGCTCACTCAGTAGGTGTGCAATCCAACGATGCATTCAATTTACTCTCCAAGGTTGGTCATGATTGCACGGGCGGCATTTCATTTACTGAGAGTAGAGAGCAACCAAACATAGGATGGGAATTTCGAGAGATCTCGGCAAGTGAATTAAATGAACTCTTTACTCAGCGTAAGTCATTTCTTCCTTATTTTGGGGAATATCGACCTTGTATTTCAGGCACTCAGCGAAAAACAACGCTAACTAGGTTGAATGGTAAATGGTACGTACCTCAAGGGAAATCAATCAGTAGCCACATTATCAAATATCCGATGGATGCGATTGTGCAAAGCAACTCAATACTAGATATGAGCAGCAGTGTTGAGAATGAATTCATCTGTAATCAAATTGCGAAGGAACTTGGTTTTAACGTTCCAAATATGGAGATAATAACGACTGAATCAGGATCTAAAGCCCTTGCAGTAAAAAGGTTCGACCGATGTTTTGGTGACGGAGTTGTGACTCGTAGGCACCAAGAAGATTTCTGCCAGATTTTCGGTGTGCCTGAACATCAAAAATATCAATCGGAGAACAACTTAGGTGTCTCCAACATTGTTGATGTTTTAAGTTTCTCTGCGAAAAGCAAGACAAACAACCATGACTTTTTTAAGTTCATGGTTTTACAGTGTCTTCTTGGTGCCACTGACGGTCATCTCAAGAACTTTTCCGTGCATATTGATCCAGGCGGACACTATCAGATCGCACCGTTCTACGATTTGCTATCAGCTTATCCCGCCGTCGGTGCCACTGGATTAAATAAGCGAAAGCTAAAGCTAGCAATGGGACTGAAAGCATCACGAGGATACAAATACCATATCTGCAAAATTTACTTACGACACATAGAGCAGACAGCGAGTCAGTTCGGTATCAGTAAGGCTGAATGCCATGAAATCGTCTCGAGCTTTCTCGCTCAATTTAGTAATACACTTAGTTCTATAGATAAACGATTTCTTGGAAAGGAGTTCTCGATAGTAAAGGACGCCATATTTCAACATGCCATTGAAACCGTAGATAGGCTAAACAGATCAATCAAATAAGCACTTGAGGTAATAATTGTTATCCTTTCTGTAAACATAATAGCTGGTAATGGGACGATATATGTCTGAAACAACTACTAATGAAAGTAACACTGCTCTTGATTTAAGGAAGTCTTTTGCTCTGTTAAGTGTCGATAAGAGCGGTATCGTAACGATGAAATTTGGTGATGAATTAACAGTTTTTATGAACGACAAATGTCCAGCGATCACGACCGATTTATTAAAAGTGATTGCGTCAATAAAAAACGGAAGTAGCCAGCAATGAAGCGTTAAAAAGAAAAGAGCAGTGGTCTAACAGAAACTTCGTGGAGAACCAGGATATTGATAGGTAGAGCTGGTAATCGTGCTGCTCAACACGACCACAGTATTCAGTGCCTCGGTAAGTCAAGATTCGCAGCATTGGCAGTTCATGCGCCTCAAAGAACGGTAGAACCTTATCATTCAATATATCCGCTGCGGTGATTGGTGTTTTCGTTGTGTAGAGCTTGGCAAAGGCGACTTTACTGTAGGTATCAACGAAGGTTTGTTGATAGATGCGCCCAACACCTTTCAAGTTGCCAACATAGAACGTGTCTTGGGAGCCGAGATAACCTGGATGCGCTGTTTCTATCTCACCACAAACCTCATCATCGTGCTTCTTACGCTCAAGAGCCGCAACTTGCTCGTCCGTTAGGATAATACCGTTCTCTGCGACCTGTTTCTCCAATGCGATAAGACGTTTCTTGAAGTTCTCTAGGTCATTGCGAAGCCAGATTGAGCGTACTCCACTTGGAGAGATAAACACTCCCAGTTTACGTAATTCATTACTCGTTCTAACTTGTCCATGAACTGGGAAGTCGATGGCGTATTTGATAACGGCTTGCTCAGTCTCACTATCAACACGGTTCTTTAAATTCGGTGCTCTTCGGCTCTGGTTAATCAGAGCATCAACACCCCCAGTCTCAAACAACTCTTGATAACGGTAGAAAGTATCTCTTGATACCCCCATAACCTTACAGGCTCTAGATACATTACCGAGTTCTTCTGCAAGATAGAGAAGGCCAGCTTTGTGTTTGATGATTGGATTGCTAGTATGAAGCATGAGAGTTACCTCTTTTTGTCTTTGATTAGTGATTAAGCACCTTTAATCAAAGTGGGTAACTCTCTTCTTTTCAAATTGAAGTGTCAGATCTAGTCGGAACTAATACATTTAAGTGTATTAGTTCCGACTGGCTCTGACTCTCATAGCCCAGTGCGAAGCTTCTTTTTCAAAGTAGACTTTAGGATTGTCTGCGATGGATTTAAACGGGAACTTTTTACTGGAAGATATCAAAATTTTCTCAGTCAAATCTGCATTGCATAAATATAGGCTACCATTGAAACTACGAACATTTAGCTGGTCGCTTTCAGGCTCAGTATTTTTTAAAACAAAATTACTAATTTTAGTCAATTCATCTTCTACTTTGCCATCTTGCTCCCTAGTAAACAACTCTACCCATTGTTTTGTCCGTTCATCGCAGAGTAATTCAATGTTTACTGAATTATCTTTCAGCAACTTGACTAACTTTAGTTTGTTTAAACTGGTAAGTTTTCCTAAGAGTACATTAGAAAGTTCGAATGCTGCTACTCGTGATTTTAATCCCGCCAAATAGATCTTCACCGAATCCATATTAGGAACGCCTATTTCGCAATAAAGCGCCAATTCTTCGAGTAATTTAGCTTCGTCATCCAGTTCTAAATCAAATAACTTTCTTGTAATTGCATTAATAGCCCAAGGTAGCGTCATTGAAAGATAAGAAACACATATCTCTTGACCATTCTCGTGAATAGCTATTTCTGACAGTGGTTTTGCGCTAAACCATTTCAATCGGACTTCATCCAATTCGGCTTCTTCATAACCATGCTTAAAAGTAACTGTTGGTAGTTGTTGAACTAACTTTTCAATACTTTTTGAAAATTCTGCTAGATCAGTAGCACAACCTTCTGACTCCTTGTAAAGTTTTATGCTCTCTGTTATTTGATCAATATAATCGTCTAATGCTTTTGATGAGCTTAATGGAATGCCAGACTTAACCATACCTTCCCAATTCACATAATCACCAGCCATGTTGATCACTGCTCTATTTCTACTTTTGAGAAAATTAATGATATCTTCTTGAGATACCATCTCATCCTCTCCTGCTTGAATATAAGCCAATGAGTTCCTAAAAACTGTGTCAATCCAGTTCGAAGGATCTTGTAATTCGTATGCTTTATTTTTGTAGTCTAATGCTAACAGTGTGTCATCAACCCAGTCGAATACTTGAGGAAATATATTTGAGTAATCTTTATTATCAGATTTAAACTGAGTAAAATCATTAGAAGCGACTAGATCTAGCAATAATTCAAAACTAACATTACATCGTGTTGATATATTCTTTAAATATTTTACTAGATCCAGCAATCCACTCTTTGCATGTTCCATTTTAGAAGAGTCAAAATATTCACGGCAAAATCCAAGATCCCTTTTATAACTCCAATTAGTCTCATCAATACAATACAAGACTTTCCCTTCAATATCTGTAAAGGCTCTCCCTGCTCGACCAGCAATATTCCAAAAATCTTTTGAATCTATTTTAACTTCGTCTTGGTGATTCATAAAAACATCAGCAAAAATAACTGTTGATATGCCTATATTAACTCCTTGCCCAAGACTAGTGGTCGAAACAATAACTTTAACATTCTCCGTTCGCATTAGTTGCTCAGTCAAAATTCGTACATCGGTAGGTAATTTTCCGAAATGACATAGAATTCCATATCGAGCCAGATCGTATATGTCACTAACACCAGCTTCATCGCAAGCAAGCCTAAATGACTCGAAAAGTACTTCATTGTTATAGTTATGTAATTCGGGAGTACCTCCCATTGCTCTCAGTACCCTATTAGCTGAAGATACAACATATCTGGCCTGAGCAATAAACATCAAGACAGTCCCAAGTTGCGATAGCTTTAATGCTGTAGCTGCAATTCCTTCATTTTTGTCATTCGGAAAATATTTAGTTCTTGCGCGAGCTGGTAAGAACTTATCGACAAAATTTTTGTTAAATGAGGTTGGTTCACCAAACCATTCTATTGTTACATTTTTAGCGTGAGTCCACTTAATTATTCCAAATCGCTTGTCTGCAATTGTCTTATCGGTTTGATAAACACTGCTACCATCCTCGGCTATCCATTGGGCAATATCATTTGTATTCGGTAGGACAGCAGAAAGAAGCATAATCTTGCCATCATTTTTACGTACGTGATGCTTTAGCTCTTCGATAAACAACTCAATTTTAATCAACCTTTCTTCAGCCCCAAGCAGGTGACCCTCATCAATAATAAGCAAACTAATACCATTGGCGATATCTTCATCAGCCCTCACTATCGCCTTGGCCTTTTCAGGGGTTGCAATAATCACATTTGAGTTTTCGATTAGTGCCTTATCTAGCTTACTAAATTGTCCACCGCCATATAGGAATGTAGTAGAAAACCCCAATGGGGCTAATGTTTTCTCCATTGATGCCTCTACCTCGTAAGATAATGAACGGAAAGGAGCAAGGTATAGTACTTTGGAAAAAGGGTTATCAATCAAAGCTTCCAAAATAGCGATCTCAGCTATTCTGGTTTTGCCACTACTTGTTGGTAGACTCAGGACAATATCATTTTTATCTTGCATTGCCTGTAGTGCATTATATTGAGCAAAGAATAACTCCGTAATTGGTGGTGTTCGTAATGCTAGTTGTGCTACATAATCATTTGTAATATTACTCTCGATTAATTTTGGTATCACATTCCAAAATGAGTACTGTTTAAATACATCAAGTAATATTATTAACAACCTCGACAACCACCAAATAGCGGGTTCGTCATCAATAGAAGCCAATTCTTTCAAGTCAGCTAATGATTCTTTCCCGAGATAAAGATATTCATCTTTGCCCGAGTAAATGTATTCCAACACTAAATTAAGGGATTTAGATAAGATAATTGCATAATGCTTGTTATTCTGCTCTAGTTCATCCTCAGAAACTTTATCATATTCATCGTCAAACTGAATATTGTTAATTTCATGAATAAGTGCTTGTAGGTCTTTTCTCAGAAAACTACTAAACAGACCAATTAATGGCGTTCCAGCTTTGACATTTTTAATCGCTATAAACGATTTTGAATATTGAGAAGCTAGGTAAAAAGATAAACTACTAACAACCAAGTAAAAGCTACTTTTCTTGCTAAGCTCAGTATTAGGGGCGTGAATGTAATGTATAATGTCGCCCGCTTTCTCAAATGCTTGCAGAGCAACATCATCAATTTTACTTTTTTCAGTTATGGCGCAACCTATAGACAAATATGCGAATGCAATACTATTAACCCTATCCGTTAATCCTTCTGTAAAATTTGGAAAGTTAGCTTCGTCTTCTTTGACAGCTAAAAGAATATTCTTAGCGTTGGATTGTGCAATTAAGTTCTGAGCGAATTCATCGTTTTCAAGCTTATCAAACAGCTTACGAGCTTTTACGGTATCCATTTCTACTCCATCACCATTTTTAGTGCTTTGTCAAAGCTACTTTTAATAAGCTTAGCTGGGTTATCTTCACCATAAGATACTATGACGAGGTTTTTATTATTAGAGTTTAAGTGTTTCTCTATGGTCTGATATGCAGAAGATTCACTGTGATAAAAGCCAACATATGTAACTGGAGTTTTTTGGGCATGAAGGTTCGTGATCAAATCATCAATTTCGTTTGCTAAAAGTTCATCTCCCATTTCTTCCAGCCTGTCACTAACAAATGTCAAAGATATGGGTAAATTCTTATTCGATAACGATTGAACAATATCATCTAAAGCTTTTTTGTTTTTAGTCGAACGGAACTTTGCTTCTCCCATTATTACTCTATTTTGAATATTCTGTTTTTCAAATAGTAATAAATCGTCTCCTTTCATCGACTGCTCTACATTCGGGTTGTACCTCAATTTGTACACAAGGATTTCTAAACCTGATGTTTCAGTAAGGTATTCTGCAAGGATTATTTCGCCTAGATTACCTTTTTGCGTAGTTGCAGACTTAATAGGAAAAGGTACTTTTCCTTCCATGTACTGAGCGAAGCCATGCTTAGCTAGGATTTGTTTTTTCCTCTCTATCCTAGCGATACGAGCTTCGGTTGCATGATGTTTAATTACCCATTGCGACAAATGCTCAACTAGAGTATCGCTGCTTATACCTTTATTTGTAAGCTTTCTATGTTTTTTGTTAGCTGTTGCAGGTGTATCTTCACACTCGAACCAATCAAAAAACAAACCCGACTTAGGATGTTCACCGATTAACTTACTTTGAGCTGTTGTTTGTTTTTTTGCGCTCATAATTCGCCCGTATACTTTTGATTTATGCGTTGCAATTCACTAATCATCAAATCTTAATTTGCTTAGTTTATCCTCTATACCTTCTATTCATCAGAAAATAACTCTAAAAACTAGACACTTGCAGCATATTTTTTCTTAGTGCCAACTTTGAATGTTATGGACAGAAATTAGCTAGGTCAGATGATCTACAGCGTTTCTGTGGGATGTGAGATTAGGAAAGGTGTTGAGGCCATAGTCGCTGTTAGGCTACAGATTCTCGGCTATGCGCAACAACACACTACTTGGTTCTACAAGGCAAAATTCGAGTATCTTCAACTAAAAAGTGCATCATGACGTTGTTGCCGTGAACAGGTTCGTAGAAATCTTGAAGTAAGAAAGAACAAGAACCATATGTAAAATAAGCGATACCTTCAAATTCAGATGCCCAAATTCAGTAGGCAACTGCACTCCAAGCCAATCATCTGATAAAAGAGCTTGGAGCATTCAAAGTCTTTAGCGGGAACAAAAGATTTTATTTCTACGGTGTTCACAAATCGTCTGACTTGACTTATCAAGACACAACATGATCCACTCTCCTCGTATTTTTCCGTTTGGATGTTTCATTTACCTTTCACGTTTAACCCTAAGATCGTGTATATCGCTTTACTGACATAGCGCCCGTCTTCTTTAATTTTATAGTGAATAGCATCAAGCCAGACTAAGGGATAGAGCGCCTCTGCTGCCATTCCTTTAGCTCAGAAGTATCAAACGCTCGGTAACACCCGAGATAGTGGCCTCAGAGACATCAATATCGTACATGTCTTCCACATGACCACGGATATCACGGTAGCTCATACCGAGCGAGAAAATGGATAAGATCTTACGGTCAATCTCGTCAGTTAATTTGGTCTGATTCTTCTTAACCAAATGACACCAGACGATCACGCGGGGTATCCAGTTCGAAAGTGCCTATGGAAGACTTAAGAGTTTTCTTGCTGGAGGGTTTGGTTGCTCATCTTCTTCCAAATGTTGTACCAACACTGCCCTCAAGGCAGCTTCGGTGAACTGTTTGATAAGAGGAGTTAAAAAGCCGCCTTTGCCTGATTAATAGCTTGTCCTAGATAGAAGTCTTTGGTCATGTGTCATTCCTGTTTTATACATCATACTGAAATGACGCAGATTTATGGACGCTACCCTTGCTGAACGGCCAAGCTGTGCTTTCCAGGCTTTGATTCATGAAATCTGTAATAGAAATGCACGTGAAATCATGAATTTTTGTTGATGCCACAGTAGGGTAAAGCGTGATCATTGCATAACCAGCAGTATTTAACTTCGCGTCAACATTAAAATTGTGTGAAAAGTGTTTTTCGATACTTTCTACGTTTTTCCTTGCCCAGTTGAACTTCTTTCTGAATTGTTCACTGTAGCTTTTTGATTTAGTTACAAATTTTGACAAATCATCAAGGTACATTCTAGGTTCAGTCGTAAATCCAACTTGCTTAATTTCGATGATGACGAGTAACTCTTGCTTTTCATGAAAGCCTAGAAAATCGATTTCACCAACCTCTGGTGGAACGTTCAGCTTTTCGGTGGCACTAAGCCTAAGTGTTTTTACTGAAGATGAGCCGATTATGCCTAGCATTTCTAAGTTTTGTGTCACTATATGTTCAAACCAGCGACCAGCTTTCAAGGACATCACATCAAGAGCTGATTTGATATTAATTGATTTCCACTCCACTGGTAGTTTTTTAAATGGAACATCTGATATCAATAAGTCTAGGCATTCTAATGCCATTCTACGGGAAAAGAACACAAGTTCCTTACCATCACATTGATCTTTGAAAAATGCACGTTTATATGCGCGGTACTCCTGTTTAGGCTTGTAGAGTTCACGTTCAATCATTGTCTCACTGGATAGGCAAAATCCTTCAAGAATACGCATAGCCTGTTCTGCTGTAAGCCTAAAGTGGTTAATCATTATACTAACCGCCTCCTTCAACTCAAAGAACCCGAGGCGTTCAGGGTTGCTTTCATCACTATAAGTTACGATGAGCCATTTTATCGTACCAATAGTGTCTTTAAAGCCCAAGCCTAGCGTTTCAACAAAGCTTTGGCCCAATATTTCCTCTTGAGCATTGATATCATTATGTAGCATATTGCTAGGGACGTACTTGTTAAAATCCAGTACAGAACTTCTGATGTCGAGATTTATGCTACTGTCTTCTTCGACATGAAAATATATGTGTTTGGTGGGGTCGAGTCTTAGGGTGATGCTATCTAAGAAACTGCGGTAAGTTTCACTTCGCATGTATAAGCTTACTAGCTCTTCAGCAGCAATGAAAGCCATTGAAATCGCATCTTCTTGCTTCTCTTGCGTTCTCTCAACTTCGCTGTAGTCCATCTTTGAGCGACAAAGAAGCTCAAATAGATGCTTTATGCCCCTCCTTGCATAGCTAGCATAAGATAACCACAATTCTTGATCTTTCTCTGAAAGTTTTTTTTGCTTATACATATCTGAAACCTTTCCGTAGAGTTCATATTCGGTGGCTAGAAATGCTGCAAACTCTCTAGGGGCAACCCTAGGAAGGTTTTCATCCAGTATTTTGTAGTATTCTTGGTAAAGAAAGTTAACGATTTTTACAACCTGGGTCTTGTCGGTGTATGTTCCAGGACTGAAGCGTTTAAATACTGACTCTTTTATTCTTTTATAAACTCTTTTTTCATGCTCTTTACTGGGCCGAAAGATTTCAACACCATTAAAATTACGACTTTCCAGCATAAATGCCCCCTTTTTCTCTTGTTATGCCTACGGCTCCAATCACTGGATTCGTGTTAGTTAGGTTATACATCTACGTCAGAAATCTCTGGATACATTCTATTAGTTATGTACATTAAAATGTTTTTGTGAAAATAAGCAAAAAACTTCAGTAATGATACTTATTAGGCAATTAGTTAATATTTTGACAAAAAACCTAAAGCTTCATTTTGAATAAAAAAGTTACTTGCTCGACATTCAACTCACCTCTGCTGTTGCAAAGGCTCTTTCTTCATTGACTTTAAACGTAATTGTCTATTGAACTAGGCTGCTGTGACGTAACATCTTCTATTGTTCTATCTTTAACAACTTTGAACACTAACGCTCTATCCCAGTAATTTAGGAAAATTCGAGAGTTCATGCACCATCCTCCATCAGAATAGCTCTTCATGATTGCGCGAACGTACTCGGGAGTGTCCTCTTTAGCCTGGCTTTGCTTTGAAGAATATCGGATTATAACGACAAGTGGTAAATTCCCTCCTACCCAGTCCGAACAATATGATATTTGCAACGCCAATAGGCGTGTGATGAACTTCTGTAGTCGCCCATGTTATTTGAAGTCTCTTACTTATGGTGAATAAGAGTTTGTCTTCTAATATGGGCCCATTTTCGGGCAAAAGCCCTCGTTGCCGCAGTAGCCATGGACGAGGAAACTCACCTGATCGCGATGCGGTTTAGCGCACTGATTGTTTTCAAAACAAGCGAGATAAGCCGTTGGGCACAAGAACACCTCAGGCCACAAGCTCTCGTAATTTCAGACGGTTTAGCATGCTTCAGAGGCATTGAAGATACTCAGACATTCCACAAAGCCTTCATTACAGGCGCTGTCCCCACTAGCGTCGAGTTGCTCTATTTTAAGTGGGTCGAGACGATGATTAGCAATGTAAAAACTCAATCCATGAGACTTATCCGCGACAGGGCTAAAGCACTTGCCAAGGTATCTCGCTGAATTTCTACTATAAGTTCAATCGGAGGTACAACTTGGAATTACAAATCGAAAGGCTTATTTTCGCCAGTATTCGCACGCTGCCGATGCCGTATCGTCTGTTGGCTGAGCAATGATACTACCAGGCCTTTAACAAGGTCTACAACCCTCGCATGCCGCTCGAAAAAATTCGCCCTAATTTTTCTGGGGTCGGGAACTACAACGACATTTCAGAATTTTGGCACTAAATATTAAACTTATGTATGATTTGATTCGAGCTTCCACGCCATAACAGTTCAGGATCGTACTTATCTTGCTCAAACTTACCATCAATTAGAACATCTATATGCTCTACTATGGATCTTTGCTCTGAAGACAGTTCATCGATGGTATAACCAGTCCACATCCAAATATCTTTATCAGGACATTCCTCTTTCACTCTAACCACCAGTTTATATATGCTCGCAGTGTTTGCAGGGTGTAGAGGGTCACCACCTGATAGTGATAATCCGCGCCTCTTAATACGTGTATCTTTAAGGTCTTTGATTATCTGGTCTTCCATCTCTTGGGTAAATGGGTGGCCAGAGTTAGGATTTAACGTTGATTTGTTGTAACAGCCTCGGCAGTTATGTTCGCACCCTGCTACAAACAGGGTGCAACGTGTACCTTCACCATTAACAACATCAACTTGCTGATATTTATGGTAATTCATTAGTTTTCACATGTGTTTAACACGTCTAATTACTTCTTCTTGCTTACCAGAGTTAAATGGTCGAGCGTCAGGAGAACCCAAGTATCCACAAACACGACGTGTAACTGATACCTTTTTAGGATCATGGTTTCCACATTTCGGGCAAGTGAAGCCTTTGCTCGTACACTCGAACTCACCTGCAAAACCACACTCGTAACACTCATCAATCGGAGTATTAGTACCGTAGTAAGGAACTCGGTCGTAGCTGTAATCCCATACATTCTCCAGAGCTTCGATATTGCGCTGCATGTTAGGGAACTCGCCGTAACAAATGAAACCTCCACTCGCTAGTTCTGGGTATGGCATCTCGAAATCGATCTTGTCATATGGGTTAACTTTCTTCTGCACATCAAGATGGAAGCTGTTCGTGTAGTAACCTTTGTCCGTAACGCTATCTAGCACACCAAACTCCTTGGTATCTAGTGAGCAGAATCGTGTACACAAGTTTTCAGAAGGAGTGCTGTACAAGCTGTAGCCCCAACCGCTTTGTTCTTTCCAGTCATCAACTTTGTTCTTCAGGAACTTAACGATATCGATACCTTTCTGGCGCAGAACTTCATTATCGAAAATGTGCTCACCATCTTTGGCATATAGTGCGTTGATAGTCTCGTGAATACCGATATAGCCCATCGAGATAGAGGCACGGCCATTCTTGAAGATGTCTAGTACTTCATCATCTGGGTTTAGGCGAACACCTAGAGCACCTTCGGTGTATAGAATCGGTGCAACGCGAGCTTTCACACCACGAAGTCGATCAATACGTGTCTCTAGTGCACGGCGAACAAGTTCAGTACGCTCTTCCAAGATTTCGTAAAACTTAGCTTCGTCACCATTTGCCTCAATAGCAATACGTGGCAGGTTAAGGCTCACTACGCCAAGGTTATTACGCCCTTCATGAATTTCATTGCCATTCTCATCTACGTAACGACCTAGGAAACTACGACAGCCCATTGGTGCCTTAAATGATCCAGTAACTTCTACAACTTTGTCGTAGTTCAGAATGTCTGGATACATGCGTTTTGAAGCACACTCTAAAGCAAGTTCCTTAATATCGTAGTTTGGATCTTCTTTCTTAAGGTTGATGCCATCTTTGATTGTGAACAGCAGTTTAGGGAAAACCGCAGTCTTCTTATTTTTACCTAATCCCTTTATTCTATTCTGGAAAATAGACTTTTGAATGAGTTTAGATTCCCAGCTTGTCCCTAGACCAAGGTTCACACTCAAGAACGGGGTCTGCCCATTACTTGAGAAAAGCGTGTTGATCTCGTACTCAAGAGATTGGAATGCATCATAGACCTCTTTCTCTGTAAGTTTACGTGCATAAGCCTCAGGATTCGGCACGTCCCACTCTTTTGCCGTAGCAAGGTGCTTCTCATGACTTACTGTAACGTAAGGTGCTAGTACCTCATCTAATCGGTTCAATGTAGTACCACCATAAGTATGGCTAGCTACTTGCGCTACTATTTGGGCAGTAACTGCTGTAGCTGTTTGGATTGACTTAGGTGTGTCGATTTCTGCGTTACCCATGCGGAAACCGTTCTTCAGCATGTTCTCTAGATCTACAATCATGCAGTTGAACATCGGGAAGAATGGAGAGTAATCCAGATCATGATAATGGATTTCACCATTCTCATGTGCTTGTACGATTTCACGCGGTAGCATATGGTGCTTTGCGTAATGCTTAGAGATGATACCAGCAAGAAGATCGCGCTGTGTCGGAATTACCTTGCTGTCCTTATTTGCATTTTCATTCAGTAGGTCAGCGTTGCTTTGCTCTACCAAACCAGAAATTTCAGCACTTAATGCACTTGCTTTTTCACGTTGTATATCACGGTCATGGCGATACTCAATGTAAGCACGAGCCACATCTTCATCGACATGCATTAGTTCTTTTTCTACTAGAGATTGGATCTCACAAATCTCGATCTCGGTTCTGCCATTCATCTTCTCGCATACGTTTGCGGCAACAATATCGCCAAGGTCGCGCTTAGGGCAGTTGATGCTTTTTGCTGCTGATTGAACAGCATTCTTAATTAGTTGTGCGTTAAAGGTTGCTTTTGCACCGTCACGTTTAACCACAACTGCTGATTCGTGTTGCTTCATAATCATGTTCATTTCTCCTTATAGTTTTAGTTTTTAAGCTGCAATTTGAAAGGCTTGTTTTTGAAGGTTTTGCTTTTTCGCAAAATCACGAGAGCGCTCTCGTGAAAAAACAGCCAGTTCAGCAAGGTGAAATGAATTCTGTAGTGTCATTGAACCCACTAGTTTAGAGGCTTGTAGTGCAAGTGAAAAGTTTCCTTGAGAGAAGTAGTACGCACACACACATAGTAGTTTCATAAAGTTCTTTACTACATAATGCCCATTCGCAGTGTGCAGCGTGTTGACTTCATATTCCAAGGACTGGAACGCGTCGTAACACTCTTTTTCCGTTCGTGCGCGGGCAAATTTCTCTGGTTCAGGAATATCCCACTCACGGGCAATCTTGAGTTGCTTTTCATAGCTGACCGTTACATAAGGTGCCAGCACCTCATCAATTCGGTTTATGGTTGTGCCGCCGTAAATATGGCTCGCCACCTGCGCAATGATCTGTGCCGTAACAGCTGTTGCGGTTGAAATCGACTTCGGAGTATCAATTTCGGCGTTACCCATTTTGAAACCATGGGTCAGCATGCCATTAAGATCAATCAACATGCAGTTGAACATAGGGAAAAAGGGTGAGTAGTCCAAATCGTGAAAGTGCAAATCCCCTCGCTCATGCGCCGTGACGATGTCACGTGGCAACATATGCTGCTTCGCATAATGTTTAGCCACAATACCCGCCAATAAGTCGCGCTGTGTTGGAATCACTTTGCTGTCTTTGTTGGCGTTTTCGTTCAGCAGCGAGGCATTACTCTGCTCTATCAGACCACGTATCTCATTGTTCAGGTGACTTTTTTTCTCGCGAGCAATGTCCCGATCGTGACGATATTCAATATACGCGCGCGCAACTTCTTTGTGAGGGCCCATCATCAGGTGATTTTCAACGGCGTCCTGAATCTGATGAATATCGACCAGTGCTTGCTCTGAAAACTGGGCCAGCACGGCTTCAGAGACATCCTGTGCATACGCTTCGTCCATGGCTTCTACAGACTCAGCTGCACTGAGTACAGCTTCCTTAATACGCTGAGTATTAAATGGTACGCGGCATCCGTCACGCTTAATCACAACCGGGTTCACACAAGGCTCCTAAAAATGACACTGTCACGAAAAACACAAAATGTAGTGGATTCAATAACAAGCGGAATACAAGATGTGGGGTATTAAGCGAGAATTCAGTTTTGAATACATTGATCTGAGTCAGGGTTTTACCATGACCGTACAGGTTGCAACCGATGTTTCCTACAGGCTCTCAAAATTCTGCTTTTGATTCCTACCTGGCTCACAAAGTCAACATTAAACATTCATCAAATCTGAATATTTACAAAAATTCGGCGGGAATTCTTGCGCAATCAGGTAGACTTATTAACCGGATAAAAAACGGTATTTTTATGTCTACGCTCTCTCGAGAAGCCTTTCAGGAAGAGGCTTTATATCAACTACTGACCCGTGGCTGGCGCTGGGTATGCACCTTGTCACTGATCTTGTTGTTCATTATTGTCGCGACATTTTTAGGCAATGCACTACGAGATCCTACCGTGCTGCTGCACCCTGCACTCAGTCTCTACGGTATACAATCACTGTGTTACATGACGGGACTGATCATTTTTCGTCCCGGTAGTCGCCCTTTTCCCTACTGGCATCTGCTCTTTTGCGTACTTTCGCTGCTGTTTAGCATGAGCTGGATGATGTCAGTGTTTCACCTGATCCACTATGCCCGGCTCTATACCAGCGCGGAAGTGCTGTCTGAGTTGGTCATCATGTTGTGTCTGCTTGGATTTTTCGCCTCGGTAAAGGCCACGTCGTTTGCCATTGTGCCTATGCTCCTTTTGAGCACTTACATCAACTATCTTAGTGTTCATGAGAGCTTACAAATTCCCCTCCTCAAGCTGCTGGCCATGCTGCTGATTATTTATACAGGGCGACAAACCCTGATGCATTGGTTCAACAGCAGTGTGAGCAAGGAGTACGACAAAGAACAACTGGTCAAACAACTCAACCAGATGGTGTCGCAAGACCAACTAACCGGGCTCAACAACCGCCGGTTCTTCGAATATGAGTTGGAAAAACAGTTTCACCAGTGTCGACGGGAACAGCAGCCCTTGTCACTGATTATGATTGACATTGATTATTTCAAGCCCCTGAATGATGCCCTTGGCCATCCGGCGGGCGATGAATGCCTGAAACGGGTAGCCCAAGTACTGAAAACCAGCCTGAAGAGACCAACTGACAGTGTGTCGCGATTCGGCGGCGAGGAGTTCATCGCAATATTACCTGCGACATCGGCAGACGGCGCCAAGGTTGTCTCCGCCAGAATATGCAAAAGCCTGGCGGATGCAAAAATTCTTCATCCCGCTTCAGATGTCAGCCCGTATGTCACTGTCAGCCAGGGTATTGCCACTGTGGGGAACGAACAAATTACCCACCAATTACTGCAACGAGCCGACAGTAATCTGTATCAAGCCAAAGCCCGAGGGAGAAACCAGGCCTGCTCGTAGTAATGCAGCATAGCCATTTCTGTTTATCCCCTTTCCTTATCATCCCCCCGTCACCCGCCCTTTTCCCGGCCGTTCAGACCGGGAAAAGCCTATACTCAATGCAATACGCTGTTGAGTATGGGCCATGAAAACAGTACTGCGGTTGTGCTGCTGTCTGAGCATCGTCCTGTCTTCATTCGGTTTTACGTTTGAAATCACCCCGATTCCCAGCACCAAATACACCGGCGATTTACCTGTTTTACTCGAAAAAGGCGTCATTCGCGTTCTGGTTTCAGCGGATCTTGGCTTCTATTACCTAGATCAGGGTAAGCCCCGCGGTTTAACTTCTGAACTCTTGGAGCTGTTTGAAGCTTACATTGCAGAAGCCACCGGCCAGAAATACCGCCTCCAGATCATTCCGATCGATCGGGATCAGCTCTTTCCGTCTCTGATTGCCGGAGTTGGCGACATCGCTGCCGCAAATCTGACCATTACTCCACAGCGATTGCAAAAAGTGGATTTCAGTGACCCCTTCCTGACTGAGGTCAGCGAACTGTTTGTGACCGAGAAAAAGCGCCGCCGGATTACCCGGCTTCGGCAGCTATCTGAAAAGAGTGTCTGGGTTCGGGCCAGTTCCAGTTATTACCAGAGCATCCGAAAAATCAATGAACAACTGGCCAAAAAGCATCTTGAGCCCATGTACGTGCATTTTCTAGAAGAAACACTGGAAGACTATGAGTTGGTACAGATGATTCAGGAAGGGTTGATCCAAATGACCGTACTGGATTCTCACAAAGCTGAGTTCTGGTCATTGGTTACTGGTAATCTGCGGCTTCATACCCGTTATCCGATCCGCGAACATGGTTCGATTGGTTGGGCTTTTCGCAAAAACAGTCCGAAACTGAGCAAACTCATCAACAGCTTTATTGAAAAGAACCGACGCGGCACCCTGAACGGCAACGTGATCTTCAACCGCTACCTTAACAGCAAAGAATGGTTCAAACAGGTGATCAGCCCAAGCAGCATCAAGCAATTTAAGAATTTACAGGACAAATTCATTCGCTACGGCAACATGTATGACATTAACTGGCTGATCATTGCAGCGCAGGCATACCAGGAATCGCAGTTTGATCAGTCGAAACGTTCACATGCCGGTGCAATCGGCATCATGCAGGTTCTTCCCCAGACCGCCAATGAGCCATATATCAACATCCGCCATATTCAGAATATTGAAAACAACATCCACGCGGGGGTGAAATACATGGACTACATTCGTAATAATTACTTCCAGGATGAGGAAACGGATGAGCTGAACCAGCTGTATTTTACCCTCGCCAGCTACAATGCCGGTCCCAACCGGATTAACCGCCTACGGGGAGTCGCAAAGGAACAAGGCTATGATCCGACCAAATGGTTTAACAATGTCGAGAAAGTGGTAAAAGAAGAGGTCGGTATGGAGCCTGTCACTTATGTGGGTAATATCAACCGTTACTTCACCATCTACAAACAACTGATGTCGATGCAAACTGCCGCGCAAAGCGAAACGGCGCGCATTCACCGCCTTCATTACAAACTCAGTCGATAAGCCTGCTGATGTGTATCGTTGAATAATTCAGCGATTAATACGCAAAATTTTGCAGGGCTGAGATCGTGATCCCGCTTTCATCATAATGTCATTTATCAAGGCTAGTGTTGCTACTACAACTTAAACACCGATGAGTTTGCTCTGGCACTCGGAGAAACAAGAAAAGCATTGAGACGACAGTATGGATACATTACACCTCACAACCTTTGTTGTCCCGACAGAAGAAGATTTGTTGGCCAGTTGCCCGGATGATCTGTTTCTGAATGACGGTGATGACGAATTCGCGAATGATGTTATCGTGCTTTAAGCGCAACGACAGACAATGACAGCCAACAATGACAAATTGGCATCGAACGACAGCAAAAAAGCGATAACAAAATCCGGTAACAAGTGCTGATTAAATCCCCCTTGCTGAATCGAGCTTGTCGAACAGAGTCCGTTTTTCGCTGAGAACGTGGGTTGCCCAATACCACCGGTTATCAGCACTTTCTTCCGTTCTTCACGTACCCATAGAAAAAGCCCTCATCATGAGGGCTTTTTGTTTTCAACTCATTTCAGTTCAAGCTGGCATGCTGGCTGGCCAGTCAGACCGTTTCAGGATGGTGCTTTTTTACGGCAGTGATATGCTCCTGACCGTTATACATCTGAACGTAGAGTTCAGCCGCTTCATCCCATTCAAACCGACAAGCCATCGCATTTTGCTGCAGACGTTTAAACTCCTGCGGGCGCTGGCAGTACAGCAGTAAGCTTCGCTGCAGCTTGATCAGCAAAGCTTCCGGTGTCGGAGCTTTAAAAATAAAGCCTGTTGCCACCTGCGGTGTCTGATCATAGTCAATCACAGTATCAATCAGCCCACCCACTGCCCTAACAATCGGTAATGTCCCATAAACCAGGCTGTAAAGCTGGTTCAAGCCACATGGCTCAAACTCGGACGGCATCATGAAGAAATCGGCCCCCGCTTCGACACAATGTGCCAGCGGATTATTGTAAGCTTCCACGAACGCCAATTTTTCAGGATGTGCGTCACTGATTGATCGCAGTTTTGCCGCCAGAACCGGATCACCGCTCCCGACAATCACCACCTGTACATCATGAACCAGAAAATCAGCCAGAATCGGCAGCAGATAATGGATGCCTTTCTGCTCCGTCAGACGACAAACCATGCCATAGACCGGCACATCTTTAACCGGCAGATTCACCTGCTGTTGCAGATCCCGCTTACAGGCCTTCTTGCCACGGGTGACACTGACTTTATTGGCTTTGTAATTCTGGGCGATGTACGGATCAGTTTCCGGGTTCCAGTCGCCGTAATCACACCCGTTGACGATACCGTAGAGATCATCTGACCGGTTGCGAAAATCGGCTGCCATACCATGTGAACCCAGCTCAGTCAGTAACTCAGCCGCGTAGTTAGGACTAACTGCATTGATTTTATCGGCAAAAGCCACGCCTGCTTTCAGCATACTGATATGGGCACTGTCCATTTCAGCCTGAACGTAGCGCTTTTGGATCAGTTCAGGAATTAAACGGAACTGCTCATAATCGAAATTGCCTTTGAAGACGGCGTTATGAATCGTGATAACACTTTTCGTGTTGGCAAAAAAAGCGTCATCTGCTGCATAGCGGGTACGCAGCAAAAACGGAACCAGACCGGTATGCCAGTCATTACAGTGCACAATATCCGGCTGAAAGCCGAGCTTTTCGCATATATCCAGCGTAGCTGCACTGAAAAAAGCAAAGCGCTCGCCGTTATCGGCATAGCCTTCGTTATTTTCCGCATAGAGTTCAGCACGGTCAAAATACTGTGGCGCGTCTAATGCGTACACAGGAACTTCACCGCTGTACAGCCGCTTCACCGCATACCCCACCGGTTCAGGCTGTGTTGGTACATAGAGTACCGTTTCCAGCAGGGTGTCACCCTGCTCACGTTCTGCCACTTTGCGATAGTACGGCATGGCAATACGCACATCATGCCCCATCGCTTTCAGTGAAGCCGGCAGCGACTTGGCCACATCCGCCAGGCCACCGGTTTTAACAAGTCCCTCAACCTCAGAAGCCACAAACAGAATTTTCAGAGGCTGAGAAGAAGGTGTAGTCTTAGTAGCCAATTTTCGCTCCTTTCGGTATCACGACAATCCCTTCGTCTGATACATGGTACTTTTTACGATCCTCTTCAGGATTCTCACCAATGACAGTTCCCGGTGCGATTTGCACGTTTTTATCGATAATAGCACGGCGAATGGAGCAGTTAGCGCCGATTTTCACATCCCCCAGGATGATTGATTCGCTGATTGTCGTGCAATGATCCACATTAGTACGGAACCCCAGTACTGACTTGTAAACCCGCGCACCGCGAATGTAACTACCAGCCGAAATCATGCAGTTATTGATATCAACCTTGCAGTTGTCACCGTCCAGAACGGTGGCCGGAGGCAGTGGCGGGTAATAGGTATGCAATTGCCACTGGCGGTTATACAGTGAGAACGGCGCATCTTCAGACAATAAATCCATGTGCGCCTGCCAGTAAGATTCAATCGTGCCGACATCACGCCAGTAACCTGCTGTTTTCTCACCCGGGATAATATTCGTTGTAAAATCGTAAACGTACACTTTCCCTTGCGGGAACAGTTTTGGAATGATGTCCTTACCGAAATCATGGCTGGACGATTCATTCATCGCATCTTCTTCCAGTTCTTTACACAGCACACCGGTTTCGAAGATGTAGTTACCCATCGACACCAGAGCATGCTCAGGATCCCCGGGGATCGCCTTTGGATTTGCCGGTTTCTCTTCAAAACCTATCATCCGCCCGTTCTGATCCACTTCGATCACGCCAAAGGCAGACGCTTCGCTGATCGGCATACGCAGTGCTGATACCGTTAAATCCGCTTCGTGAGCATGGTGGAAATCCAGCATCTGCTTCACATCCATTTTGTAGATGTGGTCACTGCCGAAGATACACACCTGATCTGGTGATTCCAGCTCAATAAAGCGAATATTCTGGTAGATGGCGTCAGCTGTCCCGTCATACCAACGCTTACCCATCCGCATTTGCGCTGGGATAGGATCAATAAAACGCCCTGTGATCCCAGAAACATTCCACCCTTTTTTCATGTGCACATACAGCGACTGAGACTTAAACTGAGTCAACACGAAAATCCGCATCAAATCCGCATTCAGAAAGTTATTCAGTGCAAAGTCGATCAAACGGTAACTGCCACCAAAAGGCACTGCCGGTTTGCTGCGTGAATCCGTGAGTGGCCTGAGACGAGAACCTTCACCACCAGCCAAAATCATTCCTAAGACACCTGCCATGGTGTACCTCCTTGTGAGTAAGCAACTTGTGCCATATATAACACACGGCCATACCTGAGGAGAATGGCTATGCAGTATAAATTGATAGGTATTTTCAAAAATATTGTTTTCTTTCAAACCCAGCGATGTGGGTTACATCTTTTTTCGTCAGACTTTTTGAACACGCGCATCATTCGAAACATAAAACTGCGAGCAAGTACAAAAAATAACCGATACAAAATTTTATAATTTTGTCACTTTCGTCTGTTTGCCACGTATTTTCTTGCTTGCAATCCCTACTCCCCCAGCCTCCTCCCCCTTGAACCATTGCAAAAGCTGAATACTTTCGCAAACTGAGTGGGTAGACTGCGCTCAGTTCATCAGAAGGACATATAGAATGAGCAACCCTGTTTCACATATGGACAATACCTGCGCCAGTAATGTCATCCTGCACGCATTTGACTGGCCATACGCCCGGATTGCACACTATGCCGAAGCTATTGCAAATGCCGGATTTAAAAGCGTTCTTGTCTCCCCACCGATGAAATCCCTCCACCACCGGAACGGGTCTCCCTGGTGGCAGAGATACCAGCCTCAGGATTACCGGGTGATAGACAATCAATTAGGCAACACCCATGATTTCATCCTAATGACAGAGGCATTAAAAAAGCATGATCTGCACATTTATGTCGATGTGGTCTTTAATCACATGGCTAACGAGTCAGACCATCGGACAGACCTGAACTACCCTTCAGAAAAAATCCTTAATCAATATAAGGATGAAGAAGAGTATTTTGAAAAAATCCGTTTATTTGGTGATTTATCAAAAGCCTTATTTACCGAACAAGACTTCGTTAACGCCTTCCCAATTAAGGATTGGCACAATCCCTGGGAAGTTCAGCACGGAAGAATCAGTGGTGATAGCAATGATCCCGGTCTTCCAACGCTAAAATGCGCAGAAAATGTAGTAAAGCAACAACAGAAATACCTGCGCGCGCTAAAACAATTAGGCATAAAAGGGTTCAGAATTGATGCTGCTAAGCATTTAACTTTAGAACATATTCAGCGAGTGTGGGACGAAGACGTCAGTAAAGGCATGCATATTTTTGGTGAAATCATCACCGATGGCGGAGCCAGCCGTGACGAGTATGAATTATTTCTGGAGCCGTATCTGAAAAGCACTTCGCTCGGGGCATATGACTTCCCACTGTTCCATTCAGTCTTCAATGTGCTGGAGAAAAGCCGTCCAATGACAGAATTAATCAACCCCTATTCAGTGGGGCAAGCACTGGCATATGACCGGGCAATCACTTTTGCCATTACCCATGATATTCCCAATAACGATGTCTTCCTGGATCAGGTCATGTCCCCTGTCAGCGAGCGGCTGGCCTACTGTTACCTACTAGGGAGAGACGGTGGTGTACCGCTGGTATACAGCGATCTGAACACCAGTGGCATAACTGATGAGTCGGGACAACCACGCTGGCTGGATTGCTGGCAGGATCCGATACTAAGCCGCATGATTACTTTCCATCACCAGATGCACAGCCTGCCTATGCAAATCCTGGAAGCCGGAGATGATCACTTGGTTTTCTCCAGGGGAAACGAAGGCATCGTCGCCATAAACCGGGGACAACAACCCGTTTGCGTTGAGTTACCGGAAGGCAACTATCTGGATTGCCTCTCATTGCCCGGAGTCGAAATGACAACGTCGCAGGATCGACAAGCACAACTGACCAATGAAGATAATTTACCCATAAAAACTGAAAGGTTTCTACAATCAACTGATAGTAAAAACGTTTTACTGCTTCCCGGTGGAAGCTGTGCGATGATGATGAAAAAGCAGTGAAACGCTATCTTCAGCACTGAATGCGGAGCGCCTGCGACCACAAAACCGGCTGGCCAACATAAAAGCTAAAGGCGAAAAAAAGCTGCGCCAAAGCGCAGCTTTTCAAAAGACTCAACGATCACGGACTTATACCAAATCCAAAGCCGTGAATAGGAATACCGGAATACGCCCAGCACAACGTCATCATCGTTGCAGGCTAGTCGCTTTCTACAGCCAGAATTTTTCCGCTAAATAAATCCATCTCTATTTCAACACGTTTTCCCTCAGGGTTTCGTGCTTCGACCTCAATTTCATGGTCATCCCGCTCGATTTTGATCGAGCGAAAATCATGGTATCCCTGATTTTGTAGCAGTCTCATCGCTTTGGGTACCGTCAGCTCTGGTGCGACTGAAGGCTCAATCGGATCCGCCATGGCCGGTACCGCTACTATGCATGCAGAAATCAGGACGGGCATTACAACGTTCTTCATAGTCATGTTCCACCTGCATCCGTACTTCATGTCGCTTCATCATATCAAAATGAAAGCCAAATGTTGCTAAGCACGCGCTTTCTTTGATTCGTATCACATCCATGTCCACTAAAAGGTTAATCCTTGACCCTTTATCCCTTTCATTCCCCCTCACCTTTTCTTCAGCAGCTCCCTGCTGCAGAGGTATATTGATACAAAGCAGACAGTAATAGCATGGCTCGCATTGGTAAGGACCAGTGATTTATTTCTTAGAACATGCATAAATAAACATGAACTCACTAAAATCGCTGTCAATAAAGCCAATTACTAAGACAAGCTTCTCTATTCCGGGCGAATTCCACTAAGCTCATGACAACCACAACAACATTGCCAAAGCGTTCACTTTGGCGGGGAGGCAACATGACATCCGGCTTTCGTACAGAAACTGACAGCATGGGTGATGTTCAGGTTCCGGAAAATGCCTTGTATAAAGCGCAAACTCAGCGTGCCATCAATAACTTCCCTGTCAGCGGCATTCCCATGCCCGCCCGTTTTATTCAGGCATTGGCTTTTATCAAGCAGGCAGCCGCGCGTAGTAACCTGGAGTTGGCCCAATTACCCCACGACACCGCGCACGCCATCATTGACAGTTGTCAGGAAATCATTGACGGACAATACGCAGATCAGTTCCCTATCGATGTCTTCCAAACCGGCTCGGGAACCAGCTCCAACATGAACATGAATGAAGTCGTCGCCACTCTGGCCGCTGAAAAACTCAACGCGCCGGTTAGCGCCAATGACGATGTCAACATGGGACAAAGCAGTAATGATGTGATTCCTACGGCCATTCAAGTCAGTGCGGCACTCGCTTGCCACCACCACCTGTTCCCGGCGTTTGAACACATCATTGCAACACTGGATAAAAAAATCTCGGACGTGGGCCATGTGGTCAAAACCGGACGAACCCATTTAATGGATGCTATGCCGGTAACGTTGGGGCAAGAACTGGAAGGCTGGAAAACGCAGCTGGAAAAAGCGCAATACGGCATTTGCCAATCATTGGAATCGGTAAAGGCTCTTGCTCAGGGAGGCACCGCAGTGGGTACAGGAATCAATACCGCCCCGGAATTTGCCGCGGTTTTTGCCAACAATATTTCAGTTTCAACCGAAGTTGATTTCACGGTCAGTGACAACTTCTTTTATAACCTGAGCAGCCAGGATGCCATCGTCAGTCTTTCTGGCCAGCTGAAAACAACGGCTACAGCTTTAATGAAAATTTCCAATGACTTACGCTGGATGAATTCTGGCCCTCTGGCCGGATTAGGAGAAATTGAACTGGAATCGTTACAACCTGGTTCATCCATTATGCCAGGTAAGGTCAACCCTGTTGTTCCCGAAGCATCAGCCATGGTTGCAGCACAAGTGATTGGTAACGACATGACGATCACCATTGCTGGCCAGTCCGGTAACTTTCAGCTGAACGTGATGCTGCCGGTTATTGTGATGAACCTGCTGCAAAGCATTGAGTTACTGACCAGCGCACTGCATTTGCTGGCAGACAAAGCCATTGCCAGCTTTCGGGTTCGGGACGATAACCTGCAACGTGCCCTGGCGAAAAATCCGATTCTGGTGACGGCTCTGAATCCGTTAATCGGCTACCTGAAAGCGGCAGAGATTGCGAAAAAAGCCTACAAGGAACAACGGGATATTCTGGATGTGGCGGTTGAAGAGACCGAGTATTCACGGGAAGAACTTGAGCAGTGGCTGAATCCAACATTACTGACGCAAGGCGGGGTGAAAGACGGTAAGCATTAGCCATACAGATGCCAATTTGACACCTAAAAGAAACCTCGGCATGTCGTCAGTTTCAGTGGCTTCGGTGACAGTATTAACATCAACACCATCAAATAACTTCATTAACAGGCAGCGCGTAAGCTGCCTGTCTCATACGTCTATTATCTGCTTCTATTGGCACCTGCTCGTCACCATATGTACCAAACAGCGCGGCGATCCTCAGCACAACGCGGGTATCCGGGTACTCGGGCTGCCTGGGTGACAGGAATCCATAAAAGCATCTGTCAGCAAGGATAGAACGGAGATTTTGGTACCGTTAACGACGAAACCGATCCCGTAACAGCCCCTCCTGAAACTGATCCCGACGGCAAAAGTTTGCAGTCAGTTTGCGGACGATACGCCGGTATCGAGCACGGACGGCCGGTAAAATACCCTTGTAATAAATCGGCTCCCAATGCTTTCGCTAACTCACACGACGGTTGGTCTTCAATCCCTTCAATCAGTACTTGAGCCGATATCGCAGCCGCCACACTCAGGGCTTCGATCATCGGTTGCGTGTCTCCTGCCACGTAGCTATCAAGCAAAGGCTTACTGATTTTCAGCACATCCGGACGCATCGCTGTGGTTCGTGACATTGAGGAAGCGCCCATTCCATAATCATCCACCGCGACTTTCACACCATGACGGCGCAGTGAATGCAATGTGCGAGTAAGGCAGTGTTCGTCATCACACGGATGTTCCAGAACCTCAAGGTAAATACACGACGGGTTAAGATTCATCGCAGACAATGTTGTCAGAAGAAGGGATTCGGTATCCTGCCTGGCTGCACTGTCGAGCAGCGCGATAGGCGTGACATTAATGAACAAATTGGTTGGCAGGCCAAGGCGGGCAAAGTTTCGGAGATGCACATTCCGTGACAGACGGTCAACGTTAATGAGATCAACGGTGTGCTCCAGATAGCTTTCAATCACGCTGCCGGTATCCAGACAAAAACCAGAAGCATGCTCAACGCGCAACAGTGCTTCGAAGGCAAAAATTTCACCATCAGGCGTTACGATTGGCTGAAACGCACTTTTTAACACAAAATCCTTGTAAGTGGCGAAAAAAGCACCGTCTTCGGAGCGCCGGATATAGGGGTCCAGTTCCTGACCGGCTCTTAGTATGTTATTCACTAAACATTCATTCCATGAACATAGTTAATCTAACCATAAACGCTACACCACACATAGGAAGTCTCACTCATCAACAGTATAGGACAGGTCACAATTTTTTGTGCCAAGGCCAACATTCCAACTGAATAGAAGCAGGATTTTCCATTATTTTATCTATTTATCAATAAAAAAGCAGAGTGTTTCGCTAATGTCTCACAAATGAGACACCTGTATTGTCCTCTGAGACATTAAAAATCTTTTGGTCATTTGGTGCCAATTTCTCATCTAAGCGGTAGAATGTGCACCTTTTAGTGCCTCACTCGCGGCTTTACGTCTCAGAATTCAGAAATCCTATGCATTCTCCGGAAAAACTGTTTACCCGATTTAAAACTTCCATTGCAGATTACCCCCTGCCTGAACGTTTTACCTTTCCGTTTTATTATCAGCCTCACCCTCTATGTGTGCTGGCTGCGGAAGAACTTCAGGCACATCTGGCCAACCAGACAAACTGGCAGCATAACTTTGGGCTGACGGGCGATACTGACACAGCCATCGGCAAAATGTTTGGGGTACTGCTGGTTGAAAATCAGGACGGAGAAATCGGCTATCTATCCGCCTTTTCCGGGAAAATGGCAGATCAGAATCTGTTGCCGGGTTTTGTCCCGCCGGTGTTCGACATGCTGGCCGAAGACAGTTTTTTCCTGACGGGTCAGAAGGAAATCAACCAACTGACGACGGAAATAAAAGCGCTGGAAGCAGACCCGGCGTTAGCGGAATGCAAAGCTCTACTTACTTCGGAAACGCAAGCTGCGGAGCAAGCTTTGCAGGCACATCGCAGCAACATGGTAGAAGGCAGAAAAGTCCGTAAAGCCAAACGCGCCGCCTCGGCGGAGATGACACCTGACGAACGCAATGCACTGAAAAAACAGTTGAGCCAGGAAAGTGTGATTGAAAAACTGCAACTGCGGGATCTCAAACTGTACTGGGAATCTCGACTGGCTGAGCTTCAGGCTGCATTGGATGCACATCTTGCTGTCATTTCCCCTCTGAAAGAGAAACGCAAGGCGATGTCTTCAGCCTTACAGCAGCAGCTGTTCGAGCAATACCGTTTTTCCAACATTAAAGGTGAAAGCAAAGGGCTGGGCACTCTTTTTGCACCCACGACGCAGGGCATACCGCCTGCGGGTGCCGGTGAATGTGCAGCACCAAAACTGCTGCAATATGCGTTTCTGAACAGGATGAAACCGCTGGCACTGGCAGAGTTCTGGTGGGGACAGTCACCGAAATCCGAAATTCGCCGCCACCAGCATTACTACCCGGCGTGCCAGGGTAAATGCCAGCCGATTCTGACTCACATGCTTGACGGCATGGAGGTGGATGACAATCCCCTGCTAAACAATCCGGCAGAAGGTAAATCCATAGACATTATCTATCAGGACGAGCATATGGCGGTGGTAAATAAGCCTGCCGAATTTCTGTCGGTACCGGGGAAAACCATTGATGACTCGGTCTTCACCAGAATGCAGCTGGCCTTTCCACACGCAACCGGTCCGCTTATCGTGCATCGGCTGGATATGTCGACCTCAGGGCTGATGGTGATTGCGCTGACCAAGCGTGCTAACAAGAGCCTACAGAAACAATTCATTCAGCGTACCGTTCAAAAGCGCTACACCGCGTTGATTGATGGGGTACTGACCGCCGACGAAGGTATGATAAACCTGCCAATGCGAGGTGATTTGCACGATCGCCCGCGCCAACTGGTCTGCTTCGAACACGGAAAACCGGCTGAAACAAAATGGGAAGTTATTGCTCGTACTGACCGCCATACTAAAGTTCATCTTTATCCAAAAACCGGCCGTACTCACCAGTTACGAGTACATTGTGCCCACAACCTGGGCTTGAATATGCCGATTATCGGCGATGATCTGTATGGCGTGAAAGCAAACCGCTTACACCTGCATGCGGAAACGCTGGAACTGGATCACCCAATCACCCACGATCGTATGCGATTTCAGGTAGAAGCGGATTTTTAAAAGGCTAGATTAATCACCCTTTCTTTTCTATCCGCCCCCTCTACGCTCAGACGCTTTCCCATGCCATCTCTGGCCAGCGGGAAGGCGTCTGACAGCTAACGTCAAATAGCTGATGGTTAACAATCGATGGTTAACAGCCGATAGTTAACAGCCGACACCTAGCACCTAGCACCTAGAATCAGTCATCCGAGTTGGCTCGCTGGCTATTCATTCGCTTACATTGACTTTAGCGCCTGATTTCAGACAAGCACTTCGGAATTAGCAATGTTTTCAGGGTGTCCATTCGCAAAGGCAATGACATTCTCAAACGCCTTACGGAAATACAGCTCGTAGCTATTTTGTTCAACGTATCCCAAATGAGGTGTACACAACACATTTGGCAACGCCAGCAGTTGTTCATTCGAAGGCAGGGCCGGTTCCTGCTCAAAAACATCAACCGCGGCACGACGTGAAGGATGGGCAGACAGCACGTTATGCAAGGCTCCGGGCTGAATCAGTTCGGCCCGAGATGTGTTCACCAGTAACGAGTCCGGTTTCATGGCCAACAAATCCTCTTCTGTAACAATCCCACACGTTGCCGCATTGAGTCGTAAGTGCAATGACACAATATCAGAGGAAGCAAAGAACACCTTTTTCGAGTCTGCCGCTTTAAAACCGTCCTGTATCGCTCGGATACGCGATGACTCACTGCCCCATATCTGCACGTCCATCCCGAATACCTGTGCATAACGAGCAATGCGCTGGCCAATCTTTCCATAACCCCAAATCCCCATCACTTGGCCATGGAGGGTGCGACCTAATCCTAGCGTGCCAGATTGCTGCCATTGCCCAAGCTGCTGGTTGGCACTGTATTGCGGAATATAGCGCGACGCAGCCATCATCAGTCCCCAACATAATTCCGCAGGAGCCACCGGCGATCCAATCCCTTCTGCTACTGCCACACCGTGACGGGTACAAGCTTCCAGATCAAGATGATGACTGATCTTGCCCGTCTGGCTGATCAATTTCAGGTTTGGCAAGCGTGACAACAAAGCCTCATTGATTAGGGTACGTTCTCTGATTAACACCAGAGCATCAACATCAACCAGTAACGGAGCCAGTGACGCAGGATCAGCAATAGTACTGTTAAGCACTTTCACCTGATGTCCTTCAAGCATCGCAAAACAGGACAATCCTTTCACTGCATTCTGGTAATCATCAAGCACTGCAACTTTCATCTATCCCTATCCTTGCATCATCCTATTGTGATGAGCTGAAGGTAGCGTTGAAGCCGGATAAAATCCACCTAACCCGTTAAAAACTCAAACATATCGCCCAATAAACATCGCTTACTCCATGTTCGGCCTGTCAATTCAACGGATTGTCAGCACAAACAAAAACGCCCCGGGAAAACCGGGGCGTCATAGTAAGCAAACCGTCAATTACGCTTGAGTCGTCTCAGCAGGCGCAGACTGTGATTCTTCAGGATTTTTGATCAACTTGTATGACATGATGCCAATCACCATCGCTTTGATGATCATCATTTGCGGATTACCGTAATATCCCACCATACCGACAAACCCGGAAATCAACATCAGCACCCGGTATTTACGCAGGGTCGTCATGTAAATCGCAGCCAGAATGACCGCCAGATCTGCGAACTGGAAGGCAACCGCCAACGATGGCTCCGCGATGAACGCCGTGACCGCAAAGTACAAGATGTAACCAATGCCGGCAGCCATGGCGGCTCCCAATGCAGCCAACCAAGACTTTGGCACATTCATAAAGTCTTTAGCGTAACGGTAGGCATTAATACTGGCGACAGACAAATTCAGGATCACCTTGGCATGCCAGCCCATCAGAACCGACCAGATGATGTCATTCGCTGCTGAAGCAAACGCGGCAAACCGCGTGGCTTTCATGCTGTTGAAAATAGTCAATGAGATATAGAAGGCAACACTGGTCCAGCCCAGCACTTCAGCAAGTACTTCCATTAAATTCACCCAGGAAAGAATTTTGTGCCAGATGGTAATGAGGATACGGTAAAAGCACAACCTAAAACCGTATTCCTATATATAAAAACCACCAAAAAGGAAGGGTAAAGCAGATAATTATCATTTATCGCTATAGTTAAGTGCCTTCGTCGGCCGTGACTTGTCCTGGAGTGACTCAGAATAATGAGGCTCACAGCTTTGAGTATAGAAAGGGCGAGCAAGACTCGTGCTTTTCTACGTCTTGCTGCAAAAAGAGATCGCGGAGAGCAAAGCGTGAGAACAAAGCACGAGAGCTAAACCAGTGTGCGATGACAAACCAACCATCCCTTTTAACCATCGTGTTAAAGATTGGATGGAATGCCGAATTTCGTTTTACTCACACGCTTTTTACGATAGGCAATTAGCGGTTATATTTGGCTTTGTTTAAGACTTCTTTTAACTCGTGCGTCTTTTCCAAATTCACGTCATAGATATTGGCAAGCGCACAAACATAATAAAGAACATCATACAGTTCTTCAGCAATCGTTCCTTTTAATGCGGCCAAATCTGGCTGCCCACCCTTTCCGGCACGAATAGACTCAGCCAGTTCGCCCACTTCCTCGATTAACTTCAGAAAATAATGCTCAGAGTGCTCTGGGGCGTAATCGAATTCCTTAATGTGACTTTGTAGCTCAGATAGCTTCATAACATCCTTTTGTCTTTCAGCAGATTAAATAACCCGTACCTGGACACTATATCTGCCAAATCAGAATATATTCAATCAATTAACACTAAAAAGTGCAGCTGTTATGAAGATAGAACAGAGGTGGCCAGACTTTCGCTCTCTCTGTTTTAGCTTCCCCCTGAAGCGATAGATAAAAAGTAACTGGCACAACGCTCTGCACACATAAACTACAGGCGCAAAATATCCCAGTACCCCGCTACGCTGACATTAAATTTCGTATGCTCCTGCAAATACACCCGCAGGCTTTCAAGCGCTTCATGGTCACCATGAATCAACTTAATTTGCGTTTTCTTCGCCATAGAGGATTCCTGCAGCCATTTGGTAAGCTCCAGGTAATCAGCATGGCCGGACAAACTGGATATCGCAGTGACCGAGGCTCGAAGCGGAATCCACTCGCCGTGAATTTTTACTGATTCCACCCCTTCAAGCATTTTCGCGCCGCGGGTCCCCCCCACCTGATACCCAGTGAACAGGACCGTACATTTCGGACTCGACAGCCAGCGCTTGAAGTGGTGTAAAATGCGCCCCCCTGTCGCCATGCCACTGCCGGCAATAATAATATGAGGAAACGCCTGCCCTTCGATTGCTTTCGACTCATCCACTGTGCGGGTATAAATAATGGAATGGCTCATACGGTGACATTCATTATGACTCAGCTTGTGTTGATCGCTGAAGCGGCAAAATATATCTGACACTTCGATGGCCATCGGGCTGTCGAGATAGATCGGCATTCTGGGAATTTCCCCGTTATCCATCAGTTTTGCCAGCAAATGCTGAAAGGCCTGCGCCCTTCCCACGGCAAAAACGGGCACCAGTAACACTCCCCCGTTTTTAGCGACACGGTTTACCACCGCAGCAAGTTGCTCGGCAGGGTCCTGATTGTCGTGCAGGCGATTACCATAGGTGGACTCCATCAATAACAAATCCAGCTCCGGTAACGGCCGGGGGGGTCGCATCAACACATCGTTGTAACGCCCAACATCGCCGGAAAAGCCGACGCGCTTTCCCTCTGCTTCCAGAATAATACTTGCCGCGCCAAGGATATGCCCGGCCGGTTGCAGATGAAATCGGATATCGCCGACTTCCACCTGCTCATCGAAATCCACTGGCTGAAAGAGTGTCATACACTCTTCGGCAGTTTGACGGTCGTAAAGCGGTTCAGGGTGTTCGTGTTTACCGAGCTTGTGCTTGCTTAAATAACGGGCGTCTTCTTCCTGAATATGGCCGCTGTCAACCAGCAAGATTTGGCACAGTGCTTGTGTCGCATGATGAGTAAACACCGGACCACGAAAACCACGTTTATAGAGCACCGGAATATAGCCTGAATGATCCAGGTGCGCGTGCGTGAGGATGACGGCATCCAGCGAATTGATATCCATCGGCAGCGTTTGCCAGTTTCTTTCCCGTAACCATTTGTACCCCTGAAAAAGTCCACAATCGACCAGTACGCTCGTATTTTTGGTTTCGACAAGAAACTTGGATCCGGTAACGGTTTCAGTACCACCAAGAAACGTAATTCTCATCAGGTCTTCCCCATTTTTCGTCACACTTGATTTGTCTGACAGTCAGCACCACCAGCATTTTTCATCCGCGATGATATACTCCGCGTTTCACCCACCTGCAGATTTAACCTCTTATACATTCAGACTTTCAGGCTTTCAGGCTTTCAGGCTTTCAGGCTTTCAGGCTTTAGGCCAATTCAGGTTCACCATTTCATAATACAAGCCTAACAACTGTCTGTTGTTTGTTCAGGGCTGCGAACTCAGGATCTGTTTCCAAAGTGATACCATCGATTTTCCCATCAAATAAAAATAGATTTGCAGATGACTGTACGCCTCACGACGACAGACGGAGAATGCCACTTCAGCGGCTTCATCGTGAGGATAACCATACACACCACAAGAAATCGCGGGAAAGGCGATGGTCTGGCACTGATGCTCCAGAGCCAGTTGAAGGCTGTGCTCGTAGGCGGCTCCCAGTAGCGCTGCAGGATTGGAGACACGATCATAGACCGGGCCAACGGTGTGAATCACGTACTTGGCAGATAAATTGCCGGCACTGGTAATGCGCGCCTCCCCGGTCGGGCATCGGACACCCCCATAGGCGGGTACTTGCAAGCAGGCTTGCCGCAATGCAGAGCCTGCAGCCTGATGAATCGCGCCATCAACTCCGCCTCCTCCCAACATAACTGGATTCGCGGCATTGACGATGGCATCCACCTTCGCTTTGGTGATGTCTCCCTCAATGATCATGATTTGGCTCATCCACTCACCTTTCTCTGCCCTGCTTTCATTGTTATCCTGAATGTTTTGACATTAGCAGAAGCGACTCGCTGACAATGTCGGCAAGTTGGGAATCAGCTGGCATTTCCATCTACAAACACTTACTCAACCAATTAAATCAACTGGTTAACTTATCAGATCATCGGCCATCCCTCACTTTCATTCCGACGCTGCATATTTTGGCGTTAAAACCCAGTAAATACCGATATCTTGCATACAAAAGCGATTAAGTTCCTCTTAATACATATTTGATTGCCATATGGTATTTGTGGCGTATAATCCGGCCACTGATTTTTTGTATGATATAAACCCCGAATGAAAGCTAAAGGTTTCACATTAATAGAACTGGTCACTGTTGTTGTGATTCTCGGTATTGTTGCCGTAGTTGCCGCACCTAAATTTTTGGACGCACAAGACGATGCCAGAAACGCGGTACTTGCAAGCATGGCAGGAACCATCAAATCGACCGCTGAAACGACTTACGGAAAAATGGCTATCGAAGGGCTGGAAAATCACCCTTATGTCACAACCCATGACAATGCCGGGCATGAGAACGCATTGGTTACAGACCTACCTTTCAGCCTCTGCAAAATGACATCCAACACCTACTGTGTGTTCCGGTTTGGTTACCCTGATTCCGACCCAGTGTCCTTATCGAACCTGGTGAAAGGGATTCGCGATTACCGTTCAGACGATTATGATTTCGTCGCGATCTACGGCGACAGCCAAGATATAGAATCCGCCTACATTACCTTCCGTCATAATGTAGAAACAGATTCAAGTAACCAGGAAGTACTGAAAGAAAAGCGCTGTTACATCAAATACACCCGAGCAATGAAGGTGGGTGACCGCCCAACAACAGAAGTCATTCCTTGCGTGTAATACCGTTGAAAACTTTCTGATCCCCCCCTCTTTTCTATCACAACAGCCATCGATTGATGGCTGTTTGTTTTTACCTATCAAATCAATAAACACGACCAATTTTTCCTGCCCGCAGTTCGTGCGTATTCTTCTCGCATTACAAGAATATGAGGTCAGTATGCAGTTTGAAAACAGCCGAGCGCTTATTGTCGAAGGTGGCGCAATGCGGGGAATTTTTGCCAGCGGCGTCCTGGATGCCTTTATGTCAGAAGGGCATCGACCCTATGATTTTGCGATTGGTGTTTCAGCCGGGGCATCTAATCTGTTGGGCTATGTCGCCGATGCGCCTCAGCGCAGTTATCAGGTTATTACTGAACTGGCTACCAGCCGACGGTTCTACAATCCGCGTCGTTTTCTGAAAGGCGGCGATCTGGTGGACGTGGAATGGCTGTGGACAGAGTCTAATCGCCGCTTTCCACTCGACAAGCAGCAACTGTTTAGCGCAATTCCATTCTGGGCAACCATGACAGATGTGAATACCGGTAAGGCCAACTACTACCGTATTACCGAGCACAACATGCATCAAGCCATGGTGGCGACAGCAGCGCTACCGATTGCTTTTAAAACGACACCCTGTTTTTCAGGGGGGTGTTTTACCGATGGGGGTGTCGCTGATTCTATTCCGGTTAAAGAAGCCTACCGACGCGGAGCACGAGATATCACCGTGGTGTTATCTCATCCGCTCAGTTATCACATGCCGCCGAACCGCCACCCGTGGGTCATGAAAACGCTGCTATCCCGGTATCCGGGTGTAGCGGAGGCTATGGCACACCGTGCTGAACGCTACAATGCATCACTGGAGTTTATTCGGACCCCGCCGCAAGACGCGACAGTCAGAGTCATTGCCCCACCGGAAAACTTCGCCGTCAAACGCCTCACTATGAAACGTGAGCGACTCGATGAAGGCTACCAGATGGGAATAAAAGCCGGGCAGGATCACATCACGAACTTACGGGGAAAATACGGGCTGACCCGTGAAAACTGTCACTTTTGCTTTTAACAGCAGCAAAACAGTGCGACAAAAAAGCCACCTTTGCTTACTGAGGCATAAGGTGGCTTTCATACTGACAAGAGATGGCTCAGTCATTTATCTGACCAAGCCCGTGAAACGTTTATTGCGGGCTCTTGAGTGCCAGTCCTTCCAGCGGCAGCCAGTCAATCGCAACACCCGCTTGCTGGAACATTTCTTCGCTGACTTTGATTTTCTCACCCCAGCGAGACAGGAAATCGTCCGTCTGCTCAGGACAATGCACCGTTGAAATCCCCGTCTGGATAATTTTGGCGGCGCAGTTCGGGCAAGGGAAATGCGTCACCCAGATATCACAACCGGCCAAATCACGTTTCGCAAACAGAATTGCGTTCTCTTCGGCGTGCAGGGTTTTCAGGTACTTCATTTCGCGCTCATCGGTGTCGGCACTGTCTGAAATACCGTGCGGATAACCGTTGAAGCCAACAGAAACAATGCGATTTCCCTGGGTGATCACTGCACCAACCTGCGTCGAGGGATCTTTACTCCATGAACCAACCAGCTCGGCCATCTGAAAAAAGCGCACAGCCCACTTAGAAATCATGCTCGTTACCTTAATCATTCACTATGAGGGTATAAACTGGCTTTATTTTGCAAGACTTGCCCTTTCTTCTCAAGCATATCCTGATGATAAAGGTAAGTATTTACTTGCGTGATGTTCACAGAGTTGTCCTTCAAAGTAACGAACCCAGCCGTGATCAACTAAGCTTTCGCTGTATCTCACTCGAAGAAGGGATGTCAAACATGAAAAAAGCACTGATAGTCCTTACTAGCCATGCTCACATGGGCGATACCGGTACACAGACCGGCTTCTGGCTTTCTGAACTGACCCACCCTTACTATGCCATGGCCGATCAGGGGATTCGGGTCGATGTGGTCTCGATTGACGGCGGCGAAACACCGGTTGATCCCAAAAGCTGGGATGAAGAGGATCACGCCAATGCACGTTTTCTCGCCACGCCTGAACTGGTCGAACACCTGAAGAACAGCGACTCTCTTGCCAGTGTGGATATCGGCGAATATCAGGCGATTGTGTTCGCCGGTGGCCACGGCACCATGTGGGACTTTCCTGACAGCAGCACCGTCCAGCAAGCGGCGGTAAATATGGCTCAGCAAGGCGGCGTAGTCGCAGCCATCTGTCACGGGCCCGCCGCATTGGTGAATGTGACCCTCCCTGACGGAACGTACCTGATTGCCAACAAACGCGTGACCGGATTTACTAACGAGGAAGAAAAAGAGGTGGAACTGACCGATGTGGTGCCTTTCCTCCTTGAAGATCAGCTGAAAGCAGCCAGCGCCGTGTTTGTCAAAACCAGCCCCTGGACCAAGAACGTGGTCGTGGATGGCAAACTGGTCACCGGCCAGAACCCACAGTCCGCTTTCGGAGTAGGTGAAGCAGTCGCCGAAATACTGTTAGAATAGACATCAAAACCATTTGGATAACCACAGGAAATACAATGGAATATCTACACACTATGGTGCGCGTCAGCGACCTTGACGCTTCTCTGGACTTTTACTGCAACAAGCTGGGATTGGTTGAAGTTAACCGAAAAGAGAGTGAGAAAGGCCGCTTTACGCTGGTGTTTTTGGCTGCACCGGGTGACGCAGACTACGCAAAAGCACATCATGCGCCGCTACTTGAGCTGACCTATAACTGGGATCCTGAAGCGTACACCGGTGGCCGTAACTTTGGCCACCTGGCTTTCCGTGTCGATAATATTTACGACCTGTGCGCCCATCTTCAGGACAACGGTGTGACAATCAACCGTCCTCCGCGTGATGGCTACATGGCATTTGTCCGCTCTCCGGATGGCATTTCCATTGAGCTACTGCAAAAAGGCGAAGCACTGGCACCGGCTGAACCATGGGCATCCATGGAAAACACCGGCGAGTGGTGATCTGAGCGTTAATCAGGTTTTCCTGAGTCAGCTACAGTGACTTAAAGGCGTGTTTACAGGCCTCGAGCGTCTGGCCTTGAAACTCTGGCCTGGAAGTTCGGTTTAGCAAGACGATTTAGTCACCAAGACGCTCTTGCGCGTCAGAAACTTCAGGTCAAACTCCAAACTGAGTACGCCTTACCCGGTACGGTACATGCCCGATGCGCCTGTCATTAGGCTGCTATCAGACTGGATCTATCAAGCACCCGCCATCAGGCAGCTTTTAATACGTATTTTATTGAAGCTGCCTGTCATCTCTCTGCCTGCTGTTTCATCTCTCTGTTTTCTTTGAACCGTTTTGCATAAACTGTTTTGCTTGAACCATTTTGTTTAAACTGCTGTTTTCTTGCTATCCACTTTTCGACTCGTTATGTTCCGTGGCTTTCGAGCTCCCCTCTCTCTACTGATTCAAATGTCAGTATCTTTTACACTTTCTGTCATCAACGTGTTCAGCATTAAGAAAAATTCTCATAAATCAGTCGGCTAGTCAGGATTGAAAATATGGTGGCGTTCTTGCATAGCCCCGTTCAGGAGCATCAAGGAGGCACTTATGAGTTTACGCAGTATCCTTGGCATTGTTGTTGGGGCGCTCAGTCTGACCGGGTGTCAGCTGACTCAGTCCCAGACAGTCAGTCATACGTTCAATGATCCCGTCACAATCCATGACTATCAGCTACCTGTCTATCCAGAAGGGCAAAAACTGCTGACCAATTACCGGCAGCGCAGAAACGAAGAGCTATGGTTCTGGTCTGAGCTGGACAATACAACTTTTCAGCGCGGTGAAAACCTGATCGTACAGGTGGTGTCGAAAAAACCACTGGAACAGCCTCCCTCGCTTTTCGCCTTTGCCATGCCGTCAAACCCCGGTGAGCGTAAGTACAACGCAGTCGGCCCCTACCAGCGTTGGGTCAACGTCATGCCCAACGGTGACCGCTGCGTTTATGCCCAACAGCACACCCGCAAGATGGAGCAGTGGTTATCCATCTTTATCCATTATTGCGCCCCTGAAAACCGTCACAGTCTCACCTGGCTGGATGAGCTGAAACCCAGTTTCTATCTGGAGGACTTTCCGTCATGAAAACCCCGAATGCACTGTCCGGAATGAAGTGGTTCGCTGCCATTCTGCTGTTTGTCGCGATTACCGGCCTGGCAACCGTGAACGTCTCAACGGAAACTCACCTCTGGCTGTCAGCCTCTACGTTTGTCATTGTGATGCTGGGGATGAACCGCAGCGACAGAAACATGCTGAACCTGATCATGTTGATCACAGGCGCGCTGATTTCGCTGCGCTATATCTGGTGGCGCTACGACCAAACTCTGCCATGGGAAAG
Source organism: Photobacterium ganghwense (assembly GCF_003025595.1). Lineage (GTDB taxonomy): Bacteria > Pseudomonadota > Gammaproteobacteria > Enterobacterales > Vibrionaceae > Photobacterium > Photobacterium ganghwense. The sequence continues at coordinate 432,472 of NZ_PYMI01000004.1, forward strand.
CAGCATTGATATGCCTTTTGCGCTGGCGCTATTCATCACCGAAATTTACGGCATCACCATCTACCTGCTAGGTATGTTCGTGAACGTACGCCAGCGTGAGCGGGACATCGTACCAATTGACGAAAGCAAGCCTCTTCCCGTCATTGATGTATTCATTCCAACCTACAACGAATCGCCTCGCGTGGTACGGCCAACAATCTCGGCAGCGATGCAGCTTCGCTATCCGGGGACGGTTAATGTCTGGGTGTTGGACGATGGCGGCACGGCGCAAAAGCTGAACGACCCGAATCTTCAGCGTGCCAATGCGGCTCGTCAGCGGACCAATGACCTAAAACAACTGTGCCTGGAATTGGGAGCCAACTACCTGACCAGACCGGCTAACCTGAACGCCAAAGCCGGGAATATCAATCACGCGCTCAAACACAGCTCCGGAGAGCTGATTCTGATTCTGGATGCTGACCATGTGCCCACCCGTGATTTTCTGGTCAATACTGTCGGCATGTTTCAGCAGCAACCCCGTTTAGGATTTCTCCAGACACCGCATTTTTTTGTCACCCCAAACCCCATTGAGCGCAATCTGGGCATAGAGAACAAGGTGCCGGCAGAAAACGAAATGTTCTATAACCGCATTCTGAAAGGTATGGACTTCTGGAATGCCAGTTTTTTCTGTGGTTCAGCCGCCATCATTCGCCGCAAGGCACTGGTTGAAGCTGGGGGGATCTCAAGCAAAACCATCACTGAAGATGCCGATACCGCGATTAATATTCACGCCAACGGATGGGACAGCGCCTATATCAACAAGGCCATGATCGCAGGCCTCTCGCCTGACACATTCGGGGCGTATGTGACCCAGCGTACCCGCTGGGCACAAGGCATGCTGCAAATTTTCATGCGCAACAATCCCCTGCTGAAGCGTGGGCTGAGCCTGCCGCAGAAGCTCTGCTACCTGAACTCAACCCTATTCTGGTTTTTCCCGCTATTCAGGGTCATTTACCTACTGGCCCCCTTGTGCTACCTGCTGTTTGACCTGCAAATTTTCGTGGGTAACGCGAACGACTTTATCGCTTACGCCATCCCTCATCTGATCATCAGCATGGCTATCAACCAGCACTTATTCGGCAACTCGCGTAACGCCTTTTTCTCCGAGCTGTACGAGACCATACTGGCGCTTTTCCTGCTGTTACCAGTGCTGTCGGTACTGGTGAACCCGAGAAAACCAAGCTTTACCGTAACTCCGAAAGGCGAAACCACTGACCATACCCACTTTTCGTCATTAACTCCTGTGGTACTGGCACTGATCGCGATCATCGGTACCGCAGAAGCCTGGGGGATTTATCGGATCTACCAGTACCCGGTCGAGCAAGGGCAACTCACAGTCGTACTGGTCTTCAACACCTTCAACCTGCTGATGTGCCTGGTCTGCCTTGGTGCCATGGTGGAAAAACGTCAGCGTCGTTTTGAACCCCGGACTCGCTGTGAAACCCGGGCATCGGTCAGCATCAACGGAGAATCATCCGATGCACTGATTGAAGACGCATCGATCAGCGGTGCCCGGCTGACCATTCCTTCGCTGAGTCAGCCGCTGCAACCGAACGATGTAATCCAGCTAGTTTGTCTGGCTGAGCAGCCGAGGTCTTTACCTCAGCCGAAATCTTCACCCCAGCCTAAGTCTTCACCTCAACCTGATACCGAGAGCTATCCGATAAGTGACAACATTCACGGCAACACCGCCGGTAAAAGCTCAGACAAAATGCACCTGAAACCGCATCGCCTGACACTACGGGTGCATCGAGTTCAAGCCCTGGCAACCGGACAAACCGTCAATTGCGAGTTGATGGATGCCGATGCCAAAGCCGCGCAGATTTTTACCAGCATGACCTTCGGCCACAGCCAACGCTGGGAGAAACGCCGCGAGTTTGAAGCTCAACAGCGCAAAAGTCTGCCCCATGCATTTGCCAGTTTCTGCAAGCTGGCCTTCCTCGGGCTCACCCAGGCCATCACTTCAGCGGGCAATCGTCAGGACTCTTCCGGCTCAGCAGTTCACCACGACAACCCAACACAGGATGTACGCCAATGAAACGCATATTGCTTTTTCTTGTCTGTTTCCTGATCACTGCCGCCAGTCAGGCTGAAACCATTCGGGTGCCGTTTCAATATCTGTTACCGGATGGCCGGGATCCGATGCTGCGCGGGCAATGGGATAAGATCAGTTTCCCGATCACGGTGCTGGATCACCAGCAAGCAAACGCCATTCAGCTATCGCTGACCCTCAGTCATTCGGGCAATATTGATCTGGCTAATTTATGGCTCAATCTTGGTGAGAAGCCACTTGCCAATATTCAGTTGCACCCCAGCGGCGAGCCACAGCAAATTAAGGTGACACTGCCACCCGAACTGCTGAGTCGGTATGGCAACATGATGACTATTTCGGTGCGCCACCAGCTACCTGCGTCACTGACAATGACCGAGCAGCGAATTGATGCATCAGAAGCTGTAACCGAAATTCTGGCATCGCAGTCATTCTATGAACTGGATTACCGCGACACGAATAGCTCACCGACACTGGCCACGTTGGCCGGGCTGATAAAAAGCGGCCAGCTGCATGGTCAGACACTGACGATCGTCAATCTGCTGGAGGATAACCCGCAGGCCGCGCTTACTGTCGCTTCTCACTTGGTTCAGGGTTGGACACTACGCAGCGGTAGCGACCAGTACCAGTATGCCTACGACAACCTGATCGGCTCAGACTCTGGCCTGTCGAACAACAGTTCAGCACTGTCAGACAGCGATAAAGTCCAGTTGGTCTTCGGGTTACCAGAAAACCTGCGACATCAGCATGCCATCCCGGATACCATGACTGACAGTATCCACGGGCCATTTCTGGCGGTTTTCCGCCAGCCTGAAACCCGCCAATGGCGGCTGATAATCTCTGGCCGCAATGCAGCGGAGCTGTTACAGGCATCACGGTATTTCGCGACCCCTGACTACATCCTGCCCCCTCAGGCATTCACTCAGATCAGTGAACAGCCGCTGGTCCGCCCAATGCAAATGGCAAGTCAGGATCATTTCCGCATCGGCATGTTTACTCAGCAAAAACAGTTTGGGGACGAACCTTTAATGCTGCCCCTGATGATGCCGGCCAACATGCTGGTCAATCAGGACGAAAACGCGCAGATCAATCTGGTGCTGCGCCATCCGAAAGTTGATCCCGGTGAAGCCGCCATGATCATCCGAGTCAATGGTGAATATGCTAACAGCATGCCTATCCGAGCCAGTTTCTGGCGCCACACTCAGCACTATCGCCTGACGTTCCCAATGCGCCAGCTGCGTCCGGGACTCAACACTGTCAGCGTCGAGCTGTACGGCCCCGAACAACGGGTCACATACAATCAGGGCTCAAGCTATACGCCGTTTATCGCGCAGATTGACAGCCATTCCACCCTGAAATTGGGTGCCTGGGTAAATTATCTGGCGGAATATGAACATCAGCTGCCGCCGGAACAACTGCTGTTCCTCAGTGCCAACAACGGTCGTGATGCACAATTCACTCTCCACTATGAACAAGACAGCACCCTGTCAGCGGTGTGGCAACTGCTGAGTCACCTGACCCATCAGGCACGGCAACCAATGACAGACTTGCTGCTGACCACCACGTTGCAACAAGTCCGGCCAGTGAACCTGACGTTTGATGTGGGCAGGGAAAACCGGGGCACTGAATCATCCGTTACAGATCAAACCGGTGTGTTCAGTCGTCTGCGCCAGTTCCTACTTCACACCATGAATGCAGATAGCACAGGGGAAGCCGACAGCGTTGATGCAGGCAGCGTTGATGCAGACAATCGGGTTCAGCCTGCGGCCTTCTACCAGTTTTCACAGTCGCAGCCAGCACTGAGTATGCAGGGACAAGCGGATTCCATGGCTCGTCTTACCACCGACATCAACGGCTGGCGCAACATTTTCTTCAGCGCAATGAATGAAGCCGCACTGAATGAAGAAATGGCGCTATATCTCAGCCAGGAACATCCGGCTTCATCTGGCAGTATTGAACTGGCCGTTCACCGCTATCAGGACGATCTGCAACTGGCGCGGGCCGGTTTCATTGCTTATCCGTACATGCTGCCACTGCTGTTGCTGCTGCTTATCCTGCCACTGGCATTGCTGATGCACCGTAGCCTGGAGAAGACGCGATGAAATGGTTTCCGCTTGTGCTGGCCACGTTACCAATGCTGACGCACTCATCGGTTGAAGCGAAGGTGCACGGTTGTAACATTCAGGGCGATCAAAAGCTCTGGACGTATTATAAGCAACGTTACATCACGCCTCAGGGACGAGTCGTGGACAACGGCAATGACAGTATCAGCCACAGCGAAAGCCAGGGATACGGCATGTTAATGGCCGCCTTCTTCCACGATCACGACACCTTTAAACAGCTCTGGCAGTGGACTCGTTCTACCTTGCAGCGTGATGAGGATGCCCTGTTTGCCTGGAAGTGGCAGCCTCAACCACCCCATATCCCCGATCCGAACAATGCCAGTGATGGCGACATTTTTATCGCATGGGCATTGCTGAAAGCCGATGAAGCCTGGCCGGACTATCAATATCGGGAACAGGCCAAAGCCATCATTGATGCTCTGGCGAAAAGCCATATTGTGACACTGGATAATGAACTGGCTTTACTGCCGGCAAGCTACGGGTTTGCTCACCCGACCTCAACAGTGGTCAATCCGTCATACTGGATTTTCCCGGCATTTAATGCGTTCAGACAATTCAGCCCGCGCTGGTCCGCACTCAGCGAAGGTGGGTTGGCATTACTGGATAAAAATCAGTTCGGGAAGTATCACCTGCCGGCAGACTGGCTCGAATTTCAGAATGACAGCTGGCAACCGGCACAGCAGTTCCCTTCCCGGTTCAGCTATTCCAGCTATCGAATCCCCCTTTATCTCATTTGGGGCGGCTACGACAGCGCGATTAACGACCATTACCGCAGCTGGTTGCAACAAAATAACCGCGCCTGGGTAGATGTTAACTCCGCTCAGATGGCCGACTACAAAGCCCCTAACGGGGCCAATGCCATTGCAACACTGGTGCAAATCAGCCAGGAGAAATACAAGCATCGCAACGCACTCCCCCATCCGGACGCGAATGACGATTATTACTCTGCCAGCCTGATCATTTTTTCTCATATCGCTTTTCACGAGAGGTATTGCCAATGAAACCTTTGACTCTCGCGTTGCTCGCGGCCACTCCGGTAATGGCCGCCGAGCAAGCTCAGGTCCAACTGCTGGAACGCCAGGTGTCGGTGGAAGTCGCCCCGCAGCGTACTCAATCCCAGTTTGATGAAACACCTATCTGGAAAATTCTGGAAAAAGAAGGTTGGCAGGCCGCACAGCAGGCAGCGGCAAACAATAAAACATCTGAAAAGCTGAACACTGAAATCAGCTATCAGGAGGCGCTTAACCAACTGACTCAGGCCGTCAAAACTCATCAGAATGAGCAAGCCCGCCAACTGCTGGCTGCCCATCCTGACTGGGCCAGCTGCCAGCGAATCCAATGGGCGTGGCTGGATCTGCAGCAGGAGGTCGCAACCGGATATGGCCCGAAAGCCAAACAGAAGTTCACCCAAATTCTGACGGCCTGCCCGGATCACGGCCTGAGTACCACACAAAAATTGCTCGGCTGGACCCGCAATACCAATGGCAGTGATATTCTGGCCCGCTACCGCCAAAGTGCTGGCTATCAACCCGAGGCGTACAACAAACTGGCCTATCAGTTGCATTTAACGCAACTCGGGCAGGCCAGACTCAGCACCGCAGATGCCGACGCGGCCGGAAAACAGATCACACAGCTCCGTGATGCAAAAGGCGCAGAAATGCTGGGCTGGCAGTATTACCGTCAGAAACAATACAGTCAGGCGCTGATGTGGTTTGACCAATCCATACAATGGACCCGGTCGGGTTCAGCGGGGACGGGACAACCCAACAAAAAGCAGATTGAAGGGAAAATTCTGACCCTGCAACAGCTGGGTCGCAGCGAAGACGCGTCCCGGTTGCAGCAACAATGGGCCAGCCGGTATCCGGCGTTGAAAAAGCTCAATGCCGGCGAGGGCTCACCACAACTCACCAAAGTGTGCAAAAGTGAACCTCAGGCTTGTCTGGAACTGCTGTATCAGCAACCGTCAATGACCGCCAGTCAGTACGCACTGGCCGGTTGGCAGTGGTACAAGCTCGATCGCCCGTTGACAGCCAAACGTGCTTTTGAACAAGCCCTTGAAGCGATGCCGGGCAGCGACAAACAGTTTCAAGATACACAATACGGCTACACGCTTGCCCTCAACAAAGCTGGCTTTGAGCAACATGCTGAGTTCCTTGCGAACAAACTGGCAGATCCGCAGCGCAAGATGCTGTATGCCAAGCAGCGTGAATCCAAGGCCATTCTTAACGCGTACGAGCAGCAGAATTATCAGTTCGTAATAGAACACAGTGAAGCCTTTGAGGACAGTTTTGGCAAAGAAGTAGGACTGACTGAGATTAAAGGCTGGGCATATTACAACCAGAAGCAAAACACCAAAGCTGTAGAGACCTTCCGCAAACTGGTTGAGGCCTACCCTTACGATGAACGATTCCAGGATGCGTTAAAAACTGCTGAATGTGCGCAGAAGAAGAGTTACAAACTGTGTTATTGATGCTGCCACGAACACGCTGAAACCGCTCTCTTTGATTGACATAAATAAAAAGGGCCTGCTGGCCCTTTTCTTTGTCCGGTCAGTTACCGGCATACTTAGACATCGGATTGGCCAACCGCCATGAATCAGGCTTAAGGCACACCATGGCCTTTAGAGGCCGCCCAGACGCGGAACCATTGCTCGCGGGTCAGCTCAATGTCGAGCGCATCCACGGCAGCCTGAACACGTTCAATTTTGCCCGAACCAATGATCGGTAACGGACGAGACGGCAGTCGACGTACCCAGGCAAAAATCACCTGATCGATACTGGCCGCACCGGTTTCTTCACGAATGGCTTCCAGTTCGTCACGCACCCGAATTTGTTGCTCAGTCTGGCCGGAGAAAATCGCACCGCCCCCCAGACAAGACCAGGCCATCGGTTTGATGCGCTTCATTTGCAATTGATCCAGCGTTCCGTCGTGGCACACCTCAAAATTCAGCGGATTAATTTCAACCTGATTAGTCACCAGAGGTGCATCCCAGCGTGATTGCAGCAGGTCAAACTGAGCGGGCGTAAAGTTAGACACACCAAAGTGGCTGACTTTCCCCTGCTGCTTCAGTTCAGCAAACGCCTCAGCAACTTCATCCGCATCCATCAGCACATCCGGTCGATGAATAAGCAGCACATCGATGTGATCAACATTCAGACGGGATAACGAATTATCGACAGATGCCAGAATGTGCGCCTTGCTGGTGTCATAGTGATTAATTTTGCGCTCCGGAAACGCAGCACTGCACAGCTTGATATCGCATTTAGTCACGATCTCAATCTGATCACGCACTGACGGCTCTAACGCCAGCGCCTCACCAAACAGACGCTCACAGCTGTAGTCACCATAGATATCCGCATGATCAACAGTCGTAATGCCCAGCTCAATGTGTTGTTTTAAGAATGTCAGTCGCTCCTGAGGCGACATTCCCCATTCCGCCGTACGCCAGTAACCCTGCACCAGTTCAGAAAATTGCGGCCCCTGAGGCGCAATCTCAACCTTTGCTACCATGTTGGTAAACTCCTTGTCAGTGAGTCCACACCCGACCCTCTCGGGATGAACTCGCAGATAAATCTTGCCCTCATCCTAGGCTTGTTTCGGCCGTGTCGCAATGCTATAACCCTTCAGCTTCGAACCGGAGTACGAATTATGTCTTTTGCCGAACGCCTTAAATCCCTCATTGGTGAAGAAAGTGTCAGTGGCTTTGCCCGACGTGTGGATATCAGCGAAGCGCTGATCCGAAAATACCTAAAGGGCAGTGAGCCAAGCCTCGCCAAAGCCAACCAGATTGCAATGAAAGCCAATTGCTCCCTGGAGTGGCTGGCAACCGGCTGCGGGTATCTTTATCGTCAGGCTGAAGTGGTAGATAAAATCGCGCTGTATGCTGCCTTTTCGCACTTGTATGGCCGAGAGCCCAGCGAAACAGAAGCCGAAAAGATAATAAAAATGGTGACCGGCTATCAGTATTTACGCACCCACAAGAAAGCCGATGGCTATCTCGATATTCAGGGCATGGCAACGTTTCTGCAACTGGCCAAACAGGACGAACCCGAGTGAGCCCGAGATCACACATCAAACATTATCATTGAAGTAAAGGTAAACGTTCGTTTTGTTCCAATTTGTACCGCAGGTCTTCTAACCGGCGCCCCATTGGGTATAAGATAATGGCGCATAATGCAATTTTGGAAGAAGGATATTCTGATGACACCCGCCCCGGTCAAACCCCTTGTTACCATCAATGACCTCGACAAGCTGGATATCCGCGTCGGTACAATCACCGCCGTCGCCGACGTTGCCAAATCAGACAAGCTGATGAAATTGACTGTCGATTTCGGCGATCACACCCGTTCGATTCTAGCCGGAATCAAACAAGAACGCGCCAATCCGGCAGAAATCACCGGTAAACAGGCATTGTTTGTGGTTAACCTACCGGAACGCAAAATGGCGGGGGAATTATCGCAGGGCATGCTTTTTGACATTGGGTATGCCGACGGTGTCATCCCTTGTCTGGCCATGCCGGAATCCTCCCTGCCAAACGGAACCCGGGCTGGTTGAATTATCCTTCTCCCCCTATTCAGAGATAAGCCGCTGATAAGTTTTGCCAAATTGGCGACATCTAAAAACACAAAAGGAAGTTCCCATGAAGATTCACCGTATTAACCCTTCAAAACGCTGGTCAGATATCACAGTCTATAACGGCATTGCTCACTTTGTAGAAGTGGCGGACTCTGACACCAGTGCCGACGTAAGCGGTCAGGCACAGCAAATTTTCCAGCAAGCAGAAGCAATGCTGGCCAAAATCGGCAGTGATAAATCTCGTATCCTGTCAGTTACTATTTACCTGACTGACTTTGCTAACTTTGATGCACTAAACGAAGCATGGGAAGCCTGGTTGCCGGAAGGCTGTGCGCCAAGCCGCGCTTGTGTGAAAGCCGAGCTGGCTGATCCGAACTATCTAGTAGAAATTGCTTTTGTTGCTGCAGCCGGTGAAGAATACCTGGCCGACTAAGTGCTGGTAACTGGCTGAAATATAAAAGAAAGAGAGAAAACACACGATGAGTAAACTGATTGATAAACTGGCCTGGATCATTATTCAGGACGGTAAATTACTGACAGTGCGATCAAAGGGCAAAACCCTCTTTTATCTGCCAGGCGGTAAACGCGAGCCAGGTGAAAGCGATGAGCAGGCGCTAATCCGTGAAATTCGCGAAGAACTGTCTGTTGAGTTGCTCCCAGACAGTATCCGTTATGCCGATACCTTTGTCGGTCCGGCCGACGGAAAAGCCGACGATGTTTCTGTTCAGCTGACCTGTTACTTTGCCAATTTCAGCGGCGAACTCAAGCCTGATGCTGAAATTGAAGAATTACGTTATCTGAGCTCTGCCGACGAAGCTGTCTTTTCCAAAGCAGCCTGGATTGCCGCTGAGTGGCTCAAAGAGAAATCATTGATTCACTGAGCGCGTTGTGCCTTTTCGCACAGCGCCAATATGGTGGTCTGATCCTGTTTTAGCGCTACCTTTCAGCCCCTGTTCGCCACTTAAACAGGGGTTGTCTCCGCTTGGTGGCATCTCCCTTTATTTACAATTAGCGTAATAATTAAATTGGGGGACTGCCTCGATATAAGGAAATACGCCGACTAAGACTTACCGACTTATACCAGCAGGCTGATACCTACTGGCCATCTAAAACGCCTGACTCTCCTCTCCCATTTCAATGCTATATAAATGCGTGGCTCCGCAGATGATTAATTGATCTAAACCGAAACTTCTCAGAGGTTTTATTGGCAACAGGTCAAGTTAATCACTATTTTTTGAAGTGGCTCTGCAAAGGTCTTTTTTATAATGACCAGCATCCGTTATTCCTGTATTACTGCTTACTGCCACACAAAAATTTAAATTATCGCCGATGGTCAGGCATCATTTTATGACAGGCGAATCGAGTGCAGTCGTCTAACCCATTTTATCTGTTCTTAAGGAGAGCATATGGCGTTTTCAGATACCGAAAGAGAGGCACTATTAGCGGTCAAGGGCGTTGGCCCTACCGTATTGAAAAGATTTGAAGAAATTGGAATAGATACTCTTTCTGACTTAGCTACTTATCAGGCTGATGAAATTACAGAAAGAGTGGCGTCCATGTTGAGAACAACGTGTTGGAAAAATAGTCCACAAGCTAAAGCAGCAATTGAAGCCGCTATTTCTCGGGCAAAAGAAGGGATGTAGCCACTCTTGGCTGGCATATCTACCTCAAAGCCATTGAATACGGCCCCTGCTCCGGGAAGGAACAAATGGACATCGAAAAACAGAACATCAAAGAAATAAACATCGATGATACAAACATCGAGGCAGCAAAAATCTCAGATTTAGATTCAATCGTTGAGCTTGTCGAGCGGGTATCTAACTCAAACATCCTCCCGCATTTTAGTGAAGAAGGACGACTGTTTTTTACATCAAAAGTGCTCCCTGACATCAAAACGACTTTTGACGATACTCGATTTCAACGCTTCAAACTCACTGAACATAATCAACTAATCGGCTATGGGGCAATGAGAGACCATGACTATATTACGCATTTGTTCATTGATGATGATTATCAGGGAACCGGGTTAGGTAAACGACTGCTTCACCACCTATTGAAACAGTCACCGTCCGGTGAAGTGCGGTTAAGGGCTTCCGTGAACGCCGTCAATTTTTATCAAGCTCAAGGTTTCGAAGCAACGGCTCCTGAATCTGAAGTTAATGGCATCAGGTTTGTGCCAATGCGATGGACACGCTCATAACGACAATAATGTCATGGTTAACTCAGGAATGTATTAACATGGATGAACATAGAGATAAATGACGAAAGTTCTACGAAAAAGCTTTAAACCGTCCTCATTCAAAAAGAACTGAACAAGCGGTTAAATTGAATATGTCATCACAAAAGGTTGCCGTTGACTGCGGCTGTGGAACCGGCAGTGATATAGAATATTTGAACAGTCAGGGATATCTGGTTCATGGATTTGACCTCAATCCGGATTCAATAGCCATTTGTCGAGAACGCTTCGAGGGTAATTCACAAGTTCATCTTTATGAGTCATCATTCGATCGCTTCAACTACCCAAAGTCCGGAGCGGTAATCGCAAATGCCAGTCTGTTTTTCGTAGAGAAAGTGCATTTTCAAACTACTTGGAAAAAGATAACCTCTTGTCTAGAAATAGGCGGTGTATTTGTCGGTGATTTTATGGGTAAAAATGACTCATGGTCTTCTCATTACAACCAGGCTATCACGTCACTCACTAAAGAAGATATCGCTGCACTCTTCACAAACTTTGACATTATTCAACTTCACGAACGCGATGAGGACGGAACAACAATGTTAGGCGAATCAAAACATTGGCACATTTATTCCGTTGTCGCGATAAAACGTGCTTAATACGTTTCTAATAGACATAAAACTCCACATTCAGGTAGATAAAACGTCCAAATCACTCCAGACTGTTTTAAAAAAATAAATAAGCGCGTTAAAAATGTCTCTCTAACGCGCTTAATTACAATATCGGTTCAGGATTTACTTAGTCGCATCCACCCACATCACCCCCACCTCTTTTTTGATGACGGTGACCTGCGTTCCCGCTTTCAGAGGAGAGCGGCTTTTCAGTTGCCAGTTAATGCCAGAGTAGGCGTAATGGCTCAGCCCTTTATCATCAACATCACTTTCCAGTGTAAAGGTCAACTCAGCAAAATCCGTTTGAATATCTTGTGTCCCCCGGTTCTCTTGCAGCCGTTTTAACGGTTTCCACAGAATCACAGCCAACACGGCGGTGATCACGGAATTGCTCCAGAGCGCTGTAGTCAATGAACTGTCTAGTACAGAGAAGTTCATCAGCAACCCGGATATAAGCAACGAGAGCCCGAGGAAAAGTAAGATAAAGGTCGACATACCCAGCACCGCTACCTCAATGATTAAGGCGATCACGCCCAAGATCATTAATACTTCGGGTAAATTGTTGGTTATGAATTCCATCGCTTACTCCAGAGACTTACTGTTTCTGTTTCTGATTAATCGAGTTAATAATCGACATACCTTGTGCCACTAGTGCACTGGCGTCTGTGCCGCTATCTGGCAGCAGAACAACGGAAGACTCTTTGGCAATCGCTTCTTTCGCCGCAATCGCTTTGGTCGCGAGATCCAACTGAATCGCTTTCTGGCCTTCCTCTGTGTTAGCCGCTTCACCTACTTTTCGCAACGCATCCGCCTGAGCTTCAGCAACCGCAAGAATAGCTTTGGCTTCACCTTCTGCCCGCAGAATTTGCTCTGCTTTATCAGCCTCTGCCGCTAGCACTTGCGCCTGTTTCTTACCTTCAGCGACGTTAATAGCTGCTTGTCTGTCACCTTCTGATTCAAGAATTTGGGCACGTTTGACCCGCTCAGCTTTCATTTGCGCTTCCATGGCTTCCATAACTGAGTTTGGCGGCACTATATCTTTGATTTCATAACGCAATACCTGAATCCCCCAAGGCTCAGAGGCTGAGTTTATTGCTGTCACAATGTTGGTATTCAACATGTCACGTTCTTCAAAGGTTTTATCCAGTTCCATCTTACCCAACTCAGAACGCATCGTCGTTTGCGCCAGTTGCGTAACGGCAAACACATAATCGTCGACACCGTAAGTCGCTTTGTATGGGTCAAGCACTCGGAAATAGAGCACGCCATCGACGATCAGTGAAATGTTGTCTTTGGTGATTGCTGATTGCGACGGCACGTCCTGCGCCTGCTCTTTCAGGCTGCGGTCTGCGGCAACCCGGTCGATAAACGGTACAATGAAGTTTAGTCCGGCTTCCTTGGTCGACTGATACTTCCCGAAACGTTCGATTAACCATGCCCGGTTCTGTGGCACAAACTTAACGCTATTTTTTAGTAGAACTAAAACAAAAATTAATAGGAACACCTCAACATTCAGAACAACGTCGAGAATTTGGAATACTGGATCCATATTACCTTCCTCAGTAACGACTAACCATCTTACTTTAGTAACGGTTAGTGCCTGTTATCATTGATATTTAATCATCTCACACCATACCACTAAGACACTGTGTACACTATAGAAAATGACAAAATACAGCGAAATTATGCTTCCCAGAAACAGCGAATATGTATTAATAAAGCTTTAAATTAATTAGAGCTCATCCTTTTATTACCGATTATTTTATTCATAAAAGACAAAAACAAAAATCAGATAAATTAATTTCATCACCGTGATAAATACATTGATTAGATAAGAAATATAACTTCTGATTAAATGCGCGAATAGATACTTCATATAATCTATTTTCTTAATCAAGGTGATAAAATGTTTTCTATTGATGAAGTTGTTGTTGCAACTAAAGGCGTTGATCTTGGTAAAATGGTTGTTGCTGGCCTGAGCAGTGGCGGCTACTACGTGCATGTTAATGTTGAAGGCATGACGCTGACTTATCCTGCAAAAGATCTACAGAAAGCATAATTTCATTACCTGCTTTATTTATTAAAGGTAGCCAAATGGCTGCCTTTTTTTATTTTCAAACAAAGCAATATAATCATCGAAATTAACCAAACTCTGATCACACTTTATTTTTCATTTGAAAATTTGTGAGTAACATCTAAAAAAGCATGCCTAGACGTCGCTTTCTGCAATAGCTTTCTAATACTTATTTATCATGGGTGTTTAGACAGGAGGCAATTTGGTTCGTATAGCATATAAAGGTTCCTGTTTGTGCGGCGATGTGCAATTTGAAATAACGGGTAGCTTTCAGTCATTTTATCTTTGCTACTGTCAACATTGCCGGAAAGACACAGGCTCAGGGCATGCATCCAACTTATTTTCCAATACTGCCACGTTGAACTGGTTGCAAGGTGCTGACTCAACAACGACCTTTCAACTGCCAGATACGCAACATATAAAGTGCTTTTGCCGTAGATGTGGCTCAGCGTTACCCTATCAATCTGAAACATTGGGCATTGTGGTTCCGGCGGGGTGCCTTGACACAAATGTTGAGCTTCGGCCCACAGCGGCTATTTTTACCAGCAGAAAACCTGGCTGGGCGGCACATCTTGATGATTTACCGAGTTTTGACCTGTTTCCGTCTTAGAAATCTGAGCATAAAAGCTCATCATTTAACACTATTCAATTAACGCTATTCATAAATAGCCTTAGCTATTTGGCGGAAAGAAACATTAAAAAAGGTTCCGGAGCAGCTCCAGAACCTTTTCGTTTCATCTCACTCAGAGAAAGTCAGTGACGTACCAAAGGATCAACGTCTCAGAGCATTCAGTTTCATCTGTGCCTGCCCCAACACCGACTCGACCGGATAGGTGCCATCCAACGATGCCTGCCCCGCCTGTTTCCCGGTCATGATTTCGATAGCGTCAGTCACATGGCTGATTGCCCAAATATGGAACTCGCCTTTCTCTACAGCCTCAACCACATCCTTACGCAGCATTAAATTGTGCGCGTTCGACTGTGGAATAATGACGCCTTGTGCGGCATGTCGCCCTTTAATGGTACAAACATCAAAGAAGCCCTCAATCTTCTCATTCACGCCGCCAATTGGCTGAGCCTGACCAAACTGGTTCATCGAGCCGGTAATCGCCACATCCTGACGAAGCGGGATTTGCGAGTATGCTGACACAATTGCACACAATTCTGCCATTGAGGCACTGTCACCGTCTACCCCACCATAAGACTGCTCAAACGTAAGGTGAGTCGTCAACGGCACCCGGCTGCTGCGGCCAAAAATAGAGGCCAGGTAAGCAGAGAGAATCATGACGCCTTTGGAGTGGATCCGCCCGCCAAGATCGACACTGCGTTCAATATCAAACACCCCGCCTTCACCGTAGGAGGTTGTTGCCGTGATCCGATTCGGTGCACCAAACTGATAGTCAGAGGTAGAAATAACAGACAAACCATTAATTTGCCCGACAACTGCCCCTTCCGTGTCAATCAAGGTGGTACCGTTGGTAAACGTCTGCATTACATGATCTTTAAGACGACTTACCCGCTTTTCCTGACTGTGCAACGCCTGTTCAACATGGTTCGCACGAATCATGGTGGCATTCGACGACTTCGCCGCATAGTTAGATTCGCGCAGCAGATTAGCAATATCTGCAGAATGCAGTGAGAGTTTATTCTGATCATCCGCCTGACGAGAGCTGTACTCGATGATTCGGGCAATCGCTTTACGATCACAATGCAGCATGTTGTTGTCATTCACAATGCTGGAAATGAACTTCGCATATTGCGCTTCGGACTCATCAGTACGACACATCTCATCTTCAAAATCCGCCGTGACCCGAAACAGTTCACTGAATTCCGGATCATAATGTTGCAGCAACTGGTAAGTCTGATAATCGCCGAACAGAATAATTTTTACCGACAGTGGAATAGGCTCAGGATCCAGCGAGATTGTACCGGACAATGTCACCTCTTTTTCCAACGAACTGACACTCAATTTACGCGAACGCAGCGCCCGTTTCAGGCCATCCCACACATACGGACGCTCCAGTACTTTTACCGCGTCCATCAACAATACCCCACCATTTGCGCGGTGCAGACTGCCAGAGCGAATCAATGAAAAGTCCGTAAAAATGGTGCCTTTGTATGTCGCATTTTCCACATAACCAAAAATCGAGTGATAGTTCGGACTCTCTTCCACCACAATCGGGAATTTGGTTTCTGTATCATTCGCCACCAGCACATTCACCTGATAGCGCCGCGGCATTTTCTTATCCAGCGTTGCATACGCCAGTGCCACATCTTCCTCACTTTCTTCCAGGAAGATATCGAGGTTTTCCAGAATATCCTTACGCATCGCCTTAAGGTAGTTTTTCACCTCCGGTAAGGATTTGTATTCAATCAGCAAATCATGAATAAAATGCGACACCACTTCCAGTGCGATTTCTTCATTTAGCTTTTGCATTTTCTCAGAGAAATCTTCTTCCAGTTCCGTCAGCTCTCGAACAATACTGCGCAGCTTTTTCTCCAGCGCGTTGATCGTGTCTTCAAACACCTTTTGCTCTTTATCTGACAGCTGGGCAAATGATTCTTCGGTATGCGGCTCTTCACCGTTCAGCGCAACCAGCTGGTATTCACCGGCCATAGTCACGGTCAGGCTGATACTGTGTTCCTTGGCTTCCTGAGTCAGGGCCAGCAATGCACCTTGTTGTTTCTGATCAAGCTGGTTTTTCAGCTTTTCAGAACGGCTATAGTACACCTCATTGTCGAATGCGAGCGGCAAAGCTTTTACCAGCTTGGTCATCATTTTTTCGACATCTTTTTTGAACTGCGTACCACGGCCAGCCGGCATCTTCAGGACTTTAGGATTGCGTGATTCTTCAAAGTTGGCGACATAACACCAATCATGCTGCGGATGACCGCTGCCATTAGGATCGTGGCGATTGAGGTAACGCAGCACCATCGTACGCTTGCCCAGACCATTGCGCCCAATCGCGTAAATGTTGTAGCCCTTCTCCTTAATGGACATGGCAAACTCAACCGCTTGCTGCGCACGTTCCTGCCCGACTATCTCGTCCAACGGCGTTAAATTCTTGGTCGACTTACAATCTTCAGGTAAGCCATGTAATTCTGATACCCGATACAGTTTGTCACTGCTCAGTGTTTTAATTGTCATATGGCTCCCTCCATTACATTCTTTTCGATCAGTGTAGACAGCTAATTATTATTTTTTAGTGACTTAAACGACGTTTAGCAGGCAAAAATGCATCCCCGACCATCTAACCGCTGAAAAAACAACCAATAATTATGCAGTTCCCCTCTCTTTTATGATTGTTTTTTCAACTTACAGATGCCCGATAACTGATCGGAACCTGACTGTCTGTATGACCATTCTTTAAATAAGGTTTCATACACAACAATCATCGAGACACAAATTTAACGCCAAGATCAGAGACAAAGTCTTACTTTATTCCTGTCATTCGCTATGATAAATCCGCCTGGCGATTTCGCCATTTTGTTTCTGTGAATTAACTTTCGTGAAGAGGGAATCGATGCGCTTAGATGAGTTTACTGAACAGAATTTTGACCAACTCATTCAATGGATCAATTCAGAAGAATTAAATTATTTATGGGGCGGTCCAAACTATACATTCCCGCTGACCCATCAAAAGATCCGCCAGCATTGTAGCAAACAAGATGTTTTTCCTTTTCTGTGTACGTTCAAAGGGCAAAACGTTGGCTTTGTGGAATTAATCAAAAAGACTGATCACCATTTTCGTATCTGCCGGGTATTCATCGCTCATCAATACCGTGGGCAAGGATTGTCGGCAAAAATGCTTAACCAGCTCATAGCAAAGGCCAGAACAGAATTCAAAGCAACGCACCTGAGTCTGGCTGTCTTTGAACATAATATAGCCGCCAAACATTGTTATGAATCCTTGGGATTCAAAACCGTATCCATTGAAATAGGAACCCGATCATTTCGAGGTAAAAATTGGGATCTTGTCTTGATGGATAAGGCGCTGACGCAGAAAACATCTAAAGAAAATGCCTTAAAAGAAGCATGACGTCAGAGTTGATTATAATAACGGATTTTAAAAGCGGGTAAGTTATGAGTGAGCGGCATCACCCCGAAAATAACGCAGGGTTCAATATAAACGTTGTCATACAACTGACATCCCTTCGTTACATTAAGCAGGTATAAATAAGTCCCAATTTACGAATGAATAAAACGCTCTGGACTAGTCCACACACGCTTTTCTGCAGACACATTCGATTCCACGGTCTTTACAGCCGCACCACGGCTTCCTTTATGCGATGACCTTCCTGACTAAAGACAAAACCTTACCCTGAGCCACGCACGGAGACATGATGAAAAAAAACGGCACGTCACAACTGGCCACGATTCGGGATACCTTAACGCAGCAAATCGACAGTGGTTTCTTCGCGGCAAGTGCTAAGCTGCCTTCGGAACGAGAGCTCAGCGATATATTCGAAACCAGCCGTATCACCGTCAAAGATGCACTGATGGCGCTTGAAGCCGAGGGTCGCATTTACCGGGAGGAACGACGCGGCTGGTTTGTGGCATCGTCAGAACGTCTTCGCTATAACCCGCTTAGCCGTTCTCACTTTCATAAGATGGTAACGGAACAAAACCGGGATGCCCGAACCGAGTTGCTTTCTGTCAGTTCATCCCCTGCTAACCAAGAGCTGATGACCGCGATGGAACTGCACGGGCTGACAAAAATTCACCATGTCCACCGGCTCCGTTTCCTCGACAATAGGCCGGTGCTGTATGTTGAAAACTGCCTGATTGCCAGCCACTTTCCCGATGTTCTGAATGAAGACCTGACCCGCTCACTGACTGAACTCTATCGGGAGCGATATGGCTATACGACCTGCCGTTCGCGATTTGACGTCTTCCCCACGGCCGCCAAAGGTATTGTTGCCAAAAAGCTGAACCTGGCCGAAGGGCAAATGGTACTGAAGATACGCCGTATCAACTACAACCAGCATGGCACAATCATTGACTGTGAATATGAGCATTGGCGCCATGACGCGGTCGCGATTTATATAGATAGCGAGTTGTACAGATAACAAATCACAAATGAAAACGCCCGGCTGATACCGGGCGTTGTTCATGCTGACGTTGTCTGTAGAGGCTGTCTGAAAAGACTGTTTCTAAAGAGCGATTTAAATAAGCTGTCTTTAAGAGATACCTTAAAAGAACGAGCTAAAAAATTATCTTGGGCGGTTTACGTACTCGTAATTATCGCCACGTTTTTTGTAATAATGATTATCAATAATTGCGTAAGTGGCTCCGGCTATAATTGCAAATGTCGCAATTTCCGGTAAACGACTACGGTGATAGTGATAATGTCGTGGACGCTCTTTTACCACAATAACATCACGATGACGGTAGTGATCATGGTGACTATGATGGTAATTATGGTGGTGTTTTTTATGGTGCTTGTGGTGATGATTTCCTTTCGCCATCGCCTCACCAGGAACCGCCAAACCGAATGTCAGAATCATTGTGGCCAGCATACCGCCTTTCAGCACTGAGCGACCTGCAGAGCTGGATTTGCTCGGGTCATGCTGGCTCCGGTTGATAGTAAACCAAGGTTTCATACGACTACTCCTAACGTTATAACGATAGGATAGCGGCCCTAGTGAAAAACAATGTTTGCCCAATGTAAAACTACGTCAGGATTCTGCAAAATTTCCCTTAATTCGGGGCGAACTTGGCGAAAACTTCGGCTTCCGTCATGACCTCAGTTTCATTGCTAAATGTGTAATATTGCGGTTTTTTGTCGATGAAGATCTGATGATCCATGACAAGTTCCGGCTCTTGGTCTAATAACCCGGCAGACAAAATATGCTGACCATTTGCCTTCAATTTGTAAAAAAGGTGGGTACCACACTCCTTACAAAAAGCACGTTCTGCCCACTCTGACGAGGAATAACGGGTGATATACTCTTCTCCGGTGAAAGAAACATTCTGCCCGCCATCAACCGCCAGTAACGGACCACCGCCCCACTTACGGCACATACCACAATGGCAAGCACCAACATGCAGTGTACCACTGCGCGTTGCAACCCCGACTTTTCCACACAAACAGTGGCCGCTCAGGTGTGTTTTTCCTTCCATTATCCTTTCTCCATCTGGTTCAACGGAGTTGGCTAGCTCCGAGAAAAAACGGGTGAATAGACAGTTAGCCTTGTCTTCCTATTCAGACATTTTAGCAGCATTTACTAATCAACTCGTGCCCACAAACCCTGTTTTGCAAATCCAGTTTTACAACAATGGCTAACATGTGTTGCCAGTATTCTGTTGCTCGCCAATATGAGTACGACTGTCTATTTACTCATACGTTCCCAGTTTTTGACTTGCCGCTACTTCCTTCCCGCGGATTAAAATCTGGTGCTTCTGCTACCCGACTCACTCTGCCTATCATTCGGTACAACATTACACAAAAAAGCCGGAAGAACACTTCCGGCTTTTTTCAAAATTTACAGACAGCTGAGGTACATTATCATAATTGACATTGCGTCGGAGATGACAGGTCACGCGGCCAGCGTGTTGTTCCGTCGGTAATGTTCAGCGGCAAAAACTCCAGGTCTGCGCTCATCCCTGCCGATGGCAGATCGGTTTCCAGCACGTACATTCCCGGTGTGACCGCTCCAGATTTCGCATTCAACGCAACCTGTGAGGCCGCCAGACTGCTGTAGCGCAAGCCGAACATGTCAAAATATGGCCGCCAATCCTGATCGGTCAGTTGACTCAGGGCCACCAGCATGAAGTCATTACCCGGTATCTCCTGCACCGTCTTATTACCGTAGGTCAGATGCCCCGAATACGGGAACAGACTGAATCCGAGGCGTTCACGGTTGGCCAGCCAGTCATTTTCGTTACCGGCAAACTGACCAAAAATACGGCTGTGCTGGTAGAGCAAAGTAAAGACATGGAAGCCGTTATCCAGACGGGCACCGCCTGTCAGCAATTGCTTATCAAGCCGCAGTGCCATCTGAATGTAGAAAGCCATCCGGTAGCCATTGTGAACGGCATAATCATTGCTTTGCCAAGGTACAGTGAACCGATCCGCTCCACTGTCCATGACTTGACAACGGCTATCCACAACCACTCGCTCACCCTGGGTATTCGTGACACCAGCAGCATCAGACATGAACACATAAAACAGGTCTTTATGATTCATGTGGCCATCAGTGATTGTCGTACTTTGCCCATCACGCTCGTAATGCGTTTTCCACTTCACGAAATAAGGAAAAATGTTGTTGGAGTTTTCACCGGCACGGGAACCATACTCCGACCAGGTATCACGATTTCCCTCAGTCACATAGTGCACATTGAGACGCTTGGTTTGCAGATTATGGCCGAGTTCATGGTTGTCACCCCAGCCGGTCGGATCAATCTCCCAAGCAGCATCCCACGGGTTGCCGCTACACCCACTGCCACAGTGCGCGTTCTGATCGTAGTTGGCATGCTGAATAATGGTGCGAGTATGCATTTTGGTGTCATAGCAATCATCGCGGCCAAACAGGGCTTCACAGTTCATACGTACGTCAACAGGTAACGACTGCTCCAATGTTTTCCCCTGTACCTTGTACCCTGCCAGTGTATAAACGGCATTGAGGTGATCTTCTTCAATCGCTTTGAGTAAGTCATCAACGGTTGGCATCTGGCCGCCCAAGGCATCAAGAAAACGATCTCGACGTAAATGCTGCTCTGCACCATCGGTACGCAGATCAACGTGCGGCAGTTCAGTCGTGTTCAGCGTGTCATTGAAGCGGGCAATTTCGTGCGGATCACTGAAATCCATGATCGTCGGATGCTTTGCGACACCTTGCGCTGCAATTGTGACACTGACCGGAGAAGCCGAGCCTTCCAGATACAGGTAGACCGGACCACCGTAAGGTGTAGAAAAGGTGACAGTTTCACCAGAAGCAATGGACAAACGCTGCTGTGCCAGTTCTAGCGGACCACGGTACACTTTCTGCTGGTAAGCACGGTTTGTATTGCTGCGGTGATAATTCAGCTTAATGCTGGCAGTAGCAGAAGAATTGTCCTGACGGGTCAGAGTAATTGTCTGCCCCGGCAGCGCGTACCAGCCTGTGGTTGTCCACTGTTTCGTATAAGGTACCGAAAAAGTTTGTTGGGTATTCACGACTGCAGGGTAGCGGTAATGAGCATTTGCACCTTTTACAACCTGACTTTTATCGGTGACAAACTCTCCCAGATCCGGTTGCGCCAGGTTATGAGCCCGTTTGTAGCTGACCACCCAGTCAGCGAACATTGCCTGTTGCCAGGCTCCCTGCTCTGACTGGTCAATCGGGTAATCAATCGATGCACGGTACTTATCGGCCAACAACAGCCCGGCACTGATCAACCGAAACTCGTCTTTGGTAAATGCATCCAAGCCATAGCTGTCCATGGCAGAGACAGACTGACGGTACCAGTCTGCTGCAGTTTTAAATGCCTGATTGAAGGCCACGTCATCACAATACAGGAAGTTTTTGTTACAGCTATCCAGTACCGAGATATCAAACGCGCCCTGCTCCAGTCGCGGTAACAGTTCAGAGACTGCGCGAAGAGTTGCCGGCAGTGATTTTTGCTCTTCAACTGACGCGTTGGCAGCATGGTGCTCGCTCCAGTAATTCCCTTCCCCGGCAAGGCCCATGTAGCTGTATAGCGGCGAAGCCATCGGGCTAGCAAAGCGTTCATGGTTCACCACGATAATCGGGATCTGCCGCTGCTTGGCCTTTTCTATCGCCGCAGCCACGCCTGCGTAACCCCTGCCGTCCCGATCAATATCGCTGAAAATGATCATATCCGGTTGCTGGGTATCAATGCAGGCTGACAGCGCTTCATATTCGCAGCTGTTAGACGTATTTATCGTGTGGTTATTCGGGTAAAACTCATTCAGCCATTTACGGATGTTCTCATTGTGCGGAAAGTACCAGCTGTCAGCACGGCTCGAAACGTGGCTGGTTATCACTTTCAACGGTTCGGTAGTCATTTCATTGCGATGAGTCAGCCAAACGACCAAATTATTCAGTAACGTATCGGTTTGCGCATTCCGGTCGACCGAAAACATGTTGCCAGCCATTGCCATATAGCGATGACCATTTTGCTCACCCGCATAAATCAGCCCTTTCGCTGAGGGCTTACCGGCTTCATTCTGCGTTGATCGCAATACTTCGACGTTAGACTCCGGCAGGAAAGAAGTGAAAGTAATACTGTCATGGGTCGGATGCCAGGAGATGGTGTCGCCGACACCTTGGTAAAACTGTGGAATCAGTGACGCCTGACGAGCCGTCGCAAGCTTTAGCTGGTCAAGGCTGTATTCAATCAATGCATCTGCCGATGCCAGCGTATGATCTTCCTGGGAAATCGCCTGTTCAACCAGCGATGTCAGTGAAGGGGTGATTTCACAATCACCGGCAATTGCACCGGTCACATACTGCTGGCTATCCGGTTGCCACTGACCGTTGCAGCCTGCAATACCATTCAGTTTGTAGCCTTCATCAACAGCAACATCAAACGTGTAGCGTTCTCCCGCTTTCGCCTTTACTGATTCCGGCGTGATAGTGACCTTATCAGACACCTTTACCGAGATCAGATAAGAGGGCTCTGGAGTGGTATCCGGATCAGGTGTAGTCTCAGGTTCTGATGGCGTTTCCGGCTGATTATCGCCCTGATTTTCTGACTCGTTACCGTTCTGAACAATTCCACCCGTTTCTTTATCCGTTGTCACCGGCTCGTCTCCACCCCCGCCACCACATGCGGCCAGAGGAGTCAGCGCCCCGAGAAGTAACAACTGCTTTATTGCCAACCTCAGTTGCATATTTGCTCCTGTATTTATTGTTATTTACTGTTTGATTAATATCGCTGCTAATAGTGATGATTAGCCGTAATAAGTCAAAAAATTCAGGAGATTACTGGCTTAAGATAACAATTTTATGCTTTAACTAGACTGCCATTTAATTTGTCAGGCCCTCATGCCGCGTCTTGCCCTTTCATTCCTTGAAAGGCAATGGTAGATTATCCGCAATGATATGAAACTTATTTCAATTTTATTATCTGATTGGGAATCGGTTCAGGAGAGCAATATGCTAAAACCAATACGGTTAATAAAGCGGTCGAAACTTGCAACTGCTGCCTTGCTGGCCAATGGGATACTGGCATCAGGTACCATCATAACGTCGGTTGCCATAATGGCTTCAAGCGCAGTGCAGGCCAATGAAATTACCCAAACACAGCAACTTTTTGAACGTCAGATTCAAGCTCTTATGACCAGTGACTACCAGCAATTTACTGACCAGACCACGCCTGAATTTAAAAAAGCGTTGGCAGAGTCCCGCTTCAACATGCTGACTAAAATCTACGGAAAAAAACTGACCGGCGGTTATCAGGTGGAATACCAAGGTGTGACTGAACAAAAAGGTTACGACGTATATTCCTGGAAAGTTTCTTATTTTCAAGGTGGTGCGAGCAATCAGTACCGCATGGTATTGGAAGGAGAAACACTGGCCGGATTCTGGATTCAGTAGCAGCCTGGTGAACCGGGTTGATTCCAGCCGGTTGCACAATCAGGCTGGGGCACGCCGAATCTGAATTAACATTATTCAGCTCATACCCATGAGCTGTATCGGTTTTACTTCTCTGTTTTATCTCTTACTCCCCATGCAATTCCCCGATGTTTATCTTCGTCTTCCGTGTTAAACCATTAAGAAATGATTTTGCTAACCTGCTGTTATATGGTTAATTACGCAAATATATGGTTAATTACAAAAAGTCCGGTTTGATAACAACCTGAAGCCACAAACAATAATCCATCAAATATACCAAGCCATGTTGACCGTCAGTCATTGCGCCGCCACACTGCAAGGGAAGAACTATGAAAGACTTTATCATTGCGAGCTGGGACTTTACCCAATCGACACCCTCCCCGAATCAGGATGATTCCCCACAGCTCAAGCCCGGTATCTGGTTTCACTGTCAGCGTGACCACCCCGATTTGCCCGCCTGGCTGACCAGCTTACAAATTCCCGTGCCTCTTGTGCATACTTTGCTGGCCAATGACACCCGCCCTCGTTTTGAGAAAATCGACGAGGACGTCTTCTTAATCATCGTACGTGGTATCAATTTAAATCAGGATGCCAAACCCGACGATATGCTGAGCCTGCGCTTTTTATGGTACAAAGGCATGCTGATCAGCACCCGAAAAGTCTCATCCCGTGCAGTTTCTATGGTATTGGATCTGCTGAAAGCCGGCAGCGGACCGAAGACCTTACCGGCCATTCTGAGCACCTTGCTGCTGGAAGTGCACCAGCTGATTGCCAACTTTCTGGATCCGATTGAAGACACAATTGATGAACTGGATGTTCTGAACATCGGCAATGCGAAAAAGGAAGCCGAAAACCTGAACCACAATTTACACCGTTTGCAACGGATCCGACGCTACCTGAAACCTCAGCAGTACGCGCTGCAGGATCTGCTCAATGCCAAGCTACCCTGCTTGCATGAACAGCGGTTGATCATGAAAAACTGCAACGACGTGGCTCAGCGTACCCTGGAATCGGTGGAGTTTTACATTGAGCAAATCAACGGATTCTTTATCGCCCTGTCACAGCACCAATCAGAGCGCATGAACAAAAACACCTACCTGTTTTCAGTCGTCGCCGGGATTTTCCTACCTGCGGGTTTCCTGACCGGATTACTGGGGGTCAACATTGCCGGTATGCCTGGCACTGAAAATCCTTATGCCTTCCTGTGGTTCACATTAGGTCTTATGGGCACTATTGCGCTTGAGGTACTCGTGCTGCGAATGCTGAAATTTATCTGAAACCGTCTGTTTCAGATTGTGATAGTCCGCCTGTGATAAACCGTAGTACAGGCGGTCATCAAACCCGTTTTCCAGCTTGTAATACGCCGGAGAACAGCCTTCCTTAAGATACCCGCATTTTTCCAGAGTTTTATAGGAGCCGACATTTCGGCTGTAACAATCAGCTGCCAGCTTGTGTGCACCGAGTGCTTCAAAGCCCAGCGTAGTTAGAAAATGACACAGCGCGGTCGCAATCCCTTTCCCCCAGGCGTATTCCGGCAGTTGATAACCAACGTCATAATTGCCCTCCAGCATCAGGACTTGTGCCAGACCGCCCATACCCATGAACCGCCCTTGCTGATCGCGCACAATCACTGTCGGGCTTTCCGGCCAGGTTGCCGTTGCAATGGATTCCTCGGTATCCGTAATCATCGATTCAAAATAAGCCCGGTAGACTTCTTCTGGTGCCGGTGCGAAAAACAGATACTCCGCAACGTTCGGGTTATCCAACATCGCAATCAGGTCATTCACGTCATCACTACGGATAAGACGGGCTGTATATTCAGTACCGAGGGGAATTGTTCTTCCCTGTTTGAGCAAAGTAAAGGGGCTCATAGTCTACACTTCCATCCTGACCCGCCTTCAGTAAAAACGGGCTATTTCCATCCAATTAACCACTGGCTGCTGTCTTTCAGTTCCCGCCAGTTGATTTCACACATACGGTGGTTCATCACAGCCTGAATTACACAGCGCGTCACCTTTTGGTGCTCATCAAATTCCACGTCAATCACCATGAAGTGGCGCTCTTTGTCACTGACTTCCACCTTGGTCCATTTGCTGCCGTACAAGGCTTTAGGGTGAATACGGTTCATCGCTGTTTCCTCTCATCACTGACATCGCCATACACATCAATACAAAAACGACAATGCCGAGCCATTACAATCCACCTCAATTGCTAGGTGTTTTTTAAATCTCTGTTGCAATCGCTCATCCTATTCTTATACGCATATTTTTCAGAGCAATGTCATGAACAAAACCGTTATCGCACTTTCTCTTGCTATTTCACTTACAGCCTGCGGCGGCGGGGGCTCCGGTCAGCCGTCTGAGCCGGGAAAAATCACACCCCCGCCTCCAGTCAAACCGGAAGCCACCATCGATGTCGCCTTTAAGGGCGCCGCCTTCGACGCGGCGACACTGGCTTCTTTACAGTACCGGGTGAGCGAGTACAGTTCGGCGTTTCCACCGCAGTCCACTGACACTACAAAGCCAGATAATACCATATTTTTCAAAGAGGTATATCGCAAGCTAGCGGCTGATGAGGTAGCAGGCATTGGCGTGTTAAACGAGCTGGAAAACCAGGGGCTCGGGACCGATTTGTTTGAAGTGACCAGCATCGATTACAACAACGCCGAACTGACACAAGAAAAGGAACGTGACACTCATTTTGGGGCCCGAATTGAAAATGGTCGCTTCCTGACATTCCTGGACAATACCTCTTTATTCCGCCAGCCTTGGGCCCTGCCGGAGTTTCCTGCCACCAGCGAAGCCGCAAAACAACTGGCTGAAAGTGGTCGCGAAGTGTTCCACATGGATCTCAGCGCAATGACCCGAGCAGAAGTTATTGATTTTATGGAAGATAAAGAGATTGATAACAGTGAAACCGCCGCTATTAATACTTGTTCAACGCTCGATGTGACCCGCACTCTGCAAGTTGAGAACAACAGCACAGAGGTCGTGATGGTGAATGGTAAAGGCATCGAGACGATGAAAATGCATGTTATCGACCGGATTGAAGGCAAATGTCGACTTTTTGATGGCGATGAGATCGAATTTGGTCAGTTTGCCAATGACAATCTCGAAGGCATGGCCATCTGGGTCCACCCAGCCATCGGAATTGTTAAAGCCGTAGAAACTAACGCCAGCCGTCAGCAATCGGCAGTACTGGAACTCACTGGTTATACTCTTAACAACGCATTCTAAGATTCTGATTTCAATATTGTTTGAATTCTATCTTCGCATAACCTGAAGGGCCTCCGGGCCCTTTTTCGTGCGTCATAATAACTTGTTCCGTTCACACTTCACTCTTAAGCACATCATCTCTGAGCGTCTTCTCAGTGCTTCTCCTGTGCTCCATTTCGGGTTCCCTCTCAGTGTTTACGGCGCAATTTGTACAGTACCATCAGTAATACCGAGGCAACGGCAACCGTGGCAACCACAAAGATATACAGCAACATCTCTCCGTACTGACTGTTATGAAACAGAAGGTAACCGCTATAAAACAACACAAAATACAGTGAAATCACAATGAACAGCTTGTACAGATGACTA
Organism: Photobacterium ganghwense; assembly: GCF_003025595.1. GTDB lineage: Bacteria > Pseudomonadota > Gammaproteobacteria > Enterobacterales > Vibrionaceae > Photobacterium > Photobacterium ganghwense. The sequence goes on from NZ_PYMI01000004.1 coordinate 460,327, forward strand.
TCGTTCAGATTTCTTAACATGGCCGCATTCCCCCATACCGGATAATCCTTAGCGGGCTATTTTGAGTATGTGCGGCCTTGGTGTGACCTGCCATGATGCTGTAACAATTTATGTCTGGACATACATTTTCCGGACAATGACCAAGCACCCACCACATGCTGAGCTAAGCCCATAACCTGATATCCCCGTATTGCAATACGACCATAGTCACAGACTGATCCCAGTCTATTTATTCAACTATCGGCTGTTAGATTTCTCACAGTTTCCTCATCGTTTTCCACGCTTTACCGCCTGACTCATCACAATAAAAAAACTCACGGAAAAGACCTTCAGTAAAGTCTAAGCAGCAGAATATATTAAGGATTTTAGAGAGTTTCAGGGAGACCGCAACATGTCGACCACAGCGTTACTACTGATCGGAATCGGGCTGGTGATCAGAATCGCCTGAGTTGCTGTCTTTATCACACTATTTTTTATCACCCGACGGCATGATGCCTCACAGGTTTCGGCAGTATCTAAAGCAAATTCATAATGTTATGTCTTACAACTACTGCTGACAAAGAAGGATAACTATGGAACAGATTTACGATTACATCATTATCGGCGGCGGGATCGTCGGTATCTCCACCGCGTGGCAACTGCAGCAACGCTGCCCGGATAAACGTATTCTGGTGGTCGAAAAAGAGGATACTCTCGCCCGCCATCAGACCGGACATAACAGCGGAGTCATCCATGCCGGGGTCTATTATGCGCCCGGCAGCCTGAAAGCCACATTCTGTAAAGAAGGCGAGCAAGCAACCAAAGCTTTTTGCCGACAGCATAACATCCCGGTAGAGGTGTGCGGCAAGTTACTGGTTGCGACCAATACCGACGAGTTGGCAAGGATGGATGCTCTGTACGAACGCTGCCTGGAAAACGGCATTGACGTAGAAAAATTGGATGAGGCGACGCTCAAGTCCCGCGAACCAAACATTACCGGATTAGGCGCAATTTTTGTAGCGGCGACCGGTATTGTCGACTACCGTCTGGTCACTCAAAAAATGGCTGAAGCATTCGTAAGCCTTGGCGGGCGTATCGCCCGGCGGAGTGAAGTGATATCGCTGCACGAATCTCCGGAAACGATTCAGGTTGGCTGTAAAAGCGATGGGCAGCCATTTATGCTACGTACCCGCTTTCTCATCAGCTGTGCCGGATTAATGGCAGATCGAATCACCCGGATGCTGGGGCTGGATACTGATTTTCAGATTATCCCCTATCGCGGTGAGTACTACCGCCTGGCACCACAACACAACAAGATTGTGAACCACCTGATTTACCCTATCCCGGATCCTGAACTGCCGTTTTTAGGCGTCCACTTAACCCGCATGATTGATGGCTCCGTCACTGTCGGGCCGAATGCCGTTCAAGGCTGGAAACGGGAAGGGTATGGGACGTTGAACGTAAGCGCGCGGGATATTACTGACATGGTGCGTTTCAAAGGTTTCTGGAAGGTCACGGCGAAACACCTGAAAACCGGTCTGACAGAAACCAAAAATTCCTGGTGGAAACCGGGTTACCTCAACCTGGTCAATAAATACTGCCCGCAACTGACGACGAAAGATTTACAACCCTATCCGGCGGGTATCCGTGCTCAGGCAGTATTGAGTGACGGTACTCTGGTGCATGATTTTCTGTTCGCCGAGAGCCCTCGTAGCTTGCATGTCTGTAACGCTCCCTCTCCGGCTGCAACGTCAGCCATCCCGATTGGTCGCTATTTGTGCGATAAGATTTTAACTGTGCAGCAGCCCGATACCACGTCTCACACACAGCAGGCAGGTTCAAAACCTGATTCAGACAGTACAACTGATCCGTATGCTAAACACAATCAACACCGCAGTTCCGCCTCTGACCCTGACCAAAGCCAAGAGCAAAGCCAAAAGCAAAACGCTTTGGAATCCCAGGAAGACACTCAGAAAAAGTCGGCGTCAGTCCCTGCGTCATCGTAACCCTTAACGATTATTGACCACGGCTTCTCGGCTCGGCTCGGCTCGGCTCGGCTCGGCTCGGCTCGGCAGATAAATGACACAGCCCACACCGTCACCAACAGAGGCCCAAAGAGATAGCCCGATCGGCTGTCTTTTCAAGGCCAATAACATGACAAAAGCACATTGCGCACAATCGTAGGGATGAGGGCTGAAGAGAAATCAGGCTAGAACGCGGCGTTGGAACGAGCTTATCTGCTGAGAAAAAAATCGAAACATAGTTCTTTGACCCAGAAAGGATTTAACAAAATATCAGCAAGTTTTACAAAAGTGATCGTTGCGCATTTTTTGATCGAAACGTATGATTCGCGTGCTTCAAATATGTTGTTCCTTAATCGATTTATTGCTGCGCCTGTCTGGGAATTGACAGGCGTTTTTTTTATGTGCCGCATCCCAGGATAAACATCATTAAGGAACAAACACGGGTTTTACTCAGTCCCACTGATCCCGCATCATCCAGGCACCGACAAAGAACAGAATTCCACCCGCAGAGACAATCATCTGATACTTGCTTTTCATTTCTGCAACGGTTTGTTCCGGTGAGACCTGCGCCAGCGCATCGGCGCCGCCTTTCATCATCACATCACCGACTTCCACGATCACATGGCTGCTGCCCAGTAATCCGGCAAACGCGACGCCACCACACATCAGTGACACCAATCCCAGCAACAAAGAAATATATCCCCATGTCCGTTTGAAATTCATTTCAGGCTCCTTTTTACATCTTGGAGAAGTCGTGCGTCGAACAGACTAATGGCAGCGAGAAAATATAAAGAAGGCAAGGTGACTTCAGCCATTAATCCGACAGACGCGGCTACCACAACAGCAATTGATAAAATTATGAAGAACACTCTATATGGATGTAACGACTAATGCAGGCAGGGATTAAATTTTTCGGAAGAATTTTGACATTGTCCTCATTTTTTTGAGGAGGAATATCTGTACCGCGCCAAGATGGGTACAGATATTCAGACAGGAAAGAAAAGACTAACAGACGCGTGTTTTATTACATCAGGGTTTCATCAACCCAATAGCGCGATCCGGAAATACTGGCGTTCAGCAGTAACCCTTTTTCACCGATTTGATAAATGGCCATACCACCGTTGTATTTCGCGGTCATCCCTTTACTCTCATCCCCCGCTACGGCACTCACTTCAGAGGTCGCTTCCCAGCCATCTTTCACGAAATTTTCAAACGTCGCTTTATCTTCGAACAAAATGACTTGCTGATAAAACTTGCCGCCCAGCCCGGCAGCGAGACCGGCTCCAAACATTTTCATGTACGTACGTTCATCAGTTTCGCGATTAACCGCGACCCCTGCCCCTTGGTCGGTATGAAGCAAGAGTGAAAACTTACGAGAATCAAACACGGCGTAACCATAAGCCTGATCAAACAACAATTTTGCTGACGGTTGCTCGTTAAACAGCCTGACCAGCGCAGTATCAGACATCGTATCTAACGCCAGGCGTGCTTCTTCCGGCGTTTCCGGTTCCAACATGTCATCAAGTTTGGCATCTGCAACATCCAGCCACTCTTTACTCTTCTTCACCGATTCATCTGTCCACTCACCCGCGGTGTTGTAGGCATCTTTTCCCCACTCAGACACAGAATCCCAGGTCTCTTTTGAGAAATCGGCCACATTATCCCAGGCTTTTTTGGAGCCTTCGCTGACTTTTTCTCCCAGCTCAGACGCCGATTTTTTGATTTCTTCCCAACTGGCATAAGCCGGAGCCGTCGCCAGAATCACCGTTAATGCGATAGGTATCATTTTCATGTTTCCTCCCCAGGGCGAAGATAAAGAATGCGTACACCCGGCCAGAATTTCACGGATACCCAAAGTGTTTTTGGGGATCCAGACAAAAAAGCCAGGCATTACGCCTGGCTTTCGGGAAACCTTGTTACTTTTGTTTCGGACGGAAAGGCTTGATGACCTCTTCGTTACATTCCAGGCATGGCCCTTCCATCAGGTCAATACAGTAAGGAATAGCCGGGAATACGGCATCCAGGCACTCACGAATCGACTTTGGTTTACCCGGCAGGTTGACGATCAGGCTGTCGCCACGCAGTCCCGCAGTCTGGCGGGACAAAATTGCCGTCGGTACGAATTTCAGCGACTCAGCTCGCATCAGTTCACCGAAACCAGGCATCATTCGGTCACACACCGCTTCGGTCGCTTCCGGTGTCACGTCACGTTTCGCAGGGCCAGTACCACCAGTAGTCACGATTAAACTACAGTCTAGTTCATCAGCCATCTTGATCAACGTGGCTTCAATAACGTCCTGCTCGTCTGGAATCACTTCGTAAACCGGTTCCCATTCAGAGACAAGATACTCACTCAGCGTATCAATGATTGCCTTGCCCGAAATGTCCTCGTAAACGCCCGCACTGGCTCGGTCACTTACCGTTACAATACCGATTTTTGCTTTTGTCATGCGTGATTCCTCAGGCTGTGCCTATTCAGTTTCCTGTAAAAACGGCCAGCAAGCACTGACCGTAATATCAAACAATTCCTAAGTGTAAGGAATATTGGCAGAGGGATAAACACTTTCCCTCTGCAAATGGCGACTTTAATACCAATGAGTTACAGGCCACCCATCAGGGTGTATTTGGTATCCATAAAGTCTTCAAGCCCCTGACGTGCGCCCTCACGGCCCAGCCCGGATTCCTTTATGCCGCCAAACGGTGCTACTTCGGTCGAGATTAGCCCTTCGTTGATGCCAACCATGCCGTATTCCAGCCGTTCACTGAATGTAAACGCGCGGGACAGTGACTGAGTATAAGCGTACGAGGCCAACCCTGAGTCGGTATGGTTGGCACGGCGAATCACCTCGTCATCATCGCTGAAACGGAACAATGCAGCGACCGGGCCGAAGGTCTCTTCACTGGCAATGCGCATATCATCTGTCGCATCCGTTATGACCTGGGGCGGGAAGAAATTGGTGCCTTCCGGCTGCGGCTCACCAAAGGCCAATGTGGCGCCTTTTGCCAACGCATCATCAATATGGCTCTGCACTTTTTCGACAGCAGCCTGATTAATCAGTGGGCCAATTTTCGCATCCGGATCAAAACCATCCGCCACTTTCAAGGCTTTGACTTTTTCCACCAGCTTCTGGGTAAATGCGTCATAAACGCGATCCTGCACATAGATCCGGTTAGCACAGACACAGGTTTGCCCCGCGTTGCGGAATTTGGCAATCATCACCCCTTCAACTGCCGCATCCAGATCCGCATCGTCACACACAATAAACGGTGCGTTACCACCAAGCTCAAGAGCCATTTTTTTCACCGTCGCGGCAGATTGCTCCATCAGCAATTTACCAACAGCCGTCGACCCGGTGAACGATATCTTCTTCACGACTTTGCTCTCAGTCAGTGCGCCACCGATGGCTTTCGCATCACCGGTCAACACGCTGAACAACCCGGCAGGAATACCTGCGCGCGAGGCAAGCTCAGCCAGTGCCAGCGCGGTCAGAGGGGTATCCGGCGCCGGTTTCAGAACCACGGCACAACCTGCCGCAAAAGCCGGGCCGCATTTACGGGTGATCATTGCGGCCGGAAAGTTCCAAGGAGTGATCGCCCCGACAACCCCGACAGGCTCTTTGCTGACGAGAATTCGGGAATTAGGCTTGTGACTTGGAACGATCTCACCATAGGCACGCTTAGCTTCTTCCGCAAACCACTCAATAAAGCTAGCGGCATAGGCGATTTCACCCTTAGCTTCATTGAACGGTTTACCTTGCTCTGCAGTCAGAATCGTGGCCAGATCATCGGTATTTTCGACGATCAGATCGAACCATTTACGCAAAACGGCAGTGCGCTCTTTGGCTAATGTTTTTTTCCAGGTTACCATCGCTTTTTCAGCAGCATGAATGGCCGACAGGGTTTCATCCTTGCCCAGCACCGGAACGTGGGCTATGACCTTGCCGGTTGACGGGTTAATCACTGGCATAGTGGCTTCATCCAGAGCCGTCACCCAGTTGCCTGCCACCAGGCAGGCTTGTTTTAGCAAGCTGGTATCATTGAGTTTCACGATATATACCTTCATGGTTTGAAAAATCGTTATACGACAAGCATAAAAGGAATTTCTCGGAGTTTGAACCGGATTATTCTCAGGGATTATGTAAACCGAACCACGGTTACAAAAATTGGTTCAACCTTAAGCAATTTACAAACAATAACGCCGACGATTTACCCAGCCACATACCATTCCATACAATCCCGTACACATCCTCTTTGGCAGCTCACCTCTGCCGTTCTTTCAGTCAAATCTTGTCATTGAATGTTGCTCTGCTCGGTTATAACGGATTAGCCTGTTTTTCCATACCAAACCGATCGGCATCCACACCGCGTTTCCAGTAACCCACCGCAAACATCTGATGCCGGGGAACACCAATCTCGTCCTGAAACAGATTCCGTAGCGGTCGTATTTCTCGCGCTTCGAGCCCCATGAACACAACCGTGTCGGTTGTTAAAGATTCCCGGAAACCTCTTACCGTCTCCACAAGTACATTTTCCTGGTTTTCCAATACCCAATGTAACCGGGTATTCGCCGACACTTCTAATGCCACCTTGTCTTCTTCATGCGGCACGATGATCACGGCATCAATGCTTGCTAACGGCGAAATACGCTGACTGTAAGCAGCCACTGCATTCAGGGAGGTAAGATCACCCAGTAACACGTAGCGAGGCGCGTCCCAGATATCCAGCTTTTTCGGTCCCGGTCCGGCAATGCCGACTTTATCTCCCGGCTTTGCCGTCTTGGCCCAGTTCGTTGCCGGTCCCTGATGGCGGTTAACGACAAAATCGAGCACCAACTCAGTGGTTTCAGGATCAAACGCCTGAATCGTGTAAGAGCGCATGGTCGGACGCGGTGTACGGCCAAGATCCAGCTCCAGTTCATCACAACCGGGATCAGGTAAAATCACTTTCACATACCCGCCTTCTTCACCGGCCGGGAGCGTGTGCAATGCCTCGCCCGCCACCGTGATGCGCTGCAAGTGGGGAGACAATGATTCCACGTTAACCACTTCGGCCAGTCGTGCACGAGGGCGGCGCGGAGTGGCGGCGGGTTGTCCTGAATCAGAAACTTGTGATGTATACGTAGCTTGCTTCATTTTCTCTCCTGAGGAACCTGTCGAGCATTCTGAGTATGCTGTGTCATGTTGCGCTTAAGCTGCCCCCACTATGTTCAGCAAACCTACCCTCTGGAACCGCTAAGCTCTTATATATGAGCTCTTATGTATGAGCTCTTATATATGAGCTCTTGTATGTGAGATCTTATAAACAAGCTCTTAGTCACAAGCTCTGATATATCCGCTCTGATGAACGTCGCTGCTGTAAAGACCTGTCTATAAAATTCGCAGTATGCTTTTGGGTGGAGAAAGCAATTTAGTGGTTTAAACAACACGGAAACGGGCAGTATGAATTCAGTCACCTTTGTCATCATTCACAGAGAACGCCCCCATCAGGCATCCATTTCTGACAAATCGCCCTGGAAGACTGTTGTCCCGTCGGCACTTGGTTGATAAAATCAACTATATTGACTTTTGGTTGATATTGTCAACCATATTATGTGTTCACATTACTCAGGAGCCCCTATGAGCAATCAGTCCCTGCCTGATGTCGTCATGGCCCTCTCCCGTGGATATCGACTGAATATCCGCCAGGCAATAAATGCAAAAGCCTTAGGTTTGAACGGCATGCATGCCCAGTGCCTCAGGATCATTGCCACGATACCAGACTGTACGGCCAACCACATAGTCAGCATCATGCATCGAGACAAAGGGCAAATTGCCCGGCTAGTCAAAGAACTGATCACTATGTCACTGATTGAGAAGCACCCGAATCCAGCCGACAAACGCAGCCAGATTCTGACGTTTACCGATGATGGACATGCGCTGATGAACAAGATCCACCTCGCCGAAAAACAATTGGATAAACAAATGTGCGAAGGGCTGAGTACGCAAGACATCGACGCTTTCAAGCGAATATCTGCGCGAATGGTTGAGAACTTGCAGCGAGACGACGGATAATTCAGCAGGCGTGCAGGCGTAGGTTACACGTCCGGTTGTCTCTAGCGCCACATATGCACATACACTCACACAACAGGAAGGAATCGAGTATACTGGGCAGTATTTTCGTCACGCCGTTTTTGAATACCTGACAGCATGAGCGAATATTCGGTGCATGCTGCCTGAATAAAGGACTTCACAGTAAAAAGGGATGATACACAGATGAGAGACAACAAATGGCTTCAGGACATCGAACTTGAGTCCGAGACAGTCAAACTGATACCACTGCAACCTGAGCATGCCGATGCACTTGTCTCGGCCGCCTCTGATGGCGAGTTGTGGACGTTATGGTACACCAGCGTACCGAATCAAGTGTCGGTCAACCAGTACATAGATAAAGCGCTTACAGACAAACAAAACGGCGTGGCCCTGCCCTTCGTCGTGATTGAAAAGTCGACAAATCAGATCATTGGTTCGACCCGTTTCTGCAATGCCGATTTAATCAATCACCGGGTCGAGATCGGCTACACCTGGTATGCAAAGCGTTTCCAACGTTCTTCTGTCAATACTGAATGTAAATTGTTACTGCTGAAACACGCTTTTGAGCAGCTTGAGGCAATCTCCGTTGTCTTTTGCACACACTGGCATAATCAGCAGTCCCGAACCGCGATTGCCCGTTTAGGTGCCAAGCAAGACGGTGTACTGCGTAATCACCAGAAAATGAAAGACGGTTCCTATCGCGATACGGTTATCTTTTCCATCATCGATCAAGAATGGCCAGGCGTTCGTAACCACCTGACGCACAAACTGTCTTCTCACCGCTGAGTACAGGCTATTTCCTCTGGCTAAAGGTTGCAGCAAGTCGCTGATACTCAGACAGCGCGATTCTGTCAGCATCAATACTGACAGGCGCGTTGTCTATGGCATACCAGTTCACTTCATCCGCTTCCAGTGCCTTCATGTCGCCCGACCAGGCATCAACAACGTAGTAGTGAATCAGTTGAAGTTCTGATGTCGGGTGGTACAGCGAACACAAATACCGGTACGATTCCGGCTTCACCGCCAACTCTTCTTCCAGTTCTCGAAACAGAGTGTCGAGTTGCTTCTCCCCGCTTTCCATATGGCCGCCGGGAATACAAATCAATCCCGGATCACAAGCTTTCTCCATCGAGCGGGTTTCCAGCAAAACCTGCTGCTGATCAATCAGCAGAAAAGACACACATTCATGAACGTTCAATAGCTACACTCCTTGTTCGGGATAAGATATCAGTATGAAATCAGTGATGTTTCAGCTGAATCATGTCTGAGTTTTCCTCACAAAATAATGAGTGTAACGGGCAGAGTCAAAAAAGATTCCACAATCGCGACAATCGGATACCGGTCAGCGTTAAACGAAAGATCGCAGACTGTTACGGCTATGGGTAAAGTTTGCTTCCGATATCTTAGTCAATTATCCTGTGCTCAAAGGATCAACCCACACAAGATAAGGCCAATAATGAAAAGTTCGCATTCATACCCTATCGGCACACCAGGGCAGCCATGGGGCGACAAGGAAAAACAACAATGGTTTGAGCAGGTCACCATCAAACGCTCATATCAGGAAGAAGTCGTAAGCAAAATTCATGCGCTGGAAAAGCGTTTCGATCTTTTCCAATATGGCGCCCTCAGTTACAACCCGGAAAAATATCCGCTGTTTGCCCTTAAAACCCGTCAATGGGATGAAAGCAAACCGACGGTTTTAGTGACTGGCGGTGTTCACGGGTATGAAACCAGCGGTGTACACGGTGCCCTGCAGTTTCTGGCTCAAGAAGCCGAGAACTACACCCAGCATTTCAACATTGTTGTAGCGCCTTGTGTCAGTCCTTGGGGCTACGAGACCATCAATCGCTGGAACCCGAAAGCCATTGATCCCAACCGTTCGTTCTACGAAGACAGCCCGGCAGAAGAATCTGCATCATTGATGAAGATGGTGAAAGAGCTGGGGACCGAGATTCTTGTTCACATCGATCTGCACGAAACCACAGATACCGATGAAGAAGAATTCCGCCCTGCACTGGCTGCCCGTGATGGTAAAGCATACATTGAAGACAGCGTGCCAGACGGTTTTTATACTGTAGGTGATACTGAAAACCCGCAGCCTGACTTCCAGCAAGCCATCATTGACTCGGTGCGTCAGGTTACGCATATCGCACCGCCAGATCAGGACGGCAACATTATTGGCAGCCCTGTGGTCCAGGAAGGGGTGATTAACTACCCGCTGAAAGCACTGAGTCTCTGTAACGGTCTGTCTGACTGCACGTACGGCACCACAACCGAGGTGTATCCGGACAGTGAGAAAGTCACACCGCAAGAGTGTAATGATGCTCAGGTTGCAGCCATTGTCGGCGGCCTGAACTACGTCATCGCGCAAATGAAGTAACTCGCGGTATAACCTGACGGCTCAGTTTTAATCTTGATTGTCGGCATGATGATCGGATTGAAGATACTCTGATTTAGCATTATCTGCTGAGCCGTTTTGCTGCTGTCCAATAAACCCGTACAATAAACCCGTAATGTCACGAAGCTGCGAACTTGCAGTCACTCATCTTGTTCTAAGATTTATCTGCAAATAGACCTTGTTATCACCTGACCGCGTTGCCACGACAAACCAGAGAACAACACAGACCGGATGACAAACCATGCGCTCGCTGATTTCTGCCATTTTGCTGTTTAGCCTGCTTGCCTGTGCGACCCAGTCTCCGGTTGAACGGCTTAGCGACCTTGGCGAACCCAAGCTGGTCAGCTGTCATCACTTGCTGAGCGATTTCAAACGCGAAGTACGGCGCCAAAAGGTGCAGGATGCCCAAGTGGTGACGACTGACGCCATCCCATTTCTGGCTTTCGATCGCTTCAGCCAGTCCGTATTACTGGACGTCAAAACGCAAAAAGACAAAGAACAGTGGCTGACCTATACCGCACGGCTCTCGAAAGAACAACGACATGCGGAGTTCCGTAATCTGGTCGCGAATCATTCATTCACGAATCTCTTTACCGCAAAGGCTAAGCACACCTTTGATCTCAACCAACTAGATAGCTGCGCTGATTCGCTTACCCAAGCGGCGATAAACTTATCATTACGCGCATCGAAAAAGGACGAATTTTGGGATCACATTCGCTCATCCGCACCTCCCATCCCCTCAGATTACGAGCCCTGGCTGCGTATTCTTGGGGTTTATCCGGTGGCGGCCCGATTCGCCCATTCCAGCATCCTCAAAGAGCAGGCCCGTATCAAAGCCGGTTTCGATACGGCTTACGCTAGGGAGACAGACCACTCCCCCGCCTCAAACAGACCTCCGGGGGAAGAAAAAGTCATCATCTATCAACTACTTGATGACAATGATAACCGCTTGAATCATGCGACCATCCAACAATGGTTTGCCGAGGCCCAGACCACGTCCTCCCTGAACTGGCCGCAACTTAGTCAGCAACAAATTCAGCGCTTGACCCACTATTATGCGCCGGACATTCGTATCGACACCCTGTCGGATGATGATCGCCCCGGCACCGTTGGCTATTTCACTACCCCGCAACCCGAAGTCGCCACCAACCGACCTGCGGTTTACCTGGGACACAGTTACACCCGTTTCCACCAGCAGATTCTCCTACAACTGCATTACAGCCTCTGGTTTCCTCGTCGTACCCCCCGACGCCCGGTGGATCCTTACGCCGGACCATTTGACGCAATACTGCTCAGGCTGACACTTAATCAACAGGGGGAACCCTTAGTGCTAGACAGCATTCACCATTGCGGCTGTTACCATATGGTCTTTAACCTTAACGACGCTCTCACCTTTGTTGAGACTCAACCCGGTACAGAAGTTCCTATCAGGCGTTCGGTGCTGCTCTCCGAGACATTACCTAAAGTTACGCAGCACTTATCAGTGACACTGTCACATAGTGAGCACATGATCAAACATGTAGACTGGCAGTACCGGCAGACTAACCCAGACGTCGAGCACCTTTCGGCACCCGCTCCAGTCCACCTAGCCCCCCTTGCCTATCATCAGCTACGCAATTTGCCCGTTCCGGACTCTCTGATTCAAACAGGCTCTCATAAAAGCTTGTTTGATGAAAATGGCTGGCTGCTGGCCAGCGAACGACTGGAAAAAAGCTATTTATGGCCGTTTGGTATTCCCTCTCCCGGCATGATGCGCCAATGGGGTCACCATGCTACGGCTTTCATCGGGATGCGCCACTTTGATGACGCCCGGATGTTTGAATCGCTGCTTTCCTACCGCCATGGAAATCCTACTGCTTTTCAGACCGGGTTGCGGTAGGATAGCCGTCATTCAACACACAATCAGCCTGTTGTTTTCACAAGTAAAAGGAGAAACGCGTGCAAACTTCCTTCATTGATGGTGATTTACTCTATCGCCAGCACACTTTTGAGCTTCCACTCGATTACAATCAGCCACAAGGCCGCCGTATCTCAGTCTTTGCACGCGAGGTGGTTGATTTAGCGCGGCAGGATGCGGATTTACCATGGCTGGTGTATTTGCAAGGTGGTCCGGGTTTTCCGTCTCCACGTCCTGACAGCCGATCAGGCTGGCTGAAACGTGCCCTGCAGGAATACCGGGTGCTGCTGTTAGATCAACGAGGTACCGGCAACAGTAGGGTCATCAGCCACCAAACCCTGGCCCATCTGTCTGCACCAGATCAGGCTGAGTATTTGTCGCATTTTCGTGCTGACAATATTGTGCGCGACGCAGAAGCAATCCGTGAATCGCTGGGCGTGAAACAGTGGGCGATTCTGGGACAAAGTTTTGGCGGATTCTGTTCACTGACCTATCTGTCATTTTATCCGCACAGCCTGAGCCGCGCGTACCTGACCGGTGGCGTGCCGTCTCTGAGCCGCCATGCTGATGATGTGTATCAGGCAACCTACCAACGTGTTCTGGATAAAAACAATGCCTTCTTCACCCAGTTCCCACAGGCACAGGAGCAGTGCCGAAAAATTGCCGATTTTCTGCTAAATAATGATGTTCGACTTCCTAACGGCCAGCGATTTACTGTTGAGCAGTTCCAGATGATTGGCATTAACCTTGGCCGCAGCCACGCCAATCTGCCCATGTACTACCTGCTGGAAGACGCGTTTGTCACAGCAAGCGGGCAAGAGACACTCAGCTATAGCTTCCTCAATGCTATGCTGGCAGAGCAGTCGTATCAGACCAATCCGATTTACGCGATTTTGCATGAGTCCATATATTGTCAGCAGAGCGCCTCAAACTGGTCTGCACACCGTGTCCGGGACAGCTATCCGCAGTTCCATTACGCGTCAGGCAAACCTTTCCTGTTTACCGGTGAGATGGTCTTTCCGTGGATGTTTGATCAGTTTGCCTGCCTGACACCGCTTAAAGATGCCGCCGCTATTCTGGCCACTAAGCAAGACTGGCCGGCTCTATATGATATTGAGGCTCTGGCAGAGAATACCGTCCCTGTCACCTGTGCGGTCTACGCTGAAGATATGTATGTAGAGATGGATTACTCGCTGGAAACCCTGCGCGGCATTCCAAACAGCAAAGCTTGGATCACCAACGAGTATGAGCACAACGGCCTGCGCCAGGACGGTGAAACCATTCTGAACAAGCTGATTGAAATGGGTAACGCTATCGCGAATCTGCCGCGCGAGTAAGCATCGCCAGGCTGAAAAATGCCCATATCTGTTCGATATGATCACTGACCTGATTCAGCTTAGGACTCGATTTCGAACGGTTCAGTGACATGAAAAAGGCCACCAACGTGGCCTTTTCTTTATTATAAGTTCTTCAATAGATCTTTCACCGGCTGTAGCCCGTTTCGATCAACGTGACTCCAGCGGGTAAGAACGATAACTCCACATACCGTAGGTACGAAGCGCATCTCGGTAGATGCCCAACAATTCACTGTCACTGGCTTTCGCCAACTCTTTCAGCGGCTTGTCCGGATAAGCAACGGTATCAAATGTGATTCCCTGAGGGCCCGTTTGCCAGCTTGCGATCTCAAACAGCGCCTGGCCACGACGCACATGGCTGGCTGAGCTGATGATAGTTGCGTGCTTAATACCATGCCGTGCCAGTGCATAGCTGCTAAACAGGGCATTATCCACTGTGCTGGTGGCGTAGTTTTCCTCGATTAGACGGTCTTTGCTAACGCCTTTAGCAATCAGCCAATCTGCCATCAACTTACCTTCGGTTTTATGATTTTTCGGTACCCCGCCCGTCAGCACAATCAGCGCGTCCGGGTTAGCTTTTGCCATCGCTAAAGTCGTTTCCAGACGTTCAATCAGAATTTGATGCATTGAACCGTCAGGGTTCAGCGCATAGCCTAAAGTCACAATGGCACCTTTATCTTTAAGTACGCCACTTTCAGCCTTCTCTTTAAGCGGTGTATCCAGAATGCGGTCAACCGTTGAAAAAATACGCTCAATGTCCGCTGCTCTGCCAGCATTCAGTTTGGTCAACGTTTTCATGTGCGCTTTCGTTGCTGCATCGTTGCCTTTGTATCGCTGCCATACCGCTAAGTACGCATGTAAATCAACATCATCCGGCGCAACCGTCAGTGCTTGTTCAAACAACTCAATCGCTCTGTCGACATTTTTGTTATAGATCTGAGCATTTGCCGCTGAGATCAACAGGTCGGTGCGGTACGGCTCTAAGGCATATGCCTCCAACAAACGGTCTGTGACTATTTCCATGTTACTTGGCATTTTTGCGGTAAAACCCGCATGAGAAATCCGCGCCGGAGATTTAAACGCCGTTACCGCGTCTTCCAGTAACTGATCAACAACCTGCCGTTTCGTTACAAACTGGGCATGCTCAACAGTAGCTTGAACGGCTGAAGAATTCTCTGCCAGTACAACTGGGGCGGCGCTTAATGCGATGACACTACCAAGGGCCAGGGCGATAATGTTCTTTTTCATGAAGAAATCCTACGGGGGAGAAAAATACGACTTATGTCTCTTGTTTTTTTGCAGTCTATATTTAGAAAACGAAAAAACTGTGACAAAGAGCAAATGCCACCGTATCGCCACCCATTAATTATTAAAAATATCAATTTTCATCACAAAATAAGAGTGCAGACACATCGTAGAACAACAGTAAATTAACGATGAGAAATAACGGTCAACCTCCTTTTTAACGACCTTCACACCATACCTTGCAATAAAAAACGGCCACCAGGGCCGTTAGATTTTTTAATTTATAAGGTTGAGCAGAACAGGCTGCCGGTTTAAGCGAATCAGAACCGCTAGCTTAAACTCGCCAAACGTGCAGCAAATCCGACAAACAACAGTCCCAGCAGGCTATTACCCAGTTTCGACAACGACTGATTATTACGAAACACCTGAGTCAGTGATGAACCGAGGAAAATCAAAAAGCTCAGATAAACAATGCTGAAAACTTGTAAAATAGCCGCAAGGATAAGGTAAGAAATCCACGTGTGTTCATAGGTGTAGTCAATGAACTGAATAAAAAACGACACATAGAAAAGAATCGCCTTGGGATTGGTCAAACTCAATGTCAGTGCTTTACCAAACACATTTTCCCGTTTTACCGGCAGCGCTTCCCCTTGTTGCGCAACATTTCGGTTAAACCAATAGTGATGGATTAATTTGATTCCCAAATACAGCAGGTATGCGGCACCCAAATAACGAATAACGGTGAAAAGAACGGGTGATGCCTGAATCAGCGAGGCAATGCCAAGATAAGAAAGAAGAATCAGTATTGCATCACCAACAAGCACAGCCGAAGCCGCCTTATAACCGGATTTTACGCCATACGTTGAGCTCGATTTCAACACATACAAAGAGTTTGGGCCGGGGGCGAGAATAATCATGGTCAATCCCGCTAAATAAGTCCAAATATTGATAACGCCAAACGCTTCTAACATGCTCCCTCACCCACAAAAAACAAACAATCCGATAACGGATTTGTATCGCAAATGCTGCTTAAAGTCTATCCATTATATGGACAAGGTATTCTTTCTTGATGGGCAAGCCAGTCAAGCTTGCTTGAGCGCTTTTTCGAATCTCGTGATCGTTGCTATGCCGAGCATCACACTGAAACTGTGATCATATTCCGGTCTTCACTCTTTCGGACTTCATAATATTGAATTGCTGTTGCAACCCGTTTTAAAAAAGTTAGATTGGTATCTCTATTCTCATTTGTGGTTAGCATTCAAACAAATGGATATTAAGCGCCTGCAGTACTTTGTTGCCCTGGTAAAAAACGGTAACTTCACCAAAACGGCGGCTCAACTGGATATTGCTCAGTCGGCACTCAGTGTCAGCATGCAAAAACTGGAGAAAGAGACCGGCCTGAAACTGATCAACCGAAACAAACGGCAGGTTCAGTTAACCTCCGATGGTCGTCGTTTGCTGTTTCATGCCCGTCGAATTCTGGAAGATGTTGAACAGGCAGAGTTGGAAATTGAAGAACTGAAAGGGTTGGAACGCGGAGAAATCCATTTTGGCGTTTCGGCAATGCTGGGCTCTTATTTCCTGCCGGCAGCTTTGTCTGCCTTTAGTCAGAAATACCCCAACATTCGCATTCATGTGCAAGAGCATGGTACCGCCACGCTCGAAACGATGCTGCTGGACGGTGAACTGGATCTTGCGTTTGTCCGGACCGACAAACCCGTAGAACAACTCAGGTATGTCGCACTGTGTCCAGAAGAGATTATGGCCTGTGTGAACGAAGACCACCCGTTTGCCCAACTCTCGAGTATTACGCTGGGGCAATTCTGCCAGCAGCCACTGATATTGTTCCGGGAAGGATATTTTCTGCGTGAAGCCGTCAGCCGTTACTGTCGCAAATATCATGTTAAGCCTGACCTTCGCTTTGAAACCAACCTGATTGAACTTGCCAAAGATCTGGTCAGAAACTCTGTTGGAATCAGCACTTGCCTGAATCTGATCATCAGTGACAACGACCCGTTAGTCTGTGTCCCCTTCAATCCCGCCATCAAAGTCGAGTTTGGTATCGGCTGGAAAAGTAGCCATTATTTATCGCAGGCCGCCCGTACCTTTATGGCATTCATGGAAGAGTGGTATCACAAACACCCTTCTCGTCCTGCGGCAATCAGGGCATAACCCTCACCATTAAAAATGCCCCGCAGCATTACCTGTCCGGGGCGCTCTCATTACACATTTAGGCACACACCGCCATTCAACGTGACCGCTTACCCCTAACTCACTTTCAAAGCCTGACGACGTGGCAGAATCTGATTGAGTAGCGTCAGAACCGCAATGCCCACGCAGGCCACGATGTTGACCAGGTCGTAATCGAGAAATGCTAAGGCTAATGCACAAACAAACAGAATGCCGCGCGACAACCATGACAGCGGATTGAACAGGCGTCCCTCAATACTCCCGGCAAACGCAACGATCAACCCCAGTGTATAAACCACCGAAAGAACAAAGGCTCCTGTGGAAAAATCGTTGAACCAGACAAGATGCCCGTGTGCCATCATCACCGGAATCAAAAAGAATCCCTGCGCCAGTTTCATGGCTTGCACGGCTGATTTCATCGGGGAAGCATTAGCGATACCCGCACCAGCAAAAGCGGCAAGGGCAATAGGCGGCGTGATATTGGATGTCTGAGACAACCAGAACACAATCATATGTGCGGCAAGCAAACTCACACCCAAGTCCATCAGCGCCGGGACAGCCATCACTGACAGCACGATATAGGCCGCCGTCACAGGAAGTCCCATCCCCAGAATCAACGCCGCCAGCGCGATAAGCCCCATCACAGACCACAGTTGGTTACCGGACATCGCCAGTAAGAACTGGGTAAACTGCAGACCAATCCCCGTCTGGCCAATCACACCAACAATAATCCCCGCACAGGCACAGGCTACCGAAATCGGCAAAGCCATCAGCGCCCCTTCCTTCATCCCCTGGAGGATCAGCGGAAGCGTGACTCGGGTGGATTTACGTACCATCGCTGCAGCCAGGATCGACGCACATCCGGCAATCCCCACTAACACAGGCGAGTAGCTCATCATCAGCAAAATAGTGATAAAAATCAGCGGTGCCAGGAAGTGCCAGCCACGCACCAGTACCGTTTTGATCTTTTCGGTCTGTGTCATGCCCTGCAGCCCAAGCTTACACGCCATCAGGTGGATGTAGAGCAAAGATGACAAGAAATACAGGGCTGCCGGTACGATGGAAACCAGCAAAATGTCCGAGTAAGCGATACCGGTAAACTGGGCCATCACAAATGCCCCGGCGCCCATCACAGGCGGCATAATCTGCCCGCCCGTTGAGGCGGCGGCTTCAATACCGGCGGCCTGCTCTGGCTTGTATCCCAGCTTTTTCATCATCGGGATGGTAAGCGAACCGGTTGTCACCGTATTGGCAATGGCAGAACCGGAAATTGATCCCAGTGCAGCGGAAGCCAGCACGCTGGCTTTGGCGGGACCACCCCGGTATTTACCGGCCAGAGCAAAGGCACAATCAATAAAAAACTGACCCGCGCCCGATACCTGTAAAAATGCCCCAAACAATACAAACGTGAACACTACGCCGGCAGCAATACCGAGCGGTGCACCGTAAACACCATTCGTGGAAAAGATATGAAAACGAATCATCTCTTCAATGCTGAAGCTTTTACTGGCAATGGCGTCCGGCAGCAAGGAACCAAATAGCGCATACAGAATGAACAAGATTGCCAGGCAGGACATGACCGCACCAACTGTACGCCGGGTCGCTTCCAGCAGGGCAAGCAGGATAATGACTCCGGCCACTTTGTCACTGGACGATAAACCATCCAGCAAAAAGCTCATGTCGTCATAATCAAACACACTAATATGCCAGGTCGCCCAGATGGTCAGCACAATACAGGCCAAATCCGCCAGTCGACCAGACAGATACAGGCCCGTGTGGTGCCGTTGATGAAAAGCCGGTTTAACCAGAAAAATCAAAACCAGCACCCAACTGATATGAATTGGGCGAAATATCGGTGCCGCCAGTGTAGCAGTTACACCCTGCCAGATTTGGAAAGCCGACAATGCCACGGCAGCGACGGCGGCTAACCCAATTAGCCGCTCAGTCACCAGAACATTCCAGTTTCTACTCTTACTCATTCCCTGCTCTGCCTTTTATTCGTTGTGCTGCAACTGCTCTTGAAAATATTTCTTCGAGCCGGGATGCAATGGAACCTGGCTTAACTGATTCATATTTTCGACTGTGGTGAATTTGGCAACACTCAGGGCGTTGTTGAGCGCTTTTGAGTTTTCAAAGATAACTTTAGTCATGTCATAGGCCAACTTATCATCCATACGCTGATTCACCACCAGCACGTTCCACACCGCAGGAGCTGTAAACTCGCCGACCCCGTTATACACACCCGGTTGAATCGTTACGGACTGATAAGCAGGCAGGGATTTGGAAATGGTGGCCATATCCTGATCCGTGAAATTCAGAATTCGGATATCCCGGGTTAACGCCAATTCCGTGATCGCTCCTAAACCGGAACTGCCGACAAAAACACCCGCATCAATCTGGCCATTCGCAAGCGCTTCTGTGGTCGCAGAAAAGTTCAGTGACTGCACCGTCATACTGGATTCATCAACTCCCAACGCCGCCAAAATGCTTCTTGCGCTCACTCGGGTGCCCGAACCCGGTGCGCCCAGAGAAACTTTTTTCCCTTTCAGATCGGCAAGGGTATGAATGTCCGAATCTGCCGGAACAACAAACTGAACCACATTCGGGTACAGGGCTGTTAAAACCGCGACGTCCAGTTTTCTCGGAAATGGCTTTTCACCGTTCTGGGCCTGAATAACGACATCTCCCATGGCGAAGCCCACCAGTTGCTTGTCCTGCACCACTTTAATGGTGTTTTCCACTGAAGCAGCCGTGACCTCTACCCGCATATTAAAATCCGGCAGATTTTCACTCCACAGTTTTGCCAGTAGGCCACCATAAGGGTAATACGTACCGCTCTGGCTACCGGTTCCAATCGTGAAATTTTCAGCATGAGCCATGTTCATTACGCCACACAGGCCCAGTGCCACCAGCGTTTTTATTGTTTTTTTCATTCTATCCTCACGTTATTGATCTGCATCAAACCCCAAATTCTTTACACATTATTAACCAACGTGCAATCTATCATCATGGCTTTTGAGAACCCTCTTAATAAACTCGGTGCAATAAAATCTGCAAAACGCCTCTTTCAATACGCTAAACAGATAATAAAAATCGATTTTGTGGATAATCCGGCTCAAAATGGCATGCAAGAAAATACCGAATTCACACCACTCACCTTTATACCAGGTAAACATTTTCACAACTTGTCGCCCCCCTGAGCACCATCAGCGATTGGTTATTAATAACTCAGCGCAAACCTCAGTCATATATAGATCCAGCGGAGAAAATGTGTCGTGTATGAAAAAATCAGGGAAAATAAAGAGGGAAATAGTCTTTGTG
This sequence comes from Photobacterium ganghwense, assembly GCF_003025595.1. Lineage (GTDB taxonomy): Bacteria > Pseudomonadota > Gammaproteobacteria > Enterobacterales > Vibrionaceae > Photobacterium > Photobacterium ganghwense. The sequence goes on from NZ_PYMI01000004.1 coordinate 480,804, forward strand.
GAAAAATACTGTTCGGGGATAAAAATATATCGAGGAAAAAAGCGGAATGAATAACAATACGGAAAATGTTTAATCGACTGACAAAAGCAAAAAAGCAAAAAACAAAGCGAGACTTTCCCGTTTAAAAGTCCGTCTCGTCATGACTAAGTGGGAAGTGAAAGTATTCCCTAAGCTATTCCCCCTGCGTTACTCAATCACCAACCTGCCGTCTTCATGAAACTTCCAGAAATCGGCGTAAGCGACTTCCCAAATATGACCATCGGGATCAGAAAAATAACCACTGTAGCCACCCCAAAATACGTCCTGAGCCGACTTGATGATTGCACCGCCAGCTTGTTTTACTTGCTCCAGAACAGCATCAACCTCTTCTCTGCTGCGAGTATTGTGTGCGAGAGTCACGCCACTAAAACTGCCTGCAGGGTGCTGTAACACCAGATTTTCCGAAACATCCTCAGCCAGTTTATCGAAGGGGTAGAGCGCCAGACAAACGCCCCCCGTCTGAAAAAATATAATGCCTTTCTCTGGCTGGCCAGATGTCGGAAAACCTAAACCATCATGGTAGAAACGGTAGGATCGCTCCAGATCCTCCACTCCCAGCGTGACGATACTGATCCTTGGCTCCATCCTAATGCTTGATTCCATCATCGACTCCTGGCAGCTGCGTAAAAAGTGCTCTCAAAGTGAGCGATAAAGCGCCCAATAAAATTAGCCTTAGAAGCGTCTTTACAGTGTAAAACCCTATTTGGGCTCTTGCTTGTTTTCCTCTTTCTCGTTTTGATTGACCTAACGCCTGCTCGTGTGCAGCCAGCTCAAAAACCTCTGATAAGCTGATGTTTTTTGCGGCTATGACTTTTTCCGTGTCAGATAAATACCAGCTAACACAAGCACTACCCCAGCGATTTTCATACCGCCCGGCATCTGTTGAGCTGAAACCCAGTCCAGCATCACCGCTGAAATCATTTGTCCGCCAATAACCAGAATCGCGGCATTCATCGCGCCCAATTTAGGGAAAATATAGCTACTCACAGCCACAAACAACGCGCCAAATACGCCACCTAAAAAAGCATGCGGAGGCAAATCAGCCACTGTCCACTGCGCCCACTGCCATCCGGCCAGCACTGTCAGAAAAACAGTCAGGACACTGAATCCGATCACATGATTCCAGAGTGAGGCTTTAAAAGCGCCTGTTGATACACTCAGCTGACCATTAATAGTACGTGCGGTACCAATCAGGATGCCGTTCAATAATGCAATAACCACAAGACTTAACATGTCTGTCACCCAAATAAAATCAAGATACTGCCCAGCAAAACAAGGGCCACAATCAGTAAATCCGACCCGCTAATTTGTCTTTGCCGCGTTCTGAGTAATCCAAAGTGATCGGCGACCATACCAAACACAATCTGCCCAACCAAACCCAGAGAAATTGTCGCTGATAACGTCAGTCCCCCATTGATAGCGGTTGCCGCCAATATGACCGTAAACGCCCCCGGAATACCGCCGAGGTAAAACCAAATCGGTACTTTAGCCGTTTGCGATGTATGGGCTTGGTTTTCTTCACTCTGTCGCGGCGTTTTGCTGCGCTGCAGTACCAACCACATCATCACAAGCGCAACGGCAGCACCGACGCCATGTGCCACCCAAGATGCAAACATCGGGCTGCTGGTTTGCGCGAGTTGGCTGTTGGTTTCTATCATCAACGTCAGCAATCCCCCTCCGATCAGCGCTAAGGCGATTGTGCCGACTGATTTCGCCAGTTTGGTATCGGCTGCCTGATTTATCTGTTCCATACTTTTTCCGCACGCTTCATGTAAAAACACCTTTAAACCAATCATCTACCTATGACACCACTTCCGAAGATACCCTTACAGTAAGTATCTCCAATTAGATGTATCTTTCAAAAAAGATATCTGCATGTTAGGTTTCAGTCTTAAATTCATCAAGTATCTTTTTAGAAAAGTACTTTTTCTTGAGAGAAATAATGGTGCTGATAATAAAAATGGGGTGTTGAGAGCAAAAAGGCGTGAGGGCTGATAACCATTTGACCACCTGCGTGGCGCAACCTCTCAACATCGAAAGCGGTGCTGGCGTTTAGCTCATCAATTAAGTATCTTTCTAATGAGTAATTACTGTGTGAGACGATAAATTGAATAACGATCATGTAGATAGAGTGCTACAGCAGTGGCAGGCCTGTCGTCCGGATCTCGATTGTTCACCAATGGGCATCATTGGTCGCATGAGCCGCATGCAGCGCCTGATAGAAAAGCAGCTGATAGCGGTTTTCAAACAACACAACCTGAATTCAATTGAGTTTGATATTCTGGCGACCCTAAGAAGAAGCCAGGTTCCGCTGACCCCTACCGATTTGTACCAGACATTAATGCTGTCTTCGGGAGCCATGAGTACCCGCATTGAACATCTGGTTCAGCGAGGTCTCATCCATCGTCAGGCCAGCGATCAGGATCGTCGCAGTTGTACCATCACCCTGACAGATGAAGGGATGGATGTGATCAATAAAGCGGTCGAAGCGCACGTCGCCAATGAGCATGCGTTGCTTAAGCCATTGAGCAAAGAAGAGCAAGATCAGCTGGCAGACCTGATGCGCCGCTGGTTGTTGAGCAACGAAAACGGGTTATAAATTTACTGAAGAAACGGAGCTGAGAGCTCCGTTTTTGTTTGTCCGAGAGATAGCCCACTGCCTGCATATTTCCTCTGACTCGGCTTGCTTAAGCTCGACTTGAAAAACGATGCGTGGGCTCAATAAACTTTTCCAGTCCGGCATGGATATTTTCCACAAACGCTTGCGCAAGGCGGGACAAGGGCTTGTGCGACGGTGTAATGATCGCATGCTCGAAAATAACCTCCGGAATAAAAGGCCTGAACACCACATCTCCATGACCAGATTTGCTGATGGTATAACTGGCAGCACTCATCGGATCACAAATGGAACAACATAACTGGTGTTCCACAAACTCAAACCCTGAGATGTAATTCTGTAGTTCAAAACGGGGATAGTAACGAGCCCCGTTTTCATCAAACAAGAAGCGCACCAGTTCGCTGGTCGGATGCTGAGAGAAAAGCGTCGCCAGCGGCACATTATCGAGATCTTTGGGTGTGATGACCTTTTTCTGCGCCAGCGGATCATTTTTGTGTATCGCGCACACCCCTTTGAGCCGAATAGGCTCAACATTGATGGAATCCCGCTCCTTCGGCATTTCCGCATAACCGATATCATACTGCTGCGAAGCGACCCAATCGTGCACGATCATCGAGCTTCGCATCATCATGGAGACATTGACATGAGGCCGGTCTTTGACGAAATCAGCAATCACATGCGGCATGAAATACAGTGATGCTGCCGGCATACAAGCAACCCGCAGGCTTCCCCGCGACAGATTTTTCACCTCTGCCATCAACTGCGATGCGCGCGTCAGGCGTTCCAGAATCGCTTCGGTCTCTTCCAGCAGGAAATAGGCTTCCGGTTTGGGAATCAGCCGCCCCTTGTTACGCTCGAATAGCTTAAAACCCAGCTCATTCTCCAGACTCACCAACATGGCGCTGACAGCAGGCTGCGTCCGGCACAATGCGCGAGCGGCGACCGACACAGACCCCGAGCGCATGACAGTTCTGAATGTTTCCAATTGCTTAACGGACAAATTGGTATCCATACCTCACCCTATAAGAAAAAATTATGGAATCAGAGAAATTTTAAATTTGTTTCTATTGGTTGTCAGCATTAAATTAACAACGTATTCACAAAAGCAACAATAAGGAAATGTGCTGTGGAGCGATTGTTCAGATACCTGCTAACCGGACTAATGGGCATTGTAGCCCTCTCTCAGTTCGTTCAGGTGGTAACCCGATACATCTTCGAAGTGCCAATCATGGGACTGGAAGAAACCATCATCATCCCCACCCTGTGGCTTTACATGCTGGGGGCCGTGAATGCCTCGCGGGAAGATACCCAGATCCGAGCCAATGTGCTGGAGATCTTTATCAAAACCGAGCGAGGCCACACCATTCTGGCTCTGATCGGCGAAGTGATCAGCTTTGTGATTTCTCTCTGGCTCACTTACTGGGCGTGGGATTATTTCAAATATGCCCTGCGAGTGTGGAAGGAAAGCCCGACCCTTTATATCCCAACGTTTTTCCATGAGTGCTCGTTGTTTCTTGGCCTACTGCTGATTTCCGGCTTTATCGGGCTTCACATTATCAGACTGGTTCGTCAGTTGACGTCCCCTCACTATTCCGTGGAGAAAGCATAACAATGGTTGAAGTTGCACTGTTTGCAGTAGGAGCACTGGTACTCCTGCTCACTATTGGCGTTCCATTGCCGTTCTGCTTCGGCGGCGCCCTGATGATCATGACCTATTTCGGCGATATCTCGATGAAAGGCAACATGATGTGGGGAACCGGCCAGCTTACCAACCCTATCCTACTGGCTATCCCGTTATTCGTGCTGGCTGGTACGATCATGAGTCAAAGTGGTATCGCGGCCAGTTTGTTACGGTTTGTAAATGTGTTTGTCGGGCACATCCGAGGCGGTCTGGGTATTGTCGCCTCAGTCAGCTGTGCCATCATCGGTGCCATTTCCGGCAGTGGCCTGACCGGGGTTGCCGCGATCGGCCCGCTGCTGATTCCTGAGATGGAAAAACGCGGCTACCCTCGCGCTTATGCGACTGCGCTAATCGCGAACTCGTCGATTCTTGGCCTGCTGATCCCTCCCAGCGTCACCATGATTGTGTACGGCTGGGTTACCGATACGTCCATCCTGGCCTGCTTTCTGGCCACGCTGGGACCGGGCCTGCTGGTGACGTTCAACTTTGCGGTGATCAACCTCCTGATGGCGCGCAAGTTCCCGCTGGTTCTGGAAGAGAAGCTACCTTTCGGCGACATGCTTAAAGAAGCATCATCGCGCACGGTTCACGCTATCCCGGCGTTGCTGATGCCGGTCATCATTCTGGGTGGTATTTACGGCGGGATCATGACACCAACAGAAGCCGCGGCCGTGGCAGTAATTTACGCGGTACCCGTCGGTTTCATGATCTACAAAGGGCTGAACTGGAAATCGCTGCTGGCATCGGGCAAAGAATCGGCCACGGCAGTCGGTTCCATCATGTTCATGATTCTGTTCAGCCTGATCCTGAGCCAGATGTTTGTTGTGGAAAATGTGCCTCAGGAGCTGGTTGATACCATCTTCGGTATCACAGAAAACAAAGCACTGCTGCTGATTTTCATTAACATCCTGCTGTTTTTGGTCGGCATGGTCGTCAATGACATCACCGCCATCATTTTGATTGCGCCTCTGCTGCTTCCGCTGATGACTGCGATTGGCATCAGCCCGATTCAGTTCGCAGCCATCATGGGTGTTAATACCGCGATGGGCGGCGTGACACCGCCTTATGCTTCGATTCTGTACCTTGGTGCCCGCATCGGTAATGTGAAATTCGCCGAAGTGGTTGGCCCGGCAATGATGCTGATTCTATTCGGCTACTTACCAGTGGTGGTCCTGACTTCCTTCTGGTCTGACTTATCACTCTTCCTGCCAACCCTGTTTGGCTACTGATAATAAGGAAATTGATTATGAAATTGACAGGCAAGTTTACTCACAACATGAAACTGAAGAAGACCGCCCAGGCTCTGCTGCTGGCTGCTGCTACGCTGAGCGTCCTACCGGCAACGGCTGCCACATTAAAAATCAGCCATGTCCGTCCGCAAGGGACCGTCATCGATAACGACATCAAACGCATGGGCGAAGAAATTAACACCACCACTGACGGCGACGTGAAACTGCGCATCTATGCGGCCAACGCGCTGGGTGATTACACCCTGGTGCAGGAGCGCATTTCGGTCGGGGCAATCGACATGGCTGTTCAACCGGCATCCACAGCAACAGACCGTCGCATGCAGCTGGGTTTACTGCCATATCTGGCCACCAACTGGGAAGAAGCACAGAAAATTTATGGCAATGGTGCGCCGGTTCGTGAAGCGATGGAAGAGCTGTTTACCCATCAGGACATCACTCTGCTGGCTGCCTACCCGGTCTATTTTGGTGGTATCTCACTCAACCGTGATGCCGTCGAACCGGGCCAGCCGGATGTCAGCAAAGGCATTAAACTACGCGTTCCGCCAATCAAGAGCTTTCAGCTGCTGGCTGACAATGTCGGCTACATCGGCTCGCCACTCCCCTTTTCGGAAGCCTTTACCGCGGTTCAGACCGGTGTAGTGGATGGCGTAATTGGCTCCGGTGCGGAAGGGTATTACGCATCATTCCGCGATGTCACGAAGACCTATATTCCGCTCAACACCCACTTTGAAATCTGGTATCTGATGATCAACAGCGAGCGATTCCATGATCTGTCTGACAAAGAGCAGGCGGCACTGAAAGCAGCCGCGGCCAATTTCGAGCAGCGTCGCTGGCAGCAGGCGGAGCAAGATCAAATCGCTAATGAGAAAAAACTGGCAGATAACGGCGCGCAAATCATTCAGGTGACACCACAACAGCTTGCTCAGACGTCAGACAAAGTACGTCGTACCGTCTGGCCTGAGATCCTGAACGATATCGGTGCCGAGTGGAGTCAGGCCATCGTTGATAAAGCCCTGAACTAATCCCTCCCTGGTTGCGGAGGGCCTCTCCTCCGCAACACTCAGACATAAGAGATATTTCATGAAACCGGAATCTACCATTATCGGCGGCGGTATCGTGGGCTGTGCGGTGGCTTTTGGCTTGCTGAAAGCCGGTCATCAGGTCACCGTTCTGGACGGAGGCGACAGCGATCACCGGGCTTCCCGCGGCAATTTTGGCCTGGTGTGGCTCTCCTGCAAAGGGCTGGATGCGCCACATTATGCCGCCTGGACCCGTCGCTCGGTCGGCATGTGGAAAAATCTGGCTGCCGAGCTGGCAGACATCAGCGGTATCGACGTCAAGCTGGTACAGAACGGCGGTTACGACTTCCACTTCAGTGAAGCTGAAATGCTGGCGCGCGCCGCCCAGTACGAGAACATCCGCGCGGCCCTTGGGTCCGACCATCCTTACGAAGTGTGGGATCGTGGGCGGTTGATTCAAGAGGAGCCGGAAATCGGTCCAGACGTCATTGGTGCCATTTTTGGTGCAGAAGACGGCCACGTAAATCCGCTCAAACTCCTGCGTGCTTATACCCAGACGATCCTGACATTAGGCGGCAGGCTCATCACCAAGGTGCAGGTGGAGCACATCACACAGAATGCCGATGGCCGTTACGTGGCGCAGCTCACTGACGGTCGCGAATACCTGAGTGACAAACTGGTGCTCTGCGCAGGTTTAGGGGCAGCCACGCTTGGCCCGCAACTTGGCTTTCAGGCACCGGTTACCCCGCAAAAAGGCCAGGTTCTGATCACCGAAAAACTGCCGCCACGGCTCAAACGGGCGTCAGGACTGATCAGGCAGGTTGACGAAGGTGGGATTCAGATTGGGGACTCCAAAGAGAACGTCGGCTTCGACGAGGAAGACACTCTGGATATCACGGCCGCCATCGCGGAGCGTGCGATCGCCATTTATCCGTTTCTGGCCCAAACCAAGCTGATCCGCAGCTGGGGGGCGTTAAGGATTATTTCTCCGGATGGGCTGCCGATTTATGAGCAGTCAACATCCCATCCCGGTGCTTACCTGGTGAGCTGCCACAGTGGCATTACCCTCGCCGCAGCCCACAGTTACCTCTTACCACAGTGGCTGGAAAATGAAGCCAGCCACCCTGACCTGGAGCTATTCAGTGAAAAACGATTCCAGCTTTGTGAGGCTTGATGGTGCCTCCAACTCCTCTTCTAAGGTAGTTTTTTACTGGGAAGGCGAGGAAATTCGAGCGAACAAGGGCGATACCATTGCTGCGGCGTTGCTGGTCGCAGGGATACGCTCAACCCGCACCACACCGGCAACCCAGTCAGCCAGAGCCCCCTTCTGCATGATGGGGAGCTGCTTTGAATGCCGTGTTGAGGTGGATGGCGAGCAAAACGTTCAGGGATGTATGCGTCTGGTTGAGCCCGGCATTCAGGTAAAACGCCAGCGGTACTAGGCCAAAAGGGAAAAATTATGCGTAATGTCGATGTTTGTATTATTGGCGCAGGCCCGGCCGGCATGGTCGCCGCAACGGAGTGCGCGAAAGCAGGTGCCAGCGTAGTGTTGCTGGATGAGCAGCCCCGTCCGGGCGGGCAGATTTACCGGGCGATTTCAACCCAAGGACACCCGATGGGAAATGTTCTGGGGCCGGACTATCTGCATGGCAGCACGCTGCTACAAGCATTCAGTGAAGTACAACTGGACTACATCAATGAGGCGACTATCTGGCGCGTTGATCCGAACAGAACGGTGTACTGGAGCCGTCGGGGAAAAAGTGAAAAGCTCCACGCCAAGCGAATTATTATCGCTACCGGGGCAATCGAACGCAGCTTTGCATTCCCCGGCTGGACACTACCCGGGGTGATGACAGCCGGAGCCAGCCAGATTCTGCTCAAAACGTCAGGAATCGCCCCTAAAAATGCCGTATTGGTCGGTACCGGACCGTTGCTGTATTTGCTTGCAGGGCAGTTGATTAATGCCGGTGCCACCCCCGCGGCCATTGTCGATACTCAATTGCCGACCAGCTATCTGAAGGCCAGCCGCTATCTGGCCAACGCGTTGTTTGGTCACCAGTATATCGTGAAAGGTCTTAAACTCCTTAAGCAGATCAAACAAGCCGAGATACCGCATTATACGCAAGCGACCGATATCCGGGCTGGCGGCGGTGAGCAGCTGGAACAACTGACATTTAACATCAAGGGCAAAGCACATACCCTAACGACATCAACAGTGCTGAGCCATATCGGCGTCATTCCGAATGTCCAACTGACCCGCTCTATGGGAATCGACCACGAGTGGGATTCTCAGCAACGCTGCTGGAAGCCGACTCTCGACGAAACCTTGAATACTTCCCTGGCGGGCATTGCCGTTGCGGGTGATGGCTGTGGGATAGGTGGGGCAAAAGTGGCTGAAAAACAAGGCCATTTGGTTGCAATCGACGCCTTGCATGCGCTAGGCTACCTCCCTTCTGAACGGTGGCAGCAAGAAACGCAGCGCCTTATTTTGGCAATTCGAAAAGAACTGGCCATTCGTCCTTTCCTGGATACGTTATATTCGCCTCCTCAACAGGCAATGACGCCAGAAGACAGCACAATTATCTGTCGGTGTGAGGAAGTGACAGCCGGGGACATTCGTAAGATGGCCAGAAATCACTGCAACGGCATCAATCAGGTCAAAGCCTTAACCCGCTGCGGAATGGGCCCCTGTCAGGGACGCTACTGTGGCTCAACAGTGGCGGAAATCATGGCGGCAGAAACCGGTAAAGAGCCTGCTCAGGTAGGATATTACCGGATTCGCCATCCGATAAAGCCCCTGAAACTTAGCGAATTAGCCAGTCTGGCACCATCAGAAAGATCTTATATTCAGCCCTACAGAAAAGTGAAGGAACAACATAATGACAATTATTCAACGAAAGCACACGAATCAGCGCATGAGTAAGATCGTGATCCACAATGACACTGTCTACTTGTGTGGCCAGGTAGGTGTTGCGGGTACCAGTGTTGCCGAGCAAACTGCAGAAGCACTACGCCGGGTTGAAGCGCTGCTGATTGAAGCCGGCTCTGACCGCAAACATGTGCTGCAAACAACCGTATGGCTGGCCGATATGAATGACTTCGCCGAAATGAATGCAGTGTGGGATGAGTGGTTCGAAGAAGGCTACCAGCCGGCTAGAGCTTGTGGCGAAGCCAAACTGGCACGCCCTGAGCTGAAAGTTGAACTGCTGGTTACAGCCGCCGTCATCAAATAAGACCGCCTTTTGCGTTCAGAATCGCAGGGTTAAACGCCAAGGCGTTTTCTTACAGCACCCAAATAGGGCCAGATGGCCCTATTTTCTTACTTTTCCTACCACTTTAAGAACGGGCCCATACGATACGGATCGTCTTAGTCGTGAATCCGGCAGCCTTACAATTTCGACTACTAATGGTGTCCGGCATAACATCGGTGAGTAAATGCGTGATTTTAGCCGCTTTGGCATCCTGAATGCGAGCATGCAGTAATGCGGTTTGACATCCCTTGCCCCGATAAGCTTCCTGCGTATACGCATTCGCGAAAATCGCGACACGGCGATCACTCCCCTTCCGAGTGTTCGGAGCCATATCTGATGCAGCCTCAGCACCTGTCTCTCGCGCAATAATGACAGTATCATCCACTTTATCACTGACTAGAGAACAACGACTCATGCCATTATCGACCAGGTATGACGTTGCCCAGGCACAGGGCTGGTCATCATAAAAGGCGACAAAGCAACGAAATTGCTCAGTACAGTAGTACCGCCGTTTTTCTTCCCAGACAGTCTCGCTGCATTCCACACCGGCTGTTTGCAATAAAGCCAGAAAATCATCCACTTTTTCACACTCCCACCGCTCAACTCTGATTTCCTGTTTTATTGGCGAAGCCTGGTAACTCTCTGCCCTCATTGCGAGAAACTCATGCGAGTAGGCTGGCACAAAATGGTGTTTCATGAGGCATTGAGAAAGAGAAAAATCCGTTGCCGCGGGTTCAATACTGATTTCAGGCGAAAGATGGTCAGGATACAACCCAAGCACCTCTTCAATATCTGATTCAGCGCATTTCTGATGAATAACCACGTGATTATCGTAGCGGCGGGTCGAATCAATATAAGCCGTCATTCCCGGTTTTCGTACCAGTGTCAACTGGCTGGGCCGGCTCGTAGATAAGGTGCGTGTATTGTTGAAACAAAAATATGAGGTCAATGCGTGATTAAACCATCCATGGGTATCTGTAGCCGTCATTCCTTCTCCAATAGAATCTTCACATACTATTTATACCTTTCAGCGAACCGCATGATGGCACAATAAGCAACTTAATGGGTATGGTTTTTGTTCCAAGGCAGCCAACATTGATTCAGTGACAGGCATTATTCCGCCACTTAACGACTGCTCAAAGCTCAAATTTCAAGTTGGTATAAAGATCACACTGAAGAGTCAATAATCGTGCCTAAAACGCATACTATTGAGCAACAATGTAATCCTTTGCATTTCAAATCAAACATTAAGCACAAATTATTGATAGATCACATCAATAACAGAGAGTTATGACCGACATATATCACAATAAAAAGAGAAACGATGTAACAAATGCGCGTTTTTTTACTTGCTCGCCTGTTGATTGCAATTTTTCGCAAATATGCAGTTAACTGCTTATAAAAAGATACCTATATTTCCTCTCTGATTTTTCAGTCATACCTATATCAGAGGAAGATAACGTGAAGCACCCCTACCTGTTACCCTTGAGCTTGTTCATTGCTCCGGCAACGATGGCTCAGGTTGAATACTTATCGCCAACTTACCTTGAAGCTGTATCCAAAGATCTGGCAGCTATGAATCAGACCCCCATAGCGAAAAGTATCGCTGTCAGCCGCAGTGCAGGCATCGCTACACCAAGTCAGGTAACGATCACCGAGATCAATGCTCACTCTTTCCCAACAGTAAGCGGCTTCTTCAGTGTACGAGACAGTGAGGGTGAACATGTATCAGGCCTAACTTCCTCTGACTTAGCATTGGCAATTACTCACCCAGCACTGACAGAGCGGCAGACTCCTTTAGACATTTTTGTCAGCGAAATCGGTTCCACCTCGACGAAAGCTGACATTGCTTTTGTCATCGATTCGACGGGTTCCATGAGTGGTGAAATTAATACAGTAATTGCCAATATCCGTGAATTTGTGGATGCACTGGCCGCTGCCGATATTGATTACCGACTGGCCGGGTTCTCGTTTGGTGATGAAGTTCCTTACCGCAAGAAAATCAGCTTTACCAACAATGCCGATGCATTTAAAAACTGGGTATCGTCCCTTGTCGCTCATGGTGGTTCAGACTGGCCGGAAAACCCGCTGGACTCGATTATCTCAGCCGGTTCAGAGTTAAGCTGGCGGGCTGATGCGCAGCAAATAATCATGCTCATAACCGATGCCCCGGCTCATGTGGCGGGTGACGGCGGCGACAGTGATACAACGGCAACATTTTCACTGGCGGCCCTCTCAACCCAGCAACAAGCCGTTTACTACTCATCCCCTGAGTCACAATATCTCTCTCTTGGCACCAGTCTGAACTGGCCTTTCAATGGCGATGTTCTGCTGTCACAACTCGGTGATGCCGTTCGCAGCAGCTATCAATTCAGCTTTACCGATCCTGTTGGTCTGCACGATGGACTGACCCGCCAAATGATTGTTCATCCTAATGGTCAACCTCTGATCCGCGATCAGGCTCCTTATACCCCGGATCTGAAAACAGGGCGATTTTCGTTAGTTGTGATGAATAATGATCCGGAACCTCGGGCAATTGCATCGGCTCAAGTCACCGTGACGGACAAAGATGGTAACAGCACCACTTACATCAGCGATGGTACCGGAACTGTGGATATTGAATTGACCGGGGATCAGACCTATCAAATCACCGCTGGATTGACCGGTTTTTACGCACCGCAGGAAATGACCGTCACAACCACAGTCAACGACAGTGGTGACATTGATATCAGCGTTGAGGAACTCTCATTCAACCTGGCTCTGTTAACTGTGGCTGAAATCAAAGCCAGCGTGAGTAAACGACTCAATCAAATAAAAGCTTTTGGACCCACGCTTATCAGCAATGCGCCATTTGAGGCTGAAGCCAATACGGCTTTAAACTGGATTTCAACCATTCCGGATTCCTCCGACGAGCTTGGTGATGGCCCTTCCGATGCCCAGCAAGAAGGGTTAAAACGCATGGATATTGCAACCCAAGCCGTTCATAAATCGAACCAGTACATTGAAAATGATGTCAAGATTATCGGTGGCAGCCTGGCGAAAATCGTCATGACCTTCCTTGACCTCAACTCTACTTTCACAAAAATTGAAGAGCAGCTCAGAACTGTGGCCGGCAAGCTGGATCCTGCCGCAGCAGACTGGGCTATCATTCGCTGGACTTATAGCCAGGTCAAAGAGTTACTCGAGATTACAGCATCCAGTCTGGGACAACTCACGAAAAATCTCAGTAACTTACTACTTGATGTTGTGAAAATGAACCTTGAAGAACAACATCATGGCCTGGTGACGGAGCTGAAAACCTTACTGGCTGTCGCAACCACCAATCCTAATTTACCTCTGATTGAAAACATGGCACAGCAAGCCGCACTCGACTTACTGATTCCTATCTACGCCAATGGTGCAGACACGAAGTTTGAGAAATCAATCGGGGTTCACTCGAACATCACGACATCCCTGACGGCAGACGCACTGGCTTACCGACTCAATCAGGCTAACCAGTCGCTGAATCAGATGCTTAAGCAAGCGGAAGCCGTCAAATCCACCTTAGCGAATACCAGTAAACTCAGTGATATTATTGGCGTTATTGGTGGAGCTGTCAGTTCCATCGACAGCACGCTGGATATCCTGCCAGCCAGCATCGCAAATACCATTCCTGCTTTGGCTACCGTGAAAACAGCCCTCAGCGCCTTGGATAAAGGTTTGAAGGTGGGTGATATCACGGTTTCCGCGACTAACTCTGCTGTCGCGTCTTCACATTTCCTTGTGCTGGATTCACAGATTGAGAATGTCATTGAGCGAACTTCCGACGGCGCAGACTCTTCGATCAGCCCTTACCGTGCGATGAGCCGCACATCGTTCGCTTTTGCTGACAAAAAACTTGAGCAGTTAAACACTCAGCTCACAACGAAATCGATCCCGGTAACCAGTGCCACACTCGATGAACACTTCATTCAGGCTAATCAGTTGCTGAGCGATGGCAAGCTAGACGCATTCTTTGATTACTACATCAATAGCCTCACGCCGGCGGTCGACAATGACCAACAAAATATTTCTGCCATGATGGCATACATCATCAGTGCCGATCAGCTGGAAAGGCAGTATGGCAGACCGGGTAACTGGGATGCACTACGCACGGATGCACTCACTGCTGCCATTAATCTGAAAATACAAGCGATCAGTAATAAACTGGCTATCGCTGCCACCTTGCTGGAGTTAGGTACCTCTGATTCGGCTCAGGAAAAAGCACTGACCGCTCAACTGTCAGAAGCACTGACTCACTGGCAAACAGAGAGCACCATTTTGACCGCTAAAGTGGCAGAAGCTCGTTTAAGAGCCGATGGCTTTACCTCTAATGAAGGGCTGTTCACCATTGATAAAGTCAACGTCAGTAGCCAGCCTGAAAATGGGCATACCCTGTTTACTGTTACTGTCTCCTTGGAAAACATCGGGGACACTAATGCCAACGCGGTAACCCCAAGCATTGTGGCGAATACACTGACTTTCATCAGCCATTCAGCCCAAGACAGCAGTACTGACTACGCAAACGGTGAGAGCTATCAACACACCTTCGTTTATTCGAATGAGAACAATCCGGAGCTGGATAAACACAGCCTGGATATCACACTCACGCAAAACTTTACCAACGAAGTGGTCACCGACAACAAAGTGGTATTTGCCTATTTGCCGACGATCGACAGTGACAAAGATGGGATCCCTGATCATATCGAAAATCAGTACGGCTTCGATCCTCAAGACGCGACCGATGGTTACAAAGATCATGACAATGACGGTGTGAACAGCTCTACAGAATACCAGCTAGGTCTGGACCCTCTAAAAGACTTCTCAACCGGCTCAGACAAAGCGGATTTTGACGTTTATCTATCGATGCTTATTCCTGGAAATGGCCTGGCCGGGGATGTTAACCAGGACGCTACAGTCGACACCCTAGACTATGACCATTTAATTGAGATGTATGGTCAGAGTACTCAGGCAAATCCGAAGCTGATTCTTGGTGACTTTAACCGGAATGGAAAAATTGATCTGTTCGATCTGACTATTGTTAAAAAATCGATGTAATTTAAGGGGATACTACAATGAGAAAAAGTCTGCTAATTCTTGCTACATTGCTGCTCTCGGCGTGTAACTCCGATGACAATAGCAACAGCAATAATGACAACAGCACGCCAGATACCGGTGGCGTTGGAAAACAATATGCGAGCAAAGCACTGGGACCGACTCAGTTGAACAATACTGTTTCTATGGCGTTGATTGTCAGCCCGAATAACCCCAACGAAACAGTTTCGGGTCAGCCTGCAGTGACTTTCAACCAGCAGAACGGTCAGTTGACCATTACTCAGGGGCAAGGAATACGGGCCGCAGAAGCAACGTTCTTGCTGATGAATGAGCAAACCTTAGCAAGTAAGAGTTGTGGATATCTGGAAGCGATTGAACAACCAGCCTCTGGATGCATCATGACAATTTCAGCTGATGACCTGAGTAAAATCCATCTCAGTGCAATACAACTGTTTGACCCACAAGGAAATCTGATCACTACGTCTATTCAGTAGTTGATGACGTAAAAAACAGTAAAGCGTTTCATCTTGCGCTAGGAGAGCTTAGGCTCTCTTAGCGCACATTAGCGTAGAAGATTCGTGTGAAAAGGGCCAAGCTAAATAAGCGAAAATAATAAAGTCCAAACAAGATAAACATGACAAGTGACTTATGAAAAAAACCTTTGTAATCATAGCGATCAGTTTTTCAGTTATTGCAGTCAGCCTGTATTTTACGTTCAGACCCAACGTAATGACACTGACCAACACACTGTTACCAGCACAGATTGAGCTGATCTCGCCGCTGACATCAAGCCCATCAGCGTCAAATTCTTCGGCGTCAAATACGTCAGCGTCGAGCCGTGTCATTGACACCGAACTAAGAAGCTACCAGATCAATCACCACTACTATGCCTTGAGCCAGCAGCAGGTTAATATGGTCAATCAAGCACTTGAAGCATTTGATCACTTCCTGGCGACCTGTAAAAGTGTGACTCGTCTTCCCTCTGAGCGACACAATCAACTGAGACTGAATATTGAAAATAATGAGCGGATTGTGACCTATCAATTTTCCCTAAGCGATGATCAGCATCATTGGCTCGAAACCACGAATATGGTCAAAGAGACAGTGATGAGCTCGCCAAGAGCCAGGCATTACCGGTGTCCGGACAATCCGGCCATTTTTCAGATCTTGCACGCACTGCCAGGGGCAAACATTGAGTAATGAGGCCGTTAGCACTGGCACCTGCGGCTTTGCAGTTGTGCCAGTCCAGTGTGACTAACCCAATTGTGCTTTTATCAGTTCTGCAAGCCGGACGATCGCCTGCTCATGGGCATCGTTTAGCGGAAATGACGCGTTGAATCGGAAACAATGATTAAACTGCTCGCCAGTCGCAAACATCCGGCCCGGCGCAATACTGATATTTTCAGACAGTGCAGCCTGGTAA
The DNA here is from genome assembly GCF_003025595.1 of Photobacterium ganghwense. Lineage (GTDB taxonomy): Bacteria > Pseudomonadota > Gammaproteobacteria > Enterobacterales > Vibrionaceae > Photobacterium > Photobacterium ganghwense. The sequence continues at coordinate 497,157 of NZ_PYMI01000004.1, forward strand.
AGTTCTGTCGCATCCATGGATGGTGGCAGTTCTAGCCATAAAAAGTAACCGCCGTCTGAACGGTGTATTTTCACCGTATCAGGCAAGTGAGCTTTCAGACACACATAGTTTGCTTGCTTGCGCTGGCTGAGAGTACGGCGTAGTTGGCGTAAGTGACTGCCGTAGTTGCGGGTGGTTAGAAAATGAGCCAGCGCCAGCTGTATTGGCACACTGGTGGCAAGAGTGCTCATCAATTGCAATTTCTGAATTTTCAGCGCTTGTTTTCCTGCGGCAACCCAGCCGATACGAAACCCTTCCACCAGCGTTTTGGAAAACGAAGAGCAATGCATGAATTGCCCCTGTTCATCGAAAGCCTTGGCGGGCAACGGTTTACTGTCACCGATATACAGCTCGCTGTATACATCATCTTCAATCAGATGTACCTGATACTTTTTCAGCAACGCGGCCAACTGCTGCTTTTTCTCAAGCGACAACGTATAACCCAACGGGTTTTGATGATTGGTCATCAACCAACATGCTTTCGCAGAGTGGGTTTGCAGTGCCCGCTCCAGGGAGCCCAGATCAATGCCTTCCTGCGGGTGAGTACGCACCGAGATAGCTTTCAGCCCAAGGTTTTCAAGCGCTTGCAGCGCACCGTAAAACGTGGGTGATTCAACAACCACCCAGTCACCGGGTCTGGTCACTGCACGCAGACTCAGATTCAGTGCCTCTAGCCCTCCAGCGGTAATCACGATTTCATCCGGAGAGATATTCATTCCCTGCGCGGCATAACGCTGGGCAATCAGCTGTCGCAGTTCCTCGTTGCCAGGTGGCAGGTTGTCGACCACGCTGGTCAGCGGCATGGAGCGCACCGCTGCCGTCAGTGAGCGATTGGCTTGCTGGCGGGGAGCCAGAGCCGGATCCAGGTAGGCATGACCAAAACTAGCCATGCGCGGATTGCGGATAGCCTGCAGCACATCGAAGATAAAATCGTTCACGTCGACCGACTCAGTCGACAGCACGGCAGCAGCTTCCTGTACTTCAGCAACCGGCCTGATTTCAGGCGCGACCCGGTAGCCCGAGCGAGGATACGAGACGATCCACCCCTGACTTTCCAGTACCTGGTACGCCTGCAGTACGGTCATCAGGCTCATATTGCCATGTTCCGCCTGTTTACGCAGCGATGGAAGTTTGTCCCCGGCCTGCCAGACACCAGTATGAATCTGCCTTTGGATCTGTTGCACCAGTTGTTCATATTTCGCCATAACCGCACCTGTTCGTATTTCTTCCTGCTGGGGCTAACTTTTGTGGTTGGGCTAAGTACTCGCCTGCCTGCTTTGCTTTGATCTGCTTTACCTGGCCTTACTTGCTTTACTTACCCTGGTTTGAACTCACTCAGCCTGAGAACAACTATAACACTATGATGGAAAAATCTGTTATAGATTAACAATCCTGTTCTGTATCTATGCGGGAAATGTGCCACCGCCTACCATGCCACCACCTTCCATTTTTAAGCACAGGTAGTACATGTTAGGTTTAGATGCTTACATGTTGGCACGAATCCAGTTTGCCTTTACGGTTTCGTTCCACATTATTTTCCCAGCCATCACCATTGGCCTCGCCAGTTATCTGGCCGTCCTTGAAGGGTTATGGCTGAAAACCCGCCACCCGGATTACAAAACTCTTTACCATTTTTGGTCCAAAATTTTTGCGGTTAATTTCGGAATGGGTGTTGTGTCCGGGCTGGTCATGGCTTACCAGTTCGGCACCAACTGGAGTGGATTTTCCGAATTTGCCGGCAGTATCACCGGTCCTCTGCTGACCTATGAGGTACTGACAGCCTTTTTCCTTGAAGCCGGATTTCTCGGGGTCATGCTGTTTGGCTGGAATCGGGTCGGCGACAAACTCCATTTCTTCGCCACCTGCATGGTGGCGCTGGGCACGCTGATTTCCACATTCTGGATTCTGGCGTCAAACAGCTGGATGCACACTCCACAGGGCTTTGAGATTCAAAATGGTCAGGTCATTCCGGTCGACTGGCTGGCGGTGATTTTCAACCCATCTTTCCCATACCGTCTGGCGCACATGGTAATTGCGGCCTTCCTGAGCAGCGCACTGTTTGTCGGTGCGTCTGCCGCCTGGCACTTGCTCAAAGGTAACCGCTCCTCTGCAATCAAACGGATGTTTTCGATGTCATTGTGGATGCTGTTATTGACGGCGCCTATTCAGGCATTTGTCGGTGATTTGCACGGTCTGAATACCCTGCAATACCAGCCTGCCAAAATCGCGGCCATTGAAGGGCACTGGGACAACAGTAATGGTGAACCTACCCCACTGATCCTGTTTGGCATGCCGAACATGAAAACAGAACAAACCGATTACAAAATCGAGATCCCCTACCTTGCCAGTTTGATCCTGACGCACAGCCTCGAACAGCAGGTTCCGGCACTGAAAGAGTTTGCACCGGAGGATCGACCGAACTCCCCCATCGTCTTCTGGTCGTTCCGCATCATGGTTGCCCTTGGCCTACTGATGATGCTGCAAGGAGGCATCAGCCTGTGGTTACGGAAAAAGGGCACCCTCTACTGCAGTCCCCGCTTCCACCGTTTTGTCCTGATGATGGGACCAGCCGGACTCATTGCGATTCTGGCCGGATGGGTAACCACCGAGGTAGGCCGCCAGCCCTGGGTCGTTCATGGCCTGCTCAGAACACAACATGCGGTGTCCGCCCATGGTGATTTGCACATGAGTATCAGCCTGCTCACTTTCTTTGTGGTCTATTCCCTAGTGTTCGGGGTCGGGTATTTCTACATGATCAATCAGATCAAACAAGGCCCTGACGATCCTGACACCAGCCTGTCTGATACTGGCACAAACGCAAAACCAAACACGACACATGAACCGCTGTCCCTGTCAGGTCGGCTTTAGCCGCTCGGGATCACTAAAGGAGCACAACGATGGGAATTGAACTTGCCGTGATTTGGTTCGGCATCATCATTTTCGCCACCCTGATGTATATCACAATGGATGGCTTTGACTTAGGTATCGGGATACTGATGCCATTAGTAAAAAACCGTGACGAACGCGATCTGATGGTCAACACCGTCGCCCCGGTTTGGGACGGTAACGAAACCTGGCTGGTGTTGGGTGGCGCGGCGCTGTTTGGCGCTTTCCCACTGGCTTATGCCGTCATCATTGATGCGCTGACCATTCCACTGACCATCATGCTGATTGCCCTGATTTTTCGTGGTGTTGCGTTCGAGTTTCGCTTTAAGGCGTTACCGGAACATCAGGCTTTCTGGGATAAAGCCTTTATTATCGGTTCCATTGTCGCCACTTTCTGTCAGGGCATCGCGGTCGGTGCGGTCATTGAAGGCTTCCCTGTTGCAGGCAGAACCTTTGCTGGTGGTGGTTTCGACTGGCTGGCTCCCTTCCCGTTATTCTGCGGGCTGGGCCTGGTGGTGACCTACGCGCTATTGGGCTCGACGTGGCTGATCATGAAAACCGAGTCAGCACTTCAACAGCAGATGTATCAGGCAACACGATATTTACTGATCGCATTTCTTATTGCCATGATCGTTGTGAGCTTGTGGACACCGTTGGCCTATCCATCGATTGCCGAGCGTTGGTTCAGTATGCCAAACCTGTTTTTCCTCGCACCCGTACCGTTGCTGACCGGTTATTGCCTGTGGCGGATTCATACCGCCATACAACAACAAGGGCAAACCAGCCCATTTGTTATGGCACTGCTACTCACCTTTCTGGGCTTTAGCGGGCTTGGCATCAGCTTATGGCCAAACATCATTCCACCGGAAATCAGTATCTGGGAAGCGGCGGCACCTCCGGAAAGTCTGGGCTTTATGCTGGTTGGGGCGCTGTTCATTATTCCATTTATCCTGGGATATACCTTCTGGACCTATCACGTGTTCAGCGGCAAAGTAAAAGCCGGCGAAGCCTATCACTGATGCCGAGAGAGACTTTTGAACTCGCATTCAGGATTCGGGAAATTGACGAGTTTGAACGTTAAGATCATCTTCAACCGAAGAATATGAACAGATAAGGATTGAGGGCCGTTCGCTTCCGCTTGCTGAAAGGCAACGACAGAACGGCACTCAACAAGGTTCTCTTTCATAACGGAGAGATAATATGAGCAAAATCGATGCCCGCATGCACCAAGAATTGCCAGACATAACCGGGACAGGCCAACCCACTGCCGCTGCCACTTTCGAGACCAAGGCCCTAAGAACGGCCAATGCCAGTCGCCTCCAAAAGGTCAGGCATCCGGTAATCCGGCAAACAGCGTGGCTGGTATTGATTTGGGTATGTAGTGTCACTGCACTGGGCATGGTGTCAATGGGGTTTCGTTACCTGATGAACGCCGCAGGTTTTCAGTCGTAATACGCTCACCCTATATCAGTCACGACTCAGGCTTTGAGTCTCCTCAAAGCCTGAGTCGTTTTTTCGGCGTAAGTGTAGCGCTGCGCTGATGCTCGCAAAAGCCGTGAACTATCAATGTTGATCGTCAGTCCTGATAAACCGGATAATCGGTGTAACCTTGTTCATTGCCACCAAACAAGGTACCGGCGTCACTGATCTCACTCAGTGTCAGATTATGCTCAAGGCGGTAAGGCAAATCCGGGTTGGCGATGAACTTGCGGCCAAACGCCACAAAGTCTATCAGCCCCTTTTCAAGCAACGCTTCCCCTGCGGCTTTGCTGTAGTTGCCAGCCACCACAATTGCACCCTCAAACAGTTCTCGCAGTGCATACCGAAACGTTTCAGGCACTACCGGTGCATCTTCCCAGTCGGCTTCTGCCAGATGAATATACGCCAGCCCTAACTGATTAAATGACTCCGCAGCCAGTAAAATGGTATCTGTGGCTTCACTGTCGTTCATCCCACGCTGCGTGATATAAGGCGCCAGGCGAATACCAACCCTATCAGCTCCGATAGCCTCACTGATAGCTTGAGCGACCTCAACCGCAAAGCGAATCCTGTTTTCCATCGAACCTCCGTATTCATCAGTACGATGATTCGAGGTGCGACGCAGAAACTGATCGATCAAATAGCCATTGGCACCATGAATCTCCACCCCGTCAAATCCCGCCTCCATGGCGTTAATTGCCGCCTGACGATAGTCTTCGATAATGTCTTCAATCTCTTCTTTTTCCAACGCCCGGGGAACCGGACAGTCCAGCATCCGACCCACACCATCATCACCGACAACCCAGACCTGCGCATCAGGCGCAATCGCCGAGGGTGCCACTGGCTTACCATCCGGATGAAACGACGGATGCGACATTCTGCCCACATGCCAGAGCTGAAGGAAAATCTTACCACCTGCCTGATGCACCGCGTCAGTAACCAGACGCCAGCCGACGATCTGCGCTTGCGAATAAATTCCCGGCGTGAATGAGTACCCTTTCCCCTGCGGTGTAATTTGCGTGGCTTCCGTCACAATGAATCCGGCACTGGCACGCTGCGCGTAATACTGCGCCATCATCGGCGTCGGAATATCGCCCGGTTGCGCAGTGCGAGACCGAGTCATCGGAGCCATTACAATACGATTTGCCGTGGTTGTGGAGCCAAGAGCCTGTTGAGTAAATAACGTGTTGTAGGTCATAACCTTTCCTGAATAACTGATGGGTCTTTGATTCAGTCTATCTATTCAGTTAAATTTGATAATACCCTAAGATATGAAAACACTATTCACAAAATCTAAATAGTATTCGTTAAAGCTGAACACGCTTTGTTTAAATTGAATGCCCTTCGTTGAAAATGACCAGCAAGAGCCATTCTCAGAAAATCACTGAAAAAACAGTCAGATGATAACGATCTTATGAGAAAAACCCCATGAGCAAAGTCGACGACATGACCCTGTTTGTACAGGTGGTTAAAGCGAACGGATTAGCCGCCGCCGGACGGCAACTCGGCTTGTCCCCGGCCAGTATGACCGCCCGAATAAACCGGCTTGAACAGCGCTATCAGACGCGCTTGCTCAATCGCAATACACGCAGTATCACCCTCACCCATGCCGGAGAACGTTTTTATCAGGGCTGCCTGCGCGTCTTGGATGAAGTGGCCGCGACAGAAGCCAGCCTGTCAGAAACAGAGGCGGTATTATCCGGCACACTGCGGATCTCTGCCCCTTCAGATTTCGGACTGCAATATGTGGCACCGGCACTGGCCGCGTTTGTTGCTCAACACCCGCAGGTGATTCCCCATCTCTATCTCACTGACGGGGTGGTAAAGCTGGTGGAAGATGGGTTAGATATGGCAATCCGCTACGGCAACCTGCCTGACAGTAACCTGATTGCTAAACCACTGGCAGACAACCGACGGGTACTGTGTGCGTCACCAGCCTATTTGCGTGCCTATGGTATGCCCATCCATCCTAACGATCTCCTTGAACACCGCTGTCTGGTGATGGAGCGCCACGGCGAGCTACTTAACGAATGGTATTTCCGTCATAATAACCAATTGTTGTCACTCAAAGTGACACCGGCAATGGTTTCCGGTGATGGCGGATTGATCCGGGCTTGGGCGCTGGCAGGATGTGGCATTGCACTGAAATCACTCGTGGATGTTCAGGCTGATATCAATGTCGGTAATCTGCAATTGCTGTTCGAAGGCCAGGTGAAAGGGTTTAGCTACATTGATTCAGAAAAAATAGATTTAGAAAAAACAGATTCAGACAGCATAGGCTTGCAGGCAATTTTTCCAAGCCGAAAATTTCAGCCCCGACAAGTACGCGCATTCACTGAGTTTTTTGAGTCATGGCTGCAGTCATATTCTCCGGCAGAGCGCTCTCAATAAGGCTCACTCCTTTGCTGGGAATAATGTCGTCGGGCTTACCGTTAAGCGAGTCGAAAAACGCGTTGAAGGCATTGCGCACATAAAAAAACGGAAGCCTTGGCTTCCGTTTTTCGTAATGGTGCTTAAAAGCAAATACTGAATTACAGGCTCGCCAGAATAGTTTCTGCTTTGCTCGCTTCAAATTCTTTTGGCGCTTCAACGTTCAGCAGCGTCACCACACCGTCTTCAATCACCATCGCATAGCGCTGCGAACGGACACCACCAAATGACTCAGTATCCATCTCCAGGCCCAGAGCTTTGGTGAAGCTGGCATCGCCGTCAGCCAGCATCATGATTTCAGAGGCATTTTGTGCTTCGCCCCATGCTTTCATCACAAATGCATCGTTGACAGAAACACAGGCAATCAGATCCACGCCTTTATCCTTAAGCTGGTCAGCCAGTACGACATAACCCGGCAGATGCGCTTCTGAACACGTTGGTGTGAATGCACCTGGTACAGCAAACAGTACCACTTTCTTACCGGCAAACAGCTCGGTAACTTCGTGGTTGACCATACCGTCTTTGGTCAGTTGGCTCAGGGTCGCTGCCGGTAGTTTTTGGCCTTGCTCGATCATTGTTATTTCCTTCATTGGATAAGCATTTCTACAGTCTAGTCTTTAATTAACACGATAAACACTGAGAGACATTACGGTTTTTATTCGAACCCGACACCATGTGTAAGCTTTCTGCACATCTTCTCAGATAACCGAATCAGTGAAGATAGAGAAAAATCGCCCCGTGATGGCGAAATTACCCCGTTATCAGGCTCTTTTTCACCCTCATTGATATCTCTCAATAAGTTTTTCAAAGGCAAGTTGTCACAGCATTTCTGATGCAGTTTTCAGTCATTCTTTTACCTGATCTTAAATTCCGCTCTTCATATCTTGTTGATGACGCTTAATCCTGGTCACCACTGAAAACCCGATCAAAGCTGTGCAGTGGTGCAATGATCGCGTTTGCTTTACGCTGCCATTTTGTTCTGTTGGCCACCAGCCATGTTTGCTGTGAGCCCGATAGAATCGCCTGGCTAACCTTTGCCTCTCGAAGCTCATACTCCATAGCAAACGCCGTGCTGACTGAAGCTATTTCGACATCACCCGCTGGCAAATTATCGGTGCATAAACATTTGGCTGTGCCTAAAACTGTCTCTGAGCCTGAAGCTTTAGCCGGGTCAGGGGCCAGCAACTTTGACGCCGAAATGTGGCTCACTGCGGCGCAACCGATGATACCGATATCGGCATAAAACTGGCCGAAAAACGACGCGACCGTATCTCCGACAATATCCCGGTCATTGCACCGTATTCGTCCGCCGGGCATCCAGGTTTCGATCTGGGGAAACCGGGTCAGAATTTGTGCGGCTTCAAAATTATTAGTGATCACCCGCAAACTTTGTAAATGCCCCAAATGTTCAGCAATGGCCGCGATTGTGGTGCCAATCCCCAGAAAGATTGTACTGCCATCCGGAATTTCCCGCACAACCGCTTGAGCGATACGTTGCTTCTCCGCCTGATGCGTTACTTGTCGGGTCACGTAACTGCGGTTGCTCAGGGAACCCGGCAAACCAACCCCTCCATGGTGCCGCCTTGCCATCCCCAAATCGCACAGCGCATTGATATCCCGCCGAATGGTTTGCGTCGTCACACTAAACGCTGAGGCCAGATCGTCAATCGAGCAATATTCCTGTTGATTCAGCAGCTCAACAATGTGCTGTTGGCGAATATTCAATGGTTCCATCTCGTGTCTTGTGTCCTTACCCACTCCCCATGCGTTCAGGATGAATGGCCTGAAGCGATCGCATGCAGAAGAAAATGACTGGCAGGCTGACAGAGTTTTGTGACAGCAGGATTGCATCAAACGAACCGATAACACGTTCATATATGTTCATTTTACTGTCATTGAAGCGTCATCAGAGTTCTTTAGGTTTCATATGAACATTTTCAGGAATGTGCTTCTGCCCGCCTGTTTTCAAACGACTGGCTGTACGTCAGCCCGGTTCAGGAACGAAGCGCATTCCACACTTTTCATCAGCGTCTAAACGTTAAGGGAATACACAATGTCGGGGAAAAAAATGTCTATGAAGCACCTCGTGGGACTGGCGGTCACCGCTGCGCTGGCCAGCGCCAGTGTTCAGGCCAAAACAGAAGTTGAATGGTGGCACGCCATGGGCGGCGCGCTAGGGCAGAAAGTCAATGCAATCGCAGCCGACTTTAATGCCAGCCAGTCTGACTATGTGATAAAGCCAGTCTACAAAGGCAGCTACGCCGAGACCATGACCAGTGCAATCGCCGCATTTCGCGCTAAAGAACAACCAGCTATTGTCCAGGTGTTTGAAGTAGGTACTGCCACCATGATGGGTGCCGAAAAAGCGATTTACCCGGTTTATCAGCTGATGGAAGACACCAAAGAACCTTTCACTCCGGATAACTACCTGGCTGCGGTGACCGGATACTACACCACCAATGACGGCAAGATGCTGTCGATGCCGTTTAACAGCTCAACACCGGTACTGTATTACAACAAAGATATGTTCCAGAAAGCCGGTATCACTCAGCCACCGGCAACCTGGAAAGAGATGGATGCCATTTCTCGCAAACTGATTGAATCCGGTGCGAAATGTGGCTTTACCACCACCTGGCAGTCCTGGACTCAGATTGAAAACTTTGGAGCCCGCAACAACCTGCCACTGGCCACTAATAACAACGGCTTCAAAGGCAATGACACCGAGTTTACCTTCAACTCTGAGCCATTCATCAAGCATATCGCCCAGATTGGAGAATGGTCGAAAGAAGGTATCTTTAAATACGGTGGTCGTCAGTCGGACGGTATGCCACTGTTCTACACGCAAGAATGTGCAATGACCATGGGCTCATCAGCGGGTCTGGCGGGTATTAAAGAAAACATGAAAGGCATCAACGTTGGCGTTGCACAGTTGCCTTACGACGATACCGTTATCGACAAACCTCAAAATACCATCATCGGCGGGGCTTCGCTGTGGGTACTGCAGGGCCATACGAAAGACGAATATAAAGGCGTTGCCAAGTTTTTCTCTTACCTGTCGAGCCCTGAAGTTCAGGCCGATTGGCACCAGTTCTCCGGTTACCTGCCTATCACTAAACAGGCTTATGAGCTGACTCAGAAACAAGGCTTTTATCAGTCGAACCCGGGGACTGACACCGCGGTCTTGCAGATGACGTCTTCTGCACCGACAGCCAACTCAAAAGGGCTACGTTTCGGTAACTTCCTGCAAACCCGTGACATTATCAACGAAGAGTTGGAAGCCGTCTGGGCGGGCAAGCAATCGGCAAAAACTGCACTCAACAACGCCGTCCGCCGGGGCGATGAGCAACTTCGTCGCTTCGAACGTACCCAGTAAGTGAATCCCGGGCTCTGATACATTGCTGGCTGCAATCGCGGTCAGCAATGTTTCCAGATGCCTGACTAAGACTGCTGGCTTTATGAATCGGCAGCTTTACTAACCGCTGGCTGTATGAACAAGTGACCAGCAGCCACCGGAACACTTCTTACCAGCCCCTGCCCCTTGCGTCTGAAGCTAAGACTAAGGCTGAAGCTAAAGCTGGTCATACGTTTTTGATTTTACCTTTTTTGGTATCCGTTATGTCTTCACAAGTCATTTTTAAACACAAATGGCTGCCCGTTGCGCTTATTACGCCTCAGCTCATCATTACTGTGGTGTTCTTTATCTGGCCAGCCGGGCAAGCGGTGTTTCAATCTTCACAATTAGAAGATGCCTTTGGGATGAGCCGCGAATTTGTCGGCTTGGAGAATTTTATCAAGCTGTTCAGCGACAGCTATTATCTCGGCTCTCTGCTCACCACGCTTCAGTTCAGTATCAGTGTTGCGGTGCTGGCCCTTGTTGCTGCGCTGATCCTGTCTGCCGTTGCGGAGCAAATCGTGCGTGGAGCCATGCTCTATCGTACTTTTCTGATCTGGCCCTATGCGGTTGCTCCCGTGGTTGCCGGCTCACTGTGGCTGTTCCTGTTTGATCCGACCATCGGAATCATTACCGCCATGCTTGAGGCTATAGGTATCGACTGGAATCCGACCCTGAACGGCACTCACGCCATGTGGATGGTGATCATCACCGCGACCTGGAAACAGGTCAGCTATAACTTCCTGTTCTTTCTTGCCGCGCTGCAATCAGTGCCTAAATCCCTGCTTGAGGCCGCTGCGATTGACGGCAGTGGCCCGCTAAAGCGCTTCTGGACTATCAGCTTTCCGTTGATTTCCCCGACCAGCTTTTTCCTGCTTGTCGTTAACTTTGTCTATGCCTTTTTCGATACTTTCCCAATCATTCACGGGATGACGCAGGGCGGACCGGGTAACAGCACCTCCACTCTGGTGTACAAGGTGTACAACGACGGCTTCATTGGTTTGGATCTGGGCTCGTCAGCGGCGCAATCGGTCATCCTGATGGCACTGGTTGGCGTGCTGACTGTGTTCCAGTTTAAATATGTTGAGAAGAAGGTAGCGTACTGATGGTAGAGCGAAGACCCCTGTTTACATTTTTCTGCCATCTGTTACTGATACTTGGCATTGTCAGTATCGCCTTACCGGTTTGGCTGGCTCTGGTGGCGACCACCCACGAAAACACGGCTTTTGCTACCGGCACCCCCCTCTGGTTCGGGGATCTGGGCTTTTCTGTCTTTGGTGAGTTGTTTCGCAACGAAAGTGCATTTAACAACAGTGAACTGCCTATTACGCTGATGCTGGTTAATTCCCTGATCATGGCACTCTGCATTACCGTCGGCAAACTGAGCATCTCCATTTTATCGGCATATGCTGTGGTATTTTTCCGCTTTCCCGGTCGTATGCTGGCATTCTGGATGATCTTCTTCACGCTGATGCTGCCGGTTGAGGTACGAATCATGCCAACCTTTGAAGTGATCGCTAACCTCAACATGCTGAACTCGTTTTACGGCCTGACCATCCCGTTAATTGCCAGTGCAACCGCCACTTTCCTGTTCCGTCAGTTTTTCCTTACTGTGCCTGCCGAACTGGTCGAAGCGGCACGTATCGATGGCGCCGGTCCCATTAAGTTCTTTTTTGACATTCTGTTGCCGCTGTCGCGCACCAATATAGCCGCGCTGTTTGTGATCACCTTCATTTACGGCTGGAACCAGTATCTCTGGCCACTGCTGATCACCACCGATAGCGACTACTACACCATCGTCATGGGAATCAAACAGATGCTAGGCGTAGTCGATGGTGTGATTGAATGGAACAAGATTATGGCAACGACCCTGATTGCGATGCTGCCCCCGGTCATTGTGGTCATCGTGATGCAAAAGGCATTTGTCAAAGGTTTAGTGGATTCGGAGAAATAAATGGCAACGTTAACCCTCACAGACATCGCAAAAAGTTACCCGAACGGCTATCAGGCGATCAAACAACTCAACCTGACTATCGCTGACGGCGAGATGGTCGTGCTGGTCGGCCCGAGCGGCTGCGGGAAATCCACCCTGCTCCGGATGATTGCCGGGCTGGAGGAAATCACCAACGGCAGCCTGAAAATCGACAGCCGGGAAGTCAACCATCTGGAACCGGGCGAACGTGACATCGCCATGGTCTTTCAAAACTATGCGCTTTATCCGCACATGTCGGTGTACGACAACATGGCTTATGGCCTGAAAAACCGTAAAACACCCAAAGCGGAAATCAAGCGGCTGGTCACCGAGGCGGCGACTATGCTGGAGCTGTCTCACCTGTTGGATCGCAAACCGAAGCAATTGTCTGGCGGCCAACGTCAGCGTGTCGCCATGGGTCGGGCCATTGTCCGCGAGCCGAAGGTGTTCCTGTTCGATGAGCCTTTATCCAACCTTGATGCCAAGCTGCGGGTACAGATGCGCCTTGAAATCAAAAAGCTGCAACGTCGTCTGGGAACAACGTCGGTCTATGTCACTCACGATCAGGTTGAAGCCATGACCCTTGCCGACAAATTGGTGGTACTCAACAAAGGGAACGTTGAGCAGGTCGGCACACCACTGGACCTTTACGATAATCCAGCATCAGTGTTTGTGGCCACTTTCATCGGCTCTCCCTCCATGAATATCCTTGACGCGGAAATCACCTCACAAGGAATCCGGCTGTCTGACAGTGCCATTTTGCCAATCGATACAGGTGCCCTACCGCAAGGAGCCGTGACTCTCGGCCTGCGCCCTGAACACCTGGTTATGAATCCGCAACATCCTTGGTTCCATGTTGATGTCGAGTTGATTGAGTCGCTTGGTGCTGACCTGCTCCTTTATTGCCAGGTGACTGACAGCGGAAACCAGAATCCTGCTCTGATAAATCAATCAGACCACACCCCGCAAAAACTGGTTATGCGAGTGGAAGGCCATACAAAAGTCGTTATTGGTGATAAGTTTGGCGTTGGGGTTGCACATAAACACCTGCACGTATTCGATAAACACACTGAGCAACGCATCCACTGGGATCCGGCCTGCTCTGACATCAAAGAGGTGATGAATGCCTGAACCGCTAACGGCATTACCGTCCGACACAGCACGGCACATAAAGTGGGTATTCACTGACGTCGACGATACACTGACCTGGGAAGGACGCCTGCCTTCCCAAACACTGATAGCGCTTGAACAACTGCAGCAGGCTGGTATCCATGTCGTTGCGGTGACCGGAGCCTGTGCCGGATGGTGTGATCATATCGCCAAACTTTGGCCTGTTCATACGGTGATCGGCGAAAATGGTGCTTTCTGGATGTCTAAGCGTGACGGGCAGTTCATCACCCGTTTTGCCTCCTCACAGGCTATTATGCAAGCCAATCAGAATGCGCTAAAAAGGCAGATTCAGGAATTACTGAACCAGTATCCGGACATCGAACTGGCAGCGGATCAGCCACTGCGATTCTGCGACGTGGCTGTGAATATCGGTCAGGATCGGCCTGCGGTCGACCCGGCAATTTGTGCTGACATACTGAAAAATATCCATGCGATGCGGGTTAATGGCCAAACCGTGCATGCCACCCAAAGCTCCATTCATATCAATGCCTGGGTGGGCGAACACAGTAAACGGGTAAGCAGCGAAGCCTTGTTGGGGACATTATCGGTGGCATTGCCGAGTACTGTATCAGATCGCTTATCGGCTGACTTATCGGCGGCGCAGCCGCCTCTAAAAGCGAATAGCACACCGCTCGTTTATCTCGGCGATTCACTCAATGATGAAGCCATGTTTGAATGGCTGCCACTGACCATAGGCGTCGCCAATATTCGTCAGTCATTGCCCAACCTGACGCACAAACCGACGTATATCACTCGCCAACCCGGAGGATTAGGGTTCGCCGAGTTTGCCGACTATTTGCTTCAGGCTCGGCAAAACTCGGATAAATGAGAGCGCTAAGTCTATGCACAAGGCGGCCTCAGCCCAATACCTATGAAAGGGAGTTTATGCTGGCGGGCCGCCTTTTTTGTTCTGCATAGTTAAATCGGGTTTGGATTTGGGCAGTCTGTGTTGAGGCTATATCTGTATCCTGAGAGAGGATATAACGCCGAATGAACTCATCGATACTGACCGGCGCTCCAAGCAGGAAGCCTTGCAGATAATCCACCCCTTTTCGGCTAAGGTAATCCGCCTGTTCCTGCGTTTCGACACCTTCAGCCACCACTTTCAGGTTCATCCGCAATGCCAAGTCCAGCACATTCTCGACAATATGCCGGGTAATCGCGTTACTGCCAATCAACGAGACAAAGCTCTTATCCACTTTCAGAAAATCGACATGGTAATTTTTCAGTGTTGTCAGACTGGAATAACCGGTGCCAAAATCATCGACCGCAATTTTGACATCGCAATCCGAGAGCGCCTGAAAAAACAACTTGGCTTGCTTTTCATCCTGAATAACCGAACGTTCGGTCAGTTCAATAACCAATTCAATCTGCCGCTCAGCGAATGTGCTCAGAAATTGCTCACAGCGCCGCACAAACGACATATCTTCACAATGGGCTGCACAGATATTAAAGCCAATATGAAATCCTGATGGCAGCAGCTCGCCAAGGCCAAGAAAATCACGTTCAACCTGATCCATCAGCTGCAGGGTCATGGGCTTAACTAACCCGGTTTCTTCCGCCAATGGAATAAAGTTATCCGGCCTGATTGCTCCGAGTTCCGGGTGGTTCCAGCGCGCCAGCACCTCGCCGCCAATCAATGTCCCTTGCGGTGAAAAGATGGGCTGTAAAAAAGGAACAAACTCCTTTTTCTCCAACCCCCTGCGAAGTTCAGCCACCGGAGAGGTCGACTGGCTCAGACGCCAATAAGCCAGGAAAGAAAAAACCGCGCTCACCACCAGATACCAAAAGGCACTGAGGCGGTAATTCCCCAGAGCATAACCAAGAATATAATTATCAGGGATGTAAGCATTTACCTTGTACTCGTACGTTTCAGACGCCAGTGTATCTGATGCTTGAATCGCGCCCCCCCGAGTAATCTCGCCTGACTCAGTCAGCCATTGTCCACCCACTTCAAAGCTCATCAGAATATCCCGGCTGCTGGTATAGCGAAGTATGTTTTCAATGTAATAAATGCTTATGCCAATCAGCACTTCACCTTCGGTCAAGCGATGACGGTAACCCAGAACAGATGCGTTAGGAATGCCTGAATTCACAGGTAATAATTGCAGTGTGTGCTCAGTAAACTGAGCGCTAGTGACTTCGACAGTATTATTGGTGCCAGTCGCGAGTGCCGTATCTCCCCCTTCATACAATGAACTACACATCTGCTGGCCGTCTGTAACCAGATTGATCGTTCTGACATCAGGCACCGTGGCAACCAGGTTTCGCAATATCGGAAGTGCCCGACTACATTCTGCTCCTAGAAGAGGTGCCGCGCTTTCCGCGGCAAATTCAGCATTGGCGATAGTTTTATCAAACACGTAGGTAGCAAGTGACAGATCGACATGCACTTGCTGCCGAACAACTCTTTCAGCCTGTCGAAGCAATTGAAAAATACCCAGCGAGAAACACAGTAACCCGATAAGCAGTGCACAGCCTACACGTGCACATCTGTTTTTAATCAGCGGCTGACAAAGCGTTTTCATTTGTAATAGAAATAGTGATAGAGGTTCGAATCATAACCACATATACCAAATTGGAATACGTCGAGGTTCATTGTTTTAAATGAAACGAAAAGAAACTTACGCCGAATATGAACACCGATTAACAGTGGCATTTAATTGCTAAATATCTTTCACTCCCCAAAACAGCCACAATTAGCATTACGTGTTTTACATTAGCCACTTTAAACAACTCTATTAGATCAGAGGGATATATAATAAATGTTGCTTTTAATTTGATATATGCAGATGTACATCTCAACGTTATCACTTCTGCATCACTCTGATTCCAATGGATACCCTCGAGTTATTGCGATCCGCTGCCACCCGAATATTTCATTGGGGGATAGATAAACTTGCTTTCACCGCCCGCTCAGGCTCATTTCGAAATGGCATTCACATATACGGAAAATTCTGAAATATAACAAAATGATCAAGCTCAACTACCTGTTTACTGTTATTTTCAGTTCACAATCTATTAACCGCGTACTGTTTTTCCATTAGCTATCTGTTTTCTTATTGGCTATGAGATTTTTCATCTGCTATTCAGTGCCATGAATTATTGAGGCTCTATTGTCCAGCTTATTGTTATTTACTGATCTGGTTAACAAATAAATAGTTTTCAATGCAATCTGGAGTCTGAGATTTGTCTTTCCTACGATTATTACGGTTACAATTTGACACAATTATTTCTCTTGCTAAAAATTCGGTGTGGTGATTTACTCATGCTTCCTAAGCAACAGAGGTATTAAAACTCCATGGACGATCCCCTTAGTCGATCGTGTTACTCCCCTGCTTCCACTTTCCTGGAGGCAACAACATGTTAGAACTCTTCATGCAACCCGAAACCTGGGTGGTGTTCGCAACTTTATTTGCTCTTGAACTTGTGCTCGGCGTAGATAACGTTGTTTTTATTTCCGTTTTGTGTGAGCGTTTGCCACTCCATCAACGAAAGATGGCACGTAACCTGGGTATTGCCCTGGCCGTGGCGGCACGAATTGGTCTGGTCTTTTCGATCAGCTGGGTCATGTCGTTAACTCAACCACTCCTGACAGTCGGTGATCTCTCACTAACCGGTCGTGCTTTAATCATGATTGGTGGTGGTGCTTTCCTGCTGGCAAAAAGTGGTAAAGAGCTGTGGTCATGGCTGACACAAGTCGAAACTCACCATTCAACTCATGCGCGAACCGGTATCGTGGTGGTTCTGCTCCAGATCCTCGCCATTGATGCAGTGTTCTCGATGGACTCGGTGATTACCGCCGTCGGTCTGACCAAAGAAGTTCCTATCATGGTGGCAGCCATTGTTTCCTCCGCGATAGTAATGGTCTTGATCGTTGAAAAGGTGAATAAGGTTGTCAACGAGTACCCTGGGTTTAAAACACTGGCACTGATGTTCCTGGTATTGCTGGGTGGCTTGTTAATGGCGGAAGGCTTTAATCTTCATATCAACAAAGGCTATGTCTACTTTGCCATGGCGTTTGGTATGGTGATGGAACTGTGTCATATCCAGCTGAGAAAAAAACAGCTGCAACATGCTAAAGCAATGAGCCAGCACGTTGTTTTGCCAGAAATCAGCCAGAACCGCTTGCTTAATCAATCGTAAGCGGACACGGGGCATAAGAGAAAGGTCTGGTTTGAAACCAGACCTTTTTTAATGGGTATAAACTTCGTCAATTCACTGATGACGTCAGCAGCACAGCTTTATGACGGCTCAAGCTCCCGACTAGGTTGCTTCATTTGCTGCCAGGCAAAACCTTCAGGGTCATGAAGAATCGCCCGCCCGACGGCGGCTAAGTCGAGCCATTGTTGTTCAATCGCGTGATCAATGAAATCGCCCTCTTCGATACCACCCACACCAATCACAGGCACTCCCAAGTCAGCCGCTTTGATGTATGCTGACTCTTCAACCAGATACCCCTGTCCTCGACGTTGTTTAGGTCGGTTCCAGCCGCCAATACCTGAAGACACATCCAGTACATCGAGCCCGGCTTCAATGAAATAACGGCAAGTTTCCAGCATCTGGTTTGGGGTGAGCCCTTCTGGGTATAGATCCTGACCCGGAATACGCGCCATGATTGTCAGGTTAGTGTGTTGTGTGATTCCCTGAATGATTTCCACCATTAATCGGGAGCGATTGCGCTGGTCACCACCGTACTCATCCTCACGTTGATTGGTAATCGGCGAAAGAAACTGATTCAGACCGTAACCATGCGCACAGTGGATTTCGACAAAATCAAACCCCGCTTTTTCTGCACGTATTGCGGCCTCAATGAATCGCGTTTTCCACAGCTCCACATCTTCACGAGTCATCGCTCTCGGCTTTTCCAGCACCCGATCATACGCAGGCACTGTGATGCCGGATGGCCCCATCAGATCGCTGCAAATGACTCTGGGTGCTTTCCCGCCACAGTGGGTTAACTGCAACCCCACCAGCGTACCCTGCTGTTTAATAACATTGGCAATCTCACTCAGCCCTGGCAGGCAGGCATCACTGTGTGCGCCAAGCTGATTGGTTTCACTGCGGCCTGAGAGGTCCACAAACGAGTATTCCACCATCAACAAGCCAGGATTTGCCTTGGCCAGATTCGCATAATGGCGAAGCGTCTGCTCGGTTGCCAACCCTTCCACATTGGCGGTTTGCGATGCCATAGGAGGCACGACAAGTCTGTTTTTCAGGTGCTTACCTGACACTGTTAACGGCGTAAATCGGTTCACTTCTGCTGCCCTGATTGTGTCTTTGGGTTTTTATTGTATATTGACCTTTGACTACAATTAAGAAACACAAAACCAACAAGTGTTTCCACTTTGGAATCATTATGAAAATTGAAGACTTGCACCTGTTTGTCGAAGTCGCGAAAGAAGCCAGCTTACGAAATGCCGCAGTTCGGCTTTCCATGCAACCGGGGACACTGTCAAAAGCCATTAAAAGAATCGAAGACTATTATCAACATGAACTGTTTGACCGCACAGGTCATGGCTGGCAACTTACCCCAGCCGGAAAGTTACTGCGTGAACGCGCTGTCGAGCTACTGGGAATCCATGAAAAAATCGAATTTGAACTGGGTAACCCGAGGCGCTGTCACGTCAGAGTATCTGGGCCGGCGGGAGTGCTCGCCCATTATCTGCCGACAGTGGTAAACCGGTTAAGCACACATCAGGCCGATCACAGCCTCGACATAAAAATTGCGCCCGATCTGTCACCCTTACTGAAACATCAGGTGGACATTGCCCTGACAACAACACTGGCGGGCCAATCTGTTGTGCTACCCTCCATCTACAGCGAGAAAATCTGTGACGTCCCCTTTGTGATTGTTGCCAGCAAACATCACCCTCTCGCCATTCATGTTGCCACTCACTCTCAGCCGATTGATATCCAAACAGTCTTAACCCATCCGTTTATTGTTCCTTCCCATCCGGTGTACGGACATACTGTCGAAAACAGCAGTGAAGACGGGTGGTTTGATTCAGAATTTAAGCGCAAAATTACCGCAAGAGTGGATGATATATCGACGCTGATCGCCCTGGTGAACACTCAACCCTGGTTAGCATATATGCCGCAATATTTAGCGGAGCATGAACAACTCCCGATTATTACGACCCGAGGCTGTCCGTACGCTTGCGTACAGTCAATTTGGTTGTGCCGCCAGAAGAATGTGCAGTATCACTGGATTCACCAGCTCTTTCAGGAAGAGGATTAAGAAGGCAGCATGGATATAACCTGTCTGTACTAAAAAGAAACCCCTTTGCAGGGGCTGCTCATATTGTCTTCCAGTGATACATCGAGCAAAGGCTAGGTTAGGTCAGGTAGAACACGGCATGTTGCTGAGTGCTGTTTTAAATCACGGCCTTTGAAAAAGGCCAGCTCAATCGCATTGATTGACTAAACAATATTTATCTATTTTTTCATAACGTTAACGGTAAAAAGAGTATCTTTCCTATGCCACCACATGCAATACCCATTTAGAACTAGAAGGCGTGTACCAGATCATAAAACATGCGTATTCAGAATAGTGGTGAGACTTAGGCCACTCAACGGATCCTTCCCTCAACCCAAGCCATCAAAAAGCCTATTTGCAATAACCGTTAAGAGTGTCACGCCAGCAATATAACGCTATGCATGGTCATATAATAAATGGTTATATCAATAGCTGGATTTATACCTAAACAAAGAGAATAATCCTCTCCTTCACTCACACCTACTCACTAGCGTACCCGCTCGTTAATCGCTTTAGTTATTTTTGGTTATCACTATGAACAAAAAACAGGCACTGCTTGCCAGTCTCATCACCCTCAGTTCGCTCACCCTTGGCGCGGTTTTCCTTGAAAATACATCGCTGTTTTTACGTCTGTTGTTCGGTCTGAGTCTTGGATTTGCGT
Source organism: Photobacterium ganghwense (assembly GCF_003025595.1). Lineage (GTDB taxonomy): Bacteria > Pseudomonadota > Gammaproteobacteria > Enterobacterales > Vibrionaceae > Photobacterium > Photobacterium ganghwense. The sequence goes on from NZ_PYMI01000004.1 coordinate 517,444, forward strand.
TAACCAAAGGTTCCATTGGCTTTGCCGGCAGTGTGAACCGCGCTTACCGACGTGGCTCGACACAACTCCTGCAAACCCTGATGTTCATGTTCGTCGTCACTGCAATTATCAATGCCGGTTTGTTGTTCAATGCAAACGTCGCGGATTACGATTTATGGGTGAACCCTATCAACCTGGGGCTGATGCTGGGTGGCGTCATGTTTGGTGCCGGTATGAGCTTCTCGAGCTGCTGTGCAACCGGTGTGATGGTTGAGATGGTGAGCGATGTGCCAAGGGCGTTAACCACCCTGATCTTTTTCGCTGCCGGGGTGTTTCTGGGCTTTCCGTTGCAAGCGACTCAGTCGTGGATCACCACAACGGCCATCTCGACACCTAGCTTTGCCGGGAAAGGGGTATATATGCCGGATCTGTTCACCTGGGGACCGTTAAACGGCTACTTCATGTCAGTGATAACCACCATTGTTCTGGCCTCTGTCGTTGGTTACTTAGCGAAAATGTACCAGAACTACCGCCATGCTAACGGTACCTTCCTGGGTGTTGACGGCGAAATTGCCCGCCAAAACCTGGCCAACAACGATAAACCCCAGCATTTTTCGCTGTTTAGCGCAGAGACATATCGCCGCTGGTTCGGCAACATCTGGGAAATGAAAACCGCAGCACTGGTGATTGCGCTGATCTTCGGCATCATGATGGTTTCGACCGGGGCCGGTTGGGGAGCCTCTACCCCCTTTGGAATCTGGTTTGGTAAAGGCTTGATGGCACTGGGAGTGAGCGCAGAGACAATCGCCGACTTTACCCACCGCCCAGCTGAGATGTTTACCACGCCTTTTTTCAGCCACAGTATTTCTGTTCAGAACCTGGCCATTATGCTGGGCACTTTAATCGCGGTGCTGTTTCTGGGCAATTTCTCTTTCTCGTTCCAGCTCAACCATTCTGCGAAACAATTTGCCCTGTTCGCGCTGGGCGGTCTACTGATGGGACTGGGCACTCGCCTTGCCAACGGCTGTAATGTCGGTGCTTTGTTTACACCGATCGCGAACTTCTCACTCTCTGGCTGGGTGTACCTGCCGTTTTTGATTCTTGGCGGTATTCTGGGGAACACGTTTCACCGAGTGGTCATCCGATAACTGGCGAAACAGCAAAATGCAGTAAGACGAGAAAGAAGAAAAAGGCAGTGAAAACTGCCTTTATCCGTCAATGATGATGATCGCTTTCTGGCACAGCGCCATCGGTGCTTCTACACCACGGTTAGACGCACATCGACATTGTTGCGTGTTGCATTTGAGTATGGGCAAACGATGTGCGCCTTATCGACCAACTCCCGCACCAACGCTTTATCCATACCGGGGACATTGACCCGTAATTCCACCTCAATACAGAACCCCTGAGGGATCGGGCCGATTCCCACTAACCCTTCAATGGAGGTGGATGCTGGCAGACTGACTTTCTGATTAGCCGCTACCAGCTTCAGCGCACCGGTAAAACAGGCGGCGTAACCTGCCGCAAATAACTGCTCAGGATTGGTGCCCTCACCACCCGCGCCCCCCAACTCCTTCGGGGTGGATAAATGCAGATCAATCTTGTTATCAGCGGACGTCGCATGGCCATCACGGCCACCAGTGACTGACGCTTGTGCGGTGTACAGAACTTTATCCAATGACATGCTTCACACTCCTTGATCGAATAAACCAACGGGGATAACTGGTTCCAAGTATAGGCAACAATCTCACTGCAACCATTTCCTGGTCAATTTTCCCGCTTCCCTTGCATGACTGCGTGACTGCATAACGCCATGACTGCATGACTGGCCGGTTACAACGCCTTTGGCCTGCCCATGTCGCCAAGTCGGTAATCACACACGCCGTCTGGGAAGATTTGTTGCAGTTCATCCATTTTTGCCGAAACATCCCAGTCGCCGTACATCCCCTGCGCTGCCGCAACGTCAACCGGAATGGTATAACACTTAAAAATGCTTCCTTCCCACGGCGCACCGGCCTTTATCCGGCTGTTGCTGTACATAGGATAATGTTGTGTGCAGCTTCCTTTTTCCTTCTGATTCCATTCCCCATCAAAGACGCCGTTTCCGGCAGCCATGATGTTCCCCTCCTGATCAAAACAGGTATCCTGGGCAACATTGGGCCGGGCGATACTGACCCTGTCTTCATAAGGCAGATTCTCCGGCAACTTATGCATATTCGTCAGCCATTGATCCATCACCTCATACGCTTTTTCTGTCGGGTTGTAATGTTTATCGGCAATCCAGATCACATGATTACGATAGGTTTTCTGGTCGTTGAGTATACGCAGCCGGCTGACAAACGAAGCGGATGTATGATGCATATTGAGTTCATCTTCCAGATAATGCCGGACATCCAGAATCGGCAGATTAATGCGGCCAATAAATACCTGACCATATTCATACGCTTTGTTCATAGCGACCAAAGACCCCGCCTGACGTTTAGCCAGCGCCCCGTCAAGCTTCGTGATGTTCTGGTTTCCCCAGATTGACAGCCAGAGAGGCGGAATACTGGAGCCAAGGCTGAGCATGCGCTCCGGCTCCATCTGGGAAGGCGCTTTCCAGGCTCCGATCCGCTTGTTGAGATCAATAAAATCATCCAGCGAAATCTGGTGACTGAGCAGCGCCTGTAGCCCGTACTGCACGCCAACGTTATCCCAGGTGGTTTGCCCGAAACCGTGCTCATCCTGGCCATACACGTTCACCATGTCCTGCCAGTAGCTCCAGTTGACCTTGCCGACCACAGAGTGGTGAAAGAAAGGCTTGATAAAACCTTGTCGCGGATTGTGAATATAGCTGCTCAACCCGAGATAACCGTTAATACACTCATTGTTCCCTTTCGGAAACTCTGGTAATTCCCCGCGCGCCAGCTGATTGACCGGCAACAGCCAGCCATATTTCTGCTCGGCTCCGCTGATAGCCCGCAGCCCCTCAATATTCTGGCGCTGATGCCAGTCCTGCCAGTGATCTTTGTTATAGGATCGGAACGTGAAATAGTTATTCAGCAGATCGCAATCCAGCGCATAAATTGAAACGCTGACCATATCCGGGTACGAATACAGCGGAATCAGACCGTCAAGAATACCCTGGCTGTTCTGCCCGATGAGGTACTGCGCCAGTCCGCCTCCCGACCCACCAATACCGACGGTATACAATGGCTCGCCAAACAGAGTGACGAACTGGGTTTTAACCCGTCTGGCCGTATCTTCTGCCAGCAGCATGTTATAGCCATAACTGGTTTTATTACCGCTTGAGCTGACAACCGCGTACCCTTTTCTTAATTGCTCCAGCTCTTTGTTCACCAGACGGTGAAACTTAATTCGCCCCTGCCGGAAACCGATTCCCGAGCCCCCTTCGAAGTGATAAATCAGCCGGTTATTCCACAATGACGCACCATTCTGCACACCAATTTCTTCCGGTGAAATCGGCATTGCAATTGCGTAGACATAGCGATTGATAGTGCCCTGCTCTACCCGTACCAACAACGCATCATCGGCGATCGGCGCTTGTCTGAGCTCTTCTTCCGTCATGGGTTGAATGTCGTTATCCGCATCAACCAGAAAGTAAAGCAGCTGAGTTTTGGCCGCACAATCTTTCGAGTAGCCCACCAGCTTAGTGCCATCCTGACTGTCATACACCGGGACACCCAGCCCTTTCTGATTATCCACCAGCGGCTGTCCCATCCCGGAGTCCAGCGTCATGCAGAAAAAGGGGTACTGATTGGGCCCGGAATACAGCGACGTAACAGGGCCAACCTCACCGATTTTAATAGGGAATGGATAGGTTTCGGCCGGTCTTGGCGTTTCACTGATATGGTGTTTCACATCAAGCAGATAGCTTTTTTCCGGCGTAGCGATGGCTTTCACCTGCCGGGCAATCAGGTTGTCTTGTCCGGACATTTGCCCAACAACAATGATCGCGGCTAACAGACAAGCCAGTACAATAATGATTCTCTTCATAAGAACATGCCTATTTCGACACCTTATCAAAGAGTGTAGCGAAACTGGGCATTCATATTCCTAAGACTTGAGCACGCAGATATGACTGAATAAACAGAGAGAACTGGTTTTTTATCAGGAGGAAATAACAATTCGACGATTTATAACGTCCAGTTATTCAGTCAGGCAAGATGCCAGAAACTAACCCTATGAACGGAAAGAGTTTATTGAATAGATCATCAATTGCAGCCCGGAGATATTGGCATTACTCTTATTTTTGATATGTGCCGGTTGTTTGCAGGATGCAAGGCAGTGAGCACACTCGTTAAGTCAGGTTCAGGGAATGAACCGTTACATCCACAGGAAGGAAACATTGAAAATATTCGGATTTGATCTTCGCGCCCTTGAGGTTTTTGTCACCACCGCCCAGACCGGCAACATGACCCTGGCTGCCAACCAGCTACGGCTGACTCAGTCTTCCGTATCACAAACTATCTCGACTTTAGAGAGCAACCTGAATGTCGAATTGCTGGATCGCACCGTGCGCCCGATTGAGCTAACCGTAGCCGGTCGCTACTTTTATGATCAATCCTGCCATTTACTCTCTCAGGCAGAAAAAACCCACCATGTAATGTCCAAAGGTGACTTTCAGAAATTGCATCTGCTTCGGATCGCTATGGTCGATTCGCTGGCCACCTCGCTGGGCGCCCCGTTGGTGGATGTGATTAAGCGCCACACCGAAAGCTGGACAATCAGCACCGGACGCTCTCACATGCACGCTCAGGCCTTATTGTCCCGGAATGTCGATATCATTATTTCTGATGATGCGCTGGAGGATAACGAATTTCTCAGCCGCCACCGGATTTTACGGGAACCCTTTATTCTGGTTATCCCCCGCCGAGAAACCCGCCGGTTTGCCTCTTTCCAGCAACTGATCCGTGAACTCGACTTTGTCCGTTACACCAGTGATTCCCTGATTGGAACAACCATCGAACGGTACCTGCGCAGGCAAGGCGTGTCGGCACCAATCCGCATGCAGCTGGACAATACCTTCGCACTCCTTTCTAGTGTCGCTGCCGGTCTGGGCTGGACTATCACTACCCCGCTCTGCCTGTTTCAGAGCGGCTTATTCCGCGATCAACTCACCTGCCTGCCTTTGCCCTCAGATGAACCCTTACAACGAAATCTGACTCTGGTCAGCCGTCATAACGAGCTGGGTAATCTGCCACAGATTCTGGCCGCTGACAGTCGCCAAGTTATGCATGACAAATTCCTGCCGAATGTGCTGCGTGAACTGCCCTGGCTCGAAAAAGACTTACACGTCGGCTAAACCCAACAAGTTTGCGTGGGAGAAGCCGTCCACGCCGTACTATTAGAGAAACTTATACTCTACTGTTAGCGGAACTGATTCTTGTTGCGGACTGATAAAAATCGCCACTATGTTAACAACATGTAACAAAAAGTACGAATGACTTTATCAACCCGTTCATAAGGAAATGTTATGTCTGACAGCAACCATCAAGCAGTCAAGAGTAATGCCGTTTCTGACGATTACCTGAGTAAGCGTCAACTGAAGAAAGGGGTCGCAGGCTGGATTTTATTAGCCAGCCTGGGCGTGTCATATGTGATCTCCGGAGACTTCGCCGGGTGGAACTTTGGCCTTGAACAAGCCGGCTTCGGGGGCATGTTCATTGCGACCCTGATCATGGGCCTGATGTACATCTGCCTGGTACTGAGCCTGGCCGAACTGTCCTCCTCCATTCCGACGGCCGGTGGTGGTTACAGCTTCGCCCGCCGCGCTTTAGGTCCGCTGGGCGGCTTTCTGACCGGCACCGCGATCTTGCTGGAATATGCCATCGCCCCTGCGGCTATCGCGATTTTCATCGGTGGGTACGTTAACGAGCTAATTGGTATCGACGGCCCTGTCGTTTATGCCGCTTTCTACTGCGTGTTCGTCGGCATCCACCTCTGGGGAGCCGGAGAAGCCTTGCGCATTATGATGGTGATCACCGCGCTTGCTGTCGTTGCAGTGATTGTTTTTGCTGTGGGTATGCTGCCTCATTTTGATGTTAATAACCTTTTCACTATCGCAGCAAACCCGGAAGCAGCAGGGGCGAGCAGCTTCCTGCCGGAAGGCTATGTCGGCATCTGGGCGGCATTGCCATTTGCCATGTGGCTATTCCTGGCGGTCGAAGGGGTTCCCCTTGCCGCAGAAGAAGCGACCAACCCGGCGAAAGACATGCCACGCGGTATTATCGCCTCCATGCTGGTACTGCTGGTGTTCGCTGCGCTGGTCTTGTTCCTGGTACCGGGTGGTGCCGGTGCTGAAGCCATGAAATCACACAGCGCACCTTTGGTTGGGGCTCTGCTGGCTGTTCACGGCACCGATTCACTGGCCGCCAAGTTCGTCAACATCGTCGGCCTGTTTGGTTTAATTGCCAGTTTCTTCTCCATTATTTACGCCTATTCCCGCCAGGTGTTTGCCTTGTCTCGCGCTGGCTACCTGCCCCGCTTCCTGTCCTTGTCCGGTGAACGAAAAGTACCGGTTTACGCTCTGATAGTACCGGGCGTGCTGGGTTTCCTGCTGTCATTATCCGGCGAAGGGGATCTGATGATCACCATGGCGGTTTTTGGCGCTACGGTTTCCTACGCCCTGATGAGCTTGTCTCACATCATCCTGCGCCAAAAAGAACCGCAATTGGAGCGCCCTTACAAAACACCAGGCGGCACCCTGACTTCCGGCATTGCGCTGGTACTGTCTCTGGTCGCACTGGCATCGACGTTCGTGGTCAGTACCCAAGCCGCCTTGTGGTCAGCCCTGTTCTACGTCGTGATGCTCACGTACTTCCTGCTTTACAGCCGACACCGCATTGTTGCCAATGCCCCTGAAGAAGAATTTGCCCTGATTTCAAGCGCAGAGTCTGAACTCAGCTAATACTTTTCTTATAACAATCAAACTGATAAGGACGGATATCACAAAACACACCGTGCTGCCGTCCTTGCAAACACAACATAACCTACAGGCTCAGGAAAGAGCCCTCCGGATGAGAGGTATACATGGAACCAAGAAATGTTAAAACAATCGCTGATGCAATGGCTATCGTGGAAGAGCGTTCGCTGACGCACATTAAGGTTGGGCTGTTTGATAATGACGGCATCATGCGCGGCAAATACATGTCGAAATCGAAATTCTTTTCCTCCCTTGAAAACGGATTTGCTTTTTGTGACGTCGTACTAGGTTGGGATTCCAAAGATCAGCTGTACGACAACACTCGCTACACCGGTTGGCACACCGGCTATCCCGATGCCCCAGTGCGCATCCTGCCCCACACCTGCCGGGAAGTGCATGGCGAAGAGGGAATGCTGCTGTTTATTGCCGAGTTTGACGGTGAAGCAGAAAAAGTCTGCCCGCGTGGGGCGTTGCGCCGAACACTGCAAAAAGCCGACGCAATGGGGTTCGATGTGTTTGCGGCTCTGGAATACGAATTCTTTATGTTCAACGAAACCCCACATTCCGCCCGAGAGAAAGGATTTAGAAACCTGGAAACCATTACTCCAGACTGGTTCGGCTATTCGATGATCCGCAATTCGGTACACTCCGGGTTGTATCAGGACATCTTGCAGATGAGTGAGCAGATGGATTTCCCAATTGAGGGCATCCACTCTGAAACCGGACCGGGCGTGCTGGAAGCCGCGATGGCGGTGGATGCGGCGGAAGCCGCCGCAGATAAAGCAGCCCTGTTCAAAACCTTTATGAAAGTGCTGGCACAAAAGCGCGACCTGCTGGCAACGTTTATGGCCAAATGGTCGGGCGACTACCCGGGACAAAGCGGTCACATCCATGTCTCGCTGAAAAATAAAGATGGCTCATCTGCGTTTTTTGACAGCAGCCAGACCCACTCCATGAGCAAAATTCAGCGTCATTTTCTGGCCGGTCAGCAACGCCTGATGCCAGAGTTTCTCTGCCTCATTGCCCCGACAATTAACAGCTATACTCGAATGATTCCCGGGTTCTGGGCCCCCACCCACGCCACCTGGGGGGTGGAAAACCGCACCACAGCGCTACGCGTGATCCCTGGATCTGAGAAATCACAACGCATCGAGCACCGCCTGGGCGCCGCCGATGCCAATCCTTACCTGTCGCTGGCCGCGGCTGTCGCTTCCGGTTTATACGGCATCATGCAGGAGTGGGAACCGTATGAGCAAGTAAAAGGCAACGCTTATGATCAGCAGCATGCACCGGAGCTTGAGCTTCCCCGCACCCTGTGGGATGCCGCCCAGCGCTTCAAGCAATCGGAAGCCGCCCGCACCATGTTCGGTGATGAGTTTGTCGATCACTTCGCTGCCAGCCGCGAATGGGAAGAGCGTGAATTCAGAAAACACGTGACCGACTGGGAAATGGATCGCTACTTTGAAATCATCTAGGGAAGACACCATGACTACGATGCAACACACGATTTCACCGATTGACGGCAGTGTTTATGTCAGTCGCCCGCTGGCCACTCAGGCCGATATTGAAACCAGCCTGAAACAAGCAAGCGATGCCCGCCCCCACTGGGCACAGACGGCACTCAAAGAACGACAGGCTATTTGCAGTAAAGCCATTGACTGGCTTGAGCAGCACAAGCCAGTCATTAGCGATGAAATTTGCTGGCAGATGGGACGCCCGGTTCGTTACGCACAGGGGGAAGTAAATGGTCTGGCAGAGCGTGCCCGCTACATGATTGAAGTCAGTGAAAACGCGCTGGCGCCGCTGACACTTCCGGAAAAAACCGGTTTCACCCGCTATATTACCCGCGAACCGGTTGGCGTTGTTTTTGTGATAGCCCCGTGGAATTACCCGTACCTGACCGCCATTAACAGCATTGTACCGGCACTGCTGGCCGGAAACTGCGTTATCCTGAAGCATTCCGCCCAAACCCCTCTGTGCGCGGAACGTCTGGTCGAGGCGTTTCAGGCGGCCGGACTGCCCGACGGCGTTTTTCAGTACCTGCACTTGAGCCATCAGGACACCCAATCGATCATTCAGTCCAATCGCATCAACCACATCGCCTTTACCGGTTCGGTACAAGGTGGCGCACAGGTTGAGCAGGCTGCGGCAGGCCACTTTATCGGTGTCGGGCTTGAACTGGGCGGCAAAGATCCGGCCTATATCCGGGAAGATGCCGACCTCGATCAGGCGGTCGAAACGACCATTGACGGCGCCTTTTTCAACTCCGGTCAGTCCTGCTGCGGGATAGAACGCATTTATGTCCATCACAGCCAATACGATGAATTCGTCCGGAAGGCGGTTGCACTGGTCAAAAGCTACCAGCTGGGACGTTCAGATGAGCCGGACACCACTCTGGGGCCACTGGTACGCACCAGCGCGGCGGATTTCGTACGCAGCCAGATTCAGGACGCGGTCGCGCAGGGTGCCATTGCCCACATTGACGAAGCCCTGTTCCCGGCCAGTCAAACGGGCACTCCTTATCTGGCGCCGCAACTGCTCACGCAGGTTGACCATTCAATGCGGGTGATGAATGAGGAGTCATTCGGTCCGGTGGTCGGAGTCATGAAAGTCAACAGCGACGAGGAAGCTATCGCGCTGATGAATGATAGCCAGTTCGGCCTGACCGCCAGCATTTTCACCCGCGATATTCCTACCGGTATTGCCCTTGGCGAGCAACTGGACACCGGCACATTTTTTATCAATCGCTGTGATTATCTCGATCCGGCTCTGGCCTGGACCGGCGTCAAGCATTCCGGCCGCGGCTGTACGCTGTCTGAACTGGGTTTTGACGCGCTGACGCGACCTAAATCCTTCCATATCAAACATGCCTGATAACACCGGCAATTCGCTAACGTTATCACTTTCAGTTACAAGTCGACAGCCGCTTTCCGGACGGAAGGCGGCGACAAGGAGAGCACCATGCAACTACAAGGAAACTGGAACTATCCCACTTCGATTACAGTCGGTGAAGGATGCCTGGCTCAAGTGGGGCAAGCCTGCCAGCAGGCTGGCATTACTAAAGCACTGCTTGTGACCGACCCCGGCCTGGCCGACCTTCCGATGGTCGCCGCCACACTCGATTACTGCCGCCAAGCGGGGATCGAGTGTGATATTTTCAGCCGTATTCAGGGGAACCCGACCGGCGAGAATGTCGAAGATGGTCTGCAAGTGTATCGGCTGGGGCGGTTTAATGGTGTGATTGCCTTTGGCGGCGGTTCCAGCCTGGATGCTGCAAAAGCCATTGCCCTTATGGCAGGCCAGACGCTGCCGCTCTGGGCGTTTGAAGATATTGGTGATAACTGGCTTCAGGCCGATGCTTCGGCGATTGCGCCCGTGATCGCGATTCCGACTACCGCCGGCACCGGCTCTGAAGTCGGGCGGGCCTCGGTGATTACCGATACCCAACATCACGTCAAAAAAATCATCTTCCACCCGAAAATGCTGCCGGTAAAAGTCCTGTTGGATCCTGCCGTTACTGTCGGCCTGCCGCCGCATATTACCGCAGCAACGGGGATGGACGCCCTTTCACACAATCTGGAAGCCTTTTGCGCCACCAGCTACCACCCGATGGCGGAAGGAATTGCTCTGGAAGGGATCCGCCTGATCAAGCACTACCTGCCTGAAGCCGTTGTAAACGGCGGGAACATTGAAGCACGCACCCAGATGCTGGTTGCCTCCAGCATGGGGGCAACAGCGTTCCAGCGAGGTCTGGGAGGCATGCACGCTATTGCGCACACCCTTGGGGCGCTGTATGACAAACACCACGGCCTGCTCAATGCCATTCTGATGCCTTATGTCCTTCAGGCTAACCGGGTCGCTATTGAAGATAAAATCACAAACCTCGCCCGCTATCTGGATCTGCCTGAACCGGGTTTCGATGCCTTTATGACCTGGATACTGGATTTCCGTCAGGCGATGAATATTCCGCATACTCTGGCAGACATTGATATCACGCTGGAAGATGCCCAGCGGGTCGGTGAAATGGCCGTGGCCGACCCTTCCGCCGGAGGCAACCCCATCGCCTTTTCCGCAGACGTTTACAGCCGGATTTTTACCGATGCGGTCATCGGCCGACTGAGTGAGTCCTAGTTCAAGCCAATAAAAGGAAACGTAATGAAGATCGGAATACTGCAATGCGATGATGTCACTCCTGAGTTACAACAGCTACATGGCAATTATCCGGCAATGTTTGAAGCTTTATTGCATGAACAGGATGATTCACTGGAGTTAATTTTTTACCGTGCGCTCGACGGGGAACTGCCGTCAGACATTGATGAGTGCGATGCGTACATGACGACCGGCAGTCGCCACAGCGTGAATGACCCGTTTCCCTGGATAGCCAATTTGCTCGACTTCGTACGGCGTTTACATGATCAGGAAAAAAAGCTGGTCGGGATCTGCTTTGGTCACCAGCTTATCGCCAAGGCGCTGGGCGGCGATGTAATCCAGGCGCCTCAGGGCTGGGGAGTCGGGGTAGCTACCCACAGCCTGCTGCAGTCGCCAGACTGGCTGGATGAAGAGCAATGCCTTCCTGAAACCCTGTCACTGGTTGTCAGTCATCAGGATCAGGTCGTCGGGTTACCAGAAAACAGTGAAGTGCTGGCAGGCAGTACGTTCTGCCCCAATTACATGATTCAGGTTGGCACCCACTTTTTAGGTGTACAGGGTCATCCGGAATTCAGCAAAGCGTATTCCCGGGATTTGATGCTCTATCGGGAAAACATTTTGCCCAAGCCGGTGTTAGATAATGGATTAACTTCACTGGAAAAACCGGTCGACAGCCAGCAGGTCACCCGTTGGTTACTGGATTTTCTACGCCGTTAACGGAAGACGTTGATTCAGTCTGCAGGCAGACAGTGAATCTAATCCGATCAGGGCAACAGATACGATCATTGTAAAAACACAAAGCCGGTGCGAGTTGCACCGGCTTTTTTTGGCTTGTAGCGCGATTGATTGGCTGTTCATTACTTGCAACTTGTCATGACTTACAACTTTTCATACAGCGCTGCTTGCCTGTTAACTGCCTATTCAGACCAGAGTGGGCATATCAGTGTAGACAGGCCAGCAGCACTTATTTGCTGGAAAATTGAACCAAAACACTCAGGCGAGAAGCGCTTGATTCGCTTTCCCGTGCTGGCGACGGGTGCGGCGCCAGCCAATAAAGCCCAGACCCGATGCCATCAGCAGCAGACTCGCTGGTTCTGGGACAGGATTAGGGTAGCCGCCGTACGAGTAGTCCAGCCCTGCGAGACGGAAGTCAGACAACCCTACCCCGGACAGTACAATATGTTTGACGTAGTCTTCGCCCTCAAAATCCCAGTACTGGTTATCGAAGTTAAACGCATCCGGAGTCAGCTTATCCAGTAACGTATCCAGATGAAGCAGATCCGTATTCACATTCAATTCAAATTCCGGATGTCGGTCATCAATGATAAAGGCCGTTGCCGCTTCAAACAGAAGATTAAGATTATTGATATACAGACCATTCACCGTTGACGGGTGGTTGAAGCTCAATACTAAAAACTCCCAGCCATCGACTTTATCGTTATCATCAAAGACACTCTCTACAATATTTGTCGGAATGGTATCTACCCCAATTCCCCGATTGCCGGAAGAAAGCTGTACTAATGACTGATCGCCCGTGATGAAGGAATGGTTAGCAATGTTCCCCACACCATCAATGAAATAACGGTAGGATGAAAAAGTAATATCACCGACAGTCGCTGACTGTTGCCCATTCAGACTTGCGTAAGAGCCATCCGTGAAATCCAAATACGTAGCCGATGCGTTCATTGAAGTACCGGCAAGTGCAAGAGTGAAAAGACCAGATTTAATATATGAGTTCATGGTGTTGCTCCTTTATTGGTATTTATATTGTTTTTGCGTTTTGGTAAGTCTTAAAAGCATTATGCGTACCAATATGCAACCCACTGAAATCATTATGTATTAATTTTCAGGCAGTGTAGTATGTAAACTTTACATACAATACGATCTCTCTTTTCTTTCCTTTTTAAATCCATGAGTTATGTAAGGTCTCCGTCCTGAAACGCTTGTCTCATGCGGAAGAAACGGTGCCAGCAGCAAGACCAAACGTCAATTTATCCAGACAGTGATGCTGTAAAACATTCCGACACCACAGGAAACCTCTGCCGTAAAAGAGTTTCTCGTCAGAGCTTCACCTAAACAAATAATGACATTTCCTCTACACATAGCTATTCCACGCACACAGTTAGCCCATGCACACAGCTATCCCAGCCACAGGCCTGGCAATCAGAGGAGATAAAAATCAAATAAAAACTTAGTGTCGGAGAAAGGCGCTAACAATAAATGAATAATTAAAACAGGCCATTATAAATCAGTTTTAATCCTGAAAAGAACAGGAAGAAATAACACGTTTTATACAGCACTTCCTGATTAATTTTATCCAGTAACATCACGCCAAGTTTGACGCCTAATAATGCAAAAGGCACTAATACTAGCGACGACATAATATTCTGCATATTAATTAACCCAAGGCTGACATAGGCCGTAAGCTTAAAGTAGTTAAGGATTGCAAAAAACCAGACAATGGTGCCTATCAGTTTCTTTTTGTCTAATGTCTGTGGTAACAGATAAATACTGACCGGGCCACCACCAGCATGGATTGCTGTACTAGAAAAGCCGCCGACTGAACTCCAGAGAAAAGCGGATACGGTACCACCCGGTTTACTCTGTTCCTTTTTAAAGACATACAACAAAACAAATACAATAGAAATGGCACCAACCAGAAGCTGTAGCCCCGCACTGGATAAACTGGAGAGCAAAAGTGCCGCCATAAAGACACCAGCGATACCCCCAACCAACATCTTTCTCAGATGTGGCCAGCTGGCATTGTGAAAATGATAGCGAATCGCAGAAGCATCCATCACCATCAGAATTGGCAGTAATATCGCTGCGGCTAAGCTGGTTGATATCGTCAGTGCCATCATAGGCACCACGATATCTCCTAACGCGCCACCTAATCCCCCTTTACCAATGCCGTACAATATGACGGCAGGTATTGAGATCAGATAAAAAAGCGGATCATCAATCAACATCGGAACTTATCCTTTTCGAGAATATAGATTCAAAATCCACGTTTTCGGCATCAAACTCTTTAAGATCAAGATTGCTGTTAAGAGACTCAAGATGAAGCCGCATTGACTCTCTCGCGCCCTGATGATCCTTTTTTCTTAAAAGGTTTAAAATATCGGTGTGCTCTTTACAATGGCAGCTGCCTTCACGCTTGATACTGTACATGTTAAATACCAGCGAGGAACGCCCCAGCATTTCTTGTAAAGATTTCACCAAAAACTGATTCCCGCAGACTTTGGCTAATTTAAGGTGGAAATTTAACGAGCAATCCAGTGACTTCGCATATTCATCATTATCAATTGCTGCCTGTTCATCAGCGATGTACTTCTCAAGCTCTGCAATATCTTCCGCCGTTATTTTCTGTGCCGCCTGGCTGGTTGATTCTTGCTCAAGAATAAATCGCATATCCATTATGTCGCGCGCTTCATCACGGGTTGGCGAAGCAACCACGGCCCCCTTATTGGGCTGTATTTCAACGAGCCCGACCAGAGACAACTCACGTAGCACATCACGAACCGTTGCACGGCTGGTTGATAAAGCCTGAGCCAGACGGGTTTCTACCATTCGAGTTGATGGAGGCAGTTTTAAAGTAACAATGGCGGTATAAATGTCAGAATATACACGTTGCTTTTCGTCTGTCTGGCGCACGTTAACTCCTCGCATGGTAATGTCCATGATTGCTTTTATTGGCGGCGATGAACGGGCAGTGAAGGAGGAAAAATTTCATCCAATGACTTAGAGCCAAATGCCCGTTCCGGGTAGGTCGATTTAAAGTAATCAAACTGATGCTGAGCTTGCTGGTGCAGTAAGGCCATGTCCCATTCCTGATGGGTTAATTTGCCATCCCACACTCGGCGCACACCGTTGACTATGACTCCCTTAATATCTCGCCCATTCCCGTTGATCACCATGGTTGTGATTGGGTCAAAATTTTGACCAGTATATATGTTATTGAAGTCAAAGATAATCATGTCGGCGGCACTCCCTTCACAGAGCCGTCCCAGATCATCCCGCCCCAGCGCCTTCGCTCCGCCCAAGGTGGCCATATTGTAATAATCGAGGGCCGAAGCCTCAGTAATGTTGCTCTCATTAACCCGGCTGAGAATACAGCCAATGTGCATGTTCTGGATCATATCGACCGGGAAAGTGTCCGTTCCGAGCGATAAATTAATGCCGTGTTGCTTAAAGCGGGAAACACCTGAAAAGTATTTACCATGACGCCCTGCAACCAGCGGACAAATCACTGCACTGGCACCACTTTCACCAATCAGCGCCAGCTCATCATTGACCCTTGCGTCTGTCGGTGTCAGCCCCCCCAGAAATTGCAGGTGAGGCAATAAAAGATGCCTGCTGAGCAAGCCCGCTTCTGCCATATATTCAATGGATGATTTCCCCTGATGGAGACGATCAATCATTTTCAGTTCGAACTCGCCCTGACAGCTATGTAACCGCACCGGGCACTGTAAATCTCGCATGGCACGGGCCGTTTCCTGCAAAAGCGCAGGCGTACAGCCTTCAATTCTATCCGGCGCTAACACCCCCTCAATTGTCTCCGGGTAATCGGCACGCAGACGCTCGATATAGTGAATTGCCTGACGCAGGCCGGAGAGCCCCTTCGCTTCGTCAAACACCATGCTGACGCTTTCGTCCGGGTTGACCACCCCATAACCGGACATATACGCTGGGCCGAGAAAGGCACGGATGCCGGCCTCAACGGCAATATCCGCCGTACGCACAAACTCGTCATACGTCTCTGCCCATTCCCGGTACAAAATCGAAGTGATCGGCATTACGGTCGTAATGCCGTTGAGCAGCAACATGTTGAACGCGTACCGCTTATTAAAATCCAGCTGCGCATTACTGTAGGTTTCGCGCCGCTGCCAGGCAGACGAAGGCAAACGTCCCTTCTTCCAGCCGGGTTGGTGGTCAAAAGCCAGCACCGTGGAGTCAAGGTCGACAATGGCATCCAGATCGATAAACCCGGGGCCAATCAAGACATTGCCCAAATCGATAGAGTCATCCACGACGCCCGGATAGTCATGACCCACGAACAGAACTTTGCCGCCCTGCTCATAGACAATCTGAGCATCTTCGTAGAGACAATGGGCACCGTTCTGATAACCGACAATCCATTTCGCACTCAGCCGGGTGATCATAGTGCCCCTCCTACCCACTCGCCATTATTGACAACACAGCGTCCTTTTCTGAAGACGGTTCGCTGTGCTGGCTGGGAAACAATTGCTTCGACAAAGTTCTGACCTTTAACCAAGACAAAATCGGCATCAGCCCCTGGGCGCAGACCGTAATTTTCCAGACCCATTAATTGAGCACCACCCTCAGTGATGGCGTACAATGCCTGCTCCAGCTCCTTATCTTTTCGCCAGCGGTATTTCAGCCCCAGAAACATTGCCCGTTGTAATAAGTCGGCATTGCCATACGGGCTCCAGGTATCTCGAATGCCATCATTGCCCGCACTGATAATAACCCCATGCTCGCGCAGCAGCTCAAATGGCGGGACTGTTCGATTCGATGGTGCAGTGGTGGCAATACGAATATCGTTTTGCCCCAGCAACGCAGCAAGTTTTCGCTGATAACCGTCATCAACCTCGCCAAGGCAGAAAGCATGGCTGATCGTGACCATGCCCTGCATTCCCGTCGCCTGAACACGTTCTACCACCAGCTCCACAGAAAAGGCACCTAGCTCACCCGCTTCATGAAGGTGTAAGTCGATACCTTTGCCATGCTTCTGGGCTAACTCAAATAAACAATCAATATGGCGAACCGGATCGCGTTCAAAAGAGGAAGGATCAATCCCGCCTACCAAATCGCACCCCATCATCATGGCTTGGTCCATCACATCATAAGTGCCTGGTCGACCTAACATCCCGCTTTGAGGAAAGCACACGGTTTCTATCTCAACTAAACCACGCAGCTTTTTTTTGGTGGCCAGCACGCCTTCTACATGCCGGCACCCCATTTCCGTGTCCACGTCAATGTGGGTGCGGATATGGGTTGTTCCCAAACGCAGGTATTCTTTTGCAATGCGCTCCGACTGTTGCTGCGAGTCAAAGGGCGTTTCTGCTCTGAACCGCCGTTCATTTTCTACAATTGCCTGAAGATCTCGAGGAACATCGTTTTCATACCACTCCATTCCCCACAGCGTTTTATCAATATGTGCATGCCCGTCAATCAAGCCCGGCAGCATAACCAGCCCATCGGCATCCAGCACAGTGTCTGCTTCGACATTGATCAGTGATGCTATCTCAGCAATGCTGCCGTCTTTCACCAGCACATCACTTTTGTGCTTGGCCGTCCCTAGTTGTGCTTGTTTGAGTAGTAAAGTAGCCATCGAGATCCTTCCCTTCTTAATTGTTAACTTTTAATCATCATATTGCCAACAATCCTAGATAGTCAATCAAACAAAACAACAAAATAAAACGCATTGTTAACAATCAGGAAATCCATTGCATCTTAGAAGACATTAAACCAAAGAATACAAAAACAATACAAATCAATTAATTAAATAAAAACCAGATACCCAAAAAGAATCCGACATCTCTTATTGATATAAAAAATCATTATTTATTGTTGATTGTTACAGCATCCATTGCTAACAATATTATTACAAGCAAAAAACATTTCGTGTTGAGCTTGCTACAAAACATCCCGCTCAGAGGTAAGGGAACTCTCAGCTAACCAGCGCTATAAGGATATTGCGATGAAAAAAACGATGCTTACTCTTGGCCTTACTGCACTTTTCAGTCAGGCCGCAATGGCAGAAAATTCACTGGTCTGGACCCAGTCCATTGATATCCCGACCCTGGATCCCTACGCATTCGCGTCTACGTCAGCCTTAGCATTTCAAAACCACATCTATGAAGGGCTAGTGCAGTGGGATGACAACTTCAACATTGCCCCGGCACTGGCAACAGCCTGGACACAGGTGGATAACGAGACAATTCGCTTTACCCTGCGCAAGGGCGTCACGTTCCATAACGGCAACCCGTTTAATGCTGATGATGTCGTCGCGTCGATTGAACGCGTCACCCACCCTGATTCCGGGATCCGCGGGAATGCCTCATCTGTCGTCAGCGCCCGAAAACTTAGCGACTACGAAGTGGAAATCAAAACCACGCCTTCATCACCGATTGTGCTCAATGAACTCACCGGCGTGCTCATCATGGACAAAGAGTGGCTGACCGCCAATAACGCACTGATGCCAAGCAGCATGAGCCTCGGCACTGAGAGTTTCGCAACCAACAACGCCAATGGTACCGGGCCGTTCATTCTGGAAAGCCGTCGCCGCGATGCTCAGATGGTGTTGAAAGTGAACGAAAAATGGTGGAACAACGCTCAGAAGCAGCACAACATCGATAAGGTGGTGTTCAAACCCGTCTCTTCGGATGCCACCCGCCTGGCCGGATTAATGTCTGGCGAGTTCGATATCACCACCGATGTCCCTCTACAGGATCTTCCTCGGCTGGAAAAAGATCCGAAGCTGACCGTGAAAATTAAGCCGTCTTTGCGGGTGGATTACCTGAGTTTCAACATGGCAGATTCACTCAATGCAAAAAATGACTTTGACGCAAATCCACTGAAAGACATTCGCGTCAGACAGGCGTTGGTTCAGGCGGTTAATCGCGATGTGATCGTGAAGAAAATCATGCGAGATATGACAGAAGTCGCCAACACCTATGTCGCCCCCGGGATTGCCGGCTACGATGCCTCTTCTCAGCTTGAATTACCCTACGATCCGAACAAAGCGAAGCAACTATTAAAAGAAGCGGGATACCAGGATGGCTTCAATATTGCCTTCGATTGTGTTCAGGGGGCGTATATTAATGCTGAGCAATGGTGTCAGGCCGTGCAGCGCTATTGGGCAAAAGTGGGCATCAATGCCAGCCTGAACATGCACCCGCGCAGCACCTACTCCACCATCCGCGACCAGGGTAAAACGGACATTGCCGTGCTGGGATGGGCCAACCTTCCGTTAATTGATGCGTACAGTATCAACCAGCAACTCCTGCATTCAAAAGACAACGGCATCTATGGCGCTTTCAACATTCCGACTTACCGTAACGACGTAGTCGATACCTACATCGAGCAAGCCTCTACCGAGCTGGACAAAGACAAACGTGTAGCCCTGATGGCTGCGGCGCTGAAACAAGCACAAAACGATTTGCCTTATATGCCACTGCATTTTGAACCGGTTGCCTGGGTAACGTCGAAGAAACTGTCCATTACGCAGCAGTCGGACAACGTTGTTCGCCTGTGGAAAGCACAGATCCAATAATCTAGATAGGGTAATTGCTTATGATTGCTTTCCTGATCCAGCGTTTTTTACAGGCCTGCGGACTAATGATGTCCGTGGCACTGATTGCTTTCGTGATGTTCCAGTTTGTGGGCGATCCGGTAGACGGCATGCTGCCGGAAAACGCCACCCAGATTGAAAGGGACGAACTGAGAAACAAGCTGGGGCTAAATGACTCGGTGCTCACTCAGTACACCCGATTTGTCGGAAATATCGCCCAGGGTAACTTCGGGATTTCCTACTACAACCAGAGTGATGTGTTTTCACTGATTGCCGAGCGGCTGCCCGCCACACTGGAACTGGTGTTTGTCGCTGTGGTGATGTCACTGGCTATAGGTATCCCCTTGGGCGTGTGGGTCACTTTCTCGAAAAATCGCGTGATGACTTCGCTGGTGCAAACCTTATCACTGGTGGGTGTTTCATTACCCAGCTTTGTCGTTGGGATCCTGCTAATCATTGTCTTTTCTGTCTGGCTGGGCTGGTTCCCATCACATGGCCGCGGGGAAATTACCGAGATTGGCGGTTGGTCTACCGGACTTCTGACGGTCACCGGCTGGCAATCCATCATCCTGCCGGCAATGTCACTGGCTCTGTTTATGATAACCATGGTGATGCGCCTGCTGAAAAGTGAAATGCAGGAAACCCTCCGCGCCGATTACATCAAATTTGCCAAAGCCCGCGGCATTAAACAACGCAGCATCCGTTACAAGCATGTTCTGAAAAATTCTCTGCTGCCCGTCATTACTGTTGTCGGACTGCAGATTGGCGGTCTCATTGCCTTTGCCGTGGTGACAGAAACCATCTTTCAGTGGCCGGGAATGGGGCTGTTGTTTATCCAGGCGGTCAACTATGTCGACATTCCGGTGATCTCCGCCTATCTGGTTTTTATCTCGCTGATTTTTGTCACGATCAACACCGTTGTCGACATTATTTATCAGTTTGTTGACCCGCGAATGAGAGCGAAGTAAGGGAGCGTTATCATGGAAAAGATTCACTCTGGTACCGCGGCTGCAGAGCAACGCTCACCGCATTGGTTCAGCCGGTTCAAAACACAATGTCACACCTTTATGGACAGTGATTTTGTGTACAGCTTCACCCAATCCAAACTCACGATGTTTGCCGCCGCATTGCTGTTAGTGCTACTGCTGGCCGGGAGCTTTGCGACACAATTGTCACCTTACAATCCGTTTGATACGACAGCGTTTGATCTGCTGGATTCTGAGCTGCCGCCAGCCTGGGAAAGCGAAGGCGATCCGCGCTTCACTCTGGGCACGGATATTCAGGGGCGTGATGTGTTATCCCTGATCCTTTATGGGCTGAGAGTGTCCCTGATTGTGGGTGTGATCAGCGTCTTTTGTTCCATGCTGCTGGGCGTCAGCCTGGGGGTTATCAGTGGTTACGTCGGCGGAAAAACCGATGCCCTCATTATGCGGGTAGCCGATGCCATGCTGAGCTTTCCGACCATTATGTTTGCCCTGCTGGTCAGTGGTGCGGCACGCGGTATTTTTCCTCAGGACATGCATGGCGACATTGCGGTTTATATCATTATTTTCTCCATCACTCTGACGGGCTGGATGCAATACGCCCGTACCGTTCGGGGTTCAACCCTGCTCGAAGGCAACAAAGAGTATGTACAGGCTGCGAAAGTGATGGGCAGCAGCACCGCCCGCATCATGTTTCAGCACATCCTGCCGAATGTGGTCAGCCCGGTTCTGGTTATTGCGACACTGCATCTGGCACTTGCGGTCCTGACCGAAGCCACATTGTCATTTCTTGGGGTTGGTATGCCGCCGAACCAGCCTTCTCTGGGCACATTGATCAATGAGGGCAATCAATATCTCTTCTCCGGCCAATGGTGGGTTGTCGCGTTTCCTTCCCTCACTCTGGTGCTGATTGCCTTGTCCGTAAACTTAGTCGGCGACTGGTTGCGCGATGCACTAAACCCAAAATTGAGGTAAGCGTTATGGAAGACAGACAAACCATTTTATCGATCCGGAATTTAAGTATCGAGTTTGTGCACCGAAAAGGAAATTTGCAGGCCATTCGCGATGTGTCCTTTGATATGTACCAGGGGGAAATTTTAGGGGTAGTCGGCGAGTCCGGTGCCGGTAAATCGCTTACCGGTTCGGCGATTACCGGTCTTCTGGAGCACCCAGGCCGGATTAAATCCGGCTCTATCCATGCCAACGGGCGACGCATTGATAACCTTGATGAAGAAGCCCGCCGTCAGATGCGGGGAAAAGAAATCGCCGCGATTTTTCAGGATCCGCTCACCAGCCTGAATCCGGTGCTGACCATTGGCGAGCAGCTGATAGAAACGATACAGACTCACCTTCCGCTGAGTGAAAACGAAGCCAGAGAAAAAGCCGTCAACCTGATGAAAGAAGTTGGTATTCCTGCTGCCGAGCAGCGGATTGACCAATACCCGCATCAGTTTTCCGGAGGGATGCGTCAACGGATCGTTATTGCCCTTGCCTTATGCGTCGATCCTCAAATCATCATTGCCGATGAGCCGACCACCGCGCTGGATGTTTCGGTTCAGTCGCAAGTACTGCAACTGCTCAAACGTCTGTGTAAGCAACACGGTGCGACTGTCATGCTGGTCACCCATGACATGGGCGTGATCGCGGAAGTGTGCGATCGAGTGGCGGTAATGTATGCCGGAAAACTGGTTGAGTTAGGTTCAGTACGGGATGTGTTAAAACGGCCTCAGCATCCCTACACCATCGGGTTGATGAATTCTATTCCTCGAATTGGTGAGAAAAAACGCTGGCTGGAACAGATTCCCGGCGCAATGCCACGTTTGAATGCCTTACCTGACGGATGCAAGTTCCATCCGCGTTGTACGCATTGTCAGGCTGGATGCCTGTCCAGTGAGCCTGAGTTAAACCTCACTGGCGCGTCGGCTGTTGCCTGCCTGTTTCCACAAAACCAGCATGAGGCCGCATGATATGAGAAATGCTTTGATTGAAGTACAAGATCTGCAAATCAAATTCGATATTTCAGCGCCTCTTCTTACTCGCCTGTTGCAGAAGAAAAAGAAAACATACGTACACGCGGTGCGCGGCATTGATTTCGAAATCAACCCGGGCGAAACCTTCAGTCTGGTGGGTGAGTCCGGCTGTGGTAAATCCACCGTCGCACGGTTATTGTCGGGGTTGTATGAGCCATCCGGCGGCCGGATCCACTTCAAGGGCCATGACATGGCAAAAGTGGACAAACGGACAATGAAGGAGCTGAGAAAAAGCTTTCAAATGATCTTTCAGGACCCGTTCGCCAGCTTGAATCCTCGCTGGAAAGTTGAACGCATTATTGGCGAGCCCTTAGAGCTGTTTGGGCTCTTACCGGACAAGCAGGAACGCAAACAACGGGTTGGCGAACTGCTGCGCCAGGTGGGGCTGAGCGAAAATGACATGACTAAGTTTCCACATGAATTTTCAGGTGGCCAGCGCCAGCGGATCTCCATTGCACGCGCTTTGGCGAGTGAACCAGAGTTTTTGATCTGCGACGAGCCGACTTCCGCTCTCGACGTGTCTGTCCAGGCTCAAGTCCTGAACATCATGAAAGAGTTACAGGAAAAACTGGGGCTGACCTATTTATTCATCAGCCACGACATGTCGGTTGTCTCCCATTTTTCTGACCGTGTTGGGATCATGTATCTGGGACAGCTGGTTGAGGTCGGCAACGTCGACGAGATTTTCGAGCAGCCCAAACATCCGTATACCAAGATGCTGATGGATGCGATCCCGTCGATGGATGAAATCAACAAAGAGCGAACACCTGTCACTGGTGAAGTGCCCAACCCGTTAAATCCGCCGTCAGGGTGCGCATTCCACCCGCGCTGCCCGAATGCCACTGCGCAGTGTTCTCAGGAAGCGCCGGTGCTGGTCAAAAACACCAGCGGGCATGCCGTGTCCTGCTTTAATGTTTAATCTATAGCTGGATATAGCAAAATATAGCGGACGCGTCGTGAAACAATAAAAGCACTGAAGCAAACCACTTCAGTGCTTTTTTCTGCCCTATGACCGCATTCGAACTTTATAGCCATCGCTTTATGGCAGCAATTTTATGGCATCGGCTTTCTGACCGCCGACTAAAGCGTCAAGCTCTGCGGATTCGTGCCGGCAGCGCTTGTCGGGCGGCTGCACCAACCACCCAGTCAAGCAAGACACCCGGCCCTTCTCGGGTGGGATCGATCAACCCTATATCGTTGATATTCACGCCGTCCGCACTTTTCATTTTCACCGGTTGCTGCTTATCCCCGATCCAGTGCGCCCGTTGGCCCAGCTCGGTATGACCAAAACCATGCTCAAACCCCAGCGTTCCCCGGCCAATCCCATCCACTACCATCGCTAACGCTGTCGTGCTGGCTCCCGGTGTTTCAATCACGAAGGTATCTCCGGTCTGAATACCGGCCTGCTCAGCATCTGTCGGATGCAGGTAAACCGGATTAACACCTTTGATTGAATTCAGGCGTGGCGACAGGTTTGACACCGCACTGTGAATGTTCGATTTAAAGTTCGTCAGCCTGAACGGCCATTCAGAGGTCGGGTATTGCGCCTCCATTGGCGTGCCGTCGCTGAGCTTTTGCGGATACCAGGCCGGGCAACCACTATAGAACTCTCCAGTGAGGGTATTACGCGATGTACCGACTTTTTCGTTCCAGATCGCAACCGGATTCTGCCATTTGTGCTTCATGAGTGATTCATTGTAGGCTTGATCGGCATTTTCAAATCGCCCACCGCGTGACAGCACAAAGGCCACTTTTTTCAGCTCCTCCGGTTTGAGCGTGTTCTGCATTGCCGGCAGCAGGCGCTGCAGCCCTGACCAGAGCACATCTTCCGCGCTGACATCCGGCACCCCGCCCTTCACATACGCCAGATTGGCCGCGGAGCGCAAATAAAAATCTTCCGCATTGTGAATGTCATGCCACTCACCCCGTGCATCCACAATCGCCTTGTCACCAAACCCACCCAAAGCCATTTTTTTCGCCACATCAATGATGAAGTTTTCCAGATTGATAGGGCGGCCATCTGGTGTTTTGTCCGTTTTCGCATCAACAATCGGCCAGCGGGCCGTGACGGCTTTGGTCGGTACACCATGCCAAGGCACAGTCATCCCCCAGCTTTCGTAAGTCACCGTATCCGGCACGATGTAATCCGATAATGCAGTGGTTTCATTAATAAACGCATCGACAGAAACAATCAGGCCAAGCTGCTGCGGATCTTTGAGCTTCGCCTCCAGCAAGGTTTTCAAACCGGGCACCCCATAAATCGGGTTCGCCATATGGTTGATCCACGCCTTGGCTCGATACGGATACCCGTCGATAGCCGCCGATAAATGTTCGGTCAGCAACGGCGCTGAGATCGGGTACCAGGGCGCACGCGTGGGATAAGGGGACTCCCCTGCCGCGACCCGACGCTTGTACTCGCTGGTTTTGTGATACGGAAATTTACTGCGGGACAAAAACACCCCTTTAGGCGCGACTTTGCCGTCAAAGCGGGTGAAATCATAAC
Organism: Photobacterium ganghwense; assembly: GCF_003025595.1. Taxonomy (GTDB): domain Bacteria; phylum Pseudomonadota; class Gammaproteobacteria; order Enterobacterales; family Vibrionaceae; genus Photobacterium; species Photobacterium ganghwense. The sequence goes on from NZ_PYMI01000004.1 coordinate 542,330, forward strand.
GCGGCCCCGCCGCGGAAGTCGGATAGCCACCGGCTTTGGCCATCGCCCCGCCTTTGCAATTAATGTTACCGATCAGCGCGTTGAGCATGACGATGGTGAAGGCATTGTAAAACCCGTTGGTGTGCATGTTCCCGCCATGAGTATCGACGACGGCCTTCGTGCCATGACTGGTGAACCGTTCTGCCAGCTCGATAATTTGTGCTTTGGGAATGCCACATTGCTCACTATAAAAATCCAGATCGTATTTAAATGCCTCTTCTTTTAAACGCTGCAACGACGACTTCACCCGGACTTCGCCCTTGGTTGTCATGACTGTCTGATCGACAAACAGTGCCGCTTCTCCGTGTTGGGTATGAGCAGACAACGCACCAGAGTGTGCATCAACCACCACAAACGGATCGGCCTCCGAACGAGGCTCGCCGTCAAACGGTAGGCTCAGCGCGGGCGAAATCTTCAGGTCAGGCAACGTAGCCAGATCAGATACGCGCAGGAAATTGCCATGCCGAGGATGAGACTCATCGCTGATCACCAGGTGAGTTGCATTACACCAATGTGCGGTACCGGCCCGCTGCATGGCATTTTCCCCCGGCTGCGCCAGAAACTGATGGTTGTATCGGTTGTTGGCAATGATCCACTGCATCATCCCCAGCACCAGCGCCGAATCCGTGCCGGGTTTGATCGGAATCCAGTGGTTATTGTCCTCGGCCGCCAAACTCGATGATCCGGCAGGCAAGCTTGGCGTGATCACCGTGTATTCGAACTTACCGCTGGTGCGCGCCTGCGTCAGCTGACGTGCCTGCCGTTTGAACGGGTTCCCGGCCTGCGCCGGGGACATGCCAATAAACATCACATATTCCGCATGCTCCAAATCCGGTTTCAGGTGGGAAAACTTGTCGAGATCGTTCATAAACGCCCCTGAACCAGCGCGAAAGGCGTAGCCACAGTACGAGCCATGATGACCAAAATTTCGGGTGCCATAGCTGTTAAACGCAAAACGTTTCAGGATATCGTCACGTCCTTCGTTGCCGGCATTGGTCACCAGCAACTGGTTCGCCTTAGGACCGTATTCCGGGTTATCCGCATCCACTGGCGTGTCGAGGTCGCGAATGGCCCGCAGGCCGTCTACGTGCCCTTCCCCAAATAAATCCCCACCCTCAACAATTTCAGTGATCAACTGCTCGTAGCTGATCGGCACCCATTTTCCCTCGCCCCGTTTCCCGGCACGTTTCAGCGGCTGAGTGATCCGATAAGGACTGTTGCGGATTTCGATCATCCCGTTACCCCGGGCGCAGGCAGTAGAACGGCCTTCCAGCCCGGCTTCTCCTGCCAGTCCGAGATAGGCGTCTTTAACCGGTGTCTCAAACGGAATCTGCTGATGATGCGAAAGCGGGTGATACGGGTTCCCACCAATACGCAAAATCTCATCCGTGTGGTTATCGATCCTGACCCGCAACCCACATAGCGTCCAGCAGCCAAAACACATTGACGGTGCCACTCGCTGGTTAGGGTTCGCGATCAGATTGCCTTCTTTCGTGGTGTGGTATTCCGGCTCCAGTGAGTTACCGTGATGGTCATGATGGGTTTTCTGCCCTGCCGTACCTTCAATCGCCCCTTCCACCATGTGTTTGGCCGTGGTTGCGTAACCGGCAGCAAAAGTGCCTAGCCCACCGACCGCCAGGCCCGATTTCAATAACTGACGACGTTTGTTATCCATAATCACATCCTCTTACTTCTGATCCGGGGAGACGGACACGGGTTGACGTGGCTGAAGCAATTCAGAAGCCAGTAAAGCCAGGGCCAGCCACAGCCCGAACATACCGGCAATCCCCAACAGGCCATTCCCGTCCAGCGGTAAATGGTAGGGATAAGGGCCCACATCGGCTTTTGGGATCGTCTGCACCTGCATCATGGTTACCCAGCGGGTGAACCACCCGGCCAGCAAACACACCACAGCGACCAGCCATAGACGGCTTTTTCCTGGAAAACGACGGGGTTGTCGACACCCTTCCATTACCTGACTTGTTGCCGAGCTTGTTGCTGAAGCACCTGTTCGTAACACACCCAGCGCCAGAATCACACAAGCAAACAATGCGGCAGCCAGCACAATCAGGCTGGTGAGCCAGTGCGGGTCTGAATAGAGCGAAAAGGCGGGATTGTTCGATGCCCAAATAGGCACCAGTAACAACGCCAGCAGGCCACTTAGCATCATTGTCTGGCGGTAAAGACGCAGATCTGTACGGGTCAGTTCATCTCGTCCGGCGGAGGGAAACAGCAGCCAGATAATCAGCGAAAAACCGACCGCCCCCAAAAATGCCGTCACAAACCACAGTACCGGTGACGCCGGTTGGTGCCATAACGGCCGACTGGTCACCACGGCAATTTCAGCGCCGGTATACAAGGCAATAGACACCCCTGACAACACTGTACCGCCAGCACTGAACAGCATGACTGAGCGGGAAGTCTGCCACTGTCCCAAAGCTAACTTGCCACACTGAGCCAGAACCTTATTCGAGTTGCGTTGAAGGGCGATCAAATCCGGTCGCAGATATAGCCAGGTGGTGACAATGGCCAGTCCGGTAAACAGTGGAAGTAGTACCGCTCCCAACGACATCCACGACCAAGGGGTAAAATGGGGGTAGAAATGCCAGGCTCGCCCCGGCTGGTGCAAATCGCCGGTTAACGCAAGGGGACCAACAATCGCCCCGATAGCCATCGTCAGTGCCAGTGCGGCGCGCAGACGGTGACTGGTATGATTCTCAAAGGCCAGTGCAATCAAAAACATGATGGCGGCAGCATACGCCGAGCCGATATAGAAAAAATACTGCACCGCCCACGGCAACCAGGCAATGGCCTGTGGTGGCACCAAGATTTCGGTGATATTCATACCTGATCTCCTTGTGCTTGTTCTTGCGCTGCGTGTTCTTTCGCAGGCGCATTGTCATAAACCCGAGGCTCATAAATCGCCGCCCTGCCATGGATGTGACTGGTAAAGCGCTCATTCATCCCGAGATAGAACACATGCGGCTTGGTGTTTTCTTCTGGCTTGAGCACCTTAAGATCATCTTTATGGGAAGAAAGCAGGCGGCTGACGGTACTGTTGGGGTCGTTCATATCTCCGATGATCCGTGCACCACCTACACACGTTTCCACACAGGCGGGTAACAGCCCTTTTTCCAGACGATGAGCACAGAACGTGCATTTGTCCGCAGTCAGGGTCTCTTCATTGATAAAACGGGCATCGTAAGGGCAAGCCTGAACACAATACGCACAGGCTACACAGCGCTGGTTATCGACCATCACAATGCCGTCCTCTCGCTGAAACGTGGCCTGCACCGGACACACCGCGACACAAGGGGGATTGTCACAATGGTTGCAAAGACGAGGCAGCATGAACGACTTCACGTTTTGGGTGATGGTAGAGCCATCATCCAGCGTCACCTCATACTGTTTGACTGTGGTCCGGAACTGGCCAATGGGTGCCTGATTTTCAATACTGCACGCCACCGTACAAGCCTGACAGCCGACACATTTACGTAGATCAACCACCATTGCGTAGCGTTTCCCGACCATGCCTTTACGATCGGGCTGGTTGTTATTGCGAATAACAGTGGTGGCCGCCGAGGCCCCAGAGACCGGTATCAGTGCCGCCCCCGCAGTCAGAGCACTGAGAAAGCGTCGTTTGGTGGAATCCATACATCACCTGCCTGAAAATACGTAGAGAGTTCAGGGGTATTGTCGGCCTTCCATCACTGGGCTGATATTGTGGTTTTCCACATACCCGAAGCAAAGTTGATCCAAAACAAATGAGGTTTTCACGGTACTGCTGGTATCCTAACGCTAAGCCCAAAACATCCCGAAAAAGTGGGATGCAATAACAGGTTACCTGTTTAAAAAGCGATTGCAGCTCAAGATCATGGAGTGATGGATGACAGTCTGGAGGGCAAATGGTTTCTCTGCCAAAAGCCCGCATCAACAACCGGCTACGCGCTTTTCAGCCAGGCACATTCTTGCTTCGCTGTCGTTTGTGTCGGTCTTTTTATTCAGTTCTTTCTGTTCGCTTTTAGCCGTTGCGGATACCTCCGATGTTTCTGCCATTAGCTCATCAAAGCCAGAATATGAGTCAACAGCTGAGTTAAAGCGGATAATCGAAGTCGGCGTGCTGGCAATTCGCGGACACCTCTACGCCGAGCAGCGCTGGCAACCAACACTCGACTGGCTGGAATCGCAGATTCCTGACACCCGGTTTGTGCTACGCCCTCTGGATCTGCCGCAAATGGCTGCGGCCGTTGAAAGCCAGCACATCGACCTGGTACTGACCAACCCGGGACAAGCCGTCCGACTGGGCCGACAATATGCCCTGTCGTGGCTGGCGACCTTATCCAGCACGGCACCGGTGAGCCAGAACCACGGTATCGGCTCTACACTGGTGGTACGCAATGACTCCCCCTATCAACGTTGGGAAGACATTGCAGGTCACCCTGTTGCGGCCGTTGCTGAGAATGCTTTTGGCGGGTATCTGACCCTGCGTTACCAAATCACTCTGTCTGGCGGTAATCCGGATGAGTTCTTTGCCGACGTACATTTCCTTGGATTTCCCATTGATGCCAACCTTTACCAGCTTCGTGATCACACGGTCGAGGCCGCAGTGGTACCTGCTTGCCTGCTGGAAAACATGGTAAAAGAAGGGTTACTTGAGCCTGATGCTTTTCGGGTGATCAACAATCGCGCGCCCGATGGCTTCCCCTGCGAGGTTTCAACGGCACTTTACCCCAACTGGTCTTTTGCCAAAACAGAGCGCACTTCTGCCAGTCTGGCAAAACAAGTTTCCCGTGCTCTCTTGGCGATGCCTGCAGACAGCCACGCGGCGATTGCGGCCGGCGCTTCCGGGTGGACGTCCCCCGTCAGCCTGCTGGCTATCGACAAGCTCTATCAAGAGCTGGATATTCACCCACTTCAGCAGCCCTGGTGGCAGGAAGCCCTGCGCTGGCTAAAAGCACATCAGGAATGGGGATGGGGGCTGATCATGTTGATCGTGTTCCTGAACGCCTACCATTTCTGGCTGGAATACCGCTTCAGCCGCAGTCAGAAGTCGCTGGAAGCCGCCCAGCTTCGTCTGAAAGAAAAAAGTGATCTGCTGGAACATGCCCAGCGGGTCGCGATTGTCGGCGAGTTGGGTAGCAGTTTGGCCCACGAGATCAACCAGCCGCTGGCCGCTATTCGCAATTACAGCGAAGGGGGAATGCTGAGGCTGCAAAAACACAAGCCACATGAAGAAATTATTCCGGTGATGGAGAAAATTCAGGAGCAGGTAGATCGCGCCGATGCCATCATTCGCCGCCTGCGTACGTTGATCCAAAAACGCAGCGTCGATAAAACGTCCTGTGATATGGAATCGCTGATCCACGACACGGTTGCCCTGCTGGCATTCCGGTTGAAAAAACAAGGGGTGACCGTGTCACGCACCTGTCAGGGTGCTCCACACGCGCTGCTCATCGATGCGGTAGGCATTCAGCAGGTGCTGGTTAACCTACTCAACAATGCGATGGATGCCTGTGAAGAAGCGACGACAGAAACAATGATGACAAGCGATACCGTCACCTATACAAACATTAACACCAATATTGAACCATATATCGATGCAGTCATTGATAAGAAAAATGACACGAAAAAAGGCACAAATAACGGCGCAGTGCTTTCTGTCATCACTGAGGGCGTCCAATCAGGCGATGCTCTGTATTACAGAGCCCAAATCGAAGTATGCACTAACTATATGCCTACCGCACTACGCATTCAAATCATCGACAACGGCACAGGGTTACGGGCAGGAAGTCAAGAGAACATTAGTCGCGCCTTTAACAGCAGCAAGCCAGACGGACTGGGGCTGGGACTGGCTATTTGTCGTGACATTATTGAAGCACACGGTGGCGAACTGACACTGGCTAACCGCGAGCATCAAGCCCCCTCGACGTTTCAAGCAGAAAGGGCACCTCAAACAGATCAGGCGCCTCAAGGCTGTATCGCCACGATCACCCTACCCTATGACGGAATTGCTATGGCTGCCACCCATTCCACCTCACAAACAAGGAGTGTTTCATGACCACAACATCCTCCGTTTTGCCCGTGTACGTTGTCGATGACGATGAGTCAGTTCGGGATTCGCTGGCTTTCATGCTGGAAGAACACGAGTTCAAGGTCACGACCTTCAAAGACGGTCAGGCATTTCTGGATCGCGTTAACCTCGCTCTGCCAGGCTGCGTGATCCTCGACAGCCGCATGCCTAAGCTCAAAGGCCAGCAGGTCCACCAGCTGCTACGTGAGAAAAACAGCCCTTTGGCGGTGATCTACCTGACCGGTCACGGTGATGTGCCAATGGCCGTAGATGCCATGCAGGCTGGCGCGATTCACTTTTTCCAGAAACCGGTCAAAGGCAGTGAACTGGCACAGGCAATACGGCACGGCTTTAACGTTTCGCAAACCAGTCAGGATATGACCGACGCAAAATCGGCCTATCATTCCCTGACTGAACGCGAAAAAGATATCCTGCGGCTGATCATTGAGGGCAAGCGCAATCAGCGAATTGCCGATGAACTGTGTATTGCGGTCAGAACCGTGGAAGTCCATCGCGCCAGTTTGCTGAAAAAGTTCTCCGCCAAAACCGTCGCCGAGCTGGCTTACCTCTATGGCCAATTAGTGTGAATCTGCACGGTGAGATGGAAACATGAAGAGAGAGTTAGATCGTCACGTGCCGACAACCTTCGGAGTCAATAAACAGCACGTCAAAGATGCCGCCGACAACACAAGCTCTCAGTTGAGGGACATACTCTTTGACGTGTTCTGCTGCCAAGTGCTGGTTTAGGTGCGCTTGATCAAGCCAGCGCTCAATCGTGACAAACTGTTCACCGTCTATATAAGACTCATACTGTAAACAACCGGGTTCATCAGGTGCGTATTCATATTGCAAAATAGCCGCAACACGCCGAATGTCACCCATTTTTTCTTCAATAACTCGCGCTTTTACGATTGCTGTAATCATCTCGCCACCTTAATTAATTTATATAAAAACAACTCATTACGTAGCGACAATAACAACACGGGACACCTGTCATGAAAATCGAAAAAAAGATATAGTCGGTATTCCAGACCGGAATAGGCTGACACAATGAAACCTCAACTCCCCTCCACCTCAGCACTGCAAACTTTTGTCGTTGTGGCACAAAGCCTCAATATTTCGGCGGCGTCTAAAACATTGTTTCTCACGCAAGGAGCCGTCAGCAAACAGATCAAAAATCTGGAAACACAGCTCGATAAACCGTTATTTCACAGGGAGGCGCGTGGGCTTAGGCTTACGGCGGCAGGACATGAACTGTTACCCATCGCACAAGAGGTAATTAAAACGCTCACGGCATTCGTGGAACCTCCATCAACGACCATCAACCACATCAACCTGTGCGCGCCGGGGTGTACTACGTCCTGGGTTCTGTCAAAAATTGGTACGTTTAATACCGAACATGCTGATATCTGCGTGAATCTGACGTCTAGCTATCAACATGACGACAGTAAAAGCTTAGATGACTTTGACGCCAAAATTGTTTTCGGCAAAGCGTTATCATCAGAACTCTATGACTATCAATGTCTATTTGAAGAGTGCCTGATTCCGGTCGTAAGTCCCGTGTATTTAGCCGCCATGTCCAAACCGTCTCCGGCTCCCCGTGTATTCCTGCACGCCCACAGTAAAAAGGATGACTGGGCGCGTTGGCAGAAAAAATATGGTGATGGCATAACCGGCGCAAATACCTACTTCTCGACATTAGAACAAGTCACGCAGGCCGCGTTGAAAGGATTCGGGATTGGGTTATGCGATTGTCGGCTGATACAAGAGGAGCTGGAAAGCCAGCGCTTAGTGATTTATTCACCCGAGACACTTCTCACGGGCAACGAGTATTATCTGATGACGGAGAAAGTCACCTCCCAGCCAGACAAGAATCAAGCAATCCAGCAGCTGTGGAACATTTTAAAGACTCCTTCAGCGAACCAATGACGCTTCATGCCATCACCACAGCCGAAACCCCAACCACAACGACAACCGCATCAATGGCAGGCCATAAAGATGAACGGCTCATCACTGAGCCGTTCGCGGTAATACCAGTTGAAGCCTTATACTGGCCCTCTGGTTTTATACCGGCTCGCCGGCTTCATCCTCAACGACAATATCCGTCTCCAGGCTGGCTTCCGCTAACCAGCGCTGTATCGCCTGACTGTTGAGTACCCTTTGCTGATACGCTTTGGCCTGAGCAGACAACGGAATACCGTACGTTTGCATGCGCAATGCAACAGGGGCATACATCGCATCTGCGATAGACCACTCACCAAACAGCCAACCATCAGGATAGAGCGCCATTTGCTCTGACCAGATCGCATCAATGCGAGCGATGTCATTGAGTGCCTCTTGGCTCAGTTCAACTTTTCGGCTTGCCCGGCAGTTCATCGGTAATTCATTACGCAGACTGAAAAAGCCTGAATGCATTTCTGCTGAAACAGCACGCGCCTTGGCTCTGTCTTTGGGTGAACGTGGCCAGGCTTTGCCCTCCAGGTAGGCTTCATTAACGTATTCCAAAATGGCGAGTGAATCCCATACCACCACCTCAACGTCGATCAAGGCAGGGACTTTAGCGGTTGGCGTAACCTCGGCCAGTGATTGATAAAACCCCTCACTGAACAGTTTGAGCTTCACCACCTCTACGTTTAGATCATTCTGTGCAAAAATAAGCCAGGCACGTAACGACCAGGTTGAGTAATTTTGGTTTCCAATAAAAAGTTGCATCTGAGCTCCCTGCGTGTTGTCTGAGTGTTTGCAGAGTAAGGGATTGTTTTCATAAGCACTAACGGATAGTTTTAATAGCACATATTAATAAAAACGATGGATTGCCGCCTGAATGGACATTGATGCACTAAGAAGCTTTCTTGCTTTTGTTGAAACCGGCAGTTTTACTCGCGCAGCGAAGCAGATTCACCGCACCCAATCTGCATTCAGTGCACAAATGCGAAAACTGGAAGATGAGCTGAGCGTCAGCCTGTTTGTGAAAGAAGGCCGAAACCTCGTCTTAAGCGAAGCGGGTTTGGCGCTACGTACCCATGCCGAGCAGTTAGTCGCATTGCACAATAAAACCCTCAAGCAAGTAAAACGCTACGAGAACAAACGCTCGCTTCGGCTCGGTTGTCCGGAAGACTACAACGATATTATCCTGCCTAAAGTGATTCGTGTGCTTAAGCAAGCCGAACCCACCTGCTCTATTCAGGTTTACAGCCAGCCGAGTGTGACGCTGAGAGAATGGCTCGATGAAGGCAAAATCGACGCCGCGATTCTCACACGAGCACCCGGTAGCGAAGAAGGCCATTGGCTGATGCACGATCAGGGGGTCTGGATTGCAAGCAAAGAGTATGCATTGGATGACTCCCAGCCTGTGCCTCTGGCCTTGTTCCAGACAGACTGTAAGTATCACGCCGCCGCAATCGACGGCTTAACCAAGCGGGGCACGTCCTATTTGTTGCTTGCCTGCTGCAACACCGCATCCGCCCAACGGGCGATTGTCAGGGAAGGACTGGCCATTGGAGCCATGGGCAGGCTCAGCGTCACTGACGATTTGCGCATTCTCGACAACATGCCCCCTCTTCCTGCGGTGGACATTGCGCTGGTATCCGGCGTCTATCCCCATCCTTTGCTGGATAAAGAGTCTCTGGAAAGAATGACTTTAGACTTATCGTCATCTGTTATCTGAAAACAACATCGGAATTTAGCGCATGAAGGCAGTACATAAATGCTATGCTTAAACGCTGTGCATAAAGGCCGGGACAAGTTCAGCATGAAAACGGGTCAGCTAAGCGCAAAATCAATCACCAATAAAAAAGCCCTCACCAAGGTGAGAGCTTCTCTGGATTCGTTAGCCGATTAATCAGTCACAGCTCTGTAATCAGGCTGAGCAATAATCCGTTGCAATCAGTTATTGATTGACTCAGCCAATCATACGTTCGCTGTTCTCAGCATGCTCGTTCAGCAGTACTGTCTGCGCTCGTTTGAAGAAATTAAAATCGGTTGCTGTCGCACTGGTGTAAGCCCCCATCATACGACCAACCACCAAATCACCATTATCCAGTTTCGGCAGCATGATATTTTCAGCAATCACATCAATGCTGTCGCAGGTTGGTCCGGCCAGCACGCTTGGTACATACTCGCCTTCCTGTTTCAGCACCACCAGCGGGTACTGAGCATCATCAAACATCAGTCCGCTGAACGAGCCGTAAATACCGTCATCCAGGTAGTACCACATCTGACCTTCACGCTCGGCCTGTCCCATAACGGACGCCACACTGGTGACAGACTGCGCCACAATAAAACGTCCTGGTTCAGCCAGCACCTGAACAGTCTCAGGCAACTCGTTCAGCGCTTCGTTGATTGGCACGCAGAACTGATCAATAGGCATCACCTGCTTAGAGTAAGAAACAGGGAAACCGCCACCGATATCCAGCGTACTCAGTGCTGGCAGACCACGTGCAACCACTTGCTCCATCACCGTTTTACAGGTGCGAATGGCTTCAACATATTTTTGTGGATTCGTGGTTTGTGACCCGACATGGAATGACAGGCCTTTAATGCGAATATTCCATTCTTTCGCCATTTCGATAATGGTCAGCGCCTGTTCTGGTGAACAGCCAAACTTTTTCGACAAATCAGCAAACGATTCTGAGTTACGGAAGCTCAGGCGTACCAACAACTCAACGTCATTTTGATACGCTTTGAACTTCGCCAGTTCATTAAGGTTATCGACAACAAACACATTGCAGCCATAAGCCAGCGCATCACGAATATCAGCATCACGCTTAATAGGATGTGTGTGAATTGTGCGTTCGGCAGGTACACCTTCCTGCGCGACCAACTCAACTTCACCACTGGTTGCCAAATCAAAGCTTGCGCCTTCATCCAATAGCGTCCTGACTACTGCCGGATGCGGCAGAGGTTTTAACGCAAAGTGAAGAGTCACTCCCGGCAACGCATTGTGCAGCGCACGGTACTGCTGGCGAATCACGTCGCAATCAAGCAGAAGTAACGGTGCACCAAATTGCTCTACCGACGATGTAATTAATTGTGTTTCGTCAGCAGAAAGCGCCTGAGAAGAAAAAGATTGGAAATCCAGAACAGAATGAGCGTGAGCCATTGCAAGTCTCCAGTACATAAGCACTTTTCATTTACATAGTGATGAAAAGTGGAGCGTCAAAAAAAGCGCAGTTGCGCAGTCAAAGTCACTCTTGGATAGTTGCTCTATCGCCTTGCCACAAAACGTGATGTGATGTACTCGGATTGGCTATCATCAAGAAGCAGCGCGATAGTAAGGTCATAAAGTTACTGGTGCAATAAAAAATTAGGGCAATGAAATCAAATTTTTTTTGTTGTGAAGATTGGGTAATTTGATGGTAGTAGATGAAACATTGAGAACGTTCTAAGAATTTTTTTGCCTTGTTGAGCTAAAAACACTTTTCATAAATTAAATTTATTTGATTTTTTCAATTTAATTTCATACACACCAAAACATTAAAAACAATAATACTAAAAATAATAATAAATCCCAATATCACCTTAAATTACAATTTTAATTATAACTAAAATCATCATTAAAGATATTGTTATGATTATAGGAAACTCGTAATTATTCAGTCATATATTGCACCTATCATTTTATCGTTAAAGTGATTCATATATGTGAGAGACGTACACTTTTTTATCCATAGCTCTTTGACACATGCACATAACAAAATATAACCTAGCCATCGATGAATAAATTTCAATGCAGTAAACGGTGGTTATTATTAATTTACTAAGTAATGCTTTTTTAAGTTAAGAAATTTACGTGGACTTAAAAAGTATTTTATCTAAATTTTGAGGAAAAAAATGCGCATATTAGGAAGTATGGCAGTTTTGACTGCTTTTACGCTATTTGGTTGTGGTGGCGGAAACAGTGATGATCCAGAAACTAAATTAGGAAGCCGAACTCTAGTTAAGTCATCAATTATCCCTGCTTCTGAGCAATGTACCAGTGGCGGACTAGAAATAGCAATGGGAACAGACTTAAATGGCAATGGCTCTCTTGAACCAAATGAAATTACTGGTTACCAAACCATCTGTAATGGAAGCATTGGAAATGCGTCATTAATTGATATTAAATCAATTCCTTCTGGTGCTCACTGCGCTAACGGTGGCAGTGAGTTTACAATTGGAATGGATGTTAATGGCGATAGCAAACTCTCAGAAAGTGAGATTATAGAAACATCATTTATGTGTAACAGCAGTGGCCACAATGGAAATGATGACTACATTTTCTTAGTACGTATCCGTGGCGAAGGTCCCGGCGAAAGCTGTGATTTTGGCGGTAGTGTAGTATTAGTTGGTTCGGATAACAATCGCAATGGTGTACTGGACAATGATGAAGTGATAACCCAGCATTATACCTGTTATAACCAATCACCAGGAGAGAACGTTCCACCAACTGTTCCTGCATTAACTATACATAATACTGCCATCAATACTTCATTAACCAGTGTACTTTCTGCCTCAGATATTGAAAATGATCGTATAACCTATGCAGTAACTCAAAACCCTACCAATGGACAGATTATTACATTCAACTCACTCACTGGTGAATTCACTTACCAACCTAACAATGATTATTCTGGGGTTGATACCTTCTACTATGTTGCTGATGATGGTAAAAATCAGTCTACGGAAGGTGAAATTCGATTTAACATTTCAGATATAGCCCCTCCTAAAGGCCATTTTCTTATCAATACAAATAATATTCAATTTATAGATTACCCAGACGGTATTACCTCCCGCACTTTTTCTATTAGCGGAAAAAATATTGAAGCCAATATTGTTGCTGACCTTGCTTCACCAGCTGCGATTAGTGCACTCAACCTCAAGGCATTAGCGGATAAGGAAGATGGCGCCATTGCTCCTTCAGTAAGCTTAAATGTTGCTCAATTACCAAAAGCAAAAGGAACAACGACAATCGAAGTGACATTGGTTGATGGCTCTGATGTGGTTCGTTCAATCGGTGAACGTCAAGTAACATTCTCTTATGTGTACGATTGGATTTCTGATGGTACAACCTTAGAAATCAATCCAACCCAAAATGGTACCGCTACAGCCACCTACTACACAAAAGACGGAGAGTTAGCCGTAAGACTGAAGCTTGAAAACGATTCATCAATATTCAGTGTAGATGCAAATAATTCACTGTTATTTAATGTTGCTTCGCTTTTCGATGATGAGCAATTAGGTGTAGCTTTGAGCAATACAGGTATGAGGAATGGTTATTACTCATACAAAGTGAACTTTTCAAACTTCCCAGCAGTAGACTCCTATGGTGAAAACTTCACCTCTTTTAGTGGTGGTTTTAATGTCACTGATAAGCCAGTGCCATTAACTCAAAATGTCAATAAAACTCTATTGGTAAGGCAGGGGCAGCTAATTCAACAGTCAGTGAAATTAACTGGATATGGCGGTACCGGCCCTCTCGTATTTTCAAAAGTTAATCCAGCTATTACTGGAACTGCAACATTAACCGATCCCAATGAAGGAATGGTAGTTTATGCTCCATTAAGCCCTGACCTTTTGGTTGATGATGCCTTTAGTTATAAAGTTAATGACAGTTTCCTCGATTCAAATGTTTCTAAGGTTAGACTAAACATTACTGATGACACCGCAACAGAAACTGCATCACTTAAAGCAATTTATAACACTAAGACATCTTTGCTGGAATTAACCTGGCTAGACAAATGGCAGAACGAAATAGGATTTAAAGTTGAAAAGTATAGGGAAAGCTGTGACTGCTGGGAAACAGCTGAACTTTTAGCTTACTCACCAGAAAGCGGGTTACCATTGTCATGGAAACGAAATGTCAGTGAACGCACCTACTACCGAGTGTTTGCAATGCTACCTGATGGCGACGCGCTGCTTAAACCAGGAGTTGTAGTTGCAAATGCTGACTATCATCCAACTGTAGTTTACGACCAGTCATCCCCTGTTGTGGGATTACTGAATGCAACGATTAGTGATCCATCCACATTAATATCAAACATCACATGGTATGTTGACTTATCACATAAATGCACTGGGACAGAGCCATCTTGTCGGATAGACACAACACGAATGGCCGATGGAATCCATTCAGTAATAGTTCGGGCCATGCTGCAACAATCATCTTATATTGATGTTGAATCCAGCTTTTCAAGTAACAACCCAGCTCAGATTGTTAGCCCAAAAATCAGCCAACATATCCATACTGGATCTAGTAGCACAACTACGCCGGATATCGGAGATTATGAAATCCAAGTATCGGCTTCTGATGATACAGGGATCAGTTACCTAGAGTTGCAAATGGACGACATGGCTCCAATTCGACTCACTGCACCTAACTCAACATGGTATCGTTCACAAAACTACTGCAAAGTTTACCCTAATAATTGTAAAGACAAGAACGCATATACTTGGCCATTAAACAATCTGCTGCCTGGTTCCCACTTCTATACAATTCTTGCTGAGTCTAACAGAGGGGAGAAAAGAGAGATCCACTCAAAACTAAATGTGCCAATATCTATTGATCTATTGTCTCCATCAAACAGCGACGTTAAAGGCAATACACTTCGTGTTCTCGGGAACATAGGCACAACCAATAATCCAGTTAGAATCACTGTCACACTAGGAAGTATTAATGTGTTAGACACTACTGGTAAGAGCTTTGATACGAACATTGACATGCAAAATATCGCCGAAGGAACTTATTCATTAAGAATAACTGTTAAAGATGTTGTTGGTGGTGCATCAGCAACACTAACCAAAACTCTACACTATAGGAAATAGCCAGTTATGCGGTTTGCTATTTTCATTTTGCTTCTAGTATCGAGGGGTGCCTACCCCTCTATACTTGATTTACCTATTGATGCATCAAAAATCAATGAGTTTTGGGTAAACACTTCATATTCAACTGAGAAATTTGATGCTTTTAATTATTCAGAAAAAGTATCAAGCACAACTAAATTTGATAATGAGCTTTCTGTGAATTTAGGTTTTAATTATAATACTAATTATAAATTAAGTGATTATACAATAATTTCTCGGGGTAGCATATTCTACCGAACGTTATCAGTTGATAGAACGGTTGAGCCTAAAAGCTTAGAAGTTGATCAATATGGACTTGCCATAAAACTACAACTTATGGATGAAGATAACTCTAACGGCTTTGAATTTGGATTTTATCACAGTAAGTTCCCAAATAAAAAATTTCATAAGTACCAAATTGGAAATGTAATTTTTGGTGAGGATATTGTGTTATACGATCCGACAACTCTGAAACCATTGCCTTTACTCGAAATAGAAAACAAAGAGATAGGCACTTCATTTCACTATTTAACAAAGCTTACACCACACAAGCCATTACATTTTTCTATTGGATACCGATTGTCTGAAATTACACCAGAGGTTGACTCTCGACTGTTCCATATCAAAGATGAAAATTTTCTTGATATGGAAGTAAATGGATCTGCTATTCGAGATCATATAAGTACTTTGAAAAGAAAGTCCCCGCAAAATGATAAGTGGTATGAGCATATTTTTGATGTAAAGCTTATCTATCTTTTGTCATTTAATGAAAAATTGAAAGGGATTACTGCCTTAAGCGGATATTACGTAACTGAATCAAATTATGAGCAAGGCTACAAGGAGAAATTTAACGCCACCGTTGATGCAAGACTGATGTATAGTTTAACAAACAACACATCAATCTTTGCTAGTTGGCACGCGGCCTCTAATTATACTCTCGGTATTTATCCTGGAACTTATAACCAACAAACGGCCTCATTCTTTGGACATCCATATTCTTATTTATCTGCAGGAGTATCTGTTGATTTTTAACTATGAGTGATAAGCAGTCAGTATTTCCATAGTAAAAAGCCCGAACATATGTCCGGGCTATTTCGTTTCAACTAATCAAACGAACCTCAGTGCAGTTTCGCAATGCGGCTGCTGCGTTCACCAGATACAGTGCGAAGCCATACACGGCCAGTGACTGACGGTGGATTCTGGCTGCTGTAGGCTTGCCAGCTTGCTCCCTGATCCGTGGAGTACTGGATCGCCAGCCCCGGGAATGGGGAGTTGGCCAATAGCACGCCCTGCTCTAACTTCGCTCCCGGCACCGGCAGGTTAAAAGCAATACCGTCTTGCTCAAGCATCGGGAACAGACGTTGGCCCAGCAGGTTCGCAAAGCGGTTATAGTCCTGGTCACGATAAGTTACATCTGTCGCCTTGCCTGCACGATCATCCGCTTCCCAACCGGCTTCGTGCCAGGCACGCTCGGCCATCGCAATTAGGCGCGGGAAGACCATACCTTCATACTGAGATTCTGTGCGCACGGTTTCAGCCCACAGTGAGCTTTGGATTCCTACGACATTTTCCGGATGAACCAGCTTTTTCGCATCATCCGAGGCCGATGCCAGCACTTCTGCTTTACTGATCGCGACACCAGCGCGGGTGAAATCAGCATTGCCATACACGTCATCAGGCATATAACCGAATGTCTTACGAGTGTCGATAAAACGTGGTGCCCAGTAATAACCACGTTCCGCCGGATCCGGCTCATATGGATGGTCAAAGTACAGGTGAGTGGCGTGGTTGAGTATTACGTTAAAGCCGTTATTCGCCAGCTTGTAAGCGCGATCGGCCACACCCCATTCCCAGATATTCTGCCAGGCATTTCCGGTCACTTCCGCATTTACCATCGCGCTGCGTGGATACACTTCGCCATGCATCAGGCCATCTTCCCACCCACCTAAGTTGAGGCCGTATCCGGCGGTAATCGCAGAGATACGCTCAACAAAATACTGGCTTAACTGATCAGCGTTGGTGATTCCTTTGTCATTGCTGGCAAAGAAATCTGCACAGGCCGGGGAATTTTTCCATGCTCCGGCAATCTCATCGCCACCAAAATGGAACGTTTTTAACGGCTGGATACCGTCATGCAACGCAACCAGTTCTTTAACGACCACATCGGCAAAGTTAAAGCTGGATTCCAGACACACGTTGATGGCGTTATCGGTGAACATCTGAACAGACAAATACTGCGTGGTATCCTGCGGATCACTCAGCAGGAACTCAGCCGCTTCAGCGTGTTTATTTTCTGCCATCAGGCGATGATAACGAGCTTCCATCGCTTTGATTGCGGCGTGGGCGTGGCCCGGCATATCAATTTCCGGAATCACGGTAATATTGCGCGCTTTGGCGTAGGCGAGAATCTCACGATAGTCCGCTGCGGTGTAGAAACCGTCTGATTCTGGGGTGCCTTCCGGCCCTGCGCCAAGGAATGGCATCAGGCAGGTACGCTCATCCGGGTCGTGACAGCGTTTTGCGCCAATGTCCGTTAACTCCGGCAGTGCCGCAATCTCAATTCGCCAGCCTTCGTCATCGGCCAATCGTAAATGAAGCGTGTTCAGCTTAAACCGAGCCATTTGATCCAGCAGGCTCAGGATATTGTCTTTACTGCGGAAGTTACGCGAGGTATCAATCGAGAAGCCTCGGTAATCAAAACGCGGGGCATCGCTGATTTTCACGGCCGGAACGATCCGGTTATCAACCAACTGCAACAGTGATTGAGCGGCATAAAAGGCACCGGCGGCATCGACAGCATGGATCTGAATGTGATTTTGTGCCGCATTGACATTCAACTGATATGCTTCACGCCAGCGAAGTTTATGGTCTTGCAACACCTGCCCCCAGCCGACTTTAATGGTCTTGGCTGTTTGTGGTGACCAGGGCACTGCGTTGAGACCCAATTGTTTGGCAAGGTATTCCGCTTCCACTTCATAACCCGCGTCATAAACAACGCTCCAGCTGTCATCCAGGCTGACCTGTCCTTCTCCCAACACCAGCTCGTTCGGTGCGGGCACAATGCCTACCGGGTTAACCAGCGCCGTGAGTTCTGCGTTGCGTTCGAAACGTTGTGCTGGGGTAAAAGGATCATAGTGGTCAGTCAGACTCGCGGAGTCGTAACGTTTCCATTGCTTGGCACTGGTAAAATCCGCCACAAACGGTAATTCTTCATCCGGTTTCACCGGTACCGAACCGGCTACCGAGTTACTGGTGCTTTTAATCAGTGCCGTCACCTGTCCCCCCTGATGCTCAGAGGCAAAATACCAGTTTGGCATGACATCCGTTTTTGCTACTGCCCAGTCTGAGCCATCAAAAACGATATCCAGTGATTGTCCGACTGCCAATCCTTTAAATGCTGATGTAGGCGACAGTTTGAAGATATCGCCGTTAATATGACTGATAGTGAACTGGTCACTGTACACAGTCGGGATTTGGCGGATATGACTAAACCAGATAGACCAGCCAGAGGCCGGCAGTTCGGTTTGTCCGGTATTATTCAGCGTGATTTTACCGCGGAATGTACGCCATTCATCTTGCGTGTTATCCAGAACGTGATACGAAAGATCAACGGTGTCACCTAACTGATTGATTTGCTGTTGAGTCAAAGCAAAAGCATGGGAAGAGCACAACGCAGCCCCAACGGTGAGCGCGATAGCAGAAGCAGTCCAGTTCATCTTTTTTCCTTATTTATTTCACACAGTGAAATAAGAATATGACTCCATAGACATACATCAACTTCGACAAGCATACGCAATTTGTTTTTTATACAGCCTTCGAGTCGCTACAAGAAATGGCCTGCCATTTCTTGTGATGGTTACAATTCAGAGGACAAAAGATCACACTCTTCAGCTAAGCGAAGAATCCGATTCAGCACATATGGCAAACCTGCACCTAATAAAAAGGCGGCTGTCTTTGCAGAAAGCCGCCTTGGACGTTATCGGGTTATGGGTTCGCTCTGCTGTCGTTTATTCGGTGGCCGAGGTCTCCATTGGCCGCTCTGCCGGTTTCAATACAATAATGGCGACAGAAAACAGCACCGCAGACAAAGCGGCGACCCATCCGGCCCCTTGCGTGTAAGCAAAACCGGCAGTGCCCGACCACACGGCAACGCCAAGGTGCATCATACTCATGCCCAATGCCATCAGTGCACCTCGGTGGCATTCTGAAAGCTGCGAAATATGATTTTGCAGGGCCGGAGAGCCAACGCCTCCAGCCAGTGACCACGCCACCAGCAACAAGGTAATAGCCCACCAACTCGTCTGTTGCTCACTACTGAGTTCCCCGAGCGGACTAAACAGGCAAACACTGCTGAACATGCACACCATCAGCGCACTCCGCATCACAGCACGACCGCTCCCTAACCGCTTCATCGCATGAGATGTGCCCATGTTCCCCAGCACACTGACGACCCCAAGTCCCGCGTACATCATGCCTGTCCATCCGACAGTCAGCCCTTCTGTATCCCGCAAGTGTTGCCCTGCCAGATTAAAGATCCCGATGCCGCCGCCAAGGCCAAACCCCATGGCCAGCAATGCACCCAGTGCTCCTGGAATCAACAGAGGGCGGAAGCTGGCTTGCCTAGGCACTAACAGATCGGGTACTAACAGATCGTGTATTAACGGCTCGGGTATTAACGGATCAGATACTGGCGAATCCGGCACTAACAAATCAGGCTCAGAAGCCGTTGCAGATAACGCCGATGCGGGCGGTGTTGCTTTCCGACTGACCAACAACAGTAACAGCGTGACCAACCACGCCGCACAGCCCAGCGCAATGAACGCAAATCGCCAGGAATGAAACGCTGTCAGCAATGCGCCGATCCCCGGACTAGTGATCATTCCCAGCGTCAGCCCCGCCTGTACCAGCACGATCTGTTTCATTGATTTTGATCCCGGCTGATCCCCGGCCAATGCGAACGCAATCGGCAGCATGCCTGCACTGGCTAATCCGGTCATCACCCGTGTCGCCAGCGCCAGACCAAAGTGATCCGTCAATCCGGTCGCCACCGACGACAGGCCAAACAAAGCACAAGCCGGCAGGATTACCTGTATGCGGCCAATCTTGTCTGACAATCGACCAAAGAACGGTGCCGCAAAAACAATGGCCAGGCTGTAAGCCGTAATGAACAAGGTGATCCGCTCCGGTGCCACGCCGAGGTCGTCCCCGACAGGTGCCAGAATCGGCCCCAGCAGCAACTCGTCGGCCCCCACCAGAAACGCCACCATAAACAATACAAAAGGCATTATTTTTGGGTTGTGGTGACGATTAACCATGAGTGGTCTCCTGATGCTCACTGATCTGGTGCTTATGCCCCAGCCGCGAAATATCCAGCACCCTGTCCGGCCAGCCGCTGACAAACTCAGACTCGTGGGAGACAATAACCACAGTGCCTTGATAACGGATCAGTGCCTCTTTCAGCGCCGATTTCACATCCACATCCAAATGTGTAGTCGGCTCATCAAGAATCAGCACATTGGTGTTGGTCACAGCCAGGCAACACAGTTTGACTTTGGTCTGCTCCCCGCCGCTCAGCGTTGCCAACGCTTGCTGTGCTTTGCGGCCAGAAATCCCGAACTGCGCCAGTTTCTGACGCGCCGTTTTATCATTCAGTGCCGAACATGCCGCCCGTACAACCTGCAGCGGTGTGCTATCGGGATAACGCCAATTCAAATCCTGGGCAAAATAGCCCCACTGGATCCCTTTGGCGGTTTCTACCTGTCCCGCCAGCGGTGTCACTTCCCCAATCAGGGTTTTCAATAATGTCGATTTTCCCAGGCCATTGAAGCCGGTGATCGCAATCTTCTCACCACGCTGAACATGCAGATTAATAGCGGGTAACAACGGATGCTGATATCCAATGTGCAGGTTGCGAGCCACAATAGCTTGCTGGGCATTGAGCGGCGCAGAGGCAAAGTTCAGCACCGGCGTCAGTTTGTGCTCCGGCCTGTCCAGACGCTCAATTTTCGCCAGTTGCTTCTTACGTCCGTTAGCCATTTTGGCATTCACCCCGGCACCATTTTTGGCAATATACTGCTCCAGTTTTTGGATCTCGCGTTGCTGCGCATCAAACTGTTTGGCCTGATTGCTCAGCTCATGTGCTTTCTGCGCCATCGCCTTGGCATAATGTCCCTTGTATTTGCGGATTTGCCTGAAGTCGATGTCGCAGATGCCATTTGCAATCTTGTCGAGAAACGCCGTATCGTGCGACACCACCATGAAAGCTCCCCGATACTGACTCAGAAACTCACCCAGCCAGGTGACGTGATCGGTATCGAGGTAATTGGTTGGTTCATCCAGCAGCAACACATCCGGCTGTTGCAGCAAGAGTTTCGCCAGCATCACCTTATGGCGCTGGCCACCGCTCAAATTTCCCATAAGCGTACTCAGACCGAAGCAGTCGATCCCGAGCCCATTTGCCACTTGCTCAATGCGGTGATCCAGACTGTAGAAATGCTCTTTCTCCAGCAAAGACTGCAACTGCGCCGCGCGGTTCAGCAAAGATGCCGAAGCATCCGTCGCCATATCGGCATATAAGGCCATCAGCGCCTTTTCAGCCTCAAATAACGTTACAAATGCCGAAGCCAGATAAGCGTGAATCGACAGGGTCAGATCAACCTGCGCATGCTGATCGAGATACCCGACGATCACGCCGGGTTGCCAACTAATGTCGCCCTGATCCGGTAAATACTCCGCCTGCAGCAATTTCAGCAAGGTACTTTTTCCTACCCCATTGTTCCCGGTTACACCAAGGTGCTCACCAGGATGAAGCGAGAAATTTGCCTGCTGATACAACAGTTTGTCTGCCACCTGATAAGTCAGATTTTTAATAGTTAATAAGCTCATGTTTTTAAACCATAAAAAAGGGGCCGGATGCATGGAATGCACCGGCCCCGAGGTTACTCTTTCGATTAAACCTTGTACCTGAATCGCTCACTGACGAATTTCAGATACAAAAAAGCCGGTGATGAAGCATCACCGGCCGACTCTCTCTACCTGTTTCTCTTACTGAAATCAGATGTTGTCGTACAGGCAACCGACAGGTGCTATAACACCTGCGCCCAATACGCACATGACATCTGATGAAGATTCAGGTTTATCAAGCTCCGAGCAACACTTCATCGTGTATCTGCGCGGAGCGACGTCTTCTAAGGAAGTTCTTAAAAAGAATGTACAACATGATAGAGAGCTGTTTAAAAACAATTGGCGGCAAATTAGCCTAATGACGATAGTGATGTCAATACTTAAGGCGGTAATGATAAGTGGGTAAAGAGGAGTCACCGAAGCTCATGAGTACACCACAAATCAAGCGTATACGTGCGGGTCAGCCCAGTCTGTCCGATTCAGAGGTTGATGACACAGGCAAATTGGGGAGGCAATCACTAAAAACCATTGCCCCTTACGGTGTTACTGCTTATAACTGACCCTTTATTGTGTTGCGGCCAAAGCTCGGCCGCTTTTGTGGCAAAGTATGAAGTTAGCTCAGCTCAATGCGTTTAAAGCCGTCGTGGAATGCCAGACCGTAACCGCCGCAGCAACGCGTCTTAATCTTAGTCAGCCCGCCGTCAGCAGATTGTTAGCCGCCCTGGAAGAAAGGCTGGGGTTCAAGCTGTTTATCCGCAAAGGTAACCGGCTTGAACTCAGTGATGAAGGGGAAGCGTTTTACCTGGAAGTAGCCAAAGTTTTCGACGCCGTATCCGGGCTGGACCATGCCGCAAATTCCATCCGCTCCCACCATTTCGGCAGCCTGAATATTGCTGCCATGCCGCTGCTGTCAAACGCGTTTCTGCCCCGTATCTTGGCGAAACTCCTGACCAATGCACCGCAATTAAAAGTTGGCTTTAAAACTTACCGCTCAGAGGAAGTCATTCGCCGGATACAAAGCCAGACGACCGATATCGGCTTTGCATTTGTGGATGAATCTCTTGCTGGTGTAAAAGCGCAGAGAGTGGAAAGTGAATGCGTTTGCCTGCTACCTGCCGATTCACCGCTGGCCTCGCTTGCGGTGGTCGACATTACCGACCTGGCCGGGCACATTCTTATCCGCCATGAAAAAGATGTTACCCAGCGTCGGATCGACGCCCTGCTCCGCCGGTACGATTTGGCGACCAGAGAACAAATCGAAGTCTCGCTGGCCAGCACGGCGGCGGCACTGGTTCGGGAAGGCGTAGGAATTGCCATCACTGACCCCTTTACGGCCTACATGGAAGATGAGCATCCGCAAGTCGTGATGCGGCCGCTGGCTTTCAGCCTGCCGTTTGAGTTCGATATTCTTTACCCGGCGCTCAAGCCTATCCATCGCCATGCGGAGCAATTTGTTGAGCAGTTCATGCTGCAGGCTGATCAAATGGACATTCGCCTGAAAATTGGTCCAATGCGCGATCTGGATGAATACTACCCCGGCTAGGTCTTAAACAGACCATGGCCGCTTCACTTCACACTAACGCGCCTATGGGTGATAGCAGCTTCACTCAAAGAAATTATCAATAAATCAAACAGTTAAGAATATATCACACGAAGAGTATTACTTTTTCGCATAGTGGTCGCCACCTTGCTCATTGGCGGCTGAATACGGTTCTTCCCTAGTCTGGAACACGGATAAACCAGATAACAAAAAGGATGAACCTATGAACCCTCGTGTCTCCGTCATCGGCTCAGGTAATGCCGGTCTGACTGCGGCGTATCACTTCTCTCTGCAGGGTGCGAATGTGTGCCTGTATGGTGCGCCGGGCTTTGATCAGCCGCTACGGGACATCGAACAGCAGGGCGGCATCCGTGCGCTGTCCCGCTACAACGATGTGCCACTGACCTATGCTGGCTTTCAGCCGATCCACACCATCAGCCGCGATCTGGCCGAAACCATCGCCTTCAGCGATTTGCTGATTTTACCCGTCCCTTCCTTTGCCCAGGAGCCCCTGTTCACTGAGATGCTGCCACACCTCAGGGATGGCCAGATTATCATGCTGATGCCGGGCAACTATGGCTCACTGGTTCTGAACCGCATTAAACAGGATCAAGGTTATGACAGCCTCAACATCACATTTGTCGATGCCATTTCAATTCCGTGGGCAACCCGAATTGTCGGCCCTGCTGACATCGCGATTCTCGGAATGAAAGAATTTCTGCCTGTGGCGGCTTTTCCTGCCACACAAACCGAAGCGGCGATAACCAAGCTGCAACCTGTTATGCCTCTGCCTTTGAAACCCTTGGGGAACGTGATAGAAGCCGGGTTAGAAAACATTAACTTTGGCGGACACCCCCTGTTGACCACCCTCAACATGGGATTGCTGGAGAACTTTGACGGCCAGTTCAATTACTATAAGGACTGCTGCTCCGTCTCGACGGCAAAAGCAGCGGCAGTGATGGAAGCTGAACGGCAGGCCGTGGGCAAAGCACTTGGTCTGACGCTGCAACCGGAACTGGATGCCATGAACGCCCTGTACAACATGGCGTGTGAAAGTGTGTACGAAGTGAACCGCACGTCAGAGACCCACGGTAAACTCAACAGCGCGCCGAATTCCGCCAGCAACCGCTATATCACGGAAGATGCGGCTTATTTGCTGGTGCCGTGTTATGAGCTGGGACAGTTGGTAGGGATCGATACCCCCATGGTGACCTCATGCCTGCACATCGACAACGCCTATAACGAAACCAACTATTTCGAGACAGGCAGAACGCTGAAAAAAATGGGACTGGATAACCTGTCTGCACAGGAAATCATGGATTTCGTCGCGTAAACGCATCAACAACATGCGACGGATAAGATTGCACAACAAGAGGCGAACAACGCCCGCGTGATGGGGCTACGGCCCCATTGAAAGATAAGAGGACACCCTTATGACAAAACTCAAATTTCCCTCTGCCTACACCATTCTGATGATACTGACCGTCCTGATGGCGGTGCTGACCTGGGTCATTCCGGCCGGACAGTATCAGATGGAGAAAAACGAAACGCTCGGGCGCATGGTGCCGCAGGTTGGTACGTACCAGATCGTCGATGCGAATCCGCAAGGCATGGTCGAAGTACTGATGGCCCCGATTCAGGGTTTCTATGACCCGAGCAGCTATGCGGCACGGGCCGTCGACGTCGCCCTGTTTGTGCTGGTGATCGGCGGCTTTCTGGCGGTGGTTACCAAAACCGGCGCCATTGATGCCGGTATCTCAGGCACCATGAAACGACTGGCCGGGCGGGAAAAATGGATGATTCCGATTCTGATGGGGCTGTTTGCGCTCGGCGGCACCGTATATGGCATGGCAGAAGAAACCATTCCTTTTTATGCCCTTCTGATCCCGGTCATGATTGCAGCCGGGTACGACAGTATTGTTGGGGTCGCGATTATCATGGTGGGGGCCGGTATTGGCTGCCTGGGCTCAACAATCAACCCATTTGCGACGGTGATCGCCTCTAATGCCGCTGAAATCAATTTTATGGATGGCTTTGCCCTGCGTGCGCTTATCCTCGTGCTTGGCTGGCTGGTCTGTGTGATTTATGTCATGCGCTATGCCGAAAAAGTCAAACAAGATCCTGAACAGTCTATTGTCGCCCACCAGCGCGAAGACAACCTCAGTTACTTCCTGCACAGTAAGCAGCAACAAACACCAGAGCTGACGACAACCCGCAAAGCGATTCTGGCAATTTTCGGCCTGACGTTCGCCGTCATGATGTGGGGTGTCTCAGTTGCCGGTTGGTGGATGGCCGAACTGTCGGCGCTGTTTATCGGCGCGAGTATCGTAGTCGGCTTTGTCGGCCGGATGTCAGAAGTAGAAATCACGGACAATTTCGTCAACGGCGCAAGGGATCTGCTTGGTGTGGCATTGATCATCGCAATTGCCCGGGGGCTGGTGGTCGTCATGGATAACGGGAATATCACCCATACCATTTTGCACTATGCCGAAAGTCTGTTGGGCGGGCTGAATGATATTGCGTTCATCAATGCGATTTACTGGGTGGAAGCGGTGCTTTGTCTAGTGGTGCCATCATCCTCCGGTCTGGCGGTACTGTCGATGCCGGTACTGGCCCCACTGGCCGATTTTGTCGGGGTCGGGCGTGAACTGGTAGTAACGGCTTATCAGTCTGCCTCCGGATTACCGAATCTGGTGACGCCAACCTCCGGCGTCGTGATGGGCGGCCTGGCAATCGGGCGGGTGGCTTACTCTTCCTGGCTACGCTTTATTGGCCCACTGATTGGTATGCTGACCGCTATGGTGATGGTATTGCTCAGTATTGGGGTTGTTATTAGTTAGTCGCGACGAATAAATCGCTTGTAGTTAATAGCTAGTGGTTAATCGCTTTTGAAAAATCACGCTCGGTTAAAGCTCTTGATCAAACATGCGCAGTTAACAGCACGCGGTAACCTCAGTCCGGACGGTTTGATTCCAAGCTAAAACGTAACCGTTAATAAACAAAAAGCCTCCGTTATCTGAGTCGATAACGGAGGCTTTATCACAAATTGCTTTACCACAAAGTGCTTTACCAGCGCATTTTTTACGCTAAAGCATGCTGTAGTAAGCAAACCGGCTCCAGTAAGAAACGGGTTTACGCTGCTGTGCCGGGTTCTGCTTTTGTCGGGGTAGCCGTTTCAAAAGTAGCCGTGGTTAAGATGGTCTGGCTGGGTTTCGCTTTCTCAATCTTGATTGCGATAAACTTCGAAGTAGGTGTAAAGGTACGATCCCCGTAACTTTCCAGTGGTACCAGTGGATTCGTTTCCGGATAGTAGGCCGCCGCCTGCCCTGCCGGGATATCGTAAGCCACCAGCACAAAATCAGACACTCGACGCTCACGCCCGTCGTCCCACAGCGAAACCAAATCTACTTTTTCGCCCGGCTCAAAACCTAAGCGGCGAATATCCTCTTCATTGACAAACACCACCTCACGCAGACCAAACACGCCACGGTAACGGTCATCCAGCCCGTACAGTGTGGTGTTGTACTGATCATGCGAGCGCATGGTTTGCAGGATCAAATCCGGCTTGTCGCCTTTTTTCAGTACACCTTCGTTGACCAGCTGTGTTGGCAGTGCCGCTGCACTGAACTGCGCCTTACCGCTCGGCGTGTTCCAGATCCGGTTAGCCGCCGCGTTACCCAAGTGAAAACCGCCCGGATGCTTTAATTTTTCATTAAAGTTATCAAAACCGGGGATAGTCTCCGCGATCAAATCACGGATCCGGCTGTAATCGGCAATGGCCCAATCCCAGTCAATCGGATGGTTACCCAACGTCGCCTTGGCGATACCGGCTAAAATTGCCGTTTCAGAACGCAGCATCGGCGAACGCGGTTTTAGCTGACCATAAGAGATATGAACCATGCTGAAGGTATCTTCGACTGTCACGCCCTGCGGCCCTTCCGCCTGCATGTCGATTTCAGTCCGTCCCAGACAAGGCAAAATCAGCGCATCGCGCCCGGTCACCAGGTGAGAGCGGTTCAGCTTGGTTGCAATATGGACCGTCAGTTCACAACTGCGCAGCGCACGGTGCGTTCTTGTCGTATCCGGCGTGGCCTGTGCAAAGTTCCCGCCCAGTCCGATAAAGACCTTGGATCGTTGCTCTTCCATAGCCTGAATCGCCTGAACCGAATTGTGGCCATGCTCACGTGGCACGCTGAATTTGAAACGTTTTTCCAACGCATCCAGCAACGCTTTTGGCGGATGCTCATTAATGCCCATGGTACGGTCACCCTGCACATTACTGTGGCCTCGAACTGGCGACAAACCCGCGCCCGGTTTACCGACGTTACCGCGCAGCAGTTGCAAATTCACCACTTCCTGAATAGTCGGTACAGAGTGACGGTGCTGAGTCAGTCCCATCGCCCAGCACATCACCACTTTGTCCGCCCGGCGGTACATCCGAGCCAGTACCTCAATCTCTTCGATCGTTAAGCCTGATTGCTCAACAATGTGGCCCCAACTGGTTGCATCCACAGCGTTCAGGTATGCATCCAGCCCTGTGGTGTGCTTGTTAATAAAGGCGTGATCAAAAACCGCAGGTTCCCCGTTTTCCCGCGCTTCCCGATCCCAGTTAAGCAGGAATTTCGCCATACCACGGAAAACAGCCATGTCGCCGCCAAGCGCCGGACGGAAATACGCCGTATTGGTTGGCTCTGAGCCATTGCGCAGCATTTCAATCGGATGTTGTGGGTGCTGGAATCGCTCCAGGCCACGCTCTTTCAGCGGGTTCAGACAGATCACCTGAGCACCGCGTTTTACCGCTTCACGCAGCGGATCCAGCATTCGCGGATGGTTAGTACCCGGGTTCTGGCCAATCACGAAAATGGCATCGGCCTCTTCGAGGTCTTTAAACACCACCGTGCCTTTACCTACCCCAATAGTCTCCGACATGCCAAGGCCACTGGCTTCGTGGCACATATTTGAACAATCAGGGAAGTTATTGGTGCCGAACGCACGGACGAATAGCTGATAAATAAAGGCGGCTTCATTGCTGGCTCGACCCGATGTATAGAACTCGGCTTGATCCGGAGAGTCAAGATTATTCAAGTGCTGAGCGATCAGTGCATAAGCCTCTTCCCATGACGTTTCTACATAGCGATCAGTTTCTGCGTTGTAGCGCATTGGGTGAGTAAGCCGTCCTTGATATTCCAGCCAGTAGTCGGTCTGGTTGGCAAGCTCGGACACACTGTATTTCGCAAAAAAGTCCGGGTCCACCAGACGGCCGGTGGCCTCCCAGTTCACCGCCTTGGCACCGTTTTCACAGAAGTTAACCATGCCATTTTCAGGCGATTCACCCCAGGCACAGCCCGGACAATCAAACCCGCCATTCTGGTTCGTTTTTAACATGGTTCTGAGGTTACGGAATGCGTTCTCACTGCCCAGCCAGCTTTTCGTGACACTTTTCAGGGCTCCCCAGCCACCAGCCGGTGCGTTATAATCCCTGATATGTTCTTTTTGACTCATGAAGTTGCTCCTCAGTGGGGAAGAACAATGAACGAGACAGCAAGTATTCTGAACCTGGTACAGACACCGGGCGTTTGAATAAAAACGGGTTATCAGAAAACGGGTTTTTCTCAAACGAGCTGTGAATCGCTCATTGATAGTTCGGTACAAGCAATTGCGACAAAAATGCAGACATGCAATTACATTGATCTGCATCAAAGATTATTGAGTTTGTGAATAACCGTCCAATTGAAAACATTTACCCCATCATAGATATCATCTATCACGGCGTTTTAGTCCCTTTAAAATCCATACCCACACCGATTAATAACCTTATTATTTTCAATCATATATCTAAGACAGCCCCTTGGGCGGGCTAACGACTTACCCCATCTTCGCTCCCGCTTTGAACAGGTCTCAAAATGGCGTCAGGCGCGTTTCCCCTTTTCATCATCGATATAACTTATCACTTATCTAAAATTATTGATGCCTTACTAGAACAAGCGACTGATGGCCGCGGAGAAATCCCGCAAAACAGCCTGTCAGACCTGTAAATCAACGGACTTAAACATTAATAGATGATATCTATCACACCATAAAAACAACTGATTTGACCGAGGGTATAGCCATCCCTATTCTTGATTTAGATCAAAAACACAACGAGTTTTTCACCGACTCTACAAACGACGTGTAAGAAAGTATTTCAGCGCGGTCAAGAAAACATCGACCAGCTGCAAAACTGCAAAACTGCAAAACTGCAAAACTGCAAAACTGCAAAACTGCAAAACTGCAAAAAAGCATACTCGATAATCCTACTTGGTACTTTCTTTCTGTGTGCACAGTGATAAACAGAATTTATCCAGAACACTTTTTATTTAGATTATTTAGACACGACCTAAAAGAATAAATAACTGCCTGAAGCAAGAGTACAGCCGAGAACGAAACAGATATGATTGTTCATTCCAAACCCAACTTATTCAATATCCTGTTCTCTCTGAAAGGCTCGATTGCGAAACGTATTGCCCTGCGCAGTTTTATGGTGACGGTATTAGCCGCATTGATTGTGCTGGTTGAAGGCTTGCTACCGGCATTTTTTACCCATGTGAACGCAACACCGTTCACCTTATTGGGTATCTCACTCTCTATTTTTATGAGTTTTCGCAACAATGCCTGTTACGGGCGCTGGTGGGAAGGACGTCAGGCGTGGGG
Source organism: Photobacterium ganghwense (assembly GCF_003025595.1). Classification (GTDB taxonomy): domain Bacteria; phylum Pseudomonadota; class Gammaproteobacteria; order Enterobacterales; family Vibrionaceae; genus Photobacterium; species Photobacterium ganghwense. The sequence goes on from NZ_PYMI01000004.1 coordinate 572,392, forward strand.
TCATGTGATCACCGAAGTTCGCTCCTTTTCGCGGGCCAGCGCCGTGATTCCAGACAAGGCATTACGTGAAACATTACTCAAAGAGCTGTGCGGCTACACCCATGCACTCAGCGCCAAGCTTCGCGGGGATGATGAATTTGAAGCAGCACGAAACTGGCTGTCGCAACCCCGGCAACGATACGGCCACAACCTGTGTGACGGCATTTTACGGGTGATCAGCGAGCGCTGTTCAAAACTGGCCACGGATCAGATTATCAGTGACTGGCGCTATGTCACGCTTGAAGAGCGACTGCAGAAGTTATCGGAAGCCCAGGCAAGCTGTGAACGAATCAAAACAACCCCGTTGCCGTTTCCGTATACGCTGTTGTTTCATCGCACCAACTATATCTTTTGTATCTTGCTGCCGTTTGCCATGGCAGAGCCACTTGGCTGGATAGCCCCGATTTTTACCACCATCGTCAGCTATACCTTTTTTGGTCTGGACGCTATCGGGGATGAGCTTGAAGATCCGTTCGGCCGTGAAGAAAACGATCTGCCGCTGGATGCCATGGTGCGCACGATAGAACGCGATATTCTTGATGCCCTGGGTGCCACAGAGCTGCCACCTTCGCTTCAACCGGTGGACTATGTACTCAGCTGAACCTGAACCTGAACCTGAACCTGAACCTGAACACAGGTGTCATATGTACATGTACAGAAATAATAAAACGAATAAAGATCCGAAGTGATTTAAGTCAGCTCTCACAAGATTGAAGAAATAAAGCGCCTGAGCCTAAGCACAACAAGACGCTGAAAATAGGAAGTTTCATGGATATTAAACAGCTTAAGTATCTCATCGCGCTCGATAAGACCCGACACTTCGGGCAAGCCGCCGCATTGTGCCATATTACGCAGCCGACCCTGTCGATGCGCATCAGAAATCTGGAAGATGAGCTCAACCTGGTTCTGGTCGAACGCGGTCAGCGTTTTGAAGGTTTTACCGAGGCCGGTGAAAGAATCCTGGCCTGGGCTCGTACCGTACTGACAGCACATGACGGCCTTCAGGCAGAAGCGGCTAACTGCCGCGGTCAGTTGGTCGGTAGCCTTCGCCTGGGTATGGTTCCGCTGGCAAGCCAGAATCCGATGCAACTCCTGAAACCGCTGTCCCAACGCTATCCCGAGTTGCGTTTTCAACTGTTATCGATGACTTCAGAACAAGTGATAGATGGACTGAATCGCAACCAGCTGGACTTAGGGCTTTGCTATCTGGATCAGGTCGATACCACGCACTTTGACGTCATCAAACTCTCAGCCACCAGCATGGGGTTGCTGCATGACGTCCGACATTTTGCGTTTCCTGAGTCCGAGCTCACCTGGGACGGTCTTGACCAAATCCCTCTCGGCTTGCTGACCAAAGGGATGCATTACCGCCATTCCATTGATATCCGGTTCAGCAGTAAAGGGCTAACCCCCAATATCGTTGTCGAGGGTGATTCTACATTCCAGCTTATTCAAGCCGTTAGCGCGGGTATGTGCTGCGCCATTATGCCGCTGAACAGCGGGCTGGAGGATCTGAATGATTACCTGCGAATCGTGCCCATTGACGGTGCCATTGTGCAATCGCCCATCGGCTTGCTGATGCGGCGTTCTGAGCCTCGCTCAGCGTTGGCCGAAAAATGCTTTGCAGAAGCACAGGCCATTTTTGCCGCTGACAGCACGCTGTAACACTCAGGCGTTTCCCGTTACGACCAGGACTTAAGGAAAACATCATCATGACTGATTCTGCGATAAACCTCATCGATATTCCGGACGTCAATTCTGCCCCGCCCTCGCCAGATACGTTCAGCTATCAAACGCTGGGGGATGAAAGCAGCGTTGGCCATTTTGCGCTGGCGAGTGAATCAGCACTGTCTATCAGCTACAACGGTATCAATCAGGCCGTCATGATGGTGACGCCGGGAAATATCGAAGATTTTGTCAAAGGCTTCAGTTTAAGCACCGGTATCGTTAATTCTTTCAGTGAGATTTACGATATTCAGTTATCGGCCGCCTGCGAGTCACACCACGCCGCCGTTGAGATTTCCAATCGAGCCTTCTGGGCACTTAAGAGCCACCGTCGTCAGTTAGCCGGTACCAGCGGGTGTGGTATTTGCGGCGTAGAAGCGTTGGAGCAAGCCCTGCCGGATCTTGAACCCTTGCAGCCGGTCACTCCGCCGGATGCAACGTTGTTTGCCGGTTTGCGGGATCGTATCAGCGAAGCCCAAATTGTTGCGCGTAAAAGTGGCGCTTTGCATGCGGCCCTGTATGCCGATCGGAGCGGTGATATTGTGCTGTGCCGGGAAGATATCGGCCGTCACAATGCACTGGATAAACTCATTGGCGCCATGGCAACGGAGCGGATTAATCCCCGTGAAGGGTTTGCTGTGATGACCAGCCGGTGCAGCCTGGAGCTGATCCACAAGGCCGTTCGCGCCCGTATCGGGACGCTGGTCACCCTCTCAGCCCCTACGGCGCTGACCGTACAATGGGCACGCAGGAACCACCTGAACCTGATCCACCTGCCGCAACATACTGCGCCCCGGCTCTACAGTCCGGCGCCCGAAATGCTCAATCGAAATGTGGTGTCATTCAGGTAAGCGAGAGGGTTATTCAGGGTAGATGACTCAGCCAATACTGCGGCCAGAGTTATGCGTTTAATGCCGTGATTCTCTCTCAGGTACGCACATGAATGTTTCTTTTGAAAGTGCCAACGGTGACATAAAACAAAGATTAAATAAAACACTGGCTTTTTAATATTTTGAAAAAAGGCAGATATAAAAAAGGCGACAACTGCCGTTGCCGCCCGATGATCGTAAACCTTAAACTTTTAAAGCCTGACGTCAGTATTAGGCGTTTTTAGTCAGGGGTTGAGGCTCAGTGTTTAAGTGAACATCCATTTGTGGATATGGAATCTCGATACCGTTCGCTTCCAGTGCTTCCTTAACCGCCATATTCAAATCCCAGGTAACCGGCCAATAATCAGAGCGCTGTACCCAAGGACGTACCACCAGGTTCACTGACGAATTTGCCAACTCTGTTACCCCGATCACCACCTCAGGATCTTTCAAAACACGAGGATCGCTTTCCACTGTTTCTTTCAGAATCTGTTTCACCTTCTGCAGATCCGCTTTGTACGATACACGGAACACGAAGTTGATGCGGCGGGTGTCGTATTTAGACACATTGGTAATCGGCCCGCGCATGATAGAAGTGTTTGGCACCACTACCATTTTGTTGTCCGATGTTTTCAGTACTGTCTGAAACAGCTGAATCGATTGAACCGAGCCAGCAACACCACCCGCTTCAATGAAATCTCCGGATTTAAAAGGACGGAAAACAACAATAAGTACACCGGAAGCAAAATTAGACAGCGATCCTTTCAGTGCCAGACCAACCGCCAGGCCTGCGGCCGAAATAACAGCAATAATGGAGGCAGTCTGAATACCGACTCGGCTTAGTACCGCGACCAGCACCATGCTAAACAAAGCGTAACGAATAATGCTGCAAATAAAGGCGCTGACGGCATCATCAATTTTGTTTTTTTGCAAAATTTTAGCAACGTTATTCGAAATTACTTTCGTTACCATGTTGCCCAAAAACAAAATGATGATGGCAGAAACAATATTCACACCATATTGAATAAAAAAACCAGAATGCCCAATCAACCAGTCATTAACCTGATTAATATTGTCAGCAAGCGGAATATTTTTTGACTCGACAGTCATCCTATCTCTCCCGAATAAACCGGATAGTTGTTAATATTATGTTTATCTTTCACTGCGGTAATTACATTACAAATACATGTGTCAGATTTTTCGCACGATATAGTAGTTTTGATTAATGTCAAAGAGGTTAAATGTAACTTGCGATGAAAAATTGACACTCACCTGACAGAAGAGCCATCCGGATGGATACAGGCCGGCGTCCCCTGTTCCCGCAGTCTATCAGCTTGCATTTTTCCGCTGGCATATACCCGGATTTTTAACGTGTCTACTGACAAATCACTGGGGTGACACGGAGTATTTCAAGATTGTTAAAAACAAGCAAGAACCGCCTCAATTCATATATAAACATTGCTATATGATTTATTGGGTAAATATCTCAACTTTGAACATTATTTAATTTCACTTATTACATTCCATGCTCTCTATAAATAATGTCAGGGGTTGTGTCTGATATATACGCGTAGTAGTCTTTTCCCTAACATAAAATCAAACCTAAACGATTACTCTTATAATCTGGAGACAATTATGTTGCAGTCAATCGAAGACTGGTTCAGTCAATATAATATTCAAATGTCGCAGCTTACCCAACTTGCCGAAGCGTTGGGGTTGATTGTACTTATCGCGGTGATCATTCACCTTGTTCTGCACCGTGGTGTAGTGTCATGGCTTAAGCGACGCGCTGACAAATCACAGGCCATCTGGCACCACGCGTTATTTAGCGGCAACCTGTTCAGTCGTATTGCTTTGCTGATTCAGGGGATCGTGATTGGGATTCAGGCCAACCTGTGGTTGTCCCAAGACAGCGCCGTACGGGAAGTTCTCCTGACGTTAGTTAACCTCTGGGTGGTCATGTACACCTTGCTGACGTTGTATTCTTTGCTCAGTGTGCTGGAAACCCTGCTTGGGCGTACTCAGGTAGGCCGCAATCTGCCGTTGCGAGGCATTATTCAGAGCATCAAGATTGTCCTATTCGTTATTGCGGCCCTAATGTTCACCTCGATTTTAATCGGGAAATCACCGGTGATTCTGCTCAGTGGTTTAGGTGCAATGACCGCTGTCATCATGCTGGTGTTCAAAGATCCTATTCTGGGGCTGGTTGCCGGTATTCAGCTATCAGCCAATAAAATGCTGAGTGTTGGGGACTGGCTGGAAATGCCGAAATACGGTGCTGACGGTGACGTGATTGATATCAGCCTGACGACAGTGAAAGTCCAGAACTGGGATAAAACCATCACCACCATCCCTTCTTATGCGCTGATTTCAGATTCCTTCAAAAACTGGAAGGGCATGACCGAGTCCGGCGGACGACGCATTAAACGCCATGTACTGATTGATGCCACCAGCGTGCATTTCCTGAGCAAAGAGGAAATAAACCATTTAAACCGGGCACAGTTACTGGAACCTTATATCAAACACAAGGTGAAAGAGATCACTGACTACAATGCTCAACACCATGTGGACGAGAGCTGTTGTATCAATGGCCGCCGTCTGACGAACCTCGGCAGTTTCCGAGCTTATCTGGAACGTTACCTGCGCGCTCACCCTGAAATTCGCAAAGACATGACGTTAATGGTTCGCCAGCTTGCTCCTAGCCATGACGGTATCTCCATGGAGATTTACTGCTTCACTAACACTACGGCCTGGGTAGAATACGAACGCATTCAGGCCGATATTTTTGACCATTTATATGCGGTTATGTCGGAGTTTGATTTACGTGTGGCGCAAGCCCCTACCGGCAGCGATTTCCGCCACTGGCACCAGGAGAAAGCCCAGACCAGCACACTGGCCAAAGTCAGTAATGGCTAAAAATTTCATCACGGTCATCTACCGACTCAAAGATTAATATCTAAGCGGCTCACACATCCCTCTGCTCACCCCGAACAGAGGGATGTTTTTTTAAGCACTCAATGTTTGAATAACAGAGAAAAATTAAATCCAATGGATTATCCCAATAGAACCATAAAGCAAAGATATCGCAGAGTTATAACAGAGAGCATTTAGTTAAGTGAGTAAAGCATTGGCGTTTAAAATACTCTCTTTTTAATCATTAAATTTATTACGCTTTAAATTTAGTACGCTTTGAAACGCAACTGAATAGCCCCCTGATAACACGCAGTACGGCATTGCCCGCAACCATCACAAAGCGAGTCATCAACCCGAGGGATCTGGCCATAAGATATGCTAATCGCCTGCTGCGGACACTGCTCAGCACAGGCATGGCATGCACCAGACATGCGATTTGCGCACCCATCAGAAAAGTACGGTCTTACTCCGATATCCCGACAGGCAGAAGATAACGCGGGGGTCGGACACACTCGTTGGCAGGCACCACACTGACTACAGTCATTATATTCCAGGTTAAGCTGAGGAAATTCCTTCTCCTTCTCAATCACGCCATTAGGGCACGCTTGTTTGCACAGGTCACAAGACTCACAAAACTCAAGGAACAACACTTCATCGACCGCCCCGGGAGGGCGAGGTACCGTCCTGATCACCAGCGGCACCTCAATATGCTTTGATGCTTTGCGCGCACCGGCGATCAGCCCCCGAAACAAACCACGCCGGCTGACGGTGTAATGCTCAAGACACGCCTTGTAATACCGCTCGTCCCTGCCGGGATCAGGATGATTGCTCATCAGAAATACACCTTCAGGTTCTCCGCAGTAATACCCCGTTCTTCCTGAACCAGCTGTAACCACTGCCGGGCAATATCCGCTAACAAGCAATAAGTCTGAGTCCGGGCATGTTCCTGCACCAGCGTCAGATACCGGTAAGCCCAAGGTAACAGGTGGGTTTGCAGCAACCTATCCACCGACAGGCCATCCTGCTCATCAGCCAGCTTTGCCAGTGCCATCAGCATGAGTCCGAACTGGTCTTCCGGCTCTCGCATACCCGTATCCAACGCCAGTTGGTTATCTTTTAAAAAGTGGCGGAATCGGATGGTCGATTCCCCGAAAATTACCTGCTCTCGGTCCAGATACACAGAGCCCCATGGCGGTGCTGGCATCACGTCACAGCCTTCAAACAGCTGCTGAAAATCGTCGGCCAGTTGCGCTGCCGATTCCTGTTCAATAGCCACCAAGACGGGGGCAAAAGGACTCTCCTGCCATCCTTCACTCTGCCGTAACGTATGGCACATCAACTGATTATTTTTGTGTGTAACCGGATAATAAAACAGGCTGCCAAGCAGTTTTGCAATGGTGGCAATATGCTCCATAAATACAGGCTCTCCATCCCCAGGTTTGTGTCGCTGTGATTGTCACCCGGCCTTATCAGGCAGTGTAATCAAGCAAGTTATCAGCTAATAACTTAGCCTAAGAGACCCGACAGTAACTTGTTTTAGAACAAAGTTAGCCTTTTCACGCGACGACTTTCCTTTTCCCGATAACCTTCTTAAACAAGGAAGCAAACACGAACGGTTATCACTTATAACACATTGATGTAGAGGCACTATTTTTCTTCTATCAGTGATCGGTTTCACATTACTTATTGATACCTGCCCGGTATACGTACTTTCTGTATGGTTTATTGACAAACAACAAGGTTAAACGTTTTCCCTTAACGACAATCGATAACAGGAACTACCACCAAAGTGGTGTGTGTGCGTTGCAAAGAGTGTCGTGTCATGAAATCAAAACTAAAACAGCTATTGGCACCTAAGTTCACCCGGCGGGACTTCGTCAAATCAAGTTCAGCGCTGGGGAGCCTGGCCGCCGTAGCCGGCAGTATGAGCCTGCCATTCAAGTCCAACCCTGCCCTGGCCGCATCTGAGCCTGCCTCTCCTCAATCTGAAGAAAAAGTCGTTTGGAGTGCCTGTACGGTTAACTGTGGCAGCCGTTGCCCGCTACGTATGCATGTTGCGGACGGCGAAATCAAATGGGTCGAAACCGACAATACCGGGGATGATACCTACGGTAGCCACCAGATTCGGGCCTGCTTGCGAGGCCGGTCAATGCGCCGCCGTGTCTATAATCCTGACCGCCTTAAATACCCGATGAAACGGGTTGGCAAACGCGGAGAAGGAAAATTCAAGCGGATCACTTGGGAAGAAGCGTACGACGACATCGCGAACAGTCTGAACCGAATCCGCAAAGAATACGGCAGCGAAGCCATCTACCTGAACTACGGCACCGGCACGCTGGGCGGGACTGTGACCAAATCCTGGCCGCCGGGCGGCACCCTGATTGCCCGGCTAATGAACCTGACCGGTGGGTACCTTAACCACTATGGCGATTATTCCACGGCGCAAATTGCGGCTGGTCTGAACTACACCTACGGTGGTTGGGCAAACAACAACAGTTTTTCTGATTTAGAAAACACCAAACTGATTGTGCAGTTTGGTAACAATCCGGCTGAAACCCGCATGTCAGGTGGCGGGCTTATCCACCACCTGATGGAAAGCAAAGCGCGATCCAACGCCAGAATGATCATGATCGATCCGCGTTACACCGACACGGCTGGTGGCCGGGAAGATCAATGGATCCCAATTCGTCCCGGTACCGATGCCGCGCTGGTTGCAGCCATCGCACACGTGCTGATCACCGAAAATATGGTCGATCAGCCGTTTCTGGACACATACTGTGTCGGCTACGATGCGAAAACCCTGCCAGCTTCCGCCCCTGCCAATTCAGACTATAAATCGTACATTCTGGGTCAAGGTGAAGACGGCATTGAGAAAACGCCGCAATGGGCCTCGCCGATTACCGGTATTCCGGTCGACATCATTGTCAAACTGGCCCGCGAAATCGGTCAGGCTAAGCCATGTGCCATTTTCCAGGGCTGGGGACTGCAGCGTACCGCCAATGGCGAGCTGGCATCCCGCGCGATTGCCATGCTGGCACTGCTGACTGGTAACGTAGGCATCAATGGTGGCGGCACCGGTGCCCGAGAATCGGACTACAACATCCCGTTTGTCCGCTTCCCGATCCCGGAAAATCCGGTCAAAACGGCCATTTCTATGTTCCTGTGGACTGACGCCATCATTCGTGGCCCGGAAATGACGGCCACCCGAGATGGGGTTCGTGGTAAAGACAAACTCGATGTGCCAATCAAGTTTATCTGGAACTACGCCGGGAACTGCCTCGTTAACCAGCATTCAGACATCAACCGCACTCACGAAATCCTTCAGGACGACAAAGCCTGTGAAATGATTGTTGTGATCGATAACCACATGACGTCGTCCGCTAAGTACGCCGACATTGTGCTGCCGGATTTAACCACCTCCGAGCAGGCGGACTTCTGTATGGATGGAAAAGCCGCCAATATGCCTTACTTCATTTATGCCGATAAAGCCATTGAGCCGCAATTTGAATCCAAAGGAATTTACGAGATTTGTACCGAGCTGGCCAAGCGGCTTGGCGTAGAGCAGGCCTTTACTGAAGGGCGTGATCAGGAAGGTTGGCTACGTCATCTGTACCAGTTGACACGCGAAAAAGATCCGTCGCTACCTGACTTTGAGACTGTCCGTAAACAGGGCATCGTCAAACGTCGCGATCCGAACGGCCATTACGTCGCGTATAAAGCGTTCCGTGAAGACCCGCTGAATAACCCACTGAGCACACCGTCCGGGAAAATCGAAATCTATTCTGAGCGGCTGGCTGAAATTGCCAAAGAGTGGGAGTTACCGGAAGGTGATGTAATTCACCCGTTGCCGATTTATGCGTCAACCGCTGAAGGCTGGGATGATCCAGCGCGCAGCCAATTCCCGCTGCAGCTGACCGGTTTCCACTACAAATCACGCTGTCACTCAACCTACGGTAACGTCGACATCCTGAAAGAAGCCGCCCGGCAAGAGATGTGGATTAACCCGATGGATGCCGACTCCCGCGGGATCAAAAACGGCGATCTGATCCGTATTTTTAACGATCGCGGCGAAGTGCATATCAATGCCAAAGTTACCCCTCGGATGATGCCTGGCGTTGTCGCCCTGGGTGAAGGGGCATGGTATGCGCCGGATGGTAAGAAAGTGGATCACGGTGGTTGCATCAACGTTCTGACAACTCAGCGTCCTAGCCCGCTGGCAAAAGGCAATCCACAGCACACCAACCTGGTGGAAGTGCAACTGGTGCAGAAAGCATAAGGTTTAAGCCATGAAACAATACGGTTTTTATATTGATTCAAGTAAATGTACCGGCTGCAAAACCTGTCAGCTGTCGTGCAAAGACAACAAAGATCTCAATGTCGGCGTTAACTACCGCCGTGTTTATGAATACAACGGCGGCAACTGGGTCAAAGAGGGAGACACTTTCCGCCAGGATGTGTTCTCGTACTATTTATCAATTGCCTGTAACCACTGTGATGAGCCAGCCTGCACCAAGGTGTGTCCGTCCGGTGCCATGCACAAGCGGGAAGACGGCTTCGTGATCGTCGATGAAGATGTCTGCATCGGCTGTAAATACTGTTCAATGGCCTGCCCTTATGGTGCGCCACAGTATAACGAAGAAAAAGGCCACATGACCAAGTGTGACGGCTGCTACGAACGCGTGGCTGAAGGGTTGGAGCCGATTTGTGTCGGTTCATGCCCACTGCGAGCCCTGGAGTTTGGCCCTATCGCCGAACTGCGAGCCAAATATGGTTCCAATGCTGACGTGGCACCATTGCCGTCGTCACTGAAAACCAAACCGAATATTGTCATCAAACCGAACCGCCATGCGCGCCCGACCGGCGATCAAAGCGGCTTCCTGGTCAATCCGAAGGAGGTATAACATGGCTTGGCATGAATGGCCGTTGATTCTGTTCACGGTACTGGCACAAACCGCTGTTGGCGCATTTTTGCTGCTGGGGGCGGTGATTCTGGGCAACAAGCTCTGCGTCGGGGTTACTGACCGCCTGCACAAAGGCATGTTCTTTATTTGGGTATTAATGGGGCTGGGATTTATGGCCTCCACCATGCACCTTGGCAGTCCATTGCGTGCTTTTAATGCCCTGAATCAGGTCGGCAGTTCCTGGTTGTCGAATGAGATTTTCACCGGCAGCCTGTTCTTTGCCCTGGGGGGTGGCTACTGGCTGTTGGAAATCCTCGATAAGGGGGCACAAAGCCTGCGTAAAGTTCTGCTTCTCGCAGCAATGACCGTTGGTATCGCCTTCATGTATTCCATGATTAAGGTGTACCTGATTGATACCGTGCCTACCTGGAACACAGTGTACACCCCACTGGCTTTTGTGCTGACCACCATCATCTCGGGGCTGATTTTTGGTCACCTGATTCTGGCAGGCGCGCAGCACAAATTAGCAAGGCTGGATAACGCGCTTCCGCTGTTTGGGGCAATTGCCGTGGCAGTCAGTCTGGTGGCAATAATCAGTCAGATGCTGAGTCTGGGTGAAATTCACAGTGCCGTCGTCAGCGCTTCCGAGCTGATCCCGAATCTGGCTCAGTTACAGATCCTGCGGGTCGGCTTACTGATTGGAGCCCTCGCAGTGTGGTTTATTCCCCGCCTGATGAATAGCCGTCCGGGAGTTGCGATCATCGCGCTCAGCTTTATCTTGGTGCTGTGTTCAGAACTGATTGGCCGCGGGGTCTTTTATGGTCTGCATATGACGGTTGGCGTGTAAGATAAGTCGTCTGAGAGGAGTAAATTTTCCAGAAAAACGATTTATAAGCTGACAATAAAACCAAATGTTAAAAGCGGGATGACATTGCATTAAACGTCATCCCGCTTTTTTTTTCGTTTTAGGTATAAAAACAGAGTCACTTCTCTTGATGATAGATAACTCAGGAAATAGACATATGTGCAGGCCATCTCTATAATGCCGCCCTTTGCACGCTTTATGAATCACAACTCTATGAAAAAATTACTAATTGCTTTTATCACTTTATTCACGCTAAGTGGTTGCGCAGCAATGTTTAATGGCACAAGCCAGCAAGTTTCAATTCGCAGTAAAAATCCTGATGCCCGCATTTATGTTAATGAGGCCTATTTGGGTGATGGAAACGTCATCACTTCTTTTAAGAAGAAATACGATTACACGATCCGTGTCGAAGAAGACAACTGCACCTCTGTGACCATTCCCGTCTCTAAGTCATTCGATGCTACCACCCTATTAGGGGTATTTATTGATTTTGGTGTCGTTTCAATCTTGGTTGTTGATGGTATTGGAACCGGGGCTTGGACACAGTTTGATCAGACAAGTTACATTGTTAACGCTCAGTGTAAGAAGTGATTGATGACAGGCCCTTATAAATAGGGCCTGTTTTTAGAATAAATATGTGCGGGTATTTACGTATTTATCCTTCCAGACTTTGCCTTCATCTCTAATGCTTCTTCCTAACTCTTCATTCCTAATGCTTCATACATCACTTCTTTAATTGATATCCGTTGCAACATGCATCCTTTAAATTGAATGCTTATAAAACAGAAGATAAGGCGCAAATGACAGAAGTTTTATTGGGAATATCACCCCATCAATGATCACAGTCACCGGAGTGATTGATATTTTTCCTGCTTTCACTATTGCTGAATCTGGAACTACGTTCTTTATATTAACGACAATGGGTTTTTCCAACACGTCAAAGGGGAAATCGCCTTCAATCTCATATCGCTTAGCTTCAAAGTTGAAGCCTTTTGACTGATACTTTATTTCGCCTTTATCGTTGGTTTCCAGTACATTTAAATCTATATATCTATTGATAAGTTCTTTATCATAAAAATCTGAATAATGTGGCGTTGGGTAAGTAGAATACGGTTTAATTAAAAGCTTGCCTTTAACCAGACCGCCTTCGACCAGCTTTAAGTCAAAAATTTCAAGATTAATATCAATCTCTCTGCTTGCTTTCGCATAGTCACACAGCAAGTCATCACAATTAATCACATAGCTAAACTGTTCTCCCAGAATGAGCAACATTGACGCTTTCTCATCGACATAGAATCCCTTTATCTTCTCCTGATAGGATGACTGTTCCCATACAGATTCCGTAAGCGACTTAGATTCCAAAAATTCCCTGTGGGAACAACCCGCTATAAGAAATATGAAAACGCATACCATTACTTTACGAAACAATCCCACTTTTATTTTTCCTTTCAAAAACGACTTTTTAGAGTTAAGAGCGAAACAATCAAACCACGCACAATGCACAATGCACAATGCACAATGCACAATGCACAATGTTTCAGCAACAGAATGCCGAAGCAACCGAATGACAAAGAAAACACAAGCAAAACCGGTTACACGTACCAACCCTTTTAGGTAATTTGCTGAACTTGAGCGGCGTAAACCTCATGTCCGTTTATTGAACACATGACCAAACAGTGCTCTTTTGATGCAGAACTCAGCACAACGTCACCGCTAGCATTCCAAATGGTGTTGTTCCCACATGCAGACCAACCGCCTGTCGAAGATATATGATTGCTTAACAGCACCGGAAAACGGTGTTTTGATGCAATGTGGGACAATATTTTGGCATCAGCCTCAAAGCCCGAGTCCGAAATTAACGCACTGGCGATGTAAATGTCGGCACCCAACATTCGAGCGTTTAGTGAATGCGCTGTTGATGAGAAATCGGCACATATGGCAAGCCCAATTCGATGACCTTCGACATTGAAGACATAGTCCTCGGAACCTGACGCACAAAACGTCCCTTCCCCTTCATGCAAATATTGCTTTGAATAAAACTCAATGGTTCCGTCGGGAAAGCAAATAACCGCGCCAATTGTCGGTTTGGCTGAGCTTTTTATGTTAAGAGGACAACCAGCAATCACTACGATATCATTTTCAATTGAAGCTCGGGATAACGCAGAAAAATGCGGTGATTGCGGGCTAAAAGCCAGTTCTTGAGCCAACTCCAGTTCATATCCAGTTAATGATAATTCTGGAAATACGACGACATTCGCGCCGTACAATGAAGACTGCGCAATCATAGTTAGATGGTTGGAAAGATTTTCAACCACATTTCCTTTTACGACCGGAATCTGAGCCAAACTTATCCTGATGCCAGTTTTCAACATTTATCCTTACTTTGTTGCCGTGACCATTCAATGAAAACAGTGCATTCCCCCGTCCACGGGTTCAAGTCTGTTAAAGAGTAAAACAACATAAAAGCCGCCACATTACAGCGGAATGAAATACGAGGTAAAACAACCTCCGTGTATTTGCCTGATTTCCACTTTACTCGCCCGACGTACCAGACTGTCATACTTTGGACGCGTACTTAGCAGGTTCAACACCACTTCTTTGTGTCCCATACTTTTCGCCTTGTCGAGCAACACCCTGAAAACCGAAATACCGGCCCCCCAATAACGCTGCCGCAATACAATGGCGACTTCGTAGTCATCACCGTCTGGCTGGATTCCACACCATCCGGCTAACTGACCGTCAACGTCAATGGCGCGGATATAACAGCCTTTGATGGCATTCATTTCAGCTTTACGGCTTACCCACTCGTAAGCCGTCTGAACCGTAAACAACTCATGTTTGATTAAATGCGCCCTGACCTCACACTCATTCAGCATGGCGACAAGTTCTTTTGGTGGAACATCACACAGATCAATAAATGTCACACATTGCCTCATACTCTGTTAACCACGATTCACCGACGCCAGTAAAGCACCCGCCCCGATAAACCCACCTCCCGTAATACGGTTAAACAACCTCGCCTTACCTGAACCGAATACCCAGGACGATGACTTTGATCCCAGATAGGCATACGTCAGTAACCAAGAAAGTTCTAACGTCACGAAGGTCGCCGCAAAGACCAGATACTGAGTCAGCATCCCCGCAGAAGGATTAATAAATTGTGGAAACAATGCCGTAAAAAACAGGATAGCTTTGGGATTACTGGCACCGACAATAAAGCCACTGACGTAGTGCTGCGTAAATCGAGTTTGGCTGTCACCGCACATCTTGACCGGCTCATAACTGTCCTGGGATGATGTCAGTGCTTTCACTCCCAGATAAACGAGGTAAGCCGCCCCAGTCCATTTCACGATATTGAACACCAGTTCAGATGAAGCAATCACCATCCCCAGCCCGGTAAAAGACAAAGTCATTATGGCTGTGATAGCAGTTAAGCTGCCCAAAGCGGTATATGCCCCCGCTTTCCAGCCCGAGGTCACGCCTTTGGTCATGCATAAAAGAGAACTGGGGCCGGGTGAAGCCGTTAAAACCAACACGGCTAATGCATAAACCATCCATATTTCAAGTGTCATCTGGAAACTCCTTTTCCATAGATAACCCACTAACCTGTGAGATATTCAATAACGTGATACTAAAGCCAATGAACCTCTGTTTACAGCCTTTAGCACTGACTTTTTTCATTTGTTAATTGTTCTCTTAAAAATGTCTTTTGAATAAGTCCTCTTATTCGCTCTTATTCAATAGCTTTTTGTGAATGGCCATCCCTGAATTGCCCGAAAGAACAACTGCTCTCTGATGAGCTGTGCTTCCGCTTCCGGGCTTAATTGCTCATGTTGAATATCATCGGGAATCATCTTCGTAATATCAGTGTGACCTATCCATTCCATTATTCTTGATATTGTGTCACTCATTTCACTGATCCTGAAACCACATGACACGGCCTTGTCGTGAGAGATATTCATGTAAGACGCTTCATTATTACCTCTGGGCCGAAACAGTGGCAGCTCCCTGAACGTTAAGCCTGCGTTCTTGATTATTTGATTGTTTACCCACACACCGTGTTGAATACCCAGCAACTGCGAAAACGCTCGCCAGCTTATTTTATGTCCCGCCAGATTAAATTCACCGAGATACCTGTTTTCACTGACTCGTACAATAAAGCTGGCGACATCGGTAACATCAACCACCTGAAGAAAATCATTGCCATCACCGGGCAACATCACTGGTTGATTCTTGGCACGTAACAACCAGTAGGTCATTCTTCCGGATAGATCGTTAGGACCAACCATCACCTGAGGACGAAGTATGGTATTTCGACCCTCAAATATTTCATTCACAATAGACTCGCAAGCCGCTTTCAACGGGCCATACGTTTCATTGTCGACACATGTGATATTTTCATCGATCGGTGAATATCTTTCACTGCTTTCATTAATCATGCGCTCAGGGGATGGCAAAAATGCACGAACGGCACTGATATAAATGTAATGCCGGACTCTGTCACGCAACCAAGTAGTGCTTTCCCGTACCTGTGGTGCGGTGTAGCCGCACAGATCAATACAGACATCCCAGCAGTCGTCTAACACCTTTAGAGCGTCAATGCCCTTATTCCGATCGCCATAAAAATGCTGCACATGCTTCAGGGTAGCCATGCCAGCAAGGCGATAGCCTGGTGATTCGACGAATAACCCGCGGCTAAAAACGCTCACATTATGGCCCCGAACAAGGCACTGCTGAGCGACTTGCGCACCTAAAAAACCGGTGCCGCCTAACACCAAAATGTTCAATTGACCTCCTTGTCTTGCTGACGTCTCATACCTGAGCCGCTTATGCATCGCACGTAAATAACTTGAATGAGTGGCTCAAATATCTGACTCGATATTCGGTTTTTCCATGAACCAAAGCAGGCCACAAACATAGCTAAGATTTAAGCGCCGCTCACTGATCCCATTTATTTTCTGATAACTCAGGAATTTCACCGAAAAATAGGCTGTTTTCTGAGGAGGATTTTGCATCGATAAAAGCTGTGTCCTCAATAAAAAGCTGTGCCATCGATAAATACCATGTCACCAATGAAAGCCATATCACCAATGAAAGGCATGTCATAATTAAAAGCCATTTTGCACACACTGCATAACCTACAGTGTGTGCTTACGCTTTAAAAATCACTTATCGCCGCAGACCGTCGTTTCTAATTGAACCTCATACTCTTCCAGCAGTTTACCGTACTCTCCGCTTTGGCACATCGCTTTGAGTTTACTGTTGAAAGATTTCATCGCAGATTCGTCTTTAAAACTGGCGGAGAAATTAGTTACAGCGGGAAACAAACTGTGGTGGACAACCTCACCGTCAGACGGTTTAAGGGCTTTAGTGAAATAAGCAAAGATATTTCGATCGATAATCGCTACCTGTTGGCTCTCTTTCCAAAAATGTGCCACCTGCTCCGCCTGATCGGAGAATTCATGGTAATTTTTCCGGTATTCAGACTCTGGTGAAAACAGCTTTTTAAATTCATCACCCAATTCAAGATAGGCGTTTTGCCAGGTCAACACCTGATATTTTTTTAGATCGTCCATGTTGTTTATATCAAGGTTGTCAGATTTTTTACTGATGGCAAAGTTTGCAAACGAGATGAGCGGGTCGGAATAAAACACATCACTGTTATCCGTGTTATCCGTGTTATCCGCAACCACGCCAATAGATACATCCGCCTTTTGCTTTTGCACCGCGTCTTGCAGTTGACTGTACGGCATCTGCACAAACTCAACGACATACCCATCAAGGGCTTTTTTGACGATATCAACTTCCAGCCCAGTCTTTGCACTGTCTGAGACATAAGGTGGCATATCCGTTGCGATAGCCACCGTCAGCTTGTGGTGATCAGCATAAGCATAGGAGGCAGAAAGCATGGCGAGAGCCGTCAGTGAACAGAGCA
The DNA here is from genome assembly GCF_003025595.1 of Photobacterium ganghwense. Classification (GTDB taxonomy): domain Bacteria; phylum Pseudomonadota; class Gammaproteobacteria; order Enterobacterales; family Vibrionaceae; genus Photobacterium; species Photobacterium ganghwense. Next base: position 589,639 of record NZ_PYMI01000004.1, read on the forward strand.
GAAGTGGTTGATTAGCATGTACCCGTCCGGCTGGTTTTGCTGTTCGAGTTTTCATTGTGAATAACCTCAAAACCTAAAAGGTACTTTCAAGTGTAACAGTTAGCAGTCAGCCTGCTGGATTTTGAGGCACCCTGCCAGCGATATGCCGGCAGGTCATTGATTATACGTCTATCTTGATTTTCTTTTGTACTTTTATTTATTTTTTATTACATGAAAACAGTATTGATATCCGATACGTATATTTTTAAATATACGTATCAATAAGAATCATTATTTTAATTTCACATTACAATTTTTTCTGTTTATATATATTCACACCACAATAAAAAACTGTAAACGAGAATATAGTTATCATGCTTTATTCAATCCATGGATATTTAATCGGAATAATTGGCTAAGTTATTCCTATTTTCATCTTGTTTAATTTGTGATCACCGCTGTGTTATTACAATTTGCAACATAATACTTTAAGTGAATAGGTTGAATGATTTTTTATCTAGCTATTCGGCTTAGAGGAAATTCTTATGCTGCTAACAAAAGAAAGAACCAGAACATTTCAATTCCCTACTGCATTCACCATTTTATTTGCGATCACGCTTTTTGCTATCGGTCTTACCTGGATTGTCCCGGCAGGATCCTATTCCAAACTGTCTTACGATGCTTCACAAAATACTTTGCTGGTAGAGAACCCTCAGGGCGACGTCACTATCGTACCGGCCAATCAGGAGGAACTAAAAAAACGACAAATCAATATCGGTATCGATCAATTCATTAACGGAACAATACGCAAGCCTATCGCTATTCCCGACACTTACGAAAAGCTGGAGCAATCCCCCAAAGGCCTCAGTGACATCGCTATCTCCATGGTGGAAGGGACGGTGGAAGGTGCCGATATTATTGTGTTTATTTTGATTCTCGGGGGCATGATAGGCGTCATCAACAGAACCGGGGCATTTAATGCCGGACTGGTCACCCTGTCAGAGAAAACCAAAGGCAGAGAGTTCCTGTTTGTCGCATTGGTTTGCATCGTCATGGCGCTCGGGGGCACGTCCTGTGGCCTGGAAGAAGAAGCCGTGGCTTTCTACCCCATTCTGGTTCCGATTTTCCTGACCTTAGGGTTTGATTCGATCGTGTGTGTCGGCGCCATTTTTCTGGCTGCCTCTATCGGTACGGCATTTTCAACCATCAACCCATTCAGCGTTGTTATCGCATCCAACGCCGCGGGGATTTCTTTCACCGAAGGGATTGGCGTACGGACGTTCGGCTTAGCCGTGGGTATGACCGTTGTCATTGGCTACTTGTACTGGTATTGCAAGAAAATCAAAGCGGATCCGTCATTTTCTTATACCTATGAAGACCGTGACGCTTTCAGAGAGCGTTTCCTCAAAGGCAAAGATCTCAACGAGAAAGTCCCTTTTACCCTGCGCCGCAAAATTATTTTAACCCTTTTCGCCATCGCCTTCCCGATGATGATTTGGGGCGTGTCAACACAGGGTTGGTGGTTTGGCCAAATGGCGGCTTCTTTCCTGGCGATTGCCATTGTGATCATCTTCATTTCCGGTTTGAGAGAGAAAGAAGCCGTTGAAGCCTTTACCCAGGGCGCTTCAGAACTGGTTGCAGTCTCCCTGATTATCGGGATGGCCCGCGGCGTTAACATCATTCTTGAGCAAGGCATGGTGTCCGATACCATCCTCGCCTGGGCATCTGAGCTGGTTGCGGGTATGCATGGCAGCGTGTTTGCCGTGTCTCAGATGTTTATTTTCTTCCTGCTGGGTCTGGTGGTTCCGTCATCATCCGGGCTGGCGGTACTGTCGATGCCGATCATGGCACCGTTAGCCGATACCGTGATGATTCCGCGTGACATCGTTGTCTCTGCTTATAACTGGGGGCAATATGCCATGTTGTTCCTGGCGCCAACCGGGTTGGTACTGGTGACCCTGCAAATGCTCGATATTCCCTTTAACAAGTGGGTGAAGTTCGTATTGCCTATCGTGATCTTCCTGCTTGGCTTTGGTTCATTGCTGCTTATCGCTCAGGTAATGATGCTGTAAAGCAGACTGCGACTTAGCTGCCAGATGCTTAGAAATAGCAAGCCGCAGGCAGCCCATCAAAAGCACTAAAAAAGCCCACGTTTAATGTGGGCTTTTTGCACGATTCAAAAAAATTGCACCTAAAATAAATGAGTCCCTGTCGACGAGTCCACGCCCCGGGTTATGTATGAGCGCCAGAGCGACCTGAAGGAGAGCAGCATGGCATCTGATCATCAAGCTTCTGAACATCAATCCCCAGAACAACAATCTCCAGAGCAACAAAATCCGGAGTCTCACGCTTCCGCCATTCAAAGTACCGCCCAATCAGCCATTTATTGGTATCACCAGTTGCGTACCACCGACATTCCTTATGTCGGCGGTAAAAATGCCAGCTTGGGCGAAATGATCAGTCAATTAAAAGACGCCGGTATCAGGGTTCCCATTGGCTTTGCCACCAGCGCCCAGCTGTATCGCGATTTCCTGGCACAAAATGGCCTCGATGAGCCCATCTCACGGCTTCTGGCTGATATGGATACGGGGAATGCAACGCTGGCAGAGACAGGGGCTAAAATCAGGATGCTGATCGCCGAGGGCACATTCAGCGACGAGCAACAACATGCCATTACTGAAGCCTATCAGCAGTTGTGCGAGCAATTGGAGATACCCGATGTCAGTGTTGCCGTCCGAAGCTCAGCTACCGCGGAAGATCTGCCTGACGCCAGCTTTGCCGGGCAACAGGAAAGCTATCTCAATATTCGCGGTCAGGCGGACGTTCTGTTGGCCTGTAAACACTGTTTTGCCTCGCTCTATACTGACAGAGCCATTGTCTATCGTCAGGAAAAAGGGTTTGCACACCAGCAAGTGGCACTCTCCGTCGGGGTGCAGCAAATGGTCGAATCCAAAGCTGCCGGGGTGATGTTCAGTTTAGATACCGAAAATGGTTTTCCTGACGTTGTGATGATTAACGGCGCATGGGGACTGGGCGAAACCATTGTACAGGGGAGCGTCACACCGGATCGGTTCATGGTGTACAAACCGCTGCTTGAGGTGGCAGGAAAACGCCCCATTATTGAAAAACAGCTGGGGGATAAGCTGCAGAAAATGGTGTATGCCCCTGAAAGCCATGCGGAACGCCACACTGAAAGCCAAGATAACAACCAAGCAATCAGTAAAGTGACTACTGAAACCTTCAGCAACATCACGGGTGCAACCCAAACACTAGCCACGACAGAACAAGAGCAAAACACGCTCGTGCTCACCGATGATGACGTACTGCAGTTGGCTCGCTGGGCGGTAATCATTGAACGCCATTACGGTTGTCCGATGGATATGGAATGGGCAAAAGGCAACCACGGACTGTATCTGGTTCAGGCCCGCCCCGAAACAGTGGAGTCACAAAAACGCCAGGCCGTGCTGGTGAACTACAGCCTGAAAGAAACATCGACCCTGTTGCTGGAAGGGGCCAGTGTGGGTAGTGCAATCGCCACCGGGAACGCATTTCTTATCACAGATCCGCGTGATGTCGACCAGTTTCCGGACGGAGCCATTCTTGTCACCGAACGCACCGATCCGGACTGGGTGCCCTTAATGCGAAAAGCCGCAGGGATTATTACCGATACCGGCGGCCCCACCAGTCATGCCGCCATTGTCAGCCGCGAGCTCAAAGTACCTGCAATTGTGGGAACGGGATGCGCGACCCAAACGCTGAAAACCGGTCAACCCGTCACACTGAGCTGTGCCGGTGGTGCCGTCGGAAAAGTGTATAACGGCATCCTGCGTTATGACACCCAACAGGTCAATCTGGATGACATCCCCCGTACCAACACCGCCGTCATGATTAACGCGGCAATGCCGGATGGCGTGTTTCGCTGGTGGCAGTTACCGGTTGCCGGCATCGGCCTGACCCGTATCGAGTTCATCATTTCAAGCCAGATCCGTGTTCACCCCATGGCCTTGATCCATCCTGAAAAAGTCACAGACCCAACCATCAGCCAGACAATTGCCCAGCTCACCCATGGTTACCCCCATCAGCCGGATTACTTTATCCATAATCTTGCCATGGGAGTCGGAAAAATCGCGGCCTCACAATACCCGCGCCCGGTCATTGTCAGAATGTCTGATTTTAAATCCAATGAATACCGAGGCCTGCTGGGGGGAGAGTTTTTCGAACTGAACGAAGAAAACCCGATGCTCGGCCTGCGCGGTGCCTCTCGCTATTACCATCCGCTTTACCGTGAAGCGTTCAAGCTCGAATGCCAGGCCATTGTCGAGGCCCGCGAAGTGATGGGCTTTGACAATATCATTGTGATGATTCCGTTTTGCCGAACCACAGGTGAAGCCGACAAAGTGCTGGAAGTCATGGCGGAAGCGGGGCTGAAACGCGGAAAAAATGGCCTGCAGGTGTATGTAATGTGCGAAATCCCTTCGAACGTCATTCTGGCTGACCGTTTCGCCCAGCGTTTCGACGGGTTTTCCATCGGCAGTAACGACCTCACTCAATTGGTCCTGGGCATTGACCGGGATTCCGCTGAGCTGAAACCTCTGTTTGATGCCAGAGACGATGCGGTCAAAGACATGATTGCTCAGGTCATCACCGTCGCGCACCAGTATGGCTGCAAAGTGGGCATCTGTGGGCAGGCACCGTCGGATCATCATGAATTTGCGGAGTTTTTGGTAAACTGCGGCATTGATTCGATTTCCCTGAATCCCGATTCCGTCGCCAGAGGCTGCCAACAAATCGCCTTGGCGGAAAGCAAACGCCAAAACGTCAAACCACCAGAAAATTAAGCCACCACAAACATAATCACGGCAATAAACAAGACAATAGACAGGACAATAGACAGGACAATAGACAACACAATAAACAAAAAGCTGAGTCACAACATGATAGCGGTTATACACATCGGGTCACTTCGTGATAAAACCGCTATCATTGATTACTTGTTAGTTATTAGCTATTCGCTAATAGCTAATAGCTAATAACTGTCAGGCAGGTGCTGCTTCAACTGATCCCAGCGGAATGTAGGGCCATCCGTGCAGACGTACTTATCTTTCAGGTAACAGTGCCCGCAGGTCTGCAGGCCGCAGTGCATGCGACGCTCAATCGACAAATAGATCGCCGATTCCGCAATACCACCGGCAGTCAGCTGTTTAGCTACTGCGAACATCATCGCCTGGGGTCCTGCCAGCAGTACCACATCCGGCGTTTCATCAAACTGACTGAGCACCATCGGCAGAATATCAAGCGGAGTGCCAGCATACTCATTCTCACCGGTATCGATATCGCCGTCCTCAATGGTATTGAACACCTGAACAACCTGCTGCCAGTGTTTACGCTCCGGTGTCAGCATCTTCGCCTGACGGCTTCTGGCACCATACACCACCATCAGTTGGGTGTATTCCTGTTGCGCGATCAACTGATTCACCACGCCGACCAGCGGTGCGAGGCCACAGCCGCCTCCCACAACGAGTACCCTTTTATTTATCACCTCTGCCATCGGCCAGCCCTTGCCATAGGGCCCGCGGGCGCCCAGAATCTGCCCCGCTTCAAGTTGAAACAAGGCGGAGGTGACGCTGCCCATTTTTCTGACCAGCGCACGAAATGTCCCCTGCTGATCCGGAAGCTGAGTAAAAGTAAACGGCGCTTCGCCAACCGCAGGCAGACACAACATAAAAAATTGTCCTGTCTGGGCTTTCATCCAGTCACTTTGCCGCGCCGATACTGGAGATTCAGTTCCTGCTTCTTCAGATTCGGCTATTCCAGAAACCTGAGATTCAGGATTATCAGGCTCTGGATCTAACAGACGAAAAGTGAAATGGCGCGTGTGCTCGCCATCCTCATAGAAATCAAGCAGACGAATAGCCATTGGCGTTAGGTTATGCATCTTTGACGATCCTCTTCATGACCGAGTGAACCCCAATCACTCCCGGACAAGTTTGCTCGCAGCGTCCGCAACCGATACACCCATACCGCCCGAATTCCGGCACAAAATCATGACTGAATTTGTGATACCAGAAGCGTTTTACCCGATCACCCGCCTGTTCCGACGGGTTATGAAAACTGGCTTCGCGCTGAAACCCTTCGTACAGGCAGGAATCCCAGAATCGCACCGTTGAGGATTTCACCCCGTTGGGTTCCCCACCTTCAGTTCCCGTCTCAGGTGAGTTGATGGCGGCTGCCGGCACCATCACCTTTGTCTGGGTTCCGTAACAAGAGCATGTCGGGCACAAGGTCGTACATCCGGAACAGGCAATGCACTGCACCGCCACCTGCTGCCAGAATGCATCAGACGGCAAATCGCGGTTCAGTTTATCAATGCCTTCCAGAATATAGGAATGATCGCCAAACTGATGCTCGCACTGACTCAGGTTATCCCAGCGCTGCTTTTTGTCATCGCTCGAGGCGGGTGTCAGCGTCAGCCCATGCAGGGCAGCGTTCCCCCGCTCAGACACCACAATCAGTAACCATTGGCTGTTTTCAAGCGGGTGCAGAATCAGATCAGCGGTGGTATCCCTGACACCCGGCCCGGCATTCACCAGATAGCAAAACCCCTGCTGGCAAGGTTGCACACAATCTATGCCCACCAGCAATGCCTGTTGCCGTCGAGCCTGATAGTAAGGGTCTTCTTCAAAAAAGATATCCTGATAGTGGATAGCCATCAGGTCGCAGCTTTGCACTCCGAACAACACAAAGGGTTCCGGTTGCGGAATGGTTTCGCGAAAATACTGCCCGTCGAAAACATACAGGGTTTCCTGCTCCGTAAAGAAAAAGCCCTTGGCTGAACTCTGCGGCAGCTTTGACACCAGTTCCCCGTAAGGTGCTTGCACCACATGCTGCCAGCTGGTATCACCGTCGTTGTCGATGACCTGATAAAGTTGGTAGGACTGAGCTAAATGCGCTTGCAGTTCATGAAGTGAGTCGAGCAAATACTGCTGCATATTATGGCTCCTCCAATAACCGATCGATGTCTTTGGGCTCCTGTCCCGGAGGCAGAGGCTCGACCGATACGGCACATGCTTTGAGTTCCGGCATCTTAGTGACAGGATCCTGAGCGGTGTTTGTCAGCTGATTCGATGGCGCTTCCCGAAAGTGGTATGGCATGGCCACCAAGCCAGGTGGTACATCGTCAGTGATCATCGCACGTGTCTCGATATAGCCACGACGCGAGCGCACGCCAACCGGCGAGTAGCGATGTATGAGCAGGTTTCGGGCATCTTGCGGATTGATAAACAAGAGACCGGCCGGGGTTTCCCGTTCCAGAAGTGGCGATTTTCGGGTCATGGATCCGCAGCCGTAGTGAAAATGCAGCCGGTTGGTGGTCAGAATAAGCGGATACTGGTCGTCAGGGGGCTCATCCACCGCAATCTGGTGTACCGGAATCAGTCGGGCTTTGCCAATCGGAAACGTAGTTTGATGCAAAATGGCCGTCCCTTCCGGCGCACTCTGATTGCAGGGCCACTGCAGACCGTGTGCCTGCTGAAGGTGCGAATAGCTCATGCCCTGATAGGACGGAGTCAACGAGGCCATTTCGTCAAACACCGCTTCACTGCAGCTCCAGCTCAGGGCCTGACTCCCCAGTTTTTCCGCCAGCGCTTTCAGCCATTGCCAGTCACCCATCGCAATTCCGGGAGGCGACAAGGCCGGAGCAATATGCTGAACCCGCCGTTCACAGTTGGTAAAAGTCCCCTCTTTTTCGGCAAAAGAGGCAGCCGGTAAAATATAATCGGCCAGTCTGGCGGTTTCGGTCATGGTCAGCTCTGCCACCACCAACAGCTCCATCTTTTTCATGGCGGCCCGGACATGGTTCTGATCCGGATCCGTTACCACCGGATCTTCACCAAAAATGATCAGACCACGAAATGCCCCCGCCAAGGTTGCTTTGGTCATTCCCAGTGATGTCAGACCGGGTTGTAGCGCAATTGGCTGGCCCCAGCCTTGTGCAAATTTACGCTGCGCCGTGGCATCGGTAACTGCCTGATAACCGGGGTATACATTCGGCAGACAGCCCATATCACACGCGCCCTGCACATTATTCTGTCCGCGGAGTGGATTGATCCCGGTGCCGGGGCGGCCAATCTGGCCACAGACCAACGCCAGATTAGACAGGGCAATCACATTCTGGGTCCCGCTGACAAACTGGGTAATGCCCATTCCATACAAAATCATGGCTGTTTTGGCCTGACCATAGAGTTCAGCCACGGCCCTGATCTGCCGGGCACTGACCCCGGTACTGTTTTCCACCGACTCCGGCGTAATGGTTTCCACGCTGGCCGCCAGCCCCTCAAAACCTTCACAGCGCTGATGAATGAAAGAGGTATCACACAGTTTCTGCTCAATAATCACATGCAGCATGGCATTAATGAGTGCGATATTACTGCCGGGTTTCAACTGCAGATGGATATCGGCCACTTTTGCCAACCGGGTTACCCGGGGATCAATCACCACCAGCTTTACTCCGCGCTGCCGGGCATCAAAAATTTGCCCGCCCAGCACACTGTGATTTTCTGTGGGATCGGCACCGATGACAACAATCAACTCCGTCTCGAAGATGTCTTTCGTGCTGTTGGTCATCGCCCCTGAGCCTAAAGTCTGTTTTAATCCGGCCACCGTCGGGCTGTGGCAAATGCGGGCGCAGTGATCGATGTTATTGGTGTTGAGGACGGCGCGGGCAAATTTCTGCGCGGCATAATTGTCTTCATTGGTGGCGCGGGCACTGCTGATGACACCCATGGCATCATTGCCCGATTCCGCCTGAATATCGCGGATCGCTTCGCTGATCTCACTCAGGGCCTGATCCCAGCTGATAGGATAAAAGCGATCCTTTATGCGTTTGAGCGGTTCCGTGATGCGGTTGTCCGGCCGGATAGCATAAGCCGTGCTCCAGCCTTTTTCACACAGTTTTCCGCGGCTGATGGGATGGCTCTGCTGGGGCTCAACCCCAACCAGATTGCCCCGCGCATCCACTTTCAGGTTGATCCCGCAACCGACGCCACAAAAGGGGCAAACGGTTTTCACTATGGAAGTGGCCGTCGTCGCACAAGCCATCGTTGAAGCCGCAGCCTCAGAGACAATCGCTTTAGGTGAAGCCGCTTTAGATGAAACCGCCTTAGAGGAAACCATGGTCGCTCACAATCAATCGGTGGATTCTGACATTGAGTATAGCCACACAGTTCTGAGGGAATTGCCGCCAATACCCGCGTTTACCCTGAAAACATTACGTCTTATCTGACGGTAATACCGGTTTTCTCAGGTAAATCACGTAATAAACCAGCCCCACCAGCACGCTTCCGCCAACCAGATTTCCCAGAATCACCGGAATAAGATTACCGATAAACCCCAGCCAGCCTACAGCGTCAGTAGCCGTTGCTGCCGCCGTACCAGAAAAAGCCTTGATACACATGGCCAGTGGAATGAAAAACATATTCGCGATACTGTGCTCAAACCCGGCAGCAACAAAAGCCGAAATCGGAAAAACAATGGCAACCGCCTTATCCACCACACTTCTGCCAGCCATGGCCATCCAAATCGCCATACAAACCAGAATGTTACACAGCACGCCGCGAAAAAAAGCGGTCCAGAAAGGTAAGCTGCATTTTGCCTGTGCGATTTGCAGATAACGCTCGGCAATCACGCCGTGGTTCAGCTCGGTGTGTCCCGACACATAAACCAGCACGGCCAGCCCTGCCGCCCCAATGAAATTTGAGCAAGCAACCACCAGCCAGTTCCTGAGCAACTCTGTGGTCGTGATTTTGTTATCGGCCCAAGCCATCGCAAGCAGGTTATTACCGGTAAATAACTCCGCACCGGCTACCACCACCAGCAACAGGCCCAGTGAAAACGCCAGCCCGCCGAGCATTTGACTGGTGCCAAACCCCAAATTAGCGTCCGACTTTATCAGCACAAAATACAGCGCCCCTAAGCCGATAAACGCCCCCGCCAGAACCCCCAGCATGACCATCGACAACAGCGGCAGACGCGCTTTAGTCACGCCTATGTTGTCAACCTTTTCAGCAATTTGCTTCGGAGAAAAAGCATCAAAGCCATAAATATCTGCCATCTTTCATTCTCGCTTCAGTCATAAGAAAGCGATTTACTGGTCGCTGTTCAGGTTGACTCTCCAGGTTGCAATGAGCAGCGGATACGCCTTCGCGTACAGAGTGTAGCCTCCCGGCAGGTAATGCCATGTCTTAACAAGAAAGCCGGCTCAATTCTCAACGAAAACATTCCAGATAAATCAATTGGTTGACCTGACCGATTATTTTCTGTCTCACCGAATCCACGTATTCTTGCGGCGAAACACACTATTCTTATACCCAGCAGTGAAAGTGACACCAGCAGCAACACCGATTGCCAGCGTGAGATCAGCATGTCGTGTACAGGGGGAAACTGGAATGGCGGTACCAATCATCAAAAAATCCGCTGATGCGGCCTCTGCCAATTTATCCGACTATTTATCCGACTATCAACGTGACTGCCTCGACACAGATTTCACCCTTGAGCCTGATGACTCAACAGGCGGCAAACCCACGCTGAAACACCTGCCGGATGGCGGGCTGAATATCTGTTTCCAGGCACTGGACAGCCATCTGACTACCCCTGTCGCAGACAAACTGGCACTCCGCTGGATCAGCAAAAATGATGAAATACTGGAATACAGCTATCGTGACCTGTGCCAGCTGACCAGTCGGTTCGCCAGCGTACTGCACCGTTTAGGTTTACCGCCCGGAGCACGTATTTTCAGCCTCTCCGGGCGACGGCCAGAGCTCTATATCGCCGCGCTGGGCACCTTAAAGGCAGGTTGTGTGTTTACCCCCTTGTTTTCCGCCTTTGGCCCCGAGCCTATCCGCTCAAGGATGGAAATCGGCGAAGCGCAGGTCCTGCTGACCACGCACAGCCTTTATCAAAAAAAAGTCAAAGCGTGGTGTCACGAACTGCCCCATCTCCAAGCCATCCTGTTAATTGATGGTGAATCAGAGCCCGACTCAGGCTGCTATCGCCTGTCCGACCTCATGCAACAGGCCGATCCCGCCTTCCCCTGCGTCAGCACGCAGCCGGAAGAGATGGCACTGCTGCATTTCACCAGTGGTACAACCGGCAAGCCCAAAGGGGTGATTCATGTCCATCAGGCGGTAGCCTATCACCAGCTGTCGGCGTACTGGGCGCTGGATCTGAAACCGTCCGATATCTACTGGTGTACAGCCGACCCGGGCTGGGTAACCGGCACCTCCTACGGCATTATCGCGCCGCTCTGCCTGGGGGTGACGATGATCATTGATGAAGCCGAATTTGACGTCGAACGCTGGTACCACATCCTGCAACACCATCAGGTTACAGTGTGGTATACCGCCCCGACCGCCATCCGTATGCTCATGAAAGCCGGGGCGGCGATTTGCCGGAATTACGACTTATCCGCCCTGCGGTTTATCGCCAGCGTGGGCGAACCGCTCAATCCTGAAGCCGTTTTATGGAGCCAGACAACGCTTCCGATCCCGTTCCACGATAACTGGTGGCAGACCGAAACCGGCGGCATCATGATCGCCAATACCGCCAGTCAGGACATCAAACCCGGCTCGATGGGCCGGCCGCTACCCGGCATTGAAGCGGCGATTCTGGGACAGAACGACGATGGTTCCCGGTCCGTCATCACCACGCCGATGGAAGTCGGCGAACTTGCACTGAAGCCGGGCTGGCCCTCCATGTTCCGCGGCTATCTGCATCAGGAAGACAAATACCGCAGCTGTTTCAGTAACGGCTGGTACATGAGCGGCGATCTGGCCATGTGCGATGCAGACGGCTACTTTTGGTTTGTCGGTCGCAAGGATGATCTCATTAAATCCTCAGGCCACTTAATCGGCCCATTTGAGGTTGAAAGCGCCCTGATGGAACACGAAGCGGTCGCCGAAGTCGGGGTCATCGGCAAACCTGATCCTGTCGCAGGTGAAATAGTTAAAGCCTTTGTCACCCTCAAAACCGGGTTTGAACCGGACGAGGGACTGCAAAAAACGTTGCTGGGTTTTGCCCGCAAACGGCTGGGAGCGGCAGTTGCACCAAAAGAAATCGTTTTTCGCCGCAGCCTGCCAAAAACCCGAAGCGGAAAAATCATGCGCCGGTTGCTCAAAGCCCGGGAACTGGGGCTGCCTGAAGGCGATACCTCTACACTGGAGTGCGATGAACAATGACCAGCAGACTCCATATCAACCGAGCCCATTTATTGCAGCAACTTAAGCAAATGCTGCGCATTCGCCGTTTTGAAGAAAAATGTGCCGAGCTTTACGCCCTGGAGAAAATTCGTGGTTTTCTTCACCTTTATATCGGCGAGGAGGCCATTGCTGTCGGCATTATGAGCGCACTCAGCCGCGATGATCAGGTCGTGGCCACCTATCGTGAACACGGGCACGCGCTCGCGCGGGGCGTCAGCATGGGCAGTATTCTGGCTGAAATGTACGGTCGCACCGCCGGATGCAGCCGCGGACGCGGAGGCTCCATGCATCTGTTTGATCGGGCAACCCACTTTTACGGCGGGAACGCCATTGTTGGTGGCGGCCTGCCGTTAGCAACCGGACTGGCCATGGCCAATAAACAAATGCAACGGACAGCGCTGACAGCCTGCTTCTTCGGTGAAGGTGCGGTAGCCGAAGGGGAATTTCATGAAAGTCTTAACCTGGCAGCGTTATGGCAACTGCCGGTACTGTTTATTTGTGAAAACAACCGCTATGCCATGGGAACCGCCCTTGCCCTGTCCGAATCTGAAACCAACATCGCTCAAAAAGCGCGTAGCTATGGTATCGCAGCCGCACAAGTGGATGGCATGAATGTGGTCAATGTAGAGGCAGCCGCCCTTGAAGCCTGCGACTACATTCACAAAGAACAGAAACCCTATTTTCTGGAATGCCAAACGTATCGCTTTCGCGGTCACTCCAGTTTTGACAGCCAGCTCTATCGCGAAAAAGAAGAAATCGCGCTATGGGAAGAAAAAGGGCCGGTGAAGCAACTGGTGCAATGGATGAGAAACAACAGCCACCTGCTGGATAACGAACTGGATGAGCTGGAAAAAGATGTGGAACAAGAAATTCAGGCCGCCGTCCAATTTGCTGAAGCCGGAGCCTGGGAGCCGATAGAAGACTTGGCTCGGGATGTCTATAGCCCACAAAGAAAGTGATGACAGGGCACCAGCAAATGCTCACAGCCCGTACAGAACGTGTTGATGAACGTGCTGACGAACTAGCTGCCGAGTTAAAGACCACAACAGCAGACCGGAATACAGGGGGTAAACCCATGCTCTCAGACACAAATCCAGAGACAAGCTCAGAAACCATGAGCTACCGTGAGGCATTGCGGGCCGGACTGGTCGAAGCACTCACACAGGATCGGCGGGTTTTCCTGATGGGTGAAGATGTCGGGCGCTATGGGGGCTGCTATGCGGTCAGCAAGGGGTTGCTTGCTCAGTTTGGTGCTGACCGCATCATCGATACTCCGCTGTGCGAATCCGGTTTCGTCGGGGTCGGCATTGGCGCGGCTCTCGGCGGGATGCGACCCATTGTCGAAGTCATGACCGTCAATTTCAGCCTGCTGGCGATGGATCAGATCGTCAATACCGCAGCCACCCTACGCCATATGTCAGGTGGTCAGTTTAATGTTCCTCTGGTTATCCGCATGGCTTGCGGTGCCGGCAGACAGCTTGCCGCCCAGCACTCACACAGCTGGGAAAATTTCTACGCCCATATTCCCGGCCTGAAAGTCCTGAGCCCGGCGACGCACGGTGATGCGCGGCATATGTTAGGGCAGGCGCTGGCTGATCCGGACCCAGTGCTGATTTTCGAGCATGTCATGCTGCTCAATGAACCCGGCGCCGTGCCGGATTCGCCGGATGCCCCGATGGAAAAAGCCCTTATTCGACGTCTGGGCTCCGACATCAGCCTCATCAGCTACGGCGGTAACCTGCACAAAGCCTTGACGGCCGCCGAGCAACTGGAACAGGATGGCATTTCAGCCGAAGTGGTGGATCTGCGCTGCCTGCGCCCGCTGGACAAATCAACACTGCTGGAAAGCGTTCGCAAAACGCACCGCGCTGTCATCATTGATGAAGGCTGGAAAACCGGCAGCCTGGCAGGCGAAATCAGTGCCATCATCATGGAGGACGGATTCTGGAGCCTGGATGCCCCGGTCAAAAGAATCTGTAGCGCGGAAGTCCCCATCCCCTATCCTCAGCATCTGGAGCAGGCGGCCCTGCCTCAGGTCGAACAGATTGTTGCCGCCGCCTTAGCGACGATGGATGGCCGCTGATGAGCAGCCAGTCATTTGATATTGTGATGCCTTCACTGGGTGCTGACATGCGAGACGGCACCCTGACGGAATGGATGGTGGCCGAAGGTGACCATGTCAACAAAGGTGACAGCATCGCCGTCATTGAAACCAGTAAAGGCGCTATTGAGATGGAAAGCTACCACAGCGGCACCATCAGCAAAATTCTGGTGCAGCCGGTCATCAGTCTGCCGGTCGGATCCATCCTGGCCAGCATAGAGGCTGACACGATAGAGGCTGACACACTGCCGACCGCCGAACAGGTTATGGCACCGCCCGATATACCTCAATCGGAGACGTCTCAACCGGAAATACCGGAACCGCTTTCACCGCAGGCTTACGTCTCTGAAGCCAGCATCTCTGGGCCCAACGTTTCTGAACCCAGCATCTCCGGGCCTATCATGGCACAACCTGCACCATCAGAGATCAGAATTTTGGCCTCCCCCGCAGCCAGAACACAGGCCCGTCAGCACGATCTGAATTTAGCAAGCATCGTCGGCAGCGGGCCGATGGGTGCCATCTTGCTGCGGGATCTCGACACCGCACATCAAGTGGTATCGGGCTACAACGTCGAACCAACCGCTTCTGCTCAGCAAACTGCCGTGCCTGCTGCGATGGCCACCGCAGCAGGCCCTTCAACCCAGAGTGTTGAAAACACCGCCTCCCGTGACAGCCGCGACAACCGGGATCCGGCCGCGATGCGAGCAGCAATCGCCGCAGCAATGGAAAAATCGAAACGGGAAATTCCCCATTATTACCTAAGCCTGGACGTGGATCTTACCCGCACTCAACAATGGCTAAATGAACAAAACGCCGGGCGTGATCCCGAACACCGTCTCCTATTGCCTGCTTTACTACTCAAAGCCATTGCAACGGTTCTGCCTAACTTCCCATCTTTAAACGGTTATTTTCAAAATGGTGAGTTCAAACCTGAGAAAGCGGTGCACATCGGGACGGTAATCAGCCTGCGTGAAGGTGGGCTTATGGTGCCGGCTATTCATGATGTTAGCCGGCTCTCGGTCGATGACACCATGCTGGCACTGCGCGATATCAGCAACCGGAGCCGTACTGGCCGCCTGCGCAGCTCTGAGTTGACCGACGCCACAATCACCCTGACCAGTATCGGTGAGAGAGGCTCTGACAGTGTGTTTGGTGTGATTTACCCACCGCAAGTCGCGATTCTGGGCGCGGGTCGTTTACGCCAGACGCTCCAGGTCAGAACCGATGACAAGGGTTACAACCAAATCGCTATCTGCGACACCATGACGGTCACGCTCAGTGCCGACCACAGGGTCAGTGACGGCATACAGGGGGCGAAGTTTTTACATGCCCTGTCGCAGCAATTACAAAAACCGGAGCAGCTATGACAACCAACGGCAATAACGACAACATCAGGGACCTGGTCATGCAGGCTATCCAAAACATTGCGCCGGAAATCACCGAAAGCGATATTGATCCTGATGAAGATCTGCGCGAGGAATGCGACCTCGATTCAATGGATTTCCTCAATCTGCTGGATGCCCTGAAACGAAGCTGCGGCGTCAGCATTCCGGAGTCTGACTACCCGCAAATCAGATCGTTCTCCGCTTTGGTGAATTATCTGAACGCGCGCACCTGAATACGATTCTCTGAAAAATGAGAGTTACAGGACGCAGCCAATCAAGATCTCGGCGGAAGCAAGCCGGTACGAATATCATGCAACAGCAAACGAAGTCGCTTTTCAATTTCGATGATTGCAAAAAACACCACTCCGACAACGACAATGATCACCCCGTCCCAGCACGGCACGGCCTCGGTGGCAAAGAGCGCCTGCAATGGCGGCAGATACGTCATGGCAAACTGTGCCGCCGTGACACACACGATTGTTGCCCAAACCACTTTGGTTCCGACAATCAACTCCCATTTCAATGACGTGCCATAAATATTTCGGATAAAGAACAGATGGAAGATTTCCATCACCACAAGCGTATTCAGGGCAATGGTACGCGCCAATTCGACGGAATACGCCTGCTCGACAGCATAGGCGTACATCCCGAACACCCCGCCAAGCAGCAAGAGTGACACAAAAATAATTCGCCATGCCAGCTCACCATTCAGAATGGGCTCATACCGCGGTCGCGGCGGTCGTTGCATGGTGTTCTTTTCTGTCGGTTCAAACGCCAGTGCAATCCCAAGGGTGATCGCAGTGATCAGGTTCACCCAGAGGATCTGGATCGGGGTAATCGGCAGCGTCATACCAAACAGGAGCGCAACCACGATCGTCAGCGCTTCACCGGCATTGGTAGGCAAGGTCCAACTGATGACCTTCTTGATGTTGTCATAGACCGTTCGCCCTTCACGCACAGCGGCAACGATTGAGGCAAAATTATCATCAGCCAACACCAGTTCCGCCGCTTCTTTCGCGGCTTCACTGCCTTTTCGCCCCATGGCGATCCCGGCATCGGCGCGCTTGAGTGCAGGTGCATCGTTGACGCCGTCGCCGGTCATCGCAATCGTCAGGCCATGCGACTGCAGTGCCATGACCAACCGCAATTTGTCTTCCGGACTGGTGCGGGCAAAAATGTCGGTTTCCATCACTGCCGCCGCCAGCGAGCTATCGTCCATGCCAGCCAGATCAGCACCGGTTAACACCTTGTCAGGGTTCTGCAGCCGGAGCTGTTTGGCAATGGCCGCCGCGGTTCCTTTGTGATCGCCGGTGATCATTTTTACGCGGATCCCGGCGGTATGGCATTCAGCGATCGCAGCAATGGCCTCTGGGCGCGGCGGATCAATCAGCCCGACCATACCAATGAAAACCAGATCCTGCTCAACATCGGTAAATTCCAGCACGGTATGCTCCGGCGGTACCGGTTTGACCGCAAAGGCAAGTACGCGCTGTCCCTGCGACGCAATATCCTCTGCCTTCTCATGCCAGTAGCCAGGGTCAAACACTTCACTGTCGCCCACTACCGTACGTTGCCGGGTACACATCACAAAAATCTGCTCCGGCGCTCCTTTCACTGCGATAAACGCGTGGTTCTCGTGGTCATGAATCAGGGTCGCCATAAAGCGGTGTTTGGCATCAAACGGAATCACATCAGTTCGCATCCATCCTGACAGCTCGTCGGTGAGATCAAGACCGAGCTTGCCACTCAGTGCCAGCAAAGCGCCTTCCATCGGGTCACCCAGCACCGCCCATGCACCGTCACTGCAATGCAGGGTCGCGTCATTACACAGCGCCGCCACTCTGCCAATCTCATCCAAAATAGCGTGCTCGCTCGCACTGACTGCCACCTCATTTAAGCGGATTTCTCCTTCCGGCTCGTATCCCACACCATCCAGGGAAAAGACGTGCGATTCCGTTACCACACTCACCGCCATCATCTCATTACAGGTCAGAGTGCCGGTCTTGTCCGTGCAGATCACCGATACTGCGCCTATGGTTTCAATCGCAGGCAAACGCCGGACAATCGCATTGCGACGCGCCATGGCCTGTACACCTACGGCCAGCGTGATAGTCAGTACCGCCGGAAGCCCTTCCGGGATAGCCGCAACGGACAAGCCAACCACAGCCATGAACATATCGGAAAATGCAAAGTTTTCGACAACATACCCAAAAACCAGCAGCACGGCGGCAAGCAGCAAAATGAGGGCGGTTAACCAACGAGCGAACACATCCATTTGCCGGAGCAGCGGGGTGGTTAAAGTTTCAACGGTGGAAAGCATACCGCTAATCCGGCCAAGCTCAGTGCTAGCACCGGTGGCCACCACCACTCCCCATCCTATCCCGCTGGTCACCAGTGTACCGCTGTATGCCATGCATACCCGATCACCAAGCGGCGTGCTGGGCGCAACGGCATCAGTGTCTTTTTTCACGGGAACAGACTCACCGGTCAGTATCGCTTCCTGAATTTGCAACCCGTTGACCTGCACAAGTCGCAAATCGGCAGATACCTTGTCACCGGCTTCCAACAGCACAATGTCACCCGGCACCAGTTCTTCCCCATCTATGGAACGGCGGATACCCTCCCGTCGCACCGAGGCTTTCAGTGCCAGCATATGGCGGATAGCATCCATTGCTTCTTCGGCCTTCCCCTCCTGAAAATACCCGATAACTGCGTTCACAATAACAACAGCCAGAATTACACAGGTATCGGCAATGTGGCCCAGCACCGCCGTCATCGCCGCAGAGCAAAGAAGCACGTAGATAAGAATATTGTGAAACTGACGCAAAAAGCGGAGAAAGGGATGCTGTCGAGGAGGAGCCGGTAAGCAATTGGGACCATAGGCATTGAGACGCTTCGCTGCTTCATCAGAAGACAGCCCGTCTCTGTTTGCGTTCAGGGTATCAATCGCATCTTCCGATGCCATCTCATGCCATAACTGGTCAGCTTTATTTTGCATCTCTTCAGTAATGATGTATTTCGGCGCTTAGCTCACCTAATAATCATGAACCAAATCGTGAAGTCACATCATTCCTTTCTTGATACGCCCGGCTATTGAGTCACTTTGCTGAGACACAACACAACTAAAAAACACCCAGCAAACACCCAGCAAACATTTGAAAAAACAGAAAAGAGGGTGTATTTCAAGAGAATCTAAAATTCACTGTCTCACCCCAATAACGGCAGGCACGGTTGAGCACTCAAGTGAAGTAACTGTAGTACTGAGATAGAGGCAGCAACACCGTGAGATCACAGATAAAGAAAGACAGCATCCTTTCCTCACTGCCGAGCCATACCACGAAGACTGCTTTTCATTGGACTGGTACGGTTTTATTGACTGACTTTCCTAAAATGACTTAATTGAAATCATTTTAATAAAAATGATAGATCACTAATTTATATTTATTTTTTAAAAACAAGCCCACTTTAAAAAAACAGGTATCAAGCCATATTAAATAACTGACTATTCTCATATTTATTTTATACCGTAAACAT
Source organism: Photobacterium ganghwense (assembly GCF_003025595.1). Lineage (GTDB taxonomy): Bacteria > Pseudomonadota > Gammaproteobacteria > Enterobacterales > Vibrionaceae > Photobacterium > Photobacterium ganghwense. Next base: position 608,889 of record NZ_PYMI01000004.1, read on the forward strand.
CTATCAAATTAGGAAGATAAATTAAAATCAATCTTCTTATTTCAGAGAATTAAATCTCCCATTTATGGGTTTGGTTCGATATTCTAATATATGTAAAAAGCTGCCCTCAATTCACAATTCTTGCCAGAGGATACAATGAATAACATCAAAAAAGTCCTGATGGGCATTGCCCTTACCCTAGGGACAGGAGCAATAATTAATACGGCTCAGGCCTGTACCCGGGTGATCTACAAAGGAACAGAGAACCTGGTCATGACAGGAAGAAACATGGATTTTAGCCTGCCTATTCCGGCCAATCTGTGGCTGTTTCCAAAAGGAATGGACAGAGACGGTAGTGTGGGTCCGCATTCCGTTCAATGGAAGTCAAAATATGGCAGTCTGATCGCCAGTTCTTGGGATATTGCCACAACAGACGGAATGAATGAGAAAGGGTTAGTCGCGAATTTGCTGTGGTTACTGGAAAGTCGCTATCCGGAGTCAGCACCTTCGTCAACTCATCCTGGTTTGGCTATTTCGATGTGGGCGCAATATGTGTTAGATAACTTTGCAACAGTTGCTGAGTCAGTAGAACAATTATCAAAAGAGTCATTTGTTGTCGTCACGGACATGATTCCGGGCACACAGAAAATGACTACGGTGCATATGTCTATCTCGGATGCTACGGGTGACAGTGCCATTTTGGAGTATATTGACGGGAAACTGGTGATTCATCACAACCCCGATTATCTCGTCATGACAAACGATCCGCCGTACCCTGAACAATTAGCAATTCAGAAGTACTGGCAAACCATTAGCGGCTCTGATTTTATGCCGGGTACGGTAAAATCATCCGATCGATTTGTCAGAGCGAATTACTTTATCAACAATACCCCAAAAACGGATGATGAACGCGTGGCGACAGCCGTTCTCATGAGCATCATGCGTCATACCTCAGTACCGTATGGCTATTCCATCGCGGGCCATCCGAATTTGTCCAGCACTCAATGGCGAGTCGTCGCCGATCAGACAAATTTACGATATACCTTTGAAACAGTTCTCTCACCCAACACTTTCTGGGTAGATTTGAAACAGTTGGATTTTTCCGAAAGCAGTTCGGCAAAAATGCTGGATGTCTCATCCGGCCAAATCTACGCGGGCGAAGTCTCAGCACATTTTCATGACGCCAAGCCCTTTAAATTCCAAGGACTAGCTCTCTAAGAGCTCAGAAAAATTGGATTTGTATGGGTTGGATGAGCCAAATTTCAGATACAAAAAAGCCGCTGTTAAACAGCGGCTTTTTTTAATGTGGCGGAGAGATAGGGATTTGAACCCTAGATACGCTATTAACGTATGCCGGTTTTCAAGACCGGTGCTTTCAACCACTCAGCCATCTCTCCGTAAGTGCAGGCATAGTAATGGAGTCCGTTCAGGTTGTAAAGGCACATAGAAACCAAGTGATTACTTAGCCGCCACCAAGGGGACATTTGTTGATTTTTGCTTCATTTTGTAAATAGACACTGGCAAACAGTGACCAACATAGCGCATATTAATTGAAACGAATCATGCTTGTTATGCCAAGATGACGGATAAATTCAATGATAAGGAGGAACAATGTCCCTCGTTCAAGCGACTCTGACGCTCCCTGCACATCTTTTGCCTGGCGGCATTGAACCGGAGGCGTCCGTATTTGGCTTCCGTGAAGTCAGCAGACACCATCTTGAAGCCGATATAAAGTCCGGTCTGACGCGATTTATTTTTATGCATCCCATTCCAGAGCTGGACGAAAAGCAATTTGATCAGGCCGCAGAGCAATTTATGTGGAGAATGGCGAAAGGCACGCCTTATCAGGTTGATAAATCATTTACCAAGCCAGCACGCCATGAATGCCGCAGTTTTTTCTACAAGAAAAATGCGCTGTTCATGGAAGAGGCGTCGCTGGAATCGATTCTGACGAAATAACCGGTAACTGGGTTAAAGCCTTTCTCCAGACACCCGCTCAGGCATTTTCTGCTTCTTTTATGCGGAGCAAATAAACAAGGCGCTCATTTTGAACGCCTTGTTTATTGGATAGAGGTTATTGAATCAGTTTTATTGTACTTATTTAGCCGCCACGAACGTCGATTTCAGACGGCTGAACATCTTAACAACCACCAACACAACAGCCCCACTAAACAGACCCACAGCCGCGTTAACAAACGCCGGTAACATCCAGCTACCGCCCGGCACCACCGATGCCCGCTCAGCCAGATGGTCCAGAATAATGTGCGAGTGTGGCATGCTGTGCACCACAATACCTCCCCCGACCAGGAACATGGCGATAGTGCCCACAACGGCCAGCGTCTTCATCAGATATGGTGCTGATTTTATCAGGCTGTTGCCGATCCCACGCTTAAACGTTCCCGGTTCACTCCGTTTTTCCAGATACAACCCGAGATCATCAAGCTTAACAATGCCGGCCACCAGCCCGTAAACTCCGATGGTCATAACGATAGCAATAGCACTGACCACAAGCACCTGGGTCAGAATAGGCACCTCCTGCACCGTCCCGAGGGCAATCACGATGATCTCAGCAGAAAGGATAAAATCCGTACGGATTGCCCCCTGGATCTTATTGCGTTCGAATTCAACCAGATCCTCAGCCGCATCCATCATCTCCAACTGATCAGACTCTTCAGGGCGAGCAGGGTGCAGCACTTTTTCGAGCACCTTTTCGAAGCCTTCAAAACACAAAAACAGCCCCCCCATGAGCAGCATCGGCATGATCAGCCAAGGCGCAAAGGCACTGATGAGCAAGGCTGCCGGCACCAGAATGAGCTTGTTCCGAAACGACCCTTTGGCCACTGCCCAGACGACAGGAATTTCTCGTTCAGCCCGGACACCAGCCACTTGCTGTGCGTTCAAGGCTAAGTCATCACCCAACACCCCTGCTGTTTTTCGCGCCGCGACCTTACTCATGACTGCGACATCATCCAGTACCGTTGCGATGTCATCTAACAGGGTTAATAAACTTGCTCCAGCCACCAGACACCTCAATATTTATCGATATTACTGTTTCTAACCATAGGGCCAGTTAGCCTTTCGTGGCGGAAAATCGTTCAGTAGAAAAGCATCCCGACAGGCCCTGATAAGCGCCATCCTGAAAGGCCAACACACCTTAGTGAACAATTTTATTTTTGCTGATTATCTCGCGATGACAGCAAACGCCCACTAAAATGTAACAGGATATTACCATTATTTGTTTATGTAGCTAGACATAAATTACCTGACTGCTCATTGGGTTATGTCACTTTAGGGGTTCCCGGTTAATCATAAGGCTCATTGCCAAGGACACAGCTGGCTTGTGCGAGGTTTTGTGCCTATGGCAATTGCCATTGCCCTGATTGTGATTGTCATAGCTTCAATCGCATTCCACTTCCTCAGCCCCTGGTGGTTAACGCCTGCTGCTTCAAACTGGGGGGAAATTGATGACGCCCTGACACTGACTATTGTCATTACCGGGGCGTTTTTTATCGGCATTAACCTGCTTATCGCCTGGTTAGTGATTCGCTTTCGCCATCGTAAAGGCCACACTTCCTCTTATCAGCCGGATAACAAACGCCTGGAACATTGGCTGATAGGACTGACTACCATAGGGATTATCGGCCTGCTGGCTCCGGGCCTGTTCGTTTACGCCAAATTTGTCAGTGTGCCGGACGACGCTAAAATCATTGAAGTTGTGGGGGAGCAATGGAAATGGAGCTTTCGTTTTCCCGGCGACGATGATCAACTGGGAAAATCCAGTATCAGTTTTGTCTCCCCCGGCAACCCGCTGGGGCTGGATCCGAATGATCCGGCTTCTGCCGATGACAAAATCATCGTCAGCCCTGAACTGCATTTACCCCTTTATACCCCGTATAAGGTGCTGCTCCGCTCCAAAGACGTGCTGCACGATTTCAACGTTCCTCAGTTTCGCGCCAAGATGGATCTGGTGCCCGGCACCGTGAGCCATTTCTGGTTTACCCCGACCCAACGCGGCACCTTTGACATCCTCTGTGCGGAGCTCTGTGGTGTCGGCCACTTCAACATGCGAGGCCGGGTCGTGGTTGAAGACGATGCGGCATTCGGCCGCTGGCTGGCACAACAACCAACCTTTGCCCAGACGCAGCAGCCTAAAGAGGCTGGCGAAGTAACCGATCTTGTGGCAATGGGCAAAACACTGTCTGAAGTGAACGGATGCATCGGCTGCCACAGTCTGGACGGTAAACCCGGCGTGGGACCAACCTGGCTAGGCTTATACGGCAAAACCGAAACGCTGTCGGACGACACGAACGTCAAGGTCGATGACGCCTATCTCAGAAAGTCGATCCTCAATGCCAGTGCCGAAATCGTCAAAGGGTTTCCGAGTATTATGCCGGTTTACCAGTTCTCCGATCAGGAAGTGGATGCCCTGATTGCCTATATCAAAGCGATTTCTGCTCCGCCGCCTTCCGGGGAACCGACAGGCAGTAACCAGTCAGAAGGAGCCGAGTAATGTTTGACACCAGTGACTATGCCCCCAAAGCTCATCCCCAGTCCTTCTGGACAAAATACGTCTGGAGTCAGGATCATAAAGTGATTGCGATTCAGTACTCGCTGACCGCAATCGCGATGGGTTTTATCGCATTGGTGCTGTCATGGCTGATGCGTCTGCAAATCGGCTTTCCCGGCCAATTTGATTTTATTGATGTACATACTTATTACCAGTCACTGACCCTGCACGGGATGATCATGGTGGTTTACCTGCTGACGGCCCTATTTTTAGGCGGATTTGGGAATTATCTGATACCACTCATGGTTGGCGCGCGAGACATGGTATTCCCGTTTCTCAACATGCTGAGCTACTGGTTCTATCTGGTTGCGTCACTGATTCTGGTTGCCAGCTTTTTTGTCTCTGGCGGCCCGACCGGCGCAGGCTGGACGCTTTACCCGCCTCAGGCCATTTTACCCGGTACACCCGGTACCGATTGGGGCATCGTGCTGATGCTGATTTCTCTGGCGGTCTTCATCGTTGCCGCGACGATGGGCGGCCTGAACTATGTCACGACGGTTTTGCAGGCGCGTACCCAGGGTATGACGCTGCTGCGCCTGCCGCTAACAGTATGGGGAATATTTACCGCATCTGTGATGGCTTTATTAGCGTTCCCTGCCCTGCTGGTCAGCGCCATCATGATGCTGTTCGATAAACTGCTGGGCTCCAGCTTTTTCATGCCCGCCGTCATTTCCATGGGACAACAGGCCGATTACGGCGGCGGCAGCCCGATTCTGTTCCAGCACCTTTTCTGGTTCTTCGGCCACCCTGAAGTTTACATCGTTGCCCTGCCCGCGTTCGGGATTGTGTCTGATCTCATCAGTATTCATGCCCGAAAAAACATTTTCGGCTATCGGATGATGGTGTGGGCCATTGTGGGTATTGCAGCGCTTAGTTTTATTGTGTGGGCGCACCATATGTATGTCAGCGGGATGAACCCGTATTTCGGTTTCTTTTTTGCGACCACAACGCTAGTGATCGCCGTTCCCACTGCAATCAAAGTCTATAACTGGCTGCTGACACTGTGGAACGGTGATATTCATCTCAGCCTGCCGATGCTGTTTGCCATTGCTTTTATGAGCACCTTTATTATCGGGGGGCTGACCGGACTGTTCCTGGGTAATGTGGTGGTCGATATTCCGCTGTCTGATACCTACTTTGTGGTGGCACATTTCCATATGGTCATGGGGGTTTCCCCGATTCTGGTGATTTACGGCGGTATCTATCACTGGTATCCCAAAGTCACCGGTCGCATGCTCAATCCGGCACTGGGACATATCCACTTCTGGATCACCTTTATTGGCACTTACGCCATTTACTTTCCGATGCACTACCTCGGCATCATGGGCATGCCCCGCCGGTATTACGCCTATGAGAATTACACCTTTATTCCGGAGTCTGCCCAAAGTCTGAATGCATTCATCACCATTGCGGCGCTGGTTGTCGGCGCGGGCCAGCTGATTTTTCTGTTTAACATGTTCTGGAGCCGAAAATACGGCAAAGTCGCTGACAGTAACCCGTGGAAAGCCACCTCACTGGAATGGTTCACACCACAAACCCCACCCGGCCACGGCAACTGGGGCGATTCTCTGCCAGTGGTGTATCGCTGGGCGTACGATTTCAGCGTGCCGGGTCATGACCGAGACTTCATTCCGCAGACAGAACCGCAACACCCCGTTACGGAAAGTCCTGAGCCAGAATCCCCCACTGCAGCTTCAAAAGGGGGTGGCCCGGATACCCCCGTCAAAGCAAATAAGGAGCGATGATGGCCAATCCCGATTCCAAACCGGCATCTTCACCGCAGTCTAAGCCCGAAGTAACAATGCGACTGGCGACGCTGACCACAGACCCGGATGCGCGGTACATCCCACGCGGCATCACACCTCCCGCATCCACCGGACTGTGGGTACTCATGATGGTCATAACCGTGATGTTTCTGCTGTTTACCGCCGCTTACCGGATACGCATGACCCTGCCTGACTGGCAGACGCTCAATGAACCGTGGCAGCTTGGCATCAGCACTGCCATGCTGGTGATGAGCTGTATCACCATGCATTTGTGCTACCGCCAATCAACCCTACTGCCTTCTCTTCGTGCGAGCATTACCCTGCTGAGGATGACCGTCCTGTTTACACTGGCATTTATCGCCTCACAGTTATGGGCCTGGCAGTCTCTGATAGACAGCGGACTGGGAGTCAGCAGCAATCCGGCCAGCAGTTTTTTTTATCTGTTAACCGGTATGCACGGACTGCATGTGCTGGGCGGCCTGCTCGCCCTTGGCTGGGTGGTCTGGCAAGCCTTTCGCGGTCAGCGTAACAAACTGAACCCGGCGCTTCGACTGTGTACCCGCTACTGGCATTTTCTGCTGTTCGTCTGGCTGTTTCTGCTCGGACTGCTGCGCTTTACCTGAGGATTCCCATTATGAATGAACCTGCCTCCCGTACGGTTACCACAGACACATTGCCCGACGACGGTCAGTGGGCATCCATTATTGAAGATTATGCCGGTGATAAGGCGGTATTTCACATCTCGCCCATGAAAGCCATGATGTGGATTTTCCTGCTCAGCGATATTTTCGTCTTCAGCTGTTTTCTGGTCGGGTATATGTCAGTACGGATGACCACCACAGATCCCTGGCCGTTGCCCAGTGAAGTATTCGCCCTGACCATTGGAGGACAGTCGATACCGCTGATCCTGATCGCCATCATGACCTTTATCCTGATCACCAGCAGCGGCACCATGGCGATGGCGGTGAATTTCGGGTATCAGAAACGGCGGGAAATGACTGCCCTGCTGATGGTGATCACTGCTCTGCTCGGCATGAGTTTTGTCGGCATGCAGGCCTTTGAATGGAGCAAACTGATTGCAGAAGGTTTCCGTCCCTGGGGGAATGAAAGCGGTGCAGCCCAGTTTGGTGCCAGTTTCTTTATGATCACTGGCTTTCATGGGTTACATGTCAGTGTCGGGGTCATTTATCTGCTAACCGTCGCCTTAAAAGTGTTACGGGGTGACTATGAGCGGCGGGGCAATTACGAAATCGTCGAAATTGCTGGTCTGTACTGGCACTTTGTAGATTTGGTCTGGGTATTCATCTTCGCGTTGTTCTATCTGTGGTGATACCCGCTTTCATCGAATGTTAAACCAGTCCGGCAGCAAGGAGGATGTATGTACAATACCACTTCGCCAACCGAAACAGGTTCCGGCCACACCGCTCAGGGGCAGCGACACCCGATTGGCATCTACCTGAAGGTCTGGCTGATGCTGTTTTTTCTCAGCACCATGTCCTACCTGGTGGATTATTTTCATCTGGAAGGGTTGTTGCGCTGGAGCCTGATCCTGCTGTTTATGGCACTGAAAGCCGGGCTGATCGCTGCAGTATTCATGCACATGCGCTGGGAAAGGCTGGCACTGGTTTATACGATCTTTCTGCCGCCGCTGGTATTGTTGGTATTAATCGGCCTCATGGCGACTGAAGCTGACTACATTTTCCAGCTCCGCGAGTTTTTCTTTACAACATTATCAGGCTGAACACTCTTAGCTGAATTCACTCTGACACTTAATATCAGAGGCATTGTCGATATCATCGCCGTCATCGATATTCGAGATGAAGTCGATATTAGAAGAAACGTCAGAAATCCGGAATGACCTCGCGGAACCCACAAAAAACTCCCCCAGCAAATAGCAGGGGGAGTTTCTATTTGTAAGCTCGTTGTACGTAATCTGGTTGATTCTAACAATCAACGGCTCCTAACAATTACTTCTATCTAACAATTAATTCTATCTAACAATTAATTCTATCTAACAATTAATTCTAACTACGAATTACGTCTGGCTCACCAGTCACATCTACTTATCTACTTTACGGCATCACATGCAGAAACCTGTCCCAGCGGTTATGCAGTGAGACCAACCATCGCGGTGGCGATTTACCGGTACCGGCAGGCTGCAGCTTATTATGCGCCAGCGTTACGTTCGCCAGCGTCAACTCCTGCTCGGGCTCAACGTCCACCATCAGAACATGGCGACCGGATTTCAGCACCTGCTTGAATTTCCTGAACTGATAATGCAGCTCCTGAAAACCAAACAGCCCGCCTTCCCAGGTAATAAATCCCAGTACAACAATTGCCAACATAATAAACGGCAACCAACCTACGGTGTCGGTCACGCCTGACATATACGCAAAAAATAAAATCAGCCCGGAAGCGGCTACCCCAATAACAGCTCCAATTTCCGTTGAATGAATCACATCATTGCGCAAAAAAGATTTCACCGGATGCAGGTGATGATGGCTGGCAACCTCGGCATCATTGTCGGTAAGTACGTGGATTTGTGAAGAGCCTATCCCGCTCAGTTCTAATTCATATTCCACTAACTCAAGGTCGTCTAAGTCATCGCTAATGTAAAAGACCCGAATCATTTCGGCCTCCTGACATTTCGATATTGACGGGTGTGTTAATAATTTTACTACATTGACGTCAAAACGTATGGGCAATCTGCCTCTTACTGGTGCCGATTCACCCTGACATTTCCCTGACATTTCTGGCGAAGATCACCGTTTACAATATGTGCTGACAACATACTGAAACCAATGGCTCTTATCCATTACAGGTAATGACAATGAAAAAAATGGCGATGTTTGCAGCAATGCTGATGGTGCTGACAACCACAGGCTGCCAACTGACACATGTTGAAGGTGAAGTTGACGGCGTTAATATTCGCGCAACCACCAATGATCGTGATTACGGCGGTCCACACAGCCACGGTGGCGGCTTCTGCCCTCCGGGCCAAGCCAAGAAAGGCAATTGCTGATTCTTGCCTGCCAAAAAATAAAAAAACGCTGGTTAAGGTAACCAGCGTTTTTTTGTATGGTCGTTATCACGGACGAGATAGAAGCTACGATCAAAAGCTACTCAAAAGCTACTTTCATATGATGCATCAGCGAATACCACTGACGCATCACTGCAACATTAACCTCGTTAGCTTCTTAATACCCCGTCAGCTTAGTTAGCGTAACGAGATACATCCAGACCTGTTGAGTCGATATCCGTTTGCTTACCGCTCACGATGTCAGCCAGCAGACGAGCAGAACCACACGCCATCGTCCAGCCCAGAGTACCGTGACCTGTGTTGGTGTACAGGTTCTTGATGTGCGTTTTACCGATAATTGGGGTACCGTCCGGCGTCATTGGGCGCAGGCCAGTCCAGTATTCCGCTTTGCTGATATCGCCACCGTTCGGGAACAGGTCGCTGATAACCATCGCGATGGTTTCTTTACGCTTCTGTGGCAAGTTGTAGTTAAAACCAGCCAGCTCTGCAGTACCGGCAACACGAATACGGTCATCGAAACGTGTCATGGCCACTTTGTAAGTTTCATCCATTACCGTTGAAACCGGTGCTTCGCTTTCATTGGTAACAGGCATTGTCAGTGAGTAACCTTTAACAGGGTAAACCGGCAGTTTGATACCCATTGGTGACAGAAGCTGCGGTGAGAAGCTGCCCATTGCAACAACATAGTTGTCAGCTTTCAGCAGACCTTTGTCGGTGTGAACGCCACGGATCTGACCGTTTTCTTCCACCAGACGCTCAACTTGTGTGTTGAACAGGAATTTCACACCGGCTTTTTCAGCCATGTCAGTCAGTTGCTGACAGAACAGGTAGCAGTCACCCGTTTCATCGTCAGGCAAGCGAAGACCACCCACCAGCTTGTGCTTCACGCCTTCCAGACCTGGTTCCACAGCGATACAGCCCGCCACGTCCATTTCTTCGAAACGCGTGCCGCTTTCAGCCAGTACTTCGATGTCTTTCTTCACAGCTTCCAGCTGAGCTTCGGTACGGAACACCTGCAGCGTACCTTGCTGACGGCCTTCGTAATTCAGATCGTGTGATTTGCGCAGGTCAATCAGGCAGTCACGGCTGTAGTTCGCGATGCGCAGCATACGTGATTTGTTCACCTGATAGTGACGGTAGCTACAGTTCACCAACATTTGTGCCGCCCAACGGTACAGCTCAGGTGACGCTGAAGGTTGTACTTTAAACGGCGCGTGTTTTTGCATCAGCCATTTGATCGCTTTGGTCGGAATACCCGGAGCAGCCCACGGCGATGAGTAGCCGTAAGAAATCTGGCCGGCATTAGCAAAACTGGTTTCTTCTGCGCTGCGTGGCTGACGGTCGATCACAGTCACATCGTGACCTGCCTGACGTAAAAACCAGGCTGATGTCAGACCGACAACGCCACTACCTAATACGATAACTTCCATCCCTTTCCTCACTTATGGCTGATTCTTATTGGTATAAATGAAAACGAGTGAAGAATGCGGGATTTACATTTCCCTAACAATCGATATTATTTAACAGCAGTATTTAGTTTTTCTAAAACCTTTAAAATCCGGATTCTGTTTGTCTTACCGAGTCAGTCAAACAAACCCATAAAATCTATCAGGAATTCGTCTGACACATGAAAAGCGCCACATTCGCCGGACTGGCAACCTTCGAGGCCGTAGCCCGTCACGGAAGCCTGACTCAGGCTGCGAAACAGCTGCATTTGACAACCGGGGCATTAAGCCAGCAGATCAAGCTGTTAGAACAGCGGTTAGATTTAACTCTGTTTGAACGCCATTCGCGCGGCCTGACCCTGACGCCGGAGGGGAAACAGCTGTATATGGTGGTCAATAACAGCATTGAAGCCATCGAAAAAGTGCTGGAGCAGTTACAAGGGCCCTCGCAGAACAATGAAGTACGGCTCAAGCTCACACCGTCGTTTGCATTTAAATGGCTGGTGCCGCGATTACAGGATTTTTATCGCCTGCATCCTGACATCAAGGTACTGACCTTTGCCGATGGCGCACTGGTTGATCACCGAGATTCCGGTGTCGATCTGATCATTGATTACTGCCAGTCTGCCAATGCACCGGCAAAGGCCAAACTGTTGATGGAAGAGTATCTGGTACCGGTGATGAGCCCGGATTATTTTTCCGGCGCTGACTGGCATCTGCCTAAAAGCTGGCAGAATGTCACCCTGCTGCACGATGCGATGCCGTGGCAGGGAGCCGATAAAGACGATGAATGGCGTTTCTGGTTTGACAGTCAGGGCTGGGCCTACGAAAACACCCAGGGGCACTATTTCAACCGAACCGATATGGCAATGGCTGCCGCAGAGGCCGGGCTGGGGATTGCCATGGCTCGACGGGCGTTGATCAGTCCATTCCAAGTCCAAACTCAGGTGAAAACACCAGAGCAAGCGACATCCGGAACACGCAGCTCATTGGTTTCTCCGTTTGAGCCGGTGCCTGCACAAGCCGGATACTATCTGTTTCAGCACCGTACCAACCCGGCGATTGATGCCTTCTGCCACTGGCTGAAAGGGGTGGCATCCGACGCCGGTTTAAGCGACTAAGCCCCGTTTCCTCTGCAGAATTTCGGATTGTGTTGCCGAGCTGTGCTGTCGGGTTGTACTGACATAGTAGTGCTGAAATCGCAGTGCTGACATCGTAGTACTGACATAGTACTGCTCTGCAACCTGTGTCACCGGATAAAAAAATGGCTCCGTCTTACGGAGCCATTGTCTGTAACGTCGCGACGTAAACACTTGACGTCGAGGTTTCAGATACAAGTTCAGGTGCAGGTTTCAAGGTCAAACTTTCAGGTAAAGCGTTCAGGTAAAACTTTCAGAAGCCCAATCAGGTGTGGCTACGCCCCCGGATCAGCAGCAACAGGAAGTAACTGCCACCTATCACAGACACCAGCGTACCTGCGGCGATCTGCATAGGGTACAGCATCACTTGCCCCAACCAGTCAGCAAATACCATCAAGCAGCCTCCCACCAGCGCCGCCACCGTCAGTTGTGACTTCACCACTTTTGCCCCCAGCATCACTGCCATGTGTGGCGCCAGCAATCCGATGAAGGCCACCGGCCCCATTGTCGCCGTCACCGATCCGCACAGCAGCGCCACCACGCCAAGCAGAATCACACTGGTCAGTTGCACATTCAGCCCTCGTGCAGACGCAAACTTCCGCCCAGCGGAAATCAGCGTTAACCAGCGGGATGTCGCCAGCGTGAAGGCTGTCAGAGCCGCCACCACGGCCATCAACAGCAGGGCTTTCTCCGGCGTTACCCGGTAGGTTGACCCTGCCAGCCAGCTGATGATGCTGTAGCTGTCTTCCGTTCCCCGAGCCAGGGCAAACTGAACCAGCGCTTCAATCAGCGCACTGACGGCAATTCCAATCAGAATCATACTGGACGGGGCAAACTGATGGCGTCGTCCCAGCAGCAAAATCACAGCCAGTACCGCCATACTGCCAATAAATGCAGTCAGCGATCCGGCGGCAAAGATACTGTTGCCGAGAAAAATACTGCTGGCCACTAGGGCAAACGTCGCCCCTGCAGAGATCCCGAGAATATCCGGGCTGGCAAGCGGGTTATAAATCAGCCGCTGCAAAATGGTCCCGGCCAGGGCCAACCCGACACCAGCACACAATGCAGTCAGCAACCGCGGCCAGCGCAGTGCCCACTGATAGTCCCCCGGTAACGCAAAAGAAGCACCCGACTCGGCGGGATGGTATGTCAGGCTCAGCGCCGCCAGCCCGATAATCATCAGACCCAGCACAGGAAGCGTTGCGGTTGCCAGCCGATCACTGCTTGGCGGGAGTTTGATCGACAATTGATCCTGCGCTTTGAGTTTGCGCCGGGCAAACCAAATCAGCGCCGGCGCGCCGATAGCAGCAGCCGTTGTGCCACTTGGCAGAGCATCCGTTGTCCATTGGCTCAGCCAGAGGGCAGCGCTGTCAGTGAGCAGGAGCAGCAGGCTACCGAGAAACATACTCACCAACAGCTCAGTACGCGGAGTACGAGCCCCTACTGCGCGAGCTATGTTAGGGGTCAACAACCCGATAAAACTGATCACGCCTACCGCAGTGATTGAAGCCGCCACCAGCCACAATCCCAGCCCGATCAGCAGGATAAACATCGGGATCACGTTCAAGCCGCGGGCTGCTGCTCCCTGATGACCTAACCGCATCAACGTCAGTACCCGCGGTGCGAACAGCAGGATCAGCACCGACACTGTCAGCCGCGGCCATAGCCATTGCACCCACTCCCAGCCATTCTGGGTTAAATCACCGGCTCCCCAGATAAACACATTCTGCGCATATTGCTCGTTAAGCAGAATGATGGCTGTCGCCAAGGCACCCAACAGGATATTCACCACCATTCCGGCCAGTACCAGTGGTAAACCGGTCATATTACGCGGCCCGGCAATGGTAATGACCAACAACAGCGCCGACATCGCCCCGACCATCGCCACCAGTGCCTGCAAATCGGCGGCATTATCAGGAAACCAGACATTCAGAATAATCAGCGCCAGCCAGGCACCGGAGGAGGTTCCCAGCGTCAGCGGCGAGGTCAGTGAATTCTGGGTCAGCTGCTGCATCAGGCTGCCCACCAGCCCCAACATCGCGCCCACCATCACTGCCATCACCATTCGCGGCAACTGAGCGTAAACAAAAGCAAAATCGGCAAATTCTTCCGCCGGTGTACCAAACAGCAAATCAATCTGTCGAGCCAGTGTTACATCATTGCCAATTTGCAGACTGCCTGCAGCCAGCAGGCCCAGGCCCAGGCCCAGGCCCAGCGTCAGAAATGGCACATAAGTCATTGAACGAGACATTATTTCGGTGCGATCTCCAGCAGGCTTTGTGCCATTCCCTCGCCGATATAGCGAATCGACATCGCGCCGCCATAATTCCAGACCGATGGCACACTGTTAACATGATTCAGACGTACAAACGGCATCGCTTTCCACAGTACGGATTTCTTCAATGCCTCGGCATCATTAAACGGCTCAAAATACAGTACATAACCATTGCCGACATGCTGTAAATCGGTAATCCGCTTTTGCACAATGCCCCATTCCGTCGCAGGCTGCGGCAAGGCCGTTTGCAAGCCCAGCTTCTGCAACGCGTATTCGGTGGTGGAGTTCTCACCGTAGATGTACACCGAGGTCTTGTTGGCAAAGCGCATCGCCGCCACTTTTGGCAACGGTTCACCAAATGCCGTGGTCAACTGGGTTTTCAGCTCTGCAAAACGGGCATCCATCGCGGCCAATTTTTGCTCCGCCAGCGTGGATTTACCCACCGCTTCTGCGATGTAGCGGTAGTTCTGAATCGCCATTTCGGCGCTGTTGGTCTCTTTACTGTAAGTGCTGTAATACAGCACTGGCGCGATGCTTTCCAGACGCGGGATCAGGTCTTTTTGCGGGGTCGCCGCCAGGATCAAGTCCGGCTTCAGCGCGGCCAGCTTTTCCATATTCGGCTCAGCGCGGGTGCCAAGATCGTCCACCCCGTCAGGCATCGCAGGCTTGACCACCCACTCGCCGTAATCTTTGATATTTGGCACGCCAACCGGCACAACATCCAGCTCCAGCAGTTGCTCTGCCAGATCCCAGTTCAGTGCAACAATGCGTTTGGGCGGAGTTTGCAGCTCATGCTGTCCCCGGCTGTCTGTCACAGTGATAGCAGCGACGCCCGGCAGGCTCATCAGACAGCCCGTACCGATCACCGCAGCCCTGATGTACCGGTTCAGCCGAATCCGTGACGGGAAAAACCGCGACACAGATAACCATGAAGAACGCGGTCCACCGGCTGATTTTGAGGCTGAATCCGAGCCTGTGAGGGAAAATAGAGAAGTAAGCATTAACATACCACGGCTACCTTATTGGATTGTGACGATGCCGCCGGAACAGGATGATCAATCAGTTTGATGTCAGTGCCGTACAGTTCAGACAGCTGCGCTTCACTCAGCATCTCGCGGCTCGGGCCGTTAAACACCACTCGGCCCTGCTTCAGCGCCACGATGTCAGTGGCATAACGCAGTGCCAGATTCAAATCGTGCAGGATCACGATAATTCCACAGCCAGTACGGGCATTGAGGTCGGCCAGTAATGCCATCAGCTGGTATTGATGACTGATGTCCAGCGCCGAGGTCGGCTCATCCAGAATTAATACCGGCGACTGCTGAGCGAGCAACATCGCGACCCATGCCCGCTGGCGCTCCCCGCCGGACAGCTGATCCGCGAGACTATCAGCAAAAGGCAATGTCCCGGTCTGTGCCATCGCCTCGTTGATAATGTCATTGTCCTGTTTCTGCCAGCGACCAAAGGTACCCCGCCACGGGAAACGCCCTAGCCGAACCAGCTCCCGGACGGTCAGTCCGGCTACTTCCGGCAGTTTCTGCGGCAAGAATGCGATTTCGCGGGCCAGTCCTTTAGCTGACAAATCAGTGAGAAGGTGCCCGTTCAGGCTGACGGTACCGGCATCCGGAGCTACCTGCCCCGACAGCAGATTCACCAACGTCGATTTTCCGGAGCCATTGTGGCCAAGTACCACCGTCAAGGCATCACTTTTGATGTTCAGTGTCTCGATAGCCAGGATATCCCGGCCATCGCGATGCATACGTATATTATTCAGTTCAAACATGGTTCAGTCTTCCCCAAAAAGGCTGTTACTGAAATAGGCAAGCCGAGCCGGGCAAAACACCCGACTCGGCTTAGTCATTAACGCCAGATATGATCGGCGCGCTGAAGTGCATTACCAGCGGTAATTCAGGCTGGCCACTATGCGGCGTGATTCACCGTAGTAGCAGTAGTAATCGCAGCTCGATACATACTCTTTATCGGTGATGTTGTTGATGTTCAGCTGTGCCTGCCATGCACGGTTGATGTCATACTGCGCCACCGCATCCCACAGGGTGTACGCTGCGACCTGACGATGACTGCTCGCCGGATTGTCCACCGTCGTGCCGACATAGCGCATGCCACTGCCCAGGCGGAAGCCTTCCAGACCCGCGGAGGTAAAATCATAGTCAAACCATGCCGAAGCCATATGACGAGGAATCATCCCAGCACGCTGTTTGCCTTTACCGTAGGTTTCATCAGTACGTGCATCGGTATAGGTGTAACTGGCGGTCAGTTTCAGGTCATCGGTAATGTACCCGACCCCTTCCAGCTCCACGCCTTTAGACTTCACTTCCCCGGTCTGGGTTTTCACCCAGGTGTTCGGGTTTGTCACCAGCGCATTTTCCTCTTCCAGATTAAACCAGGCCAGGTTGATGTAACCGTCAAACGCATCTGGCGTATATTTCACACCGACTTCGGTTTGCTTGCCTTTCAGCGGTTTATAGAGTTCGTTCGTGGCTGTGTCGATAGTGGTCAGCACTTCAAACGATTCTGAGTAGCTAACATAAGGCGACATACCATTCTCAGCCAGGTACATCAGACCGGCATTCGGCGAAAACTCGCTGTCGTAACGCGCTTCGCGGGTATCGGCCGTGCCGTTTTTGTTCTGTGTCTCGACGTAGTCAAAACGGCCGCCAACAATACCTACCCACTGGTCATACAGACGCATCTGATACTGGGCATACAAACCCGCCTGCTGCTTACTGATGCGGCGATCAATCGCCGTATTCGGGTCAATCGGGGTAAAGTTGCCGTATTGCGGGTCAAACGCATCAATGGTGCCGAAACTGTAGCTGTCCAGCTCTTTGCCACTGTTGCGGTGCGATTGCAGATCCAGGCCAAGCAACAGAGTCTGCTCGGTATAATCGCTATACCAGCGCCCTACCGCTTTGTTGTCCACGGTGAAACTTTCGGTATCACCATCGCGGAAAACCAGACCGCGTTGCAGCGTAGTCGATGAATCGCTCGGGAAAGCATAAGTACTGCGCAGCAACAACTTGTTGTAACCGTATTTGGCGTTCTGAGCGAACTCCCAGGTATCGTTAATCTGGTGATCAAGCTGGTAGCCCAGAGAGACCTGAGTACGACGGTAGCGATCATAATCCGGCTCACCCAGATTAGTGCTTGGATCGATTTTCCCAAACGGCGTGTCAATCAAGGTACCGTACGCCGGGAAGAAACCGTTGGTCGGCACTCCGTCGTCATACAGCACGCTGGCCAGCAGGGTCAGCGTGGTATCGGCAGAAAGATCAATCACCAGGCTTGGCGCAAAGTAGTAACGGGTGTTCTCCGTGCCGTTCAGCTCACCGTCACCGTCTTTGAACATACCCACGATACGAAAACGCATATCATCGCGGCCATTCACCGAATCGGAAACATCAATGCCAACCTGTTTGTGGTCTTTGTTGCCAGCCTGAACATTAATTTCCCCGCGCGGCTCGTACGTTGGCTTTTTGGTGACCGCATTGATCACTCCACCCGGAGGCGCCTCACCGTAAAGGATAGAGGCCGGGCCTTTGAGCAGCTCAACCCTGTCGAGACCATAAGGTTCAATCATCCAGCCGTAGTAACCGTCTTTGAACAGACGGCTGCCATCGAGATACGTTGCCGCATCAAAACCACGAACCTTCAACCAGTCTGTATCGTTATCTGCACCGTATGGCGCCGACAGCACACCCGCGTTATAGCGAAATGCTTCATCCAGCTTCTGAACCTGATGAATGTCCAGATCGTCCCGATTGACCACAGAGACTGAAGTCGGCGATTCTGCCATCGGCGTGGCCACTTTCAACGCCGAGGCTGTTACCACGATGGTTTCATCAGGTGCCTGAGCCTGCTCACTGGCCTGCGCGACAACCGGTGTACACAACACAGCCAGTGAAAGGGGAAAAAGAGGTGCCTGGCAGGTTTGCTTGATCAGGCGGGCAAGTTTGCTTTGCATCGGAAGAATTGTCGGCGACATCCGTTTAAATACCTCGAAATACTACACGTAATAAATATGGGAATTATTATCATTAGTATTATGTGGTTATTTTGCGGTAAAATAAATGCCTGAAATCAACTCTTTCATATTTAATTAATACTTATATTAATAACACTGCATAATGGCAAT
Source organism: Photobacterium ganghwense (assembly GCF_003025595.1). Lineage (GTDB taxonomy): Bacteria > Pseudomonadota > Gammaproteobacteria > Enterobacterales > Vibrionaceae > Photobacterium > Photobacterium ganghwense. Next base: position 627,253 of record NZ_PYMI01000004.1, read on the forward strand.
ATTTCGTATTTAGAGCCAATATTTTGCCACTAAACCCTATTATAAAAGTGGACAAACTCCGGTTTTTATCTTTATTAATTATTTAAAAATAAAGACTTTTTTATCTTTGGTAATTGTCAGATAGAATACCCTCTTCAGGCTGAAAACCGAGCCTGTCTGAATGCTTTTCCAAACAATGGATAGATGAAAATATGTTCAAGTTTTTTGAAAACTTAACGGCGGCTTTTCCCCGGCAGGAACCGCAACAGCCACCCGGCAGCCTGTTTGCGTTCTGCCGTCATTACACGCGTGGGTTTGAGCTTCCCCTGCTGGCCATGTCGATACTCAGTGCGCTGGTTGCGATTGTCGAAGTTACCCTGCTGGGCTTCATGGGCCGGTTGGTTGATATGCTGGCCAACCACAACCCGGACACACTGTGGGCAGAAGAAGGCTCAACCATCATGATGATGGGCTTTCTGGTGATCGTGGTAATTCCGGTGCTGGCATTCTGCCACTCAATGATCATGCACCAGTCACTACTCGGTAATTATCCGATGTCGATCCGCTGGATGGCACACCGCTATCTGCTGCGTCAGAGCGTGTCTTTCTATCAGGACGACTTTGCTGGCCGTATTGCCACCAAAGTGATGCAAACAGCACTGGCAGTGCGTGAAACCGTGATGAAACTCGTCGATGTACTGGTGTATATCAGTGTGTATTTCACCTCGATGATCATCATGATGGGTAACTCCGATTTTTACCTGATGCTGCCTATCTTTGCCTGGCTGTTAGCTTATATCGGTATTCAGTTCTATTTCGTGCCGCGAATGAAAAAAGTCGCCACAGAACAAGCTGATGCCCGATCGTTAATGACAGGCCGTATCGTTGACAGCTACACCAATATCGCAACGGTCAAACTGTTTTCTCACACAAATCGTGAAATGGAATATGCCGAGCAGGGTATGCGTGGCTTCCTGAAAACAGTTTACGGCCAGATGCGCCTGGCGACCTGTTTTGTCCTGAGTGTTGATGCCATTAACTACCTGTTGCTGTTTACCGTGGCGGCAGTGTCGATTGGCCTGTGGATGAACGCGGCTGTGACCGTCGGCGTGATTGCTGTCGCCATCAGTATCGCTCTGCGTATTCAGGGGATGTCGAAGTGGATCATGTGGGAAATCGGGGCGCTGTTTGAAAACATCGGTACCGTTATTGATGGCATGAAGACACTGTCTAAACCTATCGCAATTGAAGACAAGCCCAATGCTCCGAAACTGAACGTCAATCATGGCAGCATTGAGTTTGACAATGTCAGCTTCCACTACGGTGAAGAAGAAGGCGTTCTGGAGAAACTCAACCTATCCATCAAACCGGGTGAAAAAGTGGGCCTGGTGGGTCGCTCCGGGGCCGGTAAATCCACCCTGGTCAACTTGCTAATGCGTTTCCACGACGTCGAGTCCGGTGCCATTAAAATTGATGGTCAGAACATTTCCGACGTCAAGCAGGACTCACTGCGCAGCCAGATTGGTATGGTAACGCAGGATACTTCATTGCTGCACCGCTCGATCCGTGAAAACATTCTCTATGGTCGCCCGGATGCCACCGAAGACGATCTGCTACGTGCCACACGTCAGGCGCATGCTCATGAGTTTATTGAGAGATTGTCAGATCCACACGGCAACGTGGGGTATGACGCTCAGGTAGGTGAGCGCGGGGTGAAACTCTCCGGCGGTCAGCGCCAACGCATTGCCATCTCGCGGGTGCTGCTGAAAGACGCACCGATTCTGGTGATGGATGAAGCAACGTCGGCCCTGGATTCGGAAGTCGAAGCGGCGATTCAGGAAAGTTTGTACAAGCTAATGGAAGGCAAAACAGTGATTGCAATTGCTCACCGCCTGTCGACCATTGCAGAGATGGATCGTCTGATCGTGCTGGATAAAGGCAAGATTGTCGAAGAAGGCAGCCACAAGGCACTGCTGGAGAAAAATGGCCTGTACGCTCAGCTGTGGGCACATCAGACCGGTGGCTTCATCGGCGACGTGCTGGAAGAAACTGCCTGAAAGCCCTTTTGCCAGTATCGCGATGTTGAGGCTGAGTCTCACCCATCGAGCGCGCTAAGCTGACTCGGTAAAAAACCCACTGCCATGCAGTGGGTTTCTTTTTTTCATCTCACCACAAAAACACCCGGCAGATCATCAGGACCTTCTCTCGCTCCCTGCATTCAGGCTTTCCTTTATCCCTACCTGTTCCAACCCCAGACGGGTCAGGTTTTCAGTATAAGGATTTATCTTCCAATGGCCGGGGCTCCAGCCTTTCACAAAGCGCTGAAAGTCAGCCCAGGCGACGCTGTACAGCGGCCGCCAGGCCGCCTCTATCGCCTCGCTGTCTAACGCTGGTTGATGGCGTTCGACAGCTGCTTTCAGACAGGAGAAATAATGTTCCAGATATTCCGCTATCTGGATGTCGTTTTCCTCAAAGGTCAGAACGCTACTCAGAAACAAGCACACATCCTTCATCCCGCAACCTTTACCGACATATTGGAAATCAACCGCGGCAACTTTGCTGTGATCGGGTGTAAAGCAGAAATTTGCCAGTTTGGCATCGCCATGTACCAATGTCTGATACGGGCAATCTGCCAGAGCACGGTCAATACACTCAGCCGCCGCTTTTAATGTTGGATCGTCCAACGCCTCCCATTCATCCGGACGCGTCGAGAGATGCCAGTAGGTCCCAGTCTGCCACAACCCGGCTGGCTCCTGCCCCATAAACCGAGCATGAAACTCGGCCAGCCAACGCAGGCAAGCAAAAATCGCCGGTCTATCTGCCTGTTTCAGCACTCTGGAATAACCAAGGGTATGTAAGTCTTCCAAGACCAGCAAAATTTCATCCCCCTGTTGTGAAACGTACAGGCACTGCGGAACCGGACTTTCGGGAGAGCACTGACTGGCATAGTGGCGATACCAGTTCACCTCAGCCTGATAAGAATCCAGCTTTCTCTGATGCGATACCGGTGTGTTCCAGCCTCGGGGATGAGATTCCGGCTGAGGCAATCGAATATGCTTCACAATCACGGATGGCCATGCCCCGCCTTGTAGGGTGGCTCGAAACAATTCCCCGTACCCTCCCCACAAAGACTGAATGATAGCTGTTTGTCTGATTGCCTCAGCGCCCAGCGCTGTCACCACATCAACGTTGACCGACTTTGGAATTTGCATGCTGTATCACTCTGTTTTTCCCGCTCGCCAGCTTACCATAAGCGACTATCAACTTGCCGTTCGACGTAGCGGCATGGGTTCGTGACATTGAATTTAATCGCATTCGCTTCACTGTTTTTGGTATCAAGACCTTGAGAATAAACAGACTCAACGATGTTAAATTCAAACCGTACCCAGCCAGCACCAGTCAGCGCGTATTCGGCACCGTCTTATCAAGAAATCGGCTAACTCAGGTAAACGCATTACGTTCCGCCACCCAATAAGTGACAACGTCACTAAACCACTTATATATCTGGTATCAACATCGCTGTAGCTGTAGCAAAAGCCGCTGGGTAAATATTGGCGCGCAAAAAACCACATCCCCGACTTTATTTATATGGAGGGTGAATTAATCTGATTTGCGCTTATTCGGGAATATCCAACCGCGCAATCAGCCTTTACGGTTGAGTATTCAATCTATTCTGAAGAACAATCAATCTATTCTAAAGAACCATCAATTTATAATATTGAGCAATTTTTTGTATTACGAAAATATAAAGCGTTGGATCTTGGTGAAAAAGCATTCGCGCCATTTATCTTTTTATCTGGTTATCTTTTTATTTCCAGAACACGGGCAGAACATTAGCAGACTGGAGTGCTCATGGATAATACCGGTGCTTTGAAATTCTGGCGCCAGAATAGTCAGCCAGGTTATCGGCGACAGTTGCACTCTAACAGAAGCAATAGACATTGTTCGGTGAATACATGTTATGGCTTTTGACGCTCAAGGCATCGACTCAACAATTTGCAATTTCGGCCACAGTGTTAGCCACCGTTTGTCCCTGACCCGTTGTGCAAAGAGTGCGTGAGAACGTTTGGGATTAGCCGTCAGTTGCAAATTGAACAAAGAATCCCACCCAAATGCGGTAATCAACTCATAGTCATGCTGATTGATTTTTCTGATACCCACCGCTGTTTCTTTTTCCGGCCAATACGATAAAGCGTCAAGCGTACTGGTATAAGGTATATCACCGTTGCGACTGTGCATTTTCGCCTGATTACGTACTTGCCAGTTGACTGCAGGCATCATTTTCCGCAACCTGCTTTCAAAGTCTAAATAGGCAACGTCACACTCTTCGGTTGGGTCGAAATAAACAACATCCAGATCGTTCAGAGCGGTTGGATACTCTTTCTGATGAAGATGATCCCACACCAAATTTCGAACAAAACCGGCAGCCAGATAACATTGCGGCAGACCCAGTTGCCAAACACAATCGAGCGCTTTGACCCGGAGTGAATCGCGTTTGATCATAAACAGTAACTGCTCCTGATAGCCATGCTCAGAATTACCCATCAATACTTTTCCCCTTCCCACTTCTTTGCATTAAAAGAATCATCGGCAGTTCTACTGATAAGCCAGTCAGACTCATAAGCAACACATCTTATTTGAGGATACGAGACACTTCATGGCATGGCAAAACACAGTGCCGCACTTATGCGTGGCCGAGATAAGGCGTCAGGAATTCTGAGACAGCTTCACCGCATAACCCGATATCCACTCTGATACCGGCAGTTCTGAGAATGTCGATGCCCTTCCCACTGTTTCTTGGATCGGGGTCGAGGATGGCTACCACAACATGCTTTATCCCGCTCTTTGCCAGCATATGAGCACATGACGGTGTTCTGCCGACAAAGGCACAAGGCTCTAGCGTGACGTAAGCCGTTACGCCTTCCAGCGAGCCAGTGTAAGCCGCACATGCCTCAACTTCAGCATGGTTACCGCCAATTGCCTGAGTATAGCCTTCAGCAACGATAACTCCCTGCTTCACCAGCACACAGCCAACCGGAGGATTGGGGCGACACAGCGGAAGTGCATTGCGTGACACTTCCAATGCGCGCAGCATAAATACGTCGTTCATATTCGTGGTGTTCTCTCTGTTAATGACAAAAAAATAGCCTCCTGTAAGCGAGACAGAAAGCTATTTTCCGGGTCGGAAGCATCAGGCCAGCACAGGTCACGATAGCGCAGGCGTTACCAGAGAAACCCCGGGCGCTTAATACCTTAGCGATAAACACCTGAGCGATAAACACCTTAGCAATAAATGCCTTAGCTATTCACACCTGGTCGTTTGTGCCTGAAGTTTATGCTCGGCTAGATTTTAAACGCGCCGACATGATGGTCAAGCACCTGAGACAGCTCTGCGAGCTGCTTGCTGGACACTTCCAGCTCCTGGCTGGCGCTGAGCCCGTCTTTGACCAAATGACTGACCGTATCCATGTTCATATTAATCTCATTGGCCACCGTGGATTGTTGTTCCGTTGCCGTCGCGACCTGAGTATTAATATCCAGAATAGTCATGACCTGGCGGGAAATTTCTTCCAGCGCCTTACGTGCCAGCTCTGTTTCGCTCGCCCCTTCCTTAATCAGCGATTTACTGCTTTCCATCGACGTCACCGCATTTTGTGCTTCCGCCTGCAACTGATTAATCATCGCATTGATCTCATCCGTAGACTGTGCCGTTTTCGTGGCGAGATTGCGAACCTCATCAGCAACAACTGCAAAACCACGGCCAGCATCACCGGCCCTTGCCGCTTCAATGGCAGCATTCAGAGCCAGCAGATTGGTCTGTTCTGAAATACCTCGGATAACCTCAAGGATAGAGCCAATCGATTGTGTTTTATCCGCCAGAGTCAAAATTACACTCGAGGTATTATTCATTTCGGATTCAAGGTTGCTGATCGCCGTAGTCGATTTTTGCAACGTTTGATAACCAGACTGAGTTTCGTTATTCGCATTGCTGGCAGCATCTGCGGCACCTGCTGCATTGGAAGCGATTTCGTTTACGGTCGCGATCATTTCATTCATCGAGGTCACCACCAGCATGGTTTGCTCGTTTTGTTCCTGACCTCGTTGCAGCGCATTTTGCGACTGCTGACGCAGCGCTAAGGCCGATCCGTTGAGCTCAACCCCGGTATTCACCACCTGCGAGATAATTTCATGGACTTTATTCACAAAGGTATTGAATGCAGAAGAAATTTGCGCCACTTCATCATTCCCTTTCACCGGCAGGCGCACCGTCAAATCACCATCACCTTTAGAAATGTCCTGCAGGGCATTTTTCAGCACTGAAAGTGGCTTAAGCAGTCGACCCAGTAATCCGGAAAGCACAACAACACACAGTAAGAAAATGGCAACAATAGAAATCAGCTGATACGTGATGATCCCGTTAGTCGCCTCGCTGACTTCCGTGATGGGAATACCGATATCTAACGTCCCGTACAGCTGCCCATTGACATAAATCGGCGACATGATGTCGAACACCCAGACTTTCTGAACATCGGCATACCATTTTGAATACTGCTGAACACCTTTGGTCGCGCCGTCTATGGTATAGCTGTCGTCATACACCTTATTGAGCTTTTGTTTGTCACTGTGCGCCACGGCTTTCACATGACTATCAATAACGATGGCATAGCTGATGTCAGAGCGCTGCTTCAGAGAATCAACCAATGCCTGCAAATCGGCTTGCGGGCGATCAGAATGCTCTAGAATGTATGCCGCATTTTCAGCCAGAAATTCAGCCTGAACCTGAGATTTATTTAATATGATTTCGTCGATTTTCTGGCTGGAAATAAAGTAAGTCGAAGCCATACTCGCTATCACGGCAATGCCGAACATAGCGCAGACTACCAGCAGGATTATTCTTTTCATTCTGAGTGCCCCAATGCAACTGAGTGGATTGATCATTTTTTGAGGAGCCCTCCTAACCGAGTGCTATCTCATTGATCTTATAAGTGACTAAGTGGTCACTATATCTGAACAATCTGCCGTAACTTTAATGCCAGTTTATAAATTTGTGTCATTGTCCCCTTTTCCATGCAGTGCCTCAGATGAAAAGTGTGATCTTCCATACATCTGTTTGCGCACGAAATTTTTGATGGCTTAACGCCACTCCCTCATACATCCATAGCTTTTGCCTATCGGAACAATAATTTCAATCGATTTCTCAAATAGACACATCCACCGTAATCTAACCTCATATCCGATACGGAATAAGCATTTACTGTCACATTCGATTGCAACAAGCCGGAGGACATATGGAAAAGAATCTGATTGGCCTGAACAAAACTGAAACGAAGGCACTAACTGACGAACTGAACAAGCTGCTGGCGGACTATCAGGTGCTCTACATGAACGTTCGCGGATACCACTGGAACATCAAGGGGCGCGATTTCTTCGAGCTGCACGCAAAATTTGAAGAGATGTATACCGATCTGGTGGTGAAGGTGGATGAGCTGGCTGAGCGTATTCTGACCCTGGGCTCGCAACCGGTTCACGGTTACTCAAAATACCTGGCATTGTCTGACATCAGTGAAACACTGGATGTCACTGAAGGGACTGCGGCGATTAAACATGTGCTGGCGGCTTACCAGACCCTGCTGGTGAAACAACGGCAGATTCTGACAACGGCCAGTGAACTGGGTGATGAGGGTACCGTCGGACTGCTGAGCGATTACATCAGTCAGCAAGAGAAAGAAACCTGGATGCTGAACGCTTACCTGCAGTAAGCCTGACAGCTTGATAGCTTGATGCGTCAACGTAACCACTTGACGAACTGCGGCTATAGCTGAACCTTTGGTACTGATGAGCTATTGCGACTACTGAGCTCTGGCTACTACTGAACCATTTGAACCAATGCAACAACTGTGTCACTGCAACATCTGAACCACTGCTTATTTTCACACAGCTTTCCTGGCAGCGATTCAGCGGCACTAAGTGCCACCATACTCATGCGCACCGGCACACCTGAGCCTTACGACATGCCAACCTGCTCAGGTGTCCTTTTGGGCTGACCCAGACCGTAATCAGGGGTCAGCCTTTTTTTTCTTTTTCTTTTTCTTTTTCTTTTTCTTTTTCTTTCAATGCATTTATCTCTATCCATTGCAACTGCGGGTGCAACTGTTTTTGCTGGCTGAGTTTGCTGTTAGCAATCCGGGCTCTTAATGAGGCCAGATGCAATATCTCAACAGAGCCATATCGCACAACCAAAGCCAATCGCCTCTCCTATTAGTCGGTTTAGCAAAGAAAACGGGCGCCCGTATTCGCACGAGAAGAGGCCATTAGTGCACCATCAGCTTACAGAGTGAAGCTGTTGCCAGGTCAGGGATTTTTCTGTACTGCGCCAGAAACAACTCCGCGCAGGCCAACGCATCAATGGCTGCTGAGTGCCCATGGTACGCGGGCAGTTTGTAGGTTTCGCGCAAATCGGATAGCTGGAAACTCGCATGGCCACCGGTCTTGCCTCGGTAGGTCCAGAGTTTCTCAATCAGCAGCGTATCGAGAATAACGCACGGTAAGGTGGTTGACTGATAACGGGTACGAAAGTAGTGCTCAAGAAAGCCCTTTTCAATGCAGGCACCATGAACGACAACAACTTTGCCCGCAATGGCACGAAATAAATCGCTCATCCCCTGATCCAGGCTCACCCCATTTTCCAGCAGTTTCGGGGTAATGTGGTTAACCTCGGCACTGACTGCTTTTACAAACTGTCCGTGCCGCACAAACAGCTCGGCAGATTGTTCAACCGCAATTTCGTTCAGCGTCAGCGGCACAAAGCCAATGCTCAGGATCTGGTCATTCCCCGGTTCGACCCCGGTTGTTTCAAAATCCAGCGCCACAAAAGACACATCTTCCAGCCGACTGCGGATATCCGGTAACGGCGTTGACAGATAACGGTTCACCCCTTCCGGCCAGTGCGCATCAATATGAATCGATTGCCGATGTTGTTCCGGATTGGGTTTCTTGGCCAACGATGATTTTAGTTTGCGTAACATACAGCTTATCCTTTCAGGTAACGCAACTTGGCGACATCCTGCATCTCATTGATAATTTTGAACGCATCTTTCAAATGCTTGCGCTCAAAACTACTGAAGTTGTCCGGAGCAATATGATTATTCGGCTCTTTGCCGGCCTTGATAGCCTGCAACTGGTGTTTGAATCTGACCTGAGTGATAAACCGGTATGCTCCTATAATATTATCGCAGCTGTCCTGCGACATCGCGCCCTGCTCGGCAGCATATCGGAACCGCTCTTCAGTCCCGGTCATTGACCCACCGGCTGACAAGCTGAATATCCGAGCCAGATCAATAATAAGGTTAAGCGCATACTTCTTGATATTGAGGGTGTTACTGTTTTCTCCCCCTTTTTCCAGCACCAGATTATTGAAGATCCCCAGCGGCGGCTGCGTTTCAATGGCGTCTTTTACCAGTGCCGGAATGAAGTTATGACTGCTCTGGATCCGTTGATGCAGATAGTGCTGCATCTGCTCGACCAATTCGCCATTACCGTAAATCGCCCGAACCTCCAGAAACACACTGATACTGAGCAATTTGTTGTATTCAGGGCTGTGCACCCACTTCTGATAATACTCTTTCCAGCGTGACAATGGTTGGCACCACTTCGGTGAGGCGGCCATATACTTACCGTCACACAACGGGTAGCCACACGCGGCCAACCCGTTACAGACCCGCATCGCGAGATGCGTGAAATAGAGTTTATCTTCTTCTTTGACGGCATCGGACAGAACGATAGCACTGTCCTGATCTGACAGCATGTGGACTTCATTGCGGGCATGAGAACCCGCGACGACCCAGGCATAATCACAGGGTGGCGGGCCAAGCAGTTCTTCCGTCAGCTGGATGATCCGACGCGTGAAAGCGTCCATGATCATCGACATCACCCGACCTTGAATCTCGGCGCTGACGCCACTTTCGACCAGTGCTTCAAAAATCGATTGGCGTTCATCACGGAGTGAAGCCAACGCATTGACTGAGCTGGCATACTTGATTTTTTCAATCAGAAACAGAGCCTGTGTGCGGTGGTTATGTACCAGGTGCGAAGTGGTCAGCAGACCGGTGACCTCGTTGCCTTTCACCACCGGCAGACAACGGATGTTGTATTGCAGCATCAGGGATACCGCCTGAATGACTTTATCATCACTCTGAATCAGTACCGGCGACTGAGTCATCACGGTACTGATAGGCTGACGGGTATCAATGCCGGTCGCCACGACACTGCTTGTCATATCACGGTCGGTGACCAGCCCGACAATCTCATCGCCTTTTTTCACTACCGCGCAAGAGCTGCGCTCGCCGCAGCACATCCGACGCGCCACTTCCTGTATCGGAGTGTCTTCTGTCACGATAGTAATGTTTTCACTGGCGATTTCCCCGACCCGACGAAAGAACAGACCTTTCTCTTCCTTGCGGCACACGTCATTCACTGCAGAATGCAGACGCACTTGTGCCTGACTGGCAAAGTAATTTTCAAACTCAGGGTATTCGGAGCAAATCCGCTGTAATTCCTGATGCGGGATCAGGTACAACAGCGAATCTTCGATCGCTTGTGCCCGGTAGCCATCTTCAGCATTCGTCATCGGCTTGAGGAAAGTGAAACCAAACTGATCCTCGGCACCAAGACGTGCGCGAAGTTCGCCGTTTGAACGGCGCTGCTCAATCGCGCCGGTTCGAATGATGTAAAGAAACCGCTGCGCACACTGCGCGCTGAATTCAATTTCTTCGCCATGAGCCAGATATCGGACTTTCACGACCTTTGACAGTGCTCGTACCAAGGCTTCAGGCAGTTTATCGAACGGATCAATGGTGACCAGAAAGTCAAAAATATTGCAGGTCAGTGATGTTCCCATACTCTTATCTCACAAAATTGAAACAGCGTTTCGATGATTTGATTAACGGCAAAAAAAGCAGCCTTGCGGCTGCTCCTCTTAACTTATGCCGGGTAATCGTGGTAACCCAGTTGCTCTGAAATGTTTTTTCCGGCCTGTTGCAACATGCCAACATAGCTCGACAAACTATCCACATCAAAACGAATCGTCGGGAACGACATCGACAAACCAGCAATCACATTACCGAACCGGTCATAAATCGGTGCCGCAATACAACGCAGACCCGGCTCCTGCTCTTCATTGTCTTCCGCGTAATGGCGCTCTTTCACCATCACCAGTTCTTCAAGCAACTGGTCCACATTTTCCAATGTTTTTTCCGTGTGCTTAATAAACTCAACACCGGCCAGCGTGTCTCGCACAAACAGCTCATCACGTTCTGCCAGCAGCACCTTACCAATAGCAGTACTGTAAAGCGGGTTACGGCGACCAATACGAGATTGCATGCGCAGGTTGTAGCCTGAGTCGATTTTGTGGATGTAAATAATGGCATTTTCATCCAGCGCACCCAGGTGCAATGCTTCATTCGTTTGCTGGGAAATAATGCGCATCTCTTTATCTGCCAGTGCGATAAGGTCGACGTATTCCAGCGACTTTGAGCCAAGTTCAAAGAGTTTTAGAGTTAGCGAGTACTTATCTGCCTCACCTTCCTGAGCAACATATCCCATTGACTTCATGGTCTGCAGGAAACGGTAGGTCGTGGCTTTTGACATCATCAGGCGCTGAGACAGTTCAGACACCCCAATCTCTTTTTGTTCACCCAAAGCCTGAAGGATATTAAAAACCTTGAGGACGGAAGAAACCGCTTCAGGCTGCGTTGACTTTTCCATTATTGATCCTTTCTGTGTCCGATTGCTGGTGATTATACCTCAAGATGCATCATGAACCAGATTTTTTAAAATCGCTTTTCAATATTTTGAAACCGCTCACTCCTTCACAACCCGAAAAAGCAGATCTCCATCAATATTTTTAAAACGCTTTTTCAATTTTATTTGTTCAAGGTTTCTTTTTGTTGCTATGGTTACCTCAACAACAGTGATGGCTCCCAGCGAGAAAGTCACTACCGACGAAAATAGTGAGGAAAACCGTATGACTCTTGATTCATTTAATCTGCAGGGAAAAGTAGCAATCGTAACGGGTTGTGATACAGGTCTGGGCCAGGGTATGGCACTGGGACTGGCGCGTGCAGGCTGTGACATCGTGGGCGTAAACATCACCGAACCCACTGAAACAATGGCAAAAATTGCAGAGACTGGACGTAAGTTCGTTGATATCCGCGCTAACCTGATGAAACTCGATGACATTCCGTCAATTGTCGATCACGCGGTCACTGAGCTGGGTCGTATCGATATTCTGGTTAACAACGCCGGTATTATCCGCCGTAATGATGCCATCGAATTTTCTGAGCAAGACTGGGATGATGTCATGAACATCAACATCAAATCTGTGTTCTTTATGTCTCAGGCGGTGGCCAAGCAGTTCATCGCACAGGGTGAAGGCGGCAAAATCATCAACGTGGCTTCTATGCTTTCCTTCCAGGGTGGTATCCGTGTTCCTTCCTACACTGCATCAAAAAGTGGTGTGATGGGGATTACTCGTCTGATGGCCAACGAATGGGCGAAGCACAACATCAACGTGAATGCTATTGCACCGGGCTACATGGCAACAAACAACACCGCTGCGCTACGTGCTGATGCAGATCGTAACCAAGCGATTCTGGAGCGTATTCCTGCTGAGCGCTGGGGTACACCGGAAGACCTGCAGGGCCCATGTGTGTTCCTGGCGTCTAAGGCGTCTGATTACATTAACGGCTACACCATCGCGGTTGATGGCGGCTGGCTGGCACGATAAAACCGTAGCAAGTCTGGTAACAGGGATATAACGGTGGATATTTCATTCGCACAGGCACTGGGTTTTGTCAGCTTTGCTCTGGGTATTTCGACCTTCTACCAAAAGGATGATCGAAAACTGAAAATCGTCATGCTGATTTTCAACTTGAACCATCTGGTGCACTTCCTGTTACTGGGCTCGTTGGTGTCGGCGCTCAGTGCCCTGTTATCGGCACTGCGTACCGCGACAGCCATTTATGTTTCATCCATCAAAGTGGCTGCTCTGTTTATCAGCATCAGCCTGATCAGTGGCGTCTGGCTGGCTGACAACCTCTGGGAGCTCTGGCCAATATTGGGCACTGTCATCGGCACTTATTCTGTGTTTATGCTGAAAGGCATCGCGATGCGGTTGGGCTTTCTGGCTGGGGCAACTTGCTGGCTGATCAACAACCTGTCCATCGGTTCTATTGGTGGATCGCTGCTGGAGATGACTGTTATCAGCGTCAATATCATCACGATTTACCGGCTTAACCGAGATCGACAGCAACAACCGGCGCTGAACAACTAAATTGTAGGTAAGACATGTTTGTATTTAATGATCAGATTGAACTGGAAGACCTCGGCAACGGTATTACCCGTAAGGTTCTGGCTCACAGTGACAACATGATGGCCGTTGAAGTGCGCTTCGACAAAGGCGCTGTCGGCACTATGCACAGCCACCCGCACGAGCAACTGACCTATGTCCTTTCTGGTGTGTTCGAGTTCACCATCGGCGACGAAACGAAGATCGTCAAAGCCGGTGACACCATGTACAAAGAGCCGAATATTGAGCATGGCTGTGTGTGCCTGGAAGCGGGTGTGCTGATTGATAACTTCACACCAATGCGCAAAGACTTCTTATAAGACGTAATTGTGTAAAAAGACTTTTGTAAGAAAGCCGGTTGCAAGAATAGACAGTGAAAAACAACAGTGTCAGAAAGCACTGTTTACAACGCTCTCAATGAACGGCTTTCGGAAATAGCTATCAATAACCGAATATTGAATCGCAGTACGACTGCAGGAGAAACCATGAAAATTGCACTAATGATGGAAAACAGCCAGGCCGCGAAAAACGCCACTGTGCTGAATGAACTTCAAACCGTGGTAAAAGCGAATGAGTACCCGGTCTATAACGTTGGTATGAGTGACGAGAATGATCATCACCTGACTTACATCCACCTGGGTATCATGGCCAGCATCCTGCTGAATTCAAAAGCGGTTGATTTTGTGGTTACCGGCTGTGGTACCGGTCAGGGCGCAATGATGTCTCTGAACATCCACCCAGGCGTAGTGTGTGGTTACTGCCTGGATCCATCAGATGCATTCCTGTTTAACCAAATCAACAACGGTAATGCACTGTCTCTGGCCTTTGCCAAAGGCTATGGCTGGGGCGCGGAACTGAACGTTCGTTATATCTTTGAAAAAGCGTTCCTGACTGGTGAACGTGGTCAAGGCTACCCAATCGAGCGTGCTGAACCTCAGCAACGTAATGCAGGTATTCTGAACGAAGTGAAAGCCGCTGTGGTGAAAGAAAACTACTTGGATTCACTGCGTGCTATCGATCAGGAACTGGTGAAAACCGCCGTTTCCGGTGAGCGCTTCCAGCAATGCTTCTTTGAAAACTGCCAGGATGCAGAGATCGAAGCCTACGTTCGCGCTCTGCTGAACTAATTTATCGCATTCTATCCAGCGATACTGAACAACGGGAATAACGAACAAACCGGCCTTTACAGGCCGGTTTTTTTATTCTGCTCAGCCAATCGAATTAGGATTTTCGCGTTTTCTGCGATCGCCAAATCGACCACTGTCTGATCCTAATTGTCTGCCGGGCAGCGATATACCGTTTAGTTGTTGGTCGGGCAACGGCGATGTCATGCTGCAAACAGATTTCGGTAAACAAAACGCTGCGAACCGATCACGCTCACAATTTTTTGAACCATTGTTTTATTTTTATTTTCACGAGTTTTCAAAACGGTCATAATAGCCTCAAGAAATGTTCAGGAGACATCCTATGAATCCAATTAGTCGAGTGGCCATCATCGGTGAGTGCATGGTCGAGCTGAAAAAAGTCGGTGATACCATCACTCAGGGCTTTGGCGGCGATACCCTCAATACTGCGGTTTACCTCTCGCGCCTGACTCACCAACAGGGCATTACGACGTCTTACCTAACGGGGTTGGGGCAGGATCCTTTCAGTGCTGACATGCTGTCGGCGTGGCAAACCGAAGGGCTGGATACCTCAATGGTGTATCCATCCTCCGACAAGCTGCCGGGGATTTATGCCATTCAGACCCGTGATGACGGTGAGCGCAGTTTCTACTACTGGCGCAATGACTCTGCGGCTAAATACTGGCTGCGAGAGCAAGATCCCCAACATCTGCTGAGAGATTTATGTCAGCATCAAATGGTGTACCTGAGCGGAATCAGCCTGGCAATTTTGCCTGACGATGGCCTTAGCACCTTGTTTGAACTGTTGACGGCTTATCGCCAGCAAGGTGGCATGATTGCGTTTGATAACAACTACCGTCCGGCTTTGTGGTCCTCAGCAGAGCACGCCCGGGCATGTTACGCCGAGATGCTCGCCCTGACAGATATCGCTTTCCTGACCTTCGACGACGAAGTCATGCTTTACGGCGATGAGCAGGAAGATCAAGCCATTGCGCGTACTCAGGCCTTTGGCGTAAAAGAAATTGTGGTGAAACGCGGCGGTGAAGATTGTTTGGTGATTAGCGGTCAGCTCTCTATCGCGGTCACGCCACCCCCTGTCGCCAATATCATCGATACCACAGCGGCGGGAGATTCATTCAGTGCCGGCTATCTGGCTAAGCGCCTGACTGGCGGCAGCGAGCAAGATGCCGCTCTGGCGGGACATATTGTTGCCGGTCGAGTCATCCAGCATCGCGGGGCGATTATTCCCAAAGACGCCATGCCCGAGATTTGAAGGTAGCAAGCCTTAAAAGGCACACTCTGACTCGAGAAAATTCTGGCAGCGACAGATTTGAGCCTATATCCCCAATACATAAAACGTAAAAACGCATGGTGAGATTAACAGGCTGACTTTTATCTTATTCCTGTTAATGAAATGCATTTTTACGAAGAACACGATTTCAGACGAGCACTATTTAAAACAAGTGCTTTTCAAAACAAGCACTATATGGAGAGGATTATGTCTAACCAAGACGCTTCAGGATTAAACAGCCAACTACGTGACATCAAAGTTGTCCCTGTTATTGCCATCAAAGATGCCGGTAAAGCGGTGAAGCTGGCTCAGGTATTGATTGAAAATGGTCTGCCTTGTGCTGAGGTGACCTTCCGTACTGAACAAGCTGCAGCAGCCATCAGAAACATGCGCGATGCCTACCCGGACATGCTGATTGGTGCCGGTACTGTACTGACGACTGAACAGGTCGATCAGGCTATTGAAGCGGGCGTAGACTTTATCGTCAGCCCGGGCTTTAACCCGACAACAGTGAAATACTGTCAGCAGCGTAACATCACCATCGTACCCGGCGTAAACAACCCTAGCCTGGTTGAACAAGCAATGGAAATGGGCCTGCGCACTCTGAAATTCTTCCCGGCGGAACCATCTGGCGGCACGGCGATGCTGAAAGCCCTGACGGCTGTCTACCCGGTCAATTTCATGCCGACAGGCGGTGTCAGCCCGAAAAACGTCAAAGACTACCTGGCGATTCCATCGGTTCTGGCCTGTGGTGGCACCTGGATGGTTCCCAACGACCTGATCGACAATGAGCAGTGGGATGAACTGGCAACTTTGGTAAAAGAAGTCGCCCAGATTATTGACTGATCTCGGCTATACCGTTCACCAATGAGTGGCAAGTCGGCGACGAGAAGTCGACTTGCATACCCCCTTAAATTAACTCCTGATTTTTGGTTCCTGATTATTAGTACCTGTTTTGCGCCTGTGTTCATCTCCAGGCGCTTTTTTTAAGTACGAAGATTAGCCAGATGTGAATTGCCCGCTTCAGGATATCGTCGCTATATGGCCGGACGGCTATCCACCGCGTTTTGCCTCCCTCCCCCTTTCCCATCGTCAGATTCCGCGATACAGGCGACCAGCCTTATCCCACTTTGCCACATTCTCATCCTTCTACGGAGTTGCTGCACTTAGAAACGTCGCCGATGTATCTTCTATTCGCCGCCTCTCCAGCGTGTTTTCGGTAGCCGGTGGCGCGTTCTTCTTCAATAAACGCCCTACGTCGAAAACAATCAACACCACTCTCTGCCTTATTCTCAGCGCTGTGGTTATCACACTTTTCAGGTGAGGTATTCACGAAAGTACTCACCGACAGTGAGGTATCACAATGGAGTAAAAAGCACTAATGAACACTGCTTTTTTATTGGAGTATGAATATTTCTCATGTTCAATATGAAGTAAAACCATTTTTATAAATTTAACCATCCAAGTATAAAAAACACATCGCTCATAACTCTAGATAATATTGACGTTAAATATCGAATCAGTCTTTTGAATCAAATTCTAAAAGACCAAAAACGTCGAAAAACTGAAAAAGTACAGAGAGAGCAAGAAAGTAAATCAGGTTTAAGCTCAGCCATTGGATGGATGATTACGATGAATAAAGACTTTACATTTACAATTAATAGTGTTGTTTTCGATGAGAATTATCATCCTTCAGATAGCACGCGTATCACCACCAATTTTGCGAACTTGGCGAGAGGTGAAAGTCGCCAATCGAATTTGCGTAACGCTTTAAAGATGATTGATAATCGCTTTAATGCTTTGGCGAACTGGGATAATGCCAGCGGCGATCGTTATTCCGTTGAACTTGAAATTATTTCAGTTGATTTGGATATTGAAGGCAGTGGTCAAACTTTTCCATCGATTGAAATATTGAAGACAAATATTTTTGATCGAAAAACTAACGAACGCATTGAAGGCATCGTAGGCAATAACTTTTCTTCTTACGTGCGAGACTACGACTTCAGCGTTTTGCTGCTAGAGCATAATAAAAACCAACCTAAATTCAGCATTCCAGCAGGCTTTGGCGAACTGCATGGCAAATTATTTAAATGCTTCGTTGATTCAGACACTTATAAAGAGGCGTTTAGTAAGCTACCGGTTATCTGTCTGAGTGTGTCGGATAGTAAGATCTATCATCGCACAGAAAATCATCATCCTATTTTGGGTTTTGAGTACCAGCCTAATGAGTCGTCGTTGACTGAACAATATTTCAAAAAGATGGGCTTACAAGTTCGCTATTTTATGCCAGAAAACAGTGCCGCTCCTTTTGCCTTTTTCTTCTTTGGTGACTTATTGAATGATTACACCAATCTGGAGCTGATTAGCACGATCAGTACGATGGAGACATTCCAAAAAATTTACCGACCTGAGATTTACAATGCCAATTCTTCGGCTGGGAAATGCTACCAACCGAATTTAAAGAACCTTGATCATTCAATTACTCAAATTGTTTATGATCGCGCAGAGCGTAGCCAGTTAGCGGTTGAGCAAGGGAAATTTGCTGAGCAGCACTTTATCAAACCATACCAAACGATTCTTGAGCAGTGGTCTGCCAACTACCCTTTGTAATTAACTCAAATAGACAAAAGAATTTATTATGAAAAAACTATTACCGACTTCAACCTCTGGCAGCTTACCTAAACCGACTTGGCTTGCTCAACCAGAAACACTTTGGTCACCTTGGAAATTACAAGGTCAGGAATTAATTGACGGCAAACATGATGCGTTGCGCGTGTCATTACAAGAACAGCAACTGGCTGATATTGATATCGTGAGCGATGGCGAACAAACACGCCAACACTTTGTGACAACGTTTATTGAACACCTTAGCGGCGTTGATTTTGAAAATCGTAAGACGGTGACAATTCGTAATCGCTACGAAGCGAGTGTCCCGACGGTGGTTGGCCCGGTTTCGCGTCAGAAATCAGTATTTGTGGAAGATGCCAAGTTCTTGCGCCAGCAAACCGATAAGCCGATTAAATGGGCCTTGCCTGGGCCTATGACCATGATCGACACCTTGTACGATGATCACTACAAGAGCCGTGAAAAACTCGCTTGGGAATTTGCCAAAATTCTTAATGAAGAAGCGAAAGAGCTAGAAGCGGCGGGTGTGGATATCATCCAGTTCGACGAGCCAGCCTTTAACGTGTTTTTTGATGAGGTCAACGAGTGGGGTATCGCGGCGCTGGAACGCGCGATTGAAGGCCTGAAGTGTGAAACGGCTGTCCATATTTGTTACGGCTATGGCATCAAAGCCAATACCGATTGGAAAAAGACGTTAGGCTCTGAGTGGCGTCAATACGAAGAAGTGTTCCCTAAACTGCAAAAATCGAACATCGACATCATTTCACTGGAGTGCCACAACTCTCGCGTCCCAATCGAACTGCTTGAACTGGTTCGCGGCAAAAAAGTGATGGTAGGGGCGATTGATGTGGCAACAAACACCATCGAAACCCCGGAAGAAGTCGCCGACACGCTGCGCAAAGCCCTGCAATTTGTCGATGCTGATAAGCTTTACCCTTGCACCAACTGCGGTATGGCACCTTTGTCTCGCGAAGTCGCAAGAGGTAAGCTCAATGCGTTAAGTGCAGGAGCAGACATTATCCGCAAGGAACTCTCGGCGAAGTACTAACTCATATATTGAAATGTGGCTGGGTTACTATTTTGATGTGATTGGAATTGATTCCTACGGTCAAATCGGTAACCCATCTATCGATGACAATTATTCATACTGTTTGTTGATAGAACGTCTACTCAATGACAGCATCACAGTACTTACGCGTTTTGCTGTAAATATGAATGACAACGCCCCCTATGATGCCAAAGCATTTTACCCAACATGCTCAACGATCAATTGCGCCACCTCATTTTCCGATAAGTCGGTATTATCGATAGACAGCGTATTTTTATGCTCAATCCCCTTGAACGCCATTTTGGTAAGCACTTTTTCGAGTGAATGCTGACAAGACAATTTATGTGAATCCGCTCTTTCTTCCGACATTACACGCTTGTATAAAGCCTTGTGAACAGGATTTAAGTGAATCGGATAAACGTCAATCCCCTGCTTGATGAAAAAGGCCAGGTACTTTTGTATTTCTTGTGCATCACTTTCTGAACATGTCATCGACGTCATTACCAAATGCGTGACGCCCAACGCTTGCGCTTTTGCCAGAACAATTCTTCTTATCTGATTTGTAAACTCACAAAAATCCTTTTCGCCAAATGCATCGTAAATGGAAAGGCTCAGATCAACCGTTAAATGATTGTGGAAGAGTTTATAACCAAAATCCTCACTGAGTTTTTTCGCGACCGTTAACTTCCCTGCTGCGGGAGGACCATGTAACCACACCACTTTCATACTGCTATCCTTTGCTTTGCTTTGCTTAACAGAACTGTAAAATCACACAGCCATAAACGCAGACCAGCCAACGATAAAAGGCGCCAATGACTAAGTCTGTTGCGACCTGACGATGGTACCTAAGAAACTACTGGTAGGAACCCCTTCGTTAAGAGGAGTATCCATGATTACCCATGGTGTGAAAAAGCTTATTAACCGCTTCTGTTTTAACATCGTTTACGAGAGCACCTCAAAAAGTAACTGGCAAACGGTTTGGTAACGTTGGGGTAAATCTCGGTTACGTTTTTGCACAAGATATAGCGTTTCTTTCACTGTTTCAGTGGGTGTGGCGATATGCAGATGTGCTTTACCGGAGAAATTTTCCACCGCGGTTTCCGGCAATACCGTAAAGCCCAACCCTTTAGCGACGGGGAGCAATATCTGGCTGAGCTGATTAACGTAGCCAGCCTTGGGTAACTCATCCACATTGATTTTTCCAAGCTCTTTATGTCCGCATAAATCAAAGTACAAGGATAAATAATGTTTGGCGTCCGGATGACCGATTAACCCGCAATTAAACAGTAAATCAGGAGTGATATCTTCACCTTGATAACGTTCCGGCAGTACCAGACAGAGGGCTTCATGACCAATAACCTGGCTATGGTACAGATCATGATTTGGTATGTGAGTCACAATGCCTAAATCGATAGCGCCGGTCTGCACATCGTTCAATATTTTATGATTGGGTGCCACTTCAAGGTAAATACTTAATTCGGGATGCTGTTGCTGCAACGACAACAGCTGCGGATACAGCATTAGCGCTAACGCTCCCGAGCATGACAGCTTACATTGGCCCGAGTAAGGATTATCAAAGCTCAGGTTTTCCATCAGGTTTGCTTCTTCCTTGGCCACTTTCAGCGCGTACTCATAAACCAGCCTTCCCTGCTCGGTCAGCTCAAAGCTTTTATTTTCCCTTTTGATCAGTGAATGGCCGCAGGCGGCTTCGAGTTTCTTGATCTGCTGACTGACCCCAGGCTGTGTCATGTGCAGCTTTTCCGCCGTTTGGGTGAAGTGACCGACATCAATCAAGGTTTTGAATGTGTGTAACCAGAGTGGATTGAGCATGGCTGACACTCACTTTAATAACAAAAAATTATTATAATTAGAATTAATGATAATTTCTAATTCTAGGCTACCGGGCATATATTTATCCCATCGAAAAGAGTGTCTTTTCTTAAACAGATTCTAATGAGGTGTTTATGTCTGCTCCAGCTACTATGCCATACCCAAGAACCTTCTCTCATATTGGTATCTCTGTCCCGGATCTTGAGGCGGCAGTTAAATTTTATACGGAAGTGCTGGGTTGGTACTTGATCATGGAACCAACTGAAATTGTTGAAGATGATTCCGCCATTGGTGAAATGTGTACCGATGTTTTTGGTGCCGGATGGGAAAAATTCCGCATTGCGCATTTATCGACGGGTGACCGTATTGGGGTTGAACTGTTTGAGTTCAAAAACCAGGAGAACCCGGAAGATAACTTCGAGTACTGGAAAACCGGTATCTTCCATTTCTGTGTGCAGGATCCGAACGTAGAGGAATTAGCGGAAAAAATCGTCGCGGCAGGTGGCAAGAAACGCATGAAAGCCCCACGTTACTACTACCCGGGCGAAAAGCCATATCGCATGATCTATATGGAAGACCCGTTTGGTAACATCCTTGAGATCTATAGCCACAGCTATGAACTGCATTACGCGAGCGGTGCGTATAGCGGCTAAGAAACCGCAAAAACGGTTCTGACAGTCACGGAAGTGTTTGCCCCTGAATTCGTTCTCCCAACTTAGAAGGCGAACACTTCCGATGCTGCTACTTGCTCGTTTGGCTCAGTGCAAAACGGCCTTAGGGCGATTTTTCGCACTTAGCCCCCAGCCACACAACATAATCAGTCCCCCTATCCCCAGATAGATCAATCTCGCAGATACGACAGGCTGAATGAATGCGACACCCGCAACTATGACGCCAAGCGACAGTCCTATCCGACCAAGGTATTGCCCTTGCCGATGATCAACCATCGCCTGCTCAGACTTCGTCATAGGTCGGTTAATGCGTGCCATTAGCGTGTCTGGCAATACAGATGCCTCAGCATGGTCTGGCTCACGGTAAAACAGCCGGGTACTGATAAAGAAGCCGCCGGTAATCAGCAGGTGAACCAATAATGTGCTGACAATCGTCAGATCTTTTTGCTCACGTATCGTAAACGGTGTATCACCAAATAAAGGCTGTAAGTGGTTCACGTCAAATACCAACATCATAAAGGCCGAAACCAGCATACCAACCAGAATAGTTGCCCAACCTGACCAGCCAGGTGTTCTGAGACAGACAAGGGCCAACAGCGAAGGAATCGACAGCGGCATCTGCACAAATGCACTGAACATCATCATGATGTCAAACAGGCTGTAAGCTTTGACATTGGCCAGCAACATCGCGGTTGCACAGGCAACCACCCCGCTCATCAGGGTCGACCATTTCCCGACGGCCAATTGCTGGGCATCTTGCGCCGCCGGACGTATCACAGAAAGGTAAACGTTTTTAACGATAATACCGGCATTGCGGTTTAAGGCCGCTGTCATTGGAGCAATGGTTGCAGCAATCATGGCTACCAGCACCATACCCAGCAGCCCCTGCGGCATGTATTTATCGATATAATACAGGTACGCGGCATTGTTAGCCTGCGCCCCCAGACTCGGGTAATTAGCCTGCAAATCCACCGCCTGCGCCGACACAAACCACGCCGGAGCAAACCACAGCAGAGGCGCGATCAGAAACAGCATGCCCGCCAAACGGGCAGCTTTTTCTGCTTCCCGCTCATTGACGGTCACCAGAAAGCGATAGCTGCTCAAGGCATTATTGGTGCTCATGGTTTGTTGAACTAACATGGCGCAAGCCCAGAAGGCGAACACCTGCCAGTACGTTATCCCCTCTCCCATCACAGCATTTCGGGTCATATGATCACCCAGCGCTGCAAAGCCACCGTGGGCATCGATCAATTTGTCCGTCGCGGTCATCCCGACTACAACGGTAATCGCCACCAACAGGATCAGTTGGACGACATTGGTGGCTGACACAGTCCATGCGCCGCCACTGAGGGCTATCACCGTGACCACAGTACTGATACCGATAATGGTGACAGACAAGTCGAACTGAAAAGTGGCAGATACAAATGCGCCCAGCCCGTTCAGCCAGATGGCACAGGCAATCAGGGTGATCGGAAAGCTCAGCCAGGTATAAACCTGCTCTGATACTTTGCCGAACCGCAGCTTGATCACCTCCATCGCAGTCTCGACCCGCAAACGGCGATAGCGACCGGCAAAAAATGCCGCCGAAACAAAAAATCCCAGGGCATTTCCCCAGAAAACAAACATGACACTCAGGCCGTCTTCGTAGGCTTTTGCGGCAGCTCCGGTAAACGTCCAGGCCGAGAACTGAGTCATGAAAGCGGTTGCACCTGCCATCCACCACACCATGCTTCCCCCGCCCTGAATGAAGCTACTGCTACTGGTTGCAAACTTTTTAAAGGCCATCGCGGCGATCAGAATGAATACGAAATAGCCAAACACGACACCCCAGTCTAACTGCGTCACACTCTTCTCCTAAAAAAATTAAAACACCATTTCAATGATCACATTTCCACGAAGTGACCCTTTTCCTCGGCGTCGCTTTCATTAAATTAAAACACCATTAACCACAAAACAAAATGGTGTTTTAAAAATGAAGTTCAGAATCATTCCTCTTGCTGTCCTTTTTGCCCTGGGTACATCTTCTGCGTTTGCCGCCCAACTGAATTTGCGCCATGAATACGCACCGGATCGCGATGGTGACGAGCACCGCGATCGTATTGCGATTTCACATCGGTTCGAAAACCAGATCGGTTTCAGCGTTGAAGCCAAGTGGGGCTCCAAGGAAGGGGGATCATTTCTGGAAAACGATGATGTCGTTTCCAAAGGGCACGAAGTGGGTGTGAGTTACAACTACAAAGTGAACGACAAGTTCAGCCTTCAGCCAGCGTTTCAGATTGATTCCAACTCATCGTCTTCCACTTATAAATTCAATCTGCGCGGCGGCTATCAGGTAACCAAAGAGTGGGATGTCGCAGCGCGTTACCGTTACGGTTACAAAAATACCGACAACTCCCACTACAACCAGGTAAACCTTTACACCAACTACAAATTCGACTGGGGTAAGTTAGGGGTAGATCTTGAATACAAAGACCTGCAAGGCGATACCGGCGGATGGAAAGACAAAGGCACCGATCACCTGTTCAGCTTCGTGGGTGAATACACCAAGCTGCAAAGCGGCTGGGTCCCTTTTGGTGAGATAGCCTTCATTACTTACGACAAAGACAAAGACGGCTACAAGGATGATTACATTCCTCGTTACCGTGTCGGCCTGAAATACAACTTCTAAGCAGGGGCAACTTATGAAACCATCAACTTTAGCCCTGTGTCTGGCGGCCGCCTTATCTTCTCAGGCTTACGCACAGGTTCCAGACGCAAACCAGCTGGTGTGGAAAGCAACCACATTTGGCCAGTCGACGGATCTGAACTTCGGTTCGACAATTCTGCCGGATAAAGTCGGCGTCAATCAGGTCACGATCAACGGACAGGCCGTACAGCCTGGCCCGGTTGCAGACAGTGTGACCATTGAAAGCCGGGGCGGTAAACTGGCGAACTCCCACGAAGGACTGACGTTCTATTACACGGAACTGCCGACCGACGTGAACTTTACGTTGTCTGCCGATATTACTCTCGAGCAGCTTGGCCCGGAAACCGGCGCGACACCCAATCGCCAGGAAGGTGCCGGCATAATGGTTCGCGACATTCTCGGGGCTGAACGTCAGGTTCCACAACCGGAAGGCCATGAAGAATTCCCGTCAGCATCCAATATGGTCATGAACCTGCTGCGTTCCCATACCCGTGATAATGATGGCATGGTAAACATCAATGGATCATACCGGGAAGGCGTCTATCAGCCGTGGGGCACTGCTGGTAATCGCCTCAGCCGGGTGGACTATCTGGAAGGAGTGCCGTACGGGGCAGAACACACTTACCGAATGAGCCTGACACGCACCGACAATGGGTTTACCGTCAGCTATGGCCAAGGCGAGGAGGCACAGTCCTATGAAGTCAAAGGGGCCAACGCCAATATTGTTGAGATGCAAAACCCGGGCAGCCAGTTCATCGGCTTTTTTGCCTCCCGCAACGCTAAAGTCACGGTGAGCAATGTTGATCTGGCGCTATCACCAGCCAACACCATTGATGCGCCAAAGTTTGCGGCCAAAGCCACACCACTGGTTTTTGAACTGGCCTCTTCCGCGCAGTCAGCCACAAGCTTGTACCCGGTGCAGGCGCGAGCCAATTACACCGGGGTTTTCACCGTCCAACACAACGGCAAAACCGTTGCCGAACAGCAGGTCGCAGCGGGTGAACTATTCAGCCAGCCAGTGACTCTTGCTGATGGCGATAATACGTTTGCCGTTCAGTTTACTGCGCTGGAAGGTCCAAACCGCACGCCTAAAACAGAGCGTTTCAGCGTTACTCACGTTGCACTGGACAATCCGATGACGCTCTATGTCAGTCCGAAAGGTCAGCCGACCGGAAATGGCTCTGAATCGCAGCCGCTGGATTTAGCCACCGCGATCACGGTACTTCCGGCAGGCGGCACTATTGTACTGGCCGATGGCGATTACCCGGCCATTACCCTGCCGCTATCAGCCAGTGGCACGGCAGAGCAGCCAAAACATCTGGTTGCAGGTGGCGATAATGCCCGCTTCACGGGAGAAGTGCTGCACCAGGCCCACTACTGGCAGTTGAAAGGGATAGAGGTTGCCGGAGCCAGCCTGATTGTACACGGCAGCCATAACCGCTTTGATCATATCGTCACGCACAGTGCACCGGACACTGGTTTCCAGATCACCTCACCGGAGAATATCGGCCGCGCGCTCTGGGCCAGCTATAACACAGTGACTGACAGCGAAAGCTATAACAACATGGATGCCTCACAGATCAACGCCGACGGCTTTGCCGCCAAAATGCGAATCGGTGATGGCAACACCTTTGTAAGATGTCTGTCGCATCACAACGTGGATGATGGCTGGGATCTGTTTAATAAGGTCGAAGACGGCCCGAACGGCGTAGTCACGATTCTGGATTCCATTGCCTTTAACAACGGACAAACACTGAGCGTGAAAGCCAAAGGCGGCACCCGGGGGAACGGCTTTAAGCTCGGTGGCGAAGGAATGCCTGTTGCGCATGTCATTCGTAACAGCCTGGCCTTCAACAACAGTATGGATGGTTTTACCGATAACTTTAACCCCGGCTCGCTTGAGGTCAGCAACAATACCGCCATTGATAATAAGCGGTTTAATTACCTGTTCCGCAAGAGTCCCTATGCCAGTGACATCCCGCAGGGGACATTTACTGAAAACAGCTCTTACCGCTTCCATGTGCCCAGCCAATATGATGATGTCATTCACAGCTACCTGGCAAAAGACAACGTCTTCATTGTTGACGGCCACTCCGCATCCGAAGAGCACTCATTACCGGCAGCACGGCTGAAAGCCCTGAAGCAGGCGTCGGCTGTTGATGATGATTCAGCGATACCGGGTAAAAAAGAAGCACTGGCCCTGAAAGCCCTGCTGCAATAACTAACCGGTTCTGCAAACCATTAATGATCTCTGCCTGTCTTACGGCGACATCGTAAGGCAGGCATTTTTCTATCGCAGGCTTTGCCTTACGGCAGTTTGCTGATACGACTTTCGTTTTGATGAGGAGTTGTTGCTTTTGCTGTTCCTGTTGCTTTAACAGGCTTCCTAGCATCACCGCCTTGATCGCAGCTTTTCTGCTGTCTCAGATTCTCGGTCTTACACTCTGCTTTTATATGCGGATTTTTCCCAGCCTCGCTTTTAGGCGTTATACCTCCCCAATCTGATCTCATCCTGCGAACTCATCTTACAGGTTCATTCTGCTCATCTTACTACCGACACAAGTATGCATGAACATGCACCTAACCCCTAACCTATGCAAAAACATCCACCTCCTGTTTGTTTAACAAATTGGCCACTTCATGCCAATAACTCAGGTTATTGTTCAAAACAACGATACTGATCAATATTTATAGTGCAAAAAGTAGCCAGAATTAAGTTTTCTCTTAATGAAGCAGGCAAGCGAGCCGGATATGACGATGAATAAAATCAGCAAGTGACAACGATCACACTATTACACCAAAAAGACAAAATGAACCGTTGTTTCGATTTTTATCACAGAACAACGGAGTTTTTGAACCTATACTGCACGTAAATTAAAACGGCGTTTCGAGGTTCTAAGATGCAATATGATTATCTAGTCATAGCCGGCTATTTTGCCCTGATGGTGGCGATTAGTTTGCTATTCAAAAAGATGGCCAGTAACAGTACCAGTGATTACTTCCGGGGCGGAGGCAAGATGCTGTGGTGGATGGTAGGCGCAACCGCTTTCATGACCCAGTTTTCAGCCTGGACCTTCACCGGTGCGGCCGGTAAAGCCTTTAATGATGGCTTTGCTGTCCTGGCGGTATTTATCGGCAACATGGTGGCGTATGCGTTAGCTTACTTCTACTTTGCGCGTCGCTTCCGTCAAATGCGAGTAGATACCCCAACCGAAGGCGTCAAACGTCGTTTTGGTGGCGTAAACGAACAGTTCTTCACTTGGGTGATCATTCCTCTGAGCGTGATCAATGCCGGTGTGTGGCTGAACGGTCTGGGTGTATTTGCCTCTGCGGTATTTGATGCCGACATCGTAACGACCATTTGGATCACGGGTCTGGCTGTACTGGCTATCTCTCTGCTGAGTGGGGCATGGGGCGTGGTTGCTTCTGACTTCATCCAGACTCTGGTGGTCGCGGTTATTTCTGTCGCCTGTGCCGCCGTAGCACTGTACTTTGTGGGTGGCCCGAGCGAAATCATCGAGAACTTCCCTGGCGGCTTCATCATGGGTCCGGATATGAACTATCCGCTGCTGCTGGTTTGTACCTTTATCTTCTTTGTAGTGAAACAGCTGCAAAGTATCAACAACATGCAGGAATCTTACCGCTTCCTGAATGCAAAAGATTCAAAGAATGCAAGCAAGGCCGCGTTGCTGGCACTGGGTATGATGATTGTTGGTGCCGTGATTTGGTTCATTCCACCTTGGGCTTCCGCCATTCTTTACCCTGATGCAGCAACGCAGTATTCAGCACTGGGTGCGAAAGCGGGTGATGCGGTTTACCTGGTGTTCGCTCGCGAAACCATGCCTCTAGGGACTGTGGGTCTGCTGATGGCCGGTCTGTTCGCCGCTACCATGTCTTCAATGGACTCTGCGCTGAACCGTAACTCAGGCATCTTTGTTCGCAGCTTCTACGCACCAATTATGCGCAAAGGCCAAGCAACCGATAAAGAGCAGCTACGTGTGGGCCAGATCGCGTGTCTGGTTAACGGTCTGCTGGTTATCTTCATGGCACAGTTCTTCAACTCACTGAAACACCTGAGCCTGTTTGACCTGATGATGCAAGTAGCCACTCTGCTGCAGTCACCGATTCTGGTACCACTCTTCTTGGGTGTATTGATTCGCAAGACACCAAAATGGGCACCATGGGCAACGGTTGTCTTCGGTATGCTGGTCTCTTGGTCTGTGGTTGAATTCTTCACCCCAGCGAACGTGGCAAGCTGGTTTGGTATCGATGAACTGACTCGTCGTGAAGCGGGTGAATTACGCACTATCATTACGATTGCTGCGCACCTGTTCCTGACAGCGGGTTTCTTCTGTCTGACCACACTGTTCTATAAAGAAGAGAAAGACACCAACAAAGCTCAAGCAGATGAATTCTTCAAAGATCTAGACACTGAATGTGTTGCAGAAGAAGGCCAGGACATCGTTGACCGTATGCAACGCAACAAGCTTGGTGTGCTGGTGATGTATATGGCGGCTGGTTTGTCTCTGATGGTGCTGATTCCTAACCCACTGTGGGGTCGCCTGCTCTTCCTGGCCTGTGCTGCGGTTATCTTCGGTGTCGGTTACGCCCTGAAGAAAAGTGCCCGGCTAAACGAAGACGCTACTTCACCGGCAACCATCACCACAACCGTTCAATAATTCAGACATACGCAACATCAGGCTGCTGACTTCTGTCAGCAGCCGTTCACAGGAGATTTTACTATGGCCAAAGGTGACATCATTTCACTGGCGTTCGAATCATTCATTGACGACGACACTCAAGTGAAGGTAACCCGCCTGACCCCTACCGACATCACTTGCCACCGCAATTACTTCTACCAGAAGTGCTTCACCAAGGACGGTAAAAAGCTCTTGTTTGCCGGCGATTTTGACGGCAACCGCAACTACTACCTGCTGGACTTAGAGGCCCAACAAGCGACTCAGCTGACCGAAGGGAAAGGCGACAACACATTCGGCGGCTTTATTTCGGATGATGACCAAACGTTCTTCTACGTCAAAAATGAGCTGAACCTGATGAAGGTCGACCTGACGACGCTGGAAGAAACCATTATTTACACCGTGGATGATGAGTGGAAAGGCTACGGCACCTGGGTAGCTAATTCAGAGTGTACTAAGCTGGTCGGGATCGAAATCCTGAAAAGCTGCTGGAAACCACTGACCGACTGGCAGAAATTTCACGATTTCTACCACACCAATCCAACCTGCCGTCTGATCAAGGTCGACATTGAAACCGGCGAGCTGGAGGTAGTACACCAGGATGATGCCTGGCTGGGTCACCCTATCTACCGCCCGTTTGATGATTCCACAGTTGGTTTCTGCCACGAAGGGCCGCACGATCTGGTGGATGCACGGATGTGGCTGGTCAACGAAGACGGCAGTAACGTACGCAAAATCAAAGAGCACGAAGAGGGCGAATCATGCACGCATGAGTTCTGGATTCCGGACGGCAGCGCCATGGCCTACGTATCTTATTTCAAAGGCCAGACCGAACGTGTGATTTACAAGGCCAACCCGGATACGCTGGAAAACGAAGAAGTGATGGTGATGCCACCTTGTTCTCACCTGATGAGCAACTTTGACGGCTCACTGATGGTCGGTGACGGCTGCGATGCGCCGGTTGATGTGGCCGACGGTGACAGTTACGACATCGAAAATGATCCGTTCCTGTACATCCTGAACACCAAGAAAAAGACCTTTGCTAAACTGGCAAAACATAACTCTTCTTGGGAAGTACTGGATGGCGACCGTCAAATCACGCATCCACACCCATCATTTACCCCGGATGACAACGGCGTACTGTTCACCAGTGATTTTGAAGGTGTCCCGGCGGTGTATATTGCCGAGGTTCCTGAGGAGTTTAAACACTAAGACCGCACTTCCCCTTTACGCCTCTCCCTCTGGAGGCGTGGCGGTCAGCCTGTTTTCTGTTCCCGAAAAACAAAGCCTTTGCACTGCAAAGGCTTTTTTCATTTTCAGTGCCGCCACCTTGGCTCGCGCCGAATCAGGCCCAATCGCGATGAAAAGTCATCAACCGTGCTTCAGCGACCTCAGCCCCTGAATGCAGGCAGCCATCCGAACATCGACAAGAAATGGAACAGTGCAGTGATAATGCCAAAGCCCATCACCAAAGCAATCATACCCTGTCCACCCGGCGCCCGGAATCCCGATGGCACGGCAACGCCAGTGACTGGCATTTCCCCCACGGCCACCCCGCAAGCTTCCGCTTCACGGCATTTTTTCACCAGTAAAGCCGGAACAATGCAGGTCCAGACCGTTGCCGCCGCCCCGGCATACCCTATCGCAACGACAAAACCGAACGGAAACAACAGAGACATCACCAGCGGTGGCAGAAATGTCACGCCCCAGGTTTTTACGCGACCCATTCGGGTGTCTTCAAAATTGAAAAAGTCGGCCAGAAAATCAAAGACCCCCAACCCTACGCCAATAAACGAAGACAGAATTGCAGCCATAGAGAAGGTATTTATGGCACGGGAAACATTGTCCGATTCAATCACAGATCCCAACGCCGACAGCAGTACATCTACGTTGCCTCCCTGCTCGATCACCGGACCAAATTCACTGCGTGGCAAGTTGCCAAAAATGCTGAACAACCAAAGGAAATACAAGCCAAGCGCAATCAGAGTGCCACCCAGAATGGCATTTTTCGCTTTACGTTCATCACCGTAATAGGCACGCATGGAAGAGACTGAATGATGGTAGCCAAATGAGGTAAGTGCCACCGGTAACATGGCCATGGCATACGGGGCGTACTGGGTTTCCGCACCAACGGAATCAAACAGCACAGTCAGATCAACCTTCAGGGCCAGACCTGACACGCCAAACACAAAACTCAGTACCATAAACATAATCAACAGCACAGAAATTCGGTCAACGGCCCGGGTCGAGTGCCAAACGAAAGCGGAAAACACCAGCACAAACAAGATTGAGGCCAGTTGGCTGCTGATCCCAAGCATGTCTTTGAGAATCAAGCCCGATGACGTAATGTAGGCATACAACAAAATCCCGCCGACAAAATACACCATCAGGTTATTAAACAGATTAACTCTGTCTCCCAAAATATCTTTCGTAACCGTATTAAATGATACTTTCAGATCATAGCGTTGAAAGGCTTCCAGCAGCATCCAGCCAGAAATGGTCATGACCAACATGGTAAGGGTAATCGCGAACACGGACCACAAGGTCCAGGCACCGGCGCCAGCACTTGGCAGCCCCAGCATACCTGCGCCGACACAAACACTGGCGATAATGCAGGATCCCCCCAGTATAGACGGACTCTTATTCATCTTATTGTCACTCTTAAATTACACGTTATGGATAACCGACACTGGTCGGCATTTATTGTTATTAGATTAAAAACAGAGATAAAAAAGAGCGCGATCCCACCGGGATACGCGCTCTTGTATGGACCAGTTAAACTTCTTCAAGCTCTCTGGCTGGAACCTGCTGGCTGACACCCACCGGCTCGACTTCTTTCAGCCGCGCGGTAAAGTGACGCAGTACCGGCGGTTCATATGTAAATTCCAGCCCTTTCACATTCGCGGCATTGGCTTTGACCTTTTCAAACGCTTCAATGATGAAATCCATGTGCGTTTGCGTGTAAGTGGCACGAGGAATAGTCAAACGTAACAGTTCGGCCGGGCACGGTAACTGCTTGCCGGTCGCCGGATCACGCCCTTGCAGCATTGAACCGATTTCAACCGCACGAATCCCCGCAACTGTATACAGTTCACACGCCAGTGCATGAGCTGGGAACTGCTCAGCCGGAATATGCGGCAGCAACTTACCGGCATCCACAAATGCCGCATGGCCACCTGCCTGTTGGCATACGACACCAATGGCTTCCAGGCCATCCACCAGATACTGCACCTGACCAATACGATATTCCAGCCAGTCCTGACGCATCGCATCATGCAGCCCTACAGCTAAGCGCTCCATCGCTCCGCCTTCCAAACCGCCGTATGTCGGGAAGCCTTCTTGCACAACACAAAGGGTGCGGCATTCGTTGTACACATCCAGCATGGATTCATCTTTAAAACACAGCAGGCCGCCCATCGGTACCATGGCATCCTTCTTCGCCGACATCGCCAAACCGTCTGCATACTTGTAGCTTTCCAGGGTGATCGCTTCGATGCTCCAATCCTGATAGCCCGGCTCACGCTGCTGGATAAAATATGCATTCTCAGCAAAACGGGCAGAATCCATAATGACCGGAATATCGTATTTGCGAGCGATTTCGTACACGCCTTTCAGGTTGGCAATCGACACCGGTTGCCCCCCTGCAGAGTTACAGGTGATGGTGCTGACAATGTAAGGAACATTGTCTGCGCCTGCTTCCAGAATGGCCGCTTCCAGTTTCTCCAGATCAAAATTCCCTTTGAAATCTGCATTAACACCCGTATCAAAAGCTTCTTTGATGTAGACGTTTTTGGCAACACAGCAGTTAACCTGAGTATGCCCTTGGGTGGTATCGAAGAAGTAGTTCGACAGAGCAACCATTTTGGTGCGATCCAACCCTTTTTCTTTCTCACGTTTTTTTATCAGGACCGGGATATAAATCTGCTCAGCACCTCGTCCCTGGTGTGTAGGAATGGTCAGGTCATAACCGAAGATTTCCTTCACAGCATTAGCCAACGCATAATAGCTACGGCTACCACTGTAAGCCTCATCACCACGCAACATCGCCGCTTGCATATTTTGAGTGACGGAGCCAGTGCCACTGTCGGTCAACAGGTCAATAAATACATCTTCACTGTCCAGAAGGAACGGGTTCATACCGGCTTTTAATATAGCCTGATCACGATATTCACGTGTAGTACGCTTTACTGGTTCAACAACACGAATGCGAAATGGTTCAGGAAGATGTTTAAAGTTTTCCATGATGTTTTCCTATTTTAAATATACAGTGACCCTGTACTGAAAAATAAATAATCAGCACTGAGAAAATTTTCAATAAAATCTTAGGGTGATTACGAAAATAGATAGCGTAATACCCAATAGATGATTTGGTATGATTTCTGTTTATTTAATATCGGATGTAAAGTTTTCAAAAAAATACATACTGATGCATATATTCATATTAGAAATGAACATCAGGCGCATCAGCCTCAATGCTGAAGCCTATAAAAACAGACACAACAATGAGTTACACAAAAGCCAAAGGCACTTTGACTTTACAACAGATATAGAACAAACAATCGCGTACAGGCCGTACGCTAAAGAGGCTTATTTAGCAGGAAAGAAGAAGGCAATTTTATGATCGAGGGTAAACCAGTCACTCAGTATCATTAATGTATCCATAACAACACCTATTTGAAATAAATGATTTCAAATGAAAGAGAATCCAATTTTCTTATCAACCATTATGTACAAAATTATTAAAACGTCTTTACCAGTGTTATTAAATTGAGATATTGATAACAAAAAATCGGCAAAACGAATATTTATAAAATTTATCGCTGACAAAAACACTATCGGTTAGTTTCACGACTTTCCGATAATAAATAATGTTCACTATAAGCATGGAGTTATCACCACCCTGTGCCTATCACAGCGCGATCAACCGCTGGCTATTAACCACACCTCTTTAGGCACAAGCACAAGCAATAGGCAAAGAGCCACAGTTAAGAAGATAGAGATAAATAGATGTATAACAAGAGAGATACAAAAAGAGGAACCGCCAGGCTCATGGCTACCTGAACTGAAATACCTGCACCAACGTCGCCCAGCACTAAGCAACAGCAGGTTTGCGCAGATAATACCGATAGTAACCTAGCAGGTTACTGCTGATAAAGAGGACTTCCATCACCACAGCTGTCGGTGAGCCAACTAAATAGTTATGTAGTAACCAAAAGCTGGTGCCAACAATCATCAACTCTCGCAGGCGTTTATCATCTTGACTAAAAGCCGCCACGGTCTGAAACACCGAACCCAGGCAGCTAACCACGCTGGTGATTCCGGAAAAAGTGAAGCCAGTTGCAAGCACTGACGCCAGACAGAATAAATATTTTAGTCCGGAGGAGGTGGTGAAAATGCTGACCAAATAGCGAACCGTTGCAATCCCCATCAGGCAAGCGGCTGTCCATTGCTCAAGTAACACAAAATGGCTGGAAATCAAAACGCCGGCACAGAACAGGCACGCAACAATATGCTTTCTCTGCTTGAACTGAAATGACATCAGGTCAAAGACAATCGCAACCGCCACCAGAATCTGAGAAATAAGGAATAGCGACACACAGCCTCCTGCGACAGTTTCCCCGCGGGAAATGCCGCGTTACGTTGGATAGACACTCACAAAGGCGCTACCGTATCTCATAACTTACGGTAAATGAAACCACTGACAGCATTATTTTGCGTGTCACCGATCACGAAACGGCAAGTACCGCCTTTATGCCCTGTTATTCAGCACACGACATAGTGGTCGATCAGGCATTCGATCGTGTTTTTGACAAAGGCGTACATCTCTGGAGAACGAGACTGGCTTGGCCCTGCCACGTTCAGCACCTTCACGTCATGACGAAGCGTAAAGGAGTGGAGTACCTTAGCCGCAGTGGCGGCCGAGACCAACGACGTATCGATTAGCTTGTATGGCGTTTTGCTTTTTATACACAGATACAAGGTTAACTCACTGCCACCGAGGACATCCGAGTCGTAGAAAATCACCGTTGCATCAGAATGTTGAATATTGGCTTTGGTTCGTTGCCGATAGCCCCCATCCACTTCGATCAATGGATAGACCGTAGGATCCAAATTGATCTGTGGCTCACGCCCCTGGGGGCAAAAACCGCCAACCGGAAACTGTTTGCCGATGGCCGCATCCAAAGCTCCGATATCAGCCCCCGACTGGCCACCACTTATTATTTTCTTCATTCACTACCTCGCAATGCAATCCATCCCTTGCACGGCTACCCTATACGGTGCTTCAGCACAAACACTGATGCGGTTAGCCGTCCACACTCAATACAGAATCAGATGCAAACTCAGTTAGAGCATCAAAGCAGAACAACAGGAACCCGCATCGCCCATCCCTCATTTTTGAAAGTCTTGGTGTCACACCAACTTTCTCCAGTACCACATCCTCATTAAGAAGAGCGTTAAAGAGGATATGTCGGCCAGAATATGCAACCGAATTAGATAAATCTTATCCGAATAACACAACCAGACTGCCCGTCCGCAACAAAAAGCCATCCTTTTAAGAGCCAGATATTCTCTTTTTAACAAGTACAGATTACTGGACAAAACTGTAAATCAATTAGGTAGTTAAACAAAACCACGCTTTTATCACATCTAAATACCAGATACGCAACCGGCTCTTTGCCTCGCATTACCCACCTGATAGACAGCGATTAAACATGGTTTATTAGCATCACCGCAAAATGAATAAATATTGAATAACATCACAGATCTCGTGTTTAGAAAAACTAAATACAGAATCAAGAAAAACTAAAATAAAACAACCAAACCACTGATTTATATGAACTTATATATAAAATAACCACAAAAATAACAATGATAATTTAGTGAAAGTAAAAAAAGGCGATATTGATATACTTAAAAAAATGCATTTTCAAGCGATTTTATAACTCTTTGGTAACCATCAGCCATCGATCACAGATAGCTCACCATATGCTGCCTTTTTACTAACAAGTATGATACTTGTTTCCCCGTTGTTTTAATTCTGTTTAAAACCTTAACAACTCTGAAACCCTAGAAACTACAAATAAGAATAAACACTGAGATTGGTTGATTAACGACCAACGAGGAGACAAGAAGGTCATGTGGAACATACTTAAAATCGCAAGTGCATTTATCGGCATTATTGTCGGAGCTGGATTTGCTTCAGGGCAGGAAGTATTACAGTACTTTACCAGCTTCGGTCACTGGGGAACGGCAGCAGCAATCGTCGCGACAGCACTCTTTGCTTATCTTGGCATGATGCTGACAATGCTGGGATCCCGTACTCAAACAATGTCGCATAAGAAAGTGATTTATCAAATCAGCGGCCGCGTGGTGGGTATCATTGTCGACTACGTTATCATCTTCACTTTGTTTGGTGTGGGTGTGGTAATGATTGCAGGTGCCGGCTCACTTCTTAACCAACAATTTGGTTTACCCGCTTTTACCGGTAGCGTCGCACTGACCGTACTGGTCGCTTTGACGGCGATGATGAATGTCAACCGCGTCGTTGCGATTATTGGCAGTATCACCCCATTCCTGATTCTGGCACTGATTGTCATCTGTGTTTACAGCGTACTCACCATGGACAAATCCTTTGATGAGTTGGCACCAGTTGCAGAGAGTGTTCAGTCCACCCTGCCACACTGGTTTGTTTCAGCCATTAACTATGTTTCGTTCAACCTGGCCGTAGGTGCTGCAATGGCACTGGTCATGGGCGGTGCAGAAAAGAATGAAAAAATTGCTAAACTCGGTGGTCTGGTTGGTGGGGCCGGTGTAGGTGTACTGATTGTCCTGAGCCATCTGGCTCTATTCTCGAAAATTGATCTGATCGCTGACTACCCAATGCCACTACTGAAAATCATCGATATGATTTCCCCAGCACTGTCTACTTTCATGACATTCATCCTGTTTGGCATGATCTTCAATACCGCTGTCAGCATGTTCTACGCCTTCGCTGCCCGGTTTGTATCCATGAAAACCAAGAAGGCCAACCAGTTTATTTTTGCCACGCTGGCTGTCGGCTTTGTTGCCAGCTTCGCAGGCTTTACCCAGTTGGTTGCCATCTTCTACCCACTGATTGGTTACCTGGGGCTCTTCTTGGTCGGCGCCCTGATTTACGCACCATTTAAACTACGAAAAGACGAAGCCAAACTGCAGCGTCCGGCGTTTATTACTGACTAATCTCAGCGCACTTTCGCTGCAACAACTCACTTCCCCCTACAAAAACCGCTGCATATGCAGCGGTTTTACCTCATTCATCTTCGATTAATCTTTG
This sequence comes from Photobacterium ganghwense, assembly GCF_003025595.1. Classification (GTDB taxonomy): domain Bacteria; phylum Pseudomonadota; class Gammaproteobacteria; order Enterobacterales; family Vibrionaceae; genus Photobacterium; species Photobacterium ganghwense. The sequence goes on from NZ_PYMI01000004.1 coordinate 664,863, forward strand.
CCCTAAGGTGCAATAATGCTTGGACGCCCACAAAATTAACTGCGAAAATGACATCGTCATTCCTTAGTAGACATTAACATCATGAAACTTTTAGTTCGCAACCTATCACGTTCCACCACAGAGCAAGAAATTCGTGTTTTATTTTCAGAACATGGGAAAGTTACTTCATGTAATCTGGTGCTAGACCAAGTTACAGGCAAGTCAAAAGGATTCGCTTTCCTTGAAATGCCCAACCAAGATGAAGCTAAAGCCGCTATTGCCAAACTAAACCTTACCAGTTTTGCCAAAAGCACAATTCGGGTAAAAGTAGCGAATTAATAAACAAAGCCGCTTGGTGCAGAAAATCAGCGCCAAAAGCAACACCTATGAAAACCATCAGACTAGAAACGTAGACTCTAGTCTGTTTTGCCCTGTACGCTTAACGAACAGCAAAAGTATCTCTTTTTTATTAAAAATCTCTATGTGATAAAAAAGAAAATATAACTAGCTATTTTAAAATCTACCTGTATAGTGTGCTTTGGCTCTTAGATAAAGAGTTGTTAATGTCACATTTAGTGCAAGTTTCTTCTCAGATAACTTTCGATACCCTTCGTATAGACCTGCGTCAACTTTCTCTTCATAGATCATTCAATAGCTTATGCTATCAGCCGCATACTAATTTAATTATAAAAACTCAGAGGTATCTATGTCTGATAAATTGACTGGTTCAGTAAAATGGTTCGATGAAACTAAAGGTTTTGGTTTCATTACTCAAGACAATGGCGGCAAAGACGTATTTGTACACTTTAAAGCAATTGTTTCTGAAGGTTTCCGCTCTCTGCAGGAAGGCCAGAAGGTAAGCTACCAGGTTGAGCAAGGCCAAAAAGGTCTGCAAGCCGTTCAAGTTGTTGCTCTGTAAGCAACCAACTAATTAAAAATGGTTTAGCTTATTGTTTAGGCTAAACCATTAACTAAAAAAGGAAAACATGTCCAGACGTACAGGTCGACAACGGCACTGGTACCAGCTAACACGTACCAATAAAACACTTTTTAATCAGGAAATAAATCATTAAAGTAAACTTTCATCTACTCGCCGACAACAAATCTTGGTCCGCTGAATTAAATCAGCTCAATAGTGATATACTTCAAAGACATATCCACCCATTCATTGCTATCAGCGCTTATCTTCTCAACTTTGAATACTGCGAACAAACGCAATCCGGTTCGATTCTGTCTGAGAAAGGCTTAAAAGTAGGAATTTTTACCGTTTCCTAATCACACTCAATCACCCCTGTTAATGTTGGAAAATCCAAATGGCTAAAAAAACCAAAGCAAATGATAAACCAGAAAAAGCGCCCGACAATTCACAATCACAACGTCAAACACGCAGGCGTATTGAAGATATCCTGGAGCAACGTAAATTTGATAAACAATTTGAATTTTAAAATTCAAATCTGTTAAATATCATCAGTTTTTTATTCAACAGACTGAAACCACCAAGAAAGTAAAACTTATTACGTTTCAATATATTAATAAAATATCACTGGTTTTATTTTCAATAATATGTCGCTTTTAAAAGTCCCTTATCTATCTGGTATCAATATTTTAAATTCAATTTGAAGACAGCAAGCATACGGCTTCTCTCTTTTAAGGTGTTTTTTGAAATCGGACTGACTAATGATAAATAGTCATAAAAAAAAACAGGGTTTTACTTTTGACGATGACAAGCACCGTCAAAAGTAAAACCCTGCCCAATTATTGAGGCTCAGTTCAGAGGTCAGCTACTGAGATTCTCTCAGCAGCGATCAAGTCCCCGTTATGCCTGAGGTGGGGTACCTTCACCGTTAGAAACCACGGCATCAATTTGTACCAACGCATCCATCGCAATTTCAGCGACACCAACAGTTGTTCTTGCTGGCAGTTCGCCCTCAAAGAACGTCGCGTAGATTTCATTTACCGCCTCAAGATCAGCGATATTCTTCAGCTGAATGTTAACTTTAACAATATCGTCCATAACGTGGTCAATACTTTCCACGATGGCTTTGATGTTGTTCAGGCACTGTTCTGCCTGCTCTTTAGCACCACCAGCAACAAATTCACCCGTTTTAGGATCAAGCGGTAATTGAGCAGCAATATGGTTGTAATGAGAGAACGCAACCGTCTGAGTATATAGTGCGCTTAGTGGCGCATTTTCAGTATTGTTTGCTTTGATAACGATACCATGTCGGTCTTCCACCTCTTGTGGTGGTGTGCCATCACCATGTGACACAACAACATCAATCTGGACCAGAGCATCCATTGGCAGTGCGGCAGCCGAGACGATGGTACGGGCAGGAACATAAGCCACTGTTCTCGCGATCGCCGAATCTGGGAAGAACGTTGTGTACACTTCGTTAACGGCATCGATATCAGCAAGGTTTTTCAGGAAAATAGTTGCTTTCACAATGTCGTCAAAAGGAACATCGATACTTTCTAAAATAGCCTTGATATTTCTCAGGCATTGAGCGGCTTGTTCTTTCACACCACCAGCAACAATCTCACCGGTTTTCGGATCGACAGGCAACTGAGCTGAGATATTGTTGTAATGAGAGAAAGCAACGGTATGTGTTGAAACTGCACTTTTGGGTGCATTGTCTGAGTTTCTAGCAAGTTTGATAAGGTCACATGGCTCTTGCGGAGCAGTCCCTTCACCGTTAGAAATAAGTGCATCCATTTGCACTAATGCATCGCCCATTGGCAAAGCGGCAACAGCGACAGTGGTACGGGTTGGAAAATAATTCTGGAAGAAGGTGGCGTACACTTCATCGACTGCATCAATATCTGAGATATTTTTCAGGAAGACATTGATCTTAACAACATCGTCCATCACATGATCGATGCTTTCCACGATAGCTTTAATATTTTCCAGGCACTGCTTCGCCTGCTCTTTTACGCTGCCGACAACGATGTTACCCGTTTTTGGATCAACCGGTAGCTGCGCAGAAATATTATTATAATGAGAAAAAGCAACTGTTTGTGTAAATACAGCGCTTTTTGGCGCATTGTCAGTATTTCTTGATAGTTTAATGATACCGCCAGTCATATCGAAATTTATCCTTATTATTGGTTCAGAGATTCGTATCTATCTTTATTAGATTTATCTGATTAAATGTTTAAAGCGAGGCAATAGTAAGTGAATTAATTTCAGGCAAATGTGATAGACATCAAAGTATTTTCTCGCGACAATGCTCACTTAATCAGGATAAATAATCACTTTACGACTAATTATCCGCAAAAACTGAAATAATCTGGCTATAAAAAACATTTTTTTTCGAATGATTCGTCAAAGGTGAATATTATCTCAGTAAGCCAATTACGCTATCAGCCCAATTTTGCCAAATTCTGATAATTTGTTCACACTACGACACTGAAAATTTATTGATCCCCTTTATCAATGTGTCTTTTCCTTCGTTTAAACTGCATAAAATCCCCGAACATTTTCCCTGATTTTTTAAAACAAAGAATGCAGTGATTTATAAATGAAATTATATGCTTATACCTTTAACCATACGTTATCTTTTAACACCAACCTTATAACTTTTCCGTTACACTATAGATGACTGTATTGCAGACTGTCCCCACGATTCCCAAAATATTAGCCATGACATATTCCGGTATGAATAACATTTAAAATCTGAAGAGATAGGAATGTTTACGATAATAAAAATAAATAGATTGGTTATTCTCAATAGAGAGATCGTCTAGGAATAACTGATAGCGGCAAGAATGAGCACGACATTACGGTTGAACATCGTGATGACTTTAAAACGGCAGATGCAAAAAAGCCGCTGTAAACAGCGGCTTTTTTAGAATGTGGCGGAGAGATAGGGATTTGAACCCTAGATACGCTATTAACGTATGCCGGTTTTCAAGACCGGTGCTTTCAACCACTCAGCCATCTCTCCGTAAGTGCGGCGTATACTAATCTCTCCTGGAATAGCTGTAAAGCCTTTATCTTTCCCATGCCGTCCAAGCGCCTGATTTTACATCAATCAGCCTCTTCCCTCATCACATTACATACGCATAGAACAGTCTATTTTTCAATGCGTTAAGATAATCTATGCGACGCTTTTTCATCACAATTTACTGCTGCTAACGAATTCTGTTTATTTCGGAATCAATCTCTTAGTTTCATATTCACCAGAGTGCATTTTAACTTTCTACTGGTATAACACCCCGCTTCAAATTATTTAAAAATCATAACGTTATAAACATGAAAAAGAATTTATTCAGACATTCAACATTGGCTGTGTTGATCGCTTCAGGATTATTGGCCCAGCCGGTTCTCGCCGCACCGACCTGCCAGATAAACAAAATCAATACGGCCGAACAACCGTTTGCAGTTATTGAGCGGGCAGACAACGAATGTCGTAACGACTGGTTTTCAGCCCCGCCAGATACTCTGAACAGCTTGTTCAGTGAAGCCACCATTCAGCAAGCGCAACAGCAACTTCATCGCCATGTCCAAGGCTACCGAGGCGAAGATGTTCAGGCACTGGCGATCGAAAACCTGGGGGAGTTCATTCGTGCCGCCTACTATGTGCGTTACCAGCATCAGCGCCAATATGGCGACTATTCTGAGGCTCTGGACCTGTCTCTGGCTCATACCATCAATACGTTTCTGCTTTCCCCGTACGCCGCTCTGACCGGTGAGCAACAAATCGGCGCGCTGAAAAGCATGACAACCATGGTGGATAATATCCGTCAGTTACCATTAACCATGGCCAATCAGTTACCTTTACTCGACCACTTTACCCGTCAAACTGCAGATAATCTGCAGTTTGTCGAGGCTCTGAACAACCTGTTCCGGGCAATGAGCGGGCACATTAGCATCACCACGTTTTACGATGATCTGGCCGCGCACCCGGAATACCTGGCTCAGTTGCATCAGTTTATCCTGACCAATGATTGGGCGCTGGAGACTCGTGCTGATTTTATTGTGACCAATGCCGCCCGTGAAATGGGACGCTTGCTGGTTACACCTCATGCTGATACCCGTCAGCAAGTCCTGACTATTCTGGAAGACTTACTACGCCGCTACCCACTGGGTGGAAAGAGCGACAAAATGTGGGTCGGCATCGCGGAAATGATTAACTACTTTGCCCCGGAAAAAGCCGCCGAGCTGGGTCTGACTAATGCTAAGCGCGATCTGGAAGCAAGCATGATGCCGCTGCGTTTTGCCTGCGACGGCCCGGCGATCGTTCGCGCTCAGGCGATGACGGAAGCGCAGGCAGCAGAGGTTTGCCATATCCTGGCAGATAAAGAAGCGGATTTTCATCAGGTGGCAGCGACAGGCAATCAGCCGGTGGCCGATGATTTGAACAACACGGTAGAGGTCGTGGTATTCGACAGCAATGCGGATTACGTCAGCTACTCCAATTTCCTGTTCGGTAACACCACCAACAATGGTGGTCAGTATCTGGAAGGTAACCCGGCAGAGGCCGACAATCAGGCCCGCTTTATTGCCTACCGCAACGAATACGCTGACGGTTACAGCATCCTTAACCTGGAGCATGAATATGTGCATTATCTGGATGGACGCTTTAACTTACACGGCGATTTCGGTGATGTCCTGCGCCACGGCCATACAGTCTGGTGGCTGGAAGGTTTTGCGGAGTACATGCACTACAAGCAAGGTTACAGCGATGCCATTGCTCTGGGCCGGTCCCTGAAATACAGCCTGACAGAAGTACTGGCTACCACTTACGATCATGATGTCAATCGTATCTATCGCTGGGGTTATCTGGCTGTCCGCTTTTTTATGGAAAACCACCCGGGTGAAGTTAACTCGCTCTTGGCTCTTTCCCGTCAGGGACAGTTCCGCCAATGGGCAGACACCGCAAAAGCGCTGGGTAAGCAATATAATGAAGAGTTCCGTCAATGGCTGCTCACGGTTGAAGATACAGGCTCGAACCCGGATCACCCCGGAGAACCAGAGCAGCCAGGTGGCAAGGACGTGTTAGCACTAGCGTTCAATACGCCAATCACCCTGGCAGGCGAACGATACAGCGAGCACCTGTTCTTTATTGACGTTCCACAGCACACCACCAGTATGAAACTGGCCATCTCCGGTGATGGCGATGCCGACCTGTTCGTCAGCTACAACCGTGTAGCCCACTATTATGATTACGATGAAACCGCCTTTGTTGATGGCAGTAATGAACTGCTATCTCTGACGGCAGAGGAAAATGGCTTTATCAAACCGGGTCGCTACTACGTGAGCGTCACTGGAAGGGAAGCATTCCATGCCGTTACCCTGACTGCGTCCGCAGAGATCAATGATCCGGCCGATCAAGGTAACCAGCAACTACCGCAGGGTGAAGACGATCTGACCCCAGTGGTATTGCAAGCCGATCAGCCGCAAACATTCAAGGTTCACACCCAGCGTTACCTGGCCGTTCCTGTTTCAGAGGCAGGCCAAACCGTCCGCGTCTGGGTGACACCAGTCAATGCCACCGAATCGTCTTCACTAAGTGATGTTAATCTATACGCCGCTCAGGCTCACTGGCCGACCACCGAGACCCATGATCGGGCATCGGCTTACTCCGGCAGTCAGGAGTATCTTGAGCTGACCGCAGACAAGGCTGGGTATATCCATCTGCTGATGACAAATCAGGGCCACACTGCCGAAGTCGAAGTATACGTCGCAGTGGAGTAAGTCTGTTGTTCACCTGGACTTGGCGCACAACCACAGTATTGAGCCAGATGCCTTCCTGCTCACAGGCATTGTTCACCCTCGCTGAAGGTAATTCGCGTCAAGCCACAAAAACAAAGGGCTGCCAGTCAGCCCTTTTATCCTCATCAGTGAGCAGGCAAAGCTCAAGAGCCAGTCATAACACTGCCGCGTAATCTGATGGAAAAAACAGCATCAAATGATGAAGAAACAACCAAAATCAAACTACGCATTCCGGCGTATTTTTCATTTCAGATATCCAGCACAAAAAAATCGAATTTTGGGCTGTCAGTCATTCCTTCAAAACCGCCTGGTTTCGTTGAAAATAGCCGCATTCCGCGATGATTATTTCTAGCCAATTCGCCTTTCTTACTGGTAAAATCCGCCATCCAACAGAAATCCCAATATTCTAGAAGAGAGTGATTCCTATGGGACGCAGTTTCGAAGTCCGTAAAGCCTCGATGGCGAAAACACAGGGCGCAAAAATCAAAGTTTATTCAAAGTACGGTAAAGAAATTTACGTCCTTGCGAAAAACGGCGGTATTGACCCAGACAGCAACCTTTCTCTACGTCGTCTGATCGAAAAAGCGAAAAAAGATCAGGTACCTGGTCACGTTATCGATAAAGCTATAGACAAAGCTAAAGGTGGCGGCGGTGAAGACTTCGCAACTGCTCGTTATGAAGGCTTTGGCCCAGGTAACTGCATGGTTATCGTTGACTGTCTGACAGACAACAACAACCGTACTTACATGGACGTTCGTCAGGCATTCGTGAAAAACAACGCGAAGATCGGTGCCCCAGGCGCTGTAGGCCACATGTTTGAACACCAGTGCGTATTCCAGTTTAAAGGCGACGACGAAGAAGTTGTGCTGGAAAACCTGATGATGGAAGACATTGACGTGTCTGACATTGAGTGTGAAGACGGTGTGATCACTGTTTTTGCTCCTCACACTGAATTCTTCAAAGTGAAGAATGCACTGGCAGCAAGCATGCCGGATATTACGCTGGATGTGGAAGAAATCTCTTTTGTTCCTCAGACCATGACACCACTGTCTGGTGATGATGTTGCAGCGTTTGAAAAATTCCTGGATGCGCTGAACGATTGTGACGACGTACAAAACGTTTACCACAACGCCGAAATCGAAGAATAATCAGTTGTTACACTGACCATATTCGCTGAGATCCCCCGCAAGGGGGATTTTTTATGCCTGTTTTCCGGCACCTCACTTTGCCTCTGATTTAATCCCCCCTCGCTTCCTCGGAGTTCTAACAGATTGAAATTTACATATATTTGGCTTCTCTATGACCTGAATCTGACTTAAATGGGGATAATTTTAATTTGTGTCTTCCACGATAGGTGCTATGCCTAGAGGAAGCTACAAAAAGAAAAAGCAATAATGAAAGAGCCAACAACAAAAAGCAGCCAAGCCGGAGGAAACACCATGCAGCCTACCAACCGTAAAACCCTCGCTACGCTATTGGTACTGATCTTAAGTGCAGGTATTGTCGCTTGCGGCGAACAAAAAAGCGCCGAAGAAATGGGTAAAAAAGTCGACGAAACCATGACTGACGCGGGGAATGCTATCGAAGATACCGCTGAAGATGTCAGCAATAAAGTCGATGAAACCATGACTGACGCGGGGAATGCCATCGAAGATGCGGCTGAAGATGTCGGCGACAAAGTCGATGAAGCAGTGACCGATACCGGCAACGCCATCGAAGATAAATGTGAAGAGATGAAAGAGAGCATGAACGCAGAAGACCCAGACTGCTAACCCGTTCATCTGTTCTGATTCATGTCAGGCTCCCTGGCCACCTGCGCCAGGGAGCCTTTCTGTTATCTGCCTTTTCGGGTTCACAGTACAGTTGCTAACAGTACAGTGGTTAACACTATGGATAGCCCCCTGATGAACCCAAGGGTGAAAGAGTGAAACGGTAAACCAAGCGGCCGGCTTTTCGTAACATCTGTTGTCTTCGCTCGCTGCGACCCTTGCATGGTATTGCCAGAGGAGTTTCAGATGCCTATTGCGATGTACTACATGACAGGCTGTATCGTTGCATTATTTCTGGCGATGGTCTGTCCCTGGTGGTGGATAAGCCTGATTCTGATATGGGTGGCGCTGTCGCTGGGACTGGTGGCAATCGCCTATATCAAAAACAATGGCATGATATTCCACAAACGCAGCGATGGCCGGATCCCCTGGCCAGTCAGGGTACTTTTCTGGCCTTTTATGCTTGGGGTGTATCTGTATAATCGCTTGATACGTACCCGCTCTTCCTCCCCAACCCTACAAGAAATCGAACCTGGTCTGTACGTGGCCGCCAGACTGACTCCTATCGATATGGCCGCGTTACGCGAAGCCAATATTGGTGCCGTACTGGACGTCACGGCAGAGTTTGAAAGTCTCAACTGGTCAGCGATGGATGAAGGTATCAAATATCTTAACGTCCCTGTACTTGATCATGCCTACCCTGATTTTGCCTCTCTGCTGCAAGCCATCCGCTGGATAGATTCACAACGCCGACAGCAACGACGTGTTGTCGTCCACTGCGCTCTGGGGCGTGGCCGGTCAGTGATGGTCATAGCCGCTTATCTTCTTGCCCGTACCCCCGGCAGCAGCCTGGACGACATCATAAACCATATTCAGTCAGTCCGACGGTATGCCCGCCTGAACCGAAATCAGCGCCACGCGCTGGAAGCAGCAGCCAACCAGAAAGAATTCGGTCTGAGCAAACCAAGTGCCTGGCTGATCGCCAACCCGGTTTCCGGTGGGGGCAAATGGCCGCAATACCGGGGTGAGATTCTTGCCACTCTGGCCCCACACTTTGTACTGACCGTCCGTGAAACCACGGAGACCCTGAGCGCTACTGAGCTGGCAAAAGACGCGCTCAATGCCAACCCTGACATTGTTATTGCCGGCGGTGGCGACGGAACCGTGAACGAAGTGGCCACCGTGTTAGTTGGCAATCAGGTACGATTTGGGATTTTACCGCTGGGCACAGCCAATGCCCTGTGTCATGCACTGTGGGGTATACGGGCTAAACTGACCCCGGTCTCCCTCGCCTGCGATGCCATTGTTCGCGGCGAGGCCCATCATGTGGATGTCGCCACCTGTAATGATCGCATTGCGCTGTTGATTGTCGCCGTCGGCTTTGAGCAGCAGATGATCGAATTTGCCAACCGCGATGCCAAAAATGAGCAAGGACAGGTTGCTTATCTCAAAGGGTTCGTGAATGCGGTAACTCAAGGAACGCCTTTGACCCTGACGGTGCGTTTTGATGACGAAGATGAACAAGTACTGGAAACCAGCAGCATGGTGATCGCCAATGCCGCCCCTTTCAGTACGGTGCTGGCTCAGGGTTCCGGAGCACCGGATATCAACGATGGAAAGCTTGACGTCACCTGGATTCCCACCTCTGATAACCTGAGCACCCATGTCCTGTCGATCACCGAGTTAGTGCTTGCCGGTCTTACCTCAGAAAAGCTTGGTGGGCTGACCCAACACCGCCAGGTCACTTCCCTGACGATTCATCATCCCGAAGGGCTGAACTACGTTATTGACGGCGAACTGTTTCAGGATGACGTCCTGCAGATTGCGGTACGTCCTGACGCCCTGCAAATTCTGTCACCCAAACCAGAACCTGGTGACGAGCTGCATCTGTAAGAAAAAACAAAAGGTCAGAAAATAAGAGGTGGATCGCACAAAAAGCAATCAACACCGTGAATACCCACGGAATATTATGCGCTTTCAGGCCAAATACGACACCGGGCAATAGCAGGAAAATTTTGATCTCAAGCGGAGAAATATTCGAGGGCGGGAACCATCAACACTACTCCTGTTCTCTCTAAACGAAAAGCAAGTTTTCATTGTTTTTGCACATTTTTGGGATGTATCACAAAGTCGATTTTATCGGCTTAACGCTGTGAAAAACCTTTGATAAAGATAACTCGATCCTGACGCAACGTTTCTTTAGGAGGTTATTGTGTCTATCAATTCTATCGACCACAGCGAAATGTCTGACGTGGCATCAAAATGGGATTTCAAAGATGAAACGGCTTCCCATATCTCTCAGACCAAGCGCCAGCAGGCTGAAGCACGTCGCCGAATTGAACTGCTACGTGATATTCGAGCAAGCGGCCTGACCATTGAAGAGGCAAAGGAACTCGGACTTATCCATTAACCTGAAACTACGTGCCATATACACCCGAATACAGAAACAGCCTGACCGGTCATAACAACGATAGAGATTTTCTATCACACTAATCTGTTATTTCAGCTTTTCTAATACCTGGGTAGTCGTTACATTAGTGCGCATAAACACCGAATGGAACGCAACTAATGACTACAATGACTACCCGTTGTCCTCATTGCAACGCAATGAATCGTATCCCAACTGAACGTGTCAATGACGTGGCCAACTGCGGCTCTTGCAAAGAACGCCTGCTTGACGGCAAACCGGTCGAAGGCACTACCGAGAACTTTCTGACTTTGCTGCAAAGCGACAAACCGGTAGTCGTAGATTTCTGGGCACCGTGGTGTAACCCGTGTGTCGGCTTCGCGCCAATCTTTGAAGATGTGGCAAAAGAGCGGAATGGCGATGTACGCTTTGTGAAAATCGATACGGAATCCCAGCAGGCGCTGGCAGCGCAATACCGTATTCGTAGTATTCCGACTATTATGGTTTTCAAAAACGGCCAATTAGCAGACACCATCAATGGTGCCTTACCTAAAGGCCAGTTTGATCAGTGGCTAAACCAAGCGCTGACCAAGTAACCGACCGGACAAGCCGCATTTATTTACCGTGCTGTACATCAAGAGAGCGGTAGATCTAGAGAGCTTTCCGTTTAAAGCGCTTTACACTCACTGAAAAGGTGCCTGATGGCACCTTTTTGTTATCTGCTCTCTATGCCACTGGTTGCCCTTTTGCTAGAGTGACGCTCATAGCCCCGCCTTTATCATTACAATTACAAGGACGAATCTGTGAGCAAATCAGCGTCGGCCGTACTCAGCCAGATCAATGTTTACCCTATCAAATCCATTCGTGGTCTGAGCCAGTCGCAAGCCTGGGTCGAGAAACAGGGAATCGCGTTTGACCGCCGTTTTATGGTCGCCAAAACCGATGGTGGCATGATTACCGCACGCAAATACCCGCAACTGGTCAAAGTCACCGCAGCCCTACAACCGGATGGTCTGATACTCAGTTACCCGGACACTGCCCCTCTGCGCCTCAGGTACGCCGAGTTCACGATGGTGGAAACCCCATCCACCGTATGGAAAGACACGTTTCCGGCCCACCAAACTACCTCAGAAGCGAATCGTTGGTTCAGTGAACTCATTGGCGAGCCAGTGCAACTGCTCTATACCGGAGAGCAATCCCAGCGCATCCGTCAGAAAGTCGGCCATAACGTGAGTTTTGCTGACGGCTATCCGCTGTTGATTATCAGCGAGGGATCTCTGGAGGCCCTGAATGCACGCAGCCCCCAGCGTCATACCATGGATCAGTTCCGCACCAATTTAGTCGTCTCCGGCACAGAGCCGTTTGCGGAAGATGGCTGGAAACGAATCCGAATCGGTGAGGTGGAATTTGAGGCCGTCAAGCCGTGTGCCCGCTGTATCCTGACCACAGTGAATCCGCAAACCGGACAATTAAATGCCCAGAAAGAGCCGCTCAACACGCTGCTGAAATTTCGCTCTGACGGCAGTGGTGACGTGTACTTCGGGCAAAATCTGGTGGCGCTGAATGAAGGTATCATTCATGCCGGTGATACCATTGAAGTTCTGGAGACCCAGGCCAGACCGCTTTACCCCGATAATTGCACGCCATCGCTGACACTCACTTGTGTTGAACGGGAAGACATTGCCCGGGATTTTTGTACCTTCTGGCTGGAGCCAACCAAGCAACAAACACTGCCCGCTTATCAGCCCGGCCAGCATCTGCCACTGCAGGTAGAGATCAATGGCGAATACGTTTCTCGCCGCTATACGCTGTCGTCCAGTCCGTCCCGCCCTGGCCGCTATGCCATCTCGGTTAAGCGGGTAAACGATGGTCGGGTTTCAAACTGGTTACATGACAACCTGCAGGTTGGCGACACGCTGGTTGCCGAGTCACCGGACGGCAGTTTTCATCTTGGGCCCCATACCGACAAGCTTTTGTTGTTGTCTGCCGGGAGTGGCATCACTCCCATGATCGCGATGCTGCGTTATCTGGCCGATCATAATCAGATCAACGATGTGGTGTTTTATCATCAGTGCCGCAGCGAAGCGGATATTCCGTATCAGGCCGAACTGGCAAAACTGCAGTCTGAACACCCTGCACTGAAAGTAACCATTGCATTAAGTCAGCCAAATAACAGCTGGCAGGGGATAACCGGTCGATTCAGTGCAATCCACCTGGATCATATCCCGCATCTTACAGAGCGTCAGGTGTTCGTTTGTGGTCCAAACCGTTTCATGGACGATGCCAAAGCCTTGCTGCTGAACGCCGGACTGGCGGGAGAGCGCTACCATCAGGAATCCTTCGGTGCGAGCCGTGGTGGCGACGAGGCGACCGCACAGAAACACACTGTGACAATCAGCATTGATGGCCATTTATTTCAGGGCCATAACCAGGCCACCTTGTTGGATCAGGCTGAATCTGCCGGGCTTGGGATCGCCAACAGCTGCCGGGCTGGGTTCTGTGGTTCATGCAAAATGACCCTGGAATCTGGCACGGTTGACCAGCCGGACGTCCCGGCCTTGCTGCCGGGTGAAAAGGAGGCAGGGAAAGTACTGGCCTGTTGTTGTATTCCGTTAAGTGATGTTGAATTGATCAGCTAACACGCCAGCCGTTTCAGGTTCAGGCTCAGGCTCAGGCTCAGGCTCAATAGCCACATAAAAAACAGCCACCCAATAAGGTGGCTGTTTTTTCAGACTCCGTTAAAGCACTTTACACGCTGATCTGCGCTTACTGCTTTTTCAGGATATAGTGGCTTTCCAGATCGCCGGTGATGCGGTTACCTTCCAAATCAAGGCGGAACAATTGATTTTCGCCGACAAAATACTGCACCGCAGAATCAGAAATTCCAGGCAGCGCGATAGTGTTACCCGCGGTATTCCAGTTGAACGTACCTTCGTGTTCAAAAGCACCACCGTCTTTACCCAGGTACATTTCAGTCAGGGTAAATGTACCATCGTCTTTAATCACCAGCTCAGTCTTAATACCTTCACAATCTGCACATGGCAGAATACCGGTATACGTACCAGCCCAGTCCAGCGAGTTACGCGCGTTGTGTTCCATGTCCGCCACCGGTTCACTGCTTTCGCCGGCTTTCATTTCGTCCTGTTCGCCCTCAGCCATCACATCAGCCGGTTGCGCAGCTTCAGCTTCATTGCTTTCTGCCTTATTTTCAACCTGAGTCATGCCCTCGGTTTGAACTGCTTGCTCTTCAACCACGGTAGCGGTTTCGCTAGCAGGTTGAGCGGCGGATTCTGGTGAGGCTTTTTGATCACATCCCGCCAGTACAAAACCAGCCACTACCAGTGCAAGTAAGGTCTTATTCATTGTGTGTTCCTTATTAGCAATCTTTCTAAGATGGGTATCATTGTAGACTGCCCTCTGTGTGAATAACGTCATCCCAAGGTCAATGTTCAGTCAAAAAACACTATTCAATATTCACTCAAACTCACCTTGCTAATCACAAGATAGCACATTGTTATTCAGTCAGTTAGCGGTTTTAAGCGAGCAGTAAAATGCCGCAGGACCGGCGGTTCGTAGTCAAATTCCAGCCCGCGAATTGAGCTTGCCTGCTGACAGACTGCAATCAGTGCATCGGCGACATAGTCCATGTGGTCATTGGTATATACCCGGCGCGGAATGGTCAATCGTAACAATTCCAATGGCGACGGTTTCTGTTGGCCAGTGCTCGGATCTCGGCCCAGAAGCAATGACCCAATTTCAACAGCCCGCACCCCCGACTCAAGATACAGCGCATTGCACAAAGCCTGTGCCGGAAACTGCTCTGCCGGAATATGTGGGAGCACCTTTTTCGCATCCACAAACACGGCGTGCCCACCGGTCGGATACTGGATCGGCACGCCGCCCTCACGCAGCCTGTCGCCCAGGTATTTCACCTGGCTGATACGGTAATGCAGGAAGTCTTCGTCGGCAGCCTCATAGAGCCCGCGGGCCAGTGCCTCCATATCCCGCCCGGCCATGCCGCCGTAAGTCACAAACCCTTCCATCGGAACGCAGCGGGTACGGACAGCCTGAAACAACTCTTCATGATCCCGGATACAACAAAGGCCGCCGATATTCACCATCGGGTCTTTCTTGGCTGACATTGTGAGGATATCGCCATAACGATACATCTCGCGGATAATCTCCAGCAAAGGCTTCTCGTCATACCCCTCTTCCCGCTGCTTGATGAAATAAGCGTTTTCACAGTAACGGGCGGAATCTATCACCACCGGAATATCGTAGTGCTGAGCCAATGCGTAAACGTTGCGCATATTGGCCATGGATACCGGCTGCCCGCCCGAACTGTTACAGGTCACTGTCGTAATAATGGCGGCGATATTCACAGAGCCGTAATGCTGAATGGCGGTTTCGAGTTTTTCGAGATCAAAGTTCCCCTTCCAGTCATCGTAGACTTCAGTGGAAAACGCTTTTTCAGTTACCAGGTTAATCGCTTTCCCGCCGCACATTTCAATATGTCCGGCCGTTGTATCAAAATGGTAATTGGACAGAAAAACCGCCTCTGTGCCTCCCCTGACTTTGCGCATCCGTTCAATCAGGCAGGGAAACAAAATTTGCTCGGCTCCCCGCCCCTGATGGGTCGGCACCACCAGCTTGTACTGAAAAAAGTGCTGTACGGCATCACACAGGTTAAAAAAGTTCCGGCTACCGGCATAGGCTTCATCCCCCAACATCAGCCCGGCCCACTGAGTATCACTCATTGCACCAGTACCGGAGTCGGTCAGCAAATCGATATACACATCTTCACTGCGCAGCATAAACGGATTATAACCCGCCGCTTCAAGGGCCAATTGGCGATCCGCTTCTGTGGTCATGCGAATTCGCTCTACCATTTTGATTCGAAAAGGTTCAGGGACACGCTTGCTCATAGTGGCTCTCCAGCTTTGGAAAACACGCAGACAATCCGGTGATCGGATCAAGGAAAAATAGGTGGTGAAAACATCGACGGTGCCGCAATCAGCCGACAGCAGGAAAGTTATTAGTCAGACGAAAATCAATATTGAACCAGGCAGAAAGCACCAGCCGTATCGCGGGCACCCTGGTACGTTGCAACAAGGTATTCTCAGCCATCCTGCAGCACCCTGCGGAAAGAAAACTGACCTAAGTATAGTCAGCTGTTCATAACAAGCCTGATATCAACTGGCCTTGTTCTTCTGGCATAAATTTTTTCAAACAAGGCTTTACAGCCCGACAGATTACAGATAATGTGCTCAGGTCTGTTGCTCAGACCGAGACATAATTTTCGAAGAACACGCCTCACTTCTCGCCAAAGTAAGAAGCACCTCCAGAAGATTACACCACACATCCCACTACACACTGAGTTGCAAGTGTTTCGTAGTGATGAGTCAGCGAGTTAGGTGAGCTCCTGACGGGTGAAACCAAAGGTCGATGAGTAACTTAACCAGCGTGATGCTGAAAACTATTACCGCCGCTGAACCCTCTCGGTGTTCTCCACTTTGTTAAGGAGAACGCGAATTCAACAAGAAAACGAATTCAGGAAGAAAGTCAGCTCAGTCGGCGTTTACTCAACGTAATGACCACAAGCCAAACGCAAGTGACCTGACCAGACGATTAACGTCTATGGCAAATAGTCCGAATGCAGTGCTTGGGTAGAAAGGACAACACCATGATTTCACAAACCGGCATTATCCGTAGCTACAACCCTTTTAACCAAACTGGCCTGATCACTTCAGATTTAGGTGGCGACATCCGCTTTAGCGCCGCTCAGGTATCTGAACAAGACAGTCCGGCATCTGGCAGTCTGGTATCATTCATCCTGGATGACTCAGAACATACTCTGCAAGCGGTAAAAATCCGCTTCATCTGACTCGCCCAGCTAACTGGACGAGGCTAATAAAAAGTGACAATACCGAGGCAAGGGCTTATAACCTTGCCTTTTTCATTTTTGGCGACCGACAATTATCTAACCGATATCCCTTCATTCCCTCCCACCTTACCGATTTTTACATCACTGCCCGCAATCTCCTGCTCAGCTTGAGCGGATTCTTCTGACTGACTTTTCTGATAGTTATGCCTGTCTTTTTTCTGCTTTCTGTCAGCACTTTTTTGTATTTACTGGTTAACATTCATATCGTTATCCACTGCGCATTACGCCGCCAGCCGCTGCCACTTTCAAAAGTAATCCATTACAAAAAAGCCAACCAACAACCAAATCGCTCAATTTTCAACCAAACAAAGCGGATATAATTCACAGAAAAACATGAAAAATGGAAACGCGTTTTTACTTATATCGTCAGCATAAAGTCAGCCAAATGTCAGCGCTGTGTCAGGCATGGCTTTTTAATGCTTTTATCAAGTTTTCAGAACAAAAGGCGGGAAAAGTGCAACATACCTCACACTTTAGGTATCTTTTACACTGTGAAACTGAATTTTATGTCATTAAGGAAACAATTTGACAATTTGCTTGTCTGTATATGGCAAACTAATACAAAAAATAAATGAATAAATAGTCAATACAGACAAAAGAGAGTGATTCATGCCAGGTATGGCGACTTCCATTTTTTCTTTTTCCCATACCTGCCGTATTAAAAGCCTGCCAACAAATAAAAACGACGAGTTCTAAGATATGCCAATACACAACGCGACATTGCCACGGAGATGGTTGTCGACCAAATACATCGGGATTGCCAGCCTGTCACTGATTACCATGGCGGTGTTCCTGAATAACAGTCAAACGACTAATCGTACAATTCCACTGAACCTTGTCAGTTCGTCCCCATGGACACCCAATGAAGATGCACTGACCACAACCACCATTGAACCACCCCGCTACGCTTACACCATTCAGAAAGGTGACACCCTAAGCGAAATCTTCTCCAGGCTGAACATCCCATTGAACACTGTTCAACAACTAATGGAAGCCGATTTAAACCACCTGAAAATCGACACCCTCAAACCAGGTAACAGCATGCGCTTCTGGCTGGCTGACGATCAACGGCAACTTAAACGCCTTGAACTCGAATTTACGCTGGCGCAAAAAGTCATTTATGAACGTCTGGATGATGAAAACTTCAATGTGGAAGAAATCGCTATTCCGGGTGACTGGAGCGATGTGATTGCCAATGGTGAAATCCACGGCAGTTTTGCTAACTCAGCCAAAAAAGCCGGTCTAAAAGCCACGGAAGTGCATGAAATCACCAGCTTGCTGAAAGATAAGCTCAATTTTTCTCGCGATCTTCGTGCCGGGGATAAATTTGAAGTGGTGGTGTCCCGTCAGTCGGTTAAAGAAAAACTGACCGGGCAGCATGAATTGCGGGCTATCCGTATCCATAGCCGTGGCCAGACCATTTCGGCTTATCTGCACAGTGATGGTAACTTCTACGACGCCAAAGGCGACAGCCTGCAACGTGCCTTCATGCGCTATCCATACGCCACCAACCAGCGCTGGCGAATCAGTTCCCAGTTTAATCCTAAGCGCCACCACCCGGTCACCGGACGCGTTGCGCCACACAATGGTGTCGACTTCGCCACCCCGCGTGGTACACCTGTACTGGCAACCGGTGACGGCGTTGTTGTCCAAACTGTTAGTCACCCGTACGCTGGTAAATATGTGGTCATCCAACATGGAACCAACTACAAAACCCGCTACTTGCATAACAGTAAGATACTGGTCAAGAAAGGACAGAAAGTCTCACGTGGCCAGCGTATCGCCCTGGCGGGCAGCACCGGTCGCGTTACCGGCCCTCACATTCATTATGAGTTCCTGATTCGTAACCGTCCGGTGAACCCATTGACTGCCAATATCCCTATGGCCTCTTCGGTGCCAAGCAAGGAGATGGGACAGTTTAAAGAAACGGTCGCGATGTATAACACCATGATGAAAGATGATCAGAAGGGAATACTTCGCCTGGCTAAAAACAACAACCAGCCCAAAGACTGATAACCAGAGCTTTATCGCGGTAACCAGGATCAAATAGCATCTACGGGGAGATCTCTTTTCCCCGTGGGTGTTTTTGCTTGTTTACTGCTCACGGATGATGGTCATCAGTGATAAATAGCGGGGGCAGATGGCGTGTTTGATCACGCACTTCAATGGCTTCTGTTGAGGTTGAGGTTGAGGTTGAGGTTGAGGTTGAGGTTGAGGTTGAGGTTGAGGTTGATAATGAGAACCTAAGCCCACAGCCAGAACAACATTTACCAAGCAAAAATCTAGACGGTAAATGGAGGTATTGCCGGAATAACACATTCCGACAATTTCCATACCAGACAACCCTATACAGCCGAGATGACAACGTCATAACGGCTTTTTGTCATGCCTGTTATTTCGTTATCCGTACCGTTTTGTGGACTGTCTGAGCTCTCTGATTTAACAATAAAGTCGACATAATTCCGGATGGCCGGTAGCCGATCTTCATCATGGTGGGATACGTACAATAACTGGCTAAGCTGATCGCGGGCAATCATATTCAGCACCTGATAGACCAGTTTACGATTAACGAAATCCAGCCCCTGATAAGGCTCGTCCAAAATCAGCAAGGCAGGCTGTTTGATGAGCGCCCGGCCAATCAGCAACAGTCGTTGCTGCCCATAGTCCAGTTCGCGGAAACCCGTGTGCGCATCATCTGACATTGCCAGAATTGCGAGCCAGTCATGGGCCTGCTGAATTTGTTTTTTCGATGGTGAATCATACAGCCCAATCGAATCGAAAAAGCCTGACAGTAGCACTTCCAACGCACTGCAGCTAACGCGATACTGCAGATGCAACGCTGAGGAGACTACCCCGATTCGCCGTTTGATATCCCAGATACTTTCGCCGCTGCCACGGCGATACCCCAGCACGCTCATATCATTGGCATAACACTGTGGATGGTCTCCCAGAATCAACGCCAGCAAAGTGCTTTTTCCGCAGCCATTCGGCCCCCTGATCTGCCAGTGCTGACCCGGTTCTATTCGCCAGTTCACCGCCTCGAAAATCTGCCGATCAAAGTATTCCACTTTTCCATTTCGCAGCTCCACCAGCGGCTCGTCTCTGGTAACAACCTGTTGTCTCTCCTGATGCCGTTGGCGAATCAGAGCCATGACCTCATCGCTACGTTGCGTAGACAATGCCTCAAGCTGACGCAGCACCGGATGATGGCTGAATTCTGCCACCGTCATCCCTTCACTTAAACTGACAGTACTCAGGGCACCAGCCGGACCACGCTTGCTGCTGCCTTGGACATTCATCGTTTGTTCAGTGAACATGGCAACATGGGTGATGCAATCAGGAAGGTGCATTTCGCGGGCACTGATCAAGACCAGCGTCATTTGCTCTGACAAGGTATTCAGCAACGCTGACAGCGCCGTCTGGTGAGCGGCATCCAGTCCGTCATAGGGGTCATCCAGCACCAGTAATTCGGGTTCAGTTGCCAGCGCCCGCGCCAACATCAGACGACGGGTTTCCCCGGTCGATAACTGGCGAAAACCACTGTGGCGTAAATGCTGCAAATCCAGCTGTGCCAGCAAAGTCTCCAGTTGCTCCGGCGAATGGCAACAGTCAGCAATCAGATATTCTACAGTGTGGCCAAAGTCGATCTGATCAATGTAATCCGTCTCCTCTTGCGCCAACTCCTCTTCCAGCAATGCCTGCTGAGAAGCCAGCGACACCACGCCCACTCGCTGAGGTATACCAGTTACCGATCCGGAATCCGGCACACGTTCACCACTGAGGAGTTGCCCGAGTAACGAGCCGAACCGGGAATACGCTGAGAAAATCATCCAATGCTGACCAGGTTCTATACGCCAGTTATCAACCTGCAGCCGGCCATGTGGCACAGCCAACAGCAAATCTGTCACGGCTATCGACATCCTTCACTTCCTTATGAAAAAACGGTTTGATATCCATTAATACCAAACCGTCTGACCAAGCTCTAGTTCTGCAACCAAATTGTCTTGGTTTGCAGATACTGATCAAAGGCCTCCAGCCCGTTGTCCCGGCCGCCGAACCCGGACTGCTTATACCCGCCGAACGGGGTCGCGATACAGCCTTCGCTGAAACAGTTCACCGAAACGGTCCCGGCTTTCAGCTGACGTGACACCCGATGCGCACGGCGGATATCCGCGGTATACAGCGACGCTGCCAACCCGTACTGACCATCATTGGCCAAGCGAACCGCCTCTTCCTCCGAATCAAACGTGGTGACGGCCAGAATCGGCCCGAACACTTCCTCCTGAAACAGGGCCATCTCCGGCGTGACATTATCGAAAATGGTCGGCTCGACAAACAATCCGGCACCGATGTCCGGCGTGCCACCGCCATGAACCAGCGTCGCCCCTTCCGCTTTCGTCCGTGCCAGATAGCCACGCACTTTTTCAAAATGCGCCGGCTCAATCATGGGACCGATGCTGACCTGTGGATCTTGCGGGTCACCCAATTTCCAGTTATCCAGACCAGCTTTAAGTTTCTCGACCAGAGCGTCTTTAATGCTGGTATGAACCAGAAGACGAGAGCCACAACTGCAGTTCTCACTCATGTTCCAGAACGCAGCATTGAGCACATCACCGACAATCTCATCCAGACTGTAGACATCCGGGAATATGATCTGCGGACTTTTACCGCCGCACTCAAGCACAATCTCTTTCAGGTTGCTTTGAGCCGAGTATTGCAGGAACAGCCGACCAACTTCTGTGCTGCCGGTAAACGACACCACATCCACATCCGGATGCAGCCCTAACGGCTGGCCGACTGCCTCCCCCAGACCGGTCACCAATGACAGTGTCCCTTTCGGAACACCCGCCTCATGCGCCAACTGGACCATACGATAAGCACTCAGGCTGGTTTGCTCGGCTGGTTTCACAATCACGGCATTGCCTGCCGCCAACGCCGGGGCAACTTTCCAGGCAAACATCTGCGCCGGGAAGTTCCACGGCAGCACAGCCCCAACCACACCAATCGGTTCTTTGACAATCAGTCCCAAGGTATCGCTATCCGTCGGCGCTATTCGGCCAAATACTTTGTCGATGGCTTCGGTGTACCAGGCAAAGGTGTGAATGGTCTCCGGTATATCGGTATTCAGGCACTCGCTGATCGGCTTACCGGCATCAACACAATCTAATGCTGCCAACTCTTCGCTGTGTTCAGTCATCAGCGCCACCCAGCGTTGCAAAATGGCCTTACGCTCGCCCAGTGGCAGCGCAGACCATTCACCGGATTCGAAACTGGTGCGGGCCGCTGTCGCTGCCGCGTTAACCACCTGTTCATTGCCCGCTTCGATCTTGCCGATTGTTTTACCGTCGTAGGGACTCAGAGTCGCAATGGTTGCCCGCTCACCCGACAAGCCGGACACCAGACAACCCGCAAACAACTCGCCACACTCTGCGGCGGCAAACACCTGCTCTTTGGTTAAAGGCACTGTAGATACAGACTTATTTGTTAATGGCATCGCGGAACCTCCTATTGCAGAGCGGCATCAAGCAGTTGAAGAAAGGCTTTTTGATCTTCATCGCTGATTGGCAGCAGAGGCGCACGGATCGCGCCGACGTCTTGGCCACGGTGAATCAGTGCCAATTTGGCTTTCTGGTTGTAGTCGGCCGATTCCTGGTTCTGAATCACCGGCAGCAGTTTCGTCATAATGGCACGCAGCGCGTTGTAATCACCGATTCGCGCGCATTCCAGCATCTGCACATGTGCTTCAGGTAAGTAGTTAGCCGCACCACCGATCCAGGAACGCACGCCCCAGAACAGATAATCCGCGCCCTGATCGTCAGAGCCACAAACTACGGAGAAATTATCCAGGTTGGCATTAATCAATGACAACGCACGGGTAAAATCACCGCTGCTTTCTTTGATCCCGACAATATTCGGATCACGGCTGAGTTCAATCACGGTGTCGACCTCAATCTCAACACCGGAGCGCGCCGGGAAGTTATACATAATGATCGGCAAGCCGACTTCCAGGCTCACTGTCTGGTAGTGAGTAACGATTTCGCGCTGCTGCGGCAAACAGTAAATCGGCGGTGCCAGCATCAGCGCCTGATAACCCAGGGCTTTCGCCTGCTCCGCTTTTCGCACAGAACCCTGGGTGTGGGTATCATTCACTCCGGCGATCAGCAGGGCGCGATCCCCGACATGTTCGGCGATAAAAGTGAGTACCTGCGTACGCTCCTCATCACTGAAAGCGTAGTATTCCCCGGTCGTCCCACAGGCTACAATCCCGGCTACACCGGCCTCCAGCTGCCAGTCCAGCAGCTTGCCCAGCGCATCAAAATTAACCTTATTCTCTTCCGTGAACGGGGTCACTACAGGAACAAAAATACCGTCGAGTTTCATAACTATCTCCTTGAAATGTCAGGCCGGACTCCTGGCCGGCCCCAGTAAAATGATGCAGAACATCAGTAATTTGGTTGCGTCTAAATCGTGTTTTGAACATTCAGAGTCTCACCTCAGCGCCTCACTCAGGGTCTCAAGCCGAGCCTCGTTCAACGTCTCAGGATGCGGGTTCAGCCTTGGCAGGCTGAGCCGCGGTGTTTGTAGCTTCACCAGTCGGTGTAGTCCGCCAGATGGCAATATTGGCGTACCCGTAGAACACAGAGATGGCGAGCACAAGGAAGTGGTACCAAAGGAATGGCAGGTAACCGAGTGTTGACACGCCGAGGGTGGTTGCCATGAACACCCCACCGTCTGACCATGGCACCATCGGTGTGGTCACCGTGCCGCCCGCTTCGGTATTGCGCGACAGCACGCGTCGGTCAATACCCTGTTGGTCATAGTTTTTCTCGGTGATGGTGCTGGCGGTAATCAGCGACACATACGCCGCGCCCCCGAAGAAGTTACCGAAGAAGCCACCCAGCAGGGTCGACAGCGTGAGACGTCCGGCATTGTTTGCCCAGGTCAGGAAACGGTTACAGATCACTTGCAGAACACCGATTTGCTCCATCAGACCACCCAGCCCAAGAGCAAACAGGATCAGGGCAATCACTTCCAGCATCGACAGAATCCCGCCACGGTTAAGCAGCGTATTCAGAAAGTCGACTTCTGAATGCATGGCATTGCCGACATACACCGTACGCACCGCATCCAGCGTCGGCATGCCCTGCGCCACGATGGCACAGACAATTCCTAGTACAGCGCCGAAGGTGATAACCGGAATCGACGGCATCCGGCGCGACAACAGCAGGATGACAACGGCGGCTGGCAGTAACAACCACGGAGAAATCGTAAAGTGCTGCTCCAGAGCGACCATTGCGGCGTCTGCGCGGCTGGTGTCAACATTGCCATCGATATAAAAGAAACCGACCAGAAGGAACAGAACGAAGGCAATCAGGCACGCCGGGCCGCTGACATACAGCATGGATTTGATGTGGTCGATCAGATCCACTTTACACAGCGAAGCGGTCATCACCGTGGTATCAGACAGCGGCGACATTTTATCCCCCACGTAGGCGCCACTGATGACAGCACCGGCGACCAGCGGTAAAGGTATCCCGAAGCTGTGGCCAATCCCCATCATCGCGATCCCAGCCGTGCCAGCGGTACCAAACGATGTCCCGGTCGACAGCGATGTCATCGCACAAATCACAAATGCCGCAGCCAGAAAAATATTCGGGCTCATGACACTCAGGCCGTAGTAAATGATGCTGGGAACAATGCCACCGGCAATCCACGAGCCAATCAACGCCCCGACAGTGATCAGAATCAGCACGGCTTCCATACCGTTATGGATCCCTTTAATCAGCCCGGTCTGCATCGCATGATAGGATTGCCCGAGCCGCAGGCCGAGCCCCATGACCAGGAACCAGGTTGCAAATAGCGCAAGCTGAATAGGCAGCGACAAGACGTTGAGGAACAGGAACATGACGGCAATAAATCCCACCATCAAACCGACCACCTCCATACTGGTCGGCAGCCGGATAGCACTAGAGTTGGAACGCATAACATTCTTCCTTTTGTTAGTCGTAGTAGTGTTTGCATGAGCCACTATTTCTTACTGCCGCTCAGTATCAGCCTGCAGAGAAATCAGGAGCTTCAGTTTTATCGTCGTACAGCGTGGTTTCGGCTTGCCTCATCCGGACGTGACTGCGTCACATTCAAATCAGGCTGTGCGAAATCGGCTCAACCGGTATGGGCTGAGATCCAAAGACGGAGGTTGGTTCAGAGCCAAGTCTCTGATTGACTGCGCGGTGACAGCAGCCTGTGTCAGCCCCAGATGATGGTGCCCTAACGCCAGCATGACCTGCTGTTTGGGCCCGACAGCATCGATAATTGGCAGTGAATCTGGCAGTGACGGCCGAAATCCCATCCACGGCGTCGAACCGGCCAGATCCAGCGGGTGTTCAAACAAGCTGTCACCCAGTTCTGCCAAACGGTGGGCACGTTCCATGTTGGCAGGACGCTCCAGCCCGGCAAACTCCACAGTGCCCGCCAGGCGCAAGCCGTCGGCCATGGGCGTCATAATGAAGCGGCGCTCCGCTGAGGTCACCGCCACCGGAATACGGTGCGATTCATTAGGCAGCATCAGGTGATAGCCGCGCTCGGTATCCAGCGGAATATCCGTATCAGTCAGCTGGAAAACCAGCGATCGGCTGTGCGCACCAGCGGCAATCAGTACCCGCGGAACGGTCACAGTGCCGCGAGAGGTATGCAGCTCAACGCCATCCTCAGTCAGGCAACCACCATGAACGTCGAGCTGACGACATTCCGTGCCGAGCGCCACGGCAGCATCCACCAGTGACTCCACCAATTTCAGCGGATCAATTACATGGCTGGTTTCCGGAAATTCCAGCGCCCCCAGCACCGTTTTCGCCAGCCCCGGTACTTTTCGATGTACCTCAACCTGAGAAAGCGGCGTCACGACCACACCGTTTTGCGCCAACGTCTTCGCAAACTGGTGCAATGCCTGACCGGTTTTCTCCTGTTCAAAGACCAACAGTGATCCCTGGTGATGCATCAGGTCAGCCGCGTCGATGTCACCAAGCAGCGCTTTCCACGCATCAAGGCTGGTGTGGTTAAGCTGCATCAGGCCATGCTGGCTACGAGCCTGAGCTCCGGCACGCATATTGCTGATTAGCCGGAGCATCCAGGGAAGCAGACGCGGCAGATAACGCCAGTCAATCCGGAGCGGGCCAACCGGGTCGAGTAACATGCTCGGGATCTGCGTCAGGATCGCCGGGTTCGCCAGCGGCATGATTTGCTCGGTCGCAATGTGCCCGGCATTACCATATGACGCCCCTTGTCCAGGCGCTTCTTTATCAAGCAGCAACACCTTCAGTCCGGCCTGCTGGAGGCGGTACGCGCAGGCACAACCGATAACGCCGGCCCCGATAATCGCAATGTCGTGATCCATCTTTTCCATTTGTGATCTCATTCCATTAATTTTGCGATCATGTATATTGTATACAATATACACTAGAGAGGTGTTGTTAATTCAGCCAGCGCTTTAAAGCTGTTTTGTGATCGGGATCGATCCGGCGCTGAATCGCCGACTTTCGGCTACACTTGATAACTGCGTAATTTCAAGGAGATAGAAGTAATGCGTGAAGGAACGTTTTTTTGTATTGATGCACATACTTGCGGGAATCCGGTTCGCTTGGTGGCCGGTGGCTATCCGAGCCTGAACGGGAAAACAATGAGTGAGAAGCGGCAGGATTTTCTGGAACACCATGACTGGATTCGCCGCGCCCTGATGTTTGAACCACGCGGCCACTCAATGATGTCCGGCTCGATTCTCTACCCACCGTGCAGCGACAATGCGGATGCGTCAGTCCTGTTCATTGAAACCAGCGGTTGCCTGCCAATGTGCGGACATGGCACGATCGGCACGGTCACCAGCGCGATCGAGCATGGCGTTATCCAACCCAAAAATCCGGGCACCTTGATCCTTGATGTACCGGCAGGACAAATCCGGATTGAGTACCAACAAAACGGCAATAAGGTTGAGAAAGTGCGGATCTTCAATATCGCAAGCTACCTCGCCCACCGTGATGTGGTGATCGAGGTCGAAGGTCTGGGTGAGCTGACGGTGGATGTTTCCTACGGCGGCAATTACTACACAATTATTGAACCGCAGAAAAACTTCCCTGGCCTGGAGCATTTCACTGCCGATCAGGTTCTGCACTACTCCCCCAAAGTGCGGGATGCCATTAATCAGGTTGTAGACTGTGTGCATCCGGATGACCCGACGGTGCGCGGTGCCAGCCATGTGCTGTGGACGGGGACGCCAACCCAGCCGGGTGCCCATGCCCGTAACGCAGTGTTCTACGGTGATCGCGCGATTGACCGTTCCCCTTGCGGTACCGGTACCAGTGCCCGTATGGCTCAATGGGTTGCCCGTGGCCGCCTGGGTGTCGGCGATGATTTCGTGCATGAGAGCATCATTGGCAGCCTGTTTGAGGGTCGTGTAGAATCCCTGACAAAGGTAGGGGATTACGATGCCATCATGCCAAGTATTCAGGGCTGGGCTAGAGTAACCGGCCATAACACGATCTGGGTCGACAGCGAAGATCCCTATGCGTATGGCTTTGAAGTAAAGTAAAATAAAACCGGCCGCTGTCATGGCGGCCGGTCTGAATAATGATAAAAGGAGTTACCTTGCAGCCCAAAACACGTACCCAATATGTTGCTGATGCGATCCGAGGCAAGATCCTGCGGGGTGAAATCAAAGGGGGCGATCCCCTGCGTCAGGACGCACTGGCAAAAGAATTTGATGTAAGCCGTATTCCTGTACGTGAAGCCCTGCTTACCCTGGAATCTGAAGGTCTTCTTGAGTTTCGTGCCCACAAAGGCGCTTTTGCGACTGAGCTGTCAGCAGACAAGATTCGTGAACTGTTTGAACTGCGGGTGCTGCTGGAATGCCACATGCTGGCGCATGCGATCCCACTGATGACAGATGCAGATCTCGATGCCGCTGAAGCGATCTTGCAAGAATATGAAGAAATCTTAAATACCGGCAGCCGTGTTGATCACTGGAGCAACTACAACTTTGCTTTCCATAAAGCCCTGTACACCCCGGCAAACCGCCCGGAAACCTTGCAGCTGATTACTCAGCTTAATACCCAATCGGATCGCTATATCCGCATCCAGCTACTGCACACCGCCGGGGTGGCCAAAGCAGAATCAGAGCACCGCGAACTACTGACTCTGTGCCGCGAGCGCAACATTGCTGCCGCCTGCGATTTGCTAAAGCGTCACATTGATGTGTCTGCCGAAGACATCATCGGCCTGCTGTCCAAGCAAAAATAAACAATAACAAAGCCAGCAGATTTGCTGGCTTCATTACCTGATTCACACCGCGCGCATTTCGTTGTCTGCCACCTTAACAACACCCATTCGTGACAGACTCACCGCACGCGGGTTCAGGCTGACAATGCTTGTGTCAGATACTGCTGCCAGTCTGCCGGACGCCGATAAAATTGGTTCAGCGGCAGCTTTTTCCAACGGCCGTGTTCACGTTCAATCATCAGAGTCGGGAATCCACCTACCTGGTGTGTCTGCATCAAGGAATGGCTCTGGCTGATCGCGGAATTTAGGGCCTGATCGGGTCTGGCCATCTGCTGTAACCAACTGTCAGAGGGTGCCCCCATCGCAACGGCAATGGCCAGCAACGTTTCCAGTTCATTCACATTGCGACCCTGCTGATAATGGGCGCTCTGAATCGCTTTCAGCATCGCAAATGTGTCCAGTCCCATGTCTTTTGCCACCAGCAACGCTCGGGTCGGTAAGTAGGAATCCAGCACGACCGGCTCAGCACTTTGCAGACGATTTAAATAACGGTCACCAAAAACCTGCCCGGTTTCCTGCCCAATACGCTGATCGCTCTGAATAATATGCTGGCGCATGCCGGTTTCTAACAGCCGGTTGTCGAGCATGCCACCGGGATGGTAGTGCAGTTCAATGCCCGGATGCGCTGCCACTACCTCCATCAGTGGCGTGGCGCCGTAACACCAGCCGCACATAGGGTCATAAAAATAATGTGCCTTTACCATTTCATCTCTCCCATGTGCACTTTGGCACCAATGCTCAGTGCCATCGGCAGCGCGGCATCCGGATACTGTGCTGTCATTTTACTGATCAGCGCGTCGCTGTTTTTACTTGCCTGTTTTTCCGCTTTAAAAGCTTGTAGGTAACGCAGAGAAAAACCAATAGTATCGGCATTTAGCTTGGTGCCGGCTTTCATGTGACCCGGAATCACGATGTCCGGTTGCAGCGCCTGAATATCTTGTAGCTGCTCAGCCCAGGCACGTTGCATGGCATCGGTCTGTGCATCAGCCATCCACAGGTGAACGTTGCCATAAACGGCCACATTGCCTAACACTGCCTTGCTGGATGGAATCCACAGGTATGGACGGTGGTCCAGTTCACCTTTCTGGCTGTGAATTTCCACTTTGTAGCCGTCTACCGTCAAGGTATTACCGGTAAACGCCGTCAGCGTCACCGGATGAACTGGCGCATTGGCTCCCATCTTCGGTCCCCAGTAAGTCAGCTTACCGGCCAGGTTTTCTTCAATCGCTTTTTTCACGCCCGGCGTGGTCAGGATTTTCGCTTCCGGAAACAGTTCATGGAGCACTTCAGCTCCGAAGTAATAATCCGGATCAGCCTGACTGATAAAAATCGTTTTCAGCTCTTTACCGGAATCCAGCACCTTGGCGGCAATACGCATTGCATCGGCTTTGGTAAACCCAGTGTCCACCACCATGGCTTCGTGCTCACCATAAACCAGGGTTGAGTTCACATGGAAACTGTTGCCATCTGCGTTATACACGTCCAGCGTCAGTGGCGTGCTGGCATTCGCTGTAGAAGAAACCGCCAGTAGCAGTGAGGTAGCAAGTAGAGTGGGCTTGATCATGTCTGTCTCCGAAAAAGTCTGTCGATTGTTATTCGATAAAGGATGAAGATTGTCTTTAAGGTACGAAGGAGATAATAGAGATTTGATCTGTTCGGAAAAACGCCCAATAATGAGCATGATTATTTCATAAAACGAGCAAATAAATGGACCGACTCACCGCCGCCAAAGTATTTGTCGACGTGGCTTATTCCGGCAGTTTTACCGCGACCGCTGACCGGCTGGAGATGTCACGTCCCATGGTGACGCGTTATATCGAAACCATGGAAGACTGGCTGCAGACCCGCTTGCTGCACCGTACAACCCGTAAGATTTCGCTCACGACCGCCGGGGAGCGCTGCCTGGCAGAGGTCGAGCAGTGGTTACAGGCTGCCGAGTCACTGACGTTCGTTTCCCGCGACGCTGGTGCACTGAGCGGGAAAATCCGGCTGGCAGCGAGTATGTCATTCAGCCATTCCCAGCTTATTCCGGCCATTACCGGCTTTATGGCCGAGCACCCGAAAGTGGAAATTGACATCGATTTGCAGGACACCACCTCGGATCTGATTGCCGAGCGGATCGATCTGGCGATTCGAATTGCGGCCAACCCCGATCCGTCACTCATTGGCAAACCCATTGGCCGTTGTGCGTCAGTACTGGTTGCCTCTCCCGCTTATCTGGCGGCTTCACCAGCAGTGGTCAGCCCGGAAGATCTCGCCCAACAGCGTTGCCTCGGCTATAAAAACTTTGAGCAGCATGTCTGGCATCTGAAGCGCGGCGATGAACATACTTCAGTAAATGTGCAGTGTCAGTTAACGGCCAATGAAGCGACGACCCTGCTGGAAGCCGCTCGGCACGGTGCAGGCATTGCCATGCAACCGACTTATCTGGCTAACAGTCTGATTCAACAAGGTCACCTGACAGCTGTGTTGCCCGAGTGGCAACCAAACGACATGGCCATCTATGCCTTGTACCCGTCCAGAAAACACCTGTCCCCCACAGTCCGTGCGTTGATTGATTATCTGGACGCCTATTTTCAGGTAAGTCGGTGGTAGAACATTTCGTTCATCATGAGGAGCCAGGAACCTGTAGCCTGTAGCCTGTAGCCTGTAGCCTGTAGCCTGGCGTCTGTAGACTTACTTGGGCATTATCAACACGTCACTGAGCAGAACAACAAGACACAGAGCACGCAAAGCAGCCCGTCGCGCATGAAGATGTGTTGATACAAGCATTATTAGCAGAAAGATTGGGCGGTGAGTGCCGCAGATTCGGCGGGCTGTGTGTCTGTAAACATCATTTTCAGCACATCATCGCTTATTGCCGACGGGTGCTATGATTTTCATTTTGCATATGAAATATTCCTTTGATTAGCAACGTTAAAGGAATAACCATGTTAGACAGAATTACCCAACTCTTTCCGGTCTGGGCCGTCGCGTTTTCAGCGCTGGCTTTCTTTCAGCCAACCTTGTTTGTTGATCTGAAAAGTCAGATCGTCCCGCTACTTACCATCATTATGCTGGCCATGGGGGTCACACTGGCACCCCGTGATTTTGCCAATGTCGTGAAGAAAAAAGCCGCCGTTGGTATTGGTGTTGTGTTGCAGTTTGTCATCATGCCGCTGGCAGCACTGCTGATCAGTTACTTGCTGGATCTGAGCACAGAATTGACCGTTGGTATGGTGCTGGTAGGCAGCGTTGCCGGCGGCACCGCGTCAAACGTTATGGCATTTCTGGCCAAAGGGGATGTGGCTCTGTCCATTTCCATGACAGCATTATCGACACTCATTGGCGTGGTACTGACTCCACTTCTGGTCGCGCTGCTGGTCGGCCAGACGGTCGACGTACCTGTAGGTGCCATGCTGCTGAGTCTGGTAAAAATCGTGCTGTTACCGGTTGCCATCGGGCTACTGATCAACACGCTCGCCCGCAAACAGGTCGAAAAAATTCACGCCGTCCTGCCGCTGATTTCCATGGTCGCGATTGTGCTGATTATCGCTACTGTGGTCGCACTGAATGCCGATAACCTGAGTAAAATTGGGCCGTTAGCCGCTGTTGCAGTTGTTTTACACAACAGTATTGGCCTCATTGCCGGTTACCTCTGCTGCCGTCTGATGCGTTTTGACCGGGCGGTATGTCGCACCGTCGCACTGGAAGTCGGACTACAGAACTCCGGCCTCGCCACTGCACTGGCAATGAAGTTCTTCACACCGGCTTCTGCAGTACCCGGAACGATTTTCTCTGTCTGGCACAATATCTCAGGCTCTTTGCTGGCTGGATACTGGGCAAAGCGTCAGGATACCCCGGAGAAACCGGCCCGCTCAGCGGCATAATAGTAAGCACGCCATTCAGCCAGCTTCCGGAAGTCACTCGCTGAAAGCAGAAAAACAGGGAACGCAAATTGCGTTCCCTGTTTGCTTTTTTGTTGGTCGCCCTATCCTCTCACGAACTGACCAGTGCGGGTCAGCGCCCACTTACCGCAGGCGGACTGCTCGCGTTCAGCTCTATGATCTAATCTAAGCTCTAAGCTCTAAGCTCTAAGCTCTAAGCTCTAAGCATTAAGCATTAAGCATTAAGCATTAAGCATTAAGCATTAAGCGGGTATTTGAAGTTAGCGAACCCGTCATCGGCAAACACTGTGGTGCCATTGATACAATTAGCCGCATCAGAAGCCAGAAAGGCAAAAACGTCAGCAATTTCTTCAGGTTGAGTGAATTCGTCGCGCATCTGTTCTTTGCGGATATGTTCCCACAGACCAAACTCTTTGTACTGACGTAACATTGGTGTATCCACTCGACCCGGCGCGACCGCAACAACCCGGATACCGTGGGGAGCCAGCTCCAGCGCCGCACATTTTGTCATCATATCAACGGCGGCTTTACTGACGTTGTAGGTGAACGTCATTTCCGCCGCCATAGTGCCATACACTGATGAGGTATTCAGAATGACGCCTCGCTTCGATAACGCAGTAAATTTGCGCCCGCCAGCAAGGATCCCGTGATAAACCCCTTTCTGATTCACCTGGGTGATCAAATCAAAATCTTTTTCCGGATCATGTTCCAACAGATTTTTTGCCATCCCGATACCGGCGTTATTGACCACCACATCCAGAGTGCCAAATTCGGCAACGGCAAAGTCCAGCATGGCTTCGACTTGTTGATAGTCCGTCACATCGGCGGCGAACCCTCTCACTGCCGCACCAAAATCACCGGCAACCTGATTGACCTTTTCCTGATCCATATCGACCAACACCACGTTGGCACCTTGCGCCACAAACTTTTGTACGATGGTGTAGCCAATACCGCCACAAGCGCCAGTAACGACCGCGACTTTTTCCTTCAAACTCATAATGATGTCCTTTCTATGTTCACGTCGGATGAATAGCTGCAACAATGTAATTTATTTGTTTTCACATTGTTAATACTCACCATAGAAAGCTGAACTTGCGCTGAACAGAAAAATATAAACAGGCGTTTAATTTATTGGCTGACAGCTAAATTACTCGCCAGATTTATCGGCAGGATGGCTATGTCAATACACTGACGCATTGCAGTTTGTTTTGCAAAGTAGCAAGCATTGTTTGAAGTAATAACTCGGTATCCGACTCCGGTTCATTGAGCCCCATAATCAGAGTCATGAAATACAGCTCCATCATGACCTGAGCCCGGGTCTCATCATAACCCTCTTGTGTTTCAAACAGTCGTTGTTTGAATTCCTCAATTTGCGGATTGAGCTGCTCTTGATGCCAGATCACTTCTTTGAAAATTTCTCGGCTGAACTCACGATGACGGAGATAGTAGCCATAAAGGTAGCGGGCATAATGGAGTAATCGCTCTCCCGGTAAGTGTTGTTCGTCGCTGGCGGCAGCCTCGGCGATCACCATGTCGACCTGCCGTTCAACCCCGGCTTTAAGCAGGTCGAACTTGGTCGGAAAATGGGAAAACACAGTTCCGGCCGCCACACCAGCGGAGGAGGCAATTTGCCGGGTTGTTGTCTCGGCATAACTTTGCTGTTCAAACAGTTGCCAGGCTTGGGACAAAATTTTATCGCGGGTTTGCTGTTTTTTCGTCGTCACGGTCAGATCCTCTGCTTTGCCATTATTGTACCTGATGACAGGCAGGACGAAACCCCGTCTGGTTCAAGCCTTGTCCCCTCTCATTTCATGAACTTACTCCTGATCAGTCACGACCATGCGGCCAGTATCCATAATTGCTCACAGACCTGTGCAACCCAATCGCTATTAACGCATAAACAGTTATCACCCCATAAACAGTTATCACCCCGTAAACGGTTATCCCCCCATAACATCTCGTTCCTCACAGAGATCACGCATGTCATAAACCTAACACACCTCACAGATGGCCCATTGAAAAATGAGCGTGCTCATTTTATATTAATTGAGCGCGCTCAATTATCAGTTAAAACCTGAACCTAAAAACTTACCTGCACCAGGAGAAAAAGCATGATTAACCTGTTAATGAACATCCGTCAGCCACTCAAATACCTGCTGCTTGCTGTCGGGCGCTACACTATTTACCTTCCGTTTCAAATGCTGTTCAGCTATGTCGTCGGACCGATCCTTGCTGTGATTCTGATGGTGGGCGGGATAGCCGTGTTGATGTTGATTCTGGGATACGAAGACGGGATCAAGGTCTTTCGTCACGAGTGGCGCCAGTCAGGGGCGTTGATATAGGGGGCAGGCACTACAGCCTGAGACCTCAGGAAAAACCAAGGTCTCAGGTTCGCTGTTTATTTACGGACGATGTACCAGTTGTTTTGGATATCGTGCGCCAGTTCATTTTTCACCACCGAACTGAAACCAGCACGCTCCAGGTATTCCCTGGCTTTTTCTTCACCCCACATAGCGCCCAGACCTTCCCCCCCTTGCGCCAAAGAAACAGTCATGCAGTGCATACAGGAAATGGTGTAAAGGAAAGTGCCAATCGGGTGATCAAGGTTATTATGCACATGGCTGGAGCCTTTAATGTCCTGCATCAGATAAATGCCGTCAGGTTTCAATGTCCGGCATATCCCCCGAAGCACATTCAGCGGTTTGGCCTGATCATGCACGGCATCAAAGGTAGTGACGAAATCAAACACGTCAGGTTGTGCACGTTCATCGAAGTTACTCAGATCACTGATTTCAAACTCAATATTGCGCAGATTCCTGGCTTTTGATTCTGCTCTTGCGTAATCAATGGCTTCGCGGGAAAGATCGACCCCCAGAAACTGGCTGGCCGGATACAGCTCCGCTAACCGGTTCATGATCCGACCGCGACCACACCCGACATCCAGTACCTGAATACCCCCCGCTAACTGGTCAGCCAGCCCCGGTACCAATGGGACGATATGTGTTTCCAAGTTAGACAGCACCGACTGATTGCTGTCTTCTGCCATCACTTCATGAAAGCGCGGGTATTTTTCATAGGGGACACCGCCGCCTTGCTTGAAGCAGTCCACAATATTGTCTTCAACCCCTCCCAATAATCCGATGTACTGTGCGAAGACGGCCAGATTATCAGCACCGGCGGCACGGGTGACCAGTGAAGCATGTTCGGCCGGCAGCCAGAAACGGTTAGTCGCCGGATCGACCTCGACGACCCCGGCGGTTGTCATCGCTCCCAGCCATTCCCGCACATAGCGTTCATTCAAACCGGCACGTTCCGCAATGGCCTGCGATGACGCGGGTTGATCCAGTTGACTCATCACATCGAACAGACCGGTTCGGTGACCAATGGAAACCATCAGGCACATTGCACCATTGTTGAGTGCATTCACAAACTGGTCGCCAAAGACTTCTGCTTTCTGGGGGTTAAAGGCAGCATTTGTATTGGTTGTCGCCATGATCGACACCTCCTTCAGCGTCTGATCTGACCGGATGCTTCATGCCTATCACTATTTCAAAGGCATGAAACGGGAACTTGAAATGCAGGGTAAAGCAGGCTCAGCCAATCAGGCGCATTTTGATGCTTCATTTAGCCTTCATAAAGCATAGGGGTGATGCCGTTCGTTCCTTCTAACAAAAAAGGATAAATACGATTTAGTTATTACCAGCCTTACTAACCCACGCAGATAACCACGTTGGGCTTCATGACACCAGATTCAGCGATGATGCTGGCAGAAACAGGACGAAGCAGGACGAAGCAGGACGAAATTATCCAGCAACGGCTTATTCAATAAAGACAAAACAACCTGCCGACAAGCAGGTTGTTTTGAAGGTAAATGACACTCAGCGCCGCCATGCGCCGCGCCCAACATCATCATGCGCCAGCTAACTGACCCGATTTCATTCAATCCCAGTCAGGTGCAAAGTCCGGATTCGCCAGACGATGGTCACGATCTAAGGTCGCAATGCTGGCCATATCCTCCGCATCCAGTGTCAGGGTTGCAGCAGCCAGATTGCTTTCCAGATTAGCCACTTTGGTCGACGACGGGATCGTGACAAAGTCATTCTGACGCATCCAGGCCAGCACAACTTGCGCAGCGGTCGCTGTGTGTTTTGCTGCAATTCCCTGAATCACGGCATCTTTCAGTACGTCACCATAAGCAAACGGCATGTAGCCGGTCACCATCACACCATGCGTTCGGCAGCAGGCGACGACCTTACGGTTTTGCAGGTAAGGATGCACCTCAACCTGATTAGTCAGGATCTCCCCCTCCCCCAGAATGGCAATCGCCTGCTCCAACTGGGCATTGGTAAAGTTCGAGACACCAATATGTTTGACTAATCCCTTATCCTTCACCGCTTTCAGCTCAGCCAGATATTCTGCCATTGGCACCGCATCATTTTTCAACGGCCAGTGGATCAACAACAGGTCAATGTACTCTGTTTGCAGTTTTTCCAGGCTCTCTTCGACGCTGGCAGCAAATGTGGCTTTTGCCAGCTTGTCTATCCACACCTTCGTGGTCAGAAAAATAGCGTCACGAGCAACGCCGGAATCCTGAATCGCCTGCCCCACTTCTGCTTCATTGCCATAAATTTGCGCGGTATCGATATGGCGATAACCCAGCTCAAGCGCGGTCAGTACTGACTGATACGCCACATCATCTTTCAGACGAAATGTTCCGGCACCCAGCATTGGCATCTGTAACATATTGTTCCCCTTAACTTCTTCTTTGTCGGTGTAATAATGTATGACTGAAACGGTTGTACGCCTGACGTTCTTCATCGTTAAAGGCATACGCAGCGCTACAAACGTCTTCAGCGTGCGCACTTACTCGGCATTACAAACAGCAGGCTGGTAACGCGGATAATCAATGTATCCCTCTGCACCGCCGCCATAGAGGCTCAGCCGGGCATCGGCATCAAACTCCGCCAACGGCCAGCTATAGCGGAAACGCGCCACCAGATCCGGGTTGGTGACAAACGGCGTCCCGAAGGCCACCAGATCAGCGTACTGCTTCAGCAGCAACTGTTGCGCACTTTCTTTACTCAGTTTACCTGCCACCATCACCGGGTTCGGATAAACGGCACGCACTTGCTGTCGGTAGGACTCCGGCACATCGGTGTACCGCGAGATATTTTCCGAAAAGTGAACATACGCGAGATTCATTGGTGCCATTTTTTCCAGCGCGTTGAGGATGACATCGGCAATTTCCGGATCGTCATCACCGAAGCCTTCATAAACATGCGGAGACACCCGAACCGCCACATGCTGGCCGCCAATCGCATCACTTACCGCCTGCAGGGTATTAACCAAAAACCGCATCCGGTTGTCTTGGCTGCCACCGTACTCATCGGTTCGTTGGTTGCTGGCTATACGCAGGAACTGATCAAACAAATACCCGTGTGCAGCATGAATTTCTACGCCATCAAAACCGGCCGCCATGGCGTTTTCTGCCGCCAGCACAAAGTCATCTATGGTCTGCTCAATATCTTCACGCGTCATCGCCCGTGGCTCGCTGGTTTCTACCATGCCAAAGCCACCTTCCGGTAATGGGCCGAAGACCTGATCCGGCTCTTTGATGGCCGATGCTGAAACCGGCTGCTCGCCTGCAATATCGTGATGACTACGGCGTCCTACGTGCCATAGCTGAATAAAGATTTTGCTGCCTGCGTCATGGACAGCCTGAGTCACTTTCCGCCAGCCGTCGATATGCGCCTGGGTATAAATACCCGGCGTTAAGGAATAACCTCGGGCTACCGGCGAAATCGGCGTGCCTTCGGTAATGATCAGTCCGGCGTCGGCGCGCTGTTGATAGTAGGTGGCCATCATTTCGTTCGGCACGTCACCCGGCTGCGTAGTACGGGAGCGGGTCATCGGTGCCATCACAATGCGGTTACGCAGTGATAACCCGTAGCCATTAAAAGTTTCAAATAGCATGTTGTTTTTCCTTTGTTCCCGTTTCACTCATTGACTGGCTGACTCACCATAAACCGGGTAATCAATCAGCCCTTTTTCACCACCGCCGAATAAGGTAGTCGGGTCATGATCTGCCATCGGGTAGCCATGCTGCAGGCGGGCGGGCAGATCCGGGTTCGCGACAAACGGGCGACCGAAACCAATCATGTCAGCCATCCCCTGTTCGATTGCGGTGTTGGCTTTTGCAGCCTGATCACGCGGGGTAAAGTAACGACCGGCATAAATCAGTACCCCGTCAAACACTTCACGTACTGCTTGTTTGAACGTTACCGGTGTTTCCGGCGCATCGTCCCAGTCCACTTCTGCAATGTGCAGGTACACAATGCGATGACGATTCAACAGTGCCGCCGCGGCGGTATACGTCGTTTCGGGATCAGCATCCACCGTGCCATTGAGGGTTGTAAACGGCGCCAGACGCACCCCCACACGCTCAGCACCAATGGCATCCACCAGCGCACCCACGACTTCATCGAGAAAACGCAGGCGATTTTCCAGGCTGCCGCCGTATTCATCGGTGCGGTGGTTTGATTCAGAATCGATAAACTGATTGACCAGGTATCCGTTGGCCGCATGCAGTTCGATGCCATCAAAACCGGCTTCGATAGCATTGAGCGCCGCCTGACGGTATTCCGCAATGACCTGCGTAATATCAGCTTTCGTCATGGCTCGGGGCTCCACCACATCGACAAAGCCCGGAGCATCAGTGCCGTTATCGACAAACACTTTGACGTTCTCGGCTTTTACCGCCGAAGCAGAAATCGGCTGATGCCCACCAATGTTGTCTGGGTGCGTCACCCGACCGACATGCCAGAGCTGAGCAAAAATGGCGCCGCCTTCACGATGAACAGCAGCCGTTAC
Source organism: Photobacterium ganghwense (assembly GCF_003025595.1). Classification (GTDB taxonomy): domain Bacteria; phylum Pseudomonadota; class Gammaproteobacteria; order Enterobacterales; family Vibrionaceae; genus Photobacterium; species Photobacterium ganghwense. The sequence continues at coordinate 703,762 of NZ_PYMI01000004.1, forward strand.
TTTTTGCCAGCCGGCAATCTGCGCCGGGCTATAAATACCCGGCGTCCAGGCGTAGCCTTTCCCCATGGGCGAAATCTGGGTGCCTTCTGAAACAATCAACCCGGCACTGGCGCGCTGCGCGTAGTAAGTGGCCATCAGATCATTTGCGACATCGCCCGGCTGACTGGCGCGAGAGCGCGTCATTGGCGGCATCACGATGCGTTTTTTTAACGTCAGGTTACCGAGCGTAATAGGTTGGAAGAGTGATGTGCTCATTGATTCTGTCCTCAGTAGGAATTGAGGGCATAGTAACAAGTGGCACGCTGGATATTGAGCGCAGTTATCACAAATGATTTTTGTGATAACTGCAATAATCGCTACAGCGACAGACGTGGCTGGATGAACTCAATAAAGGCAGAGATGCGTCTCGCGACCGAGGAAGATTTGTAATAGACGGCATTGATTTGCTCGCGCCCGGTATTGCCGGTTTTGATCGATTCGAACAACGGGATCAGCCGCCCTTGCTCAATGTCTTTTTTCACCATAAACCCCGACAGACAGGCAATACCATTGCCTGCCAGTGTCAGTTGCCTTACCAGTTCGCCGTTGCTGACAGCAATGGTCGGCTCAATTTCCACCCCACCCGGCAGCGGCCATTGGTTCAGATTTTTCGGGCTATTAAAGCCAATTAAGTCATGCCCTTCCAGCTCATCGGGATGATGCAGGCAACCGCGGCGGGACACATATTCCGGTGAGGTCACGATATAGAGTTCGCTTTTACCAATAGGCCGGGCATGCAGGGTGGAATCAGTCAGCTGACCGATCCGAATTGCGACATCAGTTTGTTTTTCCAGCAGGTCAACAAACCCTTCATTCGAGGTCAATTCAAGCTGAATATCCGGGTACGCTTCACGAAAAGGCTGAATCAGTGGAACCAGCTGGTGAAACAGAAACGGACTGGCGGCATCCACCCGCAACCGGCCTTTGGGCAGTTCACCACGGCTGACGATTTCTTCTTCCGCCTGTTGCAATTGTCGCAGCCCGGCACGCACCGTTTTGACAAACTGGCGGCCTTCATCGGTCAGCTCTACCCGCCGTGTGGTGCGGTTCAGCAGTGATACCCCCAGCTGAGATTCAATTTTACTGACGGCCCGGGAAACCCGCGCAATCTGAATATCAAGCACTTCCGCCGCCGCTGAAAACCCGCCACTGTCGACCACCGCAAGAAAAAGTTCCAGATCATCCGATCGGGTACGCATGAGAGCTCCAAAACAAAAACAGGATTTTCTCATTTATAGCAAAAGTCAGCCCGGATTCCATCCTTTACAGCGATGACTCGCCCTAGCCGTGCCATCCGCTACAGCGGCTAAAGAAGTGGTTCGACCTTACGGTGATCTTAAGAAAAACACAGAAGTTTTATGACAATGTGTCACAATCTTATGGGGGAGCTGGAGTGATGTCATAATGTTTAAACGGGTTTGCGTTGCCGTACTGCTATCAACAACACCGTTATGGTCAACTGTCGCCTGGTCTTCAGACTATTTCACCGGGGCGCATGGCGACATTGGGGTTATTGCCATCAACGGTAATGGCTTTAAGACACACGGCATGGAACTCAATATCGGGTATGACTTTAATGCCTTCCTCTGCATGAACCTGTCTGTTGCCTATGCCAAAGACGATTTAGCGGTAGATTACCTGGGCACCGGAGCAAATCTCGAAGTCGGGCTGCCGTACCGTTTACACGATGAACTGACGATAAAGCCCTACGTAATGTTCGGCGGAGTGTACAGCGACACCAAACTGACCGAAGAAGTATGTACTAACGACGAATGTAGCCTGATTCGGGAAAACAAGACCGATACCCAAGGCGTATTCGGACTCGGCGGACGCTTCGTTTTCATCAACCACATCAATGTCAATTTCAGCTACCAGTTCTCACAGCTTGATCTTATCAGCCTACGGATCGGACTGAAGTTCTGATACGGTGCCGATAACACGCTGTTCATCCGCAAATTACCCCCGAGACATATTCTCGCTCAACTTAACCTCGCTCAACTTAACCTGGCTCAATGCAGTTGAGCTTATTTTGCTTAGCTGTAGACGCTCACGCTCGATCTTACACATTCGCAGTGAGTTACACTTGGCAGGTATCGTCACTCACAACCGGACACAACCGCATTAGTTCCTTGGCGAAATTCGCCTTTCATGGGTTATCTCAGGTATAGGAGGTCGCGACAGGAAAAAAGCAACAACTGCCCTGTACTTGACGACAAACCGCATAAACGAAAAAGACGTTAGCAAACCTTACTCTGCTAACGCCTTTAATAAAAAGAGCATCATGTTACGTAGAACGCACATGTTTAAGTTTGATTATTACGCTTGGTTTAACTCTTAACCAACGTCGCAATCAGTACAATTTTGTAGTGCGATTTCGTGTTCAAAGACTGCTACATCGTTACCTTCAGCCAGCAGCTCAGCAATTTCATCAGCAACTTCTTGCTCATCATCCGCTTCAACTTGATCCGCTAGTTCTTCTTCGGAGTAACCGTAGAAATTCAGCAATAAGTACTCACGCGCTTCTTCTTTAGTCTTACAAGTAACGTTCACCGAAAAATCTGCTTCAACGTTACCTTGCGCGAGAATCGCAGCCACTTGCGCTAAGACATCTTCTTTCATCGCAGGCGTTAGCCAACCAAGATCAGTGCTTACTGTGGTTTTTTTACAGCTAAAACAAGGGAATTGATGAAAGTAATATTGAAAATCAGTCATAGATAATTTCTTCTTTGGGTGTTGAATAGCAAGATTATGCGCGTTTTCCAGCAAAATACTATCTTAATACACATTGAAAGCTGGGTGATCGTGGCCAATATGACACTTGGCGCACAATGAAACAGAACTTACCAATCAGCGAATGCAAAAAGCATGGTTATAGGCTCAGCGCTCTCAAGCAAATCTGTAGTGGCCTAGAAGATTAATGGACAGAACCTTCTTACAAGCTTCGCGCGGTTTCTACCCTTCAGATTACTTTTGGTATCCTAAAATGACAAACGGTACCTCGCTATGAGATGCCGATAATTCAAGGTTCTGGACATAAACGTTCATCCTTGATCTGTAGTGCCAGATTCACTTTATGCATGATTTTTCGTAGGACATGCAACCCATGGCTAATCCCTGAAGCGCTCTCGCCCCTTTCTAAGTTGACGCCATTATTCAGTGGTAAATTTTGCCACTGAGATCTCAATACATTCCTCATGGTTGGCAGCGGAGAATCGATGAAAAAAAAACAATTTCGAACAAAGATAGTATGTATAAATATTTATTTTTACATTGATATGCAATCAGTGTTTCATGCGTAATCAGGATGGAAATGAGTTTGAAAGAGTGGGGGCATATTTTGCTGGTATGGTGAGAATGGAAGCAGTATCCATTGTTTATAAGTTAACATCGTCGAGCATGATGTTGTCCGTCTTAATTTTTTCTGGCAAATTGGTTATTATGTTTCAACATCCCGTTCGATTAGCTACAGAGACAACCTAGATACCACGCCCTATGTTTGACGCTTTCCAGCAAAAATTACAACAGTATGACTTTACTCGGCAAGAGATAGAGCAATTAACGCAGTCAGCAAAACTAATTGAGTTACCGACACGGCATATGTTGCTCCATCAGGGTGAAGTTGCAAAAGAGATTTTCTTTCTATTAGAGGGAATATGTCACGCCGCTTATCTGACTGATAAGGGGAAAGAGTTTAGCAAACAGTTTTATTGGGAAAATGACTGGATCATTGGTTTTGAAAGCTTAGTCAACCAACAACCTTCACCATACCAGCTAGAATCTCTTACCCAGTGCTCTATTCTGTCTCTGCCTATCGAAACATTGATAACTTGGCGTGAGCAAAAGCACAGTATTTATCTTAAGCTGCTTGAAACGCAACTAATGTATAAGGAAAACAAAGAACGCTTTATGTTGCTCTATACTCCTGAAGAGCGCTATGAACTGTTCTGCCAACATTATCCCAACTTGCGAAAACGTCTCAACGATTATCAAATTGCCGCTTATCTTGGCATTACCTCTATCAGTCTAAGTCGTATCAAAAAGCGTAACCAAAGTTAACTATTGTTAATGCCTAAATAATCCTGCCTTGCTACATTGCAGACTTCATCAATAGCAAAGCAGAAAAAGAATGATTACTTGGCAACTCAAATCGTTTTCTCAACTAACTACAACACAACTATATCAACTACTTAAACTCAGAGTTGATGTGTTTGTTGTTGAGCAAAACTGCCCTTATCCAGAATTGGATAACAAAGATCACCAACAAGATGTTTACCACTTATTAGGCTATCAAGGTGACAAACTAATAGCCTGCGCACGCCTATTGCCAAAGGGGGTTAGTTACCCATCTGTCAGTATCGGTCGTGTGGCTATTTCAAAAAGTCATCGCGGGGGTGGCTTTGGTCATCAACTGTTACAAGAGGCTTTAAGTGCATGTGATCTGTTGTGGCCTGGCGAGTCAATCGAGATTGGCGCACAGGAGTATCTGTCAGAATTCTATCAGCATCATGGATTTATACCGACTTCGGCTATGTATTTGGAAGATGACATCCCACATATCGATATGAAGTTGGAAAAGTAACCATGCCTTTCTCTGTAACCAATGTTGCGATACTACTTCTCATAATAGGTAACTTTGCTACTTCACTGTCTGATGTTGCTGTAAAGTTACTTAATGGCGAAATCTCAACCTTTCAGTACATTTTCATACGCCAATTATTTTCCGCTTTGGTTATTTGTCCTTTATGGTTGAAGCAGTCTAAGCAGCAGCGAAAGTTGTATAGCCCTAAACTCCATATATTTAGAGCACATTTGATTGTCATAGGCAGCGGTTGCATGGTTGTAGCGATAACTCACTTAACTCTAGCGACGGCTAACGCGGTTTTTTATGCAGCGCCGCTAGTGATGCTACCGCTATCCATCTTACTTCTCAGCGAAAAACCGACGATTCAACGCAGTGCATCAACTCTCTTAGGATTTATTGGCGTTATTGTAGTGTTGAGACCATCAGAATTTCAATGGGCAGCAATTTTCGCGATCGCTACCACGCTAACCCTAGCACTATTCAATATCACTGCAAGAAAATTACCAGAGCAGCAAACGGTTGTAAGCACACTCTTTTGGACATCGTTACTTTCACTACCTGTATCAGCTAGCCTAGCTTTTTTCTACTGGACACCTATTTCGACCATACACCTGTTGTTGATTTTAGCCAGTGCAGCTTTGGTTCTTACTTACAATGGGTTGGTTGTAGCTGCTTATCAACGTGCACCAGCTAGCTCTATTGCTGTTGCAGAAAACTCAGGGCTAGTATTTGTCACTTTATTTGGTGTGATATGGTTCGATGAAGTGCCAGACATCTTAACCCTATTAGGGATATTCATGATTATACTGCCTTTATTGCCTTGGAAAACATTGCTTAAATTGAGGCTATGCTCAAATCAATCGTCTGAGAGACAGAAAAGTATTACCGAGTAATGTCAAATTGACCACTTTTAGTTAGCTTAAAACAGACTTGTCACCTCTCTGAAAAATCTGGTGGTTTCGATAATCTATTTGGGATAAGGAATGTTAGCTGAAGATTAGAATCTGTTTTTCTCTGCTAAATTAGAAATATCCAGTTCTAGGTTAGATCTTTCAACTGAAATGCATAACAATGCAGGCTATGATTTCTGATTAGTAGTCCCGTTTTTGAAAGTAAATGGGAGTTCCCGCGCAGTGCCGTTATGGTATCTGCCATAACTTCATGTATTGCAAACTCAGCAGCGTAATCCGTTGCTGAGTAATCGCACTAAGGCGGAAAGGGGCAGAACTAATATAGTCACATCGAGGAAACGAAACGGACAAATTTCATACAGCTCTGCGCTTCTTTCTGAATTTTTTCACGTTTCTTTATAGCGGCGATGACTGACAAGTCATTAGACAAGGGCGGACAGACACAGTGCTGTCCGCCCTTGGTTTTTCCGGAGGGTGTCATATTGAAGCGCTTCATAGGCCAGCAGAAAACTGACTTACAGAAGCTTGGATAAGAACTGCTGTAGGCGTGGGTGCTTAGGCGTATCAAAAATATGCTCCGGGGTATCCCCGACCAGCAGTTCGCCGTCTTCCATAAACAACACCCGATCAGCCACTTCACGGGCGAAGCCCATTTCATGGGTAACGACCACCATGGTCATCCCGTCTGAGGCCAGATCTTTCATCACATCCAGCACTTCACCGACCATTTCCGGGTCGAGTGCCGACGTTGGCTCATCAAACAACATCACATCCGGCTTCATTGCCAGCGCTCGGGCAATCGCTACCCGCTGCTGCTGACCACCGGAGAGCTGTGACGGAAATACATTCATTTTATCGCCCAGCCCCACTCGCTTCAGCAGCTTTTCTGCTTCAAGCTCAACCTCCGCCTTTTTTCGCCCCAGCACTTTTTCCGGCGCCAGCATGACGTTGCCTTTTACCGTTTTGTGGGGGAACAAATTGAACGACTGGAACACCATACCGACATTCGCACGCAGATCATTGATGTTGGTGGTTTTGGCATACATGTCCATCCCATCCACCTGAATCGCGCCGGACGAGATCACTTCCAGTTGGTTCAGTGTGCGCAAAAACGTTGATTTCCCTGAGCCGGATGGCCCGATAATGACCACGACTTCACCGCGCTTGATGGTCGCGCTGACATCTTTCAGAGCATGGCACTGGTTGGGATAAATCTTGTTCACGTTCGTCGCGACGATCATGTCATCGCCTTGATAATTTCTAGTCACTGCTTGCCAGCCTCTTTTCAATCCGTTGAACACCCCACGACAAACTGGTTGTCAGCACAAGATACAGTCCCGCCACCACAAACCAGACTTCAAATGTGGCGAAGCTACCGCTGATCACTTCCCGCCCGGCTTTCGTCAGGTCGGTAATGGAGATCACCGACACCAGCGAGGAGTCCTTAATCAGCGTAATAAGCTGGCCAGCCATTGGTGGCAGAGTCCGCTTAAAAGCCTGTGGCAAAATCACATACAGCATCGCCTTGGGATAGCTCATCCCCAGCGAGCGGGCGGCTTCCATCTGCCCCGGCGGAATGGATTGGATCCCGGAGCGAATAATCTCGGCGATATAGGCGCCGGTGAATATCGACAGGGCAACGACACCCGCGGTGAACCGCTCCAGCTCAAAGATGGTGCCAAGGAAAAAGTACACAATGAAAATCTGCACCAGCAGCGGCGTACCCCGTATAATTTCGACGTACAGAAATGCCAGATTTTTGCTCACCGGATTATGAGAAATGCGCATTAACCCGGCCACCAGCCCGAGAATAATGGCAAAAAACAGCGACAGCACCGATATTTTCAGCGTGACCCATAACCCCAGTGTGACCGGGCCAATCGTCCACTGGTCACTGCGTGCCAGCACGTCACCTTCAAAAACTAGATCCCCCTGCTGAACCAGCCGCTCATCATATTTTGCGATGTGCTGGGCATCGTCGCTGTAATCAAAATTAATGGTGATGGAATTATCCGGGTTGATCACTGCGGTGCCGTCACCCTGTGCCCGGTATTCCTGCGGGGTTGTATCGACAATGAACGGCAGCACCCGTTGCCATTGCCAGTTGTAATTTATGCTTTGTGATGCCTGGTAAATACCGAGCATCAGTGCACCGACGATGACTACTGAAACAAGGTGCCAGAGCCAGCGGTTGGTCGTCCTAATCATATACATCTTCCTTAGGCGTTGGGAGAACAGAACACTGACGGGGAGCGGCTGACCCAAGCCAGCCGCCGTGGTCTTACTGCACCTGGCTCAGCCAGCTGTCGTCTTTAAACCACTTGTCATAGATACGGTCGTAGGTACCGTCGCCTTTGATTTGACGCAGGAAGTTATTGAGGAAATTGAGCATGTCAGAATCGCCCTGCGCAATTGCCCAGCCGAGAGGCTCATAAGTGAAAGGCTGCTCAAGGTGCACCACTTTGCCCTTATTCTGAGCCGCGTAAATGGCGTTAAACGGCATGTCATAAATCAGTGCATCTGCTTTACCGTTGGCCACTTCCAGCGCAGCATCGGCCTGCGTTTCAAACACATTCAGCTTGGCTTTGCTGAGCATACGTTTGGTCGCCTGCTCGCCTGTCGTCCCCAGTTTGGTCACCACGGTGTACTGGCCGTTATTCAAATCTTTATAGCTGGTCACTTTGCCTTCCAGCTTAGGATTCAGCAGGATGCTCTGACCAATCACGATGTACGGATCAGCAAAGTTCACCCGCATGTTACGCTGGGCGTTGATGGTCATCCCTGCGTTGATCATATGGCACTTGCCAGTCAGCAGCGTCGGAATAATCCCGTCCCATGCGGTGTTCACCGGTACATATTTCACTCCCATCTGACGAGCCATCATCTTGCCAAGATCGATATCAAACCCGACGTAAGAGCCATTTTTACTCTTCATTTCAAACGGCATATAACCGGCATCGAAACACACACGCAGCTCGCCTGATTTAGCAATATCATCCAGAATCGGGCCGGCCGAAACCGATGCAGAAGCGCTTATTAATGCACAAGTGGCAACCATACCATTTACAAATTTACGTACAGACATCCTTGTATCCTTCTTATGAGTCTAATTGCAATGTATCACGCTGATACTTGCTTGGTTATAACAAATAAAATCCCGTTAACTCAAACACAATCGAACAATAAACCACCAACTCGAACCCACCAAGCCAATACCAAATCAGCATATTGTGGTTAGTAATAAATCACATTCAGTACAAAATTTTCACATTAAAGACAAGACTAGCACACCAACCCATGAGAATAAAAATTCACAAAGTATGATTTTTTAGTTTAATTTGCAAAACCAGACACTGTTTGGGACAAACACAGGAAAAAATCGGGAGATCACCAGAGAAAGAACTCAACGCAGGAGCCATGAAACAGTCGAGCCATAAGACAATCGAGACATAAACCAAGTCAGCGGGAGAGCTCAAACACCCGTTAAGCTTTAGGTACGATGGACTAGATGGGTACTACGAGCACGATGAGCAGCACAGCCTAGCGAGAGTAACGCTGGCCATAAAGATCATGTGCTAACAGAGCACTCACAAAAAGAACACGGTCAAAAAGGCCGATGATGAACAGGGGACGGATGTTGAGGGAATTAATGAAAAGATACGACTTAAAAGGGCATTACTGAAAAAGACATACCGACAATACATAGGAAAATCAGCAAGAAAATAAGCAGACTTAAAAAGCCCTGGTTTATAAAACACTAATTGATAGAAAACTGGTTGATAGATAACTGGTTGATAGAAAAGGGTTAATAAAACACTCACCCACTCACAACTGCTAAGGGCATGTGCCCTTAGCAGCCCCCCCTCAGCATCAGGTTACCATTACACAATTTTCACACCGGCAGGCATAGCGCGCTCAGGGGTCAGCAAAACACTTTCCGACTCATCATCAGTTTCTGCACACAGCAGCATGCACTCAGACGTTTCGCCTCGCATCTTGGCTTTTTGCAGATTACACAGCACGACAACCTGTTTGCCCATTAACTCGTCCTCGGTGTAGTACGGTACCAGGCTGGTAACGGTCTGTAGGGTTTGCTCACCCACATCAATCTGGACTATATAGAGCTTGTCGGCATTGGCATGGCGGGCGACTTCAATGATCTTACCGACACGGATATCGAGTTTGGCAAAATCTGAATACGCAATCTTTTCCATTGGCTGCTCCTGATAAAGTAAAACAAAAAGTAAAGTTTAGTAAAAGATAACGTTTACATTAGCAGAAACTGTAGATTTCATAAGTGGTAAAGATCGCATTTATACCAATTACTCTGATCCCTCATTGCCATAGTTACACATAGGGTGTTTAATTGCTGCCAACAGCATGGCAGAGGTAAAACATGGCAACGATCAAAGATGTTGCCCGCGAGGCCGGGGTTTCAGTCGCCACCGTCTCAAGGGTGATCAATCAATCCCCTAAAGCGGGTAAATCATCCATTGAAGCGGTTACCAAGGCGATGAAAAAGCTGGGATATCGGCCGAATGCCACCGCCAGAGCCCTGGTCAGCCAAAGTAGCAATACCGTCGGCGTCCTGGTTGGTGATGTGTCCGATCCTTTTTTCGGCACTATGGTCAAAGCCGTGGACAATGTCGCCCGGCAAAACGGCAAACATATTCTGATTGGCCATGGCTATCACAACGCACAGGATGAACGTCAGGCTCTGGAATTGCTGATCAACAACCGCTGTGATGCACTGGTCGTGCACGCCAAAGGCTTATCGGATGAAGAGCTGTGCAGCTATGCGCAGGAAGTGAAAGGGTTAGTTCTGATCAACCGCCACATCGAGCAAATCGCCGATCGTTGTATTTCTCTGGATAACTTTAAAGGGGCGTATCTGGCCACGGAGTTTTTGATCCGCCACGGCCACCGCCACATCGCCTGCATCAGCTCTAACCATGATATTGAAGATGCTGATGCGCGCATTCAGGGCTACCGGGCAGCACTGCTCGCACATGATATCCATCTGCCTGAAACCTATATCGCACGCGGAACGCCGGACAGTGAAGGGGGTGAAGCGGCAATGACCGAGCTGCTGACCAAGTCAGTCACAATGACGGGGTTGGTAACATACAACGACAACATGGCTGCCGGGGTCATTTCCGTCGCGCAGGAAAACGGAATACCGGTCCCCGACAAACTGTCTATTGTCGGGTTCGATGACGGTTTAATCGCCCGCTATCTCTCCCCTCGCCTGACCACCATCCGCTACCCGATTGAAATGATGGCCGAGCATGCCGCCACGCTGGCACTGCAACTGGCGAAAGACGCCCCTCAGCCCGCCGGCGCAACCATGCGGTTTACCCCGACCGTGGTACGGCGTGATTCAGTTACCCGGGTGGGGTAAGTCACCGCACCGGACTTCTCACAGGCCATACGATTAAGGCTTCGAAGATACCTCCCCCAAAATAGAAACAAACAAGACAGAAATTACCAAGACAGAAACAAGCCGCCCTGCTAAGCAACGTTCATCGCAGGCTGGCTGTTTTATTTTTTTGGGGGGGTATATTTATTTGCAAAGAACTCTTAGGCAGTGAGCTTTTTTGGCAATGAGCTTTGGGCGATAAAAAATACCGCGGTGTAAAACTCAGAGAAGCCTAAAGTCGCGAAGGGTGTGAGGACTAGTGAGGACTAGTGAGGAATGACAAACAAGAAATAAACAGCAAATAATTAAACAACAAATCACTAAACAGTAAATCATTAAACAGCAGGAAATAAGCCGCGTGGCAAAAACAGTGAGGAGAACATCATCGATATCCCCCTCACTCTGTGACTCAGGCGATCAGCTGGTCACTTCTTTCATCGGACGGGATTCAACCCTTACCCCTTCAGCAAATTCTCCGCGACTCAGCTTATCCCGCAAAATGGCATGCTGATCTTCGGTGAAGGTGTAACGCGACATGATAAAAATGCGTATCAGGGCGCCCAACGCCGGTAACAGCGCAATACAGAAGAACAAGCCGTTTAATGCCGTCTCCGTCTGCTGAGCATTGGGAACATAGTTAATCATCGTCAGCACAATACCGGTTAACCCGCCTGCTACCGCCACCGACAGCTTACCGGTGAAGGTTTGTCCCGAGAAAGTAATGGCCGCCGTGCGCTTCCCGCTGTGGTAGTAAGAATATTCCACAGTGTCGGCAATCATGGCGGAGATCAGCGGGTTCGTCATCATGAAGATGGCGGTGATCACAGACAGCCAGACCATCACGACCGTTGGATTATCGTAGCCTGACAGATAGAAACCGATCCGCGCTACAATCTCCAGAACACACAAAGCGATAAAAATATCCCGCTTTCTGAAACGCTTGGTCAGCATCGGCGTCGCCAGACAGGCAATCGCGCTGACCAGAGTGATCGTACCTATCAGGGAAACCAGTCCGGCATCACCCAGATTGTAGGTAAAGAAGAAGACATACAGCCCGTTGACCATGTTAAAGAACACGTTCATGAAGAAGGCGGCCAAAATGATAAACAACGGTTTGTTCTTGCGAACCGCCTGGAAAGTCTGCTTGAGGGTGACTTTTTCGCAACCGGATGTTTTGACCCTTTCTCGGGTATTGTAAAAACCGTTCAGCATAAACAGCAGCCCCGCCAGCATCAGGACAAGCACTGCCGGTAGATAGCCCTGATCAGTACGACCATCGGCAAAATAAGCACTCAGCTTAGGAAAAATCACCAGTGTCGCGCCTATCCCGGCATTCACCCCCAGCATGGCACAGGTCGCCGCTTTGGCACGCTCCTGCGGTTCATCAGTCATGACTGCGGACATTGACCAGAACGGTACATCCGAGATGGTGTATAAGGTTCCCCACAAAATATAGGTAATACCGGCATACATCACCTTGGTCGAGGTATCGGCATCAATATTGTAAAACGATGCGACCGTCACCAACACAATCAGGAAAGGCGTAAACAGCATGTAGGGGCGGAATTTGCCAAAGCGTGATTCCAGCGTATCCATGTAACCGGCGATTAGCGGATCATTGACCGCATCCCACACCCGGGCAATCAGGAAAATGGTACTGGCGGCAATCGGCGATATGCCGAGAATATCGGTGTAAAAATACAGAATAAAGGAGCCGACCAAGCCAAAGCTGAAGCATTGACCGACGCCATATCCAAAATAGGACATCAGCTCCCGGTGGGTCAGTGTATTGCTGGGTACAGTTGTCATCTTCACGTCTCTGTTTTGTGCATTATATTTTGTCAGCCGGCCCGTTACGCAGGACCGGCTCACACCCTGTTATTCCACTTCTGCGAGTGTTTTTATCAATGTCACTTCCGATTCGTCATAAGGCTGCCCGTTTTCGTCCAGCAAATCGTGGAACCAGCAACGGGCATAATTGCTGTCATTACGCTTAATTTCAGGCCACGGCAGGTGCGTTTGTGTTTTCCCTTTCACCAGCCCCCACTGATAGCAGCCAATCCCCATGTCTTTGAAAAGCGGGAGCTGTTCATGCAGGTGAGATTCCGCATGACGCGCGAGCCACTCAGTGCACATCATCGGGCGCTGATACGCTTTCACGACATCGACCGCCCGATGGAACAGGTCCAGCGGCAGATAGGCATGAAACGTGATGATGTCTGACAGCTCCATGGCACGGCGATCAGTTGGATGTTCATAGACCGGCAGCTGACGATCCAAAATACTCGGGGCATGCCACGCACCGACGGTCAGCGGCTGAGTCGGGTTGATATCTCGTGCCCACTCGAAGGCTTTTTCCATCAGCGCATGGCTGAAGCGTTCCATTTCTTCATCGAATGCCACCTCACCGTCGGTGGTAAAAATCATCCGGTTGGTTGGCTCGTTATAGAGATCCCAAATGACGATGCGGGAATCGTTCTGGTAGACCGAAATAATGTCCCGGACGTAGTGCTCCACTTCATCCCAACGTGCCATATCCATCACAATATTCCGGCCAGGGCTGGCGGCGGCCTGACTGTTGTGCAACTCCGGTACCGGGGCTTTCTGTTCTCCCAGATACGGATGGTCTCCGGAAAAACCGCAGTCATCCATTAGGGTCAGCATCACTTTGATCTGGTTGCGTTCACAGATATCGAGGAAATGATCAATGCGCTGATGGAGTCCATCCCGGTCAACCTGCCAGACAATAAAAGGTAAATTGGTACGCAGTGTGTTGTAGCCCACCTCCGATGCCCAACGCAGTTCCTGCTCCATAACAGCCGGGTCGAAACTCTCGGCTTGCCACATTTCCGTCCAGTTCACGGCCGTACGCGGTAAGTAATTAAATCCTCTCAGCCAACCATGCTGAGCCTGCCATTGCCATGCGCGTTCTTCAGACCACTTTTGCATTTCATTACCTCTTTCACGATGCGATCAAACGAATGAACCAGCCAATAAATATATTAGCTAATATTATTAGCTAATATATTTATTAACCCGCTGACCACCAGTGTCAAATAAGCGGCTTGTGCGATCAGTCACATTGATCAGCCACCATAAAGATCAATCTGTGATCCTTGTCGGACAGGATTCAGAACGGTAAGGAAGCAAGGCGGGGAGGGAGTGCAATCTGTACCACAATTAGCTAATATCTTTAGTCAAGATATTACCCAGTACCGTCATCATGAACAGAAACAAGAAAGTCACCATGAGTGACATTGCGACCGAGGCGGGTGTGTCTCAGTCAACCGTGTCGCTCGTACTCAATCATTCGCAGTCAGTCAAAATTGCAGAGGCCACCAAACAACGGGTGTTGCAGGCCGCGAAGACACTCGGTTACCAAAACAAGAAAGTTGCCCACGCAATGGGACGGCCGAAGAAAATTGCTTTTGTCCTCAACGGGCTCACCAGCTACGACCCTTTCATCGATGCCATTAATGGTGCACGGGAAGAAGCCTGGGAGAATGATTATGTACTGGTCACCTTTAACTACAGCCATGATGAAGTGCTGGCGTCTCAGATCGAATCCGAAGTGAACAGTGGCGATTATGCCGGGCTTATCTATGCCTCCAGTATGACCCGGCACCTTGAACACCAGCGGGTACAGGCCACGATTCCGACGGTCTTGCTGAACTGCGTGAGTGAAAATCATGACACCACACCGGCCATTCTGCCGGCCGATATGATCGGGGCTTACAAAGCCGTGCAGCACCTGACCCATCAGGGTTACCGGAAAATCGCGATGCTGGCCGGTGAAAGTTGGATGCAGGCAGCGATACAGCGCATCGACGGCTACCGTCAGGCACTGATTGATGCTGACATCATGCCCAACGCACGTTATATACGAGAAGCGAACTGGTCGTTGAAAGAAGCGTACGAGCAGACAATCGAGCTGCTTGAGCTGGATACCCCGCCTGAGGCTATTTTCTGCAGCAGTGATTACATGGCCATGGGGTGCTATCAGGCCATTGCAGAAAAAGGACTGAAAATTCCGACAGATATTGCGGTGGTGGGTTATGACAATCAGCAAATAGCTTCTGAGAGTTTTCCGGCGTTATCCACCGTCGAACTCCCTTATGCCGACATGGGCAAACAGGCGGTGGAAACGCTGCTGGCGCTGCTCAATCAACAGCCCATTCTGTCGCATAGACGAAAAGTGGAAGGCGAGCTTATCATCCGCCGCTCTTCACAGCGGCCGACGGCCACGCCCTCAAAATCTGATTAAAACAAACGCCCGGCGTAAGCGTTCACTTACACCGGGCGTTTCTGTATTTTGTAACGACTCACTTTCGGCGACTAAGCTTCAGCGACTAAACTTCAGCGACTAAACTTCAGCGGCTAAACTTCGACGGCTAAACTTCGGCGACTAAGCTTCAGCGGCTCAACCGCAACGACTAATAGATAAATCGGTAGACGGTACGGTGCTGATAAGGTTCACCCGCAAGCAAAATACCGCTGCAACTGCCCCATTCCGGATGGTTAGGTCCGTCCGGCAGGTACTGCGTTTCCAGCGCCAACCCGTCATGTTGCTGATACTCATAATGCTGAACGGCCATTTTCTCTTTGTCAGTCTCAATATCGTCCTCAAAATCCTCCTCTGCAGCGTCATGCACCACCGCGCTGTTCTGAGGAAGCGCTCCCGGCGTGCCCGCCAAAAAGTTGCCAGCGTAAAACTGCACGGCCGGTTTTGTCGTCGCCATCTGCATAGTCACTCGCTGATCCGGTGAAATCAGCGTAGCGACAACAGCCTGACCATCGCAGCGCGCGGCATCAAACAACCAGGCATGATCATATCCGCCAGCCGTGACCTGATCCGGCTCTGAAAGAAAATCCCGCCCGATGGTTTTCCGCTGCGTGAAATCAAAACTGGTTCCCTGAACCGCCAGATGCGCTCCCGTTGGGATCAAATCAGGTCGTGTCGGCAGGTAATAGCTGGCGTGCAGTTGCAGTTCATGATCCAGACTTTTAGCCCCAGAGCCCGCCCCGGCCAAATTGAAATAAGCATGGTTGGTCAGGTTGACGGGGCAATCCTGATCGCCTTCAGCCTGATAAGAAATCTCTACTGCATTGTCGTCGGTCAGGCGGTAGGTAACGGCGACCTCAAGATTACCGGGATACCCCTGATCACCGTTTTCGGAATACAACCGGAACGTCACGGCTTGCGCGCTCAGCCCGGTAATATCCCAACGCCGCTTATCGAATCCGAACTGCCCACCATGCAGTGAATTCCCCCCTTCATTGGCGCTGATCCTGAACAGCACACCGTTCAGACGAAACTGGCTGCCGCCGATACGGTTCGCATAACGGCCGACAATCGCACCAAAGTAGGCACTCTGCTGCAAGTGTGCCGCCATGTCCGGTGAGCGAAGCAGCACTTCTCGGCACTCGCCATTGACGGGCAGCGTGCAGCTCAGCCAAGTCGCCCCGATATCCATCAGTGATACGGTCATGCCGTTTGGGTTAGTGAGATGAACCACCCGGGCAGGTTGCCCGTCAGCGGCAGGCGAGCGGGTCATCGCTTGCTCCACGGCAACCAGATAGCTTGAGGTCGTGGTGAATTCAGAGGCCGAGTCGGAAGTTGAGCCTGACGTTAATAAAGATGTTGATAATGAAACCTGCATCGCGTTACTCCTGTGCCGCTGCCACTGAATCAGAGGCGGATACACGCGCCGTATCAGCCGCGGATTCAAGGTTCACACATTCCCCTGCGCCATTTTTAGCCTGGCAGACATACACGGAAGCCTTCAGGCCAGTTTCTTGCGGGTAGCGAGTGCTAACTGCAGCTATCACGTCATCCACCCGCGCCGGCGGCATCAACGCAACCACACAGCCGCCAAAACCGCCACCTGTCATACGCACACCGCCCTCTTCACCAATCACGGCTTTAACAATGTCGACCAAGGCGTCAATTTCCTTCACTGTGATCTCAAAATCATCACGCATAGACGCGTGAGACTCCGCCATCAGCTGCGCCATGCGAACTCGGTCACCATGACTCAGAGCCTGCGCCGCTTCAAGCGTACGGGCATTTTCCGTGATCACGTGTCGCGCCCGTTTGGCCACCAGTGGATCCACCTCTGCCTGCGCCGCTTTCTGAGACTCAAGCCACGCCTCAAACTGCGCAAGAGAAACATCGCGCAGGGCTTTCACTCCGAAAATCTTGGCGGCGGCCTCGCACTGTGCCCGGCGAGTGTTGTATTCACTGTCGACCAGTCCGCGTTGTTTGTTGGAGTTAATGATCACCACCGCCATGTCTTCCGGCATTGGAACCGGTGTCGTTTCCAGGCTGCGACAGTCAATCAGAAGGGCATGATTGTCCTGCCCTTCCGCCGAGATCAGCTGATCCATAATGCCGCAGTTACACCCCACAAATTCGTTTTCAGCCTGCTGGCCATTGAGCGCTATCTCAGCTTGGCTGATCTCAAGGTTATACAGCACTTTGAAGGTCTGGCCGATCACCACTTCGAGCGCCGCAGAGGAACTCAACCCGGCTCCTTGCGGCACATTTCCGCTGACCGCGATATCGACACCGCCAAGCTGAAAACCACGTCCCAGCAGGCATTTGACTACGCCACGGATATAGTTCGCCCACATTTTTTCAGGCTGAAAAGAAATATCCTGAGTCAGGTCAAATTCATCCGTTTCGTTTCCATAGTCAACCGCTACCACCCGAACCCGATTGTCTTCGCGTTTGGCTGCGGCCACAACGGTCTGGTAATTGATCGCGCAAGGCAGCACAAAACCGTCATTATAATCAGTATGCTCACCAATCAGGTTGACCCGCCCCGGCGCCTGCACCCAATGTGTAGGGGCATAACCCAGAACCTGAGAAAACGCGTTATTTACTGTGTGAATAAGATCAGTCATACAAAAGTTCTCTGCTACATCGTCGTAAAATCTGACGGGCTGAAATCAAAAAATGTGTTGAAACAACATTGCTTAAAAACAAAAGTGCTTTACATCAAAAGCATGAATAACAAGAGTGCGGTCGTTCAGCGGTTATCCGCATCAACGGCCTTGTAATGCACATCGGACACATCTCGCAATCGCTGGGCGGCCTGCTCAGCCGTCAGATCACGCTGAGTTTCGGCCAGCATCTCGTAGCCCACCATAAATTTTCTGATCGTTGCACTGCGTAGCAACGGCGGATAAAACAGGGCATGCAACTGCCAGTGGTCTGTGTTGTGCGTATTCGGCTTGCCTTCCGGGCCATTGGCTTCAAAAAACGGGGCATAATGCCACCCCATGGAATACGGAAAAGCACACTGAAATAAGTTGTCATAACGGCTGGTTAGTTTCTTGAGTGCCAGAGCCAGATCATCACGCTGTGCGGCATTCAGCTCACTCATGCGGCGAATGTGCGTTTTAGGCAGTAACAGGGTTTCAAATGGCCAGGCAGCCCAATACGGTACCACCGCCAGCCAGTGCTCCGTTTCGACCACTGTCCGTGCGCCGTCCTGCATTTCGGCCTGAACGTAATCAAGCAGCAGGTTGGTGCCGTGTGCCTGATAGTACGTTTTCAGGTTATGGTCTTTACGCTCAATTTCGTTCGGCAGAAAGCTGTTTGCCCAAATTTGACCGTGCGGGTGAGGTTGAGAGCAGCCCATCGCCTCCCCTTTATTTTCAAACGCCTGTACCCAAACATACTCTTTACCCAGCTCTTCAATCTGGGTATCCCAGGTATCAATCACGCCACGCAGGCTTTCCAGTGACAGTTCCGGCAGGGTTTTACTGTGATCGGGTGAAAAACAGATAACCCGGCTCAGGCCGCGTACCCCTTGTGTCTTAAACAGCGGATTGTCGGATGGCGGAGCATCCGGCGAGTCCGTCATCAGGGCGGCAAAGTCGTTGTTAAACACATAGGTTCCGGCATAGTCCGGATTCACATCCCCCGATACCCGGGTATTGGTTGGGCACAGAAAACAGCCGCTATCGTAAGCCGGTAGCGCTTCTGTGGACGCTTTTTCATCCTGACCGCTCCAGGGACGTTTGGCCCGGTGAGGGGAGACCAGCACCCATTGCCCGGTCAGCGGGTTATAGCGACGATGCGGATGATCAACAGGGTTAAACTCAGTGTGTGTCATTTCGGGTTTCTCTCAGGCTAGGCGATTCAATAAAGAGCTGGGAAGCCAATTCATCAGGAAAAATCGGCAAAGAAATCGATCAGTACCCTTGTGGGTTTTGTGACTGCCAGTGCCAGGTATCTGCCGCCATCTGGGCTACCGTCCGTGTGGCCTTCCAGCCCAGTTCACGTTCGGCTTTGCCTGTATCTGCCCAGCACTCTGCGATATCCCCAGGACGACGCGGACAGATTTCGTAGGGAATCGGCTGCTGCGAAGCAAGACGAAATGCCTCGACCATCTCCAGCACGCTGGATCCTTTTCCCGTGCCAAGGTTGTAGATATGCAAACCAGGTTGCTGGCCGACAACTCTGAGTGCGGCGAGATGACCATCAGCCAGATCCATCACATGGATGTAATCCCGCACCCCGGTTCCGTCTGGGGTCGGGTAGTCGTTGCCAAAAATTGACAGGTGATCCCGACGCCCGACCGCCACCTGCGCAATAAACGGCATCAGGTTATTGGGGATTCCCTGCGGATCTTCTCCCATCGTGCCAGAGGCGTGCGCGCCAACCGGGTTGAAATAGCGCAGCAATGTAATGCTCCAGTCATTTTCAGCGGCATACAGATCCGACAGGCACTGCTCGACCATGTATTTACTGCGACCATACGGGTTCGTGGTTGCGCCGGTCGGTGAATATTCGGTGATCGGAACACTGTCAGGATCGCCGTATACCGTCGCTGATGAGCTGAAGACCAGCGATTTCACCCCGGCTTTTCGCATGCTGCGCACCAGCACCAACGTGCCGTTTACATTGTTGTCGTAGTATTCGAGTGGCTTAACCACCGACTCTCCCACCGCTTTCAGTCCGGCAAAGTGAATCACCGCTTGAATGTCGTGCACTGCAAACACCGAATCCAGAAAAGTCTCGTCCCGGATATCCCCCAAATGAAAATCAGGTTGGATACCTGTCAGCGCTTCAATCCGTGCCAGCACCTCAGCTTTTGCATTACTCAGGTTATCGACGATCACTGGCGTTATCGCCGCTTCCGCTAACTGCACACATGTGTGGCTGCCGATATACCCCATGCCGCCGGTCACTAATACTTTCACGCCTCACCTCTTCCGATTGCCGTTTATTCGCGATATGACGAAAGTCTAGCAAGCCGTTATAGGATCGATCCGTGATCAAACACGCAGAGTGTAAACGTTTCCACAAATTCCATAAAATGTCATCACTAAGCCATAAGAGATCATCGCTTTAGTGAAAGAAGTGCATTATCCCAGAGCAACCGTTCGCCTAAAGCTGTACGCTAACCACAAGGACTACCAGGCCATACCCGACGACGGACGACGACCTCCGGCCACAAACAGCGGAATTTTGCGGTCAGTTTCCATCGGTTTACTAAAAAATCGTGCATCCGGGATCGGATTGTTTACAATGGGGACGGTAGATTCATGACGACTTCCGATAAGAAGCTTGCCAACAGGAAAGAGTAACAATGGCAACACTGAAAGATATTGCGACTGAGGCGGGGGTATCGCTGGCCACCGTTTCCAGGGTGCTCAATGACGATCCCACCCTGAATGTCAAAGCAGAAACCAAGCACCGTATTTTCGAAATTGCTGAAAAACTGGAATACAAAACCATCAGCGCCAAGAAAAATGTGCAAGGCAAACACCAGCAGCACCACTTTCTGGCCATTTACCATTACCCGCAAGCTGCGGAAGTGAATGATCCGTACTACCTGTCTATCCGCCACGGTATTGAAACCCAGTGCGACAAACTGGGGATCACCCTGACAAACTGTTATGACGGGGTAATGGATAACGCGCCGCACAAGGTGTCAGGCGTTCTCCTAATCGGCAGAAACAAACCTGCCGTCCTCAAACAAGCCAAGAAGCTAACCGACAATATCTGTTTTATTGATTGCACGGATCTCGACGGCATTTACGACTCCGTCGATATTGACCTGGCGCGTATCAGCAAAGAAATCACCGACTTTTTTATCGCACAAGGCTATGACCGAATTGGCTTTATTGGTGGCGAAGATGCGCCAAACACCCCAGATATTCGGGAAATAGCATTTGCTGAGTACGGTGTGCTGAAAGGGGTGGTCAGCCCAGACGATATTTATCGCGGTGATTTTTCCAGTGCCTCTGGTTACGATCTGGCAAAAACCATGCTGGAGAAAGGACACTGGCCGCAAGCGCTGTTTATCGCTTCCGACTCGATTGCCATCGGCGTGTTGCGTGCAATTCACGAGCACGGTCTGGCGATTCCCGACGATATTGCGCTGATTAGCGTCAATGATATCCCGACCGCCAAGTTTACCTACCCTTCCCTCTCAACAGTGCGTATCCACTCCGAGATGATGGGAATTCAGGGGGTCAATCTGCTTGTCGAGAAAAACCGTGATGGCCGGACATTACCCTTGCAGGTCTATGTGCCGAGCCAGCTGAAACTGCGCGATACCACACGTCAGTAAACCAATACGGTAAGTGATTAAGGCGTACCCTGTACGCCTTTAAACACGCCTGAACAAACTACAAAGACACCATGTAACGCATTGATAAAATTCGTATTTATACGATCTTCCGCTCCCTTTTAATGCCCCTTTTTCTGCTGACATCACGGTGCGTTACCTGACCGTTCGCCTTATCATTCAACTCTCCACTTACTGTTTGCTCATCTTGTCGCTCAACTTGTCGCCCACCTCGTCACTCGGTTTATTGCACTAGCTGTTGTTGCGTTGAGCGCTTA
This sequence comes from Photobacterium ganghwense, assembly GCF_003025595.1. Taxonomy (GTDB): domain Bacteria; phylum Pseudomonadota; class Gammaproteobacteria; order Enterobacterales; family Vibrionaceae; genus Photobacterium; species Photobacterium ganghwense. The sequence goes on from NZ_PYMI01000004.1 coordinate 725,577, forward strand.
GCCGCACCTGTTTTTCGGTTTTTCAAGGGTCGTAAAACAAGGCAGCGTCTGAACAGTACCGAAGGACAACTGCACCAAAAAACCAACAGACCGGTTTTTCTTTAACCGGATCACACCCTCTCGATAAATCACTCATTAAATCGTGATCAAGTTAAAGTAAAACGTTTTCACCAATTCTATTTAGTAAAAGTTTTACTAATATATTTTCCAGGACGCCTGATCAAAGCTCCCGGCAGGAATGCCTGTCTTTTAACAGCCCAATGACATCCATACCAATAACAACACCTAGCCATACCGTAGGCATAATAATCAGGAGGCCACGTGAACAACTGGGAAAACTTCCATTTACTGCATGAGAACCGAATAGCACCTCGCGCCTATTTCTTCTCGTATGATTCGCAGGACACTGCCCGTACCTTTCAGCGCGAGCTGAGTCAGCGCTTTATTTCATTAAGCGGTCAGTGGCAATTCCGCTATTTCTCCCACCCGCTGCTGGTACCGGAAGATTTCTATTCTCAGGAGATGGAAAACTGGGGCCACATCACCGTTCCTAACATGTGGCAAATGGAAGGCCACGGACATCTGCAGTACACCGATGAAGGCTTCCCGTTTCCGATCGATGTCCCGTTCGTCCCGTCTGATAACCCGACCGGTGCCTACCAGCGTACTTTTACCCTCGATAGCAACTGGCAGGGCCAGCAGACCATTATCAAATTCGATGGGGTGGAAACCTACTTTGAAGTGTATGTAAACGGTCGCTATGTCGGCTTCAGTAAAGGCAGCCGCCTGACCGCCGAGTTTGATATTTCTGACTTTGTAACGATCGGTGACAACCTGCTGTCCGTGCGGGTCATGCAATGGGCAGACTCTACCTACATTGAAGATCAGGACATGTGGTGGACAGCCGGGATCTTCCGAGATGTCTACCTGATCGGTAAACATCCCGTCCATATTCAGGATTTTTTTGTTCGTACCGATTTTGCCGACGATTACCACAGTGCCACTCTCAGCTGTGCATTGACGCTTGAAAGTCTGCTCGCCGAACCAACGACCGGCTACACCCTGAATTATGCCCTGTTTGACCAGCAGCATTGCCTGGCTGAAGGCAACCTCAACAACGTGTGTCCGACACCTCATGGCCATGCTCAGTTTAAGATCGCAGTGGAAAACCCAACCCACTGGAGCGCTGAAACCCCTTACCTGTACCACCTGCTACTGACCCTGAAAGATCCTCAGGGCAATGTGCTGGAAATCGTGCCACAACGCGTGGGCTTTCGAGATATCAAAGTGCGTGATGGCCTGTTTTACGTCAATAACCACTATGTGATGCTGCACGGGGTCAACCGACACGACAACGACCACCGCAAAGGCCGTGCTGTCGGCATGGACCGGGTCGAGAAAGATCTGATCCTGATGAAACAACACAACATCAATTCTGTCCGAACCGCGCACTACCCGAACGATCCCCGTTTCTATGAACTGTGTGATATTTACGGGCTGTTTGTGATGGCCGAAACCGATGTGGAAACGCACGGCTTTGCCAATATCGGCGATCTCAGTCGGATCACCGACGATCCCGAGTGGGAAGCTGTATTCGTGGATCGCGCCGTACGTCATGTTCATGCCCAAAAGAACCACCCGTCGATCATCATGTGGTCACTGGGCAATGAATCGGGCTATGGCTGTAATATCCGCGCCATGTACCATGCCACTAAAGCCATTGATGACACCCGTTTGGTGCATTACGAAGAAGACCGCGATGCCGAGGTCGTTGACGTGATTTCCACCATGTACTCCCGGGTTCAGCAAATGAACTACTTTGGCGAATACCCGCATCACAAACCGCGCATTATCTGCGAGTACGCCCATGCTATGGGCAACGGGCCTGGCGGACTGGCTGAATACCAGAACGTGTTTTACCGCCATGACCACATTCAAGGGCACTACGTTTGGGAATGGTGCGATCACGGCATTCTGGCCTGTGATGAAAATGGCAAAGAGTACTATCGCTACGGCGGTGACTATGGGGATTACCCTAACAACTACAACTTCTGCATGGACGGGCTGGTGTATCCGGATCAGACGCCGGGGCCGGGTCTGAAAGAATACAAGCAGGTTATTGCGCCGGTTAAAATCCGCGTGAAAGACATTCGCCGGGGCATCTTTACGGTAGAGAACAAATTCTGGTTCTCGACTTTGGATGATCACACCATCACGGCCGAAATCCGCGCCGAAGGCGAGACGCTGAAAACGTTCAGTTTCAAAGTGGAAGCCTTGGCAGCGAATAGCAGCCGCGACATTACCCTGCCGGAACTGGCAGAAGATGCCATGGTTGTGCTCAATAGCCAGCCCCTGCTGATGACTGGCCAAGTAAGGGATTCGGGTGACAGCAGTTCGAATGGCAGCAACGGGGAGAAGCCCTATTTACAGAATAGCTGGCTGGATGAGCGCGAAGCATTTATTAACTTCACTATTCGTAAAGACAGCCGCACCCGCTACAGCGAGCCCAACCATCCTGTCGCGGTTTACCAGTTCCCGCTGAAAGCCAGCACCGCGCCACGCAAAACACTCTGTCAGCCAGCGCAAACAGAGCTTCAGGTTACGCACAATTGCCTTACCGTCGAGATCACCGGTCAGCACTTTGCACTGTGCTTCTCCAAGCTCAACGGCAAACTGACTTCATGGATTGTCAATGGGGAGCAGCTTATTGCTGCAGAGCCAAAACTGCATTTCTTCAAGCCGATGATCGATAACCACAAGCAGGAATACGAAGGGCTGTGGCACCCGGCACATCTGCAGATCATGCAGGAGCATTTCCGCACTCTGGATGTCGTTCAGCACTATGATAGCGTCATCGTGGCGGTCACCAGCATTATTGCCCCACCGGTCTTTGATTTCGGTATGCGCTGTACCTATCACTACCAAATCACGGCGGCAGGTCAGCTCAATCTCGAACTGAGTGGAGAAAAATACGGTGACTATCCGCATGTGATTCCAGCCATCGGTCTGGATCTGGGCATCAGTCGCCAGTTTGATCAGGTGCAGTATTACGGTCGCGGTCCGGAAGAAAACTATCCCGACAGCCGCCAGGCAAACCTTATTGATGTGTACCAGAGCACGGTTGCTGGTTTATTTGAAAACTACCCGTTCCCGCAAAACAACGGTAACCGTCAGGACGTACGCTGGGCCGCGCTTACTGACCGCCATGGCAGCGGATTACTGGTTAAACCCCAGCAGCCTATTCACCTCAGTGCCTGGCTGTATACCAGCGAGAAACTTCATCAGGCACAGCATACCCATGAATTGCAGGAAAGTGGCTTTATTACCCTGAATATTGACCACAAAGTGCTGGGCTTAGGCTCGAACTCCTGGGGCAGCGAGGTGCTGGACTCATACCGGGTCTACCTTGAGGATTTCCGATTCGGTCTGACGCTTGCTCCTGTTAATACCGGCAATTGCCGTGCTCAAACCCTGGCGGCGTTCGACTTCGGCCGTGACTTTTTCACTGCCATCGATGTACCGCCGCAGGGTAAATCCGGCAGCGATACACGCACAGTTCAGAAATCGCAGCTCACTGCTGCCACCGTGGAGGCATAACCATGATCGTTTTAGACAACCTGACGCAATTTCAGGCCATCTACCACAAAGGCCGGAAATGGCAACGCTGCCTGGAAGCCATCGCCAACAGCCACCAGCTTCGTCCGGGCGTTATGCACTCGGTGGGCGATTCACTGGTGTACATGGTTCAGGAAAGTGCCGAGCCGGTATCAGACGCTTTTCTGGGTCACCGCCGCTATCTGGATGTGCATTACTACCTGAGCGGCAGTGAAACCTTTGAAGTTGCGGATAAATCAGCGTTAAGGACGCTTGAAGCCTATCAGAATGAAACCGATCGCGAATGGCTGGCTTGTGATGGAGAGAAAGGCGAAACAGATGAAAAACCTGAAATGCGCCATGTCAGCGCCGGACAAATCGCCATTTTCGATAACACCAAAGCTTACCGATTCTGTGGCGAATCTGAGGGGCATCCAGTACGGAAAGTCGTCCTCAAAGTCACCATTGAAGACGGCTATTTCCTGAATAAATAACAAGTTCTGAGATACCAGCAACACCGAAAGCTATCGCTACTGAATATCGCTACTGAAATATAGCTACCGAACTGTAGCACCTGAACCGTAGCGATTTAACCGTAGCGATTTAACCGAAAAGCACCCGGCGCGGCATCTGCCTCGGTGGTCCGGGAACGAAACAAAAAAACAGAGAGGGACAGGTATCACAGTTACCCAGTCCCTCCTTCCCTACAATACCGACGTGATTCACTGGAGAACCCTATGTCTGAATCCAAACGTAATACGCTCGGCAAGTTCGGCTTATTGTCGATGACTTTTGCCGCCGTTTTCAGCTTTAACAATGTCATTAACAACAACATCGAAATCGGTCTGGCTTCGGCGCCGATGTTCTTTCTGGCAACCATTTTTTACTTTATTCCGTTTTGCCTGATCGTGGCGGAGTTCGTTTCCCTGAACAAAAATTCGGAAGCCGGTGTGTATGCCTGGGTCAAAAGCTCTCTAGGCGGACGCTGGGCATTCATTTCCGCCTACACCTATTGGTTCGTGAACCTGTTCTTTTTTACCTCGCTGCTGCCGCGCGTTATTGCGTATGCCTCTTATGCGTTCCTTGGCTACGAGTACGTGCTTACCCCGTTTGCGACCACTTTTCTCAGCATGCTGCTTTTTGCCTTTGCCACCTATGTTTCAACCAACGGAGCCAAAATGCTGGGGCCTATTACGTCGGTCACTTCCTCACTCATGCTGCTACTGACGCTGTCTTACATTCTGCTGTCCGGCGCAGCGCTGCTGGGTGGTGTCGAACCTGCAGACCCTATTACGGTAGAGGCGATGATCCCTGATTTCAGCTGGGCATTTCTTGGCATTACAACCTGGATTTTTATGGCTGCCGGTGGCGCAGAATCTGTTGCCGTGTATGTCAATGACGTAAAAGGCGGCTCTAAATCTTTCGTCAAAGTGATCATTCTGGCCGGTATCTTTATCGGGGTGCTGTATTCGGTCGCTTCTGTGCTGATCAATGTGTTTGTGGTCAGTGACGACCTCAAATTCACGGGTGGCTCAGTTCAGGTATTTGAAGGCCTGGCAACCCATTTTGGCCTGCCTGAAATTCTGATGAACCGCTTTGTCGGACTGGTTTCTTTCACCGCCATGTTTGGCTCGCTATTGATGTGGACAGCTACACCCGTGAAAATCTTCTTCTCTGAAATCCCGTCCGGCATTTTTGGTGAGAAAACTGTCGCGCTGAACGAAAACGGCGTACCGGCTCGCGCAGCCTGGATCCAGTACCTGATTGTTCTGCCGCTGATGATTATCCCTAGTCTGGGTTCCAACACTGCACAGGATCTGATGAACACAGTGATCAACATGACTGCTGCGGCTTCTATGCTGCCACCACTGTTTATCATGCTGGCCTACCTGAACCTGCGTCTGAAGCTGGATCATCTGGAACGCGACTTCAAAATGGGCTCACGAATGACCGGGATTGTGGCGGTCTCTATCCTGATTGGTATTTTCACCGTCGGCTTCCTGGCATCGACATTCCCGACCGGTGCCGACATCATGACCATCATCTTCTACAACGTCGGCGGAATTGTGATTTTCCTTGGCTACGCGTGGTGGAAATACAGCCAGTACGAAAAGACGTTATCGAAAGAGGAGCGCTTGGCGGAAGCCAGCCCATCAGCTCTGGCTATCGATTAATGTCGCCGCCACTTCTGGCGAGTTAGTCATGCAGCCCCTTCCTAAGATGGAAGGGGCTGTTGCATTTTACCAAACCCAGTTATACCCGTTCTGATGCCGTTGCTTTTAAAAACAAGACGTTGCATATTGTCATTCTATCCGCTTCAAAAAAACGTTCGCATCGCAGTAAAAACGACATGGATAAATCACCCATTAAACAGGCCACAACCAGAATTGCCTGACGGGAGCGAGACCGGAACCAAATCATATCTATCGTTGAGCAGCACCTCGTGCGCTGCAGCCTCAATGGACCCGACAATGACAACTTCAGGGATAAGCATGACCGAGACAAACTTCATACCGCGCCACACGTTATACCCCCGCCCCTTAGCGGCTGGCAGCAAAATTGCCGTGACGGCTTTTTCCTCCGGCGTAGAAGCAGAGTGTCATCCGAGGTTGAACAAAGTGCTGGCGAACCTCAGAGCACAAGGATTTGACGTCATTGAAGGCCAGTGTCTGCGACAAAACATTAAGCACGCCAGCGCCAGCAAAGCACAACGCGCACAGGAGCTGATGCGGTTCCTGTGTGACGATTCCATTGATGCCGTGATGCCTCCCTGGGGCGGCGAGCTGGCAATGGATATCCTGCCCCTGCTTGATTACGACCGTCTCCGCACCGTGCGTCCCAAATGGCTGGTTGGGTTTTCCGATGTCAGCACCGTATTGACCGCCATGACCACCAAGCTGGGCTGGGCTACCGTTCACACGGCCAACCTGATGGAGATGCATCCTGATGAGGGCTGTGCATTCGTAATCAGCGTAATCCCCTCTTTGAAACAAGAAGCCGGGGCCAGCCTGCATCAGCAATCCTCCACCGCCTATCAGATTCATGGAGAATCGTTTGCTGTCAATCCGGATACAATCCTCAAGCCTTGCGAGCCGACCTATTGGAAACTGCTTGGCAAACAGCGTAGTGCCTCTTTTCGCGGGAGACTCATTGGAGGGTGCTTTGATATCCTGCACCACCTTGTCGGCACAGAATATTTGGATCTCAACGCATTGGATCGGCGCTTTCAGGGTGACGGTATTATTCTCTATCTCGAAAATGCAGAGATGTCACCAACCGATCTATACCGCGCCCTGCTTAGCCTGAAATACCGGGGGGTCTTCAGCAAAGTCAACGCCGTGATCTTTGGCCGCAACGCGTTTATCTCTGATTCTATGGCCGCCGACGCCAATCAGGCCATGACCTCAGAAGAAGCCCTGCTGTCAGCCCTTGACGATATCGATATTCCTGTCGTGTACGATGCAGATATCGGTCACTTTCCACCGAACCTGACCCTGTTTAACGGGGCACTTGCCGAAGTGGCTGTCGATAACGGGCGGGCAACCGTCACCCAGTACCTGAAGTAAATCCGCAACCAGACTGGCAGACGTCCCCGACGCCAGCTGGTAGCAAGCATTAGATATTAGTCGGTCTTAGATTTTCGGTGATAGATATTCGGAGATAAATATTGGGTGATAGATATTGGGTAATAGTTTTTGGGGATTCAGCGGGCTCTGGTTAGCCAATGTCCAGCCAGCTCAAAAGCAGGGGCATGATACAGCACGAAACCAGTGACACCGTTTTCGGGAACAGATCAAAGTGGAACCGTTCCCAAGCAAGGGCAAAAAAGAAGTCAGGACAAGCCTGACTGCAATAATGACAGGGTGAAAACACCACATGTCTGAATTGTGATTGTTCGTTATACGCTCATGAATGAGCAACACGGATTCTATTACGTCCCCGCCTGATACCCAACCGGCTTTTTGGCATAAAAAGCGAGCGATCACGGAAATCAAACAACCCAGCGAAATTTCTGTGATCAACCGCTGATCACCCTTCGATATAGCCAGGTTCCGTGAGGTTGAACCAGTTTTGCGTTCATCTCTGCAACCAAGTTTGTTACAGTTTTTCCTATCTTTGACTCTGTTTATGCTAATCATCTGAAATGGAAGAAATCTTTTTTGCCGGTGGCTGTTTGTGGGGCGTTCAGGAGTTCATGAAGCACCTGCCCGGCGTCATAAGCACCGAAGCGGGCCGAGCCAACGGCACAACGAACACGACCCAAGGCGAGTATGACGGCTATGCCGAGTGTGTTCGCACCCAGTTCGACCCAAGCGTGATATCGGTTGAGCAGCTGATGGACTATTTTTTCGAGATCATCGATCCCTACAGCGTGAACAAACAAGGACAGGATGTGGGAGAAAAATACCGCACCGGTGTTTACAGTCGCCATCCGGCACACTTAGAAAAAGTGCAAAATTACATCCTTGCCCGAGATGATGCGCGTTTGATCGCTGTAGAGGTGTTACCGCTGCACAACTATGTCAAAAGTGACGATGAGCATCAGGACAGATTGACCCTTCACCCTGAAGATCACAGCTATTGCCACATCCCGTTTGATCTTTTGCATAAATACAAAAAAACCTAGCGGGCAGCACTTCGAAGAGCATGACTGCCGACCACAAAAGCCGGTATAAAAAAACCGCTGTCATCACAGCGGTTTTTTGTTTCTGTTACTGTCTGTCCGGCCCAAGCCCGTCAGGTAATGTTACGCCGACTGCGGACGCGGCTGACGACGCTTTGCTGCTTGCGGATTACCGCCTGGCTTTTTGCCCGCAGGTTTACCCGGTTTGGCAGCACCCGAACGCGATGAACCTGGTTTGGTACCAGCGGCATCCCGCGCTTGCCCTTTTGGTTTGCTGTTGCCTTTAGCGGCACCGTTTTTCACTGGGCCTTTCGCAGCCCCTCGGCCAGCGCCACCATTGGTGCGACGTTTTGGTTGCTGTCCGGCTTTAGATTCCTTACCCTCAGCATTTGCAGCACCTGGCGTTTTTGGTTTTTTCGGCTTCTTCGGTTTAATTGGACGCGTATCCAGTTTCGATTCCGGTACGGTATTGGTTGCCTTATAGCCGTCCAGTTCAACACGCGGAAGCAGTTCCTGAATCAAACGCTCAATCGCGAACAGTTCTGGCGCTTCTATGGCAGAGACCAAAGAAATGGCCTTACCGGTTTCTCCCGCACGGCCGGTACGCCCGATACGGTGTACATAATCTTCCGCCACTTTTGGCAGTTCAAAGTTCACCACCTGAGGCAACTGAGGAATATCAATCCCGCGAGCAGCGATATCCGTCGCCACCAGCACCCGAAGCTCACCTGACTTAAAGTTGGCCAGTGCTTTGGTACGAGCCCCCTGGCTCTTGTTGCCGTGAATTGCTGCAGCCGCCAGACCTTCTTCAGTCAAGAATGCAGCCAGTCGGTTTGCGCCGTGCTTGGTACGGGTAAAGACCAACACCTGCTGCCAGTCACCGTCTTTAATCAGCTTAACCAGCATCGGCGCTTTCTTTTTCACGTCCGCCGGATAAATGCACTGCTCAACCGTTCTGGCTGTCGAGTTTGCCGGGTTAACCGAAATCTCAACCGGATTGTTCACCAGCCCCTTGGCCAGCGCACGGATTTCATCAGAAAACGTGGCAGAGAACAGCAGGTTCTGGCGCTTCGCTGGCAGCAAATCAAGAATTTTCCGGATATCGCGAATAAAGCCCATATCCAGCATGCGGTCTGCTTCATCCAGAACCAGCACTTCCAGTTGATCAAACTTCACCGCTTTCTGCTGATACAGATCCATCAAACGACCCGGCGTAGCCACCAGTACATCAGCCCCTTTGCGCAGACGCAACATTTGCGGATTAATCTTCACGCCACCAAAAACCACCGCACTGTTCAGCGGCAGGTGACGGCTGTAGGTGTAGACGTTTTCCTGTACCTGAGCCGCCAGTTCGCGGGTTGGCGTCAGGATAAGGGCACGGATATGGTTGCCCTTGACTCGCGGGCCATTAGCCAGGCGATCCAGAATCGGCAGCGTGAAGCCTGCGGTTTTACCTGTCCCAGTCTGAGCTGCTGCCATGACATCTTTGCCTTCCAGCACGGCAGGAATCGCCTGCGCCTGAATAGGTGAAGGGGTATCGTATCCTTTTTCCTGAACAGCTTTAAGGATTGGTGCAGAAAGACCTAACGAGGTAAAACCCATATTTGATTCTCAATTGTTGTTGATATAAACATTCGTCGCCAACGATAGTGACGAAAAGTCCGACATTCTGAGGTTTTCACGGCGGTGTAGCAACCAAAAATTGTCTTTTGCCCACCAGAAAGCAGGAAATCAGGGGGAAAGTGGGATGGACTGGAAGATTGCTTTAGGGAAATGAGCGGCACTGGCCTCTCTGGTTACATCCCAAGCAGTGGTTACCTGTCGCCAGATACGAAAAACCCCAGCATCTCTGCTGGGGTTTAGAATGTGGCGGAGAGATAGGGATTTGAACCCTAGATACGCTATTAACGTATGCCGGTTTTCAAGACCGGTGCTTTCAACCACTCAGCCATCTCTCCGTAAGTGCGGTGAATATTACGAATCCCGCGGTAGCTTGTAAAGGGCAAAATTACCCACACCGAATCAAGCGATTAAGGTTACAGCGAAAACATGGATTTTGTTGCCTTTCCAATCATTTCACCGGCTATTTTTCATGCATAATACCGTCAGATGTCAGGAATATTCAGTTAATCAGGAGACGTGATGCCTACCCTTACTCCCCAACCAACCATGAGTGACTTCCAGCACTATGTCGCGGAATTGGAAATCGAACGCAATTTTGCCCAGCAACCGGTGCTAGCAAAATGCCTGTTAATGGGTGAAGAAGTCGGCGAACTGTTTAAAGCCATTCGCAAAGCAGAAGGAATCGCCACCAATCCTCACTCAACAATCGGCGACATTGGTGATGAGCTGGCTGATGTGTTTATTTACCTCTGCTCACTGGCAAACCGCTATGACATAAACCTTGAACATGCCTTTCGCCAAAAAGAAGAGAAAAATAAACAGCGCACCTGGTTAACCCGCTAAGACCGGGATGACCCACCAGAATTTCGGTGATCAGCTACGATGCTGGATTGAATATATTGGAGCTATATACAGGAAAGGCTTGGCAATGTTGCCAGCCCTTACCCGATGAGCATCCAACTACCTTGTTGTAACACTCGCACTCGAAGAAAACAGGACATTGTTTGAAATGCGAGCCGCTTACTGTGACTTGTTCGTACGGGTTTTCTCCACTCCCCTCTCTGTTTTCTTTTCTCTGCTTCTTTTCTCAATTGTTTTTCTCTACTTTCAGTCCTCTGTTCTCAGCTCGCCCCTTGAAGCACTCGTCATTTAACCCTGTATGCTAAATCGGGTAGCACACTGAGAGTCTCACTTTTTAATCCTGCCAGTCTCAAATAACGGCCCTTTGTTAATGAGATGTAACCTTTTGTTGTGAGCGTTTTGTATACAATATACATTTTCTATCAGACCCACTCACACGGAAGTAAACGGATATGATGAAAGCCAAGAAGATCGTACTGCTCAGTACCCTGATAGCGAGTTTGCTTAGCCCGGCGGTAATGGCCGCCCCCTATCCGGCGGGAACCCAACTGGCCAATAAACAGGAAATTACCCTGAATAATGGCGCAGAAGTCACGTCCATCGATCCGGCCAAGCAGGCTGCTGAGCCGGCATTTAATCTGGGACGCGACTTATTTGAAGGGCTCACCACGCAGGATAAAACCGGTAAAACCATTCCGGGTATCGCGACCCGCTGGGAGGTTAACGACGACAATACGGTGTATACCTTTCATCTGCGCCCTTCCCGTTGGTCAAACGGTAAGCCACTGACTGCACAGGATTTCGTGTACAGCTGGCAACGTCTGATCAATCCTGAAACCGCCTCGCCGTATGCCTGGTTTGCCGCCATTCCCGGTATTGTTAATTCGAAGGCCATCATGAACGGCCAAGCTGATCCCGCCACCCTTGGCGTGAAAGCCATTGATGATCTGACGTTTGAGGTCACGCTGGAGAAGCCCGTGCCGTTTTTCGTCAAATTGCTGAGCCATCCGGTGCTGGCACCGGTGCCGCGTGAAATCGTTGAACAAAATGGCAGTGCCTGGACCCAACCGGCACATATCGTGACCAATGGCGCTTTCACCGTTGCCGAATGGAAGGTGAATGAAAAAATGGTGATGGTGAAAAATGCCCACTACTGGAACGCCGATGAGGTGGTGCTGGATAAAATTACTTGGCTACCAATTGGGGATGCCAACGTGTCACTGAACCGCTTCCTGGCGGGTGAGATTGATGAAGCCCTGTCGATCCCGGCAGCACAAAAGAACCGCATTCTGAAACAGTTCCCGGAGAAGGTCGCCAATACCGGTGCGTCACTGGGTTCGACATTCTATTACCTGAACACGCAATCCGGTGCGACCCAGGATTTGCGCGTGCGTCAGGCTCTGGCCTACGCCATTGACCGCGACATCATGACCCAAGCGGTGGTGAAAAACGGTGGGGTGCCAATGTATACCCTGGTGCCGCCGCAAACAGACGGGTTCCAGAGTTTTATCCCGGAATTTGCCACCTGGACACAAAAAGTCCGCAACCAGAAAGCCAAGCAACTGCTGACGGACGCCGGTTACGGCGCAGCAAATCCTCTTAAGCTGACTTTCACCATTCCAACGTTCTCTACTGACGTCAAAATCGCCACGGCGATGGCCGGCATGTGGAAAAGCGTGCTGGGTGCTCAGGTGGAAATCAAACAGCTGGAACCCAAGGTGTTCTATGCGTTGAAAGAGCCGGGCAACATCAGCCGCGGCGGCTGGACGGCTGATTACAACGAAGCCTCAACCTGGCTGGATATCTTTGTTTCCACCGGCGAGTACAACGATTCCCGCTACAACAACCCGCAATATGATGAATGGATGCAGGAGTCCAAGTCCCTTTCCGATCCCGCCGCAATCTACATGCAGGCTGAAAAACAGTTGATCGCCGATATGGCCGTCATTCCGATGTTCCGCCCGGGCGATGATCAGTACCTGCGCCAGCCTTATATCGGCGGCTATGAACGCACAAATCCAGAGTCGGCATTCTATCGCAAAAACGTCTACGTCAAGGCGCACTAATGCCTCTGCCGGCTTGAATTCCGGTACGTTTCTCGGTTTATAACCCGGTATTGAACTTGGCATGGCGACGCAGCCGGCACCCTGACCGCGCTGCCCGCTATGCCATTTTCTGCAAGCGTTATGGTCAGGCTTCCACTGGCTGGGCTCTTCAGCTGGCTGAGAGGTTGATGTTGATTATGCGCTTCAAGGAAACCGGCATCGTTCAAATCGGTCAATAAGGTGACCTAATGTTTCTCTATATTTTTCGTCGTATGTTAATCGCCATTCCGACCCTGCTGTTTATCGCACTGGTGTCGTTCTGGCTTATGCACATTGCCCCCGGTGGTCCGTTTGATATGGAACGGCCGATGCCGGAGATCGTTCGCGCCAATATCGAGGCCAAGTTTCACTTAAACGAGCCTTTTTTAGTGCAGTTTTTCATCTATATCTCAAACTTTGTTCAGGGTGATCTGGGGCCGAGTTTTGTTTATCAGGACTTTACCGTCACCCAGTTGGTTGCCCAGTCCTGGCCGGTATCCGCCATTCTGGGACTGCTGTCGTTTGTAATTGCTGTCCCGACCGGCATGTTTCTCGGCACGGTGGCGGCTCTGAATCGCAACAGCCGACTGGATTACCTGCTGATGTCCCTGTCGATGACAGGCATCGTGATTCCGGCATTCGTACTGGCTCCGGTGTTAGTAACGGTGTTTTCTGTACACCTGGGCTGGCTGCCTGCCGGTGGCTGGGAAGGCGGCAAACCCGCATTTCTGGTGCTGCCGGTACTGAGTCTGGCCATCGGCTCCATCGCCAGCATTGCCCGGGTCATGCGCGGGGCGATGATCGAAACCCTGAACCAGCCTTACATCCGTACCGCCAAGGCCAAGGGGCTCTCAACCCGCTATATCCTGATTCACCATGCGCTACGCCCCTCACTGATCCCCATCATTGCCATGCTGGGTCCCAGTTTTGTCGCCGTGGTTACGGGCTCAGTCATCATTGATATTTTCTTTGGTACCGGTGGTATGGGTCAGCACTTTGTCTCTGGCGCACTGAACCGGGATTACGGCCTGGTGATGGGAATTACCCTTATCGTGGCCACGCTCACCATCCTGTTTAACCTCGTGGTCGACATTCTCTATACCGTCATCGACCCTCGCATTCGTATGTAGGAACCCGAGCATGTTAACGAAAAAACTCGACACACAGGCACTCACTGAATCACTGACCCAAACTCCCGATGCGGTAGAAGGCCGCAGTCTGTGGCAGGACGCCTGGGGGCGGTTCCGGCAGAACAAAGCGGCCATGGGTTCAGTAGGTGTACTACTGCTGATCGTCCTGTGCATCTCCTTTGGCCCATCCCTGTCATCGTTCGCCCACGATGAAATTGACTGGAGCGTAGTGGCAGAGCCCCATGAGCTGGGCCGACCGTCCCTGAGCTCCGGCCACTATTTCGGCACCGACGATCTGGGACAGGATCTGTTTGCCCGCACCATGCAGGGCGGTCGGCTGTCGATCATGGTTGGCTTCCTCGGCGCACTGGTGGCCGTGGTAATCGGCACCCTATGGGGCAGCATATCCGGCTTTGTCGGAGGAGTCGTCGACAGCGCCATGATGCGGGTGATTGAGGTGCTGGACTCGGTACCCTTTATGTTCATGGTCATCATGTTTGTGACCCTGTTTGGCAACAATATCTATCTGATTTTTATTGTCATTGGCATGGTGTCCTGGCTCGGTATTGCTCGGGTGGTACGGGGCGTCACATTCAGCCTGAAAAAACGCGAGTTCATCGAAGCCGCGCATTCGATCGGGGTATCGAGACTGACTATTGTCCGCCGCCATATTCTGCCGAATGTCCTGGGCATTGTGATGGTGTATTCCTCGCTGATGGTGCCCGGTTTCATCATGTTTGAATCGTTTCTCAGCTTCCTTGGGCTTGGCGTGCAGCCGCCGGATACCAGTTGGGGCGTCCTGATCTCAGAAGGTGCGAAAACTATCGATGTTGCCATCTGGCAGCTGCTGTTTCCGTCTCTGTTTCTGGTTGCCACGCTGTTCTGTTTTAACTTCATCGGCGACGGCCTGCGTGACGCACTGGACCCGAAAGACCGTTAATCCGCGCAGCGCGTGAAAGCGCTGCTCACAAGGAAAAGTTCGCAAGGATAAGCAATGACGATTTTATCTGTAGAAAACATGAATGTGCGTTTTCGCACCCCTGACGGGCTGGTGCAGGCGGTCAGTGATCTGTCGTATTCCGTCAGCGCCGGCGAAACTCTGGGCATTGTCGGCGAATCCGGCTCAGGCAAAAGCCAGTCGGTTTTTGCCCTGATGGGGCTGACCGCAGACAACGGCATCACAGAAGGCCTGGCAAACTTCCACGGCACCAATTTACTTGGCCTGTCTGCTCGTGAGCTCAACCATATCCGCGCGGAAAAAATCGGGATGATCTTTCAGGATCCGATGACTTCGCTTAACCCGTTCGTCAAAATCGGTAAACAGCTGGCTGAAGTGCTGTGCATCCATAAAGGCATGAGCCGAAAAGAGGCCAACCTTGCGGCGATTGCCATGCTGGATGCGGTGCGTATTCCTTCCGCAGCAACGCGGATGAACCAGTATCCACATGAGCTCTCCGGCGGTATGCGCCAGCGGGTGATGATTGCCATGGCCCTGCTGTGCAAACCTGAACTGCTGATTGCCGATGAACCGACTACCGCTCTCGATGTGACGGTACAGGCACAGATCCTGGCGCTGCTACGGGATCTGCAAACCGAATTCAACACCGCCATCATTCTGATCACCCACGACATGGGGGTGGTCGCCGAAATGTGTGACCGGGTGCTGGTCATGTACGGCGGACGTAAAATGGAAGAAGCGGAGACCTTCACGCTGTTCGAGCATCCGGAGCATCCTTATACGCAAGGACTGCTGCAAGCGATTCCGTCCATTCATGAAGACATGGATCGGTTGCCGACCATCCCGGGTAACCCGCCCAGTGCGCTGATCAATCATCAGGGCTGTCCGTTTAAGAATCGCTGCAGTCTGGCTGAATCCGTCTGCCACCAGCAAATACCGGATTTTACCCGACTGTCTGCGACGCAAGCACTCGCTTGTCATCTCAAGGAGCAGGCTTCTCACCTGGCTGGTGCGGCATCCCTGTCTTCGTACAACGCCGTTCAAAACCCTGTCGTGAAATCAGCCTGAGGAAATCACCATGGAACACCAACCAACCTTGCTGTCGGCACGCGGATTGAAAGTCCATTTCCGCACAGGTCAGACAATTCTGCCACGCTGGCTGTCGTCGCATCGTCCCGAGGTGAAAGCGGTGGACGGCATTGATTTAGACATCTATCAGGGAGAAACCCTGGGGATTGTCGGTGAGTCCGGCTGCGGCAAATCGACCCTGGCACGCGCCCTGCTGCGTCTGATTGAACCGACAGATGGCAGCCTGCACTGGCAGGGAGAGGACATGCGGGCGTACAACAAATCGACGCTGACCCGCAAAAGGCGTGACTTTCAGATGATTTTTCAGGATCCCTCCGCGAGTCTGAACCCGCGCCTGACCATCTCAGAATGTATCGCAGAGCCGCTGCTTACCCATGAACCCCAGCTTTCCCGTCGCGACCGCGAGCAACGCGTGTTCCAGATGATGGACAAAGTGGGTCTGCTACCCAGCCAGAGAAACCGTTATCCCCATGAATTTTCCGGCGGACAGTGCCAGCGGGTTGGCATCGCCCGCGCGCTGATCCTCAATCCCAAACTGATCGTGTGTGACGAACCCGTCAGTGCACTCGATGTGTCAATTCAGGCGCAGGTCATCAACCTTCTTAGCGACCTGCAAAAGGAGATGGGGCTGACCATGGTCATGATTGCCCACGACCTGAGCGTAGTACGCCACATCAGCGATCGGGTCATGGTGATGTATTTGGGTCGCCCCATGGAAATCGGCCATTTCCGGGACGTGTTTGACGATGCCCGTCACCCTTACACTCAGGCGCTGCTGTCCGCGGTGCCTGTTGCCAACCCACAATTGGCCAGAACCCGGGATATTCAGCTGCTGCCGGGCGACCTACCGTCACCGCTGAATCCGCCGTCGGGCTGCGTGTTTCGTACCCGCTGTCCGCAAGCAACAGAGGACTGCGCCGAGCAACGTCCGCCACTGACCGGTAAAACCGGCCACCATATTTTCTGTTCACAACTTGATGTTTAAGGAAAAACCCATGAACCAACCGACTGTTTCGCAACGCCTTGCTCAGCTGCGGTCCCAAATGGCAGAGCACCGGTTAGATGCCTATATTGCGACCAACTATGACCCGCACGCCAGCGAGTATTCAGCTGCTCACTGGCTGGCCCGCCAGTGGATCACAGGATTCACCGGTTCTGCTGGCGAAGCGGTGATTCTGCCGGAAGGCGGCGGTTTATGGACCGATGGCCGTTACTACATTCAGGCCGAAGAGCAGTTAAGCGGCAGTGGACTAGACCTGTTTAAGGCCCGCCTGCCGGAAACGCCGAGTATTCCGCAATGGCTGGCTGATACCCTGCCGTCCCAAAGTCGCATTGGGGTAGATGGACGCACCATCAGCTATCATTTTTATCTGTCCCTGCAGGCGGCGGTGGCTGGCAAAGGGATCGATATTGTCCTCACTCACGATTTGATCGGCGCAGTCTGGGCTGATCGCCCAGCGCGTCCGGCCACGCCGGTATTTAATCACCCACTTAAATATGCAGGACTGACAACGGCCCAGAAACTGTCGCAGGTACGCCAACTGATGTCTCAGGACAGCGTCGACGAACTGCTGGTTTCCACGCTGGATGATGTGATGTGGGCACTCAATATTCGTGGTGGTGATACCCTGTACAGCCCGATTTCGGAATCGTACCTGCTGCTGTCAGAGACTCACGCGACACTGTTTATTGACCTGCAAAAACTGCCGACAGACGTTGCCGCCCACCTTGAAACCCAGGGGGTGACATGCCAGCCGTATGAGGAGATTGCCACCGCCCTTTCCGGTCTGGCTGCCGGTCGCCATTTCCGCTGTTGTGACCTTCACACGGATGCTCTGCTGGTCAGCAAATTGCCTGACACCGTCACACTCAGCCACCGATTAAGTTATTTCACTGAGCTCAAAGCCATCAAAAACGAGACTGAGCTGTGCAACATGAAAGAAAGCTTACGTCTGGATGGCATCGCAATGGTGAAGTTCATGCACTGGCTGGATCAGCAAGTGCCTGGGGGCAGCGTGACCGAGCTGAATGCTGAGCAGCAGTTGCAGGCATTTCGCTCCCAACAACCGACATATATCGGCGACAGTTTCCGGACCATTGCCGGTTTTGCCGCACACGGAGCCAAAATGCACTATGCCGCCGACATCGAAAGCAATGCCAACGTCGATGAACCTAACTTTTTCCTGGTCGACTCCGGTGGCCAGTACCTTGGCGGCACGACCGACATCACCCGTACTTTCAGCTTTGGTCAGCTCAGTGAGCAACAACGCACCGATTACACCTTGGTGTTAAAAGCGGTTATTCGCCTGACCCAGACCCGATTTTTGAAGGGTTCAACCGGGGCCAACCTGGACATTATGGCGCGAGGGGTACTCTGGCAGCATGGTATTGACTACAAGTGCGGTACCGGCCATGGCGTTGGCCTGTGCCTGAACGTGCATGAAGGACCGCAAAACTTTTCTCAGTCTCACAAAGAAGTAGCACTGGAACCTAACATGGTGATCACTAACGAGCCGGGCGTTTATCGTGAAGGTGAATACGGCGTACGTATCGAAAACATCATGCAGGTTGTGGAATGTGAAGAAACAGAATTTGGTGCGTTTTATGGCTTCGAAACCCTGACTCTCGCGCCGATTGCCACGCAGGCTCTGGACCTGGAGATGCTGGACAACACAGAGAAACAATGGCTGAACACCTATCACGCACAGGTATATGCCGTGCTCAATGAGGCGTTGACGCTGCAAGAACGAAACTGGCTTCAAACGGCGACCGCACCGGTGTAAGCGCGGTGAGTGTAGTCAACGCATAGCCACCGGGTTTGTCTCCGGAAGCGATGGCGTTTACCTATATCCTTTGTGTCCCTCATTACCAGCCACTGCCATCGTTTAAGGCTGGCCCTCACTTTCCTTGCTTCTGTTATGTTTTGCCGGCCCTGGAGCCGGCTTTTTTTTCATCGCCCCAAGATGTTAATCTCCCCCCTCACCATGTCATGCCATGATCAGTGACTTAAACAGAGACTTAAACTCGCTGCCGTTCACGCTGTGAGCCCTTCTGAGACGCCAACCAACTGACCTTTTAACGCTATAGCCAAGATATTCAGGGTCTTTATGCCGCGGCTAACATTGATCTGTAGGCATTGTTCTGGAGGCATTGAGGTAGCTGATTTTGAAGTGACTGGTTTTGAAGTAACTGGATTTGAAGTGGCTAGTCTTGAAATGGTTTGTTTTCAAGTTGATGGCTTTGATGTCGCTAATTTCAAGTGCCCTGGCTTTAAGCAATCAGAGTTTGAAGGACTTTGTTTCAGGACGTTCGTTTTAGGACGATCTATAGCGAACAAACTTGGTGGCGAGCCCCATTATTCGGACCTTTTCCATTATTCGGAGCATTATCGGTTTTGTGTGAGGTATACATAGGTAACGCGGCACGACAGCCCGTAGCCCTGCCACTTTTCGCCGCTCTTTCACCGGCCTGGAATCATACATCGCATTCAGTAGTAAAAAAGCCCGGCAAAAGCCGGGCTGCGAGAAGCACCGCTGAAACGGGTTACTGACGACACTGGTTACTGCCAGCCTCCACCAATAACGCTGCATTTTCAAAGGAACCCGAGACTTTCAGATATCCCCAATAATTCGCCTGATGTTCCAGAATAATGCATTCACTGTTACCCATATTTGCCGATGATGCCTGCACATTGGTACCATCTGGCCAATTCAGGTTGCTGTATTCCAGCGTCAGGTCGCCAGTCCCGTTGCCCGCCGTAATGGCAGTGGTCTGATATTCACTGACAGCCGGAATACTGAACCACAATACGTCAGACGCTGAAGCCGTGTCGGCCAGACAGGCCGCTTCATCCAGTGCTAAACGCCCATCACTGATTTTTGGCAGTACTACGCAGTTTTCCGGCAAGCCGGTATTACCACCAGATTCACCGCCCCCTTCATTACCGGAGCCTGTCCCCTCACCGTTCCCAGCGCCACTGTCGCCCTTCGCCAGCGCCTCGGTCCATTGGGCAAATTCTGACTGATACTGATTTGCCCAACCGCTAATGATCGCCTTGTATTCAGCCCAGCGTCCCTGTCGGGTGGCACTCAGCATACGTTGAACTTCATCAGGATGACGCTCAAACATGAATCGCACCGCCAGATATCCCCATCGGTAAATACGATCCACATCAAAACCGTCATACGTCGTGTCAAACACCTGCGCCAGAGTGTACGTGCTGCCATCCTGAATGGTGGCAATCGCCTGAGGATTATCATTTACCCGCGACACATACTCGGCCACCCCTTCGCTCCACCAGACCACAAGCTCGGTAGGCGTACCAAAATCGCCATACATATTGAACCGCCCATCCAAATAGTGGACGTACTCGTGCTCAAGATTCCAGACAAAATGGTCCGGGTTGGCATAGCTGGCTTCATACGCGATGAAATTGGGAATATTGCCCACATTGGCCGGATTCCCCTCGAGGTACATACCGCCGTTGTTGGTATCAATCCCAAATATCGGACCGGCATATTTACCGTAATCGGTATCGGAATTAAAAATATTCACCTGCAGCTGCGTATTATGATCATCAGCCACCGGCTGATTACCGGTTTCAAGCGTGGTGTGGAAAAATGACTCTTCATAAGCCATTTTGTCGCAAGCCGCGAGATGCTGTGCCTGCGACATATCCTGTGAGCGAATTTTAATCGTATCACTACAGATAAAAGTCTGGTTCAGCGCCGCATCACGCAGCGCGTCTTCAAAGCCACAGATGTTGAACTGGCTGCAATCAGCATAATAAGAGGCCGTATCCGCCGCCCCCAGCCAGATAGCATCTCCATCGCCATAGGACGGATACTGGCCGAAGATCGCGGTTAATCCTTCCGTGACTTTAGGCGCAATGGTCGCGTCCGTGTAGCGAGCTAACCGCCCCAGTTCTCTGGCCGCATTGGCCGCCATAAACTCCGTTGGCGAATTCACTTTCGTACGGTCCAGCGCAAATGCCTGTAAGGCCGTCACCAACGCAGTCTGCTCGCCAATCAGGCTGGTGTACTGATTGTTCCACTGCCCGCCAAACAAAATAGTAAAGACACCATTGACCGCGTTTCGCATATACCAGTGCTCGGCATATTGCGCATTCCAACGGGTCAGCCACTGCGTCACTACATCGAGATAGGCATGCTGTAGCCCAGCACTGTCCATCGTGATGATCACCTCGTTCAGCACCTTGCCATGAGCGTCGCCGTTGTCATAAAAATGGGCATTCTGGACAAACGCATCCACGGCACCTTTCACTGCCGGCGTCACCCACGACAGAAACGTGATATTGCTGTTATAAAACTCAGCGTAATACCCCGCCCGAAGATACAGATACAAGGCTTCCAGCTCATCACTGCCCCCGCCCGCATATTGCTGCGCCAGTGTTCGGGTATATTGTGCGACGTTATACATGTGGTTGGACGAAAACGCGGCTTCCTGTACTCCCGTGTCAGCACTAAACAAGGCATTGACACAACTGGCGCCCTGCTGGCGAATCGCGGCCATCAACTGGTTACTGCTGGTCGTCTGAAACTGGCTGAGATCACACTGTTCAACCGCATCCTGCTGAACCGATACCTGACGTTTCAGTAACGTTGGCGGTTCCGGCTGCTGAGTAGCATCTGTCGGCCGATATTGCCGATCCGTGCGTTCAAGCCCGTGGATATGTTGCTCTGGCTGAAGCCTGGTACTTTGCTGCAGCAAATTTGGCTGCAACTTTTGTTGAACCGGCATGCCCGGGTGAGAAAACACCTCAGATGCATACACCGACTGACCCACAAGCAGGGCTGATACCGTTAACGCAAGTGCTTTAAGTTCCATCTTTTTCTTCTCTTGAAGTTAATGTTTTCATCCTTCAACGACTTCAAACAGGATGTGTAAATGCAATCACCAGGGTGACAGAAGGTAATACTGGTATATTGTATACAATATGCAAACATACAATCCCGGAAAGTAAAAGGCGGTGATGGAAATGAGAACCGTATTCAGTTACAAAGCGAGAGGTTTCAGCGCTACACAGATTTAATGTGCATTCGGTTTTATAAATTTTATCCGTTCATTGCGTTATCCGCAGAACATGAAAAACAGAAAAGGGCGCCTATGCGCCCTTTGTTGAGAGTAAATTTACACAGCTTCACTACCGGGTTAACGATGCCCCCTGTGTCCGAATCACATCCTGATACCAGTAAAAGCTCTTCTTGCGCTTACGTGCCAGCGTACCGCTGCCATCATCATGGCGATCCACATAGATAAAGCCGTAACGCTTGCTCATTTCTGCCGTCGAGTTTGCCACCAGATCAATCGGCCCCCAGCTGGTGAACCCCATCAGTTCAACGCCATCTTTGACCGCTTCATGCGCCTGTACCAGGTGACCATTCAGGTAAGCGATGCGATAATCATCCTGAATCTCGCCGTTTTCATCCGGCTCATCACGGGCACCAAGGCCATTTTCGACAATGAAAAGTGGCTTCTGGTAACGGTCATACAGGAAGTTCAGCAAAATACGCAGCCCCTTCGGATCAATCAGCCAGCCCCACTGGCTTTTTTCCAGATACGGGTTTGGCACGCTGTCGATGATGTTACCCACTTCTTTCTGCTTCGGATCTGCACTGGCACACCCGCTGGCATAATAGCTGAAAGACACAAAATCAACGCTGGCACCGGCAATCTCTTCCAGATCCCCCGCGGCCATGGCTATTTCAATGCCTTTCTCACGAAAATAACGCAACATGTAACCCGGGTATTTACCGCGAGTCTGCACATCGCCGAAAAACAGCCATTTGTTGTTTTCATGCATGGCCGCCAACACATCATCAGGGTGACAGGTATACGGGTAGTTCATCGCACCCAGCAGCATATTACCGATTCGGGCATCCGGAATAATTTCATGACACAGTTTTACGGCCTTGGCATTAGCCACCAGCTGATGGTGGATGGCCTGATAGATTTCCTGCTCCGATGCCTCTTCAGGCAGACCAACGCCGGTAAACGGCGCATGAAGCGACATATTAATTTCATTGAATGTCAGCCACAGTTTGACTTTGTCTTTATAGCGCTCGAACACCGTACGCGCATAACGGGCAAAGAAATCGATCAGTTTACGGCTGCCCCAGCCTCCGTATTTTTCGGTCAGAGTAAACGGCATTTCATAGTGCGAGAGGGTCACGAATGGCTGCATACCATGCTTGACCAGCTCATCAAAAATCTTATCGTAGTACGCCAACCCCGCTTCATTCGGCTCTGATTCATCGCCATTCGGGAAAATCCGAGTCCAGGCGATCGACAACCGCAGGCAGGTAAACCCCATTTCCTTGAACAGCGCAATATCCTCCGGGTAACGATGATAAAAATCGATCGCCAGATCCTTGATCCCCGGTGTACGTTCATTACGTGGCTGATGCGGGCTCAGAATCCCCTTAGGCAGCATGTCTGACGTTGACAGCCCCTTGCCGTCAAGATCGTAGGCGCCTTCCACCTGATTGGCCGCAATGGCGCCGCCCCATAAAAAGTGCTTTGGAAATGTTGTCTCAGCATGTGTCGTCATGACGCTATCCTGCCTGTTAAGTTACCAACTGGCCCCATCCTATCCCAACCGCTATCAGAAAAATGAGGTCAGGAATGAAAAGCAATTGTTCCTATTTTAGCTGCTGCAACTTTTGCTCGATCAGCTGTGAGTAGCTGTTTGCTTTGAGGCCAAAAATAACCTGTACATTCTGCTTATCCAGACGCACGACACCGAATGCGCCCAACTGTTTCAGGGCTTCACTGTCCACACGCCCGGTATCGTTAAGGTGCATTCTCAACCGGGTCGCGCAGGCTCCCGACTGAAGAATATTGTCCAGCCCGCCGAGAGCAGCTATTACGTCATCCACCTCCTGCTCAATATTCGGATTGGTTTTTGTCAGAAAATGGAAGAATTGTCGTAACCGGTTGAGCATGTTTCCCCCTGTCATCCGCCGTTTGGCGAATCGCCTTGTCAGAATCTTTACCGCCAGCCCTAGCCACGCCATTCATTGCCGTAGCCATTAATTGCTCTATTTATACCATTCTTCACTGACTGGAGACTGTTCATGCGCCGCTCTGAAGTGCGAGGTTTCTCAAGAAACCACAACGACAAATGCAGTTCGCATACAATATACAATTTTGATCGTTATACTTCCTGAACGAGTCAGCGTGACAACTTAGGTACCTTAGGCACCTTTGAGAGAACAAACTGGCCGTCTTCTCAGCGACTCATGGCTCAGCGACTCGTGACAGCGACACCATTTGGTAATGAAAGATGTAAGACATGGAGGGAACCATGACGGTATCAGCCCAGTATTTACTGGCGGCTTTGCGGGAAACACTGAAGGTACGCAATATCAGTTACGCGCAGTTATCAGAATACTGCAGCGTGCCAGTCAGCAGTCTGAAGCGCCAGTTTCATAATCCGAGCCTGGGCATTGATAAAATCACGTTTTATGCCAGTTACCTGGACACCGATTTAGTGAAACTGTCGGAGCTGGCAAACCGTATTCAGCAACGGGACATTAAAGCCATCTCGCCGAATAATAATGCCATCTTCGCAAAACACCCGTATCTGTACGATTTCATTTACCTGCTGACATCGTTAGGCTGGTCGGTCGAGGATATTCAGACACACTTTACCCTGTCAGAACAGTCCATCATCCACTACCTGCGGGCGCTGGAAATGATGGGCTATGTGGAGACGATCGAAAAAACCCGGGTAAAACTTAACCCTCAAAAACGTTTTATTACGGAAGAAAACAGCCCCTTAGACAAGCTATTTGTGGCGCGTTTCAAAACCAGCCAGGACCGGCATCAGCAACGCCCCGCCATTTGCATGGCCCGGATTAAACTGACGGACGAGCAAATCCGCAAAATGGAAGGACAACTGTACGAACAACTGGTCAACTTCCACACCCAAAATCAGCAGAACCCGGATGCCACCCTGAAAAACGTGATGCTCTCTTTTGTCCCTGGCGAAGCCATCCGGCTCAGTGACACCCTGCCCGAAGTTGACGGTGAGTTATTAAGAGAGGTGCTGAGGTTGCAGGCGGAAAAATAAAACCCGCCAATGCGCAGACATTGGCGGGTTTTAGTTTAGTAGTTTGAGAATAAACGTTGAGGGTTAAGGGTGTTCAACGTTTAAAGCGCAGCGTTATACCGCCAGTTCACCACCGTCCTGACGACGAATGACGACAATCGATGCGCGAGCACGGACTGTGGTGCCCTCGGGGGCGGCTTCAGCGGCATTGTCGCTGTACGGCCAGTTGCCTGGATGCTGGATTGATACAAACATCGAACGGTAATCAGGGCTGATGGTAAAACCAGTGACTTCGCAGCCATTCGGGCCGACAAAGAATCGTTTGAGTTCCCCCTGATTGCCGCTGCCAATAGTTTGCTGATTACCGGCTTCATCCATCAGGTTGGATGGAACCACAGCCAGCATCTGGTCATTGGTATAACTGGTGACTTCTTTGGCGCCGTTGTCAGTCTGAATCCACAAAATACCGCGCTGATCGAAAGCCAGGCCATCAGGGCTGGCAAACTGGTTCATTTCATCCAATCCTGACAGGTTCACATCCGCAGTTGCGTCGGCAGATGAGCCAAAGACAAAGATATCCCAGCTGAAATCTGTGTGGTTTTCAGTTTCATCCCAGCGAATGACGTGGCCGAACTTGTTCAGCAATCGTGGGTTGGCCGGGTTAGTGCCGGTCTCTTCTGTACGCTTGGTGTTGTTGGTCAGTGTCAGGTACACAGAGCCGGTGATCGGATCCACCGCACACCACTCCGGGCGATCCATCGGTGTTGCCCCCACCCAATCTGCGGCACCTGCAGTGTTCAGGATGATGTCCGCCAACGTCGCGAAATGATCGGCCAGCACACCGCCGTCTTTGGTCAAGGCATCCAGTGTCAGCGGCAGCCATACGCCCTTACCGTCGGCATCAAAACGGGCAACATACAGCGTCCCGTCGTTCATGTACTTATCACCGGTAGCCAGACGGTCTGCAGGGGTTGCATCTGCCGCATCCCAAACCGCTTTCGAGACAAATTTGTACAGGTACTCGAATCGCGAGTCATGGCCCGAGTAAAACGTCAGCGGCTTGCCTTCTTCCAGTTTCCCGAAAGTACAACCTTCGTGACGGAAGCGCCCCAGCGCCGTACGTTTTACCGCGCGGGAGTTGGCTGTGTACGGATCAATCTCGACGATGTAACCATGGCCATTGGCTTCATGACGGTAATCGCTCAGTGCACTGCTGCCGGTTGGCGTGATATCAAAGCGACGGAATTCGTCCATTTGCTCGTCCGCGTGTCCGGCCAGGGTTTCCCAACGATAACGACCCGTTGCATCCGCACCAAGTGTGATACCGATACGTTCCTGATCGGCCGCCGCCGTTCCCTGATTCACAAAATATCCCGGCCAGTTTTCTTCGCAGGTCAGGTACGTCCCCCATGGGGTGTAGCCGTTGCCACAGTTGTTCA
The DNA here is from genome assembly GCF_003025595.1 of Photobacterium ganghwense. Lineage (GTDB taxonomy): Bacteria > Pseudomonadota > Gammaproteobacteria > Enterobacterales > Vibrionaceae > Photobacterium > Photobacterium ganghwense. The sequence goes on from NZ_PYMI01000004.1 coordinate 752,052, forward strand.
GGGTACCGCGCGCCTGGCTGCCGTCAGGTGAATAAGGAGTTACCAGATGCGAACTGTTCGCCAGCGGTCCGGCGATATCCATTGCCGTTGCCCCGGTATAGCGGCGGTTGCGGGCATCCTCTTTCACCACCCAGTTGCCGTTTTCCAGTGCGATATGAATAACGCTGACACCATGGGCAAAAATCTCTTTTCGTACCGCGTCAACATCAATACGGTCACCTTCGGCGTTAAACGTCGCATCGAAATCAGGATGCAGCTCAGCGGTCTCAATATATTCGTGATTGACGCAAAGCAGGCCTTCAGTCGCGCTGTCATTCAATGGGAAGAAATGTAGCCCGTCATGGTTCATGCCCACGGCATTCGCCTGATCAATCGCGGTGTTGCTGCCATCATTTTTCCAGTCCTGAGCAATGGCATTCAACGGGGTTCCCCAAGGCGCCAATACCTGAGCGGTATAGCCTTCTGCGACACTGACGGCATCCGTCAGCGAGCCCGGAATCGACTCAAATTTCAGTGATACGCGTGTCAGCGCGTCCGGCGTGTCGGTTGTGGTATTGCCGGAATCGGAGTTACAGCCGGTCAGTCCAAACGCTCCCATGGCCGCCATAGCGCTGAGGCCCATGCCCCCTTTCAGAATCTTGCGGCGGGAAACAAATGCATCCAGTACATCATCGAAGGTCGCGTTGTCACTTTTATTAAAACGAGTCGGGTTAAAAATTGCCTTGCTCATTGACTATCCTTGGCTGTCTTTAGTTTAGTGGTTGTTTTTAAACGCGCTAATCCTGAAGTGCCAAAGTGACAGCAGTATTGCCCTTTGATTAAAAGTGGAATAACAACATGTTGCATTGAGCATGTTGCAGCAAAGAGTCACGAGGTTCAGGAGAGCGCTTAACGCCCTCCCGTCGGACAATAAGGCCGGTTAAATGTCAGTTTGAGGTGTCTGAGACTGTCGAGCCAGCCCTTTCGCAATGATTCTGTCAACAATTCCGAACATGATGCTGTCCGGCGCAAAGCGGTTAATCAGGTAAATGATCTTCGCCCTGCCCCCCGGAACCACCACGTGTTTTCGGGTGGCTAAGCCCGCGGCAATTTTCGAAACGGCCTCTTCTACCGTCAGCACCCCGGCCACCATTTTTTGTTCAAGGCAAATAGGGTCAATGGTCTGGTGCTCTTTTACCACCATAGGTGTGGATACTTCCGGCGGACAGATCACTGAAACATCGATGCCACGTGGCTTCAACTCCTGTCGCAACACTTTCGCCAGCCCCATCACACCAAACTTTGATGCACAATACGCCGCATAGGTATACACCCCGCTAACGCCTGCCATTGAAGAAATCATGGAGACATGCGCCCCCTTTTTCATGAACGGCAATACCGCACAGATAAAATTACGGGTGCCGAACAGATTGATCGCGACCACTTGCTCAAATTCAGATTGTGGCAGCTCAGTAAATCGTCCTGCCCGTAAGATTCCGGCGCAGTTGATAACCAGATCCGGGCTGCCCAGGGTATTAACCGCAGCTTCCACCTGCCCACTCAGTGATGCCATGTCACAAACATCAGCCTGCAAGCTAACAAGGTTTTGCGAAGCCCCCTGATACGGATACAGCTCTTCCAGCACAGATTCTGAAAATGACAGATCAAACAACGCAACGTTATGGCCACTTTTCAGGTAATGCTTCGCCAGTTGAAGACCTATACCGCTTGCTCCACCCGTAATAAAAATGTTTTTGCTCATCGATGATTCCTCGGAGAGTCAACAAGGCCGGCTCAAAACCGGCCTTTGATCAAAACGATAGAGGGGAGATTACTTCGTGGAGTAATCCGTTTGCGGTGGACGGATATACTTGGCCGGATCCAATCCATTGTCAGCGATGTGCTTTTCCAGAGTGGCAACGATAAAGTTAGCATCCAGCATGCCCAGATAGTTTCCTTCATCGTCAAAGTTGATGTTGGCTCCCTGAATAATCATGAGTGCTTCGGTCAGTTCTGTATTCGTTTCAGGTGTGATGAACTGATGAATTGAGCTGCCCGGTTCGTACAGGTAGCAACCTGCCGTTTGCGGCTGGTCCGGGTACTCTTTGTAATACCATTTACCCGACAGAGTCCAGAAGTGCACATTGCCGGTATGGTAGTGTGCCGGTAGCACCACACCCGGTTCAAACTGTACTCTCAGTGCCCAAACACCGTTGACCACATCAAGAAATTGCGGCTGAACATGCACCCCCGGTAAGAGGTCACGGTAAATCGGCAGGTCGTTATTGTTCAGGGTCAGTAGCTCATGGTGCTCATTCACTAAAAATGGAAATCCCATATTGCGTTCCTTTCTATTCTTGTTGTCCAAACCATCATTTTCACAACAAGATTGAAACAAAGTAGCAAACTTAGCATTGATAATTCACGCCAAGTTTTATACAAATACTGCCTGTGGCAATTATTCATACCGCAATGGCATTTTCCATTCATCGACAGACAGAAGGCTCAATAGCGTGGTTAACACTGAAACATGTGCAGAAGCTAAAGCTGGAACACTGACTGAAAACAGGGTTTGAAACCAAGAGAGAAAGGATTCAGGGAAACGATGAAAAACTTATACATCCGCGGAGCAAACATCGCTCGGTTTGATCAGTTTGCCACTCAGCACCAGGTCAACCATCATGCCTTACTCAATGCGGTCGGGTTATCGGACGATGTGTTTTCCCACCCTGAAGCACTGATTTCTTATCATCAGTTTTTGCGCCTCATCGAGCTTTCCCAACGCCACTTCTCCTGCCCACTGCTCGGGCTGGAATTCGGACAGTTTCAGAGCATTGCCGCCATTGGCCCGTTATTTCACCTCATAAACAACGCCCAAACCGTAGAACAGGCGCTAAGCGAGCTGATCAGCTATTTCCACTGGCATTCTCAGGGGGCTACCCTGCAGTTAACAGAAAAAGAAAATCAGATGTTGCTTTGCTATGAGCCCAGCATTTTCCTCGAGCAGCACGATCATGCGCAATGTACCGAAATAGCGATTGGTGTGGGGCTAAAATTGCTCCAGCTCTTCTTTGGTCATGCCTGGAAACCCAAGGCGATTTACATTCGTCACTATCCTCTGGCATCCGTCACGGAGTATCAGAAGTTGCTCCCTGTTACTCCTCATTTCAACGCTTTTCTGACCGGCATCGCGTTTGAGAAAAGTGCCCTGAAAACAACCCTGAACCATGCCGACCCGTCGCTGCACGCTCTGATAGAAAACCATGTCCACGCGCTGACCAATCTTACCGTTGAGGAGTTGCCGGACTATGTCCGCTATGTGCTCCATCACTTATTGCCTTCCGGAAAAAGCACAGTGGGCCAGGTAGCAAAATACATGATGCTCAGTCCCCGAACCCTGCAACGCTACTTGCAAGCTGAAGGCACGTCATTTCAGGCTATCCTGACAGAGACCCGGCAGCGGCTGGCGACACGTCATCTGACAGAATCCAACATGAGCATGGCTCAGCTAGCTGAATTATTGGGCTACAGTGACGCTTGCGCTTTCTCACGCGCTTTTGTGTCATGGTTTGGCATCGCCCCACGGCAGTGGCAACAACAAAATGCCGAGCGTAAATCACCCCGGATTCATTGTCGGCTACCTGCAATGCTCACCAAGCAGTGATTGCCTTGCGCACCACAAAAGCTCAGGAAAAACGCCTTGTTACGGCCCCTCCAAAAAAAATTACCCACTTTAAAGGTATGGTTTAATCCGGTATGCAGGGTAAAATATGTCGCTTTCATCTGCCAACTGTCGTTACCATGAGTAAAAAACCTGACAGAATCACCGCCATGCAGCAGATCATTGATGCGGTTAAAGAGGAATTTCCACTGTATCAGGAAGATACTTTTGTCTGCGGACCGGATAACACCTGTGTCGGCTGCCCGAAAAAGTTAATGGAGCTTGTCGATTCTGAACTGTCTTACTGGCAACACCAACTCAACCGTGGCCTCCCGCCCACTTTCGACGAGCTATACAGCTTTGGCAAACTGTGTAAAAACGTCCGCCGGGCACTGGTGCGAAATGGCAGGATTGCAGCGTAGAACGAACTAACGCCTGGTCAATGTTACGGGCGATCCGGCTTTCACATAGCGGGATAAATTAAAGACATCCCACTGATTTTTGACTGTCATTTTATTTACCTCAGCATCCGTTATCGTCCGCATTGTTTGCTTTAAAACCCGCTCGCACAGTTTATGACTTACGGGTATCAACTTATTGGTATCCGCTTACTGCTCCCTTTCCTATCTATATTTTCTTTTCCTTTCCTTTCTATGTTGCCTACCACAACGTCTCCCTCCGTGACAGGCCTCTTAAGTGTTTGCCATCATGGCAAAAGCACTGGTTTATACTTCCGTGGTTTTCTTCCTGCACTGCCAACATTTGTTCGATGCCAGAGGGAACGTCCATTTAGCCCCTCCCGTCTCCTCCCAATGAAGGCTCGCACCAAACTGTGATTAAAACATCGAAAAAGGGACAAAATCACCGTCACATTTTATCAGGTTGGCAGAATTACAAAGGTGGAGGACTTTCCAGGCTGCGATGATGACAAGGCTTAATACAAATCATCAACTGCTGCCAAAGTTACTGACCACCAACAACAGGCAGCGGAATAAAGACAAAAGTGTTTGGAGGATCCATGTCCGCTACCCGTACCCCACTGAAACTCATACTAGCGACATCTTTATTGCTACCACTGAGCAACGTCGCGCAGGCAGCAACGGTATTAAAACTGGCTTATGCCGAGAATAGCCAGCCTGTTAAAGAGGCGCTGCAATATATCGGCAAGGCTGTATCCGAGAAAACCAAGGGCGAAGTCACCATTCAGTATTTTCCCGACAGCCAACTGGGGGGCGAGCGAGAATTGGTGGAAATGGCACAAGTTGGTGCCATCGATCTCACCAAAGTGTCATCCGGTTTGCTGGAAAGCTTTTCACCCTATTACGGTGTCTTTTCATTACCTTACCTGTTTGAAAACCAAGAGGCCTTCTACAAGGTGATGGACAACCCGGACATTATGACCCCGGTTTACCAATCTACCGCCGGACAGGGTTTTACCGGTGTGGGTTGGTACGATTCAGGTGCACGTAGCTTCTACATGAGTAAAGGTCCCATCAAGACCGTTGATGACTTGAAAGGGAAAAAAATTCGGGTAATGCAAAGTGAAACCTCCATTAACTCGATGAAACTTCTTGGCGCGTCCCCGATCGCGATGAGTCAGGCCGAAGTCTATACCTCGCTGCAACAAGGCATCATCGATGGTGCTGAAAATAATGAATTTGCCCTCACTATTGCCCGCCATGGTGAAGTTGCAAAACATTACAGCTACGACATGCACACCCGCATTCCTGACATCATCGTAATGAGCAATCTGACCACCAGCAAACTCACGCCTGAACAGATGTCTGCGCTAAACGAAGCCATTCAGGAATCCATTGAGGTAGAAAAAAGCGCCTGGCAGAAAGAAATGAAGAAAACACGTGAACTGGCTCAATCCCAGTTTGGCGTTGAGTTCTATGACATTGACACTAGCCCGTTCAAAGCCGCCGTTCAGCCTATTTACGACCAGCTCCAAAATAAACCTGAACTTTATCAGTTGTTCCAACAAATCAGTCAGGTCAACTAAGCGTACCATGCTGCAGAAGGCCAGGCTGCCTGTCAGCCTGAGGCCTTCTCTGCACCAATATGGTCAGAGGTTATTATGAAAAAACTTAGACGCTGGCTGGACCGAACAATAGAGATGTTCAGCTGTAGCCTTATCTGTGTCATGGTTCTGATTGCTTGCTGGCAGGTAATCAGTCGCTATGTATTTAACACGCCCAGTACATTCTCCGAAGAGTTCCTGCGCTTCTCGCTAGTCTGGCTCTCTGTCATCGGGCTGGCCTATGTTGCCGGAAAAAGTGAGCATATCAGCCTGACACTGTTTCTCGACAAGTGCCCTCAATCACTAACCACTTACTGGCAGATTGCCATTCAAGTGGTATTCATACTGTTCTCCGCCTACATCCTAGTCATTGGCGGCTGGAAAGTCTCATCCAATGCCATGCTGCAAATCTCTCCAGTTCTGCAATTGTCTATGGGCAAGGTCTATTACGCCCTGCCACTCTCCGGCGTACTGACAATTCTTTACTGCCTGCTCAATATTTCCGATCTGATTGCTTCATTACGAGCAGCAGCATCAGACACGCCTTTATCCAATGAACTGGCAGGAGGTCGCTATGATTGATCCCGTCATCGCCTCTGCCATGTTGGTCGGGGTGTTTGTGCTGCTACTCGTCTTGGGTACCCCGATAGGGTTGTGTATCGTCATCGCTTCCGGAAGCACCCTGATGCTGGTATTGCCCTTCGATATCGCGATGTTCACCACCGCCCAAAAAATGTTCTCCAGCCTTGACAGTTTTGCCCTACTGGCTGTGCCGTTTTTTATTCTGTCCGGCGTCATCATGAATAATGGCGGCATTGCGACCCGTCTGGTCAGCTTCGCTAAGCTTTTCACCGGTCGCATTCCAGGCTCTCTGTCCTATACCAACATTGCCGGAAATATGATGTTCGGCGCAGTATCAGGGTCAGCCATCGCAGCCTCCACGTCTATCGGTGGTGTAATGATTCCGATGAGTGCTAAAGAAGGCTATAACCGTAACTTTGCCTCAGCAGTCAATATCGCCTCAGCTCCAACCGGTATGCTAATCCCGCCGACAACAGCCTTTATTCTCTATGCCTTGGCCAGTGGTGGGACGTCCATCGCGGCCTTGTTTGCCGGAGGTCTCGTTGCCGGCAGCTTATGGGGAATCGGATGCATGGCTGTGACCTATGTTGTGGCGAAGCGCAATAACTACCGTAATTTCTTTTCGCTGCAAAAAGGGATGGCACTGAAAGTCACCCGCGATGCGTTGCCCAGCCTGCTGCTAGTCGTGATTATTGTCGGCGGGATCGTACAAGGAATTTTCACTGCCATCGAAGCGTCGGCCATTGCCGTGGTGTATACCGCGTATCTGACGCTCATTCTTTATAAAACGCTGACGTTGAAAGACCTTCCCAAAATATTGATTCAGACTTTCATCATGAGCGGCGTAATCATGTTCTTGCTGGCTACTTCTTCGGCAATGTCATTTGCCATGTCGATGACAGGTATTCCCTGCGCATTAAGCCAGATGATTCTCGGAATTTCCGACAACCCGGCCATCATCCTGCTGGTTGTCACACTGTTCATGTTAATCGTCGGCGCCTTTATGGATATTGGCCCAGCAATCCTCATTTTTACGCCGATTTTACTGCCCATTGTGCAGAAGATCGGGGTTGACCCCGTCCATTTCGGCATCCTGATGGTCTTTAACCTTGCCATTGGCACCATCACGCCACCGGTCGGTAGCGGTTTGTACGTGGGCGCCAGTGTCGGACAGGTAAAAGTCGAACATCTGATTAAACCCTTACTGCCATTTTATGCCGCGATCATCGTGATGTTGTTGCTCATTACCTATATCCCGGATCTCACCCTGTTTCTGCCAAAACTGCTTGGCGTAATGTAATTTATTTCTGAGGACGTTATGAACGTATTTCCCGTAAAACACAGTGATCTTCTTCGTCGGGTTGAACGCCCCCATCCACGCAAAGTGATTGTTGATAAAGTCACCAGCCTGATTAACAACCTAATCAATATTCAAGATGAAACCGGTGAATTTCTGCTGCATCTTGATGATGGCCGAACCATTGATACCAAAGGTTGGGCAGGCTGGGAATGGACCCATGGTATTGGCCTTTACGGCATGTATAAATACTATCAGCAGACAAACGACCAGAGCGTGCTGAACATCATTGATGAATGGTTTGAAGACCGGTTTGCCGAAGAGCAAGCCACAAAGAACGTGAATACAGTCTGCCCATTTCTGACACTGGCATACCGCTTCGAAGACACCAAAGACCAGTCCCTCATACCTTACCTGGAAACCTGGGCGGATTACGTGATGTACCAGATGCCACGCACAACAAGCGGAGGTATCCAGCACATTGTCTACAACAGTGAAAACCCGCAGCAAATGTGGGATGACACCCTGATGATGAGTGTCATGCCGCTGACAAAAATCGGCCTGTTGCTCAATCGTCCGGAATATGTTGAAGAAGCGAAATACCAGTTCCTGACCCATATTCAGTATCTGATGGATCGTGACACCGGCACCTGGTTCCACGGCTGGACTTTCGATGGTAACCATAATTTTGCCAATGCACGCTGGGCTCGTGGCAACAGCTGGGTCACCATTGTGATCCCGGATTTTCTGGAACTGCTGGATTTACCTGAACACGACGCTTACCGTCGCCACCTTATCCATATTCTTAATCGACAGGTGGAGGCACTGGCCCGCTACCAGCAAGCAGGAGGCCTTTGGTGCACCCTGCTGGATGATGATGGCTCGTACGTTGAAGCCTCTGCGACCGCAGGATTTGCTTACGGCATTCTTAAAGCAGTACGAAAACGCTATATCGATCCGAAATACGCTGACATAGCCCATAAAGCCGTCGATGCTCTGGTCAGCGACTTCATCAGTGATTCGGGCGAACTACTCAATGTCTCGTTTGGTACCGCGATGGGGGATGATCTCGACTATTATCGTCAAATTCCACTCACATCTATGCCATACGGGCAGGCAATGGCAATTTTATGCCTGTCGGAATACCTGCGAACCTATCTTTGATACCTCTGGATACACGCCGTTTGCCCCACCTCTGGTGGGGCTTTTTTCGGCAGCTCATCTGCGCATCACGACTTCGATTTAATAACAATCATAATCAATAACCCTTCTGAATTCCTTTGTTAACCCACCGCAACAAGCACCAAATCGCTTAAAACAGGCAAGTGTGATGTAACGCACGCGGATATCGATAAAACTGACATTTCACCGTCTAAACCGGTCGTTTTTTTAAGTCTGACCTTCGCCGCTTTTCTGATAATGAGCCCATGAACGATACTCAGGAAATCCTTATGACCACTCAAGTGATTGCTATCGACATCGGCGCCTCCAGCGGTCGGATTATGGTCGCCACATTGGACGGCAAACGACTCTCATTGCAGGAAGTACACCGTTTTCCTAACCGACTGTGTCACCGAAATAATCAGGTATGCTGGGATACGGATGCGCTACTCGCTGAAATTTATCTCGGTATTCAGCACGTCCTCGACGCGGGCATTACGCCAGCGTGTATCGGCATAGATACGTGGGGAGTCGATTTTGTTTTACTGGATAAAGAAGGGCATCGCCTGGGTCAAGCTGTGTCTTACCGCGATAGCCGCACAGACGGTGTCATGGATGCATTTCTTGCAGAGCACCAGAATAAAGCAGAAGTGTATACCGAGACCGGCATACAGTTCTTGCCATTCAATACCCTGTATCAGCTTGCTGCCTTGCTCAACCCTGACTTACTTCCCCTTGAATCAGCGTCTTATCGCGGGACCCGTACTGCACCTGAGTGGCTGGGCGAAGTGGCGACTCTGCTGTTTATTCCGGATTACCTCAACTTTCGTCTAACCGGGGTCAAACACTGTGAATATACCAACGCTTCCACCAGCCAATTGCTAGGCAGCAACTCCCGCCAGTGGAGTTCGGCCTTGTTGGACAAAATCGGGGCACCGTCCCACTGGTTTCTGCCGCCACAACAGCCAAATCAGATTATTGGGCACTATCAAACCCAGGATAAAGAACGTCAGTCTCATCAGATACCCGTAGCGTCTATTGCCAGCCACGATACCGCCTCAGCGGTCGTTGGTACACCACTATCAGAGACCGGCGCCGTGTATCTGTGCTCTGGCACCTGGTCGCTCATGGGTCTTGAGCGTGCGGCACCAATCATCAATGCACTTTCACTCAACGCGAATATCACCAACGAAGGTGGCAGTGAAGGCCTGTACCGAGTGCTGAAAAATATCATGGGCATGTGGCTGATCCAGCGCTTGCAACAACAGTACCCGGCTTACAGTTTTTCCGATCTGGCTGCATTAGCAAAACAGGCACCAGCATTTGCTTACCTGATCAACCCTGACGACAAGCGTTTCCTGCATCCAAACAACATGGAACAGTCGATCATTGACTACTGTCTGGATACCGGCCAGGGCGCACCTGGTTCTTTGGGACAGATCGTCCGTTGCATCTATGACAGCCTGGCTCTACGTTACCGTCAGGTATTTTTGGAATTACAACACCTGTCAGACTCACCACTGTCACACATCCACATCGTCGGTGGCGGAGCTCAAAACCATTTTCTCAATCAGTTATGTGCTGATATTTGTGAGGTGCCCGTGTGCGCCAATCCTACCGAAGCCTCTGCCATCGGGAATGCGCTTGGCCAGCTGGTTGCCATTGGCCGAATTGCCAACATATCGGAAGGTCGCTGCATCGTCCGCCAGTCATTTGAATTAACACAGTATTCTCCGAACGCCATTGCGGGGCTTAAACCTGCCATCACCTGTTTCGAACAATTAACTCAAACTCAGTAAAGGAAGTCACCATGCCAGTCACCGCGACCAGCACTCTGTCACCAACTCATGCCATTGAAACGGCCTACCAGTTAGCCCAAAACCACTTTGCGAAGCTCGGTATTGATACCGACAGCGTAATTCAGGCTGTTGATAACATCCCTATTTCTATTCACTGTTGGCAAGGCGATGATGTACGAGGATTTGAAAACCCGGATCAGACCTTGAGCGGCGGCATTCAGGCCACCGGTAATTATCCCGGACGAGCCCGTACCCCAGAGGAATTACGTCAGGATCTCAATCAGGCATTCAACCTGATTCCCGGTTGCAAACGCCTGAACCTGCATGCGCTTTATCTGGAAGCCGATGAACCGGTATCGCGCGATCACATTCGCCCGGAACACTTTGCAAACTGGGTCGAATGGGCCAAAAAAACCGGTACCGGACTCGACTTTAACCCATCCTGTTTTTCACACCCGCTGAGTGAAGATGGTATGACCCTGTCTCATCCCGACCCTGTCATTCGCCGATTCTGGATTGACCACTGCAAAGCCAGTCGCCGCATCTCTGAGTACTTTGGCAAAGAACTGGGTACCCCGTCGGTGATGAACATCTGGGTTCCAGATGGCATGAAAGATTTACCCTACGACAGACTGGGACCACGACAGCGGTTGATGGCTTCCCTGGATGAAATCATCGCCGAGCCTATTGATGTGAAATACCACAAAGATGCAGTCGAGAGTAAGCTCTTTGGCATTGGTGCCGAAGCCTACACCGTTGGCAGCAATGAATTTTATCTCGGTTACGCCAGTTCGCGAGACATCCTGCTGTGCCTCGATGCTGGTCACTTTCATCCGACCGAGGTCATAAGTGACAAGATCAGCGCCTGCTCTTTGTATGTCAAAGAGTTTCTGCTTCATGTCAGCCGACCAATCCGTTGGGACAGCGACCACGTCGTACTGCTTGACGATGAAACCCAGGCGATTGCCAATGAGGTTGTCCGTCATCAACTACTCAACCGGGTAAATATTGGGCTGGATTTCTTCGATGCCTCAATCAACCGGATTGCGGCCTGGGTCATCGGCACCCGCAACATGCGAAAAGCCCTGCTCAAAGCCATGCTGGAACCTCAGCACCAGCTTCAACATGCTGAGATTGATGGCGACTACACCGCTCGCCTCGCCTGGATGGAGGAATCACGCACCGCCCCCTGGTCTGCCGTTTGGGACTATTACTGCCATCAGCATGGCGTACCCGTAGGTATCGACTGGTTGCAGCATGTTAAAGCGTATGAAGAAACCATATTGCGTCACCGCGAAGGCTAACCCGATTCAGCAAAAGGCAGAAAAAGATGACTCAGCAACAAAGTCAGCGACCAAAATTGCGGCTGGCATCGGTGATGCAGCTCAAACCCAGCACAGAACAAACATACAAAGAACGCCATAACGCACTCTGGCCAGAAATGGCCACTTTGCTGAAAACCCATGGTGCCCATCAGTATTCGATTTTTCTCCATCCGGAGACATTACAGCTGTTCGCCTACCTGGAAGTGGACGATGCCGCTCGATGGCAGGCTATCGCCGACAGCGAGGTGTGTCAGCGATGGTGGTGTTATATGTCGGACATCATGCTCGTCAATGACGACTTATCTCCAAAACACACCTCACTAACCGACATGTTTTATTTTGAGTGACGACAAGCAGGCAACCACATGAAACAACTGATTTTGAATGATGCCGTTCTGGCAGAAATCGCGAAAGTCTCTGAAGTGGCAGACTATCTTTGGCAACGGGAATGGGCAGAACGCAACGGGGGAAACATTTCCGTTTTACTGACAGATATTTTTGGCGAACTACCCGATGATCTTAATAGCTATCCATACCAAACGCTGGCAATGATTGGAGATGATACTTTCCCGCGTCATAGTGCCGGACACATATTTTTCGTTAAAGGTACTGGTGAACGCATCCGCGAACTTCGCCGTCCCGATTTAGCCGGCTGTATTCTGCGCATTGATGATGAAGCCAAAGGTTATCACCTTCTGTGGGGAGGGGGTAACCGCTGTGACTTTGCTCCGACAAGCGAGTTTATCTCACATGTCGAGATTATCATGGCCAAACGTCATAGCGGCTCCGACGATCGCTGCGTCGTACATACCCACCCACTGGAATTGATTGTCCTGTCACACCACCCTGACTATGCCCATAGCGATAAAGTTTATACCCACGCTTGCTGGCAAATGTTACCGGAAGTCAGAGCCTTTGTTCCCCGTGGAATTGGTATCGTGCCCTACTGCATGCCAGGGAGTAAAACAATGGCTGACGGCACCCGTGACAAATTGCTTCAACACGATGTTGCGGTATGGGAAAAACACGGCGCTGTAGCCACCGGCAGCGACGCATTAACCGCTTTCGACTACATTGATGTCGCCAATAAAGGGGCCAAGCTATTCCTGAAATGTCTGGCAAGCGGGTTTATACCGGAAGGAGTCAGTGTCGAAAATATGCAGGCATTGAAGGACACCTTTAATCTTTGAGATAACAAAGGCCTCTAATCAAGCAGTAGACAATCTGACGATGCCAATCTCAGTATCAAAAAGCCTGTCAGCGAAATTCATCACTGCCAGGCTTTTTTAAGCAAGATCACACTCAGGATATTTCCATTTTTTCTACATCATATCTATGATCTGCATCACTTGAGCCTATTGAGTGTTTTATCTACTTTAAAAGCTCAAGACCCCAGGAATGAAAATATGTTTCAATTAAATTGTGAAGACTTTTTCAAAACGTCTGACAGTACAATTTGTACCGAAATACGCTCGCCTCAGGAAGCCTACCCTGAGCATGCTCACGATTTTCATGAACTTATTATTGTGACCAAAGGAGCTGGTCAGCATATTATTAACGACGTGCCGACTAATTTGTCACAGAACTATATTTGCTACCTTTCCCCAAAAGACCGTCATCTGTACGAACAAGTCGATAACCTACATTTGACCAATATCTTGTTCAAGAAAAACAAGCTGGCCTACTCCCCGCTGCTGAAAAGCATGCTGCCCAAGGATGAAGACGAACAAAACAGTTGGTTCATTACTGCCGAGAGCATGAAAAAGGTAAACCTGTTACTCAACCAAATTGAGTATGAATCCCAGCATCACACCGTGGATTCACGGCTAATGACTGAAGCCTTGTTTCAACAGTTGGTAGTGGAACTCTCTCGTGGCCGATTATCATCAGCCTCTAAAAACGAAGCGGATAACAGTATTCTTAAGGTCATCGACTGGATTCAAAACAACTATGCGGAAGAAATTAGCATTAACACGGTGGCAGACCAGTTTAACGTATCATCACGAACATTGAGCCGCCGCATAAAGCAAATCACTAATCTTTCATTCAATAACTACGTTCACCGTGTACGCATCAACAACGCGATGAACCTGCTGCACTATTCAGAGCAGTCAATCACTGACATCGCCTTTCAGGTTGGTTACAAAGACAGCAATTATTTCAGCACCAAATTCAAACGCTTTACCAACCAGACACCGTCAGATTTTCGATAAAGAATGCAAACGCGCCCCAGAGCCGGGACAAAATTAAAGAGCAGGGCGAATAGCATACAGCCCCAGCGAATCTCACACCGAGGCGGTACAGATGTGATTGGCTGGTTATTCGCAAGGTGGCGCGATGTGAATCAGTGCCAGTCCACCTAGCGACGTTTCACGATATTTCTTATTCATGTCTTTGCCGGTCTGATACATAGTCTCAATAACTTTATCCAGAGAGATAAGGCATTTGCTGGTACGCTTTAACGCCATTCTTGATGCATTGATCGCTTTCATGGCCCCCATGGCATTTCGTTCAATACAAGGCACCTGCACCAGGCCACCTATCGGGTCGCAGGTCATTCCGAGTGAATGCTCCATAGCAATTTCCGCCGCCATGCAGATTTGTTCGTTACTGCCGCCACGCAATGCCGTCAGCCCCGCGGCAGCCATTGACGATGAGACCCCCACTTCACCCTGACACCCTACTTCCGCACCAGAGATCGAAGCATTGGTTTTATACAAAATACCGATTGCGCCTGATACTGCGAGGAAATCTTTCAGCTGCTTGGTATCCAGCGCCTTTATAAAACGATGGTAATACATCAATACTGCCGGAATGACGCCTGCGGCACCGTTCGTCGGCGAGGTCACAACCTGTCCGCCAGCCGCGTTTTCTTCACTGACCGCAAACGCGAACAGATTGATCCAGTCCATGATCTCCATCGGATCATTTTCAATGGCGGCATTGGCTTCCAGCTTTTTCAGCAAATTAGGTGCACGCCGGGTGACATTCAGCCCACCTTCCAGAATGCCCTCTGTTTCAAAGCCGCGTTCCATACAATGAGTCATCACACGCCAGATTTGTTCGGCTTTGGTGTTAATGGCTGCCATATCCTGAAAAGCCAGTTCATTTCGCAGAATCATGCCACCCAAGCTCATCCCATTCTTTTCAGCCCTGAGCAGCATTTCATCGGCAGAAGAAAAAGGAAACTCGACAGCGACCGGTTTCTCTGTACTGCCATTTTGCAACTCATCGCCAGTAGCAATAAAACCGCCGCCAATGGAGTAATAGGTCTCAAACGCCACGATTTGCCCCTGGCTGTCCAAAGCGGTAATGGTCATCCCATTTTCATGCAGAGGCAGATTTTCCTGATGAAACCGCATATCCGTCTGATAATTGAAGGCTATTTCATGACGGCCATCGAGCAACAACAGCCCCTTATCCATAGCTTGACGCATCGCCTGATTGGCACTTGAGATTTTGATGGTATCCGGCTTATTGCCCAACAGCCCCAGTATCGTCGCCCGGTCGGTATGGTGCCCGATCCCAGTCAGTGACAGTGACCCGTACAGATCCACCTGAACCCGAACTACCGATTCCAGTTTTGAATTAAGCAAACGGGTGAACTGAAATCCCGCAATCATTGGCCCATTGGTGTGTGAGCTCGAAGGCCCGACCCCAATCTTGTAGATATCAAAAATAGACAGCATAAACTCACTCATTATGTCAGTGCAGAATAAAGCCAATCAGGAATAACCATACAAAATGCAATGGTTGCGGCCGCAAACATCAGCAAACCGTAATGGCTGGCAGTTGGCTTTGCAAAAAGGGACTTTTGATTTTTGAAGAAGGTTTGCTGTTCCGCCGTATTGCTCCCCCACCAATAACTGGTGACGATGCCACATAACAGGAACACAGCGGTACCGACAGGAGCAAACCAAGGCCAGGCGATGTTCAGCATCATGCAGCCAAATACCGCAGCCACGCTGGCAACACTGCCCACGATAATGCCCACCTCATTCGCGCGGGCACAAAATAACCCCAACAAAAATGAGCCCAGTCGAATACCGACAAAAATCGAAGTTAAACTCGCAATGGTTTTGAGTACAGATTCATTAGAAACCGCCAGCAATGCCGGAACAACCACTAAAGTGGCAGCTAGCAGGCTCATTCTACGGGCAATGCCGTCATAGTGACTACCCGGGGCTTCGGGGCGTACAAAGCGCTTATAAATGTCGAAAGTGACAACGGTCGCCATCGAATTATATGTAGAATCCAATGTCGACATAGCCGCTGCCGCCAACGCAGCAATCACCAGCCCGATGATGACGGGGTTGGTATGGTAAAACACAAAATCGAGGATCACTTCGTTACTGTTTGCAAACGTTGTGTCCTGATAGAACAGGCTTAACAATACCCCCAGTATCGAAAAAAACAGATAAATGAAAAAAGCGCCATAGCCGCAAAGCAGCATCGACTTCTGAGCTGTTTTTTCGCACTTGGTGGCTAAGGTACGCTGGATAATTAACTGGTTGGTGCCATACACGCTGAGGTGCAAAAAGCTGACTGCCACCACGCCCGCCCACAAGCTAGTGTCGACCCCCAGGTCAAACGTCAGGTTGACAATATTGAGGTGATCTCGAGACAGCACACTCGCGGTATTCACTTCCATCAGCAACACCGCAAAAATGGCGATACTGCCCGCCACTAACACCGCCGATTGCAGCATATCCGTCCATATCACCGTCGAGATACCGCCGGCATAGGTATAACCTGCAGTAAAGATACTGATGTAAATAATGGCCTCGGAGATACTGATAGGAAGCACCTGCACCAGAATCAACGACACCGCATACAAGATGACACCGGCTGAAATGCACTGCACAACAATAAACACGACAGAGTTTATTGTTCTGGCATACACCCCAAACCGATGTTCGAGATACTCATATATTGACGTCAAACCCAGCTTGTAAAACACCGGCACAAAGAAGACTACGGCGAAAAAGATAACAATGGGGTAGTTAAGATGAACGCTCATCGCTTCCATACCTGCGCTGTATACCCAACCGGGCATACCGACAAATGTCATCGCACTGATGTAAGTCGCCAGGATCGACACACCAGCGGTAAACCAACCAAATTGTTTGCCACCGGTAGAAAAGTCGCCACTTACCTTGTCGCGCCGACTCACTAAATAGCTGATTAAAATGGTAATTGATACGTATAACGCGATCACCACAAAACTTGAGTACGTAACCATTTTAAGGTTTTCCTAATCCCTGTCAGTGATTGATTTTCGATCCATATTACTTAAAAAAGCCCACAATGGATTAAACACCAGCCATAACTGTGACTAGAATCACCAAGATTACTGAGAAACTATTCAGTAACTGTATAACCAGTTCCTGAGTGAGATCCAGATCACCAAAACCCACAAAATGGGTACGCACTCATTTTAAACTTGATAATGATCACAGATCATTTAACCGAAAAAAAATTACTATCCTCAACGCAATGAAAACGGGAAGGATCCTTGAGCGATCATTATCCGTGAACTTAAAAGTCCAAAAATCCTAATTGAAATAGAGGTTTATCGGTCATGAATGCCAAACGACACATGAGCGAAGTTCCTATGATTCAAAGGGTAGCGGCCTATCTAGCGATTCTGGTCGGTTACTTTTTCTATTGTTATAACTTTGTAATTATTGATTACGTACGCCCATATATTGTTGAAGCTTACGACGGGATCAGCCTGTCAGATACTGCACAGTTCTATACCTGGCAATCCGTCGGTGCCTTGATTGGAGCATTGAGCTGTGCCTGGTTCGCCACAAAATTTGGTAAGAAATCCACGCTGATCGCCATCACTGCGTTAAACGGTAGCGCGACCATCATTAATATGATGTTTACCGACTACTCAACCTGGGCAGCGATGCGTTTCATTATTGGTCTTTCTCTGGGAGGCTATTTTACCGTTGCTGTCAGCCTGATGATTGGCCTGTTTACCCCGACAGTACGCGGGAAGCTGACCGCATTTGCTTCATCAATGTTCTCCGTTGCCCTGATGGTAATGGGTGCGTATGCCGCCTTTATTTCAAGCGTTGACGCCCCTTGGGAAAGTTTGATGTGGGTCGGGGGTGTTCCGCCTCTGGTCGCCGCCGTGGCCATGGTATTTGTGCTACCGAGCGATAAAAAAGTGATCGCTTACGGGGAAGAAGATCAAGACATGGGATCACAGGCAGATCCTACCCAATTGAAAGCTAAACAAGGCTCCTGGGGCGAGATGCTGAGCAAACCCTATCGCATACTCACCATCACCTGTCTTCTTCTTGCGGGTCTGAACTTCTACGGCTACCAATTTTTCAGCGGCTTCGTAACAACGTACCTGAAAGAAGTGCGTGAGTTCGACGGCTCCACCATCGGTGTCATTTTCTCCATCTCAGCGTTTGGTTCTCTGTTTGGTGCCTGGGTTTGGGGTGCTATCGCCGATAAATTTGGCCGAAAAGTGAATGCCTTTGGCTTCATTTTGGCGGGCATCATGGCGTCGGTCTTCTTTGTAGCACCGGGAGATCTGATGATTGGCAGCCTCAACATGCTGGCTATTCTCGGCCTGATTTACAACTTTGGCCTCTCAGCTTCTGCGGTGTGGGGCGGTTACTTCTCTGAACTGTTTCCGGCTCATCTGCGCAACTTTGGCGCAGCCTTGTTCCACGGAGGCCGAATCATCGGCATGTGGGCGCCAATGGTACTGATCTTCATTCAAGAGCGCACGGATCTGCAAACGGCGATGTGGGGTTCCCCTGTTGTATGGATTGCGGCGGGTCTGTTGTGGCTGTCCCTACCAGAAACACTCAAAGGCGGTCTGTTCGACAAGGACAAGAAAGCACAAACGGCAAAAGCCTGACTGAAATGACATATCCGGTTGGTACAACCAGCCGGAACCCCAAACATCTTCAAGCCCTGCGCCCAAGCGGGCTCGACAGCAAACAAGAGAGATTACAATGGCGAAATATCAAGAAGCTAAACGTGTTGTTCGCAACTATTTTTCGGCGATGGAAAACGCAACCCATGAAAACGTGGCCGAAGTGCTGAAGGCTCATACGTCTGACGACTATTTATGGCGCGGCGTGTACCCGTTCCGCGAACAGCAAGGAGCCCAAGCCGCCGCTGACGTTTTCTGGTCACCGTTGATGAAATCAATGACTCGCATGCAGCGACGTCAGGACATCTTTATCGGCGGTAATAACGAAATCAATCCTGATGAAATCTGGGTAATGAGCATGGGCAACTTCATGGGGCTGTTTGATACGGAATATCTGGGAATGCGCCCAACCGGAAAAATCATGAACATCCGATACGCAGAATTTAACTGTGTTGAAAACGGTAAAATCACGAAAACAGGTTTGTTCTTGGATCTGCTAGGTGTCATGGATCAGGCAGGTTGTTACCCACTACCACCATCAACCGGCAAACACTACGTGTATCCGGGCCCACGTAACCATGATGGCCTGCTGTTTGAGGATGCGGCATCCGAAGAAGGCATCGCCACACTGGCTCTGGTTAACAAGATGGTTGATGACCTGTCAACTCTTAACGACAGCGGCGCGATGGGTTGCCCGCCGGAAGTGCTTGAAAAAAGCTGGTCGAAAGACATGATTTGGTACGGCCCGTGTGGTATCGGCGCTTCCTATACCATTCCACGCTACCAGCAGCAGCACCAGCTTCCCTTCCGTAATAACCTGAAGGATAAGAAGTTTAATGGCCACGTTTGCCGCTTTGCTGAAGGCAACTTTGCTTGTTTCTTCGGCTGGCCGAACCTATCTAATACTCCGATCGGCGGCTTCCTGGGAATGACTGGCGGTGAAATCCGTGCCGATATGCAGGTGGTCGATGTTTACTACCGTGACGGTGACAAACTTTCTGAAAACTGGGTACTGATTGACCTGCCATACTGGCTGAAACAGCAAGGCCTGGATGTGTTCGAGCGCACACAGAAGATCATGAATCCTTCACTTTAAGCCAGTCCTCAAGCCAATCTTACAATCAGTCCCAGCGCCCGAACGCTCCTCTGTTCGGGTGTCAGTACCCAACTTGTGCCTCATCATGGATGAGGCACTCTTTACCTCGACCTGTTGCCTCCGTCTCGACTGACAGTCTCTCATTGATTCAACAAACACGGACGAGAACCCACAGTGGTTCTCTTCAGCAAACATTCTTCAACAAGTTTTCTTCAAAAGCTTTCTTTAGCAAAAATTAAGAGACCAAGCAGAGCATCTGGCTCCAGATGTTAAAACACGATAAATGGCGATCAGATGTGGCTACTGCTCACGGGGAGAATGCTTCGATGGGGGATTTTTATATTGGCGTGACCTTCCACGTCGACGATAAGAGTTTGAATCACCTGTGATGCTAAAACTCTATTCCGACCGGGTCTAATGTCTGATTTACAATGACTCAGGCCGAGATCAGGTTGTCACTCAGAGACAGCCGTAGCTCAGCCAAAGTGGTGCGTTAAGAAAAGTGGCAAATGAACCAAAGTCGTGGAGGAACATAAATAGTGGAGGAGCCAAAGCGATCAAGTTAACTAAAGTGATGACTTAACCAGGCATTGATCCGTTGACCCACATTCACAGGCTGCTCTAACGTTGACAGGTGGCCACAATCCGCAATGATGTGTAAAGTGACGTCAGGTATCTGCTCTGCCATTAAAAGATGGTTACCGATAGGACAAAGCAAATCGTCCCGGCCAGTCACCACCAGTGTCGGCACACTTATATCACGTAGCAGCGGTCGGGCATCCGGACGTGAAGCCAGAGCATTTGCATGCGCCTGAAAAGCGTCGATACCCACATTAATGGCCATAGTCGAAATGCAGTCAGTCAGCCGCGTGTCACCCAACCGACTCGGATGGATCAGCAGCGGCATCAGAACATCCGGTGTAATGGCCTCAAACTCACCATTCAGCGCGCGTTCCACCAGCGCATTGCGTCGCTCGCTCACCTCTGGTTTTTCATCAGCCGCATTAGTGTCCAATAAGATCAGCCCTTTCACCCGCTCGGGGGCCTGACGATATACTTCAAATGCGAGGATGCCCCCCATCGACAATCCGCCAAGCACAAAGTGCTCCGGGGCTTCCTGAAGCACCTTACTCGCCAGGTGCGTCATCGACTCCAAATACCCCAGCTGAGCCGTCTCTGGCCTCACCCATTTCGGTAATGTCTGATTCACCTCAGCAAACAACGTCTCATCACACAGTAGTCCGGGAAGCCAGAGCAAAGACAGAGGCTGTGCCATGTTACACTCCTTTTGAACATCCCGGTTTACCCGGCAGATCCGATCCCATCACAGAGTAGGTAAAACTATTGCCACGAAGATTTTTCAGTGCATAAGATGCCCCTTCCGGCACACTGAATACATCCCCCCGAGTCATTACCAGACGGGCCTCTTCGCCATCCTGTTCGACACAGACTTCGGTATCACCATCAAAGTTAATAAGCACTTCTTTGACGCCACGATTGTGCGCTGGAATCGAGGCTCCTTCCGACAGCTCATATGCCATAATGCTTACGTCATCGGCACTCTTTACCTGAAAATCGTATTCCGCGGCCGGATGACCGGTTAACGCATATTGCTTTACGCCAGAAGAAGAAAAATCGCTGCTGATCGTGTGATAGTCACGCCGCAACGCAACAAATGGCATCATCTCCTCAGTAGTGTAGTTATCAAACGTGTTCAGCTCGTCTTGGGTCAGTAGCGGCATCAGCTCCTCCGTGTTCGGGATAGGATCACCGTCAACGGTATCCACCAGTGAACCATCTGCTTTGAGATACAACCCATAGCCCTGACTGTCTTTGATTACGTTTGGGTGCCAAGTTACGCCACCACCAGAGTCATCGCCACCCAGTACCGAGAACATGAAACCATAGTCACGCCCCACTACCTCGAAACCACGGAACAAGTTGGTCGGGATAGAGATAACATCACCGTGAGACAATACCGCTTCGTGTTCACCATTGTTGCCCCAGTAAAAACGGAACAGGCCTTTAAACACAATAAACAACTCCGCAGTGCGGTGTGAATGCAGAGAGTTTTTAATACCCGGCGGCTGACCGGCCGCCCCTATGTTAAACCCTGCCGTCTCACGGATATGGACATGCTGACGACTGCTTTCCGCAACGCCGGCACCAATAATACAAAAGTTGTCTTTCATATCGCTGCCCGGCGTACGGGCATCAATGAAGGCACTCGTACCGGGAATCAGCTCCAGGTAACGCACCAGGTTACGATCAATTGCTTGTTGCAGAGACATAATAAGAATCCTTTCATCCATTACAGCGCTTTTAGTCAGACGCTTTTTATAAAACGTCCTTTGTAAGATGCACTTTTGTTAAAGCTAAAGGCTCAGTTTCCCAGCGGACGGCCACCATCAACGGAAATTGTGTTACCCGTCGAAAACGTCAGCACTTCCGCCGCCGCATAAACGGCATTCGCCACTTCATCATCACTGGCCAGGCGTTTCAGCGGCGTCGACATTTCTTGTTGATTTCGCCAACTGTCATCTAAGCCTTTGACGAATTCGGTATCGACGAGGCCAGGAGCAACGGCCAAAACACGAATATCCGGCGCCAGTGCGCGGGCCAATGAGCGAGTCATGTTTTCCGTCGCCGACTTACTGGCACAATAAGCAATGTTGCTGCCCATGGCCGTCTGCGCCGCAATAGACGTGATGTTAACCACGCAGCCACCAGCGTTTCTGAGTAAGTGAGTAAACGCCCTGACCATCGCAAAGGGGGCCCTGACATTGACTCGGAAGATCTGATCAAACAACGCATCACTCAACCCATTCAGATCGGAGTGAGCAACAAATTTGGTCATACCTGCACAGTTCACTAACAAGTCCAGCTTGCCGCCGATTTCAGAGACCTGAGCGGCCAGATTCACGATGGCGGACGAATCTTCAACATTGAGCGAATAAGCAAGATGGCCGCCCCCCGGCAACACAGAGAGCAGTTCCTCCGCCGCCTGTTTGTTACTGTTGTAAGTCAGGACAACACGGTAGCCGGACTGCGCCAGTTTTCGACAAATGGCAGCACCTAAGCCGCCACTGCCGCCTGTTACTAAGGCAATTTTTGACATATCACGCCTCTTCGACTTTGCCTTTGTAACGGCGAACCCGGATATCAGCCTGCTCTTTGTGGCCGGCAAACCCTTCAAGCGCACACAGCCGTGAGCAGTACTCACCGACTTTCAGCGAGGCAGCTTCACTGACACGCTGGTAAGTACAGGTTTTAATAAACTTGCCGACCCACAATCCACCGGTGTAGCGCGCCGCTTTTTTGGTCGGCAGGGTATGGTTAGTCCCGATACACTTGTCGCCATAAGACACATTGGTTTCACGCCCCAGAAACAGCGCTCCGTAATTTGTCATGTTAGTGAGGAAATATTGAGGGTCCCGAGTCATCACCTGCACATGCTCAGAAGCGATCTCATCCGCCACAGCCACCATCTCTTCATAGCTGTCACACACGATAACCTGACCATAATCGGCCCATGCTTTGCCTGCCACTTCCGCCGTCGGAAGAATCGTCAGCTGACGCTCAACCTCTTTGATGGTTTCTTCGGCAAATTGCACACTGTTGGTCAACAGCACTGCCGGTGAGTTATAACCGTGCTCAGCCTGGCCCAGCAGATCAGCAGCAGCCAGTTCAGGATCACAGCCTTCTTCATCGGCAATCACCAGGGTCTCAGTCGGCCCCGCAAACAGATCGATACCCACACGGCCAAACAGCTGGCGCTTTGCTTCTGCCACAAACGCATTCCCCGGGCCGACAATCATATCGACCGGGGCAATCGTTTCGGTTCCCAGAGCCATAGCACCCACGGCCTGCACGCCACCAAAGCAATAAATTTCATCCGCCCCCGCCATCGCCATCGCCGCAACAATCGCGACATTAGGCTGGCCATTAAACGGAGGGGCACATGCAATAACACGTTTCACGCCAGCCACTTTAGCCGTCAGGACACTCATGTGTGCTGAAGCCACCAGAGGGTATTTCCCCCCAGGGATGTAGCAACCCACACTGTTGACCGGAATATGTTTGTGGCCCAGCACGACACCCGGCAGGGTTTCCACTTCGACATCTTTCATCGAGTCACGCTGGATCTGCGCAAAGTTACGCACCTGCTCCTGAGCGAATTCAATATCATGACGAGTAGACTCATCCAGAGCATCGACACACGCCTGAATCTGCTCAGGTGTCAGACGAAACTGCTCTGGTGACCAATTATCAAACTGCTCTGATAGTGCGCGTACGGCACTGTCTCCACGATTCTCAATATCCGCCAGAATGTTCTCCACCGTCTGACGCACTTTCGCGTCGTTTGATGCTGAGACTTCTTCCGTGATTCCGTTTTTCAAAATGCGAGCCATGCGACTTTCTCCTTAATGAGCTGAGGCAAACGATAAGTTAATTTCGATATTTGGATACGAATGCAAAATAACGATAAACATAAAATTAACATTAAGCAAGATACTGTCTCCACCATCAAAAAAATCCATCAAAGCACTGATTTTTATTGATTTTCGTTTAAATTATGAAGATTTCCAGGTGTCTGAATTCGATTTCAACCTCATTAATGATAAATAGATCACACAAATTTCACTCTTTATTTACAACTTTAAATGTTAGATTTTGCATACCTTTGCAACAGGAGTTAACAATGTTCAATTTCAAACCATCAATCAGTGAGCAGGTTCTATTAGGCACGTTTGTCAAAACCCCTCACCCGCACATCATCGAAGTGCTGGCAATAGCGGAACTGCCTTTTATTGTGCTGGATGCCGAGCACGCCCCTTTCGACAGGGCAAGTCTTGATGTCTGTATTCTGGCTGCAAGAGCACATCAGTTGCCTTGTCTTGTCCGGGTACCGGACAGCAACCCATCGACCGTGCTCAATGCTTTGGACTGCGGTGCGACTGGCGTGCAGATCCCCCATGTCTGTACAGCGCAACAAGCCGAAGACATCGCAAGAATGTGTCATTACGGAGAGCGTGGAAGGGGCTATGCCGGCTCAAGTCGGGCAGCATGCTACACCACCAAACCAATGGCAAAGCACTTGTCAGACAGCAAAGCAAAAACGGTGGTGATTGCTCAGATTGAAGACCCGGAAGGCGTTGAAAATATTGAGCGTAT
Organism: Photobacterium ganghwense; assembly: GCF_003025595.1. Taxonomy (GTDB): domain Bacteria; phylum Pseudomonadota; class Gammaproteobacteria; order Enterobacterales; family Vibrionaceae; genus Photobacterium; species Photobacterium ganghwense. Next base: position 777,054 of record NZ_PYMI01000004.1, read on the forward strand.
TGCGCAGGTTGAAGGGATTGATGCGCTTTTCATCGGACAGGTGGATTTAACCGTCGCCTATGGGGCAAGCAGTGTGAATGACGATCGTGTGACTCAGGCCAGTATCCGGATTATTGAAGCTGCAAAAGCGAGCCATAAACCGGTGGGCATGTTTGTCGCGACAGCCGAAGCAGCAAAACAGTGGGCAGAGCTGGGTGTGCAGTTTTTCTGTGTCGGATCAGAGCATAAGATGATCATAGACGGCTTCAAAAGAGAAATAAATGTGATGAATTCATAAGTTTTTTCTTCTACTTATTGAGGATTACCGGTCTCGACTAGACACGCAAATCATTCAGCTCATACACTCTTGGCTTACGCTAAGTTAGAGGAGTATCACCATTAAAGCGAAAGTGACTTCGATGGACGTCGCCAAAATGCTCGGCGTCTCACAATCGACGGTATCCCGGGCATTCAGTCCGACAGCAAGCATCAGCGAGAAAAAGCGCAAAATGGTGATGGATGCTGCGGCCAAACTGGGTTACACGCCTAACGCAATCGCCCGCGGCCTGATCTCCAACCGCTCCGGACTGGTCGCTATTGCCTTAGATAGCGAATCGAACCCGATGTACGATCTCCAGTCCCGGGCATTAGCACTCGAAATCCAACGGCGTGGCGGTCAGGTTGTTCTGTGCCCAATCGACAAGGATGATCTCGACCTGGCCATCTCGCGCGCCATTGAATATCAGGTGGATGGGCTAATCATTGCTACCAGTCGACTGACTTCTCGCGCTTTTGCCCAATGTGAGAAATTTGGGGTACACCTAAGCCTGATTAACCGTTATGCGGAAGGGATTAATGCCAATATCACCGGTATTGATAATCAGCTGGCAGGTAAACAAGCAGCAGAGTACCTCAGTCGCAAGGGACACAGGCAGTTAGCCTACGTCAGTGGTGATGCAGGCTCGATGACCAGTGAAGAACGCTGGCGAGGTTTTTCGTCTACATTGCAGGCACTGGGGTTACCATCCCCCATTTTTATCCAGGCCAAATATAGCTTTGAAGCGGGACTGGCGGCAGCCAGTGAAATTTTGGGGCATGGGATGAAGCCCGATGCCATCTTCTGTGCCAACGATATTCTGGCCATGGGCGTAATGGACGGTTTGCGGCAAAAAGGCGCGGTGATTCCTCAAGATTATGCCGTCATGGGGGTTGATAACATTCCTATGGCAGCATGGCCGAGCTACAACCTGACCACCATCGCCCAGCCAATAGATAAAATAGTGAAGCGCACCGTCGAAGATCTGATGAACCGGATTAACGCTAATCAGGATGCAGAAGGCGCTTATCTGTTCGAAGAAGGTACTCTGATCGAGCGCGGCAGCGTTTAGGCACTTCAATCTGCTCGAACGGCAAAGATGCCGTTTTCACAAACACTAAAAAGCCCTGCCTTCTTGGCAGGGCTTTTTTATTGCCATCCCGTCACGTTCACCTTACTGCTTTCTGCTTTCTGCTTACGCATAACGTGCTGGGTCCATCCCCCAACTGAAAAAGCCACATTGGATTCGTATCCAATTTAATTCGTCAGGATGAGGTAATCATCACTCGCCGTAAACGTCACTCCCCCACAGTTCTCCTCCCCATACGGTAATGGTTGAATATTCATAATCAGTGCCAACAAACGAATAGATTCATGCCATAGACGACGATTATTTCCTGTCAAAACGCTATTTATTATTTTATTAAAAACCCGATCGCGAGCACAAACCACACACACAAGAAAAACATTCCATTGACATAAACGCAACATTCTACGATTTTGGATACGTAATCAAAAACCAATTACAGCATGCATTCAACAAGGAGAGAGTTTATGGCTATGGCAGGCTTTGACCCAAAGTGGCGTGATTTTCCCGATTACATTCTGGGAATCACGAAAGAGATCTGGGAAGACAGAGGGCTGCACACTTTACAGCACTATTACGCGCCAGACATTATCGTACGGACGCCGCTTTCCATTGTAAAAGGTAACGACAATGTCATCAGTGCGACCATGGGTACACTCGCGGAATTTCCCGATCGCACCCTGTATGGCGAAGATGTCATTTGGTCTGGTAATCCCGAGCAAGGCATGCTTTCTTCCCACCGCATTATTTCAACCGCCACCCATGCCAACCATGGCGCATTTGGTCAAGCTACCAACAAGAAACTCCAGTTTCGCATCATCGCCGACTGCCACGCCATTAATAACCAGATTAACGACGAGTGGATGATCCGCGATGTGGCTGCCATTGCCCACCAGTTAGGGATAACTTCAGAAGCGTTCGCACGCCAGCAGATTGAACAGGGAGGCGGCGTTGAATCCAGCCCTTTCCCGTTTACCCCTGAGCAGGATGTCGCCGGCCCTTACACCGGCATCGGCAATGACAACGAATTCGGCCAGCGATACGAAGATATTCTTCAACGTCTGATGCGCGCTGAGTTTTCTGTTATTCCTCAAGCATATGACCGGGCCTGTATCGGCGAATACACCGGCGGCCAAACGGCACTTTCTCACGCGGGTATTGATCAGTTCTGGATGTCACTCCGTTCAGCTTTCCCTAATGCCACCTTCAAGGTTCACCATCGCATTGGCCGTAACGACGACATGATGTCACCACGTGCAGCCATTCGCTGGTCACTAGAGGGCAAACATGAAGGCCACGGCATCTTTGGGAAGCCGTCAGGCAAGGACGTTTACATCATGGGTATCAGCCACGCCGAATTTGGTCCCTGGGGACTACGTCGTGAATTCACCCTGTTTGATGAAACCGCCGTATGGAAACAAATTTTGCTCCAACAGGGATAAACCGGCCCCCTCGGTTAAGCCGTTCATACTCACATAATGTAAGGAAACACCATGTTTTTGAATAAAATAGAGCAGTTTTACCACGACTACTTTCGCGCTTCTGCCGATGAAAAAGCATCTATCGCCCAACAGTACTTGAACCCGGATGTGAAATGGTGTGTGGCTCACCCTGTTAATGATCTGAACAACCCTCAGTCTGCGCATGAGCAGTTCCTCATCCAGTTGCAATCCGCCTTGCCGGATATTGAGCGCCGCCCGCAAATCGTCATGGACGGCGAGTACGAAGGCCGTACCTGGTACAACTCGACAGGTTACTTTGTCGGTACGTTCGACAATGCCCTGTTCGGTATCCCGGCGACAGGCAAGACACTGTATTTACGTTACACCGAGCTTGTGTGTATCGAAGACAATCAGATCACCGAATCTTATATGATTCCGGATTTCATCGATGCCATGAATCAGGCCGGTGTGAACCCGCTGCGCAAGAGCCTGGGACACGACGGACTGGTTCCGGCACCGGCAACCTGTGACGGTTTTAACCACGGTGCGGTTTGCCCTGATCGCAGCCAGAAAAGTCTTCAGTTAGTACTGGATATGCTGGCCTGCCTGGGTCGCTTTGATGGCAAAGACCTGTATTCGATGGATCTCGAAAACTACTGGCATGACGACTTCATGTGGTACGGCCCGGCGGGTATTGGCACCACACGGGGCATTAAAGGTTTCCGCAACCACCACCAGGCACCATTTGTATTTGCGTTCCCTGATCGCGGGGTGACTGTAGACATTAATATTTTGGCTCAAAATGACTACGTATCCACTGGCGGTTGGCCTCACATGTTCGGTACCCATACCGGGCACAGTGGCTGGCTGGGCATGGCACCAACCAGTAAAAGAATCGATCTTCGTGTCATGGACTTCTGGCGTCGGGAAGGCGATTTACTGAAAGAAAATTGGGTCGCGATCGACATTATCCACATGCTGCTGCAACTGGGTTACGACGTGTTCGCGCAAATGAAAGAGCAACTGGAGGGGCCAACGTATGCATGAATTCGGCACACTCAACTGGTTAATTCTTGGCAGCTACATTGTGCTCACCCTTATATTGGGCGCGGTGATCGGTAAGAAAGTCACCTCAGCGAACCAGTTTGCGCTGGGTGACAAAAACATCCCATGGTGGGCCATAGGTATCTCAGTCGTGTGTACCTATGTGAGCGCCATGTCATTCCTTGGCGGACCGGCTTGGTCCTACAAGGAAGGGCTGTCAGTCATTGCCATTCACCTTAACTACCCATTGGTGATATTTTTCATCGTGTCGGTATTCATGCCATTTTTCTACGGCAACGGATTGACCTCGATTTATGAATACCAGGAACGCCGTTTTGGTAAGGCATCCCGCCTGACGCTGTCAATGATCTTCCTGATCAAGCAAGCCCTGAGCTCTGCCGCTGTACTTTATGCGACCGCGATGATTCTAGAGTTCATTACGGGTATCGACGTGGTGTACTGCATCGTCATCGTGACCGCTATCGCGCTGATCTACACCGTCATGGGCGGCATTGCGGCAGTGATCTGGACAGACGTGATTCAGGCCTTCATTCTGTTCGCCGGTGCCTTTATCATCATCGAAGCGGTATGGAACGGCATGCCTGCCCCCATGACGGATATTATGGTCAAGCTCAAAGCGGACGGCATGACCGATGCCCTGTTAACCAGCATGGATTTGAGCCAGGTGACGACCGTTTGGGCTGGTGTGATCGCAATGACCATGTTCCACACTACGGTCTACGGCGGTAACCAAATGATGGTACAGCGTTGCATGGCAGCCAAAAGCATGGGCGATGCAAAAAAAGCAATGCTGATGATGGGTTATGTAGCGTTCTTCATCTACTTCGTGTTCATTCTGCTGGGTGTGTTGTTCTACGCCTATTACGACGGCAAAGAGTTTGAAAACGGCAACACTATCATTCTGCATTACGCCAGTGAATACGGCATGCCGGGCCTGATGGGGATCATCGCAGCCGCCATTCTGGCCGCCAGCATGTCGAGCCTGGATTCGGCGTTCAACTCCATGGCGACCGTTTCGGTGGCAGACTTCTACCGCCGTTTTTACAAGCCGGAAGAGTCGGATGAGCATTACCTCAAAATGTCACGCGTCTTTACCGTTGCCTGGGCCATTTTGGTTATCGTGCCAGCGCTGATGTTTGCGACCAGTACCGGATCAGTGCTGGAAGTGTTGAGTAAAGCCGGTTCCTACTTTGTTGGGGCGAGTTTCTGTATGTTTGTGCTGGGTTTCTACTCTAAACACATTACAGAAAAAGGACTGCTGATCGGGGTCGCAGCAAGCTTCATTGCGATTTGGTATGTGGCAGTGGCCACCGACATTTCATGGCCATGGTACTGTGTGATTGGTGTGGTGGTGAACAGCGTGGTTGCCTATGTTGCCAGCCTGGCGTTGTCCGGCAAGCAGAAAACCATGCACCTGTATACGGTCAAAGGCCAGCAAGCTGAATTTGCCCGCCTGAACAAGCCCATCAAGCAAGACGGCTGGTATGTGGTGCCGGGTAAAATCGATGCACCCTGTTACGGCCTGCTGATGATGTTTGCCTTCTCTATCGTCTTGCTCTGGGGCATCAATGAGTTTATCGATAATGCGCCGCTATTAATCAATTTTGTCCGAGGCTGCTCCGTGCTTATCGTACTGAGTTTGCTTGGCTATATCGCTTATTCTTTCCGACGCCCGGCTCGCAATCAGGATGTCGAGCAAACCAATTAGTCGTAGTGATTATTGATAAACGTACGTTATTGATAAACGCACGTTATCAATAAGCGAATCCTAGTTAACATTGGCTGATACAAGCCGCTCAAGTACCGCAAATGCTTGAGCGGCTTTTTTCACCAGCACTTTTGGTCAACACCGTTGCCGATCGTCGCGATTAGCCGCTGTTATAATGCGATCCACCCGCTCGATAGGCCTGTTCAGAATTGGATTAACCCAAACCCATGAGTAAACTCTGCTTGACCCCTTTAAATTTCGAGTGTTAACCTGCCTCTATTTATGAATACGTACCTATTTATGTTACTCTACCGACTCTTCATCAGGCTGGTAAGCAACACACATGAATTCACCAAAAAACACGGTTACATCCAAAGATGTCGCTAAGTTAGCAGGCGTTTCTCAGTCCACGGTTTCCCGGGTATTTATACCGGGCAGCTCTGTATCCGAAAAAACCAAGCAGAAAGTGTTTGAGGCCGCAAAAGCTCTCAACTATCGGCCCAACGCCTTTGCGCGCAGCCTGACCACCAACGAATCCAGACTCATTGGTCTGGTTTTTCCGGATGCCGACTACCCTATTCATATGAAAACCCTGCAGCTGATTTCCAGTGAATTACAGAAACAGGGCTACTCGACGGTCTTAATCCCCTGGCAGGTTGATGAAAAAGACAATCACTCAATTCCGAACATCTTCCAGTACCGGGTTGATGGTGTGATTGCCGCTTCGGCCACCTTTAATAAGACCCTGTATGAAGAATGTGAAGAGTTCAATATTCCGGTAGTGCAATACGCGCGGGTGGTGGAAGGAACCAGAAGCAGCTATGTCATCAGCGACAACTATGAGGCAGGGCAACAAGCCGCCCAGCTCTTGCACAAAACCGGCGTTACGTCGGCCGTGTACCTGACCGGTGAAGTGCCAACATTTACTAACGTTGAACGAAAAAATGGCTTTATTGCTGAATTTGAAGAGCTAGCCGGGCAGACACCAAGAGTGGTTGAGGCGTCCTACGATTACACCAGCTCGCTGGATACCATCCGCGAGCTGTTACAAACATCACAGCGACCAGAGGCCGTGTTCTGTGCCACCGATAACCTTGCGATGGCTGTAATGGATGTTGCCCGCTTGGAATGTGGATTAGACATTCCTGACGATTTGCAGGTGATCGGGTTCGACAATATTCCGCAAACCGAATGGCTGAGCTACCAGCTCACAACGTTCCGCCAGGACTTTAAACGTCTGGCGCGCGAGTCGGTCAAAATCATCGTGGATCAAATCTGCAATCAGAACAGCAGCCTGGTCAAGATGATGGTCCCGGTCAAACTGATTGAACGTAAGACCACCAAGGTCTGATCACAGTCTTTCCTGGCGAACTACCAGATTTTCAGCCTGTCTGACGGCGGTAAGTACATGCCGTCGCCGGGGCTGATCTGGTAGGTATCATGGAACGCATCCAGATGGGGGAATATGCCGTTTACCCGGTATTTCCCCGGCGGATGCCCATCGATTTCCAGAAACTTCAGCAACGTGGCCTCGCGAAGATGGCTACGCCATACTTTCGCGGCCTGCTCAAAGAAATCACGGTTGGCTTTTTCTATCTGCAGTTTGAGCTCATTTTCATTGGTACTTCCCGCCGCTTTCACCATGCGAAGGTTGGCACGATGAGCAATATGCAAGCCGTTCAGATCCCCCAGAATTTCCCCCAGTTCCAGCTCACCGTTGAGGTAATGTCCCGGCAAAATCTCATACGCATTGGCCTGTGTCACCGCCCTTTTCGCTACCGCGTTAAATTTTTTTCTGTCCTCTGGTGTCCACCAGTTTCTCAAATTACCCTCGGCGTCATACTGGCTGCCTTGGTCATCAAAACCGTGGCCGATTTCGTGACCGATAATAAAACCTATGCCCCCCATCTGAGCTGCATCGCTCCAGGACGCATCAAAGAACGGTGGCTGCAAAATCGCCGCCATTAGCATGAATTTGTTCGCCGAAGGCTGGTAGTAAGCATTTACCATGGTTGGAGCCTGAAGCCATTCATCCGGGTCGACAGGTTTGTTCAGCTTGGCCACCATTTCCTCATGGTCAAACAGCGCAATCCGTCGTGTGTTGCCAATCAGATCATCCGGGGTAATTGTCAGTGCGCTGTAGTCCTTCCAGGTTTTGGGATAACCAATATAAAACCGCATCGCCTCAAGCTTGGCGAGTGCCTGTACCTTGGTCGGCTCACTGAAGAAGGTTGAATCGGTTATCGCACTCCGGTATTCCTCTTTAATGGCCTGAATGATTTTCTGGATCTGGGCCAGTTCGTCATCACTGAAATGATGTTCGACATATACCCGGCCAACCAGCATGTCGGCTTTTTCTTCCAGGAAAAAAACCGAGCGAAGCCATTGCGGCATGTCTTTCCCTGCGATACCCATTTTCCGGCGATAAGCATTTACTTCATCCTGAAAAGCGCTCGACAGCAACGCGGCATGCTCAGCAATCAACCGCATTCGGAGGTAGTCCTGCCAGGTTTCGATTCTGGTGTTGGCAAACAGCGCATTGAGCGCGACAAGGTATGACGGTTGCTTGACGACCATGTCCAGTTCAGGCTCAAAACCCAGAACCGACAGCATATCTTTCACCGGGAAATGTGGCAGAGTTTGTTGAAGTTTGGCAGTATCAAACAGGTTATAGGTTTTCTGAGGGTCCCGGTTCTGAGCAGGAGTCCAGTGAATCTGCGCCAGCTTCTGTTCCAGATTTATTACCCGTAATGCCCTTTCCTTGCCGTCATTAAAACCCGCCAGAGTTAACATGTTTGAGATGTGCTCCTGATACAACGCCCGAATCTTCTGTGAGCGATCATCGTCGCCTACCAGCACGGCCTGCGTCTGGCCCAGACCGTACTGCACCACGGTGGCAATGTAACGAGAGGAATTTTTGGCATCATTGGTCACGCCAATAATCAACGGGCCACCCACTCCCAATTTTTCCAGTTCGGCAAAGGCTCTGGCTATGCATGAATGATCCTTACAGTTATCGATCATCTCGAGCTCCGTAGTGAGCGGACGGATCCCCAGCTTATCGCGCTGTTCGATATCGTTGTAAGAAAGGTATAAGTCCAGCAACTGCTTCTCGTACGGCGCTAACGGAGACGTTGCCTTACGCAACGTTTCCAGCGTATCCCATACCTGCTTGTTCACATTCAGAGTCACTTGCGTAAAGTTGTCGATGCCCGGTAAATCCTCCGGAATAGGCGTCTTTTCCAGCCAGTCGGCATTTACATATGTGTAGAAGTCATCCTGTGGCCGAGGCTGAGTCGCCGCCATTGCAAAAGAAACAGATAACGTCATTAGCAGCCAAATTGATACAAACAACCACAGCAGACTGCAAACTGATTCAAAAACAGATTTCACATGCATGATTACGCCCTCTGAAGGCCAGCTATGCCATATCAATACCGTATAGTTTAGGGTAGTTGCTGAGGGTTGGGGTTGGGTT
>NZ_PYMI01000039.1 GCF_003025595.1 Photobacterium ganghwense
AGTGGGCTGCACCAGAAGTAGATAGCTTAACCTTCGGGAGGGCGTTTACCACGGTGTGGTTCATGACTGGGGTGAAGTCGTAACAAGGTAGCCCTAGGGGAACCTGGGGCTGGATCACCTCCTTACCTAAAGACTGCGCTTTGCGTAGTGTCCACACAGATTGCTTGGTCGAAATGTAAAAGACAGATGTGTCCCATTCGTCTAGAGGCCTAGGACACCGCCCTTTCACGGCGGTAACAGGGGTTCGACTCCCCTATGGGACGCCACTTTCTAACTGCACTTGTGAGTGTGATTAGAAAGTGGCTGCCGCAAGGCAAACACATGCTCTTTAACAATCTGGAAAGCTGACTAGTAATTCGATTCATACGAATCGAAATTATTGTTTCTCGAAAGAGAAACGAGTTCTCAAGCAATACACATTCAAGTGTCTTGTGTAAGAAGAGTCCGGCAAAACAAACTAACCATCTTAACTCAGATGGAAAAACCTTGGTTGTTTGAACATACGAAACCTCTTGGGGTTGTATGG
>NZ_PYMI01000005.1 GCF_003025595.1 Photobacterium ganghwense
GAAAACTCTTTACTTAAACTACGTTAAGAAAGAATGGCGGTGAAGGAGGGATTCGAACCCTCGATACGGCTATAAACCGTATACTCCCTTAGCAGGGGAGCGCCTTCAGCCTCTCGGCCACCTCACCACACGAATAATGGCGCGCTCGGGAGGATTCGAACCTCCGACCGCCTGGTTCGTAGCCAGGTACTCTATCCAGCTGAGCTACGAGCGCACACTTAATTCGGTTTTATTTCACATCGCCTACCTGGCAATGTAAATCAATATAATGGCGCGTCCGGGAGGATTCGAACCTCCGACCGCCTGGTTCGTAGCCAGGTACTCTATCCAGCTGAGCTACGGACGCGCAGGCTTTTCTTTTGCAAGAAAACTCTTTACTTAAACTACGTTAAGAAAGAATGGCGGTGAAGGAGGGATTCGAACCCTCGATACGGCTATAAACCGTATACTCCCTTAGCAGGGGAGCGCCTTCAGCCTCTCGGCCACCTCACCGCACGAATAATGGCGCGCTCGGGAGGATTCGAACCTCCGACCGCCTGGTTCGTAGCCAGGTACTCTATCCAGCTGAGCTACGAGCGCACACTTAATTCGGTTTTTATTTCGCACTGCCATTCGGGCAATGCAAATCAATCATGGCGCGTCCGGGAGGATTCGAACCTCCGACCGCCTGGTTCGTAGCCAGGTACTCTATCCAGCTGAGCTACGGACGCGCAGGCATTTCTATTTGCAAGAGAACTCTTTACTTAAACCATGTTAAGAAAGAATGGCGGTGAAGGAGGGATTCGAACCCTCGATACGGCTATAAACCGTATACTCCCTTAGCAGGGGAGCGCCTTCAGCCTCTCGGCCACCTCACCGTCTTGCGGGGGCTCATATTACTTCGCCCCCAAAATAAGTCAAACACTTTATTATCAAAAAACGACATCAACTGCGCGTGTGCGCACTAAGTAGCCAACTCGGCACATTATCGGACGCACAAGCACAGGAAAGCACTTAATTTCAATAAAATGGCAAAATTGTCTGACTACAAAAAAGGCCAGCTCATCAGGCCGACCTTCTTCGAATTAGTAGTTACCAGAACCTTGGGTACCCGTTTCTTTTTCAGCTTGGATACGCATGTAGATCTCTTCGCGGTGCACAGAAACTTCTTTTGGTGCATTTACACCAATACGAACCTGGTTACCTTTAACGCCCAGAACAGTAACAGTTACTTCATCACCGATCATCAGCGTTTCACCTACGCGACGTGTCAAAATTAGCATTCGTGTGCTCCTTGAGTAATCTCTGTCTTATAAGAGTTACGGTTAATTATCCAACAAATTTTACGTTATCGTAAATGGTCACTGCTCAAGAAACAGCGAGAAGTGGCCGATTATCCAGACTTTCTGCCTCGACCACAAATTTTTTATGGAGGATCGCTGTGGCCCGCTGGACATCCAGTCCCTGCACTAACAGTGACAAGCATCGCACGGTTGACGTCTGTTGATACACAGCCAGCTCATGTTCGAGCAACAGTGTTTCTACATGTGGCCACATCTGCCCGCTCCCTTCCCCAACAATGGTAACGGTAGCGACGTTTTCTTCCACTACCGCTAGGTCACCCATTATCAGTTTCAGTCTGGCCAGTGCATCCGCCGCCGTCACCATCCAGGTGGAGTGATTGTCGCCGGCATAACACCAAACATCAAACCCGAGCAACTGCAATCGTTGCTCAACCTCATGGATCGGCTGTTCCACATTCAGCAGTGATTGCTGTGCCTTGATCGCCACGCCGACAGCTCCCGCCGCCGAAGATGGCTCAAAGTTCACCAGAGTTCCTTCGCCGTCATCAAACGATGACACCACCCTCAAAGGCACCCGGTGTGACTCAGCATATTCAACTGACTGTAATTGTAGCACTTTTGCTCCGTGCCGTGCCATTGCCGTCATATCATCGAAATGAATGGCGCTGAGCTTGCACGCTTCGCTGACCAGACGGGGGTCTGTGGTATAGACACCGTCAACGTCAGTGAAGATTTGGCATTCGTCTGCATTCAACGCCCCGGCAATTGCCACAGCCGTTGTATCAGAGCCGCCACGTCCCAGTGTCGTGATATTGTTCAGGCTATCACGCCCCTGGAACCCAGCCACCACCACAATGTGGTCGCGGCTGAGAAAATGTTGCAACGTGTCCGTATCAACTTGGGTGATGCTGGCATTATTAAATGCGTTGTCCGTGCGGATGGCGACCTGATCGGCAGTCAGGGAGGTGGCCGGATAGCCACGTTTATTCAGGGCCATTGCCAATAGCGCAATGGTTACCTGCTCCCCGGTCGATAGCAACACATCCAGCTCTCGCTGTGTTGGCACCTCATCGATCTGTTTTGCCAATCCCAGCAGGCGGTTGGTTTCCCCCGCCATTGCCGAAACGACGACAACAATTTGATGACCCTGCAGGCGTGATTGAATCACGCGATCGGCGACAGCTTCAATTCGCTCAATGCTGCCGACCGATGTTCCACCAAATTTCTGCACTAATAGTGCCACATCACCACTCCAAGTATTACAGCTTCTCTGCCAACCAAGGGGTGACAGATTCCAGTGCTGCTGGCAATGCCGCAGCATCTGTACCACCCGCTTGAGCCATATCCGGACGGCCGCCGCCTTTACCGCCAACTTGCTGTGCCACCATGTTGATCAGGTCACCGGCTTTCACCTTACCGATCAGATCTTTGGTCACACCGGCGATCAGGCCGACTTTGTCATCGCTGACATTACCCAGTACCACAATGCCGCTGCCCAGCTGGTTCTTCATTTCATCAACCATACCGCGCAGGCCTTTGTTGTCGGCACCGTCCAGTTTCGCAATCAGGACTTTCACACCGTTGATGTCTTTCGCCTGATTGATTAGTCCCGCACTTTCCTGTGCGGCCAGTTTGTCTTTCAGCTGCTGAATTTCTTTTTCCAGCTGCTTGCTGTGGGCAACCAGGGCACTGACTTTGCTGGCTACGGAAGCCGCGTCAGATTTCACCAGGCCCGCCGTTTCTGTCAGCAGGGCTTCCTGTGCGTGCAGGGCGTCAATCGCCGCTTCGCCAGTCACCGCTTCGATACGACGGATACCGGCTGCAATACCGCCTTCCGATACGATCTTGAACAGACCGATGTCGCCGGTATTTTTGGCGTGGATACCACCACACAGTTCAGTCGAGAAGTCGCCCATGCTCAGCACGCGCACTTCATCGTCATATTTCTCACCAAACAGCGCCATGGCACCTTTCTGTTTGGCAGACTCAATGTCCATCAGATCGGTATTGATCGCGTGGTTACGACGGATTTGCTCGTTCACCAGGCGCTCAACTTCACGCAGTTGCTCCGGCTTCACCGATTCCAGGTGAGAGAAGTCAAAACGCAGACCTTCCGGCTTCACCAGGGAGCCTTTCTGAGTCACGTGCTCGCCCAGCAGCTGACGTAGTGCCGCGTGCAGCAGGTGAGTCGCTGAGTGGTTCAGGCTGATTGCCTCACGACGTTTGGCATCCACTTTCGCCGCCACTTTGTCGCCCACGTTCAGTGAGCCTTCGCTCATCACACCGTAGTGACCAATTGCCGCACCAAATTTCTGCGTGTCAGTGACGTTAAGCAGCACACCGTCTGCCTGCATCACACCAGTATCACCACACTGGCCGCCTGACTCTGCGTAGAACGGCGTGTTGTCCAGGACCACCAGCACATTTTCACCGGCATTCACGGTATCAACCTGCTCACCCTCGCGGTACAGCGCCACTACCGTCGACTCGCCTTCAGTCGAGCTGTAGCCACAGAATTCTGTGTCAGCGTCTACTTTGATCGCGTCGTTGTAATCAACACCAAACTGGCCTGCTTCACGTGCACGCTGACGCTGGGCTTCCATTGCATCGTTGAAGCCTTCTTCATCGATAGTGAAACCACGCTCACGTGCAACGTCGTTTGTCAGGTCAGCCGGGAAGCCGTAGGTGTCATACAGTTTGAATACGGTTTCGCCGTCCAGTACTTTACCGTCCAGGCTATCCAGCGCTTCCGCCAGAATCGTCATACCGCGGTCAAGCGTACGACCGAAGTTTTCTTCTTCGATCTTCAGTACTTTCTCAACCATTTCCTGCTGTTTATTCAGCTCTTCACCGGCCGTGCCCATCACCTCAGCCAGCGGGCCAACCAGTTTGTAGAAGAAGGCACCTTTCGCGCCCAGCTTATTACCATGGCGAACAGCACGACGGATGATACGGCGCAGTACATAACCACGGCCTTCGTTGGATGGCATCACACCGTCGGCAATCAGGAAGGCACATGAACGGATGTGGTCTGCAACAACGCGAAGCGATTGATTGCTCAGGTCATCGTGACCGATCACTGCTGCCGCTTCTTTGATCAAAGTCTGGAAAATATCAATTTCATAGTTTGAGTGAACGCCCTGCATGATGGCAGAGATACGCTCAATACCCATACCGGTATCAACCGACGGTTTAGGCAGTGGCTCCATCGTGCCGTCAGCCTGGCGGTTGAATTGCATGAATACGTTGTTCCAGATCTCGATGAAACGGTCACCGTCTTCTTCCGGTGTTCCCGGACGGCCGCCCCAGATGTGCTCACCGTGATCGTAGAAAATTTCAGTACATGGACCACATGGACCGGTATCGCCCATCTGCCAGAAGTTGTCAGACTCGTAAGCTTTGCCGCCTTTCTTGTCACCGATACGGATGATGCGATCAGCCGGGATACCCACTTCTTTGTTCCAGATGTCAAACGCTTCGTCATCGGTTTCATACACGGTGACCAGCAGACGATCCTGAGGCAGTTGCAGTACGTCAGTCAGGAATTCCCATGCGTACTTGATGGCGTCTTGCTTGAAGTAGTCACCGAAGCTGAAGTTACCCAGCATTTCAAAAAACGTGTGGTGACGAGCTGTAAAGCCTACATTTTCCAGGTCGTTGTGCTTACCACCTGCACGCACACAGCGCTGAGCTGTGGTCGCTCGAGTGTAGCTGCGCTTCTCTAGACCGAGGAAAGTATCTTTAAACTGGTTCATACCTGCGTTTGTAAACAACAACGTTGGGTCGTTAGCAGGTACAAGAGACGAGCTCGGGACGATTTGGTGACCTTTGCTCTCAAAAAACGCAAGAAACGCACGGCGAATCTCATCAGTGCTCATGTACATTGGCAAATCCTGAATAATGCTTTTCTGTAAACGGAATAATCGAATTAACTGTTGAATCGCCTGCCTGTGCAATAGCCGCCATGCCCTTGGCCGGACAGAATAAGCAGGGATAATGAAACTAACATAAATTCTTTGGCGGCTATTGTAAAACAACGGTAGGCATAACTGGAAATGTTATGTTCAAAAATGGGGTGTTTTCTGTGCTTTGAGCGCCCTGTTTGCTGCGCATCCGGTCGTTGTCCGGCGCTGCCGTCAACAGACCGTCACGCACAGGCGTTAATATTCTTCCTCGGCATTCAGCGCGTATTTAATTTGCTCGAAGTCGAACCCCCTGTACTGCATAAAGCGAAACCGGCGGGCCTGCTCTTTCGGGGTATCCATCGGGCTGCCGCCGAATTTTCGCTGCGCCACTTCGCGGGCATGCTCGAACCAGTCGAATTCATCCTGCTCCAGCAACTGACTGACGATAGCGTCGTGCACCCCTTTCATTTTCATTTCCTGCCGAATGCGCATCAGCCCCCAGCCTTTAGCAATCCCATTACGCAGCATCAGCGCGGCAAAGCGGGCATCGTCCAGCCAGTTATAGTCCTGACAGAATGCCACGGCCTCATCAATATCCGCACCGCTGTAACCGCGGTTTTTCAGCTTCAGCCGCAGCTCTTTTTCGGCATGATCACGCCGCGACAAGTAGCCGACCGCCGCTTCTTTGGCACTTTGTCTGGGTGGTTGCTTGCTCTTCATGTTCTTCCCCTCGGCAAACGGGTGATAAACAAAAACGGGCGAGGTACTGCTACCCGCCCGTTTTGCTAATTCTCAATAGATTAACACTGGTTTGCTAGTTTTCGGCCAGACGGACTTAGAACGCCTGATCTTCTGCATCCATGTTTTCCAGTACGTCGTCTTCAGACGCTGGAGCAGATTCGCCGCCTTGCACGTTTTCAGTGTTCAGCAGCATATCACGCAGTTGCTTCTCGATTTCCGCCGCAATTTCAGTGTTCTCAGCCAGATATTTGCAGGCATTCGCCTTACCCTGACCAATCTTGTCACCCTTGTAACTGTACCAGGCACCGGCTTTTTCGATCATCTTGTGCTTAACACCCAAATCCACCAGTTCACCATTACGGTTAAAACCTTGTCCGTACAGGATTTGGGTATCAGCCTGCTTGAACGGTGCCGCGATCTTGTTCTTCACCACTTTGATACGGGTTTCGTTACCCACCACTTCATCGCCTTCTTTAATCGCACCGGTACGGCGGATGTCCAGACGAACAGAGGCATAGAATTTCAGGGCGTTACCACCGGTGGTGGTTTCCGGGTTACCGAACATCACACCAATCTTCATACGGATCTGGTTGATGAAGATACACATACAGTTAGACTGCTTCAGGTTACCGGTCAGCTTACGCATCGCCTGAGACAGCATACGTGCCTGCAGACCCATGTGCGAGTCACCCATTTCACCTTCGATTTCCGCTTTTGGCGTCAGGGCTGCAACGGAGTCAACCACCAGGATATCTACCGCGCCTGAACGCGCCAGTGCATCAGCGATTTCCAGGGCTTGCTCACCAGTGTCCGGCTGAGATACCAGCAGCTGGTCAATATCAACACCCAGTTTTTTCGCATATACCGGATCCAGGGCGTGCTCAGCATCAATGAACGCACAGGTTTTACCGTCACGTTGCGCCGCGGCAATCACTTCCAGAGTTAGTGTGGTTTTACCTGATGATTCCGGACCGTAAATTTCAACAATACGACCCATCGGCAGGCCGCCAGCACCCAAGGCGATATCGAGAGACAGAGAACCAGTAGACACTGTTTCTACATCCATTGCGCGGTTGTCGCCCAATTTCATGATCGAGCCTTTACCGAATTGCTTCTCAATTTGACCTAACGCGGCGGCAAGTGCCTTCTGCTTGTTGTCGTCCATTCGACTCTCCAAGGGATGCTTCAATTAAGTACTGATAATGATGACTAGTATACTGTCTATTCATACAGTGTCTAGCACTGGATGAAATTTTTTTACGAGCCTGACCGCTCTACCGCGCCCGCCCTAATCGGTCAGCTGATTCAGACGATCCAATAACCCCGTCAGTGCGATCTCAACAGCCTGTTGCCGGACTTGCTGCCGATCTCCGGGCAGATGGCAGGTTTTAACCGTCATCCAACCGCTATCATCGGCCCAGGCAAAACACACGGTGCCAACCGGTTTTTCTACACTGCCGCCCCCCGGGCCAGCAATACCACTGATCGCAACACTGATATTGGCGGCCGAATTTGCCAGTGCGCCTGCTGCCATTTCCCGTACCACCGGCTCACTGACGGCACCGTAAGTGGCCAGTGTATCAGCCTGCACCCCCAGCATTTGCTGCTTGGCTTCGTTGCTATAAGTAACAAATGCCCGGTCGAACCAGCCGGAACTGCCGGCAATATCGGTAATGGCTGTCGATACGCCGCCACCGGTGCATGATTCTGCGGTTGTCGCCATCCATTGCTGGCGGGCTAACGCCTGCCCCACTTCTGTTGCTAATTCCATCTTCATCTCCCCGTGTTCTGCCTTGCAAGCCCTTCGCCGGACAGGTATTCACCTTGTACAGACCGCCAGTTCAACCCCCGAATTCCCCGCACCTCAACGCGGGAAAATTCACGGCTGACCCTTTGCCGACCGGCATGATTCACGTATCCTAGGCGACCAGAAATTTCTCCGGACAGTGCGGAATAACTCACTCCGACCGGCACAATGTAGCAGGCATAATCGTGACAGTAAAAGGCATAGAACAGCACACCCCAATGATGCAGCAATTTTTACGGATCAAGGCGGAAAATCCTGACGTCCTGCTGTTTTACCGGATGGGTGACTTCTACGAACTATTTTTTGACGACGCCAAGCGGGCATCACAACTGCTGGATATTTCCCTGACCAAACGGGGCTCATCCAACGGTCAGCCAATCCCTATGGCGGGCGTGCCGTATCATGCCGTTGAAGGTTACCTGGCGCGTCTGGTTCAGCAAGGGGTGTCGGTCGCGATTTGCGAGCAGATTGGCGATCCAGCAACCAGCAAAGGGCCGGTTGAGCGAAAAGTTGTGCGGATCATTACACCGGGTACTGTCAGTGATGAAGCGCTGCTGAATGAACGACACGATAACCTGATCGCAGCTATCTACTACGATGGCGAAACATTCGGCTACGCCACACTGGATATTACGTCCGGGCGTTTCATGCTGACCGAGCCAGAGACCGAAGAAGCCATGCAAGCCGAACTACAGCGTACCAGTCCGGCAGAAATCCTGTACCCGGAAGACTTTGCGCTACCGGGATTGCTGCAAGGCTACAAAGGCAGCCGCCGCCGTCCGGTCTGGGAATTTGATCTGGAAACAGCGCGCCAGCAATTAACCATGCAGTTTGGCACCCGAGATCTGGTCGGGTTTGGTGTCGAACATGCCGAGCGTGGCCTGTGCGCAGCTGGCTGTTTGATGCAATACGTCAAAGATACCCAGCGTACCGCCCTGCCGCACATCCGCGCAATCACTCTGGATCGCAAAGATCATGCGGTCATCCTCGATGCCGCAACCCGCCGCAACCTGGAGCTGACCCAGAACCTGGCCGGAGGCTTCGACAATACCCTGGCCGCGGTGCTGGATAAAACTGCGACCCCAATGGGCAGCCGTCTGCTCAAACGCTGGCTACATCAACCGATTCGTGATCGCCAGCAACTCAATGGCCGCCTGGATGCCATTGGGACACTGAAAGATACCGGCATGTTCCTGGATATTGCGGGTGTATTGCGCCATATGGGCGATCTGGAGCGGATTCTAGCTCGTCTTGCCCTGCGCTCTGCCCGTCCTCGCGATCTGGCGCGAATGCGTACGGCTCTGCAGCACCTGCCGGAGCTGGCCGAACTGCTGGCCGAACTGAACCAGTCACGCATCAGTGAACTGGCCACCCTGGCAGCCCCGATGGATGAGCTGTGTGAACTGCTGGAACGTGCCATTATTGAAAATCCGCCGGTCGTGATCCGTGACGGCGGCGTGTTGGCACCGGGGTACAATACCGAGCTGGACGAATGGCGTGATCTCGCAGACGGGGCAACCAAGTTCCTCGAAGAGCTGGAAGCCAGTGAGCGCGAACGCCATGACATTGACAGCCTGAAAGTGGGCTTCAACCAGGTACACGGTTTTTATATTCAGGTCAGCCGCGGTCAGAGCCACCTGGTGCCAAGCCATTATGTACGCCGCCAGACCCTGAAGAATGCCGAACGCTACATCATTCCTGAACTAAAAGAGCACGAAGACAAGGTTCTGAACTCCAAGTCCAAGGCACTGGCTCTGGAAAAACAGCTGTGGGAAGGGCTGTTCGATCAGCTGCTGCCGCACCTGGAGCAGTTGCAAAATACCGCCAGCGCCCTGTCGGAGCTGGATGTCCTGACCAACCTGGCTGAGCGGGCTGACACCCTTAACTACTGCCGTCCTGAGCTGACGGACACCACAGGCATTGAAATCACTGCCGGCCGCCACCCCGTGGTTGAGCAGGTCCTGGACGAGCCGTTTATTGCCAACCCAATCTCCCTGCACCGCGATCGTCGCATGCTGATCATTACTGGTCCGAACATGGGCGGTAAATCCACCTATATGCGGCAAACGGCATTGATCGCCCTGTTGGCACATGTGGGCTCTTTTGTACCGGCAGAAGCCGTGAAAATCGGCCCGCTGGATCGCATTTTCACCCGTATCGGCGCGTCGGACGATCTGGCATCCGGTCGCTCGACCTTCATGGTGGAAATGACTGAGACCGCTAATATTCTCCATAATGCTACCCAGAACAGTCTGGTCCTGATGGATGAAATTGGCCGGGGTACCAGCACCTACGACGGGTTGTCACTGGCCTGGGCCAGCGCCGAGTGGCTGGCAGACAAAATTGCGGCCATGACCCTGTTCGCGACCCACTACTTTGAGCTGACCGAACTGCCATCGCTGATTGACGGCTTGGCGAACGTTCACCTTGATGCGGTTGAACACGGCGACGATATCGCCTTCATGCACGCCGTGCAGGAAGGCGCCGCGAGCAAGTCCTACGGTCTGGCAGTCGCCAGTCTGGCCGGGGTACCGAAGTCGGTCATTAAGCGGGCTAAAATCAAGCTGCAGCAGTTGGAAGCCAGCGGCCATCAGCAGGCTCTGGCACCGGCCAGCAATGCACCGCGTGCCGAACAGCAACTGAGCCTGATCCCTGAGCCAAGCGAAGTCGAAGAAGCACTGGCCAACCTGAACCCGGATGAATTGACACCGCGTCAGGCACTGGATGAGCTGTATCGCCTGAAGGCCTTGCTGTAAGCTACGGAGATTGGTTTCAGACGCAAAAAAGGGACATGCCAGGCATCTCCCTTTTTTCATCAATGTCGTATCAAAACGTTCTGGTTGTTTCTGTCTGATTTCTTCTACTTAACCCATTGCTGTTCAGCTTGGACAATACTGTCCCAAAAGGTTGTTCAACAAAAACTTAAAGCTGACTTAAAGCTGGCCATGGTTAAACAGAGATTCGATATTCAGACCCTGATGGGTCAGCATATCGCGCAGGCGACGCAGACCTTCTACCTGAATCTGGCGGACTCGTTCACGGGTCAGACCGATTTCACGACCGACATCTTCCAGGGTCGAGGCTTCATACCCCAGCAGGCCAAAACGTCGAGCCAGCACTTCACGCTGTTTCGGATTCAGCTCTTGCAGCCAGTGTACGATCGAGGTTTTGATATCGTCATCTTGGGTAGATGTTTCCGGACCACCACCTTTCTCATCCGGGATAATATCCAGCAGGGCTTTTTCAGAATCCCCGCCAATCGGATTATCGACAGAGCCGACACGCTCATTGAGGCGCAACATCCGGTTGACGTCATCGACGGATTTATCCAGTTTCAGGGCGATGTCTTCCGCCGTCGGTTCATGATCCAGCTTCTGTGCCAGTTCACGGGCGGTACGCAGGTACACATTCAGCTCTTTGACCACATGGATCGGCAAGCGAATAGTACGGGTCTGGTTCATGATTGCACGTTCGATGGTCTGGCGGATCCACCAAGTCGCATAGGTCGAGAAGCGAAATCCACGTTCTGGATCGAATTTCTCAACCGCACGGATCAAGCCGAGGTTACCTTCTTCAACCAGATCCAGCAGCGCCAGACCACGATTGCTGTAACGGCGGGAGATCTTCACCACCAGTCGCAGGTTACTTTCGATCATCCGTTTGCGAGCCACTTCATCTCCGCGAAGGGCACGCCGTGCGTACAGCACTTCTTCCTCAGCGGTCAGCAGTGGGGAAAAACCAATCTCGCCCAGATAGAGTTGCGTCGCATCCAGTGCCTTTTGCGATGTTCCGTAGTGGGAGATATCCATCTCCTCATCGCCAACTTCTACCTCTTCGGCCTTGACGTCGATATCTTCGGAGTCAATCTCCATATCTTCTTCAAAATCAAAGTCTTCGATATCTGTAGCCGTATTGCTTCTGCTCATAGCGCCTCCCAGATGGCGAGTTAGCAAAAAAACATTACCAACCTGACTATGCCATGTTGACTATCGCGGTAAATAGCGCATCGGATCGACGGATTTACCTTTGTAACGAATCTCAAAATGCAACTTCACGTTACTGGAACCAGAACTACCCATGGCAGCTATCTTCTGACCCAGCACAACCTTCTGCTGCTCCTTGACGTATAAATGGTCATTGTGGGCATAGGCGCTGAGGTAATCTTCGCTGTGCTTGATAATGACCAAGTTGCCATACCCTCGCAATGCGTTACCAGCGTACACCACAACACCGCTGGCTGACGCAGTCACAGGCTGGCCTTTGTTTCCAGCAATATCTATGCCCTTGTTCCCGTTTTCAGTATTTGAGAACTTGGCAATGATGCGACCTTTCGCCGGCCATGCCCACTCGGCAACTTTGTTGTTACTGGAACTCGGCTGAGTTGTAACAACTTTGTTACTTTTAGTGTCTTGAGAGTACCCTTTTGTGCGAGACGGATCAACGTTTTTATCGCTGTTTTTTTGTTCAACTTTAGGCGTAGACGCTGTCTTCTGGGACTGAGACGGCGTATTTGTGGTAGGTTTCGCTGTCGGCTGATTCTGGGCAGCCGTTTTGTTTGTCGTTTGGCCTGCAGCAGCTTGTTTCGAAGATGTTACAGAAGTGGTACCGGATGTGCGTTGTGAGCCTGTGGAACCCGCGGCGATCACATTCGGTGCACCTTTGCCATATTGCGGAGCATCATATTTAGGCTTCCACAAAGTCAGCTTTTGCCCCGGAAAAATGGTGTAAGGTGCCTTCAGCTTGTTCGCGCTGACAATTTCATCAACATTACGGCCGGTAATATACGAAATAAAGTAAAGGGTATCTCCCTTCCTGACTTCGTAATAACTGCCCCGATAGCTGCCCCGCTCAATGCTACTGTAATCCTTACCAAGACTGGTTACGGGAGCCGGAGGATGGCTGCTGCATGCTGACAGCGACAAGCTGGCGACCACCGTCACCCATTGCCACCATTTCGCTTGGTTATTCTCCATCCCCATAATTTTCTACCGTAACTCTCCCGCCACCAACGGCACAAACCGGACTGGTTCGACATCCTGATATGAAAAATGTTCACCCTCACGGGTGATGACTTTGAGCACCTGACTGTGTACCCCAACCGGGATCACCAGCCGCCCGCCTTCCGCCAGTTGCGCCAGTAACGCAGCTGGAACATCCGAGGCCGCAGCGGTGACGATAATAGCATCAAACGGCCCTTTACTGGCCCAGCCCTGCCAGCCGTCACCGTGTTTGGTGGCGACATTATGCAGCTCCAGCTGTTTGAGTCGACGTTTGGCCTGCCATTGCAGTGCCTTGATGCGCTCGACGGAAAACACCTGATCCACCATGTGGGCCAGAACGGCGGTCTGATAACCCGAACCGGTGCCGATTTCCAGCACCCGGCTATGCGGGGTCAGCGCCAGCAGTTCCGTCATTTTGGCCACAATGTAGGGCTGTGAGATCGTCTGCCCGCTGCCAATCGGCAAGGCATTATTTTCATAGGCTTTGTGTGACAGTGCTTCGTCAATGAACCGCTCTCGGGGAACGGCTGCCATTGCACGCAGCACATTGTCATTACGGATTCCCTGCTGGCGCAAATAATTCAGCAGCGAACTCCGCTTTTCCACATAGCGCATCCTCAATTTTTCTCCTGATGAATCCACTCCCGGATGGCCCCGAGCGAATCATGCGCCGTCAGGTCTACCTGTAATGGAGTAATCGATACACACCGTTGTTCGATCGCGTAGAAGTCGGTACCCGGCCCGGCATCCTGGCAGGCTCCCGGCGGGCCCAGCCAATACAGCGGCTTGCCGCGAGGATCCACACCTTTAACCATGTTTTCCGCTCGGTGGCGAGCCCCCAGGCGAGTCACTTGCCAATCACCCAGTTCATTCATCGGTACGTCAGGAACATTGACGTTAAGAATTTTATTGGTCGGCAGCGGGCGCGTCTGCATGTTCTGCAATATCTGTTTGACCACCTGCGCTGCCGTTTCAAAATGTGTATCACCGACAAGTGAAACCGCAATCGCCGGCACCCCGAGGAAATGCCCCTCGGTTGCCGCCGCAACGGTACCGGAATAGAGGACGTCATCCCCCAGATTGGCACCGTGATTGACTCCGGCCACGACAACGTCAGGCCGGTATGCCAACCACTCATTGAGGGCAAAGTGCACACAGTCGGTCGGGGTGCCTTCCACAGACACCCGACGCTCACCCTCTTCGCGAATACGCAACGGGTAATCCAGGGTTAGCGAATTAGACGCCCCCGAGCGATTGCGATCCGGGGCCACAACTGTCACTTCCCCCAGCTCACTCAGCACTGATGCCAGGGTATTAATTCCCCTGGCAAAAATCCCGTCATCGTTACTGATCAGAATTCTCATTGTTATTTTCCTTGTCCTCCAGCTCCGGCTCCAGCATCAATTCCCGGACAACCGCCGTGGCAAAGCAGCCGGCAGGCAGAGAGAATGAGACTGTCACCTGATCGCCTTCCTGCGCCCAAGCCATATCCGTTGGCTTCAGCAACAATGGGCGACGCTCATGGCGCATCCGGTTATCCCGAATCAGTTTCAGCAGCAGTGGTTCCTGTTCGACCAGCGCCATTTCAAACGCTTCAGCCTCGCCTGTTGTCGGCAGGGCATTATCTCCCATCATTGGGGCGGTCAGCAGCCAACTGCTGTCATCAACAGCCTGCTGCGCAGCGGCCACATCTTCCACTAAGTGACCCGTCATACCGCTTTCCAGCCCGGCATCAGAGCCCGGCTGTAGCCAGTCGCCTGCCATAACAGTATGTACCAGTTTCTGTTCAATACGCGCCGACAGAATCATGTTGAACAGCCAGGAGCGTGCTGCAGACAGGTAGAAACTGCGCTTACTTTTATCGCGTACCCGGAACTCATCGTTACCCCAGGCACGGGCTTTAACCACGTTATTGCCGCTATGACCAAAGCGCTGCTCGCCAAAATAGTTGGGAACCCCGTGAGCAGCAATGTGCGTCAGTCGCTCCAGCACCGCCTCTGGCTGATCCAAATCGCGCAGGCGTAACTGGAACCAGTTGCCGCTCAGATCGCCTGGACGCAGTTTCTTATCATGGCGGGCCGTTTCCAGCACTTCGACTCCCGGGTGCTCAGCCACAAACTGAGTCAGATCCGGATCCGGCTTGCCCGGCAGGTGAACACTCAGCCATTGCTCCGTTACGGCATGGCGATCTTTCAGGCCCGCCCAGCTGACATCGCGCGACTTCACGCCGCACGCTTTTGCCAGTTCGTTCACAACATATTTGGTGTTCTCACCGGTTTTACGGATTTTCACCATGAAGTGCTCGCCGTGACCAGCGAAATCAAAGCCAAGATTTTCGTTTACGATAAAGTCTTCAGGTTCAACTTTGATCCGACCCTGACAGCTGGGTTTACCGTAAAGCCAGCTGAAGTTGTCCATAATACCAGACATAGTAATACCATCGCGTTGCAATGAGGCGCCGGCCACCCAATCAGCGACCCCCTCATTACAGTCATTATTGTTGAATGATCAGAACCACTGCTTCACAGGCAATGCCCTCTTTGCGCCCGGTAAAACCCAGTCGCTCAGAAGTGGTCGCTTTCACATTGATGTTGCTGATATCCGTTTCCAGATCGTCAGCGATTGCCTGGCACATCGCGTCAATATGCGGTGCCATTTTGGGTGCCTGGGCGATAATAGTGACGTCCAGGTTGCCAAGGCGATAGCCCTTGGCCTTCACTTTACTGTATACATCACGCAGCAGAAAACGGCTGTCCGCCCCTTTCCACTCGGCATCTGTATCCGGGAAATGGCGACCAATATCTCCGGCCCCGATTGCGCCCAGCAGCGCATCACACACAGCGTGCAAGGCGACATCACCGTCAGAGTGAGCAATCAAACCCTGCTCGTAAGGCACCGCCACCCCGCCAATGATAACCGGCCCTTCGCCACCAAACTTGTGTACATCAAAGCCATGTCCGATTCGCATCATGCTGGATCCCCCAGTAGTTTTGCTAAATAAAATTCCGCCAGTGCCAGATCCTCAGGTTGAGTGACCTTCAGGTTATCGGCGCGCCCTTTCACCAGGATGGGCATCTGACCGCAATATTCTAACGCCGACGCTTCATCCGTCACGACGGCACCAGCCGCTAAAGCCTGTTCCAGCGCCTGCTTCAGGACACCGGCCCGAAACATTTGTGGCGTCAGGGCATGCCACAGATCAGCCCTGTCGACCGTTGACGAGATCGCGCCATCGCCATTGCCCCGTTTCATGGTATCGCGTACCGGCGCGGCCAGAATCGCCCCGTACGGGCTGGCCTGAGCTTCATCAATCAGGCGCTGCAGATCCTCCGGATGCAAACACGGGCGAGCAGCATCATGCACCAGTACCCATGCCGCTGGATCTGCCACGACGGCTAATCCGGCAAACACCGAATCGGCCCGCTCAGCCCCACCGTTCACACGTTCAATACGCGGGTCCGTTGCCAGCGGCAACGTTGGGAAATAAGGGTCATCTTTGCTGATTGCAATCACCACGCGAGTGATTTGCGGATGTTGCAGCAGGCGGTCAACCGTGTGTTCCAGGATCGTCTTACCGGCAATCTGCAGGTATTGTTTCGGACGGTCAGCGGCCATCCGGCTCCCGACCCCGGCAGCCGGTACGACTGCAATCAAACTTTCTTTCATGGGTATCTTTCACTGACGCAGGCACTGCCAGAACGGCGGCACCGATTACGGGCTCACGATTCGGAAGAAGGTTTCTCCCGGTCGAAGCATGCCCAGCTCGTTACGGGCACGTTCTTCAATGGCTTCCTGACCACGGTTCAAATCATGGATTTCGACATACATCTGCTGATTACGCTGTTGCAGCTCAGCATTCGCCTGTTTTTGCAGTACAACGTTATCCCGTACCGCCAGGTAGTCCATCATCCCGTTCTTACCCAACCAGAAATCATACTGTAACCAGCCGAGAACCATCAGCAGCAGCAAGGTAAACAGACGCATTCCTCTCTCCGGCAACGATTGTTAAATCAGAATATGAAGCAACCCCTCTCAGCTAACAGCCTGAAATGCGGTTGCTTCATACGATTCATCAGACAGGCAGTCAGCCTGTAATAATCCCACAAAGCGCACTTTGACTCTAGCGCCTGGCTCTTATTCGCCCATAAAAAAACCGCCTCAGTGAGGCGGTTTCCATCTCAGGCAAGATGCCCGGGTGTCAGAGACAGACGATTACGCCTGGCCTTTCACTTCTTTCAGACCGTTGAAAGGAGCACGTTCGCCCAGTGCTTCTTCGATACGGATCAGCTGGTTGTACTTAGCAACACGGTCAGAACGGCTCATAGAACCGGTTTTGATTTGGCCCGCTGCAGTACCTACCGCCAGGTCAGCGATAGTTGCATCTTCAGTTTCGCCTGAACGGTGAGAGATAACCGCTGTGTAGCCAGCGTCTTTCGCCATCTTGATTGCAGCCAGAGTTTCAGTCAGAGAACCGATCTGGTTAAACTTGATCAGGATAGAGTTAGCGATGCCTTTCTCAATACCTTCAGCTAGGATCTTAGTGTTTGTAACGAATAGATCGTCACCAACTAGTTGGATCTTGTCGCCTAGAAGTTGAGTTTGGTGTGCAAAACCATCCCAGTCAGACTCGTCTAGACCGTCTTCGATAGATACGATTGGGAATTGCGCAACTAGGCCAGCTAGGTAGTGGTTGAACTCTTCAGAAGTGAAAGTTTTTCCTTCACCTTTCATGTTGTAGATGCCAGCTTCTTTGTCGAAGAACTCAGAAGCCGCACAGTCCATAGCTAGAGTAACGTCTTTGCCTAGCTCGTAACCAGCAGCTGCAACAGCTTCTGCGATAACTTCTAGAGCTTCAGCGTTAGATTTAAGGTTAGGAGCGAAACCACCTTCGTCCCCAACAGCTGTGTTGTAGCCTTTAGACTTAAGAACTTTAGCCAGGTTGTGGAATACTTCAGCACCGATACGTAGAGCTTCTTTAAGAGTTTTCGCGCCAACTGGTTGGATCATGAACTCTTGGATGTCTACGTTGTTGTCTGCGTGCTCACCACCGTTGATGATGTTCATCATTGGTAGAGGCATAGAGAACTGACCAGCAGTACCGTTTAGCTCAGCGATGTGCTCGTACAGAGGCATGCCTTTAGCAGCAGCTGCTGCTTTAGCGTTCGCCAGAGAAACAGCCAGAATTGCGTTCGCACCGAAGTTAGATTTGTTTTCAGTACCGTCAAGGTCGATCATGATCTGATCGATGTCAGCTTGTGCTTTCGCGTCTTTACCAATCAGGGCTTCAGCGATTGGGCCGTTAACTGCTTCAACAGCTTTCAGTACACCTTTACCCAGGAAACGAGACTTATCACCGTCGCGCAGCTCAAGAGCTTCACGAGAACCAGTTGATGCACCAGATGGTGCAGCCGCCATACCTACGAAACCGCCTTCCAGGTGAACTTCCGCTTCAACAGTAGGGTTACCACGTGAATCGATAATTTCACGACCTAGAACTTTAACGATCTTAGACATTGTGTTTCCTCTTGCTTTATCTTCAATTTAAAAGCTAAAAAAATAGCTGTAGCTCTTACCGCTACAGCTATCCGTAATCCTTACTTGTTTAGCTCACCGCGCTGGTTTTCGCCAGCGGCTTTTACGAAGCCGGCAAACAGCGGGTGACCGTCGCGAGGGGTTGAAGTGAACTCAGGGTGGAACTGAGCAGCCACAAACCAAGGATGGTTAGGGTTCTCGATAATTTCCACCAGCTTCTTGTCCGCCGACAGGCCAGAAATTTTCAGACCCGCTTTTTCCAACTGCGGGATGTAGTGATTGTTCACTTCATAACGGTGACGGTGACGCTCGTGAATCGTCGCGTTACCGTACAGCTCGCGCGCTTTCGTGCCATCAATCAGGTGACACAGCTGTGAGCCCAGACGCATTGTACCGCCCAGATCAGACTTCTCTGTACGCTCTTCAACTTTACCTTCGTTATCAACCCACTCAGTGATCAGGCCAACAACAGGGTTCGCTGATTCAGGGTTGAACTCAGTTGAGTGCGCGCCTTCCAGACCAGCGACGTTACGAGCGAACTCGATCAGAGCAACCTGCATGCCCAGACAGATACCCAGGTAAGGGATCTTGTTCTCGCGAGCATACTTAGCAGTCATGATCTTGCCTTCGATACCACGGTTACCGAAGCCACCCGGAACCAGGATTGCATCCAGGCCTTCCAGTACTTCAGTACCTTTTGATTCTACGTCTTGAGAATCAATGTATTTGATTTTCACTGACAGACGGTTTTTCAGGCCGGCGTGCTTCAACGCTTCGTTCACTGACTTGTACGCGTCTGGCAGTTCGATGTACTTGCCCACCATACCGATGGTCACTTCAGCGGTCGGATTGGCTTCTTCGTAGATAACCTGTTCCCACTCAGACAGATCGGCTTCTGGTGCTGTAATGCCAAAACGCTGACATACCAGATCATCCAGACCCTGAGCTTTAATCAGTTGTGGGATCTTGTAGATTGAATCTACGTCTTTCATTGAGATAACCGCTTTCTCCGGCACGTTACAGAACAGCGCAATCTTGGCACGTTCGTTGGCTGGGATCATACGGTCAGAACGGCAAATCAGCACATCTGGCTGAATACCGATAGACAGCAGTTCTTTTACAGAATGCTGAGTTGGTTTCGTTTTCACTTCGCCTGCTGCTGCCAGGTATGGCACCAGTGTCAGGTGAGTGAACATGGCGCGCTCACGGCCCAGTTCAACCGCCAACTGGCGGATTGCTTCCATGAACGGCAGTGATTCGATATCACCAACAGTACCGCCAACTTCAACGATTGCGATGTCGTGGCCTTCCGCACCTGCGATCACGCGCTCTTTGATGGCATTGGTAATGTGAGGGATAACCTGAATAGTGGCGCCCAGGTAGTCACCACGACGCTCTTTACGCAGTACGTCGGCATACACGCGACCTGCTGTAAAGTTGTTGCGTTTCGTCATCTTGGTACGAATGAAACGCTCGTAGTGACCCAAGTCTAGGTCAGTCTCTGCACCGTCTTCCGTTACGAATACTTCACCGTGTTGAGTTGGGCTCATTGTGCCTGGGTCAACATTGATGTAAGGGTCAAGCTTCATCATGGTCACTTTCAGACCACGAGCTTCTAGAATAGCCGCAAGAGAGGCTGCAGCAATACCTTTACCTAGTGAGGATACGACCCCGCCCGTAACAAAAATGTAATTCGTTGTCATGTTTTACCTGGAAGATTGGTATAGAGGATATAAAAAGTATCTGGACGGGAAATTAGTATACCAGACACACTTTATCGCCACAACGTGAAAACTATCACAGCAGGATTGGTTTTTTTTTGTTTCAAATCAATTCTGCCTGTCAGGGGCGTTAATAATAACAATGTTGATCAGATAACGCCCTGATTCCCCGTATGGCAAGCCCTGTTTGCACTTACCGTGTGCCCTTTTTCTCCCGCACTTTTACCTCATCCCAGATGCGATCCAGCTGCTCCAGGCTGCAGTCGTCAAGTTGCTTTCCTTGTTCTAGCACAGTTTGTTCAACTTGGCGAAACCGGCGCTCGAATTTCTGGTTAGCCCGGGCCAGCGCCTGCTCCGGTTTGACCTTAAGGTGGCGACTTAAATTGGCCACCGCGAACAACAGATCCCCCATTTCTTCTTCAATGCGATCCTGATCCCGCGTGGCCTGAACGGCTTCTTCCATCACTTCTTCAATCTCTTCACGCACTTTGTCGACCACCGGCCCGAGTGTCTCCCAGTCAAAGCCATGACTGGCACAGCGCTTCTGGATTTTCTCTGCCCGGCTCAGCGCTGGCAGCGCCAGGGGAATATTTGCCAGCACACTGTGATCCTCACCTTTGGCAGCACGCTCTTTGGCTTTTTCCGCTTCCCAGTTAGCATGAATGGCCGACTCATCGGCAAACTCGGTTTGGCTGAACACATGAGGGTGACGGCGGATCAGTTTATCGTTAATGCCGGCCACAACCTGGTCAAAATCAAACAGCCCCTGCTCTTTGCCCAACTGGCTGTAAAACACCACCTGAAACAGCAAATCGCCCAGCTCCTCTCGCACGTCATCCCAGTTTCGCTGGGCAATGGCGTCCGCCACTTCGTACGCTTCTTCCAGTGTGTGCGGCACGATGGTGGCAAAAGTCTGTTTCAGATCCCACGGGCATCCCTGCTGCGGGTCGCGCAAGGTGGCCATAATGTCAATCAGTTGCTCGATCGGAGCAGGTTTCGCGTTACTCATGGTAGCTGGAGTCTCGGTTGAATGGTTCAGTGGAACGGTTAAAAACAAAAGCGGGCCGCCGTGGCTTCCCGCTTTTGATTGCTGAGTGTTAGTGCAGACGTCTGGCTTCAGCCACATCCTTCACCTGTTCGATGCGTTTAAGCACCCGGCCCAGGACATCGATATTGGTCAGTTCCAAATCAAAGTCGAGGATCGACAGCTGTTTCTTGAAGTCGACCCGACTCTTCATGCCGGCCACCTTGACCTTTTCGTTAGAGAAGGTGTTGGTCAGCTCTTTCAGCAAACCGCTGCGCTCAGAAGCCACAACCCGGACGGTAATGTTATAACTGCCGACAAAACCGCCACCCCAGACCGCATCAATGATACGCTCTGGCGCCACATGGCGCAGCTCTTCCAGCTGTTCACAGTCGCTGCGGTGCACCGAAATGCCACGTCCCTGAGTCACAAAGCCCTGGATGTCATCGCCCGGAATCGGCTGACAGCAGCGGGCAAGGTGGGTCATCAGGTTATCCACCCCCTCCACCACCACCGCATCACGGCGCGGTTTCTTGCTGGTTTTGTTGCCGGCTTCCACCAGCTTCTCCAGCAACTGCTGATCTTCTTCTTCAGCCGTCGGCTTGTTGACCAGCGCATTGATGTGGTTGATCACCTGATTAATACGCAGATCACCACTGCCGACCCCGGCATACAGTTCGTCCGGCGAATTCACGTTGAAGCGCTTCAGGGCATAGGCTTCGGCATCTTTCAGGGTCGCGCCGATTTTCACCAGCTCGGTTTCCAGAATTTCCCGTCCGGCGGCAATGTTCTTATCGCGATCCTGCTTACGGAACCAGGCATGTACCTTGGCCCGCGCCCGACTGGAATTAACAAAGCCCAGGTTCGGGTTCAGCCAGTCCCGCGAGGGGTTCGGCTCTTTCTGAGTAATGATTTCGACCTGATCGCCCATCTGCAGGTGGTAGGTGAACGGTACGATACGCCCTTCCACCTTGGCCCCGATACAGCGATGGCCCACTTCCGAGTGAATATGGTATGCGAAATCCAGCGGGGTAGCGTTCAGCGGCAGATCCACCACATCCCCTTTCGGGGTGAAGGCGTAAACGCGGTCATCAAAAACCTGGCTGCGCAGCTCTTCCAGCATTTCGCCGGAATCGGACATTTCTTCCTGCCACGCCAGCAGTTTACGCAACCAGTTGATTTTCTCATCATAGGCAGAACGCGCACCGCCGGATGAAGAGCCGCTCTCTTTGTACTTCCAGTGCGCCGCAACCCCCAGCTCCGACTCTTCGTGCATCTGCTTGGTACGGATCTGGATTTCAATGGTTTTGCCTTCCGGGCCGATCACCACGGTATGGATAGACTGGTAACCGTTCGGCTTCGGGTTGGCGACATAGTCATCAAACTCTTTCGGCAGATGACGGTATTTGGTATGCACAATACCCAGCGCGGCGTAACAATCCTGGATTTCATCCGCGACAATCCGCACCGCACGGACGTCAAACAGCTCATCAAAGGCCAGGTTTTTCTTTTGCATCTTCCGCCAAATGCTGTAGATGTGCTTTGGGCGCCCCTGCACTTCAGCCTTGATGTGCGACGCCTTCATCGACTCACGCAGATCCGTCACGAAATGCTCAATATAGTGCTCGCGGTCAATGCGGCGCTCCGACAGCTGCTTGGCGATTTGCTTGTAAGTATTCGGGTGCTGGTAGCGGAAGGCGTAATCTTCGATCTCCCACTTGAGCTGACCGATACCCAGCCGGTTAGCCAGCGGGGCGTAAATATTGGCGCACTCTTTCGCCGCAGCACGGCGAACCTCTTCCGGCTCATCTTTCACTTCGCGCAAGTGGCAGATTCGCTCAGCCAGCTTGATGACCACGCAACGGAAGTCATCCACCATCGACAGCAGCATCCGGCGGATATTATCAACCTGTACCGACTGCTCCGCGCCATCCTTAGTCGCGTTGAGCTGACCGATCGCCGCCATCTGACGGACCCCGGTCACCATCTGTAAAATCGTGCTGCTGTAATCTTCCTTCAACTTGTCCAGAGGATAGACACGCGCCTCCACCAGCGGGAAGAGCAATGCCGCTGTCAGGGTATCCTTGTCCATGCTGAGGGTCACCAGGATCTCCACCATCTCACGGCCACGCCATAACAGCAGTGGCGCTGACTCGATGTTAGCGGTCAGATCGGTACAACGCTGATAAGTCTGCTTGATCCGCTCCGCCACACCGGCGTCCTGCTTGAGGCTTTCGACCCAAGATGAAAGCTCAAATGTATCATTTTCCTTTAAGTGCGCACCGCGAACTGCGACCATTTTTCTATCCTGTGTTTTACGTGAATGGCGGCTACCGCTTGGTAAACAGCGCCATTGATTCTAAATGCCCGGTATGCGGAAACATGTCCATCATACCGAGTTTTTCCAACTGATAACCTTGCTCCAGCAAGACCTGACTGTCTCGGGCCAACGTCGCCGGATTACAAGAAACGTACACCACCTTTTCCGGGTGCAGATTAACGACATGCTGCATCACACCGGCTGCACCGGCACGCGCAGGGTCGAGCAGAATTTTATTGAATTGTTCTTGCGCCCAACTCTTTGTAGTCACGTCATCTTCCAGATTGGCCTGGTAGAATGCAGCATTGTCGCACTGATTACGCGCCGCGTTCTCCCCTGCCCTTTCCACCATTTCATCGACACCTTCAACCCCGACGACCGCCCGGGCCCGCTTGGCCAGCGGCAGACTGAAGTTCCCCAGCCCGCAAAACAGGTCAAGCACCCGGTCACCCGGCTGAAGATCCAGCCAGTCAATCGCCTGTGCCACCATCTGCTGGTTCACATCCCGGTTTACCTGAATAAAGTCTTTCGGTGAGAAAAAGAGCTGCTGGCCGTCCAGTTCATAATACGGAACCG
The DNA here is from genome assembly GCF_003025595.1 of Photobacterium ganghwense. Lineage (GTDB taxonomy): Bacteria > Pseudomonadota > Gammaproteobacteria > Enterobacterales > Vibrionaceae > Photobacterium > Photobacterium ganghwense. Next base: position 23,910 of record NZ_PYMI01000005.1, read on the forward strand.
GGCCAGAAATGCTATCTACAGCATCGGACGTTGGTGCCAGGTATAACATTAGCTGGTGCTGGTCAGCAAACTGACGGAGTGCCGTCATGTCTGTGTCAGAAAATGGCTGCAGGTGACGAATCAACACAACCCGGCCGTTGTCGGCCTCCACCAGTTCCACATGGCCAAGATGCCTGCGCCCTTTAAGCGACGTCAGCAGTTCGCGCAGCGCCGGTAACAGCGCGTTGAGAGATTCAGCCAGAACCGGACAATGCGCCACATCGACAATGTCTTTGCTCTGTTTTTTACGGAACCCGATTTGCAGGCCGTTACCCGCCGGCATCACGCTAAACCGGGCACAACGGCGGTAGTGCCACGGCTGGCTGACAATCGGCGCAACCTGTTCAATGCTACCCGCCTTAGCAAATTTGCCCATCAGTTCACCCAGCGCCTGCTGTTTGGCCGCGATTTGCCCCTCATGGGACAGGTGCTGCAGATTACAGCCACCGCACTGCGCATACAGCGGACAGGCCGGTTTCACCCGAGACGCACTGTCATTCAGCCGACGCATCACTTTGCCGCGGGCAAACTGTTTTTTGTCCTCGGTTAACTGAATAACCACCTTTTCTCCCGGCAGGGCTTCGGGAACAAACACCGGCTTGCGATCGAGGTGGCCGATACCCGCCCCCAGGTGATCCAGACGGCTGATAGTGATTTCTTTGTGTTTGGTATCAGTTAATTTTCGTTTCTGAGGCTTGAAAAAGCGTGCCATTGTTTCGGACTCACGGATCAGATTCGCCAAACTGAGTGATATTTCCGACAGTTTGGAATTCGTTGATTGTCGAACAGCCTTGGTTTCATTAAGCTAACGACCATAGTTGGGCGACAATTCTCCCACAGAATCGCATTCTTGTAATTAAGAGAACCATGACCAAATATGGACTTCGTGCCAGGGTATTCACCCTGACATTAGCACCGACGCTGATTATTGGCCTGCTTTTGAGTGCCTTTTTTACCATGAGCCGCTATCGCGATCTGGAGCATCAGCTGATCTCAACCGGTGCCAGCATCATCGAACCCCTGGCGATCTCCACGGAATACGGCATGGCCGATCACAACCGGGAGGCAGTTCGTCGCCTGATCAGCTACGCCCACCGCAAGCATTCCCAGATTGTGCGCAGCATTGCGGTCTTCACCAACAATAACGAGCTGTTTGTCACCTCAAACTTTCACCGCAATTTCGAAGCCTTGATGTACCCGGACGACCAGCCGTTCCCGATGCTGCTTGAAACCCAGCTCAATGAGAACAACCTGATTCTGCGGGCACCGATCCTGCGCGAGGGCCAGTTTAACAACTCCTCCTTGCCGGGCTATCAGGCAGAAACGCTGGGCTATATCGCGCTGGAGCTGGATCTCAGCGCCCTGCGTCTGCAGCAATACCAGGAAATTTTCACCGCGCTGATGGTGCTGCTGTTCGGCCTGACTCTCTCGTCGCTGTTTGCCTACCGCCTGATGAAAGACGTGACCCGGCCTATCTCCCACATGGTGAGCGTGGTCGACCGGATCCGCCGCGGTCACCTTGATGTCCGGATTGAAGGCCAGTTACTGGGCGAACTCGACACCCTGAAAAACGGGATCAATGCGATGGCCATATCGCTGTCGGAATACCACATTGAAATGCAGCAGAGTATTGACCAGGCGACCTCGGATTTACGGGAAACCCTGGAGCAGCTGGAAATCCAGAACGTCGAACTAGATATTGCCAAGAAACGTGCCCAGGAGGCCGCCCGGGTTAAATCGGAATTCCTTGCTAACATGTCCCACGAGCTACGTACCCCGCTGAACGGGGTCATCGGCTTCACCCGTCAGATGCTCAAGACCCGGCTCAGCACCAGCCAGCAGGACTACCTGCAAACCATTGAAAAATCAGCTAACAATCTACTGACCATCATCAATGACATCCTCGACTTCTCGAAACTTGAGGCAGGTAAGCTGCTGCTAGAAAACATTCCGTTCGACTTCACCGATGCACTTGATGAAGTCATGAAACTGCTGGCTCCAAGTGCTCATGAGAAAGGTCTGGAGCTAACTCTGAAAGTCGATAACCGGATTCCGACCGGCCTGATTGGCGATCCGCTGCGTATTCAGCAGGTTCTGACCAACCTGATCGGTAACGCAGTGAAATTCACCGAACGCGGCAACATTGATGTCGCGGTAGAAGTGAAAGCTGACCGTGAAGAAAACATCGATCTGCAGTTTATGGTCCGGGATACCGGGATCGGGATTTCCGAACGCCAGCAGGCCCAGCTGTTCCAGGCATTCAGCCAGGCCGATGCCAGCATTTCCCGTCGTTACGGCGGAACCGGTCTGGGGCTGGTAATCACCCAGAAACTGGTCACCCAGATGGGCGGCGAGATCAGCCTGACCAGCCGCCTGCACCAGGGCTCCACGTTCTGGTTCAGCCTGCGTCTGACCAAGACCGATCTGCCGGTCTCGCAGCCTATCGACACCAGCTCACTGATGAACCGCAAGCTGCTGCTGATAGAGCCTAACATGCAGGCGGCCTCGGTGATTCAGCAACGTCTGATCCGTGCCGGCATCCATGTGACTTATCGTTCGACCATGCCGGACGAGGCTGAGCACCACGATTTTGCCCTGCTGAACCTGTCGCCGGGCGAACAGCCACCGCTGGCCAGTGTGCTGGACATGGTATTCAAGGCAGAGCAAATCAGTGACAAAGTGATTGTCACCCTGCCAACTACCGAGCTGGCTCTGTCCGAGCGGCTGCTCAATGCCGGGGTGACCGCCTGCCTGCCGAAACCGCTGGGCCACCGCAAGCTGTACGAAACCCTGGTGACCGAGCCGGATATGCTGGGCGAGCCGGAAGGTCTGCCGATTCCACAGGCGGCCCCGCGCATTCTGCCGATCACGGTCATGGCGGTGGATGATAACCCGGCGAACCTGAAGCTGATCTCTGCCCTGCTGAGCGAGCGGGTCGAGACAGTGATCACCGCCACCGGCGGCAGAAAAGCCGTTGAGTATGCCCACCAGAAGCATTTTGATCTGGTCTTCATGGATATCCAGATGCCGGAGATGGACGGCGTGACCGCCTGCCAGGAAATTCACAAGACCGAGCTTAACCACACGACACCGGTGATTGCGGTCACCGCCCATGCCATGGCCGGGGAGCGCGAACGCCTGATTAAAGCCGGGATGGACGACTACCTCACCAAACCAATTGAAGAGCCGATTCTGGAGCAGATGCTGGCCAAATGGACCAGCGCGCACGATAGCCACCCAGACAACGGGCTGGCTAACGGCACTGGCCTGACGGAAGCGCACCATCCGGAAAGCAGTACCGAACAAGCAGTCACCGCAGACCCCAATATCAGCTGGAACTGGGATCTGGCCCTCAAGCAAGCGGCTGGCAAAGAAGATCTGGCGCGGGACATGCTCCAGATGCTGCTGGATTTCATGCCGGAAGTGGAAATGCTGGTCAACGAGGCGTTGGACGGCAAGGAAATCGACCTCTGGCCGCCTATTCATAAACTGCATGGAAGCTGTGCCTACAGCGGGGTTCCGCGCCTGAAGAACCTGTGCCATAGGATTGAGACGGAGCTGAAAGCCGGAGCCAGCATCAGAGACATCGAGCCTGAGCTGTTTGAACTGGTGGATGAAATGAACAACGTCGTCAAAGCGTCAAAGCGCTACCGGCCGTAGCGCGTCGCCATTGGCCACATTCGGCAGACAGCCGACTGAACCCGGCCTCTGTCAGCCGTGATATAAAAAAAGCGAGCCCGAGGGCTCGCTTTTTGTTTGGGGTTCTTTTTGATTGGGGTTGCCATGCTGTTGGCTGGCTGCTCGTGACATATTGCCGTTGTTGGCAAACGGGAGTGATTCAGGACTCCAGAATGACGGTTGCCACGGCATATTGCTTTTCGTCAGCAATAGTCAGGTGCACATGGTTAGCCCCCATCCGTGCCGCCAGTTCCGCCGCTTTACCGGACAGGGTCAGCACCGGCTTACCCCGCTCGTCGTTACTGACGGTAAAATCCTGAAACGACACACCGCAGGCAATCCCGGTTCCCAGCGCCTTGGCGGCAGCTTCTTTCACCGCAAACCGCTTGGCCAGATAGCGCGCAGGCTGTTTCAGGCCACTGAGAATCGCCAACTCAGACGGGGTCAGCACACGCTCGGCAAACGGCGCACCACTGCGGGCATACACCGCCTCGATGCGCGCAATGTCAGCAATGTCCGTTCCCAGCCCGACAATCGCCATTAGCCGCGAGCTTCCAGCATCAGCGCTTTCATGTCAGCGACAGCTTTTTGCAGGCCATCAAACGCCGCACGGCCAATAATCGCGTGACCGATGTTCAGTTCATACAGCTCAGGCAGCGCCGCAATCGGCTTCACGTTGTGGTAAGTCAGGCCATGACCGGCATTCACTTTGATGCCCTGATCGTGCGCATAACTGGCTGCGGCAGCGATCTTCTTCAGCTCCGCCTGTTGCTCAGCTTCGGTTTCCGCATCGGCATAGTGACCGGTATGCAGCTCGATATAAGGAGCACCACATGCTACCGCCGCATCAATCTGGGTACGGTCAGCATCAATGAACAGTGACACGTTGATCCCAGCGTCAGTCAGTTTCTCGGTCGCTGCTTTGATTTTTTCCAGCTGGCCAGCCACATCCAAACCACCTTCAGTGGTCAGCTCTTCACGTTTTTCCGGTACCAGACAAACAAATTCCGGCTGGGTTTCCAGCGCAATCTGCACCATCTCGTCGGTCACGGCCATTTCCAGGTTCATGCGGGTCTGGATGGTTTCACGCAAAATGCGTACGTCGCGATCGGTAATATGGCGGCGATCTTCACGCAAATGAATCGTGATCCCGTCAGCCCCGGCGCGCTCTGCGACTTCCGCCGCATGCACCGGATCCGGGTAGCGGGTACCACGGGCATTACGTAAGGTCGCAATATGGTCAATATTCACGCCGAGTAAGATGTTGTTCATTTTCCGGTACTCCTTCCTCTAGGGATAAACAATTCCCTGCTTTTTAATGGTTTGCCGCCAAGATATGGCTTCAGGGCTATGCGGGTAAAACGCTTGGCCGCGCGCAGCTGTTCCGGGGTTTCAAACCGCCGGGCGGCAATCGCTTTTAGCTGTTCGCCGGTAAAGGTCAGTTGCCCGATAGTTAATGAGGCAATGAAGCCCCGCTGCTCGCGGTAGTTATACGTCATCGTATCTTCAACCGGCAGGCTGCTGCCAGCACAATGCAGAAAATCGATGCCATAGCCCAGATGATCGAGTAAGGCCAGTTCAAAGCGTCGCAATGCTGGCTCTGGATTCTCCGCCTGTGCCAGCTCACGCAGCACATTCAGGTAATCCAGAAACAGCACCGGGTATGGTGTATGGGTTTCCAAGACGCGAGCCAGTAACTCGTTGACGTACATCGCAGAGTACAGGATATAGCTGCGCATCGGCAAACCGATACTGATAGGTTCGGCGTAGGTCAGTACGAGCATGGAGCCGCGTCCCGACCATTTCATAAAAAGGGGCGTAAACGGTTGTAGCGCCCCTTTGAGGTTGGAGCGCTTACGGCGCGCCCCTTTTGACAGGAGGGTAATTCGGCCTGAGTCCTCGCTGAAGACATCAAGGATCAGGCTCGTCTCACTGTAAGGACGAGAGTGGAGGACAAAACAGCGCTGAAGCCCTTCCATAGCGGCCCTTACAGATCGTCAATATAGCCCAGGCTACGCAGTGCGCGTTCGTCGTCCGCCCAACCGGACTTCACTTTCACCCACAGTTCCAGGTACACCTTGCGCTCGAACAGATCTTCCATATCGAGACGGGCTTCACGGCCGATGGTTTTGATTTTATCGCCACCTTTGCCGATCACCATTTTCTTCTGGCCCTTGCGCTCAACCAGGATCAGGCCATTGATATCAAAGCCATCGGTATCTGGGTTGTAGTCAAAGCGCTCGATTTCCACCGTCACCGAATACGGCAACTCGTCACCAGTGAAACGCATCAGTTTCTCACGGATGATCTCTGACGCCATAAAGCGCTGTGAACGGTCCGTCACGTACTCTTCCGGGAAGTAGTATTCGCATTCCGGCAGGTGCTTACGCACGATCTTCTCGACCGCCTCAATGTTTGTGCCGTGCTTGGCAGAAACCGGTACTACGTCAACGAATTCCATCTTGTTCGCCAGCTCTTGAAGGTGCGGGAACAGATCGTATTTCTCTTTGACGTTATCAACCTTGTTGACCAGCAGCACGGTCGGCAGCTGAGACTTCATCAGCTTGTTGAGCACCATTTCATCGTCCGGGGTCCAGATGGTGCCATCCACCATAAACAGGACCAGTTCCACGTCGGTCAGCGAGCTGCTGGCCGCCCGGTTCATCAGACGGTTAATGGTACGCTTTTCTTCGATGTGCAGCCCGGGAGTATCAACGTAGACAGCCTGATAGCCGTCACGAGTGTCCACCCCCATAATACGGTGGCGCGTCGTCTGAGGCTTACGAGAGGTAATAGACAGTTTTTGTCCTACCAGACGGTTCAGAAGCGTTGATTTACCGACATTCGGCCGGCCAACGATGGCAATAAAGCCGCAATGTGTCTTCTCTGTCATGATTCCAACTGCTTAAGCGCAATTTCTGCCGCTGCCTGCTCTGCCTTGCGCCGACTGCCGCCTTTACCGATAACAGGCTTATCCAGGCCTGCCACTTCACACTGTACCGTGAATTCCTGATTGTGAGCTTCGCCCTGTACCTTAGTGACCGTGTAAGCCGGTAGGGGCTGACGACGGCCTTGCAGGCATTCCTGCAGGCGGGTTTTCGGATCTTTCTGGTTGATGCCCGGCTTGATCGTTTCCAGACGAGACTGATACCAGCGCAGGACAATCGCACGGACATTTTCAATGTCGCTGTCCAGGTAAATCGCACCAATAATGGCTTCCACACAGTCCGCCAGAATCGAGTCACGGCGGAAACCGCCACTCTTCAGTTCGCCCGGGCCCAGCAGCAGGTGATCGCCCAGCTCAAACTCGCGTCCAAGCTCGGCCAGGGTTTTGCCGCGTACCAGCGTGGCACGCATCCGGCTCATGTCGCCTTCGTCTACCGCCGGAAAACGGTGGTACAGATCATCAGCCACCACAAAACTCAGGATCGAGTCACCCAGAAATTCCAGACGCTCGTTGTGTGTTCCGTTGGCACTGCGGTGTGTCAGTGCCAGAGTCAGTAAATCAAGATTGTTAAATTCATAGCCCAGCTTGCGCTGGAGTCTGTTTACAGGAGTGGTCATTTTTTCCCGATCAGTTTATGCCACCGATGCGATTGAATCGCACACCGGTAGGAATCCAAGATGGAAGTGCACTGTCCGCACCTCGTTCAAACTCAAAGCTGATCCAGATCCCGACCGCTTTGCCCACCAGGTTCGCTTCAGGCACGAAGCCCCAGTAACGGCTGTCAGCACTGTTGTCGCGGTTATCACCCATCACAAAGTAGTGTCCTTCAGGCACCACCCACTCGTTCACGCCCGGACGTGGCTGGTAAGCCAGCGTGCGATCACGCTTAAGCGGATGCACCAGAATTTTGTGCTCGTGTTCACCCAGCTTTTCATCGAACTGGACCAGACGAGTCATGCCCTGGCTGAATTCACTGTCGGTCATGTCAGTCAGCGGTACCGGCTGACATTCGGCAGAGCCTTTCACCGCCACGCACAGTTGCTTGTGAGCACTGTAGCGCACGGTATCGCCAGGCAGGCCAACAACACGCTTGATGTAGTCGATATTCGGCTGAGGCGGGAATTTGAATACCACAATGTCCCCACGCTCAGGTTCACCGGTTTCCACCAGTTGGTGACGGAAGACCGGATCTTTCAGACCGTAAGAAAATTTCTCAACCAGGATGAAGTCCCCGACCAATAATGTCGGCATCATTGAACCGGATGGGATCTGGAACGGCTCATAAATAAATGAGCGAAATACCATAATTAGCGCGATCACCGGAAACATAGAGCTGGCAGATTCGACCCAGCTCGGTTGCGGTGCCACGGTCTGTAGGGTTTTAGCATCAACCTGTCCGCCGGCATTGACCGCCGCTGCCTCAATTTTTAATTGACGTTTCGGCGCCCAGATAAATTTATCCAAAGCCCAGATGATTCCGGTTACCAGCGTCGCCAGCACCAGAATAAGCGAAAAAATATTTGCCATTCTATTCCCTACTTAACTTGCTATCAGGCTGCCGCGTGTGATGAGAACGCACGCGTCCGCTCGATACGACAATGCAGCAGAGGAGCCTGCTGCATTGTCATTGTTACTAGTGTACACCGCTAATGGTAGCAATCGTTTAGAATATGCGTCCACCAATAACAATGGGTTACGAGTATTACTTATCTTTGCCCACGTGCAGAATTGCCAGGAAAGCTTCCTGAGGCAGTTCGACGTTACCGATCTGCTTCATACGTTTCTTACCTTCTTTCTGCTTCTGCAGCAGTTTCTTCTTACGGCTCACGTCACCGCCGTAACACTTGGCGATAACGTTCTTACGCAGCTGCTTAACCGTTGAACGAGCAATGATATGGTTACCGATAGCGGCCTGAATCGCGATATCGAACATCTGACGAGGAATAAATTCCTTCATTTTCTCAACCAGATCACGACCGCGATTCTGCGCATTACCTTTGTGCGTGATAATCGCCAGAGCGTCAACACGGTCGCCGTTCAGCATAATATCCACACGTACCATGTCGGATTCTTCGTAGCGCTGGAAGTTGTAGTCCAGAGACGCATAACCGCGAGAGGTCGATTTCAGGCGGTCGAAGAAGTCCAGTACCACTTCAGACATTGGAATGTCGTAAGTCAGTGCCACTTGGTTACCGTGGTAAACCATGTCTACCTGCATACCACGCTTCTCAACACACAGCGTGATGACGTTACCCAGGTATTCACTCGGCACCAGGATATTACAACGGGCAATTGGCTCACCGATTACATCGATATCATTCACCGCTGGCAATTTCGCCGGGCTGTCGACGTAAATCGTTGTGCCGTCCGTTTTCTTCACTTCGTACACTACGGTTGGAGCCGTGGTGATCAGATCCAGGTCGTACTCGCGTTCCAGACGTTCCTGAATGATTTCCATGTGCAGCATGCCAAGGAAACCACAACGGAAACCAAAGCCCAGTGCCGCCGAGCTTTCTGGCTCGTAGAACAGCGAAGCATCGTTCAGGCTCAGTTTGCCCAGTGCGTCACGGAAGTTCTCGTAGTCATCAGACGAAACCGGGAACAGACCGGCATAAACCTGCGGCTTCACTTTTTTGAAACCCGGCAGCGGTTTGTCACAACCGTTTTTCGCCAGCGTCAGGGTATCACCTACAGGTGCGCCCAGGATGTCTTTGATACCACAAACCACCCAGCCCACTTCACCGGTCTTCAGCACGTCTTTGTCTACTTGCTTCGGTGTGAAGATACCCAGACGGTCAACGCCCCAGGTCTGGCCGGTGCTCATGACTTTGATCTTGTCGTTTTTCTTCAGTGCGCCGTTCTTGATGCGAACCAGAGAAACAACGCCCAGGTAGTTATCGAACCAGGAGTCGATGATCAGCGCCTGCAGTGGTGCATCCGGGTCGCCTTCCGGTGCCGGGATCGCAGAAACGATGTTCTCAAGTACATCTTCTACACCCAGGCCGGTCTTAGCGGAACAGCGGGTCGCTTCCATCGCATCAATGCCGACGATTTCTTCAATCTCTTCGGCTACACGATCAGGATCCGCCGCTGGCAGGTCGATTTTGTTCAGGATCGGCACAACTTCCAGATCCATTTCAATCGCGGTGTAGCAGTTCGCCAATGTCTGGGCTTCCACCCCCTGGCCTGCATCCACCACCAGCAGAGCCCCTTCACAGGCTGCCAGCGAACGCGATACTTCGTATGAAAAGTCAACGTGTCCTGGGGTGTCGATAAAGTTCAGCTGATAGGTCTCACCATCTTTGGCCTTGTAATCGAGCGTCACGCTCTGGGCCTTGATGGTAATACCACGTTCACGTTCTAGATCCATGGAATCAAGAACCTGGGCTGCCATTTCACGATCGGAAAGGCCACCGCAGACTTGAATCAAACGGTCGGATAAGGTCGACTTACCATGGTCGATATGTGCAATAATCGAAAAGTTACGAATGTGCTTCATGAATTGGCGTGACTAACTCGTGATTAAAATGAATGAGACATAGAGTCCGTTTACCTTTGGCTTCGTTCCATAACCCCAAAGGTAAACCGACCCTACGATCAAGTTGGAGGATTCTACAGAATTTCGCCGCTAGTCGCTATCTTTCGGTATAGCATTTATCGCCAGGCTGGCTGAAACCGGTGTCCCCAACACGCGAATCAGGGTCGGCTGATAGGCACTGTCGCCTTCCAGGCGGGTGGCCAGACGACGCGCCAGCCATAACCCGGCCCCGGCAAATCCCAGTGCAGTCACAATCACACCCAGCTCACCGCCGCCGGCCAGCGACACAAACCACCACTGCCCGAGAATGGCACCCAGTACCAGGCCGAGCAGCGGCAACACATACACTAACAGAGCCGACTGAAGCATACTGCGCTCAGACAGCCCGATTTCAACCGTATCCCCGACGCTGGCTTTTTCCCGGGTGGCGATCGTGATTTCGTGACGCCGCCCCGGCAATGCCTTGGAGACGATGCCGGTTCCGCAACTGTCACGGGACCCACAACTGCCGCAGCTGGTCTGCTGCTGGCAACTGACGGTGATCCGCCCGGTCTCGACAGCCACTACCGTCGCCAAAGAGCGCATCATTGTGCTTTACCGCCGTCGGCAAAGACTACGGATTCTGCTACCCGCCGGGCCGTCGCAGGGGGAATATCTCCCACCACGGTGACTTCTTTGTCCTGCAGCATGTAGCTGTGCAAGGTACGACGCCCCTGACGAACCAGCTGCTCACGCACGGTAAAATGGTCAGCGGCTGAAATATAAATCGAGAAACTGAACAGCCCGTCGCTGTACATTTTGCTCTCAACCGGACGCTCGGTCATCATCAGACGATGGCGGTTGCGGGACACGGATTCAAATCCCTGCGGTAGCCAGCTGACTTTCCAGTCCAGCTCCGCCTGAGGTTGCGGCGGCAACTGAACCACGGCAGGCAGTTCCACCGTCTTCAGGCTTTTCAATACGTCGCCCACTTTGGAATTGATCACATAAGACACCGCGCGATACTGCTCCAGCGGCTCACCGTCACGGTCCAGCAAGTCGGCACGCATGACCAGCTTACTGCGGGTATCAATCCACAACAGGTAGGAGTAACGTGCCCCGTCTTTCGGCGCAATTCGCACCACATCGCAGGCGACACCGGCCTCACGGGCCCGTCCCATAGAGATAAAATCGTAGTAACTGGCCAGTTCGTCAATGTTGGTACGCATGATCGGCGGCAGAGGTGCCACCATTTTGTTGCTTTCGATCGTGAAAGGATCCAGTCCGGGCTCGAAGTAGCTGACTTCGTGCCCACGCTGAATCACTTCGCGCGGCGGGCCGCTGAGGTACACCAGATGCGCAAAAACCTCGCCATCTTCCAGCGCATGACGATAGCGCAGAGGTTCAATACTGTTTTTCTTGATTAGGATGTACGACAGCTCATAGCTGAGTTCACGGCTAGCCTCATCCATTTGATGCAACAAAGCCTCGGCCGAAGAAGCGGTTTCTTCAGCAGAGGCTTGCAATGGCATCGCAAGGCTGACCAGTGTCATCACACCGACCAGAAATCTTTTCATTTACCCGCCAACAATTTAATTCGGTTCAAGCTTAATTCGATTCAAGCAATGTACGGTCAATGGTACCGTCTTCCGCATTCAGGCGTAATTGCAGCTCATAATCCTGAAGCATAGCGTTGATACGACGGCGCTGTTCCATGACCTGCTCTTCTGTCGGACCTGCGTGACGACGGTTTACTGAATCCGCTGTCAGGCTAACCGGTTCGGCTGTACCGGCAAACGGGATGGTTTCCAGCACAGATAGCTGAGAATCACCTGCACCCAGGTTCTCTTCCCCGCCATTGTACTGCTGCACCCCAACAATCACCGCCAGCGACACACACGCGGCGACGGCCACTTGCCCTACCTGAGTAAACCAGGCTGGCAAGGTACGTTTTGCCTGCTGAGGAGATGGCTGAGTCTCGACTTCCCGCGCCTGACGTGCCGTTGCGATCTGCACCACAGGTGCTGGTTCTGCAACAGATTCAGCTACGCCGGTGTGGGCTGGCTCGTTATCCAGTGCCAGTGCAACCCTTGCCGAAATATCCCAATCCTTGTTTTGCGGTGCTTCCCCGCGCATCACATCACCAATCAGGTTGAAATGCTGCCAGGTCTGCTGGCTGTCGTCATCGACTGCCAATGCATTGATAATGCTCTGATCCAGCTCTTCGCCATCTAATAATGCCGAAATCTTTTCTTTATCAGCCATCTTGTTCACCGTTTGGCCCAACACTAACGCTGTAAAAGGGGACGAATACGTTTCTCGACCGCCTCTCGCGCACGGAATATCCGAGATCTCACAGTTCCAACCGGGCAATCCATCACTTCAGCGATTTCTTCGTAGCTCAGGCCGTCAAGCTCGCGCAACGTAATCGCTGTTTTCAGATCGTCAGGTAATGCCTCAATGGTACTGAAAACAACCCGCTTTAATTCATCAGACAACATTTGATTCTCAGGGTTCGAAATTTCTTTCAGGGCATTGCCATTTTCGAAATATTCCGCGTCGTCAGCATCCACATCCGTTGCCGGCGGACGGCGCCCCTGGGCCACCAAATAATTTTTAGCCGTATTCACGGCGATACGGTACAACCATGTATAAAAAGCACTTTCCCCGCGAAACGTCGGCAGAGCACGATACGCTTTAATAAAGGCTTCCTGAGCAACATCCGGCACATCACCGGAGTTACCGACATATCTGGCCACTAAGTTGCAAACCTTATTCTGGTATTTCATAACCAGCAAATTAAAAGCCTGCTTGTCGCCTCGCTGTACCCGCTCGATTAATACCTGATCAGTTTGCTGCTCGCTCATCCGAGCGTGTACTCCTATATCTGTTTCACTCGATATTTCATCCGTATTGGTCGTTTGCACTGCGTTAACTTCCCCATGCCTGATGCGGCAACCGCCTCGACTCAGCAAGGGGAAAGCCTGCATGCCCATTCCAAAACTTTTGATAAAACACTATGAGCGTGAGCACTATGTAAGACACGGAGGACAAAGCAAAGTTCCCCGGCGAGAAATTATTTCTCATCAATAGTGCGCGATTTTTTGACTGTGATAAAGCAATATTGGCCATTCGGCCAAAACGGGCATTATAGCGTTTCACTGCTTAGATGTGTGAATCACTGGTCAAAAATGAACAATTTGGACAGAATTTGCTAAGATGGCGTGACTACCACAGGGATATGAAATCATTATGAACGAAAACCGCGAACATCAATGTGATGTGCTTGTGATCGGAAGTGGTGCTGCAGGACTTTCACTGGCGTTGCGTCTAGCGCCACTGGGCAAAGTGATTGTGCTGAGCAAAGGACCGCGCAGTGAAGGAGCCACCTATTATGCCCAGGGCGGCATTGCCGCTGTCTTTGATGAAGATGACAGCGTTGATTCTCACGTTGAGGATACCCAGATTGCTGGCGCCCACTTATGTGACGAGGACGTGGTGCGGTTTATCGCCGAAAATGCCAAGCACTGTGTGCAATGGCTGATTGACGGCGGAGTACCGTTTGATCGTGAAGACAGCGGCGACAGCGACCAGCCTCGCTATCACCTCACCCGCGAAGGCGGCCACAGCCACCGCCGTATTCTGCATGCCGCAGATGCCACCGGCATGGCAGTGCAGACCTCTCTGCAGGAAAATGTCCTCAACCATCCCAATATTGAAGTGCTTGAACGCCACAATGCACTGGATCTGATCACCAACCAGAAACTGGGCCGCACAGAGCAGCCTAACCGGGTATTGGGTGCCTATATCTGGAACCGGAATCGGGAAGCGGTTGAAACCGTGCGCGCTAAATTCGTCGTGCTGGCGACCGGCGGTGCCTCCAAAGTTTATCAGTACACCTCTAACCCGGATGTTTCATCCGGTGACGGCATCGCAATGGCCTGGCGCGCAGGCTGCCGGGTCGCCAACCTGGAATTCAACCAGTTCCACCCAACCTGCTTGTATCACCCGGAAGCCCGTAATTTCCTGCTGACCGAAGCCCTACGCGGCGAAGGTGCCTATCTGCGTCGTCCGGACGGCAGCCGCTTTATGCCGGACTTCGATGAACGCGCCGAGCTGGCCCCGCGTGATGTGGTGGCAAGGGCTATCGACTTTGAGATGAAACGTCTCGGTGCCGATTGCATGTACCTGGATATCAGCCACAAACCGGCTGATTTCGTGGCCAAGCATTTTCCGACCATTTACGAGAAGCTGCTGACGTTTGGCATCGATATTACCAAAGAGCCTATCCCTATCGTTCCGGCTGCACACTATACCTGCGGGGGTGTCGTGGTGGATAAATCCGGCAAAACCGACCTGGATGGCCTCTACGCGATCGGGGAAGTGAGCTACACCGGCCTGCATGGTGCCAACCGCATGGCTTCCAACTCGTTGCTGGAATGCGTGGTGTATGCCTGGGCAGCGGCAACCAGCATCGCCGAGCAACTCGATCAGGTCAGCCTGCCGGACAGCCTGCCGGGCTGGGATGAAAGTAAAGTCAGCAACTCTGATGAAGAAGTCGTGATTCAGCACAACTGGCACGAACTGCGCCTGTTCATGTGGGACTACATGGGGATTGTCCGTACCACCAAGCGTCTGGAGCGGGCGATGCGCCGGATTCAGTTACTGCAGGATGAGACCCACGAGTACTACAGCAACTTCCGGGTGTCGAACAACCTGCTGGAGCTGCGTAACCTGCTGCAAGTTGCCGAGCTGATGGTTCGCTGTGCGTTGGAACGAAAAGAAAGTCTGGGGCTGCATTACACCCTGGATTACCCGGAAGCGTCCGGTACGCCGGTTCCGACCATTCTGATCCCGGATCAGCCTTGCTGATACACCAGTCGATGATGACCAATAAAAAAGCGAGAGGCATTGCCTCTCGCTTTTTACTTTTTGCTATCCGCAGCGGGAGGCCTGCACTCAAGGCCCCTCTCTGTTGTTACTTTCTGGCTTCCGTCACCACTATCTCATGCCAGATCGCTATCTCATACCAAGCGGCTTTCTTATACCAAGCCTCTTTCTTACATACCAAACCGCTATCTCATACCAAGCAGCGATCTCACACCTGATAGCCGTTTAACCGTGCGGAACCCGCTAGACGCGGTAAACCTCGATGGCTTTTTCCAGTCCGTGCGCCTGACTGGCTACCGCCTCAGCAGCCTGGGCATTTTCATGGGCTACCGTGGAATTCAGGCTGGTGATATCCCGAATCGCCGTGACATTCTGGCCAATCTCTTCCGATACCATGCTCTGCTGCTCCACCGCTGTGGCAATCTGGGTACTGGTATCCATGATCTGCTGAATATCGGCCATGATTTGCTGAATTTTCAGCTCGGCACTGTCCGCCTGACACACACTGCTTTCACCCAGCGAACGGCAGCGGTTGATATGTTCGACCACCTGATCCGTTTGCCCTTGCAGCGAACCAATAATAGTGGTGATCTCTTCCGTCGACTGGCGGGTACGCAGTGCCAGCGAGCGAACTTCATCAGCCACCACGGCAAAACCCCGCCCCTGCTCACCGGCTCGGGCCGCCTCAATCGCGGCATTCAGGGCCAGCAGGTTAGTCTGCTCGGCGATCGCTTTGATCACATCCAGCACTGAGCCGATGTTATCCGACAGGGTCGACAGGCTGGCCACTTCGTCACTGGCCTGGCTTAAATCCTGAGACAGCACACCGATTTGCTGTTTGGTCGCACTGACCTCTGCCAGCCCGGCTTCCGCTCCGCGATAGCAGTTATCGGCATTGGCCGCGGCCGTTTCAGTGTTGGCCGCGATATCACGAATTGTCACCCCCATCTCGGTGATTGCCGTTGCGACAGAGTCCGTTTCACCCTGTTGCTGCAGCATTGCCTGCTCCGAGTCCTGACTGCGTTGTTGCAATTGCACTGACGCCGGGCCCAGTTCCGTGATCGCGGTTTGCACTTCACCTATCAACTTGCGCAGGTTTGCCAGCAGGTAGTTGAAATTCGCAGCAATGTCCGCCAATTCATCATTACCTTGGGTGTCAGCCGTTTTACGCAGGTCGTGGCTGGCAGCAATTTCACGCATCAAATCGCCCAGTGAAGACAGCCGTTGCTGAATCGAACGACTGATCCAGCCGGACAGCACGAGCAAAGCAATGACCACCAGCACAACCGCTGCCAGGGTCGCAGTGACGGTTGTCCGCTGCGCGGTGACCACTTCTTCGCGCAAATGGGTTTTCAGACCGGCAAAGGTACTTTCGACCTGATGGGAGTAGCTGCGGATTTCTCCGCGCAGTCCGCTGTTATGGTCGAGGCCAATCATACGCAACTGATCAAGAACACGGCGGGCAACCATCTCATACTGGGTAAACGCGGTGCCCATTGCCGGCATCAAACGTGGCTGCAACTGAGTCAGCAGGGTCTGGAATTCATCGGCATTTTGCGGGCTGGCATCCAACACCAGCATTTTGCCCGCCAAAGTCAGGCGAAAAACCGTGTCATAGTGTTCAGGATAGGCTCCGGCAGCATTGACCAGCGCAGAAGCGGAAGCAAAAAACGTTTTCAGCATGCCCTGCTCATGACTCAGCCCCAGTTGCTGATAGGCCGCGATCAGGTTCATCATGCCCGTGGCATAGCTTTGCATCGCCGAAGTCAGCGTTGACTGTTCCGGCAACGCCAGATCCAGCTCGCGCACATCCTGCAGCAATGATTGTTCCAGCACCTGAAAATTCGCCAGATTTTCTTCAAACCGGGTACGGTATTTGGTGTCCATCCGCATCAGGAAATCTTTCTCGTTCCGACGCAGGTTAAGCAGCGAGACTTCCATCTCACTGACGGTTGTCACAGACTGGTTGATACGCACAACCTGTTCATTGGCCAGCCAACTCATAAACAACACAGCCGTCAGGGCGACAGCTGACAGTACTGTCAACCCGACCAATTTATGTTTTATTTTCATTGTTACCCTTTCTACTCCGTCTGACGCGTCCACAACATTGCGCCTGCTCCCTGTGTCGGCCTGCGCCGCAAATCCTGAAGCACCCAAGCGACGATTATTCGCTTAGCCTGCTTCGAACGCACATTTATCCATCAGGATGCAGTGAAAGGCGGACAAAAACAGCTGAAAATAAAGACAGGCAAGAAAGACTGACGAAAAAGGAAACAGATTAAACAGGAAGCGATATAAGACAAGAACGATGCAGGCAAAAATGATGAGAAGCCGCCGCCGACGGATAAAAGACCAAACAGTCGGCGCACTGAGAGTACCAGCCGCGAACCTCCGGATGTTGCCGCTCAGCCGTCAAGCGCATCCGGATAACGGCCGAACAGGGCCAGGCTGCGATAGGCTTCGAAATCGCAGCGATCCGGCGCGATGACCAGCCAGCGGCTACCGGCCGCGCCCTGAACCTTAAACACCATGATCCAGGCGGTACAGATTTTGGCATTCACCAACAGCCAGTCTTGCCCCTGCCAATGCAGCTTACGTCCGGCAAAAAGCTGTATCCGGCCAGAATCCTGACTGTGTGCCAGTGCCAGGTGCCACCCTTCGTGAAACAGCAACAGCAGCCATGCCACAACCAGCGAGAGCGGCACCGACAGCCACCAGGCAGAAAGCAGCAAAAGAAAAACCGCACTGGCATACAACAATGCCAGTGCGGTCATCAGTAACGCGGAAGGTCTCAGCGTAAAATCAGCGAAGCTTGCTGTTGTTGTGGGCAACAATCTTGTCCACCATGGCAGCATGTGCCGGGTTATCACTGCGGCCGTGCTGCATAACCCAGTTAAACAGATCCGGATCATCACAGGTCAGCAGAGAAACGAAGTCCAGTTGCTCCTGCTCGGTAAGTGCGTCAAAACACTCTTCAAAAAACGGCATAATGATCACGTCCAGCTCCAGCATCCCACGGCGGCATGCCCACTTTACTCGTGCTTTTTCATCTGCACTCAACATGTTACAACCTCAAGCTGATTTTCTGAGCCGGCCTGCAGCACCACAACAACAGGGTGTGGCCCCCGCCTGGCCGGTCGTTAACAATGCACCCAATACTAGCAGCCAGCCCCGCCGCCGACTATGCGCCAGCGCAAGCAAACCGCCAAGTTGAGAGCTAGGATCAATTTTCCGGCAGCATTCCCGGCATTTCATCCAGCCAGTAAACCAATTCCGACCAATAACCTCAGGTATTGATGCTGACAAATGCCAATAAGGTCTTTAACATAGCCAGAAATGATCTGTGCCAGCCCGGGCCGTCTGAAGATCTTACGGGCAGGCAGTTGGGGTCACCTATACTTGTCAATTTCACCCACCGCCGAAGCCGCATTTCAGGCTGTTTTCGTCGGTGCAGCAAATCACGGATATCCTATGAGCACCTGGTCTGAAACCTTACATTTTGACACGCTTTCATTGGCCCCAGCCGATCCTCTGCCGGCCCTGGCACTGGTTGATCTGGCCAGCTGGGCTCTGGTGACTTTGGTCGGCGACGACAAGAAATCTTACCTGCACGGTCAAGTTACCTGCGATGTGGTCTCTCTGGCTGCGGATCAGTCTACGCTGGGCGGCCATTGTGATGCCAAAGGCAAAATGCGCACCATTTTCCGTCTGTTCCATCATCATGATGGTTATGGCTTTGTTCAGCGCCGTAGCGTCATGGCCACGCAACTGCCGGAATTGAAAAAGTACGCGGTATTTTCGAAAGTAGACATTGCCGAAAGTAATGATGTGCTGCTCGGCCTGACCGGTAGCGACGCAACGGCCCGCATCGACAGCCTGTTTGGCGGTAGCGGTGATGTGCGCCCAATCCCTGGCGGTACCGCCGTCAAAGTTGATGACCAGCGTTGGTTACTGGCCGTGGAACCAGCTCAGGCACAGACCCTTGCGGAGCAGCTCAGCGACGCAATCCTGAGTGATGATACGCTGTGGGATCTGTACGACATTCGTGCCGCGATCCCTCGGGTTGACGGCGCCACAGAACTGGAGTTTATCCCGCAGGCAGTGAACCTGCAGGCGCTGGACGGCATCAGCTTTAAGAAAGGCTGTTACACCGGCCAGGAAACCGTGGCACGCGCCAAATACCGCGGCATCAACAAACGTGCGATGTACATCGTCAGTGGCCCGGCGGCACGCTGTCCGCAGGCAGGCGATGCGCTGGAGCGCAGTGTGGGTGAGAACTGGCGTAAAGGCGGCACAATTATCGCGGGTTACCTGTTCAATGACGGTACCGCGATTGCCCTGGTTGGCCTGCCAAACGATCTGGAAGAAGACACGCAGTTCCGTTTGGCGGAACAAGAGGGCATCTGGCATAAACTGCCACTGCCTTACTCACTGGAAGAAAACGCGTAAGTTATGCAAACCCCCGTCACCATTTTTCTGGATCACGAAGGGGTGGCATACCGGCTGCTGCCCCACCAGCAGCCGGCCAAAACCATTGAGGAAGCCGCCCGCGAGCGCGGGGTTGATCCCCGCCATATGGTTAAGTCTATCCTGCTCAGGGATATGAGCGGCTTTCATGTGCTGGCCTGTGTTCCGGGGCTGGCTCAGGTCGACCCGACAAAAGTCCGGGCCATGTTCGGCTGCCGCCGGATGACCTGTGCTGATGCGAGGGATGTCGAAAAAGTCACGGGACTGGTGATCGGGACAGTTGCCCCCATTGGGTTGAAACAAACGCTGCCAGTGATTTTTGATCACAGTATCACCCGCCTGCAACGGGTCAATATCAGCAGTGGTGACCGGATGGCCGGGATCGAACTCGATACCGAAGATCTGCTCCTGCTCTGCGATCCCCTGTTTGCGGATATCTGCCGCTAGGAGTGCCGGGCATGAGCAATATTAACTGGCGCGGTGTCGACCTCAACCTGCTGATCGCATTCTCAGCGTTGATGGAAACCCGCAGTGTCACTAAGGCCGCGAACAAGCTGTCGATTGGCCAGTCGGCCATGAGCCACAACCTGTCACGGCTGCGCACTCTGCTCGATGACCCGCTGTTTGAACGAAACGGCCACCAGATGATCGCCACGGCCAAAGCGCTGGAGCTGGCTCCCGTGGTCGATCTGATCCTGCAGTTGATCACGACAGAAATACTCCAGCCGGGGGCGTTTGATCCCGAGCACTACACCGGGCTGTTCAAAATTGGCCTGACCGATTACGCCGAACTGCTGTTTGCACCGGCCCTGTTTGATGCCATTCAGCAGGCGGCCCCCCGCAGCCAACTCAGCTTTTATCACGTCGATCGCAACAATTATCAGCAAGCGGCCGAAACCCACGGCATCGATGTGCTGATCGGCTCGATGACCAACCTGCCCCGAGAGTTTGACTCACAGTATCTCTATACCGAAGATCATGTGTGCCTGTTTGATGCCAAGGCGACCGGGTTGTCAGTTCCGATTGATCTGGCGCGTTATATCCAGACCCCGCAGGCGCTGGTGTCTCCGGATGGGCAGTTGGCCAGCCAGGTTGACCAGCAACTGCAGCAGCAAGGTTTTCAGCGCCACATTGCCGTTGGCTCAAGTAACTTTCTGACGATCCGCCACCTGTTGACCGGCCGCAACCTGCTGTGTGTCGTCTCGACCCTGATGGCCCGGCTTGATATGTTCAATGACAGCCTCAGCCAGTGCCCGCCACCGGTCACCATTCCCGATTTTGACATCAATATGGTATGGCTGAAGCGCAATGCCAGCCATCCGCGCCTCGCCTGGCTGCGTCAGTGTGTGCGTCAGACCATCACAGCGCGGGTCACAGAGCTCAGACAACCAGACTGACTCAATTACGAGGCGTAGTGGCCAGATCCTTATTGCTTTTCTCTTCGCTGTAAAAACGTTAAGCCAGATTGGCTTCAACGTTTAACAATCAACGCTTAACAATCAACGCTTAACAATCAAGGCTCAACCCCGGTCTGGGCTACGGCTTGTCGCGGCGCCTGGCTCCTGAATCTGATACAGCTTATGCTCGTCGCAGGGCGAGTCACAATCGCACTCTTTCTCGATGCCGACGTTGGCCAAGCCGCCACAGCTCCCCTGAATCGTTTTTTTCTTCACGATCCAGCCAATTGCCATCGCCCCAATCACCACCAAAAAAATCAGTACAGTCAGCAGATAGGTCATAACTTCACACCTCCCAGACGCGTCAGTCCTGTCATGGTTGCCGCTCTTGTCATACCAATTTTAGCGGTTACTGCGCCTTTGGGTTTACCACAACCGCAGCCACAACTGCCTTTTTCCCGCTTGCAGGGACGCCCCTGAGACGACTCAGTCAGCGTCTCTTTTGGCACCTCACCATTGAGCACAGCCGCAAGCGACGAGCGGGCCGGTACGCGGATCATGGTCAATCCGGCCTGCAGCAACCTCGCCAGCGAGCGTTGTCCCACATTGCCTAAAATCAGCGTCGTCACCCCCTGCGCCAGTAAAGCCTGCTGAAGCTGCTTTTTATAGCGGCAGCCCATGGCTCGCCCTTGCGGATTCTCCAGCCGTGCGACTTCCCGGTTCTGCTCATCGACAATGACAAAAACGGCGGCTTTACCGAAGTGACCGGCAACATCTGAATGAGCGGTTAATGCTATTGCTACTGACATGGCTTATTCCTTTTCACAATGAGACGGAGTCAGCTCTAATGCCATTCCTTGTACCAGCGCTTGGGCCACTTTGTGGCGCGCTCTGGCCAGAATGTTCCCCAAGGTCTGCCGGGAAATGCCCATTTCAGTGGCAGCAGCCTGCTGTTGCAGTCCCTGCAAGTCCACTAACTTGAGCGCTTCCAGTTCATCAGCCGCCAGCGGCAAACAGGCCAGCGCCGACATCGGGACGCCATTGGGTTTAAAGCACTGGTAAGCCGGACGACAACCTATCCGGCGGGGTTTCAAAGGTCTGGGCATTGGCACTCCGTCATTAATCAACGCCATTATTATTGGCATATGCCAATAACCGGCTTTGATCTGGCGCAGGAAACCGGTTGAGAGATCAGACCTTTTTACATTTTCAGCATTTTCTTCTGTCCGGTATAAAAATCTGATAGGAATTCTATCAATCCTGTAATCGCCTGATACTGCTGCGCATAAACTCAATACCCATCTCTTTTTCCAAATTTCACGATAACTTACTAATAAAGCAGAAATATTTATAAGAAATGCAAACCAGGAACCGCCAACCCACTGTCAGAAAACTTAATTACCATTGATAATAAACAGAATAAAACTCCAATACTGACCATATATGCAACAGATTTTCAAAATGAAGATCTATTTAACTTTGTTATTATGCTGAAGCTATCACAAAAGCGTCATGCATGTTGTTTTATACTTCAGGCCGTCAAAAACATAAGGAAAGGTTGGCTAATTATGCGAATGTTCAAACGCTACGTGCCTAAAATGATTGCAAAGCACGTCAGTCGTTTATTCAGTGGAAGGATCTACATTGACGGCCGGGGCGGGTATGAATTTGACAACGGCCAGTTGCTGGTGCCGGTCAAAGCACAGCAACGTCACTACGACACCGTTAACGAAATTAACGGTGAAATCCGGCGGATGCGGGAAAATAATCAACGATAACAAAGCCGTTCCCGTAGGCAAAACAAGCCCACCTTCGGTGCAACCGGTGGGCTTTAATGACAACGCCAGACAGTCTGGCCACGGAGAGCAATACTGACAACCGGCTTAATCGTCTTCGTCGGCCACCAGATCCATGTAACTGTCAGAGTCCAGTAGATCCTCAAATTCGCTCTCGTCATCCACTTTAATCTGAAACAGCCAGCCATCCCCGTACGGATCATTATTGACCAGCTCAGGCGCCCCCTCTAATTCTTCATTGATCGCCACCACAAAGCCGGTCAGCGGGGCGTAGATATCCGACGCCGCCTTCACCGATTCTGCCACAGCGCAGTCTTCCCCGGCTTCGGTCGCCGCATCCACTTCCGGCAGCTCAACAAACACCATATCACCCAGCAGCGACTGCGCGTGATCGGTGATCCCTACGGTATAAATACCGTCCCCTTCCGGGCGGACCCACTCATGGGTATTGGTAAACTTCAGTTCAGACGGAATATAGCTCATGACGAAACTTCCTTATGAAAGCCTGCAAAGCGTCGCCTTCCGGTCGCACCGTGCAGCATCGTTAATTTCAGGTTATGAGCCTGGAGTCAGGAGTGCCCGGTCAAAAAGATCCTGCAATAAGTGACATAGACTCAATTTTTTCCTGATATTTACTGTAGGAGAAAAATCCGAAAAAGGAATACAAAAAACGGGTGGTTTTTTATACAGAAACAACCCAATAAAAAACCGCTCTCTGAGCGGTTTTTTCACGGCGTTTGTGATCTCAGGAGAGACCGCGAGGGATTAATACCTGGCCAGCTCCGGCAACTCGCCGGATAAACCCAGCGCCCGGCGCATGAATTCGTCTTTCAGCCCCGGGGCTTTGTCAGCCAGCAACATGCCCAAATCACGCACCAGTTTCTTGGCCGGATGGCTGCCGTCAAACAGGTCGCGGAAGCCCTGCATCGCAGTGATCATTTTCGCAGCTTCGGCCTTACGCCAACGTTCATACGGACGTAACTTGGCCTTTTTGCCGATGTCCTGATCCGCCAACCAAAGCTGTTTCAGCTCTTGGGCCAGACTGGCCGCATCCAGCAGGCCAAGGTTGACGCCCTGCCCCGCCAGTGGATGAATGGTGTGCGCGGCATCGCCGACCAGTGCCACTCGATCACGAACAAAGTCCCGGGCATAGCGCATTTTAAGCGGAAATGCCTGACGTTCGCCTTCAACCCGGCACAGCCCCAACTGGCCGTCAAACGCCGAAGTCAGCTCCCGATTGAATGCTTCGTCAGACAGTGTACACAAGCGCTCTGCCTCTTCCGGGGCAACTGACCAGACAATCGAGCACAGATGGCTGTCTGACAGCGGCAGGAAGGCCAGCGGGCCTTGCGGGCGGAAAATCTGTCGCGCGGTCTGCTGATGCGGTTCTTCACAGCGTATATTGGCCACAATGGCACTGTGTCCGTAATCCCAGTGAGTCAGAGGAATATCCAGTTGCTGGCGCAGCCAGGAATTAGCGCCGTCAGCCCCAACCACCAGTTTGGCCGTCAGGTGTTTGCCCGAAGCCAGCGTCAGCCATGCTTCGGTTTCCCCAAACGCGATGCTTTGACAACGCTCCGGCATCATCAGACTGACCATAGGTAATTGTTTCACCCGCTCCAGCAAAGCGAGCTGAATCACCCGGTTCTCCACGATGTGTCCCAGGTTAGGCTGTGCCAGACGGGCAGCGTCAAACGAGATACGGGCAAAGCTGTCCTGCTCCCAGACCTGCATTTTGTCATATGCCGCCATCCGGCGTCCGGCGATGCCTTCCCAGGCTCCCAGACGACGCAGAATTCGCTCACTCGCCCGACTGAGCGCAGAGACCCGCACGTCCGGCAGGGCCGACAGTTCCGGTTCAGGCTGATGCCCTTCAATGACAGCGACTCGTAATTCTGTCTCAGCCAGGGCCGCCGCCAGCGTCAGCCCGACCATTCCGCCGCCGATAATGGCAACATCCACACTCTGCATCATGGTTATCTTTCTACCTGTCCCATTGCCCGGCGAACCAGCGGGCCTTTCACTACATCCATCGCTCCCATGGCCATCAGGCCGACATTGCGACCGGCCACAAGAGGAAAACTATCATTGGCAAACAGCCCGACCAGCCCTGTGGTCATCGCCACCGTGGCATCACGATCTGCCTCCCGGCGCTGACGATAACGGCTGAGAACGGCTGCGCTCCCGGCATCCTCACCGGCAGCCACACCCGTTGCGATTTCTTCGGCCAGGCTCATGACATCACGCAGGCCGAGGTTAAAACCCTGTCCCGCGATAGGGTGCAAGGTTTGCGCGGCATTGCCCACCACGGCCACCCGGTGTGATGTCAGGCGCTCAGACTGGCGAAGCAGCAACGGATAGGCACTGCGGCGACCGGTTTTCACCAGCTCGCCCAAACGCCAGCCAAAGGCCTGTTGCAGCTGTGCCAGAAAAGTCTCGTCATCCCAGCCCATCACTTCGTCACGGGCTTCCGGGCGGATACACCACACTAGTGAACTGCGTCCTTCGGTCATCGGCAGCAGGGCCAATGGTCCTTGTGGGGTGAAGCGCTCAAACGCCCGCCCCTGATGCGGTTCGGCAGTGGTGATGTTGGCAATCACCGCAATCTGGTCAAAATCATACTCGCTGCGACCGATATTGAGCATCTCGCAACAACCGGACAACGCGCCATCCGCCGCCACCAGCAGTTTGGCCTGCAGGCTGTCGCCATTATCAAGCACCAGATCCACTGCATCCTGATGACGGGTAATGCCGGTGATCATGGCTGGGCAAAGCAAGTCCACGTTTGTCAGGTCAGCCAGCTGATGGTGAAACACCCGCCCGGCATCAGCCAGTTCAATCACATAGCCCAGCGCATCCACGGCGATATCCCGCCGATCGATCCGAACCAGTCCGGCATGGCCGCGATCCGAAACATGAATATGGTCGATCGGGGTGGCCACCGGTGCCAGCGTGTCCCAGCAGCCGATCTTTTCAAGGAGGTTCGCTGACCCCAGCGAAAGGGCGATACTTCGGGCATCATAACCCGGGTGATCCACCAGATTTGGCGCCACGGCTTCAACCACCGCGACACGGAGCTGACCGGCGGTCAGCTTGTGCAGCGCAATGGCCAGGGTTGCCCCGGCCATCGCACCGCCCGCAATGACGACATCGTACTGCTTCACATCCTGTCCCTTATGTTACTGCCCCGCCCCTCAGTGCAAGGTCGGTTTTTGCGCTGATGCGGCATCATCAGCCAGGTCGCCATTCACCGGCTCATCACTGCTCGCATCGCGGCGCTGGCTGAGGCCAATCAGGCACACCATCACACACTCCGGCACATATGCCGCAATGTTATCGAACAGCATCGCCTGCTCGTCCATATCTTCCGTATCATCAATCCCGAGCTTGGCAATTTCTTCCAGCGCTTCAATTGCTTCGGTCACATCTTCCGATAAGGCTTTCTTATCTAGTCCCATCAATCCCAGGCCGGAAATAAAATTCGTCACCCACTCACTCAGGGCTTCGGCACGCAGCATCAGATCACCATCCTGCTCCGGCAGCAACAGCGACACAGTGAGTTCGACCTCGTTCAGCTCTGCGCCTGTTGAGGTAAACAGAGTATTGAGTAAGCCACTCAGTTCATGAGCCGCAGCATCGTACACCGCACGCACCAGCGTTTTCGCGCCATCGGTCAGCGGTTCGCCCTGATTGGCATAATCGCACACCGGAGCCAGCCATTGTTCGCCGTCCAGCTCGAGACCGCCGCAGATCATCCCACTCAGCAGACCGTGAAGTTCGGCCGGGGTGGCGGTCAGCCCATGCTCTTTCAGCATTGGCTCAAGGGATTCATAGGTGGGCAATTTTACTTCGCTCATGCGTTGTTCGCCTTCATGTCATGGGTGTCAATCTTAATTGTGGTATGCTACCACTTATACGAAAGCGCAGTCACTCGGCATTTCCCGCCTCTGGGACAGGATTGCCCCAATCTGGTTAAGATCTGATTAGTTAATCACCTTTCAGGACAAAGCGTGATGCGCCAACTTGCATGTTTCTCGGGCTTTTTCTATATTGAGCCCACACGTGTATCGCAAGCGGAATGCCATGTTTATGACTGGCACGGAGCAGATGAAAAGGTTATGAGTAACCAGGCAGTAGAAATTAAGGTTTATGGTCGTGTCTTTAAAGTTAATTGTCCTTCCGGGCAAGAAGATGCGCTGCGTGCTTCGGCCGCCGACTTTGATCAGCGCCTGCATGATCTGTCTGAGCGAACGAAAATCAGCAATCTTGAGCAGCTGCTGATGTTTACCGGCCTGAATGTCTGTAACGAACTGCATAACGAACGCCATGAACAACAGCGCAATGAAGAAAAACTAACCAACAGAATCAACGAGATGGAAGATTTGTTGGAGAAAGCATTGCAATATCAGCCTGAGCGTTGATAATGAATTGACCCTGGGGTGTACGTCAGCGGATTAACGTCCCCGAGCCGATAAGCAAAAAACCAGGATCTGCTTTTATTAGCTATTGAGCATGCTCGGCATGTACCGAGAAGCCTACGGTTAATGTTGCTGATCCACCTTGAACATCTGGTTCAAGGGCCACAATTCGCAACGGCACCTTGGGGTACCTCCACATATTGTGACGAGCGTCGCGAGTCACTTTCTGTCACTCTTAACGATCGCTCTCCAACAACGTCAATGGATGACCTATGCGATCAGCAATTCACCCGGATGCTACCCGTCAGCACATTCGCCAGATTATTCGCCAGCATCGCCGGGCACTTACTCCCGACCAGCAGCAACTAGCCGCACAAGATTTACTTGAGCATTGTCAGCAGTCTGCCACCCTGCTCCACGCGCAGCACATTGCCCTCTATCTGGCCAACGACGGCGAACTCGATACCCAACCGGTCATTGACTGGCTCTGGCATCAGGGAAAATCGGTCTACCTGCCGGTCCTGCACCCCTTCAGCAAAGGCAATCTGCTGTTTTTGCACTACACCCCGGACACCCGAATGACCGCGAACCGCTACCAGATCCGAGAGCCGATGCTGGATATTCGCCTGGTGAAGCCGATTACCGAACTGGATGTGATTGCAACCCCGCTGGTCGCGTTTGACAACACCGGCCAGCGTCTGGGCATGGGCGGCGGCTACTACGACCGCACCTTAAACCGCTGGCACCAAGAGCGCCAAGGGCCCCGCCCGATAGGCCTTGCCCACGACTGCCAGCAGGTCGACACCCTGCCCGTTGAGGCCTGGGACGTGCCGTTGCCGGAGATCATCACCCCGTCTTACCATTTTCATTGGTAGTACCTGGCAACTATCACTGTCCGCTCACGCCGCGCCAGGCAAACGATTGGCTCCTCATTGTGGGACAGACGGCCCCTGGTCAAAATTTAAATCTATGTTATTAAAAGAATTATCTTTTTTCGGCGAATAACACAGCATATCGCTTGGGAGATAAGGACTGACGGCAGGCCATCATTTGGCTATAATCGTCGCTCCGCGCAACGTTTGTCATCATTAGGAGAAAAGCATGACACAAGATGAAATGAAAAAAGCTGCCGGCTGGGCTGCTCTGGAATATGTCAAAAAAGGCAGTATCGTGGGTGTCGGCACCGGTTCGACAGTTAATCACTTCATCGATGCGTTAGCGACCCGTAAAGAAGAAATTCAGGGCGCAGTATCCAGCTCCGTCGCTTCGACAGAGCGTTTGGAAAAAATCGGGATTCCTGTCTTCGATGCCAACGAAGTGTCCAGCCTGGACGTATATGTTGACGGCGCAGATGAAATCAACGGCGAGTTCGACATGATCAAAGGTGGCGGTGCCGCTCTGACCCGTGAAAAAATTGTTGCCGCGATTGCCAAGAAGTTCATCTGTATTGTCGATGACACTAAGCAGGTCGATGTGCTGGGCCAGTTCCCGCTGCCGGTTGAAGTGATTCCAATGGCCCGTTCTTTCATTGGCCGTGAGCTGGTAAAGCTGGGCGGCGATCCGGTATACCGTGAAGGTTGTGTTACCGACAACGGCAACATCATTCTGGATGTGCACAACATGCAGATCACTGACCCGAAAACGCTGGAAGACCAAATTAACGCCCTGCCGGGTGTCGTTACGGTCGGTCTGTTTGCACACCGCGGCGCTGATGTCCTGCTGGTTGGTTCTCCGGAAGGCGTGAAAACTTTCGAAAAATAAGCGATTTGGCTTTCATCTCGTTATTGAGTTTCAAAACGGCATAATATATGCCGTTTTTTCTTATCAATCCTGTAATATTCTTACCCTTCCTGCGCATTTTTTGGTAACGTAAAAGCCTGCATGTAAGCAATTGTAATTTGTGGCGCTCATGGATGGCCCGCATACAGGAAATCTGTTCCTTCCTTTTCCTGCCTCTGCCTCGCTCCCATGAGCCCCTCCCTTCGCCCCAAGTGTTGTTAAGGATGAGTATCAATGGCAAAAGTTTCACTGGATAAAGAAAAGATAAAAATTCTGCTGCTCGAAGGCATCCACCCTTCAGCAATCGAAGTGTTGCAGCAGGCTGGCTACACCAACATCGAGTACCACAAAGGCTCCCTCTCCGGAGAGGAACTGCTGACTGCCATTGAAGACGTTCACTTTATCGGGATCCGATCCCGCACTCAGCTGACTGACGAAGTTTTCGAAGCGGCGAAGAAACTGACCGCGGTAGGCTGTTTCTGTATCGGAACCAACCAAGTAGATCTGGATGCAGCGACTAAGCGCGGTATTCCGGTCTTTAACGCACCGTTCTCTAATACCCGTAGTGTCGCGGAACTGGTACTGGGTGAAATTTTGCTACTGCTACGCGGCGTGCCGGAGAAAAATGCCAAAGCTCACCGTGGTGAGTGGCTGAAATCAGCGGATAACTCTTACGAAGCACGTGGTAAGCGCCTGGGTATTATCGGCTACGGCCACATCGGTACACAGCTGGGTATTCTGGCGGAGAATCTGGGTATGCACGTGTACTACTACGACATCGAAAACAAGCTGTCGCTGGGTAATGCAACACAGGTGGCGTCCCGTACTGAACTGCTGAACATGTGTGACGTGATCAGCCTGCATGTGCCGGAAACGCACGATACTCAAAATATGATGGGGCCGGAAGAATTTGCACTGATGAAGCCGGGCTCAATCTTTATCAATGCTGCTCGCGGCACCGTTGTCGACATCGACGCGCTGTGCTCTGCGCTGGAAAGCAGCCACCTGGCTGGTGCGGCGATCGACGTCTTCCCGGTAGAGCCGAAGACCAACAACGATCCGTTCGAAACGCCACTGAGCAAATTTGACAACGTACTGCTGACGCCGCACATCGGCGGTTCCACTCAGGAAGCCCAAGCCAATATCGGTATCGAAGTTGCCGGTAAGATGGCGAAATACTCAGACAATGGTTCGACCCTGTCGGCCGTTGGCTTCCCGGAAGTATCGCTGCCTGAACACCGCAACTGCTCGCGCCTGCTGCACATTCACGAAAACCGTCCGGGTATCCTGAACCAGATCACGACGATCTTTGCTTCAGACGGCATCAACATTGCCGCGCAGTACCTGCAAACCGGGCCGGAAATCGGCTACGTGGTAATTGATGTCGAAACCGAGCGCGCAGAAGAAGCCTTAACGAAACTGAAAGCGATCGACGGCACAATCCGCGCCCGTATCCTGCACTAAGTCACTGAGACTGAGTTGCGTGACGGGGATAAACGCGACAACCAGCCCCGTCCGACAAGCGATTGAAACAAAAAAGCGAGAGGCCAGCCTCTCGCTTTTTGATTCTGTTACCTGACGACGCAGAGTCCGTCAGCCATCACTCCGTGTTTTGCATTTCAGCCCCGCTTTAGCGGCATGTCAGCAACGTAATTAATCCTGAAGCTTAAAGGTGACATCCACCTGATCGCGGATCACGATCTGAGTGTCCTGATAGCCCATGGATTTTTCCATTGCCGGAGCATCCATCGCCATGCGCATCATCACTGGACGCGGGTAGCTGGTCTGGTAGTTAATCTGCCAAACGCCATCCAGCTTCTCGCCAAATCCATCAGCCAGAGACTTGGCTTTTTCCATCGCATCTTTTACCGCAGCCTGACGCGCCTGATCTTGATACTCTTTTTCATTGCTGACTTTCAGCTCGATATTATTGATGCGATTGATGCCGTCGCCCAACGCATTGTCGAGATAGGTATTCAGCTTATCCAGTGAGTTCACGGTGACCGTGATGTAACGGCTGGCACGGTAGCCTTTCAGTTCTGGCTCTTGGTCTTTCGGATAATGGTACTGCGGCTGCAGATTAATATTGGCGCTCTGGATCTGGCTGCGATCCAGACCTTCTTTCAGCAGGCGATCCACAAATGCGGTTACCGCTTTATCTGCGGCCTCTTTGGCTGCTTTAGCTGTCGGACGCAGCTCTTCCACCGCGACAGAAAAAACGGCCATATCCGGCTGTGCCGTCACTTCACCGTGACCGGTGGTTTGTAGGTGAGGAACCGAAACGTTGGCAGATGCCACGCCGCTCAGCCCCATCAAACTCATACCCAGCATTGCAGCAACTAGTGGTTTTTTCATCGTGATTTCCTGTTCGTTTTACGAAATATATCCTTTCGACAACTCGTCACCACAAAAAATTCCCATTCTAGTGAAATTTTTTGTACATTGTTTTATTTATCATTAACGATCATCCTGCACAGCCACTATTGCGGCAGTATACGCCGGGCATACTCCGTCAGCTGCCGGGTCAGCTCGGCCAGTACCCCACTCTCCAGCGCCCAGTGATGCCAGTACATCCGTCGACTGAGCATTATCTCGGGGGTCAGGTTTACCAACACCCCCTGCGCCAGCTCCTGCTCTATCTGCACTCGGGGGATCAGGCAGAACGCAATCCCTTCCAGCGCCAGCCGCACAAAGGCCTCCGACGAACGGACGGTATGCTTCATCACACTGCCCGGCGGCAGGTTAAAATGCTGATGGACGAACTGCTCATGCATATCATCATGCTGGTCAAAGGTCACGCCGGGAGCCGCCAGCAGGCTGTCACGACTTACCCCGGCAGCAAAATACCGGGCGGCAAATTCAGGGCTGGCCACACACAGATAGTCAACCCGTCTCAGGTACTCAGCGACGCATCCCGGCAGCGGGCGGCTTTCCATACTGAGCGCCCCGACCACCTCACCGCTGCGTAGCTTATCCAGCGTTCGGGCCTCATCTTCCACCAGCAAATTCAGCTCAATGCGACGCGACTTCAGTAGAGGGCTCAGTGCCGGTAGCAGCCAGGTTGCCAGACTGTCTGCATTCGTGGCAATGGCAACCGACATCGGCTGATCGTCGGCATCGGTCGCCAACACCGGCAGTAATTCCTGCTCCAGCAAACGAACCCGGCGGTATAAGCCCAGCATTTTCTGACCGGCCGGAGTGGCTCTTGGGGGCTGTCCCCGCGCCAGCATTGGTTGAGCCATCAGTTTTTCCAGCTGTTTCACCCGTTGCGAGACCGCTGACTGGGTGATACACAAATGCTCAGCGGCCCGTTCAAACCCACGCTGGGAAATCACCGCATCCAGTGCTTCAATCCAGCGATAATCCAGTCCCCGCATTCCTTTCTCCTGTCGTTCCGGCTGGGTGGTCGACTTCAACGCAGTGTCTTCTGCGATGCTGAGTTTCTCCATTGCGGTCCAGCCTTGGCGGCAGACCTACAGGCTGACACTCTCAAGCTCAGCACACCGCCCCACTATTATTAGAAACTCTAATAATCAATAAATATTATTAGTTGTACCCAGACTATATGGCGATTGTATGCTGCCTCCATCTTTTTCACCACGCCATCACGTGGGCAAAGCCCACTCGGTGTTTGTAATAATGACAGGAATCGCAAAACAATGAGTATCTGGGTTTTACTGCAAGGATTTGGACTGGGCGCTTCGATGATCATCCCGATTGGTGCGCAAAACGCGTTTGTTCTGAATCAGGGAATCAAGCGTAACCATCATCTGACCACGGCGACGATCTGCAGTCTGCTTGATACCCTGTTCATCAGCCTGGGCATTTTCGGCGGCGGTGCCCTGCTGTCCAGCAATAAAACCCTGCTGACCTGTGTCACCATTGGCGGTATTCTGTTTCTGACTTTTTACGGCGCTTTGTCACTCAGCAGCGCGCTGCGTTCAGCATCCGCCGAGGAAGCCTCGACGCAGGTACTGGCGCGTGGTCGACGTGCCGTTATTCTCGGCGCCCTGGCTGTGACAGTGCTGAACCCGCACATGTACCTGGATACCGTGGTGATTCTCGGGTCGATTGGCGGTCAGTTTGAAGGACATGACAGAATCGCGTTTGCCCTGGGTACGATCATGGCATCTTTCGTCTGGTTCTATACCCTTTCCATCGGCGCTGCCAAGCTCGGGCCCACGCTGTCCCAACCAAAGGTCAAGCGCGGAATCGATCTGGCCGTTGCCGGTATGATGTTCTTCATTGCATTCCATCTCAGCCAGGAACTCTGGACAAAAACATTGGGGTAGTCTTTATGCAGCAGGAAATTTTAGCTTTAGGGAAAAACGTAGACACAATTTACCAGAGTAACCTGGCGCTGTTCCGCCAGACTGGGATTGCTTATCAGGCATGGGAACACGAACCGGTACTGGATTATGAGACAGATGCCAGACTGGCCGATGAGCTGGGCTGGACAGCGGCACCCACCAAAAGTCTGTTTATGAAAATGAAGGGAGGCGGCCACAGCCTGCTCCTGACACATAAAGACAGCCGCTTGGACAGTAAGCTAGTCAAACAAGCGCTGGGGAAACGGGTATCCGTGTGCACCCATGATGAAATGGCTGCCGCGATAGGTTGTGTGCCAGGTGCGGTCTGCCCGTTCGGCTTGCCCGAAGAGATTACCCTGCTGGTCGACCCGGTGCTGTATCAGCACCCTGAGCTGATGTATACCCCGGGCAAACCGGAGTTTACTTTCGCCTTTGCCAGTGCGGACCTTGATACGCTGCTGGCGGCCCTGCCGAACACAGTGATCCCGCTGCCTGAGGTGCACAGCGCATAACTCAGCCGCACAGCACCCGCCATAAAAAATGGAGCCAATCGGCTCCATTTTCTTTTTTGAATCAGTCAGTAATACCAACTCGGTGATTACTTTTCGATCTTGTTCAGGTGAACATCCATTTGTGGGAATGGGATCTCGATACCTTCTTTGTCCAGCTCTTCTTTGATCGCTTGCAAAAGGTCGAAGTACACGCCCCAGTAATCAGACGTTTTCACCCATGGACGTACCACGAAGTTAACGGAAGAGTCAGCCAGTGCTACCACACCGATGGTTGGCGCTGGGTCTTTCAGAACGCGCGCTTCAGCAGCAACCACTCGCTCCAGAACCGCTTTGGTTTTCTTCAGATCAGACTTGTACGACACACCGATCACGTAGTCGATACGGCGGGTCTCATGACGTGAGTAGTTTGTGATTGGGCCACCGATCACCGATGCGTTAGGAACCACAACCATCTTGTTGTCTGGCGTTTTCAGAACCGTAGAGAACACCTGAATGGATTCTACCGAACCAGCCACACCGCCGACTTCTACGTAGTCACCAGATTTGAACGGGCGGAAAGCAACAATCAGCACACCAGCCGCAAAGTTAGACAGAGAACCTTGCAGGGCCAGACCAACGGCCAGACCCGCGGCACCGATAACAGCAACCACAGACGCCGTTTGAACGCCAACACGGCCAAGAGCGGCAATCAGTACGATCACAAACAGCAGGTAACGAACCAGTGAATGCAGGAACTCCACCACTGCATCGTCCATCTGCTTTTTACGCAGCATGCGCGCTACGCCATTGGCGATAGTTTTAGTAATAATGTTACCGATAAACAGGATCAGCAGGGCAGATAAAAGGTTAACCCCATACTGAATCAGCAAATCCTGGTTATCAGAAATCCATGTACCAGCATTCAGCACACCATTAGTTAAATCGTTATCCGTAATCGTCTCTACGACACTATTTGCGACACTTTCACTCATACGTATCTTACTCTGCTAAATAGGTTATCTACGTGGTTCCCGTTGCGATACCACATCGTCCGGGAGCATAATTATTATCGTGCAGTACTCAGATAAATGACTTATGCAACTACCACTATAACAGTGATTTCATTGAATTGGTTAGTCATTCCCAAGTATCGCCGTGCCGCGATAATACCTGCGGGTGCAAAAAAGACCAACAAAAATATGACATAGATCACGTCATTTTTTTGACGATATAAAAAAGCCCGCGATTGCGGGCTTTTTAAATCTTTGGAGAAAGAACGACAGATTACAGTACGTCGATCGCGTTCAGGTCAGAGAACGCTTGCTCCAGACGCTTAACCATAGAAGCCTGACCAGCACGCAGCCATACGCGTGGGTCGTAGTATTTCTTGTTCGGCGCGTCTTCACCTGTTGGGTTACCGATTTGACCTTGCAGGTAATCGTGGTTATCCGCTTCGTATTTACGAACGCCGTCCCAAGTTGCCCACTGAGTATCAGTATCGATGTTCATTTTGATTACACCGTAAGAGATAGACTCACGAATTTCTTCCAGTGTAGAGCCTGAACCACCGTGGAATACGAAGTTCAGCGTGTTAGTTGGCAGACCGAATTTCTCAGAGCAGTAAGCTTGAGAGTCACGCAGGATGGTCGGAGTCAGAACAACGTTACCTGGTTTGTATACGCCGTGTACGTTACCGAAAGATGCTGCGATAGTGAAACGGTGGCTGATTGCGCTCAGTTTTTCGTAAGCGTAAGCAACGTCTTCTGGAGAAGTGTACAGCTCAGACTGATCCATGTCAGAGTTGTCTACGCCGTCTTCTTCACCACCAGTACAACCCAGTTCGATTTCCAGAGTCATGTTCATCTTCGCCATGCGCTCAAGGTACTTCGCACAGATTTCGATGTTTTCTTCCAGAGACTCTTCAGACAGGTCGATCATGTGAGAAGAGAACAGAGGCTTACCAGTTTGAGCGAAGTACTCTTCACCCGCATCCAGCAGACCGTCGATCCATGGCAGCAGTTTCTTCGCTGCGTGGTCAGTGTGCAGAATAACAGGCACACCGTAAGATTCAGCGATAGCGTGTACGTATTTCGCGCCAGCAACCGCACCTTTGATTTGTGCTTCCTGACCTTCTAGTTTCAGACCTTTACCAGCGAAGAATGCAGCACCGCCGTTAGAGAACTGAACGATAACTGGAGCTTTAACGTTCGCAGCCGCTTCCAGTACAGCGTTGATAGAGTCAGTGTTAACTACGTTTACCGCTGGAAGTGCAAACTGGTTTTCTTTTGCAACTTCAAATACTTTCTGTACGTCGTCGCCAGAAATCACACCAGGTTTTACGAAATCGAAGATCTTAGACATAACAATAGTCCTATTTGCCTTGTTGTCTGTATAAATGGAAATCTTTGCAATCGTTTGCTACCGCCGTATTCTACAAAAACGGCACCTTGTTAACAAACAATTAAAGCGCGGGAGCCATACGCTCCCGCCCTGTTTGATTAAGCTTTAGCACGCTCTTCCAGCATAGCAACTGCTGGTAGTTTTTTGCCTTCAACGAACTCAAGGAACGCACCACCACCAGTAGAGATGTAAGATACGTCAGCTTTGATGCCGAATTTGTCGATGGCAGCCAGCGTATCACCGCCACCTGCAACAGAGAAACCGTCAGACGCGGCAATCGCTTCAGAGATGCCTTTCGTACCCGCTTCGAAATTCTTGAACTCGAAAACGCCAACCGGACCATTCCACAGGATAGTTTTCGCGTCTTTCAGGATTTTCGCCAGCGCTTCTGTTGATTCAGGGCCCAGGTCGAAGATCATGTCGTCGTCTTGTACTTCAGAAACGTGTTTGATTTCTGCTTCCGCATTCTCGTCGAAGGCTTTTGCACATGCCACGTCAGTAGCAACCGGAATTGCACACTCATCCATCAGTTTCTTCGCTGTATCAACCAGATCAGCTTCGTACAGAGACTTACCTACATTGTAGCCAGCCGCCGCAATAAAGGTGTTAGCGATACCGCCACCCACAACCAGTTGGTCAGCAATTTTAGACAGTGACTCAAGTACTGTCAGTTTAGTCGAAACTTTAGAACCACCAACGATAGCGACCATCGGACGAGCCGGTTTGTCCATCGCTTTACCCAGCGCTTCCAGTTCGTTAGCCAGCAGAGGACCCGCACAAGCAACCGGTGCGTGCATACCTACACCGTGAGTAGAGGCTTGTGCGCGGTGAGCTGTACCGAATGCATCCATCACGAATACGTCACACAGTGCCGCATATTTCTTAGACAGTTCTTCTTCGTTTTTCTTTTCGCCTTTGTTAAAGCGAACGTTTTCCAGAACAACCAGTTCACCAGCATTCAGTTCCACGCCGTCCAGGTAGTCTTTTACCAGCTTCACTTCGCAATCCAGAGCGTCGTTCAGGTAGTTCACTACTGGTTGTAGAGAGAACTCGTCAGCGTATTCGCCTTCAGTCGGACGACCCAGGTGAGAAGTAACCATTACTTTGGCACCCGCTTCCAGGCAGTGCTTGATCGTTGGCAGAGATGCCAGGATACGCGCATCTGAAGTTACTTTACCGTCTTTTACTGGCACGTTCAGGTCCGCACGAATGAATACGCGTTTACCTGCAAGGTCCAGATCAGTCATCTTGATTACAGACATGGTTTGTCCTCTCAACAGTGATTAATTTAAAGTCAAAGTTTTTGTCGGCCCGGCGTCACTGCCAGGCCCGCTAATTCTTACTGCTCAGTTGTGTTACAGGCAGCACGGCTGTCATCAACCGCCTGCATTGCCAACGCGGTATCAAGCATCCGGTTGGCAAATCCCCATTCATTATCGCACCAGATCAGCAACTTGATTAAATGCTGGTTACTGACCCGGGTTTGCGTCCCGTCAACGATCGCACTGTGTGGATCGTGGTTGAAGTCAATGGAGACAAGGGGCGCTTCGGTATAGTCCACAATACCGTCTAATGTACAACGAGACGCTTCTGCCAGTGATTGATTTACGTCATTAACTTTCACATTTGTTTTCACGGTGACACTTAAATCCATCGCTGTGACGTTAATTGTTGGTACACGCACAGAAATAGCTTCAAATTTGTCAGAAAATTCCGGAAAGATACGACCGATACCCAGATGAAGTTTAGTATCAACGGGGATAATTGACTGGCTGGCAGCTCGGGTACGACGTAAGTCGGTGTGGTAGGCGTCAATGACCTGCTGGTCATTCATCGCCGAGTGAATGGTGGTAATGGTGCCGGACTCAATGCCAAAGGCTTCATCCAGCACTTTAATAACCGGGACAATACAGTTGGTGGTACAGGAACCGTTGGACACAATCAGGTCGTCGGCGGTCAGGGTCTGGTGGTTAACACCGTATATGATTGTATTGTCGATGTCGTTTGCAGCAGGGTGGGAAAACAGGACTTTTCTCGCGCCGGCTTTGATATGGGCTTCGCCGTCGCTTCGGGAGCCAAAGATGCCGGTACAGTCCAGCACGATATCAATGGCTAAGTCTTTCCAAGGCAGCAAGTGGATGTCGCTTTGGTGCAGGATACGGATTTGATCCTGATTATCCGCCCCGCCGATGAACAGATGCTCCTGGTCATGGTTGACAGACTTATGGAAGCGGCCATGGCTGGTGTCATACTGCAGCAGATGAGCCATGGCTTCAGGCTCAGCTAACTCGTTGACTGCCACGACTTGAATGTGGTGGTGTTTGCCGCTTTCATACAGGGCGCGAAGCACACTGCGTCCGATACGGCCAAATCCATTAATTGCGACTCTTAGTGTCATATCCGTGCTACAAAATTATTAAGCGGGGTTAGTGTATACCAAGCGATTGTGAGAATCACGATAATTGTGAAGGGCATCACCCTGACTTACAAACCCAAAATAAAACAAAACGTTAAGATAATTCCCACGCTTGGCGTGATGATTTTTTCAACACAACCCCCTGTGAGTGAGATCTCAATTCATATAAAAAAAGACCTCGTGAAGAGGTCTTTTTTTTCATCCTTCGAAATAAATACTGTAGCCCTTAAGCCACCGTATATTTACCCGCTAAATTACGCCAGTAGCTCTTTCGCTGTGCTGACGACATTCTCAGTGGTAAAGCCGAACATTTCGAACAGTTGGCCAGCCGGTGCAGATTCACCGAAGCTGGTCATGCCGATGATGCGGCCGTCGAAACCGACGTACTTGTACCAGAAATCTGCGATACCCGCTTCGATAGCGATACGTGCTGTCACGTCAGATGGCAGCACTGCTTCGCGATATGCCGCGTCTTGCTTGTCGAACGTGTCAGTCGATGGCATAGAGACCACGCGAACCAGCTTGCCTTCGGCAGTCAGTTCCGCTGCTGCGTTCACAGCCAGCTCCACTTCAGAGCCGGTCGCGATCAGGATCAGCTCAGGTTTGCCGGCACAATCTTTCAGGATGTAACCACCCTTCGCGATGTCAGCCACCTGAACCTCAGAGCGCTCTTGCTGCGCCAGGTTCTGACGCGAGAAGATCAGCGCTGATGGCGCGTCTTTACGCTCGATAGCCAGTTTCCAGGCAACCGCAGACTCAACCTGGTCACACGGACGCCACGTGCTCATGTTCGGCGTCAGGCGCAGAGACGCCATTTGCTCAACCGGCTGGTGCGTCGGACCGTCTTCACCCAGACCGATAGAGTCGTGCGTATACACTTGGATGTTCTGAATTTTCATCAGAGCGGCCATGCGCATTGCGTTACGGGCGTATTCCATGAACATCAGGAAGGTGGCACCGTAAGGCACGAAACCGCCGTGCAGGGCGATACCGTTGATGATCGCAGTCATGCCGAATTCACGTACACCGTAATGGATGTAGTTACCCGAGAAGTCACCCGCTTCCAGAGACTTCGAGCCAGACCACATGGTCAGGTTAGACGGTGCCAAGTCAGCTGAGCCGCCCATGAATTCCGGCAGCAGTTTACCGAACGCTTCCAGCGCGTTTTGAGACGCTTTACGGGATGCGATGTTCGCTGGGTTGGCTTGCAGCTCAGCAATAATTGCGCTGGTTGCTTCTTCCCAGTTCGCTGGCAGCTCACCGTTGACACGGCGCTTGTACTCAGCAGCCAGCTCAGGGTAAGCCGCTTGGTACGCCGCGAACTTGTCGTTCCAGGTCGCTTCTTTGGCAGCGCCCGCTTCTTTTGCATCCCACTCAGCGTAGATGTCTGCCGGGATTTCAAACGGACCGTGGTTCCAGCCCAGGAATTCACGGGCAGCCGCGATTTCGTCGTGGCCCAGTGGTGCACCGTGACAGTCGTGTGAGCCTGCTTTGTTTGGTGAACCGAAACCGATGATGGTCTTAGTACAAATCAGGGTTGGACGAGGGTCGGCTTTCGCCGCTTCGATTGCCGCGTTGATCGCGTCAGAATCGTGACCGTCAACCGCTGGAATAACGTGCCAGCCGTATGCTTCAAAACGTTTTGGTGTGTCGTCGGAGAACCAGCCTTCCACGTGACCGTCGATAGAAATGCCGTTGTCATCCCAGAATGCGATCAGTTTGCCCAGGCCCAGAGTACCGGCCAGTGAGCACGCTTCGTGAGAGATGCCTTCCATCAGACAGCCGTCGCCCATGAACACGTAGGTGAAGTGGTCAACGATGTCGTGGCCGTCTTTGTTGAACTGCGCAGCCAGTGCTTTTTCCGCAATCGCCATACCTACGGCATTGGTGATGCCCTGACCCAGCGGACCAGTCGTCGTTTCGATACCCGGTGCGTAACCGTACTCAGGGTGACCCGGGGTTTTCGAGTGCAGCTGACGGAAGTTTTTCAGATCATCGATAGACAGATCGTAACCGGTCAGGTGAAGCAGAGAGTAAATCAGCATCGAGCCGTGGCCGTTCGACAGGACGAAACGGTCGCGATCAGCCCACTGAGGGTTCTGAGGGTTGTGGTTCAGGTGGCCACGCCACAGGACTTCAGCAATATCAGCCATCCCCATTGGGGCACCTGGGTGGCCAGAGTTAGCTTGTTGCACACCATCCATACTCAGGGCGCGGATTGCATTGGCAAGTTCTTTACGAGAAGACATGTCTGCTCCAGAAATTCGTAGACGTTATGATGGAGTAGCCTGATTTTAGGGTAACCAGACTAACCGGTATTCGGCGGGCATGTATTGTCGCAAAGTCTGGCGGCTATCTGCAAACGATTTCCTGCCAAAATAAACACGAATATCAACAAAATGGGCGATACTAATGGCCAACCACCTGTAATTTCACCCTAAACACGGAAACGTTTGCCTGAGAATAAACGCAAACCCATACCCTTCGTATTGTTGATTTTCTACGGCGAGCAGAGGTATCATAGACGTCTAGACGGAGGTAGCTCTATACATACGAACGTACATCCTTATACGATGTCAATCTCCAACCTGCGGTATAGAGCCCAACATCATCCATTTTTAACATTACTTTGTGGGAGCGCTCATGGCGAAGCACCTGTTTACTTCTGAGTCTGTGTCAGAAGGCCATCCAGATAAAATTGCCGATCAGATTTCGGATGCAGTATTGGATGCGATCTTAGAACAAGATCCAAAAGCACGTGTTGCGTGTGAGACTTACGTAAAAACCGGCATGGTAATGGTTGGTGGTGAAATCACAACGTCTGCTTGGGTTGATATCGAAGAACTGACCCGTGATACCGTACGTGAAATCGGCTACGTTCACTCTGACATGGGCTTCGATGCAAACTCATGTGCCGTTCTGAGCGCAATCGGCAAACAGTCTCCGGATATCAACCAGGGTGTTGACCGTGAAGACCCACGTGAACTGGGTGCTGGCGACCAGGGCATCATGTTTGGCTATGCCTGTAACGAAACTGACGTGCTGATGCCAGCACCGGTTACTTACGCCCACCGTCTGGTAGAGCGTCAGGCGAAAGTGCGTAAAAACGGCGCCCTGCCATGGCTTCGTCCGGATGCAAAAAGCCAAGTCACTTTTGCCTACGACCAAGGCAAAATCGTGGGTATCGATGCCGTTGTTCTGTCAACTCAACACTGTGACAGCATCGAACTGCCAGTGCTGCAGGAAGCGGTGATGGAAGAAATCATCAAGCCGGTTCTGCCAAGCGAGTGGCTGACGAAAGACACCAAATACTTCATTAACCCAACCGGCCGTTTCGTTATCGGTGGTCCAATGGGTGACTGTGGTCTGACTGGTCGTAAGATCATCGTTGATACCTACGGCGGTGCAGCTCGTCACGGTGGCGGCGCATTCTCTGGTAAAGATCCATCGAAAGTTGACCGTTCTGCAGCTTACGCGGCTCGTTATGTGGCGAAGAACATCGTTGCGGCCGGCATGGCTGACCGTTGTGAAATCCAGCTGTCTTACGCTATCGGTGTCGCTGATCCAACGTCGATCATGGTCGAAACGTTCGGTACTGAGAAAGTGGCTCACGACATCATCGTTGAAGCAGTACGTCAACACTTCGACCTGCGCCCATACGGTCTGATCGAAATGCTGGATTTGCTGAAGCCAATGTACAAGAAAACGGCGGCTTACGGCCACTTCGGTCGTGAAGAATTCCCATGGGAAAAAACTGACAAAGCTGAGATGCTGCGCGAGTTCGCAAACATCAAATAAGCATGTCACTCCGGAGCCAGCAGTCTCCGATACAGAAAAGATACAAAAAGGAAGCTTAGGCTTCCTTTTTTGTTATCCTCTCCCCTATACTCCCGCGCAGATTCGTTAACTCACACCGCCTAATAGCCCATTGTTATGACCCCATTACAGCAAACGGTGATCGCCAAGGTCGAGTCCTGTATCCATCAGGCCAACCGGCACCTTAACCAGCATTTCCCCCTGCCCGTCGTCAATTTCAAACAACGGGGGAAAATCGCAGGAAGTGCGCGGTTACAGGGTTGGGAAGTCAGGTTTAACCCTGTGCTGTTGGCTGAAAATCCGCAGACTTTTCTTGATGAAGTCGTTCCGCACGAAGTGGCTCATCTGGTGGTCTTTAAGCTGTTTGGCCGGGTCCGTCCGCATGGCCGGGAATGGCAAGGCGTCATGCACAACGTGTTTGGCGTTGCCCCCCGCACCACACACAGCTTTGATATTTCTTCCGTGCAGGGGCAGACTTTTGTCTACCGCTGTCAGTGTAGTGAGCACCAGATGACCGTTCGCCGCCACAACAAAATCGTCCGCGGTCAGGCGGTATATCACTGTCGCCGATGCGGCAGCCAACTGCGCCTGAGCTGAAAAGTTGTCGTTATCACTCCTGGTGTCAAAAGCCGTCTGTGACAGCATTGAGCTATCCCTTCCGGTTATTCCGTAATTCCGATAAGCGTAGGTATACAAACCACCGCGGATGTTCTGCCACTCAGCCCCCCTGCTGCTATTGCTATTGCTATTGCTATTGCTATTGCTATTGCCGAATGTAAATAACACAAAACTTACTGTGAAGTAGTTCCAAAAA
Organism: Photobacterium ganghwense; assembly: GCF_003025595.1. Classification (GTDB taxonomy): domain Bacteria; phylum Pseudomonadota; class Gammaproteobacteria; order Enterobacterales; family Vibrionaceae; genus Photobacterium; species Photobacterium ganghwense. Next base: position 67,088 of record NZ_PYMI01000005.1, read on the forward strand.
ATCAGCCAGATGATAGGCTTGTCGCCCTCATTTTCAGAATAAGGAAAGGCATGCGTCGTCCCTCTCCCTGGCTGCTGATCAGCCTGCTTGCGCCAGTTTCCGCACTGGCAGCCCATCCAACCTCATTCAGCCAAGCCAAAAAACTGGCTATCGGCATTTATCAGGATCATCCGGTCAGCTTTTACTGCGGCTGTGACATCACCTGGCAGGGCAAAAAAGGGATTCCGGATCTAGCCAGCTGCGGCTATGAAGTCCGCAAACAACCCAACCGGGCAAACCGTATCGAATGGGAACACGTGGTACCGGCCTGGCAATTTGGCCACCAGCTTCAGTGCTGGCAAGAAGGCGGCCGCAAAGCCTGCCAGAGCAGCGCCCAGTTCCGCCGGATGGAAGCCGATCTGCATAACCTGACTCCGGCAATCGGCGAAGTGAACGGTGACCGTTCCAACTTCAGCTTTATGCCCTGGAACGGTACCAACGGCGCCAATTACGGCCAGTGTGAGATGAAGGTGGACTTCAGCCAGAAACGAGCCGATCCACCACCAGCCAGCCGGGGGCCGATTGCCCGCACTTATCTCTATATGAGTGACACCTACCCGTTCCGTCTGTCCCGCCAGCAGCGCCAGTTGATGGAAGCCTGGAACCGACAGTACGCCGTGACCGAATGGGAATGTGAACGCGACCGTCGAATTGCCAAAATCCAGAGTAACCACAACCCTTACGTTCAGCCGTTGTGTCAGGCAAAAGGACTGTAACCGCCCGCTCCGCCAGCGCTCAGCGGACTAAAACCGCCTTTGGCGAGACGAAAACCGCATCTGGGCCAGCGTCGTGAAGACACTGGCCTTTTTCCAGCTGATGGCACGGGAGATGGCGGACAACAAAAACAAATCCACTTTGCCCTTGTTTTTCCGAGGCACGGCATCCATCTCTGTACCATGAGGCAGCAATCCTTCGTATAATGCTGCCAGACTAGATGAAAACGATGACCAATCAGCCATGAGAATCCCACGAATTTATCACCCTGAAACCCTGCCGGCTTCAGGTATCATCATGCTCAGTGAAGAAGCCGCCAACCACGTTGGCCGGGTCATGCGCATGCAAGTTGGCCAGGAAGTCCTGCTGTTTGATGGCAGCAATGCTGAGTTTCCAGCCATTATCAGTAACGCCAGCAAGAAAAGTGTGGAAGTCGACATTCAGGAACGTCGTGAAAACAGCGTGGAATCCCCGCTGGATATCCACCTCGGCCAAGTGATTTCTCGTGGTGAAAAAATGGAATTTACGATTCAGAAATCTGTCGAGCTGGGGGTCAACACGATTACCCCGCTGATTTCTGAACGTTGCGGCGTCAAACTTAACGCCGATCGCTTCGATAAAAAATTGCAGCAATGGCAGAAGATCGCCATCAGCGCCTGCGAGCAGTGCGGTCGTAACCGCGTGCCGGAAATCCGCCCGATCATGAAACTGGAAGACTGGTGCAGCGAGCCGTACGACGGCCTGAAGCTGAACCTGCACCCACGAGCCAGTTACTCAATTAACACCCTGCCAGCACCTGTCAGCAAGGTACGCCTACTGATTGGTCCGGAAGGCGGTCTGTCCGCTGAAGAAATCAGCATGACAGAAACCTACCAATTTGATGAAATCCTGCTGGGTCCTCGTGTCCTGCGCACTGAAACGGCTGCCATGACCGCCATTACAGCCCTGCAGGTTCGCTTCGGCGATCTCGGCTAACCCTCGGGAAGACAAACTTAGGAGAAACCAATGATCAAACTGGGTATCGTGATGGACCCTATCGAGTCCATCAACATTAAGAAAGATTCCAGCTTTGCCATGATGTTGGAAGCCCAGCGCCGCGGCTGGGAAATCCACTACATGGAAATGAACGACCTGTCGCTGGAACAAGGCAAGGCCATTGTCCGTACCCGTGTGGTTAGCCTGAAAGAAGATCCGAACGGCTGGTTCGAATTCCACGGCGAGCAGGAAATTGCCCTGTCTGAGCTGGATGTGGTACTGATGCGCAAAGATCCGCCGTTCGATACCGAATACATTTACGCGACCTACATTCTGGAGCGAGCAGAAGAACAAGGCACACTGGTTGTCAACAAACCGCAAAGCCTGCGTGACTGCAACGAAAAGCTGTTCACCGCTTGGTTCCCGGAACTGACCCCGACCACCATTGTAACCCGTCGTGCCGACAAGATTCGTGCATTCCAGCAGGAGCACGGTGACGTGATCCTGAAGCCGCTGGACGGCATGGGGGGCTCATCCATCTTCCGCGTCATGAAGAATGACCCGAACGTGTCGGTGATCATCGAGACCCTGACCAACCACGGTCAGAACTACTGCATGGCGCAGACTTTCGTGCCTGACATCAGTAACGGTGACAAGCGTATTCTGGTGGTTGACGGTGAGCCAATGCCATACTGCCTGGCGCGTATTCCGGCCGAAGGCGAAACCCGTGGCAACCTAGCCGCCGGTGGTCGTGGCGAACCACGTCCAATCAGCGACACAGACCGCAAGATTGCGGAAACCGTTGCACCGGTGCTGAAAGAAAAAGGCCTGATCTTTGTCGGTCTGGACGTGATTGGCGACAAGCTGACAGAAATCAACGTGACCAGCCCGACCTGTATTCGAGAAATCGAAGCGGCCTTTGATATCTCCATCACCGGCAAACTTATGGATGCGATTGAGCGCCGCCTGAACCAGGCATAAGGCTCCTCCTTTTCGCACTCCCACGCAGCCCGCACGGGCTGCGTGAGGCCGGCTCTCACCTCGTCATTTAAATACCATTTCTGTCAATTACTCGGCATACTTTAAAGAAGCAGCTTAAGTAATAGGTACTCCAATGAATTTGACCAATCACTTTCTGGTTGCGATGCCCCAACTACAGGATCCAAACTTCAAAGGCAGCGTCGTGTATATCTGCGAGCATAACGATGAAGGCGCGATGGGGATTGTGATCAACCTGCCTATTGAGATTTCCGTGGGCAACATGCTTGAACAAATTGACATTGACCGCGAGCTGCCTGTTCAGAACCCGGCCAGCCTGGAACAACCGGTTTTCAACGGCGGTCCGGTCGCGGCTGACCGTGGCTTCGTGTTGCACAACCGGATTGGCGACGATCTCAGCTCCAGCATAAACATTACCGATCAGGTGTCCGTCACGACCTCCAAAGACATCCTGTCGCTGCTGGGTACCCGCGAATCGCCGGACAACTTTCTGGTTGCCCTCGGCTATGCCGGTTGGGATGCCGGTCAGCTGGAACAAGAGCTGGCTGACAACTCCTGGCTGACCATTGAAGCCGATCCGGATCTGGTATTTAACACCCCGATTCATGAGCGCTGGAATAAAGCCATTGCCAAACTGGGCATTACCTCTACTCACCTCTCGACAGATAAAGGACATGCATGAGCCAGTCTCGTACTGTTTTAGCATTTGACTACGGCACCAAAAGCATCGGTGTGGCTATCGGCCAGGAACTGACCGGTACAGCCAACCCATTGGCAGCCCTGAAGGCTCGCGACGGCATCCCTAATTGGGATGACATTGAAAAGCTGCTCAAGGAGTGGCAACCGGATTTAGTGGTCGTCGGCCTGCCGCTGGATCTGCACGGTGGCGAACTGGAAGCCATTACACCGCGCGCGAAAAAATTTGCTAACCGCCTGCACGGCCGATTCGGTTGCCAGGTCGAGTTACACGATGAGCGCCTGAGCACCGCTGAAGCCCGCTCTGATCTGTTCGATCGTGGCGGCTATCGTAACCTGAGCAAAGGAAATATCGACTCTCAGTCAGCGGTCGTGATCCTCGAAAGCTGGTTTGAACAACAGTACGGCTAATCCCCGCATTCTGCTTTCGCACTCCCCGCTAACACTGGCTATCTGCAGGCCCATCGGGGCCTGTTTGTTATCGCTGCGCTCAGCGGCCACCACTTCTTTCACTCCCAGATTACGCCCTACCCAAATGGTTACTCACCCAGTCTCAGCCTAACCGCAACAGTCAGCTCGTCTTCAAATACTCGTCTTTGGTGTTCAATCTCAAACGCGGGTTGATCGAGCACAAACCCCAGTGTACAGCTTTTCTCACTTTGCTCACCCTCTAGCCACACAGCGAAAAAATGGATCTGCACCGATCATCCTGATCCCGCGTGTTCTGCGGCCTGATCAGCCTGTACAGCTTTTTGACTACAGGAACCCAAAAGCTCCACAAGCTGTACAGCCAAAATAAAAAAACAACACAAAATGTTTAAAATCAGATAATTAAAAACATCATGACAATAAAAAAGCTTTAGGATCATAGTAACCCTAAAGCTTTTTACACATAGTAAGCTTTTTAATACCGACTCAGTCCATATCGATCGTGACCCCATCCAAGCTGCTGTTTGCCTGATGATGTTTGTTGCCGACTTTAATCATCAGTCGCAGATCGTTGGCCGAATCGGCATGGTGCAAAGCGTCCTGCTCCGTGATCTTGCCGGCGCTATAGAGGTCATACAGAGACTGATCAAACGTCATCATCCCCGACTGGGCTGATTTCGCCATGGTGTCCTTGATTTCGTGCAGCTCACCCCGACGGATCAGATCCGCAACCCGTGGCGTGTTGATCAACAGCTCAAAGGCACCGTGCCGTCCCATACCGTGGGCATCCGGGATCAGCTGCTGAGCCAGAATACATTTCAGGTTCAGTGATAAATCGAACAAAAACTGATCCCGCCGCTCTTTCGGAACCAGATGGAGAATACGCTCCAACGCCTGGTTGGCATTATTGGCATGCAAGGTCGCCATACACAGGTGCCCGGTTTCGGCAAAGTTCATGGCATATTCCATGGTTTCCCGGGTCCGGATTTCGCCAATCAGAATCATGTCAGGAGCCTGGCGCAGCGAGTTCTTGAGCGCCACCTCGTAGCTCTCCGTATCCAAGCCGACTTCGCGCTGGGTCACGATGCACTTATTATGCTTGTGCACGAACTCAATCGGATCTTCCACCGTCAGAATGTGACCGCTACGGTTGGCATTACGGTAGCCGGTCATAGCCGCCAGTGACGTGGATTTGCCCGAGCCGGTCGCCCCGACCACCAGCACCAGCCCCCGCTTCGCCAGTGCCATCTTCTGCATGTCCATCGGCAAGTTAAGGGCAAAAATGTCCGGGATATCGGTTTCAATCCGCCGGATCACCATGCCCGGCAGCTCCCGCTGCCAGAAGGCACTGACCCGGAACCGGTACTCGCCGCGTACCAGCGCAAAGTTTGCTTCTTTAGTGGCACAAAACTCCTGATACAACGCGTCGTCCATGGCTTCGCTGAACATCCGGTCAATCGCCGGACGATCCAGCGCCTGCCCCAACGGGTGCAGATTACCGTCGATTTTCAGCAGACATGGCGCTTCCACCGTGATGTACAAATCGGAGGCTTTGCTACTGACCATTTCATTCAGCGCATCCTGTAATGTCATATCCCCTCCCGGGAAACGAAATGATTAAAACTGCGCAAACGCGTTGTCGACGACCCGGCGTCCTTCTTCCGCCTCAACCTGCCCCTGAGCCACCAGCATCCGGACACTTTGCTCCATGGTCTGCATCCCGACGGATGAGCCGGTCTGGATCATGGAATACATCTGGGCCACTTTGTCTTCACGAATCAGGTTACGGATAGCCGGGGTCGCCATCATGACTTCATGCGCCGCAATTCGGCCTCCGCTGGTACATTTGAGCAGGCTCTGCGATACCACCGCCCGCAGCGACTCAGACAACATAGAACGCACCATCGCCTTGTCGTTCCCCGGGAAGACATCAATGATCCGATCGACGGTTTTGGCCGCCGAGCTGGTGTGCAGAGTGCCCAGCACAAGGTGGCCGGTTTCTGCTGCGGTCAGCGCCAGACTGATGGTTTCCTGATCACGCAATTCCCCCACCACAATCACATCCGGGTCTTCACGCAGGGAAGAGCGCAGTGCATTGTGGAAACTGTGGGTATCGCGGTGTACTTCACGCTGGTTAATCAGGCAACGTTTGCCGTGGTGAACAAACTCCACCGGATCTTCAATCGTCAGGATATGGCGGTTATAGTTTTCATTGATGTAATCGACCAGCGCAGCAATCGTGGTGGATTTACCGGAGCCGGTTGCCCCGGTAACCAGCACCAGCCCGCGCTGGCATTGGGCGATCTGATAGAATATGTCCGGCACTTTCAGTGATTCCAGTGTCGGCACATGCACCGGGATGGTTCGGAAAACCGCTGCGCATCCCCGTGACTGATGAAAGGCATTCACACGAAACCGCCCGACGTCCGGCAGCTCGAACGAGAAATCGACTTCGAGCTTTTCTTCAAACTCGCGCCGCTGGGCATCGTTCATAATGTCAAACACCAGGCGGTGTACTTCACTGTGATCCAGTGATGGCAAGCTCAGTTTACGAACATCGCCATCTACCCGAATCATCGGCGGAACTCCCGCAGAGAGGTGCAGATCCGAGGCATTATGCTTTACACTAAAGTCCAGTAGTTCGGTGATATCCATAAATTTTCCCAACAGAATCAATTATGAGTAGTATCAAACAAAACATTGAACAGGTCATCTCTCAGATTGGCCTGGCGGCAGAAAAATGCGGTCGACCAGTCGATTCCGTGCAACTGCTGGCGGTAAGCAAAACCAAACCTATTGCCGCAATCGAAGAAGCCATTGCCGCCGGCCAGCGGGCATTTGGCGAAAACTATGTCCAGGAAGGCGTTGAAAAAATTCAGCATTTTTCCGATAGCGAGAACGCAGCGGCACTGAGCTGGCATTTCATCGGGCCGATTCAGTCCAACAAAACCCGGCCGATTGCCGAGCATTTTGACTGGGTCCATTCCGTCGACCGCGCCAAAATTGCCCGCCGCCTGAGTGAACAACGCCCGGCTGACATGGCTCCGCTGAATGTCCTGCTGCAGGTTAACACCAGCGGTGAAGCCACGAAGTCCGGCCTGGCCTTTGCTGAACTGGCCGCCCTGGCCGATGAAGTGGCCGCCATGCCGAATCTGGTGCTGCGCGGTCTGATGTCAATTCCGGAAAAAGCGGATGACTATGACAGCCAGCTGGCTGCGTTCCAGAGCCTGGCGGATGCCATGCAGACCCTGAAAACACTCCATCCGCAGATGGATACCCTGTCGATGGGAATGAGCGGCGATCTGGACGCCGCCGTGGCGGCCGGCAGTACCATAGTGCGTATCGGTACCGCCATTTTCGGCGCTCGTGACTACGGCGAGAAGACGTCCCAGTAACGCCCTGACTGTGGCGTTTTACTGTGAAACGCCACAGACAAAAACAGCTGAAAGGAACGTGTTCTCGCAAGCTCTGATGCAAACAAAGGATCGAACAGCAGATGCCAAGCGGCACCGTCAGCCAAACGGGAAAGGACAAAGGTCACACGCCGTCGCATCCGCAAACCGTATCAGAAACAATCTAGGTATAATTCGTCCAGGAAGGACACCCGTTTTACCCTTCCCGGTCCAGCACCCTCATAAGGAATGAACATGGAACAACGCACCATTGCTTTTATCGGCGCCGGTAACATGGCCCGCTCTATCATTGCCGGTCTGGTGGTCAGCGGTTACGCACCGGAGAAAATCACCGCGACAGCACCCAGCCCTGAGCGACGTGAGCCGCTGGCCCGCGATTATGGAATTCACACTACTGACAATAACCTGCAGGCGGCTTCTGAGGCCGACGTGATTGTTCTGGCCGTGAAACCGCAGCTGATGGAAGATGTCTGCCGCCCACTTCAGATCCTCGACTTTTCCGGCAAGCTGGTGATATCGATCGCCGCCGGGATCAGCGCGGCACGTCTCAATGAGATGCTGGCCACCCGTCTGAATCTGGTCCGTGTGATGCCAAACACGCCGTCTTTGATCGGCAAAGGCATGAGCGGCCTGTACGCCTCACCGGATCTGAATCCGAACGATCGCCAATTTGCCGGTAACTTAATGAAAGCTGTCGGTGAGATCTGTTGGGTAGAGCAAGAATCAGCAATCAACGGTATTATTGCTGCTGCAGGCAGTGCACCGGCTTATTTCTTCCTGTTCATGGAAGCGATGCAGGCTGAAGCCGTCAAGCAAGGGTTCAGTTCTGAGCAAGCCCGCCTGCTGGTTCAGCAAGCAGCCCTGGGCGCCGCCGAAATGGTCGTCGCGAATCCGGATATTGAACTGTCGACCCTGCGTGAGCAGGTGACGTCAAAAGGCGGCACCACGGCGGAAGCAATCCGCACATTTAATGAAGAGCAGCTTAGTGATACCGTAGCCAAAGCAATGCGTGCTGCGGTAGCCCGCGCCCAAGAGATGGAAACGCTATTTTAAGGTTTAGTAAATTATGAATGCACTTGGTTTTCTCGTCAGTACTCTGTTCGACCTCTTTATCATGGTGGTCCTGCTGCGTATCTGGCTTCAGTGGGTACGAGCGGACTTCTATAACCCGTTTTCCCAGTTCATCGTGAAAGCAACTCAGCCGATTGTCGGCCCGCTGCGCCGCCTGATCCCGTCTATCGGCTCGCTGGATATGGCAACCCTGCTGCTGGCTTATCTCCTGAGTATGGCGAAATTTGTGGTGCTCCAGTTGGTGCTTGGCGGTGGTCTGCTCCTGACTCCCGAATACCTGTGGGTCGGCGCGCTGTCACTCCTTAAAGCAGCCGGTGGCCTGGTGTTCTGGGTATTGCTGCTACGCGCCATCCTGAGCTGGGTAAGCCAGGGCCGCAGCCCGATCGAATACGTCATGCACCAGCTGACAGAACCAATGACCGCACCGATTCGCCGGGTGATTCCGTCGATGGGCGGCTTGGATCTAAGTGTACTGATTCTGTTTATCGGTCTGCAGTTCGCCAATATGCTGATTGGTGACATGGTGGGGCCAATCTGGTACCAACTATGACCACGCAGGCAGTGACACGCAGCGGTGATGATTTGCGGCTTCGGTTGTATATTCAGCCGAAAGCCAGCCGCGATCAGCTGGTTGGCCTGCACGGCGACGAGCTGAAAGTGGCCATTACAGCACCACCGATTGATGGTAAGGCCAACGCCCACCTGACCAAGTACCTGGCCAAGTTGTTCCGCGTCGCCAAGGGACAGGTCGTTATCGAGAAAGGGGAACTCGGACGCCATAAGCAGGTGCTGATTGAAGCGCCACGAGAAATCCCCGACACCATCACCACCCTGCTGTAACACTGCTTATCCAGTCAGCCCGGCGGCCGTTTCGGCGCCGGGCTGACTGCTATCTCAACTATACTAAAGGACACATGCCCACATGGCTGGTAGGGTTCGGTTCCCACCTGTGGCGTTCAAGAAGGATAATAATATGACTCGATTTTTCAGCCTGATGGCACTTTTACTGGCCTCTCTACTCACTGCCCTGCCAGCCAGTGCCGAACAAACCAAGCAAATCCGTAATCTGGAAGTGCATTACTCCAGCTTTCCTTCCACCTTCCTCACTCCGGATATCGCCAGCACTTACAAGATTCAGCGTAGCCGCTACTCTGCCGTCATCAACATTACCGTGCTCGACAGCAGCCAGCCGGGTAAACCCGCGGTTCAGGCCGTCCTGAGCGGGACTGCCAAAAACCTGCTGGGCAGCGTGAAAAATCTCTCTTTCCGCGAAGTGCGCGAGGGCGAGGCCATTTACTACATCGCGGAAATCAAACACGCCAACGAGGAAAGCTTTAATTTCTCGATTGAAATTCATGCCACTGGCGCCAGCGGCAACCTGGCCTTCCAGCAAACCTTCTTTGTTGACTGAACCACATCCACGACAGGGGCCGAAACGGCCCCTTTCAATTTCCGGGCAGTAAGATAAGATAGCGCCTCTTTCAACCCTTGCGAGGAACTGTGATGAGCAAATTGGTACTGGCTACCGGGAATCAGGGCAAAGTCAGAGAAATGGCCAGCCTGCTGGCAGACTTTGGTTTTGATGTTGTTGCCCAGAGCGATTACAACGTGTCATCAGTCGCTGAAACCGGCACCACCTTTGTCGAAAATGCCATTATCAAGGCTCGTCACGCTGCCAAAGAAACCGGCCTGCCGGCTATTGCCGACGACTCTGGCCTGGAAGTCGACTTCCTGCAGGGTGCACCGGGGATCTACTCCGCGCGCTTTGCCGGAGAAGAGGCCTCTGATGAAGACAACCTGCAAAAGCTGCTCGCAGCAATGGACGGCGTGCCGGAAGAGCAGCGCACCGCCCGTTTCCATTGCGTGCTGGTCATGATGCGTCACGCTGACGACCCAACACCGCTGGTTTGCCACGGAACCTGGGAAGGCAGCATCCTGACCGAGACCCGCGGCGAAAACGGTTTTGGCTACGACCCGATTTTCTGGGTACCGGAAGATCAGTGCTCCTCGGCCGAGCTGGCTCCGGCACGCAAGAAACAACTTTCGCACCGCGGCCAGGCTCTGTCGAAGCTGTTCGCTGCCCTGAAGGATGCCTGACACTATGCTTGTTCCACCGCCACTGAGCCTGTACATCCACATTCCATGGTGTGTGCAGAAATGCCCGTACTGTGATTTCAACTCCCACGCCCTCAAGGCTGACATTCCGGAGCTGGATTACATTGACGCCCTGATCGACGATCTGGACACAGATCTGGCCGCATACGGGCTGGAGCACAGTACGCGCCCGCTGCATTCGATCTTCATTGGTGGCGGCACGCCAAGCCTGATCGCACCGGCTGAAATCGGCCGGTTACTTGAGGCGGTTAAAGCGCGCATTCCGTTCAGTGACGACATTGAAATCACCATGGAAGCCAACCCGGGGACGGTGGAAGCCGGACGGTTTACGGCCTACCGCCAAGCGGGAGTCAACCGCATTTCTATCGGGGTGCAGAGTTTTCAGGATGAGAAGCTCAAACGCCTGGGTCGCATTCACGGCAGCCAGGAAGCCATTCGGGCGGCAGGGCTGGCCGAAGAGGCCGGGCTCAACAGCTTCAACATCGATTTGATGCACGGCCTGCCGGATCAGAGTGTCGAAGACGCCCTGTCGGATCTGCGCCAGGCGATCGCACTCAACCCGCCGCACCTGTCGTGGTATCAGCTGACCATTGAGCCGAACACCCTGTTCTACTCCAAGCCTCCGGTACTGCCGGATGATGATGAGCTGTGGGATATCTTCGAGCAGGGCCATGAGTTGCTGCGCGAAGCCGGCTATGTGCAATATGAGATTTCCGGCTACAGCAAGCCGGGCGTGCAGTGCCGCCACAACCTCAATTACTGGCGCTTTGGTGACTATCTGGGGATTGGCTGCGGGGCCCACGGGAAGATCAGTTTCCCTGACGGCACGATTACCCGTACGGTCAAGGTGAAGCACCCGCGCGGCTACCTGAATCCGGCCAAGCCATACCTGGATCAGGAGACTCAGGTTGCCGCCGGCGAGCGTCCCTTTGAGTTCTTTATGAACCGTTTCCGGCTGCTTGAAGCGTGCCCGAAACAAGATTATGTAGAGCGAACCGGCCTGCCGCTGGCCAGCATTGCCGGACCGATTGAGTGGGCGCTGGAGAAAAACTATCTGGCGGATCACGGCGACAGCTGGCAAATCACGGAACAAGGAAAACTGTTCCTCAATGATCTGCTCGCCGCTTTTGTCGACGACGAAGACGACGCGTAATCCCTTTCAGGGACTTTTCGCTGGATCATTGCAGCTGATGCGTGTGCTCAGCTGCAATGCCCGCTCTGTTACTCCCCGAGCGAAACACTCTGCCAGCGCCTGAGCGCCGGAATCAGTGACTGAATTTCCCCTTCTTTGGCTTGTCTGGCCGCTACCCGCGTGCACAGCTCGTCGTCTATCAGCTGCGAATGCGACAGAACAAACGGCAAATCATCCTGCATCAGTCGGTGATACTCAGCCAGTACCGTCGTTTGCTGCGGATTCAGTTTAACCGGATGGATGCCAAAATAGAGCTGGCCAGTGGATGTGATCTTGAAGGTTTCCCCACCCAGTTCGAGAGTCAGGTTGTCGTCCTGCAGGCTGACGGGATTGTGCCACTGCAACTGACAAAGCGGGGGGTTGCTCTTGTCCTCAACCTTGCTCTTCAGAGCAGGTTGGCGACTGTCTTCCAGCGCCTCTGCGCCCTGAGCCGTTGCAGGAACAGAAAACAAAGCCAGTACCAGCGATACCACAGCCAAGCCAGCTCTTACACCCGCAACAGGACGCAATTCAGCACAGCGGCTGAAGGAGCCCAAAGTCGATGCAAAAACTGAGAAAACAGGATAAAGACAGAGCCCGCGGCGCGACAGTCCATGCCGCAGGTTTTCAGGCTGGTTAACAGAACAACAGACGTGTTTCAGACACAGCATAGGCATCCCCCAAGCAGGTTCAGCCAAGGTGACTGAACTCAGAAAATAGAACGGCCAATCCGTTCGGCCAGAAGCTCCAGTGCCGCCGTTCCGGCCAGCGAGTTGCCGGATGGATCCAGCTCCGGCGACCACACAGCAATCGTCATCTCGCCCGGCACCACCGCAATGATCCCGCCGCCGACCCCGGATTTACCCGGCATCCCGACCCGGTACGCAAACTCACCTGCGCCGTCGTACAGTCCACAGGTCGCCAGCAGCGCATTGATCTGCTTACTCTGAGTCTGGGTGATGATCGTTTTTTTTGCGCCTAAAGGAAGCCCTTTGTTGGCAAGATAGCTGAACGTTCGCGCCAGATCGACACAACTCATCTTCAGCGCACAATAACTGAAATAGTTGGTCAGTACCGGCATCACTTCATTGTCAAAGTTACCAAACGAGCGCATCAGATAGGCAATCGAAGCGTTGCGATCGCTGTGCTGCATCTCCGAATTGGCCACCACCTTGTCGTACACAATGCAGGGGTTCTGCGCCAGGCTGCGTACCAGCTCCAACATGCGGTATTGTGGCGCCGACAAGCGGCTGTGCAGCAAATCCGACACCACTAGGGCACCGGCATTAATGAAAGGATTACGCGGAATGCCGTTTTCCAGCTCCAGCTGAATCATGGAGTTAAACGCATGACCGGACGGCTCTTTACCGACCCGGCGCCAGATTTCCTCCGGCTCGTACAGGGTCATGGCCAGCGTCAGGCTCAGCACCTTAGAGATTGACTGAATTGAAAAACCTTCTTCACTGTCGCCTGCCTGGATAATTTCCCCGTCGTTATAACACACCGCGATGCCCAGCTTATTCGCCGGTACCTCGGCCAGCGCCGGAATATAATCCGCCACTTTCCCCTGACCAATCAACGGCCGAACTTCATCCAGAATTTCATCAAGCAACTGCTCAGTAGGCTTCATTACAGGTTCTCCAAGGCTAAAAAAGCCAACCCGAGGTTGGCTTCTTTCATCATTGTACGCCCGCTACTATCGGGCGGGAATAGCATTCTACGGCTTATTCGGTGCGCGCGAACTTCATATCCCACACACCGTGACCCAGACGGTGGCCACGGGCTTCAAATTTGGTCAGCGGGCGATCTTCCGGACGCGGAATGTAATCGCCATCGGTTGCCGTATTGCGGTAACCCGGCGCAACGTTCATCACTTCCACCATATGCTCGGCATAGTTTTCCCAGTCCGTCGCCATGTGGAAGATGCCACCAATTTTCAGCTTTTTACGCACCATTTCAACGAACTCAGGCTGAACGATACGACGCTTGTGGTGACGAGCTTTGTGCCATGGGTCAGGGAAGAACAGCTGAACGGTATCCAGGCTGCCGTCCGGAATCATGTAATCAAACACTTCTACTGCATCGTGACACATCACGCGCAAGTTAGTCAGACCCGCTTCTTCTGCACCCATCAGGCATGCGCCCACGCCCGGGCTGTGCACTTCAATGCCGATGAAGTTCTTTTCCGGTGCGTTCTTCGCCATTTCTACCAGCGATGCGCCCATACCAAAACCGATCTCCAGTACAACTGGCGCTTCACGGTGGTAGACTTCTTTCCAGTCCAGCATTTGCTTGGCAAAATCAATACCCATTGCTGACCAGTTGGTTTCCAGCGCCGTCTCCTGCCCTTTTGTCAGTCGACCTTCACGACGAACAAAGCTACGAACTTTGCGTATCAGCTTGCCGTCTTCGTTAAATTCAGACACGGTGACTTCGCCTGAGGTTTTTGAAACTTTGCTCATCGTATTACCTACACTAGAACTGAAAAGAAACTAAGCGTCGGCATTATCCAAAGATATCGCGCAAGTGCAAGTCTATCGTTTGCGGCCGACCTGACTTTGTGGTGCAATCACGCTCAAAATAAGGCAGACCAACATGCCTGTCAGTAAAGTGAGCTTGAAACTGTGACTAAAACCTTCTCAGATGCCATTTTAACGTGGTATGACAAATTCGGCCGGAAGACCCTGCCCTGGCAACAGAATAAGACCCCGTATAAAGTGTGGCTGTCGGAGATCATGCTCCAGCAGACTCAGGTAGCGACGGTCATTCCCTATTTTGAACGCTTTCTCGAACGCTTCCCGACGGTAGCCGATCTGGCGGCGGCAGAGCAGGACGAAGTGCTGCACCTGTGGACGGGGCTGGGTTACTACGCCCGGGCGCGTAACCTGCACAAAGCCGCAAAGCATATCGTTGACCACCATCAGGGCCAATTCCCGACCACGCTGGAAGACGTGATGGCACTTCCCGGTGTCGGACGCTCTACCGCCGGGGCCGTGTTATCACTGTCACTCAAGCAGCACCATCCGATCCTCGATGGCAACGTCAAGCGCACCCTCGCCCGCTGTTACGCGGTAGAAGGCTGGCCGGGCAAAAAACCGGTTGAGAATCGCCTGTGGGAAATTGCGGAAGCCAACACGCCGGCGGCGGGTGTCGAACGCTATAACCAGGCGATGATGGACATGGGGGCGATGATTTGTACCCGCAGCAAGCCCAAATGTGAGCTGTGCCCGGTCGCGCACCTTTGTCAGGCTAAAGTTCAGGGACGTCAGGCTGATTTTCCGGGCAAAAAGCCCAAGAAAACCCTGCCTGAAAAACAGGCCTGGTTTGCCATTCTTCAGCATGGCGAACAGGTATGGCTGGAGAAACGTCCTCCGGCGGGTATCTGGGGCGGGTTGTGGTGTTTCCCGCAGCATGACAGCGATGAGCTGAATGAGATCGTCTATCAGCGCTTAGGCCAGCAAACCACGCTGATCAGTGCCAGCGAGCAACTGCACGCTTTCCGCCACACTTTCAGTCACTATCACCTGGATATCGTCCCGGTTCGCATGCACCTGTCGCAACTGCCTGACATGGTCAGCGAAGCGCATCACGGCCAGTGGTATAACCTGAATCACCCCGCCGAAATCGGCTTGGCGGCACCGGTGCAACAGATATTGGAAAGCCTGCGCTACGAGCTCAGGCAGCAAAACTAGATGCTGTCGCTGCACTCTGGTATAAAGAGCGACGAATTCAAAAAGGTTTAACTAAGGAGCTTCCCGATGAGCCGTACTGTATTTTGCGCCCGCCTGAAGAAAGAAGCGGATGGCCTGGATTTCCAACTGTACCCGGGCGAACTGGGCAAGCGTATTTTCGACAACATCTCGAAAGAAGCCTGGGCCGAGTGGCAAGGCAAGCAAACTATGCTGATCAACGAGAAGAAGCTGAACATGATGGATCCGGAGCACCGTAAGCTGCTGGAAACTGAGATGGTGAAGTTTCTGTTTGAAGGCCAGGATGTGATCATCGACGGTTACACTCCGCCAAGCGAGTAAATCGCGTCACATTTGAAGCCCTTGGCGGGCATTTTCGCTCGCCAAACATCGCTAACATATTGATAATGGCATCATTTGCATCTCCAAATGGTGCCATTTTTATTTTCAGGGTGTCATGAAAGTACGCGCGCTAATTCTGTCTGTCCTGCTGTTAAGCGGCTGTAGCCGGGAGTTTGTCGAGAAAATTTACGACGTCGACTACACCACCACAAACCGGTTTGCTAAAAATCTGGCTCCGCTGCCCGGCCAGTTCACCAAGGACGAGGCGGCTCTGGACCGCTTGATCAACTCGTTCAGTGGCCAGGTCAAACGCCATTGGGGTGACAATGATTCACTCATCGCCAGTAAGCGTCAGTACGTCAAATATACCGACGGCTACCAGAGCCGGGCCCATGTTGATTTTGAGCGCGGCGTGGTTATCGTCGAAACCGTGGCCAAAACAGATCCAACCCGCCATCTGAAAGACGCTATTGCAACGACCCTGCTGACTCCGGATGATCCTGCCGGGGTCGATCTGTACTCCGATTCCGCCATTGATCTGCACGGAAAGCCATTCCTTTATGGCCAGATCCTCGATCAGGAAGGCAAACCGATCGAATGGAGCTGGCGCGCGAACCGTTTTGCTGACTACCTGATCGACGCCAAACTGCAGAAACGATCCGAGCGCTTTCATCAGGTCTACTATGTGGAAATTCCGATGGTCGCGGATCACGTCAATCAGCGCGGTTACAAGTACGCGAGCATAGTTCGCGATGCCTCTCGCCGCTATGGCATTGCCGAAGATCTGATCTACGCCATCATCAAAACTGAAAGCAGTTTCAACCCCTATGCTGTCAGCCATGCCAATGCTTATGGCCTGATGCAGGTTGTACCGAATACCGCAGGCGCTGATGTCTTCAAGCTGGTCAAGAACAAATCGGGCAAACCCACCCCGGCCTATTTGTTTGATCCGGCGAAAAACATTGATACCGGCACGGCCTATTTTTACCTGCTGAAAACCCGGTACCTGAAAGCGGTCAACGATCCCCTGTCGCTCCATTACAGCATGATTTCCGCCTATAACGGTGGTACCGGCGGTGTCTTAAATACGTTCCACCGCGATCGGCAACGGGCGATGAACGACTTAAACCGCCTGCAACCCAATCAGGTTTATTGGGCACTGACCAACAAGCATCCCAAAGCCGAAGCCAGACGGTATTTACAGAAAGTGACGCGCTTTCAGAAAGAGTTCAATCAAGGAAAAATTTGATTAATAGACAAGGAAATAGCAACAAATCGGCCACAACGTTCAGAAAACAACCAAACAAAACATAAACACAAAATTTTCTGAAAAAGAGGTTGACGAAAAGAGTGAAAACCCGTTTAATAGCGCTCCGTTGCCTCGATAGCTCAGTCGGTAGAGCAGAGGATTGAAAATCCTCGTGTCGGTGGTTCGATTCCGCCTCGAGGCACCATGAATTTTGATTGTGGTGCTCTGGTAGCAACATAACGTAAAAAGTTGATTCCCCCTTAGTTCAGTCGGTAGAACGGCGGACTGTTAATCCGTATGTCGCTGGTTCAAGTCCAGCAGGGGGAGCCAAATTTCCAATCAGGTTTACCCTGATGGACAAAAAATAACGTGTGCCGACTTAGCTCAGTAGGTAGAGCAACTGACTTGTAATCAGTAGGTCACCAGTTCGATTCCGGTAGTCGGCACCATTATTTGCAAAGTAAAGCAACGCTTTACTTTTGCCTCGATAGCTCAGTCGGTAGAGCAGAGGATTGAAAATCCTCGTGTCGGTGGTTCGATTCCGCCTCGAGGCACCATATTTCATCAGATGTGTAATTATCGCGTCCGATAGCAAACAATTCCCCCTTAGTTCAGTCGGTAGAACGGCGGACTGTTAATCCGTATGTCGCTGGTTCAAGTCCAGCAGGGGGAGCCAAATTTCCACTCAGGTTTATCCTGATGGACAAAAAATAACGTGTGCCGACTTAGCTCAGTAGGTAGAGCAACTGACTTGTAATCAGTAGGTCACCAGTTCGATTCCGGTAGTCGGCACCATTATTTGCAAAGTAAAGCACTGCTTTACTTTTGCCTCGATAGCTCAGTCGGTAGAGCAGAGGATTGAAAATCCTCGTGTCGGTGGTTCGATTCCGCCTCGAGGCACCATATTTCATCAGATGCGTGATTATCGCGTCCGATAACAAACAATTCCCCCTTAGTTCAGTCGGTAGAACGGCGGACTGTTAATCCGTATGTCGCTGGTTCAAGTCCAGCAGGGGGAGCCACTTTAAAAAGCCTTGTCTTCGGACGAGGCTTTTTTTATGCCTGTTAACAACCACTCAGTGATATCCTCACTTCTGCCCACCTCTCCTCCCCCAGTTGCAGCCGTCTCCACACAATTGAATACCCCAGAGAAAGACGTCTCAGGAAGAAGCTAGAAATCATAAATATAAATGGCGAAAGAGAGCCAACGCCAGAGAACAAAAAAAACCGCAGCGTATTGCTGCGGCTTACTCGTTGTTTATTGCCCGTCTTTATTGACCGTCGCTGACCAACAACACACCCAGTTCATAATCCTGAAAACCGTAGTGCACCACCAGCCCCTCACTTAGGCCAAATGTGGCAATTTCCTGACTCGTCTGATTCGGCGTTGCTGACCATACGGTTCGCTTGGGATCCCACTTATCATTATCTGTATTGATAAAGCTTGGGAACGCCTTGAGGTTGACCGCCGGTGCAATACAGGCCACTTCACGCAGGCTAACCAGTTCTTTGATATTGGGGATACGCCAGTTATTCAAACCGCCATACTGAGTATTTCGCTCATTGTATTCAGTATGGAACAACGCCGCTTTCCATTTAAATCCGGTCGGTTCGCCTTCACAGCGTTGGTCTGCCTGATTCCAGGTGGTGCCAACCAAGCAACGACGCCAAACCTGGCGGGTTTTTAAATCGGTTACCGTACCATTGCGGTTATCCTGAAAACGGATATCTGCCGCACTCCCCGGCTCATCGGTATAACAAGACTGCATGGCTGCACTGGCCTGTCCGGCGACAGCGAGGAAAGAGGACAGTACAATCAACGTTTTCTTCATCATATTCAATTTCCTATTCAGCAACCATACGAGCCAGAATCACAGTCGGCGACGAGCATTCATCATCCGTCTGGCCAGCGTCACACACTGAGTAGCCAGCATTAATATCCCCCAGCATTGTCTGGTCTTCTATCAGGGACATTTGCGATAACAACGGAATCTGCCTGCCACTGGTGTAAGACGGATCGGAGTGAATGGTTGTTGCTGACCAGTAAATGCTGTATGGCAAATCACCAGCCCCTGTTACCAGATCATCAAAATAGGCCACGTCCAGGCCGTATACGTTACCGTGTTCATCCTTCGCCGTTTCACCAAAATCCAGCAGGTCGTACTGCTCGTTGAGCGTGGGCAGGCGCCAGTTGCTCTTACCACAGACGTTGTCTTGGTTCAGCCGGGTGACATATTCCTGCGTTGTACACACACTCACACCATCGGTCTGACATGAAGCCGCCGCGATCTCTTTCTGGTGCGGTTGATGGCTGGCGGTCTCAAACGCAAACATCCGGTTTTTATCGCGGTAGGAACGTGCGTCATCAGCTTTATGCTCCCAGATCAGTCCGGTACGCTCATCTCTGACGCACTGCCAGGTTGTACTGCTGACGGGCAATGGCTGCCCCTTGCTGTCCAGCTTGGTGAACTGAAAACCGCCATCCGTCACATCCAGACCATAACTGGCATCCTGTCCCGGCGCCCCCGGATCCGGTTCTGCGGTCATCTGCCCCGTCGCCAGATTCAAATGCCGGCTCAAACCGGTATCATTAAGGGTCTGACCGGCAGTAACCCCCAGCCTCGCCAGCTCGTCATACTGCGCTTCTGTCAGAGTACCGGCCAGAATATCCCGGCCGTACATCGCCAGCCCCTTGGCCACATTGCCGACCAGTTTGTCGTAAGGCTCCGTACGCATCGCCATTTTCGCCAGCACTGTCACCAGCTGCTCATCCAGTTCCGCCAATGCCGCATCATCGCTGTTTCCGAGTAAATCAGCCGGTGGCGTCAGCCCCAACGCGGTGAGACTGGCAGCCACCGAGGCGATAGCCTGCTCTTTGTGACTGCCCATCAGCATCTCGCCCATTACCAGGGTTGTAATGCCGTTCACCGGATTAGACTGCCGCTCGCCCACCGCCGGAGTAACCAGCAGCACCGCCGCTCCGGCATGGTCCGTGGCCTGGTTCAAAGTTGCCTTCACCAGCAGCGGTGACGCCTTCACTTTGATATCTGTGCTTACCAGCGTAAACGTCGGTTGTTCCGAACGGACAGTTGGCTCGTTACTGTCGCACTCCCAGTTGCGGTTAAAATCCGCACAAGCGGTGAACGGTGCTGATAGCACCGCTGATGGCAGCACACCAGCTACCTCGTAGGTCGGCGCGCCATGATCTTTCCCGCTCTGGTTGCTGTCATGACTGCTGCCACCACCCGAACCACCACATCCCGCCAGGGCGAAGGTGATGGCAACCGGCAGTAACGCAAATTGCATTGTTTTCATAAAAATCTCTCTGTCGTTATCGATGATGTCTGGCCTTGCGTCGTACCCCGGCCAGAACCAGGCCAGCCAGCAGGCTGTACAGTCCGACACTGCCACCGGAGGAACCTGATGCCGCCGGTGTGGGCTCTTTACTTTCTTTTTTGTCCGCTTCCGGGCAGCGGAACGTGGTTACAGGTCCAATCCCCCAGCGGTGAATCTGGCCCTGGTGACCGGCAACCCGATCGGTCACCTCCAGCGTCCAGTTGCCGCTCAGCGGCTCGCCCAGCCAGTTCTCCAGCTCCGGGGTATTGGCCAGGGTGAAAAGCTGTTCATGCTGAGCAACAGGCTTGTGCTGATAATCCAACAGCGTGAGGCTGCGTCCCGACGGGGTTCGCACCACCACTTTCAGATCGGTAAACTGCGGGTGGGCGAGATCCAGATAAATCGCAAAGTGATCGTCAACCACGCTGCTTTCCCCTGGTACCGTCATCGGCACCGTCATGACAAAGAAATCTTCGCCCAGCAGTAACTTGTCGTTTTGCGCTGACAGCCGGGCATCGGTCAGAGGCCGATTAAGTGTCTGCAGCGGCAAGGCAAAGACAGGTTGCCCATAAATAAACGAGAGCTGCTGGTGCAGGTTTAGAGGTTGCTGATCGGCGTTTTTGCTGACCCTGATATCGGCGTCCAGCACCAGAGGGCTGCCGCACTGCAACCCGAAAGGCAGCGGGATATCCAGTGCCAGCGCCTCGCTCGCATCCGTCGGAATATGTTCCCGCTCAATCACCTGCCGCCAGCCAAGCGAAGGCAGCGACAACTCGGCGCGGTAGCTGACCAGTGGCTGCCCGCTGACGTTTGCCAGTGACACCGGCAACACCGCCGTGTGCCCCTCCTCGCTGCTCACTAGTGTGGAGCGCTGCGCGACAACCACGTCATCCTGCAGGATTTGGTGATACTGAAATTGCGCGATCAGCAAACGGGCGTAGGCTTTTTCCGGATACAGGCGGTTGGCAGCATCCACGGTCGATTGCGCCAGGTCATACATCTTCACGCCGTACCCCATGCCCGCCATTCCTTCGAGCACAATCCGGTTAAACTCATCGAATGCGGGTTCACCGTACTGCGCCACAGCTTGCTTCAGGGTCTGGAACAGCGGCGTTGACCACAGCTGATCGCTCAGCGTCCCCATTACCGAGACATGGGCTCGATAATCAAACGCCGGAAAATAACGGGCCTCCTGATCATTGAGTGAGCGCTGCGATTTGAGCACACCAGACAACCCGTCCCAGTTGGCAAACACATCCAGCTCAAACTTGTCAGCCCGATCGCGCTGGGCCCAGAAGCTGTAAGCACCGGCCCAGTAATCCCCGAATCCTTCGCCCATCCCGTCACTGTCACCGTCTTTCCAGTCCGGCACCAGCTGATGGTTGATCGCGTGGCCCAGCTCATGCAGCACAATATCCGCGTCTTCACTGTCCGGGATCCCGCCGATCCCCATCGTCAGGACGCCGATATCCGTCAGGTAGGTCGAGCTGTTGCCCGATTCCCCCTGAGCATCCACTTTCAGCGGTGCGCTAAACAGCGCCCTCTCCCCGCTAAAACCGAGCTGATTCAGATACTGCAGCGAGT
Organism: Photobacterium ganghwense; assembly: GCF_003025595.1. GTDB lineage: Bacteria > Pseudomonadota > Gammaproteobacteria > Enterobacterales > Vibrionaceae > Photobacterium > Photobacterium ganghwense. The sequence continues at coordinate 88,910 of NZ_PYMI01000005.1, forward strand.
GATCAAGATGAAAAAAAGCATTAACGTCACGAAATGCCGCTTGCTCACGGTTAAACAGGAAATCTTCATTCTCAGTGACCGAGATCAGCCCTTGCAGCGGCGTCTGCGCCTCGCTGGCTAGCTCCGTCAGGTCAACGGCCATCACCCGGCTGTTGGCAAGATACAGCCTGCCGTCCTGCCGGGTCACTTCGACCCCGTCAGCCTGATGGTAGGCGTGCGCCGGGATCGCGATCCCTTCCAGGTTGCCCTGGCTTTCCTCATCCGCAGAGCTGCTTGCTTGCGCTTCAAGGGCCTCACCGGTTGCAGTACGCGGATCCGGATCGAACACCCGCATTGAGGCCGTCACCGGCTCTCCGGTCGGCGGTGCCACCAGCTGATGTGCTCGTGGCGGCAACGGCAGATTCAGTTCACAGCCGTCCGGATCGTCAATCAGATTGTTGAAAATCCGGTACAGCTGCCCTTGTTGATCAGTGGTGACAACAAGGGCGCCAACGCATGGCTGATCGGCGCTGTTGTGCTGTACAAAGTTATAATGAGTCCCCAGCAGGCTGGTGCGGGTGTAGCGATGCACCAGGGTTTCCGTGTGGGGAAAACGGCGCTGTGCCAGACGCAGGGCATCTTCTGCATTGAGAATGACCGGCGTCTCTGTCGGGTAAATCAGGTGCGGTTGAGCGTCATTGGCCCAGGCCGGGTAACTGGCTGCAACGGCTGCCGCAAGGAAAAAGGTTCTCATCACGGCATCTCCTAGAAACTGTATCGGGCATTTACGTTGAAATAGCGCCCCGGTTCAGAGGAATAGAGCGTGTTGCTCTTGGCGAGACCGGCCACATCCTGGTATCGGGTATATTCATCGTCCAGCACGTTGTGCACGGTCAGGTTGACTCGCAAATCCGGCGTGAAGTGATACCCGACGCCCAGATCCATAGTCAGCCAGCCGGACGTGGTGGCGCACTCCTGTTCCACCTTAGCGCTGTCCTGACAGGTCGGTGTCCGGCTCATGGCGCCGGCATAATTCGCCCGCACGAATGCATTCAGCTTGTCGCTGTGATAATTCAGCTGGGTATTGCCTTCCAGAGGAGTCAGCGAACGGATCGGCTCACCGTTATCATCTTCCCCATCCACAATCCCCAGCTTGCTCACCAACTGATAGTGGTTGTTAAACCAGTAACCGGCCGTCAGCTCGGCACCATAGGTTTTCACTCCGTCCAGATTGACGTACTGCACCTGTGATGCTTTCAGTTCATCATCCCAGTTGACGGTCTTATGGCCGATGAAATCATCGAAACGGGAATAAAACACCGCGCCATACAACGACAGCGCACCGTCATCGTACTTCGCCCCCAGCTCAAGGTTATCGCTGGTTTCCGCCTTCAGATCAGCGTTAGGGATAATGACGAAGTTGTTCAGGCCACTGCTGAAATGCGGCACGTAACCGTAGGCTTTGTCATACGATGGCGCCCGGAAGCCATGGGTATAGCTCAGGTAGGTGTTGAAAGTGTCGGTCCACAGGTATCCGACTGACAGGCTTGGAGAGACCTCGCTGCTGGTCGCATCATGTAGCGAGAAACCACCGATATCCTTGGCATCCGTTGCCGTTACCCGTTGATAGTCAACGCGCAGACCGGGGGTAACACGCCACTGGCCCAGCTCGATCACGTCATGCAGATACGCACCGCCCCGCTGCGTCGTGGCTCCCGCAAATGGGCTGTACACTTTGGTATTGACGCCATTCGAGTCACTCACGGTCTTATTGATCGGGCGTTCATGCTCCAGCCACTCCAGCTCTACCCCCCATGCCAGATTGTGCCTGACCGCACCGGTCTCAAACTGCTTCTGCATCGTCGCCGAACTACCGTAAAGGGTATCGGTAAACTGACGGGAATCATTCAGACGACGTTTATACTCCAGATCTTGGTGGCTCTGGCGGCTCATTGCAACGTCCAGATCATCCCGACTCTCGGTCCGGCGGTAATAGATGTTGAAAGCCGCAGTATCCGCGAGCAGGCTGTCACCTTCCCATTCAGCGCCCATCCGACCTTCCACTGACCGTGTCACGGCTTCTTCGTGGAAAGACTTGGAATACCAGCCATTGCCGTCTTCCTGAACCGGCGGTATCCCTTCGTTACGGATCATCTCTTCGCGGAACACGTTGATCTTTCCGGTCAGCAGCCAGGCATCCGTCATGAACCATTCGCTGGTCAACGCCGCGCTGTACCCCTCGATATCACGCAGGTACAGATCCTCAGCAAAATTTTTGGTTTCATTGCCGTTCCAGTAACTGACCCGCGCCAGGTGCTCCGTGTCGCCCAGACGCTTGGCTGCCGTGACCGTGGTGGTGTACTTGTCGCTGATCCCGGCAAAACCGGCCTCAGCACTGAGGTAACCGTCCTCTTTGCCCAGATAGTCCTGCGGTGATTTGGACGTCAGGACAACCACACCGCCGATCGCGCCCGAGCCGTACAAAGATGAGCCCGCCCCTTTGACCACTTCCACCTGCCGGATATCGCCCAGATCGAAACTGTTGCGACCGGCGACATCGTTAATGTCATTTGCGCCATAGCCGTCGGCGACCCGCACACCGTCTTTCACCACCGCAATCCGGTTCCCCGTCATACCGCGGATCACGATGTTCTGCGGTCGGCCGGCTCCCCCGGTTACGCTCACTCCCGGCTCATTGCTGAGCGCGTCATACAGCTCAGTGGCGCCTTCCCGCTCAATGTCCTGACTGGTCAGCACAGCGACTGACCCCTGTGTTTGTGACAGCGGCTGCTCAATTTTATTGGCGGTAACGATCACAGGGGCGATCTCAACAACGTCCCCGGCGGCGATAACCGGGCCTGACAAGCCAAAAATCGACATCAGAGCCAGAGGGACAGGCTTCAACTGCATGGTGGTTCTCCAGGTGAATTCAATATCGTGGATAAACAGAAAAATGGGACAAAACAGCCCCCTCCGGCTGCCAGGGCAGCCAGATAAGCAAATAAAGGGATAAACGTGTTTTACTGCGCGTGTGGCGCGGCTTTTGCCGCCTGACGGATCAAAAAGGCATACTCCCGCGCCTGCTGTCCGGCCGCCTTACGGCTGTCCTGCTGGTGCCCGCCCTGCATGTTGGTACTCAGCAGATAATGCGCTTTCGTCAGGCTCAGCTCGCGAACTCTGGCGACCCATCTGGCCGCTTCCCAGTACGGCACCTGACTGTCATACAGCCCGGCACTGACCAGCATCGGCGGATACGCCTGCGGCTGAATGTTGTCGAGCGGGCTGTACGCCTGCATGGCACGGCGTTGCTCAGGATCGGCCGGGTTGCCCCACTCGGCGTATTCCTGTCGGGTCAGCGGCAAAGCCGGATCCGACATGGTCGCGACTACGTCCAAGAAAGGCACCTGGAGTACCGCTGCACGGAACAGCGCCGGAGCCTGGTTCAATGCGGCCGCCACCAGTGTGCCACCGGCACTGCCGCCGATTGCCAGAACCGGACGTTGCCGACCAGTCTGGTAATGCCGTAGTGTCTGGGCCACCGCGCGAAAATCATCAATGCCATTCTGTTTGAGGGTGCCACGCCCCTGCCGATACCACTCTTCCCCAAGATAACCACCGCCTCGTACATGAGCGATGGCATAAACCATACCGCGATCCAGCAGGCTAAGAATCTGTGGCATAAAATATGGCCGCATCGGCGTTCCGTAAGCGCCGTACCCGTACAACACGACTGCGGAGGTCGGTGTGAGGGCATCCGCCCGATAAACCAGCGAGACAGGCACGGCGACACCATCATGGTGCACCACGATCTGCTCACTGCGATACAGACGGGGATCAAGCCCGGCATAATGGTCTTCGGCTTCGAGACGCAGTTGCAGCGCCGACTCTCCCGGAACCACTGGCCGCGACACACTGGCCAGATCCAGCGTCAGCCATTGCGCGGGCTGAGACAGCGACATACGACGGATCCACACTTTGGTATCGTGCGGGGTTTTGCTGCCTGACACCCAAGCCACGCCGCCTTCCGGCGTTATGCGCTGCCGGAAACACGCCCGCCCCTGATAATCCAGCAGCACCACATCATGGTGTTGCTGCACGGCTGTCTCGATCACAATGTGCTGAGGGTAGAGATACCAATTGCGGATCTCTTCACCGACCGCGGGCTGCCAGATAAGCTGCCAGTCCTGGGCGGTCGGTCCGGCCGACTCTTCATCTCCGTCATTCCTGTTGAGGGTGACTGATTCCAGCTTGCGCTGATACAAGGCAAACTCGCCGTGCAAGTTACTCGACAGGTACATGCGACCGTGGCGCACATCTGCGTAGTATTCCATCCCGGCCTGACGCGGACGCAGCGGCGTACCACGGTGGCCAGTAGTCAGATCCAACAGAAACTGTTCGCTGGCGTTATGACTGTTGCTTTGAATGATCGCCAAACCGGTGTCGCTAGTGCGGTATAGCGACACCAGCCAGGCAGGATCCGGCTCACGATACACTTCCTGCTGTTGCTTTGCCCCCAGATCCCAGCGCATCACACGGTAAGGCCGGTAGGTCTCACGCTCGTTTGCGATCCAATATAAAGACCGGCTGTCACTGGCCCAGACCAGATCCGTCGCCGCTTGCTGTAGCGGTGTGTCGATCATCCGTGCAGTATGGGTATCCAGCAGCGTGATCCTGTGGTGACGATCGCCGCGCCGGTCCTCAGCCAATGCCACATAACGATGGTCCGGACTGACCGACCAGTTGCCAAGCTGGTAATACGCCGATGTAGCCGCACGTTGCGCCAGATCCACCAGAATTTGTGGCGCCTGCGCGGAACCCGCCTCCCGGCGCACAATCGCATGCCCCGCCTCCAGGCGGTATTCAAAACGGCCTTGTAGGCTCCACGGCTGCTCCGCAGGCTGTTTAGTTCTGGCTTGCCATTCGGTCAGCAACGTCTGCTCCAGACTCGCCTGCTCCAGCAAAACCTGCTCGGTATGCCTGTTCTCCTGCTCCAGAAAATGACGCACCGCCAGCGACTGGCGGCTGTCATCACGCAGCCACTGGTAGGTGGGGTCTGCTGGCCCGCCTTTCAGGGGTATTGTGCCTGTCGTATCCGTCACAACGCGAACATCAGAATCTGCGGCCTTTACCTGCACGCAGCCGACAATGATCAGCATTCCAATCAATGTCCGCATTCCGGTTTTCATTTTCACCACCACACCACCACACCACTTGGCTATGGCCATGCTCATGACCATGGCAACGCACCGCAACCAACCCCGGCATTCAGCAAACAAAGCGCTCAATTCCATCGCGATTGCGTTCGAACTCGCCAGAGACAAAAACCAAACGCCGCAAAAATCCAGTCTTAAATGAGACTTAGGCGTTCATTTAACACAGCACTATCCGGCCAGAGAAGAAAAGGCAGAGCAAAATTCTACCCGTAAAGTGGCCGCAATCATGCGACCAAATGAAAATGAGATCAATTATCAATATCATCAACCTAATTGTGATAACGACATTTTGTGATGTTGATCACGCAACAAGGTGAACATCCCTTTACCACATGGCTAAAAAACACACGAAAACATCCGAAGGCGCATCTCATTTCCGGTGAGGCAGATGAAAACATTCATTTCCGGCCTAGAAGCCGACCGCAAACCCTGTCCCTTCTCATTGCAAGCACACACATATTGAGCGACATCCACACAGTGACACCTTGCCCTCACACCTTGAGCAACTACAACGGAGATCGTCATGCGCAAACTCAATTCTCTCGGGCTGGCCAGTACCGCAGGCCTGCTCGCGCTCAGCATTGCCCCACAAGCCTTTAGCCACGGTTACATGGAATATCCCCCGGCCCGTCAGCACGTCTGCCATTTGGACGGCGGATACTGGGGAGCCAGTGACGGTTCCCAGATCCCAAATGCTGCCTGCCGCGCGGCTTTTATTCAGTCGGGCTGGTATCCCTTCGTCCAGCAGCCGGAGTTCGCCCGTCTGGTCTCTGACTATCAGAATCAGGCCGCCGTCGAACTGGCCATTCCTGACGGCAGCCTGTGTTCAGCCGCCGACAAGAAAAAAGCCGGGATGGACATTCCCTCCCCTGACTGGCAAAAAACCCCGATAACCCTCGACACTCATGGTCAGCTGACCCTTCGCTACCGTGCAGAAACCCCACACAACCCCAGTTTCTGGCAGTTTTACCTCACCAAGCCAGGCTTTGACGCTGCCAGCCAGCCACTGACCTGGGCCGATCTGACGCTGGTCGATCAGGCCGGTGATGTCCCGGTGACCACGATCAACGGCCTGAAATACTATGAAATCACCATTACCCTGCCGACAGACCGTCTGGGCGATGCCGTGCTTTATTCCCGCTGGCAGCGCCATGACCCAGCCGGTGAAGGCTTCTATAACTGCAGTGATATCTCATTTGGTGAAGGGCCTGCCCAGCCGGAAGTGCCCGCACCAATCTGGACATCAGCCGGTCCGCTGTTGAAAGCCACCACCGATGCCAGTGCCGGTGATACCGTGTGGTTCCGCATCTTCAATGCCCAAGGCCAAGAGCAACTCTTTGAAAAAATGGCAATTACAGTGGCTAATCAGGATGAAGCAGTGTGGGCAGCCGCTCTGGCAGACATCGTTAATCGCCACGCCAGTGACAGTGGCCGGATCGGACGCGAGGGCACAGACCGCACGATCGCCTTTGATCCTGCCGATCTGTATGCCAATCAGGTGTACCTCCAGCAGTCCGGTTACACCTTCCGGCTGGAGGTGAAGGCTGAAGAGCCGATCCCGCCAACACTGCCGGGTGAGACAACGACCTGGGAAGCCAGCCGTGTCTACAATACCGGTGACAGCGTGGTGTATGAGGGGGTGACATATGTGGCCAAATGGTGGACCAAAGGCGAACATCCCGGTCAGTCAGCCGTGTGGGAAGCCCAACACAACGACAGCATCCCGGCGTGGCAGACCGGTCAAGCCTATCAGGCAGGTACCATCGTGACCTTTTCCGGCCAGTCCTATAAAGCCAGATGGTGGACGCAGGGGGATCAGCCCACCTCAGGCGGCCCATGGCAACAACAATAAGCCTCCCGCCCGGCACTGCCGGGCGGTGTTTTTTGAGCTAACTTTAATGACATCCCCTGGTCACGTTTCAAGGATGACGAATGATTACACTCTATGGCTATCCCCGTACTCGCTCACTACGTGTTTCCTGGCTACTGGAAGAACTGGGTGTCGACTGGCAGTACCATCTGGTTGACTTTAATAAAAGCGAGCACCGCTCCAGCCAGTTTCTGGCACTCAACCCGCAGGGGAAAGTCCCCTGTCTGATTGACGGCGATACCGTGGTCACGGAATCGGCCGCCATTTGCTTTTACCTGGCCGAGCGTTATGGCCATCACTGGCTGCCAGAGCCCGGCACGGCTGAGTCTGCCACTCACCATGAATGGACCAGCTTTATCATTACCGAACTGGAGCAGCCACTGTGGTCCATGGGAAAACACCGTTTTGCCCTGCCGGAATCGATCCGCCTGCCGGAAATGCTCCCCGTCGCCAGCTGGGAATTCAAGAAAGCCCTGCAAACGGCCGAGGCACGAATCCCGGAGCAGGGGTACTTGTTTGGCCATTTCCCTACCGTCGCCGATATTCTGTTGGCACACACCCTCAACTGGGCCGTCAAATTTGATCAGAAACTGCCTTTGAAGCTGGAAAAATACCGCCAGTATGTCAGCCGACGTCCTGCTCTTTCCCGGGCGCTTGAGCGGGAAACCCGCGCCCTTGGTAACACCTGAAACGGCAAGAATTGCGTATCACAGAGCACCGTCCTGACGGCGAAAAGTTTAAAAACACAGCAATCAGAACAAAAAAAGCCATTTTGGTTTGGATTTCAGAAAAAACCATTGACGCACAGCGGCAAAAACTATTTAATGCGCCCCGTTGCCTCGATAGCTCAGTCGGTAGAGCAGAGGATTGAAAATCCTCGTGTCGGTGGTTCGATTCCGCCTCGAGGCACCATGAATTTTGATTGTGGTGCTCTGGTAGCAACATAACGTAAAAAGTTGATTCCCCCTTAGTTCAGTCGGTAGAACGGCGGACTGTTAATCCGTATGTCGCTGGTTCAAGTCCAGCAGGGGGAGCCAAATTTCCAATCAGGTTTACCCTGATGGACAAAAAATAACGTGTGCCGACTTAGCTCAGTAGGTAGAGCAACTGACTTGTAATCAGTAGGTCACCAGTTCGATTCCGGTAGTCGGCACCATTATTTGCAAAGTAAAGCAACGCTTTACTTTTGCCTCGATAGCTCAGTCGGTAGAGCAGAGGATTGAAAATCCTCGTGTCGGTGGTTCGATTCCGCCTCGAGGCACCATATTTCATCAGATGCGTGATTATCGCGTCCGATAGCAAACAATTCCCCCTTAGTTCAGTCGGTAGAACGGCGGACTGTTAATCCGTATGTCGCTGGTTCAAGTCCAGCAGGGGGAGCCAAATTTCCACTCAGGTTAATCCTGATGGACAAGAAATAACGTGTGCCGACTTAGCTCAGTAGGTAGAGCAACTGACTTGTAATCAGTAGGTCACCAGTTCGATTCCGGTAGTCGGCACCATTATTTGCAAAGTAAAGCAATGCTTTACTTTTGCCTCGATAGCTCAGTCGGTAGAGCAGAGGATTGAAAATCCTCGTGTCGGTGGTTCGATTCCGCCTCGAGGCACCATATTTCATCAGATGCGTGATTATTGCGTCCGATAGCAAACAATTCCCCCTTAGTTCAGTCGGTAGAACGGCGGACTGTTAATCCGTATGTCGCTGGTTCAAGTCCAGCAGGGGGAGCCACTTTCAGTTTAAGCTTCACCGCTTAATCTCGAATAATAAGAATAAATTGCCGACTTAGCTCAGTAGGTAGAGCAACTGACTTGTAATCAGTAGGTCACCAGTTCGATTCCGGTAGTCGGCACCATCTTTGAAACCTCATCACATGATGAGGTTTTTTTTCGCCTGTTGTTCACTACTCTCCGCCTTTCATATTGGGTGTTTACTCAATTATGGTTACAATAAAAAGCCTCTATTACCAGTCAGTTACTTAACCGGCCGGTACTTTTTCCCAGACCACCGCCATGCACTGTGTCTGGATTTGTGTTTCAGGTCTTGGACGACCTCATGAGTAAGAATAAAAACAACAGGTTGAGCTGACATATGGCCAGTATCAAACTTTCAGTAGAGCGCTTAACCGAAGGTCTATATGTTAAGCTCCCCTTGCAATGGACAGACCATCCTTTTCTGCTGAATCACTTCAAAATCAAAGACCAACAGCAGATTCGCCTGATCCGGAATCTGGGTATCCGCTATGTCTATCTGATCCCGGAAAAAAGTGACAATCCGCCTCTGGAACCGGAAACCGAACAGGAAGTCATCAGCTCACAGGAAAGCAAGTTTCTCGAACAACAGGCCGAAAAGCTCTGGCAAGAGAAACAGGGACGCATCGCCCGGCTGAAGAATTACAAACGCAAGCTGCAACGTTGCGAGAAAAACTTCAATCGCTCCATGGCGCAGCTGCGCTCGATCACCGGCAAAATCAAAAGCCGCCCGGTCACCGCAATTCGCGAAGCTGAAATGCTGGTAGAGGAAATGGTCGATGCCTTGCTGGAGTCCGACAACGTGGCACTGCACCTGATGAATGAAGGCAAGGAGAACGAGGATATCTACTGCCATTCACTGAACGTGGCCGTTCTGTCGATGATGCTGGCACGTTCGTGTGGCATGGCGCACGAAGATATCAAAACCATTGCCATGGGTGCGCTATTCCACGACATGGGTAAACTGAAAATTCCGACGGCAATCCTGCGCAAAACCACGCCATTGACCGAGCCGGAAGAAAACTATCTGCGGATGCACACCCGCTACAGCACCGATCTGGCCAACCTGACTGCAGACTTTCCGGAAGACGCTAAATCGATTCTTGCTCAGCATCATGAACTGCTGGACGGCAGTGGTTATCCCAAGCAGTTGCAAGGCGATCAGATTACGCCGATGGCGCAGCTGGTCGCCGTGGTGAACGCGTATGACAATCTTTGCCACCCGCAGGACCCGGCCCGAGCCAGAATTCCGTACAGCGCCCTCTCCTACTTGTTTAAACACAAGAAAGAGGCGTACAACAATGACTATCTGGCTTTGCTGATCCGCCTACTTGGCGTTTATCCTCCCGGCAGCGTGGTACAGTTGTCGAATCAGCAGCTGGGGCTGGTGATTTCCGTGAACACGGACAGCCTGCTGTACCCCAATGTGCTGCTGTACGATCCGACCGTTCCATCCAATGAAGCCCCGATTATTGAGCTGGAAGGCAGTGATCTGCGGATTGAGCAGGCAATCGCCCCGAACAAACTGCCGGAAAAGATCTATACCTACCTCAACCCGCGGGTGCGAATTTCCTATTATTTCGACCCGGACGACTGATCGTTACCGCATGGATAAAAAAATCCCCCGGTAACCGGGGGATTTCGAAGTGGGAACGAGTAAGCGAATCCCTTTTCTGCAGGATCCTTTTACTTCAGGATCCTTTTGCTGCAGTCTGCTTTTGCAGTCGGGTACTCGACAAAGCGCTACCAGCTGAACATGTCTTTAATCCAGCCAGCCGGTTGCTTCCGGTCACAGTATGCTTTCACCGAACCGTCCTTGTCCCACATCGGCAAAGAGTGCTTGCCGCCACAGTCGCGCACCAGTGTGCCATTTGGCAGCTGATTAAACTTGGCTGTTGTCAGCTTCTGCGGCCAGGCCAGACGCAGCGGCTCAGGCTGACGCCGTTGCAGGTAGTCACTGTACAGACGCAGGGCACCGGCCGAGCCAGTCAGGTTGACCGGTTTGTTATCATCGCGTCCCATCCACACCGTCACCACTTCCCGTCCGTCGATCCCGACATACCAGCTGTCACGCGCCTTGTCTGTCGTCCCGGTCTTACCGGCCAGGGCCGCCCAGCCAAACTGCGGCTGAAGGAATCGTGCGGTACCTTGTGACACAACATTCTTCATGCCATACGTCGTCAGCCACGCTGCCTGCTCCGGCACCGCCTGACGCGCTTTGGGAATCGCCCGGTACAGGACGCTGCCATTGAGATCCACCACACTGCGCAGCGCAGTCAGCTCAGCACGGCGACCGCCACTGGCAACCGACTGGTACATCTGGGTCACTTCCAGCGGCGACAGAGTGAACGCGCCCAGCAGAATCGACGGCAGACGGGGAATTTCATCCCGCTTGACGCCCAGCTCGACCATGGTATCGATCACTTCATCCAGTCCGACCTTCATCCCGAGATTGACCGTCGGCACATTGAGCGACTTGGCCAGAGCGTAATAAAGCGGCACTTCCCCCCGGAAGCGGCGGTCATAATTGCGCGGCTTCCACTGGTTACCATTGCTGCCCTTGAGGGCAATCGGCTTGTCATCAATCGTGGTCGCCAGTGAGAACTTTTCCGGATGGCGTAACGCCGCAAGGTAAACTGCCGGTTTCACCAGCGAGCCAATCTGACGGCTGGCATCCAGTGCCCGGTTAAATCCGGCATAACCCGGTCGGCTGCCACCAATCATGGCACGGATTTCCCCGCTGTGGCGATCAGCTGCCACCAGAGCCGTCTCAACACTGAGTCCGGCCTTCTTGCTTAGCTGCGGCACCATGCTGAGCACTGACTGTTCCGCTTCCTGCTGAGACAGTGGATCCAGGGTACTGAATACCCGCAGCCCCACGCCCGGGGTAAATTTATCACCGACCTTATCCTGCAGTTCACGTTGCAACTGCTGGAAATACGCTGGCTGGCGACTGGAAATCATCGGCCTGTCCTGCACATCAAGCGGACGGGAAGCGGCCTGTTCATACTGAGCGCCGTCGAGGATCCCATTGTCCATCATCAGGCGCAGAACCAGATCCCGGCGCTGGCGGGCCCGCTCCGGATTACGCCACGGGTTGTAATAAGACGGCCCTTTTGCCATCGCCACCAGCAGTGCCTGCTGATCGATACGCAACTCCTGCAGCGGACGGCCAAAGTACAAGCGTGCCCCAAGCGCAAATCCGTGCACTTCCTGTGAGCCGTTCTGGCCTAGGTAGATTTCATTCAGGTACGCTTCGAGGATACGATCTTTGCTGTAGCGGTAATCGATAATCACCGCGATATAGGCCTCACTGAGCTTACGCCACAAGGTTCGCTCACGGGTCAGGAAGATATTCTTAGCCAACTGCTGAGTCAGGGTACTGCCACCCTGCACGGTCCGGCCGGCACGCAGGTTCACCGCCATAGCACGGATGATCGCCAGCGGAGAAACGCCGTCGTGGTGATAAAAGTCGCGATCTTCTGTTACCAGCAGGGCATCCACCAGCACTTCCGGGAACTGCTCGCGCGGCATGAACATCCGCTGTTCTGCTTCATTGGTCCCGAGCATTCCCAGCATTTTCGGCTCGATCCGCAGAAAGCCCAGCGCACGCTTGGTCTCGGCTTCTTCGATCTGCTTGAGCTCGTTGCCGTCAAAAGTCAGCATGATGTGACGCGCCCCTTCCGGGCCGTCATCAAACTCAAACGGGCGGCGGATCAGTTCAATCCGGGTAGACGACGATGAGTACTCGCCGATTCGCTGCGGTGTTCGCACCTTATGGTACTGCAACAAATCCAGCTCGCGCCGCACTTCATTGAGCGAAATCGCCTGGCCCGGCTGCAGGTCCAGCACCCGCCCGTAGACTACGGCAGGCAGGTTCCAGAGCTGGCCCTCGAACTTATCGCGGACAATGGTATCGAGATAAATCCCGACCACTACCAGCACGGCGAGGACCGCAATCGCAACTTTGACCCCAAACGCCAGCAGCCATTTCAGCCAGGACGGCAAGCCCGATCCCGGTGATTTCTTGGTGCTTTTGCGCTTCCGCGTAGTCTTCGTCGGGCGCTTTTTCGCCGTGGTCGACTTGCGGCGAACAGGGGCTTTTTTCCCGTCCCCTCTTTTCCCGTCCCCTTTGCCCGATTCGGGTTTCTGGGAAGCTGGTGCCGCTTGGCGGACAGGCAACATTTTCATCATTATTATCTTATCTACATGTATTTTTTAGTTTTACGAGTCGGGGCGTGATTCGCAGGATCATCCGGCCACGGATGCTTCGGATAGCGCCCTTTCATCTCTTTCTGTACTTCCCGGTAGGATCCCTGCCAGAATGCGGCCAGATCCCGGGTAATCTGTAACGGACGTTGGGCCGGAGAAAGCAATTCCAGCACCAGCGCCACTTTCCCGTTGGCGATCAGCGGAGAGCTTTTTTCCCCGAACATTTCCTGCAGTTTGACTGCCAGTACCGGGTGTTGGCCCTGCTGGTAACGAATGGCGTAGCGCGAGCCGGTCGGTACCTGGTAATGGGTCGGCAATGCCGCATCCAGCGCCTGCGCCTTGTCCCAGCCCAGCCGGGCCTCCAAGGCCGCCAGCACATCCAGCTTTTCCAGCGCTTTCAGGCTTGTCATACCGTTCATATACGGCAGCAGCCAGTCCGCGGCATCAGCCAGCAGGCTGTCGTCATCCATGGCCGGCAGCGCCAGCTCCGGCAGCCATTCCGCGGCACAACGCGCCCGTTCAAGCAGGTTGACTGCTTTATCAGACCACGGTAGCACCGCCAGTCCTTTTCGGACCACGGCATTGAGCAGCGCTTCGCTGGCTTTGGCCGGATCCGGCTCGCCCATCAGCTGACGGGACAAGACCAGCTTGCCGCAACACAGTTGCTTCTCCGCCGTCAGCCGACCTTTCCGATCATCCCAGTCCAGCCATTCCCGCTCAGCGAACAGGTGCGGTAAGGCATCCCGCAGGGCATGCAGCTCCGCCGCTACCGCTGAAAAAATCCGGCTGTCTCCCTGTCGGGTCTTCACGATATCGGCAACCACCAGCAGCTCATTGTCCGCCAGCGGTTCATCCGGCAGGAGCATCGCCCCTTGCCCGTTTGCCAGCTGGTAGCGGCTGTCACGTCCTCTGGAAAGCGCAATGCGATCCGGAAAACCGGCCGCCATCAGCGGTGCCAGCCATGTTCCGGCCGCCAGTAACGGCACATTTTGCGCCCCCAGTTTAGCGAGATGCTGCCGGGCACGCTGCAGGTAAGCCTGGCTGCGTGGTAACTTGCCGTTTTCCATCAGGTTGAGCTGAAAATGCAGATCCGGATTATCCATCCCCCGCGGCGGGTCTTCCAGCAACGCGACCAGCATCGCCGCTGTCGCCATCGCCTCGTGCCCCTGATCCCGCGCCATCACCAATATCGCCGCATGGCGCGGATCCGCGCCCAGCGCCTGAATGGCCTGGCCGGTGTCCGTCAGCTGTCCTCGCTCATCCAGCGCTCCCAGCAGGGTCAGCAGGCGGCGGCTTTGCTGCAACGCGGGATCCGGCGGTACATCGAGCCAACGCAGCTCGGTCGCAGACTGGCATCCCCACTGTGCCAGCTCCATGGCCAGTGCAGTCAGGTCAGCCCGCAAAATTTCCGGCTGAGGTGTCGCAGGCTGCCGTGCCAACAGCTCTTCGCTGTAAAGACGCAGGCAGATCCCCGGCTCCAGACGACCGGCCCGCCCCGCCCGCTGCTCGGCCGATGAACGGGCAATACGAACCGACTCCAACCGACAGATGCCGGTTTTCGGATCCCAGCGAGCAATCCGCTCCAGCCCGGCATCCACCACCAGCCGGATCCCTTCGATGGTCAAGCTGGTCTCCGCGATATTGGTGGCCAGCACCACTTTACGCTTGCCCGGCGGGGCCGGGCTGATGGCCTGCTGCTGCTGTGCCGGTGACAGCTGACCGTATAAAGGACACAGCTCCACCTCCTCCACACTCCCGGCCTGAATCGCTAGCGAATGCGCTAATTGTTCGGTCAGACGACGGATTTCCCCGGCGCCGGGCAGGAAAACCAGCATCGAACCCGGCTCTTGGGCCAGTAAACGCAGAATGGCTTTGGCTGCCTCATCCAGCCAGTGGCTGTTGTCTGTCAGGCGCTGATAGCGATAGGCCACCGGAAAACAGCGGCCAGCCGATTCAAGGTAACCGGCAGCAGGCAGCAGGCTGCACAGTGCCGCTTCATCAAGGGTCGCCGACATCACCAGCAGTTTAAGATCGTCACGCAACGCTTCCTGCACTTCCAGCGCCAGTGCCAGCGCGGTATCAGCATGAATGCTGCGCTCATGGAATTCATCGAAAATCAGCAGATCGATGCCGTCCAGTTCCGGATCCTGCTGCAGCATCCGGGTCATCACCCCTTCTGTCACAATTTCCAGCCGGGTCTGCCGACTGATCAGCGTTTCTCCGCGTACCCGCAGCCCGATGGTCTCGCCGACCTTTTCCCCCAGCTGTCTGGCCAGGTACGTCGCAATGTTGCGGGCCGCCAGGCGGCGAGGTTCAAGCATCACAATCCGCCCTGGCACCACCTTTTGTTGCAGCAGCACCAGCGGCAGGCGGGTTGATTTACCCGCCCCCGGCGGGGCTTTGAGGATCAGTTGAGAGCTGGAACCCAGCTTATCCAGCAGCGGAGTCAGCACTTCATCGATAGGCAGCTGTGACAATGGAAACACCTTGTGTCATATTCAATTTACGCTGAGCTATTGTACATGACTGCTATGAAAGAGAAAAAACAGCGCCTGTTTTTTGCCCTTGGCCTGCGTCACGACACCGCCGATTTCCACCGCCTCTGCCAATTGGTGAGCCAGTGTCGGCACTATGGCCGCACCGTGCCACCCGAGAATCTCCACGTGACTCTGGCTTTTTTGGGCAACGTCACCGCTAACCAACGGGATCAGCTGCTGGACGCTGCCGCTCACCTGCCGACCGTCGCGCCTTTTTCCATCGGGTTTGATCAACTCGGTTACTGGAAGCGCAGCAAGGTGATCTGGCTGGCGCCGGAAACGCCCCCTCCGGACTTGCCGCTGCTGGCCACCCTGCTGCGCGATATGGCTCTCGGATGCGGGATTCCACAGGAAGAACGGCCCTACCGCCCCCACCTGACACTGGCCAAATCGGTTCCGGTCAGACCAGCGCCTTTTCCGGCAATCTCGCCGCTGCACTTTCACTTTGCTCACTTTGGCCTGTATATTTCCCAGTCTGTCAGCCAGCCTGGCCGCCAGGGGGTTGTGTACCGCTGCCTTCGGCAATGGCCGCTGTCCCCATAGCTTTACAGAGTCTCTGAGTTGAGTGCCTGAACTGAATCCCAGATCTGAGCCCCAGAGTAGAGCCAGGGCCCCGAACCACCCAACACAACACGACAAAGGACACCGCATGAAGTTTTCCCCGGCGCTGCAACCCGCCACGCTGATTAAGCGCTATAAGCGCTTTCTGGCCGATATTGAATTGCCTGACGGGTCAGTCACCACCATTCATTGCGCCAACACCGGGGCCATGACCGGCTGCGCCGAGCCGGGCAACCGCGTCTGGTACTCCACCTCGGATAATCCCAAGCGCAAGTACCCTTGCAGCTGGGAACTCAGTGAAACCGCAGCCGGCCACACCATCTGCGTCAATACCGCGCAGGCTAACCGATTAGTGGTTGAGGCGATAAACAAGGGGATCGTCACAGAATTGACCGGTTATTCCTCACTTCGCACCGAAGTCAAGTATGGTAGCGAAAACAGCAGGATAGACGTGCTTCTTCAGGACGAAAGTAAGCCCGACTGCTACATTGAAGTAAAAAGCGTGACCCTGCTGCAGGATGGTCGAGGCTATTTTCCGGATGCCGTCACAACTCGGGGACAAAAACACCTGAGAGAGCTCAAGGAAATAGCAGAAAGCGGAAAGCGTGCCATACTTTTTTTCGCAATTTTGCATTCAGGGATTGAAAATGTTTCGGCGGCGCACCATATAGACCCGGACTATTTTTCATTAATCCGGGAAGCAGAAAGGGCAGGCGTAGAGATCCTGTGTTACAAAGCGGTATTGACCCAGGAAGAGCTCTATCTGGGCCACTGCATAAAATTCAATCGCTAGTTTTCCCAAAGTGATGCTTTCTTCACATTGGTATAAAATTGAATATATGCAGCAATTGCCACTCCACACCCTTTCTGCTATAGATACCGCCCCAAATTAACCAGTGACGGTTAATGTAGGTATATTAGGAGATGCTATATGCCAGAGAGCAAAGTTAAAAAATCGCTGGGCATCCTGGCTATTGCTGGGGTTGAGCCTTACCAGGAAAAAGCTGGCGAAGAATATATGGGTGAAGCGCAACTGGCTCACTTCCGTAAAATTCTTGAAGCTTGGCGCAACCAGCTACGCGAAGAAGTTGGCCGCACCGTAAACCACATGCAGGATGAAGCAGCAAACTTCCCAGATCCTGTTGACCGTGCAGCCCAGGAAGAAGAGTTTAGCCTGGAGCTTCGTAACCGCGACCGCGAGCGTAAGCTGATCAAAAAGATCGAAAAAACGCTGCAACGCATCGAAGACGATGACTTTGGTTTTTGTGATTCTTGTGGTGTTGAGATCGGCATCCGTCGCCTGGAAGCTCGCCCAACAGCAGAACTTTGCATCGACTGCAAGACACTGGCAGAAATCAAAGAAAAACAGATGGCAGGCTAATCCCCTGAACCACACCATTCTACCGAAGAGGGAGCAGACGCTCCCTCTTTCATTTCACTGATTTGCTTATGAGTACACTCGAACATTACATTGGCCGCTTTGCGCCCTCACCATCCGGTCCGCTGCATTTCGGTTCACTGATTGCCGCGCTCGGCAGCTACCTGCAGGCCCGCTCTCACCAGGGCACCTGGCTGGTCAGGATGGAAGATGTCGATCCGCCGCGCGAAATGCCCGGTGCCGCAGACGATATTCTACGTACGCTCGATGCCTACGGCCTGCACTGGGACGGTGAGGTGATGTACCAGAGTACCCGCTATGCGGCCTATCAGCACTGGATTGATACCTGGCTGGCCGACGGGCAGGCCTATTACTGCCAGTGTAGCCGTAAGCAAATTAAAGAAGCCGGTGGTTTTTACCCCGGCACCTGCCGTGATAAACGGCTGCCGGCTCAGGATAGCGCAGTGAGGATCCGGGTTGATCAACCGGTCACCTCCTTTACCGACCAGCTCCATGGCACCATGTCCATCCCTCAGGCACTGGCAGAGGAAGATTTTATTATCCGCCGCCGCGACGGGTTGTACGCCTATAACCTGGCTGTGGTACTGGATGATATTGAGCAGGGCGTAACGGAAATTGTCCGTGGCGCAGATCTGATAGAGCCGACCGGCCGCCAAATTGGTCTGTACCGCCTGCTGGGGCAACCGGAAGTCCGCTACCTGCACCTGCCGCTGGCGGTAACTGATAACGGCAACAAGCTGTCAAAACAGAATCACGCGCCAGCGATCGACAAGGCCGCCCCTAAACCGGCCCTGCTCGCCGCGATGCGTTTTCTCGGCCTGCAGCCGCCGGCCGATCTGGCCGCCTGCTCGCTGGACGAGATTCTGCGCTGGGGAACACAACACTGGCAGGTCGAACAGCTCCCCCGCACCACGGCGATCACTCTGCGTCACGAAGCGGGCATCCCGTAGTGCTCGCTCCGGAAGTTACCACCGCCCGGCGGGCCATCTCTCCGGCCACTAGGTCTGCTTCTTTCATCCGGGCCGAGAAATCCGGAGCGGCGCTGCAGAACTGAGCACAAACCAGGATTCAACCAGCCTGAATGTTAACCGACATCAGCCCTGTCTGCGGGTAAAACAGACGAAACAGGCCATAGGATTCTAAAATTCCTTGCCGTGATATATCATAAGCGGCCGTTTATCGAATCCGAACCACATAAATGAGGTGTATTATCTTTAATCGAGTCGCCAGCTTTTGCCGTAAGGTATTGAATCGCGATAGTAGTACGCTCGACACCGAGGAACTCGCTTTGCAAGTTTATCAGCGCCAAGAGCACGGTATTTCACGTAAAGATATCAGCGAAAATGCGCTGAAAGTCCTTTACCGCCTAAACAAAGCCGGTTACGACGCGTATCTGGTGGGAGGCGGGGTTCGCGATCTCCTGTTAGGAAAACAACCCAAAGATTTTGACATTGCCACCAATGCCACTCCGGAAGAAATCAAGCAGCTGTTTCGTAACTGCCGCCTGATTGGCCGTCGTTTTCGTCTGGCCCACATCCTGTTTGGCCGCGATGTCATTGAAGTCGCCACATTCCGGGGCCACCACGCTGACACCCAGCCGCTGAACGACAAGAAGCAGATC
Source organism: Photobacterium ganghwense (assembly GCF_003025595.1). Taxonomy (GTDB): domain Bacteria; phylum Pseudomonadota; class Gammaproteobacteria; order Enterobacterales; family Vibrionaceae; genus Photobacterium; species Photobacterium ganghwense. The sequence continues at coordinate 108,051 of NZ_PYMI01000005.1, forward strand.
TCGGCGCAAAGCCAGGAAGGCATGCTGCTGCGTGATAACGTCTACGGCACCATCGAGGAAGACGCCGAGCGTCGTGACTTCACCATCAACGCCCTGTATTACAATATTCAGGACTTCACCGTAGCAGACTATGCCCACGGTGTTGAAGATCTCGACAATCGCGTGATCCGTCTGATTGGTGACCCAGAAACCCGTTACCGCGAAGACCCGGTACGGATGCTGCGTGCCGTACGTTTCGCTGCCAAGCTGGATATGACCATCGAGCCGGAAACCGCCAAGCCGATCAAGCTGCTGGCAAGCCTGCTCCAGGATATTCCGGCGGCCCGCCTGTTTGAAGAAAGCCTCAAGCTGCTTCAGTCCGGCAATGGTCTGGCAACTTATAAGCTGCTGCGTCAGTACAACCTGTTCCAGCAACTCTTTCCGTTGCTGGCGGAGCACTTTACCGAAGACGAGAGCAGCCTGACCGAGAAAATGCTTGAGCATATTCTGGCAGCAACCGACGCCCGAATCGAGGAAGGCAAGCGGGTCAACCCAGCCTTCATGTACGCAGCTATGCTATGGTACCCGGCCATGACCCGTGCCGAGGAAATTGCATTTGCTAGCGGCCTGGGCTACTACGACGCCTTCATGGTGGCGGCCAACGATATTCTTGACGAGCAGGTGAAAAACATCGCGATTCCGCGTCGTTTCACCACCACGATCCGGGATATCTGGCAGCAACAGATGCGCTTAAGCCGCCGCACTGGCAAACGTGCGTTCAAGATGATGGAACATCCGAAATTCCGCGCGGCTTTCGACTTCCTGGAAATGCGAGGGCATTTCGAAGGACCGGAAGTGACCGAACTGGCCCAATGGTGGGACGAGTTCCAACAGGGCGATCGCAACCAACGCAACAAGATGGTGCAGATCATCAACGATGGCGGAAGTGCAACGACCCGCCGTCGCCGTCGTCGTCCGGTGCGCCGTAAGAAACCACAGGCCAAATCGTCATGATCCGCGCCTACATTGCCATTGGCAGCAACCTGGCTGATCCCATCAGCCAGGCTCGCCGTGCGATTGATGCCCTGCAACAGCATCCGGATCTGACGGTGGTGGCGGTTTCGTCCCTGTACAGCAGCACCCCGATGGGCCCGCAGGATCAACCGGATTACATCAATGCCGTGGTCGCTGTAGACACCGAACTGGCGCCGCTGGCACTGCTGGACTGTACGCAGGCCATCGAGCAGGAACATGGCCGGGTCCGTAAAGCCGAGCGCTGGGGACCCCGCACGCTGGATCTCGACATCATACTGTATGGCGATCTGATCCATCAGTGTGAACGCCTGACCGTGCCTCACTATGGCATGAAGGTGCGTGAGTTTGTCTTATACCCACTTGCAGAAATTGCGCCTGAACTGATTTTGCCCGATCACACCCGCCTGCAATCCTTGCTGGCTCAGGTCGATCGCAACGGTTTGACCGTTTGGTCTGACTGATCCCGACGTTCAGGCACCAGAGGGAGAGAAAATGAAAAAGATCACGATTAACGACCTGATGAAATGGAAGAAAGAAGGTCGTAAATTTGCCTCCGTCACCGCCTATGACGCCAGCTTCGCCCAACTGTTCGAAGGACAGGGCGTGCCGGTCATGCTGGTCGGTGACTCGCTGGGGATGGTGCTGCAGGGTAAACCTGACACCCTGCCGGTCAGCGTTGACGATGTGGCGTACCACACCCGCTGCGTCCGTGCCGGCAGCCCGAATTCGCTGCTGATGGCTGACATGCCGTTCATGAGCTACAGCACGCCAGAGCAAGCATGTGAAAACGCGGCTACCCTGATGCGTGCCGGGGCAAACATGGTGAAACTGGAAGGCGGAGCCTGGCTGGCAGAAACGGTCAGCAAACTGACTGAACGCGCCGTACCGGTTTGTGCGCACCTTGGCCTGACGCCGCAATCCGTCAATATTTTTGGCGGTTACAAAGTGCAGGGACGTGATTCCGACCACGCTGAGCAGATGGTGAAAGATGCTATTCTGCTGAAAAATGCCGGTGCGCAGATCATTTTGCTGGAGTGCGTACCTGCCAGTCTGGCAGAACGTATCACCAAAGCCGTTGAAGTCCCGGTTATCGGCATTGGTGCCGGTAATGTTACCGATGGCCAGATTCTGGTCATGCACGACATGTTTGGGATTTCCGCAAACTATATGCCACGTTTCTCCAAGAACTATCTGGCAGAAACCGGCGACATGCGCGCAGCCGTCACTAAATATCTAGAAGATGTTGAGGCCGGAACCTTCCCTGGCCCAGAACATACCTTTGAATAAGGAATAAAGATGCAAACATTCGCTGAGATTGCCCCAATCCGCGAGCAGATTCGCGTCTGGCGCCGTGAAGGCCGCCGGATTGCTTTCGTGCCAACCATGGGCAACCTGCATGATGGCCACCTGACTCTGGTTCGCAAAGCCCGCGAAGTCGCCGATGTGGTTGTGGTCAGCATTTTTGTCAATCCGATGCAGTTTGATAAAGCCGATGACCTGAACAATTATCCGCGCACCATGGATGACGATCTGGCCAAGCTGAACAGCGAAGGCGTTGATCTGGTCTTTACTCCGACCCCGGACATCATGTACCCGCAAGGGCTGGATCGTCACACGCTCGTGGACGTACCGGGCCTGTCGTCCATGCTGGAGGGTGCCCTGCGCCCGAGCCACTTCCGTGGGGTGTCCACCGTGGTGACCAAGCTGTTCAACATTGTTCAGCCGGATGTCGCCTGTTTCGGCGAAAAAGATTATCAACAGCTGGCGCTAATTCGCCAGATGGTGGCCGATATGGCGATGGACATCGAGATCATTGGCGTACCGACCGTACGCGAAATGGACGGCCTGGCCATGTCATCCCGCAACGGTTACCTGACCGTTGACGAACGTCAGCGTGCCCCGGTCCTGGCCCGCACCATGCGCTGGATCAGCAGCCAGATGCGCGGTGGTCGTAACGACTATGCCGAGCTGGTGATGGATGCTAATGATCAGTTGCGCGCCGCCGGTCTGCAGCCGGATGAAATCTACATTCGCGACGCCGCCTCTCTGCTACCGGTCAGCGACGAATCACAGCAAGCGGTGATCCTGATGTCGGCGTTCCTTGGTAAAGCCCGCCTGATCGATAATCAGGTTGTGGATCTGAACCCGCCAACGGCAGCGACTGAAGAATAAATCCTGCACCGATCTCCACCGCAGGTATACGCAACGAGTGATACGCAAAACAAAAAATCCCGGCCTGTGCCGGGATTTTTTATACCTGATTTGTCGTCACTATTTGCCGCAAGAAGGACTACAACGTGACGGGTCGATTATGAGCGCAGACCGATCCCACGGGAGATCAGGTAATAGCAGATCCCGTACAGGATCGCCGTGAACAGTCCCAGCACCGCAAACGACGTCCCGATGCCCACATCCGACACACCTAAGAAGCCATAGCGGAACGCATTGACCATGTAGACAATCGGATTTAGCTTCGACACACCCTGCCAGAATTCCGGTAACAGACTCAGCGAATAAAACACCCCGCCTAGGTAGGTCAGCGGCGTCAGCACAAAAGTCGGAATGATGCTGATGTCATCAAATGTCTTGGCAAACACCGCATTGATCAGGCCGCCGAGCGAGAAAACCACCGAGGTCATCACTACCGTCGCCACCACAATGCCCAGATGCGCAATCTGCAAGTCGACAAACAGCAGTGACACCACGGAAACAATGAATCCGACGCCCAGTCCACGCAGTACCCCGCCGCCCACGTAACCGGCAATGATCACATAGTTCGGCACCGGCGCCACCAGCAGCTCTTCAATGTTGTGCTGGAACTTGGCACTGAAAAACGACGAAGCGACGTTCGAATACGAGTTGGTGATCACCGACATCATGATCAGTCCCGGTACGATATATTCCATGTAGCTGAAACCGCCCATCTCCCCGATCCGGCTCCCGATCAGGTTACCGAAAATAATGAAATACAGGGTCATGGTGATCGCCGGCGGCACCATGGTCTGGATCCAGATCCGGGCAAAGCGGCTCACTTCTTTGGTGATCAGGCTTTTAAAAGCAATCCAGTAAATCGGGTTCATGCCTGCTCTCCTTGTTTGGCTCGCTTACTGTTCGATACCAGCGTCACAAACAGCTCTTCCAGGCGGTTGGCCTTGTTACGCATTGATATCACATCGATCCCCTGACGGGTCAGCTGGACAAACACCTGATTCAGGCTCGATCCCCGGTTGATCTCCACCTCCAGGGTATGGTTGTCCGGCAGCCGCCAGTTCACCCCTTCCAGCTCGGGATGATTGCCGTTGAGCTTGATATCCAGAATGAAGGTTTCCATTTCCAGCTTGCTCAGCAAAGCTTTCATCGAGGTGTGCTCAATCAATTCACCGTGGTTGATGATACCGATATTGCGGCACAGCATCTCCGCTTCTTCCAAGTAGTGCGTGGTCAGGATAATCGTGACGCCCTGACGGTTAATCTCGCGCAGGAACGCCCACATTGAGCGGCGCAGCTCGATATCAACACCGGCCGTCGGCTCATCGAGAATCAGCAGTCTTGGCTCATGCATCAGCGCCCTGGCAATCATCAGACGGCGTTTCATCCCGCCTGACAGGTTACGGGCACGCTCGTTGCGTTTTTCCCACAGGTCGAGCTGACTGAGGTATTTACGGGCCCGCTCTTTGGCCAGTAGACGCGGTACACCGTAGTACCCGGCCTGATTGACCACGATCTGCTCCACGGTCTCAAACTGGTTAAAGTTGAATTCCTGCGGCACCAGACCGAGCTGACGCTTGGCGTCCACCAACTGAGTATCTAAGTCATAGCCGAAGACTTTAACCTCCCCGGCGCTCTTATTGACTAAAGAGCTGATAATCCCGATTGTGGTTGATTTACCAGCACCATTTGGCCCCAGTAGTGCGAAAAAATCACCTTCTTCGACACATAAGCTCATATCTTTCAGGGCGTTAACACCACCCTTGTAGGTTTTGCTTAAATTTTTTATTTCCAATGCGTTCATAAAATGCGATCTTTATGTTAGAAACTTTCGTCGGATAACTACTCCGATTTGATAAGTTGTTAACTTGTGTATAGTGATGCCGGGTTCGTATATCTGCCAGTATTGCTACAGTGCTGACAGATATGTGAATGGTAACCCATACCATATGACACCAGACGCAATGGCACCGCCGTTGCGGGTATACGAATGTATCAGAGAAAGGCACAACAATGGCAGATATCAAACAGCTATTTGCAAATAACCTGGCTTGGTCAGAGAACATTAAGGATGAAAACCCGGAGTTTTTTTCTCATCTCGCCAAAGCCCAGCACCCGGAATACCTATGGATTGGCTGTGCAGACAGCCGAGTTCCTGCAGAACGCCTGACCGGCCTCAACTCAGGTGAACTGTTTGTCCACCGTAACGTGGCAAACCAGGTCATCCACACCGATCTCAACTGTCTCTCGGTTGTACAGTACGCCGTAGACGTGCTGAAAGTTCGCCACGTGATTGTCTGCGGCCACTACGGCTGTGGTGGGGTCAGTGCCGCGATTGATAATCCTCAGCTGGGCCTGATCAACAACTGGCTGCTACACATCCGCGACCTGTTCATGAAGTATCGCTCAGACCTGGGCCAGCTGCCTCGCGAAGAGTGGGACAACAAGCTATGCGAAATTAACGTCGCCAGTCAGGTCTACAACCTGGGTAACTCGACCATTATGCAGAGTGCCTGGGAGCGCGGTCAGCAGGTGAAACTGCACGGCTGGATTTATGGTATCGGTGACGGCAAGCTGCGGAACCTGGGCGTGACAGCGACCAGCCGCGAGAGCCTGGAAGTGGCGTATCAGGCAGCCATGGCAGAAATCCTGCCGGGCAACACCCACAAGTAAATTGATGCCATAAAGAAAAAGCGACTGAAATCAGTCGCTTTTTCCTATTGGTTATTCGCCGTCCTGCGGCACCACTTTGCCGATAAACGGCAGGTGGCGGTATTTCTGGGCGTAGTCGATACCCACACCGACCACGAACTCGTCAGGAATCTCAAAACCGATCCAAGCGACATCTACCTTCACTTCGCGACGTTCAGGCTTGTCCAGCAGGGTACAGATACGGATAGAGTTTGGCTCACGCAGCGCCAGGATTTCACACACTTTGTTCAGCGTATTACCTGTATCGATAATATCTTCGATCAGCAGGACATCCTTACCTTTGATGTCGTCATCCAGATCTTTCAGGATACGTACATCACGGCTGCTTTCCATGGTGTTGCCATAGCTTGATGCGGTCATGAAGTCGACTTCATGCGGCAGTTCAATGGCACGGGCCAGGTCAGCCATGAACACAAAGGAGCCGCGTAACAGGCCAACCATTACCAGGTTTTCTGAATCTTTATAGTGTTCTGTGATCTGCTTTCCTAGCTCTTTAACACGTGCCTGAACGTCCTGCTCAGAAATCATTACTTCAATAGTGTGTTTCATTTTATTCTCCATCAGTCCGACCGTCTTCGTCGGCTGTCGGCTTGCGGTAAAACGGACGCCTATTCTAGCATTCCTTCAATTGTAATGGTTATTTTATCCGCCCTGTCAATGATATGATACACATTGATTAAAAACTGGTTTGAATACAACCGATTGCTCCTGTAAAGTTATCCCGCAAGAACAAATGATAACCAAAACAAATACTTTGGAGCTAGGGAATCAGTGATATGGATACCATCCTAAAAAAAACCAGAACACGCCTGTCACCGGAAAAAAGGAAGGAACAACTACTCAACTTTGCTATGGACGTTTTTGCCCGTCGCGGCATCGGTCGTGCCGGGCACGCTGATATTGCGGAAATGGCGAATGTCTCGGTCGCGACGGTATTCAATTACTTTCCTACCCGCGAAGCACTGGTTGAAGAAGTACTGGGACAAGTGGAACAATGCTTCAAGTCCATGCTGGCCGAGTCGTTTGACAACGACCAGCCGTTCCAGGCGCAACTGACTCAGATCTCCCATCGACTGATCGACGAAGTGATCGAGCAGCAGGACTGGGTCAAAGTCTGGTTCGAGTGGAGCACTTCAGTTCGCGACGAGATCTGGCCACAGTTTGTCAGTAACAACCAACAGAATTTTGCCTTCATCTCTGAACAGTTTGAAGCCGCGAAGATTGACGGTGTCCTGTCTGGTCAGGAGCGAGCCTGGCAGTTTCAGGGCCTGTGCTACGTGCTGTACCTGCAGACCAATATTAATCCGGATCGCGATGCAATGCAGGAAAAAGCCACCCTGCATATCCAGGCACTCCTGGAAAAATAATCCAAACCAATCAGGCCGGCAATATGCCGGCCTGATTATTTAGCGCCAAAGGCTATCTCTGTCCTGCTGCTCGGCATAATCCAGTACTAAGCCGCTGCACCAGGTTCAATATCAAAAACCCTGCGCTAGCAGGCAGAGGCAAACACCACCGGCTCATGAGGCTCAACACTGACTTCTACCCGCTCACCCATCTGCAGAATCAGGTGAGAGTAGACCATCAGGTGGTGTCCCTGATAATCGACGGTATACCGGCAGCTGTCTCCCATAAACAGCTGATCAATGATCACCCCGGCACCTTCTGCTGCCGGTATCACCTTCAGATTCTGAGGGCGCAGCAACCATTCCACGTTGCTGCTGCCCGCTTCCATCATGATCGGGCTGCCGACATTAATCGGGCCAAACGGGGTGGCAAGCGTTTTGTCATTCCCCATGGTCACCGGCAGATAGGTACCGGTTCCGAGAAACTCCGCCACAAACCGGCTGCTCGGTCGGTAATACAGCTCTGTGGCAGAACCAAACTGCTCGATCACGCCGTGGTTCATCACCGCCATCCGATCGGCAAACACAAACGCTTCCTCGCGGCTGTGGGTCACGAAAATAGCTGTCACACCCTGCGCTTTAAAAATCCGGCGAATTTCACGGATCAGGCTGTAGCGCACCTGGGTATCAATATTTGAAAACGGTTCATCCAGCAGGATCAGATCCGGTTCGCACGCCAGGGCCCGGGCAATCGCCACCCGTTGTTGCTGACCACCTGACAGCTGATGCGGATAGCGATCATCCAGTCCGCTCAGGTGCACCAGTTCCAGCATGTCCTGCACCTTGCTCTGAACCCGGGCTTTGTCCCAGTTTCTCAGGCCGAAGGCGATGTTCTCCGCCACCGTCAGATGCGGAAACAGGGCGTAATCCTGGAAGATCATGCCGATGTTGCGCTTCTCCGGCGGCAGCCAGGTTTTGCCATCAGCGATCACCCGACCGTTAATGTGAATCTCACCGCTGTCGAGCGGCAGCAGACCGGCAATAGCTTTGAGCAGGGTCGTCTTGCCACAGCCACTGGCCCCCAGCAGACACACAATTTCGTTGTCCTGAACCGGCAGCGACAAATTCTCCAGCACGGCCTGACCATTGTACTTACAGGTCAGGTTGGTTACGGATAATGCATGACTCATCAGTGTTTCTGCTCCAAAGAACGGTTAACCATCACCAGTGGGATCAGGCCAACAATGACCAGTAGTATCGCCGGCAGAGCGGCCATCTCCAGCTGCTCATCAGACGCGAAATTGAATACGTAGGTTGCCAGCGTCTCAAAATTAAACGGGCGCAACAGCAGCGCGGCATTGAGCTCTTTCATCGACTCAATGAACACCAACAGACCGGCAATCAGGCAACCGCGGCGGATCAGCGGCAGGTGAACCCGACGCAGCATCTGTATCGAGGCATACCCCATAGTCTTGGAAGCCATATCCAGTGACGGCGGAATCTTGGCTAGGCTGCTTTCAATACTGCCGACAGCCACCGCAGCAAAACGCACCACAAAGGCAAAAATAATGGCAAACATGGTGCCGGAGAACACCAGCCCAGGACGCCCTAAACCGAGCGCGATTGTCGTATCATTAAGCAAGTGGTCAGCCCCCGTCAGCGGAATCATCACCCCAATTGCCAGCACTGTGCCCGGCACCGCATACCCCAGCGAGGAAATCCGCGACGGCACAACCGTGGTACGGCGCCCGTCAAGACGGCGGTAAAAGTTAAAGATCAAGGCCAATACGACGGCAACAGCCGCTGCCATCAACGACACTTTCAGGCTGTTCAGACCGTATTGCTGAAATTCCGGCGTCCAGCTTGCAGCAAAGTAATGCCAGGCGTAATAGCTCAGTTGCAGCAGCGGCAGGACAAAGGCAAAAGCGACCAGTCCCCAGCACCAAATCACCGCGACCCACTTTTTCACGCCGCTGAGCGGGTAACGAATGTCATCACCGTGTTCAAACTCCTGCTGGAACAACTTCTGCTTACGCCGACTGAACCGTTCGGCACTGATCAGCAGGAAGATCGCCAGCAGCATAATGGCGGAAATTTTCGCGGCAGCATTGAGGTTGGAGTAACCCAGCCAGGTATCGTAAACCGCGGTGGTCAACGTGTTCACGGCAAAATAGCTGACCGTACCAAAGTCCCCCAGGGTTTCCATGGCCACCAGCGACAGGCCGACCGCAATGGACGGGCGAGCCAATGGCAAAGAAATACGGCGGAAACTTTCCCACGGTGAGCAGCGCAGCAGACGAGCTGATTGCAGCAGGCTGGTGCTCTGCTCCATAAACGCTGCCCGTGCCAGAAGATAAATGTAGGGATACAACACCAGAGCCAGTACCAGACTGGCACCGCCCAGAGAGCGGATATCCGGAAACCAGTAGTCCTGGTAATTCTGCCAGCCAAACCAGTCACGCAGCATAATCTGCACCGGCCCGGCATAGTCCAGCCAGTCCGTGTAGATGTACCCGACAATGTAGCCCGGCATGGCGAGAGGCAGTACCATCGCCCACTGCAGCACCCGCTCCCCCGGAATCCGGCACATCGCCATGATCCAGGCCGCAGGCAAGCCAAACAGCAAGGCCAGCAAGCTGGTACTGACCACCAGCAGGAAGGTATTAGTGGTATAGGTGGCCATCACCGTGTCCATCAGGTGAGAGAAGACTTCATCGCTCTCACCGGCTGCGGTGTAAAAAATGGCCAGAATAGGCAAAACCAGCAGCAGGGAAAACACCCAGCCACTGGTTTGCCAACAAAGATATCTTTCTTTCATTGCTTACAACTTAGTACCTTTTGCAACTTAACCCTGGTACGACGCCATACCACTGTCAGAGCCTGATAAATCCTTTCTCTGAGTAGGGAAGTGAAGCTACCACAAGTCATTGGAAAAAGTACAAGGATCTAAGGATTTTTCATTCGTTTTCCAACATCAAGCCAGATTGTCTGCTCCCCGATCCTTAAACAAAAATGGGGCCTGTGGCCCCATTTTTTGGTGTATTACAGGTCGAATTTCACTTCGTCCATCAGCTTGATGGCGGCAGTGTGGTATTCAGCCACTTTTTCCAGTGACAGCGTATCGGACTTGAAGTCACCCCATGAAGCTACCAGCTCAGAGCGCGCTACGCCTTCTTTAACCGGGTATTCGTAGTTCACTTCTGCATACATGTGCTGGGCTTTGTCGCCTGTCAGGAATTCCATCAGCTTCTGCGCGTTAGCTTTGTTTGGCGCGTATTTAGCCATTGCCATGCCACTCACGTTTACGTGTGTGCCGTTTGCTTGCTGGCCTGGGAAGTTGATGTATACCGACTCTGCCCATGCTTTCTGGCTCTCATCGTTCAGCATGTTACCCAGGTAGTAGCTGTTACCGATTGCCAGGTCACACAGACCTTCTTTCACCGCTTTAACTTGCGCACGGTCGTTGCCTTGTGGCTTACGCGCCAGGTTCGCTTTCACGCCTTCCAACCAGGTTTTTGTTTCTGCTTCACCGTAGTGAGCAATCATCGAAGAAACCAGCGAGATGTTGTAAGGGTGCTTACCTGAACGCGTACAGATCTTGCCTTTCCACTCCGGCTTGGCCAAATCTTTGTAATCAAATTCCGCTGGCAGTTTGCCCACACGGTCACGAGACGAATACACGTTACGTGCACGCATAGTCAGCGCAAACCACTCGTCTTCGTTATCACGGAACTGAGCCGGAACATTTTGCTCAATCACTTTGCTGTCAACGGACTGAACCAGCTTCTTGTCTGCCAGTTCAACCAGACGGCTGATATCTGTTGTCAGAAGGACATCGGCCGGGCTGTATTCGCCTTCCTGCTGCAGTTTCTCTGCCAGACCTTCTTTTGCAAACTTCACGTTTACTTTGATACCGGTCTCTGCAGTGAACTCTTTGAACATAGGTTCAACCAGGAAAGGTTGACGGTAAGAATAAACGTTCACTTCTTCCGCCGCCATTGCCGCCTGAGGAGCAGCCAGACCCAATAGAATTGCCGATGCCAACAGCTTTTTCATTTTTACTTCCCTTAAACGCAAAATAGAATGATAACAGTTATCAGTTTCGCTCAATTATACTGTAGCAGTTCATCAATACAATGCGTCATTGCCGTTGAGATAAAAAAAACGCTGCCTTATTGGCAGCGTTTTTTGTAAAGTTGTGATCTATATATATGTTAACTATTTCACACTGACAAACTCTGGGTAGGCATCGATACCACAATCGTGTACATCCATCCCTGCCAGCTCTTCTTCTTCGGTCACGCGAATGCCCACGGTGTATTTCAGTGCCGCCCAGACACCCAGACTGGTCGCAAATACCCAGCCGAAAATCACCGCCGCGCCCAGCAACTGTGAACCAAAGCTGGCATCGGCATTACTAAATGGCACCGCCATCAGGCCAAAGAAGCCACACACACCGTGGACCGAAATCGCCCCTACCGGGTCATCGATTTTCACTTTATCCAGACCAATGATGCTAAATACCACCAGTGAACCAGCCACTACCCCGATAATCACTGCCGCCATTGGTGACGGTGACAGCGGGTCTGCCGTGATGGCAACCAAGCCAGCCAGCGCCCCATTGAGAATCATGGTTAAATCCGCTTTGCCCCACGTGGTTTTACACACCGCCAGTGCCGCAATCGCACCCGCGGCCGCCGCGGCATTGGTGTTGAGGAAAATTTTCCCGACAGCGGTGGCGTTTTCAAAGTCAGACAACATCAGCTGTGAACCGCCGTTAAAACCAAACCAGCCGAACCACAAGATGAAGGTCCCCACTGTCGCCAGCGGCATATTCGAACCCGGGATCGGGTAGATCTCGCCGTTCTTACCGTATTTCCCCTTACGAGCGCCCAGCAGCAGTACCCCGGCCAGCGCTGCAGCCGCACCCGCCATGTGGACGATGCCAGAGCCGGCAAAGTCGCTGAAACCGGCTTCAGACAGGAAGCCACCGCCCCAGGTCCAGTACCCTTCCATTGGATAGATAAAGGCCGTCAGAATGACTGAGAAAATGAGGAACGACCACAGCTTCATGCGTTCAGCAACGGCACCGGATACCACCGACATCGCCGTCGCGACAAACACCACCTGGAAGAAGAAATCCGATTCCAGCGAGTGATCAGCTCCGTCCGCCTGCGTGCCGATCAATGTGCCGAACGTAGGCAGCCAGCCACCTTCCCCGTTGTCGACATACATCATGTTGTAACCGACAATCAGGTACATGGTGCAGGCAATCGCGTACAGACAGAAGTTCTTGGTCAGGATTTCGGTGGTGTTTTTCGACCGCACCAGCCCTGCTTCCAGCATGGCAAACCCGGCGGCCATCCACATCACAAGAGCACCTGACATTAAGAAGAAAAAGGTGTCGAGCGCATAACGCAGCTCGGTAACGGTAGTTGATAATTCCATAATCTTTGTCCCCTACTTCAATCCTGTTTGTTATAAGGCTTCTAAATCAGTTTCCCCGGTACGGATGCGAACCGCATGCTCCAGGTCGTACACAAAAATCTTGCCGTCGCCAATCTTGCCGGTCTGGGCCGCCTTGGTGATCGCCTCAATAATGGCTTCCATGTTGTCAGCCTGAGTCGCGATCTCCAGCTTTACCTTTGGCAGAAAGTCGACCTGGTATTCCGCGCCACGGTACAGTTCGGTGTGGCCCTTCTGCCGCCCGAACCCTTTCACTTCCGAGACCGTCATCCCTTCGACGCCGACATCAGCCAGTGCTTCACGAACATCATCGAGCTTGAACGGTTTAATGATTGCGCTAATTATTTTCATTGCCTGCTCCTCAATTCAGAATTCCTTCTCAGTCACCACTGATGAATAAACAAGCACTGTGCCAATTTTTTTATTTCTTAATTTTCATTAACTTGCTAAATATCCGCGCCAAAATGCAAAAAGGGCCGCACCAATTGGGTGCAGCCCTTTCACTAAAACGAAGCAAATTTGCTCTTAGAACAGCATAATGACCTAAAAACGGGTCACAAATGCACGCCAGGCTTGCAGAACCTGCTCAAAATCTTCAAATCCGCAGATGGCTACGGCTTCTTCATCATAAAAATCCATGTTTTCTTCCAGCTCAGTATCGTCTTCAGAAAACAGGTAGTTAGCCTGAATCAGCGCTTCATTTTCCTGCAGGCTGAGGGTCAGCTCCTCACCAATCCGCCGCCATTCCCGGGTGCTGTTTTTTAGTGCACCAAGCTGGGACACCACCTCGTCCATCAGTGCGAAGTTCTTGCCCACCTCCTCCGTCAGCCAGCGCCCCAGCGCCTCGTGGCCCATTGAGAAGTTGGCATGATAGCTACCATCCAGGGTATTTTTCTTAAACTCGTAATCCATAGCTATCCTCTTTCACTCATTCGTTCATCTTGGTGATACACTGGCGACCAATAAGATGGCTGCACTGTCACAGACAGCCGCACGCCGGAGCGCACATTGTCAGGATCTGATTCAGAAATGCAACTCAATGCCACACTGGCCCGTCAAATTGTCGAGCGGGCGATGAAAATCATTCGCTACTCTGTCAACGTGATGGATGAGTATGGCCGGATCATCGGGTCCGGCGATCCGACCCGCCTGAACCAACGCCATGAGGGTGCAATCCTTGCCATCAATGAAAATCGGGTGGTTGAGATCGATCCGGGGACTGCGCAGCAACTCAAGGGCGTCAAACCCGGTATCAACCTGCCGATCGTGTTTCAGCACCGGGTGATCGGCGTGGTGGGGATCTCCGGCGAGCCCGACAAAGTGCGCAACTACGGTGAGCTGGTCAAAATGACTGCCGAGCTGATCATCGAGCAGGAAGCCCTGATGGCGCAGGTACAATGGAACCAGCGCCACCGTGAAGAGCTGGTGCTGCAACTGATCAACGGCACCGAACTGAGTGAGTCCCAGCGCCTGTCCATCGCCCAGAAACTGGCACTGGATCTGGATCAGCCCCGCGTCGCCGCCATCGTCAAAGTGCTGCCCGCAGAAGGTGCCAGCCTATCGCTGGAACACCTGCAACGGATGGTTCACCTGCTGGAGCACCCGGAACGGGATAACCTGGTCGGCATCGTCTCCGTTTCCCATAATGAAATCGTGGTACTGAAACCCATCACCCTGACCTCTGATGGCTGGTCGAAAGCCCGGACTCAGAAACGGCTCGACAAGCTGATGCGTCAGGTTGCCAGAGAACGCCAGTTTTCCATACGGATTGCCATTGGTGACTATTTTCCGGGTCTGCAGGGATTAGCCCGCTCGTACCAGACCGCCAAAGCGACCCTCGAAGCCACGCTCGATGCTACTCCGGCAGCGGCCTTGGATACCACCCGAGTTGTGTTCTATCAGGATCATATCCTGCAAGTCCTGCTTAGCGGCCTGAAACAGGACAGCTGGCGTCATGAACAACTGATGCAGCCAATACAGGCACTGCGCAGTCAGGATCCGCGGGGTGTCCTGATGCGAACCCTGCAGGCATTTTTTGCTCAGAATTGTGATTTGGCGCAAATCTGCCAAACCCTTCATATTCATCGTAACACCCTACGTTATCGCCTGGAGCGGATAGAGCAGATAACTCAATTAAAAATCAACAATATAAATGACAAGACCCGGCTATACCTGGCGGTGACCTGTCTCCCCGAAAAACTCTGATTTTGTGCATCTGCACAAATCAACCTTTCTCTCGGCAGGCTTTTTTGTCATCTCGCCTAAAGCCAAACCTGCCGCCCCGCAGTACATTCCTGCCTGCTGATAATTTCTTTTTATAATTTTACGTGGATCAAAACATGGCAGAAGTCTCTACCCTCGGGGCATTAGCGGCACTGGTCGTCGCGATATTCCTGATATTAAGAAAAGTCCCGCCCGCTTACGGCATGATCATAGGTGCACTGGTCGGCGGGGTGATTGGTGGTGTTTCGCTGAGCGACACCGTCGGCCTGATGATTGGCGGTGCCCAGGGCATTGTGACCGCCGTCCTGCGTATTCTCGCGGCCGGGGTGCTGGCTGGGGTGCTGATTGAATCCGGTGCGGCAACCTCCATTGCCGAAACCATCGTGAAAAAAGTGGGGGAAACCCGTGCCCTGCTGGCGCTGGCAGTGGCAACCATGATCCTGACCGCCGTGGGGGTGTTTGTGGATGTGGCGGTGATCACCGTGGCACCGATTGCCCTGGCAATTGCCCGCCGGGCCGATCTGTCCAAGATGGCGATCCTGCTGGCCATGGTCGGTGGCGGCAAAGCCGGTAACGTGATGTCGCCGAACCCGAATGCAATTGCCGCGGCCGATGCCTTCAACGTGCCGCTGACATCCGTGATGGCTGCCGGGGTGATTCCCGGTCTGTGCGGCATGGCAGTCGCCTACCTGATCGCCAAAAAACTGGTGAACCGCGGCAGTAAAGTACAAGAGCACGAAGTGGTTGCCGTTGATCACAGCCGCCTGCCAGGCTTTGGTGCCGCCATCGTGGCTCCGTTGGTCGCCATTGCCCTGCTGGCGCTGCGCCCGCTGGCCGGGATTCAGGTCGATCCGCTGATTGCCCTGCCGCTGGGTGGCCTGATGGGCGCTCTGGCCATGGGCCGTTTTCGCGATACCAACCATTTTGCCGTCTCCGGCCTGACGCGCATGGCGCCGGTCGCCGTGATGCTGCTCGGTACCGGAACCCTGGCAGGGATCATCGCTAACTCCGGGCTGAAAGGAGGTCTGATTGATGTCTTGACGGCTTCCGGTCTGCCGTCGTACCTGCTGGCGCCAATCTCGGGTGCCCTGATGTCACTGGCCACCGCCTCCACGACCGCCGGTACCGCGGTCGCAGCCGGCGTGTTCAGCCATACCATCCTGGAGCTGGGTGTGCCTGCTCTGGCTGGCGCAGCCATGATCCACGCCGGTGCCACGGTGATGGATCACATGCCGCATGGCAGCTTCTTCCACGCCACCGGCGGCGCGCTGCACATGGACATTAAAGAACGACTGAAGCTGATCCCTTACGAATCTGCGGTCGGTCTGATCATTGCTTTTGTGTCGACCCTGATTTTCGGTGTCTTCGGTTTCTTCGTGTAAGGATAAATGTATGAAAATTGTGATTGCCCCTGATTCTTATAAAGAAAGCCTGACCGCGATGGAAGTCGCTGATGCCATTGAAGCAGGATTCAAGGACATCTGGCCTGATGCACAGTACCTGAAGCTGCCGATGGCCGATGGTGGCGAAGGGACGGTTCAGTCACTGGTCGACGCGACCCAGGGCACCATCGTCGAGCACACGGTCACCGGGCCGTTAGGCGAACCGGTTTCAGCGTTCTATGGCCTGCTGGGCGATGGCCGAACCGCAGTGATTGAAATGGCGGCGGCATCCGGCCTGCACCTGGTCGCGCCGGATCAGCGCAATCCCCTGCTGACCACGACCTACGGCACCGGTGAGCTGATCACCGCGGCGCTGGATCGCGGCGTCGAGCACATCATTATCGGGATTGGCGGCAGTGCCACCAATGATGGCGGGATTGGGATGGCCCAGGCACTCGGCTTTCAGCTGCTAGATGCCGACAACCGCAGCCTGGGGTTCGGCGGTGGCGAACTGGCAGCCCTGAACCGAATCGATACCCAAAAAGTCGACCCGCGTCTGGCTCAAGTGAAACTGGAAGTGGCCTGCGATGTCGATAACCCGCTGTGCGGGCCCAAAGGCGCCTCAGCCGTGTTTGGTCCGCAGAAAGGGGCTACACCAGAGATGGTGGCACAGCTGGATGCCAATCTGGCGCACTATGCCGCAGTCATCCATTCACAACTTGGACGTGACGTGAAAAATATCCCGGGAGCCGGTGCCGCCGGAGGACTGGGCGCGGCGCTGATGGGCCTGCTGAATGCCAGCCTGCGTCCGGGGATTGAGATCGTCACTGAAGCAGCTGGGCTGGAAGCCGCAGTGCAAGATGCAGATCTGGTGATCACTGGTGAAGGGCGTATCGACAGCCAGACCATTCACGGTAAAACCCCGATGGGGGTTGCCCGGATCGCCAAGCAGTATCAGCTGCCGGTTATCGGGATTGCCGGTTGCGTCGCACCGGACTGCCATGTGGTCCACCAGCACGGTATTGATGCAGTGTTTAGTGTGGTACCGCGAGCGATGCCTTTATCTGAAGCCCTACAGGAAGCCGCGTTCAACGTACGTCAAACGGCGCGCAATGTCGCGGCATCACTTGCTCTGGCCCGCCAGTTTTCGGCTTGAGTCTAGAGGTGCCTGACTCCGGCAGGATTCAGGTGCAGCAATCAGCCATAAAAAAACGCCTCCGTCTGGAGGCGTTTTGCTAATGATGATTCAAAGCAGTGCTTATGCCGGCTCTTGGAAAATAACCGTGTCCGCTTTTTTGGTGTACTGCTCCATCAGGTGGAAGTTCAGGTAGCGATACGTATCGGCTGCCGTGGCATCGATCTGTTTCGCGTATTCCATGTACTCCTCAACCGTAGGAATGCGGCCCAGAATAGCGCCAACCGCAGACAGCTCAGCCGAAGCCAGGAAGACATTCGCGCCCGTACCCAGACGGTTCGGGAAGTTACGGGTAGAAGTCGACATAACCGTTGCTTTGTCAGCCACGCGAGCCTGGTTACCCATACACAGTGAACATCCCGGAGTTTCAATACGAACCCCGGCACGACCGAAGATGCCGTAGTAGCCTTCTTCAGTCAGCTGATCGCGGTCCATCTTCGTTGGCGGAGCCACCCACAGACGGGTTTCCAGCTGGCCTTTGAATTTATCCAGCAGTTTACCGGCCGCGCGGAAGTGACCGATGTTAGTCATACAAGAACCGATGAAGACTTCATCAATTTCTGTACCTTGTACATCAGACAGCAGACGCGCGTCATCCGGATCGTTAGGTGCACACAGAATTGGCTCGTTGATTTCCGCCAGATCGATTTCGATCACGTGAGCATATTCTGCATCGTTGTCCGCGCTCATCAGCTCTGGATTTTCCAGCCACGCTTCCATCGCCTTGATACGACGCTCGATGGTACGTACATCACCGTAGCCTTCAGAAATCATCCACTTCAGCATGGTGATGTTTGACTTCAGGTACTGGGCAATTGAATCTTCAGACAGCTTCACAGTACAGCCCGCAGCACTACGCTCTGCAGAGGCATCAGACAGCTCGAACGCCTGCTCAACGGTCAGGTGTTCAACACCTTCGATTTCCAGGATACGACCAGAGAATTCGTTGATCTTGCCAGATTTCTCAACCGTCAGCAGACCCTGCTGAATCGCGTAGTAAGGAATTGCATGTACCAGGTCACGCAGGGTGATGCCCGGCTTCATTTCGCCCTTGAAACGCACCAGGATAGATTCCGGCATATCCAGTGGCATAACGCCAGTCGCTGCCGCGAACGCCACCAGACCAGAACCGGCCGGGAACGAAATACCCAGCGGGAAGCGGGTGTGCGAGTCACCGCCCGTACCTACGGTATCTGGCAGCAGCATACGGTTCAGCCATGAGTGGATCACGCCGTCACCCGGACGCAGTGAGACACCGGCACGGTTCATGATGAAATCAGGCAGGGTGTGGTGCGTGTTCACGTCAACCGGCTTCGGATACGCCGACGTGTGACAGAATGACTGCATCACCAGATCAGCCGAGAAACCAAGACACGCCAAGTCTTTCAGCTCATCGCGGGTCATTGGGCCCGTGGTATCCTGAGAACCAACGGTCGTCATCTTAGGCTCACAGTAAGTGCCAGGGCGGATACCTTCCACGCCACAGGCTTTACCAACCATTTTCTGAGCCAGGGTGTAACCTTTACCGCTGTCAGCAACACCCGCAGGACGGCGGAACACGTCAGATGTCGGCAGACCCAGCGCCTGACGCGCACGGTCAGTCAGACCACGACCGATGATCAGAGGAATACGGCCGCCGGCACGGACTTCGTCCAGCAGTACATCGGTTTTCAGCTTGAAGGTGGAAACCACTTCATCGCTGTCATGACGACGCACTTCGCCTTTATGTGGGTACACATCAATAACATCGCCCATGCTCAACTTGGACACATCCAGCTCAACCGGTAATGCACCGGCATCTTCCATGGTGTTAAAGAAGATTGGAGCAATCTTGCCGCCCAGTACGAAGCCACCGGCACGCTTGTTTGGTACATGTGGAATATCTTCACCCATGAACCACAGGACGGAGTTGGTCGCCGATTTACGTGATGAACCGGTACCCACAACATCACCAACATAAACCAGCTGGTGACCTTTTTCTTTCAGGGCTTCGATTTGTTTGATTGGGCCGACGGTTCCCGGCAAATCCGGTGTGATCCCTTCACGTTCGTTTTTCAGCATCGCCAGGGCGTGCAGCGGGATATCCGGACGCGACCAGGCATCAGGGGCTGGAGACAGGTCATCGGTGTTGGTTTCACCGGTTACTTTGAACACTGTCAGGGTGATTTTTTCAGCCAGTTCAGGCTTAGACAGGAACCATTCGGCATCCGCCCACGACTGGATCACCTGCTTCGCCGCTTCGTTACCGGCTTTGGCTTTCTCTTCCACATCATAGAAAGAATCAAACATCAGCAGTGTGTGAGACAGAGCTTTAACGGCGATCGGAGCCAGCTCGGCATCGTCCAGCAGAGAAACCAGAGGCTCGATGTTGTAGCCACCTTGCATGGTGCCCAGCAACTCTGCCGCTTTTTCCTTGCTGACCAGCGGTGACTGGGCTTCCCCTTTCGCTACCGCGGCCAGGAAGCCGGCTTTCACGTATGCTGCTTCGTCAACCCCCGGCGGAATGCGGTTTTCAAGAAGATCCAGCAAGAACGCTTCTTCGCCTGCTGGCGGGTTTTTCAGTAGTTCAACCAGAGCGGCAACCTGCTCAGCATCCAGGGGCTTAGGCACCACTCCTTCAGCGGCACGTTCTTCGACGTGTTTACGGTAGGCTTCAAGCACGACATATTCCTCATTGTTGGTTCGGCCGCACTGACCGAACATCCTTGGAAGTGATTGATCTCTCGAACGCTACAATGAGGCGACGGGTGCTGTGCAGACCAGACAGTAGCTGCCTCAATTTTCGTCAAGGGAGACCAAAACCGTCCGCTCAGCATACCAGTTTTAACGTAAAATTAAAATCAGCCCGTTTTTTACAACATTCACAAATTTCGAATAAATATCGAGGGTATTCTCAAAATCCACCTACAATGCCCCGCCAAAAAAGACGTAGAAGGTCTTGTTATTTTGTTCGGTCTGCCCATATGCCAGGATCAACGGGCCAATCGGGGTGGTCATCCCGGTGAATGCACTGCCGGCAAAATACAGCGGCAGATCGCTGATACTCAGGCTGGTGTTGTTGTATACCCCGCCGTATTCCATGGAGCCGCCCAGATATATCGACGATTTAAACAACCCAAAGTCCTGATCCGTCAGGTGATAACGGTATACCCCGGCGGTGAAAAGCTTGTTGTTGCCCGTCAGGCTATTCTTCGGAATACCGGATAGATTTAAAAAACCGCCCAGCTCTTTGGGATCCAGCCGCAATTCAAGATCCGAATCGACCCTGCCGTATTCCGCTTTCCCCATCAGGGTGTGGCGTCCGAACGTGTACGCTCCTTTCCAGGAAGCATCCAGATGAATAGAGGTACCGTTATACTCAATGCCGAAGTTGCGGATGTTGTCGTCTGACGCCGCCAGTTCAATTTCCAGCAGATTCCCCGTTGACGGCAGCATCAGGTTATCCAAAGTATCCAGACTGTAATGCAGGTATCCCACCCTGTTCTCCCGCTTATCCCGGCCGGCATCAGGAAACCCGATGTACTCGGTTTCACCGGTGATGTACCGCATCCCCACCCGAAACTCCTGCCACAGTTGAGGCTGCCAGCCAAACGAGGCATCCAGAGTCACATCGGTATAAGTAGCAGGCAGGAAGTTATCAATAAATTCCAGCTCCGGCTCTTCGCCGAAAAACAGGCGCACGTTTTTATCCGCAATCTTGTACTCCGCCGAAAGCAGGCTGAACCAGTCCTGATTCTGATAGAACGGCAGGTAGAATTCGGTGGCGATGCGCTTGTCAGAGCCGTATTCCAGCTCGGTCCGCCATTCGGCCCCCGCCCGGCTCAAGCCGGTCACATTAAATGCCGCCCCAATAGAGAAATCGGTATTACTTTCAAAATCATCCTCCAGCGCGAAGCGCAAATCGATGAAGTTAGGTCCCCAGCTTTTTTCCCGGACATTCAGAAAAATTGCATTGTGGCCGTCATCATTTTCGATGTGGTAATCGATACGCTCAAACCGATCCAGGGCATACAGGCTGCGAATACTCGACGATAGCTGTTCCGACGTAATCTGCGAGCCGGCTTCCAACTCAAGCCTGTCCAGCAACACATCGTCCGAATAAGCGCTGTTGTTAACCAGACGGATTTCTTCCACGCTGAGCTCGTCGAGATATTGCATGTGACGCCGGCGTTTCTGTTTATGATCGATATAGCGCTGATACCAGGTCGAACGCCCCAACGCGCTGAGTTTGGCTGACTGGGCTTTGGTCTCAATATAGCCGCGCTCAAACGCTAACGGCATTTGAGCAAAGTCGGCAGTCCGGATCCCTTTGATATTCGGCCGGATCAGTACATCCTTATCAGTCAGGGTCTCGATCTGCCGGTTGGCGTTATCACGTACCATGTAGTCGGTCAGCTGATCCATCACCGAAAAGTAGCTGTCCAGCTCATCCCGCTGGCGAAATTCATTACTGATATCCACCGCAATGATGATGTCAGCCCCCATCTCACGTACCACCTGAATCGGCAGGTTATTGGTAATACCGCCATCCACTAACAGCCGATCATTGAGTGCCATCGGCGGCAGTAGGCCCGGAATCGACATACTGGCCTGCATGGCGGCCGCCAGATCGCCGTGATCCAGCACGACTGGCACCAAATGCTCAATATCCGTCGCCACCGCACGGAACGGAATCGGCAGCTGATCAAAGCTGTCAAAGACCGGCAGGTTGCCGGACGTCGAGCGCAGGATCTCTCCCATGGTCTGGCCCTGTACAAACCCTTTCGGCGCTTTGATCTCCCACCAGTCAAACCCGATTTCACTGCTGATCTGGAATCGATCTTCCTGCTGCTTCTCCCTGACCCGCCGCTCGCTGCGCTCAACCCTGTCCTTGTAGCCTTTATCCCAGTTGACGGTGTTAAGCAGCGACTCGATTTCGTCGGCACTCATGCCGGTGGCATACAGTCCCCCTACGTAGGCGCCCATACTGGTCCCGGCAATGTAATCGACCGGGATCTGCATTTCTTCCAACGCTTTCAGCACACCGATATGGGCAGCCCCTTTGGCCCCCCCGCCCCCCAATACCAGACCGATCTTCGGCCTTTCCTGAGACGCCGCCAGGTTGGGGACCGCCGCCTGTACAGCCTGAGTTGCCAACAAACAGGTCGTCAGCAAACAGGTCACGAACATGCAAGTGGCCCACTTACACCCAACGAGTGAACGGACTGGCGCAGCCAGCAATGAGCGTAAGAGAAACAGTGGTTGTAATCGCAGGGTTCGGGTCATTGGCGATGGATTCCATGCTTAACAGCAGGTTCAAAATAAGGGTCAATACAGTCAGTCGGTGATATGCAGCCTCCCAGTCTGAGACGCTGTGACAGAATGTGCCTGCATAACACCGCTCTGCATAATATCAAAATCTCGTTTTCAGCAGATCGGAAGACATTCTCATCGTACCACTGTGTGACATGGTTCAAATTTTAGCCAGCACCGGCCCAGAGAGAGCCCAATGTGAAATACAGCTCGTTTGGCTTGAAACCTTGTTTTCTTGAGACTTTGTTGGCTTGAGACCTGGTTGGCTTAAAACCTTGAGACCACAATGCGTGCTATCGGTTTAACCGGAAGATCTCAGACATAAAAAAAGCGCCCCGAGGGGCGCTTTCAGCAATTCGTAGCGGAAGTGATTCCGAGACGACAATTATTTTTTCTTCTTCACTGCTTTCGGGTTAGGCAGGTCAGTGATCGAACCTTCGAACACTTCAGCAGCCAGACCAACAGATTCGTGCAGTGTTGGGTGAGCGTGGATAGTCAGCGCGATATCTTCGGCATCACAACCCATCTCGATCGCCAGACCGATTTCACCCAGCAGTTCACCACCGTTAGTACCAACGATTGCACCACCGATCACACGGTGAGTGTCTTTGTCGAAGATCATCTTCGTCATACCGTCAGCACAGTCAGAAGCGATTGCACGGCCAGAAGCTGCCCATGGGAACGTCGCTACTTCGTAGTTGATGCCCTGTGCTTTTGCTTCTTTCTCAGTCAGACCAACCCATGCCACTTCTGGCTCAGTGTAAGCAATTGAAGGAATCACTTTAGGATCGAAGTAGTGCTTCTTACCAGAGATAACTTCAGCTGCTACGTGACCTTCATGCACACCTTTGTGAGCCAGCATTGGCTGACCTACGATGTCGCCGATCGCGTGGATGTGAGGAACGTTGGTACGCATTTGCTTATCAACGTTGATGAAGCCACGCTCGTCAACTTCGATACCCGCTTTCTCAGCGTCAATCAGCTTACCGTTTGGTACACGGCCGATTGCAACCAGAACCGCGTCGTAACGTACAGGCTCAGCAGGTGCTTTCTTGCCTTCCATTGACACGTAGATACCGTCTTCTTTCGCTTCAACCGCGGTCACTTTCGTTTCCAGCATCAGGTTGAATTTCTTCTGAATGCGCTTAGTGAAGACTTTAACGATATCTTTATCCGCTGCAGGGATAACTTGATCGAACATCTCAACAACGTCGATCTGAGAACCCAGTGCGTGGTAAACCGTACCCATTTCCAGGCCGATGATACCGCCGCCCATAACCAGCAGTTTTTCAGGAACTTCTTTCAGTTCCAGTGCGTCAGTTGAGTCCCAGATACGTGGGTCTTCGTGCGGGATGAATGGCAGCTCGATTGGACGAGAACCCGCAGCAACGATCGCGTTGTCGAAGTTAACGGTAGTTTGCTCACCGTCAGCACCTTCAACCAGGATAGAGTTAGGGCCAGTGAACTTACCGTAACCGTTAACAACGTTAACTTTACGCATCTTAGCCATACCGCCAAGACCGCCAGTCAGCTGGTTGATAACCTTTTCTTTCCAAACACGGATTTTGTTGATGTCGGTTTGAGGCTCACCGAATACTACGCCGTGGTCGGCCATCGCTTTAGCTTCTTCGATAACTTTCGCTACGTGAAGCAGTGCTTTAGATGGGATACAACCCACGTTCAGACATACACCACCCAGGGTGCTGTATTTTTCGATTAGTACCGTTTCCAGACCTAAGTCAGCGCAACGGAACGCCGCAGAGTAACCAGCAGGGCCTGAACCCAACACCACTACCTGGGCTTTAATTTCTTTACTCATCATGACCTCGTTGTAAGTCTTTTATCCCTTTCAGGCTATCGGGTATGTTCTTCTTTTTGTTTCAGCTGGCCAACGATTTTACAGAGGTGTTAACAAACTGAAAAGTAAATTCCCGGAGCCTGTGAGCTACACAACAGAATCCATGCCTGCTGTTGCAGGCATGGACGTTGCGATTGGATACCTTAAAGCACCAGACGGCGAATGTCAGACAGACAACCGTTCAGGTAAGTGATGAAGCGTGCACCTTCAGCACCATCGATCACACGGTGGTCGTATGACAGAGACAGTGGCAGCTGCAGGCGTGGAGTGAAGTCTTTACCATTCCACACAGGCTTCATTTCAGACTTAGATACACCCAGGATTGCTACTTCTGGCGCGTTTACGATTGGAGTAAACGCAGTACCACCCAGGCCACCCAGGCTAGAGATGGTGAAACAGCCGCCCTGCATGTCAGCAGCAGTCAGTTTGCCGGCACGTGCTTTCTTAGACACAACCATCAGCTCTTCAGACAGCTCGTAGATACCTTTCTTGTTCACGTCTTTGAAGACAGGAACAACCAGGCCGTTTGGCGTGTCTACTGCGATACCGATGTTCACGTATTTCTTCAGAATCAGGCTCTCACCGTCTTCAGACAGAGAAGAGTTGAACGACGGGAACGCTTCCAGTGCTTTAGCAGCTGCTTTCATGATGAACACAAGTGGAGTGATCTTCATGCCAGAGTCATTCTTCGCTTCGATAGCATTCTGCTCTTTACGGAATGCTTCCAGCTCAGTGATGTCTGCGTTATCCCACTGAGTCACGTGAGGGATCATTACCCAGTTACGTGCCAGGTTCGCACCAGAGATCTTCTTAATGCGAGACAGTGGTTTAACTTCAGTTTCACCGAACTTGCTGAAGTCAACTTTCGGCCAAGGCAGCAGACCCAGACCTGCACCGTCGCCTTTGCCAGATGCCGCAGCACCAGACTCAAGACGTTTCAGCGCGTCTTTCACGAAGTTCTGTACGTCTTCTTTCAGGATACGGTTCTTACGACCAGTACCTTTCACCTTCGCCAGGTTAACGCCGAATTCACGAGCCAGACGACGAACAACCGGAGAAGCGTGTGAATATTCGTTGTTCTCAACGAAATCACTCGCTGCCGGAGCCGCTGCTTGCGCTGCCGCTGGCGCCGCTGCCGGAGCAGGTGCTGCTGCCGCCGGAGCTGCTGCAACTGGCGCAGGCGCTGCGCCCGCTACTTCGAAGACCATGATCAGAGAGCCGGTAGACACTTTGTCACCCGCTGCGATCTTGATTTCTTTTACTTTACCTGCGAATGGAGCAGGAACTTCCATAGACGCTTTGTCGCCTTCCACAGTGATCAGAGATTGCTCTTCTTCCACCATGTCGCCAACTGCAACCATGATTTCAGTCACTTCTACTTCGTCGCCACCGATATCTGGAATGTTAACTTCTTTGTCAGCTGCCGCCGCAGGCGCTGCTGCTGGAGCTTCAACTGCTGCAGGAGCCGCTGCCGGAGCACCTGAACCTGCTACTTCGAAGACCATGATCAGAGAGCCAGTAGACACTTTGTCACCAGCCGCTACTTTAATGTCTTTCAGAACGCCAGCGAAAGGTGCTGGTACTTCCATAGACGCTTTGTCGCCTTCCACAGTGATCAGTGACTGCTCTTCTTCGATGCTGTCACCGATAGCAACCATGATTTCAGTCACTTCTACTTCGTCGCCACCGATATCCGGTACGTGAACTTCTTTCAGTTCAGAAGTAGCAGGAGCCGCTGCTGCTGGAGCAGGTGCAGCTGCTGGAGCTGCCTCTGCCGCAGGAGCAGGTGCAGCAGCTGCTGCACCCTCGGCTTCGAAAATCATGATTAGAGAACCGGTAGAAACCTTGTCGCCTTCTGCAACTTTGATTTCTTTAACGATACCCGCCTGAGAAGCTGGCACTTCCATAGAAGCTTTATCGCCTTCTACAGTGATCAGAGACTGCTCTTCTTCAACCTTGTCGCCAACGCTTACAAGGATTTCAGTTACTTCAACCTCATCCGCACCGATGTCAGGTACATTAATTTCGATTGCCATTGTTTCTATGCCTCTTACGCGTATAGCGGGTTGATCTTGTCAGCGTCGATGTCGAATTTCTTGATTGCTTCAACAATCACAGATTTCTCAACATCACCACGCTTAGCCAGTTCAGTCAGTGCAGCAACAACTACGTAGCCAGCGTTAACTTCGAAGTGACGACGCAGGTTCGCACGGCTGTCAGAACGACCGAAACCGTCTGTACCCAGAACCTTGTAAGATTCAGCTGGGATGAATGCGCGAACTTGGTCAGCGTAGTTCTTCATGTAGTCAGTCGCAGCGATTGCAGGCTCAGTACCCATTACAGTTTGGATGTAAGGTACTTTCTGCTCTGCTTCTGGGTGCAGCATGTTGAAACGCTCTGCATCCTGACCGTCACGAGTCAGTTCGTTGAACGAGGTTACTGAGTAAACGTCAGAAGCGATGCCGTATTCTTCGCTCAGGATCTGAGCAGCTTTACGTACTTCGTTCATGATCGTACCAGAGCTCATCAGCTGAACTTTAGACTTGTCGCCCGCGTAAGACTCAAGCTTGTAGATACCCTTACGGATGCCTTCTTCAGCGCCTTCTGGCATTGCTGGCATCTCGTAGTTCTCGTTCATCAGCGTCAGGTAGTAGAACACGTTCTCTTGTTCGCCGTACATGCGACGGATACCGTCTTGCATGATTACCGCAACTTCGTAAGCAAATGTTGGGTCGTAAGAGATACAGTTAGGAACCGTGCCCGCCATGATGTGCGAGTGACCGTCTTCGTGCTGCAGACCTTCACCGTTCAGCGTAGTACGACCGGCTGTTGCACCCAGTAGGAAACCACGTGCTTGCTGGTCGCCCGCCATCCACGCCATATCGCCAACACGCTGGAAGCCGAACATAGAGTAGTAGATGTAGAACGGAATCATCGGCAGGTCGTTTGTCGAGTATGAAGTCGCAGCTGCAACCCAAGATGACATCGCACCCAGTTCGTTGATACCTTCCTGCAGTACCTGACCAGCAGTGTCTTCTTTGTAGTAAGACACAACGCCACGGTCTTCAGGCGTGTACGTCTGGCCGTGTGGGTTGTAGATACCGATTTGACGGAACAGACCTTCCATACCGAAAGTACGCGCTTCGTCAGCAATGATAGGAACAATGTTCTTACCAATGTTCTTGTTCTTCAGCAGGATGTTCAGTGCACGAACGTAAGCCATAGTTGAAGAAATTTCACGCTTCTGCTCTTCCAGCAGAGGTTTGAATTCTTCCAGCTCAGGAACGATGAATTCTTGAGTGAAGTTAGGCAGACGTTGTGGCGTGTAGCCGTGCAGAGCCTGACGACGTGCGTGCAGGTATTCGTACTCTTTTGAACCTTCTTCAAGCTTCAGGTACGGCAGAGCTTTCACATCTTCATCAGAGATCAGGTCTTGCAGACCCAGGCGATCACGCAGGTGCAGAACATGAGTCATGTCCATCTTCTTAACCTGGTGCGCAATGTTCTTACCTTCGGCAGCGTCACCCATGCCGTAACCTTTAACGGTCTTGGCTAGGATTACAGTTGGCTTGCCTTTGGTTTCTTTCGCATTCTGGTACGCAGCGAAGATCTTAGATGTTTCGTGACCACCACGCTTCAGCGCGAAGATCTCGTCATCAGTCATGTCTGCAACCAGAGCAGCAGTTTCTGGGTACTTACCGAAGAAGTGCTCACGAACGTAAGCGCCGTCTTTCGACTTGAACGTCTGGTAGTCACCGTCGATGGTTTCGTTCATCAGCTGCAGCAGTTTACCAGTGGTATCTTTCGCCAGCAGAGAATCCCAGTTGTTACCCCAGATAACTTTAACAACGTTCCAGCCAGCACCTTTGAACAGGCCTTCCAGCTCTTGGATGATCTTGCCGTTACCCATTACCGGGCCGTCCAGACGCTGCAGGTTACAGTTGATCAGGAAGCACAGGTTGTCCAGTTTCTCACGCGCAGCGAAAGAAATCGCACCACGTGATTCTGGCTCATCCATCTCACCGTCACCCAGGAACGCGTACACGCGCTGCTCAGACGTATCTTTCATGCCACGGCCATCCAGGTACTTCAGGAAGCGAGCTTGGTAGATAGCAGAGATTGGACCCAGACCCATAGATACGGTCGGGAACTGCCAGAATTCAGGCATCAGTTTAGGGTGAGGGTATGAAGGAATACCTTTACCGTCGACTTCCTGACGGAAGTTGTCCAGTTGGTCTTCAGTCAGACGACCTTCAACGAAGGCACGTGCATAGATACCCGGAGAGATGTGGCCTTGGTAGTAAACCAGGTCACCGCCGTCCTTCGCATTTGGCGCACGGAAGAAGTGGTTGAAACCGGTCTCGTAGAACGCTGCCGCAGACTGGAATGATGCCATGTGGCCACCCAGGTCTAGGTCTTTCTTAGACGCGCGCAGTACGATCATTACTGCGTTCCAGCGGATAATAGCACGGATACGACGCTCAAGAGTCGTGTCACCAGGATATGCTGGTTCCTGTGCGGCAGGGATGGTGTTGATGTAGTTAGTAGTGATGCCAGTTGGCATATCTACGCCATCAAGACGCGCTTTTTCCATTACTTGCTCAAGCAGGTACTGGGCACGTTCTACACCTTCTTCACGAACGACTGATTCAAGAGCTTCAAGCCACTCTTGAGTTTCTAGTGCGTCCACGTCATTTTTCATGACTTCAGACATGCGATCTATCCTTTCGTTGATAATCTACAAAACTAACAATGTCGCGACTGTTCACTAGCGCCCCAGGCTTATATGAGGGGTACTAATCCAGCCCATCCTTGCGTTGTTGAATACGACGAAGAGAGCGTTCACGTCTGCTATCTTCACGCGATAAATCCAACAAGGTTTCCTCGATATAAGCCAGGTGTGCATGCGATGCTTCTCGGGCCTGCTCCGGCTCGCCAGAAACAATCGCTTGGACAATGTTGGCTCGATGATTTCGCACCTTTTCCACCACCTCAGGGCGACGGTTCAGGAGCTCAAAGTTTTGTAATACGTTTTGCTCTAGCAATGGGGCAAGGCTACGGATGATATGAAGCAGAACCACGTTGTGTGCGGACTCGGTGACCGCAATCAGGTACTGCATAACAGCGGCAGCTTCTGCCGGTAAATCACCTTGCTGCTGAGCGTCCTGTATCCGACCGTGGCAGTCACGGATACGGGTAAAATCTTCTTCGGTGCCTCGCAGGGCTGCATAGTAAGCAGCCAGGCCTTCAAGGGCGTGGCGAGACTCCAGCAAGTCTAGCTGGGTTTCAGGATGGGCGGACAAGAGATCCAACAACGGCTCGGAAAAGCTCTGCCACAGTTTTTCCGTTACAAATGTGCCGCCGCCCTGGCGACGCGTCAGTAAATGTTTGGCTTCAAGACGCTGAATAGCTTCACGAACAGACGGGCGAGAAACATCGAATTGCTTAGCCAGCTCACGCTCAGGGGGGAGCTGCTGTCCCGGAGACAGAATGCCCTCGAGGATCAGATGCTCAAGCTCTTGCTCGATCGCATCAGACAGTTTGGGCTGGCGAATTCGTTTATAAGTCATTTTTTTATTATTTCTTCTGAGTACTTATCGCGCTTCTGGACAGTCTGTGTTCGGACAATTGGTATTACCAATTTAACGATAGCAGCAAAGTTTACAGAAATAATTGAAGATGTCCACCGACAACTTGATGGAAATCATAGAACGAAGGGGGATTTAACAAAAATTTCAAGATATGAAAACTTGTTAAAACAAGATGAAAAATAGTCGTCAACTGACTTGTGGGCAAGGAGCGGCAAGAAAAAAATCAATGGTCTGACCAATTTGATCGGTCACAATCTCGCCACTTCACATCCATTTCACGATTCAATGTCGGCTTGCAGCTTTTGTCGATAAGCCAACCAGTCAAACGCCAGCCCCGGATCGGTTTTCCGTCCCGGAGCAATAAACTCATGCCCGGTGATGCGCTGGCTGTCCAATCGCGGATAGCGGTTTAATAAAACCCGTGTTAACTCGGCCAGAACGTCGTACTGAACCTGGGTATAAGGCAGATTGTCGGTTCCTTCCAACTCAATACCAATCGAGTAGTCATTGCACTTATCGCGTCCGGCAAACTGGGATACTCCGGCATGCCAGGCCCTGCTGTCGAAGGGAACGAACTGGATGATATCGCCGTTACGCCGAATTAAACAGTGGGCCGAAACACGAATGCCTGAAATTGCTTCAAAATAGGGATGATCTGTCGGATTTAACGTCCCTGTAAACAATTGCTCAATGTACGGACCACCAAACTGCCCCGGCGGCAAACTGATGTTGTGCACCACCAGCAGCGAAATATCTGCCGGATCCGGACGCGGATCATGAAAGGGAGAAGGAACATGCCGGACACCTTCCAGCCAGTGTTGTGCGTTAATCGTGAGCATCTGTGCGATCCCGGTTTACCATAATGTCGCAAGGGTAGCGTGAACTGCCGTAAGGTCAAGCACCTGGCTTATTCTTCTTGTTCTTCTTTATATAGAGATGAAGCATTTTTTTACTGCCCAAATTGGCTTAGCTACAAAGCGAACACCAGAACTCCGATCTCCCTCCTAGGATCTCCGGAAAAGCCAAGGTATGATCCTTATATGACCGTCGGCAAGCCCAGACGGCCCCGAAAGCCGCCCAGAACCGTGCTTTCGTTTGCCCAATATATGCTCACTTGTATGGACGTGTAATGACTCAAATGGAAAAGATGCACGACAGCGCGTCGCGCCTGAACTACCTCAAGCAACAGCTTCCGGCCGAAATTACCCGCATGGTCGCCGATACCCTCAGAGAAGATCTCGGTGGCGAGGTTGATCCGAGCCGCGACATCACCGCCAATCTGATCCCGGTCGATAGCCAGGGCGAAGCCACTATCATTACCCGTGAACACGGTATTTTCTGCGGCCAACTGTGGGCGGACGAGGTATTTAAACAACTGGGTGGCGAAGTGGACATTACCTGGCATGTCCAGGACGGCGATAAGGTAGAGCCAAATCAGACGCTTTGCACCCTGCACGGACCATCGCGCATTCTGCTCACCGGTGAACGCAACGCCATGAATTTTATTCAGACGTTGTCAGGCTGTGCGACCACAGTGGCAGCGTATGCCAAGCAACTTGAAGGCACCGGATGCCGCCTGTTGGATACCCGCAAGACCATTCCGGGCCTGCGCAGCGCCCTGAAATACGCCGTGACCTGCGGCGGCGGCTTCAACCACCGCATCGGGGTGTTTGATGCCTACCTGATCAAAGAAAACCACATCATCGCCTGTGGCGGGATTCGTCAGGCGATAGAAACCGCCAAGCAGTTGGCTCCCGGTAAACCGGTTGAAGTGGAAACCGAAAGCCTGGATGAGCTGCAACAAGCTATTGATGCCGGTGCAGACATCATCATGCTCGACAATTTTACCACTGACATGATGCGTGACGCTGTCAAGCTCAACGCCGGCCGGGCAGCACTGGAAAACTCCGGTAATATCACGCTCGACACCATCCGGGAATACGCTGAAACCGGCGTGGACTATATCTCGGTCGGCGCACTGACCAAGCACCTGAAGGCACTGGATTTGTCAATGCGTTTCAAATAATACAGCGTAACTCTTCATAATCTGTTCATACAAAAAGGCAGCATCCGCTGCCTTTTTTGCTTTACCTGTGTGAATAACTTGTTTGACCAGCTTGTTCAGATAAGCAGCCCGTGACCATATCCACACCAATACACCCTTTCCCTGCGCTTTTGTGCACCCTCTATTCCACATACCATTTTCTCACCTCTCCCACCCGGTTTTACCTTGTTAACCAGGCAAAGCCCAAGTCCTGTATTTCCGGATAAAAATGCCGCTGAGCCGATCCCCTATCCCTCACTGACAAAATCCCCAATGACATTACGTCTACTCACTCGCAAAGCCACTGAAAACCATGCAAGTCTCCTGAATTTTTTTTCGACTGGGCCGAGCAATCATTTGTAGCCAATTCAGCACGTTGCGCAATCGGCATATCCTCGCTCCACCAATTATTTGGGCTTATTTGCATCTCTTTATTTTGAAAGGAAACAGAAATGAAAAAACAAAACGGCTTTACGCTGATTGAACTGATGATTGTGGTGGCGATTATCGGTGTATTATCAGCAATAGCAGTACCTGCTTATCAAGACTATGTTAAACGAAGTGAAGGTGCTTCAGCTCTTGCAACATTAAAATCACTTATCACGCCATCAGAACTTTGGTACCAGGAAAATGGTGACTACCTAAAATCAGAACAAGCAAATATTTTTACGGCACTTGGAATCTCCGCAAAATCAAATAGCCTAGGCGATATTTCTATTCCTTCAGACAATTCACTTGATTTTACTTTTTCAGGCAATTCTTCACTCCCAAATACAACGAAGATAACATTTACCCGTTCAGCTACAGGCTGGGGTTGTGAAGTTAACAATGCAGACATTGAAACAGATAGCTGCCCAGCAGCTAAGAAACCGTAGACAAGAAAATGCAAACAAACCTCGCCTCCATTCTTCACCAAGCAGATCTTCTCAGTCTGGTGGAGCAACAACAAGTGGTGGATCAGGTTCAGTCAGAGGGCGCCTCGGTGCCCTCTGTTCTGTTGCAACTTGGCATCATCGGCAGCGCCGAGCTGGCCCGGCAACTGGAACAGCTGTTCGCCCTGCCGCTGGTTGATGTCCATCAGTACGATTACGCGGAATGTTGCAAAAGCCTGAACCTGCGGGATCTGGTGTTACGCCACAAAGTGCTGCCGCTGTACAACACGGACACCAGTATTTTTATTGGCCTGAGCGATCCGACCCGTATTGATGTGCTGGATGAATTTCGCTTTGCCACCGGCAAAAACATTGAGCCGCTATTGCTGGATCATAAGCAGCTGGAAGCGGCGATCCGCCGGGTATACGGCAGTGACATTAAAGGGGCCGGCTCCAACAAAACACAGCGCAGTGTCAGTGATGCAGATCTAATGGAGCTGGTGGATCTGACCGACACCGAACTGGCTGACGACGCCACAGATCTCACCAGTGATAACGCCCCGGTAACCCGCTATATCAACCAGGTGCTACTGGACGCCCTGCGTAAAAGCGCTTCCGATATCCATTTTGAACCCTATGAAGAGAGCTATCGGATCCGTTTTCGCTGTGACGGAATTTTGCATCTGCACGCCTCCCCACCGGCCAATTTGTCCCGTCGCTTATCCACCCGGCTGAAGGTCATGTCCAGGCTCAATATTGCCGAGCGGCGCCAGCCTCAGGATGGCCGGATCAAGCTCAAATTGTCCGAAAATGTGGCCGTGGATTTGCGGGTTTCCACACTGCCTACCCTGTGGGGTGAAAAGGTGGTGCTGCGGATTCTTGACAGCTCCAGTGCCAATCTGGATATCGATATTTTGGGTTATACCGAGCCCCAAAAAGCCGCATACCTGAGTGCCCTTCAGCGCCCTCAGGGCATGATTCTGATGACCGGACCGACTGGCAGTGGCAAAACAGTCTCCCTGTACACCGGCCTCAAAATCCTGAACACCGAGGAACGCAATATCTCCACCGCCGAAGACCCGGTGGAAATCAACCTGCCGGGCATAAATCAGGTACAGATACGCCCCACCGTCGGGCTTGGGTTTGCCGAAGCACTGCGCTCATTCTTGCGCCAAGATCCGGATGTCGTCATGGTCGGGGAAATCAGGGATCTGGAAACCGGCTCTATTGCCGTGAAAGCAGCTCAGACTGGCCACCTGGTGTTGTCGACACTGCACACCAACTCAGCGGCAGAAACCATTACCCGACTGACCAATATGGGGATCGAGAACTTCAACCTAGCATCGTCATTGAGCCTAATTATTGCTCAGCGGCTGGCCCGCCGTCTTTGCGGACATTGCAAGCAGCCTGATGACCCGGATCGTTTTATCAGAGATACCCTCGCGATTCCCGACAATGCCACCATTTTCAAAGCCAGCCCAACAGGGTGTGATGAGTGTAACAAAGGCTATCTGGGACGGGTCGGTATCTACGAGGTCATGCCCTTTTCACGAGAGCTCGCCGAAGCCTTAATGGCAGGTGCCAATACACTGGAGCTGGAAGGCATTGCCTGTCGGCAAAGCATGAAAACCCTGCAACAGTCAGGTATAGAGAAGCTATGCGAAGGCATCACCAGTTTAAAAGAGTTACAACGCGTACTGCACTTTAGTTAAGACCACCGCGGGCCTGATTGCGTCAGACCGATTGAACCATCTGAGGGACCTTACCATGGCGCAAGCCGGAAAAATCCGTTACTACCACTGGCGGGGGGTTAACCCGTCAGGCAAAAAGCTCTCCGGGGTGATCCTTGGTTTCCAGGAGCAGGAAGTCAGGGCCAAGCTCACAGAGCAGATGATCCAGGTAAAAAAAATTCGCCACCGTAACCCGTCTACGTTCAGTAAACTAAAAAATCAGCTGAAGCCAACCGATGTTACGACCATTACCCGTCAACTGGCGACCATGATTAACGCCGGCGTTCCCGTCGTCCAGGCGCTCAAACTCATGGCCGACAGCCATCACAAAGCAGAAGCACGCGCCACACTGACCCAGGTATCCGTCCAGGTCGAGTCTGGCTCCTCTCTCGCCCGGGCGATGCGCAACAGCTCCCCACTGTTTGATACCTTCTATTGCGACCTTGTCAGTACCGGCGAACAAACCGGTCATTTGGGCCAGGTATTTGACCGGATCGCGACCTATCGGGAAAAAAATGAAGCCATGCGGAAAAAAGTGATCAAAGCCATGATCTATCCATCCATCGTCACGCTGACAGCCGTCGGCGTAACGGTCATGATGCTGCTGTTTGTCATTCCGCAGTTCGCCAGTATTTTCAATAGCTTTGGTGCAGAGTTGCCGTGGTTTACCCGTCAGGTCATTTCGGCTTCTGACTGGTTGGTTGATTCCGGGAAATACCTGGCCATCCTGTTGTTGCTGGGATTTATCACGTTACGTTACAGCTACCAGCGTTCTGCCCCTCTGCGCTATCGCTGGCACCGCTCTATGCTTAAGATTCCGGTGATTGGCGAGGTATTACTGAAAGCCACAGTCGCAAGGTTTGCCCGCACCCTGGCAACCACTTTCAGTGCAGGTATCCCATTGCTCAGCGGGTTACAGTCCGCGGCAAAAACTGCCGGTAACCTGTATATCGAAAAAGCCGCGATGGAGGCCCACGGCAGCACAGCATCTGGCATGCCTTTGCATATTGCGTTACGCCAGAGCGATGTATTTCCAGAACTCATGCTGCAAATGACGATGATTGGCGAGGAGTCCGGCTCTCTGGACGATATGCTCAATAAAATGGCGATGTTTTATGAAGATGATGTCGATAATACCGTCGACAACCTGGGAAAAATTATTGAGCCCCTGATCATTATTTTCCTGGGAACGGTTGTTGGCGGATTACTCGTTGCCATGTATATGCCGATATTCAAACTGATGAGTGTGATTGGGTAACTGTGGATTAGATAACTGTGGGTTTGTTATAAACAACAGAAAGAGGGAGGGAAGCCATGGCCAAATCAGCTTTCCCTGCTTTCTGCCACAAGCTATTGCTTCTGCTTCATAACCTTTGCCCCATTTGCCTTTGCTTAGCTTTTAGTGACATCACTTTGCGCTGTACGGGTTTCGCGGCACGCGAGCACCATTGTGACTCACTCCTCCAGCGACCGCTATGATCCGAACTGCGAATCCCCTACAATAATCCCATTGACTGATATGAGAATGTTTTCATGGAACTGCTGATCCTCTATCCCTGGCTTTTTCCTGTTTTTGCGGCTGTTTTTGGACTGCTTGTCGGCAGTTTCCTGAATGTCGTCATTTATCGCCTACCTATCATGATGGAGCGGCAGTGGAAAGCCGACTGCGCCGAGTGTTTTCCGGAATTTGGTTCTGTTCAAGAAACCGGCCCATTCAACCTCAGCATTCCCCGCTCGCGCTGTCCACATTGCCAGCATCCCATCAGCATGTGGGAAAATATCCCGGTTGTCAGCTGGCTGCTGCTAAAGGGGCGCTGCAAGAATTGCCAGGCAAAAATCAGCATCCGTTACCCGCTGGTCGAGCTGTTTACTGCCGCCATTGCTACGACAGTGGCGCTGACGCTACCGCACTCTGAATGGGCGCTTGCCGTTATCTTTTTCAGCTTTGCATTGATTGTCCTGACGTTTATCGACATTGACAAAATGCTGCTACCGGATCAAATTACGCTGCCGTTGATGTGGGCTGGCTTGCTGATGGCGCTGCTTGGCTTTTCGCCAGTCAGCCTGACCGATGCCGTCATCGGTGCCATGGCGGGCTACCTGTCGCTGTGGAGCCTGTACTGGACGTTTAAGCTGCTGACCGGCAAAGAAGGAATGGGCTACGGGGATTTTAAACTTCTCGCCGCACTGGGAGCCTGGCTTGGCTGGCAACTGCTGCCTTTTGTCGTGCTGCTTTCTTCTTTGGTTGGGGCAATCTGCGGCATCATTCTGATGCGGGTGCAGCGTTCCGACAGCCAAACACCGTTTTCATTTGGCCCCTATCTGGCGATTGCCGGCTGGATAGCCATCTTGTGGGGTGAGCCACTGCTCAACTGGTACCTGACTTCATATCTGGGAATGTAATGCTATGACCATGGTGATTGGCCTGACTGGCGGCATCGGCAGCGGTAAAACAACCGTTGCCAATCTGTTTGCCGCCTACCATATTGATATTATTGATGCTGATGTTATTGCCCGGGAAGTCGTGGAACCGGGAACGCCCGGCCTTCAGGCTATCGCTGACAAACTGGGATCTGACATCTTACTGACAGATGGTTCTCTCAACCGCAGTAAGCTGCGAGAGGCCATCTTCAATGACCACTCGCTCAAACAATGGCTCAACGATCTGCTGCACCCGATGATTCGGGAAAAGATGAAAGCCGACATTGAAAAGACGACATCCGCCTACTGCTTGTTGGTCATCCCCCTGATGGTGGAAAATAACCTGCAAACCATGACCGATCGTCTGTTGGTGGTGGATGTGGATGAATCGGTACAGGTCCAACGTACACAGCAACGCGACAATGTTGCAGCAGAGCAGGTCCGTAAAATCTTGGCTTCACAGGCAACCCGGGAGCAGCGTCTGGCCGCTGCCGATGATGTGATTTCCAATAACGGTGACGCAGAGAGCCTGAAACAAAAAGTGGCGGAACTGCACGCCTATTACCTGACATTAAGCCAGTCTCCGGCGGCATCAAATTAACCGAACATTTTTGGGTAAGTCGATATGCAAATGATTCGCTATGAACACCCTCTCAGCGAGAAAGTCCGGATCTACCTGCGGCTGGAATACCTGATCCGCCAGATGACGCATGCCAGCCAGCTTACTGACCCCTGGCAACATCAGATCTTTTTTCGTGCCCTGTTTGATATGCTGGAAATCCTGGATCAAATACAGCTGAAATCAGAGCTGGCCAAAGATCTAGAAAAACAACGCGGTAAACTCAAGCAGTGGCTGAACATTGACGGAGTGGACCAAAACGCACTGCTGGAGCTGCTAGATAAGCTGGATCTTGCTCACCATCAACTGCTGACAGCCACCCGGCTGGGGCAGGAGCTGCGTGAAGATCGCTTCTTGAGTAGTATTAAACAGCGCCTGTCAATTCCCGGCGGGAGCTGCAGCTTTGACTTGCCGACACTGCATCACTGGCTGCACCTGCCGCTGGCGCACAAACAAAGCAATATGCAAAACTGGCTCAATCACATCAGCGAACTGAGCGTGGCGCTGCACTTGTGGCTAAAGCTGATCAGGGAGTCAGGGCAATTCCG
The DNA here is from genome assembly GCF_003025595.1 of Photobacterium ganghwense. Lineage (GTDB taxonomy): Bacteria > Pseudomonadota > Gammaproteobacteria > Enterobacterales > Vibrionaceae > Photobacterium > Photobacterium ganghwense. Next base: position 146,572 of record NZ_PYMI01000005.1, read on the forward strand.
CCCGCAGGTCGCTCGGGGCGGCTTCTTCCAGCATGACGCCGAAGCGGCTAACATGCTGAGGATTGATATTTGCTCAAGCCATGGGGTATACCCTATGATATCGGGCCATCGCAGCCGCTTTGCTGTTCGCTTCCTACCTTTTGAGGAAGGAACCGGCATCGCGGAATTGCTCGAGTTTAAACTGGCGATATGCTGAGGTTCACCATGACACAAGCCAAATCCACCCAATCTGATCTCACCGTGGTCAAGTGCCCGACTTGTCGCACCGACGTGGTATGGGGAGAGCAAAGCCCATTCCGACCTTTTTGCTCCAAGCGCTGCCAACTGATTGATTTGGGTGAGTGGGCGGACGAGGAAAAATCCATTCCCGGCGCTCCGGACATGTCCGATTCTGATGGCTGGTCAGAAGACATGGGATACTGACAGCATAAGGCCCGGCATCTCGCCGGGTCTTATCGTATCTCAATCCACAGAACACCGAGCATAGGCTCTGTCATGCGCTTATAACCAGCAGCACTACAGACCCATCAGTTTGTCCAGAACCACCTCATTGGCTTCCGGAAAGGTATAGTCACGCAAGTTTGAGAGAGCGACCCATTCCCCGGGCTGACCTTCTTTACCAAAGGCTTCCCCTTCAAACGCCGTCACCAGAAAGAAATCAAATTTCAACGCCTTTTCCGGATAGTCATGCTCAAGAGCCATGAAATGCTCCAGGGCCGTCGCTTCAATGCCGACTTCTTCATGCAATTCACGAATCACCGCCTGCTCTGCCGTTTCGCCCTGCTCGACTTTGCCGCCGGCAAACTCCCAGAAGCCGCCTTTGTGCGCCTTGGCAGGACGTCGGGTTATAAAGACCGAATCTTTACTGTCATTTAGAATGATCCCCGCAGAGATCCACACGCGTTTTTTATCCACTCTTCACCCTATCATCAAACGGTAATGCTGCGTCTCTGTGTTATCTTGCCTCATTGTGCGCATAAACAAAAGGCCGCGTTGGCGGCCTTTTATTCTATAACACGGTCAGTTGTTAGCTGATTTTACCGTGACACTGTTTGTATTTCTTACCTGAACCGCAAGGACAAGGTTCATTACGACCTACCTTACGCTCAGCACGGTGTGGAACACCATCTTCATGGCTCTCGTCCGCCACCTGGTTTTCGGCTTCCTGATGCTGGAACTGCTGACGGCGGGCCAGTTCTTCGGCCTGACGACGACGCTCCGCTTCCATTCGCTCGACTTCTTCCTGCTGCTGGACGCGAACCTTACTCAGGATGGCAATCACATCAGACTTCAGGCTTTCCAGCATGCCCTCAAACAGCTCAAACGATTCACGCTTGTATTCCTGTTTCGGGTTTTTCTGTGCATAACCACGCAGGTGGATACCCTGACGCAGGTGATCCATGGCAGCCAGGTGCTCTTTCCACAGCATGTCCAGATTTTGTAGCATGACCGTCTTCTCGAAGTTACGCAGCACAGGCGCACCAACCACTTCTTCTTTGTGACGGTAAACTTCCACCGCTTTCTCGACAATACGTTCACGCAGCGCTTCTTCGTACAGCTTCTCTTCGCTGTCCAGCCACTCCTGAATCGGCAGTTCAAGATCGAAATCGTTCTTCAGGCGCTCTTCCAGGCCCGCAATATTCCACATTTCTTCCAGAGACTGAGGCGGGATAAACTCGTCAATCACAGCCTGCAGCACATCCTCACGGTTCTGCTCGATCATATCGCTGATGTCTTCGGCATTCATCAGCTCGTCACGCAGCTCGTACACGACTTTACGCTGATCATTAGCCACATCATCGAATTCCAGCAGCTGTTTACGGATGTCGAAGTTACGGCTTTCTACTTTACGCTGGGCGTTTTCGATCGCCTTCGTCACCCATGGGTGCTCAATGGCCTCGCCTTCTTCCATGCCCAGTTTCTTCATCATCCCGGAAACACGCTCAGACGCGAAGATACGCATCAGGCCATCTTCCATCGACAGGTAGAAACGCGAGGAACCCGGGTCACCCTGACGACCTGAACGGCCGCGCAGCTGGTTATCAATACGGCGGGATTCGTGACGTTCTGTACCAATAATGTGCAGGCCACCGGCTGCCAGTACCGCATCGTGGGCTTCTTTCCACTGGGCCTTCACGCCGGCAATTTGTTCTTCTGTCGGGTTATCCAGCTTCGCCACTTCGCTCTGCCAGGAGCCGCCCAGCACGATATCCGTACCACGGCCCGCCATGTTGGTAGCAATTGTCACCGCACCGGCTTTACCCGCCTGCGCCACAATTTCAGCTTCCATTTCATGGAATTTCGCATTCAGAACCTGATGCTTAATCCCTTCTTTTTTCAGGGCGTTTGACAGCATTTCTGATTTTTCAATCGAGACGGTACCCACCAGCACCGGCTGACCTTTGCTGACGCGCGCTTTGATGTCTTCACTGATCGCCGCGAACTTTTCACGTTCAGTCATGTAAACCAAATCACCCATGTCATCACGAACCATCGGCTTGTTGGTTGGGATAACCACGGTTTCCAGACCGTAGATTGTCTGGAATTCAAAGGCTTCAGTATCCGCAGTACCTGTCATACCTGACAGCTTCTCATACAGGCGGAAGTAGTTCTGGAAAGTGATGGAAGCCAGAGTCTGGTTTTCATTTTGAATTTTCACACCCTCTTTGGCTTCAACAGCCTGGTGCAAGCCTTCAGACCAGCGACGGCCCGGCATCGTACGGCCTGTGTGCTCATCAACGATGATCACTTCGCCGTCTTTCACGATGTAGTCGACGTCACGCTCAAACAACACATGGGCACGCAATGCGGCATTCACATGGTGAAGCAGGCTGATGTTGGCTGGCGAGTACAGTGTATCGTCCTCGTCCATCATACCGTTTTGTTTAAGCAGCTCTTCAACAAATTCCTGACCGTTCTCCGTCAGGTAAGTCTGCTTAGATTTTTCATCAACCGTATAGTGGCCTTCACCACGGTATTCTTCGCTATCTTCTTTGTCCTGCTTCACCAACTGAGGAATCAGGGCATTGATCTTAATGTACAGCTCCGAGCTGTCTTCAGCCGGACCAGAAATAATCAGCGGGGTACGGGCTTCATCGATCAGGATGGAGTCGACTTCATCGACAACCGCAAAGAAACGCTCACGCTGTACACGGTCTTCCGGGCGGAAAGCCATGTTGTCACGCAGGTAGTCAAAACCGAATTCGTTGTTGGTACCATACAGTACGTCTGCCGCGTACGCTTCTTTCTTCGCATGCGGAGGCATATTCGGGATGTTCACCCCAACGGTCATCCCCAGGAATTCGAACAGTGGTCGGTTGGTTTCGGCGTCACGGGCAGCCAGGTAGTCGTTCACCGTAACGATATGCACACCTTTACCGGTCAGTGCATTCAGGTAAGCTGGCAACGTCGCCGTCAGCGTTTTACCTTCACCCGTACGCATTTCTGCGATCTGGCAGTTATTCAGTACCATACCGCCAATCAGCTGAACATCGAAATGGCGCATGCCAAACACACGCTTCGACGCTTCACGAACCGTGGCAAACGCTTCTGGCAACAGCTGATCCAGGTTTTCGCCCTGATCCAAACGCTCACGGAACTCAACCGTTTTGGCTTTCAGTTCTTCGTCTTGTAAGCTTTCAAATTGCGGTTCAAGCTTGTTAATTTGGTCAACGATTTTGCGCATACGACGCAGTGTGCGGTCGTTACGGCTACCGATAACTTTAGTCAGTAGTTTTGATAACATGGCGTTGCCGTTTTCTCTTTGTTATGTCAGCCAGTAGGTCGGGCTGATGACTCAATCTGAATATTTCACCGGGATACTACCAGACGGAATCGAGGTCATGGCCTGAACGTCTTCGTCCCTGTCCCGTTTCAATCCACCACACAAGTGGCGAAACAAGCCGACCGGAAAATAGTGGTTAAGAAAGATATTGTGGCCTATCTCCGCCATTTCAAGTCGAAACCGTAAAATACCCACATTTTCCGCTCACCGGTGTTCATTTTGGGAGCCACAAGACAGTTATGTCGTGTTATTCATTAGGTTCCCAAGCCTGATATAATAAGCCATATTGACAGTGTCGCCTATGGCAAATCCCCCGGCGATGTTTACCATATCCGAAAAATTAGAACTTATCCCCTAATTCAGAGCCAGGAATTGCCAGACATGCGTGATCACCGCCCTCAAACACCCGCGACTTTGCTGGACAACAGCCAGATGGGGAATATTCAGCAGCGTGCTATCGCCTTGAGTAAGCTGGATAAAGCGGTTAAGGCGCACCTGAACTGTGCTGAACACTGTCGAGTCAGTAACTACCGCCAGGGAGTCCTGATTATTGAAACGGCCTCAGCGGCCTGGTCAATGCGCCTGAACTACGAGCGCAATACGCTGATGCAGAAGCTCCGGGAAAAACTACTCCCGAATCTCAGTCAAATTGACATTCGGGTCAATCCGGCTTTAGCTGCGGTCGCTCCGGCACCGTCAGAAAAAACCCCGGATATCGTTCGCAAGCCAATCTCGGATAAGGCAGCAGGTTACCTGCGTCAAACCGCAGCAGATGCCCCTGATAAAATTAAAGCTCGGCTGGAACGTATCGCCGCTATGGCTGAAGCCCGAAATCGTTCAAAATAACACGGCATAAGTAGCTATTGTTTAAAGTAGCTACTAACTAAAGTAGCTATTGCTTAAAGAAGCGAATACTGAGAGTGGCTATTGCCGAAAATAGTAAAGTATTTCTCGAGGCGAGATTCACGAAGCCAGAAAAGCAAAACGCCGGACAGAGTCCGGCGTTTTTCAATCTGATTGGGTATCAGGCAAGTACCATGCCCGGCTGGGCAAAAGTAACAGGCACCTGCTGTTCATTATCGAAGGTCGACCATTCAAAAGCTTCTTGGTCAGCCAGAACAGCACGCAGCAATTTGTTGTTTAGCGCGTGGCCTGATTTATAAGCCACCATCTCACCAATGATGTTGTGGCCGCACATGTACAGGTCACCAATGGCGTCCAGTACTTTGTGAGTCACGAGTTCATTGTCGAAACGTAAGCCGTCATCATTCAAGATACGGTAATCATCCAGTACGATGGCATTATCAAAGCTACCACCCAGACACAGGTTCTGTGACTGTAAATACTCGATATCACGCATGAAACCAAAGGTCCGTGCGCGGCTGATATCTTTTACAAATGACTGGCTTGAGAAGTCCAGAACCAAACGCTGCTGATCCGCATCAATCGCCGGATGGTTAAACTCGATAGTGAAATCCAGGCGGAAGCCGTTGTATGGACGCAGCTCGGCCCATTTGTCACCATCTTCGACGCGAACAGTTTTCTTAAGACGCAGGAAGCGCTTAGGCGCATTCAGCGTCTCAATACCGGCTGATTGCAGCAGGTAAATAAACGGGCTGGCACTGCCGTCCATAATCGGAATTTCCGGCGCATCCACTTCGATAATCACGTTATCGATACCCATACCTGCCAATGCGGCATTCAGGTGTTCCACAGTCGAGATACGCACACCTTCTTCGTTCACCAGAGCGGTGCATAACATTGTATCGCGCACTGAGTCGGCGTTCGCTGGAAAATCAACAGGTGGATTCAAGTCCGTACGACGATAAATCACACCGGTGTTTGCCGCAGCAGGACGAAGGATCAGCGTGACTTTACGTCCAGAGTGCAAACCCACCCCGGTCGTTTGGACAATGCTTTTCAATGTACGTTGTCTGATCATCTGCGTTTCTCAACTGTTTAAATGCCTAATGTCGGCCCTTATCCTTGTTCAAAAATAGGACAAGGACAGACATCATACCACTTTGTTACCTGTTTCCCAAATAATTTGCAACAGCTAAGCAATTAGTCTGCTTGCTTGCGCAAAAACGCCGGGATGTCCAGGTAGTCGTGGTCCGCTTGTGGTTTAGCTTTCGCTGCTGCCTGAGCGTTACCTTCAGCGGCTGGGGCAGACTGAGTCAGCGGAGCTGGCTTCGTGTCTTCCATCACAGGCGTAGGCTGAACCGTTTTTTCCTGTGCAACTGCTGGTGCTGGTTTGCTGGTTGTAACCAGAGTGATATCAGGCTTGGTGTCTTTACCAATACCCGTTGCCACTACTGTTACACGCAGCTCGTCAGACATTTCCGGATCCAGTGATGTACCGATAACCACGGTCGCGTTGTCAGAAGCAAATGCCTTGACGGTGTTACCAACGGTTTCAAACTCATCCAGACGCATGTCCATACCCGCGGTGATGTTAACCAGTACGCCACGAGCACCCGCCAGGTCGATATCTTCCAGCAGTGGGCTGGAAATCGCCATTTCAGCGGCTTCTTCTGCACGGTCATCACCGGTCGCAACGCCGCTACCCATCATCGCATGACCCATTTCAGACATCACTGTACGTACGTCCGCAAAGTCGACGTTGATCATGCCCGGGCGAGTAATCAGCTCGGCAATACCCTGTACCGCGTTTTTCAACACGTCGTTCGCTTTCGCAAAAGCGTCCAGCAGAGTGATGCCACGGCCCAGCACTTTCAGCAGCTTCTCATTCGGAATCGTGATCAGCGAGTCAACGTGCTTAGACAGTTCTTCGATACCTTGCTCGGCAAAAGCCATACGCTTTTTACCTTCGAAGCTGAATGGCTTGGTAACTACGGCAACCGTCAGAATACCCAGCTCTTTCGCGACTTCCGCAATAATCGGGGCCGCACCGGTACCGGTACCGCCGCCCATACCGGCAGCGATGAAAATCATGTCTGAACCTTCCAGCTCAGCTTTGATTGCTTCACGATCTTCCAGCGCCGAATCACGGCCAACCTGTGGGTTGGCACCGGCACCCAGACCTTTAGTGATCGCGCCGCCAATCTGAATTACAGTGCTGACACTGCTTTTACGAAGTGCCTGAGCGTCAGTGTTTACACTGATGAACTCAACGCCTTCAATAGATTCACGTACCATGTGATCGACAGCGTTACCGCCACCGCCGCCAACGCCAATGACCTTAATTACTGCCTCGTCAGACATTTCCATCATCGGTTCAAACATGTGTTCTCTCCGTTCATCCTGTTCGCATCAGGTTTTAAAATTCTTTTTTAAGCCAACCACTTATTCTAGTGAAAATACTGGAGACAGACCGTTTCGGCTCCAGATCACTATCGTCAAATGTCTGACTATCCTTTCCGTAATGCAGCAGACCGACTGCTGTCGCGTAATGCGGTGATTGGACATGTTCTGTCAGTCCAGTCACGTCCAGCGGCAATCCTACCCGGACCTGATTGCTGAATACCCGTTCGGCACATTCAACCAGCCCTTCCATTTGAGCCGCACCACCGGTCAGGACAATACCTGCTGCCAGTTGGTGCTTGACGCCCGCATTACGCAGTTGTTCTTGTACTTCGATTAGCTTCTGATTCACCAGCCCCAGCAATTCGCTGTAACGAGGCTCGATCACTTCCGCCAATGTCTGGCTCTGCAGACTACGTGAAGGCCGTCCGCCGACGCTCGGTACATCGACCTTCGCATCTTTGCTGACCATTTCACTCAGTGCACAACCGTATTTGACCTTGATTTCTTCCGCATCACCGAGCGGTGTACCAAAGGCATAAGCAATATCGCTGGTCACCACATTGCCGGCATACGGGATGACGGCAGCATGGCGCAGTGCGCCACCGGTCCAGACCGCGATATCCATTGTACCGCCACCGATGTCCACGACACACACGCCGAGCTCGCGCTCGTCCGGTGTCAGAACAGCATAACTGGCAGCCAGACCAGAGAATATCAGCTGATCGACTTTCAGATCACAGCGCTCAACCGCTTTCACGATGTTGCGCGCCATGTCGTTATGGCAAGTGATTAGATGAACACTGGCTTCCATGCGCACCCCTGATAAACCAACAGGATTTTTTATCCCCTCTTGGTAATCAATAGCAAATTCCTGAGGAATAACATGCAAAACTTTATGTTCATCACTAATTTTTACTGACTTCGCTGTATGTATAACATTATCAACGTCGTCTTGTGTCACCTCTTTATCAGAAATCGGCACCATACCTTCTTCTGTCTGGCAACGAATATGCTTACCTGATAAAGACAGGAAAACCGAGGAAATCTGGCAGTCAGCCATCAGTTCGGCCTTGTAAACAGCGCTCTGAACCGATTTTACGACGGACTCAAGATCGTTCACGCCGCCTTTGTCCATTCCGCCAGAAGGACTGCTACCCTCACCGATGACGTTTACTTCACCATCCGGCAACACTTCCCCGACTAAAGCACAGACTTTGGATGTACCAATATCCAAGCCCACTATCAGTTTTTTATCTGCTGCCTTCGTCATTAGCGCACGCTCTTATAGTTCTACCAAGCCAAACAGAAAGCGGCGATGCCGTCCCATTTGGTTTCGCTTACTCTGGATCTGTAGTCCAGCCTACAGCAGCCCCGGTGTCATAGCGCAAGTCTACGTACTCGATGGCCTTTCCCTGCTGCTCTATCTCCGGGAACAAGGTAATGAAACGTTCCAGCCGCTCCATTCTTTCCTTGCGCCCTAATTCGAGCCTGATGCCGTTGGTTAACCACACGCGCCAGGCACGACGTTCGTTCAATACCAGCCTAGCAATTTCAAAGCCGGCTCGCTGTAATCTGGGTTGCATTTCATGCAACGCAGCCAATACCTGTCGGCTGCTGTCTTCCGGTCCGGATAGCGCGACAAACGCCTGTCCGGCCTGCTCTTTCGGGGCATAAAATACGTCACCAGACGTATTCAGCAGAAACTCATCATCCCAAAAGGCCGCGGGCTCCTGTTCAACCAGATACACTTTCACCGTATCCGGCCACTGCTTGCGAACTGCCGCTCTGGCTACCCAGGGCATGGCTTCCAGCGTATGCTGAATATCATCCACATCCTGCGTCATGAAGCTGCCCAGACTGTCAAGCTGGAGTATTCCGTTTCGGACATCATCCGGCGTCAGGTAATGCAGCTCCCCCTGAATAATGAGCTGCGATAATGGCAGCCGGTTGGCATCGGTCATCCAGTCTATTGCGGCACTGAACAGCCAGACAATAAAGCTGATGACAAAAAGAAAAAAAGCCAACCCACCCCAGTGTTTTCTGGCCACAGGGGAAGGTAGCGGTATGCGATTTAAAACCGTATCAGCCATACATTCAAAACCCTAATAGCCGACATTTACCGGCAAGATACGGAACTGGCAGCCTAAACCGCTCTAAATCAGACCGCATCTTGCGAGCAAAGTTGACAGATTATACCGAGCAAGCTCTGGCACTCCAACACTTGTCTCATGATTCCTTGCAATTACTGATAGCAATAAGACACTTAAGAGACCTATTGCACAGCTTTTTCCGGCAAACATCACGGCAAACATCACTGAACCTGATACTCAGGCAAGATTTACGCCAGACTTGCGCCTCCGCTGACTACTTCTGACGCATCATGTCAATATTCAGTTTCATTTCAGCAAGTTGGCGTGCAATTTTGCCAACATCACCGGCGCCTTGTGTCAGAACTAAATCATCATTTTGTAGAATGTTGGCCAACGCTGACGGCAATGCTTCACCGTTGGGCACAAAAATCGGATCAATTTTGCCGCGCCCGCGAATAGTGCGGCACAGAGAGCGCCCATCTGCTCCGGTAATCGGTGCTTCCCCGGCAGAATAGACATCCAGCATTACCAGAACATCAACCTGCTCCAGCACATTGGCGAAATCTTCATACAAGTCACGGGTACGGCTGTAACGGTGTGGCTGGAACACCATCACCAAGCGCTTATCCGCCCAACCGGCCCGCGCAGCTTTGATGGTGACATCCACTTCGCTCGGGTGATGACCATAATCATCCACCAGCATGACGTTGCCGTTACCGGTTTCAAACTCACCCAAATGGTCGAAACGACGACCGGTGCCCTGGAATTCTACCAATGCACGAATGATGGCATCTTCTTCCACGCCTTCTTCACTGGCAACAGCCACTGCCGCCGTTGCATTCAGCGCATTGTGTTTCCCCGGAATATTCAGGGTAACTTTCAGTGTAGGCTTGCCTTTGCGCAGAATCGAGAAGTGGCCTTGCTGACCCGTTTGCGTGTAATCCACCAGGCGAACATCAGCATCTTCTGAGAAACCGTACGTGATCACCGGACGGCCGACCCGCGGCAGCAGTTCACGAACCACAGGATCGTCAATGCACATCACAGCCAGCCCGTAGAACGGCAGATTATGCAGGAAATCAATAAACGTCTGCTTCAGAACTTCAAAGTCACCACCATAGGTATCCATGTGGTCAGCTTCAATGTTCGTCACAACACAGACCATCGGCTGCAGGTGCAAGAAAGACGCGTCGCTTTCATCCGCCTCAGCAATCAGGTAACGGCTGCAACCCAAACGGGCATTGGTTCCTGCGCTTTTCACCAGACCGCCGTTGACGAACGTCGGATCCAGCCCCGCTTCGGAATAAATCTGAGTGACCAAGGCCGTCGTTGTGGTTTTGCCGTGCGTTCCCGCAATTGCAATCCCGTGGCGATAGCGCATCAGCTCGGCCAGCATTTCGGCACGGCGCACTACCGGAATACGCTGCTCACGGGCTGCAACTAACTCTGGATTGTCCTGACGGATTGCGGTCGACACCACCACCACACTCGCGCCCTGAACATTTGATGCCTGATGACCAAAAAAGATCTCAGCACCCTTGCTGGTCAGCCGCTCTGTCACCGCATTCGGCGCCAGATCAGAACCACTGACCCGATAGCCTTCATTGACCAGTACTTCGGCGATTCCGCTCATTCCGGCGCCGCCGATACCAACAAAGTGAATACGCTCTACGCGGCGCATCTCTGGTACCATGGTACGAATTTTAGCTAGCTGCTGGTTATCCAGTTTACTCATCACTTTGTCTCGTCTTGTTATTGTTTTGCCAGCGATTTAATCACTTCTGCGACACGGACATCCGCGTCAAGAATCGCTGCATTCCGTGCCGCCTCGGCCATCGCCGTCAGCTGACTACGGTCTAGTTGTGCAATCTCATCAGCCAGCCCCTGAACGGTCAGATCCGGCTGCTCAATCATTTTTGCGGCACCGCAGGCTACCAGATGGTCGGCATTCAGCGCCTGCTGGCGGTCCTTGTGCATGAACGGAATAAAGATAGCCCCCAGTCCCGCCGCTGACAGCTCAGAGACTGTCAGTGCACCGGAGCGGCATACCACCAAATCGGCCCAGGCGTAAGCTGCGGCCACATCATCAATAAACTCGGTTACTTTATGTGGCACCGTGGTGTTAGCTTCATAGGCCTCCTGGGTTTCGGCCTGCGCCCCTTTACCGGCCTGATGCCAGATAGTGACTTTATCACCCAGAATCCCTGCCACCTGAGGAAGAGTCTGATTCAGGATACGTGCCCCCTGACTTCCCCCCATCACCAGGATACGCACTGGCCCCTGGCGCTCCGCAAAACGTTCTGCCGGCGCTGGCAGCACCGTCACATCTTCGCGCACCGGGTTACCGACAACATCACGCCCTTTAAACGCTCCCGGGAACGCCTGTAGCACGCCACTGGCAATACGGGACAGCCACTGGTTTGTCAGCCCGGCCACGGCATTCTGCTCATGCAAAATCACCGGTACGCCCGACAGCCAGGCTGCCACGCCGCCTGGGCCACTCACGTACCCCCCCATGCCCAACACCGCATCCGGCTGCCAGGCTTTGATGTATTGTCTGGCCTGCAGAATCGCCCCGACGATTTTAAACGGCGCCGACAGCAAACGCAGGATCCCTTGTCCGCGCAGGCCTTTGACTTTAATAAAATCGATATCAATACCGTGTTTCGGCACCAGATCCGCTTCCATACGATCCGCGGTACCCAGCCAGCGAATTTCCCAGCCTTCCTGTTGCAGCTTCTTGGCTACCGCCAGCCCGGGAAATACATGGCCACCGGTTCCGCCAGCCATCACCAGCAAGCGTTTATTCTTGTTCATTCTCTGTATCTTCTTTTTCAGGATCCGGGGCATAACGGGCAGCCAGGCGCTGCTCAAAGTCAATCCGGATCAGGATGGCAACAGCGGTTGCCATAATAAATAGACTGGAGCCACCGTAACTGATCAGCGGCAGGGTCAGACCTTTGGTCGGTACCATACCGGCAGCAGCCCCCACGTTAACCAACGTCTGGAACGCAAACCAGAAGGCAAAACCAAACGCCAGGAAACCGCCAAACAGTTGCCCGGTCTGCAGACAACGGCGGCCAATGATCAGTGATTTGAACACCAGAGCAAAAATCAGGAGCAGGACGACTGTCACGCCAATCAGGCCAACTTCTTCCGCCAGTACCGCAAATACGAAGTCCGTGTGAGCTTCCGGCAGGTATTCGAGCTTCTGAATGGAGTTCCCCAGCCCTTGTCCCAGCCAGTCACCGCGGCCAAACGCCATCAGTGACTGCGTCAGCTGGTAACCACTGCCAAACGGGTCTTCCCACGGGTCAAGAAACGACGTTACCCGGCGCATCCGATAAGGTTCCAGCAGGATTAGCAGGCCGATGCCGCCAATCGCCATCACCAGCATGGCAATGAACTGCCACAACTTGGCCCCGGCAATAAAGAGCATGCCAACTGTCGTAACAAACATCACGACGAAGGAGCCGAGGTCAGGCTGCGCCAGCAGCAGCACGCCCAGCACGCCCAGTACGACCAGCGGCTTTAGAAAGCCACGAAAGCTTTCACGTACCTGCTCATACTGACGAACCAGATAGCCGGACAAAAACAGAAACAGAGACAGCTTGGCCACTTCGGCTGGCTGCAAATTAAAGATCCCGAGCGGGATCCAGCGGGAAGCACCATTGACCGAACGGCCAATCAGCAACACAACCACCAGCAGCACCAACGAGGTGATCAGCATCGGTACGCTGTACTGCCGCCACTTTTCCAGCGGCACCATGACCACGAAGCCAGCGATCACTAGAGCCCCGGCCAAAAAGAATGCATGGCGCAGGGCGAAATAAAACGGCATGTCCGTCAGGCGGGTCGCCACCGGCACCGAGGCGGAAGTCACCATCACCAGACCGGTTACCATCAAAGAGAGCGCAATCCACACCAGCTGACGATCGTAACTGCTTTGTGCGGCCGGTCGGGTCAGCCAGTCAAACAGAGACTCCACACTGTCTCTCAGTACGCCCAGCATTATCCGGCCCCACCGACCTGATGCTGTAGCTCACCGGCCAGTGCGGCAAACGCCTCACCGCGCGCCATGAAATTGGCAAACTGATCAAAGCTGGCGCAGGCAGGAGACAACAGCACCATATCGCCAGAGGCTGCTGAAGCGGCAGCCATTGTCATGGCCTGTGCCATCGTTTCAACCTGCACCGCACCTGATACCTGCTCAGCCATCAGGTGGCCGTCGCGACCAAAGCAGTACAGCTGAACGTTCAGCGCCGCCAGTACGGGCGCCAGCTCAGAGAAATCCGCGCCTTTGCCATCCCCGCCCATCAGCAGATGCAACTTGCCCTGCAGGGTGAGACCACTCAGGGCCGCGACCGTGCTCGCCAAGTTAGTGGCTTTGGAGTCATTGACCCACTTCACGCCGTGCTGCTCGGCAACCAACTGGCAACGGTGTGCCAGTCCGGTATAACGACGCAGTGTTCGGCAGGCAGCGCCACGATCGACGCCCAAGGCATCGGCCAGCGCCAGTGCCGCCAGACTGTTGGCGACATTGTGACGGCCCACCAGCGCAATCTCATCACTTGGCAGCACAGCATCACCGTTCACCGCCAGCCACTCCCGGCCATCCAACTCGACCAGCCCGTATGGACCGGCATCCAGACCAAAGCTGGTCATCGGGCCAGCAAATTCCGGACGGGTTGCCAGATCATTGCGGTTATACACTGCCAGTTCGGCATGACGGAAGATACGCATTTTTGCCAGGCTGTAATCATCCAGCCCGGTGTAGCGATCCATATGATCTTCAGAAAGGTTGAGGTAGACCGCGGCTTTGAGCGACAACGAAGCAGTAGTTTCGAGCTGGAAGCTGGACAGCTCCAGAACATAGACGTCATGATCTTCGGCCAGCATATCGAGCGCTGCAAAGCCGATGTTGCCTCCGACGCCGACATTCATACCGGCTTCCTTCGCCATTTCACCGACCAGACTGGTTACCGTACTTTTGCCGTTAGAGCCGGTAATCCCAACCACCGGCTTGGTAACCGCCCGGGCAAACAGCTCAATGTCGCCGACAATGTCAATGCCGGCCTGTGCGGCCTGCACCAACTCCGGCGTTGCCAGGGCAATCCCCGGGCTGGCCACAATCAAATCGGCGGCCAGTAGCCAGTCCATCTGCCACTCACCACTGCACAGCGCAACGGTTGGTGGCAGTTGCTCTCGGCCCGGAGGCGTCTCCCGGGTATCAATCACTTTGATATCCAACGGCTGCGCCAATCGGCATAAGTGGTTCACAACCGACAAACCGGTCATCCCCAGGCCAATTACCACAACATTTTGTACGCCTTCCAAGCCTTTCATTTATCGTACCTTCAGTGTTGCCAGCGCGATCAGAACCAGCATCAGGGTGATGATCCAGAAACGGACGATCACTCGCGGCTCCGGCCAGCCTTTCAATTCATAATGGTGGTGAATCGGGGCCATGCGGAAAATACGCTGGCCACGCAGTTTGTACGAGCCCACCTGGAGGATCACCGAAACGGTCTCCATCACGAACACACCGCCCATCAATACCAGCAGCAGTTCCTGACGCACCAGCACCGCAATTGTACCCAGCGCACCGCCCAGTGCCAGAGAGCCGACATCGCCCATAAAGACCTGTGCCGGGTAGGTGTTGAACCACAAAAAGCCCAGTCCGGCTCCGACTATCGCAGTACAGACGACCACCAGTTCACTAGCATCTTTCAGGTAAGGAATATGCAGATAGTTCGCGAAATTCACGTTGCCGGTTGCCCAAGCGATAAACGCCATGCCGCTGGCCACCATAACCGTTGGCATAATAGCCAGGCCGTCCAGACCATCGGTCAGGTTAACGGCATTACTGGTACCGACAATCACAAAATAGGTAAAGACGATATAGAACAGCCCCAATTGTGGCATCACGTCTTTGAGGAATGGCACCACCAGCTGAGTCGCCACCGTGTCTTTACCGTGTACATACAAGGCAAACGCCACACCCAGCGCGATCACTGACTGCCAGAAGTATTTCCAGCGGGCGATCAGACCGTCTGTATTCTTGCGTACCACTTTGCGGTAGTCATCCACAAAGCCAACAGCCCCGTAGCCCAGCATGACCGTCAGCACGGCCCAGACATACGGGTTGCTCAGATCCGTCCACAGCAGTACTGTGATCGTAATCGCGGCCAGGATCATGATCCCGCCCATAGTCGGCGTACCACGCTTGCTAAAGTGAGACTCCGGACCGTCGTGGCGAACCACCTGACCAATTTGCAGCATCTGCAGACGGGCAATCAGACGTGGCCCCATCCACAGCGAAATCACCAGAGCCGTCAGGATGCTAATGATGGCCCGGAACGTCAGGTATTCAAATAGTCGAAAAAATGGAAACGTGGGTTCTAGTAATTCGGCTAACCAGTAAATCATTCTTTGTTGTCCTGCAGTGCGACAATTACCTCTTCCATGCGGGAGCTGCGAGCCCCTTTCGCCAGCACTGTCACTTGGATGTTATCGTCATTGAGCAATGGTTCGAGTTGCTGTTTCAGCGCCTCAATCAATGCTGTCTTGTTATTAAAATGTTTGCCGCCGTTGAGAGAGCTCACGACTTCACTGGCAACGCCGAAGGTCAGCACCTGATCCAGTGCTTTGCCTTGCGCATACTCACCCACTTCCCGGTGCAGAGCAGCGCTGTCATCACCCAGCTCAGCCATATCCCCCAGTACAAACCAGCGCTGTCCGGCAAAACCGGCCAGCAGGTCAATCGCCGCCTTCACTGAGGCCACACTGGCATTGTAGGTATCATCAATCAGCCGCAGATTGGTTCGCGGCTCGGTGATATCCACCCGGCCTTTGACGTTTGCCACCTGGCCGAGTCCGGCCTGAACCTGTGCAGGCGTGGCACCCAGCGCCATGGCCAGCGCCGCGGCGGCGAGAGCATTGGCAACGTTATGCTCCCCTGCCAGCGTCAGCGACACCGGGAACTCCCCGGCGGGGGTGCGCATTGTAAAACAAGCACGCCCCAAATTGTTAATATTTATATCAGTGGCGTGATAGTCCGCATCCTCTCGGGTTGCAGAGAAAGTCATCACCGGATGCCCGTCCAGAAGCGGCTGCCACAATGTACGATCGTTGGAGTCCAGGTTAATGATGGCAGTACCGGCTTCACCGGTTGCCAGCCCCTGGAAAATCTCCCCCTTGGCTTTGGCCACGCCCTGCAGCGAGCCGAACCCTTCCAGATGCGCTGCGGCCAGATTGTTAATCAGCGCGACCTGCGGTTTCACCAAATCAGTGGTGTAGGCAATCTCACCCTGATGGTTTGCACCCAGTTCAATGACCGCATATTCATGCTGAGGTTCCAAACGCAATAAGGTCAGGGGGACGCCGATGTCATTATTAAAATTGCCACTGGTCGCCAGCACCTTGCCTTTTTCCGCCAGAATGGCTGCCGTCATCTCTTTCACGGTGGTTTTCCCACAGCTGCCGGTCAGGGCCACAGTCTGTAACCCGTACTCGCGCTCCATCAGGGCTTTGAGCCAGGCGCCCAGCTGGCCCAGTGCCGCATGTGTGTCTGCCACAATCAGCTGAGGCAAGGCAATCGGTAAGTGTTTGCTTACCAGCAATGCCTTAGCCCCTTGTTCACAAGCATTCTGCGCAAAATCATGAGCGTCAAAACGTTCGCCAATCAGGGCGACAAACAAGGTGTCTGCCCCGATTTGGCGGGTATCGGTCGACACCGCACTGATAACCATATCCTCACCGACCAGCTCAGCATCGAGCACTTCAGCCAGCTGGGAAAGTTGAACATTTATCATGCGTGTGCCTCCAGTAACGCCTGTACGGTTTCACGGTCAGAGTAATGAATCGTCCGATCCGCAAGAATCTGGTAATCTTCGTGGCCTTTTCCCGCCACCAGAATGATGTCGTCAGCCCCGGCTTGGGTAAGTGCCCACTCACAGGCAGCACGGCGGTCATGAACCACTGTCGCCTGCGCTGGCTGTGCCAGCCCGGCCAGCATGTCTTCCACGATTTGTACCGGCGATTCAGAGCGCGGATTATCGTCAGTCAACACAATCCGATCAGCCATCTTCTCCGCCACAGCGGCCATCATTGGACGCTTGCCGCTGTCGCGATCGCCGCCACAGCCGAAAATACACCACAAGCGGCCTTCACAGTGTACGCGCAGTGCCTGCAGCGCTTTTTCCAGCGCATCGGGGGTGTGAGCATAATCAACAACCATCATAGGTTTGTCAGCCGCTTGAAAAACTTCCATCCGCCCGGTCACGGCACGCAATTGCGGTGCGGCAGCCAGCAGCGCAGCTTTATCACGCCCGGTCGCCAGCAACGTGGCCAGTGCCAGCATCAGGTTCATCACATTGAACGCCCCGACCAGCGGAGCCTCAAACTGTCCGGCTCCCCAGCTGGAGTCAAACGCAATCTTAACGCCCTGGGTGCTGTACGCCACCTCATCCAGCCACAGTTTAGGGCCAGAATGTTCCGCCACACCGGCAGCATCAGTGGCCACGGCAACAGCATCAGGCAATCCTGCCAGCCACTGACGGCCTACCTCATCGTCAGCGTTAATGACCGCAACCCCGCTGTGGTGCTCAGTAAAGAGGGTCTGCTTCGCCGCCGCATAGCTTGCCATGTCACCGTGGTAATCCAGGTGATCCCGGCTCAGATTGGTAAAAATGCTGGCCGCAAACTGCAGCGCCTTCACCCGCCCCTGAACCAAACCGTGTGAGGACACTTCCATCGCCACATAATCTGCGCCCTGACGGTGCATCGTCGCCAGCTCACAAGGAATGTCCAGCGCGCTGCCCGTGGTATTGGCGGCTGGCTGAATGTTCGCCAGCAGCCCGTTACCGGTGGTTCCCATCACGCCACTGGTGTGGCCCAGTAACTGTGCCCACTGCGCCAGTAACTGGCTGATGGTGGTTTTCCCGTTGGTTCCGGTCACCGCGATCAGCTCCAGAGCCTGATCCGGCGCGCCGTAAAACTGCTTGGCAATCGCCGACAGCTTCTGGCCCAGCTCCGGCAGCGCAATAACCGCCACCTCATCCTGCCAGCACAGTGCCGGTTTACCATCGTCGGCTTCGGCCAGCACTGCCGCAGCGCCGGATTCAATGGCCGACGAGATAAAGCGCCGACCATCCACCTGGTGTCCGTTGACCGCGACAAAAAGATCACCGGCCTGAACCTTGCGGCTGTCCAGAGTCATTCCCGTGACCGTCAACGCCGCCAGGCGATCCGGTAACGAGAGGGCATCACGCCACGGCGCAACCAAGGCGCCAACTGAAGTATTCTGATTAAGTTCCGGCATGCGTTTTGCCCCTGTGACTTACTACTTTTAATTCTTCTCGGGTTCCCGCGTCAGGCGGGATATTCAAAATTTGCAGGGCGCTTTCCATCACTTCCGCGAAAATCGGTGCGGCGACCAGACCGCCATAGTATTTGTCGCCCTGGGGCTCGTTAACCACCACAACCATCGCCAGACGCGGGTTGCTGATCGGCGCCAGGCCGGCTGTCATTGCGATGTATTCATCACTGTATCCGCCCGCCACGGCTTTTTTCGCCGTACCGGTTTTTGCCCCAACCCGATAGCCGGGCACACCCGCGCGGAAGGCACTACCACCTTTCTGCGTAACGGTTTCCAGCATATTGAGCAGCTTGCGGGTGTTTTCCACCGAGGCAACCTGACGCCCCGGGATCACCTGCTCAGTCTTCAGGATTGACAGCGGACGGTTGACCCCCATCCCTCCAAGAGTGGCATACGCCCGCAGCAACTGGATCGGGGTCGTCGAAATGCCGTAGCCAAATGACAGAGTGGCACGTTCGAAATCAGACCAGCGGCGGCGGTCAGGGAAAAAGCCCTGCGCTTCGCCAATCAGGTTGATGCCGGAAGCATCCCCCAGCCCGACTCCGCTGTACATGCCCAGCACCGCATCCACCGGCATCGCCAGCGACAGTTTACTGACGCCGATGTTACTGGACTTTTTCAGGATTTGCGCCAGATCCGCCTTACCGACCTGAGACACATCACGCACCCGGCTACCCCCGATTTGCATCAGGCCGTTGCCGGTGTCGATTATTGTATTTTCATCCGCCACCCCATTTTCCAGGGCGGCCAGAACCACAAAGGGCTTAATTGTTGAACCCGGCTCCATCGCATCGGTTATGGAGCGGTTACGCATTCGGAAGCTTTGCAGCTGATCGCGATTATTCGGGTTATAAGACGGGGCATTCACCATCGCCAAAATTTCCCCGGTCCGGACATCCGCCATAATGACAGTGGCTGAGGTCGCCTGATAATCCGCAACGGCCTGCTTCACGGCACGATAGGCCACCGCCTGCAGGCGCTGATCAATGCTCAAACTCAGCGGTTTACCCGGTTCACGCTGTTTCAGAGAGATATTTTCCACCACCCGGCCGTAACGGTCTTTACGCACGGTGCGCCGTCCCGGCTCACCGGTCAGCCAGCCGTCGTAGGTACGCTCAACCCCTTCCAGGCCATGACTATCGATACCGGTCACCCCGATCAGGTGCGCGCTGACTTCGCCGGAAGGATAAAAGCGACGGGATTCGTCTTTCAGGCCAATGCCTGGCAGTTTAAGTTTATTGACATATGCCGCCATGGCCGGACTGACCTGACGCTGAAGGTAGATAAAACGGCGGGATTGATTTTGCTCCAGGCGATTGAGCAGCGCTTTACGATCGAGCCCCAACACATCCGCCAGCGCGTGCCAGCGATCCACCTGAGCCAGGCCACCGTTTTTGAAAATCTGAACCGGATCGGCCCACACCGCCTGAACCGGCACACTGACCGCCAGCGGTTCACCGTTGCGATCCGAAATAATGCCTCGGGCTGACGGCAGTGCCTTCACTCGCAGTGAGCGCATGTCGCCTTCCTGGATCAGCTTGCCGGGATCCAGGACCTGAATATAAGCGGCACGGGCAATCAGTGCCCCGAGCGCCAGTACTACAAAGCCGCAAATAACGCCAAAGCGCCACGGAATAAAAGCCGGTGGCGCTTTTTGTCGACGTTGATTGGGCGTATTATCGCGCTTGATATTCTTCATCAACTTCATTCGTGAACAATGACTTCGTTATCACGGGATGGGCGTTTCATTTCCATGTCCTTTTCAGCCAGCCGTTCAATCCGGCTGTGTTCGGCAAGGGAGTTCTCCTCCAGGATCTGGTTACGCCATTCAATATCCAGCTGATCACGCTCGATCAACAGTTGTTCCTGTTCGGCAATTAACTGACGGGAATGATGGGTGATCAGAACAACCCCCAATGCAGAAATCAGCACCAGAACCAGCAGGAACAGCGGAAACCGTCCTACAGAGAGTAAGTCCCGCCCAATCAGGCGGGCCAGATTGTCTGTCGGTTCCGGCGCAGACTTCATAGACGCTCAGCCAAACGCAGAACCGAACTGCGTGAACGGGCGTTCACGTTAATTTCGGTATTCGATGGTTTAATTGCTTTACCTACCGCTTTCAGCTTCGCCGAGCCCAACGCCTTGATTTGCTCATCGGTCAGCGGCAGGCCAGCAGGCACTTCCGGCCCTTTGCTCTGCTTACGGATGAAACGCTTCACCATGCGGTCTTCCAGCGAATGGAAGCTGATCACGGACAGACGGCCACCCGGAGCCAGCACCTGCAGCGCGCCATTCAGCGCGGTCTCGATTTCTTCCAGCTCGCTGTTGATGTAGATACGGATGGCCTGGAAGCTACGGGTCGCCGGGTGCTTATGCTTGTCTTTAAACGGCGACACTTCAGCAATCAGGCGGGCCAGCTGAGTGGTACGGGTCAGTGGCTCGTTCTCCGGATTTTCACGGTGCGCCACAATGCCACGGGCAATACGCTTGGCGAAACGCTCTTCACCAAACTCTTTCAGAACCCAGGCAATGTCGTCCGCTTCCGCTGTCGCCAGCCAATCAGCGGCCGAAATACCGGATGTTGGATCCATCCGCATGTCCAGCGGGCCGTCACGCATAAAGCTGAAGCCGCGCTCGGCATCATCAAGCTGCGGCGAAGAGACACCAAGATCCAGCAGCACGCCGTCAATGCGGCCAATCAGATCACGCTCAACCATGTATTTTTCCATGCCAGAAAACGGGCCATGGATAATAGTAAAACGCGGGTCATCAATTTTTTGAGCCTCAGCGATAGCCTGGGGATCACGGTCAATACTGTACAGACGCCCGTTTTCTCCGAGCTGTGAAAGAATTAACCGGCTGTGACCGCCACGACCAAACGTGCCGTCAATGTAGATACCATCAGGCTTAATCGCCAGGCCATCTACAGACTCGTGCAACAGCACGGAAACGTGCTCAAACTGTTCAGACATAATAATTTAATTGGCTCTTAAAAAGCTGCCCGTACGTCAGCGTGACTGGTGACGTCTGCGGGATAAATTTGATTCGTGAAGGAATTCATTCAGTTAAGCAATTAAAACACTGTTTTAAAAGCATTTACTGCAAATTCCCATCGCAAAGTGTACGTATTTGGCAAAAAAGATGTCAAGCCAAGGTCTCGTTTTCTGACAATCAATTGATAATTTTCAATGACCTCAGAATGCTTTGCCAGACAGGCAACGGGGAGGCATAAACGACAAAAGGTGATGAGAGACATGCCAGGAGGCGTCTCTCATCACCTTTTATGCGGAAAGAGGTGAGTTGGCCGATAAGCCGGGTTCTGTACCGCTTGCGCGGTGGTAATCATTCCTCTAGGCCTGCAATCGCTCACAGGCTCAAGCAACCTACCCGTCCCCAACGCGGGCCACGCCACTGGGGACCTATTTGGTCTTGCTCCGGGTGGAGTTTACCGTGCCACGAACTATTACTAGCCGCGCGGTGCGCTCTTACCGCACCCTTTCACCCTTACCTGTGCACCATTCCGAAGAACGGGCCATCGGCGGTTTGCTCTCTGCTGCACTGGTCGTAGGCTTGCGCCCCCCAGACGTTATCTGGCACCCTGCCCTATGGAGCCCGGACTTTCCTCCCCCTCGTCAGTCTCCCTAAGGACATCAACGAAGCAGCGATTACCTGGCCAACTCAGGCGAGCGATTGTATAGAAGTTGGCACGCGGTTACCAGTGAAATATCCTGCCCGACGTGACAACGCTTAAAAAGCCAGCAACGCGCACCGGTTACTCCAGATTTTCCAGCCCCCACTTATACAGCGCGTTTTTCTTCACACCGTGGATTTCCGCCGCCAGTGCCGAGGCTTTTTTCAGCGGCAGTTCCTTGACCAACAGCGCCAAAGTACGCAACGCTTCGGCCGGCAGCGCATTTTTCTCTGCCCGATGACCGGCCACCAGCAGCACCATCTCACCACGAATGCGGTTACTATCCAGCTTCAGCCACTCAATCAGCTCCGCCAGCGGCGCGCCGTGGATGGTCTCGTAGGTTTTGGTCAGCTCACGCGCCAGGACAACATCCCGCTCCGGCCCCAGTACCGCCAACATATCAGCCAGCGATTCCATAATACGGTGTGGTGATTCATAGAAAATCAGAGTGCGTTCGTCCTCAGCCAACGCCTGAAAACAATCCCGACGGCCCTTGCTTTTCGGTGGCAAAAAGCCTTCGAAGCTGAATCGGTCTGAAGGCAGACCGGCAGCACTGAGTGCAGTAATCACCGCACAAGGTCCCGGAAGCGGAACAACTTTAACACCCGCCTGACGACAACGATTGACAAGATGATATCCTGGATCGCTGATCAGCGGCGTACCGGCATCAGAAACCAATGCAATGCTGTTACCTGCCTGAAGTTTTTCGATTAGGAAGTCAGCTTTCTGCTGTTCGTTGTGATCGTGAAGCGCGAAGGTGCGGGTCGAGATCGAAAAATGGGTCAGCAGGCGTGATGTATGGCGAGTATCCTCCGCAGCAATCAAGTCCACCTTGGCCAGCACGTCCAATGCACGCTGTGTAATATCTGCCAGATTACCGATGGGTGTAGGTACGATGTACAAAGTTGCGGCATCTACCGTGCATGAATTGGTCTCACTCATTTGTTTAAGATCTCATCTGCAATTAATATAGAGAGTAATTTGTCATAGTTGAATGAATTCAATGATCAATTTTACCCATAAGCGTAAAAGTGTATCACGACTGTTAGCCCCTGTAGCCCTTGCTGTCATCCTAGCTGGCTGTAGTGCGCCTAATCAGCAACAGGTCGTGGGCACGGATATCACTGTCGCTGCTACCGATACCGCGGCCAATTATCTGATTAAAGCCGAATCTACCGAAGGTGCCACCAGTATCAACTGGCACATCCTTGCCTTAAAAGCATTCATTAAAGAAGGTCGCTGGGAACAGGCCGAGCAGCAGTCTAACCGACTGAGCCGCATGAACCTGGATCCGGTTCAGATGGCGGAATGGCAGCTAGCCAACGCGACACTGCGCTACCAACAAGGCCAGCCTCAGGCAGCGCTGGATACCCTGAACTTCCAGCCATGGTGGACGCTAGCTGACAGCCAGTACCTGCGCTATCACATGCTGCGCGCCGACCTGCTTGGGCAAACCAACCAGTATCTGCTGGCGGCCCGTGAGCGCACGGCTCTGGATCAATTGCTGAGCGCCGAGCAAAAACAAGCGAACTGGCAGAACCTGTGGCAGGATCTAAGCCATTACAGTAACAGCCAACTGCAGTCACTGTCTCTGGGCAGCAACGAAGAGGTGCTGCGCGGCTGGGTACAGCTGGCCGTGCTGAAAAACACATATGGGCAACGCCCGGCCAAACTGAAAACCATGGTTGAAGATTGGCTGGCCAAAAATCCGTACCACCCGGCTAACCAGTACCTGCCTGCCGATCTGACGGCCATCATGTCACTGGAGATCACCCAGCTGAACAATGTGGCACTGTTGTTGCCACTTAGTGGTCGCTTCGAGCAGTCCGGGAAAGCGGTGCGTGACGGCTTCCTTAACGCGATGCTGGACGATTCCGGCCGCGATGCCAACACCGAGCTGACCCTGTACGATACCGATGCCGAGCCAATGCCAGCCATTCTGGCGAAGCTGAAGCAAAACAATGTTGAGCTGGTGATTGGTCCGCTGCGCAAAGAGAAGATCACGGAATTCCAGCGCATGAACAGCGATCAGATCCCGCAACTGGCCCTGAACGAACCGGATGCCGGCAGCGTAAGCCAAGCCAACACCTGTTATTTCTCGCTGTCACCGGAGCAGGAAGCAGAACAAGCAGCCAAGCACCTGTTTGCCAATGGCCACCAGTTCCCTATCGTCCTGGCACCCGCGAACAGCTATGGCCGCCGGGTCAGTGATGCCTTTGTTAAGCAATGGGAACAGTTGACCGGTCACACCCCGACCTCCCGTCAGTTTAGCTCGCGCAAAAACATCCAACAGGTCATGACGGAAGTGTTTGGTCAGAATGACAGCAAAGCCCGTATCCGTCAGATGGAGCAGATCTTGGGTAGCGATACCCAAAGCGAATCCCGCAGCCGTCGTGATACCGATGCCGTGTATGTGATCGGCAATGTCAACGAGCTGAAGCTGCTGAAGCCGTTTGTGGATGTGGCCGTCGACCCGGGCGTGACACCGCCGAAGCTGTACGCCAGCTCACGCAGCTACCCGGATCGCAATATCAGCCACATGGACATTAAAGGCGTCGAGTTCAGCGATATCCCGATGCTGGTCAATGCGGACCCGGGGTTCATGAGCCAGTTTGAAACACAGTGGCCTAACGCCAGCAATACAAATATGCGCCTGCACGCGTTCGGAATGGATGCGTACAAGATGATCACTGAACTGCCTCAGATGCGGGTAGTTGAACACTACTCCATTACCGGTCATACCGGCCAGCTGAGCCTGAATGATCAGTGTGTCGTCCAGCGCGAGCTGAGCTGGGGCGTCTTCTCTGGCGAAGGCATTGAACCTGTTCAATAAACGCCAGCAAGGCAAAACCTACGAGGTCATGGCTGAGACGCATCTGCGTCGCCATGGCCTCGTTGCCGTTGCCCGGAATTTCCAGTGCCGGGGCGGTGAAATCGATCTGATCATGCGCGATCGTCACTGCTGGGTCTTCATTGAAGTCAAATTCCGGCAACACAACCATTACGGTTCGGCCGCAGAAGCGGTAAACTGGCGCAAGCAACAGCGAATCAAACGCGCCGCGCTGTTCTGGCTCCAACAACAGGGCCATGCCATTGAGCATACTGAGTTTCGGTTTGACGTGGTGTCATTGGAAGGAACCCCACCGCAAATCGAATGGTTTACCAACATCCTAGTTGAAGGTTGATCCATGCTAGAAAGCATCAAAGAAAGTTTTACCGAAAGCATCCAAACCCAGATTGCCGCCGCCGAGGCTCTGCCCGACGCGCTGTCTCAAGCGGCCCAGCTCATGGTCCAGAGCCTGCTTAACGGTAACAAAATCCTCTGCTGTGGCAACGGCGGGTCAGCAGCGAACGCCCAGCATTTTGCTTCTTGCCTGATCAACCGTTTTGAAACTGAGCGTCCGAGTTTGCCAGCCCTTGCCCTGACCGCAGATACCACAACCCTGACCGCTGTCGCAAACGACTACCACCAGGATGAAATCTTCTCCAAACAGGTACGTGCACTGGGACAAGGCGGCGACATCCTGCTGGTGATTTCTACCAGCGGTAACAGCAAAAACATCATCAAAGCGATGGAAGCGGCCCTGACCCGTGACATGACCATTGTAGCCCTCACCGGTATGGACGGCGGTGAAATGGCCGGCTTGCTAGGCCCGCAGGATGTTGAAATCCGCATTCCTTCCCAGCGTACCGCACGTATCCAGGAAGGCCACTTACTGGCCGTACACTGCCTGTGCGATCTGATTGATAAAGTCCTGTTCCCTCATCACGAAGCCTAATGAGGGGAGATATATTCATGAAGCGTCGCCTCCTGTTCATTGCGTGTTTGTCACTGGCTCTTCAGGCGTGCGCCCTGACTAACCCGGCAGATACCCGTACCACCACGCAACAATGGTATGACCAACAGATTGAGATGGAAATCGGCGGACTGGTTAACAAGCCGCCGTTTCGCGAGCAAGTACGAGCCAATGCCATCGCGGTAGATGGCAAGGTACTGTTGATTGGTCAGGCCGCGGATCAGGCCACCAGCCAGCAACTAGAAAGTAAGGTTCGCGAATTCAAACGGGTGAAAACCGTCTTTAACCAGTTGCAAATTCGTCCGCCTGCCGCTCTGAGCGAAGTCAGCCAAGACAGTTGGCTGACCACCAAAGTCAAAACGCAGCTCATTGGCAGCAAGAAACTTCGCGATGCAACCATCCAGGTGTATACCGCGGGGCAGGAAGTGTACCTACTGGGTTATGTCACCCCAGAGCAGGGAAATGTGGCCGCCGAAATCGCGCGCAATGTATCTGGCGTGAAAAAGGTCGTGAAAGTCTTTGAGTACCCGCCGCAATAAACCGCGGATATTCGCCCTGCCCGGCAGTTTGGTTCAGCGCCCATCCCAAAATACATATATAAAAAAACGCAGCCTGGGCTGCGTTTTTTGTGGATTGGTTTCGCGTTATTTGACGACACGAAGGCTTGGGCGACCACGAGGTCGAGGCGGCTCGTCATTAGAATCTGACTCACTCACCAGTTCAGGCTCTTCATCAACCTCAACAGAACTTAATACCATCGGCGCATCATCTTCAAGCTCGATGTCATCCAGCTCTTCAATGTCAGCCATATAAGCCGGTTCTGGCTCGAACATCGTCCCTGCACCATTTTCACGGGCATAGATTGCCAGTGCTGCGTACAGTGGAACAATGACCGAATGAGGACGACCGCTGAAACGAGCATTGAAGCTGATCGCCTCGTTGCCCAGTTCCAGATTGCCTACCGCACGCGGGGCAATATTCAGCACGATCTGACCATCGCTCACGAATTCCATCGGAACTTGCACGCCAGGCTGGGTCGCATCAACCACCAAATGCGGGGTCAAATCGTTATCCACCAACCAGTCGTAAAACGCCCGAAGAATATACGGACGGCGTGGCGTCATGCGATCCATATCCATTATTTACCAGCCAGGCGCATTTCACGCTCAACTTCGGTAAGAGAAGCCAGGAATGAATCACGTTCAAACACACGGGTCATGTACGCTTTCACTTCCTTCGCACCGGCACCAGCCAGTTCGATGCCCATTTCAGGCAGACGCCACAATAGTGGAGCCAGGTAGCAATCGACCAGGCTGAACTCTTCGCTCATGAAGTACGGGAATTCAGCAAACACTGGTGCCAGAGCCAGAAGCTCTTCGCGCAGCTGCTTACGAGCTTTGTCAGCTTCGTCGGCAGAGCCGCCCTTGATCTTGTCAGCCAGGCTGTACCAGTTACGCTCGATACGGTACATCATCAAGCGGCTGTTACCTCGGGCAACCGGATATACAGGCATCAGCGGCGGATGAGGGAAACGCTCATCCAGATACTCCATAATGATACTTGCCTGATACAGAGCAAGCTCACGATCAACCAGGGTCGGCACGGAGTTGTACGGATTCAGGTCAAGCAGATCTTCCGGCAGGTTGTTTGGATCAACCAGCTCAATTTCAACACTCACACCTTTTTCCGCGAGTACGATACGCACCTGATGGCTGTAGATGTCAGAAGCATCAGAATACAGAGTCATCACAGAGCGTTTATTGGCAGCAACAGCCATTAACCCCTCCAGTATTATAGCAATACACAAAAAGCAACGGGGGCCTCTGCCCCCATTGCGAGATTCTAACCCACTAGATTACCCGATCAGTGGACATCACGCCAATATTCTTTCTTCAACAGTAAGGTTAGTACAAAGAATACGACGATGAAGCCCATCACCCAGTAACCCATACGCTGACGTTCCAGTTTCATCGGTTCAGCAGAGTACGCCAGGAAGTTCACCAGATCGCGAACCACTGCATCATACTCTTCTTTATTCAGTTCACCGCTGCCATCAGCCTCAATACCAACGAATTCCTGAACTTCTTTACCGTCAACCAGACGCGTCTCGTAAACCTTGCTTGGCACACCCTGCAGCTCTTCAAGAACGTGCGGCATACCAACACTTGGGAAGACAACGTTGTTCACGCCAAACGGACGGCTTGGGTCCGCGTAGAATGAACGCAGGTAGGTGTAGATCCAATCAGCGCCACGGACACGGGCAACCATTGTCAGGTCTGGTGCCGGCGCACCGAATGATGCCGCCGCATATTCCGTTGGAATCGCGTTGGTCATCAGATCACCGATCTTCGCATTAGGATCGAAGATCAGGTTCTCTTTCATCAACTCTGCCGGAATACCCAGATCGGTCGCGACACGCTCATAACGCTGGTACTGCGTGGCGTGACAGCCAAAACAATAGTTCATGAACGTACGAGCCCCGTTCTGCAGCGATGCTTTATCGCTCAGATCGTTATTGGCTGCATCCAGTGGTACTGCAGGACCCGCTGCCATAGCCAGAGATGGCAGCAGGGCAAATAACATGACAATCAACTTTTTCATTTGAATGTTACCCTCTCTGGTAATGGCTTAGTTGCTTCGTTCTTGCTGTAGAAGAACAGCAGGACGAAGAACATGAAGTAGCCGAAGCTGAAGATCTGTGCCATCAGTGTGTACACCGGCGTGGCAGGCAGAGCACCCAGAATTCCCAGAGCAATGAAACAGATGGTGAACTGAACAATGTTCCCCAGGTGCAGCTTGCTACGGTAACGGTACGAACGAACTTTACAGCGATCCAGCCATGGCAACAGGAACAGCGCAACAATCGACGCACCCATTGCGATAACACCCAGCAGCTTATCCGGAACCGCACGCAGGATGGCGTAGAACGGTGTGAAGTACCAAACCGGAGCAATGTGCTCAGGAGTCTTCAGCGGGTTCGCAGCTTCAAAGTTAGGTGGCTCAAGGAAGTAGCCGCCCATTTCCGGGTTGAAGAAGATCACGTAGCTGAACAGGAATGCAAACACCGCCACACCAACCAGATCTTTCACCGTACCATAAGGGTGGAACGGGATAGAGTCGATGATGTCGTATTTCTTGGTGTAGTACTCGTGGAACTTGAACTGCGTTTTGTAATCTTCGCCTTTGCTGCCTTTCGGCAGTTTGGTCTCGATACCGTCCGGGTTGTTCGAACCAACTTCGTGCAGAGCCAGAATGTGCAGCACAATCAGAAGCAGCAGAACAATCGGCAGAGCGATCACGTGCAAGGCAAAGAAGCGGTTCAGTGTAGCGCCCGAGATAACGTAGTCACCACGGATCCACAATGTCAGGTCATCACCAATAACAGGAATCGCACCAAACAGCGAGATGATTACCTGAGCACCCCAGTATGACATCTGACCCCATGGCAGCAGGTAGCCCATGAAGGCTTCAGCCATCAGTACCAAGAAGATCAGCATACCGAACAACCACAGCAGCTCACGTGGTTTCTGGTAAGAACCGTAGATCAGCCCACGGAACATGTGCAGGTACACCACGATGAAGAATGCAGACGCACCGGTAGAGTGCATATAACGCAGCAACCAGCCATATTCCACATCACGCATGATGTATTCAACAGAGGCAAACGCACCATCGCCGGAAGGTACGTAGTTCATGGTTAGCCAGATACCCGTCAGTAGCTGGTTAACCAGTACCAGCATTGCCAACGAACCGAAGATATACCAGAAGTTAAAGTTCTTCGGCATCGGGTATTCAGACATATGCTTGCGATAAGCATTCATCGCAGGCAGACGTTTTTCAATCCAACCGAGTAAGGCTTCCATTAGGCAGTCTCCCCATCTTCACCAACCAGAATGGTGTTGTCGTCCAGGAACGTGTGAGGCGGCACAACCAGGTTTAGTGGTGCCGGAACCCCAGCAAAGACACGACCCGCCATGTCAAACTTCGAGCCGTGACACGGGCAGAAGAAACCTGCCGACACACCACTGACCTGCTCACTGAAGCTGTCTGGCAGATAGGTAGGGGAACAGCCAAGGTGGGTACAGATACCTACGGCTATAAAAATTTCAGGCTTAACAGAACGATATTCATTCTGGGCATACATCGGCTGCTGTGGCTCTTCTGATGAAGGGTCACGCAGCTGGCCGTCATGGCCACCCAATTCTTTCAAAATCGCATCGCTACGGCGGACAACCCAGACAGGTTTACCACGCCACTCGACGCGAACCATCTGGCCTACTTCCAACTTGCTGATATCAACTTCAACTGGCGCACCGGCGGCTTTTGCTTTCGCGCTCGGGTTCCATGATTTGATAAAAGGCACGGCTACAGCGACTGCACCTAAGCCTCCAACAACCGAAGTCGTCGCAGTCAGGAAGCGGCGTCGGCCGTTACTTACTGGCGCATTGCTCATCCAACATTCTCCCATGTGCTCCCGCTCTGGATTATTATTATGTCCTTTTGCGTCCCTGGAGCTTACGGCTAACTTTCAACGGAAAGAAACAACAGTTACTCCTGCCCAAGCGGCAGAATTAATTCATTTTAAAGCTGTTGCTTATCACGCCAAATGATAAAGAAAACCCTACTTTATGACAAGATAAAGCTACCTTTTCGCAACAAATGTGAGAGGTATGTTCTTTTTGTTACTTGCCATCATGCAAATTGCTGTTATATGGGAAATTTCCGGGTTTCAACCAAACAAAAAACTAGGTTGATAATTATCTGATTCAGATAAGTTTGTTGCTTAGGTGTGACCAAGCTAACACATTCCTAAAACAAATATCTGGTTATTACTGATAAGAGTGACAGCGGAGGCGGGAAAGCTTTGAGATATAAAAAAAGCCCAACCCGAAGGCTGAGCTTTTTGACCACAGAAACCAGATAAAATCTGGAGCGTTGAAATTAACGCTTAGAGAACTGTGGACGGCGACGTGCTTTACGCAGACCAACTTTCTTACGTTCAACGCGACGTGCGTCACGAGTAACGTAACCAGCTGCACGTAGAGCAGGACGTAGAGTCTCATCGTATTCCATCAGAGCGCGAGTGATACCGTGACGGATCGCACCTGATTGACCAGTGATACCACCACCTTTAACAGTGATGTACAGGTCAAGTTTCTCTGTCATTTCAACAAGCTCAAGTGGCTGACGAACAACCATGCGAGCAGTTTCGCGACCGAAGTATTCTTCGATGCTACGCTTGTTGATTACGATGTTACCAGTACCCGGCTTAATGAAAACGCGAGCAGCTGAGCTTTTGCGACGGCCAGTGCCGTAGTATTGATTCTCTGCCATTGTCATCTTCCCCAATTAGATGTCTAGAACTTTAGGCTGCTGTGCAGCGTGGTTGTGCTCAGCACCAGCGTAAACTTTCAGCTTACGGTACATTGCACGGCCTAGAGGACCCTTAGGAAGCATGCCTTTAACAGCAATTTCGATAACCATTTCTGGTTTCTTAGCGATCAGCTTGTCGAAGCTGATTGACTTCAGACCACCGATGTAGCCAGTGTGGTGGTGGTACATCTTGTCAGTGCGCTTAGCACCAGTTACCGCAACTTTCTCAGCATTGATAACTACGATGTAGTCACCAGTGTCAACGTGTGGAGTGTACTCAGGCTTGTGCTTGCCACGTAGACGAGATGCGATTTCAGTTGCAAGACGGCCTAGTGTTTTACCTTCAGCGTCTACAACATACCAGTCACGTTTTACAGTTTCTGGTTTAGCAACGAAAGTTTTCATGCTAATTCTTACCCAAAATTAAATAGTTTCACTTCACTGGAGCATATTGCTCCATCTCTGTACAGAGCCCAGTCATCACCCCTTCGAGTGGTTGGCACTCCCGGCTTTTGCCG
Organism: Photobacterium ganghwense; assembly: GCF_003025595.1. GTDB lineage: Bacteria > Pseudomonadota > Gammaproteobacteria > Enterobacterales > Vibrionaceae > Photobacterium > Photobacterium ganghwense. Next base: position 178,471 of record NZ_PYMI01000005.1, read on the forward strand.
TTACAGGTACGGTGGGTCGCAAGATTATAGGGAAGGGTGGAGAAAAAATCACCTTTTTTTGAAAAAAAATTGCGATTTTTTCTCTCTGAGCATTTTTGCCTCAAATTCACCATTTTACTTCGGGATTTCCCCTGTTTTACGGCAGGAAAAGCCCCACATCAGGCTAGGTGAGGACGAGCCAGATAGTCGTGACTCTGCATCTCGACAAGCCGTGAGCAACAGCGTTTATACTCAAATGCAAGGCGTTGTCCCTGATACAGGTTTTCCCAGTTTACTTCGGCAGAAATGATCAATTTGACGTTACGTTCATAGAACTCGTCGACCAGGGCGATAAAGCGCCGTGCGGCATCACTTTCTGCCTCACCCATTTGTTTTACCTCAGACAGTAAAACCGTATGGTAAAGCCGGGCCAATTCCATGTAATCGGCCTGGCTGCGCGCGGTCTGGCACAGAGTGGCAAAATTAAAATGCACTACCCCTTCCGCCTCATGCAGCGTCGGCAACGTCCGATGATTAATCTCAATGTTTTTGCCACTGAAACGTGGTGCCACACTCAGCTGTTCGAAATACCTCAGCATATTCTGCTCGGCCGCCGCATCAAGCGGAGCATGGTAGATTTCGGCCTGCTCCAGGGTACGTAACCGATAATCCACCCCGGAATCGACATTCACCACCTCGCAGTTCGCTTTGATCAGGGCGATGGCCGGCAGGAAACGCGCACGCTGCAAGCCATTTCGGTACAGCTCATCAGGTGGAATGTTAGAGGTGGCCACCAGCGTAATACCGCGTTTAAACAGGGCTTCAAACAGCGTGCCAAGCAACATGGCATCGGTAATATCTGAGACGAAGAATTCGTCAAAGCAAATCAGGTCAGCTTCTCGCTTGAACCGATCGGCCACAACCTGCAGCGGGTCGGCCTGCTGCTCCAGGGTTCTCAATTCATCATGAACCCGCTGCATAAAGCGATGGAAGTGGACCCGCATCTTGCGTTGTGTCGGCAGACAGTCATAAAACGTGTCCACCAGATAGGTTTTACCACGACCGACCCCACCCCAGAAATAAAGCCCTTTTTCAGGCGGCGGAGGCGGCGGTGAGCGGCGCAGCACCCGATCCATCATGGTTCGTTCTGCGACCGGTTTCGGCTTAAGCAGCCGGTGATAAAGATCATCAAGGTGACGAACGGCCATTGCCTGAGCCGGGTCAGCCATAAAGTCGTCCCGTTTAAGATCTTCCTGGTATTTTTGTAGCGGCGTCATCCTTCTAACTAGACCTAATCATCTCCCTTCAGTGACCGAGATAGTACCATGCCAGCGCGTGACCATGTATAGTATCTATACGAATCTGATTAACTTGGTCACGATTCAGCGCCAATTAATCTTTTTGTTATACAACGGCCAGTTATAAACGGTGTCACGATGTTCCAAGACTGCAGGAACAATGTAACCTGCCAGACCCGTCGCGGCCCTGCTACTTAAGTCAAAAGGAGTACTTCATGGCTTGGATTTACGCGCTTCTTATCTTTATCGCCGGTGCGGCAGTCGGGGCTTTTGCGGCTCGCCTGGGCACCAAGAGTCTTAAAAATCAGAAGGAGCTGAAAAAAGAGCTCGACAAATCAAAATACGAACTCGAGCAGTTTCGTCAGGAGCTGGTTGATCACTTCGCCCAAAGCTCTGAGTTGCTGGATAACCTGGCGAAAGACTACAGCAAGCTGTACGAGCATATGGCGAAAACCTCGACAGAGCTAATGCCGAACCTGCCGGAGCAGGATAATCCGTTTGCCCGCCGCATCAGCACGCTGGAAGCCGTAAAAAACGTGGAGGCTCCGCAAGATCAGCCTCGCGATTACGCCAACGGTGCGAGTGGCCTATTGAAAGACATCCCTGAACCAGTGGTTGAGGCGCCAAAAGCCGGCTAATCATTTTCTCAGGAACTAAACACTGATTTTCAAGTCTGAGATAAAGCAGGCATATCAACATAATAGGCCCATGCCTGCCATTGGACTTGAAAATCGGAGTTTAGTGATAATGAAAAAACCTTTGCTTGTATTAAATGCTCTGGCACTAGGCATCAGTTCTGTTCTTTCTCCTGTAACTGCGTCTGCCGCCCTTCCTCAATCGGTGAATAGCCAACAATTGCCAAGCCTCGCCCCGATGCTTGAGCAAGTGACCCCTGCCGTTGTCAGTATTGCTGTCGAAGGCAAGCAGGTTTCGAAGCAACGCCTTCCGGAAACATTCCGCTTCTTCTTTGGCCCGGACTTTCCGGAAGAGCAAATTCGTGAGCGTCCGTTCCGCGGCCTGGGCTCCGGGGTCATTATTAATGCGGATAAAGGCTATGTGGTCACGAACCACCATGTGATCGGCGGTGCCGATAAAATCATGGTGCAGCTGCATGATGGCCGCGAAGTGGCTGCCGAACTGATTGGCAGTGACGAAATGTCTGACATTGCCCTGTTGAAACTCAAGAAAACCGACGACCTGACTGAAATCAAACTGGCGGATTCCGACAAACTGCGGGTCGGTGACTTTGCTGTTGCGATCGGTAACCCGTTCGGCCTCGGCCAGACGGTCACCTCCGGTATTATTTCAGCGTTGGGCCGCAGTGGTCTGAATATCGAAAACTTCGAAAACTTCATTCAGACCGATGCCGCCATTAACAGCGGTAACTCCGGTGGCGCACTGGTCAACCTGAACGGCGAACTGGTGGGTATCAACACCGCCATTCTAGGCCCTAACGGCGGCAACGTCGGGATTGGCTTTGCCATTCCGGTCAACATGGTCAAGAACCTGACCCAGCAAATTCTTGAATACGGCGAAGTCAAACGTGGTGTTCTGGGGGTTCAGGGGGGCGAACTGACCGCTGAGCTGGCCGAAGCGTTCGGCTATGACACAAATTACGGCGCCTTCGTGAATCAGGTAATGCCGGATTCTGCGGCGGCCAAAGCCGGACTCAAAGCCGGGGATATCATCACTACGGTCAACGGTAAGAAGATCCGCAGCTTTGCCGAGCTGAGAGCAAAAATTGCAACCTTGGGCGCAGGTAAAGAAGTGAGCCTGGGTATCGTGCGCGACGGTAAAGAACAAAGCGTCAACGTGACCCTTCAGGAAGCGTCACTGAATAAAGTGAAGGCGGACAACCTGCACCAGAATCTTGCCGGGGCTGAATTTGCCAACACCACCGCCGACGATGGTGTGAAAGGCGTGAAAGTTACCAGCCTGCAGGCCAATTCGCTGGCGGCACGTTACGGTCTGAAGGAAGGGGATATTATCCTGGGCGTGAATCGTCAGGCCATCCGTAACCTGGGTGAACTGCGTAAAGCGCTTGACCGCAGCGCTGGTGTCATGGCGCTTGAAGTCAAACGCGGTGACAACATCCTGTATCTGATCATCCGCTGATTCCCTCCCCTCGCAACATCCCAAGCAGCCGGCAGTGTCCGGCTGCTTTGCGCCTACGGCAATTACCGCTATATTCAACAAAATAACATCGAAATTTGGTATCTCACTGAGGTAGTGATACTCTCATCGGCTACGTTTGCCGTTTCGTGTTCAGGGGAGCATACATGCTGGCTTTTTTTAGCCGATCCATTCTGCTTGGTGTGGTCACGGCCGCAGCTCTGCTGGCCGTTTTTCCTGATCTTCGAACCCAGATGCTGGAAACCCCTCAGGTTCTGGTTCCGGCACAGCATGATCAAACTCAGGTATCCTTCAACTACGCTGTCCGGCGAGCATCTCCTGCTGTCGTCAATATTTACAACCGCCGGTATAACGCCAACGATCGCCTTCAGCTCAGCACGCAGGGACTGGGTTCCGGCGTCATCATGAGCGATAAAGGCTATATCGTGACGAACTATCATGTCGTCGCGGAAGCCGATCAGGTAATTGTAGCCCTTCAGGACGGACGCATTCTGACTGCCCAGCTCATTGGTAAAGACAAGCGCACAGATCTGGCGGTACTGAAAATTCAGGCCGAGAATCTACCGGTCATTCCGCTCAGCACCGATTACCAACCCGCGGTAGGGGATGTGGTTCTGGCTATCGGTAACCCTTACAACCTCGGCCAGACCACCACCTACGGCATCATTTCTGCCACCGGGCGTTCCGGCATGAGCTTCTATGGTCGGCAGGACTTCCTGCAAACGGATGCCGCCATCAACGAGGGGAACTCCGGCGGCGCGCTGGTCAATACGCGCGGCGAGCTGGTTGGTATTAATACCGCCTCTTTCCAACAGGCGACCGATATCGAAACCTATGGGATCTCTTTCGCGATTCCGTATGAGCTGACCCATAAAATCATGAATAAGCTGATTGCGGATGGCCGGGTAATTCGCGGTTATATCGGCCTAGAAGCCAGAGATATCAACCCAGTGATGGCACGCCTGTACGATGCAGACCAGATTAGCGGCATCATTGTAATGGGCATGGACCCGAATGGCCCGGCAGCCAAAGCCGGCTTCCAGGTGCAAGATATTTTGGTGGAGATAGACGGCAAGCCGGTGACTGACCGCCGTAATGTGCTGGATATCGTGACCGAGTTACGCCCAGGAACCCGAGTGGAAATGACCGTGCTGCGAAATGGTCAACCAACCAAGCTCAGTGTACTGATTGGGGATGACCCGCAGGATTACTGATCTGGTCGCCACTAAAAGCATTCCCCATAAAAAAAGCGAGAGCCTTGGCTCTCGCTTTTTGTTGGGTCACTTTCAGAGAGATTACTCGCTGAAGCGCTCGATATTCATACCCAGCGCGCGGAACTTATCTTCGATATGCTCGTAGCCGCGGTCGATATGGTAGATACGATCCACAATCGTCTCACCTTTCGCGATGCTGCCGGCAATCACCAGACTGGCTGATGCGCGCAGGTCAGTCGCCATCACCTGAGCGCCGCTCAGACCTTTGGTATCGCCGCAAATCACGGTGTTACCTTCGATTTCCGCTTTTGCTCCCATACGGATCAGTTCCGGGATGTGCATGAAACGGTTTTCGAAAATGGTCTCAGTGATGATCCCGGTACCTTTGGCAACCAGATTCAACAGTGAGAACTGAGCCTGCATATCTGTCGGGAAGCCCGGGTGCGGCGCAGTACGGATATTCACGGCTTTCAGCTCACGGTCGGTCATATCCAGACTGATCCAGTCGTCACCGGTTTCAATGGCGGCTCCCGCCTCTTCCAGCTTCGCCAGTGCCGCTTCCAGCAACGCAGGCTTAGTGTTACGACACACAATTTTGCCACCGGAAACCGCTGCTGCTACCAGGAATGTCCCGGTTTCAATACGGTCAGCCACAACTTTGTGATAGCCCCCGCCCAGACGTTCCACACCTTCGATGGTGATGGTGTCAGAGCCGGCACCAGTGATTTTCGCACCCAGTGTATTCAGGAACATCGCCGTATCGACAATTTCTGGCTCACGGGCTGCGTTTTCAATCACGGTCGTCCCTTCAGCCAGCGTCGCCGCAGACATGATAGTCACGGTCGCGCCAACACTGACTTTATCCATGACAATGTGAGCACCTTTCAGGCGACCGTCAACCGACGCCTTCACGTACCCTTCTTCCAGCGCGATGGTTGCACCCAGTTGCTCCAGACCGTGGATATGCAAATCCACAGGACGGGCACCAATGGCACAACCGCCCGGCAAGGAAACCTGTCCCTGACCAAAGCGAGCGACCAGCGGGCCCAATGCCCAGATAGATGCGCGCATGGTTTTCACCAGATCATAAGGCGCGCAAAATTCGTTTACCGGACCGGCATCAACATGGACAGAACCATTGCGGGTGACTTTCGCACCCAGTCGGCTCAGCAGCTCCATGGTAGTATCAATATCACGCAGTTTTGGCACATTCGCCACTTCTACCGGCTCTTCGGCCAGCAGGGAGGCGAACAAAATAGGCAATGCTGCATTCTTAGCACCAGAAATGGAGACTTCGCCGCTCAGTGGGCCACCGCCCTGGATTCGAAACTTCTGCATCATTTACCTCTTAGGACAGCGACATTAACTTTTTGTCTCGCGCCCACTCTTCCGGTGTGTACGTTTTAATACTCAGGGCGTGAATTGCATTGGTCGCGATATGTCCCATCAGCGGACCATAAATAGTCTGCTGTTTTTTCACTCGGCTCATGCCTTCGAACAGGGCGCCAACTGCAATCACTTCATAGTGGCTGCCATCGCCTTTCACGATGACTTCATCCAGCTCTACGGCATTTTCCAGGATGTTTTTGATTTCAGAGATTTCCACAAGCTATCCTCTTTACTACTCACGCCAAGCAAGCAGCGAACATTGATTCAACGTGGCTCAGGCGCAACAGCGTCATCAGCTGTTCCGGCACATTTAATAGTTTTAGCTCAGTCCCTTTCTGGCTGAGCACTTGATTGACATGCAACAGCATAACCATGCCTGCGGAGTCCACCCGGCTGACCGCTTTCAGATCGATAGTGACCGAGCCATCACGCGGCATCCACTCTTGTCTTCGCTGCCAAAAGGCGGGAACTGTGTCACGTTCCAACGCCCCTGACAAGCAGTAATACCCATTTTCCTGAACTCGCCACTCAATCTTGGGCTTACTCATTGTTTTTCGGCCTCGCGGCGAATTGGCTTGGCAGCCAGGTCACGCAGTGATTTAGTGACGGCCTCTACCCCTTCGCTGCGCAGCTGTCCGCTCCACTCGCTCTGCTTGGTTGAGATCATGCTGACCCCTTCGGCCACCATGTCATAGCCCTGCCACTCACCGGTTTTATTGTTTTTACGCAGTTTAAAATCCAGGCGGATTGGTGGACGTTTGGTGTCCAGAATATCGACGCGAACCGATACGATATTACGGTTAGCCGGTACTGACTTGGCCGATTCAACCTGAATATCCTGATTAGTGTACTGAGTCAGTACTTGCGCGTAAGACGCAACCAGGTAGTCAGAGAACGCAGACACAAAGCTGTCACGCTGTGACGGTGACGTTTGTTTCAGGTGCGGACCTAGCACTTTGTATGCTGCATAACGGGTATTCACGTATGGCAGTAATTCCTCGCGCACCACTCGGCGCAGCAACTCCGGGTTGCGCTGAATTTGGTTTTGCTCCGACTTCAGTCGGCTAAATGTCTTCTGTGAGACCTGATCAATCATGCGGTACGGATCTTTCAGATCCACGGCTGCCTGGCTGACCATTGGCAAGCTCACCAGCAAAAAGAATGCGTATTTCAACCATTTCATTAGCCTGTCCTCTTATTTACTGTCACCGCCGATGCTGTACAGCACCTGGCCGATCATATCTTCCAGTACCAGTGCAGACTTGGTGTCTTCAATCAGATCACCGTCCTGCAGCATGGCAACGTCGTCATCCACAAACCCAGGAGAAATCCCCAGATATTGCTCACCCAGCAAACCGGATGTCAAAATTGACGCCGAACTGGTCTCCGGAAAGTAGCCGTATTTTTTCTCAATCGCCATTGTCACTACCGGCAGGTAACTCTCGGTATCCAGCGTGATGCTGGTAATCTTACCTACGGTCACACCGCCCACTTTGATCGGTGAGCGGACTTTCAGCCCGCCGATATTGTCAAAATTCGCCTTCAGGGTGTAAGTCTCATTGCCGCCGATGTTCTGCACATCCGCGACTTTAAAAATCAGCACCAGGATGGCAGCAATGCCCGCCAGGACAAAGCTACCTACCCATAATTCTAGTTTTCTTGTTTGCTGCATCAGAAATTTCCCGTTTCGCCCTAGCTACCGAACATCAGAGCCGTCAATACAAAATCCAATCCAAGTACCGCCAGTGATGAATTCACCACAGTGCGGGTCGTGGCCCGGCTGATTCCCGCCGAAGTAGGTACGGCATCGTACCCGTTAAATACCGCTATCCAGGTCACTGTGATCGCGAACACCAGTGATTTGATCAGGCTGTTACCAATGTCGTAGCCCAAATCCACTGACGATTGCATGACCGACCAGAAGCTGCCGTGGTCGATCCCTTTCCAGTCGACCCCTACCAGCTGGCCGCCCCAGATGCCCACGGCACAGAACAGCATCGCCAGCAGCGGCATTGAGATCACCCCAGCCCAGAAGCGCGGCGCAATCACCCGGCGCAGCGGGTCAACGGCCATCATTTCCATGCTGGACAACTGCTCGGTGGCTTTCATCAGGCCAATTTCCGCCGTCAGCGCCGATCCCGCCCGGCCCGCGAACAGCAAGGCTGTCACTACCGGCCCGAGTTCCCGCAACAGCGACAGTGCCACCATTTGCCCCAGATTGGTCTCTGCCCCGAAATCCACCAGGACAATGTAGCCCTGCAGGCTCAGTACCATCCCGATAAACAGGCCGGAAACCAGAATAATCGCGACCGACAGCACCCCAACGGAGTACAGCTGGCGCAGCAGCAGCGGAAACATTTTCCCCGGCTGCGGCTGGCTGACCAGCGCCCCGTACAGAATGAGCGAGGCTCGTCCCAGGGTCTGGCATTTATCCAGTGCGAGACGCCCCTGACGCGCGACAAAATCCGCAATCATGTGTTAGCGCCCCTTACTATTAACATCAAACAATTCATCTTCTATTGCACCCGCCGGGAACTTAAACGGCACCGGACCATCCGCCTTGCCGTCCAGGAACTGGCGAATCCTAGGATCAGCATTGTGCTGCAGTTCGGAAGGCGAGCCCTGACCAATAATCTTACCGCCCGACAGCAGGTAAACATGGTCAGCGATCCCCATCACTTCATGGACATCGTGAGTCACAATCACCGAGGTGATATCCAGCGCCTGATTCAGATCTCGAATCAGCTTCACCAGCACCCCCATGTTGATAGGGTCCTGGCCGACAAAAGGCTCATCATACATGATCAGGTCGGGATCCAGCGCGATCGCTCTTGCCAGTGCGGCACGCCGTGCCATCCCGCCAGACAGCTCTGCCGGCATCAGCTGTGCCGCGCCCCGCAGGCCCACGGCCTCGAGTTTCAGCAGCACCAGCGTACGCAGCAGGTCATCCGGCAAATCCGTGTGTTCACGCAGCGGGAACGCCACATTATCAAACACCGTCATATCCGTGAACAGCGCACCGGACTGAAACAGCATGCTCATCTTGTTTCGTGCCTGGTACAGTTCCTGACGACCCAGCGTCGGGATATTCCAGCCTTCAAACCAGATATCCCCGCTATCTGGCAGAATTTGGCCGCCAATCAGGCGCAACAGGGTGGTTTTACCGATCCCCGACGGCCCCATGATCGCCGTTATTTTTCCCTTGGGTACATCCAGCGAGACATCGTCAAAAATCTTTCGCTCGCCGCGGGAAAAAGTCATATGCCGGATTGATACCAGCGATTCAGTTTGCTTCATAGCTACCCTAATTTGGCGCAAAAGCCATACTGGTCTGCCGCCCTATTCGCCGCAAACCGATGTATTTGTATAGAATGAAATATTTAAGATATTACCTGAATGTTGCCTTGATGATAGGAAGATTATGCAACCAACTCAAGGAAATAACTGTTAGAAGTCTGTTATTTCTCGCTCCTTTAGGACGCAATAATAACGGAAAACCGTCTATTTTCCGCCCTATTTTGTGTCGAATTTGTCAGCTTTTGTCACGTACGGATAGTCCCCGTCCAATTCCGCCAAGTCAGACTAATTTATCTCGCCTTTTGCTTTCTTTTTACAGCCTGAACCGTCAAAATTAGCCCTTTAAACAATTCACACTATTACACTTCCGTCGTTGCCAGCCCGACATGGTACGGCGGTTAAATCCACTATCTGAAGATAAAAGGGATAACAATGCTCGAAGCCATCGTGTTGCTCTGTATTGGTCTGGCGTTACTGGTATGGAGTGCAGATCGACTTGTTTTTGGCGCTGCGGCGCTTGCAAAAAATCTGGGGGTTACCCCTTTGGTCATTGGTATGACAATCCTGGCCATGGGTTCATCCGCCCCGGAAATGATGGTTTCAGCAACTGCGGCACTGGAAGGCAAAACCGATACCGCGGTCGGTAACGTACTGGGTTCCAATATTGCCAACATCGCTCTGATTCTGGGTCTGACCGCCCTCATCAAGCCGCTGTCGATCAGTTCGGCGATCATTCGTCGTGAACTGCCGCTGATGATGGGTGTCACACTAGTAGCGGGCCTGCTGTTGTGGGACAGCCACCTGGGCTTCATGGAAGGTGTACTGCTGATCGCGCTGTTCGTGATTTTCCTGCTGGCGATGCTGAAAATCAGCCGCAGCGCCAAAGAAACGGGCGATCCGCTGGTTGATGAGCAAGAATCCGAAATCCCGCAGGGCGTCAGTAACATGGCAGCCGGGATCTGGACCGTGGTCGGTCTGCTGCTGCTGCCTTACGCCGCCAGCATGCTGGTTGATTCCGCCGTCATCATTGCCAAGCACTTCGGCATGAGTGATCTGGTGATCGGCCTGACGATCATTGCCGTGGGTACCAGCCTGCCGGAGCTGGCCGCCTCTATTGCCAGCCTGTTTAAAGGCGAAGATGACATGGCGGTCGGTAACATCATCGGCTCCAACGTGTTTAACATCCTGGCGGTCATGGGTCTGCCGGGCCTGCTGAACCCGTCGCAGCTCAGCCCGCTGGCGATGGGGCGTGACTATTACGTCATGCTGGGTATTTCTGTATTACTGGTTGTGATGGCTCTTGGAAAACGCCGTCGAATCAATCGTGTGGAAGGATTGATTCTGCTGGTATGCTTTGTCGCCTATCAAGGTTATCTATTTTATAATCTGGGGGCTTAACGGAGAGCCAAGATATGTCTGAAACGTTTGATTACTGCGCCATTGGCCGCAGAGTAATAGAAATTGAAGCCGACGCCCTGCACACACTGACCCAATATATTAATGGGGATTTCACCCGCGCCTGCGAACTGATCGCCGCCGCCAGCGGGAAAGTGATTGTGATGGGGATGGGCAAATCCGGCCACATCGGGAACAAAATTGCCGCCACGCTGGCGAGCACGGGAACCCCGGCCTTTTTTGTGCACCCAGGGGAAGCCAGTCATGGCGATCTGGGGATGATCGAAAAAGGGGATGTGGTGCTGGCCATTTCCAACTCCGGTGAAGCGCAGGAAATTCTGACGCTGCTGCCGGTAATCAAACGTCTGGGCATCCCGCTGATCAGCATGACCGGGAAACCGAAATCCAGTATGGCCAAACTGTCTCAGATCCATCTGCAGATCACGGTGGCCAAAGAGGCCTGTCCGCTGAATCTGGCTCCCACATCCAGCACCACCGCCACACTGGCGATGGGCGACGCACTGGCTATTTCCCTGATGGAAGCCCGTGGTTTTACGGCTGATGACTTTGCCCTCTCCCACCCGGGTGGCGCTCTGGGCCGTAAACTGCTGATGCGAATCAGCGATGTCATGCACACCGGGGATCTGCTGCCGATGGTGTATGAGGAAGCCAGCATCAAAGACGCCCTGCTGGAAGTCTCTCGCAAGGGGCTGGGAATGACGGCTATCATTGATAGTAATCAGCAGCTAAGCGGCATTTTCACCGATGGTGACCTGCGCCGTCTTCTGGATAAGCGCATTGACATCCATAACACCGCCATTGGCGATGTGATGACCCGAAATCCGGCCACCATTTCCGCCGACGTGCTGGCAGCCGAAGGGCTGAAAATGATGGAAGACAGAAAAATCAATGGCCTGCTGGTAACAGATGCAGGTAAATTAGTGGGAGCGCTCAACATGCACGACCTGCTAAAAGCCGGGGTGATGTGATGCAGGTAGATACCCTTTACGGCCCGGTGGACGCCGGCCTGTTTGAGCGTGCACAGCACATCCGGTTGCTGATTTGTGATGTGGACGGGGTCTTTTCCGACGGCCGCATTTATATGGGCAACGACGGCGAAGAGCTAAAAACATTCCATACCCGAGATGGCTATGGCATTAAATCCTTGATGAATGCCGGGATTGAAGTGGCCATTATCACCGGCCGCAAATCAGCCATTGTGGAAAACCGTATGCGGGCGCTGGGTATCCACCATGTCTATCAGGGGCAGGATAACAAACTGGCGGCGTACGAGGATATCCACGCCAACCTTGGCATTGACCCGGCTCACACCGCCTATATCGGTGACGATCTGATCGACTGGCCGGTCATGGAAAAAGTCGGCTTGTCCGTCTGTGTGGCTGATGGCCACCCGCTGCTGGCCCGCCGCGCAGATTTTGTCACCCGCATCCCGGGTGGCTATGGGGCCGTACGGGAAGTGTGCGACCTTATCCTTGAAGCCAAAGGGGAATTAGATAAACATAAAGGCTTGAGTATATGACCTTACAACGGCTGCTGTATGTAGCACTGCTGGTTGTTTGCGGCTGGGCCGGCTACTACCTGCTGGATAAACACTGGCAGGAAGACGTACAGGTTACTCCGGATGCCGAAAAGCCGCTGTTCACCGGCAGCGCAGTGGTAAACACCACCTATAACGAGTCCGGCCAGCGCAGTTACCAGATTGATGCCAGCTACCTGGAGCATTTCAGCCAGAGCGGTAATACCAATTTTGTCGAACCGGTACTTTGGGTCTATCGTGAAGGCACAGAGACCGAGTGGCGGATCAGCGCCAGCGAGGCCCGTCTGGACAAAGACCACGTCTTGCAAATGACCGGCAACGTACGCATTTTTAACCTGCTGCCCGCATCCGCGATCAAGGTGATCCAGACAGAGACCCTGCGCCTGGATTTGGTCAGCAAAGATTTCGATACCCCAGACCATGTCACCATTACCGGTGACGCCTTCCAGAATGAAGGAACGGGTTTGCAAGGTAACATGGACCGTAGCATCGCCACCTTACTGAAGAACGTAAAAGGTAGATATGAAGCTTTATAAATTGACGACTTTGCTATGTCTCTGCCTCAGCAGCCCAAGCTGGGCCCTGAGCAACGATACAGAGCAGCCAATCTATATCAACTCTGAAAAACAAGAGCTTGATATACAAAAGAATATCGTCACCTTTACCGGCAGTGTGGTCCTTCGCCAGGGCAGCATTGATATCCGTGCGGACCGAATTGTTGTGACCCGGCCAAACGGTCAGGAAGGTAAAGAGACCATCGATGCCTACGGCAATCCGGCCACGTTCCACCAGTTGATGGACAACGGTAAACCGATTGACGGCGCGGCGAAAAAAATGCGCTATGAAACTGACACCGAATACCTGAGGATGACTGACGACGCCGTTCTGGTTCAGGAAGGCAGCGAGATTCAGGGCAAGATGATCAGCTACAAGATTGACGAGCAGAAGCTGGTCGCAGAAAGTGGCGAGAAGAAACGTGTCACCACCATTTTGCAGCCTAACCAGCTGAACAAGAGTAAGAAGTAAGCCCGATATGGCAGTATTGAAAGCAGAGCATCTGGCAAAAAGTTATAACGGCCGCAAAGTGGTCTCGGACGTCAGCCTGCAAGTAGAGTCCGGCAAGATCGTCGGCCTGCTTGGGCCAAATGGTGCCGGTAAAACCACCTCGTTTTACATGATTGTGGGCCTGGTGGCCCGTGATGAAGGCAGTATTACCATTGACGGGACGGATATCAGCCTGCAGCCGATGCACAACCGCTCCCGAATGGGTATCGGTTACCTGCCGCAGGAAGCCTCGATTTTCCGCCGCCTTTCTGTCCATGACAACCTGATGGCGGTTCTGCAAACCCGCGCCGATCTCAACAAGGCAGAGCGTCAGGACAAGCTGGAAGAACTGCTGGATGAATTCAATATCCAGCATATTCGCAACAGCCTTGGCATGGCCCTGTCCGGGGGGGAACGCCGCCGGGTCGAAATCGCCCGGGCACTGGCGGCCAACCCGAAGTTCATCCTGCTGGATGAACCGTTTGCCGGGGTCGATCCGATTTCAGTGATCGACATCAAAAAGATTATTGAACACCTGCGGGATCGCGGGCTTGGGGTACTGATCACCGACCATAATGTCCGGGAAACCCTGGATGTGTGTGAGCAGGCTTATATCGTTAGTCAGGGGCGTTTGATTGCCCATGGCACCCCGACACAAGTACTCAACGATGAACATGTGAAACGGGTCTATCTGGGCGACCAGTTCCGTCTATAGTTAGAAGTAAGGACGTACCAGACGCGAGCGCCACGGTGAAAGAGGACGTTTCTCACCCGGCGCCTTAAAGCGAACACCAACGATAACAACAAGGTACATATGAATCTATGAAAACCTCGCTCCAGCTAAAACTCGGCCAACAATTGGCAATGACGCCGCAACTTCAGCAAGCGATTCGCCTGCTGCAGTTATCCACCCTGGATCTCCAGCAGGAAATCCAAGAGGCACTGGATGCCAACCCGCTGCTGGAGCTGGATGAGACCGGACATGATTCCCTCAATGGCGACACGGAGCCAAAGGACATGGACGGCAACAGCAAAACGGACGCCTCAGAGAGTGCAGACAGCGACAATGAGCTGGGCGAGCACGATGCGGACGCATATGATACCTCCGATGTCATTGAACAACGGGAAATGCCGGAAGATCTGCCGGTTGATACCACCTGGGACGATGTCTACAGCGCCAGCACCGGCAACACCGGCCTGGCTATGGATGATGACATGCCGGTTTACCAGGGCGAAACCACCGAAAGCCTGCAGGACTACCTGATGTGGCAGGTTCAGCTGACGCCATTTAGCGAAACGGACCGGACTATCGCCACCGCGATCATTGATGCCATTGACGAGAAAGGCTACCTGACCTGCTCTACCGAAGAAATTCTGGAAAGTCTGGGCGACGAAGAAGTCGAGCTGGACGAGGTCGAAGCCGTGCTCAAGCGCATCCAGCAATTTGACCCGCTGGGTGTGGCCTCCCGTAACCTGCAGGAATGCCTGATGCTGCAGCTGGCAACCTTCGATCCGGCCACCCCATGGCTCAAAGAAGCGCGCATGCTGCTGACCGACTATATCGATTTGCTGGCCAACCGCGATTTTCGCCAGTTGATGCGCGACACCAAGCTGAAGGAAGCCGAACTCAAGCAGGTAATGCAACTGATCCACGGGCTAGACCCGCGTCCGGGCAACCGCGTAGTGGCCTCCGAAACCGAATACGTGGTGCCGGATGTCTCGGTCTTCAAAGACAGCGGCAAATGGATCGTGACCATCAACCCGGACAGTGTCCCGCGCATCCGCGTCAACGAACAATATGCCGCGCTGAGCAAAAGTGCGCGCAATACGGCAGACAGCCAGTTTATCCGTACCCATTTGCAAGACGCCAAGTGGCTGATCAAAAGCCTCGAAAGCCGGAACGAAACGTTATTGAAAGTCGCTCGTTGCATTGTGGAACACCAGCAGGACTTCTTTGAATATGGCGAAGAAGCCATGAAGCCAATGGTGCTCAATGACATTGCATTGGCGGTTGATATGCACGAATCGACAATCTCTCGGGTAACCACCCAAAAGTACATGCATACCCCTCGCGGGATTTTCGAACTGAAATACTTCTTCTCCAGTCACGTCAGTACCGATAACGGTGGCGAATGTTCGTCCACTGCAATTCGCGCTCTGGTGAAAAAGCTGGTCGCGGCCGAAAACCAGGCCAAGCCGCTGAGTGACAGTAAAATAGCGACATTATTGGCGGAACAAGGCATCATGGTGGCGAGACGGACTATCGCCAAATACCGTGAGTCACTGGGTATTCCGCCTTCTAATCAGCGAAAACGTCTGCTCTAACAGGCGACAACAGAAGGAAGATGTCTATGCAAATTAATCTAACTGGGCACCATGTTGAAATTACTCCAGCCATGCGTGATTACGTGGAGACGAAGTTCGATAAGCTAGAGCGGTTTTTCGATAAAATTAATAATGTGCATGTGGTCTTGAATGTCGAAAAGCTTCAGCAAATCGCCGAAGCAACGTTGCACATTAACGCGGGGGAAATCCACGCTAAAGCGGATTCGGAAAATATGTATGCCGCTATCGATGCATTAACTGATAAACTGGTGCGTCAACTAAACAAACACAAAGATAAACTCAATAGCCACTGAATCATGCAACTGAGTAACGTATTGAGCCTGGACTGCACTAAAAGTGCAGTCCCTTGCTCCAGCAAGAAACGCGCTCTGGAAATCATCAGTGAAATCGCTGCCCGTCATCTGGATCAGAACCCGCAACCACTTTTTGAGTGTATGCTAAACCGGGAAAAAATGGGCAGTACCGGGATAGGTAACGGAATCGCCATCCCTCACGGTCGAATCAGCAATAGCGATCAAGCCATCGCTGTCCTGATCCAATGCCAGGACGCCATCCAATTTGATGCCATCGACAATCAGCCGGTCGATTTGCTATTTGCCCTGTTGGTCCCTGATGCCCAGTGTAAAGAGCACCTCAAAACCCTTTCCTGTATTGCAGAAAAACTGAGCGACAAGCAGATTTGTAAGCAGCTTCGTACCGCAAAAAGCGACGAAGAGCTTTATCAAATCCTTACCCGTGATTCATAATGAGGATCACACTCACCCAGACTGTTAAGGAATGCCAGCCATGATGCTA
Source organism: Photobacterium ganghwense (assembly GCF_003025595.1). Classification (GTDB taxonomy): domain Bacteria; phylum Pseudomonadota; class Gammaproteobacteria; order Enterobacterales; family Vibrionaceae; genus Photobacterium; species Photobacterium ganghwense. Next base: position 194,919 of record NZ_PYMI01000005.1, read on the forward strand.
ATGGTCGTCAGTGGCCGTTCGGGCTCAGGTAAATCCATCGCCCTTCGGGTACTGGAAGATCTCGGGTACTACTGTGTCGATAACCTGCCGGTCAGCCTGTTGCCGCAATTTGTGGAAACGCTGGAAGGCCGTCAGCAGAATGTCGCGGTCAGTATCGATGTCCGTAACCTGCCCGCCGAGCCGGAAGATATCCGCAATACCCTCGACTCGCTGAGTGAAGATGTCGACATCAATGTCATCTTTCTGGATGCGGACGATAAGGCGCTGGTCAAACGGTACAGCGAGACCCGCCGCCTGCATCCGCTTTCGCGCGATAACATGAGTCTGGAACAAGCGATTCAGTCAGAAAGCGCTCTGCTGACCCCCATCAAAGAACGGGCCGACCTGGTGATAGATACCACCAGCAAGTCCATTCATGACCTGAGTGAAACGGTACGCTCCCGGGTGCTGGGTCGCGATGCCCGCGAGCTCATCATGGTGTTCGAGTCGTTTGGCTTCAAGCACGGCCTGCCGACTGATGCCGACTTCGTCTTCGACGTTCGTTTTCTGCCAAATCCTCACTGGATTCCGGAGCTGAAACCACTGACCGGTCTGGATCAGGGCGTCAAGGAATACCTTGCCAGTCATCCCGAAGTGAATCAGCTGATCAACCAGATCCGCAATTTCATTGAAACCTGGCTGCCAATGCTGGAAAAGAATAACCGCAGCTACCTCACCGTGGCCATCGGCTGTACCGGCGGTCAGCACCGCTCAGTCTATGTGGCGCAGAAACTGGCCGAGCATTTCCGCTACGAAGGCCATCAGGTGCAGGTTCGCCACCGAACACTGGAAAGTAAGTCATGAGCTTACTGTCACGGGAACTCTTTATCAAAAACCGCCTGGGCCTTCATGCCCGGGCGGCCATCAAACTGGTTGAGCTGGCTCAGAGCTTTGAATCCGTAATTACCATCAGCAACGGCGAGAAAGACGCCACGGCCGACAGTGTCATGGGGTTACTGATGTTGGAATCGGCTCAGGGACAAAGAGTGCAGGTCAGCGCTGAAGGAGCCGATGCCGAGCAGGCATTAACGGCGGTCAGCGAACTGATTGAGTCCGGATTTGACGAAGAAAGCTGACCTTGTGCTGATTTATCAGATCTGATGAGACAACGGCCCGTCTATTGCGTTAAAATTCAACTTATTGCATCGTGTTATACCTCACAGTAATACATACGTACGACTAGCGACGGTATTTCGCATCTGAGTCATTAGAGGTATCGCAAGTAATGGCCGATGTCATAGAACAAGACAACACGCACCAAACTCTTCAGGAAGTCAATCAGGCCCTCGAAAACGGCATGTTTGTCCATGTCCGCCGTCTGCTGCAGGACATGGAGCCGGAAGACATCGCTCACCTGCTGGAAGCCTCTCCCCCCAAAGAACGTCAGGTCCTCTGGCAACTGACCGACCCGGAAGATCAAGGGGAAATCCTCGACGAGCTGTCTGAGGACGTCAAAGACGGGATCGTCGCCCAGATGGCACCAGATAAACTGGCCGCCGTGACAGAGGGCATGGAGAGCGATGACGTCGCCTACGTCCTGCGTAGCCTACCTGATGACAAATACCAAAAAGTACTGGCCCAGATGGACGCGATGGATCGTCATCGGGTCGAGAAAGCCCTGGCTTATCCGGAAGAAACCGCCGGCGGCATGATGAGTACCGACTTCATCACCATCCGCGGCGATGTCACGGCTGACGTGGTACTGCGTTACCTGCGCATGAAAGGTGAGCTGCCGGAAGCTACCGACGCCCTGTACGTTGTTGACCAGGATGACAAACTGATTGGTCACTTGTCGCTTGCCACCCTGATCACCACACAGCCGGATATCGAAATCCACGATGTGATGGACGATGCCGACGAAGCGATCCCGGTCGACATGGACGATGGCGAAGTCGCGAACCTGTTTGAGCGCCGTAACTGGCTGTCAGCGCCGGTTGTGGATAGTAACAATCAGCTGGTCGGGCGGATTACCATCGATGACGTGGTCGATATCATCCGAGAAGATGCCGAGCACTCGATGATGAGCATGGCCGGTATGGATGATGACGAAGATACCTTTGCCCCGGTCATTAAATCCGCCAAACGCCGCAGCATCTGGCTGGGTGTCAATGTTCTCGCAGCGCTGGCTGCCGCCTCTGTTTCCAACATGTTTGAAGATACCCTTGAACAGATGGCTGCCATTGCGATTTTGATGACCATCGTGCCGTCCATGGGCGGTGTTGCGGGCAATCAGACCGTGGCACTGGTGATCCGTGGTCTGGCCGTAGGGCACATCGGTGACACCAACACCCGCTGGCTGCTCAGTAAAGAAGCCCGGGTTGGCCTGCTGAACGGGATTCTCTGGGCCCTGATCATCGGCGGCGTGGTCGTACTGTGGAAAGGCAACTTATTACTCGGCGCCATTATCGCCAGTGCGATGATGACCAACCTGCTGGTTGCCGGGATTGCCGGCGTGTGTATCCCCATCATGCTAAAGAAGATGAAAATCGACCCGGCACTGGCGGGCGGGATGGCGCTGACGACCATCACCGATATTGTCGGCCTGTCCGTGTTCCTGGGGCTGGCCACGGTTTTTCTGGTGTAATCAAAGCAGTAACCATTTCACGTTCACGCTACCTCTCACCAAAGAAAACAGGCACACTCACACACAAAAAAGCGAGAGCCAGGCTCTCGCTTTTTTTTCAGACGCAATCATCAGTGACGTGATTACTCACCGGCAATCTTTATGGTATCCAGCAGAATCGATCCCGTCTGGATCTGGCTGCGGGTTTCTGTATCCGTACCAATCGCCACCATGTTCATCATCATGTCTTTAAGGTTACCGGCGATCGTGATCTCACTGACCGGATACTGGATTTGTCCATTCTCCACCCAGAAACCGGCGGCACCGCGGGAATAGTCCCCAGTCACCACATTCACTCCCTGACCCATCAGCTCAGTCACCAGCAGGCCGCGATCCATCTTTTTAAGCAGTGCTTCAAAACTCTCGCCGGTCGAGTTAACCAGCCAGTTGTGGATCCCGCCGGCATGGCCGGTTGGCTGACGTCCCAGTTTGCGGGCAGCATAGCTGGTCATCAGGTACGTTTTTAAAATACCTTGCTCGATGATTTCACGGTCATACGTCGCCAGGCCTTCACTGTCGAACGGGGTACTCGCCATACCACGTAGGATATGCGGGCGCTCGCTGATAGACAGCCACTCCGGAAAAATCTGCTCGTCCAGCTTATCCAGCAGGAAAGAAGACTTGCGGTACAGGTTCGAGCCACTGATCGCCATCACCAGATGACCAAACAGCCCCGTCGCAACATCGGCAGCAAACATCACCGGTGCTTCGCGGGTCGACAGCTTACGCGGGTCAACACGCTCAACCGTCCGCTTGGCTGCCAGCTCTCCGACTTTTTCGGGTGTCCACAGGTCACTGACCCGGCGAGATGTGGTATAGCTGTAATCGCGCTCCATATCGCCGTTTTTACCCTGGGCAATCACGCAGCAGCTGGTGCTATGGCGGCTGGAGGCATAGCTTGCCAGCATACCGTGGCTGTTCCCGTAAACCCGGATACCGTAATGGCTGTCATAACTGGCCCCATCACTCTGTTTGATGCGAGGATCAAAATCCAGCGCGGCCTGCTCGGCACGGGCGGCGATTTCCGCGGCATGATCCGGCTCCGGCTCATCCGGGTGGAACAGATCCAAATCAGGAATGTTCTTGGCCATCAGCTCGACCGGCCCCGGACCTGCATACGGGTCTTCCGAGGTATAGCGCGCAATATCCAGTGCAGCAGCCACAGTCTGGGCAATCGCTTTTTCACTCAGATCCGAAGTCGACGCACTGCCCTTACGCTGGCCGCGATACACTGTGATCCCCAGAGCGCCGTCGCTGTTGAACTCAACGTTTTCAACTTCACACAAACGGGTCGAGACACTGATCCCGGTCGTCTTATTGATCGCGACTTCTGCCGCGTCAGCCTGCTGGCCAGCCAGCTCCAAGGCCCTGGCAACAGCGGCTTCCAGCTCAACGCGCTGTTGAGCCACCTGTTCTTTCACGTCCATCATTGTTATCGTCTCGATACTGGCTGCCCCGGCCATCACTGCCCGCCGCCAGACGTCTGTCATCATTTTATGGAGAAGCTCCGCCGCCTTTCCCGTCACCAATTTGCCGCCCCAGAACTGCGGTCCGGCAAATCACACCAAGAGAGCCAGTGAAGATTCGTGATAATCGTATTACTCTTAGGATAACACTGGCACGCGCGAATTTGCGCCCCAAATCATGATTAAACTGGTAAAATAAATCCCAAATGAATTGATGATGAGCCTGTTATGAGCCGTAAAAATCAAAAAGCCCCATGGGAAGAGGAAGAAGAAATCATCTGGGTTAGCAAAACCGAGATGAAACGCGACATGGAAGCGCTGCAAAAGCTCGGGGAAGAGCTGGTTGACCTGAAACCAAACGCGCTGGCCAAAATCCCGTTGGATGATGACATGCGTGCTGCTGTGAAAGATGCCCAGCGCTTCAAAAACGAAGCCCGCCGTCGTCAGCTGCAGTTCATCGGTAAAATGATGCGTCAGGTTGACATCGAACCGATCCAAATTGCTCTGGATAAACTGCGTAACAAGCACGCGCAGTCGACTGCCCAGCTACATAAGCTAGAGAACAGACGCGACGATCTGATTGCTCAGGGCGACAGCATGATCAATGAAATCATGGCCGATCACCCGAATGCGGACCGCCAGCGTCTGCGTCAGCTGGTTCGCCAGGCGAAGAAGGAAAAAGAGCAGGAAAAGCCAGCCAAAGCTTACCGCGAAATTTTCCAGTACCTGAAAGAGCTGTACCTTAAAGACTGATCAGGCGCTGCCCGTCCTCCTGACCGGAGCGGGAAGAACCAAAAAAATGCCAGCATCATGCTGGCATTTTTCTTTCTGTCGCCACCCGGTTTTACTGAGTACCGCCGACAGTCATGGACTCCAGTTTCAGGGTTGGCTGGCCCACGCCAACCGGCACACTCTGTCCGGCTTTGCCGCACACGCCTACCCCGCGGTCAATCTCAAGATCATTCCCCACCATTGACACCTGCTGCATCGCTTCAATGCCGCTGCCAATCAGGGTTGCGCCCTTGATAGGTCGGGTTATTTTACCGTTTTCAATCAGATATGCTTCTGAAGCCGAGAACACAAACTTCCCGGAAGTAATGTCTACCTGGCCACCGCCAAAATTCGGGGCATAAATGCCTTTCTTAACGCTGGCAATGATTTCTTCCGGCGAGTGTTCACCCGGCAGCATGTAAGTGTTCGTCATTCGCGGCATCGGCAGATGCGCATAGGACTCACGACGGCCGTTACCGGTTGGTGCCACCCCCATCAGGCGGGCGTTGAGCTTATCCTGCATGTAGCCTTTGAGCTTGCCGTTTTCCACCAGCACGTTGTACTGACTGGCGACACCTTCATCGTCAATATTCAGGGAACCACGGCGGTTTTCCAATGTGCCGTCATCCACAATCGTACACAAGCTGGAGGTCACCTGTTGCCCCATCTGACCGGAGAACATGGACGAGCCTTTACGGTTAAAATCACCTTCCAGGCCATGTCCCACGGCTTCATGCAGCAGCACGCCCGGCCAGCCCGCACCCAGTACGACCGGCATGGTGCCAGCCGGTGCCGGATCAGCGTCCACGTTGATCAGCGCCTGGCGAATGGCTTCATCAGCATATTGCAGCGCAATGGATTTGCCGTCCTGTTCGGTCAGAAAATACTCATAGCCAAAGCGGCCACCGCCACCAGCGCTGCCATGCTCACGCTTGCCGTCTTTTTCAATCAGCACGCTGATCGACAGACGTACCAACGGACGAACATCTGCGGCATAAGTACCGTCCAGCGCGGCAACCAGTACCTGCTCGTACACGCCGTTGATACTGACAGACACTTCTTTGACCAGTGGCTCTTTGTGACGAATGTAAGTGTCGATTTCTTTCAGCAGGGCAATTTTCTGGTGTTTATCCAGGCTGTCCAGCGGGTTAATCGGGGCATAAATGCCGGAGGCTGACATTGGTGAAAACGCCTGCACTTTCCCGTTGCCGCCATTGCGGGTAATGCCACGGGCTGCCTTAGCGCTCTGCTTCAGCGCAATCTCGTCAATCTGGTCAGCATAAGCGAAACCGGTTTTCTCACCCGATACCGCCCGGACACCGACCCCGCGGTCAATGTTAAAGGAGCCGTCCTTGATAATGCTGTCTTCAAGGATCAGGGATTCATGCCAGCATGACTGGAAAAAAATATCGGCATAATCCACATCACGGGTGGCAATCAGCCCCAGTGTGCGGTTGAGATCGTCACGGCTTAGCCCGGACTGGGCCAGCATGGTGTTTTCTACAATTTCCAGCGTCATTTACTCTGCTCTTGTCTTCGTTACCGACCGGCCGTTACCGATCAGTTGTCACGCGGCTGAACACTGAATCTGGCATGTTCAGCCAGCGGCATGTTTGTTCTTACGGTCTGATTCAGGGACAGATCAATTTCTGTCAGCAAGACCCCGGTTCCCTCAGGCTGGCAGGCAACCACTTGCCCCCAGGGATCCACAACCATGGAATGGCCCCAGGTTTCCCGTGACTCATTGTGCTCTCCCCATTGCGCCGGTGCAACTACCCAACACTGGGTCTCAATCGCCCGGGCACGCAGCAACAGTTCCCAGTGGGCCCTGCCTGTCACCTTGGTGAACGCTGCCGGCACGACAATAATGTCGGCCCCCTGCTCACGCAAGGCACTGTAAAGCTGCGGAAACCGGATATCATAACAGATCGACATACCGATGTTACCAAACGGGGTCGCTATCACTTTCACGTCCTGACCGGGACGAAACGTGGCGGATTCACGGTAGCTGTGGTGCGAATCCGCGACTTCCACATCAAACATATGCAGCTTGTCATAATGGCCGCGAATCTCACCCTGATCATCAAACAGAATTGCGGTGGTGGTAATCGCGCCGTCCGACTGGCGAACCGGCATAGAGCCAATCAGTACCCATAGTCCCAGTCGCTTGGCCAGCGCCGCGACCGTCTCTTGTATCGGGCCTTGCCCGAGTGGCTCTGCATGGCGGTGATAATCCTCACGTGTGCCGAAAACAAGGCAGTTCTCCGGTGTCACCACCAGCTTGGCTCCCTGCAGTTGCAGCCCCTTGAGTTTGCGTTCCAGATGTTTGAGGTTCTGCTCGGGATCCGCTCCCGAGTTCATCTGTACCACGCCAATCTTTGCCATCATTTTCTCCTTCCTGACACCAGAGCCCAACGTTTCCGGCTCTGCCGCTTTTCCATTGCTGATTATTGGTTTTCCTGGCTTTTTACTGCCTCCGGCACTTTATATTCGCCGGTAAAACGAGACTTCTCTGTCACCAGTGGTGCATCAATTGGTCCCTGAACGACATAGTTCACCTGGGTAAAGACATCCAGAACCGGTGAGAGAGCCGTGGATATGGCAAAAACATACAGCGCTGTCTGTGGGGCGACCGCAAAGGCAGTCAGCACCGGAATGCCTGAGGTGAAGTCCGGAATAAACTTCACTTTGGCATCAACGGTCTCTTTGACAAGATTAGCACTTCCTTGAATAAACATATCCCCGGCCAACGCTTCCATTCTGATGTCTGACGTCGTAAACAGGCCATTTTCGATGCGACCGGTACCGCGAATATAGTTAAAGGCCAGCCCGTCATCGAAAATGCCGGAGAAGTCCAATTTCATCTTGCGGATGATGGAATCTAAGCTGAACAGGCCGAGTAACCGACCGGCACCGCCGATATCACTGATCACCCCTTGCCCGGTTTCTGATTTCACTTCCCCGCTCAGGGTCTCCCGGTGCATGGACCACGGCGCGCCCTGCCACTGAATCGAGGCATAGGTGCTGAACTCCGCCCCCTGAATACCGCCGGAGATCCCGAAGCGCCCCATCAGATCCGAACTGTTCTTGCCATCAATATCAAAAGCCAGCTGGGTTTCATTGCGGGCTCCCCGCAAGCTCCAGTGGCCATCCAGATTCAGGGTCGTGGTACCGGAATCAATGGTGAAATTCACCAGCTCCAGCATGTTTTTTCCGCGGCGCAGCTGGCCGGACACTTTGCCCAAACGGTACCCCTGCAGCCAGCCATCACGCAGAGTCAAGTCGACTTCCGGAATACTGGCCATCAGACGGCGATCCAACGCCGTTGCCGTCGGAATCACCGGCTGCGGCTGATAAGGTTGCCGGGGCTTCACTGTCGCTGGCGCGCTTGCGGACGCGGTCAGTGGCTCTCCGGACGAAGGCGCTTCGCTCGAAGCAGCATCTTCAGCCAGTATCGGCAGATTCAGGTGGAATTCATCCAGATCCAGCCGGATTGGTTGGTCTGTCGGCCACACGGCCTTCCCTTTCAGCTCTCGGCTGTCGACCGTCACCTGCCACTCATTCATCGCCGCCCCTCGAGCCGACGGTTTCGCTGGCGATTGACCCGACTGTTTACTTAACGCTTGAGCCGCTTGCTGACGCAGCGCCGTCAGGCTAACCCGGTTCCAGTCCAGCGTGCCGAGCGTAAGCTGTTTAATCTCTGCCGTTACTCGATTTGGCACCGGCAGCTCAGGCATCCCATTGTCAGACGCCGCACTTGCGGTGGCAGTCTTTACAGGCACCTTATTGACCGGCGTAGCGACACTGGCAGTCTGATTGCTGGGTGGGGCCGTGGCCGTGCCGGTGGCGAGGCTTGTAGCAGCATTGGTTGTCTCAGCAATGGTTGTCCCAGTTGTGGTTTTCGCAGTAGTTGCGGCAGTGGCTGACACAGCCGGTTTTGAGCTGCCCGAAGTGGACGCCGTATCCAGCAGGGCAATCCAGCGGTCAGCATCAAAGTGATCGGCCATCACTGTGACGCCATGTTCGCCATTTTTTAGCGGTGGCATCGGCGCGCGGCCCACCACCAGCTCGCTGGCCGCAATACTCACTTTCTGCGGTTGCAGTTTGATGCGCGCCTGATAAGCGGCGTCTTGCATTTTCAGCGTCCCGGTCAGGCTTTGCTGATTCCCCCGAGCGCTCAGGGTCAGATTTTTCTGAGACGGATTTTTCTGAGACGGGCTTTTCAAGAACGGGTGACCAAGCGGGTACGGAAGCGTACTGGTGATTCGACCCAGCCCGGCGGTCAGGCCCACCTGATAATCAAACCCGGTGTCATGCAAATCGACACCGACTTTTCCGTCCCAGCGGCTGGTGCCGGATACCTGGTCGAGCAACGGATGAGGAACGGCTTTACGCAGCGATGCTATGTCCCAGTCACCGCCAAAACTCACATCAACCCGATATCCTTTGGCTACACTATGGCCGTCAAAGCCCAGCGTCACCGGTTGGCCCAGCATGGTCGCGGTCAGGTTTTTGCCCTGCACGACGTCATTGTCAAACTGAACATCCCCGCTGACCCGCTCGAGCGGAATAGGCGGCGCATCCAGCATGACCTGATTGTCAGCCAGCGATGCCTTACCCCAGGCGCGCACATCACTGCCATCAAAGGGGATATCGAGCTGAAAACTCGACGTTACCGGCCCGCTCACCTGTACCGTGGCCAACGCCGCCCCCACGGAATCCACCAGCGGAGTGGCCAGCATATAATCCCGGACCTGCTCACCATCAGCCGCCACATCAATGGCCAGCGTCAGGTGTCCCTTGTCACTCAGCTCTGCCGCGCCGCTGACCCGGGAGGCTTTCGCTCCCATGGTGTGGGCCTGGCTGGCATCAAGGTACATCCAGTCATTTTCAAACAGTAAATCCAGCGTCAGATCTGTCAGCTCCGGCCAGGCGGTGTCAAAACTGAATTTGCCGTTGCGCAGCGGAACCTTGGCCTGAAACACCCCGTTATGATCGGCATACGGGAAATCTGCCAGCTCGCCATACCAGAGCAGCTGCGCATCTTTTGCCTGCCCACCCCGGATCGCGGCTGACAGGTAATCGGTCAGGGCATCGCCCAGTGCCAGCGTAGGCAGGTAGCGCCAGGTTTCGCCAGCCCGCTTAGCCGTCGCTTCCCCGTAAAATGACAACCAAGCCGGCGCATTGGCCGGAAAGTCCAACCGGAATTGACCCGCGGCTTCAAGATGCGGGTTCGAAACCTTCAGATGGTCACTCCACAAACGCCAGCCGTCTTTGCCCACTTGCCAATAGGCGGTTACCTCTCCCTGCCCGATGTTCAACGGTGCCTGAAAGACATTCCCGTATGGCAGGTCATCATCTTGCAGTGACAGCACGGCTTTTCCGCCGCCCAAATCCCCGGCCACATCAGCGTGAAGGTTATGGACACCCGGAAGCAACTCCCACTGGTTCATGGTGTAATCGGTCAGCGAGAAAGAAAAACGGGGGGAATTCTGGGCTGTCGCAGCAATACGCAGGTTTTGCACCAGACCACCGGGTTGCAGCGCAGTGAGCACTTCGGTACCGGCAAAATCCGGCGGCAGAAAGTCCAGGAAAGGCCGCAGCTGGGTGAGTGACAGTTGGTTCAGTGCCAGTTGCCAGCCGTCAGGCTGCCAGATTGCGGCAAGGTCAAAGGCTGGCCATTGCTGCTTATCCGTCTGGAACACAAATTGGTCGGTATCAAGGCGCCAGCCAGCCCGGCCATCAGCCTGAGGATAAGGTTTCAGATCCACCAGTCCTTTGCGCACCCGGAAACGGTGTTTCGTGTCACCTTTTTGCCAGCGCAGGTAGCTGTCGTCCAGTTTTACCCGAGCCTGTTTCAGCTGCCCTTCCTGCAGCGTCAGCCAGGCCTGGGTATTTAAATTACTGCTGAGAATTTTGCCTTCCTGCAACAGCACCTTGTTGAGCCAAGGCGTCATCGACAGGTTGCGGGTCTGTACATACACCTGACCAGTCAGATCGCGCAGCGAGTGGGCTGCTGACAGGTTAGCCATCACTTGCATCTGGCTGAAATGGGTGTCACGCACACTGACAATGCCTTCGGCACGGCGCTCTTTGCTGTTCGCCACCCACTTGAGCTCCTGGATAGCCAGCGTCATTCGCTCATCGGCCGGAGACATGATGGTGATGTCAGAATTGCGCAGTGAAAACTGCCCCAGCTGCACGAAGAGAATGTCTTCTAGCCGGGAAATGGTGGCCAGTTTGCTGTTGTCGCCCGCAGCGGGCGCAGACAGATTGCCCAGAGCGGTCAGATCCAGGCTCATGCGGTCAATGCGCATGTCACTGAATACCGGGCTCAATGCCATGACCGAGCCCAGCATATCCAGCTGAAGGGAAATGTCGCCCATTTTCACAACGGAATCGGGCTCATCAGGTAAGTTAACACTAACCTTCTGCAACACCAGCGACGGTGCTAGGCTCCGCCATTGCCCTTCAACGTGGTCAAACTCGATCCGCATGCCGGCCTGGGCTGACACCCATTGCCGAATGGGCTCGCGATACTCATTCAAATGAGGCAGCACAAAACGCAGGCCACTGATAGCAAAAGCGGCCAGCACCAGTATTACCAGCACCAGCCACATGATACTCCGCGCCAAGCGAACAGAAAGCGGGATCACTCAAACGCCTCGTTTACATCATGACGACGTCAAATTGCTCTTGGACATACAGTGGTTCCGCCTTGATCTTCACCTGTTTGCCAATGAACACTTCCAGCTCAGCCAGTGCGTGATATTCATCCCCCGCCAGCGCTTCGGCGACCGCCGGAGACACATACACCACAAAGCGATCGGCGTCGTAGGCACGGTTGACCCGGGTGATTTCACGCAGGATCTCGTAACACACGCTTTCGACCGTTTTCACCGTGCCGCGTCCTTCGCAGGTCGGGCAGGTATCGCACAGCACATGCTCGATACTCTCACGGGTCCGCTTACGGGTCATCTCCACCAGCCCCAACTGCGTGAAGCCGTTGATATTGGTTTTCACCCGGTCATAGGACAACGCCTGCTCCAACGCCACCAGGACTCGGCGGCGATGGTCTTCCAGCGCCATATCGATAAAGTCGATGATAATAATTCCGCCCAGGTTGCGCAGGCGCAGCTGACGGGCAATCGCTTTGGTCGCTTCAATGTTGGTATTGAAAATGGTCTCTTCCAGATTACGACGCCCTACAAACGCACCGGTATTGATATCGATGGTAGTCATGGCTTCGGTCTGGTCGATAATCAGGTAGCCGCCTGATTTCAGCTCTACCTTGCGGTCCAGCGAGCGCTGAATCTCGTTTTCAGTGTCATACAGATCGAAAATCGGCTGCTCACCGGCATAGTATTCCAGCTTGTCGCTCAGCTCAGGCACGAACTCGTCGGTAAACTCCTTCAGCTTTTCATAGCCAAGGCGGGAATCCACCAGAATCGAGTCCAGCTCCGTGCCGACAAAGTCACGCAGGATACGCTGAGCCAGTCCCAGCTCACCGTAGAGCATGGATTTCGGCTTGTACTTGGCCCGGCGTTCCAGCACTTTACGCCACAGATGCTTAAGGAAGGCCGCATCCTGAGCCATCTCTTCATTGGTGGCCCCTTCGGCGGCGGTACGGATGATAAAGCCGCCCAGCTCATCACAATATTCGCTGACAATCGACTTCAGGCGCTCGCGCTCATCTTCACTTTCGATACGCTGCGAAACACCAACGTGGCTGGCCCCCGGCATAAACACCAGGTAACGGGAAGGCAAGGTGACATCGGTGGTCAGGCGGGCGCCTTTGGTGCCCAGCGGATCTTTCACCACCTGCACCACCAGATCCTGGCCCTGACGGACCAGTTCAGAAATATCACGCACCTGAAACTGCTGCTTTTCGTTTTCCGCGACACACTCAGTATGCGGCACAATGTCGGAGGCATGCAGGAACGCGGCTTTATCCAGCCCGATATCCACAAAAGCCGCCTGCATCCCGGGCAGAACCCGGCTGACTCGGCCTTTATAAATATTACCGACAATTCCGCGCTTGGATTCACGCTCGATATGGACTTCCTGCAGGACGCCCGCCTCAATCATTGCCACGCGGGTTTCGCTGGGCGTGACGTTAATCAGCAGCTCTGTGCTCATGGTTGCCTCTACAATGCTAAGCTTAAAAACTCTTGAACCATGATGTCGGTTTCCATCAAGGGTAACCCCACCACAGCGTAATAACTGCCATCGATGCGTTCGACAAATTTGCCGCCAATTCCCTGAATGCCATAACTTCCTGCTTTATCCTGTGGCTCACCGCTGGCCCAATAGGCCTCTATTTCCTGCTCCGACAATGGCTTGAACCAGACGTCCGTCACCACCAGACGGGTTTGCTGACGCATCGCGGTTGCCAGTGTCACCGCAGTCATGACCTGATGCTTGCGGCCTGACAACAGTGCCAGCATCCGCTTTGCGTCGTCAACATCACGCGGCTTTTCCAGAATGGTGTCATCCACCACCACAATCGTATCCGCCCCCAGTACCGGCAAAGGTTGGGCGGCTTCTGCAACGCCAGCCATCGCCTTGTCCAGCGACAAACGGCAGACATACTCAGCGGGTGATTCCCCGGATTGGTGCTGCTCTTCCACATCAACAATCACACGCTCAAAGCGGTAGCCCAGTTGAGTGAGAAGTTCCTGACGGCGAGGTGAGCCGGAAGCTAAATACAGTTGCGGTGTCGACATGTTAGCAATCTTTTTTGATTTTTCGGTCTTTCGTTTCGGTCTATGGTTTAGTCAGATAAATCAATGCGATCTGTTCAGGCAGGCTCGATGGATATGGTTACACACTAGCACTGAACAGATCGTAATGGGAAACTAAATCAACGAATTGAGAGCTTACGACGCATGCGTCGCAGCAATAAGAACAGCCATGGCCACAGCAGGAAGTTCAGCAACACAGACCAGAGCCGATCCGGTTCAAACGCCACTACAGAGACCAGATATTCGGCCCAGAATTCCACCAGTTTCCCGCCCAGTGTCAGCAGCGCCACCACCATCGCCTGTTGCCAGAGCGACAGGTTACGCAGAACCTGAAAATTCAGCGCCACGATATAGCACAGCACGGCCATCATCAGGCCACGAACCCCGAGCGTGGAGCCCAGCATCAGATCCCATAGCAAACCCAGCACCAGTGCAGTGCCGACATTGACCCGGTGCGGCAACGCCAGTACCCAGTAAAAGGTAATCAGGATCACCCAGGACGGACGAAACGGCTCCAGCTCCCCCGGCCACGGTGCAGCCTGCAAGATCAGGGCAACGATAAAAGACAGCCATATCCACAGCCGGCCATTGGCTCTACTGTTTACCAATGTCGAATTCTCCTTCAGTCAAGGTTTCGCGCGGCGTCGGCCAGACCAGCAGTAAGTAACGCAGGCGATCAAACTGCACCGTCGGGCGGGCTTTGATCTGCGCAAACGGCCGTTTGTTGTCGAATGAGAATTCCGTGACACGGCCAACCGGATACCCTTCCGGATAGCGACCGCCCAGCCCGGAGCTGACCAGCAGATCCCCGACCTCGATGTCGGTGCTGCTCGGCACATGTTCCAACTGGATTTGATCGATTTGGCCACTGCCGGAGGCAATAACCCGAATGTCGTTGCGCACCACCTGAACCGGAATGGCGTGAGTGGGGTCAATCAGCAGCAGCACCCGGCTGTTATGGGCACCTACGTATGCAACCTGACCGACGATCCCTTTTTCGTTGATCACCGGCTGGCCTTCATATACGCCGTCCACCCGGCCTTTATCAATCATCACCTGATGACTGTAAGGATCCGAGTCAACCGCCATCACTTCGGCAATCAGCTTCTTTTCATCACGAACAAATGGCGAGCCAAGCAACTCCCGCAAACGCTGGTTTTCTTGCTTCAGTTGCTCGAGCAGCAGTACATCACTTTGCTGAACCAGCAGATCCCGCTGTAACGCTTTGTTTTCTGCCAGCAAACGCTGATGAGAGCTCAGTTGGCCTGACAGCCCACCCAACAGCTCTCTGGGCAGATTGGCCGCGTATTGCAGCGGTGCAATCGCAGAGTTAAGCAAATAGCGGACATTGGCAAAAGCATCAAGACGACTGTCGGCCAGCATTAAGCCAACCGACAGTAAAATGGCAAGAAACAGGCGCAGTTGCAGGGAAGGCCCCCTGCCAAAGATAGGTTTCATGTAACGCTATAACCTGTTTGTTGACATGCCCGAACGGGCATTAATCTTCGCTGAAGAGATCGCCACCGTGCATGTCGATCATTTCAAGAGCCTTACCGCCCCCACGGGCAACACATGTTAACGGCTCATCGGCAACCACAACAGGAATACCGGTTTCTTCAGTCAGCAGACGGTCCAGGTCACGCAGCAGCGCACCACCACCAGTCAGTACCATACCGCGCTCAGAAATGTCTGAAGCCAGTTCCGGCGGACATTGCTCAAGGGCAACCATCACCGCAGAAACGATACCTGTAAGAGGCTCTTGCAGGGCTTCCAGAATTTCATTCGAGTTCAGCGTAAAGCTGCGAGGTACACCTTCAGCTAGGTTACGACCGCGCACTTCAATTTCACGCACTTCATCACCCGGGTACGCCGAGCCGATTTCGTGTTTGATACGCTCAGCCGTTGCTTCACCAATCAGGCTACCGTAGTTACGGCGCACATAATTGATAATGGCTTCATCGAAACGGTCACCACCGATGCGGACAGACGATGAGTAAACCACACCGTTCAGCGAGATAACGGCCACTTCTGTAGTACCGCCACCGATATCGATCACCATCGAACCGGTTGCTTCAGATACAGGCATACCCGCACCGATTGCCGCCGCCATTGGCTCGTCAATCAGGTACACTTCACGAGCACCGGCACCTTGCGCCGATTCACGGATAGCACGACGCTCCACCTGAGTAGAACCGCAAGGAACAGCAACAAGAACTCGTGGGCTTGGACGTAACAGACTGTTGTCGTGAACCTGCTTGATGAAATGCTGCAGCATTTTCTCAGTGACGTAGAAATCTGCGATAACCCCGTCTTTCATTGGACGGATTGCCGCGATATTTCCCGGAGTCCTGCCCAGCATCTGCTTGGCTTCATGACCGACAGCGGCCACACTTTTAGTTGCTCCGGCACGATCCTGACGGATCGCAACCACTGATGGTTCATCAAGAACGATGCCCTGGCCTTTAACATAAATCAGGGTATTGGCGGTACCCAAGTCAATGGACAGGTCATTAGAAAACATGCCACGAAGTTTTTTAAACATAGTCTCCGGCTAATCCTGCAAGCTCACAAATTCGTTAAATTGCGCTAAATGTATCAGGGGGCACGGATCGAGACAAGGCAAGGATTGTCAAACCTGCTTCAGAACCGCATTTTATTTAATTGAGCATTGTATTAATACCTTTCTCGCCCCGGTAGATGACGCGATCGTTCCCGCGATACACCCCGAACGTCACCAAAGCTGACGGGTTTTCATCGCCCAAGCCGCGCCAGTCATAGGTCAGCCAGGGTTGCTCATTGCTTCCGCTAAACCCATTCTCACAGTGAATATCGCCATCGTCGGACACAGCTTGAGACGGCTTATCTGCGATCAATTTTTGCCAAAAACGTACCTGCTCCCGATAGTTAACCCCCGGCGTCGGCCGTGCAATAAAGTCACCGGAGCGGGTCTCTCCATCCTTAACGTGACCTTCTCCCTGAGTGTCACTTGTACTGATTACGGAAGTATCAGACTGCGTCACCACTTGGCGGCAGTAATATTGGCCGTCAAACCAAGACACACTGTCGTCTTTGTTAGTGATAAAACGCGCGCCATCCCAATATTCCACCCTCAGCGGAATCGCAATCGGCGAGTCATTTCTCCCCGCCGCGTCCTCTAAGGTCATCCGGCCATAGCGCAGCTCAGGCGTATTGGCAAACGGGACAATTTCCTCAGTCAGCGCACTGCCATTTACAGGCAAAGCCGTTGCCCCGTTTTGCGCTTTCAGCCCGGTAGGATCAACCCCTTCCGCAATATAAAGCCCCCAATGACTGTTGCTTTCATGCCAAGGCGCTTCCGGTATCGTGGTTAGGGGAGCCGAGTTAAAACCGGCACGTTCCAGCTTCCATGGCATCTCAGTTGTCGTATTGCTCCAGTCACGCCAGGTACTAAGCGGTTTACGGCGATCACCAAAACTGATGCCTTTCTTATCAATGGCATCCAGCCCAAGTCTCACCTGCAGGCTTTCACTAAACTTGGCGTAATTCTGCACAAGCGAGCCATCTTGTGATTTGGGCAGTACCGAAAAACGGGCATCAAATTCCTGCCCCAGATAGGCAAAACCACGTTGTCCTGATGGATAGGCGTAGCTGTTGCCATTTTGGATTTCAACATACGCTGGGTAGAAACGGCCAACCTCGCGGTACCCTGCGTTGACATCCATATCAAGGTAATTCCCCGCGGTATCGGCATATAATCGAATACTTCCGACTTCACTCCAGCTTAGTGAAACGGGATCACTTAACTGAGTATGGGCGAGCTCTGTCATACCGCTCAACACTCCCTGCTCCCCTGCAGCCGGTGTTGCTAATTGGTGAGTCAGTCGTACCAATGTCTTAGGAGCATCAGGGTGATAGAAGTTGCGAGTTTCCTGACGCTGACACATAGCGCTACTATCAACATCTGTGAGGGCATTCATGCTGCTGTTTACCGTTGCAAAACCATCACTCGCCATCCAGATTACCGGTCTGATCTGCGTTTGAAACTCGCGGCCGGCAGCAGTAAATGCCGCACCTTGCGCCGAAGTACCGCTGGCCTCTTCGATGCTTCGCTGTCCGGCAACCTTACACAACGCAAACGTATAGGGCCGAGCCCAGATCTCTCGTTTGCCCTCAAGGCGCTTCCAGTCACCTAAGTCAGATTTAGCAGCCTTGAAAGTAGCCGGAAGGAGTTCACAGCCTTTTTCAACGGTGCAGTTTTCATCCGCTATTGTCAGCTCGGTTTTGCCTGCTTCTTCATATTTCAGCTTGGCATGAGCCACTCCTTCGCTGAAGCGCAAATCAATTCGGTCACCTTTCCAATCTTCTGCATCATCACACGCACTGGTCGAGCACGAGGAAAGCTGAATTGCGGGCTGTTGACCATTTTCAGGAGCCAGGTAACGGGTATTAAGGGTAAGTGTTCGCTTACCTTGATAACCTTTAGCCACATCTGACCGGATACTGCTTTTACACGAGTGGGCCGTGATGACTATCGGTTTCGGCCTTCCGGCGACCACATTGACATTGGCATTTTCAATATCAAACTTGAACGGCACAAAGGTGTAAGCAGCTGTCGCGGGTTCGGCATCGTCATTAACAATTTCACCTTGCACATTGATAGTGCCGACATAGTCACTCTTCAGCCAGAGTGTCACCTGACCATTTTTGGGAGTCGTTGTGTAGCTTAATGAGGCATCAGAGCCCGCGCCTGTTCCGCCGGCATTTTCATGCCAGGCAGCCAACCCTTGCTTGGTTAAACTGGTGGAGATCCGTACCTGACCATCGAAGTTTTCTGCCACACTGCCGTCATTAGTCACAGTAAATGTCACTTCTTGTGCATCACAGGTCAGGGAGAAATCAACGTCTGGTGTCACGGAAATCTGGTAGTCTTCAACAGAAGAAAAACAGGCACTTTCACCATGAATGATCGAGTTGTTATGCATGTCCAGGCTGAGAGTCGTAATAGCCCCATAGACATGTACGTTGTTGCTCAACGCAGTCTCTATTTCGCTATAGATTAACCCTCGAAATACAGCATTATTGTTGAAATCAACACGGCGATGAATTCTAGACCAAGAAGTACTGAAAGGTTTGTCATGGACATAAATAAGTAAATTATCCAGCGATGAATCATCATCCATCATGACCACACTGTTATTATTCACAGCCATTGCTTTGGTATGAATAATAACTTTCTGCCCTTTTCTAATACGTATGTCGCCCCTGACATCCAAGCTATCAAACCAGTATGTGCCAGAGTTTAAATACAGCGTCGCATGCTTATTCACGGATACCGCGCCCAACACTCCGTGTTCGGCTTGAGTAAACGTCATATTGCCATCAACCGGATACAAAGCATTGGGTAGCGCCGGGAATGTACCTAATTCAGTCGCAGAGACGATCAAACCGTCATTTAACGTACACTCACTCCCATCACACCCTGACGCAACACCTTGGCCTGAAATGCTTTCAAAGCCAAGAACACGCTCATTGTTAACCTTTCTGGCCCCCAGAATTTGCGCATTGTTTGCAATATAAACCCCTCGCGCAGGTGCTATATATTTCAGAGATTGCTTGTGACGCCAGGTTTGTGCCGGTCCTGGGAACAAATCACAGTAAGGGGCTTGCTTACTGCCTTCAAAAATGAAAACGCCAGTTAACTCCGAAGCATGTTTTCTTTCAGAGTCGCGATCCAAATCTTCTTCAATTTGAACCGTTACTTTATCTTTAGTTAGCTGACATCGGCGAATCCAGCCTCCATTGGGCCCTTTGCGGGAGTTTTTCCCGATCAGTACGACGGGTGCTGACGGGAAGTCTTCAACGAAGTCCAGACTATTGTATTTACATGCAATCGTAGTCGGTTTTTGCACATTATCCTGAGGCGTATTAGTGAGGTCTTTATAGCCATTCTCGGGATCTTTATGCGTATTTTTCGTTTCGATGCTCCCCATCCAAAACTTTTTACCGTTAACAAAACCGCTCCCTTCAGCAGCCACAAAGGCAATCGTCTCAGGCACCTGAGGACGAAAAGCCAAAGGTGGTTTTGCCGTCTGCTTATTGGTATGTACCTCTGAGGTATCCATCGCTATTTTGATTTTTTGGCGATTTCCTGACGTTTCTAAATGCCACCCCAATGACGTCAGCCAAATCGGCTCCCCCTCATGGTAAAAAGGCAAAAGTGACTGTTGATAAGTGTTATTGGTAGACTGGATTTGCGTCAAAATTCCCGGCTGATTATCAAACCGGCTATTGAAGCCAAAGTCGGAGTAATTTATCGCTGGTACGCCATAGTCATTATTGTCTTTATTGATGTCATTCCACTTCACGCCCTGCCAATAAAAACCGGTAGTATTGACCTCACCTGCGACAATTTTACCGGCAGTACCCAGATCAATGACCCCTTTTTCAATCGCCAGATAATGGAAGCCAGTCATTTTGGTGGGCTTAATTGAACGGTAGTGACCATTCGAGGAGTTATGAACCGCTCTGTATGGCGCAATAAACTGTTTGAATGAAGCTTCTGTTTGGGTTCGGCTCATGATTCGAACCGATGAAGGTGCGCTTTGCCAATCGTTCATGCCAATCGTCGGCATGACAAAGATATAAGGAACCGTTTTAAAATCCGTTTTAAACTTGATGGTACAAGATTGAGTTAAACAGTCTTGGAAATCCAGTTTACCGAATTCAAACTGTGGTGATGCCTGTACCGATACACTAAAAAAGCCTGCAAGCAGAAACAAAACAACGAAAATATGTCTGAACATTACTGTATTTCCTTCGCCCAGGCTTCCTGAGTACGGCTTACTTGGTTTTCGCCACTGCCACACGTGGCGGTACTGACAAGATAAAAGGTGTTGATTGTGCCTTCGGCACCAGATACTGCGTGCAGCGTGCAGGCCACGTCTGCGCTGCAATGAAAATTATTTGCCGGTGCAAAATGGGTATTTGTACACGCTGCCGTATTAGGCGGTTGATTTAACGGGAACAGCTCGCTCAACGTTACTTCATTGGCGGAGTGCGCAGTGAACCAAGCGCGGGTACCCAACACTTCTTTGGTGGTGATATCTTGATTGGCCCAGTCAACTCGAATCATGGCGGCGGCCAATAAAGACATCACAACAATCACAAACAGCGACACAATAAGTGCGCTGCCATGTTGTTTCTGTCGAGGGGAATTACTGAACATTGATCACCTGTACGCTGTGATTGTAATGCGCCCTTTCGCCACTGCGCGGATCGGTAAACGTCATTTCTAAATGCACCAACCCATTACTGTTTAGCGCCGCGCCTTCTGATACCGCTGCAAATTGAGTCAGCTTTTTACTGATTACGTAGGTATCGCTTCCCTGCACCTGACGCGTCAGCGACACACCATCAAAACAAAACGCCACTTGTTTTCCAACCAGATAAAGGCGCTTTCCCGGAGACTGCGTCGTCAGTGAATGCTTATAGGTTAGCGTTCCCAGGCCATTGGCTATCATTGCCCGCTCAGCTCGCGGTAATAAAACGTCCTGATACTGAGCGGGATTCATCAAGCCCACGGCCACCCCCAGATTTTTAATCGCTGGCTGGCCACCCGCTTCTGCTGTCCACATTGAAACGTCCTGCTGCCGCGGTATGAACCCAATCGAATGGCTTGATGCGGTAGGTTGCTGCAGATAAAAGCTACTCAGGTAAATAGGGAAAAACGACAGGCAACCATCCTTGACCGCGACACTGTTGGGAGCGGCATGACGGATTTCACGGCTCAGGCGTTCCGTGACAAATCGAGCCTCGGACTGTAACCGTTCACGCTCAACCGTACTGACATAACCATCAGCGCCAAAGCGCAGAAAACTGCCTATCCCCAGTGAAATGATGGCCAGTATCACCAGTGCTATCAGTAACTCAATGAGCGTAAACCCTTTCATTGCCCGCATCAGTAGTTACTCCTGTAGGCAATGAAAACATATTCCCCATAGCGTGTTGTCTTGATGGAGACAGTGATTCGCTTGTGAGCAGTTACCTGCTCATGCGGCGTTCCGACAAAGCCTTCATCATAAAAAACATCGACTTCAGCCCAGATATTGGCATATTCATCACCAGGCACGAATTGGCTGAGCGAACCACGCCAGACTTTTCCTTTGCATTGAGATCTCGTGCCCCAACATCCTTTAAAGTCATCCACATCATCAGCAAGGGCGGTATTCAGGCTACCCTTGGGGTCTGTTTCACCACTTTCAGCCCCCAGCAGCTCCGGCGCCGTACATTCGATAAATGTGTCTATGACCGGCAATTTTTCCCCGCACCGAATCAGGCTGTCACCATTCGGATCTGAGCGACTGTCAAATTTCCGGGCCAGAATTTCATTAAGCATGGCATGGCCAATAGCTGCGGCCCGGGCCTGATATTGCGGAATCGCAGACCGTTCCACCTGAGGAAACAGGAAGCTGGTTAACGTGACCATGGCGATTCCCATTACCACAATGGCAATGATCCCCTCAATCAGCGAAAAGCCTTTGGCGCGTTGATACGGGATCATTGACAAGCTCCTTCGCTCAGGCTTCCCTTGCCGATAAATCCTTCACGATTAATACAAAAACTCAGTTGAGTGTTATCCCTGGCCGTCAGCGAAATTTCGCACCCCAGCTCGCAGACAATACGCCCCAGACTGTCGACAGGACGGCCCAGCAGGTCAAAATACAAAACTGAAGGGGCCGGATGCGGGCTCGTTACCGTGAATCGGGTCTGGCTGGTTGTTCCTAACAGTACGTCACTGTTGAGGCTGGACGCTGTAGGACAGACGGTGTCCACCATTCGCCCCAGACAAGAATCTTTCTCACTGCTCCCTGCAATGATGCGCAGCGGATAACGGATACGCTGGATTTCCGAGTCTTGCGCCTGCATCGCACTTAACTGGATTTGACGGGTAATGGTCATGGCCTGATCGCGGGCGACAAAGGCATCAAAATGGCTGCGACCAAAGAGGCGAGAAGCCGCTGTGGCACCAAGGATGCCGACCAGCAGAATCACCACAATAAGTTCAATTAAGGTAAAGCCACGTTGACTGGCGGGCATAAGTGCACCCTGAAAATGTAACTGGGAAGGACAGGCTATTTACTCAGGACATATATTCGAGAATGCCCTGAGTAAATAGAGCTCCGAAGAGCTCTATATAAAATATTATTTACAAGCGTCAGTTAATAGCGTGATTGTCGGCTCGCTATTGTTATTTTTCGCTTCTGTGTATTGGATGTAACATTTACGGTTGTTATCGTCTAAATCTTTCTGATTTTGATCTTTGTACTCAGAGAAAGTCAGCAGAATGGAGTTATCTTTAGCGCTGTCTTTCACGATAACCCAGTCACCGTTATCTTCAAAACCAGTCAGCGCAGCAACAATACCTTTATCTGTCGCTTTCGGGTAGCCGAATGCGATTTCAACAGTTGTACCTGACGCTGTTACTGACTTGTTCGCTGTACCAGCTTCTGACTCCAGGCCTTGAATGGCCGCTTTGCCGTAAACAATGCCCGCAGCGCCTTTCATTGCACCTTCCAGACCGGTTAGCGCAGAGTGACGAGCATCACCTTGCAGGTTCAGAAAACGAGGGGCTGCAGTAACGGCCAGGATACCCAGAATCACGATAACCACAACCAGCTCAATCAGCGTAAAACCGCCTTGACGTTTCATAAGTTTCTCCTAATTTTTATGTTTCTATACGCTTAGCGTATTACAGTCTGCACCAGACCTTTGGCAGGCTGGTAAGTGAAGTAGTGACCGGAGGTCACATCTGAGTTACCACCGCCGTTACTGCTGGCAGAGGCCAGTTGATAATAGCGGCAAGCATTCTGGTTATTTTCCTGAGTCAGTGATGCAAAGAACAGGTATTTACCGCCCTGCGCTTCGCTGCTGTCACTGGTCACTTTCGGTGGATTCTGTAACAGGTTATCCATCAAAGCGACGCAGTCGGTTGCTGACAAAGCGGCAACCGCTTTATTTGTCAGGGCAATCGGGTATCCCACACTCGGGTTGTTCGCATCTTCGGCCTGAGTCAGGTAAATGTCAGTACCGTCATAGTTAACCATGTTACGGTTATCGCTTTTTGGTCGACCATACGCTTCCCATTGTGCACGTACTGACAGCACGGCGGTGGCATAACCACCGGCAACCCCTTCAATGGACGCTTTCTTCGCTTCGTCGGTCACGTTAAGAAAACGTGGTAATGCAGCAACAGCCAACAAACCGACAACGATAATTACGATGACTAATTCCACCAGGGAAAATCCGGTTTGCTTTTTCATCTTGGGATTTACCTTTTATTATTTTTTGTCAAATCAACGTCATCACTTTTCGTAATGCGTCAAAAAACCGTTAATTCGTATTGTCTCATTTTCATAAAATAATGCCACCCATTTTCCATGGCTAATTTGATAAAAACACGAGTCATAAGAATATGATGTAACAGTACTTTTACGTTCGAAATTTAAATATTCCAATTCAGAATTTCTCGAAGACAGCAAATTCCACGTTTGGGAGCAATCAATTCCCTTTTCAGAACGAATAATAGGCCAGCCATATTGAGTAAAGCCGTAATTTATTCCGTTAATTGAACTGTATTCAGGTCGGTTTTCAAGCTCCCATTTTTGACGAATGGAGGCCGCACTTTTCACCATAGTTTGAGTCAAAACTTTGACTTGGATCTCTTCCGCCCGATCAACAAAATGTTCACCCTGCACCATTAATATGGTGACCGTCAGCAGCAACAAACTCCCCCACAAAAAGACATAGAGCCGCCGCTGCTGAAGCCACTTATACACCTCTGGCCACATCGAGCAGACTCCACATCGGCAGGAAGATGCCGAGTGCCAGCAACAGCACCATGGCTGCCACAATTAACAACAAGATAGGCTCAATACGCGCCGTTAAAGTTTTCAGGTCGTAGTCCACTTCGCGATCATAAAATTCCGACGCTTCAAACAGCAGTTCGTCAACCTGACCAGTTTCTTCCCCTACCGCAATCATCTGTAGGACAAGTGGGGTAAAGACCCCTGACTGGCTGGCTGTGGCCGCAATACTGTTACCGGATTCAATCCCCATTTTCATGTCAATCAGCCGGGTTTCCAGGTAGCGGTTGCCCAGCGCTTCCGCGGACATCTGAATCGCCTGATTAAGCGGCACCCCCGCCCGAATCATTAATGAGAAAGTACGGGAAAAACGGGACAACTGGGCGCGATTAACGATATCGCCCACAATAGGCACTTTCAGACGCCACAGATCCCACTTTTCACTGCCCGCCGGTGTTTGCCGCCACAGGCGCACCCCCATCCAAGCCACCACCAATCCCCCAAGCATCAACGGCCAGTAACCGACAAAAAAGTTCGAGCTGGCAATCAGGATGCGGGTCGGCAACGGCAACTCCACGCCAAACCGGCTGAACATAGACGCAAACTGCGGGATCACTTTGATATTCAGGATCACCATCGCCAGCATAATGGCACTCATGACAAACATCGGATAACGCATCGCGGATTTAATACGGCGACGGGTTTCCATTTCCTGCTCGTAGTAATGCGCCAGCTGCAGCAAGGTGTCATCCAGCCGACCGGTGTTTTCCCCGACCTGAATCATCGAGACAAACAAGGTATTGAAGACCCGTGGATGCTGCTTCATCGCCACCGACAGCGGCTTACCATTGGTCATTTCCGCCACAACGGATTCCAGTGTGCTTTTCATCAAGGGATGCGTCGCACTCTGTCCCAATCCTTTCATGGATCGCAGCAATGGCACCCCGGCTTTCGTCAGGCTGTACAGTTGACGACAAAAGATCACCAGCATTTCCAGCGGGATGGTGCTCTTAAACAACTGGTTCAGATCCAGCCCGTTGCTACGGGCATTCGACTGACGGAGTTCCAGCGGGATGATTCCCTGTCTCAGCAGCAGATCGGCCGCCGCATCCTGACTGGCCGCTTCAATATGTCCGCGCCGTAGTTCGCCCTGAGCGCCACGACCGCGGTAGTTAAATACAGGCATACCCGGATCCTTTTATTCACAGCACCAGTGCCGGTTACAGTACAAAACCGTCGTGGTCATCACCTTCACCCAGCATCAGCACTTCCTCCAGGCTGGTGACCCCGTCCTGAGCCAGCGCCATCGCAGATTCAATCAGAGGCTGGTATCCCGGTGTCTGACGGGCGATCTGGGCAAACAGCACCGCATCTCCGGCACGCAGGGCATCCATCATGTCCGTATTCATTTCCAGCAGTTCGAAGACGCCAACCCGGCCTTTGTAGCCGGTAAAGTTACAGCTCTGACAGCCCCGCCCCTGACGGAACGGCACCCCGGCATGCTGCGGGAATCGAGCCATCAGCCATTGCTGTTTAGCCGCATCCGGCATCACACTTTCAGCGCAATCCTGACACACCCGGCGAACCAGACGCTGTGCGAGCACGGCGCGCACAGCACTGGCAACCAGATAGCCCGGCGCGTCCATGTCCATCATGCGCAGCGCACTGTCAATCGCGTCGTTGGTGTGCAGGGTCGACAAGACTAGGTGACCGGTCAGGGCCGAACGCAAACCAATTTCCACCGTTTCCTGATCACGCATCTCACCCACAAGAATAATATCCGGGTCCTGGCGCAGGAACGTCCGCAGAATCGACGAGAACGTCAGGCCAATCTTGGTGTTCACCTGCACCTGATTGACCCGCGGCAGGCGGTATTCCACCGGGTCTTCCGCCGTGATCAGCTTCTTGCCCGGCTTATTGAGTTCACTCAGCGCGCCGTACAGCGTGGTGGTTTTCCCTGAGCCTGTTGGCCCGGTAACCAGAATCATGCCGTACGGGCGCTTCAGCTGACGGCGGAAGCGATGCAGGATCGCCTCCGGCATCCCGATTTGATCTAGACTCAGAATACCCGCCGACTGGTTGAGCAAACGCATCACCACCGATTCACCATGCTGGACCGGCATGGTCGAGACCCGCACATCGACGGAGTTGCCACGCACTTTCACATTAAAACGGCCATCCTGAGGCAAGCGTTTCTCGGAAATGTCCAGCCCGCTCATCAGTTTCAGGCGCAGCACCAGTGCCGAAGCCACGCTGGTTTCGTTCAACAGAGTTTCATGCAGCACCCCGTCGATACGTTGACGGATACGCAGCACATCGCTGTCCGGCTCAATGTGAATATCGGATGCGCCGACCTGAATCGCGTCTTCAAACAGGGAATTGATCAGTTTGACGACCGTGACTTCATCGTTATCGGCATCATCAAACCCGAACCGGAAATCCGATTCCTGCTGATGCTCGGCTTTCAGCTGCTCAGCAAAAGAAACAATTTCCTGAGTCCGGCGGTAGTAACGGTCGAACGCCGCAATCAGCTGGCGCTCCGGCGCAATCACCAGCTCCACCCGATATTGCGCCAGCTGGTTGTAGACCGCTTCCTGTGCTGCCAGATCTGCCGGGTCACTCATCGCCACCCGAACCGTGTCGTCCCGGCGGCCAATAACCAGTGCCCGCAGCCGACGGGCATGCACTTCTGACAGCAAAGTGACGGATTCCATCTCGACCGTCACCCGGTTGAGATCCACCAGCGGGATATCCAGCTGACGGGACAGGAATTGCAGCATCTGCTGCTCGGTCAGGAACCCCATGCTGATCAGGGTGGCGCCCAGCTTGCGGCCGGTCGCTTGCTGCTGATCCAGTGCCTGCTCAAGCTGGCTCTGATCCACAATGCCTTCTTCGACCAGCAGGTCACCCAGGCGTTTTCGAAGTCTGATCGGCATGGTTAACCCTCTGCTTGGCTCAGCACGGTTAAGCGCTGCTGAATAAACTGTTGCGAGGTCGCGGAGATCCGCCCCATCAGCAATGCCTGCTGATAGGCCTCACGTGCTTGCTCGGCGTCATGACTGCGCTCAAGCGCAATGGCCAGTCCCAGCCACCAGCGTCCGTCATACGGCTCTGTCTGGCTCAAGCGCTGGTAACTGCTTTTCGCCATCGCATTGTTCTGTAACTGCTGGGCCAGCGCCCCGCGCATGGCCAGATAACCACTGTGATCTTTTTCCGGCATCGCAGACAGCACATTCAGTGCGGCCTGGGGTTGCGACTCATTCATTAGCAGCTTGGCCAGCGTCAGACGCAGGTCCGGCTGGGTATGGTTGAATTCCAGCCCCTTTTGCAGCGTGTTGAGGGCATGGCGCGCATCGCCTCGGCCATAGTACAGCGCCGCCAGTTTCTGACGGGCCGACACCCATTCCGGCTGGTATTTCAGGGCCGCTTCGTAATAGCCGATGGCTTTGCGGGTATTCCCTTCTTTCATGGCCTTCTGGGCACGGTTGTATTCCACCTGTGCCAGTTGACCAGCATCCAGCTCAACGGTTTCAATCTCCAACTCGGCTGGTTGTTCGTCCGTGTCCTGCATGTCGTCATAAGACTCAAACGCGTCAACGTCTTCGTCATCATACGCACTGGCCACCGTCACAGGCTCGTCGTTCACCTGTCGAGACACCGGTGCTTGGCGCACGGCCATCTGTGGGGTCGGCTTTGTCTGGACTTCCGGCTCAGGCGTCACCGCCGAACGGCCAGCGGCAACACGGGAGTTCATGACTTGCGCCACGGTCGCCGAATCCTCGGCCTGAGCAGTGCTCTTGCTCGTGGTTTTTGCTATGGCGCTATCTTTCGCCGCCATTTTCTGTGCAGCTATTTTTCCGCCAGCGGTTTCCCCGACGGCTATTTCCTCGATGGCCTCGTCCTCGGTCGCTGTTACCGTTACTTTGCCCGCCGGGGCTTTAGTTTCTGGGACTTTAGCTTCCGGGGCTTTAACTGCCGCTGTTTTCGCTGTCGTTTCAGTAGCCGTGGCAACCGTATCATCAACCGTTGCGTCGGTGGCAGCGATGCCCGTGGCTGTTTTATCGGTAACAGTTTGTACCTGACCGCTTCCCAGCCACCAACCAACACCACCGGCTGCCAGCAGGCAGCAAACACCGACCACGCCCCAGCGCCAAGGTTTCGGCTGCGGCAACGGAGTCACAGCGGCAGGTTGCAGCGTTGCCGCAGCGGATGTCTGTTGCGCCTGTTGCTGGTGCAACGCACTTAATTTTTTATTCAGTTCACTCATGGGTGTTATTGCCATCCCCACAATACCGGAAACGTCCAGCGAGGCTGGCGCGCGCCCAAAGTATCTCGGATTGCCAGCAGCACGTCCTGACGATCAATGTGCTGGCGTTGTTCACTACAGGCTGCGAGTAAAGACTTATGACACAACTGGTTAATCAGCCGCGGAATCCCCCGACTGGCAGACCAGATCGCTTTTATCTCGGCCAGATGAAAAAGTTCCGTCTCACAGCCTGAAGCGGCAAGACGGTGGATGATATAGGCTGCGGTTTCAGACAGATCCAGCGGCCGCAGACAACTGCGGAACGTGATTCGCTGGCGGAACTGACGCAGGTGGTGCTGCGCCAACCGGGTATCCAGCTCAGGCTGCCCCAGCAGAATGATGTGCAGCAGCTTTTCCTGCTCGGTCTCCAGGTTACCCAGCAAGCGGACCACTTCCAGCGCATCGTCCGGCAGGGCCTGCGCCTCGTCTATCAGCACTACCACGGTTTTCCCGGCCGCTTTTCGGGCCAGCAGCGCCTGCTGCAGACCATCAGCCAGCAATGCCTCGTCACCATCGGTCTCGAGCGCCAGCTCCCGGGCCAGTGCGATTCGCAGCTCTTTGCCGCTTCGAGCCGGTGTCGGCAGATAGGCCAGCTCAAACTGCGTCGGCAGCTGGTTAATCAGCATCCGACACACCAGCGTTTTTCCCGTCCCGACCTCACCGGAGATCTGGATGATACCTTCTCCCATCGCCAGCGCCGCCAGAGTCGTTTCAATTGCCTCCAGGTGCGGAGGCAAAGCATGAAAAAGCCGGGTATTGGGAGTCAGCGCAAACGGCGCTGACGTGAGACCAAAATGGGACTGGTACATGATTATCCCTCTTCAGGAAACCACTCGTTAACCAGGGCACGCGAACGCTCAATTTCCTTCTGCCACGTCTGCTCACCCACCACGGTTGGTTTAAGCAAAATCACCAGCTCGGTTTTAGTCTGTAGCTGATTCACGTTACGGAACAGATGGCCCAGCATCGGGATATCTCCCAGTAACGGCACTTTGCTAACCTGATCGTGCACCGATGATTTCATCAGGCCGCCGATCACGACCACATCGCCGGAGCGGGCGTGGATGACAGAATCTGACTCACGTACCGAGCTCTTTGCCAATGGCAATCTGTAGGTGCCGAATGTATCGCCCAGGGCGATGTCTTTGATCTCGGTACTTACATCCACCACGGTCGGATGCACGTGCAACAGCACGCCGCCCTCATCATCAATCTGCGGCGTCACGTCCAGGGAAATACCCGAGAAGAATGGGGTCAGTTCGATATCCGGCGATGCCGTACCGCCATCGCTGTTTACTTCGCCGCCGGAGATATCGGTAACAAAGTACTGATCACCGCCGACTTTAATCACGGCTTTCTGGTTGTTAGCCGCCGTTACCCGAGGGCTGGACAGCACATTCAGATCGCCCTGAGTATCAAGGAAGCTCAGTACCGCATCAAAGTTACCGTCTGAGATCGTCACGTTAGTCTGACCGTTCAGCAGGTTAGAGATTTCATTTCCGCCCGGCAGCAGCTGAGGCACAATGTTGCCCGCCAGATCTCTGACCACCTGACCGGTGCCAAACGTAATGTCGGTCCCGCCGATACTCTTGGTGATGTTGCTCCAGTTGATACCCTGCTGATAACCGTCACTCAGGGTCACTTCCATGATTTTGGCTTCCAGCACCACCTGACGCTTCAGGCGCTGCTGCGACACCCCGAGGAACTCCTTCACTTCACGCAACTCATTCGGGTACGCACGCACCGAAATCAGGCTGGCCTGCGGTGACACCACAATGCTGCGTCCCTGGCCACTGCCGATCATCGCCTGCACGGCACGCTCCAGCTGCTGCCAGAAATCACTTTCCGACAGGGTTTCAATCTGTGTCCCGCCGGTCGCTTTACTGGAACTGGAGCTGCTGTTGTTCTGCTCGGAATCGTTATTGTTATTACGATTGCTGCTTGAGCGGTTATTCCGGGAGCTATCGCTGCCGGTATCCGAAATCGAGCCGGTTGTCAGAGAAGTCAGCGAGATCCCACGGCGTTTCAGCTGCAGGTAATCGACCGGCATCACTTCAGTGCGCAGGGTCGCCGGCAAAATCTGAATGATATTGCCCTTGCGGGTCGTGCTGTATCCATAAATGTCAGAGACCACTTCCAGCACTTCATCCAGCGTGACATCCTGCAGCGTCAGCGAAATACGGCCCTGCACGTTAGGGTGGATCACCATGTTAAACGGCGTCCCTTTAACCAGACTGCCAAAAAAGGCTTTGGCATCGACATTGCGGGCACTGACCCGGAATCGCTTCTCCACCGCCACCGGACTGACATAATCACTGCCGTCCAGGCTTGGCATCAGATCCGCATTCACCGACGCCGGCAAATCCATCAACGGTCGGCTGTTAGCCTGATTGGCCGCCTCGTTTAACGCCCCTTTAACCTCAACCGGGTCACGGTGCCCCATGTTGGTCGAGCATCCGACCAGGGAGGCAATGACCGCTGCTACAACTAATCCACGCATCTTAACCACTTATTTAAAAATCTGACTTGATGTTGTCGGCAAACATTTCCAGCCGCCACTGCCGACCGCCGCGTTTTACGATAACCGCATCATCGTAAATAGCCGCGACCTGATAACCATTAACACTGCCACCCTGGCTGACCATTTTGCCGCTCAGAACCACAGTGCAATCCTGGCTGGCTTTGTCACAGAAGATGCCTTCCAGGCTCGGTAACCGGCTCTGCGATACAGACGGTTTGGCCGCCGGTGCCTGCCACCCCAGCGGAGCGGTCGGATCCTGAGTGGCGTTGGCCGCACCGGCCAGAACCATCAGACCCAGAGCAATAAATAGAGATTTAGCCACCAATAAAGTCCTTACTCTCGCCCAGGGTATAAACGTCCAACTGAATGTCCGCCCATGGATAGGTATCGACCTGATAATTCAGGCTGCGCCAGTAATATTTCACCGGCAACGCCTCCAGCTGCTGCAGATACGCCACCACATCGAAGTAACGTCCACGCAGGGTCAGGCTCACCGGATGAATGTAGTACCCCTGATCGTTACCGCTGATCAGTTGAACCGGCGGCTGCGAGGTCAGCGCCACCAGCTTAAGCTGCTTGGTGCGCTGCAGAACCTGCTCCATCAGCGCCGACATCTGCACCGGGCTGACCAGGCTCGCCACACGCTCGCCCAGCTCATCGTCCAGCGCCCGGTTTTCACGGGTCAGGCGCGCAATTTCCTCATCAATTTCCTGGTCCGGATCGGTCCGGAGCTTGCGCTCAATCACCTGAATCTGGTCCATACTGGCGGTCAGTACATTACTGATTGATGCTCGCTGCCGCTGCAGTGATTCCTGTTTCATCAGAACCGGCTCAACCACCAGCAAATAACCGGCAAAGCTCAAGGCCACCCAGCCGGAAATCGCGATCAGCCATTTCTCACGCTCGGTCAGCACCGCAAATTTATCGCACAACGTGTACCAGCGATTCATGATTGATTCCCCTGCTTCACGGATGGTGCCACGGCGCCGGGCTGGCTCCGCTCTGCCAGCAGTTTGAACGTCACAATGTTGTCTTCGGTGCGGCCCAACGACATCAGCTCGAAGCGACGGTCAGACAGCGCCGGATAGGTTTTGAAAGCCTGCAGCCAGCTCGGCACGGAGTCCGGTGAACGAGCCAGACCCTCCAGATCCAAGCGACGGCCAGCAACACTGATCCGCTGCAGGGAAATATCCCCGCTGGCGGCATCCGACAGTTGCTGGAGCATACCGGCGTAGCCTACCTTCAGGCTGTCATCATGCTGGGCAATCGCTGCCAGCGTCGCTTGCTTGGCTGCCAGGTGCTGCTCCAGTCCGTCTGCGGATTCCACTTTCAGGACGCTCGGCAGATGCCGTGCCAACGCGGCTTTCGCCCGATCCAGTTGCTGGCGCTTTTCATCCAGCTGACGTTGTTCCGCCTGCAGGGCCAGTTGCTGCTGGTGATTCTGCCAGCTGCACCAACCGCTGAAAGCCCCCAGCAGAATGGCAATTGCCAACCAGCTGGCCGCAATATTCGGCAGGGTAAGCAATTCAGTTTTGGGTTTGAGGGTCTCGTTGTAAAGGTTGATCGCCCCGGTTCCGTAAGCGGCACCGGCCTGAGCGACCCGCAGTGCGTTACTAAGCAGAGCGGGTTGTGCCGGTGTCAATGCCACTACCGGCACACTCAAACGTTCACCCAGCGCCTGCGCCAATCGACTATCGTCATCATCATCACAGGACACCAGCATCTGAGTCACGGGGGTTTCACGCAGCTGCGCACTCAGAAAATCCAGCGAGCGCTGTAACTCCAACGCCAGGCCGTCCAGTTGCAAGCCGGAGGACAAATCATCCGCCTGCCCGACCAGTAAAGGGGCAGCGAAACCACGCAGCTGGCGCTGAAAACACAACACCTGCTCTTTGAACGCCGTTAACTGTAAATTCCCCTGGCTGCGACGATGCAGAATCACCTGGCTCTGCGTCGCCGCCGTCAACTGACCCCAGACCACGTCTTCCGCGGATACCACAGTCAGGTCACAACCGGCATCGCGGCAGGCCGCCGCCAGTTTTTCAAGTAAACGCCGATTAGCGACAAACACCTGCAAACGCTGCTTCAGCGGTGCCAGAAATCCATCCGCCACCAGCTCCTGCGGAGATTCATTGACCAATTCTTTGACCAGGAAAGGCAGCGCGGTCGGGTATTCCTCCTGCGGCAACTCCGGCTTTTCGATCATCATGCTCTGGTAGTAGCCGTGTCCGAGTACCAGACGCAGGGCCGCTCCCTTAAGTGGGTTGCGACTGATCAGCGCCTTGATGGCATCGCCCCACTGATGGCTGTCAGCGACAGGGTGCTCATCGGTATGCCATTGATTTTCGAATTGGTAAGCGAGGGCTAGCGTGTCAGAAAACAGCGCAATGCAGGCTGTCTGGCGCTGGCTTTTCTTTTTAAAAAATTGGGTAACTAACATATTCAATGTCTATGGCCGTAATAAACGGCCCCAAAAAAAACGGCAAATTTTGCGACTTGCATAAATTTGCCTTACCTGCGTCAATTATTTGACCATTATAAATAAATTATATTGATTTAATAGTGTTTTTTAATTAATAGAAACACTTTTATTAAGTCTTTTGTCTATTTTTGTTTACGCGGACTTTCCGGCTTTTCCAGTGACAACTCTGCGGCAAAATAACGTCCCTGGCCGCCTTTGACGCCCAACTGCTTTAATACCTGCCATTCATTCTGATTTTCAACCCCGACCGCAACCACCTGCACCGCCGAGTCGGCACAAACACCGAGCATACTGCGGACAAACAGCTGGTTCTCCTGCCGCAAGTCAATCTCCCGCACCAGCCCACGGTGCAACTTGATGATATCGACCTTGATATCCTTGATGTAATGGGTACTGACAATCGTGCGTCCGGCCTGATCGACCACCAGCTTACAGCCCAGGCCGACCAAAATTCGGGCCACCGGACGAATTGCATCCAGATGCTTAACCAGGCCACTTTCCGGGATCTCAAACGACAGCCGGTTCAGTACCGTCCGCGGCGTCTGCAGCAGCTCGTCCCGCAGCCATTTGACGAAAGCCTTGTCGAGCAGCGCCTCCACACTCACATTAACCGACAGTGCATCTTCTACCGGTTCATTACGCAACATATTTAACGTCTTGCTGATCACCTGCTGATCCATGCGGGCATTGAATCCCACCTGCTCCACCGCGCTGAGGAAACGCGAGGCCTTGATCAGCATGCCGTTTTCATCCCGGATCCGGGACAACAGCTCACGGTGCAGCGTCGTGCCATCAGCCATGATCACCGGTTGCTGGTACAGCAGTGGACCGCCGCTGCTGAAAATACTGTCAAGCAGAGTCCGCCAGCGCACACTGCCGCGGGCGTCTTCCACCTGCTG
This sequence comes from Photobacterium ganghwense, assembly GCF_003025595.1. Lineage (GTDB taxonomy): Bacteria > Pseudomonadota > Gammaproteobacteria > Enterobacterales > Vibrionaceae > Photobacterium > Photobacterium ganghwense. Next base: position 229,611 of record NZ_PYMI01000005.1, read on the forward strand.
ATCCTTTTTAAAGGCAAACCAGCCGTTCGTGCCCTGCAGCTGGGCACTGCGCAGCGCCATGTCGGCTTCGTCCATGATACGGCCTCGCCGCTCCCCGCTGACCCAGGAAGTCACACCGATGTGGCACCAATTTTCCTTGTCCAGTGGTGTGGGCGGGCTGAGCCGGTCGAGGGCGTTCATCATGGTATTGGCGAACTGTTTAACCTCTTTCACCGACTGTTGTCCCAGCAAAATCGCAAATTCGGCATCGAAATAGCGCGCCAGTACGGTATCGGGATAGCGCTGCACCAAATTCGACAAGATGCCGCCGACGTCCTGAATCAGTTCATCCGCTTCTTCTTTGCCTTTCTCCGCCAGCAGCTCTTCCCAGTCTGCAATCCGCACCAAAATCACGGCACCGTGGGTTTCCTGATCCTGCAACATGGACTGCAAACGGCTGTCGAACATCACCCGGTTGGCCGCGCCCGTCAGCTGATCCAGGAAAGTATGGGTACGGATAAAAGTATCAAACCGGCTGCGCTCCTGCCGGGCATCTTTCAGCTCGGCTATCATCTTATCCAGGGCCAGACTGGCCGTGGCCGGCCACTCCCGCTCATCGCCAATTTCGTTCTCTTCGACCCGTCCGGCCAGAATCATCCGGCCTCGGTGTTCCAGTAATTCAGAGCCGAGCAGCTGGCGACGCAGCCAGTCCATGCCCCATATCAGCCCGACGATAATGATTGCGATGGCCAGACTGATGGACGACATCGCCCCGATAGAATAGGTAAATTCGGTGTACGGCGGGATCGACTTCATGTCCACGAAGTAGCCTGGGTTATGCTGCAGCTCATACCGGCTCCGATACAGAATGGAGGGATCGTTTAAGGTCTGCAGCCCTTTAAAACTGTAGATCACCCCGGCTTCGCTGCTGACTTCCAGTTCCATTACATTGCTGGCTTTGAGCAATTTAGGCAGCCAGCGCGACAGGGACTGCGCTCCCTGAGGATCAGCCATTTCCTGATCAATCACTTCCACCACCCCATCAAGGTAGTGGGTGAGGTAGTCCTGGCCCAGTTTACGGAAACTGACGGCGCCGCCGATAAAAATGACGAACATCGCACAGATCACAATGACGGTAACAAAAGCAACCAACCGGTTGGTCAGTCTCATTCCTGACGCTTTTCTCATAGGCAGATAAATATCAGTAAGTTGTAGAAGTGGTTGCTCGACATTGGTTCCGGTCAGCATCAAGCAGGATCTGGCGTGCAAAGTACCATTATCATGGTCAATTTGTCAGTGCCACGGTCGACAAATTAACAATTTATTAATACCTTATCCGGTTGATTGACGCGAAATGCATGCGGCGTTCACTTCTGGCACCGGAAGCCGCGTTCAGGTTGTGCTTACGCATGCTATAGTTGCCGCACAGACTATAGTTGCCCGCACAGAATAGGCAAATCGTTCCCCATTCCGTTCCCGCAACCACCCGGCCGCTCGCCGTCAGATAGCAATGTCAACATAGCTACGTCAAAATAGGTACGTCAAAACATGGATTGGATCACCTGCACCAACAGCTTTGTCATGGTCGTTAACCAGGGTTCTCTGGCACAGGCCGCGAACAAGCTCAACACCTCCAGCTCTGCACTGTCGAAACGCCTGTCCTGGCTGGAAAAACAGCTGGGCGTGCAGCTGCTCAAGCGCACCACCCGCAGCCTGACCATGACCGACGCCGGAAAGCTGTTTTATCAACGCAGCGCCCGCCTGCTGGATGACTGGCACCAGTTGCTGGCAGAAACCACCTCAACCTATGGTGAAGTCAGCGGAGTGCTACGCATCGGGGCGCCGCTGGCAACCGGTAGCCGCCTGCTGGTGCACTACCTGGCTGAGTTCATTGAGGCCTACCCAAAAATTCAGGTGGAGCTGCATACCGTGACCCCGGGCCAGCTGCCGGACCTCAATCTGGATGTTTTTATCAGTAAGGCACTGACGGACTTTAATTCTTCCAGCTATATCGCAACCCGACTGTTTGATTTCCAGCCCGGCTTTTATGCCGCCCCGAGCTATCTGGAAGGTCGTCCGGCCATCGAGGTTCCTGAACAACTGGCAGAGCATAACTGCCTGCTGTTTGGCACGCACGGCCATGAACAGGAGCATGTATTCGAGAACAACCTGCGTCTGCGGCTGACGGGCAATTTCACCACCCAGAATCCGGAAGCCCTGGTTGCCGCAGCAGTCGCCGGGATGGGGATCATTCTGATTGGTGAAAATACGGTTCGCCGTGAACTGAGTAAGGGCCTGCTGGTGCCGGTACTACCACAGCTGAAGCAGCCGGTCAGCTCCGCGTATGCCTATTACCCCAAACTCGACTATAACCATGTCAAAACAAAGCTGTTTATTGACTTCATCAAGGCCAAAGCCAATCCGGCTAATTAGCCCGGTACCAGTTCGCATGATGCAGTAATGCCAGTCATCCAGTGACAGATAACCGGTTATGAATAAATGGATACATGGGTAAATCAATAGATTGACTGAAGCCATGCCGTCCGGGTCTGAGCCGGTCGTGATCACTGAGACTCAGACACCGGAAAAACAGGCTCAGAGACCAGGAATAATCGGCCTGTTCGCCCACCAGCCCCTACAATTTGTGATAGAGCCCTACTCACCAACAGGGCGACCCGTTATTCGACACAATAACCACAAAAACCAATTGATAATAATTATCAATTGCGTTTAAATGATAAGGAATCACAAACAGGCTCCGGAGGCGGCAATGACATCTTTTCAGCAGACACTCAGTCGGCACATTCAGCAGCATTCATGGCGACTGGCCAACAAACGCCTGATCCTTCCGGTGATTCTGATCGCATTACTTACCGCGTCGCCCACCACCCGAGCAATCACGGTCGGGGTCATGGCAGATGCATTCTGGCAGGTAGCAGCGTATGTCGCGGCTACATTGGCGCTGTACCACGCCATTGCCGCCAGGTTGAACAAAGACAATAACCAACTGAGTCTGATGCTGGCCCAGAGCGCCCGCTTTCAGGTGCTGTTTGCCTCCGCGATGGGGGCCTTACCGGGCTGTGGTGGCGCCATTGTGGTGATCACCCAGTTTGTCAGGGGCAAACTCAGTTTTGGGGCGGTCGTGGCGGTGCTGACTGCAACCATGGGCGATGCCGCCTTCCTGTTACTGGCGGCAGAGCCGTCTACTGCGCTGGCTGTCATCGCCGTGGGTTTTGTGGTGGGTCTGATTTCCGGCATGATTGTCGATCGCCTGCACGGCACCGCATTTATGCGTCCGGTTCGTGATACACAGTCAACGGCTGATGGCCACTCACGCCACATTGCCCCAATCAGCGAACCGGTCAGCCGCCTGCAAGGCCGGTTCTGGCAGTGGTTGCTACTGCCAGCCAGCGCCATTGCTATCCTGGGATCGCTGCAGATCGACCCGGATCAGCTGTTCAGCCTGCCAGCCAACACCACCAATATCGCGGGAGCCGCAGCCGCACTTTGCGCCATGCTGCTGTGGGCCACCAGCCGCGATATCACCGACTATGAGTCCGCCGTTTCTGAGGATCCCAAAGCGCGAACCGCCAACCTTTTTCAGCGTGTGGCACAGGACACCAACTTTGTCACCAGCTGGGTCATCGGCGCTTTCCTGCTGTTTGAGCTCACTATCTACTGGACCGGTATCAATCTGTCAGAGATCTTCGCTAACTGGGCCCTGCTGTTGCCACTGATGGGCGTAGCCATCGGCCTGCTGCCCGGCTGTGGCCCACAGATTCTGGTCACCAGTCTGTATCTGTCCGGCTCCATTCCGCTCTCAGCACAGCTTGGGAACGCCATCAGCAATGACGGGGATGCTTTATTCCCTGCCATTGCACTGGCACCCAAAGCCGCTTTGGTGGCGACTCTCTACTCATCGGTTCCCGCTCTGGTGGTAGCGTATGGCTACTTTAGTTTCTTTGAGTGAATCGTCAGCCAAAAATCGGTGAGCCAGAAGCCAAAATCAGCACCTAGAACCTAGAACCTAGAACCTAGAACCTAGAACCTAGAACCTAGAACCTAGAACCTAGAACCTAGAACCTAGAACCTAGAACCTAGAACCTAGAACCTCAGAATTTCTCTTGTCCAGATAACAAAAAACCCCGTCAGAACGGGATATCGTCATCGAAATCCATTGGCGGCTCATTGTACTGAGGCTGAGACGCAGGCTGCTGTTGTGGGGCAGACTGTTGCTGAGGCGCGTAGCTCTGCTGTTGCGGTGCGGCAGCTGGCTGCTGCGGCTGTCCCCAACCACCTTGCTGCTGACCACCCATAGGAGCGCCCATACCCTGGCCACCCTGACCACCCTGACGGCCACCCAGCATTTGCATAATGCCGTTGTAACCCTGCACGACGATTTCAGTCGAGAAGCGATCCTGGCCGCTCTGGTCTTGCCATTTACGCGTTTGCAGCTGACCTTCAATGTAAACTTGCGAACCTTTGCGCAGGTATTCACCCGCCACTTCCGCCAGCTTACCGAACAGCACTACACGGTGCCATTCTGTTTTTTCACGCTGCTCGCCGGTGTTTTTGTCACGCCAAGTCTCAGAGGTGGCAACGGTAATATTTGCAACTGCACCACCACTCGGCATGTAACGGATTTCCGGATCATTACCCAAGTTACCAACCAGGATAACCTTGTTTACGCCACGACTGGCCATAGTTCACTCCGATCTCATTATCGGGCCTGCTTTTACCACAAGCACCGTTATTGAAAGTTTATACTTAATCGCGCAGTCTATCATGCTTCCCCCCATTGCGAACAGGGCTGAAGCTGGGTATTGCGCCGCAAATTCTAGCTGCTAAGCATACCAGACGAACGGTGGATTTGCATACACTTCACTGTATCTTTATACAGCCTTCTCTTTTAAGCCCCCGGCGGCTATGCAATAATGCCGGACAACTACGTCAGTCACTAAGCGCATCATTATGGACAAAATTGAAGTCAGGGGTGCCCGGACCCATAACCTGAAGAACATTTCCCTTACGCTGCCACGGGATCAGCTGATTGTTATTACCGGCCTGTCGGGTTCTGGGAAATCCTCTCTGGCCTTTGATACCCTGTATGCCGAAGGACAGCGCCGCTATGTCGAATCCCTCTCGGCTTACGCCCGCCAGTTCCTGTCACTGATGGAAAAGCCGGATGTCGACCACATTGAGGGGTTGTCGCCGGCGATTTCGATTGAACAAAAATCGACCTCCCATAACCCGCGTTCTACTGTCGGCACCATCACGGAAGTGTACGATTATCTGCGCCTTCTTTATGCTCGCGTCGGTGAGCCGCGCTGTCCAACCCACAACGTCGAACTGGCCGCGCAAACCATCAGCCAGATGGTCGATAAAGTGCTGGAACTGCCGGAAGGCAGCAAGATGATGCTACTGGCCCCGATAGTCAAAGAGCGCAAGGGGGAGCACGTTAAAACCCTCGCCAACCTGGCTGCTCAGGGCTACATCCGGGCACGGATCGACGGCGAGGTATGCGATCTGTCCGATCCTCCGACCCTGGAGTTACACAAAAAACACACCATTGAAGTGGTGGTGGATCGCTTCAAGGTGCGTGACGATCTGCAGCAGCGACTGGCAGAATCCTTTGAGACCGCACTGGAGCTGTCCGGTGGCACCGTCGTGGTCAGCCCGATGACCGACAGTGAACATGAGGAAATCGTATTCTCTGCCAATTTTGCCTGCCCGCACTGTGGTTACAGCATGCAGGAGCTGGAGCCCCGCCTGTTCTCCTTCAACAACCCGGCCGGTGCCTGCGGCACCTGTGACGGCTTGGGCGTACAGCAGTTTTTTGATCCGGGCCGGGTCGTCCAGAACGATGAGCTGAGCCTGGCTGGCGGTGCGATTCGCGGCTGGGACAAGCGCAATTTTTATTATTTCCAGATGCTGAAATCGCTGGCGGATCATTACGGGTTTGATGTGGAAGCAGCGTTTGGTGAGCTGCCGAAAAAAGTGCAGGACGTCATTCTGAACGGCTCCGGGCGCACGGAAATCGAATTCAAATACATCAATGATCGCGGAGATATCACGGTTCGCCGCCACCCGTTTGAGGGTATCCTCAACAACATGGAGCGCCGCTACCGCGAGACCGAATCCAACTCCGTCCGGGAAGAACTGGCTAAATTTGTCTCCACTAAGCCGTGCAGCAGCTGTGGCGGCTCACGCCTGCGCCTGGAAGCCCGCAATGTGTTCATCGCCAACACTACACTGCCTCAGATCAGTGAGATGAGCATCAACGGCGCGCTGACATTTTTCGACGAGCTGAGCCTGACCGGCCAGAAAGCGAAAATTGCCGAAAAAGTCCTGAAAGAAATCAAAGATCGCCTGCACTTTTTGGTCAACGTCGGACTGAACTACCTCAACCTGTCCCGCAGTGCCGACACCCTGTCGGGCGGGGAAGCTCAGCGAATCCGCCTGGCCAGCCAGATTGGTGCCGGTCTGGTCGGTGTCATGTATGTCCTTGATGAACCGTCTATCGGTCTCCACCAGCGCGACAACGAGCGACTCCTCAAAACCCTGACTCATCTCAGGGATCTCGGCAATACCGTGATCGTGGTCGAGCATGACGAAGATGCCATCCGTACTGCCGATCACATCATAGATATTGGCCCGGGTGCAGGGGTGCACGGCGGCAGCATCATTGCCGAAGGGAAACTGGATGACATCCTCAGCAACGCCGACTCGCTGACTGGCCAGTACCTGAGTGGCAAAAAGATGATCGCCGTGCCCGAACAGCGGGTGGAGATGGATCCGGCCCGCACCGTAAAACTGCTGGGGGCCAGCGGTAACAACCTCAAGCAGGTCGACGCAGAGATTCCGGTCGGTCTGCTGACCTGCGTGACTGGGGTCTCCGGCTCCGGCAAGTCTACCCTGATCAACGACACCTTCTTTAAGATCGCCCACCACCAGCTCAACGGTGCAGCTGGCGGCGATGCGGCTCCTTACCGTGAGATCCGCGATCTGGAGCACTTCGACAAAGTGATCGACATTGATCAGAGCCCGATCGGCCGGACCCCACGATCCAACCCGGCAACCTACACCGGGATCTTCACTCCGATCCGCGAGCTGTTTTCCGGTACGCAGGAATCCCGCTCCCGCGGCTACAAGCCAGGTCGATTCAGCTTTAACGTGAAAGGTGGACGCTGTGAAGCCTGCCAGGGCGACGGGGTGATCAAAGTGGAAATGCACTTCCTGCCGGATGTGTATGTGCCGTGTGATGTCTGTAAGGGCAAGCGCTATAACCGCGAAACCCTGGAAATTCGCTATAAAGGCAAAACCATCGATGAAGTGCTGGAGCTCACCGTCGAGGATGCCCGCGAATTTTTTGATGCAGTTCCAGCGATTGCGCGAAAATTACAGACGCTGATCGATGTCGGGTTATCGTATATCCGTCTCGGTCAGGCCGCGACCACCTTATCCGGCGGGGAAGCCCAGCGGGTCAAACTGGCACGTGAGCTGTCCAAACGCGATACAGGTAAAACACTGTATATTCTGGATGAGCCGACTACCGGCCTGCATTTCCATGATATTCAGCAGCTGTTGACCGTGTTGCACCGCCTGCGAGATCACGGCAACACCATCGTGGTGATTGAGCACAACCTTGATGTTATTAAAACGGCAGACTGGATCATCGATTTGGGACCAGAAGGCGGCAGTGGCGGCGGTGAAATTATTGCAACCGGGACACCGGAGCAGGTGGCACTGGTTGAAGGCTCGCATACCGCCCGCTTCCTGAAGCCGCTGTTACCGGCACTCACTGCGGCGAGCTGAAGCTGGCCGCTTCCAACATTCAGATAGGACAACCGGGCCCATGATGCCCGGTTTTATTTCTTTCACCCTGTGACAGACGGAACAGCCATGACTGTTTTACATGTAAAAGGCACGCGACTTGCCGAGCAGGGGATCAGCAAACCCATGGTCAAACCGTTTCTGGCCTCACTGGGCTTCCTGTTCCTGTTGGCCATGCATTATTTTCAGCACAACCCGGGCGGTGCTGGCCTGAACTTGCCATTCAATGCGATGAGCTGGATCCCGTTCAGCTTTGCTATCGCCTTCGGCCTGCTGGAAATCTGTCGCCAGCGGGTATGGCGCTATTCCCGCCTGACCCTGGTGCTGTTCGTCTGCTGTCTGCTGCTGACTATTCCGGTGCTGTTTCCGCAGGCCAATAGCGCTACTGCCCTGCCTCGTCTGATTGGCATATGGGCCGGCTTTTTGTTTTTTGTCGGCCTGCAGCAGTTTGCGTTTTCCCATAAACAGCGGCAGCGTCTGCTGTGGCTGATTTTGCTGGGCGTTTGGCTCGAAGCGGGCTTTGGCTGGGTACAGTTTTTGTGGCTGGAGCCGGGCAACCCGATCGGCTACAACACGCTAGAAAACCGCCCGTACGGTATTTTTCAGCAACCCAATGTGATGGCCAGTTTTCTGGCAACCGGCTTGGTGCTCTCGGCTTATCTGCTGGCAAGGCTGCCTATGTATCGGGGGAAATGGTCCTGGCTGCAGCTGATCTTACTACTGACGCCGGTGGTCACCCTACCTATCCTGGTGGTACTCAGTTCCCGCACCGGCTGGCTGGGAGCCGCCGTGGGTGTGGTGCTGATGATTCCTTACCTGCGCCGGTTTGCCGCCAAAGCCCAGTGGCGAATGTGGCTGCTGATGGTGGTAATGGGACTGAGTGTTTCCTGGCAGGTAAACCAGCACACCGGCTGGGCCCCCAAGGAAGAACGCCTCAGCCTGATCAGCCCGCGTGCCATGCACATTCCTCAGGCCGTGAATATGTTCCTGGCCAAACCGCTGTCAGGCTATGGCTATGGCCGGTTCGAAACCAGTTATGTGACCCAAACAGCGCAGTGGCACCATCAGGACCCGAGCAAGCCCTATGGTATGCCTTCGCTGGATCACCCGCATAATGAACTGGCTTACTGGGCTGCAGAAGGGGGCATCCTGCCGTTGCTGGGACTGTTGCTGGCCGCCGCCGCCGTCTTTCTGAAAATCCGCAAAGCCCGGGCTGGCACCCAGTTAGCACTGGTTGGCCTGTTCTTGCCGATTACCCTGCATACCCAGCTGGAGTATCCGTTTTACCACTCCCTGCCACACTGGGTGATGTTCATTATCCTGATCTACTGGGTGGACAATCTGACCGCCAAATACTACCGCCGTCAGATGGAGTATGTGCTGTCCATTCGGGGACTGGTTCTGATCCTGCCGGTACTCACCACAGGTTTCATGGCCACTACCCTGTACTCTGGTCATCAGTTGACCCAGTTTGAGACCCGCCAACCGGCCAATATTGACTACCTGCTGAAGGTCAACAATCCATGGGCCTGGCAGGATCGGTTTGAATGGGATCTGCACGTCACCCAACTGCAGGTTGGGATTGCCACCGCCAACCCGGCACTGATTCAGACGTATATTGCATGGGCTCGCCAAAAAGCCCTGATCTGGCCACGCCCCACGCTGTACCAAAACCTGATTGCTGCGTACCAGCATCTCGGTGAAACCGCACTGGCCGAGCAGGTACAACAGGAAGCCTGCTACCTGTTCCCTGGGCAGATTTTTGCGCCAGCCGCAAAAGCAGAACCTGTCACATCGGGTGCGGTCGTTCTGACGGCTCCCCCCGTAGTCACTGACTAGGTGCCCCCCGGAGCAAGCATCCGCTCCATAGGACACAGCCATAAAAAAACGGCTACCGGAAGGTAGCCGTTTTTTTCTCTGCAAGCCTGTTTTGGGCGGCGCCTGACTGAATAGGCCGACACTTATTTCAGGGTCGACTCCAGCGCTTTCAGACACAGCGCAACGTTCTCGCTGCGTGCAGCGTAGCCCATCAGGCCAATCCGCCAGGCTTTACCCGCCAGCGCGCCCAGCCCGGCACCAATTTCCAGGTTATAACGCTCCAGCAGGGTTTTACGTACCTGCGCATCATCAACCCCGGCAGGAATATGCACCGCATTCAATTGTGGTAAGCGGTATGCCTCATCAACCACAAACTCGATACCCAGTTGTTCCAACCCTTCACGCAATTCCAAATGGACGTCGCGGTGACGCTGCCAGGCATTTTCCAACCCTTCATTTTTCAGCAGCACCAACGCTTCATGCAGGGCATACAGGCTGTTCACCGGTGCTGTATGGTGGTAACTGCGTTTACCTTCGCCGCTCCAGTAGCCCAGAACCAGGCTTTGATCGAGAAACCAGCTTTGTACTTTGCTTTGACGGCTCTGAATTTTCTCCACCGCACGCGGAGAGAACGTCAGAGGCGACAGACCAGGAACACAAGACAGGCATTTCTGGCTGCCGGAGTACACCGCATCCAGTTGCCATTCATCCACCAGCAGCGGTACGCCACCCAGCGAGGTCACCGCATCCACGATAGTCAGACAATCGTGCTGACGTGCCAGCTTCGCGATTGCCTCGGCATCAGTCAGCGCACCGGTCGACGTTTCAGCGTGGACAAACGCGACAATCTTCGCATCCGGGTGTGCCTCAAGGGCTTCAGCCACTGACTGCGGATTCACCGGTTCACCCCAGTCGTTGTCCACCATCACCGCAACACCGCCGCAGCGTTCCACGTTTTCACGCATCCGGTCACCAAACACACCGTTGCGGCAGACAATAACTTTGTCGCCCGGCTCAACCAGGTTCACAAAGCAAGCCTCCATCCCGGCACTGCCCGGCGCAGAGACCGCAATCGTGAAAGGGTTAGTTGTCTGGAAAGCATATTGCAGCAGCTGTTTCAGCTCATCCATCATCCCGATGAACAGCGGATCCAGGTGACCGATGGTCGGACGACTCAGGGCCTGTAACACCTGCGGATAAATATCTGATGGACCCGGTCCCATGAGTGTACGCTGTGGCGGATAAAAACTACCAATTGTCATTATTATTTCTCCCTGATGGTAAGGCCTGTTGGTGTAAGGTACGTACTGACTATATCAGGTCTGATCGCAAGTTGCGTCTCTTGTGACGGCGCTGTTTTTGCCCCCTGCGATTCCTCCGTCCGGGAAAGACAAAAAATTTGCAATTATTTTGCATATTCTGCCCCGCCATGATTGACAAAAGACTCTCAAATCCGCTTCAATAGAGCACGTTTTTTGTTCATCCTGAGATGCACCTTATCTCAGGGGCAGACAGAAGAGGAGCGTTACCCAGGTATCTAGGATTGCGGGGCCCCACCCCAAGGCAGTCTGGAGAGGGGGAGTAGCGCCGAGATATGTTGTGACAGGGGGCATGGCATATCGGCTTGGAAGGTTGAATCCTTCTGGCTGTCACCTTTCCAGACGATATAGGTAGTGGAAAGGTGGGGAGCTTCTGGTTGTTGTACCTGACTACATCCTACCTTATTGCTCTCCTGACATTTGCGTCGGGATCTTGATCCCGGGTCATTCCCCCTAAATTTAAGAACGTTTTTACACTTCTGATTGGGAGACCTTGTTTTGAGCTTTGTAAATACTAACTTTACTGTTCCTCCACCAATTACTGTAGCGAAATTTGGCGGCACCAGTGTAGCCGATCATGCCGCCATGAGTCGAAGCGCAACGATTATCAAGGACAACCCAGCTGCTAAAGTGGTATTAATCAGTGCGTGTTCCGGCGTAACCAATCTGCTGGTTGAATTAGCAAATGGAATTGCCGACAACGAGCAGCGCTCACAACGGCTACAACAACTTCGAACGATTCACCAATCGATCATTGATCAGTTGACTCACCCGGAAGCGGTAGCAGCTGAGATCGACCAACTTCTGACAGACGTTGAAGCCCTGGCCAAGCAAACTGCCAGCGCCCCTTCCGTGCAACTGACCGATCAGCTGGTCGCCCACGGCGAATTACTGTCGACTTTTCTTTTTACCCAAATTCTTAACGAAATGGGGGCTAAAGCTACCCGTTTTGATATTCGCCCGGTAATGCGTACCGATAGCCAGTTCGGCAAAGCCGTACCGGATGTGGATGCAATTCGCCAGTTGGCCAGTGAGCAACTGCAACCGCTGCTCCAGTCTGATCAAATTATTGTCTCTCAGGGCTTTATCGGTTCTGATGAAACCGGCCAGACAACGACGCTGGGCCGTGGCGGCAGTGATTACAGTGCAGCACTGGTTGCCGAAGCCATCAGTGCAGAAATTCTGGAGATCTGGACCGACGTTCCGGGGATGTACAGCACCGATCCGCGTATTACAGCCAACGCCATGCCAATCCAGGAAATCAGCTTCAGCGAAGCCTCTGAGATGGCTAACTTCGGGGCAAAAATTCTGCACCCGTCGACGTTGCTGCCAGCCATCCGCCAGCAAATTCCGGTGTTCATCGGTTCATCAAAAGCACCGGAGCAAGGTGGAACCTGGATTCGCCAGCACGTGGCCCAGCCACCAAAATTCCGGGCACTGGCCCTGCGCTGCAACCAGACCCTGGTCACCCTGACCAGCCTGAATATGTTCCATGCCTATGGCTTCCTGTCAGAAGTCTTCCGCATCCTTGGTGAACATAAGGTGTCTGTTGATCTGATCACAACGTCTGAAGTCAGCGTTTCACTGACCCTGGATCAGACTAACACCGGCGGCGGAGCACCAAGCCTGCCAGCCGCAGCAACAGAGGCTCTCAGCAAGCTGTGCCGTGTGGAAGTAGAACAGGATCTGTGCCTGGTTGCACTTATCGGCAACAAACTGGGCGAAGCCCCGGGAGCCGCCACTCAGGTCTTTGGCAAGCTGGACAACTACAGTCCGCGCATGATCTGCTTTGGCGCCAGTCCGCACAACCTGTGTTTCCTGGTCAAAACCAGCGAATCGCGCGAAGTGGTTAAAACCCTCCACGCTGCCCTGTTTGAGGCCGCGAAGTAACCCAAGTCCGGGACACAAAAAAGGCGCTCATGATGAGCGCCTTTTTCATATCAGCGTATGATTGTTGCCGTGTCAGTGTTCCCGATGGGTGTCACCTGTAAAAAACAGGCCCCGCAGCTGTGGCATCCGGGGCCTTTGAGTCATTACGCCTTTAATACATTACGCCTTTGCTGCATTACAATGACAGGTTCGGCCCCAGCCATTTTTCCGCTTCAACCAGATCCCAGCCTTTGCGCTCGGCATAGCTATCACGCTGATCTTCCTGAATTTGTGCCACAGCAAAATAGCGTGAGTCCGGATGCGAGAAGTACCAGCCTGAGACCGACGCTCCCGGCCACATAGCATAGCTGGTGGTGAGTGACATCCCAATGGCTTCTTCGACATTGAGCATCTCCCACAAGGTGCCTTTCTCGGTATGTTCCGGACACGCCGGGTAGCCGGGTGCCGGACGGATCCCCTGATATTTCTCACGAATGAGTTCGTCATTCGACAGGGCTTCGTCCGGCGAGTATCCCCAAATCTCTTTACGCACCTGCTCATGCAGATACTCGGCAAACGCTTCAGCCAAACGGTCAGCCACCGCCTGTACCATAATGGCATTGTAATCATCACCCAGGGCTTTAAATTTATCGGCCAACTCTCGCTCTCCGATGCCGCCAGTAACCGCAAACGCGCCAATCCAGTCCGGCTTCCCGCTGTCCTTCGGTGCAATGTAATCCGACAGGCAGTAGTTATAGCCTTTCGGTTTCTCCGTCTGCTGGCGCAGGTTATACAGCACATGCGCTACCTGGCTACGGGACTCATCGGTATAGACCTCAATGTCATCCCCTGTACTGTTCGCCGGGAACAAGGCACACATGCCCCGGGCCTTCATCAGATCTTCCCGCTCGATGCGATCCAGCCACTCGTTCGCATCCTGGAACAAACGGCGGGCTTCTTCTCCCACTTCCTCATGATCCAGAATGGCCGGGTACTTGCCCATCAGCGACCAGGTCATGAAAAACGGGGTCCAGTCGATATAGTTGCGCAGGATGCTGACATCGAAATCATCAAACACATGAGTACCGGGCTTCGCCGGTACTGGCGGCGTATAGGTTGCCCAGTCAATCGCGACCTTATTGGCTCTGGCCCTCTCCAGCGAGACCGGTTTGGTTCGAGGCTGTTTACGGCTGTGCTGATCCCGGACCCGCTCATAGTCGACATCCAGTTTCTCCACAAACGCCGGACGCAGTTCGTCCGACAGCAACGAGGTACAAACCCCCACCGCCCGCGACGCATTGTTAACATACACCACCGGATGGCGGTAATTCTGCTCAATTTTCACTGCGGTATGCGCCTTTGAGGTTGTCGCACCGCCAATCAACAGCGGCAGTTCAAAGCCCTGGCGCTCCATTTCCTTGGCAACATGCACCATCTCATCCAGCGACGGAGTAATGAGTCCGGACAGACCGACGATATCGACGTTTTCTTCCCGCGCGACCTTAAGGATCTGCTCACACGACACCATGACCCCGAGGTCGATAATGTCGTAGTTATTACATTGCAGAACGACCCCGACAATGTTCTTGCCAATATCGTGGACATCCCCTTTGACCGTCGCCAGCAGAATCTTGCCGTTTGAGCGACCACTCTGTTTCTCAGCATCAATGAACGGTTCCAGGTAGGCCACGGCCTGTTTCATCACCCGGGCAGACTTCACCACCTGGGGCAGAAACATCTTGCCCTCACCAAACAGGTCACCGACCACATTCATGCCGTCCATCAACGGCCCTTCGATCACTTCCAGCGGCCTGCTGGCGTTCACTCGAGCTTCTTCAGTATCCTCGACAATGAACTCCGTGATCCCTTTGACCAGAGCATGCTCCAGCCGTTTAGCGACTGGCCAGCTGCGCCATTCCAGCGCTGCGCCGTCATCCTGCTTGCCAACCCCGTTATCACGGTACTCATCTGCAATGTCGAGCAGGCGCTCGGTCGCATCATCACGGCGGTTGAGCACCACGTCTTCCACCGCTTCACGCAATTTATCCGGGACGTTATCGTAAATTTCCAGCTGACCGGCATTAACGATCCCCATGTCCATCCCGCGTTTGAAGCAGTGATAGAGGAACACGGCATGGATTGCCTCTCGCACATAGTTATTGCCGCGGAACGAGAAAGAAACATTCGACACCCCGCCGGAAATCATCGCATGAGGTAAATCTCGCTTGATGTCGCCAACCGCTTCAATAAAGTCAACCGCGTAGTTATTGTGCTCATCGATACCGGTTGCCACTGCAAAAATGTTCGGGTCAAAAATGATGTCCTCCGGCGGAAAGCCTACTTCGTCCACCAAAATCCGGTAAGCATTGGTACAAATTTCCAGCTTACGCGCCCGGGTGTCCGCCTGACCGACTTCATCAAAAGCCATCACGATCACCGCGGCGCCATAACGGCGGATCAGCTTGGCTTGCTCAATAAACTTTTCTTTGCCTTCCTTAAGCGATATCGAGTTGACGATCCCCTTACCCTGAATACATTTCAGACCGGCTTCGATGACCTCCCATTTGGAGGAATCGACCATGATCGGCACCTTGGAAATTTCCGGCTCTGACGCACACAGATTAAGGAAGCGCACCATGCATGCTTCCGCATCCAACATACCCTCATCCATGTTGATATCGATGATCTGGGCACCGTTTTCCACCTGCTGACGGGCCACATCGAGCGCTTCGTCATACTGCTCTTCTTTAATCAGGCGCTTAAAACGGGCCGAGCCGGTCACATTGGTACGTTCGCCCACGTTCACAAACAGGGTATCTTTTTCGATGATTAACGGTTCAAGACCGGACAAACGGCAGGCAACCGGTAGGTCAGGCAACTGGCGCGGAGCCAGGTCAGCCACCACCTCAGCCATCTGACGGATGTGCTCAGGGGTCGTACCACAACAGCCGCCGACCAGATTCAGGAACCCACTTTGTGCCCACTCCCGGATGTGCGCGGCCATCTCTTCCGGCGAGAGGTCGTATTCACCAAATGCATTCGGCAGACCCGCATTCGGGTGCGCAGAGACGGCACATTCCGCAATGCGGGATAACTCTTCCACATACTGACGTAATTCATCAGGTCCGAGGGCACAGTTAAGGCCGAAGGAAATCGGTTTGACGTGGCGTAAGGAATGGTAGAAAGCTTCAGTCGTCTGACCGGACAGCGTACGACCGGATGCATCGGTAATGGTACCGGAAATCATCACCGGTAGGGATAAGCCCAGCTCTTCGAAAACAGTGTCCACCGCAAAGGCACAGGCCTTGGCATTAAGGGTATCGAAAATGGTCTCGATCAAGATGAGATCGGATCCCCCCTCAATTAATGCCCGGGTCGATTCAGCATAGGCTGCAACCAGCTGATCAAACGTCACATTGCGGTAGCCGGGATCGTTCACGTCCGGCGAAATGGAACAGGTCCGGTTTGTCGGGCCAAGGACCCCGGCCACAAATCTTGGTTTATGCGGTGTTTTTGCCGTCCACTCATCAGCCACCTGCCGCGCAAGGCGGGCAGCTTCAAGGTTAATCTCGGCACTGAGCGCTTCCATCCCGTAGTCTGCCATCGCGATGGTTGTGGCGTTAAAGGTGTTGGTTTCGAGAATATCCGCCCCGGCTTCGAGGTAGGCACTATGGATATCACGAATCAGCTGAGGTTGGGTCAGTACCAACAGATCGTTATTCCCTTTCAGATCCGAGGGCCAATCGGCAAAACGCTCACCCCGGTAGTCTGCTTCCTCCAGTTTATACCCCTGGATCATGGTGCCCATCCCGCCATCGATGATCAGGATTTGCTGCGCCAAACGCTCTTGTATGAATTCCTTACCCTTCAACACCGCACTACTTCCTTATGTAATATTTCACAGCTGAATAACATCCTACCACAGCACAGATGGAAATCTAGACGTCCAAATGCCTTTTCGAAGATTAAATTATGTCGGACAGGTAGGAAAATAGTGATAGATATCAAGGCAGGTTCGCTTTATATTTTGACACAATTTTGCGCTTTACTTTAAATCACCATCGAGGTCACGGGATGTCAGTCTACAGCACCCTCTGCTTCCTGGCGGCGGCAGCCATGCTCATCGCCTTTATCAACAGTAAGATAGGAAAAATGCAGACCACAATCGCCATTACCGCCGGCGCATTGATCCTCTCTTTAGGTATCATCATCGCTGGTCATAATGGCTGGTTCCACCTTGAAGAAATCGCCGCCGAGCAACTGGGAGAAGTCAACTTCGAGAACTTCCTGCTTAAAGGGATTTTAGGCTTCCTTCTCTTTGCTGGTGGTCTCGGGATTAAACTCCCTCACCTCGAAGATCAGAAATGGGAAATCACAATACTCGCCCTGTTCGCTACCCTGTTCTCGACCTTCTTCATCGGCTTTGCCCTCTGGGGGATCTGCCAAGCCATCGGAATCCAACTTCAACTGATTTACTGCCTGCTGTTCGGCGCACTGATCTCTCCTACCGACCCCATCGCTGTACTGGCAATTGTCAAAAAGCTGGATGCTCCCAAACGAATTTCCACCCAGATTGAAGGCGAATCGCTGTTTAACGACGGCTTTGGTCTGGTGATTTTCGTTACTTTGTTCACCATTGCTTTCGGCCATGAAGCCCCAACAGTGCTGGGCGTCAGCCAGTTGTTCCTGCAGGAAGCTATTGGTGGTATTGCCTACGGGTTTGCGCTGGGTCTGTTGTTCCATTATCTGATCAGCTCAACCAACGACCACTCTATGGAGCTGCTGCTAACACTCGGTATCCCAACTGCCGGTTACGCTTTTGCCGAAGTCATCCATGTCTCCGGCCCACTGGCGATGGTGGTTTCCGGGATTATGATTGGTAACTGGACCCGCTATATTGGTTTCTCAAAAGAGAGTGAAGACCACCTCGACCACTTCTGGGAGCTGGTCGATGAGTTCCTCAATGGCGTTCTGTTCCTGTTAATCGGTATGAGTATGCTGCAGTTCCGGTTCCATGAAGAAGACTGGGTACTAATGGTTATCGCCGTGCCTCTGGTACTGCTCAGCCGTTATCTCAGTATCAAGTTTTCCTACTTCGGCTTCCAGCGCTACCGAGACTACAACCCGCTATCGATCAAGATCCTGACCTGGGGCGGATTGCGCGGCGGCCTGGCATTGGCCATGGCCATGGCCATTCCGGCTGGTGTGATGGTTATTCCGGATAAAAACATCGACGTCCGGGAAATCATTCTGGTGATGACCTACGCGGTGGTGGTGTTCTCTATCCTGATTCAGGGCTCAACCATTACCCCACTGATTCAAAAAGCCAAAGCGTGGGAAGCACAGAATCAAAAATAACTAAAGCACCTTGCTGACAACAAAAAAGACCTGCATCAGCAGGTCTTTTTTTTACTCGTCGCGCGTAAAATTGGCCACAGAGAAATGATCCAAATCATACGGTGTCTGCTGGTAAACACAGTAATTAAGCCAGTTAGAAAACAATAAATGTCCATGACTGCGCCAACTGGCTACCGGCGGCTTCTCCGGATTATTGTCCGGATAATAGTTCACCGGAATATTGGGCCCCATACCTTCTCCGACATCCCGGATATATTCATTGTGCAATGTATTGACGTCATATTCCGGGTGACCAGTGACAAACAGATTACGCTTATCCTTGGTCGCGGCCAGATAGACGCCCGCCTGCTCAGAAGTTGCCAGGATATCAAGATCCGTGTGCTCAGCCAGATAATCCGGGGAAAAATCCGCATAACGGGAATGAGGGGCGAGAAACGTATCATCAAAGCCCCGTAGCACAGGGTGATGACAATCATGAATCTGGTGAAAATACACGCCTGACAGCTTTTCTTTGCGGGTTCGTTTCGGCAAATCATACAACAACTTCAAGCCCGCCTGCGCAGCCCAGCACACATACATGGTCGAGGTCACATGCTCCCGTGCCCAATTCATGATTGCTTGTATCTCTTCCCAGTAGAGTACATCTTCAAATTGTACTAACCCGAGCGGCGCACCAGTGACAATCAGCCCATCATAATTCCGGTGCTTCACCGTATCAAACTGGCGGTAGAAGGTATCCAAATGCTCGGTAGGCGTATTCTTCGTTGGACGGTTATCAATCCGCAATAACTCCACATCAACCTGCAGAGGAGAATTAGAAAGCAACCGCATAAATTGGGTTTCAGTTTCAATCTTCTTCGGCATCAGGTTGAGCAGCAAGACTCTCAACGGGCGGATTTCCTGGCTAGCTGCACGCGCTTCCGACATCACAAAGATATTTTCACTGCGCAAGATATCCGTGGCTGGCAGCTTATCAGGAATTTTTATCGGCATCTTAGTTTGCTCCTTAAACGTAAAATCCAGCGAACAATCCCATTAAAAGATGTGTAGACGTCCAGATATCTAACTAAAACTATAGAAGATTAGTCGACCGCGCAAGCAAAAGAAGATTAAAAGATTTAAAGCTGAGTGCCATGAGTTGAATAAAACTCATGATTCATCAAAAAGGGAGATGTGATAAAAAAGAAATGAGAAAGGCTGAAATGAAAAAACCCAGCCATTAGGCTGGGTTTAGGAAGAAGTGTTCAGCAATGTCCTACTCTCACATGGGGAGGCCCCAAACTACCATCGGCGCTACAACGTTTCACTACTGAGTTCGGCATGGGATCAGGTGGTTCCATTGTGCTATTGTCGCTGAACAAAAGCGTGGTGCTAGTACCCAGATTTGAACTGGGGGCCTCACCCTTACCAAGGGTGCGCTCTACCGACTGAGCTATACCAGCACGCAATTCTGCGTTACAAATAAAGTCTTACTATTATTGCTTTACTTGTATGTTCCCATCTTTTTATAAATGATGGAAACTTCAAATAAAACCTGGCGATGTCCTACTCTCACATGGGGAGGCCCCACACTACCATCGGCGCTGCTGCGTTTCACGTCTGAGTTCGGCATGGGATCAGGTGGGTCCACAGCGCTATGGTCGCCAGGCAAATTCTTTGATTCACCGCCCGCAGGCCGCAAATCACAATCT
>NZ_PYMI01000006.1 GCF_003025595.1 Photobacterium ganghwense
GAATTAAATTGACTGTGCCAAAATAACCGAAGTCATTTTGAATTGGTCACTCAGTTCATCGATAAATCTTTTTGACTATCAGTTCACGAGTGCCCACACAGATTGCATGGTCAAATTGTTAAAGAACATATCCAAGCTTTGCTTTCGCATCACGTTGAACAGGGCAGCCATTCTAGCGAATCAGACTTCAGTGTCAAACACTTTTTTCAACCGATTCTGCTGCCGGCTAACACGTGTAACTTCGAGTTATTCCGTGTCAGTGAGGCGGCATTATAGAGAGCAAAGAACAAATGGCAACAAGAAAAATAAGAAAAAACGCCAACAGGCGAAATAACAATCAACAAGCTGAAATCAGCACACAAAAAGCCCACCACTCCCCTATTCAGGCTTTTAAATACTTTTGAACGTTGAAAACCATTCTGAAGCCCTGTTCCGAAAGAAAAAGGATTGGCTAAAGTGAAAGAAGAGTAATGAATAAGTAGATAAGTAGATAAGTAGATAAGTAGATAAGTAGATAAGTAGATAAGTAGATAAGTAGATAAGTAGATAAGTAGATAAGTAGAGTTATATAAAAAAGCCGAGTCAAGATGACTCGGCTTCTTATATTTAACTAGTAGCTAGTGCTTATTCAGCAGCTGCTTCTTCCTGAACTTCAGGACGGTCTACTAGCTCGATGTAAGCCATAGGAGCTTTATCGCCAGCACGGAAACCGCATTTCATGATGCGAGTGTAACCGCCTGGACGCTGAGCAAAGCGTGGACCTAGTTCGTTAAATAGTTTCGCAACTACTTCGTTGTCACGAGTACGTGCGAATGCCAGACGACGGTTAGCAACACTGTCAGTCTTAGCTAGGGTAATCAATGGCTCAATTACGCGACGCAGCTCTTTTGCCTTAGGCAGGGTAGTCTTGATAAGTTCGTGACGTACCAGAGAGCCAGCCATGTTGCTGAACATCGCTTTGCGATGGCTGCTGTTGCGGTTGAGTTGACGACCACTCTTACGATGGCGCATGACCTAATCCTTCTAACTAGATATCAGTAACTATTAATCTTCAGCAATTGATGCTGGCGGCCAATTTTCTAGGCGCATACCCAGAGACAGGCCACGTGATGCCAGCACGTCTTTGATTTCTGTCAAAGACTTCTTACCCAGGTTAGGCGTTTTAAGAAGCTCAACCTCAGTACGCTGAACGAGATCACCGATGTAGTGGATCGCTTCTGCTTTCAAACAGTTAGCAGAGCGAACAGTTAGTTCAAGATCGTCTACAGGACGCAGTAGGATCGGATCGAACTCCGGCTTCTCTTCTTTCTCTTCAGGAACTCGTACATCACGCAGATCTACGAATGCATCCAGTTGCTCAGCTAGAATAGTAGCTGCGCGACGAATAGCTTCCTCAGGGTCAAGAGTACCGTTAGTCTCCATATCGATAACCAGCTTATCTAGGTCAGTACGCTGTTCAACACGTGCTGCTTCAACGCTGTATGCGATACGGTCAACTGGGCTGAAAGTTGCGTCAACTAACAGACGGCCAATTGGGCGCTCGTCTTCTTCTGTGTGAATACGAGCAGACGCCGGTACGTAGCCACGACCACGCTCTACCTTGATGCGCATGCTGATTTCAGCATTGTCATCAGTTAGGTGGCAGATTACGTGTTCTGGGTTCGCAATCTCAACATCACCGTCGTGGGTGATGTCACCTGCAACAACAGGGCCTGCACCAGATTTGTTCAGAGTAATGATAACTTCATCTTTACCCTCAACCTTAACGGCTAGGCCTTTAAGGTTTAGAAGGATTTCAAGAATATCTTCCTGTACTCCTTCTTTGGTGCTGTACTCGTGTAACACACCGTCGATTTCTACTTCAGTAACGGCACAACCCGGCATAGAAGATAGAAGAATACGACGTAGAGCGTTGCCCAGAGTGTGGCCAAAACCACGCTCTAGTGGCTCAAGAGTTACTTTTGCGTGCGTCGTGTTAACTTGTTCAATATCAACAAGACGTGGCTTAAGAAATTCTGTTACAGAACCCTGCATTGTGTCCTCTCTTAACTATAGCCTTACTTAGAGTAAAGCTCGACGATCAGGTGTTCGTTGATGTCGGCAGACAAATCAGAACGCTCTGGAAGACGCTTGAACGTACCTTCCATCTTGCTGCTGTCTACTTCGACCCAAGTTGGTAGTTCACGCTGAGTAGCAACTTCAAGAGCTGCTTTGATGCGTGCTTGGTTCTTAGCTTTCTCACGAACGCTAACAACGTCGTTTGCCGCTACCTTGAAAGAAGGAACGTTTACGACTTTACCGTTAACTAGGATCGCTTTGTGGCTTACCAGCTGACGTGCTTCCGCGCGAGTTGCGCCAAAGCCCATGCGGTAAACTACGTTATCCAGACGACCTTCTAGAAGTTGCAGCAGGTTTTCACCAGTGTTGCCTTTCAGGCGAGCAGCTTCTTTGTAGTAGTTACGGAATTGCTTCTCTAGTACGCCGTAAGTACGACGAACTTTTTGCTTCTCACGAAGCTGAACGCCGTAGTCAGACAGACGACCGCGACGCGCACCGTGCATACCCGGTGCATTATCAATTTTACACTTGGTATCAATCGCGCGTACACCAGACTTAAGGAACAAGTCTGTGCCTTCACGACGGCTAAGCTTCAGCTTAGGACCCAAATATCTTGCCATGTTCTTTCTCCAGTTTTCCTAGAAACGCAAACGTTATACGCGACGTTTCTTAGGTGGACGACAACCGTTATGAGGGATCGGAGTCGCATCAACAATGTTAGTGATACGGAAACCCGCAGCGTTTAGAGCGCGGATAGTAGACTCACGACCTGGACCTGGGCCCTTAACCATAACTTCCAGGTTCTTAACGCCATATTCTTTGGCCATTTCACCACAACGCTCAGCAGCAACCTGTGCAGCGAACGGAGTAGATTTACGAGAACCACGGAAGCCAGAACCACCTGCAGTAGCCCAAGATAGAGCGTTACCCTGACGGTCAGTAATGGTTACGATTGTGTTATTGAAAGAAGCATGGATGTGCGCAACGCCATCAGCAACTTGCTTACGTACGCGCTTACGAGCGCGAGTTGGTTGTTTAGCCATTGTACTCTACCCTTCCGATTATTTCTTGATCGGCTTGCGCGGACCCTTACGGGTACGTGCGTTGGTTTTAGTACGCTGTCCACGTAGTGGTAGACTGCGACGATGACGAAGACCACGGTAACAACCAAGGTCCATTAGACGCTTGATGTTCATGGAAACTTCACGACGTAGATCACCTTCTACAGTGTACTTAGCTACACCATCACGCAGTAGATCGATCTGCTCTTCAGATAGTTCACTGATCTTAACACTTTCAGCGATACCCGCTTCAGCTAGGATAGCTTTTGAGCGAGTTTTACCGATACCGTAGATCGCAGTAAGAGCGATTACAGAATGTTTATGATCAGGAATGTTAATGCCTGCAATACGGGCCACTATTCACTCCTAGTACTTTTCAAGAATAACCGCTGCAAAGCCCGTTTAGGATACGCAGCGGTGGAACAATTCTTTTGCACACACAAAAGATTGGTTGGCTAATTTAGCCAACCTACCTTCAATTTGCAAGAAATATTTCTGCTAATTAGCCTTGGCGCTGTTTGTGCTTTGGCTCACTGCAAATTACACGCACAACACCGTTGCGCTTGATAACTTTACAGTTACGGCAGATTTTCTTAACGGAAGCACGAACTTTCATTGCTAAACTCCGTAAATAGGATAAACCACTCTTAACGGCTTGAGCCTTTAAGATTAGCCTTTTTCAACACAGACTCATATTGTTGAGACATCAAATGTGTCTGAACTTGAGCCATGAAGTCCATAATGACTACAACTACAATCAGTAGTGAAGTACCGCCAAAGTAGAAGCGGACATTCCATGCAATCATCATAAACTCGGGGATCAGACAGATAAAGGTGATATACAACGCGCCAGCCAATGTCAGGCGAGTCATCACTTTATCAATGTATTTTGCGGTCTGTTCGCCCGGGCGAATACCAGGTACGAATGCACCAGACTTCTTCAAGTTATCTGCTGTCTCGCGAGGGTTGAACACCAACGCGGTATAGAAGAAACAGAAGAAGATAATCGCAGCTGCATAAAGCATCACATAAAGTGGTTGACCTGGGCTCAATGCCAGCGAAATATCACTTAGCCAGCCTAGGTTTTCATTCTGACCGAACCACTGAGCTAGTGTACCCGGAAACAGAATAATACTTGATGCAAAAATCGCTGGAATTACGCCTGCCATGTTGATTTTCAACGGCAGGTGAGTGCTTTGTGCGGCGAAGACACGACGGCCTTGTTGACGCTTAGCGTAGTTAACGACGATACGACGCTGACCACGTTCCATAAACACTACAAAGTAGATTACAGCGAAAGAAATTACTGCAATTAAAAGCAGAAGAAGTACGTGCAATTCACCTTGACGCGCTTGCTCCACTGTCTGTCCAATAGCTGGCGGCAGACCTGCAACGATACCTGTGAAGATAATCAGAGATATACCGTTACCAATGCCACGCTCTGTAATTTGCTCACCTAACCACATTAAGAACATGGTACCAGTAACCAAACTCACAACCGCAACAAAGTAGAATCCAAGGCCTGGATTAATGACCAAGCCAGGGATCATACTTGGTAACCCTGTTGCAATACCAATTGCTTGGAAGGTTGCCAAAACGAGCGTGCCGTAGCGGGTGTACTGACTGATTTTACGTCGGCCAGACTCCCCTTCCTTCTTCAATTCGGCCAGTGCCGGATGAACAACCGTCAGCAACTGAACAATAATCGATGCCGAAATATACGGCATGATACCCAGTGCTAAGATGGAAGCACGCTCAAGAGCACCACCAGAAAACATGTTAAACAGTTCAATGATGGTGCCTTTCTGCTGTTCGAACAGATCGGCAAGTACAGCAGCGTCAATACCAGGAATAGGCACAAAAGAGCCTGCTCGGAAAATTAAGATCGCACCTAATACAAAGAATAGGCGGGACTTAAGCTCTGCTAGGCCACCTTTGGCACTACGAAAATCTTGTCCTGGTTGTTTAGCCATCTGTACCTCATCCTCGAGTTAATTATTCCTCGATTTTACCGCCTGCAGCTTCGATCGCAGCTTTAGCGCCTTTAGTAACGCGTAAACCTTTCACTGTTACTGAACGAGCGATTTCACCAGACAGAACAATCTTTACTACTTCGATGTTCTTAGTGATAACGTTCGCTGCTTTCAGTGTTTCTAGGCTTACTACGTCACCTTCAACTTTCGCTAGCTCAGCTAGACGAACTTCAGCTGTTACCAGGCTCTTACGAGAAGTAAAACCGAATTTTGGTAGACGCTGTTTCAAAGGCATTTGACCGCCTTCAAAGCCTGGACGTACAGAACCACCTGAACGTGATTTCTGACCTTTGTGACCACGGCCACAAGTTTTACCCAGACCTGAACCGATACCACGACCTACGCGCTTCGCAGAAGGCTTAGAGCCCGCAGCCGGTGATAGAGTATTCAAACGCATTCTGATTACTCCTCAACTTTAACCATGTAGTAAACCTTGTTGATCATACCGCGTACGCACGGTGTATCTTCAAGTTCTACAGTGTGGTTGATGCGACGAAGGCCCAGGCCACGCAAAGTAGCTTTGTGCTTCGGCAGACGACCGATTGAGCTCTTGGTCTGCGTCACTTTAATAGTCTTAGCCATGTCGATTACTCCAGAATTTCTTTAACAGAAAGACCACGCTTCGCAGCGATCATTTCTGGAGAGTTCATGCCACTCAAACCGTCAATAGTCGCGCGAACGATGTTGATTGGGTTTGTAGAGCCGTATGCTTTCGCCAGAACGTTACGAACACCCGCAACTTCCAGCACTGCACGCATAGCACCACCGGCGATGATACCAGTACCTTCTGATGCAGGCTGCATGTACACTTTAGAACCAGTGTGGCGGCCTTTAACAGCGTGGTGTAGAGTACCTTCGTTCAGGGCTACAGTAACCATGTTACGGCGTGCTTTTTCCATCGCTTTCTGGATTGCAGCAGGAACTTCACGTGCCTTGCCGTAACCGAAACCAACGCGACCGTTACCGTCACCAACAACAGTTAGTGCAGTAAAGCTGAAAATACGACCACCTTTAACCGTCTTAGATACACGGTTAACAGCGATCAGCTTTTCATGCAAATCTGATTGAGTTTTTTCGTTAGCCATCTTCCGCCTACCTTAGAATTTCAGACCAGCTTCACGAGCAGCTTCTGCTAGTGCAGCGACACGGCCGTGGTATTGGAAACCAGAACGATCGAATGCAACGTTAGAGATGCCTTTTTCAATCGCGCGCTCAGCAATAGCTTTACCTACAACTGCAGCAGCGTCTTTGTTACCGGTGCTCTTAACTTGCTCACGGATCGCTTTTTCTACTGTAGAAGCGGCTGCGATAACTTCAGAACCGTTTGGTGCGATAACCTGAGCGTACACGTGACGTGGAGTACGGTGTACAACTAGGCGAGTTGCACCCAGTTCAGCAATCTTACGACGTGCACGGGTCGCACGACGGATACGAGATGCTTTCTTATCCATAGTGTTACCTTACTTCTTCTTAGCTTCTTTAGTACGCACAACTTCGTCGGCGTAACGAACACCTTTACCTTTGTAAGGCTCAGGGCTACGGTAAGCGCGAATATCAGCAGCTACTTGACCGATCAGCTGCTTATCAGTACCAGTCAGTACGATTTCAGTCTGAGATGGACATTCAGCTTTGATGCCTGCTGGTAGTTCGTGCTCTACTGGGTGAGAGAAGCCAAGAGTCAGACCTACAGCGTTGCCTTTGATAGCAGCACGGTAACCTACACCCTTAAGAACTAGCTTCTTGGTATAGCCTTCAGTAACACCAACAACCATGTTGTTAACTAGTGCACGAGCAGTACCTGCTTGTGCCCAAGCTTTTTCGAAACCTTCACGAGGTCCGAAAGAGATCTTGTTCTCTTCTTGAGAAAGAACAACTGCTTCGTGGATAGTGCGAGTTAGTTCGCCCTTACCACCCTTCACAGTGATTTCCTGACCGTTAAGCTTAACTTCTACGCCGGCAGGAATAACTACTGGTGCTTTTGCAACACGAGACATTTCCTACTCCTATTAAGCTACGTAGCAGATAATCTCACCGCCAAGACCTGCTTTACGAGCAGCGCGGTCGGTCATCAGACCCTTGGAAGTGGATACAACGGCAATACCCAGGCCGCCCATCACTGATGGTAGAGCATCTTTTTTCTTGTAGATGCGCAGACCAGGACGTGATACACGTTGGATTTGCTCGATAACTGGGTTAGCTTCGAAGTACTTAAGAGTCACTTCTAGCTCAGGCTTAACTTCACCAGATACAGTGTAGTCAGCCACATAACCTTCTTCTTTCAGCAGCTCTGCAATAGCAACTTTCAGCTTAGAAGATGGCATTTTAACAGCAACTTTTTTCGCTGCCTGACCGTTACGAATGCGGGTCAGCATATCCGAAATCGGATCTTGCATGCTCATAAGTCAATTACTCCGTGATTCAAATTTGGTAAACAAATTACCAGCTTGCTTTACGCAGACCCGGAATCTCGCCTTTCATGCAAGCTTCACGAACCTTGATACGGCATAGGCCGAACTTACGTAGGTAGCCGTGTGGACGACCAGTCTGGTTACAGCGGTTACGCTGACGAGACTTAGCAGAATCACGTGGTAGTGACTGAAGTTTTAGCACTGCATCCCAGCGATCTTCTTCAGACGCATTCACGTCTTTAATTAGAGCTTTAAGCGCTGCACGCTTTTCAGCGAACTTAGCTACTAGCTTGGCGCGTTTTACTTCGCGCGCCTTCATGGATTCTTTAGCCATTAGTAACCCTTACTTTTACTTACGAAATGGGAAGTTAAAAGCAGATAGCAGAGCACGAGCTTCTTCGTCAGAGTTAGCTGAAGTCGTGATAGTGATGTCTAGACCACGTACACGATCAACTTTATCGTAATCGATCTCTGGGAAGATAATCTGCTCACGAACGCCCATGCTGTAGTTACCACGACCATCGAATGATTTCGGGTTTAGACCACGGAAATCGCGAATACGAGGTACAGCAATAGTGATTAGACGCTCGAAAAAGTCCCACATACGTTCGCCACGTAGAGTTACTTTACAGCCAATAGGGTAGCCCTCACGGATCTTAAAGCCAGCAACAGACTTACGAGCCTTCGTGATTAGCGGTTTCTGACCTGCGATTGCAGTCATGTCAGCAGCTGCGTTTTCAAGAAGTTTCTTGTCGTTGATCGCGTCACCCACACCCATGTTAAGTGTGATTTTCTCGATCCTTGGGACTTGCATGATGCTCTTGTATTCGAACTTTTCAGCAAGTTCTTTTACAATAGTCTCTTTGTAGTAATCATGCAGTTTCGCCATAGTACTACTCCAAAATTACTTAATAGTTTCGCCAGTCGACTTGAAGAAACGTACTTTTTTGCCGTCTTCAAATCGGAAGCCTACACGGTCCGCTTTACCTTCACCGTTAACGATTGCAACGTTAGAAGCTTCAATTGCCGCTTCTTTTTCAACGATGCCACCCTGGATGCCCATAGCCGGAACAGGCTTCTGGTGCTTCTTAACCAGGTTGATACCTTCAACGATAACTTTACCGGTTGCTAGAACCTTAGTTACTTTACCTTTCTTACCTTTATCTTTACCAGTAAGAACGATAACTTCGTCGTTACGACGGATTTTAGCTGCCATTTGAGTTACTCCTTACAGTACTTCAGGCGCTAGTGAAACGATCTTCATGAACTTATCGCCACGAAGCTCGCGAGTCACAGGGCCAAAAATACGAGTACCGATTGGTTGCTCAGTTGTGTTGTTCAACAGTACGCAAGCATTACGGTCAAAACGAATGACAGAGCCGTCTGGACGACGTACGCCTTTACGAGTGCGCACAACCACCGCTTTCAGTACATCACCCTTTTTAACTTTACCGCGTGGAATCGCTTCCTTAACAGTAACTTTGATGATGTCACCGATATGTGCATAGCGACGGTGTGAACCACCCAGAACCTTAATACACATTACGCTACGTGCGCCGGAGTTATCGGCTGCATCCAGCATAGTTTGCATTTGGATCATGTTAGTGCTCCGCTAATTTAAAACATCTAGACCCATCACGGGTCGCTTTGCCTTTTCTACAAAGGCGGCGAATGATAACACTCTTTTCGCCCGATGGGTAGACAAAAAATAAACGGCCCCAAAAATTTTCGGGGCCGCTCAGTTATGTCGTAGCTAAGACCGCTTAGATGCGAGCTTTTTCTACTACACGTACCAGAGTCCAAGATTTGTTCTTAGACAGTGGACGGCACTCACGAATCTCAACTGTGTCGCCGATGCCACACTCGTTGTTCTCATCATGTGCGTGAAGCTTAGTCGTGCGAGTGATGTACTTACCGTAGATTGGGTGTTTCACCTTACGCTCGATTGCAACAACGATAGACTTGTCCATCTTGTCGCTAACTACGCGACCAAGCTGAGTACGAATTTTCTCGCTCATTATGCGTCCGCCTTCTCAGTCAGAACGGTTTTAACACGTGCGATATCGCGACGTACAGCTTTCAGAGTGTGAGTTTGCTGAAGCTGACCAGTTGCAGCCTGCATGCGCAGGTTGAACTGCTCGCGCAGCAGGTTCACAAGCTCAGCATTCAGTTCTTCAACGCTTTTAGCGCGCAGATCTTGTGCTTTCATCACATCACCGCCTTTGTTACGAATGTTGTCTTGATAGGTAGCTTACGTGCAGCAAGATCGAATGCTTCACGAGCCAGTGCTTCAGGAACACCATCCATTTCGTACAGAACTTTACCAGGTTGGATTTGAGCTACCCAGTACTCAACGTTACCTTTACCTTTACCTTGACGAACTTCAAGAGGCTTAGATGTAATTGGTTTGTCTGGGAAGATACGAATCCAGATTTGGCCCTGACGTTTGATGTGACGAGTCATCGCACGACGAGCTGCTTCGATCTGGCGAGCAGTAATACGGCCACGGCCAACTGCTTTAAGACCAAATGTACCGAAGCTTACGTCAGTACCGTTCGCTAGACCGCGGTTACGACCCTTATGAGTCTTGCGGAATTTAGTGCGTTTAGGTTGCAGCATCAATAAACTCCTTATTTACGGCCTTTGCGCTGCTTCTTAGGCTTGTCAGCCTTTGGCTCTTCAACTGGCATGCCGCCCAGAACTTCACCTTTGAAGATCCAAACTTTAACGCCAATTACACCGTATTGGGTGTGAGCCGAAGAAGTTGCGTAATCAATGTCAGCACGAAGAGTGTGTAGAGGTACACGACCTTCACGGTACCACTCAGAACGTGCGATTTCAGCACCGCCTAGACGGCCGCTTACTTCTACTTTGATACCTTTAGCGCCAAGGCGCATAGCGTTCTGTACTGCACGCTTCATAGCGCGACGGAACATAACGCGACGCTCTAGCTGAGACGCGATGCTGTCTGCAACTAGTTGACCGTCTAGCTCAGGCTTACGTACTTCTGCGATGTTGATCTGAGCTGGAACACCAGCGATCTGAGCAACACGTGCACGTAGTTTTTCTACGTCTTCGCCTTTCTTACCGATTACAACGCCTGGACGAGCAGTGTGAATAGTTACACGGATGCTCTTAGCAGGACGCTCGATAACGATGCGTGACAGAGACGCTTTTGCTAGTTCCTTAGTTAGGAACTGACGTACCTTGAAGTCGCCGTCTAGGTTGTCAGCGAACTCTTGGCTGTTAGCAAACCAAGTGGTATTCCATGGCTTAACGATGCCAAGACGAATACCATTAGGATGTACTTTTTGACCCATTGCTTTCTCTCCTAGTCTCTTAGCGGTCTGCTACAACAACAGTGATGTGGCTAGAACGCTTCAAGATGCGATCGGCACGGCCTTTAGCACGAGGCATAATACGCTTCATGGTAGGACCTTCATCAACGAAGATTTTCGCAACATTCAGATCGTCGATGTCTGCGCCTTCGTTGTGTTCTGCGTTAGCGATAGCAGACTCTAGAACTTTCTTGATCAGATCAGCAGCTTTTTTGTTGCTGAAAGTCAGAATTTCTAGAGCTTGTGCAACTGGCTTACCGCGCAGTTGATCTGCAACCAAACGTGCTTTCTGCGGTGAGATGCGAGCAAAGCGATGTTTAGCGATAGCTTCCATTACCTATACTCCTCTTAGCGCTTCTTAGCTTTCTTATCCGCAGCGTGACCGCGGTAAGTGCGTGTTGGTGCAAATTCGCCTAGCTTGTGACCGATCATTTCTTCAGAAACGAAAACAGGAACGTGCTGACGACCATTATGGACAGCGATGGTCAAACCGATCATCTGAGGGATGATCATTGAGCGACGGGACCAAGTCTTAACAGGCTTCTTGTCACCGCTTTCCACCGCTTTCTCTACCTTCTTCAGCAAGTGCAGGTCAATAAAAGGACCTTTCTTGAGAGAACGTGGCATGGCTTATCCTCTGATATAAATTACTTGTTACGACGACGTACGATGTACTTGTCGGTACGTTTGTTCTTACGAGTTTTGTAACCCTTAGTCGGTACACCCCATGGTGTCACTGGGTGACGACCACCAGAAGTACGACCTTCACCACCACCGTGTGGGTGGTCAACTGGGTTCATTACAACACCACGTACAGTTGGACGAACACCGCGCCAACGTGAAGCACCAGCTTTACCTAGTTCACGTAGCATGTGTTCTGCGTTACCAACTTCACCAAGAGTCGCACGACCATCAGCAAGAACTTTACGCATCTCACCAGAACGCAGACGCAGAGTCACGTAAGTGCCTGCACGAGCAACGATCTGAGCGTATGCACCAGCTGAACGAGCCAGCTGAGCACCTTTACCAGGCTTCAGTTCAACACAGTGTACTGTTGAACCTACTGGGATGTTGCGCATTGGTAAAGTGTTACCAACTTTGATCGCAGCATCTTCACCAGACTGGATAGCGTCACCAGCCTGCAGGCCTTTAGGCGCGATGATGTAGCGGCGTTCACCGTCTGCGTATAGTACCAGAGCGATGTTTGCACTACGGTTTGGATCGTATTCTAGACGCTCAACTTTCGCTGGGATGCCATCTTTAGTACGTTTGAAGTCAATGATACGGTAAGCATTTTTGTTACCACCACCGATGTGACGTACTGTGATACGACCGTTGTTGTTACGACCACCAGTCTTAGATTTTTTCTCTAGCAGTGGTGCGTACGGCTTACCCTTATGCAGGTCAGAGTTAACCACTTTAACTACGTGGCGACGACCTGGGGAAGTCGGCTTACATTTTACAATAGCCATTCTTCTTTGCTCCTAGCCTTACTCTGCACTACCAGCGAAGTCGATGTCTTGACCTTCTTTCAAGATCACATACGCTTTCTTCACGTCTGAACGACGGCCTTGACGCATGCCTTGACGCTTGGTCTTACCCTTAGTGATAAGAGTATTTACAGACTTAACTTCAACCTCGAACAGTTTTTCAACTGCTGCTTTGATCTCTTTCTTAGTTGCGTTCATCGCTACTTTGAAAACGATAGTGTTACCGTTTTCTGCAGCCATAGTCGCTTTTTCAGAGATGTGCGGAGCACGCAGAACTTTCAGGATACGCTCTTCAGTGATCATGCCAGCATCTCCTCAACTTGTTTAACTGCATCAGCAGTCATCACAACTTTATCGAAAGCGATCAAGCTAACTGGGTCGATTGCCTTAGCATCACGAACGTCTACTTTGTATAGGTTACGTGCAGCCAGGAACAGATTCTCATCTAGTTCGCCAGTTACGATCAGCGCGTCAGTCAGCTCAAGCTCTTTCAGCTTAGCAACCAGCGCTTTAGTTTTTGGTGCTTCGATTGAGAAGCTGTCTACAACAACCAGACGCTCTTGACGTACTAGTTCAGACAGGATGCTCTTCATCGCACCACGGTACATTTTCTTGTTAACTTTCTGGCTGTGGTCTTGTGGACGAGCAGCGAAAGTTACACCACCGGTACGCCATAGTGGGCTACGGATTGTACCTGCACGAGCGCGACCTGTACCTTTCTGGCGCCATGGCTTAGCGCCACCACCAGAAACGTCAGAACGGGTTTTCTGAGCACGAGTACCTTGACGAGCACCTGCTGCATAAGCAACAACTACCTGATGTACAAGCGCTTCATTAAACTCACGCCCAAAAGTAGTTTCGGAGACAGTTAGCGCGTCAGCGCCTTTGACTACCAATTCCATTACTAACTCCTCGACGTTACGCTTTAACAGCTGGTTTAACGATCACGTTACCGCCAGTTGCGCCTGGGACTGCACCTTTAATAAGAAGCAGGTTGCGCTCAGCGTCAACACGTACGATCTCTAGGTTTTGAGTCGTTACACGCTCAGCACCCATGTGACCAGCCATTTTCTTGCCTTTAAATACGCGACCTGGAGTCTGACATTGACCGATAGAACCAGGAGCACGGTGAGACAAGGAGTTACCGTGGGTCATATCTTGAGTACGGAAGTTCCAGCGCTTAACAGCACCTTGGAAACCTTTACCCTTAGATGTACCAGTAACGTCTACTTTCTGAATTTCGTTGAACAGCTCAACAGTCAGCTCAGCGCCAACAGCGAACTCTTCGTTGTTCTCTAGACGGAATTCCCAAAGACCGCGACCAGCTTCAACACCTGCTTTCGCAAAGTGGCCAGCTTCTGGCTTAGAAACACGGTTAGCTTTCTTTGCACCAGCAGTTACCTGGATTGCGTTGTAGCCGTCAGTTTCAACAGTTTTAACCTGAGAAACACGGTTCGCTTCAACTTCAACCACAGTTACTGGGATAGAAACGCCATCTTCGGTAAATACGCGGGTCATGCCCACTTTACGACCGATTAGACCAATCATTCTCTTATCTCCCCATTAACCTAGGCTGATTTGAACATCAACGCCAGCAGCTAGGTCTAGACGCATAAGAGCATCAACAGTCTTGTCTGTTGGCTCAACGATGTCGATAAGGCGCTTGTGAGTACGGATTTCGTACTGGTCACGTGCGTCCTTATTAACGTGTGGAGAAATAAGAACAGTGAAACGCTCTTTGCGAGTAGGTAGAGGGATTGGACCCTTAACCTGCGCGCCAGTACGCTTAGCTGTTTCAACGATTTCCGCAGTTGACTGATCGATCAAACGGTGATCGAACGCCTTCAGGCGGATACGAATACGTTGGTTCTGCATGAGACAGAGCTCCAAATATAAAAATTTACACAAACAATATCGCCACTCAGACTCGTTAAGACGAGAGAATGCCGATTGATTTATGTGAACGTAGCATCCATATCGGATACATTGTCAGTCAATTAAATGACTGCGAACATAAGTCAGAGTATACATTAACCAGATCGACTAGCGACCTCTTCCTCAACGCTCATTGGTTCACAACTGCACACTTAGGAGGTTTACCTCAGCAGTGGCGAGCATTATACAGGTCACAAAAAGGAACGCAAGTAATGCTGCAAAAATAATCGTCAACCAATGGATATCGCTTACGAGGCCTTGCCCGAATGCGCCTCAGTAACAGCTATCGGCCATAAAGAAACAGGGCAGCGATAATCGCTGCCCTGCCCCACTGTTGGATTCGACTATATGGCACGAATACAATGTCGCTCGGCTGACCGTTAATCCTCGTCGACAATCTGAGCCTGGTTGTAATTTGCAATACCCATCCGCTCAATCAGATCGAGCTGAGTTTCCAACCAGTCGACATGCTCTTCTTCATCTTCAAGAATGTCCTGGAACAGATCGCGAGACACATAATCCCTCACCTCTTCTGCATAGGCGATGGCATCTCTCAAATCAGGTATAGCCGCCATCTCTAATGCTAAGTCACACTCCAGCATTTCCTGAGTGTCTTCACCAATATTAAGCTTTCCGAGGTCTTGTAAGTTTGGGATACCTTCGAGAAATAAAATCCGCTCAATCAGATGATCCGCATGGTTCATCTCATCAATAGACTCATCATATTCTTTTTTTGCCAGATGCTTTAGCCCCCAGTCCTTGTACATCCGGGCATGAAGGAAATACTGATTGATTGCAACGAGTTCGTTGCCGAGGACCTTGTTGAGGTGTTGGATGATTTTCGGATCAGCTTTCATTACAAAACACTCCTCTGTCAGTTCTATAAAGCATAGAACCGATCAGTTGAGTGTCAAAAAGCAGCCGTTTGATTAGCAGGCTTTTTTATAACTGGGGGTTAGGGTCTGTTCAATAATCGTTTTAGCCTGGCGAATGCACTTGCCACACTGCGAACCCAGCGGAGTCACCTGACGGATTCCACGAATGTCGGTAATTCCTTCTTGCTGAGTCAGTTTAATAATTTTTTTATCGGAAATACCGTGGCAAAGACAAACGTACATACTCACTCCATCGCCTTAATTAACACAGCAAATATAAACAAGAATTGTTTTCATTACTAGTTATAGGGTGGTGAGTTTTTATACCATTTAAGATGTATATACCCCGAGGTATTCCCCAAAAGAATATAACTACATCTATGTAGACTAACTAAGACACGTTTTGGTATTGACGGTATCAGTCTAACATCAGCATAAAAAGTGCCCCTAATTGCGAGTTAGAGAATGGATGTGTGTCATGCAGCGACGCCTTTAACGAAGTGCATTCATCAGTAACAAAGACGATGAGTACCGCCACGCAGCCATTACAGCCTCAGCAAAACCGCTGAAGAAAGAAGAAAGAAGAATCATATGGCACAAATACAAAAAAGGGAGCCGAAGCTCCCTTTTTCAGGTATGTCTTTAAGACAATCGCAAATTAAGCGATGATCGAAGCAACAACACCAGCACCAACTGTACGGCCACCTTCACGGATTGCGAAGCGTAGACCTTCGTCCATCGCGATTGGCGCGATCAGAGTTACAGTCATAGATACGTTGTCGCCTGGCATTACCATCTCAACGCCTTCTGGCAGTTCGATAGTACCAGTCACGTCAGTAGTACGGAAGTAGAACTGTGGACGGTAGCCTTTGAAGAACGGCGTGTGACGGCCACCTTCGTCTTTAGACAGAACGTAGATTTCTGAAGTGAAAGTAGTGTGTGGAGTGATTGAACCTGGCTTAGCCAGAACCTGACC
Source organism: Photobacterium ganghwense (assembly GCF_003025595.1). Lineage (GTDB taxonomy): Bacteria > Pseudomonadota > Gammaproteobacteria > Enterobacterales > Vibrionaceae > Photobacterium > Photobacterium ganghwense. Next base: position 16,175 of record NZ_PYMI01000006.1, read on the forward strand.
ACGCTCAACTTCGTCACGCTTAGTACCACGCAGAAGAACACCAACGTTCTCACCAGCACGGCCTTCGTCCAGAAGCTTACGGAACATCTCAACGCCAGTACAAGTAGTCGTGATAGTATCTTTGATACCAACGATTGCTACTTCGTCACCTACGCGAACGATACCTTGCTCAACACGACCAGTTACAACAGTACCACGGCCTTGGATTGAGAATACGTCTTCGATTGGCAGGATGAACGGCTTGTCGATTGCACGCTCTGGCTCTGGGATGTAAGAATCCAGTGCTTCAGCCAGCTCAACGATTTTCTCTTCCCACTGAGCTTCGCCATTCAGCGCGCCCAGAGCAGAACCCATGATTACTGGGCAGTCGTCGCCTGGGAAGTCGTACTCAGACAGAAGTTCACGAACTTCCATCTCAACCAGCTCAAGCAGCTCTTCGTCATCAACCATGTCACACTTGTTCATGAACACGATGATGTAAGGGATACCAACCTGACGGCCTAGCAGGATGTGCTCACGAGTCTGTGGCATTGGGCCATCAGTAGCAGCAACAACTAGGATACCACCGTCCATCTGAGCAGCACCGGTGATCATGTTCTTAACGTAGTCGGCGTGTCCTGGGCAGTCTACGTGTGCGTAGTGGCGAGTAGGAGTATCGTACTCTACGTGAGAAGTAGAGATTGTGATACCACGCTCACGCTCTTCAGGCGCGTTATCGATAGATGCGAAGTCACGCGCTGCGCCGCCGTATACTTTAGCCAGTACAGTACAGATAGCAGCAGTCAGAGTAGTTTTACCGTGGTCAACGTGGCCGATAGTACCAACGTTAACGTGCGGTTTCGTACGTTCAAATTTTTCTTTAGACACGATCGTGTTCCTTCCTAGTTGTGATACGCCCCACCGGATTAAATATGGGGCGCGTCAGAAGTTGCTATTTTATGCGCCAACAGCCATTGGCGCAATACAGATATTGCGATTAACCACGCTCTGCGATGATAGCGTCGGCGATATTCTTAGGAACTTCGGCGTATTCACAAAATTCCATAGAGTATGACGCACGACCCTGAGTCGCTGAACGCAGGTCAGTTGCGTAACCAAACATCGCAGACAATGGCACTTTAGCACGGATGATCTTCAGACCTGCTGGGCCCTCATCCATACCTTCGATCATGCCGCGGCGACGGTTCAGGTCACCAACAACATCACCCATCCAATCTTCTGGAGTTGTTACTTCAACTTTCATCAATGGCTCAAGAATCACTGGGGACGCCTGCAGGGCACCCTTCTTGAAGGCCATAGAACCGGCAATCTTAAATGCCATTTCGTTGGAGTCAACGTCGTGGTAAGAGCCGTCAAACAGGGTCGCTTTGACATCCAGTACAGGATAGCCCGCCAACACACCGTTATTCATCTGCTCTTCGATACCTTTAGCAACAGCACCGATGTACTCTTTTGGTACCACACCACCAACAACTTCATCCACGAATACGAAGCCTTCATTTGGTTCTGAAGGTTCGATTTTCAGCCATACGTGACCATATTGACCGCGACCACCAGACTGGCGAACAAATTTACCTTCCACTTCCGTTTTACCACGGATAGTTTCACGGTACGCCACCTGAGGTTTACCAACGTTACATTCAACGCTGAACTCACGCTTCATACGATCAACGATGATATCCAGGTGCAGTTCACCCATACCTGAAATCAGTGTCTGACCAGATTCGTCATCGGTTTCAACACGGAACGATGGATCTTCAGCAGCCAGTTTACCCAGCGCGACACCCATTCTTTCCTGGTCAGCTTTGGAGCGAGGCTCTACAGCAATCTGGATTACCGGCTCTGGGAATTCCATACGCTCTAGAACTACTTTATGGTCAAGATCACACAGTGTGTCACCGGTGGTCACATTTTTCAGACCGATTGCAGCGGCGATATCGCCGGCGCGAATTTCTTTGATCTCTTCACGCTTGTTCGAGTGCATCTGTACGATACGACCGAAACGCTCGCGTTTCTCTTTTACAGAGTTGTAGACAGTATCACCTGAATTCACAACCCCAGAGTAAACACGCATGAAGGTCAGGCTACCAACAAATGGGTCAGTAGCGATTTTGAATGCCAGCGCAGAGAACGGTTCGTCATCGCTTGAATGACGCTCAATTACGTTACCGAGCTCATCTTCACCACGAATCGATTTCACGTCCGTTGGTGCAGGCAGGAATTCAACAACAGCATCCAGAACAGCCTGAACACCTTTGTTCTTAAATGCAGAACCACAAGTAGCCAGTACGATTTCGTTCGCCAGCGTACGCTGACGCAGACCAGCTTTAATCTCTGCTTCTGACAGCTCACCTTCTTCCAGGTATTTGTCCATCAGTTCTTCAGAGGCTTCAGCGGCAGCTTCTACCAGGTTCTGACGATATTCTTCTGCAAGTTCAAGCATATCGGCCGGAATGCTTTCATAGGTAAATGACATACCCTGATCGCTTTCATTCCAGTTGATAGACTTCATCTTGATCAGATCGATAACGCCTTTGAATTCGTCTTCAGCACCAATATTCAATTGAATCGGCACTGGGTTTGCGCCAAGACGGTTTTTAATCTGCTCGACCACGCGCAGGAAGTCAGCACCAGCACGGTCCATCTTGTTCACGAATACCATACGAGGTACATGGTATTTATCAGCCTGACGCCAAACGGTTTCAGACTGAGGCTCTACACCGGATGAACCACAGAAAACCACTACCGCACCGTCAAGCACACGCAGTGAACGCTCTACCTCAATGGTAAAGTCAACGTGTCCAGGGGTATCGATGATGTTGATGCGGTGCTCAGGGAATTGCGCTTCCATACCACGCCAGAAGGTCGTAGTTGCAGCAGATGTGATTGTGATACCACGCTCCTGCTCCTGCTCCATCCAGTCCATGGTAGCTGCGCCGTCGTGAACCTCACCAATCTTGTGAGACAAGCCTGTGTAGAACAGGATACGCTCGGTAGTTGTCGTTTTACCGGCGTCAACGTGAGCACAAATACCGATGTTGCGGTAGCGCTCGATAGGCGTTTTACGAGCCACGGCAGTATCCTCTTACTAAGGGGTACCTTAGAATACGGGTGAGGCGCAGCAAGCCATGCTTGCTGCGCCTGGTCGGTATTACCGGGTATATTACCAGCGGTAGTGTGCGAACGCTTTGTTCGCTTCTGCCATACGGTGAACGTCTTCACGTTTCTTAACAGCAGAACCTTTGTTGTCAGCTGCATCCAGCATTTCTGCTGCCAGACGCTGAGCCATAGATTTTTCACCACGCTTACGCGCAGCTTCAACCAACCAACGCATTGCCAGAGCATTACGACGCACTGGACGTACTTCTACTGGAACCTGGTAAGTTGAACCACCCACACGGCGAGACTTAACTTCTACCGCTGGACGAACATTTTCAAGAGCTTTTTCGAAGATAGCTAGCTGTTCTTCACCAGAACGCTCAGCCATTGTGTCTAGTGCAGTGTAAACGATTTTTTCTGCAGTAGATTTTTTACCGTCAACCATTAGGATGTTAACGAATTTTGCCAGCAGTTCAGATTTGAACTTTGGATCTGGAAGGATCTTACGCTGACCGATTACGCGACGACGTGGCATGGATTTTCTCCGTTGTCTTCTTCAGGTTATCCAAAACTTTTCAGTTTCTTCAAAAATAAAATAATTTGTGTTTGGCCTTACTTAACGGAAATCCATTAAGACTTAGGACGCTTCACACCGTACTTAGAACGACCTTGTTTACGGTCGTTAACACCAGCACAGTCAAGTGCACCACGAACGGTGTGGTAACGAACACCTGGAAGGTCTTTAACACGACCACCACGGATCAGAACAACTGAGTGCTCTTGAAGGTTGTGGCCTTCACCACCGATGTATGAAGTAACTTCGAAACCGTTAGTCAGACGAACACGGCACACTTTACGTAGTGCTGAGTTTGGTTTCTTAGGAGTAGTAGTGTATACACGAGTACATACACCACGCTTCTGTGGGCACGCTTCTAGTGCAGGCACGTTGCTTTTTACAACTTGCTTAGCACGTGGCTTACGTACCAACTGGTTAATAGTTGCCATTAAATAGCTCCTGAAAATATTACTTTCGTAAATGTGAAAAATCCGCCTCCCAACAACAGGAGGACGCGAAATTTTAGGCATCGCGCCTAAACGTGTCAAGATATAACCAACGATCAATCAAATGATCATTTCTTAGGCAGGCTAATTCGGTGGTTGTTTCGCCCGTTTTTAGCGGGTTTTAGTCCCATTTCATCTGGGTTTCGTGAGCTTCGGTTAGCGAAACAAAACCTTGATAATCAACGCCTTCAAAACCCTCCCCCAGGCGACCTACCAACCCTCTGGCGTGCAGATCCGGTAACAGGACAGAAATTGTGATGCCCTGATCGCGCAGGACGGTCAGCGCGTCAAAATTCGCCGTTATGGCTAAAACTGCATCTTGAATCAGCAGAACAGCGTCATCCGCGACGATCGTCGACAGACTTTGTTCAAGTGCACGGCTCTGAAACGGGGAGCTGGTGAAGATATGGAGCATAGTGGCCTCAGAAAGTCAGAATGCGCTGGCAGGCATGCAAGTGGGCAGAAAAGACTTCCGGCTCACAGACCGTGACGTCGATAAGCAGACTGGACGGTTCCACACCCCGCTCTTCCAGTGAACGGCGGCAGACATAAATCTGCTCAATGTCATAGAGATCCAGCATTTTGAACGTCGCAATATAGTCGCGGGACAGGATCGCTTGTGGCGTCTGGTTTGCCAGCAGCTGCATCACACCATCGGCGTGGAAAAAGACCGCGATATCTTCGCTGTAAGCCGAAGTGGCCAATACAGCGTCCAGTCCTTCTCGCCCGCTGGCACTGCCGTGCGGGGCGGTGCGAAATACAAAACCCAGTGTTTTCATGTGTTGTTCCGTTAAAACTGAATCACGCGATCGGCGGTCAGCATGGCCTCAGCCAAGCCGCCCAGTCCGGCCTGTTCAAAACCTTCCGCCAGATTGGTTGTCGGTAGCTGGTTTTGAGTGGCTTCCTGCTGACCCACAATACCGCGTCGCAGGGCAGCCGCGACGCAGGTTTGCAGCTCAACGCCATGGCTGCGGGCTAGCTGTTGCCAGGCCGCAACCAGATCGAACTCATCCGACGCCGGTGCCGTCAGTGCCGACCCATTGTGCACACCGTCCTGGTAGAAAAAAATCCGGGACAGGCTATGGCCTTTCGCCAACACGGCCTCGGCAAACTGATAGGCCGAACGGGCGGCCTGGGTACCGTACGCCGGCCCCTGCACGACCAGCACGTAGGTCAGGCTCATTTTTCGCCATCCTCGGTTTTACGCTGGCGGATATACAGATACACGGTGTGCTTGGAAATGTTCAGACGATCAGCCACGCGGTTAATGGCATCTTTGATATCAAAGATCCCTTTATCGAACAGCTCCATCACAATCTGACGGTTCTTCGCGTTGTTCGACACGTTCTTATCCGCATTGATTTCTTCGATGGTTCGCTCAACGGTCTGGTCCACCAGCTCATCCACATCACTGGCAAAGTTCACGGTCGATGCGGCCTGCTTGGCTTCATCGGTTGGCATGAAGGATTGCAGAATTTGCGAGAATGGCGCATCCAGATTGACGTTAATACACAGCAGACCGATGATGCTGTTATCCGCATTGCGAATGGCAATGGTGATCGATTTCATCAGCGCACCGCCTTTTGCCCGGGTGAAGTAGGCGCGGGAGAAATTGCGCTCCGAGCCTTCGATATCCCGCAGCATTCGCAGTGCCAGGTCTGTGATCGGCGAGCCGACTTTACGGCCGGTATTCTCACCGTTGGCAATCTTAATCGCTGACGTATTCAGATCCGCCAGCGAGTGCAGCACGATCTCACAGAACGGGCCGATCAGGGCGGCCAGTCCATCTACCACCGCCTCGTAAGAACGTAAAATCGTGTAATCATGCTCACTGAAAGCACGGGGCTCGATCAGGTCACTCTCGACCATCACCTCAGAGCCAAAGTTGTCTGTAGAAACCACTCGTCTTCTTCCTTGCTCAATCCCATTGTATTTAGCTTCAGCTGCCGACTGGGAAAACGAAAATAAATAGAATGGGCTAGTCCTGCCCTGCCGGTTGATGCAGCAGTGGACCATACAATTCAAATCTTGCTTGCAAGTTTATCAGAATAATGACAGGAGCCTGAATACTTGATAGCCACGAATCCTGCTGTAATGCACAAAAAACCCGGCTTGAGCCGGGTTTTTGGGATTGTTCACCAGCAGATTGGCTACCAGTGACGCATTAAATATGGTGCAGGCGTGTTACTGTGCCGCACTTTCCTGTACTTCTGCCGCAGGGGCATCGGCTTTCACGATATCCAGCAATTCCACTTCAAACACCAACGTTGAATTTGCCGGAATGCTTGGGTTGGCCTGTGAACCGTATGCCAGCTCTGGCGGGATAACGAACGTGTACTTCGAACCAACCGGCATCAGCTGAACACCTTCCGTCCAGCCCGGAATCACTTGATTCAGCGGGAACGTCGCAGGCTGATTACGCTTGTAAGAGCTGTCAAACTCGGTACCGTCGGTCAGTGTGCCTTTGTAGTGCACTTTTACGGTGTCAGTCGCAGCTGGCTTGTCGCCTTCACCCGCTGTCTCTACGTGGTACAGCAGGCCAGATTCTGTTTTCACTACACCGTCTTTTTTCTCAAATTCTGCGCGGAACTTTTCACCGGCTTTCAGGTTTTTATCCGCTTCCGCTTTGGCTTGCTGCTGAACCATTTCAGAAACGCGGTGATCCAAATCCTGCAGCGCTTGCTGTGTTTCTTCCTGAGACAGACGGCTGTTGCCGGCAAACACATCAGTCACACCCGCCAGAACCTGATCGCGGCTCAGCGACAGGCCAAGCTCTTTTTGCTGATCCAGGTTAGCCGCCAGGTATTGTGCCAGTGACGCGCCAATGGCGTAAGCCGCTTTATCATCTTCCGTGGCAAAGGTGGCCGGTGCAGCAGATTCTGTTGCGACCTGCTCTACTTTTGCAGGCTCAGCCGGTTTCGTTTCCGCAGTTTTTTCATCTTGACAGCCGACGGCGAGCAGAATAGTTGCGGCCAAAACAGACATCTTTAGAACAGGTTTCATGTATTTCTCCATCATGTGTTGAGGGAAGGTGTATTGCTCTCGGCTCTCCACCTAGCGCTGGAAAGTCCCCTAAAAACGGTTCGTGCGGGAGCGATCTCCCTCTCAATATTGTCCGGTATCATGCCGGGGCGACCGGGGCCGGTATGGTCTCCGGTCAAACTGTATTACTATAGCGACAGTGCAGACGGACCGACGTTCAGCGCTGGTCTCAGTATGCCGCGTGTTTATCACGCTTTTGTGAGGCCCGTGTAATAGATTGGCTAACAGCCCCCTGCGACCTCACTTTATATGCTTACTTAACAAAGCCAAACGGAACCAGACCTTAATGCAAACAAAAAGATGCATAACCATCTTCATTGTGGCACTTCTCACTCTGAGCGGTTGTTTTTTTTCCGGTGCAGAGCAGCAGCGTTGGTCTTTGGCCGATGAAGGCGCGACCAGCTTCAGCCTGAGTCGTGACGGTCGGTTTGCGCTTTATCACTCAGCCATACAAGGTATCGTGCTGTGGGATTTACAGCAAAACAAAAAGTTAGCAGATTTTGGTTCTCAAGATCCATATCACAATACCGTTCTGAGCAGTGCCATTGCTGACAATGGCCGCTTTGCCATTACTGCCACGGCGCAGAACTTTGCCGTCTGGGATCTCGCTTGGGGCCAGTCGGAAGGTCTGTGGTCGGTTTCCGACGGTACCATTCGCGATGTCGCGATAGCCAACAACGGCCAGCATGTCCTGCTGGCGCTGTCGAACGGTAAAGCACTTTACGTCGATTTGGGCAGCGGAAGACGGCTGGAGTTCCTGGCTCACCGGGAAAAAGTCAATGCGGTCGCCCTATCGCCCAATGGTCGCTTCGCCCTGTCAGGCGGCAATGACTATAATGCCTATCTGTGGGATACCCTAAGCGGCCAGATTGTCTATCGCTTCCCGCATACCCACCGCATCAGTCAGGTGGCCCTGCAGCGGGACGGCAAACTGGCCATGACGGCTGACGGCGGCAACGACATTGCGATCTGGGATCTGCACACTGGCGAAAAACAATCGGATCTGGCGGTCCGGCTGCGGCAGCAGAACCTGTCGAGCGCCCGTTTCTCCGATGACGGCAGCCGCCTGGTGACCGGCACCCCGGCACGCCGGGTCGAATTGTGGGATACCCGTAGCGGTCAAAACCTGGGACGCTGGGAAGCCGCCGCCCAACAAGATACTCGACCACCGGCAGCAGTGGTGTATGATGTCGCCATTACACCTGAGGGCAACGTGACCTCTGGTACCTCGGCAGGTATCGCCCAGTTGTGGACGACGGAAGAGAAGTAAATGAAAGACATTGACCAACTCCAGGCCCGGATTGATGAGCTGGAAATGAAGCAGGCGTTTCAGGATCAAACCATTGAGGAGCTGAATCAGGCACTGACGGCCCAACAGTTCCTGATTGATAAAATCCATACCCAGATGCAGTTTCTGGTCGGCAAGGTGAAAGGCATGCAGCCTTCGCTGATGGCCTCGGAGTCTGAAGAGACACCACCGCCCCATTACTGAGCCTTGCCGTTTGATGCCCAATAAAAACAAAAAAGGAAGCCGAGGCTTCCTTTTTTATTTGCGGTTAAGCGACGCGGTCCGCCAGGGACGGGGCACTTAGTGTGAGCAGCAACCACCTTCGTGATCGTGGTCATGATCATGGTCGTGATCGCCACAGCTGCCGCCGCCACAACAACCGCCACCCTGATGGATGTGGCCATGTGAGATTTCTTCTTCAGTTGCAGCACGTACTGCAACAACTTCAACGTTGAAGCTCAGTGTCTGGCCAGCCAGCATGTGGTTACCGTCAACCACCACGAAGTCACCGTCAACTTCAGTCACTTCTACCGGGATTGGACCCTGGTCCGTATCCGCCAGGAAGCGCATGCCGACAGTGATCTCGTCAACGCCTTGGAATACGTCTGCAGGTACACGCTGAACCATAACGTCCATGTGCTCGCCGTACGCTTCTTCTGGAGCAACAGTCACTTCAAACTTGTCGCCAGCTTCACGGCCTTCAAGTGCCTTCTCCAAACCTACGATCAGGTTGTTGTGACCGTGCAGGTAATCAAGTGGTGCGTCAACAGTTGACTGATCAACTACTACACCGTCTTCTGTTTTCACTTGGTAAGCCAGGCTTACTACCACGTCTTTAGCGACTTTCATGTTTACTCCAATTTTGAACTGGGTATCAAGGGATGTGCGCATGATACCGGATAATGGCACTCAGATGCCAATATTCTCTGTGGGGTTTCCTAGCCGGATTCAGTCTTCCGGCTTGAAGATCCCAATAACTTGCTGTTTCGTCTGGGCAGACAGTTGCTCGCTCTGCTCAACCGATTTAGGCGCACGAACATCGGTATGGCCACACTCGACACACTCTACCCGCTCGACGTCATTTTCCTGCCACCAGCGCAATGTGTCCTGCTTATTGCACGACGGGCAAACTGCACCGGCGATAAACCGTTTTTTCGCCATTATTATCGCTCCTTGCCTTCAACCCGCACCCGCCTTCCGGCCGCTCGGTGGGGTGTTAATGGGAACGGCTCAGTCCCAGCCGTTATGCCGCTCCCGCTCACCGCGCATTTCGCGGTCAAAAATTTCTTCCAGTTCCTTGCGGGCTTCTTTGGCCCGCGTCGCCAGGTGGACATCTTCTGAATGCTGCGGCAGCAAATCCCGCAGCGCTGTGGTATCGAGCTTGCGGAAGTGAGCTTCTGCCCGCTTGGCTTGGTAGGGATGCATGCCCAGTGATATGAGGGCCTGACGCCCCAAATCAAGAGCACCGGCAAAAGTTTCCCGGGAAAAGTGCTCGACCCCGTGACTCAATAACTGGTGGGCTTCCACCCGACTGCGGGCACGGGCGAGAATTTTCAGGTGCGGGAAATATTGCTGGCACAACGCCACCACTTCCATCACCTCATCCGGTTCATCGGTACAGATGATGATGGCTTCCGCTTTGTCCGCGCCGGCGGCACGCAGCAAATCTAACTGAGTCGCATCGCCATAATACACCTTGTAGCCGAACTTACGCAGAAACTGGATCTGACTGGGATCCCGTTCCAGGATCGTCACCTTGATCTTATTGGCGAACATCAGCCGCCCCACCACCTGGCCGAAACGGCCAAATCCGGTGATGATCACCCGCGGCTCGCGGTCAATCACATCACTCTGCGGTTGCTCTGGGGCAGCGGCTTTAAAGCCGCGCGCAAACCATTTGTCCTGCAGCACCAAAATCAGCGGCGTGGTCATCATCGACAAGCTGACCACCACCAGCAGCGATGAGGTCAATTCATGCCCCAGCAGCCCTTCCCCTTGCGCAGCCGTAAACAGGACGAAGGCAAATTCCCCGCCCTGACTGAGAATCGCCGCCATCTGGCTGCGCGATTTAGCCCGGATCCCAAAAATCCGGGCCAGTCCGTACAGTAACAGCCCTTTAACGCAAATCAGTAACGCCACCGCCAGCACAATTTGAAGCGGGTATTCCCACAGCAACCCAAGGTTGACCGCCATCCCGACAGCAATAAAAAACAGCCCGAGCAACAACCCTTTGAACGGCTCAATCGCAATTTCCAGCTCATGCCGGTATTCGCTTTCAGCCAGCAGAACCCCGGCCAGAAACGTCCCCAGTGCCATCGACAGCCCGAGCGACTGCATCCCGAGTGCTATCCCGATGACCAGCAACAGCGCCGCCACGTTAAACAGTTCCCGGACGTTACTGAGCACTACCCAGCGAAACAGCGGGCGCAGCAAGAAATGACCGCCGACCAGTAGCAGCGTGATCCCGCCCAGCATCCAGACACCATCAAGCCAGCTGCCGCCGCCGCCACCGGCCAGTACCGGCAGGAACGCCAGCATCGGGATCACGGCAATATCCTGAAACAGCAGCACCGCGAATCCGGCCTGTCCGGTTTCGCTGCCGCCCAAGTTCTGCTCTTCAATAACCCGCAAAGCAATCGCGGTCGAAGACAGGGCCAGCCCCATACCGACCACCAGTGCATCCCGCCAGCTCATGGCTGGTAGCCACGACTGCGCGAGCAGCAATAGCGAGGCAATGACCAAACTGGTCAGCACCACCTGGCTGCCCCCCAGCCCGAGAATGGGCTTACGCATCTGCCACAGTTTTTTCGGGTTCAGCTCCAGACCAATCAGAAACAGCAGCAGGACCACCCCAAACTCGGAAAAGTGCAGGATGGCGTCTACGTCGGAGATCAGCCCCAGCCCCCACGGGCCGATCGCGATCCCCGCCAGCAGATAACCCAATACGGAACCCAGCCCCAGCCGCTGGGCAATCGGCACAGCGACCACGGCCGCGGCCAGAAAAACCACGCTGCTGGACAAAATATCACTGGCCATCACGCACCTCCCTGAGCATAGCCAGCGGATCGTTCAGCCACGCCCGGTAAAGGCGCGCATGCTCATCCCGCTCGGCCACCGGCACCCGTCTTGCCCAGTGCAGCACCAGAGGGGGAATCCACTCCATCCGGCACAAGGCCGCACACAATTCAAAAGGACGGAGAATGTCATCTATCGAGCTGCGGTTATAGCCATCCGGAGTGTAAGCTTCTGCCGCCCCGCCGGTAGTCACCACTGACCGCCAGTACTTTCCCAGGGTCTGCTCCCCTTCCCCGTGGGCAAACCCCTTGGTCAGAATCACATCCATCCATTCCTTGAGCAGCGCGGGACAAGAATACATATACAGCGGATGCTGGAACACGATGACATCATGCTGCTGCACCAGTGCCCGCTCACGACTGACATCGATGAAAAAATCCGGGTAGGCCGCATACAGATCATGCACCGTCACATGTGGCAGATCGGCAATCGCCCGGAGCATGTCACGATTGGCGATAGAGGCCTGAGGATCGGGGTGGGCATAAATTACCAGAACGCGCGGGGGTCCGTGTGAGGTCATAACACTCCTTGTCGGCAGACAAACCGGTTGAGGCTGCCTGCCCTGTTCACCTTACCTGATACTCACATAATACATAATAACGCTCGTATGAGCAGGGATTTATCGCCGCGGTTCACCCGCCGGAACGGATTAGCAGTTACGGCGGCTTTGCGTTAGACTGCCGCACATCTCTCTACAGGTATCAAGTTTCTCGGAGCGGGGACCTCCCCGGCACAATCAATGATCACGTTTTCCGATATTCAACTGCTGCGCGGCGGCAAAATCCTGCTCGATAAAGCCACCGCCACGATTCACCCGGGTGACAAAGTCGGCCTGGTCGGCAAGAACGGCTGCGGCAAGTCGACCCTGTTTGCGCTGCTGAAGCATGAACTGAGCGTGGATGCCGGCAACTGCCAGTACCCGGCAGGCTGGGAGCTGGCCTGGGTTGCCCAGGAAACCCCGGCACTGGAGCGCAGTGCCCTGGAATACGTGATCGACGGTGACCGGGAATACCGCCAACTGGAAGCAGACCTGCTGGCAGCCGAACAAGCCAATAATGGTACCCGGGTCGCCGAACTGCACGGCAAGCTGGATGCCATCGGCGGCTACAGCATCCGGGCCCGCGCCTCGGAGCTGCTGGACGGGCTGGGTTTTTCCCAGGACCAGATGGACTGGAACCTGACCCAGTTCTCCGGTGGCTGGCGGATGCGACTTAACCTGGCGCAGGCGCTGCTGTGTCGCTCCGATCTGCTGCTGCTCGATGAACCGACCAACCACTTGGATCTTGATGCGGTTCTGTGGCTGGAAAAATGGCTGCAAGGTTATCGCGGCACGCTGCTGCTGATCTCCCACGACCGGGATTTTCTTGATCCAATCGTGAACCGCATTGTTCACATTGAGAACCAGGGGCTGAACAGCTACACCGGTAACTACTCATCGTTTGAAACACAGCGGGCAGACAAACTGCTGCAACAACAAGCCACATTCCAGAAACAGCAGAAACAGATTGCCCACATGCAGTCCTACATCGACCGTTTCCGCTATAAAGCCAGCAAGGCCCGTCAGGCACAGAGCCGGATCAAGGCGCTGGAGCGGATGGAAAAAGTGCTGCCGGCCCAGTTTGATAACCCGTTCAGCTTCGAGTTTCGCGAGCCGAGCGCCCTGCCGAACCCAATCCTGATGATGGAACAGGTATCAGCCGGGTATGCCGACAAACTGATTCTCGAACACATCCGCCTCAATCTGGTCCCGGGCAGCCGAATTGGTCTGCTGGGGCGCAACGGTGCCGGTAAATCGACCCTGATTAAAATGCTGGCCGGTGAGCTGCCGGCCAAAGCGGGTGAGCTGACCTACTCGCAAGGGGTAAAGATAGGCTACTTCGCCCAGCATCAGCTGGAAACCCTGTACATGGACGACACCCCAGTTCAGCACATGGTACGTTTGGCACCAGAGGCCACTGAGCAGCAACTACGGGACTACCTCGGCAGCTTCGGTTTTATCGGTGATAAGGCCCTGGAGCCCGTCGGCCCGTTCTCGGGCGGTGAGAAGGCCCGTCTGGTACTGGCTCTGATTGTCTGGCAGCGACCAAACCTATTGCTGCTCGATGAACCGACCAACCACCTGGATCTCGACATGCGTCAGGCCCTGACTCTGGCCCTGCAATCGTACGAAGGGGCCATGGTCATCGTCAGCCACGACCGCTACCTGCTGCGCGCGACCACTGACGATTTGTATCTGGTGCATGACCGCAAGGTTGAGCCGTTCAATGGCGATCTGAACGACTACCACAAATGGCTGACAGAGCTGCAGCGTACCGAGCGCCGCGAACAACAGGCCATTAAGCCGGATGCATCGAAAGACAACAGCGCCGCCTCCCGGAAAGAACAAAAACGCCTGGAAGCGGAGTTTCGTAAGCTGACAGCCCCACTGCGCAAGCAAATTGAGAAGCTGGACAAACAGATGGAGACGCTGGGCGAGAAACTGGCGAATGCCGAGGCCCAGCTCTCTGACAGCAGTATCTATGAAGCGGACAACAAAGCCCGGCTGAACGAACAAATGCAACTGCAAGCCAGCGCCAAAAACGAGCTGGAAGACGTGGAAATGGCCTGGATGGAACTGCATGAGCAGCTGGAAGTCATGGAAGCGGAATTTCAGGCCCGTTAATCAGTTAAACCGGACAACCGTGATGCCAAACCCTGCCCCTGATACGCTGACAGACCAAACCCAGGCTTTCTGGGAATTTGCTCTGACGCATTATGCCCGCCCCGGTGTGGAACAGGCATGCCTGTGCTTACAGGACAGCTATCAGGGCAATGTGAACCTGGCCTTGCTGCTGCACTGGCTGGACACTCAGGCACAGGCGCTGCCGGCAGACGCTCTGCCGGCCTTGTTGGCCGCCCTGACTGATACCGACGCCCTGCTCAGCCATTTTCGTCAACTGCGCCGGGAGCTGAAACCCGGGCTGGCGCCCACCGCCTACCGCAAGCTACTCGACTTTGAGCTGGCACTGGAAAAACGCCAGCACCGCGATCTGCTGGCGGCGCTGGCAAGGTCTTGCCCTGCCCCTCACCCCGCAGCCAATCAGCTCAATCCTCAGCCGCCTAATCTGGCCAACTACGCCCGCAAGCTCGGCTTACCGGATACCCTGCTCAACCAGCTGCGGGGAGCAGCGCCTGAGGGCAGATGATCTTTCGCGTCAGGAGCGCGTACACTTACCCAAAAGGTCTAGAAGGATTTCCCATGACTCCGTTTGAACCGGCCAATGGGCTGCGTAACCCCCATCTGCAAACCCTGCTGCCCCGCTTTCTGCGGCGCAAGCCTCTGTTTACCCCCGTCACGCAGCGGATAGAAACGCCGGACGGCGATTTTCTCGACCTGGCCTGGACCGCAGCACCGGATACCTGCCGGGTTGAGCAACCGGTCATGGTGCTGTTTCATGGCCTGGAGGGCAGCTTTCGCAGCCCGTATGCCAATGGCCTGCTGCACGCCGCCCACAATCAGGGCTGGCTGGGCGTGATGATGCACTTTCGCGGCTGCAGCGGGGAAATAAACCGCCATCCCCGCAGCTACCACTCCGGGGAAACCAGCGATGCCCGTTTTTTCCTGCGCTGGCTGCGGGAAAAATTGCCAAGCCAGCCGTTTTTTGCTGTCGGGGTTTCGCTGGGCGGTAACATGCTGGTTAACTATCTGGCCGAAACCGGCACCTCATCCGACTTACTGGCAGCTCAGGCCATCTCGCCACCGCTCGATCTGGCGGCCTGTTCCGCCCGGATCGAACAGGGTTTTTCCCGGGTGTATCAACAATACCTGCTGGGCTCGATGAAGCGGACCCTGAGCCAAAAACTGGCCGTGTTGCCCGGCGCGATGCCGCTGTCACCGGATCAGGCTGAGCAGATCCGTACCCTGCGCCAGTTTGATGATATGGTGACCGCCCCCTTGCACGGCTTCGCGGATGCCGAGGACTACTATCAGCGCTGCAGCGGCCTGACCAAACTGACCGACATCACCACGCCACTGCGGATCATCCACGCCAAAGATGATCCTTTCATGACCGAGGCCGTGATCCCGGCGCAGCCGTTACCGGCGCACATCGTGTACGATCTCTGCCCGTACGGCGGCCATGTCGGGTTTGTGACCGGCAGCTGGCGGCGACCGGATTTCTGGCTGGAAACCACCGTGCCGGAATGGTTCAGCCCTTTCCTGCCAGCAGACGCCGACCACGACTAGCACCAGCGCTCTACAACTGGCGAAATTCCCCCTATAATTTCGCCAGATTTCGCAACTACCGAGTATTTCCTATGATTATTCCCTGGCAAGAGATTGATCCCGAAACCCTCAACAACCTGATTGAGCATTTTGTCCTGCGTGAAGGGACCGATTACGGTGAGCGTGAGCTCAGCATGGATGAGAAAGTCAGCCGGGTTCGCCAGCAACTGGAACGGGGTGAGGCCGTGATTGTCTACTCCGAACTGCACGAAACCGTGGATATTAAATTGCGCCGTCACCTGGGCTAACTGCCTCTACGCGTTCCGTTTTCTGGTCGGCATTTTTCACAATCCGGCTTGACCTGACCGCGCCACCCTGTTAATAACTCTTTCCGTTAATGTTAACGACAGGGTTTGTCATGTCTGCAAAACATCCCATTATTGCAGTAACAGGGTCCTCAGGGGCGGGTACCTCCACCACCTCGGAAGCATTTCGTAAGATGTTCAATATGATGAACATCAACGCCGCCTGGCTGGAAGGTGACAGTTTTCACCGCTTCACCCGACCGGAGATGGATGTGGAAATCCGTAAAGCCAAAGAGCAGGGCCGCCACATCAGCTACTTCGGCCCGCAGGCGAATGATTTCCCCCTGCTGGAATCTTTTTTCCGCCAGTACGGCGAGGATAGTAGCGGGAAATTCCGCCGCTATCTGCACACCTTCGATGAGGCGGTGCCTTACAACCAAATGCCGGGGACATTCACCCCGTGGCAGGATTTACCGGAAAACACCGATGTGCTGTTCTATGAAGGACTGCACGGCGGGGTTGTGGATGGCGACACCAATGTTGCCCAACATGTGGATCTGCTGATCGGCATGGTGCCTATTGTCAACCTGGAATGGATCCAGAAGATCGTGCGCGACACCCGCGATCGCGGCCATTCACGGGAAGCCGTGATGGATTCAATTGTCCGCTCAATGGATGATTACCTGAACTACATCACGCCGCAGTTCTCCCGCACCCATATCAACTTCCAGCGCGTCCCGACGGTCGACACCTCGAACCCGCTCAGTGCCAAGGCGATCCCGAGCCTGGATGAGAGCTTTGTAGTGATCCGCTTCCGCGGTATCAAGAAAGTCGATTTTCCTTACCTGCTGGCGATGATTCAGGGCTCTTTCATGTCACGCCACAACACCCTGGTGGTGCCGGGCGGTAAGATGAGTTTTGCGATGGAGCTGATTATGCGTCCACTGATCCAGCAGTTAATTGATACCGGCAAGATCAGCTAATCGCGACGAGGTGTTATTGAGTTTGGCTTAGCGAGCAGCGTGAACGAACCGGCCTCAGCGCCGCACCCGGTACCGACAAGACACCGCCCGCCCAGTGCATTGCACCGGGCGGGCGGCAATTTAACATATCAGGCGTTCTCGTCAGTTAACTGACGATAGCCGATTAATCCTGAGCGATCACTTCATAAGAGTGCGTCATTTCTACCCCTTCCCCCAGCATCAGGCAAACCGAGCAGTATTTTTCCAGTGAATCGGCCACGGTTTTGGCGACCACCGCTTCATCCAGATCGTGGCCGGCGACCACAAAATGAATGTTGGCAGAAGTAAACAGACGCGGGGCCTGATCACGGCGTACTGAGGTAATTTGCGCTTCGCAGGCCGTGATTTTCTGCCCGGCAGATTTCAGGCCGTCAACCACATCTACCGAACTGCAGCCACCCGCAGCCATTAAAACCATTTCCATCGGACTTGGCGCTTTTTCTCCGCCGTTTCCGTCCATCACCACGCTGTGACCGGAATTTGACTGACCCAAAAAGGTCAAATTCTCGACCCATTTCACTCGTGATTGCATGGCTTTCTCCTTCTCTAAAATAGGGTGTTTTGGCACTATCTGACAACTGTGTGATCATGTGCACACTTATGACCACGAAATGGCCTTTTCCGATAGATCAATATCAAGAAATACGCGCCGAAAAAAGATAAACTCTGAACTAATTATTCACGTGAGCTTGCAGCCCAGCGGTTGACTGAATATCCTAAACGGCGAACAAATTATTGTTAGGCCCAGCCTCAAACTTATAGGGACGTCGTTGTTGGGCAACAAACGCAGAGGAAGTTAGTAATATGGTTCCAGGTAAACCTCAAACAGATCCAACTCTAGAGTGGTTTCTTTCCCATTGCCACATCCACAAGTACCCATCAAAAAGTACGTTGATCCATGCAGGGGAAAAAGCGGAAACACTCTACTACATCGTTAAGGGTTCTGTTGCTGTCCTAATCAAGGATGAAGAAGGCAAGGAGATGATCCTGTCATACCTAAACCAGGGTGACTTCATCGGTGAGCTTGGCCTGTTCGAAGAAGGCCAGGAGCGTACCGCTTGGGTTCGCGCGAAGACCCCATGCGAAGTGGCAGAAATTTCATTCAAGAAATTCCGCCAGCTGATTCAGGTTAACCCTGATATTCTGATGCGCTTGTCAGCACAGATGGCTCGCCGTCTGCAAGTGACCAGCCAGAAAGTCGGCGACCTGGCATTCCTGGACGTAACAGGCCGCATTGCTCAGACACTTCTGAACCTGGCAAAACAGCCGGATGCAATGACTCACCCGGATGGCATGCAGATTAAGATCACCCGTCAGGAAATCGGGCAGATTGTTGGCTGTTCCCGTGAAACGGTTGGCCGTATTCTGAAGATGCTGGAAGAGCAGAACCTGATCTCTGCGCACGGTAAAACCATCGTGGTTTACGGTACGCGCTAAGATGCCGCTGCAACGTCAGTGAAAAAAGCCGCGCTCAGCGGCTTTTTTATTATCTGCGACCAGCATACCAACTAGCCCTTATCCCTTTATGCACCCCCAGCTTCAGAGTCCCTCTCACGACGTCCCCCTCGCTCATTACCGTGTTGCCAGGAACCGTACTTAGCAACATTGGCATTAGCAGCAACATTGGCGGGACTTGAATGCTCGCGACACCCAGTACAGCGCGAGAGATCGCCCGGCGTTGCGGCGCGATACATCCGAGAGTTGCCGACACGCTCACCCTTTTCCCCCTTGCCTCCGGCCGGACAAGTGCTACATTCAGGAGAGACGCCTATGCAACTGATGCAAGGTCCTGACACGGATAACAGATATGGATATCGAGCGTTTTTCCCCGCACCAGCCCTCATTGAGCCCGGCTATCATTGCCCCGTTGCCTGCCACCGTCGAGTTGACCGGCTTTAGCGGCAACCGCCATTACCATGAGCAAACAGCCTTACAGGACGGCTGTCCGGCTGCCCTGCCGTTGCCACCGCTGGATTGCCAGCACTGACGCTGATAACCGATGCCTGCCATGCGCTGGCACTAAACGCCAAGTACTCAACACCTGACACTAAACACCTAGCACCGAATAATTGGCACTAAACACCATCCCACAAACATGTGGTACGAAACAGCAGAGCCTGAACGAAAAAAGCCCTGCAACAACCGCTGCGGGGCAAAGGGAAAGCATCTCATTGGGATTCTGATCGGTTATCGCTCTTGACCAGAGAGCAGCCTTGAAGGTCAGACCCTCAAGGCTTGGTGACCCATTCTGTGATAAATGGGCGTTTTACATGTTCGTACTTTCGAAGATCTTGTCGGCAGATGCTTCTACAAAGCCCGAGTACAACTCACCGTCAGGCATTGGGTAACGCTTAGCGAACTCATAGAAGCCACCCGGAATCGAGTGAACACCATCCGTAAAGCCGACATCAACCCGATCAGCCATGGTCGATGACTGTTCCAGCAGCACTTCAGGGCTGCCTTTGACTTCACCGCCTGACTCATTGATGACAAACCCGTTGTGACGCAGCAGCTGGTTCACCTCAACCACTTCGGTAAACTGCTCAAGCTGGTTGATGCTGACCGTAAAGTGGTTAGCCCCGTAACCGTGCGCAGCCACCCAACCCGCATACTCACTTTCTGCTGACAGCATGTCGTAGGTCGCAAAATCCAGCTCCCACAAACGGCCGCCGTACAGGAACGCAGGATCATTCAGCGCCTCTTCCGGTACTTGGTTAACCAGCTCACGCACCGCTTGCTGCAGTTCAGAACTGAATTGTCCAACCATCAACTCACTGATGAACACTTTCGGTGCACGCGGGTTCGGGTGCTCAAAGTGCTCAGCATACAGCTTCTTCGCTTCGAAATGATACTTGCCGCACGGTTTGTAGCCGATCGCGATAAACGGCGCCGCCAGGCGATCCAGTCCCACTTTGGGCAGGTTGAAGGTACGCAACGCAATATGATCATTAAGCAGCGGTTCGTCTTCGGTCAGCAGGTCATGAACCTGCGCCGCTGACGGACACAAACGCTGAATGTAATCCTGCCACAGCCCTTCAAACAGTTTCTCTACCCTTTCCATGTGTTTGCCATCCTCTTAACTAAAGTGAACTCAGGCGCCCGGACTTACAGGCTGATCCCCGGTGATAGTTGCGCCGGAACTTCAGTGTGGTCGCCTTCCATTGATGCCATTGGGTAGGCACAGTAGTCTGCCGCGTAGTACGCACTTGGACGCAGGTTGCCCGAAGCCCCCGGACCACCGAACGGTGCATCACCGCTTGCGCCCGTCAGCTGACGGTTACGGTTCACGACACCGGCACGGATATGGTCAATGAAGTATTGCCACTCGCTGTCGTCGGTAGAAACCAGACCAGCAGACAGGCCGTAACGGGTGTTGTTTGCCAGCTCAACCGCCTGCTCCAGATCATCATAGCGAGCCACTTGCAGCAGCGGACCGAAATATTCTTCATCCGGCAGCACGGCAATATCACTGACTTCGATGATACCCGGCGTCACCACGGCGCCCTGGCCGCGAGTCGCTTCCAGCAGCGGTTTGCCACCCAGTTCAATCAGGTTAGCCTGAGCACGGATAATGTTGTCTGCGGCCTGAACCGAAATCTGCGGCCCCATAAACGGTGCCGGCTCATCGAACTGGCCACCCACTTTAATGTTGCCGGCAACTTCAATCAGACGAGCCAACACGGCATCGCCAGCTTCCCCTTTCGGCAGGTACAGGCGACGGGCACAGGTACAACGCTGACCGGCACTGATAAACGCTGACTGAATAATAGTGTAGACGGTTGCATCCAGCTCACCATACTGGGAGGAGATCACCATCGGGTTGTTGCCGCCCATTTCCAGCGCCAGCATTTTGCCCGGCTGACCAGCAAACTGACGGTGCAGCAAGTGGCCGGTATTGGCACTGCCGGTAAACAGCAGACCATCAATCCCGTTTGATCCTGCCAGCGCTTCACCCGTTGCTCGCGCACCCTGAACCAGGTTGAGCACGCCAGCTGGCAGACCCGCCTGTTGCCACAGTTTCATGGTCTCTTCCGCGATTTTCGGCGTCAGGTCAGACGGTTTGAACACCACGGTATTCCCCGCCAGCAGCGCCGGTACGATGTGACCGTTTGGCAGGTGACCCGGGAAGTTGTAAGGACCGAATACGGCCATAACACCCAGCGGACGGTGACGCAGGACAGCCTGTGTCCCCGCCACATCTTTTTGTTTTTCACCGGTACGCTCGTGGTAGGCACGCAGGGAAATGGCAATTTTGCCGACCATCGCACCAGCTTCGGTGCGGGTTTCCCATAGCGGTTTACCGGTTTCTTCGGCGATCACGGTTGCAATCGCTTCCGCATTCTCTTTTACCAGCTCAGCAAAACGCTCGACAATCGCCTGACGCTCCGCAAACGGGGTATGACGCCAGCTCAGCAGCGCCTGACGCGCACTGGCTACCGCCTGCTCAACCTGCTCACCCGTTGCCGCGCGGCCTTCCCAGACCACGTTACCTGTAAACGGGTCCAGCGACTGCATCGCTTCCCCTTCACCCGCTACCCAGCGGCCTGCGATCCATTGAGTCATCATTGTTCTCCTTACTGGACAATCAGGCGTACCTGATCTCCCTGTTGTACCTGAAGCGCTGCTGCCATTTCGGCAGAAATCACCGCCACGCCATCCATGACGTCGACTTTATCGACTGCGGCACGGAAGTTACTGAACGAAGTGTTACTGACGATACAGTCAGTGTCGCCGCTTGGCTGGCCGATTTCGACCTGGCAGACCTTAGAATGGCGAACCGATTCAATATTGCGAATATCACATTCTACCGTTGGGCCGGCATCAAAGATGTCCACGTAACCCCGGCAGGTAAAGCCTTCCTGCTCCAGCAGACGCAGCGCCGGGCGAGTTTTTTCATGTACCTCACCAATAACGGCCTGAGCTTCCGGACTCAGCAGGTTGACGTAAATTGGCAGCTTCGGCATCAAGTCGGCGATAAAGCCTTTCTTGCCGATCCCGGTCAGGTAATCTGCCAGTGTGAAATCGATTGAGAAGAAGTGCTCTTTCAGCCATTCCCAGAATGGTGAGTGACCTTCCTCATCTGAAACCCCGCGCATTTCGGCAATAACCGTTTTATCAAAGCGCTCTGGGTGCTGTGCCAGCATCAAGAAGCGGCACTTGGACAATAGGCGACCATTGAGCCCCTGACGCCAGTCAGGGCGCAGGAACAAGGTGCACAGCTCACTAACCCCGGTATAGTCATTACCAAAAGTCAGTACTTTAACCACATTATGAACATTCAGACGACGAGAGGAATGCACCACGGTGCTGAGGTGATAGGTGTAAAACGGGTTGTCCAGACCGACTGCAGCTTCAATCGCTGTCGTTCCCGCTACTTCACCGGTTTCCGTATCTTCTGCCACCATCAGGTAGCCTTCAGGCCCCGGGTGCGTTACCTCACTGGCAAAGCTTTGTTCAGAATGCTTGATCCGGTTTGCCAGGATCTCTTCATTCACTGGCAGGGAAGTAAACCCGTGGCCAGATTCTTCAGCACACTGCAAAAGCGCCGGCAGATCTGCGGCAGTAATAGGACGTATAACCAGCATCGAATTCCCTCCTGATGCGAGTTGCAGCTCACGCTGCGAACCGTATTAGAATTGAACCCGGCCGAAGCCGGGTTGGCAGTGGCCAGGCTCCTGCCAACCACTGCACGCGTGTTACAGAATTACTTGTAGATTTTCGCGATAGCGCGTTCCAGACGAGCCATGCCTTCATCGATGTCCGCTTTGTCAATCACCAGAGACGGTGTGAAGCGCACAACGTTGGCACCGGCGACCAGAATCATCAGGCCTTCTTCACCTGCAGCCAGCAGCACATCACGTGCGCGACCTTGCCACTCTTCTGTCAGTGCCGCACCCAGCAGCAGGCCTTTACCACGCACTTCCGCGAAGATTGGGTATTTGGCATTGATGACAGCCAGACCGTCACGGAACCATTGCTCACGCTGTTTCACGCCAGCCATGACTTCCGGTTTAGTCACTTCAGACACCACCGCTTCTGCCACTGCACATGCCAGTGGGTTACCACCGTAAGTCGAACCATGTGTCCCGACCTTCATGTGTTGCGCCAGCTCGGTAGTCGTCAGCATGGCACCGATAGGGAAACCGCCACCCAGCGATTTTGCCGTGCTCAGGATGTCCGGCGTGACGCCCAGGCCCTGGTACGCGTAGAAATCACCAGTACGGCCGTTACCGGTCTGCACTTCATCAAACACCAGCAGCGCATTGTGTTTGTCACACAGTTCACGAACACCCTGAATGAATTCCGGCGTTGGTGACACAATACCACCTTCACCCTGCAGCGGTTCCATCATCACGGCACACGTGCGATCAGAGATGTGGCTCGCCAGCGCTTCCAGGTCGTTGTATGGCAGGTGCGTTACATCACCCGGCTTCGGACCGAAACCGTCAGAGTATGCCGCCTGACCACCAACGGTGACGGTAAAGAACGTACGACCGTGGAAACCTTGTTTGAATGAAATAATTTCAGATTTTTCCGGGCCGAATTTATCTGCCGCATAACGACGCGCCAGTTTCAGCGCCGCTTCGTTGGCTTCCGCGCCGGAGTTGGCGAAAAAGACTTTCTCGGCAAAGCTGTGCTCAGTCAGCAGCTTAGCCAAACGCAGAGCCGGCTCATTGGTCATGACATTACTCAAATGCCATAGCTTATCGGCCTGCTCCTTCAGGGCATTGACCATTACCGGGTGACAGTGACCCAGACAGCTAACCGCAATACCGCCGGCAAAATCGACATATTCGCGATCGTCCTGGTCCCAGACACGAGAACCTTTACCTTTAACAGGAATCATCTGCATAGGCGCGTAACAAGGCACCATGACCTCATCAAATAGCTGACGATCTACGTTGTGTTCCTTTGCCATTATCTTTTCCTTCTATCATTTTTGCCCTAAGCATAGTATTTACATTTTATTAACCAATTCCAATAGCAGAAAATTTTTTTATTCCCGCTATTTGACTGGCAATTCCTCTGGCTCAGACATATTTATGCGCTACTTGGGAAAACTTATTAAGGCCTATGCGCGGAAAAGTGTTTTTCCTGCGAGGAAATAAATCGCGACAGAGGTCAATATTTGCATAATCTTTCTCCGCACTTGGCGTTGAAAAAAATAAGCAAATGTTAAAAAAGGTGACAAGGATCGCGCCAGAGGCGTCATTTGAGGCGGGGAACAACAAGGTTTTTTGTGCGACAAAACTACAAAAAACCTGTTTGGGAGAAAATCAAGGGAAACAGGCAGCAGAAAATGCTACCTAGGAAAAATAATCAGACCTTACGACTGAGAAAGTTCGCCAGCAGCTGATGCCCCTGCTCGGTCAGAATGCTTTCCGGATGAAACTGAACCCCTTCAATGGGCAGTGATTTGTGCGCAATTCCCATGATTTCATCCCGTTGGCCGTCACGTTCAGTCCAGGCCGTAATTTCAAAACAATCCGGCAGAGTCTCGGCTTTCACCACTAGGGAATGATAACGGGTGACGGTCAATGGGTTGTTAAGACCAGCAAACACGCTGCGGTTGGTATGAACCACCGGGGACGTTTTACCGTGCATCACCTGACGGGCACGGACCACATCGCCGCCAAACACCTGCGCAATCGACTGGTGCCCCAGGCAAACCCCGAGAATCGGCAGTTGACCAGCGAAGTGGTGAATCGCCGCCAGCGAGATCCCGGCTTCATTCGGGGTACAGGGGCCCGGCGAGATCACCAGGTGCGTCGGAGCCAGTGCTTCAATCCCGGCGATGTCGATTTCATCATTGCGCACCACTTTCACTTCCGCCCCCAGCTCACAGAAGTACTGGTATAGGTTGTAGGTAAAAGAATCGTAATTGTCGATCATCAACAGCATGGGTACATCAGCTCCCTGAAAAATTCAGGCGCCTATTGTGCAGCAGAGAGGGAGAAAGGCAAGGTTTGGCCAAAAAAAACCGGCCAGTGGCCGGTTCTTCTTAACTCTGGTACTTATCAGCGTGGTACTGACAATCATGGTGCTGACTCACAATACCGGCTGACACACTACCACTTGCCAGCTTACGCCGCACGCCTCTTACGGGCGAGCGACAAAGCCTACGGCTTCGAAAGCTTTTTTCAGCGTCACCGCCGCTCGGGCAGAGGCTTTTTCAGCACCGGCTTTCATCACAGCATCCAGGTATGCGCGATCTTCACGAATACGCTGGTACTCAGCCTGAATTGGCTCCAGCATCGCCACAACAGCTTCACCCACGTCCTTCTTGAACGGACCGTACATTTCCACGCCCTGGTATTTTGCTTCAATCTCAGCAAAGCTCATCCCGGTCGCGGCCGAGTACAGGCCCATCAGATTAGAAATACCGGCCTTGTTCTCGATGTCATGCGCAATACGCGGCGGTGTTTCTGTGTCGGTCTGGGCCTTATTGATCTTCTTCAGGATCGATTTCGGGTCTTCCAGCAGGGTGATCACGTTCTTACGGTTATCATCCGATTTCGACATTTTCTTGGTCGCGTCCTGCAGGCTCATCACGCGGGCATTAACCGTTGGGATGTAAGGCTCAGGCACGGTGAAAATCGGGTTATCCGGCGTATAGATGTTGTTGAAGCGCACCGCGATATCACGCGCCAACTCCAAGTGCTGTTTCTGGTCACTGCCCACCGGCACTTGGTTGGCACCGTACAGCAGGATATCGGCCGCCATCAGCACCGGGTAGTCAAACAGACCCACATTGACATCATTCGCGTGGCGCTGCGACTTGTCTTTGAACTGGGTCATGCGGCTCAGCTCACCCATCTGGGTGTAGCAGTTCAGCAACCAGCCAAGTTGTGCATGCTCAGGTACATGGGACTGCACAAACAGCGTACTTTTCTTCGGATCAACACCGACCGCCAGACACACTGCCAGCGCATCCAGGGTCGCTTCACGCAGCTCGTTCGGATCCTGACGGACAGTAATCGCGTGCAGGTCAACCACACAGTACTGGCAATCATAATCATCCTGCATCTGTTCCCACTGACGCAGCGCACCCAGATAGTTACCGATACTCAATTCGCCTGAAGGCTGGACGCCACTCAATACAATGGGTTTGGTCATGATGAGATTATCCTATGTCACTCAAGTAAGCAGCGGCCAGAGGCCGCTGTTAAAATCAAAACGGGGATCAGTCAGGGCAGCTGACTGTACTAGCTGCCTAGTGTAACCACTTCTGCCAGCTGGCTAAAGTGATCCAGCACAATATCGGGATCACTGGCACTGATTGGCTGGCCGTAGTTGTAACCATATGTCAGACCGACAACATAACATGTGGCTGCTTTAGCTGCCAGAATGTCATTGCGCGAGTCACCGACCATCAGCATATCGCGGGCTGCCAGCTGATGTTTTTCCATCAGCCAGTGCAGGGCAAACGGATCCGGTTTTTTCTTCGGGAAGGTATCGCCGCCAATGACGTCCACAAAGAAGCCGGCAATACCGTGCTCTTCCAGCAGATGAGGCACGAACTGCGCCGGTTTATTGGTGACGATGGCCATCGGGACACCGGCAGCATGAAACGCAGCCAGGGTCTCTTTAACTCCCGGGTACAGGGCACTTTTCTGATGACCGCCCTCTTCGTAGAAGCGATCAAACAGCTGACGTGCGTCCCGGTGAAGGGCCGGATCCAACTCGGGATCGATGTCCAGAGACTGGCTCAGGCAACGGCCAATCAGAATATCGGCACCGTTGCCAATCCAGGTCGTAACCTGCTCGGCGGTCACTGAAGGACGTCCCAGCGCCTGCATGGTTTTTTCCGCCGCATCAGCCAGATCCGGAACGCTGTCAAGCAACGTACCGTCCAGATCAAATGCGATGAACTTAATGTCGTTGAACTGCGTCATTAACGAGCCACCTTCGCCAGCTCGGCGCGCATTTCATCAATCACGGCTTTGTAATCTGGCTGGCCGAAAATCGCCGAGCCCGCCACAAACATGTCGGCACCCGCTTCAGCAATTTCACGGATGTTTTCGACCTTGACGCCGCCATCAATTTCCAGGCGAATAGTACGGCCAGTCGCATCGATGCGTTTACGCACCTCACGCAGCTTGTCCAGCGTGGCCGGGATGAAAGACTGGCCGCCAAAGCCCGGGTTGACCGACATCAGCAGAATCATGTCCACTTTATCCATGATGTAGTCCAGGTAGTGCAGCGGAGTCGCCGGGTTAAACACCACACCGGCCTGACAGCCGTGCTCTTTGATCAGCTGCAGGGTGCGATCCAGGTGCTCTGTCGCTTCGGCGTGCACGGTGATCATGGTCGCACCGGCTTTGGCAAAGTCCGGAATGATGCGGTCAACCGGTTTCACCATCAGGTGAACGTCAATCGGGGCCGTAATACCGTAATCACGCAGTGCTTTACAGATCGGCGCACCGAACGTCAGGTTAGGCACGTAGTGGTTATCCATCACATCAAAGTGCACAACATCCGCACCCGCTGCCAGCACCTTCTCAACATCTTCCCCCAGACGGGCAAAGTCAGCAGACAAGATAGATGGAGCGATCAAAAAATCCTTCATGTTCAGCCTCTATACGGTATTTACGAAAACGATATCGGAAATTGGCGCAATTCTACCCGATCCGGGCAGTGTTGTCTTACCACAATTGCCTTACCGGATTCGCCGAAACAATCTGCACAAGGCACTACACTAAAGAAGAGGTCGCATTCAGGGGAACGTCAGTCAGGAGGCAAGAATGCTAAGGACGAGGCAAAAAAAGGACGAAATAAAACTAAGGACGAAGCGATGACAAAAACGAAATCGACCGAACCCACTCAGGTAGCAACCCAGGCAGAAACCCAGCCGCCGTCATCCCGTGACCAGCCACCGAGGGCTCATCGCTCGCCGAATTTGTGCAAGAGCATTGCCGGTGCCCTGTTTGGGATACAGTCAGAGCGCAACCGTGAGATCGACTTCAATCAGCCCCACCCCCTGCCGTTTATTGTGGCCGGAGTGGTGGCGATTGCGCTGTTTGTTGCAATTCTGGTCGCGATCAGTCAGTGGGTCAGTGCCTGATACCGTGGCGCTATGACGCTGAGTTTGAGGAAGTCGGTATGAGGAACACAAAGCAGGCCCCTCAGGCAAGGGTCAGCTTTCGGTCGTCGGTTTAAACAGGGCCAGCAACTCATCGACCTTGTTGCGGCCACTGCCATTACGGCTAATGGTGCGCTTGACCTTGACCACGGACAGGTCAGCCCCGTGATACAGGCGACGGGTCAGCGTGGTGTCGTGATTGGAAATCAGGACCGGGATCTGACGCTCTGTGGCGGCTCGTTCAGCCACATCGGCCAGGGCCGCCTGATCATCGAGACTAAATCCATTACCGGCATACGAGGTAAAGTTCGCCGTCGTCGACAGCGGTGCATACGGCGGATCACAATAAATCACGCTGCCTTTGCGGGCACGAGAAAAAGTCTGCTGGTAGCCTTCGCAGACAAACATCGCGCGCTTGGCTTTCTCTGCAAACATAAACATTTCCTCTTCCGGAAAGTACGGACGTTTGTAGGAACCAAACGGGACATTGAAACCGCCCTGCTTGTTGTAGCGGCACAACCCATTAAAACCGTGGCGGTTCATATACAGAAAATACAGGGAACGCAGGTAAGGATCGCGGGTCGCGTTGAATGTCGCGCGGATCTCCAGATACGCCCCTTTTTTGTTGTACTCCGGCGTAAACAGGGCTTTGCTGTCTTTGACGTACTGCTCAGGCTGGGTTTTCAGGATATTGTACAGGTTGATCAGATCGGGATTGATGTCTGCCAGCAGGTACTGCTCGTAGTCAGTATTAAGAAAAACCGAGCCGGCGCCCACAAAAGGTTCAACCAGTTTACGTGCAGGCGGCAGGCGGTGCTTTATCTCCTCAACCAGAGAATATTTTCCCCCAGCCCATTTCAGGAATGCACGATGCTTTTTCATTCAGCTAACCACCAATACCGACTTTGTTTCGAAAGGTGGCGGATTGTACACCATTTCATACGGTTTCTGATACCGCTGGAGGGGAAATATCTCCCAATCGGGGCCGCTTAATTTGCCCGATCCATCTCCTGATGAATTTGCCGGTAAGATTTTACCCACGGCTGCACGCCCTGCACTTTAGCCGGCAACTGCTGTACGGCACGACGGGCCGCTGCCACATTCGGATAATTGCCCGTTACTACGATATACCAGGTCTCTCCGCTGCGGCGGGTCTGATACACAGTCGCCAGATTCGCCACCTGATAGTCAGCCAAAAACTGGTTCGCCGCTGTCATGCTGTGCATGGCTGCCAATTGCAAGGCGTAATGAGTTGCCGGCACGGCACGCAGTTGATGACCGCGTTCCTTGATTGTCGGGCTGGCAGGCTGACGGACTGCCGCCTGCTTAGCTTCAGGCTTGGCATCGGAAACATTCTGGTCAGGCGCCGAAGCTTCTGAAGTTGTCGCTGTCGGTACCGACGGTGACGCGACCTGTGTTGACTGACTCGCAACTGCACCTTCCGGCAATGCAGGCTGCAATCTGGCCTGGTTGTCGGCGACGGCTTGCTCGCCGGAACCACCCAGTGACTGCTCATCCAGCATGGCATCCACTACCTCCGCCGGGACGACAACACGTTGCTGCCCGTCACTGCGACCGACGGTCAGCCCTTCAGAGGCCACTTCCGGCGGCAGGTTCTGACTATCATCCTCGATAACCGGACGATCTGTCGCTGGGGTGTCTGACAACGGCACCATCACAGCATTATCCAGCGGAAGCGCCTGACGCTCCGATTCCGGTGACGAAGCTGGCCAGAATACCCAGGCCGTGCCAGCCGCAATCAGAACAATCAGCGCTACCAGCATAACAGTGGGTGATAAACGGCGTGCATCTTGTGTTTCCATGTCACAACTCCCTTCAGCTTCCAGCTTGATAAGTTCGCCCGGTAGCGGCAGGCAACGGGCGGCCTGTTCTCGGTACCAGCGTCGCCCCTGGGCATCCAGCGGCTCATCGGCAACCATGACTTCGACAAACGTCTGTACTTCCGGTTCCGCCAACGGGCTGATTTCCAGCTCCAGCGGCGCACCAGCTTGACCATGGGACACCTGGCTCAGGGATTTATTTAATCGCCCCGGCACACTGAATAACACCACATTAACCTGCCAACCGGGCAACTGCGCCGCCTGCTGAACCAGGGCCCATAACTCGGCAACCAGCACCGGACTCAGCAAATGGGCATCATCCACCACAATCAGGGCATTCAGCGGGCTGTGGCCCAGAATGCGTTCGATACTGTCCTGCAACGGATCCTGATCATTAAATACCGCCCGGGGTGCCAATTGTTGCAGGATAAAATGACGATGCTGACTGTCTGTTTGGTTCGAATGACAAATCAGCAGAGCCTGATGTGCGGCATCCGCCCAGTGCTCCAGATAACGCTGTGACAGCCAGGTTTTACCTGCCCCCTCAGGGCCGGTGACTTGAACAAGATGGGAACTGAATCGGGTAAGAAACTGTAAGCGGGAAAGCAACTGGACCTGGGAGTCCAGGTCCAACGATGAGAGGTGCAGCGCAGCACTCATAGAAAATCGTTACGCAGCCTGAATCGCGCGACGAAGCACGTCTTCAGGTACTCCCGCGACGACCTCAGCCTGACCAATACCGGTTGGCAGAATCAGACGCAACTGTCCCGCCAGCACTTTTTTGTCACGCATCATGTGTTTACGGTACGCGTCAAAATCCATCCCCTGCGGGCCAGAAACCGGCAGGTTCGCTCGCTCCAACAGACGGATAATACGCTCGACATCCTGCTCGCTCATCAGTCCTTGGATCTGAGCCGTACGGGCAGCCTGAACCGTACCGGCAGCCACGGCTTCACCATGGAGCCAGTTACCGTAGCCCATTTCCGCTTCAATCGCATGGCCAAAAGTATGGCCCAGATTCAGCAGGGCACGCACACCGGATTCTTTCTCATCGGCAGCCACGACATCAGCTTTGATCTGGCAGCAACGGGCAATGGCATAGCCCAGCGCTTCCGTATCCAGTGCCTGCAGGCGATCCACGTTCTCTTCCAGCCAAGTAAAAAATTCAGCATCCGCGATGATGCCGTATTTGATCACTTCCGCCATCCCCGCAGCAAATTCCCGCTCCGGCAGAGTACGCAGGCAGTGAGTGTCAATCACTACGGCTTTCGGCTGATAAAACGCCCCGATCATGTTTTTGCCCAGCGGGTGGTTCACCGCGGTTTTGCCTCCCACCGAAGAATCAACCTGGGAAAGCAGCGTTGTTGGCACCTGAATGAAATCGACCCCGCGGTGATAGCAGGATGCGGCAAAGCCCACCACGTCGCCAATCACACCGCCACCCAGCGCCACGATGATCACATCGCGCCCGTAGTTGCCTTCCAGCAGGAAAGTCATGATTTGGTTCAGGGTATCAAGGGTCTTGTACTGCTCACCGTCTGCTAAAGGCAGCAGGGACACTTCGCAAGGAAGTGAACGGATAGTCCCGATCACCTGCTCGGCATAGAGCGGGGCTACCGTTTCATTGCTGACCACGACAACACGTCGGCCTGCCGGAATGGCAGAGGAAAAGAGCGCCGGGTTATCAAATAACTCGGCGCCGATGGAGATTGGGTAACTTCTGTCACCAAGGTTGACGTTGATCCGTTCCATGGCCAGCTCTCTATATTGAATTAGCGCTCATCTAGCATTTTAATGATTTCGTTCGCGACCACTTTAGCACTCTGATCATCAGTGCGTACTACATAGTCAGCTACTTCTTCATACAATGGATTGCGCTCTTCTGCAAGTGCTTCCAGCACTTCACGTGGTGTATCTGTCTGAAGCAGAGGACGCTTTTTATCGCGCTGAGTACGAGCAAGCTGTTTTTCGATAGTCGTCTCCAGGTACACAACAATACCACGAGCAGACAGACGATTACGGCTCTCCTTACTCTTGACCGAACCACCACCCGTCGCCAGGACAATACCCTGCTTCTGAGACAGATCGTCAATTACGCTCTCTTCACGAGCACGGAAACCATCTTCACCTTCTACATCAAATACCCAGCTGATGTCTGCACCGGTACGTTGCTCGATTTCAGTGTCAGAATCGAAGAATTCCATGTGCAGTTGCTGTGCAAGGTGTCTACCGATAGTACTTTTGCCGGCACCCATTGGGCCGACCAGGAAAATATTTCGTTTTTCAGCCATGTTTAGCAATATTTACGCGCGGTTAATAAAACGACACCGCCCGCAGGCTTATTTCAAAATGAAGCCCGAGGCGCCAACTTCCTCACTTTTAATTCGTGATTAAGACCGAAAATTATCTCAGGACAAAGCCTCTTTTGGCAATAGCTAGAGGGGGATTAATTCCGAGGCGGCGCCGCTAAGCCAGGTAGCGGCGCCGTCAACAATGGGGGTAACCTATTGATTAATAATCTTTGGCGTCACAAAAATCAGCAATTCACGCTTGCCCAGCTCTTCCAGCTTATGGCGGAACAAGGCGCCTAATACCGGTAAATCCCCCAGCAATGGCACTTTACGCACCATGTTTGTCAGCGAATGCTGGTAGATTCCCCCCAAAACAACGGTCTCGCCATTTTCAACCAGAACCTGGGTCCCGATACGCTGGGTATCAATCGCAATCGCTTCGCCGGTCCCGGTTTTTACGACATCCCCCTTCTTATCCTGGGTAACGACCAAATCCAGCACCAGCTTGCCGTCCGGAGTAATCTGCGGGGTCACCATCAGACTGAGCACGGCCTTTTTAAAGCCCACCGATACCGCGCCGCTGGATGATGCTTCCAAGTACGGAATTTCGGTTCCCTGCTCGATATAGGCCATTTTTTTATTGGTGGTCATCAGGCGCGGACTGGAAATGATTTCCGCTTTCTGCTCCGCCTGCAGGGCCGATAATTCCAGATCCAGTAACACATCGCCGATTTTGGCGACCTGGAAAGCGATGCTTGACGCCCCCGCTTTGGTGGCTCCCAAATTAACATTGAGGAAATCCCCGACCTGATCCACCCGGTTATCTGCCAGATCAAGCAGCCCTTCCGACACCAAATTGCCTTCAATGGAGCTACCGATCGTATTGTTGCCATTACGACTCAGCATCCCCCAGCGAACCCCCAACTCGTCAATATCACCTTCGTTCACCGTAACCACCCGGGCTTCAATTTGGACCTGCTGCACTGGGATGTCGAGCGCCGTCACGATATCGCGGATATTCGCCAGACTTTCAGCAATATCGTTAATGATCAGAGAGTTAGTTCGTTCATCAATATGCAGTGAGCCACGCGGTGACAACATGCTCACCCCTTCACCGCTGCCCTGCAGCAGCTCGCCCAGCTCCGATGCCTTGGCGTAGTTAATCTGAATTATCTCCGAGCGCAGTGAAGCCAGTTCCTCTTCTTTACGCTTCGACTCCAGCTGCTTCTGCTCTTCTCGCGCCAGCTCTTCTTTCGGGGCAATCATGACCACACTGCCCTGTTCGCGCTTGTCCAGCCCTTTGGATTTCAAAATGATATCCAGCACCTGCTTCCATGGTACGTCGTCCAACCGCAGCGTCAGGTTGCCCTGCACCGAATCCGAGACCACCAGGTTGAAATCGTTGTACTCAGCGATCAGCTGCAGCACGTTTCGCACCGGCACATCCTGGAAGTTGATAGAGATGGGCTTGCTGTTATAAGAAATCGATGACGGCGCGGCCTTGGCTGAGCTTGGTTTTGCCACTTTCTCGACGGTCACCGTCAGCACTTTATCCTTGCTGGTGTAGTCATAGGCATAAGTGCCGTTCATTGAGAGCACCAAACGCACCCCCCGCTCGGTTCGGAAGGTTTCGATGGTTTGTACCCGGGTCGCGAACTCTTTCACGTCGAGGGTATAAATCATGTCCTCCGGAATCTCCGTGTCATGCACATCAACATACAGCTTCTCGCCAGCCCGGCGCATATCGACCACGGAACGGGCGTTTGCCAGATCGACTTTCAGGACCCCGTGCCCGGCCGTACTGCGTGTAAAGTCGATTGCCTGAATTCGGTTTTCTGCGGCAGCAAATGAGACTGAACTTTGCATCAGGGCCCATAACATCAGCCCGCCCCAATGGAGCGTTCTGCTCCATCCCCATTTACTGACTTGCAATGCCTTCCTTGCCATATCCTGCTACTTCTCTTTTTAAACTGCTTTTTCTGCTTGCTGCGCCAGGGTGAGTTTGATTGGCCGCTTCAGCCAGCACCCTTCGCCATCCGGTAATACTTCTTCTACATCGATGCTCTTCGGACTCACCGACAATACCCGGCCATGATTCAGCCCGAGGAAGTGCCCTTCCCGTACTTTGACCAGCTTGCCCTCAGGGGTATAAATCAATGCCCACAACTGTTTGGTATCTCCCATCACTCCACGCATACTGAGCTGCTCAATCGGGTAACTTTCCAGCGCGGAGCGGTTGGTCCGCTCATCCGGCTGCCAACAGGCGCCGTCACCTGCAAGCATGTCGCTTTGTTCTGGCCGAGGACGAATAAACGGTGAACGCGGACTGGTCATGACAAATGCTTCTGCGACAAACGTTGGCTGCTCCAGCAAAGGCTCCACGGTTGCCTGTGCCTGTTGATGGGTTTGGTTGATAAACTGCGCGATCGAATCATCATTGGCCTGACACCCCACCAGCAACAGGCACAGGCTGCACACACTCCATTTCAGGTTCATGCGCGCTCCTTGGCCGGTGCTTTGAAGCGATAGGTCGTGGCCGACACTTTCAGCCTCAGCAATTCCTGCTGTTCTTCAATTCTTTTTAAATCAATATCTTTCAGTGACACAATTCGCGACAAGCTGGCAATCTCTTCGGCAAACTTGCCGATATCTTCATATTCCCCGGTCAGCTCGATGCTGATCGGCAATTCGATATACAGCGGGTGATCAATCCGGGGAGCCCACTCAATCCGCTGGAAAGACAGCCCGTTACGCACCCCGATGTCATTCACATCAGCCAGTAGGCTGGCCAGTTCCTGCTCTTCCGGTAGCTGACGAATAACCTGCTGATATTGCGCCTGCAGCGCTTCAACCTGCGCCTGCACTTTCGGCAGGGCTGCCACCTGGTTGGCCCGCCGGATTAAATCCTGACGCAAGCTGGTCTCCTGCTGCTTCAACCCTTCCAACTCGTCCTGCATCGGGATGAGCCAGTACCAGTAACCCAGCGCCGCGACCACGCACGCCACCAAGAACACCACCACGCCCTGCGCGGGCAATGGCCATTCCAGCATTTCATCCAGTTCCAGATCCTGCCAATCAGCCATCTCGTCCTCCCTCTTCAGTGCGCTGAGGCGGCGACAGCAAAATAAAAGAAGCGTTAAAGTTAGTTTGCTCCTTCTGTTTTTCTGTTTTGGTTACAATCGAGTGCATGGTTATATCCTCAACCCACTCCGAGGTTTCGCCATTGGACAGCAGGGTTGCCAGGCGACCGTTGGAATCCCCTGCGCCGCCCAGTTTGACCAGACTGCCGGTCATAGACACCCCATCCAGATACACGCCCTGCGGCACGATACCCGGCATCAGGCTCATCAGCCGGGTGACGTGGTTGCGCCCTTTCTGAATGTCGGTAATCACCGCCAGCCGCTGCACCAGGGCCTCGCGCTGACGATCCATTTCCGGCAGCATGGCCAGCTTGTGTTCAAGAGCCTGAATTTCCTGCTGGATTTGCGCGTTGCGAGCGTGCTGGATAGATTGCTGGCGCTCAATGAAACTGCCCGCGCCCAAGACCACGAATGCCGCCGCTACCGCAGAGGCGGCCAGCAGGCCAACAAAACGCTGACGATGAAGCCGTTTCTTTTCTTCACGCCAAGGCAGTAAATTCAGCTTGGCTATCATGTCGGTTGTCCTCCCCGTATGGCCAGGCCAGCCGCAACGGCATATTGTCCCAGACTGCCTTGTTCAATTTCGGCATCCATTTTGGGTCCTCGGTTAAATGAAGCCAGCGGGTGCATCCAGCGCACTTCCAGTCCCAGCATACGTTCTACGATATCGGCAACCACCCAGCTCTGGCCGCCACCACTGAGCCAAATTCCCTGCAGCGTTGCGCGGGGATGGGTGGATTGATACAGCTGCAACTGCCGTTTGAGATTGTCAACCAGCTGCTTAGTAAAAACTTCCATTTGCTCCGGCGACAGGGCTTCCAGCGAGGGCTCATCACTGCGAGGGGCAAACTGTTCACAGCCGAATGCCAGTTCGCGGTGGTAGGCAGTGCCGCCAACGGGGTTGACACAAAATGCGGTCCGCCGCTGACCGACATCCACCACTCCCCACTGCCCTTCGACAGCCAGCTGTTCCGCCAGATACTGCTCCAGCCACAACAGGGCATGGGTCTGCAACTCCACCACTTTGGGCTGAAGCCGTACTTTACGCAGGGCATCAACCCGGCTGTCCACGGTTTCCCGTCGGGCGGCAAAGACCTGATACGGCCGGGTCTGACCGGCAACGGCAAAGGTGTCCGTGTTGACCGGGAAAAAGTCCATCCGCAGCTCATCCACCGGAAACGGTGACGCCGCGCTCATGGCCTGCTCAATGGCAAACACCGTCTCTTCATCGCTGAGGTTACTGTCGAGCTGGACCACCTTGCTGATCACGGCACTGTCCGGCAATGCCAAAACCGTGTGACGGGCAGCAAACGGCAGCTGCTTTTTTAATTTACGCATCGCTGACAACAACCCCGGGACATTCACGCTATGCTGCTCATTGATCACCGATGTCGGCAGCACCTCCTCGGCAAAAGCCGCCAGTTCCAGCGAGGTCTTCTTCTGTCGCAAAACAACAGCCTTAATGCTGTGATGACCAATATCAATCCCAATAGTGAGTGGGTTTCGAAACATACCGTGCTATGCTCCCTGTAAGCGGAAAAGCAAACTAAGTTATTTATTTAAACACCAGGTTATAGCGTTAATTTTTGAGCGTTATCTTTATACTATTGGTGCTAAGTTATTGAACGCTGAAATGTTGGTGTAACGGGAAATCTCAAGTGAAGTTCATAAAGCGATTACTTATACTTGCAATAATTTGCATAATTCTTGGAGTCACTACAATTTTTGGTTTTTACCTCTATGTAAAACCAGAGTTACCGGATGTTGCGACACTGAAAAATGTTGAATTACAAACACCTATGCAAGTTTTCAGTCACGACGGTAAACTCATTTCCCAATTTGGCGAAAAGCGTCGCATCCCTCTTTCTCTTAATGAGATCCCGCAGCAGATGATCAATGCGGTCATCGCGACCGAAGACAGCCGTTATTACGAGCACCCGGGTGTTGACCCAATCGGTATCGCACGGGCCGCCTTCGTAGTCGCGGTTTCCGGCAGTGCCAAGCAAGGGGCAAGTACCATTACTCAGCAGCTTGCCCGTAACTTCTTCCTGTCGAACGAGAAGAAGATCATGCGTAAGGTGAAAGAGATTTTTATCGCCGTACACATTGAGCAACTGCTGAGCAAAGATGAGATCCTGGAGCTGTACCTCAACAAGATTTACCTCGGCTACCGTGCATACGGTGTCGGTGCTGCCGCACAGGTTTACTTTGGTAAAGAGGTCGGCCAGCTGACCCTGAGTGAAATCGCAACAATCGCCGGCCTGCCGAAAGCGCCGTCGACCATGAACCCGATCTACTCGCTGGACCGAGCAACTCACCGCCGCAATGTGGTACTGAGCCGGATGCTGGCGGAAGGCTATATCAGCCAGTCGGAATACGATCAGGCCCGCAATGAACCGATTAAATCCCGCTACCATGGGGCAGAAATCGAACTAAGTGCACCATACTTTGCCGAGCAGGCCCGTGCCTGGATGGTGAACCGCTACGGCGAAGATGCCTACACCTCCGGGATGCGCATTTACACCACCGTTGATCCGAAACTGCAGGTCGCCGCCCAGCAAGCAGCGATCAACAACCTGATGGAATACGATCAGCGCCACGGTTACCGGGGAGCGGAAGCCACACTGTGGAAACAGGGCGAGCAGGCCTGGACCCAGACCCAGATTCTTGATCACCTGGCCAAGCAGCCGACTTACGGCGATCTCATGCCGGCGGTCGTGACCCAGGTCGACGCCAAATCGGCGGCGGTCATTGCCAAAGACGGTGCCCAGCATACCCTCGAGTGGGACGGTATGAAGTGGGCACGTAAATTCATCAGTGACAACCGCCAAGGCAGCGCGCCACGTTCGGCCACGGAAATTCTGGCTGCCGGTCAGCAGATCTGGGTGCAGCCGAAAGACGAGCATTGGGTGCTGAGTCAGGTACCGGAAGCCAACACAGCATTTGTGGCGGTATCGCCTCAGGACGGAGCCGTCAAAGCGATGGTCGGCGGGTTTAACTTTACGCACAGCAAGTTCAACCGTGCCACACAGTCTGTCCGGCAGGTGGGCTCGAGCATCAAACCGTTCATCTATTCTGCCGGTCTGGATAACGGCATGACGCTGGCCACATTGGTCAACGACGCGCCGATTAACCGCTGGGATCAGAGCATGGGCACCGCATGGCGTCCGAAGAACTCGCCACCGACCTACAACGGCCCGACCCGCCTGCGTATTGGTCTGGCTCAGTCGAAAAACGTGATGGCCGTTCGCGTTCTGCAAAGTGTTGGCCTGGATGAAACCATCAGCTACCTGACCCGCTTCGGTTTCAAACGCAAAGATCTGCCTCGCGCGGAGCCGCTGGCGCTGGGTGCCGGCAGCCTGACCCCGCTGGAAATGGCACAAGGTTTCTCGGTGTTTGCCAACGGAGGCTACTACGTGCAGCCGTACTTTATCGAGCGGGTGGAAGATGCCTATGGCAATGTTGTGTACGAAGCAGCACCAAGCCTGGCCTGTAACAAATCCTGCCGCCGCGAGCAGGTCAGCCAGACCGCTTCCGCACCGGCGCCAACCAGTGCTGTGCTGCAAGGCATTGCGCTGAGTGAAGAGACCCTGAGCAACGACGATGGCTACACCAGCCCGGAAGACCCAACATCGCACTTCGCACCGCAGGTGATCACCGAGCAGAACGCCTTCCTGGTTCGTGAAATGCTGGAAAGCAACATCTGGGGTGGCGGCGACTGGCGCAACGGCAGCGGCTGGAACGGCACCGGCTGGCGTGGGCAGGTACTGAAACGCCGTGATATCGGCGGTAAAACCGGTACCACCAACGATTCAAAAGATGCATGGTACGCGGGCTTCGGGCC
This sequence comes from Photobacterium ganghwense, assembly GCF_003025595.1. Lineage (GTDB taxonomy): Bacteria > Pseudomonadota > Gammaproteobacteria > Enterobacterales > Vibrionaceae > Photobacterium > Photobacterium ganghwense. The sequence continues at coordinate 55,471 of NZ_PYMI01000006.1, forward strand.
GGGTATTGTGGCTACCGTCTGGGTGGGCTTTGACAAGCACAGCCGTGAGCTGGGTAAAGTAGCCTGGAACAACAACATGAGCAAAGAGCAGACCTCAGGCACCGAAGCAGGGGCGAAAACCGCCCAGCCGGCCTGGATTGCATTCATGCAGAAGGCGCTGGAAGACGTGCCGGAGCAGCGCAAAGAGCTGCCGGACGATATTGTTCAGGTTCGGATTGACCGTGAAAGCGGCAAGCTCAGCAACCGCAATGATGCGTCGTCGATGTTTGAGTACTTCGAAGAAGGCACCGAGCCGAAAGAAATGGTCAGCGATACCGCCTCAGAAGGCATTTTCGAGTCCGACGCCTCTGACGAGCTGTTCTGACCCAGCTCCGATTCGTACTAAGCGAATCTCGCAACGACAAAGAGCGCCGCAAGGCGCTCTTTTTTATTCTCGGCTTCTGATTCTTTCCACCTGTGACCCGCTGCGACCGATGGTTTACCGGCGACCACTTAGCCTGTTGTGATGTCTGGTTGTCACTACAGATACCGCGCCTACAGACATCACAACTTCAGGCATCACAACTCAAGACACTACGTATATACCATAGCGGACATCACAGCGGCTCAGGAGAGATTATGGCTGGCGGCAATGTGCTGCTGAATCAGCTCAGCCAGCTTCTCATAACGCTCCTTGAGCGGTGACCCTGGCCGGTACGCCAGTGTGATCAACCGGCTTGGCACCGGATCTTCCGCCCGCAGGTAGCACACCCCGTCACGTTGCCGTTCACTCGGAGTGGCAAGCTTAGGCAACAGGGTAATCCCGCTGCCGGCCGCCACCATATTGCGCAGGGTTTCCAGGCTGGTCGCCTTGAAACTGCCGTCTTCCGCCGCTCCGGCGGCAAAGCAGAAGCCCATCGCCTGATCCCGCAAACAGTGCCCGTCACCCAGCATCAGCAGCGTCGAACCATTCAGCTTATCCATCGTCAGGCTCTCCTGCCCGGCCCACGGGTGATCTTCCGGGACTGCCAGCACCATCGGTTCGTGATACAACGGCAGTTCGATAAAGGGTTCCGACTCTTTCACCGCCGCCAGCACGATACAGTCTAGCTTGCCTTCTTCCAGCTGCTGCACCAACTGATGAGTCTGTGCTTCGTGCAGGAACAACTCCAGTTCCGGAAACTGCGCCTTGATATGCGGAATAATCAGCGGCAACAGGTACGGTCCGACCGTCGGGATAAACCCGATATGCAGCGGTCCGGTCATGCTCCCGCCCTGCTGGCTGGCCAGCTCGGTCAGCACCTTTATTTCCAGCAAAACCTTTTGTGCCTGCGCCACCAGACTGAGTCCGGCATCCGTAAACAGTACCTTGCGACTGGTTCGCTCCAGCAGAATAACCCCCAGCTCATCTTCCAGCTTGCGGATTTGACCGCTCAGGGTGGGCTGGCTGACAAAGCAGGCCTCAGCCGCCTTACGAAAATGCTTATGCTCTGAAAGCGCAACCAGATATTCCAGATCGCGGATGTTCATCGCTCACCACCAATCAATAGACAAAAACTATCAAAACCATAGCAGCAAACGATTAGAACTATCAAGCGCAAAAACACATAATCATCACATCAACAGGGAGCAAGCAAATGCATAAGTCTCCGGTTGCAATAACCACTCATGACTGATTGAAACAAAAGGATAAGAATTATGTTCGTAGCAAAAGAAGGTCACGCAGTCCCACAAGTCACGTTCCACACTCGCCAAGGCGACCAGTGGGTAGATGTCACGACTCAGGATCTGTTTGCCAACAAAACCGTGATTGTTTTCAGCCTGCCGGGTGCGTTCACGCCAACGTGTTCATCCAGCCACCTGCCACGCTACAACGAGCTGGCATCGGTGTTTGCTGAGCACGGTGTTGATGACATTCTGTGTGTATCTGTGAACGATACGTTTGTGATGAACGCGTGGAAAGCCGATCAGGAAGCAGACAACATCACGTTCATCCCGGACGGTAACGGTGAGTTCTCGAAAGGCATGGGGATGCTGGTTGAGAAAGAAGAGCTGGGCTTTGGGCCGCGTTCATGGCGCTACAGCATGCTGGTGAAGAACGGCGTGATTGAAAAAATGTTCATCGAGAACCAAGAGCCGGGAGACCCATTCAAAGTCTCTGATGCAGATACTATGCTGAAATACATCGCCCCGAGCGTCCAGCTGCAGGAGTCCATTTCAGTGTTCACCAAGCCAGGTTGTCCGTTCTGTGCCAAAGCTAAGCAGAACCTGATCGATAAAGGACTGCAGTTTGAAGAAGTGATTCTGGGTAAAGATGCGACTACCGTATCTCTGCGCGCAGTCACCGGCCGCAGCACTGTGCCTCAGGTATTTATCGGTGGTAAACACATCGGCGGCAGCGAAGAGCTGGAAGCGTACCTGGGCTAAATCGCGCCCCCTACAAAGAATAACAGGGCCCGCCGCGACGGGCCCGACAGGCAAGATTTGATTGGAGAGATGTTATGAAAACCCTGAATGTTGATGTTGCTGTTATCGGCGGAGGCACTGCCGGACTGGGCGCATACCGTGCGGCGAAAGCACACACCCCGCATGTCGTCATGATTGAAGGCGGCCCTTACGGTACCACCTGTGCCCGCGTCGGCTGTATGCCGTCCAAACTGCTGATTGCCGCAGCGGAAAGCGTTCACCAGATCGAAAAAGCCCCGGCTTTTGGTGTTTACCCGCAAGGTGAAATCCACATCAATGGTCGTGAAGTCATGGACCGCGTGAAGCGTGAACGTGACCGTTTCGTTGGCTTCGTTCTGGAAGGGGTGGATGAAATCCCGGCAGAAGACAAAATTGCCGGTTATGCCAAATTTATCGATAACAATACCCTACAGGTCGATGACCACACCCTGATTCATGCCGAGCGTATTGTGATTGCCACCGGCTCCCGTCCTGCCTACCCGGCAGTCTGGAATGAACTGGGCGATCGCCTGATCATCAACGATGATGTGTTCGAGTGGGATGACCTGCCACAGTCAGTGGCCGTGTTCGGGCCTGGCGTCATTGGTCTGGAGCTGGGCCAGGCACTGAAACGCCTGGGCGTGGAAGTCGTGATGTTTGGCCTGGGTGGCCAGGTAGGCCCACTGACTGATCCGGCAATCATGGCTTACGCCGATAAAGCCTTTAATGAAGAGTTTTATCTGGACGCTGACGTTAAAGTCGAAAGCATGAAGCGCATCGGCGACAGCGTGGAAATCCAGTACCTGAATAAAGAAGGCGTCCTGGATACCATCACCGTGGACTATGTGCTGGCAGCGACCGGCCGCCGTCCGAACGTTGACAAACTGGCGATTGAGAACACGGATCTGGAGCTGGATCAGCGCGGCGTCCCGATGGCGGATTACTACACCCTGCAAACGTCTGTGGCTTCGATTTTCATCGCGGGCGATGCCAGCAACCAGCTCCCCCTGCTGCATGAAGCAGCGGATCAAGGCCGTATTGCCGGTGACAACGCTGGTCGCTTCCCGGATATCCGCGCCGGTCTGCGTCGCTCGAAAATCTCTGCCGTGTTCTCCGACCCGCAAATTGCAATGGTTGGCGAAACATACCGCGAAATCAGCAACCGCCTAGGTAACTGCGGCTGTTTCGAAACCGGTGAAGTCTCATTTGAAAATCAGGGCCGCTCCCGCGTCATGCTGCGCAACAAAGGGATGCTACATGTGTACGGTGAACACGGTACCGGCCGCTTCCTGGGCGCTGAAATGATGGGTCCTAACGCAGAGCACCTGGCACACCTGCTGGCCTGGGCGCACCAGAACAAGATGACCATTGCCCAGATGCTGGACATGCCGTTCTACCATCCGGTTATCGAGGAAGGAGTTCGTACCGCTCTGCGTGACCTGAATGCCAAGCTGCACCTGGGACCTGAAATGATTAAGCACTGTCTGGACTGCGGTCCGGGCTGTTAATCCCCCTCTCTCCTGCAATATTCTTGCACTACCGACACGCCCTCCTGACGGAGGGCTTTTTTCGTTCCGGGTTCTGCCTCAATCCCCCCAGCCATCCCGACATCGCTTTCCCAGCACGTTGCCAAGTGCTAGGATTTTGCTTTCCGATTACCACTGTAAGGACTCAGCATGGCCTGCCAACCGTGCCGCTCATCCGTGTTTTTCCAGAAACTGGGCCGCTGTCGCCGGTGCATGGTGCAGTTGTCAGTGCTGGCGCCGCTCAGCTGGCTGGCCTGGTGGCTGCTGTACCGCGAGACTCCGCATACCCTGAATGCCATTACTCTGCTGGTCGCGTCCAGCGGTTTCAGTCTGTTGCTGCTGGCACACGGAGTTCGGGCCCACCAACTACACCGTGCGGCATCCCGGCTCGCCGCCTCTCCACGTACACCCCCAATGCCACGACCAGACAACGATCATCCCTGAATCCTGACCAGCAAGTGCAATTCCGGGCGCAGCTGTGACTGTTGATAGATGAGTGTGAGCGATGAGGGGTGAAGAATAAGTGTTGAGAAATGAGTGGTAAGCGATGAGAAAATATAGGCCAAAGGGCGAGAGATGCGCGGCTCACGGGCTGGCGTTAAACCCGCTGATCACCCATACCCACAAACCGCACTAAAAAAACACCCGGCACAAAGACCGGGTGTGGTTTATTTACAGTACCAATCAAAGTGCTATTCACGCCACGTTGACGGTCGGAATCATCTGCTCCTGATCCAGTCGGACTTCCAGTGCCACTTCATCACAGGCATGCTGGCGCGGACAACGGTCGCAGTCTTTCATCACTTTTTCCGGCAGCAGTGTTTTGGACGTTGGAACAAAGCCCTGCTTCATGAAAAACTCCGGCACCCGAGTCAGAACAAACACCTTTTTAATCGCCATCTGGCCGGCTTTTTCAATCAGGTGCTCGACTATCGCCTTGCCCTGCCCCTGATGTTGCCATCCGGCCTCCACTCCCAGCGAGCGGATTTCTGCCAACCCGGAGTCATAGACATACAGCGAAGCACAGCCGGTGACGGTGCCATGATGCTCTGCCACCGCGAAGGAGCCGATATCCCGCACCAGTTCGTTACGCATCCGGGGCAGGTTTTCCCCCAGTCCGGCCCAGTACGCCACCATACCTTCAATGGCATCCAGATCCGTCAGACGAGCGCCCCGCACTTTAACGCCCGGAGTGTAACGTTTTTCCAACCGCTTCTCGGCCTGACCGATAGCGTAATCCACCTGGTTCGGGGCCACCCCGCCCAGCGCACAACGCTTCTCAAGGCAGGATTCAATGGTCAGGATCGGGTAGACATCCGCATCAATCACAGCCGAAAATGCCTTCATTTCTTCCAGCGACAGCTCTTCCAGTGCACATCCCTTCGCGATCGCCGCGACAACCGCGACCCCGACGATATGGTGCGCTTCACGGAACGGGATGCCTTTGGCAACCAAATAGTCCGCCAGCTCGGTGGCATTCGAGTAACCCTGCATCGCCGCTTCCAGCGTCCGCTCCTGATTCACTTTGATGCCATCAAAGCACAGCGCGGCCATCTCCATGCACTCATACCAGGTGTCCAGCGCGTCAAACAGCCCTTCTTTGTCTTCCTGCATGTCTTTGTTGTAGGCCAGCGGCAGGGCTTTGACTGTCATCATCATCCCGGCCATCGAACCATACACCCGGCCGCACTTGCCCCGGATCAGCTCCAGGGCATCCGGATTTTTCTTCTGTGGCATCAGCGACGACCCGGAAGTCACCGTATCCGCCAGTTCAATGAAATTGGACTCGCCAGAGTTGTAGAAAATCAGATCTTCTGCCATCCGCGACAGGTGCAGCATCGAAATTGACGCCGTCGAAAGCAGCTCCATCACGTGATCCCGGTCAGACACCGAATCCAGGCTGTTGCGGGTCGCCCGATGGAAACCCAGGCTGTGCGCCAGCTGTTCCCGGTCAATCGGGTACGCGGTACCGGCCAGTGCCCCGGAGCCAAGCGGACAAGTATCCAGTCGCTCCAGTGCGTCAGTCAGACGGGAGTAATCCCGCTCGAACATTTCCACGTACGCCAGGCTCCAGTGCGCAAACGTCACCGGTTGCGCCCGCTGCAGGTGGGTATAACCCGGCAGCACCGTGTTCTGGTGCTGGCGTGCCACCGTGACCAACTGATTTTGCAGCTGGTCGAGCATCAGCAGCAGTTGCTGACCTTGCTGACGGCACCAAAGCTTCAGGTCTGTCGCCACCTGATCATTACGGGAACGGCCGGTATGCAGTTTCTTGCCCAGATCGCCCACTTTGTTGATCAGCTGCTGCTCAACCCAGCTATGAATGTCTTCGGCATCCGACTGCAGAATCTGCGCCGGATCTTCCATCACCGCCAGCTTCAGCTCGTTGAGCGCCAACTCCAGTCGCTGTTGCTCTTCTTCGGTCAGTACATCCACCTGGCGCAGCGCCTTTGACCAGGCAATGGAACCCACGATGTCCTGCTCCGCCAGGCGGTAGTCAAAACGCAATGAGTCGTTGAATTGCTTAAATCTTGTGTCAGCTGCCTGGCTGAACCGTCCGCCCCAGAGTGCCATGGTACTTCTCCTTTGCTGCTTGCTCGACTTGCTCGTTTGTTATTGTGTCAGGTTGCGATTACTGTTTTTTCTGTGCATTGAGCGCACGGATACGGCTGGCCAGCGAGTACAGACGGATGAAGCCACCAGCATGGCTGTGGTCATACACTTCGTCTTCCCCGAAGGTCGCAAACTCTTCCGAGTACAGACTGTTCACCGAACGCTTCTGCACAACGGTAGCTTGACCTTTATACAGCTTCACGACAACCTCACCGCTCACATCCTGCGCCAGTTCTTCTGCCGCAGACAACAAAGATTTACACAGCGGGGTAAACCAACGGCCGTCGTAGATCAGGTGAGAGGCTTTCAGGCCCAGCGTTTCACGGAACTCAAACGCATCTTTATCCAGTACCAGCTGCTCTACCGCACGTAGGGCTTCCATCATAATGGTGCCTCCCGGGGTTTCGTAACAGCCGCGTGACTTGATGCCGACCAGACGGTTCTCAACGATGTCGATACGACCCACGCCGTGCTCCGCGCCTTTCTGGTTCAGCGCTACCAGTGCCTGGTATGGACTCATCGCCTGACCGTCCACCGCGACTACTTCACCTTTTTCAACCGTCAGGGATACCAGCTCCGGCTGATCCGGGGCTTGCTCAGGATCTTTGGTCCACACCCAGCACAGCTCATTTGGCTGATTCCAGGTATCTTCCAGTACGCCACCTTCGGTTGAGATATGCCAGGCGTTCGCATCACGGGAGTAGATTTTTTCCAGGGTCGCCGTGGTCGGAATGTTACGCTCGGCCAGGTACGCCAGCAGCGCTTCACGGCTACGCAGATCCCACTCACGCCAAGGCGCAATCACAGTCAACTGCGGCGCCAGTGCGGCATAGGCACTTTCAAAACGCACCTGATCGTTACCTTTACCGGTACAGCCGTGGCACAAAGCGTCAGCCCCCACTTCCAGTGCACACTCAACCTGCGCTTTGGCAATGATCGGACGCGCCATGGAGGTACCCAGCAGGTATTTACCTTCATACACCGCGCCAGTTTTCAGGCTTGGGAAAATGTAGTCTTTCACCATCTCTTCTTTAAGATCAGCGATGTAGCAGGCAGATGCCCCAGATGCCAGCGCTTTCTCTTCGATGCCAACCAGCTCTTCTTCGCCCTGACCCACATCGGCCACGAACGCAATCACTTCACAGTCATAGTTTTCTTTCAGCCAAGGAATGATGGCCGATGTATCCAGACCGCCGGAATAGGCTAAAACAACTTTATTTACCTTGCTCATAATACTTCTCCTGCTTGCCCGCTCGGCGGTCATCCCGCTCAGGCGTATGGCTCTAAAATGGGTATTGAAAAAATCCGTGTCTAAAGAAAGGTCAGGCTATGCCGCCTGAGGCGTAAATTTGGTGCCGATACTCTGGCCGTCAAACAGGGCCGCCAGCTTATCTGGGTAACGCCAGGTCGCGATTTCAATCGGCCGCCCCAGCGCATTGGCCGCCTCAAACGCGGCCCGGACTTTGACAATCATGCCGTCGGTGATCACCGCCTGGGCAATCAGGGCTTCCGCTTCCTTCTCAGTCAACTTGCTGATTAAGCGACCCTTGCCGTCCAGTACCCCGCTGACGTCAGACAGCAGCACCAGCTCAGCATCAAGTGCTGCAGCCACCGCCACCGCGGCCTGATCCGCGTTGACATTCATCAGCAGTCCCTGGCTGTCGAGCCCGATCGAACTGATGATAGGTACGTAACCGGCCGCCAGCATGGTGTGAATCAGCTGGCTGTTGCCCGGTGCCGCCTTACCGACAGCCCCCAACTCAGGATCCAGCTCAGTCACCTGACACAGGCCGCCGTCAGCCAGGCTCAGGCCCACTGCCGCGACACCGCATTTCAGCGCCTGTCCCTGCAGCAGCTTGTTTGCCGTTCCGGCCAGCGCGCCGGCGATATACGGAATATGCTCAACCGGTGTGACCCGCAGCCCTTCCTTCTTCACGGTTGGTAACTGCAGCTTGGTCATCAGGTCATCAACCAGTGACCCGCCACCGTGTACCAGCACCAGCGGGCGCTGTGCCTTTACCTGATACTGGCTGATAGCCCCAAACAACTTTTCCAGGGTCTCAGCACAAGACAGCACTGCCCCGCCGAGTTTGATCACCAAAGGAACCTGATTCATGCCAACTCTCCTAAACCAATGCCGTCAATTGCGGAAAACCATTACGAATATTTATGCACTGCATCGCTTGCGACGATGCACCTTTCAGCAAATTATCGATTGCTGATGTTAAAATGATGTGTTCTTGCTGTATCTTCCAGCCAATATCGCAGAAGCAGGTATTCACAACATTCTGCAGTTTGGCCGCCTGCTCACCGAGCAAACGCACTGCATGCGGGTCTGCCGATGTCGGGTAAGCGTTCTGCATCGCGTCGGCTACGTGCGCCGCTGTCACCCCTGGTGCCAGCTTGGCCGTAATAGTGGCCAGGATCCCGCGCTTAAAGTTGCCCAGATGCGGCGTGAAGATCACGTCCTGTCCCAGGTGACTGGCAATTTCCGGCTGGTGCCGGTGGGAGAAAATCCCGTAGGCCTGCAGGCTGACTTCGCAAAAGCTGTTAGTCATGCTGGCTTTGCGTCCAGCCCCGGACACACCGCTAACCGCATTGATCACCGGCAGCATGGAGCCGTCCAGCAGACCTTGTTCAATCAATGGCTTTAACGCCAGTTGCGACGCTGTCGGATAACAACCCGGTACCGCAATCAGCTGAGCCTGCGCAATAGCGGCGCCATTCCATTCGGCCAAGCCGTACACCGCATGATCCAGCCACTGCGGGTGTTGATGACTGAAACCGTAATACTGAGGATAAAAATCATCACCCTGCACCCGGAATGCACCGGACAGATCAAACACCTGACAACCGGCGGCCAGGAAAACCGGCGCCAAGTCGTGGCTGACTTCATGGGCTGTTGCCAGCAGGACAATGTCCGCCTGAGTCGCAATTTCTGCCGGATCCGTCAGAGGCTGCAGTGGCATATCAACAATGCCTTTCAACTGGCCATGCAGTTCACTGATTGGTTTGTGGGCATCTACGCTGTTCGCCGAGACATACAAACCCGCGAGTGCCAGATGAGGATGCACGTGCACCATTTTTGCCAGTTCTGCGCCGGTATAGCCGCTGGCACCAATAATCAGGGTGTTCAACATAGTTAATCCGTTTGTGATGATGTATATCGGGTCGATGTGCAGACGGGCTGCCACCTAGATAGAGGGGTGCACGGTATGGCACCAAGCGATGAGACTTAGCGTCGTCGGAGGGAATTCAGATTGTGAAGGCTCGCTTGGCTCATGTTAACAACTTCCTACTTAACTGGGCTGAAAGTGGCTGCTTCAGTACGTTGTCCGTGAAAAAATACAAATGGAATTTGTATTCATTTATTTTGCATTTGTATGTTTACCTATAATTCCCTACTCTGTCAACCGCTGAAAGAAAAAAAGTCTGTTTTCGAGGGGATATTCAGGCAGGAGCGCAAAGCCACCAGCTTTTCGCTTCAGCAGATCGCTCTGTCGTAATGACAAGGTGGACAGATAAACCACAGATCGTATAAGCAGCACGCGTTCTTTGTGCTCAATTACGGCATTTTTTTGGAAATTTGTTACAAAACAGGTCGCATAGCATGACAAATATCAAAGCAGTGTTGCTTTATTACCGGTAAATACAATCCGTGTTGACCTTAAAGTGGGATCACAGCTAGATTGTCCTCATACAGGATGAATTGGATGTAATTAATTTACGAGATGGATGCGATATGAACGAAAAGTACAGCGCGCTGCGTAGCAATGTCAGTATGCTTGGCCACATGCTGGGCACCACCATTAAAGATGCGCACGGTGAAGAGTTGCTCGACAAAGTCGAGGCCATTCGAAAACTGTCTAAATCTGCCCGCGCAGGAAATCAGGATGATCGCGCCAAGCTGATCGAAGAGCTGCAAAACCTGCCTGACGATGAGCTGCTCCCGGTTGCCCGCGCCTTCAGCCAGTTCCTGAACCTGACCAATATTGCCGAGCAGTACCACACGGTCTCCCGTCACTGCGAGGAATATGTCAGCACACCGGACGCCCTGGAAGGCCTGTTTGCCAAACTCAGCAACCAGGACATTTCTCAGTTTGACACCATTCAGGCGGTACGAGATCTCAACATCGATCTGGTACTGACCGCACACCCGACTGAAATTGCCCGACGCACCATGATTCACAAACTGGTGCAAATCAACAACTGCCTGTCCAAGCTGGAACTGAGCGAGCTCTCGCCTCGTGAGCGCCAGCGGGTTGAGCGTCGCCTGGAGCAGCTGATTGCTCAGGCCTGGCACTCAGATGTCATCCGCCAGCAGCGTCCGACTCCGCTTGATGAGGCCAAATGGGGCTTTGCCGTGGTCGAAAACTCCCTGTGGCAGGCCGTACCCGAGTTTCTGCGCCAATTCGACGAAAAGCTGACCGAGCAATTTGGCGAAGGGCTACCGATTGATGCCGCCCCGGTGACTTTTTCCTCCTGGATGGGGGGAGACCGCGACGGTAACCCATTTGTGACCTCCGACGTGACCCGTGAAGTCCTGCTGCTGTCGCGCTGGAAAGCCGCCGATCTGTATCTGCAGGATATCCAGGAGCTGGTCAGCGAGCTGTCGATGGTCAAATGCAATGACGCGGTCCGCTCCCTGGCCGGTGAGGAGCACGAACCGTACCGTGCCATCCTCAAAGATCTGCGCACCCGCCTGACCAACACCCGTGACGTACTCGATGCCCGGATTAAAGGGCAGGATGTACCGAGCACCGGTATCATCGACCATGTCGATCAACTGTGGATCCCGCTGCACGCCTGTTACCAGTCGCTGCACGAATGTGGCATGGGCATTATTGCCGACGGCCTGCTGCTGGATGTGCTGCGCCGCATTAAATGTTTCGGTGTCCACCTGGTACGGCTTGATATCCGTCAAGAAAGTACCCGTCACAGCAACGTGATTTCCGAGCTGACCCGCTATCTGGGTCTGGGTGATTACGATCAGTGGAACGAGCAGGATAAGATCGCCTTCCTGGTGCGCGAGCTGTCGTCCAAGCGCCCGCTCCTGCCACGCGACTGGGAGCCGTCCGCTGAAGTTCGCGAAGTCATCGAGACCTGCAAAGCGATTGCCGAACAACCGCGCGAAGCGCTGGGGGCCTATGTAATTTCCATGGCCCGTACCGCCTCTGATGTCCTGGCCGTGCACCTGCTGCTGCAGGAAGCCGGTTGCCGCTTCCGGATGGATGTCTGCCCGCTGTTCGAAACCCTCGACGACCTTAACAACGCCGAAGCCGTGATCAAGCAACTGATGCACATCGACTGGTATCGCGGCTTTATCCAGAATCACCAGATGGTGATGATTGGCTATTCAGACTCAGCAAAAGACGCCGGGGTAATGGCCGCGGGCTGGGCGCAGTACCGCGCAATGGAAGCACTGGTGGCCGTGTGTGATGAAGCCGGTGTCGACCTGACCCTGTTCCACGGTCGCGGCGGCTCTCTCGGCCGGGGCGGCGCACCGGCACATGCCGCCCTGCTGTCCCAGCCGCCGCGCAGCCTGAAAGGCGGCCTGCGAGTAACGGAGCAGGGAGAAATGATTCGCTTTAAACTCGGCCTGCCGGAAGTGGCGATCAACAGCCTGAGCCTGTACGCCAGTGCAATCCTGGAAGCCAACCTGCTGCCGCCACCGGAGCCGAAACAGAACTGGCGCCAGGTGATGGATATGCTGTCGGACGTCTCCTGCGAGGCATACCGTGCCGTGGTGCGCGGTACACCGGATTTTGTGCCTTACTTCCGCGCCGCCACTCCGGAACTGGAGCTGGGTAAACTGCCGCTGGGCTCCCGTCCGGCGAAACGTAACCCGCAAGGCGGCGTCGAGAGCCTGCGCGCCATCCCATGGATTTTCGCCTGGAGCCAGAACCGCCTGCTGCTACCCGCCTGGCTGGGTGCCGGTGAAGCCATCCAGCACGCCATCGACCAAGGCCACGCACCTCAGCTGGAGGAAATGTGCCGCGAATGGCCGTTCTTCTCCACCCGTCTTGGTATGCTGGAAATGGTGTTCACCAAAACCAATATCGGCATTGCGGAATACTACGACCAGCGTCTGACCGACAAGTCACTGTGGCCATTGGGTCAGAAACTGCGCGGGCAGCTGCAAAGTGATATTAAAGCGGTGCTGAATGTGGAAAACAGCGCCCACCTGATGGAGCAGAACCCGTGGGGGGCCGAGTCTATCCGCCTGCGTAACATCTACGTGGAACCGCTGAACATGTTGCAGGCTGAGCTGCTGTACCGGACCCGTCAGCAGGACGGCGGTTCACCAATGCTGGAAGAAGCCTTGATGATTACCATCGCCGGCATCGCAACCGGGATGCGTAACACCGGTTAATGCCCCTGAAGATCCAAAAAAGGCCACAGTCATGTGGCCTTTTCTTTTTGCTCTTCCCGTCAATCTGCCCAGTGACTCATCTTTGAGACAAGTCCTGTGATCGCACATCAGCTAATGTTTATGCAGTGAACACAGGTGAAGCAAAACCGTGTGCAGTGCATTTTTACTCTTAACCTTGTCAATATGTAGACAATCGTCACAAGACTCACAATTGGTTGCATCTTTATTTTGCGATATCACGCTCTGATGTCGAAATGTCGTCAATTGATGTGTATGCTACGTGATCCCGATCAGGCACTGCAACAACACGATTATAAATACGCCATAGAGCGAAGGGTAAAAGGTCTGATTGGTTTTATCTTTTTGTTGTATTTTAACGGATAGAAGAGATGTCACTACCACACGTTATTTTGACCGTGCTGAGCAACCGCGACGCAACGGGCTACGATATTACTAAAGAGTTTTCCAACAGTATCGGCTATTTCTGGAAAGCCAGCCACCAGCAGGTTTACCGTGAGCTGAACAAGATGGCCGGCAACGATCAGGTCACTTGCAAGCTTGAACCTCAGGAAGGCAAACCGGACCGTAAGGTGTACTCGATCACGGATCTGGGTCGCCAGGCGCTGTTCGAGTGGTTCCAGGAGCCGGCACGTAACCCAACCATTCGCGATGAGTTTTCTGCGAAACTGGTGGTATGCAGTGTGCACAACTCTGAGCCGATGCAGCGTCAGCTGGAAGGCCTGATTGAAGAATCACACACGCTGCTGAACCACTATGCCGAGCTGGAAAAAGTCCATTTCGCCGATTACAAAAACATGGATCGCCAGTCCCGTCTTGACCGACTGACACTGCGCCGTGCTATCCATAATCGTCAGGCATGGATCGACTGGGCAGAAGAGGTACTGGTCGAGCTGAAAGACATGGATGCCCCTAACAGCCCGGTAGCCCTGTAAGCTCATACGATATCGCGCGAAAGCCGCCCGACGGCAGCCCGCCACAAACACAAGCCGCTGCACATGCAGCGGCTTTTTTTATGCTTATCTGGCTGGTTACCCGCCCCGGACAACGCCAGTGGCGAACGGTCAGCCATGTGGTGTCACATCAGGCCGTTTCCGCCCGCACACCCAGAGTATGGCAAATGGCGTAGGTCAGCTCTGCACGGTTCAGGGTGTAGAAGTGGAAATCTTTTACCCCTTCGCGGCTCAGGACACGCACCATGTCAATTGCATTGCTCGCCCCAACCATCTGGCGGCTGAGCAGATCATCATCCAGCCCTTCGTACTGCTTCTCCAGCCAGCCCGGAATTTTCACATTATTGGTGCTGGCAAAGCGCTTGGCCTGCTTCATGTTCGACACCGGCAGAATGCCCGGGACAATCTCTACATCAATCCCTGCCGCCACACAGCGGTCGCGAAAACGCAGGTAGCTTTCCACATCGAAGAAGAACTGAGTGATCGCCCGGCTTGCTCCGGCATCCACTTTACGCTTGAGGTTAATCAGATCGGCCTGTGCGCTTTTGGCTTCCGGATGTACTTCCGGGTAAGCCGCCACTGAGATATCGAAATCTGCTTCCGCGCGCAGCAGTTCCACCAGATCCACCGCATACATATCCGGCTTGATGCCTTTCTCCGGCAGATCACCCCGCAGAGCGACAATATGGCGAATACCGTTGTTCCAGTAATCGCGGGCGATGGTCCGCAGTTCATCGCGGCTGGCATCAATGCAGGTCAGGTGAGGCGCTGCAATGAGGCCGGTCTGATCTTTAATGTCTTTGATGATGGAGTGTGTCCGGTCCCGCTCGCCGGAGTTAGCCCCGTAGGTCACTGACACAAACTTCGGTTTCAGGGTTTTCAGGCGATGAATGGATTGCCACAAGGTTTGCTCCATTTGCTCGCTGCTCGGCGGGAAAAACTCAAAAGACACATTGATGTTGCCATTCAGGTCAGCAATATTCTGGTTTAGTGCATCCAAGTGGCCTGCGTAAGAATATCCCATAATCCAATCCTTCCTCTTTCGGCCCCTTGGCCTTCCCTTAACCGTAACGTCCTGAAATATCCATTTAGACGTCTATATGTCTACAGAATGTCTTGTAACCAATTTAATGTCAACACGATGATCATGAATATTTCTCAACTGATAATTGCAGGATCTTCAAGCAGGCCAAAAACGCAAAAAAGCCCGCATTTGCGGGCTTTTCCGGTTATTTTCGCGATCGATAGCACACGTTACTGCCATTGATTAAATTGTCAGTGAATCGCACCAAGTGCAACCTGACAAGCAGCATGATCCGCATAACCTGTCTCGGTCGCACTTTCTCCCGCTCACCTAAAGCATAGTCGCCATCCGGTTGATATCCGACAGCAGCGCCCCGGCCGTGACGTCACGACCGGCCCCCGGCCCCCGGATCACCAGCGGGTTATCACGGTACCAGCGGCTTTCGATAGCAAAGATGTTGTCGCACGGCAGCAGGTTAGCCAACGCATGCTCCCGAGAAAGCGCTTCGACCCCGACCACGGCCTTACCGTGGCGATCCAGCCGGGCGATATAGCGTAATACCTTGTCTTCCTTCTGCGCCTTACTGAGTCGTTCCGCCAGGATGTTATCCAGTACCGCAGCCTGTTCAAAGAATCCGTCCAGACTAAGCTCAGCCAGAGCTTCCGGCACCAGAGTTTCCACCCTGACCTGCTCCGGCTCCAGTACCAACCCAGACTCCCGGGCCAGGATCACCAGCTTGCGCATCACATCACTACCGTCAAGGTCACTGCGTGGATCCGGCTCGGTCAGCCCCTGCTGCCACGCCTGCTCCACCAGCTGAGAAAACGGCACGGAACCGTCATACTGCTGGAACAGCCAGGACAGCGTTCCGGAGAAAATCCCCGACAGGGCAATAATGGTGTCGCCGCTGTCACACAGGTCTCGAACGGTGTGGTTCACCGGCAAGCCGGCACCAACGGTGGCGTTGTAAAGCCAGAAACGGCTGCTTTTGGCAAAGGCATCCTGTACCGCGTGATACTGCTCGCCGGAAGCCGACCCGGCGACCTTGTTGGCCGAAATCAGGTGAAAGCCCGCCTCGGCAACGGCCGGATAGCGCGCTGCCAACTCGCTGCTGGCTGTTACATCCAGCACAATCACATCATCGTAAGGGTGGCTGGCCAGCACACTCAGCCATTCGCCAGACGCGGCAGATTCCACCGCTTCATCCTCATAGGCCGTCAGCGCCTGTTCGGGGTTAATTCCGCGGGTATCAATCCAGTAGCGGCGGCTGTCCACCACCCCAATCAGGGTAAATGACATCCCGTGCCGCTTTTCCAGCGCCACCTTCTCCCGGGCAAACAACTCCAGCCAGCGGCTGCCAATATTGCCCTTGCCGCACAGCACCAGACCAATCTGTTTCTGCGCCTGGAACAAATGCTGGTGAATCTGCTGGATCAAACGGTCGAGGTCAGTCTGGCGCAACACGCCCACCAAACTCAGGCCAGACTCCGACTCGGCAATAAATTCCACCGGCTGGCGCTTGAGCTGCTGATAGAAGCCGTAACAGTGCACGGCATTGTTCACCACTCCGGCCCCCACCACCGCCACCATCGAGAATCCATCCCGCAGCTTGATTTCCGCCGCAATGCCGCTGTCCTGCAGCAATGCCAGAACGCTGCCGACCACTTCGGTGGTGTACGCCAGCTGAATGCGCCCTTTATCGGCTTCGACACTGCGGGCTAGCGGCAACAACTGGGCACGCTGAAGCAACCGGTCGACCTCCGCCAGCACCGGCTCCAGGGTTTGTGAGCGCGGGACCGACAACGCAATCACACAGACGTCATCCAGTGACGTCACGATTTTAGCGCCACGTCCGGAGGCCAGCACCCGCTCAACCCGGGTTGAACCGGATTCCGGCTGATGGCTGCAACGCAGGGTCAGATCAATGGCACTCTGCGCCACCGGTTGCAGAGTCCGGCTGTGCAGTACCGGGGCTGCCAGCCGCGCCAGTTCGCTGGCTTCATCGAGCCGCAGCAGCGGCAGCAGACAGGCATCCCCGACTTTACGTGGATCGGCACTGTACACCCCAGCGACGTCGCTCCAGATCGTCACCCGCTGGACTTCAGCCAGTGCGCCAATCACGGTAGCGGAATAATCCGAGCCGTTACGCCCGAGCAGCACAGTTTCCCCGGCGCCGTTACGCGCCATAAACCCGGTGATCACCACCCGCTTATGCTGATGCTGCGCCAGTTGCGCCTTGAGCAGCGGCCATGACTGGGCCCTGTCGACCTCCGGCTGTGCCGAGCGTTCTGTGCGCAGGAACAGGCGAGAGTCCAGGTTCACGGCAGGCAGCCCCTGCTGACTCAGCAGCGCGGCCATCAGCCGGGCCGACCAGAGCTCACCGTGCCCTTGAACCCAGGCTGACTGCGCTTCACTGAGCGGCAACTGCTCCCCGACACGGGCGATCTCGCCCAGCTCCAGATGCAGCTGAGTCAGCAGCTCATCTGCCAACTCACCGCTGAGCAGGTTTTCAATCAGTTGTTGCTGGAACTGACGCAAAGCCTGCAGGGCTTCGTGGGCCTGACGGCCGTCTTTGCCAAGCAAGGTCAGCCACTCGATTAAATTATTTGTGGTTTTTCCTGCCGCAGACACCACCACCAGATCGGTGTCACCGGAGTATTCCCGTAGAATCTCGACGACCCGGCGATAACAGTCCGGATCGGCCAGGCTACTGCCGCCAAACTTGTGCAATTGCCTCGGATTGCCTGCACTCATGCTGCCACCTCCGCCGCTTTCTGGAAGGCCTGCGCCAAATCTGCAATCAAATCTGCCGGGTCTTCCAGCCCCACAGACAACCGCAACAATGACGGCTTCAGCCCGGCCGCAGCCTGCGCTTCATCCGACATGGCGCGGTGGGTCATGCTGGCCGGATGGCAAATCAGACTCTCCGTCCCGCCGAGAGACTCCGCCAGCGAGAAGCAGGTTAGCTCACGGACAAAGGTTTCCAGCTGTGCTTGAGAGCCTGCGATCTCAAAACTCAGCATAGCGCCAAATCCTTTCTGCTGCTGGAGGGCAATCTCATGCCCCGGGTGCGACGGCTGGCTAGGATGATAAATCTGTCCGACCAATGGCTGGGTTTGCAGAAATGCCAGAATCTGCGCGCTGTTTTCCTCATGCATCCGCATCCGTGGAGCCAACGTGCGCAGACCGCGCAGCGTCAGGTACGCATCAAACGGTGCGCCGGTAGCGCCGATACAGTTGGCCCACCATGCCAGGTGCTCCGCCTGCTCTTCTGATTTGGCGACCAGCACCCCGCCCAGCACATCAGAATGGCCGTTGATGTATTTGGTGGTGGAGTGCACAACAAAATTGGCGCCCAGCGCCAAGGGTTGCTGCAAGATAGGTGACAGGAAGGTGTTATCGACCGCGACCAGCGCCCCGACTTTGTCGGCAGCGGCGCACAGCTCGGCAATATCCACGATCCGCAGTAGCGGGTTGGACGGCGTTTCCACCCACACCAGCTTAGGTTTCAGTGCCAGCGCCTCAGCCACCGCCTGCGGGTTGGTCTGATCCACGAAGCGGACCTGAAAATCGCCCTTTTCCGCCCGGGTATTGAACAAGCGGTAGGTCCCGCCATAGCAGTCATGCGGTGCCACAACCAAATCGCCCGGTCCCAGCAAGGCCGACACCAGCAAGTTAATCGCCGCAGTCCCGCAGTTCGTCACAATGGCACCGGCTCCGCCCTCTAGCTCCGCCAGTGCTTCTGCCAGCATATTGCGGGTTGGATTTCCGGAACGCGAATAGTCATACTGAGGCAGTTCGCCCAACTGGGGGAAACCATAGGTGGACGTCAGATAGATGGGTGGCACCACGGCATTAAACTGGGTGTCGGACTCAATGCCGGTTCGAACCGCGACGGTGGCAAGCTTCTTGTCACTCATAGTTACTTTCCTTGTTGGGCGATTGCAGCTGAATAAACTTTACGCATCAACATAGCGGCTATCACAAAGGACGTCAACACTTCTAGACGTCCATATGTCTTTGCTTATGGCAGTAAATCCCGCTAAAATCCGTCTTAGTTCTATTACTTCAATTTAAAATCGCTGAGAAGGTTAAAAATGGCAGAGTGGAATGGCGAATACATCAGTCCATACGCGGAACACGGTAAGAAAAACGAACAAGTAAAGAAAATTACAGTTTCGATCCCACTGAAGGTTCTGAAAATCCTGACCGATGAACGTACCCGTCGCCAGGTTAATAACTTACGTCATGCGACCAACAGTGAACTGCTGTGCGAAGCCTTCCTGCATGCCTACACCGGCCAGCCGTTGCCGACCGATGATGACATCCGTAAAGATCGCCCGGATGACCTGCCAGCGGAAGCCAAGGCCATCATGGATGAGAAAGGGATCAAGTACGAAGATATCAACGAGTAACCGTGCCCTCGCGGCGCCCACTCGCGACTGATTCCCCTGGCAGCAGCCATAAAAAAACCAGCCCTCAGGCTGGTTTTTTCGTTTCAGGCAGATGGACTTACTTGTCTTCCATGTAACCCACTGGCATCGCGATCTGTGCCACGCCGGAGTCAATTGCCGCCTGAGCCACCGCTTTCGCAACGCGCGGCAGCAGACGTGGATCCATTGGTTTTGGAATGATGTACTCAGAACCGAACTCCAGTGACTGAGCACCCGCCGCTGCCACCACTTCCGCCGGTACCGGCTCTTTCGCCAGTTCACGAATCGCGTGTACTGCCGCCAGTTTCATCTCATCGTTGATTTCGCTGGCACGTACGTCCAGTGCACCACGGAAGATGAACGGGAAACAAATCACGTTGTTCACCTGGTTCGGGTAGTCAGAACGGCCTGTACCCATGATCAGGTCATCACGTACTGCGTGCGCCAGCTCCGGTTTGATTTCCGGATCCGGGTTTGAACACGCAAAGACCACCGGCTTGTCAGCCATCAGTTTCAGTGCTTCAGGAGCCAGTAGATCCGGACCCGATACGCCCACAAAGATATCTGCGCCGTCAATCACGTCTTCCAGCGTACGCTTGTCAGTGTTGTTGGCAAACAGTTGTTTGTATTCGTTAATGTCATCACGACGAGTGTGGATCACGCCCTTGCGGTCGAGCATGTAGATCTTCTCACGCTGTGCGCCACACTTAATCAGCAGTTCCATACATGCTACCGCAGCAGCACCGGCACCCAGACAGACAATCACCACCTCGCTGATGTCTTTGCCCTGCAGTTCCAGCGCATTCAGCATACCGGCTGCAGTAACAATAGCGGTACCGTGCTGATCATCGTGGAAAACCGGTACGTTACAACGCTCAATCAGGCGTTTTTCGATTTCAAAACAGTCTGGGGCTTTAATGTCTTCTAGGTTGATACCACCGAAGGTGTCAGCAATGTTGGCTACGGTATCAACGAACTCGTCGATAGTACGGTGTTTCACTTCGATATCGATGGAGTCCAGGCCAGCAAAACGCTTGAACAGCAGCGCTTTCCCTTCCATTACTGGCTTAGACGCCAGGGGACCCAGGTTACCCAGACCCAGAATGGCCGTACCGTTAGTAATAACAGCAACCATGTTGCCTTTGCCGGTGTACTTGTAAACATTCTCAGCATTCTGGGCAATTTCACGTACTGGCTCAGCAACGCCTGGGCTGTAAGCCAGCGCCAGATCTTCAACAGTGTTCGCTGGTTTACTCAGCTCAACAGAAATTTTGCCGGGAACAGGGTACGCGTGGTAATGGAGGGCTTGTTGGCGAAAATCTTCAGACATAATGTTCAGGATCCTGAATAATAATAATGTTCAGTTCGTTGGAAACGCTAAATCATATGCGATAGCAGCAGAAAATCCTAGCACCGAACATCTGGTCGAGCCAAGGATTCCTGAGCGGATTAGTCAGGTTTGTTGTGAGCTATGATCCGTATCCGTAAAAATGGGTAATTTCTGTGTCACTACAGGGAAGGAAACGCTAACAGAATGTGACTGTTACAGGCTCAGGAAGGATCAATGGGTATAAAAAGGGGATGCCGAAGCATCCCCTTTTTTCGAAATTCAACGTGCAATTACTTGCTAGACAGAGCGCCAAAACGCTTGTTGAATTTGTCGATACGGCCACCAGTGCTCACTTGACGCTGTTTACCAGTGTAGAATGGGTGACACTTGTCGCATACGTCCAGGTTCAGAGCGTCTTTACCTAGAGTAGAGTTGAATACGAAAGTGTTGCCGCAAGAACATTTAGCGTTCACAGCTGTGTATTCTGGGTGAATACCTTGTTTCATGGGATAACCTCAAACATTTAAGGCCGTGTCGCTCTCCCGATCCTAAGCCGGGCACCACACGTCGTTAATAACAAACAGCGTATAGGTATGGCCAATACGCCAAATTCAGGCCGCGTATAGTAATCAATCACGCCCTCCAAATCAACAGATACGCTCCTTTTTTCACCGCTTTGCCGCACCCGTGTTAGCAGGGTACACTTCTCTATCTTAGTACATGCTGATTTGCGGTTGATTATGACGCCCAACATTGCCCGAGTGGCCCTTCCTGTCCCCCTCGATAAACAGTTTGATTACCTGATCAAACCCGGTCAGACACCGGTGGTCGGCGGGCGGGTCAAAGTGCCGTTCGGACGCCAGCATCTGGTGGGTATCGTCATGGCGATCAGCACGGAATCGGAGTGGCCGGTCGACCAACTCAAACCACTGAACAGCGTGCTGGATGGCGAGCCCCTGTGGCCGTCATCGCTGTTTAACCTGCTCTGCTGGGCCAGCCGGTACTACCAGTACCCACTCGGCGACACCCTCGCCAACGCCATGCCGACTCTGCTGCGTAAAGGCCGCGAAGCGTCCCCGGCCAGCCTGAAAGTCTGGCAACTGACTCCGGCCGGTTATGATCAGCCCCTCAGTGCGCTGACACGGGCTCCGCGTCAGGTACAGGTCCTCAATGCCCTGCGCCAAGGCGAGGTCAGCCATGATGCTTTGCTCGCCGAGGACATCTCCGCGGCGACCCTGAAAACACTGAGCGAAAAAGGCTGGATCTTCGCATCGGAACAGCAACCGGCTGCGGCCGACTGGGCAGCGCATTTCGCCGTGACGGAAGAAAAACCCAAGCTCAATGAGGAGCAGGCACTGGCGATCGCGTCGGTGAACGCCAATCCCGATTTTGCCTGCTACCTGCTGGAAGGGGTCACCGGCTCAGGCAAAACCGAGGTCTACCTGAATCTGCTCGAACCGGTCCTGGCGGCCGGGAAACAGGCCCTGATCCTGGTCCCGGAAATCGGCCTGACCCCGCAGACCATTAACCGCTTCAAGCGACGTTTCAATGTTCCGCTGGAAACGATCCACTCCGGCCTGAACGACACCGAGCGCCTGTCGGCGTGGCTGGCCGGACGGGATAACCAGGCCGGGATCATTATCGGCACCCGCTCTGCCCTGTTCACGCCGTTTGCCAACCTCGGCATCATTATTGTCGACGAAGAGCACGACGCCTCGTACAAGCAGCAGGACAGCCTGCGCTATCACGCCCGCGATCTGGCGGTGATGCGGGCCAGCCAGGGCAACATCCCCATTATTCTGGGCTCGGCAACACCGGCCCTTGAGACCCTGCACAACGCCAAAAGCGGGAAATACCACCATCTTCACCTGACCCGCCGGGCCGGACACGCTCAGTCAGCCCGACACGGGGTGCTGGACGTTAAGGGACTGTATCTCGAAGCCGGGCTGTCAGCTCCGCTGATCGCCCAGATGCGCAAACACCTCACGGCCGGCAATCAGGTCATGCTGTTTCTCAACCGGCGCGGCTATGCCCCGGCGGTCATGTGCCATGAGTGTGGCTGGCTGGCGGAATGTAAACGCTGCGACGCCTACTACACCTATCACCAGCAAAGCGGCGAATTGCGCTGCCACCACTGTGCCACCCAGCGCCCGGTGATGCCGCAGTGCGGCAATTGTGGCTCGACCCAGTTGCATGCGGTCGGGGTCGGTACCGAGCAGCTCGAGCAACAACTGGCCACCCTGTTTCCCGACTACAAAACCGTGCGGATTGACCGAGACAGTACCCGCCGTAAAGGCAGCCTGGAAAATTACCTGGAAGCCATCCGCCGCAACGAATACCAGATTTTGATTGGCACCCAGATGCTGGCAAAAGGCCACCACTTTCCGGACGTCACCCTGGTCGCCCTGATTGACGTTGACAGTGCCCTGTTCAGTAACGATTTTCGGGCCAGCGAGCGGTTGGCCCAACTGTTTATCCAGGTCGCCGGACGCGCCGGGCGGGCCAGCAAGCCGGGCGAAGTGATCCTGCAAACCCACCACCCGGAACACGCCCTGCTGCAGGCGCTGCTGTACAAAGGCTATGACCAGTTTGCCACCAGTGCCCTACAAGAGCGCAAACAGGCCTGGCTGCCGCCTTATACCTATCTGGCCCTGCTGCGCGCAGAAGCCCATGAGAATCATCAGGTCGAGCAGTTCCTGCAACAGATCCGGGGAATCTTTGAAGCCAGCCCGGTCTTTAACCAAGATACCCAGGTCATGGGCCCTAACCCGGCTCCGTTGGCTCGCCGGGCCGGGCGCTATCGCTGGCAACTGCTGATCCAGGCCCCCAGCCGAAAGGCCCTGCAGCAACTGCTATCCCTGGCCAAACCGGCGATTGGACTGTTGCCGCTGAGCAAGAAGATCCGCTGGTCGATCGATGTGGAACCTCAGGATTTAACTTAAAATGAACAATGCGACTCACGTCACATGCTGGATGAAATTAATGGTGTTTTAAGCATGTTTAATCCCCGGCAGACAGCCTACAATAACAGGCTCGCTGGTACAGGTATCAGCCCTGTTTGGCCATGATCCTCCAGCATGAGAGAGAAAAATAATAGAGAGGAACCCTAATATGGCGACAATGAAGGATGTTGCCCAGCTCGCCGGTGTGTCTACAGCCACGGTGTCCCGTGCCCTGATGAACCCGGAAAAAGTGTCAGCCTCAACAAGAAAAAAGGTTGAACAGGCTGTCATGGACGCTGGCTATTCACCCAATTCACTGGCTAGGAATTTACGTCGCAACGAATCAAAAACCATCGTTACCATTGTCCCGGATATCTGTGACCCATATTTCACGGAAATTATTCGCGGGATTGAAGAAGCGGCGATGGAACACGGTTACCTGGTGCTGCTGGGCGACAGCGGACAGCAGAAAACCCGGGAAAATTCATTTGTTAATCTGGTCTTTACCAAACA
The DNA here is from genome assembly GCF_003025595.1 of Photobacterium ganghwense. Lineage (GTDB taxonomy): Bacteria > Pseudomonadota > Gammaproteobacteria > Enterobacterales > Vibrionaceae > Photobacterium > Photobacterium ganghwense. Next base: position 79,620 of record NZ_PYMI01000006.1, read on the forward strand.
AGCTGACGGGATGCTGCTACTCGGCACGGATCTGCCGTTTGATGTCAGTAAACCGGAACAGAAAAACCTGCCGCCAATGGTGATGGCCTGCGAATTTGCCCCTGAGCTGGAGCTGCCAACTGTCCATATCGATAACCTGACCGCTGCGTTTGAAGCGGTGAACTACTTAACCCAGATGGGCCATAAGCGTATCGCTCAGATCGCCGGACCGGATTCTGCCGCTTTGTGTCAGTTCCGTAATCAGGGTTACCAGCAGGCCATGCGCCGTGCTGGAGTGGAGCTGAACCCGGCCTACACCGTCAAGAGCGATTTCACCTTTGCCGGTGGCGCCCGTGCGGTAACAGCCCTGCTGTCGATGCCGGAGCCTCCGACCGCTCTGCTGTGCCACAATGATGTGATGGCCATTGGTGCCATGCAGCAAGCCAAACGTCTCGGTTTCCGGGTTCCGCAGGATCTGTCAATTGTCGGTTTCGATGATATTCAGTTTGCGGAATACTGCGATCCACCTCTGACGACGGTGTCCCAGCCTCGCTATGAAATCGGCCGTCAGTCCATGCTGATGCTGCTGGATATTCTCAAAGGCAAAGACATCGCCTCCGGCTCCCGCCTGCTGGATGCCAAACTGGTGATTCGCGAGAGCGCCGCCCCACCAGCGAACGCCTGATCGCTGTCAATATGAGCTTATGTTTTGCACATAAGCTCACAAAACTTCTGCGCCTGGCTGTAAGGCTTCGAATCATAACGCGTTCAGGGTCTGGTCAGTTATGGCGCAAGTTTGTAACATAGGCCCATTGTCCATCCGAATAAACCAGCAGCATCGTGGCTACAAAAGATTACGTTAAACGCGGTCGTGCCCCCAAGAAACCGGCACGAAACAGTCGCAAAGCCCCGCCAAGTAGCGGGTTTCCAGTGAAGTGGGCCACCATTGCCCTGATTTTGGTGGCCGGGTTGGGCTATGGACTTTATTTCCTGTCGACCTCCCCAGCCCCCGCGCATTCTCAGGCAACCCAGCAGACGCCGCCTCCGGCCCCGTCTAAGCCCAAACCGCCTGAACCAAAGCCGACACCAAAACCGGAAGTAAAACCTGAAGTAAAACCGATCACCAAACCGGTAGTGCAGCCCAAACCGACTCCGGAGGCCAAAACGCTGCCGCCGAAGCCGGAAGAAAAATGGCGCTACATTGAAGAACTGGAAAATAAAGAAATACAGGTCGAAGCGAAGAAAGAGCAGGTCCCGACCCGCCCTTATCTGATGCAGTGTGGTGCTTACCGCAGCCAAAGTCAGGCCGAAGAGCGCAAAGCGATGATCGCGTTCCAGGGGCTGACTAGCCAGATAAAGATCAGTCAGGGTGAAAAAGGTACCTGGTACCGCGTGATTCTGGGGCCGTATCCGCAAAAGCGTAAAGCCGAGAGCGATCGCAACCAGCTGCGCCGGGTCGGCATCGAGCCGTGTGCCATCTGGTTCTGGGAGTCCTGAGCACTAGGCTCAGTGTCTCCGGCCAGCCGTTTTTCCCTGCTTGTATCAGGTTTGCCCTGTGCGGCAGAACATGCACAGAAAAAGGATGCCCCGGCATCCTTTTCTTTTTCCGCCCTTGAAACCACCGTCCCCCACCCCCAGATCGTCAGGTATACCCAAACCGGCAGCAGCCGGAAAGACTCAAAGAGGTAACACCGTGACAACTATCGTATCTGTTCGTCGAAACGGTAAAGTCGTTATCGCCGGTGATGGCCAGGTTTCCCTGGGCAACACAGTTATGAAAGGTAACGCTCGCAAAGTGCGCCGTTTATATAACAACAAAGTGCTTGCAGGTTTTGCAGGCGGCACAGCGGATGCCTTCACTCTATTCGAACGTTTCGAGCGTAAGCTGGAAATGCACCAGGGCCACCTGCAAAAAGCGGCGGTGGAACTGGCTAAAGACTGGCGGACAGATCGTATGCTGCGCCGCCTGGAAGCCCTATTGGCGGTAGCCGATGAAACCGGCTCACTGATCATCACCGGTAACGGTGACGTGGTTCAGCCTGAGCACGACCTAATTGCCATTGGCTCAGGCGGTAACTTTGCCCAGGCCGCGGCCATTGCGCTGCTGGAAAACACCGATTTGGGCGCCCGCGAAATTGCCGAGAAGGCCCTGAACATTGCGGGTGACATCTGTGTGTTCACCAACCATTTCCACACCATCGAAGAGCTCGACACAAAATAAGGGAAGCGGCCATGTCTGAAATGACTCCTCGCGAAATCGTCCATGAACTTGACCGCCACATCATCGGTCAGGACAAAGCCAAGCGTGCAGTTGCGATCGCGCTGCGTAACCGCTGGCGTCGTATGCAGCTGCCGGAAGAGCTGCGCGTTGAAGTAACCCCGAAAAATATCCTGATGATCGGTCCGACGGGTGTGGGTAAAACAGAAATTGCCCGCCGCCTGGCCAAGCTGGCTAACGCGCCGTTTATCAAAGTAGAAGCCACCAAGTTCACCGAAGTCGGCTACGTCGGCAAAGAAGTCGAAACCATTATCCGTGATCTGACGGATGTGGCGGTCAAAATGACCCACCAGCAGGCGATGGAAAAAGTACGTTTCCGCGCTGAAGAGCTGGCCGAAGACCGCATTCTGGATGTGCTGCTGCCACCGGCCCGTGACGCCTGGGGCCAGAACGAGTCCAGCGACAACAACTCTGCCACCCGCCAGTCTTTCCGTAAAAAACTGCGTGAAGGCAAGCTGGATGACAAAGAGATCGAAATCGATGTCGCTGCGCCGCAAATGGGCGTAGAGATCATGGCCCCTCCTGGTATGGAAGAGATGACCAACCAGCTGCAGGGCATGTTCCAGAACCTGGCCGGCAACACCACCAAAAAGCGTAAGATGAAAATCAAGGACGCGATGAAGGCGGTAACAGAAGATGAGGCCTCCAAGCTGGTTAACCATGACGAGCTGAAAGATCAGGCCATCTTTGCGGTGGAAAACCACGGTATCGTGTTCCTGGATGAAATCGACAAGATTTGTAAGCGCGGTGAAACGTCAGGTCCTGATGTGTCTCGCGAAGGGGTCCAGCGTGACCTGCTGCCACTGGTTGAAGGCAGCACGGTCTCAACCAAGCACGGCATGGTTCGTACCGACCACATCCTGTTCATCGCCTCAGGCGCGTTCCAGGTTGCCAAACCGTCAGATTTGATCCCAGAGCTGCAAGGCCGTCTGCCAATTCGCGTTGAGCTGGAAGCCCTGACCAGCCATGACTTCAAGCGCATCCTGACTGAGCCGAATGCCTCGCTGACCGAGCAGTACAAAGCCCTGATGGCGACCGAATCCGTGAACATTGAGTTCGATGAAAGCGGGATCAGCAAGCTGGCTGAAGCGGCCTGGCAGGTTAACGAGCGTACCGAGAACATCGGTGCCCGTCGCCTGCACACCGTGATGGAGCGCCTGATGGAAGAGCTGTCTTTCGATGCGACGGAAAGAAACGGTGAGAAAGTGTTGATTGACGATGCTTACGTCACAGCCCGTCTGGGTGAACTGGTCGATGATGAAGATCTGAGCCGTTTCATCCTGTAAGTTTCTTCCGGCTGATTCTGCAAACGGTGCCATAAGGCACCGTTTTTTTGTTTTTAAACAAACAATCTCCCGATAAAGTTGCCCATAATCACAGTTCAGCCATAATGGATCACTCACCGGTTGATTGACGAAAGCTCACTATGAAATCATCTTCACTCGCAATCTGGCTGGACGCTTGCCGGCCAAAAACGCTGCCTCTGGCCGTCGCCTCTATCGTCTGTGGCAGTGCCGTGGCGGGCTGGCAAGGCAGCTTCTCTGCCCTTATCGCCGGTCTTGCTCTGCTGACAGCGCTGCTGTTGCAGATCCTCTCGAACCTTGCCAACGACTACGGCGATGCCGTTAAAGGCACCGACAACGAGCAACGCCTGGGGCCACAGCGTGCTATCCAGTCTGGGCTGGTTACCCCTGCCGCGATGCGCAAAGCCATGCTGCTGAATATCGGCCTGACCATTGCCAGCGGCCTGAGCCTGATCGCGATCGCGACCGATAACCTACAGGACATGTTCGGCTTTATGCTGCTCGGGCTGATGGCGATCGCCGCGTCTATCGCCTACACCGTCGGCAACAAGCCGTACGGCTATCGCGGCCTTGGCGATCTTTCCGTCCTGATGTTCTTTGGCTGGCTGGGCGTGGCCGGAACCTATTATCTGCAGGCAGGACAGATTGACTCCATCATCATGCTGCCGGCAACCGCTTGTGGCTTATTGGCCGTGGGCGTGCTCAATATCAATAACCTGCGCGATATCGACAACGACCGGGCCTGTGGCAAGCTGACTCTGGCGGTTCGAATGGGGCCGGAATGGGGCCGTAAATACCACCTGTTTCTGCTGGTCGGCAGCGTGCTGTGTCTGGCGCTGTTTGCCGCCCTGGAAATCCATTCGCCGTACGGCTGGCTGTTTATCCTGAGTGCGCCGTTGCTGTTTAAGCATGGTAAACAGGTACTGACCGCCGCTGACGGGGCGGCACTTCGCCCGATGATGGCAACCATGGTGAAGTGCGCTTTGCTGACCAACTTGCTGTTTGCCGCCGGTGTGGTCCTCGCGGCCGTGTGATTTCCTGGTATAACCGCTGGCGGTCTTGTATCTTGACCAGCTAACTGATTATACTTTCAACAAATTATGCCTGGTTGCCCGCAGGCAACCCGGCGACCCTTTTCATTTGCCACAAGAAGAAGCGCGCCCATGGAATACAATACGTCCGAACTCTGCGACATCTACCTCGACAAGGTCGACGTTGTCGAACCTATGTTCAGTTCATATGGCGGCCGTAGCTCGTTTGGCGGCCAGATCACCACGATCAAGTGTTTCGAGGACTGCGGTCTGATCCGCACGGTGCTGGAAGAACCTGGCGCAGGCCGGGTGCTGCTGATTGATGGCGGCGGCTCACTGCGCCGCGCCCTGGTGGATGCGGAACTGGCACAGCTGGCTGCCGGCAACGAATGGGAAGGGTTAATCGTGTATGGCTGCGTCCGCCATGTGGATGACCTGGATGAACTCGACATCGGCATTCAGGCGATGGCGTCTATCCCGGTCGGTGCCGACGAACAAGGCATCGGTGAAGTGGATGTGGCGGTCAATTTCGGCGGCGTCACCTTCCTGCCGGAAGATCACATCTACGCGGACAACACCGGGGTCATCCTGTCACCGGAACCTCTGGACATCGAATAACCCGCGGCAATGCTGCTGGTACAGATGCCTTACTAACAAAAACAGAGCCCAACGGCTCTGTTTTTGATCGGGCGCTTCCCCCGCCAGCGGCGGAAGCGAATTCCGGATCGATTACTCGACGTGTTCCATTTTGCCCAGCAGTGCGCGTACGCGCTCTTGCCACGCCTGGTGATCATCACGCAACTTGTGGTTTTCCTGCTCCAGATCTTCACGACCTGAGCGCAGTGCCTGTGCTTCGTTAGCCAGGCTATCATTTTGTTCTTTTAGTTCTTCAATTTCCATTTGTAGCAGAGAAATTGTATCAACAGCCATCTGAACTTTGGCTTCCAGCTTTTCCAACATTTCTAGAGACATTTTTTCCACCTGTCTTCAGCCTATCGGTTTGCCCTAACCATTAAGACAACCTTACACAGGCACATTTACGGTTCATATGCCACCTATTCTAGCGAGGCGTCCTGCTTATGACATCTACAAATACCACGCTTTTCAACAAACGGGCAAAAATTACACAATTTTGATGAGATTTTTGCTTTCCTGATCGCCCGCACTCCGATCTCCCCCGGACCACCCCGTTTTTCCGGCCGCCGCGCCAGCTTCCCACCATATGAACTATGCGTGCAAAAATCGCTCGGACACGCCGTCTAAATGGGTAAAACTGCGATCAAACTCTATTTTAATGCAGGGTGAGCGTGCTAATTTCTGTCCTGATCGTATCTCTCTTGGATTTATCCAAGGCTTTGCCCAATCTGGCACATCCGACCTGTACAGGTCGGATTTTTTATTTTATAAACATCAACTTAAACAAATCACTTTATTTCTCCTCATCTAATCACCCCCAAAATGCTCGAAAAGGGAAAAACCCCCAGTTCCCAGCAATCGTTTGCGCGCATTCGCAAAAATAGAATTGTTTTTATGCTCGAACGCACATTTCTCGCGCAATCCAATTTTCTTCGCTGCGAGATCGAGTACATTTAGCCCACAACAAACATAACAATACCCCTACGACATAACAAAAGGACTGAACCATGACTACCCCGAAACAACACACTCTACTCGGCGAGTGCCTGGCCGAATTTATAGGCACGGGATTACTGATCTTTTTCGGTGTCGGCTGCGTGGCGGCGCTGGTACTGACTGGCGCAGAGTTCGGCCAGTGGGAAATCAGTATTATGTGGGGTCTGGGTGTGGCAATTGCGATTTACTGCACCGCCGGTGTGTCCGGCGCGCACATCAACCCAGCCGTGACCATCGCACTGGCAATGTTCCACGGTTTCGATAAACGCAAAGTCCTGCCGTACATTGCGGCACAAATGCTTGGTGCCTTCTTTACCGCCGCGTTGATTTACAGCCTGTACGGCAACCTGTTTACCAACTTCGAAACTGCCAACGGCATTGTGCGCGGTACCGAAGCCAGTCTGGCAACAGCCGGTATCTTCTCGACATACCCGAATGCCGCCCTGTCTTTCAGCGGAGCCTTTGCGGTGGAATTTGTAATCACCGCCGTGCTGATGTTCGCCATCCTGGCCATCGGTGACGAGAAAAATGGTGCGCCACGCGGTGCCATGGGCCCGCTGCTAATCGGTATTCTGATTGCGGTGATCGGCGGCTCTCTCGGTCCGCTAACCGGTTTTGCCATGAACCCGGCACGCGATTTCGGTCCTAAATTCTTTGCTTTCCTGGCTGGCTGGGGCGACGTAGCGCTGACCGGCGGGAAAGACATCCCTTACTTTATCGTGCCTTTCGTAGCCCCAATTCTGGGTGCCTGTGCCGGTGCCTGGCTATACCCGAAAACCATCGGTGTGTATCTGCCTGGTAACCGTTGCACGCTGCCTAACCAGTGTGAAGAGACTGGTGACAAAAGCGCAGCACAAGCGTAGTCAATGGCGTCCATGCCGCAGCTACGTATGAATAACAAACACTCTACTACCCTTATAAAATGAAAATAGAGGAAACCGTCATGACAACAGAGCAAAAGTACATTGTTGCACTAGATCAGGGGACGACCAGCTCGCGCGCCGTAGTGCTGGACCACAACGCCAATATTGTGTGTTCCGCGCAGCGTGAATTTACCCAAATCTATCCGAAAGCCGGATGGGTTGAGCATGACCCTCTTGAAATCTACGCAACACAAAGCTCTACACTGGTCGAAGCGCTGGCAAAAGCCGGTATCAGCTCTGATCAGGTGGCGGGGATTGGTATCACTAACCAACGTGAAACCACCATTGTCTGGGACAAAAATACAGGTAAGCCGGTTTACAATGCCATCGTCTGGCAGTGCCGCCGTACCGCTGATATCTGCGAAAAACTAAAAGCTGAAGGGCTGGAAGAGTACATCCGTGACAACACCGGCCTGGTTGTTGACCCGTACTTCTCCGGTACCAAAATCAAGTGGATCCTCGACAACGTCGAAGGAGCCCGCGAAGAGGCAGAAGCCGGCAACCTGCTGTTCGGTACGGTCGATACCTGGCTGATCTGGAAAATGACCCAGGGTCGTGTTCACGTAACGGATTACACCAACGCCTCACGTACCATGGTGTTCAACATCAATACCCTGGAGTGGGATGAAAAACTGCTGAAAGCGCTGGATATCCCACTGTCGATGATGCCGGAAGTGAAGCCTTCATCTGAAGTGTACGGAAAAACCAACATCGGTGGTAAAGGCGGTACCCGTATTCCTATCGCCGGGATTGCCGGTGACCAGCAGGCAGCACTGTTTGGCCAGATGTGTGTCAGCGCCGGTCAGGCGAAAAACACCTACGGCACCGGTTGCTTCCTGCTGATGAATACCGGCAGCGAGAAAGTCACCTCACACAACGGCCTGCTGACAACCCTGGCCTGTGGCCCGAAAGGGGAAGTGGCCTACGCCCTGGAAGGTGCCGTCTTTATGGGTGGGGCGTCAATTCAGTGGCTGCGTGATGAAGTCAAACTGCTGGACGATGCCAAAGACTCCGAATACTTTGCAGAGAAAGTGGGCAGCGCCAACGGCGTGTATGTGGTACCGGCTTTCACCGGTCTGGGTGCGCCTTACTGGGACCCTTACGCGCGTGGTGCCATCGTTGGTCTGACCCGCGGGGTGAACTCAAACCATATTATCCGCGCAACGCTGGAAAGTGTGGCCTACCAGACCCGCGATGTCCTGGACGCAATGCAGGCAGATTCCGGCATTCAACTGGCGAGCCTGCGAGTGGACGGTGGCGCGGTCGCCAACAACTTCCTGATGCAGTTCCAGTCCGACATCCTTAATACAGAGGTGCACCGTCCGGTGGTAACCGAAGTTACCGCACTGGGTGCTGCCTACTTGGCCGGTCTGGCAGTCGGATTCTGGGGCAACATCGATGAGCTGAAAGACAAAGCTGTGCTGGATCGCAAGTTCATCCCATGTGCCGATGAGAACAAACGTAACCGTCGCTACCGCGGCTGGAAACGTGCGGTGGAGTGCGCCAAAGGCTGGGCCATCGACGAAGACGATTGCTAATCCCCTCAAACTCGTTCCCTTTCAAGGCCTGCCGATGCAGGCCTTTTTCATGCCTGCGACCGTCACCAGAACACTCCAGCCCGACGCCGTATCCCCAGCGCGCCCCGAACAAACATTTCGCTTTCTATCCGATTCTGCGCGTAAACCGCTGCAAATTTCACATTTTTGCGCAAACGCAAACGTTTCCTTTCCAGCTGTGATAAAATCGCCGCCAGTTTTCTAGCCCACTGATTTTCTTTTTCTGGAGTAACCATGAAACGCGATTTGGCGATGGCATTTTCCCGCGTCACAGAAGGCGCTGCACTGGCTGGCTACAAATGGCTGGGCCGCGGCGACAAAAACGCGGCCGACGGCGCAGCGGTCGAAGTGATGCGTGCCCTGCTCAACCAAACTGAAATTGACGGTGAAATCGTCATCGGTGAAGGTGAGATCGATGAAGCACCTATGCTCTACATCGGGGAAAAAGTGGGTACTGGCGGTGATGCCGTTGATATCGCAGTGGATCCTATCGAAGGCACCCGTATGACCGCGATGGGCCAGAACAACGCCCTGGCCGTTCTGGCGGCCGGTGAAAAAGGGTCATTCCTCAAAGCCCCTGACATGTACATGGAAAAACTGGTTGTCGGTCCGGCCGCCAAAGGGGTGATCGATCTGGGCAAATCCCTGACTGACAACCTGAAAGCCGTTGCCGCTGCGCTGGATAAACCCCTGGATCGCCTAGTGGTCATCACTCTGGCCAAGCCACGTCACGAACAAGTGATTGCAGAGATGCAGGCGATGGGTGTACGCGTGTACGCCGTGCCGGACGGTGATGTAGCCGCTTCCATCCTGACCTGTATGCCTGACAGCGAAGTTGACCTTATGTACTGCATTGGCGGCGCACCGGAAGGCGTAGTTTCTGCCGCCGCGATCCGCGCGCTGGGCGGCGACATGCATGGCCGTCTGCTGCCGCGTCATCAGGTCAAAGGCGATACGGCTGAAAACCGCGAGCTGGGCGAAGTAGAAATCAGCCGTTGCCGCGAAATGGGCATTGAGCCGAACACTATCCTGACCATGAATGACATGGCACGCAGCGATAACGTGATTTTTGCCGGTACCGGGATCACCAAAGGCGACCTGCTGGAAGGGATTACCCGTCAGGGCAACATGGCGACGACCGAGACTCTGCTGATCCGCGGTAAATGCCGCACGATCCGCCGCATCAAATCGACCCACTACCTGGATCGCAAGGATGAGGCCATCAAAGACCACATCCTGTAACCGCTTCTCCCGGGCGCACAACAAGTGCGCCCTTTTCCTTCCTTATTACCCGTGATCCTCCCCCGCCTCACTTTGTAAAGTTGTTGCTTTATTTAGCAGCCTGACTACATAATTACTAGGAACACTTTTTTAACACGGGTGGCTATGAAAACCATTGATCGAATTCTTTACCGGATGAAACGAGAAGGACCGGTGACGGCCAAAATGCTGGCTGAAGAGTTCAAGCTCACGACCATGGGCGTGCGACAGCACATGCTCGGCTTGGAAGAAGATGGCCTGGTGGACTTTGAGGATGTCAAAGTGAAAGTGGGCCGGCCGACCCGCCACTGGCACCTGACACCCAAAGGGCACAAGCGATTTGCTGACCGTCACGGCGATCTTATTATTCAAATGCTTGATTCTGTCGAAGAACTGTTTGGCCGCAGCGGCCTCGATCAGGTCGTCGAACGCCGGGAGAATCAAACCTTTGAACAATATCAGGCCGAGCTGGCACAGGCCGAAAATTTAGAAGAAAAACTGCAAATTCTGACTACACTCAGGGAACAGGAAGGCTACATGGCAGAGCTTCAACGGGATGGCGAGGACTTTATCCTGATTGAGAATCACTGTCCTATCTGTCATGCCGCCGAGCACTGCCCGTCCCTTTGTCGGTCCGAACTCACCATTTTCCAACGTCTACTGGGTAAGGACATCCAGGTAGAGCGTAATGAACACATTATTGCTGGCGAGAGGCGCTGTACGTATCGCATAAAAAAATCATAACGAGGAGAACATTATGGCTGACTGGATCCCCGCTCAGGTTATCACTAACCGCCATTGGAACCAGGACTTATTTAGCCTGGTGCTGACGGCCAACATCGAACCTTTCAAAGCCGGCCAGTTTACTAAACTGGCGCTGGATATTGACGGCAAACGGGTTCAGCGTGCCTACTCCTTCGTTAATCCTCCGTCGAGCCCGCACATTGAAATTTATGCTACCCGCGTGGCGGACGGCCAGCTTTCTCCCGCTCTCCATGCCCTGGAAGCCGGTGATGAAGTCCTGATTTCAGCCCGGGCGACCGGCTTTTTTACCCTTGATGAGGTGCCGGACGGCGAACATCTCTGGTTGCTGGCCACCGGGACTGCGATTGGCCCGTATCTGTCGATTCTGCGCGAAGCCGAGGTCTGGAAACGGTTTCGCAAAGTCATACTGATCCACGCGGTACGCTTCGCGGCCGATCTGAGCTATCAGGCGGAGATCAATACCCTGCTGGAAAAACACCCGGACCAGCTAATTGTCCAGCCCTTTGTCAGCCGCGAGCCGGCACAGCTGGCACTGACCGGCCGTATTCCGCAGGCGATCGCCGACGGCATGCTGGAACGCCACATCGGGCTGAAGCTCAACCCGGGAAAAAGCCAGATCATGCTCTGCGGTAACCCGGAAATGGTGCGTGACACCAAAGCCACTCTTGAAGCGCTGGGGTTTGCCAAAAATCTGCGCCGCAAACCGGGCCAGATCACCATGGAACATTACTGGTAACCCAAAACGCCTCACAGTCATCCGACTCTCCGCCGGGATCGCCAATGATCCCGGTGTCTCAATCATGAAGCAGACTCCTCCCCTCCCTGACAACTAACTTTATTGCATAACAACAATGCAGCTGTTTCTACTTACAGTTTTTCACTTGTAAAGTGTTAGGGGACCTTATGCAGACTTTACCGTCGTTTGATGAACTGAAAAAAATGGCCGAGGACAACCCGGACGCCCTCGAAGCACTGCGCCTGTCCATGAGCGAAGAGATCATTCGCCATGCCAGTGCAGAGATGCAACCCCGGCTGCGCGCTCAACTCAGTCATATCAATCATGTCATTGCCCGGGGCAAAAACCCCAACCACACCAATATTCTGCTAATGAGCGAATTGCAGCAGCAGCTCAAACGCTTTGCCCAAGCGCTTAATGCACCCGATACCCTGACCGAGCAACAGGCTGATATTCGTGCCTTTCCGGCCTCGCCCCGCCAACCGGATGCCACCACGCCCAAGCAAACACGGTAACAGGAGGCGGAGGGAGACAATCAGCCCGTCTTCGGAGCTGAGATATCAGAGACAGTGGCTGTTGGAAAAGCGACCGCCCGGAAAGCTCTCATTGAAAAAACTCTCGATGGGAAAGCTAACGATGGGAAAGTTAATGATAGGAAAGCTATCGTTGGGCAAGCTAACGTTGTGGAAACACATCATCCGCTGACTTTAAGAAAACACTCACGGTCCATATCCCGGATATCAATCGTCAGGCTGTTGATCCCTCCGGCATGCTGTTCCAGCACCGCCATCAGCGCCCGGGAAATCGTCCTTTTGGTTTCCGGCGAGCGACCGGACAGCAGACTGAGTTCAAGATGAATAAAAGTGGGCACATTGGCGGCCTCGCCCACCAGCCAGTTCTGGCAGCAGTAACTGCGGGATTTGACCGAGGCCGGTTCAAACACCCCGCTGGTCAACAGCACTTGATGCAGGTCATCCAGTAAACCGGGAACATTAACCCGCTCAGCAACAGGTTCAGCGTATTCCATGACGAGATTTGGCATCCTTTCCTCCTAGGTAATCAGCCCCGGCACCCTGCCGGGGAAATCATTCGCCCCGCCACAGTAACGAAAAGCGGCGCAGCTCGCCAAGCCTGACCGTCAGATTTGCCCGGCCGATCACTCTCTCCGCGCCCGGATTGTGCCGCTAATTTCACCAGCCTGAAAAAAAATGCCGCGTAACGGTTCCCTTTTATCAGGGAAAAAGGTACAACCGAGCACAGAAATGATTTAGAGCAGTAAATTATTGTCACAAACTGATATATAGTTACAGTTTAAGTACGCAACATCACCGCGGTCACGAATACCCAATAGCATAGTCATCTGGGTTGCCGGCCCAGCCAGCACCACGCCCTCAGATCACTATGCTCTTAGGTATTCTTTTTACAGCAAATAGACTTGGAGAAAAGCTATGCGCCATCCTGTGGTTATGGGTAACTGGAAGCTAAACGGTAGCAAGGAAATGGTATCTAACCTGATTAAGGGCCTTGATGCGGCTCTTGAAGGGGTTGAAGGTGTTGACGTAGCCGTTGCTCCACCAGTGATGTACCTGGATCTTGCTGAACAACTGATCGGCAAGGCCAAGAACAAGATCATTCTGGGTGCTCAGAACGTTGACGTGAACGCCAGCGGTGCCTTCACCGGTGATATCTCTCCAGAGATGCTAAAAGACTTCGGCGCAAGCCACATCATCATCGGCCACTCTGAGCGCCGTGAATACCACAGCGAATCTGACGAGTTCGTCGCGAAGAAATTTGCATTCCTGAAAGAGCACGGCCTGACACCAGTACTGTGCATCGGTGAATCTGAAGCGCAAAACGAAGCCGGCGAAACAGTCGCTGTCTGTGCCCGTCAAATCGACGCAGTGATCAACACCCTGGGTGTTGACGCACTGAACGGCGCAATCATCGCATACGAGCCAATCTGGGCCATCGGTACCGGTAAAGCTGCAACAGCGGATGACGCTCAGCGCATTCACGCAGCTATCCGTGCGCACATCGCAGAGAAAAGCGAAGATGTGGCTAAACAAGTCGTCATCCAGTACGGCGGTTCTGTGAAACCAGAAAACGCGGCCGCTTACTTTGCCCAGCCTGACATCGACGGCGCGCTGGTTGGCGGTGCTGCTCTGGATGCAACCAGCTTTGCGGCTATCGCAAAAGCGGCGGCTGAAGCGAAAAAATAATCTTCTTCTGCCGGTATCCCCGGTCAGATGACAAAAGCCGCCACTTGGCGGCTTTTTTGTTGCTGGCGTTTCTGTGTATGCCGACTGATGCATGGATTTTTCATTAAAGCGGCCCGTTACTTACTGCCCGTCCCAGAGCTTCGCATCATAAACAGCCAATACGATAGCAGCACAACGGCAGGCAGCCCAAAAACCGAAATAACAGGCACAAAAAAGCCGGTGCAAACACCGGCTTTTTCTCACTCTGCAACAATCGCGACGGCGATCAGAACAGTTTGTCAGCCAGCGCGTACAGATCCGTACGAACCGGGCGTTTCATATTCTCGATCGCATCAATGATGTCGTGGTGAACCATTTGCTCATTCTGGATACCCACGCAACGACCACCGTGGCCCTGCATCAGCAGCTCAACCGCAAAGGCGCCCATGCGTGATGCCAGAATACGGTCAAAGGCTGTCGGCTGTCCGCCACGCTGGATGTGGCCCAACACTGTCGCACGGGTTTCGCGGCCCGTTTCATCTTCGATGTATTTTGCCAGCTCGTTCGCGTCAGTCATCAGCTCTGTCAGGGCAACAATGGCGTGTTTCTTGCCTTTGTAAATACCCTCTTTGATTTTCGCCAACAGCTGCTCTTTGTTCAGGCCCGTTTCCGGCGTAATGATGTACTCACAACCACCCGCGATCGCCGACATCAGCGTCAGGTCACCACAGTGGCGGCCCATCACTTCAACGATAGAGATACGCTGGTGCGAGGAAGACGTGTCACGCAGGCGGTCAATCGCATCAATGACCGTGTTCAGCGCCGTCAGGTAGCCGATGGTGTAGTCGGTACCGGCCACGTCATTATCGATCGTGCCAGGCAGACCGATACACGGATAACCCATTTCAGTCAGCTTCTTGGCGCCCATGTAAGAGCCGTCACCACCGATCACAACCAACGCGTCAATGCCGTGAATTTTCAGGTTTTCAATGGCCTGAGCACGCACTTTTTCATCTTTGAACTCAGGAAAACGCGCGGAGCCCAGGAAAGTACCGCCGCGGTTGATCACATCAGACACGCTTGAGCGGTTCAGTTTCTCAATGCGGTTTTGATGCAGGCCCTGATAGCCGTCATAAACACCATAAACTTCCAGGCCTTCAGACAATGCTGCACGCACAACACCGCGAATCGCCGCGTTCATACCAGGTGCGTCACCACCACTGGTCAATACACCAATCTTCTTAATCATGGTTACCCTCTGACTTTGGGAAATGAAAACTCAAATCCGGTACGAGTTGCCAAGGTTCCCCTGCTTGGCACCATAAACCCGCTCCGGGCTCATGCTCGCATAAAACTGTAACTTTCCTACTAATGTAGGAGTATTACAATTTTGATAAAAAAATTTGTTGATTCATATCACGATAGCCTGCGACTTCACCCCGGTGCCGATATTTTCTCCGACCACGGGGGTTATCACTGTGATACAGGCCCTGTTGAGTGGCAGGGCAAACGCATGACAACGCCTTCACTCACATACTATAACCAGTATATATCCTGACATCAGGGCCTCCAGTAGTGCGCAAGGGTGACGACCGCGGGCGATGTGAATTCCTCCATGATAATCACGCCTGATTGGCAGCACAGACTGGGCATTACCCGCAGTATAGCTGTTTTGTGATGAAAATTAATAACAAAAATCGGGCAAGCGACTGAAATCACATCCTGATCTAAATAACAAAGATATAAAAAAACCGCCTCCCGAAAGAGACGGTTTTCGCGCAAGGCTACCCAAATAAGTCTGTTAGTTTTTCGCTTTTTCAGCCCAGCGAGCCTGGCACTGTGCCATACGATCCTGCTGCAGCTGCTGGAACTTGGTTTTCTGCTCTGGAGTCAGTAGCTTAAACATTTCATGGCGCTGCTTGAGCATGGTGACGCGGTGTTCAACCTGCTGCTCAGACATCTGTTTTGCCAGCTCGCGCACAGCCGCTTCATCGAAGTTATCTGCCAGTACCAATTGCTGCATCTTCTGATGCTGGGCCTGCATTTCAGTCCGGTGGCTCGCCATTTCACTGCGACGGGCTTCACGGTTGGCATCGCGCATGGCGGTCATCTTCTCTTGCTGCTCGGCCGTCAGATCCAGTTGGCTGAACATACGTTTGCCATCATACATCCCGCAGTCGCCGCCTTTCCCGCCATGGTGGTGCATACCGCCACCGTACGCCAGGGCCGATGCAGAGGCCATTGTCAGAGGAAGGAGTACAGCCAGGGCCAGAGTTTTCTTCATCGCTTTCATCGTTCATCTCCGTTCTGTTCTTGCAATAACGAATGCGTTATCGGTATGGGTGTAGCTTACCGCCTGCAAGGTAAAGGGCTGTCTTTGAAACGTAAAACTGCGTAAAGCCGGGGGTCTTGCGCTTGGCGTGCTCCTTTAATATTAGAGATACTATCGTCAACCGCTTATTTGTAAGGTAGTTGCTATGGCCAAAATTCTGCTTGTTGATGACGATACCGAACTGACCTCTCTGTTAACCGATATTCTGGAAATGGAGGGATTTGATGTTGTTGAAGCCAACAACGGCGAACAGGGTCTGGCAAAGGTCGACGACAGTATCGATCTGATCCTGTTGGATGTCATGATGCCGGTGCTCAACGGCACCGAAATGCTGCGCCGCCTGCGCGAGCACCACGCCACACCGGTGCTAATGCTGACCGCCAAGGGCGAGGAAATAGATCGGGTGCTGGGGCTGGAACTGGGGGCCGACGACTACCTACCGAAACCCTTCAGTGACCGCGAGCTGCTGGCACGGATGCGCGCGATCCTGCGCCGTACCCAGGGCAACGGCCCACTGGCCAAATCCGGCCCGGACTGCCTGCGTTATCAGGAACTGGAAGTGTACCCGGGACGTCAGGAAGTGCTTTACCACGGCACCCCCATTGAAATGACCGGTACGGAACTGGCATTACTGAGCTACTTCATTCAGCATCCGGGCAAAATCATCGCCAAGCACGAACTCAGCCTGGAAGTGCTGGGCAAACGCCTGGCTCCGTTTGACCGGGCCATTGACATGCACGTATCGAACCTGCGCAAGAAACTGCCGGAGCGCTCGGATGGCAAACCCTGGCTGAAAACCTTGCGCGGCAAAGGCTACCTGCTGGTTGAGGACAGCGAATGAAACTGCCCCGTTTCTCCAGCCTGTATGGCCGTATTTTCGCGGTCTTCTGGCTTACCCTGCTGATCGTGGTACTGACCCTGTTGCTATTGCCGCATCTGGATCCCCGTACCCAGCACACGATTCCGGAACCTCAGCTCCAGCGCTACCACGACCTGGCTGCCGACGTCGCTGACGAACTGAATCAGGGCAATGCCGCACTGGAGCAAAAGCTGCAGCGATTTACCGATCACCAGCGCCACCGCGGATTCCAGCTGTATTTCACCACGGTGGACACCGAAATCATTGCGCCGACCGGACGAAACAAGGCACTGCGCAACTTCATCACCATGGCAGACAGCCCGGATGCCCCGCGGCAAAAGCTGTACGGCCGCTGGATGATGGCCGGTCCCTTCCCGATCAGCTACCGCGACGACACCCTGCTGATGTATGTCGGCCGGATCTGGCGGGAACCACCGCCCTTCTTCCTGCAAATTCTGGACAAGCCGTTCCAGCTCCTGCTGGTAACTATGCTGGTCAGTACCCCGCTACTGCTCTGGCTTGCCTGGGCGATTTCCATTCCGGCCCGCCGCCTGCAGCAGGCGGCAGAACGGGTGACCCGCGGCGAGTTTGAGGCCGATCCCCGCTTGGAAGCCGGCCCGAGTGAATTCAAACAGGCCGGTGCCAGCTTTAACCAGATGGTGCAGGCCATTAACCAGATGATTGGCGGGCAGCAGCGCCTGCTGTCCGATATCTCGCATGAACTGCGCTCTCCGCTGACCCGGTTACGGATGGCCACGGCGCTTGCCCAGCGCAAACAGGGCGAAAGCAAAGAGCTGACCCGGATTGATACCGAGGCCGAGCGACTGGAAAAAATGATCAGCGAACTGCTGGAATTATCTCGTATGCAGGTCAACAGCCATGATCAGCGCGAACTGTGCGACGCCCAGGCCTTATGGTTCGAAATGCTGGAAGATGCCCGCTTTGAGGCCGAGCAATGTGGCAAGCAGCTGGAGTATACCCCGCTGCAGGCATGGCCGCTGCGAGGCAACCCTAACCTGCTGATCAGTGCGCTGGAAAACGTGGTTCGCAACGCCATCCGATACGGTAATGACCAAATCCGCCTCGAGTTTACCCACACCGACGATCGGTTAATCATGACCGTCGATGACAACGGCGATGGCGTGCCGGAAGCCGAGTTGGGCGATATATTCCGCCCGTTTTACCGAGTGTCGACAGCTCGGGATCGCAGCAGTGGCGGCACCGGCCTGGGGCTGGCGATCACCGACAGCGCCATCCGCCAGCACAGCGGTAAAGTCACGGCCAGCCGCAGCCCGCTCGGCGGCCTGCGCGTTACCCTGACCCTGCCGCTGGCCATCTCCTGAGCCAGGTGAACGTCCCCGTTGACCATACCAAGCGAGCCATGTTGGCTCGCTTTTTTCTTCCGCTTGTTCCATATCGATTTACAGTGCCTGCGTTTCCCGTTGCGGTCGCTTCTGCTACATTAGCGTCCGCTACACGTCTTCTGAAACTTTAACCCCCTGCAATTGCAGTCAACCGGATAACGAGAAATCAGCCTCATGTTTGATATCGCCCTGTATGAACCGGAAATTGCCCCTAATACCGGCAATATCATCCGCCTGTGCGCCAACTGCGGTGCCAACCTCCACCTCATTGAGCCACTCGGGTTTGATCTGGAAGAAAAAAAACTGCGCCGCGCAGGTCTGGACTACCACGATCTGGCCCATGTGTTCCGTCATAAAAACTACGACGCCTTTCTGGCCCATGTGGGTGACCGTCGCATTTTCGCCTGCACCACTAAAACCACCAACTACCATACCAATGCGCAGTTTGCCGAAGGCGATATTCTGCTGTTTGGCCCGGAAACCCGGGGATTACCTGCCGAACTCATCGCCAGCCTGCCGCAGGAACAACGCCTGCGAATTCCGATGCACCCGGACAGCCGCAGCCTGAATCTGTCCAATGCTGCAGCGATCATTGGCTATGAAGCCTGGCGCCAGCTGGGTTTTAAAGGCGCAGTCTGACCCTTTCTGCCGACCATAAAAAACGAGAGCCTGAGCTCTCGTTTTTTATGGTATGAGTGTTTTTATGGTGTGAGTAACAGGGCATTCCCCTATCAGACACTCAGATGCCGTCACCGGCAATAAACGTCTGGCTGGTACCGTTGAACTGCTGATCCATATCCATAGAAGGCTTTTCACTGCTCGGACGGCCGACAATTCTGGCCGGTACCCCAGCGACGGTGGTATGTGGCGGTACCGGATTCAGTACGACCGAACATGAGCCAATTTTGGCCCCTTCGCCCACCACAATATTGCCGAGAATTTTAGCACCGGCACCTATCATGACCCCTTCCCGGATCTTCGGATGTCGGTCACCGCTTTCTTTACCAGTACCGCCCAGGGTCACATCTTGCAGAATCGACACATCATTCTCAATCACCGCGGTCTCACCAATCACGATCCCGGTGGCGTGGTCGAACATGATGCCCTGGCCAATACGGGCCGCCGGGTGCACATCCACCTGACAGGTCACGGAGATCTGGTTTTGCAGATACACCGCCAGCGCGAACCGGTTCTGCTTCCACAACCAGTTTGCCACCCGGTAACCTTGCAGGGCATGGAAGCCTTTCAGATACAACAGAGGCGTCGAGTATAGCTCAACCGCCGGGTCTCGCTCGACCACCGCACGAATATCACAGGCCGCTGACTCTGTGATTGCGCAGTCGCTACTGAACGCCTCTTCAATCACTTCACGCACCGCCATGGCCGGCATCGACGGGGTTGCCAGTTTATTGGCCAGAATATAACTCAGCGCAGCAGCCAAGTTATCGTGCTTAATGATCGTGGCATGATAAAAGCTGGCCAGCATAGGTTCTTGTTCAGACTGCTCCCGTGCTTCCTGCTTGATTGACTGCCACACGGCGTGTTGTTGACATTCCCTCACGTTGTCCTCGGTATCGTTTCGAATTGGAATAGGCTTGCTGGCCGGCCGACAAAAACCGGGGCCGGTCGTGTACTTACAATCTTATAACTTTACTCCCCCCAGAAAAAAAAACAACGCGGGTATGACAGCCCGCGTTGCTTGAGGGTTGGGAGCGCGGTTAAGCCTGTGGCTCAACCTGACCGTTATTCGTCTTTTTTCTCACGCGCCAGCAGATCTTTAGCCGCTTCACGGGCATCTTTGCCCTGATACAGCACCTTGTAAATCTGCTCGGTAATCGGCATTTCCACGCCCATGCGTTGAGCCAGAACCCAGACTTCCTTGGTATTACGGTAGCCTTCCACCACTTGGCCGATTTCCTGTTGCGCGGTATCCACATCTTTCCCCTGACCCAGAGCCAGGCCAAAGCGGCGGTTGCGCGACTGGTTGTCGGTACAGGTCAGGACCAGATCACCCAAGCCGGCCATGCCCATAAAGGTTTCCGGCTGAGCACCCAGCGCCGCACCCAGACGACACATCTCTGCCAGACCCCGCGTGATCAGCGCAGTCCGGGCATTGGCACCAAAACCGATACCGTCAGACATCCCGGCACCGATCGCAATCACGTTTTTAACGGCACCGCCAAGCTGCATCCCGATAAAATCGCTGTTGCTGTATACCCGGAACGTCTTGCTGCAGTGAATTTTTTCCTGCAGGTCACGAACAAACGCTTCATCCGGTGATGCCACCGCAATCGCCGTCGGCATACCCGCCGCCAGCTCTTTGGCGAACGTCGGGCCTGACAACACGGCAAGCGGGATTTGATCACCCAGCGCCTCAACCGCAACGTCCTGCAACAGGCGACCGGTTTCCGGCTCCAGCCCTTTGGTTGCCCAGCAGATACGGGAGTCCGAACGCAGGTGCGGTTTCACCTGATGCAGCACCTCGCCAAAGACATGGCTTGGCACCACGACCAGTAAATCACGGCTGGCCTTCACGGCCGCTTCCAGATCGGCAGACAGGATCAGAGATTCCGGAAAAGCCACTCCCGGCAGGAAGGCTTCGTTGGATCGATCCATTTCCAGCTGCGCAATATGGGCCGGATCATGGCCCCACAAGATCACGTTGGCGCCGTTGCGCGCCAGTGAAATCGCCAGTGATGTACCGTATGAGCCTGCGCCCAGAACGGTCATTGTGATGGCTTGTTCGTTACCAGGATTCATTACGGTCACCCAGATAAATTACGCTTCAGTGTTTTCAGCGTCGCCCTGAGCCTGCGCCTGATTCTGCAGGTAGTTCATGAACAGTGCGTCAAAGTTTACCGGCGCCAGGTTCAGTTGTGGGAATGTCCCTTTAACCACCAGGCTGGAGATAGTTTCACGAGCGTACGGGAACAGGATGTTCGGGCAGAATGCACCCAGGCAGTGAGCCAGCTGAGGCGCTTCCATACCCGACACAGAGAAGATACCGGCTTGCTGTACTTCACACAGGAAAGCTGTTTCTTCAGCGTTCTTCACCGTTACAGTCAGACGCAGTACCACTTCGAATACGCCCTCTGCCAGTTCACGGCTCTGAGTATCCAGATCCAGTTTCACGTCCGGGTTCCACTCTTGCTGGAACATTTGCGGAGAGTTTGGTGCTTCAAAAGAAACATCTTTCAGGAAAATACGCTGGATTTGGAAGTTTTGCTGTGCTTCGTTGTTTGCTGCTTCAGCCATGTTAGAGTCCTTTTTCTCTCTGTACTCACCGCAGTGAGCCATTCAATATCGCAACCATGATCTTATATCACAACTGCACAAATCTGATTTCATCGTAACAGGCAGCATCGTGCTGCCGGCCACAGACTTATTTATTGCCTTTACCGGCCTTGCTGCGAATCAGCGGCAGGTTTGCTTCATTCCATGAAATCAGGCCATCTTTCAGCAGGTTGACGTTGTCAAAACCGGCTTTGTGCAACAGGTTGGCACTTTCTTGTGCGGTCTGGCCTGTTTTGCATACCACGATGATTGGGGCGTTCTTGTGATTTTCAAGTTCGCCGTAGTTCTGTTCTTTGATTTGGCTTGGCAGAATGTGAAGTGACCCGGCAATATGACCACCGCGGTACTCATCTCGGCTGCGGATATCCACAAACACCCCGTTCTCACGGTTGATCAGCGCCGTGGCCTCGTTTGGCGTCACATACTTGTAGCCCGCAGTCTTCTGTTTTACGTAAGACGCAATGATGGCTACGATCAGACCGACCCACACCAGAGACAGAATTGGATTACTTGTTACAAAATCGATGTATTGCTGCATGATTTACGCTCTATGTTCCTAAATATCAGCCTGCTTTCCGGAGGCTAACCACCACAAAAATAAGGATCCTGAGTATACCTTCGCCAGCCCGGTTGTACAGACAGGGACAGTAATTACGAGCTACGGCTCACTCGATTTTACGGCCGCTGGTACAAGTATTGAACGATCTTTCCGCCCCCGGTATCCGGAACAAGAAAAATGAAAAAAACTCCCCGCCAGGGCTTACACTAAGAGGCAGAAATGAATATATTTCCGTAAGAAGATAACAAACCATTTACAGCATTGTTTGATCTTGCCCTACAGTTCGGGCAGGAAACTGTAGTAAAATTACGGTTAAAGCGTTCAATTACCTTAATCCTGCCGGTGCCTTAGGGTTAAGGTAATTGATCCAATTTACACTCAGATTTCTAACTTTAACGAGGGACAGCATATGTCTGCTAAGAAGCCTCTGGCTTTGGTTATTCTGGATGGCTGGGGTTACCGTGAAGACAACGCCGACAACGCGATTGCCAACGCGAAAACTCCGGTTCTTGATGGTCTGATGGCGAATGAAGCGCACACCCTGATCTCTGCCTCAGGGATGGATGTTGGCCTGCCGGACGGTCAAATGGGTAACTCTGAAGTGGGCCACACCAATATCGGTGCCGGTCGCGTGGTGTACCAGGATCTGACCCGAATCACCAAATCTATCGCTGACGGCGATTTCTTCGAAAACCCAGCGCTGACTTCCGCGATTGATAAAGCCGTTCAAGCTGGCAAAGCCGTTCATATCATGGGCCTGATGTCACCAGGCGGTGTGCACAGCCACGAAGACCACATTGCCGCAGCCGTGGAGATGGCCGCGAATCGCGGTGCTGAGCACATCTACCTGCACTGCTTCCTGGATGGCCGCGACACGCCGCCACGTAGCGCTCAAGCCTCTCTGGAGCGTTTCGATGCCCTGTTTGCCCAACTGGGTAAAGGCCGCATTGCGTCTCTGGTTGGTCGTTACTACGCGATGGACCGTGACAACAACTGGGAACGTGTTGAAAAAGCCTACAACCTGCTGACTGCTGCGGATGCTGACTTTACCGCTGCCACTGCCGTTGAAGGTCTGGAAGCGGCGTATGCCCGCGAAGAAAACGATGAGTTCGTCAAAGCGACAGAAATCCGTGCCGAAGGCCAACCTGTGGCTGCGATGCAGGATGGCGATGCCGTCTTGTTCATGAACTACCGTGCTGACCGTGCCCGCCAGATCACACGTACATTCGAAGTAGATTTCGCCGGCTTTGAGCGCAAGCAGTTCCCGGCACTGGCCGATTTTGTCATGCTGACTCAATACGCGGCTGACATTAACCTGCCTGCTGCTTTCCCACCAGAAAGCCTGACCAACACCCTGGGTGAGTGGCTGTCGAAGAAAGGCAAAAAACAGCTGCGTATTTCTGAAACGGAAAAATACGCGCACGTTACGTTTTTCTTTAACGGCGGCGTCGAAAATGAGTTTGACGGCGAATCTCGTCAATTGGTCGCTTCACCAAAAGTGGCCACCTATGACCTGCAGCCGGAAATGAGCGCGCCGGAGCTGACTGATAAGCTGGTTGCCGCAATCAAGAGCGGTGAGTTTGATACCATTATCTGTAACTACCCGAACGGTGACATGGTCGGCCACACTGGCGTTTATGATGCTGCGGTAAAAGCATGTGAAGCCGTAGATACCTGTATCGGCCGCGTAGTTGACGCTATCCGTGAAATGGACGGCCAACTGCTGATCACTGCCGACCACGGTAACGCCGAAATGATGGTGAACCCGGAAACCGGCGGCATCCATACGGCGCACACCAGCCTGCCGGTACCTCTGGTTTACGTGGGCAGCAAATCTATTACTCTGAAAGATGGCGGGAAACTGTCAGATCTGGCCCCAACCATGCTGGCGCTGTCTGACATGGAAATCCCTGCAGAGATGACTGGTCAGGTGCTGTTTGATCTGAAATAATCACCGCTATGCGGGAGATCATTCGTAACCTTCACCAATCCATCCGCGCCAGTGCATTATGCACTGGTGCTTTGTTATGTCTGGCGTTTGCCGCTCCGGCAGCCCAGGCAAACCAGAACCAGCTTGATGGCGTCAAACAAGAAATTTCACGCCAACAACAACAGGTCAGCAGCCAGCGTCAGCACATCGACCAACTCCAGAAAGATTTACGTAAACAGGAAGTTGGCATTGCTGAAACGGCAAAATCCATCCATCGTGCCGAGAGCCAGATTCAGTCACTGAATCAGTCTGTGCGAACCTTGCAAACCCAGATGGCCTCACTCAGACAACAGCAGCTGGGACAGCAGGAAATGCTGAAAGCGCTGATGGATGCCCAGTACCGTCAGGGACAGCACAGCCAGCTGGCGCTGCTATTAAGCGGGGAAAACCGTGACAAACTGGATCGCTATACGGTCTATGCCGAACGACTGAGCCAAGCGCGCACTCAGGCGCTGGATGAGCTGGCTGCCACCACGACCGAATTGCAGCTGAAGCAACATACCCTGCGCCAGCAGCAAGAAGCACAGCAAACCAAACTCGACGAGCTAAAAAAACATCAGGCCAAGCTGGAGTCGGAACGACGCCAGCGTCAAAGCACAGTCAGCAAGCTCAAACAGCAGATTAACACCGACAACCGTTACCTGGCCGAGCTGAAAGAGAACGAGCAGCGCCTGATTAAAGAAATCGCCCGCGCCAAAGCCGCGGCTGAAGCCGCCCGCCGCCGGGCACCTATGAACGGCCTGAGCCAGCACAAAGGTAAGCTGCCGTGGCCGGTCAGCGGACGAATCGTCCACGCTTATGGTTCACCGCAACAAGGTGAGCTACGCTGGAAAGGTATGGTGATCGGCCAGAATGCTGGCAGCCAGGTCAAGGCTATCTACCCGGGTAAGGTGGTGTTTGCCGACTGGTTGCGTGGTTACGGCCTAATGGTGGTGATCGATCATGGCAAAGGCGACATGAGCTTCTATGGTTACAATCAGGCACTGCTGAAAAAAGTGGGCGATAACGTACAGGCCAATGAAGCTATCGCACTGGTCGGCGATAGTGGCGGGCAGGAGCAGTCCTCCCTTTACTTCGAAATTCGTCGCAAAGGTACGCCGACCAACCCAAGGAGCTGGCTGGGGCAACCTTAATCGCGACCGAAACAGGAGAAACTTGCAGTAATGTCATGGATTCGACACTTGCACCACCTGTTTCACTCGCACCACTGCGAGCATGATGTTCCGACGCCGTGGACTCGGTGGCTGAGTATCTCTGAACGCCCCCAGCTAGGGACACGGCAATGTCCCGGTTCTTTTGTCAGGCACCTCTTTGCCAGACAACTCAAGGCAGGGCGTCTCTTCGGCGAAGGGACAGTCAGGGGAGAAAGGGCAGCCTTGCTGCTGTCTGTCAGCTTATTGCTGGCTTCTTGCTTACTGCTCCCCGCGCCCATTCAGGCTGGTCAGCTGGCGATCGTGATTGACGACTTAGGCTACCAGCCGCTTCCGTTGACTTTCCGAACCTTGCCTGCCGAGATCAGCATTTCGGTACTCCCCGATACCCCCTATGCAACCGCCACCAGCCACGAAGCAACCCGTCAGCAACGAGATGTCCTGCTACATATGCCGATGGAGCCAAGCCGTGCCGCGCCACTGGAACGCACCACGCTGACTTCCCGAATGGCCAAGGCCGAATTCCAGCAAACGCTTCGTCAGGCGCTGCGCAAAGTCCCCGACGCCTTCGCGGTCAACAACCATATGGGCAGCGCCCTCACCCAAAACACTCAAGCCATGAACTGGGTGATGGAGGTGCTGGCTCATCAGCATCTGGCGTTTCTGGACAGTCGGACCACGATTCACTCAGTCGCACTGACGGCCGCGCACACCTATCAGGTGCCGGCGTTGAAACGGCACATCTTTCTGGACCACCAACCCACAGAAACGTTCATCAGCCAGCAGTTGCAACGGGCGATCCATCAAGCACAGCAGCAGGGGGCAGTGATCGCCATTGGCCACCCTCACCCTGTTACGTTAGCCACGCTGCAAAACCGGTTACCGACGCTGGCGGCAGAAGGGATCACTCTGGTCCGGCTTTCTGCCTTGTATGCGGCCGATCAGCCCCCGTCCGGCACCACGCCCTAGCGCCCAATTCTTAGTCCCTAGGGGGCATGTCTGAGTATCGGTTAGCTATTGCGCTCTACCTGTTCACAGTAATGCGCTTCCAGCTCCCGGACATAATCCCGCCCTTTGTCTGTCGTCAGCGGACGGACAATTGCCAGAATCTGCAGCACGCCCTGATAAATCACGCTCTTAGTGATCTCGGCACCCGGTGCCTGCGCACTCTGGTAAAAGATCCAGCTGGACACAACCAGTTTCAGCGTGTTTACCAACGCCCCCAACTCGGTATCATCCAGCGCCAGCAGGTCGCCGGCCCGAAAACTTTTCATCATCGCCATGATGTTCTGATGCAGCCCTTCCTGCGCCAGCAGGTATTTTTGCTGCAACTCGGCATCCCGGCGCAAAATGTCCGGCAAATTGGCGTAAAAGAAGCGATAACGCCACATCAGCATGAAGACAGAGTCAAGATACGCCAGCAGGTTATCCGCCGTGATCTGTTGGAGATCAAGTGGCTGGAAATGAATCCTGAGATCATGGGCGTATTGATCAAAAATACTGTGTATAATCTCTTCTTTATTACGGAAATGATAATACAGGTTGCCGGGGCTGATCCCCAGATGAGCGGCTATGTGGTTCGTGGTTATGTTTGGCTCACCGCTTTCATTGAAAAGCTCTAGTGCTGCCAGGATAATTCTATCGCGGGTCTTCATTTGCTTCTCACTTCTGTGCCCATGACGTTGGCAATCTGCTAATACTATCATAAAGATAATTCATAACGGCGGCAGTGATGCGACCGTTTGCCCAAACTGAAGACTGGAATAGCCATGATTATTGTAACTGGCGGCGCCGGTATGATCGGCAGCAACATAGTGAAAACCCTGAACGAGCAAGGCCATAACGACATTCTTGTTGTGGACAATCTCAAAGACGGGACCAAATTTGCCAACCTGGTCGACCTTGATATCGCCGACTACATGGACAAGGAAGATTTCATCACGCAAATCATGGCCGGTGATGACTTTGGCCCTATTGAGGCGGTCTTCCATCAGGGTGCCTGCTCATCCACCACTGAGTGGGACGGCAAGTACATGATGCTCAATAACTACGAGTATTCGAAAGAGCTGCTGCACTACTGCCTGGAGCGCCAGATTCCTTTCCTGTATGCCTCGTCCGCAGCGACCTACGGCGGCCGCGACCATGACTTTATTGAAGAGCGCGCCTACGAAGGGGCGCTCAATGTCTATGGCTACTCCAAGCAGCTGTTTGACAATTACGTCCGTCGCTTGTGGCAGGATGCAGAAGCAAACGGCGAATCGCTGTCGCAAATTACCGGCTTTCGTTACTTCAATGTCTACGGCCCCCGCGAGCAGCACAAGGGCAGTATGGCCTCCGTCGCCTTCCACCTGAATACACAAATCCACCAAGGTGATAATCCGAAGCTGTTTGAAGGCTCAGAGCACCTTAAACGTGATTTTGTGTATGTCGGTGATGTGTGCAAGGTGAACCTCTGGTTCTGGCAGCAAGGCGTTTCCGGCATCTATAACTGCGGCACCGGCAAAGCGGAGTCTTTCAACGAAGTCGCTAAAGCCGTCATCGCGTTCCACGGCAAGGGCCAGGTGGAAGAAATTCCGTTTCCGGATCACCTGAAAGGCCGTTATCAGGCCTTCACCCAGGCAGATCTGACCAAGTTACGCGCAGCCGGTTACAAGGAAGAATTCAAATCGGTGGCCGAGGGCGTGGCCGAATACATGGCAATCATCAACAGTTAAATTTTATCGCCCATGAAAGATCATTACGACAAACAAGCTTATAACCCTGAGTTTCACTGGCATTTCCTGCACCCAAAATACTGGGGAACCTGGCTGGCCGTGGCTGTTGCATCCCTGCTGTGCCTGTTGCCACACCGTGTTCGCCGCACCATCGCGACCGGTTTTGCCAAGCTGGCGATGAAATTTGACAGCAAGTCCAACCGACGCGCGCGGGTTAACCTGGCGATGTGTTTTCCGGACAAAAGCGAGGCTGAGCGGGAAGCCATGCTGATGGAAAGCTACATCACCGCAGGCAGCTTCCTGATGGGATTCGCCTCTCTGAGCGTACGCAGCCGCGCCTGGCTGGAAAGCCACACCATCATCCGCGGTGAAGAGCACCTGGCCACCCTGAAAGAACAGGGAGAAAGCGCTATCCTGCTGGTACCTCACACCTGGGCCATTGATATTCCTGCGGTGCTGCTGGCATCCCGCGGCCTGCCGGTATCGGCCATGGCCAAGAAGCAAAAGAATGAGGTATCCGACTGGTTGATGCACAAACAACGCGTGCAGTATGGCGGTCGCGTGTATGAGCGCAGTGGTGGGATCAAGCCCTTTATCAAATCGATCCGTGAAGGGTATCTGGGCTACTACTTACCCGACGAAGACCTCGGCCCCGAACACAGTGTGTTTGTTGACTTCTTTGCCACCACCAAGGCAACGATTTCGGGTCTTGGCCGACTGGCCAAATTAAGCCGTTCGAAAATTGTGCCGCTTTATTCTGTATACAACAGCAAAACCGGCCAGTATGAAATCGACATTTATCCGCCGTTGTCACCGTTTCCTCTGGAAACCGAAGAGCAGGATGCCCGTCTGATGAACGAGTGCATCGAGCAGTACGTCACCGAACGCCCGGAACAATATATGTGGATTCTTCGTCTGTTAAAAACGCGACCAAATGGCGAAGCCAACCCGTATAACGTCAAGAAATAGGATCAGGGCAGAATGAACAGAAGTACAATATTCAACACCCTTATCCTGCTGCCGGTTATCTGGCTGTTCAGCGGCTTACTGGTTGTCGGCGATGGCGATAAGCCGATGGTCGCACTGGTTGTTATTTCCGCTATTACCTCAATAAGTTACTACGGACTTCAGACGACCAGAGACAACCTCCGTCACAACCGGGTTTTATGGGTGGTACTGGCACTGACCGCTTATGGTCTTTTCAGTCATTTCTACCACGGCATCAGTTCCCGAGAAATTCGTGCCCTGTTGATGGCGTCAGTCATGCTGATTTGTTTTCCTCGAGAACTCATTTCGCAGCGCCTCTTAAGCTGGCTGTGCCTGATGGGAGGTATTTCGTGTTTCTACATGGCGTATTACTACGGCCAGTATTTGGATATTGGCCGTGGCGCTTGGCCTATCAATGCCATTCCTCAGGCGACTATGAGCGCAGCAATTGGGTTGATTGCTTTGAGCCTTTCTTGCAACAAAAATGCGAGTCATAAAACCATCGCTGTGCTCGCCTTTGTTATTAGCACTGCAGCAGTCCTCTTCAGTCAGAGTCGGGGGGTATGGCTGGGTTATTTCGTCACCGTCGCGTTAATGATTATCCTGCACTTCCGCTCCCTGTTATTGACAAAAAAATCCTGTCTTGTTGCCCTGTTGCTCTTAATCATGGGCGGTTTTGCCTTAAAACCGGTTGTTGAAGCACGAATTGATGAAACACAATATGAAGTGAATCAGATCATGTCTGGTAACTTCACGACATCAGCAGGATTACGGTTGCAGATGTGGGCAATTGTCCCACAACTTGTTGAAGATAATTGGTTACTGGGGCTTGGCAGGTATCACCGCGAGAAGTTCAACGAACTGTACCAACAAGGGCAGGCATCCGAAACCTTAAAGCAACAAAACCCTGCCCATTATCACAATCAGTTCCTGGATCGGTTAGTGAAGAGCGGCATGGTTGGCGTGGCACTGCTACTGGCATTGTTATCAGTGCCATTGATCGGCCTCTCACGCGCCTCACATCAGCACCGCTATATGCTGAGCTCTATCGTTCTTCTTTATGCCACGGCATCGTTAACTGATGTCCCTTTTAGCCACCCACAGCCGCTGCTGTTGTATATTTTTCTGGTCAGCTGCTTAACGACATCTAGCAGAAAACACTAACGATATGTACGAAATTTTTGTCATCAACCTGGAGTCCTCCGTTGAGCGCCGTCACAATATCTCTCGGCAGCTTGACGAACTCGGATTACCCTTTTCCGTTTTCTCCGCAGTGAATGGCCGCGAAGGCCATCACCCATTGTTCGACAACTATGATGATCCTCTCAGTCAGCTATACCGCGGCAAATCGCTGAGCAAAGGGCAACTCGGCTGCTATGCCAGCCACTACCTGTTGTGGCAAAAGTGCGTTGAGCTGAATAAGCCAATTATTGTAATTGAGGATGATGCCCTGCTTTATCCGGCACCAATGACGGACTTTGTCCGGGCTATACCGACCCTTGATCCCAAATTTGAATGTATCCGCCTGTTTGATAACAAGCGCAAAGCATTTAACTTCACCCCATTGGTTTCGCTAGGCGCAACGTCTGTGTGCAAATTTACCAAGGGGCATATGAGTGCCACCGGTTATTACCTGACGCCGACCGGAGCCCGGAAGTTCCTGGCACATTCCGATCGCTGGTATATGGCGGTCGATATTTATATGGACCGTTTCTGGATCAACCAGGTCGATTGCTACGGCACAGCCCCTGCCTGTTTAACCAACGACCCGATTTTCGATTCGGACATCGGTTACGACAGCCAGAAACCACCGCGCAGTCTGCTGACCCGCTGCAAACGGGAGTGGTTTAATCTGACCGAGCTCTTTAAGCGCGAAACACATAACGCTCTGTATAAAATCAAACAAAAATAAAGCCTGAATTATGAAAATTTTGATTGCCAGCTCCTACCATCACGCATGGAACAGCGTTCGTCCAGAAGCGGAAATGTTTATTGAAATGGTTCGCCAGGGTCATCAGGTAACGGTCGCCACGCAGGGCGATGCCGAATATGTGTCCCGTTTTCGTGAGCACGGGGTAAAAGTTATCGACTGCTACCCGACCAAGAAAATTTGTTCAAAGACCATCAAAACCCTGCATCGCGAACTGAAAGATGGCGACTACGACATCTGCTACGGATTTAACTCCAAAACCATTCCCAATGCCGCGTTTGCCTGCATCGGTACCCGCGCAAAAATGGTGACTTACCGGGGCACAACAGGCGGCCTGTATCGCCACGATCCCAGTGCTTACCTGACCCATCTTCACCCACGGGTTGACGGTATCATTTGTGTATCTGACGCCGTGCGCCGCGATGTCAGCCAGCGCGTCTGGAAAAACCGCGACAACATCGTCACCATTTATAAAGGTCACCAGCTGGACTGGTACAGTGTTGCACCGACCCAGCGTGAAGAATTTGGCCTGACCGACGATGACATCATTGCCGTCTGCGCCGCGCATGTGCGCCCGAGCAAGGGGATTTCGGTTCTGGTACAAGCCACCCACCAGATTGATAACCCGAATTTCCACCTGTTGCTGGTCGGCAGCGGTTTCGAACCTCACTTTGACGAAATCAGGCAAAGCCCTATGGCAGACCGGATCCACCTGGTCGGCCACCGTAAAGACGTTCCCTCGATCATGGCCATGGCCGATTTCCAGGTTCAGCCGTCAGTCAGTGGTGAAGGCCTGCCTCGTACCATTATTGAAGCCATGGCAAACGGAACCACTTCTGTTGTCACCACCACCGGTGGTTCGCCGGAGCTGGTTGATGACGGTGAAACCGGTTTTATCGTTCCGGCCGGCGATGCACAGGCTCTGGGCCAGGCAATGAACCAGCTGATTACGGATAAAAACAAAATTGCCCGATTCAGCGCCGCGGCACAAAAGAAACTGGATACGGAATTCAATGCGATGGAAACCGTACGCCATCACATCGCCTTTTTTGAAAAGCTGCTGCACCCAACGAAGTAGGACAGTCTGATATGAAAAAACTGGTTGTTGATCTAGACGGCACGATAACGCTGGCCGATACCAATGATTACGAGAACGTCGCGCCGAATCTGGCAGTGATTGAGCAACTGAAAAATTACAAGGCGCAAGGCTACACGATCACCATCAGTACGGCGCGCAACATGCGCACTTACGAAGGGAATGTAGGACTGATTAACATTCACACCCTACCGATCATTACAGCCTGGCTGGACAAACATCAGGTACCTTATGATGAGATTCTGGTGGGCAAGCCCTGGTGCGGTCATGACGGCTTCTACATTGATGACCGTGCAGTACGCCCATCAGAATTTGCCTCTCTGTCAGTAGAGGAGATCAATGCCCTGCTCGACAAGGAAAAAGCATGTTTCTGATCATGTCCGCTGCTTATGTCAGTCAGGAGCTAGAGTCGGAGTTCGGCACCATTCCACCGGCGTTTCTGCCGCTGGGTAACCGCCGTCTGTTTCAGCATCAGGTCGCCAGTGCGCCGGAAGGTAAGAAAATTTACCTCAGCTTGCCGGAAAGCTATCAGCTCGAAACTTACGATGAAGCCTGGCTGAGCAAGCACGGTGTCGCCCTGCTGCGCATCCCGGATGGCCTGTCACTGGGCGCCTCGCTGGTCTCTGCCCTGACACTGGCTGATTATGACCATAAAAGTAGCCTCAGTATCCTGTTCGGAGACACCCTGTTTTCCGAGCTGCCTGGCGGCGAAGATATCATTACGATTTCCCAGGTCGAAAACAGCTACGATTGGGCCATCGTCACCAATGATAACTCCCACTGGCTCGACACCCCACAGCATCGCCATCTGCTGGATCAGAACAACGTGGTTTGCGGGTATTTCAAATTCAGCCAGCCCCAGCGGTTGCTCAAAGCACTGACGATGGCGCACTGGGATTTCATCCAGAGCCTGAACTATTACCACGAGGAATGTGGCCTCAACAGCGTTCACGTTTCCAACTGGCTCGACTTTGGTCACCTGAATACTTACTACACCTCCAAAGCCAAGTTCACGACCCAGCGGGCCTTTAATCATCTGGAAATCACGCCCAAATGGATTCGTAAGTCCAGCACAAAAAACCAGAAAATAGCCGCAGAAGCTCATTGGTTTGAACAGGTACCGCCGATTCTTCGCACCTATCTGCCTCAATTTCTCGGTACTCAGACACAAAACGGGACAGTGTCTTACCAGCTGGAATACCTGCACCATACCGCACTGAACGAGCTGTTTGTGTTCTCCACCCTGCCGGAGCTGGTGTGGAAGCAAATTCTCAGCAGTTGCCTGGACTTTATCGACGCCTGCCAGCAACACACCCCGGCCACTGACAACCATCAGCCGATCCAGTCTCTGGAGGTATTGTTCGGCGAAAAAACACGTCAGCGGCTGACTGAATACTGCCAATCCGTTGGTTGCGAGATGGCAACACCGTGGACGTTTAACGACAACCTGAGCGCCTCCTTTGCCGATTTACTGGCGGCCAGCGAGCAATATTTGCCAACGGCATCATTGCCACCAAGTGTCATGCACGGCGACTACTGCTTTAGCAATATTTTGTATGACTTTCGCAGCGATAAAATAAAAACCATCGACCCACGGGGCATGGATGTACATGGCGACTTCACCGTGTACGGGGATGTGCGTTACGATCTGGCCAAGCTGAGCCACTCGGTACTCGGCCTGTATGACTGGATTATCGCCGGCTACTATGAGGTTAGCGTGGTACAACGTGCGATCACCTTCCGGTTGGATATTCCTAAACACATTAAAAGCATTCAGCAGCTGTTCATTACCTTGATGAAAGAGAAGTATCAGCTATCCGATAAAGCCCTGTACGCCATGCAGATCCAGCTGTTTCTGTCTATGCTGCCACTGCATGCCGACGATTTACGCCGCCAGCAAGCGCTGATGGCCAATGCATTTCGCCTTTACCAACTGATTCAGGACGCCGAAGTATGATCGTCATTCCCATGGCCGGCCTAAGTTCCCGTTTTTTCCAAGCTGGGTTTACCGAGCCAAAATACATGCTCAAAGCCCACGGAGAGACACTGTTTGCTCACGCCATTAACAGCTTCTCACACTACTTCGACACCGAGTCATTTCTGTTCATCATTCGCGATGTGTACGGAACCCGGGCATTCGTCGAGCAGGAAGTAAAACGCCTGGGTATCAAAGAAGCCCACATTTTTGTGCTGGAGGAAGCCACCCGCGGTCAGGCGGAAACGGTGTACCTCGGGTTGCAATCGCTGCCCGAATATCAGGGCCCGATAACCATCTTTAATATCGACACCTTCCGTCCCGGCTTCACTTTCCCAGCCGAGTTGACCCAGTGGGACGGTTACCTTGAAGTGTTTCAGGGCAGTGGTGATAACTGGTCATTTGCTCAACCAGCATCGGCCGACTCCACCCGCGTGGTGCGCACCACCGAAAAAGAGCCGATCTCCGATCTGTGCAGCACCGGTTTATATTACTTTGCCTCAACGGTGCTGTTTACGGATGCCTATGAACGCTATCTTGCCCGCCCTCAAGCTGAATGGGCCAAAGGTGAGCTCTATATCGCCCCGCTCTATAACACCTTGATTCAGGACGGTCACGCTATCCATTACCACTTGATTGCAACCGATGACGTCATTTTCTGTGGCGTACCGGACGAGTACTACCAATTTCTGGAGGGACAAGGTTGAGCCAGGATTTCCAACACATCAGCGTTGTGGTTCAGGGACCGGTCCAAAACTATAAAGGCCGGACCCATCACGAAGAAGGCATCACCAAACGCTGCCTGGACAGTATCCGTACCCATTTACCGGGAGCGACGGTCATCCTGTCGACCTGGCCGGATCAGGACCTGTCGGGTCTGGATTATGACTTGCTGGTGATCAGTGAAGACCCGGGGCAAAACAGTGACGGCTTCTGCCCGGTGAATTACTATCGCCAGATCGTCTCGACCAAAGCAGGCCTAGCACGCGTGACAACCCCTTATGCTGTGAAGCTGCGCAGTGACAACTTCCTCACCGGCAACGAATTCGTGGCACTGCAGCAAGCCTTCCCTTGCAGTCAGGCCGAACACCGCGTGTTTGCCGAAAAAGTGGTCATCAACGCGAACCTGTTTCGACGGACCTCACACGGCCAACGGGTGATCATGAGCCCGAGTGACTTTTTCTATTATGGCCGCACTGACGATCTGCGGAAAATCTGGGACCAACCGCCATTTACCCAGCAACCCTTCGCGGCTGAACTGATGGCGCAGGCTACCCGCCGGTCAGCCGGAGAGCCGGCACTGGAAGCTGAGCAAGTGTACTGCCAAATCTGGCTCAAGGCCTTGTTACCCGAACGCACACCTCTAATGGCCAGCCGGTTTACCAGCCGTCAGCAAGACATCACATTCTGGGAATCATTCCTGGCCAGCAACATCATTATTGCCGATCCGGAGAACAGCGGCATTGGTCTGCGGAAAATTTCCATCAGGAAGCTGAAGCGGGCCAATGAATACAGTCATATCGACTGGCTGCGCCTGTACCGCAAATATTGTGATGCCCGCCAGCCGCTGACCTATACCGCACAGCAGTTGTTACTGGAGTTGCGCCGGCTGTTCAAACTGCCGCTGAGCAAGCTGATTTATAAATGGTCCCACTAAAAAAACCGCCAAAATGGCGGTTTTTCTTCGTACTGGAGATACCGAAACAGCAAGATCCTATAATATTTCCTGCTTCAAGAAGGTTATCCTTTCCTGGTAACGCTCTCCCTGCACATACTTGTCCCGATAGGTTTGCTTGGCAATGAATGCATTCCTGTACTGTGAGAAGTCATCATCAAGCTCAGCGTAGTTATTCGATAGCAGTTGAATTTGTTGCCAAGTCTCTGCCTGGTCGTCACAGCTAACGACTTCATTAAATAAATAAAACAACCAGAAATAAGGCGCAAACCCTTTTCGTTCCAAATGTTCCAGCAAAGGATATCCACTACCGGCTTTGCTGATCAGATTCCGGCGAGCCGCAAGTTTCCTAGTTGTATTTAGCCCTCTTATCTCGAGCTTCTGTTTTCTGTGCGGCTGGTATAAATACTCAATCGCCACCTCAAGCAGCCGCTTCGGAATGACCGCTCCGCGCCGCTAAAAACCACGAGACCAGTTGACGATCATCAGAATACTTTTCGCGAAAGGAGAAAAACGGTGTGTTTTCCATATCAAGCCACTGATCCAGCGGCTTTAAACAAAATGAGGTGGCATCAGCCCATACACCACCAAACTTATACAATAAAAATATTCTCAGGAAATCACTCTTGCCTGCAGCTTTAAGATCCACCGTGAAACAATTGAAGACATCATTAAAGTTGAAGCCAAGTATGTCAGAGATATTCACTTCATTCAGGAGAATAACTTGATAATCAGGGTTTTGTGTTACCCAGCTTTTATAAGAAAGCTGCACAACCTCTGGGGCGTTGTCGAGTCCTGAATCCCAGTACATCCAGACGGTCTTCGTAAAATCACCCGCTGGAATTTCCAGGTGCTGAATATGAGACAGCGCCTCAAGACCCTTTTGATAATCCTGCTCAGAGATGACAGGTGTCGGCTGCAAGTACTTTCGCAGTTTTCGTATCATCTCTTTCATGCGTTCTTTTCTTGCTCAAGCAGCCACAGCCCAACATATTTATTGAAGTTCACCTGGGCATACGTCATGGCGACGATGAAACCCACACTGCCGTCCAGGAAACCACGACGCAGAATATAAATATGGAAAAACGTCCACATCCCTCGTAGCAGGGCAAGTACCAGGCCATGGGATTTTTTCCCTTTACGATGGTATTTCTGCGACCCCAGCCAGGCATATTTAGCGGCTTTATCCAGACCGTGACCGTAATCGCGGTGGGTGTAATGCAGCAACAAGCCTTTCATGACACCGGTCGAGCCCGGTGCAGGCACCACAGTTTCATGAACCTCATCCAGGGTAAACCTTGCGCCTTCACGTTTAAACAGACGCAGAACCGAACGGGCGCTGCGGCCATATTTGAGGGTTTTGCCGTACAACGTGACACCCCAAGGCAGACGGTACGCCGTGTGCTCAATCTGCTCTTGCTCCAGCATCGCGATCAGTGCCGATTTCATCGTTTCATCCAGCGCTTCGTCGGCATCAATAGACAGAACCCAGTCGCCAGTTGCTTTATCCAGCGCCCGCTGTTTCTGCTTACCAAACCCCGGCCAGTCAGTGATCGTCACGTTGTCGGTATAACGCTGACAAATTTCGACTGTGTTATCGGTTGAGCCACTATCCAGCACAATGATTTCATCGGCGATGTCTACGACCGATTGCAGGCACGGCTCGATGCGATCCGCTTCGTTTTTCGTGATCACAATTACTGACAATGAATGCCTTCTCATAAATTGGGCCTTTCTGTTAACGATGTTTTGAATAAGTTCTGTATCGGGCAGCTACTTGCAGGCTACATTCCCCGAGCTTACCACTTCCAGTATCCGAGTTTCTTTCGCATTTTGAATTGACGCATCAAATTCAACGGCTTGGATTTCAGCCCGGCCCGGCCGTCTGCAATCATCGCGTTGGTGGCCTGCAGTACACGCTCACTGGATGCGCCGTCAGAATACGGGTGAATCAGTTGGCAATAGCGCTCAATCTCAGCCATCAGGGCTTCCGGGCGTTGCAGAGCCTCGGTAAGCGCCGCTTCGACAGCATCCACTTCAGTGACATCCAGCAGGTACTCCCCCGGTGACTGATTGCAGAACGTCACAACCGGTTTACGCTGCAACAGGAACATCAGCAGAACCGATGAGGTGTCGCACAACATCACGTCTGCCGCCTGCAACAACGGAATCACATTGTCGGTTTCGACAAACTGCAGGTGTTCGCCCGCCAGGCTTTTGTACTTATCGACAATATCCTGATCCATTTTCGGGTGGAACTGAATCAGCCAGCGCCATTTACCGGTCTGCGACAACTGTTTGATCTTCTCAAACAGTATCGGCGCACATGTCAGGTTGCGGGAAAACGTCGAGCACATCAGCACCGTCGGCCGCGGGTCAGCCGGTGCCAGGTAAGGGTTATTAGGCTCTGGGGTAAACAGCGGATCCAGTGCCGGCCAGCCTGTTTGCGCCACTCGGAAAAAACCGTGCTCAGCGGCCAGCTGTTCAAATCGTTCGGTGGTATCCGGCCCCTGCGTGCAGTACAGATCAAAACAACCACGTATCTCAAAATGATCCTCGCGACCGCGGCGGTTGAGTTTTCCGGCATTGAAACCATGAAAGACACCCACCTTGAGCCCCGGAACGAAACTCGGCACCACATTGCCCGGGACGAACACCGCATCCGGCTGCCAGGCTTTGACATCGCCGATGGTCGCCAGCACCTGCTCGTCAGGAGCGAGGAAAGCCGGATTGACTTCATTGCCTTCCAGGAACCAGCGCACTTCCCCGCCCTGTGCCAATATGGCGTGTTGCAGCGGCCGTAAGATGGCATACGAATAGTTCTGGGCGATATACATCAAGTAACGTTTTTTCATCTAACTCTCTGCTCGGTTCCCGTCGCCGGTCTGTACATGAAACAAGACGGTTATTCTAACCGAATCATGCTGTGGATAGTGAGTTTTCCCCGCCTGTTCGTGACGAAAGAAGCCGTTATAATAGCCCTAAATCGTTCACTGGCCTTTGATTATGTTGATACGCGCCCTTTATACCCTGCTGCTCTGCCTAGCCTCTCCCGTGCTGTTGTTCGGGCTTTATAAAAAGAAACCCGGTAAACCGACTTTTGGTTCCCGCTGGAAAGAGCATTTTGGCTTCACGCCGCCTGTCCGGGGTCAGCGTCCGATCTGGGTTCATGCCGTCAGTGTGGGCGAGTCCATTGCCGCGATCCCCGTCATTAAAGCCCTTAAAGCGGCTTACCCCGACACCCCCATTGTCGTTACCACCACCACCAGCACCGGGGCCCAGCAAGTCGAAAAACTCGGGGATCTGGTGGAACACCGCTATATGCCTATCGATTTTGCTTGGTGCGTCCGCGGTTTTTTGCGCGCAGTTCGCCCCTCCGCGATGCTGATCATGGAAACCGAACTATGGCCCAATACCCTGGCGACAGTGCACAGCGCCGGGATTCCGGTGATCGTGATGAACGCGCGCCTGTCCGCCCGCTCCGCCACCCGTTATCAGCGCTTCCAGCCGGTCTTTAAACTGATTGCACGTCATCTTGACCATATCCTGTGCCTGCATCAAGATGATGCCGACCGCTTCGCCCGATTGGGCATTGCAGCCAGCCGACTGACAGTTACCGGCTCAGTGAAGTTTGATATTCATATTGATGAGAGCATTCGCAAGCAGGCACAGCAGCTGCGGACGGTGCTGGGTTCAGCTCGCCCGGTATGGGTCGCAGCCAGCACCCACAAGGGAGAGGATGAACAGGTGCTGGAAGCCTTTGCCGCGGTTCGCCACCAGCATCCCGACAGTCTGCTGATTCTGGTGCCCCGCCACCCCGAGCGCTTCGATCAGGTTGAGCAGCTTTGTCTGGCACAGTCATTACGCTGTGTTCGCCGGACCGGCGACCAGGCGGTTACGCCGGAAACTCAGGTTTATCTGGCAGACACCATGGGAGAAATGCTGTTGTTTCTGGGGGCTGCCGATATCACCTTCATGGGCGGGAGCCTGATCGGCGATCGCGTCGGCGGCCACAATATGCTGGAGCCCGCCGCAATGGGCAAACCGACCCTAACCGGGCCGAGTTTTTATAACTTTGCCGACATCACCCAGCAATTACGGGACGCCGGAGCTCTCGAGGTTTGCCAAGACGCCCGGGACTTGGGCGAGCGTTTGTCCGTATTGCTGGCGGCCCCAGAACAGCGCCAGTGCATGAGCCAGGCCGCCCTGAATGTCGTCAGGCAGAATCAGGGCGCGGTTAACAAAACCCTGACGGTACTGGCCACTCTGCTGAAAGATTAGTCGTTCCGGTATCCGGCCAGCAGCCACTGCCAGCACGAGGCATCAAACCGGATCCCCCGCTTGCCCTGCTCTTTGACAAACGAGCGGTGCAAGCGGGACAGATTCCCTTCTTTCCATTGCTCGCCCTGCTGTTCATAGCACTTATCAAAATCAATCAGCCAGACCAGCTGCTGGTCATCCAGCAGGATATTGTGACTGTTGAGATCGGTATGGCACACCTGCAGGTCATGCATCTGACGCACCATGGCCCCAATCGCGCGCCAACACGACTCTGGCAAAGCCTGCTCGGCGAGAATCGCGACCAAATCCTGCGCGTTAGCCACTTTTTCCACCAGCAAATCGGCCTGATAGGTCAGTCCGCTACGTACTGCCCGCGCCGCCACAGGTCGCGGAACCCTCACGCCACCCTGCGCCAGTTTATCCAGCAGGCGAAACTCTGCGGCGCCGCGGGTATTGTCCCAGCCTGTAAACCAGTAGGCATCTTTCACCAGCTTGCCGAACAGGCCGCCCCGGCGATAGTGGCGCAAGGCCATCGGCAGTGCTTGGCCCTCGACAAACCAGGTCGTGCCCCGGCCCTGTGCCGAGCCGGTGACCCGTCCGGCCTGTTGCCAGAAGGCCGGGTCAAAGCAACGAAGGGGCTCTTCCCGTAACAAATCCGGGTCAAACCAGATCCGCTGATTGTCTTTCGTAATCACTTGCACACTTTCTCTCCAGGCATGAGGCGACAGAGTATTTTACAATCACTTACGTGAACTGCATAATTTCCTCTCTGAATCACTAACAGGTAACTGTCATGGCGTTATTTTCAACTCCGCCACAATCCTTATGTATTCTTCGCTTGTCCGCCATCGGTGATGTCTGCCATGCCATTGCTGTCGTACAAGCGATTCAGGCTCACTGGCCGAGTACCAAAATCACCTGGGTCACCGGAAAAATCGAAGCTCAGTTGATTGGCGACTTACCGGGCATTGAGGTGGTGGTGTTTGACAAAAAAGCCGGATGGGCCGGTATGAAAGCTGTCTGGGCCGCCCTGAAAGGTCAGCAATTTGATGCCCTGCTGCATATGCAGGTGGCACTGCGCGCAAGTGCCCTGTCACTGGGGATCAAAGCCCGCTACCGGGTCGGATTTGGCAAAAACCGCACCAAAGAAGGCCAGTGGCTGTTTACCAACCGCCATTTGCCTGACACCAACAGCTTCCATGTGTTGGACAATTTCGCCGACTTTGCCCGCTATCTGGGGGTGCCGTTTGACCAGCCTCACTGGAATATCCCACTGTCCGATGAGGACACAGCATTTGCCCGGCAGCAGATTAACCAGCATCCGACACTGATCATCTCGCCGGCCGCCAGTAAAGACGAGCGCAACTGGCTGACCGAACGTTATGCCCAGCTGGCCGATTATGC
The DNA here is from genome assembly GCF_003025595.1 of Photobacterium ganghwense. Classification (GTDB taxonomy): domain Bacteria; phylum Pseudomonadota; class Gammaproteobacteria; order Enterobacterales; family Vibrionaceae; genus Photobacterium; species Photobacterium ganghwense. Next base: position 120,893 of record NZ_PYMI01000006.1, read on the forward strand.
GAATGAAAAAGGTATGCAGGTGATTCTATGCGGTTCACCGGCACCGCGCGAAGTCACCCAGGGTCAGGCCATCGAACAGCTTTGCCAGCATCCGGTCAAAAACCTGATCGGCCAGACCAGCTTGAAACAGCTGACGGCTCTGCTTGGACAGGCCACCGTCGTGGTCGCCCCCGATACCGGTCCGGCTCACCTGGCAACCACGCAGGGCACCCCGGTGATTGGATTGTACGCCCACAGTAACCCCCAGCGCACCGGCCCGTACAACAGTCTGAACACAGTCTGCAGCGTGTACGACCAGCATGCCGAAGCGCAGCACGGCAAACCGGTATCTGCCCTGCCGTGGGGAACCCGGGTCAAAGGCGATCAGCTGATGAAAGACATCAGTCTGGCGCAGGTGACAGCGACCCTCGACACTCTCATTTCTTAATTCAACATCAGCGACTGGTACTCATTATGACAACCCGAGTTATCTACCCTGGCACCTTTGACCCTATTACCAATGGTCACCTGGATTTGATCGAGCGAGCCGCCGCGATGTTTGATCATGTGATCGTCGGCATCGCCTACAGCCCGAGTAAAAAACCACTGTTTGAACTGGAGGAGCGCGTGGCACTGGCCAAAGCCATTACTTCGCACCTCACCAACGTCGACATCGTCGGCTTCTCCGGCCTGCTGGTTGATTTTGCCAAGGAATATCAGGCCAATGTGCTGGTTCGCGGCCTGCGTGCTGTGTCTGACTTTGAGTTTGAATTCCAGTTGGCGAACATGAACCGCCGTCTGATGCCGGAACTGGAAACTGTGTTCCTGACCCCGTCAGAAGAAAATTCTTTCATCTCCTCCACCATTGTCAAAGAAGTGGCGCTGCACAAAGGCGACGTCAGCCAGTTTGTCGACCCAGTGATTGCCGACGCGCTGGAGAAGAAGTTCAAGGCACAGGGAAAATAAAAAACCAGTCCCAGCAATATCAAAAAAGGAGGCCAAGCCTCCTTTTTTATTCGCATTACTTTGCGTCCTTCACGACTTACCGCTTTTCAGGCCGCAACATTCATGCAGTCGTATTAACACGACTGCATTAACACTACCGTTTTAACACTGATAATACTCACGGTACCAAGCCACAAAGGCCTGCACACCTTCCTGCACCGAGACCTGGGGTTTATAACCAGTGACGTCAAACAGATCCGCCGTATCAGCATAGGTGGCGTACACATCGCCCGGCTGCATTGGCATGAAGTTTTTCTTCGCGTCCATATCCAGTGCCGACTCCAGCGCATCAATGAAATCCATCAGCTTCACCGGACTGCCATGACCAATGTTATACACACGGTAAGGTGCCGAGCTGGTTGCCGGAGAACCGGTTTCGACCGTCCAGTCCGGTGAGGATTGCGGAATCACATCCTGAATCCGGATAATGCCTTCCACAATGTCATCGATGTAGGTGAAATCGCGACGCATATCGCCATTGTTATACACATCAATGGCTTTCCCCTCGACAATCGCCTTGGTGAATTTAAACAGCGCCATATCCGGACGCCCCCACGGGCCGTACACGGTAAAGAAACGCAGGCCAGTCGTCGGCACACCGTAAAGGTGGGAATAGGTGTGCGCCATCAGCTCGTTGGACTTTTTCGTCGCCGCATACAGGGAAATCGGGTGGTCGACACTGTCAGCGGTATTAAACGGCATTTTCTGATTCAGGCCGTAAACCGAGCTGGAAGAGGCATACACCAAGTGTTCTATCTTGTGATGACGACAGCCTTCCAGAACCGTCAGGTGGCCAACCAGGTTGCTGTCAGCATAGGCCATCGGATTATCAATCGAGTAACGTACCCCGGCCTGTGCTGCCAAATGAATCACCCGATCGAATTTTTGCTCTGCAAACAGCGCGGCCATACCGTCACGGTTCGCCAGATCCAGCTCCACAAAGGTGAAGCCAGGATGCTGAATTCGGGTCAGACGATCATGCTTGAGCGACACCTCGTAGTAGTCATTGAGGTTATCAATCCCGACGACCTGATGGCCCATCGCGCATAGACGTTCAACAACGGCGCTGCCGATAAAACCGGCCGCACCGGTAACCAGATATTTTTTCATCCGTTTCACCCTTCTCAGCGTGCGTCTCCCGACACACATAAAACGTATTGGATAACAGGATCATAGCACTCTCAGACTGACGAACCTATCACTAGGCATGCAACCGGGATCCCATGTCACGCAGGCCGGAAGCGATGTTCCTGTCTTTACGGTGCGCTTATTTCTGACAATCGCTGCAGTATACTGTGGTCCGCTGACCAATCTTCACTTCACTGAGCAACTTGTCACAGCGCGGGCAAGGCTGACCGGCTTTGCCGTACACCTGCAGTTCCTGAGCAAAATAGCCAGGTTTGCCGTCCGCATTCTTGAAATCTTTCAGCGTTGTGCCACCCTGCTCAATCGCAAACGCCAGCACGGCCTTAATTTCCGCCACCAGCACCGCCAACCGTTTGGCCGAAACTTTTCCGGCTTCCCGTTTCGGATGGATACCGGCACTGAACAGGGATTCATTGGCGTAAATATTCCCTACGCCCACCACCACATGGTTATCCATGATGAACTGCTTGATTGCGGTCCGCTTGCCTCGGGCTTTTTCCTGCAAATATTGTGCACAAAACGCCTCGCTTAATGGCTCAGGTCCCAATTTGGCCAGCACCGGGTGCTCGCCGCCTTTGTCCTGCCACAACCAGGCACCAAATCGGCGGGGATCGTTGTAGCGCAGTACTTCTCCACTGGCCAGACAAAGATCCACATGATCATGCTTCTCCGGCGGAATCCCTGCCGGCAAAACCCGCAGGCTGCCCGACATACCCAAATGGACAATGGCATAACCGGCATCGGTTTCCAGCATCAGGTATTTCGCCCGGCGGCTGACCCGCCGGATCTCCTGCCCAACGATTTGGCGGATCGCCTCCGGGACAGGCCAACGCAATTGGGGATTGCGGATCACGATATCAGTTACCCGCTGGCCGGTCACATGGGGGGCAATCCCCATCCGGCTGACTTCAACTTCCGGTAATTCAGGCATTTTTTCTCTCGTTCAGACCCCGCGTTGTCCGCAGGTCCGATTATTCAGACGGATTCATGTGACGCGGAAATAAATAGGCCTCATCAACCGAGACGGCCAGCCACTCCCCCTGCCAGTTCTGGAGCAGCCAGAATTGCGGTAACTGGTAAATCGTCACCCGTACCGGCTCTTCGTGGCTGGCTAGCCAGATCTCCGCGGTTCTCGGGGCCTGCAGCGTAGGCTGCAACTGAGCCATCATGTCCCGGTTAACCGGGGTCCCTTCCAGGCGCTGCCAGTGGGCAGCCAATGTCGCGGCTGGCAAAGATACCGGCGGTTCCGCCAGCCAACCCAGTTCGCTCTGTCTCAGGGCAACCTGCGGCAGGCTCAAACGGGTCATTGGGGTGTCCTCGGGCAGTAAGCGCGTCAGCCCGCTGGCAACCATCGGTTCTGGTTCGTTCGTTGCAAAACGCTGCTGCAGCAATTCCGGCAGACGGATCACCGCGATAAAACAAACCACTCCGATGATGATGACATTGTTCCAGCCTCGGCGGGACAGCCTCATAACACGACTCCTTCACATGCAGATGCGAAATCATACCATGAGTATCAGTGTATGAGAGAAGCAGGAAAGGTGGCAGGGCGCCAAATTGCAGACATAAAAAAACCCAGTCAATAAACTGGGCTTTTTACCAAGAGGCAAAAAATCAATTACTTGATTTTCGCTTCTTTGTACATAACGTGCTGGCGAACTACTGGATCAAATTTCTTGATCTCAAATTTGCCTGGCATGTTACGTTTGTTTTTGTCGGTAGTGTAGAAGTGACCAGTGCCAGCAGATGATACTAGACGGATCTTCTCACGAATGCCTTTAGCCATTGTTCAAATCCTCTTAAACGTTCTCGCCGCGAGCACGCATATCAGAAAGAACGGCGTCGATGCCTTTCTTATCGATGATACGCATGCCTTTCGCAGAAAGGCGTAGTTTAACGAAGCGTTTTTCGCTTTCTACCCAGAAACGATGAGTTTGCAGGTTCGGCAGAAAACGACGCTTGGTGGCATTACGTGCGTGTGAACGGTTGTTACCCGTTACAGGACGCTTACCAGTTACTTGGCATACACGGGACATTACTGTCTTCTCCAAATCGTTTCAGCTCGATATCAACCATGGTTAACCAAACGGAAATCTTCATTTCCGCTAACCATAGCTATCAAAGGTCGCGCATTATACTAAGTCAAAACCAGTTGCTCAAGTCCCGAGCAGATCCTTTCGCATCATTTTGATCGATTTTGGCCTATTTTATAGCCAACCTCTTTCGGCGAAAGACGTAATTTCTCCGTCTCCAATAACAAAGTGATCCAGAACCCGAATATCTACCAACGCCAATGCATCACATATGCGGCGGGTAATTCGACGATCTGCCTGACTCGGCTCAGCTACGCCCGATGGGTGATTATGCGCTAAAATGAGCGCGGCTGCATTAAGTTCTAGTGATCTTTTTACAACTTCACGCGGATAAACGCTTGCAGCGTCAATTGTGCCCTCAAATAATACTTCTCCGCTCAGAACCCGATGCTGGTTATCCAGAAACAGGACAAAAAAGGCTTCCCGATGCCGATCACGCAATAAATGACTTAAATATCGCCGAGTATGATCCGGACTGGTCAGGGCATCGCCACGCTTCAGGGTTTCTTCAAAATGACGCTGGCTCATTTCCAGCACGGCCTGCAACTGGGCAAATTTTGCCGGGCCTAGACCTTTGTACTGACAAAAGGTGAGCTGATCGGCAGCCAGCAAGGCCCGCAGTGAGCCAAATTTCTCAAGCAAGTCGGAGGCCAGTTCAATGGCATTCATGCCCGCAATACCAGTTCGCAGAAAAATGGCCAACAATTCGGCATCAGATAATGCCTGTGCGCCCCGGGCCAGTAATTTTTCCCGCGGCCGGGAATCAGACGGTAACAGTTTTAGTGACATCAGGCTCTCTCCTGGTTTTCTGCCCAGAAGAGAGCCTGACGGACCTGGCCGCAAGAGCGCCGACCGACTTATGGGAAAATGTTCGCACTCTTTACCGGCAACTTCACGACACTTTCACGGCAGTGCGAAACAAACCGATGCCATTACACCTTGAACTGCCCGACCAGACTGCGCATCTGCTCTCCGGCGGCGGCCAGCTCGGTGGTTGTGGTTCGGGTATGCCCCAGCGCGCCGACAATCTGATCCAGGATGTGCTGAATGGCGACCATGTTCGTGTTAATTTCCTCCGACACCGCACTTTGCTCTTCCGCCGCTGTGGCGGTTTGCACCCCCATGGCATTAATGCTGTTCACCGCATCGGTCACGGTCACCAGACTGGCCGTAATACGCTGCGACTCCGCCAGAGTTTCCTGACTCTGCTGCTGACTGACCGTCATCGCCTGCACCGCTTCCCGGGTGACCGACTGCAGTTCTGCCAGCATCTGATTAATTTCTTCCGTGCTTTGCTGAGTCCGTCCGGCCAGCGAGCGGACCTCATCTGCTACCACCGCAAACCCTCGTCCTTGCTCTCCGGCGCGGGCGGCTTCAATGGCTGCATTCAGCGCCAGCAGATTGGTCTGAGCGGCAATGTCACCAATCACGGTGAGCACCGAGCTGATGCGCGTGGTCTGGGTATTGAGCAGCGCCATGGCTTGAGAGGCACTATCGACATGCGCCGCCAGCTGATCGATACGGTTAACCACGGCATCTACTTCCTGCTGGGCTGCCTCCGTCTGGGCGGTCGCTTCCTGTGTCGCGGTCGCCGTGTTCACCGTGTTGTTCGCCACTTCCCGCGCTGACACGCTCAGTTCCGTCACCGCCGTCACGACCAGCTCGGTCTGGCGATGATGCTCATCCATCTGTAATCCGGCCTGCTCGGTCTGCTGTTGCAGACTACCGGAAGCATCGCTGACATGCCTTGCAACCTGCTGAACTTCACCGATCAGCTGTTGCAGCTTGGCCATAAACTGGTTAAACGCGGCAGCCAGTTCGCCAATCTCATCCCGGCTTTCCACCTGCAACCGAGCAGTCAGATCGCCACCTCCGGCCGCAATACCCTGCAAGGCAACCAGCATGTGGCTAAGTGGCTGTAGCGCCCGCCCTGTCAGCCAGGCCACCAGTGCCGCGACCAGCACTACCACGGTCAGAGTCACGCTGACTGACAGCCACACCTGATGCTCGAACCTGGCAGCAGCACTCGCCTGAAATGCCGAGACTTCGGCCTCAATGTCATCGACATACACCCCAGTTGCCAGCACCCAGTCCCATTTTGCCAGATACTCGGCATACCCCAGCTTGGGCGCGGTGGCATTTATCGACGGCTTATGCCAGCTGAAATTCAGAAAACCATCCCCGCGTTTGGCGGCATCAATCAGACCGGCAATCACCCGCACGCCGTTTTCGTCCACCACATCAATCAGGTTTTTACCTTCCAGCGTCGGCTGGGCCGCATGCAGGGTATTGATACCCTGGCTGTTATAAGCAAAGAAGTAACCATCTTCGCCAAAGCGCATCGCCACCAGCCGGGCTTTCGCGGCCGGAATATTGTTCCCGTTGATATCGGCTTCATACAGATCGGCAATGGCCGTCCGCGCCAGTTGCAGCGCCGTTTGCAGCTCCTGCTTTTTCATTGCGGTAATCTGGCTGCGGTAGGTGTCAATTTGCGACGCCAAGTCAGACTTTTGCTCCGAAAGGTAAATCCCGTTAATCAAGGCCGCCACAATCACGAGCGGCAACAAAACCAGCAGCAACAGCTTGCTACGACAGCGTAACTCCATCTGATCAATATCCTGTTTTAAACGCGGTATGCTTTAACCCTAAGGATTTCATGACAATATTCCATGAAGTCATCAACACTTTTGACATTAACAGACCGCGAGAGCTACCACATTTTCCTGATTTCATGCGCAGCGCTTGATCCCAAGCCGTGAATCTCACCGGCTTTGGTGCTATCTTGTGGGCCGGATTTACAGGTTCAGAGAGACAGGCAACACCATGCAAACACTGGCAGGAAAACATATTCTTCTTGGAATCAGCGGCGGGATTGCGGCGTACAAATGTGCCGAACTGACCCGTCGGCTGATCGAGCGCGGCGCAGAGGTGCGCGTTGTCATGACCCCGGCAGCCAAGGAGTTTATTACTCCCCTGACCATGCAGGCGGTGTCCGGCAAGCCGATCTCTGACAGCCTGCTGGATCCGGCCGCCGAGGCGTCCATGGGTCATATCGAGCTGGCCAAATGGGCTGACCTGGTGCTGCTGGCACCGGCAACAGCCGATCTAATCGCCCGTATGGCGGCAGGCATGGGTAATGACCTGCTGACCACCCTCTGCCTGGCGACCGATGCCCCGATTGCCGTTGCCCCGGCCATGAACCAGCAAATGTACCGTCACGTCGCCACGCAGGAAAACATTGCCACCCTGCAACGCCGTGGCTGCCAGATTTGGGGCCCGGCCAGCGGTGAGCAAGCCTGTGGCGATGTCGGCCCCGGCCGCATGCTGGAGCCTATGCAGCTGGTCGGACTGACTGAAACCTTTTTCCAACCGGCTGACTGGCAGGATCTTCACCTGACCATCACCGCCGGTCCGACCCGCGAAGCCATTGACCCGGTGCGTTACCTGACCAACCACAGCTCCGGCAAAATGGGCTATGCCATTGCCGCCGCCGCCGCCAAGCGCGGTGCCAGAGTGACCCTGATTAGCGGCCCGACCAACCTGGCCACCCCGGCCGGGGTTGAGCGCATTGATGTCAGCAGCGCCGAGCAGATGCACGCAGCTGCACTGACCCATGCACCGGGCAGCCAGATTTTCATCGGGTGTGCCGCGGTGGCAGATTTCCGCCCGGTAGAGGCTGCCGGGCAAAAAATGAAAAAACAGGATGGTGAAGACGAGATGGTGCTGCGGCTGGTGAAAAACCCGGACATCATCGCCAACGTGGCGGCCCTGACCACACAGCGTCCATTTACTGTCGGCTTTGCCGCCGAAACGCAGGATGTGGCCCAGTACGCCCAGGATAAACTTCAGCGTAAAAACCTGGATCTGATCTGCGCCAATGATGTTTCTCAGCAGGACCAAGGCTTCAACAGCGATCAAAACGCCCTGCACCTGTACTGGCCGAACGGTGATAAAGCCCTGCCACTGTGCAGCAAAGCCGAATTAGGCCAGCAGCTGATGGCCGAAATTGTGGCACTGTACCGCACCCACGAGTCGGCCTGACCGTTTCCAGCCCGCCGTCATAGTGCTGAAAATGCAGACGAATTAAGCGAATAAGATCAAATATAAAGCCCATTCCTTAAGGTTGGGCTTTTTTTGTCGATATAGAAAACAGTATCTACCCGCAACGCTTTTCACAATCCCACTCCACAGCTAAGATAGGCGGGTTTCACGCTGTCCGGTGACAGTCTCATTTTGAAAAGGAACGGTTATTCATGGCTGGCAACAAGAAAAACAACCGCCGCGAAGAGATTTTGCAGGCCCTGGCGCAAATGCTGGAGTCTGCTCAAGGTAGTCAACGTATTACGACCGCCAAGCTGGCCGCCCAGGTGGGTGTTTCGGAAGCGGCACTCTACCGCCACTTCCCGAGTAAAGCGCGCATGTTCGAGGGTCTGATTGAGTTTATTGAAGATTCGATCACCACCCGCATTAACCGCATCCTTGATGACGAAAAAGATACCCTGAACCGCCTGCGCATGGTGCTGCAGCTGATCCTGGGATTTGCCGAGCGCAATCCAGGCCTGACCCGCATCATGACCGGCCACGCCCTGATGTTCGAACAAGACCGTCTCCAGTCCCGCATCAACCAGCTGTTTGAGCGGATTGAAACGCAGCTGCGTCAAATCCTGCGTGAGCGTAAGCTGCGTGAGGGGAAAGGGTTTCCGGTTGATGAGAATATTCTGGCCGCACAGCTGTTGGGCCAGGTGGAAGGCAGTCTAAATCGTTTTGTTCGTTCCAGTTTTAAGCACAAGCCGACCTCTAATTTCGACGACTACTGGCGCCTGCTGAGCGCCCAGCTGGGCTAACGGCCACTGTCGAACCGGCAGTTACCGGACTACCCAATAAAAAAAGCGAGGGATACCCTCGCTTTTTTGCGGCATTCGCTCAGGCGGTAACGCTTACACGCCGTATTCAGCACGGTACGCTTTCACCGCTTCCAGATGCTGTTCCATACCCGGCTGCTCTTCCAGGAAGCTCACCACATCACCCAGTGACACAATCGAGATGACCGCGCAGCCAAAGTCACGCTCGACTTCCTGAATTGCCGACAGCTCGCTCTTCCCTTTTTCCTGACGGTCAATCGCAACCAGCACGCCGGCCAGATCCGCACCATTCGCTTTGATGATTTCCATCGATTCACGAATCGCCGTCCCGGCGGTAATCACATCGTCCACCAGCATGATACGGCCTTCCAGCGCACTGCCCACCAGGTTACCGCCTTCGCCGTGATCTTTGGCTTCTTTACGGTTAAAGCAGTATGGGGTGTCGATATCATGCTGATCCGCCAGCGCAACCGCCGTCGTCGTGGCAATTGGGATACCTTTGTAAGCCGGACCAAACAGCACATCGTACTCAATACCAGCATCCACCAAAGCTTCAGCATAAAAACGGCCTAGACGAGCCAGATCACGCCCGGTATTAAACAGTCCCGCATTAAAGAAGTACGGGCTCTTACGGCCAGATTTCAGTGTGAACTCACCGAATTTCAGAACACCTTTCTCCAGGGCAAATTCAATGAACTGACGCTGATATGCTTTCATGGTTTCTCCTTGTCATAACTATTTACTCACGCCCGTGCGCGTCCGCACGGGTTCAGGGCGATACGTAGCCCAAAAAAAAGCGGCTCCAATAGGAACCGCTCAAAATCATTAACTGCTCAACGCCTGCTTCTGCACGTTGATAATGTCGGCAATGCCCTCTTTCGCCAGAGCCAGCATTGCCAGTAATTCTTCATGACTGAACGCTTCGCCTTCCGCCGTGCCCTGCACTTCGATCATCTTGCCGTCTTCCGTCATGACCACGTTCATGTCCGTTTCCGCTGCGACGTCTTCCAGGTACTCCAGATCGCACACCGGCTCACCGTTGTAGATCCCTACCGATACCGCCGCCACCATGCCTTTCAGTGGGTTTTCTTTGATCAGGCCTTTTGCCAGCATGTAATTGATGGCATCCACCAGCGCAACCATGGCACCGGTGATCGACGCCGTGCGGGTACCACCGTCCGCCTGAATCACATCACAGTCCACCGTCACCATTTGTTCGCCCAGCTTTTCCAGATCCACGGCGGCACGCAGGCTGCGGGCAATCAAACGCTGAATTTCCATGGTACGGCCACCCTGCTTGCCGCTGGCCGCTTCACGACGGTTGCGGGAATGGGTCGCGCGCGGCAGCATGCCGTATTCGGCGGTAACCCAGCCCTGGCCTTTGCCTTTCAGCCAACGCGGAACGCTTTCTTCAACACTGGCGGTACAAATGACTTTGGTGTTCCCAAACTCCACCAATACTGAGCCTTCGGCATGGGCAGTGAAGTTACGGGTAATAGTAATAGGACGCACCTGGTTGGCATTTCTTCCGCTTGGACGCATCGGGGTTCCCTCTGGCTGATATTAACCGGCGATTATAGCCACATCTGGCTGCCAGTGCACGCGAAACCCCGCACGGCCTCGCAATCTGCCCCAGAGACCGCATCGCCCGAGGACGAACCGGGCCGTCAGATTTCTTTTATGCGCAGGGGTCAGTATAATCAAAGCACCACGAACACTGCGCCGTACCATATTCACCGGACCGACAGCCTCCGGATTGTCCGTCCTGAAGCAGTTTTCTTCTTTCTACATTAGAGGCCATCAGCCAATGATTCACAGCATGACCGCCTACGCCCGTCGCGAAATCAAAGCCGACTGGGGTACAGCCGTATGGGAAATCCGTTCTGTTAACCAACGTTACCTCGAAACATACCTGCGTCTGCCAGAGCAGTTCCGCAGCCTGGAGCCGGTACTGCGCGAGCGTTTTCGCAAGCGTCTGGCCCGCGGTAAGGTTGAGTGCAGCCTGCGTTTTGATGTTAACCCGGCCACCAACACTGAGCTGACCATCAACGAAGACCTAGCGCATCAGGTTATCAAGGCGGCCAAATGGGTGAAGAATGCTGCCGGCGAAGGCAATATCGGTCCGTTCCAGGTCCTGAACTGGCCTGGTGTCATGGAAGCGCCGGAGCAGGATCTGGATATCATCAATCAGGACCTGCTGAGCGGTTTTGATGCCGCTATTGACGACTTCATTGCCGCCCGTGCCAGCGAAGGGGCAAATATGCAGGCTCTGATCGAGCAGCGTCTGGAGGCCATCTCCACCGAAGCCGCCATGGTACGCAGCATGATGCCGGAAGTGTTGACCTGGCAGCGCGAACGCATTCTGAACCGCCTGGAAGAAGCCAAAGTCGAGCTGGATGCCAACCGCGTCGAACAAGAGCTGATCATGCTGGCCCAAAAGAGCGATGTCGCCGAAGAGCTGGACCGCCTGGACTCGCACGTCAAAGAAACGCAGAAAATCATGAAAAAAGGCGGAGCCTGTGGCCGTCGTCTGGATTTCATGATGCAGGAGTTCAACCGCGAGTCGAACACCCTGGCGTCGAAATCCATCAATACCGAAATCACTGCCGCGGCCGTCGAGCTGAAGGTACTGATCGAGCAGATGCGTGAGCAGATCCAAAACATCGAATAAGCCCGCTTATCGACGTGCAACCCGATGCCCCAAGCCCTGAACCTTCAGGGCTTGTTTATTTGCGGGCTGTTGCTGCCTTCTGAATACGTTTCGGCACCGGCCTCGCCCCACTCCGCCTGCAAGGCGTCCTTGAACACCCGCAGTTTAGCCGAATGCAGCTTTGAGGGCTGATGAACCAGCGACAACGGGTAAGCCGGGGGATTAAACTCGGTCAGGACAGGTTGCAGCTCGCCGCGGGCGATCGCCTCACGGGCAAAGAATGTCATCACCTGCACCACCCCGACCCCGAGCCGCGCGGCATCAAGCAGCGGATCGCCGTGGTCGAACACCAGATTACCGTCCACATCCAACATTTTCTCTTGATCTGCTTCAGTGAAACGCCAGCGTACCGGGCGCCCAGTATGCGGGTTGCGCACCTGCAGGCAATTATGCGCCGCCAGATCATCCGGATGCGCCGGCATGCCGTGACGGGCCAGATAGTCCGGCGAAGCGACCGTCTGCCAGGTCAGCGGCGCCAACGGTCGGGCAATCAGGCGCTGGTCCCGGATCTCCCCCGTGCGCAGCACGGCATCAAACCCTTCTTCCACCAAATCGACAATGCGATCGCTCATCACCACTTCAATATTGAGTTGCGGATGCACTGCCAGCAGCCGCGCCAGGATCGGCATCAGCACCACCCGACCAAACGCCGACGGCGCACTGACCTTCAGCACCCCAGATGGTGAACTGCGGCGATCCTGCAGTTCCTGGCCGAGTGCCTCCAAATCACCCAGCAGCGGTGCACTGCGCTCATAAAACACGATGCCGTCCGGAGTCAGGCTCAGGCGGCGGGTATTGCGGTGCAGCAGACGCACCCCGAGCTGCTGCTCCAGCCGACTGACCGCACGCGAGACCCCGGATTGGGTTACCCCGAGCTGGGCCGCCGCATCGGTAAAGCTCAGGCACTCGGCGACCTTGAGAAACTGGCGGATAGCATTGAGATCCATGATTTTATTCATTACTGAAAGGAGAGTGAGAGGGTTAATCAAACTTATTGCATAAGTGATACTGACGCAAGTGACATCAACTTCATCACAAGGATCGCTTATGCACACCTCTGCCAAGCCGAACATGCCGGTTTCCGTTTATGTCCTGGCTCTGGGCATTTTCGCCATGATCAACTGCGAACTGCAGGTACTCGGCATGATGCCGCAAATGGCCCGGGATCTGGATATCAGCCTCTCTCAGGTCGGCTATCTGGTCTCTCTCTATGCCGCCGCCATGGCCCTCGGGGGCCCGCTGCTCACCCTCGGGTTGGGAACCCAACCACCGAAGAAAATCCTCTACCTGCTGTTTGCGCTTTTTATCATCGGCGAAGTGCTGGGGGCGCTGGCGCAGAGCTATCCGCAGCTGATCGTCTCCCGGCTGATCACCGGTGCAGTGTCCGGTGCCTTCTTCGGTACCGCACTGGGCACCTGCCACCGCCTGGTGGTGCCCGAACTGGGCATCCGCGCCGTCGCCATCGTGCTGGCCGGGATCATGGTCGGGACCATTCTGGGCCTGCCGCTGGCGAGTCTGGTCGGCGAATACTACGGCTGGCGCGCCAGTTTCTGGCTCGTGGTCGTTCTGACCATGCTAGCGGCGCTGGGCACTGCCGTACTGCTCCCCGTCTTACCCGCCGCCCCCAAAATCGGCCTGCGTCAGGAGCTGGCGGCGTTTGGCAACCGCCAACTCTGGGCCGTCTTTGCTACCAGTTTCTGTGTCATTGGTACGACCTATGCCGCGTTCAGCTATTTCGTCCCCATCCTGACCCAGCTGGCCGGTTTTACCCACCACAGCGTCACCTTGCTGCTGTTTGCCTACGGGATCGCCATGCTGATGGGCAATCACCTCGTTGCCCGACTGGCCGGCAAACGTAACCTGCGCATCCTCGCTGGCGGCTTGGTGCTGCAGAGTCTGTTTCTGATGCTGCTGGCCCTGTTGGTCCATCAACCCTGGGCAGCCGTCAGCGCCATACTCGGACTCGGCCTGACCGGAATCAGCATGAATCCGGCGATGGTCAGCCGGGTGATGCAGGTCCCGAACGGCGAGCGGCCGCTGGTCAACACCGTGCACGCCTCGGTGATCACCCTCGGAATCATGTTCGGCAGCTTTGCCAGCGGGCAGGTTCTGGAATGGGGCTTCAGCCTCCACGCCCCCATGTGGGTCGGGGTCGCCATTGCCGCGCTCGGGTTACTGACCTTGCGGCTTGACCGCTCGGGTGCTGCCGCGTCGTCTCCGGCCGGGTCTGCCGACACCGTGCCACTGTAGCGCCAGGTGAACACAGGTAACGCCAGCGGGCCTTTCGCACCGTCGTATCAGTAGAAGGAGGCTCGTCCTCTTCACCATACGCGCCCTTCACCGGACACCGGGCTGTCACGTCGCAGCCCGGCCACCTCCCCTTTTTTAGCAAAAGCCATCTAGGATTAATAAGAAGCGGTTCAGATCAGAAAAAGATGATTTTTCAAGCAGCCCGCCAATTTCAATTAGCCGCAGTTCATGATAATCTGCGCGCCCTTCTATCACTGAGTGAAAACAGGCAATGAGCAAAGGTACTCTTTACATCGTGTCGGCGCCGAGTGGTGCAGGCAAATCCAGTTTGATCAACGCTCTGCTGGAAACCAACCCGACCTATGACATGAAAGTATCCGTGTCGCACACCACGCGTGGCATGCGCCCAGGGGAAAACCACGGTGTTCATTACAATTTCGTTAGCGTAGAAGAATTTACCGAGCTGGCCGAGCAAGGTGCGTTTCTGGAGCATGCCGAAGTGTTTGGCAACTTCTATGGCACTTCCCGTCTCTGGATTGAAGAGCAGCTGAACAAGGGAATCGACGTATTCCTGGACATCGACTGGCAGGGTGCCCGTCAGATCCGTAAGCAAATGCCAGCAGCAAAAAGCCTGTTTATCCTGCCGCCTTCGAAAGAAGAGCTGGAGCGTCGCCTGAATGCCCGTGGCCAGGATAGTGCTGCCATTATTGAGCGCCGGATGCAGGAAGCCCGTTCTGAAATCTCGCACTACAACGAATACGATTATGTGATCGTTAACGATGATTTCGACGTTGCCTTGATGGATTTTAAAGCCATTATCCGTGCTGAAAGATTGAAGCAAGATAAGCAAGCTGCTAAATATAACAGCATGCTCAATGCCCTATTGGCAGAACAGTAACTATTTTTGTACAATTTTCCATCTTTACTTAATTACCACTGGAGTCCTCCATGGCACGCGTAACCGTTCAAGACGCTGTTGATAAAATTGGCAACCGTTTCGATCTCATTCAAATTGCGGCACGCCGCGCTCGTCAGATGCAAACTGGCGGTAAGGATCCACTGGTTCCGGAAGAAAACGACAAGTACACAGTGATCGCACTGCGTGAAATCGAAGAAGGCCTGATCACTAAAGATATCCTGGATGCCCGTGAGCGTCAGGAAATTCAAGAGCAGGAAGCAGCAGAGCTAGCCGCAGTTAGCGCTATTGCCGGCGACAACCGTTAATTCAGGGAACCGGGCGCATTGTATCTTTTTGATAGCCTGAAAGAAGTCGTAACTGAATACCTGCCTGAGACTCAGATTGAGGCTCTCAGGCAGGCCTATCTCGTTGCGCGTGATGCCCACGAAGGGCAAACCCGCTCCAGCGGCGAACCTTACATCATCCACCCTATTGCTGTCGCTCGTATCCTGGCCGAAATGCGCCTGGACTACGAAACCCTGATGGCCGCCCTTCTCCATGATGTGATTGAAGACACCGATGTCACCAAAGAAGACCTCGCCAGCCGTTTTGGCTGTACCGTGGCCGAACTGGTGGATGGCGTCTCCAAGCTGGACAAACTGAAGTTCCGTGACCGCAAAGAAGCGCAAGCCGAGAACTTCCGCAAGATGATCATGGCCATGGCCCATGACATCCGCGTTATCCTGATCAAGCTGGCCGACCGGACGCACAACATGCGTACCCTGGGTGCCCTGCGCCCTGACAAACGTCGCCGCATTGCCCGCGAAACCCTGGAGATTTTCTCTCCGCTGGCACACCGCCTGGGTATTCACAACATCAAAACCGAGCTGGAAGAGCTGGGTTTCGAAGCCCTGTACCCGAACCGCTACCGCGTGCTGAAAGAAGTCGTGGCAGCCGCGCGTGGCAACCGTAAAGAAATGATCAACAAGATTCACGCCGAAATCGAGGGTCGCCTCGAAGACGCGGGGATCAATGGCAAGGTGCTGGGACGCGAGAAGAACCTGTACTCCATCTACAACAAGATGAAGAACAAGGAGCAGCGCTTCCACTCCATCATGGACATCTATGCCTTCCGGGTGCTGGTGAAAGATCTCGATACCTGCTATCGCGTACTGGGTCAGGTGCATAACCTGTACAAGCCGCGTCCGAGCCGGATGAAAGACTACATCGCCATCCCGAAAGCCAACGGCTACCAGTCGCTTCACACCTCACTGGTGGGCCCGCACGGGGTGCCGGTGGAAGTGCAGATCCGTACCGAAGATATGGATCAGATGGCCGACAAAGGGGTCGCCGCTCACTGGGCGTACAAAGACGGCGAAAGCTCCGGCACCACTGCGCAGGTCAAAGCCCAGCGCTGGATGCAAAGCCTGCTCGAACTGCAGCAAAGCGCTGGCAGCTCCTTTGAATTTATCGAGAACGTAAAATCCGATCTGTTTCCGGATGAGATTTACGTTTTCACCCCGAAAGGCCGGATCGTTGAACTGCCGGTTGGTGCCACAGCGGTCGATTTCGCCTATGCCGTGCATACCGATGTCGGTAACGCCTGTGTCGGTGCCCGGGTAGAGCGTCAGCCATACCCACTGAGCAAACCGCTGAAAAACGGCCAGACCGTGGAGATCATCAGCGCGCCGGGAGCCCGCCCGAACGCTGCCTGGCTCAACTATGTAGTGACCTCTCGGGCCCGCACCAAGATTCGTCAAGTGCTGAAAACCATGCGTCGGGAAGAGTCCATTATTCTCGGCCGTCGCTTGCTCAATCACGCGCTGGGCGCGCTGAACATTGATCAGATTGAGCCGGAAAACCTGCACAAGGTACTGACCGATCTGCGTCTGGACAACCGCGAAGAACTGCTGGCCGAAATTGGTCTGGGTAAACTGATGAGCGTCGTGATTGCCCGCCGCCTGCTGGGCAATGTCGAAGAGCCGTCAGAAGCCGGTGACCCAGCTGTCAGCGGTGGGGCGAACAACAAGCGCCTGCCAATCCGCGGGGCCGACGGTATTCTGCTGACCTTTGCCAACTGCTGTCACCCGATTCACGGCGACCCGATCATGGCGCATGTCAGCCCGGGTAAAGGGCTGGTGATTCACCGTGAAGAGTGTGCCAACATCCGTGGTTACCAGAGAGAGCCGGACAAATACATGCCGGTGGAGTGGAGTGACGAGTTCGAGCAGGAGTTTGTCACCATCCTGAAAGTGGACATGCAGAACCATCAAGG
The DNA here is from genome assembly GCF_003025595.1 of Photobacterium ganghwense. GTDB lineage: Bacteria > Pseudomonadota > Gammaproteobacteria > Enterobacterales > Vibrionaceae > Photobacterium > Photobacterium ganghwense. The sequence continues at coordinate 138,111 of NZ_PYMI01000006.1, forward strand.
TGCCCTGGCGGATCTGACCAACACCATTGCTGCGACCGGTTCCAACATTCAGGGACTGTCAACCGAAGAGAAAGACGGCCGCCTGTACACCATTACAGTACGCCTGACGACCAAGGGGCGTATCCACCTGGCCAATATCATGCGCCGGATCCGGGTCATGCCGAACGTGGTCCGCGTCTCGCGACAGAAAAACTGAGCCGGTTCTGTGAACCCGATAAACTGTAAAACGCCCGCTTCCGGGCGTTTTCTTTAAACAGACACCAATACCATGACACCAGATCGCTTCCAACGCATCCAGACAGTCCTTGCCACCCGCCAGCCGGATCTCACGGTGTGCATGGAAGAAGTCCACAAACCCAATAACGTTTCCGCCATCATCCGCACCGCCGACGCCGTCGGGGTCCATAAGGTGCACGCCGTGTGGCCGCAAGAAAACATGCGCGTACTGAGCCACACCTCAGCCGGTGCCCGCAACTGGGTTGAGCTGGAAACGCATGACACCATGGTCGATGCCATTGCTGCCCTCAAAGACCAGGGCATGCAGGTGCTGGCCACCCACCTGTCTGACACCGCCATCGACTTTCGTGAGGTGGATTACACCAAACCGACCGCCATTATTCTCGGCGGCGAAAAAAATGGGATCACCTCGGAAGCCCTGGCGCTTGCCGATCAGGATATCATCATCCCGATGGTAGGTATGGTACAGTCACTGAACGTATCGGTCGCCAGCGCACTCATCCTGTATGAAGCCCAGCGCCAGCGCCAGCAGGCCGGGATGTATGATCGCGACACCACCCTGTTGCCTGACGACGTGGTACACCGCATTCTGTTTGAACGGGGTCACCCGGTGCTGGCCAAGGTGGCACAACGCAAAGGCATGCCATACCCGCCCCTGGATGAAGACGGCCAGATTGTGGCCGATGAAGCCTGGTGGCAGAAAATTCAGGCGATTGAACCGAAACGCAAAAAACGCCAATGATCTGAGACGGACCCAGCGATGAGCGGACAACTATTAGATACTATCGCCCTTACTGAACTTTCCGGTGTCGGGGCAAAAATGGCCGAAAAATTGGACAAGATAGGTCTGCGCACGGTGCAGGACCTGCTGTTTCACCTGCCGCTCCGCTATGAGGACCGTACCCGGATCTGGCCGATTGCCAGTGCCATGCCCGGCCAGTACCTGACAATCCAGGGCGAGGTGCTGAACAGCAACATCACCTTCGGCAAACGCAAAATGCTGACGGTGAAAATCAGCGACCAGACCGGCTCCGCCACCCTGCGTTTTTTCAATTTCAATGCCGCGATGAAAAACAGCCTGGCTGACGGCAAGCAGGTGAAAGCTTACGGCGAAATCAAACGCGGCAAGTACGGACTGGAAATCATTCATCCGGATTACCGGGTCTTCTCCGAGCCTACCGAGCTGAGTGTGGAAGAGACCCTCACCCCGGTCTATCCCACTACCGACGGCCTACGCCAACTGACCCTGCGCAGCCTGACCGATCAGGCTCTGGGCCTGCTCGACAAAGCTGCGGTACGCGAGTTGCTGCCGGAAGGGCTGTACGACCGCCAGATGACTCTGGCGCAGGCACTCCATGTGATGCACCGTCCGACACCGGATGTCTCGCTTGACCAACTGGAAGAGGGAAAACACCCGGCCCAGCGGCGGCTGATCCTCGAAGAGCTGCTGGCCCAGAACCTGTCGATGCTGGCGGTGCGCCAGAAAAGCCAGCGCCATGCTGCCTGGCCATTAGCCACGCAAGATACCCTGAAGCAACAACTGCTGGCCGGACTGCCGTTCAGCCCGACCGGTGCTCAACAGCGGGTCGTGGCGGACATTGAGCGGGATATGGCCCAACCTCACCCGATGATGCGTCTGGTTCAGGGGGATGTCGGCTCTGGCAAAACCCTGGTCGCAGCCTTGGCTGCCCTGCGGGCAATCGAGCACGGTTTTCAGGTCGCACTGATGGCCCCGACCGAGCTGCTGGCCGAGCAGCACGCGATTAACTTTGCCAGCTGGCTCAATCCGTTAGGGATTGAGGTGGGCTGGCTGGCGGGCAAGCTCAAAGGCAAGGCCCGCGACAGCGAGCTTACCCGGATTGAAAGCGGCGAGGCCAAAATGGTGGTCGGCACCCACGCCCTGTTCCAGGAGCAGGTCCAGTTTCACAACCTGGCACTGGTGATCATCGATGAGCAACACCGCTTCGGCGTGCACCAGCGGCTGGAACTACGGGAAAAAGGGGCCCACCAGGGCCGTTATCCCCACCAGTTAATCATGACCGCGACCCCGATTCCGCGTACTCTCGCCATGACGGCCTACGCCGATCTGGAAACCTCGGTCATTGACGAACTGCCGCCAGGACGTACCCCGATCCAGACCGTCGCCCTGCCCGATTCACGCCGCGCCGACATCATCAACCGGATTCGGGGCGCCTGCCTCAGTGAAGGGCGTCAGGCTTACTGGGTCTGTACCCTGATCGACGAGTCAGAAGTGCTCGAAGCCCAGGCGGCGTCCGACACCGCCGATGAGCTGACGGCCCAGTTGCCGGAACTCAACATCGGGCTGGTGCACGGCCGGATGAAACCAGCCGAGAAGCAAGCCGTGATGCAGCGCTTTAAAGACGGTGAGCTGCACTTGTTGGTGGCTACCACGGTGATTGAGGTCGGCGTCGATGTCCCCAACGCCAGCTTGATGATCATCGAAAACCCCGAACGGCTCGGTCTGGCTCAGCTCCACCAGCTCCGGGGACGGGTCGGCCGGGGGAGCGTCGCCAGCCATTGTGTGCTGCTCTACCATGCTCCGCTGTCAAAAACCGCCCAGAAGCGCCTCGGCGTCCTGCGGGAAAGCAGTGATGGCTTTGTGATTGCCCAGCGCGATCTGGAAATCCGTGGCCCCGGTGAACTGCTGGGAACTAAACAGACCGGCATTGCCGACTTTAAAGTCGCCGACTTAGTCCGCGATCAGCATCTGATCCCCGAGGTTCAGCGGCTGGCGCGTTACCTGCACGACCATTACCCGGAGAATGCCAAGGCCATTATCGACCGCTGGCTGGGACAACGGGAAAATTACTCCAACGCCTGATCATAGCTGGTGCCTGGCTTGCCCCGGCACCCGTTCCCCCTTCCGACCAGTGCCCCCAAACCCTGTCCCCGAGCACGGCTTCCATTCATAGTCATCAATCATAGCCACCCAGCACAGTCGCTAATCGCTGACAACTGGCACTGCCACCGTCTGACCGTGTCCAACGTTAATCCTTGCCGCCCTTTCCTTCTGCACAACGCTGTTGCACTTCACTTTTACATTTTTGTTCCGCCATTTCTGTTCGCCGTTTCCTTTGGCAACTGCGCAAACGTTTGCTTTTTAGTGAGAGATCTCTACAATAGCGGCCAACTTTTATTCATCCTCTGATTCCCTGTGGGATTTCGGTTCTGACTAACAGCAATCACAGAAAGTATCCGAACCACACAGCGGGTAACCCATTCAGCGTTACCGGCGGGAAAACAGCAACCCAGCACAGGAACCCAAGGGCCATGACACGCCAACACAGCGCTATTGAGACGCCGCGTAAATCTGATCTGATTTATCGACTGGAAGACCGTCCGCCGCTTCCCCAAACTCTGTTTGCCGCAACCCAGCACCTGCTGGCCATGTTTGTGGCGGTGATCACCCCGTCGCTGATCATCTGTCAGGCACTCGGGCTGCCGGCCAGCGATACTAACACCATCGTCAGCATGTCATTGTTCGCCTCGGGGATTGCCTCGTTTATCCAGATCCGCACCTTTGGTCCGGTCGGTTCCGGCCTGTTGTCCATCCAGGGCACCAGCTTCAACTTTCTCGGTCCGATTATCGGTGCCGGCCTGGCACTGAAAGCCGGTGGCGCAGATATCCCGACCATGATGGCCGCCATTTTCGGTACGATTCTGCTGGCCTCGCTGACCGAAGTATTCATCTCGCGGGTGCTGCAGTATGCCCAGCGTATTATCACCCCGCTGGTGTCCGGCATTGTCGTGACCCTGATTGGCCTGACCCTGATTCAGATTGGCCTGACCTCAATGGGCGGCGGCTATGCCGCAATTGAAAGTGGCAGCTTCGGCAGCCTGGATAACCTGATGCTGGCCGGGACCGTTCTGGGTCTGATTGTGCTGCTCAACCGGGTGAAAAACCCATACCTGCGCGTTTCATCCATTGTGCTCGCCATGGCTGCCGGTACCTTGCTGGCCTGGATGAGCGGGATGGTCGATACCAGCCGTATGGCTGAAACCGATCTGGTGGCCATTCCAATGCCAATGCAGTACGGCCTGGGCTTTGACTGGGGACTGCTGATCCCGCTGGTGATTGTCTTTGCCATCACCTCACTGGAAGCCATCGGGGATATAACAGCGACATCAGAAACCTCTGAGCAGCCGGTTGCCGGGCCGGTGTACCTCAAACGCATCAAAGGCGGCGTACTGGCAGACGGCATCAACTCCGCCCTGGCTGCAGTGCTGAACAGCTTCCCGAACTCCACATTCAGCCAGAACAACGGCATTATCCAGCTGACTGGCGTAGCCAGCCGCTATATCGGTTACTTTGTGGCTGGCATGCTTATCCTGCTGGGTCTGCTGCCGGGCGTTGCCAATCTGGTGCAGCTGATCCCGGAACCGGTACTGGGCGGCGCCACCATCGTGATGTTCGGCACCATCGCGGCCTCTGGCGTGCGCATCATTTCACGCTGCGAGCTGGACCGCCGTGCCATCCTGATCATGGCGCTGTCGTTCTCCATGGGTCTGGGGATCGCCCAGAAGCCGGAAATCCTACAGTTCATGCCGGATATCGTTAAGAGCATCCTGTCTTCCGGGATGGCTGCCGGTGGTATCACCGCGATTGTGCTGAATCTGGTTTTGCCGGAAGAAAAGCACTGAGCGCAAGAACTGAAAAGAGCCTGACGCTGGCAACGCCTGCAGATAACACTGGAGACAAAAAAAGCGAGCCCCAACGGGGCTCGCTTTTTTATGGGCCAGAGTGTCGGTTTCACACCCGGCTGGCGTTTCGTTCTGGTTCTGGTTCTGGTTCTGGTTCTGGTTCTGGCAATCAGTGCTTTTTCATCACCAGCGGCAAACCAATCTGAATCCGTAATCCGCCTTCACTGCGGTTACTGACCTGAATGCTGCCTTCGTGCTGGTCGACAATTCGCTTGACGATCGCCAGCCCCAGTCCGGTCCCTTCCGTTTCATTACCGCGTGCGGTATCGCCCCGGGTCAGCGGCTGGAACATCTTGGCCACCTGATCCGGCTCAATCCCCGGCCCGTCATCTTCGACGCAGAACCAGGCACAGGTACGATCCGCAGTGGCACCACTGGAAATTTTGACCCAGCCATTGCCATAACGCAGCGCATTGACCACCAGGTTGGCCACCAGGCGCTTAATCGACACGCCATTGCCAAGCACCACACCGGGAATCGCGTCCAGCGCGAGCTCAATCTGACGCTCATAACCGCCTTCCGCTTCGGCCACTTCACACAACAATCCGTTCAGATCCAGCGCTTCAGCCTCAGACAGTTTCTGGGTCGATTTGAGGTACTCCATAAACTGACTGATGATCGCATTACACTCTTCCGTGTCTTTAATCATGCTTTCAGCCAGATAACCGTCTTCCGGCGACATCATCTCCGTCGCCAGACGAATTCGGGTCAACGGGGTACGCAAGTCATGGCTGACCCCGGCCAGCAACAACGCCCGGTCATCTTCCAGCTGCTTGATGCCTTCCGCCATCCGGTTGAAGGCTTTGGTCACAGCACGGATTTCTGAGGCTCCCCGCTCCGGCAGTACCGGCGGCGACTCACCGCGGGCAACCTGCAGCGCCGCCTGCTCCAGTGCCACCAGCGGGCGGTTCTGAATACGGATAAACAGCCAGCCGCCAGCAATCACCATAAAGGCAATGATCAGGCTGTAGTTAAACAGTGGTGAAAAGTCATCTTCCTGCAACTCCGACAGCGGAATCCGCATCAGGTAGCCGGGAATCGAATCGCTTTTCAGCCACAGCACATAGCTGTCAGCCCCGAGCACCAGCCGCACCTCAGTCGGTGATTCCAGCTCGTTGCTCATTTCCTCGCTGAGGTATTCGATGACCGTGGCCTGCTCGAATTCCTGCAGCTCACCATCAGCAATCGGATCACTGCCGTCTTCGGCGTGCAGGGTTACCCCCAGCTGTTCCAGCAGTTGCCGGCGCAACGGCGTATCCAGATGAAACGTATGGCCGTCAGCCAGCTCAACGTCTTCTTTGAGCATCAACCGCACTTCATAGGCGAGAATGCGGTTGAACTGCTGCAAGCTGGGCAACAGCGCATAATTCAGCACGGCCAGGTAAGAAAAAATCTGGCTGGCAATTAACAGGCCAGCCAGCAGGATTAGCGTCCGGGTAAAGGTACTGCGCGGCGACAATCGCATGGCTTACGCCTCATTGCCGTCCGGTACAAACACATACCCCAGCCCCCAAACGGTCTGGATATAACGCGGACGGCTCGGGTCTTCCTCGATCATCCGGCGCAGACGGGAAATCTGGACGTCAATCGAGCGCTCCATCGCCGAATATTCACGGCCGCGGGCCATGTTCATCAGCTTATCGCGGGACATCGGTTCACGGGCATTGGTCACCAGCGCCTTCAGCACGGCAAACTCCCCGGAGGTCAGCGGCATCGCTTCGTCACCACGGAACATTTCACGAGTTCCCAGGTTGAGGCGGAACTCACCAAATTCGATAATCTTGCTGTCAGCACTCGGTGCACCCGGTGCTTCGACCGTCTGGCGACGCAGTACTGCACGGATACGGGCCAGCAGCTCACGCGGATTAAACGGCTTCGGCAGGTAGTCATCCGCGCCCACTTCCAGCCCCACGATACGGTCAACCTCATCGCCCTTGGCGGTCAGCATCAGGATCGGCAGCATATTGTTGGCATTACGCAGACGGCGGCAGATCGACAGGCCATCCTCGCCCGGCAACATCAAATCCAGCACCATCAGGTGGAACGTTTCACGTGATAACAGGCGGTCCATCTGCTCGCCGTTGGCCACGCTTCGCACCTGAAAGCCCTGCTCAGACAGGTAACGCTCCAGCAGCGCACGCAGGCGCATATCATCATCAACAACCAGAATCTTGTAATTTTCCTGCATATCTCACCTTACTTACATCGGTAGGCACGGGCATAGTGTACTCGAGCCTCCCTGCGACTCGCTGAATTTTGCCGCGAAAATACCCGCAAAATTGTTACCGTTTATGTCCGGCAAACCTCGCTCAACACTTTACTTAGTATGGTCAAGCTCAGCCGGACATGCCTGCCACCTAAACTACCTGAAATTCAAGGAACTATCCAAAACTAACGAACTCAGAATCAGGAACCTTGATCTTCCCGGGCAAGCGACGGAAGATCAGAGCATTGAAGGTCAACCGCATCGCCGCGAACCAACAGGAGCATGGCCGGTAATGAAAACCAACCTGATCACCCGTGAGGGCTACAACAAACTCAAGCAAGAGCTGGATTTTCTGTGGAAAGAAGAACGTCCGGAAGTCACCAAAAAAGTGACCTGGGCGGCCAGTCTGGGTGACCGCTCAGAGAACGCGGACTACCAGTACAACAAAAAACGCCTGCGTGAAATCGACCGCCGGGTACGCTACCTGCGCAAGCGACTGGAGCTGGTTCAGGTGGTGGACTATTCCCCGCAGCAGGACGGCAAAGTGTTCTTTGGTGCCTGGGTGGAAATTGAGAACGAGGCCGGTGAAGTCAAAGCCTTCCGCATCGTCGGCCCGGACGAAATTTACGGCCGCAATGACTACATCTCGATTGACTCCCCGATGGCCCGGGCCCTGCTCAAGAAAGAAGTCGATGACGAATTCGAAGTCACTACCCCGACCGGCAAAAAAGAGTGGTTCGTCAACAGCATCCGCTATCAGTAAACCCGGCACTGACGTCACGTACTGACACGCTTCTTACATGCCACACCTTGCCTGTGCCCCGTTCACCCGTAGAATGGGACCTTAAACGACAACATGAGAAACAACGGATGAGCTACACGATCAACCAGACGATTGCCCAGGAACTGAGTGTTCGCCAGGAACAGGTGAATGCGGCGATTGCCTTGCTCGATGACGGTAACACCGTGCCTTTTATCGCCCGTTACCGTAAGGAAGTCACTGGTGGGCTGGACGACACCCAGCTGCGTAATCTGGAATCCCGCCTGGGCTACCTGCGCGAAATGGAAGACCGCCGCCAGGTGATTCTGAAATCTATCGGCGAGCAGGGTAAGCTGACTCCGGAGCTGGAAGCCGAGCTACGTGCCGCTGACAGCAAAACCCGCCTTGAAGACCTTTATCTGCCTTACAAACCCAAGCGCCGTACCAAAGGGCAAATCGCCATTGAAGCGGGTCTGGAACCGCTGGCCGACAGCCTGTGGGCAGATCCGAGCCAGACGCCGGAAACCGCTGCTGAAGCATTCATTGATGCCGATAAAGGCTTTGCCGACAGCAAAGCCGTCCTGGATGGTGCCCGCGCTATTCTGATGGAGCGTTTCGCGGAAGACGCGGCGCTGCTGGAAAAAATCCGCCGTCACCTGCAGGGCCAGGCCGAACTGACCTCCCGCGTAGTGGCAGGCAAAGAGCACGAAGGCGCGAAGTTTAAAGATTACTTTGAATACAATGAGCCGCTGAAAAACATCCCGTCCCACCGCGCACTAGCGCTGTTCCGCGGCCGTAACGAAGGCGTGCTGCAACTGGCCCTGAACGCCGATCCGGATCAGGAAGAAGGGGGGCGCAGCTCTTACTGTGAAGTCATCATTGCCGATCATTATGGCGTGAAGCCAGGTACCCAGCCGGCAGACAGTTGGCGCAAACAGGTGATCAGCTGGGCATGGCGCATCAAAATCCTGATGCACCTGGAGACCGAGCTGATGGCGGCCCTGCGCGAGAAAGCCGAAGACGGCGCGATGCAGGTATTTGCCGATAACCTAAAAGACTTGCTGATGGCTGCTCCGGCGGGCCCGCGCATCACCCTGGCCCTGGACCCGGGTCTGCGGACCGGCTGTAAAGTGGCGGTGGTCGATCAGACCGGTAAGCTGCTCGATACCGCGACCATTTATCCCCACCAGCCACAGCGTCAAGTGGCCCAGTCGGCGGCAACGGTACTGGCCCTGATCGCCAAGCACAACGTGGATTTGATCGCGATTGGTAACGGCACCGCTTCACGTGAAACCGACAGCTTTGTCGCGACCCTGCTGAAAGAAAACAACCTGAAGATCCAGAGCGTGATGGTGAGCGAAGCGGGGGCTTCGGTGTACTCTGCATCGGAGCTGGCCGCCAACGAATTCCCGAACCTGGATGTGTCCCTGCGCGGCGCGGTGTCAATTGGCCGCCGTCTGCAAGACCCGCTGGCCGAGCTGGTGAAAATCGATCCGAAATCTATAGGGGTGGGCCAATACCAGCACGATGTCAGCCAGAGCATGCTGGCCAAGCGTCTGGATGCGGTGGTGGAAGACTGTGTAAACGCCGTTGGCGTTGACGTGAATACGGCGTCCCCGGCACTACTGACCCGCGTGGCTGGCCTGAACGGTACGATCGCGCAGAACATCGTGAATTACCGTGATGAAAATGGCCGTTTTGAGTCCCGCACCACGCTGAAGAAAGTCGCCCGTCTGGGCCCTAAAGCGTTTGAGCAGTGTGCCGGCTTCCTACGCATCATGAACGGTAAGAACCCGCTCGACAGCTCGGCGGTTCACCCGGAATCTTACGCCGTGGTGAAAAATATCGCCGCTGCGAACGACAAGGCGCTGGATGCCATTATCGGCAACAGTGACTTCCTCAAGAGCCTGAAACCGGCCGATTACACCGATGAGCAGTTTGGTCTGCCGACCGTCACTGACATCATTCGCGAGCTGGACAAACCGGGCCGTGACCCGCGTCCGGAGTTCAAGACCGCGACATTTGCCGAAGGCGTGCATGAAGTCAAAGACCTGATCCCGGGCATGGTACTGGAAGGCGTGATCACTAACGTGACCAACTTCGGTGCGTTTGTCGATGTCGGTGTCCATCAGGATGGTCTGGTGCACATCTCGGCGCTATCCGACAAATTCGTGGCGGATCCGCGCGAAGTGGTGAAAGCCGGTGACATCGTCAAGGTTAAGGTGATGGAAGTGGATCTGCAGCGCAAGCGGATCGGCATGTCAATGCGCCTCAGCGATGAGCCTGGCCAGGAAAAACCGGCTCGTAAACCGCAAGGCCAGTCACCCCGCCAGAACCCGTCCCGTTCGTCGCAAGGCAACGGCCAGCACAATGCATCAGGCAATGCGGCGGGCAATGCGACGAATGGCGCCATGGGCGGTGCTTTTGCGGCGGCCTTTGCGAACGCCAAGAAGAAGTAACGCCATTACCGGCAGCCATTTACTGCGACAATAAACGAAAAAAGAGCCGGCATGACTGTCAGCTCTTTTTTATTTTTCCGTCCGTCGGCGGCTCATCCGCTGACCCGTTCCGATACATCAGCAGCGGGATGCCTGCGTCGCTATATCTTTACCAGATACTCCGTCGGTGGATTGGGCAACGTCGCCTGCGCGTATTTATGGGCCACCACACCCTTGGTGCGTTCCGCCTGGCTGATCAATGCCAGCGCCTCCAGCAATTCCCGCGGCAATTTGATGTGCATGGCATACCCCAGGTCTTTGCTGTCCGCCATATAGCGGTCTGCCGACAGCACTTTCACCAGTTGCTCCAGTTCGTCGCGGTAGCCGTAATGCTGCTCAGAACCGGGCAAGTCTGAGTAATCCGGGTGTTCACTCGGATCCCAGGACGGCTTTTTCATCTGCTTTTCTTCACTGGTTACCGGCTTTTCCTGCCCGGCAGCCGCCATACTGGCCGGCGGCACAATTTTTTCGCGCACCCGGTTGTCCCGTGCAACCTGCTCGGTCGGCGGATTCACAGACGGCGCGACCGTAGGGGCGCCGACTTGGACAGGGGAGACGATCATCGGGGTGCAATGCTCCGGGCATTAACGGCCGGGCGGCACTTCAGCACCGCGCCGCCATCCAGTGATTAGGCGATGCCACCGGTCAGCCCACTCAGGCCAACCGCAAGTAAGTGGCTGTGTTTATTATCGTTACATCTATCATTATGGCCGCTCCGGGACCAAGAGCAACCGCTTGTTACCCGTTATCGGCCATCACGCGAAAAAATGCAGTGAATCACCGGCATTATTGCAGCTTATCAGTGGTTAGCGGCTAAAAAGTCGGTGAGCACCTCAAGAAATGCCTCAGGATGGGAAATAAACGGAGCATGTGACGCCGACGCGAAGATTTCCCGCTGCGATTGCGGGGCCAGCGTGTCCAGGTCGTGGGCGACTTTTGCCGGAACCAGCCCGTCCAGTCGGCCATACAACCGCAGCCAGGGTTGCTGCAAATCGGCCAGCTGATCACGCAAGTCCACCTCTGCCAGAATTTTCAGGCCATTGGCCAACGCCTGCGGATTCGGCGCAGGACGAGACAGCACGGCTTCTTTCAGGCGTTTGATATCCTGCCTCGCCGTCGGACTGCCCATCGCCTGCAGCGCCATAAACCGCTCAACCGTGGTATGGAAGTCGTCATCCAGCTGACGACGAAAATCAGCCAGCACATCCGGTTTGATCCCGCGCCAGGTTTCCCGGGCGGAAAACCGGGGGGAGCTGGCCACCGTCACCAGCCGCGAGACTCGCTCAGGCGCGCGCAACGCCGCTTGTTTGGCGACCAGACCGCCTAACGACCAGCCCAGCCAGGTGGCCTGCTCGGGGGCCGAGGCCAGCACCATATCGGTCATTTCCTCAATCTGCTCGGCAAGCAGCGCATGGCTGTGTCCGTAGCCGGGCAGATCCACCACATGCACCCGGCAGTGCTCAGCCAGTTGCGGCAGGATCTGCTGCCAGACAGCACCGTTCATGCCCCAACCATGAATGAGAACCAGATCGGAACCTTGGCCCTGCGTATGCCAGTGTAGCTTGGCTGTCATGTAAACTTCCTTTCTCTGTTGCGCCACGGGATGGTCAAGATGGTATCGCCATTATTTCAAATCACCAACTTTCTGCACCGTCATCACCGCTGTATGTTGTGCCGGCTGCCAGTCGACACGCCGGATCAGCACTGGTGTCAGCCGTGCCTGGCTCGCTTTCCGCGCACCCCATACTGCCACGGTTGCGGTACAACCACCCTCACCATGACCGAGTATTGCGGTCGCTGCCTGACCCGTCCGCCACCGTGGCAACGCTGTTACCGGCTGGGCGAATATCGGTTTCCACTGCGCCAGCTGGTACATAAGTTCAAATTCGGCCATCAGTTCTGGTTGGCCCGCCCGTTAGGCACCTTGCTGGCGCAGGCGATCCCCGAGCCAGCCCCTCTGCTGTTGCCGGTTCCGCTGCACCCCTGGCGTCAGCTGACCCGCAGTTTCAACCAGAGTACTCTGCTCGCCACGGCGATTGCGGAGGCCACCGGCAGCCGGTGTCAGCCTGACCTATTGCGGCGGACACGGCATAATCCGGCACAGCACCAGCTGAACAAAGCCCAGCGTCAGACTAACTTGCGGGATGCTTTTCGCCTGCGAAAGCCCATTGTCCGGCCATCAAGCCCCTTGCCATCCCATGTTGCCCTAGTGGATGATGTGGTCACCACCGGCAGTACACTGTCGGTTCTCACTCGCCTGCTGCTGGCTGAAGGCGTCGAACGTGTGGACATCTACTGCCTGTGCTATACCCCCGCAGGGAAATAACCTGCAAAGTCACGGTTTTATGTGGCGAAATCATAGTTACGTCGATTAGGGGGTGATAGAAAGAGCAGCAAGGAGTAGAATAGAATTAATCTTACTAATTAAGTCAGGTATTACGTCGTGTCTATGATTACTATTTCTGAAAGTGCTCAAGAGCACTTCGTTAAACTTCTGGCCCAACAGCCGGAAGGCACTAACATCCGCGTGTTCGTGGTTAACCCTGGTACGCAAAGTGCTGAGTGCGGCGTATCCTACTGTCCGCCGGAAGCAATCGAAGCGTCAGACACCGAAATCAAATTCGGTATGTTCTCGGCGTATATCGATGAGCTGAGCCTGCCATTCCTGGAAGATGCCGAGATCGATTTTGTCGCTGACAAAATGGGCTCTCAGCTGACCCTGAAAGCGCCCAATGCCAAAATCCGCAAAGTGTCGGATGATGCTTCACTGATGGAGCGCGTGGATTACGTGATCCAGACCCAGGTGAACCCGCAGCTGGCTGGCCACGGCGGTAATGTGTCCCTGTCTGAAATTACGGAAGATGGCGTTGCCATTCTGCAGTTCGGTGGCGGCTGTAACGGCTGTTCAATGGTTGACGTGACCCTGAAAGAAGGGATCGAGAAAGAGCTGCTGGCGCAGTTCGAAGGCGAACTGACCGGCGTGCGTGACATCACTGAGCACGCCCGTGGCGAGCACTCTTACTACTAAGCAATCTTACTCCGCCTTACACGAGTAAGTATTGTTAGATAAAAAAAGCGAGAGCCTGAGCTCTCGCTTTTTTGTGTCATCAATCTGAAAAAGTAGCTGTTCTTTATCATGTATCATTGTGCATGCAGAGCAGTTATTTTTTCAGGTTGTGGCTGGTTCCTACACTTCCACCACTGTGATAGTGACCTTTCGACGTCCCCAGTTTCTGGCAGCATGGATATCTTTACCCATGTAGATATCAATCTTGTTTTGCCAGCGGCGCCCCATCTTGTCCAGTACCACATACTCACCCGGTAACCCGGAGATTTTCACTTTCGTGCCTCGCTTAAAACCCCGTCCCAGCAAGTCCCGGGAAATCGCAATCGCCTTCATGCCCGGTTTAAGTCGGTCACCCCAGGCGGCAACTGTCGGGTTACCTTGGGTTTGTGCGCGCACTGAATTGTAAGCTGTGGCGGTGACATTATAGGTTTTGCCCTGGATGCTGGCAGAAGCAGGAGCCACCCAGCCTAGCATCAGAATCGTCAAAAAAAGTCCAATGACCGCTTTCCTCATCCATCCTCCTAAACAGCAAAGATTGTTCGCATTTTAACCATGAACTCCCGCCCATGGGTAGCATTTTTTGCCGAATTATTGAACGGATTTGACATGTGGTAGCTAACTATTTGTTTGCACTAAAAGGTTCCAGAAAAATATTTTTTTGCCATTGGTAAGCAAATATTACAGCCAGGCCAATGCCGCGCATCGCCAAGAAACCGAGCATCGCCGCCCACAGCGCATGGTTCCCCCAGTCAGACAGCAACCACCAGAACGCAAAAAAGCTGCTGGTGGCGACCACCATACTGTTGCGCATTTCCCGGCCCCGGGTCGCCCCGATAAAGATGCCGTCGAGCAGGAAACACCACATCGACACCAGCGGCACCGCCGCCAGCCACGGCAGGTAAAGCGCGGCTTCCTGCTGCACGGCCGGGATGTCAGATATCAGGGCGATAATCGCACCGCCCCCGAACGCAAACACCAGCGTCAGCAGCAGCGAGATCACCAGGCTCCAGAAAGTGGTGCCCACCAGCGTGCGTCCCAGTTCCTGTCGGTTCCGGGCACCGATCGCCTTACCAACCATCGCTTCCATCGCATAAGCAAAGCCATCCATCGCGTAAGAAACCAGCATCAGAAAGCTCATCAGCACCGCATTGGCCGCGACGATATCATCCCCCAGGGTTGCGCCCTGAAACGTCATAAACGTAAAGGCCAGCTGCAGGCACAAGCTGCGTAAAAAAATGTCCCGGTTCAGCTTGAGCAGACGCCCCGTGCCTTCGCGGATCGTCCCCAGTTTTTCGCGCCACGGCGGCAGGGCCTGCGCCAGCCATTGCCGGGACACAAACCACAGCCCCAGCGCCAGCCCGCTGTAATCGGCCATCACCGACGCCAGCGCCGCCCCCTGCACTTTCCAGTTCAGTCCGACCACGAACAGTACATCAAGCACGATATTGACCACGTTGGTGACGATCAGCAGCCACATCGGCAGACGCGCATTCTGGCTGCCGAGCAGCCAACCCATGATGACAAAGTTGGCCAGCGCAGCCGGCGCGCCCCAGATCCTGATCGAGAAATACTGCGCCGCGTACTGTTTGACCTCGGCACTGGCATCACTGAACTGGAACACCAGATCGGCCACCGGGTTATGGAAAATAATCAGCACCAGTGCCAGTAGCCAGGCCAGTGCCAGTCCTTGCAGGAACACAGCGGCCTGTGCCGACTTATCCGATGCACCGTACGCCTGGGCACTCAGCCCGGTGGTCGCCATCCGCAGGAAGCCCAACAGCCAGAAAGTCACGTTAATCATGGTGCTGCCGACCGCGACACCGCCCAGATACCAGGCCTGATCGAGGTGACCAATCACCGCCGCATCCACCAGCCCCAGCAGGGGCACTGTGATGTTGGACAACACCATAGGAAGCGCCAGGGCAAAAACCTGGCGGTGTAAAGACATATCTCGCAACGCGTTGAGCACAATCACCTCGACCCTTAGATTCAGACTGCACATTATACTGAGTTCAGCCTGAAACGCATGCCACCCCGGCATGTCAGCGCCGTCATGCACACGCTTCTCTATGCCACTGATCAGCTAAGTGCTTACCAGCAGTGATCACCCGCGGCAAGCCCCAATGATAGGGGGATACGAGGAAACCCGGACGGTAAAGGAATCCAGGGAGAGCAATCCTGGAAAAACAAGATGAAACAGCCAAGGCCTCAGTCAGCGGAAGCCTTGGCGTTTAGGAATGGCAAGCACATCCTGCCCTCAGCAAAACTGATGTGCAGCAGAAAGCGCTCGAACAGGCACACAGCGACTAGCGCGCCAGCAGACTGATCAGCCAGTGGTCGGCCAACAACACCACAAACAGGGCCAGCAGGTGCCAGATAGAATATTTGAAGGTCGCCCAGGCATGGCCGGGCTGATCCGCAAATTTCAGCTTCAGGGCATACCCAATAAAGCCGGCATTGAGCACACTGCTGCCGGCCAGATACAGCCAGCCGCTCATGCCCGTCAGCCAGGGTAGCAGCCCCACCAGCGCCAGTATCACGGTATACAGCAACACCATGGTTTTGGTAAACGCGATGCCGTGCGTGACCGGCAGCATCGGGATCCCGGCCTTGGCGTAATCATCGCGGCGGTGAATGGCCAGCGCCCAGAAGTGCGGCGGTGTCCAGGTAAACACCAGCATCACCAGCAGCAGCGCATGAGGATCAAACTGGCCGGTGACGGCGGTCCAGCCCAACAGCGGCGGCGCCGCCCCGGCCAGTCCGCCGATCACGATATTCTGGGGAGTGGCATGCTTCAGCCATACGGTGTAAATCAGAGCATAGCCGACCAGACTGGCAAACGTCAGCCAGGCCGTCAAGGCGTTGAGCTGCCACAGGACAGCAAAGCCCGCAACCATCAACGCCGTGGCGAACAGCACCGCTTTGTGGGTCTCCACCCGGCCTTTCGCCAGCGGCCGGTGGTAGGTACGCGCCATCTTGGCATCGAAATGCCGATCGAGCACGTGATTAAAAGCCGCCGCTGCGGCCGATTGCAGCCCAATTCCCAACAACCCAAGCGTCACCGCTTTGACCGGCGGAATTCCCGGTACAGCCAGACACATCCCGACCAGAGCCGTGAGCAGCAGCATCGCCACCACTTTAGGCTTGGTCATGGTCAGATAATCCTGCCAGACCCGATGTCCACTCCAGGTTCGGGTACTGCGTTTGGCAACAATCTCAGCTTTGGCCATATTTGCCCTCCTTTGCCTTTCCTTGGGACATCATCAAACAACACATTCAGTGCAACCGGGCGGCAGAGCCCTGCCAGTGCCGAGTCGGGCGGCGCAGCCAGAACACCTGCACATTGACGGCCACCAGCACCAGTAACAACGCCATCCCGGTCAGGTTATGCGCCACCGCCACACCCAGCGGCAGGCTGGCCACAACATTGGTAATGCCCAGCGCAACCTGGCCGCACAACACCCCCAGCATCAACAGTGCCAGCTGGCGCAACGCCGAGTGCCGCCACAGTTGCCAGGCCAGCAGTAACAGCACCAGTGTGGTAACAGCGGCACCAATCCGGTGGGTAACGTGAATCGTGACCCGCTGCTGATAATCCAGCACCCCGTACTGATAGCTGTCGTGCACCGGCTGAATCAGTGAAAACGCGCTGCTGTCGAAGCTCTGTTGCCAGTCCACTTCACACAGCGGCAACTGGGTACACACCACAGCGGCATAATTGGCGGCAGTCCAGCCGCCGAGCGCAATCTGGCCGATGACGACGGCCAGCCCGAGCAGAGCAAACAGCGACAATGCCCCAGCAGAGGCCGTTGATGACGCAAACGGCGATGATGGACGCAGCTGGGATCGCGACGGCGAACGGGGCATCGGTAACGGCCGCAATCGCAGCCACAGCACCAACAGCAACGAAGCCGTGGTAAAGCCTCCGAGCAGGTGGCCCATCACCACCACCGGCATCAGCGAAAGGGTTACGGTCCACATCCCGAGCATAGCCTGAAAAACCACGGTCACCAGCAGGCAGGCCGGTAACCCCCGGGGACGCTCCAGCCGCCGCCAGGCCAGCACATTAATCGCCAGGATCATGATGCCCAGCGTACCGGCAACATAGCGGTGCAGCATTTCATTCCAGGCTTTGTGAACTTCCAACGGGGCATGGGGATAGCGGGCGGCAGCCAGTTCCTGGTGGACATCGGTTTTCGGTACCCCGGCAAAACCGTAACAACCGGGCCAGTCCGGGCAGCCCAGCCCGGCTTCGGTCAGGCGGGTGTACGCCCCCAGACCAATCACACACACTGACAGTATCAATGCCGCCAGCACCAACAGTCTGAATCCGTTCCGTTGCATCGCCGCCTCCTTAGCCGATTTTAGAGAGCTTGAGCAATCGCTTGAGATCGCGCAGGACGTCTTTTCCCTGCGCCAGCACAGCGGTTTGTCCTTTGACCAGCGGATAGGCCATCATGACGTTCCCCATGGGATCAGCGATATAGATCGCCCGGGTTCCGTGCGCCTGCGCTTTCAGCTTCGCGACAATATAATCAGGCACCTGACGGGCTGTCACGCCCGTCGCCTGCGCCCGAATAGCAGCTGGCTGAGCGGCAAGCCCATCGCCCTGCACCAGTAACACACTGTCGAGGCGGGAGTGATCCGCTCCGACCGCCTGAGGAACCTGACGCAGGTTAAACAACGCCCCCTGACAGTAGTCATCACAGTGGTCCGGCAGCAGGTAAATCAGCTGCCAGCGATGGCGCTCGCCAAGCCAGTCCGAGGTCAGTGGCTGTTCCAGCAAATCCCCCCGGTTGGTTACCCCGCCGTGATACCAGTCCATGTCCAGCACCAGTTTGGCAATGCCCACCGGCAACACAAACACCCCCAGGAGCAGCAACAACGTTCCGTGTTTACTCATACCTTACTCCGTCTTAACCACCACACCGCCAGCCCGGATACCGCCAGCGCCATCAGGAACCATTGCAGGGCATAGGCATAATGCTTCTGCGGACCGGTCACGACCGGAATCCAGGTCTGCTCCAGCGCCACCGGACTGTCCGGATCAATCTGTAACACCCAGGGCGGCAGCGGCAATCCCGTCCGCTCTCTCAGTGCTGCTAGGTTGATATTCTGGACCCGCAGGGGAAACCCCTCCCCCAGTTGCTCCGGCGCCAGCTCCAGTAACGTTGACGGCGGGGCGATAATGCCACTGATCCGGACTTCCCCATGCAGCTCCGGCAGCACCGGGATCTGATCGCGATATGGCGGCGCAGCAATCCAGCCCAGATTGACCATCACCCAGCTGTTTTCCGACATAAAGGGATACAGCACGTGATAGCCGGGCTGGCCTCTGTACATCTGATTATCCAGCAGCACAGCCCGGCTGTGATCAAACTGGCCGCGCAGGGTCAGGCTGTACCAGCGAGGGTCTGCCGGCAGACTAGCAATGCTGTAATACATCTGCTCACTGCGAAACTGGAGGACATGGTTCAGCTGCTCTTTTTCCTGTGCCCGCGACATTTGCCACAAACCCAACTTGACCAACGTCACCAGTACCGCCACAGTAAACAATATGAACCCGATCCTTCGCATGACTGACCCCTATCCCGCCGAGGTGGCCTATGTTGCTGAAAGCCCTGATCGTTTGCCTGCTGATTTTTATCATCTTCAACTTGTTCAGAGCACTACCTGTGATGCTCAAAGGTAAGCAGGCATACCCGATGTCCCGCTACCTTGGCCGACGCATTCTGCTGTCAGTGATCCTGTTTGCGCTCCTGCTGCTGGCACTGGCGAGCGGGGTGATCACCCCCAATCCCCGCCCTTACTGAGCAATATCACGCTTCGGTCAGAGAATGTAGACAAACACAAACAGGCACAGCCAAACCACATCCACAAAGTGCCAGTACCAGGCACCGGCCTGAAACGCAAAATGCCGCTCCGCACTAAAATGCCCCCGCAGGATACGCAGCCAGACAATGAACAGAATGAGAGTACCGAGGGTCACGTGCATGCCGTGAAACCCGGTCAGCAGGAAGAAGGTATTGCCATACACCCCGGCATCCAGCGTCAGGTTCATCTCTTCATAGGCATGGGCGTACTCGACCCCCTGCAGGTAAACAAACAGTGCCCCCAGCAGAACGGTCAGCAACAGAAACAGCGTCAGGCGCGGGCGGTTATCCTGCTCCAGCGCCGTGTGCGCGATATGCACCGTCACGGATGAGGTCAGCAGGATCATGGTGTTATACAGCGGCAGCCCCCATGCTCCCATTGCCTGGGTTTCAGTACCGCCCGGGGTCATCAGCAGTGGCCACTGGGCAATGAAATCCGGCCACAGCACCGCATGGGTCATGGCGTTGTTCCCCGCCCCGCCGAGCCAGGGAACAGCAATCATCCGGGCATAAAACAGCGCCCCGAAGAAGGCCGCAAAGAACATCACTTCCGAGAAAATAAACCAGCTCATGCCCTGGCGGAACGAACGGTCCATCTGGCTGCTGTACAGCCCTCGCATGGATTCGCTAATCACATCGCGGAACCAGCCGAACAGCATGATTAACAGCAGCCCAACGCCCGACATCAGGATCCAGGGGCCCTGACCGTTGAACAGACCGCCGACCGTCGCCCCGGCCCCCATTGCAATCAGGAACAGGGCCACCGCCCCGACAATCGGCCAGATGCTGGCAGCCGGTACGTAATAGGGTTCGCTCCCCGGGGTTGCCGACTGCTCATGCTCAGAGTAAGGGTTCGCCATCTTTCACCTCATTGCGTTTGGGCCGCCGCTTCCGGCTTAGCATTAAACAGGGTGTACGCCAGGGTCAGGGTGTTAATGTCCTCCGGCAACGCCGGATCCACATAAAACACCAGTGGCAGGCTGGCTGTTGCCCCTGCCCCGAGCGGCTGGCGGTTAAAGCAGAAGCATTCAATTTTGTTGAAGTACTGTGCGCCCAGCCCCGGGCTGACCGACGGCACGGCCTGCCCCACGGTTTCCACCGCAGTCAGGTTATGGGCTTTGAAACTCACCGTGTGCGTTTCGCCGGGATAGACCACCATCCGCCGGACTTCCGGCTCGAATGTCCAGCGCATCCCCGGATGGATATACGCGACAAACTCCACCGTAACCTGACGGCTGGTATCCACCCGTTCACTGGCAGCTGTCGGGGTGTCGGCGGTTTTCCCGTTGATGCCGGTGATATCGCAGAACACGTTGTAAAGTGGCACCAGTGCAAAGGCAAAACCAAACATGCCTACTGCCATCGCGACCAGAGACCAGAACGAGCGTTTCTGACGGTCCAACTGTCTGTTCGCGCCCGGCTTGTTCACATCACGCTGGGTCGCACCAGATTTGTCAGATTCGGGTGTCGGTGTCTTGGCCATGACATGCCCCCTTCATCA
Source organism: Photobacterium ganghwense (assembly GCF_003025595.1). GTDB lineage: Bacteria > Pseudomonadota > Gammaproteobacteria > Enterobacterales > Vibrionaceae > Photobacterium > Photobacterium ganghwense. Next base: position 158,975 of record NZ_PYMI01000006.1, read on the forward strand.
GCCTGATTAATCGATACGCGGTGGCGTCGAGAAGGTGTGGTGCGGCGCCGGTGACGGCACTGTCCATTCCAGCCCTTCCGCCCCGTCCCACGGTTTGGCTGCCGCTTTCTCTCCGCCGCGGACGCACTTAATCACGACCGCCAGGAATATCAGCTGCGACAGGCCAAACATAAAGCCACCGATACTGACCACGGCATTCACATCCGCAAACTGGAGGGCATAATCGGGGATCCGGCGCGGCATACCAGCCAGCCCCAGAAAGTGCATCGGGAAGAACAGGATGTTGACCGACACCACCGAGCACCAGAAATGCCACTTGGCGAGTTTTTCGTTGAACATGTGCCCGGTCCATTTGGGGAGCCAGTAGTACGCCGCCGCCATGATGGAGAAGATCGCGCCCGACACGAGCACATAGTGGAAATGCGCCACCACAAAATAGGTATCGTGGTACTGGAAGTCCGCCGGGGTGATCGCCAGCATCAGGCCGGAAAAGCCACCGATGGTAAACAGCACGATAAAGGCGATGGCAAACAGCATCGGCACTTCAAAACTCAGCGAGCCGCGCCACATGGTGGCAACCCAGTTAAAGACCTTGACCCCGGTCGGCACCGAAATCAGCATGGTGCAATACATGAAGAACAGTTCCGCCGCGACCGGCATCCCTGTGGTGAACATATGGTGCGCCCAGACCAGAAAACTGAGCCCGGCAATCGACGCAGTGGCGTAAACCATGGAACTGTAACCAAACAGTTTCTTACGGGAAAAGGCAGGGACTATCGCCGAAATAATACCGAAACTCGGCAAAATCATGATGTACACTTCAGGGTGACCGAAGAACCAGAAAATGTGCTGGAACATCACCGGATCGCCCCCGCCAGCCGCATCAAAGAAACTGGTGCCGAAGTACTTGTCAGTCAGTACCATGGTGACCGCCCCGGCCAATACCGGCATCACGGCAATCAGCAGAAACGCGGTGATCAGCCAGGTCCAGACAAACAGCGGCATCTTCATGTAGGTCATGCCCGGCGCGCGCAGGTTAACGATGGTGACAATGACGTTGATTGCCCCCATGATGGAGCTGATCCCCATGATATGGATGGCAAACACGAACAAACCGGTACTTTCCGGACTGAACGTGGTCGACAGCGGCGCATAAAAAGTCCAGCCGAAGTTCGGGCCGCCCCCTTCCATAAACAGCGACGTCAGCAGCAGAGTGAAGGCAAACGGCAGAATCCAGAAACTCCAGTTATTCATCCGTGGCAGGGCCATATCCGGCGCCCCGATCATCATGGGAATCATCCAGTTTGCCAGTCCGGTAAATGCCGGCATGACGGCACCAAAAACCATGATCAGGCCATGAACGGTCGTCATCTGGTTAAAAAAATTCGGTTCCACCAGCTGCAAGCCAGGCTGGAACAGCTCCGCCCGGATCACCATGGCCATTGCCCCGCCAATCAGGAACATGGCAAAGCTGAACATCAGGTAGAGGGAGCCGATGTCTTTATGGTTCGTGGTCAGCAGCCAGCGTTTCAGACCGGACTGAGGATGGTCGTGATGCTCATGCTCGGTCGCGGTACTTTCGACTCCGGTTTGCTCGCGCAACATGTCCGTCATCGTCACTCTCCCCTATAGCTCTTTGCCATCGATCACAGCCTGCACTTCGGCGGCCTGAACCGTATCCCCGGTATTGTTCCCCCAGGCATTACGCTCGTAGGTAATGACTGAAGCCAGCTCTTTCAGGCTGAGCTGCGGCCCGAATGCCTGCATGGCCGTGCCGGGACGCCCATGCACCACGACGCTGATATGTTCCAGCTTGGCTGACGGGTCCACGGCGATCCCCTGTCCGGCCAACGCCGGGAAAGCGCCGGGCAGCCCCTGGCCATTCACCTGGTGACACATGGCGCAGCGGGTGTTGTAAACCTGCTCTCCGAGCGTCATCAGCTCATCCATGTCCATTTCCATCGCCAGCAGACGCTGCTCTTCTTCGCGGGCCTGCTGCTGGGCAACTTTGGTGGCCTGCAGCCACTCATCAAATTCATCCTGCGGTTTGGCAATCACCACAATCGGCATGAAGCCATGATCTTTGCCGCACAATTCCGCACACTGCCCGCGGTAAATACCCGGCTGATCAATGCGCGTCCAGGCTTCATTGATAAAGCCGGGGTTCGCATCTTTCTTGACCGCAAAATCCGGCACCCACCAGGAATGGATGACGTCCTGGGAAGTGATCAGAAAGCGGATTTTCTTGCCAATCGGCAGAATCAGCGGTCGATCCACTTCCAGCAGGTAATTGTCACGCTTGTCACGTTCGTTAGCAATTTGTGCCGATGTCGTGGCCAGAAGAGAATAAAAACCGACATCTTCGTCGAAATAGCTGTAATGCCATTTCCATTGTGAGCCAGTAATCTGCACCGTCAGATCCGGCTGCGAGGTATCTTCCATCGCCAGCAGAGTTCGGGTAGCCGGAATGGCCATGATGATAAGGATGATGAACGGGATCACCGTCCAGACGATTTCGACCTTGGTACTTTCATGGAACGAAGCCGCCTGCGCCCCTTTCGACCGGCGGTGATGGATGATAGACCAGAACATCACGCCAAATACCACCAAACCGATGGCAACGCAGATGTAAAAAATGGTCATATGGAGATCGAACACCCGCTGACTGACCTCGGTAACCCCCGGTGTCATGTTCAGGCGCATGGGTTGGGTATCAGCGTGTACCGGCACAGCCAGCAAAACACTCAGACAGCACATCAGATGGCGAATCATCACCCGGTTCCCTCCTTCCTAATCCCGCTCGCCACAACACCGGGGCGGACTCTGCACCGGATGGCAATACGAAAATGATTCGGTAACAGGCCCACCTGAACAACCAGGCAGGCTCAAGAGCAATAAAAGAGTTAACAGTTTGTTTACAATTAACTTAGGACAGGATCAGGAAAAATGCGCAATAAAATGATAGGAAAAATCTGTCGCCCGCCGGAATAAGCGCGACGGAGCACTATTGATGAAGGTGTGGCCAAATGCGGCGATTAGGAGGGCTTATAGGCGGATATGTACCAGAACAGGCACAATTCTGAATTTCATACCCGGCGTTCTCGCCAGCCAGCGTTGCCAGTGGCTCCAACGCGAACAGGCATTATCCAGTGGGCTGTACTGCCCGACCGGTTCGGCCCACGGCAGCCATTGCAGCACCTGCCTCAGGGCATTGCGAAAGCCATGCCGATAAGGTTGGGCCACGCCCATTTTTTTGGCTACCGGCCAGTGGCAGCGATCCCCGGCCATGACCAGACACAGCTCCGCCCGACCAAAATGGCAGGCCAGAGACTGCAGGAAACGGGAAAGTTCAGCGGCGGTACACTGCAATAACGCCTGGTCACACAGCAGCATAACCGGGGTTGACATCAGCGGCGGCAGCGAATGCAACCAACTGAGATCCTGAATAGAGCCAGGTAACATGCGGTAGCGCTCGCTGCGGTGAAACAGGCGCTGGCGCCACAACAGATGCTCATTGGCATCGACATCAAACCAACGACAACGGCCGTTATCAATGCGGTAGAATCGGGTATCCAGCCCCCCGGCGATATTAATGATGGTGCCGTTCGGGTGGCGGCGCAAGAAATGCTGAACCTGCCGGTCACACTGCAGCGCAAGACTGGCATGAAGCAGCTGTTGTTCTGACACATTACCGGTCAGGCAGTCCGGTTTGAGATGGCACTGGCTGCAGGCAACAGCCGCCATGGGATCATAAAGCAGACAATCATCTGCCATGCTTTCACGACTACGAAGCCAAAGAGGCTGCAGCAGATCAGGCGGGATGTCGTAACGGGCAGAATTGGTCATTATCATCTCCTTCATAACATGAACAGATGATAATGACTATCATTAACACTTGTAAAGCTTTTTGGTGTAAATTTATACGGTAAGAAAAGCCGGAAAATTTACATCCAGTCGCTGCTGCGAATCACGCCGACTGCCAGACCTTCAATCGTCAGGTGCTGGTTGCTCAAATCTACCACGATAGGCGCAAACTCTTCGTTTTCAGCATGCAGCAGCACTTGCGAGCCTTTGCGTTCCAGGCGTTTCACGGTGACGTCATCATCAACGCGGGCTACTACGACCTGACCGTCGCGGACATCCTGGGTTTTATGCACCGCCAACAGGTCACCGTCCATAATGCCGATGTCTTTCATACTCATCCCGTTCACACGCAGCAGAAAGTCTGCACGCGGTTTGAACAACGATGGATCCACATCGTAATGGGTTTCGACATGCTCCTGAGCCAGGATCGGTTCACCGGCGGCCACTTGGCCAATCAGGGGCAAACCCTGCTCCTGCTGACCAGATTCATGCTGTATCAGACGGATCCCGCGGGAGGCACCGGGAATGATCTCAATGACCTGCTTGCGGGCCAGAGCTTTAAGGTGTTCCTCGGCAGCATTAGCCGAGCGGAAGCCTAGCTCACGGGCTATTTCAGCGCGTGTAGGCGGCATTCCAGTATCTTCAATTTTTGCTTTGATCAAATCAAAGACTTCTTGTTGGCGCGGCGTTAACGGCTTCATCATTCACCCTGTCTTTTTATACAGTTCACTGTGAGTATATCCAGTGTTAACACGCTTGAAAAGGTAATTGTTTATGAAAACAGCAATTATGGCGAGAAAACGCCAGCCCCGTCCCACCCCCTCACCTACACTTGGATGAAAAGCTCGGCCGTACGAAATGTCCGGAATTAAAGATAGGAAAATTGAAACAAGTAAGCGGTTAAAAATACAATAAAAATGTCATTTAACCGCAAGTATGTGCTATTTCGCTGCTATTAGCGGCTCTTTTTCTGCTATCCTTGCGGCGCATTAAGAATTCGAGACGAGTAAGAAGATATGTCAAGTTGGCAGAAAATCTACCAAAAGATACTGGATTTGCCGCTTTCTCTGCTGGTTAAAACCCACTCTATTCCATCCAATCCGGTGGCGGATCTGGAGCTCGACCCGGAACGTCCGATTGTCTACATCCTGCCGTTCCGTTCCAACACCGATTTAATGACCCTGCGCCGCAGCACACTGGAGCTGGGGCTCCCGGATCCGCTTGAACCGCTGGACATTGCCGGTAAACAGTTCAGTCGTTATGTCTATATTTCTGACGCCCCGAGTGTCTTTGGCTCGAACAGCGAATTGCCTCAGGAATCGCTGGAACAGTTCACCGCACTGCTGGAACAGCATAAACAGGACAGCGAGCTCGACATTCAGGTCGTGCCGGCGTCTATCCTGTGGGGCCGGAAACCGGGTAAAGAGGATAACCAGAAGCCGATTCTGCGTCCGCTTAACGGGCCGGAAAAATTCTTTACCGTGCTGGGGCATGGCCGCGACTGTATGGTGCGCCTGAGCCCGCCGGTTTCGCTGCGTTACATGGCAGACAACCACGGCACCGACGATTCTATCGCCAACAAGCTGGCGCGGGTCGCGCGTATCCATTTCTCCCGCCAGCAACTGGCCGCCTCGGGGCCGAAACTGCCGGATCGTCAGGCGCTGTTCAAACGTCTGCTGGCCTCCAAAGCGATTGAAAAAGTAGTCGCCGAAGAAGCCGCCAGCCGGGATGTACCAATTGAGAAAGTGCACAAGGAAGCCATCGACATGATGGAAGAGATTGCGGCGGATTTCTCTTATTCCCTGATCAAACGCGGCGACCGTTTCCTCGGCTGGCTGTGGAACCGCCTCTACCAGGGCCTGAACGTCCACAATGCCAAGCAAGTACGTAAACTGGCGCAGGACGGCCATGAGATCGTTTATGTACCGTGTCACCGCAGCCACATGGACTACCTGCTGCTGTCTTACGTGCTGTATCAGGAAGGCCTGGTACCACCGCACATTGCCGCCGGGATTAACCTGAATTTCTTCCCGGCAGGCCCGATTTTCCGTCGCGGCGGCGCATTTTTCATCCGCCGCAGCTTCAAGGGAAATCGCCTGTACTCCACGGTCTTCCGTGAGTATCTGGCTGAGCTGTTTGCCAAAGGGTACTCGGTTGAATACTTCAGCGAAGGCGGTCGTTCCCGAACTGGCCGACTGCTGCCGGCCAAAACCGGTATGTTGTCAATGACCATTCAGGCCATGCTGCGCGGTCTCAATCGCCCAGTCACACTGGTGCCGGTCTACATCGGTTATGAACACGTCATGGAAGTGGCCACTTACGCCAAAGAGCTACGTGGCAAGCGCAAAGAGAAAGAAAACGTCGGCCAGGTTCTGCGTACGCTGCGTAAACTGCGTAATCTGGGCCAGGGCTACGTGAACTTTGGTGAGCCGATTCCGCTGAACCACTACCTGAACGAGCACGTCCCGGACTGGCACAAGAGTATCGATCCGATTGAACCACAGCGCCCGCAATGGCTGAACCCGGTGGTGAACGATCTGGCGGTGAAGATGATGACGCACATCAACGATGCGGCAGCCACCAATGCCCTGACCCTTTGCGGCGTAGCTCTGCTGGCTTCCCGTCAGCGCGCCCTGAGCCGCGAAGATCTGGAGCAGCAGATCGACTGCTACCTGCAGTTGCTGCGCAATGTGCCGTATTCCGAGCAGTTCACCGTTCCGGATGAAGATGCCAAGGCCATGGTGAAACACGCCATGGAAATGGACAAATTCGTGGTCGAACGCGACAGCCTGGGTGAAATGGTGTCTCTGGACCGCCCGCAGGCGATCCTGATGACCTATTACCGCAACAATATCATTCACCTGTTTGCGATGCCGTCGCTGATCGCCAATATCGTGATTTATCACGGGCGCCTGACCACCCGCGAGATTCTGGCTCAGGTTGAGCAACTGTATCCGTTCCTGAAAGCCGAATTGTTCCTGCGCTATCAGCAGGAAGAGCTGGCAACCGTGGTGGAATCACTGCTGGATGAGCTGGCTCGCCAGCGCCTGATCCTGCGTGACGGTGAGGTCATTACCCTCAATAACAGCCGGATCGGCCCGCTGCATCTGCTGGCCCGTACCATCTCTGAAACCCTGCAGCGCTATGCCATCGCCCTGACGCTGCTGAATTCAGAGCCGGAACTGATGAAGAGCGATCTGGAACAACAAAGTCAGATGATGGCACAGCGCCTGAGCCGTCTGCACGGTATCAATGCACCGGAATTTTTCGACAAAGGGGTATTCTCGACCCTGGTTAAAACCCTGCGTGCGGAAGGCTACCTCAACGAAGACTGCCATGTGGTAAGTCAGCCGGTTGACCAGCTCGCCGGTCTGCTGACCAATCTGGTGTCACCGGAAGTGAAGCTGACCATTCAGGCCGTGATGAACCGCGAAGAGCGTATCGACATCGAAGAAGCCGCTCCTGGTGCCTGAACCTGCTGACACTCTAAGCCAATGACCGCGATGTTCGGTACCGGACATCGCGCCATCCAGACCTATACGTAGAACGTCACATTAAAATGAAAGGGCTGCTTCGGCAGCCTTTGTTTATTCAAGCCCCTGCCATATGGCCTTCATTTAACTTGAGCCATCGCCATACCGATCTCATCGTCCGCACACCGAATCATCTACTCAGCTGAACTGAACGACTGTACAGCTTTTAGGCTCCCATATCCCAAAAGCTTGCCGAGCTGATCACGTTCTCTAATTCACATTTAATTTCAATTGGTTAAGTGTACATACTGATGTATGTAAACAGGTCGATTATCTCCCGAAGAGATCCCATGCACAGGTTTACGGGCAATTGGCCTATGGCTGCCCTAAAGCTTGCGGATACCACAAGCGTTGGTTTTTTCAGCGTGCCCGTTACGACCGGTGGCACAGAAAAAGAGCACTCCTCACCCGACCGTTTTTAACCGCCCAGGCTGGCTGCATTTGCCGCAGACAAAAAAAGCGCCCGAAGGCGCTTACTGATGTGTTGTTATAGCCGCTGCGTTACAGGCAGACACTGATCACGATGCCGAGCCAGATGAGCATGCCGACATAGTTGTTGTTCAGGAACGCTTTGAAACACGGTTCACGCTCACGCTCACGGATCAGCATTTGCTGGTACACAAACAGGGCCGAGGCCAGCAGCAGGAACCAGTAATAGCTCTGCGACAGGTTCTGCATGACACCCACCGCGATCAACAGCAGCAAAGTGCCTAGCTGCAGCACACCGATAATCATTTTGTCGAACCGGCCAAACAGGATCGCCGTCGACTTGATCCCAATGTTCAGATCGTCATCCCGGTCAACCATCGCATACTGGGTATCGTACGCAATCGTCCAGAGAATATTGGCGACAAACAGCACCCAGGCCAGCGGTGTCAATTCACCAGACTGCGCCGCATACGCCATCGGAATTGACCAGCCGAACGCCATTCCCAGCACCAGCTGCGGCAAATGGGTATAGCGCTTCATAAACGGATAAGCCGCCGCCAGCAACAGCCCCACCACCGACAACATAATGGTCAGGGAATTCATGGTCAGCACCAGCAGAAAAGAAACCAGCACCAGCAGACCAAACAGCCCCAGCGCCTCGCGCTCCGACAGCGCGCCGGACGGCAACGGGCGTTGCGCCGTGCGTTTGACATGACCATCAAAATTACGATCGGCATAATCGTTAATGACACAACCGGCCGCGCGCATAAAAATCACGCCCAGCACAAACACCAGCGTCACATGCAAATTCGGCATGCCGTCAGCGGCCAGAAACAGGGCCCAGAGCGTCGGCCACAGCAGCAATAGGCTACCAATCGGACGGTCAAAACGCGCCAACTGCCAATAGGCTCTGGCTTTGGTCATTTCCACGGTACGGTCTCCTTATAAATCGGTGCTTCCTGCAAAAACAGCTCCGCGACCAATAGCGGTTTATCGTTGATCCAGAGTCGAGAACGACGAGCCCAGATAGGCTCAGCCTCCGTCCCCACATTTGCCACTTCCAGGGCATCTCTGCGGGCGCTTTGATCGGTGAACACCCGAAAACCGAGTGGCATTTCACCCAACTGCGCTAAATCTTGCTCTTGCCCGGTCAAAGTGGATTCCGGGATCAAGGTACGGGCAAACACCCACGGAACACCGTCCCCTTTAAGGACAACCTTACGTACCAGGCAAGCCTTATCGCCAACCAGCGCACACTCGTCGGGGGTTAACTGTTCACGACCGATCGGTGCCTGCTCCACCAGCGACACCGTAAACTGCTCACAATGGCGCTCGAAACGCCGCGACAATGAGTCCGGCTCCAGCAGCCAATGCCCAAACTCAGTGCCCTCAATGTTGGCGTCTGCCGGTGCCAGCCACCGGGCGCTGGCCAGTAAGGGTTTATACAACTGCTTGAATTGCGACATTTTTCCAATAAAAACCAGCCAATCTTCCCGTGCGGGGCTTGGTAGTTCCAGGTTAATTGATTACCATGAAGAAACACTATTGTAGCAAGCTGTAACCGGTACGAATATCGTTACGATCGAAAGATCCCAAACCAACGCCTGAAAATAGCGATAACGCCATGTCATCAAAACTAAAAACCCTTTGCGCCGGATGCCTGCTCCTGCTGACTTCCCCGCTGTTTATGCCCTCGGCCTTCGCTGAGGAAGCGGCTGAGATTACCCCGCAATATTCCTATTACACCCTGGAACCGGACATTACGACCAATTACGTCACCCAGGGAAAAAAGATTGGCTATCTGCGCTTGCAGGTGGATTTGATGGTGGCCGATCCGGCCAATATTAAAGAAGTGGAGCATCACGCCCCGCTGATTCGCGATGCCATTATCAGCATTATCGGCCAGCAGCCGGAGGCCAAAATCAAATCGCTGGCCGGACGAGAGGCAATTCGCCAAGCATGCCTGAACCGCGTCAATGAGCTGCTGATCATGGAAACCAACAAGAAACTGTTGACGGAACTACTGTTTACCAAGTACCTGTACCAGTAATGTCGGCCAGTGGAATCGGCAGCTGATCGCTGATTCAAAGACCAATGACGACAAACAAAAAGGCGCCTGAGGCGCCTTTTTTACTCGGGGACGAATCTGGCTCTGAGCCCATCCGTCCTGATATCAACCGCGGTTAGGCCGCTTTGGCTGCCGCATGGCTGGCGATGTAATCCGCCACAGCCTGTTGCTGCTCGCTGCTGAGGTACAGGCCCAGCTTGCTGCGTCGCCACAGGGCATCTTCAGCGTGCTGGACGAATTCACTGCGCATCAGGTAGTCCAGCTCACGGGCGTAGAATCCTTCACCAAAATGCTGTCCCATCTCGGCTTCGCTGCTTACGCCCTCAAAGATATGAACCACGCGGGTACCATAATTGGTCACCAGACGGGTTGCCGCCAGTGCCGACAACCATGGGTACTGCTGACGCAGAGCCTGAGCCCGTGCCACGCCGTCAAACCCGGCTTCGCCACCCGGCAGGCAGGCTGATGCCGTCCAGGGCTGACCCATTTGCGGGAAGAACGGTGCCAGTTTCACCATCGCCGACTCTGCCAGCTTACGGTACGTCGTCAGCTTGCCACCGAAAATAGACAGCAGCGGCGCTTCGTTCCCTTCTTGCTCCAACTCCAGCGTATAGTCGCGGGTGATCGCCTGCGGAGAGTCAGATTCATCATCACACAACGGACGGACGCCGCTGTAGGTCCAGACCACGTCGTCACGATTCAGCTTGTGTTTGAAGTGGTTGTTATACACGTTCAGCAGATAGCCGATTTCGTTGTCATCAATGGCCACCTCTCGCGGATCGCCGTTGTACTCTACATCGGTGGTGCCGATGATAGAGAAACGGTCCAGATAAGGGATCACAAACACAATCCGGTTATCTTCGTTTTGCAGGATGTAAGCCTGCTCCTGCTGATGCACGCGCGGAACCACAATGTGCGATCCCTTAATCAGGCGGATATTACGTGGTGAACGCGCTTCCAGGCTCTGATCATAGAAGGTTTTCACCCAAGGGCCTGCAGCGTTTACCAAGGCGCGGGCACAACGTTCGAACGTATCGCCACTCACCTGATCACGAATGGTCACCCGCCAGATATTGTCTTCACGCACGGCTTTTTCGACTTTACAGCGGTTACGGACTTCCCCGCCGCGCTCAGCCACTTCCATCGCATTGAGGATTACCAGACGCGCATCGTCCACCCAGCAGTCAGAATACTCAAAGCCTTTAGTAATTTCCGGTACCAGAACAGATTCGGCACCGAACTTCAGGCCGCAGCTGGCCGGCAGCGTGGTACGTTTGCCCAGATGGTCATACAGAAACAGGCCGGCACGAATCATCCACGCCGGGCGCAGATGCGGGCGGTGTGGCAGGCGAAAGCGCATCGGACGGGCAATGTGCGGAATTTTTCGCAGCAGCACTTCACGCTCGGCCAGTGCTTCGCCGACCAGACGAAACTCGTAATGCTCCAGGTAGCGCAGGCCGCCGTGGATCAGCTTTGAACTGGCAGACGAGGTTGCCGACGCAAAATCCTGCGCTTCATACAACCCGACATTCAGGCCACGTCCTGCCGCATCTGCGGCGATACCGGCCCCGTTAATGCCGCCACCCACGACGATCAGGTCCATTACTTCTGTTGTTGCTGCCATGTCACCACCTCTAGGGAGAGCAATCCGAATACTGAAAAGTTCAAATTCGCGCGTTAATGTTCGATAACGAACATAATAGCGGATCGTTTGACCGAGATCATCATTGTTGTTTTCGATAAATGACAGATTCATGATCATGACGGCATTTTTACGAAAAAAAACGGGCTGCCAATGGGCAGCCCGTTTTCCTTTGCGCAGTCAGCGAAAAAATCAGCTCACGACTTCGACATGAATTTCATGCTCTTCTAACCGTTTCGCCAGATCTGCCGGTGGCGGCTGATCGGTAAACAGCATATCAACCTGACTGATATCGCCCAGGTTAACCATGGCGTTGCGGCCAAATTTCGTGTGGTCCGCCCCCAGCATGACGCAGCGGCTGTTCTCAATGATCGCCTGCTTAACGCGCACTTCGTGGTAATCAAAATCAAGCAGCGAACCGTCAAAGTCGATGCCGCTGATCCCCAGGATGCCGAAATCAAGACGGAACTGGGAAATGAAATCCAGTGTGGCTTCGCCGACAATCCCGCCATCGCGGTTACGGACTTCACCGCCGGCCAGAATGACCCGGAAGTCATCTTTACCGGTCAGGATGCTGGCCACGTTCAGGTTGTTGGTCACAACCCGCAGATCATTGTGGTTCAACAAGGCCCGTGCCACCGCTTCCGGCGTGGTTCCGATATCAATAAACAGGGTCGCTCCGTCCGGAATATGCTGGACCATCGCCTGAGCGATATTGTCTTTTTCATTCAACTGCATCACTTTACGTGTGCTGTAGGAGGTGTTCACCGAACTGGAAGGGATGGTGGCGCCACCGTGGTGACGACGGATTTTATTTTCGGCAGCCAGCTCGTTCAGATCCCGACGGATAGTCTGTGGGCTGACACTGAATCTCTCAACCAGGTCGTCGGTACTGACGTAGCCCTGGTTTTTCACAAGATCGATGATTTCCTGATGACGTTTGCTTTGCTTCACTGCTGACGCGGCTCCTTTTACCAAACAGAATCTCACTCCGGTCGGGCGCTATGCTGTTCAGCGTGGAAAAAAACAAGGCCCCGCGACTGCGGAGCCTTGCCATATTACCTAGGGTGCCATCAAGATGCCAATGATGGCGATCGCAATCACGCGTTTTGCTCTGCCAGACGCTCACGGTGCAGACGGCTTTCGCCAATCAGCGCCAAGGTCAGGAAGAAAATAGACAGGCCACAAGAAGCGGTCAGTACGATGAAGCCGCCATCCCAGCCGAAGTGGTCTACGGTGTAGCCCAGAATCGCGTTCGCCGCGACGGCTCCACCCAGATAACCGAACAGACCAGTCAGACCTGCTGCTGTACCTGCCGCTTTCTTCGGAGCCAGTTCTAGAGCGTACAGACCAATCAGCATAACCGGACCGTAAATCAGGAAGCCGATTGCCACCAGCGCTGCCATATCAACCGCCGGGTTACCCGCCGGGTTGAACCAGTACACCAGTACCGCAACGGTCACCAGCGCCATGAACAGGATACCGGCAGGGGCACGACGGCCTTTGAAGAATTTATCCGACATCCAGCCACACAGCAGCGTACCCGGGATACCCGCCCACTCATACAGGAAGTAAGCCCAAGAAGACTTATCCACGGTGAAGTGCTTCACTTCGTTGAGGTAGACCGGTGCCCAGTCCAGCACGCCGTAGCGGATCAGGTAAACGAAGGCGTTTGCCACTGCGATGAACCACAGCAGTTTGTTATTGAAGACGTATTTGAAGAAGATCTCTTTGGCCGTCATCTCTTTTTCGTGAGAAACGTCGTACGAGTCCGGATAATCATTCTTGTACTCTTCGATCGCCGGCAGACCACATGATTGCGGCGTATCACGCATTACCAACAGTGAGAAAGCCGCCACCAGCAAGGCGAAAAAGGCCGGTACGTAAAACGCCGATCTCCAGTCATCGTTGAACGCCCACAGGCCCAGCAGGAACATCGGACCGATCAGGCCACCACCCACGTTGTGAGCCACGTTCCAGACCGATACGATTTCGCCCCGCTCTTTGCGCGACCACCAGTGCACCATCGTCCGCCCACAGGCCGGCCAACCCATCCCCTGGAACCAACCGTTAAGGAACAACAGGATAAACATCGCCGCGATACTGCCGGTCGCCCAAGGCATAAAGCCAAAGCACAGCATGACAATGGCTGACATCGTCAAACCCGCCGCCAGGAAGTAACGCGGATTCGAACGGTCAGAAACGTTACCCATCAGGAATTTTGACAGACCGTAAGCAATAGATACCGCCGCCAGAGCAACACCCAGGTCACCACGGCTGTAGCCATATTCTTCAATCAGGTACGGCATGGCCAGGCTGAAATTTTTGCGGACAAGGTAATAGCCGGCGTAACCAATGAAAATCCCGGCAAACAGCTGCCAGCGCATGCGTTTGTATACGGGGTCGACCTGAGCGTCAGGCAATCGCGCCTGATGCAAAGCCGGTTTAAAAATCCCAAACATAAATTGATCCTTATTGTCTTGTTTTAGCGATGGTATGGGTACAAACGAGTACAAAGGTGAGCGAAAATACTCAATAACGCTCAAATCAGGCAAATTATTGCTCTAATGAAGGTTGTAAAATGTGAATGAAATCAAATACGAGGGTTTATTCTTCGTGACATCCGACCAAAACGAGCATTTTCTTCTCGCTTTATGACACTGATTGCGCTTTCAACAAAAAAGGTGAACACCGACGGTGTTCACCTTAGTTGGGACGGGGCAAAAATCCGGGGCTACTGCGCGTGCGAGCGCCCCAGCTTGGCATCAAACAGGGCCAACGCACAGCCACTGAACAAGCCGAACAGGTGAGCCATATTGGCAATGGACATGCCGAACATATCGGCAAAGCCCAGCACCAGCCACACCAGCATGAAAGTGACGTAAGAGCGCGGCATCGATAATCCCCGCTCCGGTGCCAGCCAGCCCAGCCACCACAGGTAACCCATCAGGGCATACACCACCCCGGACAGCCCGCCGAAATTCGGACCATGAAACCAGAACTGGGCAAAACCGGAAACCAAGGCCGAAATCAGGAAAATCTGAATCAGCTTACTGCTGCCGCTGTGCAGTTCCAGCTGGCCGCCGAGAATCCACCACCACAGGCAGTTAAACACAATGTGCAGGATGGAAAAATGAATCAGGGCATGGGAGAAAAAGCGCCATACCTGCCACTCATCGCCCTGCATCAGCGGGAAATGCATCAGCGAAAACAGCGGTGCCTGCATCCCCAGCAGCCACAGAATATAAATCCCGATAGAAGCGACCATCACCGTCAGCGTAAAGGGCCCTGCCTGAGATTTGATCAGCTTTACCAGGCTGGGACTGCGGTAATCAAACCGCGCGGTCCGCGTTTCGGCAACATCCCAGGAGGCACCGAGGTATTTTTTATCATAAGGATTGGCCAGAAACAGATTCAGCTCGGCCTCTGCCTCAACCAAATGCTGGCTGTCTTCCAGCCAGATGGCAAACTGCCCTTCCGGCTCGGGGGCCAGCAGCAGGGTAATACCGCGGGAGGCCATATAATCAATAAAGGCCTGAGCCTGGCGGGGATTGTTGATTCCGGCTAAGCGATGCATCTCACTCTCCAAAGTTGGCGCGCCGGTTCAAGCCCCGGCGCGGGCAGATACTACGCCGGCCGGATGACGCCGTTACGCAGTCTGCACACACGGATATGACTGGCGACGCCACGCTTCAAAACCGCCGTCGAGGCTGTACACACAGTCAAAACCCTGGTGGATCAGGTACTGAGCAGCGCCCTGGCTACTGATCCCGTGGTAGCACATCACAATCACCGGCTGCTCAACATCCACCTGGTTCATAAACTCAACCATTGTATCATTTGTCAGGTGAAATGCGCCCTCCGGATGGGCCAGGGCAAAAGACTGCGGATCACGAATATCCACCAGAACGGCATTGCTGTCAGACTGATTCAGAAGCTCGAAAGCCTGCTCGACTGAAATATGTTCAAACTGATCCATAAGGTTCACTGTCTCTCTATCATTGACGATCAGATGGCAGGATCTTCGCGTCACGCAATTAGTGTGATGATCGTCCGGTTTGGGATCCCGCCATCCCCCTCACCCGGCTGCGGCTATTGTACCTCACCAAGTTACTCACAACCCCATCGAAAAAATAAGGGTAATTACGGAGCATCCGCCGTGCTCCACCCCAGCAATCACAAGGGTTGAGGATACCCCATTCACTTCGCCCACCCGGCTATCGTACACTTTACCACCAGCTGTGGAAAAAACTGTGAATAGCGTTGATAATGTGTTTTGGCAAAAAAGGATCCACTATATGTAGATCGGATCCGCTCAAAAGCTGTGGGTAACTTTGTGAAAATTATTCCTGCCTGGAAGCTTTCTGTGACCTATCTTCCAGATTTCAGGCATAAAAAAACCAGCCTGAGGCTGGTTTTTGTGACTCACATTTTGTGGATAGTTTTTTGCGGATCCTCAGGCAAATTCGCCCACGGCTTCTTTCAGTTTCCGCATCGCATTTTTTTCCAGCTGGCGGATCCGCTCGGCAGAAACGCCGTAATGCTCAGCCAGTTCCTGCAGAGTCGCTTTGTTATCATCCAGCCAACGGGCACGGACAATGTGCTGGCTGCGCTCATCCAGGCTCGCCAGGGCCGTCGACAGACGATTGTTCGCATGCGCTTCCCAGTTGTTGTCTTCAAAGCTGCGAGCCAGATCTGAAGACTTGTCTTCCAGGTAGTAAACCGGCGCACTGTAGGCCGTATCGCGATCGTCATCTTCGGTTGGCATTTCAAACGCTGCATCCTGAGCGGCAAGGCGGGATTCCATCTCACGAACTTCGCTGGCGTCAACCCCCAGCTGCTCAGCAACCATGTTCACTTCTTCATTATTGAACCAGCCCAGGCGCTTTTTCGCCTTGCGCAGGTTGAAGAACAGCTTGCGCTGCGCCTTGGTGGTGGCGACTTTAACAATACGCCAGTTACGCAGCACATATTCGTGGATTTCCGCTTTGATCCAGTGCACGGCAAACGACACCAGACGCACACCCACTTCCGGGTTGAAACGTTTTACAGCCTTCATCAGGCCGACGTTGCCTTCCTGAACCAGATCCGCCATTGGCAGGCCATAGCCTGAGTAGCCACGCGCAATATGAACAACAAAACGCAGATGCGACATAACTAACGCCTTCGCGGCGTTAAGGTCACCATCAAAGTGAAGACGCTCAGCTAACTCACGCTCCTGCTCAGCCGTCAGCATTGGATAGCTGTTGACGCTCTGGACGTAACTTTCCAGACTATCTGCAGAAACCAGAGCCATTGATGTCATCTCTTGTGTCATCCAATAAACCTCGTGTGTTACCAATGAGAAATAGCTTTAACACGCAATAATGCCCAGAAATTGATCACTATTGCAAGTCAGCAGCCCAATTAACCCAGTTTATAGACCGAAAAATGTCAGACAGGTTCAATTTCTTTCAGGTGCCGCGCGGCCGACAAGCGGGCAGCCAGCAGGCCAAGGAACGCTGCCAGCATCAGCAGAATCAGACTTTCATCCCAGCCCAGGCCGACCAGACGAAAGCGACTGTCGTATAGCCCCGCGAGCGAGGTGACCGCCGAATCCAGCAGCAGGGTAATCACCAATGTCAGCAGGCACGCTACCGCGCCGCCAATCACTCCGTACCAGACCCCGGTATAGAGAAACGGCCGTAAAATAAAGCTGTCGGTCGCCCCAACCAGTTTCATGACTTGCACTTCATCGCGCTGGTTCAGCACCTGCAGCCGCAGCGTGTTGCCGACAATCAGGAACACAGCCATCAACATCAGACCGGAGATCACCATCGCCAGAGTCACCACTAACTGCTTGATAGCCACCAGCCGCTGTAACCAGTCACTGTCCAGTCGCACTTCATCGATCATGGCCTGCGACCGCAGACGGGAAGCCAGCTGCGTCGCCTGTTCTGGCTGTTGCCACTGCGCCCCCGGCTCCACCACCAGCACCCCAGGTAGTGGGTTATCATCGAGCAGACTCAGTGCCTGTTCAAAGCCAGCCTGCTGGCGAAACTCTTCCATCCCTTGCTGGGGAGAAATATAGTCTACGGAAGCGATTTCCGGCCACTTTGCCAGTTCATCCCGCAAATTTTCCGCCGCTGTGCCTTTGCTGGCCGGCGACAGATACAGGGTGAGCTGCGTCGGGTTTTGCCATGCCTGACCCACCAATACCAGATTCTTGGCGAACAGGTAAAACGTGGTTGGCAGCGTCAAGGCGAAAGCCAACACAGCCAGGGTCAGGAAGTTCCCCAACGGGCGACGCATCATATCAGTAAGTGCCTGCTTACATTGCTGCTTGTGGACAGCAAAAAAACCGGTGGTATTACGCGCCATACGGAATCTCCCTCAGCTGTCCCTGATACAAATCCAGGCGGCGATAGTTGCGGGTCGACAGCAGCGAAGTATCGTGGGTTGCCATCAGTACCGTCACACCGACCCGGTTGAATTCTTCAAACAAGTTCATGATTTGTTGTGACAACGCAGCATCAAGGTTACCGGTTGGCTCATCGGCCAGCAGCATCAGCGGTTTGTTCACAATCGCCCGGGCGATGCCCACCCGCTGTTGCTCCCCCCCGGAGAGCTGAACCGGCAGACAGCGTGCCTTGTCCAGCAAGCCGACTTTATCCAGCGCGGCAGAAACCCGACGCTTGATATCATTTTCACTGACCTCCTCTACCCGCAGCGGCATCGCGACATTGTCGTAAATACTGCGGTCCATCAGCAGTTTGTGATCCTGGAAAATGATCCCGATATTGCGGCGCAAAAACGGGATTTGCTTGTTATCGAGCCGCGTAATGTCGTGCCCGTTAAACATAATTTTGCCATCACTCGGCCGTTCAATGGCGCAAATCAGTTTCAGCAGGGTACTCTTACCTGCACCGGAATGCCCGGTCAAAAACGCCATCTCTGCGGGCTGTAGATGAAAATCGACCTTTTGCAGGGCCTGACGTCCGCCCCGATAAGCTTTACTTACCTGCTGAAACCGGATCACAATTTATTCCTCGTCACTAAATAGCGCTTCAATAAATTCGTCTGCGGCAAACGGACGCAGATCCTCAATCCCTTCCCCGATACCAATGTAGCGGATTGGAATATTGAACTGGTCGGCAATGGCGAAAATCACCCCGCCCTTGGCAGTTCCGTCCAGCTTGGTCAGGGTAATCCCGGTGACCGGTGCCACTTCACTGAACAGCTTCGCCTGACTGATCGCATTCTGGCCGGTACCGGCATCCACGGTCAGCATGATTTCGTGCGGCGCGTGCGGATCGACTTTCTTCATCACCCGGACAATCTTGCGCAGCTCTTCCATCAGGTTGCCTTTGTTCTGCAGACGGCCTGCCGTGTCGGCAATCACCACATCCACCTGCTTGGCGCGGGCCGATTCGATGGCGTCATAGATGACTGAGGCACTGTCAGCCCCGGTATGCTGGGCCACCACCGGCACATTGTTTCGCTCACCCCAAACCTGCAGCTGCTCCACTGCCGCGGCACGGAACGTATCGCCCGCCGCCAGCATCACTGACTTGCCCTGGCTCTGGAACTGCTTGGCCAGTTTACCGATGGTCGTGGTTTTACCGACCCCGTTCACGCCGACCATCAAGATGACATACGGCTTTTTGGTGGTATCAATCACCAGCGGCTGCTCAACCTTGGTCAGCATGTCGGCCAGCTCTTCTTTCAGCAGGCCGTACAGCGCCTCACCGTCTTTCAGATCTTTGCGATCAGCTTTGTCGGTCAGGTTTTCGATAATTTTGAGCGTGGTGTCCATGCCGACATCCGCGACCAACAGCTGCTCTTCGAGCTCTTCAAACAGGTCGTCATCAATCTTTTTACCACTGAACAGGCCAAAGAACCCCGAACCGAAATTGGTTTTGGTTTTCTTCAGGCCGCGCATCAGGCGGGCAAAAAAGCCTTCACTCTTTGGCTTCTCCTGTTCCAGTACCACTGGAGCCGGCTCAGCAGCCGTCTCAGCAACTGGCTCGCCCTGCAACTCAGCCTCGACCGTGGTGTCGGCTTCTGCGGCAAGCGCTGCGTTGGCATCGGGGCTGGCTTTCGGGGCGTACTCTGCCGCCTCTGGCTCAGCGACCGCTTCGATTTCCGGCTCCGGCTTCGGTTGTTCGGCAACGACCTCAGCCGCCGCGGCTTCCCGTGGCTTCTCCGCTTCAGCGTCCGGCTCGGCCGGATGGTCGTGCGCTACCGCGTTGTCAGCGTCCGCGTTTGTTGTCCCGCTCTCAGGTTCAGCGACAATCTTCGCTTCGACTGAATCTTCAGGTGCCTGTTTTGCTGCCTCGTCGTGTGACGGGTGTTCCTGTTGCTGTGCTGTTTGCTCGGTCTGCTCTTCAGAGCCAAAACCCAGCCACGAAAATAATCCGCGTTTCTTCTTTTCTGCCATTGGCAAATCCTAGCGCTTGATTGGTACAATTTGCGGCCTACGTATCAGGGTCTGATTCACCCTGTCCCTGTTCGCGGGCGCTCGTTTGCGCGCACACAGCGAAAGGGTTTGGGTATACTAACATTTTCTCAACGGTCGAAGAAATCTATGACGAGACGCAGACAACAATCAGGGCAAAAGTCGCCCACTTCCCGCCGCGATGGCTTCGTGCGGATCATCAGCGGACGCTGGCGTGGCCGGAAACTCCCCGTGCATAATGTTGAGGGGCTGCGCCCGACGACCGATCGTGTCAAAGAAACGGTGTTTAACTGGCTGGCACCGGATATCCCGGATGCCCGCTGTCTGGATCTGTTCACCGGCAGCGGCAGCCTGAGTTTCGAGGCCCTGTCCCGCGGGGCCGAACTGGTCACCATGCTGGAGCTGGATAAAAAAGCCGCCGAACAACTGGAGAAAAACCGCCAGTCACTGGGCGCCGACAATGCCAAAGTGGTGCAGACCGACAGCCTGACCCACCTCAAGCAGCCGGGAACGCCGTACGATGTGGTCTTTATCGACCCGCCATTTCGCAAAGATCTCCTGAGCGACGTCATTTCGCTGCTCGAGCAACAACAATGGCTGGCTCCCCACGCCATGATTTATATTGAAGCAGAAAAAGAGCTGGGTGAACTGCCGACCCCGACAAACTGGCATCTGCACCGAGAAAAAACGGCCGGTCAGGTCTGTTACCGTTTATTTGTGAGAGAGGAAGCATGAAAGCACTGATTTTACTGGCAAAGGCTGCCATTGGTTTCGTCTGGCTGGTTTTGCTGGTGAACATTTTTTACCCGTTCCCGGGTGTGGCCGCGATGGCCCTCTATATTATGACTGGCTTCCTGCTGATGATGCATGGCCTGCAGATGCTGATTTTCCTCGGGGCGTTCGGCGATAAAATCTCGATGTCGCGCTGGGAAAAATGGTCGATCCTCATCTTCGGTATCTTTGCGCTGCTGGATATCCGCCGCAAGCACATGATGTGATTACCACTTGTCAGCGCCTCGTGACCATGCACGCGCGGACTCCGTGTGATCTGACACGGCGAAAAGCATAAAAAAAGCGAGGCCGCCGCCTCGCTTTTTTTGTCCGTCCGGTACGCGGCTCAGACGAGCTTACAGTGTGAAAAACTCGCGGATCCCGTTCAGGAACATCTGGGTCGAAATCATAATCAGCAGTAAGCCCATCAGGCGCTCGACCGCTTTTAGCCCCCGCTCGCCCAGCACCCGGTTGAACACCTCGTAGAACATCAGAATGATAAACGAGGCTCCCCAGGCCAGTAATACGGCAATGACCCAGTCAAAGGTTCGGCCCGGCTCCTGGTTCGACAGCAACAGCAGCGACGCCAGTACCGACGGTCCGGCAATCATCGGAATTGCCATCGGCACAATAAACGGCTCTTCGCCCGCCGCCAGCCCGGTGACCCCACCCGGTTGCGGGAAGATCATCCGAATCGCGATCAAAAACAGAATTATCCCGCCAGAGATACTGACCGTCTCGGTAGAGACGTGAAGAAAGTTCAGCATCTTCTGTCCCCCGAACAGGAACAGCAGCAAAATAAACAGAGCAATTAGCAATTCACGGATCAGGATGAAGCGTCGTCTTTTCGGGTCGATGTGTCGCAAAATCGACAACATCACCGGCAAGTTACCGAGCGGATCCATGATCAGAAACAGCATCACCGCCGCAGAAATAATTTCCACAGAGCAGACCTCAGACAGCGTGTTTAATGAAAGAAATAAAGAGAACGCAGAACGATCAGCCAGAAAGCTGAACGATGGACGGAGAGTATAACAAACGAACAATAAGGTGGCGATAAATTTGCCACCTCACTCACAAAATTATCTGATCAGTGATTGCACATGCGCTCGCGGTTGGCCGTCAAAAACTCCCCGTCACGCAGAACCTTACGGCGTTCCAGCAAGAATGCCAGTAAGGCATCCAGCGTCAGATCCTGCTGGCTACAGGTGTAAAAGCGCACGTCAGCACCGTATTTGTTCCGCACGGTCTGAGCCAGGGTTTCCTCGGTGTAAGGTGTCTCGGTATCCAGCAACAGATGCAGGACTTCATGGGCATGAATGGTGGTCATGGAACTCTCCCGAAAGTAAGAACTGGCCTGATTGTAAAACCGGGTGAGCAAGGGCTGTTTGACCCACAACAATTAATTGCATTTTAAATGAATGTTTTTGATTTATCCGTCTCAGGCATCTCTGTCGTGCCCGCACTGCCAGCAGAGTTCGAACTGAGCCCCGTTTTGCTCGCCGCACCTGGGGCAGCACCAACCGGGCTGCTCGGCCTGTTCGTAGGCAGACAATAAACGGGCAGCCGGGATCAGGCATGACTGCGGCACCCAAATGCCCACTTCCAGCACATCGGCCGGCAGCTCTCCGGCCGCGGCGCTCAGGCTTTCGCCCTGCAACCGGACCGGAATACGCGAACTTTCCAGCATCCCTTTCAGGCTGTGAGCCTCCAGGACATTGGCCGCGCGGTACACTTCACACCAGATGTCGTCCATCGTTTCCTCCTCTCTACCGAGAGCAGACCGGTCAAGCTGACGCGTTGATTCAACCAGCCCTGCCCACCGAATGAACTCATCCAGCGGGCAAGGCTGCTAAGAAAAGGATGCTAAGAAGAGGATAGATGATGAGAAGGCAGGATCAGACCATCAAGGTCGCGACAAACAGCGACTGCGCCAGAAAATAGCTGGTCATCACCATGGTTGTCGCCGAACGGAACTCGCCGCGAAAACGGTTGATGGCCAGGCAGATGTCGGAAAAGATGAAGATCAACGCCCCCAGCAAAGCCAGCATCGCCGGCAAACTGCGCGTTGTCAGCCAGTATTCCCCGGCCGCCCAGCTCATCATCACAATCACCGCGATATAGACGGCAACCGGCACAATCAAGGTACCCAGTGATGGCAGTAAAAGCAGAAACACGATCACACCCGCAGCCGCTAGCATCGCGGGCAACCACCACACCATACCGCCATCGAGCTGGCTCCAGAAGCCAGCCGCGTAAACACAGTGCGCCAGAAGAAAACTGAGCAAACCGGGCACAAAGCGATCTTTGGGCAACATCAGGAAGATATCCCCGACCAGCGACAGCATCAGTCCGGCCATGATCGCACCATGGTAGAAACTGCCGTCGCCGGATTGCCAGGCTACAACGCCAAGCAAGCAAATAGTGAAGGGCTTAAACAAATAAAACTGCCAGCGAGGGCCGTAATATGAAGCAGTAATGTGCGCAAGCGCTGAAAGAGCAATGGCTAACCACACCCACATAAAGTCACCGTCATTATAGTTGTATGTTTTTAAATCATCGGGCCTGTCAACGGCATGGCACAGTTTAGGAGCTGAAAGGGGATTGTCTAGCGGCGAGGGTCAATAACTAGCTCCGAATCATATTTATCACACTTCTTACTGGACATCTTTTTTCATTTTCTTGCCATTTGATAACAAGCTGAATTAGCAAACGTTTGCCTGTTGTTTGCAACAATTCGCGACGTGTTAACGATTTTTCATCACCGAGAAATGGACTTTTGAACAGTGTCCATACACATCAAAATCAAATATAATTCCTATTATTTTCATATTGTTAAGAAAAAACCTCCAAAGAAAAGTCTCTCAGGCACGCTCAGCTAACGTTAACCTGACAAACTCTCCCCTGTTGCCATTAGCCAGCATAATTTACTGGCAAAGATGCGAGAATACATGCAGCGTCTGCCTTTCCAGCTTCAACTTTTCTCACAAAGCTTAAAATTAAGATCGCTAACCCAGCCCTGACAAACCTAGCTGCCATATCCTGACGTTTTTAATAAAAAGCCCATTCAACCTGTCAGCATACGGTAAAAAACAAACAACAACCCAATTAAAATCAATTGCTTATATTAGTTTAAAAACACCACCCTCACTTGGTTTGTTTTTTAAACACCTTAAAACACACCGTTTTGTTAGCAAATAAAGACCAAAGCCTGGCTACATAAATTATTTTTATGACAACAATATGACAATTTCACTTGTGAAATCGATAAAATGGATGTTAATCTAAGTCATACAAATTCACTTAGCAGCAAAAAGGAGCCTTACCATGTTCACCTCTTCTCAAAAACAAGGCCTTATGATGATCGCAGTGGTTGTCGGTTTAATGACGCTGCCTGTGATTTATTAAGCAGAAAATTTTCATAAAAAAAGGTGCCTGAAGGCACCTTTTTTTATTTGAACCGGAGGCAGAGCCTTGCTCTGTCGCTGTACAAGCTTGCCTCATCACGCAAGCCGATCATCAACCATCACGGCGTCAAATCAATATGATGCCAATGCAATGAATAGAACCACAACGCCAGCGCCGTCACCCCTAACACCAGTAACACTGCAACGCTCCAGACAAAGCGCCCGCTGCGAGGCGTCAACTCTTTTTCACACGCCTTGCACGCCGCGATAAATCCTTTTTTATCATCCAGCTGATAACCATCTTCATGTACGGTCTTATTGCGAACCGAGGCAATAAAGCGCAGCTTGGGCACAATTTCATGCGGCAAGCGTTCTTCACAGCTGTTAATCAGCTGATGCAGCCCTTTCCCTTCCGCATGATAATGCTCACGCAGCAACCGCTCGATTCGCCGTGAGCGCGTCACTACTAACTCTATATTTGCCATATGAGACACTTCCTCTTACTGTCTGGCTTTAACTTACCGCGAGTTGGCGGTAAAACAAAGCCTGGCGGGCGCGTTTTCTTCCCCCGCGAGCTTGGGATCACAGGTTTCCAAACACCTTCCCCAACAGCCTGATGCCATGAACATTTCGGCGCGGATCACGCTTTGCCCGCCATGCCATACTCGCCTACGACAACATCGGGAATAATGCAGGATATCCCACCGCTATCATGGAGATTCTGGATGCCTGTTTCGGTCATTGTGGGCCTAATTGCCCTGCTGATCATCGCCGTCGGCTATTTCATTTTGTCGTACCGCCGCCATACGCTCGGCGCCCACGCCCCGGAGCGCAGCATTGAAGTCACCGTACTGGATAAGCAGAGTGTGCCGATCATTGGTGCCCAGCCCGGAGACGAGCAGGAAGAATACTGGATTTACGTTCAGCCGACCCAAGGCGGCCCCAAGCGGGAATTCATGGTTGGCGTGCATTACTATCATGCCCTCAATCCCGGAGACCGCGGTACCATGACCTATAAAGGGCTGACTTTTCTGCATTTTACGTTACAGCGCGACTGAGTCCCTGATTCGGTTTTTACCGCCATGCCATGATGGGATGCCCTGCCCTGGCTGTCCCCTAAGGGACCAGCCAGGCCGTTTTCGGACTGCGGGCCAGCAACCAGCTCGCCGCCAGCGCCAGTGCAGTGATGATCAGTGTCAGCAGGGGAATCATGATCACCGGCGGGAAAAAGTACCAGTCATACGCCCTGACCGGCCACAGAAAGATCGGATGCAACAAATAGATACCGAGACTGTACCGGCTCATAAACGCTATCCGATCCAGCCAGCCTTCACTCATCCGCTCCGCAACCAGCCGTCCCAAGGCAAACACCATGGCAGCAATCAACGCCGTGTTGAGGGTTTTATACGACAGCCAACGCCCCACCGTATATTCCCCATTGGCAAAACTGTGGCTGATCACCATGTAAGCCGTGAGCACCAGAGCAACGCACCCCAGCACCACTAACCATCCTACCGGCGGCCAACGGTACTGAAACAGGCAGTACCCCAGCAGCAAATACCCGCTGTAAAGCACCAGCTCCTGGCTCCACGGCCCGTCAATCTTAAACAAAAACAACGCAGTAATACCCAGCCACAGACTGGTCATCGCAATCACGGCCAGGCGGTCATTATGCTGGACCAGGTAGCGGAAAAAGGGCACCACAAAATACAGCGGAATAAAGTAATAGAAGAAGCCCAGATGGTAGTAAGTTTCATGAACCGGCAGCGCTTTGAGGGTATCCCATGCAACAACACTGTCATACCCATCGAACGTCAGCCCAGACAATAGCGCGTAAAAGACCGACCAGACCAGAAACGGCAGCAGGACCTTGCCCAGCCGTCGCCGCACATAATAAGAGAGCTCAAATGGTCGGGTATCACTGAGCATCAGCGCGCCAGTAATCATAATAAAGACGGGCACAGCCCAGCGACTGAAACTGTTGACGGTGATGGCGGTCATCCACGCGCTGTCGGCAATCTCTCCCAGTTGCTCGCGATAAGGCCCCAGAACATGAATCGCCACCACGGCGAGTGCGGCAACGCAGCGCAATACATCAAAAAACCGAATTTTTTCCCTCACCCACTCCTCCTCGTCACCGCAATGGTCACGACCAGTTATTGCGGCCATGTGTTTTGACTATAGCAGTCACACCCCAGTCAATCACCGCTGTCGATATCCCAGCACCTGAGCGCAAATTCCTGCCGCCGACCACGTGGTTTTTTCCTACCGATGTGCCTTTGCTCTCTATCTTGCCGGGAAAACAGCCGGAAATATGTTAGCAGGGCGTTAAATGAAAACTGTTCAGTATGAAAAAATGTTGAAAGATGTGAACTATGACACACCCATAAAGTACCACTGTCTCTAAGGCACTGAAATGTTAGGGACTTGAAAAAGGTTAACATCCGGCCAATAAACAACTGAATTCATAGGGGCTGGACATTGCGAAGGCAAACTGAATTTATAAAATAAGGATAAAATATCAAAAATTTAACTTTATATAGACAAAAAAACAGCAACTGACACATTTGGACACAATTATTTCTTGTTTGTTGCATTAACAATAGCGTAACCTCCCCGACCCGTGAGAGAGGTATACCCATTGATGGGTTCAATGATAAATGGAGGTAGTGATGCACACGTCTGCTTCACATCAAATGCAAAAACCTAAAAAAACGTGGTTTACTCGTTTCCTCGACACCGTCGAGTGGCTGGGTAACCTGTTGCCACACCCTATTACCCTTTTCGCTCTATTTTGTGTCGCAATTCTGGTTGCTTCCGGTATCGCCGGTTATTTTGAAATGTCGGTTGCCGATCCTCGCCCGGAAGGGGCGCCAGGACGTGCCGCGGATGGCGTCATTCATGTCGTGAGCCTGCTTAACGCTGAAGGCCTGCAGAAAATCGTCGCCAACCTGGTCGCTAACTTTACCGGCTTTGCCCCGCTGGGCACCGTGCTGGTTGCGATGCTGGGTGTCGCGATTGCTGAATATTCCGGTCTGCTGTCTGCCGCAATGCGTGGCCTGGTGATGGGTGCATCACGCCGCATGGTGACACTGGTGGTGGTCTTCGCTGGTATTATTTCCAATACCGCGTCTGAGCTGGGCTATGTGGTACTGATTCCACTGGCAGCCATGCTGTTCCATTCTCTGGGCCGTCATCCGCTGGCTGGTCTGGCGGCGGCTTTTGCCGGTGTGTCAGGTGGTTACAGTGCCAACCTGCTGCTGGGTACCGTTGACCCGCTGCTGTCAGGCATTACTGAAACCGCAGCACAAATGATCGACCCGACCTACACGGTCGGTCCTGAGGTGAACTGGTACTTCATGTTCGCGTCAACGTTCGCCATCACTATCATGGGTGCGTTCGTGACAGAGAAAATCGTTGAGCCGAAGCTGGGCAAATACAACCCGGAAGACGCCAGTGATGATCTGGACCAGGACAAAATGGGTAAACTGACCGCGCTGGAGAAGAAAGCTCTGAAAGCCGCGGGTCTGGCTGCCCTGGTAGTATCTGCGCTGCTGGCTCTGACCATCGTGCCGGCAGACGGTATCCTGCGTAACCCGGAAACCGGTCTGATTTCAGGTTCACCGTTCCTGAAAGGTATTGTGGCGTTTATCTTCGTGTTCTTCGCCATTCCGGGTTTCGTGTACGGTAAAGTCGTGGGCACCATGAACAGTGACCGCGATGTGATCAATGCAATGTCCAAGTCGATGTCCACCATGGGCATGTACATTGTGCTGGTGTTCTTTGCCGCGCAGTTCGTTGCCTTCTTTAAGTGGACGAACTTCGGCCAGGTGTTTGCGGTTGCCGGTGCAGATATGCTGCAATCAATCGGTCTGACAGGCCCGATGCTGTTCTTCGCCTTCATCCTGATGTGTGGCTTTATCAACCTGATGATTGGTTCAGCGTCTGCACAGTGGGCGGTAACAGCGCCGATTTTTGTCCCGATGCTGATGCTGGTTGGCTACGCGCCGGAAACCATTCAGGCGGCATACCGTATCGGTGACTCAGTGACGAACATCATCACACCGATGATGAGCTACTTCGGGATGATCCTGGCCGTCGCGACCCGTTACCAGAAGAATCTGGGTCTGGGTACGCTGATCGCGACCATGCTGCCATACTCGATGGTATTCATCGTGGGTTGGAGCCTGATGTTCTACGTGTGGGTATTCATTCTGGGTATCCCGGTAGGCCCGGGTGCTGCCACCTACTACAACATCGGTGGCTAACAGGCCGCTACTGGGTAGCGACTGATACACCATGATGAAATAAGCCGGGCATTGCCCGGCTTATTGCTGTTTAGCACCATGACTTTATCTGCCCTCGCTCGGCGACAGTGGCGGCAAACACTTAGCCCGGCAGAGCCGCGAGATAACTTTCCGCCCAGCTCACCGCCTGCTGATAACTGTCCCCGATCCGCTCGGCACTCAGAGCCAGAGTCTGGCTGGCATGCCGGACGCTGTCCCAGTCGGCACGCTCATACGCCGTGACCAGTTCCAGCAATATCCCCAACTTCCCCTGTCGTGCCAGCAACGCGGTTGTCACCGCAGCTTCCAGCGGTAACTGTTGCAGCAGTGTTGCCAGCGGCTGATCCAGCAGCCCGTCCAGCAGGGAAAGCAGCCCGGTCATAAAGGCGATCCGGCTATCAATCGGCCCCTCACCCTCGGCGGCCAGCAGCTCACACATCTTCGCCCGTTGCAGCGATAACGCATACAACTCACTGGGTTTGTGCCGGGCAGCCCGCGCGGTCGCCACCACGCTCACAAACACCTTAAGTCGCTCTTCGCCCAGATAGATCAACGCCTGCCGAAACCCATTGATCGGCACGGTGGTACGTCGCTCGGCAGTGTTGACAAAGCGCAGCAGCAAATAAGACAGGGACACATCCGAGGCGACAATCTGCTCCACCCGATCGACATCAATCTGCGGGCGACACACTTCCTGCAACAGCCGCAGGGTCACCATTCGCTCAGGTTTGATCAGGCGCTGTTTCACCAGCTCCGGCCGACTGAAATAGTAGCCCTGAAAGAAATGGAAACCGGCTTCATAGGTCTGCATGAACTCTTCATGGGTTTCGACTTTTTCCGCCAGGAACATCAGCTTGTGGTGACGATGGTCGGCAAGGTACGCGCAGGCCGCCTCGACCCCGATTTTCATCAGATCGAGTTTGAGAATATGCACATACGGAAAAAAGCGCTGCCAGCGGGGATCCAGGTCAAAATCATCCAAGGCGATCAGGTAGCCCTGTTGGCTGAGCTGGCGAATAGCCTCCAGCAGTTGATCATTCGGCTCGCAGCTTTCCAGTACCTCAATCACCACCTGCTTTTTCGGCAGCATCAACGGCTGCAGGCGCAGCAGGCTCTTTTGCGGAAAATTGATAAAACAACGCTGGCCCAGTGCGGCCAGGCTGGAATGACCGGACAGAAAGTTTTCCACCAGCAGGCGGCAGGTCGCGTTGTTCTCTTCAATATCGGGAAATGCATTGCTTTCCCCGTCGCGAAACAACAGCTCATAGCCAGCCGTTTTCTGCTGGCGGTTAAAGATAGGCTGACGGGCAACATAAGAGTACATGGTAGCGGGGCGTGCCTCCGACGCTCTGGATCGACAAAGCCGTGGAGTATACCACCATCCCCGGCTCTCAAGTCAGTCCCCTATTACCCGTGCCTTGCTCAAGCTTTGGCGGTGGCCAGCAGAGCACCGCAGCCGATAAACATCGAGCCGAACACCCGGTTCAGGGTTGCCATCACCCGGTCAGAACGAATGTAACCAGCCAGGCGCGAGGCCAGGGTGACATATGTCAGCATCACCACCATATCCACCAGCACCGTGGTTATGCCCAGCACCAGCAACTGCGGTCCCTGTGGCTCAGTCGGCACCAGAAACTGCGGGAACAACGCCACCAGAAACACCACGGTTTTCGGGTTGGTCAGGTTCACCAAAATCGCCTGTCGGCACAGTTGCCCACTGGTCACATGCTCATGGCCGGTAGTGACCGCCATGGAACTACGATCCCGCCACTTCTGAATACCGAGCCAGACCAGGTACGCCGCACCGACCCATTTAATCGCCGTGAACGCGGTCGCCGACTGTGCCAGCAACGCCCCGAGACCCACTCCAACCAGAGCAATATGCACGCTGAGTCCGATTTGCAGGCCCAGGATCGAGGCCAGTGACTTACGCCAGCCGTACACCATCCCGTTGCTGATCGAATTGACCGTCCCGGAACCCGGGGCCAGACTGAACACTATGGCCGTTGCGAGGTAGGCCAACCAGATATCGACACTCACGTTAAGACTCCTGACAAATATGGGCACTCCGGCCTTAGCGGCCGCCGCGCAGGAATGGATGAAAAGTACTACAAATTAACAGGTGATGCGGGCAGGAAGCAACTGATACCAAGTACAGGCTGGTCGGACAATCCGTTATACTGGAGTCAATTGCGGACAAACGAGAAGGCACATGACAAGCAAGCCACCGTTGTATTTCGATTTTTCCCAGGAATCCCATTTTGCGGCCACGATGGCCGGACCTGTTGCCGAGTTGTGGCAGCAACGCCAGGAAGGCATGTTTCAGGGTGCTGCCGAGCTGAATATCGGCTGGGCCGCCCTGACCGGGCACAACGCCGACAAAGCGATCATCGTGGTCAACGGCCGGGTAGAAAGCTACTGGAAATATCAGGAAGTGTTCTACGATCTGGTCCGTCAGGGCTACGATGTGTTTGCCCTCGATCACCGAGGCCAGGGCGTGTCCGATCGCCTGACGGAAGACACCCAACTGGGTCACGTCGAACACTTTGACGACTATGTCGCCGATCTCGACACCTTCATCCAGCAGGTCATCCTGCCGCGTGGCTATCAGCAACATTTCATGCTGGCCCATTCCATGGGCGGCACCATTGCCAGCCTGTATCTTGCCCGGCACCCCGACGTGGTCGATAGCGCGGTGCTGAGCGCGCCGATGCACGGCATTCACCTCAAAAACTGGATGCGCCCGATCGCCTCACCGCTGGCGCGTATGGTCGAGCACATCAAACGCCAGCCGGACTACGCGCCGGGACAGCTGCCTTACTATCCGAAACCTTTTGCTGATAACGCGCTGTGCCAGAGTGAAGTACGTTACCAATGGTTCCGGGACCTTTATGAACACAGGCAGGAACTGCGCCTGGGCGGGCCGAGTGCGCGCTGGGTCTGGCAGGGGATGGCAGCAGCCAAACGCTGCATGTTCGAGGCCGGCAATATCACCGCCCCGGTTCTGCTGCTGCAGGCCAGCGATGACACCATCATTGATAACCGTGCCCACGGCCGCTTTTGCGAGGCCATGCACCGTGCCAGCCGGGACTGCGAACTGAAAGTGATCCACGGTGCCCGCCATGAGCTGTTGTTTGAATCTGACAAGTACCGCCAGCCGGTGCTGGCCGCTGCGATCAGCCATTTTCGGAAAGCGGAAATCTCCCCGGCATAAATTAACCTCTTTTCTCTGGGGCGAACTGGTTTAAAATCCAACCAGTTTCCCCAAAACCTGAGGTTTTGGCCCGCGGTTTTGACCACGAGAGGTTTCATGTACAAGATTATTGCTTCTGATCTCGACGGCACCCTGCTGACCCCGGATCACAAGATTGCGCCATTTACCAAAGCCACCCTGAACCAGCTGCACCAGCTCGGGAAGGATTTCATCTTTGCCACCGGCCGCCACCACATCGATGTTGCCGGGATGCGTGAGCAGCTGGGCATTCCGGCATACATGATCACCTCCAACGGCGCCCGGGTGCACAACTGCCAGGGTGAGGTTATCTTCAAACAAGACGTGGCCGAAGACGTGGCCAGCGACATCATCGCTCTGGCGAAACAGGATCCGGCGCTGAAAATCCACCTGTACCGCAACGATGACTGGCTGCTGAACGTCGAAGACGAGGAATTGAAGAAATTCCACGACACCTTCAGCTACAAGCTGTTTGATGTCGATAACCCACCGCTCCAGGGGCTGGCAAAGATCTTCTTCACCCGTGACGATCGCGATCACGACAAACTGGTCGAGTGGGAAAACACCTTCAATGACCTGTTTGGCGAGCGCGTAAACGTGGCGTTTTCGACCCCTTGGTGTCTGGAAATCATGGATGCTAAAGTGTCAAAAGGTCACGCGCTGGAAGCGGTCGCCAAAGAAAAGGGCCACACGCTGGCAGACTGCATCGCGTTTGGTGACGGCATGAACGACATTGAAATGCTGAGTATGGCCGGTAAAGGGCTGATCATGGGCACCGCGCATGAGAAAGTGAAGCGTGCCCTGCCGGAGCATGACATCATCGGAGCCTGTGATGACGAGGCCGTAGCCCACTATCTGGCTGAACTGCTGATCAAATAGGTCTTCGCTGGCGAACTCAGGTCAGTCATGCGCTGGTGTTACTCAACCAGCCTTGCTGACCTGCTAATGCATAACGACCATGAACAAAGCTGCCCACTGAGAGGCAGCTTTTTTGTCCCTGGGATTCGCACCTCAGCCCGAGGATGCAAGTAAACCTGAGATTGAAACCAAGGCAGACGCTGACGCATCCCCAAAAACCAGGCGCGCGTCTTAAAACTGCCCGGTCATCTGCAAGATTTCGTGCCACTGGACATCCGTCACCGGCATAATGCTCAGGCGGCTGCCGCGCTGTACCAAAGGCAGTTCCGCCAGGGCCGGATTGGCTTTCATCCGCTTGAGTGACACCAGCCGCAGGTGACGCTGGTATTCAATATCGACCATCACCCAACGCGGGTTTTCGGGCGCTGACTTAGGATCAAAGTACGGACTTTCAGGGTCAAACTGGAAATGGTCCGGATACGCTTCCCGGATCACCGTCGCGATACCGACCACCCCGACATCCTTGCACGATGAGTGATAGATAAAGACCTGATCGCCGACTTTTATCTCATCGCGCATCATATTTCGGGCCTGGTAATTACGTACCCCTTCCCAGCAGGAAACTTTCTGTTGTTTCAGGGTGTCTATGGAAAAAGTGTCCGGCTCTGTCTTAAATAACCAATACGCCATCCTGATACTCTTTTTTTGTAAATTGACTCACGCCCAGCCTATCACAACGAGGGAACCCGATGATACGTCCAGCCAATGCCTTTGCCCCATCACTTCTGCTGACCGCCCTGCTGGCCGGTTGTGCCGGTAGCCCGGACAAGCCTGAAGAGCCAGCCGACACCACACCGGACACCGAGGTACAGACTCCGGCGCAGGTGCAGGCCTTCATGCTACGGGGGCAAGTGGTGCTGAGTGCGGACAATCGCTATATCCAGCCATGTAACAGCCAGCAGCAGTACTGGCTGACCCTGCCGGACAAAAACCTGCCGGCCGCTGACGCCCTGGCCTCCCGTTATGGCCAGCCGCCGCTGTATGGTGAGTTTATTGGTTATCTGGAGCCGGCAGCCGATGAAGGCCGGGAAGCCGATTTTGATGCCCGATTTGTGGTGAAACAACTCAACCTGCTGTCCGCCGAAGTGGCAGACGGCTGCCAGCAACGGCCGCAGACCACCCGCGCCTTTGGCAACGAGCCGTTCTGGATGGCCGAGGTTCAGGCCGATCGCATCAGCCTGACCCAACCGGGACAGGCCACCGAGCAGCAAGCGATCACCAGCCGGGATATCCGTTCTGGACATCAGGTTTATCAGGGCACCGACAGCAAACTGACCATGAATCAGGCCCAGTGCAATGACACCATGAGCGACAGCCTGTATGGCTGGCAGTCCACCCTGAGCTGGAAAGGCCGCAAGTATCAGGGGTGTGCGACCCTCGGTGCCCGCGATGTGACCCTCACCTGGAGCGGCACTTATCAGGGCACCACGTATCTGGGAGAGAAACCGACCCTGACCACCACACTGGAGCTGAAGCCGGACCATTCGGCCGTCACCCGTTACACTTACCCGAGCGGTGAGCCGGGCCTGCAGGAGCGCGGCTTCTGGCAGCAGGCCGGTGAAGGCAAAGTGAAGGTCACCATGGCCCAGTACCAGGGCCGCCGCCTGATCAGCGAGCGGGTATTTGTACGCGACGGCGAACAACTTTCCGCAAACGAGGAGACCATCAATGGGGAAACCTACTTCCTCGGTGACAGCGGCCTGACTCTGCGTAAGCAGCCCGCACCGCAATAACCCTGCACACTGACACCACCTTTGCTTCCGCTCTCAGGTGTGCCACACTCGGCACACCTGAAAGCCCGGAAGACCTCGCTGATGACCCACCCGACTGCCTGTCCCCGCTGCGGACTGCGTTTTAACTGCATTTGCCATGCTGAACCAACCCTGGGCTGCACCGTACCGTTTGTGCTGCTGACCCACCCTAATGAACTGGGCAAAACCACCAATACCGGCCAACTGATGACACGTACACTGCCCGATTGCCAGCGTTTGATCTGGGACCGGGTAAATCCGCCGCAAGCTCTGCTCGAGCAGATAGCCGATCCACGCTACCAGCCATGGCTGCTATTTCCCGGTGATGACACCACCCCGGCTTCCCCTTTTCAGGCCCAGCCCGGCAAAACCCCGCTGATCATTATTCTCGATGCAACCTGGCAGGAAGCCCGCAAGATGGTGCGCCGCAGCCCGTGGCTGGCGGCCCTGCCTCGCCTGGCACTGGTCCCTCAGGCTGACTCAGCCTATGCGCTGCGTCGTAATCAGCAGCCCGGTAACTTGTGTACCTGCGAAGCTGGTATTGCCGTGCTGCAAGAACTGGGATTTGCCCCGGATGCCGACCGGTTGCAGGAATATTTCGCGACCTTTATCGACATTTTCCACGCCGAACAGAGCGGCCATCAGAAAAAGCCGCCCGCTCACAACAAATCCTGACCGCTTCTTCTATACTTAAAAACCGACTGATTAGTCGGTTTTTAAGTATTCAGACGGAGGCGACGACATGACCGCGGCAGAAACCCTGCACCTGCAACCGGCCCTTTGCCGGGAAATGGACACCACCCTGGCAACACAACAGGCGGCATACCACGCCAACCCGATGCCTGAGCTGGCGCAACGCAGGGCACAATTGCGGGTCCTGAAAAATGCCATCAAGCAGCACCGCCACGCATTGTGCGATGCCCTGAATACCGACTACGGCCAGCGCCATCCGCAGGACACTCTGGTAGCCGACATCCTGCCGTGCATCAACCAAATTAATTACACCGTCAAGCACCTCAAGCGCTGGATGAAACCCTCGCGACGTCATGCCGGGCTGTTGCTGGCTCCGGCCAATGTCGAGGTGCAGTACCAGCCACTCGGGGTGGTCGGCATTGTGGTGCCGTGGAACTTCCCCGTGATGCTGAGCCTGGGCCCGCTCATCACCGCCATCGCCGCCGGTAACCGGGCCATGATCAAGCTGAGCGAGTTTACCCCGGCCACCAACCGGGTCCTGCGCACCTTGCTGGCAGGTGTTTTTGCCCCGGATCAGGTTGCGGTGTTTGAAGGAGAAGCCGATGCCGCGGCGCACTTCACCCGCCTGCCGTTCGACCACCTGCTGTTTACCGGCTCCACCACGGTCGGGCACCACGTAATGCAGGCCGCAGCGGCCAATTTGACCCCGGTCACCCTCGAACTGGGTGGCAAATCGCCGGTACTGATCGCGCCGGATATGCCCATGGCGTTGGCAGTCGAACGCCTGCTGTTCGGCAAATGCATGAACGCCGGGCAAATTTGTGTCGCCCCGGACTATGTGTTGCTGCCGCGCGGCCAGGAAGACGCGTTTATCGACGCCTTTACCGCCGAATTCAACCGTCGTTACCCGGGAGGGACCACCAACCCGCATTTCGCCTCCGTTGTGAACGAGCGCCAGTATCAGCGCCTGTGCCACTGGCTGGACGAAGCCGCCGCGCTGGGTGCCGAAGTGCACGCCTGCCACGCACAGGCCAGAGATGACAGCCGCCATCGCCTGATCCCTCACCTGCTGACCAAAGTGCCTGAGAGCGCCACGCTGATGCAGGAAGAGATCTTCGGCCCGCTGCTGCCGGTCATCCCCTACGAGGATATCGACCAGGCCCTCGACTATATCCGCCAGCGCCCCCGACCACTGGCGCTGTACCTGATGAGTCTGGATCCGACCACCCAGCAAACTGTCAGCCGGCACACCCACTCCGGTGGCATGGCCATTAACGAAACCATTTTGCATGTGGCTGCAGACGATGCGCCATTTGGCGGGATCGGGCCATCCGGTATGGGGCATTACCACGGTCAGGAAGGGTTCCTGACCCTGTCGAAAGCTAAAACGGTGCTGACCCAAGGCAAGTTCCACACCACCGGGCTGATCAAACCACCCTATGGCCGCTGGTGGCAAAAACTGCTGCTCGCCTTTTTCCTGCGCTAGCGAGGAGGAAGGGATGAACCACGTATCGTCACCGGCCCGCCCCCGGCGTCTGGCGAACCTGCTGGATACCGCCCTGAGCTTGTTTGTCGCTCAGGGCATTCAGGCCACCAGCACTGCCAGCATTGCCAAAGCCGCCGGGGTCGCCAACGGCACCCTATTCCATCACTTTGCCACCAAGCAAGCCCTAGTGGATCAGCTGTACCTCGATGCCAAAACCAACCTGGCGCAGGCTCTCACAGCCACCCCGCTGACAGGCACGGCAGCCGACCAACTGCAGCAGTGCTGGCAGCGCTCTCTGAACTGGGCCAAGTTGCACCCGCGCCAGCTCTGCCTGATGCAGCAGCTCAGCCATGACCCGGCCTATTCGATGGCCCGCCACCATGCCCTGATGCTCGAAACCATGCCGTTTCTGGCCGAACTGCTCACCGACGCCCAACAGCAGGGTATGCTGGCACCGGTGCCGTTGCCATTGCTGCTCAACTTCTGCCATCACCACTTTCTGTCGACTGCCCGGCTGTTTGTCGATCAACCTGAGCTGGCCACCGATCCCGACTATCAGCACTGGGCATTCCAGTTGCTGTGGCAGGGATTACGTCCCACAGAGACCTGAACGGCACGGATCACCACAACGCGTGTCAGCTGCGCCTATCTGGCTCTGTCCGTCGTTCCTGTCCGCCGATACAAAAAACCGGGAGCACAGCGGCTCCCGGTTTTGTCAGGTTCAGTTAGGGCTGATTATCCCGGCAGGCGTCAGCCTGCCAATCAAGGTGGACTCAGGCCTGATTGCGCGCGTACTGCGCCAGCTCGTCAATGCCGACGGCGGTGATAAAGGCATCATCCAGGTAGAAGTCGACCTTCTCGCCATTACGCTCACCACGCAACGTCGCTTGCTCACCATTGCGGTAAGCGACGTGCATTTCCAGCGTATGATCGTCAAGCTGACGGAACTGCGCCGCTTCAATATCGCTGTTCTGCACGCTGGCCAGTGGCACCGTGGTAAGAGAAGAATCCAGCTGACTATTGACCTTGAAAATCGCATTCACCGGGGTATCCGCCACCGCCGGGGATTTACCGGTAATCGGGTTTTTGCCGGTCCAGAATTCCACTGTGTTGAAGATAAACAGGTCCGCGGTTGCGGCAATCCCGTATACCGGGCTCAGCAGAACAAACAGACCCGCACGGCCATAACGGTTATCCACCGCACTCAGGTTAGCTTTGGTCACCAGCTGCGAGGTACCCATCTGGCCAATACAGCCAGTCAGTGTGGTCGCCAGAATGGATAAGGCGACAGCCTGGTAAACGCGTTTTTTCATCAGTAGACATACTCCAGTTCATAAGGGCCAGGTTGCCCGAAAAAGCCGGATGAATTATAGGGATTTATATCTAAATCCTGAGGAAAGAAATCTAAATCTCTCTGATTTTTGCTGAATTTCAGCCCGACAGCCCGGTGAGCAGCCTTCGCCGAATGCGCCTAGGCACATAATGTCAACTAAACACATGATGTAAAAAAGCCGCTGTGCCATGTGGCGGCATCAGCGGCTTGAATCCCAGGCAACGCACTCTAAGCAACTAAAACTCTAGGCAACTTGTACTCTAGGCAACTAAAGTTCTAGGCGACGTCCACTCTATAAGAGTTTTTGCACTTTCGGGGACGTCCAGTCTGAGGCACTCAGGTTCTTAATGGCACAGATCATGAGGGGCAAACCACACTTAATCTAGCGGTGTTACTCCACCCATCGGAAGTCATTAGTGAAATGTGCTGAATGGTTAAACGTGCTGCCCGGCAACAAAACCGGAACTCCAGGCCCACTGGAAGTTATAACCGCCCAGCCAGCCGGACACATCCATCACCTCACCGACAAAATACAGCCCCGGCACCTGCTTGGCTTCCATGGTTTTGGAAGACAGCCCGTCAGTGTCGACCCCGCCCAGCGTCACCTCGGCGGTGCGGTACCCTTCGGTGCCGTTCGGTGCGATCGCCCACTGATGGAAATAGCTCACCAGCGCCGCCAGCTCCTTCGAGTTCAGCTGTTTCAGCGGCTTATCCGTCAGATCTCCTCGCTCAATCAAAGCTTCAATCAGGCGTTTGGGCAACAGACGGGACAGCGAGTTTTTCAGGCTCTGGTTCGGGTGCTTGTCACGCATGGCGGTCAGGGTCTCAGCCACGTCCAAATCCGGCAGCAGGTCGATCGTGACCTTCTGGCCCGGCAGCCAGTAAGACGATATCTGCAGGATCACCGGCCCGGATAAACCACGGTGGGTAAACAGCAGGTTTTCACGGAACGTGGTGCCGTTTTCGGCCTCCACGACCACCGGAACAGCGATGCCGGACAGTTCGGCAAAGGCTTCTTTGTCTTCTTTATGCAGGGTAAACGGCACCAGGCCGGCAGTGGTCGGCACCATGTTCAGGCCGAACTGCTCTGCCACCTGGTAGCCAAACGGTGTAGCACCCAGCTTAGGCATCGACAGACCGCCAGTGGCGATCACCAGTGACTGGCACTCTACCGCTTCGGTATTCAGCATCAGGCGAAAGCCGGTCTCCGTTTTCTCGATATGGTGCACATCTATCTGGTAACGCTGCTGTACTGTCGGCAGGTCGCATTCCGCCAGCAGCATCTTCACAATGTCTTTGGCCGAGTCTTCGCAGAACAACTGGCCATGATCGCGTTCTTCATAGGCGATATCATGTTTGGCCACCATGGCGATGAAATCCCACTGGGTGTATTGCGACAACGCCGATTTCACAAAGTGGGGA
Organism: Photobacterium ganghwense; assembly: GCF_003025595.1. Taxonomy (GTDB): domain Bacteria; phylum Pseudomonadota; class Gammaproteobacteria; order Enterobacterales; family Vibrionaceae; genus Photobacterium; species Photobacterium ganghwense. Next base: position 198,247 of record NZ_PYMI01000006.1, read on the forward strand.
TTGCGACAGACATAGTTGTTCGCCGCCACGTCGTAATTGGTAAAGTTGCAGCGTCCACCTCCGGAGATCAGGATTTTTCGCCCCGGCTTTTTACCGTGATCCACCACCAGTACCGAGCGCCCGCGCTTACCGGCTTCGGCGGCACACATCAGCCCGGCAGCCCCTGCCCCAATAATTACCACATCAAACTTTTCTGCCATGACTTCACCGCTGTCGCTTATTCGTTACGCTACCTGTGGCTGCTTGCCCGCAGCCTGCCTTACACCATAAAAAAGGGACGCCGCAGCCTGATGGCCGGCATCCCTGTAATGGCAACTGGCAGGCTCCCCCCACCAGGAGCGCAAATTTTACCTGTCTGGCAGGGGGAATAGCAATGGATTATCCCGCTGCCTGCTCCATCCTGACACTTTCCAGCCGGCGCTCCGGTGATTGGGCCAGGTGAAGCGTCGAGGTCGGGAAGGCAAATTCAGCACCATGCTGCTGCACAATCGCCGCCACCTTAAGCATGACATCCTGCTGAATTTCCTGATACGCCACCCAGTTTGTCGTTTTGGTAAAAGTGTAAATCAGAATATCCAGCGAGGAGGCGCCGTAGTGATCCAGATTCACAATCAGGGTGCGATGCGTGGTTTCGATATCCGGGTGCGCCACCAACATGGCTTTGATACTGTCCACCACCGACTGAATGCGATCGACATCCCGGTAGCGCAGGCTGATCTTCTGTTTAATCCGGCGGTTGAGCATACGGGAAGGGTTTTCCACCACAATGGAGCTGAAAACGGCATTCGGCACGTACAGCGGGCGCTGGTCGAAAGTCCGGATCACCGTCATGCGAAAGCCGATTTTTTCGACCGTGCCTTCAATCTGGCGGTCCGGGCTACGGATCCAGTCGCCCAGTTTAAACGGCTGATCGAAGTAAATCATGATGGCGCCGAAAAAGTTGGCCAGCAGATCCTTGGCTGCCATCCCGACAATCAGACCGCCCACTCCGCCAAAAGTCAGCACCCCAGACAAGCTCAGGCCCAGGTTCTGCATCATGACCAGGCCACCCACCACCAGCACCGTCAGACGTAGAATTTTCGAGATCGCATTGATGGTCGTGGCATCTTTGGCGTTGGCACTGATGGCATCTTCCGCATTGGTGATCAGGCGCAGCAGCACCCAGATGAAGGTCCAGACCAGCATCAGATGCCGCACCACCGAGAGAAAAGCGGTCGGGTAGTCGGTCAGGTTATCAATCATGACCCCGAGGGAAAATGCTGCCGGCCAGAGCCAAATCAGCCAGCTCACCGGTCGGCGCACGGCATGGATCAGCGCATCATCCCACACCAGCCGGGTTTTTCCGGCAGCCCGTAATAAATGGCGGGTCACCAGCAGCCATGCCGCCCAGAGGCAAGCACTCAGTAACAGTAAGAGGCCAACATTGGTCATCCAGTCTTGGCTGCTTCCCCGCTCGAGGGCATGCCACCACGCATATACTCGGTTCATGAATCCTGTTTCGCATTACTGATTAAAGGGCGACAAACTACCGCCAACCCTTTGAGTTAGCAACATAAAACAGCTTCTAACGGCATAAGTGAGAGGATTATCACCAGAAAACTAGAGTCCCATAAACGCCACGACAAAAATGGAGATGAAAAACAGCATCAGGTAGGTACTGGCCAGAATGAACAGTTTCCGGACCTTAACGCACTTTTCCATAAAAATGGGGTCGTGGTGGTTCTGGTATTGGTGACTGCGAATATAGTGAAACAGCCTGATTTGCTTGGACACGTTGCCCTGCGAGGAGAAAAAGCCCCGCCCGTCAACCTGCTGATAGAGAAGTGGGTCGCACTCGCGCATCACCGCCAACAGGGTGCGCAAGGTACTGATGTACCGGGAAACATTGACGACCGCGACCAGAAAAAGAGCGAGAATAAGTGCATCACCACTGATCATAACAACCCCCGAACAATGTGACTCAGCGGCTGACCTGTGGTTGGGGCGCACAATAAAGGCGCGCCCCCGGCCTGTTAGCCAGCCTGTGTATCCATGATCGAAGCCGATTCAGCTTTGGCCATTGCGGACAGATCTTTATCAATAAAGAACAGTGCCTTGCCGTCTTCGCCGACCAGTTCAATCTTATCCAGGACACCTTTGAACAGTTTTTCTTCTTCGTGCTGTTCTGCAACATACCACTGCAAGAAGTTAAAAGTTGAATAGTCCTGGGTAGTAAACGCAACATGAGCAAGCTTGTTGATTTGTTCTGTGATATAGCGCTCGTGCTCGTAAGTCTGACGGAACACATCTCCTAACGATGAGTACTCGTGATTTGGCGCATCAATTGCCCCCAGGATAGGCATTGAGCCTGTTTCGCTGACATACGTAAACAGACGCTGCATGTGCTCCATTTCTTCTCGAGCATGAGCACGCAGAAACTCTGCGGCACCCTCAAAGCCTTTATCTTCGCACCATGCACTCATTTGCAGGTACAGGTTGGAAGAAAAGAACTCCAGATTAATCTGCTCGTTGAGTTTTTCAACCATCGCTTGAGCTAACATCGCGTTACTCCTTCTATTCTAGTGTATACCAATCTCGTCAACTGGTATGAAATCGCTTGTCTCCCATTGTCACAATGCAACACTGAGAATGCAACTCAACAGGCGATTAGCGACGATTATGGACATTACGACGTAAAATCCGACGTTGCGTTTCAAAAAGTACATGAAATTCAACAAACTCGCCACTCAATATGAAACAATTTTAACACTTTGCCAAGTTGCGATCCGGGTAATATTTTTTCCCCGCGGGCAGTGCTAGCATGAGATAAAACCCCAAGGTTAAGGAGTGCATGCTATGGCTTACAAACATATTCTGGTAGCCATTGACTTATCTGAAGACAGTGCCGTTCTTGTCACTAAGGCCGCCAAACTGGCCGAAGCTCTGGAGGCAAAACTGTCACTCATTCACATTGACGTTAACTACGCCGAGCTGTACACCGGCCTGATTGATATCAACCTGTCAGAAGCCCAGCACCGCATGGCTGACGATGCCCAGAAACAGCTTCAGGCGCTGGCCGCAAAAGCCAACTACCCGGTCGCTCATACTCTGGTCGGCAGCGGCGATCTAAGTGATGAAATCTGCCACGCCATCGATGACCTGCACATCGAACTGGTCGTCTGCGGTCACCATCAGGACTTCTGGAGCAAAATCCTCAGCTCAGCTAAGCAGCTGATCAACCGTTCTCCGGTGGATATGCTGATGATTCCGCTCAAATAAGCTCAGTCAGAAGTACGTGTTTCCGGCCCGGTGCGATCACCGGGCCGTTTTGTTTGTGAAAGCTCTGACCTGCTTTATCCCTACCCGCTGCCTGTATTTCCCCTGGCGATTTTTCGCTACACTGGCGCTCTCTTAATTCTGGACCTCAACACTTTTATTATGGGATATCTTTCTGCTGTCACCCTGCTCTGGGCGTTTTCGTTCAGCCTGATCGGGGTATACCTGGCGGGCCAGGTGGATGCCTGGTTCTCGGTACTGACCCGGGTGGTACTGGCTGCTCTGGTGTTTCTGCCGTTTTTGCGTACCCGCCACCTGCACCGGGCGCTGGCCATCAAGCTGATGGTCGTCGGTGCCTTTCAGCTGGGCCTGATGTACTGCTTCTACTACCAGTCCTTCCTGTATCTCAGCGTTCCTGAGGTACTGCTGTTTACCATTTTTACCCCGATCTACGTCACCCTGATCTACGATCTGCTGCACCGCCGTTTTTCGGCCTGGTACCTGCTGACAGCGGCCATTGCGGTGCTGGGTGCCGCAGTGATCAAGTTTGAAGGGATTAACGAAGACTTTGTGCTCGGCTTCCTGATTGTCCAGGGGGCCAACCTCTGTTTTGCCATCGGCCAGATTGGTTACAAGCGGATCATGGAGCAAGAACGTGCCGATCTGCCGCAGCATACCGTCTTTGGTTTGTTCTACCTGGGGGCGGTCTGTGTCGCGCTGCCAATGTTCCTGCTGTTTGGCAATACCGAGAAACTGCCGACCACGAGCACCCAGTGGGGCATCCTGCTGTATCTGGGCACCATCGCTTCCGGTCTGGGCTATTTCATCTGGAACAAAGGCGCGACACTGGTCAACGCCGGGGCGCTGGCGATCATGAACAATGCTCTGGTACCGGCGGGTCTGATCGTCAACATCGTGATCTGGAACCGCGACGTCGATTACCCGCGCCTGATCATTGGCGGCATCATTATTATGGCGTCACTGTGGTTCAATGAGACTTGGGTCAAACGCCAAGTTGAGCGGGCCCGAGCCTGACCGACAACCACAAAAAACGGGGCACTCAGCCCCGTTTTTCGTTCCGCTCAGAAGTGGCGCACTTAGATAAAAGAGTACGCATCAGCAAACATCCGCTCGCGCTCCGCGCCTCTTTCGGCCGTGAACAGCTCACGGGCTGCGCCGGCCATTTCAAAACGTCCACAAATGTAGATGTCATAGGCTGCCAGGCTGACAAAATCGGTGCTCACGGCTTCCAGCACGTTGCCCACTTTGCCGCTCCAGCCTGCCGGTGCCGTTTCCACAACCGGTACATAGGTCAGGTTCGCGTGCTGCCCCGCCAGTGCCTGCAACTCGGCATCGGCATACAGCTGGCACTCATCACGGCCGCCCCAGTACAGAAAGATCGGTTGTTTGGTACCACGGCTCAGCAGGCGCTCCAGAATACTGCGCACGTATGAGAAACCGGTTCCCCCGGCGATCAGCAACAGTGGCTTCTCGCTGTCTTCACGCAACCAAGCTTCGCCGTGTGGCGCTTCGATCTCAATGCTGTCACCAGAGGCCAATGCCGCTTTCATGTGCTCCACGACTTCCAACGCGTAAGGGTTGTGCTCGGCCGCACCGATGTGCAGTTCCAATTCGTTTTCACGGCATGGACTGTTAGCGATAGAAAACGGACGCTTGTCCTTCTCGCCCATCACTGCAAGCAGGTACTGACCCGCCTTGAAAGCCACAGGCTGCGCCGGGCGCAACAAGATACGGTAGGTATAACAGGCCAGTGATTCCACTGACTTTACTTCACATTTGATGGACATTTTCTTCCTCTAATCCAGATCGAGCACCAAGTCGCTTTCCGCCATCGCCTGACAGGCAAAAATCCAGCCCTCTGCCTGCTCTTTCTCTGTGAGCATCGGTTCGAGCTGGTAACGAATCTCACCGGCCAGTTTACGGCACATACACATGGCACATGCGCCGACCTGGCAGCGATTGGGGAAAGCAATACCTGCGTTGAGCGCTGCCTCGAGAACGGTCTGGCCGTGTTCGGCCGTAAAGGTCATCTCATGAGGCAACAGGCGTACTTGGTACATGATTTCTCTCATTCCCGGCCTCTCTGGCCGGGTCGTCGTATAACGTTAGTTCAGAATACCGAGCGCATCCCAGATGGCATCAACCCGGGCAACTACCGCCGTATTCTTGGTAATCGGGGTGCCCCACTCGCGGTCGGTTTCCCCCTCCAGCTTGTTGGTGGCGTCCAATCCCATGCGAGAGCCTGCTCCCTCTGCTGCTGGCGACTTCTCAACCAGCCAGGTATCCCGGCTCGGATCCATTCGGGTGGTCACCGCCCAAATCACATCATTCCAGTCGCGCGCATTCACATCGTCATCGCAGACAATAATGAACTTGGTATTGGCCTGCGCGTCCAGCAGTGACCAGATCCCCGCCATCACGCGGCGCGCCTGGCCGGGCTCGGTTTTCTGCATGGTCACAATCGCCATTCCGCCTGCGTCGGCTTCCGGCGGCAGATAGCAGTCTACGATTTCCGGGAACTGCTCCCGCACCGCCCGGACCAGCGTATCACCATCAAACTGTGGTGTCAGGGTGCAGGCCGCAGTCGGTTGCGTGGCCACTTCTGCATCCCACTTCACCGTGGCATCCAGCCCCATTTTCGACCCCAGCCCGACCACTGGCGAAGCAAAGTCCAGCGAGTCAATCGGCGTATTATCAATCATCACCGTATCACGCAGCGGTTCCATTCGGGTCGTCATGGCCCGGATCACGCTGTTCCAGTCGCGGGCATTGACGTCATCGTCACAGACAATCACGAACTTGGTGTACATAAACTGGCGCAGGAACGACCAGACCCCCATCATGACGCGTTTGGCATGACCAGGATACTGTTTCTTCATGGTTACCACGGCCATCCGGTAAGAACACCCTTCCGGCGGCAGGTAGAAATCTTCAATTTCCGGGAACTGCTTCTTAAGGATAGGAACAAAGACTTCATTGAGCGCGACCCCCAGCACAGCCGGTTCATCCGGCGGGCGGCCGGTGTAGGTGCTGTGATAGATAGGGTCCTGTCGCATGGTCACGTGCGTGACGGTGAACACATGGTGGCGTTCAACCTCATTGTAGTAACCGGTGTGGTCACCGTACGGGCCTTCGTCCGCGAACTCGTTCGGATCAATGTAGCCTTCCAGCACGATTTCCGCACTGGCTGGCACTTCCAGATCGTTACTGATACTTTTCACGACTTCGGTCTTGCTGCCACGCAGCAAGCCGGCAAACGCATACTCAGACAGCGTGTCGGGAACTGGCGTGACCGCGCCCAGAATGGTTGCCGGGTCTGCCCCGAACGCAACCGACACCGGGAATGGCTGCCCCGGATGGGTTTCCATCCAGTCACGCAGATCCAACGCACCGCCTCGGTGCGCCAGCCAGCGCATAATGACCTTGTTCTTGCCCAGCTTTTGCTGACGGTAGATGCCGAGATTCTGGCGTTTTTTGTTCGGGCCGCGGGTAATGGTCAGGCCCCAAGTGAGCAGCGGCGCGACATCGCCCGGCCAGCAGCTCATGACCGGAATTTTATCCAGGTCAACCTGCTCTCCCTGCCACACGATATCCTGACACGGCGCTTTACGCAGCCGCTTGGCTGGCATGTTCAGTACCTGTCTGAACACCGGCAGCTTGTCGATCGCATCGCGGAAACCACGCGGCGGCTCAGGCTCTTTCAGGTATGCCAGCAGCTTGCCGACTTCTCGCAGCTCGTGCACATCCTGACGCCCCATACCCATTGCGACCCGCTCCGGTGTACCAAACAGGTTAGCCAGCACCGGAATGTCATAGCCGATCGGGTTTTCAAACAAGAGAGCCGGGCCTCCGGCACGCAGGGTGCGATCACAGATTTCTGTGATTTCCTGATCCGGGTCGACGGGCTGCTTGATACGCTTTAACTGGCCTACTTGCTCCAGGTAAGCAATAAACTCGCGCAGATCCTTGAATTTCATCAGTTAACTGTTACCCAAGATTGAAAATAGAAAGGTACCCGGCACTGTCGCCAGCCGCCGGGTACCGCAAATCATTTTCACTCATTATAACGAGTTGTTAACGCCAAATCAGCGATAATTCAAGTCATTGACGCAATCAGGGCTGCTGCGCCATCGCCGCCCGGAAGTTATTCTGCATCACTTTGCTGCGGCTGACTTCGGCCAGCTGGCGCAGCCAGTCCAGATACCCCATGCGGGCGAGTTCGATCGCCACCAGCTCGCCGTCTTCCACTTCATCCAGCTTGGCAGCCAGAAAGTCGCGGGCGGACACCGGAATGGGGTGCTGTGTAATCAGCGCTCGGTAAGCCTGACGCTTGAGTGACGGATTGATGGTGGCAGCCTTAAGCTGCTCTATTGCGTGTGTGGCCGGAGCCAGCTCCGCCAGGCGATTCAGCTCCGCCAGGCTAAACTGATCGCTGCGGCGGCGCCACAGCAGGTGGTAGACACTGTTATCACGGGAAGCCGCCGCCAGCGCGGCGATCACCGCATTATCCGGCAGCCACAACAGCTTACTGTCACTGGTAAACTGCGCGGCCAGTTTGGCGACAGCCTGCGCTGACAGATTGGGAAGTTGTTCCAGGAAAATATCGCGGCGTACGGTCTGCGACGCCAACTCGCCGGCCATCCATTCAGACAGGACCAGTTCACCGGCTTCAGCCTGCTTCACCATGGCCGCGGCCAGCTGAATGTGCTGCCACTTGCGCACCAGACTTTTCGCCTTGGCGCCATAATGGAACGCACTCTGGGTCACCAGATAGCCGTCACCCTGCTCCACCACCTGGTAGGCAGGCGTCCGCTCCGCCTGGCGCTGAAGCCAGTCGGCCTTGGCCTGATCGAGAGCACCGGATTCGACGGCATACGTCACCAGCCCGGTACGCACCGCTTCCTGCTCCAGCCCGGAGAATGCCTGTAGTTGAGACTCCAGCGTTGTAAAATCACTGGCGTCATAAAGCTTGGCCAGCACCGAGACCTGATGCTGAACCTGCGGGGAATCAAGAACCTGACGAACTTCCTGCTCCGTCACTTCCTGCGCGGCAGCAGTGGTTGCCATCACTGCGGCCAGTAATCCTATCAACATGCACCGTCCTAGTCGCATGCCACCTCCTTGGTGTTCAGGAAACATTGTAAAAACCCTCCGCCTTCCTGGCGAACGAGCTAGATATTGATAACACGCACAGTATATGGAGTTTCCAAGCTGGAAACCAGCCTGAAGCCTACAATTGAACAATGCTCAAAAACATTATGCCGTAAACTCAAGGTAATAAAAAACGCCACACAGGGTGGCGTTTCTCAAACTGTGACTCGAGCCGCGAATTACTGGCGACGCATAGCGTCAAAGAACTCGTCGTTCGTCTTGGTCATCGACAGCTTATCAATCAGGAATTCCATGCTGTCGGTTTCACTCATCGGGTGAACAATCTTACGCAGGATCCACATCTTCTGTAGCTCGTCCGGCTTCGCCAGCAGCTCTTCACGACGGGTACCTGAACGGTTGAAGTCAATCGCCGGGAAGACACGCTTCTCTGCAATCTTACGAGACAGGTGCAGTTCCATGTTACCTGTACCTTTGAATTCTTCGTAAATCACTTCGTCCATCTTCGAACCGGTATCAACCAGTGCCGTCGCGATGATAGTCAGGCTGCCGCCCTCTTCCACGTTACGGGCCGCACCGAAGAAACGCTTCGGACGGTGCAGGGCGTTAGCATCCACACCACCAGTCAGTACTTTACCGGATGATGGGATCACGGTGTTGTAAGCACGCGCCAGACGAGTAATGGAATCCAGCAGGATCACCACGTCTTTTTTGTGCTCAACCAGACGCTTGGCCTTCTCGATCACCATCTCAGCAACCTGAACGTGACGAGACGCTGGCTCATCAAACGTCGAGGCAACTACTTCGCCTTTCACCAGACGCTGCATCTCGGTCACTTCTTCCGGACGTTCGTCGATCAGCAGCACCATCAACTCACACTCTGGGTGGTTGTACGCAATGCTCTGAGCAATGTTCTGCAGCAGCATGGTTTTACCGGCTTTCGGCGGTGCCACGATCAGGCCACGCTGACCTTTACCGATTGGCGAAGCCAGATCCAGTACACGGGCCGTGATATCTTCAGTAGAACCGTTACCACGCTCCATACGCATGCGCTCGTTCGCGTGCAGCGGCGTCAGGTTTTCAAACAGGATCTTGTTACGGGCGTTGTCCGGCTTGTCGTAGTTAACTTCGTTTACCTTCAGCAGGGCAAAGTAACGCTCACCGTCTTTCGGCGGACGGATTTTGCCTGAAATGGTGTCACCAGTGCGAAGGTTGAAACGGCGGATTTGACTTGGAGAAACGTAAATGTCGTCTGGGCCGGCGAGGTAAGAACTGTCTGCAGAGCGGAGGAAGCCGAAGCCATCTTGAAGAATTTCTAGAACACCATCGCCAAAAATGTCCTCACCACTTTTTGCGTGCTGTTTGAGAATCGCGAAGATGATGTCCTGTTTTCTCAAACGCGCCAGATTTTCCAGTCCTAAGCTTTCGCCAAGCGCAACCAACTGGGAAATAGGTTGGTTCTTCAATTCAGTAAGATTCATAGTGGTGGGTTTCTTGTCAGTCAAAATTGGGGTTCTATGTTAATGAGATAAAGTCGACCAATGAGGCTGGTCAAGGAATGAACGATATTAAAATTAACGTGCAATAAGTTAGCACTAAAGACCTCATCCGTCTAGCATAGACGGTTGCCAAACCATGCACAACTGAGAAATTGTTGTGCATGGTTCGAGATAAGAGCGGCTTACAGGTTCGCGTCCAGGAACTCTTTCAGCTGGCTCTTAGAAAGTGCACCCACTTTAGTGGCCGCAACGCTACCGTCTTTGAACAGCAGCAGTGTCGGGATACCACGGATACCAAACTTTGGCGGGGTGGCTGCATTCTGGTCGATGTTTAGTTTACCAATCGTCAGCTTACCTTCGTACTCGTCGGCGATTTCATCAAGGATTGGGGCAATCATTTTACAAGGACCACACCATTCAGCCCAAAAATCGACTAGTACCGGGCCAGCAGCCTTAATCACATCGCTTTCGAAACTCGCGTCTGTCAGCTGCACAATCTTGTCGCTCATCTTCCACTCCAATGGTTGATTTTCTTAGCTGATTTGATTTTAACCAGCAAATCGGTGCTCTATTTGAATGGAATCCGTTTCGTATTGCAACCCTAAGCTGATATTCTATACGAATGAAGACGACTCACATCACAGAGCAAAAATTTGCCGACCTGGGGTTAGAACCTCGGGTATTACAAGGATTGGAGGCCAAAGGCTTTCATCATTGTACGCCTATCCAGGCGCTGGCATTGCCGGTAGTGCTCTCCGGCCGTGACATTGCTGGTCAGGCTCAAACAGGCACAGGGAAAACCCTGGCTTTCCTGACTGCGACTTTTAACCACCTATTGCTGACACCAGCAAAAGAGGACCGCAAACAGAACCACCCCCGTGCCATCATTATGGCACCTACACGCGAGCTGGCCATCCAAATTTACAATGATGCCAAGCCGTTAATCGAAAGCACCGGGCTGACCGCTGGTCTGGCCTACGGGGGTGAAGCTTACGAGAAGCAGCAGAAAATCCTGGAAGAAGGTGTCGATATCCTGATCGGTACTTGTGGTCGTATCATCGACTTTTACAAGCAGCGCGTGATCGATCTGCGTTCTATCCAGGCTGTGGTGCTGGATGAAGCGGACCGTATGTTCGATCTGGGCTTTATCAAAGATATCCGTTTCCTGTTCCGCCGCATGCCGGTGCCGCAGGAGCGTCTGAACATGCTGTTCTCCGCGACCCTTTCATACCGAGTGAAAGAGTTGGCGTTCGAGCACATGAACAACCCGGAAAGTGTGATTGTTGAGCCGGAGCAGAAAACCGGTCACCGCATCCAGGAAGAACTGTTCTACCCGTCAAATAAAGACAAGATGCGCCTGCTGCAGACGCTGATCGAGGAAGAATGGCCGGATCGCGCTATCGTGTTTGCGAACACTAAGCACCGCTGTGAAGATATCTGGGCACACCTGGCGGCGGATAACCATCGCGTCGGCCTGCTGACCGGTGATGTACCGCAGAAAAAACGCGTCCGTATTCTGGAGCAATTCACCCAAGGTGAAGTGGATATCCTGGTTGCTACCGATGTGGCGGCACGTGGCCTGCACATCCCACAGGTAACGCACGTCTTTAACTACGACTTGCCTGACGATGCCGAAGATTACGTACACCGTATCGGCCGTACCGGTCGTGCCGGTGCCAGCGGTCATTCGATCAGCTTCGCCTGTGAAGAGTACGCGATTAACCTGCCGGCGATTGAAACGTACATCGAACATGCGATCCCGCTGTCGAAGTACAATGCAGATGCCCTGCTGGACGACCTGCCGGCCCCACTGGCTATTCAGCGTCAGCCTCGCCAGAACAGCGGCCGTCGCGGCAGTTCATCCCGTCAGGGACAACCGCGCCAACGTAACCGACGCCGTGCACCGGCTGCCAAACAGCAGTAATTGATTGATATGCCCATGGAAAGAACAGTATCTCCCCTATATGCCGCTATCGACCTCGGATCCAACAGCTTCCATATGTGGATTGTCCGGGAAGTGGCCGGCACCGTGCAGACTCTGGCAAAAATTAAGCGCAAAGTCCGCCTGGCCGCGGGTCTGAACAGCAATAACGAGCTCAGTGAAGACGCCATGCAACGGGGGTGGGACTGCCTCAGCCTGTTTGCTGAACGCCTGCAGGATATTCCTGCCGGCAATATCCGCATTGTCGGCACTGCCGCCTTGCGTACTGCCGTAAACTCCGACACGTTTCTTTCCAGGGCAGAACACATTCTAGGTTACCCGGTGAACATCATTCCCGGTGAAGAAGAAGCCCGCATCATCTATCAGGGAGTCGCCCACACCTCCGGTGGCAGCGGCAAACGCCTGGTTGTCGATATCGGCGGCGCCAGCACAGAAGTCATCATCGGCGAGGGCTTTGACAACAACGCCCTGACCAGCCTGAAAATCGGCTGTGTGACTTGGCTGGAGCGCTACTTCAAAGACCGTGCTCTGACGGCCGCCAACTTCGATGCGGCCATTGCGGCAGCGAAAGGTGCCATTGCGCCGATCATCGAGCCGTACCAGGAACTGGGCTGGGAAACCTGTGTCGGGGCCAGCGGCACCGTGCAGGCTCTGCAGGAAATCATGCTGGCGCAGGGGATGGACGAAATCATCACCCTGCAAAAGCTCAAGCGCTTGCAGCGCCAGGCGATGCAGTACGAGCGACTGGAAGATCTGGATATTGAGGGCCTGACCCTGGAGCGCGCTCTGGTGTTCCCGAGCGGGCTGTCGATCCTGATCGCCATTTTCGAGTCCCTGGGTATCGAGTCGATGACCCTGGCCGGCGGCGCACTGCGTGAAGGCATGGTGTACGACATGATGAGCCAGATGCGTCATCACCATGATGTGCGGGAACGGACCCTGTGCAGCCTGCAGGTTCGGTTCCAACTGGATACCGAGCATGCCGACAACGTGGCGCAAACCGCGCTGTCGCTGCTGACAGCCTGTGACCCGATCTGGCAGGTTGAGCCGCAGGCTTACTACCTACTCAACGCCGGTGCCGCGCTGCATGAAATCGGCACCATGATTGAATTCAAGCAGAGTGGCGAACACGCGGCGTACCTGATCCACCACAGTGATTTACCGGGCTTTACCCGTGCCCAGAAGCACCTGATCGCCGAGCTGCTGCGCCGCTTCCGCGAGCAACTGACCAGCCTGCCGGAGCAACATGCCGTGTCTGCCCCGACGGCAACCCGTCTGTTGCGTCTGCTGCGTCTGGCGGTGATTCTGTGCCATCGCCGGGATACTGACCACCAGCCGCCTTTTGCACTCAGCGCCGAGGACAACAAGCTGACGCTGACCCTGCCGGCCCACTGGCTGGCAGCCAACCCGCTGACCGATACGGAGCTGCAGCAGGAAGCCAACCGTCAGAGCGACATGGGCTGGCCGCTGACCATTATTGCCAGCGACTAACCCCTGCTTCCGGGCAAAAAAGAGACACAAAAAAAGCACCCTCTTTGGGTGCTTTTTTATTAGCTGTTGCCGGTGTGGCGGTTATGGCCCGGCGATTTCACCGCAGAACCCGGTAAACCCGGCCAAGTGATCATGGCCAGGCCAACCCGTACTTACCCGGTGATGCCGGAATGACGCAGCAGCGCATCAATCTGCGGCTCGCGGCCACGGAAACGCTTGAACAACGCCATCGGCTCTTCACTGCCGCCACGCTCCAGAATGCAATCCAGGAAGCTGGCACCGGTGTCGGCGTTGAAAATACCTTCCTCCTCAAAGCGCGAGTACGCATCGGCAGACAGCACTTCGGCCCACAGGTAGCTGTAGTAACCGGCACTGTAGCCCCCGGCGAAGATATGGCTGAAGCTGTGCGGGAAACGGCCCCATTCCGGACTCGGCACCACCGACACACGCGATTTGATGCTGTGTAGGGTGTCCTGCACTTTGGCGCCGATTTCCGGGTCGTACTCCGTGTACAGCGTGAAATCGAACAGGCCGAATTCCAACTGACGTAGCAGGCCCATCGCCGACTGGAAGTTCTTGGCTGCCAGCATTTTTTCCAGCATTTCTTTTGGCAGCGGCTCGCCGGTTTCGTAGTGACCGGAAATGAAGGCCAGTGCCTCTTCTTCCCAGCACCAGTTTTCCAGGAACTGGCTTGGCAGCTCTACCGCATCCCATGGCACCCCGTTGATGCCGGAGACTGCCGGGACATCAACCTGTGTCAGCATGTGGTGGATGCCGTGACCGGTTTCGTGGAACAGAGTCACCACTTCATCGTGGGTAAACAGCGCCGGCTTGCCGCCGACCGGTTTGTTGAAGTTACAGGTCAGGTAAGCGACCGGATGCTGCAGGCTGCCGTCAGCGCGGGTACGACGGACAATACATTCATCCATCCAGGCGCCGCCGCGTTTGTTTTCACGGGCATACAGATCCAGGTAGAAGCTGCCGCGCAGATCACCCTTACTGTCAAAGATGTCGTAAAACTTGACCGACTCGTGCCAGGTATCCACACCTTCACGCTCTTTGACGTCCATCCCGAACACACGCTTAAGGACTTCAAACAGACCTGACACCACTTTGTGCTCCGGGAAGTACGGGCGCAGTTGCTCATCAGAAATGCTGTAGCGGTGCTGCTTCAGTTTTTCTGCGTAGAAACCAAAGTCCCACGGCTCAAGCTCGTCAGCCCCGAACTCGGTCTTGGCAAACTCGCGCAGCTCTGCCACTTCGCGCTCGCCCTGCGGCTTGGCACGGCTCGCCAGATCGTTCAGGAAGCCCAGCACCTGCTCAGTGGTTTCCGCCATTTTGGTCGCCAGCGATTTTTCGCTGTACGTGTTAAAGCCCAGCAGACGCGCGATTTCATGGCTCAGCTTCAGCTTCTCCGCAATGATTTCGCTGTTGTCCCACTTACCGGCATTCGGGCCGCGATCAGACGCACGGGTCACAAACACCTCGTACATTTCCTGACGCAGGGCACGGTTTTCGCAGTAGGTCATCACCGGCAGGTAAGACGGAATGTCGAGGGTGAACAGGTAGCCGTCTTGCTCTTTGGCTTGGGCAGCCGCCTGGGCAGCCTGCAGTGCCGATTCCGGCAATCCGGCCAGCTCGGCCTCATCGGTGATCAGCTTGCTCCAGCCCATGGTGGCATCCAGCACATTGTTGCTGAAGGTCGAAGCCAGCTCAGACAGACGTTTGCTGATCTCGCCGAAACGGTGCTGCTCTTTGGCCGGCAGGCCGATACCGGACAGTTCAAACTCACGCAGCGCGTCGGTGATTGATTTCTGCTGCGCCGGGCTCAGGCTGTCAAAGCTCTCGTCTGCTTTGATGGCCTTATAGGCTTCATACAACCCTTTGTGTTGGCCCAGCCAAGTGCTGTAGTCAGACAGCAGCGGCAGACAGCTTTCATATGCCTCACGCAGTTCATTACTGTTCTGTACCCCATTGAGGTGGCCGATTGGCGACCAGATACGGCTCAGACGGTCATCAGACTCCGCCAGCGGCGCACAAATGATGTCCCAGCTCGGGGCTGCGTCGTTTGCCAGCACGGTTTCCACTGCCGCCCGGCAGTCGGCAATCGCCTGCTCAACGGCCGGTTTAACATGTTCAGGTTTAATGAGTGAAAACGGAGGCAAATCCGTCATCGTAAGTAATGGGTTAGACATACGCATTTCCTTCAATCGATTGTCCTGTAATAGATGCGTCTTCCGACGTGTAAATTCAATCCCTTGGTCACGTCAGTCATCCGACCAATTCTATCATTTTAACCTGAATTTAACATCACAGCCGTGAAAGTCTGCGGCGGATACTGGCTATTCGCTGGCAAATCGCCATAATACGGGCCTTATTCATCACTTTTTTCTGTCGAGATCCCAGCCATGCTGAGCTACCGCCACAGTTTCCACGCCGGCAACCACGCTGATGTGGTGAAACACATTGTTCAAAGCCTGATCCTGGATGCCCTGAAGCAAAAGGATAAGCCGTTCGTTTACCACGATACCCACTCTGGCGTGGGCCGTTACGATCTGCAGGACGAGCGCAGCGAGAAAACCGGCGAATACAAGCAAGGCATTGCCCGCATCTGGCAGCGTGACGACATCCCGGCCGACATCGCCAGCTACATCGACGCGATCAAAGCCCTGAACGACGGCGACACCTTGCGCTACTACCCGGGCTCGCCGAAAGTGGCCCGCGCTCAGCTGCGTGAGCAGGACCGCATGGTGCTGACCGAGCTGCACCCGAGCGACTTCCCGCTGCTACTGCAGGAATTCCGCGGCGATCGCCAGGTCCGTATCTACAAAGAAGATGCGTTTGCCCGCCTGAAGGCTAGCCTGCCGCCGAAAGAGCGTCGTGGCGTGGTGCTGATCGATCCACCCTATGAGCTCAAGCACGAGTACATGGACGTGGTGAAAGCGATTCAGGAGAGCTACAAGCGCTGGGCAACCGGTACGTACGCGATCTGGTATCCGGTGGTGTACCGCGAGAACATCGACAAGATGCTCCAAGGGCTGGAAAATCTCGGCATCCGCAAAATCCTGCAAATCGAGCTGGGAGTAGAGCCGGATACCGACGAGCGCGGCATGACTGCCTCCGGAATGATCGTGATTAACCCGCCGTGGAAGCTGGAATCACAGATGCAAGCGATCCTGCCGTGGCTGCAGGAGGCCATTGCCCCGACGCACGGCTTCTACAAAGTGGACTGGATTGTCCCAGAGTAATACCTTCCTCCATGGCTGCCTGTCACCGGGCGGCCATGTGTCTTGCCAGTTCCGTCCCGACATTCTCCCTTCCCGCCTCTCGTATCTCCCTGCTTTCTTTATTACACTGTCGAGCTAATAAATCGTAAAGTCCTAGCGGAGAAAGTCATGGCAAAGCATTTTGATTACATTTGTATCGGCGGCGGCAGCGGCGGTATTGCCTCAGCAAACCGTGCAGCAATGTATGGTGCCAAAGTCGCACTGGTTGAAGCCAAAGCCCTCGGTGGTACCTGTGTTAACGTCGGCTGTGTGCCGAAAAAAGTAATGTGGCACGGTGCCCAAATTGCCGAAGCCATGCACCTGTACGCAAAAGACTACGGCTTTGACGTCGACGTGAAAAACTTCGACTGGAGCAAACTGGTAGAAAGCCGCGAAGCTTACATCGGCCGTATCCACACCGCCTACGACAACGTGCTGGGCAAAAACCAGATTGAAGTGATCAACGGCTTCGCCACGTTCGTCGACAGCAAAACCATCGAAGTGAACGGCGAACACTACACCGCAGATCACATCCTGATCGCCGTGGGCGGCCGTCCGACCATTCCGAACATTCCAGGTGCCGAGTACGGTATCGACTCCAACGGTTTCTTCGAGCTGGACGCCCAGCCAAAACGTACCGCCGTGATCGGCGCCGGTTACATCGCGGTTGAAATTGCCGGCGTACTGCACGCACTGGGCACCGACACCCACCTGTTCGTCCGTAAAGAATCGCCGCTGCGCAGCTTTGACCCGATGATCATCGACACCCTGGTGGAAGTGATGGACAAAGAAGGCCCGACGCTGCACACCCATTCCGTACCGAAAGAAGTGGTAAAGGAAGCCGACGGCAGCCTGACCCTGCATTTTGAAAACGGCGAGTCCCATAACACCGATCTGCTGATCTGGGCGATTGGCCGTCACCCGGCGACCGATGCGATTAACCTGGCAGCGACCGGTGTCGCCACCAACGAACGCGGCTACATCAAGGTTGATGAGTACCAGCGCACCAACGTTGACGGCATCTACTGTGTCGGCGACATCATGGAAGGCGGCATCGAACTGACGCCGGTCGCCGTGAAAGCGGGCCGCCAGCTGTCTGAGCGCCTGTTCAACAACAAGCCTGACGCGAAGATGGATTACAAGCTGGTGCCGACCGTCGTCTTCAGCCACCCGCCAATCGGCACTATCGGCCTGACCGAGCCAGAAGCCATCGCGCAATACGGCGAAGACAACGTGAAGGTGTACACCTCGACCTTCACAGCGATGTACACCGCAGTGACCACCAACCGCCAGCCATGCAAAATGAAACTGGTGTGCGCGGGCGCTGACGAGAAAGTCGTTGGCCTGCACGGTATCGGCTACACCGTAGACGAGATGATTCAGGGCTTCGGCGTGGCAATGAAAATGGGCGCAACCAAAGCCGACTTCGACAGCGTCGTGGCTATCCACCCGACCGGCTCCGAAGAGTTTGTTACTATGCGCTAACCGCGTGATTGCACACAATCACCGCTAAGCTTTCAGGCCAGCCACTCAGGCTGGCCTTTTTTTACCAGGCCTTTCTGTGTTGGGTCAGGGGGTGGCCGACGGCATTGTGCCACTTGCCCGTTTCCCTACCATCTTCTCCCGCGTCAACGAATGATCACCCGCCTGACACGAAAGTGTCATCTCGGCGTGTGAGTCTCCCCGCACTGGTTTGACCAGAATAATTACTCCATTTTTATCAGCCCGAACATTCAGTAAAAGGAAATGCTATGTCTTTGTCGCGCCGAGGCTTTATCAAAACTCTGTCGTCCGGAGCGGTGGCCACAACCCTGATCGGTTGTGGCAGCGATGACACTCCCGATGGCCGCACCGCCTCCATCGCCTTCAACCACGGCGTTGCCAGTGGCGACCCGACCGCAGAAGCGGTGATTCTCTGGACCCGCTTAACCACCGATGCCCGCCAACTGACCGTACAGTGGGAAGTGGCCACCGACCGTGGGTTCAGCCAGATTATCCGCGCCGGAGAAACCCTCACCGACATGTCACGCGACTTCACGGTCAAGATCGATGCTGACCAGCTCGCCCCGGCGACCCACTACTTCTACCGGTTCCGCAGCCAGGATACCGTCAGCCCGGTCGGTGAGACCAAAACCCTGGCCACCGGACACCTGGAGCAAGCAGCACTGGCGGTCGTCTCCTGCGCCAACTACCCGGCCGGGTACTTCCACGCCTACCGCGAAATCCTGAACCAGCACCAGCAAGCCCCTCTGGATGCCGTGCTCCACCTCGGCGATTACATCTACGAATACGGTACCGGTGGCTATGCAACCGAAGATGCCGAAGCCCTGGGACGGCTGCCGAGCGGCGGCACGGAATGCCTGACCATGAATGACTACCGCGCTCGCTACGCCCAATACCGCAGCGATCCGGATCTGCAGGCCATGCATGCTGCGCTGCCGATGATTGCGGTCTGGGACGATCATGAGATTGCCAACGATACCTGGCGCGACGGTGCCGAAAACCACCAGCTGGACGAAGGCGTGTTTGCTGAACGCCGCGCAGCCGCTGCCGCTGCCTGGCTCGAATGGATGCCGGTGCGCGAAAACCCGGCCTCCAGCGTGATTATCTACCGTGACTTCCGCTTCGGTGACCTGCTGGATCTCTACATGCTCGATACCCGCGTGGTTGCCCGCGATCAGCCGTTGGATTACTTTGCCCTTGAATCGTTCACCCCGGACGCCATCACCGGGTTGCTGATGCAGGCCAGAGCGGCCGATCGTCAGTTGCTGGGCACTGACCAGAAACAGTGGCTGCTAAACCAGATGGCCAGTCACAGTGGCAAATGGAGCCTGCTTGGTCAGCAGATCCTGATGGCGAAAATGGAGCTGCCGAGCACCGTGATGACGGCCCTGCTGGCCATGTATCAGGCTCCGGCAGATAGCAAACCGGCGGCGATGCAGGCGCTCAATCAGGCCATTCAGGCTTACCTGACGGATCCGGCGTCCGATCCCCTGTTGCTGCCTTACAACCTCGATGCATGGGACGGCTTCTATATGGAACGGGAATGGCTCTACAGTGTGGCGCAGCAGCTGGGCAAGCAGCTTGTCTGCCTGGCGGGTGACACCCATAACGCCTGGTGCAGCGAGCTGAAAAACCACAGCGGTGACACGGTCGGGGTAGAGTTTGCCACGCACTCGGTCAGCTCGCCGGGGATGGAAACCTACCTCGGGCTGGACGATGCCGTCATTAACCAGATGGAGCTCATGTTGCCGAACCTGGTGACGGCTCTGCAATGGACCAACCTGAAGCAGCGCGGCTTCATGCGCCTGGACATCCGTCACGACGCAATTAACACCACCTGGCATTTCCTTTCGGATATTAAGGCAAAAACCTACAGCGTGACGACCCACCACGCAACGACCAAAAATGCGTTAACTATCTCTTAACATTGAGTATTTATTCTTTAACACCACTGGCTCTATGGCCGTTAGAGCCAGTGTTTTCGGGCACTTAGCTGATCACCTCGCAACAACACACTTCACTAAATATTCCCTACCCCTCGATATAATATGAATAAAAACACAAAAAATACCGTAAAGTATTTCATTTTTTAGCAAAAAACTGTAATCTTCGAACTTCTGATTATGGATAATCAGTGAATACTTATTCCAATGACACTGAAGCACTTAATTGCTTTTTACAGAAAACAATTACTTAAAGGTCAAAGATGCAGGATCAAGTCATAACACAACCGGTCAAGAAGGCTACCTGGACGATGTTCCTTCTGCCGTCTCTACTGGGTGTCTTTCTCTTCATGGCACCGATTAACTACCAGGACACCCTGACGATCCCGATCGCCGTACTGGCCAAATCGGTACAGGCCCTGTTCGAGGGAATGCTGACCACTATCGTCACTTTTGTTATCACTCTTACTGCTGTGGCGACAGTAGCCACCAAGCTGCTGAAACCTAAAGCCGTAGTGGAAAACAGCTTCCTCAGCGCCCTGTTCAATCCGAGCCTGCCATGGTTCGCCGTGCAGCAACTGGGGGCGATCTTCGTCCTGATGACCTACTTCGGTGTGGGTCCGGAAATGATCCATCACGCCAATACCGGCGGTCTGGTACTGAACGATCTGCTGCCGGTCCTGTTCTCAGTATTTCTGTTTGCCGGGCTGCTGCTGCCGCTGCTGCTGAACTTTGGTCTGCTGGAATTTGCCGGCACGCTGCTGACCCGCATCATGCGTCCGCTGTTTAACCTGCCGGGCCGTTCTGCGGTGAACTGTTTTGCTTCCTGGCTGGGCGACGGCAGTGTCGGTGTCCTGATGACCAGCAAGCAGTACGAAAGCAAAATTTATACCGAGCGTGAAGCAGCCGTGATCGGCACCACCTTTACCGCGGTTTCCATCACTTTCAGTCTGGTGGTCATTGCTCAGGTTAACCTTGAGCACATGTTCGTACCTTTCTACCTGACCGTTTGTCTGGCAGGTTTTGTTGCTGCAGTGATCGTCCCGCGCCTGCCGCCGCTGTCCTGGAAGAAAGACCGTTACATCGACGGTGAAACACTGAAAGAAGACATTGAAGCCGTGCCGGAAGGGAAAACCATCATTGGTTATGGTCTGGAGCAGGCACTGGAGAAAGCCAGCCAGGTCACCAGCATGCGCAGCGTGTTGGCCGAAGGGGCGAAAAACGCCGTAGACATGATTTTTGGGGTTCTGCCGGTAGTCATGGCGATCGGGACAACCGCGCTGATCATTGCAGAAAACACGCCGGTATTCAGCATTCTGGGCAAGCCGTTCATTCCGTTCCTAGAACTGCTGCAAATCCCGGAAGCGGCAGCAGCCTCTGAAACCATCGTGGTGGGTTTTGCTGATATGTTCCTGCCGTCCATCCTGGCGTCAGGCATTGAGAGCGACCTGACCCGCTTTGTGATTGCCGCCATGTCGGTTACTCAGCTGATTTACATGTCAGAAATCGGTGCCCTGCTGATCGGCAGTAAAATCCCGGTGAAGCCGTGGGAACTGTTCATGATCTTCATCCTGCGCACCCTGGTGACTCTGCCAGTGATCGCACTGGTAGCACACCTGATTTTCTAACCGCGGTTCCCCGCAGCATTCTCAAGCCAGCACCCCGGTGCTGGCTTTTTTTGTGTTTGATATCCGCCCCTCATCCACCAACACCATTCTGCTTTTAGGTGCAAAGTGTTACACGCATCATAGTGATAAGCCACTTTATGCATTTAAAGATTGATAATACTCTCAACAAACCTTATAACTTCCCCCCGTCGGTGGCACGCCGGCACATAAAAAATAACTAATAAGTCTTTTAACTCATAGCATTACAAGGAACAAAGTATGCAATTCAAGTACTCCATGCTGACCGCCTCTCTGGTTGCAGCCCTCACACTTTCAGGCTGTGGCGGTGGTTCATCGAGTAACTCAAGCACTGAAAATGGCGGCAATAATGGTAATTCCGGCCAGACTGAACAACCTTTAACGCAAGGGAAATTCATTGATGCGCCGGTTGAAGGCCTGTACTACGTCGCGCAACCAAGCGGCAAACGGGGTTTGACCGATGCTGACGGTACCTTCTCCCTGACTGAAGGCGATACCGTCACATTCTACCTTGGCGGCGAAAACGGCCTGCGTCTGGGCAGCGTTTCAGCCCGTGCTGTCGTTTCTCCGTTTGAAGTAACTGGCGGTAACTACCAGAAAGCCCTGAACCTGGCGCGTATGCTGCAAAGCATGGATAACGCCGAGGACGGTGCCATCACCCTGCCAGAGAGCATTAAAGCGCCTTCAGAGGCCACCCTCACCGCTCTGAAGCAAGTTGACCTGGGCGACATGGATTCCGCACAACCGCTGAAGGAATCACTGGAAATCACCCAGTGGGTCGATGAATCAGCTGCACTGGCTCACCTGCAGGCTTCTCTGAAAGATATTGAACTGGGCAGCACCACTACTCTGGCTGACTGGCAGAAAGGCTCTGGTAAGTACCTACGCACGATTGACGTTACCCTGGCAGCTAAAAATGCCAACGTTCAAGAGCGTCTGTACGTCCACGCTGACCAACTGCTGGGCGACGAACTGTTCAAAGCCACTCAAGGGCTGAGCGCCATGACGCTGCGTCTTGACGAACAACACCTAACGGTATTGAAAGGCGCCAATGATTCAACGCTGAGCGATAGCTATGCCCAGGCCTACCTGAGCTGCCTGGATGCCGAAGGCATCAACAGTGTTTTTGTCAGCGAAGATGACAGCGAAGCAGGTTACGCAACCTGTAACGGTAAGCCAGTTGAAATGAACAGCCAGTTCCAGCTAGGCTCAGCATTCAGCTATTCGCTGCAGGATCCGTCTGAAACCACACTGGCCGATGAAACCTTCAGCTGGGATGAGCTGAAAAAACACGGTCGACTGTTCACTTGCCTGGCCGACAAGAACTGTACTGAGTCAGCCATGACAGGTTTCGAAATCACCCAGTTCGATGACAGCGATGAGCAGGACGGCTCGGATATTCAGAAAGAGACCATGTACACCAGCTACAATGCGGTGACAGGTGTCTACACCGTTGTCAGCAACGAAGAAGTACTAAGCGGCGAGCACAAAGGCCGTAAAGAAACCGCCGTCAGCTTTGCCTACCTGGTAGACAATGCGGATGCCGAGCGTTACGTCGACTTCCGCGGCACCTGGAAAGCCGTTGCCAGCCGCCCGGGTTGTGTCGATAAAGTGATCTCAACGTTTACCTTCGACGATAAAGGTGTCACCGTGAAAGGTGAAGAGTTCGTTGGGAAATGCGAAACAGAAACGCTTGACGAATTCGCCACCTATGACGAGCTGGCTGCAATGGACTACTGGTGGTTTAAGACTAACGGGGCCAACAATGACAGCAAGGCGACCCTGTCTCAGCTGAACACGACGATCCGCTGGTGTGACGATGACGAGTTACAAAACGACACCTGCCAGAACACGAAGATCAACCGATGGGAATATGCACCGGCTGGTAAAAACTGGGATCAGGGCGTCCTGTACCGCAGCACCTTAAATAGCAAAGGCGACATCATCTCGATGGTTGCCATGCAGAAGCAATAAGTCTGATGCAGCTTGGTCAGTTCGGCGCGGTGTTTTTAGCCTATTCTCTGTATGCTATTTTTCACTGACGTTTCGCACTGACCATCAATAAAAAAACCGGCCATTAAGGCCGGTTTTTTTTATGCTCACAGAAAAGGCTCAGCCCGAATTGCGCGGTTAGTCCTCAGACGACACTTCATCTTCACTTCTCACGTAAAACCGCGAGAAGAACAGACCCACTTCAAACAGCAAGCACATCGGGATGGCCAGCAGCGTCTGCGAAATGATGTCTGGCGGAGTCAGCAACATGCCCACCACAAACGCCGCCACAATGATGTACGGGCGCTTGCTGCGCAAGCTTTGCGGATCCGTCGCCCCGGTCCAGCACAACAATATGATGGCAACCGGAATTTCAAACGCGATGCCAAACGCCATAAACAGGGCCAGCACAAAGTCGAGGTAGCTGGAGATATCGGTCGCGACCTGTACTCCTTCCGGTGCGATACTGGTAAAAAACCCAAACACCAACGGGAAGACAACGAAATACGCAAACGCGACACCGGCGTAAAACAATACCGAGCTGGAAAACAGCAACGGCATAATCAGGCGGCGCTCATGCTTGTACAGACCCGGCGCCACAAACGCCCAGACCTGGTACAGAATCAACGGTACCGCAATAAAGACTGACGTTACCAGGGTAAGTTTAATTGGCGTAAAGAAGGGGGATGCCACATCCGTTGCAATCATTGAGGCTCCCTCTGGCAGACGTTCTACCAGCGGGGCCGACAGGAAAGCATAGATATCGTTGGCAAACCACACCAGGCCAAGAAACACCACAATAACGCTCAGGATAGAACGCAGCAGGCGGTTACGCAGCTCCAGAAGGTGGCTGAATAACGGCTGCGTTTCGTCAACGCTAGACATAGTG
This sequence comes from Photobacterium ganghwense, assembly GCF_003025595.1. Classification (GTDB taxonomy): domain Bacteria; phylum Pseudomonadota; class Gammaproteobacteria; order Enterobacterales; family Vibrionaceae; genus Photobacterium; species Photobacterium ganghwense. The sequence continues at coordinate 222,803 of NZ_PYMI01000006.1, forward strand.
AAGTATATTAATCCTGCTTTTGAGAGGTCGTCGCCGAATGCTGCTCCTCGTTTTTCGGTGCGTAGGGACGCTGCACGTCAGAAGCGGCTTTCTTCAGCTCTTCGACGGAGTCCCTCAGCTCTGGCGAGAGATCTTTCATCCCCATCTGCTCAGCTTTTTTCAGGTTTTCCTGCAGTTCCTGGAGCTTGAGCTCCTGTGACAGTTCATCCTTCACCGAGTTCGCCATATTACGAGCAGCGCCAACCCAGCGCGATACCGTACGGATCGCGACGGGTAGGCGTTCCGGCCCCAGTACAACCAATCCCACGACGGAGATCAGTATCAGTTCCCAGAACCCGATATCAAACACGCGTTAAACCTGCTCTTTGTCTTTCTGGCTCTTCTGAGCCTGATCACCTTGCTGCTCTGCCAGTTTTTTCTGTTCAAAGTCAGCGTCCGCGTCTTTCTTGGCAACAGATTCATCGTCGCTAATCGCTTTCTTGAACCCTTTCACCGCTGAGCCCAGGTCACCACCCAGTGAACGCAGTTTTTTGGTTCCGAACAGAAGCACAATGATCAGTGCAATAATCAGCAGTTGCCAGATACTAATACCACCCATGCTTGTTTTACCTCAGCTTATTGTGGTTGATAACCAAACGTTTTCTTTAATGGCCGCATACTTTACCGTCTATTTACGGCAAGCACGCCACCCCAGTAACCAAAACGTGACGCCCATTACAGCACTGACCGCCGGATAGGTTTCAACATGATTACTAAAAAGTATGGCAGAACATACAACCAGAGTTGCACCAATGCCAAAATGGAACCTTGCCTGGCTCTGATAGCGTCGACTTTCCATGAAGTGATCATAGAGTTTATCGATTCGCTGGTTCAAAGCATTGCCCTGGCGCAAACTGTCGTAAAGTAATTCCGGCAATTCGGGTAACTTTTCCGCCCAGAACGGCGCCCGGTTTTTGACCCCTTCGATCACGGCCTGCGGCCCGACCTGACGCGACATCCAGTCTTCCAGGAACGGCTTGGCGGTATCCCACAAATCAAGCTGCGGATACAGCTGACGCCCCAACCCTTCCACGTACAGCAGGGTTTTCTGCAGCAACACCAACTGCGGCTGCACTTCCATATTGAAGCGGCGCGCGGTGTTGAACAGGTTCAACAGTACGTGACCGAACGAAATTTCCGCCAGCGGTTTTTCAAAAATCGGTTCACACACCGTGCGAATTGCAAATTCGAACTCATCGACATTGGTATCTTGCGGTACCCAGCCGGAATCCACATGCAGCTCCGCCACCTTGCGGTAATCCCGGTTGAAAAACGCCAGCAGGTTTTCTGCCAGGTAGCGTTTGTCATCCCGGTTCAGGGTGCCGACAATGCCACAATCGAGGGCAATCCACTGCGGATTGTCCGGATTTTCCCGCGAGACAAAAATATTACCCGGGTGCATATCGGCATGGAAGAAGCTGTCTCGGAACACCTGAGTGAAGAAAATCGTCACCGCGTTTTCCGACAGCACTTTCATGTCGGTGCCGTTGGCAATCAGGGCACTGACATCCGACACCTGAATCCCGTAAATCCGCTCCATGACCAGCAGATTTTCGCGGCTCAGATCGGTAAAGACTTCCGGCACGTACAGCATATCGCTGTCTTCAAAGTTGCGTCGCAGCTGGATCCCGTTCGCGGCTTCGCGCATCAGGTTCAGCTCATCGAGCAAGGTTTTCTCGTACTCGCGGACCACTTCGACCGGCCGCAGGCGGCGCGCCTCCGGCAGGATGCGAGACAGAATCCGGGCCATCCGGTACATCAGCTTAATATCCGCCTGAATCACCGGCAGGATGTCCGGTCGGATCACCTTCAGTACCACTTCCCGGCCATTTTCCTTCAACCGCGCCGTATGGACCTGGGCGATAGAGGCCGAGGCCAGCGGGGTTTCATCGAAATCAAAGAACCAGTTTTCGAGCGGCCCGCCAAGAGCGGCTTCCATCTGTTGCTTGGCCAGCCTGCCGTCAAACGGCGCCACCTGATCCTGCAGCAACGCCAGTTGGTCGGCGATATGCGGCGGGAACAGATCACGTCGGGTCGACATCATCTGACCAAACTTAATCCAGACAGGCCCCAGTGACTGCAGCGCAAGGCGCAGTCGCTCACCCAGCGGTTTCTCCGGGTGCTGGTTTTTAATCCAGAACAAGGATTGGCGCGCAGCTTTGGGCAGCTTGAGACGGGGATCGTCCGGCAGCAGTTCATCGAGGCCGTAGCGCAGCTGTACGGAGGTGATCTGATAAAGCCGTTTCAGTTCAGAAAATCCCATCATGCCGGCTGACGCTCCAACAGACGATTCAGGCGCGCCTCGCAGCGGGCCACATCGGTTTTCAGATCATCAACCTGATCAGCAAAATGGGCAATTTCCAAAGCCTGGGGAGCCAGTCGCCATTCTTCCGTGATCACTTCGGCGAGATCGCGCTGGCGACGCGCCAGTCCATGCCGGACCAGATTAGCGCTACGTTTCATACCGCTCACCAAAGTGTGGGCCACTATATCACCGGTATATTGCGATAATATTTCTTCAATATCCGGTTTTAACCCGCTGAGTAATGTAGAGAATTGCTGAGCCAGCTGAATGTCGCCATCCAGTGCCAGCTTGTCGGCTTTGATCAGCTGTGTCAGGTTTGCCTGCTGACGCAGCTCCGGCAGCACCGACAGATTGAAGGCCAGCTGACAATCAACATCGCCTTCGAACACCGCCAGCACATCAATTTGCTGGCTGAAGATAAAATACAGCTGCTTGCCGAATTCGTTGACGGTCACACCGATCACTTTGCCGCGCAAGCGGGTCAGGCGACGCTGATTTTCGTCATTATCTTTGAGCAGGGCATTGAGCGAGGTTTCAATCGCTCCGGTGACCAACGCATCTAACGGCATGGGAACCTCAGAATTTGTAACCACGGTGCAGGGCAACAATGCCCCCTGTCAGGTTGTGGTAAGTCGCTTGTTCAAAGCCGGCGGCTTCCATCATCCCTTTCAGGGTGTCCTGATCCGGGTGCATACGGATAGATTCCGCCAGGTAACGGTAGCTCTCGGCATCGTTGGCAATCATCTCACCCATTTTCGGCAGCAGGTGGAACGAGTACGCATCATAAATTTTCGACAGCGGCTCAAACACCGGCTTGGAAAATTCCAGCACCAGCAGGCGACCGCCCGGCTTCAGCACGCGGAACATCGAACGCAGCGCCTTGTCCTTGTCCGTGACGTTACGCAGACAGAAGCTGATAGTGATACAGTCGAAGAAATCATCCGGGAACGGCAGTTCCTCGGCGTTAGCCTGCACATAACCGACGTTGCCCACCACGCCCATATCGCGCAGCTTACTGCGGCCGACTTTCAGCATCGAGTTGTTGATGTCTGCCAGGATCACCTGGCCGTCTTCGCCCACAATGCGGGAGAACTTCGCCGTCAGGTCCCCGGTACCACCGCCCAGATCCAGCACTTTGTGACCACGGCGTACACCACTGCAATCGATCGTGAATCGCTTCCAGACGCGGTGGATGCCCATCGACATCAGGTCATTCATAATGTCGTACTTCGCCGCGACTGAGTGGAATACCTCAGCCACCAGCTCTGCTTTATCTTCCTTGGCTACAGTCCGGTAGCCAAAATGGGTCGTTTCTTGTGTGGTGTCCGTCATGCTAAATCCGTCATGGTTACTTGTATGAAACGCAAAAGCCTGTTGATCTCACGGCCGCTTCGGCAGCAGGCGTTCTCAGAAAAACAGGCCCTAGTGTACTTGATGGTGGAGGTTTGCTCAAAGCACTAGACTCATTCATTTGCGGTCAGACGGGAGCGCGGCGGCACGGCGACCCCATCCAATGTAGGTTCGTCATCAGCCGCACCAAGCTGGGAACGCTCAACCAGTAGCGGTGAGATATCCCGTTTAACTTCCACCCCAAGCTGGCGAAATCCTTCCGCCTGGCGAATCACGTTACCCCGCCCGGTCACCAGCTTGCTCATCGCCCCCTGATAACTCTGGCTGGCTTTTTCCAGCGACGCGCCGACCGCTTCCATGTCATTCACAAACAGGCGCAGCTTGTCATACAGCTTGCTGGCACGCTCGGCGATCTGCTTGGCATTCTGGTTCTGACGCTCGTTGCGCCACAGGTTGTTGATTGTCCGCAGCGCCACCAGCAAGGTGGTCGGGCTGACCAGCATAATGTTCTGCTCCATGGCGTCCCGAATCAGGCTCGGATCCGCGGCCACCGCGGCCTGGAACGCCGGCTCCACCGGGACAAACATCAGCACGTAATCCAGGGTTTTCACCCCGTGCAGCTGATGGTAATCCTTGCGGCTCAGGCCGCGGATATGACTGCGTACCGAAGCCACATGCTCGCTGAGCGCCAGTTCCTGTTCGGCCACCGTGTCAGCGTGATAGTAGCGTTCATAAGCCACCAGCGACATCTTGGCATCAATGACCACGTCTTTATCCTGCGGCAGGTGCACCACCACATCCGGCTGAAAGCGCTTACCGGATTCACTTTCCAGGCTCACCTGTGTCTGGTACTCGTGACCCTCACGCAGGCCGGACTCGGTCAGTACCCGTGCCAGTACCACCTCACCCCAGTTGCCCTGGGCCTTGTTATCGCCCTTCAGGGCCTGGGTCAGGTTCACCGCTTCCCGCGCCATCTGCTCGTTCAGCTGCTTGAGGTTGTTGATTTCATGCACCAGGGTATGGCGCTCCCGCGCTTCCTGACTGAAGTTGTCGTTGACCTGCTTGCGAAACCCTTCCAGCTGCTCGCGCAACGGACTCAGCAGGCTTTCCATGCTGAGCCGGTTCTGCTCGTCCACGCGCTGGGTTTTCTGCTCGAACACCCGGTTGGCCAGACTTTCGAACTGAATCCGCAGCCGCTCTTCGGCATTTTCCAGCAGGGCAATTTTTTCCGCCGCGGCCTTATGCTCTTCCATATGGCGCGCTTCCTGCTCGCGCAGATCGGCTTCCAGCCCGGCGTTGGCCATCCGGGCATTGTCCAGCTGCTCCGCCAGATACTGTTTTTCGTTCTTGAGGGCTTCAAAGTAGCGCATTTTTTCCAGCGCCGCCGCCAGCCGGCCGTGCATCTGGCGCAGCTCGTTCGTCAGGCGATCCCGTTCGAGATCCATCTCGTCCAGATCCCGGGTTTGTTCTGCTACCTGGCCGCTGAGCTGCTGCTCCCGGTGCTGGGCCAGCCGCAGTTCTGATTCGGCCTGCTGACGCAGGAGCTGCAGCTCCTGCTGCCAGCGATTGCGGACGACCCAGGCAGAGATCGCCCCGGCCAGCACCGAGCCGGACACACCTGCCACCATGGCCAGTCCATAGCCGGACAACCACTCGTTTATCATGTTGCTTGTTCCTGATGGTTGAAGGGGCTCTGGCCCCTGAAATCACTGCCACAAGGCTAAGATGACACTGGATAAATGTCCAGCAAAACCCCGCTAAGCCGGTATTCAGGCAGAAAAACCAGACCTTCCTCCCTTCCGGTCATCGACCCGCCCGCGGCAATGAAATAGACTGAGGACTTCCGCTGCCCCTGCAACGGGCGCAGCCATGGCTGGCTATTTGGAATACGGATACACAATGAACGAACGTTACGCACTCGGGTACGGTCTGACGGCCGTGCTGCTCTGGTCGACCGTCGCGACGGCCTTCAAAATCACCCTGCAATCTTTCACTCCGCTGCAAATGCTGGCCGCCGCGAGCACGGTCTCGGTCCTGGCTCTGACGGCAATTGCGGCGTATCAGAACAAGTTGCATCTGGTGGGGCGCACCTTACGCTCCCGCCCGCTGTATTACCTTGCGCTGGGGCTCATCAACCCCCTCGCCTATTACCTGATTCTGTTTCAGGCCTACGACCTGTTGCCAGCCTCGCTGGCCCAGCCCCTGAACTACAGCTGGGCCATTACCCTGACGTTGATGGCGGCCGTATTCCTCGGCCACAAGATCCGCAAGCAGGATTGGGTAGCCTGTCTGCTCGGCTATGCCGGGGTCGTCGTGATTGCCACCAAAGGGGATGTGCTGGCGCTGGAGTTTGACAATCCGACCGGCGTTGCGCTGGCGCTGGTCTCGACCCTGCTGTGGGCCATGTACTGGATCCTCAACACGAAAAATCAGGCCGATCCGGTGATCAGTGTACTGCTGGGCTTTCTGATCTCCCTGCCGTTTTCCGTCGGTGCCAGCCTGTACCTGCAGGGTTGGCCTTCCGCCCCCTGGCAAGGCTGGGCCGCCGTCAGTTATGTCGGGCTGTTTGAAATGGGGATCACCTTTGTCCTGTGGATCAATGCCCTGAAGATGACCCGCAACACCGCACGGATCAGTAACCTGATTTTCATCGCGCCATTTATTTCCCTGATGCTGCTGGCTACGATCATCGGCGAAGAGATCCATTCCTCGACCTTGCTGGGTCTGGTCATGATTATCATCGGCCTGCTCTGTCAGCAATGGAAAGGCAAAACACAGAAAGCCGAGCAACCCGCCAGTTAACCGCCCGACTCTTTTTCTCGGTATCCCTGCGCCGGCATCACATCACCCTCTCACTGGCCAAGCCACAACGGCACGGGCGGTAGTACGGTAACCGCGGCAAAAAAAAAGCCTGCCACACAGTGGCAGGCAACAGAGGTAAGGGTTGTCGAGACCCGAGCGCCTTAAAAGGGATGGCGTCTAATTATTGTGCGAGAGTACGTGTTCACGCTTGGTATCATCATTCAGCTGCGGCGTAAGACCAGCTTACGCGGCAGCAGGAGCATGCCAGCGTTTACCCAGTCGTGACCACAAAATCAGCAGTCCCGGTACCAGCAGGAACATCTGCAGCACCATCAAATCCGGTGGTGACAAATCCAGACGCTGGGTCAGGCTGACCATGGCCCCGGCGCCGCTCATCTGAAACAGTCCCAGTAATGCCGCCGCCGTCCCGGCGCGGTCGCCGAACGGAGCCAGTGCTTTACCGGCCGCCGAGCCCAGCACAAAGGCAAAGCCGAACGAAGACATGAAAATCGGCACCATAAACGCCCAGGCTTCACGGATATGGCTTAGCATCAGCATCGCCATCCCGGCAATCACCAGCATTGCCAGCCCGGTGCTCAGGGTCCGGCGCGAACCGAAGCGGTCGATATATTTCGGTGCCACCATACAAGCGAGAATATTCAGCGCCGCATTCACCCCGAACCACAGGGTAAACTGCCCCATATCTTCACCCAGCTCAGTCATCAGCCAGACCGGTGCCGAGGTGACGTAGGCCAGAATCACGGCCATCGCCAGCATGCACATGGTACTGTGGTACAGGAAGGTCGGCTCACGCAGCACCGACTGGTAGCGCGACCAGCTCAGCATCGCCCCTGAGACATCGGTATTGGCCGGACGGGTTTCGCGGAACAACGTCAGTACCAGCGCCCCGGCCACCACGGCAAAACCAGCCATGAAACTGAAGTTGGAGCGCCAGCCGAACTGGTGCGTCAGCCAGGTACCCAGCAGCGGTGCCAGTGCCGGAATAAAACAGATCGCGCCGTTGAGGTAGCTGATCATCCGGCCACTTTTCTCCGGCCCGAAACTGTCACGCACAGCAGCAAACGCCGCCACCGACGTTGCACAGGCACCAAAGCCTTGTAGCAGACGTGCCACCAGCAGCAGATCCAGTGTCTGCGCCACATACGCCAGCCCGGCACTCATGCCGTAAATGGCGATCCCGCCCAGCGCGATCGGACGGCGCCCGATGCGGTCTGCCAGCGGGCCGGCCAACAGCTGGCCCAGGCCAAGGCTGAACATAAACCAGGTCACAGTATCCTGCACCCGTGCCGAATCAACGGCAAAGTTATCGGCCATCACAGGCAGAGCCGGTAAGTAAATATCAATGGCTAACGGGCTAAACAATACCAGGATCACCATCAGGGCGACCAAGCGGGTATCGGCAGAAGTATTCGTATTCATGTAGCTATCCTATTGGGTGATGGCGGAAGTCTACGTGGTTCGAGATATGAATTGAAATGGTATATATTCAACACCTAATTTCCCTTATGGAATATCACTTGTTCACGCGGAGGTGAATGTGTCTTTTGAAAAACTCGCCCGGATGGATCTGAATCTGCTGGTGTGCCTGCATGTCCTGCTCGAAGAAGGCAGTGTCACCTATGCCGCCAAACGCTTGTGCCTGAGCCAGTCAGCGGTCAGCAAAAGCCTGAACCGGCTGCGTGAACAGTTTGATGACCCACTGTTCACCCGTTCAGCCCACGGCCTGGTGCCAACCCCGCGCGCTCGTGCCCTGCAGCCGATGCTGGAGCACCTGCTGCACGAAATCGATCAGCTAACCGCACCGCCGACCTTTACCCCGCAGACCAGTGACCGCCACTTCACCATGGCACTGGTGGAAAGTGCCTACCCGCTGTTTTTGCCCCAGTTCCTCGGTGACATTTTCTCGGAAGGCCCGAACCTGACGATCGATACCCAGGCCTGGGAGCCCAACACGTTCGACAAGCTCCAGGCCGGTGAAATTGATTTCGGCATCACCGGGAAAGATCTCAATCCCTCCGACGCCATGCTCACTTTGATGCCGCCCAAAGGGATAGTGTTTCAGGAGCTGTGCCGCGACCGCCAATGCTGCATCGTCCGCAAAGGCCATCCGGCACTGACCCAAACCTGGGACGAAGCCACCTACCTGACCCAGCGCCATATTCAGGTACGCTGCATCGGTAACGACCGCTGGCTGCTGGATTACAAGCTGGCCGAGCGCGGTATTGCCCGCGACATCGCCATGTATGTACCGGACTTCAACAGCGCAGCGTGCCTGTGCAGCCAGACCGACTTTGTCTTTACCGCGCCCAGCCATTTCGCCCACTACATTGCCTCCCAGCTCGACCTGGTGGTGATCCCGCTGCCGACAGAGCTTCCTCCTATGGCCTACACCCTGTTCTGGCATCAACATCAGGAGAAAGACCACGGCCACAGCTGGTTACGCCAGATTATTATCAGCCGTTGTCGTGATTTGCCTGTCGGCTAATTGCAGCCATATCGCAAACGCGTTAACGTATTGTGATCACAGCCTGCACAGTTAACGCTGCCGTGGCATTTTCAGCCGCGTTAGCTATTCAGGCTGGCCTCATGCCGTCACAGGGACGGTGACCCTTAGAAAGGAAATACACACATGCAAGCAGCTATTTCGCAACGTGTCGCGCAGATCCGCCAATGGCTGATCGACAACCAGCTCGACGCGATTCTTATTCCCCACGAAGACGAATACCTGGGCGAATACATTCCGGCACACAATGAACGCCTGCTGTGGGCAACCGGCTTCACAGGCTCTGCCGGTATGGCCGTGATCAGCCGCGACAAGGCCGCCATGTTTGTGGATGGCCGCTACGTCGTTCAGGTGCGCAAGCAGGTGCCGGGCGAGGTTTACGAGTACCGCCACCTGATTGACGAGCCACCGGTTCAGTGGGCGCTGGATAATCTGGCGACCGGCAGCAAAATAGCGATCGACCCGCGCCTGCACAGCAGTGCCTGGCTGAGCCGCACCCGCGAGCAGGTGCAGGGCGAGCTGGAACTGACCGTGATTGCAGAAAACCCGATCGATGTATTGTGGCATGACCGTCCGGCACCGACCCTGTCCAATGCCAAACTGATGAGTCTGGATTTTGTCGGGGTCAGCAGCGCCGACAAACGCGCTCAAATCGCCGCCGCGCTGACCAAGCAGAAAGCCGATGCTGTGCTACTGACCCAGCTTGACAGTATTGCGTGGCTGCTGAACATCCGCGGCAGCGATATCCCAAGCCTGCCGGTACTGTTGTCCACCGCGATCCTGCATGCCGATCAGAGTGTCGACTTCTTCATTGACCCGGCCCGCCTGCCGGAAGACTTCAGTGCCCATGTCGGCACCGGTGTCCGCGTACAGGATCCGGCGCATCTGGAAGCCAGCCTGACCCAGCTTGGCGGTAAAACCGTCCTGGTGGATCCGGCCACCAGCAATGCCTGGGCCAGCCAAACCCTACAGAGTGCCGGAGCCACGCTGATCGCGGCGGCCGACCCGTGCCTGCTGCCAAAAGCGGCGAAAAACCCGACCGAAATCGCCGGTATGAAAGCCTGCCATATCCGTGATGGTGTTGCGGTCTCGAAATTCCTGGCCTGGGTTGACCGTCAGGTTGCTCAGGGTAACCCGCTGGACGAAGGCACCCTGGCCGACCAGCTGTGGACGTTCCGCTGTGAAGACAGCAGCTGTACCGATGTCAGCTTCGATACCATTTCGGCAGCTGGCGGCAATGCCGCGATGTGCCACTACAACCACACCAATCAGCCAGCGCCAAGCGTGCTGGAGATGGACAATGTTTACCTGGTGGATTCAGGCGGCCAGTACCCGGACGGCACCACCGACATCACCCGAACAATTGCGGTTGGTGAGCCGGATGCCGAAGTGAAGCGCACCTTCACGCTGGTCCTGAAAGGTCACATTGCCCTTGCCTCTGCCCGCTTCCCGAAAGGCACCACCGGCTCGCAGCTGGACGCACTGGCTCGCCAGCACCTGTGGGCGCACGGCTTTGACTTCGACCACGGAACCGGCCACGGCGTCGGCCACTTCCTGAGTGTCCACGAAGGGCCACAGCGGATTGCCAAGGCCTACAACCCAACCGCTCTGCTGCCGGGTATGGTGCTGTCAAATGAGCCGGGCTACTACCGCGCTGACGCCTTCGGGATCCGAATTGAGAACCTGGAACTGGTGGTTGAAGTGGAAACCGCTGGTGACATGACCATGCTGGGTTTCGAGTCGCTGACCCGTGCCCCGATTGACCGCCGTCTGGTTGACTTGTCCCTACTGACAGACACCGAGCTGGCATGGCTGAACCGCTACCATCAAACGGTGTTTGCCGTGATCAGCCCGTCTCTGCAAGGTGACGATCTGGCCTGGCTGCAGCAGGCCACGGCACCGCTGAGCCGTTAAGCTCACGAAGCAAGCGCGGCGTCAAAGCAATAGCGCCGTCGCCCGGAAAGCAAAACGCCTGCATGATGCAGGCGTTTTTGTCTTTGGCGCTCACCGACACGTCAGCCAGAATAGGCCGGGTGCCAGTCTTTCCACACCACCTCAAAACCATGGTGTTTCACCGCACTGGCGACCTCTGCCACCGCCCGCTCATCGCTGATCGCAAACTGCTCCAGCTCCGGTTCATCATCGGCATAACCGCCCGGCTGGGTTTTTGACCCGGCAGACATGCTGGTGATCCCCAGCGGCAGCACGTTATCCCGAAACAGCGGCGACTCGCGCGTTGACAGCGACAGTTCCACCTCAGGGTTAAACAGGCGGTAAGCACAAATCAGCTGAACCAGCTGGCGATCCGACATCACCGATTTCGGTTGCAGCCCGCCGGTACACGGCCGCAGCCGCGGGAACGAAATTGAATAGCGGGTCTGCCAGTAGGTCTGCTCCAGGTAATCCAGATGACTGGCCACAAAAAAGCAGTCCGTCCGCCACTCTTCCAGCCCGATCAAAGCGCCGATGCCAATCTTGTCGATACCGGCACGGGCCAGCCGGTCCGGTGTTTCCAGCCGGTAGCGAAAATCCATCTTGTTACCGCGCAGATGGTGCTGGGCATAGGTCGGTGCGCTGTAGGTTTCCTGATACACCATGACCGCATCCAGACCGAGCGTTTTCAGTTCAGCATAGTCCGCCTGATCCAGCGGCTGCACTTCCATCGACAGATAACTGAAATGGGACTTGATGCGCGGCAGCGCCTCACGGAAATAGTCCATCCCGACCTTACGTTCATGCTCGCCGGTCACCAGCAGGATATTGTCGAAGTTCAAGGCTTTGATTGCCTCACACTCGCGCTCTATCTCAGCCAGATTCAGGGTACGTCGCTTGATCCGGTTATCCATCGAAAACCCGCAATACGTGCAGGAATTGGCGCACAGATTCGACAAATACAACGGGACATAAAACGAGATGGTACGCCCGAACCGCTTGCGGGTCAGCGCTGCCGATTGCTGCGCCATCTGCTCCAGATACGGCTCTGCCGCCGGGGAGATCAGGGCTTTGAAATCTTCCAGATCCCGCTTTGGCTTACGCAGTGCCCGCTCCACATCCGTTGCAGTTTTGCTGTAAATCGACAGCCGGACATCATCCCAGTCCAGCTGCTGCCATACATCCACATAGCTCATGGCGCCCCCTTAGGCTGTCGGATCGAAGGCCGTCGTCAGTACCGGCTGGTCGAGAAACGCGGTCAGCGGACTGGAGGCGATGGCATGGTTTACTGTCCCGGCCAGACCGGCTTCGTACGCCATCCGGCCACTCTCCACCGCCAGCCGGAACGCACGCCCCATCGCAATGGGATCGGCCGCCGCCGCAATCGCGGTATTCACCAGCACGGCATCAGCCCCCATTTCCATCGCTTCAGCAGCATGCGAGGGTGCCCCAATCCCGGCATCCACCACCACCGGCACCCGGGCCTGATCGATGATAATTTCCAGAAAATCCCGTGACGCTAATCCCTTGTTGGAACCGATCGGCGCGCCCAGCGGCATCACGGCGGCACAACCGACTTCTTCCAGCCGCTTACACAGCACCGGATCTGCATGGCAGTACGGCAACACGATAAAGCCTTCGCGCACCAGTATTTCCGCTGCCGCCAGGGTTTCAATCGGGTCCGGCATCAAGTATTTCGGATCCGGGTGGATTTCCAATTTCAGCCAGTTAGTGCCTAACGCCTCACGCGCCAGCTTGGCCGCAAAGACCGCTTCTTTGGCATTCTTGGCTCCGGAGGTATTTGGTAGCAGGCTAAGCCCGGCCGCCTGAATCGGCGCCAGGATATCATCGTCGCGGTTATCAATATCGACCCGTTTCAGCGCCATGGTCACCAGCTCGGAACCCGAAGCAATCAGGGATTCGGCCATCACGGTCCGGTTAGCGTACTTACCGGTACCGGTAAACAACCGGGATGAAAAGGTTTTATCGGCAATCTTAAGCATTCAGCCTCCTGCTATCGCTTGAAACAGGGCAATACGATCCCCTGCACTAAGTACCGTGGCATCCCAGGCACTGCGGGCCACGATCTCATCGTTCAGTGCCACCGCGGTGGCGTCCAGCGGCATTGCCAGCTGGGTAAGCAGCGCTGATAAGGTGGTGTCATCTGCCGGGATCTCGACCGGCTTATCATTGACCCGGATTTGAATCGCGGTTGTCGTTGTCATTCGTTGTTCTCTCCTGTGCCGCAAACCGGGCACCTGTGATCATGCGCTAAGCGAAAGGATTGCCACGTCATGTTCAGGCCATCGAACTGCTTGAGGGTCGCAAACCCCATGTCACCGGCACCGGCTAGCAACTTGATTGTCTCCAGCGCCTGTAAGGTGCCGATCGTGCCAACCACCGGCCCGGCAATACCGCTATTGCTGCAGTTCTGCGGCTGATCCGTAGCACCGGGACGGCGGGGAAACAGGCAGTGATAGCACGGCCCCTGACCGGCGCGAAAATCAAACGCCATCAGTTGCCCCTGCCAGCGGATGGCCGCTCCGGCAATCAGGGGCTTGCGAGCCTCCAGGCATGCCTGATTAACCGCGTGGCGGGTCTCCAGGTTGTCAGAGCAATCCAGCACCACATCGGCCAGGGCGACTTCCATCGCGAGCCGCTGACCGGCCAGTCTGGCCTTAACCGGACGTACCCGAATGTGAGGATTCAGCGCCCGCAATTGATCGGCGGCCTGTTCGGCTTTCGCCAGCCCGGCATCGCTGTCACGGTAAATCACCTGACGCTGAAGGTTCGAGCTTTCCACCTCGTCATCATCGGCAATCACCAGATGACCAATGCCCGCACCGGCCAGATACAAAGCCGCCGCCGAGCCCAGTCCACCGGCCCCAACCAGCAGTACCTGCGCCTGACTGAGCTTCGCCTGCCCGGCCTCACCGATTTCCGGCAGCATGATCTGACGGTTGTAACGCAAGAATTCCTGATCGCTTAGCATAGTCAGTCCTGTTGTGAGGGCCGCGGCGTGAGGATCTGGTTGAACGCCGCCACCGCCTGCGCCGGATCCGCCGCCTGCGTCACGGCGCGCACGACCGCGACACTGGTGATCCCGGTACGCCAGACGCGTTCCGCCCGTTCCAGATCAATGCCGCCAATAGCCACCGTCGGGAACGCTTCACCAATCAGTTTCTGATACAGCGCCAGACGACTCAGCCCTTGGGGCTTTGATGGCATCTCTTTGGTGGTGGTCGGGAAGATATGCCCCAGGGCGATATAGCTGGGCGCAAACTCTGCCGCCCGCAAAATTTCGTAATAACCGTGGGTCGACAGGCCCAGCCGTAATCCGGCCTGCTGGATAGCAGCCAAATCCGCGGTTTCCAAATCTTCCTGGCCGAGGTGTACCCCGTACGCCCGATGCGCAATCGCCAGTTGCCAGTAGTCGTTAATAAACACCTGAGCCTGATGCTGCTCACCGGCCTGAATCACGCGGTCAACCTGCTCAGCCAGATCTGGGGCTGTCGGGTCTTTGATCCGTAGCTGGGTTAGCTTGACGTCCAGTGCCAGCAGTGTTTCTACCCACTGGGCCGTATCCACGACCGGATACAACGCCATCTGTTCGCGGTTCATAGGTGCAAACGGTGCCACCGCGACTTCTGTACTTGTCCAGCCCAGCGCTTGTACTTCCGGGTGGTTCGCCGTCAGCGGACGCGGAAACAACGCTCTGGCCACCGGCCAGCTGACCTTACCATAGCCGTTGGCATGGGTTTCGAGATACCCCCGGGCATGTGCCCGCGCCAGTGTCACGGCATCTTCCAGCGGATAATCCAGTGCCAGCGCAGTCAGCAGCATTGCTCGTTGCGGCTCACTGGCCCCGGCATGGTGGCAGTAAACCGCACGGGCCTCGCCGTTGTGATGCCACATATCGACACAACCGCTGTCCGTCGGCAAACCACACACCACCAGGTTAGGAGTGGCAGCCACTTTCCGCTGCATGTCAGCCACGGCAGGATATGGCGCGATCCATTGATCGCGCACGTCATATCCCATTGCGACAGGTTCGGCGGGGTTAAACGCCACCGCGAACGTACACCCGCCGACCTCCATGTCTACCACTGCCGACTCACTCCAGCCCACACTGACGGGCTCCCCTAACTGATACTTGTCGGCCGCCGCCAGCAGCGGCTCAAGATGCATCAACAAGGGGGTCAGGTGATCGGGTAAACACAATGCGTTCATTAGCTTTCCTCTTCAAGGGGATGGTAGAGCTCGCTTCCCCGGGCACGGAACTCCTGCGCTTTCTGCTGCATCCCTTCCAACGGATCATCCAGCAGTTTGATCGTCAACGCGGCCTCCTGCTCGAGACCGCTGGCATACTCACGGACTTCCTGAGAGATCTTCATGGAGCAGAATTTCGGCCCGCACATTGAGCAGAAGTGAGCAATTTTGCCGGACTCCTGAGGGAGGGTTTCATCGTGGTAGGCGCGCGCCGTTTCCGGGTCTAAAGCCAGATTAAACTGATCTTCCCAGCGGAACTCAAAACGGGCTTTCGACAATGCGTTGTCCCGCACCTGAGCGCCAGGGTGACCTTTGGCTAAGTCTGCCGCATGGGCGCACAGCTTGTACGTGATCAGACCCACCTTTACGTCTTCCTTGTTCGGCAGCCCCAGGTGCTCTTTCGGCGTCACATAACACAGCATGGCACAGCCGTACCAGCCAATCATCGCCGCGCCGATCCCGGAAGTAATGTGGTCGTAGCCCGGCGCAATATCGGTGGTCAGCGGGCCAAGGGTATAGAAAGGCGCTTCGTGGCAGTGCTTGAGCTGCTCTTCCATGTTTTCTTTGATCATGTGCATCGGCACATGCCCCGGCCCTTCAATCATCACCTGTACATCGTATTCCCAGGCAATCTTGGTCAGCTCGCCCAGCGTACGCAGTTCGCTGAACTGGGCCTCATCGTTGGCATCCGCTACCGAGCCCGGACGCAGGCCATCTCCCAGTGACAGAGCGATATCGTACTGGGCACAGATTTCACAAATTTCGCGGAAGTGTTCATACAGGAAGCTTTCTTTGTGGTGTGCCAGACACCACTTGGCCATGATGGAGCCACCACGGGAAACGATGCCGGTCACACGTTTGGCGGTCATCGGGACATAACGCAGCAAGACTCCGGCGTGAATCGTAAAGTAATCGACCCCCTGCTCGGCCTGTTCCAGCAGCGTATCGCGGAACACTTCCCAGTTCAGGTTCTCGGCAATACCGTTCACTTTTTCCAGCGCCTGATACATCGGCACGGTACCGATTGGCACCGGGCTGTTACGGATGATCCACTCACGGGTTTCGTGGATATTACGGCCGGTAGACAGATCCATCACGGTATCGCCGCCCCAGCGGGTCGACCAGACCAGCTTTTCCACTTCCTCTTCAATCGAGGAACTGACCGAGGAGTTACCGATATTGGCATTCACTTTCACCAGGAAATTACGGCCGATGATCATAGGCTCGGATTCCGGGTGGTTGATGTTCGAAGGGATGATCGCACGCCCTTCTGCCACTTCCTGACGAACAAACTCAGGGGTGATATCTTCCGGCAGGTTGGCCCCGAAGTTTTGTCCCGGGTGTTGCTGGGTCAGTACCGCATCGCGATATTCCGCTCGCCCCATGTTTTCCCGGATGGCGATAAATTCCATCTCCGGGGTAATCATTCCCTGACGGGCGTAGTGCAGCTGGGTAACATTCGCGCCGGCTTTGGCACGGCGGATGCGGGCACGCTCACCAAAGCGCAGCTCATCCAGCGTGTCATCCGCCAATCGCTCCTTCGAGTACGCCGAGCTCAGTTCATCCAGCAGTTCAGTATCACCGCGCTCTGCAATCCACTGCTCACGCAGCTTTGGCAGACCGGCATAGATATCAATCGCGTAGTTAGGATCGGTATAGAAACCGGAGGTGTCATAGACCCGGACAGGCTCATTGGGCTCAAAAATCGGGGCGTCTTTGCTACCGCCAACCAGGCTGTCAGCCAGGGTAATTTCCCGCATCGGAACACGAATGTCCTCGCGACTACCAGTGACATAAACCTTTTGGGAATTGGGATAAGCTTGGGTGGTCAGTGAATCGATAAATTGTTTCGCTTCCAGTCTCGCTTGTTTGCGATTCGACATAGCAATTTCCTTGATGTCCGTAAATGGGGAAGTTGCTTATCGGATGGGTGCGTAAACAAGAGGCTACACGTAGGGTGTGCAGCATCATCTGGAACAGCAGCTGCGGATGCAGCAATACAGAAGATTTTCTCTTGTTCCCTTCGCAGGTATTAGCCTGATCAGGTTCTACGGATCCCGCAATGCGGTCTCAGCCTATTGGCACTCCGACAAGTTATCATCGAGTATAAGAGCTAATTGTACAGGCAGCAAGCAGCCTTCCGTCTATTTCACTCAGTCTGTGACAGGTCAGACCGTTGCCTGACAAATCAGAACATCACAGCGCGACTGCTGCGACAGTATCTGGCTGATATTGCCATACCACTGAATACCGGGTTTATGTGCACCAATCAGTACTAAATTGGCACCAATTTGCGTGACCAGCTCTACCAGGTGTTTGGCGACATCACCATCGGCAATATGCAACGCACGCACCTTATACGGCGATGCCTGAGAAAGTGCAGACAACTGCTGAATACGGGTTGCCTGTAAGTCCCTGTGCGCTTCCTCAAGACCCAGCTCAGCATCCAGAAAGCTCACATTCCCCAACCCCGGCTCGACAAACGCCACGTGCAATTCAGCATGGTTCTGCTGCGCAATTACCCCGGCTTTGACCATCAAGGTATGCGCATCACGGTTATCCGGATCTACCGCCAGTAATATTGTCTGATACAGTGCCATCGCTCCCTCCTCCGTTAACCCATTTCGATGTCAGCCCTTTAAGACTCTGAATGCAATCCAAATCACTTCAATCAATGATTGCAGATTTTCCCCGACACAAAGGTGATCCTTGCTGCCCTGTGTTCGTGGTATTAGTATGGCCACTCTTCATCTGCCGTTGTGATATCTATGAGTCAATTACTTTTTTTGGGACTGATCGCCTTAGGCGGCGCATTTGGCGCTTGCTCCCGCTACCTTATCTCTGAGCTGTGTGTGGCCTTATTAGGGCGAGGATTTCCCTATGGCACACTAGCCGTCAACGTAATTGGCTCTCTGATCATGGGAGTGTTGATGTCAGCCATCAATCAAGGCTGGCTAGAAGCGATCCCGGCCCGCCCATTGATTGGTTTAGGCTTTCTGGGCGCCCTGACGACATTTTCCACGTTTTCCATGGATAACGTTGTCTTGTTGCAACAAGGTGAGTTTCTCAAAGTAGGAATTAACATCCTGCTCAATGTGGCTGTCAGCCTAGCCGCCTGCTTTATCGGCTATCAACTCATACTGAAAAGCTGAGTGAATCCGTTACCTTTTCCAGCATCCATCCCAACAACCTCAGTCCCTGACTGAGGTTTGTTTACGCGCCAGACAAGACAAGCTTTACCCCTGACCACAGTTACCCATCCAGTCATCTATCCGCGGCTTCTGTCATACCATTATACCTCGGTGATGCCGTTGAACCTTGGAAACTACAGACGTAAAAAAGCCCCAGTCTCGCGTTCGTGACGCATAGACTGAGGCCTTATAAAGATGGCAGGGGTGGAGAGATTCGAACTCCCAACACGCGGATTTGGAATCCGCTGCTCTGCCAATTGGAGCTACACCCCTAATATTGTTTACGAAATTATTCTATCGACTCAACGCCAGAGGTCAATGCTGATTGTTTCGGTATTGCTCACAGATTTGATGATGAGCACAACTCTCCGCTCGTCTATCTACTCAATTATTCCTTCATCCTACGCACTTTGCACTGTCTCTCATCGCGCTACGCCAAGCCGGCATCATTCCTTGAGACACTCTCTGAGTACAAAGACAAAAACAAAGACAGACTGAAGAGAAGAAGCATAGGAGAATATCTGCTGAATAGTTTTTCAAATTTCAAATGCAAAAAAGCCCCAGCATTTCTGCTGAGGCTTCAAAAGTGGCAGGGGTGGAGAGATTCGAACTCCCAACACGCGGATTTGGAATCCGCTGCTCTGCCAATTGGAGCTACACCCCTGTAGTTATTTTTAAGACTTAACTTTGTCTGAATAAGTGGCGGAGCGGACGGGACTCGAACCCGCGACCCCCGGCGTGACAGGCCGGTATTCTAACCAACTGAACTACCGCTCCACTCAGGATTAACGTTCGTTCATAACGCTAACCTAAATTGGGTGCCTGGCGATGTCCTACTCTCACATGGGGAGGCCCCACACTACCATCGGCGCTGCTGCGTTTCACGTCTGAGTTCGGCATGGGATCAGGTGGGTCCACAGCGCTATGGTCGCCAGGCAAATTCTTTGA
>NZ_PYMI01000007.1 GCF_003025595.1 Photobacterium ganghwense
GGAACCAACTGATCCCATGCCGAACTCAGACGTGAAACGCAGCAGCGCCGATGGTAGTGTGGGGCCTCCCCATGTGAGAGTAGGACATCGCCAGGCACCCAATTTAGGTTAGCGTTCTGAACAAACGTTAATCCTGAGTGGAGCGGTAGTTCAGTTGGTTAGAATACCGGCCTGTCACGCCGGGGGTCGCGGGTTCGAGTCCCGTCCGCTCCGCCACTTATTTGAAGGGTTCGCCCTTCGGTCGAATGAGTCCCGCTGGATCGCCAGCCCGGCCGTTCCGCCACTTATTCAGACAAAGTTAAGTCTTAAAAAATAACTACAGGGGTGTAGCTCCAATTGGCAGAGCAGCGGATTCCAAATCCGCGTGTTGGGAGTTCGAATCTCTCCACCCCTGCCACTATCGAAGCCTCAGCAGAAATGCTGGGGCTTTTTTGCATTTTTACCTCCTAGGAAAGAGCCGCCGATTCCCCTGAAATTAATAAACAGTGCGTATTGGAAGCTGGATTCGCCAGCCCGGCCTAATCTCTCCACTCCTGCCATTTTCGAAGCTCAGACTAGGCATCCCCGAAAAAATGCTGGGGATCTGATTCGTTGGTGCTTACCACTCTTGCCTAAATAACTCCGTGTCTTAAGGAGGCTGCGTCTCAATGAAGCATACACCTCGAAGATCGTGATTTTTCCCAACTGAGATATAAATATGTGATGATAAAAGTCAGTGTTATGACTGGCTGATGGCTAACCTAACCCTCAAAATTGTAAGGTTTTCTTTAAAAGTGAGAGATCTCGTGACGGATAGAAGCCAAATTGGTGAAAAGAAAAGGCATAGACTTTTGCTGAATCGCACGGCAAACTTGGCGCTTTTAATGAGCACATTATGAGTGGTGGTTCGAGGTTTGATACTTCTCTGACAGTAGGTGAGTAGCTTAAACTGTCAGAAAACACCGCTTGAAGGGAGACGCTATGCCACACCTACGATTCAGAGCCATTGAGTTTGATCACGTAAAATCGTTGTCGACCAAGCTGGTTGATGAACTGGAGCCTTTAATGGTGTGCCCCCGTGAAGATTTTACGCTGGAGCATATTTCCACCACGTTCATTTTTGACGGGGAAGTGTCTGATGCTTATCCGTTTGTCGAAGTACTGTGGTTTGACCGGGACCAGGATGTTCAGGATAAAGTTGCTCAAAGTATTACCGCTGCGGTGCGGGCTGAACTTGAAGATCCGGAACTGGATGTTGCGGTGATTTTTACGGCGCTGACACCGTCGGCGTATTATGACAACGGCAGTCATTATTGAGTTATCAACGGCCTTTGGGCCGTTTTCCTTTCGGGGCTGAAGTCGTTTTTAGGTAGGGTCAATGTCACGCTATACCAAGGTTGTTGCAGGATTAGGTGCGGTCGCAGGAGCGTTGGGGATCAGTGCCTTCAACTGGTCATTTGATGTCTCGGATGTTCCGGAGGTCAGTGCAAATGTGCTGGCTCCGCAATTTTCGTATAGCTGCGTTCATAGTGAAGTGGCTTTGCCTTTGGATCAGCAGGGGGAATTCTCTGTATCGGTCTGGAATATCTATAAACAGCAGAAAGAAAACTGGCGTGAGGCGTTGGCGCAATTCTCTGCGCACAGTCAGCTGGTGCTTTTGCAGGAAGCCAGCCTGACGCCCGGCTTGAAAGATTATCTGGATGACACCGAATGGAAAGTCCGGATGGCCAATGCGTTCAAGTTTTTGAATACCCCGGCTGGCGTAATGAACCTTTCCAGTGTCAATGCCAAGACGACCTGCGCCTATCTGGCTATGGAGCCCTGGCTGCGTCTGCCGAAATCTGCATTATTGTCTGAGTTTGTGCTGTCGGATGGAAAGACATTGGCTGTGGTGAACCTGCACGGGGTGAATTTCGCGCTTGGGCTTGAAGAGTACAAAGAGCAATTCAATACCTTAAAGAAGGTGCTGGACAAGCACATTGGCCCAATCATTCTGGCGGGAGATTTTAATACCTGGCGTCAGGCTCGGGTTGAGGTGGTAGAGCATTTTGCGCAAAGTTTGGGTCTGAAAGACGTGGTGCTTGAGCGGGATCGTCGAATCAAGGTGTTCGGTAAGCCATTGGATCATCTGTATTATCGCGGGGTTCGTCTGGTAAATGCAGAGGCACCCGTAACGGATGCCTCAGATCACAATCCGATCATTGCCAGATTCAGGCTGCAATAATCAGCAATGGCCAGATCAGCAGTGTCATTAGCCAAGGCAGGGCGGCAACAATAATGCATTTAGCCCGGTCGTAATCGGTCCAGGCACTGACAACGGCATAGCTCAGTGCAATATACCAAGGCATCAGTAACGGTATCGTCGTGGTAAATGGCGACCATGGGCTGTTGAGAGGGAGTTTCAGCAGGCCATTAAGGCTATTCAGATCCGCTGCATTCGGCAGAATCTGGCTGGTGTTAAAGACAGCATTCAGGTAACTGGCTAAATCACCAATGACAGCCGGTAACATGATAAAGCAGGCCGCGGCCAACCATTTACCGAAGCTGTGGGTATAAGTGCTGCTTTTGGTTGACAGGTTCAGCCACAGAGCCAGCACAAACAGCGCTGCAGTACGGCCAATCACATCACTGAATACTTCACCAGCCAGCAGAACTTCTTTACTGAGCCAGGCTTCCTGGATTTCTTGTTCCACATTACCGAGCTGATACATCAGCGTTTGCTGCAGCCAGGGCAGATCCACATGATTAAAGTACGCTCCCCAGAAGAAAAACGGGCCGAGAATAATCAGCAGATACGGTACAAACGCCCACTTCGGGCGTTCGTGGATGGCTGCAAAGCATTCAATTGGTGAGCGGAATGCATCCACAACGGCAATAAACGGATTGGATGACGGTGTCATGCGCTTACCTTAGTGACATCAATGTACAGTTTCAGTTTTTGTCCCGGCTTCAGGTATTTTTGACTGCCGATTTGATTCCATTTCACCACATCAGCCACTTTCACATTGTAGCGTTTAGCAATGGTGCTCAGGTTATCGCCAGACTGCACTTCATAATAGACGGTTCGCAAAGCATTGCTGGTGTCTTTGTCTTTCCACAAGGTGAGCTTTTGTCCGATACGCAGCGGTTTGCGCTGGGTAATATCATTCCATTTCTGGATATCTTTCACCGAGACATTATTGCTGCGTGCAATGCTCCACAGGCTGTCACCAGAACGGACGGTGTAGCTGGTGCGATAGCCGTTTTCGTGGGTCACCTGGTTTTTCCGGACCAGACTTACCGCCGGAGCGTCCGGCCCCTGCGAGGCAACCGGAATTAGTAGGTGGCGACCAACCCGGATATTGGTACCGGTCATATTGTTGGCACGTTGAATCTGTTTAGTCGTGGTCCGGTGTTTTTTGGCGAGCGCACTTAGGCTGTCACCGGATTTAACCTGGTAACGAATGACCTTCATGCCACGACGACCATTTTTGGCAAATGCGGTGTTGAATCCATCAACCTTATTAATCGGAAGCAGGAGGTGACTTGGGCCATCTGGAGCGGTTGCCCAGTGGTTGTAGCCGGGATTAAGGCTTTGCAGTGTTTCTACATTGACACCGGCAAAGGATGCCGCCATCGCCAAGTCCATCTGAGTGCCAGGTTTTACCAGTTTCACCGCCGGTTTATTAGCGATTACCGGAATGTCGAGACCGTATTTTTCGTGATTACGGATCACATCGGCGACAGCCAGCAGTTTCGGTACGTAGCCACTGGTTTCTTCAGGCAGATTCAGCGACCAGAAATCCGTAGGCTTGCCTGCAGCTTGGTTTTGGCTGATGGCTCGGAAAACCCGGCCTTCGCCAGTATTGTAGGCTGCCAGAGCATGAAGCCAGTTCCCATCGAATTTGCGGTTTAGGTACGTCAGTAAGTCCAGAGCCGCACGGGTTGATTCCACCACGTCACGGCGGCCGTCATACCACCAGTCCTGTTTTAGTCCGAAGGTGCGTCCTGTCGGCTGAGTGATCTGCCACAGCCCGGCCGCATGCCCGTGTGAGTAGGCAAACTGATCGAAAGAGCTTTCTACGATAGGGAGTAACGCGAGTTCCAGAGGGAGGTTACGTTTTTCAATTTCTTCGGTGATCAGGTACAGGAAGGGCTCGGCACGTTGTGCGACAACTTGAAGGTGACCCGGGTAGCGGCGGTACCAGTTGCGGTAGTAATTAACGCGTTGGTTTTCAGGTATCTCGAGAGACATCTGCATACTGATCCGCTTCCAGACATCGTCTTGTTCCTGCGGTGTCACGGTCACGACTGGCGGGACATTCTGCGGCGTTGCCTTTGTTGTTGGTTTGGTAGCAACCTGGGCCGCAGACGGGTTAAGGGGGGTTGTGTTTGTCGTTTCTTCTACTGTATCTGTCGTTTTAGTAATTTGGCAACCAGCCAGTAATAGCGCACTTGCCAAAAAAATTCGGGATTTCATGTGTCCAGCCCATAGCCAAAATAGCTGGAAATGATACTTGTCCTACCACCTCAGTGACAAGTGACAGATGTCAAAATTCGTCCTTCCAACGACGCAGCGCGGCAAAGGTTTCAACATCACTGTTGCCCGTCGCTTTGTTTGCAACGGATTTTTTGATGCTTGGCTGATCGCAGCGCAGGAAAGGATTAATCAGTTTTTCCTGTTTCAGAGTGCTCGGAATCGTGCTGATTCCCTGGGCACGCAAGCGGCTGACTTCTTCGCGGTAACGTTGCAGATGGGGGTTATCCTGCTCGGCTACCAGGGCAAAGGCCAGGTTGCTGCTGGTGTATTCGTGGGCGCAGTAGACTTCTGTTTCGTCCGGTAAGGCGGCCAGTTTTTGCAGGGAATGGAACATTTGCTCTGGCGTGCCTTCGAACAGGCGGCCACATCCAGCCGAAAACAGCGTGTCACCGCAAAACAGTTTGCCGTCTCCGACATAGGCGACATGACCGGCAGTGTGCCCCGGTACACCCAGGACCATAAAGCGTTCACCGAAAATTTCGACCTGATCCCCGTCTTCAACCGAACGGGAAACTGCCGGAATGGGCTCGTCAGCCGGTGCAACTATGTTTATATTTGGATAACGACGCTTCAACTCGCTAAGACCACCGACGTGGTCGTGGTGGTGGTGGGTGATCAGAATGGCATCCAGATGCATTTGTTCTTCTTCCAGCACCTTGAGAACCGGAGCGGCCTCGCCGGGATCAACCACTACACAATGGTTATCCGGACTGTGAATCAGCCAGATGTAATTATCATTGAATGCAGGTATGCTTTTTACTGTCAGCATGATGTTGTTCTCCGGCCTGTTTCTGTTTTGTTGAGCATGGATTGAGTTTGGTGTCGCTTATGAAGCCAGCCCGCATATTAAAACACATCGATCCACCCCATACCTGGTCGCAGGTCGTTAATGGCGAATGGGCCGCTGAGTTGCTTCAGGCCCAGCTGGACGAATGGTGGCCTAAGTTGTTTGGCTACCACATGTTGAAGCTGGGCGGGCTAAGTTGTGAATTAGCCAGTGGCCATTGTAACATCCAGCACCAAATTTGCATCGACAAGTTCAATCCACTGCATAACGTCGTGGCTGACCCGTTTGCATTGCCATTTGTCGAAAAAGCCTTTGACGTTTGCCTGATTGCCCATCAGCTTGATTATTGCTCGGATCCTCACCGTTTGCTGCGAGAAATCGACAGAGTGACCATGGATGACGGTTATCTGCTGCTCAGTGGCACGAACCCAATCAGCGTGGTGGGGCTGCGGGCATTATTGCCCTGGAATCGCAAGCGTTATCCTTGGAAGGGGAGAATGTTTATGCCGATGCGGATCAAAGACTGGCTGAGTGTGCTGAATTACGAAGTGGTTTTTCATGAAAACTTTGCCATTTTACCGGCCACTCATCATCAGGCTTGCTCTGCCTGGATGGAGGGGATGTTATCTGAAAGCTGCGCCGGTATCGGCAGCATGTATCTGATTGTGGCTCGTAAGCGTACTGTGCCCCTCAAACCGATTAAGCCGACCTGGAAAGTGCGACGGCAGTTGGCACCGTTGGGGATGAACTGTCGAACGAAGGCCAGTTCAAAGCGGCAGTGTTAACAATAAAACGGCACTACCCAAAAACACCGATTTCCAAATTAACAGAGGCGGCCCGATTGCCGCCTTATATCCGCTTAGGGTCAGGAGGCTTGGTACCCGGTGTCTTCCTGAGTCGGGGCATTGGCCGCGGTACGAGCCAGTTCGTCACAACGTTCATTCTCAGGGTGACCCGCGTGACCTTTCACCCAGTGCCAGTTCACGTGATGGCGTTGGGTCTCGGTATCCAGCCGTTGCCATAAATCGGCGTTTTTCACTGGTTTTTTGTCAGCGGTTTTCCAGCCGCGCTTTTTCCAGTTGTGGATCCACTGGGTAATGCCTTGTCTTACGTACTGACTGTCTGTCGTCAGGTCTACCTTGCAAGGTTCTTTCAGAGAGGCCAGGCCAACAATGGCGGCCAGCAGTTCCATCCGGTTATTGGTGGTCATGAAAAAGCCTTCGCTAAGCTCTTTTTCATGCTGTTTATAACGTAAAACCGTGCCGTAACCGCCGGGCCCCGGATTGCCGAGGCAAGATCCATCCGTGAAAATTTCTACCTGCTTGGTCATATTTGGTAGTATTCGTCTTAGTTGAAAACTTTAGTCTGACACAATCGCTGCTATGAAAGCCACTAATGAACGCATAATCGTCTTTGATACCGAAACAACCGGTATGAATATGACCGGTCCTCACTATGAAGGGCACCGTATTGTAGAAATCGGTGCCGTGGAGATCATTAACCGTAAACTGACCGGGAACAGTTTCCATGTCTATATCCGGCCGGATCGTAAT
Organism: Photobacterium ganghwense; assembly: GCF_003025595.1. Classification (GTDB taxonomy): domain Bacteria; phylum Pseudomonadota; class Gammaproteobacteria; order Enterobacterales; family Vibrionaceae; genus Photobacterium; species Photobacterium ganghwense. The sequence goes on from NZ_PYMI01000007.1 coordinate 6,839, forward strand.
ATCGATGTGGAAGCCATTGATGTTCACGGTATTACGGATGAATTTTTGCGCGACAAACCGACTTACGCTGACATCCATGATGAATTCATGGAGTTTATTCGCGGCGCCGAGCTGGTTGCCCACAACGCACCCTTCGATATCGGTTTTATGGACTATGAGTTCAGCAAGCTGGATACGTCGATAGGAAAAACGACTGATTTCTGTAAGGTCACCGATACCCTGGACATGGCCAAGCGCCTATTTCCGGGGAAACGGAACAACCTTGATGTGCTCTGCTCGCGCTACGGGATAGACAACTCGCACCGTACGCTACACGGGGCCTTGCTCGATGCCGAGATTCTGGCTGATGTCTACCTGATGATGACAGGTGGCCAGACGTCGCTGGCGCTGAATGCCGGGGGCGAAGAAAGTGATGCTGGTACCGAAAATGAAATCCGACGCTTGGCGTCCGGGCGAAAAGCGCTAAAGGTTATTCGAGCATCTGCCGATGAATTATCTGCGCATGAGCAGCGTCTGGATATCATAGGTAAAAAAGCCGACGTTATGTGGCGTCTATAAGAGGTACAATGAAGCGATTATCTTGGCTAATTGGATTATTGCCGGTGTTGTCGTGGGCAAGCGACGATGCGGCTATGTCATGGCTGGATAACCGCTTCCGTGTTGACCCGACCATCAAGCAGGTCTCGTTTGTGGTCAAACGTGAACAGAGCAGCCATTCGGTTGTACTGGTTCGCCCTGACGGGCAAAAATATTATGCCTGGCGCCATCCGGACAATGTGTCCTGGTACGAAGAACCCGGCATGGATATCATCTCCATTGAAAACCCGATGCCCGGCCCCTGGCAGGCTGTCGGTAAAGTCACGCCTACCAATCAGGTAAAAGTGCTGTCAGATCTGCAGTTGCAGGTTGCCACGTTACCTTCCCGTCTTTATCAGTCGGAAACCCTCAAATTTACGGCACGCTTAACCCAGAATGGCCAGCCATTGACGATGCGGGATTTTCTGGATCGGGTGAAGTTATCGGTGGTGTTCTACGAATACATTGAGAATGTCGAGTCGCTGCCGAAAGAATCCCAGCCGTCGCCAATTCCGTTAGGGGAGTTTGCTGACGATGGCTTAGGCTTTGACGAGGTGCCGGGAGATGGCGTGTTTACGGTGGCATTACCGGTGGAATTGCAGCCGGGGAAATACCGGGTTAGCCTGAGCTCTGGCAATGGCATCTTCTTACGGACGGTTGAGCAGGAAGTACTGGTTTATCCACCACCACTGCGCGCCAGCTTTATTCAGGGGCGTGGGCGGCATGAGTATCACCAGATTGTGGTGGATGCCGAGGAAGGTGCCATCAAGCCGGGATCGCTTGCCGCTCATATCGAGCAGGTCAGCTTTGACGGTACCCGAACTATCAGCCAGCAGGCGGCGTTAAGCGATGAGGTTGATCTGAAGGTCTGGCTGCCAAACGGAGAAAAACCGGGGCGTTATACCTGGTCTGGCTGGCTTTATGCGACGGACAACTTCAATAACCGTGAACTGATTTTTAAACTGCCGGAGAGCCATTTTGCCGTGATGGCTGAACTTCAGCTGGATCGCAACCTGGAGTCATTCCGGGAGCAGCAGGAAGCTAAAGCCAAGCAGGCTGAAATTGCTCAGATGGAAGCGGAACGTGAAGCGGCGCGCAGTAAAGCGTGGAAGATGATTGCCGCAGCAAACCTGGGCGTGATCGGACTGGTGGCGTTGCTGATGGTGCTATGGCGCAAATGGCGAGCCAAGAAAGCCGTGAATGATGCGGGGCTGGATATTCCTGAAGCCTGAGGGCTGCCCCCGACAGATGGAGTCGCGCAAGCAGAACAAAGAAAAGGGAAGCCATTGGCTTCCCTTTTTTCGTCAGGGTTCCCCCCTAACTGACGTTGTTGCCTGCAGCAGATGGTTTAGGCCGCAATTTCTTTTGGCGAAGCCTGGTAAGCCTTCGCTGCCAGATCGCGCGGGTCGAAGTCATCAACATTGATGGTTTCGAGACGGCCGGCTTCAGCGCGGCGCAGTAACTCTGCTTCTTCCGCGTTAATCACCTTCAGCTCCAGACCGGTATCTGCGACTTTATCCAGCTGCATGAAAGGCATTTTCTTGCCAGCGGCCTGACAGACGCGATCATAGATCGGCTCTGCCGCCAGAATGTCTTTCAGTGCTCGCTCGATTTTGCCGACCGCGGAATTCTCGGTGTCTTCCAGGAACTGGTTCCGGCCGATGCGGTTACGGCTGTCACATGGCGTTTGCAGAATACGGGCAACCTGGTGGTCCAGTTTGTCAGAAGGACGCACTCGGCTCATTCCCAGCGGGAACACAATGGCACGCAGTACGGCTGCAATCGGACGATTCGGGAAATTACGCAGGAATTCATCCAGCGCTTCCTGAGTCTGGTACATGGCGTCCTGCAGACCCCAGTGCAGCAGCGGCAGGTCGTCTTTCTGGTAGCCTTCATCCTGGTAACGCTTCAGGGTGGCAGAAGCCAGGTAAAGCTGACTCAGCACATCGCCCAGACGGGCAGAGAGGCGCTCTTTACGTTTCAGCGAGCCACCCAGTACGGCCATCGACATATCAGCCAGAAGCGCCAGGTTGGCACTGTAGCGGTTGATCTGCTGATAGTAACGTTTGGTTTCATCTTTACGCGGTGCCTTGGAGCCACGGCCGTCGCTCAGACCCAGCCAGAAAGATCGAACCAGGTTACTGATCACGAAGCCCACATGACCGAACAGTGCGCCGTCAAACTCATTCAGGGCTTTTTCGGCGTTGTCATTGTAAGCGGCATTCATTTCTTCCAGTACGTAAGGATGGCAGCGGATCGCCCCCTGACCGAAGATGATCATCGAACGAGTCAGAATGTTGGCCCCTTCAACGGTCACGGCAATCGGAGCACCCTGATAACCGCGAGCCAGGAAGTTACTTGGCCCCATACAGATACCTTTACCGCCCACGATATCCATTGCATCGATAACGCCACGCTGGCTGCGGTGAGTACAGTGATACTTCACGATGGCAGAGATCACGGATGGTTTCTCACCCAAATCAATCCCGGCAACAGTCAGGCTGCTGGCCGCATCCAGCACGTAAGCATTACCGCCAATCCGTGCCAGTGGCTCTTCAATCCCTTCCATTTTACCGATTGGCAGTTTGAACTGGCGACGAATACGGGCGTACGCCCCGGTTGCCAGCGCCGCGCTTTTCAGTCCGCCGGTTGAGTTCGACGGCAGCGTGATACCACGGCCGACTGACAGGCACTCAACCAGCATACGCCAGCCTTGACCCGCCATGTCCTGACCACCGATGATGAAATCAATCGGCACGAACACTTTATCGCCCTGAGTCGGACCGTTCTGGAACGGAACGTTCAGTGGGAAGTGGCGACGGCCAATCTCTACACCGTCAATATCTGTTGGGATCAGGGCACAGGTAATACCGAGATCCTCCTGATCACCCAGCAGGTGCTCAGGGTCATAGAGTTTGAAGGCCAGACCCAGAACGGTGGCGACCGGTGCCAGCGTGATGTAGCGCTTGTTCCAGGTCAGCTCCATCCCCAGCACTTCCTCTCCCTGCCAGTGACCTTTTTTCACAATACCGAAATCAGGTATTGACCCGGCATCAGACCCGGCTTCCGGGCTGGTCAGAGCAAAACAGGGAATTTCTTTACCTTCAGCCAGACGCGGCAGGTAGTAATCTTTTTGATCCTGAGTGCCGTAATGTTGCAGCAACTCACCGGGACCCAGAGAGTTTGGGACGCCAACGGTTGACGACAGTACGCCGGAGACACCGGTCAGCTTCTGCAGAACCAGTGATTGTGCGTAAGCGGAAAACTCCAGACCACCGTATTCTTTTTTGATGATCATGGCGAAAAACTTATGATCTTTCAGGTACTGCCACACTTCCGGCGGTAGATCAGCCAGCTCATGAGTAACCTGAAAATCGTTCACCATGCGGCACACTTCGTTGACCGGACCGTCGAGAAATGCTTTTTCTTCCGGGCTCAGACGCGGAGCCGGGATGTCATGCAGCTTGTCCCAGTTCGGTGCGCCTCGGAACAGATCGGCTTCCCACCAGACCGTCCCGGCATCGATCGCTTCTTTTTCCGTGCGCGACATTTCCGGCATTACGCCTTTGAAAGCTTTCAGTGCCGGGCGGCTGAGCAGGGAACGACGCAGCGTAGTCATGTTTAACGGTACGGCAACCAGCAGGAACAGCAACCAGCTGTACTGACCGACGATATCCAGCAGGGTTCCCAGAATCAGGGCTGCGGCGATCGCGATAGTAAAGGTTTTCAGGTTGGCGCGGTGGTATGCGAGTACACCGGTCAGACCGAGCAGCCCTAGCAGGTACACAAGTGTTACCATGTTCAATCTCCTTATATGGGCGTTTCATTATTATTGTAGCGGGTACGTTTTTATTAAGGTAAGAGGTCTTACCACTTGTGATAAGTGTAATTTGATTTTTAATGAAATGTAAAATGTTTTTCTGTTCTGAAATTGACCGGTTACGTAAAGATGTCTTGTCAGCCCTTGCAGAGCCTCGGTTTGATCAAGATCAGTCCGGGGCAAATTACGGCTTGAGAAAATTCCTCACACAATTAACATATAGTGATGTTGATCACGTATTTGCTCGTTTTTTCTCCGCTCGAGCGGGTAAACTATGAGCAGGGCATGCCTGCCAGAGGCGGGATTTGCCCATATGTTGCCTTTCCCGAATTCCGACTGACATCTACTTGCCGGGTCCCTATCTCGGGATGACAGCTTCTCGTTTTCTTATCTAGATCTGAACCAGACTCCCCATGAGTGTGGTTTTTTGCGTTTCCGTTTAGTCTGCAAGGGGTTAACCGTGTTGGTATTTAATGCGATGAAACAGGCCTGGCGGGAAGGATTCTCCTTCTCGACCTTACGTTCAGATGTCATAGCCGGTATCACGGTCGGGGTGGTGGCGATCCCGTTGGGGATGGCGTTGGCGATTGCCGTTGGCGTACCGCCGCAGCACGGCCTGTACACTGTTATCGTCGCGGGTTTACTGGCGGCATTGCTGGGGGGCTCTCGTTTTAATATCACCGGCCCGACGGCCGCGTTTGTGGTGATTCTGCTGCCGATCACGCAGCAATACGGGCTGTCTGGGCTGATGCTGGCCACATTGATGTCCGGGGTGATCCTGCTGCTGATGGGGCTGTTGCGGCTTGGCCAGTTGGTGGCGTATGTGCCCTATCCGGTGACAACCGGCTTTACGGCGGGTATCGGTCTGACGATTGCCTTCTTGCAGCTGAAAGATCTGCTTGGCCTGACCGTGGCGACTAATCCGATCCACTTTCCGGAAAAAGTTGTCGCTTATGCCAGTGCAATGCCTTCCATTAATCTGGCCGATGCCCTGGTAGGCGGGTTGACCATCGCTGCCTTTATCCTGTGGGCGAAGCTCAAAACGAAAGTGCCTGCGCATGTGGTGGCGCTGTTGACTGGTACAGTGGTGGCATTGATTGTTAATGCGTCAGGGCAGGGCCACGTTGGCCTTCTAGGCGAAAAATTCCAGTACCAGATTGGTGATTTGATCGGGCAGGGGATTCCGCAGGTGCTGCCGCAACTGGTGTTGCCTTGGCAGGAAGGCCAGTTCAGCTGGTCGCTGGTGGTGGAACTGCTACCAGCCGCGTTCACCATTGCCATGCTGGGTTGTATTGAATCGCTGCTGTGTGCGGTTGTCGCGGATGGGATGACCGGCACCAAGCATAATCCGAACTCTGAGCTGGTCGGTCAGGGGCTGGCAAACATGGTGGTTCCGTTCTTTGGCGGGATTCCGGCCACTGCCGCCATTGCCCGTACCGCGACGAACATTCGCGCCGGGGCATTTTCGCCTATTTCAGCCATTGTGCATGCCTTGTTTGTCCTGGCTGCGATGATCGCGCTGGCGCCGGCGTTGTCGTTTGTGCCGATGAGTGCCCTGGCCGGTCTGCTGATCATGGTCGCCTGGAACATGTCTGAAGCCCCCCATTTTGTGCATACGCTCAAGGTGGCGCCTCGCCGCGATATTGCGGTGCTGATGACCTGCTTCACCCTGACGGTTGTGTTTGACATGGTTGTCGCAGTGGTCGTCGGGCTGCTGCTGGCGGGTTTGCTGTTTATTCAGCGTATAGCCTCGCTGACCACCGTCGAAAAAGTGGGAAGTACTCACTCACACCTGAATTTTGGGGAAGATGTGGTGGTGTATGACATTAACGGCCCGCTGTTTTTTGCCGCCAGTGAGAAAGCGTTGTCAGTGATTGAACGGGCGGCGCCTGAGACCCGTGCGGTGGTGATGGATTTGAGCGATGTGACCACCATTGATATCACCGCGATTCACGCGTTGGAATATGCCCTTGAGCGAGTGCGTGACTACCCCGTGTACCTGTTGGGTGTGGCACCGCATATCGAGCAAAAGCTGACCTCGGCCGGTGTGCTGGCGCTGGAAAATGTGGCGCTCTACCACAGCACAGAGTCATTACGTGAGCATTTTGCGAGTCAGACTCACAATGTTCTGGGTCAGGAGTCGACACCTCCGGCGGTTTCTTTGTACACTGCAAGCTAAGGCCATGTATCTGCGGGGCATCATGCCCCGCTTTTAGTATGTGAATAACCAGAGTAGAGCCTATGTACCAAGATATTATCCGCGCAGAGTTGACAGAAGCGGCCGAAGTGCTGAACCGCTTTCTGAGCGACGAGAAGAACATTGCTGATATCGAAGCGGCAGCCAAGCTGCTGGCCGAGTCATTCAAACAGGGCGGTAAGGTACTGTCATGCGGTAACGGTGGCTCCCACTGTGATGCCATGCATTTTGCGGAAGAGCTGACAGGGCGATACCGTGAAAACCGTCCGGGTTATCCCGGTATTGCGATTTCTGATCCCAGCCATCTGTCCTGTGTCAGTAACGACTTCGGCTATGAACATGTGTTCTCGCGCTACCTTGAAGCGGTGGGAATGAAAGGGGATGTCCTGTTCGGGCTGTCAACGTCCGGCAACTCCGGCAACATCCTGAAAGCCATTGACGCGGCGAAAGCCAAAGGCATGAAAGTGATCGCCCTGACCGGCAAAGACGGCGGCAAGATGGCCGGACTGGCGGATGTGGAGATCCGTGTCCCACATTTTGGCTATGCTGATCGTATCCAGGAAGTGCATATCAAGATTATCCACATCCTGATCATGCTGATTGAAAAAGAGATGGCGGCATAACACCACTTGGTGTCTGAGCGATTTAGGACATAACGGAAGATGTGTGAACTCCTTGGCATGAGTGCCAATGTACCGACTGACATTTGTTTTAGCTTTACCGGCCTGATGCAGCGGGGCGGTAAAACCGGCCCGCACCGTGATGGCTGGGGAATCACCTTTTACGAAGGAAAGGGATTCCGTACGTTTAAAGATCCGTCTCCGAGCTTTGACTCGCGTATTGCTGAGTTGGTTCAGAACTATCCGATCAAGAGCTGCGCGGTGGTCAGCCATATTCGGCAGGCTAACCGGGGCGGGGTGAATCTGGAAAATACTCATCCGTTCACGCGGGAACTTTGGGGGCAGTACTGGACGTTCGCCCACAACGGACAACTGACCGGTTATGATCAGCTGGAAACCGGACGGTTCAAGCCGGTTGGCGAAACGGACAGTGAAAAAGCGTTCTGCTGGCTGCTCAATCAGCTGGATGCCCGGTTTCCGGAAATCCCGCAGGATTGCGATGCGATGTTTGCGTTGGTGGCCGAATGTTGTGACACCCTGAGACAACTGGGGGTTTACAATATGCTGCTGAGTAATGGCGAGTATGTACTGACTTATTGCAGCAATAACCTGCACTGGATTACCCGACGTGCACCGTTCGGTAAGGCGTCACTGATTGATGAAGATGTGACGATTGATTTCCAGCAGGAAACCACCCCGAATGATGTGGTGACGGTGATTGCGACCCAGCCGCTGACCAATGATGAGCGTTGGCACAAAATGGGCGTAGGGGAATTCAGTGTGTTCCACCTGGGTGAGCCGGTTTACAGCCGGGTATTAGAGTCTGATACCTCCGGCGAGAAGAAAAAATAAAAAACGCGACCGTGGGTCGCGTTTTTTATTATGGAACACAGAGAAAAGGGATTAAATGTTACTCAGTCCTCTGCCGCGTAACCGTTCGCTGGCAGGATATCCCCTTCAAACACCGCATTGTTTCCTTGCATAGTGACTCGCTGCTGTAAGCACCAGTTGGCAACAACCGGATAGATACGGTGCTCTTGCTGCTGTACGCGTGCCATGACATCCTCGGCGGTATCATCCTCGAAAATCGGCACTTTGGCTTGCAGGATCACCGGGCCACCATCAAGCTCTTCCGTGACGAAGTGCACGCTGGTGCCATGTTCGGTATCACCGGCATCAATGGCTCTCTGGTGAGTGTTCAACCCGGTGTACTTTGGCAGCAGGGAAGGGTGAATATTGATCATTCGCCCCTGATAGTGACGAACGAAATCGGCACTCAGAATCCGCATGAAGCCAGCCAGAATGATCAGATCCGGTGAGAACTGATCAATGTTGTCGGCCATAGCCCGGTCAAAGGCTTCACGATCGGTGTAATCACCGGCAGCCAGGTGCAGCGTATCAATACCTGCCTGATGAGCCCGTTCCAACCCGTATGCATCCGCTTTGTTCGAGATAACGGCCGCTATGCGCGCGTTCTCAATGATGCCTGACTCGCAGGCATCAATAATGGCTTGCAGGTTGGAGCCGTTACCGGAGATCAGAACGACAATATTTTTCATACGATTACAGGATCTCCACCTGTGCTTCGTTAGCGCCGGCTTCAGCAATGTGACCCAGTAGCCAGGCGTTTTCACCTTCTGCGTTTAAAATGGCAATCGCTTGTTCAGCCTGAGCTTGTGGCAGCGCAATCACCAGACCCACGCCGCAGTTGAAAGTGCGGTACATTTCGTAGGTTTCGACATTACCGGCTTGCTGCAGCCAGTTGAACACGGCTGGCCATTCCCAGCTGTTACCGTCAACCACAGCTTTGGTCCCTTGCGGCAGAACGCGAGGGATATTTTCCCAGAAACCGCCGCCTGTGATGTGAGAAATCGCGTGAACATCGCAGCTTTCCATCATCTTCAGAGTCGATTTCACATAAATTTTTGTTGGCTCCAGCAGGTGGTCAGCCAGAGGTTTGCCTTCCAGATCCTGGCTCAGGTCGGCGGCAGACACTTCAATGATTTTACGAATCAGTGAGAAGCCGTTAGAGTGAGGGCCGCTTGAGGCAACCGCAATCAGGGCATCGCCGGCTTGTACTTTACTGCCGTCGATAATCTCTTCTTTTTCCACCACACCCACGCAGAAGCCTGCTACATCGTAGTCTTCGCCGTGGTACATTCCCGGCATTTCAGCCGTTTCACCGCCGATCAACGCACAACCAGACTGCACACACCCTTCACCGATACCGGCAACAACCTGAGCGGCAGTGTCGACATCCAGTTTGCCTGTTGCGTAGTAGTCCAGGAAGAACAGCGGTTCAGCGCCCTGTACAATAAGGTCGTTGACACACATGGCCACCAGATCAATCCCGATCGTGTCATGTTTGTTCAGATCCATTGCCAGACGCAGCTTGGTACCCACACCGTCTGTACCGGACACCAGCACTGGCTCCTTATACTTAGTCGGCAACGCACACAACGCACCAAATCCGCCGATACCGCCCATCACTTCAGGACGGTGGGTGCGTTTTACCACCCCTTTAATACGATCAACTAATGCATTACCTGCATCGATATCAACACCAGCATCTTTGTAACTAAGAGAAGAGTTATTGCCGCTCACAGGAGGTCCCTCAACGTATTAAAGTAAAAAAGCGGGGGTATGATAACAGCACTCAGGGCGGAAAGGAAAACGTTTGCGTCAAATATTGTGAGAGGGTATTTCCTGACCAAACGCAAGGCTGGCCCCTACCAGAACCGTATTGGTCTAGTGTATAATAGTGCGATTTTTTGAAATTTTGTTAGCTTAGGAGTCAGAAATGAAAGTCGTTGAGGTAAAACACCCACTGGTAAAACATAAGATTGGTCTTATGCGCGAAGGTGACATCAGCACTAAGCGTTTCCGTGAGCTAGCAACAGAAGTCGGCAGCCTGCTGACTTACGAAGCGACGGCAGACTTCGAAACAGAAAAAGTGACTATTGAGGGCTGGAACGGTCCCGTTGAAGTTGACCAGATCAAAGGCAAGAAAGTTACCGTTGTGCCAATTCTGCGTGCCGGTCTGGGTATGATGGATGGCGTGCTGGAGCACATGCCAAGTGCTCGTATTTCAACCGTCGGGATTTACCGCGACGAGGAAACGCTGGAGCCGGTTCCTTACTTCCACAAACTGGCTTCTAACATTGATGAGCGTATGGCGCTGGTCGTTGACCCAATGCTGGCAACAGGCGGCTCAATGATCGCGACGATCGACCTGCTGAAAGAGCACGGCTGTAAATCCATTAAAGTGCTGGTACTGGTTGCGGCACCGGAAGGCATTGCGGCGCTGGAAAAAGCTCACCCGGACGTTGAGCTGTACACGGCAGCTATCGATGAGAAACTGAATGACAAAGGCTACATCGTTCCTGGTCTGGGCGATGCTGGTGACAAGATCTTCGGTACGAAGTAATTGTCAGACTGAGAATTCAGAAAAAGCCGGCGATTGCCGGCTTTTTTATGTCTGTAATTTTTGCGCTATCGAGATATGGGTATAAGCGGGATGGGAAAGTGAGTCAGGGTATCCTGAGCCTGAGTGAAACCGCGTCGAGCTATACCATGTCGCTACAACTACAACTACAGCTCCGTCATACCGCTCTATCATATAACTCAATCTATTATAGCGACGCCAAGTAGCGACATCTTCACTGAGTGTGACCGTGGCAATGTTACACGCGGTTTATCCGCCATACGCGGCAACTTTTCGCGTCGCTGCCCTCAGTGTCAATTTTGTTGTAAACAAAAAGAGCTGCCCGAAGGCAGCTCTTATGTATTAGCGAACGCTAGTGTGAAGAATTATTTCGAGTCTTGCGCGCTGTCCAGCTGCGCATTATCAACCACGTGATTTTCACCCAGGTCCGCAGGCAGAATCAGGTTCAGTATAATGGCGACAATACCACACAGGCTGACACCTTGCAGGCTGAACTCGCCGATCCCAAAGGCCATACCGCCAATCCCGAATACCAGGGTAACGGCAACAATCACCAGGTTGCGTGATTTATGCAGATCCACCTGGTTTTTGATCAGCGTGTTCAGGCCGACGGTTGCGATTGAACCGAACAGCAGAATCATGATGCCGCCCATTACCGGTACTGGGATGGTTTGCAGAATGGCGCCCAGCTTACCGACAAAAGCCAGTACCAGCGCAGTGACTGCGGCCCAGGTCATGATTACCGGGTTGTAGGCTTTGGTCAGCATAACGGCACCGGTAACTTCAGAGTAAGTGGTGTTTGGCGGCGCACCGAACAGCGAAGCAGCCATGGTTGCCACCCCGTCACCGGTCATGGTGCGGTGCAAACCCGGCTTCTTCAGGTAGTCTTTACCGGTCACGTTAGAAATAGCCAGCATATCCCCGACGTGCTCAACGGCCGGCGCAATTGCTACCGGAATCATGAACAGCATGGCATTGATATTAAACTCAGGGTATGTGAAGTTTGGCATGGCCAGCCAGGAGGCCTGTTGTACCGCAGTAAAGTCAACCACACCGTAGACCAGTGCCGTCACGTAACCGGCGACGATACCCGCCATAATCGGCACAAGCTTCAGGAAGCCACGGGCGAACACGCTGAAGAAAATGGTCACCAGCAGCGAGACAGAAGAAATCCACAGCGCAGCATTGCCGTCGATCAGTTGAACCGCACCGTCACCGGTTTTACCCAGCGCCATGTTCACCGCCGCAGGTGCCAGCCCCAGCCCGATGACCATAATGACCGGCCCGACCACCACTGGTGGCAGCAGCTTGTGAATAATACCGACACCGCGCACTTTGATTATGCCACCCATACAGATGTACACCACACCGGCCATCATCAGGCCACCCATGGTTGCCGGGATACCCCAAGTTTGAACACCGTACATGATAGGAGCAATAAACGCGAAAGAGGAAGCGAGGAAAATAGGGACAGAGCGTTTAGTAATGACTTGGAACAGGAGGGTACCTAGACCGGCACCGAAGAGCGCAACGTTGGGGTCCAGACCGGTAAGTAGCGGAACCAGAACCAATGCCCCGAATGCAACAAAGAGCATCTGAGCACCTTGTAAGATCTGCATCATTTGTATATTTCCCATCCTAGCTGTAAAAAAATCGCGGAATGTTAGCATAGAAGAAATCGTTTGCCTAATTCTCCACTGAGAAAGTAGTGAATAAAGGCAAAATGTCGCTGGGTGGGTGTTTAGGGAAAGAATAACTGACGCAGCCTTGACGTATTTGTCGCCATTTTGGCTAAATATGAATAAAAGCGATGGCATAAAAATGCCGTCATGTCCGGATTTTTCCTACAATTGGTTGCCGAATTTAATGGGATCAATTTATCATCGTGCAACAATCAATCTAAATGATAAATGAGTTTATTATGCTGCGTCTTACCTTCCTTCTTATGGCCCTGCTGGCCGGGACTGTGCAGGCTGCAACAGTCACAGACCTTTACCAGGCCAGGATTGTGTTGCCCGATACTGACAGCCAGTCAGAGCAAAATGCCCGCCGCGATGCCCTTGCTCAGGTGCTGGTGAAGGTCTCGGGACAGAGCCGGGTGGTGAACAATGACGTCGTGACCAAGGCGCTGGCTAACAGTAACCCGTTTGTCAGCCAGTATGGTTACGGCAACCTGAAAGGGAAGCGTACCCTGGATCTGACTTTCGATCGGAACCGTGTGCGCCAGTTGCTGACTCAGGCTCAGGCAACCTTCTGGGGTGAACAGCGCCCGAATGTGCTGGTCTGGCTGGTTGAAGACGCGGAAAGCAGCCGTAACATTGCCTGGGATCAGTCGGGTAACCCGTTGCTAGCCGGGATGAAGAGTGAGGCAGACCGAAGAGGTGTGCCGACCATGATGCCAATCGGGGACTTTGAGGACGTTACGGCGATCAGCGTCCCGGATTTGTGGGGCGGTTTTGTCGGGCCAATCGTACAAGCCAGCCAGCGCTACCAGCCGGAAGCGGTGCTGGTGGTTCGCGCCCGCCGTAAAGGGCCGGATGACTACGTCATGAACTGGCAGCTGTATGCAGAAGGCCCGGAAAAAATGGCGGCGACCAAGGTGACGCCATCTGAAGGACAGGCATCCGGTACGTCGGAGGCAACGCTTCGTCGGATGATGGATCATGTGGCCGATCAGCTGGGAGTGAAATATGCCGTGCCGCTGGGGGGTGATGAGAGTGGCCAACTGGCCGTGGTGGTCAGTAATATTCGCAGTGCCAAAGATTTCTTTACCCTTGAGCGCATGATGACCAACCTGAGCTCCGTGGCCGGAATCAATGCTTATCGCATTCAGGGGGAGCAGGTGGAGTTTTCCGTAAAACTATTGAGTACGGAAGCAGCCTTCCAGCGTGAACTGAGCCAGAACAGCCGCCTGTCAGAAGTCACAGCGCCTGTGATGCCTGCAGAGCCGATGGAAGCATCAGAGGTTCAGCCAACAGAAGCCGTACTGGACGGGCAGACAGACTCATCTGAGACGCTATCTGCCCCAGCGAAACCGGTGAAGCAAGTCAGCATGTATGAATGGCGTGCGCCACAGGCCTGATTGAGCCAGTGGTTCATTGACCCTAAAAGTGATAAAAAAACGGTGGCTGATGCCACCGTTTTTATTTTTCATATTTCGCTAAGTCGCTAAGTCGCTAAGTCGCTAAGCTACTAAGCTACTAAGCCGACGGCCCCTCATGACGGGCTTTTTCTTCTTTCTCGACTTCCGACAACTTTTTCAGTTTGATGCCGAGTTCGCGGCCGCGATGGCGGGCAAACATGGCATTGGCGACGAAAGCACAACTGGTGATCAGCAGTTCAACCAGAGCGAGCCAGCGTTCACCTTCATCTACCCACAGCATGGTCAGTGCGTGGAGAAAGTAGAACATCAGAATAAAATTGGCCCAGGCATGGGTATAGGGTTTCCCTGCCAGAATGCCTTTGAGCGGCAGCAGTAGCGGAACAATCCAGACACCGGCCATGATCAGGCTATTCAGGTGCGGGTGCGGCGAAAGCAGGCTTTGCCACAGCCCAACCCAGACCATCAGTGACAGGTAAGCGGTTAAGGCGCCCAGGCGCAGGCGGCGAGTGTGTTGACTCATGGGGGTCATGGTACGCATCCTTCAGTATGACCGTGTTGTCCCTAACGGGACGGCTTACATTAGTTTCAGGGCCGCTTCGGCCAGGCGTTTGCCACAGGCCTGAGCCAACTCGCATTCTTCTCGGCTCAGCTGACGGCTTTCCCCGGTGTTGAAGTGGGATGGTCCGTAAGGAGTTCCGCCTGACTGGGTGGTATGCAGCGCCGGCTCTGAATACGGGATCCCGACGATCAGCATGCCGTGATGCAGCAGGGGCAGCATCATCGACTGAAGCGTCGTTTCCTGCCCACCGTGCATTGATGATGACGAGGTAAACACACAGGCAGGCTTGCCGATCAGTGTCCCACCAAGCCATTCCCGGCTGGTCGTGTCCCAGAAATGCTTCAGGGGGGCGGCCATGTTACCAAACCGCACCGGACTGCCCATCGCAAGGCCGATACACTGTTGCAGATCGGCCTGACTGACCAGCGGATCACTATCGGAATCCTGCGCACTGTTACCCTGACTGTCGATGTCAGCCACGGTGCGAAGCATGGCTTCACAGCCGTCAACCTGTTCTATCCCACGGGCAATCTGGCGTGCCAGTTGGCGGGTATTGCCGTGACGGCTGTAGTAAAGAACCAGAAGGCTTTTCATACTGGCGCTTACAGGATGTCGAGCACTTGCTCTGGCGGACGGCCCATTGCCGCTTTGTCACCATTGACCACGATTGGACGTTCAATCAGTTTCGGGTTGGCGGCCATGGCTTCAAACAGTTGCTGCTGGGTCACGTTGTCGCCGTCCAGGTTCAGCTCTTTGTACAGGCTTTCCTTGGTACGCATCATCTCACGTGCCGATCCATAGCCCAGTTGGCTAAGTAGCGTCTGAAGTTGCTCAATCGACGGCGTTTCATCCAGATATTTCACGATAGTCGGAGCGATACCTTTTTCTTCCAGCAGGGCCAGAGTTTCACGGCTCTTAGAGCAACGTGGGTTGTGATAGATAGTGACTGACATAGTTATTCTTCCTTTTTGAGGCTTATCCGCTCCCGCGTTCAGGCCGGGAGCCGAGCAGATTTTGAGGCGTATTGTATACCGAATCAGGGGGAAGCGGCAGGGGAGCAGGGCTTGAGGCCAGCGCAATGCCAGGCGGATCACATCTCCTGCCGGGTGGCAGGAGATGAGGGGAATTACTCAGAGTTCCGCGGCACGCTGGCGGGCCAGACGGAGCTGGTCTATCCGGGCGTCATAGCGGGCCTGATCCAATGAGTCCACATCAACAATTTGACTGGCCTGAATATAAAGCTGAATTGCCTCTTCCCAGGAGCCGCGCAGGGCCAGCACTTCCGCTCGGGCAGCCAGTTCGGCATCACGACGTCCCAGCGTGGCTTGTGCCTGAGACAACATATGCCAGCCGTTGGAGTCGTCCGGGTTGTCATAGGTGTAGCGGGTCAGAATCGGCACACTGTCGTTCATTCTGCCGGCTTCCTGAAGGGCATGAGCCAGGTTAAGGCGTAATACCTTGTTATCTGGGTTAGCTTTCAGGGCTGTTTCCAGGCGTCTGATGGCTTTGTCGTACTGCTTTTGCTTCAGATCCAGATCGGTAGCCGAATCGATGAAAAACCGGTTTCCCGGATCACTGGCCAATAACGGATCCAGCAAAGCGTGGGCCTGAGGGTAATTATCGTTGTCGATGTACACTAGCGCCTTGCCGTAATTGAGAGCAGTACGTACCACCGCATCGGCACTTTTCATTTCACGGTCAAACCAGCCAAGGGCAGCTTTGCTGTCCAGCCCGGCGTAACGGGCGACAATACGGGCGCGCGCCAGATGGTAGCGCTCAGATTCGCTCATCTGACGGCTGGGATACTGATTGGCTCGGCTGCGGCTGTCAGTGATCCGCGATTCCGGCAGGGGGTGGGTCAGCAGCATGGGTGGCGGTTTGCTGGCATAGCGGTATTGATCTGCCAAGCGACCAAAGAAACGCGGCATAGCCTGCGCCTCAAAACCGGATTTGGCCAGCGTCGCGATACCAATGCGGTCAGCTTCCTGTTCATTGCTACGGGTATAGTTGATTTGCCCCTGCGCCGAGGCGGCTGTTGTGGCATGAATGGCAGCCATTCCGGCTTCCGGTGAGGCGATGGCCAGCATCATGGAGCCAATCAGGGCTGCCAGGGTCGCCGGTGATTTCTTGGCCTGATCTTCCATGCTGCGCGCCAGATGGCGCTGAGTCACGTGGGCTATTTCGTGCGCCATAACAGACGCCAGCTCACTTTCGCTACGGGCATACAAGAACAAACCGGAATGGATGGCGACATGACCGCCAAAGAATGCGAAAGCATTAATGGCGCGGTTTTGGATCATAAAAAAGCTGAACGGGGTACGGACGTCACTGGCATTGGCGACCAGGCGATGGCCAAGATCCTGAATATACTCAGAGAGCAGCGGATCGGTAATCACCGGCATTTTGGCTCGGATCATACGCATGTAGGCGTCGCCGTACTGGAGCTCTTTTTCAATGCTCAGGGTGGCGGCGGCTGCCGTCCCGATTTCGGGAAGGTCATTAAATTCGTTGGCCGGGCTTGGCAGGCTGGTACCCAGCAACGCACCGATCAGGAGACAGGCTGGCGCCTTGGCGAATCGAAACATAGTAATAATTCGTACTGCCTTCTTTAACGTAGAGTTGCACTCGCGGTGATCGCGAGGTTCATAAAACCTGAATAAGGACTGTATTACAAGGTAATATGACCGTTAAACCTGTCACAGGTTTCTTTTTTGTCGCCTACTTGTCATTTACAATAACCCGATGGAAGATAATTGTCAGTATACCGGAATGGAAAGAGCCTTGCTGAATCTGACGGCAGAAAGGTGCCCGATGGCATTATTATTGGCCAAACGTGCTGTACAAAACCTGCACAGCGGCGAGTCAATGGAAATTCATGTGACTGACACGGGGGCAAGGCAAGATATACCCCGCTACCTATCTAATCATGGTTTTACTATCGAGGTCCGGGTGGATAATCACCAGGTACTGGAAATCATTGTGACCAAAGGGTTGTAATCAAATTTATGCTGGATATGTTGAATCGCTGGTATCAGCGACGATTTTCTGACCCCCATGCCGTTAGTCTGGTAGCTATTCTTCTGGGCGGGTTTCTTACCATTTATTTCTTTGGCAATCTGATTGCACCGCTGTTGGTCGCTATTGTTCTGGCATACCTGCTGGAGTGGCCGGTCATGAAACTGGTGCGTCTGGGGTTGCCTCGCACACTGGCCGTGATGGCTGTGCTGTTGGTGTTTGCCAGTTTGATGGTGATGGCCGTATTCGGCCTGGTACCGACCATCTGGCATCAGGTCAGTAACCTGATTGCTGACGTGCCAAACATGTTCAACGGCTTACAGAGCTTTGTCTCCAGTCTGCCGGAACGTTACCCGGATTTTGTCCAGCCGCATCAGGTCTCAACCTTCATGGTCACCCTGCGTGAAAAAGTGCTGGGGATGGGGGAAAGCGTGGTGAAAGGCTCGCTGGCCTCTTTGATCAGCCTGGCCACACTGGCCGTCTACCTGATTCTGGTTCCATTGCTGGTGTTTTTCCTGCTGAAAGACAAAGAGGAAATGATCAGCACCTTCAAGCGGGTATTGCCACAGAATCGTCGCCTGGCGAGTAAAGTCGGCGAAGAGATGAACGAGCAAATCTCCAATTATATCCGCGGTAAGGTCACCGAAATTTTTATCGTCGGTATTGTCAGCTATGTCACCTTTGCGGTGATGGATCTGCGTTATGCCGTCCTGCTCGGGGTGCTGGTGGGCTTCTCGGTACTGATCCCGTACATTGGCGCGGCAGTCGTGACGCTGCCGGTGGCGATGGTGGGTTTATTCCAGTGGGGGATTGGCCCTGATTTCTGGTGGCTGCTGGTGGCATACGGCATTATTCAGGCGCTTGACGGTAACGTACTGGTGCCGATTCTGTTCTCTGAAGCGGTGAACCTTCACCCGGTGGCGATTATTGTTGCGGTACTGGTGTTTGGCGGCTTGTGGGGATTCTGGGGCGTCTTCTTTGCCATCCCTCTGGCGACACTGGTCAAGGCGGTATGGAATGCGCTGCCGCCGACTCAGGAGCTTGTACCTGCCGAATCGGTGGAAGAGTAAGCATCAAAACCGACGTTCAATCAAAAAGGCCGCTAAACGCGGCCTTTTTGTTTTTTTAGAGGTGTTGGCTTAGGCCAGTGACACGGGCGAAAGGTACTTTGCTCCGGCAAGCCCGGAGAACCGCTTTACTTAACGGTTTTCGTTGAGGAATTTCAGCACCACCTCGTGGTGGTCTTTGGTTTTGAACTTGTTGAAGACATGCTCAATCACACCGTCTTCATTGATCAGGAAGCTGATGCGGTGCAGGCCGTCATACACTTTGCCCATGGGTTGCCACCCTTGGAAATATGCTAAGACATAAATTTTGACGATTCTTAATAAAGTCTATCTTTAACAATGAGTTAAGTTAATAAATTTCTTGTTTAAACCCTAATTATAGCAGTTGTCATATTTTTTTGTAAATTGGGCTATTTTTGACGCTTTTCGAAGCGGGAACTTGTCATAAAAAGTTTAGGCGATGTTATAAGATGAAGCTGATTTTCATTGCGACAGAATCGCTCGGTGATCACACACATGACTCTGAGCCTGTAACTCATTTGTGGACAAAACTGTTTTAGATGGCTTACTAATTTAGCAAATCATCAATTACCTAAAGTATGGCAAAATTTCGTGTGCAATATTGATTGACAGTGCAGACGACTAGCTTTCTCTGCGTATTTCTATGAGTTAACTCATACCTATTTTTAATCGTCAACAAACTGTAATGAAAGCATGATAAATGTCGAATTTAGTAATCCTAAACATTTACAGGGCAATTGATGAAAATATTATTTGTGTGCAAACATAATGCAAGCAGAAGCATTTTGGCTGAAGCAATTGCAAAAAAATACCTGCCTGAAAATTTCCAAATCGCAAGTGGTGGTAGCCATCCTAAGGGGCAGGTCAATCCTCGTATTGCACAATACCTTGAAATGCATGGTTTTGATGTCTCTGAGTTTCACAGCACGTCATGGGAAGAAAGGCTGAGCTTCCATCCAGATCTAATAATTACTGTGTGTGACACAATGCACCATGAAACTTGCCCAAACTGGTTATCTGCTGGTATTCGTGTTGCTTGGGATCTTGAGCCATTGCCTAATGATGAAGCTTCAGTCTCCGAATTTAACAAGCAATGCGATAAAGTTTACTCTTCTCTAAAACGAAGAATTGAAGCTCTTGCAAACATCGATTTTCAAAATCTCGATTCTGAAGAAATAAAACAGCGTGTGCTCGATCTGAAATCAATGTAGATAAGTGGATACGTAACGAACTGATACTACTTCATTAAAGTTTTTTACAGCTCTCGCTTATTCGATGACTTGAGGTTAAAAAATAATGCCAGCAATCGTAGCTGGCATTGGTGAACAAATCTGCTTAGTTTTATTTATTGCTGAGCCAGTTTTTGATTTCCACCTGTCGGCAGCCAAAACGAAATAATGGTCGTTAAAGCTAAGAAGGCAAAGGATACCCATAGACAGGCTGAGAACCCCCACATTTGGAACACCCATCCAGATAAAACAGTCCCTATCAAGCGTCCCATTGCGTTTGCCATGTAGTAGAAACCGACATCCAGAGAGACGCCATCGCCCTTGGCATAGCTGACGATTAAGTACGAGTGCAGAGAAGAATTAACCGCAAACACAGCACCAAAAATCATCAGTCCAACGACAATAACCACTTCTGGATGCCATTGCTGTTGCACACTGTAAGCAATTACGCCAGTCACTACAGACAATACCAACGCCCACACTATCGCGGCTTTACCATCTGGAGTATGTCCAGACTTACTGCCAGTTATCTTTGGTGCAATTCCTTGAATGATTCCGTAACCGATAACCCAAATAGCAAGGAACCCACCTACGGCGCTATGATCCCATCCAAACACAGATCCCAGATAAATAGGCAGTGCAATCACAAACCAAACATCACGCGCACCAAACAGGAACATACGAGCAGCGGATAGAATGTTTACGCTGCTAGATTTGGAAAAAATTTCAGAGAACTTAGGTTTATTTTTCGCTTTGCCCAGGTCGGATTTAAGGCTAATCACACTGCCGATAAAGACCAGTAAAAGAACACCCGCCATCGCAGCTACCGCATATTGGAAGCCAATCATCGATAACAACGCACCACCTAAGAAAAATCCTGCACCTTTTAGCGCGTTTTTAGAGCCTGTAAGTATGGCAATCCACTTATACAACGCTCCTTGCGCATTCTCTGGCACCAAGGTTTTGATGGAGCTTTTCGCGCTCATCTTGTTTAGATCTTTGGCAATACCTGACAAGGCTTGTGCCGCCATGACCCATGGAATCGAGAGCCAACTTGCAGGAACAGCCAGCATTGACAGAGCGATAATTTGCATTCCCAAACCAATATTCATCGTTCGGTTCAAACCAAGCCGAGCACCTAGCCAGCCACCAATGAGGTTAGTGACGACGCCAAAGAATTCATAAAAAAGAAAAAGGGAGGCGATCTCTAAGGTTGAATAACCCAAATCATAAAAATAAAGCACCACCAACATACGTAGTGCGCCATCGGTAACGGTGAAGTTCCAATAGTTAAATGTGACCAACATGTACTGGCGGACATTTTGGTTGAGCTTAGACAACATATTCACTCTCTTTAAAAAAAGAGCCGCCTAAGGCAGCTCTTGAAGGCTTTTATTGATTAGCAAATTGGTGGATGTACTCAACTTGCACATCTTTGGTAAACGCGCCAGGTCGTAACGACTGGACATGGGTGATGATTTCTTGCAACTCCCAACCTTTCTCTAGCAATAGATGGGCAGCAAGCAAACCAGTACGTCCCGATCCCCCCATACAATGGATCGCTATCTTTTCGCCATTGGAGAGGGCTTTATGCAAAGAGGGTGATAAGTGTTTCCAGCGAGCTTGGAACGCTTCGTTTGGTGCGCAGTCATCTTCTATTGGTGCATGGAACCATTGCAAGCCTGCTTTCTCAACGAGATCTGGCAAGTCACTAACGCCTTTTTCTTGCATCTCATGAGTGCTCAGTGCCGTAACAACGACAGTTACACCTTGAGATTTGAGTTGATCAATGCTGTCACTCAGCGACGCTTCTTTAGTGCCAGGACAAGGAGTCAGTATTAACGCTGCGTTATTGTCTTCAACAGGCAGTTCCCACGTAGGATGTGTCATTTGTTTGATTCCTTATGCTAGGCCAACTTTACGAACAAGTTCTGCGGTACGTGTTGCGTAACCCATTTCGTTGTCATACCACGCATAGATTTTCACCATACGCTTGCCAACCACCATAGTCGAAAGCGCATCGACAATCGTTGAACGTTGGTCGCCTTTGTAATCAATAGAAACAAGAGGGCGCTCTTCGAAACCAAGTATGCCTTTCAGCTCATTCTGCGACGCTTCTTTAAGTAAATCGTTCACCTCTTCAGCCGTGGTGTCACGCTTAACATCAAAAATAATGTCGGTTAATGAGGCATTAGCTAACGGCACACGCACTGCATGACCATCAATTTTTCCTTTAAGTTCAGGGAAAATTTCGATAATCGCTTTCGCAGAGCCTGTAGTTGTTGGGATTAAACTCATACCACAAGCACGCGCACGGCGAAGGTCTTTATGCGGAGCGTCAAGAATGGTTTGAGTGTTTGTCAAATCATGAATGGTCGTAAACGATGATTGCTCAATACCGAGTTTCTCATGAATCACTTTAACCACAGGTGCAATACAGTTGGTAGTACAAGAGGCTGCGGTTACAATCTGGTGTTTTTCTGGGTCAAAAATGTGGTCGTTAACACCAACAACAATGTTAGCAACACCGTCCTCTTTTACTGGAGCGGAAACCACCACGCGTTTAACACCTTGTGCCAGATACTGATTCAGGAACTCGGATTTACGGTGTTTGCCCGTTGCCTCGATCACCACATCACAACCAGACCAATCTACTGCATCGATAGCTTTTTCTTGCGAGGTGGCGATGGTTTTTCCATTGATGACAATTGCGTTACCTTTACTCGTCACTTCGTGGTGCCAGCGCCCTTGCACTGAGTCAAACTCAAGCAGGTGCGCTAAGGTTGCCGCATCACCTGCCACATCGTTAATCTGAACGAACTCGATTTCAGGCCAATCAAACGACGCTCTCAGCGCTAAACGTCCAATACGACCAAATCCATTAATTCCTACTTTGATAGACATCTTAATTTTTCCTTTAAACACAACATTCTGGACGAGATTTCATCTCGGATAAGCGTTGAATATCTTGCTGGTATTCTGCTTTCAGGCAGTTAGAGTCAACTAACCCTTGGATCTGTTTTCTCATCCAACCAGGAAGCTGATCTGATAAACGGTAGAAAACCCACTGCCCCTGACGGGTATCAACCACCACACCACTTGAACGAAGCAATGCAAGGTGACGAGACACTTTGGGTTGGCTTTCGTTAAGGGCTTCTGTCAGCTCTCCAACGCAAATTTTTTCTTCACGAGCAATCATTAACAAGCAACGAACCCGTGTTTCATCTGAAAGTAATTTAAAAAACTGGTGAGGTAACATGTCAAACTCTACTTATCTGTATATGTGTATATATTATTTGATGTGTATCGTCTGTCAACAAAAAAACGCAGGGAGATTACAGGATGACATCGCAACGAGAAGAGAAATAGCTGATGTGATTCTGTAGTTCTTCTATTGCGTTTTGATTACAAGTCACTTCCCAATAAAGGTTTTTTTGATATGCCTCTCTACGCCTTCCAACTCGATGCATCGCGTAGTTGATGTCAATTACATAGTCATAGCCTGGCTCTATCTCATCCGAGGCATCTAAAAAGAGATAACCAAAATATCCAAAGCAATCCAGCGTATCGCCGCAGTCTTCTTCGTTGGGCAGCCTTTCATAACTGATTTGGTAGCGGTCACTAGAGCGACTAAAAAGAAGATGTGCAGCAATACAGGCTAGATCGGAGGTTGGGTAGCTAATGAAATGTACAGTTCTCTTATCCATCCTGGCATTCTCATCAATAAGTAAGATTCCACAGTCGCAAAAACATACAGCATATTTTTAGGTTCGTACATATGGATACATGCATATTTAAATAAACAGACACAAAAGTGTCACAAATGAGTAGTAACGTAACCATCGAAGTTATCAATGACGCAAAACATGGAGATAAGTCATGAAACATACTTTGTCAGCAGCCTTAGTTGGCGCGACGTTACTCGCAGCTAGTCAAGGCGCATTCGCTCGTGATCTGGTTAAAATTGATGGCTCTAGTACAGTTTTCCCTATTACTGAGGCGATGGCTGAAGAGTTTCAGATTGCAGAGAAAGGTAAAACCATGGTCACCGTTGGTATTTCTGGTACTGGCGGTGGTTTTAAAAAGTTCTGTCGCGGTGAAACGGATATTTCGAATGCCTCTCGACCAATTAAGGATTCTGAGCGCAAGCTGTGTGCTGAAAACGGCATTGAGTTTATCGAACTGCCAGCAGCACTTGATGCGCTGACTGTGGTTATCAACCCGAAAAATGATTGGGTGAAACACCTGAACGTCGAAGATCTGAAAAAGGCTTGGGAGCCAGCGGCTCAAGGTAAGGTCATGACATGGAAGCAAATGAACCCCGCTTTCCCTGATCGACCACTTAAACTGTTTGGTCCAGGTACTGACTCTGGTACTTATGATTACTTCCTTGAAGCGATTGTTGAAGGCAAGTCTAGCCGTGGCGATTTCACCGCAAGCGAAGACGATAACATTATCGTACAAGGGGTCTCTAATGACGTCGATGCGCTGGGTTTCTTTGGCTTAGCTTACTATGAAGAGAATCAAGGTAAACTCAAAGCTGTACCGATTAGCTGGAAAGGCAGTGAGCCTGTTGAACCCAGTGTTGATAATGCAAAAAACGCAACTTACCAACCGCTTTCTCGTCCGATTTTTATCTATGTCAATAAAAAATCAGCCGATGAAAAGCCACATGTTGAGCGCTTTGTTAACTTTTATACCAGCCTAGAGCATGCGCCAGCACTGGTTAAAGAAGTGGGATATGTCCCACTGCCTGACAAAGCCTACAAGTTAGCGCAAGAAAACTTTAAGCAACGTCGCACTGGTTCTGTTTTCCACGGAGCTGAAGTCGGTGTCGGCATAGAAGAGCTGTTAGCTCGTACTCCTAAGTAAGTCATTATTGTATTGATTCATGGAGGGGAGCTTTGCTGCCCTCCTTGTTCTCTTTACGCAGGCAATGAATATGAATACAACTCAATCCAGTTCTTCAAGCCTTTTGGTCTCTGAAGCCTTTTTAAAGCGACGTGCATTTTGGAATGTGGTGAGTCGTTACCTTCTTATGGCAGCGGCCCTTGCTTCCATTTTTGTCACTGTGGGTATTGTGTACGTACTGGTTTCAGAATCATTACCCTTTTTCCAGCACGTATCGATTCTCGATTTTCTCACTGATACCCAGTGGACACCAATGTTTGCCAATGCACATTTTGGTGTGATGACGTTGGTTTCAGCAACACTCACAGTGGCAGGTATCGCTCTTGGGGTTGCCATTCCTGCGGGGATTGGCCTTGCCATTTATCTGAGTGAATACGCCAGCAACCGAGTACGAGAAGTAGTTAAGCCATTCTTGGAGCTTTTAGAAGGCGTACCAACGGTTGTTTATGGCTTCTTTGCGCTACTTTTTGTTACGCCACTACTGCAAACTTTCATTCCAAGTCTGTCAGGTTTTAACTTGTTAGCACCAGGTATTGTGATGGGGATTATGATCCTGCCGTATACGGCCTCGGTGAGTGAAGATGCGATGCGCTCTGTGCCAATGCACTTAAGAGAAGCAGGCTATGCATTGGGCTATTCTCGCTTTCGTGTTGCAACACATATCGTGATCCCTGCTGCCTTATCTGGCATTACTGCCGCTTGTATTCTAGGTATGTCACGTGCGGTTGGTGAAACCATGGTTGTAGCGATTGCAGCAGGTCAAAACCCACGATTTGGTTTTGACCCAACCGAAGGCGCTGCCACCATCACATCATTCATCGTACAGATGGCGATGGGAGATTTACCTCATGGCACGATTGCCTATCAGTCTGTCTTTGCCGCAGGCTTAGTACTTTTCATCATCACTCTGATTTTTAACATCCTCGGTTTCTATCTACGCCGTCGATTCAGAGAGGTTTACTAATGCAAAATACTACTTTAACTCTCGAACAGATCGTCCGTAAAAATAAACAAGCCGATTTCACCGTCGCAACGGTTGGGATCATTATCCTACTTATTGCGATGTCACTGCTGGTCAGTGTTTTTTCCGAGCTGATTTATTCTGGATTTCCTCGTCTTTTTGACGCTGACTTTTATACCAACTTCCCTTCTCGACACCCAGAGCGTGCGGGTATTTTATCTGCGTGGGTTGGCACCAGTCTTGTGATGTTGGTGACGGCTTGTATCGCCATTCCCTTTGGGGTCGCCGCAGGGTTGTACCTCGAAGAGTATGCACCAAAGAACTGGCTGACGAATATCATTGAAATCAACGTCAGTAACCTAGCAGGCGTGCCTTCCATTATCTATGGCTTACTTGCTTTGGGCTTGTTTATTTATGGTTTTGGTTTAGGGGAAAGCATCATTACGGCGGGTTTAGTCCTCGCGCTACTGATCCTTCCTGTCATCATCGTATCGACACGAGAATCGATTCGCAGCATTCCTCAGGAACTACGTGAAGCCGCTTATGGTCTGGGTGCTGACCAATGGCAAACCGTGCGCATGTACATATTACCCGCAGCAAGACCTGGCATTTTAACAGGTACGATAGTTGGCCTAGCTCGTGCCATTGGTGAAGCTGCACCTGTTATTACCATTGGTGCGCTAACCTTTATTGCCTTTTTACCAAGTTCACCATTTCAAAGTGAGTTCCCATTCATTAACTTTGAGTGGTTGTCCAGTCCATTCACTCTGATGCCGATTCAGCTATTTAACTGGGTGTCTCGCCCTCAAGCGGAGTTCCACATTAACGCTGCTGCGACAGGTGTTGTGCTCATGGCGATGACAATATTGATGAATGGTATTGCCATTTATATCCGATACCGACTGCGTCGTAACCTGAAGTAAGAGAGAACCAAACAATGACGACACAAACCCTTTCAACTTTCTCTAGCCAATCAGTGGCAACCGAGCAAGACAGCGTGAAACGCAGCGCAGCGATATCGTCCGCTTCCTCAGTGAAAGAAACGCTTCGTGCAGAAGTCAAAAACCTCAATTTCTGGTACGGCGGTAAGGTTCATGCTTTGCATAATGTCAATTTACCGATTGCGGATAAAAAGATAACCGCGTTGATTGGTCCTTCTGGCTGCGGTAAGAGTACGCTGCTGCGCAGCTTTAACCGAATGCACGACCTCTATCCAGGCAATCGCTATGAGGGAGAAATCCTGTTGCATCCTGGTGCTCATAATCTGATTGATATGGATCCTGGTCTAGTCCGTTTGACAGTCGGTATGGTGTTTCAAAAGCCGAACCCTTTTCCGAAAAGCATTTATGAAAATGTGGTGGCAGGGCTGCGTATTCGCGGTGTCAGTAGCAAAGCCGAGCTTGATGCTCGTGCAGAAGAGTCGCTAAGAGGCGCAGCGATTTGGGATGAAGTCAAAGACAGACTTCACACCTCTGCCTATGGGTTATCAGGAGGACAGCAACAACGCCTTTGCATCGCGCGAGCATTAGCGCCAAAGCCAGATTTGTTGCTACTGGATGAGCCGACATCGGCATTAGATCCGATTGCGACAGCCAAGATTGAAGATCTACTGAGCGACTTGCACAAAGAGACGACGGTAGTCATGGTAACGCACAACATGCAACAAGCAGCGCGTATCTCTCACTATACCGCTTACATGCATATGGGCGAAATGGTCGAATTTGCGCCAACAGATACCTTGTTTACGTCACCCGCAAAAGAGAAGACTCGCGACTACATCACAGGCCGTTTTGGTTAGGAAGATAAAATGGAAAATCATACTCTAAAGAAATTTGATCGTGACTTAGAACAGATAAAAACCGAACTTAATGAACTCGCTAACATTGTGTTAAAAGAGTTCGAGCAAGCGATTGATGTCTTTGATAAACCTAATACTGAGCTAGCCGATAACATTGTTGCTCAAGACCGTATCGCCAACCAGTGCTTGAGTAATATCGAGCAACATGGGGCCAGAGTATTAGCACGTCAACATGCCGTAGCCGATGACCTGCGCTTTATCCTCTCATCAATGCGCATCGCACCTCGGTTAGAGCGTGTCGGTGATTATGCAAAATCGATGGCGGTAAAATCGAGTCAGTTCAAACAAGTCATTCCTGATGAACTCAATGGGATATTCCACCAAATGCATTTACACCTAGTGACAATGCTGCGTAGTGTCATTGAGGCATACAATACTAAAAATGCCACTCAGGCGAATGTTGTCTGGGAAGGCGATGATACGCTTGATGCCTATTATCGAGATGTATATACACTGCTCATTCAGGGCTTTAACCAGCAAGCCACATCATCTGAACAACTGGTTGAACTGTTGTTTATTGCGAAAGGGCTAGAGCGAGCTGGCGATCATATCAGTGACATTGCCACGGATGTACAGTTTATGGTCAATGGTTAAGGCGTATTTTGGTGGTCAGGGGCAGCCCCCCCTGACTATTCTTCTATCCTCTAAGATTTATATCATTCCTAGCTCTTCACTATCATTTGTCCATTACCTGAGATGTCAACTTGATGTAAATCAAGAGATGTTCATATTTATATCATTAACGCTGCATTGAGTGAGCACATTCTAATATTTGCTCTTTATTTCCATATACAGTTATCCATATAACCTTATAAGGAGCAATGTGGTATGAACGTAATCAATAAAGAGTCGTTTGATATCTCACGACGCCGATTTTTGATAGGTGCAGGTGCAGCCACGTCACTCGCCCTATTTGGCGTTAACCCAATTGTAAAAGCGATGGATAAGGCAGGTTATACAACAACCGCATCCGTGAATAGTGGTCAGTGGGTTGCAACAACATGTAACGGCTGCACCTCATTTTGTGCAAAACAAGTCTATGTTCAGCAAGGAAGAGCACTGCATATACGAGGAAATGAGTTCTCAAAAGTACATGGCACGTCAAGCTGTCCACGTCAGTATATCGCTTTGCAGGAGCAGTACGACCCAGATCGCCTAGCCCAGCCAGTGCTCAGAACAAACCCTAAAAAAGGGCGAGACATAGATCCTCAGTTTAAACCCATTTCCTGGGATAGCGCGATAGCGCTCATTGCCGATAAAATCATGGCATTGCGTGAATCCAATGAGACCCACAAATACGTAGCATTACGCGGTCGGTATTCTGAGCTTAGTGATGTGCTAATCAAAAACTTCACGCAGGTTATTGGGTCTCCGAACGATATTACCCACAGTGCACTATGTGCTGAAGCTGACAAGCTCGGAAGCTTTTTTACCGAAGGCGACTGGGGTTATCGTCAATACGATATTCAAGACACACGTTACATACTCTCTTTTGGTGTTGATCCGTTAAGCGCAAACCGACAAGTTTCCTATTACTGCTCAGAGTGGGGAAACACGCTCGATAAGGCTCAAGTAGCAATTGTTGATCCTCGTTATTCCGCCTCAGCCGCAAAGGCAGATGAATGGTTGCCGATTGAACCAGGTCAAGATGGTGCGTTAGGGCTAGCCCTTGCTCACCAAGTACTTGTTCTTGGTGGCTGGCATAAGCCTTTTGTTGGTGATTTTAATGATGGTATCAATCGTTTCATCGCAAATCGTGACGTGGATGAAAACACTTTTAATGAACTGCATACTCATGGTTTAGTTCATTGGTGGAATTCTGTACTTAAAACATGTACGCCTGAGTGGGCAGAGCCATTGTGTGGTATTTCCAAGCAACAGATTGAGCGCTTGGCAATTAAATTAGTCGATGCGGCACCGAGAGTGCAAATTTGGCGCTCGCGTGGCGTGCAGATGCAGCATCGTGGTGCCTATACAGCAATGACACTCCATGCTTTGAATGGCTTACTGGGCGCGATTGACCAAGAAGGCGGTGTATTAAAATGGAATTCAGTACCCGCAAATAAAATCCCTTCCAGCAAGAAGTATGTTGATGAAATCGGTGCAAATGGACTTAAACACGAGAAAATTGATCGCCGTGGTCGATTAGAGTTTCCTGCATTAAAAGAAGGTAAAAGTGGAGGAGGCGTTGTCACCAATGCCGTGGCGCAAAGTATCTTAGAAGCAGATCCTTATTTGCCAAAAGTGGTGTTGGGATACTTTAATAACTTCAGCTTCTCTGCACCTGGCGCAAAAAGATGGGAGGAGGCACTTACAAAAGTAGACTTTGTTGCCCACATAACAACAAACGTGAGCGAATTCAGTTGGTATGCAGATCTACTCCTACCTGCTCCTCACTTTATGTTCGAACGTTGGGGGATTCAAAAGACCTCAGGAAATCGATACTCCCAGTTGTCAATCACGCAACCACTGGTTCCTGCGATGGGAGAAATACATGAAGACGAATGTGGGATTCCATGGCTTATTGCAAAGGAACTCGCCTCTCGTGGCTTCACTGAGCCGCTTGATTACTTGACTCAAGAATTTCGAGATCCAGAAACAGGCAAATCGCCAACGTCTCCTCAAGAGATTGCAGAGTACGCAACTAAAATTGTGACTCAACCACTCTGGGATCCACAAATGTACAAAAGTGGCGACAGATTTTCGGGTTGGGAGGAGTTTCGACAAAAAGGCATTTGGAATTCGGAGCCTTATCTTTTCCGCGCACGCTGGAGCCATATGAAAACGGCAACGAAAAAATTCGAATTTTATAGTGATACTTTAAAACTGGCGTTGGAAAAACACGCGAAAAAACACCATGTAGGTGTTGATGAGGTTATGCAAGCCACAGGCTACACAGCCACTGGGGAAAAGGCATTTATGCCACACTATGAACCGCCGTTTAGATACGGAGATCCTAAACAGTACCCGTTGCTCTTAGTGGATCATAAATCCCGCCTGAACCGAGAGGGGCGCAGCGCTAATACCCCTTGGTATCAAAACAACCTTGATATAGATCCTGGTTCTAGAAAAAATGCCGATGTCGCGAAAATTAATCCCATCGATGCCAACGCACTTGGGATACAAGACGGCGACCCAATCACGATTACCTCTGAGCAAGGCAGCATTCACTGCACTGCTTCTCTGTTTGAAGGTGTTCGCCCTGGAACGATTGCAAAGGCTTATGGTCAAGGGCATTGGGCTTATGGTCGTATTGCTTCTGATAAGTTTGGAGCCAAGGCTAGAGGAGGGAACAATAATGAGCTTCTACCTCCAGCTTATGAGCGACTCTCAGGTTCATCGGCATTTTATGGACAGATTGGTGTCCGTGTAGAAAAAGCATAGTTTGAGGAGAATGAATCATGAAATATGGCATGGTAATCGACCAACAAAAATGCGTTGGCTGCACGGGGTGTGTCTTGGCTTGCAAAGCCGAAAATCATACACCTGAAACCATTAATTGGTGCGATAAAATTATCCGTCAAGGCGGCAAATATCCGAATATAGAGTTTGAATACATTTCAACCATGTGTAACCACTGTGATGATGCTCCCTGCGTCAAGGGATGCCCTACGCAAGCCATGCACAAAGCAGAAGGTGGGCTGACTTTACACGATCCTGATAAATGTATTGGATGTAAAGCGTGTATGGTGAACTGTCCATATGGTGTCATCAGCTTTAACTGGGAAAAACCTCACCAGCGCTGGAAAAGTGATATACCAGTGGTTCAAGGCGGATTTACTGGTCAAAGCATGTTAGAGGCAACGGGAGGCACGGGTAGCCCACAAAGCAACCCAGAATCGGCGAACATATACCCTTCGATGCGATCAAGAGGTACGGTAGAAAAATGTACGTTCTGCGCCCACCGTCTGAAAGAAGGGCTAAACCCAGCCTGTGTTGATGCTTGCCCTTCTGGTGCTCGTGTCGTTGGGGATTTAGATGATCCAAATAGTGAGGTGTCTGTTCTGATCAAAAAATACAACGGACAACCTCTTCGAGCTGAGTTGGGAACGCAAGCGAAGGTGTTTTATATCCGACGCTATACTCCCCAACGCCACTAAGATAGCAGGAGGCTACAATGAATATCAGCAATAAAATATTACTCATCATCAGTCTCGCTGGTTTAGTATTTGGTGGTTTTTTCGCGATAGAAGAGTGGTTTATTCAACCTTCATTTTCTACCAATGACGCGATGATTTGGACATTACCTCTAATCAGCTACATATTTTTGGCTTTGTCCAGTACAGGCGTGTCCATTGTTTATGCGTATGGTTCTCTTAAGCAGATAGAAGGTATTGAGGCAAACAAACTTCCATTGATTGGCCTTGCTCTTGGGCTTTTAGTCGGGGCTTTTGCTTCACTAGCCACAGAGATGGGGTCGCCTTTACATGTATTCTGGTTAGTGTTCAGCCCTAACTTATTGTCACCGATTTGGTGGATGGGGACACTTTACTCAATAGAGCTGCTCTTACTGTTTATTAAGTTAACAATGATTCTATTTGATAAACATTCATCACTAGATACGTTTTTAACTTACGCTACGCTTATTGTGGCAGTAACGGCAAGCTTAGTGTTGGGCAGTGTTTTTGGTACGGTTATTGGTCGAGAAGGCTACAGTGGCATAGATGCTTCACTTTTAACCTTCATCAGTGCTTTAAGCTCTGGTGTTGCTATGATCCTGTTGACGTCAAAAAATGAGATCAACGATTATTATCTTTACGCTGCACGTTGGATGTTTGGGCTTTTGACGATATTCGTTACGATCAAATGGGTCTATTTAGCACGAGCACATGTGCTAGAAGAACCTCAATGGTTACCAATTGTCTCAGTGCTGGGCGTCGCGTTAGCATGGCTACTAGTAAAAACTTTGCCGAAAATCAGCGCAAGCTTGCTACTTGCCTCGGTATTTAGCATTGAACTTGCATTTGTTATTCAAGGGCAGAACTATGTGTTAGGCCCAAAAACCACGTGGTTTGGTACATCCATTAACTATTCTCCCAATATTGCTGAAATAGGAATATTGGTGTTCGGTGTCAGTATTGCCGTCATCGCTTACAACGTCATTGTTCAAGGTGTACCTTATCTACGTTCAAGGAACGTCCATAACTAATGGATCTCAACAAGGGGGCGACATTCGCCCCTTTATTGTACTCACTACTGGCGCTAGATGGTTTTTGATCAATCTTTAGTTTTTTATTTTTTACTATACACGGGGTGTGAAGCCCAACGGTACGGTTTCGTACGTTAAGCATTAAATCAAACAGTTAGAACGGTATGCCGCTTAGGTAGACCCTACGATCACTGGTAAAAACCACCCCAAAATCAGGATATGACATAACCTATGTGTCACTACTGGCTGTGTCATGACTTAAATGACATGCTTGTTTTTTGTTAGCGTACGTTTTCGTTCCATTGGGCGTCACACCCCTAATACGACGAGGATCATTACCGACACAACGGTGCCTTTACTACTGATACGATAGAATCTAAAGCCTTCCTAGCGGAAGGCTTTTATCATTCATATTGAGTTAACGAGATAACCAATTCATCACGCTCTCAGAGCTTGGTATCCCGCCTGCGTGAACTATCTCTTCATCCATGACGACGCCTGGCGTAGACATCACGCCATAATTCATAATCGTTTCAAGGTCGGTCACTTTTTCAACCGAAACATCAACGCCTTGCTCTGCCGCAACTTTCTCAATCAGTTTCGCGGTATTAACGCAGTTGGCACAACCTGAACCTAGTACTTTAAATACTTTCATTTCTATCTCCTAAAATTGCCAGAACGGTAAGTTAAATATCCACCCTATAACAGTAAACACTGTTAGCAGTAGACCAAAAAGAAGTCCCAGTAAGCGCCATTGCATCACTTGTTTTAGCATGACGAATTCAGGGACGCTTGCAGCGACCGTGCTCATACAAAACGCTAATGTCGTACCAATGGGAAGACCATTTCTCAGTAAACTCTCCATGATGGGGATCACACCCGTCGCATTAGAATACAAAGGGATACCAATCAATACTGAAGCTGGAACTGACCACCACTGACCTGCGCCTAAGTGGGCTTCTATCCAGCCATCGGGTACAAAACCATGCAAGCCCGCGCCTATACCCACACCAATAAACACCCACTTCCAAACCCGACCGATGATTTCAACCATTTCTTGTTTGGCAAACTGATGTCGATATGAAAGCGTGATTGCAGACTCTTCGTTACTAACGTTCAGATTTCCCTGAGTATGCTGTTGGGCTTGGGCTTTCTGCATGGCTTTCGCGGCAAATGGCTGTAACCAACGCTCTGCCCCTATTAGATCCAGCAACCATCCACTTAGTATCCCGATAAGCATCCCTATCAGCACATACATGATGGTGAACTTCCATCCCAGTAGGCTAAACAGAAGCAATACTGCGATTTCATTGATCAATGGAGAGGTAATCAAGAATGCCATGGTGATCCCAAGTGGGATACCTGCGGAGGTAAAGCCAAGAAAAACGGGAATACTTGAACATGAGCAAAATGGGGTGATTGCACCGAAAACACTACCCGTAACATAGCCAAAAAGACGCCGTTTGCCTGCAAGATAGTGGCGTACTTTTTCAACATTTAAAGAAGCGCGGAACAAAGCAATGACATAAATCATGACGACCAGCAACACCATGATTTTACTAGTGTCTTCTATAAAAAAGTGAACAGCATCTGCCAGCTTAGTACCTTGCTGCATAGCAAATAGCTGGTAGGTCATCCAATCAGCAAGATGGGTAAAGACTGCAAACATATCGGCTCCTTCAACCTCATAATTTGTTTTTGATGTCACTAAGACGAAGTTAGTGCCGAAAGGATGCAAAGAATCTTTTATTATCTTGGTGCTTGGAAAAAGTGAATTAGCTCTGTTTAAGTGATAAGTTAATGAGGATGTGATGGGTCTTATTTTTAGGTTGACCACGGCTTGTCTAGAGCCGTGGTCATTTCTCCTTAATGCCTTCCTCTAAATCTATGGAAGATCTCGATGTTTAAATGAAGAAGTAGCTATACAAATAACCCGCAGATATCGCCATGCTTAGAATGACAAACAAGAACGCGGCAATCATTTGGTTCTTAAAGATAGATTTCAACAAAACCACCTCTGTGAGGCTTGCACCAGCACTGCCTATGATAAGTGCCATTACTGAACCGAGAGCCATACCTTTTTGCACTAAAGCCGCACTTAACGGTATTACCGCTTCAGCTCGGATATATAATGGAATACCGATAATTGCAGCGACTAGAATCGCATACCATTTCGTTTCACCTGCGTATTTCGCAATCAAATCTGTTGGCACAAAACCATAAATAATGGAGCCAATTGCAATCCCCATCATGAGGTATGGAAACACTTGTTTAAAATCTTTCCAAGTAGAATGCCAGACTCGCATCCAACGACTTGGTTGTTTTGTTTCAACTAACGTCGCACTTGAACTGCCATTGGCAGAGCAACAAGATATTTCCACTTTAGGCTCAGCTTTTAGCGTACGTTCACTACAACATGATTTTGTGGCGGCAACTGGTGTTTGTTCACAACAAGAACGAGGGCTACAGCTTGATGCTGATTCCTCTTCTTCTTGCTTATTTGGCTCCCCACAGGATATGCCACATGAAGATCCACCTGCTGCTTCATACGCCTCAGGTT
Source organism: Photobacterium ganghwense (assembly GCF_003025595.1). Lineage (GTDB taxonomy): Bacteria > Pseudomonadota > Gammaproteobacteria > Enterobacterales > Vibrionaceae > Photobacterium > Photobacterium ganghwense. The sequence goes on from NZ_PYMI01000007.1 coordinate 41,930, forward strand.
TTACATAGCGCTCAAACCCCAATTTTTCAAGCACATATCCCGAAACCACAGACACCGTCATTGCAATCACGAAATAGAACACCGCAACTTTCCACCCAAAGGTGATGACAAACAACCCAATGATCACGGGATTGAGCAATGGACTTGCAAATAAAAACACCATCATAGGTCCAAAACCAGCTCTCGCTCTTAACAACCCTTTTAAGAAGGGGATTGTAGAGCAGGAACAAAATGGTGTAATCGAACCTAGTAAAGCAGCGATGAACCACCCTTTCCCTCCTTTAGAGCTAAGGATTGATTGAATCTTTTCTGGTGTGAGTACTTCTTGTAAAACACCAACGACATAGCTAATTACGAGGAAAAGAATGATCAGCTCAGTTGCTAAGAAAGCAAACATATCAAGTGCTTCCTTTGCCATGGTGACAATTTCTTGGTTCATTTTGAATCTCCGAATAACATTCTCAACAGTAACTGGGTTCAATCAGCCAAATAAAATAATTCGATAATTCTGGAATTTTAGTTTTTAGGGGAGTTCTAGTCAATACCATATTTCTAAGAATATAGAAATAATAGATGTGTCGTTTTTCACTGTATCGAAGTCAGCCTGATCCTGTTTGTCAGATATTAATGATTCCATTATCATCGAAGTATTTTCGATACGATTATTTAAAGAGACTACAATGGAACTTGAAGCAGTAGCGAAAGCGCTTAAAGAGTTAGGGCATGCCACTCGGTTAAGTATCTACAAGGTTGTGGTTAAAGCGGGTCATCACGGGATAGCGGTGGGAGTCATACAAGAGGCACTTGGCGTTCCAGCGTCTACACTTTCACATCATATATCTAGCTTGGCCTCAGCAGGTTTAATCTCTCAACGTCGTGAGGGACGTACCTTATATTGCGTAGCCGAATATGATTGCTTAGAGGCAGTAATCAACTTCTTACGGCAAGAGTGCTGTAGTGATGAAGAATAGATCGACTTAGCTAGTTCGAATTAATGCGATTTTAGAGGCTATCGCTATCTTTGAAAAAGCAGCAAACGCGCTGTTGTTCGTCGAAACGTATACGACATTGTGTTTGCAAAATACTTTTGAGTTTTTGTCGAGCGCGTTGAATGCGTGATTTTGCAGCCACTAAAGTGAGTCCATTTTTCTCGGCAAACTCGTGTTGAGTAAGACCTTGTAGGTCACACTGTTTGATAATTTCGCTTTCAGACTCAGTCAGTTTTGATAGCGCTTTGGGTAGGCATTGCGCAAGGCTATCGACGGCGGGAAGTTCATGTTCTTCCGATATCGACTCATTATCACTCAACTCCTGAACTTGTTCTTGATTCGCCCTACGTTGCTTATCAATGAGCATATTCCGTGCTACCCGATATAACCATGCTCTTTGGTTTTGAATATCGCAAAACGCTTGCCTCTGCTGTAACGCCTTTAAGAAGGTATCTTGTAGTAAATCAAAGCTCAGATCAGGATCACCCGTTTGCTTAAGCAGCCAGTAGTAGAGTTCGGACTCGGAAAGATGCCATGTCTCTATGAGACATGGCACTGCTGAAGTTTGTTTTAAAACTATGGCTTTAGGCATAATATTTACGTTTCATTCGCAAAGCGACGTTAACCAACGCGATTAAAACAGGCACTTCAACCAACGGCCCAATGACGCCTGCAAACGCTTGATCAGAGTTTAATCCAAATACAGCGATTGATACGGCGATAGCCAGTTCGAAGTTATTGCCCGTTGAAGTAAAGGCGATAGAAGCATTTTGGTCGTAAGGGATCCCCATACGTTTTCCGATGTAGAAGCTCACAAAAAACATCACCATAAAATAGATGATCAGTGGCACTGCAATACGGAGTACATCCATCGGTAACTCAATGATCATTTCACCTTTCAGGCTAAACATCAAAACGATGGTTGCCAAAAGCGCAATCAGGGTGATTGGCGAAATGCGAGGGATGAAGACTTCGTTATACCACTGTTCACCTTTTGCTGAGACCAATAGCTTACGGCTTAGAAAACCCGCTAAGAAAGGGATGCCTAAGTAAATTAAGACACTTTGTGCAATATCCCAGATAGTGATGTCAACAACGAAACTTTCAAGACCAAAGTAAGGGGGCAAAACCGTGATAAACAGCCATGCCATAAAACTGTACGTGACAATTTGAAACGCGCTATTTAAAGCAACTAAGGTTGCTCCGTACTCTTTGTTTCCGCCGCTGATATCATTCCAAACCAACACCATAGCGATGCATCGAGCAAGGCCGATCAGAATGAGTCCCACCATATAGCCAGGTTGATCGCGCAAGAAAATGATAGCCAAGATGAACATCAAAATCGGTCCCACGAGCCAGTTCATCACTAAAGAAAGCGTTATCGCGCGTTTATCACGGGTTACCTCACCTAAAAGGCTATAGTTCACTTTCGCCAATGGCGGGTACATCATTAAGATTAAGCCAATGGCAAGTGGGATATTGGTTGAACCGACAGATAGGCTTTCGTTCCACTGAGCGACTTGAGGAAATAACACGCCAATCCCGACACCAACTGCCATTGCAAGAAAAATCCATACGGTTAAGTATCGATCAAGAAAACTCATTTTTTCAGATGCGCTGGTTTCGGCACAGCTTGAGACATTACTCATATAAACCTCTTTCATTTAAAATTGATAAACCAACGGAATAGAGCATTATTCGTTCACAATATTCGAACATGATTTGCCTTTGATGAACTGCAACTCTGACTCGATAAATGTCAAATTATGCTTAAGGGTGATCTCCAGCACTTGCTTGACCCAAGGAGCTAGCGCGGGGTTGATACGGTAGTAAACCCACTTACCACGTCGCTCATCCAGAACAAGCTCGTGCTTTCGCAATTCGGCAAGATGCCGAGATACTTTGGGTTGACTGAGATTCAGCGCTTCCATGAGATCACAGACACACAACTCTCCTTGTTTCTGCATTAACAGCAGAGACTTAAGCCGAGTTTCTTCAGAAAGTGCTTTGTAAAGAAGGATTGGTTCGAACATGAGAACTATTCAATGCAATAAGATATATGAAATATCATATATCTTATTTTCTATATGTGTCAATTTTTCAATTAAATATGTGTTTCTGAGAGATAAGTTAGATTAGGAAAAGTAAGTCGATATCTATAAGAAATTGACGTCTTAATATTGAGACTAAATTGGAATGGGGCATTTCTGATTTGGAAATGGCAGCATCGCCTATACGATCACTGCCATGTTAGTTTGATACCTTAATGCTCGGCATAGAATGAGCTCTACCACAGGTGACAACATTACATTTTGCGTAACAATTAGCTTATTTGATTATTTCGAGAGAAAACGGTGACAGTTTTTGCTCCACGAGAAAGTGCAACGTAAAGGTGTTTATTGTCCATTCCTCTATCATTAGCATCGAGAATTAAGCAATGATCGGCTTCCAGTCCTTTAAGTAGCAATGTTGAACCAATTGCTCGTTTAGGGATTCGGGTATCACCTTTTTGTCTTATCTGCTCCCTTATAATCATTGCTGACTCTGACATAGTTTTATCCGGTGAACTAACCGACAATGATACTGAGTCCTTCAATGCGCTATATGCGCTTCTACGGTATATCCTAGTACCATTTTTACTCTCAACTTCTTGGAGAGCCGTCAAAATGTCAGAGCGTTCATTACTAATGGCAACGTTAGATAGAGCATGTTCAAAGGTGGTGGGTGGTTGCCTGTTTCTTCCACCAAGAATACTTTGAATACGAGTTAATGTTCGTGTCATTTCAACATTAGTAGCCATTGTACTCGCTGTAATAAGAATACTTTCTACCAGATTTATACCGTTTAAACGATCAAACTCGCTAGCTGCAGTAATAACCTGAGCTAATTGCACTTGCTCAACGACTTGCGTCGTATGGCTACTTTGCGCGTATCTATGTCGAGACCTTTCGTTCATTGAACTACCAATGACTAGGAAAGAATCAGTCTGATTTTGATTGATTATCCTTTGCTGAGCATTCTGCTGATTAATAAGGTCAGTCTGAGCGTTACCTGTTAGTGGATGCCACAGCACGTGGTTCGGGCAGTCGGTAAGGTCTAAGATCCCTCTTCGTAGTAGTGTTTCTCTGGCTTCAAGTATCCATTCACCAAGGTCAGGAGCTCCCGCATTGTTCCAACGCCATGGCGTTCCTAAGGTTCCAAGCAACGGGAACCTTTGCTGCACTTCTTGCTGCCAGTCAGGCATTGGGCCTGCAAAACTGAATATGCATTGCATCGGGTCACCAAAAACCACCGTTGGCAGCACTTGTGAAAGGGAGGCGATGATATTATGTTGGTTGTTGTCACAATCTTGGTATTCATCTACTAGCAGTCTTGAATATGAAGCCTTTATGATTTCGTGAAGTCCCCCTGAATTAAGAGCACTAAGCACCGATCGCCTGAGTTCCGGATAAAACTGTCGAGGATTATCGGGTGATGCGCTGATTGGGCAAGATGTCGGAAAACTGTTAGCTACTCGAAGCGCCCAGCCATCAATAGTTGTCACTACATAATGAGAAGCAGGAACTGATAATCGGCGTAAGCGCTTCTTAAGAGCCGATACACCTGCGGTTGTATGTGTTAGAACCAATATCGGTTTTTTCACCCTAATCGACAAAGCTTCCGTAATCAGGTGTGTCTTACCACAACCTGCAGGCGCAACAATTGAACCTAAATCGCTATCGAGCACAGCTTCAATGTTCATAAATTAATCGCCCAACTAAATAGATTATGTACAGGCGTAGTTAAATCTTCTGTGAAAGAACCGTAATTAGGGCCAATAATATATCTGCCTACATTTTCTGCGGGTTCTATATCTTTAAACCAGCTCTTTTTATTGGCAGCTTTTGCGAGGATTACTCGTTGGTCATCTGTAAATCGGTCAAGGCAATCTTCTAGAGTTACCGACCGATTTGAATACGCTTGAATATGAGCGTTTATTGCGTCGGCTCCCTTCCTTTCAACGGCCATATTCAATAGTTCTGGGATAACGGTCGTGGGACAAGCAGTAAAGATAACATCCTCTGTTGATCTATTATGATCCCATTCAAATACAGAAATACCAGCTGCTATAGCATTTTCTCTGTGCTCTCGATGCTGTTCAGCTTTATCTGAATCCTTAAAAATTGCTGTAGGGTAACCTAGTGACGAAAAAATTTGCGCCCTTGCAAACATGGCATCACCACCGCCGTCCGCACAATGGACGCCTTTGGATGTAATCGTCTGATCGAAATGAAGATCTATTCCTCTTACTATCCCAATTTCCGTTTTTCCTTCACATACGATAACACTTTTGCTGAAGAAGGATTCGGCGCAAGCGCGTAACGTTGCTTGCTGTAGACCTTCTCCGTTTAGACTGTATATCGTATGTTGAATATGTTCAGGGCTGAAAGCTACCTGAGCAGGTGTAGGTCTGCGCATTACGTGGAGTTGTTGAGCCTGCAATTCACGAAGCACATAAGGCGAGTGAGTTGTGATGAATACTTGCTGCGTTGGCTCAACATCTTTAGAGCCTAGCTCGTTGAGTAAACGAGTAATTCGATATGGCTCTAGTCCGTATTCAGCTTCATCAACAATGATTACTTTAGAGTGACTGGCCGCTTTCTGCAGGCCGCTAATTAGAAGTCTGGACGAACCTGTGCCTAATTGTCTAAGAGGAGTATTATCACTGTTGTGAAGACTTATAGCACCATTGGATAAGGAGATTCCATTTACATCTAATAATGCTTTCAGTTCGCCAACGGGAACACCTAAGCCATTGGATATATTCTGGACTTGTTGCAAAACGCCAGCAACCCCTTCAACTTGTTGTTGTGCGAAGGCTTCACGGGTCTGTCTTCCTAACTGCGCAAGAGTGCTTGATACATCCAATGTCTCTTCAGAAAGCTTGTTAAGGATTGAACGGCTGCCCCAAGCAAGGTTCTGGTGCGCAGTTGTGCCTAAGCGAGCAGGAGATAAAAGCTCTCTATGTTTCCATGGTAATCTACGTTCTAATCCATCCGCTTCAGCCCTTTCCGAATACAGTCGCCAATCTGGGTCTAAGTCACAATCTACGGTTAATTTTATGGTTAGAACAGTTTCAGTACCTTGCTGAGGCTCATCAAGGATTTCTTTAGTAGTAGCATTATATCCCCTTAAGAAGAATCCATAGCTTTCGATATTCTTCAGATCATCATGCAGATCACCTAGGGTGATTGTTATCGATAGTGGAGATTGGATATTAAGTTGGTAAAAATCAGCATCGTTGAATGAATAAGAACGTCGAGCACCGAGCGTAAGATCGATAGCATCTAATAGTGTAGATTTACCTGAATCACCGGGACCAATTAGGCAATTTAATCCTGGCTTTGGGTGCCATGATAGTTTTTTGATTGTTCTAAAGTTTTGTATTTCTATATGGCGTATAACTGACATGAATAATTCTCTGCGTATCAAACTAACACCAGTATACGCCTGGCATCTGCTAGAGAATAAGATCACCAGCACTGATTTGACATTTTATGATACTACGCACTTAATGCTGACCTCTGAATAAATGAGGATTGATTGTGGTCCAACGAAAACTAAGTAGTGCAGCAGACACGATTAGTCCATGTCCTCTCTGGTTGAGGGTAGGTGAAGCCCGTGCTAGTTAGGAATGAGGTAACAGATTGTTACCCAAGTTAATTTTATAGCTGCTAGCGCTTCGTCCAGCATGATGTTTGGGGCAAAACTTTGTTAGCTGGGGTCACACTGACAACTCCTTTGACAGAAACATGTTAGCGCGGCTGCTCTAAAATGCTTCTGTCGGATGAAGAAAAGTATGTCGATACCTTGATCGTTTTATATCTTCTTTATTCTGCGCCAGGAGGAGTTGGGGTAGGATTTGTTGGACTGTCACCCGCACCAGTAGGTTGATAACCGGCACCAGGTTCACCGCTTGGCATAGGTACTGGTTGGGAAGGTTGGTAGCCTTTGTGTAGTTCTGAAGGTGATACTTGCGGTTGATAACCATTATTTGAATTTTTTCTTTCTGTCATTTTAAACGTCCCTAAATTCAATATGAGAGATTTCGCTGGTCAAGATAATGACTCCAGCGGTTTGGTTTATAGCTCGCTCAAAAGAACCATCATCTCCAAGTTTCCATGTTTGCTCAAGATATAGTTGCTCTTCAGCAGGAGAGCTGGAAGCGAAGGATTTTGGGCCATAATAACCTGCTATAACAGTGCCGTTATTAAGGATTACTTTCACCCAATAACACCTACCTTTTGCAAAAAAGTAGTCCCATGGCTTCTGAGTTGGATGATGTAAGTTTTTCTTAAATTTTTCAGATTCCCTTAACGCCTTCCATGAGAAAGCTAAAATTACGGGGAACACCAGTAACACGAAAACGTAGAAGAAAATATATAAATTTGGGTGTGCAACTTTGAAACTTTCAGTTCCTGTTCCAGCTTCAACGGTAACTATAAACCAGTACAAAATGGCATAGTTTATACAGCTATATGTGATTGCATCAACTAACTGCTTTGAAGAGTCCTTCAAATGAGAGGGGTAAAGAAGCTCATAAGTTTTCATACTTATAAAGCCGGGAATAACAAACATGATGAAAAGTTGTAATTTATCTATATCCCAAATACTCATTTATTATTCCGCTCAATACAACGTACCGAAAGATCATACCATAACTCATCCATATGCATATAATATCTGTGTTTTCTCAGTTGATGTAGAGAGAAACGGAACACGCGTCCGACAATTATTATGCACTGTTATAGCCGTTTCTCATTTACTAGTCGCCAGTATTGATAGCCGAGAGCTGTCAACCTACAAGACGTAGAATTCAGCGCAGCGTAATACATAAACTCTGCATTAACTGGCACAACCAAGCCTACGCTTTGATACTTCTGTAAGTCTTTAAATATCTTTACATTATCTGGGTCTGCACTTGCCTCAGTGTCTTCATAAGATGGATCTAACTTATGTTCTGAATCTGCTGTTGGAAAGTACTGCGTAATTTTTCGCAATGTTTCAAATGGCACTTTCGGTGGGATAATTCGCAGCGGAGAAAAATTAGTGACATTTGTCTTAAAGATTGGCCTCTGATCCCATGCACCAAGAGCTTCATCAACATATGCATAAAGAGAGCCAGGAGTTATATTACCTCGAATATCTGCCGCTCCCCCTTTCAATGCATCGACTAATAGAGATGTAAAAATGCCCGCACCATTTGCTTCTAGAGCGTATTCGCTATCTCGACTAGCTGTTAATACAGACATACCTTCAGCCAACTGAGCTGTTCCATTACCAGATAGACTTGGAGATGCCATTGCGCCAGAGTGGCAACAATCAAGGATAATGACCTTATTTCTTGCTTTTGACTGGTTTGCTAGCGTTAGGATTTCATCCATCGCTACACCTTCATCATACTTTTTAGCGTCTGTAGTAACTAAATAGCCACCTGTGCTTTTTATGAATCCATGACCCGAAAAATAAAGCAGAGCCATGTCGCAATCGCCACTAAATAGCTGTTCAATAGCTTCACGCAGTACTGATCTAGTAATGTTGGTGGATGGGCATGTAATTTTTCGTACCCCAAAGTTTGGTGAGCCATCTCCATTCGACTCAAGTACTGTTGCCAAAGTATTGGCGTCATTTACACAGCCACCAAGTGGTGAATTAGGGTAATCATTTATTCCAATAATCAGTGCCTTTTTCATGGAAACCTCTATTTATTCTTCCCTTCACCCATTAATTGGTCAATAGCCGCTGCAATCTTATCCCAGTCCCAAGCAATGGTTCTATTACGCTGTAAACCACTTGGTAGATTACTTGTTGTATTTGCACCATCTACGTATACACCAAATACAGGGACGTCTTTCTCCTTGGCCATAGCAATCTCTTTGGAAACACCGGTAGCACTCGCCATTGTTTTACCGCATAGCACAATAAGCATGTTGCACTTACCAATCTTGGTCTTGATCAATGATTCCCATTGGTCCTGAGGTAATGATGACTTGGACGACCAGTCTTCAATTGAGAATGGAGTTTTTGAATTTTTCGATTGGCCTACAAACAAGTGCTTCTGTGTAACGTTGTGATCAAAATCGAAACTTATAAATACTCTTGGGTTTGCCATCTTGTCTTCCTTACGTTGATGCAATTGGGTTTGATACTGTTCTATCGCCCTTAACCTTCTCAGACCTCAGAAAATACAGCTCATGCCTGTAGAGTCTCAAGAGCTCAACTAGATTCATAATCTGTTATTGGGGAAAGTAGGTCAAGAACTGACAAGAGAAAGAAGTCAAGAAATTGGAACTAAACGGTTTGCCATAACAGTATATTTATGACAGATAGGGAATACGGAATGAAATCGATGGGAAATGATCAGCAACAGATATGATCGTTTAGATGCAAAGAAGGGGGAATGAATTGGATAATGGATCCCTGAATTTCTCATTGAGAATTTTACATCTGTAAGTTAGAGATGCCGCTGCCATCTCAATGCCACCTTTTGTTCCTTACGAACTGACTGTGACCAGTGCTGCGCGGACCCACATACAAAGTATGCCTCATATTTTAAGACCAAGGGGCGTATGCTTGGTCTGGGGTAATGATAGATAGTATTGAGTACATGGGCAACCGTTAAAGTCTCTGTCTGAGCTCTTTGGGTTATGAAGAGTTTTAGCCTTCTTTTTCAGCGGTAGTTTATTGCTCAACATAATAAAAATAGGCGTACTGAAAGTTTGAAAGTACGTACTGAAAGTTTGAATTAACCCTTTTTCCAAGTGCTCATAATTTTATAAGTAATTGATTTTAAATGATAAATGTCAATATTGATGGTTCTCAAATAAAGTGGGTTTTGCATGACAAAAAATGACCCAAAAATATAACTAATATATTGATTATTATAATAAAAATATTATTCCTCCTATTGTTGTATTCATACTTTCAAGAAATGCGTAGTGAATGTATGTTTTTAATCCTACTTATTGATTTTAATGAAATTAATTTGGTTAAATTTACTGTTTTTTTCATTTTTCTCGAAAATCTTAAGTTTTTAAGCTATAAAACTCTATGGTTTTATTTTTTTCATGAATCATGAAAAATGTATAAGGCGTGTATTTACGATGATACAACTTCATAACGAACCCAATCTTATTGGCTTACCGTCAGAATTCAACGCTGTCTATACGCTTGGAGAAATGGGTGGTAGGCCGCAGCTTAAAATGACAGTTAATGGTCAGCCGATAACTTTTAATATTTTTTATGCTCATATACATCGTAAAGAAAGTATTAAAAGCTATTTAAAACGACGACCAAAAGCTAACGACATACTTTTCTGTAATCACCTTAGCGATTATCTTAGACAGTTATGCCATGACTCAAACATCAACTATGCCGATGACTCCGGAAACGTAAGAGTAATGACTGGTAACATATGCATATTCATTGGCAATAGACCTCCGATAAAACAAGATAAATCTCACCAGTTTATGACCATCGGTATCATGAAGTGCTTATTTGCCCTTTTCGCTGAAAAGGACCTTATCAATGAGACCTATGCGAATATTGCATCTAAAGCTGACATTTCGGTTGGTATGGTTACAAAGGCAATGAAGTACCTTATTGAAAACAACCATATAGTAAAGAATAAACGCCAAAGAAGGTTTTTACATGAGCCTGAGTTGCGTTATGAATGGTTAAAAAGTTATGGTCACATTTTAGCTCGCTATCACCAGCTAACGACTTATCCTCCGGTTGATAATTGGGAAGATATCTTATTGCAGCCAGGAGATGTTTGGGGTGGAGAAGTGGCTGCAACTCAACTTACAAAATACAACCGCCCTCACGAGATACTATTATTTAGCCGACACCAACCCGCTAAGTACTCTATCGGACATAAAGAATTACCTCCTCTTAAAGTCGTAAAGCCATTTTGGGGTGAGTCTTTAAAGATTGGTAAATCTGCGTTGGCGTTACTTACTATAGCAGAGTTGCTACTATCTAAGGATGCTCGAAATAGAGAAGTGGCTTATCTTATCAATGATAAATACGGAGAGTTCAACACATTACCTTTGTGAACTTTGTTATGTTAGGAAGTTCAAAACTGACTTTCATAAACATAGGAATAGCAAAAATAGAATCATACTGGCAAATTGGTGGATGGGAGGTTTTATGACCGATAAACAACGCAGAGCTATCTTGTACCGTGCCGCTCGTAACCGACGAAACGGTTTGCATCTTAAAAGTGACGATCACCTTGAGCGTAGTGTTAAGGAATCACGGCAGTGGCGAGAATCCATTGAATTGAAATCATCTAGAACCTAAACCAAATAAATTTAAGCACTACTGATTAATCTTACACTATAAGCAGGGATAAAATGCATGACTGACCCATACTTAAACTTATTGCCGACATTAGAAGAATTCGAACTGCCAGATGTTCCTTGGAAAGTTGTTGACCCATCATCGTTACCGAAAGCCACTCTTTCAGCATTCGATTCATTTATGAGCGGAGCTAGCGTTCCTCATCGAGTATTCGTTTATAGTCATGACTACTCGCGTTTTTGCATGCTAGTTCGCCGTGGGGATATAACGTTATCTTAGGGTTCGAGTTAATTCATGCGGTGTCTAGCAGCTTATGTATATACCATCATCGGTTGGGCCGAACCAGCCTGAATCAAAGATGGGCAAAAACGTGTTTAGTGAAAATTAAGGGACGTCAGACAAACTAGGCTTGCTATGAGAACATGTCCACCTGAAACTCAGCTTTCTTGTTATGCAACCCCCTAGCTTCCAACCAAGAGTAAAATCTACTTCTAGAAATCGATACACCACGTTCGTTTAGTTGCTTAAGAATTTCAGCTTTGGTGGCCTTGGTGTCGAGAAGGTTCAATATAAACGCTGTATGCTCATCAAGCCTTGATTTCACCTTCTGTCCCTTTTGACGGCCAGATGATAGCCCTTTGGCCTTACGTTTAGCGTGACCAGCTTTAGCTCGCTCAGAGCGCTTCTTGGCTTCTACAGCGCTGGCAAAAGACTGCCCAATAACTGTAAAAATGATTTCAGCATTATCAACGTTCTCTGAGCTTATGATGGTGTCGTTGTATGCTAAATGTAGCTCACCGTATGAGGCTATTTGACCAATGGCACCGACTAGCTCCATAACTTTATGGCGACCCAACCGAGTGATATCCGATACAATGATACTTTGTTGAGAGGTGATGAGAGAAAATAACTTCCGCTCACTCAACTCTGTCTTGGTGGCAGACACGTGCTCTTCTATCCAATCCGTTATTTGTATGCCACGTTTAGCAGCGTACGCCTTGATAGCTTCTCTTTGTGATTCGCCATCGGCTCTTTGTGAATCAGATACTCGAATGTAGCCAATCATGCCTGTCCCCAAGTTAAGAGTTAATTGCTTGTGGAAGCTTATTTGCTGTTTAGGTAGTCTAATACGACTTCATGGTGATCTTTGGTCTTGAACTTGTTAAATACATGCTCAAGGTTACCAGACTCATCAATCAGGAAGCTTGTTCGTACTACCCCCATATTTTCGCGGCCCATAAATTTCTTGAGTTGCCAAACATTGTACTTTTCACAAACAGTGTGCTCTTCATCGGCTAGCAAAGTGAAGTTAAGCTCTTGCTTGTTGATAAAGTTAGTTAATTTTTGCGGTGTGTCTGGGCTGACACCAAGAACAACTACATTGTGGGCATCTAACTCAGCTTTAGTATCTCGTAACCCTTTAGCCTGAACTGTGCAGCCGGGTGTTGAAGCGCGTGGGTAGAAATAGAGCAGTACCTTTTTCCCCTGAAAATCAGATAGCGTCACTGGGTTATTGTCTTGGTCATTTAGGGTAAAATCTGGTGCGATTTGTCCAGCTTCGATTGCCATTGGTTTTGTCCTTACTTTCTCAATTAATGGTATGTAGCGTAGCGTTATTCGCTACGTCCTTTTTAGTGCATTTTTATTACGTTAGAGTGTACGTTTTTATCGTTAATTTAGTGTCCTGTCTAGTGATTACACTAAACAGGACGACCTTTGAGGTTACAGTGCTAAAAGCTACTTTGGTTTTCTAAATTGGGGAGCAATAATATTATCTGAACGAGCCGATACGATTTTATCCATTGCCTTTTCGCGCTGACTTTCATGTAACATCTCCATAAGTTCTTGAACTACCTTAATATGAGTGGCAGCTTGAACGGCTAACGCTTCCTTATGGCTTTGAGCTTCGTCGTAATATTCTTTTTTCTTTTTATTCGCTTGCGCTCTTTCGCCTTTCAGTGACTTTATTTCTTTTTGAAGAACTTCAATGGGGGAGTCAGTTGTTTCATCTTGAGCAACTTGTACTTCTAATGACTTATTTTTTATCATTAAAACAACGTCATCATGTCTTCTGAGTGCGCCAGCGGAAAGCCCCGCTTCTTTTTCAACATTACTATTGTTGATTTTGAGCTTGCCCTTTCGAGCTTTATTACGCAGCTCTTTTGATGTCAACTTCGTTACATCACCACTCAAAAGTCTTTCCAATGCTTTGATTAGCTTATTTTTGGTTATCTGTGACATTATGATGTGACTCCGTATGGGATAAGTAGATTCTTAACTTCATCAGGGAAAATGACAGGCTCATAGTCGATATTTAAATCTTTCATAATACGCTCTGCTGCTTGAATCTTTATATAAGATTCAGAAGCGGTTTGAGGGGTTAGCTCATCATTTTCAATATCATAAAGTATGTGTATTTCTGCCTCTTTACGCTTTGCTTCGGCAAATACGGCATCAACGATGTAATCATTCTTGCAGTCTACACATTCCATCAGGTTAACGAGCGTTCTTAAACCGCAGGTAGTCGAAGTGCAATATACCCCCGGCGCAACGGCATGAATGTGGCGACTTTGAGTTCGAATTTGCTTTTTCCAATAGCTTAGAGAAAGCATGTCATTATCAACTTTATCCTTGAATAAGTTACGGTCTGTTTTCATCATGCTTTTAGCAAACTCTTTGCCTTTGCCTCCGGCAACTCGCTCCTTGTTTGCCAGTTTTTGATAGATGCTCAAATAAACACGGGCTTTCTGGTCAATTCTTTCTTCATCAATGGCATTAGCAAGGTTTTGCTTCTTTTTCCTGAGCTTTTGAAACTTGCTGGCATTTTTTGCATAGTGCCGAGTCATTGCCATAGACACATGACTAAATTGCTGTTTGAGTTGTGGAAAGTTACAAAGCTCGTAGCCAATTAGGTAGTAAGCAAAAGAGCGGCGAAGTTGATGCCCTGTAAACGCATAATCATCACCCACTTCAAACGATAAATTTGGGTCAGATGTTTTTAGGTCAATAATGTCTTCATTGGTTAGCGCAAGTTCTTCGCCCATAGCATTTTTAAACCAATCTTGAGAGTGTCTTCCTAGTTGATTCTTAGTTATTTCACTACAGCCCTCTATTGTTTTATGGAAAAAAGATTGTGAGTCAGGATGCAGTTTTCTTAGTGGTGCATGTAGCGCTTGAAGCACCTCATACGCTTTCATGCCGATTTCGGTAGTGACAAATTCATCTTGCTTTGATTGAGAGCCTTTAGCTGTCTTTGATAGGTTGGCATGGATAACGTGTATCTTCTGTCTTTTTATTATCTCAGTTGTGCAGCCCTGAGCGGTGTTTAGGTCATACATCTCATCGGCTCTCATTCCTGTTCGAGCCATTAGCCCCCATAGGCAGCCACCATTGAGCTTTTTAAAAAGCGATTGAGCCTCTCTGAGATTGGTGATGGTCCATTGTCCAATCGTTAGCTTACGTTCGGTATGGAAGTTATCAATGTAGTAACTATGTATCTGTGGTTTATGAAGACGTATAAGAGTAAGTGTTTCTTCTTCTTTTGGAGAATGAAGTACTGAAAAGGCTTGTTGAAAAGCAAGCGTGCGCTGTTTAGTTCCTTTGCTCGACTTCCCTAAACACCATTTAATTTTACTGTTATTAAGTATGGCTTCATCACTGACAAGATACTTGGCATAACCCTCATACGCCTTATCAAAATATGTGGCGATGTATTCTGCCAATTGCTCTAGCTCATCACGTAGGGCATAAGCTTCATTAATCAGGGCTTCTGACCTTTGAAGACCAAGATAGTAGAGCCTCTGTGGAATGACGGTATATTGCTCGGCTTCTTTGATTGCTAAACCAAAGTCAGAGGCGTTTAGCTTTTTATTTAGGTTAACCTCAAACGGTAAGCCTCTTGCTTCTTTGTAAAGGCGATTTAATCCGTTGTAAATATCAAACCTTTCAAAGTCGATGTTGGTAAAACCCGTTAGCACCCAAGTTTCGAGTCGATCAAAGTCTAAAGCGGATAAGGTGTTATATGCTTCATTCAAAAGAGGGATAATGACTTTCTTTAGGTCGGTTAATGCTTCGCTAATAGTCCAAAATGAATGGTTATGAGGTGATAGCCATATCATTTTAAGTAAGAGGGTTTTAAGCTGATTTTTTAGGTTGCGCTCAATCACCTTACCATCGAGCGTAAAATCAATGGTAATGGCTTTCTTTGCTCTTGGCTCAAAATAAGGCTGTAATTTTCTCCAGGCTTCATCATCACCAATTTTACCCAATGATTCACCCGAAACAGTAAAGCCAATATCAAGGCTTTCGAGTTCATCCCAATTACCACGCTCAATGGCTGGCTTTAAGACATCCATTAAGTAATTTGCATGAGCGCCAACATTTTCTTGTGCTTTAAGAAGCTTATTTTGATGCTCTAGGTCAGAGAGTTTTATCATTTTAGCCTCCGTCACTATAAGGATAAAAGCGCGTGGTCGAAAGAGACTCTTGGGTGACGACCTTGGGTATTAAATCGCTCCATAGCCCCGCCAAATACATCGTCACTAGCTCCGTCTAGCGTATATTCAAACTGTTCAATTTTCTCATGAATATCACTTTTCACATCAGGGTACATATCAAGGGTTTCTTTAAGAACATCTATGTATGAAATGAGCTTGTAAACAGCTTCAACGTCATCTACCGCCTTGGCTGATTGGCACTTGTAACACATATCAAATTCAGCACAAGGTAAGCTTAGGCCTACTGCATAGTTTGTTTCTCGTTGCGTGTTTTTGCCATCACTAATGGCTTGTTGCCCATCACAAGTTAGACCATTGGGGTTGGTTTTTGCATTACCTGCTGTGCGCTTTTTCTTCCACTCATCGTGTGACAACATCGGAATCCCACGCCTTTTCACCACAATATCTTTTGCTTGCTCTAAGCTCGTTTCGTCATCAAGATTTTCAATGACCTCTATACTCTGAGATAGGATGACTTTATTTAGTAATGGATGCTCGTTAAGGTAACTTCTCTCTAAGGTTTCCTTCGCGTTTTGGAGTAAGCTTTGAGCGCCTTGAATACCGCCTTCTGCATAAGCTTGGTTACTGGTCATTTCTCTCCAGCGACTCGATTGAAGAGAGATATAATAATGGTTTGGCTCAACAGACCAAGTGCGCATTAACGTTGGTGAAATAGGGCTAGTGCCTTCCCAATCTTTAGGTACGTAGCGGCTACTTCTCGTTAAAAGTAGCCGTTCATATATCTTTGGCTGCTTGCCTGCGTTCTCTTTAGCATATTGCTCAATATCTTTGATTAAAGCTAAATCAGAAGCAGGTATTTTAAAGAAACCACCTATGCCATTTCTATAGCTAAAAGAAACGGTGACATTGCCATCACTATCTCTTTCAGAGTACGTGAGTGGAAGTAAAATACCTTTGAGTGGCAAGTCTGTGTAGCAAGACAAAATACAGTAGGCGCTATTGGTTGCCCCTTGCCCTGCCATGGTTTTGTTCGTTGTCTTGACTTCTTTACGAACAACAGTGCGACCCAGATGATTAACGACTTTCTTTAACGTGATTATTTGTTGGTTTCGGTAGGCGTAAAACAGCTCTTTAAACCAAGGTAGGTTGCCAGCCCGGTACGGAGATAACAGGTGTAGTTGGTTAACGAGCGTTTTATTTATCTCATTCAAATTAAAGGTATGATTCACATCGGCGTTGTTATTGAGGGTGAATATTAACTCTGAGCCATCTTCACTATTGCCATATAGCTTGGATAGTCGTTCGAGTAATCGAATAAACTTCACACCACCACGCTTATCAACGTCAAATTGCTCACCTACCAACAGAGCATCGACCTCTTTGTTCGCTCTGGGCTTATGGCTTGAGACTTTCACAACTTGCAGGCTCTTATCTCGATCTTCTGTATGAACCTTAATTGGGTGAGCAATGCTTCGAATGTTGCTGTCGTTTAGTGAGGTGAAAAAGCACATCAAATGATAGGCAGCGCCCATCGTGATGTTAAAAGCTGCTCCAGCATTAACTCTTGTACCATTTTTACTTGAAACGCCCCTGGTCGTATCCAACGATGTTGGAATTTGAACCACTTCCTCATGTTCACCAAGGTTAATAATAAGAGGAAGCGCTTCTGGCAAAGGTGTATCGTTTTCTTTGGCTGCAATAAGCTGTGGTGCGAGAGTGAAGAATAATGCATCTAACCGTGTCACAAGAAGCTTTTCTTCTTCCTCTGAATATCCTTTATAGGGCGTTTTTTCTAATGTAAACCCCCGATGATGCAAAGCCCAATCGGAAACAGGCAAGCCACACCAATCGAGCGCATGACGAAGCGATGTAAGTATAGACGAAGCTGACGACTCTTTCATGCCTAACTCATCACCATGATTGTATTCCCATAGGCGATTTGAAGGACTAAACATCTTGATACGATGCCTTAATTCGCCATCGTTGCCAGCAAACTTTAAATACCCACTTTCCGTAAATGGCGCTACATCTACCGCATCACAAAAAGCAAGATAGGAACGCAAGTTTTCGTAGTTAGTTGTGACTGTTCTAGCTGAGTTACCATTGCTGACATATTGGTTGGCTTTCTCGCAAAAGCGCCTAATAAATACGGTTCGGCTGTCTATTTTCTCATTTTCTTTGTTACACCCTAAATACAATAAGTGAGAAACATCGAACTGCTTTGGCTTACTTAAGCTTACGTTATTGTAAGGAATCGTCAGATTCAAAGGCACAACATTTTGACTATTTCGCACACGTTTAACGGAATTGGCTTGTCTGGTAATTTTACTTTTCGCCATTACGCCCAGCCTCCGTTTATTTTGCGGTTTTTCGCTTTAGCCATATTGATTTGGTCGTCCAGTTTATTCATGAACTTAATGTATTTCTCAGTGGTTGACGTGCTTGCATGCCCCATTAATTTCGCTAGTTCATCCATAAGGAAGTCATAGCCAACGGCACGCTTTTGCGACTCCTGCCAAAGCCAATGAGTTGCAAAGGTAGAGCGCAAATCATGAATCCTGTAATACCAAGAAGAGTCTACTTCACGTATCTGTTTTCGAAGGTTTGAAAAGTGCGTTTCTAGGGTGTTGCTTGAGTAGGGAGTCCCTTTATTTGAAATAAAGAGGTACTCTACGGTATCTAACACCTCACCTGACTGAACAAGCTCATTGCGTTTGTTTAGGTTCGTAAGTCGTGCATTACTTTCTTTGTATATCTCTAGCTCTTCGTAAAGCTCAATGGGAACTTCTACGGTACGTTCCTTACTACCTTTTGTGCGAGTGATTTTGATTGGTACTGCATCTAAATCACGGTAGTCAGCCTTTCCTATATCGTGAGCGGGGAAGTGAATAGCTTCGTCAATTCTTAGTCCAGCCTCGACACATAGCTGAAAGATTAATCCTGTCGCCTTTGGGAGTGAATTGGCATGTTCATTAAATAAAACCTTGTGCTCAGGGTGCATGGGCTTTAGTTTTTTATGGGCGGGAGTGTTTTCTTTTTTTGGAAACATCTTCATGAGATTGGATGTTTCATAATTACGTTTGGAACCTGACTTTGTGTGAGCCAACATATCGTGCTGATTTAACTCTTGATGCACCGTTCCTGTTGTGTAGTGGGTAACAACATTCTGAACGTCATTTTTGATGTAGCCGTACTTTTGCATCCACTTATAGAATCCAATAACGGCACTCATATAACTTCTAGCGGTAGATAAACTAAAAGCTTCATCGCCATTAGCACCTTCAATATTATTGCAGTTCGCAAGTAGAAACTCCGCAAATTGCCAAGGCGCACCTTCTTCCTCATACCTCGATAGGGTTTTATAAGTTAGATATTCAGGTGGTATTTCATTACCATCTTCATCAATTTGAGAGTAATGAGTGGAATCTAAATAACGAGTAAAAGCTAACAAGCCTTTTGCAATCGACCCTGTGTCTTTGACTTTCCCTTCACCACGCAATTTAGACACTAGGTATAGGGACTGTGGGTAAACAACCGTCCCATCAGGTGCAATGATGATATCGGTTTTCTTCAAGCGGGATTCCAGATTGGAAGGGAAAAGGTAGGGTGAGTGCGTCACTTCTCCAGATTCAGTATCGATACTCACTGAAATTTGTAGCTTTGCTAATGTATCTACCTCGATGGAAAGCAGTTGGTAGTCATCATAAATATCAGAATATTTGTCTTCATGCGTTTCTATCACAAAACAACCCTCAATATGTTACCCACATATTAAAGATAGATTTGTCATAAAAAATAATCAAGGTTTATTGTCATGAAAATTTTCTAAGGGTGAATTTCTTTTCACCCCAGACACCAAACTGCTCAGCCACGGCATGGTCTTCGTCAGACAGCAGCGTGAAGTTCAGGTTGTCGCGCTCAATAAATTTAGGCAGGCGTTTAACCGGATCGATACTCACCCCCAATACTTCCACATTCAGCGCATCCAGCTCGGCTTTACTGTCACGCAGGCCGCACGCCTGAACAGTACAGCCCGGCGTCATGGCTTTCGGGTAGAAGTAAACCAGCACTTTTTTGCCTTTAAAGTCAGCAAGGCTGACTGGCTCATCGTTCTGGTTTTGAAGGGTGAAGGCTGGCGCTGGCGTACCGGCGGTCAAAGTCTTCATAGTGTTTTCCTTATTGATTATGGCCGATGAATGTCACGCTGCCGGTAACAACCAGGTCGTGGCAGAGTGCTTCAAATTCTTCTTGCAGAGTCATCAGGTTACAGCCGTCGGGCAAATTGGTGCCGATCTGGAGCTGGAACCGGTTAGGCACCCCAGGCTCTGTACTGTCGTGGGTATGCGCGCTGAGCGAAGCGATATCAATCTGCCGGGAGGCAAAGAACCGGGTAAATTGCTCAATCAGTCCCGGACTGTCGTCAGCTTCGATATGAAAATCAGCTGTATAGGGGAAATAACGGTATTCATGTTTGCTGGTACGTTTCATCACCGTCAGCAGGTCATGTTCATGCGCTTTCAGCGGCAGCGTGGACTCAACCCGGGAGATGGCATTGGCATTGCCGGACAACAGCATCAGTAGGCTGAATTCGCGCCCGAAAATAGCCAGGCGACTGTCAACAATGTTACAGCCACACTGGGTGATGAGTCGTGTTATTTCATCTGAAATACCGGGGCGGTCCGTCCCAATTGCGGTCACAACGAGATAATGTTCCATATTTATTACATCACTTTATGAATACCTCTAGCATGGTAGCACACACACTGACTCAGCCAAGTGGCAGCTGCTGCAAAATCAGTCTTTCGACAGGCAGTTAGCCTTCCTGCATTTACATAACTCTGTCTTGAGTTTACTGTTACTGAAAAGTAGTATGGATTTTCCGGGCTGCCTTATTATTCGGTTCATCGGCATAAATTCCAGGCCGGGAGCCGTCTTTATCTTCATCGACCAATTGTGACTTGCTTTCTTTTCTGCTGGCGGCACCCAGCGGAGCTCTTCGGATCTGCGCTCTGCTCTGATGAAAGAATTTGTTGCAATTTCTTGTTCAGGTATAACCTGAAAAATGTTCAGTTATACGCATTATCAATGCGTGACATCCCACTGAGTGCTTTTCAGGAATTACACGACAATGTTGATGATTACCAGACTCTGGGCCCCGAAGATAAGGATACCGGGTCAACAATAATTATGGGGAGATGGACATGTTTTCAGGAAGCATGGTAGCACTTATTACACCATTGGATGACAATGGTGAAGTCGATTACGCCAGTCTGGCGTCTTTGGTTGAATATCATATTGCTGCCGGTACCGATGCCATTGTGGCTGTCGGCACAACGGGCGAGTCTGCGACACTGACGGTGGACGAGCATGTGAAAGTGGTACTCAAAACCGTTGAATACGTGAACGGGCGTGTGCCTGTGATCGCCGGTACGGGCGCGAATGCCACCCACGAAGCCATCACCTTTAGCAAACTGTTTAGTGGCACTGGGGTGGCGGGTTGTCTGACGGTAACGCCATATTACAACAAGCCAACGCAGGAAGGGTTGTACCAGCACTTTAAAGCCATTGCGGAAGCGACCGAACTGCCGCAGATTCTGTATAACGTACCGGGACGTACCGGTGTGGACATGCTGCCGGAGACCGTGGCGCGCCTGGCGAAGATTGATAATATTGTCGGCATCAAAGATGCGACCGGCGATCTGAGCCGAGTGAAGAAAACTCGGGAACTTTGTGGTGACTCTTTCATCCAACTGAGTGGTGATGATGCCACCGGGTTGGATTTTGTGCTTGAAGGTGGCCATGGCGTGATTTCGGTTACAGCGAACGTTGCCGCTGCCGATATGGCACAGATGTTTAAGCTGGCATTGTCCGGTCAGGCTGATGCCGCGCATGAAATCAATCAGCGTTTAATGCCTTTACATAAGCATTTGTTTGTTGAATCCAACCCAATCCCGGTAAAATGGGCAGCTCATAAGCTTGGTTTGATTCAGCATGGTACGCTTCGTCTGCCGCTGACCGAGCTGAGTGAATCTGCCCAACCAGTAGTTACGGAAGCCCTCAAGGATGCGAACGTACTGCTGTAAATAGCGAGAGCGTAGGAGCGCAGAAGCGGAATGAATTACAAATACAAGCTGGTGGCGGCTGCAATTGCAGTGGTAACACTGGCGGGCTGTTCTGACGGGGCGGATCGCCGCCGTCAGGCCAATCAGGATTTCAATTACCTTGAAACCGCCCCGTTGGGGACATGGACGCAACCGGCAGGGGCGATTCCTGCTCAGGTTAGTGATTACAATATCCCGGCTCGGAGTTTCCAGGGCGGGCTGGGGCCTTCGGTCGATATTCGTCCGCCGCAGCAAGTGCTGGCGCTGATCCCGGGTGCCCGGGCGGTGAAAGGCGAAGATGGCGTGAGCCTGTTGCTGGCCAAAGAAGAAGAGTTGAACAAGGTCTGGGCGTTAACTCAGAAGTTGATTGTTGAACGAAATATCACTTTGCGCAGCAATACCGCGAACGCGATGGAAACCGACTGGGTGACCTGGAATAATGACGATGAAGATCGTCAGATTGGCAGCCGTTACCGTATTGAGCGTTCCGCAGAGCCGGGTCGTTATACCTACCAGATTTCTCTGATTGACTGGCGGGAAGACGGGGTTGAAATGCCGGTCTCGGTTGACAACAAAGAGCGCTACAGCACCATCATGACCAACGTGGTGACCGCGCGTTATGATCAGCTAGAGCGTGATAAAGCCCGTGAACGTGCCCAGCAGCTGGTGAAGCAAATCCCTATTTCTATGGGACAGGATCGCAGTGGCCTGCCGGTGATCATCGCCCGTGCCCCTTACAATGTGTTCTGGGAACGTCTGCCGTTGGTGCTGAACGAGATTGGCTTTACAGTTGAAAGCCGTAACCGCTCGCAGGGTCTGGTTGAGGTGAAATACCGTTCTCCGGATGATGAGTTCTGGACTGAGCTGGGCACCAAGCCAATCATGCTGGACAGCCGTTCGTACAATGTTCAGCTGGGCGATCTGGGTAACCGGACGTCAATCAACATTACCAATGATAAAGGTAAGCCGGTGAATGAAGAGGCGTTGAACAGTCTGGCGCCGGTGCTGGCAGCTGCGATTGAGCGCGCGCAATAATAGGCGTACCTGTACCTGTACCTGAGTAGTGCAATTCGCAATCCTGCGTAGTGCAATCGTAATAACGCTGAATCAGCGACGAGTGCGATATGCATCCCTAAACGAAACGCTGCGGTTTTCCGCGGCGTTTTTTTTTTGCTGATGGCTTTGTCTGGTGAAATCTTGTTTGTGAATGATTGTTTGTGAATGATTGTTTGTGAATTTTTGCCTGGTGATTTCCGGCACCCGAAGAGTGCCGGTGTCAGACTCAAATCGGATGAGCTGTGTCACGAGGCAGCAACGTTGTGGCAAAGTGCAAAGTGCTTAGGGCTGAGCAAGCTAGGCAGTTGATGAAAATCAAGCATAAAAAAACGGTGAGCCAGGCTCACCGTTTTTATGAAAAAGAAGCGGCGTTTTTATTTCACTTCTTCGCCACGCGCCTGTAGGTCGGCGTGGTATGAAGAGCGAACAAACGGACCACAGGCTGCATGGGTGAATCCCAGTTCCAGCGCGATTTCTTTTAGCTCATCGAACTCTTCAGGCGGCACGTAGCGCTCTACCGGCAGGTGGTGACGGCTTGGTGCAAGGTACTGGCCCAGCGTCAGCATGGTCACACCGTGCGCACGCAGATCCTTCAGCACTTCAATGATTTCTTCTTTGGTTTCGCCAAGGCCCATCATCAGACCGGACTTAGTTGGTACCTCAGGGTGCATCTCTTTGAATTTCTTCAGCAGATCCAGTGACCACTGGTAATTCGCACCCGGACGCGCTTTACGGTACAGACGAGGTGCAGTTTCCAGGTTGTGGTTGAACACATCCGGCGGGTTATCACGCAGGATGTCTAGCGCACGATCCATACGGCCACGGAAATCAGGGACCAGAGTCTCAATGCGGATTTCCGGGCTTTTCACGCGAATTTCACGGATACAATCGGCAAAGTGCTGAGCACCACCGTCACGCAGGTCATCACGGTCAACTGAAGTGACAACCACATAGCGCAGCTTCATGTCAGCAATCGTTTGTGCCAGGTGGACCGGCTCTTCTGCGTTAGGCGGAAGCGGACGACCATGAGCAACGTCACAGAACGGACAACGACGGGTACAGATTGCCCCCAGGATCATAAAGGTGGCAGTGCCGTGGTTAAAACATTCTGCCAGGTTTGGACAAGATGCTTCCTCACACACAGAGTGCAGGTTGTTCTTGCGCATTGCCGACTTAATGTCCTGGATACGCTGACTGTCAGCCGGAAGTTTGATTTTCATCCATTCCGGTTTACGCAGCACTTGCTTTGGTGCTTCTTCAGCCACAGTACGAACTGGGATCAGCGCCATTTTGTCGGCATCACGGTATTTGACACCTTGTTCAATTTTGATTGGTTTACTCATGAATTGCTTTCCATTTTCCACTCAACGCTCTGATAATCGAGCAGGTTGTTCAGCTCTTCTACCAGTACAGGCTGAACTTCCGCTAGTTCAGAAGGCCCATTCAATGACACAGTTTGAGTCATTTCCATTCCTGCATAACCGCATGGGTTAATACGCAGAAACGGAGCCAGATCCATATTGATATTGAGTGCCAGACCGTGAAAAGAGCAGCCGCGTCTGATCCGCAGGCCAAGTGAGCATATCTTCTGGTGGTTGACATACACACCCGGTGCATCGGGACGGGCGTTAGATTCAATCCCGTAACGGGACAGGGTGTTGATGACAGTGTTTTCGATGTGGGTGACCAGCTCACGCACGCCCAGTTTGCGACGACGTAAATCGATCAGGATATAGGCGACCAGCTGGCCCGGACCATGATAGGTAACCTGACCACCGCGATCACTTTGCACAACCGGAATGTCACCGGTGTTGAGCAGGTGTTCGGTTTTGCCCGCCTGACCCTGTGTGAACACGGGATTGTGTTCAACCAGCCAGACTTCGTCGGTCGTGTCCGGAGTGCGTTCGTCAGTAAACTGATGCATCTCCTTCCAGATCGGTTCATAGTCCTGGCGGCCAAGGTTCCGAATAATTATCTTATTGTCCAATGTCACACCCATATATTGTCGTTTGGTAACGCCTGATACACGGACACCCCGGTAGGGGGTACGAGATTGAGGGTATTATAAAACTTGGCGACTGACTTTACAGCCGCCAATTTTGTAGGGGTATGCTGAACGCTTACAGAACGACGCGTACAATCTCAATTTCACTCAGTTCTTTGTACAGAGTTTCTACCTGTTCAATCGAGGTCGCTGTAATAGATACCGAAACGGCGCTGTAGGTGCCTTTACCACTTGGCTTCACGACAGGGCTGTAGTCACCTGGGGCGTGGCGCTGGATCACTTCAACAACCAGATCAGGCAGCTCAGGTTTGCTATAACCCATAACCTTGTACGTGAACTTACAAGGGAACTCCAAGAGATCTTTCAGTTTTGGCTGTTCTTGCTGCTGCATGCGGTACTCCGAGGTATTGCATTTATTGCGATTTAAGCCGTGCATATTAAAGGCTCAGACTAATTTTAACAAGTTCTGTGGGAATGCGAAAAGAGTCACAAAAAAGGGGCTGCAGAATCTGCAGCCCCTTTCTGTTGTATATCTGACTGTTACCCTAACCAGCTTTTAAACAGCAGCATGATGTAATCAATCAGACGGCTGAACATTCCGCCTTCGTTAACATCATTCAGTGCCAGCAGCGGGTACTCAGCAATGTCTTCTTCGCCAATACGGTAGTACAACTTACCCACGACGTCACCTTTTTGGATCGGCGCACGCAGCTCTTTTTCCAGCACAAAGCTGGCTGCCAGATCTTTGGTCTGACCGCGTGGCAGAGTCACAAAGGTATCTTCGCTGACGCCCAGTGAGACTTCATCGGTGTCGCCCATCCAGACTTTTTCGGTCACGAAGGTTTCGTTGGCTTTGTGTGGTGATACTGTTTCATAGAAACGGAAACCGTAGTTCAGCAGCTTCTTGCTTTCCGCTTTACGGGCGTTAGGGCTCTGAGTCCCCATCATTACCGCGATCAGGCGCATCTTGCCTTCCGTCGCTGTACTGACCAGGCTGTAACCGGCATTGTTGGTGTGACCGGTTTTCAGGCCGTCAACATTCAGGCTCTTATCCCACAGCAGGCTGTTACGGTTGTACTGAGTAATGCCGTTGTAAGTGAACGACTTCTCTTTATACAGCGCAAACTCTTCTGGGACATCGCGGATCAGGCCCTGAGCCAGCAGTGCCATGTCATACGGGGTGGTGTACAGGTTCGGGTTATCCAGACCGTGTACGTTGGCAAAGTGGGTGGAGTTCATGCCCAGGGTTTTTGCCCAGGCGTTCATCAGATCGACGAATGAATCTTCTGAACCGGCTACGTGTTCAGCCATGGCCACACACGCATCGTTACCGGACTGGATAACAATCCCGCGGTTCAGGTCAGAAACTTTAACCTCGCTGCCCACCTCAATGAACATTTTTGAGGAACCCGGGAAGTTTTTGGCCCAGGCGTTTTTGCTGATCACGACAGTATCATCCATAGATATGTTGCCGCGTTTGATTTCCTGGCCGATGACGTAGCTGGTCATCATTTTGGTCAGGCTGGCAGGCGGGATTTGTTCGTATTCGTTGTGACCAGCCAGAATTTTACCGGAATGGTAGTCTACAAGGACGTAACCCTTGGCAGCAATCTGTGGTGCTTCAGGGACAACCGCTGGTGCAGCAACCGCAGTTGCTGAAGCCAGCAGGGTGGCCGAGATTGCTACAGAGCGGAAAAGTGCAGCAGATTTCTTCATGATGGTTGTAACTTAATTTGTCGATTGCAAAAAATTGTACACACTATAGCAGATTGACAATAGCAGACCAGTGTTGGCGGTTGATATGACCGGTCATCCTGGTGACGATTGACGAATTTTGACAATACTGTGCGGAAATTTACCCGAGAGAAAGCACAAAAGTGCGGTCTCGGGCATCAAAAAGTCTGTTACTCAGAGTACAAATTACGATTTAGGTTCCAATTCCCTTTTCGAGGAAATGATGAAAGCCTGTGGGTAGCGGCTGGCTCGTGCCTTATCCCGCTGCGTCATGGCTTCTTCGCGATCCAGGTATGGCCCCAGGCGCAGGCGGTAAATATTACCGGTGTCGGCCTTTTGGGTATCGACCTGAGTGTTGAACTCTTTGGCCAGAGTCGTGGCAACTTGTTTGGCCTTGTCGCTGTCTGTGACGGCAGCCAACTGCACGAAGTACTGGTTCGGATTGGCGCTCTGCCATTCGTCAGGATTGGCCGGTTTGTCAATATTGATCAGCTCAATCTTTACCGGGGCAGTACCGTACTTGATCACATCCAGCCGGGCTGCAGCAGCCATACTCAGGTCAATAATGCGCCCGTCATGAAACGGACCGCGGTCATTAACCCGGACAACCACGGAGCGGCCGTTGTTCTGGTTGGTGACTTTCACATAGCTCGGTAACGGCAGAGTTTTGTGGGCTGCTGTCATCGAGTACATGTCATAAATCTCACCGTTCGACGTGCGGTGGCCGTGGAATTTTTTGCCGTACCAGGAGGCATAGCCTTCTTCGGTGAACGGCTGCTGACCGCGAATGATTTTGTAGTCATTGCCGCGCAGCGTGTAGTCCTTGTTGCCAGCCAGACTCTGCGGTTCGTAGCGCGGCTGGGCATCTTCAATGTGATCCAGCGTTGGCGATGATTCCGGCGCCTTATCATCGGCGATATCATAGCGCTCGTTGTTGGACGTGGAGCTACAGCCAGCAAGGATAAGAAGTAACAATAATGGAGATATGCGCATTTAGGTCGCCTTGGACAACATTTTTCTATGGGTGTGGATAGACATCAAAATACCGAAACCGGCCATCAGGGTTACCATGGAGGTTCCGCCATAGCTGACCAGCGGGAGAGGAACCCCCACCACCGGCAGCAGGCCGCTCACCATACCGATATTCACGAAAATATAAACAAAAAAGCTGAGCACGATACTGCCGGCCATCATCCGGCCAAAAGCGGTCTGGGCTCGGCTGGCCAGCATCAACCCGCGGCCGATGATGAATAGGTAAATTGTTAGCAGGCAGCAGACCCCAATCAGTCCCCATTCTTCGGCGATGACCGCAAAAATAAAGTCAGTATGGCGTTCAGGCAGAAATTCCAGCTGGGACTGGGTGCCCTGCATCCAGCCTTTGCCGTTGAGCCCGCCGGAGCCAATGGCAATTTTTGACTGGATGATGTGATAGCCCGCGCCTAGCGGGTCTGACTCTGGATTGAACAGGGTCAGCACCCGGGTACGCTGGTAATCCCGCATCAGGAACAGCCAGAGGACCGGTATGAACGCAGCCAGCATCAGCGCGGCAGCAATAATAATGCGCCAACTGATCCCGGACAGAAACAGGACAAAGATCCCGGAGGCGGCAATCAGGATAGAGGTGCCCAGATCCGGCTGCTTGGCGATTAGAATTGTCGGGACAAAAATCAGCACCAGAGCAATCGTGATGTTCTTCAGGCTGGGCGGTAGCGGGCGGTTACCCACAAAGCGCGCGACCATCAGCGGCACGGCCAGCTTGATCAGCTCAGAGGGTTGAAACCGGACTATACCCAGGTTCAGCCAGCGCTGCGCCCCTTTTGAGACTTCCCCGAACAGCAACACCCCGAGCAGCAGTAACAGCCCGACCCCGAACAGATAGGGAGCCCAGGTTTCGTAATGCCGCGGCGCAATCTGAGCCAGAATAAACATGACACCCAGTGAGAGCAGCATGCGAACCGCCTGACGTTCCATCATTTCCAGATTCTGGCCGCTGGCGCTGTACATCACAATCAGGCCAAAGCCCATCAGAGTGAAAATGCCCAGTAACAGCGGAAAATCCAGATGTAAGCGGTCACTCAGCGTACGTTGATTCCCTGTCGCTGACATCATACTCATGGTGATACCTCTGCGAGTTTTTTATCGACGATCACCTGCAGCGGATCCGGTTCGGTGGGTTCCAGCAGCATGTGGTCAAAGATTTTACGGGCAACCGGGCCCCCGTTCGAGGAGCCGCCGCCGGCATTTTCCAGCACCATCGAAACAACGACTTCCGGATGGTCAAATGGTGCAAAGGCCGTGAACAGAGCATGGTCGCGTAAATGTTCTTCCAGCTCCTCGGCGTTGTACTTCTGGTCTTCCGCCAGGCCAAAGACCTGAGCCGAGCCGGATTTTCCTCCGGCCTTGTATTCCGCCCCGTAGAAAGCCCTGCGAGCAGTCCCTCGGTTACCAAACAGTACGCGGAACATGCCGTCTTTGGCGACTTCCCAGGTGCTGTCGCTGACGTTATCGATCGGCGGGAAGTCATCAAAGTTGGCCGGCTTGCCGCCTTCATCATCAATGACATCCTTGAGCAGGTGAGGTGCCTGCACCCGGCCGCGGTTGACCAGTACGGTCGTCGCCTTGGCGATTTGCAGCGGCGTCGCTGTCCAGTAGCCCTGACCGATCCCGACCGGAATGGTGTCACCCTGATACCATGGCTGGCGGAAACGCGCCTGTTTCCATTCGCGGGTCGGCATGTTGGCCTTGCTCTCTTCGTAGATATCAATGCCGGTGTATTCGCCGTAGCCAAAGCGGCTCATCCAGTCCGACAGGCGGTCGATGCCCATGTCGTACGCCACCTGATAGAAGAAGGTATCAACCGATTCTTCAATGGCTTTGTGGATATTCACTCGGCCATGGCCCCAGCGCAGCCAGTCGCGAAACGGTCGGCTGTTGGTGTTAGGGATACGCCAGTAGCCCGGGTCATTTCTCGTGGTGTTGGTGGTGATCACGCCTTCCGTCAGTGCGGCGACAGCGATCATCGGTTTCACCGTGGAAGCCGGCGGATAAATGCCCAGCGTGACGCGGTTTACCAGCGGACGGTCTTTGTCATTGAGCAGATCGCGGTACTGTTTGCCGGAAATGCCGTGGACAAACAGGTTCGGGTCGTAACTCGGGCTGGATACCATAGCCAGGACTGACGAGTCACGCGGGTCGAGTACCACAACTGAGCCGCGCTTCGGTTTGACGATCTCTTCGCCGGTTTCCGGGTCAGTCGTGCGCACGGTCAGCAGCTCCTGCACATACAGTTGGAGGCTGATATCTATATTCAGCTTGATGTCTTTGCCAGGAATCGGCGGGACATATTTCAGAGTGCGGATGATCCTGCCGCGGCTGTTGACCTCGACTTCCTGATAGCCGGAGGTGCCGTGCAGCAGATCTTCGTAATATTTTTCAACGCCCAGCTTACCGATGTCGCGGGTCGCTTTGTAGTTATTCAGCTTGTTTTCGCGATCCAGCTTGTCGAGATCCCGATCGTTGATTTTTGCGACATAACCCAGCACATGGGTCAGGGCCTCGCCGTACGGATAGAAGCGCTTGAGGTAAGCTTTCACTTCCACGCCGGGGAAGCGGTGCTGGTTAACCGAAAATAACGCGACTTGCTCTTCGGTCAACTGGTTCATGATAGGCACGGACTTAAACCGGCGGGTACGGCGTCGTTCACGCTCAAACCGCTCGATTTGTTCGTCGGTGACGGCCATCATTTCTTTCAGGCGTGCAAAAGTGTCCTGCAGATCAGGCACTTTTTCTGAGGTGATTTCCAGGGAGTAGACCGGCCGGTTCTCTGCCAGCAGCACACCGTTACGGTCGTAGATCAGCCCCCGGTTCGGGGCGACGGGAACCACTTTAATCCGGTTATCGTTCGATCGTGTCTGGTAGTCTTCATGCTCGCGGATCTGTATGTGGTACAGATTCACCAGCAGAACACTGACCAGCACGATGATACCGATAAATGAGACAAGAGCCCGGCGAAAAAACAGTGCCGACTCAGCCCGGTGATCGCGGATCTGTGTACGCTTTTGCCTCATTCTCACTTATTCCCTGTGATATGGATGGTTAGCGGTGATGCTCCAGGCCCGGTACAGGCTTTCTGCCATTACGATACGGACCAGTGGGTGCGGCAGTGTCAGCGGCGACAACGACCAACTCTGGTCGGCAGCTGCCTTACAGGCTGGTGCCAGACCTTCAGGTCCGCCAATCAGAATAGACACATCACGGCCATCCAGCTTCCAGCTTTCCAGCTGTTCTGCCAGTTGTTCGGTGTCCCAGCGTTTGCCCGGAATATCCAGGGTGACAATCCGGTTGCCTTTCGGAACAGCGGCTAACATCGCTTCGCCTTCTTTTTGCAGAATACGGGCGATATCGGCATTTTTCCCCCGCTTGCCAGCAGAAATCTCGACCAGTTCAAGCGGCATATCTTTAGGGAAGCGACGGCTATACTCTTTGTAGCCTTCCTCAACCCATTTCGGCATTTTGGTGCCAACAGCAATCAGTTGAAGCTTCATTCTTGGTTAGCCCCAAAGCTTCTCCAGTTGGTACAGATTACGAGCATCTTCCTGCATGATATGCAGGATCACGCTGCCCATGTCCACGATGACCCATTCGCCGTCTTCTTCACCACTGATGCCTAATGGCGGGTAGTTGATCTGCTTGGATTCTTTGCTGACATGATCGGCAATAGAAGCTACGTGGCGGTTCGAGGTACCGGTGCACAGCACCATGAAGTCGGTAATGCTTGATTTACCGCGAACATCCAGAGTCACGATATCTTGGGCTTTGATATCATCAACTTTATCAACAATAAAATCGTGTAGTTCTTGAACCTGCAAAAGGATCTCCCTCTTTCACTGTATCTGTGTTTACTGTAGACCCGGAATCGGCCGGGTCACAATGTAGCGGCGCAGTATATCACGCACAAGAGCCGGCAACATATTCTGGCTGTAACTTTACATAACCCGTCCGGCTGTTGGGCGAAATACTAGCTAAACGGGTTGAGATGGGTTTTTATTCCGCACATTTGTGCACATAACGCTGCCAGTTCATCCCATGGTTGGGCGTCATAATCGGTTTTGACCTGCACTTCGAGCCGGGCCAGCTGACGCATCAGGGTGATCAGCGTCGGCAGGGGCAGGCGATGCAGTGCGCCGATGTAGAGCTCGCGGCGGCTTTGCCAGACCCGGAAATTTTCGAAGATTTTACTGAGTGGCGTGCCGCGGCTGCCCATTTCCTGCATCTTGTACAGTTGGGTGAGCTCGCGCTGGAGTGTGCGTAGCAATACCACCACTTCAACCCCTTCGCCTTCAAGCTGGCGCAGTACCCGCTGGCTGCGTTTGGCTTGTCCGGCGAGAATGGCATCAATCAGCTGGAACGGGGTGTAATGGTTGTGGCGGCTCAGGGCGTCTTCCAGCCGAGGTACCGTCAGTTCACCGTCAGGGTAGAGCAACACCAGTTTTTGCAGGCTTTGTGCCAGTGCCAGCAGGTTGCCTTCGTGCCATTGTGCCAGCATCAGTACCGATTCATGATCCGGCTTGAGGCCGAGCTGCTGGCAGCGTCCCTGAATAAAGCGGGGTAGATGGCGGGCATCCGGCGTGTTGCAGGGGACATAGAGCCCATGGTGATCCAGCTCCTTGAACCATTTGCTGGTTTCCTGCTTTTTATTCAGGCGTGGGCCCTGAAGCAGCAACAGAATGTCCGGGTGCAGATGAGCCGTGACCTCTTGCAGGGATTTGGCCTGTTGGGTATTGAGGCCGCTGTCTGGCAGAATGAGCTCGATGATCTGGCGAGCCGAAAACAGGCTCAGGGCCTGACAGCAGTCAAGCACCAGATTCCAGTCCAGCTGGGCATCAACGGTAAAGGTATGGCGTTCGTCAAAACCGGCTTGCTGAGCTGCCAGGCGAATCTGGTCGCAGGCTTCCAGCTTCAGCAGCGGTTCATTGCCGAACAGCAGATAAGCCTGACGCAGCCCTTTGCTGAGTTGCTGTGTCAGTTGTTCCGGGTAAATCCTCATTGTGTCGCAGTAACCTGACTGTTCTGGGTACGGTCGGCGTCAAACAGTTGCTCAGCGGCTTCCTGATCGGTCAGACGTTCAGTGGTGACTGTCACCTTGCCGTTAGCTGACGTGACGTCGTTGGCGGCATCTTGCT
Organism: Photobacterium ganghwense; assembly: GCF_003025595.1. Classification (GTDB taxonomy): domain Bacteria; phylum Pseudomonadota; class Gammaproteobacteria; order Enterobacterales; family Vibrionaceae; genus Photobacterium; species Photobacterium ganghwense. Next base: position 74,798 of record NZ_PYMI01000007.1, read on the forward strand.
CCAGCGTTTCCAGTGATTCTTCATCAAGCTGATTGAACTTGGCGGTCAGGCGAGCTAGCTGACGCATGATCTGACGTGACGCCTGTTGGCGCATTTCGTTTTCAATCATGTCGCGCTCTACCGACTTGGCCAGTGCCGTTAACGGGTTATCAAGGAAGGTACGGTTAACACGGGTCGTGAAGCTTTGGCTGCCTTTGCCCGGCACCACAATGCTGTAGCGTACGGTGTAGGTCAGTTCATATTCAGCAGCACGGGCGTTCTGGTAGAGCGATAGGGTTCGCTCATCGACCGATTCGCTGATCAGGTGCAGGTTGGGTACTTTGCTTGAGCTTGGGACCGCTTCAATACCGTGCATTTTGAACTGGGATTTTACCTGACGGTGCAGGGGGCCATACGGGTCAAAGCTGGTCAGTGACAGTTTAGCAATGTCGTCTGGCAGCATATAGTTACCACGCAGGTGGAAACCACAGGAGGCGGTGGCCAGCGCCAGAGTGGCAATTAAAAAAGTGCGGAAGATGCTTTTCAGAGAAAATATGGCTTTCACCGAGTCTGCTCCATGAAAGTGAGTGAAAACGGACCGGCTGACGCAGGTGTATCTGATGGGATAGTGAGCCGGAAAATCTGTGGCTCCACAAGGGAGCCACAGGTTAGGCACTGAGAAACGGCGTTAGTTCGCAACAATATTCAACAGTTTACCCGGAACGAAGATGACCTTGCGGATCGTCTTGTCGTCGGTGAACTTAGTAACGTTCTCATCGTTCAGTGCGATGGCTTCTACCTGCTCTTTCGTCGCGTCAGCAGCAACCGTCAGCTTAGCACGCAGCTTACCGTTCACCTGTACGATGATCAGTTTCTCGTCTTCAACCAGTGCTTTCTCATCAGCCATTGGCCATGCAGCGTGGTCGATATCTGATTCACCCAGTGCTTTCCACATTTCGAAACAGATGTGCGGTGTCATCGGGTACAGCATGCACACGATAGCTTTCAGCGCTTCGTCAAGCAGAGCGCGGTCTTGCGCGCTTTCCTGCGGCGCTTTCGCCAGTTTGTTCATCAGTTCCATGATGGCCGCGATCGCGGTGTTAAACGTCTGACGACGACCCACATCATCGCTCACTTTAGCAATGGTCTTGTGAACATCGCGACGCAGCGCTTTCTGGTCGGCAGTCAGAGCCGCCGCATCCAGCGCTTCTGCTGCACCTTTGGCGGTGTGCTCGTGAACCAGTTTCCAGACGCGTTTCAGGAAGCGGTTAGCACCTTCCACGCCGGATTCCTGCCATTCCAGCGTCATGTCAGCCGGAGAAGCAAACATCATGAACAAACGAACGGTGTCTGCACCGTACTTGTCGACCATTTCCTGTGGGTCGATACCGTTGTTTTTCGACTTAGACATCTTCGTCATGCCTGAGTGAACGACTTCGTTACCTTCCGTGTCGACCGCTTTAGTAATGCGACCTTTCTCGTCACGCTCAACCGTTACTTCTGTCGGAGAAACCCAGATTTTCGCGCCTTTGTCGCTGGTGTAGTAGTAGGCATCAGCCAATACCATGCCTTGACACAGCAGCTGCTTGAATGGCTCGTCGCTTTGTACCATGCCACAGTCGCGCAGCAGTTTGTGGAAGAAGCGAGAGTACAGCAGGTGCATACACGCGTGCTCGATACCACCGATGTACTGGTCTACTGGCAGCCAGTAGTTTGCTGCATCGGAATCCAGCATTTCGTCCGCTTTTGGTGAACAGTAACGTGCGTAGTACCAGGAAGACTCCATGAAGGTGTCGAAGGTATCGGTTTCACGCAGCGCAGGCTTGCCTTCAAAAGTGGTTTCTGCCCACGTTTTGTCAGCTTTGATTGGGCTGGTTACGCCGTCCATGACCACGTCTTCCGGCAGGATAACTGGCAGTTGGTCAGCCGGTACCGGATGCACTTCACCGTCTTCTGTTGTTACCATCGGGATTGGTGCACCCCAGTAACGCTGACGGGAAACACCCCAATCACGCAGACGGAAGTTAACGGTCTTCTTGCCTTTGCCTTCCGCTTCCAGTTTTGCCGCGATCGCATTGAACGCATCCTGGAAGCCCAGACCGTCGAACTCGCCGGAGTCGAACAGCACACCTTTCTCGGTGTACGCCGCTTCAGAAATGTCCAGCTCGCTGCCGTCTTCTGGTTTGATAACCGGCACGATGTCTAGGCCGTATTTGGTTGCGAACTCAAAATCACGCTGGTCGTGGGCAGGAACAGCCATTACTGCGCCTGTGCCGTAGTCCATCAGAACGAAGTTAGCCACGTAAACCGGTACTTCACGGCCATTCAGCGGGTGAATCGCAGTCAGGCCCGTTGCCATGCCTTTCTTCTCCATCGTTGCCAGTTCTGCTTCGGCAACTTTGGTGTTACGGCACTCGTCAATGAACTTCGCCAGTTCCGGATTATTTTCTGCCGCCGCGGCAGCCAGCGGGTGACCGGCAGCAATGCCCACGTACGTAACGCCCATCAGGGTGTCAGGACGGGTGGTGTAAACTTCCAGGTCGCTGTGACCTTTAACGGCAAAGCTCAGTTCAACGCCTTCAGAGCGTCCGATCCAGTTACGCTGCATGGTTTTAACCATTTCAGGCCAGCCTTCCAGCTGATCCAAGTCGTCCAGCAGTTCCTGAGCGTATTCAGTAATTTTAATGAACCACTGTGGAATTTCTTTTTGCTCAACCGGAGTGTCACAACGCCAGCAGCAACCGTCTTCTACCTGCTCGTTAGCCAGAACGGTCTGGTCGTTCGGACACCAGTTAACGGAAGAGGTCTTCTTGTAAACCAGGCCCTTATTGTACAGCTTGGTGAAGAACTCTTGTTCCCAACGGTAGTATTCTGGCGTACAAGTTGCGAATTCGCGGTTCCAGTCGTAGCCGAAGCCCAGCAGTTTCAGCTGGTTCTTCATGTATTCAATGTTTTCGTAAGTCCAAGGCGCCGGAGCCGTCTTGTTCTTAACCGCGGCGTTTTCTGCTGGCAGACCGAATGCATCCCAGCCGATTGGCTGCATGACATTTTTGCCTTGCAGACGCTGGTAACGAGAAATCACATCACCGATGGTGTAGTTACGAACGTGACCCATGTGCAGACGACCACTTGGGTACGGGAACATGGAGAGACAGTAGAATTTTTCTTTATTAGGGTCTTCACTTACAACAAACGTTTTGTTGTTGTCCCAATGTTCTTGAACTTTCTGTTCAATGTCCTGCGGACGATATTGTTCTTGCATCGATGACATCCGGGGTTTTGTGAGTTGAGTACAAACACATTCAATATAATCGACATAGAATAACTAAAGGTAAAGGTGTCAACAATAGCTGAAAATCATTTCGGGCCGAATTGTTGACTGTTCGGCAGTGAAAGGCGGCTTAAGGCGTAAAAAGCCGGCAGAGTGACCGCGAGGAGGTGGCGAATGGCAAATCAGAAAAAGGATTATGAGACGCTGCTGGAGCAGGTAACCGAAACGCTCAAGCACAGTCCGGATGAGCTGAAACACTGGGCCGAAGTGACTGAAAAATACCGTCAGGCAGCCAGTGATATGACCAAAGATGAGCTGGCTTTGATCTCTGCATACCTGAAGCGGGATTTGCAGGAATTTGGGCAGAATGTGGAGGAAAGCCCGGCTCCGTTCAGCGAGAGTCCGTTTTATCAGGTCGTGAAAGAAACCATCTGGGAAGGACTGGCGGAAGTCACGGATAAAACCCAGATTGAGTGGCGGGAGGTGATGGATGACATCAAGCACCAAGGGGTGTACGAAGCCGGAGAAATTGTTGGGCTGGGCAATCTGGTGTGCGAGCAGTGCGGGCACAAGGAGTTGATCACCCATGTGAAAGAGATTTCCCCCTGTCTTAAATGCGGGCATACCCGTTTCACTCGTCAGCCGCTTTCTCCCTGAGAAGGGCAGTCATTTGTAACGGGTGAGTTGGAACTTGTCATCGATAATTGGTCATTAGCCATAGATAAAAAACAGCGGGTCTTTGAGCCCGCTGTTTTTATTGTGCGTCTTTGTTGCCTTCTCTGTAGTCTTTCCGACTCCCGCTTGTCGCCCTGAGTTTCATCAGAAGCTTATGGGCGCTCTAACGTCTCGACCACAACCGTGGTCGGTTCAGGCTCATACGGTTGGGTCTGCGGCTGGGCTGATTGTGCCGGTACCGCCGCTTGGGTGCTGAGCGGAGTATAGCTGAACTTCTGTCCGGCCAATGATGCCTCGACCATCATCCCGCCTTTGGCAAAGGTGAACACCGCAATCCCGTTGGTGTAGTTGGCATCAATGTATTTCTGACCGGAGCTGGCGCTGACGCCAGTGGTGCCCGCTTTGGCCTGCGCGCCCTCGGTTAGGGCGACGGCAGAAGCCTGCGCATCCAGCTCAAAGCTGCCGCTGGTAAAGCGGTCATATGCCCGTTTGTCCTGGAAGAAAATAATTTCGCTGTAGGCCTGACCGCCGAACTGGAGGCCGATCGAGACTTGGTACAGTTTGGCATGGCCGGTGACCTGGTGCTGCTGGTACACAGTACCGCTGCCGTAGGCTCCGCCAATCCAGAAACCGCCTTTACCGACTGATGGGAAAACCGCATAGCCGTAAGCGGACTGAAAGAAGGGATGGGTCTGTGATGCGGCCTTGAACTGATTCAGAGCCGCCTGGGTGTCTAGATCTTCTTTGGCGATAGAGCCGGTGGCGACACACAGCAGTGCGAGTGCGCCTAGCATGGCAAACAGTTTGTGAATGACTTTCATGGAGGTTCTCCCTGATTAAGCTGCGCGTTGTGTTCGCAGTTTTCTTTTCCGATATCTTAGCAGGGTGAAAAAAAAGGCGAAGGGGAGACCTTCGCCATTCCGTCATTTCTTGGTGAATTTTCAGTGAAGATTCAGCAAGATTCACGCTCATCAGTCGTGATAGTTAATTTCCGGCTGGTGATCGCGGAATCGGCCGCCTTGGCGGCGAATCAGAATCCACGACAGGGTGACAGACCACAGCAGGTAGAAATACAGCGGCCAGCTGCCAAGGGCTGTGTAAGGTGTCATCCCTTTGGTCGGCACTACTTTGCTGCGTAGCACAGCGGTTTCAAACTGCGGGATCTGGGCGATGATTTTGCCGTGATGATCCACGATACCTGTCAGGCCGCTGTTTGTTGCACGCAGTAATGGCTTACCCAGCTCCAGTGAGCGCATCTGGGCGATTTCCATGTGCTGGAACGGCCCGATTGACTTACCAAACCAGGTATCGTTCGACAAGGTCAGCAGAAACTCCGTGTTTTCATTCACATTGCGGCGCACCTGCTCGCTGAATGCCACTTCGTAGCAGAGTGCCGGGGCCAGCGAGTAACCGTTGGCTTCCAGGTTCGGCTGGATATAGTCACCGCGGCTGAACGACGACATTGGCAGGTTAAAGAACGGAGCCAGCGGACGCAGTAAATCCCCGAACGGGACAAATTCACCAAACGGCAGCAGGTGGTGCTTGCTGTAACGCTCGGCAGATTCATACTGGTACGGGCCGGCATTGTTGACCCCGAGGGTCAGGATGTTATTGAAATACTGGCCGTGGGCGTCCTGATCCAGCACACCGGTGAGAATGGTGGTCTGGTTGTTGCGCGCCGCGGCATCGAGATTCTGGAGGAAAGTCGGCAGTTGGGCTTCCAATGCCGGGATCGCCGCTTCCGGCCAGATGATCAGGTCTGCATCCCAGTTCTCTCGGGTCAGATCGGTGTACTTCATCAGGGTCGGCCAGCGCTGGCTTGGCAGCCACTTCACTTCCTGCGCGACGTTGCCCTGAATCATGGCAACATCCAGGGTGTTGTCCGGATCCGGCACTACCCATTGTTTCTGGCCCGCCAGCAGGGAGAAACCCAGTATCAGGGCCGGTACCAGCAGAGGCTTCCAGTTACGGTACGCGACGGCCGCGACCAGTGCCCCGCAGCTCAGTACCAGTGCCAGGGTGATCCCCTCGACACCTAAAATCGGCGCCAGTGAAGCATAAGGACTCTCAAGTTGGCTGTAACCCATCCACAGCCACGGAAAACCGGTCATCAGCCAGCCGCGGATCCAATCCAGCACCAGCCAGATCACCGGGCCGCTGAGCATCAGCTGGTGGAACGGCCGTCCCTGATTAAAGCGGTTGAACAGCGCACCGAATACCGCCGGGTAGAGGGCCAGGTAGCTGATCAGCAATGCCATCAGCGTCCAGCCGGCCAGCCACGGCATCCCGCCAAAGTTGGCGATACTGACGTGAACCCAGCTTATCCCGGTGCCAAATAATCCCAGCCCCCACAGGAAACCTATGGCAGCAGATCGTTTAACAGATTGATTTTGGAGCAGGAAAAAGAGAATAAAGAGAGAAACTGGTGCGAGGTACCAGTGTTGATACGGTGCAAAAGCCAGGGTGGCAAGAGCACCTGCTGGGACAGCCAGCGCAAGCTGTCCCAACTTCTTTAAGCGAATTGTTGTCATTCGTTATGGTGTCGTAGTCGGTTGATGAGCTTCGTGTGGTACGGTCACTTGCAGCTGGATCACCCGGCGGCTGTCAGCTGCCGTTACTTTGAACGAATACCCATCCAGTTCAACCACTTCGCCGCGAGTCGGCAGGTGGCCAAAACTGGTCATGACCAGCCCGCCGACGGTGTCGACTTCTTCGTCACTGAAGCGGGTCTGGAACATCTCATTGAACGCCTCAATGGTTGTCAGGGCTTTCACTGAGTAGGTATGTTTGCTTAATTGACGGATATCCTGTTCTTCTTCGTCGTCGAACTCGTCTTCGATTTCGCCTACGATCTGTTCCAGAATATCTTCAATGGTAATAACTCCCGATACCCCGCCAAATTCGTCAACCACTATCGCCATGTGATAGCGCTCTTCGCGGAACTCTTTCAGCAGGCGGTCAACGCGTTTGCTTTCCGGTACAACTACGGCAGGACGCAGTATCTCGTCCATATTAAATGGCTCACTATCTGGGCGCAGGTACCGTAACAGGTCTTTCGCCAGCAGAATGCCTTCAACATGGTCTTTGTCATCACTGATCACCGGGTAGCGCGAGTGTTGGGCATCGACAATAAGATCGATCAGATCCTCTAACTTCTGAGAACGTTCAATTGTGGTCATTTGGGAGCGTGGGATCATGATATCTCGCACCCGCATTTCAGAGATCTGCATGACCCCTTCCAGCATGTCCCGGGTGTCATGGTCGATCAGTTCATTTTCTTCCGAGTCACGGAAGACCTCGACCAGTTCCTCGCGGTTTTGCGGTTCGCCCTGGAACAGTTGACCAATACGTTCAAAGAAGGACTTTCTACTCGGACCTTCTGAATTCTGTGAGTTATCTTCGTTCATTGTTTGTAAGAATGGTTTCTCTAGCAATTAAGTGGCGAATGCCACGGAAATAAACAGGCTCGGCAGCAGGCTGCCGTGCCTGTTTGACAATTTTATCGGGGAAAGGTTACAGCTTTTCGTCGGCATACGGGTCAGCAAAACCCATGTTTTGCATGATTTCCGTTTCCAGCGCTTCCATTTCCTCGGCTTCATCGTCTTCAATATGGTCATAACCTAGCAGATGCAGACTGCCATGTACAACCATATGTGCCCAGTGGGCGTTAAGCGGTTTGTTCTGATCTTCGGCCTCATTTTCAACGACCTGACGACAAATCACCAGATCACCGAGCAGATCGAGTTCCATGCCCGGCGGGGCTTCAAACGGAAACGACAGTACATTAGTCGGCTTGTCTTTGCCCCGGTACTCGTGGTTCAGGGAATGGCTTTCTTCTGCGTCGACCAGACGCACTGTCACTTCGGCATCTGCCTGAAACGGGGTAATGGCAGCATCCAGCCACTGCTGGAAGTCAGCTTCACTTGGCATACCGTCAGGGTTGTCGGTCGCCACCTGGAGATCAAGATAAATAGCCATTAATCGGTTTTTTCCGTTTCTGCTTCTGGAAGAATGACGGCACCTGGCGTCAGTGCGGCCTGTCTGGCCATCTGCTCTTCACGGCGGCGTTGTTCAGCCAGCTTTCGTTGTTTCTGGTCTTCGGTTTCCCACACTTCATACGCCTGAACAATTCGGGCAACAACCGGGTGACGAACCACGTCGTCAGCCAGGAAGAAGTTGAAGCTGATTTCATCCACTTCAGACAACACTTCAATCGCATGGCGCAGGCCGGAACGGGCGCCGCGCGGCAGGTCGATCTGGGTGACGTCACCGGTGATCACGGCCCGGGAGTTGAAACCGATCCGGGTCAGGAACATTTTCATTTGTTCCACAGTGGTGTTCTGGCTCTCATCGAGGATGATGAAGGCGTCGTTCAGGGTACGGCCACGCATGTAAGCCAGCGGGGCAACTTCAATCACGTTACGCTCAATCAGCTTCTCGACCCGCTCGAACCCCAGCATTTCAAACAGGGCATCGTACAGCGGACGCAGATACGGGTCGACTTTCTGGCTCAGGTCACCCGGTAGGAAGCCCAGTTTTTCACCTGCTTCTACCGCAGGGCGGGTTAGCAGGATGCGACGGATTTCCTGACGCTCCAGAGCGTCTACCGCGGCAGCAACGGCGAGATAGGTTTTACCGGTACCGGCAGGACCAATCCCGAACGTGATGTCATGGCGAACCATGTTGGCAATGTATTGCGCCTGGTTCGGGGTGCGTGGTTTGATGATTCCCTTTTTGGTCTTGATTGTGACTTCTTTACCGTAAGGGATACTGGAGTCCGTCGATTGCTCCAGCACACCGGATTCTTTGATCGCCAGGTGGATTTGCTCTGGTTCAATATCCGGGATCACATTGCGGACCGGGGCGGTGTCGACATACAGGGTCTTGATGATGTCGGCGGCGGCACCGGCAGTATGCGGTTGGCCAACAATACTGAAACTATTGCTGCGGTGGTTAATTTCGACACCCAGACGGCGTTCAAGTTGTTTAATGTTATCGTCGAAAGGGCCACAAAGGCTGGAAAGGCGCTGGTTATTGGCGGGTTCCAGATTAAATTCAATCGTAATGACTTTACTCAAGATTTGCCTCTCATGAGGGTTGCCCGTTTGGTCGGGCAACCTTTGGTTCAGGGCTCGTCTGTTTGTATTTAGACGGGCGTCTTACTATGGAGTATATACGCCTACACCCAATTCATCTTCTTTGCGTGTTTTCTCGATGACTTCAGCTGGAGACATCGCAACACGCAGGTTCATTTCGGCTTCGGTACGTACCAGTTCACCACGCAGGGAGTTCGCGAAGACATCCGTGATCTTGACATCAACGAACTGACCGATCAAATCGACCGGGCCTTCAAAGTTAACTACGCGGTTGTTCTCAGTACGGCCACGTAACTCCATGATGTTCTTCTTAGAAGGACCTTCCACCAAGATACGCTGTTCAGTGCCCAGCATCTGGCGTGAGTAACGCATCGCCTGAGTATTGATCTGCTGCTGCAGTTCGTACAAGCGTTGTTTTTTCACGTCTTCAGACAGATCGCACGGATAGTCTGCGGCCGGTGTACCCGGACGTGGTGAGTAAATGAAGCTGAAGCTCATGTCGAAGTCGACATCACGGATCAGTTTCATGGTTTCCTGGAAGTCCTGATCGCTTTCACCCGGGAACGCGACAATGAAGTCAGAACTGATGGTGATATCCGGACGCGCTTTGCGCAGTTTACGGATTTTCGACTTGTACTCGATCGCCGTGTGCGGACGCTTCATCATCGCCAGAATACGGTCTGAACCGCTCTGTACCGGCAGGTGCAGGAAGCTCACCACTTCAGGGGTATCTTCGTAAACCGCGATGATATCATCGGTAAACTCGATAGGGTGGCTGGTGGTGTAGCGGATACGGTCGATACCATCGATGGCCGCTACCAGGCGCAGCAGCTCAGCAAAGCTCGCAATTTCACCGTCGTGGGTTTCACCGCGGTAGGCGTTTACGTTTTGTCCCAGCAGGTTGACTTCACGAACACCTTGTTCGGCCAGCTGAGCAATTTCAAACAGAACGTCATCCAGCGGACGGCTGACTTCTTCACCACGAGTGTAAGGCACCACACAGAATGTGCAGTACTTAGAACAGCCTTCCATGATAGACACGAAAGCCGTCGGGCCTTCTGCACGCGGCTCAGGCAGGCGGTCAAACTTTTCAATTTCAGGGAAAGAAATGTCCATGACCGGTGCGTCAGAGCTTTGTGACTGCTTAATCATCTCAGGCAGACGGTGCAGGGTTTGCGGGCCAAAGATCACATCCACATAAGGTGCGCGAACACGGATAGAATCGCCTTCCTGAGTTGCCACACAACCGCCTACGCCAATCACCAGGTCAGGTTTTTTGTCTTTCAGTGTTTTCCAGCGACCAAGCTGGTGGAACACTTTTTCCTGGGCCTTTTCACGGATGGAGCAGGTGTTAAGCAGCAGAACGTCTGCTTCTTCTGGTTCTTCCGTTAACTCGAAGCCATTGGCTGCATTAAGAAGATCGGCCATTTTTGATGAATCGTACTCGTTCATCTGGCAACCCCAGGTTTTGATAAGCAGTTTCTTAGCCATGTCTAACTCTTCACTCGTAGTGTTTATTCATTGCATTCAACATTGCTTCATTCGGCCAAGCGGCCGTGAACATGGCCGTCAGCTGTAGCAAGCCGCGTATTGTACTGCTTTAAACCTTGCCTGACCAGATCATCACCACCCCGAATACAATGTGGTTATAGACTAGAGCTTCTCCAGGGTTTGCATCCCGAGTTGGCGCATTTGCTGGCGGATCCAGCGACTGCGTTTGGCGACATAATCGGTCATCGGGGCCGGATGAATCCGGTAAGGGTTTGGCAGTACCGCTGCCAGCTGGGCAGATTGCTGAGCTGACAGGCGCGCAGCCGGGATGCCAAAGTAGGTCTGGCTGGCGGCTTCGATGCCGTACACCCCAGGGCCGAACTCAACGATATTGAGGTACATTTCAAGGATGCGCGTTTTGTCCCAAAGCCACTCCATCCATAAGGTGAAATACAGCTCGACCCCTTTGCGAATGAAAGTGCGGGACGGAAACAAAAACAGGTTTTTGGCCGTCTGTTGGGTAATGGTACTGCCACCTCGGCTCGGGCCGTCGCTGCCGCTTTGTTTCAAAATGGTCAGGACGGCATTAACGTCGATACCGCTGTGGTTCGGAAAGCGCTGATCTTCCGAAGCGATCACGGCCAGCTGGCTGTACGGTGAAATCGCCGATAACGGCTTCCAGTCATGGGCAGAGCGCGAAGGGTAACCGGCGGGCGGAAACAGGCTGCGGTGAAGCTGCCAGCCCCAGACCGGCGGATCGATGTATTTCCCGGCCATCACCAACAGGGGCGGGAGCGCCAGCAGAAGCAGTATAATGGTCAGCAAAAAGCGTTTCAGGCGGACGAACATAGGGGACGTAATCTTCCTCAAAATTGGATCAGCCCGCAGGATGCAGCGATTAAGCACTGATTGCGTAGCAGAAATTAGGTAAAATGATAGCAAACAGGTCGCTGTACCTGCCATAAATCAGAGTAGTGAGCATAACAAATGGAAACCGGAATGGAACAGTTTGATGTGGTTGTCGCCGGTGGCGGCATGGTCGGCGCGGCGATGGCAATAGGTCTGGCGCAGCAGGGACTGACTGTGGCGGTACTGGAGGGGGTTGCTCCCGCCACTTTTGCTGCTGACCAGCCGATGGATTTGCGGGTGTCGGCAATCTCACCCAGCTCGGTTGCCCTGCTGGAACGCCTGGGAGCCTGGGACAATGTGCGCGCCATGCGGTTGTGCCCGTACAAACGGCTTGAAACCTGGGAACACCCTGAGTGCCGGACCCGGTTCAGTGCCGAGGACATGCATCTCGATCAACTGGGCTTCATTGTGGAAAACCGTGTGATTCAGCTGGCGTTGTGGCAGCAGTTTGAACACTATCCGAATCTGACATTACTTTGCCCGGCGCGCATGGCATCGGCGACCCCACATGACGCCGGCTATCACATCAAGTTGGCCAGCGGAGAAGTATTAAGTGCGCGTTTACTGGTTGGGGCTGATGGGGCAAACTCTCAAGTTCGTCAGCAGGCCGGGATCGGAGTGACCGCGTGGGATTATCGCCAGCATTGTATGCTCATTAATATTGCGACCGCTTTGCCGCAACAGGACATTACCTGGCAGCAATTTACCCCAAGTGGTCCCCGCTCGTTCCTGCCATTGCCGGGCCATCAGGGCTCGCTGGTCTGGTATGACAGCCCTTCCCGCATCAAGCTGCTATCGACAATGGAACCTGAACAGCTGAAAGCGCAAATCGCCGCCCATTTTCCACCAGAGCTGGGCGATTTTTCAGTTATCGGCCAGGGCAGCTTTCCCCTCACTCGTCGCCATGCCCAGCATTATTTCAAGCCGGGTGTCGTGCTATTGGGGGATGCTGCTCATACCATTAATCCATTGGCAGGGCAGGGGGTGAACCTCGGCTTTAAGGATGTGGATACGTTGTTGCATGAAATGGAAAAGGCCGGCAATGATTGGGCCAGTTTGCGGGTCTTAAAAGCTTATGAGCGCCGTCGTCGTCCGGATAACCTGCTGATGCAAACCGGTATGGACTTTTTCTATACGACATTTAGCAATAATTTGCTGCCGGTCAAATTGCTGCGAAATGCGGGACTGAAACTGGCAGAGCATGCCGGACCGCTCAAACAGCAGGTGCTGAAATACGCGATGGGCATGTAATCGATACAGTGAGCCTGAGGGCTCACTTTTTTGTGCCTTGGTTTTTTCCTGGGCTTTGCGGTATCTCGTTCTAAGCATGGTCGCACCCTAGGCACATTCTTCTTATTCCATCTTATCCTGTCTCTCACCATCCGCTCTGATCCTGCCTGCCGTTGCATCTTCTTAAACAGTTAGCGTCAGCTGCCAAGTGCTTATCATCTACCTCCAGGCGCTTATCATTTACCGCTGGCGTGTATGAGTCATCTCAATGGGGATTTGGATGGCCAGTCAACCCTATAGTGTTCCGAATTCTATGTCGTGTTTTCGCCTGCCGGAAGCGTCGGGATTGATGTGCTGAGGCGTGATATGTCTAGGAGAAGTCAGCAGAGAAAGGTGTACAGAGAGAAGACGCTTGGTGCTCGAAACTGCTAGTCGCAGGTGCCTAATGGCCTGGTCAATGTAGATGAAAGCCGGTAGATAAAGCTACGTTGATAGAATTGGAGCTAGAAAAAGAAACAGCCGAATGTGACAGGCACATTCGGCTTAACAACCAGAGAGATACGATCATTGAGTAGGTTGTAAAAAATCGTTGCTCAGCACCCTAGCCGGATGCCAGACAAAAGAAAACCCACCAAAGGTGGGTTTCTTAAAGGATGGTGCGGAAGGAGAGACTTGAACTCTCACACCTTGCGGCGCCAGAACCTAAATCTGGTGCGTCTACCAATTTCGCCACTTCCGCGTAACTTAGCGTGCTGATAAATTCAGTACGATAAGTGAAATAATGGCAGGGCTACCTGGATTCGAACCAGGGAATGGCGGCATCAAAAGCCGCTGCCTTACCGCTTGGCGATAGCCCTACAGGTGCTCTGTAACAGAGACTTTAATCAGAGAGAATGGTGCGGAAGGAGAGACTTGAACTCTCACACCTTGCGGCGCCAGAACCTAAATCTGGTGCGTCTACCAATTTCGCCACTTCCGCATTTTGGTTTGCTGTTACCAGCAGTGTTCTCTGATTGTATTCTCAGACTGAAAAAACAATCTGAAAAATATGGTGCGGAAGGAGAGACTTGAACTCTCACACCTTGCGGCGCCAGAACCTAAATCTGGTGCGTCTACCAATTTCGCCACTTCCGCATATTTTGTTGCTTACGCCCGAAAGCCTAAGACTTGAATGTTGGTGCGGAGGGAGGGACTTGAACCCTCACGTCCTTGCGGACACTAGCACCTGAAGCTAGCGCGTCTACCAATTCCGCCACCACCGCACGTGGTTTATTTTTACATTCTCCGGGGAGAATGGTGGCTACGACGGGATTCGAACCTGTGACCCCATCATTATGAGTGATGTGCTCTAACCAACTGAGCTACGTAGCCATATGGGTTGCCGACTATACCTGATAATCACCAACCTTGTAAAGATGGCAGGTCTACCTGGATTCGAACCAGGGAATGGCGGCATCAAAAGCCGCTGCCTTACCGCTTGGCGATAGACCTACAGGGCAGCTCTTAATAATTTAAGAGATAACCGAAATTTTGGTGCGGAGGGAGGGACTTGAACCCTCACGTCCTTGCGGACACTAGCACCTGAAGCTAGCGCGTCTACCAATTCCGCCACCACCGCACGTGGTTTATTTTTACATTCTCCGGGGGAGAATGGTGGCTACGACGGGATTCGAACCTGTGACCCCATCATTATGAGTGATGTGCTCTAACCAACTGAGCTACGTAGCCATCTTTTTGTTTTCCTTGCAGCTTGTCTTGCTGACCGCTGTCTCGGGAACGGGGCGCATTATGCTAATACCAGCCAATACCGTCAACAGTTTTTTTTAAGATCCCCCGAAAATTCGATTGTTCGATGGATATTTGGACGAAGTGGGCGATTGACGTGCTGATTTTGTGGTTTCTGAAGGGGATAGGCAGGAAATCCGCAGTCTCTCATGGGCCGGGTTCGTTTTTGATTTGATGTTACAGGCTGACAAAACGGCGCTGAAAATGAAATGTGTGTTGGTTTTTTATGCGTTGTTGTCGCATAGACGTCGAAACGCTAGCGCCAAAAGCAAAATGCCAACCCCAAAAAACAAGAAGCCAGCCCGCAGGCTGGCTTTTGGACAACAATTGTCAGCAGTAAGCTCAGGTGTCACTGCCGCGCTTGTTGGTGATAGGTTGAATAGCTTATACGTTGAAGCGGAAGTGAACTACGTCGCCGTCTTTAACGATGTACTCTTTACCTTCCAGACGCCATTTACCTGCGTCTTTTGCACCGTTTTCGCCACCAAACTCGATGTAGTGGTCGTAACCAATAACTTCTGCGCGGATAAAGCCTTTTTCGAAGTCAGTGTGGATTTTACCCGCCGCCTGAGGAGCTGTAGCACCTACAGGGATCGTCCATGCACGAACTTCTTTCACACCAGCGGTGAAGTATGTTTGCAGGTTCAGCAGCTCGTAGCCAGAACGGATCACACGGTTCAGGCCTGGCTCTTCAATGCCCAGATCAGCCAGGAACTCTTCGCGGTCAGCATCATCCAGCTCAGCAATTTCTGATTCAATGGCTGCACAAACCGGGACTACCACAGCATTTTCTTTTGCCGCGTGCTCACGCACCATTTCCAGGAACGGGTTATCTTCGAAACCGTCTTCGCTGACGTTTGCGATGTACATAGTCGGCTTCAGCGTCAGGAAGTTCAGGTAGCTGATAGCTGCTGCTTCTTCTTTTGTCAGATCGATCGAACGTGCCATACCACCTTCGGTAAAGGTCGGCAGCATTTTTTCCAGTACCGCGATTTCGAATTTAGCATCTTTGTCGCCGCCTTTCGCACGCTTCGCCTGACGCTGAATGGCGCGCTCACAGGTATCCAGGTCAGCCAGTGCCAGCTCCAGGTTGATAACTTCGATATCATCCAGAGGGTTGATCTTACCGGCAACGTGAACAATGTTATCGTTCTCGAAACAACGTACAACGTGACCAATCGCGTCGGTTTCACGGATGTTAGCCAGGAATTTGTTACCCAGGCCTTCACCTTTTGACGCACCCGCTACCAGACCGGCGATATCTACGAATTCCATGGTCGTTGGCAGGATGCGTTCTGGTTTCACAATGGCCGCCAGCGCGTCAAGACGCAGATCAGGAACTGGAACCACGCCAGTGTTTGGCTCAATGGTACAGAACGGGAAGTTAGCTGCCTCGATACCTGCTTTGGTCAGGGCATTGAAAAGTGTTGACTTGCCTACGTTTGGCAGGCCGACGATTCCGCATTTAAAACCCATGGTGTAAAACCCTTTTGGTAGTGTTCGGTAAAACAGTCTGACAGCGGTTCTGTCAGATCAAATTCATGGTTGGTGACTATTATTCAGCTTTGAATGAATGTAGTCGATTCTGCGCTTTATTCAGGCCGTCTTTGAGCAAAATATCCATGCAGCGTACCGCTTCATCAACGGCGGCATCGATTTGCTCCTGCTCTTTGGCGGGAGCTTTGCCCAGTACAAAACCGGCAACTTTGTTTTTATCTCCCGGATGGCCGATGCCGATGCGTAGACGATAAAACTCTTTGTTGTTGCCCATTTTACTGATGATGTCGCGCAAGCCGTTATGGCCTCCGTGACCACCGCCTTTCTTGAACTTGGCGACGCCCGGCGGCAGATCCAGTTCATCATGCGCCACGAGAATCTCTTCCGGTTTAATCTGGAAGAAGTTGGCCAATGCTGCCACCGACTTGCCTGAGAGGTTCATGTAGGTAGATGGGATCAGCAAACGCAGATCCTGGCCATTGGCTTGGATCCGGCCGGTCAGGCCAAAATATTTGGCTTCATCACGCAGGATCACATTGTGGACACGGGCCAGCTCTTCGACCACCCATGCTCCCGCATTATGGCGGGTTTTCGCATACTCGGCGCCCGGGTTAGCCAGACCGACTAACAGGCGAATATTATTACTCACGCTCGTCTCTCAAGTCTTAGGGGCTGAAAACGCGCGCTATGTTATACCAAACGCGGGGAAATTGATATCTTCACCCCAGCCGTGGTTAACAGGCCGCCTGGTAATCACGGTGGTGGCGCTGTCCGGACACGGTTGATACCGGCGGGAAAAACAAAAACGCCCCGCAATTGCAGGGCGTTTGAAAACGATCAGTGTCGAGATTAATGCTCGAACATCGCCGAAATTGACTCTTCGTTGCTGATGCGACGAATGGCTTCCGCCAGCATGCCTGATAGCGTCAGTACAGAAACTTTACCGGTTGCAGCCATTTCTGGAGACAGTGGGATAGAGTCGGTGACGATCACTTCGTCAATGACAGACTCTTTGATGTTCTGTGGGGCACTGCCAGAGAAAACAGGGTGGGTAGCGTATGCAAATACACGCTTCGCACCACGTTCTTTCAGCGCTTCTGCCGCTTTACACAGTGTACCGCCGGTGTCGATCATGTCGTCAACAATGATACAGTCACGGCCTTCCACGTCACCGATCAGGTGCATAACCTGAGAAACGTTCGCACGAGGACGACGCTTGTCGATGATAGCGATGTCAGTGTCATCCAGCAGTTTTGCTGTTGCACGGGCACGCACTACACCACCGATATCCGGAGAAACCACAACTGGATCTTCCAGGCTTTTCGCCAGCATGTCTTCCAGCAGAACAGGGCTGCCGAAAATGTTGTCTACTGGTACATCGAAGAAGCCCTGAATCTGCTCTGCGTGCAGGTCAACAGTCAGAACGCGGTCAACACCCACGTTAGACAGGAAGTCAGCAACCACTTTAGCAGTAATTGGCACACGGGCAGAACGGACGCGGCGGTCTTGGCGAGCGTAGCCGAAGTAAGGGATAACAGCAGTGATACGGCCTGCTGAAGCACGGCGCAGTGCATCGATCATAACAACCAGTTCCATCAGGTTGTCGTTAGTTGGCGCACAGGTCGATTGAATGATGAATACGTCGCTACCACGGACGTTCTCATTAATCTGAACACAGACTTCACCGTCGGAGAAACGGTTAACTGTTGCGTCTCCGAGTGAAATGTAAAGACGATCAGCGATGCGTTGGGCTAGCTCTGGTGTCGCGTTACCAGCAAACAGCTTCATATCAGGCACGGTGGAAACCTCAGGTTGCGTCCAAGTTGTAGTTACTGACAATCCGTAGAAAGTGCGTGCAAGGCTGTCAAAAGAGGCGATGTGTTGACACCTTTGGCAACAAATCCGTGGAGCCAGTCAGGTAATTTTTTGAGAGTTGCATTGGCTTCGTGTTGGGTGCTAAATTCAGCGAAAACACAAGCGCCAGTGCCAGTCAATCTCGACGGCGCGTATTCTAACAGCCACGAAAGTGCCTTATCAACCTCGGGGTGCAGTGATCTCACGATTTTTTCGCAATCGTTTTCGTAAACCCCCGTCAATAGGGCATTCAGTGAGCGTTTTTCGGTATCACGTTTTAACCCCGGATGGGTGAAAATATCCACGGTGGCGATATTTACCTCAGGTTTCACGATCAGATACCACTTTTCCTCCGGCTCTGCCGGTTGCAGTTGCTCTCCGACACCTTCGGCAAAGGCACTGAAACCGCGGACGAAGACCGGCACGTCAGCACCGAGCTTCAGACCAATCTCTGCCAGTTCATCCACACTGAGGTTGGTTTGCCACAGGTAGTTCAGCGCTACCAAGGTCGTCGCCGCATTTGAAGATCCCCCTCCCAGACCCCCACCCATCGGCAGAATTTTCTCAATATGGATGTCGGCACCGGCTTTGATTCTGGCATAGCGACGTAGGGCATCGGCCGCTCTGAAGATCAGGTTATCTTCGGTCGCCACCCCCGGAATCGCGGGTGTCAGGATCAGGTCATTACTGTTGTTGGCGGTAATGGTTAGGGTATCGCCATGGTCGAGAAACTGAAACAGGGTTTGCAGCTCGTGATACCCATCCGGGCGGCGGCCGGTAATGTACAGAAACAGATTAAGCTTGGCTGGCGCCGGCCAGCGGGTCGTGCGGGTGATCATAGTATGCTCAGTTAGTAGACCAGTTATTAATAACAAGGGTAATGGTAACCCCGGTAGTGCTCAGAACCAGACGCTTAGGTAAGGCCGGCGTTACCGAGTAATCATACTCGTTGTAATCAAGCTGCCATAGCTTGCCATCGATTTCTTTCGCCAGGTAGCTGACGCGTCCTTCCTTGTTCAGCTGGTAGGTATCGGCAGCGGTTGGCAGGCCAATCAGCCAGTCCCGCATTTGGGTTACCGGTAAATTCAGGCCGGTTAGTTGTTCAACCAGTTTCCCGGCATCGCGGCCCTGGAAGGTTTTCCCCTCGTTATTAACCAGCGTGACCGATGACGGCGTGGCATTGAGCTTCAGCAGGGTGCTGCCAAGAAAATTGGTCAGCAGCAGCTTGTCTTCGCGCGGGCGGGTTTCCCAGTGCATATTGGCACTGAAACGTTGGCTGCCTTTATACCCAAGTTTCCCGGCTGCCTGATAGTGGGTCAGTTTAGTCAGCGCCTGTTCGTGGCTTTCCCAGCTGGTTTTGTGGTCGGTAGTCGGGGAGGTGGCACAGCCGCTCAGAAAGGCAAACAGGAAAAAAAGTACCGTTGTGCGACGGACCGGAACAGAAAGATGCCAATGGCGAAGCTCAAGAGTAGACAACATGGGTATCATTGTTTTTGTAAAGGATTATCGCCAAACAATAGCGGTAAAAAGGGAGGAATACCAATTTCTTAATGTTGATTTTGCAGTCTTTTTACTCGAACTTGATGAATTTGTTGTTAAAGAAAACACAGGTTTTGTGGTGTTATGCCATATTGATTAGGCTTGTGTTCTTTAATTAAGTTGGGGCATCAAGTAAAATCCCGCCCTACATCTTTTTTCATTGGCGAAGTGGTACACCGTCTCCATGACATTGCTTGCACTAGGAATCAACCATAAAACGGCCTCCGTAGACTTACGTGAACGGGTTGCGTTTTCGCCTGAAAAAATGAAACAGGCGCTGGCCCAATTGCAAGACCATCCCGATGTGAACAGCGGTGTTATCGTTTCTACCTGTAACCGTACTGAGCTGTACTGTGATGTGTCGCAGTCTGGTCCGGGGATCATGATTGACTGGCTGAGTAAGTTCCATCAAATCAGTACTGAAGATCTGATGCCGAGCCTGTATTTTCATGAAGAGCAGGCTGCTGTCCGGCACCTGATGCGGGTGTCCTGCGGGCTGGATTCGCTGGTATTGGGCGAGCCGCAGATTCTGGGTCAGGTGAAACAATCGTATTCTGACTCCCGGGAGCACGAGGTTGTGCACGGGATGCTCGAAAAGCTGTTCCATAAAACGTTTACCGTGGCGAAGCGAGTGCGCACCGAAACTGACATTGGCGGCAATGCGGTATCGGTGGCATTTGCGGCCTGTACGCTGGCCAAACAGATTTTTGAATCGCTCAGCGACGCGACTGTTTTGCTCGTCGGAGCCGGGGAAACCATTGAGCTGGTTTCCCGTCATTTGGCTGAACAGGGATGTAATAAGCTGATTGTGGCCAACCGTACCCGTGAGCGGGCGGAGAATCTGGCGAAGGAATTCGGTGCGGAAGTGATTACCCTGCCGGAGATTCCGGAGTACCTGCATCGGGCTGACATCGTGATCAGTTCAACGGCCAGTCCGCTGCCGATTATCGGCAAGGGGATGGTAGAGAAAGCCATTAAGCTGCGCCGTCACCAGCCGATGCTGCTGGTGGATATTGCCGTGCCGCGTGATATTGAGCCGGAAGTCGGCGATCTTAGCGATGCTTATCTGTATACGGTCGATGATCTGCACAGCATCGTCGAGAAAAACCGTGAGCAGCGCAAGATGGCCGCTATTCAGGCGGAAGCGATTGTCAGTGAGGAAAGCGCCGCCTTTATGAGCTGGATGCGATCCCTTGAAGCGGTAGACAGTATCCGGCAGTACCGATGCCAGGCTGATGATATCAAATCCGATTTGCTCAGCCGCAGCCTGCAGGCGCTGGCAAATGGCAGCGATCCGGAAAAACTGCTGATTGAGCTGAGTAACAAGCTGACCAATAAACTTATCCATGCCCCAACCCGTGCAATGAAAGACGCGGCCCATAATGGCGAACCCGAAAAACTGGCCGTGATCCGAGAAGCCCTCGGACTGGACATTGCCAAAAATTAATCCGGCAGAGCACTGCGCTCTGTTATTAGTGGAACTCAGTAGATACCTATATGAAACCTTCGATTTTAGTGAAATTAGAAACGCTGGTTGAGCGTTATGAAGAAGTCCAGCACTTGTTGAGCGATCCGGCTGTAATTGGTGACCAGGACAAATTTCGTGCGCTGTCCCGCGAGTATTCACAACTGGAGGAAGTGACCAAGTGCTTCCAGGCTTACCTGCAGGCAAAAGACGATCTGGCCACAGCAGAAGAAATGGCGCAGGAAGACGATCCGGAAATGCGTGAAATGGCGCAGGAAGAAGTGAAGGAAGCGAAAGCGGAAATCGAGCGTCTGGAAGATGAACTGCAGGTACTGCTGATTCCTAAAGATCCGAATGATGATCGTAATTGTTTCATTGAAATCCGTGCCGGTGCTGGTGGTGACGAAGCCGGTATCTTTGCCGGTGACCTGTTCCGTATGTACAGCAAGTTTGCGGAATCCCGTGGCTGGCGCATTGAAGTGATGAATGCCAACTCGGCTGAGCACGGCGGTTACAAAGAAATGATCGCCAAAGTGGCGGGTGATGGGGCGTATGGTACGTTGAAGTTTGAATCTGGCGGCCACCGTGTTCAGCGTGTTCCGGCAACCGAATCGCAAGGGCGTGTTCACACATCAGCATGTACTGTCGCTGTACTGCCGGAAATTCCTGAAGCGGAAATCCCGGAGATTAATGCCGGTGACCTGAAAATTGATACCTTCCGGGCATCGGGCGCGGGTGGTCAGCACGTTAACACCACTGATTCTGCGATTCGTATTACTCACTTGCCAACCGGCATTGTGGTGGAATGTCAGGATGAGCGTTCTCAGCACAAGAACAAAGCCAAAGCAATGGCGGTGCTGGCGGCGCGTATTATCAAGGCTGAAGAAGAAAAACGTCATGCAGAAGAAGCCAGTACCCGTCGTAACCTGTTGGGTTCCGGTGACCGCTCTGACCGTATTCGTACCTACAATTACCCGCAGGGACGTGTGTCCGATCACCGTATCAACCTGACCATTTACCGTCTGAACGAGGTCATGGAAGGAGAACTGAATACGCTGATTGAACCGGTGCTTCTGGAGTACCAAGCTGATCAGCTGGCGGCAATGGCCGAGCTGAACTGATGCAGCGTTCCATTGATGCCCTGCTGAAGCAGGCAGCATCAGCGTTAAGTGATGCGGGCTCAGACAGCCCGCATATCGATGCTGCCGTGCTGCTTTGCCATGTGCTCGACAAACCCCGCAGCTACTTACTGACCTGGCCGGAAAAAGAACTTGATGATTCGCAGCTGAGCGCGTTTAATGCGCTGTTAGCGCGCCGATTGACCGGCGAGCCGATTGCCTATATTGTCGGCGAGCGTGAATTCTGGTCATTGCCACTGAAAGTGGCACCCCATACTTTGATCCCACGACCGGATACTGAGCGCCTGGTGGAACTGGCATTGGATAAAATGCCGCCGCAAGCCTGTACCGTGTTGGATCTGGGAACCGGCACCGGCGCGATTGCCCTGGCCATCGCTTCGGAATGTCCACAGGCTCAGGTTACCGGGATCGATCTGCGGCCGGAGGCTGCGGCACTGGCGGAAGAAAACCGGATACGGCTGGGCATCGCGAATGCACGCTTTCTCAGTGGTAGCTGGTATAGCCCGCTGGACAGCCAGGAGCGTTTTGCTGTGATTGTCAGCAATCCGCCCTATATTGATGCGACTGATCCGCATCTGGATCAAGGGGACGTTCGGTTCGAGCCGAAAAGTGCCCTGGTCGCTGATGACGAAGGGCTGGCTGATATTCGTATTATCAGTGAGCAAGGTCGTCTTCACCTGAATGCCGGAGGCTGGCTGTTGCTGGAGCATGGCTACGAGCAAGGACAAGCGGTGCGCGAAATTTTAACATCGCTTGGTTACCAGCAGGTTTCGACCGCGCAAGATTATGCCGGCCTGGATCGTGTTACTCTGGGTTGCTGGCAAGGATAGAGAGAGAAGAATAATGTACACTGCTGTAAAACACCTTCACATGTTGGCGATTGCCCTGAGCGTGCTGCTGTTTGTGGTACGTTACGGCCTGATGATGGCCGACTCCCCGCTGAACCAGAAGAAATTCCTCAAAATTACCCCGCATGTGGTGGACACTGTGCTGTTGTTAACCGGTGTGGGCCTGATTTTTATCACCGGTTTTATGCCGTTTGCCCCGGGTGGCGAGTGGTTGACGCAGAAACTGACCTGCGTGTTGGCCTATATTGCTTTGGGTGTCTTTACCCTCAAAGTAGGTCGTAACAAAGTATTCAAGACATTCGCCTTCCTTGGTGCGTTGGGCTGGGTAGTGGCGGCTGCGCAATTGGCAATGACCAAAACTTCATTGCTGGGATAACCATGTTTCATTATACCGAACAAGAATTAGCACACATGCCTCTGGTTGAAGGGGCCATTGAAGTGACGGCGGCGGTGGATCCTTCCTTTCCTGCTGGTTGGGTAAAAGTGCAACTGGATCGGCTGGCTCAAGAGGCTGAAGAGGCACTACTGGATGAACCGAATGCCTCGCTGCGCCTTGATGGACTCATTCGCCTGTTTTACCGCGAGTGGGGATTCCGAGGCGATCACGAGCAGTATTTTTCTTCCGATAACGTCTTTCTGGATAAGGTGCTGGAGCGCCGGAAAGGGATCCCGGTCAGTCTGGGCGCGATTTTCCTGTATCTGGCGGATAAGCTGGAACTGCCGGTACGCGGCGTCGGATTTCCGACCCAGTTTGTCCTGAAAGTTGAGTGGTATGACGCGGAACCGCAGTTTATTAATCCGTTTGACGGTGAATACCTCAGCAAGCGAGTGATGGGAGCCTGGCTGAAGGGGCATCGCGGCCCGTTCAGCGAGCTGCGCAGTGAGTATTTCAATACCGCTGAGACCATTGATATTCTGGCCCGCTGGCTGACCGTTATGAAAAGCGCGTTGCTGCGTGAAGGACTGTTTACCGAAGCCTTGCGTTGCAGTGATGTGGTGCTGGACGCCTTCCGGCCGGGTGATCCCCATGAAATCCGTGATCGCGGCTATATTTATCAGCAGCTGGAATGCAGTCATGCTGCGGCCATGGATTATGAATATTTTATTGAGCAATGCCCTGAAGATCCGGCAGCAGAGCTGCTGAAGCTGCAAGTGGCAGAACTCCACAAAGAGCCGTTGACTCTGCACTGAGCAGGGTGGGCGAAGAGAAAAAAGAGAGATGATGATGGAACAGAAAGTTGTTCGCGTTGGCGATATTGATGTCGCTAATGACAAGCCATTTGTCCTGTTTGGTGGTATGAACGTACTGGAATCACGCGATTTAGCGATGCGAATCTGTGAAAAGTACGTTGAAGTGACGGACAAACTGGGTATTCCTTACGTCTTCAAAGCCTCGTTTGATAAAGCGAACCGTTCATCCGTTCACTCTTACCGTGGTCCGGGCATGGAAGAAGGCCTGAAGATTTTCCAGGAACTGAAGGATACCTTCGGCGTTAAAATCATCACGGATATTCATGAGCAGTACCAGGCGCAGCCTGTTGCCGACGTGGTTGATGTGATCCAGTTGCCTGCTTTTCTGGCCCGTCAGACAGACCTGGTGGAAGCGATGGCGAAAACCGGCGCGGTAATTAACGTGAAGAAACCTCAGTTCATGAGCCCGGGTCAAGTTGGCAACATCGTGGAAAAATTCGCAGAGTGCGGCAATGAGCAGATCATCCTGTGTGAGCGTGGGGTACTGCACGGATACGATAACCTGATTGTGGACATGCTGGGCTTTGGCGTAATGAAAAAAGCATCCAAGGGCAGCCCAATCATCTTTGACGTGACTCATGCTCTGCAATGTCGCGATCCTTTGGGAGCCGCGTCCGGTGGTCGCCGTGATCAGACTATTGATCTGGCGTTTTCTGGTCTGGCGACAAGAATTGCCGGTCTGTTTATGGAAGCACACCCGAATCCTGATCAGGCGCGCTGTGATGGCCCGTCTGCCTTCCCTCTGGATAAGTTGGAAGCCTTCCTGTCTCAGGCAAAACAGCTGGATGACATGATCAAGAGCTTTGAGCCTATCGACATCCAATAAGTCGAGTGGCTATACCATATAAAATACCCCTGCGGTTACCGTCAGGGGTATTTTTTTGTCTGTTTGTAGTGAAATCTGCTATGCCATTGATTTAGATCAATGTGAAGCATAATGTGCATTTTGTTTGATAACTTTGCACTAGGCAGGATTTATTGTAAAAATTAAAAAGTGTAAAATTTCGTACTTTAACTCTGTTATAGTTGGTTTTATTGGAGTTTTATTCTTATGAAATTCATTTAAATCGACATGAAAATCTATTTGTTAATGGTTTTTTAAGTGATATGTGTTAGCTTGTTGCTTTGAGAATTTCATACTGGATATGCATACTCACAGCCGATTAATATGCTGAATGGATAGGTGGTTGCGTGTCTATATCTCAAATTACGCAGGAAGCGATTTCTGAGCAACAAGTAAGCCGTTGGACGAAACACGATACAAGCTGGATGTTGAGCTTGTTTGGTACGGCTGTTGGAGCGGGAATTCTGTTCCTGCCAATTAATATTGGTATCGGTGGTTTCTGGTCACTGATTATTATGGCTGTTCTGGCCGGTCCGATGACGTTTCTGGCTCACCGTGGCTTGGCGCGTTTCGTACTTTCATCATCTCGTCGCGATGCAGATTTTACCGATGTGGTAGAAGAGCACTTCGGTAAAAGTGCAGGACGAATGATTTCAATGCTGTATTTCCTGTCCATTTTCCCGATTCTTTTGATTTACGGCGTGGGTCTGACTAACACAGTAGACAGTTTCGTGGTCAACCAGATGGGCTGGGAAAGCCCTAACCGTGTGCTGCTGTCTGGCGTACTGGTGTTTGGCATGATTTCGATCATGATGGCCGGTGAGAAAGTGATGCTGCGTTCGTTCGAGCTGATCGTTTACCCGCTGGCTGCAATTCTGGCTGGCTTGTCTCTGTATCTGATCCCGAACTGGCAGATGCCGCACATGGCAATGGATGTCGATTTGGGCCAGTTTACGCATACCCTGTGGTTAGCTATCCCGGTGACCGTGTTTGCCTTTAGCCACGCGGCCGCGATTTCGAGCTTCACCCACGCTCAGCGCCGTCAGTACGGTGATCAGGCGCAGCCTAAATCGGAGCAGATCCTGAAACGTACCTCGGTAATGCTGATTTCGTTTGTGCTTTTCTTTGTCTTCTCATGTGTACTGAGCCTGACGCCAGAGCAACTGACAGAAGCGAAAATGCAAAACGTGTCGGTACTGTCATATCTGGCTAATGTGAACGATAGCCCGTTCATTGTTGCTCTGGGTCCAATCATTGCCTTTATCGCGATCACCTCTTCTTTCCTGGGTCACTTCCTGGGGGCACGTGAAAGCCTGAATGGCATGATGCAAAAGCAGCTGTCATGGTCGGCAGGGACTATCGACAAAGTCGGCATCGTCTTTATGTTCCTGGCTATCTGGGGCGCATCAATCATGAACCCGAGCATTCTGGGTATGATGGAAGCGCTGTCTGGCCCGGTTATCGCGATGATTCTGTTCCTGATGCCAATGATTGCGGTATTCAAGGTTGAGTCACTGAAGCGCTACCGCGGCAATGCCAGCACTTACTTTATTATGCTGATGGGGGCACTGGCGGTTACCGGTCTGCTGTTCAGCATGATCTAACCTGGCGCTACTGACTGCGATAAACGAAAAAGGCTTGCCGGTAGGCAGGCCTTTTTTATCATTTCTACTCAGTACTCAGTACTCAGTACTCAGTACTCAGTACTCAGTACTCAGCACTCAGCACCCCCGAATGTCTGTGGGTTGCGGTGCGGGGAGAAGATCAGGCGAGGGGCTCGCGTGAGTTTTTATTACTTGAATTCTTAATACTGAAGTAAAGCCTTTCGCCGTTTACAAGTGAGCAGATGATAAGGGCGCAACACAGGAACAACCCAATAGGCCATAGCTTCGGGGGTAAAACCGGCGCGGAGGAATAAACCTTCAGTGCAGGTGATGCATTCTGCAGGGGTATTCGAAATACGGTAAAAGGAACAGAGGCTGACGGTATGCATGGGGATGTTTCTTGCCCGGCAAAAGATAAAAAAACCGCCTTCGAGAAGGCGGTTTGTCCGTTGTTCGTTGCTGCTGTCTGTCAGCTGACGGCAGAAGTTACAGCTTAAAGCGGCTGATTTCCTGATGCAGTTGGTGGGATAGCTCCGACAGCTCGGCTGCTTGTTTCGCGGCTTCGTCAGCTTCCACGGCCAGTTCATTGGACACATCGCGGATCCCTTCGGTATTACGGGTGATCTCAGCGGTTACAGAAGACTGCTCTTCTGCCGCCGATGCGATTTGGGTGGCCATGTCACTGATATTGGTCACTGCCGAGTTGATTTGCGACAGGCTGGCTGACGCGGCATTGGCATCATCCACACTGGTTTCTGCCAGACGACGACTGTCTTCCATAATGCCTACCGCACGCCCTGTGGTCTGCTGCAGGGTTTCAATCATCTGCTGGATTTCCTGCGTAGAGGCGTGGGTGCGCTGGCTCAGAACTCGCACTTCGTCTGCAACGACAGCAAAACCACGTCCCTGCTCACCGGCACGGGCCGCTTCAATGGCCGCATTAAGTGCCAGCAGGTTTGTTTGCTCTGCAATGTCCTGAATGGTCGACAAAATGGTGTTGATGCTCTGAGCGTGCGTGTTCAGTTCGCCAATCACACCCGTCGCCGTGTCCACTTCCGTCGCCAGGCTGGTGATAGAGTGTTGGCTTTGGCCGACCTGCGCGGCACCATGCTCAGAAACCTGCACAGTTTCACCCGCAGTGCGAGCAGTGTTGTCGGCATTACCGGCAATCTCCTGTGTTGCCGCCGCCATTTCGTTAATCGCAGTGGCAACCATATTGATCTCATCCTGCTGATGCTGGATGCGGGTGCTGCGCTCTTCCGCCTGCGAGGCGGTGACATGCGCCTGCTGGGTCAGGGCATTGGAAACGTCATTCAGGGTCGAAACCATGCTGTGCATGTTGCCGACGAAACGGTTGAAGTTATGTGCCAGCTGGCCGACTTCATCATCGCTGCGTGGCTCCAGACGCTGAGTCAGGTCACCTTCGCCAGTTGCAATTTCAGCCAGTGCGTCAGACACGCGGGCCAGATCCCGGAACAGGTAACCGACCAGTGCTGCGACTGCCCCTACCACAATCAGAGTGATTACGATGGAGGTAATAATCAGCTGGCGCAGCAGTGCCGTGTGTGCGGCTTCTTCTGTCGCACGATCCATTTCCAGGCCCAGAATCCAGTCAGTATCCGGAACTTGGCTGAAGTAGAATAGCTTCTCTTTACCATCAATGATGGCTGACTGGATTTCGCCGCTGCGGGTGGCCGCTTTGATCGACTCCATGGTCAACTGATTCGTGAAGCGGTTGATTGGCTGTAGGATCAGAGATTCATTCGGATGGGCAAGAAACGTGTTGTCCTGCTGATTGATCAGCATTGCGTAGGCGTTGGTGCCCACATCCAGGTTGATCACGTCGTTGATCAGTTGATCAATCAGAACGTCTGCGCCGACCACACCGACCATTGAACCTCGCTTCATTACAGGTTCTGCAATGGTAACCAGCAGGGCGTTGGTGATGGCATCGCGGTATGCGGTGGTGATGAGCTGCTTGCCAGCCGCTTGAGCATCACGGTACCAGGGACGGGTGCGAGGGTCATAATCTGCGCGGTTACGTTCCGGATGTGAACGGTACATGGCACCAGCAGGGGTACCAAAGAAGATGTCGTCAAACCCACCGGCTTTGCGGGCCTGTTGCAGGTAAGGGACGACGTCAGCTTCTTCACTGTAATCATTAAATGCGCTGGCAATATCACGGCGGATATTAACCCAGTTAGCAATGCCGTCACGGGCGGCACTGGCCAGACTGTCGGCGCGGGAATAAATTCCGTTTCGGGTTTGTTCAAAAAGTTGGTCTGCGGCGAGCCAGGTCAGTGCTGTTGCCATAACAACGACAGCTGACAGACTGGCTCCAATGAGCTTTTGTTTTAAGGATAGTGACATTTTTAATGTTCTCAACGGGTCAGGATGAGTGATGCGTGGCGGATTTTATAGCGGTTTATTACATGTTGCACGAAAAAGTGACATGTATTAAAAAATTTTATAAAACCGTGAAAAAGAATGACTTTTTATTGGCGATGTTGTCTTTTGGTGTCAATAAGTTGACCATTTTTCGTGTGTCATGGCCGTGATTTGAACGCACTGCATGATTTAATAGCGACCACCTTCTTTGGGTATTAAGTGCCGTTGTTAAAACGGTTGAAGGGCTCACAAAAAATAAATGCGAGCGACGGTGAAAAGTTTCACCTTACCCATCAGCTATCTCTCATTACTATGAAACAGGAGGTATTGCGCGGCGTGAATACAATCTTGCCGTGATATTCTGCACAACAGTCTTTTTCTGGATGTTTAGACGTCTAGAAGTTGACACTGCCAGAGTGAAGCCTTAGGCTAGGCAAAATTTTTAGAAAAGATGTCCTGTAGTCATCATGCCAAATACAACACAACATACTTCGACGGAGCCGACGCCCTCGGCACTGCCGCTACTCCCTCTGGGAATATTCCTTGCGCTATTTATTGGTGTGGGGACTTATTTGACTCTGCAAGGTGTGGACTTTGCCTTTTACCAGTTACCGGCTCCAGTAGCCGCGTTACCAGCTATCGTCGTTGCGATCCTGCTGAGTAAGGAAAATCTCAATAAAGCGATTGAACAATTCCTGCGTGGGGTAGGCCATGGCGATATTATGGCAATGTGTATGATCTACCTGCTTGCCGGTGCCTTTGCGGCAGTCGCGAAAGCAACGGGTGGGGTGGATGCGACGGTTAACCTCGGACTTTCTATGCTGCCGGCCAGCCTGATTCTGCCGGGCATTTTTGTGATTTCTGCTTTCATCGCGACAGCGATGGGAACGTCCATGGGCACCATTGCAGCGGTGGCTCCGGTTGCGCTGGGGATTGCGCAGGCGTCGGGAATGGATATTGCCCTGACCGCGGGTGTGGTACTCAGCGGCGCCATGTTCGGTGACAACCTGTCGATCATTTCAGATACCACGATTGCGGCGACTCGCTCTCAGGGCTGTCAGATGAAAGACAAGTTCCGTGAGAATATCCGTATTGCCCTGCCTGCGGCGTTGGCGGCGATCGTTCTGTTCCTGCTGAGCAGCACCCCAAGTGAGTTACCGGCAACCTCGGAAGTGGAATGGCTGAAGGTGTTGCCTTACGTCACGATTCTGGTGCTGGCTGTGTCCGGCGTGAATGTGTTTGTGGTGCTGAGCCTGGGCATTGTGCTGGCGGGCGGTATCGGTCTGGTTTCACTGCCTGAGTACCAACTGGCCACGTTCGGTCAGGATATCTACAGCGGCTTTGGTAATATGCAGGAAATTTTCCTGCTGTCGATGATGATTGGCGGTATGGGTGAACTGATGCGCCAGCAAGGAGGCCTTGCTTTCCTGACTCAGCTGGTCAGCAAGATTATCCGGGTGTTCAGTAAGCAGCATACTCAGGGGGAAAACCTGCGTGCCAGTGAGCTGGGGATTGCCGGTCTGGTCAGTATGACCAATGTGTGTACGGCCAATAACACCGTTGCCATCATTGTGTCTGGCGGTGTTGCGCGTGAACTGGCGGAAGAAAATGGTGTGACGGCCCGTCGTTCGGCCAGCCTGCTGGATATCTTCTCTTGTGTGGTGCAGGGTATCCTGCCATATGGTGCACAGGCTCTGTTGCTGGGCTCGGTGTTTGGTTTGTCACCGCTGGAAGTGGTCAGTCACTCTTACTACTGTTTCTTCCTGGCTCTGGCGGCTGTTGTGGCGGTATTCCTTCGCCACCAGTCACGCAACCTGGCTGTTGCATAAGTGATTGCTACAGGCCTTCATGCGATAGCGTAAGTACGCAGAAAAAGACAGAAATGACTCAAGCCTCCCGTCGTGGAGGCTTTTTTATGCTTGCTCTCTCAATATTTCAAAATGGAATGAGTGGTATAGTGATCTGGTCAACATATTGATGAAATCTATACAACAAGATTCATTAATTATTTTAAACTGACGCTCGTTATCTCCCTGTTTCTCCTCATTTTGCAGGCTTTTTTGATGCCTGTGCTTTCGTTTGTCTGCGTGACTGGCGCCAGAGCGTCCAGAACCACCGGAAAGGGGAGGTAGCGCCACAAGTGCGGTGATAAACCAGAACACAATTAGGATAAGGGATGCCCTCATGAAGCAACATTTCTTTGCCAAGACAGCATTGTCTGCTGTGATTCTTGCCACGCTGGCAGGCTGTGCCGGCCAGACTGATACAGCGCAGGGTTGGCAGGCCGACCAGACATACAAGCTGACCATCCTTCATACCAATGACCACCATGGCCGTTTCTGGCACAACCAAAACGGTGAGTACGGCATGGCGGCGCGTAAGACGCTGCTGGATCAGCTACGTGCTGACGTGGCCGCTGAGGGCGGAACAAGCTTGCTGCTGTCCGGTGGTGATATCAACACCGGGGTGCCGGAGTCAGATCTGCAAAATGCCGAGCCGGATTTTAAAGGCATGAATATGCTGGGCTATGACGCAATGGCGCTGGGGAACCACGAGTTTGATAACCCGATTAATGTGCTGCGTCAGCAGGAAGAGTGGGCTGAGTTCCCAATGCTGTCTGCCAACATTTATGACAAAACAACCGGCAAGCGTATGTTCCAGCCATACCAGATTTTTGAGCGGCAGGGCATCAAAATTGCGGTTATTGGCTTAACGACCGAAGATACGGCGAAGATCGGTAACCCAGAATACATTGGCGGCATCGATTTCCGCGATCCGAAAGAAGAAGCCCAAAAGCTGATTGCAGAGCTGAAAAAGACGGAAAACCCGGATGTGATTATTGCTGCGACGCACATGGGCCACTACGAAAACGGTAACCGGGGCGTCAATGCACCGGGGGATGTGGCACTGGCGCGCTTTCTGCCTGAAGGCGAACTGGACATGATCGTCGGCGGTCACTCTCAGGAACCCGTGTGCATGGAAGGCTCGAACATGTACAACAAGCAGTTCAAGCCTGGCGACGTCTGTAAGCCGGATCAGCAGAACGGTACCTGGATTGTGCAGGCGCACGAGTGGGGTAAATATGTAGGTCGTGCAGATTTTGAATTCCGCAACGGCGAATTGCAGATGGTGAGCTACGATCTGATCCCGGTTAACCTGAAAAAGAAAGTGCAGTTGGCTGACGGCAGCTCAAACCGTGTGTTCATTCAAAATGAAATCGCGCATGACCCATCAGTGAAAGCCTTCCTGCAACCTTATCAGGAGCGTGGTCAGGAAAAACTGAATGTGAAGATCGCTCAGTCAAACGGTAAGCTGGAAGGTGACCGTAATGTGGTGCGTTTTGAGCAGACGAACCTGGGTCGCCTGATTGCGGCATCGCATATGCAGCGTGCCAAAGCCGACTTTGCCGTGATGAACTCCGGCGGCGTGCGTGACTCTATTGCTTCTGGTGATATCACTTACAAAGATGTGCTGAAAGTGCAGCCGTTTGGCAATATCGTGACTTATACCGATATGAGCGGTGCAGAAGTGATGGACTACCTGAATGCCGTCGCAACCAAGCCGGTAGACTCTGGTGCTTACGCACAATTCTACGGTATCTCTATGACGGTACAGAATGGTAATGTGAGCAAAGTGTCGATTGGTGGCAAGCCGCTGGACATGAAGCAAACCTACCGCTTTACGGTTCCAAGCTTTAACGCTGCTGGCGGTGATGGTTATCCGAAACTGGCCGATCATCCGGGCTATGTGAACACTGGTTTTGTGGATGCCGAAGTTCTGAAAGAGTTCCTGGAAAACCACAGCCCAATCGACGTGAATTCGTTCGCGCCAAAAGGTGAAGTGGTTTACCTGTAAGTTTGCCTGAATCATCCGAAGCCCCGGCGATAGCTGGGGCTTTTTTATGGGCGGCAGTTTTGTCTGTGCTCCGGTTGGGCTATAGTGGGGCTTTTGTGACGGAGCTAAAAGTTTATGACCCCAGCAATTAATCTGGCCAAGAAGAATAAAATTCCTCACACCATTCATCAGTACGATCATGATCCGGCGAATACCAATTTCGGGCTCGAAGCTGCCGAGGTCTTGGGGCAGGATCCTGATCGTGTCTTCAAAACGTTGCTGTTTGCCCTGAATGGCGATCAGAAAAAACTGGCGGTCGCGATTGTGCCGGTATCCGGGATGCTGGATCTGAAAGCGGCAGCAAAAGCGGCGGGCTGTAAAAAAGTCGAAATGGCAAATCCACAGATAGCAGAAAAAACAACTGGTTACATTGTAGGTGGGATCAGCCCGTTGGGCCAAAAGAAACGCTTACCGACGTTTCTTGATGCATCAGCCCAGGCATTTGACTCTATTTGTGTCAGTGCCGGACGTCGCGGACTGGAAATTGAGCTCGCACCGACGGATCTGCTGAGCCTGACCGGCGGCCAATTTGCCCCCTTGGGCAAAGATTGATCAGCTGAAGAGCAAACACGGCCAGTAAAAACGGAGAGCCAGCCATTGCTAAGCCAGATCAACCTGAATTTGTTGCGTACGCTGCAGGTCCTGATGGAAGAGTGCCATGTCAGTCGCAGCGCTGAGCGGCTGTGCCTGACTCAGTCAGCGGTCAGCCGCCAACTTAACCAACTGCGTGAGCTGTTTGCTGATCCGCTGTTAATTCGTGAAGGGAACCGGCTGTTACCCACGCCGAGAGGATTGCAGCTTAAGCTGCAGGTGGATGCGATTCTGGAAGGTTGTGAGGCATTGCTGGCGGCTCCGAGTTTTGATCCTGAGCAGTGGCAAGGGCCGATGATCATGGCATCTTCCGACTATGTTGCTCAGTATATTCTGCCGGATATTGTTGAGCGGGTTCAGCGTCAGGCACCACGGCTGAACCTCAGCTACCGGCTTTGGTCTCCGGAACAGATCTCCCGGCTGGGAGAACTTGATATTCATTTGGTTTCGACGATGTTACCTGCCATACCAGACGGATTGTGCGGGGCCCAGATCGGTGCCGATTTTCCGGTGTGTGTGCTGCGCAGAGGCCATCCGCTAGCGTTGGCTCCTCGGCTGACACTCGATGACCTTGTGCGTTATCCGCACATGCGTGTCTCAGCCGGAGGTGACAAGGACAGCTTTGTCGAGCGGGAACTGTCCGCGCTGGGTTTGCAGCGTACCGTCAAATTTTCCGTTCCTTTCTTCAGTTCCGCTTTTCAGACCGTCAGTCGGACAGATATGTTGCTGGTGCTGCCTGAGCACATTGCCATGAATATGCAGGCCTTATTTGATATTACCTACTGCCCGTTACCATTAACCACCCCCGAGCATCGGTACTGGCTGTTATGGCATCCTCGCTATGACGCCGACCCAGCGCATCGCTGGTTCCGTGAGCAGGTAATGGCAGTGATGCAAAGCTCGATGTATTCCATTCAGCCTCGCGTGTATTAACGCAAGCATTCAGTCATCCACAAGGGTTAAGTCTGTTTTTTCAAGCCGGTTTTTCACCTGGATACCTGGCCAGGGTAGCCGGAGACAGTGAGCAAAACAGCACTATGATTTGAAATCATAACCTTAATGATTTCTTTTGATTTCACAGAATACCTTGGCGTTGCTACATTTTTGGCAATACAAGGAGAATCTTATGACATTCAGTATCTGGCTTTCACTATTAATGATTTGCATGCTTGGTGCCATGTCCCCGGGCCCGAGTCTGGCTGTGGTGGCTCAGCACAGTCTGGCAGGCGGCCGCTTACACGGCGTGGTAACATCTTGGGCACACGCTGCAGGTGTCGGCATCTATGCGTTGTTGACCTTGTTGGGTTTGGCTGTGGTACTGAAGCAATCACCGACCCTGTTTCAGGTGATGACATATGCGGGAGCCGCGTATCTTGCGTATCTCGGTTTTAACGCACTGCGTTCAAAAGGTGGCGTGGCGGCGAAGCTGGCTGCCGGTGAGCCGAGCAGTTTGCTGGTAGCGGCGCGCGATGGAGCCATGATTTCTCTGCTGAATCCGAAGCTGGCTCTGTTTTTCTTGGCTCTGTTCAGCCAGTTTGTGGCCATCGGGACAGAATTGTCCAGCCGGGCGATAATAGTGGCCACACCACTGCTGGTGGACGGATTGTGGTACACCCTGATTGCATTTGTGCTGTCTAACCCTCGGGTGCTGGATAAACTTCGCATGAAAGCGCAGCTCATTGACCGTCTGTCAGGGGTTGTATTGATTCTGCTGGCTATGCGGGTGGTTGTTCAGGCCTGAGAAACAACCCGGGGAATACCCAATGTATTAAAAAAGGAGCCACAGGCTCCTTTTGTTTTTCGCAATATGCACAAGAAATACGGATTAACCTTGGCGCTTGCTATGTCGCTCGCGGTTTTCCAGCTTACGCTCCGGGCTTTTTTTCAGCATCACGTATAAGGCACCATTGCCGCCATGCTGGCGGAGCGCTGAGTGAAAACACATCACATCCGTGATTTGTTCGAGCCAGGTGGCAACAAAGCTCTTCATCATGGCCGGTGGATTCGACTTTTCCCCTTTGCCATGAACAATGATGACTGTGCGAATGTCCATCCGCTGGCACTGACGCAGGAAATTCAATACTTCCTCGCGGGCTTCTTTCAACGATTTCCGGTGTAAATCCAGACGCGCCTGAAGATCGTACTTTCCTAAACGAAGTTTACGAAAAACGCCGTCCTGAACGCCGGAACGCTTAAACTCGACCATATCATCAGGTTTGAGCATTTTGGCATAATCTAGGGAAAGGTATTCAGGGTCACTATCGGATAGGGTTTGCGCGGCCAGTCGTCGGGCGAGTTGGGCCTCCGATACCTGGTGCTTTTGTGTGACCTGAACTTTGTCCTGCGCCAGCGGGGCAACGTCGGCCATCATCTCCCGAAAGAGATCAAATTCATTATTCTCTGACATGGTGTTTCAAGATTGGAGACTCATGGCCTGAGTATACCAATTTCGAGCGGCGGGTATAGCGGGGAAAAGAAATCCAGGGTCATCACCGACCGTCTGACCCTGGCGCAAGCAAAAGACTTTGCAAATGGCTCTAGTGAGGAGATGGTGCAGTCAAGACTTTGTAAACAAAGTAACCGCCGTAAAACAACATTAATCCCAAGGCGCCGAAAATGACAATCATTGATGAAAGACCGACTGCATTACCAAATAAAAGCTCTAACCAGAAATCCATAGTCATTCCTTT
This sequence comes from Photobacterium ganghwense, assembly GCF_003025595.1. Lineage (GTDB taxonomy): Bacteria > Pseudomonadota > Gammaproteobacteria > Enterobacterales > Vibrionaceae > Photobacterium > Photobacterium ganghwense. Next base: position 110,838 of record NZ_PYMI01000007.1, read on the forward strand.
TTGGTCGTGGGATAGTGGTTGTAAGATACTAATGCAACAGGGTTGTTATGATGATCTGGATCAATGGTGTTTTACATGTTTCACTCTTGTAGCTGCCTCTGCGTGTCTGATCACTTTTTCGGCGCAATTGCTAAATCAATAAGCAATTAAACAGGGAAACGGATAAAATTTACGGTTTCCCTCTTGCGTAATTTCTTGGCCTGAGTAATATAAGCCACCTCAGCAGCACAAGAGCTGTTGGCAAGTAAAGAGTTTACAAGGCTTTTTACTATGTCGGTGAATAGCGCAGTTTGGTGACGCATCCTGATTTTAGGAATAGCGGACCAGAGGGTCGGGGGTTTTCCAAGACCTTGAATTGGCTTCTTCACCGACCACTTTTTAAGTGGCAGGTTTATGACGTGCCGCGACAATGTCGGTGAATAGCGCAGTTTGGTAGCGCATCTGGTTTGGGACCAGAGGGTCGGGGGTTCGAATCCCTCTTCACCGACCACTTTTCAAGTGGCAGGTTTTATGACGTGCCGCGACAATGTCGGTGAATAGCGCAGTTTGGTAGCGCATCTGGTTTGGGACCAGAGGGTCGGGGGTTCGAATCCCTCTTCACCGACCACTTTTCAAGTGGCAGGTTTATGACGTGCCGCGACAATGTCGGTGAATAGCGCAGTTTGGTGACGCATCCTGATTTTAGGAATAGCGGACCAGCGGGTCGGGGGTTTCCCAAGACCTTGAATTGGCCTTTTCATCGACCACTTTTCAAGTGGCAGGTTTACGACGTGCCGCGACAATGTCGGTGAATAGCGCAGTTTGGTAGCGCATCTGGTTTGGGACCAGAGGGTCGGGGGTTCGAATCCCTCTTCACCGACCACTTTTAAGTGGTAGGTTTTATAACGTGCCGCGACAATGTCGGTGAATAGCGCAGTTTGGTAGCGCATCTGGTTTGGGACCAGAGGGTCGGGGGTTCGAATCCCTCTTCACCGACCACTTTTCAAGTGGCAGGTTTTATGACGTGCCGCGACAATGTCGGTGAATAGCGCAGTTTGGTGACGCATCCTGATTTTAGGAATAGCGGACCAGAGGGTCGGGGGTTTTCCAATACCTTGAATTGGCCTCTTCACCGACCACTTTTTAAGTGGCAGGTTTTATGACGTGCTGCGACATGTCGGTGAATAGCGCAGTTTGGTAGCGCATCTGGTTTGGGACCAGAGGGTCGGGGGTTCGAATCCCTCTTCACCGACCACTTATTTGAAAGCCTGCTCATAGAGCAGGCTTTTTTCGTTTCAGTGTTTAGGTCATAACGTTACAGCGTGCAGAGATAAATGTGCTAAACGTGTCTTTCGGGTTATGACGTGTATTTTTGTGTGGAAGGACAGATGGCCTTGGCACTTTGAGTCAGCGGCTCAAGGGTAAACCCCTGATGACTCAGAAGGGCCGGGAGTCCCTGAGGGCCGAGTAAATGCATGGCACCGACCACGACCAGGTATTTGCCCGGCGGGTAGTACTCCGATGCCATCTGATTCGCCCAGTCTCGATTACGAGCATAGATCAGCAACTCATCCGTTTTGGCTGAGTAATGGCTGTCGTCAAAAATGCGTTGCAGCTGAGCCAGATCCCCCGCCTGCCAAGCCGAAATCATGCATTGCAATTGGCTTTCCAGTTGCTCCCATTCCCCTACGGTTGCCATTAACAGATCTTTGCCGTGGTCATCCAGCTGTTCCATCAGAGTGATTTGCTGCTGAACGCTTTCCAGTTCTTTGATGGGGAGTTGGTCTTTTTCTGCCCGACGTAACAACGTCATGTCGATACCGTGAGCCGGACTTAATCCTGCGTTGTCCGCCATTTTCATTTGCAGCTGAATGGCAGCCAGCCAGGGAGGGGATTTCAGCAGTGGCGTCACTTTCAATCCAGCTTTGCGGGCTGTGTCGAGCAAGGCCGTTTTTTCTTCGGTTGAGAGCAGGCTTTCAGTCAGAGGAATTGCGGGGTTAATCCGGGCCTGATTGGGAGCCAGAATGTTGGCTTCGACAACCAGGGCGTTGGCACTGCGCCAGTGGTTCAGGAAAGCTTGTGGCAGCGGGTACAGAGACGGGTGCCCGGCATGGATGGAACCTAGCAGGATAAACTGGCGTTGGCTATCCTGTGCCATCCAGACCAGAGGTTCAGCATGGCTCCAGCTACTGAAAACAGGCACAAGCAATAAGAGTTTAGAAAGTAACGACTTAAACATAGCAATCCTGAGGAAAAGGCGGATAACACAGTTATAACAGCTAACGAAGAGGCTCGCTAGACGAGAGCTTACTCAGAGAAAAACGGGGTTCAGGAAAGTAAATAGCCCTGTTCGGCAGTGGAAGCCGGACAGGGCCTGAAGGGACGTTATTGGCGATCAGGATGGAGCCAGAACCACCAGATAATAAAAGCAATGGTTAGTATACCGATGAGAGCGATCATTTGTGTTGCTCCTTATTGTCTGAGGTAGTACGAGGACGACCGTCCGGAGTGAATAATCGCAGTCGGTTGGCGTTACTGACCACCGTGATGGAAGACAGCGCCATCGCGGCACCGGCGATCACCGGGCTGAGCAAAGCGCCGGTAAACGGGAACAAAATACCGGCAGCAACAGGAATGCCCAAGGTGTTGTAAATAAAGGCACCAAACAAGTTTTGCTTCATGTTTTTTAGGGTGGCACGAGACAGCTGCAACGCATCGGCAACGCCGTGCAGAGAATGACGAACCAGTGTCAGCTGGGCACTTTCAATCGCTACATCACTGCCGCTACCCATGGCAATCCCGACTTCTGACTGGGCGAGGGCCGGAGCATCATTGATGCCGTCACCCACCATGGCCACTTTTTTCCCTTCAGCCTGAAGCGCTTGAATCTGGCTGGATTTACCATCCGGCAATACGCCCGCGATCACTGTGGTGATCCCTGCCTGAGCGGCAATCGCCTGTGCTGTCGATTTGATATCCCCGGTTAGCATGATGACCTCAAGCCCCATGGCCTGCAGGCGCTTGATCGCCTCGACGGAGTCATGGCGGAGCGGATCGCTGATACCGAGTAATCCTGCTAACTGATTCCCGACAGCCACAAAGATCGGAGTGATACCTTGCTGGCTGATTCGTTCGGCATCGTTAATGCCTGCCACGAAATCGACCTGATGTTGTTGCAAAAGCTTTTGATTACCCAGCAGCAAATTCTGTCCGGCCACATCCCCTTCCACGCCAAAGCCGGGTTTGGCTGCAAAGTGGCCATGGGGCTGCAGAGGTAGGGAGTCTGCTTTGGCGGCATCCAGAATAGCCTTCGCCAGTGGGTGCTCGGAGCCTTGCTCTAACGATGCTGCCAGCGATAGCAGGGTCTCTCTGGTGTAGCCGTTGAAAGTCAGGCATTCCACCAGTTGGGGTTTTCCTTCGGTCAGGGTGCCGGTTTTATCCAGCACGACAGTGTCGACTTCGGCGGCCATTTGCAGCGCTTCAGCATTGCGGATGAGCACGCCGTATTCCGCAGCTCGTCCAACCCCGACGGTGACCGACATCGGAGTTGCCAGCCCCAGTGCACATGGACAAGCAATAATTAACACTGTGGTGGCCGTAACCAGCATATAAATGGACGACGGCTCTGGGCCAAAGTAGTACCACACCATGGCCGTGATAACCGCGATGATCATTACCGATGGTACAAAGATCGACGAAATGGTATCAGCCAGCCTTGCCAGCGCCGGTTTACTGCTTTGGGCCTGACGGACCAAGTCGATAATGCGTGCCAGCATGGTGTCCCGGCCGATTTTTTCGGCCCGGAACAGCAGGGTACCATTTTGGTTAATCGTGCCGGCATGCAGAGTGTCCCCTTCGCGTTTGTGTGCGGGCAGCGGCTCACCGGTCAGCATGGATTCATCAATGTAGCTTTCGCCTTGCGTGATTGTCCCGTCTACAGGAATTCGGGCCCCCGGGTAGAGGCGCAGCAGCATCCCTTGTTGTACTTGCGCCAGCGGCACTTCCCGCTCTTCACCTTGCTCAACAATCACAGCGGTCTGGGGTTGGAGATCCATCAGCTGTTCCAGCGCTTTTGAAGTGCGGCTGCGGGCACGGGCTTCAAGGGCATGTCCCAGAGTAATCAAACCGAGGATCATGGCAGAGGCTTCAAAATACACGTGACGTGCCTGATCTGGCAGTAAGTCCGGCACCAGTACAACAAACATTGAATACAGCCAGGCTGCTCCAGTACCTAAGGCGACCAGAGTGTCCATGGTGGCACGGTGATGGCGAAACGCCTTCCAGGCATTAACATAGAAATGGCGACCAGTGGTGACCAGCAGAGCAAGGGTCAGTAAGCCAATGGCTCCCCAGGCCAGTTGCTCAGAGGCTGAGGCGATCATCATACTGCCACCCAGTAGCCCCCATCCCATCATGGGAATACCAACAGCCAGGGCAAGAAAGGCATTGCGCAGGTGGGTGCGGTACAGCTGTTCGTTCTGAGCCTGCTGGCGCTGGCGGCGGGTTGCTTCATCTTCTGATAATTCGGCGCCGTAGCCGGCTTGGGTCACGGCTTCGATGATCTGTTCACTGTCCGCCGAGCCAGTGACCTGCGCCGTCCTCTCAGCTAGGTTGACCGATGCCTGAGTGACGCCGGGAACGCTCAGAATGGCTTTTTCTACCGAGGCAACACAGCTGGCACAGGTCATGCCGGACAGCGTGTATTGCTGGGCTGTTGGTTGAGCTGTTGGAGGTTTTTGTTGCTCTGACGGCTGAGCCATGGGGGCAGTGACGGGCTGTGAGTGTTCAGGTGCCGCCGCTTTCGCCGCATCAGCAACCGGATTTTGAGGAATGACAGCAGGCAAAACCGAGTCATCCGGCACAGCCTGGTAGCCCAAGGCTGTTATTAGTGAGATCACCGCTGGTGTATCCAGTGTGGTGGTAACGGTAGCCAAAGTTTTGGTGACGGAAAACTGGCTGATCTCAGGCTGCTCTGCCAGTGCTTTTTCAACTTTCGCGACACATTTACCACAGCTAAGCCCGCTGAGAGCCAAGGAGAGAGTGGCGGGGGCAGCATCGGAAGAGCCATTTTCTGACCGTGGCACCTGATAACCAAGCGATTCGATCAGTGCAATTAATTCGTTTTCTGCCAAACGGGTGGTGGCTTTGAGGGACGTCTTGGTCACGTCGGCATTGCTCACCTGAGGATGCGCATCCAGGGCCGTCTTGACTTTGCTGACGCATTTTCCGCACGACAGACCGGCCAGTGGCAGGACAATTTCCCGGCCAGTGTCATAATCGACTTCGTACCCGAGTTGAGTAATCGCCTCGACAACGTCAGCCTCTTTCATCGAACCTCTGACCAACGCCTGTTGGGTATCAACATCAACAGATTCCACGCCGGGTAACTCGGTCAGCGCCGTTTTAATTTTGCCGGCACAGTTCATACACCGGACTTTTTTTAGGGGAAGAGTTAATTCAGCCATCATATAGCCTTGCTTGTCAGGTTAAAGCAATGCGTTTATCACAACACGCGCATTACTTGAGTCAATGCGTTTATCCATTACAAGTAATGATAAAGCTTCCATCAAGTGGAAGGTCAAGGAAGCGTGATAAAGAATTTTCATCATGGGTGCTTGAGGCGTTTTTCTGCGGTGTAGAGACAGTTTTTGCTGGTATGGTGACACTGACATTACGACTTGCGAACTGTCACAGTGAAGAGGCATACTGAATAAAACCTTCCATTAACTGTAAGGCAGAATGATGAACATCAGTGAAGTTGCTCAGCGTACGGGGCTGACCACCAAAACCATTCGATTTTATGAAGACAAAGGGGTGATATCGCCTCCGCTGCGGGCTGAAAATGGCTATCGCCAGTACAGTCGTCGGCATCTGGATGAGTTACTGCTGATCCGTCGCTCGCGGCTGGTCGGGTTTACGCTGGAAGAAAGCCGCGAGTTACTGGAGTTTTCCCGCGATCCCCATCGTCGCAGTGCGGATGTCAAAGCCAAAGCAGAGCAGAAGCTGCTGGAAATTGATGGAAAAATCCGGGAGTTGTTGGAAATGAAACAAACCCTGGAAGCATTAACCAAACAGTGTCCGGGCGATGAGGGCGCACGATGCCCGATTATTGATGGTCTGAGTCGTTGCGACGGCTAGCAAACAAGAAACAAACATCAGGAAAATAAAGATATCGCTTTAAGGGACAATAACCAATAGCCGGGCTTGGCAAAGCGACCGGCTCAGGTTAGAACTGTCTTTGGTAAAGGGCTTCAGTCAGCCTTCAGGAGATGTCAGTCTCGGCTTTCGTCTGACCTGTTCAGCCGCTTAGTAAAGCAGGGCGTACAGCTGACGGCGGTACTTGCTGGCAATGGCGTTCCCCTGACCCAGAGCCGTAAGAATATCCATCATGGTTTTCTTGGCCGCGCCGTCGGCAAAGTTGATGTTTTTACGCAGCAGTTTAAGCAATAATTCCAACGCCTCTTCGGTACGATCAACCTGGCTGTACTGAACGGCCAGTTCGAACGCAATCTCCTGATTCTCAGGCTCGGCTGTCAATTTTTCTTCCAACAGGCGAATTTCCGGGGAGTCACTGGCTTGTTTATGCAGCTCCAGCTTGGCAATCAGGCCTTTGAATTTAGCATCCTGATCCTGCATCGGGATGGTCGCCAGCAACAATTCAGCCTCATCAAACTGAGACGTCTCGAGCAGACACTCGGCCATTGCCAGATTGATCACACTGTTCTGCTCAAATTTCGCCGCCAGTTCGCGCAGAACCGGTAACGCTTCGTTGTATTGTTTTTCATCTACCTGTGCCAGGGCGTTTTTCAGTGCCAGCTCTTCCTGACTCGGCAGGTGTTTGCTCAGCATCTCACGCAGGCTTTGCTCCGTTTGCGGACCGGCCGCTCCATCTACCGGCTGACCGTTTTTGAACAGGGCGACGGTTGGCAGGCTGCGCACGCCAAACTGACCGGCCACCATAGGTTGGGCCTCGCAGTTCAGGGTCGCCAGCACGACTTGTCCCTGATAAGACGCCACAATGCGTTCCAGGAGGTGGTTTACTTCAGCCGTTTCCGGCATAGAGGATGCCCAGAAGCTGATTATAACCGGCGTCTGCATCGATTGCTCAATAACCTGGTGAAGGTTCTGCTCGTTCAATTCGATAGATACTTGTGGGTCATACATGGGTTCTTTTCACTCCCTGGGGAAAATGGCGATGCGCAGTGCTGAACACTATTCAGCTAACGCGCTGTATTGAATATGTTATGGGGGAGTGACGTCAGAATTTCAAGGGAAAGAGAGCGGAAGATCACGTGGCGGAAGAGAAAACACACAAACCGAAAAGTGGAGAGCCAGGCTCTCCACTTTTCAGGAAAAGGTCAACAGCAGAGCGAGTGTCACACAGACACAGAGAAAATTAATTTGGCGCAATGTCATAACCACACCTTTTATTGTTCAAAACGCACTACAGACAAAAGTTCTTGGTAAGTCATTGGTACTAAGGGGCACTTCCTTTAACTTACCGGAACAGAATATCTGTATTCTGTGACACTAATATTACATTTTGTCTGTTTTTGATGTGGTTGGTACCCTTATTTTGTTTAATCCGGTGTTTTTAATGCTTAACTTTATAAAATCGCTGCCATTTTGTGCAGCGATGTCACGATATTGTGTGAATGAATATTCACTCAATTGCAATTCTGGGCTGCCCGGGCATTAAAGCGCTTGGTTAGGCACTTTTTTTCAGCAGGTTGTCGAGCCAACGACTGGGCAATACTCGCCGCAGAAAACCGAACAGATAGGTCGGCTGTGTGACGAAATAGCGGGCCTTGGGGGTGTCACTGTCGATGATGGCTTGCAAGGGTTTAAGCACGGCTTCTGCCCCCAGAGTGAAGCGGTTCGACGGTGAGGATTTGCCCAGCCGTTCCAGCGTTTGTTGATAGGTGCGATGGTGGCGGGAAGCAGTCATGTCGATGTGTTGTTCAAACTTGGCTTTGGCGTTGGCCCGGAACTGGCTTTCAATAGGACCGGGCTCAATCAGGCTGACATGCACGGGGGTATCGTCAAGTTCAAGACGTAGGGTATCGGTGTAGCCCTCTAATGCAAACTTACTGGCATTGTAGGCACCGCGGTATTTCATCGCGACTAGGCCCAGTACTGAGCTGTTCTGCACGATTTTTCCGCTTCCCTGACGGAGCATGACCGGAATAACAGCCCGAGTCAGGTGGTGCCAGCCAAACAGGTTGGTTGAGAACTGCTGGCGCAGGGCATCGGTCGGGAGATCTTCCAGGGCGCCGGGCTGGCCATAGGCGGCATTGTTAAACAGCACATCCAGTCGCCCTTCTGTAATCGCCAGCGTTTCGGCCAAACCTTGTTCAATTGACGTTTCGCTGTCCATATCAAGTTGGACACACTGTAGTCCCTCCTGTTTCAGACGCTCGACATCTTCCCGGCGACGGCAGCTGGCCACTACCTGATAACCTGCGCGATGCAGGGCATGGGCGCAGTGATAGCCAATGCCGCTACTGCACCCGGTTATTAAAATACTGATGGTCATGATTATTCCGTTAGGTCTGAAAGGTGAAACTTACTGGCAAAGCCGCACTCTGATTTACAGGTGCGGCGCGACTTCCTGCGCCATAAACTCGGCGATCCAGGGTTGGGCGGCGGCGGTCGGATGCAGCCCGTCCTCCATCATCCAGTCTGGTTTCAGGATGATGTGTTCCAGAAAAAAGGGCAGCAGCGGCACCTCATATTCTTTACTGATGTCCTGATACAACATCGCAAACTGCTGACTGTAGCGTTTGCCGTAATTAGGCGGGACATAAATCTGCATTAACAACGGCTTTGCCCCGCTGGCTTCGATTTGGGTGATCATCTCTGCAAGGTTATTGCGTATAGTTGAAGGAGGAAAACCGCGCAGGCCATCGTTGGCACCCAGCTCAATGATCACATAGGCGGGCTTATGGCGTGTCAGCAAAGCCGGTAGCCGGGCTAGGCCGTTCCCGGTCGTATCGCCGGAAATACTGGCATTGACGACGTCAAGACGGCGGCCTTTTTTGTCCAGCTCATCGGCCAGTAAGTTCGGCCAGCTTTGTTCGGCTGACATCCGGTAGCCGGCGCTGAGGCTGTCGCCCACCACAACCAGAGTACTGGCCAGGCTCAGGGGCGCTAAGAGTAACAATAAGATAACTGAAAGGAATCGTAACATGTCTACATCCGTGATAAAGGCTGTCTCAGTGTCCAAGCAGGTAACGACGGCATCGTCGTCTCTGACCATTCTGCAGGATGTTTCTCTCGAGGTCGAGCAGGGGGAGGCGATCGCGTTGGTCGGCGTCTCCGGGGCGGGTAAATCCACCCTGATGACATTACTGGCAGGACTGGACTTGCCGACCCACGGAGACATTGAGTTACTGGGAAATGCTCTGAGCCAGATGGATGACGAAGCCCGTGCAGCCTTGCGCAGTGAATCGGTTGGCTTTGTTTTTCAGAGTTTTCTTCTTATTCCCTCACTGTCGGCGCTGGAGAATGTGATGCTGCCTGCAATCATCAAAGGGGAGGTTTCGGACGAATCCCGGGCTCGCGAATTGCTGAATCAGGTTGGCCTCAGCGGCCGTGAAACGCACCTTCCCAGCCAGCTTTCCGGCGGTGAGCAACAGCGGGTGGCCCTTGCCAGGGCGTTTATGACCTCGCCCAAAGTATTGTTTGCTGATGAACCGACCGGGAATCTTGACCAACACACGGCCGCGACGGTGATTGAGCTGCTATTTGCCCTTAACCGGGATCACGGTACAACGCTGATTCTGGTCACCCATGACCCGTATCTGGCGGATCGCTGCGACCGAACCCTGACACTGGAAAATGGCAAGGTGGTGGCATGACCGATATGAGTGACACCCGAGTGATCACGGCATCTGCCAACCACTCTCTGATGCTGAAATGGACCTGGCGGGAATTGTGGCAGGGGCAGTTGTGGCCGGTCGCTGTTGCGCTGACCCTCATCATTGCCTGTGTCTTTGCGCTGGCTGCACTGGTGGTGCGGGTGGAAAAAGTGATGGTGGCTCAAGGGCGCTCGATGATCGCAGCCGATTTGGTGCTCAGGGCATCCAACCCGATTTCGCCGGATCTGATTGCTCAGGCTCAGCGTCAGGGGCTGGTTATTTCCCGCCAGACCCGGTTTGGCACCATGGCGTTCAGTGATTCTGCTATGCAGCTGGTGAGTGTCAAAAGTGTTGAAGGAAATTTTCCGCTCAGGGGAGAGCTCAGCCTGAAAACGCCGACCGGGATGCATCACCAGGTGTTACCCGGCGAGCTGTGGCTGGATGAGCGCCTGTTCGGGCTGCTGAATGTGAAACCCGGTGACAGCCTGGCAATTGGTGATGCTGAGCTGGTGGTCAGCGGCACTATAGTTCAGGAGCCGGAGCTGTCGTTTAATCCTTTCAGCCAGATGCCGGCGGTGATGATCCATGCCGATGATCTGGCTCGCACCGGTGCCATACAACCTGGCAGCCGGGTCAGTTACCGTGCTTATTTCAACGGCGCTGACAATCAGCTGGCCGCCTTACAGCAAGCCGTGACGCTGACACCGGATCAACGCTGGATCAGTGAGACGACTCAGGGCCGTACCGGCGATATGCTGGACAAAGCCCGTCAGTACCTGTCTCTGACGTTGATTCTGGTGATCCTGATGGCGGCCGCTACGCTGGTGCTGACCTGCCTGCATTATGTTTCGACCCGCACTGAAACGGTAGCCATGATGAAAAGTCTCGGCGCCAGCAAGCGCTGGCTGTGGCGCTGGCTGGCACGTCAATTGGCCATGTTGTTTGCAGTTGCTGCAACCGCCGGGATTACTCTGGGTTGGCTGTTGGAGTATCTGCTGCGGGTGCCGCTGCACGATATTTTGCCGGATCCTTTGCCGGACATGGGCTGGACGCCGGGAGTGGTCAGCTTGTTGGTGGCGGGGTTGGTGGCACTGCCCGGAATGGGGATCGCCTTGATACGACTGGTTGACGCTCCGGCGATTTCGGTGATTCAGCAGCAGGTGGACTGGCCGGTACAAAAGCGGGGATACTGGCTGCTGGTTCTGCCATTGGCGGCGGCACTGCTTTGGTTTGGCCAGAACACTTTGGTCTGGATGACCCTGGCCGGGTTGCTGGTGGTCTTAGCCGTGCTGGCCGGGCTTGGTGTCGCACTGGTGCTGTTGCTCAAGCGCGGGCAATGGGGGCCGGCAATGACGCTCGCCCTGAGCCGGATCAGCCGCAGCCGGATGGCAACCGGTGCGCAGCTGGCGGCATTGACCAGCTCGCTGATGCTGCTGACGGTTATCTGGCTGCTGCGGTCCGATTTGCTGGCTGACTGGCAACAGACGTTACCGCTGGATGCGCCCAATGTGTTTGCTCTCAATATCAGTCCCGAGCAGCGTGAAGAGTACTTATCCACTCTGGATGCCGAAGGGGTGATTCGCTCGGACATTTACCCGGTGATTCGGGGACGTCTGACCCATCGCAACGGCGAGGATTTGCTGGCCGGAGAGCGTGAAGAGCAAGACGATGCCCTGCGGCGTGAACTGAATTTTACCTGGCGTAAAGCCATGCCGGTTCATAATACGCTGATGGAAGGACGCTGGGGCGAACCGGGCAGTGTATCGGTGGAGTCGGGTATTGCAGAGCGGCTGGGCATTGTGCTCGGGGATACCCTGACGTTTTCCGTTAACAGCCAGCCGTTCACGGCCAACGTGTCCAGTATCCGCGAAGTGGAGTGGCGCAATATGCGGCCAAACTTTTTCTTCATCTTTGCCCCGGATGTGATGGAGACTCTGCCTGCGACCTGGCTGGTCAGTTACCGGGTTGAGGACGGGCAGAGTGCGTTGGTCAACCGGTTAGGACGGGATTTCCCGACCGTCACCTTGCTTGACCTGCGGACCATGGCGACCCGGATTCAGGGCATCATGCAGCAAATTTCCCTGTCGCTGTCGGTGCTGGCGGCGCTGGGGGTGATCAGCGGTTTGCTGCTGGTTCTGACCCTGTTACGGCTGAGTATGGCGCAGCGGCGCCAGGAAATTCGGCTGTACCGGACCCTCGGTGCCAGTAAAAAACGGATTGCCGCAACGGTATGGGGGGAGTTTGGCATTATGGCATTGCTGGCCGGCGTGCTGGCTGCGGCAGCCGCGGAAGTGGTTGTAGCCGCTCTGGTCAAGTGGGGATTCGAGCTGCCGGTGCAGGGGCATCCGGTGATCTGGCTGGTCGTGCCTGTGTTGTCATTGCTGCTGGTGGTCGTGATTATCCGCAGTATGCTGCGGGATTTGTTGGAGCCGGTACGAAGCTAGCTGCCAATGGCTTATATTATCCAATGCGTAAGCAGAAACAAAAGCATAAGCAGTGCAGCAAGGCCGCCTGAACAGGCGCAAGAAGTTACGGGCTGATATGCCATGGCTTTGAATGAACACGCCCGAACAGGAGATAATTTCCGGTCGGGCGTGGGAGGTATCTGTTTATGTCCCTTGGTCTTGCTTTCTCAGCGGCGAAAACGCGCGACATGCCGTTGTAGCAGGACAGATTTGGATCGAAATCCGAACAAGTCAGTGGCTCAGTAAATCGGTCAATGCCTGCGATAAGTGTCGGTGGTGAAATTCAAATCCCAAAGTGGTCAGCTTCATCGGAATCGCGCGTTGCCCTTCCAGCAGGAGTGATGCCGATTCACCCAAGGCCAGTTTAAGGGCAAACGCCGGGGTAAACAGGAAATGCGGCCGGTGCAGGGTACGGGCTAACGTGCGGCTGAAGACCTTATTGGGTATCGGATCCGGCGCGGTCATGTTAAACGGTCCCTGGGCATCCTGAGTGTGGAGCAGAAATGTAATGGCGCGCACCATATCATCCAGGTGAATCCACGGAAAATACTGCTTACCATCGCCAATCGGCCCGCCGAGTCCGAGTCGGTATGGCGGCAGCATTTTGGCCAGTGCACCGCCGTGTTTGGCCAGAACGATCCCGGTTCTGAGCAAGCAAACCCTTGTGGCATCACTTTCGGCTTCACGGGCGATGTTTTCCCATTGCTGACACACGTGGTGGGCAAAATCGTCGGCTGCAACGTGAGCCGGGATGTCAAAATGTTCGTCAATGACGGTATCGTGCTGATCGCCGTAAATGCCCACGGCGGAACCGCTGATAAAAGTATGAGGTGGCTGCGCACTGGCCTGTATTTTTGCGACCAGTTGCCGGGTGATTTGCCAGCGGCTTTCACAGATCAGTGCTTTTTGTCGGGGTGTCCAGCGTTTATTGATGATGGGTTCGCCGGCCAGGTTGATGACGGCATCATAACCGTCGAAGGATGCCAGTTGATCCAAATCGCCGATCGCCTGAACATGGCTACCCAATTGTTCACTGGCTCGGGCGGGGTCGCGGCTTAAAACCGTAATGCGGCAATCGCGCAGTTCACTAATCAGTGCCGAGCCAATAAACCCGGTTCCGCCGGTAATGAATATCTTCATGGCATCCTCTCAAACCTCGCCCATAGACTGTCCTCTACAAGTATATCCAAACCAATAGCTTGCGACACTATCTGTCACCGTTCGTTCTCCACATCAGGAATGTGGGTCAGTTCTCGTGACGGCAAAAAAGTTGTGTCAATTTGTAACCGGCGGATTACTGTTAATTGATAGCAGTGTTTTTTGTATGGCTATGTTTAACGCCAGAAAGATCGGTGACCGCGGGCGGTTGGTTCAGGGAGGGGGAATGTCAGCATTGTGGGTGTTAATGAAGTCCCTGCTTGCCAGTTTGCGAGATCTGATGCCGATAGTTCTGGTGGTTGCGTTTTTTCAGCTCGTCGTGTTACAGCAGCCATTGCCGCACCTTGGCTCAATTTTGCTTGGGTTGGGATTTGTGGTCATCGGTCTGACGCTGTTCGTGCTGGGACTCGAAATGGGGCTGTTCCCGATTGGTGAATCGATGGCCAGAGCCTTTGCGAGCAAAGGTAGCCTGGTGTGGCTGATGGTGTTTTCATTTTGTCTGGGATTCGGCACCACGATCGCTGAACCGGCACTGACGGCAGTAGCCTCGGAAGCGGCTAATGTGGCCTCTGAGGCCGGAATCTTACAGGATGGTGCACAGGCCCGGGAAGATTACGCAACCGGACTGAGGCTGACAGTGGCGGTGTCTGTGGGTCTTGCCATCATGCTGGGGGTGATCCGTATCCTTAAAGGCTGGCCGATTCATAGGGTGATTATCGGCGGGTACATTCTGGTGATGATCATGACCTGGTTTGCCCCGCCCAGCATTGTCGGAGTGGCCTATGACTCCGGCGGAGTCACGACGTCGACGATTACCGTGCCGCTGGTGACCGCGCTCGGGGTCGGGTTGGCTTCGTCCATCAAGGGACGCAACCCGATGGTTGACGGGTTTGGCCTGATTGCCTTCGCTTCGCTGACCCCGATGATTTTTGTCATGGCCTATGGCATGTGGGTGCACTAACGGGAGCCGAAGAAAGTCATGACGGAAACCACAGCCCTGAGCATCCACTTCTTTGAAACGCTGCTATCCACCCTGCGGGATGTACTCCCGATTGGCATTATTATTTTTGGTTTTCAGCTGGCGGTATTGCGGCGACCGGTCGCGAACTGGCCGCGGGTGGGGCTGGGTTTTGTGTATGTGATTCTGGGGCTGTCGCTGTTTCTCATGGGATTGGAGCTGGCGTTGTTTCCGCTCGGGGAATCGATGGCCCGGCAACTCACGGCTCTGGATTTTCTGTTTGGTGCCGGGGAGAGTGTGCCCGCGACTGTCCATTGGCAGGATTACTACTGGGTGTACCTGTTTGCCGCTGCCATCGGCTTTAGTACCACAATCGCGGAGCCATCCCTGATTGCCGTTGCGATTAAAGCCAATCAGGTCTCGGGGGACACCATCAGCGTGACCGGTTTGCGAGTGGCCGTGGCATTGGGGGTGTCGCTGGGGATTTCGTTGGGCAGTTACCGGATTGTCGCAGGTGATCCGCTGCATTATTACATCCTGACCGGGTACGTAGTGGTCGTGATCCAGACGCACTTTGCCCCGAAAGCGATTGTGCCGCTGGCTTATGATTCCGGCGGCGTCACAACATCGACCGTGACAGTGCCGATAGTGACGGCGCTGGGGCTGGGACTGGCATCGACCGTTCCGGGGCGCAACCCGATGCTGGACGGGTTTGGGCTGATCGCGTTTGCCAGCTTATTTCCAATGATTACCGTGATGGGCTATGCCCAGTTGTCGCAATGGCACTCTGCAAGGAGACAAAAAGATGCGCTTTAAGCTGTTGATTGCCTTCGTGGAAGACACGAAAACGGACGCCGTGCTGGATGCCGCCCGAAAGGCGGGAGCAACCGGCGCGACGGTGATTAACAATGCCCGTGGTGAAGGGCTGTTCCAGAAGAAAACCTTTCTGGGACTGGGGTTGGATGTACAGCGGGATGTGATCCTGTTTGTGGTGGAGGAGCATCTGGCGCGTACCATACTGGAGACAATCGAAGAGGCGGGCGATTTTGATACCGAATCGGGACAGGGGATCGCCGTTCAGCTGGATGTGGAAGATGCCGTAGGGGTTGCCCACCAGGTGCGGACGTTGACCAAAGTGGTGGAGGAAAAACTATGAGTAATGACAAGGTCGTACGGGTAAGGGATGTCATGATGAACACTTATGCCATGGTTGAAGGGCTGACCACCGTGGCAGAAGCCATCAGGATTGCCAAGCGCCGGCAAATCAAAGCGCTGATTGTCGATAAGCGGCATGAAGATGATGAATACGGCATTGTGCTGATGAATGACATCGCCAAAAAAGTGCTGGCGTTGGATCGCTCACCGGAGCGCACGAATGTGTATGAGATCATGACCAAACCGGCGCTGTCGGTCAGTGCCGATATGGATGTGCGCTATTGTGCCCGCTTGTTCGAACGGTTTGGCATCAGCCGGGCCCCGGTGATCGAAGACGGCGAAATCCGCGGTATGGTCAGTTATAACAATATTGTTCTGAACGGCATGCTGCGGGAAGAGTAGCCGCCGTGACATGACTGGCGTGGCTTGGTGGTGAGTCATGGCATTCCCGGGTGGCAAGGTGTAGGATCTGGCTACCTGTTCCAAAAAAGAAGATACATGGCATGAAACTCTTTTTTGCCTCCGATATTCACGGCTGTGCTGACAGCATGCGTCGTGCCCTGACTGCTTTTGAACAAAGCGGTGCCGAGCATTTTATTTTGCTGGGGGATGTACTGAACCACGGCCCACGTAACCCGTTGCCAGCGGGTTATGCCCCGACCGAAGTGGCTGAGATGCTGAACCAGTACGCAGAGCGTATTACGGCTGTTCGCGGCAATTGCGACAGCGACGTTGATCAAATGCTGCTGGATTTCCCGATGATGGCCGATTACAACCTGGTGTTATTGCCAAATGGCCGTCGGCTGTTTCTGACCCACGGCCACCTATACAACGGCGACAAGCATCCGCGTCTGCGCGACGGCGATGTGATTGTATCCGGGCATACCCATTTGCCGGTTGCGGAGCAACGCGGGGCGCTGTATCTCTTCAACCCTGGCTCCATCACCATTCCTCGTGGTGAGCATCAGGCCAGTTACGGCCTGCTGGAAGATAACACGCTGAAAGTGGTAACGTTCGAAGGCGAGGTGATTTGCCAAGTCGAGCTGCGTTAAGTTCGTCACTCCCTAAACCGAACTAGCCTAATGTACTGTCTTGCGTTGTCTTGCGTTGTCTTGCGTTGTCGCGCACAGTTCGCCGCAATGGCGAAGGCCATTCTTGTGAAGAAGCTCCGTGTTGTGAAGAAGGTCAGTGTAGTGAAAATGATGCTTGCGAAGGTGGTACTTGCTGGGGTGATGCGAAAAACGGAAACAGGCTGCTCAGGCTGCCTGTTTGTTTTTGGATAATCCTTGCAAGTTGGCTTAAACCTGTTTGTGGCGCGATATATCTGCTTAGACAGCGCCCCTCAAACCGTGTCTCTCAGAAGATGAGAAGATGCCGCTTTGCAGGGAACCGTTTCAAACAGTGCCGTTTCAAATAGCATTGTTCCAATTAGTGCTAATCATACCGCACCTTTCATTTAACCCGCTTCAGATTGCGCTGCCTTACATCCCCAGTAGCAACTTGAAGCCAATCAGGAACGTCAGTACCTCAAAGCATCGTTTGATCAGCCGGTTACTTTTCTGGGTTGCCAGATGAGCTCCCAGATACCCTCCCAGCAGCGAGCCGGCCAGTAGAACCGGAATCCACGGCCAGTATATCTCGGCCCCTGCCACATACATGGTAACCGCCCCGATTCCATTCCAGAACAATCCGACACTGACCAGTGTCAGGGCGACGGCCTGCTTGTAATCAAAACCGAACCAACGGATCAGAAACAGGGTGACAAATAGCCCTGTGCCCGCAGTCAAGGAGCCATTCAACACCCCAATCGCCGCCAGTCCGATGCCGCCGATCACCATGCCAGCCAGATCCCGGTGGCGTGGCTGGGTGTCCTGCCCGAGAGATGATTTAGTCAGCGAGTAGATCCCCAGCCCGAGAATGAGCACGCCAAGCAGCGCTTCTGCCACTCTGCCCGGGATAAACAGGATCAGGTTGGCACCGGCAATGACCCCGACCATCCCGGCCAGAATGACATAAATCGTTAAGGTCCAGTCGAGCGTGCCGGCCCGCACATGTTTGAGGGCCGCTCCAAGTCCCAGGGCCACGCTGGCAACTTTATGGGTAGCCAGTGCAATGGCAAAAGGTAGCCCGAGAAAGATCAGCAGCGGAAATTGTATGAGTCCGGCCCCGCCGCCGGACAGGGAAGCGAGTGTGTTTGATAAAAGCGAGCCGATAAAAAGGCCCATTGAGCTCAGAAAATCCATCGTGGAAGGTTTCGCCTGCGTCCTGCAAAAACATTCACCTTAGCGGCTTTTACCATCGGAATCTACTACGGCCTCACGCAGGTGACAGCGGGGCATAGTCCGACAGGAGAGCGGAATCGGCAAAACTAAATGTGGCTTAATATTTATGCGTGTGATTGCAAGATTGATGGTTTGAGAGGATCTGGTCAAGGAATTGTTCCCGGATGTTTACATTTTCTGTTGATTCGGGATATCCGAAATATCTGTTCGTATATTTCGAGTTTTTGTTGATCTGAGTGCTTGAACTTTCGATGCATTCGGTTCAATATCGCGCCTCACCTTTTTATATGTGTTACAAATTGTGTCAGGTGCTCATCACCATGTATCAAAATCAGTTTGATGCGCTGTTACCGCCTCAGATGGCGGAACGAGCTGCGGAAATCGGGGTCGGCAAGGCAACCAAAGACCCTGTGAAATCGCTTCTGCTGGCTATTACGGCCGGGATGCATATCGGGATTGCCTTTGTCTTTTATACCGTCGTGACCACTGGTGCCGGTGACATGCCGTGGGGGATGTCGCGGTTCGTGGGCGGGCTGGCTTTTAGTCTGGGGTTGATCCTGGTTGTGATCACCGGTGGAGAGCTGTTTACCAGCTCGGTGCTGACGCTGGTCGCGAGGGCGAGCGGTAAGATTAGCTGGAAAAGCCTGTGGCTCAACTGGGGGGTCGTTTACGTCGGCAACCTGATTGGCGCTCTGCTGCTGGTGGTGATCATGCTGATGACCAAGCAGTACATGTCAGCAAACGGCGAACTGGGGATCAATGCCATGCATATTGCCCAGCATAAGCTGCATCATGATTTCTGGCAGGCCGTTGCGCTGGGCGTTATGTGTAACGTGCTGGTGTGCGTCGCGGTCTGGATGACGTTCAGCGGCCGTACGCTGACTGATAAGATTCTGGTTATGATCCTGCCGGTGGCGATGTTTGTCTCATCTGGTTTTGAGCACTGCATTGCCAACATGTTTCAGGTGCCGATGGCGATTGGTATCAAGCATCTGGCCAGCCCTGAATTCTGGCAAATGACCGGAATGAATCCGGCCGACTTTGCCGATCTGACGTTCAGCAACTTTTTCATTAATAACCTGATCCCAGTGACCATCGGTAACATTATCGGTGGGGGAGTTTTTGTTGGGATGGGTTACTGGATTATTTACCTGCGTGGTCACGACAACTGATGGCGTGATGCTGCGGGTAAACAACCGCGTTCTACATTGCTGACTTACCCTTTGTGAGTCAGATATCTCTTGCTTGTATTGAGTCTAACCTTTGCCGCTGCGGAAACCCCCAGCGGCTTTTTTTGTAACCGGCAGGCTTAGCGACACGGAAAGGGGCGCCTGAAGGTAAAAGCATGCGGCGAGTCGGCATGCTGGCGTAAGTACAGTAAGCGGGATTTGGCTTCCTCGACTGTCGGAATATAGCCGTCCGGCACCCACCACAACACATATGTATCCTCGGCCAGAGGATAAAACCATTCGCTCTTACGCCGCATGAAATCCCGATGGTGTGTCCGGAACATGAAGTCTTTGAGCGCCTCGACGGATTCCCAGACCGACATATTGACGAGCATATCGGGGTCGCTGAATGCCTTAATGGACGTCGCATCACCGGAATCATCTTTAAGTCGCCAGATAAAGCCATCGCTGCGTTCGGCAAGGCGATTAATGGTATCCAAGTTATCGACAAAATCCTTGAGTTCAAGGGAATCCAGCGGATACCGGGCTTTGGCGATATTCAGTTGAGCCAGCTTCATGTTTCCTCCATCTGTCGAAACCGGGTGGGCCAAGGTTATTGTTCAGTTATGGCATGGGGTTGGGGCGATGGTTAGCATTGAGGCGGGCGCACTGCGGAGGAATTGTAAAAGTGAGGAATATCGCAAACTTTTGCGGTTTTCATGGTTGCAGCGTGTAATGTGGTTTTTCTGTTTACTGGCTGATCAAATCTAAAAAGATAGATGTTGTTTTGTGGTGGAAAATAGTGCCGATGAGTGCCGTAGCATAAAAAAACGCCCCGGCATTGGCAGGGGCGTTTCATCATTCAGACTAACCGGCAGTAGGCCGATAGGTACTGTGATTAGGCTTTAGCATCTTCAGCTTGTTTCGCCTGAATCGCTGTCAGTGCAACGGTGTAGACGATGTCGTCAACCAGTGCGCCACGAGACAGGTCGTTTACAGGCTTACGCATGCCTTGCAGCATTGGACCGATAGAAACCAGGTCAGCAGAACGCTGTACCGCTTTGTAAGTGGTGTTACCTGTATTCAGGTCAGGGAATACGAATACTGTCGCTTTACCCGCAACCGGAGAGTTCGGAGCTTTAGAAGCGGCAACGTTTTCCATGATAGCTGCGTCGTACTGCAGAGGACCGTCGATCACCAGGTCAGGACGTTTTTCCTGAGCGATGCGAGTCGCTTCACGTACTTTCTCAACGTCTGCACCCTGACCAGATGTACCTGTAGAGTAAGAGATCATTGCAACGCGAGGCTCGATACCGAACGCTTTTGCAGAGTCAGCAGACTGGATAGCGATTTCCGCCAGTTGCTCAGACGTTGGATCCGGGTTGATCGCACAGTCACCGTAAACCAGAACCTGGTCAGGCAGTAGCATGAAGAACACAGAAGACACCAGAGATGCACCCGGTGCCGTTTTGATCAGCTGTAGCGGTGGACGGATAGTGTTTGCCGTCGTGTGAACCGCACCAGATACCAGACCGTCAACTTCGTCACGCTCAAGCATCATAGTACCCAGTACCACTGTGTCTTGCAGTTGCTCACGCGCAACTACTTCAGTCATACCTTTGTTCTTACGCAGCTCAACCAGACGTGCTACGTATTGCTCACGTACCACTTCAGGGTCGATGATTTCAACGCCAGCACCCAGAACAACGCCTTGTTGTTCTGCAACACGCTTGATTTCAGCCGGGTTACCCAGCAGCACACATTCCGCGATACCGCGTTCAGCACAGATAGCTGCTGCTTTAACGGTACGTGGCTCGTCACCTTCAGGCAGTACAACGCGCTTAGCCGCTGCACGGGCAAATTCAGTCAGCTGGTAACGGAATGCTGGTGGGCTCAGGCGACGCTCGCGAGTTGAACCTTCAGACAGAGATTCAATCCACTGGCCGTCGATGTGGCTAGCCATGTATTCGTTAATCAGTTCAACGCGCTCTTTGTCGTCTGCTGGTACTTCCAGGCTGAAGCTCTGCAGGTTCAGAGATGTCTGCCAAGTGTTACCTTGTGCTGTCATCACTGGCAGGCCAGTGTCAAATGCACGCTTACACAGATCCATCACAGCTTTAGGCAGTTCATAGCCGCCAGTCAGCAGCAGGGCACCGATTTCCACGCCGTTCATCGCTGCCAGACACGCTGCCACGATAACGTCAGGACGGTCTGCTGAAGTTACCAGCAGAGAGCCTGGGCGGAAGTGCTCAACCATGTTCGGGATAGAGCGTGCACAGAACGTGATGCTCTTGATGCGGCGAGTTTTGATTTCACCCGGGTTAACGATTTCAGCGTTCAGGTGCTTCGCGATGTCAGTGGCACGCGTAGCGATCAGCTCAGCACTCCAAGGCGCACAACCCAGTACGCGGATTGGGCTGGAGTTGAACACCTGCATCACTTCTACGTGAGAAGGTACAGTTGCTTCTGCATCATCAAAAATTTCAGACAGATCAGGACGAGTACGGCCTTCAGCGTCAACCGGTGCGTTCAGTTTGTTAACGATAACACCAGCGATTTGCTTGTTCTTGATGCCGCCGAAGTTAGAGCATGCAACTTCGATACGCTCTTTCAGCTGAGAAGGATTGTCAGTACCTGGTGCAACAACGAACACGATTTCCGCGTCCAGTGTCTTTGCCATTTCGAAGTTGATTTGGTTCGCGAACGGATGCTTGCGAGTTGGAACCAGACCTTCGATCAGGGTAACTTCAGCACCGGCAGTCGCTTCTTTGAAACGAGCAACGATGTCTTCCAGCAGCACGTCGCTCTGATCGTTACGGATCAGCTCTTCAGCGCTAGCCATTGAGAACGGCTCAGCCACTTTCATGTCGCTGTTTGCAGTGATGATAGTGGTTGTCAGATCTGGCTGCTCACCGCCGTGACGAGGCTGCGCGATAGGCTTGAAGAAAGAAACGCGAACACCTTTGCGTTCCATGGCACGAAGCACACCCAGGCTAACGCTGGTCAGACCAACTCCGGCGCCAACCGGAACAAGCATGATAGTACGGGACACTATAGATTCCTCAACTATTCAGGAAACAACTGTGCTGTTCAATAACGATGAATCACCGGTATTGGACAGCACCTCAAAAAGCGGATAACTCAGTCTGTGGCACGTTGCCGGGGCAGACTGGTTATGTGAAAACGGCCGGCCCAGGCCAGCCGTCTTCAGACTCATGTCGCGGATTAGATGTCAGCCAGACGAGCTGTATCTTCAGCGATAACAAGTTCTTCGTTAGTAGAAACAACCATTGCAGGAACACGGCTGTTTGCAGTAGTGATCACACCTTCACCACCGAAGCGAGCTTTCAGGTTAGCTTCGCTGTCTACTTCTACACCCAGAATAGCCAGACGGTTCAGAACCATCTCACGGATTGGTGCAGAGTTTTCACCGATACCACCGGTGAAAGTGATTGCGTCCAGACGGCCATCCAGAGTTGCAGTGTAACCAGCAACGTATTTCGCCAGACGGTGGCAGAACACGTCCATTGCACGCGTTGCTTCTTCTTTCTGACCGTAGTTGTCTTCAACAAAACGGCAGTCAGAAGTCACTTCAGTCAGACCCAGCAGGCCAGACTCTTTAGTCAGCATCGTGTTGATTTTCTCAACAGAGTAGCCCAGTGTGTCGTGCAGGTGGAAGATGATTGCAGGGTCGATGTCACCACAACGAGTACCCATTACCAGACCTTCAAGCGGAGTCAGACCCATAGATGTATCTACAGACTTACCGTTCTTGATTGCACAAACAGACGCACCGTTACCCAGGTGGCAGTTGATGATGTTCAGTTCTTCTTCTGGCTTGTTCAGCAGTTTCGCAGTTTCGCGAGTGATGAACAGGTGAGATGTACCGTGCATGCCGTAACGACGGATACCGTGCTCTTTGTACAGGTTGTATGGCAGTGCGTACAGGTACGATTCTTCTGGCATAGTCTGGTGGAACGCAGTGTCAAATACCGCTACGTTCTTCAGGCTTGGGAAAGATTTTTGTGCCGCTTTGATACCGATGATGTGCGCTGGGTTGTGCAGCGGAGCCAGAGTAGAACACTCTTCGATACCTTTCAGTACGTCTTCACAGATCAATACTGACTGAGTGAACTTCTCGCCACCGTGTACTACGCGGTGACCGATAGCTTTCAGGTTTTCTGCTAGTTCAGGCTTAGATGCAAGGATAGTATCTACCATGAATGCCAGCGCTTCTTCGTGCGCAGCGCCTTCGCCCAGTTGTGCTTCGTGCTTACCGTCAAGTTTCCACTTGATACGAGCTTCAGGAAGGTGCAGACATTCTGCAAGACCTGTCAGGTGCTCTTCACCAGATACCGCGTCAACAACAGCGAACTTTAGAGAAGAACTACCGCAGTTAAGTACTAAAACCAGCTTAGACATGAGTGACTACCTATAATCTGTCTGAAAGTTGATATTCAACCGTATAAAAATTACCCATAGGATAGACGACTTTTCGATAGTCGGTCTCATCAGGGTCAAAATCGAGTTATGTCCGTATTATGTAGGAAGCGTGTAAATCAGCTCCTGGGGCCATCCATGGGGGTGCCTCTAGTTGCCAGAACAGAGATTACAGGCAACAATGAAAAGTAGGCGTGCCTAGGATAGCGATTGTTACGCAATATAACAAAAAGATTTTTAGAAAAATTTAATTTGAATCAAGTTTGTTATCCGTACAGTTTAAGTTTTACTGTTTTTTTTGAAGTTTGGTGATTTATGAGTCAACAAAATTCTATCTGGCGGGCGTTTCGCCATGGTCAGGATTACATGGCGGTCTGGCCGATACGCAAAGAGCTGGCCATCCTGTTTCCGGAGCAGCGTTACATCAAGGCAACCCGTTTTGCGATGCGGGTAATGCCGGCTGTTGCGGTAATGAGTGTGTTGAGTCAGATGGCCTTCAATAACTATCAGGCCCTGCCGCAGGCCATTGCGGTGGCTTTGTTTGCTCTGAGTATGCCATTGCAGGGGCTGTGGTGGCTGGGTAAGCGCAGCCGGACGGTGTTGCCGCCTTCTTTAGCTGGCTGGTATCGCGAAATTTACGACAAAATTGTCAGCGAGGGGTATGCATTGCAGCCGCCTAAATCTCAGCCGCGTTATCTCGAACTGGCTCAGGTGCTCGATCGCGCGTTTAAGCAGCTCGACAAAGGGGCCCTTGAACGCTGGTTTTGAGCGCCGGTTTTTGACGTGCCGACAGGGTTGGCACTGAGAGAGCCATATAAAACAGACAGGCCCAATAAAAAAAGTAGCCGCTTGGCTACTTTTTTTGGACGAGCTTTTGATGAATCAGGCGCTGTACTGGCTGCCTTATTCTTCAGTTTCGTCAAGGTCGGAAACGACTTTCTTCTTGCGAACACCTGGTTTTGCCAGGATCTCAACATAACAAGACGTTAGAGCCAGAGCTTCGGCTTCGTCCAGATTTTTGTTGATTTCTTTGACATGAATAACCTTTGCTTCCTGCTCGGTATGGCCGAAACGGCAGTCAAAATCCCAGTAGTCAACGCCTTCCGGCAAGCGTTTGTTGCGCTCACGCTTCAGGTATTTTTTGATCTCATACTTTACGGCTTCTACAACACGTGGAACCGCTTTCTTCGGGTGAGTTAAAGCAAATGTCTTTTTCATCGTATTCCTAAAATAAAAGGCCCGGACCATGCCGGGCTCAGTCAGTATTTTACTTTAATTCTGCCGCCGTCGCGAATACCGCGTGCGTACCGAGTGCTTTGGGGCTCTTAGCTCAGCAGCAAACTGTCGTCGGCCAGCTCTTCCCCACGCACTTTGCTGAACATTTCTAGCAGGTGTTTCACGTCCATATTGGCCCGCTCTTCACCTTCCACATCGAGAACAATTTGTCCCTGATGCAGCATCACCGTGCGATCGCCGTAGGCCAGGGCATCTTTCATCGAGTGGGTGACCATCATGACGGTGAGGTCGAATTCTTCCACCACCTTTTTGGTCAGCGCCAGGACGAAAGCAGCCATGCGCGGATCCAGCGCAGCGGTGTGCTCGTCGAGCAGCAGCAGTTTACTGTCGGCCAGTGTGGCCATCACCAGACTGACCGCCTGACGTTGGCCACCGGACAGCAGCCCGATGCTGTCGCCGAGGCGATCTTCCAGACCCAGCCCAAGAATGCTGATTCGTTCCTGGAACAACTTACGGCGCTTGGAGGACAAAGCCAGCTTCCAGCTGCGCTTTCCGCCCCGCTTGTAGGCTAGCGCCATGTTTTCTTCGATGGTCAGGGCCCCACAGGTCCCGGCCAGCGGGTCCTGAAATACCCGGGCGGCATACTGGGCGCGTTCATGCACCGACTGACGGGTTACGTCGATGTTGTTGATCAGCACTTGACCGCCAACCATCGGGGTTTCACCGCTGACGGCACCCAGCAGGGTTGACTTGCCCGCACCGTTGGAGCCAATGACCGTCACAAATTGTTTTTCCGGGACGGTCAGGTTGACGCCTTTCAGGGCCTGATTTTCCAGAATGGTGCCTTCATTGAAGGTCACGCGAATATCGTTTAGCTCAATCATGGTACATCCTTATCCCACTCAGGCCATTTTCTTAGCGGCGACGGAAGACTTCTTTTTTCCGCCACGTTTCAACTGGGTTTTCATGCGAGGTGCGATAAGAGCAACCGCTACCAGCAGAGCCGTGATCAGGTTGAGATCCGACGCCTGCAGGCCGAACATGCCGCTACTCAGGGCAAAGGCAACCGCCAGACGGTACAGGATTGACCCCAGAATCACGGCGACAACCGCGACCCAGATTTTGCGTCCCGGAATCAGGGTTTGCCCCAGGATCACCGCCGCCAGACCAACCACAATGGTGCCGACCCCAGATGTGACGTCAGCAAAGCTGTTAGTCTGGGCAAACAGGGCACCGGAGAAACCCACCAGGCCATTGGACAGTGCCAGACCGAAGTAGGTGTACAGTGCGGTGTTACCGCCCTGAGCACGCACCATGCGGCTGTTGACCCCGGTCGCGCGCAGACCCAGACCGAAATCACTGGCTAGCAAGCGGGTGATGAACCAGCCACTGAGTATCACCAGCAGCAGCACAACCACAAGACGGAATACGCTACCGTCCATGCCGGCATCAAACGCCAGCGTTTCAAACGGAGTGAAAATGGTATCTTCACCCAGCAGCGCGATGTTAGGGCGACCCATGATACGGATGTTGATCGAAAAGGCGGCGATCATGGTCAGGATACTCGCCAGCAAATGGAGGATCCCGCAGCGCACGGCGAGAAATGCCGTCACCAGGCCACACAGACCACCGGCCATAATAGCCAGCAGGGTCGCAACCCAAGGGTTGACACCGGCCACAATTGCAGTTGCGGCAACGGCGGCCCCCATAGGGAAACTGCCATCCACGGTCAGATCCGGAAAATCCAATACGCGGAAAGTAAGGTAGACCCCGAGCGCCACCAGGCCGTAAACCAGCCCGATTTCCAGGGTGCCGAGAAAGGCAAAGAAAGACATCCCAATTCTCCTTGTCTTTTGTCTTGCAGGGAATGGCGTGTAACGAAGCCGGCAAACCTAACACTGTCAGATAGCAGGGGAGACAGACAGCGCCCGGGAGCGCTGCCACGTGTCCTAGCCTCTTGTCCTGACGGTGAATGGGTCAGGACACCAGCCGTGTGATATCACGGCTGTGTCATGTCATGGTGAAAGGTCACTCAGTGCCGGACTGCGTCGGTCACGCAAAATGGTTTATTTCGCAACTGACGTCGCACGTTCCAGGACTGACGCCGGGAAGGTGATGCCCAGTTTGTCTGCCGCTTTTTGGTTTAGCGCTAAGTCGGAGCCACGCGCCACTTTGACCGGTAACTCAGACACTTTTTTACCTTTAAGGATAGCGTCAACGTAGTCGGCGGTCTGGATGCCTACCTGGTAGTAGTCAAAGCCCAGTGCTGCCAGCGCACCGCTCTCAATGTAGGTGGTCGATGCCCCAATAACCGGGGTATTGTTTTGGTTACCCGCATTGACCAGACCATCAATAGCACTGGCGACGGTGTTGTCGGTTGGCGCGTAAATCACGTCAGCTTTAGCGGCAACAATCTGTGCGGCAGCCTGAACATCGGCGCTCTTTAGTGCCGTGCCTTCTACGACCATCAGCCCACGTTCTTTTGCCGCGTTACGAAGCAGTTCGACCAGTGCTACGGCATTGGCTTCACCCGGGTTGAAGATCACGCCCACGCTCTTCATGCCAGGCAGCAGCTCCTGCATCAGCTCAATATGCTGGGCGACCGGAGACAGGTCAGACAGGCCAGTCACGTTGCGGTTGGGTTTATCCGGGTTGCTGACCAGCTTCGCGCCGACCGGGTCGGTTACGGCAGTAAAGACGATAGGAATAGAGCGGGTCGACGCCGCCAGCGCCTGAGCCGTTGGTGTTGCAATACCGACCAGAACATCCGGATTTTCACCAACAAACTGTTTGGCGATCTGAACGGCAATGGCCGGATTACCTTGAGCAGTCTGATACGTAAACTCCAGGTTTTCCCCTTCGACGTAGCCTTTTTGCTTCAGGCCATCAAGCAGACCGTTACGGGCCGCATCCAATGCCGGGTGCTCTACAATCTGAGAGACAGCGACTTTGGCCACATCAGCGAGGACTGCCGGTGAAGACAGTGCCAGTGACGCTGCCACTGCGGCAGCAGTAAGTAGTTGTTTGCTCTTGAATACCATATCTGAACACGCTCCCTGTAGTAATAGTACTGAGGTCTGACAGCGCTAAATCAGCAATCGGAGGTTGACTGCGCAGCTGTCTGGGGTCGATTCGCATCCGGTGCGAATCCCTCTTGGCATAAAGTTTTAGCGCAACGGGCTATAAAAGAACATAAGAATTTTAACAATGTTGCAACATGGTGATAGTGGTTCGTGCTGGCAGGTGGTGGATTGGGCAGGGGATTACATGGTGATACTGAGGGTATCCATATTAGTGTAAGGTTTATTGTATTAAAAATAGCCTTGCATTCTTATTTGGTATTTTTATTGGTGGCACAGGAATTGTGCGCCAAAGCAGTGTTTCTGCTAGAGGATGACAGGGCAATACACCGCGCTAACCGGGTGGATATTTCGTCATACCATTAATTACAGATACAGCATAATTGGCTGCAAAAGGCAGGCTACCCAGGCTACCGGCGCATTCTCTGGTGGGATTCTCCCTCTTCTGGCCGAATGAAATCGTTCAGACCAGAAGGGGGAATCAGTATGTTACGTCAGGATGAGGCGTCAGGTTGAAGGACCAAACCGGTATGGCTCAGGAACACCGTTTTCAGTACAGGCACTCACCCATTATTAATTTATGAGAACGTATTGAACTGAGGAAACGTATTGACCACAGATAACGCGTTAACCCCTCATTGCGAATTAGGCGAATAGCACTGTAATGACTGGTTGCGGCTGTGGATTGTCTTCATCGCTGCCATCATTTTGACCTCATCCACGTAACCCGGCGGCAGAGGCATGACCGTGAACGTGTAGTCTGGCGCGCCTTCTGCCAGTGGCGATTCCGTAGTGACTGGCGTGACCATCATGACCTTCAGATTCGGGTTACGTGCCAGAATGCGTGATGCGGTGCCCAGCCCTTCGGCCACATGGAAACGTCCAGCGGTATGGATGATTTGGGTGCCGGGATGGCGGGTGAGGTAGTTCACCATGCTTTCTGCCATTGTGTCATCCCACGCGGTTTGCGCGGCAAACTGGCGGCTGGTCTTGGCCTCATCGCCGTGGTGCATTGAGGCATTGAAGGTTTGGCGGTAGGCATCATCGTTCAGGGTCAGAGACTGTGCGACCCACTGGCGTTCCTCTGCCGGTAGCAGGGAGAGATAGGCGGGGCCTTGCTGGCCGATGCAGCGCACGATGCTTTTCGGAGCATTCGCCGCGATCACATCCAGCTGATGGGTTTTGGCGAATTCCACTAACGGACGATAATCACTTTCGTAGTTGGGCCAGGCATTGCCCTCGTTCATCAGGGTTTTCTCGCCGATTTTGCCTGCCAGGTATTGATCAACCACGGCTTGTTTGTCGCGGGTGAACTGCTCCATCGACAGGGCCAGTTTCGGCTTCTGGCTATACAGGGCCGCCATTAATTGCGCTTGCATCAGATGCGATGCTGGGTGGCCGTGCCATTCCCCCACCAGAACAATATCGGCGTCGCGCAACGCCGATGTCAGCGCTGACAATGTCATCGGGGAGCCATCCGGGGACTGGATGGTGAAGTCGTACATGGTCGGGGCTGGGGTAAAGGCGGTGTCCGGCTCAGATTGAGCGGCACAACCGGCCAGCAGTCCGGCCAGACCAAGTGAAAGCCATTTTTTCATGAGAAATAATCACACTGGTTAGCAACACTTAACAGGGTTAAGTGTATGAGAAATCCGAAAATCTGGCGTGAGATATTAGATGAGTTGATAGTGGTTATCAAATGTTATTGATAACCACTATCAATTGATGGCGTTTATTGTGGTTGCAAATTGCGGCTGTTCAGCGACAAAGGGAAGCAACTGACGGTTAGGTTTCTGGCTGAGACTTCGACAGGCATTCTGGCGCGTTATCTTCGTTTCGGCGGTACACCCGAATCGCAAAATCGGCTTCACAGTCAAACGTCTCACTGTCAGCCAGTTGTTGCCAGACTGCTTCGCTGGTTTTCCAGGCAAACGGTGTCATTTGCATCAGTGCCGTTGCTTCTGCTCCGCTCAATGTCAGGGTGTAATGGAGCTGGGTATCGTCAATCAGGGAGAAGCCGTCAAGGGTTTCCGGTGTCATATCATGCAGACGGACGTCGTTATAAATCAGCTCTTTGAGCTGGTACAAATGACGTGCGGCCGGTGTGACCGTGACCAGAATACCGGCCGGGCGGATGGTTCGTTTCAGCTCTTCCGGCTTGCAGGGTGCATAAATGCGGATCACCCCATCCAGCGACTGATCGGCAAATGGCAGGCGGTGGCTGGAAGCCACGCAAAAGTGGCATTGCTTGTAGCGTTTTGCTGCATAACGCACGGCTACCTTCGAGATGTCGAGGCCATGAACTGTCAGTGACGGAGAATGCGTATGGTTTTGTGTCAGACCGTCAGCAAAGCCGGACGTGTAGTAACCCTCACCACAACCAATATCCAGCAGTTGCTCCGCCTCTTCCGGTAGCAGGGTCGCCAGTTTTTCCACCACCTTAGCCCGCAGCGGATCATAATGACCGGCTTCCAGAAATGCGCGGCGTGCCTGCATCATTTCTTTGTTATCACCCGGATTTTTCGAGCTTTTGTGATGAACCGGCATGAGGTTGACATACCCTTCTTTGGCCTCATCAAACTGGTGGTTGTTGGCACATTTCCAGGTTTTGTCTTGCTGGCTGAGTGGCTGGTGGCAGAGAGGGCATTGGTACGGCATGGGATCACACGGTCAGTTGAATTTGCGGGCATTGTAAACGTCTGCTCCGGCAAGCTGCAAGTAAACCGAGTGCGCCCGACCGTCTTGCTGGTGCAACAGGCTTTCTGGGCGCCACCATCGAGGTAGGCAACGCCAATGCTTTATTGCACTAAATTAGGGCGTACGTAATGTTCGGAAACAGGGCTCAGGAAGGCGGTTGAGCGTCAATGGCCGAAAATTCCACAAGTGAAAAAAATATTATTTTGTAAAGTTTTTGTGTGCCACCTAAGTTAATTAAGACAAGTCTGTTTTATGTCAGCGAGGATTTTATTGACAACAGGTTGTATCTGACTAACAAAGATAGGATATCTACAGATGAAAAAAAAAATCGCTATAGCAGTGGCATGCTCTTTTTCAACCACGGTCGTTTCAGCCGCAACGGTATATCAGGACGATGAAACCACCTTTAATGTCGGCGGTCGAGTGGAGGTCAGGGCTAACTTTTCTGATGCCAACAAAACATCCGACAACAGCAGTAGTTATCAGGATGCATCCCGAGTTCGACTCAGTGTCGATGGTCGGCAGGCGGTATCAAGCAATTTGTCCTTTTTCGGCAAGTATGAATTTGAGTTAAAAGAAGCGGAAGATGGCTCAAGCGATGACGTTAAAATTAATACCCGTCATTTATACGCAGGGGTTGAGACCAGCCGGGGGAACTTATACTACGGTCACCAGACGAATGCGGTCACGTATTTGACCGATTGGACTGACGTGGCGGAAACATTTGGTGGCTACATCAATGAATATACCGTCGCGACAGCGGACCGGGCGAAAAATGTCCTGCGCTATGAGCTCATGACGGATTATGGCTTGACCTTCCAGATAGATGGCAACTTCAATTCCGATAGCGACAGTGCAAAAAGCGACGGCTATGGCGCGGTACTTGCCTACAGTCTGCCGGTCGGGCTTGAGCTGGGTGTCGGCTATGCTTCCAGTGATGAAACATACGGGAATGGCTCCGACACCGACCGCTCAGATGCTATTTTCGCTGGTGCGAAATACACCAATGATCTCGGTCTTTGGCTAGCGGGCTTGTACCAAGGGGGAAGTATTTCATCGTTAGGTATTCAAGACTCTGATTACAATGCGGCTGACTTTTACCTGGGCTACTTCTTTGGTGACAACAACGTCAACATGACATACAGCTATTTCTCGGCCGATGATATTGACGCTCTGGATATCAATTTCATTGGCGTTGAATATGCGCGCTATATCGGCGGTGTCACTCTGTTTGGCAGCTACAAGTTCAACCTGCTGGATGAAGGAGAGGGTGGCGTCGGGGATAACGACGAAGACGAACTCATGCTCGGGCTGCGTTACGCATTTTAAGCGTACCTTTTACCCAATACTGTTACTTACCCAACACTGTTACGCCTATTCATCCGCTAAGTCTGTGGGCGGCTGAAGTAGCAAAAAGCCTAGGAAAGCTTTCCTAGGCTTTTGGGTCAGAACAGCCACGGGTGGGTGATGACGTGGCAACACAAACTGGTTGGGATCAGCCTCTGGCCTTGTACTCGGCTTTATCCAGATTGTGTTTTTTCATTCGTAAGTACAGCTTTTTGCGTGGAATCTGCAGATAGTTGGACACATCGTTGATCCGTCCTGCAAACAGGTACAGCGCATCTTCAATCACCTGTTTTTCGTAATTGTCGACCAGATCGTCCAGTGGGCTGCTCATGTGCTCGATCGGTTTGGTGCGATCCTGCCCCGCCAGTTTCACGATACCGATAGCGTATAGCTCTGCCACGTTTTTCAGCTCCAGCACGTTGCCGTTCCACTCATGCCGGTTCAGGGTATTGATATACGCCTTGTCGAGCGTTGGCATCGGTTTGTGCAGTTTCTGGCAGCTGAGCTTGAGGAAATGCTTAAACAGCGGCGCAATATCACACACCCGCTGACGCATTGGCGGCATCTGGAAGCGTACCTGGCTTAGGAAGTAAAACAGCTCCGGCAGCAGGTTGTCATGCTCGACCAGGCTTTCCGGATTCGGTCCGGTGACGGCCAGTACCCGGACTTCTTTTTTGTTCAGACGCTCCTGCTCCAGCAGGAAGCGGCACAGCCATTGCTGTGTTTCCTGCGGCATAGCCTGCGGTTCACTCAGGCTGAGGCTGCCGCCGCGGGCGGAAATCATTGCACGCTGCAGATCTGCGGTACAGGTTATCGCCGAGCCCTGCACCGTAACATACGGGCCGTCACACACCATACTGTGGCGGTGCAGCAGGCGGGTCACGGTATGGCGACCGGTGCCGTTTTCGCCTTCGACCAGAACGTCCCGGCTGGTGAGGGCGATCTGTGCCACTTTCTCCCGCAGCTTGATCATCAGCGGGCTGTCACCCAGCAGTTCAGCGCTGGTGGTCTGGGCCATCGCCCGGCGTTGCTCAATTTTGGACTTGCGCAGTGGCAGGTGTTTATCGAGCAAGGCGAGCAGCTCGGCTGGTTGCAGCGGTTTTTGCAGAAAGTCGATGGCTCCGCGTTTGAGGGCATCGACAGCCATTGGAATATCCCCATGACCGGTGATCATGATCACCGGCAGCTCAGGATCCAGTGCTTTGACTTTCTCCATCAGCTCCATCCCACTCATACCGGGCATGTACATATCGGTCACCACGACACCCGGCCAGTCCTTATTCAGCAAAGGCGTGACTTGTGTCGGGTCGGTAATGGCTTTCACGGTGTAGCCGGACATTTCCAGCAGTTGCTGGTACGACTCAAGTACATCCTGATCATCATCAATGATTAAGAT
The DNA here is from genome assembly GCF_003025595.1 of Photobacterium ganghwense. Taxonomy (GTDB): domain Bacteria; phylum Pseudomonadota; class Gammaproteobacteria; order Enterobacterales; family Vibrionaceae; genus Photobacterium; species Photobacterium ganghwense. Next base: position 144,060 of record NZ_PYMI01000007.1, read on the forward strand.
TTCGGTTTCGTTATTCATTGTCATAATGTTTTAACTCCAACACGACCATGGCCCCGCCGGACAGGTTAGACGCGAGAAAAATATCCCCGTCCAGGCGGTGCATGATGGATCGGCAGATACTCAGGCCAAGGCCCAGTCCCACCTCTTTTGTAGTAGTAAATGGAATAAAGAGCTTTTCTATAATTTCAGCGGAGAATCCCTGTCCGCTGTCGGTAACGGCCAGCCGACACCGGCCGTTTTCAATGCCAAGCGGCAAAATGTCAATCTGGCGTTGTTCACAACCGGCCACGGCATCGCAGCTGTTGACCAGCAAGTTGACCAGCACCTGCTCGAACTGAACTTGATCGGCCAGTCCGGCCAGTGGAGTGCTGATCCGGTTGATAATTGTGGTTTGCTGCTGACGGGTCCGGCTGTCCACAATCATCATGGCCTGCGCGATCGAGTCCTGAACATTGACCGGTTTGAGCGGGCTGTCGGCCGGCTGTTTCTTAGAGAAACTTTTCAGGCTCGAGATCATCTGTCCCATGCGGGAGGTCAGGTTATCTATCTTGTCGAGGCTTTGCGGTAGTTTGTCCAACCGCTCTTTTTCCAGCGCCAGCTTGGCGGTAAACAGATGGGTGGAAATAGCCGACAACGGTTGATTCAACTCATGGGCGAGGGAGGTCATGGTCTGGCCGACCACCGCCATTTTCGCTGCCTGGATCAGTTCATTCTGGGTGGACCGCAGATCGGCTTCGACCCGTTTCCGGTCTTCCACCTCGGCTTTCAGCTGGCGGTTACGGCTGGTCAGTGAGCGGGTTTTTTCCCGCACCATTTTTTCCAGCCAGCGGGCGGCATTTTCCTGCTCGGTAATGTCGGTCATGGTGATAATGACCTTGTCCGTTGGTCCCTGTTCAAACAGGCGGAAATCAAGCCGCAGGTACAGGGCGCTGCCTTCGTCATGCGGGTGTTTGATGGTCAGGTTGCAGCCACGGTTATTCAGCAGCGGGCTGTTGTCGGCGAACAGCGACTGCAGCCGGAACTGCATGGTCGGGCTGAACAACTCCCACAGGAATTTATTCTGGGGCTCGCTCACTTCGTCAAACAGGCTGAGCGCGCTGGAGTTGACGGACTCAATGGTGCCGCTCAGGTCGCAGGTAATGATACTGGCCTGAGTGTTGTTGATGAGGTTCAGGGCATTGCTTTGCTGCATTTCCTGCATCTGACGGCAGAACTGGCGCAGATTATCGCCCAGCAGGCCGATTTCGTCATTGCCGCTGACCTGAATCTGGGCATTGTGCTGGTTGCTGGCAACGGCATAGAGATCCTGCGACAACAGGTTGAGGCGTTTCACGATGCCTTGGCCGACCAGATAAACCGATACCATCACCGACAAAAACAGCGTGATGAACATCATTCCGAACAGGATGAAATTACTGATGGTGATGGATTGCCGGGTTTTCTCATTCAGCTGGTTCAGCAGGGCATCTTCGGTTTCCACCATGGTCAGGATCAGGGCTTCCAGATCGCTCAGCTGATGCTGAATTTTGGCTTGGTAGCGGGTGATCTGGCGTGACAGGTCTGTATCCCGGATTAGCTGGGCCTCCAGAATTCCGCCCGGTTGCACCAGCGAAATCATCTCCTGCAGGAGCTGCCGGTATGAGGCTGTCGACGCGTAGTGGCTGAGCTGCTGGCTCATCTTGCTGACTTCCTCGGTTTTATAACCGATGAAGTAGAACGCATTGTTGATGTCGCGATCCTGACGCTGGCGGATGATCTCCTGCACCAACTGGTGAAGCTCATTCTCTTTGACGGTAATGGCCTGGATCAGGGAGAACTCCGTCATCACATCGTTCAGCGCGCTGCTGCTGATCGCGTTCGGCAGCATCCGGGTAAGCTGCCACTCCACTTCCTGACGGATCGGGGTCAGCTCATCAATCAGATCCTGATGCAGCCACTTGATGTTGTTTTCGGTTTGCGCCAGCACCAACTGGTGGGTGTTGCGCTCGTACAGCAGATCCGCATAAAACTGGATATCTTGTTGCAGCGCCTGATAAGCATGGCGGATATCTGAATGCATATCCAACCCGGCGGTCTGCGTGATCGCCCCGTTGATCCGGCCGAGTTTATCAATGATGTTCTGCTTTAAATCGGCATGCAGGACGGTGTCGGTGTTATTGCCAAGCTGGTTCAGGGCCGCCTGCAGACCCGCGGTATTGCGCTCCAGCTGATAACTGGCACGCAGGGTCGGCAGGTTTTTCTCCACCATGGCCTGAATCTGGTCGTCAAAGCTCTCCCAGTTAACAATTGCAATCAGGCTGACGGCGATTGTCAGAAATGCCATAAACCAGATGGATACAATCAGGCGGTTTCCTATGGTGTTACGCTTTTTCATCGTGCACCTGCCTGTGTTCTTTCGAGGCGATTAACTGTTCGCAGATGGCTATCGCCTGATCCAGCTGGCTGGTCATCAGCTGGCGCCACTGGTTGATATGGTGGAGGGTGCTGATGTCCTGACGGTTCAGGCTGAGGGCCTCCAGCAAAATCGGGTCTTCGGCCTGACTTTCGGTGATCGGCGGGGTTGAAGCTAGTTTGACGGCCAGATTGAGCTGGCGGGTTTCCGCCATGGTCAGTAGCGGCAGCGAGCGGACTTCATGAATCAGCTGCCAGGCTTGATTAAGACGCAACAGTTGCTGATTGACGATTTGCTCAAACAGCAGCTTGATCAAAATGGTTCGCTGCTGCATTTGCGTCAGGTTAATAGGGGTAATATCCAGCGGCTGGCTCAGAGTCTGGTTCAGGGCGTATTTGTTCAGGGTGTCCTGAGCCAGTTTTTTCTGGACTTCTTCTGACAGCAGAAACCTGATCAGCGCCACGCTGTGCAGCGCCTGATTGGTATTGCGGACTGCCGCAACATAGCCGGGCAGCAGCGGGCTGTGCGGTTGGTAGGTAAAGCCAATATACGGAAAATGCTTCTGGCGGGAGAAGGCGTGACTGTCGATGGTCAGGCCGATCCCGGCCAGCCCGCGGGTAATGCTGTCACTGACCCCGTAACTGCGGGCCGAAACGGCGGCCAGGTTACCGCCTATCTGCAGTATGATCTGCCAGCCGCGCTTCCAGCCGTAGCGCTGGAGCAGGTTTTCGACCATAACATGCGTGGTGCCGGAGCGGGCCGGGCTGCTCATCACCAGATGACGGAAATACTCCGGAGCGGTGAGATCTTCCCAGCGTTCCGGGCGGGTCAGGTGGTGTTTATCGAGATAATCCTGATTCCACATCAACCCGAGCCCGGAATAACCGAAAATCACCACATTGTTGATGGTGTGCTGCATAAACCGTTGTTGCTGGGAGGTCGAATCAAAGTTCAGGGTTTCCAGCGGCAGCAAGCGCTGTTGCTCTTCCAGCGTGGAGAACAGAGACAGCGATGAAGACAGGACAACGTCGATGTCGTGATTGTCCTGATTTAATAGGTGCAGGCCGGAGGTTTCCCGGCGGTGCAGGACACTGAAACTGACATCGGGGTAATACTGCTGAAAAGCGTCGAGAACCGGCTGCAGTGACTCACGGGTAAAGGTCGTGAGAATGATCAGCTGGTTGGTCGGTTGTGCCCAACTCGATGCCGAGAGAAAGACAAAGACAAACAGCAGTAATCTCATCATAAAACGGGCAGCCGCTCCGGGAGGTGGCAGACAGACGAATATCCCTGTTTTCATCGTGTATCGGCGCAGCGCGTGGCTGGTTGTCAACGCTTATTGCAGGGATTGGGGTATATATACTCGTTAACGGGCGTTAAGAATAGCGGAATTGAATTTGATTGTTTCGAATTATTAAAGGTTTAGCGGTTTTTTTGTTGGTTATGTCTCACCCTGGGTCAAAAACAACTCAAAAGAGAAAAAATTATTGTTTGTGATCACAGTTTAAGGCTTGGAGCGTGGAGGTCGCGTGAGGCACAGGGATCAATAGCGGGCAAATGGCAGACAGCCGGGACAAGCCCGGCTGCGGAGAGAGCAAACGTGAGCGAGGTGGCTCAGGCGTTCTGAATCTGCTGGATTTCTGTTACTGACAGGTGGTACTGACGCGGGCAGTTACGCCAGGTTTGCAGCATACGCTGGTATTTTGCCAGCATGGGTACCTGACTGTTGAACATGTGCAGGGCTTTATCAAACTGTGGATACAGGCCTTCTTCTTCGGTTAGGAAGCGGACATAGTGCACCAGTTGTGCTTCGGTGGCGGCATCGAAACCCAGGAACTGCAGACGACGTTCGTCGACCTGGCCCTGATTTTCACCTGCCAGCATTTTGTAGGATTCCTGCATCGCGTGGTACATCTCCATGAAGTCGATGACCTGGCGGCAATCCTGCTCTGACAGTTCACCGAAGTCTTTGTCCAGCTCCCGCATCTGCAGGCCATAGCCACGTTCAACAATGGTTTGCAGGCGGCGGTACTTGGCGGCATGTGTCGGATCTAACTGCGACATCAGGAAGTACTGGTTAGATAGGATCAGGCGTTGTGCGTTTGTCATTTCCATAATGAAAGCCTTTATTGTGTCTTTGAGCTGTCATTGAGATTAGCAGGTTGGCAGTAAAAAAAATTGATCTGGTTTCGCTACAACTGTGAAAAATTGCGAAAATCGGTTAACGAGATGACATCTGCCCCTCGGGTAGGAACAACAGGGAAGGCTGAGTGGCATTTCCTTCAATAAAATCATGGCATATGGCTGGCGTCGGATGGTTTTTTTTGTCTTGCGGCACGCCAGGCCGGTGCCAGTCTGGAATCAGGAAAACACAGAAGGATGTGGTGACAATGACGGGGTTACAATGGGTAGGACTGGCGGGCTGGCTGGGGTTTCTGGCGGCTTTTTTTCCGCGGGAATTCTGGCCGAAGTTTAAACAGGAAAAAGATTACCAGCACTGGGTGCTTGCCAGTGTGGTGGTGTTGTTTCTGCTCTGGAGTCTGAGAGCCGGGCTGACGGACGGCCTGAAAGTACATTTTCTGGCGCTGACTATCCTGACCCTGTGCCATGGTTGGCGAATTGCCTGTCTGATAGGTGTGGCTCCTTTGCTGTTACTGGCCGGGTTCGGGTTGCTGCCACTGGCGGACATCGGGTTGTACGGCCTGACCGGAGTGACTTTGCCGGTGCTGGTCAGTTATGGTCTGTTTGCCCTGACTTACCGGTATCTGGCCCATCATCTGTTTGTCTATATCTTTGTCGGCGCGTTCATCAATGCGGCTCTGACTATGATTGCCCATATGGTGCTGACCAGTGGCTGGATTGCCCTCAGCAGTATCTTCAGCTGGTCATACATAGTGGAGAATTATCTGGTTCTGATGCCGTTGCTGTTGTTCCCTGAAGCCCTGATTAACGGGATGGCAATTACACTGCTGGTGGTTTACCGGCCGGAATGGGTGCGAACTTTCCATGACAGTGATTACCTGGATCGCCGCTGACTGAGCGTGCGTCGCCAGCGCAGCTACGGTCAATGGAAAGTACTCTACAAGTCTCACACCAGTGTTTGCGGGTGTGAGACTTGATCCTGGATAGAGGTTAAGGGAATGCGGCTAGGAATACCGCGTTTTTACCTCTGCCTCTATCACTATCTATGGCAGTCGCACTGCAGGCGAGTGAGACGGTTCAGCTCAGGCCGATGATATGGCCGTTTTCATCAATATCCAGTGCCATGTAGGCAGGCTTTTCCGGCAGCCCCGGCATGGTCATGACATTCCCGCACAAGGCATACACGAAGCCAGCTCCGGCGCACAGTTTCAGCTCTCGCACCGGGAGGACAAAATGACTGGGCGCACCTTTCAGGCTTGGATCGTGACTGATCGACAGCGGCGTTTTTGCCATGCACACCGCCAGGTTATCGTGCCCCTGAGCCTTAAAGGCGGCGAGCTGGTTTTGCGCCAGTGGCGACAGCTCAATGCCGCTGGCACCGTAACCGACTTCTGCCACAGCCATGAGCTTCTCTTCCAGCGGCTGGCCGAGGTGGTACAACGGGCGAAATTGCGCTGGATGCGCACATGCCCGAATCACGGCATCCGCCAGTTCAGCGGCACCGTCACCGCCTTTGCCAAAGGCTTCGCTCACTGCAACCTCGACATGGGTTGAAAACGAAGTGTTTGCGACCATGGCTTTGAGCTGCTCCAGTTCGGAGTCGGTATCCTGCGGGAAGCGGTTAATTGCCACAACTACCGGCACGCCGTACTTGGCGGCGTTATTGATGTGCCATTGCAGGTTGGCAAAACCGGCGGTTAACGCATTTTCATCCGGTGCGAAAATGGCGTCCGGCAGTGCTTGCCCCGGGCGCAGATCGTACAGGCCAGAGTTAGCTTTCAGGCCGCGCAATGTGGCAACCACGACCGCACAATCGGGACCACGACCGGCTTGCTGTGCTTTGATATTGCAGGCTTTCTCAAACCCCATATCAGAGCCGAAGCCCCCTTCAGTAACGGTAAACTCGGTCAGCTTGAGAGCAATGCGGTCGGCCAGAATGGAGGAGTTGCCGTGGGCAATGTTGGCAAATGGCCCGGCATGGATCAGCGTCGGGACACCTTCAAGAGTCTGCATCAGGGTCGGCTCAATGGCTTCGCATAATGTCACCGCCATGGCACCGGCCACCTGCAGATCATCCGCGGTGATGGGCTGACCGTCAATGTCATATGCCAACACGATCCGGCCAATACGCTGGCGCATGTCCGCCAGATCGCGGGACAGAGCCAGAATGGCCATCAGCTCAGAAGCGGCTGAAATATCAAAGCCGTCTTCGCGCTCAATGCCGTTAATGGTTTTTCCCGGTTCATTCTTGCCCACAGTGACCATGCGCAGGGCGCGATCGTTATGATCCATGACCCGCTTCCAGACTATGCGCTGGACGTCGATGCGCAGGGCGCGCAGGCTGGTTTTCTCGGTAAACCCGTCATAGCCATGACGGCTTTCATGGTACAGGCGGGCATCCAGCGCCGCCGCGGCCAGATTGTGCGCGGCGGTAACTGCGTGAATATCACCGGTCAGGTGCAGATTGAGTTTTTCCATCGGGGCAACTTGGCTGTAACCGCCCCCGGCGGCTCCGCCTTTGACTCCAAACACCGGCCCCATGGATGGCTGACGAATACAGGCCATCACTTTTTTGTGCCGTTTGGCCAGTCCTTGCGCCAGTCCGATGGTGGTGACAGTTTTGCCTTCTCCCAGCGGCGTGGGGGTGATTGCGGTGACCAGAACCAATTTCCCTTCCGGCTGATTTGCCAGTCGGTTGAGTACGGAGGGCTTCACCTTGGCTTTCAGGGTGCCTTGTGGAGTTAAGTCTTCCGGATGCAGTCCGGCACGTCGGGCCACATCATCGATAGGGGAAAGTGGGGTTTCGCGGCAGATCTCAATATCATTTTTCATGGTCAGCCATCACCTCGCTGGAAGTTGGGAATGTTGTCGATTCTATCATTTATAGAAAGGCAATCGTTTGCGTGCGGGTTATACCACAATAATATCATGCCTATGTATCTTTTTTACGGTGTAAGTGCGGTGATTTTGATGTGCGGCAAATTTCAGTACCTTGCCAAAACCAGGGCGACGGGGGAGGTTGGAAGGGAAATGGCAGCAAAGGCGACAAACAAAAAACAGGCCAGCTGAGAGCTGGCCTGTGAGTAAGAGATTGATACTCAGGCAGTTTCGACTTGTGCGGAGACTTCTTCGGAAGCGTCACTGTGATCCGTCACTGCACGAAGCTGACCGTATACCGGACGCAGCGCCTGGACAATTTCCTTACGGGTGATCAGGCCAACCAGCTGGTCGTCCTCTACAACCGGGTAGATATGCGGACGGCTGACATTCATGGTCCGTGCCCGCTCATTGAGTGACAGGCTGGTCAGTTGGGTCGCAATACCGCTGCTGGAAACCGGGTACAGGATATTTTTGTCGATACTCATGTATTCCGCGATTTCCAGAATGGAGTTGTCCGGGCTGACGGTCTGGATTTCATGGCGCATCAGATCCTGCACTTTGCTTTCCTGATCCGGCATGTAGTCATTGCACCACAGGTCAACCAGCGCATCATGCAGGGAGAAGAACCCCACCAGACGTTCGTCGCTGGTTAATACCGGTGCACCGGACAGGTCTTCACGCAGCAGTAAATCCAGCGCGGTAGCCACCGGCATTCCTGGTGCCAGAGTGAGAGGGGCAGGGTGCATGTGGTCTTTGACCAGTAAGTTATCGTTGAGCATATCAGAGTCCATTTGTAAGTTGTTGTGGGCTGAAAAATCCGGACGAATCAGAGTGGCGGAAGCCAGCGCCGGTTGCGGAGAGTGGTAAATCGCCCAGTAGCTGAGCCCGACCAGTACTCCTCCGCCGACGATATTCCCCAAGGTGACCGGGATAAGATTGGCAAAGATAAAGTTGTAAACAGTGAGATCGGCGTAGTGCTCGGGAGCAACGCCCAGGTTGGTCCAGAACGAAGCCGGTGCCAGCTGCTGAATGGTGATCCCAAGCGGAACCATGAACATATTGGCGACGCTGTGCTCAAACCCGGTGCTGACGAACATGGCTACCGGCAGAACCAGCATGGCCATTTTGGTCATCATGTTGTTGGAGCAGAATGTCATCCAGACTGCCAGGCATACCAGCAGGTTACATAGTACCCCCAGTGCGAATGCCTCCGCTGGCTGATGGTGCAACTTGTGCTGAGCGATATTCAGGGCATTGAGTCCCCATTGGCCGCCGTCGAGCTGATACAGGCTACCCATGGTGACCAGCAGCAGTAACAACATGGCACCGATGAAGTTGCCGAAGTACACCTTCCCCCAGGTACTCAGCATTTTGTGGGTGCTGATGTGACGGTTGGCGCGGGCGATAGAAGAAAGCACGGTACTGGTAAACAGCTCGCCGCCGCAGATAACCACCAGAATCAGGCCGAGGCTGAATGCCAGTCCGCCGAACAGACGGTTGATGCCCCAGTTAATTGCCTGGTTTCCGGTCGTGACCGTGATGTAAAACACGAAAGCCAATCCGATGAAGACACCAGCGGTTACCGCCAGAGCAACGGTGGTGTGCGTCGGCTTGGATGCTTTGCCGACGGCATAAGCCTCCGCTTGCTTCATCATCTCTTTCGGATTGAAGTTGGTGTTGTTGGATGAGGATGCTATTGCCATATTGCACCTCCTCCGTGGCGTCGTGGACGCACAGTGACTGCGTGATGCAGAGTTGATAACGTCACATTTCCTCCTGGTTGTGAATGTAGACTGCAGGCAGGATAGGTCGCGCGTAATACTTGAGTAAAATTGATAATTTCTTTAACCCTTATCACTAATGTTGATATTCTAGAGGGTGTATACAGGCAGATTTGCGAAGAGGATGGAATGCGCTACTCACTGAAACAGCTGGCCGTATTTGAAGAGGTGGCCAATACCCGCAGCGTCAGCAAAGCCGCGGAAAACCTGGCTCTGACTCAGTCCGCTGCCAGTATGGCGTTGTCACAGCTGGAAAAATTGCTTGGACGGCCATTGTTTGAACGGCAGGGGAAACAGATGGCGCTGACTTACTGGGGCGCCTGGCTGCGCCCACGAGCCAAACAACTGCTGTTTGATGCCCAGCAAATCGAGCTGGGGTTTTATGACCAGCACATTGTCAGTGGCGAGATCCATGTGGCGGCCAGCCAGACCGCGGCCGAGCACCTGCTACCTGATCTTATCAGTATGATAGATAAAGACTTTCCCGAATTGCGTATCCAGCTTAGCGTCAGCAATGCCCAGAAAGTTATTGATCGGGTCCGTAATTACGAGTGTGAGCTGGGTATTATTGAAGGGCGTTGTGATGACAGCCGGGTCGAGCAGGAAGTCTGGTGCCATGACCACCTGGTCATTATCGCTTCCAAATATCACCCCTACGCCAAACTGGAAACGGTCAGCCTGGCACAGCTGGAGCAGGCTAAATGGGTATTGCGCGAGCAAGGTGCAGGTACCCGAAAGAGCTTTGAAAGTGCGATTCACGGGGTGATTGATGATCTGGATGTGTGGCGGGAGTATGAGCAAATACCGGTGTTACGGACGCTGGTGATGAATGGCCCTTACCTTAGCTGCCTCCCATATTTGGATGTGGTGAAGCACATTGAGCGCGGTGAGCTGGTGGCACTGAAGGTACCGGAACTGAATATGCGCCGGACGTTATCTTTTATCTGGCGAGCGGATTCGATTGAAAACCCACTGCGGGAATGCATTCGGCGGGAAGCGATCCGGATGATGAAGGACCGTAAAATGGAGATGTAGGCCTGAAATGGCCATATTGGCTCAGCTTATATCATTAAAACTGATGTTAATTTTCAGGAAAACTTATACTCAATTACGAGCATATAAAGGGTTGTGTCGCTATTAATGGCAATTTCATTATGGATATTGCATTGAAAAAACATGTTTTTTCGTAATGTTTCCATCATGTACTGCTGATTCTGTTTAAAAACACTCTTCTGATGACAAAATGAAGGAAGTTTTCTTTATCAATTTAGCTGATTCATTTGTTAGATATATTAGATATGCATTTGAGTGATTAGTGTGCGGTTTAGTGGTTGTAAGGGGGCAATTTTGCGGCGCACTCTAAGTGGCTTTGCCACTCTTTGAAGCATTGCTTAGGTGTTAATGGTCGTTTGTCCTTTGGTATTTTTGCTCTTTCCACAGAAGTTGCCCTTGAGGACCAATTAAGTTTCCATCTTTGAGAAGACAACATTTAACAGCTGAGTTTCTTTGAATACCAGACCGATATTGAGTCTGAGCCAGCTTCCCATGTTCGATTTTCTCAACAATCGCTAGTTTGAAGGCGAGGGCGTTTGAGGTGGGTAATGATAGGTGGTTAGATTAGCTGTTATCATCAAGCCAATCTAACCAAGGGTGACCTTTCAGCTTTTTGTTTTATCATCAAGGCATTTAGGAATATGAATAACATCAGCTAAATGCTTCTTTTTAACTTTGGCTAAAATTTCACGTGACCTCTGCTTAATTTTCCTCTGCTTTTCCTTTGAATAGTCATTCACAGCTTTTGGTGCTTACCACATACAGTGCAGCGATAGAGTGCTTTATAAGAAAAGCGTTGAAAAAAATTACGTTTAATACGTACCCAATTATGATTAGCGCATTCCATGCTTCACCTCTCCTACAGACATCACTGAAATGTACCTGTAAGTATGAGAGGTTGCTCCCAAAAAATTCAGCTATTGAGATTCCGGTCAATAAATGGGAGGGTATATTTGATTGGCGTTATGAATAGTTTATTTTACTGTCTAAATAAGTGGGCTGGTAAATAAAAAATAAATACATTCAATAAGTTGCTAACAGATTCTGGGGGCTGGTGCTTTTATTGACCCATATTAAATATTGATTAAAATTTATGATTGTTGATATGGAAGTAGTTTAATAATGGGCGATTTTCGCTATGCCTGGTGTCTATCGCATCTTGCTGTGTGACATTGGTAGCTGCTAACACAAATAATCCGCATGTTCTTTCCACCAGAGAGTCTTAATCCCTTGCTCTGAGTAATTACAGCCATTCATTAGAGCCAAGTTTACTCTTCTACGGCTGACTTTAAACGTTCATCCATCTTTATTTTACCTCCCAAATAAAGCCATTTATCTAGTCACTTGCGACTCATCGACACGACTAAAAAGACGCCCTCTCTTTGTGAACGTTAATTGCTTGTTTTTACAGTGGCTTTAATCTTCTGTCTGGCCATGTGAACCTGTGTTCAGGACGGGACAGGAGAGAAAAAAGAGGGAGAGCATTAGCTCTCCCTCTGTTGTTTGAGATGACTTATTCAGCAACGTGGTGTTTGACTGGCTGAGGTTCACCACAATTCAAGGTCAGGCTTAGCCTTAGTACATGACCTTCGCGTTGGTGTAGCTGCTGATCACCGCTTTGACGTTTTCCATAACCTCTTTCGATGGCGGATTCACACCGGCCAGCGGGTATTCCAGCCCCATGGCTTCCCACTTGTGGGCACCCAGTTGGTGATACGGCAGCAGTTCCACTTTTTCAATGTTGTCCATATCCTGGATGAATTCACCCAGTAAGCGGGCAGAGCGTTCGTCGTCGGTAAAGCCCGGTACCACCACGTAACGGATCCAGGTTTTTTGCCCACGTTGTTGCAGGTAGCGGGCAAAGTCCAGTACGCGTTTGTTTGGTACGCCAACCAGATTCTGGTGGATGTCATCGTCCAGGTGTTTCAGATCCAGCATGACCAGATCTGTAGCATCCAGCACATCATCGATCACCTGTGAATGCTTGCGAATATAGCCGTTGGTATCCAGACAGGTATGAATTCCCTCTGCCTGAGCGGCGCGGAAAAAGTCGCGGATAAATTCTGGTTGCAGCATAGCTTCGCCGCCGGAGGCCGTCACGCCGCCACCTGAGGCATTCATGAAGTGACGGTAAGAACGGGCTTCTGTCATCAGCTCGTCAACGGTGATTTCCTTGCCTTCATGTAAGTCCCATGTATCCCGGTTATGGCAATACTGGCATCGCATCAGGCAGCCTTGCATGAAAACGATGAAACGGATACCTGGTCCATCAACGGTTCCGCAGGATTCGAAAGAGTGAATTCGGCCTTTAACTGGCATAGTGAAGCTTCTCCGCAAGGGATGTGTTTACGTGTCATTTTATTACAAAAAGACACGCTTAAATAGCAATAAACGCATAAAAACTGTAAGGATAATTCATTTTCATTCCCTTCTTAAAGTCTACACCCAGCCTGGCTTTCCGGCCTGCGGAAAAACCGCGTCAGCTCTCATGTTCACGTATTCGAAATGTAATCAAAAAGCTCGAGATGATCCCGTTTATAAACAAAATATTCACATCTGAGGTGCGAATTGCGGCGTTAATCGCATCAAACTGATTGCATAAAGATTATCCTTTAAATAACAACATCTTTCATGGGGTTTCATCCCCCTTGATGGCCGGATATGAGACGCTGCCGGGCAACGCGCTGGTGCAATCTGGATGATAAATGTAAGTGAGTTGTAACCGTGGAGTGGGAACAAGGAGAGATATGATCAACTTTAGCAACCTGTCGGTCAGAAATAAGCTGGTGGCGCTAATTGTCTGCGCCATTATTTTGCAAGTCAGTGTCAGTCTGTATGACATGATTGAGCAGAAAAAAGCGGCGTATTTTGAACGTAAAGCCTCGCTCAAAAGCCAGGTGGAACTGGCCGTTGACATGATTAATTATTATGCCGCGCAGCAGGGAACTCTGGGAGAACAGCTGGCCCAGCAGCAGGCAATTGCGATGATCAATGCCGTGCGCTATGACAGCAGCAACTATTTCTGGATCATGCAGCCTGATCTGACAATCGTAAACCACCCGTTGAAGCCGGAGCTGAACGGAACCTCTGCCCGTCAGCTGACCGATGCGGCGGGAAAGTATCACTGGCAGGAGATGGTCACGGCCAGCCAGCATGGCGGTGACGGGTATCTGGAATACAGCTGGCGATCGCCAGCCGGGCAGATCGAACCTAAAGTATCTTACGTAGCGCGTTACCCGACCTGGAACTGGATCATCGGAACCGGTGTGCACGTCAAAGATATCGAAGATGATTTCATGGCCTCGGCTGTCAAATCCGGCGGTCTGGCACTGCTGGCAACGCTGGTGCTGATGAGCTTCGGGTACGTCATCAGCAACAATATCTCCAGACCGCTCGCTGGGTTGGTGAAAAAATTTGATGCCCTGGCTGAGGGTGATTTGCGGGTGCATTTCAACGACGATCGCCGTGACGAAATCGGGATGTTGTCGCAGCGCATGGACACGGCGGTCGGGACGATTCGCCAGGCACTGAAGGCCGCGAATACCTCAGCGATGCAGTCTTCTCAGATGGCGAGCACCATTGCCTCGGCTACTGAGCAAAGTGCGCAAAGTATTCAGTCGCAGCATGTTCAGCTGGAGCAACTGGCAACAGCAATGAATGAGATGACTGCGACCGTAGCTGAAGTGGCCAGCCATGCTGAAAAAACGGCCAGTATGACTGACAGGATTGCGGAAAAAGCGACGCTCAGCAACGCGCAGCTTGAAGAAAACACCAGCCATATCCGCCAGGTCGCCGATCAGATCACAGAGGCCAGTCAGCGGGTTGATGCTCTTAAGCAGGGCGTCGGCCAAATACGCGACATGGCCGATGTGATTCGCGGCATTTCTGAGCAAACCAATTTGCTGGCACTGAATGCCGCAATCGAAGCGGCACGTGCTGGCGAACAGGGCCGGGGATTTGCTGTCGTTGCTGATGAAGTGCGAACACTGGCACAACGTACCCAGCGCTCAACGGAAGAAATTCAGGTGACGGTCGATGCGTTAACCCGCGGGGCCTTTGAAACCGCAGAGGCGATGAAAGCCAGCCATGAAAGCAGCCATCAAAGTGTTGAGAATGCGCTGGAAACCCAGCGGCAGTTACAGGTGATGGTGGAAGAACTGTATCAGTCGAATGAGCAGGTGGCACAAATTGCCGCCGCCGCAGAACAGCAGGAAATCGTGTCTGAAGATATTAACCGTAATGTCAGCAGTATTCATCTGTCGGCCAACGAAGTGAATGCAGCGGCGCAGCATCTGGCCAAAGAGAGTCAGAGTTTGGCGGAAACGTCGGATGATTTGGCGCACCAGTTACAGCACTTCAAGGTGTAATTCGGCGATCTCAACAGCAAAAAAGCGTTCACCAAAAAAAACAATAAAAAAGCCGGTTATAAACCGGCTTTTTCGTTTTCACCGGAGCCTGAATGCAGGCTCCGACCAGTCTTACAGAGACTGAGTGAATGTACGTGCGATAACGTCTTGTTGCTGTTCAGCCGTCAGAGAGTTAAAGCGTACAGCGTAACCCGATACACGGATAGTCAGCTGTGGGTACTTCTCTGGGTGCTTAACGGCATCTTCCAGGGTTTCACGGTTCAGTACGTTAACGTTCAGGTGCTGACCGCCTTCGATACCAGACTCGTGGTGGAAGTAACCATCCATCAGACCCGCCAGGTTTGCTTTCTGAGTATCAACATCTTTACCCAGTGCGTTTGGCACGATAGAGAAGGTGTATGAGATACCGTCTTTCGCATCAGAGAATGGCAGTTTACCAACTGAAGTCAGAGAGGCTACTGCACCTTTCTCATCACGGCCGTGCATTGGGTTTGCACCTGGAGCAAATGGCGCGCCTGCACGACGACCGTCTGGCGTGTTACCTGTTTTCTTACCGTATACCACGTTTGAAGTGATAGTCAGGATTGACTGAGTTGGCTCAGCATTGCGGTAAGTGTTCAGCTTACGGATCTTGTTCATGAAGGTTTCAACAAGTTCGCAAGCGATGTCATCAACGCGTGCATCGTTGTTACCGAATTTCGGATAGTCGCCTTCGATTTCGAAGTCAATAGCGATACCGTCTTCGTCACGAACTGGTTTCACTTTCGCGTACTTGATCGCAGACAGGGAGTCAGCAGCTACAGACAGACCTGCGATACCACATGCCATAGTACGTTTCACGTCACGATCGTGCAGCGCCATCAGAGCCGCTTCGTAGCTGTACTTGTCGTGCATGAAGTGGATAGCATTCAGGGCAGTCACGTACTGCTTCGCCAGCCAGTCCATGAAGTGATCCATGCTGTTCCAAACAGTGTCGAAGTCCAGCACTTCATCAGTGATCTTCGGCATCTGAGGACCAACCTGCATCTTCAGCTTCTCATCCACACCGCCGTTGATGCTGTACAGCATGGTTTTCGCCAGGTTCGCACGGGCACCGAAGAACTGCATTTGCTTACCAACAATCATTGGCGATACACAACATGCGATTGCGTAGTCGTCAGACTCGAAGTCTGGGCGCATCAGGTCGTCGTTTTCGTACTGGATTGAAGACGTATCGATAGATACCTTCGCACAGAAACGCTTGAAGCCGTCAGGCAGCTGCTCAGACCACAGTACAGTGATGTTTGGCTCCGGAGATGGACCCATAGTGTACAGGCTGTTCAGGAAGCGGAAGTTAGTACGAGTTACCAGAGTACGGCCGTCAAGACCCATACCGCCCATAGATTCTGTTGCCCAGATTGGGTCACCAGAGAACAGTTCATCGTACTCAGGAGTACGCAGGAAGCGAACCATACGCAGCTTCATCACGAAGTGGTCGATCATTTCCTGAGCTTGTTCTTCATTGATCTTACCGGCTTCGATATCACGTTGGATGTACACGTCTAGGAACGTAGAAGTACGACCCAGTGACATTGCTGCACCGTTCTGAGATTTAACCGCAGCCAAGTAACCGAAGTAAGTCCACTGGATAGCTTCTTGAGCCGTTTCTGCTGGGCGAGAAATATCACAACCGTATTTCGCAGCCATGGTTTTCATCTGGCCTAGCGCGCGGTGTTGTTCTGCAATTTCTTCACGCAGTTGCATGGTCATTTGCAGATCTTCGCCGTTTTCGAATTTTTCCTGCAGAGACGTGAACTGAGCCAGTTTGTCTTTCATCAGGAAGTCGATACCGTACAGTGCAACACGACGGTAGTCACCGATGATACGACCACGGCCGTAAGCATCTGGCAAACCAGTCAGAACACCAGACTTACGACAAGCCAGAATTTCTGGTGTGTAGATGTCGAATACGCCGGCGTTGTGCGTTTTGCGGTATTCAGTAAAGATTTTCTTCACCATCGGATCCAGTTCGCGATCATACGCTTTGCACGAACCTTCAACCATGCGGATACCACCGTTAGGAATGATGGCACGCTTCAGCGGCGCATCAGTCTGCAGACCAACGATAGTTTCCAGATCTTTGTTGATGTAACCCGCGTCGTGAGCAGTGATGGTAGAGATAACAGAAGTATCGAAATCAACAGGTGCGTGAGTAGAGTTTTCCTGTTTGATGCCTTCCATTACTTTAGCCCAAAGCGATTTAGTCGCTTCAGTACCTTCAGAAACCAGGAAAGACTCATCGCCTTCATATGGCGTGTAGTTCTTCTGAATGAAGTCACGTACGTTTACTTCGTTCTGCCAATCACCCGCAGTGAAACCTTCCCAAGCTTTAGCAAATTGCTCTGCCATGACATACCTACCTTTTTAGTAGAAAAAACACGTACTGAGTCGGCTGTTGAGCCCGCCTGCCCGTATGGGGCAACAGTACACTTTGAACAATAATACGGATAACCAATGCATCGTGCTGAAACGGTTGTGTCGGTTATTCGTATTGGTGCTCTTACTTCCCGTTAATGTGAGTGGGTTCTGAGAGGGGCAGTGCAGGCACTGCCCCTGTCTCAATTATAGTAACGCCGGAATACCGTATTGGCCTTCAAGCATGCCGACTGCCAGCATGGCAACCAGACAGATAATCAGTGCGCCTGCCGGAATGACGACTTTATCGATCATAGACAGTTTTGTGGCACGTTCTTTGTTCCCAATCAAACCGTTGTTATCTAGTAGCATGGTCAGGGCCCAGGCCAGAACCGGGTTAGTCACCATCGCTGCAAAGACACAGATACCAGCTGCTTGTGAATCTTTCGTGTCTTTCACCATCTGCACACCTGCTTCCAGCAGTGGCAGGAATACCCCTACCAGCAGCGCGATACGCATTACTGGTGGCCACACGGCAACGTCCATCGGGAAGCCCAGAATCGCTACGATGATACAGAAGCTGCCTAGCAGGATAGCACCCGCCGGGATTGGACGCTTCGCGATACCTGCCGGAATAATGTAAGTACCCCAGGAAGACGTAATGTTACAGCCACCTACAGCAGTACCGACCATCTGACGCAGTGAACAGGTTGTCATGGTGTCGTCCACGTCCATCAGTACGCGGTCAGTGCCTTTCGGGTAGTTCAGTTCCTGGAAGATACGGTGACCCAGGAAGTCCGGAGACCACATAGCAACCGCCAGAATCGCGAATGGCAGAGAGGCGATGAAGTGCTGCAGATTCGGCAGACCCAGCATCCAGCCATGTTCAGTGCTGCCCCACCAGTAAACCGGGTTCAGGTTAGGCAGGCCGGTTTCTGTTTCAAACACCAGGTCGAAGCCCGCGCCCAGAGCCAGTGAGACAAACAGACCGGTTACCGCACATGCCGGAATCGCCAGCCAGCGTTTGTTCACTTTCGCCAGGTAGGCGTACAGAATAACGTTGACCGCCAGCACCACCAGGCCAATGTAGCCCAGGCTGCCTTTTGCGACATCGGCACTTTCCAGCCCCACGGCCCATGACTGAATGTCGCTGATTTGGCTCATGGCACCGGTAAAACCAAGGAATATCAATAAGCCGCCGGCCACCCCTTCACTGGTTAGGTTAACCAGTTTGGAGCCCCCTTTAAAATAGCTCAGCAGCAAACCAAATACACCGATCAGAATGGCCAGCGCCAGAGGGTGGGCACCCGCCAGAGCAATTGTACCGATCAGTGGAATCATTGGACCGTGGTTACCGGCCAGGTTAGCGCGAGGGTTGAAGAATCCGGAAGCAAGAATACAGAACAGCAGGGCGGGGATTAACATTTCGACCCGGGCAACTTCAATGGCGAACGTCTTACCGAGTTCAACATGTTCCCAGGCCGCGCTCAGGCCATCAGCCCAAGACATGGCGACAGACGAGTACATCGCGATAATCGCAATAGTGCCCGCCAGGGCCGGAACCAAATCTTCCAGCTCAAAGCGAAAATCACGACCCGGCAGGTTTAATCCCCAACGGCGAGGTTTCATGATTTTCAGCTCATGATCAAGATAGTCGGAGCGACTAGCGAAGTCAGAAGCAGGGCGGTGGAGCTCCTGGTAACTTCTTTCTTGTGATGACATAAGTGCCTCGTTCTACATTAAAAAATAATTCTTATAATGCTGGTGAATTGTGTTTGCATGACTGCATCGGGATTGTCCCACGCAAGCTGCCATTAAGTGTAATTAACTTTCACCAATTTTGGAGGCAGTGTACCGCTTGCGTCGTTCGGTAAAATTGATCTTGATCAGGCTCACTCAAAAATTGAAAGAAAATAACCAAAAAAAATTGAGTGGTGAGTCGAAATATTGCCGGATATGAAAGAATGTTTATAAAAAAATTGGCCGTGTGAATTAGCTCGCAAAACTAAAAAGCAACAATAACCACTTGATTTCAGTGGTTAATTTTGAGTGAAATACGACATATTTGTGCTACAAATGTGAACGTGGGTGACCGAACGGGCAAGGGGGAAGTCTGTTCATAAAATTCAACTTTAGTTGAGCGGTGAGCAAAAATCAGGCTGAAAAAAAAGTACAAAAATGCCAGCCTGAAGGCTGGCATTGTCGTTAATTCAGCGGCGAAAATAGCGGCTTATTTTTGTGCGTGTGCTTTTTTGGCAGCCTGCAGCTTGTGGTAAGACGCCAGAAGCTTCTGGTGAGCCGGGAACTGCGTCATGCTCAGATCGCCGGCAGTCAGGCCGTGGAAACGAACGGTACCCTCAATGGAGCCCCATGCTGCAGCAACGGTTTCTTCACCAAACATACGTTCGAAGGCCGGCTTGAACTGGGCCGGATCGCGTTCTTCGTCCAGGGCCAGTTTCAGGCTGGCAACCAGGCAGCGGAAGAAGCGGGCGCGTTCTGCGCTGTAGGTAGACACGTTGTAGTCCACACACCAGTTCGCATGCTCCAGCGCCAGCTCCAGATCGCCGCCAGCCAGTGCCAGCAGACACTTCAGCTCACCGATTCGCAGGGTCTGCCATGCATTGCCAGCTTGTGGGACCAAGCCAACAATCTCATACAGACGGTTAAAGTCATCGAAACCTTCTTCTTCCAGAATGTGGAACATTTCGGCGTACTGTTCGGCTTCCCATTCTACTTTTGGCAGGGCCAGCAGGGTTTCGCGCAGCTCCATTGCTACGTTGTTGTTGGCTTCGATCAGCTCTTCAACCGGATAGATCTCAGACCAGCCCGGTACGATGATGCGACAGCAGTCAACGCCCAGATGATCATAGTCGGCGATGTAGGCATCAGTGCCTTCTTCGTGCAGCAGCGCCAGCAGGTGGTTGAACTCTTCTTCTGAGGTGCCGCTGAAGTTCCAGTCTACGAACTCGTAATCGGCATCCGCTTTGAACAGATCCCAGGAGATCAGGCCTGAAGAATCAATGAAGTGGGTTTCCAGGTTGTGGTGATCGCTCACTTCCTCGTTGTCGAATGACGGCTCAGGGAACACGTCCAGATCTTTCAGCCCACGACCCTGCAGCAGCTCGGTCACAGTACGCTCGAAAGCAACTTCAAAGCGCGGGTGAGCACCGAAAGAGGCAAAACAGGTGCTGTTGGTCGGGTTCAGCAGTACCACGCAAATCACTGGGTACTTACCGCCCAGAGAGGCGTCGTAGCAGTAGATAGGGAAACCTTCGGCTTCAAGGGTGTCGATAGATGCCTTGATACCCGGGAAACGCTCTACCACGTGTGACGGGATTTCCGGCAGGCTGATGCGCTCAGCGATGATACGGTTTTTGATCGCACGCTCGAACACTTCAGACAGACCCTGAGTGCGGGCTTCGGTTCTGGTGTTACCGGCAGACATCCCGTTCGAGACGTACAGGTTACCGATGATGTTCATCGGGATGTACACCGTTTCTTTGTCACTCTGGCGCTCAAACGGCAGGCAGCAAATGCCGCGTTTCATGTTGCTCGACTGCAGATCGATCAGATCGGTACCCAGCAGCTCCAGCGTCGGATCGTAGAACTGGGTCAGACGCTCGTCCAGAATGCCTTCCGGCGGCAGGTTTTCTTCCAGATCAACCGGGAACCACTTCTCATTCGGATAATGAACAAACTCGCTGTTGGCGATCGCTTCATCCAGGTAGTAGTCAGCGTAAAAGTAGTTCGTTGACAGACGTTCAAAGTACTCGCCCAGTGCTGAAGCCAGTGCAGCCTTCTTGGTGGCACCTTTACCGTTGGTGAAGTTCATTGGGGCATCCACATCGCGGATGTGAACAGACCACACGTTTGGTACCGGATTCAGCCAAGAAGCTTCTTCAATATTGAAGCCTAGGTCTTTGAGTTTGTTCTGAAAACGCTCGATAGATTCTTCAAGCGCGGCGTCTTTACCCGGAATAAATGTTTTCATTATCGATCTCGTCGAGGATGTTGAGTGGCGCGAAGTATAACCAATTTCAGCGCGGAAAACTAAATGTGATCACTATCAATGATCCCGGCCTCGGTGTGGCAGAAGTTGTTCAGTCTTTGAGCTGTGTCCCACTGTGTCCGGATAAGCAGTGAAAGCTATCACAGATTGCTGGCTATCCCTGTAGCAGAATACCTTGGTCAATAAAGATACAACTAACTGATAATTCTAAATCGAGCTGCCTTTTTGTTGGTTTAGTCGGTACTGGGAATAATAAGCAGACTAAATCAGATGGAGCTGAGAGGGATGCGATGAAAGCCAAAATAGCGACAACAAAAATAGCGACTGCCATTGATGCAATGCGTGACGATTACCTGGCTGCGGTGAAACGCCTGGTGGCCATTCCGAGTGTCTGGCAGGAAGATGACAGCGGGACACCTTTCGGACAACCGATTGATGATTGTCTGGATGCCACTCTGGCACTGTGCCGGGAAATGGGGTTCCTCACCTTCAAGGATCCGGCTGGTTATTACGGCTATGCCGAAATTGGCAGTGGTGAGCAGATGATTGGGGTTCTGGGGCACCTTGATGTTGTACCAACCGGTGAGCGTTCGGCCTGGCAATCAGACCCGTTCAGCCCGGAAGTGCGCGACGGCCGTCTATACGGTCGCGGCGCGCAGGACGACAAAGGGCCGACGCTGGCCGCACTGTTTGCGGTCAAAGCCTTGCTGGACAGCGGGGTACAGCTCGAAAAACGGGTACGTTTTATTTTCGGAACGGACGAAGAAACCCTGTGGCGCTGCATTGATCGTTATCTGGCCAAGGAAGAAGTGCCGCAGTGCGGGTTCACCCCGGACTCTGCCTTTCCGCTGATTCACGCGGAAAAAATGCTGATTCAGGCTTGGTTACATGGGCCGGGTGATCCGCTGATTGAACTGGCCTGTGACGGGGCGCTGAATGCGGTGCCGGAGCTGGCACGCTATGAAGGTCCGCTGTGGGAAGAGTTGGCCGCCAAGCTCGATGAACTGGGGTATGACTTTACCGCAGAAGATGCCGAGGTGGTGGTGTTCGGCAAGGCGGCGCATTCGGCCTCGGCCGATACTAAGGGAGTCAATGCCATTGCCCGCCTGTGCCTGGCATTGCGCCAGTTGGGTGAAACCCATCCGGCTGTGAAGTTGATTGCCGAACAGATTGGTGAGGATGCTAATGCCCGGGAAATTTTTGGCCCGGTGGAGGATGTCAGCGGTCGGCTGACCTGTAATGTGGCCAAGCTGACAATTACACCAGAGCACAGCCGTATCGGATTGGATATCCGGGTTCCCGTCACTTTCAGCAAAGCCGACTATGATACGGATATACAGGCCGTTGCCGAACAGTATGGCCTGCGATACGAAGAGTTTGATGTGCTGCCCTCTCTGTATATGCCTGCTGACAGCCCGGTAATCACTGCCCTGATGGATGCGTATCAGGCCGTGAGCGGTGATATGGACAGCTTGCCGATGACGTCCGGCGGTGCGACGTATGCCCGGGCGATTCCGAATTGTGTCGCGTACGGGGCGATTTTCCCGGGGCGTGACAAGGTAGAGCACATGCCTGATGAGTACCTGATCATTGATGACATGATGCAGGCCATGAAGGTGTATGCCGAGGCAATCTATCGTTTGCAGGGAGTGGCGTTATGACAACAACAACGACTGAGGCTGGCAATATGAAACGTAAGTTTTCCATGCCGACTGTATATACCATCCTGTTCATTATTATCGCGCTGGTGGCTGCGCTGACCTGGATCATGCCTGCCGGGAAATATGACTATCTGGTCAATGGCACCGATCAGGTCATTCCGGCGGCGGAGGTACTCAACTACAGCGGCGGCGAACGTCTGCTGCCGATACCGGGTACTTATCAGGAGTTGGAATCGTCCCCGCAGGGGATTGTCGATGTGCTGATGGCCCCGATTAAAGGCTTTCACAAAGCTGTTGATGTGGCGCTGTTCGTGCTGGTGATAGGTGGTTTTCTCGCCGTGACCATGCGTACCGGGGCGATGGATGCCGGGGTGGCCTCGATAGTCCGCCGGTTCCATGGGCGTGAGCAACTGATGATCCCGGTACTGATCTCGCTGTTTGCTCTGGGCGGTTCCACCTACGGGATGGCTGAAGAAACGGTCGCCTTCTGGGCGGTGATCCTGCCGGTCATGGCTGCGGCCGGGTATGACCGGATGGTTGCGGCGGGCATCATTCTGCTGGGATCTGGCGTCGGGGTGCTGGCCTCAACCGTCAACCCGTTTGCAACCGGGATTGCGTCAGGGTTTGCCGGACTGCCGATTGGTGACGGGATTGGCCTGCGCCTGATTCAGCTGGTGATTCTGGTGGTGTTGGCATCCTGGTTTGTCATGCGCTACGCCGCCAGGGTTAAAGCCGATCACGCCTGTTCGGTGCTGGCCGATATCCAGTTTGATGATGAATTCTCCCACATCAGTGAAGATGGCGGTGAATTTACGACCCGTCAGAAGTGGACCATGGCGATCTTCTTTGGTGCGTTTCTGGTGATGATCTACGGTGTGATCCCGTGGGAAGACATGGGCATTACCGCGATTCCGACCCTGTGGTGGTGGTTTGATGAGCTGTCTACGCTGTTTCTGACCGCTGCGATTGTGATTGCGGTGATCAACCGCATGGGGGAAGGAGTGTTTATCAAAACCTTCCTGGAGGGAGCCAAGGATCTGATCGGGGTTGCGTTGGTAGTTGCGGTGGCGCGGGGGATTTATGTGGTCATGGATAACGGTGTGATCATCGATACCATCCTGAACTGGGCGGAAGGTGTGGTTACCGGCCTTTCCTCAGGCGTATTTGTTGTGGTGACCTACTTCGTCCATATCGTGCTGAGCTTCTTCATACCGTCGACTTCCGGTCTGGCGACCGTTTCTATGCCGTTGATGGCTCCGCTGGCCGACTTTTCCGGCATCGGGCGGGATCTGATCATCACCGCGTATCAGTCAGCCAGCGGTTGGATCAATATTTTTGCGCCGACAGCCGGGCATCTGGTAGCGGGGCTGGCGCTGGCCAAAATTCCGTATGAACGTTTCCTCAAGTGGGTGATGCCGTTTGTTATTATGGTGCTGGTGGTTACCGTGATTCTGCTGTTTGTCGGGGCGGCGCTGGCTGCGTAAGCCCACGGAGGAGGTATTTGGTGGATAACGCATCAGCCTGTTCAAATAGTCTTTAAGTAGCAATGTGTTAAGTGGCAATGTGCTAAATACTAACTCTTTAACAATAATGCTTTAAGTCATAGTCTTTAATCAATCACCCTATCCACAACAAGCCCGGACTGAATAGATTCAGCCCGGGCTTGCCTCTTTCTTCGTCTTAGTGTTTCACCGGATGCTCATCACCGGCCTGCCGGGTTTCGGTATCGGTGGCTGTTGGGCGAAGGGCCAGCACATGCAGCAACCGCTCTGGTGCCTGCGGCCAGACCAGCGGACTGGCGACCGGGTTATCTTTGTTGAACCAGCCCGTGAACCGACGGGTGTTGTACTGGTAAAACTGCACGGTGTTGTAGAGCGGCACTGTGATCTGTCGGCTGGCGGTGATATGGCTCAGCTCATGGATGATTGCCAGACGCTGCTTCGCGGTCGGCGCGACCGGGAAGCGGGCCAGCAAGGTATCGATCGCCGGATCCCGGTAATAATGTTTGGCATAGCGGGGATACTGCGGCGCCTGATAGGCGCTGTTGAAGGCCATATCGAAGTACTTAAACGGGGTCGGTCCCTGCGGGTAATTGGTCAGTGCCAGCTGGTAGTCGGCATGGCTGAATCGCTCAGCAAACTCATTGAAGTTCGTCTCAATAGTGCTCACCTTCAGACCGATTTCCCGCAGCATTTCACTGGCAAGCAGTGCCGTGGTATTGAAATCGGTCCAGCCACGAGGCGTCATAATCGTGAGTTCCAGTGGTTTCCCGGACGGCAGGTCACGCCAGCCATCATTGTTCTGGTCCGTCACCTGAATCTGCGCCAGCAAATCACCAGCCAATTGTGGGTTGTAGGTCATGTAGGGCCGGTAGCGCTCCGCTTCAAGCGGATTGGCCCAGCTTTGAAAACGCTCACTCATCCCGGATGCAAAACGGGATGGCTCACCTTGTCCGAAAGTGGCAATGTCGATCATCAACTGGCGCTGAATGGCCATCGAAACGGCCCGCCGGAACGCCAGCTGGTTGAAAACCGCGCGGACTTTCGGATCCTGTGCCCTGAAATTGAACATCAGGCTGATATTGCTGGCCGGTGGCAGCCAGTATTGGAAATCAGGAGAAAGCGAGGCGTAATGCCGTTCGATGTCCGGGATGAAACTGCCGGTCCAGTCAAATTCGCCGGAGGCAATACGCGTGATGAAGTCATCATTATTGGTGACCTTGGGATAGCGCAGGCAGTCAATATGTCGCTCGCTGGCCTGCCAGTATACGGGATTGGCGCACTGGAGGTAGCCGGAGTCACTCAGCGCGTGGATTTCTGTAAAAGGCCCTGTACCGACAGGGACTGGATTGGTGAAGTGTACATAATCGGTCACCGTGCGCCATTGGTGCTCAGGCACTATCGGCAGCAAGACCAGCGTGTATGCGACCAAAGCATTAGGCTTCTTCAGCCGGAAATAGACCTCATACTGTGACCGCTTCTCGATTTTTTGCACCCACTGGTTAATGCCATGGGAATCCAGTTCTGGATATTTTTGCGCAATGGCAAAGGAAAACAGCACATCATCAGCGGTAAAAGGTTTTCCGTCAGACCACTTTACCCCCCGGCGCAAGGTGAAGTGTATCCCTTTTAAATCCGGATCGAGCGCATAGTGGGTGGCTAAACGGTATTCAGGTTTGTTGTTCTGAAGCGTATTAAATATCACCAGTGGCTCAAAAATAAATTCATGCGTTGTAGGCATGCTGGACTTTAAAAAGGGATTGAAATTAGCAGTGATACTGTCTTTGTATTCCGGTACAAGCGTCAGAATGCTCGGGTTTTTGAAGGCTGGTTCTGTGGCGAGAAGGTTGGTTGAAAATAGATTTAAAACAATAAGTAAGGCTGATATCTGAAGCGTGGGCTGGTGCGAAAAAAAACTGCTGAACATGGGTTTACCGGATGATGCTGGTTATGGCGGTATTTTATAAAGATAAGCTACGCCATGTTGCGGGATGGATCAAATACTCTCGAGTCGGGGTTCTTGACTGTTTTATGCGTAAAATGTAATTTTTTATTCTATCATTCGGTAAGTTAATGAAATGTTGCCAAATTGAATGGGTAGTGATACCTTCGAGAAAGTGTTCGAAAAGCAGGCAATCTGTCTACCGTAAAAGTGTAGGTTTTCACCAGAGGCGAAAACCCGCGAACGATGGCAAAAGGTCGGATTTTTTTGGATGTAAGTTGTTCACGGAATACAGGAGTTAGCGCACATGGCAGGTGAAGTGGCGCTTGATGTAAAGGATTTACACAAATCTTTCGGTCAGAATGAAGTCCTGAAAGGGATTTCACTAACTGCCCACCGTGGTGATGTGATTTCTATTATTGGCTCTTCCGGCTCAGGCAAGAGTACTTTTCTTCGCTGTATTAATTTGCTTGAAACCCCGACCCAGGGGGAGATTTGGGTAAACGGCGAACTGATCAAAATGAAAAACAATCGTCAGGGCGAGTACCTGCCGGTTGATGAAAAGCAGGTGCAGCGCATTCGCTCCCGCCTGGCAATGGTGTTTCAGGGATTCAACCTCTGGTCGCATATGACGGTACTGGGCAATGTTATTGAAGCACCGGTTCACGTTCTGGGCGTGCCTAAAGCTGAAGCCATTGAGCGGGCAGAAGCCCTGCTGAAAAAAGTCGGTCTGTATGAGCGTCGTCATTATTACCCCGGTCACCTGTCGGGTGGCCAGCAGCAGCGTGCGGCGATTGCGCGTGCACTGGCCGTTGACCCGGAAGTGATGCTGTTTGATGAACCTACCTCGGCGTTAGACCCGGAATTGGTGGGCGAGGTACTGGGTGTTATGCAGGATCTGGCGCAGGAAGGCCGTACTATGCTGGTGGTGACCCACGAGATGGCTTTCGCTCGTGATGTCTCAAATCAGGTCATGTTTTTACATCAGGGTAAAGTGGAAGAGCAGGGAGAACCTGCAAAATTATTCACTAACCCGGATTCAGAACGTCTGCAACAGTTTATTTCTTCTATATATTGATGGGACAAAACCGGACGGGCAAAGACTTGTCAGGTAATCAGGACAATAACAACAGACAAAGCAAACATAACAGGAGTAGAAGATGAAAAAATGGATTTTGGCCGCTGCTGTCGTTTCAGCACTAGGCGTTACCTCTGCCCAGGCAAAAGAATGGAACACCGTGCGTTTTGGTATTGAAGGGGCTTACCCTCCGTTCAGCTGGACGGAACCAAGCGGTGAACTGAAAGGCTTTGATGTCGACATGGCGAATGCGCTGTGTCAGGAAATGCAGGCGAAATGTAAGATCGTGGCCCAGGACTGGGACGGCATTATTCCGTCACTGCTGGCGCGTAAATATGATGCCATCATCGCGGCGATGTCGATTACCGATGAGCGTAAGAAGAAAGTCGACTTTACCGGTAAGTACGCCCTGATCCCAAATAAGTTCGTGGCGAAGAAAGGCACGGACATTGTGTTCACCAAAGAAGGTCTGAAAGGGGTGAAAGTCGGCGTACAGCGTGCGACTACGCACGACAAATACCTGACGGATAACTACGGTGATGCCGTTGAGATTGTCCGTTACGGCTCGTTTGATGATGCCTACCTGGATCTGAAAGCTGGTCGTATTGCGACAATTTTGGGTGATGCGTCTGCACTTGAAGACGGTCTGCTGAAAAAAGCGGGCGGTGACGACTTCGAGTTTATCGGTCCGTCTCTGACTGATCCGCAGTGGTTCGGCGAAGGCTTCGGGATTGCGGTACGCAAACAGGATAAAGATCTGACCAAGAAACTGGATGAAGCGATCAAATCTCTGCGTGAGAAAGGGATCTACCAGGAAATCGCGTCTAAATACTTCGCTTATGACGTATACGGGCAATAACGCTTAATCACAGAGCAACAGTCCCGGAAGTTTTTGTCTTCCGGGGCTGATTCTCCTCCTGAGTCGTAATAAGGAGCTTCCTTTTGATTGATTTAAAAGGTTACGAATGGTCACTGATGGAAGGGGCTCTGATCACCCTGCAAGTGGCCTTGCTATCTCTCATTTTGGCCATGATTCTGGGGATGGTCGGCGCTCTGGCGAAACTGTCTCCGTACCGTTGGGCGCGTGCTGTTGCCACAACTTACACCACGGTGATTCGTGGTATCCCGGATCTGGTGTTAATGATGCTGATTTTCTTCGGCGGGCAAATGCTGCTCAACGACAGCCTTTATCAGCTCAATGAATCTATCAACAACTTTTTTTCTTCCAGCGATCCTAATCATGAGTGGGCCACTTATCTGCCTGACTATATTGAGATCAGTCCTTTTGTAGCCGGTATTATGACCATTGGCTTCATTTTCGGTGCGTATATGGCCGAAACGTTCCGTGGCGCTATCCTGGCGGTCGACAAGGGCGAACTGGAAGCGGCCAAAGCCTATGGGATGGGCAGTGTGCTGTCATTCCGACGCATTCTGTTGCCTCAGATGATTCGTCACGCCCTGCCGGGATTTGGTAACAACTGGCTGGTGCTGCTGAAAACCACGGCACTGGTGTCTGTTATCGGGCTTGACGACATGGTGCGCAAAGGAGCACTGGCGGCGGGGACAACCCAGATGCCGTTTACCTTCTACATGAGCGTTGCCATTATTTTTCTTGTTTTCACCTCGCTGTCGACCACTGGCCTGAAGTGGGCAGAGCGTAAATTCAGCATTCACACGAGGTAAGTATGGACTTCAGTATTCTGTCTGACTCGTGGCCAATTTATTGGCAGGGTTTTTATACCACCTTTTGGATGGTTGTGGTCGCATTGATCATTGGCTTAATGATTGCGGTGCCTGTCGGGGTAGCGCGTAACAGTCGTCAACCGTTGATTTACGGGCCGGCCTGGGCATTTATTTATTTCTTCCGCGGCACGCCGTTGCTGATCCAGCTCTACCTGATCTACTACGGGCTGAGCCAGCTGATGGATGTGCAGGGGACGTTATGGCAGGAAGCTTGGTTCTGTGCGCTGGTGGCGTTCGTGCTGAACACGGCAGCATATACGGCGGAAATCGTACGTGGCTCAATCAACAGCATGCCGAAAGGGGAAATTGAAGCGGCCAAGGCCTACGGTATGAGTCAGTGGCAGGCGTTCAGCCGCATTATCCTGCCGAGCTCACTGCGCCGTGCATTGCCGGCTTACAGTAACGAAGTGATCTTCATGCTGCACGGCTCGGCCGTCGCCGGGATTGTGACCATCGTGGATTTGACCGGTGCCGCGCGTATTGTTAACTCCCGTTACTATGCGCCGTTTGAATCGTACCTGTTTGCCGGAATGTGCTATATGGTTCTGACGTTCACGATTCTGTGGTGTTTCCGTAAAATGGAAGGACGTTGGATGCGTCACATGCGCGCCCTGTCGTGATGTGAACTTTATCGTAAGGTGATCGTTATCGTGGTTGAGTTTTGTGGGATATGAGGTTCGTCTGTCACACGAAGGCGGTACCTTAACTGGGAGTCAGTCACCCACATCACAGCTAATCAAAAAGCGCCGGGATGAATTCATCCCGGCGCTTTTTTGGATCGGATGGTTCAAGCTGGAAGGTCAGGCGTTTGGTTCTGACCGCGTGAATAGTGTTTCCGTTCGGTTTCCAACATGACGAATGGCGTTGTTCCCCTCACTGAATCTCACTACATTTCACGGCTTTTCACTTCACTTCAATTTACTTAGCCTTACCTCACCGTATTTCGCTATTCTCTCAATCTCAATCTCAATCTCAATCTCAGCGGAAGCCGTTAAACCGCCACATCGTCGTACAGTGCAATGCCGGTCAGTGCCGCCACTTCCTCAATGTACTGACGTACACGAGGCGGGAACTGAATCCCTTTCACTACAGTCAGGTTACGCAGTGACGGGAACAGGTTGACGTCATCGTAGCTCAGCAGATTGTGGCGTTCAGACGGCAGTACCAGCCAGTCCAGCAGGCCGAATGAAGCATTGACCTTCGCCAGGTTTTCTTCTGTCTGGGCAAACGCGGTGTCGAAGTCCTGCTCCAGCATTGCGGATTTATTTTTCGTAAACCAGGCTTTGGCTTCCTGACATTGGAATTCCGGCAGGTCAATCATCATCCAGCGCGGGTAGAGCAGGCGGCTGGTATAAGGCCGGGAGGCTTCCGCCCACGCAGCGATATTGTGATCCTGACTACCGGTAGCCAGTTGTGGATTGCCGTCCCAATTATCCAGATAAGCGGCGATGTCCAGGCTTTCTGCCATGTAACTGCCGTCTTCTTTTTGCAGGATAGGGACCAGGTTTGCCCCCACTTTTTCTATTCGGGCGTCGACATCGTGGTTTTGCAGGTAAACCCGCTCGATGCTGAGCTTTTTCAGCCCTGCGACCATCATGGCTTTGATACAGAACGGGCAGTGGTCGAACACAAACAGTTTCATGGTTGCTCCTTGCGGTATGCCGGAAGATTAGTTAAACGTCGTCCAGATTGGCGCGTGATCGGATGGCTTGTCAATGCCGCGCAGCTCATAGTCGATACCGCTGTCAATACAGCGTTGCGCCAGTGCAGGTGTGGCCAGAATCACGTCGATACGCAGGCCGCGGTTGTCATCAAAACCACGAGAGCGGTAATCGAACCACGAGAACTTGTCGTCCACGTCCGGGTACTGCTGACGGAATGTATCGACCAGTCCCCAATTCATCAGGGTGCTCAGCCATTCACGCTCGATTGGCTGGAATGAACATTTACCGGTTTTCAGCCAGCGTTTGGCGTTGGCCGGGCCGATGCCAATATCGAGATCAATCGGGCTGATGTTGATGTCACCCATCACAATCAGCTCTTCATCGTTGCTGTGATGCGTGTTCAGGTAAGTCATCAGATCGGCGTAGTACTTCTCTTTGGCCGGGAATTTGGTTTCATGGCTGATGTTATCGCCCTGAGGGAAGTAGCCGTTCAGGACAGTCACTTTGCTGCCGTCTTCACGGGCAAAAGTGGCCATGATCATTCGACGCTGGGCTTCATCATCGTCCGTTGGGAAGCCTTTTTTCACTTCCAGCGGAGTCTGTTTACACAGCATGGCCACGCCGTAGTGGGCTTTCTGGCCGTGGAAATAAACCTGGTAGCCCATCGCTTCAATGTCTTCGAGCGGGAACGCTTCATCGTGCACTTTAATTTCCTGCAGGCCGATAATGTCCGGCTGGTGCTTGTCGATCACGGCCTGAAGCTGGTGAAGGCGGGCGCGAAGGCCATTGATATTGAAGGAAATGACTTTCATTAATGAGTCTGCCTTTGATTGATAATTTTTGCTATATCAGCAGGGTTACGCTGGTCGTGCGCACAGCACGCGAGCAACGCAGGGGGTTGTCAGGTAGGGTAACAGGAACCTTTGGTGCTGTGCCAGCGGCTTATGGCCGCCAGCGTGTTTTTGCGGCGGTAAGAGTGACTGGCACTTAGGGTCAGCTACCTGAGGTCAGCAACGCGGCGAGCGTTGTTCCCATTCGTTGCGAAGAATGGCCATGACGATGGTATCCCACCACTGATCTTTGAAAAAACGGTGCTGTTTAAACCGCGCCTCCTGACGCATACCCAGTAGCCGACACAGCCGGAGGGCTGGGACATTAGCACTCAGCGTTTCCGCATACACACGGTGAAGGCCGCACTGCGTAAAGCCGAAGGTCATCAGAGCATCGGCAGCTTCTTCCATCAGCTGCTTGCCATGATAGTGACGATTCAGTCCGCAGCCGATGGCTGCCTGTCGGTCAGCCTCGGTTCTCAGGCAGGCAATACCTATAAACTGGCCTGTAGCTTTGAGCTCGACGGCGAGCTGGTAATGGGTTCTGGGGCATTCCTGTGCCTGAGCCATAAACAGGGCTGCCAGCTGACGGTAATGGGCCGGGGTACAGTCATCATCGTGGTAAAAGCGGCGGTATTTTTCATCGCGGGTCAGGGCGACAAATGCCTCGGTGTCTTCGGGCTGCATGTCTCTCAGACGCAGTCGGCGAGTCTCTATAGTGAACATGATGCATCCTTGCTGTCAGCGTGCTGGTCAGGTTGCACGGCGTTCAGGAAGGCTTGTGTTTCTGCCGGGCTGCGCAGGCGGACAAAGCGGATATGGGGATAGTCCGGCGATTGCATCAGGGCACTGTAACGGCGACGATTTTTCGCATAGTTCCGGAGGGTCCAGAGCAGGATGGAATCTTTGCTGAGCAACAGATTACCCAGCGTTTCTTTATTTCCCGTTCCCGGCCAGAGCTCCTTACCGGGCAGCCAACGGCTCAGGGCGCGCTTCAGTGCCTGATAAAAGGTTCTCGGGAAGGAATAATCAACCCAGATAATGGTATCGACATGTTGCCATTTTACGGGTTCTGTCCGGCTGTAGTTACCGTCCAGTACCCAGTATGGCTGGTGGGTGATGTCCGCAATCTTGTCCAGTAACTCGCTGTCTGGTGTCTGTGTCCAGTTGGGTTTCCAGAACAGGGCATCTATTTCGTGATAAGGGTATCCCAGCTGGGCCGCCAGTTGTTTGCTGAGCGTCGATTTACCGCTGCCGCTGGTACCAATAACATTAATACGTTCCATGTATTCTCTCTGATTTGTCCCGTTCCTGTCATCGTTCTGTTACCGAGCGGGCTGAAAATGTCCCTGTGGCTTGAAAATCCATGACTGCGTTGGCAACCTGCCATCACCTTTCGCTGTACATTATGCAATAGATTGTATTTCATGTACCACGGGGGAGAGGCAATTTTCCGCTGGTATGTGGTGACAGTTGCAGGCTTTGACTATGCTCTTTGAGACACTACATCACCCAATGAGGAGAGGCTATGGGTATCATTTCTTGGATTATTCTCGGCCTGATTGCTGGTGCGCTGGCGAAATGGCTGATGCCCGGTGACGATGGCGGCGGCTGGATTGCGACCATTCTGCTTGGGGTCGTTGGTGCCTTCGTCGGTGGCTGGGTTGGATCATTCATCGGTTTAGGGCCAGCAACCGGGGTCAATATCGGGAGTCTGATCACCGCGACATTCGGGGCCCTGATAGTGTTGTTTGTGTATAACAAGTTCATCCGTTAGGGCGCGCAGGCGCCCAACCGGAGGTGAGCATGTTCAGAATTTTCGATGATCATGCTCGACTGTCCCCTCCCGACAGAATGACCGGCGCTTCTTATAATCATCTCATCAGTCAGCAATGAGGGATGAACAATGGGAAAATTGGTTAACGGTCAATGGCATGATGTGTGGTATGACACTAAAAGCAGCAAGGGAGAGTTCGTGCGGGAGGACGCCGGATTTCGTCACTGGCTGACCGCTGACGGCGGCCCGGGCCCGGATGGTCAAAAAGGGTTTAAAGCCGAATCCGGACGCTACCATCTCTATGTCTCGCTGGCCTGTCCTTGGGCCCACCGCACTCTCATTTTTCGCGCGTTAAAAGGGCTGGAATCACATATTGACGTGACTGTTGTCAGTCCTGATATGCGCAGCCATGGCTGGGAATTTGACGAGCCAGAACCGCTGTATGGTTTCTCTTTCATGCATCAGCTTTATACTAAAGCCAAGCCGGACTACACCGGTCGAGTCACAGTGCCTGTGTTATGGGACAAGCAGACGGAAACCATTGTCAGCAATGAATCCTCCGATATCATTCGCATGCTGAACACGGCTTTTGATGATCTGACGGGGAATCAGGACGACTTTTACCCACTTGCTCTTCGGGGTGACATTGATGAATGGAACGCGCTGATTTATCCAAACATCAATAACGGTGTGTACCGTTGTGGCTTTGCCACGACTCAGGAAGCGTACGATGCGGCGTTTGACCGTCTATTTGATGCTTTGGACGCGGTCGAAGACCATCTGAATGACAATCGCTATCTGACCGGTGACAGGCTGACGGAAGCCGACTGGCGTTTGTTTACCACTTTGATCCGTTTCGATGCGGTTTATGTTGGCCATTTCAAGTGTAACCGGCAGCGCATTGCGGAGTATCCGAACTTGCAGGGCTACCTCAAAGAGCTGTATCAGTATCCAGGGGTCGCTGAGACCGTGGACTTTTACCACATTAAACGCCACTACTATTTCAGTCACGATAACATCAATCCGACAGGCATTGTGCCCAAGGGGCCGGATTTAGATCTGGTTTCCCCCCACGGGAGGAATGCGTTAAGCGGCTAAATTTCCTTCAGCGGTTACGTTAAGCCAGTGCCGAAGCAAAAACGGATGGTTTAGATTCCCAACGCCTCTTCTCCGGGCTGAGGGGCCTGCCCGTAACCGGCCAGTAAAAACTGCCGGGTACGTTTCTGGTACGGACGAATCAGACGAACCTGACCCGGCGAGCTGCAGGGCGATGCCATCAGCTCAAAGAGCCGGGTACGCCATTTGTCCAGGCTGTCGGGCAGTGGCATCGAACTGATGGCCTGCAGGCTCTGGCGCAGGGGCTGCTCTTCCCCCATGTTCAACGCGTACAGGCACTGTAACCGGCCCAGGTTCGCTTCGGTACTGAGCGGATAATCAACCAAGATGGCCTCATACCGGGGCAGTGCCTGTTCCGGGGATTCCAGTAAGTCATAAGCCTCTGCCAGACGGCGTTCCAGCTGACGGACGGCCTGTACCAGTAAGGTATTTTCCCGTAACGCCCTTAGTCTTTGCTGGCTGTGGTGGTCAAACCGATCCCGAAGTGAGAGCGCCCGCAGGCATTCTGCAATGAGTTGGGTTTCGCCAAAGTGTATTAGCAGCGGCATGGCATCGGCGATCATGACGGACGGCAGCTTAGTGATCATATCGAAATAGGTCGACATCCCGAGTAATAAACGGCGTTTGGCTTTGAGTGGGGTGACATTTCCGAGGGTGAGCCGGGCGGTCATAATGTGACTGAAGCTGGTTAGAAAGGGTTGCTGAGCCGGCAGAATACGTGACTGTGCCCGGCGATCGATCTGTTTCAGTGCCTGGCGCAGCTTGGCGCGAAGCGAGGCCGCGGCGTGCTGGAAATAAGCCTGCTCGTAAATTGCCATGTACTGCGAAAAACAGATGATCCATTCCACATCAATAATGGGCAGATGGCCAGCCAGCGTGTGCCCGGCCTTAATCAGCTGCTCCGTTTTGTCCAGTTCGGCGGCCAGGCGTGCAACCCGCAATGCACGGTGGCTGATCCCCGGCGTCAGGGTCAGGGCTTTCTGGGCCGTTTCCAGCGCTTCATAGCGTTGTCGGTTTTGCTCCTGATATTCGGCCAGATAATCGTAAAGCTCAATGTGTAGCGGCGTTTCTGTCAGCTGGCGTTGTAAGAGGGCGATAGCAGCCGGCAGATTGTCTTTGTGCGCGGCAATTTTGGCCTGCACCAAGCTGATGTGAGCCGAAGGGTGGTACTTCTGCAACAAAGTGGCAAACCGTTCTGCCTGCCCCCACTGATTATTGGTCATCAGTAAATCCAGCAGTAAGCCTTCCCGTTTCCGGTGATAACCACTGTGTTGCAGGCTCTGTTTACACAGGCTGACGGCTTCCTCGTGATTGCCGGTTTCCATAGCCTGATAAATGGGTTTCCTGAGTGTGATTTCATCCATGACCGCAAACAGCTTTTTCTGGACCTGATCGGTGGTGATGGGTTTGGTGATGAAACTGTCCGGCTCGACCGACAAGCTGGTCAGGATCACTTCGGCAGAATGATCGCCGGACAGCAGAATCACGCCGCAGTAAGTGGTGATGTGACGCCGCCGCCGCAGCAGGCTGACCAGTTCGGTGCCGGTCAGGATGTCATCCAGGTGGTAGTCAATAAACAGCAGATCGTAGGCATTGAGCTGGCAGCGGGTAATGGCCTGAGTGTGGCCGTGAGCAATGTCGATATTTGTCACACCGGCTTGGCGAAGAATGCTTTTTAACAAAGTGGCCGCACTTTTATGATCTTCAACGATCAGCACTCGGATATTGTCGACTTCTGTATTATCAACGGCTTTCTGACCCATCTGGTGCACAGGCGTTTCCCCTTCCTGAACATGGCATCCATTTGAATTTTAGAAAGGTATTGTCCAAGTAGACAACATGATTTTTACCCGGTGTGAGAGATAGGCGACTGTCCGGAGAACTACTCAGTGAGAAAACCAAAGTGGAAACGCGAGCTTGCGCTTACCCGAAAGAAGGCGGCGGTTGTAAAAATTTGTGCAAGGGATGTGATTTATTTCAGGTATGAAAAAGGCCGACAGCTTGCGCTATCGGCCTGAATGATGGTGGAGGGGGACGGATTCGAACCATCGAAGGCGGAGCCGGCAGATTTACAGTCTGCTCCCTTTGGCCACTCGGGAACCCCTCCACGGGGTGTTGCAAATTGTGTTATTGCTCAAGTTTGTCGGAGCAATGTTGAGAACCGC
>NZ_PYMI01000008.1 GCF_003025595.1 Photobacterium ganghwense
CCCTGTAGTTGTTCAGTAATTTGGTTCAGTTTGTCCATTGCCTTTCCTTTTACGCTGCTAATTGCCATTGTTCGTAGTGCTCGCGGGCTGCCATTGCGCTGGCAATCTCGCGGTCAGTCGGTTCCCTGGGTGGAGCAAGTGGGTCTCTAAACACGCTTTGCCAGTACGCCCTTCGGTCTAAGTGGCGCAGGTATTGGCCTGCGTATTCCGATTGGGCGACGGCTCTGGCTTCGGTGACGCTGTCGGCCAACTCGGTTTCGTCGTCAACCAGGGTCATGCCCCAGCCCCGCGCACCGGCAGCCCACAGCAGAAAATCAAAGGCTTTTTGCTCGGCCTGCTCGCCGTCAAATGCCATGCAAAACACGTTTTTGGTACTGGCGTGCACCTCACGGCTTTTTATCGCCTTGCGGGTTGCCCGCATTTGGTTCTCAAGCCGGATAATGCGGGCGGTCAGCTTGTTGATGGCCTGCTCATCCTGTTTGGCTTGTTTCGCTATGGCTTTCGCCTTAATGGTTTGGTTTAGCTGTTTTTCCAGTCGCTTTAAGCGGCGGTTAATCGGTTTGCGCCATTGCTCTAACCGGTAGCCGCACTCTTTGATGATCGCGGCCATGTTGTCGGCCTGAAAACTGGCGATACATTCCCACGCCGGAGCGCGGCTGCATCGGGCGATGTTGTAGCGGTTGCCACGAATCAGCCCCTGGTCGGCGTTATCGCCTTTGGCGGCATAGCCCACGGCCTTGATGATGTAACTGCCGGCGGCCATCGGTTTTTTGATGCGCTCCAGGTGCGCGAACCCTTTGCCCCACAGATTTTCGAGGCGCAGCGCCCAGGCTGGAAACAGGTTTTGTGGTACCGCCCAATTCAGCAAAACGTGAACATGCGGGTTTGGCTCGCCGTCATCATTGGCCGGACACTCCGCCACCCAGATGTAGTGGAAATCGGCGGCTTCACGAGTGGGACCGAACTCACTCGGCTTGCTGTGGCCAGGTATGCGCTTTTCGGTCAGTTTGGAATATTTGGCTCCGGATTCGGCGTCGATTTCCTGTGTGTGGTTGGCTACCCAGCCGCGCTGGTACATTTTCTTTGCACCATCAAGGAAACGGGACACCTCTTTGCCGATGGTGGTTTCGGCGGTTTTGGTGATGGTGAACAGCTTTTCCGGTTTCAGGAACGTTGGTGTGTAGGCTCCGGCTATCACGCCGTCGGCATTCATCACTTTAACCGTGCCATCTTCCAGAATATCGACGGTGGCCGCTGGGTCGTCAGCGGTGGTGTCGATGTAGCAATAGGCACCGGCAATGTGCGGGACACACTCGGCCATGTTGCGGGTAATTAATACCGGTGTGTGGTCGCCGTTCACGTCGTCAGCTTCGACCATGCTGGAAAAAATACGGGCGCGCTCGGCCTGGCTGAATGTCAGAGTCAGGAAGGTGCAGAAACCGCCGTGACAGGTTGCCACGTAGGCACCCGCCTCAAAGATTTTACTGACGGCGCGCTTGGTCAGTTTTTCGGTAAAACGCTCGCCTTGCTGTGCATCCGGCGCGGCACTGCTCGGCGTCTGGGTGTAATACTGGATTTTGCGCTGCCCTGACCAGTCGCGTTTCATCAGGCGAACCACGTTTGGCGTGATAGTTGGCTCGGCCACCTTAGATTTGCCTTTTGGTGGCAGAACGCGGGCACGGTTTCCGGCCTCAGTCAGCCCGTACAGCGTGTCATGGTTGTAGTAAGCCTCGGAGCTTCCCAATTCGTCATCACGCGTTTCTAGCCTACGCTGCTGCGCCATCAGGCGGTTTAAACTGGCCTGTTGTGGGTGTGTCGGACTTTTGCGCCCTTGGACAAGCCTATTGTTTTCGGCACTGCGTGCCGCCGCTTCGCGGAGGTGTTCGGCGGAAACATACGGCAAAGATTCGGCATGCTCTTTTTGCTTGCGAGCATAAAAAGCGGTGTCACGGTTAACCCGATTTAAGTCCCAAAGTGTCTCCGGTGTGATGGGTTCAGGCCGTGGACCACAAAAATCGAATCCTAAAAAACCAGCATCATAGCTGGCTTGGTGGTCATGGGTGATGTTTGCGGGTTGAACGGCACCCGCCACGAATAAGAGATCGTTAGTTGGGAGCATGCAGAACTCCCAACAACTCCAGGCGACTTTCTGCCGCATCATTCAGGAATTGAGCAGCCAAGCGACGTTCACCGGCTAAACGGTAGTTTCGCGCCAGTTGGATGCTGGCGCGGATTTCGTTTTTAAGTAGCTGGGTTAAGCGAGAAGAAACCGCCGCCCCCGAAGGGGCTTTGGTCACTTGCTTAGGGAACCGAATCACGCTCATGGCATCACCTCTAACTGCTTATTCACTGCCAGAATGACTCGGCGTGTAATCTCACAGTCAGCTTTAGCGCGGTGCGCACTTAAATCTGAAATATCAATAGATTGTTGACGTGCGGCATTGGTTAGGCTTTGCCATTTATAATTGCCACGGTACTCATTCCATTCACCGTAGAACTCTGCGTACCACTCCATAACGCATTGTGTTTTAAATGGAAAAACAGTAACGCCATAACGCTTCATACTTTGCTGAATCAAACGCATATCGTAGTCAGCGTTATAAATCATCACATCACGGCCTTTGACGATTTCAGCTAACTCTTTAAACACCTTTGGAAAGGTTGGCGAGCCAGAAACCTGACGGTTGGTAATGCCGTGAATGGCGATCGCTTCTGCCGGTATGAGTTGCACTGGCGTCACTAACGTATCAATCAACACTTTGCCAGATACGGCTTCAATCACAGAAATTTCTACGATTTCAGCATTGGAATCTAAACCGGTTGTTTCCGTGTCCAGGATGACGGCATTCTCGAGATTAATAGGTTTCATGCAACACCCCCTTTTGCCAGTACGGCGCGGCGGGCTTGAA
Organism: Photobacterium ganghwense; assembly: GCF_003025595.1. Lineage (GTDB taxonomy): Bacteria > Pseudomonadota > Gammaproteobacteria > Enterobacterales > Vibrionaceae > Photobacterium > Photobacterium ganghwense. Next base: position 2,910 of record NZ_PYMI01000008.1, read on the forward strand.
TCTGGAAGGTACGGCTGTAACGGAAGTCAGCACAGCCTTTCGGCAATTGCTTGTTTGCGTTCTTCGGCTTAACGGTCGTTACGCGCAGTTGTTTGAATTGCTCTTTCAGTTTGGCGAGGTGTTGCAGTCTGTCCATGTCTGTATCCCCATACAAGCAAGTGTGTTTTTTATGCAAACAAATTCTTACTTAACTTTTGGTTTTACACAACGTGGCCGCGGGTATGGGAATGATCAAATTGATCGCCTATTATTTAACAATTCAAGGGATTTCGACGGTGTCAGAATGACTTACACAAATGAATTATTGGATATGGTGAAATCCAAGTATTCTTTGGCTTCAGAGTACAAACTAGCTAAGAAGTTAGGCGTTAGTGAGTCTCGCCTGTACAAATGGCGAAAAGAATTGAACTCTATGGACTGGGATATGGCATTCCAAATAGCTGATTTACTTGGAATTAATGATCAAATTGTAGTTCACAGCCTCCTTGAAGATAAATATGAAAACCCACGCTTAATCAATGCGTTGCATGAAGGACGCCCCGCTTAATCGGGGCGTTTTTAGTTTTACCCTATGGTACATAATGCGCACTTAGCCAGTAAGATTAAGTTAGATGTTCTAGCTTCAAAACACGCTTTCTTTGCTGTATTTGGAGCTCGTCGACTTAATCTGAGTCCACGACAATTTTTTCGGTCGAGTTAGGTTTCTTTAACACGTGGCCAGCCTGGCAGTCATCGTCATGATGAGACGTTAAAATTACAAACTTTGACTTTTATCCACCGGCCCGATTGTCTCAGTAAACTGGTTCTGATTCCCACCATGACTAACTCGAAGGCTAAGATCCTAGTAGTGTATGCTGATGCTGGTTTACATCGGTGATTCCACTGTCCACCAAATGAACGTGCGACCGAATCGACATTCGATTACCGATGGCACACGTGATCACATTGAATAGCATACTTATACATTCACACTTTTTGAGACATTGAGTTGGAGTTTGGTAAAACGATACCCATCCAGCTATTAACAATGTTGTATATAACACTTCTGGAACCTATGCTTATCAAGCAACTTACTTTTGGAGTACACGCTATGCAGTCGAACCCTACATTCGATGCGTCGCCATGTTGTACAACATGCTGTCCTTGTTGTGGCGAGTACTACAGTTTTTTTCTATTCTCTGAAATGACAGTTATGTTCTGTGATGACGTTCAGCAGTCATTACTGGATGAAGTGGCTGATTTACCAGACGAAAGAAAAATTTTTTCGACCATTTTCCTGGATTGTAATGTAAACAAGCTGGTCAATGCTCGAATAGAACGACGTTAAAAATATAAATAGCCTTTTAATGTAATGGTTCCTCAGGGAACCATTACATTATTACCATTTTCATGTCATGAAACCGTCTTTATGTCAGAGATTAGACCTATTTGGAACGCAGTATCGCCTTTCTAAAGTGAATTCATCAGAAGAGCTATGTTCAAGGTTTGGGTGAGCTAAAGATAATGAAAGTCATTACTCTGCTATCGATATGGTGCAGCTTTAAAGATGAAATTTGGTGCGCTTACAACATGCCTGTAAAGTTGTACAAAATGGTTTGTGTAACTATGCTTACATGAGATGCACTGTTTTAGGGCTATCCAATGCGTTCATCCCCTTCTATTTCTGATGCATTATCAAACACATCTACATGTTGTCCTTGTTGTGGAGAGTATTACAACTATTTCTTTCTGCCAAAAATCACTATTGTTTTTTGTGACCGAGCCTCACACTATTTACTTGATGAAATAACTGTGTATTCATCAGTGATTCCAACGATATCAAAAGTTTATATTGATTGTGATATATCAACGTTGTCTGATGCAAAGTTTGAGGGTGAGCACCACCAATAAAAGCATGCATTGAATTTAATAATGTTAATTAACAAACATTTATTTTTAAATGGTCTGGTGGTCTACTTTCAACAAAATTAAGCCAAATGTGATCATATAATTTCTTTTGATTAGGAAATGGTACCAAGGCTTTGGCCTCTTCTAAATCACACCATTTATAATCTGTATGCTCCTCGTTCAGATGAACTATCTGTTCGGGTTCACAATATATAGCAAAACAGGTAATTAGCATGATTTGATTGTGAGATGGATCATAGAACTGTTGCTGATATTCACCGTTATAAAGGTCTTTTGCTTCAATATTTGTCTCTTCTCGGAGCTCTCTGACCATAGCTTCCCAGGCCAATTCTCCATTCTCTATTTTTCCTGCGACATGACACCAGTAACCCTCTCCTGTCCTCTTTAGTAATAACATTCTGTATTTATTACTAAACATTGAGAGAACAACACCAGATACCACTGAGGTATTGATAGGAATCATATTTTTATTCTCATTTAGAAATATGTATCAGTTAGTAACACTATACGCCAAAATCAGTTCAGTACTGTTAATTGACAATATTAGGGATAGATCTGCTTTAAATATGTTAAATGTTAATACAAAAAAATATAAGTTAGACAATGAATCAAATTTTCCTGCCTAGTCAATAATCAGTTTCAGTAGATAGTTGCTTTTATTCAAATTTTAACCATTCCTTCATGGTATAAGAAAAATGAACATGTTAGTGTGAACTTGTTACTACAAAGAGAAAGCAGTAGCAACCTCTCAACTTTTTATTCGGGGGTAAGATATGGATATCAAATCACAAGATATGAATGGCTTTGATGCTGACGTAATCCATCTGTATCTTCAAGAAATTGCGCACAAACCGCTCCTTTCCAAGACCGAAGAAATCCTGTACAGCCGAAAAAGCCTGGTTGGTGATCTGGCGGCCAAAGCAACAATGATTGAAAGTAATTTGCGCCTGGTGGTCAGTATCGCGAAGAAGTACCGTAACAGCGGTATGTTATTGAGTGATCTGATTGATGAAGGAAACATTGGCCTGATCACTGCTGTTGAAAAGTTTGACCCAGAGCGTGGATTCCGCTTTTCTACGTATGCGACTTGGTGGATCAAACAAACTATTGAGCGTGCTATACACAATCAAGCGCGTACTATTCGCCTGCCTGTGCATGTCTCAAAAGAAATCAACACCATTCTTCGTACATACAGACAATTGATGAAGCAGACCAATCAGGAGCCAACCCACGAAGAAGTTGCGGCAAAACTGCAGCGTTCTGTTGACGAAATTTCAAGTGTACTGGCTTACGACGCCCCTGTTGTGTCAATTGACCAACAAATCTCAGAGGACAGTAACTCACAGACTATATCTGCATTCATTGCAGATCATGACGGTGGTAAACCCGACAGCGAGATGGATCAGGATGACATTACACGTTTGGCGACAACCATGTTAGATAGCCTGAATGCTCGTGATCGGGAAATACTGTGCCGCCGGTTTGGTTTACTGGGATACGAAGCTCAAACACTTCAAGAGGTTGCCGATGAAGTCGGATTAACCCGCGAGCGGATTCGTCAGCTTCAGGTAAGTTCATTGAAAAAACTCAAAAATGCACTTTGTCGTGAGAACTATGACCTAGAAGTGTTGTTCGCAGAAACAGCGTAATAAACGTTAGGGTGTGCTAACGAGTCTGATCTGAAGAGAAAGTACCATTCTGGTACTTTCTCTATTTCATTCTATCGTAACCATTTTTCATGAAACGTGCTTAGGCGCGGCGTTCAAAAGCGTTAAATCACTCGAAGCTCTGCTCTCAAACTCTCCCATCAGAGTTTCAGGAAATTATGATGTGCAATATCTCTATTACTTGTCGAGGTATTGCTATGTCTGGTTCAAAACGTTCTCTTGCTATGGCTCTCTGTTGTTTGTGTCTATTGATGTCTGGTAATGCATATGCAGAGAAAAGTAAAAAAGAAAAGCAATGTCAGAAAACCCGAGCGTCCATCGAGAAGATTCAGAAAAAGATGCGTGCCGGTTATGATCTGAAAAAGAGCGAGAAGTATCACCGCCAACTCAACGAGTTGTACAAAAAAGAATTCAAGCATTGTATGTAAAACATGCAATCAATACGTCTCGAACATAACATGACATTTGCCTGAAATTATTCTGATACTATGGCGAACCCTTTCAGCTAGAGATTGTTGTTGTGAAGTTTTTATCTTTTATCTTTCCAGTAATGGCGATGGTTTTACTGTCCTCCTGTGCAAGTTACAGTGTCACTGAGCAGGAAGTTCAGCAGTACCTCGATAAAAAAACAGGGTTTGAGCGCTCTGTAGGTGTAAAAGGACTGGCTCACGCTAAAGTAAAATTTGAAGATGTTAAAGTCGGCATCGGCCGGATTTCTGATGACAGAGTGAACTTAGAAGCTAAATCATTTGCCAAAGTTTCTATCTATGGTCAGGCTCCGCAAGAGATCGAACTCAATGTCAATTTCAGCGCTATCCCTTTCTATGACAAAAGCGAAGGTGCGATATTCCTGAAAGATCTTGAGGTCGAAAAATTGGATATTGAGCCTAATACGCTCAACTTGCCCAGCAAGCAACTGTTGTCCCCGATTGTTGAAATCGTTGGCCAATTCTTCTTGTCTCAACCTGTTTACCGCTTAGATGAAAAAGACTTTAAACAGTCTGTTCTCAAAACAGCAAGACCTGAGCTGCTTATCAAGAACCATAGTCTGGTCATCCAAATCTAAAAAAGACCGCGCAATGCGCGGTCTTTTTCTATGTGCAAGTTAGTAAAGGGTTATTTTTGATGTCCCTGGGCTTGATCTAAGAAATTCGTTCCGGCTGCCTCGTCAATGATGTGAACGGCTCTTTCTGCTTCAAAAGCTTTTCGCATCGCTTCTGCGGCATAGTCCCTCACAACACCGCCTTGAATCGTGAAAAAAGCGTAGATAAAGAGGACTATACAAAGCACTCCGGTAAAAATAGCCATTATGGTTTTACGAAAAATACGTCTTTCTGACTCTCGGATTTCATGCTGGACCATTTCAATCACATCGTAGTTGGTCAGGTTTGGTCGAACTTTTCTTTTTATTGTCATGGCGTTGCGCAGAATGATAGATGGGTGACCCTACTGTACGGTTTGGATGCTTAATTTCAGCTTAATCAGGCTATATTCACGTGTTACATAGCTTACTGTTTGTATCAATTGTGGATATATTTTTAGAGACACAATTAAAGTTATAGTGCGCTAGGTGTGTTATTTATAGCCATCCTGATATGACTCAAGATGGCTATAAACGTATCACGGCTTTCACTTCCTACATCAATATGTAATTCATCACCCATTGATAGGCAAAAAGCAGAATAATTAGTCCCCATACAGGTACATGACGCCACTTAAGCAAATAAAGCCCGAAAACAACAGCAAATACATCTAAAACCGTAATCACTGAACTCGAGATAACCGGTGAGATGAATGCACTCGCGAGCAAGCCCACCACAGCCGCGTTAACAAAACTGATAGATTCTTTAAGCTTGGGATGGCTAACAAGTGCATTCCAGGCAGGAAGAAATGCAAACAGCAACAGTGATCCAGGCAGAAAAATAGCGATCGTAGCAATCAAACTTCCAGCTATTGGAGATGTGTCCATGACCGACGCACCCAAATAACTAGCCATTGTAAACATAGGGCCAGGAACGAGCTGGGCTGATGCATACGCGCTAAGAAAAGTGTCTGCTGTCACCATCCCTTGCAGCATTGGTTCAAGTAGCGGCAAAACAACATGTCCGCCACCGAAAACAAAGCTCCCAGCCTGATAAAACACATTGAACAAATTCAGCCAAGCGGAAGACGCTGCCAGTACAGGTAGTAGTAATAAACCTGCCGCAAAAACAGCGGCTATCCCCCAATGAGGACGAATATTCTGTGTGTCAGTGTATATAGATTCAGGAGCATGGCTGAGCGACGTAGATGCCTGCCGTTTTACCGATACGATGTAACCCAAAATGGCCGCTAAAATAATCGGCATCACCTGTCCTAACAATCCTGTTGTCAGCATAACGGCAAAACCTGACAGTATCGCTATCATTCCCGTTAACCGAGTGGTCAGATTCTTTTTTACCATTCCCCACAAAGCATCTGCTACCACTATCACGGCTAAGAGCTTGGCGGCCTGAATAACAGTTTCAACAACAGGTACATTCTGGTAATGCTGATTTCCAATCGCCAGAAATGTCAGTAGTAAGAAGGACGGAGTGGTAAATCCCACAAATGCAGCGATTGCCCCCAGATACCCAGACCGTCGATAGCCAATATACATCCCTAACTGGCTGCTAGCTGGTCCTGGCAGAAACTGACATAAAGCCACAGCTTGAGTGAAATCCTGTTCAGTCAACCATTTTTTATTTTGTACAAATTCACGATGAAAATACCCAATATGTGCAGCAGGACCACCAAAGCTGTAGAGACCTAGCAGAAAGAATTGCCACAAAACGTATACCATAGTTCCTCCTTCATGGAGGCTAAATAATATAGAGCACGTACCCAGCGATAAAATCGTTTGTTTTAATGATACTTATCAATGCCTTTAATACCGTTTCAAATCCCCCCAACCTGTTCAGATCTCACACGAATGGGTTTGGAAATATCACATAACCAAAGCGTGACACCGTCAGCCTTTGGCATTATGCATAGGGTTAATCTCTTCCCGCATTATCATTCAGTGGTATAATTCTTTCATTAACATGAAGTTGGTTGAAGCTATGCTTGAAAATCTGCAACAGATGGTGATTCTAGCCACCGTTGGCCATGAACAAAACTTTACCCGTGCCGCAGAGCGACTTGGGATTTCAAAGTCTCAAGTCAGTAAACAAATCCGCTATCTGGAAGAGCGGCTTGGTTGCCAATTAGTTCAGCGGAGCACCAGAACGGTCGCGCTGACAGATATTGGTTTGCAATATTCAGAGTATGGCCAACAACTTCTCGATACAGTCAACGAAGCCGAAGCGATGGTTGCCGGTTACCGGAATGAAATCAAAGGAGTACTTCGTATCGGAATTGCGCAGTCGTTTGGCAATATGCACATCACCTCGCTGCTGGCTGAATTTCAAAAGCTACATGCAGAACTCGAATTGGAAGTCAGCTTGTTTGATCATCGCCCCAACCTGCTTGAAGAAGGTTTTGACTGCTGGGTGGCAATTCATGAGCACCCACCGGAAGGCATGGTTGCCCGACGCCTTGCCGACTGCCATTTCATGGTTGTGGCTTCACCGGCCTATCTCGAAGCACATGGCACGCCCAAAGTACCGGGTGACTTGCGCCAGCACAATTGCATCACTTACCAGAGCCGGGAGCGTAAATACGTCAACTGGGAGTTTACTCGCGATGGCGTGCATCAATCAGTACGAGCGCGCGGAAATTACCGTATTGACAATGCCCCTGCAGTGCTTGATGCGGCCAAATCCGGTTTAGGCATTGCCTACCTGGCCACCTATCTTCTGACGAACGAACTGGAAAACGGGGAACTGATTCATCTTTTGCCAGAGTGGAAAGCCGATCTTGAGCTGCCAATCTATGCTGTTTATCCTCGTCGGAAATATCTTGCACCTAAGGTCAGGGCATTTATTGATTTTATGGCAGACCGTATGTCTACCTCTCCTTACAGAACGCCCAATCCTGTACTGACGGACAACCAATAAGCGACTTCAGGAAAACCAATTTACATGCAATCAATCAGCTGACCTGAAGCCGAGTCAGGCCAGCTGTTCTCAATCCTGCAGTTGTGATCTGTCGCGAATCAACTAAACCTAAATACTAAGATACCGATGTTATGTTTACTGAGCGATGTTTGCTGAATAGCTAAGCGGGATCATCTTATGTATTGTTATTCACGCTTTATTTGGGTGCTGCTGATTGCTGCGAGCAGTCTACTCGGAATTACCTCCTGTGGCACCGATCCTGAAAAAGCGATTGCCCCGCCAAAAGATGCGGCTCCGACCGTGGCTGATGAACGGCCAGTCGTCCCCGATGCACAAGTGTTATTGACTGAACTGCCTGAACTCAGGCAAACCCTGTATTTTGAGCCGCAGGTTTTTGATTTGTCCGTACAACAACAACTTCAAATCGACCCAATTGCTGTTCGCTTACGTCAGCACCCTGACAGTTACGTCATTGTGGTCGGACACGGCAATGAATTCAGCGATGAAGATCAGAACGTTGCCATTTCATATGAACGAGCATTCAGCGTGGCAATCTATATAGCGTCAGTTTTTGGGATTGAGGAAGAAAGAATTCAAGTTGTCGCCGCTGGCAGTACTGAAGCGACGATGGACAGCCGACCTACCAGAGTCGAAATTGTCTCACCAAAATCGATCGTCAGAACCCTGAGCCCAAACACTGAGCCGCAATTTTAAAGCCCGCTTTTTTGCCCCTTTGTATGGCAACTACTTTGTAAATATACGGCATTGTTTAACAAAGCCTTTACTTAGTAGACTCATCAATGAGTCCTTGTAGCCGAGCTAATTAACATAAAAAAACAGCAGCTAAGGCTGCTGTTTTTTACTATCTTCTTAATGAAAAACACGGTATAGGCCAGTAACAGTGATTACGTCGATTACGCCATATGGTGTTTTTTCTTCGCCGGAAGCGCGTACATCTGCTTCAGAATGTCGACGACACCTTCAGGCAAATCTGCAAATTTAGCTTCAAAGCGCGCTTTTTCAGCCTCGGTTGCTGATTTATCTTCAATGCCAGCAGCAATGAAGTTAGCAGGGAACAATCGGTAGTTTGCGGTGATTTGACGGTCAATTTCTTCCGCCAGACTGTCTGGTGTGTCCACGCCACCTTGAATGACGTCACCAAAGCTAACATGAATACGGCGCTTCTCACCCACAATGCCCTGAATAATGCTTTCGATATCCTCGAACTCACCTTTTTCGTAGCTGCCTTCTGTCTGCTTTTGGTACAGCTCTTTCGCTTTAGCGATATCACACGGATCATTCTCATAAGAAATAGCCACCGGCACAATCTTCAGCTGAGACATGAACTCACCAAATTCCATTTTCCGTTTGCGGCCTTCCATGTAGAACATTTTCAGAATCGCTGGATCAGTCTTATCGTTACCGTCTTTGGCTCGCCCTTCTTTTTGCGCAATCCAGATTGAATGACCCGTTTCGAGAGAATGTGATATGTAGCCCGACAACAGTCCCAATGCTTTCATCATTTCACGCGGCGCTTTGGCCGACCGTTTCACAATAAAGCTTTTGTTCAAGCGCATCATTTCCGTTGCACAGGGCTTTTTCAGCAGATTGTCACCGATAGCAATGCGCACGGTGTCAAAACCGTTGTTATACAAACACCAGTTAACCATCGCTGGATCCATCGCAATGTCCCGGTGATTTGAAACAAACAGGTATGACTGATTTGGATCCAGTTTATCCAGCCCTGAATGGCTAACACCATCACAGGAATGATCAATGGTTGCTCTCATGTATTTCGCAACCTGACGCTGAACATCATCGACAGTTTTTACATTCGACCACTTACGGATCAGGAAAAATTTGATTAACGGCGTCAGCAGCCACCCGAATGCGCCGGATAGCTGTGGAAAACGGTAATTCAGGATAGCGGAGATAAATTCTTTATCGTTAACCAGGCGTTTAATCGCCCCGCTCACTTCATCGTCATTGTAAGGACGAATTTCTTTATAAATATCGTTATTGGTCTGCACAATACTGCTTCGTCTATCGAAAAAAACTGCGACATTTTACGCACATTCAGGCGTTTTCCCAATGACATCCCTCCACTCCTTCAATGGTTGGAGGTCTTACCAGATTTTTTCTGTTTTAATTTCAGCCACTTTACTGACTATTGACTAATTTTTCTATCGTATGGCTGGCATTTCTTTGCAAAAAATCGCCATTTAAACGCACATCAGCGCTGTTCGGTTGACGCTGACGCCAAAACAACACAATATGTGCCTGCTTTTTTGCCAGAGAACCACTATGAAACAAGCCATTGATTTTAGCCTTCATCACGACCACTTTCTGACAGTCGGCTCACGCCGCAAAAGCCATCATTCGTTTATGCTGATGGTCACCCAGGGCTGTGCCTTTGTGCGCTTAGGTAAAGAGGAATATGCCGTGAAAGCCGGAGCTGGTTTTTACGTCCCTTTTGACTGTCTGCATGCAATAACAGTTCTACCGGAAACACAATATCGTATGATGGCCTATTCAGCCCGTCTGACGACCCCGTTATGCCGTGAAGCAGGTTATTTTAGGGTTAATGCCTTGATCAAAGCCGTCTGCGATGAACTCACGGTCATAGCGAAATTGGATAAGCCATTAAAACTTGAAGGCGAAAGCGGGAATTTATTGCGGGTGATGGCCGATCAGGCCGCTAAACTGAGCGTTCAGAGCAAGACAACAGCTCCAGGTTTAGATAAGCATTCAACGCTTGCACTGTTACAAATTCTGAATGGGCAAAGTGTAACGGATTTGGCATCAGCCACTTCAATTCAGGAGTTTACTGGTTATTCAGTCAAAGAGATTGAATCATGCATTTTAATGCGTGAAGCATTCAAATTATCGCGTTCAGGCCGGAAGCTGGAACAAATTGCAAAGGCATTAAAACAGCCAGCTGAAATTATCGCTGCAATGGCACAGCCGATTTTGGGTCAGTCACTTTAATAGTGTCTTTTAAGCCAAGGGACACTGTACATAGCCCCCTCGCTCGAATGTCATATTAGCCGCCGGTATTATGCCCAGTTAAGCAACTCAAGCCTGTCTGTCATTACTCTGCTTAACAGGCTTGCTTACTGAAATGGGATTTCAACCTGAAAGTAGACATCATCCCATTTGTTGTCATCGTGCCATCGATAATCAAAGCGAAATCTGGGTGCTGTGCTGTTTTCCCCTCCAACGCCAAAACTCATCTGGACGCCGTGATTCTTCACCCAATCGGCAAAATCTTCCGATTCTTCCTCGTAGATCGCTGGCATCCAAAAACCAAGACCGTAAAAGTTGGTATTTGAACTGGACGATAACACTGGTGAAGCCGTTTCACCTGACCAGTTATCCCAGAAAGTGATATCGCCACTGTCTGCCGTCCACAGTAACGTCTGGTTCGGTCGTCCCGATTCCGGGCGACCACTGGCGCTAGAGGTCAGCGTAGAGGAGCGATTTGCAATCAACACGTCGCAATTAGCAAGGTAAGCTTTTCTTTCATCAGCAGCCAGTTGCTGTAACTGATGATCATCAAGTTCAAAACAGGTTTTAACCTCAACCGGCAAAACCGTAAGCGTAATTCCAGCAATCAGTGACATAGCCAACATAGAAAACAATGACCGTATAACAGAATAATCAGGCACTTTGGCTGATGAGCGTACGGTTTTTGTCACACCATCGACTAACCCGAACGGTACCAGCCTTTATTAACAATCATCTTAGCGACTTTTTCCGTTGTCAGATGTGAGAAATTGCGACTATTGATAAGGTGCTCACGAATTTTAGTGCTGCGTACCGGTACGGTTTCAGGGCAAGCAAGTATCTGCCACCGATGAAGAATTTCATCTGACTTGTAAAACTTACCAAAGTTGAGAAAATTATCAGGCCCAACAACAAAGGTCAGGTTGGCATCGGGATGCAGCAGCTCCAGTGCCTCCAACACCGCAAAGGTTGTAACCGGCGTACTCTCAGAGGCAATCTCTTCCTCTAAGCGAGAGAGCTGCAAATTGGGTAACCCGAGATCCTCGATAAATGCCTCTACCATTTCGCATCGTGCATCATAGTCAAGCATTTGCTTTCCCCAAGCGTGATGATAACTGGGAAGCAACAGCACTTGATCAAAATGAGCCAACCGTTCGAGAACCGATTTATGCCCCAGTGACGGTGGATTGAATGCGCTACCGAAGACGGCAATTGATGCAGTCATGATGAGAGTGCCCCTTTTTTATTCCGTTCGGAGTGTAAATACATTTAATTGATACATGAGGATTGATCCTGACACAGAGTTATCGCATAGTTTTGTCAAAGGTTTAATGCATTTTACCTATATTTGGCATGAACCATCGCTATATGGTTACAAAACGGGCAACGCCCTGAGGATTCAATCACTATGGAACAGCTAATTCGCGACGAAATGCGCGTATTGCCAAGCATTGATGTTGATTTTGAAATTAACCGACGCATCGCGTTTATTCAAAAGAAACTCAAGCAATCAGGATGCAAGTCACTGGTTCTGGGAATCAGTGGCGGCGTCGATTCGACAACCTGTGGGCGCTTGGCTCAGCTAGCCGTTGAAAGACTCAACGCCGAAGAACAAACCGGTGATTATCAGTTTATCGCTGTACGTCTGCCATATGGCGAACAACAGGATGAAGATGAAGCGCAGCTCGCACTTTCATTCATTAAGCCAACTCACTCTGTCAGCGTCAACATTAAAGACGGTGTTGATGGCACCCATGACAGCACTCTGAACGCGCTCGAAGGAACAGGCCTGATTCCAGAATGTCACGGTACGGTTGACTTCGTGAAGGGAAATGTAAAAGCGCGTACCCGTATGATTGCACAATACGAAATTGCCGGCTTGGTACGTGGTCTGGTACTGGGTACCGATCACTCAGCAGAGAATGTTACCGGTTTCTACACCAAATTCGGTGATGGAGCCTGTGACCTTGCCCCGCTCTTTGGCCTCAATAAGCGTCAGGTCCGTCAGCTTGCGGATCACCTCGGTGCACCTGAACTGCTGGTACACAAAGTCCCAACCGCTGACCTTGAAGAACTTGCGCCACAAAAGGCTGACGAGGAAGCACTTCAGCTGACGTATGAAAATATTGATGATTTTCTGGAAGGCAAAACGGTGTCAGAGCAAGTCATCGAGCGTATTGTAGGCATTTACAAAGCGACCCAACATAAGCGCCGACCTATTCCAACCATCTACGATGAAGAATAACTCTGACTGGCTTAAATAAACAAAAGGGCTCTCTGAGCCCTTTTGTATTTGAACATGAACATTATCGGTTATGCTGATTAACAAAGACGAAACCCGAATTTCAGCCAGACTTTGAAGGTTTATAAAGCAAATTATCCAGTTCCCACCATATCGCTTCGCATAAACCCTCCCGGTAGACCGCTCGTTTAAAATCGGTATGCTCTTGCTGATACTGATGAAAATAATGTTCACGGTTATGGCGACTGGCCCTGACATTAGCAAGCCTGTCACAGGCTTTAACGATCAACGCAATTCTCGCCGACTCTTCCGTTGTGTCTAATGCCTCAAGACGTCGGTGTAATTCCGCTTTGCGCTTTTGCCTGCTGGTTACATCACCGTCAGTAATATAACCTACCGCATCAGCGACAGTGAATCCGAAGTCAGCGGCTAACTCATCTAAGCTGGTTTCAGTGTCTTCAATAACATCATGGAGTTGCGCCACGATCATGGCATCAGTACCGAAAGGACTTGCTAAGCGCGAAACCGCTTCAAGGTGGATATAATAAGGAACGTCACCGTATTTTTGTCCTTCGTGTTTGGCCCTAGCCAGAGTGCGAGCTTTTAGGTAACGATTATTCATCCTTCTCTCTCACAGTTAGAATGAACGAACAGTATCCCCCGGGAATATTAGGGATCTGTAAATTCTATTTCAGACTCTGCCGTTTTACGAAGACCGGATATTCTAAATGAGAGTTGTTGCACGGTTTGAGTAAAAAAACAGGCACCGAAGTGCCTGTCAGATAAAGATGAGTGTCGGTAAGACATCATTCAACGTCTGATTCCGATTGTTCCTGCGCTTTTTTTGCCGCGGCTTCGCGAATTTCGTTGGCAACACGCATGATTGCCTCACCACTGCTGACACCTTGTGCCATTAGTGCATGGATTTTTTCTGCCGCAGCTTGCTGCTCGGCATGAGACAATGTAGGAATGTCGTTAAACATAGAGCATTTACCTTATTAAACCGGACCGCTAGTGTAGGGATTTTATCCCTGCTTGTCATCCGAAGAATTAACCAGGGCGACCATCCACTCTTGGGCTGGTTAGTACAGGGAAATAGACCCAGCAGAAAATACTGAATGCCAGTGCCCAAAGTAACCCTGAAAGCCAGTATGCATTTACAGCCAGTTCAGGCATCAGCAACAGAAAAACAGTTCGAGTCAGCGTTGCTATGACCAGAGTCACAAACGCCACTTTCATCATTGCGCCTATTTTGAGTTCCCGTCCGGTATGCCCCAAGGAAACACGTGCAATCATTGCCAGAATCATGCAGCCAATACCGCCAACCGTCAGGCAGTGCAGCGCAATACTGTAAGCCCCCCAACCTGTCAATTGAACGACCGCAAGGAGAGTTAAACCAAGAATCAAAAAAAGGTAGGCAACGTGCAGTAACCATAACAATGGCACCCTAAGCGTACTTAGCGTTCGCCAGCGTAAAAAACGCAGCAGATGCATTGTGGCAGTCATCAGCAAGAGTAACGGAAAACTGTAGCTTGCAACAGCTTCCGGGATTGGCAGTATACTGTGTAAGACCAATAACCAAGTCGGAATTAAAGCTCCCCGTTCGAGCCAGGTAATACGTGTGATCGGCTCGCTTTGTGTTCCCCGCCAGGTGAAAAACGGTATAACTCGACCTCCGACTACGAGCACAATCAGGCTGATGACCAGTATGGCCACAAATGACACTGAGCGCAGTGGCAGAGCCAGCCAATTCAGACTGATGGCATGGAATGCCGCATTTAACGCTGTCAGCAACAATATCAAAGGAACAAAAAACAGGTTATTCAATTGACGGCGAAGAAGTATGGGAACGGCCAAAAAATAGCCGGCTAAAGGCATCCAGAGCAAGTCTGCTACCATCCAGACCAGATTAGGTGACCCGAACAAAATTCCTACCCTGGCAATTAGCCACAGACCAAAAATCACCGCAAGCTTTCTGCCCCGGATTCCCGGGTTCCCCGTCCAATTCTGAACTGCGGTGAGTAGAAAGCCGATAATGATTGCGCCAGTAAACCCGAATAGCATTTCATGGCTGTGCCACCATATCGGATCATGGTACATCCAGTTTGCGACATTGGAATATCCCGCCCAAAAAGCGGCCCAAAGCAACATTGCAATCACAGAGAACAGGCTGGCACCCAGGAAAAAAGGACGAAAGGCAAGCCTAAAAATTGGCAACATTCTCTGTTCTTTTTCATTATCAAGTATTTGCATCATGATGTGGTTATCCCCACTTAAAACATGCATAAATAATACACCTTTAAAGATGCAATTTAAATACATCTATTAAAGCAAATGTTATGAATCTAACAGAGGAAAAGACGAGCAAACTAGATGAGCACTAGAAAGAAAAACAGCCAACACGAAGTCGACTGTTTTCGAATAGTCTATATGCCGGGGTAATCGACCGGACGGGTTATTCTCTGAATATCGAGAACGGAGATATCCCCTTGCCAGCGGCTTTCGATGATACCGACGCTTAACCAGTAGCGTCCTTCCGGTAAATCAATTTTCGGCAAGGTGGTTGGGAGTTTTCCATCAACATTTTCGGTCCATAGCGGCGTCCAGGACGTGTCGTTGAGGTCGTACACATTCATCGACAAAATAGGTGCAGGACACACCCTATCAGGTATGCCATTGCGTTCAATACGCCAGGTTTTACTGTTAATCCAACCGATGCGCTGCTTGCTTTGTGGCTGTGTCAGAATGACCCAGGTCTTGAACCCTTCCGGATGCCCTTCCACCTGAATATTCAGCTGATAAAGCCCCTCACTGGTCGCATTCTCAAGCCGTTTTGCATCAATCGAAAAGACATTCCCTTCGTCCATTTTGGGTATACCAGCAATGACAGCCTGATCTGGCCAGCGGGTAAATTCGATTTTCGTGACGTTCTTTTTGGCTATGCCGTTGATAGAAAGGCGCGGAAGAACCTGTGTCTGGTTCTGTACCATCTCACGCTGAATTACCAGCTTGGTTATCCACTCTGGCAGGTTTGTTGCGTTCAAACTATGTCCGCAGTCTTCAGTGATCGCGAGCTGGAGTAATTCGTTGAGGTTAGTTTGTTCGTCGCGGTTTGGCGACTGCTGCCAGGCTTGCACCATGGCATCAAAACTTTCCCGAGTATTGCCTTCAAGGAGTTTCTGATGAGCGACAGTATAAATATCTTTGCTCAGAAACCATTTTGCGTAGGCATTCGGCGCCCAGAGCGCCGAATGTAACAAAAGCAGAGAACAGGTAAGAGTGAGTTTGGACATGCCTTAACTTACGCTGATTTCATCCGGTAGCCAACGCCACGCAGAGTTTCAATTTCAATACCCGGCAATTTCTGACGTAACTGCAGAATGTGGGTATCAACGGTACGAGTGGTGGGATAATGGTTGTAGCCCCAAACTTGATCCAACAGCTCGTCACGCGTGAATACACGGCCCGCATGTTTAGCAAGAAAAACCAGCAATTCGAACTCAGTACGGGTCAAAGTGACACTGTCACCACTGTACTGTACATCACGACTATCCAAATCAATGCTGATATCACCTACTTTCACGATGTTGGATGACACCTGTTCAGGTGCACCATCACGCAAATGCAAGCGGATACGCGCCAGTAGTTCTTCTTCCGCAAAGGGTTTCGTCAAATAGTCTTTCGCGCCCGATTCCAGGCCAATCACTTTATCCGATACCGATACCATTGCAGTCAGCAGAATCACAGGTACATGTTTAATTTTCAACCACTTGGACAAATAGTTCAGGGAATCCCCTTCAGGTAGCTGACGGTCAAGAACAACTAAATCGGCATCGGCCCATTTATCGGCAACATTTGATGCGCAATCAGCATACAGGCATTTATAGCCCGCTTCTTTTAAACTTTCGAGTAAACCATCAGCAAGGTTGCGGTCATCTTCAACCAGAAGCAGAGTTTGATTCACACGGTATCTCCAATATAAACGTTGTAGGTGGACCAACGAGTTTCATTCGTCCTCCCATTCTTCGTATCATCGATTCAACAATTGTAAGCCCAAGCCCTAACCCTCTTTCACTGACGAAGGGCTTTCTTAATCGCGCCCAGTCTTTCGAGCCAAGCTGTCCATTGTCTGAAACACTTACAATCAACTTTCCGTTATTGAACGATGACGTTAATGTCACTGGCTTCACACCGTACTTATGGGCATTAGATAATAAATTATCAATACACGTCCCCAACCAGTAGATGTTGACATCAACAGGTCTGTCTTCAGCTAACTCCAATGTCACCTCGTAAGGTTCACTCAAGTATTCAATCCACTCATTAAAGGAGTCAATATGCTGAACGCTGAGTTCCTGTTGATTAGCCTGCAAGTAATCTTTGCTTGCTTCTGCAAGCTGTTTAAGACGTCTGGAGTCTTCGGTCAGACGTCTGAATTCATCATATAAGGTTTCCGGCAACGCATCAAAATGGCGTCGAAAACCCTCTACAGTCATCCCCAGACTGGCAATCGGTGTTCTCAGTTCATGGGTCAGAATCTGCAGTACCAGCATACGCTCCTGCATCGCCCGACGTCGAATTCTCAACCGGTAGGCACCCCAACCGATCAGCAAGCCAACGTTGAGCACCAGCAAACCAACCAACAAGTAGTAAGTCAGGTGCGACTGGTCTTCTTCTTCCCAGCAGATGTTTCCGCTTTTGAGTATGCAAAAGCTACTTTGGTTCAATCTGGTGAAATGAACATCAAACTTGTTCATCGCCACAGACCACGTCGGCTGGTCGTAGATATAATACTCATTGCCATTGCGAATCCAAAGCTCTCCGTTGGAAACAAACGATTCGGCACCGGCAATGTATACCATGATTTCATCATTACTCATCCGCTGCAATCGCCCAAGCGCAGTATTCGTCGGATCCAGATCCCGCTCCTGAATGTGCTGAAACTTGTTAAGTTTCTCTTTCATATCAGGATGAGCCTGCAAATATCGGGCAGCGTAACTGCCCCCGCCCGGATGAATATATCCGGCGCGGGCAAACCAGCCGACCGGAAGAACCGTGTTATTACACAATGCACGCGTAAACACCAGTGGCTGAGTCAGTAACGGCGTCACTGGCCACGGGCCCTTACAGCTTTGTGCACTCTGGTATAGTCGCTGTAACGATTTCAAAGGATAAAGGGAAGACTGGGGTAACAGCGATGATGGCACAAGCAGCTGTGTCGGAAACTGACTTTGCAGTTGCCGAAAATCATAAGTCGCCACCGGTTCACTGGCCAATAGCTCAGATCGAACGGCACTTAAGCGCTCAGGCAAATTTTCTGCCGCGGCCATATTAGGCACGCCGGATATCAGCAGTGAAAGTAGTAGGACATATTTTTTCATGTCGCAGAGTTTATCATTCCATTAACGTACTATGTCAGGAAATTGTCATTCGTCTGACGCGAATATCATCGCATAGTCAAGAAGATACGCACATACGTAAGTTTTGCAATCAGAACTGTCACAATGGTCGTGCACAAAAAAGGGAGCCGATTGGCTCCCTTCTGTTTATCACGCGTTACTAAGCATGAATTTCAGTCTTGGACTTAATCCAGATGCTCAAGAATCTTCAGACAGCTGTCTTTCGCATCGCCAAACAGCATTTGCGAGTTGTCTTTGAAGAACAGCGGGTTTTGAACGCCAGCATAACCTGTGTTCATTGAACGCTTAAATACGATAACGTGTTTTGCATTCCACACTTCCAGAACAGGCATGCCGGCAATTGGACTACTTGGATCTTCAGTTGCAGCCGGGTTGACCGTATCGTTAGCACCGATAACCAGTACAACATCCGTTTCTGGGAAATCTTCGTTGATTTCATCCATTTCAAGCACGATGTCGTAAGGTACTTTCGCTTCAGCCAGCAGCACGTTCATGTGACCCGGCAGACGGCCAGCAACAGGGTGAATACCGAAACGGACTTCCACACCTTGCTTACGCAGTTTGTCAGTAATTTCGTGAACTGGGTACTGCGCCTGTGCGACAGCCATACCGTATCCAGGAGTGATAATCACAGAACGGGCGTCTTTCAGCATTTCAGCCACTTCTTCTGCAGACGCTTCATGGTACTCACCCATTTCTTCTTCTGTAGTAGAAACTGAACCGTCAGTACCAAAGCCACCGGCAATAACACTGATGAAAGAGCGGTTCATTGCTTTACACATAATGTAAGACAGAATAGCACCCGATGAACCTACCAGCGCACCGGTTACGATCAACAGATCGTTCGCCAGCATGAAACCTGCCGCTGCCGCTGCCCAGCCTGAGTATGAGTTAAGCATTGAAACCACAACCGGCATGTCAGCACCACCGATTGAAGCTACCAGGTGGTAACCAAACGCCAACGCGATGATAGTCACCAGAATCAGCGCAAACATTGACCCTTCTGCGTTCACGAAAGAGAACAACAGCAGAACGGAAACCACAACGGCAGCCAGGTTCAGTTTATGACGGTGAGGCAGCATCAGTGGCTTTGACGAAATCAGGCCACGCAGTTTACCGAACGCCACGATTGAACCGGTGAATGTCACTGCACCAATGAACACGCCAAGGAAGATTTCTACCAGGTGAATGTTCAGCATTACACCTGTCAGATCACCATGATCAATGAAGGTGTTGAAACCAACCAGTACCGCTGCCATACCCACGAAGCTGTGAAGAATAGCAACCAATTCTGGCATCTCAGTCATTTCAACTTTCTTGGCAAAGTAGATACCGATTGCACCACCAATGATCATCGCAAGGATAATCCATCCCGTGCCCTGAGAATCCGGGCCCAGAATAGTTGCAATCAGTGCGATAGCCATACCGGCAATGCCGTAATAGTTACCTGCACGGGCCGTTTCTTGCTTGGAAAGCCCTGCCAGAGACATGATAAATAAAATTGCAGCAACAATGTATGCCGCTTGTACGATTCCTGCAGACATTTGTTACTCCTTATCTATCTTTACGGAACATCTCAAGCATGCGCTTGGTCACGGTGAAACCACCGAAAATATTGATACTGGCGATTAAAACCGCAATAAAGGACAGGAAGGTTACAACACCGATTCCTTGGCCTATTTGCAGTAATGCACCAACAATGATGATCCCCGAGATAGCATTGGTTACAGACATCAGTGGTGTATGCAGCGCATGAGTAACGTTCCACACAACGTAGTAACCAACCACACAGGCAAGAACAAAAACAGTAAAGTGAGACAGGAATTCGGCAGGCGCAGAGTTTGCCACCCAGCCAAATAGCACGATACCAGCAGCCATCAGACCGTATTTTTTAGCCGGCGAGGTAGGTTGTTCGACCTTCTCAATTGGCTTTTTAACTTCTGTTGGTTTTTGAGCTGGTGCCGCGGACACTTTGATTGGTGGCGCTGGCCAGGTTACTTCCCCTTCTTTGATCACAGTCAGACCACGAATAACTTCATCATCGAAATCAATATCAATGATGCCGTCTTTTTCTTTGCAAAGAAGTTTCAGCAGGTTAACCAGGTTTGTACCGTATAGCTGAGAAGACTGGTTTGGCAGACGACCAACCATATCGGTATAGCCGATCACTTTTACGCCGTTATCCGTAACGATGACTTTATCCGCTTGGGTATAAGCACAGTTACCGCCGTTGGCCGCAGCCAGGTCAACAATCACACTGCCCGGCTTCATAGAGTCAACCATTTCTTGGGTAATCAGCTTAGGAGCTGGACGCCCAGGAATCAGTGCAGTCGTAATGATGATGTCAACGTCTTTGGCTTGCTCTGCGTACAGACGTTCAGCCGCTTTGTTGAAATCGTCTGACATTTCTTTGGCATAGCCATCACCCGGGCCGTTATCTTCCTGTTTGAAGTCAACTTCCAGGAATTCAGCACCCATACTCTCGACCTGCTCTTTTACTTCAGGACGAACGTCGAATGCGCGAACAATCGCACCCAGGCTACCAGCCGCACCAATTGCAGCCAGACCAGCAACACCCGCACCGGCAACCAGTACTTTGGCAGGTGGTACTTTACCGGCCGCCGTGATCTGGCCGGTGAAGAACCGACCAAACTCGTGCGCAGCTTCAACCACAGCACGGTAACCGGCGATGTTGGCCATTGAGCTCAGCGCGTCAAGCGACTGTGCTCTTGAGATACGTGGCACTGAATCCATCGCCATAACGTTGATTTTTTTGCTCGACAGTTTCTCAAGCAACTCAGGATTTTGCGCTGGCCAGATAAAGCTAACCAGGCTTGCTCCTTCTTTGATCAACGCAATTTCATCGATTTCATTGGCTTCATCAACCAGGGGAGCGTTGACTTTCAGGATCAGATCTGAGTCCCACACCTCATCGGTTGAAACAACAGTCGCGCCTGCTTCTTCAAAGGCCGCATCATCAAAGCTAGCGTGAATACCAGCATCGTGTTCGACCACTACACTGAAACCCAGCTTTAGCAGCTGCTCTACCGTTTTGGGTGTCGCAGCAACTCGCGTTTCTCCCGCGAGCGTTTCTCTTGGCACACCAATTTGCATCATTATTCCCTAAAATTTGGCAAATAAGTAACAATTTTGTATCTAACCACTGATGCAAGATC
This sequence comes from Photobacterium ganghwense, assembly GCF_003025595.1. Taxonomy (GTDB): domain Bacteria; phylum Pseudomonadota; class Gammaproteobacteria; order Enterobacterales; family Vibrionaceae; genus Photobacterium; species Photobacterium ganghwense. The sequence goes on from NZ_PYMI01000008.1 coordinate 24,345, forward strand.
AAGCATTTTGTAGGAAAAATACAAACAAACATAGCTATGCTTTGTTTTAACAACAAATGTTACCGCCAGAACGAAAGAAAATAACTTCCCCAACGCCTGGACAGAGGTCAAACCACCAATAAAATTAGCTATCTATTCACTAAAACATGAAGAAATAACCACAACCAGCCAAATGACCTTATAAACATCTAAAATAAAATCTCATTTCAGATGGATTCTTGTTTAAAACATCAAAGAAAAAGAATATTGAAACTAAAGAAGGGACAGTTTCATCATTCCTTGATGAATTACGACACAGGCAACAGCTTACCTACGCCTCCAGCCTCTCCGTTCTCAACAAAAGAGAAGGATTAACCGAAACTCAGACCAGTAAGGCAAGGCTACTGCCTTACCAGAGCTCAAACCGAATCAGATCAGCGGAACATACTGTCTCCTGTCTGATCGATAAACATCTTGGCTTTGTTGACCATAAAGGTTTCAGCATCCTGTTTTGAGGCCAGCAAATCGGAGCGAATAAAGGCATGTGTTTTCAACTCATCATCGAATTGTTTGCAGATTCGACCTGCAATCCGGAATTGTCCGCCTTCGGACTTCGGCTCCGGGTAAATGAGATAGCCTTTGTACTCAATTGGCTCAACATCAGCTTTTACAGGCGTTGATTTCTCTAGCCCAAACAATTTTGAGAAGAAGCCCACTAAATTATCTCCCGCGCATATATCGTTACAGTGACATCATGCCATATTCTCATAAAAAAAAGTTAAGCTCTGATTAAATTATTTAAAAACATGATATTACCCTAAGTCATATGCAAGATTTTTGCACTGTTTCTCACTCACTAAATAAAACATCGTTCGGATTAATAAAATCAGGGCATAAAAAAACGCCGGACTAAGCCGACGTTTTTGTGTTCCACGCTATCCTGCGCTTAACGGTACATACCGATATCTTTCTGAAGGTGTACCGGCAGGTCAGAAACTGAGTACTGCTTAGGTGCCTTTTTACCACCAAAAAGAATATCCAATGCGTGTGCAATCAGTCCTTTGACATTTAACGCATAGGCTTTCTTATCCATTGCAGTAGACGTAGCGATGGTGTCGAAATTCATTGCCTGTGCCATGATTGCCTCTCATTGTCATTGTTTTTTAACTGCCAGTATTTTATCCATCCACTCTGACACAAGAAAATGACAATATTTCGCCATAAAGATTAGATTTTCTAATCTGTTAATGAATAGTTTCAGCCAAAACAAAACCAATGAAAAACCATGCAGCCAAAGCGATTAAATCCCTAACCATTCTTATAAAGTATGCAGAACTTTAATTACCCTTGCATCACCGATTACTTTTGTATAACAATAGCGCAACACACAAAAATAAGATGTTCATTATGCTTTCGCTGCTTGCCAAACATTCATCCATCTTTTTAATCATTGCTGCTGTTGCCGGATTTATTTTCCCTCAGGCATCAGCTGCTCTATTTCCCTACCTGCCGTATGTTCTTTTTTGCCTTATGCTCTTTACACTGCTGGGCATGCAGCAAAAAGTACTGGTCGGGCTATTAGCTAAGGCATGGGTATGGGGATATGCTTTTCTGCATGCGGCAGTGTTAACCCTGATCAGCTGTACCATTGCTAGCCTGCTTGATGCCAGCAGCAGTATGCTTCTGGCCATTTCTGCTGTAACAGCAACCGGCTCTCTGTTTGCGACGCCGGCCATTGTTCGCTCAGTTGGGCTGGCTCCGCTAGAGGCGATGGCGATGACGATTGCCACAACGTTGCTTATGCCCGTCGTGCTTTATATTAACCTGATGCTTTTCCAGGAAAATGCCTTCAGCCTGGATCTGGTCAGCTATCTTCAAAGATTGCTTATTTTTATTGTGGGCCCGATGATGTTTTCAGCATTGGTCTACAATCTGGTGCCTCACGATACTCTGCACCGTATTCACAGCAAGCTATCTCAGGTCACCATCATTCTGGTGTTCTCTTTCCCGTTCGGACTCATCGGACCGTTCCGATCCATTTTCGATGACTCCCTCCTGTCCGCCATAAACTATTTTCTGATCGGCCTGGCTTTATGCGCACTGTTTTTTGTTGCCGGTTTCCTCGTTTACTGGCGTACAGACAAAAACATGGCTCTGATTGCCGCCATCACTTCAGCTAACCGGAATGTCCTTCTGACCTATACAGTAGCAGGAAGCTATTTGGGGCCGGATTTTCTGATTATTATGGGCGCACTACAGTTGCCGACTTACACCCTGCCCTTATTTGTTCGTTGGTTGAATGGAAAGCTTTGCGAGCCACAAACGGAAGAATCGTCGGCTTAAAATTCAAAGTCTGAGTCTAAGCCTCAATCAAAACTGTCAGCAGGCGAACAATCCAAAGATGTTGCTAACCATACCGCCGACAGCGTTTCCAAAGCCGTTGATGCCCATCAAGGCGGCAGCAATAAAGACAAAGCAGCCTAGCTGCTAGTGACCGAACCTTTAATCCATATCTTAAATGCGCGGGGTGGTACTCACCCTGCAAACGAGTCTGCCCCAACCCACTGTAGAGTCATCCCCGGAAGTTGAGCATTTAAACGTCATATCCGTAGCCACCTCAAACATTTATCAATAAAACTGTTGATTATCTTGCACTGAATATGACATTTCCCTATATTGCTGGGGAATTCTCAGGGCGGGGTGAAATTCCCCACCGGCGGTAGTCCTCAAAAGGGAGAGCCCGCGAGCGCTTGCATAGCACACTTCATCGCCATGCAAGGTCAGCAGATCTGGTGCAGTGTATTGAGACATACATGATTCCAGAGCCGACGGTTAAAGTCCGGATGGAAGAGGATTTCAGCGGAGCATTTAGCTCTGAATAGTTCTAAACTGCACCGTACATGATTTTTGTTATGTCGGTCGATTTGCTATAGCTATACATTCTTGTTGCTAAGCAACGTTGTTTTATGCTGTTCGCTGACTTTCCAAGCCCTGATTCTGGTAATTGTTTATATTTGGAGTTTCTTACCATGAATCAGTCTCTACTTACCCCTTACGGCACCCCTTTTGAGCGCGTTGAAGCCGGCCTGACGGCTATTCGTCAAGGACGAGGTGTGCTGGTTGTTGACGATGAAGATCGTGAAAACGAAGGTGATATCATTTTTGCAGCCGAAACGCTGACTGCAGAACAGATGGCACTGATGATCCGTGAATGTTCGGGTATCGTTTGTCTTTGTCTGACTGAAGAACGTTGCGATCAACTGGCTCTGCCAATGATGGTCGACAACAACACCAGTGCCAACCAAACTGGCTTTACTGTAACGATTGAAGCCGCCAAGGGTGTCACAACCGGTGTATCTGCTGCTGACCGTGTTACCACGATCAAAACCGCTATTGCTGATGGTGCAAAACCTTCTGACTTGAGCCGTCCAGGCCATGTTTTCCCACTGAAAGCAAACTCGGAAGGCGTACTGGCTCGCCGTGGTCACACAGAAGCCACTATCGACCTGATGCGCCTGGCGGGTCTGAAACCTTACGGTGTATTGTGTGAACTGACCAATCCCGACGGCACTATGGCTCGTCTGCCGGAGGTCATTGAGTTTGGTAAAGTGCACAACATGCCGGTTCTGACCATTGAAGATTTGGCAGCCTACCGTTTGGCTAAAGAAGTGGCCAACTCTGAAGAAACTGAAGCACTGACGGCCTGATAAGTCATCTGATTCAGATTCAAAAAAGCCGGGTTGATCCCGGCTTTTTAGTTTCGGACTGCTGATTTACCCAAATAAAGGCGGCAAAAAATATACCAGAGCAATCCACACTGAAGCCCAGATTACTGTTGCTGCCGTCACGGCATCAAACCATCCATTTCTCATCATACATCCCTGAATTTATCTTCACCTTCAACTAGGTCTTAACCCGAACGTCTGCTCAATGGCGTTTGAGCCTGCCAGGTTTTCGATTTGCCCACTTTTCAGCCAGCTTTTTAAACAGACCACACTGTATATTTACCGACAGGTTGGAAGGAAAAATTAAAAAGCCTGTTGTCATTTTTAACAATCGAATGATCGGCATGTAAAATAACGACAGGCTTAAAGAGATGCAGTACGGATGAAAAATGTCAGTAACAGGTATCAACCAGACGTAATAACCAGTATCAGGCAGCGCCTTCAGCTGAATCATCCTGGCATTCACAAGGAATGAACAAGGAGATATCCTCCGGTGGCGCTGTCAGGCTTTGTCTTACACGAGCGTATGCTTCGAAGGCTTCTGCCATCGTGATGTTCAGTGGCTGTGGCTCAGAGGTTTCGTCCACCAGCGCGTTATAGCCTTCTTTACCTGTCGCAGTGTAACCAGACGACACTGATAAGTATCGCTGTTCATCATTAACATCCACCCACTGCCCTTCAAAGTAAACCTGTAGCGCTTCAATACGCTTACCTTTCGGAGCACAGCAACGATACAGATACTTCAAGTGTGAGGTATAAGGGTAACTACCCGAACCTGTACCTTCTACGCCATTATCAATAGCGTTATCAATGGCACCTTCCAACGCCGCCCTCACCTGGGCCCCGGTGACCGGATACACCATCAGTCCAATCGCAAAAGGCAACAGACGGCCTGCAATATCGGCCGAGGTGATCGGGCCTTCATGGAATGAGGTTCTCACGCCACCCGCGTTATGAATTCCAAAGTGAACCTCAAACCCCATCTGACGGGACTGCCAGACAAAGCTGTCAACCACCAGCGGTGCAATCTGGCTGGCACCACGTTGATCCGGGATGCGGGTATGACGAAGCGGCTCGGCAACAACGGCTATCTGCTCTGTCTGAAGTAGTCTAACCGCCGGACGGAACTCTTCATTGAGTAAATTTTCAATCAGCGGATCTTTGGCACAAAAACGAACATTGGGCTGTGCGTACAGATACGCTTTTACCGCTTCGTGAGTTGATTCATCCAGGTGCTGACTACGGCTTGCGTCTAAAGTGAACTGACGCCCGAGCAGCAGCTGGTTTACCCCGCCAGCCTTCGCCACCGTACCATCAGCATTAAAATCAAGTTCCAGTTGCCCCAATGCCATCGCATTACAACCAGCCTGAACAACGCAGGTGCCATTGACCATTCTGGCGTATTCATCAGTGACACCGTAACCAACATTTTGGAAATTGCCTTGCATCGTATGGGTGTGACCACCAATGATCGCCCCGATACCTTCAACCTGAGCAGCCAATTCAAGATCACGTTCATACCCCAGATGACTCAGCAAAATAATTTTGTTGATCCCCTGGCGACGAATCGCTGCAACTGTGTTCTTAGCGACGTCGGTAACATTCAGGAAAAACGTATCGGGATCCGGATTGGCTATCGCGGCCATGTTCTCAATCGACAAGCCAAAAATCGCCACCGGCTCACTATCCACCTCTTTCACCAGAAAGTGGGCGTGTTGATTAAGATGGTCATAAGCCAGAACCTGAGGCTTAGGTGCCAGCGGATTCGGTTTATCCGGATTTTCCTGTGATAGATCCCAGTTTCCTGCCAGCAGCGGAAAATCGACCATATCCATAAAATCCGCCACGATCCCATTGCCCATGTCCAGTTCATGGTTACCTAATGCCATCGCTTCGATACCGATAGCATTCAAAAGGCGAGCGTTAGCCACCCCTTTGTACAAAGAGAAATACAATGTGCCCTGAAAGCAATCTCCGGCATGAACAAACATAAATTCACGCTCATTCAGGTAGGCATGCCGCTTAACATCCTTAACGGCCGAAGAAACCCTGGAAAAACCACCACAGCTCGCAAATACCGACATTTCATTATTCAGTACGTCGTAAGGCAGCTTTAGCGAGATCGACGACGGCTCGAAATGTGAATGCGTGTCGTTGATGTGGGCAATGGTCATTTTCACTGGGCGATGATCTGACATATCCGTAACAAACTCTCCATGAATCTCTACTAAACCATCATCATATAACAGATTACGTTGAATCTCAGGTTTTTGATGATTTTTTCTATTGCAGTTTCACTCCATGAGTGACAATGCTCATACTCTTATTGGCATTATCCGTAATAACATGACGCTGAGATGAATTGCTCAAAGGCACCGAGCTAGCTGGTGACATAACATACGATCATCAGCAATAAATTAGATTGGCTTTACTGGTAACTTGCCGCTCAACACAGCAGCCAGAAACAACAAACCACGCGAAATGCGTGGCTTGAAAATACGACTAATCAGCTTTCACATTTAGCTGAGCTACCACAACCAGATCAGCGAACTCAACGATGGTAACTATCTCAACGTTGAAACCGTTGCTCTAGTGTTCCGCTCCTAGTATTCGGGCGTTCAGCTAATCGTGGTCTTCTGATAACAGGCTTGTGTGTTAGCTAGCGTTTTGAAAATCTGGCGTTTTGAAAAAATTGCCTGATAGCAACAATTACTGGTAGCGGCCATGACGCTGAAGGAATTCAATTTTGTAACCATCAGGATCCAGTACAAAGAAGAATTTCGCCAGAAGTTGTCCATCACGGTGGAATTCTTTAATGTCCGCTGGCGCATAGCCCAGTTCAGTCAACTTCGCATGATCCGCTTCCAGTTCCTCGACAGCCACCGCGATATGACCATAACCTGAACCATGCGTGTACTCTTCCGTCCCTTCATTCCAGGTCAGTTCGATTTCCATGTCGTTTTCATCATTGCGCAGGTAAACCAGGCTGAAGCCCTCAAAGTCAAGACGCTCGGCGATATCCAGGTCCAGTGCTTCTTTATAAAATTTCAGTGATTTATCAAGGTTACCGACACGAACCATTGAGTGAATAATTTTAGCCATCTGACATCTCCACTATGCTTATTCTAACCGGTTTGATTTTCAACCAGTTAGCGGGTGTTTTTATGCAACGGGACTATATCAAGTCCTTCTGACAGCAACAACCTAATATTCCGATACTCTCAGAGCGATTTGTTTTCAATAATGTGACCAACGCACAGCCGCATCTTTTTATAGTCCTGTAGGCTTAAAACTACCAGTAAGTCTTCAAACTTAGCCTTAGTCATTGAAAGGCTTGCGCATTTTGTACTGGTTCAGAGGAATCTATGCAGTTACAACGAATTGAAATTTCAGGCTTCAGAGGTATCAACCGATTATCACTGTCATTTAATGAGCTGACAGTGCTGATTGGTGAAAATGCCTGGGGTAAGTCTTCGTTACTCGATGCGCTGGAAATTGCGCTCGCGCCGGATGCTGAGTTTCACACGTTTCACTTTGATGATTTTCATGTGGATTACAGCGCTGGCCACGCCAAAGCGACGCACCTGAATATTATCCTGCATTGGGGCGAAGATTACCCGGGCGAATACAAATCGCGGCGCTATCGCGGGTTTCATCCTGTCTGGGTTTCTCTGGACAATCAGGAGCGTAAGCACCTGTATTATCAGATCACCAGCAGTATTGACGAAGATAAAGTCACGACTCACCGTCAATTCCTTGATCCAACTGGCGTCCCCATCGCCTGTAAAGAAACTGACCGAATTGCCAAGCAACTAATGGTGCTTCACCCGATTGTCCGAATCCGGGATGCCCGTCGTTTACGGGAGGCTGAACCACTGCATTCCGGTCACCATAACGGTAACGGGCACAAGCCAACCGGCGTTCCTGATAAAAAAGCCATTGAAAATGAACGTATCCAGCGTCGGTTAGACAATACCTGCCGCCGATTGCTCACTCGTCCCGGCCATGTCAGCCCGGCCGAAATCAAAAGCAGCATCAATGCACTTCGGGCCTTGGTTGACCGCTACTTCGCGTTTACGCCGCACAGCCGATCTATGGGCTTTGACCGTTCGCATTTTCCTGAGCGGGCACAGTACGCGGTCAATCCCCTTGAACAGTTAACCGAACCAAATGTCAGCAAGCAGAGTCGATTAGTGCTGATGGGTTTGCTAAACGCGTTTATTCGTGCCCGTGGCCCTGTGGAATTAAAACGGATCAGCCGTCCGATTATGATCCTTGAAGATCCGGAAGGTCGACTGCATCCGACATTTTTGCATCAGGCATGGAGCTTTATCGTTAAGATGCCGATGCAGAAGATCTTAACTACTAACAGCCCGGATCTGTGTTCTGTCGTACCGCTGAGCAGCCTCAATAAGTTGATCCGTAAGCCAAATAAGACTCAAGTTTTCACCATTAACCACCATCGCCTGAGCCGGGATGAAGAACGGCGTGTCACTTTTCACTTACGCGTCCATCGCCCAAGCGCCCTCTTTGCCCGCGCCTGGCTGTTAGTTGAAGGTGAAACCGAGGTATGGCTGTTTAACGAGCTGGCGCGTATCTGTGGCTACAACCTTGCCGCCGAAGGCGTGCAGATTATCGAGTTTGCCCAGAGTGGCTTGCGGCCATTAATAAAAATTGCGCGAAGTCTGGGCATTGAATGGCATGTGATTACCGACGGTGATATGGCGGGGAAAAAATATGCGGATACCGTTCGGGGGATGTTGGGCTCAGACGCAGAGCGCCATCGCCTGACTATGCTGCCCAATCTGGATATTGAACATTTCCTGTTTCATCACGGATTCGAGCCACTCTTTCGTAAATTGGCTCATGCGCCAATCGATTCTCCGCAGACGCCGAAGAAAATTATCCAACGAGCCCTTAAACGTCATGCTAAACCTGATGTGGCACTGGCGATGGTTAATTACATTGATGAAGATAACGTCGACAATATTCCCCTGTTGTTACGCTGGGTGCTTAAACGAATGGTGGCGATGTCTCGCGGGCAAGTCTGACAGACTCCGTAATTGATACTGTATGTTCATAACAACCTCACAGATGGATAAGCGCTTTCATGAAAAAGCGCTTATCCTGCTAAGAATCGCAAGAACTATTCGCTTTCTCACATCGATCACCAATCGCGTTCGCATTTTTCATTTTGAACTTTGCATTCCATAACCACCTTGTTGCACATATAATCGAGCAACTCATTTAGCCATCTAACGTTGCTATCGACAATGTCGTTATGGGTAAAGCTGTTATGAGTTATCGGTAATGGGTAATGGGTTCGACCTACAAGGTTTTGAAAAATGCACATCTATTTAATCAACGTTATCAACCAATAAGTGAATGACAGACAGGCAGGCAGGGAGGCGCAGTCATTGAAGGACATCACTCAGATTTTAGATTTCATGGTCGAAATAGAAAAATTGAAAGGCGTTTTGCGCAAATCGAGACCTGTGGGTTTATCTCGGTATGAAAACGCTGGCGAGCATAGTTGGCATGTTTGCCTGAGTGCTTTACTTCTTCACAACTACGCTGAAAAAGACGTTGATATAAACCGTGTCATCAGAATGCTCCTGAACCACGATTTAGGTGAAATCGACGCTGGCGATAAAATTATTTACACCAGTGAAACCGTAGAACAAAAAGGAAAGGAATGGCATGGCGTCAAACGCATCTTTAATCTGCTTCCTGATAACCTTGGCGCCCAGTATGTAGCGCTGTGGGAAGAGTTTGAAGCCGGTGTCACTGCCGATGCTAAATTCGCCAAAGCGATTGACCGAATTCCCCCTCTGCTGCACAACCTCAATGATGACGGTCATGGTTGGAAAATACACAACATACCTAAAGAAAAAGTACTAGCCCTCAATGGTGAAAGAATCTCTGCGGCAAGTCCTGAGATATGGGCTGCGGTAGAAGCAAAGCTTCAGCAAGGCATCTCCGAAGGAATCTTGAAATAATGCATTTGCCTCTGACTTGTTCCCTGGTTCCCTAATTTCCTGATAAGCCTATTTTTTGTGAATCAGCCTTTTTCTTATTTGTAGGTAATTCTTATGTACATTCTTGTTGTAAGCTCAGGACTTGACCCCAACAGCCGTAGCCGAGAATTAGCCAAGAGCTGTTTAAACGCGTTGCGTGCGTTAGGCTGTGAAACCAAATACGTCGACTTGGCAGAACTGAATGTGCCAAATTTTGACAACGATACCATTTATGGCACGACTCAGTACAAACAACTTCATCAGTTGACTGACGAAGCTTCCGGGCTAGTCTTATGCAGTCCTACCTATAACTGGGGGTGCTGCTCCGAATTGAAAAAATACATAGAATACGTGGGCTCAACGCCACCTGATGGAAGCCTGACGGGAGCACTTTTCGATAAAGTCGTCACATTGGTAAACTCAGCCGGTTTACCTCATAGCTATATGGCGCATTCAGCGCTATCAACGTCCCTATCCCTTGATTTCAAATGTATTATTAATCCCTATAACCTTTATGTGCATAACCGTCATTGGGTTGATGGCAAACTTTCACGAGAACGTATGCCCAGACTGGAAAAATCAATGAAAGTCATGGCAGAGCTTTGTCATTTACTCAGCGCCAGAACCTACAAATCTGGCTGGGAACTTTAGCTGGCCAATTACAACCAATTATCCCCATTTGTCTCCGTCAGACATATTTTGTATTACTTCAAGGAATGAAATGAATATTGAACAGCAGCAGTACCTGGATAACTACCTGAACACATTAACCGCAGAAGAGCGCTCTCAAATTCCTCAAATCACCGCTGAATATTATTGTGCCGATGAATACAATGCCAATGAATGTGCGCGCTTGATAAATGCAGGCATGAAAACAGCTTCATGCAGTTTAAAAGCGGGCTACGACATTGAAAATGAACCCTTTCCAGAGATAGGCCGATTAACCGTCGTTTTAAATTGGGCCGAAGAGCCAGTATGCATCGTAAAGTTGAATCACGTTTCTTTCTGCCCTTTCAATGAAGTGACTGAAGAGTTTGCGAAATCAGAAGGTGAAGGTGATGGTACTTACGAATGGTGGCACGAAGCCCATATCAACTTTTTTACTGAGTATGCCAAAACCATAGGGGCTGAATTCACCGAAACGTCAGAATTAGTACTTGAACGGTTCGATAAAGTCTATCCGCTTTAACATTCCCATACGAGAGTAGGTCGAGCCACACTGGCTGCACGCCGTGTGAATACCTTTTCAAGGGGTGTTCTCTGTACGTTCAGAACGAAGTGGTTCAGCCCGCACAAGTTGGATTAAAATCATGCGGCATTAAAGACATGCGTTAGAGCAATCTCTAACGCATTTTTGTTATGCTTCATTGGACGTTAGCTTTGTCAGAATCCAGCTTTTTAAAAAACAGCGTCACTTGCCCGACTTTCCATCCCCACTTGCTCATTTCTGCCACATTAAACATGTGCTGTTCGTCCTGAAGGTACATCCAGTCGTCAAACTGAATATCGTAGGTGGAATCGCTAACCGGAACACGTAACACATATCGCCAGTTCAGCGCGTTCCCTGCCACCTGCCCTTTAGCGGTCCCAACCACGTCATCGGCAGTCCCCGTATAACTACCATCTTTATGGCGAGTGATTCGCCAAATTCTCTGCTGCTTTTCCCCATCATTAAACACAAAGTTTTCGTTCAGGGTCAGTTGATGACCTTGAACGGTGCCGGTAATCATCACTTCGAACCGACGGATTTGTTTACCACTTCTGTCCTGCACCATTCCCCAAGCCTGCACCTGACCATCAAAATAGCGAAATAAGTCGAAAGTTGGTTTAGTTCCCAGATAGTCACCTACCGACGCAGAACAGCCAGACAACAGCGCACAAAAGCCGATAAGCAACAGCCGAAAGGCAATATGGCCTTGGATGAACCATCCCGGAACACTTTTCCGGGCTGATACCCGGCACCGCCTGAAAGGTTGAAAAAGGGGATAAAAGGGAGATAGACCATAGTGTCTCTGACAACCTTTCATTGTGTACCCTCCGTTGTTATCGTCTGGTATAAGCTAACGACTCACTAAATGAATGAAGATGCCGGAATAGAATGGTGCGTGGGCGTAAACCCAAACTCAGGACTGACCAATTAACTGCCGTCGAATATCAGGATACGCCGTTTGAGGGGATAACCAGATGTTAATAAAAGAACGCGCCATTTCTGGGTCGCTGATAATACCGATTTGTCGGTTATCCTGATAAAAAACACCCTGGCGATCCTGAAGGACAAAGATCAGGCGATCCCCTTGTTTTACATCCGGCCAAATCTGGGCCAGCATCCTCAGCCATTTGGCCCTTTTTCCAGCCTGAATCCCCAGATGCTGCCACTGCTCGTCAGTAGCCGTCAGCAAATCCTCATTTTCAATGTTACGCTGATATTTAATGACCAGTGCTAACTGGCTGTCCTGATGATGATAGCGCCCATTCGGGGTTCGAAGTTCCGAATCATAAATAACCCAAGGCCCCCAGCGTAAAGTGGCATCTCCCACTACTGGCCATCGTTGCCAAGGGAGCGTTGAACGTGTCGGCGAGATTGGCACAGAATTGTTGGGTGAATATAGGGTGGCATTATCAAACGAAGATGCGTTTACCGGCGGAAGTATCGCCGCCGCGACTATCGCCCAAACAGACCATTTAACGGTGAACAGGTTGTTCATAGCTCCTCCTGCAATAAGCAGCAAAAAGATTCAACAGCGCTATAACGATCCCGCTAAAAACCAACCAGCAAATCAGTAATCCCAATAAGGTAGTCGGGATACCAAACGGCCAGTGAACCGCTCCAAGCCGATAACCGGCAAAATAGCTCACCACTCCCCCAACACTGCCGAGCAGAAGCATGAAGGCAACCTGCGATGTCATGATGTACTGCCGACAAACCCACACAAAACAACCAAAAGCGATCCACAAAAGCATCAGCCACGTCGGTAATCCATGCAGAAAGATAGGGTCGTCAAACACCAGGATTCCAGCAAAAGCAAGCGCTGAATCCATCAGAATACCCAATCCCCCCATCAACATTGAAAACCGCCAGGCGCCCAGGTAGTACCACCAGCTAACCGCAAGAAGCAGAATCAGTAACGGCATCCATGGGTATTGGCCGACAACCGCTACCAGCCAGAAGACATTAAATCCGGTGCAAGCAATGAACAGATCTTTTGGGGTCAGTTTGTTTGCCGATTGGTTATTTGGTTTCTGAGTACCCATGATTCCTGCTTACCTTGCTACGATCCGCTAACGCCAGTCTCGTCGAGTCGCAACCAGCTGAATGGTACTGATAGTTCTTTCAAGAAATCCGCCTTCGCAGTAACACAGGTAATAACGCCACATACGAATGAATCGCTCATCAAACCCCTGCTGTTTCAACGTCGTTACCTGTTGATTGAACATGTGATGCCAGTCAGCCAGTGTTTGGGCATAATCAAGACCAATATCCCGGATGTCCCGCACCACAAAATCGGTATGTCTGGTTAATTCATTGGCGACCGCGGTTATCGACGGCAAAAAACCACCCGGGAAAATGTGCTTCTGGATAAAGTCGACCCCCTGACTGTATTTGTCATAGCGTTGATCCGCGATGGTAATTGCCTGAATCGCCATCATGCCGTTCGGTTTCAACAGTGACTGGCATTTTTGCAGGTAGGTGGTCAGATATTCCTGCCCGACGGCTTCAATCATCTCTACCGATACAATCTTGTCGTACTGACCTGTCAGATCCCGGTAATCATCCCGCAATAAAGTGATTCTGTGTTCCAGCCCCTCAGCCTGTATACGCTCTTTTGCCCACTGATATTGAGCCTCTGAAATTGTTGTAGTCGTGACCCGACAACCATATTCTCTGGCTGCATAGATAGCCAAGGCTCCCCAGCCTGTCCCAATCTCTAACAAGTGATCTTGTTGAGTGAGGTGTAATTTACGACACAGCCGATCCATTTTGGCGATCTGTGCCTGAGCCAGAGTAGTATTTTCATCGTCATAAATCGCGGCGGAATACAACATATTGGGGTCAAGAAAGGTACGGTAGAACTCGTTACCGAGATCATAATGCGCGAGGATATTTTCCCGTGCGGCTTGTCTGGAGTTACGACGTTTGCGATGTAACCACAAATCCTTCAGACGAATTATCCATCCGACTTTATCTTCAATACGATCCAGCAGTGCCATATTCCGGGCAAGAGCACGAACAACCTGAGTGATATCCGGTGAATCCCACCAGCCGTCAATATAGGCCTCCCCGGCGGCAATGCTGCCCCCGGACAACAGTCGCCGATACACGGCCGGATGATGAATAATCAACTGAGCCTGACAGTCCGCCGTTTTGTCACCGAACTGGTAGGTCTCGCCGTTACATTCAGAAACAGTCAGTGCCGCATTCTGTAATTGTTCAAATACCTTAAAGACCAACGTTCTGGCGATATTATCTGAACCGGTTATCCTTCGTTCTGTGTTACTGACTTCACTTTTGAACATGGTTAACCCCACAATTTTTTGTTGTTAAGTCCTTTTCATGTGCTGTGACTTTCATCCGTTCCTCATTGCTGTCACTCTGGTTCCATGAAGTTTGATGCTCAGGGACACTGGATGCCTCGTTACTTACCGAAACTGCTGAATCTCCCGATTCCGGATGACCATAAAACGGCACTTTCTTCAGCCACAGCCGCCACGCCTGCCAGTAAATACCGATAACCACTTTTACGGTCTGCACCGGCGTTTTCATCAGCAAGCGCCACAGCACTTTTGAGGTAAATGGCTGTCGCTTGAGGGCCATGGTTGCATCCATGATCTTGTGATTATCAGTACGATCATGAATATCAAGATGGATCATCAGCTGTCGGTCTGGTGCGCTTAACCGCCAGCGATATTGCTGAGACATCGGATTAAACGGCGAAACATGAAATCCCTTCTGATGGCACCATTTCGCATCCTGCCAAGTGTCTGGGGCCGGTACAGCATAGTAATGACGCTCGTTCCAGGGCGTATTGCTGACTTCGGCCAGCACCCATCTCCACACCCCTTGCGTGTCATACAGGTAGTACAGGTTAATCGGGCTAAAGTAGATGCCGGCATATCGCAGCTGACAAAGCATCAGCACACGTCCGTTGACTGTTTCTCCGGTCAGCTCTGCCAGCTTAGTAATAACAGCCTGTTTGAGATCCTGATCGCCCCGATCACGCAGATAATCTCGGCTGCGCCAGCGGGCAAAATGTAGCAGTGCGGTGCCAAACCCCGTCACGGAATTTTCCAGCTGTTCAATCTCATCCAAATCAATCAGCGGCATAAACATTGGGTAGGTAAACGCGTGAGACGTCGGAGTTAAGCGCCGGTGACGAACATGCCCGACGTACAGCCCGCTGTTCAGTGCATCCATCATGATCGCCTCAAGACTCCCGGGAAATGAATGATTGTGGCTGATGCGCCTCACCGATAGCATTACCGACAATATTGTCGTTACTGCTCACTTCAGTAGCGGCTAGTTGAGACTTGATGCCTTGCACCACATCCAGCGCACTTCTCACCCCATCTTCGTGGAAGCCGTTGTACCAATAAGCGCCGCAGAACCAGGTTTCACGGTGCCCGTTTATCTGCGATCTTTGTTTCTGCGCCGCAATGCTCTCGGTCGTAAAAACAGGGTGTGCGTACTCAAACCGCCGAAGCACTAAATCCGGCTTAATCAAATCACTCTGGTTCAACGTCACACAGAATGTTTCCGGTGCCTGTACGCCCTGGAGAATGTTCATGTTGTAAGTCACACTGGCCAACCGTTTATCGCGCTGACCATCTTCGTTTGACGGCAAATGGTAATTCCATGACGCCCAGGCCGCTTTGGCTTTGGGCAGAATAGTGTGGTCGGTATGCAGCACCACATCATTAATCTGATATTCCATCTCTCCCAGAATGTCCTGTTCTTCTGGGGAAGGATCGGCCAGCAAACGCAATGCCTGATCGCTGTGACAAGCGAAGATAACGTGGTCATAAATCTCGGTAATGCCGTGACTGGTGATAGCCACCTTCCGATGAGTTCGCCGTACCTCATCTACTGGGGTGCTGAGACGAATATGATCACGAAACGGTGCGGTCAGTTTTTTTACGTATTCTCGCGAGCCACCGGGAATGACATACCATTGCGGGCGATTGGTTACCTCAAGCAGACCATGATTGCGAAAGAAGCGAATAAAAAATGCCAGCGGAAAGTCACGCATATCGGACAAGCTAGATGACCAGATGGCCGCCCCCATCGGCAGGATATAATTCTCGCAAAAATAATCGCTGAAACCGTGATGCTGTAAAAACGCCCCTAGACTGAAATGCTCCGGAGTTTGAGTATTAGCAGTGAAGGGTTGAGCACTAGTTGCATCGCGGTGTGTACCAGCGTTTATTTCGATATCCGGCAGATTAAGTGCAATCGCCAGACGGTTAAATCGCAATATTTCGTTGATAAACAGATAAAAGCGCGGGTTTACCAGGTTTCGCTTTTGTGCAAACAATGACCAGAGATTATGGCCGTTATATTCCAGTCCGTTTTCAGCATTATGTACGCTGAAACTCATTTCGGTCGGCTGCCCGACAACACCAATGTCTGACATCAACGAAATGAAGTGGGGATACGTACGATCGTTATAGACGATAAAGCCGGTATCAATGGCATAGCGACCGCTGCCTACCTCAACATCCACGGTGGCTGTATGTCCACCGATATAATCATTGGCTTCGTAGATGGTCAGGTCATGATCTTCATGTAAATAGTGCGCGCATGTAAGCCCTGAAATACCTGTACCGATAATCGCTATTTTCATGCTGTTTTCCCCGTCATTCTTTTTATTGCTGCCAACTGTATATTCAGCGGTAACAACGCCAACATTTTCATAAACAAGCTGAATCGCCTCGGAAAATGAATCTCACGTTTTTTCTTCCCGATACCCTGACGAATTTTCTCAGACGCATATTCAGGTGACACCAACAGTGGCATCGCAAAATCATTCTTATCCGTTAGAGGGGTTTTGACGAAACCGGGGCTAATCAGTGACACCGTCACCCCACGATTTGCCAGATCTATCGCCAGCGTGTGAGCAATGTAAGCACATGCCGCTTTTGAGGCACCATAGGCTTCGGCTCTGGGCAATGGCACATAACAAGCGGTTGACCCCATCAGTGCCAGATGGGTGTTCGCCGTAAACCGCGATTGCATCGCTTCAATACAGTTCAGCATACCGAACACATTGATGTCGAAGACCCGCCGAAACAAAGCGGCATCGACCCACCCGTTTTCGATATATTCACAGGTGCCGGCATTGAGAATAATCAGCTCAGGTAACCAGGTGAGTGTGCCCAGCACCGTTTGCACTTCGTCAGCATTCGTGACATCAAAGACCAGGGGCTCGATAAGACCTTGTCGCCTGTCGGTTGTTTCAGCCTCGATGAGTTGGTTGAGTTTTTCTTCATTTTGACCACAGGCGAACACATGCCAGCCTTCTTTGGCATAGTCGATGGCCAGCTGTTTCCCAATGCCAGAGCTTGCCCCGGTAATGAGCACCGACTGTGCATTCACGATGCTGGTAGATGGAATTTCATTAACGTCGCTTTTGTTACTAATGTCGCTTTGTTTATGAATGTCCCTTTTGTTATTAACATCGCTTGTTGTATGCACGTTAGTCTGTACATTGGCTGTGTTGTGATGCGAACTCTTTTGACTGTCGCTAGCAATGCGGTCATGACGGGGATCACTGGTGGTCATACTTATAACCTCGCCTTCAGATGGCTGATCAGCCTGCCGAGAACCGGAATACCTTCGTAAATCATTTCGCCCATGTCGAAGTAATCTCGGTGATACCGGACTTTGCCCTGTTCAAACTGTAGCCGAGAGCAGCCTTTGACGGTGCGCGGCTTTCCGCCAGAGAGTCGAGGATGGCGAAACTGCATCGTCCACTGCACGTATGCAATATCGCCCTGCGCCACCGATTCATGAATCTCAAACCTGCAATCAGGAACAGACGCAAACAATCGCGAAAAATACTCACTCAGCGCTGGCCAGCCTTCCACTCGGTGCGCCGGGTCTTCGAAAATCACGTCCGGGTGATATATCTCCGCCAGAGAAACAACGTTCTGCGTCGTCAGCTTTTCGTAAACCTGTATAAAAGTATCCAGCGAATGTGCCGCATCTTGTGTCATGACAGCTGCTCCTGATTCGTGCTAAGCGTTAATTGTCACCTTTTGCCAATTTAAACCTGTCGATAGCACGCAGGCGGGCTGCTTTGTGATCAACAATCGGCTTCGGGTATTTCAACGTTACGGCACCCGGCCATTTGTGCGGCTCATGGATGTACTTGTCCGGTACGTCTTTTAGCTCATGCACCCACTTACGGATAAACTCCCCTTTTGGATCAAAGCGTTCGCTCTGTGTGGTCGGATTGAATACGCGAAAGTATGGCTGCGCATCCGTTCCTGTCGATGCCGCCCACTGCCACCCACCGTTGTTGGCAGCCAGATCGCCATCAATCAAGTGCGAGAAAAACCATTGTTCTCCGGCTTGCCAGTGAATCAGTAAGTCCTTGGTCAGAAAACTGGCTGTGATCATTCTCAGCCGGTTATGCATCCAGCCCGTGGTTTTCAACTGACGCATTGCGGCATCGACTATCGGAAAACCGGTCAAGCCTTGCTGCCATGCTTTCAGTGCTTTATCTGATTCCTGCCACTGAACATTTCTGGTCCAGGCGATAAAGGGCTGATTACGGCTCAATTGCGGAAATGCAACCATCAGATGGCGGTAGAACTCACGCCAAACCAGCTCGTTCAGCCAGCAGAACGCACCGGATTCAGGCTCATCGAGACAGTTCGGTGCTTCATGAAGTAATACAGCCAGACACTGGCGCGGTGATACCAAACCGAGCGCCAGATAGGGTGACAAGCAACTGGTTCCGTCAAAGGCCGGGAAATCACGATATTTATGATAATCTTCCGCCTTTTCTTCACAGAACGTCAGCAAACGTTGCCGGATGGCTTCTTCATCAACCGGCCAGGCCATGCTGTCTGTCTGGGGGTACGTAAAAGGTTCATCTACTTTGTCAGCAATACCGGACGCCCCAACAGAAGACCCATTTGACAGATTGAGAGCATGTGAAGCTTCCACCGCCGCGGGCACAGGTTGTACCGCTGCCCCCTGCATTCTGAACTGTTTGATCCATTCCCGGCGAAACGGGGTATACACCTTAAACGGATCGCCTTTCTGGGTAAGCACCTCACCGGGTGGAATCACGCAACTGTCATCGAACGCACTGAATTTGATCTGATGCTGACTGAGCAGGTGCCCGGTTTGATGATCCCGTTGCAGTTCATTCCACTCGTACTGCTTGTTACAAAAGACATGGCCGACTTGGTGTTCGTCAACCAGACTAAGCACTGCCGCAGGGACTTCAGAGAAATCGGCAACTTCCATCACCTGAAGGGGGATATTCAACGCACGCAACTGCTCGCGTAATACCTGTAACCGACGGTGGATAAAATCAATCTGGATCGGGGCCACATGGTGTTCATGCCACTGCATCGGCGTTGCCAGATACAAAGCAACCAGCGAGTCGCAGGTTTCCCGGGCGGCCAGCAAAGCCGTGTTGTCTACGGTTCGTAAGTCTGCACGGAACCACACTAACCCGCTCTTGTTATGACTCATGGCACAACTCCGTTAATTCCGGATGGATAGCGCTGATGCTGCCCGCCAGCTTTAACTCACTGTTCGTCTCTGCGACCAGTTGACCTAACTGTTTAGCGACATCACGGTCTAATTTGTACTCCCCAGTGACAACAATCAGCCGTTCTTGCCAGGATTTCAGTAGCGCAGACAGTGCGCTGAGTTTCCCATCAACGGAGGTCAACAAGGTGACGTTGTAACCCTGCTCAGACAGCGCCAGCAATGTCAGCCATACGCCGTTTTCCGGCACTGAGTCAAATCCCAGAAGCAGACACGGTTTTCGGTTACGCTTTCGTAAACCAGCCACCAGTGACAGACACCGCTCACGAATGACACTGCGCCACAAAGCGCTCTGCACCCCGGCCAGAGGATTTTCACTGCGATGAATGTTTGCCTGCACCACAGCAGCAATGTGTTCGCTGAAACGATCCAGAGGATACTCTTTCATCAACTGAGAAACCTGCCGATCAAGTGCTTGAGCATCCAGTGCCACCAGCGATTGAAGTAATTGATCCACGGCTGCTTGTGATGACGCATCCGAATCAGGGTTGTCAGCCAGTTCAGTGTTCCCTTCCAGCAATGGGCGTACTTTGCTGATCGCGACACCTTTATCGAGCCAGCCAAGGATCTGGCGGATCGTCTCGATATCGACGTCTGAATAAAGGCGATGACCCTGTTCAGTCCGCTGCGGATTAAGCAAGCCATAACGTCGTTGCCAAGCCCGCAGCGTGACCGAGTTTACTCCTGTCATTTCAGACACTTCTTTAATAGCGTATAGGGCGATTTCAGAGTCCATAACGTAATTTCAATTCCTCTGGGTACGGATCAATAAACATCTGAATTTGCAAATAAGGATCCGGATATTCCCGTAAATAGTGTTTAATCAGCGCAAGTGGAGCCAGCAATGGCTGGTTACCTTCTCGGTAGCTGTGGATCAATGTCGCCAGCTCATGTTTCTGGTCTTTGGTTAAGCTACGTTTGAAATACCCCTGCAAATGCATCAACACATTGGTTTTGTTTTTCCGGCTTGCACGTTCTTTCAGGGCATCCATAAACTGCTGACGGTATTCGAACCAAAAATCGTCAATGTCCCATTCTTTAATATTTGCAACCATCTGCCCCAGGGTTTTATAAGCCGCCGGGCTATGCGCCATCAAAATCAACTTGTAGCGAGAGTGAAACTTTACAAAGGCATTTACCGACAGGTTATTGCGTACGCTCTGATAAAAGTCGTGCAAGGCAAATACCCGAAACACGAAATTTTCCCGTAGAACCGGATCACACAAGCGCCCATCTTCTTCTATCGGCAACCATGGCATTTTTTCCATCAACTCACGGGTGTAGATCCCTGTTGTTCCGCCGGGCACCGTGTTGTTGTTCGGAATATGCAGTTTCACTCGTTCCATACCGCATGTCGGTGATTTGGCACACACGATATATCCGCACATATTGTCTGACTGGCGAATCTGTTTATCTGCGAAGGCTTTCATTTTGTCGGTGTAATCAATGGACTGATTTTTACTTTCCACTAACCGTTCATCCCCTTCAGCTAACTGCAGAAGGCGAATAACCGGACGTGGTACCGTCATCCCGATACCGACTTCCGGACATACTGGTTTGAAGGTGAAATGCTTCGACAGCTCATCCACCACAAAGCGGTTTTGCTTGTGGCCACCATCAAAACGGACACGTTCACCAAACACGCACGCACTGATACCAACCTGAATAGTCATGGTTCATCCCACCTTGTACAAAACATAACTCTTGTACAATCAATGTAGCGCAAGCGATCACCTTGTACAAAGATTTTTTTTGTACAATCAATACTGGCACCGACCACTGCCCTCTGAAAAATGACATAAGCCAATGAAATAAATGAATTTAACCATCCATGACTGATGATGAATTGATGAAGGATTTAAAATGATCAGACTTTACGCCGTGAAATCCCTCCGTAGAGAGAACGCGTAATAAAAGCCAAAAGGAAGAAAGATGGAGAAAAGAAAGGAGCACGAAAAAGAATGTGTAGTAAAAACTCGACTCGTCAGAACTCAACCTGTCCGTATTCAAAAAACGATGTAATCAGATCCTACAGGCTGTTCTAACGCGCTTTTGCCCCATTCCGTGTTTCGACCGAATGAACACACAACTACACCTAAGTATCATTTGACTTACTTTTCATAATGTCAGTATTTTATCTAAATGAACGAAACTAATAAATTGAGGTGGGTATTCAAAACAACGATGTGTCGTGTGAAACAATTGCTCATGAGGAGAGTAAGTCCAAAAGGTTTTAACGCACAAGTCGGCGAAACTTTAGCGATACGCTGAACAATATGATTGAGCTTGATATGCCTAAAACTTGACGTATTGATTGATGCGCACCTAATATAAAACAACTTGGCTTAAAAACTAAATTACGCAACAAAGCATACTATATTTTTAAACAGTAGCTAAGGCTCTGTGAAGATATCCAAAAACTCATAAAGCGAGGGCCAACACTGTGAATTTTTGAGTTATACCCAGTGGTATTATCTGCCTTTTTTCTAAGTACTTTAACATAAGAAGATGCTAGCTCATTGAGTGCTGTAATTTGGATCTCTTGGATTTGGTGATGCACAATATTATCTAGCAATTCCCATTGCCCCTGTACTGTTGTTTTGTATTGCAAAACCTCTCCGTTGGGAACTTTCAATAGTAGTGTGAATATATCACTTTGAAAGGATTCTTGACTATAGGTAGTATTCTCAATAGTAGTTGCAGCTGGTCCGTCGTTGATGCACTTCCAGCTGCCTAAAATGGAGGGATCGTTAGCATAAGAATAACTAGAGATGCCAAGTATTAAAATTAGTAATAATCTCATTGATTCATCCAAGAAGAGTTAATGTGTTTGAGAGTGAACATAGTTTGATCCGAATAAGAAAGACCAAACGTCCTAAGTCTAATAGCATAGGAGATCGCACTGGGGCTTGCTTCACTGTCTAGTTTACACAATTGATAAGCACATCCAATCATCACTTCTAACAAAAGTGATGGTCCAGTTAAAATAAGAGTTACTTCTTCATCAACTCCTTTTTTAATTCCATCATAACGATAGTACTGGAGCCTACGGTAATAATCGTCGTCATTCTCCCTAGTGTCAGATAAAGAAGAGTATCGAGTTTGACTGTCAATCCAAAGTGTCACAGATGAAGTATTTTTTCCAGATATTTAAATAATCTAAGTTATTTAGGTTAAGCTTGCCAAGCCAGATAAAATGGCAATAATTAGGTACCTCATGCATGTCGAAGCTAGAAAGATCTATGGTACTTATGTTTTCTTTGCAGATAGTCTCATTGATTAGATCATAATTCTCTTCATCTATAAATTTATCGAACATGCAGACCGCTCTTTTAAATAAGTCGACCAATTATTTATCCTCGTACTTTCTCTAACAATTTCTGCTTAGCCTGAGTAAAAGCAGCCCATTGCCTGAGCACCTCACTATTGTTTGCTTCGTTTTGCACTCCACATGGCTGACCACCAATACTAATGTCAGGGTTCGAATACAAACCAATCACGAAACCATTTTTAAGGTTCTCGTTCATCACTGTACGATAAGGCCCGCAATGATAGGCATGCGCTTGGGATTGTGCTGCCTGAAACCATTCGAGTCCGCCTCTCTGATGGCCAGCCATTGCAAGGTGCCCTAGTTCATGTTCAAGAACATAAGGGTTGCCATTTAGCGTAATCGCAGCCATTCGAGCAACAACTTCTGGATAAGTATAACCTTTATATTCTGATGGTAGAGTCTTGACAACAACAACTATAAAGTCAGTTAACGACTCTAGATGTTCTTGTTTTTCTTGGTTAGACAAATTGCTTATCAGACGATCGTATAGAAGTGAAAACTCTTTCGCACTGTACGGAGTGAATGCGTT
Source organism: Photobacterium ganghwense (assembly GCF_003025595.1). Classification (GTDB taxonomy): domain Bacteria; phylum Pseudomonadota; class Gammaproteobacteria; order Enterobacterales; family Vibrionaceae; genus Photobacterium; species Photobacterium ganghwense. The sequence goes on from NZ_PYMI01000008.1 coordinate 47,710, forward strand.
ATCAACGAAAGTAACACTAGTTAAGAGACGTTCAATAGATATACATGAACGTTGCAAAACTTGATTGGAGGTCAACACCAATTCGGAAATCCGGCTTACAATATCTTCTTCGCTCATATCAATTGAGCGATCGACGAAAAACCTTAAAGTGGTGGTTAATGTATCATTTTTACTGCATTTATGTACTACTAACTCGTTATCTCTAGAAGTATTTGCGTTATACAACAATAACAATGACAAGACTAACAATAAAGCAAAAAATCCGAAGAGGAAGAGTGATTTTTTTTCATATTAAAATTCATTTAAATTTGTCACTTTGACGCAGCTAAATCTCATTAGCTATTCGTTAACTAATAATTAATCCGTATAATCAACAAACTACTCTTTAGTTTCAATACTGATCGATTAAAGAGCAATAAAGCTTAAACCTTCAGAGAATAAGCCTTTAATTTTATAAAATTCTAATAACAGCGTCTATCTAATAAGCCAAACTTGATTTATGTTTTTTAGCGAAACGAAACATATTAACGTAAAGCCCCAAATTCGACTAAAGAATGAACATAAAACAATCTTAGTTGGTCAAAAATATTGAAAGTTATGGTGCTGTTACATTTAAGTCTGGCAGTTAGTGTTTATGTTTCTAGGATGCTTTAGCAGCAAAAACGCGTACTACATTTAGACCAGCGCCGCTACCCGAACTGCTACCTGAACTTCGACCTCTTCCACTAGCTCGGGTATTACAGCCTCCGGTTTGAATTGGAGTGCCTTGATTCATATTGTTACCTTTCTTAATGTCTCCGGCATTCGTACCAGAACCACCATACCGACCACCACCTAATGCGCTACCGAAAATTCGATTTATTTCATTTGTATAGTCATTTTGATTTCTGGGATCAAAGCCACCTACAACTTGATTTAAATCTTATTCACTTAAAGTTTGAACTTTAGAGCAAGTCACTTTCTTCATTATTTATATCCTTATCAACTTAATTTATATTAGCACAACCTTAAACAATCAGTGTCAGGTCACTTGGTCTAGAACTAGTTGCGCAGCTTCTAGTTTAAACTCGGGGCTAAATCTTCTTCTGCTACGTTTTGTCATGTTGTCACCTGTTGGCTTCTGAGGCGATGATATCACCTCTAATCAGGTGGCCAAACTTAGTGTGCCACTACACAATACGTGAAGTTATCCGTACTTTACTAAATTAGCAAATTCACTGACTCACTTTTGTCCAGAAATGAGATACGTGATGTTTAATGCAAATTGTACGATTAAGCCACACTACATAATCAATACTGTCGGGTCAGGTCTTAATTGATATAAGTAAGCACAAAACAGTAACCAATGGCTGGCCTACTGCCAGCCCAAATAACTCATACTACTTTTAAGCTTGTACATACCGTACATATTCAATTAGGCAGAACGGCATTCAGCCTGTATCCATGCCAGATAATCAGCATATCCCGCGGTAATCGGCAGCCTTATTATTTCTGGCGTTTCGTAATCATGATTGGCCAGAATATCCGCTTCCACTTGTGGGTACAGTGCCTCGGTCGTTTTAATCATCACCAGCTTTTCTTTGTCTTTGTTCACTTTCCCCTGCCAGTGATAGTAACTTTCAATCGACTGCACCTGCACACAGGCGGCAAGGCGCTTTTCAATCAACGAGTGAATGATGGACTCACCCACTTCTTCATCAGCAAAGGTCGTCATGACCACACAGTATGGGGAGGAATCACTCATAACAATCTCCATCTAAATTTTGAACAAGAACGAGCAGAAAAGCGCATTAGAGCGTTAGGGATCCGATTGCACTTTTGAGCCCCTTCCAGATAATCACTATTAGCAGTAAAAAAACAAACTGGGGCATGTGTACGCCCACGGCAAACCAATGAACTAAGGAGGACGCCAGGCCCTCCTATTTTATCAATGTGTTAGCTGTGATTTAAATAACGTTTCACTTAATGTCGATCATTTAATGTCACAGGGCATCAGGACATTTCGATACCATGACTGTTTCAGGTTCACCAGTTACCGAAAATTTCAGGCTCCAGACATATTTTCCGCTTTCCGGCAGCGTAACAGCAGTATCTTTACCGTAACCGCCCCGCTTCAGCGTGCCTTCCTCGCCAGCCTTTAATGTCAGTCCATCAGCCGTGAACTGTGGTGTCCAGTCTTTTGCAGCATACTGCATACGATAGGCTCCGGCCTGCTCTTCAATCACTGCCTGATAAACACCGTTACCCTTGTAAGCATACTGGCGATGATCTTTATGCTTCCAGCCAGAATCAGTAAAGTCTCCCACCACATACAAGGTTTCCGACATAGGCCCGGCATCACTGACTGTCGGGTTATCACATTGCGCCATAAATCCTTGCCCGGACAGGGACATTTCAGCCTGCGTTGTCAATTTCACACCAGATGCAGCAGGCTTTTCAATGAGAAGGAAACGCGCTTCAAACCCTTTCAGTGGAATGTGGTAGTAACCCTCTTTGGCCTGAAACTGCTCCCCGCTTATCAGATCTGTCAGTACCCCTTCTGATCCGGAGCCCGCAACCGGCAGATCAACGGTAGAAGCCGCATCCATGGTGCTGACGGCGTACAACACCGCTTCATTTACACCTTTATCATTATCGGCCTGTTTATGGTCGATGTATGCTGTTGCCGTCGCTATCAGGTTTGTGCGTTTACCCTGTGACAACGCCGGATGTTTAGCCCGTACTGACATCAGGGCTGACACATACGCTTTCAAATCCTGCTGGCGTTGTTCCAACGTTACTGTCAGGCCGTCAATCTTCGCGCTGCTGCGCGCGACATGGTCGTCGCACAATCCCTGCACGGCACAGTCCTGATAAACCTTCGCAGCATAGTCGGCCACTTCATCCCCAATCTCCTCACCGTAATACAAGGTGATCGGTCCGGTGTAAGCGGCCAGAAATGACAGCGCCGCTTTGTGGCGGGCCCAGTACTGCTCATCGGCTGGTGTCGCTAGATAGCCTCTTTCCAAAAGATCACCGAACCGGACGAGATCATGGTTGCCCAACATCAGATTCGGCTTGGCATGCTCAGGGTATAAACGGTGCAGCGCCATCCCTTCGTTAAGCCACTCTCCACCTTTCCCGCCATTTCCGTTTTCATTGACGGCAAAAGTCTCGACCAACCGATATCGCACGGGGAAGTCAAACGAAGAACACAGTGCCGGTTGCATATTCGTTCCGTACCCATGTTGAGTAATATAGTTCTCGTTATTCCAGATTTCTGCAACCATATAGCCCAGCGGATGCACTTGCTTACCTTCATGGTTTTGATAGGTCACGGATTGTGAAGCGTCATCGACACTTTTACGAATTTCTCGCCAGGCTTCGGGCGGCACCTGATACGCCTGATCCAGACGCCAGCCATCAATTTTTAATGTTTTGATCCAGTACGTAGCCACTTCCTGATAAAACGGCAGGCTTTCCGGATAGCTTACGGGGTTTGATTCGCCAACCGGCAACTTGCCGGTTGGTGATGGCACTACATTGCCTTTGTGATGACCAAACACGCCATCAAAAAACACATACATTCCTTTGGCATGAGCTTGATCCACTAAGGTTTTCGCTTGCTCCAGCGTTCCAAATCGGGGATCAATCGCGAAATAGTTACTGGCAAAATAACCGGTTGCATCCAGACGATCTGCCCAGTGATCTTGCCCCTCCATTGGGAGGGACTCAAACACGGGCGTCAGCCAGATCGCATTCATTCCTAAAGACTGTATATAGTCCAACGAATTAATAATGCCCTGAAGATCACCATGATGGTGGCTGGTACCGTAACCGGTTCCATGACCAACCGCTTTGTCACCATCAACAAAGCTCTCAACCATGATTTGGTAAATGCGAAGATTATCTGCGCGGGTCATCATGTCCGGCTGACAGGCATAAGCCGACGACACCGTTTGTGTCTGCTGAGCAGATGAATCAGGCAACGATGCCGTTGCAGCCACGCTACAAGTACTCAACGTCGCAGCAATTGTCATTGCGAGCAATGTCGGTGCTTTTGTTCTATTTACAATGTTTTGTTTCACAACCGTGTTCTCCATTATCGCTCATCGCTCAACCGGGTTATCCCTGGCTATCCCTCAGCCACTCTTTAACAAGCGCTCGAATATAAGTGTTGAACAGTTTTTGTTATCTCCTTATTTATTCATACCTTTAGCGTGCTGTGACCCTCCTGACCGCCCAGCCTGAAGCGGTTTCTGGGGCATAGAAAGGGGGCGGAGACAAAGGGCGTAGTGGAAACGACGCTCAGATGTTCGAAAGCAATGTGCTTTTTTGCCTTTTTCTACGGATTAAGCCAAACCGGAAGGGCTACGAAGCGTGACATGACCAGTTTTTTGGCACCCGTTTAGCAAATTCCCTCATCTCATACTGAGAACCTGCGCAAACTGCACCTTCCTCAATTTATCAGTCACTAACATTGTGAAAACACGCACGAATCTGACATTTTTCGTCGTTGGTTGAATCGGTTATCGGCTTCTGGCCAATCTCGGGATCCGTGACTGAGCAAAAATTCGTCAGTTGCAGTGATTACTAGGCCGCTTCTGGAAGAAAATAGCTGTGTCGTCCATCGTCACTGCTACAATAGCGCCATTACCCCTGAGGACGACTGAGGAAAGAAACATGCAACACGATCAATTCGTGACGTTGGTTAAATCGGCTTGTGAAGCAAACACACTGCCTGAAGCCCTGGATATTCTGAAAAACTGTGAGCACGAAGACGTGGCTGAAGCGGCACAATCCCTGACCGGGCAGTTCAAACTGGCTGAAATCGAGGGCGAGCAACGTATTTACCATGTGTCAATGCAGGAAAACGATGAAGGTCTGGAAGAAGAATACGTTGAGTGGATCATGAACGTTGGTGACGACGTGATCAAATTTGTTGCCTGGTTCTTCTTTGACATGTTCGACATGAAGCAGAAAGATGTTTACCAGGCTGCCGGCCGCACTTATCAGCAGCCAAAACGTCAGTAATGTGACTCCGCGAGCCATTCCATTATCCGGAATGGTCGCAGGCTTCCAAAACAAAATCTGATGCTCTGCGGAGCAGGCAGTTGTCTCAATCGAGAAACGCTATGACCGGCGTAAATACATATCAGGCCATAGCGTTTTTTCTGGCGCCTCAGTGTTAATCAAGCACGGAAATGAGGAGTTTCATCTCTATGATTCAATATTCAAGTTGGCTGTCCCGATAGTTATCCCTTATTTACTTATCCCTTATTATTTATCCCCTATTAGCTATCCCCAATTAGGTCTCCCCCATTGCATACTCATCTACTTCACGAGATAGCCGTAAAAAAACTCACTCAGAGCTTGATAATGCTCTTGTGATTCCGGCGTGCCATAAGCGATAGCGTAATCTGCATGTGACTGTCCTTCATACACGTTGAGTTCTGCGACTGAACCGGCCCGTTTAAGCGCTCGATGGAGTCGAACGGTATCGCTCAATAACAAATCCCGAGTACCCGTTATCAGGTAAACAGGCGGGAAATTGTCAAAGCTGCCGTTGATTGGCGACACAACAGGATCGCTATGATGTAACTCACCTACATAGGCATCGACCATCGCCGAAGATAAACCTCGCCAACTTCCCAAAATATGGTCTAGACCTTCATTGATGAATCGGCTATCTCCTGTCATCGTCATATCGACGCCTGGAGTCCCACTATACAATGCCGCGGGTGTTGGAATTTTCTGCTTATTTAATGCCTGAGTCACCACCAGGCTCAATGAACCGCCCGCTGAAGATCCACCCATGACCATGTTTTCAGCTGAGCGCGTTTTCAGCAATTCATTCCACACCTTGATGATATCGTTGCGCGCAGCGGGAGCTGGAAAATCAGGTGCTTTACTATAGTCAATCGCGATTGCTGGGATCTGCATGTGTGTTGCGATCATTGACGCTTCTATTGTTGAAGCCAAGCCACTATTTAGCAAGTAAGCACCGCCCTGAATGGCAACCAGCAGTTTATCTTTTAGCTCTGGGGCAACTGTTTTTGGGGTTACCCAATACACATCCACGCCCGCAATCGAGTCTTTCTCTATTGTGACGCCTAACTGCTGAGCAAGCGTCTCGGCTCTTTTTATGGCTGGTTTATCCCGAGACTCAATGAATGCGCGCCACTCCTCAGAATTAGATGGAATATTCTCCTGCAGTGCTGCTATATCTGGGGCCGGGACACGGCAGGAAAATGCGTAGAACTCATCACTTACCGCCGACGAAAGAGGAACCGGATACGTAGATAGAGACAAATTATTTTTGTCCACCTTTGCCAATGCACCAGTGCTGACAATACTTGCCGTGATAAGAGAAATAACGATGTGACGTGTTTTCATAGCTTCACCTCTACAGTTTGCAGTTAAAGCACTCCTTGCTGGGATAGCCGTAATGTACGCATCACAAATCACCGGGCATATGAATTAGAGAAATTCATATTTGACTGAAGCCAGCGACTTGAAACCGAGAAACCCAGTCACATCGCGGGTTATTTGCTAGGATAAAAAGATGCCACCTATGAGGCTTTATAGATTTAGAACAGTGGCTTACACCCAGTTTTTGTAACTAACGTTTTTTGTAACTATAGGTTTTTGTAGCTACAGGTTTTTGCAACAAACGTTTTTACACCTAAAGCTATTACGAACGCTGGCTAAAAAGCAGAACATATAAGTTCCCAATATATCAACAACCTCTATTAACGCTCACTTTTTACCCGATCTTATTGCCTCAGAAGGACTCAGAAACAGACTTATGAAAAATACACTCCAAGACCTCGATTTAAACCTGTTGAAACTACTGAAAGCCGTGGTCGACACCCGCAACACTCATGCGGCAGCAAATCAGTTAGGCATATCTCAAACCAGCGTGAGTCGCGGCCTGGCAAAATTGAAGGATGTTTTCGGCGAACAACTTTTCATTCGCAAGGCTCACGGAGTTGAACCGTCAGAACTTGCTGTAAAATTAGCGGAAGCAAGCGAGCAGATGTTAAACCCTCTGATTAAAGTCATTGAGTCTTACCAGAATTTTGAACCGGCTCAATTTAGTGGTGAGATAAAAATCGCGATGAATATTTTCTTTCTGGAAGTCTATGGTGATGGCATTTTTAACGTGCTACGTCGCGAATTTCCCAATGCCAATTTTAAGCTGGTCTATTGGCAAGAACGATCATTAGCAGAAGTCCTCAATGGTGATATCGACTACCTGATTCATTTTGAAGGCTACCCGCTTCCTCAGGAGATCTATTGTCATACATTGGAAGATGTTGAACTTTGCCTTATTGCAAGAAAGAACCACCCCATTCTCAGCCAGACTTCGGCGTGGGACGCCATCCACCAGCTACCATTAACCCGAGTATTTATCGATGGGATAAACTCTAAGCGCTCACCCGTTGAGGAAGTGTTTTTAGCAAAAGGGTATCAGCCGCGGGTGACGTTGGCCACACACAGTATTCGCGTGCTAATAAATAAACTCTGCCAATCCGATGCGATTATGTTTGGTAGTCGCTTTGTGAGTTCAATGGATTCACGCCTTTCTAGCTATCCATTACCCGAGCTACCAAAACAGATGAGACATATACGAATCTGCGGCGGCTATCTGCAGACTAAACGGGGCTATCCACTCAACCAGAAGCTCCATCAAATTATCCAGTCTTACTTTGATCGTGTCACGCAGCCCAAGGGTTAACTCAGATATAGCAATAATGCATTTCTCTAATTCATCGTTGAGGCACCTCATCCACGATAAACTTCTCAGCAACTTAAGGATCCGGCGCTTTATAATTGCTATAACCTATTGATGAGAAAAACTGATGAACCAGAATCTGACTTGCCTATTTACCCTTCTCTCTCTTTCTACGGCAACAGCACAAGCCGTCGACTTATCGCGCTTTAGAGGTGAGGTTTCTCTCCATACCGGTTATACAAGCACTAATTCCAACCTCGATACAAATGGCCCTAACACACTATCTCGCTTGGATAAAGGCTCGCAAACAAACGATACCTTTATTGCGCCTTTAGGCACCCTCTACTACGCACTGAATGAACAAAACAACCAGCGCGTCTATTTAGGTACATCTCGTGATGACTTGGCAGTGGGTACACTCGCCTTTGAAATCGGCTATCAGTATGATTTCAGCAATGGGACAAAATTGGATATTGGCTATTTGCCGACCGTATTATCCGATGAAGTTTGGTCAAACCCTTACCTGATCGGCGAACAGCGTGAGACAACAGATCGTAGTGGGAATGTCTACCGACTAAAATTATCCAACCTAGCGAACAGCGGTATCTCATTTGATATGGCGTATGCAACCTCAGAAATTGATAATGAGATGATTTCAGATTCTTCGCTGCTACGTAAGAGTGATACCTATTACCTCAAAGGCCAGTACCGCTCAATGCTAACGCCTAACTCAGGTTACATCTCAGCGATAAGCCATACAGATCACAATGCTGAAGGAAAAGCGGCCTCATTTAACGAGTATAAAGCTGACCTCAGTTACTTTTATTTGGCTCAAAATTACTCCTTGTCATTAACGGGCAGTTACGGTCTGCGTGATTATAATGCAATAAACCCCATTTTTTCTAAACGACGAAGTGATGATATATACCGGGTATTTCTTGCATATGAATATAAAAACCTTCCTAGATGGGATAACTGGAGCGTAACTTCTTTCGCTGGAAGTACTATCACCTCATCCAATATTGATTTTTATAGCAGCGATAGTTACATCGTAACACTTGGTATGAACTACAAATTCTGAGTTTGGTAACGCAAGCTATTACCGATGATGAGTCAAATAGATTGTTAAGCGGTAACAGAAAACAGAAAAATGAAACGCTGAAAACAACGCGTGCTCTCCCCAAAAAGCATCGTTATTCGTTAATAAGACTGGCAACATCATATGTGCCAGTCTATTGAATAAAACGCTTATTGTTCGTTGATCAATTGTCGTCTAGTGGGTTCAGATTGGTGTAGGTAACGAGTGAAAGTGTCTCCCGGGCGTTCAAGGTCGTTTTCAGCGAGTACTCGTGATGCCATCCCACGGTGGTTACTCCCGTGCGTCAACAAATGTAATAAGATTTCTTCTACGGTCAGTTGACCAAAACCACCGTCAATAAAGCGAAACGTAATCAGACGGTTTAACTCTTCCTGCGTTACTGACTCCGTAAACTGAACCAGCCAAGCGTCGTTTTCTTCGATAACCTGGCGCAATTCAGCCAGCGTCGGTGTTTCCACGGTATTATCCGATTGATACTTTTCAGGCTCACCTGAAATACGGCTAATGAATAAACTATCGACAACAGTGGTATGATTCAAAATTCGAAGAAAGAAAGTGGCATCCTTTTCAGGTAACTGGGAAAACTGACGCTCACCAAACATTAATAACTCATCATTGGCCCATTTTTTATATTGGAACGCTTTCGAAAATTGCACCTTTACTTCTCCATTTTTATTATTTCAAGACGATGTGTGAAATAAACACCAGATAATCCTCTATCTCATCGTCCCTAGTGGTAAATCTTCATTTTACAGACTCATTTTATAGATACTTATCGGATACTGACGAGCCTGAATGCCAGCACACGACAATCAATCACAAGGCAACTACGGATAAGCAGATACCCAGCAAAAAACAAAGTAACGCATGAATCATTTCCACTCATCAGAAATGGCAACATCATACGCTGACAGTCCTCATGGGCCGTTTGCTATACCAGAATTTCTCGTTGCATCAAACGGGCATCAGAACCATAGCTTTCGCAGACACTAATATCGACAGGTGTAAAGCCATGCTTCTGCCAAAATAAGCGAGAGTTCTGAACCGCAACTAACCGTATTTTTTTATAGCCTGAAAGCGCTGAGACTTTGACCAAATGGTTTATTAGTTTAGAGCCAATACCTTTTCCAAGTGCAGCATCAGCAACAGCCAAGTCATGAAGAAACATAATATTGCCGTTCGTTGCCTCGGGCAGTTTCTGAAATAATTTAGGTGGCCGATCCTTATTCCAGGCATGCGCTAACAAGTACCCCATTAATTGCTCACCATCTCGATAAATAAAACAGCTTGACGGGGACCTTAACCATTTATCTCTCAGCACATCCAGGCTTTCAGGTTCAACAAGGAGATACGCTTTTTCTTGCAGGCTTAGAATTTCTAGCCATGTTGTTTCCACTATGGGTTGTATTGGCATGATCATGTACTCATAGTCTGCATTGAACCAAATAGGAATATCACCTTTAATCAACATTTGCCGAGCCACTCAGTATGCATCACACTGATCCTACTGCTAAATTGCCTTTAACAACCCATTCCCTCTAACTTCCATCTGATGTGATGACGTTCAAGAACATTAGGTAACAGCTTGGCTCTTATGTATTTGATGTATTGGCTTTGCCATCATGGTTTCTGAGATCGACTCGCCGTCAATTCGGTACTGATCGGTCACCTCACCGATAACGACAAATCCATTTTTAAGATACAAATTCAGGGCAGGAAGATTGTCTGACAATACGCAGAGGTCAATCCAGTCAATCGTCTGGCTTGTAGTGCAAAATTGGCTGACGACTTCAATCAGCTTTGACCCGACGCCCTGCTTACGACAGCTGTGGTGAACGCCCATCCCCAGCAGAACCCGATGCAAACAGCTATCGTCTCCATGCCGACGTAAATCGATATGGCCTTTAATGCGCCCGCTCTCATCTTTTGCCAGCCAGAGTTTGCGCCATGCGGCATCACTCTGATCAACTTCATTGCCCTGTAGGAATCGCAGCTTTAATTCCTGAGATACATCACACTGTCCCTTTGGGAGCGGCTGGAACAGTGGTACATCACCGGCACCATTTTCTGATAGTTGATCTTTCAGATAACTGAAAAACAGTTCAAAATCAGTATGCTGAGCTTCAACAATTTCCATATTTTCTTTCCTTGTAGACTCTGATTTTTGTTTCGATGTTTTCTTTATCTTTGTCTTCGTGATTCACAGTACTTGTTGCTGTTTGTGTCTCAATAACCTATTGCGATTTAAGAGTCGAAGCAGGTCAACCCCGTTGGCGATGGTATTACGGCTGGAAAATACGTTTTCGATATTCTCGCGGCGAGCATCCGTGATACTGCCGAAAGCGGTGTGTGAAATTAAACGGGTCCTGATAGCCAAGACGCTGAGAAATCACACCAATCGGCCACTCTTTATAACGCAGTAAAGCTAACGCTTTTTCCATCCTCAGGGCGATAAGGCGCTGTTGAGTTGAGCAGCCGTATAGCTGTTTGGTGACGCGGTTCAATTGTTCGGTACTGAGGTAACAACGCTCCGCAATCCCTTTCACCGTCCAGTTCAGATGAAGCTGAGACTCAATCTCATTGAAAACACTTTGCACCCTTAGCACAGTACTGGTCGGGGCAAGCGTAGCCGTCCCCAATAACAAGCGTGACAATTCACTGGCGTATAGTGTTCGGTAGCCAGCCCGTCCGCCAATTTCGCTATGAAGCAATTGCATCAGCGACCAAATCTGTTCGCACCGTCCGCTCTGCTCCACTCGCTGGCCATGAGCGGTTAACGGTAACCATTTATCCTTGATGTCGAGCAGAATCCACGCCATTTTCCAGTGGTTGACCTGCTCATCGAGCTCAAACCGAAATGGCAATCCAGCCGGTAAAATGGTGACAGTATGCGGCCCCAGCACGTACTCAAAATCAGTCGTGGTGAGTTTTCCTTTCCCTTCCAGTGTACATAACAACGTATGGCAGGTTTTGACCGATCGTTCGACATGATAGCCCTCTGCCAGTTCCGCCAGCCCGGCCATGAAAAAGCCATTAATGCCCAGTTCAGGTATTTCTGCCTGCGTCAGAAAACGCTCTTTACAGGCTTCTGCAAGAAAGACATCTTCCACCCATTCATGTTTTGGTTGTACCAGACGTTTTCCCTGCGTGACAGATTCACACAGCTTTTCAGGCATTTCTAACATGTCGCTTATACCCCTGATTCGCTATAGTTGCCTCCACTTACAGCCGTAATGTTCCTGCTGTTTGACCGGAGAAAAACAATGACAACAACAGACTCAAAACAGTCCGCACTGCCGCCGGGTTTGTTTGGCAAAATCACCAGGCTGGCTTTCCCTGTCGCTATTCAAAGTGCCCTTGTTGCTATTCTGGCACTGGCCGACGTCCTGATGGTGAGTGATTTAGGCCAATCCGCTACTGCGGCGGTCGGCATCGCCTCGAAATGGCATTTTGTGGCCATAATGATCATGGCTGGGCTCGCCGGCGCGAACGGCGTACTGGTTTCCCAGTACTGGGGCCAGAATGACAAAGTGCATGCGAAAACAGTGACCTTGCAGGCCATGAAATTTGGCTGCGCGATCATGGTACCGGTTACGATCATCATTACCGTGTTCGCGCTTCAGATCATGCAGCTTCAAACCAATGATTCTGATGTCATTTTTCAAGGTGCGCAATACCTTTGGTACAGCTTTCCAGTATTAATTCTGACGCATATCATTATTACGGCTGAATCGAGTATGCGTGCCAGTGGTGATGCCTTTATGCCACTGCTACTGGCTACGGTGACGATTGCTCTGAATATTGGCCTGAACTTTCTGTTTATTAAGGGTGGCTGGGGAATCCCTGCCATGGGCGTTGCCGGTGCTGCATTAGCAACTACCATTTCAAGATTTGCACAGGTTTTGATGATTTGGGGAGTTTTGGCCTACCGCCGTCACTGGCTATTGGTCAGCCGGGCGATTCCTCGCCATCAGACCCTCTGGTACACCTACCGCAAACTGGCAATTCCTCAGGCACTGGGCAGCCTGTTATGGGCTGTGGGAACCCTGACGTATCAGATCGTTTTTGGTCATATGGGTACCACAGAATTGGCGGTATTCAGCATGCTGGGGCCATTTGAAGGACTGTTGTTCTCCATCTTCATGGGAATATCCGTCGCCTGCTCCGTATTGATCGGGCACTCCCTTGGCCGCAATGAATTTGATCAGGCACAGGCGATGACAATATTCTTTATCAAGTTCGTATTAATCCTCGGTATAGGTATCGGTTTTTGCCTGTTTATCAACCGGGAATTTGTGCTTCACTGGCTTAACCTGGACAACAACGAACTGCTTGCCTATTCGTCCCCGGCGATGATTGTGATTAGTCTTGGTATCAGCCTCAAAATGATGAACATGGTCATTATCAACGCCATTTTGCGTGCTGGTGGTGAAAATATGTTTTGTCTGCGGATGGATTTTATCGCCATGTGGATGGTCGGTATTCCGGTGACCACCTACGGCGCGTTTATCGGGCAATGGGACTTTGGCTGGGTGTATTTGGCTATGCTGTCCGAAGAAGTCGTTAAACTCTGGCTCTGTTTTAACCGTTATCTGAAAAAGCGCTGGATGAACAACCTGACAGTTCAGCCTCAGCCCGCGTCGGTGTAACGAGGAAAAACCTGACTACTGAGCCCGACATGTGCCTGAAGCTCTGTCTTGCAATGCCTCAGGCGGTTTTACAACAAAACAAACGGGCCGATACTTCGCTCTGCCCAGGTTCTCTTCCTGGTCATCATTGTGGTTATCGTTGCGGTTATGTTATCTGCAACCGTGACCACAACGAACATAGAGCGCCAGTCGAAAGCGGGGTCAGAATATCGCATAATGTCGGATTCTGGCTCGCTTTACTGCGTTTGCTCTCCGTTTGTCTCTCATCCGTCTTTGCAGCGTAACAACGGCTATCATGGCAGAATGTCAGATCTTCATCGATCTTTTACCGGCCAGTAAAAACCGACATCTGCGACCTGCGTTTCCAGATCATAACTGTGGTAAAGCTCGAAGCATGGCCTGTCATCAGAAAGAAAGCCGGCCTCTTTTACCTGTTTACCCAGTCGGTGCCACTCTATCGGGTATTCGTCTTTGTGCTTGATGATTTTTCTGACCAGGCAATAACGCCCTTCCGGCAGAGTTTGGATACCAATTTCAGCGGTTCCTTCCGTCCCCGCTGGGACTGTCAGGCACAAATCGGTCCGACACTCAGCGGCAGGGATCTTGTCCGGATCGTCGTGATACAAAAACAGACACTGTCCATTTTGCAAGCCATGCTCGCCTGCCCACTGAAAAAGCTGATCCAGTGGTTGATCATAATTTTCGCCGTAAGGGCCTGTTACCCTTATAAAGGCCAGCGTTTTCCGGGATATCGTTTCCGTTTTCATCTCACCACCTGTCAATCGTTCAACTACACTCATCAAGTAATGTCATTGATTACTGTGGCCCTGCCACTAAGGTTAGCCCATGTTTGATTGGCTAAAGAACCTCATCCATCCAAAACCTTCCGATTCAGATACTCTTCGCGACGAACAGTCAGACACACCTGATGAGCTTCGTGAACGTGGAGAGAAGTATGCGAAAGGCAGTCCTGCCGATGCAGATTCCGACGGCGGGGATGAATAGTCCCTCTTGTGAATCGTTTTTAAGCCCCTTAAAGACAGTGTTGGCGCTGAGTAGCAAAAGGCTGATGATGCAGAAGTTGATTTACATCAATCGACCCTGAGTTTTAAAGTCACAGCCTTCATTCAGGCTCTACACTTTTATTGGCCGACCTTAGTGGTCATTCAACAAGTAAATACCGCGTCATGGTTCAAACAGAGGGAGGCGTCTATGAGCTTAGTCCCACGTGATTCTTGGTTCGACTTTTCTCAAATGTTTGATCATGCCTTTCCGACTCTGAGGCATAGGTTTGACAATGATGTCTGCTCACCAAGAATCAATCTCATTGAAAAAGAGGATGGATTCGAGATTACGGCGGATCTGCCCGGCGTGAAAAAAGACGATATTAATGTTCAGCTCGCGAATGGTTCATTAATGATTGAGGCCACCAGCAAGCGAAACGAAGAACAAGAAAAAAATGGCAAAGTGATCCGCCAGGAAAGATACGAAGGGAAATTCATGCGGAGTTTCTATCTGGGGCAGAACGTTAAGGAAGATGATGTTCACGCCAGCTTTACGGATGGCGTATTGACCATTCAGGTACCCAAAGTGGAAGCTTCACTGCCTGATTCAAAGCGGATAGACATTAAATAGTCGTCAAACAGTTAGTGTCGAATTGAGAGGGAAAAATCTGACACGGAATGTTTTAGCGAGAAAATCAGATAGCCAGGCGTCATTAGAGCCAGATTATCTGTTTTGTTCAGCTGCTACTCTTTCTGTCAGTCGTCGCGAGAATAACTGCGACACACAGCCTGCCATCATCAGCAGGCTGTTTTTCTGTCCGTAACCAAATTCAGGCACCAAGATCTTGGTGTTAATGTCTCAGTGAAAAGATCCTTGCGCCAATATCATTCCGAAACACGGTGAATTTGTTCGTTTACAAATCCAATATTTTACGCAGCCAGGCGGCAATGTCCTTTATCTGTTCATAACAAACCTGATGTTCCATTGGATAGACTCGCCATTCTGGACTTAAGCCGAGTTTTTTCAATGCTTTGACTGCATCGTATCCCATCATAGGATAAACCACAGGGTCAAATTCCCCGTGCATCACTTCTACTGGCAAAGCCTGATTTGCCGGGTTAAGAGCAATGTCATCGGCGGTCGGGAAATAGGTGGATAACGTCAGTAACCCACCCAACGTTTTAGGATAAGTCAACGCTGTATGGTACGCCACTGCCCCGCCCTGAGAGAAGCCGGCTAAGATGATCCGCTCACTGGCAATACCACACGCAATTTCATGATCAACCATACGAGCGATATCCTGAGCAGAACGAACCAACTGCTCGCGATTCAGCTTTCTGCCTGCTCCCATTTCCAGGATGTCGTACCACGCAGGCATCACCATTCCGGCATTGATAGTCACCGGAATCGACGGCGAATGCGGGAAAATAAATCGAACGGGGGCTGATTCCGGTAAACCCAACTCTGGCAACAGCGCTTCAAAGTCATGTCCGTTAGAGCCAAGTCCGTGTAACCAAATCACAGAAGCGGTTGCAGCCACTTTGGGCTCAACGACCACAGAGGATAATCGCGTCATAAGTCCTTCTTTCTTAGTACCTTTGGCTAAAACATAACGAATTAAAAAGGCCGTTACCATCAGTAACGGCCAAACTTCTGATTTAAATCTGTCAAATTGCAGAGCCTGTGATTCGCACTCAATGATACGGCCGGGCTAAAACATCCCTGCTCAGCATGGACGAATGCCACTTGTTACTGGCGGCCAGAAATTCAACAAAGTTGTCAAAAGAAAGAAATCCAAGCCCGTTAATCTGAGCAAAGTAACTCAAAGCAAAGTTGCCTAAAACAAAGTAGCCCAAGCAAATACTACATGTACAAAGACTCAGGCATGGGCAGGCATCACATAGGCACGACCCGCGCATTCCGGCCATCGATGTTCACACGCACTTTTTGACCAACCCGAAACATCATGTTCGGGTTTGCTTCCTGAACGATAGCAATGGTCTCACCGTTGTCGTCCATTTTAATGGTCAGGTTAACACCGTTACGACGACTGACCCCTTCAGCGGCTTTAGAGCCGGCATAACCACCCAGTACACCCCCACCAATGGCCGCGATATCAGAGCCAGAGCCCCCACCTATCTTGGACCCCAGAATACCACCCACTGCTGCACCTGCCAGGGCACCGACCAGTTGGCCTTCACCTTCGATCGAAACCGGTTCTGTCTTCACAATTGTGCCATATCGTACCTGCTGAATGGTACGGGTATCTGCCACGCCGTATGAGTCCCCGTAAGGGTTACTTGAACAACCGATCACCCCCACTAAGGCTATACAAATGCAAAGCAAAATGTGTCGCATCATAGTGCCTCTCATATCATTAACTTTTGTGATGGTTTAATTATAGGTGCAGAAATCAGGTAGACGGCGCAACGCAGGTAAAGCTGAGTCAACTTATGCAAAACCAGGTAAAGCGGAGGTGATACTGCCTTCTTCGCATCCAGCATGAGGTTCCTACATAAGAATCCAGCATGGAACCCTAATGTACACACTGGCAAGTTTCAGCTCATGTCCGAAACCTTCCAGACTTCTACTCATTAGTATTGGTCAGTCTGTGACCAGTTCTTTCAGAAAAGTGTGATTTTGTCGGTTTTATGATTGCAATTTTATGTTGAGTCGTTACTTTACGTCGTCGATATCATCAAGCTGAACGCAGGTTCAGTTTCAACAATAACACTTTCATCAGCCGGAACAGGGATCTGACCGCAAACCATGAACAGACTATTTTCAAAACAACAATGGCTTTCAATGCTGTTTTGTCTGTCACTGGTTTCTCTGTCAGCCTATATCAGTCACCTTGCACTGCCCGGTTATGATTTTGTCGGCCATCACCCGGCCATTGATTCAGAGCTGACTGAACTTCGCCGACAGGAAGAGTCACGCCGTCAACAAGATACTTCTGCGCTTTCTGAACAGCACGCAGACTTTGGCTGGCTTTCTCAGCCAATTACTCCACCGTCTCAGCCTGTCTTCAGTGATTTTCGTGCCCCCTCTTTCTCTGATTCGGAAAGCGCACCACTGCTGGAGTGTCGACGCACTCGTACGATGCAATGGCGCCTGGTGGCAAGCAAAGTGGTCCTGATCCCTGAAATCCTGCATCCGCATTTGATAGATAACCATCACCTGGGCGGCTGGAAGAGCTCTAACCTCCAGTTCCGACACCGGGACTGGCGTTTCACCACAACATAACGATTCATTTTTCTCAACCAATACGGTTAACACTGCGCTGACTTCATTGACAGAGCAGCACTATTTCTCTTTTTTATTGAAAATCATTATGTTGCGATATAAACCAAGAATTGACTATCCGCTTTTTTTTGCTGTTTCACTGGTGATGCTGCTCGGCAGCCTGACGGTCTGGAGTGCCAGCGGCTTCAGTGAACCCATGATGGAGCGTCATTTAATGCGCGCCCTCACCGCTATCATTTGCATGGTCGTGATGTCATCAATCCCACCACGTAAATACCAGCATGCGGCACCCTATCTGTATGGCGTTGCCGTTGTACTCTTGCTGGGGGTTATTGTCATGGGTGACAGTACTAACGGCTCGCAACGCTGGCTGGCTCTAGGCCCTATCCGGTTTCAGCCCTCCGAGTTAGTGAAAGTTGCAATCCCGATGATGGTTGCCTGGATGCTGGTGGTCGATGCCGGTCGCCCGGACAGCCGTAAAATCCTCACTTGCCTGCTCATTGCGGGTATTCCAGCCGGGCTGATTTTCATTCAGCCGGATCTGGACGGGGCTATTTTCACCATGATTTACGCCCTGTTTGTCCTCTATTTCGCGGGCATGAGCTGGAAAATCATCGGTGGTTTTTTGGGGGCTATCGCCACGACTGTCCCGCTGCTGTGGTTTTTTGTTATGGAAGCCTACCAGAAAAAACGGGTCACCCAGTTTCTGGACCCGGAATCTGACCCACTCGGTGCCGGTTACCAGATTATCCAGTCCCTGATAGCGATTGGCTCTGGCGGTGTTCGCGGTAAAGGGTGGACACATGCCACACAAGGCCACCTTGGTTTTATTCCGGAGAGCCATACCGACTTTATCTTCTCAACATACGCAGAAGAATGGGGATTCTTCGGGAGCGTATTGCTGTTAGGTCTGTATCTGTTTATCACGGGGCGGGTCATCTGGCTGGCGAGTCAGTGTGAGTTTCCGTTCAATCGCCTGGTAAGTGGTGCACTGGCGCTAAGCTTTTTCCTGTATGCCTTTATCAACATGGGCATGGTCAGCGGCGTATTACCTGTCATGGGGAGCCCACTGCCATTTTTCAGTTATGGGGGCACCGCGATGATCACTCAGGGGGTCTGTTTCGGTATCGTCATGTCACTGTGCCTGTATCGTCCTTACAAGGAACAAAAATAAGACGGATTCATTGGGCTCCAGATTCCTCCAGTTATAGGAATAACAGATACAGGATCCATCAATACTGCAGTCCTAAAAAAAGCGCGGCAATGAAGCCGCGCTTTTTGTTACCCAAGAAGCTTTTTGTTACCCAAGAAATTGCAACGTTTTTGCATTCCGTAGAGACAGCCTGTTAAGGCTGGACAAAAAACATATCCTTCGCGTAGATGTTGCCTTTCGGGTTATTGACAGGAAAGCCTTTCAGGTTCGCTTTTACCAAGCGCGTATGGTTGTAGTGATACAGCGGAATAATCGGAGCATCTTCGCCCAGCAATGCTTCTGCCTGATGGTAAAGCTGATAACGTTCAGCCTGATCACCGGCTTTGGCTGCCTTAGCCAGTAGATCATCAAACTTCTGGTTACAATAACCGGTTTCATTACTGACATGGCCACAGGTGAAACTGCTGAGTACCGCAGAAGGTTCGGCAAAATCACCAAACGCAAACGAGCGCGCTACGGTAAAGTCACCGGCACTTTTCGCCGCCAGATACGCGTTCCATTCCATGTTATTCAACTCAACCTTCACTCCCAGTTGTTTCCACATCGAGGCAATGGCTAAAGCAATTTTCTTGTGATTTTCACTGGTGTTGTAAGTCAGCGTTAGGGTCAATGGCTTGTCTTTACCAAAACCTGCCTTTGCCAGCAAAGCTTTCGCCTGTGTCAGCCGCTCTTTTCTGTCCAATTCAGTGAAAGATGGCAACGCGGCGGCATAGCCGGCAATGATGTCTGGCACAACAGAATAAGCGGCAGGTTCACCCTGACCGGTCACTTTATCCACCAGCAGATCACGGTCAATTACCATGCTCAGTGCACGCCGGACATCGGCGTTATCGAATGGTACCGTGCGCGTGTTAAACGCATAAACGTAGGAACCCAACAAACGCAGTGCCTGAATCTGCTCCGGGCTTTCCTTGATCAGCTTTTGATAGTATTCAAGCTGCACACGGTTAGTCATGTGAATTTCGCCCGCCTGATAACGGGTCAGTTCAGCGTTTTGTGATGACAGCGCCAGGTAGGTCACACCATCAATGACCGTTTTATCATTGTCGCGATAGTGACGGTTACGTTCAACTTCCACTTTCTCATTCGGCACCCACTGCTTGAGTACATAGGCGCCGTTCGAGACAAAATGCGCTGCCCGCGTCCAGCTGTCACCATATTTTTCAACAGTGGTACGTGGCACCGGGAAGAACGTTTTGATGCTCATCATGCTGATGAAATAAGGGGTCGGCTGTGACAGTGTCACGATGAGCGTGCGATCATCTGGCGCCTGAATACCCAGCGTATCTGGTGCTTTTTCACCGGCAAGGATAGCGTCAGCGTTCAGCACGTTGGCCGTTTTAATGTTGATGCCGGTGGCATTACCGGTTTTATTGTCGACAGCACGTTGCCAGGCATAAACAAAATCGTGCGCTGTCAGTGGTGTGCCGTCAGACCAGAGCAGATTGTCACGAAGGGTAAATGAAACGGTTTTTCCATCATCCGAGATATGCCAGGACTCCGCCTGTCCCGGAATGGTTTCGCCCTGCAAATTTTCGATTACCAGACCTTCAAACAGATCATTGACGATCACATCCCCTGGCCCGCCTGATTCCACAAAACCGGGATCAACCGTTTTAGGTTCAGCACCGTTTGCACGGACCAGATGTTGTGATTTAGCGAGTACAGTGCCTGATGGCACTTCTGCGGCGGTAACTGTTGTGGCGGGAAGAGTAACGGCAAGCGCTATCGCCGTCGAAAGCAGCAATTTTTTCACAGCAAATTCCTTTTCGTCACGTCACCACTTACCTACACGAACGTGTAGCAAAGTGAATCTATGAACTTCTGCTTTATTTTGAAAGTACCCGAGTTCATCGAATGAAAATGAAGCTTCAGGCACCGATTTTTATTGTGTGCGGAGATCAGAAACGTTTTATCAAACCGCCATACCATCGTATGTCATGCACTTAGACTTGTTCAACCGGTAATACAGATGAAAATCTCTCAAAATGTGACAGAAAGGTGTGCAACATGTTACGTATACAAGGTGCCAGCGAACTAATCCCTGTTTGTCCCTGCATTTTGAATCCTGATACTCGGACGGGTGTACATACTGTCGTCTACCAGACACTTTTTTATACCCCACAGAAATACTGAATCAACTTATTCGTTAATCAATGTGTGCTTGTTTTCTCTCTTTCTGTACGTATTTACCCAGTGTTTTCTGTCGTAATTTCAAATTAACCCAACGGTTTCAGAAGAAAAGAATGATTTTCAAAACCCGTTTATAGGTGCCTGCATTCATAGTACTCTGTGGTAACTGTCTGGGTAAGTATTGACACTTCAACGGCTTCTTCTGGATCGATTACCGGAAAGCCTGTCCCGCTACTTATCCAGGCAAACTTGATTTCATGGAAGACCCAAGGACAAGACAATGAAAGACGAAACCCTATCGATTCACTTTGGTTATGAAACTGACCCAACCACAAAAGCGGTTGCGACACCTATCTACCAAACCGTCGCTTACGAGTTCGACAATGCCCAGCACGGTGCTGATCTGTTCAATTTGGAAGTCCCGGGAAATATCTATACCCGAATCATGAACCCAACCAATGATGTGCTGGAAAAGCGCATGGCGGCCCTGGAGAGTGGCATCGCCGCGCTGGCAGTCAGTGCCGGTAGCGCAGCCATCAATTATGCGATTCTGACTCTGGCTGAAGCAGGCGATAATATCGTTTCCACGCCACAGCTGTACGGTGGCACCTATACCCTGTTTGCGCACATGCTGCCGAAGCAAGGTATTGAAGTTCGCTTTGCTAAAGATGACAAACCAGAAAGTCTGGCGGAATTGATTGATGACAAAACCAAGGCCGTTTACTGCGAAAGTATCGGAAACCCGGCAGGGAACATTGTCGATATTGCCCGCATTGCAGAACTGGCCCACCAGCAAGGTGTACCGGTAATTGTCGATAATACCGTGGCTACCCCGGCACTTTGTAAACCTATTCAGTTCGGTGCGGACATTGTGGTCCATTCACTGACTAAGTATGTTGGCGGTCATGGGACGTCCTTAGGCGGCATTATTGTCGATGGCGGTACTTTCCCTTGGCAGAAATACAAAGACCGCTTCCCGGTAATGAACCAGCCTGAGCCGTCATATCACGGGGTGGTTTACACCGAAGCATTTGGTGATGCCGCTTTTATTGGTCGTGCTCGTACCGTTCCGCTACGCAACACCGGGTCAGCATTGTCTCCGATGAACGCCTTTATGCTGCTGCAGGGGCTGGAAACGCTGCCGTTAAGAATGGAACGCCACACCGAAAACGCCCTCAAGGTGGCGGAGTACCTGAAATCACACAATAAAGTCAGTTGGGTGAGTTATGCTGGCTTGCCGGACTCTCCATATTACCCTCTGGCTGAAAAATACATGGCAGGTAAGCCGTCAGCCATTTTATCGTTTGGGCTAAAAGACGGCTACGAAGCCGGTGTCCGATTCTATGACGCACTGAAAATTTTTAAACGTCTGGTAAATATTGGCGATGCTAAATCACTTGCCTGCCACCCTGCCTCAACGACACACCGTCAGCTGAGTGAAACAGAGCAACGTCAAGCCGGAGTCAGCCCGGAAATGATCCGCCTGTCTGTGGGGATTGAGCATATTGATGACATTATTGCTGATCTGGAACAAGCGTTGAACGCCTGAGTATCACTCAGCGCTGAACTGTTGTCAGTTAGCAGTTAGCAGTTAGCAGTTCAATCTACTGTGCGCTTATGACAGTTTATGACAGCCTCTTACAGGATCTTCTGTGTAAGAGGCTGTATTCTTTCAGATGACCCACGTTTCAGATTGCTAACTACCCATCGTAACGACAGCAATAATTACGGCACCAAAACCAGGAAAAGCGAACCCAAACAAAAACGTTGTTATGTCTAGAGAAACCGAAAATATACCCACCACATTCAAGATCACCACGTTTAATCTGTGCAATTTTGTGGCACCGCCTAATGCCTGTTACCAATTCGACAACATTTACACCGAAGAACAATGGCAGAAGAAGCAACGCTGGATTCGTAACTATTTACACACTCATCAGCCAGATGTCATTGGGTTTCAGGAAGTATTCACACCGGACGCACTGGCCACATTAACCCGTGAATTGGGTTATAGCTATTTTTGTACCGTGGAGGCACCCAGCTGCACTGAGGGATATATTTATGACAAGCCAGTGGTCGCTTTAGCCTCCCGATATCCCATTATTGAATGGTCTGCGGTGCCAACAAACTCACAAACGTCACTGCATCTTGGCCTCAAGCGTGATTTTGCCTTCAGCCGTCTTCCGTTGAGAGCCACAGTCGTTCATCCCATACTGGGTGCCTGTGATATGTATGTCGTTCACCTCAAATCCAAACGCCCTACCATTTTTTCAGGTCTGGAAAATGAACCGGAAATAGAAGACGAATCGATGCTTTTCCAGACAAGTGATGTACTGCCAGAATGGCAACAACAACTTACCGGACAATGGGCCTCATCTCTTCAACGCACAGCAGAAGCTGCACAACTGCAGCAGGCCGTATTAGCAAGGAAAAAAGAGACGGGCAATCCTGCCGTGATTATGGGTGATTTCAACGATACCCTTACCGACAGTGCCCTTGGGCAACTGGTGAGTAACGAAGTAAGATTGCCAGCGACGCCTCAACTCAGACAAAAGCAACTCAAAGAAAAACCAGCCAGAGAAAAACTGGCACCTTATTTCTTTTACAATAGCTGGTCATTATTTCAGGCATCACGAGAGGTATCCGAACAGTTAGCGGCAACAGAGCAAAGAGTAGCCCCTGAACCGATGGGAACGTCCAAACAAAAAGGCTCAGATGAGGTAGCCAATTCGCGTCAGCCATTTACTTTCTATTACGGTCTGAAAGGCATGGTGCTCGACTACATTTTGTGCTCCGCCGAATTTAACCCGAGCTACACAGAGAGTCTGGCTGAAGTAACCCATTTTCAGGTTTTTGATCGGCACCTGCTCAACCCTTCGTTTGACACCGACGGGCACAGCACTGACCATGCCGTTGTCATGATCACCATACAGATTCGCGAGTAACATTTCTGGTTAAGTGTTTTCAAGCCTTTGCTAGTTCGCCCTTAGCACGAGATGGGCTTGTTCTTCGCTCCGCTTGAGAATGCTTACGTCGACCGCAATCACTTGATCCTAGCCAGTTTGTATTCTTATCCTTGTGGCCTCATCAACTTTGTAACCTTTATATCTTTGTAACCTCAATATCCTTGTAGCCTAAATATCCTTGTAACTTTAATTTGCCTGCGCCATTGCCCCGTCGTTATCCCATCACGGCGCGATGACTTACCAATGGTGAATTAAATCCCACAAAGATAAGAATGAAAGCTATTTATTACATATAACAGTGACACACATCTCGAAAATTTTTACCGGGAAGCGTACTATGCGCACACCCTTTCTATGCAAAACCATGAACAATGAAAAAATCACTTTTAGCCTCCACCATCCTCTTTGCGCTCTGCCAGCCTGCTCTTGCCGCCGACGGTGATCGTGTTGATGTCACCATACTGGGCACCTCTGATATTCACGGTCATTTTATGCCTTGGGATTACGCCTCGGATAAGCTGAACATGCGCGGCAGCCTGAGCCAGATCGCCACCAAGGTAAAATCAATCAGAAATGAACAAGGTAACGTCATTCTGGTTGATGCCGGCGATACCATTCAGGGTAACTTTGTGGAAACCTTCAAAGACGAGAAGGTTGATCCTATGATGCTCGGCTTCAATGAAATGAATTACGATGTCTGGGTGCTGGGAAACCACGAGTTTGATTTTGGTCTGCCGGTACTCAACCGTGCCCTGACCCAGTTTGAAGGCCAATCACTGGCGGGTAATATCAAGCGCCCTGACGGCAACCCTTTCCTTCCTGCTTACACCATCATCGAGAAACAAGGGGTGAAAATAGGCGTAATTGGTATGGATACACCTATGACGCAGGTCTTTGCAGAGGGTACCAACCGTTTGGAAGGCGTAACCTTCACGAACCCTTCTCTGGAAGTGCAGAAAGTTATCAAGAAAATTGATGATAAAGTCGATGCCATTGTTCTGGTTGCACACATGGGGCTGGATAACGAAAACAACCTGGCCGATACCGGCGTAACAGACATTGCTAAGCTCAATCCGGAGCTGGATGCGATTGTGGCCGGTCATATGCACACCCGAGTCGACAAAGCGGTAGTGAATGGCGTAATTGTCACCGAGCCAGACAAATATGGTCGAGCGCTGTCACGGATTGATCTTCAGTTTGAAGAGAAAAACGGCAAATTTAGCCTGGTCAACAAAGACAGTTTTACCTATCAAATCGATGGCGTGCATTCAGATGAAAAAATGGAATCGCTGTATGCACCTTATCACAAGCGCCTGCGTGAAAATGCCAATCGGGTTATTGCCAACCTGACCGGAACGGATCTGGTACCTGAAAATGCGATCCGCGGGATCCCGCAGGTACACATTCAGGATACGGGTATCAGTGCATTGTTCCAGGAAGCCAGCATGTACTACGCGCCAAAAGCGAACGTCATTGCTCTGCAGATTGATAACGATCAGGCTGAACTGGATGTTGGTCAGATCAAGGCAAAAGATATCGCTTACAACTACCAGTATGCAGGTGGTGAAATCACGGTTTATCAAATGACGGGCAAAGAACTGAAAACCTACATGGAATGGTCTGCCGGTTATTTCAACAGTGTAAAAGCGGGGGATGTCACGTACAGCTTTAACCCTGAGCGCCGCGCGTCCAAATACTCCACCAATGATTTCTTTGCCGGCGTCACATATACCATTGATTTGACCGAACCAGCAGGAAAACGCATCAAAAACCTGCAGTTTGCAGACGGAACCGTGATTACTGAAAACACCCCTGTGCGCATTGGTATGAACAGCTACCGTATGGGACACCTGACCAAAGCCGGTGGTGTACTTGAAGGCCGACAATTCCCGGTTCTGTTTGATACAGAGGCTGAATATGGTGAAGAAGACGGCACGATTCGTAACCTGACCATCCGATATCTGACCGAGGTGAAAAAAGGCCAGTATGAAGGCAAGCCAATGCATCGCTGGACACTGAGCGGCCTGCAGGGCTATGACAATGAATGTAAAATTGTTGCACAGCTCATCAATGAAGGGAAAATTGATGTGCCAGCCAGTACGGATGGTCGTTACTCCAATATCGCGTCTATCAATGTTAAAGCGCTGAAATTTGAATCCCCGCAGCAAGCGCAGGCTTATGTCAAAGCACAACAAGCTGAACTGCAACAGGCTGAGCAGGCGAAAGTTCGGGATGAACAAAAGGTGCAGACCATTAAACGCAATATCATCATTGCTGAGGCCATTAATCAGGCCTGAACTAACACCTGATAAATGAGTACGCAGTCCGCGGCTGCCCTGTTCCCTTTCATTTGTTAGCTTCCCTGTAAAAAGGGACCACAAAAAGCCCGCCTGTTGTCTGGCGGGCTTTTTCTTTGCTGGCCAGTAACCGGGACATTGAAGTAGCAGCGCTGATTTGACTCGTATTCCGAAAATTCAACACTCGTATCCCATTTACTTTGACGAATCTACTGTGGCGAAACGGCTGTGGCCAATCAGCTGTGACAGCGTCACCCAACTGCCATTCAACCTGGTTTCTCATTCCTAAACCGCTTTGTCTGACTGGGTATGACAAGCCGCTTCTATCAGGTCTATGCTTATTTTTAAACCCGTATAAGGAGTTAGCGTTTCATGTCAGAGACCCATCAGCAAGACAGGCCACCAAGGTTTACCCTTGCTATCTTGCTGTACAACCAGTTTGATTTGTTACAGGTTTCATCCGTATTGAGCGTGTTCTCTCTCTATCCGGACAACTTCACTATTCAATTGATCTCTGAACATGGTCAGGCTGTGACCAGCCAGCAAGGCTATACCCTGAGCGTAGATCAAAGTTGCTATACGCTGTCAGAATTGTCTGTTCTGTACATTCCGGGCGGAAATGGTGTAGAGCAGCAAGCCATGAACCCACGCCTTTGCGAATGGATAGAAAAGCAACACCAACCAGAGCATTATCTGTGCGCATCCTGCACGGGCACGGCCTTACTGGCGAATGCGGGGGTACTGACGAGTAAATCGGCCACCACCAACAAGCGGCTTTACCGTTGGGTGACCGGTTTCGGAGATGAAGTAGACTGGTTTCCTGTTGCCCGCTGGGTGCAGGACGGCAATATATTCACCGCCTCCGGGGGAATCGCCTGCCTGGATATGTCCCTCGCTTTGCTAGCAGAACTGCTTAACGAAGAAACCGCACGGAAAACGGCGATCAGGCTGGAACACATTTGGCTCAGTGATCCCAGCGATGATCCGTTCGCACCGTTACATATCGTTCAGTAGCCGTTCTTCGTTAAGTCGCTGTTATTCATTAAGTCAAAGCTATTTAGAGAATAACGGTTATTCACAAAGAGCCGATATTCAGCCTTCCTGCCACATAACATAACAATTTTCGCGCGCGGCAATCTCAAGCATTTCAATCAACGGGGTCGCCCGTGTATGCAAGCTGACCACAGGTTCGTAGTCCAGTGATCCTACATCATCCACTTCCGTCTCAGGTTGTTGGTTGTCTCCCTGATTTTTCATCGCTTGTTCATCTTGATGAATTTTCTGTGCCGCCGCTTTCAAATTGGCCAGCGCATCCGGTACTTCTTCCGCTTCAAGCGCTCCGGGAATGTTTTCACAGTGTCCCATCATACTCAGCATCTGCCTGGCGACATCGCCAAACATCAGTACATTGCCACAGGCTTTACATTTAAAGGTTACCAGCATTTATCGCTCCTTAAATCGTTTATCACGTTTGGCATACCAGAGACCTGCCAATGCACCGGAAAGCCCGCCAAACAAATGGCTTTCATAGCTTATCCATTCATGCACCGGCACAAATCCCCAAATCATCGAGCCATACAGGAAGATAACAACCACAGCGATCAACAATGCTTTAACGCTGCGATACATAACAGCATAAACCAACAAGTAAGCCCACAGACCATAAATGATCCCACTCAGCCCAATGTGATAATGCATTCGCCCGAAAATCCAGACGCCTAATCCACTCCCCGCCCAGCTGATCATAAAAACGCTGATCAGCCTGGCCAGACCAAACCGTGAAACCAGTAAAGCCAGTACCGAGAAGGAAAGCATATTACTGAGCAGGTGTTGCCAGGATCCATGCAGGAAGGGATACGCCGCCATACCTGTAAAATGGGTATAGTGACGTGGTAACAAACCGAAGCCAGACAGATAGCCGCCCGTCATGACATTTACAATGTGTGCCACGACACAAATGACGACTATCAACGCAATGAATTTGAACGCGTCCTTATCTTTCTGCTGCATGCAGGCCTCCGGTATCATCCTGAATCATTTCTGTTTTCAGCATACACCGAAACGTCCCTGCCTGATATCACTTACCAGAATGACTGACGTTTTTGATACTCCAGTTCGGGCTGACTGCGCTGCCGTTTCCCAGCGATAGAGAAATTGCGCCCCAGCAACAACCTAAGCTGGCTGAAGGTTTCATGTGCCAGCAAAAAGCGCTCAGAACGGCTCCAGCAGCGATTGGTGGTCATTTTGATGGCAGCCAGTGCATCCGGAGACTGGGCCTGTAGTGTCTGACACAACAATTGTGCCGCAAGATATGGGTCGTCACTGACTTCTGTAACCAGATTCAGTGATCTTGCTGTCTGGCCATCAATGATTTCGCCCGTCATTGTCAGTTTCAACGCCACATCCTTGGCGACAACCTCACGTAGCGACATTAACCCGGCCATGTCAGGCACCAGCCCCCAACGTACTTCCATGATTGAAAGTTCACTGTCTGGCGTCGCGAATCGAAAATCCGCACCCAGTACAATTTGCATACCGCCACCAAAACACTTGCCTTCAATAACGGCAATAACCGGAAACGGTAACTGCCGCCAGTTTCGAGACACTCGCTGCGCCAGATTGGCATTGCCGGGCAGCCATTTTGTCAGCAATGACAGGGCTTTCTTTTTTGAGGTTGCGACACTTTTAATGTCCAGCCCGCTGCTGAAATTACCGTCTGCGCCTTGCAGAATCACAGCCCTGACATCACTGCGTTTCTTTAATTGTCGGCTGACTGTATCCAGCTCCTGAAACATCTCCATATCTAGTGCGTTCAGTTTATCCGGGCGATTCAGCGTAACGGTGACAATGCCCTGTGATTCTTCAACCCTTAACCGTGTCCATGCCATCGGGAAAATCCTTTTTATTTCGTATCCGTTGAGGTTGCATCTGTAAAAGACCATCTGGTCTGTCCAGCACCCTTATAACATTAACACAACATATAACGGTTACCGCAGGGAAAAGACTGATTTAAGACGGTTTCTTGAACCCCATCATCTCGGCAAACAACCGCCATTCAAAAGCAGAGGGAGAAGATATCGGCTCAAGAGTATGTATAACAGCTGCAGGGTCACCGCCGGTACATTGAGCGCCACTGTATTCCATCGTTGCACTAAACAATGGCAACCCGCTTCTGACACCGACACACCACTCACCCTGCATTGCACCGCTGCGAAGTTCACAGACTTTCTCAATTAAGGACAAATAATCGTCAACAGAACCCACTGATTTATCGAGGCACCACAATCGCTCATAATCGATATAGCCATCTTTGGGGTGAATGACCTTAGACGGAATCACCGCTGTAAAGTCCCACATCCCCGCCCGCGTGGCTTTGACGTATTGTTCTGACAGTGTGGCGACATCCTCACTGGTACTCGGTGTGGGTTTGGAATAGAGATTCCCCATACAGGCTGCAGACAGACTGACTGCCAGCAAAATTATCCAACGTGAAATCTTCATGGGCCACCATTCGAGACGCTGAACAACACCTGTGGCAACGAAATCAGGCTCAATGAGAAAAATTTCATTACGATTCAAGCTCGTTGCCAGAGACATGCATTCATTTCGTTATTCTTTTCATCATAGCGGGGGAATAACAAGAGGGGAAATGACAGGTGAGGAAATGGCTAATGAGTGGTGACACGTACTCATTGTGCGTCTTAATCAGGCCAGCAAATGACTCAGCAATGTCTCTCAGACTTGCAACCCAATAAACTGAAGATCAGCTACGCTTTTATTGATGAACTCAATAGTTGTAAGAGCAGGTTATGTATTTAGATACACATAGTCGATTGCTGATTGCCGATACGGCAGAGATTCTACAGGCGTTTATTGAGAACGGACTCCACCATGAGTACCAGATCTATTGCCAGTTTCCCCACTGTATCCAAATGGATGTAATAATAGGCAGACACCTCCCACTATCGATTGAGTTCAATGACGGAACCGTTATCTCAGAACCTTCGAAATAGCGGACAGTCTGGGATAATGATGCTCAATTGACTCACAGGTAATTCTTATGCGTATTACCCTGACCGTATTAGCGCTTTCATCATTGCTTGCCGCCTGTAGCGCCGATGTTTCAAGAGACTACAATACTGCCGCCAATTACAGTCGATACCAGACTTATACCTTTTCTAAAGAGCCGCAGAACGATGCCATTTCTCTTGATGCAGCACGAGTACAAGATGCGATCTCTACCCAGTTATACAGCAAAGGGATGAAGCAAGTGGACAGCAACGCTGATTTAACTGTCCGACATGCGATTGTCGAGCAAACTGACTACCGCTCTTACGGTACCAGCCTCGGTTTCGGGTATGGGTACGGTTTAAGCCACAGCCATTTAGGTGTAGCCTACACTACCCCCACACAGATTCGTGAATATCGGTATGGCAAGCTGGTGGTTGAGCTGATTGACAATAAGAGCAATCAGGTTGTGTGGCGCGCGACTTCACAACGAAAACTGACCGAAACCATGACACCGAGTTCTCGGCGCAGCTTCATCGATGGCCAGATTAATGAGATGTTCAAAGGCTACCCGCCCAATTAACATTGAAAATGTCGTTAAGTTAAAGAGATAGTTTAAAGCCGTGAAAGTCACGGTTTGAATAATGCCTAGGTTTTAAGCTGAGTTTCCAGTCTGAGCAAAAAAAAAACTGAGTTCAGTGGATCGGGTTAAAGGAGTTCGCTGTAATAGATCGTATTTAAAACATTGACGTATTCATCAATCACGTATCGCCCTCCTTTGCCTTTCAGTGACACCTGGTGCTCACTTCTTCTATTGCTACTGCTACTGCTACTGCTACTGCTACTGCTACTGCTACACAAGCATTGCGCATACAGACACTCAGAACAACGATTCTGATCATACCTACACCAAGCCCACTACATTGACAAAGAATGCTAGGCAAAGCATGGGCAAAGCCCTGACATCTAACACTGGGTTATTGATGCCGAATGGAGAGAGAACAACGCACGATGTTATCGCCAGAAGCTAACGTTTGTGGCTAACGTCAGAAGCGAGCATTCGACACTGTCACTTTATAGCTGTCATTCGAAGCTGTTATCAACAAGACCTCGCCAGCAAAATCGCTTTCTAAAGACCACACCGCAATGCCTTTTATTTAAGGCATGCATGTACAACAAAACAACCAACCTATTAAAACATCATTAATATTATATTTATCACAAATGTTAATAATAACAATTCTCAAATGTTAAATTTAAAAACCGCCCTGCCGTAGGCACAAAACATCCGTATTAATTTGTCAAGAATCAGCCATGAGGATATCCATAAAGTCTCAACATCGGACACTTTTTCAAAAAATTTTTCAACCATAAAAGTCATGTTTATTCATAATGTTATCACTAAAGAGAAAGTGTCTGACTTTAAAAACATTCTGAATTGACATTTTTCGGCTTGAGGTTTTATGACATCTGTCTAAATTTATATTGTCTTTTGACACAAATGCTTTACACAAAATACTTTCATTCGAGGAGTGGTCTAATGAAATCGGTTAAAGAACTTTTTATCGAATTTTGTCGTGATGAAGAAGGATTAACCACGGTAGAATATGCAGTAGCGGGTTCACTTGTAGCTGCTGGAGTTGTTACAGCATTTTCAGAATTAGGTACAACTGTAAAAACAACAATTAATACACTTATTACAAGTCTTGGCGGTAAACCTACAACTTAAAATATAAAAATAAAAAATAAAAAATATAATATTATTAAATGGAGTAGTGGATAAATTATGAACCTCTTTATCATTGGTCTTGTCACCTATGCTGCGTTTTTTGATTTGATGTATTTTAAAATACCAAACAAATCAATAATTGCTATCCTCATCCTTGGGTTAACACAAGCCACACTGAATATAACAGAGACTCATAACCTTATTCCGGTGCCACTCTTTCAAACCCTGCTCGGTTTTGCTGTTGGTTTGTTTATCTGCATACCGTTTTACGCGTTAGGTATGTTTGGTGCCGGGGATGCTAAACTTTTAGCATCTCTCGGTATCATCATCGGTTATCCGAACATTATTCATTTAATCGCAATCACTCTGGTTTTCTCTGGCATCATTTGTGTGCTTCGTCTCGCCTGCTCTGGTGAATTATTATCCTTTATCAAACGCTGGATTCAATCATTCTGGTATGGTGTGTATATTCGGCCTAGTCAGCTATCAGTAGCAGCCAGTGGTATGCCTATGGGTGGTGCAATATTATTAGCAACAACCTATTACTATCTTTATATATAACGCTTTCATTTAATATACAGGGGTACGTATTATGGACACGTTTGCGTCCTGTCTCTCTGAAAATAAAGCATCAGATAATCAGGCAAAACTCACCAACAAACCTATTTCAATTAAAGAAAGTGGCATACCCAGTAAAGTAATTGAAAGCTTGTTGCTTAAGCATCTCATGCAATCAACGGATGAAGATACCATTACACTTTCACATAAATTAGGTTTAACCGGTAATATTGTTGATCCTGTTTTACAAAAACTGAAATCAGAAGCATTAATAGAAATATTCTCTGACGGAAAATATAGCCGTTCTTTGCGCTATAGCCTGACAGTACGTGGGCGACAAATTGCACAGCACGAATTACAACGGGATGGATATATTGGCCCTGCCCCGATATCATTAACACACTACCAGTCCCTGGTATTGAATCAATCTTCCAGCAAGGAACGCGTAACACCTGAATTACTCCGTTCAGGGTTAAATCAACTTGTTCTTCCTGAAAATATTATTTTTAAAGTCGGGCCTGCGCTAAACTCGGGCAGAGCCATATTTATATATGGCCTGCCCGGCACCGGGAAAACTTACGTTTCAAGACGGCTGGTGTCTTTATTCAACAACGACATTTTTATTCCTTACTCCGTTTGCGTCGGAAATCAAATCATTCAGGTATATGACCCGATTTTGCACAAGGCGGTTCATACATCAACCGCGGCTACAATGCGCCTTGATGAAGGCCATGATGAACGTTTGATCCGGTGCAAACGGCCTGAGGTCGTTGTAGGCGGTGAACTCACGGCTGAAATGCTGGAAATTACGTTTGATGCCACCCACCGTATAAACCGTGCACCGTTACAAATGAAAGCTAACAACGGTATTTTGCTGATTGACGACTTAGGACGCCAGAAAGTAGCAGTAGATGCCATTCTTAACCGTTGGATCATTCCACTGGAAGAGCGGATTGATTATCTGGCAACAGCATCCGGGGAACATTTTGATATTCCGTTTGAACAGATACTTGTCTTTTCATCCAATATTCATCCTGCCAAATTGGCTGACGATGCCTTTTTACGCCGTATCGGTTACAAAATCGAATTTGGCCCCATCAGCCGGGAAGATTATTGCCAACTCTGGCAGCAACACTGTCAGCAATTCGGCTTATCGACCAGCACTGAAACGCTGAACTTCGTGATTAATACGTTACATCAGCGTCAACATATCCCTTTGTTGCCCTGCTATCCACGGGATTTGGTGTCAATGTGCCATAACCAAATTCAATTTACTGAACAATCGCCCGTTATTGACCAGTCGCTGATCGAGCTGGTCTGGC
This sequence comes from Photobacterium ganghwense, assembly GCF_003025595.1. GTDB lineage: Bacteria > Pseudomonadota > Gammaproteobacteria > Enterobacterales > Vibrionaceae > Photobacterium > Photobacterium ganghwense. The sequence goes on from NZ_PYMI01000008.1 coordinate 81,652, forward strand.
ATTGTTATTTTGTCGACGATCAGTCAACCGGAGTTAACCATGACGAAAGGTAAAATCCTCATCATGCTTGTGATCTCCCTTTCCATGGGGGTTGGTGCACTGATTATGGCCAACAAATGGATCAGGCAACAGCAAGCCACGTTACCCGCGCAAACCAGTCAGCCCACGGTGCAGGTTGAAGTGATTAAGCCCGAACCTAAAGTCTCCAGGGTCGTCGCCCAGCAAGATATTCCACTGGGGACGCAACTGGAAGCAAAGCACCTGAAATTGGCCTATTACCCAGAAGAACTGGTTCAAGGTACCGGATTTGAAACCACGGAACAGGTTATCGGACTGATTGCCCGCAATGAAATTTTTGCCGGTGACATCCTGCGCCAGGAACGCATTGTGACTCCCGGTGAAGGCACCACCCTGGCTGCCCTGATTTCACCCAATATGCGGGCTGTGACAATCCGGGTCAACGACGTTATCGGTGTCGCAGGCTTCCTGCTGCCGGGTGACTTTGTTGATGTCATTTACGCCCAAGAAAAAATCGGGCAGGCACGCACTGTACTGAAGAAAATCAAGATTCTGGCCGTTGACCAGACGGCAAGAACCGATGACTCCAAACCTATCATCGTACGCGCGGTCACACTGGAGCTTACCCCGAAACAAGCGGAATCGCTGATCACAGCGAAATCCAAAGGTGAGCTGCAATTGTCACTGCGAAATCCGAATGATCCGATGGAAAAACCGTCCCGCATCTACCCGCGCACCAACCAGAGTGTCACTGTCATTAAAGGGACAGACACCAGCCGGGTTAATGTCCGCATATAGCAAAAGGAGCTGATGGTATGAAAACGCCCATTGCTAGTTTATCCCTTTCCATCGTCAGCTGTGTCGTGCTGCTGTTTGGAATCTGTTTCAGTACACAGACGTTTGCCACGCGCACTCAGTCAATTACTGTGCCACAGAATAAGTCACGTCTGGTGACCATTCCCGGCAGCGCACGGCGAATTTCGGTGGGTAATCCTGACGTCGCCGATATTCTCATCATGCGATCGAACAGCATTTACGTACTGGGTAAACAGAAAGGCACAACCAATGTCATCATCTGGGACAACCAGGGCAAGCTGATCACGGTATTGGATGTGGAAGTCACCCACGATTTAAACGCCCTGAAAGCCAAACTCTACGAGTTTCTGCCTGAAGAGCGCATTTCGGTGTACACCAGTCAGGACAGACTGGTGCTCAGCGGAGATGTATCCAGCGCAGAACGCATCGCGATGGCTGAGGAAATTGCCAGCACCTATACCGGCAAAAACGCAGGCGTTATCAATATGATGAAAGTCGGCGGATCACACCAGATCATGCTGGAAGTAACGGTTGCAGAAGTACAGCGCTCGCTGGTCAGAGAGTTTGATTCGAAATTCATCTTTGCCCGGAACGGCAGTAACTGGACCTGGGGTGGCGTTAACGGCGGCGCCAGTTTCCCGGACGCCATTTCCGACAGCGGCACGCGCTTTCCGGTTTTTGATAGCAGTAACGGAGGCGTCATTGGCCCGGTCATTGATGAAATTGCGCCAAATCCGTTGAATATTGATGACAACGGTCTGTTTGCCAGCTTTATGAGTGGTAATACCCTCTTTACGGCGGCCTTCAATATTGCCAAAACAAACGGTCTGGCCAAGGTACTGGCAGAGCCTACCCTGACAGCTCTGAGCGGTGAAAAAGCAGAGTTCCTTTCCGGTGGCGAATTTCCAGTACCTGTACCTAACAATGAAAATGTGACCATTGAATTCAAGGAATTCGGGGTAGGTCTGCAGTTCATCCCTACCGTTTCTTCGGCAGACAACATTAACCTGGCTCTGAATATCGAGGTCAGTGAAATTGCCAATCAAAATGCCGTTACCGTCACTCCATCAGGTTCCGGCACCCAGTTTTTTGTCCCTTCTCTGACGAAACGCAGCGCCAAAACCACCGTTTCTCTGGGCAATGGTCAAACAATCGGCATTGCAGGCCTGCTGAATGAAAGTGTTACCGATGTGGTCGACCGCTTACCCGGACTCGGGGACATCCCTATCATCGGCCAGCTTTTCCGCAGCCAGGCGTTTCGCAAGGGCGAAACCGAGCTCGTCATTCTGGTGACCCCTCGCCTTGCTAAACCCGTACGCCGTCAGGATGTCTCCCTGCCCACTGATAACTTTGTTGAACCGAACGACTGGGAATACTACCTGCTGGGGCGTATGAGTGAACTCAAAGCCAAAGCACCAAACAGCTATAGTACCTACTCGACTCAGGCATCGGCACCGATTCCTTCTGTCGTTGCCGGTACCGAAGGCAAATTTGGCCACAGCCTCTGATAACCCATGTTTGTAATGGCCGAAAAATGTAATGGGAGGAAACATGAAGTATGTGATTATCACCGCCCTGACGGTAGGTATGACCGGCACGGTACTGGCAGAAGATATCCCGCTGGGCCAGAGTCGAAATCGCCTGATACAGCTACAAACCATCGATCCAGCAGCAGAAAACCGTATTCCACTGAGTTCGCCCGGTTTTAGCGGCAAAAAAGCCGTCAAATCAATGAAATCTGAAGAAAGCGGTAAACAGCAGGAAAGCGTTAAGCGGCAAGATTTAATTGCCAAAAACTAAACGCTGCCTGGCTCTTGTTGTTGATTCTGATAGCTGGCTCTGATGGCCGGCACTGAGAGGTTCAGGATGAAAGCGCTTCATACTCAACCCGTTTTTCCCGGACGGCAAAGAGGTATCGTCGCGATATTTGCAACCATTGCGATGGCCGTGCTTATCGGGGCCGGCGCGCTGGCACTGGATGTCGGCAATATGCTGTTATCCAAAGGTAAACTGCAAAATCTGGCTGATTCTGCGGCACTCAGTGCCGCAAAAACACTGGATCTCGGCGGCACACAGGCAGAAGCCATTGCCGCTGGCACTCAGGCGATTACCGATAATCTGGCCAGTGATAACTACCGGTCAGTTTCTATCGAATATACCGACATCATCTTTGAATTCTCAGAACAACTGCCTTTTGACCCAACAACCACCTCTGAAGATGCCACTTATGTCAGAGTGCGCATTGAAGGGGTGGATATCCCCGACTTTTTAGTCACCATTTTCAACATCGATATGATCGCCAGAGCCTCAGCGGTTGCCGGTCCGAGCACAACCCTGTCCCGAACCTGCAATATTGTACCCCTGAGTATCTGCGAGGGCGATTCTGATCCCAGCACCATCTCCGGCTACAGTCAGCATTCGCTGCATGTCCTGAAAGCCTCCACCAGCAGCAATAGCGAAGTAGGTTCAGGCAATTTTATGGCAATTACCCTGACAGATGCCGATGGCAACTCACAAACAGGGGCTAATGCCTACCGGGATGCGCTGGCGGGTAAATACGACAGCTGCCTCAACGCCACTGAAGGCGAAATGATCACCACCGAAACCGGTAACATGGTTGGCCCGACGCTCGCCGTTGATACCCGCTTCGGCATCTATTCCGGGGGACTCCGCGCTTCTGAGTATGTCAGTGACATCAACCCCTATTATGACAGCAACTATGCGGCTGTTGAGGAAACCACGGTTGCTGGCGCTGACGGCCAGACCAGTACCCACTACTCCACCAACAAAACCTACGACCAGATATACAACTACGACAAATACATGGCGTCGTATGAAAACGGCGATTACGAAAGCTGCATGAATTCTTCCACCTGTCAGAGCGGCGGCTTTTTCCGCCGAATTGTCACCGTGCCAATTCTCGACTGCGACAAAGCCACCAAAACCGGTGGACGCATGGATATTCCCCTCAAAGGTCTGGGGTGCTTCTATCTGGTACAACCCGTCAGCGTTACCACAACCGTCGATGACAAATCCGGAAGCGGCCAGGGTTCCTGGATTATTGGTGAATTCATTTCTCAATGTCGCAATGACAGCGGCAACGCGAGTAACCAGCCGGGTGAAAATGGTCCATACAAAATCGTGTTGTTTGACGATCCTGACAGCGAGGATTCATGATGACGCCTTCTGACCTGACACCTCATCCAACAGCGGAATGTGCCCGTACCGGGCTTCATCATTGCGGGCACATCCCGTCGGAACTTATCCATTGTGAAGATAATCGGATAAAACCTGGCATCTCCTCGTTCAGCGGGCATGCAGAACGTCGCTCATTATTTGTCATGCGGCAACGGCAGCAGGGTATTGCCATCGTGGAATTCACCATTGTTTTGCCGTTTCTGCTGTTCCTGTTTCTCTCACTGTGCGAAATCGGGCGGGCTATTTATACCTACACCGAAATCGAAAAAGTCAGCCGCGATAGTGCTCGTTACCTGTCTGGTGAGATCATTAAAGGCACCAGCGGGAATTATGCCCTGACAACCGAGAACATTGTCTATGCCAAAAACCTGGCGGTATACGGGTCAATCAATGGTGGCAGCAACCCGGTAATTGACAACCTGCAAGCCAGCCATGTGAATATTTCCCTGGTGGATAACTACATCAAAGTTGAGATCGCCTACCCCTACCAGCCCGTTATTGGCGACATCCCCGCACTGGTAGGTGGCGATGCCATTAACATGCACTTCAAGCTGGTCTCCAGCTATTCGATGAGGGTGTTATGATGATTAAATCCCATTGCCATCACCGCTCCCCTTATGCAGGGCAATCCACTCAACGTGCTTTAAAAATAAGTTCTTTAAAAACAGGCGCGTTAAACATTGGTGCCTTAAATAAAAGCCGCATAAAAAAATCCGGCCCGCAAACACAAGCTGGCAACACCCTGGTTGAATTTACGATCATCAGCGCGCTGTTTTTTATTCTGCTGTTCGGCATCATCGAATTCGGGCGTCTGCTGTTTACCTGGCACCTGCTCAACGAAACCAGTCGCCGAGCGGCTCGCATTGCGGTGGTTTGCCAAGTTTCAACCACCGAACAGCAGGATGCCAAAATTGCCAGCCTGATCGGTTCTGTGCCTTTACCCAATTTCTCTGTCGACAATCTCGATGTGCGCTATCTGGATAAAACCGGCACGCCGATTACTGCAGATCTCATGGCCAGCGCCACATTTAACCAAATCGAATTCATTGAAGCCCGGATCATCAACTACCAGCTCCAACTCATGATCCCGCTATCCCCACTCGGCCTCACTTTTACGGCTCCCGCATTCTCAACGCTTATGCCACGAGAAAGCCTCGGGGTCACCCGAACCGGATTTACTGATTGTTAAGGTGCGTTATGACTATCAATACATATTGCCAGTCAGATCAGGTGGATGCGTCTACACAGAAGAAGCCCCCCTTATTGACCACAGTAGACGGCTGGATTGTCAGTAATCAAAGCGACTTCATCCAGCCGCTCAGCGACTATCTAGCGCTCTGGCCAAATACCTCTTTTCACCCAATGGGCGAATTTGAGTTACGTTCCGGGTTAAACAACCTGAAGCAGACAGGCCAGCCGGATGTCATTTTCATTGACGGGGAATGCGACTGGAACGTCGCGATGACATTGATTCAGGACGCCATGAAGCCGCTCTGCCCGATCATTCTGGTTACAGGAAACTCTGACACCAACCTGCTGCGTCAGGCACTGCGAAAAGGGGTGAAAGATGTACTGACCATCCCATTTGACGAGCAAGAACTTGATCAGATCCTGTTTGAATGTGCTGAGTCCAAAAAAGCGAATCAAAAACAAGGACAAGTCAGCATTTTCATGAACGCCAAAGGCGGTATGGGATCATCCGTTTTGTCGACCACTGTGGCACACCTGCTCACACTGGAAAAATATTCGACAGTGCTGATTGATACCGATGCTCAATTTGGTTGTGTCTCCGGGCTGCTCTCTACCCCGCCGAAATTCCTGCTGAACGATGCGCTGAAGCAGGTGAAAACCATGGATGAATATGCACTCAATGGTGTTCTGACAAAACACTCTTCCGGGCTCCGTTTTATCACCAGCCGGTCGGACGCTTTGTTTAACAGTGTGCCGGAATTCAGTGCCAATGCTTTTCACCACTTTCTGGAGCAATCCAGAAGCACTCACAGCCACATTATCATCGATATGTCCCGAGGGCTGGAAAACTGGAGTTCCCCAGCGCTGACCATGGCTGACCATGTCTTCATTGTCGTCCAGCAAAGTATCCCGGCCATTCGGGAAGCCGCTGTTTTAATCAAACAGCTCAGACACTTATTCGGCTACCAGCATCAGCAGATCAAAGTGATCGTCAACCGGTACTCCAAAAGCATCAACATCAAACCTGAGGAAATTAAGGCCACCCTGCATACTGACCAGCTGCTTCTGGTACCCAATGATTATACGACCGTCAGTGCATCCAGTAATTTAGGGGAACTCTTAGCGACCCATTTTGAAAAAACGCAACTGGTGAAAGCACTGAGAGATGTCACTCATATCATTGCCGGTCAAAGCGTGGAGGAATCCAAAGGCCTGCGCCGCTTCTTTACGTTTCTGAGGAGCTGAATATGTTTCTGAAAAAACGCACTCAACAGCCCGATTCGCAGCGTCATCTCAACGAGCCCCCTATTGCTGAGCAAGATCAGACGGTATTGTCAGACATTGATATGCCAGATGCGATGCAGTCTGCTCAGCAATTTTCACCACCGGATGACGGCCATTCCAGCTCTTATAGCGCGCCGAATCCTCAGGAGCAGGCCATCAAAAATGATCTGCTGGACGCTATGTTTACCACGCTGGATCTGGCAGTACTGGAAAGTATGCCGGCAGATCAAGCCCGGTCACAAATTGCTGACATGGCCGCCATGTTGCTGCTGGATAAAGAAGTTCCCCTGAATGCGGAAAGTCGCCAACGGGTGATTGAAGAAGTTGGTGATGAAATTCTGGGGCTCGGCCCACTGGAGCCTTTGCTAAAAGACAAAACAATTTCTGACATTCTGGTGAACTCAAGCAGCCAGATCTATGTCGAGCGCAAAGGCAAACTGGAACCTACCTACGCGACATTTCGTGATGATCGCCATCTGTTGAATGTGATTGACCGCATTGTGTCGCAGGTTGGTCGGCGAATTGATGAAAGCTCACCGATGGTTGATGCCCGCCTCAAAGACGGGTCACGGATCAATGCCGTGATCCCGCCCCTCGCCATTGATGGCCCTTCGTTATCCATTCGTCGTTTTGCCGTTGAAAAGCTGGATATCGAGCAGCTGCTCAAATATGACACCCTCAACCAGAATATGGCACATTTCCTGCATGCAATTGTGCGCGGGCGCTTGAATATCCTGATTTCAGGAGGAACAGGTTCAGGGAAGACCACGACGTTGAATATCTGCTCCTGTTTCATTCCGGCCAACGAGCGAATCATTACGATTGAGGACTCCGCGGAGCTGCAACTGCAGCAACCTCACGTCGTGCGACTGGAAACCCGTCCGCCCAACATCGAAGGCCGGGGCGCAATTACCCAGCGTGAACTGGTGATTAACTCACTCCGGATGCGGCCTGACCGTATTGTCGTAGGGGAAGTTCGTGGCGCTGAAGCGGTTGATATGCTGGCTGCTATGAATACCGGCCATGATGGTTCAATGACCACCATCCATGCTAACAACCCACGCGATGCTCTGGGTCGAATCGAGAATATGTTTGCAATGGCAGGCTGGAATATGCCGATTAAAAATGTGAGATCGCAAATTGCTTCTGCCCTGAATGTTATCGTCCAGCTCAGACGTATGGAAGACGGTAAACGGCGAATTACCAGTATTGTCGAAGTCAATACCATGGAGGGGGACGTCATTACCCTGACCGAGCTGTTTTGCTTTAAACGCGCTGGCATTGATGAAAACGGGAATGTACTGGGCGCCTATCAGGCAACAGGAAATGTGCCTTCGTTCATCGATACGTTCAAACATATGGGTATTGATTTACCGTACTCCTATTTTTCCAATCAGCATGAGGGGGCGTAATGGATCAGAATCTGCAACTCTATCTGCTCATCCTGTTTGTGGCAGTCGTGGTGATCTCTCAAACCCTGCTGATATCCGTTACAGGGACCCGGGCAAGCCGCTCCCGATTGTTGAAAAAGCAACTGGACGCGATTGCGGAAACCGGCAAAAACAATCAACAGTCGTTACTACGAAAAAATTATCTGGATCAGCTTTCCCCCACCGAACGTTGGCTTGAAAACAATGCCTTTGGTGAAGTTCTGGGGGAGCGGCTGTCACTGGCCGGGCTCAACTGGAAAGCCTACCAAGTTGCACTCTGGTTTTTCGCAGGCACCGTTTTTGCCATGACCGGGGTCTACCTGCTCACCCTCAGCCCGAAAATCATGCTGGCCGTTCCTTTCGTGTTATTACTGGCTATGGTCATGTATTTACGGCTGAAAATGGAAAAACGCCTCCAGTTGTTTGAAGAGCAATTTGTCGAAGCGCTGGATGTCATGAAACGTGCCCTGTTGGTTGGCTATCCGTTCACCGACGTGATGAAAACCGTCAGTGAAGAAATGCCCCAGCCCATTGCCGGAGAATTTGGCAAGGTGTTTATAGAGCTGAACTTCGGGGTCGACCTGAAAGTCGCTCTGGCTAATCTTGCCCATCGTAACCCGTCGATCAGCGTACTGGCCTTTAACAGTGCCGTTATTATTCAAAAAGAAACCGGCGGCAACCTGGCCGAAACCCTAGAGAAACTGTCTGACGTGATTCGCGGACGCTTCCGCTTAATGCGCAAAGTCCGCACTTTGTCCGCCGAAGGCCGAATGTCAGCCTGGGTGCTGATGATGGTGCCCTTTGTCCTGTTTTTATTGTTGTATCTCAGCAATCCGGGCTACATCAACCCACTGCTTGAGTCTGAGCGTGGCCATTCGGTTCTGACCGGAACCGGGGTCGCCATGTTCCTGGGCTTACTGTGGATCCGTAAAATCCTGCGCATCGAGGTGTGAAATGGATTATCTGATGACACTGTTTAATTCCGTTGTAGACAATGAGCAGCATGCCTACTGGCTGTTTCTGGGGTTTGCTTTTATCAGCACTGTGGCATTGACCGTCAGTGTCTGGATTCTGGTTGTCAACGCCCGTAATCCCCTGAAAAAGCAGTTAGAGTTTATTTCTCATCAAACACATGGCGGCAGCCATGGCATGCCGCATTCTCACCGGCAGCTCAACAAGACCTTGGAATCGCTGGAAAAGTATGTCACCCCAAAATCCAAAACGGAGCAATTTAACGTTAAGCAAATGTTGATGCACGCCGGGTTTGAAAACCATAAAGCAGTAGCTTCTTTTTACGCTATTAAAATCATTCTTGCGCTGCTGCTGGCATTGGGCACTCTGGTAGTAACCCGATTTTTACCCGAAGTGACAACACAACAGACGCTGATTTACACCCTGATGTCGATTGCCATTGCCACGTTCCTCCCCAATTTCGTTCTCAAACGAATGGCCAACCGCCGGATCAAAGCCTTGCGTAACGCATTTCCTGATGCCCTTGATCTGCTGGTTGTTGCCTCTGAAGCCGGGCTAGGTTTTCAGGCCGCACTCAACCGGGTAGCGACTGAAATCGGCGCGTCGTCACCGGCGCTCAGCCATGAATTACAGCTGGTTTGTCAGAAAATCCGGGTCGGCGCCTCTATTCCGATGGCGCTGAATCAGTTTGTTGCCCGATCCGGCCTGAAAGAGCTACAGGGACTGATCAGTATCATTAATCAGTCCATCAAATTAGGCGCCAGTATGGGAGATACCTTGCGGGAGTATGCTGAAGAGTTTCGCGACAGACGTCAGCAGAAAGCGGAAGAAGAAGCCGCCAAAATCGGCACTAAAATGATCTTCCCACTCGTTACCTGTATCTGGCCCGGATTTTTCGCGGTGGCAGTCGGCCCGGCTGTCGTCAAGGTACTGGACATGTTCGCGGGCAGATAAACGACAAGAAGGAATTTATATATGTCACATTCATACTCGCTCTATGTAATGGCCGCAATGGCCTGCACGATGGCATTCATGACAATGGGTTGCAGTAACTCAGAAGATGTTGCCAACAAAAAAGGCGTTTCATTTGAACACGAGTTATATGACGGCAAACCCACATTGGGCTTATCCAATGATTTTCCACCGGAATCACCGGAAGAAGCCATTCAACGCGGTGACAAAGCTTATCTGGCCCACGAACCGGATCTCGCTCTGTTTGAATACATTCGCGCCCTGAGTTTCCCATCCCAAAAGCATGCTGACCAGGCGTACTACAAAATTGGCTACATCCATCAACAACGACGTAATCACGATTTGGCCAAACTGGCCTATTCTCGAGCTTCGCTAATCGAACCGGAGAATATTCAATATGCTGCATCACTCGGTATAATCGAGCTTAAAATGGGTGAATCGGATACCGCCAGAAAACACCTGATCCACACTGTACAAATGGATCAAAAGCGTCAGGGAAATACCAGTTGGGAACCGCAACATGATCTGTTCGCCAGCTCATTAAAACTGGACACCTCTTCCCCGTTAAATGCTTATGTCGGACTGGGCATACTGGCGGATTTAGATGCCCGCCATAACGAAGCGCAGCGGATTTATCGTTCAGTGCTTCAGGTTGATAACCGCTCGCACAAAGCCATGACCAATTTGGGCTACTCCTACTATCTTGCCGGCAACCTGAATGAGGCAGAAGCGGTTAACCGCCGTGCAGCTACACTGTATCCAAACGACAAGCGTGCATGGTCTAATCTGGGGCTGACTTACATTAAATCTCGTCGGTACGAGGATGCGCTCGACTCCCTGTCACGGGCCATGCCTCGTCAGGAAGCGCTCAATGACATCGGGTATTTTTCTATGCTGGAAGGTGACTACGAAGCTGCCGTCGATTATCTGGAACGTGCCGTCAATGAAAGCCCGATGTTTTACGCAAAAGCCCAGGAAAACCTGAAACGGGCAAGAAAACTGCAGATTCAGGCACCGCCAGTAAAACTGTCCGGCAACTACCCCTATAAATCGCAGGCAACGGTTTACAATATTGCCGATACCAGTCATTAACAGATGAGGAGTCAGTTTGATTCTGATGCTGGCTGAATTCACCATTTGCCGCTGACCTATTCAGGGACGAAGGCAACAAAAAGCCTGGCGATTGCCAGGCTTTCATCTTCAGAAAAAAGCTGTTTTAATCGCGAGCCTGACGACGTTGCTTCACGCTAGCGGCCAGCTGACGCAGCACAGTCTCGGTATCAGCCCAACCGATACATGCATCAGTGATGCTTTGACCGTAAGTTGGCTCCTGACCATCAACGATATCCTGACGGCCTTCGACCAAATGGCTCTCAATCATTACACCAAAAATTGCACTGTTACCATTCGCAATTTGCTGCCCAACATCTTCTGATACCAGCAACTGACGTTTGAACTGCTTCAGGCTGTTTGCATGGCTGAAATCGATCATCACTTTCTGGCGCAGACCCGCTGAGTCCAGTTTGGACGTAATGTCGTTAACCTGCTCTGCACTGTAATTCGGTTCTTTACCGCCACGCAGAATAATGTGGCAGTCTTCATTTCCGGCTGTTGAAACAATGGCCGAGTGACCGTATTTGGTCACAGACAGGAAATGGTGCGGTGCGCTGGCAGACCCAATGGCATCCGTCGCGATCTTGATATTGCCGTCGGTACCATTTTTAAAACCAACCGGACAAGACAGGCCCGAAGCCAGCTCACGGTGTACTTGTGATTCTGTTGTACGGGCACCAATCGCACCCCAACTGATCAGATCCCCCATGTACTGCGGCGTAATCATATCCAAAAACTCACCGGCAGTCGGTACACCCATGTCGGTCAGGTCAAGCAATAACTTACGCCCCAGACGCAGGCCATCATTCAGCTGGAAACTGTTATCCATGTACGGGTCATTAATCAGCCCTTTCCAGCCCACAGTGGTGCGCGGTTTTTCAAAATAAACACGCATCACCACTTCCAGATCGTCTTTGAGTTCTTCACGCAAAGCTTTTAAGCGCTGGCCATACTCCAGCGCAGCATTCGTATCGTGGATTGAGCATGGACCTACGATAACCAGCAGTCGATCATCTTCATCATTCAGGATGTTGTGAATGGCCTGACGAGCCTGGTAAACCGTTTCGGACGCCTGCTCAGTTGCCGGGAAACGCTCCAGTACGGCAACAGGTGGGAGAAGTTCTTTAATTTCGCGAATTCGGACATCATCGGTTTTATGCATTGCTACTTCCTGAGGTTACCCCGCCAACCGCAACGAAAAGTTTACAGATTTGGTTGACAGTATTTTTCACTTCTATTTGACTTTAACTTATCCTTCTTTATCTGGTAGTGCAAACGCTATTTACGATCAAATACGATTTTTTTTCTGCCGTTTAATAATTATCCGCCAAACGTTTGGCGTGCAGTGAAAGACATCACAATGATGATATTTTGAACAAGGCTTTGAATTCTGACTACGCAACGAATAACATAACTTCAATCACTTATCGAATGAACAAGGTCGTTGCGATGACGCAGGATGCGGTTATTACCTTCCGTGAACTCGAAAAATGGTATGGTGACTTCCATGCCCTGAAGCACATAAATCTGACCATTTCCCGCGGCGAGCGAGTAGTGATTTGCGGCCCGTCAGGTTCAGGAAAATCAACCCTGATCCGCTGCATCAACGGGTTGGAGTCATTTGACCAAGGTCAGCTTGAAGTTTCAGGGCATCCTTTAAACCGTCGCCATTTAAAAGCAATTCGCGGCAAAGTCGGTATGGTTTTTCAGCATTTCAATTTATTCCCTCACCTTACAGTACTGGACAATTTAACGCTGGCCCCCCGCCGGACGCTGAATATGTCCCGCCCCGATGCGGAAGTCTTAGCCATGAGCCTGTTGGAACGGGTGCATATTGCCCATCAGGCAAACAAATATCCCGGACAGCTTTCCGGTGGACAACAACAACGGGTGGCGATTGCCCGCTCACTCTGCATGAAGCCGGATATCATGCTGTTTGATGAGCCGACCTCCGCGTTGGATCCTGAAATGATCCGTGAGGTACTGGATGTTATGAAAGAACTGGCTGAAGGCGGAATGACCATGGTTTGTGTCACACACGAAATGGGCTTTGCTCGCCAGGTTGCCGATCGGGTGGTGTTTATGGATGAAGGGGAAATTGTTGAGGTCGCTGAACCCGCCACATTGTTTGACAGGCCGCAACACCCTCGTACCCGACAGTTTCTCGACCAGATATTAAGTTACTGATATTAAAACTACCCTGCAAAGAATGCAGGTTGGCAGTATCGGATAGCTGCACCTAATCAATAGATACACAGATCAATAGATACACAGACTCGGCGTCAATCAACTCATTCGCGATAAAAAAGTAGCCAGACAAAAACAGTGAAAATTTTCCGTACAGCACGAACAGCACGAACAGCAAATACTAACCCGTTGTTACCACAGGCAGGATGGCGGTCAACCACCGGCAAGGTAATCAGCCCTGTACTCAGCGGACTGATGCAGATTGCTCTGGTCAGTGTATTTCTGCTCTGGTTGCTTGAGCAAGGTGCCGAATCTATGAACTATCGGTGGCAATGGTACCGCATTCCGCAATACCTCTGGTTTACGGAAGATGGGGAATGGTATGCCGCAGAGTTACTGCAAGGACTGAAAGTTACACTGGAGATTTCGGCGGTCAGCCTGCTGTGTACCCTGGTTATCGGGCTGGTTACTGCCCTGCTCCGCCGCTCAGATTCAGTGGTGGGCCGTGGCATCGCTCGTGCTTACATCGAACTCATTCGCAACACGCCATTACTGGTACAAATTTACCTACTCTATTTTGTGTTTGGTCCGGTATTGGGCCTGGAGCGATTTACCACTGCTGTATTAGCCCTGTCACTGTTTCAGGGCGCTTACACCGCAGAGATTTTACGTGCCGGATTGCTGAGTATTGATAAAGGCCAATTTGAAGCAGCCGACAGTCTTGGTTTGAACCAAACCGACAGTTACAGGTTTATCATTCGCCGCAAGTGATTCGCCGCATCTTGCCACCTTTGACCAATGAAGCTGTGTCGCTGGTAAAAAATTCGTCGATTGTCAGTGTAATGGCCATTTTTGACCTGACCACCGAAGGACGCAATATTGTGGCTGATACCGCCATGCCGTTTGAGATCTGGTTTACCGTCGCGGCCATCTATTTGTGCGTGACACTTTTACTTTCAACACTGGCTGCATGGTTAGAACATAGGCTTAAAGCAGGCCAAAATGGTAGCAGTCACTAACAGCCATTGGTAATGCAATTTTTTTTGTTTAGACCAATTTCCAGATGATAACTATTCTCAAACCGACGGATTTCATTTTTTCCTATTCTCAAACCGACGAGCAGACCAATCTCGTCGGTTTTTGGCTCTTCGTCGGTTCAAACCGACGAAATTTCCCGATTTCGTCGGTTTACAATAAAGTCCCGTCGGTTTGGACAAATCAAGGAAGAAAACTTACTTTTTTGAGCCTTTCGTAGCACCAATAAAATGTTTTTTTGAGGGGGCTAAACCGACGAGAGAAATTCGTCGGTTTGTGAAACAGATCACTTTAAGTGACCGCGTAACACATAAATCAGCTAAGGAAAATGGAGGCGTAGTGGTAAATCGTAACTGGAAGGAAGCGAGTTACAGCACTTGCTAAATTAGTAAATTTTGAAATACTGTTAGTATGACAAATCCCAGCTCACCGCAACTTAGACTGCTTGTCCACAAAATGGGCATCAAGTCAGTGTCTACCTAAGAGCTACGATGTATGAAGCTATCACAATTAACCAAAACGTTAAAACCTGCTGATATTTGTTCATGAAATCATAAACTTATAAATAAAATAATATATGACCTAGGGATAAAGTAACTATTTTGAAATTAAGACTTATACTTAAAGTAGATCCGTCAATTTAAGTTCTATTTTCATTATAAAACAAGTTTTCTGCACAGTAATTCTCGAATTTTTTTCGTTTAACTTCGTCGACAGCCCTCTTGAGTGAATATAATATAGTTATATATATCATAGCCTTACGCTGTAATATTAGTCGAGGTATATATGTCCGACAGAGTAACTGGAACAGTAAAATGGGTTAACTAAAATAAAGTCTTTGGTTTTATCGCCAAAGATATTTATAACAAGGACATTTTGTCTATTTCCGTTCGATTTCATCTGATGGGTTTAACGTCCTTGGAAGGGCAAAAAATCAGTTTTGAAGTTGAGCCTGGTGAGAAAGTTCGGCAAGCAACAAATGTAGTTCTCATCGAGATATGGTTGAAGGCACAGTAATTACAAGCTTTGCCAACATTTTTTTGAGTCTAGTTATTGTTTGTTGGCAAAAGTCCATTTCAACTTATTCCTTCTTTTAGAACTTCAACTCTGATCCTTTCAGATTCTAGGTTTTCAGCTGATTAAAGCTATTTGGATATGGGAGATATAAAAATGCCCAAAAAACATCTATATGACATGGAGGTTCATTTTACAAAGGTCAACCACTATTGAAAGGAAACAAATCATGATACCTACCAGCGAAAAATCATGGTGCCAAACATATCAAAGGTCACTGGATGTAAACGGCACTGAATATAGATACTGGTCATTAAAAAAACTTGCACAAGATTATCAAGTAAGCCTGTGCAAAATTCCCTTTACTAAACGCCTGCTTATTGAAAATGTAATCCGACAAACCTCTGATTTAAAAGAGTCATCTCGGATCATTGATGCATTGTTCTGTAAAAAGACGACGTTCGATTCCGAAAGCAACAGTAACTCATCAGAATTTAGTTTCTATCCTAGCAGAGTGCTGATGCAGGACTATACCGGAATACCTGCTTTGGTCGATCTAGCCGCTATAAGAGACGCTGTAGCCCAAGGGGGCGGAGACCCAAGCCATGTCACCCCTAAGTGCCCGGTAGACCTTGTCATAGACCACTCGTTAATTGTTGATCAGTCAGGTTCAGAATCCTCGATAGATACGAATCGTAAACATGAAATGGCACGAAATAGAGAGCGCTACACATTTCTAAAATGGGCACAAAAAAATTTCCATAACTTGACCGTGATACCGCCCGGTAAGGGTATATGCCATCAAGTAAATCTAGAGTATCTATCGCAAGTTGTTCGTGAAGACGAAAATGGAGTGTTAACACCAGATACTGTTATAGGAACCGACAGTCACACGACTATGGTAAACGGATTAGGTGTGTTGGGTTGGGGTGTGGGCGGCATAGAAGCCGAAGCAGCAATGCTAGGTCAGCCGCTCAATATCGCTGTCCCACGTGTTGTTGGTGTGCGACTTGACGGACAATTACGTCCCGGTGTTACAGCGACTGATCTGGTTTTGACGATTACTGAAAGGTTAAGGTCGCACGGAGTGGTCGGTAAATTTGTTGAGTATTATGGTTGTGGCTTAGCGCAATTATCTGTGGCCGACCGTGCTACAATTGCTAATATGGCCCCAGAGTATGGCGCCACATGTGGTTTTTTCCCGATTGACGAAAATACTATTGCCTATTTAACGCTTACAAACCGACCATCTTCACTAGTTGAAAGAGTTCGTGCTTATGCTCAAGAGCAAGAACTATGGTGGGATTCAAACAGCCCTTCACCTGAGTATGATGAAACTGTTGTGGTGGATTTATCTGATATTGTCACTTCAATAGCAGGCCCAAAACGACCGCAAGATAGACTTAACATCAGTGCAATCAAGCAAGCAACTTTTGATCAATGTTCTATTGTAGGTGCCTCAAACTCAGACCGCCCAGACTCACATAAGCACTTAAACCATGGTGATGTCGTTATTGCAGCCATCACCTCATGCACTAACACGTCGAACCCTGCCGTTATGCTGACTGCGGGTTTGGTTGCTATGGCAGCAGTAAAAAAAGGGTTGACCGTTCCTAGCTACGTCAAAACGTCTCTCGCACCCGGGTCATTAGCTGTCGCTCGATATCTCAATGATACTGGTTTGCAACACTACCTCGATCTATTGGGATTTCATCGAGTTGGATACGGTTGCACAACATGCATTGGTAACTCTGGCCCACTGAAAAATAATCTTGAAACAGAGATCTTGGAGAACAGCCTGAACGTATCGGCAGTATTATCAGGTAATCGGAACTTTGAAGGTAGAATACACCCATCTGTTAGCCTAAACTGGCTTGCCTCACCACCATTAGTCGTCGCGTTTGCATTAGCAGGGACGACCTGTATTGACTTAGATAGCGACCCAATTGGTATCAATAGTAACAATGAGCCTGTATATCTAAGAGATCTGTGGCCAAGCCAAACCATGCTGAATGAAATGCTGAATCAAGTAAATGAGAGCCACTTTAGATTGAGCTACAAAGACATTAGCGAAGGTGATGAAGAGTGGGAACAATTGTCGATGAAAGACAGTCCCTGCTACCCGTGGGACGAAGACTCTACTTATATACAACGCCCTCCATTTTTGGAAATACCACCACCGACTTTTCCTATCCAATCGGCGCGTGTATTAGCAATTTTGGGGGATTCGATTACAACCGACCATATTTCGCCAGCAGGTCTCATTTCAGAAAATAGTCCGGCGGGTCAATATTTGCTTTCAAAAAACATCGCCCCAGAAGAGTTCAACAGCTATGGATCACGCAGAGGGAATCATCACGTCATGGTTCGTGGGACTTTTTCAAATGTACGTTTGGAAAACAAAATAGCCTCCCCGACTATAGGCGGTGTCACTCGATGTTACGGCGATACCAAACTGGATGACTGTAACATGTCGACTAATGAGAAAGCGCCTCCAGTCATTCCTATTTTCGACGCGAGCAGGACGTCAATCAAACTTCAAGTTCCTTTGGTAATATTTGCTGGCAAAGACTATGGTTCAGGTTCTAGTCGTGATTGGGCGGCAAAAGGATGCTTGTTATTGAATGTAAAAGCAGTAATCGCGGAATCGTTTGAACGGATTCATCGTAGTAATTTAGTTGGTATGGGCGTATTGCCTCTTCAACTGATGCGACCAGATGAATTAAATTCACTAACTCTAGAAGGTAATGAGACTGTGTTTATCGCTCCAAATGAACCTCTTAAGCCCTTACTAGAGCTCAACATTATCGTCGTAACCGCTGAAGGTTCGGAGCATACCGTTCCCGTTATTGCACGTATCGACAACCCGAAGGAGCTCGAGTATTTTAACTCGGGAGGTATTCTTCAGTATGTTCTTAAGCAACTGAAAGCAAATATTCCTAAAATGCCATAGTGAGATATCACCTCTTAGGTGACGGGGTAGCAGCTTCTGCGGTAGTTTATCACCGCAGGCTGCCGACCTATACATTTCATTTGTTGCTCAGCTTTTCTCTCACAGAGAAAAACCGTAATCGCTCACCTGCCAACCAATGACGCCACTAAAGTGTGAACGACGCCACTGGATCCACTACCTCTACGCCCCAAAAAGGCCCCAGACAAACAACGGATTCACGTTGCCAAATTCACCTCACCATTACTCGCAGTTATGACGATTGATCATTTAAAGAGCAAGATTCTATGAATTAGGAAAATTTGGTCACAGACTAGGTAACATGGGAAGTTTGTTGATGATAATTTGGACTTAGTAAGGCGGCGTGCAACTCACGAACGCTACCCATTATGAAGGCTGAAAATGAATGAAAGTGCGGCGTAGTGCCACAGGAGAGCGCATAGACAAGGCGGATGATGTAATCAATCCGCCAGAGGTTTAACCTCTAACACATCTCTCTAATATGCCAACATATTATTTCTTGCCTAAGACTGGAGAATGAAACGCATCGGGTTTGAGCGTGAGCACTGAACAAGTAAGCTTATCGAGCATGGATTCTGCGGTATTTCCCATCAAAAAACCGGCAATTCCAGTCCGAGACAGTGAGCCCATGATCATCATATCGATCTCTTGTTCCATTACAAAGCGAGGAATAACCACTTTGGCTTCTCCTTCCAATATTTTGATTTGCTGTGTCACTGATGAGTCTTTATACGGTGCCAGCAACGATTTCATGCGTTTGACACGATCTGATCGCATTTCTTTCGCAATTAAGTCGATATCAAGGTCACGGTAACTCCCCCATTTACGAAAAAACCCCTCAAGATCTAAACGCCAGGCATGCAGTAGTATCATCTCAGCTCTGGTGGATACGCAGACTTCTAATGCTAGCGACAGGATTTTTTCATTAAAGGTGGAATGCTCCGAAGAAGAGACATCAACAGCCACGCCTATCCGGCGGATCGGTGTATGGTGAATGGCACAGGACCAGATAGGGATTGCCGACTTACGCATTAAATGGCGAATGGTGCTCCCCCGCTGACAAGCTTGCGTTTTATTCTGGCAGCGGGTATCAATCACAATCAAATCGGCCTTAAACTCATTGGCTACTTTGATGATTTCAACAAAAGGTATCCCCAGCCGGACGATGACGGAGAACTTTATACTTGGGTATTTGACTTTTAAACAATGGACATGCCTTTCCAAGGCTTGATGAGATACTTTTGTTACTTTATCCAAAAGGCTCAGAGCCGTGCAGGAATAATGCGAAATTTCTTTTAATTCATCAATATTTTCAATAACCGTGACCAAAGTAACCTTGGCCGACTTAGTATCGGCAATTTGCAGCGCTTCATGATAAGCATCCCCCAGCGTTTGCTCAGGGGAAACAGGAAGCAGAAGATGTTGAAAACTCATGGCTCCTCCTAGGATGTAACATCAACTGGACAATTTGCCGCTAAAAATCAGCGAAGCTGAAGACAAAAATGGTTGCTTCAAAGCATAGATTAGTATCAATGATAGGGGATAATCCGGAATTTGACTCGTTTAGTTACCCTGGCTAGTTCAATCAATCTCCTATGATTTTGTCAGGCAGCGATGTTACTTGGCTCTATAATTTGAATGTTCATTTTCAAGCTCGCAGCACGAGAGAGGTAACATGTTCGCTAAACATCGCGCTTATGTTCTAGCCAAAAAGAAACGTCCAAAGGCTCAGGTTACAATCAATCCAACGGGGAATATTCACATTGATGTTAAAGATGAGAAGAAGGCACTGGATGGTGATTTTGAAGATTTATCCTTTCAAAAGAATGGTAAAGTCACCATTCTTGTTTGTCAGAAACACAGCAAACAAAAACAGCATTGCTGGCGCATAGAGTTATCGGATGAGGATGCGAAAGAGCTCACCCGGCTGATAAATGAAGCCGAGGATGAATTTGAGATCTTAATGCGCGATCTTTAGATAAAAATAGCAACTGAATATGAAACATATCTTGTAATGGCGGGCGAGCTCAGTTGTAAGCTCTTACAAAATTGCAGATAGATCAAGAAGTAACTCATATTATCACTTTAAATCGCACTCAGGCTGAAGCACCGATTTGTCAACATATGCGCCTAGCGTCTCCTTCGGCCACTGAACAAGAAATTAAAAAAGCTGCATTTGCTAGAGTTTTCATTGTAGTGGTCGATGATGAAAGGCAGCCTTCTGAGTGCCAACAATTAAAAACTATTTAGATTCAATTAGCTACCATGCTTAGATGGCGAATAATCATCGAGCACTCACATAGTGCGAGGCTTTTTTTAGATATAGTTATCCGCTTCGGCTGCTGATGAAAAATAATTTCGGAGCAAAGCGCTTCAGGTGTAGTAGCTCATACTCGATCTTACACATCCGCTGGTATCGTAACTCACAATTGGACAGAAGCGAGTTACGCGAAATCTGATAAAGCCGCTTATCTCAGATTAGCAAAAGTATCTTGAAACCTTAAACGCTTGTTATATTCTTATTATGTTCGGTATTTCATAAAGGGGACCACGATGTAATTCATGGTGGATCGCTTCATGAACCCTCTCCCGAGTGAAGATATCAATGGATTCCCAAAGGTCTGGTCCCAAACAAATATCCTCTGACTCACAAATAGCTATATAATTGATGAACTTTTCTAGTTCAGTTTCCATTGCACCATCAATCCAAAGGTTATCATCATGATGTTCGGCTAACCAAGATACAACAATATGAGTTTCGTTATCCGTTGGAATTAGATTGAAAGTAGACATTACTTGAGGACATGCTATAGCTTGATGGTGGTATCTTTCATTGGTATCTCGCATCGGTGAAAACACCGTGCAGCTAGAAGCTTTTATGATCTTATCTACAACAACCCACTTGGTTTTAAGTACTCCTGAGTCAGGTGAGTTATAGGCAGAATATGCTTTACTAAGGTAGAACGGTAGGTCATTCTCAATGAACTTTTTGCGACCTAAATTTTGAAGCTTAAAATTTTCCAATACAGCTAAAGGTAACAACTTAGAACAATTTTCAATTATTTTCTGTGTTTTGAAATACGCCAACCTTTTCCTTGTGACTTCATATGTGATTGTTCTTAGGAATAGCGTTGCCGCTTGCAGTGAGTCACCTAACTTGAGCGGATGTTTTTCTACGGGCGCAAACACCTGACCGTCATGATTTTGGCAAAAGCCTGGATATATCGAGGCATTCTTAATTCGAGTTTTAACTAAGGTGAACGCACTTTCGCCTTTAGTTAAGACTTCGTACATATTGAAGTTCATCGCATAGACTTCGTCATTTCTACTTATGACTTTGAGTTGTCCACCGCGCTGCTGTGAATGAGAGCCAATTGACATATTGGAGCAATTTGGGAAAAGGCACTCAAACTTTTTGTTTTTCTTGAGCTTTTCAATTTTTCCGATTTCTATTTTAAGTTTGTGATCCACTGAAGTCTCCTAAGAATAAAACGCCGTATTAAGGTGTGAGTAACGCAATACAAAAGCTACAGCACGGCGCCTTAATCACATAAGCACCGCATAGTAAAAATTCCAAGCGTTGCGAATCACTCTTAAACAGATTGTTATGTTTTATTTGCCTCATACGTAGAGATTAAGAAAAGTGACATTGTCCCAGCTAAGTTTACAGCAAGCTCTGCATGCCTTGCTTGTGGCTTTACTGGACGCTTACCTTGACCATGAGCGTCACCCAACTTATTCCGTAGGGTTCCTAAACCATTCACTATTCCTGAGCATCCACCAAGAATCTGTTTAAATATAGACTCATTATGCTGTTCTGGTGCCATATTTAATTCCTTTGCCGTCAACTTATACAGCTCGGAGAGTTCAATGGAAGTGCTATTATACTCAACGCCTTTTTCGTCAAGAATATGCTTACAAACACTTTCTAAAATGGTTCTTGCAATTGTAATTGCTCCCTCTGGATCTCTAACTTTTCGCTCTAAAGCTTTAGTCCATGCATGATGGATACTTTCAGAATCAAAGTTCTGTAGAACTTCAGATATTGATTGTTGAGCTGGATGAGACGGATCTTTTTCTAAGAACTCTAGGAGTGGATTAAACTCTTGCCACAGGAACTGACGACGCTCAGCATAACTTCCATACTCAAATTTTATAAACTGCCAAAATTGCTCTAGATTACGATTGGTTTTCACAAATCGAGGAATCATCTGAGCTACGGTAGGATTACCCAGTAACTCTGCTCTTATAGTTTGGTAATCACTGTTATCTCCAGTTCCTCCAGTTGCTTGCGCAACTAACAAATTCTGAAGATATTCAACCCTATCGAATAGGGATTCCAAATGATCTAACTCACTCATTTACTTCTCGAAATTGCCTATAAAACATAACGCTTTCTATACAGCTTTTAGTCGCCTTTCATACTCATATAATGCAACCTTTTTAATACCACATCAACGTGTAAGCAATAGGTTAATGAAAGTTGATAGAGATTAGATTGCATGATGCCATTTTTAAAAAATGGCGCACTTCAAACTCCTTCGGATAACTTTTGGTAGGGGAAATTACTAGGCTCGAATTAAGCAAGAACTTTGCTTTGAATTGCTTTGGGGCAATTTCGAGTTAGAGCTGATGTTCAAAATTGAATTCTTCGCATAAGAAAAATTTAGAAAAAACAATGTTAGAATCCACCGCAATCGCTAATGATATTTCAGGCTTTTGCTTAGATCTGTTCCATTCTGACAACTGCGACGTTGGCTATTCCAAGTCCTGTTAGAGTGTCACCGTGTACTTTCTCATCATCAGGGTCATAAAAAGTCACAACCCATTTAGCATCAGGTCTGACTGATTGCTCCAACTTCTTGAAGTAGGGTAAATCTACGTCAGCTAATGAGTGACCGAGAACATATACTTCATCAATATTGCCGAGCTTTGCAAAGAAGTCTTCATTGTTTTTTATGATCTGGTCTGTTCCCTTGAAAGTTGCTGAGAAATACTGATTGATCGCATCCTTACCACGCTCGAATGAGTAGTCATATTGATCAGATTGATATTCCATCCAACGTTCTAAATCTTCATCACTCAATCCTGATGGTGGTTCGGCAGGTTTCTCTTTGAAATTTTCAGGATCAACACCATGACCGAGAATTAACTCATCAATATGTTCATCGGCTTTCCCGTGAATGAATAGCACGTTCTCATCGGGGATTGCGTAGTATTGAGAAAGCGTATCTGTGTAGTTGAATGTGAGGTAAACAGCGTTTCTATCAATGTTTACTGATCGGCTGTGATCAAACTGAGGAAACTGTACAGCCAAAATGAACTCTTTGAATGCTTTATACAGTTCAGTGGTTAGAAGGCCAAGTATTCGCTCCATCTCAATTTCAAGCGTGTATCGGTCTCTGTCTCGAAAGTCATCTGAAGAATAGTTTGGCATTGCATCCATGTTTGCTTCCAAAACTGAATCTTGATCAAGCAGTGACATACTCGTTTCAAATTCAGACCATAAAGGATCTGACATTGTTGTTGGAAAATCTGGGTCTAAGTCAGCAAACCCGTAATAGTCGAGCAATAGCTCATAAGTTTCCCAGTAGTTATTTTTGAGATAAAGCCCAAAAGATGTATACCTAGTGTCAAGGCCATGATGAACATCAAAGCCATTACCTATTACATATAGCTTCATGTCATTCACCGTTGATATCTAGTTCTTTGAAGCTAATGACTTCGGAGTCATCATCAGTCAGCTCAAAATATGTATCTTGGAAGTAAAACTCTTCAATGTATGCGTTAGCTTTTAATCCATCGGTATAGGCAAGTGTTATGTGGGCAGTGTATGTTTCTTTGTGTTTTACTGTTGACTCATTACTCAAGACGAATACATATTGCTTGTCTTCAGGATCCCAAGGTGAACGGTCATAATCTGAGAATCGGTAATCTGCCGTAACAACCACCTCAAATTCTACTTCGTATTCAGCCCTCTCGGCATCGACATTCTGTAAGTTTTTCTTCCCAACATTCACCGAGTAGATTTTTATAGAATTGATAATCTCATCGAAAGGATCTGCGTTTTCATAGTTGAACTCGCCATCTTCGAGAGCTTGCAGGGCATCCGCTTTGATTTTTTCTAGGAGTTGTTCGAATATTTCATCAGCAAATTTGGCTGGTTCTTCGTACGCTTTGTCGCTTCGAACAATCAAGTCAATTAGGTCATCGACGTTTTCAAGATGAATGAAGTTATCTTCTTTCTCACAGAATGATTTCATATCGCCGTCGTCACTAACGATATAGGCTGAATATCCTCTAGCCAAGCTCACCTGTTTAATAGCTTCTAGCGAAAATGCATCAGGAAACTCGTGCTTTTTTGATTCTCTGCCAAAAGGAGGAAGGTTGTTGAAGTAAGCATCAAATACAACTTGAGGGTTAACAGTGCTTACATCAATTGTTTCGACGTAGCCGTTTTCGACGAAATCATCAAATTTTTCACTGATAACAGCATAAATATCATCACCTTTAACCTTGGTGAAGATGCCATGACAATCAAGGTCGGGGGTGTTTCTTAGGAACATCGCATCTCTTTGCATCTTCTTTATCATAGAAGCTGCTTCTTCAGATTTGCGTTTGAGATGGGAGTCGATCTCTTTCCTTGTCACATCAGTAATGAGCAAGTGGATTTTCTCATCCTCAATTAGTTCTTGAAGACGACCAAGAGCGTGTTGCCCAAATTGATAGTTTTTCTTTTCAAAAGCGCTTGTATCGATAAAAACTAGCCTTGTCTGCAATTCCATAATCAATACCTTGAACACATGGTGTAAATTGTCATCAAATAAATTGATAAAATAATTAAGTGGATAACAAACTAATGGCATATTGGTTCATTACAAAAATTCGGGCAAGTAACGAGTTAGCAAGGTGTGATGAGGGATTGCTTTAAATGCTTTTGGGGCAAAAATAAGCCAACATGTCACGTTGGCTTGTAAGTAAAAGAAAGTAACGTTAAGCAAACACGCGCAAGCGATGACCATCAAGGTCTAATGCAACGAAGTTGATACCATATACAGACTCTTCACGCTCTTGAGCAAAGGTCACACCTTGCTGCTTCCACTTTTCAAATAGGTTATCTAGCTCGACGCTATTAGTTGCAGGAATAGAAAGCTCTGCACCTCCACCTCGAATGGGGCTACTTGGTGTTAGCGCGTCAGCTTGTTTTAGGGTGATTTTTACGTTTTTAGCAAACTCGACCACCGCGAAAGTTGGCGATAAAAGCTTTGGCTCACACTCAAATACTTCCGCATAAAAAGCCATGCTGAGTTGAACATTTTCTACATAAAAAACAATGGAATCAATGGTTAACATAGTTTTAAATCTTCACTTTTTGAATTGGTGAAAAAAGTGTAACCGAAGGCACTGACAGTTTTTGTCAGTAGTGAAAACACTTGTGATCAATTCCTTCCAGAGTTTCCCACTCACAAAGTAAAGCATGACGAGAACGCTCATATTTAGATTCAAGCGGTAAGAAAAACTGAATTCTATCAAGACGGAAGTTACGGTACTCATTTCGTTTTTCGCACCATGCAACTAAAATATTGTGTTGCTCAAACATACCTATGAGTATTGGCCACACAACCCTTTTGCTTATAGCTCCTTTTGCATCTTCGTAAAGTATTTCTGCTTTATGCCCTTTCTGTATCGTTATTTTCAGCTCAGCTAGCTTAACTATCAGTTCTGGTGCTTTGAAGGCTGAAGCAACTCTAATGACACTCTCAGTATGCTTAGCTTCATGCTCAGAAGGCAAAACTGCTGAAATCTTAGCAAGCGCATTAATAGCAGCCTCACTAAACTCTCCGTTTGCTTGCTTTACCACCCATTCAGCTCCTAATCTAAGGGCTTCAAGCTCTTCTACGTTAAACATCATAGGAGGTAAATCAAAGCTCGGTTTTAAAACATACCCAAGCCCAGCTTCTCCTTCGACATCTGCCCCTTGTGCTTGCAAAGTTGCAATATCTCGATAGATAGTTCTCACACTAACATTAAGCCTACTAGCTAGTTCCTCAGCTGAGACTGGATATCTATACCGTCGAAGTAGTTGGAGTAAATCTAGTAGGCGTTGACTTCGGGACATAACAAAATCCATAAAATAATGAGTACATATAATGCACTAAAAATGAATCAGCCGTTCTGTTCAAGAATAATTTGTGTAAGCGACCCAATAATTGCATTGAGTTGAGTTATTCACTTACTTGAATCTCGAAACCCAGAATGGGAAGAACCGATTTAAGGCAACCTGTAAGTTCTAGTCACATTGGGAAAACGAAACTGACAGATTGCACTCAGACTAATTCACTCAGGTAAATCAATCTCCATTCAGCTACAAATAATACAGGGGCTTTCGCCCCCTTCGAATCTTTAATCTGTTGCCGAAACCATATCGGCAAACATATTGGAGGCGTCGATATTTGGCTTATCGTCCTTATGTAAGGTATTGGGCTTACTGGCCTTGTTGGTGTTATTTGCCTTGTTGACCTTGTTGGCACTCGACACCTTGTTGGTTTGACGGCCGATGCTTCGCCAGCTCTTGCTAACGACAACCGGCTGAACATCCACTTCTACGGTCTTCGGCACGTATTCTTCGTAGAAAAGCGCTCGACCTGCCTTTCTCTCCGCAATCATCATTCGAACAGCCAGGCACTTGCTTGAACCAATGCAGCCCTGACAATCAACAAATGAATTAGCGCCTAAGCGTTTATCTTTGAATGCCAAAACCGTGTGCTGGCAAACGACATAGTTGGCGATGCGACCGGTGCTTTCGCAGGAAAAACTGTGCATGTTGCACCCTGAGCGGCTTTTTGAAAGTGGAATAACCTTCTCTTTTGCCTCTTTTGAAATTACCAACTGCCCCATGACTCACCTACCTCTGCTTTTACTTGATAATCGTCGATTACTTTTTTCATTAACTCGGTTGCGTTAGCCACCAATGCTTCGCAACGCTGTGCAAATGTGCTGATGTATTTCTCTGCCGTTCCTGAGTGGCAGTAGAGAATGTTTCCCGAACGCATTGAGAAAACGTCGATTAGCGAGCCATATGTTTCCTCAAGGCGAGTGAAAAACGCATCTGTCTGAGCGCGAATACTGACAATGGCATCACTGCTCATCAGGTCACTCAGTGCGAAACTAAGGAACTGGAATCCCTCATTGTCGATAACCGCTTCCGAATAAGCCTTTTTGAATTGCTCATCCGTTAAGTCCTCTTCGCCGTTGAAGTCGTCCAGAACTCCAAATAAGCCTTCAACCACGTTTTTGTAGAACTCAGCCGGAAGACACTTGGATTTTGATAGATGCTGTGGGGAGTCGATACCAAGCCCCGCAACATACTTATCCGTTTCAGCGTCAATCAGCCCGTAGAAGCGTCCCCAAACACCGCCGGATACTGTATCTCCGGTAATATCTGCATAAGGTCTGTTTGCTTCCACGATGTAAAACGGGCGATCAACCAAATTTATCTTTTTGACGGTCACTTGCAGCACTGAAATTTCTTGTTCGAAAATGAACTCGTTTTTGGCTACAAATGGCATGTCAGCCGCTACTTCCGAAACGCTGTCTTTAAGCGTCTCGATAACACCAGCTTTTATGTCTGCAATCTCGGATTCGCCAAGGTTTTTATAGCCCTTGTGCTTTTTCAGATTGCTCATGACACTGGCAACTAGAGGCTCAAGTTTCACTGCTTTTGCTCCTTACTTGTCGCAGTATGACTGCCATAATAAGCAAGTGATTACGGCAGTTAAGTAATTGGTGACTGATTGATAGGTTAGTTTCTGATTGCACTCCAGCCTTTCAGCTTGAGCATCATGGCTAACTGGTTATCGAATTTTTTGGCACGGTAGTAAGCCGCGATGATTTTCTCTGGCGGTGCTTCGCCGGGATCTTCGTCCTCGCCCAATGCAGCAATTCGGACGTTAAAGCCGCAACCAATGAGCTTCTTGGCCGACGCAATCACAACGGGAATGGTTTTCTGCTCCGTATCCCACATTAGGACAATGTTCTTAAGTCCTTTGGCCTTGAGCTTTAAGAACGCCCCTATCTGGTCTTGGGCTGATTCTTCCAGTCCTCCGGACAAGTGCATACCAAACGTCCCTATTGGCTCTACAAACGGGAACAACGTTGGCTCGCTGAGTAGCGCTCGCTTAACTCCGATAACGTCAAACGCACCCTCGCCAACGATTACCGTCTCTTTGCCAACGGCATTGTGTCCGTTGTATAGGTATCGACCGGAAGCAGAGAGTGTTTGTGGGAAGAGATACTTTCTGCGAGCCTCACCTGTCACGTCACGACCTTGGAACGTGGCAAGTTTGCCTTCAAGATCGTAAACAGGAATCATGACTCGCTTGGAAAAGTCTTGAGTTTTGCCCTCTTGCGCTTCGGAGTCCCAAAAGACATGAACGCCGGATTCAGACCAGCGTAAATCGAAATACTCACACAATGTCTTACTCAGTCCTCGGTTGAGCAAATATTCGGGCAGCGTCTCCATTTCCCTTGAGATATGAAGCGATGCTGGCAGGCGAATTTCTTGCAAAAGGTTAACGTCGGATTTGATTTCCGTTTTCACCTTTGGCATATAGCCCAGCTCTAAGCTAACTTGCTCGATATAATCAGCAAGTTCTCTCCCTCGCTTGTCTGTAAACGCCTGTAGAAAGCGGAATACGTTGTATTGCTTGTCCTGCGGGTGTGAACCGTGAAAGCATACTCCCTGTCCTCGCATCGGATTGAAATACACTTTCCAAGAGTCTCCTCCGCACATCGGACAATGGCGGATATTCAGCTCTCGACCTGATTTGCCAGTAGTCACGCGATAATCAACGCCCTCCAAATCAAGCCAAGCCTCAAAATCAAGGCCATCAAGCATTTCTCTGATATCTTCAAATGCCACACTATTTACCTCTTACTTGCTCTGCGATTACCGCCAGAAGTTGCTCGTCACTTGCTTGCTGTAATGGCAGCGAATGCAGTAATGATGGCCGCATTCGCTGTGGTTTTAGGCAAATACATAAGTCACCGCTTACCTAAACTATAGTTAGAAAACATCCAGAACCTTATCGACAAACTTCATCTTATCGAGGTCTTGTTTAACGCGAACGGTAATATCGCCACGTTGGTTACGAGAAGCAGCAAGGAATAGTCGCGCCTCTCCCTTCGCTTTCTCTTCATCCGTTTTGTTGATTGAGATTGTTAAGTCGGCAATACGGATTTTTTCGATGTTATCCGCAACGTGCGTAATACCCGCTGTCTCCGAACCCATACCATCACGGTTAGTCTGTGTTGCGGTAAGCAGCGCGAAGTCTTCTTTGTCCGCCAGACCACGGAAGTCGGTATACATGTCCTTTTCGTCTGCGCGGCGATCGTTGGTCACACGGTTTGAGCGAGCTAGGTCAAGGTAGTCCAACGCCACCATGTCAAACTTCACGCCTTTGGCTCGGAAGTCATGAATCAAGCGATTAAGCTCGTTCGGAGTGAAAGTGCCTGCCGGACGCTCAACGATGATCAGCTTCCCAACCCCGCCTGAGCGCTTAGCCAGAATAGCGGAGCGAACCGCCTCACGCGCTTTCACCAAGTCATCCATTGAGGTGTCCGAAACACGCGCATCCGCACGGTCCGAAATGATTCGCGCATGAACCTCAAGCGTGACATACAGAACGTTGTAGCCGGCATCGGAGGCAGCAATGGAGAAGTCACCCAAAGCAGTAGACTTACCCGCCTTTGCACCACCCATAATCAGCGTCATTTCGCGACGACCCCAGCCTTTGTGGTAAAGGATCGCATCCAGTGCGCGAATACCCGTGGTAATACCTGTCGGAACATCCTCGCCTTTCTCCAGAGCATCACGACGTTCAGTTCGAGTATCTACCTCTTCGTAGTAGTCGTAATAGTTGTTCGAGTCAGAAGCCCCTACCAGCATCGCTTTTTGAACGACCGCTACCGCACCCTCAAAGTCGCCCTTTTCTTTCAACTCAACGGCTTTCATTAGGGCTTCGTCCAGCGCGTTATTACGGGCGAACGTGCTTACTTGGTCGAGCATGTATTTGCTGTCTGTCAAAGGTTCAGACAGAATTTCTTTGAGTGATACCAGCACATCCGGCTTCATTTCCTCACGGATGCGCTTTGACTCAATGGCCTTTTTCACCAGATCAACAAGCACCTTCTTACCTGGTGCCTGCGAGTAAAGGCGAAAATGCTTGTTTACGATCATCACGAGGCTGGCAACGGCTTTGTTCTCGAATTGCTCCGGAGAGACTAAGTCGTTTGTCATCGTCAGGAAGTTCGTATCACGGCAGTAATAGGCTGCCAAACGTAGCTGAAAACCTGAGTCAAACTTCTCTGAAAGCGGAACAGAAGTTACCTCAAACTCAGTTGTCATGAATTACCCCTCAATTACGTATGGCTGTTTTCTGCCGCTGCTTGGGGCAAGAAATTCCAAACCACGCATGGCGACCGTAACCAAGTCACTTGGGCTGATAGTGCCGGTTGGCTGAAGCACGATTGCCGTTTCATCAAAAGACACTACTCGACCAAAGAAACTCGCACCGGATACCGTCGCGATCTCACACTCCACCTCATTGGTTTTTAGAAAGCCCAATCGACGCTCAATGTGTGAAGATGAACGGGTGGTCACAGCCATTGCAGGCTTGACGTTGCGGCGATTGCGAGTAGTTAACTCAGTATTCATGATTTGATTTCCTTGTTGCTAATTCATGTGCATTGCGTTTACAGATTCCATGATAATTGGAGCTTGTCGGCTGCCAATACTGTTGCCTCGGGGAAGTGCTTCATCGCTAGGTGACGAGGAATGGCCTCGTGTGTGTAGATGGCACTCCGCAGGGACAAGTCTTGGTTTGCCTCTCCGCGCATCTTGATCTGTGCAATGACGAATTTTTGATATTCCTCTAGAACCGGACACTGGCAAAAGTTGGAAACCTTGAAGTAAGGCTCTTCTGATACCATTAGGCCAGTTCTCAGCTTACTCGCCAGTGCTTGCTTGAAGTTGTCAATCAGCTCGGCTTGGTATAGCTGTGCCGGAGTAGCCAGGTGCAATCGTCCTCGCCCTTCCGTATCCATGATGATTGAGAAACAAAACAGATCGTAGGGTGCGCGTAGCTTGTCG
Source organism: Photobacterium ganghwense (assembly GCF_003025595.1). Taxonomy (GTDB): domain Bacteria; phylum Pseudomonadota; class Gammaproteobacteria; order Enterobacterales; family Vibrionaceae; genus Photobacterium; species Photobacterium ganghwense. The sequence goes on from NZ_PYMI01000008.1 coordinate 113,003, forward strand.
GCCATCTGTCTTGCCTTCCACAGCGAGGTCACTGTCCGGCTAGACTGTTCCCAAATGGCTTTGCGCTTAATGCCTGTTCTGAATGGTGCGGATTTGTAATCCTCACGACCGCGCATCAACATCACTTGCGAGTAAGCCTTCATGTAGCACTCTGCAAAATACGCTGTAGCGTCGAGGGGATGTAGAAAGCGATAGTCATACCACTTACGAAAGAAAAGCTCACCATCGTCCTTACAGCGCGAAATCCCGACGATTTTTGAAGTGATCTCGTCCTTGTCTCTCGCTGTTGTGTCGATGAGTGGTAAAAGTCGCTCGTTTTCCTCAAAAACGGCTTTTAAGTTTTTCAACTGATGCGGAAACATAACCTAACTAAGCACTGACTTATCACTCACAAGTAAAATACATGAATCCGCGACTAAGAAAAAGTGAAATAGTAATACAATGTGCGGGATACTCTGCCTTAGCTTCATATAGCTACTTAGGTGTTTCCGAAGACCGTGAGCATAGAAAAATTAAAGACATGAAAAATAGGGTATCGCCAACTAAGCTATCTAAGGATCATCAATTCATGTGATATAGAGCTCTGCCTGCAACGACATCGAACTCTACAACGTTTCTCTGTGAGCCGATAGTTATGTGCCACCTGATATTGCTCCTTCCTATTTTAGCTCTACCATTATTCTGGCTGACCCCATTCTCGTTCGCTATACCGCTCTATTTCTTTATTGTTATCGTTTCCGCAGTCATCTACTGGCTTACGTATCGAGCGATGCACTTACCAATTGAAACAGGATCCGAAGCACTCCATCACCAAGTAGGTCAGGTAATCGGATATCAAAATGGCTTTTATCAGATATCATTGAACAATGAATGTTGGAATGCCCTTTCAGATGAAGTGCTGCAACCTAGAGAACGGGTTGAGGTGAACTCTGTCCACGGTGTCACACTGAATGTCAAACGGATCTCAGGCTAAGCCCTTCAGGCAAGAGAATTGAGACAGTGTGCTTCCTAAAATCAGGAATCGCTAAACATGCCAAGACAATTTATCAAACAGCACTGCGGATGGTTACTAACGACTCTCATCCTAAGCGGCTGTGATGTATCCATCAATCACATGTATACATCAGTCGATAAAAGTCGCACCTATCCAACCAATGGTGAACAAATTTATTTCACTGGCCGGAATCAGTCAGGCAGCCAGATTATTTACCGAGGCGGTCATATGCATGCGCAGATGCATCTCACGGCATGTGCTGATTGCCATGGTATAAGGCGTGAAGGAGGTCAGCGCATGTATCCATTTTTTTGGCTGACAGCTCCTCCGCTAACAAGCGATGCCTTATTCGGCACGCACGATGATGATCATGATGCTTATACCCTATCCAGCCTTAAAAGAGCTATCACAGCAGGTGTTGACCCATCCGGAGAGCAGTTGGATTCGACGATGCCCCGTTGGCAGATGAGTGAATCGGACTTAGAAGATTTGGTTGATTATCTTGCAGAAGGAACTTTGAAAACAGTAAAGCATGAGCAATAGAGGTTCAGCGTCTCGGTGGAAATTAGATATTTTTACCATTCTGCCATATATGAACCACATACCATGCGGAAAACCCACTAATATTGTAAGGGCTTAATCCGCATTTACAGACTTGGTAACACACAGCATCAGCCAAGGTTTTACCGAGACCAACCTGAAACACATCCATTTGCTGAAAAAAGGAGGCTTAGGATGAGAACACACATCATGATCATCCCACTGGTGACGTTACTAAATTTAGCTGCCATCCATGATGTATCAGCTCAACAAGGCATGACTTGGCATGGGAGCGGTGGTTGGGGTCCCCACTCACCTTACGGGATGATGTATAACAACCAGACTATGGAGGAAGCTAGCGGTGAAGTAGTGACCGTGGATAAAATCTCTATGATGCATCAGATGCAACAACAAGGGGTCCACCTGACAGTTAAAGCTGGTCAGGATACCCTCTCCGTTCATCTAGGTCCGGCTTGGTATCTTGAGAAACAGGATGTCAAAATCATGCCTGGAGACAAGGTGACTATTAAAGGATCCCGAATCACCTTTGACGATGAGCCAACGTTGATTGCCGCGGAAATTCGCAAGGGAGACCAAGTATTAATACTTCGGGATTCGGACGGTATTCCTGTCTGGAGTGGTTGGCGACAACGACAGTAGCCTACAGCTAAAATCCAAGTGTTTGCTTATCAATCCCTCAGTCCTCGTAGCGGTGGTCAGGAACGTAATCAGACCTGCGCTCACTTGTCTTTTGGTTATTTGGCAAACAAAAAGCCCGCAAACTTATAAGCTTGCGGGCTTGCAACAATGTTAAAACTGACACAATTATTAGGAGTAAAAAAGAACCTAAGGATGCTTAAGGACATTACTAGTATAGTATGAACGTAATCCTTTAGGAGTAATTCAGATTTTAATTTAGTAATTGATAGAACTTTCTCAGAACAAACCTTTTGAGTTCTTCTTCTCTCCCTTGAGACGCGGACAGAAGCCACTGATATTGTTCTAACCGGGATTTCTTTAGGAAATTACAGGAATCAATTCGCAAGTTATCCGGTATGGAGATGAAAGCACGTTCAAGAGAAGTGCTAAGGGCAGAAATGATAAAGATGTTTGTGGATTCCAAATATTCTTCAAGTTTAGCGAAATCTTCCAGAAGCAAGTCGGGCTTCCCTTTCATAATGGCATTTTTACTGAAGCTATTGTTTATAACGCCAAATTATATGGCGCTTACAAAAAATAACAACATCCATAACAATCTTTCAACCATCTAATTTTAAAGGGCTTCCGTTAAAAAAGCACCCGCGAATTAGTTAGTTTCGCGGGTGGAAGAATGTGACAAAATTTACGGAATCACTAGAATCAATTTCCCGATAGACGCACAATTTAAGCATAGCAGATATTTCCTTTCACGCAGGGCTTTCGCGATTGAAAATTGAAAAGATCAACCATAACAAATCATGGTGCAACCAACACAATATTTTATCGGTCTCATGAGGGATGAGTCCGGATGAAGCCTTTCCCCCTAAATTTATAAATAATCTTAAAAAGAAATATTATGTAAACGCGGTTTTATTCGAAGATGAACTATCTCCGGAGTTCATGATTTTTCACCAAAAGAACTCCAATTCCGGAGTATCCAATAACCGCGTTTCCAATATATATTCCGTAGTATTTATTAATTAAGGGGTGAAAGACTAGGACTTGCGGAACCGTGCTTTTCGCTATGGCCTTGCTGGACAGTCCAGCCCCGAACCTCGGCTGCAAAAAGCCCCAAATATCGGGGCTTTCTAAATCGCATTTTAAGCGTGTTGGCGTGCTTACTTGTCTGTTGGTATAGCTTTGAATCGTTCATCGCTTCTGACAGCGTTCAGAGGGCTTTGCGTGACTTCTTTCAGTAGCACTTCTATCTGCTCGTCGGACATTCTCGACAAAACCAATACTCCGGCTCTGAAAACATCACTTCTTGCGGCATTGAAGCGCCTTGGAACTAAGGCAAGCTCATCAACCAGGCTGTGATAATCCGCCTCCATGCTGACCATTCTGCCTTTGATCGGCTCGGCCTTTGTCTCTGCCTGATCTTGCCCTGTCTGCTGAACTGACTCCTGAACCGAAGCCTCTTGGGTAAACCGGCGTCGGTCGCTCTTCACCAAACCTCCTAATCCCATAACCTATACCTCAAGCGACCTTGCCCTTGTCCGATGGCCTGATGCCAAAAATCAGCTCATCAACAAGGTCGTTCACTTCTGCCTCTGCCTTGAGATCACGGCAGTCGTCCGGCATTTCCAGCACTCCGCGCCCGTTTTCTTCTGAATCATCAAAAACGTTACGGTGCATTACCACGGTTTGAAGTGGGCTAAAGTCATATGACTCGCACACATACTTAGCATCCAAAATCCGCTTAACCTGCGTTGGCAGCGGGTTGCACTGGTTAATCAGCGTATTGATTTTAAGGTCAGGGTTATACTGCATACCGCGACCAAGCACTTCGTCAATCATCGGCAAGGCTTTCAAATCACGACGCTTAGGGCGCAAAACCAAAAGAAAACGGTCGGCATTGATAATGGCCTCGCGCTGATAAGCGCCATCATAACCACCGGCATCACAAATGATGAAGTCGTAAAGAGGTCGGATAGACTTGATTAAGTCCTCTGCCGAACCGGTTGGGATGTAGCCGCTGATTTTCACCAGGTTAAGATGAGCGCGGCGTTCAACAAACCACTCTTCGGTTGTCTTTTGTGGGTCTAAATCGACAAGAGCAACATTGTGCCCTCTCATTGCAAGGCACACAGCCATGTTCTGAGCGGTGCAAGACTTGCCCGTTCCGCCCTTTACAGAGCCTACAACGATCACTTCTGACATTTTGGAATCCTTTGTTTTTATTTTGGGTATGCTTTACGCGATCGGTTGTAACCCAGCGGATACCGTAAAGTAAGGTGTTGAGGCTAAATACGTTATTGGTGGTGTAGCGATTATGTGAGGTAGATAAGGTGTTGGGCTTATACAAGACAAGCCCTAACCAAGATGCTGCAAGGAGTTTATGGAGCAGGCAGCGGGACTCGAACCCGCGTCCTCAGCTTGGAAGGCTGAGATATTGGCCACTATACGATGCCTGCATCGAGGGGCTAATTTGTAATAGTCGGTTAGCCAAAATCCGACTCTATCCCACTGGCAAGTCGGGTCGTGCCGTGTGGTCTAGCCGCAGACAGCCTTTCCCCGATTAAAGCCATCCGTTCGATGAGTTGGGCGTCGTTGGTTATCCCGTCAACGAAACCCGAAATTCGTGAAAGAAATGGCGGCCAAGAAAGCCGCCACCCTTCCAACATGCCAGCAATCAGCCGTTGGCTTTTACCGCCTGCTGCTCTTCCTTGCGCGGATGCAGTTCGGTAATTTGTCGCATCCTTGCGACCAGTCGATCATCCCTTTTCGACTGTGTTCTTTCTGCCAATTCTTCAAGAAGTGTCAGAAAAGCCTCAAGCGCAAAGTCCTTGTTGATTAGGCGCTCGGCAATGCCAATAAACAAAGCCTTAAAAAAGCGCTTAATCAAAAGGACTAGGACATTGCTCTTGAGAAATCCTAGTAGCGCACCGATCATGCAGCCTCCTTTCCGATGAGTTGGTGGGTAAGCGTTACCCACCGTGACGGACTCAGATTTTGCAACAACCAAACAGGTTTTATCGTTCCCATTGGTCGGGTAACGCTCGCAATGATATTGCCCTTACCCAAAACAAAAATCAATAAGCGCTTACTTATTTTTAGGTTAAAAATGTTCAACTGCTCATTATTTGTTCTCAAGCGCCACTAAGCGCAAATCAAGCTCTTTGATTGCCTCCAGAAGCACCGGAATGATGCCGTGATAACGGACGCCCAGCATGTCACTGTCGCCCTCTCGCTTCACGATTTCAGGCATGACTTTCTGAATCTCCTGAGCAATCACCCCATACTCACGGACACCATCCGTCAGATCTTTGCGCAGGTAGGTGTAGCCACGCATTTTGCGCACCATTTCGGTTGCATTGAAGATAGGTCGAATGTCCGTTTTCAGGCGGATATCAGAGTATGCCGTAACGTTCTGTCCCGCCCAAACACCGCCAGCGGTCTTAATTGACTCATTGCCTGCGTTGGCGACATACAGGCTTTTGTTTCCGCCAATCCGCACCCACGTAATGTCCTGCATGTAGATGGAGCCGCCGTAGGTCGGAAATGTAAGCGGTGTCGTGCTCTTTAACGCCAACTCGGACGTTACCGTAAAACCAGCATTCTCTGCCCACATCACGACAACAGCAGGTTTGCCGGACACAGCCGCCCATGTAGGGTTGTTGTTTGGCGAGTAAACTCGCTGGCCTTGGTCGAAGACCTGACCGTTCTGCATTGTTTTGTAGTTTGTCATACCGATCCTTAGCTAAAAATGGTTAAGTCGAACCAAGATGAGTTAGCCACCGCTTCAACGATTTTCCCGACCGTTGAGCCAGCGCCGCCCTTGGTTAGATAAGCGCCCGATGTATACGACAGCGGGAAGTCTTGCTGATACCCCTTGTCTGTCCTGATCCGACAGCTAATCGTCGTTCCTGAGAACTGCGCAATGAACAGCCGGAAGGCATATTCCTGTTTCTGCATGAATGTAGCGACGGTAATTTCCGAGATTGCATGACCATGAATGCTTGTCGGGTTTACCGAACCCGCGCCATTTGACCTACGATAGCCGGTATAAATGATCAAGTTCATAATACCGCCTTCTTGCCATGTTTTCGGTGTTACGCGAACAACCACGGCTCTTTGCTTACCTCTCAAATCACCAAGTGAAATAGGGTTTGGAGAGGCAATTTTGGCAAGGTTACGAACGTCAGCATCACCAAGCGCAACGGTATTTGAGCGACCAAGCTCCCTTCGCACCATATCAAGCGAAATTTCACCCGAGGTAGGTAGTGCCATTAGTATTTCCCCTAAGTGGGCGCTCATCAGCGCCCAACGCTGTTATCGTGCCGAAACAATCTCTTTGAAATTTGCTTCCATCTGTTGAAGATGAGCCTCTGCTTTCTCCAACTGCTCTTTTGCCGCAACCATATCGGTTTCTCGCTCAGCAACATTGATTTCCGCCTCATGTAAATCAAACATTGCCTCTCGCTCCGCTCGTTGCTGGTCATTCAACGAAGAACAGCCAGTAAGCGCCATTACTCCCATAAGTGCGAATAGATAAGCTACTTTCATCACCCCTCCTAAGCAGCACATTGTTGTTTAAGGTCTTCAACTTGAGCACTTAGCTCTTTCACCGCCTCAATCAGCAACGCCACCATGTTCCCGTAGGCCACGGTCTTTAGATCGCTGATTTCTTCGGTAGATGCGGTCTGAATGACCTCCGGCAATACCTTCTCAACTTCCTGAGCAATCACACCTGCCTGACGGAAGCCATTCTCGGAATCCTTACGAGTGAAGGTGACGCCTCGAATTGCCTTGACCTTTTCAAGCGCATTGTCGATGACCTGGATATCATCTTTAATGCGAATATCAGAGTAAGCCGTTACGTTCCCTTGGGCGTAAACATCGCCGTTTGTCGTAAGCATGATCATCTTATTGCTCTTGCCAACCCAAATCCGTGTTTCACCGGTCTGGTCGAGAACGTCAATGGCAAAAACCCGAGCGTTTGAGGCGTCCGTGTAGCGGAGCATGTAAGTGGCAGAAGAGCCAGTTGTCGGTGCGCCTCCCACATCAATGGCCGCGTCCCGGTCAACACCCCAAGCACCGTTCGCAGGTTTTTTAATTCGAACAGATTTCACAGCTTTGGAGTATTCACCAACGGTCATGTAACCATCGGTTCGAAGCACCGAACTGTAGCAATAAATACCACTCTCGAACTGGTTGTGCGGGTTAAGTCGCAGCCAGCTATCATTCGTGCCGCCAACCGCCGTTTTGCCGTAGTATTGCAGCCCTTGGCTCGCCTCCATGCCGCGAGCATCTACACCAGTTACAGCGGTGATTTTGCTCGAAGAAGTGAAGTTTGCCGCTTCTACGGTAATGTCACTGCCAGCAACGCTAAAGCGAACGTCATAATCCTTGGTTGAGTCAGTGTCGTGAAAGTCAATATACTTGCCGATCTCCATGACGCCGTCGCCGCGAATCTTCGGAATCTTGTTGATTACTGATGAGCCGGCAGCAACGTCACTAATGGGAACTGCGCCAATATCAACAGGCGTAGGCTTGTGAGAAGACGTATAGATTCGCTCCCATGACTTTTCGAACCCAAAACTATCTCGGGCAGATTTATACCAGAGGCCACCATTGGCATAGCCAACCCTAAATTGTGCCGCAGGGCACGAACCTGAGCCTTTGAAGTGAATGACCATATTTGAAGCACCGGACATAGACCCCTGATAAACCCCTGACCGGTTCCCCCACGGAATTTCATCGACAGCCACCGATCCGGACGATCCCGCACCATAAAAATAACGGCTATTGGACTCTGACTCCGTATAGTATCTGTCGTCATGGTTATGGGAGGCAGGCGCGAACGTTGTCGGCTTACCGTCAATTTCATCCCATGTCGGCTTATGAGCAGGGCTAAAGTAATCACTTCGACCATTCAGCAGCGCCGCATCCGCAGCTTTTGCTGTTTTGCCAAGGTAGTAGCCGTCACCCTGCGCTTTGGTCATTGCGCCAACATCGGCTGCGGTAGGCTTAAACCCTTGGTGATATACCTGATTGCCGCTAACCATAAGATCTCTGTTGAAATAGAACTTAGGTCTATCGGTATAAATGTGAGCGTAGCTAGTGTTCTTCGGTCCGAACTCAATATAGCCGCCGTTCGTCGTCATTTTTATGCCGACCCCACCGCTATCTTGAAGAACAGAGCCATTCCCCAGCTTTAATTCATCAACACGTAGCATTCTACATCCCTTAGAATGAATACTGTAAGTAAGCGCTTAATTATCACAATAAGCCGACCACTTCACAAGATTTGGTCGGCTTTATCGTTGGTTAAATTAGGCGTCTGAATTTGAAGGTATATGCCGACGCCGTCAGCGCGTGTGTCGAGCGGATTTGCAGTGACAGACCATCGCTACTCTTCGCCGCACGCTGATCACGGGCAGTTCGCAAGAACAGCGTCCTTCCGTTGGAGGCGTGACCCGCTTTGTGAAGCAGAATCTCATCGACATCGAGGCTGTTGGTTTCCTCCGAGAACCATGACATTACACCGGTGAAAATCTCTCCGTAGAGCGACGTAGCGGATGATGCCATGCCGGAAATCTGCACCATGTAAGAGCCGGATGGCAAATCGGCCAAGTTGATTCCGGTATCAAGCCACTCTGTCCCAACTGTCAAATTTGTCTCGATGGTGTAAAGCGGCAGCCCCAAATCATCCAACGTTGGCTTGTTGTTCGGTGAGTAGAACTTACTACCCAATTCATCGCGCAAAGTCGAGGTGCTGAAAGCAGTCAGCGAGTCATTCACTTCGGCATTCAGGATGGTTTTCACGCCGTCCTTGTCTTCGCGATAAGGAATGACCTTGAACTGGTCTGCCTTGTTGTAGCCAGTCACGGTTCCAACAAATGCTCTGCCGATAAACTCAACATGGGCGTTTTGAACGTTAGACGCGCCATTCGCGTTAGTCGCATTGGCAAGAGCCAGCCACTTCACCCCGCCATGCAGCACGGACACAATCCGCCAGTTCCAGTCAATGCCCTGTCTAGACAGACTTGCCGAGTTGCCCTTGTAGCCAGTCTTCACCTCAAGAGACAGGCACTCATTGCGACTTGTTCCGTCATCCCGAGTGAAGCTCATTTCGCCCGAAACATAGCTATGTGCAATGGGATCGCCACTTGTGTAGCAAGGCACAAGCAGAATAACTACAGAGCAATAGTGATGCGAGAATGAGAACTTAATCTTCTTCGCAAACCGGCCATCCGACTCTGACTTGCTGTAGACACCAATCTCAGAAGGCGTTGGCTTATGACCCTCAGAATAGACTCGCTTACCGTCCAGCTCGTAAATCTCACCCTGAACATCCAGCTTAGCACCAAGTCCTTGAGTATTGTCCCCAGCTCGCTGCAGCCGCAGGGAGTAACCGGAACCACCTGGCACTTCTGCATCGTGCTCTTTGTGGATAAGCTCAACACCCTGAGTATTAGCCGTGGAGAACTTGATATGCGGTCCCGTTCCCACAGTAGTGTCAGTGTCATACAGCCACAGGTAAGGGTTCACTCGCTGCACTTTAAGGTTGCCGGTCAGAGTGCCACCCGCGACAGGCAGCGCACCGATGTCGGCAGGCTTCGGCTTGTTGTTTGGCGAATATACCCGCGCCCCACGCTCTTTCAGATCGCCCAGCTTCAAGTTCATACCGCCAGCGGCATTAATCTCAAGGATATCTGCCTTCCCAACACCCTCAGCACGAGTTCGGAACAGCCAGCCTAACTTAGTATCCTCCTTGTCAGTGGAAGCGTAGAACGTCATGCGGTTTTGATGGTTTGAGCCAACGAAAGCCCCCGTTCCAAGCTGAAAGGCAAATGGGTTAGCCGTTGCAATCGAGCATGTTCCGGTTACTCGCAGATCTCCAGCCACTTCCCCGCCCTTGTTCGACAGCGCACCAACGTCTTGAGCGGTTGGCTTGTTGTTCGGTGAGTAGACTCGCTGACCGGCTTCTTTAAGCTGGCCTGTCACCACATTAAAGCCACTTTTGGAAATTGTGACGACATGCGCCCCGTTTGCGCTATCAGGCGCGTGGTAGAATGACAGGCCATTCGCCGCATCAAACCGGTAAACACTAAGCCCGCTGGAGTTAACCTTCTCAAAAATATGCGCAGGCTTCTGACCGCTAATTTGAACGGCAAGGTGGCCGCCGATGGTGTCACCCGACTTGGAAACCGCACCTACATCTTGAGCCGTTGGTTTAAACTCCGTTGAGTAGACATACGCCCAGTTTCGCCATGCACCGCTGTAGCGTGTCCGATATGCCAGACGGCCAGTAGCCGCAGATGTGCCATACGGGATCGCAATCTGAGTGACGTTGCTTGTCGTGCCGTAAACATACTGCTGAATGTAGTGATAACCGGTTTTACACTGAGCGCTACCGTTACTGCCCGACTCCTGAATCAACTTGTGATAAACACCGCCGTTCGCTGGCAATGCGTCAATGTCTGCCGTCGTTGAGCCACCATCGGTTTTACCCGTCGCCTTAAAGCCGCCACCAGAAACCAGACCCACTTGATCGAATGTCGGCACTTGGCTCTTTGTGTAATAGCGACCGTCATGCGTATGGCTGTCATTTGCCACTGTAGTCGCGATTGACACGTCCCCGCTACCATCCAACTGCACTGAGCCAGAAACGTCACCTGTCAGCGATACAGTGCGTTTTGCAGCCCATTTTGATGCAGTGGCAGCGTTACCCGAGATTGCGATGGCGTAAGTGCCAGACAGACGAGCAGCCGGAACGATCCCTGACAAAAGGTTCGTTGCGTTGGTAAAATACTCAGGCGCTTTAGAGCCAAGCATTTCCGCATTTTTGGCCGAGTTAACGGAAATACCGTAATGGCCGGACAGGCGAGCGGCATTAACAACACCCGCATTCAGGTTCGAAGCGTTTTGGTAGAAGCTACCCTGCTGCCCATCCAGAAGATCAGCGTCCAAGCCTGAGCCTGCACCGTCGTTGTTGGCGTGCCAAATCGTTGCGCCCTTCCACTTGAACTCACCGTTTCGGATTCGAAGCAATTCAACTCGAACATCATCTGTAGGCGTGTAAGACTCAAACAGAATACCGCCATCTACAGAGCCGCCCGTGCCGTTCGTATCAATCATCCGGAATACGCGAGCATCGTTGTGTTGACCGAAATAGGTGTCATCTGACAGAAGCTCTAAGCCCTCACCAATTGCGAACTTCGCTTTACCGGCTACGCTGATTCCTGCTTGGAAGGTCATTGCGCCGGTAAACGTATCACCAGCCTTGTTTGCCTTTGTCGCCAGTTGAGCGTTAATTGCGGCAATAGCCTCGCCTTTGTCAGTCAGCGCATCAGCCAGCTCTTTAAAGCTGTTCAGCTCTTCGCTTGCCCCGTTCAAAATCGCATCAAACTTCGCATCAACCTGTGACTTCAGGTAGTAGCGCGTGTCGTGGTTGTGCTCGGAAGGTGGCAGCGTGCTTGGGATGCCGGTGATGTCACTCCAAGACGGCTTGTTATGCTTGGAAAAGACGTGCTCACCATTCTCGAAAATCGCCCCTGTCGAGTGGAAGCCCGTTGTTAGGTCGAGGTCAACGGACACTTCAACGTCAAACTCAGTGTGCTCGGCTGGAACTTCGACGGCACTCTTGATGTTCCAAGCGTTGTGCGGGGAATATTCGCTATCCATGTAATAGCTAACTTCCGCATCCGCATCAATGAAGACCTCAATAGCTACGGGGCCGTAAGTCTTATCAGCCTTATTTGTCACAAGACGGATGAAGCGAATTGTCCCGTTACCATTGTTGTAGCCATTTGAGGCAAGGATATTGATGTAAGGGCTTTTCCCGTAAGCCACACCAGCCTCAAAGCGAACATACCCATGCTGGCTACTCTGCCCCTCGCAAATGGTGAAACGACCATTGCATCGCGAAGCACCCTCGTAAAGACGATACCATTTTCCGCCTACACACTGATGCTTGGAACTCAGCAAACCAACATAGCGACCATCATGGCTATGGCCTGACAAAGAAAATGCACTTGCGCGCTTACCCTCAAGCGTAAAAGCATCTGGGTTATCAAGGTTAAACAGAATCTCTTTGGAGTTTTGGTTTGCAATTACGCGAACCCCCTTGCCGCCCTTCATAGCAACAGAGGTATTTTCACCAGGGATGTTTAATGTTCCCTCGTTCGCAGCAATGCTGGCGATGGACTTGATAGCCTGAGTTCGAGAGCCAAAAACGAAAACTTCACCCGAGTCGTCCTTTGAAAACACGACACCATCACGGGCGTTAATGGCTAGTTCTCCCACTTCCAGATCTGCCGGAAGAGGAACCTTACCCGCCTCAAACGTTTTCTTTAGTATAATTTTGTTGCTCATAATACTTTCCAAAAACGGGGGCTAAGTAGCCCCCAAAAACGTCTCAGAACGTGCCGCCATCAATGGTGAAGCCATCAATAGCAGAGGTTGAAGCACCCGCCCCTGTCAGGTTTGCACCCAGCGTTACGTTACCTCGTAACGTAGCCAGTTTGTTCACTGTCAGGTTCGAACCAATCAATGCGCTCGCGGTCAGCGACAGATCTTTCACGATTGTTACCGTGTTTTCAAAAGTCGCTGCGCCAGCAACTCGCAGAGCGTTAGCTACAGTGATCAGGTCGTTGGTGATTGTCAGACGCTTTGCGGTTGCGCTGTCGGTAATACCGCGAGAGTTAAACGCACCAGTCGCAGTCAGCGCCGTAAAGCGACCGGTAGATGCGGTTCCTGCACCGATGGTTGTGCCATTGATAGCACCGCCAGCCACGGTAACGTGCGTGATTGTCACTGTGGTTGCGCCAGTTCCATCAGCGCGCAGAGTCCCGCCTTCAATAACCAGCGCGCCAAGGTTAGAAATGCCCTTCACTGTCAGCGAGTTTTCAAATGTCGCCGCAGATTTAAAGGTTGCCGCCTCATTCACCGTCGCACTGCCAAGAACTTGCAGGTCGTTACCAACCTGAGTTCGAGCATTGTCGATATCCAATTGACGAGTGGTTGCGATATCACGGAAGCCGCGAGTAGTGAAAGTGCCGCCGGCTACAGTGACGTTGCCTGTAATTGACGCGCCAGCCTTCACAATAAGGTTTTTGTTGGCAGTGAGTGTATTGCCGACAGTAACCGTGCCTACGATGTTGGCAGAGCCGCCGACCGCCAGAGCACCACCGATATCAGCGCGTTCATCAATAGCCAGGTCATAGCCTGAGAATGAGCCGCGAATATGCACATCCTGTAGGTCGCGGAAGCTGGCCGCCGATTTGTTCTCGCCCGTGCCAACGTGAGCCGTGAAGTAGTCACCGGCTTCGTCCCACACAAAAAACGCTGACAGTGCCGAACCACGCTTAACTTCGAAGCCTGCGTTTTCGGTTGGCGCAACGTCAGTGGCAATATCCGAGTTCAACTGAATAATCGCGTCACCAATGTTGACCTCGTTTGAGTTAACAGAAGTTGTTGTGCCCTTTACGGTCAAGTTACCGTCGATAACTAGATCGCCTTTCAGCACGTCACCATCTTTTCGGATAAACGCACCGGCACCACCAATCTCTTTAACCTCACCTGAGCCACCGATAAACAGGATTTCGCTCAGATTCGAGAACGCCAATTCACCATCGGCCAGCGTTGCAGGCGTGTTGGTGGTATTCGAGCGTTTGATCTTGATAATGTTCGTAGACATTTAAAATGCTCCGCAATTGATAACTAGGCCACGCACTTCCACGGTGGCCTCATACTTCCCTGTTTCTGCGTTAAATTGCAGAAGTGAGCAGTCTTGGCGATTGGTTTCATCAATATCGTTCGCTCCCGAAATGAGATGAGGGCCGGGAATCCCCTGAAAGCCCTGCGAAATAACCCGAACATGGTCTTTTGTCACAACCACATTCATCGCGTCTTGATTCACAATCACCTTGGAGCCAACTTCCTTACTTGGCTGCTCCGTATCTCCACCGTTCAAATTTCGAATGACTAAACGAGTCATCTAATCATTCCTCCGGTAACGTCGTTGGCACATCCGGCAGCTCTGGCTCCGGTTCTGGCTCTGGCTCTGGCAGCTCAACTGGGTCTCTCGGAACCTCAGCAATCATTCCCTTGACGCTGAACCGGCCAGTAAGCAGAGGCACAACCGTCTTCTCACTGCCAATATTTCCCTCTGAGCCACCCATTTCGATAGCCTTTGGCGTTGGCGCATAGAGAATGAGATCGTAGTGCCAGTCACCCTCTAGCAAGTCCTCTGTTTCCCGAGGATTAATGCCAATTCGCAGCTCCCCTTTCATTGGCTCTGGAATCTGGATTCGCCCATTATCGGTAGAGAACTCAAGAACGAGTCTTGAGTCTCTTGTAGGCTGTCGTCTTACTTGCAGAAGTGCCTTGTAGCCAACGATATTTACTGGCTCACCGTCCTCCTGACAGTAAGTAACAGCGAATCCGAACGAGCGACCTTTTGTTAGCCTAAGATTCTGATATCCTGCTTCCATCAGTCACCGCTTATTTATTCAGATAAAACGCAAAAAGCCCTTCATGGTGCTTACATGACGTTTGCGACGGCAAACCTCATAGCCCTCTCGTGAGCCTTCGTCGTTCGTATTCCCTTCAATGGTGTAGACATACTCACCTTCGACATACTCAACAATCCCAGCATGACCGTTGCCGGACTGGAAAATCTGAATGAACACATCACCAGGCTGAGCGTTGTTCACACAGCAAACACGCTTCTCTTTGGCCTTGTTCCACATCGTCCCGCAATGAGCAGTCCGAGGAACGCCCGTAACACCAACTTGTTGAAGACACCAATAAACAAATGCCATACACCAAGGGGCTGGGACATTGATGCCTGCGGAGGTTAGATACTCACGAACTCGCTTACCGTCATTAGAGCCGCGAGGAACTTCTTCAACGCCAACCTCGCCGTTCGCAACGGCAAGTAGCTTTTGAATCAGTTCTTGTTTGACTTGATAATTTTGATTATCCATAACACTGTTCTCCATCCACCGATGCCACCCAAAGCGCCAAAGAAAATGATTTGATGAGTGCTCATTTCTCTCATTAGCCCGAGTGAATACATCGCAACGCCAGCAATACCAGACAAGATCATTTCCCCGAATAAAACGCGCAGGTTCAGCTTCGGCTCATCAGAAAGAAGTTGTTTGGCAATAGATCCAAGAACAAACAGCCCTACTATCGAAACAAGCAGGGACGGAGCTTCGATAGCAGGGTCGGATGAGGTCTTAGTCGCAACCTCGACGAGAAGATCTGACTTATCCATGTCTAGGCTCCTTAAAAGCCCGAACATAATAAGTCATCACTTACTTATTATCTAGCCAAAAATCAATGACCTTTTTCCAGTTTTTCAACCTTTTGGGCTAGTTCATTAACAGCTTCAATCAGGACTGCCACCAAGCCGTTGTAATTCACGGCCAGCTTGTCTTCCTCCTTGAATACAAGATGCTTATCAACCGCCTCTACCTCCTGAGCCAAGACACCTACAGAGGCTTGTCCGGACGCCTTTAACTTGTAGGTGTAACCGCCCAACTGTTTCACCTTGCCAAGCGCACCGGTGATTTTCCGAATGTCTGTTTTGGCCTTCATGTCGGAGGTGTTGTAGATGATCCCGCCCACAGTCAGGTTTGTTGTGATTGTTACTGACTTGGCGAACGTCTCGTCCACCGCTTTACGCGCATAAGCAGAATCATGGTTGTGGGACTTCGCCGCATATTTGGCATCCGCATCCTGCACTGAAAGCGGTGTTTTGGCGAAGTCGATAATCATCTTCCAACCGCCGTCCGCATACATGTAGAGCTTTTTCTGGTCACTGCGGTAACAGGTTCGACCGTCGCTAGGTGGTGGCGTTGTCGGCCAAGCAATACCCGATGAGTTTGAAAGAGCTGTTTTGTCGTTATTCAAGATCTGCGGCAATGACGCACGAAGGTTGGTGTTTTCAGTAATCTCGGTATAGTTTTGCATGTTTCATCCCCAAAAACTGGCTACCTTAGTAGCCAGAAGCATTCCAGTTAACTCGTCCCGTTGTCAGGCTGCCCATAGAGTCATAGATAGACACATAGAAGCCATCAGTCGTGATGTTTGAGGCGTAGACCGTTGCCCCAACCACCACATCCGCTCCTGTAGAGCCGGTGAACTGCGGAACCACACGCGGTGGGACAGTGAATTTCCGATTGAACTTCACCTGCATGTTGTCAGGCTCAGTCACCTCCACATAACCACGGTCGATTACATCCGGCACGTCCACAATCAGAACTGATGAGGAAATGCCAGGTAACATTGAGGTTGAGTCCGTCCAGACCCGATAGACAATGTCCACCTCATCCGAATCGTAGAATCCCGCAGTAAACCTCTCGTAGCGCGTCCACCCACACAAACGAGGCGTTTTAGCGTGGAAGGCGGCAAGCTGCTCCCTTCCGCTAATCTCAATGGCCTTCTCCAAACGCAGGCTTCTCAGGCACAAAGCCGGAGTCGTTCCTGACTCGGAAATAGCCTCGGTGATCTTCAAGTGCTGGATTGCACCCAAGTTTCGAATGATGGCGGTTGTCTCTGCGCATTTACCACCATGAACGGACGCGCTAACCACCACCTCTTCCGAGCGCTGGCGAACCATCAGGTTAATTACTCGGTTAACTACGTTGCTTGAGTCCAAAGGCTTAGCAAGAATCAGCGTAGAGCCGCCCTGGACCCCGATATGGAACTCTCGGCCAATATCCTCAATGTTAATCAACAAGCTACCCGCAGAACCCTCAACCAAGAACTTGCCGATCAGTCCACTGCGAACCGCACCAATCGAGAAAACCAGTTGAGACTCCATACCTGCCATGCCTTTTAACGGGAATCTCGCGTAGCCAGCACTTGTCATATACATACCCACCGCCTGCATTGCGCCGCGAACGATGGTTCCGGCTGTCAGAGTCGTTTCGCTCAATGTAGGCACGGACTCGTTATAGCCCTTCTTGACTGACGTTACAGTGTGACAATCATAACCCTCGAACAGACTTGCATCTCGTCCACGCATCTTGGTCGAGATATACCGCTCGAATCGGTGGCTATCATCCACACCAGATGGAATCCAGAACATTGTCTCTGCCTCAGCCCATGAAATTTCACCAAGGCTCGCCCAGTTCCGGTCGTCATCCTCTGCTACGGAGAATGGGAAGTCTCGAACGATCAATCGGGAAGCTCGGGCTGAGTGTGTCTGCTCAGTTTCGCGGTATTCAAGGTAGCTCTGGCCGGAAACACCAACGAGTGAGTTGACCTTATCAACCAGCATGTTTACCTTAACGCCATCCCAGCCTGCCGCCCCGAAGTTAACGGTATGGATAACGTTGTAATCCTCCAGGTCATTCCGAGCCACAGCGGCAAATGAAGCCGATGCCGATGGAATGCCGAACCGGTCAATCGCTTTTACCCAAAAGTAGTCTTCTGCCTCAATGGAGTCAGAGTCGATTGAGTATGAGTTACCCGATACATCCGCCAAGTGCTCTGACATAGCCCAGCTCTGACCACGGCGAATGGTGTAACTCGTTACATCAGGGCTTGGATGCTTATCCCAGCGCAGGATAACCACTCGGTCGTTCTGGATAGCAGTTAGACCAGTTACGGGATCTGGCCCCTTAATCTCAATGCGAGTCGAAGACGCCGACTCAGACATGTTGCCCTCAACGTCAATCGCCTTTATCAAGAAGGTAAAGCTACCCGCCTCCTTGGTGTCGATAACCGTTGAAGTGGTATCCAGACGTTCAACGACAATTGTTGATGATCCCCAAGTGCTTCCCTGTCGAATCTGATAACCAACAACATCCGCCTCTCTGTTGGAAGCCCAAGACAAGGTAATACCTGCAAATGAGCGTCCAGCTTTGAAGCCCTCTACAGCTTTTGGCGCTACTGATGTGCCAAGAACCGTATGCGTCACCACCTCTGAGATCGGGCAAACCTGTCCGGTCATATCCAAGGTGTTTGCCGTTACCGTCAGTGAGTCGCCGTTTTGAAGGTTTTCGACAACATAGCTCATCGTGCCGGTTGGAATGCGAATGACCTCCGTGCTCTGACCGTTAAGCGAAATACCAAGACGGACGGACGCATAGCTGCCGGTCAATGGACGCTCCCACGAAATATAAGCCCGAGTCATCACAGTCATGCCCGACTTGTAAATCTCCTCAACGATGCCGAGGTTTCGCACTGGTGCAGGTGGCTCATTTGGATTCATCGGAGGCACATATTCATACTCACCGCTCAGGTTGAAGATAGACTCGTTATATTCAACGCAAGACAGAGTTCGCTTGAAATCGCCATCGCCGGAAATAGCCGTAACCACGAAAGGCTTAGCCACTCGCGACGACTTGCCGATGTGAATCATGCTCTGAGGCAAAATATCAGCAGGCAATTCCGTATAGAGGTGCAGCAACCCCTTTTCAGGCTCGGTTTTCATGATGTTCGAGGTAAACAGATGATCGAACTTAATCAAATCAACGGCACTACCTACCGCCAAACCAGCCGGAATCCGGTCGAGATACACCGCCTTGCCGTCACTGCCAATCAGACGCTCATTCAGAGAACCAAAGCCGATAGCAGCAACGTCACGACTAACAGCAGCATCCAGAGTAACTTTCTTATTAGCCGCATCAATTGCCGCAACTTTTGCTGTCCCCAGCTTGAACGTTGGGTAGTGAACCATGACCTGAGAGCCAAACTCTGCAATGTCAGCCTCGGACAAATCCACCTGAACCACACCGCTCTTCGCCTGTCCGGTCAACGTCCGGCATGAGCGCCCCCAATCAATATGGTCGCTCTGAACCAACACCACATCGCCAAGGGAACATGCAATGGCATCAAGGTAAGCGTCGAACGTGCAACTCACACTGATGTATTTGTTATTGGCTCTGAATACGCCAAGAATTTTCTCCGCCTGCTCTTTGTTGGTCACACCAGGCAATGAAACCTTGTTCTCGCGAATTGGCGCACCCTTGGCAATTTCGTCATGCTCGACGATCTTCACGAAGGAAGCCGCGTTCTTGTTCTCAATGTCGTAGTATTCAGCCTCAAACACGTTTGCACGGTCTTTGCTGCTCGACCATGACACCGACAACGTATCTGCAAGCATGTTTGACGAGCCAAACACCATCACCGGATTGCGAGGCTCGTAGATGATCAGACTTAGCTGGGAACCCACAGGGCTAATCTTCGCCAGACCGCAGCGTGTCACGATCTGTAGCGCATCCCATACACTCGTCATGGAGTCGAATACGCCGTTGAATTTTAGCTTGTTGGAGTTGCAATACGCCGCCCAATCAACGAACCGGTCAAAGTCGATATGTCGCTTAGGAACGGAGCCGAACTCAATGGCAATGTCCAATGAAATCCAAGCAGGGTTGTCACTCCAGATGTAGCCAGTCTGATTGCCTCGGCGGTCATAGGTCTTCACCTTGCGACCACGAACAAGGCTGACAACATCCGGTGTCCCGTTTAGCTGGTCTGTTGCCTTGATGGTGGCTCGAAGAACGGCTGTCCCTCGGTGAGCAACCGTCGAATACTGAACTGCCTCAACGGCATTCAGCCAGCACTCATCCATGATGTAGTCTGACTCCGATTCCGCCGTAATACGGAAGAAGCCGAGTTCATAGACGGTATCATGAGCCTGCGAGTTAAGGTTCATCTTGACGATGACCCGCTTAGGGTTTGAGGTGCAGTCTTTAATGATGTTCGACTGCGATAGTGCCTGCATCGCCTTTGCCGACTTGACCGTGACGCCTTTCCCTTCAATCTGGTAGCGATAGTAGTAACGGGCATTAGTCGATTCATGCTGCTCAAGCTCAACCGAAAGCTCTCTTACCCCCGTTACAATGCCTGTAAGGGGATTTGAAATAACCCTGACCCAATCACTTTCGCTCGACTTCTTGCGCTCAATCATAAGCGTTGCGTTGTAACTATCGGTCGCCGACAGCTTGAACGAGAACTTCACAAGGTGGTTTTTCGTATCAGTGAGGTCAGTGTTAAAAGCCAGCTCCTTGCCGGAATCACCTGCATATGTCCAAGTGCCGCCCTTAATTCTGTATGCCGTGCGGATTTCAACCTCTCGGTCCCACTTCTTGTTTGAGTCGTCGTCTCGGTGAATCAAGCCGTATGGGAAAGAGATTTGAAGCTCGGCTGCGTTAGTGCCTGCCGGAAGCTCAACAACCCCCATTTCCTGATTAAATGCTCGACCAACCTCAATGTGGCGACGAATAGACCCAGCATACTCGGAGGAAACTGGCTCATTCAGCGCCCCGCGCTTGTAAGACCAGCTTGTAGACTGATAGCTCTCAATTGGCTGATCGTTTACCAGCACCTCTTTGACTTCGCTGATTTCACCCTCTGATAGCGCGACCAGCATAGTCAGAACTTCGTCCTCGTCGGACAGTCCCTTATCCATGCCGATTAGCAAACCGCCCGTCCAATGTTCGCCATACAGGACAGGAATCGGAGAGCCTTCTCGCGTATTCATTGACGGCGCGCCCAAACTGTAAGTTGAGCTTTGCTCTTCGGAGGCGGATGCCTGCGTTGGCATTGGGATAAGCGCGTTGATCAGCAGTGCGCCAGCGGTATTGATGGCGGCTGCAGCCAAGCCTTTCATGAACGTGCTACTAATGCCGCCAGTAGCCCACGCCGAAAAGGCGGCAACAGCAATCAGGGCAACTGAACGTAAAATGCCCTTGTTATCGCCGCCACCACCAAACACATTCTGAATAAGGACGATGTGTTCGCCTTTGCCTGGAATAACCTCAATCCCAGACGCTCTCTGCCATTTCCTGACCGCCAAGGAAGACAGCGAATGCGTCATCCCGAGGCAGACCCTCTAGATAATGAGACAGAGCAGCCCCCTCTTGGTAAACGATGTTCGCGTAATCTCTCTTGCTGAGATCGAACGGCGAGTAGAGGATCTGCAAATGCAAATCGTCACTGCAACTCGCGCTCAAATCCACACTAGGGATTATGTTGTGCTGCATGGTTGATAAACTCCAACAACCTTGTTTCTCCAAACAGGACTCAGCAGACGGTCTACAACAACCATCCCTGAGCCTTGCCACGTGTGAATGAATTGCATCTTTGGCAGCAACATGGCGGTATGGCAGTCCTCACCCGCCACCCTCAGCAGCAATGTGCTGTAAGGAACGAGCGCGTAGGTATTGCTGTCTGTCGGATCGCAGCTTTTGATGGTCGGGTATCCGGCTTTACTCAGCACCGGTTCCCAGCTCTGTTTCCAAACGGCGGCAGAACTTGCCATTTGCCGTGGCGTTTCGGGCGTTTTGTAATTGGGAGCCTCAACCCCCATTCGTCGATAAAGCTCCATCAGCAGCCCGTAACAGTCGTAATAACCGTTTTCGCCTCTCGCACCTCTCAGATAGGGCTTTGTTAGCAAATCGCCAAAATACAACTCAGTCACCGCTTACTAATCCTTTAGCTAAAAATAGACGGAAAACCGCCAAAATTCGCCGAGTTACCCTTGGCTATACAGCCATTTCGGCCATTCAGGCTGTAGTCACAAGTCTGCGCTGAGCCTTTATAGCCGCAGCGTTCATCTTTGAAAAACCAAGAGCAGTATTCTCGGTAGGCAATGCGTCTTGGATACCGAACTCGCAGGTAATCAGGCATTTCCAACTTAAAGGAAATGTCTCCGCCCTTAACGCTCGTATCTGAAATGGATAGAACTTCCGTAAACTCCGGCTCTCTATCGAGTGTCATTGTATTCACAATGTCGATCTGAACCTCAGAGCCAGCCGCCCCTCTTGATGACTCGATAAGGCGCTGGATTTGTCCCGTAGAGTCATGCCCGGTGATGGAAGCAGTTGTCATTTCTCCCTCTGACTGCTGAAACTCAAAGTCGAAGTTCGCGGCCAAGTAGGTATTGCCCTTATATTCAATATCCTCAATCCATCGAGCAATGTAGATTGAGGTCAGCTCTCCGTTAACATCCATCCGAACAGTAAAAAGAGGCACGAATGCCTCTTTTGATGCAAGTTTGGATTTGTCGATAACGGATGCAACATTTAGGTGTCGCATCTATCTCTAAACCTCAGTCAGTTTAATCAGGACATCCCAAAGGTGAACACCACCAATGCCCTTGTAACTGAACAGTAATTTATCAGCAAAGCGAACCAAATGTAAGTCACCGCTTACTGGATTTTTGTAGAAAAATGGCTCTACGCCGCCCATGCGAGCCTCATAGAACTTAACCAGCTCTTTCCTGTTTGTCTCAGATAAGTCGGTAAAGCCGGTCTCAAATGACTTACGTGCCTTTCGTGTATGACGGGGGCGCGTGAAGACATACCCATTATCCGAATCTACCCGAATGGCTTGGTCTTCAAGCTCAACCTTATGCTTGCTTGAATCCTCCCCCGTAGACGTTGAGATTCGCCCGAAATTAGGCATTAACGCATAGCTTCTCATTAGCTAAGTGCTCCCTTCATACCGTCCCTGAATGAACCAGGCTTATTCACGGCTTCCAACACAACATCAAGAATCATCTTCTTGCCATCAAAACGGCGGCCGGTTTCACGGGCGCTCATCTGCTCTCCTGACTGGTTAATCAGATTGAACTCTACGGCTCCACCCATTGAGGCGGTTGCTGGTGCTGAGCGCGTCATAGAGGCTTGCCGAGGCATTGCCGTAACCATCTGAGGTGCAATACTGCGGCCAGCCATTGCCAAGTTACCCCCGACTGAAGCAATCGCACCGCCAGCCATTGAGCCAACAGATGAAGCCGCCACATCCGAAGCCGCTTGCACACCCGCCGTAGCCCCGCCGCCTTGCAGCGATGTGAACCAGTTGCTAATCCCGTCTGTCAGCGGTGAAATCACCGTTTTCATCAGGGCAATGCGCAGGATTTGCTGAATAACCTTTTCCGCAAAGTTGCGCCACTGATCTTCGCCGGTCATCATGAAGGAGGTTGTTGCATCTACAATTCCTTCAAGAGCACCTGCCATGACGTTTTCAAGCTGCTCGCCAAAGTCCTGATACTGAACCGCCAGCTTCGCAAAAGCCCCTTCGGTTAGCTTTTGGCGCTCATGAGAGGCTGCCGCAGCAATCCGAGTTTTCTCGCCCTGATAAGCCTCCCAACTCAATTTGTCATCGAGATAGAGCTTGTCTAGCGCTTGGTTCTCGGCAACAACGATTTCGTCAAAGGCAGCCAGACGAGCGCTACGGGATGCCTCGTTCTTATAGTCGCCACGCTTTTTCAGGCGATTGTCGATGTTATTCAGGAAAGGCGTGATATTGTCAGAAAGAACAATCTGGTCTTGAATGGCCTGCTTGTTCGCTTCCATGTATTGAAGCATTGTCTTGGCATTATCAACCTGCTCTTTCGGAATCAAGCCGCCATTCGGACTATTCGCCAAGGCCAGAATCTCTTCATACTTCTGTTTGGTAAGGTCAAACTGAGTATTGAACTCGTCCAGCTTTGTCGGTCCCTGCACGTCCATGTCTGAACGCATCCAAGAATCGGCAGATTTCGACAGCTTTCCAGCTTTCTCCGCAGTCGCCTGTCGTCTCTCAAGGTTATCCATCGCACGGGCTACGCCTCGGATATCTTGAGCCAGCTTCTCAAACGCCGGTTCCTTGGCAATCTCGCCAAGCTCTTCCCTAAACTGCTGGATTCGTTCCAGTGCCGCACCCAAGAAAGCACCGCTACCGGTTTCGCGTCCGTCCATTCGGGCAAACTGCACCTGTAGGGTTTTCAGGTAGGTCTTCATCTTGCCGGTCGTCTTATCAAGCGCTGCACGTCCAGAGTCAGACAAGATCTTGCCAACTTCACCGGAGTAACGCTTATCCACATCGGCCAGTGACTTCATCAGCCCCTCATACTGAGACTGATATTGGTTCATCTGCTCAATGCGCTTCTCGATCTCCGCTCTTTCCTTGGCTGTAACGTCAGGGTTTGACAGATAGCTCAGTCGTTCTGAGCTGGCGTCGATTTCCCTTTGCAGCAGTGCCATTTCTTTCTGCACTACACCACGAGCTAGACTGCGCTGTTCAGCTCGGTTTTTGGCAAGCGCCGCCTCTTTCTCAGACACAAGCATTTTCGAGTTAATGATTTCCTCGTAGGCTTTCGCCAGCTTGTCTGATTCTTGGTTGTAGGTTGTTCGAACGGCCTCCATTTCCTCGGCAATTTTGGCTCGCTCCTGCGCCAGCTCTTTTGAAATGGAAGACTCGTAAACGTAAGATGCAGACTTATCCAGCGCCTCTTGAAGCTCTTTCTGAGCCAGCTTAATGCGCTCAAGCTCTTCATCGGTGGCTTCCTTGGATAGCGCGCCCAGCCTCTCAAGACGTGCCTCTACGTCCTTGATGGTAGATTCGTTGGCCTGCTTCGGATCGGCTTTCAACTCCGCCGCCCACTCAATCGATCGATCAGCCAATGTAGACTTATCCCAAATGCCGTAAAGCGCAGACAATGCCTCATAGGCCATCCAAACTGCGGTAGCCAACGCAGCAAAATGAGGTTGAACAGCCGCAATGCCCGTTCTCAGGGTTGTAAACAGAGCACGAACGCCAACCATGCCCTTGCGGAAATTACCGAATACCGCAGTCACACGCTTGCCGACAGAACTTAGCTTCTCCATCACCTTCGTCAAAGCGCCACCATCGGCGGATACCTTGTTGAAGTTTTTGAACTTGTCTGCAAACGACTCTACGCCCTTGCCTGCCTTCGACAGCACACTCAGTAGCTTCACAAATGGCGCAACAAGCAGTTTGCCGATACCAAGAATCAGCTTACCGCCAATCAAATAGCCGATTGTCGTCGCGACAGCCGAGATTGCGTCACGGTTCTCATACATGACCTTCATCAGCTCGGTCATCTTCACGACCATCTGAGCAAGCCAAGTGCCGAACTCCTGCGCCCACTCCCTGAATGCTTTGGTTTCCAGAGCGGCATTAAGCTCTAAAACGGAATGCGTTACGGCGTCATAGTAGGAAGGTAGGTTGCCCTCTTTGTCTCCGGAACCTTCACCAATCTCGCGCCCCAACAGCTTCAAGTTTGCGGCCAGCTTCGACATTTGACCTGAATAGGTCTTCATCATCTTCTCAGCCGAACCACCAAAGGCCAGTTCAAACTCAGCAAGAAGACCTTTAATTGCAGGCAATGCCGCAACGGTGCCGGTTTCGATTTGCTTAACCAACTGACCGACTGACACACCCATTGAGCGAGCCATCAGCTTCATTGCCGCCGGAACCGATTCACCCAATTGCTGACGCAACTCTTCCATCGAGATTACGCCTTTACCCGCCATTTGCTGGATAGCCACGGCTGCACGTTCAAGCTCCAGGTCAGAACCACCAAACGCCGCAACACCGTCAACAAGCGCTTTAAGAGAGCCGTTTGTTGGGTCGATTCCGCCGGATTTGAACTTAACGAATGAGTTTCGAAGGGCATCAATTTTGAATGGCGCTGATTTTGTCATTTCGAGAACGTAATTAACGTCCCGAACCGACTCTTTGACAACATCACCAGTGGTAGCCAGACCGCGCATTGTCAGTGTCAGACGTTCAATATCATCGGTTGCCCGTAAGATCGCGTCCTGCCACGTCCAAAATACATGCTGCAAAGAGGACATTGCCCCTTCAAGCATTCCCAGAACCATCACACCTTCAAATGCACTTCGACCGACGCCATTGAAGCGACGTTCTAATTTGGCTAAGGCAGATGAGGTTCGGTTGACTGGTGCTTCCACCTTGACCATAGCATCAACTAGCTGCTGCATCTTAACGTCGATGCCGGACAAGGTGTGGTTAGTCTTTTTTGCGGTAGCGTCTAGCTTTTTAAGACGGTCTTTCAGATTTTTGAAAGCCTGTTGAGCACCGCGATCACTCGCGGTGAACTCGAAGTGTAGATTATCGCTCACTTATCGCATTCCCTAGCAGTGATTTCAGCCTATCAATGGCATCTGCATCAGGCTCGGCATCCTCTAATGAGCGTTTAATCTCAATTGGACTGGATAACTGCTCGGTAAGAGATTCCGCGAAGTCCTTGAGGTGTTCTTCACTGGTTTGCGAAGCCCGCAGAAGCCTTAGTTGGCTGATGTCCATTTCCGCTCTGTGGCGGTCTACGTTCCGGCTCATCATCCAAAAGGTTCGAATGGGAAGAGCCAGCACTTCGCTATAGGAAAGGTTGTAGTGATGAATCAGGCGGGAAAAGTAGAAACCCAAGTCAATCGCCACAACCTCACCGCTCTCATTCCGAGTTATTCCTTTCCCTCGGATTGAGATTCGGCACCCTCTTGATTTTCAGCTTCCGCATCCTCGGAAACGAAATTCACTAGGGCAATGATCTGTTCGAAAGTCATGCTTTCCAGTTTTTCGCGGGTGATTGTCGGCACCACAGACAAGACAACTTGAATGTAGGTATCAAGCTGTTCTTGCATCGTTGCATTCTTCTTCTGCATCAGCTTTTGCATCGCCACAAATGCACCGAATGAAAGCGGGTTTACTTTATGCTTCACGCCGCCCAGCAGGACTTCTTTTGTTGCAGGGGCGATTTCGTCTAGATTCAACAGCTTTGTCATTCTCTCGTCTCCAAAAATAGGGGCATTTCAGCCCCTAGTAAGTCATAGGTGACTTATTTATCAGTTTTAGCAGTAGACTGTTTGACTAGCGCCTCTGCGGCACTGCCGCCAACAGTCATTAGATGGCCGGTTGAGTCTGGATAGGCAGTAAACTCAAGCTCGAATACACGCTCTTCGTTGTGCTTGTAGGCAAAGCTCATAGAGCCAGCCGTAGCAGCGCGAGGAATCGTTACCGAGTAGTCGTCTTTGTTGCGCGGAGTCAGCACAAGCGCCTGCGCCAGCTTCACTAGGTCAATACCCTCGCCAACCTTAACGGTCAGTGTCTTCTGACCCGAATCAATCGTTGAGCCAGGCATTACCGCAGTGATCTTCGCAATGTCCGTTTCCACCATCGGCACTTTGACCTTGATGTTACGACCCATGATGCGCTCGGAAACGGTAGTCTCACCGAACTGGTCAACCTTCACTTCGTGAGTGTCAGTTGTAACCTCAACCTCTACACCACCTTTGGTTAGACCAAGTGAAACATCACCGAATGTCACATCACATGCGCCCAATTTGATGTTTTCAACTCCTGATGACATAGCAATTCCCTTTGTTAGAGTTTCACGCATGAAAATTCCATTACCATCACGAACTCATACCGCCCTATTTCGTCCTGACGGTGCGGTTCAGGATAGGTAATGGGTCTGACGTAGTTAAAATGCACATTCCCCGAGGTGACGTTCTCCGCACCTGCATACTCGAAAATCTGCTCGACTAAGCTCACGCCGTCAGCTATCGAGTCGGAATGCACCACAAGCCTCAGAACATCCTTGTAATAGCCTTTTAGCTCATGGTCGATTTTGAAGCCGCCGTATGGTACTGCGAGCAAAATGCCTGACACCACATCGGACGGCATTTCATAGGCAAAAAGTGTTTCTCCAATTACACCTACGCCAATGTAATCGAGGTAATGCGCATAGCTTTCCAAAATCATCGCCAGCGTCCCTTCAACCCTGCTTTGCTCAGGTCATTTCGTAGCTTGTCCATCCAGTGACGGCGTAACCACTCCCGAGAACGACCTACATAGCCAGAGCCAATTTTGAACTGAGAGGCTGACTGCTTTTCGATAGAGCGAATGCCAAGTTTGTATCCGCCCTTGTTCATCGCCGGTGCGTATTTATCGACAGGTCGCTGAGTTTTGCTGTTAACAGCTCCCTCTCTAACCCCAATTCGCATGATCAGACCGTCCTTAGTCTTCTCAACCGCCCCTTCAATGGACTCTTCCAATGAACCTGTATCCCTTGGAACCATCGCAGCCATCATTCGTGCGCCATCTTCGGCAACCTTTCTCGCCGTCTGTAACGTCACTCGCTTAAAACCGTTCTCAGCGTTGGTAAGCCTCTGCCGCGCTTTGCTGGCGGAAAATGTCAAACCCAAGGCTCTAGCTCCGCAGCAATGTGCCCCGCTCTCCCTCGCAAACCCAGCATGACTTCCAGTGAAACAATCCGGAGTCTACGGCCCCGAAAGTCCACACGGTCGTCTAGCTCAATTTCCGTATCTTCGGGGAACAGAAGTCGAACATCGTGTTTTTGCTGTAACCCTCTTCCGTAGGACGTTTCCGTAAGCGTTCCCTTGGTTGAGGAAGTCGAGCGAATGTCACGAATGACCAGCACTTCACAGTCAAAGGCAGGTTCATGGTTTTGCTCGCCATAAAGCCCACGCATCCGGACTTCCGTTTTTTTAAAAACAGTGACCGTGGCCTTCATCGTTAACCTCGCCCAATTCGATATGAGCGAGTTGTGTATTTGCCCAGCACTCGAAAGGCTCTTGCGCCCACGATTTCCTGAGCAGGTCGCCCTTGCTGATAAGTCAGCGAGGTTTCCCCTACACGCTCTGAAACAAGACCGCTGCGCCTCGCCAAGTCAATGGGATCACCACCAAGCACATCGTCAGCCTCATAAATCACTGCAACGGCAATGTCTTCAAGGAAACGGGCTGGCAGATCCATGTATTCACCTGCGCTTAGCCTGGTTAGGTCAATGCCTTTGTCGAACGATGGAAAGTCGGCAAAACAACCTGAGCGCTCATACACAACCGCTGGATTAAATCGCATGGCGGAAATCCGGCGTGACGCCTCAATAATGGCTTTGCGCTTCTCACCTTGGCTTGCGCCAAGAAACTTGCTCACGTTCGGCACATCCAGCAGGTGAAGTTCTGCTTCGGCTACCGTAATCAGTGTCTCTTGAGGGACAAAAAGATCTGCACTGGCAATAATTGCATACCGGCGTTCCTGCTGAGCAACATCGCCATCATCGTTCTCCATCGTTAGGTGAATGATGCGCAGCGCCTTACGCTGAAAGCCGTCGAGTCTATTTAGTTCGTCATCAATGACGATTTCCACAAACTCATCGTCGCTGTAGACATCAATCGGCAGTTCGTCGGTCAACAACATGCCGTGATGATCCTGAACGCGGTATGACGCAGTGATTTTCCCGTCAAGGTTTGGAGCATCAAACCGAATCGTTACACTGCTGCCTGCGATATGAGTTGCCAGTTCAGACATTTCATGCCTCCTGAGCGGCAAGAATTTCTTCGATCAGCTCTTCGATAGAGCGAGCTTTGATACCGAAGGTCTCTCCAACCTTACGAAGCCCTGCAATACCAGACTTGTCCGCAATTGCCTCTAGCTCATCGCGTGTAAACGTTGGTAGTGCCTGTTTAGGCTGCTCAACCTTGGCTTTCTTGCCAATGCGCTTCTCAACCGGTTCGGCTGACTGAATTACCTTCTTCGCCTGATCGGCGTCAGTGGTGTTGTATCCACGCCACATCGTCTCGGCAGGATTCGGGTTTTGCCCCTCGTCAGTCTCAACTTCCATGATTGCGCCGAGGGTTTGAGCGTCACGATAAGGGATCGGCTCAACAGTCTTGCCGTTCTCAAAATAGGCACCAACCATAACGCCGGTGAAGTTTGAGAATGTCTCTGACTTGATGATCACATGCACTTTCTTATTTTGCATATCTACCCTCTTTGTAAATACGGGCGGCTCTTTCGAACCGCCCTGACAACTTCAAATCAACACAGATAAGTCACGAGTGACTTATCTAGCAATTAAAATTTTACGTTGTCGATACGAGCGATAGCGTAGTCGTGCTTGTTAGCCAGACCGCAATACCACTTAACGCGGGTGCGAACCGCATCTTTGTTTTGAACTGTGCCGATAGACTCAACAACGATACCAGCGTTGTCCCCGCCATACAGGCCAGTTACACCGTTTTCTTCGCTCAGGTGAAGAGCGTAGATTGGTGCTTTCTTAGTGCCCTCGCCGTCAGTAACAGGCAGGAAGTCGTTCACGATGATTGGCACACCGTTGTGGGTCAGCATAACTTTGCCGAACTGTGGCAGCATCACTTCTGATGGTTGCAGACCGCCTACTGTGCGCAGCAGTTGCAGGTAAGCGCGTTTGTGTTCAGAACGCATCATGATTGCGTCACAGCCCAGCGCGTTAACCGCATCAACCACTTCATCCAGCATTGACCAGTTCATTGCAGCGCCAGCCGCGTCGATGATCTGATCGCTTGCAGTCAAACGGCCAAGGCCATCGAAAGACTTGCTGTTAGAGGTTTCGTCACCAAGAACCAGAGCGCGCTTGAACGAACGAGCCAGACCTTTAACTTTCAGGCGAACTTGGGTCGCAAGCTGATCGCTAGTGTCAGACATAGTAGTTTGAATGAACTTGTCTACATCCACGTCACCCGCGATGATGCGTAGCTTCGCAACATGCTCGGAGAACTTAGCCGCGCCTTCTGGAACAGCGTCGTTTGGATCTAGGAAAGATGCTTCGCTTAGCTCTTTTTCGCGGTTGTAAAGGTAGGCTTTAGAGTTCACTTTCATGAACGGCAGAACAGCGAATAGCTCTTCACGATCGATGATCGTTTCAATGATTCCCTGCTCAAGTTCGTTGTTTGATAGCTTTTTAGCTTCGTCGATTAATAGAGGCATTATCTATTCCTTTAGACAATCAAAGGGAGGCTCCTTGCCTCACCCAACTACTTCATCAATTTGGCTAGACCCGAAGAGAGCTTTTGCTCAATGGTTTTTGCCTGCGATTCCTGACCAGGCTTAATACCGAAATCAGTCATCGAATTTGCCCCTGCCTTTTGGCTAGAGCGAAGAATATGATCGGCGTCTGTATCGGCTGCGATGATTCGGCTAATTGCATCCTCGAAGCCAACAGGTTCGCCCTGTGCGTCAACAAGAGGTGCGCGATCTGCGCAACCGGCTGGCTTGTTGTAGCCAATCACCTGCCCCTGCTCGTTAACTTCGAAATGACTGCCGTAAAGCACTCGTGCCTTCGTCGCTGGAAGAACGGTTTTCTCGCGCAGGAATGAAGAATTGCTAAACGACTGACCGACTGTTAGCTCGATGATTTGCTTATGTAGCGCTGCCTTTTCGTTATTGGCCTGCTCTACTTGGCCGCGAAGCCCTTGTAGTTCGGTTTCATGCTGCTCAACCATTTGCGATTTCAGAGCATCCCACTGGCCTTTCTCTTCAAGGCGGCGAGTCTCTTCTTCTTGCTCACGGGCTAAGCGCTCTTGTTCAACCGCAAGAAGTTGTTGCACTTTCTCAGGCGTTACGTCACCGAATGCCTTCAACTTCTCTTTCTTCTTCATTGCATCTTTCAACAGGGAAGCGTTCTCTTGTTCCAGTGTTGCTAGACGCGCTTTCATAGAATCAACATCTTCAACATCTTGCTGACCTTGTTGGTCTTGTTGACTCTGCTCTTCTTGGCCTTTGTCGGCTACACCAGCACCACCAGCTTCCTCGCCGTTGGTTGCTTCACTCATGTAACCGCCTTGCGCCATCAGCTTTCGTAGGTAAAACGGCATATCAAAAATCCCTTTTTCGTTGATTACTCGGTCTCTTGAGCATCAGTAGGTTCAGTCTCTCGAACCATTTGCGCTCGAGTATAAGTAAGCACTGACTTATTATCAATATCCATTTTAGAATTTTTAGGCGGAAAATCAGCTAATTCGGCAAAAATTTCAGCCTCTTTGTCCTTCGGCAGACGAGGGAATACTTTTTTCAGCACCATTGCCATTTGCTCACGACGAGCAGCATCAGGCGCTTCAAGGTTTTTCATCTGCTCTGCAACGGCAAATTCATCGGCTAGGCCACGAATATCAAAGCTCTCCGGATAGCTCACATAGTCCACCATTTGAGAGTCACCTGACTTCCCGTGCCAGCGCTCAACGATAGCCGCCAGACGATGCTCTGCCTGCTCCAATGTGCTTGCCTTGTTTACCAGCAGGGAGTTGACGCGCTGGAAATCAAAGGCTTTCGCTACGCCGGATGAGTTATCAATACCAACGGCGTTATCTTGCTTGGTTCGTTCTCCGGCCACACCGATAGAGTGATAGATCTCGTTAATGATCTTCGAGATAGTGTCGATAATGATTTGTGCCTGCTTAGGATCTGGTGACATGAAGAACGGCTTCGCCCCACCCTCACCGTTGAACGTGAATACCCGCTTGGTTCCCATATCCAAAACCTTTTGCAGATCATCATCACCTGGCAATAGCCCTTGGACCGGAATCGCAAGTTGCGAATAGGTTTGGTCTTGGATAATCGCGTCCAAGTTGGACAGGTAGTTCGCAACCGAGCGATCAAGATAAGCCACGTCATCAATCAGCCCCGTCGCTGCATACTTGTTTTCCGATGAGTGGAAGCAATCGACTGGAAACACTGGAACAACGTTCAAATCGTGCGTCCCTGCACTCTCCAAGCCCAGTTTGACTTTCGCCCCTTTGTGCTTTTGTGGAAACTCGCGGAACAGATACCAGCCCTGCTTTGTCCACAGACGATAACGTAGGAACGTTTTGCCGGTTGATTCGAATGGATCGGCATCATCACGACCGGTTTCTGCAATCAGACACCATGACAGATCGCCATTCTCGTCGTAGGCAAAATCAAGCATCTGCATTGGCGTAACGATATAGGCGTAAACGCGGCTATCTGAGTTCTTCTCATCTGCCAGCGTTACAATGTCACTTGACTTGGTCGAGTCCACTACGACCCAAATACGACCGAATACAGACGATGAGATATCAACGGTTCGCATAAAATCGTCAATATCCAGCTTGTCGCGGGTCGCACACTCCCAAAAGCGCTTAACCTCTTCGCTGGCGTCCTCGGCACGAGTAACCGTTTCCTTGAAGATATACTTATGAACAAGGTTCACGACCTCTCGGGTGTGGTTGAACCGGTAGGCACGATCAATACGTTCCTTGTATTCCGCGTCGCCCTCTTTGTAGTAGCGGAAAATATTCTTCTTGAACCACTCACGACCGCCTTTGTAGGTGGACTCCAAAAACTGCCAGTGCTCAAGCATCGCCTCATAAAGTGGATGGCGACGACTAACCAGCTCCATGATTTTCTTGTCTGAAATTTCCATTTTTCTTACTAATGCTAAGTCATAGGTGACTTATCTTGAAACGCCAATAATAGAGTGTTTCTTCACAGGGAAACGACGGTGAATTGGATAGCCCAAAGCATCCGTGATGTGCTCTACCCCTGCCGCCTTGTCGATATCGCGAGTGCCAGGCTTATAAAGCACTTGCTCAAACGACTCGATGGTTGTCCGGCAGCTCGGGTCAACATACAGTCGAACCGCGCCGTTTGCTGCGCGAAGCAGTCGGTTGACGGCATTCACACGGTCTGCAATCGCAGGGTGCTTTTTGGGATGGTCAATTCGCACGAACCCCTTTTCCCTGAAAATATCCAAGTCCGACTCACCGCGAGCATGTTGTCGGTGTGCGCCTGCAGGGTCGGGATAAACCGTAATCTGCTGCTTCCAGCGCCAAAACTTACGCTCCAATTCGTCACAAGCCTCTTCGGTGTTGGACGAATGCAGAACGATTTCATCAACAACCCAAATTTCCCCATTTGGCTGAGGCTGTAAGACCACTGCACTCATCGGGTCGATGTTGAAGTCCTGTCCCACCCAGATTGGTAATTTAGGATTGAACGGGCATGGTTTAACGTGGGTTTCACGCTCAAACGGGTAATAAACCCGACCGGACATCGTCGTGAACGACGCCTCGTATTCCTGCATGAATGACTTCGGATCTAGGTCAGCTCTCGCCGCCTCGATTTCGTCCTCTGGAACGAATGGGGACATTGCCGTTGTGTATTGCCAGCTTTCCCATTGGCCGCGACGAACCATTTCCGGATCTTGACCCATTTTCCAAAGGTCATAGAACGCTGAGAAACCTTTAGGTGTCCCGATGATCAATGCACCACCGCGTGTGGACGATAGCGTTGGGCGAATTACCTTAGTCCACGTCTCAGGCTTCATATCCTGAAACTCATCAAGAACGACGAAGTGCAAGGCCACACCACGGAGCGTATCGGGCTTATCCGCCCCCTTTAACGCAATCTCTGATCCGTTCTTTAGGATCATGGTCATGGTTGTGTCGTTGGTCTTTAGCACATACCGGTCATTGATGGTCTGCTTTAGCTCATCCCACAGGATTTGCCTTGCCATCTGATAGGTCGGTGCGATATACCAAACCCGCTGTCTCCGCGCCTTCATCGCATACTTGGTGATCAGCGAGATGGACAGCATCGACTTGCCCCAACGACGACCGGCGCAAACCACCTTGAAACGGGCGCGAGATTTGAAGACCTTCATCTGCCCCGCATGAAGCTGAATGATATTGCCGACTGAAATACCCATTAGGTAACAGCCTCCGACTCAGCCTCCTCTCGCTCAAGCTCTTCCCGCTCTGACGCAATTTCCTCGGCAAGTTCTGCTTCCAGCTCATCCAGGTCAACAATGTCTTCGGCATCGCCAGTTTGGGCCTTGCGAAGCTCAAGCACCTGTTCTTGAGTCAGCTCGGCGAACATCAGCTCAGGCAATTCGTCGTCGCGAACGTCTCTGTCATCCATGCGAAGTGCCTTGTGGGAAACCTCATAGCACTTGGCTAAGGCAGCCGACGCTCGTTGCAGTGCCTTAATTGATTCTTCGGCTGAACCTATGCCTCCGTGCGATCTTGCACCTTCGGCAACTTCCTTCATCACAAGCGCGCCAAGGTTGTAAGCCCACTTGTCGTATGACTCCTGACGAGAGGCGATCAAGTTTGCCCGTTCCACGGACTTGTCGATCATTTTCTCTTTCACAGCCTCTCTGACAGCATCCGCAGTGGCAGCGCTACCCTTCTCTACCCCACGAGCCTTAAATCGTCTTGAAAGCGTTTCTGGACGCATCCCCGACTTCTCTGACAGCGCCGCAAGCGTGTATTCGCCCGAAGCCCACATAACCTCAAGCTCAATCCATTCCGACGGCGTTAAAATCCTTTTCTTCTCCACCATAAGTAACCCATTACTTACCAAACGAGGCGATATTATCAGCAAGGCGCGGTATTGTTAAGATTATGAGTAAGCCGCAGCTTATTATTTTTAATAATATAAATATTATGGAAGCGCGGTTTTTGAAGAGATTTATGTGAAAGGTAAGGTTCTAACGAACCTTACTTTCACGAAGAGTTTTCAATTCCGCAGGTAGTTTGAAGAGAAGTCGCGGAGTCTTAATCTTGATTGGAAGCTGGGTTCGCAAGAACCTTGCTTCCAATATATATAATATATTTT
>NZ_PYMI01000009.1 GCF_003025595.1 Photobacterium ganghwense
GTCATTTTGAATTGGTCACTCAGTTCATCGATAAATCTTTTTGACTATCAGTTCACGAGTGCCCACACAGATTGCATGGTCAAATTGTTAAAGAACTTTTCTTTCACGTCGCTGGCTTATCTCGCCGTGCTCCGTGTCAGTGAGGCGGCATTATAGAGAGATTAGTTTTCTGCGCAACCCCAATTATCAAAAAAAATGCCCCACACGAACCAACCGAACAAAAAACAATCACACCTACCTTTTTATGCTTATTTTCATCTCATCAGGGCATTCACTTTCGTCAAAAACAGCTTTATGAGCATTTATCATTAGCTAACGCAAACTTCACCGCGAATACCCCAATGCCGAATAACAGAAATGGAATCGCGGCAGCCAAATACTCAACCCACAACTTGTCAGCCAGGCTTTTTGCCAGAATGAGATGCCCAATGACCAGCAGTGCCGCACAAATTAATGAAACCGCAATGAGTTTTACTTCCGACCGTTCGTTTGTTTTTAACATATAGCCATGTCCCTTCTCTTATTAATGAAGGCGCAATTGCAACATGGCACAACACAATGAAGGTAGTACAGAGCAAAGGGTTAACCTCTAGAACAGTGAGGTCTTAATTTGAACTGGATTATTGTTCCAGGCACTGCTGGCGCAAAAACTCAGCCAGAACCAATAAGGCTTGTTCTGTTTTTTCACTCCAAGCGTAAGATCCGTTTATTCGCAGACAGTGACGATATCTGGCATCTGATGAAAATAACGTACCGGGTGCGATACTAATTTGATGTATCTGCAATACAATCGATAAAACCTGTGAGGTATCTACTCGTTGGTTCGGTAACTCGACCCATAAAAAATAACCTCCGCTGGGTTGAGTCACTTGAGTTCCATCGGGAAATGCCGCAACGATGGCCTGACGCATTTGTTTCAGTCGCTGCATCAGTGTACGGCGTAATTGTCTGAGGTGGTTGTCGTACCCGCCATGCTGAACATACTGAGCTAACGCATATTGATTGGGCACCCCGACCGAAAGCGTTGACATAAATTGCAGCTCTTCAATTTGCTTAGCATACCGCCCTGCCGCCACCCACCCGACGCGAAACCCCGGCGCCAGGCATTTAGAAAATGAGGAGCAATGTAAGATCAGCCCTCTGTCATCCAGTGATTTGATGGGAGCTGGTTTTTCTTTCCCAAAATACAGCTCGGCATAAACATCATCTTCTATTAAAGGAACATCATTCTTGGCCAGCAGCTCATAGACAGCTTTTTTCTTTGTTAAAGACAGGCTGGCACCAAGAGGATTCTGAAACTTGCTCATCAGCCAGCAGGCTTTGACTGACTTATCAGAAAGCGCTGCTTCTAGCTCCTTGATCGAAACTCCCGAATAAGGATCTGTCGGCAGCTCAATCGCCGTTAAGCGAAGCCGCTCAATCGTTTGTAACGCGCCGTAAAAAACCGGTGATTCAATCAGCACTGTGTCACCCGGCTGAGTGACGGCCGCCAGACTTAACCCCAATGACTCCATTGCACCAGAAGTGATGACGATATCATCCAGACTTACCGGCACTCCTTCGCGCAAATAACGTTGCGCCAACACCCGTCGTAGCTCTAGGCTGCCAGGCGGTAAGTCCACCAACCCACTGTTAGCAGGTAACCCCTTACAGGACTGACTGAATATTCGGCCCAGTTGTTGAAGCGGAAATAGATTGGGATCAGGGAAGGCGGAACCAAAGGGCATGACATCCGGCTGCTTGCAGGCACGTAAGACATCAAAAACATGTTTATTAATGTTAATGGAGCGGTTTACCCGCTGCGGAATGCTCACATCCGGTGAGGGCAAGCGATTAAAATGAGGTGACACAAAATAGCCAGTCTTGGCTTTGGCATGAATCCAGCCTTCACTTTCGAGATACTCATACGCTTTGAGGACCGTCATTACACTGACCCCGTGCGCTTTACTCATTTCCCGGACAGAAGGAACCCGTTCGCCCGGTCGCCAAATCTTTTGCTGAATTTCAGATTTCACCCGTTCGACAATGCTGCCGTAGCGGCTGTTAGCTAATCGCGAAGACAACGTCCCTGCTCTCTTAAATAATTAAAAAGAAAGATGTATTTTAGCGGGATATTGGTCCGATTCAGAGCTGAAGTAGAATGATCACAGGTTAATTGTGATAAAGAACAAAAATGGGGGAGAAAATGAGGCATGGCAGAAACAACAAAGCCCCGACTTTCGTCGAGGCTTTGTTGTTTGAAATTGGTGCCCGGGGCCGGACTTGAACCGGCACAGTTATTCACCGGCGGATTTTGAATCCGCTGCGTCTACCAATTTCGCCACCCGGGCAGATGGCGCTCATTATACGTATACGGATTTGATATACAATTATTTTTCTCGCATTTCACGCTGCTGCACGTTCAATCGCTGAAATTTTCCGCAACGGGCAACAAAACTCAGCGTAGTCTAAGTTGAGGGGCAAAGTGTTGGGGGCCCCAGAAGCTGGTATCATTGATTTTGCTAATCAATAATTTAACCGCTGATTGGGCCATTTCGCTGAGAGGAAAATACACTTCGGACACTGGAGGATAAAGCCCCTGACACAAATCCACACTGTCAAAGCTAATCAGGGCGACCTGACGAGGGATATCAATCGCGTGCTCATGGAAATACAACACCGCTCCC
Source organism: Photobacterium ganghwense (assembly GCF_003025595.1). GTDB lineage: Bacteria > Pseudomonadota > Gammaproteobacteria > Enterobacterales > Vibrionaceae > Photobacterium > Photobacterium ganghwense. Next base: position 2,667 of record NZ_PYMI01000009.1, read on the forward strand.
AGCATCATTTCTTCATTACAGGAAAACAGAGCCGAAAACGTCATCCCGGTCTGATACAGCTCCCGAACCGCCTGATATCCGCTTTCCCGTTTGTAATCACCAAACACAGTCAGCCCTGGGTTAACCGGTAACCCGGCTTCCTGCATAGCCAGTAGGTAGCCCTGGTAACGCTGTTGGCTGCTGATTCTGTCCATCGGGCCGGAAATACAGGCGATATTCCGATGCCCCTGCTGAATCAGATGCTGTACAGCCATTTTCGCGGCCAACGTATGATCAAACGTGATACAACGATCCTCTAACCCTTCGACCAGGCGATCCAGCAATACAAAGGGTGTGGACTCGGCAGCCAGCTCTCTCAGCTCGTCATCACTTAAATAACGGCTGTTAAGCACGTACCCCTCACAGCGCAAAGCGTGGAAGCGATCAATCGCCTCTCTTTCTCCATCAGCACTGTGGTGTCCCTGCGCAGTAATCAGAAATTTTTTGTGCAGATCCAGTTCATTCTGTACCTGCTCCATCATCTCACCAAAAAAGCCACCGGTGTAATAGGTCACCAACAAACCCGTCATGTTCGAAGATGCGGTCGCAAGAGAGCGGGCTATTGCACTGGGACGATAATTTAGCGTCGCCATAGCCTGCTCAACCTTGCGTCTGGTATCAGAACGAAACTTTCCTTCGCCATTAATAATGCGCGACACTGTTGAACGATGCACACCGGCCAGACTGGCCACATCCTGAATACTTGCCATTCTTTACATTTAGCTCCCTGAGACCGCTTGCCACTTATTGCTATGATAGATACCTGTGCCAAAGGGCACTGTTTATTCCCTGACGATGGTATTCAAAACCACACCCGTCCAGCCAAACTTCAGCACTTTACAAAACACGCTCGGCAAAATCGACCCGCCTGCCGTAAAGAACCGCAAAGCCCCCCAAGAAAGGGTAAGCCGCCGGTAACCTGTGCCTGCAAAAGGGGGAAAGGCCGGTACCGGCAGCTTACTTAACCTGACATCATGTCACCAGTTCGACAGCGCCCGATTCAACGGTGATTGTAACGTCAACGCTGATAGTGCCTGTGATCTTGGCGACCATGTTCACGAATAGCTCACAATTTTGCCGCGCTTCTGTTCAGGGCGTTTGCAGAACATTTGCCGTAGCTTGCCACGCCTTACCGTACAAAGGTATCCGCTCCACCCCATTCAGACATCTCTGAGCATCATCGGGGGGGATCAGAATAATGACGAATAATCCGCAACGGTTATTCCCCGCTGCTTCAACAATTCAGGCAAACGAGGATCCGTCAGGACCGCCAGTTCACGGGTACGGGCGATGTTGTACGAGCTCAGCTCGAGCAACGACTGATCAACCAGAGCCGGGTGGGTCATGACTTCCAGCACATCACACCGCCCCTGATGGCCATCAAGCAGTGCCGTCAATCGGGACAAGGTCAGCTCTTCGCCATAAAAACCAGACTCAAAGGCATAACGACACGTACTTCCGGCTAACCCGCTTCCCCTGAGCGGTACCCGATACCCCTGCACCACTTCCTCAATAACCGGCAGCAACTCAGGATGCGTATGCGCATGATGATGGCTGTCAACATGGCTCAACGCTAACCCCTGCGCCAAAAAGTGCTCAATTTGCGCCGTGGTTTCGTCAGCGATTTGCTGCTGGGACATTCCCTGATGCGCCCAAAACGCCGAGTAAGGTAAGAACTTTCCCTGCTCGTTCACCAGGCTGGATGCCGCCGTGAGTGGCGAGCCTGCGGTAAAACGCAGATGCACCCCGACTTTTAATGCCGGTGTGTTGCCCGCCAGCTGCACAGCCTGCTGCTCCGCGGGCATCCCAACCATTAGGGTGGTTGAGCGTACGACCCCGGCAACACATGACTCCACAATGCCTAAGTTCACTCCTAGGGTAAGCCCAAAATCATCGGCATTAAATATGACGTGCATCTTTCCTTTACTCCTTGTGATGGATGGCACCTTGATAGATAGGGTCTTGTAACCCATGGCAACCGCGACACCTTTGCAACACCTTTGCGACACTTAGCTATACCTGACTACTGTGGCATTACATCAGGGCCTTGTTGAACCTAAAACACTAAGCCACGGCCTTGCTCAGCCAGCATGAAACTGAGGTAAATAGTCGTGGTTTTCTCTGAGGATGTCGTCCAGGATTGCTTTGGCACGATGGATATCCGGAACCAGCGGGTTATTCGCCAGTGCCATCAGTCCCTGGTTATAGTTACCATGAACAGCCGCCTCAACCGTTAACTGTTCATAGGCTTTCACCTGACTGATCAAGCCCAATACTGCCGGGCTCAGGCTGCCCACCGTGATTGGTTTGGCTCCCCAGCTCCCGACCACCGCACTGCACTCAATCACGGCAGCATCTGGCAGCGCAGAGATAGTGCCGTTATTGCGGACATTCACCACATGTACGGTTTTACGATCGTTGTAAATCGCATCCACCAAGTTCAGGGAAGCATCCGAATAGTACGCACCTCCCCGGTTTTCCAGCTGAGCTGGTTTTTCTGCCAACGTTTCATCCCGATAGAGGTCAAACAACTCCTGCTCGGTTTTCATCACCTGCTCGGCTCGGGTACCTTCAGTCTGCGCCGTCGCTTTTTCTTCCGCTAACATGGCATCCGGCTGATAAAAATAGCGATGATAAGGGCACGGGATCGCGCCTAATGCATTCAGGAAATCCGGATCCCATGGCTCTTCTGCAATATTCTTCATGGTATAGCCGGCACCATCACCGACTTTTTGCAGCACTTCCGCCGTTACGTCCTTACCGTTCAACCAGGCGCGATGAGCCCACACCAGGTGGTTAAGCCCTGCGCATTCCAAAGATAATTCATCAGGCTCACAATCCATCATTGCCGCGATCATCATCTTCATGGATACCGGCACGTTACACAAACCAATCGCTTTCACCTTGGTGTATTTCAGAACCGCTTCTGTCACCAGACCGGCCGGGTTTGTGAAGTTCAGCATCCAGGCATCAGGAGCCAACTCCTCAATGTCCTTACAAATATCCAGGATCACGGGGATCGTCCGCAATGCCTTGGCAAAACCGCCCGGCCCCGTGGTTTCCTGACCAATAACGTCATACTTCAGCGGGATCCGCTCATCACGGGCTCTGGCTTGTAAGCCGCCCACCCGAAATTGGGTCATCACAAAATCGGCTCCGGCGATGGCTGCCCGGCGATCTAACGATGCCGTTACAGTGATGTCCGCCCCGGCTTTGGCAATCATCCGTCGGGTCAGCGCGGCAATGATCTCCAGCTTTTCCAACCCGGCTTCGACATCCACAAAATGGATTTCACTGACCGGTAACTGCTCCCGTCGTTTCAGCACTCCTTCCACCAACTCCGGGGTATAACTGCTGCCGCCCCCGATAATCGCAAGTTTGATCGGTAACTTTGCCATGCGTCTATCCTCTGTCTGCAGCCATGTTTTCGTACATTGTCACCATTTCCGCTACCAGTTCATGGGCCAGAATGGTGGTCATCAGGTGATCCTGAGCATGTACCATCACCAGGGTCATTTTGACTTTCCCCTCTCCCTGATCCGCTTCAATCAACTGGGTCTGGGTCAAGTGTGCCCGGTTAAGACAAGCTTTGGCCTGCTGCAAGTGCTCCCGGGCAAGCGGGTAATGCTGCTGGCGAGCAGCTGCCAGCGCTTCATAGCACAGGCTTCTTGCTTCACCCGCGTTAACAATAATGTCCATCACGACTGCTTCCTGATCCAGGTCTTGCACCATACTGTTTCTCCTTTAATACAATGCTTAAATGCGATGTCGGCTGCAGCCATCCCGCAGCCGACAAATGTTACAAATGTTATGCCGTTACCCCAGTTCCGGCTGTGGTTTTGGCCTTCGCCGGTGGTTCCGACACCGCGCGCTCTTGTTCCAACAGCTGTTTTTCAAACATGCGGAAAAACGGCAGGTAAATCAGCAGGTCAATGATGAGCAGACCGATCACCAACAGCACCGGGGTCAATGTCCATCCGGCTCCCCAGGAAGCACCAATAATGGCCGGCGTTGTCCACGGAGTGGTTGCGACTCCCATCCCGACAAACCCGACCTGAACGGCAAAATACGCAATTACAGCATTCACTATCGGGGCAAAGACGAACGGGACAAACAGCAGCGGGTTCAACACAATCGGGGCCCCAAAAATAACGGGCTCATTAATCTGGAAAAATCCCGGCACAGCACTCATACGTCCGAGGCTGCGCAAATGAACCGAGCGGCTGAACACCATCAGAATCGCCAGCGCCAGCGTGGCCCCGGAGCCGCCAATGAAAATGTAGAAATCCCAGAACGGCTGGGTGAAAATATTCGGAATCGGCTCACCAGCAACAAAGGCATCAATATTGGCACCGATATTGGTGAGGAAAATCGGCGACAACAGTCCCACCACAATGGCCGCCCCGTGAATACCGGCAAACCACAGCAACTGGGACACCAGTAATGCCCCAATAATTGCCGGCAGTGTATTCGATGCGCTAATCAGCGGGCGGAACATCTCCATCACGGCATCCGGGATCAGCATGTCGTGCTGAGACTGGATATACAGACTCAGGGGATAAAGGGTCATGAACACCACCAAGACCGGGATCAACATTTCAAACGAGCGGGCAATAGCGGGCGGAACCTGCTCAGGCATCCGGATAGTGATGTTGTGCTTTTTCAAAAAGCGGATCAGTTCGACCGAGAAAAAGGCACAGATCACTGCGGTAAAGATCCCCGTTCCGGCCAGATGACCAGTGGGCAGCCCCCCGTCTTTGACTGGCGAAGCCACCAGAAGAAAGCTCATCAGCGCCAAGGCAGCGCTGGTGATCCCATCCATCTGGTAGGATCGGGCCAGGCTGTACGCAACGCCGAGCGAGACAAAAATGGTCATGATCCCCATCGTCATATTGAACGGCATCATGATGGTATCGAAATGGGTGGTCGCAAATGACAGCCAGGCTTTACCAAATCCATTCTGGGTGTCTTCAGCAAAAGGAGGAAAAGCGAAAATAAGAATAAAGCTGCCCACAATAATAAATGGCATCGCGGTAATAAAACCATCACGCATTGCACGAACATGTTTTTGCGAACCCACTTTCGCCGCCATTGGGGCAATATAATGCTCCACAACATGCATGACTCTTTCGTAAATCTTCATAGGTAAATCCTTTTATTTGGCAATAAGGAGCCTTACCCTATTTATGAAAATAAATAGAGAGATGATTTATTTCTTAAAAATGAAAAAACCAACAAATATTCATTTGTTGGTTTCGGAATTATTCGGTCATTAGCGATAGCGCCTGATCAAGCACTTCATCCCCTTTCATCATGCCGTACGCCATTGGGGGAATCGCTTCAACGGGCTTGCCGTAAATTCCTGCAGTTTTACGCAGTTCTTCCAGTTGAAACCGGACTTGGGGCCCCAGCAGGCAGACATCATACTGCTGGATTGTCTCTTCAAACGTACTGACCGGATGCGCGTCTATCTGACAGGCAAGGCCGCGTTCCTGCGCCGCTTTTTGCATTTTCTGAACCAACATACTGGTTGACATTCCGGCACTGCAACATAAAAGAATCTTTTTCATTTTGCTCTCCATTTCTCACATCCATAGACTTTTTACATGACAAAAAAATTCTATATGAACATGGTGAAAACAGAAAGCGCAACCGGTTGCATTAATCGTGAAGAATATCTCAGTTTAAAAAGTAAACAGCGAAAGTTTGATTTGAATTCGGTATTTGTATTTTTCGGAGTAACGTTATTTCATGAAATAATGTCAGCCATAAAATCAAGAGTGAGATCTCACTCGAAAACCACAGTAAATAAAAAAGCCCCAGCTTTTGCTGGGGCCAGGTACTTAAAATTTAATACTTAGTGCTTGATGTCAGGTGCTTAATGTCAAGTGCTTAAGGTTCCCCCGACAATTTAAGTCACGGCATTCGTGCTTTCTTCCTGCTCCTGCTTTTCCTTTTCAACTTCCAGATCCCTCATTTTGAACTTCTGCAGCTTACCGGTCACGGTCATCGGGAAGTTATCCACAAAACGGATCACTTTCGGGATCTTAAAGTGGGTCAATTGCCCCTGACAGAAGGTTTTCAGCTCATCTTCGGTCATTTCTTCTCCCGGATGCAATTGCACCCAAGCCACCACTTCTTCCCCATAAAAGGCATCCGGTACCCCAAACACCGCAACCTGCTGAATTTTGTCATTGGAGTACAGGAATTCTTCAATTTCACGCGGGTAGATGTTCTCACCGCCCCGGATGATCATTTCTTTGATCCGACCGGTAATGCGGACATAACCTTCTTCGTCCATGACCCCAATATCGCCGGAGTGCAGCCAGCCCTGCGGATCAATCGCCTCACGGGTGGCCTCTTCATTCCCGTAATAGCCTCGCATCAGGTTATAGCCGCGGAAACAGACTTCACCCGGTTGCCCTAACGGTACCGTGGCCCCGTTTTCCACATTGATCACTTTGACCTCCTGATGCGGCAGGTTCCTGCCCACCGTTTCTGTCCGGCGCTCCAGGGAATCATCAATTTCCGTCAAATGGCTCAGTGGCGCGGCTTCGGTCTGCCCGTAGCCGATCAGGATTTCACGACAGTTGAGTTCCCCCATCACTCGCATCATTAAGGCTGGCGGACAAGTCGCCCCGGCCATGATCCCGGTGCGCAGTGAACTGACGTCATACTGTTTAAACTCAGGATGATCCAGTTCCGCGATAAACATGGTGGGTACCCCATGCAAGGCGGTACATTTTTCCTGATCCACGGCTTTCAGCACCGACAGCGGGTTGAAATGCTCAGCCGGTATCACGATACAAGCCCCAACCGACAGGCACAGCAGGTTTGCCAGCACCATGCCGAAGCAGTGATAGAAAGGAACCGGCACGCACAGACGGTCATTCTCGGTAAAGTGCATCGCCAGCGCAGAGAAATAGGCATCGTTTAGAATATTAAGATGGCTGAGTACAACGGCTTTCGGAAATCCGGTGGTGCCCGAGGTGTACTGAATATTGATGGGATCATCGCAGTCCAGGCTATCCGTCACGGCCTCCAGCTGCGCATCGGAAATGGCGCGACCGGCTTCGATAATGTCAGACCAGACCGCAAACCCCTGCGCCGGGCGGGCGGTCTGCATCGGTTGCTGCGGGTCGTACACCACCACATTTCGCAGGAAAGGGAAATCCGGGTTGCCCAGCGGTGAGGCCAGATCACACGGTCGGCTTTTCAGTTCAGGCAGTAATTCCGTCAACATCCCGATGTAGTTGCTGTCGCGGAAAGAAGGAATAATAAAAATGCCCTGCACTTCTGAACATTGCAGGGCATAAGCCAGCTCGCGGGTACGGTAGGCCGGGTTGATGTTAACCAGGACAATACCAACACGCGCGGTGGCCATTTGCATCAGGATCCACTCCAGGTTGTTGGTCGACCAGACCCCCACCCGATCACCTTTGCTGAATCCGGCGGCCACTAATCCCTTGGCCAGAAGGTCAATTTCATCAGCCAGCTCGCGATAGGTTACCCGACGCTGCTGGGGAATCGAAACCACCGCTTCGTGATCCGGAAATGCAGCGGCAACTTCCGAAAACTGCTGCGAGATTGTTTTTCCGAGTAACGGCTGGTTTCCGCCACGATGAAAGTAACTTTTAGCTACCATATTATCTCCCTTATTGTGGTAGGCACGTTGTCAGACTTTTGCAGTGCGAATACAGCAAAGCCCCGGCTTCTCTCGCACTCGGGTACATAAGCGGTACGGCTGGTCGAACAGCTTCCATGGGCAAGCCTCCCCTGCTTTGAGTGAGTTTGCTTCTGTTCTGGCAGGCACGCAGACAAGCGGCAGGCATTCGGCAACCGTGTATAGAAAACATAGCCAGCTTCTAACGGGCTGGGAGGTCGGCTCTGGCAGGGAATGTCGAAAATATGAGCCTGATGGCAAACCCGTTATTTTCACAGGAAAAATAAAAAAAACAGGCTACGTTGCCTGCATTGGTCGACAAGATAACTTTGAAAAACAAGACAGTTTGATAGATAAGGCAGGATTGATAAACAAGCGTGCTTTGGCCAACAAGAAAGTTTGAACAAAAACGACAAAAGCCAGAGTGAACACGGCAACGAGATCCGGTTCAGTAGCGAAGGCAAGCAACGCTGAGAAGGTGCAGATACAACAAAGCCCCGACTTTCGTCGAGGCTTTGTTGTTTGAAATTGGTGCCCGGGGCCGGACTTGAACCGGCACAGTTATTCACCGGCGGATTTTGAATCCGCTGCGTCTACCAATTTCGCCACCCGGGCAGTTCGGCCAATTATACGTATCCGCAGAAGCAGCGCAATAGCTGTTCGTGAGCTTTCGATAAAAAGTATCATTGTTGATTTATATTTGACCAACAATGACTTATTTTTCGCTTTCACGGCCATGCCCCACCTCAAGCAACGCAGGCAGCCTCTCATTTCCGGCCCACCGGCCATTTCCCGCCTACCTGGAAGTTGTTACACTGCGCCCAGTCTTTTGTGATTAACTATTGGACGCACTTGTGAAAACGAAAAAACAACAGGACGTTTCTTCTGCCAAACAGTATCCCAGCCTGTTCCGCCGTATTGCCGCCTGGTTGTACGACAGCCTGGTCGTTGCCGCGGTTCTCATGCTGGCCGGAGGCCTGGCAATGGGGATAATGGCGATTCTGCTGTCAACCGGCTTGGTGGACATTACCGGTTACGAAGATGTCAGTGACTACATGACTCGCCATCCGGTGGTGGGGGTGATTTACCCGGCCTACCTGGCAACCGCAGTGATTAGCTTCTACACCTACTTCTGGTGCGTGGGCGGGCAGACACTAGGAATGCGCGCTTGGAAACTGCGGATTCAGAACAAAGACGGTTCAAACATTCGTCCGACTCAGGCTCTGATCCGAATGGCCACATCGGCCTTTGGCCTGGGCAACCTGATTGCGCCATTCAGCAAAGAGAAACAGTCGTTCCAGGACATCATGGCCGAGTGCGAGATGGTGGTCATACCCAAAGTGAAATGACGGCAACACTTCCGCCTGCCATCGTTACGATGCATCTTCTCAGCCTGATACACCAACAAAAAAGGAGCCCGAGGCTCCTTTTTTGTTTAGCTTGTGCAGCGTTCAGACCGACCGCTTTACCGCTTCAGCGACAACTTACAAACCACTTCAGCGACAAACTACAACTTGCGCCGCAGCAGATAAAGGGTGATAAACAGGAACACCAGACTTGGCCCGAGAGCACCGACAATCGGGTGCAGTCGGTAAACAATACTGAGTGGCCCGAACACCTCATTCGAAATGTAGAAACCAAAGCCGAAGATCACCCCGGACAAGACCCGCGCCCCCATCGTAACCGAACGCAGCGGCCCGAAAACAAAGGACAAGGCCAGCAACATCATCACGGCAATAGAGACCGGCTGCAGCGCTTTGCGCCAGAAAGCCAGTTCGTAGCGCGAGGCATCCTGCTTCGAGGCTTTCAGGTAAGATACGTAATCATAAACACCTGACAGCGCCAGCTCTTCCGGCTTCACCGTCACCACCGCCAACTTATCGGGCGTCAGCGTGGTCTGCCACGGCAATTGCTTGAACGTCTCATTACTTTGCTGAGTGGTACTCAGCGTGGTGACCGTGACATCTTCCAGTACCCAGTTCTGGTTCTCATCGAACTTCGCGGTTTCCGCAAAGGTCGAGGTTTTCAGATTGTCCTGCTCATCAAATTCCCAGATGTTGACGCCAAACAGCTTCTTCTGCTCATGCACCCGGCCGATGTAGATAAAGTCGTTGCCATCTTTCGCCCAGACCCCACGCTGTACCGACAGCATGTTCCCCCCGGAGGTCCACAAGGCCCGCAGTTCACGCGCGGCTTTCTGGGCTTCCGGTGCGCCCCACTGGCCCAACAGGGTAACCACAATCATCAGCGGCACCGCGGTTTTGAGCACCGACAGACCAATATCAAGCTTAGAGAAACCCGCCGCCTGCATCACAACCAGCTCAGAGCTGGAAGCCAGCATCCCCAGGCCAATCAGCGCGCCCAACAGTACCGCCATCGGAAAGAACATCTCGATGTCACGCGGCATGCTCAGCAGCACATACACCAGCGCTTTCCACAAATCGTAGGTGCCGTCACCGACTTTACGCAGCTGCTCCACATATTTGATGATGGCCGACAGACCAACCAGCGTGGAGAGTGTCAGGGCCGAAGTCGCGATGATCGTTCGGCCAATGTATAAATCCAGAATCTTAAACATCAGCCGCGTCTCCGAAATTTTTCTCTCAGTTGCCGAACCGGCAGCGTATCCCAGCTGTTGAGCACAATCGCCACCAGCAGCATCGCTGCGTTGATCGACCACAGGCCGATGTACGACGGCAGGCCGCCGTCTTCCACTGCGGATTTCGCGGCACTAATGGCCAGGAAGTACGCCAGATAAATCAAGACCGCCGGAACCAGTTTGGCAAAGCGTCCCTGACGCGGATTAACCGACGACAGCGGCACCACCACCATGGTCAGCAACGGAATACAGATAACCAGCGACATCCGCCACTGGAACTCTGCCTTAGCCGCCAGTTCAGGACGCTGCATCAGCTCCAGAGTCGGCAGTGCGTCCCAGTCACGATCTTTTTCACGTACCGCACGCTGGCCAATCAAAGCCTGATAACCATCAAACTCGGTGATCGAATAATCCAGTCGCGTCGGCAGCCCTTCGTACCGGGTCCCTTCTTTCAACTCCAGGATCTGACGACCATCAGGCAGCTCACTGACATAGCCGCGATCGGCCACCAGCACGCTCGGGCGCAGTGCATCCTGCGCGGATAGCTGAGCGACAAACACTTTATGCAGACGGCTGCCGCTGTCAGTGATGTCATTGACGAACACCACCCCTTTGCCATCCGGGGCCGCCTGAAACTGACCTTTCACCAGCAGCTCCAGGCCGGAATCCGCTTCAACCTGCTCCATCACCCGGGTCTCCTGCTCGGCACTCCAGGGAGACAGCCACAACGCATTAAACGCCGCAATGGAGCCGGTAATGATCGCCAGCCACAATGCGGCCTGGATCAGGAATTTGTTCCCGATCCCGGTCGCGTTCATCACTGTAATTTCACTTTCCGCATACAGACGGCCGAAGGTCAGCAAAATACCGATGTAAAGACTTAAAGGCAGCATCAATAATGCCATTGACGGCATGTACAGCCCCATCAGGGTCAAAATCAGATCGCTGGGGATAGAGCCTTCGGTCGCAGAGGCTAGTATGCGAATAAATTTTTGACTGATAAAGACAAGAAAAAGAACAAAAAGCACCGCAAATTGGCTTTTTAATGTCTCACGTGTCAAATACCGAACAATAATCACGCTTTATTTACCCATAGAAAACTTGTTTTTTTACCGGAATCACTATAATTTTTCGGTTAATTATGTATTTTTTAATCTTTCGGCTATTTGTTAACCCGTACTTTAAATCCTATACCGAATCTGCGGTCCAGCAAGTAAGTGCGGCATTATCTAACATTTAGCTTTAATTGTCTTTATTAGGATGTAGGAGTACGCATGGAGTTCAGTGTTAAAAGTGGTAGCCCCGAGAAACAGCGAAGTGCCTGTATTGTCGTGGGCGTTTTTGAACCACGTCGCCTTTCTCCCATTGCCGAACAGCTAGACAAAATCAGCGAAGGCTATATCAGCTCTTTGCTTCGTCGTGGCGATCTGGAAGGTAAACCTGGCCAAATGCTGCTGCTTCACCATGTACCAAACGTATTATCTGAGCGTGTATTACTGGTTGGTTGTGGTAAAGAGCGCGAACTGGATGAACGCCAGTACAAACAAATCATTAAAAAAACCATCAGTACCCTGAACGAAACCGGTTCAATGGAAGCAGTCTGCTTCCTGACTGAGCTGCACGTTAAGGGCCGCGATACCTACTGGAAAGTGCGTCAGGCAGTGGAAACCACCAAAGACAGCCTGTACACCTTCAACCAGTTTAAGAGTAACAAACCTGAAACCCGTCGCCCACTTCGCAAGCTGGTATTTAATGTACCGACCCGTCGCGAACTGTCACTGGGTGAGCGTGCGATTGCCCACGGTCTGGCTGTCGCCTCTGGCGTCAAAGCCGGTAAAGATTTGGGTAACATGCCGCCAAACGTGGCAAACCCGGCTTACCTCGCATCACAAGCGCGCCGTCTGGCGGATGACTTTGAATCTGTGACCACCAAAATCATTGGTGAGCAGGAAATGAAAGAGCTGGGCATGACGTCGTACCTCGCCGTTGGTCAGGGCTCCAAGAACGAAGCCATGATGTCAGTGATCGAGTACAAGGGGCATCCTGATCCGCAGGCGAAACCTATCGTACTGATCGGTAAAGGACTGACCTTCGATTCGGGCGGTATCTCTATCAAGCCATCGGCCAACATGGACGAAATGAAGTACGACATGTGCGGCGCGGCGACCGTGTTCGGTGCCATGAAAGCGCTGGCCAAACTGAACCTGCCGCTGAACGTGGTTGGTGTTCTGGCAGGCTGTGAAAACATGCCGGGTGGCGGTGCTTACCGTCCGGGTGACATCCTGACAACGATGTCGGGTCAGACAGTAGAAGTGCTGAACACTGATGCGGAAGGTCGTCTGGTACTGTGTGATGCCCTGACTTACGTCGAACGCTTCGAGCCTGAAGCGGTGGTTGACGTGGCAACACTGACCGGTGCTTGTGTCGTGGCACTGGGTAACCACATCAGCGGCCTGATTTCGAACCACAACCCGCTGGCACACGAGCTGATCAATGCATCTGAGCAAGCCGGTGACCGTGCATGGCGTCTGCCAATGAGCGACGAGTACCAGGACCAGCTGGCGAGCCCGTTTGCTGACATGGCGAACCTGGGTACGCCGGGTGCCGGTACGATCACGGCAGGTTGCTTCCTGTCACGCTTTGCCAAGAAATATAACTGGGCGCACCTGGATATCGCCGGGACGGCCTGGGTCGGTGGCAAAGACAAAAGTGCCACCGGTCGTCCGGTTCCATTGCTGGTCCAGTTCCTGCTAAACCGCGCTGGTCAGGACGCCGTCGAATAACAACGACACAAGGGGGCCAGACGGCCCCCTTGCTTTATAGAGTAAACACCATGACTCATGCTACTTTTTATATAATCGATGAGACGCACCTTGCCGCCGATAGTGATTATCAGTGGCATTTTGCCTGCTCACAAGCAGCACTGAGTTATCGCCAGGGCCACAAAGTCTATCTGCTGGCTGACAGTAAAGCGCAGGCAGAACAGATAGATGAGTACCTCTGGCAACAGGACCCGGACAATTTTGTGCCTCACAACCTGATTGGCGAAGGCCCCCGCGGCGGCTCACCGGTTGAAATCGGCTGGCCGGGACGGCGGCACAGCGGCCGACGCGGCGTACTGATCAATTTGGCTCAGGAAGCACCAAATTTTGCCGTTACCTTCTCACAAGTGGTAGACTTCGTCCCTTGCGATGAAAAACTCAAGCAGTTGGCGCGGGAACGCTATAAGCAGTACCGGCAAGCTGGCATCCAGCTGAAAACCGCCGCTGCCCCTGAGACGCCCTAATTCCACATAGATCCTTCTAAGAGCGCTATGGAAAAGACATACAACCCACAATCAATTGAAAAAGCGCTATATCAGCGCTGGGAAGAGGCCGGTTATTTCAAGCCTCACGGTGACACATCAAAAGATGCTTACAGCATCATGATCCCACCGCCAAACGTCACGGGTAGCCTGCACATGGGCCACGCGTTCCAGGATACCATTATGGATACCCTGATCCGCTGTGAGCGTATGAAAGGCAAAAACACGCTGTGGCAAGTCGGTACTGACCACGCGGGTATCGCTACCCAAATGGTTGTGGAGCGTAAGATTGCAGCGGAAGAAGGCAAAACCAAACACGACTACGGCCGTGATGCTTTCATCGATAAAATCTGGGAATGGAAAGGCGAGTCTGGTGGCACCATCACCAAGCAGCTGCGTCGTCTGGGCGCGTCAGTAGACTGGGATCGCGAACGTTTCACCATGGATGACGGCCTGTCGAATGCCGTGAAAGAAGTTTTCGTGCGCCTGTACGAAGATGACCTGATTTACCGTGGTAAGCGCCTGGTAAACTGGGATCCGAAACTGCACACTGCGATTTCCGATCTGGAAGTTGAGAACAAAGACAAGAAAGGCCACATGTGGCACTTCCGCTACCCGCTGGCGGACGGTGTGAAAACGGCTGACGGCAAAGACTACATCGTTGTAGCCACAACCCGTCCGGAAACCATGCTGGGTGATACCGGCGTAGCCGTGAACCCGGAAGATCCACGTTACAAAGATCTGATCGGCAAAGAAATCATCCTGCCAATCGTGGATCGTCGCATCCCAATCGTGGGTGACGAACACGCTGACATGGAAAAAGGCACCGGCTGTGTGAAAATCACACCGGCGCACGACTTCAACGACTACGAAGTTGGTAAGCGCCACAGCCTGCCAATGATCAACATCCTGACGTTCGATGCCGCTATCCGCAGCAGCGCCGAAGTGTTCACCACCAACGGTGAACCTAGTGACGCATACAGCACCGAAATGCCAGCGAAGTACCAAGGTATGGATCGTTTCGATGCGCGTAAAGCCATCGTGGCAGAATTCGACGAGCTGGGTCTGCTGGACGAAATTAAAGATCACGACCTGACCGTGCCTTACGGCGACCGCGGCGGCGTAGTGATCGAGCCAATGCTGACTGACCAATGGTACGTGCGCACTGCCCCTCTGGCAGAAGAAGCCGTGCGTGCCGTTGAAGACGGCGACATCAAGTTTGTCCCTAAGCAGTACGAAAACATGTACTTCTCCTGGATGCGTGATATTCAGGACTGGTGTATTTCCCGTCAGCTATGGTGGGGCCACCGTATTCCGGCATGGTACGACAACAACGGCAATGTATACGTAGGTCGCACCGAAGAAGAAATCCGCGAAAAACACAACCTGGCACCGGTTGTGGTTCTGCGTCAGGACGATGACGTACTGGATACCTGGTTCTCATCTGCCCTGTGGACCTTCGGTACTCAGGGCTGGCCTGAGCAAACAGATGACCTGAAGACCTTCCACCCGTCTGATGTGCTGGTCACCGGTTTCGACATCATCTTCTTCTGGGTTGCGCGCATGATCATGATGACCATGCACTTCTGTAAAGATGAAAACGGCAAGTCTCAGGTTCCGTTCAAAACGGTATACGTCACCGGTCTGATCCGTGATGAGAACGGCGACAAGATGTCGAAATCCAAGGGTAACGTTCTTGACCCAATCGACATGATCGACGGTATCGATCTGGAATCTCTGGTAGAAAAACGTACCGGTAACATGATGCAGCCTCAGCTGGCTGCGAAGATCGAGAAGAACACCCGTAAGACATTTGAAGACGGTATCGAACCATACGGTACTGACGCCCTGCGTTTCACGCTGGCGGCAATGGCTTCAACCGGCCGTGACATCAACTGGGACATGAAGCGCCTGGAAGGTTACCGTAACTTCTGTAACAAGCTGTGGAACGCCAGCCGCTACGTGCTGATGAACACCGAAGAGCAGGACTGCGGCTTTGCGGCAGGGGCGGAACTGGAGTACTCCCTGGCCGACAAATGGATCGAGTCTCAGTTCGAGCTGGCAGCGAAAGAGTTCAATGCGCACATTGAAAACTTCCGTCTGGATATGGCGGCGAACACCATCTATGAGTTCATCTGGAACCAGTTCTGTGACTGGTACCTGGAGCTGACTAAACCGGTTCTGTGGAAAGGCAGCGAAGCGCAGCAACGCGCCACTCGCCGTACCCTGATCACCGTACTGGAAAAGACACTGCGTCTGGCTCACCCGGTTATTCCTTACATCACTGAAACGATCTGGCAGAGCGTGAAGCCGCTGGTAGACGGTGTCGAAGGCGATACCATCATGCTGCAGGCACTGCCTCAGTACGACGAAGCCAACTTCAATGCCGACGCACTGGCTGACATTGAGTGGGTGAAGAACTTCATCACCAGCATCCGTAACCTACGTGCCGAGTACGACATCGCGCCGAGCAAGCCGCTGGATGTGATGCTAAAAGCCGCTGACGAGAAAGACGCAGCGCGTCTGGAAGCCAACAAAGCAGTACTGGTGTCTCTGGCGAAACTGGAAGACATCCGCGTGCTGGCTGCTGGTGAAGAAACACCTGCGTGTGCTACCGCCCTGGTCGGTAAGTCTGAGCTGATGATCCCAATGGCTGGTCTGATTGACAAAGACGCTGAGCTTGACCGCCTGGCGAAAGAAATCCAGAAGACCGAAGGCGAGATCAAACGCATCGAAGGTAAACTGGGTAACCAAGGTTTCGTTGCAAAAGCGCCAGAAGCCGTTGTTGCCAAAGAGCGTGAGAAGCTGGACGGCTACAAAGAAACCCTGACCAAGCTGGCTGAACAGCAAGCGACGATTGCAGCGCTGTAAGCTGTCGTTCGGCAGGTAACTCTGCATTCCTCTCCAAGGCCGGCGTTTATCGCCGGCCTTTTTCTTTTGGCCACTGTGCTGTCTTCGCCATACCTGCCACCATTCAATAGCTATTACCTATTGATATAATAACAACAATCGATTTTAATTATTGATAATCATTCGCAATACTATAGGTATCCAAGTGAGGAGCCTGTTATGAAAAAGACTATCAGTTTTGCTGCCATTCATTTTACCGTTGCGTTTAGTGTCGCTTACCTGCTGACCGACGATATCCTCATCGGTAGCCTGATGGCGATGATTGAACCTATGGTCAACACAGTGGCTTTCTACTTTCACGAAAAAGCATGGCAGACTGCGCCGCTGAAACGTTCCCAGTTCAACCAACCGGGGCGCAAAACCGCGAGTTTCGCCGTGGTACATTTCAGTGTGGCGTTCACGGTTGCTTATCTGCTGACCGGTGACATTCTGATCGGCAGTATTATGGCCATGATTGAACCTGCCATTAATACGCTGGCCTATTACTTTCATGAGCGTGTCTGGCAGCGCCGTGAGCAAACGCACTCAGCATTAAGTATGATGGCTTGCCACCATCACTGAGCGACAGACACTGGCACAAAGCATCCATATCAGCCCGGACGTCAATCACACCCGGGCTGAAACCGTTTTGCTGCCCTGCCTTTTCCTCTTATCCACTTCGACTTCTGGCACAGCGCAGTCCTTCCTCTCTCAAGTAACACGCCTTCTTGCTTTATTCAGTTATCCAGATAACGAGTGTGTATCACCTTGACATGGTTGCGAGTTACAAATACATTAAGTTGCGACACACAACAAGATTATTAAGACAACCGCCGACACAAGGATGCTTCCATGGACGCCCATTCACTTCGCCATCTCTCCCGCCAGCTGGTTCGCCAGCTTGGCATGTTGCACAACCAGTGCGGTGCCATGGCCCTGACACCGGTTCAGGCACACTGCCTGATCGAGCTGGAGCAAGAAAACGCAACGGTCAATGAGATGGCGGTAAGGTTGCGGGTGGATAAGTCCAACGCCAGTCGTACGCTGGCCTGCCTGCAAAATCAGGGGCTGGTTGGCGCTACGCCACACCCTGATGATAAACGCAGTCAGATTTTCCAGCTCACCGCTGATGGCAGAACCAAGCTTGAAGCTCTCCACCAGCAGCTCAATGCCGAGGTCAGTGAGTGGCTCAAACAGCTCGACACTGACGAAATCTGTCAGCTGGAAACCAGCCTGACTCGCTACAGCAAGGCCATTGAGGCCGCTGCCAATCAGAGCAACTATGAAATCCGGCCCCTGACGCCGCTGGACAATGCAGCCATTGCCGCGGTCATTCGCCGGGTGTCCGCAGAATACGGTTTGACGGCCGATAAAGGATACGGGGTGGCCGACCCGACGCTGGATAGCATGAGCGAGGTGTATCAGCCTGCTGGCAGCGCGTACTGGGTGATCGAACATCAACACCGGATTCTGGGCGGCGGAGGCATTGCGCCGCTGTCCGGAGAAGAGGGCGTCTGTGAGTTGCAGAAAATGTACTTCCTGCCCGAACTGAGAGGACGGGGACTGGCCCGCAGGCTGGCCGTTCAGGCCCTGAAGGAAGCCCGCCAACTGGGCTACCGCGCCTGCTATCTGGAAACCACCGCCAACCTGACGGAAGCTATCGGGCTATACCGTTCGCTGGGCTTTGTCCATATTTCGCACGCGATGGGCAATACCGGGCACGATGCGTGTGAAATCCGAATGCTGAAGACTTTCTGAACCCCTATTTCCTGACGATCAACATACCGACCAGCAGGGAATCTGACCGGAAATATGAGCACAAAAAAAGCTGGCCTGAGCCAGCTTTTTTGCAACTAAGAACGGTTTCGCAAGAAGGGATGATCTCACGAGACAATAATCATGACACCAGCATTGGAGCCGGATCGTTATTGATTACTCTTCGTCGTCTTCGAAGTCATCTTCGTCGTCTTCACCAGACTCGAAGTACGTACCCCAACCGTCGTAATCAATGTTGTATTTTTCAGCCAGCTTGATCAGCTTTTCTGCTTGCTCATCAATCACGTCGGCGTTCAGGGCTGATTCCATTACAGCATCAAAGCAGACAACCATGCCGCCACCGTCTTCCGGTGCCAGTTCCAGCTCTTCAGCATCCAGCACTTCAAAGCCCATCTTAAACGCTTCTGCTGCCGCCGCTTCCAGCTCTTCAAATGTATCCGCTGAGAAGTGGTGCTCAATGCTGTAAAGGGCATCAGGATCGCTGCCATCTTCCAATAGCGCAGCAATAATATCGCGTGTTTCTTCCTTCTGCTCTTCAATCAGTTCTGCATAAGACATGGGGTAACTCCACCTATGGAATAAATTCGAAGGCAAATATCGCACGGATTCAGGCAAAATGCCATGTGAAATATTACCCCCGGAGAAAGGGGCAACGCATATGGCTGAAAAGGGAAATTGATATTTATCAAACTAATGTCAGTTTCCTGCTGATACGGGCCAACACGCCAAATTGCATAATATTCCCGGTTATGCGCTTTCATCGAATACTTCTAAAGCGGTAGAAAGCATATTCACCCATTATTTCCAGAGAATTACCCTGCCACGAAAAATTCGGGCTCATCGCTGCCCAATGCAGTCCCGGAAAAGTGTGAACAACCCCAAAGTTAAACCGATGCGGGCAGCATAAAATCCACCTGCAACAAACAAAAAGAGCCGCAGCAATGACTGCAGGACACATAAGCATTAGAGAGATACGATCATGAGTAACTTCTACCAAGGCCTTGAGCCAGGGCGACGGCGCCGCAGTTCGTTGCGTCGTCCCCGTAGAGCACTCACCAACCTGACATCGGCCCTGAGCCACCCGGAATCGGGCGCGGCATCAGTCGGTTATGTGTCGGGCAGTGAGTGTACGGCTATGACACCTCACCCCGCGTTGGCTCCCTTATCCCCCACACAGGGATAACGCCACCCTACCCCAGCCACTTGCCCGGCAATCGCCAGGCCTGACAAACAACCGGAGTTAATGCCGGCGGGTCGTGTCATGCCAATTTCCGGGTCTGGTAGATGAACCCTCTGCCCTGAGCGCAGAGGCAAGGAGAAAAATTATGACAACCGAATCCATCAAACAGGAAGAAAAAGGTGGCTTCTTCGCCAACTTTAAATTCCCATCCGCCTATACCATTTTATTCACCCTTATCGCTTTGGTGGCATTGATGACCTGGATCGTTCCGGCCGGTCAGTATGACCGCGTCATGAACGAAGAACTGGGTAAAGAAGTGCCGGTAACCGGGACCTACCATGCCGTTGAAAGTAACCCTCAGGGTGTGGTCGATGTCCTGCTGGCGCCAATTGACGGTTTCTACGACCACAACAGCTACGAAGCCGCTGCGATTGACGTTTCCCTGTTTATTCTGGTGATCGGTGGTTTCCTGGGCCTGGTAACCAAAACCGGGGCCATTGACGCCGGTATTGAACGGGTAACAGCCCGCTTGCAGGGACGGGAAGAACTGATGATCCCAATCCTGATGGCGCTGTTTGCCGCTGGCGGGACCATTTACGGGATGGCGGAAGAATCGCTGCCGTTCTACACCCTGCTGGTACCTGTCATGATGGCAGCCCGCTTTGACCCTGTGGTAGCAGCAGCGACTGTTCTGCTGGGTGCCGGTATCGGTACTCTGGGCTCCACCATCAACCCGTTTGCGACAGTGATTGCCGCCAACGCCGCCGGTATCCCATTTACTGACGGTATCATGTTGCGCGTTGCCATGCTGGTGATCGGCTGGGTGATCTGCGTGGGCTATGTGATGCGCTATGCCAAAATGGTACGTGCTGACAAAACCAAGTCTATCGTTTACGACAAGTACGAAGAAAACAAAGCCCACTTCCTGGGCAACCAGACTGGCGAAATGCTGGAGTTCACCACCACTCGTAAAATCATTCTGGGTATCTTTGCCGCGTCATTCGGTATCATGATTTACGGTGTGGCGGTAGTCGGTTGGTGGATGGCTGAAATCTCTGCCATGTTCCTGGCTTCAACCATCATCATCGGCCTGATTGCCCGCATGAGCGAAGAAGAGTTTACGTCCAGCTTCATTGACGGTGCCCGTGACTTGCTGGGTGTAGCCCTGATCATCGGTATTGCCCGCGGTATCGTGGTCATTATGGACCGCGGTATGATCACCGATACCATCCTGAACTCGGCCGAACATGCCGTCACCGGTCTGTCTTCTATCGTGTTCATCAACGTGATGTACTGGCTGGAAATCCTGCTGTCATTCCTGGTGCCTTCATCATCCGGTCTAGCAGTACTGACAATGCCAATCATGGCACCTCTGGCTGACTTCGCCGGTGTGGGTCGTGACCTGGTTGTAACCGCTTACCAGTCTGCCTCCGGTATTGTCAACCTGATGACACCAACCTCGGCGGTGGTAATGGGTGGTCTGGCTATTGCCCGCGTCCCTTACGTCCGCTGGGTAAAATGGGTGGCACCACTACTGGGTATTCTGACTGTACTTATCATGGTGATGCTGAGTGTCGGCGCCATCATGGCCTGAGTATCTCACGCTTCCCTTGCATTATCTTCCTAACGAACAAGGCCGCCTGACGCGGCCTTGATTTTTTTACTCGGTAAAGCGCCCGCCACACACCTCACAGATTCGTCCCGTCACACTGTTCGTTTCAGCCTGCATCACTTCAGATTTCCAGCCAATGCCCCACCGATTCACTCCCGCTGCCACGAAGAAACATTGTGCGTATGTTCCGTGGTATCGAACAGCTCCTATCTTCAGGCGAACCGGCATGCTCAGGGAGCGAAATACTGAGAAAATTAAACACTCAGAACTTGGAAACCCGAATAACCAGCAAGAGGAAATCGAGTAAGCAATGAGGATCGGGCCTCGGATCCCAAGCCCCAACCTAGCTCTATAGCAGATAAATCTCTCCAGCATATAAAATGCACTAGCCTCAGGAACGCTCTACCTTCTGCGACCTCTTTCCACCCTTTCCACCAGCTGCCGTGGCACCACGCGACTCACCGGCCTGGGGACATCTCGCCCCCGCAAGTACTCTTGGCATCCGTGCTTCACGATTTGGATGAGAGCCGTGTTGATACAACTGGCTTTTAGCGTTTTCTGCTCGTCGATCTTCTCATCGATCGGCTCGCGATAAGGAAAAACACCTATCCCCAGTCAGACGAGTTGGCATGAAAAAATACGCCCCTCGTTACTTTAAAAATTAAGATCCATATAATTTTTACTGTGATAAAAAGCCAAGAGAAAATCATATATCCACGTTATTTCGCCAAGCCATAAGAACCATAAGAACCATAAGAACCATAAGAACCATAAAAATTAAATCCAAATGACATATAAAATAGAATTTTGACTCTAAAAACCGAAATCAAACAATAAATTAATTGAGTGAAATCGTTGTTCCTAAATTACAAAAAACAATTAAACAAAAAATAAAAGGAAAAATATTTGTTACCAATAAGATAATATTAAGCAAGAATTCATATAGACAAACACATTAAGTGCATAAGATTAGTTTTGTCACATCAAATCAACAAAAATAAATCTGCATAAACTTCCACAAGAAAAACAAAAATCAATATTAAACAGCAACTTAAAATGAATGAAAACCATCCCCACCCAACTAAAGCACATAAAATCCCATTAATGAAAACTAATAACAGCTGAATTAAAAATGTTAATAAATTTAATTAGATAGGTTATAGGAACAATATAAAAAGTGTGATGAAACTCTAAGACTCTGAGGCTTTAAAGCGTAGAATAAAACTCAGAAACCAAAGCGAAGAAATAAATAATAGCTTCGCAAAAAATAAATAAGTCAGGAATCTGACTTCAAATAATAGAGAGATACGATCATGAGTAAGTTCTATGTAGGTTCAGAAATAGGTCAATTACGTCGCGTACTTCTACACCGTCCAGAGCGCGCGCTCACTCACCTGACTCCTTCAAACTGCCATGACTTGCTGTTTGACGATGTACTTGACGTTGAACGTGCAGGCAAAGAGCATGACGTATTTGCCAACACACTGCGTGAGCAGGGCGTTGAAGTTATGCTGCTGAAAGATCTGCTGGCTGAAACTCTGAATGTTCCAGAAGCCAAAGAATGGTTGCTGAACACTCAGCTGTCTGACCACCGTTTCGGTCCGACTTTCGCTAACGATGTACGCTGCTTCCTGAGCGACCTGCCTCACGCTGAGCTGGCATCTATCCTGCTTGGTGGCCTGGCCTACTCTGAGTTCCCTGTACAGTCTTCTTCTATGATGCAAGGCTTCAATGCACCAAACGATTTCATCATTGAACCACTGCCAAACCACCTGTTTACCCGTGACACGTCTTGCTGGGTTTACGGCGGCGTATCAATCAACCCAATGGCGAAAGAAGCCCGTCAACGTGAAACCAACCACGTACGCGCTATCTACAAATGGCACCCAACCTTCGCCCAAGGTGACTTCCACACTTACTACGGTGCGGACAGCAACATCAACTACGACAACGCGACCATTGAAGGCGGTGACGTTCTGGTTATCGGCCGTGGCTCAGTGCTGATTGGTATGTCTGAGCGTACAACTCCACAAGGTGTTGAACAGCTGGCTTCTAACCTGTTCAAAACTGGCCAGGCAAAACAAGTTATCGCGATGGAGCTGCCAAAACACCGCTCTTGCATGCACCTTGACACGGTAATGACGCACATGCGTGAAGACACCTTCTCTGTATACCCAGAAGTGATTCGCAAAGATGTGAAATGCTGGAGCCTGACTGGCGATGAGTCCGGCACAGTGAAAGCCACCGAAGAAAGCTACTTCGTGAATGCCATCGAAAAAGCCCTGGGGGTGGGTCAGCTGAACCTGATCACAACAGGTGGCGACAGCTTCGAAGCTGAACGTGAGCAGTGGAACGATGCTAACAACGTACTGACTGTGAAACCTGGCGTGGTTGTTGGTTACTCTCGCAACACTTACACCAACGAGAAATACGACAAAGCCGGTATCACTGTTCTGCCAATCCCTGGTGATGAACTTGGTCGCGGCCGTGGTGGTGCTCGCTGCATGAGCTGCCCAATCGAGCGTGACGATATCTAACGGGTTACCCACCCGTACTGACGGCCGGTGCTCGGCACCGGCCACACAACAGAAAACCCTCTCAGACTTTACAGGCCAAAGAGCCACTACAAACACAATAACACTGAGAGTTGACCAAGAGAGACGATCACATGACTAAGCAAACTGTCGTAGTAGCACTTGGCGGAAACGCCCTGCTTCGCCGCGGTGAACCGCTGGAAGCAGATACTCAACGCAAAAACATTGCTAAAGCCGCACAGACGATTGCTGAAATCGCCAAAGAATTCAATGTAGTACTGGTTCACGGCAACGGCCCACAAGTTGGTCTGCTGGCGCTGCAAGGACTGGAATACAAAAAAGTTGCGCCCTACCCGCTGGACGTACTGGGTTCAGAAACTCAGGGCATGATCGGCTACATGCTGATGCAAGAGTTGAAAAACCTACTGCCGGAACGCGACGTATCCTGCATGCTGACTCAGATGACAGTGGATCCAAACGACCCAGCCTTCGCTGACCCAACCAAGCCAATCGGTCCGGTATACGAAGAAGCCGAAGCCCGAGAAATGGCAGAAAAATACAACTGGACCGTTAAACCGGATGGTCAGTACTTCCGCCGCGTCGTCCCTAGCCCACTGCCAACCGGGATTGTCGAAAGCGATGCCATCACCACCCTGATCAAACAGGAGCACCTGGTGATCTGTACCGGTGGTGGCGGTATCCCGGTTAAGAAAGAAAACGGCAAGTTGACCGGTGTGGAAGCGGTAATCGATAAAGACATGTCGGCCGCTTACCTGGCGCAGCAACTGCATGCTGATGCCCTGCTTATCCTGACCGATGCCGATGCTGTTTACCTCGACTGGGGCAAACCAACCCAGAAAGCACTGCGCAGCACAACACCACGTGAACTGGCACAGTACGCATTCGACGCCGGCTCCATGGGACCGAAAATTGATGCATCCTGCGAGTTCATCAACAAAGGCGGCAAGCTGGTTGGTATTGGCTCCCTGGAAGATGGCCTGGCCATTCTTAAAGGTGAAGCTGGAACAAATATTATTGCAGAATAACGGAATAGTTATTCACAAACACTTCATAATACGTTAAACAATATAAAAACCCTCCGGCTGCGGTGAGAAGCCTAAAACAGAAGCTTCTTCCCGGTCGGGCAGAGAGATACAGATTCAGAGAGGATAACATCATGGCTTTTAATCTTCGCAACCGTAACTTCCTAAAACTACTTGACTTCACTCCACGTGAAATTCAACACCTGCTGGAGCTGTCTGCTGAGCTGAAAAAAGCGAAGTACAACGGTTACGAGCAACCACGCCTGACTGGCAAAAACATTGCCCTGATCTTTGAAAAAACCTCAACACGTACTCGCTGTGCGTTTGAAGTCGCGGCATTCGACCAAGGCGCACAAGTGTCTTACCTTGGCCCATCTGGCTCTCAAATTGGTCACAAAGAGTCAATGAAAGATACCGCTCGCGTACTGGGTCGTATGTACGACGGTATCGAGTACCGTGGCTTTGGCCAGGAAATCGTGGAAGAGCTGGGCAAATATGCAGGCGTGCCAGTATGGAACGGTCTGACTGACGAATTCCACCCAACTCAAATCCTGGCTGACTTCCTGACAATGCAAGAGCACGGTCGTGGCAAACAACTGCATGAAATGAAGTTCGCTTACCTGGGTGATGCCCGCAACAACATGGGTAACTCTCTGATGGTTGGCGCAGCGAAAATGGGTATGGACATCCGCCTGGTCGCACCAAAAGCTTACTGGCCGGAAGAAACCCTGGTTGCACAATGCCGTGCTATCGCAGAAGAAACCGGCGCGAAAATTACGCTGACTGAAGACGTTCAGGAAGGCGTGAAAGATTGTGACTACCTGTACACTGACGTGTGGGTATCTATGGGTGAAGCGAAAGAAGCATGGGCTGAGCGTATCAACCTGATGCTACCTTACCAAGTCAACATGGACATGCTGAAAGCAACAGGCAACCCACATGTGAAATTCATGCACTGCCTGCCAGCGTTCCACGGTGAAGACACCACAGTAGGTAAAGAACTGGCTCAAGAGTACCCAGTACTGAAAGACGGCGTAGAAGTTACCAACGAAGTGATCGAGTCTGAACACTCTATCGTCTTCGACGAAGCAGAAAACCGTATGCACACCATCAAAGCTGTTATGGTGGCAACCCTGGGTCACTAATGACTCTCTTGGATTCAGGGGCAAGCACTCCGATAGTCCCTGTCTCTCACTTCATACCGGCCTGCGGGCCGGTATTTTTATGCCTGTCTTTCCTCCTTTTTTAGCCTATCCCAGCCCACGACAAAGTCAGCGAAATCACGCAGTTAAAGCTACTAAAAACCCTCGGGAAGTAGCCCGAACTTTACCCCGAAAAATGCATAAACTTCCGGAAAATGAATACTTTAGGCAAACGCTTGCGTTAGCGAAAAATGGGGGTATAATCCTTCGCAATTTGTCCAGAGAGAGATAAAAAATGCGCCGTTTCGTTCAGTCAAACCTGATGAAAATCCGCCGATTTACGGCGAGCGTGCCGTTTTTTGTTTTTCCTGTTTGTATTCAAAAGAGCCTCCTTTTTTAAGGGGGCTTTTTTTTGTCTGCTACTCACAGCAGCAGGCAAGCGTCGTTCATCATAGTGATTTAAGAGGGAAGAGAAGCCATGGCGAATTCGCTGTTCAAAAAGCACATTATTTCCATCCCGGAACTGAGCCGTAATGAGCTTGAGCTGGTTGTTGAAACAGCCGGTAAACTGAAGGCCGAGCCAAATCCGGAGCTGCTGAAAAACAAGGTGGTTGCAAGCTGCTTCTTCGAGCCATCAACCCGTACCCGCCTGTCATTTGAAACCGCTGTTCAGCGCCTGGGTGGCACCGTGATCGGTTTCGACAACGGCGGTAACACATCACTGGCGAAGAAAGGGGAAACGCTGGCGGACTCCGTTCAGGTGATTTCTTCTTACGTTGACGCCTTTGTCATGCGCCACCCTCAGGAAGGTGCAGCGCGTCTGGCTTCTGAGTTCTCGCATGGTGTACCGGTTATCAACGGCGGTGACGGTGCCAACCAGCACCCAACCCAAACCCTGCTTGACCTGTTCTCTATCTACGAAACTCAGGGCCGCCTGGATAACCTGAATGTGGCCTTCGTCGGCGACCTGAAATACGGCCGTACCGTGCACTCCCTGACTCAGGCTCTGTCGAAGTTCAACAATGTGAAGTTCTTCTTCATAGCACCTGAAGCGCTGGCGATGCCGGATTACATCTGTGAGGATCTGGACGAAGCCGGTATCAGCTACAGCCTGCACACCAACATGGAAGAAGTGATTCCTGAGTTGGATATCCTGTACATGACCCGCGTCCAGAAAGAGCGTTTCGACGAGTCGGAATACGCCCACATGAAAGCGGCGTACATTCTGACAGCGACCATGCTGGAAGAAGCGCGTCCGAATCTGAAAGTGCTGCACCCGCTGCCACGTGTGGATGAAATCACGGTCGACGTTGATAAAACCCCATACGCTTACTATTTCCAGCAGGCTGAAAACGGCGTGTACGCCCGTGAAGCCCTACTGGCACTGGTACTGAACGAAACAATCTAAGCAGGAGACGCGATATCATGACTAAAGAAACTCAACTACAGGTCGAAGCGATTAAAAACGGTACGGTAATCGACCACATTCCTGCGAACGTTGGCTTCAAGGTACTGAAACTGTTCAACATGCACCAGACGAACCAACGCGTCACCGTTGGCCTGAACCTGCCGTCATCGGCACTGGGTGCAAAAGACCTGATCAAGATTGAGAATATCTTTATCAACGAAGAGCAGGCAAACCAGCTGGCCCTGTACGCACCAAAAGCGACCGTCAACCAGATTGAAAACTACGAAGTGGTGAAAAAACTGACGTTGTCTCTGCCTGAGCAAATCAACGCGATTTTCAAATGTCCGAACAGCAACTGTATCTCCCACGGTGAGCCGGTCGACAGCAGCTTCAAAGTCATCATCAAGCACGACGACGTGCAACTGAAGTGTAAGTACTGTGAAAAAGTGTTCTCGCGCGAAATCGTGACTGAACACAACTAAAAACGGGCTTTTGCCTGTCTCATTCGGGGAAAACCCTGCCCCGAACCTAAGAAAGCCGGCTCACACCTGAGCGGGCTTTTTTTTTCTCACTTCTAGAGCGGGAAACCGCTTTTTCCCTCACTACCTTTGAATCTATGTTTCGGTATTCGGTACCGGACATACCGGAAACAAGCCCGTCGACTGAGTGTTTGGCTGCGGGTTTCGACGTCTGCGAATTCATCAAAGGTCAGTAGCATGATGTACATTTTTAATTGGTATGCTAACTGTGTCCGTTTTCTTGTCTCCCGACACCCGCGAAGGAACGGGGTGATACTCTGCGCCGCACTGCTGGCCGGGTGTGTCACCAGTAACGGCACCATCAACAACAGCCAGCCAAACAGCGCCAACCAGATGGTGATGATTGGTGTCCCGTTATTGCTCGGCGGGTTTGGCTCCGCAGTGCCGGTCAGTCATGAATACATGCTGACGGCCAAACATGTCGCCCAGCTGTCCTGGGATCTGGATGTTATCTATCACCCCTATTGCGATCTCGCCCTTATCCGGCGCCCCAGTCAGCAAGTCCCGACCTGGGGACTGATCTATCCCGACCAGCCGGTCACGCATCAGGGGCATTCTTTACTTGGAACCAGCATCAGCGGCAACGGCAAATACCTACAGGATATTATCGACACCAACACCGACTGCCTGTATTCACTGAGCGATGCCCCGGTGATGTCCGGCATGAGCGGTGGCCCGGTGTTTAATGCCCGGGGAGAAATCGCCGGGATCACCGTCGCGATCGTCCAGAATCCAGAAGACCTGCGTAACCTGCGCCCGGCAGAACGCTACAGCCAGTTTGTTCCGTCGACTTTGATTTTTGACTGGCTGCATGCGCTCGGCATCCGCGCCGAGTCGGCCAGCCAAGATCTGGCAGCCATTCAAGTAGCAGAATACGTAACCGCGCTGAATCGACATCAAAGGCCTACCCAACAGCCACGGCGGCAATCCACCCAGACGACTCCAACGTCTGCTCCATCCTCTTCCGGACAGAGTACCCTTGTCGCCAACCGCCCGGCTCCCGGGCTCGACAACACCCGTGCCAGCTCACCGCTTGGCCGCTATCGCACCCCGGTCAAAGCGGCTTATCCCGCGGCAGGGGCTCCCGGCAACAGCCGCGGCGGCGATGAAAACGGGTTGACGCCCGATGACGACGAAGGGGCGCTGACAGCACAAAAACGGGACTGGTTAAAACCTCGAACCCTGCTGGATCAATCGGGATTTAATTCGTCATATTAAGCCCCTACTTGGCGTATTGTTTTGGTGATTGGGGTCAATAAATTACGTTGTTTTTGTTGTTATGATGCTCCTGCAAGATTATGCAACAGAAGTATTATCTCTTGCGATCTTCGCCGGCTCATCGCACCCCGTTACCAGGCAATAACCTATTCAATAAACCAGCCTTACGGAGCTGCCTGAGTCGGTATTTGGATACGATCACCTATACCGAATAGAACTACAAGGAGTTGCCCGTGAGTGGATTCAGTATGCACGGCGCGATTGATGCTGTCTGCCATGAAGAAAGCATTACTACGGCCTGTAAGCGGCTGTTGCAACAGCAAAGTTTTTCAACGCAGGACGACATTCGCCATCGTCTGATTGAAATGGGCTTTAATGATGTCAGCCAGTCAACGGTGTCCCGCCTGCTGTCACGCCTTGGCGTGGCGAAGGTGCCGAACGCCTACGGCAAGAAAGTCTACTGCCTGACGGTCGAAAACGAGCCGGTTCAAGTAAGCTCGTCCATTGCCTCCCAGATTGAATACATCACCCATAATCAGCTGGTTGTCGTCGTGAAAACCCACCCGGGTGGCGCCCAACTGGTCGCCCGTCTGATTGATATCCAGCCTCATGCCGAGATCCTGGGCACTGTCGGCGGTAACGACACCGTGATGGTCGCGCCGCGCGATATCACTCGCATCGAAGAGTGCGAGAAAGTCGTCAAAGCCCGGCTGGGAATCGCCGTTTAGCAGGACTGAACCGGCCGCAACGATTACTCTGAGTAATGCGTGGAATGTCATGAATGTGGCATTCCGCAACCTTTTGGCCCGACAAAGCGGAAACTCTTTGACCTAAATCAACTTGGGCTGCAAACTAACTGCTCTGACTTTTCTAGCCCAATCAGTAAGGATTAGTAATGACTCAAGTACTTCACACAGATCAAGCACCTGCAGCTATCGGCCCATATGTACAAGGCGTAGACCTGGGCAATATGGTACTGACTTCAGGTCAGATCCCGGTGAACCCACAAACCGGTGAAGTGGCAGAAGATATCGCAGAGCAAGCGCGTCAGTCTCTGGAAAACGTGAAAGCTGTTGTTGAAGCGTCTGGCCTGAAAGTGGCTGACATTGTGAAAATGACTGTTTTCGTGAAAGATCTGAACGACTTCGGTACTGTTAACGAAGTGTACGGTAAATTTTTCGACGAGCACAACGCACCTTACCCTGCGCGCTCTTGCGTAGAAGTTGCCCGTCTGCCAAAAGATGTGAAGATCGAAATCGAAGCCATCGCGGTTCGTAAATAATTCGACCTGGCAAAATGACCACTGTGGTGGTCATCAGAAACAAGAAGAGCTGCCCCTGGCAGCTCTTTTTTGTGGGGCAAACCCTGGCGGTAAGCCTCAACCAATATGCTGAACAGCATGCGCAAGCACTTGCGGCAACCAGGCTGTAAATTGCGTTGGCTGCTGCGCCACAGCCTGCTCCAGCTCCGCTTCCGGCCACCAGCGATAAGCCATCACCTCATCCGGGTTGGGATGAATTTCCAGCTCAAGGACAGCGGCCACCAGCACATGATCCAGTTCGTGCTCCACCAGCTGGTTATCCAGCTCGGCCCGATACACGAAATGCGCAATATCCTGCAACGCCGCAACACCGGTGATCCCCATCTCTTCGGCCAGACGGCGAATACCCGCCTGTTCCAGAGTTTCGCCCTGACGCGGATGCGAACAACAGGTATTCGTCCACAAGCCGCCGCTGTGATACTTGTCCGTCGCTCGCTGCTGCAGCAGGTACTCACGCCCGGTGCTGCCGTCACGGTACAGCAGTACCGAGAACGCTAAATGGAGAGCCCCCTCGCGGTGCGCCTGCATTTTTTCCTTCACGCCAAGCGCTCTGCCCTGCGAATCGACTAAAATCACCTGTTCTTCAATCATGGCTTTTCTACTGCTCAAATAAAAAGGACACGCCACAGCATGTCCTTATTGTCGGTTCCGGCCAGCGTCCGTTATTTCGCAGAGCGACGCGCTGCCTCTTCGTTCAGGGCATTAAGCTTGCTTTCCATGATGTCGCGGCAACGTTGCGACAACTCTCGTACATCTTCCTTGGTCAGCCCTTCGGTCGATACCGGCGGCATGATTTCCACAATCACGACCCCGTTATCCCAGCGGTTAAGTCTAACATGTTCCGTGCTGCTGCACACGATCGGCACCACCGGCACTTTGGCACTGATGGCCGCGTGAAATGCGCCGGTTTTGAACGGCAGCAGGCCACGACCGCGGGAACGGGTGCCTTCCGGGAACATCCAGACTGACACGTTACGTTCTTTGATCTTTTCTACCACCTGGCCAATCGTTCCGACCGCCTTGCTGCGGTTAGCGCGGTCAATCAAGATATTACCACTCAGCCAGTACAGCTGGCCAAACAGCGGCATCCACGCCAGGCTTTTCTTACCCACGGTCACGGTACGTGGCATCACCGCCCCGGAGATAGTGAACAAATCGTAGTTATTCTGGTGGTTTGCCACATACACACTCGGGCCGACCTCTTCCGCGCCTTCCGGAATACGGATCTCCAGCTTGATCCCGAACACGCGGGACATCTTGCTGAACAGGCGACCGAACGTACAAACGTGTTTCGGGTTACGCGGGCTCAGCAGACAGTAAGCGCAACCAAATACAAACATGACAACAGCAAAAATTGCCACGGCAATCATGCGCAATACAAAAATCATTTACTTCTCCTCAGCGTACAGGCGTGCGCTAGTATACTCAGGATGCCGGAAAAAACATCCCTTATGTGCAGAAATTAGACCACTGAACCAGTGGGTTTCTCGCCACACAGATAAAGAAAAGCCCTCCAAAATGGAGGGCTTGCTGCAGATTATTCTTCTTCTGCCGAGGTTGGCGAGTCAATCTCCAGGCGGGTAACCCGCTGCAGCCCGCGCGGCAGCATACTGCCACGACGACCACGCTCACCCCGGAAGTTTTCCAGATCCGACGGCTTGAGCCCCAGCTTGCGCTTACCGGCATGCAGCGTAATGTGGCTGCCCGGCGGCAAGACCGCCAGGTAGGACAGGAACTCTTCCCGGGCTTTGGCTCGCGCAGCCGGGATATTGATGATCTTGTTACCCTTACCTTTGCCCAGTTGCGGCAGGTCTTTGACCGGGAACAGCAGCATCCGGCCTTCGTTAGTAATAGCCAGAATTTCATCCTGATCCAGATCCTGCACCGGTTGTGGCGCAATCACTTCGGCATTTTCCGGCACCGTCAGCAGCGCTTTACCATTCTTGTTCTTCGACACCATGTCGCTGGCTTTGCAGACAAAGCCGTAACCGGCATCCGAGCCCAGCAGCCACAGCTGATTGTCTTCAGCCATGATCACCTGGCGCATATGGCTGCCCGGTGTCAGGTTCAGGCGGCCGGTGATCGGCTCACCCTGGCTGCGCGCTGACGGCAGGGTATGGGATTCCAGCGCATAGCTGCGCCCATCAGAGCCAAGGAAAATTGCTGGCTGACTGCTCTTACCACGCGCGTGGGCGAGGTAGCTGTCACCGGACTTGTAGCTCAGTGACGACGGATCCACATCATGGCCTTTGGCATGACGGATCCAACCTTTGTCAGACAGCACCACAGTGATAGGTTCAGACGGGATCAGCTCACGCTCAGTCAAGGCTTTCGCCTCTTCCCGCTCGACCAGCGGAGAACGACGGTCATCGCCGTATTTTTCCGCATCGCTCTGAATTTCTTTTTTGATCAGGGTGTTCAGGCGACGCTCCGAGCCCAGCAGTTTTTCCAGCTGTTCACGTTCTTTGGACAACTCGTCCTGCTCACCACGGATCTTGATCTCTTCCAGCTTGGCCAGCTGGCGGAGTTTGATTTCCAGAATCGCATCGGCCTGAATCGTGCTCAGGTCAAAGCGAGCCATCAGCACCGCTTTCGGATCATCTTCAGTACGGATGATCTCAATCACCTCATCGATGTTGAGGTATGCTGCCAGCAAGCCTTCCAGAATGTGCAGCCGGGCGATGACTTTATCCAGTCGGTATTGCAGACGGCGACGCACGGTTTCGCGACGGAAGGTCAGCCATTCAGACAGAATTTCCACCAGCCCCTTGACCTGCGGGCGGCCGTCCAGCCCCAGCATGTTCAGATTCACCCGGTAGCTGCGCTCCAGGTCGGTTGAAGCGAACAGGTGGTTCATCAACTGCTCACAGTCAATCCGGTTCGAACGCGGCACTACCACGATACGGGTCGGGTTTTCATGATCCGACTCGTCACGCAGATCTTCCACCATCGGCAGTTTCTTAGCCCGCATCTGCGCTGCGATCTGCTCCAGCAGTTTGGAGCCCGAGACCTGATGCGGCAGCGCGGTGATCACGATATCACCGTTCTCTTTGTGCCAGACTGCCCGCATTTTGATCGAACCACGCCCGCTGCGGTAGACCTTTTTCATGTCCGCTTTTGAGGTGATGATTTCCGCTTCAGTCGGGTAATCCGGCCCCTGCACAAACGTCATCACCTCATCCATATCCGCTTTTGGGTTGTCGATCAGATGCACCGCCGCGTTTGCCACTTCGCGGGCATTGTGCGGCGGAATGTCCGTCGCCATCCCCACTGCGATACCGGTTACCCCGTTTAGCAGGATATGCGGCAGGCGGGCAGGCAGCATTTTTGGCTCTTTCATGGTGCCGTCAAAGTTCGGCCCCCAGTCCACGGTGCCCTGGCCCAGTTCGTTCAGCAGCACTTCCGAAAAACGCGACAGGCGGGATTCGGTATAACGCATGGCCGCGAACGATTTCGGGTCATCCGGCGCACCCCAGTTACCCTGGCCGTCAATCAGCGGGTAGCGGTAAGAAAACGGCTGCGCCATCAGAACCATGGCTTCGTAACAGGCGGAGTCGCCATGCGGGTGGTATTTACCCAGCACGTCACCCACGGTACGGGCAGACTTTTTGTATTTCGCCGTGGCTGACAGGCCCAGCTCAGACATCGCGTAAATAATACGGCGCTGCACCGGCTTTAAGCCGTCGCCGATAAACGGCAGGGCACGGTCCATGATTACATACATGGAATAATTCAGATAAGCGTCTTCGGTAAACTTCCGTAGCGGAAGCTGCTCTACGCCATCCATTGAGACATCAGTCATCGTCGGGTATTCCGTTCTATCTTGTGCGGTACAGGCCGGCACTATGCTGCCCGCCTGCCCATTGTGTCTTTCTTGTTCAGCAAACGCTTACACGTCCGCTTTATCGCCTTTGCTCTGCAGCCAATGACGACGGTCTTCCGCGCGCTTCTTACCCAGCAGCATGTCCATCATCTGAGTCGTCTGCTCATCGTCATCAATGGTCAGCTGTACCAGACGGCGGGTATTCGGATCCATGGTGGTTTCACGCAGCTGCATCGGGTTCATCTCACCCAGACCTTTAAAGCGCTGTACATTCACTTTACCGCGCTTGCTGCTGAGGCGCTCCAGAATGCCTTCTTTCTCGGCGTCATCCAGGGCGTAGTAGACTTCTTTACCCAAGTCGATACGGTACAGTGGCGGCATCGCGATATACACGTGACCGGCACGCACCAAGGCTTCAAAGTGCTTTACGAACAGGGCGCACAACAGCGTGGCAATGTGCAGACCATCGGAGTCCGCATCGGCAAGCACACAGATCTTACCGTAGCGCAGGCCACTCAGATCGTCGCTGTCCGGATCAATCCCCAGCGCCACCGAAATATCGTGCACTTCCTGAGAAGCCAGTACCTGATCGGCAGAAACTTCCCAGGTGTTCAGGATCTTACCACGCAATGGCATGATGGCCTGGAACAGACGATCGCGCGCCTGCTTGGCTGAACCACCCGCCGAGTCCCCTTCCACCAGAAACAGTTCGGTGCGGTTCAGGTCTTGCTGTGAACAGTCAGCCAGTTTACCCGGCAGCGCCGGACCAGAGGCAATCTTCTTACGCACCACTTTCTTGCTGGCACGCATCCGGCGATGGGCGTTGGCAATACAGACTTCCGCCAGTTGCTCGGCCAGTTGCGGACGCTCGTTCAGCCACAGGCTGAAGGCATCTTTCACCACGCCGGAGACAAACGCCGCACACTGACGCGACGACAGACGCTCTTTGGTTTGCCCGGCAAACTGCGGATCCTGCATTTTCACTGACAGCACGTAGGCACAGCGTTCCCAGATATCATCAGCGGTCAGCTTCACGCCGCGTGGCAGCAAGTTACGAAATTCACAGAACTCACGCATCGCATCCAGCAGGCCCTGACGCAGGCCGTTGACATGGGTACCGCCTTGGGCAGTCGGGATCAGGTTAACGTAACTTTCCCCGACCAAATCACCGCCTTCAGGCAGCCACAACAATGCCCAATCCGCCGCTTCCGTCTGGCCGCTGAACGAACCAGTAAACGGCTCTTCCGGTAGCAAGGTGAAACCTTTTACGCCTTCGGCCAGGTAATCTTTCAGACCGTCTTCGTAACACCAGGTCAGGGTTTCATTGTTCACCTTGTCAGTGAAAACAATTTCCAGCCCCGGACACAGCACAGCTTTGGCTTTCAGGTTGCTCTTGAGGCGAGAAACCGAGAATTTCGGGCTGTCAAAGTACTTGGCATCCGGCCAGAAATGGACGCGTGTCCCGCGGTTACGACGACCACAGGTACCGATCACTTCCAGCTCAGAGACTTTGTCGCCATGTTCAAACGCGATCTGGTAGATCTGCCCATCGCGTTTTACCGTGACTTCCACTCGGTTCGACAAGGCGTTAACGACCGAGATCCCCACCCCGTGCAGACCACCGGAGAACTGGTAGTTCTTGCCTGAGAATTTACCCCCGGCGTGCAGTTTGCAAAGGATCAGTTCGACCCCGGAGACCCCTTCTTCAGGGTGAATATCTACCGGCATCCCCCGGCCATCATCAATGACTTCCAGGGACTGATCCGCATGGAGGATTACCTCCACCTTACGAGCATGGCCAGCCAGGGCTTCATCGACACTGTTGTCGATCACTTCCTGGCCGAGGTGGTTTGGCCGAACCGTATCGGTATACATCCCCGGACGACGGCGGACGGGCTCGAGGCCATTCAGAACCTCAATGGCTCCGGCGTTATAGCTTTGATCTGTCATAATTACGGAAAGTTACGGAAAATTTTTGCCACAATAGTCAGAAACCCCGGCTCGGTTGTCAAGCCAGGGCGATATTTGTGCCCCACATTTTACGTAGGGGATGAATCCAATTGGAGCTTACAGCTCAAGAAATCGGATGATTTGGGCAGGATAGCGGTCAAATCCGACAAAACTATGATCCCCCAGCGGTTCTACCGTCTGACGGCATGCCGCGTACTTGTCCACGGCCTGGCGGTAATCCAGCACTTCGTCACCTTCCTGCTGCAACAGCCAGAACTGTTCCGGCCGGGCTAGCTGAGCCACATCCAGCTGGCAAAGTTCCGCCATGTGTTTCGGCTCCAGCAGGTAACGCTGGCCGGTATACGGGTTTTCCTGCTCGCCAAGATAATCCTGCAGCAGCTCATACGGTTTAACGGCCGGGTTCACCAGCACCGCCGGCAACTGGTGCCGGGCATTCACCCAGGTCGCCAGATATCCACCTAGAGAGCTGCCGACCAGCCCAATGCGATACTCATGTTTAAGCGACTGGATCAGCGTCTCAATAAAATCTGCGGCATCCGCCGGGTAACACGGCAGCTGCGGAATTTCGACCCGGATATCCGGGCGCGCCTGACGGCAGTAATCCGCCATCAGCGTGGCTTTGAGTGATTTAGGTGAACTGTTGAATCCGTGAAGATAAAGTAACAGCGGCTGCATTTAATACCCTGCTGCATCAAACTGGGGCGTGAACTGACGCCCGGTCAGACGATAAACCTGTGTGTCAATCTGCCCGTCCGCCAGCAACTCAAGGATACGCCACCCTGGATTATTGTTATCCAGGGCAAAATCGTGCGAATCCGGCTGGAACTGAATGCAAGTTGAAGGCGTGGCCATAACACGTACCCCTTGGTACAAACAATCCAGCTCCTGATGAATGTGGCCGCACAGCACCGCTTTAGCCTGCGGATGACGCGCCAGCACCGCCCAGAACGCGTCGGCATTATGGAGCTGATGCTGATCAAGCCAGGTGCTGCCCGCAGGCAGCGGATGGTGGTGCAATAATACCAGCGCGTGACGCTGAGGGTGCGCGGCCAACGCCTGCTCCAGCATGGCGAGCTGACTGTCACTCAGCTCGCCGTGCGGCACGCCTTTGACCTGGCTGTCGAGCAGGATAACCTGCCAGTGCTCACCGGCCAGCACCTGATGACACGACTTAATTTGCGGGGACGGCAGCACAGACTGCATGCTCGGCTGATAATCATGGTTTCCCGGCAGCCAGAAACACGGCTGCGGCCAGCGGGCAATGCCGTCGCAAAAACGCTGATAGGAGGCTTCCGTGTGATCCTGAGAAATGTCCCCGGTTGCGACAATGGCTTCAAACGGGCGCGCAGCTGCCTCTACCGCATCCAGCACGGCATGAAAACTGTCTTTCGTCGCGACGCCCAGCAAGCTTCCGCCATCATCGGCAAATAAGTGGGTGTCGGTAATTTGAAGAAGAACCACGCGATCCGGATCCTTCTGTGGCAGATCAAACTTCTGCAAAACGTCAAAAACCTTGATATCTGTTATTGTTAACAAACCGACTGTCTGCTGATTCCATTCTTCAGGCAATGAGCCAACCAGTCTCCCAGAAAGCGGTTTACCTGATGTTTTTCGTCTTTCTGGTACATCCGCAAATTGGGGTAATCATAGCGTGGCTTCCAGCGGGAAGTCTGTTGAGCGGCACACACTTCTGCCACCCTGGCGTCATGGTAAAGCCGGATGGTCATGCGTGGGATCAGGTATTCCGGCATGGCGTTCTCAGCCAGCAGGCGTAACTCAACCACCGTGGTATAACGGGTGGATTCGGTGATGGTCAGGCAGTATTCCTGCTCTGACACGGCGTATACACACTGGTCACCGACCTGATCGCTTTTTGGCAACAATGGAAGCAACTTCGCATAGTTGGTCTCGTAAAGCCGCATAATGTCTGCCAAATCAACAGTGTATCTTTTATTCAATCGGTATCCTTAGCGCCGGTGCATGGATGATGTTCGGGGTTACAGGCGTTTATGGTTAAGTTGCAACCATTGTAGCGCAATGATAGAGGCCGCATTTTCAATTTTACCAGATTCTACCCACTGGTAGGCCTCTTCCCTGGACACCACCCGTACCCGGATATCTTCACCCTCATCGGCCAGACCGTGAATGCCACCAGCCTGCGTGCTGTCCACCAGCCCGACAAAGATATCCAGGGTTTCCGAGCAGCCGCCTGAACTGGACAGATAGCGGGTGATCTTATGCAGCTCCCCCACCTCCAGTCCGGCTTCTTCCACGGCTTCGCGACGAACGACCTCGTCCGCCGATTCACCCGGCTCAATAATGCCGGCCACGATTTCCAACTGCCACGGGGTACACTCGGCGGCCAGGGCGCCAATTCGGAACTGCTCGACCATCACCACACTGTCGGTGGCCGGGTCATACGGCAGCAGTGCCGCCGCATGGCCACGCTCAAACATCTCGCGATCCATCGGTGCGCTCCAGCCACCGGCGAACAGACGATGGCGAAAACGGTACTTCACCATCCGGAAAAATCCTTGGTAGAGCGTGTCCTTGGCCAGCACCTCTACATCCTGAGCCGAAAATACGACCGGCTCATTGCCTTTGGTGTGTGACTTTGTCATGCAATTTTTTATCCCTGAATCCGTCCACAAAATAGGACAATGGCTGACAAAACATGTCATGTGCCTATTTTTCCATCTTCTTCAAGGCACAACAATGACGTGATTCAACAATTATGACAATTATTGTTAATTAATTTAAGTCAAAATTTAAATCTGTTTAGATTACAATCACACATACAACAGTAAACATCGTAAAATAAGGTAAAACTGTTGAATGATCAGTTTCACGCAAGGAAACATACGTTAAACTGGAGCCTTGCTCATATTTTTGTCAGGACCAGGAAAGGCATACATGAAAAAATTGCTTCCGCTTATTATTAGCGTTGCGCTTGGCGGCCTCAGCCAGTCAGCAATGGCCGATGACCTCGCCGAGATCTACGAACAAGCCAAACAGAATGACCCGCAGCTGCTGCGTGCCGCTGCTGATAAAGATGCTGCTTTTGAAGCAATCAACTCAAGCCGAAGCGCGTTACTGCCTCAAATTAACCTCACCGCCGGCTACAATGTCCTGCGCTTGGACGGCGATACTGAGGGCTTCAATGGTGGTGTCACCCTGGATCAATCCATCTACAACCGCTCAAGCTGGGTAAGCCTGGACATCAGTGAGAAGCAGGCGCGCCAGAGCGATGCGGCCTATGCATCGACTCAGCAGAACCTGATCCTGCGCGTCTCTACAGCTTACTTCGATGTACTGCGTGCTATCGATAACCTGGAATTTGTCCGCGCCGAGAAAGCCGCCGTGGGCCGCCAGCTGGAGCAAACCAAGCAGCGTTTTGAAGTCGGTCTGTCCGCAATTACCGACGTACACGATGCTCAGGCACAGTATGACAGCGTACTGGCTGATGAGATTCTGGCGCAGAACACCCTGACAAACAGCTACGAAGGTCTGCGCGAGATCACTGGCCAAGAGCACACTAACCTTAACATTCTGGATACCAAACGTTTCTCAGCCAGTGCGCCACAAGCCCGTGTGCTGGATCTGATCCAGGATGCCGAAAACGAAAACCTGAGCCTGCTGACGTCTCGCATTACCCAGGATATCTCCCGCGATCAAATCGCCCTGGCGGAATCCGGTCACCTGCCGACGCTGTCGTTCAACGCCGGTTATGAATATGACGATAAACAGTCCTTCACTGACGAAGGTACACTGAACGCCGGTATCAACCTGAAACTGCCGGTTTACACCGGTGGCCGTACGACCTCGGAAGTGAAACAGGCTCAGTTCGCGTATGTTTCCGCAAGCGAAGGGCTGGAAGCCAGCTACCGCGGCGTGGTACGTGACGTGCGTGCGTTCTACAATAACATCAACTCTTCAATCGGTGCCATTCGTGCATACCAGCAGGCCGTAGTCTCTGCCCGCTCAGCACTGGAAGCGACCGAAGCTGGTTTCGATGTGGGTACCCGTACTATCGTTGACGTGCTGGATGCGACCCGTCGTCTGTACGATGCTAACCGTCAGCTGTCGAATGCCCGTTACGATTACATCATCAGCCAGCTTCAGCTGAAACAGGCTGTTGGTTCGCTGAACGAGCAGGATGTACTGGATATCAACGCCGGTCTGGTAAAGGCTCGCTGATTCAGGCCTGACCGCAAGCCAATAAAAAAGCGCCATCCTTGATGGCGCTTTTTGTTTATCCGCAGGCTGAGTAATTAACCGCCACCGTGTAAGTCCCGTCGATGACGATCTCGGACAACTTATCCTCGTCCGCCGCGGATCGCTTCGATGATTTCCGTGGTTGAGCAGCCATCTTCAAAGTTCAGCACCCGAACTTCCCCGCCCGCGGCAATCACTTCCTGTCCACCAGCGATCTGCTCAGGTTTGTAGTCACCACCTTTGACCAGCAGCGACGGCAGAATCTCGCTGATCAGACGCTGCGGCGTTTCTTCACTGAAGGACACCACCCAATCAACGGCGCCCAACCCGGCCAGCACTGCCATCCGGCGATCTTCCGGGTTCACCGGACGCCCCGGCCCCTTCAGCGCGCGAACCGAGCTGTCAGAATTCACCGCCACAATCAGGCGATCGCCCAATTTGGCCGCCTCATTGAGGTAAGCCACATGGCCGGCATGCAGAATATCAAAACAGCCGTTGGTCATGACCACTTTCTCCCCGCGGGCACGAGCAGCCTGTACCGCCAGCTTCAGCTGCGCTTCGCTGATCACCCCAAAACCACTGTCCTGGCTGCCGTGAATCGCTTCGGTCAGCTCAATGGTCGACAAGGTCGAAGTGCCCAGCTTGCCAACCACTACACCGGCCGCGGCATTCGCCAGTTTACAGGAATCCGACAGGGACTTACCGGCTGCCAGCGAGGCTGCCAGTACCGAAATCACCGTATCACCAGCACCGGTCACGTCGTACACTTCTTTGGCCTGGGTTGGCATGTGCAGTGGTGCCTGGCCTTTTTGCAACAGGGTCATCCCGTGCTCACTACGCGTCACCAACAAAGCTTCAAGCTCAAACTGCTCAATCAGCGCCATGCCTTTGGTTTCCAGCTCTTCATCGGTGCGCGCACGGCCAACCACCGTCTCAAACTCTGACAGGTTCGGGGTCAACAGCGTGGCACCGCGGTAACGTTCAAAATCAGCCCCTTTCGGGTCAACCATCACCGGCAGACCGGCATCACGCGCCGCCCGGATCATCACCTGAACGTGTTCCAGCGCCCCTTTGGCGTAATCAGACAGTACTACCACTTTGGCTGAGGGCAATGCCTGCGCCATGCGTGGCAGAATCATGTCCACCGGGACATCGTGGAAACCTTCCTCAAAGTCCAGACGAATCATTTGCTGACCACGGCTCATGACCCGCAGTTTAGTGATGGTCGGATACTCCGCCAGAGTCACAAAATCACAGCGTACATCCAGTGACGTCAGTTTTTCGGTCAGCGCTTTGGCTGGCTCATCAATCCCGGTCAAGCCAATCAGGCGGGCATGGCCCCCTAGCGCCGCGATGTTCATCGCCACGTTTGCCGCGCCGCCCGGGCGCTCTTCGACCTGATCAACCTTCACGACTGGCACTGGCGCCTCTGGCGATATACGCCCGGTTGGGCCATACCAGTAGCGATCCAGCATGACATCGCCTACAACCAGCACGCCTGCTTGATCATAATCAGGAAGGGTCAGTTTCATTTTTTTCTCCGGGATTGTGATAACCCCCAAATCTTAACACAAAGCCAATTTCTCGTGCATCTGACCTGGGGGCTCAGTTCTGGTATTCCGTGGTTCCGGTTTAATAGGGAACTCAATTTTAAGGGCTAAGGGGCTATGACTCAGCCGCTGTAACCAAGCAGCTATAACTAAACCGCTATAACTAAACAGCTATGGATAAACCGCTATGACTTAACCTCAGGCTCCAGCCATTGTTGCCACAAAGCTTCCACCGCCTGACGTTCGGCATGACAGGCTTGCTCATCAACATAAGCAGGCAGCCCCAGCAAGCTGAGACGGTGGATTTCATCACGCAGGGTACAATAGGCCTGCTTGAGCAGCATCGCCTCTTGTGGCGAAAGAATGTCGTAATCCGCCATGGTTTCAAAAATCCGGACATTGTCCGACCAGCGGGTCAGCGCCGGCTCTTCGGCTGAGTGACGCAGCACCAGATACTGGGCCAGAAATTCTATGTCGGTGATCCCGCCTTTGTCCTGCTTGAGGCCAAACAGACCGGGTTTCTTGCTCCCGAGGTGCTGACGCATTTTATGGCGCATAGCGACCACTTCCTCACGCAGCGTGTGCTCGTCGCGAGGACGGGTCAGGATCTGATGCCGCACCTGGGCAAATGCCTGTTGTAACTGGCTGTCACCGTAAATCATCCGGGCACGCACCAGCGCCTGGTGTTCCCAGGTCCAGGCTTCCTTCTCCTGGTATTCCGCGAAAGCCGCAATGGGGCTGACCAGTAGGCCGGATGCACCGGACGGACGCAGCCGGACGTCAACCTCGTAAAGCACCCC
Organism: Photobacterium ganghwense; assembly: GCF_003025595.1. GTDB lineage: Bacteria > Pseudomonadota > Gammaproteobacteria > Enterobacterales > Vibrionaceae > Photobacterium > Photobacterium ganghwense. The sequence continues at coordinate 45,293 of NZ_PYMI01000009.1, forward strand.
GGTTGCGGTGCGGGTAGAAAACAGGTGGACAATACGCTGCACCAGCCGCAGATAGAACTGGCGCCCGTCAATCTCTTTCGGGCCGTTGGTGTAGACGTTGTCCGGACAGTCATGAAGGAAAACCAGGTCGAGATCAGAGCCATAGCCCAGCTCCCAGCCTCCGACTTTGCCGTACCCCAGAATCCCGAAGCCACGGCCGCCCCGCTCCGCCAGATGAGTCGGCTCGCCGTATTTTTCGACCATTTGCAACCAGGCCTGATTGACCACCGCAGCGACTATCGCTTCAGCCAGATAGGTCAAGTGGTCGCTGACCTTCATCAGCGGCAGGGCACCGGCAATGTCCGCGGCGGCGATACGCAGCAACTGGGTCTGTTTGAACTGACGAATGGCTTCCATCTGCTGCTCCATGTCCTCTTCCGGGATACGGGCAAGGTACTCACGCAGCTCGTCAGCGTAGTTCTCCAGTGGCGTCGGGTTATACAGGTGTTGCGGGTCAATCAGTTCATCAAGCAAGATCGGGTACTGTGCCAGCTGTCCCGCGACCATAGGGCTGGCGGCACACAGCCGGATCAACTGCTCCAGTGCCGCCGGGTGTTCGCCCAGCAGCTCCAGATACGTGGTACGGGTGGCAATGCGCACGATCAGTTTACTGATCCGCTCCATCACCGCGACCGCATCATCCCGGGTCACCACCAAGGCCAGCACCGCCGGCATCAGTCTGCTCAGCACTTCCCGGCCACGCGGACCGAGGGTACGTTTGGACAGTTCAGACTTCATGTTTTCCAGTACGCCCGCCAGCGCCGACACATCCGGTGTGGCCAGTTCGGTCAGAATATCGCGCAGCACCTCCGGCTCTTTGAGCATCTCCCACAATTCCTGGTACTGCACCGGTACATCATTGTGCGGCTCATCCTCTTCCGAGCCGACGATAGTGGCAAACACCGCATGGACGGCGCTCATCTGCTCATGCACCGCCTGTGACAAAGCTGGCCAGTCCGCATAACCCATTGCCAGTGCCAAACGACACTGATCCAGCGGCTTGTCCGGCAAGGTCTGGGTCTGTTTGTCATCAATTGCCTGCAGCAGATTCTCCAGCCGCCGCAGGAAACCATAACCCTGTTCCAGCACAGCGACCTGATCCGGCGGCAATAAGCCATGTTCGCGAATTGCCGCCAGGGTTTCCCGCAGACCGCGACAACGCAGATCCGGTGTTCGCCCACCCCGAATCAGCTGGAAGGACTGGGCGATAAACTCGACCTCGCGGATCCCGCCCGGCCCCAGCTTGATGTTATTGTTCAGTCCGCGACGACGCACTTCGGTGCTGATCATCGATTTCATCCGCCGCAGCGACTGAATGGCGCTGAAATCAATATAGCGGCGGAACACGAACGGACGCAGCATCTGACGCAGCTCATGGTACTGGGCATAGCTCTCCCGCCCCATGACCCGCGCTTTGATCATCGCGTACCGTTCCCAATCACGTCCCTGCTCCTGATAGTAGTCTTCCAGTGCCGCAAAGCTCATCACCAGCGGGCCGCTGTCGCCAAACGGCCGCAGTCGCATGTCCACCCGATAGCAGAAGCCATCGAAGGTCTGTTGATCCAGCGCCTTGATCAGCCGCTGACCTAACCGGGTAAAAAACTGGGCATTGGCCAGACTCCGGCGACCGCCCTGGGTCTCGCCGTTTTCCGGATAGGTGAAAATCAGATCGATGTCGGAGGAGAAATTAAGTTCGCCGCCACCCAGCTTACCCATTCCCAAGATCAGCATCGGCTGTGGGTCGCCGTCCGCATTACAGGGGGTTCCCCACTCTTCGCAACAGCGGGCATACAGCCAGTTATAGGTTTCCACTATCATGGCTTCGGCCAACAGAGAAAGGTGAGACAGAGTCTGGTCGAGCGTTGCCGCGCCGGTAAAATCACGCCAGGCAATCCACACCATTTCCCGGCAGCGGAAATGACGCAGCACCCGCATCAGCCCGTTATCGTCGATCACGCCGGCCAGCAACTCCGCCAAGGCCGGGCGATAGCTGTCGCTCCGCGTCTCCTGCTCAAGGTGCTCGGCCAGCCACGGCAGCAGGGTGGCATCCCGGACAATCGAGGCGGTGATAAAGTCGCTGTAACCCAGCACTTGCTTCAGCGCGGCAGCCAGCGGAGCAGGCCATTGCGCCAGCGCATCCGGATGCGCCTGTGCGACCTTCTCCCAGGCCAGTTCCGAAGCGGCGTTGATGTGATCTTGCGGAGTCATAATATGTCCTTGTCTGTCTCTGCTGCGGTGACGATGAAAAATCACCTTACGATAGCACAACGCCCGCAAATGCGGGCGTTGAAATCAAGTGAAAGTTATTGTCGGATCACACCGTAAATGCCTGGATTTTTTTCTCCAAATCAGTGGCATGGTTCTGCATCACATCGGCGGTTTCCGTCAGCTCCGTCACCACGTTCACGGATGCCTGAACCAGCTCCCGGACATTGGTCAGGTTCTGGTTCATTTCATCCGCAACGGCACTCTGCTGCTCCGCCGCCGACGCAATCTGGAAGTTCATGTCATTGATCAGACGCACCTGCTCGACAATCTTATCCAGCTCGCCGCCAGCACTGGTGACCTGCTCGACCCCTTCTGCCGCTTCCACCACACTTTGCTCCATCAGTTGCACCGCTTGCTGCGCACTTCCCTGCAGCTGGCTGATCATTTCCTGAATCTCAATGGTCGCGGTCTGGGTACGCTGCGCCAGGTTGCGCACTTCATCCGCCACAACCGCAAAGCCACGTCCCGCTTCACCGGCCCGGGCCGCTTCAATGGCCGCATTCAGTGCCAGCAGGTTAGTTTGCTCTGAAATTCCCTGGATGGTCACAATCACGCTGCCGATCTGCTCGACCCGCTCTTCTACCTGATTAACCGCATGGGCGGACTGGGTGATGTCCTGCGACAGCAAGTTGATGATGTTAATCGTCTGGGACACAAACTGCTGACCCTGCTCTGCCTGAGCCGAGCTGCCTTCCGTTGCCGCCGACGCTTCACGGGCATGCTCTGCCACCGTTTGCACTGTGGAGCTCATTTCACTCATGGCTGAAGCCAGCTGATCAATTTCGTTGAACTCTTCCTGCGCCGATGCCTTGGTTTCCATCATGCTGACTGACATCACTTCCGCCAGCTCAGACAGCTCACTTGCCGCCTCGCGCTGATTGCAAATAACCTCACGCAGCTGGCGCCGGGTCTTCTCCAGCTCACGGGCCAGATCGCCGTACTCATCCCGGCATTCCATCTGGATCGGCTGTGACATGTCACGTGCCGCCAGGCGCTGAATGTTGTCCGCCAGGTAACGGGTCTGGCGCAGCATTACACTGGAGCCCCCCAGCAGAATAACCATAAAAGAGACAATCATCAGTCCGGTCTGCCAGGCCACCTGCATCAGATACTGCTGGTAATACGTTTCAGCTTCCGAAGCCGGCTGAGACGCCACCACCACCCAGTTCAGCGCCGGCAGCTCAACGGCGTATTCGAACCGTGACTGGTCAGCCAGAATCAGACTGGCCGCACCGCGGTGCTGCTGCAGTTGCTGACTAAGGCTGGTACCGTTTTCCACCTGCGCGGTCAGATCCGTGAGACGACGAGCCTGCGGATGCCCCAGCACCTTCTTGGCGTCGCGCTCGACCAGATACACGTAGGCACCCGCATTCATCGCCTTGGCCTGAGCCGTTACCAGTTGCTCGACCAGCAGACTGTCACGGGTATTGTCACTGAGGATACTCCGAATCCCGGCCGCAGTAGCTTCGGCTTGTTCTTTGGCCCGATCCTGCTGGATCTCCACCACAGAGTGATAAAACGTATTGGCGTCCCAGAGCTGCTTGCATACCAGCAAGACGGTACTGAATACCATCAACAGCACCAGCTTGGGGACCAGCTTAATATTGGTTAACCCTTGTTCCCATGGTTTGAAAACCATTTTGGTCATGTGGAATCTCCATATATAGTTCTACCTTCCTTCGACTCGGCATCTGAGCCTTCAGGAGAGCGTTTTTTTATTCTTGCCGCGCTTTAGATGAGTTATTTTTTGCACTAAAACAATATGAGTCATTGTATCTATCGACTGGGGACCATAAAAATTTAATGAAGAAAAAGCACGAAGCCATCAAATATGAACTCAACCCCATGAGCCTGATGGCGCTGGTACTGTCCTTCGCGTCACTGACGATTGTGACCACCATGATTTTTGTGCCACGCCAGAGCAACAGTTACCACCTGCTGCTGGCCATCGATACCATGATTTGCCTGGTGTTCTGGCTCCAGCTGCTGACAGATCTGGTTCGTTCTGATAATAAACGCGCCTACCTGAAGGCCCACTGGCTGGACTTTCTCGCCAGCATCCCGGTGATCGAACCTTTCCGCTTTGGCCGGCTGCTCCAAATTTTCCGCGTCATACGCCTGATCCGCTCCAGCCGCCACGTTATAAACCAAATCCGCAGTCACCGGCGGGAAGCCACCCTAGCCAGTATTTTCCTGCTGCTTACCGTGTTGATCTCGGTCGGTTCTGCGATGATGCTAATCATTGAGGGGAACGTGCCGGAGTCAAACATCAAAGATGCCTTCGATGCCCTGTGGTGGGTTATTGTGACTATCTCAACGGTCGGCTACGGCGACCATTACCCGGTGACTCTGCTGGGCAAAATGCTGGCAACGGTGATGATCATTTGTGGGGTGGGTCTGTTTGGTATGGTCGCCGGTCTGGTGACGTCCTTTATTTCTGATCCAGAGCACAGCCAGCAACGGAATGCCGAACGCCATGAAAAAGAGTGGCAGCAAATGCTCAGACATCAGGAAATGCTGCTGAACCGGCTGGAAGCACTGGAACAGCGCCTGAGCCAGCGAGAACAGCAGGATAAGCAGGACAATTAAAAATGCCCGGCTACATGCCGGGCATTTTTTACGCATTAAATCTTACGTATTAAAGCGCTGCGTCACACCGCGCATTAAGGCCAGTAAGGCGTCAAGTCAATGCCAATCTGGCGAGTCTGATCCATGGCATGGATCAGCGAGTCTTCCTGACGGGACAGCCATTTTTCAACCTGACGACGATCTTCTTCATCGTCCTGCAGGGCAGCCAGTTCACGTACCGGCTCCAGCTGACGCAGGTCTTCAATCCCTTGCAGCAAATCAAGCCAAGGCATCCGGAACATCCGGCGTTTTTCCTCGTCATACAACGCCGCAAAGCTCAGGCCGCTCAGCAAATTGCGGGTCAGGCGCGGCTGCTGATCGAGGTAGTCAACCCGGTTGAGCTGACGCTCGGCCGGAAACACATCCAGCAATTCCTGCCAGGAGCGGGACAGGGTTAGATCGGCAAAGCCTTTCAGCGGGCTACTCAGCCGGGCACGGGCTTTGTCGTCCAGAAACGGCTGCCAACCCCGACTCAGAATCCAGCGGCTCAGGTCAAGCAACAGGCCACAATAACGTGACGACTGGATCAGCTGCAGCATCTCCCATTCATCCGGCAGATCGGCCTGACGGGCTTCTAACTGCTTCATCAGCGCTTTACGGGCATTGAGTTTTTTCAGGGCGTAACCTTTTTCGGCCAGCAGGTAATCAATGCCGGAAGCCTCGGTCAGCCACTCCAGCTCACCTTCCAGCCATTGCACTTCCTGGCGCACCAATGCACTGGCACGACGCGGGATCATCCCGCCAAACACCACCAGCGACTGCCGCAGCAGTCCCAAAGCCTGCTGAATCTGGATCAGTGCCGCGCGTTCCTGACGCTCGGCGTAAATCTGCTCATGGTAATGCCAGTGTCCCAACGCGTGTTCAAGGGTTTTGACAAACGCGCTTTCCACATTGTCTTCATCTGTGACCGGCACGTGGTCGAGCGGTTTGACGTCATCCCCCTGGTAACCGGCGGCAAGGCGGTAGCCACGGGCCGCCTTGCTCAGGTTACCCAGGCGCATCCCACCTAAGGCACACAGCTCTCGGGCCAGAATAAACAGGGCATCGGTCTGACCGGATTTCAGCTCCAGCTCGACTTCGCAAATCGGATCGGTATTGCCGTTCGCTTTGACTTCGCCTTGGTCGAAAGCCAGCTCAATCTGGCTGCCGTCCGGCATCGCGATCAGCCATTGCTGGCGGACAAAGTCCGTTGAGAATATGGGGGTCAGTTGCTGCTGTACCTGGCTGACGTTCAGCGTCTCCGGCCAGGCATCCGCAGGATGCAGGGAAAGATCAGGATCGGTACCATTGGTTTCAGCATTGTATTCCGGGCGCTGGTGCAGTCCTGCGACCACGCGACCTGCTGTCTTCAATGTCTGAACAAAAACATCATCAAAACGACGAACCCGAAGGCCGATGTCGTGCTGGCGAAGAATTTGGTCTGGCGTGTCGAAGTAGATGTTGCCTAACTCACGACGACTTTGCTGCAGAATTTTCGCTTCGGCGATTTTAGCCAGTAATTGGTTCGAAAATTCTGGTGAGACGAAAAACTTCAGTTCTATCTCGGTTTCCATAGTCCTACCTATAAACAGTGGCAAACCAAGGATATTGGCAATTTCCTTTAGGGGCAAGCACGAAATATAAACAAAACCTTGATCAAAATTAGTTCCCCTATACTTACTTATGCGTTACCATGCGCGCCTTAATGACCATCGAACAAGAATTCGCCAATATCGGCTCTTTCTAGGTTATTCGGCTATGCCAGTAAATACGATTATGGGGCTCTTTGCTAAATCCCCGATTAAACCGCTGCAACGTCACGTTACTCGTGTAAATGAATGTTGCGATCTACTTGTCCCGTTCTTTGAGGCTTGTAAAGCCGGAGATTGGGAGCAGGCTACGGTCGTGCGCGAGCAAATTTCCCAGCTTGAAAAAGATGCGGATGTGCTCAAACGCGAAATTCGCCTGAAACTTCCTCGTGGTCTGTTTATGCCAGTCGACCGGACTGACATGCTCGACCTCCTCACTCAGCAGGACAAACTTGCCAACCTGGCCAAAGATATCGCAGGCCGTGTGTTGGGACGCCAGCTGCAAATTCCTACCGAAATGTATCCTGACTTCCTCGCTTATGTTCAGCGTTGTCTCGATTCCGCCAGTCAGGCGAACCGCGTGATCAACGAACTGGACGAGCTGCTGGAAACCGGCTTTAAAGGCCGTGAAGTCACCCTTGTGGCCGAAATGATCAACCAGCTTGACGTTATCGAAGACGATACCGACAGCATGCAGATCAGACTACGGCAACAGCTCATGTCCATCGAAGACCAGCACAGTCCGGTGGATGTCATGTTCCTATACAAAATCCTCGAGTGGATTGGCGCAATTGCTGACCAAGCACAACGCGTCGGCTCGCGCCTGGAAATCATGCTATCGCGTTCTTAAGCGAAGGTAACAAAAACAAGGTTTTACAATGGAAATCCTGGCTAACTACGGCACCATGATCATCTTGGTGGCGGCTTTCTTTGGTTTTTTAATGGCTATCGGTATTGGTGCGAACGACGTTGCCAACGCCATGGGTACCTCTGTAGGTTCGAAAGCGCTGACCGTTAAGCAAGCAATCATCATTGCGATGATTTTCGAATTTGCCGGTGCTTACCTGGCGGGTGGTGAGGTAACAGACACTATCCGTAAAGGGGTCATCGAAACTTCCCATTATGCCGCCAATCCGGAAATCCTGGTGTACGGTATGATGTCAGCTCTGCTGGCGGCTGGTACTTGGCTGCTGGTTGCTTCTTACATGGGCTGGCCGGTTTCAACCACTCACTCAATCATTGGTGCCATCATTGGTTTTGCCTGTGTGTCAGTGGGTACTGAAGCCGTTGACTGGAGTTCGGTACAAGGCATCGTCGGCAGCTGGATCATTACTCCGCTGATCTCCGGCTTCTTTGCCTACGCCATTTTCATCAGTGCCCAGCGCCTGATCTTCGATACTGATAACCCGCTGATCAACGCCAAGCGTTTCGTCCCGGTTTACATGTTCATCACCTCAATGGTGATTGCACTGGTAACCATTAAGAAAGGTCTGAAGCACGTTGGTCTTCACCTGTCTAACGGCGAAGCCTGGCTGGCAGCAATAGCGGTTTCAGCTGTCGTCATGATCTTCGGCTACATCTACATCAGCCGTAAGTACACTGACGATGGTTCTTCTATCGACAGTAACGGTTACGCGGGTGTTGAGCGAGTATTCAGCCTGCTGATGGTTGTGACAGCCTGTGCGATGGCTTTTGCACACGGTTCGAATGACGTAGCTAACGCCATTGGTCCTCTGTCTGCCGTTGTGTCAACAGTTGATCACCTGGGCCAAATTGCAGAGAAAAGTGAAATTGCTTGGTGGATCCTGCCACTGGGTGGCATTGGTATCGTTGTCGGTCTGGCCACCATGGGCCACAAAGTAATGGCAACTGTCGGTACCGGTATCACTGAACTGACCCCAAGCCGCGGCTTTGCTGCTCAGCTGGCTACTGCGTCTACCGTAGTACTGGCTTCAGGTACGGGTCTGCCGATTTCTACCACGCAAACTCTGGTCGGTGCAGTATTGGGGGTGGGCTTTGCCCGCGGTATTGCCGCCCTGAACTTGGGTGTAGTACGTAACATCGTGGCTTCTTGGGTCGTTACCCTGCCAGCCGGTGCTCTGCTATCCGTCATATTCTTCTATGTGATGCAAGCCCTGTTCAGTTAAAACCTGTCAAACCGGAGTCTGGTTCACAAAAGAGGGAGGCTATGCCTCCCTCTTTTCTTGCACCGGGAAGCCAAAGTTTTTAGTATTTGTGCTCCCAAGAAAACAGGCTCCCGCAAGGAATCAAATTGTGAAGCAACTAATCAGCTTACTTGTACTGGCTTTTGCGGTAATTACGCTGCCAGCCAAAGCCGAACAGACTCGCTATATCTCGGATGATCTGTTCACATACATGCACACGGGCCCTAGTACCCAATACCGTATTATGGGCAGTGTGAACGCAGGCACGAAAGTGGACCTGCTAGAAGTAAACCGCGAAACCGGCTACAGTAAAGTCCGCGATGACCGAGGCCGCACCGGCTGGGTGAGCAACGACTTCATTTCCAAGCAGGTGGGTCTGAAAGAGCGTGTTCCTGCGCTGGAAAAAGAGCTGACTCAAGTGAAAGCCTCACTAGCAGATGCATTGCAGTCAACGGATGAGAAAACCGCAGGCATGCAGAAAACTCTGCAACTGCGCGCCAAGCAGGTAACCGATCTGGAAACCCAGAACAGTCAGCTCAATGAGCAACTGATGGCGTCGCAAACGGAAATCCGCGAACTGCGTGCCAAGCTGGATACTCAGAAAGATGACCTGCTGATGAAGTGGTTCACATACGGCGGCATGGTGGCCGGCGGTGGTCTGCTGTTTGGTCTGATCCTGCCGCACCTGATCCCACGTCGTCGTAAGCGTAACAACGGCTGGGCTTAATTGTCGCGCGAGCCATCAGCGCTGGCGGAGTACTAAAGCATTGTCCCCCGTCAGAACAACACGATAAAAAAGCAGCCTGTTGGCTGCTTTTTTATTTGGGCGCTGGGCCGACTTACCAGTCGGCTCGATTATCGTTTACTGGCGTGACGTCGTGCTCGACAAAACAAATTTGCAAACCAGCAAACCAGCAAACCAACTACCATTCCGACAGCGCTGGCATAGCCACCAGGTAGGCGTCAAAATCGAACACCACCTGACGCGGTTCGATCCGGCGCAGTACCACTCCCGGCGCAATCTCATCCCCTTCATAGGCTTCACGACCATTCACTTTGACCCAACGGCTGTTCGCCGTGGAGGCGTAGATATGGGTCTGGAAATTCAACGTCGGGATCCGTTTTTGTACCGAAGCCGGTAAATCGCCAATTGCGATCGGCTCAGGCTCAGTTTTTACCGGGGCCGGTGCCACCTCATCAACCACCATTTTCTGTGCATACCCAGCGGATGTTTCATCGCCACGGGTCGCAGCAATCGCCGATCGCAGATGGGCAGCCAGCTCAGGAGAGACATCGGAATAATCCAGGCCATCCAGATCCCAGCTGTCCGCGGCTGGCTCCGCCTGGGACAGGGTGTCATCGGCAGGCAGCGCTTCCGCATACGGATCAACATACGGGTTGTCAGCATCAGCCTGGGACGAGGCGCTTGGCGCGTACCGATACGATTCGTCAGCAGCCAGGCTCAGGCGAGGCAGCGGCTCCGTATAAAACTCCGGGTAAGGTAAGCGTTCAATGCCTGCGGGATACGTTCGGCTCCCTGCCCCTTCCAACATTGCCCCGGCGACGGTGTCATCCGGGGCAGACAATGCTGGTGCTGGCTCCGTTGCTTGCGTCATTGGCGAAGACACATCAGCGGCAAGCTGAGGCACACCGCCAGCCAGCCAGCCCTGCGTATACCCGGTATAAACCAGCATCCCCGCTACCGGGAGCAGAAAGCTCAGCAGCGGCAGACCCCAGCGTCGTACCGGCGGTTCAGTGACGACCGAACCGCTCGTGCGGGCCCGGCTGAGTGACGGTGAACGCGGCTGGCGCTGGGCTTCGGACTGGGCAATGGCAGATAATAACTTGGACATTAACTTCTCTCCGGTTGCAGCGTCGGGCCCGGTAAATTCAGAGCGGCATCAATCACCATCAGAGTCCGGGGACCGGCGATGCCGTCGGCAGACAAATCCTGTGCGCGCTGGAACCGGCGCAGTTTATCCAGCAACCTCTGCTCGAAGGTATCCTGCCCGCTCTGCGCCTCACCCAGAATACTGCTCAGCTGACGATCCAGCCAGCGGACTCTCGGCCCCTGTTGGCCATAGCGGATCGCACTCTTATCCCCCAGCGGCGGCCGCCATAACAGGGTGTACTCCCCGTTCCAACGAGCATTCAGCCAGTTCGGGCTGACCGCAATGCGCTCCCCCGCCAGCAACAACTCAACCTGATCACGCCCGATAGCGTATAAGGTGGCGTAATACGCGGGGCCAGCTGGATCGCTGAGCGACAAAATGGCCGGGCGATTGGTAATCCCCAACTGCTCCAAATCACCTTTGCCGCGGAAACAGCTCATGGCAATCAGGCTGCCGGATTCACAGTTCGCCTGATTCAGGTTGGTCTCATAGCCCCACAGGCGAAACAGCTCCTGCATCGCCTGACGCTCTGAATCAGCCAGGCGGATCAGGTGCTGCCAGCGGGCGTCAGCGGTGGCTGTCTGCATCGCAAGCGACGTTGACGACGTCTGCTGTGCGGTCACCGGTATTGCCGTTTCTGTCACGGCTCCTGTCGATATCACTGGCTGCCCGGCAGACACAGACGTTGCCGGTTTGGCCATGGATGCGGATAGCAGCTTCGGAAACGGCGCACTGACGCCCGGAATAGCGCCGAGCAGATACGCGCCGCCCAGCGCCACAGCCAAGCCAGCGGCCAACGCCAAGCTGGCCGGACGACCTGTGGGTTTGGCCGCGCCTGACATCGCTTCTGCCGGTTGTGAGGGCAATTGCCAGCTCAAAACCTCATCGCACGCTTTCGCAACCACATCACGGCTGAGCTGGTGCATACTGTGCTGGTGTCCCAGCTGCATCGCTTTGTCACACACCAGGTTAATCAAGCGCGGGATGCCACCGGTCGCCTTGGCAATTTGCTGGGCCTGCGCTGGCGCAAACACCTGATGTAAACAATCCACCGCCCGCAGGCGGTAATTAATGTATTCGCACACTTCCTCACCGGTCAGCGGCAACAGGTGGTAACGGGTGGTGATCCGTTGTGCCAGCTGACGCAATCTTTCCTGTTGGAGCAACTGTTGCAGCTCCGGCTGGCCGACCAGCACCACCTTAAGCAATTTGGTACTGTCCGTTTCCAGGTTAGTAAGCAACCGCAGTTGTTCCAGCACATCTGGCATCAGATGCTGCGCTTCATCAATCAACAGCAGGGTCTGCCGACCGTTGCGGTGGTTTTCCAACAGATGCTGATAAATAGCGTCAGTCAGCTGCTTGAGATTGGCATCAGCCGGATAGCTGATAGCCAGCTCATCGCACAGGCTGGCCAGCAGATCACGGGTCGACAGCGAAGGGTTCAGTACGACGGCCACCTGAGTTTCCTGCGGCAACCGAGCCACCAGGGAACGCAGCACCGTGGTTTTGCCGGTACCGACCTCACCGGTTAGCAGGCCAAAACCGCCGCCTCCGTTCAGGCTGGCCAGCATATGCGTCAGTGCTTCACGGTGGCGCTCGCTCAGATACAAAAAGCGTGCGCTCGGCACAATTGAAAACGGCGATTCCGATATGCCGTAGAATTCCTGGTACATGCCATCAGCTCTCATCAATGGGCGTAAGGGGAAATAGGGTTACGTTACCTGTACCCTGCCTGAATGTATAGCCCCGACCCCCTGTGATCGCCGTCATTTCATAACGGATCACAATCAGTTAAGCCATTCGTGTTCAGTGCCCGGTTTGATATACTTGAAAATAAAAAGTTCAGCGCAATTCGCGTTTCAGTCCGCGAAACAAGAGGAAAAGACATTGCAGACATATTTGGTTGGCGGGGCCGTTCGAGATGCCTTACTCGGATTGGCAGTGAAAGACAAAGACTGGGTGGTGGTCGGTGCCACTCCGGCACAAATGCTGGAGCGGGGCTATACCCAGGTCGGCAGCGACTTTCCGGTCTTCCTGCACCCGAAAACCAAAGAGGAGCACGCCCTGGCCCGCACCGAGCGGAAATCCGGCAAAGGCTATACCGGTTTTGTCTGCTACTCCTCCCCCGATGTGACCCTTGAACAGGATCTGATGCGGCGCGATCTGACCATCAATGCCATTGCGCAGGCCCAGGACGGCAGCCTGATTGACCCTTACCACGGCCAGCAGGATCTGGCGCAACGGCTTCTGCGCCATGTTTCTCCGGCCTTTGTTGAAGACCCGCTGCGCGTGCTGCGGGTGGCCCGCTTTGCTGCCCGGTTTGCGCATCTGGGCTTCAGCGTTGCCCCGGATACCATGGCACTGATGCAAGAAATGGTGGTGGCCGGCGAGCTGGAAGCGCTGACCCCTGAGCGGGTCTGGATGGAATGGGAAAAGTCACTACAGACTCCGAACCCGGAAGTTTTCCTCAAAGTCCTGCGCCAGTGCGGGGCTCTGGCGGTGATCATGCCGGAGATTCACAACCTGTTTGGCGTTCCGCAGCCGGAAAAATGGCACCCGGAAATTGACTGTGGGATCCATACCATAATGGTGGCCAAGCAGGCCGCGCTCCTCAGCGAGTCGCTGCAGGTGCGTTTTGCCGCTCAGGTACACGATCTGGGTAAGGCACTGACTCCGCCGGCGGAGTGGCCAAGCCATAAGATGCACTGCCAGACAGGACTGGGCGCAATCAAGCAACTGTGCCAGCGCCTCCGGGTTCCGAACGAATATCGGGACACCGCCCTGTTTGTCTGTGCCCAACACACGAAAGTGCACCACGCCAACGAACTGCGTCCGGCCACCTTCGTCACTTTGTTTGATCAGATCGATGCCTGGCGCAAACCGGAGCGGGTCGAGCAACTGGCGCAATGCTGCCGCGCAGATATCCGCGGCCGCACCGGGTTCGAGCAGGATCCGTACCCGCAGGCTGACTGGCTGCTGGCCGCTTTTTCGGCGGCACAGGCGGTCGAGGTCAAACCGATTGTAGAAGCAGGTTTTCAGGGTAAGGCGATCAAAGAGCAACTGGCACTGCGCCGGGCCGAAGCGATAAAAGCCGTTCTGGCCCCGCTCCGGGGATAACTCCAGACAGGCAGTTCATCGCCAAACTGTCCGCCGCACCCGCATAAACAAAAAGCCCGGCAAGATGCCGAGCTTTTGCAATGTTGTGATCTGTCGTTTGTAACTTGTCTTGGTACGTTGTGACGACGCGATAGCGTGCCTAATCAAACAAGCCTCAGTTACTCATCAAGAAGGCCAGCAGACCCACACCCAGCAGCAGGCGGTAAATCACAAACGGGAACATCCCTAAACGCGTCACCAGCTTCAAGAACACGTGAATACACGCGTAAGCACTGACAAACGACACAGCGAAGCCAATCCCCAGCGCGCCGACCTGAATAGGCGCACCGCTGGTCACCAGTTTGGTACCCAGGTAGCTGCCCGCCAGCAGAATGATCGGAATCGACATCAGGAACGAAAAGCGCGCTGCCGCTTCACGGGTAAAGCCCAGGTACAGCGCCGCAGTCATGGTCGCCCCAGAACGCGAAGTGCCCGGGATCATCGCTGCGGCCTGTGCTAGGCCAATAAACAGTGAACGTTTCCAGTCAGCCGCGTACTCGTCAACCTGCTGGCTGGCACGCTTATCCACCCACCACAACAGCAGGCCAAATACGATGGTGGTGATCGCAATCACCCAGGCCGAGCGCAGGTAGAGTTCAATAAAGTCTTTCATCATCAGGCCGAAAATACAGGCCGGAATCGTCGCCAGCACAATCATCCATGCCAGCTGAGATTCCGCCGTATGCTTGCGGCGGAAGATCGAACCCACCCAGGCACTGAGCAGGGTCACCACTTCCTTACGGAAATAACCGATCACCGCCGCCAGCGTCCCGACATGCACAGCCACATCAAAAGCCAGTCCCTGATCTTCCCAGCCCAGTACGGCCGACGGCAAAATCAGGTGAGCAGAACTTGAGATCGGCAAAAATTCCGTCAACCCCTGGATCAGGGCCAACACAAAGGCTTCAAAATGACTCATTAACTGTCCTTAAAATACAAAATCTTCCACAGGCCACAACGCCTGCTCAAACGTGCTTACCTGCCACAGCTGAGCAATGGTCCGACCGTCACCGGGGATTGTCAGCTCAGGGCTCAGCTCTGCCAGCGGCTGTAAGACAAACGCAAACCGAAAAATATCCGTACGCGGTAAAATTGGTTGGCTTTGTTGAATGGTGTCGCCGTACATCAGCAGATCCAAATCCAGCGTCCGGCTCTGGTATTTGGCCGCCTCCGGTGAGCGGCCATACTTAATTTCCAGTTGCTTGAGCGTCTGGTGCAGCTTATCCAACGATAACGACGTTTTCATGGCAACCACACAATTGTAAAAGTTCGGTCCGGAGAAACCGACCGGCTCAGCCTCGAACACGGTCGAAACCTGAAAATCCGCACCGAGTTTTTGCAATTCCGCGATCGCAGCCTGAATATGGTATTCCCGCTCGATATTCGAGCCCAGGCTGATATACACAGTGGTCACTTAGTGCCTCGTTCAATCACCACACCGACACCACGGGCATTAGCAACCGCGCCAGGTTTGGTCACTCGTACCCGAAGCCAGGGCACGGAAAATTGGGTCATGATCAAGCCGGCAATTTCCTCTGCCACTCGCTCCACCAGCAAGAAACGGCCATTCTGAATATGGTCGGTAACCGCCTGGCTAACCGCCGCATAATCCAGGGCATAGGCCACATCGTCACTGTCTGCTGCCGGACGGTTATCGTGAGCCATCTCCAGATCTAGCACCAGCTTCTGTTTGATTTCCTGCTCCCAGTCATACACTCCAATAGTGGCAATGACTTCAAGATGTTCGATAAATACTGAATCCATGTTCAATCGCTAATTTTGTTAGAGGTCGGATACCTAATTTGAGCTAAAACGCGTATTATCGGGTCGAAATCGTCGATATAATACGTTGTTGATTTCAAGCTCACCCAGTTGCCTATGTGAGGCGGGCTAGCACTATACCATAGGCCGGCCAATGAGTGAGTAAGGATTTAATCAGCGCGGCGCGCTGGCAAACGGAGCCCTGCATGACCCCACTTGTTCTCTTGATCATTATCGGCGCCTATCTGCTTGGCTCAATATCCAGTGCGGTATTGATCTGCCGACTGTACGGCCTGCCCGATCCGCGAGAATCAGGCTCCGGCAACCCCGGTGCAACCAATGTGTTACGGCTGGGCGGTCGCGGTGCGGCGGCAATGGTGCTGCTGTGCGATATCCTCAAAGGTATGCTTCCGGTCTGGCTGAGTTACCTCATCGGGGTGAATCCGTTTCTGCTGGGTTTCATCGGCATCGCGGCCTGTCTGGGCCACATCTACCCTATCTTTTTTCATTTTCGCGGCGGGAAAGGGGTGGCGACGGCGTTTGGTGCCCTCGCGCCAATCGGCTGGGATCTGAGCGGGATGCTGGCTGGCACCTGGCTGCTGACGGTACTGGTCACCGGTTATTCATCCATGGGGTCAATGGTCACGGCACTGGCAGCGCCGCTGTTTACCTGGTGGGTCAAACCGGAGTACACCATGCCGGTAGCAATGCTGTCGTGCCTGATTGTATTTCGTCATCACGACAATGTCCGGCGCTTGCTAGATGGCAAAGAATCGAAGATCTGGAAAAAATTCAGCCGCACCGGTAAAACCACGCCCCCTCAGGAATAACCGCTTCCCGGATAGCGCCGCTTACTCAGTACGGCCGTTTGGTCACTGCCGTGGCAGGTACACGCGACAGCGCAACTCAGTTGTCGATGGGCTTTAGCTGATCAATCGGCCAACGCGGATGAGCTTTCACGCTCAGATCAGAGCTTTCCTGATTTTTCAGACGCTGCATCCCCGCATACGCAATCATCGCACCGTTGTCGGTACAAAACTCAGTCCGCGGGTAGAACACTTCCCCGTTCATTTTGGTCATCATGGCTTCCAGCTGCTCACGCAGGTGCTTATTCGCACTGACCCCACCGGCAATCACCAGACGCTTAAAGCCTGTCTGCTTCAGAGCACGCTTGCATTTGATTGCCAGAGTATCCACCACGGCCTCCTGGAACGCGTAAGCGATGTCAGCACGTGTCTGCTCATCGTCACCGTTGGCACGGATGGTGTTGGCAGCAAATGTTTTCAGGCCAGAAAAGCTAAAGTCCAGCCCCGGACGGTCGGTCATAGGACGCGGGAAGGTGAAACGCCCCGGCATGCCTTTCTCTGCCAGACGAGACAGCAGCGGGCCCCCCGGATAATCCAGTCCCATCAGCTTCGCCGTCTTATCGAACGCTTCACCGGCCGCATCATCAATTGATTCACCCAGAATCTGATACTCACCGATAGCACGTACTTCCACCATCATGGTGTGTCCGCCGGAAACCAGCAGTGCCACAAACGGAAAGGCTGGCGGATTGTCTTCCAGCATCGGGGCCAACAGGTGGCCTTCCATATGGTGAACCGCAACCGCAGGCAGGTTCCACGCATACGCCAGGCTGCGCCCGATGGTTGCGCCAACCAGCAGTGCACCGACCAGGCCCGGCCCCGCGGTGTACGCCACACCATCCAGATCAGCCGGTGTCAGGCCAGCGTTTTTCAGCGCTTCTTTGATCAGCGGAATGGTCTTTTTGACATGGTCACGCGAAGCCAGCTCAGGCACCACACCACCGTAGTCAGCATGCAGTTTTACCTGGCTGTACAGCTCGTGGGCCAACAGGCCTTTTTCATCATCGAAAATCGCTACACCTGTTTCGTCACAGGAGGTTTCGATGCCCAGTATACGCATAACAACCTCTATACTTATGGTAATTGGAGGCCATACTACCGCTGTTGACAGAAATTAACCAGTTCAGGGTTGTAGAATGCTTTACAAACGCCCCCAGATCAGATTAGAATTTCGCACCATTTTTAATCAGCTGACACTTTATTGAACGTCAGCGTTAACCGAATCACTCTGAGGTGAGTATTACATGCCAGTAATCAAAGTACGTGAAAACGAACCGTTTGACGTAGCACTACGTCGTTTCAAGCGCTCTTGCGAAAAAGCAGGTATCCTTTCTGAAGTTCGTCGTCGTGAGCACTTCGAAAAGCCTACTACAGTACGTAAGCGCGCTAAAGCAGCGGCTGTTAAGCGTCACCTGAAGAAATTGGCTCGCGAAAACGCGCGTCGCGTTCGTCTGTACTAATCTCTGAGATTAACAGAAGGAACGTGTTATGACCCTGATTGAGCGTCTTAAAGACGAACAAAAGGCGGCAATGAAGGCGAAAGACAAACCTCGCCTTGGTGCCATCCGTCTTGCTATGGCTGCCATTAAGCAGCGTGAAGTTGACGAGAAGATCACTCTTTCCGATGACGACGTGCTGGCAGTGCTGACTAAGATGGTCAAGCAACGCCGTGACTCTGCAGCTCAATACGAAGCTGCCGAGCGCCAAGATCTTGCTGATGCCGAGCTTGCTGAAATTAAAGTACTGGAAGAATTCATGCCTCAACCACTGAGCGAAGACGAAGTCGTTGCTCTGTTGGATGCGGCAATTGCTGAAACCGGTGCTGCCAGCATGCAGGACATGGGCAAACTGATGGCTGTGCTGAAGCCTCAGATTCAGGGTCGTGCCGATATGGGTAAAGTTAGCCAACTGGTGAAAGCCAAGCTCGGTTAATCCCTCTACCCAGTTTCTGCAGCAAGCCGTGCTATCCGGTTTTTCGGAATGCGCGGCTTGTTTGTATATTTCAGTCAGGCTTTTCCCTGACATCAATTCAAAGCGCTGTTGCCCCCTCTCCACGCTGGTGCGAACGTTTTGACTTGATTCTGTTCCATTGAATCTCAGGTAACACGCACTCTATGGCAGGAAAAATCCCACGTACATTTATCGATGATCTCATCGCCAGACATGACATCGTAGATATTGTGGATGCCAGGGTGAAGCTGAAGAAACAAGGCAAAAACTTCGGTGCCTGTTGCCCTTTCCACAACGAGAAAACCCCTTCATTTTCAGTCAGCCAGGAAAAGCAGTTTTATCACTGTTTCGGCTGTGGCGCGCACGGTAATGTCCTTGATTTCGTTATGGCGTTTGACCGCCTGGAGTTTGTCGAGGCCATTGAAGAACTCGCGTCCCAGGTCGGGCTAGAAGTACCTCGCGAACAGGGCAGCGGCGGTGGCCGTCCCGGTGCACGCAGCCAAGAAAAGCTCAGCCTGTACGAGATGATGGGGCAAATCAGCCAGTTTTATCAAACCCAACTGCGCGGCAGCGAAGGCAAAGTTGCCATCGACTACCTGAAAAACCGCGGGCTGTCCGGCGATATCGTGCAGAAGTACGGGATTGGTTTTGTACCGGATCAGTGGGACCAGGTTCGTAACCGTTTTGGCCGTGACATGGAAAGCCAGCAGGCGCTGGTCACAGCCGGAATGCTCATTGAGAACGACAACGGACGCCGCTACGACCGCTTCCGCGGCCGGGTTATGTTCCCAATCCGCGACCGCCGTGGCCGGGTGATCGGCTTTGGTGGTCGGGTACTGGGTGATGGCACCCCGAAATACCTGAACTCACCGGAAACCCCGATTTTCCATAAAGGGCGCGAGCTGTACGGCCTTTACGAAGTGCTTCAAGCACATCGCGAGCCGGAAAAACTGCTGGTCGTAGAAGGTTATATGGATGTGGTGGCGCTGGCACAGTTCGGCGTCGACTACGCTGTGGCTTCACTGGGTACTTCTACCACGGGTGACCATATCCAGACCCTGTTCCGCCAGACCGGCACCGTGGTGTGCTGTTATGACGGTGACCGGGCCGGCCGCGAGGCCGCTTGGCGGGCAATGGAGCAGGCGCTGCCGTACCTCAACGATGGCCGTCAGCTGAAATTTATGTTCCTGCCGGATGGCGAGGACCCAGATACCTATATCCGCCAGTACGGCAAAGACGGGTTTGAGCAGCAGATTCAGCAAGCCATGACCCTGTCCGAGTTCATGTTCAGTACCCTACTGCTGCAAGTTGATACCAGCAGCCGGGAAGGACAGGCTAAACTCAGTACGTTGGCCGTGCCGCTGATCGACAAAGTGCCGGGCGGTACCCTGCGGCTGTACCTGCGTGAAGTCCTGGGACAGAAGCTGGGTCTGCCGGATGAGGCGCAGCTGCAACAGCTCATCTCCCGTCAGGGAAATGAGTCTCAGAAGAAGCTCGGCCAGCCGGAGATTAAGCGAACCCCGATGCGGGAAGTGATCGCCCTGCTGATCCAGAATCCAAACTTTGTGGACAGCCTGGAATTTGATGCTGCTGCATTTGAAGGGATTGACATCCCTGGGCTAAATTTATTATTGGCCATAGTTGAAAAATGTCGAACTAATCCCAATATCAGAACAGGCCAGCTCCTCGAAAGCTGGCGTGGAAGCAAGAGCGAAGCCATGCTGGCCCGTCTGGCCGCCTGGGAGCTTCCCCTCACTCCAGATGAGGACAACACCCTGGACGTATTTCTCGACGCAATGGACAAAGTGATTGACCAGTGCGTCAAACAACAAATCGAAAAGTTGCAGGCTAAGTCAAGAAGCGTCGGCTTATCAGTCGAAGAGAAGCGGGATTTGCAGTTGTTGTTGCTCAACCGTCCCGGCTAATAAGTAGTCATCAATTAAGAAATTTGTTATAATCGCTGGTTTGCATCTCTGCATACTATATTCTCAATCAGACCCTAAGTTGGATATCGTCTATGGAGCAAAATCCGCAGTCACAGCTGAAGTTACTTGTTGCTAAGGGCAAGGAACAAGGCTATCTGACCTACGCCGAAGTAAATGACCACCTTCCGGAAGACATTGTCGATTCTGATCAGGTGGAAGACATCATTCAGATGATTAATGACATGGGTATTAAGGTAGTTGAAACTGCCCCTGATGCCGATGATCTGATGATGACAGAAGACAATGCGGACGAAGATGCGATTGAAGCCGCGGCTCAGGCCCTTTCCAGCGTGGAAAGCGAAATTGGCCGTACAACCGACCCTGTGCGTATGTACATGCGCGAAATGGGTACTGTTGAGCTGCTGACGCGCGAAGGCGAAATCGACATCGCAAAACGTATTGAAGAGGGTATCAACCAGGTACAGTGCTCCGTAGCCGAATACCCGACCGCAATTGCTCACCTGCTTGAGCAGTTTGATAAAGTCGAAGCCGACGAACTACGCCTGACTGATATTATCTCAGGCTTCGTTGATCCTAACGAAGAAGAAACAACCGCTCCAACAGCAACGCACATCGGTTCTGAACTGAGTGAAGCAGATCTTGAAGACGAAGACAAAGATCTTGAAGACGATGACGACGACGATGACAGCTCTGATACTGAGGAAGACTCAGGTATCGACCCTGAAGTAGCGCGTGAGAAGTTTAATGAGCTGCGTCTTGCTTATGAAAAAATGGCCGTTGCCATTGATTCTAAAGGCCGTAACGACGCGGAAACTATTCAGGCTATCGATGAACTGTCTGAAATCTTCAAGCAGTTCCGTCTGATCCCGAAACAGTTCGACAAGCTGGTCAGCTCGCTGCGTGATGCCATGGATCGAGTGCGCACTAACGAGCGCCTGATCATGCGTATGTGTGTCGACAACAGTAAAATGCCGAAGAAAACTTTCGTAAACCTGTTTGCCGGCAACGAAGCATCAACCGCGTGGATCGATGAAGCGCTGAATTCAGGCAAGCCTTACGCTGAGCGTCTGAAGAACTACGAAGAAGAACTGCGTCGTTGTGCGACCAAACTGCGCATGCTGGAAGAAGAAACCGGCCTGAGCGTTGAGCGTATCAAAGACATCAGCCGTCGTATGTCCATCGGTGAAGCGAAAGCGCGCCGTGCGAAGAAAGAAATGGTTGAAGCCAACCTGCGTCTGGTTATCTCGATCGCGAAAAAGTACACCAACCGTGGTCTGCAATTCCTGGATCTGATTCAGGAAGGTAACATCGGTCTGATGAAAGCGGTTGATAAGTTCGAATACCGTCGTGGTTACAAGTTCTCGACTTACGCAACATGGTGGATCCGTCAGGCAATCACCCGCTCTATCGCCGACCAGGCACGTACGATCCGTATTCCGGTTCACATGATTGAAACCATCAACAAACTGAACCGTATCTCACGTCAGATGCTTCAGGAGATGGGTCGTGAGCCACTGCCGGAAGAGCTGGCAGAGCGCATGCAGATGCCGGAAGACAAGATCCGTAAAGTGCTGAAGATCGCGAAAGAGCCGATCTCGATGGAAACCCCAATCGGTGATGATGAAGATTCACATCTGGGTGATTTCATTGAAGATACCACGCTGCAGCTACCAATGGATGCAGCAACCGCGACCAACCTGCGCGCTGCAACTAACGAAGTGCTGGCTGGTCTGACGCCGCGTGAAGCGAAAGTGCTGCGTATGCGTTTTGGTATCGACATGAACACCGATCACACCCTGGAAGAGGTCGGTAAGCAGTTTGACGTTACCCGTGAGCGTATCCGTCAGATTGAAGCCAAAGCTCTGCGTAAGCTGCGCCACCCAAGCCGTTCAGACGTGCTGCGCAGCTTCCTGGACGAGTAATCGTCAGGTACAGATGCGATATATGAAAACGGGCCTATGGCCCGTTTTTTATTCACTTTTTTCTGCTACACCCTACCAGCCTTTCAACCAATTGCGTATTTTGCAACGCCAGCCAAAAACCCGCCTTAACTGTCTAAAAAGCAAACAAAACCACCACTTTAATCGCTAGACAAGATCCCCCCCTTCCCATATAATTTCCCGCACTTGGCCCCTTAGCTCAGTGGTTAGAGCAGGCGACTCATAATCGCTTGGTCGACAGTTCAAGTCTGTCAGGGGCCACCAACATTCCAGAAGGCTTGTGGAGAAATCCACCAGCCTTTTTTCGTTTTAGCCGGTTGGGATACCAGTGCAAAACGCTATCTCTCAGTTTATTGCGCGGCAATGCGCAACAAAGTACTGAACGTATCAGTGCGCAAAATGAAAGAGTTCTCCTCCACCGCTCATCACAACCTCAGCCGGTATCACTCACCTCGCCACAGACGTTTTAGCCATCGGGACGTTCCGTGGAATTTGATACCGGTGGAATGACAACCCCCTCCTTTCTTTGCACAGCCGGAGTAAAGTATCGTCCGACGCCTGTGACAACCCACCGTCCAAGATCCCAATTCAGGACGTCCTGAATCGTGTTTCAGGTCGTTCAAAGCCCATTAATTCGGATAATGACCTCACATTCATCAACTCAGAGGTCACCCATGCAACAACTCCGGTTCACCCTGATCGCTCTCCTGCTGATCAGCGGTTCTGCTGCGGCGTCAAATGAAGCGCGCGTAGCAAATCACGTCCAAACATCCGAGCTACACGCAGCCCCAGAAAACGACATCGGCTTCCAGCAAATCCGCCTGCACGATGACCAGCGGCCACTGACCGTCAGCCTCTGGTACCCGGCCCAGCGCCATTCCGGCACGCCCACCCGGCTGGGTGACAATCCGGTGTTCCACGGTGTTCCGGTTCTGAAGGAAGCCCGGCTCTCAGCCTCCAAACCGCTGCCGCTGATCGTGATGTCGCACGGTTACCGGGGTAACTGGCGTAACCTAAACTGGCTGGCGGCCACCATTGCCCGACAAGGCTATTTGGTTGCAGCCCCCGATCACCCAGGCACCACAACGTTCGACACTGACCCGGAGCAAGCCGCCCAGTGGTGGCAACGCCCGAGGGATCTCTCGCGCACCCTTGACTGGCTGCTCGCTAGCCCGGCATACGGCAGCCATATAGATCCCCGCCGCATCGGTGCCATTGGCCACTCTCAGGGCGGCTGGACGGTGGTCAGTCTCGCCGGTGGTCAAGTCAGCAGTTCCCATCTGGCCCACCAGTGCCGGGAGCCTAGACTGAGTAATGGTTGCGGCTTAATCACGGAATTGGGGCTGTCGCAGGATAGCGACTTACAAGGGCGAAGCCGGAATCTCGGGCTGCACGACCCGCGGGTCACCGCCATCATCAGTTTAGATTTGGGCCTTGCCAACAGCTTCACGCCGCAGAGCCTGGCAGCCATCACGGTGCCGACCCTGCTCCTGGCCGCCGGAGTCAATAACCACAACCTGCCGCAGGCGCTAGAGTCCGGCTATCTGGCCAGGCATTTAGATCCGCGCCTCACCGATTACCAGGTGCTGGCCAACGCGACCCACTCAACTTTTATGGGCCGCTGCAAGCCCGGCGGCAAAGCCATTGTCGAGGAAGAAGCGCCTGGTGAGGGCAAAGTGTGTGATTCCGTACCGGGTACCACCCGCGCACGTGAACATCAGGCCATTGCACGGCATGTGACGGATTTTCTCGCCCGACACCTGTAAGGCTCTCAATCTGTCGAGCGGCGATAGGCGCTCGGCGTCATCGTCGTGATACGGGAAAATTCACGGTTAAAGTTAGATTTGGTGTTGAACCCGGCCATACCGTAAATCTCGGTAATGCTGAAATCCGTCTCTTTCAGCAATTGCCGGGCTTTTTCAATGCGGTACTGATTAATCAGCTGCGAGACATTGAGCCCGGTTTGTCGGTTCACTGCGGCAGACAACTGCCGGTTCGGGACCCCGGTTTTTCGGGCCAGCACAGCCAGCGTCAGATTCGGGTCCAGATAGAGAGCCTGCTCCTGTAGCAATGTCGTCAGAGCCTGCATAACCCGGGCGTCTTGCGCCTCAGCTTGCACCTCTACTTGAGCCTCCAAATGGCGAGCAGCATCATCTGGCGAGTCTTCAACGCCTTCATCAGGCGCAGAAACAGACGCAGCCGCGTGCACCTTCGGGACTAAGATTGGATTAGAAAATGGAAGTGTCCCTATCGTCGAGTCCTGTGTCTGCGTCACGGGCAGCTCAGCCCCGCCGCTGATCCGGCTGACAACTACCACAGCATAACTCAGCCCGGTGACAACCAGGCATTGCGATATCGTCAGGATCCAGATGAGCGACTGACCCTGTCCCAGCCAAGCATCCAGAGCGATCGCAAGATCGGTCAGCACCGAAAACAACAAAAACAGCCCGGCCCCGAGACACAACCGCGGCACAGTATGGGACTGGCTGAACGTCACCTGAGAATACTCATCGCTCGAGCGGTGGGAAAGCCGGAACAGCAGTGCGGCATGACCGAGATAGCTGAGGCTAATCAACACATCCAGTCCCAGTCGCCAATCGACCGGCCCAAGCAACAGCACCGGCACCAGCCCCACCGGCAGCCAGCTGAGCAGCCGCCAAGGTGCCGCATAGCCAAGGGTTCGGGTAAAACAGAGCCACAGCAGCGAGGGCAGCGTCACGGCCAACATGGGTTGAATCATCGCCATCGCGGACCACTGATAATGCCAGCGCAGCCCGACGCAGGAGACCACTAAGGCACAGAAACTCAAAAAGACGACGGCTAGCTTAGCCGACTTTCCCCGCTCACGGGGTAACTGCGCGGCCAGGAGGATTAGGAGCAGCGCTATCACAAAAGGCAGCGGGATCGCAGGCATCACGTTCTCATCATTCCCTTGATATCAATCAGGTTGCAATCATAAGCAATCGGCTCGCGACCGCCAAGGTGATTGCGCTACCGCAGTACCGTCGAGTGAGATGAAAAACGGGCACCAAAGTACGGACCGGATCCAAAATTGCGCCACCTGGTGTAAACACTGAATTTACAGGAAGAAACAAAGAGCTAACCTTTCTTTGTTTTCCGGCCAGAAATAAACCAACTATTGATACACAACAAGAAAAATCTGTGAAAGATGTAGATAATTTCAACCTCTGGCTTATTAGCAGAGGAAAAAGTTGCTCGTTATCACAAGGTGATTAAAGAGTTGGACTATGCTAGTATACAGCGCTTGTATGTCAGGGTGATTTATGCCTAGTCACCATGAAAACGTCATGCAACTGCCTTACACTTCGTAATACCTGAAACGGTACTGAAACCGCATAAGCAAGGTGTTGCCTTACAAAAGCAAGCAGATGCTTTTGTAAGGCAAAATTTTTGACATTTATTTGTATTACCACCGTAACCTGTGGGATGAAAGTTACAAATGTTTGACCAAGGCCTCATTTTGCAGGCTTTTTTCAACATTATTGGAGCATCATTTTCGGGTATAACACTGTGATTAAAATTTCCCTTGGGTAAAAGTTCGTCCGGAGACCATCCTCAATGAAAAAGACCAAGATCGTATGTACGATTGGACCGAAAACTGAATCAAAAGAAATGCTGACCAAACTGGCTAACGCTGGTATGAACGTGATGCGTCTGAACTTCTCGCACGGTGACTTCGCTGAGCACGGCCAGCGTATCCAGAACCTGCGTGACGTGATGGCAGAAACAGGTAAGCAACTGGCGATTCTGCTGGACACCAAAGGTCCTGAAATTCGTACAACCAAACTGGAAAACGGTCAAGACGTGTCTCTGGTCGCTGGCCAGGAGTTCACATTCACGACTGATACGTCAGTTGTAGGTAACCACGAGCGTGTTGCCGTGACTTACCCTGGTTTCGCGAAAGACCTGAACAAAGGCAATACCGTTCTGGTTGACGACGGCCTGATCGAAATGGAAGTGTTGGAAACCACAGACACTGAAGTGAAGTGTAAAGTCCTGAACAATGGTGACCTGGGTGAAAACAAAGGTGTTAACCTGCCAGGCGTTTCTGTAAAACTGCCAGCACTGGCTGAAAAAGACAAAGCTGACCTGAAATTCGGTTGTGAGCAAGGCGTAGACTTCGTTGCGGCTTCTTTCATCCGTAAAGCAGAAGATGTAAAAGAAATCCGTGAGCTGCTGAATGCAAACGGCGGCGAGAAAATCCAGATCATCTCGAAAATCGAGAACCAGGAAGGCGTAGACAACTTCGACGCTATTCTGGAAGCTTCTGACGGTATCATGGTTGCTCGTGGTGACCTGGGTGTAGAAATCCCGGTTGAAGAAGTTATCTTCGCGCAGAAGATGATGATTGAGAAATGTAACCGTGCCCGTAAAGTCGTTATTACTGCGACTCAGATGCTGGATTCTATGATCAAGAACCCTCGTCCGACACGTGCGGAAGCGGGTGACGTGGCTAACGCCATCATGGACGGTACTGACGCTGTTATGCTGTCTGGTGAGTCAGCAAAAGGTAAATACCCTATCGAAGCTGTGACTATCATGGCGCAAATCTGTGAGCGTACCGATGGTGCCCTGAAGGCCGAGCTGGGTTCTCGTCTGGACAGCTCACGTCTGCGTATCACCGAAGCGGTATGTAAAGGTGCAGTAGACACGTCTGAGAAACTGGGTGCACCACTGATCGTTGTTGCCACTGAAGCTGGTAAATCTGCCCGTTCAGTTCGCAAATACTTCCCAACAGCTAACATTCTGGCTGTGACCACCAATCCAAAGACAGCGGCTCAGCTGACTCTGACGAAAGGTGTTACGCCGGTTATCATTGATGAAATCGAAAGCACTGACGCTTTCTACGCACGCGGTAAAGAGCTGGCGCTGGAAACGGGTCTGGGCGCGAAAGGCGATATCGTAGTGATGGTATCTGGTGCACTGGTTCCATCGGGTACCACTAACACCGCATCAGTACACGTACTGTAATCTGCGATTACCACATATCGTTTCAAACGGGAGCCTCTGGGTTCCCGTTTTTTTATCCGTTAATTATCGCTCCTGTGACTTGGGCTTGTCCCGTCATACGCGGTTGGTCAGGGAGCACTCTTCCCGCCACCCTTTTCCCCAGCCAAGCCAATACCTACTCAAAAAGGCAAGGGATTCATCTCTCTAGCCACAGAGAAAGCGTGGTAATGACTCACACTTCTGACATCGAACAATCGCGGTAAACTTTCACTCTCAGTATACTCAACGCGCAATTCATCCCCTTTAAGAATATTAAAAGACACTGCCGTAACTGAGTGAGGAGTACCGTGCCCAGCCCAACCCTTTCCGATAAAGTCATGACGCTTATCCGTCAGGATATTTTGACCGGCGATCTGCCTCCCGGCCATAAGCTGGTTGTGGCTGACCTGAAAGCCCGTTATAACGTTGGCGCCTCTCCGATTCGTGAAGCCCTGGTGCAGTTGTCCTGGCATAAATACGTGCATTTCGCGCCGCAGAAAGGTTGCTGGGTGGCACCGGTCTCAGCCAGTGAACTGGAGGATCTGTTTGATACCAGTCTGGAGCTGTCCAGAATTTTGCTTCAGCGAGCCATCAAATATGGTGATGAGGCTTGGGAGTTGAACGTACTGACTAGCTACCACAAACTCAAACGCCTCAATCCGGCGGATCCGAAATCCGACTTTACCGAATGGGAACAGCGTCACGGCGAATTTCATCAGGCATTGCTGGCTGGCAGCCGCTCACCCAGTTTGCTGGCGCTTCACCGTCAGGTGTATGAGCAGGTGGAACGCTATCGCCACATCTGGGTCAACCGCCACCGTCAATACGAAGAGCGCTACCATGAAAATGGGGAACATGAGGCCATCATGAATGCCGTGCTGGGACGTAACAGCCAGCAGGCCCTGAGCTTGCTAAATACCCATTCTCAACGGGCGATCGACATGATTAAGCGCTACCTGTAGCCGACTGGCTACCAGAATATTTCTTTGTGGTGGGTATTGAGCAACAGGACTGCCAGCAGAAAATAAATGGCATTGATATTAAAGCCGAGCAATAGCAGGCTCAGCACGGTTAACCGTGGCAGAAACTTTGCGTTCATTGTCTGTCCCCCACATCTTTCCTACGGGCGAGTTCGACCATCTATTAGACTTTAGTCTAATACCGGAAAAATGCCGTTCGGCAGCAAGACAAAAACGGGACAAAAAAACCGGCGCATGAAGCGCCGGTTGATGTTCTGAACTGTATTTTAAAACTGCATTAGTGCATTAGAATGACTTCAGGCTTTCAGGGCTCTTTCACCACGAGCCATGCCGACTACCCCGCTACGTGCCACTTCGACAATGTCCGTCGCCTCGCCTACTGCAGCAATAAAGGCGTCCAGCTTCTCACTGGTACCGGCCAGCTGAATGGTATAAATCTGGCTGGTAACATCGACGATCTGACCGCGGAAAATATCTGCCGTGCGCTTAACTTCCGCGCGGGCAAAGCCGGAGGCTTTCACCTTCACTAACATCAGTTCACGTTCAACATGATCACTTTCAGTCACATTGCTGACCTTAAGGATATCAATCAGCTTGTGCAGTTGCTTTTCAATCTGCTCGAGCGCCGCTTCATCCTCAACATTGGTGGTGATATTGAGGCGAGACAGGGTCGCATCATCGGTCGGTGCCACGGTCAGTGACTCAATGTTGTAACCACGCTGAGAAAACAGGCCAACTACCCGGGATAATGCGCCTGGTTCATTTTCTAGAAGTACTGATACAATCCTGCGCATTAGGTTCTCTCCGTTTTGCTTAGCCACATTTCACTCATTGAGCCACCCCGGATCAGCATCGGGTACACGTGCTCAGTTTCATCCACACTGATATCAATAAACACCAGACGATCTTTCATCGCCAGCGCACGCTCCAGTTCACTGTCCAGCTTCGCCGGATCCGAAATTCGGATCCCGACGTGGCCATACGCTTCCGCAATGGCAGCAAAGTCCGGTACCGAATCCATGTAGGAGTGGGAGTGGCGCCCCTGGTAAATCATGTCCTGCCACTGCTTCACCATCCCCAGGAAACGGTTGTTGAGGTTGATAATCTTAACCGGGATGTCATATTGCAGCGCGGTGGACAGCTCTTGGATATTCATCTGGATACTGCCGTCACCAGTCACACATACCACTTCGGCATCCGGCAGGGCAAACTTGACGCCCATCGCGGCTGGCAGGCCAAAGCCCATGGTGCCCAGGCCTCCGGAGTTAATCCAGCGACGCGGCTTGTTGAACGGGTAATACAATGCTGCAAACATTTGGTGCTGGCCGACATCAGAGGCAACATACGCGTCGCCATCGGTCAGGCGGTACAGCGACTCAATTACCTGCTGTGGCTTGATGCGCTCGTTATCCGAGGCATAGCTCAGGCATTTGCGGGCACGCCAGGATTCAATTTCACTCCACCAGCTGTCCAGCGCATCGGCATCATTGTGGCCGTCCTGATCATCCAGCATTTTCAGCATAGTATTCAGTACCGTTTCAGCCGAGCCAACAATCGGGATGTCCGCGGCTATTGTCTTGGAGATTGAAGACGGATCGATATCGATATGCAGTACCGTCGCATCCGGGCAGTACTTGGCTACGTTGTTGGTGGTGCGATCATCAAACCGGACACCGACCGCAAAGATCAGATCCGAGTTATGCATGGTCATGTTGGCTTCATAGGTGCCGTGCATGCCCAGCATCCCCAGACTGTGGTGGTGATCGCCCGGGAAAGCGCCCAGCCCCATCAGGGTGCTGACGACCGGCAGCTTCAGCCGCTCCGCCAGGTTCAGCAACTGCTCGTGGCAGGCAGACATAATAGCGCCGCCCCCCACATACAACACCGGCTTTTTCGCCGTCAGCAGCGCTTTCAGGCCACGCTTGATCTGCCCTTTATGACCATTGGTTGTCGGGTTATACGAACGCATAGCGATCGCTTCCGGATACTGGTAGGCGTACTTTTCAGCCGGGTTCAGCATGTCTTTCGGAATGTCGATCACCACCGGCCCGGGACGACCACTGGATGCGATGTAAAAGGCTTTTTTGATGATTTCAGGGATCTGCTCCGGCTTGGTCACCAGAAAACTGTGTTTAACCACCGGGCGGGAGATACCGACCATGTCGCATTCCTGGAATGCATCATTGCCAATCAGGTTACTCATAACCTGGCCAGAGAGGATGACGAGCGGAATGGAGTCCATGTAAGCGGTCGCTATGCCGGTAATCGCATTGGTTGCTCCCGGACCCGAGGTCACCAGGACAACACCTACATCACCGGTGGCACGGGCATAACCATCTGCCATGTGCACAGCTGCTTGTTCGTGACGGACGAGGACGTGTTCGATATCGCTTTTCTCATGCAGCGCATCGTAAATATCCAGTACCGAACCGCCAGGGTATCCGAAGATATGTTTTACGCCTTGATCGATCATCGAGCGGACGATCATCTCAGCGCCGGACAACATTTCCATATTTCTGCCTCCAGGTCTTGTATACCATCCCGTATAGCTAATTCAACGTAACTGCGGTGACTGTGGCCTGAGGTATTGCCAATCTGACTGGAGGGCAGACGGGCAACACACGCAGCATGGGTAGTACAGTCACTGAGCCAAGTAGACGGCAGACCTTATTACAGGCTTCTGCCTCAATTAGCTATACAGGCTGATATCACATAGTTAGGGCTTATTTTTAGCCTAAGAATGAATCCAATCATGTGTGTTCACGCTATGTTGCCTGTAGCGGGTCATAACCCGTTACAGTAAGCGTTAATCAATGTAACGTTTTTTTATCAATCAAGTCTATCGCCCGGCGGCAGTTAACAAGATTCCTCTAAAATGGATAAAAAACCACCACAATCATGATTTCATCCCCTCCGCGTATAACATCTTCCACCATGAAGATTCCAATTTGCAGAGCATCTCACTTTACCTTTGCAACAGTGTGCGTGACTTACATAGCAAAAAGGGAAGCTTGCGCTTCCCTTTTGTTTTCCGTTTTCAGGCTGTCTCACCGCCCTGCCCGAATCACTTGCGGGAGCGGGCGGCCTTATGGCTTTCTTCATACATGCGCTCAATTTCCTCATGGTAACGGTCGAGGATAACCTTGCGACGCAGTTTCTGAGTCGGGGTCAGCTCACCGTGATCCATCGAGAACGCACGCGGCAGCAGGGTGAACTTCTTCACCTGCTCGAAACGCGCCAGATCCTTTTGCAGTTCGCCCAGGCGCTTCTCAATCAGTTCCACGATCTGGGTGTGCTTGATCAGCTCAAGACGGTCTTTGTACTTGATGTTCAGCTCGCGCGCATGTTCTTCCAGGGTTTCAAAACACGGGACGATCAGCGCGGAGACAAACTTGCGGGTATCGGCAATCACCGCAATCTGCTCAATAAAATGATCTTTGCCGATGGCACCTTCAATCACCTGCGGCGCGATGTATTTCCCGCCGGAGGTTTTCATTAACTCTTTGATGCGATCGGTAATAAACAGGTTGCCATCTTGATCAATATGGCCGGCATCCCCGGTTTTCAGGAACCCATCATTGGTGAAGTTGGCTGCCGTTTCTTCTGGCATGTTGTAGTAGCCCCGCATGACCATCGGCCCGCGTACCAGAATCTCGTTATTGGCACCGATTTTTACTTCCGCGCCCGGCATCGGCATCCCGATGGAGTCAGGATTGAAGCACTTATCATCCCAGCAGGAAACGGTCGCGGTTGTTTCCGTCATGCCATAGCCCAGCTTGACGTTGATCCCGATAGCGTGGAAAAACCGGCCGATACTTTCATCCAGTTTGGCTCCACCGCACGGCATGAACTTGATGTTACCGCCTAACAAGGCACGCAGCTTGGACAACACCAGCTTGTCGGCCAGCGCATGACTGCGCTTGAGCAGCCAGGACGGCTCACGACACTCCTGTCGCGCCAGTGCCATGCGGGCACCCATGTTCACCGCCCAGGTAAACATCACTTTGCGGTGCACAGGCGCACGCGCCACCTTGTCGTGCACCCCGGAATAAATTTTTTCGTACACCCGCGGCACCGCTGACATCACATTCGGCTTCACTTCCGCCAGCGCGTCTTTCAGCAGATTGGTATCCGACAAGTAGCAGTTCACACCGCCACGGTGCAGGACATAGAAAGTCCATGCCCGCTCGAACACGTGGGAAAGCGGCAGGAAACACAGGGATACATCGCCTTCAGCCAGCGCCAGCTTCTGATCGTGCCCTTCGATCTGTGAGGCAATGTTGGCATAATCCAGCATTACCCCTTTGGGCGTTCCTGTGGTCCCAGAGGTGTAAATCAGGGTCAGCAGGTCATCCATGGTGGTTTCATCCAGACGACGGGCCAGTTCGGCCTTCGCATCCCCTTCGGACTCTGTACTGACCCCGCTCAACGCGACAAACGCGTCATAGCTGATCACTTTCGGGTGATCCGGCAAAGTTGCCGCTGGTGACATCACGATGATGTGTTCCAGCCCCGGGCATTCTTCCGCCAGCTCCAGGGCTGCGTCCAGCTGCGCCTGCTCGCCGACAAACAACATCCGGATACCGGCATCATTGACGATATAGGCAGCCTGCTGCGGGGTATTGGTCGGGTAGATAGGCACGGTCACAGCGCGGTTGTACAAGGTGGCAAAGTCCGCCACGCTCCAGCGAGGCATGTTATTGGAGAAGATGCCGACTTTATCCTGCACGTTCAGACCGCGCGTCAGCATCGCCAACGCTAACTGATGAATTTGCTCACCGAACTCCGTCCAGCTGACAGACAGCCACTGGCCATCGACCCGGTGGCGCAATGCCGTCCGCTCCCCCAGACGGGAGATCTGGGAACGAATGCGGTTGACGATGTGATACTCTCGTTTTGCCATAACTACTCTACCGTTAAGCTTACACCTGTAAGCTATCGTGCAAGGGAGTCTACCTGCGACACTGAAAAAGGCAACTCTGCGAAATCACAAAACCATCATTATTCTGGTATGACCAGAATAACTTTGCTCACATCATGTACGGATTATTCAGGATATCACAGGGTTGCGTCAGCAATGTGGCAGACCGCCACGGGCGGCAACAGACGTAAAAAAGCCAGCACAAAAGCTGGCTTAACCTTGAATCACAGAGTGCGCGCCGGCTCAGTACTCACCGGAACCACAGATTGCCAGCAGCTGATCCCGCATCCAGAGATGGCCTTTGTCTTTTTGCGAAGATTCGTGCCAGCTCAGGTAACCGCTGACCGCGCCGGATTCAAACGGCAGCGGCAGGATTTTCAGGGATTGCTGCTGGGCCGCAGCCGTTGCCAGCCAGCGAGGTACCACGGCAATCAGCTCAGACTGACTGGTCACATACAGCACGTTGCTCAGACTGGTTCCCTGATAGGCAGGCGCGTAGTGACTTTTCTCGTGATAAACCGTTTCGGCAAAAGGTTTCACGCCCGGTACGGTCTTCAGCACTGCATGTTTTTCCGCTTCAAATTCTGCAGTGGAAAGGGTATCCCCCAGACGCGGATGATTACCGGCGGCGACAACCACCAGCTCATCATGAAACAGTGCCGTGCTGCACATACCCGGTTCATCGAAGCGCGCATAATCAATCACAAAATCGATATTCTGGTACTGCATCTTCTCTGCCATCGCCGCATCAGATTCGGTTTCTATCTGTACCCGGACATTTGGAGCCTGCTCAGCCAAGGTGCGCAAAATCGCCGGAACAAAGCGAATATCCGACGGGCTGCTGATCGCCAGCTTAAAAGTGCGGTTGGAGGTTTGCGGACAGAACACGGAAGCAGGCAACTCATTTTTCACCAGCTGCAGTGCCTGGCGCAGCGGGCCGAACAGCTGCTTGGCACGCTGAGTGGGCTGGATCCCGCGACCATGACGGATAAACAGCTCATCATTGAACATGACTTTCAGGCGCGCCACGGCATTACTGACCGCGGGTTGAGACATCCCCAGGTTGTGTGCCGCCCGGGTGATGTTCTGCTCTTGCATCACAGCGTCGAACACTGTCAGCAGATTCAGATCAACACTGCGTAAGTTGGTCTCCATAGTGTAACCATCAACAGAGTGAATTGTTGCGCTCTTGCGTGCCATTTTTGCCTCTAGTGAATACCTGTTCCGGGAGCTAACAGGCGCGCTGACAGCACGATACTTGTTGTATCACGCCAGAACCCCGCCTGCTGTACGGCAAGTATCATGCAAATGAATATATGAAATAAATAGAGGATGCCGTGCAAATCGGTCAGCACATCCAAACTGCCGCCAAAAATCACAACAAATTCATATATATCATAAAGATACAAGAACCTAAAACATTCTAAAAAGATTGTAAATAACATAAAGCCACAATGGGTTGATACCATTGTGGCTTAACAGGCAGGGAGGTTGGGTCAGCATGAGGTCAGGAAAAGCCATGACTTAACGCCATGACCTAAAGCAATGACTTAACAACCGTGACTCACAAACGTCTTTGTACGAGGACTTTCACACATCACGCTCGAGCCATCACGGCCAAGACGTACTCCGGGCAACCATCACCCGGAAACAACTAGCAGGTTGGGCTGATTGACAGCTTACGCCGGCTCGGCACCTTTGGGGAATAGAGTTCCACCAGCGCTTCCTCAACCACCTCGGGAAACTCAACTTGCTCCCACAGCCGGTGCCAGAGTGCTTCGCCTTTGTGCCAATCCCCTTCCGCTATCCAGCCGGCAATCAGCATGGCCACGTCCGGCAGGTGCACCCGACCGGCACCCTCGCTATCAAGCCAGCCGCGCAAGGCAGACGGGTCCAGATAACTCATCGACTGCGCCAGCCCCATGATCTCTAAAGTCATCACATTGCTCTGCTGCTCATACTGGCCATGCAGCGGCTTAAGCAGCAGCTTTTTGCCAAGGCTGATCGCTTCAGACGGCAGCTCAAACCCGCCATTGGCAATCACACCGTGACAGCAATGCATCTGATGATGAAAAGTCGCGCGGTTGAGTTTTCGGAGACTGACGTTTTCGTATTCGTGGTCCTGTTCGACCTCGGGATGAAAACAGAAAAAATGTACCTGAGTAAAACGGGTCAACAGATCAAGCACCGCGCTGAGGTTCTCAAACGGCAAGTAGACCAACACGGAGCCATCGTTGGTGATCGGCTGGATCGAGGGCGGCACGATCGGCGGCAGAATAAACTGGTTAAAGTGGTACCAGTGCAGACCCACTTGCTGCGCCGTCGGGGCAAAAAACCGAGTGATCAGCTTATCCAGACTACTTTGCCCCTGTTTGGGAATATCCTGCAGGAACGCGTTCTGGTGACTCAGGCCAATGCTGTGGACGTTTTGCCGGCGCGCGGCCCAGGCCGAGACCGGCTCAAAGTCATTGAGCACCAGGTCATAGCGGGTTAAATCCAGCGCGTTCACATCGCGCAGGAAAGTACGCGGCTGATTATGGGTCAGGGTTTTCCACTGATTCAGCTGACCGTTTTCCGTCACAAACGTCAGCCCGGCCCGGGTCTGGTAATCACCGAACTCAGCCATGTCGAAATACTGCGTCTGCTCGCGGCCGGTAAACAGGTAGTCCACCTCAACCTCCAGCAGAGAAAATGCCCGAGCCATCTCTCTGGCGCGGGAAATGTGCCCGTTTCCGGTCCCCTGTACTCCATAAAGGATCTTCATTCACAGCCCTCTACATATTCACCAGCTGGAAGCACAGGAGACCCAGCGCCGCACCAGCTGCAATATCAGTAATATAGTGTACGCCCAGCAATACCCTCGACAGCCCGATCGCCATCGCCCAGGGCCAGATAAACCAAGCGGTATCCGGGTAATACGTGGTGATCAGCGAAGCCATCACAAACGCGGCCGCAGTATGGCCGGACGGCAGACTGTATTTGTCTGACGGCTTGATAAAACTTGGCAGGGAAACTGGGCGTGCCCGTTTGAAACTGTTTTTCAGAAGAAGGTAAACGGGCAACTCCAACGCAAAAGCCTGCAAGCCGATCAGCACCACTTCCGTGCCTTTGACAGTGTCCAGCAGCCAGACCAGCAAGGCAAACAGAAGGTATAAGTGGCCATCCCCGGTGTGTGATACCGCCCGGCTGACCTGTGCGACCTGAACATTAAAGCGGTGGCACAGGCAGCGTGATGAAACGGCATAATCGAGGCGCTGTAAGGGTGTCAGTATGGTCATCCTCGCATCCTTATCTGATTAAATCGCCACCAGAGTAAGAAAGGGATATGACAGCGCAGTGACGCTTTGACGGAAGCTCAATGACAATCTTCACGCCCGCGTTGCCCGTTGTTTTCACTTGGCACCCGGAGATGGGTTTATGCTGGTTTGACCGGATCCGCGTCGGCAAAAACCAGTGAACTCCACTGGTTTTTGCAAACCAAACAGAACTATTCACTGAATCGAACTGAACATAAAATAAACATGAAATTAGTAGTTGACGCTCAGCCTGTCTGTTTGGTATTCATTTGTTAACCAATTACTCGGATAATATTGCAAACATGAAAATGCGTTTCTCATCAATTCTCCTAAGCCTCCTCCTTATCGTGACCAGTTCGCGCGGGTAGCTTATGGGTGAGAAACAACACCACTAAGAATTCACAAAACCCGCGCAATATGCGCGGGTTTTTCGTATATGAGGCCGGCGCAAGCGGATGCAGACCAAGCCATTACAGGCAGGCCAATAAAAGGAAGCAGCTATGAACAATCAGGTCATCATTTTCGATACCACTTTGCGTGACGGCGAACAGGCGTTGTCCGCCAGTCTGACGGTCAGGGAAAAACTGCAAATCGCTTACGCACTGGAGCGCTTGGGGGTCGATGTTATTGAGGCCGGGTTCCCCGTTTCCTCGCCGGGTGATTTTGAATCGGTGCAGACCATTGCCAAGCACATCAAAAACAGCCGGGTCTGCGCCTTGTCCCGCGCCGTCGCCAACGACATTGATGTGGCCGCCGAATCCCTGAAAGTGGCCGAAGCCTTCCGAATTCATACCTTTATTTCTACGTCAACCATCCACGTACAAGACAAACTGCGCCGCAGCTACGATGACGTCATCGAGATGGGCGTCGCAGCAGTGAAGCGTGCCCGCAAGTACACTGATGATGTCGAGTTTTCCTGTGAAGATGCTGGCCGTACACCTATCGATAACCTGTGCCGGATGGTGGAAGCAGCCATCAATGCCGGGGCCACGACAGTGAACATCCCGGACACCGTCGGCTATACCCTGCCTAACGAATTTGGCGGCATCATCACTCAGCTATTCAACCGCGTGCCGAATATCGATAAAGCCGTGATTTCTGTGCACTGTCACGACGATCTGGGCATGTCAGTAGCCAACTCCATGGCTGCGGTGCAGGCAGGTGCCCGCCAGGTTGAAGGGACCATTAACGGTATTGGTGAACGGGCCGGTAACTGTGCGCTGGAAGAGATTGCGATGATCATCAAGACCCGCGCCGAGTTTCTGGGGGTCGATACCGGTATCAAACATGACGAGATCTCACGGACCAGCAAGCTGGTCAGCCAGCTGTGCAACATGCCGATTCAGGCCAACAAAGCGATTGTCGGTGCCAATGCCTTCAGCCACTCGTCCGGTATCCATCAGGACGGCATGCTGAAGAACAAGAACACTTACGAAATCATGACGCCGGAATCCATCGGCCTGAAAAACCAGGCGCTGAACCTGACATCCCGCTCCGGCCGTGCCGCCGTGAAAAGCCACATGGACACCATGGGCTACAACGAGAACGAATACGATCTGGATACCCTGTACGCCGACTTCCTGAAACTGGCAGACCGCAAGGGTCAGGTGTTCGACTACGATCTGGAAGCGTTGATGTATTTTGCCAACCTGCGTGAAGAAGACGATTTCTACAAGCTGAACTACCTGAGCGTTCAGTCCGGCAGCGTGATGGCGACCACCAGTATCAAACTGCAGTGCGGGGATGAAGAAAAATGTGAGGCCGCGGTCGGTAACGGCCCGGTCGACGCCCTGTACCAATGTATTTACCGCCTGACCGGCTACGAGATCGTGCTGGATAAATTCGACCTGACCGCCAAAGGTGAAGGGGAAGATGGCCTGGGCCAGGCCGATATTATTGCCAACTACAAAGGCCGTAAGTACCACGGTACCGGCCTGGCTACCGACATTGTCGAGGCCTCAGGTCAGGCATTGCTGCATGTGATCAACAGCATCCACCGCGCAGAGCAAATCGAACAAATCAAACAAAAATCCCATATGGAGACAGTATAACCATGGCAGGTACTTACAATATCGCCGTTTTACCGGGTGACGGCATTGGCCCGGAAGTCATGCAGCAAGCCCACAAAGTGTTGGATGCCGCGCAGGAAAAATTCGGCTTTACCCTGAATTGCAAAGAATACGATGTCGGTGGCATTGCCATCGACAACCACGGCTGTCCGTTACCAGAAGCGACCCTGAAAGGCTGTGAAGCGGCAGACGCGATCTTGTTTGGCTCAGTCGGCGGCCCGAAATGGGAACACCTGCCACCCAATGATCAGCCGGAGCGCGGCGCGTTGCTGCCACTGCGCAAGCATTTCCAGCTGTTTTGCAACCTGCGTCCGGCGCAAATTCATGCGGGTCTGGAGCGTTTTTCCCCGCTGCGAGCTGACATTTCCGAGCGTGGTTTTGACATCGTGGTGGTGCGCGAGCTGACCGGCGGCATTTACTTTGGCCAGCCAAAAGGGCGCGAAGGGTCAGGGCCGGAAGAAAAAGCCTTTGATACTGAGATCTACCACCGCTACGAGATTGAGCGCATTGCCCGGATCGCGTTTGAATCAGCCAAGCTGCGCGGCAAAAAAGTGTGCTCGATTGATAAAGCGAACGTGCTGCAAAGCTCAATTCTGTGGCGTGAAGTGGTGGAAGAGATTGCCAAAGACTACCCGGACGTGAGCCTGAGCCACATGTACATCGACAACGCGACCATGCAGCTGATCAAAGACCCGGCGCAATTTGACGTCATGCTGTGCTCCAACATTTTCGGTGACATCATTTCCGATGAATGCGCCATGATCACCGGCTCAATGGGGATGCTGCCTTCTGCCAGCCTGAACCAGGACAAGTTCGGCATGTACGAGCCAGCAGGCGGCTCAGCACCGGATATTGCCGGTAAAAACATCGCCAACCCGGTAGCACAAATTCTGTCGGCAGCACTGATGCTGCGTTACAGCCTGGGCGAAGAGCAGGCAGCTCGCGCGATTGAACAGGCCGTTTCACAGGCGCTGGAAGCCGGCGAGCTGACCGCCGATCTGGCCGGTAACAGCCCGGCGCTGAGCACCAGCGAAATGGGTGACCGCATCGCCCACTATATTCGCCAGGCCTGAATCGCCCGGACATTATAAAAACAGGGAGCAAACCACAATGTCGACAACTAACGCGCCAGAGACACAAGCGCCAAGGACGCTTTACCAGAAAGTTTACGATGCCCATGTCGCCGTCGCGGCCGAAGGCGAAACCCCGATCCTGTATATCGACCGTCACCTGGTGCATGAAGTCACCTCACCGCAGGCCTTTGACGGCCTGCGCGAAAAAGGCCGTCCGGTACGCCAGGTCGGCAAAACCTTTGCCACCATGGATCATAACGTCTCAACCCAGACCAAAGACATCAAAGCCTCCGGCGAGATGGCCCGGATCCAGATGGAAACGCTGGCCAAGAACTGTGAAGAGTTCGGGGTCACTCTGTACGACCTCAACCACAAATATCAGGGTATCGTGCACGTGATGGGGCCGGAGCTGGGGATTACCCTGCCGGGGATGACCATCGTGTGTGGCGATTCCCACACCGCCACTCACGGCGCCTTCGGCTCGCTGGCTTTCGGCATCGGCACCTCCGAAGTTGAGCACGTTTTGGCGACTCAGACCCTCAAGCAGGCTCGCGCCAAGACCATGAAAATCGAGGTCAAAGGCAAAGTGGCACCGGGTATCACCGCGAAAGATATCGTGCTGGCGATCATCGGCAAAACCACCGCCGCGGGCGGAACCGGTTATGTGGTCGAATTCTGTGGCGAGGCGATCACCGACCTGTCGATGGAAGGGCGGATGACAGTATGTAACATGGCGATTGAGCTGGGTGCCAAAGCCGGCCTGATCGCGCCAGACCAGACCACGTTCGACTACGTCAAGGGCCGACACTTTGCCCCGACCGGCGCTGACTGGGATGCTGCAATCACCTACTGGCAGACCCTGAAAACCGATGCCGAAGCCACATACGACGCCGTGGTCACTCTGAATGCCAAAGACATCAAACCGCAGATCACCTGGGGAACCAACCCGGGCCAGGTAATTGCCGTGGACGAGCCAATTCCGTCTCCGGCTGACTTCAGCGACCCGGTTGAAAAAGCCTCCGCGGAAAAAGCACTGGCCTACATGGGGCTGGAAGCCGGCAAAAAGCTGTCTGATTTTTCAATCGACAAAGTCTTTATCGGTTCATGCACCAACTCACGCATTGAAGACATGCGCGCTGCCGCGGCCATTGCTAAAGGCCGTAAAGTCGCCCCGAACGTTCAGGCCCTGGTGGTACCGGGTTCAGAGCAGGTGAAAGCGCAGGCCGAGCAAGAAGGGCTGGATAAGATCTTTATTGAAGCCGGTTTTGAATGGCGTCTGCCGGGCTGCTCGATGTGTCTGGCGATGAACAACGACCGCCTGGGCCCGGGAGAGCGCTGCGCATCCACCAGCAACCGTAACTTCGAAGGCCGTCAGGGCCGTGATGGCCGCACGCACCTGGTCAGCCCGGCCATGGCTGCCGCCGCGGCGTGTGCCGGCCACTTTGTCGATATCCGCGAACTGGAACCAGAAGCTGCGACAGTATAATCAGAAGGAACGAAAGTAATGACAGGATTTAAACAACATACCGGCCTGGTAGTTCCTCTGGATGCTGCCAACGTGGATACCGATGCCATTATCCCGAAGCAGTTTTTGCAGAAAGTCACCCGTACCGGTTTCGGCAAGCACCTGTTTCATGACTGGCGTTTTCTGGATGATGCCGGTGAACAGCCGAACCCGGGCTTTGTCATGAACGCGCCGCGCTATCAGGGTGCCAGCATTCTGCTGGCGCGGGAAAACTTCGGGTGCGGTTCATCCCGTGAGCACGCCCCGTGGGCGCTGGCCGATTACGGCATCAAAGTGATGATTGCACCGAGCTTTGCTGACATTTTCTACGGTAACTCGATCAACAACCAGATGGTACCGGTTCGCCTGAGCGAAGCAGAAGTCGACGAACTGTTCCAGTTTGTGGCTGCGACCGAAGGGGCAGAAATCACAGTGGATCTGGAAACCATGACCGTCAGCGCGAACGGCAAACAATATCACTTTGAGATTGACGAGTTCCGCCGTCACTGCCTGCTGAACGGCCTGGATAATATCGGCCTGACGCTGCAGCACGAAGACAAGATCGCCGAGTATGAAAGCCGAATTCCGGCCTTCCTGGCGTAACCTTCAGGAACATCACACACCGCCTCATCAGCCCCGAGCTTGCTCGGGGCTGTTTCGTTCCGGCCCCTGTTCGCGGTGTCAGCCGGTATCACCAGGGAGCGGGCATGCCACAACGTTCGAGCCCTGAACAGCCATACGCAAACAGAGCGTACAAACAGACAACACAAACAAGAACAAGAACAGGAACAGTGGAAAAACGTCGGGAACGTGGAAAGATATCAGCGATTCGCCGGTCATCTACACTTGATCACGTCACATCTGTATACAAGGACATCCCATGCGTTTGCTCATTGCCTTAGCCCTGCTCCTGCTGTCGAACGGCAGTATGGCCGCCCCCAAAGCCGACCTCTGGCCGTACTGGCAGGCCAGCCAACCCACCAGCAGCACCGCCATCGACCACAGCCGCTGGCAGCAACTGTTGGATAAGTATCTGGTGGTTTCCCCCCAACAAACCCTGTTCCGCTACCGTCAGGTCAACGATACCGATCGCTATGAACTGGGCCACTACCTGCGTGATTTGGCAGGGCAGGATCCCCGTCGGCTGAACCGGAATGAGCAGTTCGCCTACTGGGTCAATCTCTATAACGCCATGACCGTGAAGCTGATTCTGGATAACTACCCGGTCTCTTCCATCACCAAGCTGGGCGGCTTGTTCAGCTTCGGACCGTGGGACGAGACGCTGATTACCATTGCCGGTCAAAAGCTGACCCTCAATGACATTGAGCACCGGATCCTGCGCCCTATCTGGCGCGATCCACGCATTCATTACGTGGTCAACTGCGCCAGTCTGGGCTGCCCGGATCTCCAGCCGCAAGCCTTCACCGCCGCCAACCATGACGCGCTGCTGGAACAATCCGCCAAGCGTTTTATCAACAGTCGCAAGGGCGTGGCAGTTGAACAGGATAAGGTGCGCCTGTCCTCAATTTATGACTGGTACGCCAGCGATTTCGGCAATCTGAGCCAGCTGCAGGCACACCTCAATCAATACCGCCAACAACCGGTGCAACTCAATCACGTTCGCTATGACTACAACTGGGCGCTGAACGAAGCCCGCTGAGGCCCTCTTATGCCCCTCGCGGCAACCACGGCGAGTGAGCGGAGGCTCCCAGCAGTATCAGGGGTAGCAACCGGGCGCAGCGCAGATTACAATAGCGCCTTGTTCTCATGGGGTGTCTGGCACCGTTCCGGACTGAGATTGCGGCAGCAAAACCCACAGAACCTGATCCAGTTAGCACTGGCGTAGGAATTGAGACCCCGATAGTTTGCCTTATCACGGCAGCATGAGGCTGCCAGCTCTCAACCCTGTGCCCCTAATTTCCCCTCTCTTGCCGGATGCAAGCGTATCAGGAGCGTACAGTGAATAAGCTACTACCTATTTTGACCCTTTCTCTCGCCGCGGGCACCGCCTGGGCCGATGACAACACCCTGACGGTATACACCTACAGCTCCTTTGCTTCGGAGTGGGGACCGGGACCGGCTGTGGAAAAAGCCTTTGAAGCCGAATGCGGCTGTAACCTGGAATTCGTGGCCCTGGATGACGGAGTATCAATCCTGAACCGGGTGCGTCTGGAAGGAAAAAACACCAAGGCCGATATTCTGCTGGGTCTGGATAACAACCTGATCAGCGAAGCCAAAAAAACCGGCCTGCTAGCCGAGCATCACCTGACCATGCCGGCACTGGCGCTGCCAACTGGCTGGCAAGACAGCACATTCGTGCCTTTTGATTATGGGTATTTTGCCTTTATCTACGACAGCAGCAAGCTGAAGAATCCGCCGAAAAGCCTTGATGAACTGGTTAAGCGTGACGATCTGAAGATCATCTATCAAGATCCACGCACCTCCACGCCGGGCCAGGGTCTGATGCTGTGGGTGAAATCAGTCTACGGTGAC
This sequence comes from Photobacterium ganghwense, assembly GCF_003025595.1. Taxonomy (GTDB): domain Bacteria; phylum Pseudomonadota; class Gammaproteobacteria; order Enterobacterales; family Vibrionaceae; genus Photobacterium; species Photobacterium ganghwense. Next base: position 88,818 of record NZ_PYMI01000009.1, read on the forward strand.
AAAGCCGGTGAAGCCTGGCAGCAGCTTGCCAAGAAAACCGTCACAGTCACCAAAGGCTGGTCAGAAGCCTACAGCATGTTCCTGAAAGGGGAATCTGATATGGTGCTGTCCTACACCACCTCGCCGGCTTATCACCTGATCGCGGAAAACGACGCCAAATACAAGGCCGCGGATTTCAGCGAAGGCCATTACATGCAAGTTGAAGTTGCCGCCAAGCTGAAGGGTAGCGATAACCAGAAGCTGGCCGATCAGTTCCTGGCCTTCATGCTGAGCGACACCTTCCAGCAGGTGATCCCAACCGGTAACTGGATGTACCCGGTCACCCAGCAAGCCCTGCCAGCAGGTTTTGAGCAGCTGACGCTGCCCGCTAAAGCGCTGGAATTCACGGCCGATGAGATCGCGACCCAGCGCCGCAGCTGGATCCGTGAATGGCAACACGCTCTGACTCAGTAAACAGGCACGTAATCTTGACACATCGCACCACCCCAATGCCCGGCCTGATCACGGCCGGGTTGATCAGCCTGTTAGTACTGGGCGCGCTGGGCGCCCTGATCAGCCAGGCCAGCGACCTGCAATTCACCAGCCTGTGGCAGGATCCGTATCTGCGCCATGTCACCCGCTTCTCCTTTTGGCAGGCGTTCCTGTCGACCCTGTTCAGCGTGCTGCCGGCCATTCCGGTCGCCTACGCCCTGTCCCGTCGCCGTTTTCCCGGCAAGGCTATGCTGCTCAGGCTATTTGCCATGACGCTGGTGTTGCCGGTATTGGTGGCGGTCTTTGGCCTGCTGGCGATTTACGGCAACAACGGCCTGCTCACCCAGTGGCTGGTGTCGCTGACCGGTGACAAGCCGTTCTCCATTTATGGTTTGCAGGGCATCCTGCTGGCCCACGTCTTCCTCAACCTACCGCTGGCCACCCGCCTGCTGCACCAGTGTCTGGAAGGCATTCCCTATGAACAGCATCAGCTGGCCAGCCACCTTGGCCTGTCGAGCTGGCAGAGTTTCCGTTTCGTTGCCTGGCCGCGTTTGCGCCAGCAGCTCCCCCATGCTGCCGGGCTGGTCTTTATGCTGTGCTTTACCAGTTTTGCGGTCATCATGGCACTGGGTGGCGGCCCCAAGGCCACAACCATTGAGCTGGCGATCTATCAGGCGCTGCGTTATGACTTCGATCTGGCTGGCGGAGCCCTGCTGGCACTGTGGCAAATGCTGCTGTGCTGCAGCCTGGTGCTGCTAACCCAGCGTCTGGCCAAGCCGCTGGCGACCTCCAGCCAGTCCACCGGAAAACCGCGTCCAGATGAGTTCGACAGCCTGGCCAGCAAGGTCTGGGACTGGTTCTGGCTCAGCCTGGTGTTGCTGCTGGTACTGCCACCGCTGCTGGCGGTGATCAGTGCCGGGCTGAACCCGCAAACCCTGACGTTGCTCCAGGATCCCTCACTGTGGCAGGCGATCAGCCACTCGCTGCAAATCGCCCTTGGCTCTTGCCTGCTGGCCCTGCTTGGCGGGATCGCCATTCTGCTGACCAGCCGCCAATGGCGATTGCATCGCGCCCGATGGCGGGCGGATGGCCTAGAGCTGATCGGCACCGTGATCTTGGTTACCCCGGGGCTGGTGATCAGCACCGGCCTGTTCCTGCTGCTGCGCCAGTTTACCGATGCCTTCGGGGCGGCATTCTGGGTGGTGGTTGCGGTCAACGCCCTGATGGCGCTACCGTATGTGCTGAAAACCCTGAGCCAGCCGATGCTTCATGTCGCCCTGCAGTATGATCCGCTGTGCCACAGCCTAGGCATGCACGGCCTGCGCCGTCTGCAGTTGGTCGAATGGCGCGCGCTGAAAAAACCGTTGTCGCAGGCAATGGCAATCGGCTTTGTCCTGTCGCTCGGTGATCTGAGCGCCATCGCCCTGTTCGGCAGTCAGGATTTCCAGACCCTGCCTCTCTATTTGCTGCACCTGCTGGGCAGCTACCAGATGGATGCTGCTGCGGTAGCAGCCCTGATCCTGTTACTCCTGAGCCTCGGGCTCTTTACGCTGGTTGAAAAACTGCTGATTCGGACACCTTCATGCTGACCCTGACCCAACTGAGCCACGCTTACACTGACCCGATGCACCGCGATCGCACGACCCAACTGTGCTTTGACTTGCAGGCTGACAAGGGAGATATCGTCGCCCTGCTCGGTCCGAGCGGGGCTGGCAAAAGTACCCTGCTGGCGATGGTTGCCGGTTTTCTTGAACCGGACAGCGGCAGCCTGACCATCGACGGCCAACCGGTTATCGGCGTCCCTCCAGCCCGGCGTCCGTTGTCGATCCTGTTTCAGGAGCACAACCTGTTCCCGCATCTGACGGTCTTTGAAAATATCGGTCTTGGCCTGCATCCCGGCCTTCAGCTCAGCCGAGAGGAAAAAGAGCAGGTCGTGATCGCGGCGGCCCGGGTCGGGTTACAGAGCTATCTCGATCGCCTGCCGGAACAGCTGTCCGGTGGCCAGCGCCAGCGGGTTGCGCTGGCACGCTGCCTGATCCGCCAACGGCCGCTGCTGCTGTTGGATGAGCCTTTCTCCGCCCTCGACCCGGCACTGCGCAACGACATGCTCCAGCTGGTCCAGAAACTGGCACGCGAGCAGCTCACCACCGTACTGATGGTCACGCACAGTCCGGAGGACGCACTGAAAATCGCGGATAAATGTGCCTTTATCGAACAGGGGGAAGTGCGGGTGTTTGGGCCTGCCCAACAAGTGCTGGGCAGGCCGGAAGATAAAAAACTGAAGCAGTATCTGGGCGTTTAGCCCATGCTGTGATGCTGGTTGCGGCCAGTAAGATCCGGCTGACAGGAGAACCGGTTTTCTCTGTGATATTCGCTCATAACCGGTTCATCCTTCGCTGTCAGGCAGCCAGCCCCTGCCACCGGCTCAGAGGTTTTCCTCAGCAAATTCAGCCAGGCGGCTACGGACAACGCCATTCAGATAAATGTTGGCACTGCCCTCAAAATTCTTGAATCGTTCAACGATATACGTCAGCCCTGAGGTCACGGGCGACAGGTAACTGGAGTCAATCTGTGCCAGGTTGCCCGAGCACACCAACTTGGTTCCTTCCCCACAACGGGTAATGATGGTCTTGATTTGTGAGGCGGAAAGGTTCTGGCACTCATCCAGCAGCACAAATGCATTCTGGATAGAGCGTCCCCGCATGAAGTTAATCGATTTAAACTGGATGTTGGCTTTGTCGTAGATGTATTTCATCGACCCATCGGTACAGACGTCGTTTTTATGCAACGCTTCCATGGTATCGGTGACCGCCGCCAGCCAAGGCAGCATTTTTTCTTCTTCGGTACCCGGCAGATAACCTATCGATTCGGCGATCTCCGGCGTGTTGCGGGTGACGATGATTTTGTCGTACATCCCTTTTTCAATGACCTGCTCCAGCGCAGAAGCTAGCGCCAGAATGGTTTTCCCGCAGCCCGCCGGGCCAGTCAGGATCACCAGATCAATACTCGGATCCATCAGTGCATCGAGCGCCATGCCCTGGTAGATGTTTTTCGGATGGATCCCCCACGCCTGACGGTGCATCAAGCGCTCACGGCCAATGTCTTTGAGGGTCACGCTGCCGTCTTCAATTTCCTGTACCCGTCCCGCAAAGTCGCTGTCCTTGTCCAGCAGATACTGATTGATAAATGGCGCTTCAAACAACTCGGCAGGTAAGGTATGCAGCGTCGAGCGGCCGCTTTTTTCCGAGTAGCACTCGCCCACTCGCTCCCAGAAGCTGCCGGGGAACTCATAGAACCCTTTGGTCAGCATCCGCACATCATCAATCAGTTGGTCTGAGCGGTAGTCGTCGACGAAATAAACCCCGGCACCTTTGGCCCGCAGCCGCATGTTGATGTCTTTGGTGATCAGTACCACTTCCCGTGGCGCGTAGTGGGATTGCAGGAACAGCACCCCGTTGAGAATCCGGTTGTCACCGGCCTTGTCGGCAAAGGCATGCACCGTTTCCGTGACTTCATAGTCGGCGAAGATAGCGATTTTGCCCAACGACTCGCCATGGCGGCTGATCGGGATCCCCTCGGCGATTTGTTCGGGGGTGGCATCGTGGAAAATGTCTTCCAGCGCCCGGATGGCGACTCGGGCGTCACGGGACACATCACGTTTGGTATCTTTGATCCGATCCAGTTCTTCCAGCACTGTCATCGGAATGACGACATCGTGTTCTTTGAATGAATAGATGGCGAGGGGTTCATGAAGCAGAATATTGGTATCAAGTACAAAGACTTTCCTTTCAACTTCATCCATAAGTACCTCCTTGGTAACAAATCGGCGGCAGTGATGCCGCATTGCGTCAGTCTCAGCCAAACAGCCTCTGACACTATTAAAGACCGGAGATAATGAAATAAATGTGACAGCCTCCTTATCCTCTTTTCTTCGAACTTTGACCGTGACCTTGCTCACGGCTTGCAGTAACATTACTCGCCTTTTTTACCGGTGCAGATTCTGGCTACACTTATATACCGATTGGCCGCGTTCGACAGCCGGCGTGTCACTTCATGGTTATTATATCTTTGAGTGTAGTCTATAAATGCTGAGGCATCGGCTTCGCATTCTCCTTAATTTCAAATAATTAGAAGGTTTTAACCACTATGCCATTTGCTTTGGGTCAACGTTGGATCAGTGATACTGAAAGTGATTTGGGTTTGGGAACCGTTGTTGCCCTGGATGCAAGAACGGTCACCCTGATGTTCTCGGCCAGCGAAGAGAACCGCCTCTACGCCCGCAGTGACGCCCCAGTGACCCGCGTAATGTTCAATGTCGGTGATGTGGTAGAAAGCCATGAGGGCTGGTCCCTTAATGTAACGCAGGTAGAGGAAGACCAGGGAGTCTTCACCTACGTGGGTACGCGCACCGATACCGGCGAAGAAAACGTCCAGCTGCGTGAGCTCCTCCTCAGCCACCAGATCCGTTTTAACAAACCGCAGGATAAACTGTTTGCCGGTCAGATTGACCGTATGGACCGTTTTGCCCTGCGTTACCGCGCCCTGAAAAACCAGTACGAACAGCACAAGAGCCCTTTGCGTGGCCTGTGCGGCATGCGTGCCGGTCTGATCCCGCATCAGCTGTACATTGCCCATGAAGTCGGCCGCCGTTACGCGCCGCGTGTCTTGCTGGCCGATGAAGTAGGTCTGGGTAAAACCATTGAAGCCGGGATGATCATCCACCAGCAAGTGCTGTCTGGCCGTGCCGAGCGTGTCCTGATTCTGGTACCGGAAACCCTGCAGCACCAGTGGCTGGTCGAGATGATGCGCCGGTTCAACCTGCATTTTTCCATTTTTGACGAAGAGCGCTGTGTCGAAGCCTTTGCCGATTCGGCTAACCCTTTTGATACGGCACAGCTGGTTCTTTGTTCTCTGGATTTTCTGCGCAAAAGCCGTCGCCGTTTCGAGCAGGCGCTGGACGCCAGCTGGGATCTGATGGTAGTCGATGAAGCGCACCACCTGGAGTGGAGCGAAGACAAGCCAAGCCGCCAGTACCAAGTGGTTGAAGCGCTGGCCGACAATACCCCTGGGGTACTGCTGCTGACCGCGACCCCGGAGCAACTGGGTCACGAAAGCCACTTTGCCCGTCTGCGCCTGCTGGATCCGGATCGCTTCTACGATTATGAATCTTTCGTGGAAGAAGAGCGCCAGTACGCCCCGGTGGCGGACGCAGTCTCGCGCCTGCTGTCGGGTGAGAAACTGGACAATGACGCCAAAAATGCCTTGGTCGAGCTGCTGCCGGAACAGGATATCGAGCCGATGCTGCGCATTCTGGAAGCCGGTGATATTGATGCCGAGCAACAGAACGTGGCCCGCCGCGAGCTGATCGACAACCTGATGGACCGTCACGGCACCGGCCGGGTTCTGTTCCGTAACACCCGTGCCGCCATCAAAGGCTTCCCGCAGCGTCACCTGAACATGTACCCGCTTGCGCTGCCGACCCAGTACCAGACGGCAATGCGCGTAGCCAGCATGATGGGCGGTGCCATGACCGACGAGCAGAAGGTCGCCAAGCTGCTGTACCCGGAAGATATCTATCAGGAGTTCGAAGGCGATTCGGCGACCTGGTGGCAGTTTGACCCACGGGTGAATTGGCTGCTGGACATGCTTAAAGCGAACCGTCAGGAGAAAGTCCTGGTGATCTGCTCCCGCGCCCAGACGGCACTGACACTGGAGCAGGCGCTGCGTGAGCGGGAAGGCATCCGTGCCACCGTGTTCCACGAAGGCATGTCGATCATTGAGCGTGACAAAGCCGCCGCCTACTTTGCTCAGGAAGAAGACGGGGCTCAGGTTCTGCTGTGTTCAGAAATCGGCTCGGAAGGCCGTAACTTCCAGTTTGCCAACCAACTGGTGATGTTCGACCTTCCGGGCAACCCGGATCTGCTGGAGCAGCGTATCGGTCGTCTTGACCGTATCGGGCAAAAACGCGATATCGAGATTCATATCCCGCACCTGCAGGGCACCTCGCAGGCACTGCTGGCACGCTGGTACAACGAAGGCCTGAATGCCTTTGAAGAAACCTGTCCGACCGGCCGGGCGATCTACGATGCCTTCAGCAACGATCTGATCACCCTGCTGGCCAGCGACAAGCCGGATGGCGAAGCCCTGGAAGCGCTGATTGAAAAGAGCGCCACCATGCACCAGACCCTGAAAGCCAAGCTGGAGCAAGGCCGCGACCGCCTGCTGGAAATCCACTCGAACGGCGGCGACAAAGCCCATGCGCTGGTTGACGAAATTGCTGCCAAAGACGGCGACACCAATCTGGTGACTTTCGCGCTTGGCCTGTTCGACACCATCGGCCTGAATCAGGAAGACAAGGGCGAAAATGCCATCGTGGTCACCCCATCAGAACACATGATGGTGGCGAGCTACCCGGGCCTGCCGTACGACGGTTGCACCATCACGTTTGACCGTGACACGGCTCTGGCACGTGAAGACATGCACTTCATCAGCTGGGAGCACCCGATGATTCAGGGCGGTATCGACCTGCTGCTGTCTGAAGGTGTCGGCACCACCGCCGTCTCGCTGCTGAAGAACAAAGCCCTGCCGGCCGGTACCCTGCTGCTGGAACTGGTCTACGTGGTGGATGCACAGGCACCGAAACAGTCCGGTATCGGCCGCTTCCTGCCACAAACTCCGATCCGTATCCTGCTGGATGCCAAGGGCAACAACCTGGCCGCCAACGTGGCGTTTGAAGGCTTTAACCGTCAGCTGAGCCCGGTCAACCGTCATTTGGGCAGCAAGCTGGTGAATTCAGTGCAAAAAGAGATCCACACCCTGATCGAATTTGCAGAGAAAGCCGTGGTGCAGGAGCTGGAAACCATCCGCCGTGATGCCCAGACCGACATGGAAACCCGTCTGCGCAGCGAACTGGATCGTCTGCAGGCCCTGAAAGCTGTCAACCCGAACATCCGTGACGACGAGCTGGACCAGATTGACAGCCAGATCAACGATCTGACCGGCTACATTGCCAAGGCTCAGGTACAGCTGGACTCGCTGCGCCTGATCGTGGTCAGCCACGGCTAATCTCAGCCGATTTCGTTCCCAGGCCGCCGGTGACCCCGGCGGCTTTTTTGTCTCCGCTCGACAACCATTGGGCGCACTCATCAAGTGTGCTATCATCGCCGCCCTTCTCCATCCCGATTGACCATAACACCAGGTTTCCGATGAGCAAACTGCCAGAGCTTGATTACAATCCGCCTAAAGATCCGTGGCTGGATATTCTCTACCTCGATGACGACATTATTGCGGTCAACAAGCCGTCTGGCCTGCTGTCCAATCCGGGACGAGATCCGGCCTTTCACGACAGCATTTATGCCCGGGTGCTGGCGGATTATCCGGACTCGCATATTATTCACCGGCTCGACATGGCCACCTCCGGCCTGATTGTACTGGCACTGAACAAGCACAGCGAACGTCAGCTCAAAGCCCAGTTCCGCGAGCGTCAGACCGAGAAGGTCTACTACGCCCGTACCTGGGGAGAAATTGCCCAGGACGAAGGCACCATTGATCTGCCGCTGATTTGTGACTGGCCAAACCGCCCGAAGCAGAAGGTCTGTTTTGAGGACGGCAAGCCGTCAGTCACCCATTATCAGGTGCTCCAGCGCAGCAATAACAGTTCACTGGTACGCCTGCGTCCGATAACCGGTCGCTCACACCAGCTGCGGGTTCACCTGCTGGCTATCGGCCACCCGATACTGGGCGACCGTTTTTATGCCGAGGAAGAAGCCCAGGCCATGGCCAACCGCCTGCAGCTCCACGCAGCCGAGCTGAACTTTTTCCATCCGCGCAGCGGCGAGCCGATGCACCTGTTCGCGCCATGTGATTTCTACCCGGACGCACCGCAGCGCACCCTTGCGCCGCTATCGTTTGATATCTGACGTTTGATATCTGACGTCTGATATCTGGCGTCGGGTATCTAACCGTCTGAGATCTGATTTCGGCACACAGGACTTGAGCCTGACGGGGAGGTTAGTGTTAACTAGCAGACACTAACCTCATTGGAAAAAGCCGAACGTATGGAAACCATAGTCTTTCTCGACAGGGATACGATTCCTGCCCACATTCATTTGCCACAACCCGTTTTTACCCATCTGTGGCAGGCTTTTCCAGCCACAGCCCCCGAGCAGGTGGTGCACCGGCTGCAAGACGCCACCATCGCCATCACCAACAAAGTCGTCCTCAGTGCCGATATCCTGCGCCAGCTGCCGCAACTGAAAATGATTGCAATCGCAGCGACCGGAACCAACAACGTCGATCTCGACTACTGCCGCGAGCATGGCATCGTAGTCAGCAATATCCGCGACTATGCCACCGATTCCGTCCCTGAACATGTTATTGCCCTGATGTTTGCCCTACGCCGAAACCTGCTGGGCTACCACCGTGATGTCCAGAACGGCGTCTGGCAGGAAAAGGGACAATTCTGCTTTTTTACCCATCCCATCGGCGATATCCGGGGTGCCACGCTGGGCGTGATTGGTGCCGGCAGCCTGGGTAAAACGGTGGCCGGGCTGGCGAAAAGTCTGGGCATGAAAGTGCTGTTTGCCGAGCACAAAGGTGCCGCGCAGTGCCGTCCCGGCTACACCCCTTTTCACGACGTACTGGCACAAGCCGATGTCATTACCCTGCACTGCCCGCTGAGCGATCACACCCGCAACCTGATCGGCCAGCCGGAACTGACACAGATGAAGCCCAGTGCCCTGCTGATCAATACCGGACGAGGTGGACTGGTTGACGAGCAGGCGCTGGTTGAGGCGCTGCAGGACGGGAAACTGGCCGGTGCCGGTATCGATGTCTTCACACAGGAACCAGCTCCGGCTGATAACCCACTAGTAGTAAGCAGCCACTTACCAAATCTGATTCTGACCCCGCATGTTGCCTGGGGATCCGACAGTGCGATTCAGACGCTGGCGAACCAGCTGATCGACAACATCACGGCCTTTGTTGAAGGTCGGCCACAGAATCAGGTGTAATTCAGGCGCCCACATGATCAAGAGGCCTATCGCGTCAGAAGCATTTCGCCTCGGGAGTGTCGGGCACCTTAATCAGCGGCACCAAACGTAAAGGACATCCAGCGCAACGGCCAGAACGGACAAGTAATCACAGCGGGAAACGAATCAGAATAAAGGAAAGGAAATCAGGCCGAACAACGGCGAAACGCACACGCAGCACTGCAGGAACAGCAGGGAAAGGTGAGCAGGTACTTACCATTGCAGTAAGTCCTGCTCAGACAGAGATGGCGACTATTTAAAGCCTTTGACCTTGCGGATCAAATCGTATGCCGCCTGCAGTTCCTGCGTCTTTTGCTTGGCCAGTTCCATCATCTCAGGCGGCAGCCCCTTGGCAGCCAGCTTATCCGGGTGATGTTCATTCATCAGTTTACGGTAAGCGCGTTTAAGCTCCTGCGATGTGGCCGTGTCTTTGACACCGAGCAGCTCGTAAGCATCTGCCAGCTGATCGCGGCTGGGTGCCTGCCGGAAACCGCCCTGCTGATACTGATGCTGGTATTGCCCCTGCTGAAAGCGGAACGCCGCTTCTTGCATGTGCAGACGTTGTTCCAACTGCTGCGGCGAGAACCCCAGCAGACGGGCGATAGTATGCAGCAACTGACGCTCGCTCGGATGCAGGTTACCGTCCGCAAACGCGGCCTGAATTTGTAACTCCAGGAAAAACTGCAGCAGATCAGCGCGGCCACCACTGCCCTGGCGTACCCGCATCAGGATGTCTTCCAGCGGGAAGTCTTCGGATTTCCCTTCGCGGAAGGCATCCTGAGCCTGACGGCGGGACTCGCCATGCAGTCCCATGCGGTCCATCAGCAGGCTGGCTACCCGGATTTCATCTTCTGTGACCCGGCCTTTGGCTTTGGCCACATGGCCCATAACCGCAAACGCGGCATGGAAGAACGCGGCCTGACGTTGGGTATTGCTGCCCTGACCGGCACCGAAACCACCAAAACCGCTGCCGTAATAAACATTTGCGCGAGCTTTATCGAACTTATGGCCTAAAAAAAGACCTAACAACAGACCAAACGGCCCACCAAGGAGGAAACCAAAAAATGCCCCTAAGATTTTGCCCCAAACCTGCATTCGCTACTCTCTGGTAATTTGCTAAATTTTTTATACTTGACCCGATACAATAACGCCAAAAGATGCTGTCGGGTAGAATTTGCATTATCATAGCTGGCATTTACCGGGAATGCTTGCCCAAACCCGGCCAGTAATCATCAATGCGCTAAAAACTTTTAATTACAGGAACGTTTAGTTAGATGTCATCCAACTCCCGCAGCTTATTGGCGACTCTGATCAGCCTGGCACTCTTCGGCCCGTCGATGACGTATGCCGACCCAGCGACTCATTCCGACACCAACGACAAATCTGCGGTCAGTGATGAAAACGATGAGCTGGCGATGGTACGTGGCGTTTGTCTGGACCCGAGCCAACGACCGGCAGACCCGAATAACGAACCGATCCGCGTCACGGCCGATCGGGCCGAGGCGGTCAACGAAGCCAGTGTCACCTACTCCGGTGATGTGGTCGTGCGCCAGGGCAACCGAACCGTCGCCGCCGACGTCGCGACGCTGCACCAGCCTGAAAACAAAGTCATCGCCGAGGGTAACGTCTACTTCCACGACGGTGCCATCGAAGTATATTCCGATCGGATCGAGAGCAACCTTGATACCGAAGACTCCCAGATGGACAACGCGGTCTACAACATGACCTGCGAAGCCGGTCGCGGTGAGGCCGAGCGTGTCACCAAAAACGGCATTTCCTACTACCGTCTTAAAAACGGCACTTACACCACCTGTCCGCCGGGCGACAAAAGTTGGCAGTTCTCCGCGACCAGTATCGAGCACGAAAATGACTCGCCGTTTGCCGATTTGTACAACGCCCGTTTTGAAGTCGCCGAAATTCCGGTGTTCTACCTGCCGTACCTACGTGTGCCTGTCGGCAAAGAGCGTCTGACCGGTTTCCTTTATCCGTCGGTCAGCTACGGCTCACGGGACGGTTTCGAGGTTGAGACGCCGTTCTACTGGAACATCGCGCCCAACTACGACATGACGATCACGCCGAAGTACATGATGAACCGTGGCCTGCAGCTCAATTCCAAGTTCCGTTACCTGACAGAACTGGGCTCCGGCAGCCTGAGCGGGGAATACCTTGGCGACGATAAAGACGCTCAGGATAACGATCACCGCTGGGCCTTTAACTGGTCGCATACCGGCATGTACAACGCCCACTGGCTGTTTAAGGTGGACTACAGCAAGGTCAGCGACCCGACTTATTTCTCGGATATCGATTCCAGTATCGGTAAACGTGAAGACAACAACCTGCTGCAGACGGGTGAAGTGTCGTACCGCGACTACAACTGGGATTCCACCCTGCGGGTGCGTAACTTCCAGCCGTTGACGCTTGGCGTGTCATCGAACTACAAGCTGATGCCACAACTGGAAGCTAACTACTACCAGACAGATATGCCATACGGTCTGGACTTCCACCTCAACGGCCATATCAGCCGCTTCGACAACGATGACCCGGATAAGCCAACGGCAGATCGGGTTCACCTCGAACCGACGCTGACCCTGCCGTACGCCACGCCGTGGTGGTCGGTGACCTCAGAAGCCAAACTGATGTACACCTATTACAATCAGGAATTCGACCCGAGCAGCCAGGAACTGATTGATAAAGGGCTGGAGCTGGAAGAAAGTGTGTCCCGCACCATCCCGAGTATCCGTCTGCACTCCGGCTTGTATCTGGAGCGCGATACCAGCTTCTGGGGCGATGGCTACACCCAGAGCCTGGAGCCGCAGGTACAGTACCTGTATGTGAAGGACGTGGATCAGTCCGGCATCTACGATGCGTATGACACCACCCTGATGCAGACCGACTTCTACGGCCTGTTCCGTGACAAGCGCTACTCGAGCGTGGACCGTATTGCTGCCGCGAACCAGTTCACGGTGGGGGCGAGTTCCCGCTTCTTTGACAGCGACTACGTCGAGCGCTTCAACATTTCCGTCGGCCAGATCTTCTACCTCAACAATGCCGGCCGGAACCTGCAGAGCAGCAATGAGTCATCACCGAACTACTCCGCCACCGCGTTGGAGTCCGATTTCAACTATGACGACTGGCTGTTCTTCCACGGTGGCCTGCAATACGATGCCAGCAAGAAAGATCTTCAGTTTGCCAACGGGGCAATCGAATACCGTGAAGGCGCGGTCTTCAGCCAGCTGAACTACCGCTTCATCTCGAAAGAGTACCTGCTGGATAACATCCTGGATGAAGATCAGCTGAACCGCTACACCAAAGACGGTATCTCCCAGCTGGGCTTCTCCACCGGGTTCCCGATTTATGATGGCGTGACGCTGCGCGGTGACTACTACCACGACCTGAACGAAAACCAGATGCTGGAAGGCCAGATCAGCCTGAACTTCCGCACCGCCTGCTGGATGATCAGCCTGGGTTACAACGAGTACCTGAAAACCCGTGCTGACGTGACCCGCGATGCCGCGGAATACGAGCAGAACTTCAGTATTTCGTTCAGCCTGATCGGCTTGGCCGGTGCGCCGGCGCTGGGCTCTGTTGGTAACAGCAACGCCATCAGCTATGGCCGCCCTTTCTATCTGAATAATTAAGAGACCAGCACCGGAAAGCCCGCTTTCCGGTGCCCAGACAACGCGCCCCGGCGCAACATGGATAAGATTATGAAAAATTGGAAGTCTAGCCTGCTAGGAATGGCGCTATTGGGCCTTTCGGCAGGCAGTTTTGCTGCCCCTCAGGAGCTTGACCGGGTAGTGACCATCGTCAACAACAACGTGATCCTGCAGAGCGATGTCAACAGCATGCTCAAAACCGTGCGCATGAATGCCGCCGGCCAGAATCAGCCGCTGCCGTCAGACACGGTTCTGAAAGATCAGATCATGGAAAAACTGATCATCGAAACCCTGCAGCTGCAACAGGCCGATCAGTTCGGGATCCGTATCGACGATACCCGCCTGGATCAGGCGATTGCCCAGCTGGCAGCCGAGCGTCAGATGAGCATTCCGCAACTACAACAGGAACTGGCCAGCTTCGGGATCAGCTACCCGGAATTTCGCGAGCAGATGCGCCGCGACCTGACAGCCAGCGAGGCTCGCACCATTCAGGTACGCCGCCGCATCAATATCCTGCCGCAGGAAGTCGATACCCTGGCAGAGCAGTTGAGCCAGCATGAACAACAGGGTACCCGCTATAATATCAGTCATATCCAGCTGCGCCTTGAAGAAGGGGCCAGTGCGGCCGAGCGCGACCAAGTCGCCAAAGCGGCTCAGGATCTGGTCAACCAACTCAAGAGCGGAGCCGACTTTGCCAACCTCGCTTACAGCTACTCCAAAGGGCCAAAAGCCCTGCAGGGCGGTGCCTGGGGCTGGATGCGCAAAGAAGAGATGCCGACGATCTTTGCCGATCAGATCGACTCTCAGGGCAACGGAGCCATTATCGGTCCGTTCCGCAGCGGAGTGGGCTACCACATCCTGAAAGTGAATCAGGTTGAAGGGCTGGAGACAGTGTCCGTCACCGAAGTGAATGCCCGCCATATTCTGGTCAAAACGTCAGTGATCCTGAGTGACGATGCCGCGAAGAAACAGCTGATGGAAGCCCGTCGTGCCATCATGGCCGGCGAGCGCAACTTTGCTGATGTGGCACAGTCAATGAGTGCTGACCCGGGCTCAGCGGTGAACGGCGGCGATCTGGGCTGGCAAACGCCGGATGTCTATGTCCCTGAGTTTAAAGACAAGGTTGAGAACCTGCCAAAAGGCAACATCAGTGAGCCGTTCAAAACCGTCCATGGCTGGCACATTGTCGAGGTACTGGATCGCCGTAATGTCGACCGTACTGACGCTGCGGTGAAGAACCGTGCATACCGCATCCTGTTCAGCCGCAAGTTTAATGAAGAAGCTCAGGCCTGGCTGCAGGAACTGCGTGCCGGTGCCTTTATCGAAAAACCGGAATACGCTAATGACCAAGGTTAAACGCATTGCCATCACGCCCGGCGAACCCGCTGGGATTGGCCCGGATCTGGTACTGGCGCTGGTTCAGCAGAACTGGCCCCACCAGCTTGTCATTTGTGCTAACGCCCAGCTTATGGTAGAACGTGCAGCCCAGCTTGGCCTGCCGGTGTCCGTGATTGATTATGATCCGGCACAGACGCCAGTGCCGCATCAGGCGGGTACCATCGTGGTGGCTAACCACGACCTGGCCGCGCCGGTCGTGGCTGGGCAACTGGACGAGCGCAATGGTCACTATGTCCTGAATACCCTGACCCAGGCCGCCGAAGGCTGCCTGAGCGGTGAGTTTGCCGCGGTCGTCACCGGCCCGGTGCACAAGGGGGTGATTAACCGTGCAGGAGTCTCCTTCAGCGGTCACACCGAGTTTTTTGCGCAGCAGGCTGACACCGCACAGGTTGTCATGATGCTGGCAACAGAAGGACTGCGAGTTGCTCTGGTGACGACGCATATACCTCTGTCCTGCGTGTCGAAAGCCATCACCGCAGAGCGCCTGCAGCAGGTCATCCGGATTCTGCATGCCGATCTGGTCAGCAAATTCGGTATCGACCAGCCGAAAATTTACGTATGCGGCCTGAACCCGCATGCCGGTGAAGACGGCTGTCTGGGCACCGAGGAGATCGATGTGATCAACCCGGCGCTGGAGCAACTTCGCCAACATGAAGGCATGGATCTGATCGGCCCGTTACCGGCTGACACCATCTTTCAGGAAAAATATCTGGCCGATGCCGACACGGTGCTGGCCATGTATCACGATCAAGGGCTGCCAGTGCTGAAATACAAAGGCTTTGGTAAATCTGTCAACATTACGTTAGGCCTGCCCTTCATCAGAACTTCAGTAGATCATGGTACCGCACTGGAACTTGCCGGTACCGGACAGGCGGACACCGGTAGCCTTTGGACAGCGCTATCGCACGCCCTTGAATTGGTAGAAAAGAACAAACATGAGCAGCGATAATGTTCACCTAGGCCACCGCGCCCGAAAACGCTTTGGTCAGAACTTCCTGAACGACCCTTACATCATTGACGGCATTGTGTCGGCCATTAACCCACTTCCGGGGCAGAACCTGGTTGAGATCGGCCCGGGTCTGGGCGCCCTGACAGAGCCAGTTGGCAAGCAGGTGGACAAGTTCACTGTCATTGAGCTTGACCGCGACTTGGCGGAGCGTCTGCGCCACCATCCGGATCTGGCCGCTAAGCTGACCATCCATGAAGGCGATGCCATGCGCTTCGACTTCACTCAGCTGATCAAAGAAAACAACAAGCTGCGTATTTTCGGTAACCTGCCGTACAACATCTCCACGCCGCTGATGTTCCACCTGTTCACTTTCCACCAGCATGTGCAGGATATGCACTTCATGCTGCAGAAAGAAGTAGTCAACCGTCTGGCTGCCGGACCGGGCAGCAAAGCTTATGGCCGCCTGACCGTCATGGCGCAGTACTACTGTAGAGTGATGCCGGTACTGGAAGTACCACCGTCAGCCTTTAAACCGGCCCCGAAAGTGGATTCTGCTGTTGTCCGCCTGACACCGTACGAAACACTGCCACATCCGTGTACTAACCTTAAATGGCTGGACCGTGTCTGCCGTGAAGGGTTCAACCAGCGACGTAAGACCGTGCGTAACTGTTACAAAGCACTGCTGACAGAAGAGCAACTGGTCGAGCTGGGTGTCAATCCGGGCACACGCCCTGAAAACCTGACTCTGGAACAATTTGTTGCCATGGCCAACTGGCTGGATGCCAATCACAAGGCCAGTTAAGCCACTGCCTACCACATGTTGATCGCTCGGGGAAGCAGGCGCTGCGTCTGCTCCCCCGCCAAGAAAGGATGCATTACCATGACAACGAATGTGACCCCAACCATAAAATGCCGGGTAGTGACGCACTACATCGAAGATCAGTCAGAGCCGGACAATCAGCGCTACGTTTTCTCCTACACCATCACCATTGCCAACCTTGGCCAGAGCGAAGCCCAACTGCTCAGCCGCCGCTGGCTGATCACCGATGCCAACGGCAAAAAGCTGGTGATCGAGGGGGAAGGAGTGGTCGGTGAACAGCCGGTTATCGCCGCTCACGATGAATACACCTACACCAGCGGGACCATCATCGAAACCCCACTGGGTGTCATGCAGGGCCACTACGTGATGGCTGATGAAAACGGGGATGAATTCCTGGCAGAAATCGCGCCGTTCCGTCTCTCTGTGCCCAATATTCTCCACTGAGGAAACTATGTCGACATATCTGGTCGGAGACATCCAGGGCTGCTTTGATGACCTGACGCAGCTGCTGGATCAGGCCGGTTTCAATCCTGCCCGCGACGAACTCTGGCTGACCGGTGATCTGGTCGCCCGCGGGCCACAGTCGCTCGAAACCCTGCGGTTTGTGAAATCGTTAGGCGATCGCGCCACCACGGTGCTGGGCAACCATGATCTGCACCTGCTGGCGGTCGCTGAGGGCATTGCCAAAAACAAGCCCAAAGACAAGCTACAGCCACTGCTGGACGCGCCGGATCGCGATGAGCTGCTGCACTGGCTGCGCCACCAGCCGTTGCTGGCTGAGCACCCGCACCACGATTTTGTGATGAGCCATGCCGGAATCCCACCGCAGTGGGATCTGAGCCAGTCCCGTGATGCCGCTCGCGAAGTGGAGCAATGCCTGCAGAGCGACCGCTATTTATGGTTGCTAGAAAACATGTACGGCAACGGCCCGGACACCTGGCAGCCGACGCTGCACGGTATCGAGCGTTACCGCTACATCATCAACGCTTTTACCCGCATGCGGTTCTGCTACCCGGACGGGCGGCTTGACATGGCATGCAAGCTAGCACCAGTGCAGATCGATCATCATGAGCTCCTGCCCTGGTTCAGCCTGCCACGTCAGGCCATCGGCAAAACCATGATCTTTGGTCACTGGGCGGCACTGATGGGTCACCAGGACGAGCAAGTGATCGGACTGGACACCGGCTGCGTCTGGGGCAACAGCCTGACTCTGTTGCGCTGGGACGACGGTGCACAATTTTCCCATGCCTGCCCGGTTCACGCGTAAGCAACACACCTTGAACGCGGTATGAAAGTGGCAGGCACAAAAGTAAAAAGGCTGGTGCGCTAAGCGACCAGCCTTTTCTTTATGGGTATGATTGAGTGACGTTTTATCTGTTAACGTTCCAGAATAACAAAACGCATGGCGTGGGCATTCTTCTCGTCAGCCGCGTAGGACTCGCTGTGCACTTCCTGCCAGGTGTCATCCCAGGCCGGGAAGCAGGTGTCCCCTGCAACCGTCAGGTCAATAAACGTCAGGTACAGTCGGTCGGCCAACGGCAGGCACGCTTCATAAATACTGCCGCCCCCGATGATCATCAGCTCTTCCACATCACCGGCCGCAGACTGGGCAGCCGCGATATCCGATACTACCGTGACACCTTCCGCCGTAAAATCCGGATTGCGGCTGATCACGATGTTCTGACGTCCCGGCAACGGACGACCAATCGACTCAAAGGTTTTCCGCCCCATCACAATTGGCTTACCCATGGTGACTTTTTTGAACCAGGCGAAATCGGCTGGCAAATGCCAGGGCATTGCATTATCTTTGCCAATTACCCGATCCTTGGCCATTGCGGCTATCATGCTGATCTTCATCTTTGCTCCTTGGAATTCAGTTACCGTGCCGAGTTATACCACAGGTCGGCGACGGTAAAACAGTAATCCCGGCATTGCCAGGCCAATCGCCAGTGACGCAACGATAAATGTCGCCTTGAGCAGGTTCTCGATCAGCATGCCCCACAACTCCGGCGAAAATCCCCGGTGGTTAAGCTCCACCAGCGCAATCATCGCCTTAAAGGCAAACACGCCCGGCACCATCGGAATCATCGCCGCGACCGTAAACACCTTCGGGTGAGCCAGAAAACGGTGTGACCAGTGAACGCCAATCATCCCGACCAAAGTGGCCGCACACAGGGTGGCCCACTCAATCGAGAGCCCCCAGTGCATCAACACAAACCGGCAACCATGGCCCAGCGCGCCACCAATGGCGCAGTACTTCAGGGCGCGGGGCGGGACGTTAAATACCAGTGCAAACCCGACCGCCGGGATCAGGGCAAAAAACATGTCGTTGAGCAAGGCCAACAGAAATTCCAGAACCGTCATTACAACCACCCCCATACACCCAGAACATTCATCGCCGCCACAATGCCCATACTGGTGGCCAGCGTCAGCAGGCTGGCAAGGGTCCAACGGGCGATCCCCATGTTGGCAAAGCCTTTCACCATATCCGACACCGCATTGATCAACGGGAACCCCGGCACCAGCATCAGCACCGAGGAAGCCATGGCAATAAACGGGGTTTCCCCGATCTGATAAACCTGGCCGAACCCGGAAATCAGGGTGGTGACAAAGGCGGTAATACCGAAGTTCAGCAGCGGATTAAAATGGCAGTGGGCAATTTCCTGACGCACAAACATGCCGACAGAAGAAGCGATGAAGGTCAGTAAAAACACCGGCCAGTCGCCCCCGGCAAGACGGCTGAACGACGCGCAGGACAGGCCGATCATCACGATCACCAGAAATCGGTTGTAGCGCAGCGGCTTGATGCGATCCAGCCGTTGCTGGACACCGTGTACATCGAGCATCCCCCGCTCGGCCATGATGCAGACCCGCTGGATCTCTGTGACCACCTGCATGTTGATCCCGCGATCCTGACAACGCCGGGTAGTGGTGATGCATCTCCCCTGATGCAAGGTCGTCAAAACCATGGAGCTGGCTGACAGCGAGACTTCTACACTTTCGACCCCTAACGCCAGCCCCAGACGGCGGGTCACATCCATCACCAGCATGCTCTCTGCACCGTGCTGCAACAAACGCTGCCCGGCCAAGACCGCCAGCCGGGAAATGTCCCGCTGTATCGGTTCTGTTAATGGTCTTTTCTCTCCCTGCATTGCGACTCCTTTACCCCAATCGGTGAATTTACGCCAAACTGTGAAGTTGATGCTGAATTATTATCCATAATGCGAGCCTCAGGGTTGATTCGGCACAAAAAAAGCCGCTCAGTTGAGCGGCTTTTTTTCATCAGGGCATTAAATCAAGGCAATTACGGCTTGTAGATGATCTCTACATCGTAGTCGTCTTCATTCCAGTCATCCCAGTCATCGTCGTCGTCATCAACGTTAGCTTTCTTAACTTGCTGCTCGTGATAATCGTCCCACTTGAACTCGACTTTCTTCTCGTCGCCTTCTTCCTCTTCTTCTTCGAAGACAGGGGCAGGCATCGACTCGATCTGCTTCATCAGATCGTAAGTCAGCTCTTTGGTTCCCATACGATTCAGGGCTGAAATGCAGTAGTAGTCACCTTCCCAGGCCAGTGCATCCAGAACTTCATCAATCTTTTCCTGAGCCTCATCTTCCGGCATCAGATCAACCTTGTTGAAGACCAACCAGCGTGGCTTATGAGCCAGCTTGTCGCTGTATTTTTCCAGCTCGTTCAGGATGATGAACGCATTTTCCACCGGATCAGAACCATCAGCAGGCAGCAGATCAATCATATGCAGCAGCACACGACAACGCTCAAGGTGCTTCAGGAAGCGGATACCCAGACCGGCACCGTCCGACGCCCCTTCGATCAGCCCTGGAATATCAGCGACAACAAAGCTACGGTCGCTGTCGACACGTACGACACCCAGACTTGGTACCAGAGTCGTAAACGGGTAGTCAGCCACTTTCGGCTTCGCAGCAGATACCGAACGGATGAACGTCGACTTACCGGCATTCGGCAGACCCAGCATACCCACATCCGCCAGCAGCAGCAGCTCCAGGCGCAGGTGACGAATCTCACCTTTGGTACCCATGGTCTTCTGGCGAGGAGCACGGTTAACCGATGATTTAAAGCGGGTGTTACCCAAGCCGTGGAAGCCCCCTTTGGCAACCATGATCTTCATGCCATGCTTGGTCAGATCCGCAATCACTTCGCCGGTTTCTTCATCAATCGCACGGGTACCAACCGGTACACTCAGGACACAGTCTTCACCGCGCTTACCGGTACAGTTACCGCCGCGGCCATTTTCGCCACGCTGTGCAGCATGGAAACGTTCAAAGCGGTAATCGATTAGCGTATTAAGGTTCTCATCAGCCAGCAGGTAAACGTCACCGCCGTCACCGCCATCACCCCCGTCCGGGCCACCTTTCGGCACATACTTTTCACGACGGAAGCTTACTGTTCCGTTGCCGCCATCACCGGCGTCAACACGAATTACCGCTTCATCTACAAACTTCATCTCTTACTCCGCACTGTGGCGTTAAACTCTGTCATCCCGACGTCGCGGGATACTATTAACCTATTGTACTACCAAACACCGCGCTATTCCGGCTTTTCCCAAAGCGGGTTGTCATCCGTTTTAACGGCGACCGAGCAAACGGTGTCCAATCGCACTGAACATCGCACCACTCACAACCACGAACGCTCCGATATAACCCAGCGTATTCAACGCGGCTGGCGCAACATGATCCGGCCAGATCAAACTGGCAAGATCCACAAATATGATCGTAAACAACGGCGTCAGCGTGATCACGGCACTGACTTTAGATGCCTGCCAGCGGGCCATTGCCTCGGCAAAAGCGCCATAGCCAACCAGCGTATTCAGGCAGCAGAAAACCAGCATACCGAGCTGCCGGTTGTCCATCAGCTGGAGCTGGGCCGGGCTGGCTAACGGGGTCAGCATCAGAGCGCAGATCAAATAGATCATCAGCAGGATCTGCGGTGAGGTATAGTACTTCAGCATGCTCTTTTGTGCCAAGGCATATACCACCCAGATCAGGGCTGCGGCTACAGCCAACAAGACCCCGGTCGTGTAACTGCTCAGGCTGGTAAACAGCTCTGCCAGCCGTTCGTTGAAAAACAGCAGCAGGCCAGCTAACAAGCCAATGACACCGATGATCTGGTGCCGACCGAGCGCTTCTTTAAAGATCCAGGCGCTGCTGAGCAGCAGCAGTACCGGAGCCAGCTGAATAATGACCTGTACAACAGGCGGACTCAAATACTCCAACGCACTGTTGAACAACACAAAATTACCAGCCAGGCCTATGCTGGCCAACACCAGCAATCCCCCGACCGAAGCGCCGACACGGGAAACCGCAGGCAGCTGACGCCGAAATCCAAGCCACAACCCCAAGCCCAGCGACGCTGCCATAAAGCGATACCAGACGATGGTAAAGGGGTCCATGACCTCCACCGCCTGCTTCATAGCGATGGGCAACGCCCCCCAGAACACGGCGGTCACTAACGCCAGTGATATCCCTACCATAGGGCTTTGCTGCGGCATAGCGCCTCCCATAACAAAAAGCCCCGCCTAATCGGCAGGGCTTTATCATTCGTTACGAGACTGAATTATTCAGCTTCGATAGAAACGAATTTACGGTTCTTAGGACCTTTAACTTCGAATTTCACTTTGCCGTCAGACAGAGCGAAAAGAGTGTGGTCTTTACCGCAACCTACGTTGTTACCAGCGTGGAATTTAGTACCACGTTGACGAACGATGATGTTACCTGCTAGTACAGATTCGCCACCGAAACGCTTAACACCTAGGCGTTTGCTTTCTGAATCACGGCCGTTACGAGTAGAACCGCCAGCTTTTTTGTGTGCCATCTTTAAATTCTCCTGTTATTAAGCGCTGATGCCAGTAATTTTGACTTCAGTGAACCACTGACGGTGGCCCATTTGCTTACGAGAGTGCTTACGACGACGGAACTTAACGATTTTAACTTTATCGCCACGACCGTGAGTAACTACTTCTGCAGTTACTTTACCGCCAGCTACGAAAGGTGCGCCTACAGTTACTTCTTCGCCGTTAGCTACAAGAAGAACTGAATCAAATTCAACGCTTGCGCCAGTTTCAGCGTCTAGTTTTTCTAAGCGAATTGTTTGGCCTTCGCTTACACGGTGTTGTTTACCACCACTTTGGAAAACAGCGTACATGTCTTACTCCGCTAGTCCGCATAGGCCATCTGCCGGGATAAAAATCGGGCAATGGGTATGCGCTTAATCTTGTCATCAATAGGGCGCGAATGTTACGCGAAAACGGGGCTACTGGCAAGCGCTTGTGCAAAGAAAATTGGCGAAAAGCTGCACAAAGATAAAACTCACTGATTTAAACACAATCGAGGTTATGAAGATCGGCGCCATTTGGTGTAGTATTCGAAAAACAATTTTCGCTGCTGATGATTCATGCCTGACTATGCAACTTATTGTGTTGCAGGTATTTATGGCCGCGCTGGCCATAGCTAAATCGCGATTACCGGGCGCTCCGACCCAATGTTGTCGGTATGTCTGAAAAATCAGCTGGCAGGCTTAACAATCCGCGCTTAAGCGGCACTCATTTTTGCTGGATGTACAATGGATTTTAAAGCTATCCAAGCGCTCACTGCCACCGACATGGCAGAGGTCGACGCGAAGATACTGGCGCAACTGAACTCAGAAGTCGCCCTCATCAATCAACTTGGTTTTTACATTGTCAGTGGCGGCGGTAAACGCCTGCGTCCGATGCTGGCAGTGCTGGCGGCCCGTGCGCTGGGTTACGAGGGTGAAAAACACACCACCGCCGCGGCATTCATTGAATTTACCCATACCGCGACCCTGCTGCATGACGACGTGGTTGATGAATCCGACATGCGCCGTGGTAAAGCGACCGCCAATGCCACCTTCGGTAACGCCGCCAGCGTACTGGTAGGTGACTACATCTACACCCGCTCATTTCAGATGATGACCAGCCTGCGATCGCTGCGGATCCTCGACATCATGAGTGAGGCCGTGAATGTGATCGCGGAAGGTGAAGTGCAGCAGCTAATGAACTGCAACGATCCTGATACCACCGAAGACAACTACATGCAGGTGATCTACTCCAAGACTGCCCGCCTGTTTGAAGCCGCTACCCAGATCGCCGCGATCCTGGTTGATGCGCCGGCAGAGATCGAAACCGCGTTGCAGGATTACGGCCGCTACCTGGGTACCGCATTCCAGCTGGTTGACGATGTGATGGATTACACCGCCGACGGTGAGGAAATGGGCAAGAATGTCGGTGACGACCTGGCGGAAGGCAAACCTACCCTGCCGCTGCTGCACGCGATGCGCCACGGTGATCCTGAACAAACGGCGATGATCCGTGAAGCGATTGAACAAGGAAACGGCCTGGATAAACTGGAGCCGATTCTGGCGTGCATGAAAGAGCACGGCTCGCTGGCATACACCCAGCAACGCGCTGAAGAAGAGGCTGAGAAAGCGATTGCCAGCCTGACGGTGATCCCAGACAGTGAATACAAAGCCGCTCTGATTGCACTGGCGCACCTGGCTGTGCACCGCAGCAAGTAATTCGCCTGTTCGGCGAACAGCATTCAAAGCCTGCCTGCGGCAGGCTTTTTTGTTACTTGCCACATGGCGATGCTAAAACGCCAGATCAATCCCAGCCGGTTAGTGTTGCATCCAATCCTCACCCCTAAACCACAACTCTTGATGCGCCTCTAAGGCCGTGTAAGCGCTTTTGTGGCCATTCCCGTAACTTGTCCCCCACCTTCACATCACCGCCTCATGCGGACCTCTACAGCGGTTTTATCACCCTTCCCCTTATGCGTTAGCGCTATAGACGTCAGCTCCGTAGACGTTAGAGTCATAGATATCAGCCTGTAGCCGTTAAGGCCGTATGCGTGAGGCCCATACGCTATAGTTAGTGAGACAAGGATCATTAGGATCCTTGCGGGAGGACACTATGCAAGCCAAAGATCTCAAACCGGGAATGTGGGTCGAATACCAGCAAGGGGTGGCCGAAGTGGTCGATGTGGATCTGGAGCACAACACCGCGATCATTGAAAATATGAGCGATCATCGCCGGATCAATATTAACTGCGGCGATCTGGCTGAACAGCCTCAGCTTCACACCGGTTGCGACAGCTATTATTAAGAGGCTGATAAGACTAAATCAGCGTTCAGAACAAGCGTGTATAGCCCGATAGACAAACGGCCTAAAACCTAAGCCAATGTAGCTTAAACCTTTGTATCGTAAACCTTTGTCGCGAAAACCAAGCGATTTACCGCGTCGCTTCGCCCGGTTCTTTACCTGATTGGATGTCTTGTCATTCTGACAGGTTCCAGCATCTCGCTACGGCCTCTGTGGCGGACTCTCCCACAATAATGTCACAACCGGCTTTGCTCCTGACGACCATTCCTTTTTCCAATAAAAAAGCGGCCATGATGGCCGCTTTCGCGTGTTTTATTATAAGACGGGGATTATTTCGCTGCGAACTCTTCACCAATCTTGATATCGCCTTCCAGCGTCGCCAGCATACCTTCCAGCGCTTCTTGCTCGAATGTGCTCAACGTGCCGTAATCCATCACTTCTTCTACGCCGTTTTTGCCCAGCAGAACGGGTTGTGCGAAGAAGCGAGCGTGTTTACCGTCGCCTTCAACGTATGCACATTCAACAACACCTTGTTCGCCTTGCAGTGCGCGTACCAGAGACAGACCAAAGCGGCATGCAGCCTGGCCCATAGACAGTGTCGCAGAACCGCCGCCCGCTTTCGCTTCAACCACTTCAGTACCAGCGTTCTGGATGCGAGGAGTCAGGGCTTTGATTTCTTCTTCGCTGAACTCTACACCTTCAACCTGAGACAGCAGAGGAAGAATGGTTACGCCAGAGTGACCGCCGATAACAGGCACTTTCACTTGTGTTGGATCCAGGTTCTTCAGCTCAGCCACAAACGTTTCAGAGCGGATCACGTCCAGTGTTGTGATACCGAACAGTTTATTCTTGTCGTATACGCCCGCTTTTTTCAGAACGTCAGCAGCGATAGCAACTGTAGTATTCACAGGGTTAGTGATGATACCCACACACGCGTTCGGACAAACCACGGCAATTTTCTCAGCCAGTGACTTCACGATACCCGCGTTCACGTTGAACAGGTCAGCACGGTCCATACCAGGCTTACGCGCCACACCCGCAGAGATCAGTACTACATCGGCACCTTCCAGTGCTGGAGACGGATCTTCACCGCTATAACCTTTGATCGAAACCGGCGTCGGGATATGGCTAAGATCAACGGCTACACCAGGGGTAACAGGTGCAATGTCGTACAGAGCCAGATCTGAGCCCGCTGGCAGGTGGTTTTTCAGCAATAGCGCCAGAGCCTGACCGATACCACCGGCCGCACCAATTACAGCAACTTTCATGTTCGTTCTCCTTTACGATAGAAGTGTATGATCTTCAGACCTAATCATATGAAATCACACTCGAAAGCCGATTGTGATTTCATATCAAAGGTTATGCAGAAGTTATAGCAAGCTACACCTAAATACAATCAGATGCCACTCGCTTTGCGATATTGCGCAAGCGGAAGAACAAAATGTGCTACATCTGTATAACATTTATTAATTGATGATTGACGAGACGGGTGATAAAAAAGCCGGATACCAGTCAATAATTATGCATATATTTGGCTTATAATGGTGATACATGCACCAATTTGCCTGAACACTGTTTGCTTGCAGCTCAATGGTTGTGCCAAAATACAGCACCCTCGTCCCTGTACATGAACTTTACTTATGCGAAATTCAGATAAACAAGAACGTTTAGTGAAGGCGTTCAAATCGATTCTTAAAGAAGAAAAATTCAGCTCGCAAGGCGAAATTGTTGACGCGCTGAAAGCTCAGGGGTTCGATAACATCAACCAGTCGAAAGTTTCGCGTATGCTGACCAAGTTCGGCGCGGTACGTACCCGCAACGCGAAAATGGAAATGGTCTACTGTCTGCCTGTCGAGCTGGGCGTACCAACCACCAGCAGCCCACTGAAAGAGCTGGTAATGGAAATTGGCTATAACAGCGCGCTGGTCGTTATCCACACCGGCCCGGGTGCTGCGCAAGTTATTGCCCGTCTGCTGGACTCTCTGGGCAAAGCAGAAGGTATTCTGGGTGTGGTTGCCGGTGACGATACCATCTTCATCACACCGACCAATGCCATTTCAACCGAAGAGCTGTATGATTCCGTCTGTCAGCTGTTTGACTACAGCAAATAACCACCCGGATTTCGTATAACTGATACCAGGCAGCCAACCTTTCCCTTCCTTTTCTGCCTGGTATTCATGAGATCCAGCTCACATTCAGACAAACTGTGACCAATTTCAGGCATTTCCCTCAAGATATTGATTAGAATATATAATTATTCTTTGCACTCTGTGTGTCATCAACATTTTCCAGCTCGTCAAATCACAAAAGCAATTAACATAATTTTAAATTTACTGTCTGATTTTGCTATCATTTGGCTGATTTGGATGTGTAATACCTTAGGCGCTACAGACCTTTCGTGCTGAGTTTTACAGCCGATTGTGGTTTTTTTACACCAGGTCGCTCGGTGTGATGGAGGAACACGTCATCACTTAAGCGCATACCCGGCAGAAAGAAACCATGACAGGTTAACTGGCCCCTAGATATTTATGCCGTTTCCAGCGATGGAAATGACTTCCCTCTGGGAATAACAACAATTAGGAAGGGACAAACATGGCATTTAAGCAACTCGTCAAAGTCAGTGCTCTGGCAGCCGCAGTCATGACTGCCGGTATGGCTAACGCACAAAGCTTCATCACTATCGGTACCGGTTCTGTGACCGGGGTTTACTACCCGACCGGTGGTGCTATCTGTAAGCTGGTTAACGCCGAGCGTAAAGTTCACAACGTACGCTGCTCGGTCGAATCAACCGGCGGCTCGATCTACAACGTCAACACGATGCGTGCCGGTGAGCTGGATTTCGGCGTGGTTCAGTCTGACTGGCAATACCACGGTTACAACGGCACCAGCCAGTTCGCCGAGCAAGGCCCGTACAAGAAAATGCGTGCAGTCTTCTCTCTGCATACTGAACCTTTCAACATCATTGCCCGTACCGATGCCGGTATCAACAGTGTCGAAGATCTGAAAGGTAAACGCGTTAACATCGGTAACCCGGGTTCCGGTGACCGTGCCACTATGGGCGTGGTCATGGATGCCATGGGCTGGACCAATGCTGATTTTAAACTGGTTTCCGAGCTGAAAGGCTCAGAGCGCTCACAAGCCCTGTGTGACAACAAGATTGACGCCTTTGTTTACGTGGTGGGTCACCCGAACGGTTCCATCAAGGAAGCGACAACCTCTTGTGACGCTAAACTGGTGTCTGCAACCGGCCCGGCCATCGACAAGATTGTGGCTGACAACCCTTACTACGCCAAAAGTACCGTACCAGGTGGCATGTACAAAGGTACCGATCAGGATGTACACAGCTTCGGTGTAGCCGCAACTCTGGTTTCATCGACAGACGTGCCGGATGAAGTGGTTTACGCCGTCGTCAAATCGGTGTTTGAGAATTTCGATACTTTCAAACGCCTGCACCCGGCATTTGCTAACCTGAAACCGGAAAACATGGTCAAAGACGGCCTGTCGATTCCGCTGCACCCAGGCGCAGAGAAGTACTACAAAGAAGCGGGTTACATCAAGTAACTCTTTGAGAAAACAACGCTTCTTTATCCAGCATGCGCCGCTTCCTGCGGCGCATGCTGTTTTTCCCTCATGATTCACAATTCACAACATTTTTAATTCCTTAGCCCATCAAAGAAGGATGATGCATGACGAAGACAACGCAAACGTCGACAGATGTGCAAGATATGGTGGCTCAGGCTGATACTGGGGCAAGAAGCCCGACGGGACTGGCTGGACGTATCTTGTGGCTGGTACCACTGTGTTGGTCGCTGTTCCAACTGTGGTATGCCTCACCGTTACCGTTTATTTTCAATTTTGGTGTATTAAACGATACCGAAGCCCGCTCTATTCACCTTGCATTTGCAATTTTCCTGGCCTTTACCGCCTACCCGGCTTTGGCCCGCTCCCCCCGCGACCGTATTCCGTTACTGGACTGGGTCTTTGCCCTGGCCGGCAGTTTCTCGGCCGCTTACCTGTTTCTGTTTTACACCGAGCTAGCAGGCCGTTCCGGCGCCCCGACCCAAATGGATATTGTGGTCGCCGTTACCGGGATGATCCTGCTGCTGGAAGCTACCCGCCGTGCTTTGGGGCCACCACTGATGGTGGTCGCCGGGATGTTCCTGCTCTACACCTTCGGTGGCCCGTATATGCCGGAGGTCATTGCCCATAAAGGGGCGAGCCTGAACAAGGCCATGTCGCACCTGTGGCTGACCACCGAAGGGGTGTTTGGTATCGCTGTCGGGGTATCGACCTCGTTCGTGTTCCTGTTTGTCCTGTTTGGCGCCATGCTGGAGCGTGCCGGAGCCGGGGCTTACTTCATTAAAGTGGCATTCTCCCTGCTGGGTCATATGCGGGGCGGCCCAGCCAAAGCGGCGGTAGTAGCGTCCGGTTTGTCAGGACTGGTCTCGGGCTCATCGATCGCCAATGTCGTAACGACCGGCACCTTTACCATCCCACTGATGAAAAAAGTCGGCTTTCCCGGTACCAAGGCCGGGGCCGTGGAAGTGGCCGCCTCAACAAATGGCCAGCTGACTCCGCCTATCATGGGAGCAGCAGCATTCCTGATGGTCGAGTATGTCGGAATTTCGTATGTCGAGGTGATCAGGGCTGCACTATTGCCCGCACTGATTTCCTATATCGCCCTGATTTATATCGTCCACCTCGAAGCGTGTAAGGCCGGAATGTCCGGGCTGCCGCGTCGCTACAAGCCAACGCTGGCGCAGAGCCTGCTGTCGTTTACCGGCACCATCCTCGGGCTGATCGTGATCAGCGCCGCCGTTTACTATGGCGTGGGCTGGACGAAAACCGTCTTTGGTGCTACCGCAACGCCGCTGATCGGGGCAATCGTACTGATTGCTTACGTGGCATTGGTCAGGATATCAGCCCGTTACCAGGATCATACACTGGAAGACCCGAATGCCGAGCTGACGGAAGTGCCAGATCCGGGACCGACGCTTAAGTCCGGCCTCTACTTTCTGTTACCCATTGTGGTGCTGGTATGGTGTCTGACGGTTGAGCGTTTTTCACCGGGTCTGTCCGCATTCTGGGCCACCGTCTTTATGATCTTTATTCTGCTGACCCAGCGCCCGCTGCTGGCCTTCTTCAATCAGGAAAGTTCGCTGGCTGATGCCGCAAAAGTCGGTGTCATCGACCTGCTGGAAAGCCTGGTCAGCGGTGCGCGAAATATGATTGGAATCGGGGTGGCCACCGCCGCCGCCGGTATTGTGGTTGGGGTGGTCACCCTGACCGGTATTGGCCTGGTGATGACGGAGTTTGTCGAATTCATCTCCGGGGGCAGCATTATTCTGATGTTGGTGTTTACTGCGGTGATCAGCCTGATCCTGGGGATGGGCCTGCCGACAACCGCCAACTACATCGTGGTCTCGACCCTGATGGCCCCGGTCATCGTCACACTGGGCGCTCAGCACGGCCTGATCATTCCGCTAATTGCCGTTCACCTGTTCGTGTT
This sequence comes from Photobacterium ganghwense, assembly GCF_003025595.1. Lineage (GTDB taxonomy): Bacteria > Pseudomonadota > Gammaproteobacteria > Enterobacterales > Vibrionaceae > Photobacterium > Photobacterium ganghwense. Next base: position 118,802 of record NZ_PYMI01000009.1, read on the forward strand.
CTACTTCGGAATTCTGGCCGATGATACACCACCGGTGGGGCTGGCCGCCTTTGCCGCGGCCGCGATTGCCAAAAGCGATCCGATCCGAACCGGTTTACAAGGTTTTGCCTATGACATCCGGACCGCCATCCTGCCGTTCATGTTTATCTTCAACACCCAGCTGTTGTTGATGGACATCGACTCCTGGTGGCATCTCGGCCTCACTGTCGGGTCAGCTATTCTGGCCATGCTCACGTTCTCTGCCGCCACCCAGGGATGGTGGTTTACCCGCACCAAGTGGTGGGAAGTGGCGGCACTGCTGCTGATCACCTTCTCGCTGTTCCGTCCGGGGTTCTGGTGGGACATGGTCTACCCGCCCAAACATGAAATGCCGGGCGTGCTGATTGCCGATGCCGCCGATAAGCTGGCAATCGGCGAGACTCTGGAGCTGCAGGTCAGTGGCGAAACTCTGGATGGCAAGCAATTTTCCAAGCATGTCATGCTGCCGTTTGCAGAAGGCGCGATCACGCCGGAAGACCGTATCGCCTCAACCGGCCTGATGCTGCGTCAGGACGGTGACAAAATGCTGGTTGATATGGTGGAGTTCGGCAGTCCGGCTGAACAGGCCGGGATTGATTTTGACTGGGAGATCACTGCCGTCAGCCTGCCTGCCGTACGACCGATGAAAGAGTGGGTGTTCATTCCAACTCTGGCGCTGCTGGCCTTACTTGGCTGGAATCAGCGTCGCCGGGCGAAAAAACTCGGCCATCTCTGATGATCAGGGCCGTTCGCTGCATCACAAAAGCAGCGGCCCAGCTTGGTATACACTTTAGGAAATATCCCCTTCCTGTTGGTGCAAGAGGACACTATGTATAAGCACATTCTGGTTCCCGTTGATCTGAACGATCAGGGGTTTGCCGACAAAGCGGTAGAAACCGCCGTGTGGCATGCCCGACAAAGCAATGCCACGCTGCACCTGATTAATGTCCTGCCGGGCATTCATATGGCCATGGTATCCAGCTATTTTCCCAAAGATGCCGCGCGGAAAATGCTGCAAGATACCCAGCAACAACTCAAAGTGTTTGCCGGTAACTGTATCCCGCCGGATATTGTGCACCATCAGCATGTCACCGAGGGTAAAACCTGGACCACCATTCTCGATTACGCCGAGCGGGTGGGCGCTGATCTGATCATCATGCCCAGCCACAAACGATCCAGAGTCGACAAAGTCATGCTGGGATCCGTGGCGGCCAAAGTCGTAGAGAACTCACCGATTCCGGTTTTGGTACTCAAACCGCAAGGCCATCTGGAAGAGAGCGAATCCGACGCTTGATGGTGCCCTGTCCGTCGACCGTCCCGGCGGTGTGTTGAGCCCCCCCTGATATATAAACTCAGCTCAACGCGCTCAACGCCTCCTACAATCAAAAAGCCCGCAACGATGCGGGCTTTTGCTCAACAGACAGAACCATTAACCATGGCGGTGTGGCAGCGTTGCCGCTTTATCCACTACGGCTGACGATGATCATAGCCCCAGCGGGGCACCAGACCTTGCTCAACCCCAAGATGGTCCAGAATACGCGCGACCATGAAATCCACCAGATCCTCAATGCTCTGCGGCTGATGGTAGAAGCCCGGTGCCGCTGGCATGATAGTGGCCCCCATCTGAGACAGCTTGAGCATGTTTTCCAGGTGCAGGGTCGAAAACGGGGTTTCCCGTACCACCAGCAGCAACTGCCCGCGCTCTTTGAGCACCACATCCGCTGCCCGCTCCAGCAGGTTATCCGACAAGCCGTGAGCCACGGATGCCAGCGTTCCGGCCGAGCACGGACAGACCACCATCTGTTTCGGAGCCGCAGAGCCAGAAGCCACCGGCGAAAACCAGTCTTCTTTACCGCAGACCGTCAGCTTGTCACCGTGACAGCCCAGATGGTTAACCAGCACCTGTTTGGCCGCGTCCGGCCCTGCCGGTAACTTCAGGCCATGTTCGGTGGCCAGCACCACCCGGGCGGCCGATGAGATCAGCAGAAAAACATCGTAATCGGCCGCCAGCAGGCATTCCAGCAGGCGCAAGCCATATGGCGCACCAGAAGCGCCCGTCCAGGCCAGGGTAATACGTTTGTCGTTATTCACCGGTCTCACCTTAGTTTGCACCTTGGTTTGCCGCGGAGTTACGACCCACTTCTGAGCAGGAGGATTTTTCACTCAGGGCAGCCAGTAGCTTACCGTGAATACCACCAAACCCGCCGTTACTCATCACCAGAATATTGTCGCCCGGCTGCGCGGCGGTCACAATACTCGCCACCAGACGATCCAGATCGGCATCGGTTGTCGCAGGTTGCTCACACAGCACGGCAATCTCGTCAACGGACCACGGAATGTTGTCCGGCTGATAGATGAACACTTCGTCAGCCGCCGCCAAGGCTGGAGCCAGATCCTGCTTATGCACACCCAGCTTCATGGTATTCGAGCGCGGTTCCAGTACCGCCAGGATCCGCTGCTCACCAACTTTGGCACGCAGCCCTCCCAAGGTCAGCTCTACCGCAGTCGGGTGATGCGCAAAGTCGTCATACACACGCACCCCGTTAATCTCACCTTTCAGCTCCAGTCGGCGCTTGGTGTTGATAAATTTCCCCAGCGCCTCGCACGCCAGATCCGGTGTTACCCCAACATGTCGGGCAGCCGCAATCGCCATCAGCGCATTATTGACGTTGTGATCGCCAATCAATTCCCAGTTGACGGTTCCTACCAACTGGTCATCCAGGTAGACATCAAACCGGCTGCCGGCATCATCTTGCTTACTTGCCCGCCAATAGCCATCCTCACCGATGTATTCCAGCTCACTCCAGCAACCCATCTCCAGCGTCTGGTCAATCGCCGGCACACCCTTCGGTGCCAGAATTCGACCATTCCCCGGCACAGTGCGTACCAAATGATGAAACTGACGCTGAATCGCCGCCAGGTTGTCAAAAATATCTGCGTGATCGAACTCGAGATTGTTCATTATGAGCGTTCGTGGTCGATAATGAACAAACTTAGAACGCTTATCGAAAAAAGCACTATCGTATTCGTCCGCCTCGACGACGAAAAACATACTTTCACCTAACCGCGCGGAAACGCCGAAGTTTCCGAGCACGCCACCGACCAGAAAACCCGGCTGATAGCCGCAATCTTCCAGGATCCAAGCCAGCATACTGGCTGTAGTGGTCTTACCATGGGTACCGGCCACGGCCATCACCCAACGGTCATGCAGCAAAATTTCCTGCAACCATTGCGGCCCCGAGGTATAGCGGAGGTTGTTGTTCAGCACATACTCCACACAGGGATTTCCGCGGCTCATCGCATTGCCGACCACCACCAGATCAGGTGCAGGGTTTAATTGAGCAGGATCATACCCCTCAATAATTTCAATACCTTGAGACTCAAGCAGAGTGCTCATTGGCGGGTAAACATTCGCATCACAGCCTGTCACTTTATGACCCAGCTGACGGGCGAGAACCGCCGCTCCGCCCATAAATGTGCCGCAAATTCCTAAAATGTGGATGTGCATAACTTTCGGCTCACTCGGTAAACAATATAAATTTCACGCTACTGCGTTACTTCAGTACCATAAAAAAGATCTTTATATACAATTCTTTAATTGCGAATAGACCACACTATTAAGCAGGCGTCTGCCAAATCGGGTATCAAAATGCTCCGCAGAGACATTGTACCCGACATAAATGCCCCAATGACAACATGATGCAAGGATTGTATATGTCCGATATTAGAACCCTTGGTGAGTTCATTGTCGAGAAACAAACTGACTTCCCCCACGCCAGCGGCGAACTGTCTTCGCTATTAGGTTCAATCAAACTGGCGGCCAAAATCGTCAACCGTGAAATCAACAAAGCAGGTCTGGTTGATATTACCGGTTCGATCGGCGGCCAGAATGTACAAGGGGAAGAGCAACAGAAACTCGATGTGTACGCCAACGATAAGTTCAAAGCTGCCCTTGAAGCCCGTGATCAAGTGTGTGGTGTAGCGAGTGAAGAAGAAGACGAAGCTGTCGCCTTCAACAAAGAGCTCAACCGCAATGCCAAGTACGTTGTTTTGATGGACCCACTGGATGGTTCTTCGAATATTGACGTAAACGTTTCCGTCGGTACGATCTTCTCTATCTACCGCCGCGTTTCTCCGGTGGGTACCCCTCCAACGGAAGAAGATTTCCTGCAGCCGGGCCACCGCCAGGTTGCTGCCGGTTACATCATTTATGGTTCATCTACCATGCTGGTTTACACAACCGGCAACGGTGTACACGGCTTTACCTACGACCCGTCTCTGGGTGTTTTCTGCCTGTCGCACGAGAACATGCGCATTCCTGAAGAAGGCCGCATTTACTCCATCAACGAAGGTAACTATTTCCGCTTCCCTATGGGCGTGAAGAAGTACATCAAATACTGCCAGGAGAATGTGCCGGAAGATCACCGTCCGTACACCTCTCGCTACATCGGCTCTCTGGTCGCGGACTTCCACCGTAACCTGCTGAAAGGCGGCATCTACCTGTACCCAAGCACTGCGACGCACCCTCAGGGTAAACTGCGTCTTCTTTATGAATGTAACCCAATGGCGTTCCTGATTGAGCAGGCGGGTGGTATCGCTTCTGACGGCAGTCGTCGCATCATGGACATTGAACCGACCGAACTTCACCAGCGGGTGCCGTTCTTTGTCGGATCGACCCCGATGGTCCGAAAAGTCGAAGCATTCCTCAAAGAATTCCCTGAACAGGAATAATCTGCAAAAACAGGCTGCCAATGCAGCCTGTTTTTTTGCATAATCACCCCCCTCACACTTCCGGCCTGTCCAAGCCTGCCGGAGGGCGTTGCGATTAGACAACGAATCGGCGATGTTGGTATTATAATTTCCAAACATCACCGCAAATAGTTAACTAAATAAAGGAAGAAACAATGAGCCTGAATCAGGTACCAGCTGGTAAAGACATTCCAGAAGATATCTACGTGGTTATCGAAATCCCGGCAAACGCAGATCCAATCAAATACGAAGTCGACAAAGACTCTGGCGCAGTATTCGTGGATCGTTTCATGTCTACGCCAATGTTCTACCCATGTAACTACGGCTACGTGAACCACACGCTATCTCTGGACGGCGACCCAGTTGACGTACTGGTTCCGACTCCATTCCCACTGGTTCCGGGTTCAGTGATCCGCTGCCGTCCAGTTGGCGTTCTGAAGATGACTGACGAATCTGGTGAAGATGCGAAAGTTGTTGCTGTACCACACAGCAAGCTGACAAAAGAATACGACCACATCCAGGACGTAAACGACCTGCCAGAACTGCTGAAAGCGCAGATCACTCATTTCTTCGAGCGTTACAAAGAGCTGGAAGCGGGCAAGTGGGTTAAAGTTGACGGCTGGGCTGACGCTGCTGCAGCTAAAGCGGAAATCCTTGAGTCATTCAAGCGCGCTCAGGAAAAATAATCCTGAAGAAAGCCGGGCATCAAGCCCGGCTTTTTTTATACTTGATCCTGTAGCCCATGCCGTTACCGGATGCACCCCCCACCGCTAACGCAGGCAAAAACACCGGAGTCTCCCCATGAAACAACGTATCCCCGGAGCCCTGATCGCCCTCGTCTGTTGGAGCGGACTGACACTCCCGGTCGCCGCGGAAGTGGTTTCCCCGGCCGAATTCTGGCAAACCTATCAGGCTCAGCCAAGTAATCCGCCACTGATTGTCGATGTTCGCACCCCGGCAGAATTTGCCGACGGTCACTTGCCCGGTGCCATCAATATTCCGTTTGATGACATCAAACAGCTGACATCACTGGAACCCGATACCTCGCGGCCAATTATGCTGTACTGCCAGTCAGGACGCCGTTCAGGCATAGCAGAAGCAGAGCTGGCAAAGCTGGGGTATACCCAGCTCTACAACGGTGAGAATTACCAGGCACTCGACGCCGCTATGCCTATGCGATAATAAAAAACCCGGCTCACAGGCCGGGTTTTTCGCTTTTGGTTCTGATGACTGAGACGATGATGTAAAGCCCTCAGGTTAAACCACGCTACACTGCTTGTCGCACTATCCGGCCACACCAGTCACCGCCGACAATCAGCGGCAGGCCGACCACAGTCTGCTGGTAGAGATAAACAAACGCGTCACCATAAGGTGTGGTCACAGTCGCCCGATCATACACCTCCGGGTACTCCTCCAGCTCATCAAGATCCCGCAGGATTGTCCGGTCAATCTCATAGACCTCCCCCACCAGCTGAGCACCACCTGCGGCCTGAACGGCTGCCGGGTAAGGCCCCAGATCATACAGGCAGTACCCGTAAGGCAAAGTATGCAGCCCCAGCAATGTCGCCTGACGAAGCAGGGAGTGGTTAGACTCCCCGTGTCGCAGGGTCCCGTAGACAAAAACCCTCACCGTCCCTTACTCCTGTTAGTTAAATTCGAACTGGTACAGCAGGTCGACCGCACTGTCGAGGCCTGACACCACTTCCACATAGAGATCTTTCATCAGGCGGTAACGCACCGTGAATTCCCCTATCGAGTTGAAGATCCCGACACCGTATTTGACCTGCAGCCCCGGCGCGATGTAACCACTGATCGTCACCTGGGAGTCATCGCCCGAACCGGCCGTATCCAGCGACAGGTCCTGCACCCCAAATGCCTCACCGATGTTACCCACCAGCTGGCCGCCCTGTGCCAGACCCATACTGATCAGAGCCATGGTCATCGCATCGCCGCTGTTCGACTCGCTGTCGAGATCCCGGCCACGCAGGATGTAAGACAGCGCGTTCTGCTGCGGCATCGCCGGATCCGAGAAAATGTCCGCCTTCGGATTATCCGCCGGGCCGGTTACCCGGATCCCTGCAATCACATCGTCCTCGATATTTTCCGGATCGCGAATCGCCTCAATCGACAAGTATGGCTGATCTGCCGGACCATTAAACAGCAGCTGGCCTTTGCGGATCACCAGTGTCTGGCCAAAGGAGCGGTAAGTACCGTCCTTCAGGTTCACCTCACCGAAGACCTGCGGCCCTTTATCATTCTGGCGGACATTCAGATCCCCCACCAGGTTAGATTTCAGGCCAAACGCACTCAGGCGTACATCATCCCCGATGCGAACCAGCACATTGGTTTTCACCGAGAACGGCATGGCTGACTCTTTTTCTACCGGCTTGAGATCTGCCGTCAGCAGGATCTCATCATCGGAAACGGCAACGGCAGATTCCGGCAGCTGATCCACGGTAATGCGGCCCCACGGAATTTCAACTTTACCCGTAATTTCCGCCTGTTGCGGACCGGCTTTGATGGTCAAATCCGGGCTCACACGCACGGCCAGCATCGGCGGCATGTTAACTTCCAGTTCGCGGCCATTAACCCGCAACTGAGTAGCCCAGTTCGCCATATCCCGCCAGTTGGCATCACCGGCCAGAGCCAGATTACCGTCCGGCGTCACAATCTTACCGTTCAGCTGAGCCTGATATCCTGAGAAGGTCGCCGTGATATCGGCATTCTTGATATCCAGTGGCACTTTACGGCCAATGGCCTGCACCTTGCTGACTTTCACCAGACCGTTAACCGCAGGGTGCATTGCCGGGCCCGACAGGTTCAGGTTGGCGTCAATCTGGCCACCGAACTTATCGTAATCCGCCACCAGCGGCTGCAGGAAGTCCAGCATAAAGCGATCCAGCTTCAGGTTGGCCTCTATCTGCTGTTCACCGGTCAGCTGAGTTACCCGTGCGCGGCCACTCAGATCGCCATTGTCTTTCACGGCAATCAGCCAGTCGGCGTTGAGCACATCCTGCTTCACTTCAGCATTCAGGGTTACCTTATCCCAGCCCAGCATCATTGGCTGCCCGTCCGGCTCGCTCTTTTGCTTCACAAAGCCAGCAGGCAGGGCAATGTTGGCCTGAACAAAAGGAGCAGAGTTCGGTGCCCAGGTCGCATCCACATGCGCACCCAGCGCGCCCTGCAATTCCACGTTCTCCGGCAGGAATGGCTTGATAATGGCAAAGTCGAAGTTATTCACGGCCAGCTTGGCACGCCCGCTGGCCCCCGCCGTCAGGTTTTCACTCAGGCACAGCGCAGACTTATCCTGCTTCCAGCAGTGCGCCGCAACCGTCGCAAGCTGAGTCTTGAACTGGTAACCAATCGGGGTCGAGCGATCCAGCTTCCACGGCCCAATCTCAGTATCAATTTCACCTTTTTCCAGACGCCCCTGCCAGCCCTGTTCGCGGTTAAGAGCCCCGGTCAGCCGCAAATCGGCACTGACCGGCTCGGCGTCCATCTTCAGCGTCAGCTCATGGCGTTGTTCGGTTCCACGGAAAATCAGTGCCAAATTCGCCAGGTTGAAGGTGTCAAACCGGCCGTCTGAGGCCAGCACCTGCAGATCCGCATCCAGCGCGGGCATCGGCTTCACTTTGCCTTTAATCGTCAGTTTTTCGAGATTGGCCAAATCCTGCCATCCCAACGCCTGGCCGGTCAGATCCAAAGCCAGATCCGGCTCTGCCATTTTACCTCTGACATCCACCCGTCCCTGTACTTTCCCGCGTAGCCCCGGCATTGACTGCGCCAGGTTCGGCGCATCAATGATCGCCAACATATCCCAGGTGTCGCTCAGGTTACCTTTCGCCAGCAAACCATTCGGACCATGCTTAATTGACAGTCCCGGCGTATTGAAGGTCAGGTTACCCTTGCCGCTGCGGTCGCTGGCGGACAGCTCGCCTTTCATATCCAGGCGCTGATCCATGACGATACCGTCCACCGTCAGCGCAGGCAGTTCGACATACCAGCCGCCCTGTTTGGTCAGGCCACCGGAGGTTTTCAGCTTCCCGCTGATATCACCCGGTACATCCGGCCACTCCAACCCCGGTTGAATATGGCTGAACGCCAGTTCACCCTGCCAGTTCACCAAATCTTTCCAGCTGGCTGACGCACTACCCGAGACCGTACCGCCCAGCGTTTCGACCATCAGCCGGCTCAGGGCGACATCATTCAGAGAGCCTTTCCCCTGCAGATCGGCCTTAACTGCCGGCATCGGTTTCCCGTCGATGTTACTCTTCAGGCTGAAGCTGTAACCGGATAGCTTCCCTTTTGCTGTCAGAGATGTGTCCTTGACGGTAAATTCCGCATCGCTGTCAATCGGCCACTGGATATTTTTACTGCTGACACTGACATCAAACGGTAGATCAGGGTCCAACGGTGACAGCTGGCCTTTCACCAGGGCATCAATGGTACCGCTCAGGCTGGCATCCAGCCCCAGTTTAACGGCACTGCCGGACGCTTTCAGCGCCAGCTTGTGCCCCGCCAGCGGTGCCATGGCGACATCCAGTTTCGCGTCCAGCGTCAGCGGATAATCCCCACTCAGGGTCACATTCGCTTTCGCGTCCAGTGTCCCCTGCGGGGCTTTGAGCACCAGCTTATCAATTTGCACTTCACTGCCTACGGTCGACGCCACCAGATCCAGCAGCTCCACCTTTTGCGGCGCTTCGCCCTCAAGGCTGAAGGACTTCACGGTAAAGCGTTCGACTGCAATATTCAGCGGAATCACCACTTCCGGCAACACGATCGGCTGAGGCTCACTCTGCTCAACAATCTCCGCTGCCGCGGAAGCATTTTCGGCCGCCGGTGCCAGTGATACCGAGACACCGTCCCAGTCAGTCGGCATGATAGTGACCTGATTCCCTTCCATCTTGGCAGCAGTACTGAATGTGTCCCAGGCAATCTTGTTGCCCAGAATATCCAGCGCCACATCGTTCAGCGCAATACGGTCAATCGAGATTGGCAACGGCAGCGTAATGGTGGTCACCGGTTCGCTGGCCGGCTCTTCCTCTTCTGACGGCGGCGGTACTTCCGGCATGCTGAAGCGGGTACCGTCAATGGCCAGCTCTTTCACGCACACCGCGGGTGTCAGCAGACATCCATCATCGATCGTCAATCCGAGGCGGTTCACCGCCAGATCAAGCGCACCGTCCTGATAGCGCACCTGCTCCAGCGCAAAGCCCTTCATCAGGCTCCCGCTGCTGCTGCCAACCGAAAGGGCCGGTAACGCTTTCTGGGCGCCCCACAGCGCGACCTTGATCCCGGCCGGTGTGTAAAGCAGCGCGGCAATCGCAATCACCAGCACCAGTAACAAGGCCAGTAAAGCCAAGGTTAGTCGTTTTACCCAAATCATATCTCTGGCCCCAAAACAAAGTGCAGTTGGAACTTATCCTTGTCTTTATCCAGTCCCCAGGCAAAGTCCACCCGCACCGGGCCGACAGGTGATGCCCAACGAACCCCGACCCCGGCACCAGCCAGCCAGTCCGGGCTGTCATTCCAGGCCGAGCCATAGTCATAAAAGACCGCGCCCCACCAGTTGCCGTACACCCGGTACTGGTATTCAGCCGTGGAAGTAAGCATATACTTACCGCCGCGCAGCCTACCTTCGCTGTCGCGTGGAGCAATGGACTCATAACTGTAGCCACGCAGGCTGTTATCACCCCCGACGAAGAAACGCATGGAAGGAGGAACATCTTCCAGACGGTCGGCAAACACGGCCCCGCCGTCAATGCGGACCAGGCCGCGGTGATCTTCCGCCCAGCTCCGGATCCAGGCAGAACGTCCACGTAAATGGAACAGGCGAGTGTCCGATCCCAGCGCTGGGTCAGAATACTCCATGGAAATCATTTGCTTGTCGCCCCAGGTTGGCATCGCACCACCTCGAACCCGGGTACGGTCATAGCTCAACCCCGGCAACACCATCGCCAGCACGCCGCTTTCTTCCGCGCCCTGGTTATAGTCTTCATACAGTACCCGTAAGGAAGCCACCCGTTTCCAGTTGCTATCGAGGCGCCAGTGACGCTCCAGACCCAGACTGTACTCGGTGCTGACCGTGTCATGGTTGTCGACATAGCGAATCCCGCCCACTACCTGGTAGTAGTCATTCAGAACATCATCCAACGGAATTTTGTAGACAGCCTCAATTTTCGGCTGGACCGTGGACAACTCCGTTTTGACATCCAGACTGTGCCCGGCACTGTTCAGCCATGGCTTGTGCCAGTTCATTTTCAGTCGCACCCCGACATCGGTTGAGTAACCGATACCGGTTTCAACCTGATTCCGTACCTGCGGGCTGAGCACGACATTGACCGGGATCTCCTCGTCATGACGCTGCGCAACGGCCCCGCCGACGAAAATGGAAGAGAACCAGCCAACATTGGACAAACGCTGGTTAAATTCCCCCAGCGAGGAAGCCAGATACGGATCCCCCTCTTCGTAAGGGATCAATGATTCGAGACGATCCAGATCAATCTGGCTGCCTTTAAAGGTGGTCTTGCCAAAGTGGTAACGCGCTCCACTGGCAAACTCGATCGTGATATAGGCTTCATTTCGGCTGGGAGCCACCTCCATCCGGCTGGTCAACAGCTCGGCATCAAAATAGCCTTTCCGCAGAGCCAGACTACTGAGCGAGGATTTGAGCGATTCATATTTTCCGTGATTCAGCGTTTTTCCCAGCCCCAGCCCGCTGTTGCGGACCAGTTCGATGACATCCGGATCATCTTGGGCATCACCGGTGATCTGAATATCACTTTTGGCGATCACGGTTTTTGGCCCCGGTTTGATGGCCACTTTCAGGACGCTGTTATCGCCGTCGACGGAATCTGTGAAGGATATCGTGGGGTTATAGCGCCCCAGCGCCTTCAGCGCATCGCGAATTTCGCCTTCCAGTTGCTGCCGAAAGCGAAGTGATGTGCTGTAGTCCTTCTCCGGAATGGCTGACACATAGGCATCAACATTGTCCTTCAACTTCCCTTTAACACCAGTAATTTCCAATGACGTCGCGGCGGAAACCGGAAGCGTAACGGATAGCGCAAACGCGGCGAGACTGTACCGCATAACATGTGTCTTCATTCTTATGACTTCATTTTTAGGATCTTCGTGTTATTTTTTTGCCTTGAGCAGTGTTAATTCTGACAAAGCCACGACTTAACTGCCAACATTTTGACAGGAAATAGCAAGGATGTTGATTGTCATTCCGGATTCCTCTACCTTGAGAGCAAATGATGACGTAAAAAGGAATGAACAATGTCTTCTGATAAGCTCAACATGCCAACGGCTGAAACGGCGTTAATCGGCCGGGCAACCCCTATTTTGCCAACCAGTGCGCATGCAGTAAATGGCACTGAACTCGATGACACCATCCCAGCCGGCCACGAAGTCCTGACGGTAGGGATGGGGTGCTTCTGGGGTGCTGAGCGGCTGTTCTGGAAACAACCCGGCGTGTACAGCACTGCCGTAGGTTACAGCGGCGGCTTAACACCGAACCCGACCTATGAAGAAGTGTGTACCGGTAAAACCGGCCATGCCGAAGTGGTACGGATTATTTTTGACCCGGTAGTGATCAGCTTAGATGAGTTGCTGACGCTGTTCTGGGAAAATCATGACCCGACTCAGGGAATGCGCCAGGGGAATGATATGGGGACACAATACCGCTCTGTCGTGTATACCCATTCAGACGAACAGACCGCCGCCGTGACCGACAGTATGGCGCGCTATCAGGCCGCGTTGGGTAGTCACCCCATCACAACGGAAATTGCCCCGGCGGGGAACTTCTATTTTGCTGAAGATTACCATCAGCAATATCTGGCCAAAAACCCGGATGGTTACTGCGGACTGGGTGGCACCGGTATCTGCATGCCACCTCAGTTTAAATAACGGTTACATCCCTTCTGCGGTCAACAGCTGAATTTCACGGTTCACTTCGCTTAACACGTTCAATGCTTTCTTATCGTGTTTTTTGGGCGGAAGCAGTCGACCGCAGTCAAACTCAAAACCACCGATACCGGAAATGAAGACCCGCCCACGGAAGTAATTTTTCACGTGGCGGGCAACTTGTGTCGGACGATAATGTTTAAAAATTCTCAGCATGATTCCCTCACAAACAGCCCTTATCTAATTGACCGTGTAAACAGCATATAGGTTCAGTTATCCCTTTATTCTTTTCACCAGCCTTCCCCAAACAAGTATCAGCACATTTCGTGCCAACCACTTTCTGTTTGTATCGAAAGCAAAAACGGTATCGGCTTGTACACTGTGTGCATTCTGAGGGGTATTTCGCGTTGCAGGGTGCTGTGATGCGGCTCAAGCTTTAACAACTGGTTTTACCAGTTATCGTTATCTCTTCTAAGATAATGATGCGTCTAATAATTAATGGAATAGAAATCATGAAAAAGAAGTTTCTGTGGGCAGTCGTCGCAGCATGCTTACCTGGGGTTGCACTGGCTCATAACCTGACCGTGGGTCAACCACTACCAACCGTATCCGTGGCCGATAAAGGGGAGCTGATGCTCCAAAATGGGGAGATCCACTATCAGGCATGGAGCAGCCAGCAACTGGACGGTAAAGTGCGGGTTATTCAGGCGATCGCCGGGCGTAGCTCCGCTAAAGAGCTGAATGCAGAACTGATGGCGGCCATCACTGCAGCCAAATTCCCGCAAGACAAATACCAGACCACCACTATCATTAACCAGGATGACGCCATTTGGGGCACCGGCAGCTTTGTGAAGTCCTCCGCCGAAGACAGCAAAAAAGCGTTTTCATGGTCTTCGATGGTACTGGATGCCAATGGCCGTGTTCATCAGAGCTGGGATCTGGCCAAAGAAAACTCGGCCATTATTGTGCTGGATAAAGACAGCAAGGTCCTGTTTGTGAAAGAAGGCAAACTGAGCGCGGGTGAAGTCAAAGAAGCCCTGAAGCTGGTCAGTACGCACCTTTAATCCGTTCCATATCAACCAGCACCGCATCACTGTATGCGGACAGCCCGCAACGACGGTATTTTCACCGCGCTTTGACTTTTAGGCCATGACCACCCGGAAATGTGATGTTATATTGTTACACACTTCTGGGGCATGGCTTTTTTAACGACTCGACAAGATGCGAAACGGACACCGACATCTGTTCAAATGGCTGGGACTGTGCACGCTGCTCATCATACTTGGGCCGCTCAGTCTGTTACATCACATCGAAGCCAGCCTGGATCACCATCACCGTCCGGATTGCGCGGTCTGTCATCTGGCGCTGGATGCCATTGCTCCTGATAGTATCTCACTGCCTCTCCCCACGATTCAGTACCCGCCACTGATTGCCGGTGCTGCACAGCACCTGTCGGGCCAACCGGCTTCGCCAACAGCCCGTTCACCACCCCAACCTGTCTGAACTCTTTTTTATTCTTACATTCGTTTAGACAGGACATACCATGAAAAACTCTTTTGCTTTAACTGCCTTAGCCATGTTGGCCGCAGGTGCTTTTCCTTACGCGTCTGCCGTTGCTGAAGGACACTTTCACCAACATGATGCCCATGTCCATGGTGTCGTGACATTCAACCTGGCACAGGATGGCAACGAACTGCTGGTAGAAATTACCGCACCGGGCGCTGACATCGTCGGATTTGAACATGAACCCAGTAGCCTCGATGACAAGGAAAAGCTAGCCCGGGCATTAGCGACACTGCAAACACCGGATACGCTGCTGTCATTCCCCTCAGCAGCAAACTGTCAGCTGACTCAGGCCGAGGCGACAGAAACGCTGACGCATCGCTCTCATGATCAGCATGAGCATGAGCATGAGCATGAGCATGAGCATGAGCATGAGCATGAGCATGGCGAGTTTAGCGTGCAATTCCTCTATCAGTGCAACAACATGGCAGGGTTAACGTACCTGGAGCTGCACTGGTTCGAGCAATTCCCGGCGACCGAGCAGGTGAACATCAACGCCTTCACCGCCAAACAACAAAAAGCGGCTACGCTCAAACCAGGCCAGCCACGCTTTCATTTTTAACGAGTGAGAAAACGAAAATGGGGGGCTCGTCCCCCATTGTTCAGGATGCATTATGACGATTATTGAGATCAGTGACTTAACGTTTCACTGGCCGAAACAGCCGACCTTGCTTGACATCCCGTCCCTGACAATCCGCCGGGGAGAAAAAACCTTCCTGAAAGGCCCGAGCGGCAGCGGAAAGTCCACCCTGCTGAGCCTGCTGGCAGGCATCAATCTTCCTACCACAGGTACCATCCGGCTTCTGGATCAGCCATTTAGCTCACTGTCAGCAACCCAGCGGGATCGATTCCGGGCGGACAATATGGGCTATATTTTTCAGATGTTTAACTTGTTGCCTTATCTATCCGTTATCGACAATGTACTGTTACCCTGCCGGTTTTCAGACAGCCGCAGGCAGCTCCTCAATGGACAATTACCACAAGAAGCGCGTCGTCTGCTGACACAATTACACCTGCCTGATGCATGCCTTCACCGCCCGGTCAGCACGCTAAGCATCGGGCAGCAACAACGTGTCGCGGCAGCCCGCGCATTAATCGGACGCCCACCTCTACTTATTGCCGATGAGCCCACTTCCGCGTTGGATCATGACAATCGGGAAGCCTTCATCAATCTTCTGATGGAAGAATGTGAGAGACAAAACATGACATTACTGTTTGTCAGTCATGATGCCTCACTGGAACATCTGTTTGATCGCCACCTTAGCCTGAGCAGCCTCAACCGGGCCACAGGAGAATACGCATGACTGCGATAATCCGCCTGGCTTGGCAAAGCCTGCTGAACCGTAAAGCAACCGCTGTACTCACCATCCTTACCGTGGCAATTTCGGTCAGCCTGCTCTTAGGCGTAGAAAAAATCCGAACCCAGGCTAAAGCCAGCTTCGCCAACACCATCTCAGGGACAGACCTGATTGTCGGGGCCCGTTCGGGCCAGGTGAATCTGCTGTTGTATTCAGTGTTCAGGATAGGTAACGCCACCAATAATATTGACTGGCAAAGCTATCAGAATATTCGCCAACATCCCACTGTCGACTGGGCCATCCCAATCTCACTCGGCGATTCACATCGGGGATACCGGGTGATTGGCACCACCCCCGATTATTTCCGCTATTATCGTTACGGCCAGAAACAGTCACTTGTTCTGGCCCAAGGCCGTGCGTTTGAGACCCTGTTTGACACTGTATTAGGGTCAGAGGTGGCAAAGAAGCTCAACTATCAAATTGGTGATGAAATCATCATTGCCCATGGCATCAGCGATAAAGCCTTCAATCGACACGATAACCTGCCCTTTAAGGTTGTCGGGATTCTTGCCCCCACTGGTACGCCTGTCGATCGCAGTGTTCATGTCTCACTTCCGGCCATTGAAGCTATTCATGTCGGCTGGGAAAGCGGGGCACGGTTAGGCCATACGCCGACGGCCGAATCACTGTCACAAGCTCAGTTTGAGCCCAAACAGATCACGGCGCTTTTCCTCGGGCTGAAATCACGGATCCAGGCCTTCTCTCTGCAACGCACCATTAATAGCTATCCCTCAGAGCCTCTGAGTGCAATTATGCCGGGTATCGCATTACATGAGCTCTGGGGCATGATGTCCATCGCAGAGCAGGCACTGCTGGCGGTTTCAGGCTTCGTGGTCATCGCAGGTCTGATGGGTATGCTGACCAGCCTGCTGACCAGCTTGAACGAACGGCGGCGGGAAATGGCCATCTTACGTGCCATGGGCGCTCGCCCTGTGCATATTTTTTTCCTGCTGATCAGTGAAGCAACGGTGATCACCGCGGCAGGCATTTTGTCCGGTATCGGCTTACTCTATCTGGCAATGGCCATTGCTCAACCGATTCTCCAAACCCAATTCGGAATGGTTCTTTCGCTCTCCGCGCCGACGGCTTATGAATACTTCCTGCTCGGTATGGTGCAAATCGCGGGCATGCTCGCAGGATTTATCCCTGCACTTCAGGCATTTCGACATTCTCTCTCTGATGGCATGACTATAAAGGTTTAATCTTATGAAAAAATGGATTCTGATTTTCGCTTGCTGGCTGCCGATGTTCAGCCAGGCTACTGAACTACTGACGTTAGATTGGATTGACCTGGTTCCGGAAAAAGAACGGGCGCAGTTTAACCAACAGCAGATGCCGGTCATGAGCCACGATGGTGATGCTTCACCTCAGTCTGTGCTGGGGTCGGTTCGAGAGGAGTTAAACGGTAGCCAAGTGAAAATTCCCGGCTTTGTCATTCCACTCGAAGGGAATGAAAACACTCTGACAGAGTTTTTGCTGGTCCCCTACTTCGGAGCATGTATCCATGTTCCACCCCCGCCACCGAACCAGATTATTTATGTCAAGTTTCCCCAAGGAGCCCCGGTCCAGGAGCTATGGGACGTCGTTTATTTGATCGGGACCCTGAAAACCCAATCCATCAACCATGAACTGGCACAAGTCGGTTATATGTTGGAAGGCACACGTATCGAAGCCTACGACGATATGTAAAGCTGCCTCTGCCTGTCACTAACCGGGGTATCCGGTTAGTGATATTTCCTCACCCAGATCCGCTTTTCCCACCTATCCCATTGCCACCCGGTTTCCTGACTGGTTACACTAGAATCTTAATGAGAATGGAGCCTGATAATAATGGAGCCTGGTGGAATGAGCGAACAACATGACAGTACGGTATTAACGGCCACGACAGAGAAAGAAGAACCGTCATCGTCAAAACATGGTACTCAGAAAGTCATTGCAAAAATTGCTGGCCAGCACGGCATTGATTACCTCATCCATCCGCAAGAGCCGCATTCTCTCCAAGAGCGCTTTGACAAAAGACAGCAAAAAGAACATTTGCTGGAGCAGGAAAACCTGGAAAGAATAACCAAACAAGCTTTCGACAGCGGCCATAGTGAAAAATCAGGAGAGCCCGATCCAGATTGGCTCTCTCACTTTTTTTCCATCGCCAAGCGTATCCGTAATCCTTCCATGCAACGGCTATGGAGCCGGATCCTCAAACAAGAGTGCTTATTACCGGGCTCTATTTCGATTAAAACACTCGATACCCTCAGAGCCATGACCCACAAAGAAGCCCAGATTTTTCTTCGGGCATGTACTCTGACCTGCTATTTTGGCGGAGACAAAAGCAAAAAAATCCTGACTTCCCTTATTATCAGGCACAAACTTTTACCTTCATTACTGGCACCAGCCACCAAGAAGCTGACCCTAGGGCATTTCCAGCTTCCTTACTCCGATATATTGATCCTGATGGAGCTCGGGTTAGTTCTGAAAACAGAGTTAGAGTCAGGCGAATTCGCTCCTCAAACACCACTAACATTCAGCTATCAGACGCATCATTACCGCCTGACCCCACAACAAAAAGGGTGTAGTTTCACCTATTACCGCCTAACGCCTACCGGACAGGAACTGGCCGAACTCCTTGGCAGCAAAACTCATGAACCTTTCAGGGAAAGCCTGATGGAAATGATGCACTCCCATTTCCTTATCGAATCAGATCATTAACCCCATTATTTAATGGCTACACAATTTTCAATAACTACAAACAGATAGGCCAACCGCTTCTCTGAAGTCCAGGCACTGTTAGTCAATACCTCAACATCCTCTGCTATATCCTTACGGCATCATTAAAACAATAAAAAGTCGCTTAATGAAGGCTTGCTCTTCATCTGACAGATATTTAAGTGATCGGTATATTTAAAATGTCGAAACCACATTCAATACATCCCTAACGACTGACTTTACAAGTCAGAGTGGGGAAAGAGGATAAGGCAAGATCACAGACTAAGTGACTGACAATCACACGTTGAAAAGCCATCAACGTAACAAACAAGCAAGTCATTGTTAGTGAAGCAGCAGAGCAGCCGGAATTGCACACAGCGAGGCTCATTCAATGAATGATTCAACAAGGATGAACACGCTACCCCAAAAGTCAAAAAGCTTCGCCATCACTGACAAAGTTTCTTGATAAGTGGAACTTTTGAATTAGTTGTGAAATGGCTACCGTCGATAGCCCTTTGACCTTAGGGCGAACCGATAAATTCCAAATGCAAGAAAGCCCAAATCTTTCAATTCAGGCTTCGCATAAGTGGTGGAACGGCCGGGCTGTCGATCTTGCGGGGCTCATTCGACCGAATGGCGAACAACATTATCTTTAAACGTAAAAAAGCCCAAGCATTTCTGCTTGGGCTTCGTATAAGTGGCGGAGCGGACGGGACTCGAACCCGCGACCCCCGGCGTGACAGGCCGGTATTCTAACCAACTGAACTACCGCTCCA